>CAXXTY010000001.1:0-2010965 GCA_963662825.2 uncultured Draconibacterium sp.
GGCGATATCTGCCGGACTTGGAGTGTATACTGCATCTTCTTTCGTGGAATCGTCAAAGGTTCCTGTGCCGCTGGTAGTCCATACTACGGTGACGTTGCTGCTGCCTTTCAATGTATAGCTTTCCGTTGAACAGATGATACTGTCCAAACCTGCATCAACTGTCGGTACTAACGTTACATCGATTATCATCGTGTCTGATACTGATTCACAAACTCCGCTCAGCGGCTGTACCGTCAGTATCAATGTATCCCGCCCTTCATCTCCTGCGGTATAAACCGGCGTCAGCGTATTCGCTCCGCTCAGACTTCCTGCCGAACTTCCTATTAGTGTCCACTCAACAGAAGCATACTCTGTTGCCGCTGCATCAAGGACCTGGTAGGTACCATTGCCGCAAATCGCTGCATCAACTCCTGCATAAACTGTCGCCTGTCTCCAAATCGTAAGCGTCATTACATCCGAGATGTTTTCACAATCGCCCGTAGCTGTAGTGGTCAGGGTCAACTGTACCTGTCCGTCGGCGATATCTGCTGCACTCGGAGTATAAGTAGCCTTAAGGTTCGTACTGTCGTTACCAAAGGTTCCTGTGCCGCTGGTAGTCCATACAACGGTGACGTTGCTGCTGCCTTTCAATGTATAGCTTTCCGTTGAACAGATGATACTGTCCAAACCTGCATCAACTGTCGGTACTAACGTTACATCGATTATCATCGTGTCTGATACTGATTCACAAACTCCGCTCAGCGGCTGTACCGTCAGTATCAATGTATCCCGCCCTTCATCCCCTGCGGTATAAACCGGCGTCAGCGTATTCGCTCCGCTCAGACTTCCTGCCGAACTTCCTATTAGTGTCCACTCAACAGAAGCATACTCTGTTGCCGCTGCATCAAGGACCTGGTAGGTACCATTGCCGCAAATCGCTGCATCAACTCCTGCATAAACTGTCGCCTGTCTCCAAATCGTAAGCGTCATTACATCCGAGATGTTTTCACAATCGCCCGTAGCTGTAGTGGTCAGGGTCAACTGTACCTGTCCGTCGGCGATATCTGCCGAACTTGGCGTGTATACTGCATCTTCTTTCGTGGAATCGTCAAAGGTTCCTGTGCCGCTGGTAGTCCATACAACGGTGACGTTGCTGCTGCCTTTCAATGTATAGCTTTCCGTTGAACAGATGATACTGTCCAAACCTGCATCAACTGTCGGTACTAACGTTACATCGATTATCATCGTGTCTGATACTGATTCACAAACTCCGCTCAGCGGCTGTACCGTCAGTATCAATGTATCCCGCCCTTCATCTCCTGCGGTATAAACCGGCGTCAGCGTATTCGCTCCGCTCAGACTTCCTGCCGAACTTCCTATTAGTGTCCACTCAACAGAAGCATACTCTGTTGCCGCTGCATCAAGGACCTGGTAGGTACCATTGCCGCAAATCGCTGCATCAACTCCTGCATAAACTGTCGCCTGTCTCCAAATCGTAAGCGTCATTACATCCGAGATGTTTTCACAATCGCCCGTAGCTGTAGTGGTCAGGGTCAACTGTACCTGTCCGTCGGCGATATCTGCCGAACTTGGCGTGTATACTGCATCTTCTTTCGTGGAATCGTCAAAGGTTCCTGTGCCGCTGGTAGTCCATACAACGGTGACGTTGCTGCTGCCTTTCAATGTATAGCTTTCCGTTGAACAGATGATACTGTCCAAACCTGCATCAACTGTCGGTACTAACGTTACATCGATTATCATCGTGTCTGATACTGATTCACAAACTCCGCTCAGCGGCTGTACCGTCAGTATCAATGTATCCCGCCCTTCATCTCCTGCGGTATAAACCGGCGTCAGCGTATTCGCTCCGCTCAGACTTCCTGCCGAACTTCCTATTAGTGTCCACTCAACAGAAGCATACTCTGTTGCCGCTGCATCAAGGACCTGGTAGGTACCATTGCCGCAAATCGCTGCATCAACTCCTGCATAAACTGTCGCCTGTCTCCAAATCGTAAGCGTCATTACATCCGAGATGTTTTCACAATCGCCCGTAGCTGTAGTGGTCAGGGTCAACTGTACCTGTCCGTCGGCGATATCTGCCGGACTCGGAGTATAAGTAGCCTTAAGGTTCGTACTGTCGTTACCAAAGGTTCCCGTTCCATTGCTGGTCCAAATGCCTGTCACATTGCTCGAACCATCTAAAGTATAAGTCTCGGTTGAACAAATCACTGCATCTTCGCCGGCAGAAACTGTTGGAACAAGCGTTACTTCGATTATCATCGTGTCTGATACTGATTCACAAACTCCGCTCAGCGGCTGTACCGTCAGTATCAATGTATCCCGCCCTTCATCTCCTGCGGTATAAACCGGCGTCAGCGTATTCGCTCCGCTCAGACTTCCTGCCGAACTTCCTATTAGTGTCCACTCAACAGAAGCATAGTCTGTTGCCGCTGCATCAAGGACCTGGTAGGTACCATTGCCGCAAATCGCTGCATCAACTCCTGCATAAACTGTCGCCTGTCTCCAAATCGTAAGCGTCATTACATCCGAGATGTTTTCACAATCGCCCGTAGCTGTAGTGGTCAGGGTCAACTGTACCTGTCCGTCGGCGATATCTGCTGCACTCGGAGTATAAGTAGCCTTAAGGTTCGTACTGTCGTTACCAAAGGTTCCCGTTCCATTGCTGGTCCAAATGCCTGTCACATTGCTCGAACCATCTAAAGTATAAGTCTCGGTTGAACAAATCACTGCATCTTCGCCGGCAGAAACTGTTGGAACAAGCGTTACATCTATTATCATAGAATCAACAACCACCTCACAAACTCCATTCAATGGTTGTACCGTCAGTATCAACGTATCCCGCCCTTCATCTCCTGCCGTATAAACAGGGGTTAACGTGTTCGCTCCGCTCAGACTTCCTGCCGAACTTCCTATTAGTGTCCACTCAACAGAAGCATACTCTGTTGCCGCTGCATCAAGGACCTGGTAGGTACCATTGCCGCAAATCGCTGCATCAACTCCTGCATAAACTGTCGCCTGTCTCCAAATCGTAAGCGTCATTACATCCGAGATGTTTTCACAATCGCCCGTAGCTGTAGTGGTCAGGGTCAACTGTACCTGTCCGTCGGCGATATCTGCCGGACTTGGAGTGTATACTGCATCTTCTTTCGTGGAATCGTCAAAGGTTCCTGTGCCGCTGGTAGTCCATACTACGGTGACGTTGCTGCTGCCTTTCAATGTATAGCTTTCCGTTGAACAGATGATACTGTCCAAACCTGCATCAACTGTCGGTACTAACGTTACATCGATTATCATCGTGTCTGATACTGATTCACAAACTCCGCTCAGCGGCTGTACCGTAAGTATCAATGTATCCCGCCCTTCATCTCCTGCCGTATAAACCGGCGTCAGCGTATTCGCTCCGCTCAGACTTCCTGCCGAACTTCCTATTAGTGTCCACTCAACAGAAGCATACTCTGTTGCCGCTGCATCAACGACCTGGTAGGTACCATTGCCGCAAATCGCTGCATCAACTCCTGCATAAACTGTCGCCTGTCTCCAAATCGTAAGCGTCATTACATCCGAGATGTTTTCACAATCGCCCGTAGCTGTAGTGGTCAGGGTCAACTGTACCTGTCCGTCGGCGATATCTGCTGCACTCGGAGTATAAGTAGCCTTAAGGTTCGTACTGTCGTTACCAAAGGTTCCCGTTCCATTGCTGGTCCAAATGCCTGTCACATTGCTCGAACCATCTAAAGTATAAGTCTCGGTTGAACAAATCACTGCATCTTCGCCGGCAGAAACTGTTGGAACAAGCGTTACATCGATTATCATAGAATCAACAACCACCTCACAAACTCCATTCAATGGTTGTACCGTCAGTATCAACGTATCCCGCCCTTCATCTCCTGCGGTATAAACAGGGGTTAACGTGTTCGCTCCGCTCAGACTTCCTGCCGAACTTCCTATTAGTGTCCACTCAACAGAAGCATACTCTGTTGCCGCTGCATCAAGGACCTGGTAGGTACCATTGCCGCAAATCGCTGCATCAACTCCTGCATAAACTGTCGCCTGTCTCCAAATCGTAAGCGTCATTACATCCGAGATGTTTTCACAATCGCCCGTAGCTGTAGTGGTCAGGGTCAATTGTACCTGTCCGTCGGCGATATCTGCCAAACTTGGCGTGTATACTGCATCTTCTTTCGTGGAATCGTCAAAGGTTCCTGTGCCGCTGGTAGTCCATACAACGGTGACGTTGCTGCTGCCTTTCAATGTATAGCTTTCCGTTGAACAGATGATACTGTCCAAACCTGCATCAACTGTCGGTATTAACGTTACATCGATTATCATCGTGTCTGATACTGATTCACAAACTCCGCTCAGCGGCTGTACCGTAAGTATCAATGTATCCCGCCCTTCATCTCCTGCGGTATAAACCGGCGTCAGCGTATTCGCTCCGCTCAGACTTCCTGCCGAACTTCCTATTAGTGTCCACTCAACAGAAGCATACTCTGTTGCCGCTGCATCAAGGACCTGGTAGGTACCATTGCCGCAAATCGCTGCATCAACTCCTGCATAAACTGTCGCCTGTCTCCAAATCGTAAGCGTCATTACATCCGAGATGTTTTCACAATCGCCCGTCGCGGTAGTGGTCAGGGTCAACTGTACCTGTCCGTCGGCGATATCTGCCAAACTTGGCGTGTATACTGCATCTTCTTTCGTGGAATCGTCAAAGGTTCCTGTGCCGCTGGTAGTCCATACAACGGTGACGTTGCTGCTGCCTTTCAATGTATAGCTTTCCGTTGAACAGATGATACTGTCCAAACCTGCATCAACTGTCGGTATTAACGTTACATCGATTATCATCGTGTCTGATACTGATTCACAAACTCCATTCAATGGTTGTACCGTCAATATCAACGTATCCCGCCCTTCATCTCCTGCCGTATAAACAGGGGTTAACGTGTTCGCTCCGCTCAGACTTCCTGCCGAACTTCCTATTAGTGTCCACTCAACAGAAGCATACTCTGTTGCCGCTGCATCAAGGACCTGGTAGGTACCATTGCCGCAAATCGCTGCATCAACTCCTGCATAAACTGTCGCCTGTCTCCAAATCGTAAGCGTCATTACATCCGAGATGTTTTCACAATCGCCCGTAGCTGTAGTGGTCAGGGTCAACTGTACCTGTCCGTCGGCGATATCTGCTGCACTCGGAGTATAAGTAGCCTTAAGGTTCGTACTGTCGTTACCAAAGGTTCCCGTTCCATTGCTGGTCCAAATGCCTGTCACATTGCTCGAACCATCTAAAGTATAAGTCTCGGTTGAACAAATCACTGCATCTTCGCCGGCAGAAACTGTTGGAACAAGCGTTACATCTATTATCATAGAATCAACAACCACCTCACAAACTCCGCTCAGCGGCTGTACCGTCAGTATCAACGTATCCCGCCCTTCATCTCCTGCCGTATAAACAGGGGTTAACGTGTTCGCTCCGCTCAGACTTCCTGCCGAACTTCCTATTAGTGTCCACTCAACAGAAGCATAGTCTGTTGCCGCTGCATCAAGGACCTGGTAGGTACCATTGCCGCAAATCGCTGCATCAACTCCTGCATAAACTGTCGCCTGTCTCCAAATCGTAAGCGTCATTACATCCGAGATGTTTTCACAATCGCCCGTAGCTGTAGTGGTCAGGGTCAATTGTACCTGTCCGTCGGCGATATCTGCCAAACTTGGCGTGTATACTGCATCTTCTTTCGTGGAATCGTCAAAGGTTCCTGTGCCGCTGGTAGTCCATACAACGGTGACGTTGCTGCTGCCTTTCAATGTATAGCTTTCCGTTGAACAGATGATACTGTCCAAACCTGCATCAACTGTCGGTATTAACGTTACATCGATTATCATCGTGTCTGATACTGATTCACAAACTCCATTCAATGGTTGTACCGTCAATATCAACGTATCCCGCCCTTCATCTCCTGCCGTATAAACAGGGGTTAACGTGTTCGCTCCGCTCAGACTTCCTGCCGAACTTCCTATTAGTGTCCACTCAACAGAAGCATACTCTGTTGCCGCTGCATCAAGGACCTGGTAGGTACCATTGCCGCAAATCGCTGCATCAACTCCTGCATAAACTGTCGCCTGTCTCCAAATCGTAAGCGTCATTACATCCGAGATGTTTTCACAATCGCCCGTAGCTGTAGTGGTCAGGGTCAACTGTACCTGTCCGTCGGCGATATCTGCTGCACTCGGAGTATAAGTAGCCTTAAGGTTCGTACTGTCGTTACCAAAGGTTCCCGTTCCATTGCTGGTCCAAATGCCTGTCACATTGCTCGAACCATCTAAAGTATAAGTCTCGGTTGAACAAATCACTGCATCTTCGCCGGCAGAAACTGTTGGAACAAGCGTTACATCTATTATCATAGAATCAACAACCACCTCACAAACTCCGCTCAGCGGCTGTACCGTCAGTATCAACGTATCCCGCCCTTCATCTCCTGCCGTATAAACCGGCGTCAGCGTATTCGCTCCGCTCAGACTTCCTGCCGAACTTCCTATTAGTGTCCACTCAACAGAAGCATACTCTGTTGCCGCTGCATCAAGGACCTGGTAGGTACCATTGCCGCAAATCGCTGCATCAACTCCTGCATAAACTGTCGCCTGTCTCCAAATCGTAAGCGTCATTACATCCGAGATGTTTTCACAATCGCCCGTAGCTGTAGTGGTCAGGGTCAACTGTACCTGTCCGTCGGCGATATCTGCCGGACTCGGAGTATAAGTAGCCTTAAGGTTCGTACTGTCGTTACCAAAGGTTCCCGTTCCATTGCTGGTCCAAATGCCTGTCACATTGCTCGAACCATCTAAAGTATAAGTCTCGGTTGAACAAATCACTGCATCTTCGCCGGCAGAAACTGTTGGAACAAGCGTTACATCTATTATCATAGAATCAACAACCACCTCACAAACTCCATTCAATGGTTGTACCGTCAGTATCAATGTATCCCGCCCTTCATCTCCTGCGGTATAAACCGGCGTCAGCGTATTCGCTCCGCTCAGACTTCCTGCCGAACTTCCTATTAGTGTCCACTCAACAGAAGCATACTCTGTTGCCGCTGCATCAAGGACCTGGTAGGTACCATTGCCGCAAATCGCTGCATCAACTCCTGCATAAACTGTCGCCTGTCTCCAAATCGTAAGCGTCATTACATCCGAGATGTTTTCACAATCGCCCGTAGCTGTAGTGGTCAGGGTCAACTGTACCTGTCCGTCGGCGATATCTGCCGGACTCGGAGTGTAAACGGCTGTCGCTGTGGTGGCGTTTGGTGTAAATGTTCCTGTTCCTGATGTTGTCCATTCTACGCTGATGTTGCTGCTGCCTTTCAATGTATAGCTTTCCGTTGAACAGATGATACTGTCCAAACCTGCATCAACTGTCGGTACTAACGTTACATCGATTATCATCGTGTCTGATACTGATTCACAAACTCCGCTCAGCGGCTGTACCGTCAGTATCAATGTATCCCGCCCTTCATCTCCTGCGGTATAAACCGGCGTCAGCGTATTCGCTCCGCTCAGACTTCCTGCCGAACTTCCTATTAGTGTCCACTCAACAGAAGCATACTCTGTTGCCGCTGCATCAAGGACCTGGTAGGTACCATTGCCGCAAATCGCTGCATCAACTCCTGCATAAACTGTCGCCTGTCTCCAAATCGTAAGCGTCATTACATCCGAGATGTTTTCACAATCGCCCGTAGCTGTAGTGGTCAGGGTCAACTGTACCTGTCCGTCGGCGATATCTGCTGCACTCGGAGTATAAGTAGCCTTAAGGTTCGTACTGTCGTTACCAAAGGTTCCCGTTCCATTGCTGGTCCAAATGCCTGTCACATTGCTCGAACCATCTAAAGTATAAGTCTCGGTTGAACAAATCACTGCATCTTCGCCGGCAGAAACTGTTGGAACAAGCGTTACATCGATTATCATCGTGTCTGATACTGATTCACAAACTCCGCTCAGCGGCTGTACCGTCAGTATCAATGTATCCCGCCCTTCATCCCCTGCGGTATAAACCGGCGTCAGCGTATTCGCTCCGCTCAGACTTCCTGCCGAACTTCCTATTAGTGTCCACTCAACAGAAGCATACTCTGTTGCCGCTGCATCAAGGACCTGGTAGGTACCATTGCCGCAAATCGCTGCATCAACTCCTGCATAAACTGTCGCCTGTCTCCAAATCGTAAGCGTCATTACATCCGAGATGTTTTCACAATCGCCCGTAGCTGTAGTGGTCAGGGTCAACTGTACCTGTCCGTCGGCGATATCTGCTGCACTCGGAGTATAAGTAGCCTTAAGGTTCGTACTGTCGTTACCAAAGGTTCCCGTTCCATTGCTGGTCCAAATGCCTGTCACATTGCTCGAACCATCTAAAGTATAAGTCTCGGTTGAACAAATCACTGCATCTTCGCCGGCAGAAACTGTTGGAACAAGCGTTACATCGATTATCATCGTGTCTGATACTGATTCACAAACTCCGCTCAGCGGCTGTACCGTCAGTATCAATGTATCCCGCCCTTCATCTCCTGCGGTATAAACCGGCGTCAGCGTATTCGCTCCGCTCAGACTTCCTGCCGAACTTCCTATTAGTGTCCACTCAACAGAAGCATACTCTGTTGCCGCTGCATCAAGGACCTGGTAGGTACCATTGCCGCAAATCGCTGCATCAACTCCTGCATAAACTGTCGCCTGTCTCCAAATCGTAAGCGTCATTACATCCGAGATGTTTTCACAATCGCCCGTAGCTGTAGTGGTCAGGGTCAACTGTACCTGTCCGTCGGCGATATCTGCCGGACTCGGAGTGTAAACGGCTGTCGCTGTGGTGGCGTTTGGTGTAAATGTTCCTGTTCCTGATGTTGTCCATTCTACGCTGATGTTGCTGCTGCCTTTCAATGTATAGCTTTCCGTTGAACAGATGATACTGTCCAAACCTGCATCAACTGTCGGTACTAACGTTACATCGATTATCATCGTGTCTGATACTGATTCACAAACTCCGCTCAGCGGCTGTACCGTCAGTATCAATGTATCCCGCCCTTCATCTCCTGCGGTATAAACCGGCGTCAGCGTATTCGCTCCGCTCAGACTTCCTGCCGAACTTCCTATTAGTGTCCACTCAACAGAAGCATACTCTGTTGCCGCTGCATCAAGGACCTGGTAGGTACCATTGCCGCAAATCGCTGCATCAACTCCTGCATAAACTGTCGCCTGTCTCCAAATCGTAAGCGTCATTACATCCGAGATGTTTTCACAATCGCCCGTAGCTGTAGTGGTCAGGGTCAACTGTACCTGTCCGTCGGCGATATCTGCTGCACTCGGAGTATAAGTAGCCTTAAGGTTCGTACTGTCGTTACCAAAGGTTCCCGTTCCATTGCTGGTCCAAATGCCTGTCACATTGCTCGAACCATCTAAAGTATAAGTCTCGGTTGAACAAATCACTGCATCTTCGCCGGCAGAAACTGTTGGAACAAGCGTTACATCTATTATCATAGAATCAACAACCACCTCACAAACTCCATTCAATGGTTGTACCGTCAGTATCAACGTATCCCGCCCTTCATCTCCTGCCGTATAAACAGGGGTTAACGTGTTCGCTCCGCTCAGACTTCCTGCCGAACTTCCTATTAGTGTCCACTCAACAGAAGCATACTCTGTTGCCGCTGCATCAAGGACCTGGTAGGTACCATTGCCGCAAATCGCTGCATCAACTCCTGCATAAACTGTCGCCTGTCTCCAAATCGTAAGCGTCATTACATCCGAGATGTTTTCACAATCGCCCGTAGCTGTAGTGGTCAGGGTCAACTGTACCTGTCCGTCGGCGATATCTGCTGCACTCGGAGTATAAGTAGCCTTAAGGTTCGTACTGTCGTTACCAAAGGTTCCCGTTCCATTGCTGGTCCAAATGCCTGTCACATTGCTCGAACCATCTAAAGTATAAGTCTCGGTTGAACAAATCACTGCATCTTCGCCGGCAGAAACTGTTGGAACAAGCGTTACATCGATTATCATAGAATCAACAACCACCTCACAAACTCCATTCAATGGTTGTACCGTCAGTATCAACGTATCCCGCCCTTCATCTCCTGCCGTATAAACAGGGGTTAACGTGTTCGCTCCGCTCAGACTTCCTGCCGAACTTCCTATTAGTGTCCACTCAACAGAAGCATACTCTGTTGCCGCTGCATCAAGGACCTGGTAGGTACCATTGCCGCAAATCGCTGCATCAACTCCTGCATAAACTGTCGCCTGTCTCCAAATCGTAAGCGTCATTACATCCGAGATGTTTTCACAATCGCCCGTAGCTGTAGTGGTCAGGGTCAACTGTACCTGTCCGTCGGCGATATCTGCCGAACTTGGCGTGTATACTGCATCTTCTTTCGTGGAATCGTCAAAGGTTCCTGTGCCGCTGGTAGTCCATACAACGGTGACGTTGCTGCTGCCTTTCAATGTATAGCTTTCCGTTGAACAGATGATACTGTCCAAACCTGCATCAACTGTCGGTACTAACGTTACATCGATTATCATCGTGTCTGATACTGATTCACAAACTCCGCTCAGCGGCTGTACCGTCAGTATCAATGTATCCCGCCCTTCATCTCCTGCGGTATAAACCGGCGTCAGCGTATTCGCTCCGCTCAGACTTCCTGCCGAACTTCCTATTAGTGTCCACTCAACAGAAGCATACTCTGTTGCCGCTGCATCAAGGACCTGGTAGGTACCATTGCCGCAAATCGCTGCATCAACTCCTGCATAAACTGTCGCCTGTCTCCAAATCGTAAGCGTCATTACATCCGAGATGTTTTCACAATCGCCCGTAGCTGTAGTGGTCAGGGTCAACTGTACCTGTCCGTCGGCGATATCTGCTGCACTCGGAGTATAAGTAGCCTTAAGGTTCGTACTGTCGTTACCAAAGGTTCCCGTTCCATTGCTGGTCCAAATGCCTGTCACATTGCTCGAACCATCTAAAGTATAAGTCTCGGTTGAACAAATCACTGCATCTTCGCCGGCAGAAACTGTTGGAACAAGCGTTACTTCGATTATCATCGTGTCTGATACTGATTCACAAACTCCGCTCAGCGGCTGTACCGTCAGTATCAATGTATCCCGCCCTTCATCTCCTGCGGTATAAACCGGCGTCAGCGTATTCGCTCCGCTCAGACTTCCTGCCGAACTTCCTATTAGTGTCCACTCAACAGAAGCATACTCTGTTGCCGCTGCATCAAGGACCTGGTAGGTACCATTGCCGCAAATCGCTGCATCAACTCCTGCATAAACTGTCGCCTGTCTCCAAATCGTAAGCGTCATTACATCCGAGATGTTTTCACAATCGCCCGTAGCTGTAGTGGTCAGGGTCAACTGTACCTGTCCGTCGGCGATATCTGCTGCACTCGGAGTATAAGTAGCCTTAAGGTTCGTACTGTCGTTACCAAAGGTTCCTGTTCCATTGCTGGTCCAAATGCCTGTCACATTGCTCGAACCATCTAAAGTATAAGTCTCGGTTGAACAAATCACTGCATCTTCGCCGGCAGAAACTGTTGGAACAAGCGTTACATCTATTATCATAGAATCAACAACCACCTCACAAACTCCATTCAATGGTTGTACCGTCAGTATCAATGTATCCCGCCCTTCATCTCCTGCGGTATAAACCGGCGTCAGCGTATTCGCTCCGCTCAGACTTCCTGCCGAACTTCCTATTAGTGTCCACTCAACAGAAGCATACTCTGTTGCCGCTGCATCAAGGACCTGGTAGGTACCATTGCCGCAAATCGCTGCATCAACTCCTGCATAAACTGTCGCCTGTCTCCAAATCGTAAGCGTCATTACATCCGAGATGTTTTCACAATCGCCCGTAGCTGTAGTGGTCAGGGTCAACTGTACCTGTCCGTCGGCGATATCTGCCGGACTTGGAGTGTATACTGCATCTTCTTTCGTGGAATCGTCAAAGGTTCCTGTGCCGCTGGTAGTCCATACTACGGTGACGTTGCTGCTGCCTTTCAATGTATAGCTTTCCGTTGAACAGATGATACTGTCCAAACCTGCATCAACTGTCGGTACTAACGTTACATCGATTATCATCGTGTCTGATACTGATTCACAAACTCCGCTCAGCGGCTGTACCGTAAGTATCAATGTATCCCGCCCTTCATCTCCTGCCGTATAAACCGGCGTCAGCGTATTCGCTCCGCTCAGACTTCCTGCCGAACTTCCTATTAGTGTCCACTCAACAGAAGCATACTCTGTTGCCGCTGCATCAACGACCTGGTAGGTACCATTGCCGCAAATCGCTGCATCAACTCCTGCATAAACTGTCGCCTGTCTCCAAATCGTAAGCGTCATTACATCCGAGATGTTTTCACAATCGCCCGTAGCTGTAGTGGTCAGGGTCAACTGTACCTGTCCGTCGGCGATATCTGCTGCACTCGGAGTATAAGTAGCCTTAAGGTTCGTACTGTCGTTACCAAAGGTTCCTGTGCCGCTGGTAGTCCATACAACGGTGACGTTGCTGCTGCCTTTCAATGTATAGCTTTCCGTTGAACAGATGATACTGTCCAAACCTGCATCAACTGTCGGTACTAACGTTACATCGATTATCATCGTGTCTGATACTGATTCACAAACTCCGCTCAGCGGCTGTACCGTCAGTATCAATGTATCCCGCCCTTCATCCCCTGCGGTATAAACCGGCGTCAGCGTATTCGCTCCGCTCAGACTTCCTGCCGAACTTCCTATTAGTGTCCACTCAACAGAAGCATACTCTGTTGCCGCTGCATCAAGGACCTGGTAGGTACCATTGCCGCAAATCGCTGCATCAACTCCTGCATAAACTGTCGCCTGTCTCCAAATCGTAAGCGTCATTACATCCGAGATGTTTTCACAATCGCCCGTAGCTGTAGTGGTCAGGGTCAACTGTACCTGTCCGTCGGCGATATCTGCCGAACTTGGCGTGTATACTGCATCTTCTTTCGTGGAATCGTCAAAGGTTCCTGTGCCGCTGGTAGTCCATACAACGGTGACGTTGCTGCTGCCTTTCAATGTATAGCTTTCCGTTGAACAGATGATACTGTCCAAACCTGCATCAACTGTCGGTACTAACGTTACATCGATTATCATCGTGTCTGATACTGATTCACAAACTCCGCTCAGCGGCTGTACCGTCAGTATCAATGTATCCCGCCCTTCATCTCCTGCGGTATAAACCGGCGTCAGCGTATTCGCTCCGCTCAGACTTCCTGCCGAACTTCCTATTAGTGTCCACTCAACAGAAGCATACTCTGTTGCCGCTGCATCAAGGACCTGGTAGGTACCATTGCCGCAAATCGCTGCATCAACTCCTGCATAAACTGTCGCCTGTCTCCAAATCGTAAGCGTCATTACATCCGAGATGTTTTCACAATCGCCCGTAGCTGTAGTGGTCAGGGTCAACTGTACCTGTCCGTCGGCGATATCTGCCGAACTTGGCGTGTATACTGCATCTTCTTTCGTGGAATCGTCAAAGGTTCCTGTGCCGCTGGTAGTCCATACAACGGTGACGTTGCTGCTGCCTTTCAATGTATAGCTTTCCGTTGAACAGATGATACTGTCCAAACCTGCATCAACTGTCGGTACTAACGTTACATCGATTATCATCGTGTCTGATACTGATTCACAAACTCCGCTCAGCGGCTGTACCGTCAGTATCAATGTATCCCGCCCTTCATCTCCTGCGGTATAAACCGGCGTCAGCGTATTCGCTCCGCTCAGACTTCCTGCCGAACTTCCTATTAGTGTCCACTCAACAGAAGCATACTCTGTTGCCGCTGCATCAAGGACCTGGTAGGTACCATTGCCGCAAATCGCTGCATCAACTCCTGCATAAACTGTCGCCTGTCTCCAAATCGTAAGCGTCATTACATCCGAGATGTTTTCACAATCGCCCGTAGCTGTAGTGGTCAGGGTCAACTGTACCTGTCCGTCGGCGATATCTGCCGGACTCGGAGTATAAGTAGCCTTAAGGTTCGTACTGTCGTTACCAAAGGTTCCCGTTCCATTGCTGGTCCAAATGCCTGTCACATTGCTCGAACCATCTAAAGTATAAGTCTCGGTTGAACAAATCACTGCATCTTCGCCGGCAGAAACTGTTGGAACAAGCGTTACTTCGATTATCATCGTGTCTGATACTGATTCACAAACTCCGCTCAGCGGCTGTACCGTCAGTATCAATGTATCCCGCCCTTCATCTCCTGCGGTATAAACCGGCGTCAGCGTATTCGCTCCGCTCAGACTTCCTGCCGAACTTCCTATTAGTGTCCACTCAACAGAAGCATAGTCTGTTGCCGCTGCATCAAGGACCTGGTAGGTACCATTGCCGCAAATCGCTGCATCAACTCCTGCATAAACTGTCGCCTGTCTCCAAATCGTAAGCGTCATTACATCCGAGATGTTTTCACAATCGCCCGTAGCTGTAGTGGTCAGGGTCAACTGTACCTGTCCGTCGGCGATATCTGCTGCACTCGGAGTATAAGTAGCCTTAAGGTTCGTACTGTCGTTACCAAAGGTTCCCGTTCCATTGCTGGTCCAAATGCCTGTCACATTGCTCGAACCATCTAAAGTATAAGTCTCGGTTGAACAAATCACTGCATCTTCGCCGGCAGAAACTGTTGGAACAAGCGTTACATCTATTATCATAGAATCAACAACCACCTCACAAACTCCATTCAATGGTTGTACCGTCAGTATCAACGTATCCCGCCCTTCATCTCCTGCCGTATAAACAGGGGTTAACGTGTTCGCTCCGCTCAGACTTCCTGCCGAACTTCCTATTAGTGTCCACTCAACAGAAGCATACTCTGTTGCCGCTGCATCAAGGACCTGGTAGGTACCATTGCCGCAAATCGCTGCATCAACTCCTGCATAAACTGTCGCCTGTCTCCAAATCGTAAGCGTCATTACATCCGAGATGTTTTCACAATCGCCCGTAGCTGTAGTGGTCAGGGTCAACTGTACCTGTCCGTCGGCGATATCTGCCGGACTTGGAGTGTATACTGCATCTTCTTTCGTGGAATCGTCAAAGGTTCCTGTGCCGCTGGTAGTCCATACTACGGTGACGTTGCTGCTGCCTTTCAATGTATAGCTTTCCGTTGAACAGATGATACTGTCCAAACCTGCATCAACTGTCGGTACTAACGTTACATCGATTATCATCGTGTCTGATACTGATTCACAAACTCCGCTCAGCGGCTGTACCGTAAGTATCAATGTATCCCGCCCTTCATCTCCTGCCGTATAAACCGGCGTCAGCGTATTCGCTCCGCTCAGACTTCCTGCCGAACTTCCTATTAGTGTCCACTCAACAGAAGCATACTCTGTTGCCGCTGCATCAACGACCTGGTAGGTACCATTGCCGCAAATCGCTGCATCAACTCCTGCATAAACTGTCGCCTGTCTCCAAATCGTAAGCGTCATTACATCCGAGATGTTTTCACAATCGCCCGTAGCTGTAGTGGTCAGGGTCAACTGTACCTGTCCGTCGGCGATATCTGCTGCACTCGGAGTATAAGTAGCCTTAAGGTTCGTACTGTCGTTACCAAAGGTTCCCGTTCCATTGCTGGTCCAAATGCCTGTCACATTGCTCGAACCATCTAAAGTATAAGTCTCGGTTGAACAAATCACTGCATCTTCGCCGGCAGAAACTGTTGGAACAAGCGTTACATCGATTATCATAGAATCAACAACCACCTCACAAACTCCATTCAATGGTTGTACCGTCAGTATCAACGTATCCCGCCCTTCATCTCCTGCGGTATAAACAGGGGTTAACGTGTTCGCTCCGCTCAGACTTCCTGCCGAACTTCCTATTAGTGTCCACTCAACAGAAGCATACTCTGTTGCCGCTGCATCAAGGACCTGGTAGGTACCATTGCCGCAAATCGCTGCATCAACTCCTGCATAAACTGTCGCCTGTCTCCAAATCGTAAGCGTCATTACATCCGAGATGTTTTCACAATCGCCCGTAGCTGTAGTGGTCAGGGTCAACTGTACCTGTCCGTCGGCGATATCTGCTGCACTCGGAGTATAAGTAGCCTTAAGGTTCGTACTGTCGTTACCAAAGGTTCCCGTTCCATTGCTGGTCCAAATGCCTGTCACATTGCTCGAACCATCTAAAGTATAAGTCTCGGTTGAACAAATCACTGCATCTTCGCCGGCAGAAACTGTTGGAACAAGCGTTACATCTATTATCATAGAATCAACAACCACCTCACAAACTCCATTCAATGGTTGTACCGTCAGTATCAACGTATCCCGCCCTTCATCTCCTGCGGTATAAACAGGGGTTAACGTGTTCGCTCCGCTCAGACTTCCTGCCGAACTTCCTATTAGTGTCCACTCAACAGAAGCATACTCTGTTGCCGCTGCATCAAGGACCTGGTAGGTACCATTGCCGCAAATCGCTGCATCAACTCCTGCATAAACTGTCGCCTGTCTCCAAATCGTAAGCGTCATTACATCCGAGATGTTTTCACAATCGCCCGTAGCTGTAGTGGTCAGGGTCAACTGTACCTGTCCGTCGGCGATATCTGCTGCACTCGGAGTATAAGTAGCCTTAAGGTTCGTACTGTCGTTACCAAAGGTTCCCGTTCCATTGCTGGTCCAAATGCCTGTCACATTGCTCGAACCATCTAAAGTATAAGTCTCGGTTGAACAAATCACTGCATCTTCGCCGGCAGAAACTGTTGGAACAAGCGTTACATCTATTATCATAGAATCAACAACCACCTCACAAACTCCATTCAATGGTTGTACCGTCAGTATCAACGTATCCCGCCCTTCATCTCCTGCGGTATAAACCGGCGTCAGCGTATTCGCTCCGCTCAGACTTCCTGCCGAACTTCCTATTAGTGTCCACTCAACAGAAGCATACTCTGTTGCCGCTGCATCAAGGACCTGGTAGGTACCATTGCCGCAAATCGCTGCATCAACTCCTGCATAAACTGTCGCCTGTCTCCAAATCGTAAGCGTCATTACATCCGAGATGTTTTCACAATCGCCCGTAGCTGTAGTGGTCAGGGTCAACTGTACCTGTCCGTCGGCGATATCTGCTGCACTCGGAGTATAAGTAGCCTTAAGGTTCGTACTGTCGTTACCAAAGGTTCCCGTTCCATTGCTGGTCCAAATGCCTGTCACATTGCTCGAACCATCTAAAGTATAAGTCTCGGTTGAACAAATCACTGCATCTTCGCCGGCAGAAACTGTTGGAACAAGCGTTACATCTATTATCATAGAATCAACAACCACCTCACAAACTCCATTCAATGGTTGTACCGTCAGTATCAACGTATCCCGCCCTTCATCTCCTGCGGTATAAACCGGCGTCAGCGTATTCGCTCCGCTCAGACTTCCTGCCGAACTTCCTATTAGTGTCCACTCAACAGAAGCATAGTCTGTTGCCGCTGCATCAAGGACCTGGTAGGTACCATTGCCGCAAATCGCTGCATCAACTCCTGCATAAACTGTCGCCTGTCTCCAAATCGTAAGCGTCATTACATCCGAGATGTTTTCACAATCGCCCGTAGCTGTAGTGGTCAGGGTCAACTGTACCTGTCCGTCGGCGATATCTGCCGGACTCGGAGTGTAAACGGCTGTCGCTGTGGTGGCGTTTGGTGTAAATGTTCCTGTTCCTGATGTTGTCCATTCTACGCTGACGTTGCTGCTGCCTTTCAATGTATAGCTTTCCGTTGAACAGATGATACTGTCCAAACCTGCATCAACTGTCGGTACTAACGTTACATCGATTATCATCGTGTCTGATACTGATTCACAAACTCCGCTCAGCGGCTGTACCGTCAGTATCAATGTATCCCGCCCTTCATCTCCTGCCGTATAAACCGGCGTCAGCGTATTCGCTCCGCTCAGACTTCCTGCCGAACTTCCTATTAGTGTCCACTCAACAGAAGCATACTCTGTTGCCGCTGCATCAACGACCTGGTAGGTACCATTGCCGCAAATCGCTGCATCAACTCCTGCATAAACTGTCGCCTGTCTCCAAATCGTAAGCGTCATTACATCCGAGATGTTTTCACAATCGCCCGTAGCTGTAGTGGTCAGGGTCAACTGTACCTGTCCGTCGGCGATATCTGCTGCACTCGGAGTGTAAACGGCTGTCGCTGTGGTGGCGTTTGGTGTAAATGTTCCTGTTCCTGATGTTGTCCATTCTACGCTGACGTTGCTGCTGCCTTTCAATGTATAGCTTTCCGTTGAACAGATGATACTGTCCAAACCTGCATCAACTGTCGGTACTAACGTTACATCGATTATCATCGTGTCTGATACTGATTCACAAACTCCGCTCAGCGGCTGTACCGTAAGTATCAATGTATCCCGCCCTTCATCTCCTGCGGTATAAACCGGCGTCAGCGTATTCGCTCCGCTCAGACTTCCTGCCGAACTTCCTATTAGTGTCCACTCAACAGAAGCATACTCTGTTGCCGCTGCATCAAGGACCTGGTAGGTACCATTGCCGCAAATCGCTGCATCAACTCCTGCATAAACTGTCGCCTGTCTCCAAATCGTAAGCGTCATTACATCCGAGATGTTTTCACAATCGCCCGTAGCTGTAGTGGTCAGGGTCAACTGTACCTGTCCGTCGGCGATATCTGCCGGACTCGGAGTATAAGTAGCCTTAAGGTTCGTACTGTCGTTACCAAAGGTTCCCGTTCCATTGCTGGTCCAAATGCCTGTCACATTGCTCGAACCATCTAAAGTATAAGTCTCGGTTGAACAAATCACTGCATCTTCGCCGGCAGAAACTGTATATGCCGGTTCATCTTCCAATGTATAAGGACCTCCAACTATCGTACAACCGTTGGCATCAGTAACCGTTACAGTATAAATACCAGCTACCAATGCGCTGGCATCCTGGGTAGCCTGTCCATTACTCCATACATAAGTATATGGAGTAGTACCACCTGATACTGTTATATTTATTGAACCGTCATTAGCTCCATTACAGCTTGGATTTGTTTCAATGGCTGCTGTGGTGGTGATATCCAGTTCTTCTGGTTCTGTTATGGTTACATTCAAATCCTTGGTACAACCGTTGGCATCGGTTACCCGTATGGTGTAAGCTCCCGCTTCCATATTGGTAACGGTGTTACCACTTACCAAAGCATTTGTTCCATCTTCCGGCTCACTTACTATACTATAGGTATAACCTGCTGTTCCGCCGGTGGCATCTACTACGATTTCCCCGGTAGATTCACCGTTACAAAGAACATTCTGCTGGCTTACCAGAACAATACCCAATACCGCTGGCTGTTCTATATCAATGGTTTGAACTGCGGTGCATCCCAGATTGTCGGTTACCGTAACCACATAAGTCCCCGCAGCAAGCCCTGTGACTGCATTCGGGTTTGCTGTTGTGCTGGCCTGGGTGACTGTGCCGCTCCATGCAAAGGTGTATGGAGCTGTCCCGCCACTGGCTGTTACTGACGCACTTCCGTTATTGCTTTCATTACAGGTCTCATCAACTGCTGTTGTTACAGATAAAGTCAACAGGTTCGGGTCGCTGACCTCAAATGAACCGCTGGCTGTACATCCGTTGGCATCGGTTACCGTGTAAGTGTAACCGCCTGCTGACAACGTGGTGAAGATTCCTGTTGTGTTGCTCTCTCCTGTACTTAACGCATATGTATATGGCGATGTACCGCCACTGCTAACGCCCAATGCAACACTACCTGTTTCGCCGCCTGCACAGTTGGCATCGGTTACTACCGGGCTCGATAATACAATGGAGGCCGGGGCTGTAATTGTATAATCCCCTCCGCCAATGGTACATCCGTTGGCATCGGTTACGGTTACCGAGTAGGTACCTGTTCCCAGACCCGAAAGGTCTTCGTCGGTACTTCCATTGTTCCATAAATATAGGTAAGGCTCTGTTCCGCCATCTACCGTAATATCAATACTTCCATCATCACTGTCGTTACAGGTCGGTTGAGTAACTACTGCTGCTGTGGTGGTGATATCCAGTTCTTCTGGTTCTGTTATGGTTACATTCAAATCCTTGGTACAACCGTTGGCATCGGTTACCCGTATGGTGTAAGCTCCCGCTTCCATATTGGTAACGGTGTTACCACTTACCAAAGCATTTGTTCCATCTTCCGGCTCACTTACTATACTATAGGTATAACCTGCTGTTCCGCCGGTGGCATCTACTACGATTTCCCCGGTAGATTCACCGTTACAAAGAACATTCTGCTGGCTTACCAGAACAATACCCAATACCGCTGGCTGTTCTATATCAATGGTTTGAACTGCGGTGCATCCCAGATTGTCGGTTACCGTAACCACATAAGTCCCCGCAGCAAGCCCTGTGACTGCATTCGGGTTTGCTGTTGTGCTGGCCTGGGTGACTGTGCCGCTCCATGCAAAGGTGTATGGAGCTGTCCCGCCACTGGCTGTTACTGACGCACTTCCGTTATTGCTTTCATTACAGGTCTCATCAACTGCTGTTGTTACAGATAAAGTCAACAGGTTCGGGTCGCTGACCTCAAATGAACCGCTGGCTGTACATCCGTTGGCATCGGTTACCGTGTAAGTGTAACCGCCTGCTGACAACGTGGTGAAGATTCCTGTTGTGTTGCTCTCTCCTGTACTTAACGCATATGTATATGGCGATGTACCGCCACTGCTAACGCCCAATGCAACACTACCTGTTTCGCCGCCTGCACAGTTGGCATCGGTTACTACCGGGCTCGATAATACAATGGAGGCCGGGGCTGTAATTGTATAATCCCCTCCGCCAATGGTACATCCGTTGGCATCGGTTACGGTTACCGAGTAGGTACCTGTTCCCAGACCCGAAAGGTCTTCGTCGGTACTTCCATTGTTCCATAAATATAGGTAAGGCTCTGTTCCGCCATCTACCGTAATATCAATACTTCCATCATCACTGTCGTTACAGGTCGGTTGAGTAACTACTGCTGCTGTGGTGGTGATATCCAGTTCTTCTGGTTCTGTTATGGTTACATTCAAATCCTTGGTACAACCGTTGGCATCGGTTACCCGTATGGTGTAAGCTCCCGCTTCCATATTGGTAACGGTGTTACCACTTACCAAAGCATTTGTTCCATCTTCCGGCTCACTTACTATACTATAGGTATAACCTGCTGTTCCGCCGGTGGCATCTACTACGATTTCCCCGGTAGATTCACCGTTACAAAGAACATTCTGCTGGCTTACCAGAACAATACCCAATACCGCTGGCTGTTCTATATCAATGGTTTGAACTGCGGTGCATCCCAGATTGTCGGTTACCGTAACCACATAAGTCCCCGCAGCAAGCCCTGTGACTGCATTCGGGTTTGCTGTTGTGCTGGCCTGGGTGACTGTGCCGCTCCATGCAAAGGTGTATGGAGCTGTCCCGCCACTGGCTGTTACTGACGCACTTCCGTTATTGCTTTCATTACAGGTCTCATCAACTGCTGTTGTTACAGATAAAGTCAACAGGTTCGGGTCGCTGACCTCAAATGAACCGCTGGCTGTACATCCGTTGGCATCGGTTACCGTGTAAGTGTAACCGCCTGCTGACAACGTGGTGAAGATTCCTGTTGTGTTGCTCTCTCCTGTACTTAACGCATATGTATATGGCGATGTACCGCCACTGCTAACGCCCAATGCAACACTACCTGTTTCGCCGCCTGCACAGTTGGCATCGGTTACTACCGGGCTCGATAATACAATGGAGGCCGGGGCTGTAATTGTATAATCCCCTCCGCCAATGGTACATCCGTTGGCATCGGTTACGGTTACCGAGTAGGTACCTGTTCCCAGACCCGAAAGGTCTTCGTCGGTACTTCCATTGTTCCATAAATATAGGTAAGGCTCTGTTCCGCCATCTACCGTAATATCAATACTTCCATCATCACTGTCGTTACAGGTCGGTTGAGTAACTACTGCTGCTGTGGTGGTGATATCCAGTTCTTCTGGTTCTGTTATGGTTACATTCAAATCCTTGGTACAACCGTTGGCATCGGTTACCCGTATGGTGTAAGCTCCCGCTTCCATATTGGTAACGGTGTTACCACTTACCAAAGCATTTGTTCCATCTTCCGGCTCACTTACTATACTATAGGTATAACCTGCTGTTCCGCCGGTGGCATCTACTACGATTTCCCCGGTAGATTCACCGTTACAAAGAACATTCTGCTGGCTTACCAGAACAATACCCAATACCGCTGGCTGTTCTATATCAATGGTTTGAACTGCGGTGCATCCCAGATTGTCGGTTACCGTAACCACATAAGTCCCCGCAGCAAGCCCTGTGACTGCATTCGGGTTTGCTGTTGTGCTGGCCTGGGTGACTGTGCCGCTCCATGCAAAGGTGTATGGAGCTGTCCCGCCACTGGCTGTTACTGACGCACTTCCGTTATTGCTTTCATTACAGGTCTCATCAACTGCTGTTGTTACAGATAAAGTCAACAGGTTCGGGTCGCTGACCTCAAATGAACCGCTGGCTGTACATCCGTTGGCATCGGTTACCGTGTAAGTGTAACCGCCTGCTGACAACGTGGTGAAGATTCCTGTTGTGTTGCTCTCTCCTGTACTTAACGCATATGTATATGGCGATGTACCGCCACTGCTAACGCCCAATGCAACACTACCTGTTTCGCCGCCTGCACAGTTGGCATCGGTTACTACCGGGCTCGATAATACAATGGAGGCCGGGGCTGTAATTGTATAATCCCCTCCGCCAATGGTACATCCGTTGGCATCGGTTACGGTTACCGAGTAGGTACCTGTTCCCAGACCCGAAAGGTCTTCGTCGGTACTTCCATTGTTCCATAAATATAGGTAAGGCTCTGTTCCGCCATCTACCGTAATATCAAAACCATTGATATAGAACAGCCAGCGGTATTGGGTATTGTTCTGGTAAGCCAGCAGAATGTTCTTTGTAACGGTGAATCTACCGGGGAAATCGTAGTAGATGCCACCGGCGGAACAGCAGGTTATATAGTATAGTAAGTGAGCCGGAAGATGGAACAAATGCTTTGGTAAGTGGTAACACCGTTACCAATATGGAAGCGGGAGCTTACACCATACGGGTAACCGATGCCAACGGTTGTACCAAGGATTTGAATGTAACCATAACAGAACCAGAAGAACTGGATATCACCACCACAGCAGCAGTAGTTACTCAACCGACCTGTAACGACAGTGATGATGGAAGTATTGATATTACGGTAGATGGCGGAACAGAGCCTTACCTATATTTATGGAACAATGGAAGTACCGACGAAGACCTTTCGGGTCTGGGAACAGGTACCTACTCGGTAACCGTAACCGATGCCAACGGATGTACCATTGGCGGAGGGGATTATACAATTACAGCCCCGGCCTCCATTGTATTATCGAGCCCGGTAGTAACCGATGCCAACTGTGCAGGCGGCGAAACAGGTAGTGTTGCATTGGGCGTTAGCAGTGGCGGTACATCGCCATATACATATGCGTTAAGTACAGGAGAGAGCAACACAACAGGAATCTTCACCACGTTGTCAGCAGGCGGTTACACTTACACGGTAACCGATGCCAACGGATGTACAGCCAGCGGTTCATTTGAGGTCAGCGACCCGAACCTGTTGACTTTATCTGTAACAACAGCAGTTGATGAGACCTGTAATGAAAGCAATAACGGAAGTGCGTCAGTAACAGCCAGTGGCGGGACAGCTCCATACACCTTTGCATGGAGCGGCACAGTCACCCAGGCCAGCACAACAGCAAACCCGAATGCAGTCACAGGGCTTGCTGCGGGGACTTATGTGGTTACGGTAACCGACAATCTGGGATGCACCGCAGTTCAAACCATTGATATAGAACAGCCAGCGGTATTGGGTATTGTTCTGGTAAGCCAGCAGAATGTTCTTTGTAACGGTGAATCTACCGGGGAAATCGTAGTAGATGCCACCGGCGGAACAGCAGGTTATACCTATAGTATAGTAAGTGAGCCGGAAGATGGAACAAATGCTTTGGTAAGTGGTAACACCGTTACCAATATGGAAGCGGGAGCTTACACCATACGGGTAACCGATGCCAACGGTTGTACCAAGGATTTGAATGTAACCATAACAGAACCAGAAGAACTGGATATCACCACCACAGCAGCAGTAGTTACTCAACCGACCTGTAACGACAGTGATGATGGAAGTATTGATATTACGGTAGATGGCGGAACAGAGCCTTACCTATATTTATGGAACAATGGAAGTACCGACGAAGACCTTTCGGGTCTGGGAACAGGTACCTACTCGGTAACCGTAACCGATGCCAACGGATGTACCATTGGCGGAGGGGATTATACAATTACAGCCCCGGCCTCCATTGTATTATCGAGCCCGGTAGTAACCGATGCCAACTGTGCAGGCGGCGAAACAGGTAGTGTTGCATTGGGCGTTAGCAGTGGCGGTACATCGCCATATACATATGCGTTAAGTACAGGAGAGAGCAACACAACAGGAATCTTCACCACGTTGTCAGCAGGCGGTTACACTTACACGGTAACCGATGCCAACGGATGTACAGCCAGCGGTTCATTTGAGGTCAGCGACCCGAACCTGTTGACTTTATCTGTAACAACAGCAGTTGATGAGACCTGTAATGAAAGCAATAACGGAAGTGCGTCAGTAACAGCCAGTGGCGGGACAGCTCCATACACCTTTGCATGGAGCGGCACAGTCACCCAGGCCAGCACAACAGCAAACCCGAATGCAGTCACAGGGCTTGCTGCGGGGACTTATGTGGTTACGGTAACCGACAATCTGGGATGCACCGCAGTTCAAACCATTGATATAGAACAGCCAGCGGTATTGGGTATTGTTCTGGTAAGCCAGCAGAATGTTCTTTGTAACGGTGAATCTACCGGGGAAATCGTAGTAGATGCCACCGGCGGAACAGCAGGTTATACCTATAGTATAGTAAGTGAGCCGGAAGATGGAACAAATGCTTTGGTAAGTGGTAACACCGTTACCAATATGGAAGCGGGAGCTTACACCATACGGGTAACCGATGCCAACGGTTGTACCAAGGATTTGAATGTAACCATAACAGAACCAGAAGAACTGGATATCACCACCACAGCAGCAGTAGTTACTCAACCGACCTGTAACGACAGTGATGATGGAAGTATTGATATTACGGTAGATGGCGGAACAGAGCCTTACCTATATTTATGGAACAATGGAAGTACCGACGAAGACCTTTCGGGTCTGGGAACAGGTACCTACTCGGTAACCGTAACCGATGCCAACGGATGTACCATTGGCGGAGGGGATTATACAATTACAGCCCCGGCCTCCATTGTATTATCGAGCCCGGTAGTAACCGATGCCAACTGTGCAGGCGGCGAAACAGGTAGTGTTGCATTGGGCGTTAGCAGTGGCGGTACATCGCCATATACATATGCGTTAAGTACAGGAGAGAGCAACACAACAGGAATCTTCACCACGTTGTCAGCAGGCGGTTACACTTACACGGTAACCGATGCCAACGGATGTACAGCCAGCGGTTCATTTGAGGTCAGCGACCCGAACCTGTTGACTTTATCTGTAACAACAGCAGTTGATGAGACCTGTAATGAAAGCAATAACGGAAGTGCGTCAGTAACAGCCAGTGGCGGGACAGCTCCATACACCTTTGCATGGAGCGGCACAGTCACCCAGGCCAGCACAACAGCAAACCCGAATGCAGTCACAGGGCTTGCTGCGGGGACTTATGTGGTTACGGTAACCGACAATCTGGGATGCACCGCAGTTCAAACCATTGATATAGAACAGCCAGCGGTATTGGGTATTGTTCTGGTAAGCCAGCAGAATGTTCTTTGTAACGGTGAATCTACCGGGGAAATCGTAGTAGATGCCACCGGCGGAACAGCAGGTTATACCTATAGTATAGTAAGTGAGCCGGAAGATGGAACAAATGCTTTGGTAAGTGGTAACACCGTTACCAATATGGAAGCGGGAGCTTACACCATACGGGTAACCGATGCCAACGGTTGTACCAAGGATTTGAATGTAACCATAACAGAACCAGAAGAACTGGATATCACCACCACAGCAGCAGTAGTTACTCAACCGACCTGTAACGACAGTGATGATGGAAGTATTGATATTACGGTAGATGGCGGAACAGAGCCTTACCTATATTTATGGAACAATGGAAGTACCGACGAAGACCTTTCGGGTCTGGGAACAGGTACCTACTCGGTAACCGTAACCGATGCCAACGGATGTACCATTGGCGGAGGGGATTATACAATTACAGCCCCGGCCTCCATTGTATTATCGAGCCCGGTAGTAACCGATGCCAACTGTGCAGGCGGCGAAACAGGTAGTGTTGCATTGGGCGTTAGCAGTGGCGGTACATCGCCATATACATATGCGTTAAGTACAGGAGAGAGCAACACAACAGGAATCTTCACCACGTTGTCAGCAGGCGGTTACACTTACACGGTAACCGATGCCAACGGATGTACAGCCAGCGGTTCATTTGAGGTCAGCGACCCGAACCTGTTGACTTTATCTGTAACAACAGCAGTTGATGAGACCTGTAATGAAAGCAATAACGGAAGTGCGTCAGTAACAGCCAGTGGCGGGACAGCTCCATACACCTTTGCATGGAGCGGCACAGTCACCCAGGCCAGCACAACAGCAAACCCGAATGCAGTCACAGGGCTTGCTGCGGGGACTTATGTGGTTACGGTAACCGACAATCTGGGATGCACCGCAGTTCAAACCATTGATATAGAACAGCCAGCGGTATTGGGTATTGTTCTGGTAAGCCAGCAGAATGTTCTTTGTAACGGTGAATCTACCGGGGAAATCGTAGTAGATGCCACCGGCGGAACAGCAGGTTATACCTATAGTATAGTAAGTGAGCCGGAAGATGGAACAAATGCTTTGGTAAGTGGTAACACCGTTACCAATATGGAAGCGGGAGCTTACACCATACGGGTAACCGATGCCAACGGTTGTACCAAGGATTTGAATGTAACCATAACAGAACCAGAAGAACTGGATATCACCACCACAGCAGCAGTAGTTACTCAACCGACCTGTAACGACAGTGATGATGGAAGTATTGATATTACGGTAGATGGCGGAACAGAGCCTTACCTATATTTATGGAACAATGGAAGTACCGACGAAGACCTTTCGGGTCTGGGAACAGGTACCTACTCGGTAACCGTAACCGATGCCAACGGATGTACCATTGGCGGAGGGGATTATACAATTACAGCCCCGGCCTCCATTGTATTATCGAGCCCGGTAGTAACCGATGCCAACTGTGCAGGCGGCGAAACAGGTAGTGTTGCATTGGGCGTTAGCAGTGGCGGTACATCGCCATATACATATGCGTTAAGTACAGGAGAGAGCAACACAACAGGAATCTTCACCACGTTGTCAGCAGGCGGTTACACTTACACGGTAACCGATGCCAACGGATGTACAGCCAGCGGTTCATTTGAGGTCAGCGACCCGAACCTGTTGACTTTATCTGTAACAACAGCAGTTGATGAGACCTGTAATGAAAGCAATAACGGAAGTGCGTCAGTAACAGCCAGTGGCGGGACAGCTCCATACACCTTTGCATGGAGCGGCACAGTCACCCAGGCCAGCACAACAGCAAACCCGAATGCAGTCACAGGGCTTGCTGCGGGGACTTATGTGGTTACGGTAACCGACAATCTGGGATGCACCGCAGTTCAAACCATTGATATAGAACAGCCAGCGGTATTGGGTATTGTTCTGGTAAGCCAGCAGAATGTTCTTTGTAACGGTGAATCTACCGGGGAAATCGTAGTAGATGCCACCGGCGGAACAGCAGGTTATACCTATAGTATAGTAAGTGAGCCGGAAGATGGAACAAATGCTTTGGTAAGTGGTAACACCGTTACCAATATGGAAGCGGGAGCTTACACCATACGGGTAACCGATGCCAACGGTTGTACCAAGGATTTGAATGTAACCATAACAGAACCAGAAGAACTGGATATCACCACCACAGCAGCAGTAGTTACTCAACCGACCTGTAACGACAGTGATGATGGAAGTATTGATATTACGGTAGATGGCGGAACAGAGCCTTACCTATATTTATGGAACAATGGAAGTACCGACGAAGACCTTTCGGGTCTGGGAACAGGTACCTACTCGGTAACCGTAACCGATGCCAACGGATGTACCATTGGCGGAGGGGATTATACAATTACAGCCCCGGCCTCCATTGTATTATCGAGCCCGGTAGTAACCGATGCCAACTGTGCAGGCGGCGAAACAGGTAGTGTTGCATTGGGCGTTAGCAGTGGCGGTACATCGCCATATACATATGCGTTAAGTACAGGAGAGAGCAACACAACAGGAATCTTCACCACGTTGTCAGCAGGCGGTTACACTTACACGGTAACCGATGCCAACGGATGTACAGCCAGCGGTTCATTTGAGGTCAGCGACCCGAACCTGTTGACTTTATCTGTAACAACAGCAGTTGATGAGACCTGTAATGAAAGCAATAACGGAAGTGCGTCAGTAACAGCCAGTGGCGGGACAGCTCCATACACCTTTGCATGGAGCGGCACAGTCACCCAGGCCAGCACAACAGCAAACCCGAATGCAGTCACAGGGCTTGCTGCGGGGACTTATGTGGTTACGGTAACCGACAATCTGGGATGCACCGCAGTTCAAACCATTGATATAGAACAGCCAGCGGTATTGGGTATTGTTCTGGTAAGCCAGCAGAATGTTCTTTGTAACGGTGAATCTACCGGGGAAATCGTAGTAGATGCCACCGGCGGAACAGCAGGTTATACCTATAGTATAGTAAGTGAGCCGGAAGATGGAACAAATGCTTTGGTAAGTGGTAACACCGTTACCAATATGGAAGCGGGAGCTTACACCATACGGGTAACCGATGCCAACGGTTGTACCAAGGATTTGAATGTAACCATAACAGAACCAGAAGAACTGGATATCACCACCACAGCAGCAGTAGTTACTCAACCGACCTGTAACGACAGTGATGATGGAAGTATTGATATTACGGTAGATGGCGGAACAGAGCCTTACCTATATTTATGGAACAATGGAAGTACCGACGAAGACCTTTCGGGTCTGGGAACAGGTACCTACTCGGTAACCGTAACCGATGCCAACGGATGTACCATTGGCGGAGGGGATTATACAATTACAGCCCCGGCCTCCATTGTATTATCGAGCCCGGTAGTAACCGATGCCAACTGTGCAGGCGGCGAAACAGGTAGTGTTGCATTGGGCGTTAGCAGTGGCGGTACATCGCCATATACATATGCGTTAAGTACAGGAGAGAGCAACACAACAGGAATCTTCACCACGTTGTCAGCAGGCGGTTACACTTACACGGTAACCGATGCCAACGGATGTACAGCCAGCGGTTCATTTGAGGTCAGCGACCCGAACCTGTTGACTTTATCTGTAACAACAGCAGTTGATGAGACCTGTAATGAAAGCAATAACGGAAGTGCGTCAGTAACAGCCAGTGGCGGGACAGCTCCATACACCTTTGCATGGAGCGGCACAGTCACCCAGGCCAGCACAACAGCAAACCCGAATGCAGTCACAGGGCTTGCTGCGGGGACTTATGTGGTTACGGTAACCGACAATCTGGGATGCACCTTGCTCTCTCCTGTACTTAACGCATATGTATATGGCGATGTACCGCCACTGCTAACGCCCAATGCAACACTACCTGTTTCGCCGCCTGCACAGTTGGCATCGGTTACTACCGGGCTCGATAATACAATGGAGGCATTCACTCCAAAACTCACCTCATCAACCACATTTATACAGGTACCACCTCCATAAGGTGTGGCTGTTAACGTTAAGGTTACAGTATTTCCTGTATCCGCAGCATCTGGAGTATAGGTTGGTGTAAGTGTAGTAGCGCCAGAAAGTGAGCCGTTTCCATCGTGGGTCCACAATAGACTTTCGTAATTAGTTGCTTCTGCATCTGTCACTTCATAAGCATCGGTTCCACAAAGGGTGGCGTCTTCTCCTGCGTAGGCAGTGGCAGTCTTCCAAATCGTTAATATCATTTCATCTGTGGCTGTTCCTCCATCTCCAGAGGCGGTAAGTGTTAAGGTTACCTGTCCGTCTTCAATATCACCTTCACTTGGATTATAGGTTGCGTTTAACACTGAATTATCATCGAAACTACCTGTTCCGTCAGTTGTCCAGGCATACGTATCCGTATTCGATGAAGTAGCATCAGAAAGTGTATAACTTGTAGTTGTGCTGCAAATTTCAGCATTAGCACCAGCAAAAGCTGTTGCCGCTGCATCGTCATCTGTAATGTAAATTGTTGCCGGATTTGGAGATCCAATAAATACATAATCTTCACCAAAAACAATATTTTGTAAGGTAATTATTACCGTTTCCGTTTCTTCCAAAACTGCATCATTTAAAACTTCAACCGGAATTGTTGCTGATAATTCTCCAGCTAAAATGGTTACGGTTCCTGAAAGTGCTGTAAAATCACTTCCTGAAGTTGCTGTTCCTGAAACAGTATAACTAATCACGGTATTCGAAGTTGATTCAAAAGGCATAGATACAGTAAACAAACCATCAACATCGGGTTCTGCACCGTCGGTTGTAGCTGCAATACTTACATAGGTAATATCTTTGTCGGTAATAGTTCCCAATCCACTATTATCAGTAAAAGTAATATCTCGTCCACCAAAATTACCTTCGGAAAGATCAACAGTGAAAGTTTCGGTCGGTTCAACCAACAAATCACCATTGACTGTAATACTAATGGTATGTGATTCACCACTGGCTCCGCTAAAGGTTAACGTTCCCGATTGAGCAACATAATCGGTTCCTGCCGAAGCGATTAAATCATTTGTTGTATACGCCACAGTAAATGGTCCGTCGGTAGTGCCGCCGGTATGCGTTACAGTAAACATATAAACATCGGTATAACCGTCATCCGGTTCCGTTTCGGTAACATTATCGATGGATAAATAAGCTTCATCGTCATCTTCAATTGTACCGGTATCTTGCGTTGATTCTCCCCCACCCGATAAAGTAACACTTTGATTTTGGGCATCTATTTTATTATCAACAATTCCATAAAGCGTTTCCGTTGGTTCAACATAAATATCGTTAGTAATTGGAACAGTAATATATTGTACCAAATCATTGGATCCACCGAAATTCAATGTAGTTGTTGTTACTGCAGTATAATCCGATGTTGATAATGCAGTATTGTTGGAAGTATAAAAATCTACCGTAAACGCAGATTGAACTTCGTTTGTCATTGAAATGGTAAAGGTTCCGGTTCCATCAGCTTCATTTACAGTAAATCCGGTAACAGAAATTACTGCTGAATCATCATTTTGAATGGTACCGGTTCCGGTGGTTGCAGGCATAATAACATTTCTACCGTCAACGGTTAAATTATCAAGGTCGATGGTAAAAATTTCGTCCAACTCAACTTTTGTATCGCCATTCACCAGAATATCAATGTATTTAACTGTTTCACCCGCAAGGAAAGTCAAGGTACCGGTTTGAGCATCATAATCTCCGTCTGCAACCGTTGCAGTTCCGTCGAATGTTTCAAAATGGACCGTTGTTGTTGCATCCGAATTGGTAGAAAGGGTTACCGTAAACCTGAAAGTAGTCTGGCCAGAATCGGTTTCATCCTGCTCAACATCGGTAATGGCAACTACAGCCTGATCGTCGTTTGTAATTGTACCGGTTCCGGAACCATCATCAATGGTAACATCACGTCCGTAACTTACGACACCGCTTAAATCAACTGTAAATTCTTCGTCTAATTCAACGGTATTATCACCGGTTACCGGAACAGTTATTGTTTTTGATGTTTCACCGGCAAGGAAAGTTAACGTTCCTGAAGTTAATGTGTAATCGTTGTCGGAGGTTAATGCTGTACCGTTTGTTGTAGTAAAATCTACGGTTACAGTTGTATCTGATGCATAATCCAGAGAAACTGTAAACACATAATTGGTAGTACCGCTGTTTCCCTCATCGTGGGTAACATCATCAATTGTGAATAAAGCAGCATCGTCATTTTCAATGGTACCGGTTGCCATATCTTTTGTGAACACAACATTACGACCACCTGCCTGAATATTACTTAAAACTGCCTTAAATACTTCATCGCGTTCAACAATTTCGTCGCCGTTTATTGTAACAGTAAATGAATGAGATTCGCCTGTTGCCCCACTAAAAGAGAGCGTGCCAGAAGCTGCATCGTAATCGTTATCCGATGTTTGGGCAATGCTGTCGACAGTGGTATAATCAACGGTAAATCCGGCATCGATACTACTTCCACTGTGAGTAACCGTAAAAGTAAGAAGTTGAGTACCTGAATCACCTTCGGTAATTGTTACATCGCCAATTGCCAGCGTTGCCTGGTCGTCATTAGTAATAGTACCTGTTCCAGTGTCGGAATCTTCAGGTAAAGTTATGGCCCTTCCGTTATTTACTAAATTGCTTAATTCTACTGTAAACGTTTCGTCCAATTCAACTTCCGTATCGCCGTTAACAAGAACAGTAATTGTTTTTGTTGTTTCGCCCGGCGCAAAGGTGAGTGTTCCCGAAATCCCTGTGTAATCGCTATCTCCTGTTTCAGCAGTACCATTTACTGAAGTATAATCAACGGTTACATTCGCATCAGATGCATAAGAAAGGGTTACCGTAAATTCATAACTGGTTGTTCCAATATTTCCTTCGTTGTGCGTTATTGCATCAGTAATTGTAACTGTTGCAGCATCGTCGTTGGTAATGGTACCTACTCCCTGTGCATCAGAAATAGTAACATTTGGATCTGTAGCCGGAGAAGAAATATTAACTAATGGATTACTCAGATTAATATAGAATGTTTCATCCAGTTCTACTTTTTCATCGCCGTTTATTGTGATGCTAATTGTTTGTGCAGGATTTGAATTGGAAGCATCAACGTAAGGGAAAGAAAGTGTTCCGGTTTGAGGCTCATAATCATTATCTGTATCTGTAGCAGTATTGTCGGCTGTTGTATATTGAACAGTTGCACCCAATTCAACCGGATTTGAAAGGCTAACTGTAAATGTTAATAATTTTGTTCCCGAATCGCCTTCTGTGATAGAAACATCGTTTATTGTAAATACCGAAGAGTCGTCGTTGTTAATAGTACCTGTCCCAACTTTTCCAGCAACAGGAATAGAAACTGCTTTTCCTGAAGCACCTAAAATGCTTCCCAAAGTAACCGGGAAAGTTTCATTGGGTTCAACCATTAAATCCTGATTAACCAACACTGTAACCGTTTTGGTTCCTTCGTTTATTGCTTCTGCTTCGGTAAAAGTAACAGTGCCGCCAGTTCCCGTAAAATCGGATGGGGTTTTTGCTGAACCTGTATTTGAAGTGTACCACGAAACAGAGTAGCCACCGATTACGGTTGGCCCTGTTTGTGTTATTGTGAAAGTAAAAGCAGTAGTACCCGGAACAGATGAACCTTCGGCTAATGCTACACTGTTAATAGCGACTGTTGCAGTATCGTTATCGGCATTGGTAACTGTTACATCATCAGGATTAATTGGATCGTAATTAGAATCTGTGGTTAATGTTGTGTTGATGGTATTTACTATTGTAAACACGATACTTCCGTCGACAACTTCAGAACCTGGAGTTTCATCAACACCGGTAACTGTAACCGTATCTGGAATATTCCAATTTGCCGCAGTAAAATGCAGTTGCGATAAATCAACAGTGCCTTCTGCCAAGTTATTGCTTGCAATGTCAACATAAACATCGTAATCCTCTGCATCGGTAGCAGGTTTACTATTTAAAACAACGGTGAAGGTTGCTGTAGTTTCGTTTTCGCTGGTGTTTAATGTTAAAGGAGTAACCGTAACACCGGCAACATCGTTATCCTCGTTGGTAAAGGTAACATCGTCGACCGCCATTCCGTTGTATTTTGGATCGGTTGAAGACGCTGTGCTGGTAATAATGTCGAAATCAACATCGCCGTCAACAATATTCTCATCCTTACCAGTTACGGTTACCAATTGAGGGGTATTCCAATTGGAAGGTGTAAAGGTCAGGGTTGTTTTGTCAAGAACGTCACATTCAGTGGAGTCGCTGCTCGACAAAGTGATTGTAACATCGTGTGTTGGTTCGGTGTTCAAAACAACAGTAAACGAACCTGTCCCTCCATCTTCCGAAGTAAGGACATCAACAGGTGTAACCGTAATTCCTGCTGTATCGTTATCAATATTTTTGGCACTTACATCGTCAGGATTGGCATCAATATACCCCGATAACTCATCCGTATTTTCCGAATTTATTGAAAGGACAATATTGTATGCGACCGTGTCCTGATCAACATAATCGTCAACTCCAAAAACATAAATAGTTTGTGGAGTTTCCCAGTTTGCTTCATTGAAACAAATGGTTTGGCTTGAAGCTGCTGTAACCCGGTTATCGAGGGTTGCAACCAATCCTTCACTAATATCGCTACTTGTAACATCAATACAAACATCTCCGGTTGGGGCTGCCGGAAGCACAACGGTAAATGTTGCCGCCCCTTCATTTTGGTCTTCATAAGTAATTATTGGCCCACCGGAAACCGTAATTGCATTTGTTTCGCGTGAGTTAACTGTAATTGTAAAAGTGCATGTGTCGGTATTTCCCGCAGCGTCAAAAACAACATATTTTACGGTGGAAGTACCAATCTTAAAATCAACACCGTTGAGAGGATTTGTTAGCCCTGCTTCAGGAGATGAAACAGAATCGACCGCATTTGCAGGAGCTACAACTCCTGCACCAGTGATTATCCACTTGAATTTCGTAACATCACAATTATCGCTATACTCAGAAGCAGTAAGACCGTCAGCATCTTCAATATCTACATCTAAATCACCTGCCAAATCAACTGTTTTGGTAATATTCGACGGACAAACTGTAAATTCCGGATCTTCATTATCTTCTACGACAACATCGAATTCAACAGTTCCGGTGTTGGGTGTAGATGCATGGTCAGCAACTGTCCAGGTTACATGGGTTGTTCCTTTTTGGAAAACAACTCCATGCAAAGAATTTCCAGATGCCGGACTGGCACCATTATCAGCAGAATAAGAAATGGTTGGTTCCGAATCGCAATTGTCGGTTGGATCCCAGCCGGTTCCTGAATGAGTATAAGTACAATTTGCATCGGCATCAAAAGTTAAGTCGGCAATGTCTTCGGCATCAACAGTTGGTTTCTGAGTATCCGTAACTGTAACAGTTGTTGGGCAAGTAGCAGTAAGCCCAGCTGCATCGGTAATTGTAAGTGTAACAGCTACAGGTGTTATAATATTTAAACAATCGTATGTATTTGGAGAAACGACCTTAGTAATAATACCGCAATTATCTGTTGAACCAGTTGAAATGTTATCAATATCACCACTTGTAAGTGTATAATTACCTAATCGATCTAATTCAATTGTAATAGGAGTACAAGCAGCCACCGGATTATCGTCATCAGTAACAGTAACTGTAAATGAACAGGTTGATGTATTTCCTTCTGCATCGAAAGCAGTCCAGGTTACGGTAGTTGTTCCAACTTCAAATGCTTGTCCGTCGAGTGTAGTATTTGGTAATGTTAAGGTTGAAGGAGCAGAAACCGTATAAGTAATGGTAGGACTGGCATCACAATTATCTGTTGCTGTTGCATCCCAACCGGTTCCTGAATGTAGATAAGTACAAGCCGAATTTGTTGTAACAGCTTGATTTCCGGTAACACCACAGGTAATTACAGGTGCAACGTTATCTTCAACGGTAACGGTAGCGTCACATGTTGACTGATTTGTATTTACATCGGTAACCGTTAAAGTAACTGTATTTGCACCCAGATTAGCACATGTAAATGAAGTCTGACTGGCTACCAAACTTTGAATTCCACAAGCATCAGTTGAACCATTGTCAATCTGCGATGCTGTAATTGTAGCGTTACCTATTCCATCCAATTGAACCGTAATATCTTTACAACTTGCTATAGGAGAAACCGTATCCTGAACCGTAATGGTTGATGAACATGCGGCCAAAGAAGAATTTCCTGCACTATCTTGTACCATAAGATACAGTGTACGTGAACCCACCGAGTCGCAATCATAACTTATAGTTGAAGCGAAAGTTCCATTTTCTGTAGTTGAAACCAGATATGTTAAATCGCAGGTTGAATTATCGGTTGAGTTGTTGTTTACATCGCTTCCGTTAACAGTAACCGAGCCGAGCGCATCGAGTTGAACTGTAATATCCTGGCACACGGCAACCGGCGGAGTAACATCCTCAACGGTAACAGTTGCAGTACAAGTATTTATATTGCCATCCTCGTCGGTTACAGTTAATGTTACTGTATTATCTCCAAGGTTTGTACAATCGAAACTGGTTTTATCAAGGCTTAAAACAAAATTCGGACAATTATCGGCAGAACCATCGTCAACATCTTCAGGAATAATTGTAACACTTCCTGTACCGTCGAGCAGAACAGTAATGTTTTTACAAACCGGCGAAGGCAACTGGTTGTCTTCAACATTTACAGTAAACGAACAGGTTGAAATATTTCCTGAGCCGTCAACAGCGGTCCAGGTAACTGTTGTAATCCCTTTGTTGAAAACAACATTGTTGAGACTTGTATTGCCCGGTGCATCGGCAACTACAGTTTCACCGGTTAAGGAATAAGTAAGACTTGCCACTGTAACACAACCGTCGTTTGCGGTGGCATTCCAGCCCGTTCCGCTGTGTGTATAAGTACAAAAATCTTCATTGGTTTCTACCAGTTGTTCACCCGAGACAGAACAAGTAATCCCTGGATCAACCGAATCGGCAACAGTTACATTTGAGGTGCAGGTAGAATAATTTCCATAAATATCGGTAACGGTAAGGGTAATTGTATGATCTCCTTTGTCGTTGCAATCGAAACTGGTCTGACTTGCTGAGTAAGTATCAATTCCACAGGCATCGACAGAATTATTGCTTAAATCCTGCGGGTTTAAAGTAGCATTTCCGGTGGCATCAAGTTCCAAAACAATATCTTTACAAATTGCTGTAGGAGGAACAGTATCGAGAACAGTAATTGTAGTTTGACAGGCATCGGTATGTAATCCCGGATCCATAACAGTAAGTGTTACTGTATTTGTTTCGCCAATGTCGCTGCAATCGAAAGTATTTGGAACAACCTCTTTCGAAATGATTTGAAGACAGTTATCGCTTGAACCTTTGGCAATGGAGTCGATATTTGTTGCTGATAATGTATATTCACCATTAATATCGAGGTAAACCGTAATCGGATTACAAACTGCATTCGGGTTGTTTTCATCCTTAATTTTTACCGTAGTTTTGCAAACACTGCTGTTTCCGTTGTTATCGGTTACTTTCAGATAAATATCATTTACACCCGATTCGGCACACGTATAATCGAGCGAAGTTGCAAAAGTTGAACTGTCCTTCGAAATTTCAAGGCTTGCAATTCCGCAATTATCGGTTGAACTATTATTTATTGTAGTAGCCGAAATAGTAGCGCTACCCAAAACATCAAGATATAGTGAATCGGGACGGCAAATCGCGGTAGGTGCAATGTTGTCTTCAACGGTCACCGTTGCATCGCAGGTTGCCTGGTTCAGATAAATATCGGTAACGGTTAGCTGAACTATATTGTCGCCAACATCGACACACGTAAACATATCAGGGCTAACTGTTAATGTGTCAATACCACTTCCATCGGTTGAACCTAAACCAATAGCATTAATATCGGTTGTTGTAAGCGTATATGTGCCATCGCTTCCCAATTCCACGGTAATGTTGTTGCATACCGCGGTTGGGGCATCGTTATCGGCCACAATAACCTGGTAACTTCCGGTACTTGAATTGCCGTGAATATCGGTGGCTGTCCAAACAATTGTATCTGTACCGATGGGCAAGGTTTCGCCAATTATCGAGGTTGTTTTATCAGTTCCCACAGGAGTTTCTGAATTTATCTGGTAAGTAATAACACTAACCTCGCAGTTGTCGGTAATTTCCGGGTCGAAATCATCACCGGAAAGAATGGTATAATAATCAAAACCGGCATCGGTATTTCTGGTTTGATCGGCAACAGGATTTATAATTGGGGCTTGTGTATCAGTAACCGTAAATGTTATTGTACATGAGCTAAAATTCCCACTTGTATCGTACAATTTCCAAACGATGGTATTTTCACCCACCGGAATTTGAACACCCGAAAGTGAAGTGGTAAGGTCTGTTCCAACTTCACCGGTTCCATTAATGTTATAAGTTATACTATCGAGTTGATAGTTATCGTCAAAACCAAACGGATCATATTCCGAACCAGGAATGGTATAGTAACAAACGCCAAAATCGGCATCTTTCGACACTGTTGCATCTGAACAAGTTGCAATTACCGGTGGTACGGTATCAATAACATTAATAGTAATCGAACAGGTTTGTGTATTTCCACCGGCATCTTCGGCTGTCCAGGTAATTATATTTTCGCCAATAGGAAGCCAAGCGGAAGCCAATGTTGAACTACTGTTAAAACTATTGGTAAGAGTAGCCTCGCAGTTATCTGTAACAGTAGCATTGAACTCATCGTTGTTAACAACATAATACGATTTGTCAGTTTCTGTGTAAACGTCGTATGTTAAAGAAGCAGGACAGGTAAGTACTGGATCGGTTTCGTCTTCAACCGTTATATTAAAAGTGTATGAAAATTCATTTCCAAGACTATCTACAACAAGATAGGTAACTTCGGTTACGCCAACCGGGAAAGCATATCCGGGAATTGCTTCAGCCGGGGAAACTGTTGTATGACTTTCCAAATAAGATAAACTGGTAACATTGTCTTCGAAAAGAGGGGCAACATAACTAACAACGGTTGTACAGGTATCGCTCGCAGAAACAGTAATCCCTGAAGGTTCTGTTTTTACGCGCGGCGATAAAGTATCGAGAACTGTAACGTGGAAATCCTGTGTGCTTATGTTTCCTTTGTCGTCTTCGGCATACCAGGTTATATCGTTTGAACCAAAGGGTAATTGAATTGATGTTAGTGTTCCAACAAGGTATTCATTTTCAAGTTTAACAACTATACCACAATTATCGGTAGCTGTAACATCGTCAAATTCGGTTCCCTGAATTGTATAATAATTGTGATAATAATCGGTGTACCTTACGGCGTTTCCGGGGACAATAATCTTAGGACCTTCCAAATCATATATGGTCAGGTTAAAAGAACAGGTTGCGGTGTTGCCCCCTACGTCTTCAGCGGTCCAGGTAATTACAACGGGTGTTGGCGAGCCATCGGTATCGTCCAAACGTTCAATACGCACACCCGACAAAGTATTGCCTCCTTCGTGGTATCCGTTTCCGTCGGTAAAACTCCAGTAAACAGTATCAATATCGCAATTATCATCGAAATCAAGCGGGTCGAATTCATTACCCAAAACTTTATAAGAACAGTATCCGGGATTTGTATTCCTTGAAGTATCAGAAACGCATGAAATTGTTGGCGCGTCGTCGTTAACAACAACATTAAAAATACAAGTTGATGAATTTGTTGAATTGTCGATTGCTGTGTATGTTACCGTAGTTGTCCCCACTCCAAAAAGTGTCCCTGGTTTATGGGATGAATAAAATGTATCTATTCCGCTACAGGCATCGGTTGCAATAAGCTGCGCCCAGGGCACAACTGCCTGGCACGATGAACCTATTGCATCGGCAACTATATCTTCAGCCGGGCAATTTGAAATTATCGGGGCTTCATTGTCTTGTACTGTAATGGCTTGTGTATGATACGATGAATTTCCGCTGGCATCGGTAAAAGTCCAGTGAACATTTGTTGTCCCTACCAATAGTGGGACAAGGAGATTAACATCACTGGTAATGGTAATATCTTCAGCATCGGTGCAATTATCTGTTGCTGTAGGAGGAGTTAGTGTAACAGTAGCATAACAATAACCAGGATCCACCTGAACAGTGATGTCATCAAACGGGGTATCCATAACCGGCGGGGTTGTATCTGTAACGGTAATATCTACATCACAAGTACTGGTATAATCAGTACCTCCTATATTTTGTGTTGCGGTCCAGGTAACCGTTGTTGTGCCAAAGTCAAAAACTGCCCCGTCGAGAGTGCTTTCACTTGGTGCATAAGGTAGTAATTCAGAATTAGCAGTCTGAATGTTATGAACCAGGGTCCTGCCACTGATTTCCATTTCGTTTTCCCAGGCAGGATCATAATCGGTTCCTGAAATTGTTCCATTACAGTCATTAGATGTCGAAGTAATTGTAACATCATCCGGGCAATCAAGCAGCGGATCAAATGAATCGACAATAACAATATCGAGCGTACATTGCGAAGTATTTGGGGCGGGGGTTGTATTCGCGTCCGCAGCTGTCCATGTAATTGTATGTTCACCTAAATCAAGGGTATAACCGCTTAACGAGGTATTTTCCCAACCTGTAACATCATTTGTATATGATGCAACCCGGCAATTATCGCTTCTTGCAGGCCTGAATTCAGTACCATCAATAGTATAGTAGCTAACACTTGAATTATCATATTCGCGGTAATAAGTTGAAGAAGGGCATGTTATTACAGGTGAAATGGAGTCGATGACTGTAATTGTTTGTGTATGTGTAGTATAATTACCTCTTCCGTCGTGTACTGTCCAATAAATGTGTGTTTCCCCAACGTCGTAAGTTGTTGCAGTTGAAGAAGGGTAAATAACAACGGTTACGTCGCTGCAGTTATCATCTGCAACCGGAACCCCAACATCAAGCCCGGAATACGAACACCCCCCGCTTTGTGCATAAACAGTAGTATCCTGGGGCCAGGTTACTGCCGGATCTTCATTGTCTTCAACAGTAACCGTGAAAGTACAGCAAATATTCTGTATTTCGCTATTTCCCGGGTCGGTTGCAATCCAGGTAACGGTTGTTACTCCTCTTTCAAAAGTAACTCCGTCAAGACTTGAACCTCCGCTTCCTACTGTTGCACCTGAAAGTGAATAGGTTATTGTGGGAGCTGGTGTGGTAGTAGATGAAATATCAAATTCACCATTTTTAGCCAAATACGTACAAACTCCCGGATCAGTATCACGTATTTCATATCCCCGACAAGTTACGGATGGAGGATCAGTATTATATATAGTAATTGAAATCTGGCAAGTTGTAACATTTTCAGCAGCGTCGACAACTGTCCAGGTTACTGTGTGTGTTCCAACTGAAAAAGTTGCACCTGCAAGTGTTGTAGTTGATGGAGTTCCACTTATATTGTGTGTTTTTGTTACAGGTCCCGAACAATCCCAAATTCCGTAAGGATCAAATTCATGTCCATATACAGTATAATAACCTGTGCCTTCACCACCACTTTGATCTTCCTGCCTGCACAAGCTTGCCGGACAACTGATAACCGGAGCATCATCGTCAACCACAGTAACGGTTTGTGTATCGCTCGAAACATTTCCATGAATATCTTCTATCCACCAGGTAATTGTGGTTGTTCCTAACGGATAACCCTGATATGAAACAACACTGGCTACATTGTTATATGGACTTGATGTTCCACAGTTGTCATCTACACTTGGAGTTCCCAAGGTTACACTTGCTGTACTTACATAACAATCCCCATCGGTATTTACAATAATATCGGCGGGTGCACTAATTGTTGGAAGTTGATCGTCTTCAACAGTAATATAGAAATTACATTCACTGGTATAGGTAGTCCCGGCAACAACCTGTGTTGCTGTCCATATTACTTCCTCGGTACCTTCGGGGAAAATAGCCCCATTTAGCGTTGTGCTGGATAGTGCATAAGGTAAACTATTGGGATTGGTAGTTTGAATATTGTGTTCAAGTGTGGCAATGGTTGAAGTGGTACTGGCATCCCAGGCACCTGAACCAATAGTATAACTGCAATCGCCTGAGGTATTGGAAACCAACTTATCGCCAACGCACGAAATAGGCGGATACACTGAAGAAACAACATATATAGTAACAGTACATTGGGTATCATTGCCGGAATCGTCAACAGCGGTCCAGGTAATTTCATGTTCCCCTATCGATAGCTGAACACCTGTTAAAGTAGACAAAGAATTATAATCATTTACAAATGAAGCCATTGTGCAATTATCGGTAACCACAGGTCTGAATTCACCTGAGCCAACCGTATAATAATCCTTGTTATTATCAACAACCCTCACATAATCAGTGGCAGGACAGTTAATAACCGGGGCAACAGTATCGTAAACCACAACATCGAGTGTTTTTGAAGTAGTATTTCCGTAATTATCGCTAACGTCCCAGGTTACGGTATTCACGCCAACCGGAAACTGTGCAAATGCAAGGCTTCGGTATCCATTGTAATCATTAAAAGCACCATAAACATCGGAGGTACAATTATCATCAATGTTCTGAGGATCGAATTCCTTGCCCGAAGCCGTGTAATAACAACTGGTTGATGAAGCATAAACAATAACAGAATCATTAACATCGTAATCCAAATCAAAGCCGGGAGCAGTAATATCATTCACCACAACTTCAAATTCCTGGGTAGAAATGTTATTTGAAGCATCTTTGGCTGTCCAAACTACAACAGTAACTCCCACCGGGAACTGGTAGCCTGCCAGTGTTCCTGGAGTTGCCCCGCCCTGGTTGTGTGTTAAAGTTACCGAACCACAGTTATCCTGGGCTGTTGGATCGAACTCGGTCCCTACTGCGGTATAATAGCAAACATTATCAGGGGCATCCTTTTCCTGATTTCCGATGGTAGAAGTAAACTCAGGCGCTTCATCGTCGGCAACTGTTACTTTAAAAGTGCAATTAGTAGAATTATCCCAGGTATCGGTAACAGTCCAGACAATGGTATGAACCGCCGAAGATAAAACAACGCCATCAAGCGAAGACGACTCAACAGTATTGCCATCAAGTTTATATGAAATGGTAAGATCACCAATAGCATCGCAATTATCAACAAGATCCGAAGGGTCGAATTCATCTCCCTGAATCTCATATTCACAATTGCCATAATTTTTTGCTCTGGTAACATTTCCACTGCATTCAAAACTGGGCGCCTGGTTATCGGAAACCGAGACACTAAATGGCGTAGCAACTACGATGTTATCGTTATCGTCGATAACGGTCCAGGTTATTACATACGGATAACTTTCGTCTGCTTCCAGAGCAACATCCGAAAGTGTATTGCTTCCTGAATGTGTTTGTACCCCGTTTTTTGTAATAATATAGGTTGAAGATTTAATCCCACAATTGTCGGTCAAATCCGCAGGATCATAATCAGTGCCCGGAATGGTAAAAGTACACGAGTCGGGATCGCTAACCTCTGCAAATGTTCCTGAAGGAACTGTAAATGTCGGATCCTGATTATCGACAACGCTTACATAAATGGTACAGGTTGAGGTGTTAACTCCATCCGAGGCTGTCCATGTTATATCATAATCTCCTACCGGAATTTGTTTTCCGGCCAGCGTGTTGGTTCCATCGAAACTGTTTGTTGCAGTAACAGAACAACCAAGCCCGTCGGAATAAGCAGACGGATCAAATTCATCGTCATCCACTGTATAGAAACAAACACCGGTTCCGGCGTCTCTAACAAAAGGCTCAGATTCGGTGCTTCCGCTTGGGCAAGTAATTTGCGGAGGGGTATTATCGGTTACAATAACATGAAAATCCATCGTATCCTTATTTCCTGAATTATCGGTGGCAATGTACCTGATTAAGGTTGTGCCCACCGAAAAATCGCTTCCACTGTCGGGCCCGGCTACTTTTAACAAGGAAATAAGTGAACAATTTTCAGTACACGTTGGGGTTGTCCATGATACGGTAGCAGTACATTTACCCTCGTCAACTTCAGTATTAATATCACTGATTTGTGTAATTACAGGCGGTTGTGTTTCACTCACTGTTACTTTAAAACTGGTTGAAACCGAGTTTGCGCCGTCGCTTACTGTCCATACAATTGTATTTGTTCCGGGATTCAATTGTTTTCCGACAAGTGTTAGTGTATCGCTTATTGTTGTTGCCCCGGAAACAGTATATTTTACGGAAGTAACACCACAATTATCGGAATAAGTAATATCAAACTCGGTACTTTGAACAGTATAATAACAATAACCATCATCCGTCAGACGTGTTTGATTGCTTTTTCCTGTTAAAACAGGCGCCTGATTATCGACAACAGTTTTTGTAAAAGTTAAAGGAGTTGCAGTTGTATTCGAACTACCGTCGGTTGCGGTCCAGGTAATTACATTAGCCCCTTTATTCAGTACTTTTCCGGCAAGTGAACCAGAGCCGCTTAATGTTGTTGCGCCAGTTACTGTGTAATTTTTGGTTACCGAAGAACAATTATCCGTTACAACCGGGTCAAATTCAGAACCCAAAACGGCATACTCGCAACCTGACGTGGCATTCACCGTTGAAGTTACTGTTCCGGTAGTTGCGGTTATAGTTGGTGCAGTAACGTCGCGAACTGTTACTGTTGAATTACAAGTAGCCTGATTTCCTGAAGCATCGCGAACTGTAAGCGTTACGGTATTATCTCCTATATTCGAACAGTTGAAACTTGTTTTGCTCAGTGTTAAGAGCAAACTTTCTGTGGCAGTGCAATTATCGCTCGATTCGTTATTTACAGCAACCGCTGTTAATGTCGCATTTCCAGAGCTGTTCAAATCGATAGTTACATTTTTACAAACTGCGGTTGGTGCTACGTTATCCAATACCGTAACCGTAAAAGTACATGGATTACTAATATTTTCATTGCCATCTTTTACAGTATAAGTAACTGTGGTTGTTCCAGTTGAGAAAGTAGCCCCCGGAGAATGAGATTTTGTCCAAACAAGTGCACCAGACGAGGTACAATTATCCGTTGCCGTTGGCTCAGTCCATGTTGCAGTTGCTGTACATGAACCACTGCTGGTGTAAACTGTCATGTTCGACGGACACCCGCTGATTACAGGTTTCTGATTATCAACAACTTCTACAGTAAAACTACAGGTGTCGCTTACATTTCCGGCTACATCAGTAAATGCATATTTTACTGTGGTTATTCCCGGATTAAAGGTTGAACCCGGAACATGTGATCTGTATTTGACTAAACTGGCTGAAGCGGTGCAGTTATCGGTGGCTGTTGGTTCAGTCCAGGATACAACTGCAGTACAAACACCTGCGCTACTCGACCGTACAATATTTGACGGGCAACCACTGATTATTGGTTTTTGATCGTCAACTACCAAAACAGTAAATGTACAATCTCCTGTTAAGCCGTTAATATCGGTAGCCCTGGCAGTAACTTCTGTACTTCCTACAGGGAAATTGTATGGGAAAGTAATCTGCGTTTCAGGACTGCCTATATAATAATGTATAGATGCTACGCCACAATTATCAGTGGCTGTTGCTGTAAAACTCAAAGTTTTGTAACATTTTCCGGCATCGGCAGAATATGAAGCATCAGGTGTCGGGCAGGTAACAACCGGATTCTGGTTGTCGGTAACTGTCACATCGAAACTGCAGGTGGACACATTATCTGCTGCATCGGTTACAGTAAGTTCAACAGTGGTCACTCCTACCGAAAATGTCTGTTCTCCTATTTGGTCGCTTCCGCTTCGGGTGGTTGCACCGCTCATTTCCCAGGCAAGGTTTGCAGTCGTGCAATTATCACTGAAAGCAATATCAGGAACTGTTACAGTAGCAAAATTTTCACCTTCATCGGTGTTAGCACTAATATCTTCAGGGCAGGTTACTGTTGGTTCGATGTTATCGGAAACAACTACATTAAAACTACATTGGGTTTTATGGTTGGCAGCATCGGTGACCTCCACAACTACTATTGTTGTTCCAACATCGAAAGTCTGAGCTCCGGGTTGACCACTTCCGCTTAACTCGGTTGCACCTGTTGAACTCCATGTTATTGAGGAACCGGTACAATTATCACCGAAAACAATTGTAGGAATCGTTATACTTTTTGAACAACCGCTTAACACATTTTCCGAAATATCGTCCGGGCAAGTAATGGTAGGATTTTCATTATCGGAAATTGTAACCGTAAAACTACATGTTTCAGTATTTGGTGTTGCAGCGCCATCGGCCACTGTTACATTTACTGTGGTTACACCTTTATTGAATGTTGTCCCGCTTAAAGTTGCAGTTACTGTACCGGAAGTTTCCCCGCTTAAAACATAGGTAACACTGGCAACGGTACAATTATCTTCTGCCGACACGTCCCAGTCAGAAGTATTAATGGTATAAGAACACAATCCGGCATCTGTTGTTGCCGTTTGATCCTCGTATGCTGTAATTGTTGGTTTCTGCAAATCTTCAATGGAAACATCAAAACTACACTCTGCGGTATTTCCTGCGCCATCGGTAACCGTCCATGTAACAGTAGTGGTTCCGGGTTGAAATTCAACGTTGTTAAGTGTTGTTCCTGTTGCCGGTGTGGCTCCATTGTCGGCTGAATAAGTTACTGATGCAACAGAACAATTATCACTCCCCGAGGGATTCCATGCCGTTCCGCTATGGGTATAGGTACAACTGGCGCTTGCTGGCACTGTTTGATTGACTACACACGAAATAGCAGGATCGATATTATCAATTAACGTTACATTAAATTCACTGAAATTTGAATTTCCGGCAGCATCAGTAGCAGTAATTCGAACAAGTTGAACAGTTCCATGCCCCGAAATAGCGGTTCCGGCAACCGGGGATTGAACCAAAGCAATTGAACCTGTTGCAGTACAATTATCACTTACAGTTACTAAACTTCTATAATCGGGAATAGTAGTTGCGCAGGTTCCAACTACCGGATTTACGGTTTGTGCCCCCGGATTTGAAATTGAAGGTGGTGTGTCCTCTAAAAGAGCTGTATAAGATTGTGAAGCTACACAGCCATGGCTGCTTATTGCACGTACTGTATAATTTGTATTTGAAGTAATTGAAGTTGTATATGGCAAATCATCAATCTTTGTTGTATTTGCGGCATTCCACAATTCGTATGTTGAACCATTGGTCGCTGTAGCCGAAATTTCGAAATTAACCCCGGGACAAACTCCGGCTGCAGGCGAAACAACAATATTAGTTGGTAATGGATTTACTGTTACCGTTACTGAACCAGACAGTGTTTCAAGGGCTAAACCTCCCCCAAAAGTAACTGATACCAAAGTATAGGTGCTTGTAACTGTTGGCGTTACTGTAATATCGTCTCCCACTTCCGGCCCTGCGTCCGGATCACAGTTACTGCTATAATTTGTAACTGTATAATTATTTGTACCATCGGTATAAACTACCGTCCATGGAGAATAACCACCACAGATTTTCACATTGATTGTGGTACTTTCACCCAAACAGATACTCGTAGCATCTGATGTTTGAAGAGTTGCCTGTGCACTTGCCTTTTGTAAAAAACTGCTTAAGATTATTAAAACAAAAAGAATTGAACCAGAAAAGAATTTTTTGCTTGCAAAAGACAAGCCCCGGGTTAGTAAAGACTTTTTCATTTTCCAACTTTAAAATGATGAATCTGCGAAATATTTATATATTAAGTATTTAAACTAAATCGAGAAAACAAGGCATAATCTTACCAGAGCACCTAAAATTCAGTGCATTAACATCAAAAAAAGGTACTGTAGCACACCTGATTCTAAATAAAATTTAACTTTTAATGTCCGTCCACATTAAAAAAAATCCAAAATATTTAACATCGTGTAATCGTTAGGATTAAAAGTTAATAATGTATTTGCGTTTATAAGTTTGCCTCTAACGGCACACGTTGCTTTATAAGTTTAAAAATATTTTATGTTTTACGTTTATACTTATTATGACTTTGGTTTACAGTTTGTAAATTCTAAAATATTGATTTTATCTATTGTTTCTCAAAATTTCTTCCCTTTTTTATTAACCTGTTAAATATAAATGTGTACCCAATTGTAAAAAATGTTAATAACTCAAAACAATTATTACTCCAAACAAATACAAACAACTAAAAAACAGTCTTTTAACCAAAATCACATAGTTTACATAAATTCAGACTTAAAAGTCCTAAAATATCTCTTTAATTAACGCATTCGATGTTTCATCTTTCCATTTTTATCATAATATAATTCAATTTAAACAATTGTTTCCATGCATCTTCTGAACCATAGCACCAATTAATCTTGCAGTTGCCTGATTTAGTAAAAAAAAGACACCTTTTCAAAAACTACATAAACAATTAGTTGTATCTACTTATATGATTAAAAATTTTATTCGTAAAACAATTAATGAATTCCGTCTCTCTTTTATACAATTTCATCAGAAATTTATGATTTGAAAGAATTAACACAAAATATTTTTAATGAATTAGCTGAAAAATAATCCTTTTGATACTTCAACTGAAAAAATTAGTCGGAAAATTCCGACAAAACTCTTCGTAAATACTGATTTACAACTTCAGAATTGCTGATTTATGACTTCAGAATTGCTGATTTATAATTAAATATTGTTAAATAATCATAGCTAACAATTTCATTATCGAAATATCCTGTTTCAGGTATTATTATTCCCGATAAAAATTGTTGTTCAAAAAGTTTGAAGTTTACCATTCGACAAAATGATATGGAAATAAATTGATAAGCGACTTACAGGAAACACAAATCTTGTTCTATTCTTTCATAAAAAAATGAAATACATTATATAGTATGTTTCAAAACCGAAATAATCTTAGCTATCTTTAAAACGTCAACATCAAATTTAAATTCAATGCAATTTTTATCAGATAGTTTTGGCTTGTACACCGACTTTTATGAGTTGACAATGGCTCAAGGCTATTTTTACGGCGGAAAAAAGAACCAAAAGGTTAGTTTCGATTATTTTTTCAGGACAAATCCTTATGCGGGAGGTTTTACAGTTTTTGCCGGTCTCGACGATTTTCTGGATTTACTTTCACAGTTTTTTTTCAGCGAATCGGATATTGAATATTTAAAAGGCCAGGGAATGAAAACCGAATTTCTGGACTACCTGAAAAATTTTCGGTTCCGGGGAAATATTCATAGTGTAAAAGAAGGCGAGATTGTTTTCCCGAACGAACCGGTAATGCAGGTAGAAGGAAATATTATTGAATGCCAGCTTATTGAAAGTTTGTTGCTGAATATCCTGAATTTTGAATCGCTAATTGCAACAAAAGCTTTTCGAATAAAACTTGTGGCTGGCGAAAAAGTTTTCTCTGATTTTGGACTTCGTCGCGCACAGGGATTTGGTGCACTTCACGCAAGCCGTGCTTCGGTAATCGGTGGCGCTTCATCTACCTCAAATGTGCTGGCAGGAAAACTTTTTGATATTCCTGTAAACGGAACACAGGCACATAGCTGGATTCAGAGTTTTGATACCGAATTGGAAGCTTTTCGTGCTTTTGCGAAAATTAATCCTGAAAATACGGTTTTACTTGTTGATACTTACGACACCCTGAATTCGGGGATTCCAAATGCAATTGTGGTGGCAAAAGAAATGGAAAAGGAAGGTTTCCGGTTAAAAGCAGTACGGCTCGACAGTGGCGACCTCGCTTATTTCAGCAAAAAGGTGAGAAAAATGCTGAATAACGCCGGACTTGAGTATGTTAAAATAATTGCTTCGAACCAACTTAACGAATCGGTGGTAAGCAGTCTTTTAAAAGAACAGGAAGCTCCCATCGATATTTTTGGCATTGGTACAGAAATGGTTACAGGCAAAAGTGATGCTGCCCTCGACGGTGTGTACAAACTTACTTCCATCGATGATGTTCCGAAAATGAAAATCTCAGAAAACATTGAAAAAGTCACTCTGCCGGGAAAAAAACAGCTGTTTCGCATTTTCGATGAAGAAGGAAACTTTTATCGCGATGCCATTTTACTTCAGCACGAAAAAATTGAAGAAACCGACATTATTTATCATCCTGTTTATCCGGAAAAAAACAGTACAATATCAAATCTAAAAACCGAAGCATTGCACCGGTTAGTGGTAAAAAACGGCGAAATCTTAACGCAGAGAAAACCATTGGCCGAAATTCATAAGTATCTGAAATCGCGGGATGAATTATTGCCCTGCGAACACAAACGTTTTATCAGTCCGCACATTTATAAAGTTGGCGTTTCAAAACAACTTCTTGACACAAAAATTAAATTAACCGAACAATTAAGAACAAAAAAATAACTTTTTTGAAATGGCTGAAATTATTCGTCCGACCCTGGTTGTTGACAAAGAAATTTGTTTGAGAAATATTGAACGGATGGCAGCAAAAGCCCGTGAAAACAACATGCGTTTCAGGCCCCATTTCAAAACCCATCAATCGGCAAAAATCGGAGAATGGTATAAACTTTTTGGTGTTGAAGCCATTACAGTTTCGTCGGTTTCTATGGCTGAATATTTTGCGGCAGCCGGGTGGAGCGACATTACCATAGCATTTCCGGTGAATATTCTTGAAATACAAAACATTAACCGACTGGCGGCCAATATTCACCTGAACCTTTTGGTTGAAAACCAGGAAGTGGCAAAATTTCTCGTTCAAAACATTAAAAACCAAACAGGAATTTATCTGAAAATTGATACCGGTTACAACCGCACCGGAATTCTGTCGTCGCGAACAGGGACAATCGATACAATTATTGATACACTTTCAGCAAATAAAAAACTGGTATTTAAAGGATTTTTAAGCCACACCGGGCACACGTATCAAGCCCGATCAACCAACGAAATTTTTAGCCGCCATTACGATGCTTTGCTGAAAATGAAATCGCTGAAACAAAAATACAGCGCATCTTTTCCATCGGTTGAAATAAGTTTGGGCGACACGCCCTCGTGCAGCGTTTGTTCAAATTTCGACGAAGTGGATGAAATTCGTCCCGGAAATTTTGTTTTTTACGATTTGATGATGCAAAATCTTGGCGTTTGTCAATTCGAAGATATTGCAGTAAAAATGGTTTGTCCGGTGGTTGCAAAACACCTTTCGCGAAATGAGATTGTAATTTATGGCGGCGCTGTTCATCTTTCAAAAGAGTCGATTATAAACATCAACGGAAAACGAATGTTTGGCCGGATAATTATTCATAAAAACGAAACAAAAACCCTTCTCGACCCGATGAATTATGTTTCTTCCGTTTCTCAAGAACATGGTATTTTAAAAGTTGAACAGAGCCAGTTTAAGAATTTTCAGATTGGCGATTTGGTTGAAATTATTCCGGTTCACTCGTGCTTAACAGCTAATCTTGCAAAAAAATATTTGAGTACTGAAGGTGAAGAGATTCTTACACTGAATTCATAAAAAACAGTAGTTTTAGTTGAATTTTCCAGACTTTGTTATTCTCCCGTTTTCAAGTTCAATAAAATGCGAAACGCATTCCGGAATTTCCTCTGCGCGGTGAGTAACATAAATCATGGTGGTTTGGCTGTTTTCGCAAATCCGGTTCAGCAGCCCGGTAAATTGTTTGGTTTGCGATGGATCGAGTCCCTGGCACGGTTCATCGAGAATCAGTAGATCGGGCATTTTTATCAGCGCGCGGGCTAGCAGGATAATCCTTTGTTCACCCAGCGAAGAATGCAAAAACGGCGACTTTTCAAGATGCTCCATCTTCAAAATTTTCAACCAGAGTTTTGCCAAACGTAAACTTCGTTCAGAGCGCGAACTGTTAAAACCAATTTCGTCGTTCAGCCCCGATAAAACCACATCGAAACAAGTGAGCGAGTTATAACTTATTTGCGTTCCGGGCGCGGGATGATAAATACTTTTGTGCCGCAAAAAATAGAGGTGCAGTTCGGGCGAAACAAACCCGATTTTCTTTTTAATATCCCAAATGCTTTCGCCGCTGCCCCTTTTCCGGTCGAAAAGCACCAAATCGTTTACGTATCCCTGCGGATTATCGGCAGTTATCAAACTCAAGAGCGTAGTTTTTCCCGCTCCGTTGTGTCCCTGCAAAACCCACTGCTCGCCAGTTCTCACTTCCCAGTTGATTTCGTTTAAAACCTTTTTTCCGCCAAACGCCACATTCACATTTCGCATTCGAACCACAGATTCATACATATTTTTTTGAATACCCAGTTCACCAAAAAGTTCATTGTTTGTTTCTGAAAATTCGGTTTCACTTTTTTCGTTGGATAAAAACTCTGAAAAAGACACCAGCCTTAAAACGGTTCCATTTTGAAGTTCAAGAATAGTATCAGTGAATGGTGGAATATGTTCCGGGTCGCTGACAATAATAAACGTGGTTCCCCGTATTTTTTGTTTTTCGATAACATGCCCGAGTTTTTCTCTTGAATGCGCATCGAGACCAACAAACGGCTGATCCAAAACAAGTACATCGGGCAACTGCAACATTGCCACTGCCAGCTGAACACGTTTTCGTTCGCCGTTACTTAACGACAGTAATTTTCGTTCAAGCAAATATCCGATTTCAAGTTCCTGCAAAATTTCCTGTAAATCATTTTCATTTAAGGCGGGAACACTCCGGTAAAAAAAATTGGCAACCGTTGGCATTCCTTCCTGGTTCGGATTTTCATACCGTTGTCCGTAATATGTAATGCGCAAACCCGAAGCCGCAATAAAATGATCCTGCTGTGAAACAAATACACGCTTTTTGTCTTTTTGAAAAATAATTTGCCCACTGGTGGGTTTTAATTCTCCTGCAAGAATTTCTGCCAGCGTGGTTTTTCCGCACCCCGACGAACCCGTTATTACAAACGTTTCGCCCGACTTAATTTTTAAATTTATAGGCTGAAGTATTGTTTTCGAATGCGTTTTGAATTCAACATCTGAAACCTCAAACGCCAATATATTCTGCTGAACCTGCATTTTTTCTTAACTCCTTTTTTGTACTTTGTTTAACATCTCCCTTTTAAAAGAATGACTGCAAAATTCACTAATTTTCATTTCTAAAAAGAATCTTTGCCCTTAATAGTTTGGTTAAATTCAATCAAAATCCACTTGTAAATTTCGAATACTAATAATTATCATTATAATTAAAATTTCTTTAGCATAGTTTTAATGCGTAAAAATAAAACAACTTCTTTTTACAAAAAGGCAGTTAAAATAGTCGTTCGTTAACAAATTAAAAAACAACCTTCCGTTAGCCAAACGGGTGAAATGGAAATACAAAATCTCAAAAAAATGAATCGTTTTATCCAAAACCTACTGCTTCTTTTATTTCTGGTTCCGTTTATAAATACAGAAGCACAGAACATTGAAAGCAAATTTGACCGTACAAACGAATTTAAAGAACTAACAAATAACAAGGTGTTTCACGGATACTTTGTACCAAAATGGATGGAAAATTCGCAGTCGTTCTGGTACAATGTTGAAACCGAAACCGGTGAAAAATATTATGCAGTGGCGGTTGATAAAAAGAAAAAGAGTGAAATTATTGATGTAAGCCGTTTGATTGAAGAACTGTCGAAAACCGGGAAGAAAAATATTGAACGCGAAGAAATTGCAAACATAAAACCCGCGGAAGACTTTAAGGAATTCACTTTTATTTTTGATAAGAATGTTTGGAATTGTGTTTTGCCTTCCTATAAATTAACCATTAAAGAGCCTTTTAAGGAACCAACCCGCCGCGAATGGTCAATGACAAGATTTGATGAGCTGAGCAACAATCCGGTGCTTTCGCCCGACAAAAAATGGACAGCCTTTGTACGCGATTACAACTTATTTGCAAAAAACAACGAAACCGGTGAAACTACTCAGCTTAGCTTCGACGGCGGTTTGGGCTTGTTTTATTCCTCGATGATAAAATGGTCGCCCGACTCTAAAAAAATTATGTCGTGCCTTTACCAACCAACACAAAAACACATGATAAATTATATTGAGTCGTCGCCCGATGACCAGATTCAACCCAAATATTCTTCGATTGAATATTACAAGCCGGGCGATGCACTTCCTCAATATTATCCGCGCATTTTTAATGTGGAAACAAAAAAAATGGTGGCAGAATGCGAAAAAATGATTCCCAACCAATATGACATTAACCGTATTGAATGGCGCGGAAACGGTAAAAGCCTCACCTTTGAATACAACAAACGCGGCCACCAGGTCTACCAAATTATTGAAATGAATGCAGAGACCGGAAAATGCAGGGCAATAATTAACGAAACCCAACCTACTTTTATCGATTACAGCAGCAAAAAATTCCGCTTCGATATTAACGACGGGAAAGAAATTATCTGGGCTTCGGAACGCGACGGATGGAACCACATTTACCTTTACGATGGCGAAACCGGCGAAGTAAAAAACCAGATTACTAAAGGCGAGTGGGTTGTGAGGAATGTTGAATTTGTTGACACACTGAACCGGAAAATACTTTTTGCCGCCAGTGGAAAAGAAGGAGGCGATCCCTATTTTCTGTATTATTACACCATTAATTTCGATGGCACAGGAATGAAATTAGTAACTCCCGGAGACGGCAACCACCGCATCAGTTTATCTCCAAATCATAAATATATTGTCGATTCGTGGTCGAAAGTTGATACACCGCCGGTTAGCGTATTACGCAATGCCGAAACCGGTGAGGAAATTATGTTGCTTGAAAAAGCCGATATTAGTCAGTTATTGGCAACAGGCTGGGAACTTCCACAGGTTTTTACATCAAAAGGACGCGACGGGAAAACCGACATCTGGGGAGTACTGTTAAAACCATCGAATTTTGATGCTTCAAAAAAATACCCTGTAATCGAATACATTTACGCCGGGCCGCACGGTAGTTTTGTTCCGAAAGATTTTAATGCCTATTACAACCGTTGCCGCCAAACCTTGGCCGAATTAGGTTTTGTTGTGGTAATGATTGACGGCATGGGAACTTCAAACCGCTCAAAAGCCTTTCACGACGTTTGCTGGAAAAACATAAAAGACGCCGGTTTTCCCGACAGGATTTTGTGGATAAAAGATGCCGCTGAAAAATTTCCGTTTATGGATATCAGCAATGTTGGAATTTACGGGAAATCGGCCGGCGGACAAAATTCGATGAGCGCAATGCTTTTTCATCCTGAATTTTACAAAGTAGCGGTTTCTGTTTGCGGCTGCCACGACAACCGAATGGACAAAATCTGGTGGAACGAACAGTGGATGGGCTGGCCGATTGGACCGGAATATGGCGAAAGCTCGAACGTTGACAACGCTTTTCGTTTGCAGGGCAATTTAATGCTTGTAGTTGGTGAAATGGACAACAATGTCGATCCGGCTTCTACCTACCAGGTTTGCGATGCGCTGATTAAAGCAAATAAAGATTTTGATTTTCTGGTTTTGCCCGGAAAAAAACACGAATGGGGAGGCGAATACGGCGAAAGAAGAATTTGCAATTTTTTTGCGAAAAACATTCTGAACATTGCCCCTCCGCGCATGAACAACACCGATTTTGGAAAACGGCTCATTGGTACCGATATCGATATTGACAGATAAAACCATTGATACTAAAAAGAAAGGCCTTCATAATAAATGAAAGCCTTTCTTTTTAATTCGATACTTTTCTATTCCTCATGCATGAGGTTGAAAAAACCTCCCATAAAAAAGAGATTGTACATCAAAGCATATTTTTCAAGCAACCGAAAACCCTCAGCAGACAAATCCATCAAATCAGGATTAAATTTCACCATCATTTCCTTTGCCATTTGATGAATCCGATTCGCCAGTTCCTTATTTTCCCTATTCTCTTCTGAAAGCCTTGAAACCACCTTGCTCATAACATTAACTTCGTCGGCTAACCTGAATTCGTTGTAATTTTTATCCTTGTCGCAAACCGACTCAGCCGTATTAAAAATCTGATTGGCATACCTTAACACCAACTCTTCCAATTCCCCCGGACAAACCAAATCCGGGTACATTTCATTAATACTTGTTAAAACTCCTTTTGAAAATTGATTTTGAAAAGACTCCAAAATTTCGTCCAGTTTCCGAAACTCGGAAATTAAATCACCCCGAAAGTTTTCTGATTCATATTTTTCCATATTTCGATAACTATTTGAACGGTAAGAAATGTTCATTTCCTGATTTACCAGATTTTACCGTTTCAAAATACTAATAAAAAATGGTCGCCAAACGACAAATACTTATTCTAAAACAGTTTGCGATGAAATTACTTATTCTGTCCGGCTTAAAGCTTCGAGGTAGGAAGTTACCGGGTACATTTTTTCGTCGTACCAAAGCGAGGCAAAATACAAACCAATGGGCGCCGGTTTAAATCCGTTTTTTTGAATGTATTTTTCAAGCCAGAGAAAACCGGAATCACATTTTTCTTTGTTCTTTTCTGAAATAAGTGCCGAAATGGCCAATGCTGTTTCCTCGATCGTTCCGGGAATATTTTTATCGCCGCCCCAGCTTCCGTCTTCGTTTTGAACTGAAACCAAAAAGTCGTTTCCTTTTTGAGTCATACTTTCCAACTTCCTTTTTACCGGTTCCGAAAGCCAGCGGTGTTCCGCTGCATCTTTTAAATATGTTACCACTTTGGCCGTTCCGTACACCGGGTTCAAATGTCCTTCATTTTGCTGATTTCCAAACCACAGCGGCAGCCAGCTTCCTTTTTCAGACTGCCCTTTTTCAAGGTATTTCAACGCTCCTTCAAAAATGTTTTCCAGAATCCGCGAATCTGTTTTTTCCATTTCATTACGATATGTTTCCAAAACTGCCGAAACGGCCAGCAAACAGTGACCGGTCAAATCGGAGCAACTCTGGTCGAACGGCAATTTTCCCCAACCTCGTGAAAATGTTGGAAATCCACCGTCGTTGTTTCGCAGTTCCTTTAACCATTTTGCCCCGGCCAAAACCTCATTTTTTACCTTTTCTTTGGGTTGAAGTTTTAACAAAGCTAAAATTGCTCCGGGCGTGTCGTCGCCATCGGGAACCGAGCCTGAAAAACTGGTCCAGCCCCAGCCACCCGGGCCGGTGCCGTTAAACGGATGAACCCGATTGTTTTGAATCCGTTTTAAATGGTCAGCAATTTTATCCTGCTGATCCGATGTAATAAATCCATTTAGATTTTCGCGAAATGCTTTTACTGAAAGTGTAGTTACCCAGGTCGATAAATCCACATCGATGGGCCAGCCACCGTCTTCGCGCTGTGTCCGTTTTAAAAACTGAATGCCTTTTTTCACCACCTCGGTTTCAGCAAAACCCGAATTAATCAAACTCAAAGCAACAAAAGCTGTTAAAGGAATTGCCTCCAGAAAACCGCCACTTTTGGGCAACATTTTATGCAATATATTCATCGCCTTTTTGATGGAGAATTTCCTTACAATCCGCCAAAACAGGTTCGGTTTTTTCTTTTTGAAAATTACAATTCCCACAGCTACCAGCGCCGGAATGGCGTAACTTACCACACTTAAATTCAGCAAACGGTAAAACCGTCGCGGCAACAACGAAAGCTCAAAAGGCAGTTGCGGAATGTGGTTAAATGCATCTTCGCCCGGCACGCCACAAAGTCCGCACATGGCCAGAATCGGTACCGAAAACGTGTAATCTTTCTGATAGTGCTCCAAAATAAATTCGGCAACCTGTGGCGAATTCACATCAATTTTAAGGGAAGCTAAATAACCCGCAATTTTTTGCTGCGTCTCTTTCACCGGCTGTTCTTTTGCTGAATACAAATTCAGCGCGGCGTACACCAGCAAACTGGTGCTCACATTTCCCGGGCTTTCGGGTGTATCGCCGTAACTTCCGTCGGAATTTATATTTGTATTCAGCCATTTTATTCCTTTTAGAATTTCTGCGGAATTTTTCTTTTCATCATCAAAATGAAGGGCAGCAACTGCAACTGCAACTCCCAGCGCACTCGACGAAAGCCGGCCGTCCCAAAAACCCTCCGGATTTAATTGAGAGGCTACAAAACGGCCTGTTTCATTTAATCTTTTTTGAATTTCTGTTTTATTCATTTTCACGAAAGCACTCCCAAAGTTAGCAAACCGTAAAACGTATATTCCAAATCGCGCGACAAATCGCCGTCACCCGATAAAAAAGCGCCGTTTTCATAATTTTCCTGAGCCAGGTCCAGACAATCGGGAGCAAACGTTCGTAAATCCTGTCCGACTTTTTTCAAGGCAAAAAGCGCCACCGCAGTTGAGAGCAAATCGGCATTTTTCTGTTCACGAAAAACTTTAAATCCTTTGCCTTTCTCAAAATAACCCAACAAAATTGCGGCTTCTTTTTCCACTTTTTGTCCGGTTAAAAATTTGGCTAAAAGTATTGCCGAATAAAAACTACACGGTAAATCGCCTGAAAAATTGTAAAAATTCAGAAAGATGCGCACCAGGAAATAAATCGCCCGGTTCTTTCCAAACAAGGCATCGAAACTCAGCATAAAAAGAAAAAACCGATACGCAGAACTCAAATTTTTGCCACCTTTCAATATCCATCGAAGCAATTCAAAAAATGAAGGTTTCTTAAAATTATTTTCCAGCAAAACAAGTGAGATTAACAACAATGAAAATTGGTCTACAATTTTTTCTTCCTCTTTTTGAAAAGTTGAAATGTATTCTCTCAGTTTTATCTGCTGTTTTTCCATTTTCAGGGCTTTTGCCAGCCAAACGCCAAAAAGGGAATAATAGAGGTCGGGATTGCCGGCGCGGTCGGTAAATGCGCCGTTTTTGTGCTGCTGCGTTTTTATAAAACCAACAACTTCAGTACGCGAAGTTTCATCAAGTAAAAAAAATCCTTTTTCAATTTCGGAAATAAATTGACGGCAAACAGGCTGGTATGATTTTTTGCCGCCCACGCTACGCTTTAAAAACTTTTCCCATAACCCCGTACAACGCAAGCCGAAGTCGCTGGTTTTGTAACTTGTTCAGCTCATTGTAGCATTTCTGCACAAATTCGTCCAGGTAGTTACCGGCTGTAATTTCGGTTTCGTGTTTTTTGAAGTTATCCATTAAAACATCAAAACTTTCGGTTTTTAATATCTCTGAAAATGTGGGAGTGTGGCCGTTTATACTTTTGTTAAGTAACGACAGTAAAAACGGAAAATCGAAAGCATGTTTCAGCTCGTTGGTTTCGCGCAGTTCGTTTAAATCGTCGCGGATTTGGTAGGCAATTCCAAAATATTCCGAAAAATCGGACAAAATCCTGATGTCATTTTCAGGGGCATTTCCCGCAATGGCGCCGGTTAGCAAAGCCACTTTCACGGCTTCCCCGGTTTTCTGCTCAAAAATTTTCAACACTTCGTCCACCGATTTTTTTGCGATGTTTTGCTGTAACAAAATATCGGCACCCTGGCCTTCCGAAAGGTTTAAATGCGATTCAGCCACCACTTTTAAACATTCGGCTTTTATTTCAGGGGTACATGGAATTCCGGCCAGCAACTGGTAGCCTTTTCCAATCAGATAATCACCGATATTGATGGCCACCGGAATTCCGGCCGTTTTGTGCAACGCAGGCTGGTTGTACCGAAAATCCTCGTTGTCCTGAATATCGTCGTGCACCAGCGAAGCTTTGTGAAAACACTCGATAACAACCGCTATTTTATTTTGAATTTCTTCTGAAACTGTTTCAGCGTAAGATTGATACGCCAGTGAAGCGAGCAGTGGCCGCATCCGTTGCCCACCCAAAGCCATGGTTTTTAAGGCCAGCAATTCGGTTTCGGTATTTCCCTGAAAAATAAGTTTCAGATTTTCTCCTGTAAAATATTCTTCCACCTGATTTTTAATCAACGAGACAGAAAGCGGCCTGTTTTCAGTATTGTCCGTTACCTTGTCGATTTCAGAAAAAAGCCAGTCGTAATCAAGTGTGGTATTTGTACAACCGTCGAACAACAGCGGCAGTCCGATAACCGGAACCGCAGCCCTTGAAACCGGTTCAAACGAATTCTGTAACACCGGCATGCAACTCACGCCAATTACCGCATCGATGGAACCTTCTTCTACCAAACCAATGGCAACAGTTGTTCCTTCGGCTACCAGCGTTGAATAGCCAAGCTTTTCGGCTTTTCCCAACACACCATCAATCTGACAACTTTTACAGCCTGCACAAATTAACCCCAAATCGTCAAAAACGCCTTTGCATTTCAAATTGTTGCGCAAACACTGCGGTAACAACAAAAGCCGGCGGTGAAAAGGTGTTGCATTTACCACGTCGCGCCAGGTTTCGTTTCCCAGCAAAACAATGGTAAAATCGAGGAATTCTTCATCCAACTCCAGCCGTTTTAACAGTTCCAACGATTTAGATTCGAGCAATTCAAACGGAGCCGGTGGCAGTATTTTGTTTTCAGCAGCAAACAAAACCACCTCTTTCCGCAACAACTCGCGGATTCGCTTGTCTCTCGGGACTTTTAATATGCGTTTTTTTGCTGCCATTTTTTATCCGTAAGCGCCCAATCCAAAAAAAGCGCGTTTTTTTGCAAAGCGATAAATCCAGCCTTTTTCAGGAACCGGAACGCCGGAACCGTGGCTTGGCACCGTTGGCATATTTTTTAAGCGCTCTGCCTCATTTTCCCTTCCCGAAGAATCGCGGGCCTCGTATTTTTCAGTCATTTCAACCAGCCATTTCGGGTCTTCCATTATAATACAACCCGAAGTTTTCTTTGGAATTTCGTTTCGCAATGCTTTCAGAAACACCGATTCTTTGTATATATTTTCCAGTGGTTTGTTTCCAACATTATCGGTAGCAAACTGAATTACCGGACAAGGTTCAACAAATCCCGAAGCGTTGATGTGGTGACTTAATCCGGTTGCTGCCGGGCAAAGTCCGTTCCCGTCCTGATCCCAGTAAGCATCGATAATTGCAATATCGAATTTTGAACGTGCATCCACCATAAATTGCCGCAGTTTTTGAATTTCATTTTTATCCAGCGCCAGTTCAACCGTTGAGTCGGCACCCACTGGCCGGTAAATATAATACCAAAGATACGCCACATTTTTCTGAATGAGCGAGTTGATAAAATCTTCGGAAAGCGCCAAATCAATGTTCGACTTGCAAACGCTCATGGCAACTCCGGTAATCAAACCGGCGCCGGTAGCATTTTCAACAGCTTCCACGGTACGGCGAAATACGTCCTTTCCCCGTCGGCGAACATCGGCTACAACTTCATCGCCTTCAAAACTGATGAGCGGGGTTACATTGGCCAGTTTTCGCAATTCTTCGGCTACTTTTGGCGTTAACAAAGTACCGTTGGTAAACATCTGAAAATAGCAGTCAGGGTGTTGTGCCAACACATCGAAAAGCGGTTTGTACGTTAGCGGTTCTCCTCCCAGAATACCAAAAAAGTAGGAACCTTTGGCTTTGGTTTCGTTGATAATCCGGTTCAGCGTTTCGGGCGACATCCGGTTGTTTTCCTTTTTGTGCGTCACCCAGCAGCCCTGGCAATTCAGGTTGCAGTCGTCGGTGACCGAAATAAAATGAAAAGCCGGGAAAAAATCTCCTTTTTTCAGCCGTTTCTGGTACCGTGCAAAACTGAGCGAACCTTTTACTCCCATGTTGTACACAAATTTGTACAGGCACTTTTTATCGGTATTTTTCAGAATTCGTTTAATCATTCTTTTTGAAATCGAGTCCTTTTTTAAATTCTTCCAATGCTTTCCGGCGTTCTTCTTCGGCTTGTTCAACAACTCCCTGCCTGAAAATGTTCCGGCGGTTCTGATTTCTCGCATTCAGCGAAGAAAGTAAACTTCCCTTGTCGATGGCGATTTTTTTCCCGTTGGGTTCATCGCCGGCCAAAATCGTGTTTTCTGCCAGTCGCGGAAACATAATTGCCGAAGTCGGGCAGGTTCTTCCACAAGCCGGGCAATGATCTTTGCAAGCCAGCGGATCGACCACTTTCAGACTTTTTTTATCGTAACTGTAAACGCCAAACAAACAAAAACGCGCACATTTTCCGCACAATGTACACAACGATTCATCGATTACAGGATACCACGCCGGCACATCCAAATCGGTAATCTGAACCTGATAACGTGCTTCTCCCCTTTTAATCTGGAAATCATTTTCCAGCTTTTCAAAAATCATTTCCGAAGAAAGTTCCTTAAAATTCAGCACCTCAAAATCGCCAAATTCAATCGCGTTTTGCCGGAACATATTTTTAATGGCCCGCGGATAACAGGCCACAATAATTTTTTGCTGAAATTCTTTTCCAATGGTATTTAGTACATCTTTTTCGCGCAGTGTCATTGCACACAAATCCTGCAATTCAAAAACATCGGTATCGAAATTTTTGAGGCCTACAGCAATTTTTTCCATCGATTCCGAAGAAATAACATGAGCCTTACAACGGCAAAAAAGTATACATGATCTGTTTTCCATCATTGCTTTTCGTAATTGCAACGAAATAACCAAAAATTTATTCAAATGAAAAATGATCACGACAGAAAACCGTTTGAACAGGATGAATTTCAGAATAAAAGCCTTTTAAATATTTGTACAAAATTTTCTGAATAAAGTACATTGGCTTTTGCTTTTTCATTGAATGAATATTTACTTTTGAACAAAAAGCGATGGAAAAATTAAGCAGCCTGCCCAACATCAGTACCGTACTTGAAAATTTGTTAAATGAAGCCGGAATTACTACGCCTGAAGAACTTCGGAACCTGGGAACGGAAAATGCTTTTCTCCGCATTCAGGCTGTAGACGAGACCGCCTGTTTCTGTAAATTATGTGCTTTGGAAGGCGCCATTCAGGGAATCCGGTGGCACAACTTATCCGACAACCGGAAAGAGGAACTGCGGGGATTTTTCAGAATGCAAAAAATATAATTCTTGTTCTTAACCACAGAGAGCGCAGAGTAATCTCAAAGTTCTGCCCATGAAAAAATTAAATTCAAATTGATATGAAACCACGTTTAAACATTGTAACACTGGGTGTAAAAGACCTTCAGAAATCGAAAGCTTTTTACAAAAATGCGCTGGGTTGGGAACCGGCAAACGGCAGCGACGAAAACATTGTATTTTTTAACCACGGAGGAATTGTGCTGGCGCTTTACCCGCTTGACAAACTGGCTGAAGATGCTGAGATTTCATCAGAAAGAACCGGATTTTCGGGAGTTACCCTTGCCATCAATCAGGATTCCAAAGAAGCTGTTACAGAAATCTTTAACAAAGCAGTACAAAATGGCGCCAAAGTTTTGGTGAAACCGCGTGACACTTTTTGGGGCGGTTTTGATGCTTATTTTGCCGATCCCGACGATAATGTCTGGGAAATTGCCTGGGCACCCTTCTGGAAATTTGATGAACAGGGAAGTTTGGTTGTGGAATAGCTTTAAGCTGCGAGCCGCAAGCAATTAGCAAAAAAGAAGCCATCCGTAAACAAACAGATGGCTTCTTTTTCAAAAAACTTAGCGAGAACTTTAGAAAGATTCCCACCTATTTCTCAGGAATATTTTCGAGGGTGGCCACCAGAAAATCCCAGAATTTTTGTACGGTTGCAATGTTTACTTTTTCATCGGGCGAGTGCGGAAAACGAATGGTCGGGCCAAAGGAAATCATGTCCCAGTCCGGGTATTTTCCTCCAAGAATCCCGCATTCCAAACCGGCGTGAATCGCTTTTATTTCCGGTATTTTTCCATATTTGCTGTTGTACACCTGCTGCATGGTTTTCAGAATCGGCGATTCCATATTGGGTTTCCAGCCCGGGTAAGCGCCCGAAAATGTAACTTTTGCTCCGGCTAGCGTAAAAACAGCTTTCATTCTTGAAGCCAAATCTTCTTTTGCGGAATCCACGGAACTGCGCATCAATGCTGCACAAGTTATGGTTTTCTTTTCTGCATCCGATTTTACTATGGCCAGGTTGGTTGAAGTTTCCACCAAACCCTCCATGCTATCACTCATTCTGATTACTCCGTTCGGGCAAGCCAACACCGACAAAGTCAGATTTACCTGCGTTTTTTCATCGATCAAAGCAACCGGAAGTTCAGTCTGTTCCACTGTAACTTTCAGATTCGGTTCTGTTGCTGAAAGTTCTTTTTTTATGATTCCGGTCACGTCTTCAACCAGTGCAGCAAAATCGGGAACCAAAGCTTCGCTAACAGCAATTACTCCAAAAGCTTCACGCGGAATGGCATTGCGCAAACTTCCGCCATCGATACTTGCCAGGCGCACTCCCAGTTTTTCGTGAGCAGCATTCAAAATCCTAAAAAATACTTTATTGGCATTTCCCCTGCCCAGCGGAATATCGATGCCCGAATGACCGCCTTTCATTCCGGTAACATTGAATTTTAAAGCTGCAAACCCGGCAGGAATTTCTTCGTCGGAATAAGTAAACAAAACGTTTGCGTCTTCACCGCCGGCGCAACCAACATACAATTCGCCTTCATCTTCCGAATCCATATTTATCAGAATATCGCCTTGCAAAACGGCCGGTTTTAAACCGTTGGCACCGTCCATTCCTGTTTCTTCGGTTGCGGTACACAAAACTTCCACCGGGCCGTGTTTCAGCGTTTTTGATGCTAAAACAGCCATTGCTGCCGAAACCCCAATTCCGTTGTCGGAACCCAAAGTAGTGCCGTTTGCGGTTACCCAATCACCATCAACAAAAGCTTCAATCGGGTCGGTAACAAAATCGTGTACTTTGTCGCTGTTTTTTTGCGGAACCATATCGAGGTGGCCTTGCAAAATAACACCTTTGCAATTTTCCATTCCCGGAGTTGCCGGTTTACGGATGATCACATTTCCGGCCTCATCTTTCAGGGTTTCCAAACCAAGACTTTTTCCAAAATTAAAAGCCCAGTCCTGAATTTTTTCTTCGTGGTACGAAGGACGCGGAATCTGTAACATCTGGTCGAAAATGCTCCACACTTCCGTTGGCTGAATATTTTTAATCTGTGTCATAACATATATATTTTGCAAAAAGCACGAAGTCGGGAGCCGGAAAAACTTTTTCCAACAACCAACTTCGTGCTTCAAGCGGTTTTACTACTGTTTAATGTTTGGCGATTCCAAACCGTAACCTTTGCGTTTGTCTTCCATTTTCAACAAGAATGCTGTAATCAATGCCAAAATGGTTAGAGCTACAAAAATTGTCCAGGTAGTTTGATAATCGTAATTTACAGCCTGGCCTGCAGCTTTTGCCTGAGCCACACCCGGATTTGTTTTATCGAGAACAATTCCAACGGCAAGCGGAATTCCCCACAATCCGAAATTCTGCACCCAGAAAATTACGGCGTAAGCACTTCCCAACTGTTTTTCAGGAATAATTTTCGGAACCGACGGCCACATGGCAGAAGGAACCAAAGAGAAAGCAATTCCGAGTAAAATTACGTTAAAGAAAGCTGCAACAACGCTGGTTACAAACGGCAGATAGAAAATTCCGTGAACGATAATCAGCAGGAATGCACCTAGAATCATAATGGAAGCACCTTTTCCTTTTTTGTCGTAAATACTACCAAAAATCGGTGTGAGCAACATGGTACCAAAAGGAACAAGACTCGGTAAAAAGCCCGCCCAGTCTTCGCTTACACCAAATTTGTTTACCATCAAATCGGGGCCGTATTTGTAGAACGGGAAAACGGTTGAATAAAAGAAAACACACAACAATGCAATCAGCCAGAATCCCCAGTTACCAATAATTACCAGCAAATCGGAAAACTTAAACTGTTCGGCCGGACCTCCGTCTTCTTCTATAATCTGAGCATCCAGCTTTTTGTCCATAATATTGTAATAGAAAAATCCGATAAGACCTAAAATCAGAAATACAACAACGATTAAAATGGTAGTTGGAACGTCGTAAGTATTGGCGATTTTTGCCCCAAAAGCCAACGGTGCAAACGACCCCAAACGGGCAATTGCCACCTGCATTCCCATGGCAAGGGCAATTTCTTTTCCTTTAAACCATTTGGCAACGGCTTTTGAAACCGTAATTCCGGCATATTCAACACCAACACCAAAAACTGCAAATCCAAAACCTGCCCAAAAAACCTGGGTTGTAATATCGAGATTCAAAAGAGGAACATGAACTATTGTTTCCGGCGAACCGATTAATCCTTTAAATGCAGAGTATTTAATAACTCCCCCAATAATCATTATGAATGCCGACGTAATGGTACTGAACCTGATTCCGAACTTATCGAGCAAAATACCTACAATAACCAGCATCATCAAAAATACGTTGAAAAGCCCGTAAGCGCTGGTAATAAACCCGAAATCGGAACTGTTCATCGCCAACGTTCGTTCCATTATTGGTTTCAAAGGGGAAATCACCTCGGTGAACATATACCCGGCAAACATTGTAAACGATAGTATTACCAGGGCAATCCATCTTGCCTTCTTCGAATCGCGAAGAGTCTGTTTAATCAAATTTGTCATATAACTTATTTTTATTAGATTTTCTTAAGCCGCTAAAAATAAAAAATTTTACATGCTATAAAAATGACATAAAAAAAGGCAATCAACATTTGATCACCTTTTTATATTATTTTATTTTTTTGAAATCGATTTAATTGCGCCCGTTTCGGGATGAAATTCCAGTTGATAATCTCCAAACAGTAAATCTTCGGGCACCGGGGCCACCGCACCAAACTGGGCCAGTGTGGCGCGCGCTGTGGCGATGGTTTTTAATTCATAAATTACATTAATGGTCCCAACGCCGGGCATTCGGTAATAAACACCGCTTTCGCCCGCATTTGGATTATCGGATTTTGCCAGAACGGAGTATTTTCCCGAAAGGTTTTTTTCCGGTTCAATTTTCAACATTACCGGTTTCCCTGAAAGATCGGTAGCAGGAACTACCCCGTTTTCATCGGAAAAACGAAAAACAATATCGCCTTTTTCGGAAGAAGCGCCGGGAACAAAATCGAAACTAAAAACCTCACTGTCGTACGTAGTTCTTCCTGTAAAAAGCGTGAGATAATTTTTTTCTATTTTTTTGAGTTCTTTCAAACTTTCTTCGTAGGCTTTTCCGTCGGGGTGAAATTCGTCGAGCAGGCCGGCGGCAATGTCGTACTGAATTGTTCTGCTGTCAAGAATCCGGGCTGCAGCTTCTGCCGCTTTTTGGTCGGTACTTATCCGAACCGGGCGAAAATTATTGGTTGAATCGCCCGGAGAAAGCATTGGCGATGTATTAAAGTTGGCAAACGAGAATCCATCGTTTTTTTCGGTTTCAACAACAAAACTGTTGGTTTGAACCGGCATTAATTCGCTTACTGAATTTTTTGTATTTATTGCTGCCAAACAACCATTCGGAGCCAAACTTACCAGGAATGAAGCATTTCCAAGGGCTTTGTAAACCTGATCGGGATCGGGTTCCGAGAAAGTTTCAATTTTCACATCAGCAATGGTCCATTGAACCGAACCTCTGTTTTTTGCATCTGTAATTCCCAGCAATTGCTCGGCATACGCAGCGTACGGTCCCGGTTCAAAAGTTTCTTTTACCGCTTTTACAACTATTTCGATTCCGGTTCGCGGAAGTGCATACGTAACACCCTCAACATAAGCGGGAACAACGGTTTCTTCTTCCTTTTTGTTTTTCTGACCAAAGACCGGAACCATAAAGGCAACGGCTAATATGAATAAAATTGTTCGCTTCATAACTTTTTTAATTAAGACCTAAAAATAGAGATTTTATTATGCATTTCAAGGAAAATCTTTCGGCTGGGAAGTTAAAAAAGATTATTTCATCAATTCAAGAAAGGCTTTTCCTAAAAATTCGGTGATGTCACCGGCAATTAAAGCGTTCTCCGATTTTTCACCAGCTGCCAAATCGCCGGCTAGTCCGTGGAGAAAAACTCCTGCTTTGGCTGCATTTTCTGGCGAAATTCCCTGAGCAAGCAAACTCAGAATTATTCCCGTTAAAACATCGCCACTGCCGGCGGTTGCCATTCCGGGGTTTCCTGTTGAATTGAAAAATAGCTTTTCTTCAGGAGTTGCAATTGTTGTAAATGCCCCTTTCAGCACAACAATAACCTTGTATTTTTTTGCAAACTGAAGTTGTTTCTGAATTCTTTCGTACGAATTTGCCGTCTCACCTGCCAACCGCTGAAACTCGCCCGGATGTGGCGTCAAAACCGAATTCTGAGGCAGTTTTTCAAGCCAGGTTTTGTTTTCCGAAAGAATGTTTAAACCGTCGGCATCGATAACCAGAGGGCAGTTAACTTTCTCCAGCAATTCACACAGGGCTTTTCGCGAATTTTGTTTTTTATCGAGGCCAGGTCCAACACCGACGGACGAAAACGATGACAAATCGGGAAATTCAGTAAACATTAAATCGTGCGGATCGACACTGGCCATGGCTTCGGGAACAGCAGTTTGAAGAATGTAGTAACCCAGCCGTGGAACATGCGAAGTAAGCAAACCTACTCCGGCACGTAAACAAGCTTTCGAAGCCAGAACTGCAGCGCCCATTTTTCCAAAACTTCCGGCTATCAACAAGGCATGACCAAAAGTTCCCTTGTGTGAAAATTTCGCACGGGGCTGTATAATCTTTTGAATGTCTTCCTTTTCAGTAAAAAAAATATCGGAAGAAATTTGCTGCATTCCATCGGGATGCAAACCAATAGGAAGAACCTCCCACTTTCCGGTATAAATTTCATTTTCAGCAAACAAAAAACTAATTTTGGGAAATTGAAAAGTAAGCGTAAAATCGGCGTTTATAATGTTTTCAGGAATATTTGCTGAATTGTCCTCCCCCATCAAACCGCTGGGAATATCGATGGCAATGATTCTTTCTGCGAGCGTATTTATTTTCTGTACAACGACTGCAGGAAATCCTTCCACCGGGCGGGTAAGTCCCGAGCCAAACAACCCGTCAATAATTATATCCGTCGGCGCCAAATCAGGAAGGTCGGTCTCACTTTTTATTTTGAAAAGTTTTACCTTTTTTTGCTTTTCCAGCCTTTGCCAATTTGTAGCAGGCGAGCCTTTTAATTCCTTGCCGAAATCCAGCAGAAATACTTCACAAAAAAAATCCAAATCCGCCAACTGACGTGCAATTGCCAATGCATCGCCGCCGTTGTTTCCTGGACCGGCGAAAAAAACCATTTTTTGTTCGGTGCTGAACCGTTTTACCAGCCAGTGTGTAATTTGCAAAGCAGCCCGCTCCATTAAATCAATGTCGGAAATGTGTTCATTTTCAATTGTAAATTTATCGAGTAAAGCTATTTGTTTTGTGGTGAAAAGTTTCATTTTATTCACTTTGAGACTTTGAGTATTGAGAAAAATACAAAAACAGATGAGTAAAAATACAAAATTCGCGGTCGAAGTAAATAATCAGCTTCGAATCAGCCAGAATTATTCAACTTAAAAACCGATAATTTTTATTTGATAAATGAAAATTATCGGATATTTCTTACTTTTGAAATGAAAATTATCGGATATTTCTTACTTTTGAAGTATGGAACTCATTAAACGCCCCATAGTAAATAAAATAATTAACAATCTGAATTTTGATGAATTCATTGTTATTACAGGTCCTCGTCAATGTGGAAAAACGTCTGTTCTTCGTATTATAGAAGATTATCTCAACAAAAAAGAAGAACGTTGTTTTTATTTATCGATGGAAGCACCTGAAATCCTTGCCCGATTGGATTCTCATCCTGAAACGCTTTTTGACTTCCTTCCTACACTCGAAAAAAAGGCGTTCATATTGCTGGATGAAATTCAATATTTAAAAAATCCAACCCACTTTCTAAAATATCATTTTGATTTTCACTACAAAGAGATAAAAATTATTTGTACGGGAAGCAGCGCATTTTACATCGATCAAAAGTTCAGTGATTCCCTTGCAGGAAGAAAACAGATTTTCAACCTGTATACACTTAGTTTTGAGGAATTTATTTATTTCAAAACACAAAACAACAAACTTATTCTTGAGCTTGAAGAAATAAAAAAAAGGGAAAATTACGAATCGCTGCAATCGAAAAAATTAAAACAGTTACTCGATGAATATCTTACCTTCGGAGGCTATCCGGCAGTGGTTTTATCAGAAAGTACCGAACGCAAAAAATCCATGCTTACTGAACTCTCCCAATCGTTTATAAAAAGAGATATTCTGGAAAGCGGAATTCGGAACGAGGAAAAGTACCACTTTATGCTAAAAGTTCTTGCGGCACAAACCGGTGGATTACTAAACCAGAACCAATTTTCAAATTCGCTTCAATTATCGATAACAGCCATTGAAAATTATATTAATACGCTTCGAAAAACATTCCATATTAACCTGGTTAGACCTTTTTATAGAAATTTAAAAAAGGAACTTACAAAAATGCCAAAAGTCTATTTTAATGATCTGGGAATGCGCAATGTTTTACTCAATCTGTTTCAGCCTGTAGAATTTCGAATTGACAAAGGTGAATTAGTTGAAAATTTCATTTTTCTGCAACTGAGAAATAAATATTCAATTGATGAAATTCGATATTGGAGGACAGCTGATGGAAATGAAGTTGATTTTGTTGTTTCTACTGAATTCGATAAAGGATTTGCAATAGAAAGCAAATTTGATGAAAAAGCATATTTCCCAAAAAAATACACAAAATTTTCAAACGAATATCCTAACTTTCCACTGACAGTAAAATCGTATCGCTCCACAAAAAATTCCACTTCACTTTTTTCAGTTTAAAGCCCGAACCTGACCTTTGTCAAGTTGGCAAAGTGCAAAAGATTTTTATATTTGTGAACGACTGTACTTTAAAAGAATTAATCAATCAAAAAGCTAAAAAATGTTCAAAAATCATCCTAAAGGTTTAATCGTTGCCTTCTTCGCCAACATGGGCGAACGGTTTGGCTTTTATACCATGATGGCAATCCTGGTGTTGTTTCTTCAGGCCAAATTCGATGTAAATGCAGCCACAGCAGGAAGTATTTACAGCTGGTTTTATTTTGCCATTTACGCGCTTGCATTGCTGGGCGGTATAATTGCCGACGCCACAAAAAAATACAAAGCCGTAATTTTAACCGGAATCGTGGTTATGTTTCTGGGGTATATAATGATGGCAATTCCGGGAATGTCGCTGGCAATGACGGTGCTTTTCCTGTTTACCATTGCATTGGGTAACGGATTATTTAAAGGAAACCTGCAAGCAGTTGTAGGCCAAATGTACGATGACCCAAAATATGAAAAACTGCGCGACAAAGCGTATTTGTTGTTTTATATGGGAATAAACATCGGAGCATTTTTTGCACCTTTTGCTGCCAATGCCGCACGAAACTGGTGGCTAAAAACCAATGGTCTAGCTCACGATGCAAGTCTGCCGTCGATGTGCCACCAAATGATTAATGGCACTCTTACCGACACAACACAGTTTGCACAACTAGCCAACAGCGTAAGTCAAAACGGGCCGGTTACCGATTTACAGGCTTTTGCCCAAAATTACATCGATGTATTTTCGAGGGGTTACAATTACGCCTTTGCAGTTGCTGCCGGCGCAATGCTGATTTCGTTGATGGTATATATTTTCTTTAACAAACTGCTTCCCAACAAAGAAGTGGTTAAATCGACTGCCGATGCAAAAGTTGGTGTCAGCTTTGTGAAAATCTTGATTTCGCTAGCCGTAATGGCTGCAACCATACTTGTTTTCTATTTTATTTTAGGAAATGTGGACATCGGTTTTGCCTTTGGTTTGTTTGCCGGTTTTATTGCCTGGATTTTACAAATTTCAACCAAAGAAGAACGACCGCGAATAAAAGCGTTGCTTCTGGTTTTTGCTGTGGTAATCTTTTTCTGGATGTCGTTCCACCAAAACGGGTTGACACTTACCTTTTTTGCCCGCGATTACACTGTAAAAGCGGTTGGCGCTTTCACCTATCTTTTCTTTGATATGTGGAACATCCTGGCGTTTATCGCCACCATTGCCGGGCTGGTTTTATTGATTCGGAAAGGGGAATTAATAAACCGGATTATTGGAGGGGCACTTTTTGTAATTGCCGGTGGATTAACTTTTTACTTCTACAAACAAGCCGAAGCAAGCAATGCTATTCAACCCGAAGTATTCCAATCGTTTAACCCGCTTTTTATTGTTTCACTCACATTTCTGGTGACCGGAATTTTTACCTGGCTGGCTAACCGGGGAAAGGAACCTTCAACTCCGCGAAAAATTGGTATCGGGATGATTATTGCTGCCGTTGGTTTTATGGTGATGTTAACCGGTTCATTCAACATCAATTCCCCGTTTGAACTGAATGGAGCGCCTGTACCCGATTCGTCAAGAATCTCGCCGTACTGGCTGATTAGCAGCTACCTGGTTTTAACCATTGCCGAATTGTTTCTCAGCCCGATGGGACTTTCCTTTGTATCGAAAGTTTCGCCTGCCCGTTTCCAGGGATTAATGCAGGGAGGCTGGCTGCTGGCTACTGCCGTTGGAAATAAATTGCTCGGAATCGGTAGCTTTTTCTGGGATAAAATTGAATTGTGGCAGTTGTGGGCCATTTTTGTATCCTGCTGTCTGATTTCAGCCGCTTTCATCTTCTCTATAATGAAACGACTCGAAAAGCTTACAAAATAACCGTTTAAAATATTTTTTGGAAAGGGGTATTTGCAGAGACAGATGCTCCTTTTTTTGTAGATTTAGGCGTTTTATCAACCCATCCGTAACCTAAAAATATCGATGACAAAAACCAAAAACGCAATAATGATTAAAACAGCGACAAATATCAAAAATGCATACATAACCATCCGAATTTGGTGGTTTTTGCGTTCAAGTTTAAACATTTTTACAATCTTCCGCATTTTATAAACCACCTTTTCCAGCGCCATTTTATCTTTTACAATGTAATCGAAAGCGCCAAATTTTATGGTATTAACGGCAACCTCCATATTTTCATTGCTGGTTAAAAAAATAAACTCCGATTTAGGACTCAGCTTTTTAACTTCCTTCAAAACTTCAAGTCCGTTCATTCCGTCTAAAGAATAATCCTGAATAACAATATTAGGAATTTCGCCCTGCTTTACCAATTGAACACATTCTTCTCCTGAAACTATAGATGTAACATTTGGAAATCCCTTTTTTTTAAGATATTCCGAAACCAAATGATTAAATATCTTATTATTTTCAACAACAAAAACCCGATAGGTATACTCCTCCACCATATAAAAAAAACTAGTTATCAAGATGCATAAAAGTAAAACTTTTAATTCATTAAAAAAACTATAAAAACCTGCTGTTTAAACATCTGTAAATAAGATTTTTAATTAACTGAATTTGTTTTTTTCAATAATAAAAACAGAAGAAATTATCTGTTCCGTTTCAAAAAATTATCTTTGACAAAACAATAACATCGAACCTAAAACAATTTTTTATGAAAAAACAAACACGGGCTTTATACATTTTTACCCTGATAATGACTTTACTTTTTGTTGCTAACATTCAGGCTCAGGAAGTAAGCGGAGACTACAATTTGGAAAATGACATATTTTACCGCAGCAACGAAGAAGCGGCAAACGATAATTATATTGCAGAACGATGCAAACTTGACATTTACTATCCTAAAAATAAAAAAGATTTTACAACTGTTGTTTGGTTTCATGGTGGCGGAATTACTTCGGGAAATAAATTTATCCCTGAAAAATTAATGGAAAAAGGCATTGCTGTGGTTGCCGTGAATTATCGGCTAAGCCCGAAAGTGAAATGCCCTGCATACATTGAAGATGCTGCAGCCGCTGTGGCGTGGACTTTCAAAAACATTGAAAAATACGGTGGCGATGCTAAAAAAATTGTTGTCTCCGGACATTCAGCCGGCGGTTATCTCACCAGTATGATTGGCCTCGACAAAAAATACCTTGCCGTATTGGGTATCGACGCCAACGATATTGCCATGTTAATTCCTTTTAGCGGACATACAATTACGCATTTCACGGTTCGTGAAGAACGTGGAATTGCGGGCACACAGCCAATTGTTGATGAATATGCACCGCTTTATTTTGTTCGGAACGATGCGCCCCCGCTGATTCTGATTACCGGCGACCGTGAACGGGAAATGCTGGGCCGTTACGAAGAAAATGCTTACATGTGGCGGATGATGAAAGTGGCTGGTCATGAAAAAACCAAACTTTATGAACTCGATTCTTTCGACCACGGCGGAATGGCTTCTCCAGCGCTGGAAGTTTTGCTGAATGAGATTAAAATTCTCGACAACCAATAATCTTAAAACCAATGAAAAACCTAACCTTTACCTTGCTTTTTATTTTTGTTGCCGGATTTTCGGGTTTGGCACAAAATTTCCTAAAACTTGAAGAAACTTTCCGTTTAAAACAACTCACCCCGCCCAACGGAAAAGTACGAATGATTTTAGATACCGACACGTACAACGAGGTTGACGACCAGTTTGCACTGGCTTACGCCGTTCTTTCTCCCGATAAAATTCAACTGGAGGCTGTTTATGCAGCGCCATTTTTCAACGACCGTTCCACTAGCCCCGGCGACGGAATGGAAAAAAGCTATCAGGAAATTCTTCGTTTGCTGAATTTTATGGGAAAACCATCGGAAGGATTTGTTTTTCGCGGCTCGGAAAAATATCTCGAAAATACACACCAACCGATTAAAAGCGAGGCCGCTCTTGACCTTGTAAAAAAAGCCAAAGCCAGCAGCCCCGAAAATCCGTTGTATGTTGTTACTATTGGATGTATTACAAATGTTGCATCGGCCATTTTAATCGATCCTGAAATAATTAAAAACATTGTGGTAGTTTGGCTTGGCGGAAACGATTTAAACTGGCCCCACCAAAAAGAATTTAACCTGATGCAGGATGTTCCGGCAGCCCAGGTTGTTTTGAATTCGGGAGTTCCAATGGCAATTATGCCTTGCCAGCCCGTGGTTTCGCATTTACACACAACTATTCCCGAATTAAAATACTATTTGGAAGGCAAAAACCAACTTTCCGGTTACTTGTACAACATTGTAAAAGAATACAGCGGAGGTCAGGAAGCCTGGTCGAAAGTTATCTGGGATGTTACGGCAGTAGCGTGGCTGGTAAATCCGCAGTGGCTACCCACAAATTTAGTTCACAGCCCGGTTTTAACCGACCAGGTTACTTACAGCGCCGACAATTCGAGACATTTTATACGAATGGCGTACACATTAAACCGCGACGCCATTTTCAGGGATGTATTTGAAAAACTAACCCGATAATTAGTTGCGGAAGATTACTTTTCCTCTTTCAGGCAAAGCACGGTAAATGGCTTTGGCTTCCTTGTCGTTCAACCATATATAAAGTGTGGGTGTATAATTTTCAGGCAAAATCTGATTAAAAATTCCGTTGGCCTGATATCTATAAACATCTTTGTTTGTATTCAACTGAAACAGGGAATCTTCGTCCATTGCAACACCTTTTATTACAACATTAATGTTGCTTTCAACCCGAAAATCCCAATCAAGCGCTGCTTCAGGAATTGTGTCCTGTTTTACATCGGTAACTTCCGATTCATCTTTTGGCGCCTGCACTTTTTTTATCGGTTTTTTAGGAATGTTGGCGCTTTCGGTTTGAATGCGGTGAATTTTGGCAAAACTCAGGTAAGGTTCCTCTTTTAATTGAGGTAAAAAATTCTTTGGCCTTTGATCCATAATTTTCGACTGAAAAAGTATGGTTCCTTTCAGCTGAACCTGAACAACACTGTCGGTTAAATTAATACCCAAACTTATTGAATCCGATTTTGCCAGCACCAGTTGTTGTTCCAGCCAGTAAATTTCCTTTTGAAGATGTTGTGCTTCGTCGTTCTGCCAAAGCGCTGCATCGGGTTTTTCAACGGCATTTTCACCTTCAGTTTGTCCCGATTGAATATTTACTGCATTCAATGCAAAATATACCCTTACCCCAAAAAGGATCAGGAGTAGTGCAACTACTGAAACCACAATCAGAAATTCCTTTTTATATTTTTGAAAAAATGTATTCATACTTTTAATAAACAAAAACTTTTGAACCAATTTGCATTGTATTGTACACCACTTCCAAATCCTCGTCGCCCATACGAACGCAACCGTGAGTGACCGGCATTCCAAGGAAACGCTGGTACAAAGTTCCGTGAATCATATAACCGTCGCCCAAACTGAGTGCATAATCGCCCAATACATTTTTTTCGTAACGCGACGGATGATTTGGCGGCGGGACAGGCAAGCCTTCTTCAATAAAAGCCCAGTCGGGTTTGTGCCACACCGGATTGGTAATTTTTCCCCGAACGGTAAGCGCGCCTTTGGGTGTTTCGAACATATAACTTTTGGTACTGTCGACCTGCAATTCGATAAAACTTCCGGTTGAACAAACACCTCGACGAATTACCTGGTTATTTTTGTACAACGCAAAAGAATTGTCGGAAGTATTAATTATCAAAAAAGCGTTTCCGGGTGTTAGTTTGTCAATTTTACGGTCGAGTGCAGCAGCCTTTGTTTGCAAAGCTTTCATTTCTTTTTCAGATACTGAAACAGTATCCGGCGAACCTTTCATAACAAGTGCAGCATGATATTTCGAATATTGTATTTTCGGTACAAGGAATACATTTCCCAACCAAAAAAGTGCAATTACGACCAAAATTATAATTCCGGTTATAACCGGCCGTACTATTTTTAAAAATTTTTCCATTTACTAATTCATATATTCTTCAAGTGGAATACGAGAGCCAATAATAATTACAGGCGTGTTTACCGCACACAGGTTGTACATTTCATCCATTTCACTGTTATCGAGCGCAATACAACCATCTGTCCAATGAACTCCTTTTCCTCCTTCGCCATGTATTTCAATTAATCCGCCAATCTCAGTGTTTTTCGAAATCTTTCCTTCCTTAATCATTTCATTAAAACGCAATTTATCGTCGTTGTTCGGATAATCGATCAACAGCGCTTTGTAATATTTAGTTTTACTACCTTTCTTCTTTTCCAGTATTTTATAAACACCTTCGGGTGTAGCTTTATCGCCAATCATAACCTTGTCGCCCATCCAGCTTCTGCCAAGGTCGGCAGTAAAAACTTTATATTCCTTGCCCGATTTTAATACAGTACACGAAGCTTGCATTTTATCGATTAGCACCACTGTTTGTCCTTTTTTTGAAAGATTATAAGCGAGTTCGGCATTTTTTTTCCATTTTGGAAAACCGTTGTAAAATTCAACCAGTTTAAAATGTGCGTTTTTCTCTGCCTGCGAAATATTCTCGGTGGCTTTGTACGCCAGTTTTATCGCCTGTTTGTACTCATCTTTTTTGTATTCAATCTGGGCCTCAAGAAACCATGTTTTCCCTTTGTTAAACAAATCGAAAGTGGAACGCGAAAGCGCAAGGTTTTTGTAATATTTTTCAAATTTTTCAATTTTAACTTTCAGCGATTCCAGTTCGGCTGCCGCATTTTCCTGTAATTTCGATCGTGCGTTTCCGGCTTCGTGCGTAGCTTTCGACGACACTTCGAACGATTTTATGGCCAATTCCCTGATGTGGGTATAATCACGAAACACAAAAAACTTTTCATTTTGTAATTTCCATTCATTTATCGATTGGTTGTACAAATTCTCTGCTTCTTTTAAGGTTTCTACTGCATATTTTCCTGCTGAATTCTTCTGAGCTTTTGCCAGTGTTTGCCTTGCATTGCTGATTTCCTCCAGCGGAGGTGTATTGGTAAAATATACAATTGCAGAATAACTGACCAGAATAACAAACAATGCAACAAAAATCGAAATTAAATAAACTGTTGTCCTCTTCGCTTTCATCCTTCTCTACCGGTTTATTTTGAATGGCATTAACAAATATAAGGTCAATCTCAATTTTTTTCAAAGAAAATGCCGGGATAAAATCCCGGCAAAATCAACCTTAAAAATCTCCTAATAATCCTGTCAATTATTTCTGATATTTTTCAAGAACCGTTTTCAACTCGGTGTTGATATCGGTAGCTTTTTGTTTTGCAGCGTTAATTTTTGTTTGAGCAGCAAGTAAACTTCCTGATTCGAGTAAAGCCGGTACTTCGTCAGCTGTTGCAGAAACAGCGGCAATGTCAAGTTTAATTGCTTCGATAGCAGCTTTGCCTTCTTTACCTTTTGGTGCTTTTTCAGCCAATTGGTTGTTTTCAGCTAAAATTGCTGCAACTTCTGCCTGAGCCTGAGCAACTTCGGTTTTGATTTCTTCTTTGCGGGTATCAGTTTTTGCAACCAAATCAGTAGCCTGAGTTGTTACAACAGCTAATTTTTCTTTTACTCCTTTGTAACTTCCAAACATTTTTGATTTTTGTGCTTCAATTTCAGCGTTAATAGCATTCATTGAATCAACAACTGCCTGAAAATCTGATTCAAGATAAAGGTTTGCTTCAGCTGTTTTTGCCTGTTCAATGGCAACATTGGCTGCGTCAACTTCAGCCTGTGGAACTTTTGCACAACTACTTAAAATAACCGCACTTGCAACTACAACGAAAAAAACTAAAAACTTTTTCATAATTCTAATCATTTACTTTTTATTGTTTTACAAATTGTTTTGAATGTTTTTCTATTTGTTTTCATTCAAGTATTTTGACGACGGCATTTTTCAAAGTAACACCCCGATTGAAAAAAAAAAACTATTTTTATTGCGTTATTCGTAAATGTTTTTATGAAAGCACTGAAATACAACGCTTTAACCGATGAGGAAATTATTGAAAAAATTTTAGATGAAGACAAAAATCATCTTTACGAAATTTTATATCAGCGTTATTATCCTAAAGTTTTGGATAAATGTTACAGCTTTGTCAAAAACAGAAATTTAGCAGAGGAACTCAGTAATGATATTTTAAGCAAAGCATTTGAAAAACTGAGTAGTTTCATGGGTAAATCGAGTTTTTCCTCGTGGCTTTATTCCATTTCCTACAATTATATTATCGACTTTTTAAGGAAACAGAAACAACTCCACTACCCCAACTGGAACAAAGAAAATGAGTTACCCGAAATTATCGACGAATCGGATACCGACATTGAAGAACTCAGTTACGAAAAACTGCTCGATGTTCTGGAAATGATTCACCCTGAAGAAAAAGCGCTTCTTTTGATGAAATACCAGCACGCCATTCCCATGAAAGATATAGCAGCTTCATTATCGATTAGTGAAGATGCTGTTAAAATGCGCTTAAAAAGGGCGCGTTCGAGGGTAATTTATACTTATTTTAAAAAATTTGGGAATAGTTAAACCTGTGTTACTTTTTAAAGTCTTAACGTCATACCTAATGTTTAAAGCAGAAAATAATTAACTAAACAATGAAAAATCCTTTTGCCAGTCTATTTAAAACACAAAAAAAATCAATACCTCAGAAAGTAAAAGAGGCTCTCGAGTTGAACTTTCCGGGGGCTATTAACATTGATTGGGACAAAAAAAATTCGGGATACGAAGCCATTTTTTACCTCGATGAAATTGAACACATTTCTTTTTTCTCGGCGGAAGGAATTTTACTGGAATGCAAAAAAAACCTGTGGCAAAATCAACTGCCGCCAAATATAATTTCGTCCTGCCACAACCAAGGCGAAATTATGAACGCAATTTCGATTAAACGCGGAAACGACCTTTTTTTCGAAGTAATTATCCGCGACAAAGATTTAAACCGTACTTTGCTTTTATTCGACCAAAACTGTGTTCAGCTAAAATCTGAAAAAATATAATACCTGTTTCTTCCTGAAAAATAAATATTTCCTTCCCGGGTTACTTTTATTTCTTTCGCCGTCAGAATAGTAAACTGAGGTGAAATGACAAAAGTTAACAGCGGATTAGACAAAAAGGGCAACAGTACTGCCCTTATTATTAGTGCCGGATTATTAATGGTTCTAATCTTAATCTGGCTTTTGTTATAACATAAAATTTGTTTTCCAAAATGTTTGTTTTTTGTTTGTTTTTGTAAATGTAAGCTTTAGACAACTGCGATGAATAATCGTAACAATCGCAATAGTTCAGAAAAACTATTGTTAAAAGCCTGGCGGAATTTTCCGTCCAGCCGTTTTTAATTTATTTCCTTTTTAAAACTATCAACATATCATTTTCGAAATTCTGAACGAATTCAATGGAATTTGTTTTTTCCCCGGTTACAACAATTTCATGTTCACCTGAATCGAAATTTATTCTTTCCGATTCTTCCACTGTTTTTTGCAAAATGTCGGCTTCGGAATATTCGTTGGTAAGCGGATTAAACCACTGTGCCTGGTATTCGTATCCTTTTGGATTGTACAATTTTACTTCGGTCTTTTCGGGAATATAAGCCACAATGGTTTTATCGTCGGAACTTTTTACGACCGAAATCCAGTGATTGTATTTTTCCTCACCGGGTTGAACGGCCAGTATTTCGTTAGCCGGAAAAAGTTCCCACCAATTTAACTGATTTACAAATTCTGCCAGATAACCCATTTGAACACTTCCGGGAAATTCGATGCTTTTCCGCCAGCCGGTAACACCTACCGGATCGCCGTGGTTCAGAATTTTCTCACCCTCGGAAAGCCATGGCCATATTCCGTTGGCGCCGTATGTAACACCTGCAACCGGAGTAGCAAAAATGCTCCAGTAACTGGCATTCCTGACATCTTTAGCTGTAATTTTAAAATTGATTTCCTCGTAATTCGGTTCCATGTTTATGTATGGCATCGGTTTTAATTTGCTCCACATTTGCGACATCGGACCTTTGTTAATCCAGTTTACAACAGGGGCTTCGTTCGAGTGCGACGACTGGTAACCCATCAATCCGTACCAGTCTTCCGATGCAAAAAGTTCTCCCACCCACGAGCTTCCGTGCGGATGCAAGGTTACAGGCGCGTGGTCGATGTTATTAAAAACCTGGCGACCGATTTCCTTCCATTTCAACTCCTGATCCCCGTAGTATTTTCCATCGCCACCAAGAGTCCAGATCACTTGATTTCCCTGGTACCGCGCCACAATATATTTTGCCAGCAAAACGGCCTCGTCGAGCGGCAACGAGTAGCCGGGGCTCAATTCACGACCGTCGCCAAAAGGCAGCGCCCACAAAATTACGGGTGAAACCACCAGCCCTTTTTCGTTGGCTTCATCAATCTTCTTATCGATGCGTTTAAAAAACTCCGGATGAATTTTTATATGACCGGCGCCTTCAATGGCCGTCAAACCTTCTGCATTTTTATCGCAGCCCCGCCATTCGGTTGTTACCAGTTGAATGATGTTGTAGTGGTTCTTTTTTCGCTGGTTGAGGTAAAACTGCCACTCTTCACCGGTCGATTTTAAGGCGCCGTTCCACGCTGTGCAGGCCAGCCAGAAAAACGGTGTTCCGTCGCTGTACGACAAATAATATTTCCCGGGTTCGTGCTGAATGGCACCTTTCTGAAAAATTGCATCTTCACTTCCGTTTTCAACACACAAAAAAGTGCCTTCCTTTTTGTCCAATCCCTGATTTTCCTTGTCGGAACATTCTGTTTTCCAGTTCCACCCGCCAATTTCATCGGGCATAAAACGGATTTTCCAGTCGGTACCACCGTCCCAAAAACCGTGTACTACTTTTTGTCTCCCGGAAGGAGCTGTAAAAACCGCTTTAAATTCTTTTACATCGTAAACCGGATTTTCATAAGTTTTCGAACTGGTGAATGAGATTTCCAGCTTGTTCCAGATTTCAGAAGAGGAGAAACCTCTGGTTTTAACATCAATTGTTTTGGGTTGGCTCCAGCAAAAATTAGTTATCGCAGCCAGCAAAAACAGAAGGATTGTTTTTTTCATTTTCGGTTTAGTAAATCGTGTTGTATTTTACTGCTAAAAATAACGCACACAAACTGTTTCTGCAACTAAATTTTTATTCAATTACAAGATTTTATTCATCCGCTGCCGTGCGATTTTATCGTGTGGTTCTGCATAAAACAGCTTCAATTTTCTTATTATAAATCTGAAAAAAACAAAAGAAGACTGCTAATTTTACTGAGAAAAAATTTGCCAAACGATACAATCGCACGGCAACAGAGGTTGCAAACTCGAAGACAGCTTACCCCTCGTTGCAAACGAGGGGCAGAGGGATGCAGAGAAAGAAGGCACCATACGATACAATCGTGCGATAGCAGAGGGACATAATTTATTGAATTTCAATTTTGTTTTCAAAAGAATAATATTTAATTTGATACAGAAATCGCCGAATGCAAAGGTGATTATGCATATGCTACATTCAATACCGAAATATTAACAATTAAACTTACAAATATGAAAATATCTTCATTGTCCTGGATGATAGTATATCTTGGTATATTATTAATTTTCGCATTTGTCTACAATAATATGCCCTACGAATTTTATCACACGACTAATAAATTGGAAAGTTATCTTAAAAAAGATCAAATAAATATAATAAATGAAATGGATGAGTTTTTTAAAGAAGCACTTTATGAAGCCCATGGTAAACAGATTATTGGGAATGATTCAGTATTGTTTGATCTCAATACTTTAGAAATTCAATACGTCGGAATAAATGACAAGGAAGAAGTTGTGTTTACTCTCTTTGGATGGTTTTTGAATAAAGATTCAACTGAAAATTCTGGGATGACAAACACTTATAGTTTTCTTTTGCATGATTTATACGAACCTCCAGATACATTATTAAGTAACAATTTATTAGTTTGTGAGATTGCAATTGTACCAGAAACAGAAGATATTCGTTTTGGACCATACAATTCAAATTTAAATTTAAGTGTTGCTGACTTATTCACTCTTGGTAGTTTAAATATTAAACGATCCTATAAAGGAGGTGTCCGTGGTATCGATTGTGGAACTTTTTATATCCCTAAAGAGATTGCATTAGAAATACTTGCATATTCAAATTCATTGGAGGGGTTCCCATCATTTTCAAGTGGAAATTTTGAAAGAATGCTTTATTTAAGTGCAACTACCATAACTACCTTGGGAACAGGTGATATTCTGCCAATAACAGCACGAGCAAGACTCTGTGTGACCCTTGAAGCTCTATTAGGTATTTTAATAATCGGGTTATATTTAAATAGTATTGCCCAAATTATTAAAAGAAAATAGAATATAACCGTACCCCCTCTGTCCCTCGTTTGTAACGAGGGACAGGCTGTTTTGCATTTGCAATGCATTTTTCAAAAACATATTTTTTACAAATGAATTGCTATTTTTAAAATAAAAAAATGTCAGCCGATAATTACTTTATCACCGACCAGAATGCAGTGTATTTCCTGACTTTTACGGTTACCGACTGGATTGATATTTTTACAAGAAAAGAATACAAATTTGAAATTGTGAATTCGTTGAATTATTGCATTGAATACAAAGGCCTGACAGTTTTTGCATGGTGTTTAATGTCAAACCATATTCATTTGGTATGCAAAGCAAACGAGGGATTCAGAATAAGCGATATAATCAGGGATTTTAAAAAATTTACCGCCAAAGCAATTACAAAATCAATAGAGGAAACACCTGAAAGCAGAAAAGAATGGATGCTTTACCGGTTTGAATATGCCGGCAAATTTGATAACCGGATTAAAAAATACAAGTTCTGGCAGGATACAAATCATGCTGTTTTGCTTGATAATACTGAAATGATTGACCAGCGGATAAATTACATCCATGAAAATCCGGTGCGTGCCTTGTTTGTTGCTGAACCGCAGGAATACCTGTTTAGTTCGGCACGTGATTATGCCAGCGAAAAAGGATATGTTAATGTACAAACTGAAATTTAAATTGCCAAAATGTGAAATTTTGAGTTGCAAACTCGAAGACAGCTTACCCCTCGTTGCACAGGCTGTGTGAAAACGAAAGTACAGATATTAAATAGAAGTTGTTAATAATTGAATAATATCGGCAGACAAATCTTCGAGTTTTTTCGGATAAGTTGGTTAACTTGAAATCAATAAAAAGCAGGGCAATATGCATTTTAAAGAAGGACACTACCGGGGACAAATGATGATGGTTTCATACGAGACTATGGTTTTACCCGATAATCCTGTCAGGTTACTTGATTTGCTGTGCAGGAAATTTATAGAAGACAACCCGTGGCGCGAAGAATGGAAAGGGAAGAAAGAAAAAGGCAGGAAAAGCTATCCGCCGCTGTCAATGTTAAGATTGTTGGTATATGGTTATTTTAACGGGATATCCAGTAGCCGGAAACTGGAACGGGAAACCTTTCGAAACATTGAGTTGCTTTGGCTTATGGAAGGCTTACAGCCCGACCATTGGACTATTTGTGAGTTTCGCAGGGACAATGCACAATTGGTAAAAGATGTACTGAAAACCTTCCGCAGGTTTTTGTTGGATGAAGAATATGCTTCGGGGAATAAGCTCGTATTCGACGGGTCAAAAATAAAAGCCTACGCAAGCCGCGACATGTTAAACAGCGAAAGCATCCGTCATAAACTGGAGAACCTGGACAAATCCATCGCCGATTATTTAGCACAATTAGAAGTTAACGATTCAACAGAAGATTCACTGGAAACAGCCAGGGAAGAAATAAAACAACTGAAAGAAAAAATAGCAAAGCTTGAAACGCAAAAGGCAAAATTAGAAGAGATAGGAGAAGTACTGAAGGCCAGTGGGAAAAGGCAAATTTCCCCCAACGACACAGATGCAGTTTTGGTTAAGGGGCGTGATGGTAAATTTGCAGGTTACAACGCACAAACCGGTGTTGAAGCCAAAGGCCACTTCATCATGTACAGCGAAGTTACAACAGACGCGGTAGACCAGCAACAATTAGCAAATTGCGTAGAAAACGCAATTTTGGAAACGGATATCATCCCGGAAGAAATACTTGCAGATAAGGGCTACGGAAATACCACACAGATTTTGGGAATTGAGAGCAACGGCATTCAGTGTTTTATACCACTTGCAACAACATCCCGGGAAAAAGAAATAAAGCAAGACCTTGCATTCAAATATGACAAGGAAACCGACACCTGCATTTGCCCCCAAGGGAAAAACCTCTACCTTATATCAAAGGATTATAAGCGCCACGGAGCAATTTATAATGTTTATAAATGCCGCGAATGTGATGGTTGCCCAATCCGCAGTAATTGCACAAAGTCGAAAACAGGGAGGATTTATAAACGGAATGTTGAACAAGAAAAAATTGACCAGTATAAAGAAAAACTGAAGACTAACTATGCCAAAGAGAAAATAGCCGAAAGGAAAGGTATTGTCGAACACCCTCTTGGAACGATAAAATGGCTGATGGGCAAGTTCAATTTTTTGTTAACGGGAAAGGGAAAAGCCCAAATCGAATTCGAACTGTATACAATATCCTACAATCTAAAAAGGCTGTTGAACTGTGGGACAACTATGGAATTAATGGGCAAAATAATGAGATACAATTGGGCAATGGCCTAAAAAAAGGCCATAAAAACCATTTTTAGATCGAATAATAATATCAGAACAGGAGACGAACCATGAAAAGGGAAAAGAGACTATTAAGAGAATTAGCATATGGAAACAATGGGTTCAAATAATAAATCAAAAATCATATTTTCACACAGCCTGTGCAAACGAGGGGCAGGAGAAGTTTATTCAATTACAATCTTACCCACCGAAACATTTCCTTCCTGAATTACTTTCCAAAAATACAATCCTTTTGGCATACTACCAACGGCAACAGTATTTCCATCTGACAAATTTTTAGCAATGACTTTTTTGCCGTTAAAATCATACAATTCAAATTGTACATCTTTTTGCTTCAGGGTTGTTTCAACCTGGATAAAATCACTGGCCGGATTCGGATAAACCTGTATTAAATTTTCATTTGAAAGTTCAGGAACTAAATCCACAATAATTTCTGAATAATAATAAGTTGTGCGAAAACTATACATCCACTCGCTGTTTGTGTAATCCCAATTGTAATTTAACTGGACCAGTGGATATCCTTCTTCATTCCATGAGGTTTCATATTTACTGGTTCCTCTCCAGGTTTTCGAATTATTATCCCACATATAAGAACTGTACATGGTTTGTTTGCCATTTTCATTCATCTCTGTTTCATATTTATTTCCACCGAGATAATTTGGCATTCCATAAGAATATAATTCACTGTGCATTATAACATTGCCATTTGTGTCATAATCAAACGTGTACAAATAATAAATATCCCACTGTTCTGATTGTTGGTTCCAAGTATAATTCCCGTCCAAAAGATAATTACCGGAATAGCCAAAGGCAAATTCATTTTTATTGCTGTAAATCCATTCTTCAGATTCTGCATTCCAAAAGGATTCTATCATTAAAATCTGCCGTCCCTGTTCATCGTAGTTATATACATATTTACGATTCTTTTGTAACTGTTGGGTATAATCATTCAAATTCATTGTAACTTTTGAAGTCATTTTCCCTTGTTCATTGTATTCGTATTCCCACTTATTTTTGTCAAAATCGAATATCCAGTCAGCAGAATCGTTATTCCAGGAATACACTGAGACCAGTGTTGGATTGTTGTATTCATTATAAAGATATTCCTGCTTTTCGTTTTGAATCCAGTTATTTGAATCGTTATTCCAAATAAAATTTGTTTCATTTAATATGTTGGATAAAGAATCGAAGTCTGATTCTGTTTTTTCCATTCCAATCCAGGTTTCTTCATTCGATTCCCACTGATAACTGCCTGAAAGAGTTTGATTAGAATTTTCATCAAAGCTATTTTCTATTTTTTGATCAGGAATCCAATCTTCCTGATTTACATCCCAATGGCTATATACATAAAGAATTCGATTTCCATTGGTATCGTAATTGTATTTCTCCTTTGTAAAATAGATAAAGTCTTCAGCAGATGCCTCCCAATAGGAATTAATTATGGTAGTTTTATTCCCTTCTCCATCATATTCATTTTCAATTTTTGTATACAAATTCCACTGTGAATTGTTTGAATCCCATGAATATGCAACAATAGACAACAGATTTCCATTCGTGTCAAAACTCGATTTAGTTTTCGTAATTCCAAACCATAAACCAAAAGCATCGTTCCATGAATATTCCGCATATTGGGTAATATTACCAAATTCATTATACTCATTTTCTTTTTTATTTACAGCTATCCAATCGTTCGAATAATTGTTCCAGTTGAAAACGATGTGTTGCAACTCATTTCCATTGTAATCATTCAGACTTTCGAATTTGTGATATGGGACAAAATTTCCCGTCAGATAATCTTTATTGTACTGAATGAATTTTTCCAGTTGTGTAGTGTCGGTGTAATGATAGAAATATTCATTTTTTGAAATATAATTCATTTCTAAACCGTTCCAGGAGGGTGAATAATTTATTTCATGAATCAGACTGTCATTTTCATCATATTCCATGATTTGAGTCGGAAATCCAATCCAGTTTCCCGTTTCAGTATTCCAAACATAGGACATCATTTTTGTGGTATCGCCTATTTCTTCAATTCCGTATTTATATTTTCCTGTTTTTGTCCAGCTTTCATTTGTTTGATTGTAAGATTCAACGATAAAACTGTCGAGATTTACAACCGCTTCTTCTACCGAAAACATCTGCTTTTCGTGTTCAAGCGTCCACAGATTTCCGATAAATGATTTATCCGTGATTTGTTCAAATTGTGTGTTTTTCGGAACATAATTTTCAATACTGATGGGTAATGTTTGGCTTTTTGAAGCCGATTTTTGAGCAAAATCCGACAATGCAACAAAAGTTGCCATGATTAGGAGCATTGATTTTTTCATGTTTAAAAGTTTGGAAATTAATTAATTCTAAGTTTAATTCTCTTTATTTCGTAGCGGCAACAACGCCTCTGAAATATCCTATGGATTCGGCAATTCCCATAAACGGGTCTTTCATGTCTTTTTCGTGTTCAAGGCTTATCATTCGTGAGTACCCTACTTTACGCATCATTTTTACCAACGCCGGAAAATCGATAACACCGCGGCCAACTTCGAGCGAATAACCGAGTTTTGTGGTTCCGGTAACGTCTTTCAAATGCATATCGAACACCCGCGACTTGTATTTTTTCAGGTCGGCCACCGGATCCTTGCCATTTCTTGTATCATGACCAATATCGAGGCACATTCCAATCCGTGGGTCCAGGTCTTTTACATGGTCCCAAACATCTTCAGCATCGGGATAAATGTCAATATCGGGCCCGTGCAAATGAATGGCAAAATGAAAATTGTATTCTTTTACTTTCTTATCGACGTACGGAAGTAATTCGTAATTGGGTACCCCTACAATTAAATCCACCCCCACTCTTTTTGCATACTCAAAAGCACGGTCGACTTCGGCTTCGGTTTTCATATAAATGGGGCCAACAGCGTAACCGGTAACATCGTATTCCTTCAGTTTAGCATGAAAAGCAGCAATCTCTTCATCGGTAGCGGTTAACGGCAAATGAAAATCTTTGATGCACAGGTTGTGCACATCGACCCGCTGCATGGTTTTTAACGTGGTTTCCAGGTCGAAATTCACAAAAGTGTACCCCGCCATTCCAAGCTTGAATTTCTCACCGGTTTCGGGCGCGGGTTGTTGTCCCGGGCGCTCCTGGGCAAAACAAAAGGAAGAAACAAGGATAAATAGTATCGGGATTATTTTAAATTTATTCAACATGATATTAATTTTTGAAAAGTTGGTTCTAATGGGAACAAATCTATTAAAAATCGCGTTTTAAAAAAACCGCAAAAACACTTTTTAAAAACAAAAATTTCCCCTCATAAAAAACATGGGAAACAAAAATTTGCGAATATTAAAAATTAGTACTTACTTAATTTCTGCTTTGATAAATTAAAACAATGAAAATGACAACAATAGACAAAAAAAAACCGGTACTTGTATCCGGAGCAACCGGTTACCTGGCATCGTGGATTGTAAAATACCTGCTCGACGATGGTTTAACTGTTCATGCAACCGTTCGAAATAAAATAAATACAAAAAAATACGAACACCTGTTAAAGCTCGATGCTGAAAGCCCGGGAACCTTAAAAATCTTTGAAGCCGATCTTTTGGCTGAAAATTCGTTTGAAACAGCAATTGAAAATTGTGAACTTGTCATTCACACTGCTTCCCCGTTTCAGATTTCAGGTTTGAAAGATGCGCAAAAAGAACTAATTGAACCGGCTTTGCACGGTACCCGGAATGTTTTGAATTCAGCAACAAAAACAAAATCGGTAAAACGAGTGATTCTCACCTCATCGATGGCTGCCATTTATGGCGACAGTATTGATTGTCAGAATGTAAAAGACGGAATTCTCACGGAGGAAATCTGGAACACCACCAGTTCGCTAAAACATCAACCTTACTCGTATTCAAAAACTTTGGCTGAAAAAGAAGCCTGGAAAATTTGCGGAGAACAATCGCAGTGGGATTTGGTGGTGATTAATCCGGGATTTATCGTGGGACCATCGCTCGATAAAATGAATGCCGGGTTCAGCAACACGTTTATGCGCGACATGGGAAACGGCAAATACAAAATGGGAGCACCGGAAGGAACACTTGGTTTTGTCGATGTGCGCGATGCCGCCAAAGCACACGTTTTGGCGTGTTTTACTCCAACAGCCAGTGGACGGCACATTACCGCAGGTTACAACAAATCGTTTATGGATGTTGCCCGCGAATTACACAAAATTTATCCCGATTTGCCGCTGCCAAAAAAAGCGCTTCCAAAAACACTGGCCTGGCTTGTTGGCCCTTTGTTCGGATTAACCAGAAAACATGTTGTCAAAAATTTTAATATCGATCTGAAATTTGACAATTCGTATGTAAAAAAAGATTTGGGATTGGAATTCACGCCTTTCGAAAAAACACTGGCCGATCATTTTGAACAACTGATGGCCGACGGAATTGTTGGAAGAAAGTGAACAGTCGCAGTTTATTTTCTGCGTTTTATGCGGTAAAAATATGAAGACGGAAGCACGAAGATGGAAGATGGAAGAAAGTAAGCAGTCGCAGTAAACAGTCACAATGTGTATTTTGCGTTCTCTGCGGTAAAAGATGGAAAAAAGTAAACAGTGAAGTTTGCTGTCGCAGTTTTCAGTCGCAGTTTTAAAAAACAGTAAAACTTAATTTCAATGAAATATACAGCAAACGTAATCGGAGCCACCGGGCTGGTTGGAAAACAACTGGTACAACAACTTTTGGAAAATAATAATTTTGAAAAAGTCAGGATTTTTGTGCGGCGGGACACCGGAATCAAGCATCCGAAACTGGAACAACAAATTGTTGATTTCAGGAACGATAAAACCTGGGCCCCAAAATTAACCGGCGATGTACTTTTCTCTGCCCTGGGAACAACGTTAAAACAGGCGGGAGGCAAAGAAAAAGAGTACGAAGTGGATTTCACCCTCAATTTAAATTTTGCCGAAAAAGCAAAAGAAAACGGCATAGAAAATTATGTACTGGTTTCGTCGATCGGCGCCAATTCAAAATCGAAACTGTTTTATACCCGAATGAAAGGCGAACTCGACGATGCCGTGTCGAAATTAGAATTTAGAAATCTGGCGATAATAAGGCCCGCTTCATTAACAGGCGACCGGAAAGAAAAACGGCCGGCGGAAATAATTTCGCTTCCGATACTTTTATTTCTTACCCGTTTTTTGATGAAAAAATACCGACCGATAAAAGATAAAATTGTGGCAAAAGCCATGATTAATGCGGTTTTGAAACCTGTTCCTGAAAAAACAATCTGGGAAGCCGACGAAGTTTTCACACTTGCCGGAGAAAAATAATTTCAACCAAAACCCTGAAAGAATGTTTCTATTCAAAATGAAAATTTAAAACATGTACACAGGATTATTACACACGCATAATTTATTTCGCTGGCTGGTTTTGCTTGCGTTGGTTTTTGCAGTTGTTCTTGCATTTTCGGGCTGGTTTGGAAAACGCGAATGGAAAATACAGGACAAACTTACCGGACTGTTGCTCACCATTTTTATGGACATTCAATTTCTGATTGGAATTATTTTGTATGCATTTGTAAGTCCGGTAACCAAGTCGGCTTTTGCCGATTTTGGCGCTGCCATGAAAAATGCCGACCTCCGTTTTTACGCCGTTGAACACATTTTAATGATGGTAGTGGCGCTTGCTGTTATCCATATTGGCCGGGCACGGACAAAAAAAGCTGCAACACCGGTACAAAAACACAGAGCTGCAGCCATTTTTTATAGTATCGGATTGATATTGATTCTCAGCGCCATTCCCTGGGACAGGGCATTTGTTTAAGCGTTAATCCTGCAATAAACTGTTGGCAGCCAACACCAGAAACATAAAATGTGTTGCGCCGCCTCCCATTACATATTCGGTTTGTTGCCAGAAAAAAGGCCAAACTTTTAATTCAGGAAAATCGGGCCTTATTATTCCGGTTCCCGAAACCACACCTCCCGGAATAAACGACCAGTCGGCGCGGTTTACACCGTAAGCCACAGTTACCGAACGAGATCCGACACCAGATGCGAAAGAAGAAGTATTTTCTCCCGGATGATTTCCCAGCATAAAATTCAGGGCATTAAAAATCAAGTCGGGGTTAAAGATTCCGGGAAGGTTTTTGTGAAGAAAATAGTGTTGCATTCCCAGTCGCTGAATCCCCCATCCGTCGCCCCATATGGCAATATTATAAGGCACACCAAAAGGATTTTCGTGCTGTTTTTTCTCCAATTCTTCCTGTAACTTTTGATAGGCAGACAAAAGATTTTGTTTGAAATCTTCGTCATTGCACCGATTCAAAATACGGGAAACTGTCCATCCCGAACTACCGATATTTTTGATAACCTGGTCCTCCATTAAAATAATATCGTTCAGGTATTTTTCAAAACCGGTGGTTACGGCAAGTTCAACAGCAGCATTTATTTTTGCTGAAACAGCCCCGCCACGAACTTCACGTTTTTGTTCGTACAATTCAATGGCAGCATTCAAACAACGTTCGGCCAGATTTTTATCGTAATCTTTCAAAACCCGTGCTGCCGCTGCCAACGCCTGAATGGCAGTAAATTCGTGGTTTGCATTTTCTTCGGTAAAAACCAGCCGGTCGTCGGGTTTCCCCGATTCGGTGCCTGTTTTTTCCCCTTCCGATAAAGCCGGATTGTATTTCAGGCCGTCGGTCATGGATGATGCATCGCCGAGCAAAACATACTGGCGCAGATTGTTGCAAATAATACCGCGGTACAGTCTACCCATATTTTCGTAACCTCCCAAAATAGAAAGCACACCGTGTTCAATTTGTTGCAGCACATCAGGTTTTCCGTCGGGTAAATGAATTTCAACCAAATGGTTTTCCTGGTCGATGGTGGTTTGATCCCAGTTTACGCCAAACTCTTCGTAAGCCATTGCCAGTGTCCACACGGTACCGGACTGCGATTCAACACGTAAATCGTAATCGCCTGCGTCGTGCCAGCCACCCACATCTAATCCGGGAACCTGCTCCAGCGCTTCAAAATCAGTTAATGTTGATGCTCCCTGAATGTAACCGTCGAAATGGTTAGTATCGGTTGGTGCCATTAGAGCGTCATCCATGTGACACAGGTCGTGCCAAACCCGATAACCTTCGTTAATGCGCATGTGGCACATTTGAACCGGCAGAAAATATTCAAGTGTAGGTTGCCAAACGTGGCGTTCGTAAACATCGATACCGATTTTGAAAGGCTCTGTTTTGTATTCGCCGTATTGAACCTGATATATTCCGGGAGTTTCAATTTCAGAAAAATCAAATTGGTAATAATTAAACCGCAGATATTTTCCCCAGAATTCGGGCTTTTCTGATTTTATTTTCTGAAATCCGCCGTTTTCCGATAAACGCAGGAGTGAAACTTCAGCAACATTTGTTTCCGATTTATCCAATTCTACTGAGGCAATTTTTGATTGTTTTTCGTGGTAGCCCACCTGACTAACGTGTACTACCGGCGCTTGTTTGAAATTTTGAGAGATTGCAGGTTCAACCAGCCATTCAACAGCATTTTTTACAGCTCCGGCCGGAACTTCGGAACGTACAACAAACCAGCCGTTGTTGTGGTAAAATCTACCGTCGAGCAGTTGTAAATCCGATTTCAAACTGGTAATTACCATGGTTTGCTCAGCAACATCGGGGGCAATGGTAAGCTTTTTCCCCGAGGCCAGCGGAAATGCCTGCCAATTACCATCGGCATCTTTTTGCATGGGACCGTTGGGTTGGGTCGAAAAAATTCCGGATTGTTTGTCCATGTACCACGATTTACCAAAAAGCAACCCCGGGAAAAGCTCAAGGTTGAACCCAACTTTTCCAATCCATTCTTGGGGTAATGGTTTGTTCAAATCAACAATTATTCTGATTTTTTGGCCTTCTCCAATTACCCTGACATTGTAATTAAATTCCAAATCGGGATAAAAAATCGGGTTAAAACCTTTGCGGTTCCTGCTTTCATCGGGGTAAGAACAGGTGACCATAATTTCATTTTTTTCAGGAAAAACCTGTCGTTTACCAACCACAGGAAGGGGTTGCCATTGTCCGGGAGTAGGCTCCAAACGAATATCGCCGTTGGTTGCCACACGTGTTCCGTTCTGAATAATCCCCACTGCTCCCTGGTGGCCTTCGGGATAAATATCGTAAAATACCATAACATTCAGTCCGGGCATTTCGAAATATTCATCCTGATTAACAACGAGATTTTGGGCTGGAATTCTGATGTAAAGAATCAGAACAAAAACAACTAGTAGTAGTTTTTTCATCGTAAAGTTGGTTTATTAGTTCAAATTGTAAATATAACAGAATGATTTGAAACACATTTGTTAAATCAAAAAAATAATTAACTTAGCCACAACTATTTAAGTTTAAAAAGCTGAATCCTAAAACAATGAGGTCAACGCACAAATTTGCACTATTCTTTTTACTGATTATTTTGGCGTTGAATCAGTCGATAGCTCAAACTTCCATTGACAGCCTTGAACAATTGTTTGAAACATCTAAAACCGCCAGAAGAAAATTGGAAATACTAAATCATCTGGCACAAATTTCAAAAAATATAAACCGCGAAATTTCCATTGAATATTACAAGAAAGAGCTTCAATTTGAAGGAAAAAATCACCGAATTGCAGAAATTAACGACACCATTGGTTTGTTCAACTGGCAATTGGGAAATTTTAATGAAGCACTTAAATATTACAACGTGGCACTGGAGATTTTTAATGAGTTGAACGACAGCTTGTGGATTGGAAAAGTGTACAACAACATTGCCGTTTCGCACTGGGGGCTTGGCAACAGCATTGAGGCACTGGAAAATTATCAGATAGCGCTTAACATCAGAAAAACGTTAAAAGATACAATTGGCATTTCGAGGATTTTGAACAACATTGGAATGATTTACCAGGAATGGGGATTGTACAATGAAGCTTTTAACTGGCACAGCGAAGCCCTTCGGCTGGCAACAGAAAAAAATAATGTTGATGCTATTTCTTACTCAAGGTCTAACATTGGCGACTGTTATGAGAACCTGAACGATTACGACGCTGCTCTGGAAAATTACAGGATTGGCTATACAATCTTATTGAACAAGGATGAAAACAACCGTTCGAATTCCTTTTTCTCAGCAAAAATAGGTAACGTTTATCGAAAATTAGGCGAGCTTGACTCGGCACTGTTTTATTTAAAAAAAGCAACTGATTATGCAGCTAGAATAAACAATAAAAACAGAATTGCATTGGCTGAATACTATTTGGGAGAAACTTATTTTGCAGCCAGTAAAATCGATTCTGCCAAAAAATATATTCAATCAAGCTATAATAATTCAATAGAAAAGGATTACACCGGAATTCTGCGCGACAATCTTTTTTTAATGTCAGAGATTGCTGACAAAGAAGGCGATATTCAAAATTCATACGCTTATTTCAGGCAGGCAACGCATTTAAAAGACAGCTTGTTTAATGCCGAAAAAATATCAAAATTTACTCAATTACAAATCAAATATTTTACAGAACAAAAAGAACAGGAAAATCTGATTTTGCGCCAAAACAATGAGATTCAGCAAGCAACGATAAACGGGCAAAGAATTTTGACTGCGGCGCTTTTGGCAGGCGGAACACTTTTATTTTTTATCCTTTTGATTTTTGTAGGAAGTCAAAAACAATTAAAAAGGTTAAATACCAAACTCGAACAGTCGGAAAAAGAACTAAAAAAAGCAAATGCCGATAAAGACAAGTTTTTCACCATTATTGCCCACGATCTAAAAAGCCCTTTTAACGGACTTATGGGAATAACCAGTTTGCTTTCTGACAATTACGATACTCTTCCTCCTGAAAAAACAAAGGAAATTATTCAGATGCTGAATACTTCGGAAAGCAACATTTACAAACTCCTCGACAAGCTGCTTGATTGGGCTCGAATTCAGACCGGAAAAATAAAATACAAGTATGAAAAAATTGAGCTTTGCCCAATTTGTATGAATGTGATCGATTTGTTATCGACTGTTGCAGGAAACAAACAAATTTCAATCGTCAATACTATTAGAAACGGAATATTTGTTTTTGCCGATGAAAAGAGTGTAGCTACTGTATTCAGAAACCTCATTTCGAACGCGATAAAATTTACCAACCCGGGAGGGAAAATCATATTAGATGCTAAAATCAAAGGGAATTTTGTTGAAATCTGTGTTTCCGACAATGGTATTGGAATTGAAGCCTCAATGAAAGACAAGCTTTTTGAAATCTCGGAGAAAGTATCTACGGCGGGAACCTCGGAAGAACCAGGAACTGGATTAGGTTTGATTTTGTGCAAAGAATTTATTGAAAAAAACAATGGTAAAATCAGTGTGGAAAGTGAAGCGGGCAAGGGAAGCAAATTTTATTTCACTTTACCGGTTGCCAGATAAAAAAGAAACCGTTCAATTTTTAAAGAACGATTCCTTTTATAATTTTCTTAAATTTTTTCTAATTAACCTTATTCCTGTTAATTTTTACCAACCGAATAAATATCGTCGATCAGATGTTTGTATTTTTCGGCAACCGCATTTCTGCGCAACTTTAACGTTGGCGATAATTCACCTGTTGCGGGGGTCCACTCTTCGCAAACCAGCCTAATCCGGTTGATTTGTTCGTGGCTTCCCAAGGTTTTGTTTATAATGGAAACTTCCTTTTGAATTTGCTCAACCACTTGCGGAACAAGAATTAAGTCCTTGTTGTTTTCGTAGTGGATTTTATGTTCGGCACACCAGTCGTGCAGTAAGGTAAAATTTGGAGAAATAAGCGCGCTGGCAAACTTTTCGTTGGCTCCGATTACCATAACCTGTTCAATTAATGTAGAGGTTTTCAGTTTATTTTCAATCATTTGCGGCGCAATATATTTGCCTCCCGAAAGTTTGAAGATTTCTTTTTTACGGTCGGTAATTTTCAGGTATTTTCCTTCATCCAGAATTCCAATATCGCCGGTGTGAAACCAACCATCTTCGTCGATAACTTCGGCGGTAAGTTCCGGGGCCTTGTAATACCCTTTCATTATACCGGGGCCCTTGCAAAGTATTTCACCATCTTCGGCAATTTTTACTTCAAACCCTTCTAAAATTGGCCCCACGGTACCAATCTTCATTTCACCGGTTGCGGGATTATTTACGGCAATAACCGGTGATGTTTCTGTCAGACCGTACCCTTCAAGATTAAACATTTTTGCCATTCCCAGAACGCGCGCAATTTCGGGTTGCAAAGCAGCGCCTCCTGAAACCACGTAAACAATATTTCCTCCCAGTGCTTCGCGCCATTTGGAATAAATAAGTTTATCTGCAATTTTAATCTTCAGGCTTAGCAACAGACCATATTTTTTGTTGTAATCGAAATGTTGGGTTAAACGCAAAGCCCAGAAATACAACGACTTTTTAATACCCGACAATTCTTTCCCTTTGGCCACAAAACCATCGTGTACTTTTTCAAGCAAACGTGGAACTGAGTTAAACATGTGCGGTTTTATTTCCTTGACAGCTGAAATAATCTGATTCAGGTTTCCAACATAATAAATTCCCATTCCCTTGTATTGGAAATGATAATTTACGCTGCGTTCGTAAACATGGCAAAGCGGAAGAAAACTTATTACCCGGTGATCTTTCCCCAGATGATGCATTTTTGAATGGGCCACGAAATTAGAAACCAGATTATTTTGTGTCAGCATTACTCCTTTTGGAACTCCGGTAGTTCCCGAAGTATAAATCAAAGTGGCCAAATCATCCGGCCGGATTGATTCTTTTAAAGCGCTTAACTTTCCCCATAATTCATCACGTTTCGACTCACCCAGTTGTAAAATTTCTTCGTAATTTTTTGCTCCTTCAACATCTTCAAATGAATAAATCTCCTGAATCGTTGGCAGGTTTTGAAGCAAAGGATTGATTTTTTCATACAACTTTTTATCGCCAACAATAATTATTTTGGCTTCACAATGCTCCAAAATGTAGTTGTATTCATCCTCGCCTATTGTCGGATAAATCGGAACATGGACAACTCCTGTCATCGACATTCCCATATCGGCAAAATTCCATTCGGGCCGGTTAGTTGTTACAGTAGCAATTTTATCGCCTTTTTGTAAACCAAGAGCTAAAATACCCAGTGCAAACTGGTGAGATTTTTCGTTGTATTCCTCGGTTGAGAAAGTGTACCACTCCCCGTTTTTTTTGCCGCCAAGTGCATCTTTTCGGGGAAATTCTTCAAGATAACGTTCAAGAATGTCGAAAGTACGTGTAACTGTTATTCCCATCTTTAAATTAGTTAAGTCAAAACTTTCAAATATAACTGTTTTGAACTTTTCTAATTTTGAATGAAGCCAATAAGTAAATTACTATTTCGTAATTTGGAACGAATAAAAACAAAATTAAACGACTGAATATAAATTACTTATAAATATTTTTGTCGACTATTGAATCAAATCGTTCCAAAATATAAAGAAATAGGAAGGATGGTAATTTAATTTCTTCCTTTGGTTGAAAAGAAATTTTAGTCCTCACCCTTTTCTTTCATATACTTTGAATCTTTAGAATATGCCCAGATAATTAATCCGGCGAGAATTAAAAATGAAACCGGTACCGCAGGATTTATTCCATCAACCACACCTTTTCCGTAAGAATGCAATCCGGATAAATAATAATTAACTCCAAAATAAGTCATTAAAACAGAAGCAAACCCGAGAATAGAGGCCAGGTTATAATTGAATATGCCTTTCAACGACGGAATCAGGCGCATGTGAACGATAAAAGAATATATTACAACCGTAATTAAAGCCCAAGTTTCTTTTGGATCCCAGCCCCAGTAACGGCCCCAGCTTTCGTTGGCCCAAACTCCACCTAAAAATGTTCCCACGGTAAGAAAATACAAACCAACTGTGGCCGACATTTCGTTGATAGTGGTGAGTTGTTCAATAAAACCGGTAACTTTGGCTTCGTTCGACTTTTTACGAAGTACAATTAAAATCATCACCAAAACTCCGAGGAAAGTGCTAAGGCCGATAAAACCGTAACTCGCGGTTATTATTGCTACATGAATGGCCAGCCAGTACGATTTAAGTACGGGAACCAGGTTGGTAACTTCAGGGTTCATCCAGCTTAAATGGGCTACGAAGAGGGCGATGCCCGATAAAAATGCGGCAGTTCCCACCACCATCGGATATTTCCGTCCAAAAATCAAACCGGCAAGCATGGCTGCCCAGGCTACATAAACTACCGATTCGTAACCGTTACTCCAGGGTGCATGCCCCGAAATATAACATCGTACAATTAGACCGACGGTGTGAAGTAAAAATCCGATAAAAATGATTCCGGTAAAAGTATAGCGAATGACTTTGTGCAACGGTTTCTGCCTGAAAATATTGATAAATAATACCACCAGCAATAAAAATCCAAACGTGAGATAGAACGGAAAAATTCGTTTGAACGGATTTACTTTGTTGTAAAGAATTTCAATATTTTTTTTAGTTTGCGACGGAATTAAATCGCCTCCGTATTTATTCTGAAAAGCTGCAATAGCCTGAACAATCTGCTGTGCATCGGCATATTGTTGTCCGGCAATTGACTGCACTAAAAGCTGAAAACCACTTTTTACAAATACCGAGTCGCCGCCTGTAAATTCTGTTGCATCGGCCCCGGGGGCATACCATGAATTTTCCTTGGCCAAACGCGGATATATATTGAACATGGAACCGTTAAAAACCATAAAGAAAATGTTCACACGCTCATCGAGATAAATGTATTCTTTTTCGAGCTGGTTGCGAAAAGCAGGCATTTTACCGTAGGCAGCCTTGACATTTTCGGCAATGCGGTAATTTCCCTGTTCGTCGAAGAGTTGTACAAGAGAAATAGTATTTCCCGAAATTCCAATTTGAGCTGCCAATGCTTTGTCTGAAATTCGAATAATTGGCATGGTTCTCCAAATTTCAGGATAAGTCATCATGCTTAGAACCACTTCGTCGGCTGATTTTCCGTAAAGCGACGATTTGCGGCTGATTTTCCGTACGACTTCACTGGAAAGTGTTGAAACCGGTTCAATTCGTCCATCGACCCCCTGCACCCAGAGTTCGCTGAATTCAGTAACAATCTGTTCGGGAATAGCAGGAATTCCTGCACCAATTCCCAACTGTCCAGAAGCACCGAAAGAAATGCCGGTCAAAAGCAAAATTCCAACAATAACTTTTACCGACGATTCTTTTAATTTTCGAACTAAAAACTGAAAATACGAATGTTTATTCACCAGCGAAAGTATAAATCCGATAACCAGCAAAATGTATCCGATATAAGTAATCCAGGTACCCCAGAAATCGTGGTTTACCGAAAGAACGGTTCCTTTTTCATCGGTATCGTACGACGATTGAAAGAATTTAAATCCTTTGTATGTGAGTGTATTGTTCATAAAAATGCGGCGATTTTCCTGCAATCCTACGCCCTGATCAATCAAAACGACCTCGGAAGCATACGACGAAGGTGAATCGGAGCCGGGGTAGCGTTCCATCTGAAAATCTTTCAGAAAAATGCTAAACGGAACGGTTAACGGCATGGCACCGTAAGCCAGTTTTAAATAACTGTTTCCCAATGGAACGCGCAATGTGTCGGGTGCCATTCCCGAATGACCGAAAACCGGTACAGTTTGTTGCCTGATTCCATCGGAAATCTGCACAATTACAGCATCTTCAGAAGTATCGCCATTTCCTTTCACCGCTGTGTAAGTAGCACTCGGAAAAAAACTACGAATCAAAAAGCGAAAATCGCCATAACCATACAAAAACATACTTTTGGCTACAAGTGTATCATTTGCATTCAGAGTAATAGTTTGTTGTGTTGCCATTGTTGTTTCTTCCAGCGGTTGGTCCGAAATCATCATTAACTGATCGCCAGTGAGAAAAAACCGGATTCCGGTTTCCTGTGGCGAGTTAAATCCTACGGTAAATCCCGGATAATTCAGAACAACGCCGGGAGTGAAAGTGTACGATTGCATTCCCTGTGCAGTTGGCGAAGAAAAAACAAAATCGATTACAGGTTCACCATTTTCGGAAGGCATTGCTTTTCGTTCGGCGTTTTCAATAAAACCTACCGATTTCACTTTAACGTTCTGGCCGTTTACATCGAAACCGGCGCTAAACTGACCCGGTGTAAGTTCAGAAAAACGAACCTTTTTTTCTTTGCTCTGATTGTCGAAACCGGCATAAAAATAATCGTCGGTGGAAAGGATGTATTTGGCGCTGGTATTTTCGCGGATATGCATCACTCCTTCATAACTAAAAAAACGGGTAATGGCAGCGCCCAGTAAAATCACCAGGAACGAAATATGAAAAACAGCCAGTGTAAACCTTCGTTTCGAAAGCAAATTGTAACGCACCAGATTGTTGATCAAATTCAATGCAAACAGTGCCCACAAAAGTTCAAACCAAAAAGTATTGTAAATAATTGAACGTGCCGTTGGAGTTCCGTAACTGCTTTCAACAAAGGTGGCAATGGCCATTGAAAAAGCCAGCGCGAGAAACAAAAATGCCATAAAAGGCAGGGAAGTTATAAAAGAATAGATTCGCTTCATTGTTGTAAAATTTAGTCTGATTTTATTCCTTCACAAAAAGGAAAAGTCTGAAGAAATAAACAGTTTCCAGCTAAAATGGTTTTGTTAAACCACTGAATGTTTTCAAATTTGGTGAAGATGGAAAGTGTTTTCGGGTGCCATAAAACAAAAAAGTCCGGCAAAACCGGACTTTAAAGTATTTAATAAACAACTAAAATTTTACTGCAAAAACGAAAGCGCTTTTTCAATAGCCTCGTTTAATCCTGCAGAATTTTTACCTCCTGCAGTGGCATAAAACGCTTGTCCGCCGCCGCCGCCCTGAATGGCTTTTCCGGCTTCGCGAACAATTTGCCCTGCATTCAGTCCTTTTTCCTGAACCAGGTTTTCGGAAATCATAATCGTTAAATTTGGTTTTCCTTCGAATTCAGCGCCAAGTACGAGGTACAAATTTTCGACTTCACCTTTTAACTGAAAAGCCAGATCTTTGATCATTCCGGCATTGTCAACATCAACCACTCCCGAAATTATGTTTACGCCGCGTTCGAGCAACACTTTGCTTTTCAGGTTGGCTTTCAAAATCTTCAGCCGTTCGCGGTTAAATATTTCAATTTGTTTTGAAAGTTCGTTGTTTTCCCTGAGCAGGTTCATTACGCTTTCCAGGATATTTTTTGAACCTTTGATGGTTTCCTGAATATTTTTTAACGTTTTCAACTGCTCGTTTACATATTTTTCGGCGTGGTCGGCTGTGATTGCCTCAATACGGCGCACACCCGCTGCAATTGCACCTTCCGAAATAATTTTGAACATACCAATCTGGCCGGTTGCACTTGCATGGGTTCCTCCACACAATTCCACCGATTCGCCAAATTTAATAACTCGAACAGCATCGCCGTATTTTTCACCAAACAACATCATGGCGCCCATTTCTTTGGCTTCCTCCATCGGGACTGCGCGTTTTTCGTCCAACGGTGCATTTTCACGTATTTTCTGATTGACGATTAATTCTACCTTTTCCAGTTCCTCATCTGTCATTTTCTGAAAATGTGAAAAGTCGAAACGCAGGTGGTCGGCATTTACCAGCGAGCCTTTTTGTTCTACATGGGTTCCAAGAACGTCGCGAAGGGCAGCGTGTAAAAGATGGGTAGCTGTGTGGTTGTTTGCCGTGTTTGTCCGTTTTTTTACATTCACCACAGCTTTAAAAGTCTCGTCTGTATTTTCAGGTAATTTTTCAGTAAGGTGAACAATCAGGTTGTTTTCTTTTTGTGTATCGAAAACCGGAGTTTTTACGCCATCAAATTCAATATAACCCGTATCGCCAACCTGTCCGCCGGACTCGCCGTAAAACGGGGTCTGATCAAAAACCAGCTGATAAAACGTTTTCTTTTTCTGGGTAACTTTCCTGTATCGCGAAATACGGATTTCGGCTTCCAGTTTATCGTATCCTAAAAATTCAGTCTGTTCAATTTTTCGAATTTCCACCCAATCGTCGGTTTCCTGGGCTGCGGCATTTCGCGAGCGGTTTTTCTGTGCTTCCATTTCAACGGTAAAACCTTTTTCGTCAACTCCAAGTCCGTTTTCACGGGCAATTAATTCGGTTAAGTCGAGCGGAAATCCGTACGTATCGTAAAGGACAAAAGCATCTTTTCCCTGAATTTCATTTTGATTTTCAGCTTTGGCTTTTGAAACAATATCATCAAGCAATTTAATACCGGTAGAAAGGGTTCTCAGAAACGATTCCTCCTCTTCTTTTATCACTTTTTCAATTAAAACCTGCTGGCTCACCAGTTCGGGGAAAGCTTCTCCCATGGTTTGTTTCAACACTTCAACCAATTTGTAAATAGAAGCTTCTTTAAAACCAAGGAAAGTGTAACCGTACCGAACGGCGCGGCGCAAAATTCGACGGATTACATAGCCGGCTTTGTTGTTCGATGGCAACTGACCGTCGGCAATGGCGAATGAAACCGCACGCAAATGGTCGGCAATTACACGCATGGCAATGTCCGATTTCAGGTTGGTGCCGTATTTTATGTTGCAGAGTTTTGCAATTTCAGCAATTGTATTTTGGAAAACATCGGTATCGTAGTTCGAAGTTACTCCCTGCAAAACCATACACAAACGTTCGAAACCCATTCCTGTGTCCACATGTTTGTCGGGCAATTCTTCCAGGTTTCCGTTGGCTTTTCGGTTAAATTGAATAAACACAAGGTTCCAGATTTCAATCACCAGCGGATTGTCTTTGTTCACCAGTTCCCGACCCGGAATTTTTGCTCTTTCAGCATCGGGTCGCAAATCCACATGAACTTCGGAACAAGGCCCACACGGACCAGTGTCGCCCATTTCCCAAAAATTATCTTTTTTACTTCCGTTTAAAACACGGTCTTCAGGTAGATATTTTCCCCAGAAATTAGCGGCTTCGTCGTCGCGTTCCAGTTTATCGTCTTCACTTCCTTCAAAAACAGTGGCGTACAAACGTTCGGGGTCAATTCCCATCCGCGTTACCAGAAATTCCCAGGCCCAGTCGATGGCATCCCTTTTAAAATAGTCGCCAAACGACCAGTTTCCAAGCATTTCGAACATGGTGTGGTGGTAAGTATCCAAGCCCACTTCTTCAAGGTCGTTGTGTTTTCCCGATACGCGCAAACATTTCTGAGTGTCTGCAATACGGTTCCATTTTACAGGTTCATTCCCGAGGAACAAATCTTTAAACTGGTTCATTCCCGCATTGGTAAACATTAACGTTGGATCGCCTTTTACAACCATTGGCGCCGACTTTACTATCTGGTGTTTTTTCTCCTCAAAAAAATCAAGAAATGCTTTACGTATCTCCTTCGAAGTCTTCATTTTCTTTAAAAATTGCTTTAGAATATTGTTAAAAAAAATTAATGCAACTAAAATAAATTTTCTCTCTGAATGTTATTTAGTTACATTTGCGGCGTGTTAATAATCACGCTTTTAAAAAATTGTTGCAAAGTTAGACGATTTAATTAATTTTGCTTGTTACACAAAATAAAATTTAGCCTTTATTTTTATGGCAAGAAAGAAGTACAAATTTAATCCGGACACATTAAGCTACGAAAGGGTGGGTATTTCGCTGAAGGAAAGACTTACCAAATTGCTGGCCTATTTTTCGAGCAGCGTAGCCTTTGCCCTGATTATAGTTGTTATTTTTCTTAGTTTGTACGAAACCCCAAGAACAAAATCACTGAAAAGAGAAAACAAACAACTGCTAACACAATACGAATTGATGCAGAAAGATTTGGATAAAATCCAAAGTGTTTTGGACGAACTGCAACAACGCGACGATAATATTTACAGGGTTATTTTTGAAGCCGAGCCTATTCCTTCAACAGTTAGGAAAGCAGGTTTTGGTGGTTCAAACAATTATTCGGAACTGGAAAGGTTAAACAATTCGGAACTGATTATTGAAACCGCTAAAAAGCTGGATATTGTTGCCAAAGAAGCCTACATTCAGTCGAAATCGTACGACGATGTGATGAAGTTGGCGCTCGACAAAGAAAAAATGCTTGCCAGTATTCCGGCTATTCAGCCCATTTCAAATAAAGATTTAAAAAGAACAGCAAGTGGCTGGGGCTACCGTATTCACCCGATTTACAAAGTTCGCAAGTTTCACTACGGAATGGATTTTACCGCTCCTACCGGCACTCCGATTTATGCCACAGGCGACGGTGTAATTACAGAAGTAACAGGTGCGGCGCGAAGTCGTGTGGGGTTTGGCCTCGAAATTCAAATCGATCACGGATACGGTTATTCCACACTTTATGGCCATTTGAGTGCTTTTAATGTAACAAGAGGACAAAAAGTAAAACGTGGCGATATAATCGGATACGTAGGAAATACTGGTGGCTCAACAGCACCTCACCTTCATTACGAGGTTCATAAAAACGGCGAACCGGTGAATCCACAGTTCTACTATTACATGGATCTTACTCCGCAGGAATACGACAGAATGATTTCTTTGTCGTCGAACATTGGACAAACACTGGATTAATTCTGTGCCTACTTTCATTTTTCAAAATAAGAGAGTTACATATTCTCCCGCTTTTTGATTAATTTCAAGGTTGAATTAGAACTGATTAATGTGCCTTACAAAGAACCCAAAATAGAAAAAGTACTTTTCAGTATCGGAGAAGTTGCCCAAATGATTGGCGCTGAAACTTCAGCAGTGCGATATTGGGAAAACCAGTTTGAAGCGCTGAAACCGCAGAAAAACAAAAAAGGGAACCGCTTGTTTACCAAAGACGATATTGAACTGGTAAAACTAATTAGTTACCTGGTTCGCGACCGTGGGCTAACCATAAAAGGCGCCAAACAAAAACTGAAGGAAAACCGAGAAGAAACGATTCACAATTTCGAAATTGCCAATCGTTTAAAGGAAATCAGACAGGAACTGGTGGAAATCAGAGATAAAATGGGAGAGTAAAAATGCTGAAAAATAAAGACATAACAACTTTTCTGGAAGAAGTAGCTCCACTGCGATTACAGGAATCGTATGACAATGCCGGGCTAATTCTGGGCTCATCAAACGCTGAAATTGAATCAGCGCTGATAACTATCGATGTTACTGAAGAAGTAGTTGACGAAGCTATAGAAAAAAATGCCGGAATGATTATAGCCCACCACCCCATTGTTTTTTCAGGATTAAAAAAGATTACCGGAAGAAATTATGTGGAAAGGGTACTTTTAAAGGCTATAAAAAACGATATTGCCATTTATGCGTCGCACACCAACTTCGACAGTATTACCGGCGGGGTAAATTCAAAAATATGCGAAAAGCTGCACTTACAGGATTGTAAAATTCTTCAGCCTGCTGAAGGGCTTTTGAAAAAACTGGTCACTTTTATTCCTGAAGATCATGCTAAAAAAGTAAGACAAGCCGTTTTTAATGCCGGCGCCGGACACATCGGAAACTACGATTCGTGCGGGTACAATGCAGAAGGCCTGGGAAGTTTCAGGGGAAACGAAAATACCAACCCGTTTGTGGGGGAAAAAGGGAAAATTCATTTTGAAAAAGAAATACGTTTCGAAACCATTTTTCCGGCGTATTTGCAGGGAAAAATTATTCAGGCTTTGCTAAATGAACATCCTTACGAAGAGGTGGCTTACGATATTTATCCACTCGAAAACAGGTTCGATAAAATTGGTGCCGGAATGGTTGGAACATTGCCGGAAGAAATACCGGAAACAGAATTTTTACAACAGTTAAAAGACACATTCAAAACCGGAATTATAAAACACACACAGTTAAAAGGTAAACCGGTTAAAAAAATTGCTGTGTGCGGCGGCGCAGGTTCATTCCTTCTGAATCAGGCAATTGCAGCAAAAGCTGACGTTTTTGTTACCGGCGATTTTAAGTACCACCAGTTTTTCGATGCGGAAAATAAAATAGTAATTGCAGATATCGGACATTTTGAAAGCGAACAATTCACTAAAGAACTTTTTTATGAATTACTTACGAAAAAATTCCCTACATTTGCAGTCCGTTTATCGGAGGTAAATACCAACCCGGTTTTTTATTTCTGAAACAGAATTAAAATTAAACAATATACAGGCGATGAATGCACCATATTCAAGGCAAGAAGAAAAAGACATTTCTATAGAGGAAAAACTGCGTGCGTTGTACGAGTTGCAAACCGTAGTATCTGATATCGATAAAATAAAAACGCTCAGGGGTGAGCTTCCGCTGGAAGTTCAGGATTTGGAGGATGAAATTGCAGGGTTGAAAACCAGGTTAAAAAATCTGGAAGAAGATATTCGTAACCTTGAAACAGCAATTAACAACAAAAAAATTGCGATCAAAGAATCGCAGGCGCTGATTACAAAATATACCGAACAACAAAACAATGTTCGTAACAACCGTGAATTCGATTCACTTTCAAAAGAAATTGAATTCCAGAACCTCGAAATCCAGCTTTCTGAAAAAAGGATAAAAGAGTTCACCGCTGAAATGACCGAGAAAAAAGACACCATCGTTTCGTCGGAAAAACTGCTGAAAGAACGCATTGAAGATTTGGACAGAAAGAAAAAAGAGCTGGAAGAAATTACAGAGGAGACCAAAATTGAAGAAGAAAAACTGAAAGCAAAATCAGAAAAAATCGAATTGTTTATCGAACCGCGTTTGCTTACAGCTTTCAAACGTATCCGTAAAAATGCGCGCAACGGTTTGGCCGTTGTAACCATTCAGCGTGATGCCTGCGGTGGTTGTTTTAATAAAATCCCGCCACAAAGACACCTTGATATTGCAAGCCGTAAAAAAATTATTGTTTGTGAATATTGCGGACGAATTCTGGTTGACAAAGACATTAATGTTGTTGAAGCTGAATAAACCAATTCATTATAAATCAAAAAGCCGGTACAATTTCTTGCACCGGCTTTTTTTATGAAAAAAACTATAACTAAAATTTAACTTAACGTTCTTTTTTACCAACTTCCGCCAGCGCCGCCACCGCCAAAACTTCCGCCACCAAAACCACCGAAACCGCCGCCACCAAAGCTTCCTCCGCCCGATGTAAAGTTTCCAAAAGTCCCGCGGTGCGAATTGTGCCCCGACATCATTCCCATAGCCAACCAAAAAGGCAAACTTTTTCCGGGAGAATAAAACCGTTGACGTCGTCCGCGCAAAATGGGGAGAACCACAAAAATCAACAGTAAAATTACAATAGCCGGAACAACTCCGTCGCTTTGTTTTGCGTAATATTCCTGGTATTCGGCAGCCGAGTATTCACCACGCGAAATATCCATGATTACCTTAATTCCGCTGGTTAAACCTTTGAAATAATTACCTTCTTTGAAATAAGGAATCATCTCGTTGTCGATAACTGTACCGTTTACTACCGCATCGGGTAAAACTCCTTCCAACCCGTAACCGGTTGCAATAAAAATCTGTCCTTTGCTTTCGCCTTCTTTGGGTTTGAGAAGAATAACAATTCCGTTATCCTTGTCTTTTTGCCCTACTCCCCATTTTTCACCCAAACGGAATGAATAATCGCCAGGCTCATAACCTTCCAAATCTTTTACTATAACAACCACAATTTGAGTGGAGGTTTCGCGGGCAAACTGCACCAGTGTCCCCTCAAGTTGCTCATTTTCGTTTTTCGACAGAATTTCAGCAAAATCGTTAACCAGTTTTGGTGGGTTCGGACGATCCGGAATTTCAGCAAATACTGAAGTTGCAGCCGTTACTAAAACCAGGAGTATTGTAATTAATCGTTTCATTTCTTTCTATTTATCACCGAATGAAATTTCATCCGAAAGTTCGTTTACATCGTCACTCTCATAAGGAAAATGTTCCTTTAACTGTTTTCCGGCGGAAATAATACCTTCGGCTAACCCTTCGGCATACAAACCGTCTTTAAATTTTTTTAATGCTGCTTCCTTAATGCTTTGCCAAAAATCTTCGGGAACTTTTTGATTAATTCCGGCATCGCCCAAAATGGCAAACTTTTTATCTTCAACTGCGAGATAAAACAAAACGCCGTTTCGCAATTTCGTTTTCTGCATTTCTAGTTTATCGAAAATATAAGCCGCCCGATCGAGAACATCGCTTTTGCAGTGTTTTTCAATGTGCACCCTTATTTCGCCTGAAGAATCGGTTTCTGCCACCCGGATGGCATTTGAAATCTGCAATTTATTTTCTTCTGAAAAATATTTCTGAACACTCATTTTCTGCGCCTCCTGTAATTTTCTAAAACTTAACTTCCGGCGCTTTTTCTGCTCCCTGCTGCGCTTCGAAATACGTTTTTTTATCGAATCCAAACCAGCCGGCATAAATTACCTGCGGAAATTTGCGGATATAGGCATTATAACTTTGGGTTGACTCATTGAATTTCATACGTTCAACGGTTATCCGGTTTTCAGTACCTTCCAGCTGTGCCTGTAAATCCATAAAATTTTGGTTGGCTTTTAAATCGGGATAACGCTCAACAACAACCATTAAACGGCTCAAAGCCGAAGATAAACCTTCCTGTGCCTGATTAAATTGCTGAAGATTTTCAGGAGTTAATTTATCGGCATCAATATTTACCGAAGTTGCTTTTGAACGCGCTTCAATAACACCTTCCAAAGTTTCCTGTTCGTGGGCTGCATAACCTTTTACAGTATTTACCAGGTTTGGAATCAAATCGGCACGGCGTTGATAAACATTTTCAACCTGTCCCCACTGCGATGAAACCTGTTCGTCGAGTTCAACCATTTTGTTGTAACCGCAACTTGAAAATAAAAATCCTGCCGCAACTGCTAATACTACAACCAATATCTTTTTCATAATTCTTTTAATTTTTTTGATGAATACAAATATTTATAAAATGTGTAAAAAATCAGTGCATTTATCGGGGAAAGGCTATAATTTGCCGTTGTATTTCATGTATTATTAGATAAACCATAAAATTCGATATGCAAAAGGAAGATTTCAGAAGGGCTGTTTCAGAAGGAATTCCAAAGGAATTGCCAGAACTAATACCATTCGACACTACTGTAAACCATGCTCCGCGACGAAAAGACATTTTATCGGTGAATGAAAAAAAACAAGCGGTAAAAAATGCACTTCGTTATTTTCCTGAAAGATTTCATGAAATTCTGGCTTCTGAATTTTTAAATGAACTGAATACTTTTGGCCGGATTTATATGTACCGTTTTCGTCCGGAATATAAAATGTTTGCCCGTCCAATCGAAGAATATCCGGCTAAATCGACACAGGCCGCTGCAATTATGTTGATGATTCAAAACAACCTCGATCCTGTAGTGGCACAACACCCGTACGAATTGATTACTTACGGCGGAAATGGCGCTGTTTTTCAAAACTGGGCCCAATATCGGCTTACCATGCAATATCTTTCGGAAATGACCGATAACCAAACGCTGGTAATGTACTCGGGTCACCCGCTCGGACTTTTCCCTTCGCACCCGGAAGCGCCGCGGGTTGTAGTAACCAATGGAATGATGATTCCTAACTATTCTTCAAAAGACGATTATGAAAAGTTCAATGCACTTGGCGTAACACAATACGGACAAATGACTGCCGGCTCGTACATGTACATTGGTCCCCAAGGAATTGTACACGGTACCACAATTACAGTAATGAACGCTGCCCGGTTGCATTCAAAAAACAACAAACTGAGGAAAATATTTATAACCAGCGGACTTGGAGGAATGTCGGGTGCACAACCCAAAGCAGCAGTAATTGCCGGAATGATTGGTGTGGTTGCTGAAATAAATCCCAAAGCAGTTGAAGTTCGTCACAAACAAGGCTGGGTTGATGAAGTTTTCACCGATTTGACTGAATTAGTAAACAGAATATTGGAAGCACAGAAAAACGACGAAGCCGTTTCGCTGGCTTATCAGGGAAATGTTATCGATTTGTGGGAAAAACTGGCTGAAATGGAAATTGCTGTTGATTTGGGCTCTGACCAGACTTCATTGCACAATCCGTTTGCCGGGGGCTACTACCCTGCCGGATTAACATTTGAAGAGTCGAATAAAATGATGGCTGAAAACCCAGATCTTTTTCAGGAAAAAGTCTATGAATCGCTTCGACGGCATGTGGCTGCCATCAATAAAATGACAAAAAACGGAATGTATTTCTGGGATTACGGAAATGCGTTCCTACTGGAAGCAGGCCGGGCCGGAGCCGATGTTTTTGCTGAAAACGGAAAATTTAAATACCCGTCGTATGTGCAGGATATTATGGGACCACTTTTTTTTGATTATGGTTTTGGTCCGTTCCGGTGGGTCTGTACTTCGGGTAAAGCTGAGGATTTGAAAAAGACCGACGAAATTGCTGCCTGTGTTTTGCAGGAACTTGCAAAAAATTCTCCGGTCGAAATAAAAATGCAAATGGAAGATAACATTCACTGGATTCGGGAAGCAGGGAAAAATAAGCTTGTTGTAGGCTCGCAGGCGCGAATTTTATACGCCGATTGCACAGGCAGAACAAAAATTGCACAGGCGTTTAACAATGCTATTCAAAAAGGCGAAATTTCAGCTCCTATTGTTTTGGGCCGCGACCACCACGATGTTTCCGGCACCGATTCGCCGTACCGCGAAACCTCCAACATTTACGACGGTTCGGCATTTACAGCCGATATGGCCGTTCAAAATTTTGTGGGCGACAGTTTCCGTGGGGCTACCTGGGTTTCGCTGCACAACGGTGGTGGTGTTGGCTGGGGTGAAGTTATTAACGGAGGTTTTGGAATAGTTATCGATGGCTCGACTGAAGCAGAAAAACGAATAAAAACAATGCTGCACTGGGATGTAAATAACGGAATTGCACGCAGAAGCTGGGCGCAAAACAATCCGGCAAGGTTTGCCATTGAAAAGGCTATGAAAGAGAATCCGGAATTAAAAGTTACCCTTCCCAACGAAACAAACGAAGTTTTACTAAATTCAATTTTTCGAAATATTTAATTAATGCGCACTTTAAAACCGTACTATTTCAATCAATAAAAGTATATTTAACCCCAAATACAAAAAATACACAAAACAATAAAAAATGACTACAAACATGCAAAATGAAGAGATGAATTACCAGCAACCGGAAGAGATAAAAACGGAACAAAAAGAATTTTCCCTGCAAATAACAACTGAAATTGCCGGTCAGTTAAGGAGTGCCAGCGGTTGGGCAAAATTTCTTTCTATTTTGGGTTTTGTTTTTGTTGGATTTATAATCTTTGCAGGCGTTTTGGTGAGTTTAATAATGTCATTTGTTCCACAAGAGAACGACATATTTCCTTTTCCTGCATTTCTTTTTGGTATTATTTACCTGGTTTTTGGTGCCATTTATATTTTACCCGTTCTTTATTTATTCCGTTTTTCTGCCGGAATACAAAAAGCCTTGTTTACAAAAAATCAGGAACAGATGTCCAAAGCATTTTCGAATTTAAAGGCACATTACCGGTACATCGGGATTATGATGCTGGCCATTTTTGCTTTGTATCTGATAATTATCGTAATCATGATTTTTGTTGGAATATTTACCGGGTTTTCAGGATTTATGGGAATGCAGGCTTAATTGAAATATTGCAATTTCCATACAAATAAATCATTTCTATAAATTCCGGATACAGCATAATATATTCAATATAAAAACGTTTGGATAAATAAAATCTTCAAACCATGAAAAAATTTATCCTACTAATCTTAACGACTTTGATGCTGCAATTTCATTCCAACGCACAAAATGAAAAACAAAAAACCCAGTTAAAATTCTACTATAATTTCAACCGGATTAATTTCTACGAGACGTTCGATTTTATTGAAAACGATTACATTTGGATTTCTCCTGAAGTAACAACACATTCGGCAGGTGAACTTTCGATAGCTCTTTTATTAAACTCAAAATCATCAATAACGCATGAATTAGAACTAATGCCCTTTGCTCTCAGCAATACCGGTTTAGTTAAAACTTTTGCCTATCCCGATGATTACGAGTGGAATATTGTTCAAAAAGAGTCAACATCGTGGAACACAAGATTCAGATATCAACTCAATTATCCGGTAATCACAAAAGAAAAATTCCGTTCCTATTTAGGACTTTTCTCAATGGTCAATTATTTTCAAAGCAATTTTAAAGCATATACAACCTCTGATTTTCCTGAAAGATATTCCAAAGCAGGAATAGTGTTCGGGCTTACACCGGGCATGGAATTTACATTATCAGAAAAATTAAATTTATCGATAGATGTACCGGTTGGCGTTTATGGTTTAAACCTGAATTCTATGAAGTATGAACTGCCTTCGCTCCCTGCTTCTGAACGAAACCAAAGCAAATTGAGTTCAGAATTATGGCACCAGGGATTTCAGGTAAGAATTGGATTTGGCGTAAATCTTTAAAACCTATTCCTCAAAAAACATAGAATACGGACGTTCGATTTCCTGTTCAAGTTCGCCGATTCCAATATTTCGACTTTTACGGATGTATTCTCGGCCATCGAAAAAGATCAGAATGGTGGGCGCGGCAAAAACCTGGTGTTGAGCGGCAACTTCGGGCAGAACATCCGATTTTATGTAAGCCATTTTCATTTTTGGGAATTTCTCCTTCAGCAATTCGGCCACTTTCGGTTTTAAAACTTTGCACACATTACAGGCCTGCGTTGAAAAATATCCTAGCAAAGCAGGCTCTTCTTCCTTCATTTTTATAAACTCGTCGAATGATTGAATTTCAGTATACATTTTGTTCCAAATTAAAATTGCCCAGTACTTAACATTACAAGTGTACAAGCTTCCAAAACTTCAATCCCGCCGGACTCCAATTTTTTGGCAAACTCGTAATTTTCTGTTCCCGGGTTAAAAATTACCCGTTCCGGTTTTAGTGCAATTATTTCGCTGTAATATTCCGGCTGTCGTTGCGGACCGACATACAAAGTTACGGTATGAATATCATCGGCAGGAAAAACCGTAGTAAATTTAACATCTGCAACCCGACCTTCACGTTTTGCAAGGGCCACAACTTCAAGCCCGTGGGTTCTGAGCGAATTTACGGCCAAATAAGAATACCGGGCCGGATTTGTACTCGCCCCGATAACCAGAGTTTTCTTTTTTGTCATTTTCAGATTTTTTTAACCAAAACTACTGCGCTTACCGAAATTCCTTCTTCCCTGCCTTCGAATCCCAGTTTTTCGGTGGTTGTCGCCTTTACTGAAATCTGATCTTCGGAAATACCAAGTACTCCGGCCATTGTTTTTTCCATTTCGGGGATAAACGGTTTTAGTTTTGGTTGCTGTGCGCTTACGGTTGCATCAATATTAACAATTTCAAAGCCTTTTTGCTGAACCAGTTCGTACGATTTCTTCAGCAAAATTTTACTGTCAATATTTTTGAATTCAGAAGAATTATCCGGAAAATGTGTTCCGATGTCTCCAAGTTTAACCGAGCCCAAAAGAGCGTCGCAAATGGCATGGATTAATACATCGCCATCGGAATGTGCAACTGTTCCTTTGTGGTGTGGAATTAAAATACCGCCAAGCCACAAGGTTTCCCCTTCGGCCAGGCGGTGTACGTCATATCCTTGTCCTATTCGAAAATCCATCAGCGTTGATTACTGAACGCATCAACATCGAAAGTGAGTGAAAAACGCAAAGTATTCGCCAGCGGATGGTTTTGCTGGGTTGGCATCAGATAAGAAAAATCGAGTGCAAAAACATTCATTTTTAAACCGGCCCCAAAAGTTATAAACTTGCGGTTCCCTTTGTTTTCATCTTCATAAAAATAACCGGCACGCAAAGCAAACTGTTTGTTGTACCAGTATTCTGCACCAATTGAGAAGTTTATTTCCTGTAGCTCTTCCTTGAGACCACCGGGTGCATCGCCAAACGATTTAAAAATTCCGGTAATTACACCGATATCCGAATTAATTCCTCCCGGATAAATAATATCGCCTTCGCCATACGTTGTTGTGTCTTTGGGCGGTGTTGGAACCAACAGTTTATTGGCTTCGAAAGCAAAAGTAAAAGAGTTGTAATCGTCCACTTCGGTTGTATAAGAAGTACCCAATTTCAACATGGTTGGAATAAAATCTTTGGTTTCGCCGTCGTCGTACGAAATTTTAGCACCAATATTCTGAATGTTGATACCTGCTGCGAAAATATTGTTATTCCCGTGATTTCTGAATTCATCGTATAAATAAAAAGCAACGTCGGCAGCGTACGAATTTCCTGCGTGGGTAGGGACACCGTTAACCATTTGTCCTGAAGTTAAATCGGAACGGATGTAACGGATGGCTACCGAACCGGCAAAAATATCGGAAAGTTTCCGGGTATAACCCAGGTCGATTGCGAATTCGTTCGGACTCTGCTGGCCAATACTTTCTCCGTAACTATCTGTAAACATGATATCCCCCAAGGCAAAATAACGCAAAGAACTACTTATCGTTTGAACATCATCGAGTTTTTTGTATCCGGCCAGGTAAGCCAGGTTAATGTCGCTAACCAAAGCTCTTAACCAGGGTGAATACGATAAACCGAACCCCATGTCGTTTTCCATAAATGCATATTTTGCAGGGTTCCAATGTTGTGAGTTAACATCGGGGGTTGTGCCCACACCGGCGTCACCCATACCACCTGCCCTTGAATCGGGAGTTATTGATAAAAACGGAACTGCAGTTGTAATTGTGTTTGCTCCCGAGGTAGTTGATTGTCCTTTTACACCTTCTGAAATAGTTACAATAATTGTCAGAAGTAAAACTAAGCGTAATTGTTTGATCATAATTGTATTATAATTGAGCGCTGCAAAGATATAATATTTGTCTTTGTTGCCATAGTTAAACTACAAAAGAGAACGGTAGTTTTTTTGAAAAATTACACATTGGTAAAAAAATTAATTTGCAATTACAATTTTACCTGATTTTGAAGCAATTGATCCGTAGTTATTTTTTGCTGTTATCTTATAAATATAAACCCCGTTTTCGGCGGCCACTTTCAATTCACTTAAATCCCAGCGCACCGGATTTGTAACATTATCGTTCGACGTAACTTCGCTGGTCATGTAATCAATTCTTCTTCCTGAAATATCGAAAACCTCAATAATTACATCCAAAGCTGCTCCCGAAAGATTGTGTTCAAAAACAAAATAAGTGTAGTCGTTCATCGGGTTCGGATAACAACTAACTTTCGAAATTGTAAAATCTTCAGTTACATAAAATTCAATTTCTGCTTCCGAGGAATTGTTGGCCACATCCCAGGCTTTTACTTTCAAAGTATGTAATCCGGGCTCCAAATCTTCCAGTTGAAATTCAACAGAACCGCTGGTATAATCATCGATATCCGACTGATAATAATCGTTCAAAACATAAACAGTTGAATAATCGCTATCAAGAACAGCTGTAATATCATGACCAATTCCCGTACCTGTGGTGTTTATTCCGTTTTCATCAGAAAAATATGCCAGCAGTAAAGGATTTCGGCTTGTTTTATCGCCCGAATTAAAGTTTTCAGAATCGAGATACAAATTGATTTGCGGCCCTTCATTATCTGTAATTTCCGAATTTGAACCTCCAATTACAAAATTCTCGAAAGCACCGTTTGCATCGGTTTCTCCGTCGGTAGCATAATAAACAATTTTCCCGTTGCCCAGGTTGTACGAAATATCCTTCGGAACTATAAAACTAAAGGTAAACTCACCGTTTTCAATACTGGCCAGCCCTTTGTACAAAACATTTTCCTGAACCTTAAAACTCATTGGCGTTTCCCCGGCATTTCCAAGTGTATTTTTTGTAACAGCTTTATCGAAAACAGTAGGCGTTAATTCTCCTGAGAAATTACTAAGTTTGGTTCCGTTGTAACCGGCAACATAACCCGAAATTGTTATTTTCTGAAGTGCCCCAACGGTATCGGTAACAGAAGACGCGTCCTGCTGATTTACTCTGGTAGTTATAATTTTGTTTTCAGGATAAGAAAGTTTGAGCGCAGGATCGGCGAGTAAACTAAAATTTCTTTTGTTGGTAGATGTTGATGAATTGACCTTGGCCAGCCGCATAATATCTCCCATTCGGTAGTGTTCGTCGTTTTCGTTTCGTTCAAAAACATAGTTGTAAAAACTTTTGCTCAAAATAAAATTAGGCCCTGAAATTACAAGGCGTGTAGTTGAAAACAACCCAATTCCGCCGCCGTTCGGATTAAACAAAACATATTCACCTGCCGACATTTCATCTCCGTCGAAACGGCTAAACTCGCAGGTTGCAGTTACAAAAATCGGTAGAGTATACGAATTTGTCCATGAATTAATATTACTAACATCCAGCACATGTTCATCTGCTAAATTTCTTTCGTTGGCATGGCCCACATAATTCAAAATCAAAACACCGTCATCCACGCGTTCGTTTATTGCATCAGTAACATCAGGATATTCTTCACCAGAAGTTGTGGTGAGCTGTTCATAAGCGTCAAAATAAATTTTATCGGTTATAAACTCATTGTGGTTTTCGTTCACAATTGTCGCCAGTTTCTCTGAATCCGACATGTGCAGATTGCTGTCTTCGTCGTCGCCAATAAAACACAATACATTTCGCCAGTCGCCAAATGCCTTTTCAGAATAATAGTTTTTTATTTTCGCCACCACCAATTCAGCCTGGTATTTTGTTGAAGCGGGAATTCGTCCGATTCCCAAATCTACTGCGCCACTGTAAACCGTTTCATTGTCATCGAGCAGGACATAATAATCGTCGGTTATAAACGACCCCACCGGGTTTAACGAATTTTCGGACTGAAAAGCAGGCAAAAAGTTGAATCCCCCTGAATTGATATTTTTGTTGTCGTAACTTGCATCGCCGAGGAGCAAAACATATTTCAGCGTATTTCCGCGATCGTAAAACATTTTAATAAAATTCCGGATTGCAGTGGCATCGAAATGGCCGGAACTAAATTCATTGTAAACCTTTTCAGAAGAAACCACTTCGGTTGCCATACCGTCGTAACTTTCGTGAAAAGCGGCCAGTTCTTCTGCAGCATCCAAAAAATTCGGGTGGGTAATAATAAGAAATTCGGGTGTCGACAATCCATGCAAATTCTGATTTTCAACATCTCCAACCAATTCGGGTTCAGAAAAAGTCCCGTTCGGGTTAAATGCCACATATTCGTGCAATTCATCGGCCGGTCTTTTCCCGGTTACCTTTCCTCCAGAAACGGAAACAGGGACTTCGGTGACATTGTTTACATCGGTAACATCGAAAACCTGAACAGTTGAAGCCGAACTTTCAATAGAAAATTCCAGTATGTTACCTTCGCCCACCGAGTTTAAATCGCGGAAAAAAAGCTGTCCTTCGTCTAAAACCAGATTCTTTCTGTAATTTATTTCAACATAATCGAGCCATGAAAGTGCATTTGAATTTCCTCCTGCGAACAACAGTTTTACCTCCAAATCTTCTCCTACTACTGAATACAAAAATGAACCGTCATTTTCATCGGCATATAAATCGGTTTGATCATCGGTGTCAACACTCGAAAAATTTATAATCCCGGCATATTCCGAATTGGCATAAACCTGCATTTTTGAACTCTGGTACGAACGTGCAGCAGCATTTACCTTAATCCGTACTTTTTCTGAAGTATTAATATTCGAAACATCGAAATCAATGGTTTTAGATGCTCCGTGCCCTAATTTTTCGCCAAACCATTGTTTTCCCGAATAAATAAGGTTATTTGCATCGTTTTCGTATTTTGCATACTCGTCAAAGTCGGAAATCTCGTGAGTGGCCGTTTCTGTTATTTCACTGTATTCCCCAACTGTTTTAGTACTTCCCGCATCATCCGTCAGAAAGAAAAACCCGTTGTTGGAATAATCGTGATTTTTATGTTCGAAATAAGTTTCGGAACCTTCCCAGGAAACATTTCCGGGTTCATAAAAAAACAGGCAGTTGGTACCGTTATTTTTGGCATGCCAAACGGCACATTGTGTTAAATCGTCGTAAGCAATATCTGCCGGATTTTCTGATAACTGCAAACCTCCGCTGCCAAAAATATTCACTTTTGTCAGGTCAGAAAAACCCCAGTCGCTTAATTTTGAATACGGTATTTTGTAAATTCCTTTGCCCGATGTTTTAATTTTCACCCAACTTCCGCTGTTTAAAACCGAACCTGAAGCCCAGTTTCTTGAAGCAACGGCAACCTTTTGGCTTTCCACGGGGATTTTTTTCAGCGAAAAACTTTTCAACAACAGAATTTCTTCGTTCTGCCGAATCACTGGAAAAACATTAACCTGAATTTTCTCTTCATTTCCCGATTTTAGGCGAACGGTTTCAATTTTTATTTCAGAAGGGATTGAATTTATATCGAAATTCCCGGGTTTAACTTCACACTTTTCAAAAACAGCATTTTCAACTACAAACCGAAAATTCTGAGTCGCATTGTTAATATCTATTATCTCAGAATAAAAAGGAAAAGCCTGACTTCCTTCCCCCTGAACTGCATTTTCGAAAGTAAAACCCAACAAATTCCACTTTTCGGTTGAAGTTTTCCAGTTGAGTACAATAAATTCCTTTTGAATATCGTTTGCTGAAAACCCAACTGTAAAAAGGAAAATAATTATTAAAAATTTTCTCATGCGAAAAATAATTTGGTACCATAAAAACGACCTTCTAAAATAATTATTGCGGGTTAAAATGATTAACAACAATGAAATATTTTATGGTAATAAATCCCAAAGATATTAACATTGCTGAGATTTGAGAAAAAATAATAAAAAGTCAAAACAATAACAATAAGACAAAATAGTTATATTTGTGTCGATCAGATAAGTAACGAAAATTTAAATTCAATGAAGCTAAAAACTTTATTAATTCTGTTTTTAGCCGCATCAATTTCAGGATGTGGGATATTTGGAAAAAAGGGAGGAAAGAAAGCCACTTCAAGAACTACTGGCTGGGCTTACAATTCGGAGGAAACAGGAAACATCCCTTACGAATCGGGATACGAGCAAGCAACTGGCCCGGGGTTAAAATTTATACAGGGAGGAACATTTACCATGGGCCGGGTTGAACAGGATGTGATGTACCATTGGGATAATTTCCCGCGCAGGGTTACAGTAGCCTCTTTTTATATGGACGAAACAGAAGTATCCAATCAGGATTACCGTGAATATACGCATTGGTTAAGTAGGGTTTATCCCGGCGATGTAGCAAAATTACAGGCTGCTTTGCCCGACACTTCAAAATGGAGAAGCGAACTTGCTTACAATGAACCTTATGTGCAGAACTACTTCCGTCATCCGGCCTACAGCGATTATCCGGTAGTCGGAGTAACCTGGGAACAGGCTGAAGCTTACTGTGCCTGGCGTACCGACAGGGTGAACGAGCAAATTCTGGTTGACAAGGGAATTATGCAACACGACAATGCTCAGGCCGGACAAAATGTGTTTACCACAGATACTTACCTGGCTGGTTTGTACCAAGGTTCCGATGGTGAAAAACCAATTGAAAATGCAGATGGTACTACCCGCAGATTAAAATGGGAAGACGGAATTGCATTGCCAAGCTACAGGCTCCCCACAGAAGCGGAATGGGAATTTGCCGCTTACGGTTTAATTGGTAATGCCGAAGGTGAACTACTTACCGATCGTAAGTTATACCCTTGGAACGGTACTTATTTAAGAGAATCGGATAAACAAAACAAAGGAAGAATGAAAGCCAACTTTGTTCGTGGCCGCGGTGATATGATGGGTATGGCAGGCGCTTTAAACGACAATGCCGACATTGCTTCACCAGTCTTTTCCTATGACCCGAACGATTATGGATTGTATTGTATGGCTGGTAACGTAAACGAATGGGTTGCCGATGTATACCGTCCCCTTTCAATGATTGATGTTGAGGAATTTCAGCCTTACAGAGGAAATGTGATTACTGAATATAAAAAAGGTGATGATGGTAGTTTAATGAGAAACGAATATGGTGAGCTTGTTAAAGATACTATTGCCGATTACAGAAATTTCGATGATGGAGATTTAAATTCACAGGTTGTTGAAGATGGAAACTGGAATGCAGCCCAAAATAAACCGACCGAAGGAATGTATGTTCAGGACGATAATCCGGGAGGATTCTCATCTTTGATAGATGATAAAGTACGAGTTTACAAAGGTGGTTCCTGGGAGGATCGTGCCTACTGGCTCGTTCCCGGAACAAGAAGATACCTGGAGCAGGACAAAGCAAAAAGGGACCTTGGATTCCGCTGTGCCATGACCCGCGTTGGAAGTCCGGAAGGATTTTAAAAAGATTAAAAAGTATAACACAGAAACCTTCCGTTTTCAAAAAGATGGAAGGTTTTTTATTTGTTAAATATGACCATTGAAGATATTTACAGCTTCTACAAAAACTCCAGCGGCGTTTCAACCGACAGTCGGAAAATTACACAAGGATGTATGTTTTTTGCGCTCAAAGGAGAAAATTTCAACGGAAACAGCTATGCCGAAGATGCTATAAAAAAAGGCGCACTTTGCGCTATTATCGATGAGAAAGAGTACAAATCATCAGAAAAAATAATTGTTGTAAAAAATGTTCTGAAAACTCTTCAGAATTTAGCCCGATTTCACCGCAAGAAACTGGGAATTCCGGTTCTGGGGATCACCGGCACCAATGGAAAAACAACAACAAAGGAACTTATTGCAAAAGTACTTTCTCAAAAATTTAATGTTTGTTTTACACAGGGAAACTTAAACAACCACATTGGAGTTCCGTTGACATTACTTTCTATGAATTCGGAAACTGAATTTGGAATTGTTGAAATGGGGGCTAATCACCCGGGTGAGATAGCTGAACTTTGTTCCATTGCCGATCCTGATTATGGAATAATTACCAACATTGGCAAAGCTCATCTCGAAGGTTTCGGCTCATTCGAAGGCGTAAAAAGAACAAAAGCCGAACTTTACAATCACATCAGAGAAAAAAAAGGGACCGTTTTTTTGAACGGCGATAACCCTGTTTTGATTGAAATATCGGAAGGAATTCATAAAATTACTTTTGGAAAGGAGAACAACGATTTTAATGGAGAACTTGTAAAATCGCCACCGTTTGTGCATTTGAAAGCCAATTTTACAAAGGGGGTTTTGTATCTTAATTCAAATTTAATTGGTGATTTTAATGCCGAAAATATTCTTGCAGCCGCCTGCATCGGTAATTATTTTAAGGTCGATCCTTTAAAAATTCAATATGCAATCAAAGAATACAAACCTTCCAATATCAGGTCGCAACTTATCGAAAAAGGGGAATTAAAAATAATAATGGATGCCTACAATGCAAATCCAACCAGTATGAAAGCATCCATAAACAGTTTTTTAAACACCAACTTCTCCCACGAAAACAGCTTTGTAATTTTGGGAGATATGCTTGAACTTGGTATCTATTCCAACGAAGAACACCTGAATATTCTTAAACTTGTAGAGGAAATACCAAAAAAAAATGTTTTTCTTGTTGGAAAAACATTTTCTGTTGTAGCTAAAAATTCCGGCTATAATACTTTTGAAAATGTAACTCAGCTTTGTGATTTTCTCAAAGTAAATCCTCTACTTAATGGAAATATTCTGATAAAGGGATCGCGTGGAATTCAGCTTGAAGAAACCCTTGATTTCTTTTAAGCAACCGGTTTTTCAACTTTTAAAACATCGGCAATTGCCCTTTCGAATGTAGGTTTTGGAAGTGCTCCCATTGCCATTTGCGGCTGTCCGTCAACCGGTACAAACAACAACGAAGGAATACTTTGAATTCCAAACATACCAGCCAATTCCTGTTCTTCTTCAGTGTTTACTTTGTAAATTACGATGTTGTCGCCGTATTCTTTCTGTAATTCTTCCAAAACAGGAGCAACCATTTTACATGGCCCACACCAGTCGGCATAAAAGTCAATCATACAAGGTTTTGTGCCTTCGTATTTCCAATCTTTGTTTACTTCCCAGTTAAATACTTTTTCCTTGAAAGTTTCTTTTGTTAAATGTTCCAACATGATCTATATTTTTAAAATTTAAATATCTAATTATTTACATATATTAATTCAAAAATAATACCATTTACCAATACAACATATTTAAACCTCAATTTTTTGGAAATAGTTGTAATTTTGTCACAATTTTTTAAAACTGGCAGAATTCGTTCTGTCAAATTACAAATTTTGTCACAATAATGAACAAAAGACTAAATAACAAAATATTTGAGATTATTTCGCAGGTTTCCGACGAAATGCAGCAGGAATCGTTTGTAATAGGAGGCTTTGTCAGGGACATTTTTCTAAACCGTCCGTCGAAAGACATTGACATTGTTACGCTGGGAAGCGGAATTGATCTCGCGAAAGAAGTTGCCAAAAAACTAAAGCCTCAGCCTGCGGTGAATGTTTTCAAAAATTTTGGCACTGCCATGCTAAAATACAGAAGTATAGAAATTGAATTTGTCGGTGCCCGAAAGGAATCATATCAACGCGATTCGAGGAAACCAATTGTAGAAAACGGTACGCTTGAAGATGATCAGAACCGCCGCGATTTTACCATAAATGCACTGGCGCTTGGTTTAAATGCCGCAAATTTCGATCAGTTGGTAGACCCGTTTAACGGAATGCAGGATTTAAACGATAAAATAATCAGAACTCCGCTGGAACCTTCCATCACTTTTTCCGACGATCCGTTACGAATGATGCGTGCCATACGATTTTCAGCCCAATTGGGATTTGAAATTGAAACAAACACCCTTCAGGCAATTGCCGCAAATAAAGAGAGGATAAAAATTGTTTCGGCTGAACGGATTATTGAAGAAATGAACAAAATAGTTCTGTCTCCAAAACCTTCTGTTGGATTTATTTTGCTTGAAGAAACCGGGTTGTTAGAAATTATTTTCCCTGAACTTCAGCAAATGAAAGGAATTGATTCGGTAAACGGAATTGCCCACAAGGACAACTTTTACCACACGCTGGAAGTTCTCGACCGCATCTCTCCGAACACCGAAAACCTTTGGCTCCGCTGGTCGGCTTTGTTGCATGACATTGCCAAACCTGCCACAAAAAAATTCATCGACGGACAGGGCTGGACTTTTTATGCTCACAATTTTGTGGGTGTGAAAATGATTCCAAAAATCTTCCGCCGAATGAAACTTCCGTTGAACGAAAAGATGAAATTTGTACAAAAAATGGTTCAGTTACACATGCGTCCCATTGTTTTGTCGGAAGAAGAAGTTACTGATTCTGCTGTCAGACGTTTGTTGTTTGAAGCGGGCGATGATATCGATGATTTAATGACACTTTGTGAAGCTGACATCACTTCGAAGAACCAAACAAAAGTGAGCCGCTTTCTCAACAATTTTCAAATTGTAAGAAAAAAATTGAAAGAAATTGAGGAAAAAGATGCCATCCGTAATTTTCAGCCGCCGGTTTCGGGAGAATTAATTATGGAAACTTTTGGATTAACGCCCTGCAAAGAAGTTGGGGTGATCAAAGATTTTATTAAAGAAGCTATTCTGGAAGGTGAAATCCACAACAATTTCGAAGAAGCTTACGCTCTGATGTTGCAAAAAGCTCAGGAAATGGGACTGGAGAAGAAAGTTTAGTTTTCCGAAGTAAGTTTCAGAATTACCGGTAAATGATCGCTGAAACCGCCTTCATAAGAAAATCCGTTGTACGTTCTTTTGGGTTTTTGTCCACCAAATTTTTCATCGGGTTCAAGTAAAAAAGGAAGAGATACAGTTTTCGCATTTTCAGGTATTGTAGAAAATCCGCGATTCTTTATAAGCAATGCACCTGAAACAATAAACTGGTCGAAAACCGACCACTGCGATTGATATTTTATTGTTCCCGGCTCATTTTCAACCCATAAAAAAGAAAGATTATACAGCCTATTATCAATAATTTCTGTTTCAGGATTTAAAACACTAAGAACATCAGTTAAACTTTTATCCGTTGGCTGGTCGTTAAAATCGCCAAATACAATAATTTTTGCCCCGTGGTTTAGTTGAAACAATGAATCGGTTTTTTCTTTTAAAAGTAGTGCCGCAATATTTCGTTCCTGCTGCGTTTCAAGCAAACCTCCAAAACGCGAGGGCCAGTGATTGACAAAAAAATGCAATGTATCTTTCCCGTCTGCAATTCCCGAAAAATAGAGAATTTCCCTTGTTTTCAGAATTGAATTGTTTTCAACCAAAGGGTAAAAAGAGTAACTCAGCGGGTAAATTCTATCCGGATTGTAAATTAAAGCCACATCGATTCCCCGATGATCCGGTGATTCTTTATGAATAATTTTATAGGATTTTGATTTTAAAGGTGTATTTAGAAGTAGTTTTTCGAGCACATTCCGGTTTTCGATTTCGCATAAAGCAATTATATCGGGAGGATAAAAGCCGGATGCATTTAAAATTACTTTCGAAATGTTCAGGATTTTTTGGTTGAACCTTTTCCCTGTCCAATGTCTATCTGCCTCAGGAATAAACTCATCATCGCCTAAACCTGGATCATCAACAGCATCGAATAAATTTTCCACATTGTAAAAAAGCACGGAAAAATCGCGATTTTGCTCCTGAGGGTACGAATAAAATCTAAAAAGAAGAAGCAACAGCAACAGTGTGAACAATTTTTGCTTCATTCATTTTTTCTAATTATCCTTTCGAAAGCACCCAGGTCGGGGCCATCGTCAGTAAATCTGTCTTTGTTTTGAATATCCGACTGGAATAAGCGGGAATATTGATAACTTCCCTTGTTTCTTGCCGGCGATAACGTATCTAAATCGTAATTAAATTCTTCGTAAGGATCGACAAAGAGCGGATCGTATTCCATTCCTTTCCAAACCAGGTTGTAATGATTTTTGTTGGAAACATTAAACGTGTCGGGAACCTGTAAAATGCAGTGATCAAAATAATAGTTAAATTCCTTGTCTTCGTTTTCAGCCAATTCTATTTCGCTGGAATTGTTACCATAAACAATACAATTTCCAAATGTAGCTTTGGTTAAATCGTTTGTCAGCAATTCGCTTCCTCCGTTTCCGTTCGATACTTTTAACACATTGGAAATAACCAGCGAAGATGTGGAGCGTGACTGCCGTCCAAAATTTCCCCAGTAATTGGCAATGGTTGAGTGATAAAATTCATATTCACCGCCAACCAGCAACGCAACGGCATAATAACCGCAATTTGAAACAACATCGTTAAAAGCAAAAATTTTCGATTTCAAAGCAAAAATTCCTGCATACGACATATTTTCAATTCTCGAATTTGTAAATTGAACAGAAGCAAATCCTTCATTTTCAATATTTCCAACCTGCAAACCAATGTTGGCATTTTTAATTGTGGCAAAATTGAAAACATTGTTGTGGCTACCCGAAAAAAGTACAATTCCCGACCACTGATCCGGAATGTTTTCGAAAGCATCTTCGAGCCTGTCGGGTAAAAAGTAAATCGGATTTTCAAAAGTTCCATTGGCTACAATAGAACCTTTTACATACAAACCTGCCCCGTTATGAAAATATATTTTTGTACCCGGCTCAACAGTAAGTGTGGAAGTGGTATCAACATAAACATAATCGTAAACCAGATAAGGTTTTTCGGAAGTCCAGGTAGTAGTTTTTATATTTTCACCTTTAACAAGTTTAAAATCCTGTCCGTAAGCAATCAGCTTAACATTCTGAATATTGGCGTTAGTAGTAAATTCAATGGAATCTTCAACTACCATTGGTAAATTCTGACCGTTGGGGTCGATGGTAACTTCAACAAAAACCAAAATACTGTCCTTTGCCGGAATTTCAACTTCGTACAATTCATTTCCGGCAAAACCGTTCACATTCAGTTTAAAACTTGAAAAATCGGCATTTGCCATCCGAATTCTCGAAATCAGAACATTTTCATCGTATGGATTGTAAACCGCGAAATGCCGCGTGGTTGAACCGACCGTAGTAAAAATGGTATCGAAAGTGATTGTGTCGTTTGAGAACTGCAACATTGCGTCGGGAGAATTGAGGTATTTTTCGTCTTCACACGAAGAAAACGAGATCACTACCAGTGCTACTGCCAATATTTGAAGCAGATATCTAACCAACGTCAAAAAAATTTATAGTATAACGATTATTCCTGTTGCTTATTATTGCAAAGATATAAAATCAATTTACAAAAATTAACATTTATTTACAATCATTAATTTTTTACAACATATTTCTTTGAAACTATAAGCAACCCTAACATTGTGAGCAATCCGTTCAGAATTAAAAGTTCAAATCCAAACTTGTATCCATTAAAAAGAACTTCGGAATAACTTGATATAAAATAACAAAGTACCGGAGCTGCCAGTCCGATTACCGGAATCCAAACATCTTTCACATTTCTTTTGAAATACATACCAAAAATAAATAACCCTAAAATAGGACCATAAGTATAACCGGCCACGCGAAATACAGCAACCACAATACTTTCGTTATTTATTAGGCGAAAAATCAGTATGGTCAGAATCAATAAAACAGAAAATAACAGGTGAACCCACTTTTTTATCTTTTTTCGCTTGGCTTCTTCGTACCTTTCAATTTTCATAAAATCGATGCTGAAAGAAGTGGTTAAAGCAGTTAATGCTGAATCGGCGCTGGAATAGGTTGCTGCAGTTATTCCCAGCAAAAATGCAATTCCAACGGGTAACCCAAGATAATTTAAGGCCAGCAGCGGATAAAAATCGTCGGTATTTCCAGGCACTGCAACCCCTATTTTGGCTGCATAATCGAACAACAAAACTCCCAAACTTAAAAACAAAATAACCGTTACCAAAAACGAAAGGCTAAAAACAATCATGTTTTTTTGTGCTTCGCGTTTGTTTTTGCAGGTCAGGTTTTTTTGCATCATATCCTGATCGAGGCCATTAACGGCGATGGTGGTAAAAATTCCGGCAAAAAACTGTTTGAAAAAGTTATTTCCCGAACGCCAGTCCCAAACAAATATTTTTGAATGTGAACTTTCAAAAACTTCCTTTACGAAATTTCCCGAATCCCAACCCATATTTTTTGTGATGGCAACAATGGTAAAAATTATAGCACTAACAAGAAATAAGGTTTGAAGAGTATCAGTCCACACAATAGTTTTTATACCTCCCCGGTAAGTATATACCCAAATTAACGCAATGGTAAGAATTACAGTTATTGAAAACGGAATGTTAAAAGCATCGAAAAAAGCAATCTGAAGTACACCGGCAGCTAAATACAAACGAAATGCGGCGCCTGTTAATTTCGAAATTAAAAAGAAAAAAGAGCCTGTTTTATATGCGTTTTCCCCAAAGCGGTTTTGTAAAAAAGTATAAATAGAAATCAGGTTTAACCGGTAATATAAAGGCAGTAATATTCCGGCAATAAGCCAGTAACCTACAATATTTCCAAAAACAAACTGAAGATAGGCAAAAGCAGAATTTCCTACTTCTCCGGGTACCGAAATAAAAGTTACGCCCGATAATGTGGCGCCAACCATTCCAAACGCCACCAGATACCACGGCGATTTTCGGTTGGCAGTAAAAAAAGTCTGGGTATCGGCACCGCGCGAAGTAAACCACGAAACAACAATCAAAATGAAAAAATAGCCAAGAACTATTCCTAAAACCAGGTACGGACTCATAATTTTTTATTCAAAATCGGGATACAACAAATATTTTTTTCTTAACACTTTAAATTCAGCCAGTTCCGGTTCCCAGCCCTGAACAATTTCAGCTTCGGTTTTCCCAGCCCTGATTTGCCTTAAAACTTCATCGGTGCCAGCCAGCAAATTAAACCAGCGTTCGCGGGTTAAAAAGTCTTCCTCGCTGGAGTATTTCTGATAAAAGCTGAGAAAATATTTCAAAGTAAACGGCGGAACTTCCTTCAGATTTCTCAAATCGATTCCGTAACACATTTTTCCTTCGTTCAAAGGATTTAATGCAACACCGGGCATATTTTCAGGAGTAAAACTGAAACCGCCCAAATCAGGATTTAATCCGCCTAAAACCTGAAAAGGAAAATCGGTTCCGCGACCGACACTCACACTTGTAGCTTCAAAAAAACAAAGCGAAGGATACAACCTGACAGACAAATCGTTGGGTAAGTTTGGCGAAGGTTTTACCGGAAGTGAATACCGGGTTTCGTGGGTATAATTTTCCACCGGAATTACAGTCAATTCGCATTTGTTTTTTGCTTCTGTCCAACCTTGCCCGTTTATCATTTGTGCCAGTTCACCAACGGTGCAACCATGAACTACCGGAATTGGGTCCATTCCTACAAAAGACTCAAATCCGGGTTTTAAAACCGGGCCCGCCACATAATCGCCGTTTGGATTTGGCCGGTCGAGAACAATTAGTGGAATGTGATTCTCGGCGCAGGCTTCTATTACCAGATGCAATGTAGAAATGTAAGTATAAAACCGGCAACCCACATCCTGGATATCAAAAATCAAAACATCAACTCCTTTCAAATGTTCCGGTGTTGGTTTGCGGGTTTCGCCGTACAATGAAACAACCGGAACCCCCGTTTTTTTGTCAACTCTATCCTGAAACTCCTCGCCGGCAGCAGCATCACCGCGAAATCCATGTTCCGGAGCAAAGATTTTTGCTACAGTACAATCATTTTCCAAAAGAAAATCGACAAGGTGCAAATTTCCTGCAACCGAAGTATGATTAACAACCAATCCAATTTTTTTACCTTTTAACATCGGCAGATAAATATCAGGGCGTTCTGCTCCTGTTTTTAGTCCTGTTTCATTGGTTTGTGCAGAACAAGCCAATGTAAAAAACAAGAGAAAATATGCGATAATTTTTGTCATGAGATTTATTAAAAACTTTTACATTTACGCCTCCACTTTTAATATTATTTCAAAAGCTCGGGTTTTGTTTTTTGAAATTTGGCTGGAAAGTTACACAGGGTAAGTAAAAGAAAAAAATATTAGCTGGTGATTTTCTTCCCTTTTATATGCGAAACAGGAAATTCTTAAGTTATTTCATTGATGAAAACAGTAAAAATGATGAAACTAAATAAAATAATTCTTGGTATTATTCTGATTGCTTTTTTTACTCCGGAAAGAATCAGAGCAACGGAACCACCCTTTTTGAAATACCTGAACGATCCTTGGGTAGACACCCAACTCAAAAATATGTCGCTGGAGGAAAAAATTGCCCAGTTGATGATGATTACCGCATACCCGGAACAAAACGATGCGTCGAAAATGAATACGCTCGAAGACATTAAAAACTACAAGCCGGGCGGAGTTTTGGTAATGCAGGGAACACCGGTAAAAACAACAACATGGATCAACGAATTTCAGAAAAGTTCAAAAATACCGCTTTTAATTGCCATCGACGGTGAATGGGGACTTTCGATGCGAATCGACAGCACATTGGAATATCCGTGTGCGCAGGCTGTTGGAGCCACAGAAAACTCAAACTACGTGTACGAAATGGGACGCGATTTTGGCCAGCAAATGAAAATAATGGGAATTAACATGAATTTTGCTCCCGATGCCGACATCAATACAAATCCTGAAAACCCTGTTATAAATTTTCGTTCGTTTGGTGAAAATAAAATCAATGTGGCCGACAAAGCCTGGCAGGTTGCCAAAGGAATGCAGGATGCCGGCATTATTCCGGTGGCCAAACATTTTCCAGGTCACGGCGACACGCAAACCGATTCGCACAAAACTTTGCCAATGCTTTCGCATTCAAAAGAAAGGATGGATTCCATTGAAACCTACCCGTTTCGTTTCCTTGCTAAAAACGGAATTTCAGGAATAATGACAGCTCATTTAAATGTTCCTTCGCTCGACAAGTCGGAAACCCCTTCTTCGTTGTCGTCTGAAATTGTAAACAACTATCTTAAAAATGAAATTGGTTTTAAAGGTTTTGTTGTTACCGACGCCATCAATATGCAGGGAGTCATAACAAAAGAAGGAAACGCTGAACTCAGAGCGTTAAAAGCCGGAAACGACATGGTTGAGTTTGTTCCCGATATAAAAAAGGCTGTGGAATCGGTAAAACAAGCGGTGGAAAAAGGAGATTTTACTATTGCTGAAATCGATGCCAAATGCAGGAAAATTCTGGCGTTAAAACGTTGGGTTAATTTAAATGAATACAAACCTGCCGATACAAAAAACCTGACTGCCCGGTTAAACTCGCCCTACTACGAAGTAACCAACCGAAAACTGGTAAAAGAATCGCTTACTGTTTTGAACAATGTAAAAAATATTCTTCCGGTTGAACACCTCGACTCGTTCAAAATTGCCTCGGTAGTTGTTGGTGCAACTAAAATTACCTCTTTTCAGAAAATGCTGGAAAATTACACTGAAATGGACCATTTTGTCCTCGGAAAAAATGCTACTGAACGGGAATGGGCCAACCTCAGAATGAAACTTGGAAACTACAACCTGGTTATTCTCGGAATAGAAGGAATAAATGTGTATCCGTCCGAAAAATACGGAATTACTGAAATGCAGCAAAAAGTGGTTTCCGGAATTGTTCAGGAAAAAACTACGGTAAGCGTTTTCTTTGGAAATGCTTACGCACTTAAATATTTCGAAAACATTCACCATTCATCCGGGCTGATTCTGACTTACCAAAACAATAATCTAACGCAGGAACTGGCAGCTCAGCTTATTTTTGGCGCAATTGATGCCAAAGGTCACCTTCCTGTTTCAGTGGATAAACGGTTCAAACTTCATGATGGAATTCAACTTAAAAAAAACGATTGCCTCTCTTACTCCATTCCTGAAGAAGTTGGGGTAAATTCTGAAATATTACAACACAAAATCGACTCGATTGCAAATCTTGGTCTCGATAAACAGGCTTACCCGGGATGCCAGGTTCTGGTAGCCAAAGACGGCAATATAATTTTTCACAAATGTTATGGTTTTCAAACCTATGAAGATGAAGTACCGGTACGAAAAGACAATTTGTACGACTGGGCTTCGCTGACCAAAGTTACCGCTCCGCTACCTGCATTAATGAGACTCGTGGATGAAAATAAATTCAATGTCGACGACAAGTTCAGTAAATACTGGCCCGATTTTCTGAATTCGAACAAAAAAGACATTAAAATTCGTGATATTCTGGCTCATCAGGCCAGGCTCGAATCGTACATTACCATGTGGACCCTTGCCCTTGATTCAAACAAAAACCTTGACAACCGGGTTTTCAAAGACACTCCGTCTGAAGAGTTTAGTGTGCGCGTTGCACCAAATTTGTACATGAATCACAATTTCAGGGCAACCATGAACGATACTATCCGAAATTCAAAGTTACTTCCGCAAAAGAAATACGTTTATTCGGGTTTAACCTTTTTGCTTTATCCCGATATTATTTCCAACTTAACCGGCCAACCGTACGAAGATTATTTGAAAAGTACATTTTATCACCCGCTGGGGGCGTACACCATCACATTTAATCCGTACAAACATTTTCCTTTGGAAAGGATGATTCCAACCGAAAGGGACGACTTTTTCAGAATGGAAGTAGTTCGCGGATTTGTACACGATGAAAACGCCGCCATGATGGGAGGTGTTTCGGGAAATGCCGGATTGTTTGGAACCGCCAACGACTTGGCCAAACTTTTTCAAATGTACCTTCAGAAAGGATATTTTGGCGGGAAAAGATACATTTCGGAAAAAACAGTCAACGAATTTATCCGGATTCAGTATCCTGAATACAACAACCGCCGCGGACTGGGTTTCGATAAACCGCTGATCGACAACTCAAAAAACAAACTTGCCGATGCTTATCCGGCAGTAAGTTCAAGTAAAAACAGTTTCGGGCACAGTGGTTTTACCGGAACTTTTGCCTGGGCCGATCCTGATGCCGGCGTGTTGTATATATTCTTTTCAAACCGTGTTTACCCGACCCGCGAAAACCAAAAACTTTACGATCTAAACATTCGCACTGCCATACATCAGGCTATCTATGATTCTATATTAAAAAAGTGATTTTTCTATTAAAAAATGTTAATAGCTCATCTGTTTTCATTCTGTTAAACAACAAATAATGAGTGTAGTAAATGCTGTCAAACAATCTTTTACAGTGCTTATTTATCAGCACCCTGTACACAATCAGTAATAAATACATAAAAATTCAGCATTAACCTGAGTTTTGCCTGTATGTTTTTTAATTATTAATATTAAATTTACAGGAACTTATTCATTATATAATCAATAAAACTATACGTTATGGAAAGTAAAATCACATTTAATGAGCTCCGTAAAATCAAAGACAGCTTGCCTGACGGTTCAATAAAAAAGATAGCACAGGAATTTGCTGTAAGTGAAGAAACCGTCAGGAATTATTTTGGAGGCGCTAATTACTCCAAAGGAGCAGCAGTAGGAATTCACATGGAGCCGGGGCCCAACGGCGGCATAGTACTTCTCGACGATACATCCATCCTGGATAGGGCAAAAGAATTGATACAAGCAGAAGCAGTTTAACAAAAAGAAATTCAAATAAAAATATTTGTAAAAACTGTCCTATATTTAGGGCAGTTTTTTTTTATCTAAACCTTTAATACCATGAAAAATCTATTCAAACTTTCCTTTTTACTGATTTCAATCCTGCTTTTTGCTTCCTGTGAAACCGAAAAACCATGGCAACCGGTTTTTAACGGTGAAAATCTCGACAACTGGGATAAATATTTAGGAACACCTCTTGCCGGTTTCGACAGCCTTGCAGAAGCTGCTACTATCGACAAAGTATTTTCAGTTGTTGAAAAAGACGGTGAAAAACTCATTCACATTTCGGGCGAAGTAAACGGTTCGCTGGCAACGCAGGATACTTTTACCAACTTCCACCTGATGCTGGTTTTTAAATGGGGCGACCAGGTTTACACCGCACGAAACAGCGGCCTTTTATACCATAGTTTTGGCGAATTTGGAGAAGCTCTGGGTACCTGGATGACTACCATTGAATGCCAGCTGATGCACGAAAAACTGGGCGACACTTATCTGATGAACAACACCTGTTGCGAAACAGCGGTTGTGGAAAACGAAAAAGGGTTTCGCTTTTCAAAAACCGGAGAAGTAAAACAATTTGGCAAAGAATATACTGGTCCAGGAATTCAAAAGGCCGTTGATGCTGAAAAACCGCTGGGTGAATGGAATACGGTTGAATTGTACAGCGTTGGCCGTACTACAGTGCATGTAGTTAACGGGCAGGTTACAATGATAAACACCAACACCGGTGTTGATGAAAACGGGAATATAAGACCGCTGTCTTCTGGAAAAATTCAGTTGCAGTCGGAAGGTGCGGAACTGTTTGTAAAAACCGTTCAGGTAAAACCGCTGAAAGAAATTCCAGCAGAATTGCTGCAATAATAACCACATAGAAGCCTGCGATTCGCGGGCTTTTTTATTGAAATTGATTAACACTTCGTTAATATCTTTTTTTGAGTTTATTTTCAGAAAAATGTATTCTTGCAAAAAATTAAAACCAATCCTATGAAATCATCCTTCCGGGAACAGTTTACCCCTAAAAACACAGTGCTTGGAGTCCAGTTCTTATTTGTTGCTTTTGGTGCAACAGTTCTGGTACCACTTTTGGTCGGAATCGATCCGTCGGTTGCACTTTTTACCGCCGGAGTTGGCACCCTTATTTTTCACTTGTTAACCAAAGGTATTGTACCTGCATTTCTGGGAAGCAGCTTTGCATTTATTGCACCCATTATTGAAGCAACCCGGCTTTTTGGCTGGCCCGGAACTTTATCGGGAATTGTTGCCGTTGGTTTGGTTTACGGAATTGTTTCGGTTTTGGTAAAAGTGCGGGGAATTAAATTCATCGAAAATCTTTTTCCATCGGTTGTTGTTGGTCCGGTAATTATGATCATCGGGTTATCGCTGGCATCTTCGGCTGTCGACATGGCAAAAACCGACTGGCTGCTGGCCGTAATTGCGCTGGCAACATCAATTGTTGTGGTAATATTTGGCAAAGGCATGTTAAAACTAATTCCGATTTTACCGGAATTGCCGTGGGTTACATCGTTGCTTTAATTATGGGAAAAGTAGATTACACAGCACTTCTGGAAAACAAATGGATTATGGTTCCTGAGTTTACACTGCCCGAATTCAGCTGGCAGGCCATTTTATACATGGTTCCTGTAGCCATTGCCCCAATTATTGAACACGTAGGCGACATGTACGCATTGGGCGGTGTTTGCGATAAAAATTTTATTGAAAAACCTGGATTAAACCGCACTTTGCTTGGCGATGGAATTGCCACAGCAGTTGCCGGTTTATTTGGCGGTGTGCCCAACACAACCTATTCGGAAGTTACCGGCGCCATTTCGCTGACCAAAGTTACCAATCCTTTTGTTTTGCGCGTTGCAGCCATAACCGCCATTGTTTTTGCTTTTGTAGGGAAAATCAGCGGATTTTTAAAATCCATTCCACAGTCGGTTTTGGGAGGGATAATGTTGCTGCTTTTCGGTATGATTGCTTCCATCGGTATAAAAACTATGGTTGATTCAAAAACCAACTTTTCAGAAACACGCAACCAGGTAATTGTTTCAGTAGTGTTGACTGTAGGAATCGGCGGTGCTGTTATCCAATACGGATCTTTTTCGCTGGCCGGAATCGGGCTGGCAGCAACTGTTGGAATTATTCTGAATTTAATACTGCCTAAAACAAAAGCTGAATAAATTATTGATCACTGTTTTTCAGGAAGATATTTCCAAAACCTTCGGGGCATGTGCTGGCGCTGCAACCGGAGGTTTTTTCTTTCTTCAATGTTGATGTGCGTAAAATACGACTTCCACAATTTCTGGTAAAACTCCTCCCCTTCCTGCAAAATATTTTCTTTCACCTGTCCGGAAATAGAACTGAATTCACGGTTCGAAATTTCCACTTCCTCCATTTTTTCCTTATCGTACAAAACGCCGTAGTTTCGTTTTAAATCGTAAAGCAGCCACTTCTGGTCGGTAAACCGTTTTTCAAAATGTCCCGCAACCATGGGAATAACATCGTAACGCGGTTCAATTCCACAGAAATAAAGCCCGTCTTTGGTATGCTGAAAACGAATAAACTGCATCATACGCATGGCTTCCTTTTTTACTTTTTGCGATGTTTGGGTAAGATACAGCACATCCGAATCGCCAAAGTCGGTTTCAATGTTAAACTGCTCGCTGAACAGCCTCCGCAGAAAACGGTAAATTTTCATTTCAATCCCCTTTTCTTCTGAAAGAAATGCATAAAAAAGCAGCTGATTGTTCCTGCCCGAAAGTTTATCCTGAATACCTTTCCAGACACGTTCTGCTTTTACCGCGTTGGTTTGTACATTAAATTTATCTGCAAAAATCTGCACCTGCTCTCCCTGCCTCGAATAAATATCCACAGGGAAGTCCTTCCGGCTGTAACATTCAAAAATGCTGGTAAGAAATCCTTCAAAAGTACCGTCGTAAGTATAAACAACTATGCTCATCTGTTCTCCCAATTCTTTAGTTTCACTCTTTAAAAACAGGCACTGATTTTCTTTCTGAAATGTAAATCTACAAAAGATTTTTTGCATTTCACTTGAAATAAGAATGCTTCAAAATGCGGACAAAAACCTCATTTTCAGCACACTAAAATGATTAACACATTGTTTGTCTATCTTCCCGGCTGACAGCCAGAATATTATATCACGTTCATTTTCTTTGAAATTTAAAAATGAAATAATCAATACAGATTTCCTGTTTTCCGCACTTTTTTGCAACACCCGTGTAACTCATTGTAAATCAATTACAGGTTAGTAAATTTGGGTGTTGCAAAATTTTTCAGATGTTTGTAAGAGAGTTAAAAAATCGCAGTGGAAGTGTTAGCATACAGATAGTTAGCAAGGCCAGGGGCAAGTATAAAGTAGTTAAATCATTAGGTTCTGCCACCACACGGCAGGAAATAGAAAGGCTCACCCAATTAGCCCAACAAGAGATTGATCGTTTATCAGGACCATTAACTTTGTTTACATCTCCTGATGATATTCTTGTGGAAAAAGTATTTGAATCGCTTGATAACTCCAGTATTCAGACAGTAGGCCCTGAACTGGTTTTCGGAAAAATTTTCGATTATATTGGGTTTAACCAGTTTGGTGAAGAACTATTCAGGCATTTGGTCATCTCGCGGCTTGCTTTTCCCCTGAGTAAGCTAAAAACCATCGAATACCTTTATCGTTACCAGGGTGTGACGCTTAACATTGATGCGGTCTATCGTTTTCTTGATAAGTTGAACACAAGGCTTAAAGAGCAGGTAGAGCAAATATCCTTTGCCCATACAATGAAAGTTTTAAATGGGGACATCAGTGTGGTGTTTTATGATATGACCACGCTTTATTTTGAAGCCAGCGATGAAGACGACCTGCGCAAGACGGGTTTTTCGAAAGACGGCAGGCACCAGAACCCGCAAATATTTATCGGGCTTCTGGTTGGTTTGGGAGGTTATGCCATCGGGTACGATATTTTTGAGGGCAACTCTTACGAAGGGCACACCCTGATTCCATTTCTGGAGAAGATGGAGCAACGGTTTAAACTTGGCAAGCTGGTGGTGATTGCCGATTCGGGATTGTTGTCAAACGATAATATCGCTGCTCTTGAAACTAACGGTTATGAGTACATACTTGGTGCCCGTCTGAAAAATGAATCAGGCCGAATAAAAACAGAAATACTTCAGCACGTTTTCATTGATGGGGATACCACCAGTATTACAAAAGATGAGAGAACAAGGCTGATTGTCAATTATTCCACCGGCAGGGCCTCGAAAGACGAATACAACCGCAAAAGAGGTCTGACCCGTTTGGAAAAACAGGTTCGGGCAGGAAAGCTTACCAAATCGAACATCAACAACCGGGGTTACAATAAATACCTGAAATTATCGGGCGAGGTATCCATTGAAATCGATTACGAAAAGTACAATCAGGACAAAGTTTGGGATGGACTGAAAGGATACGTGACCAATACCCGCCTGACCGATGCGGCAGTAATGGAAAACTACAAAAATCTTTGGCTCATCGAAAAAGCATTCCGCATGTCAAAAACCGATTTGCGTATCAGGCCAATCTATCACAGGTTGCGAAACCGCATTGAAGCACACCTTTGTATTGCCTTTACAGCTTATTGTATTTATAAAGAATTGGAACGGGTCCTATACCATGAAAAATCAACACTTTCGCTCCGAAAGGCAGCTGAGCTGACACACAATATGTACCAGGTAAAATACACGCTTCCTGACTCAGGGCACACAAGAACAAGGCTGCTGACTATGGACGCAGAACAAAAGGAATTGTTCGAAATTATCTCAAAAAATTTTTAGGGTGTTGCAACGCTGAAAACAGGAGATTTTTTGCATTTCACTTGAAATAAGAATGCTTCAAAATGCGGACAAAAACCTCATTTTCAGCACACTAAAATGATTAACACATTGTTTGTCTATCTTCCCGGCTGACAGCCAGAATATTATATCACGTTCATTTTCTTTGAAATTTAAAAATGAAATAATCAATACAGATTTGTGTTTAAGTTAAATAAACAATGCCGGGTCTAAAGAGTGTGGTTTCTGCCGGGATGAATAAAAATCACAAAAAGCCCTGTTCAATACCGGGCCCCCGGTGAATCAGTGTAGAAAATGTTGTGCGTAGTTTTATTCAAGTATTCGGTTTTCTAAATCCATCTTTTCGTGTAAGATCCTTGTAATTTCAACTAAACTAGAATTTATTATCCGAAAGAAAATAATGTGCCGATTAATATGCAACCCAAGCAGATCAGGAATTATTTTAAAGTATCTTTTTCCCTGCCCCCCGGTTTTTTTGCGATTTTCTTACAAGCATTCAATAATTCATTGTAATATTTATCGGCCTGTCTTTCAGACCATTCATCAAAAGTGTAATTCCAAATCTGGGTTAAATCATCAACAGCTTTATTTGTAAAATAAAAATCAGCCATTTAACTGTTTTTTTACCTTTAACGCTTCGAGATGTTTTTTGGGTTCAAAATCATGCGCAATTCCACTGTCTATTCCTTCCTGAATGGCATTCTTCAGCGCCATCACTTTGTTTTCTTCCTCTTCCAAAAGTCGTAACCCGGCGCGAATAACCTCACTAACATTTTTATATCGCCCTTTGGAAATACTTTCCTGAACGAAGGCGTCAAAATAACTTCCAAGCGATATTGATGTATTTTTATTCATTTATTCAATTTTCATTCAAATATACCAATTATTGGTACAATATTCAAACTGCTTTTTTTAAAACCCCGGACTACAATTACACAACAGTCTTTTCATCAACAATATAATAAAACAGGAAATTAAAAGTCATCTTTTCAAACCATTTAAAATTGTAATTAAACGTGTTTCAGATTTCATTTTCCACCCTGAAACTGCATTCTGGAAATAAAGGAAAGTTTATATCTTTGCGGCGAATTAACGACGTGTTCTTGATAACCACGTAAAAAACAAGAGATATGAAAAACAAAGTTTCTGTATTGTTTATGCTGGCCGGTATTTTATTTGCAACCTGCCTGCTTATTTCCAATATTCTTGCATCGAAAATTGTTATGGTTGGCCCATGGTCGGCGCCGGCCGGAGTGCTGATTTTTCCGCTTGCGTATATTATCAACGATGTAATTGCCGAAGTGTGGGGCTATCAAAAAGCCCGTCTGATAATCTGGGCAGGATTTGGTGTGAACCTGCTTGCCATTTTGTTTTTCAGTATTGGAGTTGCGGTTACAGCTGCCCCGTTTTATGAAAATCAGGAAGCTTTTGCAACCGTTCTGGGAAATACCCCGCGGATTGTGGCAGCCAGTTTGCTGGCCTACCTTTTTGGTTCGTTTCTGAATGCTTTTATCATGAGTAAATTTAAAGTTATAACCCATGGAAAAGGATTTTCGTTGCGCGCCATTCTTTCCACATTGGCCGGCGAAGGTGTTGATTCTCTGATTTTTATTTCGGTGGCATTTGCCGGCGTTTTTCCGGTTAATGTTATACTAACCATGATTTTTACACAGGCGCTCATTAAAACAGTTTACGAAATTGCAGTTTTGCCACTTACCATTTTGGTGGTAAAAAAAGTGAAACAACTGGAAGGAGAAGATACTTTCGACTTTTCGGTTTCTTACAATCCATTTCGGCTGAAACAAATCGGATAACGTTATTATTTAGCAGATATTCAGGCTGTTTGTTTAAAAAATAAAATCATGGCAGAAAATAAAGCGCTTGTATTGTTTTCGGGCGGACAAGATTCGACCACCTGTTTGTTTTGGGCTAAACAAAATTTCAATGAAGTTTTTGCCGTTGGTTTTGATTACGGGCAGCGGCACAGTGTTGAAATTGAGGCTGCGACGAAAATTGCCAAAAATGCCGGTGTTCCATACCAAATTCTGAAAATCGATTTGTTATCGGAAATAACTTCCAACGCACTTACTTCAGCACAAATTGAAGTGGAAACGGAAAAACCGGATGAACGACCGCCCAATACGCTGGTGGAAGGACGAAACATGCTTTTTTTAACTTACGCCGCTATTCTTGCCAAATCGATGAACATAAAAAACCTGGTCACCGGAGTTGGACAGGCCGATTTTAGCGGTTACCCCGACTGCCGAAACAATTTTATTGTGTCGCTCAACCAAACACTGAACCTTTCCATGGACTTTCCCTACCAAATTCATACTCCGCTGATGTGGAAAAACAAAACTGAAATATGGCAACTTGCCGATGAATTGGGTGTGTTTGATTTGATAAAAAATGAAACCGTTACCTGTTATAATGGTATAAAGGGATCGGGTTGCGGACATTGCCCGGCGTGTTTTTTGCGAAACCGCGGGCTGGAGCAATATCTGTCACATAAAAACAAACGATGAATTGTGAGATTTAATTTTTCTGAAAGAAATGAGCGAGTTAAAAAATTTAGGTAAAAAAACCGGTTATACTTTTGAATACAATCCGGAAATACTGGAAGCGTTTGAGAACAAACACCCCGAAAACGATTATTTCGTAAAATTCAATGCTCCCGAATTTACGAGTTTGTGCCCCATTACCGGGCAACCCGATTTTGCAACTATTTACATCAGTTATATTCCCGACGAAAAACTGGTAGAAAGCAAAAGCCTGAAATTGTACCTTTTCAGTTTTCGGAACCACGGGGCTTTTCACGAAGATTGTATCAACATCATTATGAAAGATTTGATTCAATTGCTTCAGCCCAAATACATCGAAGTTTTAGGAAAGTTTTTACCACGCGGCGGCCTCAGCATCGACCCGTTCAGTAATTACGGAAAACCCGTAACCAAATACGAAGAAATGGCCTGGCAGCGCTTGCAAAACCACGACATGAATCCGGAAAACATTGACAATCGTTAGGCAAAATTTTAAATGGGCTTTTTTGTTTTATTAACTTGTTGAATTGCGATCAATGTCTTATTTTGCTTCTGATTTAAACTAACACACTCGTCGATGAAAATTGCTGTTATCGATCTGGGGACCAACACCTGCAACCTGCTTATTGCTGAGGTAAATTCGGGAGATTTTAAAATCCTGCACCAAAGCAAACAACTGGTCAGGCTGGGCGACGGGAAAATCAGATCGAACGAAATCAGCAGCGCAGCCACCGAAAGAACCGTACATTCATTTCTTACCCACAAAAATATTATCGAATCATTTCAGGCTGAAAAAATTCGCGGGATTGCCACTTCGGCGGTTCGTTCGGCAAGCAATAAAATTCCGTTTCTTGAAGAGATTGGAGAAAAATCGGGTTATGTGGTAAAAGTAATTTCAGGCGAAAAAGAAGCCGAACTGATTTTTAAAGGAGTTTTGCTTGCGGTTCATGAGTTTTCTGAACCTGCTGTAATTTTAGACATTGGCGGAGGCAGCAACGAACTTATTCTGGCCAAAAACAGGGAAATGCTTTGGAAAGAAAGCCGTCCGACCGGGATGTCGCGGGTAATTCACCAATTCGATATTTCAGACCCTATTTGTTCCGAAGAAATAAAAAAATTGCAAGCCTACTTTTCCGACGAACACCAAAATGCATTCAACAGAAGTAAAGCTGAAAATGTAAAAACATTAATAGGATGTTCGGGCGCATTCGATACCATTGCCGATATTATCGACCGTGTAAATCCGGGAGAAAAACAAAGGACAACGCAGGAAATTGCACTTGATGAATTTTATCGTGTTTATGAAAAACTGGTACATTCCACAAAAAAAGAGCGCCTCGAAATGAAAGGAATGGACATGGTGCGGGTCGATTTAATTGTTCCGGCAGTAATCCTCATCGAACAGCTCATTTCAAATATTGGCATTCAGAAAATTACTCAAACCGATTTTGCTTTGCGCGAAGGTGTTTTGTATGAAATGATGCATTTTGAATAACAGCATGTCGTAAACTTTACAGTTCAGGCTTTTAACTTTAAAATTCAGAAGTGCGTTTTCAGTATTGGAAAAATTTGATTTTTGATCAACTGTAAACTGCGACTGTTCACTGCGACTGTTCACTGCGACTGTTCACTGCGACTGTTCACTTTCTTCCAGCTTCCATCTTTTACCGCAAAGAACACAGAAAATAAATTGCGCCTGAGAACTGCGACTGTCAACTTTCTTCAAAACCTCCAACTCTAATTCAAAGATTTCCCCGAATCAGGCTGTCGGCGACTAAAAAAATCATCATAAATAAATAAAGGAAATTGAGCCGGTAAAAAGCAGGGCGAACCTTAAATTCATCCTGAATAAAAACGGCCATGGAAACCGAAGAAAGCAGGTAAAAAGTATAGAATAACAACAAAAACATCAGCAATTTACTGCTGAAAACAAAAAAGATAACCAGAAATGCAGAAGCCACTGTAGTTAAAATCCAGGTGTACGTAATTCGTTTGATTTGCAGTTCAGTGAAAATCTGGTTCAAACTCGGAAGTCCGGCAAGTTTGTATTGATCGCCAAACATAAGCAACAACAACCAGAAGTGCGGAATTTGTCCTATAAAAAAGAAGGCTGCAACCAGTAAAATTACTTCAGAAGTAAGGCTTCCACCTGCCCCTCCCCACCCGATTAACGGCGGCAAAGCGCCAACAAAAGAGCCGGGAATTACAGCAAAAGCAGAAATTTTTTTCAAGGGTGTATAAACCAAATTGTAAAAGAAGAGAGTTACCCAACTTAAAATCAATGAAATTAAAGGTGCTGCAAAAAACAAGATTGCCGAACCTAAAAAAGCATAAACTACAGCAATTGCAAATGCTGTTTCAGCCGTTATTCTTCCGGAAGGAACCGGGCGGTTTTGAGTGCGTGGCATTTTTGCATCTGTTTTTCTTTCCTGCCAGTGATTTAATGCCCCCGAACTGCACGACATAAAAAATACGCCCAACGTAATCAGCCACCCCAAACGATCGATATGCCCTGTAAAAAGTGCGTAACCTGTTAACGCCGACAAAGCAACGGAAATGGAAATCCTCACTTTTCCAAGTTCAAGCAATATTTTCAAAAATAATTTCAAGTAATTTTATATATAATTTTCCCTTTTTTATCTCAAAGATTTACTCACAGAGTGCAGAAAATAAACTGCGACTGAGAACTGCGACTGAGAACTTTCCTCCGTCTTTCCCCTTCAGTCTACTTCACCGTTTTCAAATACTCAATAATATTGTTCACATCGTCGTCAGAAAGCTGGCCTTCGTACGAAAGCATCAGTCCTTTGTTAAATCCTTTCACCACGTCGGCATTTGGATCCATAATCGAGCGCCGGATATAGTCCTCATCAACATGAACCTGTCGTTCGTTTCCACCGGTAACTACGGTTTGTTCTTCGTCCCAGATTCCTTTAAATGAAGGTCCAACCAGTTTGGTTCCGTCAACAGTGTGACAGGCAAAACATCCGATATTCTGCATTATTCTTTTTCCGGTTGCTGTTGGAGTTTCAACATCAGCAGAAGCAATCTGCGTGGTGTCCACCATCCAGCTGCTAAAAGCATCCTGCTGCATTACTTCCACCACTGTGTACATGTACGAATGCTGTAATCCGCAATATTCGGCACAAAACAATTCGTAGGTTCCTTCCTTTTGCGGCTCGAACCACATAAAATTGTCTTTCTTTCCGGGCACCATGTCCTGTTTGATACGAAATGCAGGAATATACAAACTGTGAATTACATCCATCGCCACAAGGTTCAGTTTTACAGGTTTATCTTTGGGAAGGTAAAGCGTATCAGTTCTTTTACCGTTTTCATATTCAAAACTGAAATTCCACATTCGGCCGTAAACAGTAATTTCCATGGCATCTTTGGGAGGATTTTTCATTGGGTGCCAACCGGCCCAACCATAGTAGAACATTAACATTGTAATTAGAAACGGAACCACTGTCCACAAAATTTCAAGTTTTGTATTTCCTTCAATTTGCGTTGCCTTTGGATTTCTTTTTTTGTTGTATTTATATATAAATACCAACATTGTAACGGTCAGTCCAATGAGGAAGAAAAATGAAATTCCAAGGATGACCTTAAATGCATTGTCGACCCCGTTTACAAAATTCGACGCTTGAGCAATATCCAGGTTATTCATAGGTTTTTATCGGTATAAATAATCTAAAAATGTTATAATGATGGTAACAATAAATATGGCAAATACAAAAGCTACCATAAGTTTAATGTAAGGTTTGTCGTATTTCAAGTGCATGAAAAATGTTAAAACCAGAAAAGTTTTAATGGTTGAAAACAGTAAAGCACCTGCAACCGTGTATTCTCCCAATTCGATGCTGGTAATTTCAACTGAACCAAATGTCAAAGCAATCAATGCCAGAAGAATCAGAAAATAGGTTTTGAAAGGTACAATGTGATGTTCTTTGTTCGACATATTTCAAAAATTTAGGTTATCAGATAAAACAAAGGGAAAAGGAAAATCCAGATTACATCGACCAGGTGCCAGTACAAACCTGCATTTTCGAGCAAAGCAGCACGGTTTTCGTTAACTGTTCCTTTGTACACTCTCCACATGGCAAATCCGATGATAACCAGCCCCACAATAATATGAAGAGCATGCAGTCCGGTCATAATAAAATATAAACCAAAAAAGAGAATTTCACCCTGACTCCGTGTGTCGAGCATGTGTTGCGAGCCCGGCCAAAGTCCGTGTTCGAATTTCAGCCCCCATTCAAAATATTTATTGATAAGAAAAACGATTCCAAGTATAACGGTGATTGAACTCAAAATTAAAGTCAATCCCTTTCTTTTTTGTTGAAGTGAAGTGGTCGACATTGCTATGGTCATACTGCTAATCAGAAGAATTACCGTATTTTCTGTTCCTATAAACCGATCCAATTCTTTAGCCGCCAAATGAAAAGCATCGTGATTCAGATATCTGTAAACAGAATAAACAATGAATAACCCACCGAAAAGCAGAAGTTCAGTAAAAATAAACAACCACATTCCAATTTTCGAAGCTTCCGCGTCGTAATGGGTATGTTCGACTTTTGTTGATTTTTCCATATCTGGTTTAGTTATTTGTAGTTATAAGGTCCGTCGTTATCGGCAATTACAGGTATTTCATCAAAATTTTCAACCGGTGGTGGCGACGGTACAGTCCATTCCAACGTTTTTCCATGCCAGGGATTCATTTCAGCTTTTGGTCCTTTTCGAGCTGAACGGACAAGGTTTACTACGATAATGATCAATCCTGTTGCCATTACCCACGAACCAAAGGTGCTCAATATATTTCCGCCATGAAATTCTTCAAGATAATCGTAGTAGCGGCGTGGCATCCCCATCATTCCGAGATAAAACATTGGCGTGTACAAAGCCAGAAATCCAATAAAAAACACAAGCCAGCCAATGTTTGCCCACGACTGGTCGTACATTCGCCCGAAAATTTTCGGGAACCAATAGTGCATGGCTGCAAAAAAAGCAAAACCGGTACCACCAAAAACAATATAATGGAAGTGCCCCACTACAAACGCGGTATCGTGCAAATAAACATCAGTAGCTATTGAACCAAGAACAAGACCGCTCAACCCACCAACCGAAAAAACAAAAATAAATGAGGCAGCCCAGTAAAAAGGAGTTTGAATATATATCGATCCTTTGTACATGGTCGAAATCCAGTTGAACACTTTTATAGCGCTAGGAATAGCCACCAAAAAAGTAAGAAGTGAAAAATAATATTCAGCTGTCCCGCTCATTCCGGCGGTAAACATGTGGTGTCCCCAAACCAGCCATCCTACAAATGCAATGGCCATAGTTGAAGCAATAATAGCTTTGTAACCAAAAATATGTTTTTGAGAAAAAGTCGGGATAATTTCAGAAATGGCGCCCATAGCGGGTAAAATCATAATGTACACTGCCGGATGCGAATAAATCCAGAAAAGGTGCTGGTATAAAATCGGGTCACCGCCCAAAGCCGGGTCGAAAACACCTACACCAAAAATACGTTCAAGAGCGACAAGTACAAGGGTGATTCCAACCACCGGTGTTGCCAGCAACTGAATCCAGGCTGTTCCGTAAAGTGTCCAGACAAAAAGCGGAAGTTTTGACCATTTTAAACCCGGGCAGCGCATGCGGTGAATTGTCACCAAAAAGTTTAGCCCGGTTAGAATGGATGAAAATCCAAGGACAAATGCCCCGAAAATAGCCGGCAACATGTTTGTGCCGGTTTTAAAACTGTAAGGTGCATAAAAGGTCCAGCCACTATCGGGTGTTCCGGGTCCAATTAACAATGCTCCCAAAACTAAAAATACACCGGTAACATAAAGCCACCACGAAAGCAGGTTCAATTTAGGAAAAGCAACATCTCGTGCTCCAATCATTATGGGCATTATCAGGTTTCCAAAAACAGCGGGCAAACCCGGAATTACAATCATAAAAATCATGATAACACCATGCACGGTAAAAGTTGCATTGTAAGCCTGCGGCCCCATAATGGTTTTACCCGGAGCAAGCAATTCAAATTTCATTGCCAAACCAAGTAAAACTCCAACGGTAAACATGGTCATCATTCCGTAGAGATACAACAATCCTATACGTTTATGATCTGTTGAAAAAATCCAACCGAGCAATCCTTTGTATTTCCCCTGATAGGTCAGGTAGTTTACTCCATTTTCAGCATTCGTTGTATGCATATAAGTTCAGTTTAATATATTTTCGGTTTTATGTATTTTTTGTTTGTTTCGGTTTTTTAGCCACCAGGTAAAGTAAAAGCGACAAAGCAAGAAACAGAATAAGTGAGGCACTTACTTTTGTAACGTTTAAAACATAGGTTTGACCTTTAGGATCGTAGGAAAAACAAAACCGCAACACTTTGTTTATGGTTGGCCCCGACTGTCCTTTCGATGCTTCAACCACAGCCATTTTCCATTCAAAAGGTAAAAACTGTAGTCCGTTTAAATATCTTGTTATTTTTCCGTTGGAACTGACAACTGTTAGAGAAGCAGCGTGAATAAAATCATTCCCGGTTTTTTTGTATTTGAAACCTGTGGCTTTTGTCGCCCTGACAATACTGGCACTGTCGCTTACAAAAAATTTCCAGCCTGTTTTTGCTTCAGCTATTTTTGCTGAATCATTCATTAATTTCAGGTAATTTTCTTTTTTGCGAAGGCCTAAATCGATAGTTTCAGTAGGATCGAAACTAATTGTAAGTACCTGATAATCCTTTCCCGGCTCAATATCCGACTTATCCATAACATTTGCAACTGCTTCCATTAACGGGCTACATATGCCGGGACAACGGAAATACACAAAATTTATAATCGTTGGTTTATCAATTAAATCGGCAAGCCAAACATGTTCCCCGTTTTCATTAATTAATGAAATACTGTCGGGCAAGTATTCATCAAGATGTTCAACAATTCCTATTTCTACATCTTTATCCTGAGCTGATGGATTTATAATGGATTGTGCCTTCCCTTCAAACACCGGGAAAGTAAAGAAAAAAAATAAAAACAGATAAATTAATTCTCTGTGTGATTTAAACATAACGATTAGTTTTTCAATTTAAAATACAAAAACATCTTTTATGCATTTCAGTATTGAAACGACTAACAACGATTAATGTTTAACAAATAAGAGACAAATCGATATTTTTTTAAAATTATTGCCCCATAGCCTTCAAGCTGAAACAAACTCAAGAAAAACAGAAAAATTTTCTGCCGAAATTGTTCTAATCCTTATGTTATAAAACACAATAAATACAACAAAAACTTCATTCGATGTCTGAAATTGAAATTTTAAAGCAAACTGTAATTAACAATGAAAATATATAAATGTTTAGATGATAAAATATTTTTTTTTGCTGAAAAAACTAAGCATTCAGAATCAAAGAATTAATCATAAACTGAACAAAAGATTTCTTGCCAACACTATGTAACCCATTCATTTTCAACAAATAAAACACTTTGTTGTCTTTTATTTCTGTAACAAAAGGCTAATTTGCTTCTTTAGGTAGTTTATTTATTTTCGTGTAATTTAAAAGTCGATTTAAACGGGTTAATCAAGCTCAAAAAACCTTTATATGGAAAAAAATACACGTAGAAATTTCATCCGGAAATTCGGAGCTTCGGTTGGCGCTGCCAGTATAATTGGAGGCACCAGCATGTTAAGTTCCTGCAACAGTGTTGAAACATCAACAGGAGAAAAAATCACACTTTTAACATCGAGTGGGGAATTGGTTGAGGTTGACAAATCGGCGCTTACACCGGCCGAAATGCCAAATCTTACTGAGTTTCAGAAAAGAGGAAGACAGGGATTGCCCGGAAGAAGCTGGGTTATGGTAATCGATTTGTCGAAATGCCGGAATGCCAGACAATGTATGAAAGCGTGCCAGAACCATCATCAATTGCGTCCTGAGCAACACCACATCAATGTTTTACAAATGCAGGACGATGATCATACCGCACCGTATTACATGCCAAAACCTTGTCAGCATTGCGACAATCCACCCTGTACAAAAGTGTGCCCGGTTAACGCTACTTTTAAACGCGAAGATGGAATTGTACTGATAGACAACGAACGCTGTATCGGATGTCGTTTTTGTATTGCTGCCTGTCCGTATTCGGCACGTGTATTTAACTGGCTTGAACCCCGCGATGCTGAGAAATATGTAGGTGTTACCTATAATATAGAAGCCAATGTTCCGCAGAAAAAAGGAACCATTTCAAAATGTTTGTTTAGTGCCGACCGCTTGCGTGACGGCAAACTGCCTTCGTGCGTTTCCGCCTGCCCTAATGGAGTTTACTGGTTTGGTGATCGGAACGAAGATGCCGTAACCAACGGAACCACACAAGAAACAACCAGTTTCAGCCAGCTGATTAAAGACAACGCCGGGTATACTTTAATGGAAGAACTCGGCACAAAACCACGCGTTTATTACCTTCCGCCAAAAGACAGGGCTTTCCCTTTTGAAGGTGATTTAATTGAACACCATTCGTAACCGAAAAAAATAAAAATCTATGAATAAAACGAAATCACCTGAAAAATCGGGAAAAACGTTGGACGAAGTTTGCACCGACCTTACCCGTTCAATTACCCACAAAGATGAACTGTCGCGTTTCTGGATGTTTATTCTGGTTATGTTTGCAGCAGTAGGTTTGTGGGGATGGATAATTCAGATAAACAAAGGGTTGGGTGTTACAGGCATGCGCGACTATGTTTCGTGGGGTATGTACATTGCCAACTTTGTGTTTTTTGTGGCAGTAAGTTTAATCGGCTTTCTTATTAGTTCGGCGCTGCATTTGTTAAAAATTCCATGGTCGAAACCTATTTCGAGGGTAGCTGAACAGATTGCAATTGCAGGAGTGGCATTGGCCGGAGTTATAATTATTATGGACATGGGGCGCCCCGACAGGTTTTTGAATGTGTTTTTACACGGAAGGTTTGCATCGCCAATTATCTGGGACGTTACCGTAGTAACTACTTACCTCACCATTTCAGTTCTGCTTTTTTACATTCCGCTAATTCCCGACCTTGCATTGCTCTCAAGAAGATTAGTGGGAAAAGTTCCGAACCTGCAGATAAAATTGTATAAAATATTATCGCTTGGCTGGAAAGGAAATCCGGAACAATATAAAACGGTTTACCATGCCATGCGTATTTTAATGATACTTATTATTCCGGTTGGATTATCGATTCACACCGTAACTTCGTGGTTGTTTGCTGCAACTTTGCGTGCCGGCTGGGATACTACAATTATGGGGCCTTATTTTGTAGCTGGCGCTTTTGTGGCGGGTGCTGCAGCAGTGGTAATTGTAATGTATGTTTACCGCCTTCGTTACGGATTAAAAGAGTATTTCGAAGATATTCATTTCGATTATATGGGGAAACTGCTGGTTTTTGTGAGTTTGGTTTACCTGTATTTCAACATCAACGAATTTCTTGTTCCGGGTTATAAAATGAAAACCGCCGAAGGAATTCACCTCAACAATTTATTTACAGGAACTTACGCTTCCATGTTTTGGCTGGTACAAATTGCAGGATTAATTTTACCGATTCTTTTAATGCTGATTAAATTTTTCAGGAAACCGTTACCACTTACCATAATTTCGGTTGTCGTACTTATTGCATCGTGGTTTAAACGCTACCTAATTGTTGTTCCTACACTTGAACACCCGTTTTTGCCGGTTCAAAATGTACCCGACTTTTATAAACATTATGCACCCACCAGCATCGAAATAATGATTACTCTATTTTCATTTTTTGCTGCTTTGATAATTATTACCGTTCTGGCCAAATTATTCCCGGTAATTACCATTTGGGAATATGCTGAAGAAAAAGGAATTGAATATGAAAACATTACTGAACAACCAAAAAACTAGGAGGAAATGAAAATGAAATCGAATATATTATTTATTGTCGTCCTGTTATTTTTGGTAGTTCCGGCAAAGAGTCAGGAATGGCTCGTTCCGGCAGATCAGTTAAACATCGAAAATCCTTCGCCGTACAATTTGCAAAATGTAAAAAAAGGGAAAGACCTTTATATGCAAAACTGTAAATCGTGCCACGGTGATCCGGGAAAAAGCAATCATCTTCCGTTGGTCCCGCCTCCACCCGATATTACTTCGGAACAAATGCAGACAAATACCGATGGAGGAATCTTTTATAAAGTTACCAATGGTCGAGGTGGAATGCCGCAGTTTGGCAGCACAATTTCGGAAGACGATCGCTGGCGCATTATCAACTTCATAAGAAATTTCAATCCTGGAAACGAACAACTTCTGGTTGACGCTCCACCTGTAAATGCAAAAGTTATGGCTTCGGTAAATGAGGCTGAAAAGAAGGTGGAAGTAATGGCAGAATACGAAGACAATACAGGAAATTATCAGCAATTAAAAAATGCCAATGTTTTCATCAGCGCTAAAAAAGCCTTTGGAAATCTTCCGCTGGGGCAAACTTTAACCGGCGAAAACGGGCGGGCTGTTTTTAATATTCCTGAAACTGTTATTGGCGATGAAGAAGGTTTTGTTAGCATTGTGGTTTCGCTTGATGAAAACTACAAAACAGAACAGGTTGTTCTCGAAAAAGCAAAAGTTGGTAAACTCAAAGAAGTACCAAGACTCATTCACAAGGAGGTGCTTTGGTCGACCAACGACAATATTCAGCTTTGGTTGCTTTTCTCCTACCTTGGTGCAACAGGCGCTGCCTGGTTTGCCATTGGCTATGTAATTTTTCTGTTGATAAGAATCAAAAGAAACGGTAAAGAATAAATCACATTTCAAACATGAATATTTTCTATTTGCTGATAGGAGTTAGTTTGTTTGCCGCACTCATTTTTTTGGGTGCATTTATCTGGTCGGTTCGCAGCGGCCAGTACGACGACAACGAAACTCCGGCAATACGAATTTTATTCGACGACGATTCTCCTGTGGAACAGGCAGAAGAAAATGAAAGTGAAAAACAAACGAATTAAACTATATTTATGGAAAATCAAAAGTTCTATTACGACAACAAAACCGTAAAGTTGTTTATCCTCGCTACAATTGTCTGGGGGGTAGTCGGAATAATTGTCGGGATTTTGGCGGCACTGCAGCTGGCTTTTCCTGCCTTTAATTTCGGGTTGGAATATACCACCTTTGGTCGGATTAGACCACTTCACACTAACGCAATTATTTTTGCATTTGTAGGAAATGCCATTTTTGCCGGGGTTTACTATTCAATGCAAAAACTATTGAAAACCAGGATGTTTAACGATATGTTAAGCAAAATTCACTTTTGGGGCTGGCAGTTAATTATTGTATTAGCCGCGGTTACCTTTGTTCTTGGTATTTCAACAGCAAAAGAATACGCCGAACTTGAATGGCCAATCGATATTTTAATTGCTGTAGTTTGGGTGGTTTTTGGATGGAACATGATTGGAACAGTAATCGTTCGAAGGGTTCAGCATATTTATGCCGCCATTTGGTGGTACCTCGCTACTTTTCTGGGAGTGGCCATTTTACACGTTGTGAACTCGTTTGAATTGCCTATCTCGCTAACAAAAAGTTATTCAATTTATGCCGGAGCACAGGATGCTGTGGTTCAGTGGTGGTACGGTCACAATGCAGTAGCATTTTTCCTGACTACTCCTTTCCTTGGCTTGATGTACTATTATTTGCCAAAAGCAGCCAACCGGCCTATCTATTCTTATAAATTATCCATCATTCACTTTTGGTCGCTCATATTCCTGTACATGTGGGCTGGGCCGCACCACTTGCTATATCAGGCACTTCCTGATTGGGCACAGGCGCTGGGTGTAACATTCTCAATTATGTTGATTGCACCGTCATGGGGTGGAATGATAAACGGGTTATTAACACTTCGGGGAGCCTGGGACAAAGTGCGCGACAGTGCTGCACTCAAATTCTTGGTTGTTGCAGTAACCGCTTACGGTATGTCAACGTTCGAGGGACCAATGATGTCGCTAAAAAATGTAAACCAGATTACTCACTTTACCGACTGGACCATTGCTCACGTTCACATTGGTGGAATGGGATGGAACGGTGGTATTGTTTTCGGTATGTTGTATTGGCTGGTTCCAAAGCTGTTTAAAACAAAACTATTTTCTGAAAAACTGGCCAATATCCATTTCTGGATGTCGACACTGGCTATTTTGTTGTATGCAATTCCATTGTACTGGGCAGCTGTTACACAATGGTTAATGTGGCGTGAATATACTCCTGAAGGTTATTTGGCTTATCCAAACTTCCTTGAAACATTAACACAAATTCTTCCTATGTACACCGTTAGAATTTTTGCAGGAGTACTCTTTCTGGGAGGATTTTTAGTAATGGTGTTTAACTTGGCAAAAACTATGGCGACTGGCAAAGTGGAAGCTAATGAATTGGCAGAAGCACCGGCTTTCGAATCGGAAGGACCAAGAAATCCATTGCGCGAAACAGTTCACCGCTGGCTCGAAAGAAAAGGAGTTCAATTCTCTATTTGGGTATTTATTGCGCTGGTAATTGGTGGCGCTGTCGAAATTATCCCGATGATTTTCATCAAATCGAACGTACCTACCATCGAATCGGTGAAACCTTATACGCCGCTCGAACTTGAAGGTCGCGACATTTATATTTCCGAAGGTTGTTATGTTTGCCATTCGCAAATGGTCCGACCGTTCCGCTGGGAAACCGACCGGTACGGCGAGTATTCAAAAATTGGCGAATTTGTTTACGACCATCCTTACCAGTGGGGATCGCGCAGAACAGGTCCAGATTTGGGGCGCGCCGGTGTAGTTGGCGGTTCAATGTATAAAAATGCGGCATGGCATTACAACCATTTTATGGATCCACAAAAAATGAACGAACAATCAATTATGCCCAAATATTCGTGGTTTGCTGAAAAAGATGTTGATTTAACCATGACACCGAAAAAAATAAGAGCAATGCAAACACTTGGCGTTCCGTATGAAGAAGGGTACGACCAAAAAGCGGTTGAAGATTATATGGCACAGGCGCAAATCGTTGTTGACGAACTTAAAGCTTCGGGTATCGAAATTGAGCCAACAAAAGAAATGGTTGCCATGATTGCTTACATGCACAAGCTCGGAAAAGATATTGCACCTCCGCCTGCTGCTGAAGTTAAAACAGAACCTGTCCAAATGGAAGGTTTTGAACTGTTGAGTTCGCTGGCCGATCTGGATGCAGTCAAACCAATTTTTCAAACGGTTTGCGCTGTTTGTCATGGTCCTGAAGGAAAAGGTATTCCACCGGCCTTCCCAAATCTTACTGACAACGAATGGATAAACGGAAATTCCCCTGCCCAGGTTTATCATTCAATTGCTGAAGGAAACATTGCAAAAGGTATGATTTCATACAAAACACAATATTCCAACGAACAAATTAAGCAGCTTGCCAGCTATGTTTTACTAGTACTGAATAAAAATGAAAATAATTAGTAATCTGCTTGAAAATATTGAAGGAATCCGAATTTATTATATCATCGGATTGTTGATTTTTGTGGTCCTTTTCATTGTTATTTTTATTCGAACCATGCGAATACCCAACAAAGAAATGGAGCAAATCAAAAATTCAATATTGAACGATAACGATTCACAAGAAAGTATAACATCATAATATAAAACAAAAAAAATGGCAAAGGATAATAATCAAACCGATCTGCATGATGATAATATTATGGATCACGATTATGATGGTATTAAAGAATTAGACAACCCGCCACCACGCTGGATTATGGCCATGTTTTATTTAACAATTGGTATTTCAATTCTTTATGGAGCTTACTATTTCTGGCTCGATGTGGGACCCACACAAGAGGAGGAATATGCAAAAAAATCGGTGCAACACGATGAAAAATACCAGATGGTTAGTTTATCGGCTGACAATTTGAATTGGCTTACCGACGAGGCTTCGCTGGAAGCTGGAAAATCGGTTTTTCAAAGTATGAATTGTTTTGCTTGCCACGGAATGAACGGTGAAGGAAATGCCATCGGTCCAAACCTTACGGATGAATACTGGTTAAATGGCTGCGATTTTCAAAGTATTTTCAACATCATTAAAAACGGGAATCCGGCCAAAGGAATGACAGCTTTTAAAGGTCAGATCAGCGATGAAAAAATTCAGCAGGTTGCCAGTTTTGTACACTCGTTGAAAGGTTCATCGCCTGCCAATGCAAAAGATCCACAAGGAGAAAAATGTGAATAATAGGAAGCCCCTCCCTACCTCCCCAAGGGGAGGAGTAAGAATGTTATCTATTTAAATGAAAAGGATTTCAATTTTGTATCTGGATAAAATTAATTAAATGAGTTCTCTAGTCCCCCTTGGGGGATTTAGGGGGCTGTTTCAAATTATGTCAACAGAAAAACTTTCGTTTCGCGACCGTCCGATAAACATGGACGCCAAAGGAAGCCGAAAATGGGTTTATGCTAAAAAACCTTCCGGAAAATGGTACACACGACGCACTATTTTCAGTTGGGTTGTTTTGTTGTTTTTGATTGGAGTTCCCTGGATTCGTTTCAACAACAATCCGCTGATTCTGCTTGACATCGCCCATCGAAAATTCATCATTTTTGGCGCTATTTTTTGGGCTCAGGATACATTTATCTTGGCGCTGCTCATGCTTTCGTTTGTTCTTTTTATTGTACTTTTTACGGTTACTTTTGGGCGAATCTGGTGTGGCTGGGCCTGCCCGCAAACCATCTTCCTCGAAATGGTTTTTCGTAAAATTGAGTACCTGATTGAAGGGGATTACAAAAAAAGACACAAACTCGACCAGGGGCCGTGGACTGCTGAAAAAATCCTGAAGAAAACCACAAAACATATCATTTTTATCTTGCTTGCCATTGCAATGACTAATGTTTTTCTGATGTGGTTTATCGGAAATGAAGGCTGGCTCCAACTTATTCAGGAACCCATCCGTGAAAACCTTTCCGGATTTATTGTTATGTTGTTTATTTCGGGGATTTTTTACTGGATTTATTCCTTTTTCAGGGAACAGGTTTGTACGATGGTTTGTCCGTACGGAAGAATGCAGGGAGTACTTCTCGACTCCAATTCGATAATTGTAACCTACGATTATAAACGCGGTGAGCCACGCGGCGCCAAAAATACCGGCGACTGTATCGACTGCCACCAGTGTGTTTCGGTTTGTCCGACCGGAATTGATATAAGAAACGGAACCCAGTTGGAATGTATTAATTGTACCGCCTGCATCGACCAGTGCAATAAAATTATGCATGTCACCAACAAACCTCCGGGATTGATTCGTTATGCTTCAGAAAAAGGCATAAAAGAAGGTCATGCTTCGGTTTGGAATGCACGAAACAGAGCCTACTCGGTAGTTCTGCTGATAATATTTTCGTTTTTTATTTACACCCTGATTTCGCGCCCGGTAATTGAAACTACCATTTTACGCACCCCTGGATTATTGTACCAAGTGAACGACGACAATACCATCTCGAACGTGTACAACATTAAAATTGTAAATAAAACTCACGAAGAAATGCCTCTCGAAATCCGGCTTTTGTCGCATGAAGGGAGAATTCAAATGGCCGGAAATTCAATGGTGATAAAAGACCAGGATCGTTTTGAATCGACTTTCATTTTGTATATTCCAAAAGGCGAACTCACCAGCGATAAAACAGAAGTCGAGTTCGGAATTTTCAAAAACAACGAATTGATTGAAACATATAAAGTTACTTTTGTAAGTCCATAGAAAGCAGGAAGTCAGAAGACAGAAGCTGGAAGTTGAAAAATTAAAAAACATAAAAATAAAATTTGTAATGAAATTTAATTGGGGAACAGGAATATTTGCTTTTTTGGCTTTGTTTTTAATAGGTTCAGCTGCATTTATCATTTTTGCTGTTAGCCAGGATGTAAACCTTGTTCACAAAGATTACTATGAAAAAGGTGTTGATTACACCGAACAAATGAATATTGATGCGCGATCGGTTCAATACAAAGATGCATTTTCAGTGCAATTGACTGATGATTTTCTGAAAATGGAAATTGAAGAAACACTGGCAGCAAAAATCGATTCGGGCTCAGTGTTGCTTTTCAGGCCTTCGAGCAGCAAAAACGACGTAACTGTTCCGGTAGAAAAATCAGCAAATCTGGTACAGGTTTCAAAAAAGAATTTAATTCCGGGAAGATATATATTAAAGTTCTCGTGGTATTCGGGAGGTCTTAAATATGAAATTGATCGCCCCGTAAATATTCAGTAAAAAACTATTTATCGATTATAACCTTTCAAAATCAACAGCCATGTCAATATTAATTTCAGCTTTTGTGATCGGATTAATGGGAAGTTTTCATTGCGCGGGAATGTGTGGCCCGATTGCCATTGCGCTTCCTTTGCACGGAAATACAATTCCACAAAAAATATTTGGAGGAGCGCTTTACAACATCGGACGAACCATTACCTACGGAATTATGGGAGCCATTTTTGGCCTGCTTGGCCAGGGAATTCAAATGATTGGTTTTCAACAAAAAGTTTCTGTAATTATGGGCGTTGTGATGATTATCTCAGTAATTTTTCCTGCCTTGTTCAAATACCAGTACAGTATGGATAAAAGCTGGTTATCAATGGTTGGGAAACTGAAAAGATCAATCGGGCAACTTTTTGCCATCCGTTCGTTTTCGAGCCTGTTTTTTATTGGATTACTGAATGGATTGCTTCCCTGCGGACTGGTTTATATGGCCATTGCCGGCGCCATTGGAACTGGAAACGTTACAGAAGGATCTTTGTATATGATTCTTTTTGGGTTAGGAACTATTCCGATGTTGCTGTCAATTTCACTGGCAGGCAATATTTTAAGTCTGACGGTGAGAAAAAAAATCAACAAACTTATTCCTGTTTTGGTAGTGGTTGTGGGAATACTCTTCATCTTACGTGGATTAAGTTTGGGAATTCCTTTTTTAAGTCCGCCCAAACAAAAAATTGAACAAAAATTTGAAAAAAGCCTTGAAAAAAATACAGCAGCAGTATATTTGATAACGGCAGAAGATTGCTGTTCATAATAATAATGAGTTCAGAAAAAAACAACACCTGTGTACATTGCGGAGCCGACTGCGGGAAAAATCCTGTAATCTGGAACGACAAAAAGTTTTGTTGCAACGGTTGTAAAACGGTTTACCAGTTGCTGAATGAAAACAAACTTTACAATTATTACCAACTCGATAATACTCCGGGAATAAAAGTTGAAACCACCGAGTTTGGTAACAAATACGCTTTCCTCGACAACGACGATGTAAAACAAAAACTCATTTCTTTTTCTGAAGGAGGAATTTCAAAAGTGAAGTTTTTTATTCCCGTTATTCACTGTGCATCATGCATTTGGCTGCTCGAAAATCTGAAAACCCTTCACAAAGGAATCAAATACTCGTTCGTAAATTTTACACGAAAAGAAGTGGATGTTACTTTTGACGAATCGCAAATTTCGTTGCGTCAGCTGGTTGAATTGCTCAGTTCAATCCACTACATTCCTGATCTTTCGCAAAGCCAGTCAGACAAGGAGGAAGACAAACATTCCTACAAAAAACTGCTGTATAAAATCGGGGTGGCAGGTTTTGTTTTTATTAATGTAATGACTTATAGTTTGCCGGCCTATTTTAACGGTGAACCGCTCAGCGACAAATTGCAGTATTTGTTTAATATTTTGAGTTATATTCTGGTAATTCCGGTAGCTTTTTACAGCGGCAGCGATTACTACATTTCTGCTTTCAAAAACTTGCTGAAAAAAAACATCAGCATCGATTTGCCGATTGCACTTGGTATTATTGTACTTTTTCTGGTAACCAGTTACGACGTTTTTTTTACCGGCGAACCGGGTTACAGCGACAGTCTTTCGGGATTGATTTTCTTTTTGCTGGTGGGAAAATGGTACCAAAGCAAAACTTACGAAGCTCTTTCATTTGACCGGAATTATCGTTCGTATTTTCCGATTGCAGTAACCAAAATCAACAAACAAATCGAGGAAAGTATTCTGCTTGAAAAAATTGAAATTGACGATGAATTGATCATCCGGAACAAGGAATTGATTCCTGCCGATTCGGAATTAACTGAAGGCGAAGGCCAAATCGACTACAGTTTTGTTACCGGCGAATCGAGTCCGGTGGTAAAAAAGCCCGGCGATTTTATTTATGCCGGTGGCCGTCAAATGGGAGGAATCATAAAAATCAAGGTGAAAAAAGAGGTCAACCAAAGCCATTTAACCAAACTCTGGAACCAGGATAAAACCTATGAAAAACCTTCCGATTCATTAAAAACACTTTCCGATAAAATCAGCAAATATTTTACATTGATTGTAATTGCAATTGCCGTGGCAGGTTTTACTTTCTGGATGATAAAAGGCGAAACTCACACTGCTATTTTTGTTTTTACGGCTGTGTTAATTGTGGCTTGCCCGTGTGCGCTGGCACTTTCCATTCCGTTTACTTTTGGAAACACGATGCGCATTTTTGGAAAATCGGGACTGTACATCAAAAACACCGATGTAATTGAAAAACTGTCGCACATTTCGGCCATTGTTTTTGATAAAACCGGAACACTCACCCGCCCCAACGAAAACAAAATTGTTTTTTCGGGCAGGGAACTTTCCAAAGATGAACTGGGCGCTGTTTTTTCGCTGACAAAACAATCGACGCACCCGTTAAGTACAGCCATTGCCAATTCAATAAACAAAACTGAATACTACAAACCTGAACATTTTGTTGAAGTGGCAGGTCGCGGTATTTTTGGTAAAGTGAACGGAATGGAAATTCGGATTGGCTCGGAAGAATATGTAACCAACCAGCCGGTAAAAAACAACAATAAAACTTCGGTGGTTTTTGTATCGGTTAACCAAAAAATTGCCGGTTACTTTACTGTAAACAATCAGTATCGCGAAGGTTTTGATTCCGTTTTAAAATCGCTGCAAAAGCAATTCAAGCTTTACCTCATTTCGGGTGACAACAATGCAGAGGCACAAAATCTTTCCGGTTTTTTTAAAACAGGAAACATGCATTTCAACCAAAAACCCGGCGACAAAGCCGATTTTATTCAGCAACTGCAAAAACAAGGCGAAACAATTTTAATGACCGGCGACGGGTTAAACGATGCCGGTGCACTCATGCAAGCCGATGTGGCGTTAACCATTGCTGATAAAGTATATCATTTTGCACCGGCCAGCGATGCGGTTCTGGAAGCAGGCAAATTTCAGCGGCTGGGACGTTTTATCCGTTTTACCAAAACATCACTGAATATTGTAAAACTAAGCTTTACGATTTCCTTTTTTTACAACATCATCGGAATTGGATTTGCCATTACCGGAAACCTCTCTCCCATTGTTGCCGCTATTTTAATGCCCATCAGTTCGGTTTCGGTAGTTGCATTTGCCACCTTTACCACCCGAATTGCCGGCCGGTTCAAATTAAAATAATACTCTGTATTTTTCGCAATTTATTCGTGCCGGTATAAAAGTTTTGTTGATGCGTTTTCAGCTGCTTTAATCAACGGGTAACCTGCCGGAGAAGCCGTGAGCAACGGATGTGTGCCAACCTGTGCCGTTAGCAGCGAATTCAACGTCATTTTATTCTGAACAATAATTCCAATGGTGTTGGTAAGTTCGCCAATGGAAAGGCCGCCAATAACTTCACCTCCTAAAATTACACCCGACTCTTTTCCAACTACCAACTTAACAAACTGTTTGTGTGTATCGTCTAAAGTCCCCGGGTGGCGGTCAATACCTTCGAAACTTCCGGTAACAATATCGAAATTTTCATCTAAAGCCTGAGTTTCAGTAATGCCTGCAACTCCAAAGCCAGTGCCTCCAATTGCAGTTGAAAAAATTGAAATGGTACCAATAAACGATTTAATGGCTGAAAGTTTAAATAAGTTCATACCTGCAATACGTGCTTCGGCACAAGCGGTTGAAGCCAACATTACCTGACTTGGTTTGCGAGTGAAAAAGTCACGTTTTTCGGCACAATCACCCACAGCAAAAACATCCGGATTTTCGGTTCGCATATAATCGTCGACTTTAATAAATCCTTTGGGTGTAACTGTCAATCCGGCTTCGGCGGCCAATACGCTGTTGGGTTTGTAGCCCATGGCCAGAATTACGGCATCGGCTTCAATGGTTTCGCCGTTTTCCATTTTTACTCCGGTTGCAACCCCGTTTCCAATAATTTCGGAAACACCTTTTCCCGTAACTACATTTACACCGCGCTTTTTCAACAATTCTTCGGCCTGACTAGCCACATATTCATCAAAAGCCAAACGCAAAACATTGGGCAATTTCTCAATTAAAGTAATTTCTTTACCAACTTTATTTAATTCATCCGAAATCTCAACTCCTATAAATCCTGCGCCAATTACAACAACTTTTTTAAACTGTTGCAGTGATTTTTGCATTGCATCGAGATAGGTTTTGTTTTTTGGAACAGTAAAAACATTTGGAAAATCAGTGCCTTTTAGCCAGACAGGTTTGTTGGGAGTCGAACCGGTACCAATAACCAATTTGTCGTATTTAATTGTTTCGCCCGAAATAAAACTCACTGTTTTTTCCTCCAGATTAATCGATTTAGCTTCATCGACAATCATTTCAATTTTGTTTGCTTCAAACATTTTATCGGCCGGTAAAATGTCTTTTTCCGACGTTTCAACAGAACCAAAAATATACGGTATTCCGCACGGGATAAGAGTTTTAGGCTGTGTTGTAGTTACTACTATTTTTTTATTGGGATATACACGTTTTGCAGTAAGTGCAGAAACCAAACCTGCCGCACTGCTTCCAATTACTAATACATCGGTAGTATTCATTTTATTTTATATTAAAAGGTTCAAATTCTTCCATTTATGAACTTCAGTTTACTCAGGCTTTTAATTAAAAAACAAAAACTTCAAAAAAAACAAATTACAAAAACCTGAATATTAGTTTCGTATAACGAAAATTCACACAAAAACAAAATCAAAAGCGAACAAATATAATGAACGAATGTTTTATATTAAATGTTTTATATCATCTTTAACAATTATAAAAACCAAACAATCTAAAAAAACAGTACCGATTCAATTTCAACTTTTATTGGTTCTGCCTGTTTTATTAAATCATAAAAATATGTGTGCAATTTAGAATGATTCCAAGAACATTTTCAATTAAGCATATGTTAGATAATAGGCAGTTATTTTATTATAAATTCCTTCAATAAATTAAATTTATGGAGAATTTACCATGAAGCAGAAAAATATCTTTTTAAGGATTTGGAAGTTTTACATCGGTGGCTTTAAAAATTTAAGCAACTGGGGCCGACAGGTTTGGATTATTATCCTGGTAAAACTTTTCATTATGTTTGTAATCCTCCGAATCTTCTTTTTCCCCGATTTTCTGAAAACTAACTTTAATACAGATAAGGAACGAAGCGAGCATGTAATTGAAGTTTTAACTAAATCAAAATAAAAATGTAATGATTGAAATTGCTGATGTATCTTTAGTCGACTGGTCGCGGGCACAATTTGCCCTAACGGCCATGTATCACTGGATTTTTGTTCCGCTAACGCTGGGAATTACATTCATTATTGCGTTTATGGAAACGCTGTATGTAAAAACAGGCAACGAAGAGTGGAAAAAAATCACAAAGTTCTGGATGACCCTTTTTGGGATAAACTTTGCCATTGGTGTTGCTACCGGGATTATTCTTGAGTTTGAATTCGGCACCAACTGGTCGAACTACTCGTGGTTTGTGGGCGATATTTTTGGAGCGCCACTGGCCATTGAAGGAATTCTTGCCTTTTTTATGGAATCTACTTTTATTGCCATCATGTTTTTTGGGTGGAATAAAGTGAGTAAAAAAACACACCTGCTGGCGACCTGGCTTACCGCAATCGGGGCTAACTTGTCGGCTTTGTGGATTTTGGTTGCCAACGGCTGGATGCAACACCCCGTGGGTATGAAATTCAACCCGGAAACTGCACGCAACGAAATGCAGAATTTCTGGGAAGTACTGTTCTCTCAAACTGCCATTGACAAATGGTTGCATGCCACATCCTCCGGATTTGTGCTGGCTTCGGTTTTTGTTATCGGAATTTCGGCCTGGTATATTTTGAAAAAGAGGGAAATACTGCTTGCCAAAAAAAGTATCCTGGTAGCTTCGGTTTTTGGTTTGTTGTCGTCGCTCTTTTTGGTAATGACTGGTGACAATTCAACACGAACCATTGCCAACGATCAAACCATGAAATTTGCTGCGCTTGAAGGTTTATACAACGGCAGCGAAGGCGCCGGACTGGTAGCCATCGGAATTTTTTCAGACAACGCAACTGACCCGGCAAATGAAAACCTGAAAGACTTTAACCTTAAAATTGAAATCCCGAACTTCCTTTCCTATATGGCATTTCTCGACTGGAATGCCTTTGTACCCGGGGTAAACGACCTGATTAACGGAAATGAAAAATACGGCATCATGTCGTATAAAGATCGTATTGAAAGGGGAAAAATTGCTATTTCAAAACTTTCGGAATTTAAGGAAGCGCAAAAAGCCGGAAATACAGAACTGGCAAATTCTCTAAAAACAGAACTTACCAGCGACGATTTTCAAAAAAATTACTTCAAATATTTTGGTTACGGCTACTTTGAAAATCCTCAGGATTTAATTCCAAATGTACCTATGACTTTTTACAGTTTTCACATTATGGTTTTGCTGGGGTTCTTTTTTATACTGCTGTTTGCGTTATCGCTCTTTTTCATTATTAAGGGAACCTTCGATAAAAAACGCTGGTTTCTGCGGTTGGCAATTATTTCCATTCCACTGGCTTACATTGCGAGCCAGGCAGGCTGGATTGTTGCCGAAGTAGGCCGCCAACCCTGGGTAGTTCAGGATTTAATGCCTACCCTGTCGGCAGTAACACGCATCAGCGCAGGCTCTGTTCAGGTTACATTCTGGTTGTTTGCCATTTTGTTTACCGTTCTTCTCATTGCTGAATTAAAAATCATGTTCCGTCAAATTAAAATCGGACCAAAACATTAAAGGAGGAAAATATCATGTTTGAAAATTTATCGCTTTTGGCTTTACAACAATACTGGTGGGTGCTGGTTTCGGTGCTTGCTGCGCTGTTTGTTTTCCTCACTTTTGTTCAGGGCGGACAAACACTGCTTTATTCCGTAGGAAAAACGGAAAGTGAAAAAACCATTATTTTAAACACGTTGGGAAGAAAATGGGAATTTGGATTTACCACGCTAGTAACTTTTGGAGGCGCATTTTTTGCCTCGTTCCCTTTGTTTTATTCCACCAGCTTTGGCGGCGCTTACTGGGTTTGGCTGGCCATTCTGGCAGCTTTTGTAATTCAGGCAGTAGCTTACGAATACCGTAAAAAACCCGCTAATCTTCTGGGGTCAAAAACCTTTGAAATTTTTCTTGTATTGAACGGTTTGCTCGGAACAATTTTAATTGGAACAGCTGTCGGAACTTTTTTTAACGGCGCTATGTTTTCGCTGAATGATTTGAACCAGGTGGACTGGCAAACACCGTACCGCGGACTCGAAGCTGTTTTAACTTTCCACAACGTTGCACTCGGACTTGCTGTATTTTTTCTAGCGCGTGTTTTGGGAGCTTTGTATTTTATTTTTACAGTTGATCACGAAACAATTGTGGAACGTGCAAAAAAACAGCTGCTTTACAATACTATTCCATTCCTTGTGTTCTTTTTGTATTTTCTAATTTGGCTTTTGCTGAAAGAAGGTTTTGCAGTAAATCCCGCGACAGGAGAAGTTTTTATGGAAAAATACAAATACCTGCACAATGTTTTGCAAATGCCGCTGAACACCGTAATTCTTTTGATTGGTGTAGTCGGTGTTTTGTGGGGAATAATTTCTACCCTGTTTTTGAAAAGCAGTAAAGGTTTCTGGTTTGCAGGAATCGGAACAGTTTTAACGGTTTTCTCCTTGTTCCTGATTGCCGGTTTTAACAACACGGCATTTTACCCTTCGGTGTACGATTTACAGTCGTCGCTGACCATTCAAAATGCTTCTTCGAGCAAATTTACCTTAACGGCAATGAGTTATGTTTCGCTGATGATTCCGTTTGTTCTGGCTTACATTGTGTATTTCTGGCGGGCAATGAACCGCAAAAAAGTTACAGAACAGGAAATGCAGGAAGAGTCGCATGTTTACTAACAAAAAATCCGGAGAACAAATGTCAAATCACAAAAAATGTTATTTGAATTGGAATCCGGAAATTGATTATTGAAATTTAAAATATAAAAATATGTATACCGCACCAATATTATGGATGATTAGCTGGCCGGTTTTAATCGTTGTTTCCTATCAACTGATAAAGCTGGCGGTAAAAAAATACGAAAGCAAACTTGAGTCTGAAGAAGATTCAGAGTAGTAGATTGGTTATGAGAAACCCGGTAAATTGCCGGGTTTTTTATTTAAATAATTCTTCAATGCAACTTGTGAACCGAAATCAAAATTCAGATTTTGAAAAACAAAACCTGTAAAAACCCCGATAAGATGAAAAAATGACTGCTATTTCATTTCAATCTGATGAACAAAAACCAGTCTTTCGCTATTTCTTCTATTGGCATAACAATTGCCTTGTAGGCGCAGACAATTATTTGCAAAAACTTTAAGACAGATTGTCACTAAAACAATAAAAATGGGTAAAGTAAAAAATTCAGTACACAACAACATATTTTCAGGCTTAATTGATAACGATTCCGATTTTATTCCAATAATTGCCGATGGCGACGACAAAGAGTTAAGAAACACTGAAATTCCGGATGTTTTGCCAATTCTTCCACTTCGGAATACGGTACTTTTTCCGGGAGTTGTTTTCCCGATTACGGTTGGTCGCGAAAAATCGCTTCGTTTAATAAAAAATGTTTACCAGGGAAGCCGCCTGCTGGGAACAGTGGCACAAAAAGATTTTACCATCGACGAACCCAAAACCAGCGATTTATATCCTATCGGAACAGTGGCCGAAATACTGAAAATACTTGAAATGCCCGACGGTTCAACATCGGTTATAATTCAGGGGAAAAGACGTTACAAAATCCGCGAATTTATTTCTGAAGATCCTTATTTTAAAGCACGGGTAGAACCTTTAAACGATTTGGTACCGGAAAACGACAATGAATTTAATGCCATTGTTGGTTCGCTAAAAGACCTTTCCATAAAAATTGCTCAATTCTCGGCCAACGTGCCGCCGGAAGCTACATTTGCTGTCAAAAACATTGAAAACTCCACCTTCCTTATCAATTTCATATGTTCAAACACCGATTTGAATGTTGATGACAAACAAAATCTGCTTGAAATTGAAAGTATAAAAGATCGTGGAATCCAAGCCATTAGTTACCTTGTAAAAGAGGTACAAATGCTTGAACTGAAACAAGACATTCAGAAAAAGGTAAAAACCGATATGGATCGGCAGCAACGCGAGTTTATGCTGAACCAGCAGATGAAAACCATTCAGGATGAATTGGGTGGAAATCCGGCAGAACAGGAAATAAAAGATCTGAAAGAAAAGGCAAAAGATAAAAAATGGAACGAAGAAGTAGCCCGTTTTTTTGAAAAGGAAGTAGATAAACTGCGGCGTTTGAATCCGGCTGCAGGCGAATATTCAGTGCAGTTTACTTTTTGTCAGACACTGCTCGATTTACCCTGGAATGAATATACCAGCGATAATTTCGACTTGAAAAATGCCAGCAATGTTTTGGATGAAGATCATTACGGACTGGAAAAAGTGAAGGAAAGAATCCTTGAACATTTAGCTGTGCTGAAATTGAAAAAAGACATGAAATCGCCGATTTTATGTTTGTACGGCCCTCCCGGAGTAGGGAAAACATCGCTTGGAAAATCGGTTGCCGGAGCTTTGGGAAGAAACTATGTACGAATCAGTTTGGGCGGCTTACACGATGAATCGGAAATTCGCGGCCACCGGAAAACCTATATTGGTGCCATGCCGGGCAGAATTATTCAGAACATCAGAAAAGCAAAATCTTCGAATCCGGTGTTTATTCTCGACGAAATTGATAAAGTTTCAAAAGATTTCCACGGCGATCCGGCATCGGCGCTTCTCGAAGTACTCGATCCGGAACAAAACGGCGAGTTCCACGACAATTATGTGGAAATGGATTACGACCTTTCGCGTGTTATGTTTATTGCCACTGCCAACACTCTGAATACAATTGCTCCGCCTTTGCGCGACCGAATGGAAATGATTGAAGTAAGTGGTTATCTGGTGGAGGAAAAAATTGAAATTGCCAAACGGCACCTGATTCCGAAACAACTTGAGAATCATGGGCTCGACAAAAAAGACGTCAATTTTACAAAAGAAGCAATCGAATTAATTATTGACGGATACACCCGCGAATCGGGAGTGCGCGAACTCGATAAAAAAATTGCAAAAGTAGTCCGCCGGATTGCTAAAAAAATTGCTTTCGATGAAAGTTACAATAAAAAATTGGGCAAAGACGATATTCGCGAATATCTTGGAGTTACCGAATATTCAAAAGAAAAATACCAGGGCAACGATTTTGCCGGAGTTGTTACCGGGCTTGCCTGGACTGCCGTTGGAGGAGAAATCCTTTATGTTGAAAGTAGTTTGAGCAAAGGAAAAGGCACTCTGACACTTACCGGAAATCTGGGCGATGTTATGAAAGAATCGGCCATGCTGGCACACGAATATCTGAAATCGCATGCCGAAGAACTGGAGCTGAATTCCGACATCTTTTCCAACTGGAACGTACATATTCATGTTCCGGAGGGAGCCATTCCAAAAGACGGTCCTTCGGCGGGAGTTACCATGGTAACTTCGTTGGCATCGGCTTACACACAGCGAAAAGTGAAAAAGGACATGGCCATGACCGGAGAAATTACTTTGCGTGGGAAAGTGCTGCCTGTGGGTGGAATTAAAGAAAAAATCCTGGCTGCCAAAAGAGCCGGAATTACTGATATAATCCTTTCAGAAGACAACAAAAAGAACCTCGAAGAAATTAAGGATATGTATTTGAAAGGCTTAAAATTCCACTTTGTAAATACCATTATGGATGTACTTGAAATTGCTTTGCTAAAAACCAAAGTGGATAATCCGGTAAAAATCTCATAATCAGAAAAAAAACATAAAAAAAGACCCGTTCTTTTTCGAGAGAACGGGTCTTTTTTTGTTGTAAACTATTTTTCCTTTCGGTAAATCAGCTTCAAATCTTTTGCTTTTGTTACCGGTAAAAGTTTAAATCCAAAACTGTAATCCTTTTTAAGCAATCGGTATTTTTCAATGGGCCGTGCATTCATCGACCAGGAATCGTTTCCGCCAACACCGGCGAGTGCACCACTTATATTTACGGTTAAAAAATCAGCTTTGAGCAGTTCGTTCGGATGTTGCGCTTCCCTGATATTTTCAGCAGTATAAGGCCAAACAGAAGTTTGCAGCGGTTCATCCCCTACAACCATTAATCCGCTGTTTTGCCCGTTGGTTAAAGCCAACCAACGCACGCCGGTACGATTGCTGCTTTCCTGTGGTTTTACATAGTTGAAATAAAAATCGTCGACAGTCCCCGAATAAATATTCACTTCGGCAGCGCCGCAACGGTCGATGTAATTTTCCTGCGGGCCTTTTCCATAGAAACTCATTTGCTGCAAGTCGAGAGACACGCCGGTGGTCATTCCAATACGTATCGGTTCCGGCATATTTTCAGGAATTTCAATACCAAACAAAACTTCAATTTCACCCTGTGATGTAAAATTATAGGAAAGGTTCAACTTCAGATTTTCATGTTCCAGCGTAACTGCAACCAACGAATTCTGGCTTTTTACCTCCAAATTTTCAACTTTCAGTAAATTGGGCAATTCTTCCCATATTTTTAATGAGCTTTGCGCTTTCCAACCCCGTTCGTCGTTATCGGTAAGCGGCCTCCAGAAATACGGTTTTAAAGGCTGTATTAACAACTCTTCCCCGCCATTCACAAACGATACCAGTAATCCTGATTTTTTTGAAATTTCAGCTTTAAAACCAGAACCTTTTACAACGATATTTTCATCGGTTTCCTCAAAAACCGGAGGAGCCGCTTTCGTTGCTTTTGAAATTAATGCGGGTGTGGAAACAGGAAGTTTAAATTGTTCTTTGGCTACTTCGAAACCACCTTTTGCCCACAAAGCATCCTCTTTTAACTGCACACTAAACCGCAGCCAGTATTCTGCATTGGCAACCGCTGCAATTTGTTTCAAAGGTATCTGAATGACTTTCGCTTCCCCGGGATTCAAAACAAGATTTTCAATTTTACCCGACTGAATTTCTAAGTTGTCTTCGTTCAAAGTCCATCTCAGGTTTAATTCGCTGAGGTTTTTAAAATTATACCGGTTTCGAATTCTTATCAATCCTTTTTCCAAATCAACAGCAGTAAATTCAACCGGCTGCATTACATATTTTGCTTCGAAAGTTTGAGATTTAGGTTTCCGGTCGGCAGTAATTACACCATTGATACAAAAGTCATTATCGTTGGGTTTGTCGCCAAAATCGCCACCGTACGCAAAAAACTCCTTGCCGTTTTTATCGGTTTTCAAAATTCCCTGATCGATCCAGTCCCAAATAAAACCACCCATCAGATTTGGATATTTTCGGATTAAATTCCAGTATTCCTGAAAATTACCAAGCGAATTTCCCATGGCGTGTGCATATTCGCACAACATAATTGGCCGTTTTATGTACGGGCTTTTTGCCATGGCTTCCAGTTGCTCAAGATTGGAATACATCCGGCTGATAACATCCACATATTCCGGGTCGGTTGGATTTCCGATACGTCCTAACTGTCGTTCGTTGTATTCTTTGGTTCCGTAAGCCACATAATCTTTGTGTTCAGGTTGTCCCTGAGCACCTTCGTAATGAATAAAACGGGTGGGATCGAAATCTTTAGCCCAGGCTGCTGCCCCGGCATGGTTTGGCCCGCACCCCGACTCGTTACCCAGCGACCAGGAAATAATTGCCGGATGATTTTTGTCGCGTTCCACCATTCGCACCACGCGATCTGAAAAAGCCATGTGCCACTCCGACTGGTTGGTGAGATACCCCATTAATCCATGTGTTTCAATGTTGGCCTCGTCGATTACATACAGTCCGTATTGATCGCACAAATCGTAAAAATAAGGGTCGTTTGGATAATGGCAGGTACGCACGGCGTTAAAATTGAACTGCTTCATCATTTTTACATCCTGAAGCATATCTTCACGGGTTACTGATTTACCGCGGACACAATCGTGATCGTGGCGGTTTACTCCGTACAATTTAATTGCTTTTCCGTTTATGAGCAGTTCACCGTTGCGGATTTCAATTTCGCGGAAACCAACTTTACAGGAACGGGCTTCTACCACATTTCCTTCCTTATCTTTCAACGAAAGAACAAGTGTATACAACACTGGTTTTTCAGCCGACCATTTTTCAGGGCTAACCACTTTTTGTTCCATCAGCCCAAAATAGACATTGTCGCGTTGCGGGTACGATTCGAAAATAATTTTCGACACGTCGCTGACAATTGGTTTTTCAAAAACCGGCTGGTTGTCTTTAGAAAACAAAACGGCTTCGAGTGTCCAGCCTTTAATATCAACATTGGCGCCGCGTGTAAGTGTTGGTCTTATTTGCAGTAATGCATCCTGGTAGTTGGCTTCAAACCGGGTACGTACAAAGAAATCTTCGATAGCCACTTTGGGTTGAGCCAAAAGCATAACCTCGCGGTGAATTCCGCTCATTCTCCAGTGGTCCTGATCTTCGAGGTAACTTCCGTCGCACCAGCGAATCACCTGAACTGCAAGCGAATTTTCACCTGTTTTTACAAAGTTCGTAATATCGAATTCTGCAGGCAAACGGCTATCCTGGCTGTAACCTACTTTTTTGCCGTTCACCCAAACATACATGGCCGAACTTACTCCGCCAAAATGTAAAATTATCCGCTGATCTTTCCAATTTTCAGGAACCGTAAATTTCCGGACATACGAACCTACCGGATTGTCGATAGGAATAGTAGGAGGATTTGGCATCAGCGGATACAATACATCCATAATAAAAGCCCTGTAAAGTTCATCGGGAGCCAGTCCTTCCGGAACTTTGTAGTTTGCTTTGTACCACTCCATCGGGTTTTCAACATCTTCAAGCGAAAACTCTTTTCCAAACGGATAACCCGAATTTCTGTAGATAGGAATTCCGTAACCTTCCATTTCCCAGTTCGACGGAACTTCAATGTCGTCCCAGCCCGAAACATCCTGAGCGTAAAAGTCAAGTGGGCGATCCTGTTCCCTTTTTACAAAATTAAACTTCCATGTACCGTTCAGTGAAATCATTCGCGAGGTTTCGCGGTTCCCTGCCAAAGCATCGGCTTCGTTGGTAAAGGAATATGAAGTTGCCCGACCCGGCATTTTATTCTTCGCAATTACCGTAGGATCTTCCCATTCGTTATTCTGTGCAAATGCAACTGAAGTGCATAAAATCAGAAATAGAAAAAATAATTTATTCATATCGGAGTTGATTAGTATATATTCAATTTAAAGACGTAAAAAATAAGTCATTTACCTATAAGTATAAATAATGCTATACAATCTAAAAAAAACATACAAAACCATAACGGTTATTCGGTTGTATTTTTTGATTTAACATGATGCAACAAAGTTCTGATTTTAAAACAGATAAAAGACTAATTACTGAACATAAACATTAAAATATATAGAAAAAATTCAGTAAACTTGCACATCGGATAAGATAAAAAATAGTTACTACAAAAACCAATTTCAGTTCATGAACCTTCAAAACGTGATTGAATTTTTCACTAAAGCAGTGCCATATCCAAATTTAAAAGGTTCGAATTTTCACGGAGAGTGGAAAAACAGCCTGCTTTTGGTATTACTCGGAAATTTTATATTACTGGGGCCATTTGCTTTCATTCCGGCTGCTATGTACTCCATTCAAACAGAGAACTGGGCATTACTCGGATTAAATACCGTTGTAATATCCACCATGTTTTTTGTAGCTTTTTCAAAAAGACTAATAAATTCTGAAATAAAAGTTCAGGTTAGCATCGGTATTTTTTTCATTTTGGGCATTGCTGTTCTTGTATTACTTGGGCCTGTGAGTTCAGGCTTACTTTGGATGTTTCTGTTTGTAATTCTTGCCGGTTTGTTTTACGGCTACAAAGGAATACTGATTACTGAAATACTTAGCTGCATTTCGCTGGGAGTTTTAGCCATACCCATCTATTTTGAATCGAAACATACACCGAATTTGAATTTGTTTGGGTTTTATGGATGGCTGGTAAATATTGTTTTGTTTACCACCATTAGCCTTTTTATTTCCTATTTACTGAATGAGATTATAATAAATATTGAGACGTCGCTGAAAAAAGAACAGAAAATCACCGATTTATTGTACGACAACCAAAAGAAACTGGCGAAGGAAAAACTGAGGGCAGAAGAAGCCGATATGTTAAAATCGAAATTTCTGGCCAATATGAGCCACGAAATCAGAACACCTTTAAACTCCATTTTAGGATTTACAAGTTTAATGGCTGAACCTGGCCTTGATGAAGTAACTTTAAAGAATTTCAACAATATAATAAAAACCTCAGGGGAACAACTTTTAGGAATAATTAACGACATTATCGACATCTCCAAAATTGAATCGAACCAGTTAACCTTGCACATTCAATCGGTCGATATTTACAGAAATTTGATGGAAATTATCCAGATTGCAGAAAATAAAATAAAAACACACAACAAAAAACTTTCTGTAAACCTGGAAGTGAATAAAAAACTAATGCATCTGTTTCTGGAAACCGATGAATTAAGGTTCAAACAAATTATCAGTAACCTGGTCGATAATTCCATAAAATACTCAAAAGAAGGAACAATTACTATTGGTTATCATTTTATTGATTATAAAAACAGCCCTTCACTTGAATTTTACATAAAAGATACCGGAAGAGGGATTCCCCCGGATGCGCTCAACAGCATTTTTGACCGGTTTGCACAGGCAAATAACATCGATTTTCATGAAGGTACCGGGCTGGGATTGAGCATTGTAAAAGGATTGCTCGATTTACTGGGCGGTTCTATTCGTGTTGAATCAGAAATAAACAAAGGCAGTACTTTTTATATTGCCTTGCCCTACATAGGAAAGGTTATTCCTGAAATGTATGACAAACAGGAGGAAAAGCCTGAAAACCTGCACGATTATTCCGGGAAAACATTTATAATCGCTGAAGACGACCTTGCTTCGTATTATTTTCTGAAAGAGGTTTTAAAACCCACCAATGTTAAATTAATTCATGCAGTTAACGGGAAAAAATTACTCGAACTTTTGGAAACACAAATTCCCGATTTAATTCTACTTGATATAAACATGCCTGTTATGAATGGGTTCGAAGCTTTGCAGGAAATCAGAAAACGATACAACAATGTGAAGATTATTGCGCAAACCGCTTATGCCATGGCCGAAGAAAAACAAATGTGTTTTAAACTTGGCTGCAACGAATATATTTCGAAACCCATAAAAAAAGGTCAACTGTTCGAAACAATCGACCTCCTTTTAAAAAGCTGAATTTCTTTATTTTTTATTCATTGGAAGAAGGGATTAGTTGTGCTGACAAATCCGGATCGGCCATATCTTTATCCAATGGAAACATTGGCCGGTTGATTCGTTTGTAGTCCAAACGTTCCAAATCCTGATCTACGCCACCGGGCGTTAATGCCATAATCCAGTCGGCACGCATATCGTAAAGTTCGGGAACCAGGTACCCGATTTTCACAACTACAATATCCGATTCTCGCGGATTTAGCCCCAGCCGCGTAAAATCCTCTTCGTAATGATAGGGTTTGCGTTTTTTGGTAACAATTACTTTAACACTCCCAACCTGAACCACAACTGCAGTTTCAGCAGTAGTATCCTCGGTATCAATAGCCAAAACCTTACCTGAAAGTTTTACCGGCGGGGAAAAACGATGGTCAACAATAGCGCCGGCTTCACCTTCAACCAAGTTTCCAACACCTGCAGCAACAGCTTTTTCAACAAAATCGGGCCCCGGAATGGAAGCATAAATCAGCGACGGTCCATTCTCCTTTTTAAATTCCGGACGTTTTAGAATTTCGGTCAGTGTCCAGGTAACATCTCCCGCACCGCCGGCAGTAGGATTATCTCCGGTATCGCTGATTATGAACGGATGTTTTTCGCTGGCAACAGCCATATTGAGACACTCGTCGAGCTGTGCGACAGGAGCCACAAATTCAAACTCATTTCGGACATCCCAGAAACTTTTTGCCAGATATTCAGCTCCCTGAACTACTTTTTCCTCATCATCACCGGTAACCATTATACAACCTTCGTTTCTTGGTTCATCGGCCCACGCATAACCAATCCAGATGGCAGCATCTATTACTCCCTCCTGATCGGCGACACCGGGGACTTTGGCATACAAACTTTTTCCGGGTTCAATACGAGTACTTGTTTTTTCGCCGGGAAGCAAAATCGGCACCGGTATCCAGGCTTTGTATTTTGGTTTGCCCTTACCGTTTTCCAAACGATCGAGCAAATTTTCGAGCGCCCGCTGTTTCGATTCCAGTGCATCTTCGTGTGGCGCCATTCGGTAACACGTAATCAGGTCGGTGTTTTGTGCCAGCCTCTGTGTAACATTTCCGTGCAAATCCATTGATGTTGAAATAATTGGGTCTTTGCCCACCACATCCCGGATTTTCACAATAAAATCGCCTTCCGGATCATCCAGTCCGACCACACTCATTGCACCGTGAATATCGAAAAAAATGCCATCGTACGGCAAATTCTCGCTGAGCAAATCAAGCGTTACATTTACGAGCGAATCGTAAGCTTCGCGGGTAACAATCCCTCCCGGAATAGCGTGCCCGCGCAAAGTTGGAAACCACTGTGCTCGTTTTCTATCCACAGAGTCTTCAGAAAGAAAAGGATAGTACGAAAATATTTCGTCGCCCTGCCGGGTGCGAAAAGCTTCTACCGTTGAAACAGCAGGTGAAAATGTACTCGACTCGATTGCAAGTCCGCAAATAGCAATTCGCGGAAGCCCATCGGTAGAATTATCACTTTTTTTATTTCCTGTTGAACAAGAGGTACCAAGCAGCAAAACTACCGCAAGGCTTAAGAAAAGAATTTTTCTCATGTGGTTCAGTTTTTATCGTTTTTTTGAATCGTTGGGTAAATATAACAAGGTTTTCAGTAGAATTTGCCAGATTTATTATAAAGTAACAATTTAAATCATAAGGCTCTGATTACTTCATTTCGAATAAGTCCTACCATAGAATTTCGTTTATGTTTATCATGTATTTCTTGCCCCATCAGTTAAAAAGAAAGCTTCAAAACAAATTCAGACAGTTCCTCAAAAAAACATTCAAATCAGAACAGGAAATAATCCCTTAATTTCAGTTAAAAAAGTTAAAAATCGATGCAGGTATTTCTACGTATTTTTAAATTATTTTATTTTATACTTTTGAATTACAATTATTTCGATAAAACTAAACATACAATAAAAATGATTGTTGTATATGTTAACTTAAAAACCATGGATGCTAATTTGAACAGTTTTATTAAATTTATTACCCGATTCATACCCTATCCTACCCTGGACAGTACTGATGCTTTTGTTGAATGGAAAAACCGTTTGTTGTTTTTTACGCTTCTCGGAATGGCTATTTTAGGATTATTTGCCTATATACCCAGTTTATATATTTCTATTCAAGAAAAGTTATGGTTAATCGCCGGAATTGATACAATTGTTTACGGTGCTGTTGTTGTTCTCACCTTTTCAAAAAAAATAAAATCAGAAACCAAGGTTTTGGCAAGCATTATCGTTTTTTATATTTTAGGAGTGGTACTACTTCTTTTTTTGGGCAAAGACGGGGCAGGTTTTACATGGTTAATCCTGGTTCCCATTTTATCCGGTTTCTTTTACGGTTACAAAGGCGTACTAAGGGCTGCCCTGGTAAATTTTGCAACGCTCATTTTGCTTTCAATCCCAACCTTATACAATGTAAATCCTGAAATGCTTATCGGCCAATACAGTTTTGAAGGGTGGGTTGTAAATGCCATTAACTTTTTTATGGTTTCAACCCTTATTTCATTTGCCCTGGCACTTATTATTTCCAGCATCGACAAAGCACTACAAAAGGAAAAAGAACTTACCTCACTGTTAAAAGAAAACCAGGAAATATTAGCTATTGAGAAAGAACGCGCAGAAGAATCGGATCGATTAAAATCTACCTTTCTGGCCAATATGAGCCACGAAATAAGAACGCCCATGAATGCAATTTTGGGTTTTTCGGGCTTGTTAAGAAGTAAGGGTATTTCTATTGAAGAATCGGAACAATATAACCAGCTGATACAAATATCGGGCGAACAACTGATGAGAATAATTGACGATATCATCGATATTTCTAAAATTGAGTTGAACCAGATGACCATAAAATTGGTTCCGGTGAACATATATACTGCATTAAAAGAAATAGTTCGCCTGCAACAAAACCGGATAGTTTCCCTTGAAAAAAATCTAAAACTTACTCACGAAGTTCCTGATAAAATCGAGGATTTAATTATCGATACCGATGAATTTCGGTTCAAACAAATAGTAAATAATCTGGTCGAGAATGCAATAAAATACACCGAAAAAGGAAGCATCTCGGTTGGTTGCAGAATTGTTGAAAATCAAAATCACATCGAATTTTTTGTAAAAGATACCGGCCGCGGAATCCCGCTTAAGGCACGGGAAAAAATATTTGAACTTTTCACCCAGGCTGATAATGTAAGTTTTAAGGAAGGTACCGGATTAGGATTAAGTATTACTCGTGGTTTACTGCATTTACTTGGCGGTAAAATATGGGTGGAATCGGAAATAGGAAAAGGCAGCGAATTTTATTTTACTCTTCCTTATGTAAATACCATCAGAAAAGCACCAATAGCAAAACCGGAGGTTGGGACTTCCAATTTTTCAGGAAAACTGATATACATTGCCGAAGACGATGTATATTCATCGTATTATCTGGTTGAATTACTAAAACCTACCAATGCCGATGTTCAGCAGGTTAGAAACGGAAAAGAACTCCTTGAACTGATTAGCAAAAAAACACCCGACCTGGTTTTGCTCGATATCAATATGCCAGTTCAGAATGGTTTCGAAACGATAGCGGAAATCAGAAAAGAGTTTCCCGATTTACCGGTTATTGCACAAACTGCCTTTGCAATGGTAGACGAAAAGCAAAAATGCATCGACCTGGGGTGCAGTGCATACATGGCAAAACCTTTCTCAAGAGAGGAATTTTACTCAACCCTGAATTTTTATCTTACTTAGATTTTGTAGTTCAAAAATTCAATTTGTACAGAAACAGGATTTAATAATTATCACCCAATAAAATTCATAAAATCAAGCATTTGTCTAAGAGGTATATTTTCTTGAATAATTTCACAGAAAATATACACAATGGTTTTAAGCATATTTTCCTACTGTTCTATCTTTGAAAAACATCGGTCTATAATTCAATCTAAATTCTTTCATAGAAAAGAAAAAAATTGTACTTTCCCCAGCGCTTTTATGTTAAAATCAACGAAATGAAATAACATTTCATGAAATTTATGAAAATATATAATTGCAGGATATTTATGTTGAAAATGCTGTTTGCCGCTGCAATTACTATATATTTTTCAATGGGCACAGTTTGCATTGCAGCCGACGGCGGAATTAAAAACGAAGCACAGATTTCCGAAGAGAAACGAATTTATGATTTACTCAGCCAGGCTCAGGATAATTCGGGCATAGAAAATTCTGAAAGGATGAAACTTGCCTTTTCGGGGCTTGCTTTGGCACGCTCGGCTAAAATAGACAGTCTTCAGATAAAAGCATTTATTATTATTGCCAATCTTCAAACCGAATCAGATGAAAACCAAATATCGCTCCACTACCTCGATTCAGCATTACAAATTGCAAATATTTATAAAGACAACTGGAACATTGGTGAAATTTGGTACCGAAAAGGGGTGAACTACCACCGCTTGGGAGAGCCCCTAATAGCACTGGAAGCTTTTAATGAATCGCTTCGGGCATCACGGTTTTCAGGAAATTTTAAACTGGAAGGGTCAGCGTATTCCATGATGGGGACCATTTTCAGGTTAAACGGATTGTACGACAGGGCCATTGAATACATTATAAAATCGAAACTGAATTACGAAAAAGCAAATTTCACGGAAGGAAATGCCTGGGCAGCCTATTTGCTCGGACGAATTTATGCCGATTTAAGACTTCAGGAAACGGCCATGGAATATTACCGTGAAGCCTTACAAATTTACCAGCAAATTTCAGCGGTCGACGGCAATAAAAACGGGCTGGCCATTTGTTTTGAACAAATTGGAATTTTAAACATCGAAACCGGCAACTTTGAAGAAGCACAAAAGAACGTTGAAAAAACCTTTGAAATTTACACCGAAATAAATTCTGTTTATGGTTTATCGATTGCCTATAAAAATTTAGCGCGAATTGATTATGCTAAGGGAAATTACAACCATGCTGAAATTAAATTAAAAAAAGCGCTTGAACTCAATAAAGAAGGGAGTGATTTCCTCAGTTTACCAGGAATTTATGAATATCTTGGATTAAGTGTTATCGGAAAAGGAAAGTTTAAAGAAGGTATCGAACTGATGAATAAAGGGTTGCAACAAGCCACTGTCAACAATCAGAAAAAAATTCAGCTTGATATTTATTCGAAACTGGCGGAAGAGTACATACGCCGGAATGATTTAAAAAATGCCCTGGTCAACCGGAACGAAATGATTAAAATTCAGGACTCGTTATTGCTGGGGGCGGCCAACATTAAAATGGAACAGTTGCAAACTATCCTCGAAATTGATGAAAAAAACAGCCAGATTGCCGAACTTGAAAAGCAAAATGAAATAAATTCGTTGTTAATCAAACATCACCGAATTTCGCGAAATATCATGATTGCAGGAATAATCCTGGCCTCTTTGATTTCCTTCACAATCTATTTGTTTTACAAAAAACTACGACGTAAAAACAGGGAGTTAAAGGAAGCCAACGCTGCCAAAGACAAACTGTTTGCCATTATTGGCCACGATTTGCGCGGACCGGCAGGAGCACATTCTTCACTGCTTGAACACCTGAATTCCAATTTTGGAGATTTTTCATCTGCCGAGTTACAGGATATTTTACATACACTGCACAAATCATCTGAAAACATTAATAACCTGCTCGAAAATCTTTTTATCTGGGCGCAGTCGCAGGGAGCCAAAATAGAATATCGCCCTTCGGGTTTCCAATTGGCCGATGTAATTCAGAATTCGATTAACGGGCTGATTCAGACTGCACAAAACAAAGAAATTTCCATAGTTCCGCAAGTTGACGAAAAATTGGCAGTTTACGCCGATCCCGACATGGTTCAGGTTATTGTACGAAACCTGCTCAGCAATGCCATAAAATTTACAGACAGAAGTGGAATTGTTCACATAAAAACTGAATGCGGAAAATCAGACATGATCCTCATCAGTGTTACCGACACAGGCGTTGGTATTGAGAAAGAAAACCTGGCCAGGATATTCGATATTAGCCAGGGTTATCGCACCAAAGGAACCGAAAATGAAAAAAGCACCGGGCTGGGACTTTTGCTGGTAAAAGATTTTGTAGAAAAAAACAAAGGGAAATTTTTCATAGAAAGTGAAAAAAACAAAGGCACCACTGTTTCTTTTACTTTGCCTGTTTTTAAACAACCGCGGTTTAAAAAAAAAAGGTACAACTTCTGCTAAATTCAATTTTACAATTTATTACTTTTTCTTCAATCAGGATATCAATATGAAACTTAATCCCCAAAAAGTCATTCATCCTGTTAAAAAAATCGTTTAATCGGCTTAAACCGGTATTCGTCGATCTTGTTGCAACATTTTAGATTATTTATGCGTCATTTGTTTCAGAAAACATAAAACAGAAAACCTTTCGAGCAAATTTTATTTTGTTGAACAGAAATAGAAAACAGAAACGAAAGGTAATTTTTTTAGTTAACAACAATTATTAACCGAAGCGAAACGGCAATTGTCAGCTTCAAAAAAGAAAGTCATGAAAACAAAACAATTCGTCCTGGCGTTGCTTAGCCTTGTATTAACCATTAGTACTGGCGCAACAAAAATCCCTAAAATGAACATCCTTGCCCTTGATGATTCTAAAGCATTAATTAGTGCTGAAACCGATCCAACGGTGTCGTCCGAAATTTTAATTGAAGCAGAAAACGGACAAACCGTGTATTACAAAATGAGCAAAGCATCGAATGTATTTAAATCGATTTTCGATTTATCGAACCTTAAAGATGGAACTTACACGGTGAAAATTACTACCGGCGCTGTTTCTGCAAAACGGTCGGTGGAGGTTCGAAACGGTGAATTCGCCGTAAATGATATAAAAATTCAGGTGGAACCCTATTTTACCTGCGACGGAAATTTACTTAAAGTATCGTACCTTAATTTTGATGAAGACAATGTTTCCCTACTTATTTACAATGGAAGCCAGCTGGTGTTTCAGTCCGATTTGGGACAAGAGTTTAACATTCAGAAAGGTTTTGATATTTCGCACATGGTAACCGGAAATTACAGTGTTGTACTTGCCGGAACCGGAGAAGATTACAATTACCGGATTAACCGGTAAAATTTTTCTATAAGTTTTAAGTTTTGTGGCCTTTGCAGAGAGCAGGGGCCTTTTTTTTAGATAAATTGAAATTCATCTAAAAAAAGAGGCCGTCTAAAAAGAGATGAGCCTCTTTTTTTAATTGAAATTTTGCAATAACTCAATGGTATTTAGTAAATTAAAGGCATAATTACCAATGAGTTCCGATGATTAGAAAACCGGTTTACAAATCAAATTTGCAGGGTCAGATTTCACTTTTCCCTGCCCGGATGGACCAAAATATAGCAGAACATGCTCCCGTTCGGCTGGTCAACCAAATAGTCGACAAACTTGATATCTCGGCCATAGAAAAGACCTACAAAGGAGGGGGTTGTTCGTCGTATCACCCGAGGATGATGCTGAAAGTATTGTTTTACGCCTATATGAACAATATCTATTCGTGCCGTAAAATCGGGAAGCAATTGCTGGAAAATGTTCACTACATGTGGCTTTCGGGGAACCAGGCACCCGATTTCAGAACCGTGAACAACTTTCGTTCGCAGCATTTAAAAGGCACAATCAACCAGCTATTCATCCAGGTTGTTCTGATGTTGGTTGAAATGGGTCACATCAGTTTGCAGACGGTCTATATTGATGGTACAAAAATGGAATCCCGGGCAGGCCGTTACACTTTTGTATGGCGCAAAACGGTGGAAAAGAACAAGGCTAAGCTCGAAACAAAAATCAGGGGAATACTGAAAATGATAGACCAGGGGATTGCGCAAGACAACCTTCCCGATGACGAGCCGCCGACACCGATAGACTCCGAAGAATTGAAAAAACGTATTGCGGAAATTAACCGCGAAAACCTATCAAAGGAAAAGCAGAAGGCCGTAAAGACTTTGGAAGAAAAACACCTTCCCAGGCTGCGCGAATACGAAAACCATCTTGAAATTTTGGGTGCCAGGAACAGTTATTCCAAAACCGATACAGATGCGACTTTCATGCGGATGAAAGACGACCACATGCAGAACGGACAATTGAAGCCGGCCTATAACCTTCAGCTTGGTACCGAAAACCAATTTATTACCCTTTTTGATTTCTTCCCGAACCCGGCCGATACCCTGACCATGGTTCCGTTTTTTCAAGGCTGGGAAGAAAGTTACAGCGCCCATCCCAAAACAGTTGTTGCCGATGCCGGGTATGGAAGTGAAGAGAATTATGCGTTTATGGAGGATAGTAACATTGAAGCCTATGTAAAGTACAATTATTTCCATGCCGAACAAAAAAAGAAGTTCAGGGAAAACGCTTTTATTGCCCAAAACCTGTACTACAATGCAACAGACGATTACTTTGTATGCCCCATGGGACAACATCTTGAAAAAACAGGAAATAAAACAACAACAAACGCGAACGGGCACCGATCTGAAATAACAGTTTACCAGGCGGCAAACTGCACGGGCTGCCCGCTCAGGGGAATGTGTTTCAAAGCAAAAGGAAACCGCCGCATAGAGGTCAACCATAACCTGCGCCGCCTGAAAGCAAAAGCGCGCGAACTTTTATTATCCCAGCAAGGCATAAAGCACCGGAAAAAGCGATGTGTGGAACCGGAACCTGTTTTTTCGCACATCCGTTATGATGGGGGCTATCTCCGGTTCCGGCACTTCGGGCAGGACAAAGTTGAAATGGATTTTGCCTTACTTGCAACAGCCATCAACCTCTCGAAACTGGCCCGGAAACTTGCCTATCCGGCTAAAAGTACCGAAAACTTGTCCTGTAAACAACAATTCGTTGTCGTTATCCGGGTTCTTATTATTATCAAAACAGGTATTCGACCAGCTTTTCTGAATTATACTAAAAGCCTTGCCGCCTGAAGACAAAAAATAAGGCCGCCTAAAATTTTGTTTTTAGACGGCCTCTTTTGAAACTTAACTAATACTAAACTATGTTGCTTTTCTAATTATAACCGGGATTTTGTTCCAATGCATTGTTTCCTGAAAGTGCATTTTGTGGCACTGGGAAACGGCGCAAATGATCAGAGTTGGAAGCTTCGTGATCCCACCATTTTTCAGTAACAAACATGTTCCAGCGAATAAGATCGGTTCTGCGTCTTCCTTCACCAAGGAATTCGATTCCCCACTCATCGAGCATTCTGTATTTATCCAGGTTATCGCTTGTAACCGGATTAGGATCGGTTCCGCCTTCGAAATAACGTTCTCTTACTGTATTGATTAAATTGGCAGCCCCTGATTTATCACCGGCCCTCAATTTACACTCGGCCAGCATATAATAAACCTCGGCCAGTCGGATAACCGGGTTGTCGGCTCCCCAGCGCAGCGATTCGTCGGCCAGGTTTGGCATCGGTGTTTTCACCAAACGGATTCCGGTGTTTTCTTCACCGTTAGCCATTGTTGAAGGTAACGAAGCCACATCAGGGTAAACGGTACCCACTTTTTTAAACTGACCTACCATATCGACAAACGAAATAACCTCGTCTTTGTATTCCTGGGTTCCGCGTGTGGTTCCGTACGGACTTATCTGATCGCCGACCAAAAACATTCCTTCGTATTTGCCGCTACCTTTGTAAACGTATGGTTTTTTACGAAGATCGCCATCGTCGAATTTTTCATACGGATTGCCGAGTTTGAATTCGGTATAAAGTTCACCGGTAGGTTTGCGCGAAGGTTGTAAATGATAACCGTTCCAGGCACCACCATCAAGACCAAAATATTTGTAGGTTTCGTAATGATAAAAACGGTTCCACATCCATTCAAACTGTAGTTTGTTAAATTCAGAAGGGGTTGACCAGATTACTTCGGGCGATTCGTTATTATAGAATCCATGCACACCATGCCAGGTTGGGTCGAGAGAATAATCACCATATTTACCATCGATAATATCCTGACAAATTGTTGCGCATTCCGAGAACCTGCTTTCACCAATGTACGATTCAGCATTAAAATACAACTGTGCCAGCATTGTGGCTGCTGCAGCCTGACGAATTGCCCCTTCTTCCTTTTGTCCCGAAACTTTTTTGGGAAGGTTTGGAATAGCTTCGGTGAGCAAATTTTCAATATGTTCGAAAGTTTGTTTGTCGGTACTTCTTGGAATGTTTTCACCTTCGTTGGAAGTAAATATCGGAAGTCCTCCAAAATAGTCGAGGCCCCGTAGATAAAAATACGCGATAAGCGTTTGCAACTGCATCAGGTGGTCGGCTTTGTCGCTATCGGTTAATCCGACCGAGGCATAATCAAGGTTTTCAAGGTCTTGTTTTGTATCGAGAGCCAAAGCAACACCCATTAAAGTTCCGCGCCATGTTTCCCAAATCCAGCCATCGTTAACCGTCCATTGATGGTAATGGTAACGGTAATTTTCGCCTCCGTTGTACCAGTGCGGTCCTTTTGTTGTAATGGCAAACTGGTCGGCAGTAAATTCCTGTAACTGCCATCTGTCGTACTCAACATACCAACGTGCATGTGTAAATGAACGATAAAGGGCTGCTTTAACATCTTGTTCGGTTTTGAAAAAAGTTTCCGGAACAACGGCATCGTACCATACTTCTTCCAGATCGGTACAACCAATACCGGAAAATAACAGGATTATCAGTAATAAGCTATAATATTTAATTTTCATCGCATTTCGTTTTAATGGTTAAAAAGTTAATTGAACACCCAAAGTCCAGGTACGGGTACGCGGATAAATGTTGTTGTGCCATTCAAAACCCGGGTCAAGACCGTTGATGTTTGATTCCGGATCCATTCCTGAATAGCGGGTAATGGTAAACAAATCCCGTCCGGTTAAATAAATGTTTGCATTCTGGAGCCATTCCACCTGCGAAGTGTTGAATTTATAGCGGATTGTCAGCGCTTTAAGTTTAAGGAAATCACCGTCTTCAATCCAGTAGTCGCACAATTCTTTTTCACCTTTTACATTTTTATTCTTTTCAAAAGCCTGGGCCAGAACGTTTTGTTCTTCCACATTCGGAAGTCCGTAATACATATCGATGGTATTAAAAATATCGTGTCCCAGCCAGCTGATAAAAAATGCTTCAACTTCCCAGTTTTTGTATGATACATTGTTGTTCCACGACAACTGCACTTTTGGGATGGCATTTCCTACAAAAGCTTTATCGTCGTTTGTTTTGGTTTGTTTGGTAACATCGAAAGCATTACCGTCTTTGTCGTAGAGCATCCAGTTTCCTTCTTCGGTAAAACCGGCAAAACGCCAAACGTAAAATTTACCAATGTCCTGACCGGGGAAAAGACGGACTGCATTACCCGGTGAACCCGGAGCCGGAAATCCTACCCTGTCCCAGTACGTTTGACTTCCCCACAGCGACTCAAGGGTCGATTTGTTGTGTGAAACTCTAAGTGTTGTTGAATAATCAAGATTTGTACTTTTTACAACGTTGTAAGTCACTTCGGTTTCCCAACCTTTGTTGCGCAAACTTCCTACGTTCATTGTAGTTTTATCGTGCACTGCCGGTGGAACAGAAACAGAAATGTCGTAAATCATTTTGTCTACTTTTCTGTCGTAAATATCAAATTTACCTGTCAGTCGGTTGTTGAACAAAGCGAAATCGAGACCAATATTCAACTCTTTCTTTTCTTCCCACTGGAGGTTTTTGTTTTGGTTATGGGCCGAGCCGTAGGTATAAATCCATTCGTCGTCGACCAGCCACCAGGTGTCGGAGCTATACATACGGGTTGCAGCACCGGGCGAGAAACTTTGGTTACCGGTAATACCGTAGCCGCCGCGTAATTTTAAATCGCTTACAAAATCAATGCTTTTCATGAACGATTCATCGCTGATTCGCCAACCGGCCGAAACTGCTGGGAAAAATCCCCAACGGTTGTCTTTGTAGAATTTTGAAGAACCTTCGTAACGTCCGCTTACCGACAAAATATATTTTTCGCGGAAGGTGTAATTTGCCCTTCCAAAAAAGGCGATCAAACGTTCCCTTGGATTTTTATACGAACTCATAGAAGCTTTACCTTCCGAGAGCCAGGTGCCTTTTGCCATGTCCCAGGCTTTGATACCATCGACCGGAAAATCGTAGTTGGTCATTTCAAAACCGTCGGCATTAAATTCCTGAAAACTATAACCTCCAACAGCGTTAATGGCATGGTCACCAAAAGTGTTGATATAGTTGGCCAGCCACTCAAAAGTTTTGTCGTTGCTTTGTGAATACGACTGGTTTGCACGGCCTGAACGTGCGTTATCGAGAGATTCCTTGTGTTGTGCCGAAACGTACAATACATTGCGCGACTGGTACGAGCGGTGGGCAACCATTGCCTGAGTGCTCAATGCCGGCGATAATTTTAGTTTCAAAGTAACATCGCCAAGGAAATTTGTGCTTTCGCTGGTATTATCGCGGAGTTTAATGTCGGCAACCGGGTTGTAATATTCCCAACCGCCGGTCCACACATTTAGTCCGTGAACCTGTGTTTCGTCGTATGCCGATTGTGTGGGGTTCAGTTTTAAAGCCATATTAAAAATGCCGTTATCCGAATTTTCGCTGTTTGCTTTTCTGTAATCGGCATGGGTAATAATTTCAGCAAAACCATCCATAAGGGTAAAATTGGCATTAATACGGCCTCCCATTTCTGCCCGTTCGTCTCCGATTGCAATACCCTGCTGATCGGAAGCAACGAAAGTGGCGTAAATTTTTGAAGTTTCAGAACCACCGTTTAAATTGATGTGGTGGCGCTGGCGGAAAGGATGATCAACTGTAACTTCATCGTACCAGTCGGTTTCTGAGCCGTAGTCGGTTCCCAGGTTGTTGGCCACAAATTCTTTTGCTGAAAGAACCTCAGGTTTTCTGCGGATGGTTTCCGTAGTTAATTCCGAAGTATAAGTAAGACGAATTTTACCGGCTTTGGCCGATTTTGTGGTAATAAGAATTACACCACCGGCAGCACGGGTACCGTATATTGCACCGGCAGATGCATCTTTCAATACGTCGATCGATTCAATGTCTTCGCGGTTCACCGAATTTAAACTTCCACCCGGAACACCATCGATAACAATCAAAGGTCCCTGGCCAGCTAAAACAGAAGCAACACCACGCAACTGCAACGAAGTTTCGGCATTCGGACTTGTTCCGTTGGTTGACTGAATGCTCAAACCCGTAACTTTTCCCTGCATACCAATAAGCGGGTTCCCCGAAACGCCGGGAATCAAATCTTTCGATTTAACCGAGGTTATTGAACTGGTAACTTCTTTTTTCTCCAAAGTACCGTAACCTACTACAACAACTTCGTCGAGGTTAATATCGTTTGAAGCCATGGTTACGTTTAATGTAGTTTTTCCTTCAACAGGAACTTCTTTGGTTTCCATTCCCACAAACGAAAACAGAAGTACGGCGTCGTCGGCAACCCTCGGCAAACTATATTTTCCGTCGGCATCGGTAATTGTTCCATTGGTTGTGCCTTTTATCACAATCGAAACTCCGGGGAGCGGAAAATTATCCTTGTCGGTAACCACACCACTTACGGTTTTTAGCTGTTGTATCGCAAACAAACTTCCGTCATCGGATTCATTTCCTTTGGTAATCACAATATCTTTGTTCAGAACACGATAAATCAAACCGGTCCCGGCCAGAACATCGTCGAGAACATCATCGATTTTTGAGTTTTTAAAAACAGCATTAACGGTTTTGTTTCGCGGAAGATGTTCGTTTTTGTAAAAAATATCAAATTCAGTTTGATCCTGAATTGATTGAAAAACGGATTCCAGACTGGCATTTTGCAAGTCGAGGTTTACCCTTACACTTTGTGAATAAACACTGGCGGAAACATTAATAATAAAGGCAAAGGTTAAAATCAAAGATAGTTTCATAACAAGAAACAGTTTTTTTCTCTTTCTTCTTTCAGGAAGAAGGAGCGCAATTAATTTTTTTTTCATAGTTTAGCTACGATTTTAGTTTATAAATCAAAAAATTAAAATGTATGTTAAACGGGAAGTATGTGGCGTATTTCCCGTTTTTCCGTTGTGATACTTTATTTCATCGGCATATCTGATTTTTAGTTTTACTTCTCTTTTAGTTTCACGGTAATCCTGTCGTTATCAATCCGGTATTCCATTGGAACCAGTTCGCTGATAACATCGAGGTGTTGTTTAATTGGTTTATGTTTTCTCAGTACCCCCGAGATATATTCGTGTTCCAGTTTTTCGTGCGGATAATCAATTTCCACATCCCACCAGCGCTCCATAATCTGAAAAATTTTTGAAACCGATTCTTTTTTGAATTCGTACCTGCCTTCCCGCCAGGCGGTGTAAATGTCGAAATCCTTTTTACCAATAATTACATTGGCTGTTTCGGTATAAAAAGTAGCTTGTTCGCCGGGATGAAGGTCTTTGAAAAAATTACCCGAAATAATTTTCACTTTTCCCTCCACCAGTGTGGTTTCTATTTTTTTATCGCCGGGGTACTCACAAATGTTGAATTTTGTTCCGGTAACTTTTACCGTATGATTTCCTGTTGTTACCAAAAAAGGATTTTTTTCGTTCGAGGTCACTTCAAAAAAAGCTTCGCCGTGTAATTCAATCTCGCGCGTATTTTTTACAAATTTTGAAGGAAACGACAATTTCGAATCCGAATTCAGCCAAACATGTGTTCCGTCGGCCAGGAATATTTCCTTGATTTGCCCTCGTATGGATTCCACGGTTTTTATTTCCACATCCCGCGCCTCAACCGACCGGGTGTAAACAAAATGGCTCATCCAGCCAATTCCCAGCGTAACAACAACCAGCGCTGCCATTCTGTAAATTTCCTTCCAGCGTACGTTTTTTGCCTGTTGTTTCGAAATCCGTTCCTGAAGTGCAAGCCATTGTTCGGGTTCAATTTTATCCAAAACCTCCGACCCCAGTTGAGAACTTTCCCACAAATCCTTTTCACTGAAAATCAGTTTGCTGTTTTCAGGATTTTCCTTTATCCATTCAAGCAATAACTTTTGCTCGTCAGAATTTGCGGTTCCGCGGATAAAATGCTGAATAGCACTTTCAATATTTTCCGTGTTTTTAATATCCATTGTATTAAAGAGTATTTTTTGCGGCGGCAACCCTACCTCCGCATTTTCTTTTTTGTTAATTTTTTTGAATGAGCAGCAACAGGACGAAAAAAAGAATATCGCCAAATTCTTCCCTGAAAAGCTTCAGCGCTTTCGAAATGTGTTTTTCCACAGCTTTGACAGAAATGGATAATTTATCGGCAATTTCCTTGTTGGATAAACCGTTTAATCGACTTTCGGTGAAAACTTCGCTGCATTTTTCAGGCAGACGCTGGTAGGTTTTTTCAATGCGATCGCGAATGTCAAACTCAAGGATACTTTTTTCAGAATTTAAAAAATAATCGAATTCCATTTGTTGCAACTGCCACCCCGCATTTTCGCTGTTTTCGGTTCTTCTTTTTTCATTTTGAAAATGTTTGAAACAGCGGTTTTTGACCGTTGTAAAAAGATACGCCGAAAGTGATGAGTGTATTTCAAGCTTTGTCCGGTTTTGCCAAAGTTCAAAAAAACAGTCCTGAACAATATCTTTGGCCGTATTCTCATCAGTAAATTTCAGGGCAAACAAATACAGCGGCTGAAAATGTTTGGAATAGATGGACTGAAAAGCCGTCTGATCGCCGGTTTTCAAACGCATTAAAATAATATTTTCCGAAGCAGCATTCATACTATTTCAGAAAACATCGGTTGTTTGTGCCTGAAAAAATGATTGTTCCCAAACAAATACCTTTTGGCACAGATGCAATTTTATTAGAAAAATTGTAGTTTTTTGATGTAACGAAAAATACTAAATCGGGCATTTTGCAACTCTGGTTTAATCCTGCAAACTTAATGATTCAAAGCAGCTGTCAAAGGTATAGAAGAATGTTTTAAAAAACCAAATTGAAGTTTTCAACATCAAAAGGCTCGGAAATACTGGTCATTCGACTGATTAAATTTTTACGATAAAGATTGTTTGCCCGTTTCAAAAGAAGTAAATCATTAAAAAATTACCAATTTCAACCAACTCCTGATTTTTTGGGCAACTTGTCATTTTAAACGTTATTCGCTGTTTGTAACTTCGCCCCGTTTGTTTATTTTAGCTGAAGTGAGTAATAAAATTACAATGGTACCGGAACAGAAAAAAGAATCGGAAAATAAAAGCGAACAGTCGCAGGAAAAACCGGAAGGGTGGATAGAAAAAACTGAAGAATTTCTGGATGAGGCAGCTGAAAAAATTCACAACAGCGAGTCGTATAAAAAAGTAGGAAAAACTGCTGAGAAAGCTACGCTGAGCCTGTTCCGCGCCGCCGGTCGGTGGTGGGGAAAAGCAGAACACAACTCAAAGGAACAGGACAAACCGGAAGATAAATAGAACTGCAATCGCCGATTTATTGTAAACCTCAAACAATTTTAGAATTAATTTCCACCGGTTAACTTCTTGCCAATTTTTATCACCCGGCGGTTATATTCACAAAATATTTTGAACAAAAGATTACTTCTGATGTTATATTGCCAGGTTTGAGATATAACCTGTTAATTTTAATTTGTTCTGATGTTGTTAGCCGGGCAATTCCTGGAAAAAACCAAAAATGTGCGGTTTCGCTTGGTTATACAACTTCAGATTTTAGGAATTTTAGTAACAAACTACGGCAAGAAAAAAATGAAACAAAAGAAATACTGGCTCCTTTTCAGCCTTTTTATTATGAGCCTCCTGCAGGGGTGCAAACAAATCAATAAACTTACCATTTTCAATATCGATTATACCACTGAGTCGGTTATTGGTTCAGTGGTTGGAATAAACCTGCCGTTTAACCTGCCGGTGCCTGCCATAAAAACCAATTCAGAATCGGAATTTGAAATTAACGAAACGCGCAGGGATTTAATTCAGGAGATAACACTAAACCGTTTGAAATTAAGTGTTTCGGCGCCGGAAAATGGCGATTTAAGTTTTCTGAAATCGATAACCATTTACATCAACGGTGAAAACCTGGAAGAAAAACGGATTGCCTGGAATGAAAATATTGATACCAGTGAAAAAAGTATTCAGCTTGAAACCACTACCGAAGATTTGCAGGAATACATTAAACTCGATACTGTTTCGCTGAGGGTAAATACGGTGGTTAAAAAACTGCTGCTCACCGATTATACTGTAACCATTTATTCCGAATTCAGGGTTGATGCCAGAATACTGGGGATATAAACTTGGTTAAAAGGTTAAAACGGGAGTTATCAGACGAGAATATTGCTGAAAATGCCCCTGTTCGAGGTAGATCAAATAGCTGACAAACCTGATAATCACCCATAAAAATGACCTGCAAAGGATGAGGTACTTCGCGCCCTTCCTACCTGGGATTATACTGAAAGTATTGTTTTATGCCTACATGAACAGCATTTGTTCGTGCAGGAAAATCGGGAAACTATTGCAGGAATATCTTCACTACATGTGGTTGTCGGGGAACCAGTTACCGGATTTCAGTACCATGGACAATTTTCGCCCACAGCATTTGAAAGGCACAATCAACCAGCTTTTCTAATTTATAACTACTGGCCTTGCCCCTTGGCGAAAAAAAATAAAGCTGCCTAAAATCTTCTTTTTCGGCAGCTTTATTTTTTATTAGTTGGTAACCACTACCAGATATTTTGAAGCTTTCCAGAATTCAGCTTTGTTGTCGATAAACAAAGTATCGGCAGTTTTTTCGCCCGAAATATGGAACGATCCTGCCGGATGAACCGAAATTACTTCCGCTTTTTTCACCATCAACGGAATAAAATCGATTTCACGAATATCGATTTGTGAAAAATAATCGCGGTTAAAATCTTCTTTTATTACGGCAGTTTTGCCTATTCCAAGCACACCACCACTCTTTTCAATTACACCGTTGTCTTTCAGTTCCTTGTTACTTCCTAAAACATAAAATGCAGTGTTAAGAGCCACGGTCTGACTTTGAATAGTTTCCGATTTTTGCTGACTTTCAGTTTCAATCTGCGATATTCTTTGGTTCAATCCGCTAATATCAATATTCAGTTTTTGAACTTCCTGTGTCAGGCTGTAAATTTCGCCATCTTTTTCCTGAACTTGATTTTGCAGATTGCTTACCATCACTTCAAATTCGGCAATCATCGCATTGAGTTTCCCAATTTTGAAATTGGCGTTGTTCAGTTTTTTCTGAAGTGCAGCTGTTTGTTCCTTATTTTTTTGAATAAGTTCGTTTAACATGGCAATGTCTTCCAGAATCAAGTCTTTTTGTTTCTGGTTCATTTCCCTGCCTTCGGCCGATTTAACGGTTACCAAATCTTCCAGTTTTTTGATGGAATCGAGACTGGCCTGAATTTCATTAAAATCAGTCAGAAATCCGACAATGGATGAGTCTTTGAAATTTGCTTCGGTTTGCAAACTATCTCTCAGAAGAGTCAGCTGTTCTGCATCTTTTCTATAATTGTGACACGATGCAAAAAAGAAAACCGCCAAACTGAAAATCAAAATTTTTTTCATCATAATCCTTTTATTGTTAGTTTATTTCATACAAAACTAATTCATTTTTTTGGTTCTTAAATAAAACTCACTGAAAACTAATTTATTGTAAACTCATCGTGGGTTAATCAGACGGTGTAAAACAAAAAACCCTCTGCTGTTTCAAAAGCAGAAGGTTTTTCTTTTATCTATTCTAAGTTTATGAATTTACGCTTTTTCAAATTTCAGCGTTTCAGTAGTCTGATCGCAAACTTCGGTAGGTCCGAAATACTGAATTGGGCCGGGATAAATAAATTGTGTAGAATACGCCCATTCTCCACGTTTTGAAACAAAATATTTGTAAGGAGCGCCTTCCAGTTCAACCAGTGCTTTCTGAATTACCGGTTTCATATGTCCGTGGCGTTTTTCCATGTTCATCATCATTGTTACCGGAACACCGCCTGCAATCCATTCTTCTGCTGGTGAAGTTAAATTGCGAACCGATGACATGTAGCCAGTTTTTCCATCAGAAATAAGAACCGATGCAGTGTAACCCAGTGAGTAACAATAATCGGCATCGAAATTTGAAGGGGCAGCACAACGGCCTTCGTAACCAAAGAAATGGAACTGAACACCAAATTTACCAATGTATTCGCCACCTTTTTTCATTTTTTCGAGTTTGGTTTTCACCATTTCACCCAAAAGTTTTTCAGTTTCAATCAGCGAAACCTGAACGTTTCCGTGTGGGTCGCGTTCCAGAGTAAGCTGGGTTGCAATTCCTGAAGGTAACGATTTGAATACCGTTGAAGAAGCTTCCGAAAGATGACCGGCGATCCAGTCATTGCGATGACTTTTCCTTAACATCTGGAATTCTTTTTCCGATTCAGAACCTTCAGCAAGCATGTCGTTCAATTCCGAAATCAATGCTTTCATTTCAGGAACAAACTCAATTAAACCTTCCGGAATTAAAGCCACCCCAAAATTATCGCCGTTTTGTGCACGTTTGGCAACAATACCAGCCATGTAATCCACAATTTCGCTCAATGTTTGTTTTTTCTCAGCAATTTCTTCCGAAATCAAAGTAATATTTGGCTGAGTTTTTAAAGCACATTCCAAACCAATATGAGATGCCGAACGGCCCATCAATTTAATAAAGTGCCAGTATTTTTTTGCTGAATTGGCATCGCGCTGAATGTTGCCAATCAATTCAGAGTAAACTTTTGTAGCGGTGTCGAAACCAAACGATGTTTCAATCATCGAATTTTTCAGGTCACCGTCGATAGTTTTCGGGCAACCGATTACCTGAACACCGGCATTTTTTGCTGCGTAATATTCAGCTAAAACACAAGCATTTGTATTTGAATCGTCGCCACCAATAATTACCAGTGCATTCAAATTTAAATCTTTGGCAATTTCCAAACCTTTGTCGAACTGCCATTCTTCTTCGAGTTTTGTACGGCCCGAGCCAATAATATCAAAACCACCGGTGTTGCGGTACTCGTCGATAAAATCGGCAGTTAATTCAACATATTTATGATCGACCAAACCGCCGGGGCCACCAAGAAAACCATACAAACGGCTTTTGGGATTTATTTTTTTAATTCCGTCGAAAATACCGGAAATTACGTTGTGCCCACCGGGAGCCTGTCCACCGGAAAGGATAACACCAACATTAATGGCATCTCTTTTCTTTTTGGTTTCTCCGGCTTCGAAAGTAATCAATGGCATTCCGTACGTATTCGGAAACAATTTTGCAATTTCTTTCTGGTCGGCAACCGATTCGGTTTTTGCGCCTTCAACCAGTTTTACTGCTCCAACCAACGATTTTGGAAGTTTAGGCTGATATTTTGCCCTTTCTTTTTGTAATGCGCTAATATTCATTTTGATAATTTTTTGATTCAGTTTCAAAATCCATCCAAAAATAATGCATTTTATGGTGAAACACTATTGAAGAATTTTTTCTCCGGTGGATTTAAAGAAAAGTTAAAAGCATATTCAAAAAAATAGAGGAACCAAAGTAATTTCAAAGAAATTCAGACCGGCTGTTATTCTTTTGATGAATTTTAATGCTGCTATTTCTATCTTTTTAATTATCACCTCCACCGCTTTCCAGGTTTGGAGATGTAACCATAAAAAAGTCGAAACAAAAACATGAAAACACTGATTTTTACTGAAAAGATTTTCATAAAAATGATTAATCCAGTTTGAAATATTTTACTTCAGTCCATTTTTCGGTGGCAACCGATTTTTCGAGGGCTTCCAATACTGACACACAATTAAGTATACTTTGGTGCGAACGCGGTTCTTTTCCTGTGCGAAACATTTCAACCATATCCACTTCATTTTTAGGAGGGTCAGTTTCTTTTACGCGTGATTTCAGTTCCATAAATTCATGCTCTGTCTCCACAAAAGTCTCCCAGCCGTATGCCTTATTTTTGAAAATCAATGTGGTATACAAACCCGATTGAAACCTTAAACCTGCACTGCCTGTGGTTCCGTTCCTTGTAACTTTTACTTCCAAAATATCTTCGCCAAACATGTACATCAGCGGTTGCACAATGCGAACACCGTAGAAAAAAATACCGCCGTATTCCGAATCCAAATCGGCGGTTCCGGTGCGAACCACCTGACTAATTTTTCCCAATGTTTTTATCTGTTCAATCATATCGAAAGTTTCCGAGCTTTGGGCAATCGAACTGTATGAAGTAATAGGTGTTCCAATTTCGCGTGCCATTTCCAGAAAATCTTTCCCGGCTTCGGCGCGGTAACAAAACGGCTTATCGATAAATGTTGGTATTCCTGCCAGAACAAACGGACGTGCTGCTTCGAGATGAAATTTCGGGTGACGGTGGTCAACAATGAGAGCATCGATGGCTCCCAGCATTTCTTTTGGATCTTTCACCTGTGTTGGAATATTTCCTTTTTCCATGGCAGCCTTTGCAAATGCATCGGTTTCGCCCCAAACATATTCCACCGAAACACCCGGAAATTTTTTATCGATGTTGAATGTTTTTCCGTATGCAGCAGTATGCGAATTTTCAGCTCCGATAATTCCAATTTTAATCGTCTTTTGCTGATCTGCCGCCAAAATATTTGAAACTACAGCGGGAGTAGTTGCTGCAAGCAAAACTCCTTTTCCGGTTGTTTTAATAAAATCTCGTCGTGTTTCCATTTTTTACATTTTACAATTTCATTTCCCAGCCTTTTTCGTATTCCCTTGACCACAGTTTCTGTGCATTTTGATCTTTCAGAATATGACCATTTTCGGGATCAATTTCCAATGAATGGCCAACACGCTGGGCTATGTTTCCAAGTTGTACCAGCAGCGTACTTTTGTGCCCCGAGTCGATGTCAGATTTTAAAGGCTCCCCTGTTAAAATATTGCTGAAAAGGTTCTGAACGTGCAAAGCATCCAGATAACCGGATGGATTGGCGGCATCGCGAGGATTAATTTGCTGGTCGTTTTTAACCTCCTTAATAACATTATTTTTGAGGTCGTAAATTTTATAGTCGTTTCCTCCTGAAATAACCAGACTTCCCTCTTCGGCATAAAAAATAACTCCCACAGAACTGTCTTCCACAAATTTTCCGTTGCAACTTCTTCCCTCCCAGGTCATTGAAACACCTTCCTTAAAATCGAAATTGATAATTTGAGTATCTGGAGTTTCCCAATCGTCTTTGTAGCGAAAGCGTCCGCCGCTTGAACTAACTTTCACAGGAAAATCGACACCCAATCCCCAACGCAACAAGTCGACCATGTGCGTACCGTTGTTCAATGCTTCGCCGGTCCCCCAGTGCCAGAACCAATGCCAGTTATAATGAACGATATTATCTTTGTAAGCTCTTCGTGGAGCAGGCCCCTGCCAAAGGTTCCAGTCGAGCCATTCCGGGACTGCTGTTTCTTTTCCGATGCCAATCGATTCGCGGTTGTTGGTGTACCAGCCTTTTCCAAAATACGGCCGCCCGATAATTCCTGCTTTCAAATCCTGAATTGCCTGCATAACATTGGGCCACGAACGTCGCTGATTTCCCATTTGCACTGCTTTTTTGTATCTTTTAGTGGCTTCAACCAACATTTCTCCTTCAGCTGGATTATGACTGCAAGGTTTTTCCAAATACACATTTTTCCCTGCCTGCATGGCCAGCAAGGCTGCCGGGGCATGCCAGTGATCGGGAGTAGCAATAACCATGATATCCACATCCTTACTTTCAAGCGACTTTCTGAAATCGCTGAATTTTTGAGGCGTTAAATTCTGAATTTTCTCAACATCGGAAATACAACGATCAGCAGCGCGATAATCTACATCGCAAACATGAATTACATCGCAGTTTTCCTGATAGGCAAAGTTTTGCGCCAGTGCATTTCCTCGTGAATTTACGCCCATTACCGAAACGCGCAGTTTATCGTTTGCTCCAATAATTTGCCTGTAGCTTTTTGCACTGAAACCGGGCAAAACACCACCAATCACGAGAGCGGCAGAACCTGTTGTAGCTTTTTTGATAAATTCGCGACGAGTGCTTGTATTTTTCATTTTTGTTGGTTTAGTTTGAAATCAATTTAATATCGCCTTAAATTAATTCTAATATTTAACAAATTGAAATACAAGCTAAAAAAAGTACAATAGCCTTAAAAATTTTGGGGAAGAGAATTTTACAAAAACCCTGAGGTAATTAAACCGGCTAATTGGTCAGGAAATCCAACACACTACTGGCTCCGCTGGAAGAACCGCCACGGTAAAATTCAGTGTATCCGCAATTGGTACATGAAACAGCGGTAAATTTCCGGTTTTGAATGTTAAAATACTTGGTAAAACCAGCTCCTGTTGTTCGAATCTGATCAATGCTTGCTCTCCTGTTACCACATTTCGGGCAGGTATAACTATTTTGATTCATGGCTTCATAAATTTGTTCCTACAATAGGTATATAATTTTCTCAAAGCATTACGAGTCAGGAAGTGAATCGTCAGAAGTTTTTAAACGTTTGGCATTTTTAAGCGCTGAATAAATAATCCATTCCAACTGACCGTTAATACTTCTGAAATCGTCAGCTGCCCATTTTTCAACAGCATCCATCATTTCAGGATTTATCCTCAACACAAATGTTTTCTTTTTTGCCATTTAACTTTCCTTTTCTCTTTTCATCAAAATATCCATCGCATATATAATGGACTGATTCTTTTGAGTTCCAAACAACACCTTTTTCCCGTTTTTCAGATAAAGTTGCAGCCCTGTTTTTCCGCTCACAGTGAACGATTTATTCCTGGAACTTCCTTTTATTCCCCAACCGCCGAATTCAAACACAGGATTATAAACACGTATTTCAAAACGGTCGATTTCTTCCTTTGCTATCATTTTCCATTTATACAAAAGCGGTGGGTAGCGAAACCATATTCCGTCGTTTCTGATTTCAACAATTAGCTGCATTTTAATGAATAAGACCAATAACACAGACATTATTGCTGAATCCAAGAGTAATACAAACACCAGCAATCCTGTACTTCCGGGATTATTTCCCCAGGGAATCCCAAGTACTTCCTGCGAATATATTCCGTAAGCGAACGGAAGGGTTGCCAGTAACGTTGTTGTTATTAAGAGCAACCACAACCACCGCTGAGTGTAACGTTGAACTTCGTGGAAAAATATTTTCCCCATTTTAGTATAAAGTTCCGGTATTTACGATAGGGGTAGCGTCTTTGTCGCCACACAAAACAACCATTAAATTACTGACCATGGTTGCCTTTTTCTCTTCGTCTAAATCGACAATTTTTTTCTGGCTAAGTTGGTCGAGCGCCATTTCCACCATACTTACCGCACCTTCAACAATTTTATAGCGGGCAGCAACAATTGCCGTTGCCTGCTGGCGTTTCAGCATGGCCTGGGCAATTTCCTGGGCATACGCAATGTGGTTAATTCTGGCTTCAATTACTTCGATCCCTGCAATATCCAAACGTTCAATAATTTCACGTTCAAGTTCATTATTCACTTCTTCTGTACCGTCGCGCAAGGTAACTTTTGCATTTTCATCTTCAATATTGTCGTACGGATACAAACCGGCCAGTTTTCGCAAAGCAGCTTCACTCTGAACAACAACAAAATGTTCGTATTGGTCTACCCCAAAAGCAGCTTTGTAGGTTTCCTGAACTTTCCAAACCAGCACCAGCCCAATCATAATCGGATTTCCCAGTTTGTCGTTTACTTTAATGGTTTCACTGTCGAAATTTCGCGCCCGAAGTGAGATTTTCTTTTTGGCAAAAAAAGGATTTGTCCAATAAAATCCGTTGGTTTTAATGGTGCCTTTGTATGCTCCAAACAAAACCAACACACAACTTTGATTTGGATCAACAACTGTAAATCCAACGGCAAGAAGCATAAAAACCGCAATTAATACCACTGACGGAATTATCATACCGCGCAAAAATCCCAAAATGATTAGGATCAAAACAACCAGTTCAAGAAATAAGAACATGTAACCCGATAATGCAGAATATTGTTTTTCCATGACATTGTAATTTTAGTAAAATGATATTAAATTAATATCACGAATTTAGTTTATTTCAAAATACGAGTCAAGACCAATTTCAAATTTATTTATTTATTTGTACCTTTTATTTTGTTGAACAAATGTGATTTTTCCCGGTTAATGTCATATTAAATACTTCGCGAATGAAATTTATAAAAGAACCCATTCATCAATTTATCCGACTTGAAACTTCAAGCAGTATTATTCTGTTTTTCTCAACTATTTTGGCGCTGATTCTGGCAAATAGTCCGCTAAGAGAATCATTTCTTGGATTCTGGGAAAATAAAATTACCATTTCGGTACCTGGATTTGAATTATCAAAACCTGTTTTAAAATGGATCAACGACGGGTTAATGGCCATTTTCTTTTTTCTGATTGGGCTTGAAATTAAACGCGAAATATTGACCGGAGAATTAAGTCATTTAAAAAAAGCATCGCTCCCAATGTTTGCAGCTATTGGCGGAATGCTAATTCCTGCACTTACTTTTATCGTTTTAAACAAAGGAAATGCAGGTTCCGAAGGCTGGGGAATTCCAATGGCTGCCGACATTGCATTCACGCTGGGTATTTTAAAGCTTTTGGGAAATAAAGTACCAACTGGCCTGAAAGTTTTTCTGATGGCCTTTGCCATTATCGACGATTTGGGCGCTGTGCTGGTGATTGCCTTTTTTTACAGCTCCAATCTGGTGTGGAGCTACATCGGAATTGCACTGGCTATTGTTGTTGTACTTCTGATTTTATCTTACCGTGGGTTTTATTCAAAATATTTCTTTTTCATTTTAGGTATCGTTGTGTGGGTTTTATTCCTGAAATCGGGAATTCATTCTACCATTGCCGGGGTTTTAATGGCTTTTACAATTCCACTGCGGCGTACCACCGACACCCGCTCGTTTTATGAAACCGGAAAGGAAAACCTGGAACAATTTCTTCAGGATTGTAAATTGCAGGATGAAAAATCGGTTTTGTCGAAAAAACAATTGCATGTTCTTGATGAGCTGGAAGAAATTACAGAAAAAACTGCGCCTCCGTTACAATATCTTGAACACCGTTTGCACGGCTGGGTTTCGTATGTAATTATGCCTCTTTTTGCTTTTGCCAATGCAGGTGTGGTTTTTAGTTTTTCAGGCAATACCAACTTTGCACTTTCGGCAAATATTGCATTGAGTTTAATTGTCGGAAACGCGGTTGGAATATTTCTTTTTTCATTTTTAGCCATAAAATTAAACCTGGCCGAACTTCCTGAGAATGTTTCCATGAAACACATTTTCGGAATGGCGTTTTTGGGCGGACTTGGATTTACAATGTCTTTGTTCATCAACAACCTGGCATATTCTGATGCAGTACTTATAAATTCGGCTAAAATGGGAATCCTGCTAGGATCTTTTGTAGCGGGCGTACTTGGTTATATTCTTTTGAAATTTTCGCTGAGGGCGGGAAAAAATGAAGAGGCACCGGTTTAAAGTGCCTCTGTTTAATTTAAAATCATTTCAACATAACCCGTTTGAGTTTCAATAACTTCGTATGAACGGGCAAAATTCAGTATATTTTCTATGGTCTGTTCTGATGGTGCATTTTCAGCAACATCGATTTCTGCTAAATAACCTTCGCTCTGCTCATCGGTTTCTTCCAAAGAACACGACGACAAATCAGCTTGAAACTTATTAACAAAATAAATTAAGGTAGAATTTTTACTCATAGGCAATTTTTACATTTTATTTTATCTAAAAACGCCTCTGAGTACTTAATATTGTGTTAACAAAGGTTAAACTTTTGTCAACATCAAATTCTTTTTATCAATCAGTTTTCGCATGTTAATCAGGGCATACCTCATTCTGCCCAAAGCAGTATTAATACTTACGTCAGTTTGCTCTGCTATCTCCTTAAAACTCAAGCCCATATAATGCCGCATATAAATAACCTGCTGTTGATCTTCAGGAAGCTCCTGTATCAATTCCTTAACCTCAAACAAAATCTGCGTTTTTACCATTCTGTCTTCAATGGTATCTTCGGCAAATTTCTGAGAATTAAAAATATCGACGTCAGAGCTGTCGTTCGAAACTGTTCCTTTCAGTTTTTCTTTTCTGAAATGATCAATAATCAGGTTGTGCGAAATACGCAGCACCCACGAAATAAACTTTCCGTTTTCAGTGTACTTTCCCTTTTTCAGAGAACGAATAACTTTTATAAACGTTTCCTGAAAAATGTCTTCAGCTAACTCCTGGTTTTTCACAATTAACAAAATATATGAGAATACTCTGTTTTTGTGTCGACGAATTAAAATTTCAAGTGAATTTTGATCGCCACCTATAAATCGTTGAACGAGTTCATTATCGTTCAGTGCGTTTGTTCTGAACATTACCTTCTATTTAATTTTAAACAAAAAGTAAATTTGTTCTATAGGCGATTCAATTTAATGAAGTGAAACAATTTGTTTAATTTTGCTACGCTCAAAAGTGCTACTTTTTAACGAAATAAACAAGACCTTGTACAAAATATTATTTTTTCAAAAGAAATATGCCAAATAGTAAACAACAGAAATATATTGAAATTCAAAATGCTAGGGTTCACAATCTAAAAAATGTAAGCCTTAAAATTCCGCTAAATAAATTTGTAGTTGTTACGGGAGTATCAGGTTCGGGGAAGTCTTCGCTGGCATTCGACACACTTTTTGCCGAAGGGCAGCGGCGTTACGTTGAAAGTCTTTCGTCGTATGCACGGCAATTTTTAGGAAGAATTAACAAACCTGAAGTTGATTTTATCAAAGGAATTCCGCCGGCCATTGCCATTGAACAAAAAGTAAACACACGAAATCCGCGTTCCACTGTCGGAACTTCAACAGAAACTTACGATTATCTGAAGTTGCTTTTTGCTCGAATCGGAAAAACAATTTCACCGGTTTCCGGCCAGGAAGTCAGCCGCCAAAGTGTTTCTGATGTTGTAGATTACATTTATACTTTCCCTGAAGACACGCGTTTTATTGTAGCTGCGCCTTTAATTCCCAAAAATGGCAGAACTGTTTTGGAAGAAGCTGAATTACTTATGCAACAAGGGTTTTCACGTTTGGAAACTAACAACGAAATTAAAAGGATCGACGAATTATTGGGCTCGGATGTAAAAACATTTTGCAACGGAAACTGTAATATTGTTATCGACAGAATTGCGTTAAAAAATGATGAAGACACACAAAGTCGTATTGCCGATTCAGTACAAACTGCATTTTACGAAGGTCATGGTGAATGTATCGTTAAAGTTTACCAAAACGAAGAAACTATTTCGCAGTCATTTTCCAATCTTTTTGAAGCCGACGGAATTGAGTTTGAAGAACCAACAGTTCACATGTTTAGTTTTAACAATCCTGTTGGAGCGTGCCCAACTTGCGAGGGTTACGGAAAAGTGATCGGGATTGATGAAGATTTGGTAATTCCGAACAAATCGCTTTCAATTTACCAGGACGCGGTTGCCTGTTGGAAAGGAGAAAAAATGAGCGAGTGGCGGGATCAGTTAATCTACAGCGCCGACAAATTTAACTTCCCGATTCACAAACCCTTTTATGAATTAACTGAAGCACAAAAATTCCTGCTCTGGACCGGCAACAAATATTTTGAAGGGTTGAACCAGTTTTTCAAACACCTCGAAGAACAAAGCTATAAAATTCAGTACCGGGTAATGTTATCGAGGTACCGTGGTAAAACCACCTGCCCCGAATGCAAGGGAAGTCGGCTGAAAAAAGAAGCAGGTTATGTAAAAGTGGGTGGAAAATCGCTGCAGGAATTGGTTTTGCTTCCGGTTTCGGAACTCAAAGTTTTTTTCGACAAAATTGAATTATCTTCCCATGAAACAGAAATTGCCAAACGCATTTTAATTGAGATTAAAAACAGGCTTGAGTTTTTATGCGATGTAGGGCTGGGTTATTTAACACTCAACCGGTTGTCTTCCACTCTTTCGGGAGGGGAGTCGCAACGCATAAACCTGGCAACTTCGCTGGGCAGCAGCCTTGTTGGTTCGTTATACATTTTGGATGAACCCAGCATTGGTTTGCACCCGCGCGACACTGAACGACTGATTCAGGTACTTCGACGTTTGCAAAAAATCGGAAACACGGTTTTTGTGGTTGAACACGACGAGGAAATTATTCGCGCAGCCGATGAAATTATTGATATTGGCCCGTTTGCCGGACAACACGGAGGAAAAGTTGTTTTTCAGGGAAATCATTCAGAATTAAACACAAAACCGGAAAGTCTGACCACAAAATACCTGACCGGCGAAGAAAAAATTGAAGTGCCAAAACAACGCCGGAAATGGACAAATTTTGTTGAAATTGTAGGCGCCCGCGAAAACAACCTGAAAAATCTTCGTTTAAAAATTCCTTTAAATACACTCACCGTAGTTACCGGTGTCAGCGGTTCTGGAAAATCGTCGCTGGTTTCAAAAATACTGTTCCCGGCGTTGACAAAGATTTTAGGCGGTTATGGCGAACGAACCGGCCACCACGATGCTTTGCTGGGTGATTACAAAATGCTCGATGCGGTTGAATTTATCGACCAGAATCCCATTGGAAAATCGTCGCGATCGAACCCCGTAACTTATTTGAAAGCGTACGACGAAATTCGCAAACTGTTCTCCGAACAGCAATCGGCAAAGATACAGGGATTAAAACCTTCGCATTTTTCGTTTAATGTTGATGGCGGAAGGTGCGACGAATGCCAGGGTGAAGGGACAATAAAAGTGGAAATGCAGTTTTTGGCCGATGTTTTTCTGGTGTGTGAAAGCTGCGGCGGAAAGCGTTTCAAGGAAGATGTTCTGGATGTTCATTACAAAAACAAAAATATCGACGACATTTTGAATCTTACTGTAAATGAAGCTATTGAACTTTTTTCAAAAGGAAAATCGTCGACTGAGAAAAAAATCGCAAAACGACTGCAACCGTTGCAGGATGTCGGACTTGGCTACATAAAACTGGGGCAATCGTCGAGCACACTTTCGGGCGGTGAAAGCCAGCGTGTAAAACTGGCCTCCTTTCTGGCCAAGGAAAAAGATTCGCCCACACTGTTTATTTTCGACGAACCAACTACCGGACTTCATTTTCATGACATCAGAAAACTGCTCGATTCGTTCAATGCCCTGATTTCGCGCGGACATTCGATTATTATTATCGAGCACAATCTGGAAATTATAAAATCGGCCGACTGGATTATTGATTTGGGACCTGAAGGTGGAGACAAAGGTGGAAACCTTGTTTTTGAGGGTCTTCCGGAAGAGCTTGTTAACGTAAAAGAATCGTACACCGGGCAGGCTTTAAAAGAAAAACTTAAATAGATATTTTTCAGGGATTTTTTTTAGAAAATATTTCTGAAAGCTTTATTTTGCAGGCGATTGCTTAAAAAACAATTTCCTGATTAAAAAAACCACACCCAAAATTAATGGAACAATCAGGATTAACACAGTTAAAAAAATCCAGGCAAAAAAGCTGATTTTATTTTCGAAATTAAAAGACCAGTTTCCGCATAAAAAAAAGGAAATTAATCCCCAGCCGCAGGCAAAAAACAAAAACAGTTTTGATATAGATCTTAAAAACTTATCGAAACTGTTTTTTATATTTTCAGGGAAAATGAAATACACCAAAAAAGCGAACGAGCCGATAAGAAGCCATGAAACAAGCGAACCCAGCGGAAATAATGGTTTATTGACGACAACCAATCCAAGCCATTCAGGTTGAAAAAACAGAATGTACAAACAGATTCCAAAAATCAATAGTAAAAACAGTGTTTTAGCCTTCTTCATACGAAACTTTCTCCAAAGCAGTTAATTTTTTCCATTCCCTGATAATTATTACAGAAATGATAATTGCGGAAACAAAATCGGCCACCGGATAAGCCAGCCAGATTCCATCGATCTCAAAAAAAGTGGGTAAAATAAAAATCAGTGGAATTAACAAAATTGCCTGTCGAACCAGCGTGGCAAACATGGCCACTTTAGCTTTACCGATGGCTTGAAAATAATGTGCAGCCACAACCTGAAACCCAACAAAAGGATATGCAAGAATTACTATTCGCAGGCCTTTTATTGCAATGTCGTACAAGGTTTTACTGTCGTTGTTGAAAAGTTTCACGATTAACCCGGGAGTGGCTTCCACCAGTAAAAATGAAACAACCGAAACGGCAGTTGCCGCAAGAATCGACAAACGAAGCGCTTCCTTTACCCGTCGGATTGCTTTGGCGCCAAAGTTAAAACCAATAATGGGCTGCGAAGCCATATTTACAGCTACCATTGCCATAATAATCAGCGAAATAACCGAATTGATAATTCCCATTGCTCCAACGGCAAGATCGCCGCCAAAAAATATAAGCTTTTTGTTTAGCAGTCCCTGAACCAGGCTATTGGCAATTTGCATAGCAAACGGCGCCATTCCGATGGCTATAATTTCCATGGTAATGACACGGTTTAGTCTGATATTTTTGCTGCGTAGCTTGATAACCGAGCGTTTCCAACGGAAATGAATCAAAACCCACAACATAAGTGCAAACATTGAAATGTTGGTTGCAATGGCAGCCCCTTTAACACCCATGTGGAACCAAAAAATAAAAATCGGATCGAGAACGATATTTATTGCTGCACTGATGATCATCGAAACCATGGCAATTCGCGCATTTCCTTCAGAACGGATAATGCTGTTCAGCGAAAAACCGATAACCATAAAAGGAACACCAAAAATTATGATGTCGAGGTAATCATTGGCATACTGGAAAGTTTCTTCCGTTGAGCCAAACGATTGCAAAATCGGCGTTTTCAACACATAGAAGATTGTCATGATGATGACTGAAACAACGAGCATTAAAGCAAAACTTGTTCCGAGTGTCTTTTCAGCCAAATCCAAATTCTTTTTCCCCAGATTGATGGATACAAAAACTCCGGAGCCAATCCCAATTAGCATACCAAAAGCCATCATTATCAACATAATCGGAAAAACAACTGAAATTCCGGACAATGCTTCTGCGCCAACTCCCTGCCCTATAAAAATTCGGTCGACAATGTTATAAAGTGCGTTTACAAATACTCCAACAAAAGCCGGGATAAAATACTTTAACATCAGCCGGCCAACATTTGCACTACTTAATTCTTCAATATTTTTCATGTGCGGCAAAAGTAAAAATTATAAAAGGAACATTTGCTACACTCTTTTGTTTTACGCTCATATAAATGTAATTTTGAACCGTGAATTAACAATGAACAAATGAATCAGGAAAAGATAAATACCGAAATTAAAAATGAGCTTTTTTCAGCCAAAGAAGAGGTTGTAATTGCTGCACTTGAAAAAATTAGCGCCCATGGAAACAAACTCTACATACCTGTTTTGTTTGATCTTCTGCTCACAAAACCCGGTAATGAAGTTACAAATGAGGTTTTAAAATTGCTCAGTACGGTCAAAGCAAAGGAAACGGTTACGCTTTTTGCAGATGCTTTACAAAACGAAAAATACAAAAGCATCCGTAAAAATATTCTAACTACCTGCTGGCAAAATGGCCTTGATTATCACGATTATTTACCTGTTTTTGTTACGATTGTAATTGAAGATGACTGGGAAACCGCTTTTGAAGCATTTACGGTTATCGATAATCTTGAGTTTTTGCCGGAAGAGAATATCATTGAGCAATCAAAACATATAATAGCCGGAGCCATAAAAAACATTCCTGAAAACAAGGAGTATTTTCTTAACGAAATACTGGCAAAAATTAGTTAATAATCAAAATGAATTTCAAATTCCAATAAATAAGAAAAGGTGTAATTGCTTCAACAACTACACCTTTTTCCTAAAACATAATTAAAAAGTTCCCCTCTACCTCAACAAGCCTATTCAAAAAAACATTTTTTTTCGCTAACCTTTGTCATCTGCCAAGGAACCACAAATTCCTGTTTTTCATTTTGTTTTGCAGTTCTTTCAAAATATGAAGAATAAGATCTATAGCGATATGTAGGCTTGTTTTCGAAAATGCTTTTATTTACATCAGTTGCTCTCATAACGTAAGTTATTACGCTGAAGAACTTTATTTGTTGCCCTTTATTCTGCTCTTTTTAGAAACGATAACAAAATTTAACACAAACCTGTGCCTCTGTCAAACATATAAAACATTACATCCGGTTTGAGAAGTATTTCATAAACTGGGCACGTTCGTACAACAACGGATCAGGAATATTTTTGTAAGAAAGCCTTCCTCTGAAATCTTCAATTTTTTTGAAATTCCATTTTTTCATAAATTCAAGAATTTCTTCCAACATCGAAGAAACAACCGCAACCCCGTTTATGTAAAGTGTCGAACAAAGCTGAACAACCTGAGCCCCGGCAAGCAATTGTTTAATAACTGCACTTCCGTCGTGAATGCCGGTGGAAGCTGCAATTTCAATTTTTGGAATCGACGATGAAACCATTCCAATCCAGCGCAGCGAACGTCTTAAATCGTGCGGCGAACTAAAAACTTCAGAAGCTGTTAATTCCAGTTTATCAAGATTTATATCAGGTTCATAAAAACGATTGAACATTACAACACCGTTGGCGCCGTTGCTTTTTAATTTATCAACCATACCAACAATATTGCTGTGATGAATACCAAATTTCACCGAAACAGGAATTGTTACCTGGTTTTTTACTTTTCTCAACACATCGAGATACAACTGTTCCACCATTCCAGGTTTTTCATTTCTGTCGTTCGGAAGATAAAAAATATTCAGTTCAAGCGCATCAGCACCGGCTTCTTCAAAATCTTTGGCAAAAGTTGTCCATTCTTCCGATGTAACGCAGTTTACGCTGGCGATAACCGGCACCGAAACAGCCTTTTTAACTTCGGAAAGCAATTCAAGATGTTTTGTCACAGTGTTGTTTCGCAGGTAACCTTTAATATAATCTTCGGCTTCCGGGTAACCGGTGTTTTGGGTATCTTTCCCCAACATATTGGAAACCTCGTTATTGATTTGTTCTTCAAAAATCGATTTTAAAACAACAGCACCAATTCCGGCTGCTTCCATTTCCTTGATTTTTTCAACCGAACTTGTTAATCCTGAACTTGCTGCCACCAAAGGATTTTTCAGCTGCAATCCCAAATATGTCGTCTCTAAATTTGCCATCGATTTTACTTTTATTGTTTGTATTAAATCTGTTCTAATAATTTCTTTCACCAAAAATTTTACTTCCAACCCTAATCATTGTACTGCCTTCTTTTACCGCAATCGGGTAATCGTCGGACATTCCCATCGAAATTTCACAAAAAATTCCGGAGTCGGAAAAATATTCATTTTTTATCGTTTTAAAAATACTGTTTAACATCCGAAATTCACGCGTAATTTGTTCTTCATTTTCGGTATACGTTGCCATTCCCATAACACCGGCAACGCTAACATTTTTCATGGTTTTAAAATCTGCCGATTCCATCATTTCCCTGGCTTCATCCAGCGAAAGTCCAAACTTGGTTTCCTCTTCGGCAATATGAAATTGCAAAAGACAGGAAATTACGCGGTTGTTTTTTTTCGCTTCCTTGTCTACTGTTTTCAATATTTTTAGCGAATCAATGCCGTGGATTAAATGCACAAACGGGGCAATGTATTTTACTTTGTTGGTTTGCAAATGACCGATAAAATGCCATTCAATATCTTTGGGCAGTGCTTCAAACTTTTTGCTTAAATCCTGAACTTTGTTTTCACCGAAAATTTTATGTCCCGAACGATAGGCTTCCAAAATATCTTCGTTGGGTTTGGTTTTCGAAACCGCCACCAGTTTAACACCTTCGGGTAAAGTTCGTTTTATTTCAGCAATGTTTTTTGCAATTTCCATTCAAACGGTATTTGGTGTAAAAATAAAAATTATGAACGGTTTAACCGTTGATATTTGCCTCATTTTTCGGGCAACAAATTTTTATACCTTTGCTGCGAATGACAACCGTGGAAATTGCAAACAGAATGAACAGTCTTGGAAAGCAGGGTCATCCCTTTGCTTTTCTCATCGATTTTGAAATGAAAAAGCCACTGCTTTTTGAATCGCCCGAAGATTCGCCTGCATTGTGGTTTCAGATTCCCGGAAAATCAAATTCAGCCCAAAACGTTCAAAATAAAGCACCTGAAAAATGGAAAGTACAGCCCGTTTCGTTTGAAAATTACAAACACGGATTCGAAATTGTAAAAGAACATATTTTAAACGGCGACACTTATCTGCTGAATTTCACCCAGCCAACACAGATTGAAACCGATTTGTCGCTTGAAGAAATTTACCAAATCAGTTCGGCACGGTACAAAATTCTGTTAAAAAATAAGTTTGTCTGTTTTTCGCCCGAAACTTTTATCCGGATTGAAAACGGGAAAATTTTCTCGTTCCCGATGAAAGGAACCATTGACGCTGAAATAACCAATGCAAAAAACCTGCTGTTGAACGACGCAAAAGAAATTGCCGAACACAACACAATTGTCGATTTAATCCGAAACGATTTAAGCCAGGTGGCAGAAAATGTAATGGTTGAAAAATTTCGCTACCCCGAATTGGTAAAAACGCTGCAAAAAAACCTGTGGCAAATTAGTTCCATCATTTCAGGAGAATTGCCTGAAAATTATGCGGAAAAAATCGGCGATATATTGTTTTCGATGTTGCCGGCAGGTTCTGTTTCCGGGGCGCCGAAGAAAAAAACCGTTGAAATTATTCGCACTGCCGAAAATTACGAACGCGGGTACTACACCGGGATTTTTGGATATTTCGACGGAAAAAATGTCGACAGTTGTGTTTTAATTCGTTTTATTGAAAATGAAGACGGACGAATGGTTTACAAAAGCGGCGGCGGAATTACATTTTTGAGCGAGGCTGAAAAAGAATACGAAGAAATGATAAAAAAAGTGTATGTGCCAGTTGCTTGAAACTATAAAATGCAGAGACGGAATTTTATTTAACCTCGAATTCCACAATCTTCGGTTGAACAAAGCACGCCATGAAAAATTTGGCATTGAAGAAAAAATTGATTTGAAAAACAGGATTGAAATTCCTGAAAATTGTAAAACCGGACTCTTTCGCTGCCGTGTGATTTACGCCAAAGAAATTGAGAGTGTTGAATTTATTCCACATCAAATAAGAAAAATTTCGAGCTTAAAACTAGTGGAAAACAATTCAATAGATTACCATTTAAAATATGTTGACAGGAAAATCTTACAGCAACTTTTTGAACTGCGGGGCAATTGTGACGATATTTTGATAGTGAAAAACGGTTGTATTACCGACAGTTCAACAGCCAATGTAATTTTTTTCGACGGCCAAAACTGGTGGACACCCGACAGTCCGCTGCTGGTGGGAACCCAGCGTGCACGCCTACTCAGCGAAGGAAAAATAACTCCGTGTAAAATTACTGTCAACAACATTTCAAACTATAAAATGGTGGGATTGATTAATGCTTTTCAGGATTTTGATGAAATGCCAATCATAAAAACCGAACGTATTTTTCAGTAATATAAAAATCTGTTATCAGCGTAAATCCATAAAACAATCAGTCAACTTAACGTTCAATACCAGCACTTTACATTTCTACAATCACTCTGATTATTAATACCTTTAACTCATTCAAATTTATTAAAAGGATGAGTAAACCCACAATTAATTTATTTCGAAAAATCAGGGCAAAACTATCGTTGCCCGAATTTATGAAATTGGAAGAACAACTTGTAGTGCTTTCGGAAAAGGAACTGGAAGCCTTCTGGATAATACTTGCGGCGGGTTATCCTGCTAAGTTTGCCTATCAAAACTATTTGAATTTAAACGAATACATGCGAAATAAAAATATTTCATACGATGAAGCTTTAAGGACAATCTACACTATTTATCCCGGATTAAGGGCAGGGATTTTTGTTAGGCAAAAAGAGTGGTTTGAGTTGAACTAGTGGTTAAATCAGAACAAAAAAAGCCTTCGGTCGATACTGACTGAAGGCTTTTTGTTATAAAGCTTTCGATTATTCCATAACTTTTTTCGGACATTCACCTTTCGTATTTCCGTTTCCGGTAACTTCCCAGGTATTTCCTGATTTCAGCAAATCGTCGACACAGGTAATTTTCCGGTTTTGCTGAACCTGTGCGATTTGAGCTTCCATCTCAATATCGTAAACAGGAGCAGTAACACTACGAATTACGCCAAATGCAACGGGGAAATCGGGCAATTGCATATTAATCAGCGCCATGTGAACTGTTGGGTCCGCTTCCTTTTCGTCGTGTACCAGAATATCATCGATAGTCACACCATTTTCGCCAATTTTAGCTACTTTCAGTTTTCCCCGTTCAAAGATGATTCCTTTTTCGTTTTCTTCGCCAAAAAGCATTGGTTTCCCGTGTTCCAGAATCAACTGGCGATCGGCACGGTGAGCCGGATCATTAATTGCATTGTGTATTCCATCGTTGAAAATAACACAGTTCTGAAGTATTTCAACAGCCGAAGTTCCTTTGTGTTTTTCAGCGGCAGCCAAAACCGATTCACTCAGTTTAATGTTGCTGTCGATTGAACGGGCGAAAAAAGTTCCACGGGCGCCAATTACCAGCTGTCCGGGTACAAACGGATCTTCAACAGTTCCAAACGGCGATGTTTTGGTTTTAACGCCACGCGCCGATGTTGGCGAATACTGTCCTTTGGTTAATCCGTAAATTTTATTGTTGAAAAGAATCAGGTTGAGATCAATATTTCTGCGGATTAAATGAATAAAATGGTTTCCGCCAATAGCCATTGAATCACCGTCTCCGGTAATTACCCAAACACTCAGTTCCGGATTTGCCATTTTCACACCAGAAGCAATAGCAGTCGCCCTTCCATGAATCGTGTGAAATCCAAACGTGCTCATGTAATAAGGAAACCTCGACGAACAACCGATACCAGAAATTACGGCAAATTTTTCACGCGGAATTCCCAATCCGGCCATGGTCCGCTGAACAGCGTTCATAATAGCATAATCGCCACATCCCGGACACCAGCGAACTTCATTTTCGCTTTTAAAATCTTTTACGGTATATTTTAAATCAGTCATTTTTAGTCCTCCAGTAATTTATAAACGCTTTGTTTCAATTCATCTACAGTAAAAGGCAATCCTTTCACCTTATTGTACTGATGATATTTAAAACCAGGAAGTTTATCGCGCAGATAGCTGGCAAACTGTCCAAGGTTCAATTCACAAACAATAATTTTTTTGAATTTGCTGAAAACTTCAGCTGTATTTTTTGGCAGAGGTTTTATGTAATTAAAATGAGCCAGGCTCACATTTTTACCTTCTTTTCTTAATTCGCGGACTGTGCTAATCATGTGCCCGTAAGTTCCGCCCCATCCAACAACGAGAACGTCTCCTTCATCGTCGCCGCAGGTTTGTAAATCGGGAACCAGATCAACCACTTTCTGAACTTTATTTTCACGGATTTCGGTATTTAGCTGGTGGTTGTCAGGATCGTGACTTACTGTTCCGCTAACATTTTTTTCAAGCCCGCCAATCCGATGTTCAAAACCTGCCATTCCAGGGAAAGCCCACTCGCGCGATAAAATTTCAGGATCACGTTTGTAAGGCTGAAAAGTTTCAACATTCTTTGCAAATCGTGGTTTAATTTCAGGAAGTTCCGACATCTGCGGAATTCGCCACGGTTCGCTGCCGTTTCCTAAAAATCCATCGGTTAAAAGGATAACCGGGACCATTCTTTCCAAAGCAATTTTTGCAGCTTTAAATGCATACCAGAAACAATCGGAAGGAGTGCTTGCAGCCAGAATAACCACCGGACTTTCGCCATTTCTTCCGTACAATGCCTGCATTAAATCCGACTGCTCGGTTTTGGTTGGAAGCCCTGTTGAAGGACCACCACGCTGAACATTCACAACAACCAGCGGAAGCTCAGCCATAACAGCCAAACCAATGGCTTCGGATTTTAATGCCAATCCCGGGCCCGAAGTTGTTGTAACAGCCAAATCGCCTGCAAACGCAGCTCCAATAGCCGATGTAATTCCCGCAATTTCGTCTTCAGCCTGGAATGTTTTAACACCCAAATCTTTTCTTTCAGACAAAGCCGAAAGAATATCGGTAGCCGGAGTAATAGGATACGAACCTAAAAAGAGTTCAAGTCCCGATTTTTCGGCGGCTGCCAAAAGTCCCCATGCAGTAGCGTGGTTTCCGTTTATATTTCGGTAAGTTCCGTTTTCAATCTCTGCCGGGTGAACAATATAAGTCGGCGTCATGTGCTGCATGTTCATACCATAATTGTATCCGTCGTGCAACACTTTAATGTTCGATTCGGCAACTACCGGTTTTTTGGCAAATTTATTTTTGATAAACTCTTCAATGTAATCGAGCGGACGGTTAAACATCCAGCAAACCAGCCCAAGTGCAAACATATTTTTGCTTCGCAAAACACTCTTGTTGTCGAGGCCAAAATCCTTGAGGCTTTCCTGTGTTAAACTTGTAATTGGCACCGGAATTTTAAAATAATCATCCAGATTACATTCAACAAAAGGATCGTCGGTTTTAAAATTGGCTTTCTTCAGGTGTTTATCATCGAAAGAATCGGAGTCATAAATAATGGTCCCACCCGGATTCATAAATTTCGAATTTGCTTTTACTGCGGCAGGATTCATTGCAATTAAAACGTGCGCATAATCGCCGGGCGTATTAATTTGTTTGTGTCCAAACTGAACCTGAAAACCTGAAACTCCACCAACTGTTCCCTGGGGTGCCCTGATTTCGGATGGATAATCAGGAAAAGTAGAAATGTCGTTCCCCAGTAAGGCTGTCGCATCCGAAAATAAAGTGCCGGTCAACTGCATCCCGTCACCGGAGTCACCTGAAAACCGAATGGCAACTTCTTCCAGTTCTATTACTTTAGCATCCTTCATTTATCAATTATTTTTATCATTAAATTTCACTTCAAAAGAAAAACGACCCTAAAATTAAAAGATTATAATTTCAGAATCGATTTAAGTAATTTACAAGTCGTTTTTTCAGACAAACAAAAATAACCATTATTTAACAAGTTTTTAATGACATATACATTTATTTCAAGCTTTTAATATTTTTGAACCAATTTAAAATTATTTTAGATAATGGCACTTATTAAGAAACTTAACGGAAAAGAACCGAGCCTCGGCCAGGACTGTTTTTTAGCTGAAACCGCAACCTTGATTGGCGATGTTACCGTTGGCGACAATTGCAGCATTTGGTTCAATGCAGTTCTGCGCGGAGATGTTCACTATATAAAAATAGGAAACAATACAAATATTCAGGACAACGCAGTGGTTCACGCCACATACAAAAAATCGCCCACAAATATTGGAAATAACGTAACCATTGCTCACGGTGCAATAATTCACGGATGTACTTTGAAGGACAACGTAATGATTGGAATGAATGCAGTGGTTTTAGACGATGCAGTGGTGGAAAGCAACACAATTATTGCGGCAGGTTCGGTAGTCACCAAGGGAACTGTTGTGGAATCGGGAAGTGTTTATGCCGGTATTCCTGCAAAAAAGATCAAAGACATTAGCCCCGAACTGTTGGAAGGCGAAATCAACCGCATTGCCAATGCATATCATTTATACGCCAGCTGGTACAAATAATTTTATTTTGGTAATTGGTGAAATGATTATTTATAAGAAATATTAAACCTATCTTTTGCCGAAATAAATTATGCTTTTAACTTTGGCTTGAAATTAAAATTTCTCAAACTTGAAACCTACATTATTAATACTGGCCGCAGGGATGGGAAGCCGTTTTGGCGGGCTAAAACAAGTTGAACCTGTTGGACCGAACGGTGAAGCAATCATTGATTACTCTATTTACGATGCCATAAAAGCCGGATTTGGCAAGGTAGTTTTTATCATCCGTGAAAGTTTTGCCGACGCATTCAAAGAAAAATTTGACGCCAAGTTAAAAGGGAAAATCGAAGTTGAATATGTTTTTCAGGAACTTGATAATCTGCCGCAAGGTTTTACTTTGCCCGAAGGACGCGAAAAACCCTGGGGAACTGCTCATGCAATTCTGGTAGCCAAAGATGCTGTAAAAGAACCGTTTTGCGCACTGAATGCCGACGATTTTTATGGATTTAAAGCGTACCAGGTGATGGCTGATTTTCTTTCCGGTTCAAACGATGAAAATGAATTTTCGATGGTCGGTTATCATCTTAACAATACACTTTCCGATTTTGGAACTGTATCGCGTGGAGTTTGCAGCGTCGATAAAAACAACCATCTTCAAAAAATTGTTGAAACAACAAAAATCCTGAAAAGGGACAATGCAATTGTTTCCATTGAAGAAAACGGAAGCGAAACACCGTTAACCGGAAATGAAATTGTTTCGATGAACAACTGGGGTTTTAAACCTTCCATTTTTAAAACACTGGAGCAAAAATTTACCGACTTTCTGAAAACTGAAATCGACAAACCAAAATCGGAAATGTACATTCCAACGGTGGTTTTTGAAATGATTCAGGATAACGAAGCAACCGTAAAAGTTTTGGAAGCAAATTCACCCTGGTTTGGTGTAACTTACCAAGAAGACAAACCTTTTGTGATTGAAAAAATACGTTCGTTAATCGATCGGGGCGATTACCCCGAAAAACTTTACTAAACTAAAAATGTCGTATCCACTTTTTGAAATAGCTTCAAATTTCCAAACCAAAGGAACCATTGAAAAAATTGAGCCTTTTGGCAACGGGCACATTAATGATACTTTTAAAATCTTCACTTCAGAAGAAACGAGCCCGGATTACATTCTTCAACGTAAAAATCATTTGGTATTTAAAGATATTGCCGGAATGATGGAGAATATAATTCGCGTGACCAACCACATTAAAAATACGTTGGAAAAGGCCGGAATTAATGACGTTGAGAAAAAAGTGATTACTCACATTGCGACAAAAAGCGGTGAATATTTTGACCGGGATGAAGCTGGTAATTACTGGACTGTTTTTCTTTTTATTGAAGGGAGCCACAGTGTTGAAAAGATTGAAAATCCGGAACATGCTTATCTTGCCGGGAAAGGGTTTGGCCACTTTCAGCAGCAACTTGCCGATTTGCCCGGAAAACCGCTGAATGAAACCATTGTTGATTTTCACAACATTGAATTCAGGTACAGGAATTTCAGAAAAGCGCTGGGCATAAATTTCAATAACCGGATGGCTGAAATACAAAATGAAATCGAATTTGCACTGCAGCACGAAGCAGAAATGCACACGCTGATTGAAGCCCAGAGAAACGGCAAAATTCCATCGCGAATTACACACAACGACACCAAAATCAACAACATTCTTTTTGATGAAAACGGACAGATTTTGTGTGTGATCGACCTCGATACTGTAATGCCCGGACTGGTTCATTTCGATTTTGGCGATGCTATCAGAACAGCGGCCTGCACCACCGAAGAAGACGAAACTGACCTGGAAAAAATTACCATCGATTTGGAAATTTATAAAGCTTTTGCCGGAGGTTTTATCGATGAAACCAAAACATTTTTATTGCCGGAAGAAGTTGCACTTCTACCCCACTCTGCCAAATTTATGACTTTTATTATGGGGCTTCGTTTTCTGACCGATTACATTGAAGGCGACGTTTATTACAAAATAAAACACCCGCAACACAACATTGAAAGGGCGCGGGCGCAATTCAGGCTTGTTTCCGAAATTACCCGGAACGAGGAAGAAATGAAGCGGATAATCCAGGAACTTTCAAAATAATTTTTCAGAAAATATTACAAATGAATGGTGGTAGCTTCCACGGGCTGCCCTAAAAACAAGGCTGCTTTTTCTTCAAAATTCCTTGCGACTTCAGTGGTTTGGTATTCCATAATTTTGTTCTTCGAGAGCCTGTTGTCAATTTCCGGGTGCCGTTTTAAATATTCGATCAACTTTTCGGCTACAATTTCGCCCTGTTCCAGTATTTTTATTTTTTCAGGAACATATTTTTGAATGGTGTTCAGCAACAATGGATAATGTGTACAACCCAATACCAACGTGTCCAAATCTTTGTCTTTCTCAAGAATATTCTGAATGTTTTTGCGGATGAAATAATCGGCGCCTTCAGTATCAATTTCATTGTTTTCAACAATGGGAACCCACATGGGGCAAGCCTCCTGCACCGTGGTTTTTACCCTGCCGTCCGACCATTTTTCAAGTTCAATCGGGTACGATTCCGAAGTAACAGTTCCAACAGTTCCCAGCACTCCAACATGCCCGGTTTTAGTTATTTCTGAAACCTTTTCAACACTGGGCCTGATTACTCCTAAAACCCGACGGTCGGGTGCTATTTTGGGTAAATCGAGTTGCTGAATGTTTCGCAGCGCTTTGGCCGATGCAGTGTTGCAGGCAATAATAACCAGCGGGCAATTCTGACTGAACAAATATTTTACTGCTTGCAGTGTATATTCGTAAACCACTTTAAACGAACGGGTCCCGTAAGGATTACGAGCATTGTCGCCCAAGTAAAGAAAATCGTATTCAGGCAAAACTTTTACAATTTCCTTTAAAACGGTCAATCCTCCGTAACCCGAATCGAAAACACCAATCGGAGTTCGTTCCATTTTTTATAGTTTAGCGGGTAACCACCAAATTGTAGGCTTCGTCGTAATATTTTCCCAGATTCGACCAGTCGAAATGAAGCGAAGCTTCTTCGCAGCGATACCTCAACGCAATTCTTTCCCTGCGTGAAATCTGAACAAAATCGAAAAGTTTGTTGGCCAAATCTTCTGCTACCTGGTTAAAATCGCGCCCTTTGCGTTCAATAATGTACAAACCTTTTTTGTCGTGCTCAGGAACATGGTTCAGCACATAATCGCCAAAACCTGCCATATCGCTGGTTACCGACGGCAAACCACTGGCCAGACATTCGAGCGGAGTATACCCCCACGGTTCGTACATGCTCGGGAAAATTCCCAAATGACAACCGCGGACAAACTGTGAATATTCCATTTTAAACAACGGGTTCGAAGTGGCAATAAAATCGGGATGATAAACCACTTTCACCTTGTCGTGACGGTTGTTTACCAAATGTGCTGTTCGGAGGAAATTCAGAATTTCATCCTTGGCGTCGTCTATTAATGTATGTGTTACAATTTTTGGCAGTTTGTGCGTTTTCCAACTCTGGACATTGCGTCGTAATTTCAATCGTAAATAATCATCAACCAATGCGCTTAAATCGGGGAACTGGTACGGACCGTCTGAAGAAGTAATATCGGTATACAACCTTTTTCCAACCTGTTCTTTTATTTCCTCGCACACGCCGCGTACATCTTCAATCTGAGCTTTTGAATGCAAAACATCGGGATTAAACGTGTAAAACGGCCGCTTTGTAATAAAGAAAGCCACCACAGTCATATCGGAACCCGACTGTTGCATTTTCCAGTTCAGGCGGGCAAGCGCTTCGAGTGTTAAATCGTAGCCTTTGTTATGGTATTCATACCGGCCTGAAGTGAAAAAGTAAAGCGTTTTATCCAAATCGAACGAATAGCTCTGGAAAAAATGCCCCATCACAAAATCGTGAATCTGGTCTTTTACCTGAACATGTTGGTTCTGAATCTGGTGTAAAGCTTCGAACCGTTGAATATTTAAACCGTTGGGAAGAATTAAATCCGGTTTTCTGCCCAGTAAATGAACACATTCGTTTCCTGTAACCTCGCTTACCGTAGTAAAAACATGAGAACCGTGCGCCGATGCTCGTTCAATTTCAGCAATAGCCCGAACATTAAATTTATTGGCTTCTGCCTCCCAATTGTAGAAGGGCAAATGATCGTAAAACTCGTGGTCGTTCATGGCCAGATAACGGCCCAATAAAGTTGCATGGGTAGTAAAAACAATTTTTATATTCAAATTTTCCTTCCGAATACTAGGAATTGGCAGCCCTGCCATCCATTCATGAAAATGAGCGATGGTAGTTTGATCGCAAAACTGAATGGAACAGAGATATTGAAAAAACTCTTTTACCTGGTAACCAAATGCAGCTACTTTATCTAAAAGTTCATCATTTCCCGGCATTGAAATATGGAAATCCTGCCATAAAAAATGTTTTATTTCTCCCAGCTTATCGTAAACTGAATACGGATTAAACAAAACCACATTGGGTCTTCCCGAAACTATCCACTGCCCGTAATGAACATCAAATCCGCGTTCCTGCATTTTCAGTACAGCTTTACCAATTGGAGTAGAAAAATCGGTTGCCGGATCAAAATGTGCCGCAGCCTGATCGGCAAAATATGGCCCTATTAGAAAATAGTTCTCTTTGCCCCATTTTTTAATCACTGAAGGTACTTTTGAGCGGATTACCGTATAAATTCCGCCCACTTGATTACACACTTCCCAGGCAATTTCAAACAATGTTGAACCGGAAGGAACATTTAAACCTTCACTTTTTACCATCCCTGTATTTTCTGCACTCATAGCTAGGTTTTTTATTTTTCAAGTCGAATAAATATAGTTTTAAATCTGTTCCAAACCAAGATTCAGTAAATGTTTTACAAATAAAAAAGCCACCCATCAAAAACGATAAGTGGCTTTGTTATATCACTAATTTTCTTTTATTACTGAATTCCAAGCTTTGTTTTTACAAGCGGCAAAATATCAATGCTTTGATTCGATTTGTACAAAAGTGCCTGAGAATCGAATACATAAATCAAACCCTGTGTTTTTGCAACTTCTTCTATGGTTGCCTGTGCTTTTTCGTAAATAGGTTGCAGTAATTCGTTTTGCTTTTGCTGAATCTGCTGAGATGCGGTATTTCTGTAATTTTCAATTTTCTGTTGAATTTCCTGAATCTCGGTTATTTTTGCATTTCTTTTTACTTCTGAAGTTTCTTCGCCCAATTTTTCAAATTCGGCATATTTCTGCTGCAGTTCGTTCTGCATTTCACCAAATATATCTTCAATATCTTTCTGAAAAGCTTCAAGATCAGTAACGGCTTTTGCTCTTTCCGGCATAACCTGAATTAAAGCCTGTAAATCAATATGTCCGAATTTTAATGTCTGTGCATTTGCTGTTGCAGATGCAACTACTATCAGCGCTACAGCAACAAGTTTCAATAGATTTCTCATAATCAATGTTGTATTAATTTTTTTTGGTCACAAATATAATTATTAATTATTTATATCCGAGTTTTTGTAAAACCTGATCACTCAGGTCGTAGCGCGGATTTGAATAAAACAACGTGGTACTTCCTGCCTTATCAAAAATTACAGCATAACTGCCTTCGTTGGCAATTTCCTGAACGGAGTTAAAAATATCGTCCTGAATTGGTTTTACCAGGCTTTGACGTTTTTTAAATAAATCGCCGCTAGGGCCAAAATATTTCGACTGCAATTGTTTGTAATCTTTTTCTTTAGTAATGATTACATCTTCGCGTTTTCTTTTCATATCGTCGGAAAGCAAAACACTTTCAGCCTGATAATCCTGGTACATCTGTTCTATTTCAGCATGCATTGCTTCCAGTTCTTTCTGGTATTGCGACGACAACTGGTCCAATTGTTCCTGGGCAGCCGTAAATGCAGGAATATTCTCCAAAATATATTCCGAATCAATGAAAGCATATTTTTGCGCGGTACTTATTCCTGCCAGAACTAAAATTGAAAAAATGGTTAAAACAAACTTTTTCATGGCAAATTAAATTTTATTTTTTACTGAAACGTTCATATATCACATTTTATGCCAATTCGCTAACTATCAGAATTGCTGGCCGATAACAAAGTGGAACTGGCTTCCGTTTTCGCCGGTTACACCCGGAACGTCGTCGAATCCATACCCCCAGTCGATACCCATTAAACCGAACATAGGCAAATAAATTCGAACACCAACACCTGCCGAACGGTACAATTTAAACGGATTGTAGTTTTGAAAATAGGTGTTTGCATTACCGCCTTCAATAAATGCCAAACCATAAATAGTTGCACTTGGTTTCAAAGTAACCGGGTAACGCAATTCCATTGTAAATTTCGAATACATACTCGAACCACTGCTCGGGCTCAGACTGTAATCTTTATAACCACGCAATGCAACATAATCGGTACCGTAAATATTGTATCCCGACATACCAGAACCACCCACAATAAATCCTTCGAACGGCGACCTCAGATTTTCGTTGTAATATCCAAGGAATCCCATTTCAAAAGCTGTACGCAAAACAAGGTTGGTATTCTTTGTTAACGGATTATACATCTGTCCTTTAAACAACCACTTGTGGTATTCAATCCATTTGAATTTTTCCTGATTTGAAATATCGCTTGAACTGTAATCTTTTCCTGTAAACAGTGAAAATGGCGGAGTAAGTTTCACCGAAAGCGAGAAGTTGGAACCATTTCTTGAATACAAAGGATTGTCTACAGAATTACGTCCGATTACGGTTTTAAAACTAAGGTTGTTGAAGGTTCCGTTTACATCCCCATTTTCGTCGGCAAGGAAGTAAAAATAACTACTCATGTTTTGCAGTTTGTAGTGTTCCATCGAAACTTCGTGGTAAACTGTAAAATAGTCATCGGGCCACGACAAACGGTAACCGTAACCTAAAGCCAGTGCGGTGGTTGCCCAAATCTGATCATTTGAAGTGTTGCTATCTTCCGAATCATAGTTATAATTGTAGTAACTATAGTTATTATATCCATAACCGTAACCGTAAGGTGAATATCCGTAACTTCCGTAACCGTAAGGCGAATATCCATAACCGCTATATCCGTAAGGTGAATATCCGTAACCACTGTATCCGTAAGGTGAATATCCACCATACGAATTATAATTGTTGTAGTATTTATTAGCGCTGTAATTAATTCTAGAATGCGAAAGTGAAATGGAGAATGAGTTAGGTTTTTTACCTCCCAACCAAGGTTCTATAAACGAAAGACTTACCGTTTTATAGTATTTTCCACTGGTTTGATAGCGCAAGCTCAATGTTTGTCCGTCGCCAGTCGGAAGCGGCCTCCAGGCTTCCTTATTAAAAATATTACGTGCCGAGAAATTGGCAAATTTTAAACCAACTGAACCGACAAACATACCGGCACCCCAACCTCCTGAAAGTTCTATCTGGTCGTTGGCTTTTTCCTGAAGCTGGTATTCTATGTCAACAGTTCCTTCTTCGGGGTGCGGCTGAACATCGGGATTAATTGCTTCCGGGTCGAAGTGCCCCAACTGTGCAAGTTCCCTGTACGAACGCATCAGAAGCGATTTACTGAACAAATCGCCCGGATAAGTTCTCAGCTCACGGCGTGCAACGTGTTCGTTGGTTTTTGTATTACCTGTAATCGACACCTTGTTGATGGTAGCCTGTTTCCCTTCATAAATTCTCATCTCGTAATCGATGGAATCTTTGTTGATATTTACTTCAATCGGGTCGAGGTTAAAAAACAGGTAACCGCGGTCGAGGTAAAGGTTATTCAAACCTTCATCGTTATCGAACAACCTTTTATCCAGAATTTTTTGATTGAAAACATCCCCTTTTTTTATACCGAGAACCGTATTCAGATATTCCGACGGGAAAATTGTATTACCTACCCAACGAATATCGCCAAAATAATATTTGTTACCTTCTTCAACATCGATATCGATATTTACGCGCGGTTTTTCCTTTTTTCCTACTTCAACCTGCGTAACTGTATCGTTATCGACAACTGCGTCGCGGTAACCTTTTTCGTTGTATTTGTCAATCAGATTAATCTTATCTTTCCGGTATTCTTCTTCAAGGAATTTTTTGGTTTTAAAAAAGTTACGAAGGCTCTTTTCGTTTGTTTTTTTCATGGCCCTTTCAAGAATAACATCCGAAAGTGCTTCATTGCCTTCAATTTCAATATTATTTACTTTTACTTTCTCTTTTTTATCGATATAAATATCAAGAATAATGCTGTTGTTTTGCGTAGTATCGTCGCGCTGAACAATATTAACATCAGTATTAAGGAATCCCTTTTCGGTAAACATACCTTTAATTGTACGTTCGGCACTGTTAACCTGGTGGTCGGTTATCTGACTTCCTTTTAGCAAAAGGACTTTTTCAGTAATATCGTCTTTTTCCGATTTAGAAATTCCAAAAAAATTCACATCCGAAAGTCGTGGCCTTTCCTGAAGATAAATATCGAGCCAAATTTTATCGTCGACAATTTTTGTTGCGTTAACTCTTACATCAGAAAACAAACCCTGCTGCCACAATTTTTTTATGGCAGTGGTAATAGCTTCTCCCGGAACTTCGATTATATCGCCCACTTTTAAACCCGAAAGCTGCACAAGTACGGTCTTATCCAGATAACGAATACCTGAAACTTGTACATCGGCAACAATATATTTTTTGGGACTTGAATAGTAAATCGAAAAATTAGTGCTGTCGGCAACCTGCGCATAAGTTTTGGGCAAAACCGAAATTAGCAGCAATAATAAAAGTACAATTGGCTTTCGCATTCTAAACATATATTAATTAGCTTATTAACTGTTCACTCGTTTTTCCGAACCGCCGCTCTCGCTGCTGATAATCGTATATAGCCTGAAACAGATCTTCTTTTCTGAAATCGGGCCAAAGCGTTTCAGTAAAATACAATTCGGAATAAACAATTTGCCATAATAAAAAATTACTGATCCGTTGTTCTCCGCTGGTTCTGATTAATAATTCAGGATCAGGGATTTCAGCAGTGGCCAAATATTTCCGGAACAGGTTATCATCGATATTTTTTGGTAGAATCTTATTGTCTTTGGCGTCGAGGGCAATTTTTTTAACAGCCTCCAGAATTTCCCACTTTGAGCTGTAGCTTAATGCGAGAATCAAGTTCAGCCCGGTATTTCCATCAAGTGTTTTTATGCACTTTATCAACTTTTCCTTTACTTCCCCGGGCATTTTTGAAAGATCGCCAATAGCGCCTAACCTGACATTATTTTTCATGAGCGATTCTGTTTCTGCTTCAATGGTATGCACAAGCAGTGTCATTAAAGCTTCAACTTCGAATCTTGGCCTATCCCAGTTTTCTGTTGAAAATGCATACAAAGTCAGGTACTTAACGCCAATTTCACCGGCGCCTTCCACGGTTGAACGCACTGCATCAACACCGTGTTCATGGCCAAAAATTCTGGAAGCTCCCTGCTTTCGGGCCCAGCGACCATTTCCGTCCATGATAATTGCGATATGCTCCGGAATATTTTTGTTATTTATCCTGTTTCTGAACGATTCCATTATCTGTTAATACTTTCGTATGCTGGGCATGCCTCTTTGCCCAGGTAAACTTTATATGTTATGTGAACTCCCAAATACCCCGACCAGTCGTTGTTGTGCCAAAAATCACTGTACACAAATTCATTCCCCTGCTCATTAATATATGCAGCAGGATCGTCGAGATTATCGAGTTTATCCACAAACTGTTTTCTCAATAAATATTCAACACCTATTCCAAATTTTTCTCCGATATGGGTTTTAATCCCGAATCCGAAGGGCATTGAAAGGGCAACAACCGATTTATCAATTACTGCTGTTCCTTTGTTGTGATTTGGATTGATCGGATACAAAAGCGCCGGATCCATTTCATAAGGAAAATACATTACCCCAATTCCTCCAAGAATATATGGAGTAAAGGGTGTCTTTTTATTTCCCTGTCGGTATTTCAGGAAATTTATTTCAACTTGCAGCGAAAGGTCCTGTACACTTTTGTCGAAACTCCAGGGTTGATCCTGAACTATTCCTTCAGCAGAGAACTTCCCTGTTAAAAATTGAGTCCTTAATCCTACCCGCGGATTAAAATTATACCTGAAAAATGCCCCAAAATTTGGTCTGAACGATTGAAATGGAGTAAGTTCCTTAACATCACCAATGTACGTTGAGGTTCCTCCCCAAATCCCAATGTCGGCTGTTTTTTGAGCAAATCCTGAAACAGTCAGCAAAACTGCAATTGCTACCAATACAATTCTTTTCATTTGGCTTACAACATTTATTTTAACATTCGTTTCAGGCATATTAAACATTCAATTTACCAATAAAATTATGTTTGAATTATACCCCTGAAATCAGTGGCAAAATGGAAGGTCTTTTTAAAATACCAAGACCAATAACCCATCACAACTTACTGAATATCAATGAACTTAAACTACAAATCTTATATGCTCTACAGCTTTCAAGAGGTACAAAAGTAATATAATTCTAAAAATAACATGCCTGAATGTTATTATAAAACCCAAAGAAAGATTAAAAATTGTTAAGCTTTAAAGAATAATTAGTTGCGTTTGTCAATTCCCCACATAAGTTTGTTGCGAAGGGTATTAAAAAAGGCCTGATCGGGCAACTGAAGTGTCTTCAATTTGAAGCCGGCCTTCTTTACTGTAATAGTGGTTGAAAACTCTACCGGGACCGAGCGAAAATCGAGCGAAGCTAAATAATGGGCGCCGCGGCCTTCAACCTTTAATTTAATGGTGTACTTGTCGGGAACCACAAGTGGACGAACGGTTAAATTGTGTGGCGCCAGTGGAGTTATTACAAAATTTTCGGAATCGGGTGTTAAAATCGGGCCGCCAACACTCAGTGAATAAGCCGTTGAACCTGTTGGCGTGGCAATAATTAAACCATCAGCCCAGTAATTATTCAGCAATTCTTTATCGAGGTAAGCTGCGATATTTATCATCGATGAAGTAGCCGTTTTTAGTACTGTCATTTCATTCAGTGCAAAATTAAAATCGAGGTTTTCGCACCCCTGAAAATCGACCTGCAACATCGACCGTTCAATAATGGAGTAATTCCGGTTAAAAATATTGGAAAGCGCATCCTGCATTTGTTCCTGCGAAATATCGGCCAAAAAACCGAGCCGCCCGCTGTTTACACCTACTACAGGAATATCGAAATTCCGGATATTCATTAATGTGTGCAAAAAAGTACCGTCGCCGCCCACACTAAAAATAAATTCGTTGTTTTCATTAAAATCAATAAACGAGTGGAAAAAAGTGTTGTAGTACGGAGTAATCCCCAATTCTTCCACCAAAAACGAATAAAATGGTTTGAACAGCTGAACTTCAATTTTACTGTTTTTCAGAAAAGAAAAGAAATCGGAAATTACGGAAATAAATTCGTCGGAAACAGAAGTACCAAAAACAGCAACTTTCATTTTAGTTCCTTTAAATGTTCATAAATTTCATGAATTGGTCGAAACGGTCCTTGTACAAATCGTTCAGCATGGTATGGTCGAGGTAAACAGCTTTCACATTGTAATCGTAACGCATAAATGTTTGAATTACCGGCGATAAATCTTCTTTGTCAAGTTTCAGGATCACTTCCATGGTTTGTATTCCGGGCCGGCGGTTTAAAAACATGCTGAGGATTTTTGTGTCGTTGCTTTCCACAATCTGGCTGATTTGCATAAGCGAATAATTGCTTACATCCATTTCCAGAACAATTACACCGCCCATCTCCTGCAACGAAAACAATTTGGCAAACCGCCTGGCCAAATCGTAAAGGGTAATTGCCCCTAGATAATTGTGTTCCGAATCCAAAACGCCGATTACACTTAATTTCAGCTTATACATTAATATAGCTATTTCAAAAATGTGCTGATCTTTATGAACGTGCGAAGTATTGAGTTTGTCGAGTTCCGTTTCAATGGGTTTTTCGAGCAAATCGAGGTCGTAGATTAACTTATCTGAAACCAGTCCGAGATAAGAAGATTCGTTCACAACAGGAATGTGCGAAACCCTGAAAACATCCATCCAGTTCAGTGCCTTTTGTCCTATTTCCGAACTTTTTATGGAAGGTACAACATCTGATATTAAACTTTCTGCCAGCAATTCTTTATTTTTTATTTAAACGTTTCGAATTGAAAATCGTAAATTGCGACGTTAATTTTTCACAAAATGACAAGATTAAGTGTAAATATAAACAAAATAGCAACACTACGAAACTCCCGAGGAGGGGCAGTTCCAAGTGTAAAAGAGGCAGCAATTCATTGCCAGAAATTTGGCGCTCAGGGAATTACCATTCATCCGCGCCCCGATGAAAGACACATTACCCGACGCGATGTTTATGAGATTAAACCGCTGATTACCACCGAATATAATATTGAAGGTTACCCAAGTAAAGAATTTTTAAGAATGGTGATTGAAGTGCAGGCCGACCAGGTTACCCTGGTTCCCGACACACACCATCAACTTACCAGCGACCATGGCTGGGACACCTGGAAAAATCTCAGTTTTTTAAAAGATATAATCGCAGAATTAAAGGAACACGGAATTCGTACTTCTATTTTTGTCGATCCCGATCCGGTGGCTATTGAAGGTGCCGCTGAAATTAAAACCGACCGTGTGGAATTGTACACCGAACCTTATGCAACATTATATCCCATCAACAGAAATAAAGCCATTGAACCTTTTGTTGAAGCTGCAAAAGTAGCCGACTCGATGGGAATAGATGTAAATGCCGGTCACGATTTAAGTCTCGAAAACCTGAATTATTTATACAAACACATTCCTAACCTGAAAGAAGTTTCTATTGGTCACGCATTAATTGCCGACGCACTTTATTTAGGATTGGAAACTACCATTCATAAATACCTCGATTGTTTGAAATAGAGAGGAAGTGGGAAGTCAGAAGGTTGAAGTTTGAAAACTTACGTCAAATCACGGGAACTCTGAACATTAAAATCTGAACTAAAAAGGATGGAATTATTTTACCGCACGGAAGGAAGCGGATCGCCGCTGGTAATTGTACATGGTTTATACGGTTCGTCGGATAACTGGCTGAATATTGGAAAACGACTGGCTGAAAAACACACGGTTTTTATGATTGACCAGCGCAATCACGGGCGATCGCCTTTTTCAGACGAACACACTTTCGATTTAATGAAAGCAGATTTGGCTGAGTTTTTTGAAAAACACAAAATTGAAAAAGCAACGTTATTGGGGCACAGCATGGGCGGAAAAACAGCCATGTGGTTTGCTGCCGACTTTCCTGAAAAAGTAGAAAAGCTGGTTGTTGCCGACATTGCCCCCAAAGATTACCTTTACCAGAAAGAAGACAGTCAGTTTTACCTTCACCAGAACATTTTGCTGGCCATGCAGGACATTGATTTTACCCGTATTAAATCGCGAAACGATGTAGAAGATCATCTGGCAGAAAAAATCGACGACCAAAGAATCAGGCAGTTTTTGCTGAAAAATGTGGAAAAAGACAAAAAATCAAAATTGTTTCAGTGGCGAATAAATGTTAAGGTTTTGTATGAATCGCTCGATGAGATTGTCAGCGGTGTAAACAAATCGTGGTTCGACGACCGTATTCCAATTACGGCCTACCCGGTAATTTTTATCCGTGGCATGAAGTCGAAATACATTTTGCCAGAAGACGAAAAACTTATCAAAGAAATTTACCCCGACGCAACCATTGTTGATATACCTGATGCAGGCCACTGGCTGCACGCCGAACAACCCGAACTTTTTATGCAGGCAGTAATGCGGTGCTGTTGAGGAGCGGGAAGTTGGAAGCGGGAAGTTGGGAGTTTAAAATCAGCGGTTAAATTTCTCTGTAATTACTTTTAAAAATTCCTTTTGTTTGGGCGAAAGTTGTTTCCAGTCGAAACGCCAGCCCCAGTTTCCGCTGGCTACACCCGGCTTATTCATTCGCGATTTTGAGTCAAGTTCCAGAACATCCTGCATCGGTGCAATGGCAGTGTCGGCCACCGACCCCCAGACAAATTCAACCGCGTTTTGCAACGCTTTTTTATTTATACCGCCGAAGTACAATTTCAGCATTTCCTTTTCTTCCCCTTTTGCCGATTCTATCCAGCCCAATGTTGTATCGTTATCGTGTGTTCCGGTGTAGGCAACAAAATTCCGGCTGTAATTGTGTGGTAAATATTCGTTCGTTGCATCGGTTAAAAAAGCAAATTGCAACACTTTCATCCCGGGCAAACCAAAGTGGTCGCGTAATTTTTCCACTTCGTGGGTTATAATTCCCAAATCTTCAGCAATTAAAGGCAAATCTCCAATCTGACTTTTCAGAAGCGATAAAACCTGCTCACCTTTTGCAGGAATCCATTTTCCGTTTTTAGCTGTTTCTTCACCAGCCGGAATCGACCAAAACGATTCAAGTCCGCGAAAGTGATCGATTCGAACCTGATTGAACATGTGCAAATTAAAATGAAGCCGGGCCATCCACCAGTCGAAATTACGTTCTTCCAGCCGTTTCCAGTCAAACACAGGATTTCCCCACAATTGGCCGTCTTCACTAAAATAATCCGGAGGAACACCACCAACTTCACGCGGAACCAATTCCTTATCCAAAAGAAAAATATCGGTGTTCGACCAAACATCAGCGCTGTCGGTGGAAACATACAAAGGCATATCACCCATAATTTCAACACCTTTTCCGTTGGCGTAATTTTTCAACCTGAACCACTGTCTGAAAAACTGGAACTGTAAAAACTTCCAGAATTCCACATCTTCTTCAAGTTTCGATTGGTATTTATGAATTTCAACAGCCGTTCTGAATTTCAGTCCCTGTGGCCACGAAGTCCAGATTTCACCTTCGAAATGTTTGTTGGCAGCCATAAAAAGCGCAAAATCGAGAAGCCACCACGAATGTTCTTTTAAAAACAAATTGTATTCATGCAGAAAACTTCCATAGTTTTTCTCTTTGAATTTCAGAAAAGCGCTTTTCAAAATGGGTATTTTCCAATCAGCAACTTTTAAAAATTCGGTTTCCTTTTCGCTGAAATGAGGTTTTTCCCTGAGGTCGTATTTATCAACCAGACCATCTTCAGCGAGTGTTTCCAAATCAATCATCAGAATGTTCCCGGCGAAAGCCGAAAAGCATTGGTAAGGCGAATTGCTGTAACCAACCGGTCCAACCGGCAGAATCTGCCATATTTTTTGTTTGGTTTCAACCAGAAAATCGACAAATCTAAATGCTTCCTTCCCCAAAGTCCCCACACCTTCAGCACCCGGCAACGAAGTAATGTGCAATAAAATACCGCTTTTACGCATTTTCATTTTTGTATTTTTTTCTGAAATCGGACAAATGATCGGCAGTTTCGCGAACAATACGCTGAACCGCCAAACCGTGGTTTAAATCGGGTAAAAATGCTCCGCCGTTGTCTCCGGTAAAAAAGCAGTAATGTGCATGGACCATCGATCGCAGCCAGCCCGGAGGAACATGCCCCGACGGAAAACTGCTTGTTGGCTGATAATTGCTTCCCACCATTTGTTTTACCCACTGATTGCTTCCTTCAACGTAATATTCGAACAGTTCAGATTGGTGCGATGAATAACGGAGTGCGCCTTTTTCTGCATAGATTTCGAGATGGACCAAATCGCCCGTACCCGAACTAATCCGGCTGGCCGACATATTTCCGACAGCACCGGTTTCAGGATCAACCAGCGAAAGTGAACTAAACAAATCGGAACCCGCCGGAACTCCGTCAAAACTTCCTCCCTGCAATGCGCCGGTAATCTGTAATTCTTCGCCTAAAAATGCCATCAGCAAACTAATTCCGTGCGAGCCTAAATCCGCCATGGCGCCACCATCGGGAGCCGGAGTTAAACGTGTTACGCGTTTTTCGCGGTACGACGACTGCAAATAATCGCCGTGATAATATTGTAAATCGAAATGTATTGGATTTCCCAGTTGATCCGATTTCCAAAATTTAAGCGCCTCGCGAACTGATGATGTTTGCAAATACTGAAAACCAACCTGAACCTTCACTTTATCGCCAATTTCTCCCAGTAATCTTTTCATGGCCTTTTCTTCTTCCATCGAAGAACAAACCGGCTTTTCGAGATAAATGTATTTTACATTCGGCATTTGCAGCGCCAGTTGAAAATGTTCAAAATGAACGTTGTTGGGCCCCAAAATAAATACAGCATCAATGTGTTTGTTTTTTGCAAAACCTTCTACCGGTTCAGCTTTGTTAAAACCAAATTTCTGCGCAAAACTTTCACGGCTTTCTGCGCGTGAAGAAGCTACCGATTCAAAAACAAGGCCGGGAACTTCGTTATAATAGAATTTTAAAGCCTGAATGGAATATGCGTGAGCCCTGGCAATTCCGCCGGCACCCAAAAATCCGATGTGTATTTTTTGCATGAATTCAATCTAATTTCAGCCAAAAATACGATTTTGGTTTTAATTGAAAATGATACCTGTAAAAAGTAAAATTTTATTTTGGCGGTTTATTCCTTAATTTTGAGAACAAAACTCAGGCTAAAAAAAATATGAAAAATCTTGACCAACCGAAAATTGAAAACATAATAACCACCCGGAAACAGGCTCACTCGTACTTTCTGAAAAAATCGAAAGTGTACCGTTCTTTTGTTGAAATGGAACAAAATACCTACACCGACGGCGAATTGGGCAAAAAGCAAAAAGAACTGATTGCCATCGGAATTTCGGTTGTAATCAACTGCGAGTCGTGCATGGAATGGCACATTAAACAAGCGCTCGACGACGGCGCCTCGGAAGGTGAAATTATTGAAGCCATTGAGGTTGGAATTGAAATGAGTGGCGGCCCGGGGACTGCCGCAGCACGATTTGCAATGAATGTACTGGAGTATTATAAAAAGGGGTAAAAAAGACAACAACATACTCTATTTGCCATGCACCAATAATTAACCCAAAAGAACCTTCATCTTGAATAAAAACCTTATATTACAAATTAGTTATTAATTGTTATTTTCCCTGTCAATTTAAAAGTACCGGATTGAAATAAATATATATTTGAAAATCAAATAACTTCAAAACATTGTATTAAGAAAATTATGAACGCATTTTTAACTGGAGGCCTCGGGTTTGCAGGCCATTATTTCACTTACGGACTTCTGAAAAAAGGATACCGCGTTATTTTATTAGGCCGGGATAGTAAACAACAAACTTTAGGAGAAAGAAAATCGATTTTGATTGAAAACAACAAATTTGTTAACCCTGATTTTCAAATTGAAGAGGGGCTATTCCAAAACCTGACGGTATTAAATGGTGACATTTCATTGAAAAATCTTGGCCTTTCCGATGAAGAATACAAATTTCTGCAATCTGTTCAAATCGATGAGATTTATAATGCTTCGGCCATTTTGCGTTATGAAAATAAATACCGGTCGCTTTGCCAGAAAATTAATGTGGAAGGAACCCGCCAGTTGCTTGAATTAGCAACGGAGAAAAAAAGCAGGTTTATTCATATTTCTACTGCATTTATTACAGGAGAAGAAGTTAAAAGCGGCGAACTTATACAGGAAAAATTTTATACTTCAAAAACGTTTCCCAATGTTTATATTGAAAGCAAGGCGAATGCTGAAGAATTAATATCTGAATATTCAAAAAAAAACAACCTTGATTTTTTAATTTTCAGGCTTCCCGGGTTAATTGGCGATTCTAAAACCGGATTCTCAAATTCAATTTTTGGTTTTTATGAATATATTGGAGCTCTGGCCGCTCTTCAAAAAAGGGCAAAAAATGAAAAAATCATACGATTTTGCGCTCCACCTCAAGGTGCAGCAAATTTACTTCCTACCGATATAGCGATAAAATGCACTCTTAAAATTTGTGACGGACAGAACTTTGATAACCCAATTTTCAATATTACTGACAGTGAGCCATTAAGCCCCGCATTTTTAGCTGAGACCTTAGGTAAATTGTATGATTTGCCAATGGTTCCACTGTCGGATAATAAATTACCGGAAGATCAAACCAGAATTGAAAAGTTATTTGCCCGTTTGACCCGTCAAAATTCGGTGCTGGCCAACCATGATTATAATTTCGACAGCCGGAATTCAGAGAAACATTTGGGGCACAAGGTTTCGCATGAATGGGATAAATCAATTCATTATTTTGAGTTGCTGAAAAAAGGATTTGAAGATTTTGTTGTTACCCAATAAATTCTAAAAAGGCAAAAGGATGGCATCTCTTGAAAAGATACCATCCTTTGTTTTAATCTTTTTACTATTTCAGGTATTTATCCAGCCAGTTAAAAAATACGCGCTGCCACAAAATTCCGTTTTGAGGTTGCAGCACCCAGTGGTTTTCTTCCGGAAAATAAAGGTATTCTGCCGGAACATCGCGCAAAACAGCCCCGTTGAAAGCCGCCATTCCCTGTCCTTCCGGCACCCGGTAATCTTTTCCGCCCTGAACAATTAAAATAGGGGTGTCCCAGTTTTGAATGTATTTATGCGGTGAAAAAGTATACGAACGTTGCGCTGCAGCATTGGTTTCATCCCAATACGGACCGCCGTAATCCCAGTTTACAAACCACATTTCTTCGGTTGTCAGGTACATTTGTTCAAAGTTAAAAATACCATCGTGAGCAATAAATGCTTTAAAACGCCCTTCGTGATTGCCGGCCAGGTACAATACCGAATATCCACCGTAACTGGCGCCAACCGCTCCAAGTTTGGTTGCATCAACAAACGGTTCTTTGGCCATTTCGTCGATAGAAGTGAGTAAGTCTTTTATATTTTGACCTCCGTAATCTTTCGAAATCTGCTCGTTCCATTCCTGTCCGAAGCCAGGCAATCCACGACGATTTGGTGCAACAACAATATAATCGTTGGCTGCCATCATCTGGAAATTCCAGCGGTACGACCAGAACTGACTGACAGTTCCCTGCGGACCGCCCTGGTTGTAAAGCAGCGCCGGATATTTTTTGTTCGGATCGAAATGAGGCGGATAAATTACCCACACCAGCATTTCTTTTCCATCGGTAGTTTTCATCCAGCGTTTTTCAACTTTGCCCATGGTAAGCTGGTCTAAAATTCCTTTGTTTACAGAAGTAATTGCTTCGTCTTTCCCTGAAACCGGATCAACACGGTACAGTTCTGCCGGTTGCGACATTGATACTTTTTGCGCTACCAAAAAATCGCCTGCCTGTGCCACTGTCTGATAATCGTGTATTCCATCAGTTACCCGAACAATTAAGCCATCACCTAAATCAAGCCGGAATATTTCTTCGGTTGCTTGTATGTCGCTGATAAAAAAGATGGACTTACTATCGGCGCTCCAAATTAATGATGCTGAATTCTGATCGAAATTTTCAGAATAATCAATTTTATCGCCGGATTCCAAATCGGCTACAAATAACCTGTTTTTGTCGGCTTCATAACCGTCTCGCGCCATACTTTCCCAGGCAATATATTTTCCATCGGGAGAAAATACCGGGTTCTGATCGTAGCCCATCATTCCTGAAGTAAAGTTGGTGGTTTTTCCGGTTTCAAGATGATAAAAATAAATATCGGAATTTGTAGAAATTGCATAGGCTTTACCTGTTTTCTTTTTGCAGGTGTAAGCCAGGGTTTTGCTGTCGGCGCTCCAGGCAATCTGCTCGGTTCCGCCAAACGGTTTCATGGGCGAATCGAATTTTTCACCTTTCAAAATATCTTCTCCTGAAGTAATTTTTCCCGAATAATCAGCAATAAAAATATGGTTGTAAGTGTAATCGTGCCATGAATCCCAGTGGCGGTACATAATATCAGTTTCAAGCCGTGCTTCTGCTTTTGGTAAATCGGGAAAAAGATCGTGAATATCGTCATCAAGTTTCACACTTTGCAGGTAAAATATTTTCGATTGATCGGGAGCGTAACCAAAATCAGAAATGCCCCCTTCTACATCAGTAATTTGTTTGGCGCCTGAACCATCGGGATTCATTTCCCAAAGCTGAAAACTCCCTGAAGCGGAAGAAAGATATCCAATTTTTTTACCATCAGGGCGCCATACTGCCGACGATTCGTTGGTTGCTGAGTTGGTAATGTTTACCGGCTCGCCTCCCGCAACCGGAACGGTGTAAATATCGCGGTACGATTTATTTTCTTCAATATTATAAAAGGTAACAGTGTATAAAACTGTCGCTCCGTCGGGAGAAACCTGTGGACCACCTATTCTGCCAAACGACCATAAAACTTCGGGTGTCATTTTGTCCGACTGAAGTTGAGGCGTTTCCGGCAGATAATTGGATGACACATTGACTTTTTCTTTTTGCACACAACTCCACAAAGTTGCCACAAGCAGCATCAAAATTATCTTTTTCATTTTCAACGATTGTAAATTTATTTTCCTCAAAATAAACAAATTGTAATTGCATATACGAGATACTGCCACTAATATATAAAATGCTATCTTATGGGAAACAGAAATGATATGAATATTATCAAATTTATTGAATCCTTTCCTGACGAAGAAAGTTGCAGGGAGCATTTTAAAGGAGTACGTGAGAAGCAAGGTGTTATTTGCAAAAGATGTGGGTGTACCAAACATTATTGGTTGAAAGCCAAATGGCAGTGGCAGTGTTCAGAATGCCGTTTCAGAACTGGTTTACGAAGCGGTACAATGATGGAAAATTACAAGCTTCCAATCCGCAAATGGTACCTTGGCATGGCATTTATGAGTTTTAGTAAGAAAGGTATCTCTGCGACAGAGTTGCAACGACAGCTGGGGCACAGCAGATATGAAACAATTTGGGTTATGATGCACAAGATACGCGAAGCTATGGGCAAGCGTGACAACATGTATGGATTGACCGGGATGGTGGAATTTGACGAGGCCTATTTTGAAACCGAAACCAGTGAGAAAGACAAGCAAGACTTGAAGCGAGGGAAAGGTAGTCAGCGCCAAATGAACGTTGCCGTTGCAGCAGAATCAACTCCACTGGAAGACCTTGAATCAGGGAAAAAAGGGAAACATTGCAGGTATTTTAAAATGAAAGTCCTTGATGGGCACACTTCAGATAAAGTCAATGAGTTTGTTGAGCAAAATATTGCTGAGGAAAGTATCGTTTTTAGCGATAAAAGTGTAAGCTACATTAATATTGCTGACTTTGTTGAAGTTCACATTACAGAGAAATCAACAAATAAGACAACCAAAACAACTTTACAATGGGTACACATAGCAATAAGCAATGCGAAACGTACTCTTTTGGGAATATATCATAAAATTAAAGGCAAATATTTACAGCTTTACCTTGACGAATTCTGTTATAAGCTGAATCGAAGATATTTTGGCGATAGGCTTTTCGACAGGCTAACCATTGCAGTGGCTTCGAATTACTGGCATGATAACGGATAAGCAAAATTGTAACGTCACATAAAATGATTTTTCAGAGAAAACAAAAAAAGGTGCCTTTTCAGACACCTTCCAACGATTTGCAAAACCAAATTTAACTATTCATTGTTTTCGCTGTAGTGATAAACACCATCGTAGTCAAATTCGTCACCGTTATAATCTGTTCCTGTAACCACAAATTTCACCGAATCGAGCCCGGTAATTTTCAAAGCACTTAATTTAAATGAAACAAATGCCGTATATGGTAAACTTTCATCATCGCCGTTACTATTGTGCCGTAATTCAAGCGCAATGGGCTGTTCAGAACTTTCATTCAGTTCGCCCGGTTGTTTTACAAGATTGATATAATGGATTTTGTTCAACCCCCAATATTTCAGCTTGAAGTTAAGCAGACTATCGGTTAACCAAACATCCTGCACATTGATAGGATTACTCCCGATGCTGTCTTCAATTTCTTCTGTAATATCCAGTATCCCTTTCATTAAAACCTTGGTCACCGAATTTATTTTCACGTAATATTTTGTGGCAGGCTCGTTGTTTTGCGAATCATCATCAAGGATTGTAAAGTTAACCAGCACCCGGTCGCCATTGTCCACATAATAATGAATATTAAAATCGATTGCCATCGGAATTAAAACTGTACTGTCATCCATTGCAATCTGATAACTATTTGAAGTAGAATCAGTTTCCTGGAAAATTCCAAATCCGACCCACATTTTATCCAACGAATAACCGTCGTCATCCAAACACCCCGTCATCAGAAAAGCAACTCCAACTGCAATTACCAACAGATATTTCTTCATTTTTGTATCGTTTAATTGTTTCACAGGGTTAAGATTAAAAATGCAAAAAGAGGGTTGCGTTCAGAATAAAAAAAGTGACAATTTTTTTCTTTGGGAACTGACAAAGTTGGAAATTTGAAAAATGGCACAACAATTGATTACAACAAATCAACATATTTATATATTTACATATATTTGAAAAATGAAAGAAATTAATAATATTAACGAACTCAAAGAAGAGCTTCAATCGAACGAAAATATTTGGTTATTGTTGTATAAAAAAGGCTCGGCACAAAGCGATTGCGCAATTGAAAATTATCGCAAAGCAGGTGAAAAAATAAACAATACCGTTCTTTGTTTTTCTGACGTTAATGAAGTAAGAGATATTCACCCCGAATATAAAATTACGAGTGTTCCTTCGCTTTTAAATTTTGAAAACGGACAACTAAAAAATATTGTAAAAGGTTGTCATCAGCCGGAACAATTTAATGCTATTTTTGAAAAAGTTGCATTTTCAGTTTCGGGCGAAGAAAGTGAAAAACTGCAAAAAAATGTTACCGTTTATACTACACCAACCTGTAGCTGGTGCAATACGCTGAAAAGATATTTTCAGGAAAAAGGAATCAGATACCGTGAAGTTGATGTTTCAAAAGATCAGAAAGCAGCCGAAGCCATGGTAAAACGCAGCGGGCAGCAGGGTGTTCCGCAAACCGATATTAACGGACAAATGGTAGTTGGATTCGATAAAAACAGAATAAATAACTTGTTGGGAATTAATTAAAAATCAAAATAAAAATGAAAAAACTAGTATTTATGCTTGCCATTGCAGTAATTTCTTTGCAGAGCTGCAATACAAGCCAGGCAAAAAATAACAACGGAGAAAATCCGAAAAACGGTACTGCCCCTGCAGAAACCGTTTCGATGAACAGGGAAGAAGAAGGTGGTTCGGTAAAACTTACCAAAGAAAAATTTCTGAAAGAAGTTTGGGATTATCAAAACTCACCGCAGGAATGGAAATTTAAAGGAGACAAACCCGCCATTATTGATTTTTATGCCGACTGGTGTGGCCCATGTAAAATTGCTTCGCCTATTCTGGAAGAAATTTCAAAAGAATATGCAGGAAAAATAACCGTTTATAAAATCGATACACAAGTTGAACGCGAACTGGCTTCGGTGTTTGGAGTCAGCGGAATACCGGCATTTTTATACATTCCCAAAAATGGCAAACCAATGATGACATCCGGAATTGCCCGTTCGAAAGAAGACACGAAACAAATGTTTAAAGATAATATTGACAAGTTTTTATTATCTTCAAATTAGTTTAATAACTATTAATTTTAAAGAATGGTAAATATGAAAGAATTACAGCCTATTAACCAAAATGTTTTATTGGAACTGACCGAAGACAAGTCAGAACAAAAAACCGCTTCAGGAATTATTATTCCCGATTCTGCAAAAGAAAAGCAGGAAGTTGCCAAAGTTGTTGCCATAAGCAACATCGAAAATGCAGAAATAGCGCCTGGTGACGAGGTTCTTTACAAAAAGTACGCTGGAACAGAAATCGACTTCGACGGTAAAAAATACCTGTTGTTGCCGTATGCTGAAATCCTTTCGAAAATTGTAGAAACTGAATCAATTTAAGCTGTTCTAAGAAATTTTATCATTCTGCCAAAATTTTTCAAATCGACAATAAAAAGCTGGAACTAAAATTCCAGCTTTTTTATTGATGTTGTATTTAAAAACTCTACCGTTTTATTAATTCCTTCGTACATTAAAACATCGTGATTTACAAACGCCACTTTTTGTCGGTATTCGTTTTTGAAATTTTCGAGGAAAGGCGATGTTTTTAACGGTTGTCTGAAATCCATGGCCTGCGCTGCGTTGTACAATTCAATTGCCAGAATTTTTTCCGTATTCAATACAACTTTTAAAGCTTTTGTTGCAGCATTTCCACCCATACTTACGTGGTCTTCCTGTTCGTTCGACGAGGGAATGGAATCGACTGAAGCAGGCGTGCAATATTGTTTGTTCTGGCTTACAATAGAAGCGGCCGCATATTGAGGAATCATAAATCCCGAATTTAAACCGGGTTTGGCAACCAGAAATTCAGGCAGGTTTCGTTCGCCCGAAATTAACCGGTAAGTTCTTCGTTCAGAAATACTTCCCAGTTCACTCAATGCCATTGCCAAAAAATCGAGCGACAAAGCCAGCGGTTCACCGTGAAAATTTCCTCCCGAAACAATCTGATCCTCGTCAGGAAAAACTGTCGGGTTGTCAGTAACTGAATTTATCTCGGTTTCTATAACTCCGGCAACATAATTTACGGCGTCTTTTACAGCCCCGTGCACCTGCGGAATACAACGAAAGGAATATGGATCCTGAATGTGTCCCTTTTTCTTTGCCTGCATTTCGCTGCCTTCAAGAATAGTTCTGAAATTTGCAGCTGTTTTCGCCTGGCCTTTGTGTGGCCGAATGCGTTGAATATTATCCATAAACGGTTCAATCAAACCATCGAAAGCATCGAGCGAAAGCGCCCCGATAATATCTGCCTGATCAATAATCCGGAATGTTTTAAGCAAGGTATAAACTCCGTGAGCACTCATAAACTGTGTTCCGTTTAACAGGGCCAGTCCCTCTTTTGCTTCCAGTTTTATGGGCTCCCACCCCATTTTCTTTAGTACGAATTTTGCCTCGGTTTTTTGTCCTTCAAAATTAACTTCACCCAAACCCAGCAAAGGCAAAAACAACATGGCCAAAGGAGCCAAATCACCGCTGGCGCCCAACGATCCCTGTTCGCAAACCACCGGCAAAATATTGTGATTGAACAAATCAATAATCCGCTGAACTGTTTTTAACTGAACCGCAGAATTTCCTCTCGACAAAGCGTGTGCTTTTAAAAGCAGCATCAGTTTTACCACGTCGGAAGGAACCTCGGGGCCAACATTGCAGGCGTGCGAAATCACCAGATTTTCCTGAAGTTTGCTCAAATCGTCCTTCGAAATTTCAATGTCGCACAATGCGCCAAAACCCGTGTTTATTCCGTACAATGGTTTTTCCGATTCCAGCAGTTTTTTATCGAGGTATTGTTTGCTTTTCTGAATCAGCTGTTTCGATTTTTCTGAAAGTTCAAGCTGAATATTGTTTTCAAGTATTTCCTGAATTTTATCAAAAGTCAGATTTTCGGGTGTTATCTCAAATATCCGTGAATTCATCATAATTTTCAAAATTTGAAAAAAATTAATAATAAGTTAGATAAACTGTGTTTGGGTAAAATGAATATCACGGAAAGCGGATATCACCACCGGCAATTTGTACAAATCTGAATTTAGAAATCATCGCCTCAATTTTGAAGCAATTTCGTTGAAGTAAATCTATTTAGAAAGGATTTTTATCAGTTCTTCCGTTGTAACATTTTGCTGCGAACCGTCTTCCATGTTTTTCAGTGTAAATTTACCTTCCGCCATTTCGGTTTCGCCAGCCAAAACTACAAACGGAATATTTTTGTTGTTGGCGTAGGTCATTTGTTTTTTCATTTTCCCATTTTCAGGAAAAATTTCTGCATTTACATTGTTTTTCCGAAGTTTTGCCACAACTGGCAAACAATAAGCTTCTTCTTTTTCACCAAAATTTACAAACAATACTTTGGTCGTTTCCAGCGATTCCTGCGGGAATAAATCGAGCTGAGTGAGTACATCAAAAATACGTTCGGCGCCAAACGAAACGCCAACACCCGAAACATCGGGTAGGCCAAAAATGCCGGTCAAGTCGTCGTAACGACCACCGCCACAAATACTTCCAATGGCAACATCTTTGGCTTTTACTTCGAAAATAGCGCCGGTGTAATAATTCAGTCCGCGGGCCAGTGTCAAATCCAATTCAACTTCAGTCTGCAATTCAAGATTTTCAATGTAATTAAACAGAGTTTGTATTTCGGAAACACCTTTCATCCCTATTTCTGAACGGGTCAGAATATTTTCAAGCTGAACAATTTTTTCAGCAGAACTACCTTCCAGCGCAAGAATTGGCTGCAATTTTAAGATAGCCTCATCGGAAACACCTTTTTCCGAAAGTTCGATATTTACTTTTTCGAGACCTATTTTTTCGAGTTTATCAATGGCAACAGTAATGTCGACGATCCGTTCGTTTTCACCAATAATTTCAGCAATACCAGCCAGAATTTTACGGTTATTGATTTTTACTACCGTATTAATCTTCAGCTTACCAAAAACATCGTCGATAATTTGTACCAGCTCCATTTCGTTGAGCAAACTATTGCTTCCAATCACATCCACATCGCATTGATAAAATTCGCGATACCGTCCTTTTTGTGGGCGATCGGCACGCCAAACCGGCTGAATTTGGTAACGTTTAAACGGAAAAGTGATGTCGTTTCGGTATTGTACAACAAAACGCGCAAACGGAACCGTTAAATCGTAACGCAACCCTTTTTCTGAAATTTGCGAAGTAAGTTTTAAAGAATCTTTTTCATTGTAAACTTCGTCGGAAACTTTTGCTGCAAAATCGCCGGAGTTCAGGATCTTAAACAAAAGTTTGTCGCCTTCTTCCCCGTATTTTCCCATTAATGTTGAAAGATTTTCCATGGCCGGCGTTTCAATGGGCTGGAAACCGTACAAACGAAATACATCTTTTATGGTATCGAAAATATAATTTCGTTTCACCATTTCAGCCGGTGAAAAGTCGCGGGTTCCTTTGGGAATAGAAGGTTTTTGTGCCATCGTTGTAAAATTTTAGGGGGACAAAAATAAGGAAAATGTGAACGATTAACGAATTTCGGAAACGAAAATCAGAAATGAGTTATTACAGATTTAATTCAACAGTAAGCTTATCCAAGTATTCAGAACAAGCGCTTTCTCCTTCTTTCGGCGCCCACGCAGCAAAATTTTTATCAATGGCCTGAACGTAGGGGCCGTCCTTAATTTCGTAAACCACCGTTCCCTTTTCCAGAGAAACAACAGTATGCCAGACCTTTGGCGGAATTTCAACCGCGTAATTCCCCTCAGAATGACTTAAAATTACATGTTCAGTAATTTCACCGGCATCGTCGAAAAAAACCATGGCCAATTTTCCTTTTAACAACAAAAAAACTTCGCGTTTATCCGGGTTTTCGTGTTTGTGAGGCTGCACATAAGTTCCGGGTTCAAAAGCATTTAACATGCGATTTATCGGGTCGTCGTAGGTAGGATGAAAGTTATAATTGACCCTTTTCCGTTCTCTTTTCTGAGCTTCAGCTGAAAGTTCGGAAAGCAGTTTGTCATTAATAATTTTAATCATCGAAAAATCTCAAATCAATTAAAAAATTTAATTGTCATAGGGTAGCGATGGGACTGCCCATTACTCGCAGCGACAATTCCCACAATGACCAGAACCAACCAGGCAATGCCAAAACCAATTAGCATTAAAATTCCTATTCCGGCAAGTATTAAAATGGCTGAAACCAGTAATATCAAAGACCAGGTAATTTGAAAATTCAACACATCTTTTCCCTGCTCGGAAACAAATTCAAACTCATCTTTTTTAATCAGGTAAATTACAAGCGGGCCAATAATATTTCCCAGTGGAATTCCGACAAAAATTGCCAGTGCTGCCAAATGCGTAATCATTCCCCATTGTTTTTCATTTTGGTCGGTAATCAAACGTTCCATTATTTTTCAGGTTTTTATTCAACTAAATTAAACATTTTTTGTTTTTTCGTAGTCTGAAATTTTGGGAATTATGGAAGACAACAAAAAGGAAGGCCGCTACAGCCGGATTTACAATCAATTAAGTGAACTGATTTTAAAAAGCAACAATACATCGGCCCGAATGGCCACAATAATTGCGGTGTTGCACCACAAAATGGAGGCTTTTTTCTGGACCGGTTTTTATTTGATTGACGACGGAAAAATGACCGTTGCTATGTACCAAGGGCCGGTGGCTTGCCAGATTCTGGAAAAAGACAAAGGTGTTTGCTGGGCAGCTTTCAACAAAAAAGAAACCGTTGTTGTAGAAGATGTCCACCGGTTTCCGGGGCACATTGCCTGCGACTCACGATCAAATTCAGAGATTGTTGTTCCTTTCAAAAACAAAAAAGGCGAAATTATTGGTGTTCTCGACATCGACAGCAAGGAGCTGGCTTCGTTTAGTGAAGTTGATGCCCGGTGGCTTGAAAAAATTCTGGAACTGGTTTATGTATGATTATTTAAGTTCTAATATTACTTAGTTCTTGGATATAAAATGATGGCGTTACTCCCGTAAATTTTTTGAAAGCCCGTAAAAAAGTGGCTCTGCTTGTAAAACCCGCGTCCTGCGCTATTCCTTCAAAAGAGCGCGAAATATAATCGCCCTTTTTAAATTTTAGCTGAATGTGGTTAACCCGCAGACAATTAACATAGTCGGTAAAACTTTTATTATAAAATGTATTAATTACTTCCGACAAATAGCCTTTGTTTGTTCCAATTTGCGCGGCCACACTTTCGAGCGAAAGATTTGCATCGGTAAAAAGCTTCCCGTTTTCAACCAATTCTTCCACCCTGATTAAAATGTCTTTGGCCTTTTCATCGTTAACTTTTTGGCTTCTTTTCTTTTTGTTTTTTGTCATCTGCTTATTCAGTAAAATCAACTGTGCATTTTTCTCAACCAGTAGTTTATTTTTCCTGATATTTTGCTTTAGCTCAAAAAGAACAAAAACTAAAAATCCCAAAATAGACAACGATAGAGAAAAAGCAAAAATTTTCTTATTCCTCTGGTTTGCCAAAGAAGTTTCAAGTACCTTTTTTTCCTGTTCATTCTTCGCTTTTATTTGCTCCGACAACAAACTGAATTCGTACTTTTGTTCTTGAATAGCAGCTTTCCTGATGTTTTCAACACTTAAAATCTGTTCGCGGATTTTCAAATATTCCCGGTTGGTTTGAAAAGCTTTTTTATAGTCGCCCATTTGCCAATAGATTTCCGATTTCAAATTTAATACATCCATAACAAGCTCGCTGTTATTGTATTTCGGTGCGCTTTTGTTTACAACATCCAGAATTTTTAAAGTCTCGTTGTATTTTTTCTGTTTTTGAAACAACTTCGCCATTTGGTATTTTGAGAAATCGCCGGTGTCGGAAAGGTGAATTTCATCGCTTAATTCGATGGCATCATCCAAAGTGTTTTTTGCCAAATTAAATTCACCACGTTGTAAATACAAAACTCCCAATTGCGAAAGCGCCGTAGCTTTTCCTCTTAAATATGAAATAGTGTCGGCTATTTGAATTGCCTTTTGGAATTCTTGCTGAGCAGCGTCAAAATCGCCCGATTCACGATAAACTATCCCAAGGTTCTGGTACATTTCAGAAATTTGCGATTTGTTATCTATTTCCAGATAAATATCAAGCGCCTTTTTATAATATTTAATACAATTGGCTGAATCTTTTAACCCGTTAAATGCATCGCCCAAATTTTGGTAACACATTCCTGACTCAATTTTAACATCGTTCTTCAGAAAAAATGCAAGGGGTTCAAACAACAATTCTACTGTTTCGGCAAACAAACCGGTCTCATTGTAAATTGCACTCAGGTTTAGAAGAGCCGAATTTTTTAAAATATCGTGCTGCATTTCTTCGGCCAGCAATTTCAGCTTTAGAAAATAATATTGGGCGCTGTCGTATTTATTCTGATAGAGGAAAATTAGTCCGTACCCATTTAAACAACCTGCCATACGCAGCGAGTCTTTTATTTCAACCGATAGTGGATAAGCCACATCCAGGCATTTTTTCGATTCATCGTATTTCGACTGATCGGTTAAAATACAGCTTTTCAAAAAAAGCGATTTTGCCTTGCCATAATTGCTGTTATTTTCTGCTGAAATGAAAAATGCTCTTTCGAATAAACAAAGCGATGAATCGGGGAAACTGTTGGCAATATCGATTCCATGGTCGCAAAGCGAATCGATTAAAGAAGTTTTGTCCTGCGAAAAACAATTCAAAAAGAGAAAAGAGAAAAAGAAAATTGATAGTTTGGTTTTCATTTTCGGTAGTTTAAACTTATCTGGTTTTAATTGCCTTAAAACTAATCAAGAAAAGCAAAATTCGTATTAAGCTGATATTAAGATTGTTTAAAAACAACTAAAAAAAACAGGGAGGCGATATTATGTTTCAATTCACGATTTGAAACACAAACTGTTTTTCTAAAATAAATATCCGGTTTAAAATTGCACAACTAATTCTTTTAAACTCAAAAAATGAAAAATCTATCTCTGTTTTTTTTATTCCTGATTTTCTCCATCGTGATTACAGGCTGTAGTAAAGATGACGAGGACGGTGAAAAAAGTTATGAAAGTTTTGGCAACTGGCCTGAATATGCCGGAACCTGGCGGTCAGGCAACCAACTGGTAGGCGAAAAATGGGCAACTGCAACCTATTTAAGTATAACGATTAATGACGACGGTACTTTTAACGGCACCTACGAAAGCTACTATCAAAGTGGTAGTATGGGAATTAATGTTGGTATTATTACGGTGTATTACCCGGTTTACGACCCGGCTGGAGATAAATTGGAGATATTTGGGGCTCTCGACTTTTCAAACAGCTACGGCATTGCCACTTTTAAAGGAATCGGCGAAGTTGAATTTTCAATTATCGAAGATACTTCCGACGGGGAACTTTGGTTTTACTTCGACACCGACTTCTATTATGATATGGGGTATGTAAAATAAACCGAATTAATAATTTCAGTAGAATTAAAGTAGAAAAAAAACTGCATCATGAAAAGAACAAATATAAAACTGATTATTGTCCTTTTATTAGTAAACTACAACGTATTTAGTCAAAATACTAATTTTCCCTCTGCGTATCCAATAGTTAAAACCAAAAGTGCCAATGTGAGTCCCACTAAACTTGATTTACACGGTCAACTTCTGTACAGCACTGATGAGGATGGCGATTGGGAAATTTATTCCTGGGATTTGGATAAGGATATTAAAACGAAATTAACAGATAATTCAGTTACTGATAAATATGCCTCCTGGTCACCCGATGGAAGTAAAATAGCCTATACTTCTCAATTGGGTAGTATTTATATAATGAATGCCGATGGGACAGAAAAGAAATTCATTGTTAATGGCGAACACCCTACATTTAATGAAGATGGTACCTCAATATATTATTATAGAGGCAGCGATTATCAGAATATTTATAAATATGATCTTACCAAAGAAACAGTAACTAATATAGATTTAGATGATTTTTATAGATATGCAAACCCAAGGCATTCCAAAACTTCGGGTGACTTTGTTTGTGAAAAAAACAGAAACAGTCAAACCAATATTATTAGAGGCGGGGAAAGCGGGAAAAAACAACTTACCAATTATGGTAGTGCCGGATATTATAAGTGCTATGATCCAATGATTTCGCCAGATGGAAGTAAGGTTATATATTGCTTCGACGGCACCGTAAACCAATTAAATTATGTGTCTATCTACGGGTATAATAATACAGGTTGGATATATAATCCAGGTTACGATGTATTTAATCCAATCTGGAGTCCTGATGGAAACTGGGTTGCATATTACACCGAAAACAGAATTGCTGTAAATAACTTCCAGGATTATACTATCGGTGACTTTATCTCAGATGAAGGACACGATTGCTATCCTGAAGACTGGATTATGGCTAAAGAAAATCTGTCAAAAGCAAGCTTTAATGCCACGCCTGTTTCTGGTTATTCTCCACTAACAGTACAATTTACAAATCTTTCGACAGGTTTAATAAGTACCTACCTTTGGGACTTTGGTGATGGAAATACAAGTAACGAAGAAAATCCAGTGCATGTTTTTAATGAACCTGGGACATACACCATTTCACTTTTGGTAAGTGGACAGGGCGGTAACAGTAAAATTATAAAAGAAAACCTGATTAACGTTGATTTATTCATTCCAATAGCCGGATTTTCTGCAGATAAAATAATAGGTAGAAAACCACTTACGGTTCAATTTAATGACATATCGAGAGGAACTGTAAACAACTGGTTGTGGGAATTTGGCGACGGCAGTACAAGTGCAGAACAAAATCCGGTTCACATTTATCAGGAGAATGGTAATTACACTGTTTCACTTACTGTTTCAAATTCGAATGGTTCAAATACAATTGTAAAAGAAGAATTCATTCTTGTTACAGATAAGAAACCAATAGGAAAGAACGGACAATGGTTTAAACAGGAACTTCCGGTAGAAGCAGAACTCAATTCAATCAGTTTCATCAATAAAAATGCGGGTTGGATATTAGGCGAAAAAGATGGAACAACCTATTTGTTCGCTACAACTGATGGAGGTGAGAACTGGAACATAAAATATCAGGGAAATGATATGGGCTCTACCTTTAATATCGTTTTTACCGATGAAGCAAATGGATGGTTAATTGGTGATGGTTCTTCGGGTGATTTCTACGGACAAACAGGGGCTATTTATCATACCACAAATGGCGGTAAAAACTGGAATCTTCAAATCGATAAAAAATATACGTATTTCGATGAAGAAGAAAGCAGGGCCTTCAGCCAAATCTTTTTTACCAACTCTCTAAATGGTTGGGCTGTTGCTGAAATGTTATACCAATGGGGATTCGCATTGTATAAGACGAATGATGGTGGCGATAGCTGGAAAAAAAATTTTAGTTCCTTCGCTGATGGAGATGACATGGCAAATGTTATAAACGATATTTATTTCATCAATGAATATATTGGCTGGGCTTGTGGAACTGAAAATCACTCGCATATTGTTTTACACACCGCTGATGGTGGTGAAAAGTGGACACAGCAATACAAAGGCAATGATGAATGGTCTGAAGGCAATGCAATTTTTTTCACCAATAAAAACAATGGTTGGGTTTCATTTGGAGATTATGAACCCAGATTAATGATTTCTGCTGATGGTGGTGAAAATTGGAACAATTTAAATACGAGTATTGCTCCGAAGAAATTATTCTTTTTTTACGATGAATTAACCGGTTTTGCAATTGATGATGGAGAAATCTATTTAACTGAAAATGGTGCTGAAAATTGGGAAGTAATGGAATCTCAATTTAATGGTTGTATCGATTTTGTTTTTCCCGACCTTGAAAATGGTTATTTTATTTCAAAAGATAATGTTTTTAAATATTGTTACAATACAACAAGCGCCGGCAAGACAGAAATTGTTTCAAAAAATAATGATTCCATTCAAATTTATCCAAATCCAACGAAAAGTAAAATAAACATAAAATCGGATGAAACGATAGACCAATTATCGCTTTACAAATTAAATGGTGATTGTATTTTTCAAAAAAACATTTTTGAATCCGATTATCAAATTGATTTTAAATCAATGCACCTGCCTGTTGGCATCTATCTGCTAAAAGGCACTACAAAATCGAAAAGTTTTGTAAAAAAGATTTTATACAATAAATAACTCCCACCAAGGCTTTAGAAAAATTTAACAATATTTTATTGCTAAATAGACCTTTTGTTTTTGATAAATTACTATTTTGTAACTATTTATTTATCTGAAAGATATATTAAATAGTAAAGTAAAAAATACTTACACCCAAGAATAATTGATTTGAGCAATTTATATTGAATAATAAGATGTTTAACTTCTTTAATCTTACAAATTATTTATTTGCGAAAAATATTTACAGCTATTTTATGGCAAATGTAATTATTTATTCTTGCACACCCTTAGGGAGTTTTTCACAAATCAAAGCCTTACAAGTGAATTCACCTTTTTTCACTAAAAGAAATACAATTAAGAAACCTAAAAAATTAATCATTTAAAATATCCCAAAATCCATACACCATGTTTAAAAAATTGTATTCCTCCCTAAAAAGTTCTTTTCAAATTCCTCAAACCAGGAAGATTCAGGAAAAAATAGATTCATTAAAAAAGATTGATAATGAAAAAACTGCGAACGAACTTTGTAAACTACTTCGAATGTATTCAAAGTTGTCAGTTTCCATTCCTGTGGATGTTCGAAATTGTTTTCTGCAAAACACAAATTTTGAAAACATCTGCCTAAAAAGAGTCTGTTTCTGGAATTCGAACCTTACAAGTTCAACGTTTAAAAAGGCACAACTTCCGGATGCCGATTTTTGGCAGGCCAACTTAAACAACGCAAACTTTTCGAATGCTGTTTTAACAAATTCCATTTTTTCACATACCAATTTAACCCACACCAATTTCTCCGGCGCTGTTTTAAAAAATGCGCGGTTCGACGAAGCAAGGCTTGAGGGGACTGATTTTTCGGATGCTAACCTAAAATGGGCAAAAGTTGAGTTAATTCAGTTTAAAAAAGTAAAAAGCTTAAAGAATGCGATAATGCCCGACGGTACTGTTTTTTCAAAAGAGTGGGAAAAAGCCATTAAAAATGTTTGAAAAGAAACAAAATCCAACACCAATCATTTATAACTGCAAAAAATTATTTTAGAATAATTACAAATAACAGAAATTAACAAACATCAATCCGAAAAGATATTGATTTCAATTTGAAGATTTTTATCTTAGAATTTTATCAAATCGAAATTAAATACCAATAAAAAAATGACAAACCAGAGCAATGCCATTAAATTTTATAGTGGCGAACAAATTCCTGTGGAATTACACAAAGTACGTATTGTACAAAAATTATTTCTGAAACCTATTGATGAACGGAAAGCTGCGATGGAAGAAGCAGGCTTTAACACTTTTCTTTTAAATACAAAAGATATTTTCCTTGATATGCTTACCGATTCAGGGACCAATGCCATGAGCGACAACCAGGTATCGTCGATGTTGCAAGCCGACGACGCTTATGCAGGTTCGCAGAGTTTTTACAGAATGGAAGAAGCAGCCCGAGAAGTTTTTGGAAAACATTATGTTCTTCCGGTTCACCAGGGCCGTGCTGCCGAGAATATTATTTCGCAGGTTTTTATTAAAAAAGGTGATGTAATTCCAATGAACTACCACTTTACCACCACAAAAGAACACATGGAACTTAACGGTGGAAAAGTACTTGAAATTTATAAAGACGATGCTCTCGATATTAAAAGTTCCAAACTTTTTAAAGGAAATATCGACATTGATAAATTAAATGCAGTTTTTGAAGAATACGGAAAAGAAAAAGTTGCTTTTGTTCGGATGGAAGCATCGACAAATCTTATTGGCGGTCAGCCGTTTTCGATGCAAAACATGCGCGATGTTAGAGCCGTTTGTGATAAAAATGACACAATGATGGTTCTCGATGCCAGTTTGATTGGCGAAAATGCATGGTTTATCAAACAACGTGAAGATGAATTCAAAAATGCTGAAATCAAAGATATTTTAGTGGAAATGTGCAGTTATGCCGACCTGGTATATTTTTCAAGCCGTAAAGTAAGTTCTACCCGTGGTGGTGGAATATTGACCAACAGCAAAGATTTGTACCTGAAAATGCGCGATTTACTTGTATTATTCGAAGGTTTCCTTACGTACGGAGGTATGTCGGTTCGCGAAATTGAAGCCATGGCCGTTGGTTTGAGGGAAACCTGCGATGACACTGTTATCAGCCAGTCGCCTTCGTTTATTGCCTATGCCGTTAATTCACTCGATTCGATGGGTGTTCCGGTAATTACTCCTGCAGGAGCGCTGGGTTGTCACATTGATGCAATGGGATTTTTGCCTCATGTACCACAAGAACAGTATCCGGCAGGTGCATTGGCTTCGGCACTTTATATTATTTCCGGTATTCGCGGAATGGAACGAGGAACTATTTCAAGCGTTCGACTTCCCGATGGAAATGACCTGCTTGCCGATGTTGAACTGCTTCGTCTGGCTTTCCCGCGCAGGGTATTTACACTTTCGCAAACCAAATTTGTAATCGACAGGGTGAAATGGTTGTACGATAACCGTGATTTGGTAGGCGGGTTGCAATGGGTGGAAGAACCGCCGCTGCTCCGTTTCTTTATGGGAAGACTGGAACCGGTAGGCGACTGGACTGAAAAACTGGTGGCAAAATTCAAGGCTGATTTTGGCGATTCATTATAAAAGAAGGAAGTCAGAAACTGGAAGCCGGAAGTAATAAGCAGGAAATCGAAAGAATCAGTTTCAAAAAACCAAAACAATATACAGGGAATCAGAAATGGTTCCCTTTCTTTCTTAATGAACAAAAATTACTTTTAGCTTTCGTTTAAACCGAAAATTATGGTCGACTGGAACAAAGTAAAGGAAGAATTCCCTGTATACAAAAAACTGGTATACCTAAATCCAGTCGGAAGTTCACCGGTTTCGAAAAGCGCTGCTGATGAAGGCAAACGTTTTTACGATGAAATGCTTGAGTTTGGAGATACTTTTGCGAAACCTCACTCGAAAGAACTGTTTTAAAACTTTGAACAACATTAATTGTTGTAACTTCGGAACGAAAAAAAATACGCCATGGAATTAAGTCCTCGAATAAAATTCTTAGTAAAAAACGGGTTAAGGGGATTAGCCTGGCTTGCCGTTTTGCTTTTGGCTTATTTTCTTTTCGAGGAAATTGTAATTTCAAAAAATCCGGATGTCTGGCTCGAACGGTTTTATGCACGGCCGCTGCTGATTTACTCCATTTATTTTGCTTCAGAATTCTTTTTCGGTATTATTCCGCCCGAACTTTTTATGATTTGGGCCTTAAACAAAGCCGGTGTCGGACATTATATTTTGAATGTTACTTTTTTCGCCTTTGTTTCTTACGCCATGGGGTACATCACTTTTCTCATCGGGCAGTTTTTACACAAACGAACAGCTTTTCGTTTTATACGCAGAAAATTTCTTGCTCAACAAACTCCTCTGCTAAAAAAATATGGTTTGTTTTTGATAATTATTGCAGCCATGACACCTGTTCCCTGGTCAGCTGTTTGTTTGCTGGTTGGCTCAGCAGGTTATCCTTCCAAAAAATTTCTTTTGTACGCCTTGTTTCGTATTTTACGGTTTGCCGTTTACGGATACATTGTTTTTCAAACCCATCAAATTTAATCGCCTGCAAAAACATACTTCAAACTCCTTTGTTGTATTGTTTAAATACGATTTCAATTCAGAAAATAAATTGCAAACTGAAAAAGGCAATTTGTAAACAGAAAAAAGGTCATGAACAAAAAGACAATTGTATTCATTTTATTACTAATAATTTCAACCGGAGTTATGGCAAAAAATCTGGAAAAAGCGACATTGGCAGGAGGTTGTTTCTGGTGTACCGAAGCAGTTTACCGGCAACTTGAAGGGGTGGTTGAGGTTAAACCCGGCTACAGTGGCGGACATGTAAAAAATCCTTCATACAAAGAAGTTTGCAACGGTACAACCGGTCATGCCGAAGCTGTTCAGATTACCTACGATCCGGAAAAAGTAAGTTTTGCTGAAATACTGGGAGTATTTTTTGAAACACACGATCCAACAACACTAAACCGCCAGGGAAACGATGTAGGTACGCAGTACCGATCGGCTGTTTTTTATCATTCTGAAGAACAAAAGGAAACAGCTGAGAAAATAATTCAGCAACTTGAAAATGAAAAAGTTTACAACAACCCTATTGTTACAGAAGTAACACCTTTTACCAATTTTTATGTAGCTGAAGATTACCACATCAATTATTTCGAACGAAATAAAAATCAACCCTACTGCAGGTTTGTGGTAGCCCCGAAAGTTGAGAAGTTCCAAAAAGTATTTAAGGACAAACTGAAAAAGTAAATTACGCATGAAAAGAGCAATACTATTTTTTTCGTTGGCGGTTTTAGGCATTTTTGTTTCGGCACAGGAAAAGCGGGAATTTTCGTATTCGGAAGGTGACACCACCTACACTATGAAACGATATGTTTTTATGTTGCTTGAAAGCGGTGAAACAAAAAGCAAAGATTCAACCGAAGCTGCTCATTTTCAGGAATTACATCTGGCACATTTAAACAGCATGGCCAAATCGGGGAAATTGATAGTTGCCGGACCGTTTGAAGGTGGAGGCGAACATCGCGGATTGCTCATTTTTGATGTAGAAACTGTGGAAGAAGCATTAAAACTGGAAAGCGAAGATCCGACGGTTAAAACCGGCAGGTTAAAAATGAATGCTTTTTATTGGTGGGGAGCTAAAGGAACAGTAATTCAGTAAAAAATATTCCAAACCACTTTTTGTTGAAATTTCTGAAATCAACCAAAAAATTAGCCCGGCCATTTTCAAAGCCGGGTTTTTATTTTAGAATCCTTCATTTATGATAAAACTATGCAGCGGTTTTTTCTCCTTTGCCGGCCATTCAACCGGAACTCCAACCGGTGTAAAACAAACACGGGTATATTGATCGGGAATATTAAAAACACGTTTGGTCAACTCTTCTGAAAAAGAATCTGTGATATGCACTGTACCATAACCGAGTGCCCGGGCAGCCAACATTAAATATCCTGCTGCCAACGGACCGTCCCAATGATTGTAAGAGGAATACCGACTGTTATTATCTGTCAAAACAACGATATAAGCCGGAGCCGACAAATAACCTTTATCCAGCTGTTCTTCAGATTTTTTCAACTGAGCTTTTAAATCTTCTCCACCAAGCTTTTGGATATCTTTCAGGTAAGCTTCTGTTTCCTTCAGTTTTTCTGTTTTTAAAGCTTCAATTTTCTTTTTATCAGTGATAACTAAAAATTTCCAGGGCTGCTGATTTCCTGATGTTGGCGCCATTCGGGCTGCATCAATCATTTTTATGATATCCTCTTCCGGAACCGGATCCGATTTAAATGCGCGTACAGAACGCCGTTTCTTTACTACATCCCAAAAGGAATTTTCGTTAGGAGTTACTAATTTTCCCCTGTTGCACCAAGAACCGGCGCAACGGTTAATCCGGCAAGAACGGTAGCGCCTGCCTTTAAACTGTTTCTTCTGTTCATTGTTAATATTTTAATGTTATAGGTTCTATTTAATCAATTTAATGCCATTCATATTCTCAAATCTGGCTTTAAATCCCCAACCTCCAAAGTTCTCGGCAACCATAACAACCACTTCATTTTTACCGTTTTTTAAATCGAGGTACACCGAATCGAAATATCCAATGGTCCCTAAAAACCGGTAGTCGCGGCTCATATAAAGATCGCTGCCCAACCAGACTGCTTTGCCATTAACAAAAACTTTTGCCACATCGCTAAAACCAAAATTCAACATTTTTACAATATCGTTATCGGCGTTGATTTCTATTTTCAATAAAACAGCATTTCTATTTTCGCCCAATGGAGTGGTTTTAGCAATGTTGAGCAACCCGTCGGCTTCGGTTTGAAACGACTGAAACCGTAACTTTTTCACAAAGTTAGCAGGCATTAAATTTTCGTTGATTAAATCACCGGCATTAAAAACTTCGGAAACCTGGTACTGTTGAATCACCTCCTCCCCGGCTTTGGTAATTTCTTTGAACTGCCCTTTCAATTCGGGTGAATCGAGGCTTGTAACTTTAATATCGGCAAAACGGGCCGGGCCATAAAATGCAATTTTTCCGTCGCGTTCTCCGTATTTTAATTCATGAATTACCAGAATTGGTTTTTCCATATCGGTAATATAGACTTCGCATCGAGTACCTGAAATAATCATTTTCACAGAAAACCATTCATCGAAAACATATCCTTTAGCAGCACTGTAACCATCGCCGTAATACAATTGCCAACCTGCAATACCGTTGTAAACAGGTGAATATTGCATTGCATCAGGGTTTCCGCTTTGGTGTTTCCTGATGTAGAATTCCTCGGTATTCCCACCGCCGTCGCCATGAAAACGGATTCCGGCAAAACCCCGGCCGGGTTGAATACACATACTAAATTCAACAATACCGTTTTTAAAATCGATATCATTCGCCACAGCAACACCTTCATCGGTTTTCAGGCATTCTTTTCCTTTGTAATTTTCGCTGATTACATTTCCCTGCAACTGCCATTCAATTCCACTAACCTGAACCGCGTTTTGTGCAAAAACAGACAAACACGAAAAAGTAAAAAACAGATAAATAATTGTTTTCATGATTTTTGGTTTTTATTGATACTTTACAAAAGTCTGAAAACATACTGAAAATCAATGTTCAAAATGTGTTCAAAATAAAATCAAAGCAAATTCATGTTATTTTTTTTGAATGGTTCTTACTAATTTTAGGACTTGAAATAAAAAAGTATGCACAACGAAACTGACCGGGAAAAAGATTTCATTGATAAAGTTTTTCAAAAGATTTCAGATAAAATGCAATTTGGAAAACCGGAAAACTGGCAACAGCGCAACTTTGAAAACCTGAGTCTTCAGATTGAGGAAAAAACGGGGATTAGTTTAAGTGTTTCAACATTAAAACGACTTTCGAAAAAGAAGTTTCAAAAATTACCGCAGAAAAATACACTAAACGCTTTGGCGCAATTTCTCGATTACAAAGACTGGTTCGACTTTAAACTAGGCAATCCGGTCTTTCCGGCAAAAAAGGAGGAAAAACAAAATATTCAAAAAACTTTCAGATTCGGGAAAAATGCGGTTTTCGTTCCAATGGCTGCAATTGTTGTTGTAATTGTTGCACTATTAGTTTTTAACAGCCATCCGGCCCAAAGTTACGCCGAAGTACAGTTTTCGAGTAGAAAAAATGTGAGCCAAGGGGTTCCCAATACGGTAATTTTCGATTATGATATTTCGATGTACGATTTCGACAGCGCTTTTATTCAACAATCGTGGGATGTAAGACGGCGTGCCGAAATCAAAAAGAATGAAAAATACTCCACTTCGGTGTATTATTTCCCGGGTTACCACCGGGCAAAATTGTTAATAAACGACCGGCTCGTTAAAGAAATCCCGGTTTACATTACAACCGACGGGTGGTTAAAAACCATTCAAAACCCCGAAAATGAAATTATCCCGATTTATGTTAATGAAAATTGCATAGAAAATGGACAGCTTTATATTCCGCCGAAACTGATTGAGAATTACAACATCGATTTATCAGCCAATAACCATTTTACTTCATTTTACTATGTAAATGAAGATTTTAGTGGCGATAGTGATAATTTTATTTTTACAACCCGCATAAAAAACAACCTGAACGAAGGAGCCAGGGTATGCCAATTCAGTGAGATTTCAATTTTGGGAGAAAACGGAAGACATGCAATTCAGCTGTGCAGTCCGGGATGTATTGGCAGCATTTCTCAAAAATTTGGCAACGAATATATTTCAGGGCAAAACAATGATTTATCGGAGTTTGGCACAAACCTGAATGAATGGATTGATTTAAAAATGGAATTTAGGAACAGTGTGGCCACCATTTATCTGAATGAAAAAGAAATTTATAAAATGTCGTATATCAATAGTAACGGTCCAATAAAAGGTGTTTTTTACCGGTTTGCCGGAAGTGGGGCTATTGATTATGCCCGTTTGTATAACTTAAAGCATGAGCAGGTATTCTCAGAAAATTTCGAATAACTTACATCTTCACAATTTTTCCAACTTCAATTTCAACATCGGCTTTAAACAAACGATAAATATAAACCCCTTTGGCCAATCCTTCGGTATTCATTTCAATGGTATTTAAGCCGGGTTCTATACTTTTGAAATGGTCAACCACTTTTTTACCGTTTATAGTGAAAAGCTCAAACCGAACATTCAAATTTTTGTCGGAAGCAATTTGAACAGTAAATTTCGATGTAAACGGGTTTGGAAAAGTACTAACAGCAAATTCGAGAGGTACCATGGGATCAGAATCACAATCGCCGGGCAAAGTAAGATGCAAAGAACGCATTCGTTCAATGATCCAGTTTTTCATCCACGAAATATCAGCAAGATAATCCTGTCCGACATAGTAATTTGGCCAGACATACTGCCCCAAAATTGGCCAGCGCTGGAAATTTCTTTCAATTGGCTTTTCTAGTAAGGTTACTAAACTGTCGGCTACTTCAATTATTCTGTTGGTAGAAAGTAAATCTTCGTGCAAATCATTCCAGCGGCAACGCAGCGCTTTGGTAAAATACCTATCGCCAAGCAGCATTCCCCACCAGAAGGGATTTTGCCAGCTGTCGCTACCCAAATTAGCATAAACCTGTAATCCAAAAGTTTCCCAGCCATTGTAATAATCGGCATTTCCATAACCAAGGTTAAAATCCCAGACAGGACCTGCGTTTAATTTTCCATCCTTGTCTTTGTATAAAAATGTACTTAACCGGTAGCCATCCACATTCTTGGCAATTTCGTTTATAATCATATAATCGATAAACGAATTGATATTTATGTATTGCTGATAACCGGTTTCGGGGTCATATTCCTGGTAATAAACAGCCTCTTCAAAATCGTGTACATATTTTTTGATATAATTGGCCTGAACATCGTGAATTTCATCGTAAGCCGGATATTCATACTGATAATAAGTGTAGGTGCTCATTTTGTTTGGAAAATCGGAATGCCAGCCGCTTCCTCCACTCCCTGTGGTTTTGTCGATTTTAATAATATAACCGCCAGTTAAATCCTCTCCGGCAAGATCATCAGGTTTAAGTTTTGCTATATCAACACGGTTTTTGTCGCGTTTTATTTTTTCCATTAAAACATAGACGCCTTCGTATTTATTGTTGAGGAAAAGTTCCACAAACCGGCAGCGCGGGGCATATTCGTCCAATTGCCCGGCAAGCGTAAAAGTTAATACATTACGGATTAAAGTTTTGTCGGAATACGGTGCATATAAAATCCAGTCTTCTTCCTCAGGAAGATCGAGCAGCGGAAAATCCATACCTTCACCATTTTCATCCCTGAGTTCAAAACCGTACGATTTTTTAGGAAACATTTGTGACGATGAACCCCGAATTTCAATTCCTATTTTACCATTGAAATGGTTGAATTCACCCCCTGTTTTATTTTGTTGACCATCATCGTTCCAGATTATCCCCATATTAGCAATTATTTTAGGTTCATCCTGTATAACCTGTCCGTTTGTATTGATATAAATTAATGGCAATTCGGAAGAGAAATTACTTTGGGCGACAAGTTTTCCAAAACAGGCAAAAATAGCCAATAACGAAAGATAGATTTTTAGGTTCATTAAGTTAGTTTTATAAAAAAAGCCTGAAGAAATCTTCAGGCTTCAAAAGTATCTAAAATATTAAGTATTACAATTCCCTTATCCAAATATTACGGTAGCTAACCGGATTTCCATGATCTTGCAAAGCAATACTTTTTGCTCCGTGAACTTCAATAAAATACTCAGGAACACCAATATATTCAGTCGGGCCGCGAAGCTCAACATGGTTTTGAACCAAAACGCCGTTCTGCAAAACGGTTACGGTTGGATGCGTAAAATAAGTACCGTCTTCGTTAAAACGCGGCGCAGTATAAATAATATCGTAAGTCTGCCACTCGCCCGGTTTTTTACAAACATTTACCAGCGGAGCATACTGTTTGTACAAACTTCCGGCCTGACCGTTGCGATAGGTACGGTTGCCGTAATTATCCAAAACCTGAACTTCGTAAAGTTCCTGCAGGAAAATACCACTGTTTCCGCGTCCCTGGCTTTCGCCAACTACTTCCGACGGAGAACGCCATTCAATATGCAACTGAAAATCTTCAAAAACGCGTTTTGTTTTAATAATTCCTGTTCCTCTTTTAACAGTAACACAACCATCTTCAACAGTCCAGCCCGGTTTTCCACCATCGGCGCTGGTCCATTCTTTTTCAAGGTCGGTGCCGTTAAACAGAACAATTGCATCCGAAGGTGCATCTGCGGGTGTTACTCCGGGTGTAACTACTGAAACTTCCGGATCCCAGATTTCTGTCATTTCCGGTTTCATTGGCATTGGCTCTTGCTGAGCCGATCCTACTGCTGCTACAAAAAGCAGCGCAAATGTTAAAATTTTGATTCTCATGATTTAGTATTTTTAGGTTTTATCACTAATTAAAGTCCTAATTCTTCCATTATTGAATCGATGGCTGTTTCTGCCTTTTCTTCCGCAGCGTCGAATTCATCGCGCGAATTTAATTTTCCTTTTACCTCGAAGTAGAACTTAATTTTGGGCTCTGTTCCTGAAGGACGAACCGAAATTTTTGTTTCAGCTTTGGTAAAAAACTGGAGTACATTCGATGTAATTTTCTGATTGATTTTTACTTCTTCCCTGGTTATTAAATTTTTTGCAATTAATGTTTCGTAATCTTTTACCCATTCCATGGGTGAACCTCCCAATTCTTTTGGCGGATTTGAACGGAAATTATCCATAATCTGCTGAATTTCTTCGGCGCCTGATTTACCTTTCCGAACAACATATTTCATTTTTTCTTTTGAATAGCCGTATTCGAGATAAATATCCTGAAGCAGTTCGTACAACGTTTTTCCCTGATCGATAGCCCAGGCGGCAATTTCGCCCATCAACGCACACGATGAAACTGCATCTTTATCGCGGACAAAATCGGCGGGCATAAAACCAAAACTTTCTTCCCCGCCGCCAATGTATTTTTTCTGACCTTCGAGTTCGCGAATTATTTCAGCAATAAATTTAAAGCCGGTGTACACATCGAAATACTCAATGTTGTTTTTCCGGGCAATTTCGGCAATCAATTCAGTGGTAACAATTGTTTTTACAATGAATTCATTTCCTTTCATTACCCCGGCCTCTTTCATTTTTGTAATAATGTAATAAATGAAAAGAAGCGCGGTTTGGTTGCCGTTCACTATTATGTATTTTCCTTTGTCGTTTTTTACAACTACGCCAATTCTGTCCGAATCGGGGTCAGAAGCCATTACAAGGTCAGCATTTACTTCGTACGCCTTTTTGATGGCCATATCCATTGCAGCTTGCTCTTCCGGGTTTGGCGAAACCACTGTTGGAAAATCGCCGCTTACCACATCCTGTTCGGGAACATTAATAATATTGGTGAAACCAAATGTGCGTAATGCAGCAGGAATAAGTTTTACTCCTGTTCCGTGGATTGGTGTGTATACAATTTTAATGTCCTTGTGTTTTTCAACAACATCGGGCGAAATGGAAACTGTTTTAACCTTATCCAGAAATTTGCGGTCCATTTCCTCACCCATAATTTCGATTAAACTGTCAGGCCCTTCAAACTTAATGTCTTCGGCTTTAATTTTTGCCACTTCGTTTACGATGTTTTCGTCGTGCGGGGCAACAATTTGAGAACCATCGTCCCAGTAAGCTTTGTAACCGTTATATTCTTTCGGGTTATGCGAGGCTGTTAAAATAATACCGCTCTGACAACCCAATTCACGAATGGCGAACGAAAGTTCAGGCGTTGGGCGCAAGTCTTCAAACAGATAAACTTTGATACCGTTAGCGGCAAAAATTTTGGCGCTGCTTTCGGCAAAAAGCCGGCTGTTGTTTCGGCAATCGTGTCCAATGGCAACTTTAATTTCAGGAAGATCGGCAAAATTCCTTTTCAGGTAATTGCTCAACCCCTGGGTTGCAGCACCAACAGTATAAATGTTCATCCGGTTGGTTCCCACTCCCATAATTCCACGAAGTCCGCCTGTTCCAAATTCAAGACTTTTATAAAAAGAATCGATCAGTTCGGTTGAATCTGCATTTTCCAGCAATTTTTGTACTTCTTTCCTGGTTTTTTCATCGTAGGTTTCAGAAAGCCACAACTGTGCTTTTTCCCTAACTTCCAATAATAATTCCTGATTTTCCATGTATTCTTATTTTTCCATTTTATCGATACAATCTTTCAAACTATCTCTCCAGTACGGAATCTCAAGTGCAAAGGTATTTTTAATTTTCGATTTATTCAGCACGCTGTAATTCGGCCGTTTCGTCGGCGAAGGAAATTCTTCGGAAAGGACCGGAATAACCTTACATTTCAACCCTGATATTTCAAAAATTGCCTTTGAGAAGTCGAACCAGCTGGCTACCCCTTCGTTGGAATAATGATAAATTCCGGGAACAAATTTCACAGGGTCCTTTGCCGAAACTTCAACAATAAAAAGAATTGCAGTGGCCAAATCGGCGGCATAAGTTGGTGTTCCCACCTGATCGTAAACTACATTCAGCGCTTCGCGTTCTTTTCCAAGCCGGAGCATGGTTTTTGCAAAATTATTTCCGAACGATGAATACAACCAGGAAGTACGAATAATCACCGCTTCAGGATTTTCTTTTATGCAATTTTGTTCGCCTTCGAGTTTGGTTTTACCATAAACACCGGTTGGGTTCTCCTTTTTTTCTTCGGTTAACGGTAAAAATGAATTTCCATCGAAAACATAATCGGTGGAAATGTGGATGATTTTCGCCGAAACCAATTTGGCAGCTTTTGCCAGATTTCCCGGCGCTGCTGCATTAATATTAAAGGCTGTTTCCTTGTCGGTTTCCGCTTTATCCACCGCTGTGTAGGCGGCGCAGTTTACCACAAAATCGGGTCTTTTCTGCTGAAAAAATTCAACTACTGCATTTTCATTGGTAATATCCAACGAATCGACATCGGTGAAAATAAAATCCCAATCACGAAAATTTTCAGAGAGAACTTTGATTTCATTTCCTAATTGTCCGTATGCGCCGGTAATTAAAATTTTCATTTCATTTAAAAGATAAAATTCATTTCAGCATTATCGAAAAACGGGGCCTGCATATCTTTTTCAGATACAATTTGCAGTAATTTATCTATTTTCCATTCGATGCCAAGTTTTGGATCATTTATATTTATTGAACGTTCAGCTTCTTTGTTGTACAAATTATCGCATTTGTACGAAAAAATGGCGGTTTCGCTCAACACCGAAAAACCGTGTGCAAACCCGCGCGGAATAAAAAGCTGTTTTTTTTCTTTATCGTTCAACTCAAGCCCGAACCATTCGCCAAACGTGGGCGATCCTTTTCTCAGATCAACGGCAACATCGAAAACACAGCCCTGAATAACGCGTACAAGTTTCGACTGCGAAAACGGTGCAAGTTGGTAATGCAACCCGCGAACCACTCCTTTTGTCGATTTTGATTCGTTGTCCTGAATAAATTCAGTTTCAATATGGTTTTGAAAATATTTGTCGCGGTGGTACGATTCAAAGAAATAACCTCTTGAGTCCTCAAAAATCCGGGGCTCAATAATCAGCAAACCCGGAATTGGTGTTTTAATAATGTTCATTCCAGTTTAAAAAGAAAAAATTTGTTTTTCGGCCAGCCTCAACAAATACTGTCCGTATTGATTTTTACTGAGAGGCTCAGCCAGTTTTATTAATTGTTCTTTATCAATAAATCCCTTTTTGTAAGCAATTTCCTCGATGCAAGAAACCTTCAAACCCTGGCGTTGTTCAATGGTTGCAATAAAATTCGAAGCTTGTAACAAACTGTCGTGCGTACCGGTGTCGAGCCAGGCAAAACCTCGTCCTAAAAGTTTCACATTCAACCTATTTTCTTCGAGATACAAACGGTTCAAATCGGTAATTTCCAACTCGCCCCTTTTCGAAGGTTTCAGGTTTTTTGCTTTTTGAATAACGTCGTTGGTATAAAAATACAAGCCGGTAACCGCATAATTCGATTTTGGTTTTTCCGGTTTTTCCTCGATACTGATGACTTTTCCGGTTTCATCGAATTCAACAACACCGTAACGTTCGGGGTCGTTTACATAATAGCCGAAAACTACAGCGCCATCTTGAAGGTTGGAAGCTTCTTCGAGGATACTTCTAAAATTGTAACCGTAAAAAATATTGTCACCCAAAATCATACAAACATTGTCGTCGCCAATAAATTCATCGCCCAGAATAAACGCCTGCGCCAAACCATCGGGTGAAGGTTGAATTTTGTAAGAAATTTTTAATCCCAACTGAGTTCCGTCGCCAAACAGGTTTTTGTACAGCGAGATGTCGGTTGGGGTAGAAATAATCAGTATTTCGCGAATTCCGGCCAACATTAAAACCGAAAGCGGGTAATAAATCATCGGTTTGTCGTACACCGGAATAATTTGTTTTGAAATCGACCGTGTAATCGGGTACAAACGGGTTCCGGCACCTCCGGCTAAAATAATTCCTTTCATTTTTTTTTGTTTTTGAGTTGGGTAAATCTATACAATTGTTTCAAGAGCTGGTTCTTTTTTTAACACTTTTTACACGTGTAAATTGAAAAAACGCCCAAAAATGAAATTAAATTATTGCAAAAATAATGAAGCTGACAAAAAATAATGGTATCCCGGAGCAATTAAAACCCAATTCGGTTTGGAAATAAATTATTCCTCTAAAAATCAATTAAAAACGGTAAAACTTTTGAAATGTATGAATTTAGTTATATTTTTGCGCGCGATTTAAACAAAATAAAGTCTAACTCATTAATTTAATTAGAATTACATGACAGAAGAATTAAATGAAAACATGGAACAGGAAGAGGTAAAAGAAGTTACCGAAACTCCGGTTCAGGAAGAAAAAGCCGTTTCGGAAGAAACAAAAGTAGAAGCGCCAAAAAAAGAGGCAGCTAAAAAAGCTGTTGAAGAAGAATTTGACTGGGCCAGCCTTGAAATTGGCCAGGATGCTTATTCTGAAAAAGAAAGAACAAATCTCGAAGATTTGTACAACAACACTCTGAATACTGTTTCTGAAAAAGAAGTTTTGGAAGGAACCGTAATTTCATTAAACAAACGTGAAGTTGTTGTTGACATAGGTTACAAATCAGACGGTATCGTTAGTTTGAACGAATTCCGTTACAATCCGGAATTGAAAGTAGGCGACAAAGTAGATGTTTACATCGAAAGTCTCGAAGATAAAAAAGGACAAATGATCCTGTCTCACAAAAAAGCCCGTGCAACCCGTTCATGGGATCGCGTTAACGAAGCTTTGGAAAAAGACGAAATCATTAAAGGATACATTAAATGTCGTACCAAAGGCGGTATGATTGTAGATGTATTTGGTATTGAAGCTTTCTTGCCAGGTTCACAAATCGATGTTAAACCTATCCGCGACTACGATGTATTTGTTGGTAAAACCATGGAATTCAAAGTGGTTAAAATCAATCACGAATACCGTAACGTTGTTGTTTCACACAAAGCGCTTATCGAAGCTGAACTCGAACAACAGAAAAAAGACATCATCGGTAAACTTGAAAAAGGTCAGGTACTCGAAGGAACCGTTAAAAACATCACTTCATATGGTGTATTCATGGATCTTGGCGGTGTTGACGGACTTATCCACATTACCGACCTTTCCTGGGGTAGAATTACTCACCCGAACGAGATTGTTGAATTGGATCAGAAACTGAACGTAGTTATCCTTGATTTCGATGATGACAAAAAACGTATCGCTCTTGGTTTGAAACAGTTAACTCCTCACCCATGGGATAAACTGGACGAAACTCTTAAAGTTGGCGATACTGTAAAAGGAAAAGTAGTTGTTATTGCCGACTACGGTGCATTTGTTGAAATTGCTCCTGGAGTTGAAGGGTTGATTCACGTTTCGGAAATGTCGTGGAGCCAGCACCTGCGCAGCGCTCAGGACTTCCTGAAAGTTGGCGACGAAGTAGAAGCTTCAATTTTAACACTCGACCGCGACGAACGCAAAATGTCGCTCGGTATTAAACAACTGAGAGAAGATCCATGGGAAAATATTGATAAAGAATTTGGCGTTGGAAGCAAACACAAAGCAACTGTTCGCAACTTCACTAACTTTGGTGTATTTGTTGAAATTACCGAAGGAGTTGATGGTTTGATTCACATTTCAGACTTAAGCTGGACGAAAAAAATCAAACACCCTTCAGAATTCACAGCCGTTGGTGAAGACATTGAAGTTGTTGTTCTCGACATTGACAAAGAAAACCGTCGTTTGAGCCTCGGCCACAAACAACTGGAAGAAAATCCATGGGATGTATTTGAAACAATCTTCACCCCGGATTCAATCCACGAAGGTACTGTTGTTGAATTAATGGACAAAGGTGCAGTAATTGCATTGCCTTACGGTGTTGAAGGATTTGCTACTCCGCGTCATCTGGTAAAAGAAGACGGTTCTTCAGTTAAACAAGATGAAAAACTTGATTTCAAAGTAATTGAATTCAATAAATCAGCAAAAAGAATTATTGTATCTCACTCAAGAGTTTACGAAGATGTAAAACGTGCTGAAGAAACTGCGAAACGCAAAACACAGTCACGCCCTGGCAAAAAAGTAGTTAAAACGGTTAACGACAACATGGAAAAAACTACGTTGGGAGACATTAGCGAATTGGCAGCTTTGAAATCGCAAATGGAAGCTGACGAGAAAAAAGATAAATAGATCAGGATTTGGTTATTTTAACCGGAATTTCGTAAATTGAAACATGGCATTCGAAATTCTAAAGAAAGGAAATTATACCTTGGTAAAGGTAAATTCCGACAGACTTGATACAAATAACGCACCCGATCTTAAGTCAGAACTTATAGTCGTTAACAACGGAGGCGAAAAAAATATTGTTCTCGATTTAGGCAGTGTAAATTACTGCGATTCTTCCGGGCTAAGAGCCGTTTTAGTGGCTAACCGGCTTTGCGAAGATGCAATTGGAACTTTTATTTTGTGCGGTCTCCTGCCCGATGTGGACAACCTTGTAAAAATTTCGATGCTTCACACGGTTTTGTTGATAACAAATACGGTTGAAGAAGCAGAAACTTTACTGACAAAAAAGGAAAATCTGTAATACAGAATGCCTTTTGAAGTAACCATACTCGGTAGTAGTTCAGCATTACCAACATCTGACAGATATCCGACCGCCCAGGTACTAAACGTACTTGGGCGGTTCTTTTTAATCGATTGCGGTGAAGGGACCCAAATTCAAATACGCCGGCAAAAAATCGGATTTGGAAAAATCAATCACATTTTTATATCGCATTTGCACGGCGACCATTATTACGGAATAATCGGACTGATTTCCACCTTAAACCTTTTGGGCCGAAAAAACGACCTTCACATTTATTCGCCATCGGAATTAAAAACCCTGATTCAGCCTCAAATCGATTTTATTAAGGGTGAAATGCAATACAAAATCATTTTCCACCCGCTCGATTTTAAAAAGCCCCGGCAAATTTTTGCCGACAAACGAATGGAAGTAATTTCATTCCCTGTAAAACACAGTATTCCTACCTGCGGATTTCTTTTTAGGGAAATTCAAAAACAACCCAACATAAAAAAAGAATTGGTTGAACATTACAAAATCCCGATTGCAGAAATAAAAAGTATAAAAGCCGGAGGCAATTTTACTACCAGTTCCGGAGAAATTATTCCCCACAAAACACTGACAAAAGCTCCGGAAAAACCACGTTCGTATGCTTTTTGCACCGACACTGCCTTTCACCCGCGAATTGTTGAAACCATAAAAGATGCTGATTTGCTCTACCATGAAGCAACATTTACCGAGGAAATGAAGGAATTTGCTCACAGCACACTTCATTCAACTGCTAAAGAAGCTGCAGAAATTGCAAAACTTGCAGGAGTAAAAAAACTAATTATCGGTCATTTTTCTGCCCGGTATAAAAAAACAGACCCGTTTCTGGTTGAAGCAAAAACAGTTTTTGAAAATACAGCGATTGCAAAAGAAGGGATTACATATTCGGTAGAAAAATAAAATCCCTGGTTAGTCGGCATTTTCAAAAAATCCTTTGTTGAAATTTACCAAATACAATTTTTCGCTTGGCCGGGTAAAAGCGGTGTACAACCACCGGTAATATTCTGTATCGAGCATTTCTTCGGCTAAATAACCATGGTCCACAAAAACCGCCTTCCACTGACCACCCTGCGCTTTGTGGCAAGTTAATGCGTACGCATATTTAACCTGGAGTGCATTGAAATAAGGATTCTCTTTCACTTTTTTCCATCGGTTCTTTTTGTTTTTTATGTCGGCGTAATCTTCCGAAACGGCTTCAAAAAGTTCGCGGTTTCTTTCGTTTGAAAAGGAGGCTGATTCGATGGAAAGGGTTTCGAGAAATATTTTACAGTCGATTTCCACATTTTTATAATCGACAAAACGCAGACAAACATTGGCATACCGAAACCCGTACAAATCTTCGTAACTGTAAATTTTTTCCACTTCGGCAATATCTCCATTGGCAATAAAATCGAGCTCTTCGTCTTCCGAAATCCAGAAATAATTGTTTTTCACAACCATCAGAAGATCGCCTTTTTCGATTTCATTTTCCTTGAATAAAATAGACCCGCGGATTCCTTTGTTGTACAAATTTGCACGTTTGTTTGAACGGGTAACCACAGTGGTTTCAAAAATTCCAAAAGTATCGTAACAAGTCGAAATATTTTCAATCAGTTCTCCCCCGCTGATTTTTTCAATATCAGGAAATTCTTCCAGTTGAATGGATAGAAAACCGGGATTGGCGTTTTTTGCAGTCACCAGATTTCGCATATTTGTGGCATTGAACAACACACCTGAATCGGCCTCCTGGCGCACTACTTCTTTTAGTTCGTATTCTGAAACAGAAAAACCGGATTCATTCAAAACCCGTGCATCGAGCGCCGGACTAATTGCCAGTCGAACCGGAGGTAACTGCGCCGTATCGCCAACAAGCACCAAGCGGCAATTTTCTCCTGAATAAACATATTCCAGCAAATCGTCGAGCAACCGGCCACTTCCAAAAATTGAACTTTCGTTGGGTTCGTTGGAAATCATGGAAGCCTCGTCAACCACAAAATAGGTGTTTTTATACAGGTTTTTATCGAGAACAAAACGTCCCATTCCGTCGGTCGAAGTTTTTTGACGGTATATTTTTTTATGAATTGTAAATGCGCTCATTCCGGTGTACCCGGCCATAACTTTTGCCGCCCTTCCGGTTGGCGCCATTAACACCGACCGAATCTTCAGATTATTTAAACTTTGCGTTAATGCATTAATCATTGTTGTTTTACCGGTACCAGCGTAGCCTTTAATTAACATTATCTTATCAGAAAAATCTGAAGAAATAAAATCGGCCAAACCATTTATTAATTCTGTCTGACAACGTGTTGGTGAAAATCCTAAATGCTGAGTTAATATTGATATAATGTGATTTTTAAGCATAGCTGCTAAAATAACAATAGCTAAAGGAAGGTAATTTATTTTTTTTTATAAATTTGCAAACAATCGAAAATAAACTTACTAAAATTATAAAAATGAAAATTGTAGTTCAAATTTTGCTATTCGTCGCCGCAGTTGCTTTAACATACCTTATTTATCAGAGTGTGCAACGTCCGCTTATTTTTGAAAAAGCAAAGGATGCACGTTATGAAGCAACAATTCAAAGATTAAAAGATATCAGAAAAGCGCAGCTGGCATACAAAGATGTTTACGGTAAATTTACCGGCAGCTGGGACACTCTGATTCACTTTGTTATGAACGACTCGGTTCGTAACGTAAGAAAAGTTGGTGAATTAACCGACAGTATGATCGAAGCAGGAATTAATGAGAAAAAAGCTATCCAAATGGGTTTATTGATTCGTGACACTGTAAAAGAAAGTGTTTTGGAAGCTGTGTTTGGAGGTAATTTCGATGCAAATCAGTTAAGATATGTTCCGGTTACCGATACAATTGCTGAGTTCCATCTGGCTGCAGGTTCAATTGTAACCGGTTCAGGAATCACAGTTCCAGTGTTCGAAGCCAAAGCGCACAACAATACTATTCTTAAAAGTTTGGATCACCAGCTTATTGTAAATTTGAATGACCAGCGCAGAACAAATGAAAAATATCCTGGGTTACAGGTAGGTTCATTGGAAGAAGCAAATAACAGTGCAGGAAACTGGGAGTAAAACTCATGCATGAAATTTTTCACGACGATTCATTTGAATTAGAAAAATCAAAAGATTACATATTATCCATCCAGGTTAGCCTGGATGGATTTTCTTTTTCTGTCGTAAATCCAAACGATCATAATTTATTGGTTTTACATTCAACCCCTTTAAAAATAAGCCATCCAAAATTTATTGCACGCCGGTTCAGCGAATGGATTGAATCTGAACAAATTCTGCAAAAAGACTTCAGGGAAATAAACATTATTTACAATACTTCGAATTTTACAATTATTCCTGAAACATATTACGATTACGACGCCAGGACAGCGTTAATAAATCAACTTTTTTCTGTTAACGAAGAATCGGCAACCGAAGAAAACCAACTGAATAAATTGAATGCCCTGTTATTATTTGCTGTTCCTGAAACGTTAAAAGAAGAAGTCTCGGCACATTTCGAAAATTTCTGTTTTTTGCATCCGGTAAAAATCCTGCTTGAAAATATTCCGGAAAACGACTCTGCAAACAAACTTTTGTTGTATTTCAATGAAAAAACATTTTATGCCGTACTTTTTGAAAATGAGAAACTTCAACTGGCCAACAGTTTTAATTTTTCGCATGAAAACGATGCTGTTTTTTATGTTTTATCGATGTTAAAACAGTTGAACATTTCGGGAAAATCGACAAATGCTTTTGTTTTAGGGAAAATGGAACAGGAATCAACACTTTGGAAAGAGCTGCAAAAACATACGGCAAAAACCGAAGCTTTAAAAAGCAAACACAGTGTGAATTTCGATGAAGCGGTTTTAGGTAAATCTACTTCGGAATATTTCTTCCTTTTAAACAGAAAAAAATGAGAATTGTCGGAGGAAAATACAAAGGCAGGATTTTCAGGCCGAATAAAAAATTTTCGGCACGGCCAACAACCGATATCGCCAAAGAAGGACTTTTCAATATTTTAGAGAACCGAATTGATTTTTCCGATAAAAGTGTACTCGACCTCTTTTCGGGAACGGGAAGCATGGGTTACGAATTTATAAGTCGTGGTTGTAAAGATGCCACGCTGGTGGAAAAAAGCTTTAACCACTACCAGTTTATTCTTGGGGTAACAAAAGAATTAAACCTCGATAATGTTCGCATTGTAAAATCCGACGTTTTTAAATTCCTGTTTAAATTTCAGGGGAAATTCGACATTGTTTTTGCCGATCCACCGTTCGACCTGCCACAGTTTTCGCTGGTCCCCGAAGCTGTATTTAACGGTAATATTTTGAATGAAAATGGCCTTTTTATCCTGGAACACTCCAAAGAATATAATTTTTCGGAACATCCTAATTTTGTGGAAATAAGAAATTACGGCAAGGTAAATTTCAGTTTTTTCAAAGTAGCACAAAAATAAGTGTAAACATTCTGCCCTGAAAAAAGTTATTTCATAAAAGCTGTTTTTTATGAAAATAGACTCAGTTAGAAAAGAATATAAATTCTCGGAACTTTCGCGAAAAACCATCGATAAAAATCCGTTCAGCCAATTTCGAAAATGGCTGAAAGAAGCTATAAATGCAAAAGTTGAAGAACCAACGGCCATGTCGGTTGCTACTTTCGGAACCGATGGGTTTCCGCAAAGCAGAATTGTTTTGTTGAAATTTTTCGATGAAAACAGTTTTGTATTTTTCACCAACTACAATAGCGAAAAAGGAAAATCGCTGGAAAAAAATTCAAAAGTCGGCCTTCATTTTTTCTGGCCCGAATTGGAACGTCAAATCCGGATTTCCGGTCTAGCTGAAAAAACAAGTGCAGAAGTTTCGGATAAATATTTTTTCTCGCGCCCCGAAGCCAGCCGGATTGGCGCCATTGTTTCGCCGCAAAGCAGTGAAATTCCAAACCGGCAATTCTTACATGACAGATTTAATACTTTTCAAAAAGAAACAACTCAAATAATTCGCCCTGAAACCTGGGGAGGTTATTCTGTTTTTCCGGTGAAGTTTGAATTCTGGCAGGGCCGCGAAAACCGGCTGCACGATCGTATTTTGTTTGAAAAAGAAAATGAAACCTGGGTCATTAAACGATTGGCTCCTTGATATTTGTAATTGAGTGAATGAGTTGGAAGCAAAATACGAAAAACCTGATTCCTTCGAATTGCTCTACAGACTGCATATTCATTAAACGCTTTTTGTTCCGGGATTAAAGTTCCAGATTCGGAGTTCAACGTTCAAACAATAAATTAACTGCTAACTCGGCTGAAAACTGAGACTGAAAACTTTTCTACTGCCCGAAGTCGAGGTTGAATTTTTGTTTTAAAATGGCAAGTTGAGGATTCTTTTTGGCCATTTCATCAAATTTTTCTGCGTCGGTATAAATAAGCCGGCCTTTTACAGTTTCTGTAATTTTGGTAACCAACTGAATTTTCGAATTTTTTAATTCTTTGCGCAACCAGGTAACCAGTTCGGGTTTTATGGTTGCAATTAAATCGTCCTGAATCCGGTTGTCGATTTCAAGAATGAGTTTAAAATCATTGGTTATTTGAGGCAAATTTGAAAGCGATGATTTAATGCTTGGCCTGTTTTCTAGCCGAACAAGAAACTGATCCCATTTTTCTTTTAAATCGTCGGCGGTAAAAGGTTCTGTTTCATCGGCCTGGTTAAAAATCTGATGTTGTTCTTTGGCAGAAATCTGCTCCTCTTCACCAAATTTTCCTTGCAAAGCATCTTTTATTAAAGGGCCGCCAATATTGTACGAAGTGCGTTTTGCAATTTTCTTAGGCTGAACTGCTTTGGCCGGTTCCGGCTTTTGCGGAACAGCAACAGTTTTTTGCGGAACAGAGGTTTCCTGTTTTTGTACAATTTCCTGAACACCTGAAAAAATGGGTTCCAGAATATCGTCGGGCTGCGAAGAATCAGCTATTTTTTTTTTAGGGTTAGCTGCGCCATCCGGATTATTGCCAGTTCAATCAGCAGTCGTTTGTTTTGGCTCGATTTGTACTGAAGATCGCATTCGTTGCTTATTTGCAGAGCATCCAGTAAAAATTCTCCGGTGCAACTTTGTGCCTGTGCTTTGTAGCGTTCTTTGATTTCGCCGCCAACTTCAAGCAGTTGCACAGTAACCGGATCTTTGCATACCAGCAAATCACGCAAATGGCTGCTCAAACCAGTAATAAAATGATGCCCGTCGAATCCGTGGTTTAAAATTTCGTTATACGTTAGCAAAGTATCTGCCACCTGATTTTTCAGAAATTGGTCGATCAGCCGAAAATAATAATCGTAATCAAGAACGTTCAGGTTGGTAATTACATCCTGATAGGTAATTTGTTTTCCCGAAAAACTGACAATCTGGTCGAAAATCGACAAAGCATCGCGCATGGCTCCGTCGGCTTTTTGTGCAATAATGTTGAGGCCTTCCTTTTCAAAGGCAACATTTTCGTTTTTAGCAACAAATTCAAGGTGGTTGGCAATGTCTTCCACCCGAATCCGGTTAAAATCAAAAATCTGGCAGCGCGATAAAATAGTCGGGATAATTTTGTGCTTTTCCGTAGTTGCCAAAATAAAAATGGCATGTTTCGGCGGCTCTTCCAGCGTTTTCAAAAAAGCATTAAAAGCCTGCTGCGAAAGCATGTGAACCTCATCGATAATGTAAACGCTGTATTTTCCCATTTGCGGGGGAACGCGTACCTGATCGGTAAGATTCCTGATATCGTCAACCGAGTTGTTCGAAGCAGCATCCAACTCGTGAATATTAAACGAACGACTGGTGTTGAATGCTTTACACGATTCACATTCGTTGCACGCCTCTGTTTCGGAAGTAAGATTTGTACAATTTATTGTTTTTGCAAAAATACGCGCACAGGTAGTTTTACCCACACCGCGCGGTCCGCAAAATAAATAGGCATGCGCCAGCTGTTTGCTTTTAATGGCATTTTTTAACGTATTTGTTATCGATGCCTGGGCAACAACCGTGTCGAATGAATCGGGCCTGTATTTTCTTGCTGAAACTATAAAATTCTCCATATCTTCGCTTTGCAGCTGTGAATTGACCAAAGATAAACAAATATGCCTTTTATCCACGGATTTTTTATTAACAACAGTTGCTGTAATTATTGTTTAAATTGATTTGCAGACGAATATAAATTCAGTTCAATATGAAAAATTTTATTCTCCTGTTTTTGATTTTAATTTCCCTTCCTGTTTTTGCCCAGCACAAAACACTGTACGATTTTAAAGCCACTACAATCGACGGAAAAGAATTTGATTTTTCAACGTTGAAAGGGAAGAAAGTTCTGATTGTAAACACGGCTTCGGAATGTACGCTTACTCCACAGTTTAAGAAATTGCAGGAATTGTATGAAGAATACGGTGGCGACGATTTTGAAATTATCGGATTTCCGTGCAACGATTTTGGGAAACAAGACCCGGGAGAAAACGAACAGATTTATGAATTCTGCACCAGCAAATACAATGTTTCGTTCCCGATGATGGCTAAAATTTCAATCAAAGACGACATTGCCCCCATTTACAGATGGCTCACCAGCAGTGAGGAAAACGGAACACTGGATGCCAAGGTTATGTGGAATTTCCAGAAGTTTATGGTTGACAGGGAAGGAAATGTGGAAGATTTTATACCTCCATTTCAAGGGCCAAAAAACAAAAGAATTATCGAGTGGCTGCAGGAAAACTAACAAAAATTACCCGTTAAACATTTTTCCCGGACGGTTGGTTTCGACGGGCGTTTTTCCGTGAATGTTTCCACCCTCCCACTCTTTCCGTGTTTTCTTTTTTCTAAACTGAACAGCCTTTTTGTTCTGCTCGTTTTTAAAATCCTGACGGAAATATTCAATCGAATAAAGCGGAAGAAAGACGATGAAAAAAACCAGCAACCCGCCAATTATCCAGGGTTTCGCATTCGCCGAAGTAAATAAGTGGACAAAAACAGCAACTATTTCCACCAACAGAACTCCCGGCCCGGAAATATATAAAATTGTTTTTTTGAGTTTTTCCATGGTTCTATTTTAAAGCATTTTTATAAACCGACAAAACTCTTTCGCGTGCAAAAGTATGTTCAACCATTGGCTGAGGATAACTGAAAGTTCCATATTCGGGTACCCATTTTAAAATGTACTTTCCCTGCGGATCGAATTTTCTCTGCTGCGCTTCGGGGTTAAAAACCCTGAAATACGGCGCTGCATCGCAACCGCAACCTGCTGCCCACTGCCAATTTCCATTGTTTGAAGCCAGTTCAAAATCGAGCAATTTTTCAGCAAAATATGCCTCCCCCCACCGCCGGTCAATCAGCAAATGTTTGGTAAGGAAACTCGCTGTTACCATTCGCACGCGGTTGTGCATAAATCCGGTTTCATTTAGTTCGCGCATGCCGGCATCTACCAATGGGTAGCCCGTTTCGCCGTTGCACCAGTGCTGAAATTCATCTTCGTTGTTGCGCCAATCAATGTTGTCGTATTTTGGTTTGAACGATTTTTCCACGACCTGCGGAAAATGCCACAAAATATCAATAAAAAAATTCCGCCAGATAAGTTCATTCAAAAACACTTCGGAAAGTTGAATTGCCACGCGGCTCACCTGTCGAATGCTTACCGTTCCGAAACGCAAATGAACGCCAAGTTTCGAAGTTCCTTCAACAGCGGGTAAATCGCGCGTTTCAGAATAGCCGGTAATTATTTTTTCTGAAATTTCGGGCGGCGGAACTACAACTGAACTCTTTTCAAAACCCAGTTCCTGTAAATCGGGCAAACGAAACGGTGGTGTTTTTAACAGCTTGTCCAGTTTATTTTCTGATGGAAAATGCGGAATTTCGTTGGTTCCCAGAACCTGTTTCCACTTTTTGCTGTAAGGGGTAAAAACCGTGTACGGTTCGCCGTTGTCTTTTGCTACTTCGTTTTCCTCAAAAATTACATGATCTTTAAACAGATAAAATCCGATTCCCTTTTTCTGCAAAAAATCGCCCACCGCTTTATCGCGTTGCAAAGCGTAAGGTTCGTAATCTTTGTTGGTATAAACAGCATGAATTTCGTATTCATTCACCAACTTTTGAAAAACCTCCAATGGTTTTCCGTGAAATACCAGCAACGAACTTCCGGCTTTTTCAATTTCAGCTTTAATTTTCTGAATTTCAGAAAAAATAAACGAAACCCGCGCATCTTTTTTGTCCGACAATGTATCCAGAATTCCAGTATCGAAAATAAATACAGGAAGTACCGGCAACACTGCATTCAAAGCCTGAAAAAGTCCGTGATTATCGTTCAAACGCAAATCGCGCCGAAACCAGAAAACTGATATTTTTTTCATTTTAAAATTTTAGGTGGCAGCGGCACGCGCTGTTGAAATAGCAACGGCCACAGCTTTTGAAACAACATTTTCAACCCCCATTTGTTTCAACCTTTTTCGTGCTGCCCTGCGTTTTTCTTTGTCGGAAAATAACCGGCGGAGCATTTCACCGGGAATAAGCAACGAGAGCAAATACAAATTTTCGGTTTCGGAAGTTCCGGTAAAAATCCAGGTTTCAATTTCTTTTATCGAATCAGCAACTTTTGCTTTTTCGGATAGATGAGGTTTTTTCCAGTGAAAAAATAAAAACTGCTTTTCCTCTAAACGAATATATCTTTTGTTGTAAAGACTTTGTCTGATTTCATTTCTCAGGGCTGAATTTGAAAAAGACAAACGCCGAATCCAGCGGACAGCGCTTCTTGTATTTCCTGTTGAACTGATTTTATCCAAAACCCGTTGCTGATACAATAATGAACTTCTTGTTTCAACCGGTGTAATTTTCTTCCCTTCAATGCTGATTTTATTTTCAGCGGCCAGTTCCAGCAAAACTGCCCCGGCAAGTGTATAATTCAATGTGTTGCCCATTCTCAGCAAGTAACCGCCCTTCCCGGGGTTAATGAAAAGGAGATAGATTTTTTGCGCGATGGAAAGCTGTTCCTCCATTTTTTTGTACTTTCGGTTTTCTTAATTTATTGGTACTAAAATTTACGGTAAGTTACAAAGAATCAGAAAAACCCAGAAAAAATCAATTGTATAAAATGAAAAAAGGATTTGCCAGCGATAATAATTCGGGAGTTCACCCATTGATTTTAAAAGCCGTTGAAAATGCAAATGTCGGGCACGTAGTTGGTTACGGCGATGATGAATACACACAAAAAGCCATTGAAATATTTAAGGAAAAATTCGGTGCTGAAACCGAAGTTTTTTTTGTATTTAACGGAACCGGCGCAAACGTTCTTGCACTGTCGACAGTTACCCAAAGTTTTAACTCGGTAATTTGTGCTGAAACTGCACACATTCAGGAAGACGAATGCGGGGCCCCCGAAAAATTCTCGGGCTGCAAATTGTTGCCGGTTGAGCCGGTAAACGGAAAAATCACCCCCGAAACAGTAAAACACCATTTGAAAGGCTTCGATTTTGAACACCACTCGCAGCCGAAAGTAATTTCAATATCGCAGGTAAGCGAAATGGGAACGGTTTATCAACCGGAAGAAATTCGCGCACTTGCAGATTTGGCCCACCAAAACGGAATGCTGCTTCACATGGACGGTGCGCGAATTTCGAATGCTGCTGTTGCGCTGAACATGGATTTCAGAGAACTCTCCAAAGATTGTGGTGTTGATATTCTTTCGTTTGGCGGTACAAAAAACGGAATGATGATGGGCGAAGCTGTTCTTTTTTTCAATCCGGAACTGGCCAAACTGACCAAATATATTCGCAAACAAAGTATGCAGTTGTATTCAAAAATGCGTTTTGTCGGGGCACAGTTTCTGGCTTATTTCGAAAATGATTTGTGGAAACAAAACGCCTCACATTCCAACAAAATGGCCCAATTACTGGAAGCTGAGATTGCAAAAATCCCGGAGATAAAAATTACCCAGCCGGTGAATGCAAACGGTGTTTTTGCCGTTGTTCCCCGAAAAATTATTAAGCCGCTCAAAGAAAAATACTTTTTTTACATGTGGAACGACGCCATTTCAGAAGTACGCTGGATGACTTCGTTTGACACAACCGAGGAAGATATTTACGGATTTACAAAATTGATTAAAGAACTCGTCTAAAAAAAAAATCTACCAAATCGTTATTTCGACAAACCAACCCAATGAAAATTTCTTTTCACCTAATCTATCTTTTTCTTTTATTGACATTAAAAGCATCCTGTGGCTCGTTTTTCACACAACAACCTTCTGTAAACCAGGATAGTTTAAATATTGTACTGGATATTCAAAAAGCAATTTCGTTGTACAATTCAAATACCGACAGTTCCGAAATTCTGCTAAAAAAAGCAATTTCGGAAAGCAGAAAGAATAATTTGAACAAATTGAATTTCAATGCAAAACTTAATCTGTCGAGATGTTTTGAGATTCAGGATAAGTTTGATAAATCAGATTCGCTTCTGCAATCATTAAAAAAAGAAATTTCACTCAGGGGCGATAAAAAACAGGAAATTCAATTTAATATCCGGTTTTCAAACTATGTCAACAACATTGGTTTTATCGACAGCGCTTTAACCATTTTAAATGAAACTGAGATTATCAGCAAAGCCAACAACGATTTCAAATTAAACGAAATCTATAAAAGAATAGCAGGAATTTATCATAACTCAGGCCAACTCGACTCTGCCCTCCACTATTTACTGGTGTTAAAAGAAAAAATTCCCGTAAGCGATACTTTTGAAATTATTGATTTGGACTGCCGGATTGGAATGATTTATGAAAATCTGGTTTATACCCAAAAATCACTGGAATATTACTTTGAAGCATTTAAACTTTCAGAAGCTGCCGGACAAACAAACATTGATGTTCTTTATGGAATGGGTATGGGAAATTTTCAGCTTGAAAACTACGACACGGCTTTCCATTATTTCCAACAAGTAATTGATGAATGTGGCGAGAACTGGACTTATCGTTTTGTTCCGTTAAACAGTTACATGCATTTGTGGCGTTGCAGTGTAATTCTAGGTAAAAGCAACGCCCGTAAAATTGGAATGAATTTCATCGCTGAAACCAACCCGATTCTGAACACCGAACGCAAAGGATACATTGGAATTATGCAGGCTGAGATTTACATGCATTACAACTACTTAAAAGAAGCCGAGCTGGTATTGCTGGATTGTTTGCATTTTATGGAAAAGATTGAAAAAAGTGGTTTGGTAACCGATCATTACTCAAGGCTTTCAGAAGTTTATGAAAAACAGGGAAATTTTGAAAAAGCTTTGTATTACCATAAACTTTTCAAAGAAACTTTTGATGAAGAGCGAAGTTCGGAAATCCAAAAAAGAATTGTTCAGTTGGAAGAAAAATATGAAGCTGCTGAAAAAGAAGCCAGGATAACTAAACTAACCAGCCAGTTCGAGAATGAAAAATTAAATGCACAGCTATCAAAATCGAGATACCAATTCATCTTTGTTTTATTAATTATTTTTCTGGCAATGATTGGTGCGCTGGGACTTTATTTACGCAACCGTCAAAAAATGAATATTTTAAAACTCAAATCCGAGAATACTGCAAAAGAACATCAAATTCAAAATATTCTTGAACAAAGCAAAACAAAAATTCTGAAGTCGAGCCTCGAAGGACAGGAAAGAGAACGAACGCGACTGGCCAAAGAGTTGCACGACGATTTGAGCGGACAAGTTTCGGCCTTGCGGTATTTTGTTGCATCAAAAAAAGGGATTTTTATTGGCGAAGATGAATCATTGTTGAGAAATGAGCTCAGTAAATTTCAGTATTATATTCGAAACCTTTCGCACCAAATGGCAAAACCCCGGTTTACAAATATTGAGTTGCCCCAATTAATTGCCGAACAGAAATACTGGACAAACAACAACGATATTGAGTTTTATTTTGATTTCGACAATAAAATTAACTGGGCCCTGGTTCCCGAAAATCATCAAAACGAAATGTACAGAATTGTACAGGAATCGGTTTCGAATACATTAAAACATTCCGGAGCTAAAACAATTACCATCAAAATTGAAAAAGAAAGCGACAAAATTTACCTTGAGGTTTGTGATAATGGAAAAGGGTTTCAAAACGGAAACCATTTGGGTTTTGGGATAAAAAACATGAAAGAAAGAGCCCGGTTGATTGGCGCCAATTTAAAAATAGAAACAGCTTATTTATCGGGAACAAAAGTTTCTTTAATTTATTCATTTAGTTAACCTTTATCATGAAAAATATTTTAATTGCCGACGATCACCCTCTGATTCTTGATTCAGTTGCTAATTTAATAACCACTATTTTCTCTGAAACAGAAATAGTAAAAGCTTCAGACTGGCCGGAGGTACTTTTTTATAACGATTCGGAATTTGACCTTTTTATACTCGACCTTGAAATGCCGGGAGGAAATGCAAAAGATGTCATTTCAAAAATCAATTTAAAACAAAAAAAGTCAAAAATAATATTGCTGACCATGCATGCACATTCCTGGGTTTTTCAGAATTTATCGCAACAAAAAATCGAGGGTTTTGTTTCAAAAGTTTCCGATCCGGCTGAAATAATTTGCGCTATAAATGCCTTAACAAGAAATGAAACCTTTCTTTGCCCCGAGTTCAAAAGGGTTTATTTGAATAAAAAAAGAAACCACCAAAATTCGATTGAGCTAACACGGCGCGAAACAGAAATTCTGGAGGCAATTTTAGAAGCCAAATCGACCAAAGAAATTGCTGAATCGCTTTCGTTGTCGGTAAGTACCATTGAAACGCACCGGAAGAATTTGTTTCTGAAATTTGGAGTAAAAAATGTGGTAGGGTTGGTAATAAAATCTTTTGAAACCAGGATTCCGGGTAACTGAAATTATTCACTTATAAATTTAAATTATCCCGGCAATACAATTATCACCGGGATTAATTATGTGTTTGGTAAATATTTAAAGCCAATAATCTGTCGACCTGTTCTTTTGCTTTTCTTGATTCAAGTTCCCCGGCAACTGCGGCAGGCACACAAACTTTTCCTACCGGGCTAAACCAAACTGAAAGAGCTTTTGCTTCAGCCATTGCACAAGGAATTCCAACTATTGTAATAAATTCAACAGCAATAAAAAATAAAGTAAAAAAAGCCATAAAAACTCCAATCGGGAAATATAAAATTTTAACTATCGTTCCCCATACTTTCCACAACTTATTTGCGACTTCCATGATTTTCCCAAGTTGACTTTCAGGATCGATTGTTGAGTCCTTTTGTTTAAGTTTATCTTTAGAAATCATTGCTGATGTGAAAGGACTCAAATAAAAACGGGCAAGGTTTAATAATCCAACGCCAATTGGTGCTGCAACAACGGTAATTATTAAAAACAGGGCTAAAATTAATGTTCCCAAAGCGCGTAAAAAACCCAAATACGGGATGTGCCATAATATATTTGCAAATTGTTTCATTGTAATTTTTATTGTTTTTCTCTTATTTAAAATTGAACAGATAAAATGAACCTCGTGCGAAAGTTTTCTAACGCTAACTATTTAACCAATCAGTTCCCCGAACCATTACAACTATCTTCCATCCATCGGAATTCTTAATCAAATATTGCGTTGATGATTCTTCACCCTTTTTCCCGTTTAAAGTGGTTAAATATTGAACCTTTGCTTTTGTTTTTGCTTCATTGTATTCTACATTTAAAATATCCACCTTATCAACTGAAAACTTATCGACTTCCCTTTGTTTCATGTCGTACTTTACCATGCCCCCAATGAGATTGACTAATTCCTTTGCGGCTTTTTCCGAAAGCGGTGTTCCGTCGTCATTAGCAACCAAGCTTGTATTTTCTGAAATTGTACCTTCGTACGATGCTTTCACAAACTGTTCAAGAACCTTTTCCGGTGAATTTGATGAACCACAGGCGAAAAAGACAAAAACTGACAGAATAAATAATAGTTTTTTCATAATTATAAATTTAAAAGTTGATTGATTTTTTGCGTTTTAATATGGGTGCAGATTTTAATGATTTATTTAAAGGGCTTTCTGTACCGGAAATAACTACCGGTTTTCTAACAACCTCATAATTTTCGTAACCTTTTCTTACAGTTTTTATTTCATAATCAAACATGTAATTTCCTTTACCATTAAATAATTCCCTTACAATAATTACTGAAGTACTTTTTTCAATTACAGCCAATCCTTTTGATTCAGCTGAAAGTGGAGTTACCAGAACAGTTAAGTTTTGTTCGCTGCCAACCAATTTAAAATGCTCGGGTAATTCTATTTTGCAATCACCATTTAAGAGTTCTGCAGTTCCTCGAATATAAACTGCCGCTTCAGGACCTTCCAGCGAAGCATAATTGATGGTTTTTGTACTGTCGCCCGGATAAGGAACCGAAAAGTTTTTAATATCAGCAAAAAGTACACCTTTGCCATTTTGATCGACATACATTCCGGCCTGAGATGCTTCATTCGCATCTTTTACTGCGATGTAACCATTTTCAGGATAGCCCTCCAAACACGACATAGCCACATTAAGACCATTATTTTTACCATAAACTCCAATGAAACCCGATTGTCCACCATTTGCAGTAAACGATATTTCATTCAACAGTCTTCCTGACTCGGACTGAGTATATAAAAGCCCTAAGCTATCTTCAGCGCAATATGAAGTGACAACACTTTCTGCATTTTGATTGCAGATCGTCAAATATCCACCTGAATTTGAACCTTCTCCAAGATACGCGATAAACTTTCCTGTTTCATTTTCAGTAAATACGGCATTTGAATAATCTGCTTCATATGTTTGCAGTGCATAAGGAACACTTGTTAAAAGGGTTGTACTTTCAAGAGTATAATTACTACCACCTTCCGTATCTGTTTCTACCTTAACATAATAAGGCACATTTGTCCAATCTATTTCGGTAAAATCGTCTTGTGAATCACCAAACCCAATTATTAACGTTAATAATCCGTTTTCATTGGTTTGTCCTGTTTGTGTCTCTGTATAAACAGACTCACCATCGGGGTTTCCCTGTAATATGCTAAACCTTGTCCCCACTTGCTGCGACGGTAATAGTTTCCCGTCGGCTCCTCTAATTAAGCACTGATAGTTAAAAGCCGGTGGCACCTGGCCAAATACCCCCAATGATAGAAAAAAGGAAAAAATAAATAGAATCTTTTTCATCGGTCTAATTTTTTATGATTTTGTAGGTTTTTAATTTCTTATGATTTGCCAAAACGGTAACAAAAAATGCCTGAGCTTTTATCTCTGATACAGATATTTTAGTAGTTGCTTTTGTAATTTCCTTTTGCTCAAGCAACTTACCATCAGAAAGATAAATCTGAAATTCACACCCGGCAGGATTATCTAATTTCAAATAGATATATTTTGAAGCTGGATTTGGAAAAACTTCACAACTTAAATCTATTTTATCTATTAACGGACTTGATGAAACAACCTGAATTTCATAAGGAACCAGAACAACATTTTGCGCTGCAGAACTAAAAGTTTGTCCAATGCTGTAGCTAATTCTTACTACTGAATTTTGTTCTGATTTTCCTCCAGCATTGATTAATTGCTGCGAAAAAGAAGCACAAAAAATAAACATTATTAATGAAGTGAGAATTAACTTTTTGCTTACTGATTTTAAAAAAAAGCAAAACAATGCATCTTTCCCCAAAAGTCTGTAATTATTTTTTTTCATGTCATTTGATTTTATTGTATTCATTGTTTCCGGGCAAATGGATAAGAAGCGGCAAGTTGGTCTATTTAATCCTGTTTTTTTTCATGGAAAACCATGAATTTTAAATCTGCTGTTTGGAATTTTTCAAAGAATACATGTACTTTGAAAACAAAAAATGCCCATTTTCAATTATTATCCGAGCAATCCGAAAAAACTGGATCCGGAAATGGAAAAGCGGATTTTTTTCCATAGCCTGATTTTTCCGGCAGCTTTTGTGTTTGTTTTTTGGGTAGTAGAAATCGTTGAACAAACTTTGGGTATTTCTCTTGTTCGTTTTGGCGTTTTCCCGCTTACTTTAGAAGGGTTGCCGGGAATTTTATTATCTCCGTTTATTCACTCCAATTTCGATCATCTGATTTCGAATTCCATCCCCTTTTTTATTCTGATGTTTATGCTTATTTATTTTTACAGGCGTATTTCGTACCGAATTTTTATTCAACTTTATTTGTTAGCCGGACTTTGTCTGTGGATTTTCGGGCGCGAAGCCTGGCACATCGGAGCAAGTGGAGTTGTGTATGCCATGGCCGCTTTTCATTTTGTAAGCGGAATAATCAGAAGCGATGTTCGTTTACTTACACTTTCGGTGGTGGTGGTATTTTTGTACGGCGGATTGATCTGGGGTCTTTTTCCCATCGACCCGACAGTGTCGTGGGAAGGACATTTGTGGGGTGCAATTTCGGGAGTTATTCTTGCAATTTATTACAGAAAATATACCATTCGCCGCGACAAATTCGATTGGGAAGAGGAGGAGGAAGAATTGGAAAGTGAACAGTCGCAGTCGCAGTTGGCAGTTGAAACAGAAGAAGAAAGTGAGCAGTGAAAAGTCGCAGTCACAGTGGGCAGAATTGGTCGCTATCCATTTGTCATTCAAATTGACTAATTCTTTGCGAACCTTTGTGAAAACCTTTGCGAACCTTTGCGGTAAAAAAATCGGGAAGAAAGTGAGCAGTCGCAGTCACAGTTTTCAGAAAAAGATGAAAAAGAAAATCCGAAAACGGAAAAAATAAGTCACACCGGAGAATTTTAATCACAACTCTTACCCAGCCAGATATTTTTCGCGGTTATTTAAAAAATCGCGGTACACTCTGAAATGTTCCGTGTCTTCATATTCAACTTTTGAAACCGGCATTTTATCGAAACTATAAATAGTTGCTTCGCTGCAGGCCAAAAGGATGGGCGAATGCGTGGTTACAATAAACTGCGCATGACCGGCTTTTGCATTTTCACTCAACAATTGAAGCAATTCAAGCTGGCTCGACGGCGAAAGCGCTGTTTCAGGTTCATCGAGCAGATAAAGGCCTTCGAGTTTGTACCGGTTTCTGAAAAATGCCATCAGCGATTGTCCGTGCGATTGCGAAATCAACGATTTTCCGCCAAACAATTCGAGCTGCCCCGGATCTGTGGTTGCCCATTCTTCGAGAATCGAAGCAAAATCTTTAAAAATCTGCGCGCCAAAAAACGAACCGGGAACCCTGCCGTTCATCCAGTTAATTTTCAAATAGCGGTGCAGCGAACCTTCGTAGCGGTTCACCCTGTAACGCGAATTCATTCCGTTTCGCCAAATATAAATACCGGCTGCTTCGGCAATGGCTTCAAGTAATGTTGATTTTCCTGAACCGTTTTCTCCCACAAATAAAGTAACCGGACTTAAAAAATCGAGTTTTTTTGTTTCTGAAAACAACGGCAGATTAAACGGATAATGTTCTTTGGTCGGATAACGCTCCGTTTCCAGTTCTATACTTTTTAAATGATATGACATTGTTTTGGTTGATTCTGATTTTTGCACAAACTTAACGAATCTAAAAAAAATACGGTTAAGGGTTAGTTATCAAAAATGTATTCATTTCATAAAACAGGGCGATTCAAATAAATCAGGTAAAAAGTAGTGTTTATCGCGTGATAACCCAACAGATTTTTATCCCTTGCAAATCCTTCGAAAAAAAACCTTTAGTTAACACAAATCTGCTTTTCCCCGATTTTGAAAATTATTCAAAAAGTTTTTCAAAAAAAGTTTAATTTTGCCGCCAGAAAAAACGAAGTTCATTAGAATGATTAGCAGAAGGATTATCCGTACGAAGGTGTTGCAAGTTATCTACGCCTACTACTCGTCAGAAGAAAAGTCGATCAACAACATTGAAAAAGAGCTCTTTTTCTGCATGCAAAAAACGTACGATTTGTACCACTATTTATTTTCGCTGGTACTCGACATTGCAGATTATGCTGAAAACCGCATTGAAATCCGCAGAAATAAACATCAACCTACGTACGAAGACCTTCATCCAAACACTAAATTTATTACCAACCAGGTAATTCAGCAGTTAAGAGACAACAAACAACTAAATACTTATCTTGATCAGCGGAAGATGAGTTGGGTAGATTATCCGGAACTCGTAAAAGAGTTGTACAACTTTATGATTGAGTCGGATTTTTACACCGAATACATGGAAAGTAAAACCCGCTCTTTTCTCGACGACAGGAAGTTTATCGACAAACTGTTCAGCAAAATTATTTTGCTTACCGAAGATTTGTACATTGTTTTGGAAGAACAAAGCATTTACTGGAACGACGATGTTGAATTTGTAATTTCGATGATTTCAAAAACGTTAAAGAAATTCAACGAACTTTCAGATACTAATCAGAGCCTGATGCCAATGTTTAAAGACCAGGAAGACCGCGATTTTGCGAAAAACCTGTTGCGTAGATCCATAATTAACCAGGACGAATTGCGCGAACTGATTAAGGAACATTCAAAAAACTGGGATGTTGAACGCATCGCATTTATGGATATTCTTGTTATGCAGCTGGCTATCACTGAGTTTTTATATTTTCCGTCGATTCCAACCAAGGTTACGCTGAATGAATACATTGAACTTTCGAAATATTACAGCACCGACAAAAGCCGCAATTTTATCAACGGTATTCTCGATAAAACCTTAAAAGATTTAAAGAAAAACGGCAAGGTAAATAAAGCCGGGCGCGGACTGGTAGGCGAATCGCAATGAGAAGAATCTTTCCGGTAATTTTGCTGCTGCTCTTTTTTTCCTGTCAAACGAAAAAACAGAACGAAGAAAAAAAAACGGCATCGCAACAAACTCAGTCGAATAAAACAACAGAGTTTGAGTTTACCGAAGAAATGCATAATTTTGGTTCGCTTCAGTCGGGTGAAGTTGCAATTTGCACTTTTGAGTTTCAAAATACGGGAAACGAAAGTTTAATTGTTGAATCAGCAGAAACCGACTGTGGATGTGTAACGGCAGTTTTTTCAAGTAATCCGGTTTTGCCGGGAGAAACAGGCACAATTGAAGTAGAGTTCGATTCATCGGGGCTGGTTGGAAAGCAGTTAAAAACCATTGAAATTCATGCCAATACAAAAAAAACAAAACAATTGGTTATTTTTGCTGAAGTTGAAAACGAACAAATTGAAATAACATACTAAAAACAAAAAAATGATGAATTATATTTTAATGATGCAACCGCAAGGTCAGGAGGCAAATCCGTGGATGAGTTTTCTTCCGCTTTTGCTGATTATTGTAGTATTTTACTTTTTTATGATTCGGCCACAGGTAAAACGCCAGAAAGAATTGCGCCAGTTCCGCGACAGTCTGGCCAAAGGCGACAAAGTAATTACCACCGGCGGTATTTTCGGAAAAGTAGTTGAAATAAAAGAAACTACTGTAATTTTGGAAATTGCCAAAGACGTAAACATTAAAGTTGACAAAGCAGGTATTGTAAAAGATATGAGCGACGCAAATCAGCAGCGTTAATCAAAAACTTTTCAAAAGAAAAGGGTTGGCTTTTTACAGTCAACCCTTTTTTTATGCTGAAAATTCTTTTTTACTCTAACTACACATTAAACCTGAAATGTAAAATATCGCCATCCTGAACAACGTATTCTTTTCCTTCGATGGCAATTTTACCGGCTTCGCGGCAAGCATGTTCCGACCCCAATTTTACGTAATTGTCGTATTTAATTACCTCGGCACGAATAAATCCTTTTTCAAAATCGGTATGAATAATACCCGCAGCCTGTGGCGCTTTTGTCCCTTTTTTGAAAGTCCAGGCACGGCTTTCGTCGGCACCGGTAGTAAAATAGGTTTGTAATTGCAGTAAACGGTATGCCGCATGAATCAGTTTATTAACTCCCGGCTCGTCGAGCCCCAGTTCTTCAAGGAACATCTGTTTTTCTTCGTAATCCTCCAGTTCGGCAATATCAGCTTCCGTCGCAGCGGCAATTACCAATATTTCGGCATTTTCGTCTTTAACAGCTTCTTTCAGCGCATCAACGTATTTATTTCCTGTTTTTGCTGAAGCCTCATCAACATTACAAACATACAAAACCGGTTTATTGGTCAGCAGGAAAAACTCCCTGGCAATCCTTGCCTCTTCTTCATAAAGTTGAAGTGTCCGTGCCGATTTTCCTTCTTCAAGAACCTGTTTGTAACGAAGCGCCAATTCGTACATTTTTTTGGCTTTCGGATCATTTCCGTGACGGGCTTGTTTTTCCAGGCGATCGATACGTCCAACAATGGTCTCCAAATCTTTCAACTGAAGTTCCATATCAATTACTTCCTTGTCGCGAACCGGATTAACTGAACCATCAACATGCGTGATATTGTCATTATCGAAACAACGCAATACGTGAATAATAGCATCTGTCTCGCGAATATTGCCCAAAAACTGGTTACCTAAACCTTCACCTTTGCTGGCTCCTTTCACTAATCCGGCAATATCAACAATTTCCACTGTTGTTGGAATTACTTTTTTAGGATTGTCGATTTCAGCCAGTTTTATCAACCTCTCATCTGGAACAGTGATAATACCAACGTTGGGTTCAATTGTACAAAACGGAAAATTTGCCGATTGTGCCTTTGCGCTCGACAAACAATTAAACAAGGTTGATTTGCCCACATTTGGCAATCCAACAATACCACATTTTAATGCCATTTTCTAATTTTAAAATTGCGCTGCAAAGGTAATGGAATAATTATTTATAAAAACAGGTTTTAAAAAACTATATAATCAGCACTGCAACAAATTGTGAATTTGTTTTATATTCCTGAAGAAAAACAAAATTAAACGGATAAAACCATACCATTTTGTACATTTGCTAAAACTCTATTTTATGATTCTAAGAAACGTATCTGTCGACTGTGTTATTTTCGGTTTTCACGATGAAAAACTAAATGTTCTGTTGTGGCAGGCAGAACCTGAATTACTTGAGAATTTTCTTACAACCCGGGAAGAATACACACAGATAAAAGATATTTTTGAAAAAAACCCGGCACTTGGAAATACTGACAAGTACTGGGGATTGATAGGAACGCACCTGCCAATGGATGAAGATTTAGACGGATACGCAAAAAAAATTCTTCAGATAACTACCGGGCTGGATAACATTTATCTGAACCAGGTAAAGGTTTTTGGAGCAACCAAAAGAGTCCCACATTCAAGGGTACTTACCGTAGCCTACTATGCTTTGATAAATCCGGATTACCATGATTTAAAATTATCACCGCTGGCAAAATCAGTAAAATGGTTCGACATTGATAATCTACCGGAAGTAATTTTTGATGCACGCGAAGTTATTGAATGTGCGCTGAAAAAACTAAGAGATGAAGTAAAATACCACCCTCTGGGGTTTCATATGCTGCCCGATAAATTTACTTTGACACAATTGCAAATACTCTACGAAGTTATTCTGGGAGAAAAGCTCGACACCCGCAACTTCAGAAAAAAAATTCAAAATATGAGATTGCTCATCGACACCAACGAAAAGCAACAAAATGTGGCACACCGGGCGGCTAAACTTTATTCTTTCGATGTTGATATTTATAACAAATTGAAAGAAGAAGGTTTAAATTTCCGAATTTGAAAACCGATTAAACTTTCAGCCCGATTACATGTCTTTATTGTAAATATTTTTTATGGATAATGATGATCTTGATATAATTGCCGACCTAAAGCAAGAGAACAAAAAGGATCTTGCTTTTCATATGTTGGTTAAAAAGTATCAGGAGAGACTGTACTGGCATATCCGTAAAATTGTAGTCAACCACGACGATGCTGACGATGTTCTGCAAAATACCTTTGTAAAAGTCTGGAGAAATATTGACAGTTTCCGGGAAGAATCGAGTCTGTTCACATGGCTTTACCGAATTGCAACCAATGAATCGATTTCGTTCATTAATTCAAACAAACGAAGAAGTTTTATGCCACTGAACGACACCAGCGATTATCTGGTAAAAAATATGATGTCGGATCCGTATTTTGAAGGCGACGAAATACAACGAAAGTTACAGGAAGCCATTTTAAAGCTTCCCGAGAAACAAAGAATTGTTTTTAATATGAAATATTTTGACGAAATGAAATACGAAGATATGTCGCAAATACTGGAAACATCGGTCGGAGCGCTTAAAGCTTCCTTTTTTCATGCTGCAAGGAAAATTGAAGAGTACATAAAAAACACGGATTAATAGATTGAAATTAAACCTTTTTAATCAGCTTAAGTCAAACAAAAAAACGGACAAATGGATGAATTAAAAAACATTGCACCAGAATTATCGAAAATAAAAAAGGAAAACCCTTTTGGGGTACCCCCGCATTATTTCGATGATTTTTCGGCCCGGCTTCAAATGAAAATCGAGGCTGAAAAAGTGGTTCTGCCTAGTCCTAAAAACAAAATAATTCAGTTTCTGAAACCTGCGCTAAGCCTTGCAGCAAGTTTCGCATTAATTTTTCTGCTTGTATATTTCCCGCTGAAGACTTTTAACAACGCCCAGGTAGCAGAAAATTCGGATTCGGATACTGAATTAACCAACGATGATTATTTGACACTGCTTGAAGGAATGGATGAAAACTCGTTTTATGCATTGCTGAATGAACCTACCTCTACCGATGAATTCAGCGACGACGAATTACTCAATTACCTTGGCTCAAATGTTTCTGATTACGACATTTATTTGGAAACTGATTTTTAAACTATTATGAAACGACTAATAATTTTATCATTGATTTTACTCCTGACTCCCGGCTTTAACCTGTTAAAAGCACAGGGAAACAAGGACAATGACGACCGCTGGGAAAAATTCAGGGCAGAAAAAGTTTCTTTCCTGACCGACAAATTACAGCTAACTCCAAGTGAAGCACAAAAATTTTGGCCGGTTTACAATGAACTGGAACAAAAAAGATGGGAAGCACAAAAATTAAGACGCGACCTCGAAATAAAGGTCTACGAAGCGGAAGCTAATTTATCGAAAAAAGATGTAATACAGCTTACCCGTGATTATTCCAGTAGCCTTCAGAAAGAAGCTGAAGTGAATGTAAAATACAACGAAGAATTTCTAAAAGTTCTTCCACCCGAAAAAGTATTGTTATTATATAAATCGGAAAATGAATTCCGTATGCACATGATTCGAAAGTTCAGAGACAGAGAAGAACCGAGACAATAAAAACAAAGAAGGCAGGAAAAAAACCTGCCTTCTTTGTTTTTAAAGACCTTTAAACCAGTCCTGAAAATATTTTCCAACTACCGGAGTTTCTTTTTTCTCGCCCTGCAATGCTCCGATTAAACTTAACAACCAGAAAATAAACAGCGCCAGTGAAACCAACGACATTAACGTGAGTGAAAACCGAAATAAAAGAGTAACAAAACTTAATATCAGTAACCCCAGGTTTTGACGAATATAGAAACTCGCAAACTCGTCTTTTTCACTACTGTTTACTACAAGTGCAATTACCCAGCCTATCCACCAGAGATGTGCTACAATAGCTTTTGTTTTTCCATCCATACTAAATAAATTTGAAGTTTTATGTATTTAAATGTACAGAAATTATCTTAGGTTTTCTACTGCGTTTTCTTAATTATTATAAAACTGTTGCATAGTAAATCATTAAATTATAATTAAAACCTCAAAGGCTGTCGCAGTTAAAATAATGTATTTTCTTAATTTGTATTCAAACCTATTCTATTATGTTTAAACTGATACAAATACTTATAATTTCTTTTTTTGTAATAGCATGTAAAACTTTACCGGAAGAAGATCAAACAAAAATTACAACAACAGATAAAAAGTATTCTCCTGAAAATATAAAAGTTCAAAACTTCAGACATTCGGCCTACATTGAATATGAAAATTACAACTTCGAAAAGGCTATAGAAATACAAAAACAGGGACTAGAAATAGCTCAGGATTTACACGATTCTGTTTCTGTTGCCCAGGCCTTTCACCGGCTCGGAAGCTATTATTCGGGATGGGAGAAATACAAACTGGCCATTGATTATTATTATAAGGCCCAACAAATATATTTTAACATTGGCGACTCGTTATGGATAGCAAACGAGTACAACGATATTGGTTATGCTTATTTGTATTGGGAAGATTATGAAAAAGTAATCGAATTTTATAACATGGCTTTACAAATCTATACAAAACTCAACAACAATGCAGAAATTGCCCTGGTTGAAGCAAACAAAGGTTTTGCCTACTGCAACTGGGGAAAATATGAGCTTGCAAAGGAACACCACGAGAAAGCTTTAAATATTTACCTCGTACTTTCCGATACTTCTAATTATTCAAAAATGTACCATGGCTTGGGAAATGTTGAACGGTTGCAGGGAAACTACACCAAAGCCCTTCACTACTTTAACACTGCAAACAAATTTGCCTCATCCGTAGAGTTAATGCAGAATAACATTCGAATTGCACAGGTTTATACAGCCCAGGAAAATTTCTCAAAAGCAAAAAAAGCATTGGATGAAAGTTTGCCGGGGCTGACAGAAAGAAACGCAGGAAAATGGTGGCGAAATTATTATGAAGCTTTGTACGAATATTACTTCAAACAATCGGAATTTCAATTGGCTTTGCAAACCTATCAGAAATTTAAAACTATTGACGATAGCCTGTTTAACCAAAAAACAAAAAGCGAAATTGCCGAAATGCATATTATTTATGAAACCAAAGAAAAGGAAAATCAAATACAACTGCTTGTAAAAGAAAAAGAACTTGCGTCAAATGAAATAAGGTTTCAGCAAAAGATAGTTTTGATTTTGTTGTTCACTTTTGTCGTTTTTATTATACTGCTGGCACTCTTATTCATTGAATTCAGGAACAAGAAACATGCTTATCTGAAACTTTTTGAAAAAAACAAACAACTAATCCTGAATGAAAATGATTATAAAAACCAGATTAACATACTCGCCGGTGAAAACAAAAAGAAAAAAATGTCGGTTGTAAGCCAGCTTGGCAACGAAGATTTTCAAAAGCTGATTTATAAACTCGAAAAGTTAATGGACGAAAAGAAAATTTACCTGAATCCAAATCTACGGATCAACGATATTTGCAAAAAGTTAAAAACAAATTCCACCTATCTTTCACAAATTATTAATACTCAATTCGGCAAAAATTTTAATGCCTTTATAAACGAATACAGAATAAAAGAAGCCCAAAAATGTATGCTGAATGGTGAACATATCACCTTAAATCTTGAAGGGATTGCATTAAAAACCGGGTTCAAAAACCGTATAACATTTATATCTGCCTTCAAAAAATGCACAGGTGTTACACCTTCATTTTACATTGAAACATGCAGCAGGAAAAACAACAAAAAACACTAACCAACAACAACTTAATATTGTAAAGATTTATCAATCCTTACAATCATTTTTTGTAGGCAACACTTAAACATTCTAATATTGCCCCCAATTCTTTAAACAATTACATTATGAAAAGGCTACTTTTTCTTGTTTTGACAATTCTGATTTTTAATTCCTGTCAGAAAGACGAATCGGTTAATTTCGTACAGGTTAATTTTATCCTTGTCAACGATTTATTATGGAACATCGGACACGATTATTATGTTTCGGGAGTTGACGAAAACGGGACCGCTTTTTCCGGCCAGGAAGAGTACATTACATACATGAATTACCTGCTTGAGTCGCAAAAAATAAAAAAAGGCTCCCAACTCACCCTGTACCGCGACAGCTCTGTTCTTTGGACTACTGACCCAATCGACGGGTCGTGTTCGATAAAATACTGCGACAGTGCTTTCGACGACTGGTATGAAATTGAATAATTAAATCAAAAACATCATTTCCAAACCGTTACAATTAAAAAGCAATGAAAAGAATTTTCCCGGCCATCATTCTTCTGGCAAGTTTGCTTACGTCTTGTTTTTCAGCAAAGATTGAAGTAAAAAAAGGCAATATTCCCCATTCGCCCAAAGTGTTGATTTTGGGAACCGAGATTAATCCCTACGGACACCCGAGGAAAAATGGAATGGCGGAAGTCTGGTTCAACATAAAACCGAACAAAAATTCCGAAGAAATACAGAAAATTTCAGCATCGCGAATAAATACGCAAAAAGAAATTCTAAGCCGCCATTTTCAGAAAATATTTAAAGCCGAAGTTTTAAACAACGATCAGATAAACACACTGATTGAAAAAAACAACTGGCAGAAATTTAACCGCAATATTGAAACCGGTGACAAATATTTTCCGGTTATTTTTTGTTCAACACCCGGAATTCACCCGATAACCTATTTGCCCAAAGAAATAAGAAAACTCAACGATATTATACCTTCATTTCAAAACGAAATAAAAATTATTACACAAAAAACCGATGCCGATATTTTTGTTTTGTCGGTTTCCGAACCAAAAGTTTTTGGGGTTGGGGCCGGTGGTTTTCTGGCCAAAATACAACTCGAAATCCATCTTTTTGTTTTTGACAAAAACGGGGAACTTATTTCGTCGGTTAATGGAAATTCAAAACCAATTACCACAAACGGGAAAGACACCGGCGATTTTATGGAAGTACTGGATGAATACAATCAATTGTCGGAAAAACTTGTTGAATTATTATAATTAAATTGATGATGAAAACTTTGAAACTTTTGGTTACGGTGCTCTTGATAATTTCTTTTCAATCAATAAATGCACAAAAAACATTACCGGAACTGGTCGGAAAAACTTCAAAAAAAGGGAAAATTATTTTAACCGGTTTTACAAAAATTGAAACAGGGAAATTAACCTTTTCTGAAAACTCAGTTAGTTTTACCGACACTGAAAATAACCTGCAAACAATTCCTTACGAGCAAATTAGCTACGTTCGTTACACCAACGGGAACCGAAAATTTTTTGGGACGATGGTAGGGGCGGTTTCAGGCACTCTGGGAGGTTTCCTGGGGGTTGCGACCTACAAAACGTACTACACGGAAGGCGACTATCTGGTTTATGGAAATAATGCCACAACAAAAGATTATATTGTTTCAACTTCTGTTGGCTTAGTAATGGGCAGCGTTATTGGGTTTGGCATTGGATGTTTAATTCCCAAATGGGAAACAACATTAACCGACGATAAAAACAAGTTATCAATTAATTATTATGTAAGCCCCGAAGGTTTTTATGGATTAACATGTTCGCTTAAATTCTAGGTCGGTAACACAACCGAATTTTAGCCCCCAAACATTTTCATCTTTTAACCAACTAATAATCGTAATTAAAATTGCGAAGGTGATGCCCCATCCTGTCGCGTTTTGTTTTCAGGTATTTTTGATTGTATTCGTTAGGTGCAATTTCCAATGATACAATTTTTACAACTTCCAAACCAAAACCTTCCAGACCCACTCTTTTTACAGGATTGTTGGTTAGCAGTTTCATTTTAGTTACCCCAAGGTTTCTGAGAATCTGTGCACCAACGCCATAATCGCGTTCATCGGCTTTAAAACCAAGGTGAATATTTGCTTCCACAGTGTCGAGCCCTTGATCTTGTAGTTTATAAGCAGCTATTTTATTGAGCAACCCAATTCCTCGCCCTTCCTGCATCATATAAACAATTACACCCTTCCCTTCTTTTTCAATCATTTCCATGGCTGCATGCAACTGGTCTCCACATTCGCAACGCAACGAACCAAAAATATCGCCGGTCATACACGAAGAATGTACACGGGCTAGAATTGGTTCGTTGGTTTCCCAGGTTCCTTTTATCAAAGCGATATGTTCAGCACCATTTGATTTCTGACGAAAAGGGACAATACTAAAATCGCCGAATTTAGTGGGAAGTACAACTTCTTCGCCGCGTTCAATCAAGCTTTCACTTTGAAATAAAAATGAAATAAGATCCTTTATGGTAACTAATTTAACATCGAATTTTTTAGCAATTTCGGCAAGCTGAGGTAAACGGGCCATAGTTCCGTCGTCGTTCATAATTTCAACCAAAGCACCCGAAGGATACAATCCGGCTAAACGGGCCAAATCAACGGCAGCTTCGGTATGGCCGCTTCTCCGCAAAACACCGCGGTCTTTTGCCCTCAACGGGAAAATATGACCCGGACGCCCCAAATCATCGGGTTGCGTTGCCGGATCAACCAGCATTTTAATTGTAATCGCGCGATCTTTGGCTGAAATTCCGGTGGTTGTTTCAGGATGAATTGCATCAACCGACACTGTAAACTGCGTTTCGTGCGACGATGTATTTTTACCAACCATCATTTCAAGTTTCAATTCGTCGCAGCGTTTTTCGGTTAAAGCCACGCAAATCAAACCCCGGCCGTGAATGGTCATAAAATTGATAATCTCGGGTGTTATTTTTTCGGAAGCGACAATAAAATCCCCTTCATTTTCGCGGTCTTCATCATCAACAACAATAACCAGTTCGCCATTTCGAATGGCAGCAATTGCTTCGGGGATAGTATTTAATTTAATTTCGCTCATGATCCGATTTTTAAATCAGCCGCAAAATTACAACAAAAATTCGATAAACTTATGATTTTAATCCTTCGAAGCCCTTTGCGATTTCTCCCACTGAACAGATTGTTTACCTTTAAAATAACGGACAATTCCGCGCAAAGAAGCGTAATTAATTGTGACAAAATAATAAGGGATAAAAAGCAACTTAAAACGAAGCTTTTTGTTTTCGAAATGCCAGCCGGCAAATACCATTGCGTACATCAACAATTGTAGATAAATAAACAGGGTATAAAAAGAATTAAAAGACCAGCTATTACTCAAGACTACAATAAACAGGTTTATAAAAAACATGGCAAATAATGAAACCGGAGCCAGTGTCCAGCGCAATACTTTATGCGAAAAATACTGCCACGAAAGCATTCCGTATTTTACCGGATTCAGAAGCGATTTTAATCGAAAAAGTGTTTGTATTCCTCCTGCAGCAATCCTGATTTTCCGTTTTAATTCTTCATTAACATTTAACGAAGCTGTTTCTTCAGCCCATGCGTTGGGAGCATATTCAATTTTATACCCTTTTTGGGCAATGCGCAACGAAATAATAAAATCGTCGAGTAAAGTATCCTGTTCCACTTCTTCAAAAAGCTCGCGTCTGACTGCAAATAATTCACCAACTGCCCCCACTGCAGAATTCAATTCGGCATCCATTTTTTTAATCCACGATTCAAATTTCCAGTACAAACCTTCGCCAGCCCCGGCTGCTGCATCGGTTTGTTTTTCGACAATTCGTTTTTCACCGGCAACACAACCCACTTTTGGATTGCTGAATTTTGCAACAATAGCCCGGATTGAATTGGATCCCAGAATTGTATTGGTATCTGAAAAAATTACGATGGGCGCTTTTACAAACTGCATTCCGCGGTTCATGGCATGCATTTTACCTTTTCGTTCAGGAAGATGGTGAACCTCCAAACCTTCAATTTCTCTAAGAATCTCAGGGGTACCGTCATCAGAACCATCGGTAACCCAAAGATATTGTACCTTTTCTTTTGGATAATCGAGTGAAAATGAATTTTCGGTTTTTTGACGGACAAAATCCTTTTCATTAAATGCAGTTACAAACAAACAAACGTTGGGTTCATAAACTTCAGGCGTGGAAATCGGGAGTCTTTTCCGAAAGATTTTTTTTACTGAAACCAGCAGGAATAAAATGAATGCATACCCCAGAAAAGTATAAAAAAGAATAAAAAAGAATATCCAGAATAAAATTTTTAGCGTCATAAGGTATGCTGTTTATAAAAATCGACCAAAGCAGCCGATGCAGCTAAATTATCAAATTTTTCATGAATATACTCAATGGCATTTCTTCCGATATAATTACAATATTCCCTGTCGGTTACCATTTTTGAAACAGCGCCAACAAATTCGTCTCTGTTTTCAGCAATAAGAATATTTTCACCCGACGTTGTCGAAATACCTTCAGTACCAATATTGGTAGTAATAATCGATTTCCCGAGAGCCATTCCTTCAATGATTTTAATTCGCATTCCGCTTCCGGAAAAAAGCGGTACAACCATCACCGATTTTGAATTTATAAATTCATAGGCATCCTGAACTTCGCCACTAAAAACAACATTCGGGTATTTCATTTTTTGAATCAACCAATCGGGAGCATTTCGCCCGGCAATATAAAAATTCAGTTCAGGAAATTTTTCATGTATCTCCATCCAGCAATTTTCAAGAAACCAAATTAATCCTTCCTGATTGGGCGCCCATTCCAATGATCCGATATGGAACAACGACGGGTATTCCAATTTTTTCGCATTTGGAATCAGCACCGATGAATCGATTCCGGTTTGCGAAACGTGCCTTGGTTTTTTATTTCCCATTTTATCGAGAATAATACCATCGCGTTCGGTTATTGGAACCAGTAAATCGTATTTATTAATGAATGACGCCTCGAATTTTTTTATCCTTTTTGATAAATTTTTCAGGTAAAATTTCATCCAGCCTTTAGCCATCTGAGCTGTCCGTTCCCAAATTTCGAATTCGATGTTGTGCGAACGATATACAATCTTAGCATCAGAATTTGCCCTGATAACCGGAATATACGGACAAACATACAACCCTTCAAGCTGAATAATATCAAACTGTTTTTCCTTTAATAAATTAGATAAAGCCTTTTCGAACGGTTTTGAAATAAAACGAATAGCATTGTAAGGTTTTACTGAAAAAAAAAGGTTCCGGAACGCTTCAAATTTTGAAATTCGTGCCGGCACATCAACAAACCTAAAATCGGCAAGATCGGTAACCGATTCAGGCATTTCTTCGGGCGATGTATGATGTTTTAAAGTATTCATTGAAAGCACGGTAACCGAATGCCCCAGCAGAGAAAAACCACGCGTTAAGTTCATGCATGCAATTGCACCCCCGTCGGTTGTCGGATAAGGAACTTTATTTGTAATCTGGAGAATCCTCATTCCTTATTTTTCTTTTTACTAAAAAAACGATTTAAACCCAATTTATGAAAAAACCGGGTATATGTTTCCGCACTCATTACCGATGAATCGGTGGCCGCTTTGTAGGTGAGCCAAATTCCTACCGGCAGGAAAATAAACGAAGAAAACCACATTCCGTTGAACATGCCCCAAACATCTTCACGTGCTGATTTCTCGCCCGTCATTGAAACAATGTAGTAGGCAATAAAAAGCAAAATGGAAACAACAACCGGCATTCCCAGACCTCCTTTCCGGATAATTGCGCCCAAAGGCGCGCCAATAAAAAAGAAAATTAAAACCGCTACCGAAAGCGTAAATTTCCGGTGCCGTTCCATTTCAAATTTATTTATGTTTTTCTTTTTGTTGTACAACTGATCTTCAAACATGTTAATATTTTGCATATTTGTTCGGGTATTCCCCACAGCTGAACCTGCAATTTCGGCCTTTACCCATTTATCGAGCCCGTTAAAATAGGCATCAAAATCGATGATTGTATCAGGTTTTTCAACCTTAATATCACGCTTAAGAGAATCTATCGGTTCTGTTAAATTGAATATCTTTTTTGATATTGGCGAATTAATATTAATCTGCATCACAAAATTGCGCAATCGGGTTTTGTAATCAAAATTTAACGAATCTTCTTCAACCAGCAGTTGTTTAATATTCAACATGCGGTATGTGTTTCTAAAAATGCTTTCGTCTCGGCGGTTAAAATCAAAATTCCTGACTTTCACCCGAATAGTTTGCTCTTTGAATTTATCTCTTCTGAACGGGTATGTTTTCTGGTCGCGACGATTTCCATCCGCTTCTTCTTCATAATTTACACCGTCGTACAGATTCAAAACCATGTACTTTTTATCTTCGGTAATTTTAAGGAAACCAGAATCGGCTACCGTTACACTTTGATTAGTCTTGTTATTTGTATGGTCGTAAATCAAAAGATCGTAAAGTACATTGGTCTTTTTATCTTTGCGACCGACTTTAATACTATATCCGTCCATTTCGCTGGTAAATACCCCTTCCTGTAAAACCAATTCGGGCCGTTGCTGTTTAACGCTCCAAAGTAAAGTGGTAAATTTTAAATTTGTTTTTGGAAGAATATCATTAGCGAAATAAAAAGCGGTTAATGTAATTACGAGAGAAATAAAAAAAAGCGGTTTCATAATTCTCACAAGCGAAATTCCGGAAGATTTCATGGCTACCAGCTCATAATTCTCGCCAAGAGAGCCGAATGTCATTATCGATGCCAAAAGCATAGCCAGAGGAAAAGCATAAGGCAACAAAGCAAACGATGCATAAAACATCATTTCAGCCAAAACACTGAAACCAAGACCCTTGCCAACCAAATCATCGACATACTTCCACAAAAATTGCATGAGAAGTACAAACAAAACAATAAAAAAGGTCATAAAAAATGGCCCTAAAAAAGATTTGATAACATACCAATGTAAGCGCTTCATTTTTCCCAAATTACAGAAACGTGTACAAAACTAAGCTATTTTAAGCATAAGTAAAGCAAAAAAAAGTTAAGAAGTCTTTTACAATGAATTTTAATAATGTTGAAAAAACAATGGATAAAAAACTTACCGTTAAGAACCAAGCACATGTTTTAAATCAGCCACCTGAGTATTCCACAATTCTTTGGTTTCTTCTACTTCGTCTTCTTCAGTAAAATCAATAATAATGAGTGATACATCACCAGTGAGTTCGTCCTGGGTTATTTTAAATTCAAAATAAATATCGTCTTCATCGGTCCAGTTGAAACGTACCAACCTGTTTTCCTTTTGTAAGGTCATTATTGCATCTTGTTCGGAATTCCCCCAAATAAAAGTGAATTTCTTTCCCCGCACACGAACATCTTCAGCGAACCATTCAGTTAACCCTGAAGCCGTACTTAATCTGTTGTAAAGAACTTTAGGAGAACAGTTTATAATAAATTCAAGTTGTATTTTGATTTTATCAGTCATTTTATTGATTTTCGGCAATATAACTATTCTGTATATAACTTCCAAGATCGAATTCCTTCCGAGTAAAAGTATGTATTAATTTTTTATAAAAAGATGAAGCTAAAATAAAATAAATACTATATTTGCACCTCGAATTTTGGAAATGGCGAGGTAGCTCAGCTGGTTAGAGCGCATGATTCATAATCATGAGGTCGGCGGTTCAAGCCCGCCTCTCGCTACTGAAAATCAAGAGGTTGCAAATACAAAATTTGTAACCTCTTTTTATTTGCATGTAATTTGCATGCAAACCAAAAGATAGCCTTCCCTAAAAATATTACAGGGTAAGCTTACAATACAACCTCGCTTCACAAGCAACACGTTACCTTATCACAAAATTTATCTGCAAATAACGACGAAAGTGATCACCTAATTCCAATTTAAGTTGACCACCGGTGACGATTTAAATTGACCACCTCTTTTTTCCACTACAAAAAGAACTCATTTTTTACTGTTGCGGTTAAACAAATTTAAACATTTTCACTTTTAAACATATTTCTTTTTCTTCTCATCGATTCTCCCATCAGCTCAATCCGGTGTGATTGATGTATTAACCGGTCTAAAATAGCATCAGCAATTGTTTTCTCCCCAATAACCTCGTACCAACCTTTAACCGGTATTTGCGAGGTAACGATTATCGAGCCGCTGTTGTGCCTGTCTTCAATGATTTCGAGCAATGCAATTCGGTTTTGATTATCAAGTGGCTGCAGGCCAAAATCATCGAGTATAATAAGTTTGTGCCGCTGTATTTTAGCCAACTCCTTCAGGTACGAACCATCGGCTTTGGCCATTTTCAGTTTCGAAAACAGCTTTGTGGTATTCAGGTACAATACCCGGTATCCTTCAATACAGGCCTGGTAGCCAAGTGCGGTTGCAATGTAGCTTTTACCGGCACCTGTACTTCCGGTAATAAGTATGTTTTCGCTACTGTTGATAAACTCACACTGTGCCAGTCTTAAAAGTTTTGTTTTATCGATGTTACGGGCAGTTTCGTAAATAATGTTTTCGACAGATGCTTTGTAGTGGAACTTTGCATATTTGATAGCCCTTTCAATTTTCCGGTTGTTCCGGTCGTCAAACTCGGCGTCAATCATCATCGATGTAAACTGGTCGATGGTGTAGTCGTCAGTTTTTCCCGTTTCAATAGCAGTCTTAAAAGCCCCATGCATCCCATAGAGCTTCATTTGTTTCATTTTACTGAGTGTTACTTCATTCATTTTAAACTATTTTTTTGTGATTACTGATAGTATTTGTCGCCTCTGATATTTTTATGAAAAGGGAGTTCCTGTTCCTGCGGGGCTGGTTCTTCCTCGATTTTATCCAGACCACGTTTTAAAATATTATCGATTATTTTATAGTTGAAAACATGGTGGTCGAGTGCCCTTTTACAGGCGTTACTAAGCCTTTCGTTTCCCACTTTCTTTGCAAACGAAAGTACTCCCATGCAGCTTTTGTAGGCTTGCTCGGGGTGTTGTTTCCGGTCCAAAAGAAGTATGATAAATTCTTTTACCGGCTCATCTATTGATGCAGCCCAATCGATAAAACGCTGGGGTGTCCAGTCGGTAACAAACTGGTGAGTTGATGCCAGGTGCTCTTTTACGGTGGTATACCTGTAAGGCCTCATATCGCGTTTATGAACGGCAATACGGTTGTATTTGTGATAGACTTCCACCGTATTTTTCGTAAAAACGATTTTTACTTTTTTACGCAGGTACTGGTAAGGTACACTGTAATAGTGTTTGTCTTTGCTAAGCGATACATGCCCGTTTTGCATAACCGTAACCATTGCAATTTGCTTGATTTCGTAACGTTTTACAGGAAGTGGGGAGAGTTTGTGTTTTTCGTCTTCGTTAAATAATTGCAGGCGCGATGTGGGCCTTCCGGTAAGTTTTGCATTGTTATGCTTTTTCAAACATTCCCAAATGGCTGCATTCAATTCTTTTAGCGAATAAAAGTTTTTTTCTTTCACTGATGGATAAATGCGGCGGTAGAGTATTTTAACGGCTCCTTCGGCCAGCGATTTGTCACGCGGTTTGTAAGCTCTTGCCGGCAATATGGTGGTATCATAATGCCCGGCAAAATCATGAAAGGTTTCGTTTAGTGTTGGTTCAAACCGGCTGCTTTTGGTAACGGCCGACTTCAGGTTATCCGGCACAATAGCAGCCGGTACGCCTCCGTAAAAATGCAAAGCGTTTTCCACTGAAACAATAAAATCTTCTTTCTTCTGGCTCATCGAAGCTTCGGCATAGGTATACTGGCTTGCACCAAGAATGGCTACAAAAAACTGTACTTCCTGTACTTCACCGGTTTCCTTGTCTATAATCTCAAGGGTTTTTCCGGCATAATCGATAAACAATTTATCGCCGGCTTTATGGTTCATGTGCATAACCGGGTTTACCTTTTTACTCCATTTCCGGTAGAGATTGCAAAACTGGCTCGACTTTAAACCATCGGGATTTTTTGCGTAATACTCGCGCCACATCTGTAGTTTGGTTACCCCGTCTTTCTTTAGCTGCCGCTCCATGTAGGGAAAAAAGTCGTACACAGCCTGATGTTTAGGCAATACGATATCGGGTTGGTTATTGCTGAACAGCTGCTCCAGCTCTGCATCGCTTTTTAACTCAATATCCTCAAAGCTGAGATTAAGCATTTTTTGCAGCGCAATGTACTTTTTAACGGTATTGCGCGATAGCGATAAATACCTGCTGATAAACAACTTGCTTTCTCCTTTGTGGTGCAGACGTAGTACTTTTCGAACTTTACTCATATCTGTAAGTTTATTGGCCATAATGCATACATTTTTTGGGTAAATGCATGCGAATTTATGGCTTCAACAGCATTGAAAAAGTTCTTTTCGCGGGGTGGTCACTTTGGATCGTCCGTGGTGGTCACTTTCAATCGTACAAGGGTGGTCACTTTACGTCGTTAGAGGTGGTCATTTTGAATCGTTATCGGGTGATCACTTTGGTCGGTTTTTCCAGTATGACTTCATAACTTTTGGCGTTGGATAAGATAATATTAGCTACATCCTAGAAGTGTTCTATTTATGCTACTATCATCCCCTTTTTGATTGCTATGATTCTTCCTGATAATAAACTTTGTAGAATTTTCCCTTTTCATCAATACCTTGTTCAATCAAATCCCGGTTGCCATGAACATATATGTGAAAATTTTTGTCCAGTTTTATGATGCTTTTCAGGTTGCGGGTTCCTTTTTTTACGGCACTCTCTGAAATGGAGAAATTATCCGCTATTTCAATCTCCCGGTCTTTCTGATAGTCGAATTTGAAGTTATTAAAATGTTCAATAATGTCTTTCTGTCCAATTACCTCGTTGGTAAATTCGGCCATATCGAAAGATTCTTTTTCCTTGAAAAACTTTACAGACTTATTTATTAAATCGGCCTGGTCTGCTTTAGACACTTCGAACTGTTCTGGCAATTCATTTTTGATGAAGTTTTTGTAAAGTGACAAGAGATTTTGGGTATTGTAATACTCATCTTTCCGCGGTCGAATATGTAAGAAATCATCCATCCAATATTGCGCCTCAATGCCTTTATTGGTATTATCCACAACCGCAACGACATACCCATTTTCTTTCTCAGTATTGAAAACAAGGCAGCCTTTATCCAACTTGTTAATATTTACACCTTTCTGGCTCTCAATCTCAAAACCATCGCCTGAAGGAAATATTTTCAGAAATGTATCTTTGTTTTCGGATTTGAATAATCCTACCGCATCAACGGTCTCTCCATCCAGAATACAATCCTTGAAATGTACTACATAAAATTCGCCACCTTTTATTTTGGGGTGAGTACTTTGTTCGTATAAGTGTTTGGTCAGGTTTTGCGATTGCTCCAATAGGTTGTCAGGATTATCAAAAATTCTGCTCACACATACAAATACTTCATTCATGTTAATATCAATGTCATGATAGAATGTGAAATATTCGTGGGATTTGAAAGAAGAAACAAAGTAGTGTGAAAGCAAATTCTTTAAAGTATTATCAATCAATACCACCTTCTGTGAAATAATGTATCCCTCATCTGCTATTTTGTTCCCAACTTGGTGGATACAAAAATTTAAAATATCAGCACTAATAAAATTCATATTCTATTGACTTTCTTTATATTCCAAGAATTTATTATGAACAATAGATTTTTGTCTGTCCATTTCAGACAGAAGATTAGATTTTAAAATTTTCCTATCCCTCGTATCCATTGTCTTCGATGGTATTAAGGAAGAAATATTTAATTCAAATTCGGCATTTATTTTATTTCCTGAACTATAGTCTGGAAAGCCTAAATTTACCACGTATTTTCCTTCACTTCCTCTATATTTAAATGAATACAAAGCTTCTATTTTCCACAATATTAAATGCTTATGAAACTTTCTATCCTGAATAAAAAATTTCTTATCTAATGATTTCCCTGATAAAATTATTTTATTTAAATCCTTCATCCATTTTATCTCTTCTGGCAATATGGATTCTTCTGGTTTCATTGAAATATCCTTAATCTCTTCACATTGAAAATATTCACATTCTAAATGATTTGTCAGACGGAAAAAGAAAACGAATCTTTCTTCATTGGAAAAATCATTAAATAGAATTTTTTTCAGTTCTTCTGAATTTGAGATTAATCCTTTCTCTTTATATTTTTTTATTTGCTCTTTTACAACGAATTCTGCCAATTCTTTAGTTTCAGGTGCTGTGTGTGATATAACAACTCTCCCTTTCCCATTATTATCGTTAATAAATTCAATTATTCCACTAAACAAATTTGTTTGCTCGTACCAATATTTATTGATGTCATTCCGCTTTATTGTAAATTCAGCCTTGACATGATTGGGATTATTTTCAACTTGTAATAATCGAATTGGCTGCTCCAATGTGCAAGTAGGCAGCTTCTGTTTTATAAAGCTTTCAACATTAACACCAATTGCATCAGATGAAAAAACCTGAACATTCTGATTCCACTGAATATCACGAGAGAATACCTTTTTATTTTCTTCCTTTACTGAAAAAGTATCCCTGATTTTATCAAATTCCCTTGGAGATAAAAGTAGTGTTTGTAGCAAAGGTGCTGTGAAATCCTTTTCCATATTTAAAGCAAAAACACCTCTTTCTTTTAAAATTCGGTTTAATTCTGCTGGAGAAATGAATTTCTGATTAACAAAACCTCTCAATAATTCCCCATAAGGTAGAATCTTTTGTATGTCCCTATGTTCAAAATTCATAACTAAAATACATTTAATGAATTTGTAAAATTTACAATATCAATCGTCTTTGTAAATTCAGGTGCTTGAAATTTTTGTTTTGCTGTAGTCACAGTTTGCCTATGTTTAAGTTCATTATAATCAGGGAAAGCAATGATTACCTCTCCTGTTAAATCTGTGGTAATATCTTTTGACAACCCCATTAACCTCATCAAATCGTCTTCTTCGAAATTATCTAGTGTTGCAATGAATAAACATTTCTCTTTCGGATTATCTTTATTTTCTAATCTTATCGGTATAATACTAGAGTTGAGGTATTCTACAGGTAATATTTTCCCAACATTTCTACGTCCCTGAGGATTTATATTTTGTCCTGTATTAGGGTAGTAAAAGGAATAGTCAAATTTATTGCTTTGAATTTTGACGTATTTCATTACTTCAAGAATAAATGCAACCCGTTTATTATCCATTATGTAAATTGTCTTATTCGTCTGAGCGTCAAAACGTGCAGTAGAAACGGACATGATTAAATCATCTTCACTGTCAGATTGATTATTGAGCCAAAATAAAACACCGCTATTACTAATTGTTGAACACGAAACACCTGATAATATAGTATTATCTAATTCGGAGCCCTCAAAACATTCAAGAGTTTCAATTAAATCATCCATAAACTCTTTAAAAAGTTTTGTAGGGCTATTGGGATATTTAACCGTTTTATATTTAGAAGAAATTAATATGTTATTCCATTGGCCAGATACTAAAGGATTTAAGTATGAATATAAAAAATCTATACCGTGAGTTTCTTTCGGGTTATCAGAGTTATTAAAATGCTTATTTCTGTTTGTACAAGGTAAAGTAAGGCCTTTGGACATATCATTCCATCCAATTATCTCAAAAAACTTTTCAGTAACGTTTTCACCATATTCTCCAATCTTTTTTGACCACTCTCCCATAACTTAGTATTTATTAGTTAGTTTTATTTTCCATTCAAAACACTTCTCTCCACGATGTCTGTCATTTTTACCCTGATTGCAATTACACTAAGAGTAAAAAGCAATGATTAGTAATTGCAAAGGCGGATAGTACTTCCTTTCTGCTACCGACCATCCTGCAGCTTATAGTTTCCTGTTCATTTTTAACCGTGCCTTTTCTTCGGGGAACATAAGCATATACGATTTAAAAATTATGAACTTCTGATAATTATGAATCGCTAAAAGTTAAACTCAAATATACAGAAATATCTGACATCTTTATGTTTAAGCGTCTCCGAACCAAAATGAGTTTGGTCGTTTTCTATATACCTTGCGGAGGTACTGCATATTGAGCATTCTGGTTCTCATTCACAATCATAATTCCCTTTTTATTTTGATTCACGGAGATTTTGCCCGTAAACACCACCAGTTATATTTTCGAAAACCCGTAGAGTTCGTTTTGCAAAAATGAAGTTGTTTTGTGACAGGGTTTCGTAAACGTTATTGGCTTAATCGGCGTGGTAAAGCTCTTGCAACTGAATTTTCTACTGTGAGTTACTATAACTATTAATATCACCTATTTTATCCGATTTACTATCAATCACGATTCCAACACTATATCTTGCCCTCGTAATCGCTACATAAATTTTAGAGCGACTTGTTTCAGCTAATTCTGAGTTATTGTCGTTCAACCACTCCAGAAATGGCTTAGTCGGATAGATAAGTACTCTATCAAAAGACAGGCCTTTGGATTCTCCAAAATTCATTACGTTATAACCCAAATGAACTTCCCTCCTTTTACTATCTCTTAATTGAATGGGCTCATATTTCCTGAGGTAGGAAGCAAGGTCGCATTCCTTTACGAAAAATACACCATCGTGTCCGGTTGTTGTATGATTTCCAGATGTAGTTGCCACCATGCCAGGAAAGAGTTTGTTGGATAAACTACAAATTTCTGCATTGCTCCTATAATTAACTTGTAATGAAGTCCTATCGGTTTCTATTTGAATGGAATCATCTTGAAAAAAATATTTTTCAATATTAGCTTTTCTATATCTCTTGTTTTTGGGAGCAGTATTGGTTGAATAGGTGCCTTGTCTGGGGTCCCCTACCAACAGGATATTTGAGTTACTAACGAAAAGATGTTTTAAAAGCTCTAAATCATAACCTGCCAAATCCTGAACTTCATCAATAAAAATATGAGAATATATTTTTGACATTCTGTCGATTACCAAACCTTTTGTTTTTTCATTGCATCGAAATACAAATTTTGAGAGTTTGTCAGAGTAAATCTTTAGGGCATTTGTAAAGTAATGGTGTTCAAATTCTTTCTCCTCACCAAAATAAATCGGTTGCCCATATCTTGTGCGCCCTTTTAAGCCAGATTGACTATTTACCAAAATCAACCCTTTTATTTTCTTTTCAAATAGAACTCCCTGGAATGGCCTTACGCCATGTTTTAATAAGAATGAAAACCATGTTTGGACTGTAATATGCTCTGGAATACATTTATTTATTTCAACTATCTTTTTTCTAATTTCAGCTTCATTTGCTTGCGTATAAGTGGTAATTAGCACCCTTCCATCTTTAATTTTGAGTGCTTCATTTACCAATTGGGTCGTTTTTCCCGAACCCGCGGCTGCTATTATCAATTTATTTGGCGACATCCGGTTTTATCGCATCAAGTAAATATTTCGGAAACGATATTTCTTCAGAGGTATCAAAAATCCTTAAGGCACATTCCGTTTTATTGGCTCTCATGAATAAATGCATTGAATTTACTCCTTTGTGTAAAGTGCCAAAAATTTTATTTAGTTTCTCCAACCCGTTTTCTTTTAAAACTTTGGGTTCTAAAGTATTGTAATTAAAATCTTCAATCACGCCTGTGTCCACAACTTCATCAAAGCAGATTTCAATTGTTTCCTTTTTATTGTCACCCAAGTAATTACCGTATTTTTTCTTTACAGCTTCAACATCACCGTCATTGTCTGTAACCACAACAACATTTTTATTCAATTTTTCAGCAATTTCTAAAAATCGTAAAAATGAAGTCCCAACCGAAATTACATCAACTCCCTTTTCAATTGGTAATTTACCCTGATTATTAATTTGGAATGCCTTTTGAATTACCAACTCATCAGAATCACCTTCAACCAATATTGCTTTTTTGCAAAGAATTAACCTCAAAGTATCGTAACCTGATAATTTTTTAAAGAACTTCTGAGTATCGCCGGATAAATCGTTCAGACTAGTTCTTTTTAAGTCATTTATAAAAATCAAATTTTCAAGGCCTAATTTATTAGCTACAAAGCTGCTATGCGTTGAAATAATGATTTGCTTGTCAGAACTGCCGGATTTAATATCGCTAATAAGTTGATTGAGTTTGGTATGTGATAAGTGATTTTCCGGCTCCTCCATTAAAATAACATTGGCTTCTTTTGCCTTTTTATGCCCTAAAGCCAGCTTCGTTTTTACAATACTTTGCTCACCCTTTCCAATAAAATGAAAAGGAATATCCTCCAAATATGTCATCAAGCTGCTTTCCCATGCATTTTTAGAAGAAAGCTCAACGGACAATTCAACTTTCTTTTCCGAAATTTTTGCCGCTGATTTAATCTTTTCGTTGATTTTTATGATTGAAGGCTCATCCATAAATGACTCCTTCATCCGTCTATGAGCCTGAGAAACCTCGACAATTTCATCCAATTCAAGAAACTCTTTTACAATATGAGAAATGTAAATATCCGAACCATTTTGAAACCGACTACCGGCAGAATCTATTAGTGCAGATTTTAATGGGATTATTCTTGGTGTTATACTTTCGTCACGAGCAAAACTAGACCACGTTATATTATAATATTCAATCGGGAGCGTTTTAATCCCGCCAAGTTTGACCAGTTTTTCGTATTGCGGTTGAAATCTCTCATCAAACGCTATTTTTAGGAAAAAACCAGTTGCTGCCTTTTCGGAGCTTGCATCTCCCAAAAACTCCGCTAAATCATCCCCTTCCATGAAAACTTCAATGAGAATATGCGGCAAAACCGCTGCTGAATTACCTTCTTCAAGGCTTTGAATATATTCGGCAACAATCTCGTTATTAAAAAGGTACTGTGTCAGTTCATTTTTAAGATATTTGCCATTGAATAAACCGCTTAAAGCCAGGTGAATTGCCTCGATGATAGTGGATTTCCCCGCTTCATTGTCACCGACAAGGATATTCATTCCATTACTCAATGGAAGCTTAAAAGACCCTTTAAAGATTTTGAAATTCTCAATGTGAATTTTTGAAATATGCATTACACTGCTTTTTATATTCTAAATTTGGTTATGCAGACAAACTTTCATCTTTTATATTTAGTTCGCATTTAAAGGTTTTTAATTCCCACAAGCTTTAGTTTTAGCCTTGGCCTTTGAGAACTGTTATTTAATGAGTTCATTTAAAATGTTCCAGTGTCTTTTTGTCTGTTGATTTATCTTATTATTTACCATATACTTAGATGCTTTTTTAGTGTACGAAAGAAAATTACCCCAATTATATGATTCAGTAGGTTCAAATTTACTTTCATTTTTATTCCAAATGTATTTCCGAATCCGTTTAGCACCTTTATACGAAAACTTTTTAAAAATTCTCGGTTTAAAAATTTCTCCGCTATTTTTTACATTTTTATATTTTGAATATCGTTTGGCTCGCCGGACATAACGTTTCATTTTTCTATAAAAGCCTGATAAACTTGCTGATTTTAACAACACATTTTGGCCGTCAAATTCGAAGCCTAAGTAAATAAGGTTTTTATTCCAATTTATTCCTTCAGGAAATTCCTGTCCACAAATCAATTTTTTATTCTCACGCTTAAATTGAAAAATTTTTGTTTTTGAAGGCTGAATTTCAAGTTTATATTTTGTTATTTCTTTGCTAATCAATTCAATTACTTCCTCTTTTGTGTGTGAAGGGCAAACCACAACCATATCATCGGAATATCGTCGATAAATACCTCCGTTATCCCGAATGAAGTCACTAATTTTCTTGTCATAATGCAATAAGTAAATATTAGCTAAAATTGAACTTATAGGTGAGCCTTGCGGTATTCCAAAATCACGATAAACTATAGTGCCATCTTTTAACTTCCTTGTTTTAGATGGTTGTAATAGTTTACCCTTAACCTTGAAGAATTCTTTTACTTTACAAAAAGCAATTGCATTTTGATTTCGAAGAAATTTTATCTTTTCAACTGGTTTCTGCCTGATTTCTAAAGGTTCTCCAAATTTGTTTATTTTCCGAGTGTAAATTTTGTCTTTGAACTCCTCAAAAATATCTACAATGTCAACATGGCTAAATCGTGTAATGTTTTTGTAAACGTTGAAATGGTCTGGAGGCAGTTTGTCAACATTTAAAACCTCACACCATCTGTCACGAAGTAGTTTATGGTTCAGATTATCAAAGAAACTTGATATATCAAATGCTATTACCGTAAAATGATTCTCCGGATAATTAAGTATGTATTTAAAAATGTCGTTTGCGAAATTAATATTGCATTTGTTCGAACTGTTCTCATCTTTCGGATTAATCGGAATTGAACGATATGCATTTACAACATCGTTTAAATTGTATTCTTTGCTCTTTAATTTCAGTTCGTATTGTTCAGAAAGCTTTTTTGCATAATAGCTGAAAATAAGTGAATCTAAATGACTTGCATAATAAAGCTCCCTTTTCTTTTCGTCGGGTTTTCTAAGTGTTTTTTCGTCTTTTTTTAAGTCAGAGCTTATTTTTCCGTTTTTTTCGGAATATACTTTTCGGAACTTTTTAACTCTTGATGTTTTATGGATAAAAGGCAAAAAAGAATGGACTGCAACCGATTCGGGGTCGGTTACATATTTTTCAATCCATTTGTATCGGTCGTTCGGATTTAAAGGCAACCCAATATGAGGATAGCGTTTAATCTTGAACCAATCTTTTTCCTTTTTCTTACGCATTTATAATTCAAAAAAAGTGAGCAGTGAAGACCCAATGCGAAGCTATTTGCTTTTAGATTTGGTTGCCCAAATCCCGAAATATGCATGCTTTTTCGGCACCGTAGTAACCGCTCCGACTCAAGCTGGGTAGCGAAATATTAATCGTATATTTACTTATAAATTCAATTATGAACTTAAAGAAACATCCAATCGTTAAGGTAATCCAGTTAGTAGTTAACTTACTGGTTCAGCATATTGCCGTAGGATTAAATGAAATAAATCCATTATGTCCTTGCATTTCTGAAATACCTTTCCACCAACAGTTTTTCGTGTTGGGCGTGACAAAACTTTCGTTTATACCTTAAAACGCATACTTCAGCTCTTCAACTGCTCACAAATTCATATTTACTCTTTTAAAATTATTTATTTTTTTCTATTTCATTTCCGGCTCCGTAGCCATCGAAAACTTACATCTTTTAAAGTCAGCTCTTATTTGAAGTCTTCCTAACTTTTACAAGCGTTGGCTTATTCCCATACATTTACAGTTTTAGCATCAAAATATCTGACATAGCATTTAAACTTACTTTCTATTGATTTTAAGTGCTTCGTATCTGCATCAGAATAAATCCCAATGTAAATACTATTTAACATGTGCCAATTACCGTCTTTATCTTTTTTCTTTTTTGCAGCTTTATTGATGGCAGCAATAATATGTTCGTCATATACACCAAATCCAAAACCAAAACAAATCAATGTACCTTCAATGTTTGAAAGCGCGTCGTAGCAATATGATAAATATCGATTGTGTCGAATGTGGCTAAGTTTTTCTTCACCATTCCCAGCGGTTACAAAAATCGGATATTCTTTGCGTTCCATTCTTTCTTTCACATTTTCAAGCAAAACATGTTCACTACTATATTCTTCCTTGACGACATAAATACCTATGTCGAACAAATGAAGTGCTCCATGAACATAGTGAATCGATTGTGTGTCGCTGTTTTTACCCCAACGCAATTCCGACCAATCTCTTTCTTCTGGCTCAATCCATTCATCAGTATCATCTGTTTCTCGCCCGAAACCATCGCCAATACGGTCAAGTTGATTTCTCATTAAAACCCAATAGAGCAATAAATCATAATTTGTGGTAAAGATGTTACCGTCATTTGATAGAAACTCATTCAGAAAAACTGCACATGCTCTACTTTTCTCTTCTGGAATTTTAAATACATGTTCCGGATGAAGTTCTTTTATGGCATCAATCAGACTTCCTTTAAGTGTTTCTGTAGCTTTCCGAATATTAGCAACAACTTTTTTATCAGCTTCAAACACTTCCGCTATTTGAGCCACATTATCAAGTTGTTCCATTAATAATTCAAAATTGCTTGTTTTAATTATCTGGAAAAGCTTTTGAAGTATGTTATTATCCAAGTTTATAAGAAACTCGCTTAATGCATTATATGAAAAAATGCCTGAATCATATGACATACTGAATCCATTACCAAGCAATAAATGTTTCTGTCGCTTTTTCTTATTTAACGATTCAATCACTTGTTGATATGTCATTAATTCTGCACTTGCCATTATATGTCTCCGTATTTAGTTTCCGGCCCCGCAGCCATTAACAAACTCTCTTCCTTTATACTTAGCTCCCCTTTAAACGCTTTTTGGTTTAGGCTGCCATACAAATTCGCCAACTCCTGCAAGCTCTGTTGGTATTGGGCTTTTAGGGCTTCGGTTTTTTCTACAATTTGGGAGAATTGGATTTGTAGCTCAGTAGGAGGAACTGGTATTGTCAGTTTTTTAAAATCACCTAATGAAAATCGACTTCTTGTTCCCGAAATTGTAATTTTTTTTATCAAATTTTGACCTAAATCTGAATTGATAAAAAAAGACAAGAAACTTGGTAATACCAATTTATTATTAGTTCTCAGCCGAATTACATCTTGTGTAATTATGGCAAGCTTGTTCTCATTTCTGTAAACTGCGGAAATACCTGGAGGCATTCCAACTTTAGCAATTAAAATATCACCTTCTTCTACTTGGCATTTATTAAGTTGATTGGCTTTTTCCCAAGTCACAAAAACATTACTTATCCAATTGAATTTACCATCTCGTAGGTCACGAATATAAACAACAGGGATTCCCGAATCTGTTAGTTCAGAAGTCAATAAATCACTACCAAACGGACCATTTGAGAAAGATTCATTTCCACCGGCTTTTAAATCATTTAATTTAAACATAATTGATTGTTCAGAATCTCCAAACATCTCCAAAAACATCGATTTTAAATATTCATCTAACAGACGGATGCTCTCTTTGCGTTGGGCTATGAGGCTTTCGACTTTGGAAAGAATGTTTGCGATGTGGAGTTGGGTATCGTAATCTGGTAATGAAAATGAAATTTTGTCCAAGTTTTTTCTTGAAATTCTTTGACGTGTTGTGCCAGAAGCAAAACGATTAATCTTATTTCGAAAATCAGGTGAATTTATTAAGAATTTTACATAAGCATTATATGCAATTTTTGAATCAGGTCTAATTATACAAACATCTACAACTGTAACACATGGTTTATCTAATTTTGGAAAAATACAAGCTCTACCTAATGGGTCCGGCATACGAGCAACTAAAACATCACCTTCCTTTAAATAAGTGCATTTCAGTTGTTTTGCTTTTTCACTTGTTAAAAAACGATTAGACTTATCGATAAAAATACCGTCTCCAATGTCTGCTAATTGAATTAAACGCACTTCACCATTTGGGTCTTGGTCTTTGCTCTCAACCCAATCACCATCATTAAAAACACCTGTTGAGCCTATTATTTTACTAAATGTAATTTTCTTCATTTCTAAATAAAAGTTTTAAGCTCCTTTAAACCCTTACTAATCTCTCTTTCGATGCTTTCCAGTTTATCGATAATTACATCGGGTTTTTCATAAACCACTTCCTCGTACACTTCTTCTTTGTACTTGCTAAAACTCAGATCGTAGCCGTTTTCTTCAATCTCGGTTTTTGGTACGAAAAAGTTTTTGGCTTTTCGGTCGTTGTCTTTATCATGTTTCCGAGCTTTATAGCTGATTACAATATCTTGTAAATCGCCGTCGGCAATTTTGTTGCGTTTGTCGTCGAGGCTGTAACCATCGTTTTCCATGCCATAAAACCAAACATTATCGGTTTCGCCGCCTTTGGTAAATACTAAAATAGCTGTGGCAACTCCGGCATAGGGTTTAAATACACCGCTTGGCATAGCAATAACGGCTTTTAGTTCGGCTTTTTCAATTAACGATTGGCGCAAAGTTTTAAACGCTTTACCGCTGCCAAACAAAACACCCTGCGGAACAATTACAGCGGCTGTGCCTCCCATCTTCAGCATGTGAAAAATGCGTTCTACAAACAGCAATTCCGTTTTTGTGGTGGGTAATTGAAGGCTTTCGTTTATGTCGCCTTTGTCGATATTGCCCGTAAATGGGGGATTAGCCATAATTACATCGTAAACACCGGTTTCGTTGTAGCTTTTGCTCAGTGTGTCTTTATAATCAATCAAGGGTTCGTCAATACCGTGCATCATCAGGTTCATCATACCCAGCCGAACCATAGTGGTATCAATATCGTAACCCGAAAAACTCTGGTCTAAAATTTCTTTTACTTCTTTGGTTAAAATGGCGCTAATGGCAGCACGTTCAAATCCATCTTCGTCTTTTACCAATTTCGATGGTTCTTTTTTACGCACCAAATCGCTTAAAATATATTGGTAGGCACCTAAAAGGAAACCTCCTGTACCACACGCAGGGTCGGCAATACGCTGCCCTAATTGCGGTGCAACTAGCTCGGCCATTAATTTAATAATGTGCCGGGGGGTGCGAAACTGTCCATTCTTTCCGGCTGTGGCAATTTCGTTTAACAGCATTTCATATACATCGCCCTGTATATCCTGAAATGCTTGTCCGCCTTCGGTGGCATCGCGTTCAATTTCTTTGAAAATATCTTCGATTACATGAATGGCCGAAACCAGCAAGCTTGCCTTGGGCATAATAAAAACGGCGTTTCCCATGTGCTTTGTAAAAGCCGATGTTTCGCCGTTCAATCCTTTCACAAAAGGAAAAACTTTGGTTTGAACGTGCAGCAGCATTTCATCGGCTGGTTTGTGTTTAAACACACTCCAGCGCAATTCGTTTTTATCGATGGTTTCGGTTGTTCCGGGAATGGTAAATTCTCCTTTGAAACGGGAGTTGTATGCTTCGCCAGTAAAATCGGCATCGCGCTCGCGTTTGGCCTCCAAATCGTCCAAGCGTTTCATAAAAAGCAAATAGGTAATCTGCTCGATGGCAGTAAGCGGATTGGCAATGCCACCTTCCCAGAAGTTCTGCCAAAGACGGTCAATCAATGATTTTAGTGTGCTGTTATTTTGAAGCATGATTATTTTTCGTTTTTTATTCGTCTAAAATTTATTGTTTTTAATGGTGACTCATAGAACTCGCATGAGTTTAGCCATTCATTAACAGGGAAAACTTAATCTCCCGCTCGTTTCAGTAGTTTTTGTAATGCCAACCCCTTTTCGGTGAGGCGGTATTTTTGTTTCGGGTGGTTTTTTTGCGGATACTTCATTTCTACCCAACCTTCATGCAAAGCCGGTACCAGATAAATATCCCTGAAATTCCCTTCGTGTTTAAGTTCCAACTTGTCTTGTAATTCCTGACGGTTCATTTCATTTTCCAGTACCACAATTAAATTCCGAACTTCTACGGAGGTTCTGCGGTACTCCTGCGGTAGTTCTTCGTAACTTGTCCGGTGCTTATCCGGTACTTGTTCGGTAGTCTGCAAATATGAAGGGCGGTATAATACAGTCCTGAATTCTTCGGCTTGTATGAATTGCGGTTCTTTTAACCCGGCAGCTTTCGATTTGCTGACCATATCGGAAGTACCTGTTCCCAATCGTTCGATATAAGCGGTTAAATACAAAGGTTCAGCCATTAACGGATTGGCAGGTACCGAACTATGCAATTGTTTCAGTTTCTCGACCGTCCATCCCATTGGCAAAGAACCCGGATTCCAGATTTCAAGCCTGTCGCGAAACAGCATGACCTGAACACTACCGTTATTTGTATAATCGCGATGCGCTATGGCATTGACAACAGCCTCTGCTATTACATCCTTGGGAATTTCATAGGCACCTGGCGCCTGAACATCTGTTTCGCGGGTGCCCACACTATAATCCAGTTTTGACAGAATATATTCCACCGTTTGGTCAACAAGTTCAAAAGCAGTCCCTTTAAATACTTTATACGATGGAATTGGCTTCTCCATTATTGTCCCGCGAAAAACAACACATCTTACTTCGGAACTGATAAAAAAACGTTGAGGCTGTTTACCAAACAACAATAAAGCCGCATTTACTGGTTTGTTATTCTCGAAAAGATTTAAATGGGTCAGTATTTTTTCGACTGAATCTGTTTCCTGCAATGCAAAACCCCTTTTTACACGGGCAAGCCTAACGAACCATTTAATTTTTTCAGTATCAATATCATTCAAATCGGCTTTTTCATTTACTGATGCATCAAAAGGACCGGTGCGAATGATTTCTTTTTCCACGAGATAACGTACTAATGCCGCATAAACCGATGCCTTGAGGTCGTCTGTTCCCGCAATTTTCTTTCGCACAACAACTCCCTGAGCTTTTTCAATTAAAGCTAATTCTTTGGGATGCCGTTCGTTGTTCGGGTGGGATGATATAAATATCAGACGGGTGAGATGATGGTGGGTTGCATGATTAAATTCCAGTTCTGTTGGAGATATGCCATCAGGATTTTCAAAGCCGTATTCTTTTCCGAATAATCCAAGGTAAATGGTACTGTTTTCCACTTCACGTAAATATACATTATCCACCCGTTGGTCGATGGCAGGAAGAGCTTCGAATATAAACGGTTCGAAAAATCTACCTAATAAAGGGTCGGCATAAATATAGTCGTACAGAACTTTTCGCTCTGCTTCAAATTCCCTTTGGACACTACTTATGAATATTTTTTTCTTTGCCATTATGCAGCCAATACTTTATTCGTTAATTCAATTATTTCGTCAATTTCTTTTGCATTAAAAATGCCCCTTACACCTTCGGGATGAATCATTGTAAACGGCGATTCAATCAAATTCCGTTTGGTAATTTCTCCTTTCTCCAGGACAAAGTTCTTTAATAAATCCAAAAACTGTAATTGACGACTGGTTAAATATGTATGATGGTTTACAAAATCATCGAAAGCCTTTGTAACCGTTTCTGCAAATGTTTCAAGCAGCTCAATTCCTAAAATATGTTTGATAAACTGTACCAGTTGGGCTTTTCGATGGTTATAGACTTTGCGGAGCAATTCAATGGTAATATGCGGATGCTCGTTGTGTAAATCTTCAGCCAATTGTTGGGCTTCTTCGGGTGTTATATCCAACCCTTGTTTCAGCTTTTGCAATACCGGGCTGGACGAAACCAACTCGTTTATTTTTTGCTCTACCAGTTCACGGTATTTTGCTACGCTTAAAGCTTCATGTTGCGGGCCAAATTCAACAAACTCTTTTTCTGAAACAATGTCCTTCAGGTTAAATTTAGCCGGCGGCAACGTGATAACCGATTCGCGGTATTTCATTAACGGAGCAATTTTTTCAATCAACTCATCAAACTTATCCTCGTTTATGGTTGCCCAAAAATGATTAGTTTGTGCTTTTTGAATCAATTCCTGTTCTTTGGCTACAATGTTCACGCTCAAGGGCAATTCACCAATTTCTTCGACGATACTCTCCCTGATGGTCTCGTATTTTTCTTCATCCTTTTGCAAGTGAGCCAACGAAACTTCAACAATATCTTTTTCGAAGCGCATGGCTTTAAAATCGGAATCGGAAACTGTACGAAACAAAGGTTTTACAACTGAATCCAGAAATTCAACTTTATCAGCAGTAAGGTTATTCCAGAAGTTTTCATCTGCCAATCGTTGTAAATCGTTCTGTGCATCAACAATAACTACCGAGTTTTTAGGAAGTGTTTGAACCTGCTTCCTTAGCTTTACAATCTCTTTTACTACAATTTCAGTTTCGTTTTGGTTTTGAGCTTCTTCAATTTTACCCAACCTTGCACCAAACAATCGAACAGGCAACGGAATTTGCTGTTTGGGTTCTTTACCTTTCGGATTCAATTTAAAATATTCGAAATTATCCCAACAGTCCAGGATAAGAAAAACATCCTTTTCGGTGCACCACGGTTTCATTTTTTGTGGTTCGAGCAAGCGTGTTCCCCTGCCAATCATTTGCCAGAATTTAGTATAACTGTAAACAGGTTTTGCAAAAACCAGGTTTACTAATTCCCTGACATCGATACCCGTATCGAGCATATCTACACTAATAGCAACACGGGGCATATTGTTTTGTGTAAACTGGTCGAGTAAGCCGCCTTTGCCATACACACGAGGGTCGTCACTTACCAATACTTTTGCCAGTTCGCCTTTGTATTCGGGATAAAGTGAATCGAAGATCTCTTCAATACGCCGGGCATGTGCCTTACTGATACAAAAGAAAATTGTTTTGCCGGGCAAAACTCCATTGGCGTCTTTGATGCACTCTTCCATAAATTCACGGACAATCAGGGCATTTGTCCCCCGGTTAATCACCTTTTTTTCGAGGTCGGTTCCTTCGTAATTTATTTCTTCAATTTCTTTGCCTTCTATAATTAGTTTTTGCTGGTCTTCTAATGAAATCGTACGTTTATTTATTCCTTCATCCTGAAATTTGGTTTTAATTTTCATTACCTGAAAATTGCACAAATAAGGCGGAATATGATTTACCGCTTCATCGTACGAATAGGCAAACGTAGGAACGCCGTCCTCGCATTCGAACAAATCAAATGTGTTGTGGTCAATAACATCTGTAGGGGTTGCCGTTAATCCTAATGTTATGGTATTAAAATAATCCAGTATTTCCTGATAGGTATTGTAAATACTTCTGTGACTTTCGTCAATTACAACCAAGTCGAAGAAATGTGGTGAAAGTGTTTTTTTCTCGTCCCTTATAATATTCAGCATGGTCGGATAAGTTGAAACATAAATTCGCCTGTCAGTTGCAATTTCTTTTTCTCCTTGTTTTGGCCAACGGGGTTCGTTTGGCAAATGTTCCTTGAAAGCTTCCAAAGCTTGGTCACGAAGCGCAATCCGGTCAACCAGGAACAGAACCCTTTCTGCCCACCCGGCACGCATCAAAGCATCGGTAAAAGCAATGCAGGTCCTTGTCTTTCCTGTACCAGTTGCCATGACCAACAAAAACTTTCGTCTCCTTTTTTCAATAGCTTCCATCACGGCACGGATAGAACGTATCTGGTAATCACGCCCTGCAATCTTTGTATTGATTAACTCTCCTGCCAGTGCCTTTCTTGACCTGCGAACATATAGGAAACGCTCTAAATCATCACGGGTTGGAAATCCATAAACTTTTTTGGGCGGATAGTTTTCCAAATCCCAAAAGAAAATATCATGTCCGTTGGTATAAAAGCAAAAAGGGAGTTCGCCTCCCTGTGCATTTACTATATTGTAGCAATATTGTTTAGCCTGCTCGCGCCCGATTGCCGCATCAACCGATGTTTTTTTAGCTTCAACAACAGCCAAGGGCTTCCCGTCTTTCCCAAGTAAAACATAATCGCTGTATTGATGCCCTGCATAAGGTGTCGATGCTTCCTGAACAAGGTCTTTATCAACAATGATGTCAAATTCTTCTATCACCTGAGAACGGTCATTGACAATCCAACCCGCTTGTTTTAAACGGTTGTCAATGATTTCTTTTCTTGTTTTTGCCTCATTCATATTTAGTTCTTGTTTGAGACAATCAAGTCTTTAACATCTACATCCAAAATTTCTGCAATTTGCATCAACACCTCGAGTCGTGGTTGTTGTCTGTTTTGGACATAGGAGTTAACCATATTGTAACTTTTCCCAAGTTTTTCGGCCAGCCAGGTTTGTTTAATCCCTTTCTCCTCAAGCACTACTTTAATGCGATTCACAACAATGAAATTTTTGTTGCCTAAAAATACAATTATATCTCAAAAAATAAGATATAAAATCAAGTTCAATTATGATTATTTATCTCCACTTTAATTTTTTGACAGGATAACGAATTCTCTTTCCCTAAATACCTTGAAAAGCTTTTATCATCAATTTCAATTGACATTGAAGTTTAGCTCATGTCTTTTACATTTTCAGGGCACTCGACACAATTCCACCTAAGACATAATGACAGTCAGATAACTGAAATGCCCCCATTGTTAACAGTTTTTAACAAACGGTTTAATACTTGATATTGCAACGAAGGTGATTAACCTTGGCTCTACAAGCCAGTGAATCTGAAAGGATATGTAGCAGGCTTTTATAGAATTCTTCCCCTGTAATCTGAAGATACGAGAAAATACAATGATTACGGTTAGCAGGGTTGCCTACATTGTATTCGTAAATACCCTTAACATAAAAAGTAATATATGGCTTTATTTTTTTTAAGTTATGATTTGCGTAATAAAAGGGATTATCAACCTCTTTACGATGAACTTAAAAAGTTCAATGCAGTTAGAATGCTTGAATCCTGTTGGTGCTTCAATCGCATTAACACTGATGCACAAGGCTTAAGAAACTATTTCAAACAATTTGTTGATAGTGATGACGGGCTTTTAGTTTCACAAGTTGCTGAAATTAACAATGTTCGTCAATGGGCTGGGGTGAACCTTGACGGTAATCCAAACCAGCTAAAATAAATTGGGAGAATGAAAATGTACTCTTACTGATATTGCATTATAGGCAATAACAAACTCTATTACCAGTGCATGTGCACAATATGATTCGAAAATTCTGCAAAATTGCAGAGACAACAGCAACCTGAAACATGTTGCTATCAAAAAGAGTAAGAAAGGAGGTATTATTATGGCTCAAACCGATAATGGAAAAAAGAAGGTCTATGTTCACGAACATACCAAAGACGATGGTACAAAAGTGAAAACACATTACCGTTCTACGCCTAACACCAGCGATGGTAAAAAGAAAAAGTAAAATAGATTTTTATATCAGGCCCGATAAATCTGCCAACTTGTCGGGCTTTCCTTTAGCATCTGACACTTAAGTAGAAACCTTTCGAAAATAATAACAATCAACAATTCTACAATGTTTATTTAAATCTGCCATATTCTTATTAATATAGAATTATTGGGGTTCATTCATATATAATTGCTTTTCTTAAAAACACCATATGGTAAGACTTTCTCTATTTTGATTCAATCTCGCTTTTTTCAATTTTCTCAGCTCGTTCCTTAACTAACCGTTCATAATTTTCAACCTGCTCCCTGATAACAGAAATACTATCTCTGTTCCTGCTGTATGTAAAGATTGTTTCTAACCGGAGTAAATCCTGCGAGTCCAGTTTTCCTTTCATTTTGATATACCGATATTTTAAGTCGTTATCCTTTAGTTGATTATTATTTTGGAGTTGCCAAATATTACCGCACCATGATAGCAAAATGACTAACGCCATTGTAATAATAGTAATGGCGGTTTTGCTTCTCCGAAAATCCACAATAAAAACATGTTCTTTGCGAGTAACCATATTGGGTGGAGTTTGCAACTGACCAACCTTTTCATGAAGTGGAACAATTATGGTTTTCAATTCAGTCAATATCGTTCGAATATTATCATTGACTTTCCCCAGAGAGTAGCCTGCAACCTGTGCCAGAATATTCTGCAATTCTTTTATTTGCTCAGGAGAAAAATGTTTTTGATTAACACGGTTACGTAATTCGTGCATTACTACGACAATTTCTTCGGTATCAAAGGCTGAATTAGTATTATCTGAGATTCCGCCTTTACTCAACTGCTCTATCTTTTGTTTTAATTCTTCGAACAAGGCATAAACTGCCGAAGAATCCATTTTGCCTGTACCCATTGTTGTTAATTTTGCTGTTTACAATCTGCGCCCTTTCTTGCGTCGTTTTTTCTTCAGGGCTTCCTGTCTTAAATATTCGGCACGGTCCTCATCATACCCCGATGACGGATTCATTAAATCGAACAGACCTCCCAAAGAAGAAACCGTTGCTCCGACTGCATACGAAAAACCTTCATTGGTGCTCCGGTGTACCGATTTGGATTGAGCCTCCATTGATAGCTCATTTTGCTGAAGTTGATAACTAATTTTAGAATAGCTGAATGTCCTGTCAATTTTAGAGCCATTGAATTCATATCCGTTCTTACCAAATCGTACTCCCTGGATTTTATCTGTACTTCCGTTTTTTCGCAATTCAACGGTAACTCCAGATTTTCGAAGTTTGGCATCCAGTTCCTTCCAGTTTCGACATTCAGGAATCATGGTTTGAAGTACCCGATATATCTCATATTTAGTTTTATCCGGTTCTTTGAGCCGGTGTTCTTTCACATTTTCCTTGCCCGATGCAATATAAAGCCCGTGTTTTTTCGTCAGCTCCAGACAAACTTTTGTGTTACGCAGCTTTTCATTTTTATCAGAAATCCGGTTCCCATCATTGTCTATCCTGTTTATTACCAGGTGCAAGTGCGGATGTTCGGTATCATGATGCCGGGCAATCATGTATTGTGTGTTTTTATACCCCATTTTCTCCAGATACTCATGCGCAACACCAACCATAAATTTGTCAGTTAACCTGTCTTTATCCTGTACTGAAAAATCCAGTGAGATATGCGCCACCGGCTTTGAGATTTTGGGTTTCAGTTTACTCTGGGCAATAAAGCTTTGAATGACGGATGCTTTGTCTTTTAAACGTACCCCTTCGGCAAAAAGCAAACGGGCATTCTTTTTATCCAGTACATAGTTTACCGCTCCCTTAAAACCACGTCCCTGGACAATTTTAGCAATCATCTTCTATGAGTTTAATTATTCTGTCCAGGCGTTCATTCATAAAAAGACAATGATTGTGCACTTCAATATATCCGGCGGCATTCGCTGTGCGCGCAATTTGATTGACATTATTGGCCATGCCGGAAAGCTGGCGGATGTGTCCCATCAGTTCTGGGGACAACCGCTGTTTTATCACAGTTGAGCAGATGCACTGACGGATAAATTCGCTGCGGTTAATCCCTGCCAAACCAGCTTTGGCTTTCAGCGAATAGTATTCTTCGGTAGCCATTTTTACAGTTATTTTATATGCTTTCTTTTCGGAAGGCTTCTTGGCTGGCCTACCATTGATATTTCTGTTTTTTATTGTTTTCATATAAGCTTCCATTTTAATTGTTAATGAGACCGGCGGGATGTTTTTAGCCTCGCAGAGCAAGGTTTCGGGCTGACCGAAACACAAACTTGCTCCGCTGAAAAAAAGGCATTCGTTTATAATCTGAAGCCCCGGTTTGTCTTCATTTCCTGAACCTGTCTTTTGCCACACAAATAGTCATTTAAATCTTTGTGCCCAGTATATCTTATTGACATATTATAAACTGAGAAGCAAGACGATTTTATCTTTTGAAATGCTTTCCGTCCGCCTTCGTCATTATCAAGAAAAGAGTAAATGTTTTTGTGTTCTTTCAGAAAAGAAAGCGCCTTTTTGATGTTGGCAACTGAATTCAAAATTGCTACATCGTATCTCGTCTTATCTGCTTTTTGCAAGGTTAAATAGGAAAGGAAATCCCAAAAGCCTTCAAATGCAAAACAGGTATCATGACCGTTCTTAATGGTCGTAATTTCTTTAGGCGAAATACAGCCTTTGAAGCTGGTCGGACTACTCAACTCATATCCGCCTTTGTCATTTTTGAACCCAACTGAAAAATATACTCTGTCACGGACCTGGTAATGAACTTCCCGGCAATATAAATTTGCGAGCGGCAAATCAATCCCTCGCACATTTATCCATTCTATTAGTTTGGGATGTGAAATCTCACGGATGTCACGAATGGCTATTGCCGGTTCGTTGTTTTTCCTATTATCCAAAGTATTATCCCGGTGAAAAGAAAAAGAATTTAGGTCGGTACCTGAAAAGGCTTTCTCCAATTGGGTTGCGGCTTCGTGAAAAGTACAATTATTCATCTTCATGACAAGGTCAATAATGGAGCCTCCTTCATTTGTACCGAAATCGTACCAGATATTCTGACGGTAGTCAACTTTAAAACTGGCATTGTGGTCTTCGCGGAACGGACAAAAGTACATCCCGTAATAACCAAAATCCTTCTTTGGAAGGATACCCTTATTCTTCAGGTATTCCCTGATACTTATTTGTTTTATGTCTGAAAGTGCCATCCTATTTTCTTTTCATTGGAATAATTTCTCTGCTAATAATCCAGATTTAGCGTGGTATGATTAAAAAATTTCTGTGCGCTAAATCATTTTTTACGTCGGGCACTTCGGGCAAGGGCTAAACCTATCTTCGCTGAATCATGTTTGGGTTTGGTCTGGTTTTCCGCCCAAAACAGTACTTCTTTACGTGAAAAGACCAGCTTGTTTCCGTACGTTTTGCAGGGGATTTTACCGGCAGAGGTCAACTTGTAAATTTTAGCTTTTGATGTAGGATAGCCATGTTCCTTTAGCAATTCCAAAGTATCATTCAGGGTCATAGTATCAATCTGAGGTTGGGATGAAGCCTGTTTGGGTAAAGCCCCGGAAACCGCTTCACTTACAATAGCCCGCAATTCTTCGGGCGTGGTTACAATAATGTTTGACATAGTTTTCAATTTTATTATTACACATCATGCTTAACTGAATTCGGGTATAAAATAAAATTGAATATAATTGGTAATCAAACAGATAAATAGCTTTACACAAATAGGACAAACGACGACAATAGAGACAAAACGCCGTATTGTAAAATTTTTATTGTGTGAATTTTATTTACTCAGGGAAGTCAAATTATACCAACCGGAGACAATGTAAAGTTGAAAACTTTTTTTATTTTTTGTTCTTTTGATTTTGAAGTTGTTTCAAAATCAGGTCGGGAGGAAATACCTCAGCATTGGATAAAACGTTTGATTTAACAGGAGTAATAAATTCGTCCCTTATCCATTTATCAAGGGTTGGCCGCGAGATTTTCAACATTTTAGCAATATCCTTTTTCGATACTATCGACTCACCATTGACGATTTGGATAAATTCCTTGTTTACCGAGATATACCTTTTCAGGTTATCTATTGCTTTGTCTATATCTCTAATTCGGGGAGTTATTTTCTTTTTAACAGATATTTCAATGGTTTCCATATCATAATCAACCAGTTCAGGATTTTTCTGAAGTTCAGACACAATAGCTTCATAAACTGACGTTTGTCTGGCTGATATTTTGTATTGTTTACGACGGGGCATATTACTTATTTTTCATTAAAGTATACCTAACCTATTTTTTTAAGACTAGCATTCTATATGCTTTATATTCCTGATAATTAGCATATTGAAATTACAGGGCATCTAAGTTTATCTAAATCTTTTGCTTTTAGTTATTATACAAATTGTCGTGTTACAGTTACGACGATTACAATTTTTCAATTTTTTTACTTCTGATTCATGCTCTGAGGTCTGGCAATATTAGTTGTTATCTAAGTTCATGTTATAAAACCTCCATTTGCAAACTATCAAATAATCATTCTGTATTTTGTCACAGATATAGCATAAATATGTGACAAAAATCATTCAAACTGTGTTAGGAAATTTGCATTCTTAACCCGTTCTTCTTTTTCAAAAGAAGCCAGATAATTTTCTGTTGTCTTCAAATCCTTATGGCCTAAACTTTCAGAAATATAAGCGATATTGGCACCAGACCTTTTTAGTACAGTTGCGTATGAATGCCGGGCAGTATAGGTGCTGAGTCCGGCAATACCTATTGCTTTTCCAATTTTCCGAAGATGCCTGTTACAATTACTGATTACATCTCTAACCCTCTTTGTAATTTGTAATGGCGTTTCATCTCCATTGAGAAATCCAAAAATGTGAGAATCGGGACTTTTATCGGAATTTCCCCATTTATCCATAATAGCTTTCATTTCCGGTGTAACAACAGCACAAATTTCCTTTTTTACTCTTGACGTATTAATCGTTTTAGCCCGTGTGAAATATATCTCGTCATTTTGGATATTGGCATATTTCAAGGTAACCAGGTCAGCAAAATTGATTCCATTACAGAGATAAGAGAAAAACCATAAATCCCGGTAATGTTCAGTTGCTTCACTCCCATCCGAGTAGGTCACAAGTGTTTTTATTTGTTGCAAAGTCAAAGCCAGCTTTCTTCCCTGGCCTGTCGGAATTTCATATTTTCCCCGCCCAAAAGGATATTGTTTTTCTCGGATAATGCCCGAGGTCAAAGCTTCATTCATAATTGAACGAATAGCCCTACATCTCATCCCTATTGTGGTGTAGTTTCTTCCGGTGTCAAGCAAATGTTTTTCAAATTTCTTTAACCATGTTACGGTTATATATTCAAACGGAATATTCTTCCCGGCAAAATCCTCGATGGCTTTCAAGGTATCGCTATAATAATTATATGAACCAATTCTGTTCTCGCTTAATAGTGATTCAATTTTTGCTTGAAAGGCTGTTCCAAGTGTATTATTACCAAAACCTTTCCCCAGTCGAAGATTCAAAGCGTCAAAAGTAAATTCATGCTCATTAACTAGAGGTTCAACTATTTTTTTGATGAAAGAAAAACTATTTTCAAGGTCTTGTCTGATTTCAGATAAAGACTTATTCTTTGTTTCCGCCAAAGTCTCCCATTCTTCAACCGATAGCGATTTTCCTGTGGAGTAATACCTCTGTTTTCCTTTTTGAACTATCTGAACTTTAACCGGATAATTACCCTCTTTATTTTTTCTTCGGGTGTCATGCGTTAAAACAACAGAAACTCCATCTTTCGAATATTTGAGCATACTTATTTTCTTAAATTTGCATGTAACTAAAACATAACTCACAATAAATCTGAACAAAAACTACTAATTATTTGCATGTAATTTGCATGTAAATATAGTAATAATTTACAAAACGAAGAAAACAAATATCATAAACAAAATACATAAATACCTACATTACAGTTATTTAACTAACAAATAAAATTTAATAAAAATAAAAGAAAGTATAAATATATGATTCATAATCATGAGGTCGCCGGATCATGCCCGGCTCTCGCTACTAAAAATCAAGAGGTTACAAAAATAAAATTTGTGACCTCTTTTTCTTTTATTTTGCCTCTTCCCGGCTCACTTTAGTGGTTTACTTTAAAAATTGTGGTTTTAAAAAATAAACCAGAAAATAGGCTTTTATAAAAAATCACAACAACTTGCGAATTTATGTTATTCAGCAATGAAGCATAGAACTGATTAAAGTCGTAAAAATTAGGCATTTGATTTTGTAAATTGATAAGCATCAAAAAATCAAAACTATGCCAAAATCAAAACAAACCGACGCACTCGACTATCACGAAAAGGGCAGACCCGGTAAAATCGAAGTTATTCCAACCAAACCACACAGTACACAATACGATTTATCACTGGCTTATACTCCGGGTGTTGCTCAGCCATGTCTTGAGATTCACAAAAAACGGGAAAATGTTTACAAGTATACCTCAAAGGGAAACCTTGTTGCAGTAATTTCGAATGGCACCGCGGTTTTAGGACTTGGAGATATTGGCCCGGAAGCCGGAAAACCAGTTATGGAAGGGAAAGGCCTTTTGTTCAAAATTTTTGCGGATGTTGATGTTTTCGATATTGAAGTAAATGAAAAAGACCCAAAAAAACTGATTGAGGTTGTAAAAGCAATTGCACCAACTTTTGGTGGAATTAACCTTGAAGACATCAAAGCTCCTGAATGTTTTGAGATTGAAGAAACTTTAAAGAAAGAGCTGGATATTCCCGTTTTTCACGACGATCAGCATGGAACAGCAATTATTTCATCTGCCGGATTGATGAATGCCCTTGAAATAAACAGAAAAAAAATTGAAGACATTAAAGTTGTAGTAAGCGGAGCCGGTGCCGCCGCTGTATCGTGTATAAAACTTTACATTAGTTTGGGAGTAAAACCTGAAAATGTAGTGATGCTCGACAGCAGAGGTGTTTTAAACAAAAGCCGGACAGATTTAAATCCAATAAAAAAACTGTTTGTTACCGACAGAAATATTAATACACTGGAAGAAGCGATGGTGGGCGCCGATGTTTTTCTGGGACTGTCGATTGGTAATGTAGTTTCGAAAAAAATGATTCGTTCCATGGCTAAAGACCCCATAGTTTTTGCCATGGCCAATCCAAATCCTGAAATAACATACGAAGATGCGACCGACGCCAGGGAGGACATTATTATGGCCACTGGCAGAAGCGATTATCCCAATCAAATAAACAACGTCCTCGGATTTCCGTTCATTTTCCGTGGGGCGCTCGATGTTAGGGCCACCAACATTAACGAGGAAATGAAAATTGCAGCCGCAAAAGCGCTGGCGAAACTGGCCAAGGAATATGTTCCCGAAATGGTTGCCAAAGCTTACAACAAAGACAATATTGTTTTCGGCAGAGAATACATTATTCCAAAACCACTTGATCCCAGATTAATTACAACCGTTTCGGTGGCTGTTGCAAAAGCTGCTATAAAAAGCGGTGTTGCACGAAAACCAATTAAAGACTGGGATGCCTATAAACAGGAATTATCCGGTAGACTTGGATTGGATAACAAATTAATAATGGCTATCCGGAACAAAGCAAAACAAAATCCAAAAAAAGTAGTTTTTGCCGAAGCTAACAATTTAAGAATACTTAAGGCTGTTCAATTTGTAAAGCGGGAAGGAATAGCACAGCCGGTTTTAATTGGAAACGAAGAAAAAATTAATGCCCTGATAAAAGAAAATCAACTTCAGGTTGAAGGTGTTCCAATAATTGATTTGTACAAAACAGTTTCCGAAGAAAAAAGACAGACTTATGCTAATCTTCTTTATGAAAAAAGAAAACGGAAAGGGATGACTTTTAACGAATGTGTGGAAAAAATGTACAACGCCGACTATTTTGGAGCAATGATGGTTGAAACCGGTGAAGCCGACGCATTTATTTCAGGATTCTCAAGAAAATATTCCGAAACCATTCGCCCGGCATTGCAGGTTGTTGGGGTAAGGGAACAATTCAACCACATTGCGGGAATGTACATTCTCATTACAAAAAAAGGTCCTATTTTCCTTGCCGATACTACTGTTAATATGGATCCTTCGCCGCAAACACTGGTCGACACAACCATATTAACAGCTTCGGTAGTCAATAAATTCAACATCGAACCAAGAATTGCAATGCTCTCCTACTCCAATTTTGGCGCATTTAAAGGACACGGTAGCCCGGTTCGGGTAAAAGAAGCAGTCGAGATTCTTCACAAAGAACACCCTGAATTGATTGTTGACGGAGAAATGCAGGCCAATTATGCTTTAAACGGGAAATTGCGCCACAAAAGATACCCGTTTACAAAACTAGGAGATGCCGACGCAAATACTTTGATCTTTCCAAATTTAAGTTCAGGAAATATCAGCTACAAAATAATCCAGTCGATTGGAGCCGACGAAATTGTTGGGCCAATTTTAATGGGGATGAAGAAACCGATTCATATTCTGCAACGCGACAGTTCTGTGCGTGAAATCATTAACATGGTAGCCGTTGCGGTTGTGGATGCGCAATCCATCCAAAACGCATAAAAAATCCCGGCGGGTAATTTCCGCCGGGATTTCCTTTTTACCAACTCCAGCCTTTGCGGTAATTGTGTTTTATCATTCCCTGTGCAAATTCAAGTGCGTTCACTTTTTCAGTTTCCGTATTGAACTGAGGCTGTTTATCTACTTTTTTGTATTCATGTTTGGTTATCAAATCGAGTTTTTCATTTTTCCCGATGTTGGTAATCTCCATTTTATCGCCGTCCCAATCAAATTCGCGGTTCAACCCCTGTAAACGAATAGCCAGGTTTCCCATAACCACAGTTTCGTTCAGCGGGCCTGAATAATCAAAATTCGAAGAAGCTTCCTTGCGTGAATCGGCATTTTCCATGCAGGCGCGCACCCAATCCATTTCATGTCGTCCGCCGCCAAGTTTATGATCCGGAACTTTTTCAATTTCAACGCTTGGTTTTTCGTAGTTATCCATTAAAACTTTTGCGTCGCGGCCATAATAATCGCTGATAATTTTGCCTTTGGTCCCGATATACAAATTCATGTTTCCCCAGGCTCCCATTTCAATTCCGTCACCCAGTTCTTCGGGGCGGCGCGGTAACAAACCTCCGTCGTGCCAAACCAACCGTACTTCAGGCATTTCTTTTCCAAAACGGCTTATTCTTTTTGGAAAAACATATTCAACTCTTGAAGCCTGCGGGGCGCTTTCCGTATTCACTACAGTAGAACTGGCCTGCACTTTTATAGGATATTTCAAATCGAGCGCATAAAACGGAACATCCATTACATGACAACCCATGTCTCCCAAAGCGCCCGTCCCAAAATCCCACCAGGCGCGCCAGCTCCACGGATGATAAGCTTCGTTGTATGGCCGGTACGGCGCTGTTCCGATGAACAAATCCCAGTCGAGCGTGCTTGGAATCTGATGTATTTCGGTTGGCCGGTGCAAACCCTGCGGCCAAATCGGGCGGTTGGTTACAGCATGAACTTCGGTAACAACCCCAATAACTCCACTCTGTATTAATTCGGCTACTTTTCTAACTTCGTTATCAGAGTGTCCTTCGTTTCCCATTTGTGTGGCAACTTTGTATTTTTTGGCTGCCTCGGTCAACTGGCGCGATTCCCAAACCGAGTGAGTCAGCGGTTTCTGGCAATACACATGTTTTCCGAGTTGCATCGAAATCATAGCTTGAATGGCATGCGAATGATCCGGCGTTGCAATCAGAACAGCCTCAATATCTTTCTGTTTTTCCATCATTTCACGAAAATCTTTCCAACGGCTGGCCTTCGGATAAGTTTTAAAAACATCTTCAGCATAATCCCAGTCAACATCGCAAAGCGCAACAATATTCTGCCCTTTTATATTTTTCAGGTTTTGCTTTCCTTTTCCGCCAATTCCTATGGCAGCAATGTTTAGTTTATCACTCGGGGCAACATGCCCCAACCCGGCAACAGCATGACTTGGCACCACTGTAAAAGCCAGCGCAGCAGTTGCTGTAGTTCCTATAAAATCTCTGCGTGAAACATTTCCTGATTTCATTTTTATAATGATTTAGTTAATAGTACAGTAAAAACGTTGATTAAATTAGCGGAAGAAAGTTACTTTAAAAAGATTGAAATTAAAAGCTTCACCCAATTTCAATGTTTTCAATGAACAAATTCGGGTTAATTACTTCGCAAAGAAATAACCTGCCTAAACAATTTAATTAGATTTTCCTTTTTACATTTGAATTTGAAAACTGGTGAAATGAACATTGATAAATATCCGTCGAAACTGCTGGAAAATGCGGTAAACGAATTTTCAAAACTTCCGGGAATTGGCAGAAAAAGTGCGCTGCGGCTGGTTTTACACTTGCTTCGGCAGGAAATTTCTGAAGTTAATTCCTTTGGAAACAGTATTATTCAGCTGCGAAACGAGATAAAACACTGCCGCACCTGCCACAACATTTCCGATACAGAAACCTGTTCAATTTGTTCAAACCCGGCGCGAAATACTTCAGTTATTTGTGTGGTTGAAAATATCCGCGATGTGATGTCGATTGAAAACACGCAACATTTCAACGGATTGTACCATGTTTTGGGTGGAATAATTTCCCCGATGGATGGAATTGGCCCCTCCGATTTGGAAATTGAATCGCTGGTAAAACGGGTGGAAAGCGGCGAAATTATTGAAGTTATTCTGGCACTTTCGACAACCATGGAAGGCGACACTACCAATTTTTACATTTACCGCAAACTAAAAGGCATGGAAATAAAAGTAACCACGCTGGCCCGCGGCGTTTCTATCGGTGACGATTTGGAATACACCGACGAAATTACTCTGGGCCGCTCGCTGGTAAACCGCGTTATTTATGAGCAGTCGCTGGGAAAATAACACAGCCCTGGCATCAGAAACCGGAAACTTTTCCGTTATCCAAAAGGATTCGATACATTTGAAAAAAATTACTTGGCCAAACGAATGGAACTTTCAGTAATTATTGTCAACTACAACGTGAAACACTTTTTGGAGCAGTGCCTGCATTCGGTCATAAAAGCTTCGAAAAACATGTCTGCCGAAATTTTTGTGGTCGATAATAATTCGGTCGATGGCTCGGTTCAGTTTATTCCTGAAAAATTTCCTGAAGTAAAATTTATCGCCAATACCGAAAATGTTGGCTTTTCGAAAGCAAACAACCAGGCCATTAAAAAAGCCACAGGAAAATACATTTTATTGCTGAACCCCGACACTGTGGTGGAAGAAGACACATTTGGGAAAGCACTGGATTTTATGGAAAAAAATCCTGATGCCGGCGGACTTGGCGTTAAAATGATTGACGGAAAAGGTAATTTCCTGCCCGAATCGAAACGCGGGCTGCCAACTCCGTGGGTAGCTTTTTATAAAATATTCGGCCTCGCCCGTTTATTTCCAAAGTCGAAAAAATTTGGAAAATACCATCTTTCTTATCTTGGTGAAAACGAAATTCATGAAGTAGATGTGCTTGCCGGCGCTTTTATGTTGCTCCGAAAATCGGTACTCGATAAAATTGGCCTGCTCGATGAAACTTTTTTTATGTACGGCGAAGACATCGATCTTTCGTACCGGATTACACAAACCGGTTTTAAAAATTACTATTTCCCCGAAACCACCATTATTCACTACAAAGGGGAAAGTACAAAAAAAGGCTCTCTTAATTATGTGAAGGTGTTTTACAACGCGATGATCATTTTTGCGAAGAAACATTTTTCGGGTGGAAAAGCTGATGTTTTTTCGCTGTTTATCAACCTGGCAATTTATTTCAGAGCTTTTATATCGATGGTAAAAAGGGTGCTCGACAAAATTTACACACCGCTTTTCGACGCGTTTTTTATTTATACCGGCTACCTTTTTTTAACGCCACTTTGGGAAAATGTAAGGTTCGAAAAAGGCTACTATCCTGCTGAATTTTTACAACTTGTAGTTCCGGTGTACATTCTTTTCTGGATTTTGGGGATTTTCTTCTCCGGTGGTTACCGAAAACCAATAAACCTGCTGAAAATTATTCGCGGAATTGTTTGGGGTTCGGTGGCAATTCTGCTGGTTTATTCCCTGGTCGACATTCGGTTCCGTTTTTCGCGGGCGCTGATTTTGCTGGGTTCCGGCTGGTCACTGGGAATTTTAACATTTTACCGCCTGTTTTTTCACTGGATAAAATTTAACGGGTTCCGGCTCGACATTCAAAAAACAAAACGAATTGCGATTATCGGACATTCTACTGAAGCTGCGCGTGTTCAGAAATTACTGGAACAAACCCGCATTCGTACTGAAATGGTAGGTTTTGTGGCTATCGACAAAAACGATCACGGACCAAACTACATCGGATTGCTTGAACAACTCAGGGAAATTATTCAGATAAACCGAATCGACGAGGTAATTTACTGCGCCGACAATATCAGTTCAAACGAGATAATAAAATCGATGCTCGAATTGTCGCAACTAAATGTGGATTACAAAATTGCCCCGCCCGAAAGTATCAGTATTATCGGCAGCAATTCAATTCATACGGCCGGCGATTTGTATGTAATGAACATCAACGCCATTTCAAAAAGTTCAAACAAAAGAATCAAACGGCTTTTCGATGTTTCACTGGCTTTTGTTTACCTTATTTTCAGCCCGGTTATTGTTTGGTTTTTTAAACAAAAAACGGTTTTTTACGCCAATATTTTCAAAGTACTTTCAGGAAAAAAAACCTGGGTAGGATATGTTCCCCTGTCTGAAACGTTTGCCAGTCTTCCGCGATTAAAACCCGGAATTCTGCATCCCGGCGACATGTTTCCCGAAATAAAACCCGATGCCGAAAAAATGAAACAGTTGAATGTGCTGTATGCAAAAGATTACAGCCTTTTAACCGATGCCGAAATTATTTTTAAAGGATGGAAAAACCTCGACAGAAAAACGCCATGAACAAACTTGCCTTTGGAAAAATAACACTTCGCGCGATCGAACCCGAAGATATTGAATTGCTGTACCGGTGGGAAAATAACACAAAAATTTGGGAGGTGAGCAATACAAAAACACCGTTTTCAAAATATATTCTGGCGCAATATTTAAAAGAATCGGCCAAAGACATTTACGAAACCAAACAGTTGCGCCTCATTATTGAAAATGAAAACTCGGAGCCGGTTGGCGCGATCGATTTGTTCGATTTTGAACCGTACCATTTGCGCGCCGGTGTTGGCATTCTGATTTATAAAAATGAAGACAGAAATTCGGGATACGCTTCTGATGCTTTGTCGGCCCTTTCGGAATATGTTTCACAGGTGCTTGGGTTAAAACAATTGTATGCCAATATTTCCTGCGACAATCAGGCAAGTATCCGCCTTTTTGAAAAAGCGGGATTTGAAAAGGCCGGAATTAAAAAGTTATGGCTAAAAACGGTCTCGGGCTGGAAAGATGAAATTTTGTTTCAGAAAATATTAGGATAATTTTTAAATACAGGACAATATTTTCAAACTAAAAACCGGGGATTTCCTTCAAAAAAGAATAGCTGTTTTTTTCGTAATTTATTTCACAGGCAAAATGCTGCATTCCGTTCGAAACTACAATATATTTTACTTTTAATGCCATGTTGTACCGCACCGCCTGGTCGAAAGTGTCCTGCGAAATTTTTACTTCAGGCGCTTTGAATTCAACAATAATTTCGGGCTGCGCTTTCCGGTTGTAAATTAAAAGATCGAACCGGCACGATTTGTCGTTTACAATAAGTTGCTTTTCGACAGCCATTAACGACGCAGGAAAGTTTTTTTCGTGAATTAAATACTGAATAAAATTTTGCCGGACCCACTCCTCGGGTGTTAAAACCACAAACTTTTTTCGAATGGAATCGAAAACAAAAGTTTTCCCGTTTTCGTTTTTAATTTTTAATGAATACTCCGGTAAATTCAGTCGCTGCATTACAGGCATTTTACTTTTTAACTCCTTTTGGCCGACGAAAACTAAAAATGTACATTTGTATCAGCCGAAACGGAGCATTATTTCGTTGATAAAGTAAATCAATTTATGAAGACAAAAAAAGACATTGTTGATAACTGGCTTCCCCGCTACACGGGCAAACAACTTGAAGATTTTGGCCAGTACATTTTGCTCACCAATTTTCAGAATTATGTTGAAAGTTTTGCCCGTCGTTTTAATGTGCCTGTTGAAGGAAAAGACAAAAACTATCCGACAGCCACAGCCGAAGGAATTACGATTATAAATTTTGGCATGGGCAGTCCGAATGCGGCAACAATTATGGATTTGCTCAGTTCAATAATGCCCAAAAGTGTTTTGTTTCTTGGCAAATGCGGCGGGTTAAAAAGAAAAAACCAGCTGGGCGATTTAATTCTTCCCATTGCGGCTATCCGAAGGGAAGGTACTTCCGACGATTATTTACCACCCGAAGTTCCGGCTTTACCAGCATTTAACCTGCAACGCGCAGTTTCGCATATTTTGCGTAATTCGGGACAAGACTACTGGACGGGTGTTGTTTACACCACCAACCGCAGGGTTTGGGAATTCGACGACCGTTTCAAAAAATACCTGAAAAAAACACGGGCGATGGCCATCGATATGGAAACTGCAACATTATTCACTGCTGGTTTTGCCAACCAGATTCCTACCGGGGCGCTGCTGCTTGTTTCCGACCAACCCATGATTTCAACAGGGGTAAAAACAGAAGAAAGCGATAAAAAAGTTACATCAAATTTTGTCGATATTCATATTCAGGCCGGAATCGATGCGCTGCTCGAAATAAAAAACAACGGACTTTCAGTAAAACACCTGAGATTTTAATATGGAATTTGAAGCGATACTCCAAAACCTGAAAAAACAGATTTATCATCCCATTTATCTTTTGCAGGGTGAAGAATCCTATTTTATCGACATCCTTTCGAATTATATAGAAAAAAATGTGTTGTCGGATGCTGAAAAAGGATTTAATCAAACTGTTTTCTACGGAAAGGATTCTGACCCGGTGAATATTGTTGAAAGCTCGCTGCGTTTTCCGATGATGGCCAGCCAGCAGGTAATTATTGTAAAAGAAGCCCAAAGTCTGAGCAAATTAGAAACCATGGCTTCTTACGCCGAAAAACCGCTGAAATCGACAATTCTGGTATTAAATTACAAATACAAAACGTTAGACGCCCGAACACGGCTTGCCAAAGCAATAAAAGCCAACGGTATAGTTTTTACGTCGAACCGGATTTACGAAAACAAAGTTCCCGACTGGATTGAAGAATATCTGGCACAAAAAAATTATTCGATTTCGCCGCAGGCTGCTCAAATTTTAACCTCTTATCTTGGAAACGATTTAAGCAAAGTAGCCAACGAACTCGAAAAGCTGGTAATTGCGGTAAAAGACACCAACAAAATTACTCCCGAGCACATCGAAAAAAATATCGGTCTGAGCAAGGAATTCAACATATTTGAGCTGCAAAATGCACTGGGTGAGAAAAATGTTTTTAAAGCCAATCAGATTATTCAGTTTTTTGGTGCAAACCCAACATCAAACCCGATTCAGAAAACCATTTCGAACCTGTATTATTATTTTTCAAAATTATTTACCTATCATTTTCTGAAAGACAAATCAGATCGGAATGTAAGCGCCGAATTGCGGGTGCACCCGTTTATTGCCAAATCGTACATTGCCGCAGCCAAAAGATATTCGCCTACAAAACTGTACGAAATTATGGGCATTTTACGCGAATACGATATGAAAAGCAAAGGTTTTGAAGTTTCAACCATGGTTGATTCAGCCGATTTGCAAAAAGAAATGATTTACAAAATTTTACATTAAAATGATTACCTGGTTTATTATTGGAGTTACTGCCCTTGTTTCGTACATGGCATTTCAGAATACCGATTTGATGGAAAAACTGCAGTTCAATGCAGCCAAAATTGTACGAGGGAAAGAATATTACCGGCTGGTAACACACGCTTTTATTCACGCAAACTGGTCGCACCTGATTGTAAATATGCTGGTTTTGTACTTTTTTGGACCTTATATCGAACAATATCTGGGATCTTATTTTGGGAACAAAGCCACTGCCTACTATCTGCTGCTTTATTTTGGCGGAATTCTGGCATCGAACATCTGGAGCCTGATAAAAAACAAAAACAATTATTATTACAATGCGGTTGGCGCGTCGGGAGCCGTTTCTGCGGTTTTGTTCACTTTTATTTTCTTCGATCCGCTACAAAAAATCCTGCTCTTTTTTGTAGTGCCTGTCCCCGGAATTTTATTTGCGGTGGTTTACCTCGCCTATTCGTACCAAATGAGTAAACGCGGCAACGACAACATTGCCCACGATGCCCACTTTTTAGGCGCCCTGTTCGGATTTATTTATCCGATTTTACTAAAACCCGATTTATTTGGCGATTTTATCGATAAACTGTTTTCCTTTTTATAAATGAACAGGTTTGTTATTCTGAACGGCGAAGTAGTTGATAAAGAAGAAATCAACCTCTCTTTTTTCTTCTGGAAAGAAAAAACAGTGGTTTCCCAAAAAATGTGGTTTGGTTTTGGCGGAATTCCTTTTTTTGCTGAAAACATCGATCTGCTTGTTCAGCAAATTGAAATATTAAAACTACCTTGCCCCGAACTTCTCAACGACAAACGCGAACTTTTCCGCATCACCAAACGAATGCTCAACAAAAACAAATTTTACCGTTCGGGATACGTTTGGGTTCAAATTTTTTGGGAAGACGACCAACTGAATACTTTAATTTCGAGTGAAGCTTTTAAAACTTTCGATTTTCCACTAAAAGAAAAGGGAATTCTGGTTAATTTTTCCGAATTAAAAAAATTCAGCGAAAACAATTTTTACCGCTTTTCATTTTTTAATGAAACCTTCTGGAAGGTTGCAGGCTCCCAAAACAGGGGCACAATTTACCAGAACTCAATTATTCTGAACGAAAACAATTCGGTTTGCGAAATTATTTCGTCAAATCTTTTTTTTATTTCGAAAGAAACATTGATTACACCTTCCGTAAAAACAGGTTGTTTTGAAGACATTTTACGCCCGGTTGTTATTGAAACTGCAAAAAAAACAGGATTAAAAATTATTGAATCGGGTGAAATTACTAAAGAACAGGTTTTCGGCATGGACGAAATTTTTACGGTGAGCGAGGCTGAAGGAATGCTTTGGGTTTTGGGTGTTGAAAACAAAAGATACATCCGCAATAAGTCGATACAAATCCACGAAAAACTAAATGATTATCTGAAAGAAGAAGCAAGTTAATTCAGCGAAGTATTTTGTGGAGATTTTAATTTGCAATTGAAATGTTTTATCATACATTTTCGCAAGGGTTGATACTAATTGTTACTGCTATATTTATTCAAGCGAAAGATGAAAAACCTTGCCCTGAATACATTTTCACCAATGCCTTTGGTAGAATAACCAATGTACAAATATTTTTCCCGGGTGTGCTCACCCAAAGGACCAGACTCCTTATTTTAATCTTGACTCGTTGTTCTTTTTACTTAGCGTAGTTTTCCGGTAATATTCCCAGGCTTTCCAGTACCTTAATTTTATGATTTGTATAAAATCCTCCCCGCACGACAATTAAGTTCAGTACATAATCAAATTGGTATAAATATTTTAAGGAATGGAGGACGAAAATCAGGTCTTCCTTTTTTTCTTTTTAGCTGCGGGGAAAAGTACGTTATTTAAAATTAACCGGTAGCCCGGAGAATTTGGATGAAGGCTCAGATCAGTGGGTGGATCGCCAATTAAATGACGGTAATCTTCGGGATCGTGCCCCCCATAAAAGGTCCAGAATCCTTTTCCAATCTCGCCATGAATATAACGGGCTTCGTTGGCTGGTTTGTTTTCACCCAAAATTAGAACGTTGGGTTTAATAACTTCTTTTCTGAAAGCCGTTGTCTGCCCCATAAAACCTTTTATCATATTAAAATGATTCTGACAAAGCATGGTTGGAATAGGATCCCATTTTGCAGAAAACTCAAAAAGAGTAAAATAATCGTTTTCGCGTGCTACATTTCTTGTATCTGTATCATCAATGTTGGAAAATTCATACACATTTGGATTTTTTTCAATGGTGAAATTCTGAAAAGCAAAAGTGTTGTTAAAGTTCAGTTTTTCCTGCGCATCCGGATCTGCCGGGTCACCGTCAAACATCGGTTCGCAAATGTCGATTCCTACCGCGGCCATCGAAATATCGTACGTATCGGTGGCAGCGCACATGGCAAATAAAAAACCGCCGTTTACCACATATTTCTGTATTTCGCGTGCAACCATCGATTTCATTTCCGAAACCTTTAAAAAGCCCATCTTTTTAGCCAGTTCGTTGTTTATCGCAACATCCTCCTGGTACCAGGGCATGTGCTGGTAAGTTCTCCAGAATTTGCCAAATTGCCCTGTAAAGTCTTCGTGGTGCAAATGTAACCAGTCGTACTCCGAAAGTTTTCCACTCAGAATTTCTTCATCGTAAATAACATCGTATTTTATTTCGGCATAACTTAAAACAAGAGTCACAGCATCGTCCCAGGGTTGTTTGTTGGGAGGAGAATAAACGGCAATTTTGGGAGCCTTGTTCATGCTCACAGCGTCCTGGTTTACGTCGGGCTGGGCAATTTCGTTCAAAATGGCCGATGCCTGTGCATCTGTAATAGTTTCGTAACTTACTCCGCGTACAATACATTCGTTTTCAATGGCCGGATAATGCTGCATCAAAAAACTGCCGCCACGGTAATTCAGCAACCATTTTACTTCAATATCCTGCCCCAAAACCCAGTAAGCAATTCCGTACGATTTCAGGTGATCTTTTTGTGTTTCATCCATGGGGATGAGCAACTGGACGCATTTTGCATGAAAAGCAAAAAGAAGCGTTACCAATAAAAATAGAATTCTACGTTTCATCTTTCTGTTTCCTTACCAAATATACAAATGTAGCTGAAATATGTTTAATTCAGCTAAAAAGGGGCATCGTTGGTTGGAGGGAAATGGGAATCAAAATTATTGTTTGATGAAATTCCAACACTAATATCGTCTTCATCGTTCATTTTCGAACTAAAAGTTTGTGAATTGTTAAATCCGTTGCTAAAACTGGATTCCATGTCGGAGAATTTTGCCAGTTCTTTTTTAAACGAAAGGTGGACATCGCCGGTGGCCCCGTTTCGGTGTTTTGCAATAATAATTTCAGCAACGCCAAGCAACGAGTTTCCCGATTCGTCTTCAGTAATTCCAAAGTATTCCGGCCGGTGGATAAAAATTACAATGTCGGCATCCTGTTCAATGGCGCCCGATTCACGCAGGTCGGAAAGTTGTGGTCGTTTTCCTTCGCGCGATTCAACCGAACGGTTTAACTGTGAAAGCGCCATGATTGGAACGTCAAGCTCTTTGGCAATGGCTTTTAACGAACGCGAAATGGTACTTACTTCCTGTTCGCGGCTTCCCCGGGCGTCTGTTCCGGCAGTCATCAACTGAAGGTAGTCGACAATTATAGCCTGAATATCGTACTGCATTTTTAACCTCCGGCATTTTGCCCTGAATTCAAAAATAGAAAGCGCCGGTGTATCATCAATAAAAATGGGGGCTTTATCGAGGTTGGCTATTTTTCGGTTGAGGTGTTCCCATTCCCAGTCTTCCAAATGGCCGGTTTTTAATTTCGATGCATTTATTTCGGTTTCCGAAGCAATCAAACGTGTTACCAATTGCAACGACGACATTTCAAGCGAAAAAATAGCTACCGGACGGTTGTGGTCGACCGCCATATTTCGTGTCATGGAAAGAACAAAGGCGGTTTTCCCCATTGCCGGACGGGCAGCAATAATTACGAGGTCGGTTTTTTGCCAGCCGTTGGTAATTCTGTCTAATCCGGTAAATCCTGAAGGAACGCCGCTTAGCCCGTCTTTCTGGTTTCGTGCTTTTTCAATTTGAAGAATGGCATCGTTCAAAACCGGTTTAATGGGCACGGTTTCTTTTTTGATGTTCCCTTCGGCAACCTGGAAAAGTGAAGATTCAGAGAAATCGATCAGGTCGTCAACATCAACGGTGTCGTCGTACGATTTGGCCTGAATTTCAGAAGAAACACGGATTAATTCACGCTGAATGTGTTTTTGTGCAATAATTCTCGCATGAAATTCGATGTGGGCAGCAGAAGCAACCCTGCGTGTAAGTTGAGTAATGTAACCGGGGCCACCAACTTCTTCCAGCTGGTTTCTGTCTTTTAATTCCTGTGTTACCATCAAAAGATCGACCGGTTTTTCTTTCCCCGAAAGTTTTTTTATGGCTTCATAAATTTTACGGTGTTCTTCTTTGTAAAAACTTGGTGTGTCGATAATGTCGGCAACCGTAACATAAGCATCTCTTTCCAGCATTAACGCGCCCAGAACAGCTTCTTCAACTTCAACAGCCTGTGGTGGAAGTTTCCCGTATTGTGCGTTAATTTGTTCAATGGTTGACTGCGTATTGTTTCTTTTTCTTTCGGCCATTTTTCGTTTTTCTATAAATTCAGGTTGAGTTATTCGTTCAAAATTAGAAATAAGCAGGCTGTATTTCAAGCTAAAAACAGTAGTATTTTCAACTGAAAAATACTCTTTTCAACTGTTCAAATTCACAATTGTTAATTGAAGTTTATGCCAGTTTTTCCCCGATAATTTGCGTAATTACTTCTTTTAAAGTAAGTCCCATTGCAGCAATTTGCTGCGGAATAAAGCTGGTTTCTGTCATTCCGGGAGTTGTGTTTACTTCCAGGAAATAAAATTCACCGTTTTTCAAAATAAAATCGATTCGGCAAATTCCCGAACACCTGCACAAATCATAAATTTCGGAGCTAAGTTGCTGGCATTTTTTGAAAAGATTTTCGGGTAAACGGGCCGGGGTAATTTCTTCGGCAGCGCCGGGGGTATATTTTGCTTCGTAGTCGAAAAACTCATTTTTGGAAAGAACTTCGGTTACCGGGAAAACCAGTTCTTTGTTTTTGAATTTTACCAAACCGCATGTAAATTCAGCGCCTTGGACAAATTCTTCAAGCAGTGCTTCGTTACTTTCGTTCCAGGCTTTTTTTACGGCTTCTTCCAATTCGGCTTCCGCTTTTACCTTGGTAATTCCAAAACTCGAACCGCCGGCGTTGGGTTTAACAAAAATGGGAAGCCCGAGTTCAGCAATAATTTCACCGGTATTGATTTTGTCTCCTTTTGCAAGTTTTTTTGAACGCGCCATTTTTATCCCGAAATTTTTCAGGTAATTGTTGCAAAACCATTTGTTGAAAGTGAGCGAGGATGAATGAACATCGCAGGTTGAATACGGAATTTTCAGCAATTCAAAATACCCCTGTAAAATTCCGTCTTCGCCAGGAGTTCCGTGGATAGTAATGTAGGCAAAATCGAAGTTGATTTTCTCCCCGTTCAGAATAAAACTAAAATCCGATTTTTCGATTTCGGCAATTTTTTGGTCGTTTTGAAGTACAATCCATTCTTTGCCTTTCATTTGAACAAGCCAGGGTGTGAACTTCGAATTGTCGACGGCGTTAAAAACGTTCTTGCCGCTTTTTACCGATACTACATATTCCGATGAATCGCCACCGGAAACCACTGCTATATTTGGTTTATTCATCATTTCTGTTTGCAATGTAATTTTCCCATTTTTCAATAACTGTTGTCATATCTTCGGGCAATTCTGAGTTAAATTGTAACATTTTTCCGGTAGTGGGATGCACAAAACCCAGTGTTTTTGCATGAAGTGCCTGACGCGGCAAAATTTTAAAACAATTCTGAATAAATTGTTTGTATTTGGTAAACGTTGTTCCCCGCAAAATTTGGTCGCCTCCGTAATTGGCGTCGTTAAAAAGCGGGTGATTAATGTGTTTCATGTGAACCCTGATTTGGTGTGTGCGTCCGGTTTCCAAACGACATTCCACAAGACTTACATAACCGATTCGTTTTAATACTCTGTAATGAGTAACCGCATGTTTTCCGTAATCCCCTTCAGGGAAAACGGTAAAAACCTGTCTGTTTTTCGGGCTTCTTCCAATGTTTCCGGTAATTGTACCTTCATCTTCTTCAACGTTTCCCCAGACCAAAGCCTGGTAAAGCCGTTCCGATGTTTTTTCAAAAAACTGAAGGGCCAGCTTAACTTTTGCCAGTTCGGTTTTGGCAACCACCAGCAACCCCGACGTATCTTTATCGATACGGTGAACCAGCCCCGGGCGAGGATCTTCGCTGTTGAACAACGGCAAATCGCGAAAATGCCAGGCCAGTGCATTCACCAGTGTTCCTGAATAATTTCCATGCCCCGGGTGTACAACCAGTCCCGGAGGTTTATTGATAACAACAAGCTGTTCGTCTTCATAAACAATATTGAGAGGAATATCTTCAGGAATGATTTTTAGTTCATGCTTCGGATAATCCATTACGATAAGAATCTCGTCGTTCGGTTTTATCCTGTAATTCGATTTTACGGGAACATTGTTTACGAGAATATTTCCGGCATCGGCAGCAGCCTGCAAACGGCTCCGGGATGCATTTTCGATGCGGTTGGAAAGAAATTTATCGATTCGAAGCAACGACTGGCCCTGATCAACAGTGAGGCGGTAATGTTCAAACAAACCACCTTCTTCCATCTCTTCATTTTCTTCAAAAAAATCTTCCATATTAAAATTCAAAATCAGGTTCTTCGGGCGTTTGAAATTTTGCGGTATCTAAAGTGAGCCAAATGTCGACCGATGATCCTAAATAAACATTTTGTGTAACATCGGTTGAAGGTTGTTGTTTCCAAACCAGCGCGTCGAGTGAATCCTGTTTGGTAATCACCGTTTTGTCGAAGATTGATACTCCTAAATTTAGCATTGCATTAGTGAGCGTATTTCGAGTTTCTTCACGGGTTAATCCGGTTAAATCGGGCAGCGGGGTTTCTGTGTTTCCGTGGGTGCGCCCAATGATAAGATTTACACTGGTGCCTTTGTTTAGCATTTTGCCGGGGAAAATATCAACCGAATCAATTTGAACATTAAGAACAAGATCGTTGTATTCCGAAGGTTGGTAAAATATCTGCCCAACCTGAAGTCCGCTGTTTTCAACCAAAACCTGCGCCTGACGGAACGAGATATCGGTTAGTTTTGGTAGTGCAACCTGTTCGGGCGACATTGAATTGATGGTAAGAAAAACCACGCGGTTTTGTTTTACTTTAAAACCGGCTTCGGGAACCTGGTCAACAATTACCCCGGGAGGAACTTCTTCAGAATAAACCGAATCGGCAACCTCAATTCTTACACTCTGAGCGTCGGCGGTTACCACGGCTTCCTGTACCGACATACCCGAAAAATCAGGAACAAGGTGAGATTCGCCATGATGTGTGTAACCTTTTAACGATTGCATGGTAATAAACGTCAAAACGGAAATCAGAGCCACCGCAACGGCAAAGTGTTTCAGAAAAGTGCGGCTTAAAATAAATTTCTTAAAACTCATAGTTTATTTATTCGGTCTAATAGAAAACAAAAATAATTCAAAATTAGTATGCAGGAAGTTTTTATTCCGATTTTCATTTTTAATTTTTAAACTCATCTGTTTATTGGAAAATACAAACCTGTAAATTTTTATCTGAATCAAATATATATAAACACGAAAAGGTAAAGAATCCGATTCTTTACCTTCCCGCTTAAAAACTAAATAAGGTATAAATTATCTTTTATGCCTTGGCTCGTCAGAAACTGTCAGTCTTTTTCTGCCTTTTGCACGACGGGCTTTTAATACTTTTCTACCGTTTGCAGTAGACATTCTTTCCCTGAAACCGTGCTTGTTTTTTCTTTTTCTATTCGATGGTTGAAATGTTCTTTTCATTTCTATTTATTTTTTCGAGTTATCCCATTAATTTTTCGGACTGCAAAAATAGCTGTTTTTTTATTTTCACCAAAAACTTAATGCTTTTATTTCTATTTTTTTGAAGAAAAGGATTCTTTCAATCTTTTTATTTTGAAAAAATCATTTTCAGCGCCATGGCAATCATTAAAATTCCAAAGATTTTCCTTAGCATTTTGTCTGAAATATTTACCGTAAACCTGGAACCTAAATAAGCGCCAACAACAAATGTAAGTGAAAGTACCAGTGCAAATTTCCAGTTTACATACCCGGCCTTCCAGTAATTCCACGTAGCCAAAATTCCAACCGGTGGCAACATAAAAGCGAGGCTTGTTCCCTGGGCCTGGTGTTGTGTTAAACCAAGTATAAAAACCAGGGCAGGAATTACTATTATTGCACCTCCAACTCCGAAAACACCGGCAAGCACACCGGAAAGTAACCCGATTATTATCAGGATTATTAATTGATAAACTGTCATTTTCTAATCTTCTTTTTTTACTGTAAAACGAAATCCGATTCCATGCAGGTTAACTATTTTTACGTCAGGGTCGTTTATAAAATATTTTCTCAGCCGCGAAATAAAAACATCGAGGCTTCGGCCAAGAAAATAGTCGTTCGAGCCCCACACATTTTCAAGAATTTCATTCCGGCCTAAAACTTTGTTCTGGTTTTCGGCAAAATATTTAATCAGTTCAGCTTCTTTTAATGTGAGGCTTCGAATGTCGCCATTTAAGGAAAGTGTTAAATCTTCGGGTTGAAAAATGTATTTTCCTATTTTCTTTTCCTTTTCCTGGCTCCCAGTCATTATTGGTTGAGACTGGCTTCTTTTCAGAAATATTTTAATTTTCAGCAGCAGCTCTTCCATGCTAAAAGGTTTAGGAATATAATCGTCGCCACCGATGGTTAGTCCGGTAATTTTATCCTCGGTCATTGAACGTGCTGTGAGGAAAATGATGGGAATCTGGTCGTTTTTCTTACGGATGATTTTTGCCACCTGGAATCCGTCGATTTTAGGCAGCATAACGTCAAGAATTATCAAATCGAAGTTGTGTTCTGAAAAATAATGGATTGCCTTTTCGCCATCTTCGGCAACCACTACTTCGTATTTATTTTGAATCAGGTTGTCTTTTACAATAAAGCGCAAAGCTTCGTCGTCTTCAACCAAAAGAATCTTAAAAGCGGAAACTTCCATTTTTTAACGTATTGAAAGTGTAAATATACTGCCCCCGTTTGGATTTTCATCAACCCCGATTTTCCAGTTCTGGGCTTTTACAATTTTATAAACATAATCGAGCCCTAGTCCAAAGCCTTTCACATTGTGCACATTTCCGGTGGGTACGCGGTAAAATTTCTTGAAAATTTTTTTTCGGTGCTCTTTCGAAATTCCTATTCCGTTGTCGGTAAATTTAAGTTCGTAATGTTTCTTTTTTTGAATTAACCCGATGGTTATTTGCGGTTCTTTTTCGCAATATTTTACAGCATTTTCCAGAATATTAACCACAAGGTTTGTAAAATGAAACTTATCGGCTGGAATTATTGCCACAACTTCATTTAAACGGGTTTCAATTTTTGCTTTTTGCCCCGAATCCGACTGTTTGAAATGAGCTGTTGTTTCTTCCAAAAATTCTGAAAGATTAATTTCTTCGAGGTTTAAACGAATCCGGCTTTTTTCGATGGAAGCCATGTTAAGTACTTTTTCCACATTTTTTACCAGCCGGTTGTTTTGTTCCTGAATAATCCTGGCATATTCAAAAAGCCGTTGTGGAGTTTCCAGTATTTTTTTATCGTTGATAACCTGGGCTGCAAGACCAATGGATGAGATTGGTGTTTTTAATTCGTGAGTAAGATTGTTAATGAAATTTTTTTGAATTTCGGAAAGCTGCCGCTGCCTGATAATTACCCACAAAGTGTACCCGAAAAACAACACAACAATTACCAACAGACCGGTGAAAAAATACCAAACCGAAAGCCGGGCATTAAAATACGACGACCGGTTGGGGAAGTGCACTGTAAAATAATTGGTGTAATTTTCATTTATGGGAAAATTAAATTCTGAAGCCAATTCTGTTGTGTCGTTGGAAATTAGAGTAGCGTCTTCCATTTGCTCCGTTTCAGGGTCGTAAATGGCAAACTCAAAATCAGCATAAATATCGTGTTTTTTTAGTTCTTCCGACAAATGCGATTTTAGCAAGTCTTTGTCAAAAACCGCATCAATATTTACAATATAGCAGTTTTGGGAAACAATTTCAACCGGGGTAATGCTGTCGTAACTTGCAGTGTTTCCTGTTTCCTGTAATATTTGCCAGGCCACTTCTTTCAAAGCAACCGTTGTACTTTCCCTGAATTGTTTTTCAGTAAAGTTGTATGAATTCTTAAAAAAAACAAATTGAATAAATAAAACACCGGTTATGGAAACAGTAGCTAAAAAGATAATGTATTTAAGTGCTTTGCCTTTCATTTTTTTGTTAGATTTGTACTAAACTACACATTTTTTTAACGAGTGTTTATTGTTAACACTTCATTAACAAAATATTAGGCATGGTTAACACCAATTCCAATAATGCATTTATACATTTGTTCAGACATTGCAAAATTAGTATATCTATCACATTAAATATTTAATTATGAAAAGGATTTTACAAATCGTAACGATTTTTACACTTACGCTGGTATTTTCTGCGGCAGTTGCCCAGCAGAAAGCCAAAATTGTTTTCGATAAACTGGAACATGATTTTGGTTCTTTCAAAGAATCGGATGGAGTTCAAACAACGTCTTTCGCATTCACAAACAAAGGCGATGTTCCTTTGGTTTTAACAAATGTAAGGGCTTCGTGCGGTTGCACCACCCCAACCTGGACCAGGGAACCTGTAGCCCCGGGTGCCACTGGAAAGATTGAAGTTAGTTACGATCCTAAGAACCGTCCGGGCTCATTTGCAAAAACGGTTACCGTTAATTCAAATGCCGAAAATGCAACGATTGTACTTAATATTTCGGGACAGGTAGCACAACGCGAAAAAACCCTTGCTGAATTGTATCCCCGCCAGGTTGGAAGTCTTCGTGTAAAAACCAATCATATTTCTTATTCAACCATGAAGGAATCGGAAGTAAAAACGGAAGAATTGGAATTATTAAACGACACCGACAATCCGGTAAAAGTTGGTTTTAGAACTGTGCCGTCGCATTTAACTGCAAAAGTTGAACCGGAAACAATTCCAGCCCACGGTATGGGAAAATTGTCAGTTACTTTCGATGCCGGCAAATTGAATAGTTATGGATTTAATTCAAACCGTATTTATCTTTCGATTGACGGAAGCAACGATTATAAAAATTCTATTGGTGTTAGTTCTACCATTGAAGAAGATTTTTCAAAATTAACACCTGAACAACTGGCCAAAGCACCGGTTGCTGATTTCCAGGAAACATCTTTCGATTTTGGCGACATGAATCAGGGAGATAAAAAAGAACACACATTCAACCTGAAAAACGGTGGAAAATCGGATTTAATTATCCGCAATGTTCGTTCTTCGTGCGGTTGTACTGCTGTTGCTCCGTCGGCTAATGTAATTGCTGCAGGTGAGTCTGCCCCAATTAAAGTTACTTTCGATTCAAGAGGAAAAAGAGGCCGTCAGAGCAAAACAATTACTGTTATAACCAACGACCCAAAAAATCCGACCTCAACATTGAGAATATCAAGCAATGTATTGACACCGGAAAGTTAGACGTTTATTTAATAGTCATAAAATTGTGAAGGGTGTCGCGAATGAAAGTTGGCGGCACCCTTTTTTATTTCGTTCTTTTTTGTCGAATTGTGCTACTTTTACACTCTCAAACCGATTTTTATGGAAGACTTTATACAACATCATATTGAAAATGACCCTGAATATAAAGGGCTTAAAGTGAACAGCGGAATTCAGCAACCCGAAGTAGTAGACAGTGAGTCGGTAAAACGATTTCTTACCAAAAGAAAAAAACTACTTTCGGTTGATGAATATGTTAACGGAATTTTAAAAAGCAACATTCCTATTTTAAGCAGGGCTGTTACTTTGGTTGAAAGTTCGAAACCGGAACACCAGGACATTGCGCAGGAAATAATTACAAAATGTTTGCCTCACAGTGGAAAATCAATCCGGATAGGAATAACCGGTGTCCCCGGAGTTGGAAAGAGTACTTTTATTGAAGCGCTTGGAAAATATATCACATCCCGAAACGGAAAGCTGGCAGTACTTGCCATCGATCCAAGCAGTGAACGTTCAAAAGGAAGTATATTAGGCGATAAAACCCGGATGGAAGAACTGGCAGGCGATAAAAATGCCTATATCCGGCCAAGTCCTTCGGCAGGATCGTTGGGTGGGGTTGCCCGTAAAACACGTGAAACAATTATTCTTTGCGAAGCTGCCGGTTTCGACCATATTTTTATTGAAACCGTAGGGGTGGGACAAAGTGAAACAGCTGTGCATTCCATGACCGATTTTTTTCTTTTACTGATGTTGGCCGGTGCCGGCGACGAATTGCAGGGTATTAAACGTGGAATTATGGAAATGGCCGATTTTATAGCCATTAATAAAGCCGACGGTGGAAATGTGGAAAAAGCGCAAATGGCAAAGGTGCAGTATAAAAATGCCTTGCACTTATTTCCCCAGAAGGAATCGAAATGGGAACCCGGTGTTTTAACTTGTTCTGCTGCGTATAAAACCGGGATTGCTGAAATATGGGAACAAATTGAAAATTACTACAAACAAACAAATGACAACGGATATTTTTTTGCACGCAGAAACGAACAGTCGATTTACTGGATGTATGAAACTATTGATGCTCAATTAAAACGGAACTTTTATCAGAATCCTGTCATCAAAGAGAAAATAAAAGAATTGGAAATCATGGTGTTAGACAGTCGGAAAAGTTCGTTTTTGGCTGCCGGTGAATTGTTGAAATTGTATAACGAAATTTGAAAAGAGAGTTTTTAGCTCTCTTTTTTGTTTTCTTCTGTTTCTGTGTGGTTGTGAAAACCTTTTTCTCTCATTCTTTGGATAAACTTATCTTTTTTATCGTCGGGCATTTTGTTCCACTTTTCATCCAAGCGACTGTGCCAGTATCTCTTTTTACGTTCGGAATGCCAGCGACTGCTGTGACATCCTCCCGAGAAAAGTATTTCCGATAAGATAAGAATTCCTGCGCTTTGCCAGAATGTGATTGTCCCCAGACCAAAAATTGCTGGCATCAGCCAGTTCCACAGCCACATGGTTACAAAAATGGCCAGAAGGAAGAATGCAGTTCCTAAAATAATGGCCCCGGTTATAAATCCTGCTTTTTTCATGACTTTAACTTTTTAATTGTTGATATAACTCGTCTAATTTTTCGCGTAAAAAAAGAATAGCATAATGTTTTCTCGAAATCAAAGTATTTACTTTTTCGCCTGTTATTTGGCTTATTTCCTTGAAAGAAAGGTCTTCAAATTCATGAAGAACAAAAACCTCCCGCTGTTCGTCCGGCAATTCTTCCAGCGCTTCCTCAATTTCAGTCCAGATAATTCTTCGGAAGAGGTCATCTTCCGGGTCGCCCGAAATCGCCGGTAAAATATCTTCAAGAAACAGAATTTCATCTTCCGAACTTTTTATTTCCTTGTCATTCAGCAGTGAAGGTTTTTTCTTGCGCTTTAAATCAATTATGCGGTTTACAGCTGTTTTGTATAACCATGACGAAACGCTTTCAATATTTTTTATCTGTTCCAAACTTGTAAAAAGCTGGATAAAAACATCTTGAAGAACATCTTCTGCCTGCTCTACCGGCAGGTGTTTTCGAATAAAATTCAAAAGGCTTTTGTTTTGCCGGAGAAAAGTTTGTTCTACCAGTTCTGTTTTCAACATTGTTTAATTGCTTCTGTTTTCTGAGACGATTTGCCTGAAATAATATTTTAGAAAAATTCAGATTTTTTTTGTTTTGGTGAAATTGTAATCGGTAAGTTACCCGATTTGAAAGTTAACCGTACACAACAGTATGGTTAAAAAGTATAAATGAATTAAATTTGTTAAAACCTTTCAATTAAAGAAGTGTTATAATTACTTAAAGTCAATTATCAAAAAAAGTCATAATGAATTACGATGTAATAATAATCGGCAGCGGTCCCGGTGGATATGTTGCTGCTATTCGTGCCTCTCAACTGGGATTAAAAGTAGCGGTTGTTGAAAAAGAAAATCTGGGTGGTATTTGTTTAAACTGGGGGTGTATTCCAACCAAATCGTTATTAAAAAGTGCTCAGGCATTTGAATATGCCGTGCATGCGGCCGACTACGGAGTGTCAATTCAGGGTGAAGTAAAACCCGATTTTGACGCCATGGTAAAACGTAGCCGTGGCATTGCTGATGGAATGAGCAAAGGAATTCAGTTTCTTTTCAAAAAAAATAAAATTGAAACTATCAACGGTTTTGGAAAACTTGCCGGAAAAAATACAGTTGAAGTGACCGACGATTCAGGTAAAAAAATAAAATATACGGCACAACACATTATTCTGGCTACCGGTGCACGCTCGCGCGAATTACCAAATTTACCGCAGGACGGTAAAAAAATTATTGGTTACAGAAAAGCGCTGACCCTTGATAGACAACCCGGAAGTATGGTTGTCGTTGGTTCCGGCGCAATAGGTAGCGAGTTTGCCTATTTTTATCAGACCATAGGAACTGATGTTACCTTGGTTGAATTTATGCCTACTTTGGTCCCAAACGAAGACGAAGAGGTGGCCAAACAACTCGAACGTTCTTTCAAAAAAATGAAAATGAAAGTTTTAACTGCTTCGGCGGTTGAAAAAGTAGATGTTTCGGGCGATAAATGTAAGGTTACAATTAAAACCAAAAAAGGAGAAGAAATTGTTGAAGCCGATGTCGTTCTTTCTGCAGTAGGAATTGCGCCAAATACAGAAGGAATTGGTTTAGAGGAAATGGGTGTTGCAACAGAGAATGGCCGTGTAAAAGTTAATGAATTCTACAAAACCAACGTTGAAGGTGTTTATGCTATCGGTGATATAGTTGCCGGCCCGGCACTGGCGCACGTGGCATCGGCAGAAGGAATAGTTTGTGTTGAAAAAATTGCGGGTTTGAATCCTACTCCCGTTGATTATACAAATATTCCGGGCTGTACTTACACAAATCCTGAAGTTTCATCAGTTGGATTAACCGAAGCAAAAGCCAAAGAAGCCGGGTATGAAATTAAGGTTGGTAAATTCCCGTATTCTGCCAGTGGCAAAGCAAGCGCCGCAGGACAAAAAGACGGTTTTGTAAAATTAGTTTTCGATGCAAAATACGGTGAATTACTTGGTGCGCACATGATTGGTGGCAATGTTACCGAAATGATTGCAGAACTCGTGGTTGCTAAAAAACTCGAAATAACCGGCCATGAACTGTTAAAAACAATTCATCCCCACCCTACAATGAGTGAAGCAATAATGGAAGCAGCCGCAGCTGCTTACGATGAAGTAATTCATATTTAAAATATTTATCCTTATGTGAAAGGCCCGGAAGAAATCTTCCGGGTTTTTTATTTTCATAAAATCGACGAAAAGATTAAATCATTCCAATATTCTGTAATGCACTGAAAATCAGAAAGAAAATTTTGCAGGTAAATTTTAAATTATAAATTTGTTTGATAAAGATTCAGCTACATACCAATTTGTTATATCTTTTTAATGCAATTTTCTGCTCTGAATAGAAAGGAGATTAGTAACAAACTTATATTAAATTATTTACGAATGAAAAAACTATCACTATTTACAGCATTATTTATGCTGATTCAGGTAGCCTTCGCCGGGGGGTTATTAACGAATACCAACCAAAGTGCACAGTATATAAGAATGATGTCGAGAAACGCTTCAACTGATATCGACGCAGTGTATTATAATCCTGCCGGTCTGATTAAACTGGAAGATGGCTGGCATTTTGCTTTTTATAACCAGACTATTTTTCAGGATAAAATTGTTGACAGTGAATTTCTGTTACTGAACGATGGTCATTATGTAGGTAAAGTAAGTGCTCCGTTATTTCCAACAGCATTTGCTGTTTACAAACAGGAAAAATGGGCTTTTTCTTTAGAAGTTGGCCCAATTGGTGGTGGTGGTTCAGCCGAGTTTGATCGCGGTTTACCATCGTTCGAAATTCCAATTACCAAAGTTGTTCCCGGATTGGCTGGTTTAACTCAAATCAGTCCGGCATTAGCCGTTAGCGGATACGATGCCGATTTGTATTTTAACGGAAGTTCTGTTTACTGGGGAATCCAGCTGGGTGCCACTTATAAAGTTAACGATGTTCTTTCTGTTTATGGTGGCGTGCGTTATATGCCGGCTAAAAATACGTATGAAGGAAGTATTCAAAATATTCAATTGGAAGTTGGTGGACAAATGTATCCTGCGTCAACATGGTTAACCGGAGCAGCTACAACAGTTAGCGGAATTGCAGGACAGGCAAGCACAGCAGCCACAGCTTACTCCGGCGCTGCTTCAAATGTACAGCAACTTGTTGCCGCAGGAGCAGGAAATTATACAATTGCTCAGGTACAGTCAGCAGGTTATATTACAGCTGATCAAGCTACTGCTTTCCAATCAGCCTTGGCATATTTAGGTTTAACTTCTACCCAAATTGCAGCCTTAAATATGACTCAGGTGGGTGGGTATTATACAACAGCAGCTACTACATACAGCGGACAAGCAACCGTATTAACTGCAACAGCAGCTACTTTAAACGGAACTGCCAGTTCACTTGGCGATAAAGACGTTAAAACCACTCAAACAGGTGCGGGTTTTACACCTATAATTGGTGTAAATATTTCTCCTTCCGATAATTTGAACATTGCCGTTAAATACGAAATGAAAACCAAATTACAATTAACTAATGATACAGAAGTTGACGACATGGGTCTTTTCCCCGACGGAGGAACTTCAAACAGCGACATGCCGGCTATTTTAGGTATTGGTGTAGGTTACAAACCTGCCAAGTGGCTCGAAACCCAGTTGTCGTACACCGGTTATTTTAACAAAGGTGTTGACTGGGGTTACAATACAAGGTATCTTGCCGGTGGTGAATATGTAAAAAGAGAAATTGATAAAAACGGTTATGAATTGGGCCTTGGCCTTCAGTTTAACCTGAGCGATAAATTTGCACTTAGCCTTGGTGGACTTTATGGCGATATGGGCGTTGCCGATAATTATCAGAGTGATTTTAGCTACAGCAATCCATCGTTTACCATTGGCGGTGGTTTAATGTGGAAAATTACCGATAAATTAACTTTTGATGCAGGTGTTTCCAACACATATTACGAAGATCAGACCATTACATTTACTGATCCTGATGTAGGTAGCTACAAAGAAACTTTAGGCAAAACAACCATTACTTTTGCTGCCGGACTTTCGTACAGTATTTTCTAAAAAGAATTACAATAATTAATAGAAAAAGCCGTCTGTTTCAGGCGGCTTTTTTTATTTAAGCTCGCACGCAATTTGTGAAAACACAAGTTCGAAACTTTTGTCTACCAGCACTGAACTTTCAGCATTTAAAACAGGGAATGGGTTTTCATGAGAATATTTGTACGGGAAGTCCATCATCTGAAAATTGAACTTCATTTTTCCCTTTCTGTTTTTAAGCGTTTCCAAAATTTCTTTTGCTGGAATAACCTGGTCTTTGTACAATCCGATTGCCGTAATTTTTTTTGATAATTTTGAAAATGTTTTTTCCCTCAGACGCTGAAATGCCGGAATTGGAATCATGGCTTTAAAAGCATGTATTACCGATTCAAGTTGTTTTGACAAACGGTTTTTTATTTCGGGAATAGCCTGGTCTTCAAACCTGTTCAAATAGAAATCATTCAAATTTTCATAAGCCAGGTTGTCCATTATCAGCTTCGATGTTCCGCTCATGTGGTTAAACGTTGAACCTCCGCAAAAAAGGACTGCTTTTGAATCGCTGAGTATCCGGTTTGGATTGGCCATAAAAAGTATCTGTGTTAAAAAAGCGCCGATGGAATACCCCATAAAATTGATGTTCGTGTTTTTTTCAAAAAGCGGGTGTTCCCCCTCTTTAATCTGATAAACGAGGTGAAGTAAATCCTGTGCACTTTGCAGCCCGGCACGGTAAAATCGCATTGGATCTTCCGAAAGTCGCTTGCTCAAAGCCGCATTTGCAAACGACAGTTGAACAATATTTTCAAAATTGTTTTTTCGCAAATGAACAAGGCTTGTCATTTCACGCGGATCGCTCCACTCTTTTTTACCGCGGTTCATGTGAAATGCCAGCGGAAAAAGAACAACACTGCGGCCTGTTTTTTCGGTTAAATATTTAGCCCACGGAAGATATTTTATCCAGTCTCTTTCATTTAGCCCGTGCAATAAAACAATGGCTTTGTTATTTTTCTTTTCTGAAGGAACAAAAACAGGGTAATTGAAATTCCAGTTTTCTGAAATATGCGCATCTTCTCCAAAAAAATCGGTAGAAAATGGTTTTGATTTTATGTTGTCGGGTTTGAAGCTTGAATTAAACTCCAGATTTCGTATCCTAAAATCGGAATCCGGAATTTTCATCTCGGATTTTTCCAATGAAAACAACTCGCTAAGTTGTTGGTGTTGAAATGTATAATTCATTACACTAAAAATTTTCAAGCGAAAGTAACCGGTAAAAAGATAGTGGGCAAAATAATGGGATTGCACATTGGAAACTGGGACAGGATTTAAAATTCTGGGAGGAATTTTGATATTGTGGGGTGAAATTTCATGTTCAGATTTAACAAATTTGATGGTAATCTTTCAATTTAAACTTATTTTTGAGCAAAATCTTGCTTATGCTTGTTTGGGAGAAAAAGATACCTGAGTTTTTAAATTTTAGAAAAAATATTGTTAACCGGATTCTTTTTACCGCTGCTTTTGCTTTGGTATTTATAAATATTTATGCTCCGTTTGGCGTAAATACCTGGTACAATGTAACAAAACTCGAACTTTTTCTATATTCCAGTGGACTGATTTTAACCGGTATTCTCGTAATGGTAATCAGCCGTATTTTAATGTTTCAGGTATGCCGGAAACACAGGTTGAACTACCTGCAGTACGCAAGTTGGGAATTGATGGAAATTGGGATTATGGCACTGGTTTACACGTTGTTAAAAATATTTTTTCTTCATGAAGAACACGATATTATCGACGATTTTGTTAACTCGCTGCAAATTACGGCGCTGGTTGTAATTTTGCCTTACGTAATTCTAACGTTGTATTTTTCGTGGAAAGACAAAGCTAAAAAGCTTGAAAATCTGGAGTTGCAAAAAGAGGAAAATCCTTCGAAAGCTGTTAAATTGCTCCCGTTCTACGACGAAAAAAATGTGATGCGTTTTTCAATGCTGCCGTCCGATATTTTTTACATAGAAGCTGCCGATAATTACGTAACCATTTATTTTCTGAACAAACAGAAGATTTCTCATTATTTGCTGCGCAACAGTTTAAAAAGTCTGGAAGAGTACCTCACTGAATATTCGTTTGTGCGCTGCCACCGCTCATTTATTGTAAATTTTGAAAAGGTAAAACTTATACGAAAAGAAAAAGACGGGTTAAAACTCGAACTCGATGCTTCGTGGGAATTGATAATTCCGGTTTCGAAAACATACTCGCAAGGTGTTTTAAATGAATTTATTAAAACTGGAAATTAATTCTCTGGTACTTTATATTTGAACGATTTATTGTCGATGGCGCGTTGTGTTGCCAAAATTCCGTCGAGATGATCGTATTCGTGCTGAATAAGTTCAGCCAAATCATTTTCAAGTTGCCAGGTTTGTTTTTCCCAGTTTAAATCGAAAAAAGTAAGCGTAAGTTTTTTGTGGCGTTTTACTTTTACAAGCAGGTTTGGAAAACTCATACAATCGTCCCAAAGTTCCATCATTTCTTCACTTAAATCAGAAAGTTCAGGATTTATCATTGCCACAGGCTCACTAATGTTGAAACAGATTATTCTTTTGAACAATGCGATTTGCGGCGCTGCAATTGCCCTTCCAACACCGTATTTTTTTCTGAAATCAAGTACTGTTTCAAACATCAGATTTATCTGCGGAAGGAAAGACTCCACTTCGTCTTTTTTTACGGTTTCCGATTTTTCGTACAACCTCGGGTCGCCAATCAATAAAATGTCTTTAATTGCCATTCTTGGAATATTTCAGTAAATATAAAAACAAAAGGCTGTCCGCAATAAAACGGACAACCTAAAGACTACTTTCGCAGCAATAATAAACGAAGAATGAAAAATGATTATTAATTGAGTTCAAAAATTTCGTTGTAGATTTCGCCGTCTTCGAGCTTGGCCGCCAGAATAAATTCAGTAATTCCTTCATCTCTCAAATCCGATAAATCGAATCGCAGTTCTTTGGTAAAAAACGCTTCGCACAAATCGCCGTTTGCATCGTGCCTGATTTCAAAAGTAGGAACAGTTGAAGTGTTGGTGTACCAAGGATGCATTCGCGCCAAATCGATGGTGTGTTCTTTACAGCCGCCACTGTACGAAAGTTTTATTTGCAGACAATTACCATCAACAAATGCTTCGTGAATAATAACAGGGTCGCGGGCCAGACTGTCGTAATTTTCAAAATACAAATCAACGTAAGGTGCGCAACTCAGTTCTTCAATATAAGTTACATTACTGGCTGTTCCTCGGTCGCACGTCGGAATTACATTCGTCAATTCAGAGTATTCAACCAAAACACGCTGTCCGTTTGCAAAAACAAAACCGTCGGGGAAAAACATCGGCTGAATTTTATTGCCATTATCGAGTTCAATAACAATTCCGCAATTTCCGGCGCCGGCGTAATCAATTACAGTACCCGTTTCGGTAAGTGTAATCTCTTCTTCCTGCTGGCAGGCAGCAAATAGCAAAAAAATGGGAACAAATAAATAAATTGCTCGTTTCATGACTTTTTTGTTTCTGTTATTAGATTAACGCACCGCAACGTTTTTTAGTCTGCGAACAGCCCGAAATTATTCGTATTCGGGATGATTCACTTCACCCATAAATAAAATAGCGTCGGTATCGTTTTCGGTAATTGCAAATACAAACGGTTTATTTACATTGAAATAAATTTTCTGTTCTTCATTTGGGCCCACACTCGTTGTTGTAAAAGTAATGGAAGTTACAGCAGCTGCTTCGGTTCCGTTTTCGTTTACATCTATGTACGATTTGTGTTTTACCGAACTGATGTACAAATCCTCATCCGATATTTTTGAAAAATCGGCAACGTATGGTTGAAAAGCTTCTTCCATTCCCATCGCAGTTAAAACCTCGTTTAACCCGGCTTCGAAGGCAAATTTGAACCTTGGCATTTGCACAACAACGTGGTCTTGTGTTTCAAAATCATTCATCCAGTTTTTCCAATTCGAAGAGGAAAGGTTGTCAATTACATCCTGTGAATTTTTTCCAGGTTCAGGCAAAAACACAAGCATATTGTACTGGCCGTTTCCGTACGACATTTTTACTGCTGAAAAAAGTGAGTTGCTTTGATAATCAAGTTTTTCCTCTTTTTGCATTGTTGCAACTTCGAGAGAAGTTCCGTCGGTTTTGGTAAACGGTAGTTCGTATGTCCCTTCTTCGTCGAATTTTGTGGTCCAAATGCCGTTAAAATAAACTGCGTTCAGCAAAACCATTCTATCGAGCGGGCTCAACTGGTCGACGATGGATTCAATTTTATCGTGCGTTTTTTCGGCAACCCAATGGTTTATTGTGTTTACCGCAGAAGACGAGCTAAAATCGAGGCTTTCAACTTCGGCATCGTAATTTTGATGGTTTATGTCTAAAAAATCTGATTTTACAGAAAACCCTTTGGCATAAAAAATAGCATTGGCAATTTCGAAAACAACATCTTTGTCGAGCGATTGCAGGGCGGCCAGCAACATTTTGTACGATGCGTTTATTTCGTCGGCTGTTAATCCGTTCAGATTTAAAACCGCCTCCATTTCCGATTTTGTTTTTCCATCGGCGCCATTGTAAGCCATAGCCAGCGCAGTGGAAATACTCAGCGGCGATACCATAATATTTTCGTCGTCGACCGATGCACGAATTTTTTGAAATACTTCGAGACCAAAAGTGTTGTCGCTTTCTATTAGTTGTGCCGATTTTTCATCGAGTTGAATGTATTTGTTCTCATCGCCAACAGTTTCGTTTTTCTGGCAGGAACTGAAAGAGATTGCCGAAAAAACCAGGAGTATTAAAATTATAGTTTTCATAGGTTTCTAATTTAAGTACAATCTAATGATGTGGATTAACAAATAATGGTTGCGTATAAATTTTCTGTAGTAAACGCAACCCTTTTAAAAGTTGTTGCATCTGAGTTACGTTTTCGCTTGATAATTATCGTTGTAGCGCTGTAATGAAGGAGCACAGTTGCCTGAGGCAGAAAAATTAATCCTTACTTTTACAGCAACATTTGTTACCAGATTTTGGAAGAACTGAAAGATATTATAAATCGATGTGCTTCGGGCAACGTTCGTGCGCAGGAGGAACTTTACCTGAAGTTTGCTCCTAAAATGTATGGCGTATGTTTGCGGTATTCAAAAGACAAAACTGAAGCAGAGGATAACCTGCAGGAAGGATTTATCAAGGTTTTTACCAATATCAAAAATTTCAGGCACGAAGGTTCTTTGGAAGGTTGGATTCGGCGGATTATGGTAAATGTTTCGCTCGAAAAATTCAGGAAACAAAATATGTTACATCCGGTGGAAGATGTTACCATTTACGAAACAAATCAGGTTTCAGAAGAAATTCTGGATAAAATATCGGCAGGTGAACTGATTAACCTCATTCAGGAACTGCCGCCGCGATATAAAATGGCATTCAACTTATATGTTATGGAAGGAATGAACCATCAGCAAATAAGTGAAGAAATGCATATTACTGTTGGAACGTCGAAATCGAACCTGGCCCGTGCGCGCGAAATTCTAAAACGCAGGGTGAAGAAATTGTATGGTATAACTGAAAAAAAGGAAAATTACTCTGCATGAACAAAGAGGATTTAAATATGGACAAATTGTTTCGCGAAAAACTCGATGGATTTTCGCAGCAGCCTCCGTCGCATGTCTGGGACAATATTCACGGACGGTTGCAGGAACAAAAGCGAAAAAGAAGGATAGTTCTTTTTAGTCGGATTGCTGCCGCTGCGGTTGTAATACTGGCATTTTTAGCCGGTTGGTATTTTAATGAAAAAACCGGTTCTGTTGTTCCAAAAACAGTAAAAAGTGAAACAGTAAATCAGAATTCATTTACAAAAGATCAGAAAAATTCGAACCTTGTCTCAAAAGAAAATAATAGCGAAAAAGAAGCAATCAATTCAATTCAAATCAATCATACAACAGAAAATCAATATTCAGAAAAAACAGGGGAACCAAACAAGAAAAAACCAGAACAACCTGTAATTCCGGCAGAACAAAATTCTTTTGAAAGAATCCGGTTGGCATTTTTGGACCGCAAAACAATGAAGATGGAAATAGGCCACAACATTGAACTTTCGGTTGCAGAGATTTCAGCCGATGAATTTACTCCGGGAGATCGGGTTTTAATTGCTGAAAACCTCAAAGTCATGGAGGCCAAAAACAAGGAAGAAAATAAATGGAAAATGGGTTTGTATGTTTCGCCGGGGTATTCATCACAAACGGTTGATTATTCCGAATCATACGCCAGCAACATGATTTATTCAGAAAACAACGGAAACAGCAATGTTTCGAGTGGTTTTTCAGTGCAGTACAAAACCGGCAAAAAATGGAGTGTTGAAACCGGGGTTTATTACGAAAAAAACGGCAAGAGTTCCGTAAATCTGGGAAGTTTGTTTTCAAAGAAGTACGATTATGACAATGCTCCGATGTTTGACACCGATGAATTGTATATTAGTGCTGCTGTAAATTCAGTTAACGGAAATATGATGATGAACAGCGTCGCCGGGGTTATTGAATTTTCGGAAACACCAGCAGGTACTGAACTGATGGCTAACCTCGACGGCAGTTCTTATTCAACATCGAATGTTTTGCTGGCAGACGGGGAATATTCTCAGGTTTTTGAGTTTGTCGAAATCCCGCTTTATGTCCGCTACTCTGTGCTCGAAACAAAATTTGGTGTTGAAATTATGGGCGGGTTAAATACCGGAATTATTACCGGAAACAATGTTTATCTCGACAACGGCGGAAGCTCGCAAAATGTTGGAAAGACAAAAGATATTTCAAAAATAAACCTAGCCGGAACCGTTGGCGTCGGATTTAATTACGCGCTTGGAAAACATGTTTCACTGGCTGTTGAACCGCGGTTTAATTATTACCTGAATTCGATCAATAAAAATTCGAACGTAAATTTCAAACCCTACCGGATTGGTATTTACACCGGGTTGAATTATGAGTTTTAAGTACCTGGAGTTTTTATTAGATATAAAATCCGGTGTAAATTGTTATTACACCGGATTTTACTTTTATTTTCCCGTTTTCAATTTTTATTCGATTATATTTCCAAAGAAAACAGCGTTGGTGAACAATTTATTGGTTCCCAGCCAAATTCCGCGGAAAGTCATATTCTCGTGGTAGGAAATAATTTTTCCCCTGCCCATTTTCTGAACCGAAACCACGGGCGCATTTTTTAACTTCTCCAGATTTTTGTCCGAGATAAAACCGCTGATATAAGGCTTGGCCGTAAAATTAACAGGTTCTGTATATTTTTCTTTCAGCGATTCGGCCACTGAAATACCGGTTTTAAAAATCGGCAATTTGTTCGATGTGTAACCAAAACACAACGGATGAGTAACATCGAGTTCTGTTTCAAAGATTGCCCCGCTCACGAAATTCATATTTTCTTCTTTCGAACGGTCGGCATAAGAAAAAAGCTGTGTTGAGTCTTTTTCCTCTTTTGCAAATTTTGTTTTTCCAATTTCATTTTTTGAAGCCCAGGTTGCGGCATTTTTATACAAAATTAGCGTACCTCCGTTTTGAATCCAGCTTTTCATTTTCTGAGCGTCGCCGGCAGAAAGTTCATTGTACGATCCCCCCGGCAAAATCAGCGAATTGTAATCGTTCAGATTTATTCTTGAAAAGCTTTCGGTTTCCGACATGCAAACCGGAATATGGTACCGTTGATCAAACATGTGCCATATTTCGCCTGCATCGCGACTGTTTGTGCTTCCGCCAATTAACATCAGAATTTCAGGTTTTGTGACAACCATAAAATTGTTGCTTCCCAAATCAATTCCTGTTGGCGAAAGCCCGGTGGTCAATGCATAAAAATCGACGCCGGTATTTGCGGCAATTTTTGAAACCAATTCATATAACTGGTCTTTGTTCAACGGTTGTTCTGCCGCTTCTACCAAAATAGTTCCGTACGTAAAAGGCTCGGTTTTCCCTTCAACAATAAAACTGAATTTGTCGGTTGCCACTTTAGTCCTCAACCCGGCATTTTGTAACTGGTAAAGCGCATCGGGGGTTGAAAATTCATTCCAGCGAAAAAGATAAGCCAACCCACTTTTTCCGCCGATTACTTTTCCTGTAATTTTTTCTGCCAGGACATTCTCGGAAGAAAAGCCAATTTCTTTTAATGCTGAAATTTCAGCCGACGGAATATTAAATGTTTGTGGAAAACTCCAGGTTGAAATATCATAAAAAGTGCTGTCGGTAAAAGTTGTAACCACATCGAAAATTGATTTTACCATGCGGTACTGGTTCTGGTTGGTTGGCACTACATAGCTTTTCCCGGCAGAAAAAGTAACGCCGTTTTTTTCTATGGTTTTTTCGTTTTTATACACCTGAATTTGATGGCGGTTTAACAGATCGATAAAAATCTGTGTTTTTACCCTGTCGTTTTCATCGCCAAAAATGTATGCTTTCACCGGGTCTTTTTCAGCCAATTTTAAAGCTTCCGGGTAAAAAATTTTCTGAAAATCGAGAAGTTCATTTTTTAGGTTCATGGCAGCTTCCAGCGAAGAAAGTGTAACTGTAAAATGATTCCTGATGGCGTAAGCCAGTTTTCTTGGGCCGTTAATCGTTTCTCTGATTCGCCCTCTGAATCCGGCCTGTTCAAATAAAATACCCACGCTGCCGTTAATATCGGGATACGACGAACCTTTTCCAATATAATAATCGTCGAATTCTTCTTCCGAAAAATAAGTTGCCCCGATTTTGTCGAGAAACTTCGCATGATATTGGGCAATTTCGTGGGTTAGCTGATAATTTATTTCAGGAGTGAGCGGGTTATTCCGTGTGGGAACACCGGGTTGAAAAAAGAAGGTTGCATCGGCTCCCATTTCGTGGTGATCGGTAATAATGTTGGGACGCCATTCATAAAATTTTGCCACACGGCCGCGACTTTCAGGATTTACCTGCAGCAAATAATCGCGGTTGAGATCGAACCAGTAGTGGTTGGAACGACCTCCGGGCCACATTTCGTTAAACTGACTCGAATTTGAATCGCCCATTGGCGCAAAACTCTGGTGCATGTTTGCCCAGGTGCTGTGGCGTGTTAAACCATCGGGGTTTAAACAGGGATCGACCAGAATTATAGTATTGGACAATAGCTTGTCGATTTTTTCACCCTCGGCAGCAGCGAGATAATAAACAGTAAGCACAGAGGCGTTTGTTCCGCTCGATTCGTTACCGTGAATACTGTAACCAAGATTTACTACCAACGGAACATTTTCAGTCGAAATTCCGGAACCGGGAACCGACAGTGACTGGTGTAATTTTTTTAGTTCGTCGAGATTTTTTTGATTTTCTTCCGAAGTAAAAATCATTTGAACCAGCGGACGGTTTTCATAACTTCGAGCATATTCCTGAACAATTGCCCTGTTGGAAAGTCTGTCGACTTCGCGGACATAACTTAAAACCTGTTCAAAATTTAAGTGCCACTCGCCAACTTTTTGCCCGAAAAAATCTTCGGGTGTGGGAATGTTTTTGTTGTAGGTTACATCGCTCGGTAGAAAATAACTTAATTCCTCCTGCGAAATTCCGGCAAAAGGAAAAACTGCAAGAAGTAAAATTCCAATTAAATAGTGCTTCATTTCAGAATATTTTTAAGAAAGTTAAACAGACAAAATTTTTGAGTGCAAAATGAAATCTAAATATTGAAAAAAATTTAGTGCCATTGAAATTGTCCCCGAAAAAACTTAACAATGTTAATTCTTTTAGTAAAAAAAGACTGATTTTTTTTGAAAATGAAAAATATTAACTTATTCATTTCTGTATAAAACATATGTATTTACCTGATTCCAAGATGGGTGTGTTTTTATTAAAAAAAAAACAGATGTTCAATTTTAGGGTTTAGGTACATTTTTCTGTAATTATTACAATTTATATTAAACTAATTACTAGTTTAACAATCTAATTGAACTGAAAACAAAACTTGAATTTAAACTAAAACCAATAAAACCATTTGAAGCCTTTTTTAAATCATAAAACCATTTTCCTTTTGATATTTGTGTGGATTAACCTCGCAGCATGGGATTTAAAGGCACAAACATTTGACGAAATTACTATTTCAGGAAATTTCAGAAATGTTCCGCTTACCACTTTTTTTGATACTCTCGAGCGCGACTATGGATTAAAAGTCTATTATAAAAGAGCCTGGGTTGAACAATATACAATAAATGTATCTTTTGAAAATAATCCGCTGAACAGAGCGCTGAACAGTATTTTTAACGGACATGAACTCACCTGTGAAATTTTTCAGGATAATGCCATATTTGTTTTTCCGCGACGATTAGACACACGTTCTGCACTGGAAGGAGTTAACCAGGTTTTGGTGATTGGCGATCCGATAAACAAGGGAAAATATAAAACTGCAACAATTAACGGGAAAATCCTTGACGGGAAAAATGGTGATCCACTTCCCGGTGCAATCGTCTACAATACAAAACTTGATAAAGGGGCAACTACAAACAACAATGGAGATTTCTCGCTGGAACTACCCACCGGAGAACATTTTCTGAAAATATCGTTCATGGGTTTCGAAGGCTACGAAAAAAAGGTTAACCTGATAGAATCGGGCGAAGTTGAGTTTGAACTGTTTGAAGAATCGCACAACATTGGAGAGGTACTTGTGGTTGCGAATGAATTTAATTCTTCGCGAACCCAAATGAGTATGGTTCAAATGAGTTCAAAAGAGATAAAAACCCTGCCATTGTTGATGGGTGAAAGAGACATTATTAAAAGTATTGTAATGTTGCCGGGGATTCAATCGGTGGGTGAGCTTTCTTCAGGTTTTAATGTTAGGGGAGGTAATTCTGATCAGAACCTGATTCTTGTGGACGGTGCGCCCATGTTCAATACTTCGCATTTGTTCGGATTTCTTTCAGCAATAAACCCTGATGTAGTCGAAGATTTAAGGGTTTTCAAAGGCGGTTTGCCGGCCAGGTTTGGCGAACGTGTTTCGTCGGTGATGGAAATTGTTACGAAAGACGGAAACGAAGACAAAATTAAAGCCAGTGGCGGGCTCGGAATCATAAATTCAAGACTGGCATTTGACGGACCGTTGACGAAAAACAAAAAACTCACATTTGTAGCAGCCGGGCGAATGTCGTATACCGACTGGGTTCTGAAACTTGTTCCAGATCCGGACATTTCGAACAGTGTGACAAATTTTTACGATGCCACCGGAAAACTTTCGTATAAGTTCGACAACAACAACTGGTTAAGTGTTTCTGCATATTCAAGCGACGATGAGTTCAGTACAAGTACACAATCGGTTAACAATTACGGTAATTTACTTGTCGATGTAATTTCGCATAACAAATACGGTGAAAAGCTGAACGGTGAAATCGATTTTTCTTTTAGTAAATATAATTTCAGATTAACAGATTACGCTGACGGTAAAGGCTACGAATCGTATTATCTTGATAACAATATCCGGTACAACGCACTAAAATATAATCTGATATGGCACCCGCATCCACAGCACACTTTTCAAACAGGTTTTAATGCCATTCAGTACCAAAATGCGCCGGGCGAAATTTCTCCGGTTTATGAAAATACTATTATCGTTGGAGAAAAACTTGACAATGAAGATGCCATGGAAGGCGCTTTGTATGTAAGCGATGAATTTGATATTATTCCGGGACTAACCACCAACTTTGGAGTTAGGTACAGTTATTTTGCTTTGTTAGGGGCAAAAACCGTTTACCTCTACGATGAGGCACAGGCTAAAAGCGCTTCCACCGTTGTCGATTCGCTTGTATTTGGCAAAGGGGAGATTGTTAAAAGCTACAACGGGTTCGAACCTCGTATTTCGTTAAATTGGGAAACAGATGGAAATTCTTCGTTCAAACTCAGTTACCAGAGAACACGGCAGTATATTAGTCAAATAAGCAACAGCGCTGTAATTTCGCCGGCGGAAATCTGGAAAACAAGCGATTATCATTTGGAACCGTTAATTAACGACCAAATAGCACTCGGCTTTCAGCAGAATAATTTCATGCGGCAATATTCGTTGTCGATGGAGTTGTATTACAAACAGTTGCAAAACCTGATAGAATACAAAAACGGCGCTCAGATTATTATGAACAAAAATCTGGAGACTGATTTAATTCCTTCTGACGGTTATTCTTACGGGGTAGAATTGTCGTTAAAAAAAACTGACGGCAGGTTAACCGGCTGGCTCAACTACACTTTTTCGCGTACCATGCGAAAAACCACGGGCGAATTTGATGAAGAGCAAATAAATTTAGGAAAATACTATCCGTCGATTTACGACAAACCACACGATTTGTCAGTAGTTGCCAATTACAACATTAGCCGCAGATGGCGGGTCTCAGGTAATTTTGTTTACATTTCGGGGCGCCCGGTAACACTTCCTGAACTGAAATACAAATATGCTGGCGAAACCCTGGTGTATTATTCAGAAAGAAACAAATACAGAATGCCACCATACCACCGGTTTGATGTTTCGGTAACTTTCGATGAAAACCTCAGGAAAAAAAGAATGTGGAAAGGAAGCTGGACTTTATCGGTTTATAATGCGTACGGACGAAAGAATCCATATTCGGTTTATTACCGAAAAACAGCCACCAGTGCGAGTACTTCGTATAAAAACTACTCGTTGTTTAAACTCTCTGTCATCGGTGTTCCTATTCCATCTTTAACCTATAATTTTACATTCTGACATGAGAAAACGGTTAGTACATATTATATTCATTCTCCTGACTGTTGTTGCTTGTGAGGAAATTTACAATCCGGTTTTAGATAATGTTGATAATTTGCTGGTAGTTGAGGCAATTTTTACTTCAAATAAAACAACCAACAATATTTATTTATATAAAACACTTGGATTTAGCACCGAACTCGATAGCTACAGCGCTGTTTCAGGAGCCAATGTTTACCTGGTCGACGAAAACCAGGTGAAAACCAGCTGTTACGAAAGTGTAGCAGGAGATTATGTCTTGAATCTTCAATTACAACAGGGTGCGAAATATTATTTATGGATTGAATCTGAAAATGAAACATATAAATCGGACTGGCAGGAGGTTCCCGAAGATCCGGTGATGGATTCAATTTATGCTGATTTTGAAAACAAGACTTCAACCAGAGGAACTGCAAATTCAACCGATAATATTGTCACAGAAAGAGGGATTCAGGTGTATGCCGATATGAATAACAGCGGAAAGCTAAATCATTACAGGTTTTCGGCACGCAGGGTGTTACAGTATTTCGATTATTACGATACCATTATGCCACCGATACCCGAACCGGTTAAGATGCCCATTTATTGCTGGAATTCGTATTATCCGACAGGGATTTTTAATATTGCCGGACCGCCGGAATATAGTACAGCGAACAATATTACCAAACACCAGCTTGAGTTTTTTGAAAAGGAGTATAACAAATACATTGCCGATACAATGTCGTTTGCAGGCTGGATTTATTACATTTACCAATACGGAATAAATGAAGATACTTATAATTATTATTCCGATTTAAACAGCCAGCTCGATTCTGAAGGGAGGATTTTTGATCCCGTTTATATTCAGGCAGCGGGAAATATTTCGTGTACTACAACGCCTGATATTGTAGTGCTGGGAAATTTCGAGATTTCTTCCTTTGCCGAAAAAAGGTACTTCCTTTTGTATTCAAAGGCGAAAGATACAATCATTGCCCTCAGAAACATACCCTATTTTTACAATATTTCTGAGAGAGATGCAATAAAAGATATTAAGCCCGATTTTTGGGAAACTGTTACAAGAGATTATCCCGATGAATAAAATGAAAGGAAATATAATTTTTTATCTGTTGTTTTTGTTGTTCACGATTTCTTTAGGTGGAACAGTAAAAGCACAGGAGCGTGTTCATTTGTTTCCCGATAAAAGTTTTGCAGTTTCAGGCGATACACTTTGGTTTAGTATTTTTATTTATGCTGAAAATCAGGCTGAAATGAGTCAGGTTGTTCATGTACAGCTCAACGATTTAGATAAAAACCCTATTTTGAAAGTTTCTGTTTTGTGCAAAGGTAATTTTGGAGAAGGTTATCTTGTCGTTCCCGATTCACTTTCCAGTGGATTATATTCTTTGAACCCGTTTACATTGGTAAAACAAAACAGCGAATCGAGCGAAATAAACCAAAAATTTTTGAATGTCTACAACCGTTTTGATGAAACCATAAGATTGATTCAGAAACCTGATGAAACAACTTTAAATCAGTATGTCAGCGAAAATGAAGTTTCAATAAAAACCGATAAAGAAACATATAAAAGAGGTGAAAATGTGCAGGTTTCGTATTCTGTACCTCAAAGCGAATTAGAAAATTATTCACAAATAATTGCAACTGCCGGTTTGGCCGATCCTGCTTCCGAGTCGTTTTTTTCGTCTTCGTTAAAAATAAAAACAATCAATGCTCAGGAGTCGCCGATATCGCTGGTTGAAAAAAATGGAATTTTAATTTCGGGGAAAGTGTTTAAAAATGAATCTGGTCAGCCGGTAACGAATGCAATTGTTTTGCTGAGCATTCCCGATTCTATTCCATTTTTCGACTATTGTGTGTCGGACGAAAAAGGCATGTTTTATTTTTACCTGAGAAACGCTGTTGGAACAGCAGACCTTATTCTTCAGGCAGTAACCAAAGACAATATGGACTGCCGGATTGAACTTGCCGATAATTACATTCAGGTTGGAAACACTGGTACTACGGAAAAAATTCTTTCCCGGCAGGAAGAGATATTTGCTGAAGGTGTTTTGCAAGCTTCCTACTACAATAAATTATTCAGAGGTTACAACATTGTCAGCGACGATTATTTCGACAAACCTTTACAGTTTAAATATACATTTTATGGCGAACCCACAAAATCGTTCGATCCCAACGAATTTATCGACTTGCCCAATTTTCAGGAAGTATCGCGGGAGATTTTGCGAGGGGTTCAATACCGTGAAAGAAAAGACGAAACAACTATTCGTTTGCTCGACAACGGCGCTTCCTCCATTTTCAGAAAAGAACCGCTTCGTTTGCTCGACGGTATTCCGGTTTTTGACAACAACGTTTTTAAACCTATGGGAACTGCCGAAATAAGAAAAGTTGATGTTGTTCTTTATGAACGTTATTACGGCGATTTATCGTTTAACGGAATCCTTTCGGTTTATACCAAAAACCGTTCGCTCGATTGGGTGGATCGCGATCCAAAAATCGGACATTTTAAATTTGACTGTATCCAGCCCACCAAAGAATATGAGTTTAAAAACGGGAAAGTGCCAAATACCAATGTTCCGAATTTGAACAAAGTTTTGTATAGAAGTTCGGTAGCTAATATTAAACCGGACAATGAATTTGATTTTTACACTTCGGACATAAAAGGCGATGTTGAAATAAGACTGGTGTTGATCGATAAAAACAATCAGATAAAATATTGCCATAAATTAATTAAAGTAGAATGAGGATGTTGCGAAAAATATCGGTATTGGTTGTGCTGGTTCTGGCTGTTTTTGCCGGTTCTGCGCAAGAGTTTTATAATTCCGTAAATCCGCTTACTACCGGGGCAAACTCCTTAAATTACAAACTTACCGGAAGAAAATATTATTTTACATCATCGTTGGAGGGAACAGTTTATGTAGATAACGAATGGACGGCAGGTTCAGTAATTCTTGAAAATGGCGACCGTTACGACAATGTTTATCTGAAACTGAATACACTAACCGAAGATTTAATTTGTTATAACGAACGTACCGGTTCTATCATTATTCTTGATAAATACATCATCGACGAATTTTTAATGGATACCGGGAATAGCATTTCGCCCCGTTTTCGTAAAATCTATTTCGATAAATATCCCAAAGGCGAACACTACTTTAATGTACTTTACGATGGGAAATTACAATTTCTGCTGTGGTATCAAACACATGAAGTAAAAACATCGGTCTACCGCGATTCGCATGGTTTTCTAAGAGATACGGAATACAAGCCGGCCCAGGATTTCTTTCTTGTTTTTCCTGACAATAACATCATTAAAATTAAAGGAACAAGAAAGTCGCTTATCGACGTGTTTCCTGATAAGAAAAAGGAAGTTCGTTATTTGTTCCGTAAAAACAAAATTCGTATTGCCTCTAAAAATATGGCAGAGTTAGCCCGCGCAGTTAATTTAATAGAGGAAGAATTTTTTTCAAATTAATTTTTTTCCACGCAACCCAAACACCGAATAACACATCTTTCCCATAAAATTTAAACTTATGAGGAAATTGTGTCTGCTCATTTTTGCTTTCTTTTTTGCAGTGCCTGTTTTTTCACAAATGGAAAAAGGCTATGTGTTTTTGAAAAACGGAACAATCATAAAAGGAAGGTACCTGTTGCAGGATGGAAAAGTTCATATTCAATCGGCAGGAAATTTATGGGTTTTCGAACCTTCGGAAATTGATACTATTACCGGAATGCGGCAAAAAAAGGTTCGGCTTTTGGAGGAATATTCTTCCGAATCGCCCATGTTTTATCGTATTGAAGCCGGATTGCTTATTGGGAATTCACAAAACAGCCAATCGGCGCCATTTTCATTTCACGGTTCAGCAAATTACAAGTTCACCAACAAATTTTCGTTAGGGGCCGGATTTGGGACCGAATTTTTCAAAGAATCGTATTTGCCCGTTTTTTTGAATGTTGAATATAAATTCAAAGATTCATATTCTTCTCCCTATTTTTTTCTGAAGGGTGGTTATGAAGTTGCACTGGAAGATGGTGGCGGTGTTTATTACGATGTTTACCCCATGTGGAGCAATTACTATTATCCATGGTACCAAGGCGTTGAAACATTAAGTGCCAAAGGCGGTTTAATGTTAAACCCCGGGTTGGGTTTTTCGAGAATGTTTGCTCCGGGTTTTGGAATGTCGCTGGCGTTTGGCTACCAGTTCCACCGGCTGCATTATTCTGCCGATAAAGATTACGGTCTCGACATTGATTACAACCGCCTGACCATTAAAATCGGAATCTTATTCAATTAAATCAATCGAACATGAGGACAATCAAAAATATATTTTCATTGTTTATCATCCTTGCAGGATTAAATTCCTGCATGGATGAATATACAGAGGTTTTTACAGCCAATTCCCCGGTGTATCTTTCGTACGAAGATTTGCGTTCGTCGGTAAAAATAAGCGAGGCGCGCGAATTAAAAAATCCCGGTAAAATCTATTTCAAAGACGACTACATATTTATTAATGAAGAATTAAAAGGTGTGCATATTATCAACAATCAGAACCCGTCGAATCCGCAAAACATCGGTTTTATCGAAATTCCCGGGAACGTTGATATTGCTATAAAAGACGATATTTTATATGCCGACAGTTATGTGGATTTGGTTGCAATCGATATTTCGGATAAAAATGCACCGAAAGAGGTCAGCCGCGTTAAAGATATTTTCCCGTACACCACTCCTCCATACGACGAAAATTACCGGGTTGCCAGAGTCGATGAGGAAAAGGGAGTTGTAATCAACTGGGAAATCAAAAAAGTCAGGCAGGAAATGGATTACTATTATTACCCGGTATATTATTATGCAAAAACCGATTATTACATGTTCGATGCTGCCGTTTCCAATGGTGGAACAACGGGGACGGGCTCAACTTTTGGTGTTGGCGGTTCAATGGCGCGTTTTGGACTATATAAAGATTATTTGTATGCCGTCGATAATTCCACACTGTACATGTTCGATGTTAAAAATGCTGAAAGTCCGAGCGATATTGGCACACAAAATGTGGGTTGGAGTATTGAAACCATGTTTATTTACGACGATCATATGTTTTTCGGAACACAATCGGGAATGCGGATTTATTCGCTCGAAGTAGCCACCGTTCCCAAATATGTCGGCGATTTCTGGCACGTCACCAGCTGCGACCCGGTGGTAGTTTCCGACGGTTTTGCCTATGTTACCCTTCGCGGTGGAAACACCTGCGGGAGCAATGTTAACCGCCTCGACGTTTTAGAACTTTCAAGCGACTATTTAAATACCAAACTATTGGCTTCATATCCGTTGCACGGTCCGTATGGTCTGGGAATTGACGACCAAATTTTGTTTGTTTGCGACGGCGATGCCGGACTAAAAGTTTTCGATGTCAGCGATAAGCAACATATCGATGATCATCAGATTGCGAGCTTCCCCAATATCAAAACCTACGATGTTATCCCGGTAAACGGGTATTTGTTTATGATAGGCGACGATGGCTTTTATCAGTACGATTACTCTGATTTGCAAAACATTTCCCAGGTTAGTATTATTCCAGTTGCACCCGAAGATTAATTCTTCTGAAACTAACCAAAGTAAAAATGCCCGGTCAACGCCGGGCTTTTTCTTTTTTGTCCAGGTAATATTGGCTCACATAAAATTGTATTTTTACCGTTTGTTTTTAATGAACTTTAAGTGTATTATTGCGCGTAATTGCTGAAATTTTAACCAGATACAAAAAATCTTTTTATTGGATTTGAAGTGAACAGGAGGAGGTAGTGATGAAAAATAAAAAGTGGTGGAATATTTTTTTGCCAACAATTATTGCAGTTCAGGTAGTAATAATTATTGTTATTCTTGGTTCGGCAAAAACCGATGAGATACCGGTTGCTGTTGAAACAAAAACAGAATTTCTTCCGGTAGAGATTCCTGATTCTGCTACTTTTGCCGGTGAGTCCCTCCCACTCGATCGTTTTGATGTAAAAGAATCGCTCGATCGCGAATTATTATCCAATGCCTATTTTCATTCACAAACCATTCGTTTTCTAAAAATGGCGCCGCGGTATTTTTCGGTTATTGAACCCATTTTAAAAGAAAAAGGTGTTCCCGATGATTTTAAATACCTGGCTTTGGCTGAAAGCGGATTTAACCCGCGGGCTGTCTCACCGGCCAGTGCTGTTGGTTTCTGGCAATTTGTAAAGGGAACCGCACAACAATATGGACTTACTGTAAATAACGAAGTTGACGAACGGTATCATGTAAAAAAATCGACGTATGCAGCCTGTGATTATTTGCTCGATTCGTATAAAAAATACGAAAACTGGACCATGGTTGCTGCTTCGTACAATGGCGGAATGACAGGTGTTGGCAGGCAGGTTGAACGACAGAAAACTGAACAGTACTATGATTTGTTGTTTGGTGAAGAAACCGGAAGATATGTTTACCGGATTGTTGCATTGAAAATAATAATAGAAAATCCTGAAAAATACAATTTCAGGGTTTCTGACGACGAAAAATATCCGGTAATTAAAACACATGAAGTAGAAATAACTGCTTCGGTCAGCGATTTGGCCGATTTTGCAAAAGTACACGGAATCAATTACAAATTGCTAAAAGATTTTAATCCGTGGTTGCGGCAAAATTACCTGAATCCTTCCGGCGGAAAAAAATACGTCGTCGAGATTCCGGAGTTAAATTAATATTTGAGAAAAGGAATGCAGAAAACAGCAATTGAAAATACAACGGTTGAAGAAATTTTAAACGAAGAGGAATTTATTTCTGTGCACGGAGCCCGGGTGCACAACCTGAAAAATATTAGTGTTGAAATTCCGAGAAATAAACTAACCGTAATTACAGGTTTAAGTGGCAGCGGAAAATCGTCGCTGGCTTTCGATACTATTTATGCTGAAGGTCAGCGCCGTTACATTGAAACATTTTCGGCATATGCACGCTCATTTCTGGGAAATATGGAGCGGCCCGATGTAGATAAAATTACAGGTTTAAGTCCGGTTATCTCCATCGAACAAAAAGTAACTTCCCGAAATCCGCGCTCAACTGTTGGCACCGTTACCGAGATTTACGACTTTCTGCGTTTGTTGTACGCCCGGGCAGGAGAAGCTTTTTCATACAACACCGGCGAAAAAATGGTAAAATATACTGAGGAGAAAATACTTCAGCTTATAAAAAGTGATTTTGCCGGAAAACGAATTTTTATTCTGGCTCCGGTAGTAAAAGGCCGAAAAGGGCATTACCGCGAACTTTTCGAGCAGATTCTTCGAAAGGGCTTTTTGCACGCCCGTATCGACGGGGAAATTACAGAACTAAAACACAACCACAAGGTTGACCGGTACAAAAATCACTTCATCGAAATTGTTATCGACAAATTGGTGGTCGACGATGCCAGCGATAAAAGGTTGAAAGATTCGGTGCAAACCGCCATGAAACACGGGCAAAGTGTTTTGATGATCCTTGACAATGAAACAGGCGTAGCTAAATATTACAGCCGGTTGCTCATGTGCCCGACCACCGGAATTTCTTATGCCGAACCGGCGCCTCATAATTTTTCGTTCAACTCGCCACAGGGAGCGTGCCCGCGATGTAACGGATTGGGAAGAGTTACTGAAATTGACCTCGAAAAAATAATTCCGGATAAAACAAAAAGTATTTCAAAAGGTGGAATTGCCCCGCTTGGTCCGTACAAAAATTCATTGATTTTCTGGCAAATTGAAGCGCTGGGTGAAAAGTACGATTTCACACTGAAAACACCGTTGCAGGATATTCCTGAAGAAGGATTGCAGGCGATTTTGTTTGGGACCAATGAAAGAATTCAATTAAAAAATACACCGTTGGGTTCGAGCATGAATTATATGATGTCGTACGAAGGTTTGATAAAATATATCGACAGTCAGCGGGAAGACAATCCATCAAAAACAGCGCAGAAATGGGCCGGGCAGTTTGTAAAAACAACGGTTTGTCCTGAATGTGACGGAATGCGGCTAAAAAAAGAATCACTGCATTTCAGAATCGACGGAAAAAATATTTCTGAAGTTTCGCGGTTCGATTTGGATGAACTAGGCGAATGGTTTAGTAATCTGGAAGAACGGCTTTCCGAGCGTCAGCGAATAATTGCAACAGAGGTAATCAAAGAAATTCGCGACCGGCTTGGTTTTATGCTGGGAGTGGGGCTCAACTATCTTTCGCTCGATCGCACCGCGCAAACACTTTCGGGCGGAGAATCGCAGCGAATAAGACTGGCAACGCAAATTGGGTCGCAACTGGTAAATGTTTTGTATATTCTCGATGAACCCAGTATTGGCTTACACCACCGCGACAATCTGAAACTTATTAATGCACTGGAACAACTGCGCGACTCGGGAAACTCCGTGATTGTTGTTGAGCACGACAAAGACACCATGTTGCACGCTGATTATCTGATTGATATGGGCCCACATGCCGGAAGACACGGCGGAGAAGTTGTTGCCGCCGGAAGACCTAAGGAAGTTTTAAATGCCAAAACTTTAACTTCCGATTATCTGAACAACCGCAGGAAAATTGAAATCCCCAAAGCAAGAAGAAACGGTGAAGTAAATTATTTGAATGTGCTGGGCTGTTCAGGAAATAACCTGAAAAATGTGGATTTGAAAATTCCGCTGGGAAAATTGATTTGTGTTACCGGAGTTTCGGGAAGCGGAAAATCGACTTTGATAAACGCCACATTACAACCTATTTTGAGCCAGCATTTTTACAAATCGCTGGAAGATCCGCTTTCGTACAAAAAGGTGGAAGGACTGGAATACATCGACAAGGTAATCCGGGTCGATCAGTCGCCGATTGGCCGTACCCCGCGATCAAATCCGGTAACTTACACTGGTGTCTTTTCCGATATCCGAAATTTGTTTGCACAACTGCCGGAAGCAAAAATCAGGGCATACAAAGCAGGTCGTTTTTCGTTCAATGTAAAAGGCGGCCGTTGTGAAGAATGTGAAGGTGGTGGAATGAAACTTATCGAAATGAATTTTCTCCCCGATGTTTATGTACACTGCGACAAATGCAACGGAAAACGTTACAACCGCGAAACACTGGAAGTCCGTTACAAGGGAAAATCCATCAGCGATGTGCTCGACATGACCATCAATCAAGGTGTTGAGTTTTTTGAAAATATTCCTTCCATCGCCACAAAACTGAAAACGTTAAAAGAAGTGGGGCTTGGTTATATCACGCTGGGGCAGTCGTCGACAACACTTTCGGGAGGTGAATCGCAGCGCGTAAAACTGGCTTCCGAACTGGCCAAACGCGACACCGGTAAAACTATTTATATTCTCGATGAACCTACCACCGGACTACATTTCGAAGACATCCGTGTTTTGCTGGAAGTGCTGAATAAACTGGTCGACAAGGGAAATACTGTAATTGTTATCGAACACAACATGGATGTGATTAAAGTAGCCGATTATATTATCGATATTGGCCCGGAAGGTGGCAAAAACGGAGGCGAAATTTTGTGTGTTGGCACACCCGAGGAAATCATTAAAAACAAAAAATCGTTTACTGCAAAATATCTGAAAGAAGAGCTGGAAAACAAATAAGCCGGGATGGAAATGGATTTACTTTCTATTGTTTTTTGGTATTAGGTGGTTTTGCCTTTGGCTTTAATATCTTCCTACTTCTGACTATTTTTTATACATTTACATTCCTTGAAAACAGACAGAAATGAAGCAAGTCGAAATCTTTTGTATAAACACAAACACTACCCATTTTTATCCGCTCGGAACTTCTTTACTCGAAATCAGCCAGGATTTAAAAATAGAAACAGAAAACAGGGTTTGCGGGGCAATTGTAAACCACCAGGTAAGAGAACTTTCGTTTTGTGTGGTAAAAACCAAACGAATCGAATTTTTTGATGTTTCTCACCCCGATGGAATAAGAATGTACATCCGAAGTTTAATTTTTGTTCTTTATGCCGCTGTTAAAGAAGTTTTTCCGCATGTTGCTTTGCGCATTCAGAAAGGCATTTCGAACGGTTATTTTTGTGAATTGAACGGTTTTGAAAGGGAAATTACCGATTCCGATATTTTTACCATAAAACAGGAAATGAACAACCTGATTGAGCAGGACATACCATTTATTAAAAAAGGAATACCCACCGAAGATGCTGTTGATTTGCTGATGAAACAGGGATTGGAAGAAAAAGCTGAACTTTTTGAACAGCAGGGGCATTTGTATTCAAGCCTCTATTTTCTGGAAGATTTGGGAAATTACTTTTACGGACATTTACTTCCGGCAACAGGTTATATCACAAACTTTGATTTGGTGAAATATTTCGACGGGCTTTTGCTTCAAATTCCTCAGCCTGAAAATTTCACCAAGTTACAACCTCAGCAAAAGCTCGATAAACTTTTTGGAATTTACCAGGAGCACAAAGACTGGGCTGAAATTCTGAATGTTTCTACCATTAGTCATTTAAATGCGTTTACCCTTGAAAATAATAGTGGCGACATTATTAAAATTTCGGAGGCGCTGCACGAAAAAAAGATTGCTGAAATTGCCAATATTATCCATTCGCATAACGGTGATATAAAACTGGTTCTTATTGCTGGTCCTTCGGCCTCAGGAAAAACCACATTCAGCAAACGCCTGGGTGTTCAACTGGCGGTAAACGGGATGCATCCGCATCAGATTTCAATCGACAATTATTTTGTCGACCGCGAAAAAACACCGCGCGATGAACACGGGAATCATGATTTTGAAGCATTGGAAGCCATCGATATTGAGTTTTTCAATGAACAACTACTAAAACTTTTTGCAGGCGAAACAGTGCAACTTCCGAAATTCGATTTTAACCGTGGAAAACGCTACTTAAACGGCGACAAACTTCAGTTAAAAAAAGACGATATTTTAATTGTTGAAGGAATTCACGGGATGAATCCAAACCTCATTCCCGAAATCGACCAGAAAAATACATTCAAAATATTTATTTCGGCGCTTACACAGGTTTCGTTCGACGAGCACACACACATCTCAACTGCCGACAACCGGCTGATTCGTAGAATTATTCGCGACAGCCGTTACCGTGGTTATCGTGCTGCCGATACTATTAAACGCTGGCCTTCGGTACGCCGTGGAGAAGAACGAAATATTTTTCCTTTCCAGGAAAATGCAGATGTGATGTTTAATTCGGCAACATTGTATGAACTTGCCGTTTTAAAAAAATATGCAGAACCTTTGTTGAAACTTGTTCTCGAAAATCAGTCGGAATATATTGAATCGACCCGGCTACTTAAATTTCTTTCGTATTTTAAACCCATCGAAGATGAAGAGATTCCGCCAACATCGTTGTTGCGCGAATTTTTAGGGGGGAGTAGTTTTGCGTATTAGTTTTGAGGAAATTTTCCGAGGAAATAAAACTCTTACTCGTTACACCATATTAATGCCTCTTCTTTAGAAGTAAAACTTTTTACCTTCCACAACGAGCCAAGTAGGGCTTTTTTATATTTGTCGGTTAAATTGTTGATGGTTTCGCTGTTTGAAATTACCGCAACTTTTAACCTTTTGTTCCAAACCGATGCTGTTTTATCAAGCGTTCCAATAACTTCCGATTCTGTTTCATTCATGGCGAGATTATCTATTTTTGTGTAATCGAAAATCTGGAATTTCATCGTGTCAAATCGTATGTCGCCGTATATTAAATCATCAACTTCCATTATTTCTTTGGCTGTTAATGTGCCTTCGAAACTGACTATAATATTCGATCCAATCCACTCAATACTATTGGGCATATTATTGTAAAGGTTTTTAGGTTTGTTTAATTCAGAAAATCAAAAATCGCCCTTAAAGTTATTATTTTTTCTATGAACTTATTCATGGTTGAAAACATAATCAATCGTTTTTGTTGTGCTTTTTAGACTTAATAAAATGAATAAAAATTGTAGACCCCAATTAAAATTATGGAATTTTTCTTAGCTGAGATATTTCACCCTGTTTTATTTTTCTCTGTATTTTTCAAGATAAGGGTTGTATTAAAGGTAGGATTCAAATTTGAGAATTTGCCGGCAATATTTCACTGGTTTTTATAAATTCAGTATCCAGTTAATTGCGGCATCTTCCGAAGAGAAAGGCCTGACGTTGAGTTCGGTATCGTTTGTTTCGGCAAGCACCGGAAAAACAATTATTTTCGGATTTGTGCAGATAACGGCTAGTTTTAATTACTTTAACCTTTTGTGTTCTTTCAGGTATTTCATTAAAACCTTAAAATCTTCAATATTCATAGTTAAATCACATTCAGTCAGATTATTTATTACTCTTTTTGTTTCACCGGTAATTCTATTGTTTTCTTCCAGAATTTTCCACGAGTTTATTATTTCGTAAACATTAATCCTTCCTCTAAAATTTCTGACCAATATGGAATCGGGGTATTTTCCATGTTTTTTATATTGAATATTCATAGGTGCCGGAATTAACGCTTTTGAAAAATATATCTGATTCAAAATTAAATATTCATCTTAACCAATCAATGAGATAAAAGTTGCAATTGCCCTTTACTTTTTTGAAAAGGTTAAAAATTAGGGGTTGCCACTAGCAAAATTTTTGTGTGAGGGGGTTATTTTTTTTAAAACCAATTTCTTTTTCGCAAAATAACTACACCCAAAAACGACAATGCCAGCGAGGAAAGTACAATCAAAAGAAAAGCGTGCGATGTATTTTCAAAAATATTGGGCACGTTCATTCCGAAAAAGCTTGCAATCAATGTTGGAATCATAAGTAAAATAGAAACAATGGTTAGCTGTTTCATAACTACGTTCAGGTTGTTCGAAATTACCGAAGCAAATGCATCCATCATTCCACTCTGAATATCGGAATAAATTTGCGCCATTTCCAGTGCCTGTTTGTTTTCAATAATAGCATCTTCGAGTAAATCTTCGTTGATTTCGGTAGTTATTTTTTTCGAATTCCGAAGTCGTGCCAATACAATTTCGTTCGCTTTTATTGAGGTGATAAAGTAAACCAGGCATTTTTCCATTTTCAGCAACTTGTTCAATTCCCTGTTTTTGATCGATTTTTCCAAATCCTGTTCAATGGAAGCTGTTTGTTGATTTATTTGTTTCAGGTAGCGCAGATAAATACTCCCTGACCGGACAAATAGCCGCAGGATAAAATTGTAACTGTCGGTTATTTGCTGGTATTGTTCCCTGAAAGGTGAAGGTTTTTCAATGGGTAGTATTTCGTTGTTTTGCAGACTAAAGGTGAGCGTAAAACCGTCGCGGATAAAAATACCGAGCGGAATAGTGTAGTACGGTAATCCGTTGTTTGGATTTTCCACCGGTATTCGCATTATCACCAGTGTCCAGTCATCGTCGAATTCAACACGCGGACGTTCATCGGCATCCATAACGTCGCGGATGATGTCTTCCGGGAGTTTAAATTCGTGAATCAATCGTTGTGTTTCATCGGTAGTCGGGGCAGTTACATTAATCCAGCAACCGCTTTCAATTTTAGGTATTTCGATATACCCACCGAACGTTTTGAAGATTTTAATCATGGTTCGCCTCCTTACGTTATTTTCTGTAAGGAGACCGCGAAAGCTCCTTACAGAGTGGTTTTTAATTTACATTTACTATGATACGGGCCTTCGTCCATATTTCAATTCATTTTTATTTTGATGGCACAAAAGTAAGTTAAAATCCGAATTAGTGTCACCGAATCCGGATTTTTTTACTTTTAGCTGTGAAATTTACATTGTAGTTTTTATTCTAATTTTTACTTTTTCCATAAAAGATTCTTCCTGTAATAAGCAACCCCGCAAATACGAAAACAGCAAAAACAAGGCTGCTTACTGCCAGTTGCATTCCTCCCGAAATTACATGTCCACTAGTACACCCACCGGCCATCCGGGCGCCAAAAATCAGCACAAATCCTCCTACCAGCGACCAAATAATGCGCGACGAAGTTGAGTTTCCTTTGTATTTTACCCAGTTTTCGTGTTTTAACTGAATTTTAAAATCTTTGCGGATCAGAGAAAGAATCAACCCCGATAAAAGCGCCCCGCCTAAAAAAATCAATTCCCAGTTTCCGGGTTTCTGAATCTTTTCAAAATAACTGTTTTCTGTTAATCCTGAAAGCAGATCGGCCAGGTAAGGATATGTTGTTGAAGCTCCAATGGGGCGGTCGCTGACTCCTTTGGAAAAAACAATTGTATTTAAAACTGCCAGTGCAATTCCTGCTGCCAGCCATTTCATGTTTTTACCGGGTCGTTTTTCAATTTTATGAACGAAAAAAGCGACTGCGATAAACACAGCGCCTAAAACTACGGTTAAAATATAAAACAAAAAGTTACTGTCTCCGGTTAGGCTGTTTAAGGAAATATTGCCGAAATCGGGCCCTAAAATTCCCTGAACTGTGGGCAAAACCAACGTGTAAACCAGTCCGCCCAAAAGACCGCCAACAACACCCAAAAGAGCGTCGGTCGATCCTTCGCCCACTGAAATTGAAAGCGTTCCGGGGCAATACCCCAAAATTGCCATTCCGGCGCCAAAAATTAAACCACCCAAAACAATCCCACCTAAAATAAAAGGTTTAACATGGTACGAAGCCCATCCAAGTCCAATGGCAATATTAAGCAAAATGGCGCCAACACCTATGGCAACTGCAATGGCTTTTGCTACTGTTAGATCGTTGAGTGTGGCCACGCCACTAATAGTGTTAAATTTGTTTAGTCTGGCGTATTGAAGTATACTTCCAAACAGAAAACCCAATAATAATGTAAGAATCATAATAATATTTTTTAAGGTTTACAATTTCAGTCTTATAAAAGTATTTTAAAGCCATTCGGGATAAAAAACGATACAAGTAGTTGGTTATAATTGAATTTTGCTGTTAAAACAGATGAGCGAATTCAATTGTCTGCTAAATTAATGAAAAGTAACCGGCTGTTATTTTTTCATTCTGTTAAATAATGTTATCGGGATAAAAGCTTAAACTTACGGAACAACCAAATTTTTTTGCACAGGTAGTTTCAGATTCGTACAAATACATCAGAGAAGTTGAGTGTAATAAACTATTTTAATTATCTCCAGCAAAATGTACAGGGCATTTTAAGACAAAAGGCAACGCGCAATTCCTTTTCTATTTGCCGGGTAAAGCAATGTGGTTTTGAATTTTTAAGGACTGAAATAATAACCCATAACGACATAAATCTAGTTTTCGACACAAGGTCTATTTTTTTTGTGTGATTACATGTTGTTTGATTTTAGCTTGAATTCTCCGTTTTTATCTTTTGCGTTCCCTTTATATTCAAATGTTCACTGAGGCAAGCGATTCCGAGTTTTCTTTATCGGGTAATATACCTTTATGTTTTGTGCAAACGAGGAACAGGATAAAATAATCAATTCAATAACAGTAAGATTGTTAGAGATATTATTGGTCAGAAATTGATATTTGAATAGGAATTCTCCTTTATGTTTTGAATCAACCTGATAATTCTTTTTCGATAAAAACTAAGAGTATCAGATTTTGAGTATATGTGGTGAAAAACAGTTTGAAGTCAATGTCCGGTTCAATAAAATAGATTTTTTATTTTACTTATTAGTAAGTATATTTGCAGAAAAAATAAATGTCAGTTACAAGAGAAAAAATTCTGGAATTGGGAGAAAGCCTGATTCGGACAAAAGGATATAATGCTTTTAGTTATCAGGATATTTCCTCGGAAATGGGAATCAAAAACGCTGCAGTACATTATTATTATCCTTCGAAAAAGAACCTGGTTACAAGTATTGTGCGGACAAATATTCAGCGCTTTGAAGAAATGGTTGGAAATATGCAGAGCCGTTCTTTTGACGAATGGCAACAACTGGAATCTTTTTTAAAAATATATATAAAAAGTAACCGCGAGGGAAAAAAATGTTTAGTTGGCTCTTTGAGCCCTGATTTTGAAACACTTGATGATGTTACAAAAGCTGAACTAAATAAAATGATGAAGATGATTTTAAATTGGCTGTCTAATTTGCTCGAAATTGGTTTGTCGAAAGGAGTGTTTAAATTTAACGATAGCCCGGAGAGCAAAGCTTTGGTTATCTTTTCCAGTCTTGTAGGAAGTCTCCATTTTTCAAGGGTTTTAGAGAAAGTGGATTATAAAAGCTATTGTCAGTCAATACTTGATGATTTGAAGCCGTAATTTTCACGAGAAAAACTTACTTATTGATAAATATAATCTGAGAATATGAAAAGAGTGGTTATAACCGGATTGGGTGCAATTACACCTATTGGAAACAATGTTGAACTTTTCTGGGAAAATTTGTTGAAAGGTAAAAGTGGCGCTGCTCCAATTACCCGTTTCGACACAACAAATTATAAAACAAAATTTGCCTGCGAGGTAAAGGATTTTGATTCCCAACAGTATTTTGATAAAAAGGAAGCCAGGAAAATGGATTTATTTACCCAATATTCTTTGGTTGCAGTTGATGAATGTTTAAAAGATTCGAAACTTGAACTCGAAAAAACTGACCTAAATAAAGTGGGTGTAATTATAGCTACCGGAATTGGCGGGATTCAATCGTATGAGGATGAAGTGCTCGAGTTTGGAAGAAACGGCGAAGTACCCAGATTTAGTCCGTTTTTTATCACTAAAATGATTGGAAATATTGCTGCAGGTCAGGTTGCAATTCGCTATGGTTTTCATGGAATAAATTACACTGTAACGTCAGCTTGTGCATCTTCAAATCATGCGTTGGCCAATGCTTTAGATTTAATTCGATTGGGACGGGCTACTATTATTATTGCCGGTGGTTCTGAGTCTGCCATTACCAAAGCGGCTATAGGAGGCTTTAGTTCAATAAAAGCATTATCCACAAACAATGAAAATGCAGAAACGGCTTCACGTCCGTTCGATGTTTCGCGAGACGGTTTTGTTTTGGGTGAAGGTGCCGGTGTTCTGATGCTTGAGGAATTAGAACATGCCCTTAACCGTGGAGCAAAAATTTATTGTGAATTGGCCGGATACGGCGCAGCTTCCGACGCTTATCATGTTACCGCAACACATCCTGAAGGATTGGGAGCAGAACTCGCTATGAAAGGAGCACTGGAAGATTCCGGTCTTACAGAAGTTGATGTAGACTACATTAATGCCCATGCTACTGCCACACCGGTGGGAGACACCGGAGAATGTGCTGCCATTTCAAAAATTTTTCAATCTTCTTTGAATAATGTTTTAATTACAGCTCCAAAATCTGCTACCGGTCATCTTTTGGGAGCAGCAGGGGCAATTGAATCTATTATTTGTGTAAAGTCAATTGAAAATAATATTATACCTGCTACTATTAATACACAAAATATTGATCCTGAAATTGCAACTGAATTAACTTTTGTTTTGGGAAAACCTGTGAAAAAGAAAATAAATGTTGTGTTAAACAATACTTTTGGCTTTGGTGGGCATACAGTTACTACAGTTTTTAAAAGTTTTAACTAGTGGTATTTAATTTTTAAGAATCGCTTTTTTATACCATACAGTTTGAATTACTCCGCGCGAAAGCATAAACAGAATCATGCCCAGCCAAAGTGCGTGGTTCCCTAATAAAGAATTCAGAAAATAGTAAACAGGTACAAAAACGAAAAAAGTTGAAATCAGAAGTGTATTGCGCATGGCTTTTGATGCTGTTGCTCCAATATAAATTCCATCCCACACAAAGGAGGCAAAATTGGTTATCGGGATTAAAACGACCCAAAATAAAAACGGTTGAGCGCTTTTTATAACTTCTGCCTGCGAAGTGAGTAATTTCAGAATCAGCCCGGCTCCTGGAAGATAAATCAGAGTAAATAGAACAGCGAGACCTGCTCCCCAGTAAAACAGCATTTTTACTACTTTTTTAAGATTTTCGGTTTCTTTTGCACCAACATATTTTCCAACCAATGCTTCGCCTGCAAATGCAAAACCATCGATAAAAAAGGAAAAGAACAAAAGCAACTGAATCAGCAAAGAATTAACTGCCAAAATTGTGTCGTCGATGCTGGCCGATTTTGAGGTAAAGAACGTAAAAACCAGAATAATACAGAATGAACGGATAAAAATATTGCTGTTTACTTTGAAAAAGTTCCTAAGAATTCTGACATCAAAAATATTTTGCTTTGATACTTTTGGAAGAAGGTATCTGTATTTTTTCAGTAAAAAAAGAATGGCAGCAGTTAAGCCAACATATTGTGAAAGAGCAGTGCCGAGGGCAACTCCTTCGGATTTCATATTTAATCCAAATACAAAAAATACACTTAAAACAATGTTGGCAACATTTACCAAAATAGCAATAAACATGGGGTATCTGGCATTTTGCATTCCAAGAAACCACCCTGAAAAAACAAACAGACTCAACGCTGCCGGCGCCGCCCAAACCCTGATTCTGAAATACTGATTGGCGAGGTTTTCCACTTCTTCGCTTCCCCCAATAATTTTAAAACTGGCCCAGGCAATGGGAGATTGCAGCAGCAGAATCAGAAAACTTAATCCCAACGTAACAAAAAGTGCCCTGAACAAAATGGTTATACTTTCCTGTTCATTTTTTTCACCAAAAGCCTGTGCGGTAAAACCCGAAGTACTCATTCGAAGAAATCCGAATCCCCAGTAAATAAAATTGAAAATAACACCACCAAGCGAAATTGCGCCAATATAAACTTCTGAACCGAGATGCCCCATCAGTGCCAGGTCGATTAATCCCAGTAACGGCACAGTAATGTTACTAACGATATTCGGAATGGCAAGTTTTACTATTTCACGGTTCATAATTGAATTTGAATCGGCAAAGGTAATCGATTTTGTTTTTGAGGTTGAAATAAATTTGTGGAAAATTGAAAATATTAGTTTTGATTTAATTTATTGTAATTGAGTATTTTAATTTGCGTTTTCATTAAAATAATACTAAAATATCTTAATTATTGATTCTACCTATGAACAATAAATCATTTCAATCTGTTTTGTAGGACAAAGATTTGGATTAATTCTAAATAGCAGTTATTTTTGTTTTAGAATTAAATACTTTTAAATCTTTTAATATATAAAATATGGCATTTGAATTAGCAAAATTAGGATACAATTACTCGGCATTAGAACCAAATATTGATGCGCGTACAATGGAAATTCATTATACAAAACATCATGCCGGGTATACAAATAATTTAAACGCTGCAGTAGCGGGAACTGACTTGGAAAGTAAAACCATTGAAGAGATTTTACGCGGAATTTCTGGTCATTCCACTGCAGTGAGGAACAATGGCGGTGGTTATTATAACCACAATTTGTATTGGGAAGTTATAGCACCAGGCGGAGCACCTGCCCCGGAAGGCGTACTTCTCGATGCAATTAACGATTCATTTGGTTCCGTACAAAATTTTCAGGAAGCCTTCGTCAAAGCTGCGGTAACGCGGTTCGGATCGGGTTGGGCATGGTTGGTACTTCAAGAGAATAAACTGGCGGTTTCGTCAACGCCCAACCAGGATAATCCGCTGATGGATGTAGCAGAAGTTCAGGGGACGCCAATTTTGGGGATCGATGTGTGGGAGCACGCGTATTACCTGAACTATCAAAACAGACGTCCGGATTATGTGAACGCATTCTGGAATCTCATCAACTGGGATGAAGTCGCCAGGCGGTTTAAAGGTTAGTTGATTTTTGGTTTTTTCCCCGGGGCAGAGGCTCCGGGGTTTTTGTTGCTTTCTACCAAAATATTATGTTAACATTTTAATACAACTCTTTGTTTTATGGTTTGCTCTCCTCTTTTGAAGCAATTAAACAAATAATTCAATGTTGTTTCCTCTTCAACCTGAATACATATTACTTGTCGAAATCAAATAAATCAACCTTATTTTTTGCATTTTTCGAATCTTCTTTTTTTGTCATCACCGAAGGCTGACTTTTATCGACAGCTGAATTGTTTGCCGAAGTATTCGATGTTCTAATTTTTTGAAGAAATTCTTTTGCTTCATTGTTTAGATTATCCAATTCAACAGCTTTTTCAGCCATTGTTTCAGCTAAACTAATATTATTTACAGCGTAAGAATAAAGAGCCCTGATTAAAAATAAATCAGAATTGGTTTGAATATTTCTTGTCATATTCAGATAGCGGGCTGCCTCGCCGTAGTTTCTATAGTCTATGTCGAGCCGGCATTTTAATTTAACAACCTCAAAATTATTCTGTTGATTTTGTGCAATAGAATTTATAATCTCATAAGCTTTTGCATTATTGTTCAAAAAATGGTAGCATTTTGCCGTAAATATTGTGGCGAAGAAGTCGTTTTCTTTTATCGCAAGCGCTTTACTATACATTTTTTCAATGGCATCGTTGTATTTTTTATAATTGATATAAATTTCCCCAATTTGCATATAAGCATCATAATAATCATTCTTTCTTGCAATTGCAGCCAAAAATTCTGCAATAGCTTCATTCGGTCTGTTTATATATTTTAAAGAAATTCCTTTTTGAAAAAACGCTTCTGCAAGCGATTCCTGGACATCTTCACATTTTTGGGCAAATATTAATGCTTCGTCGTATTTTTTCAGATAATTCAATGAGGCAGCTTTTAAATATAAAGCCCCAACCTGTCTGGGATTAGATTTTAAGGAGCTATCGGCAAGTTCATTAACTTTATCCATATTTCTTTCCATAAAATATGCCTGTGCCATGCCTTCCAGTACTTCCTCATTTTCCGGATCTAAAGCTAAATAACTGGTGAAATAATCTTTTGCTTCATTTACTTTATTTTCCTTTAAGGCTTTAAAACCTTTGTAATCATCGAATGATGCTCTTTTAACAACTGCGGCAATTGGAAATCCATCAACATCTTCAGTATGAATGGTTCCTATTGGCGGCCATAATTTGTTTTTTAATTGAACGGGTGCTATATAATCGCAATAGAATATTCCATATTCCCAGTATTTTGAATATTTATCATAGTAACGTGTGTATTCAACGTTGATTTTGTTTGTTGTATCATTTATGTAATAACCAACATTAAAAGCATCGTTTGTTGCAATTTTTATTGTATCGTTGTTGCCGACTTTTACTAATTCATTATTTATTAGCCAGTTGGTGGCATTTTTTAAGCTATGCTGGAAGTAGTCTGTTTCAAAATTTAAAGCAGCATTTTGGGTTCCTCCCGACAACTCATTGAAATAGACATAACTGTACGGGTAATTTTTAACAATATGTTTCACCGGGTTTAACGCCAATAAAAACAATAGGATAAAAGGTGTTAGTTGTACTAATTTATATTTAGAACGGGATAGTAGTTCAGATAAATACCTAAATCCAATAACTGCTAAAACAATGGCAAGCGGATAAATAAACAGTAAATGTCTGATTCCTCCGTAAATATTTGAATTTTTTAAACTCATCCAAACAACGACGAAAACAAATGCAAAGAAAACAGCAAACTGGTTCACCCATTCTTCCCTTTTTACGCGAAATGGGAAAAGAAAAACAAACGCTGTCATTCCTGCCAGAACAAATAATGGATAAGTATAAAGGATGTAGACAATAGTATATTCACTCGGTAAACTGTCCGATTGATATATTTCGCCATTAAACAATTGGTTCAATTTAACCGGGTGAGCAGACATCGCTTCCAAAACAACTTTAAAGTTTGAAATGGGCGCCGCAATCATATATGGCCAGAAAATTATTCCAAGAGCGTACCCGGCAACAATAATTATCGGGATAAATATTAGAAATTTTACCAGAATCTTCCTTTTATTTTTTGCGAATGGCCTTTTTATCGGTTTTTGGATGAAATAGAAAATAACACTAAACAACCCCAGAAATCCAATGGAAAGTATACCGGCAAGCCTAATACTGATTGCATAGGCAATGCCAGCAATTAAAATAAGTATCGTGGTAATTTTTATTTTAGGAAGTTCCCTGAGAAACAATAATATACCGTAAAAACTCAGAATAAATCCAAATGCAAATGGAATGTCTTTGTTATTGTTCATTGCATGACCAAGAAACCTTGGCGAAATAAATAGTAAAACAACAGCTAAAATTGCTCCTTTGTATCCCCAAAACTTTTTTGCAATTAAACCAGTAATAAGTACGATAAACCACCCCAGCAAAGCATTAAAAAAATGCCTCATTTCCATGTACTTTTTTACTTTAAATGTTTTTGTCAGTAAGTACATAACATTATCAAACGACTGACCGTTGAATTGCATCGGATCTATACCGGTACTCTCTAAAGCAGATTTATCTTCTCCTTTTGTTTTATAAAAATTATATACTTTCTCAGCTTGCTGAATGTGCCTGTTTTCATCTGCTGAGATTCCCACATCTAAACCCATAAAAAGCATTACCCCTAATTGCATGAAAACAATTGCAATAAAGGTGATTTTTAAGACACTTGCGAGTTTTTTAATTTTCATGTAATAAAGTTTGGTTCGACTGAATTCAAAGATAGGAATTCATTACAAATATATTTTATGGCATTATTTAAATTCCCTCCAAATTAGCAATGTTTTTAATCCTTTTTCATTTTCATATGTTTTACCTTTACAAAAAATGAATCAACAGAAAAATTATAACTTTTAAACTGAAAAATTATGGCATTCGAATTACCAAAACTTCCGTATGCAAACAATGCACTGGAACCTTACATCAGTGAAAAAACCATTGAATTTCACTATGGGAAACACCATCAGGCTTATGTAAACAATGTAAATGCATTAATTAAAGGGACCGAATTTGAAAATGCGTCACTCGAAGAAATAATTGTAAAAGCAGGCGGCGGTATTTTTAATAACGGGGCCCAGGTTTGGAACCACACTTTTTATTTTATGCAGTTTAATCCCGACGGTTGCAAAGAACCAAAAGACGAATTAAAAGCGGCCATTGAAGCCAAATTTGGTTCGGTTGAAGGATTTGTTGAAGATTTCTCGAAAGCTGCTGCCACACTGTTCGGATCGGGTTGGGCCTGGCTGGTTAAAAACGAAAAAGGCGAACTGGAAATTGTACAAACCGGCAATGCAGGCAATCCGCTGCGAGATGGTAAAAAGCCACTTTTAACCTGCGATGTTTGGGAACATGCCTATTATATCGACAAACAAAATCTCCGTCCGAAGTATGTTGAAGATTTTTGGAAAATTGTAGACTGGAAAGTAATTTCGGAACGATTTGCCGAATAAGTTTTAACCTAAAAAGATAAAATCATGAGCGTAGAAAAAGTATTGGAAACGATGAAAGCTGCCGGGAAACCTTTAAAAGCCGGTGAAATTGCTGAAGCTTCGGGTTTGGATAAAAAAGAAGTGGATAAAGCAATGAAAGTTTTAAAAACCGAAGGGAAAATTGAATCACCCAAAGTGTGTTACTGGCAGCCTAAATAATAAGGAATAAAAAGATGGCACCGGAAAACCGACGCCATCTTTTATTTTTATTTCTTCCACAGATATTCCATTTCTTCGAGTGTTTTTCCTTTGGTTTCCGGAACCATTTTCCAAACAAAAAGCAAGGAAAGAATGCTCATTAATCCGTAAAACCAATACGTTAAACCACCGCTGAATTCCATCATTGCCGGATAAGTTGATGAAATAAAATAGTTGGCTGCCCATTGTGCTGCTACTGCCACTGCAACTGCTTTCCCCCTTATTTTATTGGGGAAAAGTTCTGAAATGTAAACCCAGCAAATTGGCCCCCACGACATCATAAACGAGGCTGTGTAAATAATGATAAAAACCAATGTACTGATTCCTATAATTTTCAGAAATGCCAGCGCTCCAATGGCAAACATTCCAATGGCCATTCCAACCGATCCAATCATTAATAGTGGTTTTCTTCCCCATTTGTCAACGGTTAAAATAGCTACAACTGTAAAAATAACGTTCACCAATCCCATCACTACGGTTTGTAACATCGATGCATCTTTTCCGGCACCCATGCTTTCGAAAATCCGGGGAGCATAATAAAGTGCAACATTTATTCCCACAAATTGCTGAAATACTGAAAGTAAAATTCCGATGACAATTACTATTTTCCCATAAGAAAGTAGTTTTGCCGATGATTTTTCAACACTGTTTTTTATTTCACTGAAAATGATTTTAGCTCTTTCAGCGCCGTTAATTTTTGTAAGAACTTTCAACGCTTTTGAATCCTGGTTTTTGAGTGCCATGTAACGGGGAGTTTCCGGGACGAAAAAAAGCAAAACGCCAAAAAGGGCTGCCGGGATGGCTTCGGAAGTAAACATTTTTCGCCATCCGGTGCTGTTAATCCATTCTATGGACTGTCCGTTGGCAATTCCCCAGTTAACAAAATAAACCACCAGCATTCCGAAAATAATCGCAAACTGGTTCAGCGAAACCAACCGGCCGCGAATGTCGGCAGGTGCAATTTCACCAATATACATCGGGCTGACTGCCGAGGCAAGACCCACTCCAATTCCGCCAATAATTCTGTAAAAATTGAACATGTACAGCAGTCCCATGCTTACTTCGCCGCGTTTAAAAAACAGAAATTCAGGAAACCCTGATCCCAACGCCGAAATAAAAAAAAGTACAGCTGCAATAAACAGGGTTTTCTTTCTTCCAAACCAAGAAGCAAATAATCCGGAGATACTTCCCCCGATAATGCACCCAATCAGAGCGCTCGAAATAGTAGCTCCATGAGCGAGCGAGTTTAATCCCAGACTGTTAATCAGGTAAGCTTGTATCGATTTTTCGGCTCCTGAAATAACGGCTGTATCGTAGCCAAACAAAAGGCCACCTAAAGTGGCCACTAATGTTATAACTGCAATATAAACGGTGTTTCTTTCTTTCATTAAATGTACCAGTTAATCAGTTGTTCGAGCAACTCCTGTTTTCCACTGATTTGTTTTGGTTCACCCACTTCTTTTGCAATTTCACGCAAATCTTCGAGCAAAAGTTTTCCGGCTTCAAAATCGGCGCCTTTCCCTCCATCGAACGAAGCATAACGATTTTTACGCATTTCCTTGTAAGGCGAGTCATTCAGAATTTTATCGGCAATAATCAGCGAACGTGCAAAAACATCCATTCCTGAAACATGGGCGATAAAAATATCTTCCAAATCGGTAGAATTTCTGCGGGTTTTGGCATCAAAGTTAATACCTCCGTTTGTAAAACCACCGGCCTGAACAATTTCCAGCATTGCTTCGGTAATTTCATAAACGTTGGTTGGAAATTCGTCGGTGTCCCAGCCGTTTTGATAATCGCCTTTATTGGCATCGATAGAACCGAGCAAACCGGCATCGGCAGCCATTCTTAAATCGTGTGCAAAAGTGTGGCCTGCAAGTGTTGCGTGGTTTACTTCAATGTTTAATTTGAAATCGTTTTCCAGGCCGTTTGCTTTCAAAAAGGCAATAACGGTTTGCGAATCGTAATCGTACTGGTGTTTTGTTGGTTCCATTGGTTTTGGTTCAATCAGGAAAGTTCCTGTAAAACCCTGTTTACGACCATAATCGCGGGCCATTCGCAGGAACTGCCCCATGTGAGCTAATTCGCGTTTTGTATTGGTATTGTGCAAACTCATGTAACCTTCGCGACCGCCCCAGAAAACATAATTTGTTCCGCCCAAAGCAATGGTTGCATCGATGGCATTTTTAACCTGGACAGCTGCGTTTGTTAAAACATTAAAATCTGGATTGGTTGCAGCCCCGTTCATGTAACGAGGTGCAGAAAATACGTTGGCAGTTCCCCAAAGCAGTTTTACGCCCGAAGCCGCTTGTTTTTCTTTGGCATATTCCACCATTTTTTCCAGCCTTTTTTCAATTTCGAAAACCGAACCGTCGCCAACTACATCGGTGTCGTGGAAACAGTAAAACGGGATGTTCATTTTTGTAATGAATTCGAAAGCGGCATCCATTCTTTCTTTATTGGCAGCCATAACATCAGAAGCGCCGTCCCACGGGAAAATCTGTGTTCCCGGGCCAAAAGGATCGCCACCGGTTCCGCAGAAGGTATGCCAGTAAGCCACTGCAAAACGCAGATGGTCTTTCATGGTTTTTCCTGCAACTACTTTGTTTTCATCGTACCATTTAAAAGCCATCGGATTTCTTGATTCCGGGCCTTCGTATTTAACCTGGTCAATGCCTTTGAAATACTCTTTGTTTCCTTTTAATACTTCCATTTTTTTGAATTTTATTTTGATTGTATTTTTTATTTTGAAATAGCCTTTTCTAAAATTGTTTTCCAGTTTTCGTAAGCATCTTCATATTGTGCTTTTTTGGAAAAGTCGGGTTCAATAGTTTCCAGTTTTTTCAGATTGTTGAAAGCTTCACTGAAGTTTTTATAAAAACCGGTACCAATGCCGGCTCCGCGGGCAGCTCCAACCGAACCGTCGGTGTTGTACAATTCAATGGTGGCCCCTGAAATTCCGGCAAGAGTTTCCCTGAAAACCGGACTTAGAAACATGTTGGCTTTCCCGGCACGAATAACTTTTGCATCAATTCCGATATTCTTCATAATATCCATTCCATATTTGAATGAAAAAACAATTCCTTCCTGCGCTGCCCGCAACAAATGCCCTTTTTGGTGAATGTTAAAATTTATACCATGAAATGCTGAGCCAATATTTTTGTTGTTTAAAACCCTTTCGGCACCGTTTCCAAAAGGAAGAATCGAAATTCCGTCAGACCCGACCGGAATTACAGAAGCCAGTTGGTTCATTTCTTCGTACGATAAATTTTCACCCATCGTTCGTTTGAGCCAGGCATTCAAAATTCCTGTTCCGTTGATGCAAAGCAGAACGCCAAGTCGTGGATTTTCTTTGGAATGGTTAACATGTGCGAATGTATTTACACGCGAAAAAGGATCGTATTTTATTTCTTCGCTCACTCCGTAAACAACGCCCGAGGTTCCGGCAGTGGTTGCAATTTCTCCCGGATTCAGTACATTCAGTGAAAGCGCATTGTTTGGCTGGTCGCCTGCACGGTAACTCACCGTAGTTTTTGGTGAAAGCCCAAGCTCGGCTGCAACTTTTTCAGTTAGTTTCCCCTGCACGGCAAACGTAGGTACAATTTCAGGAATGATTTCCGATGAAAAACCATAGTTTTCAAAAAGAATGTCGGCGATTTTATTTTCCATAAAATCCCACATAATTCCTTCGGAAAGTCCACTGACAGTAGTTTGTGGAACTCCGGTAAGTTTCATGGCAATATAATCGCCGGGGAGCATTATTTTGTACAGCTTTTCATAAATTTCAGGCTCATTGTCTTTTACCCATTTTAGTTTCGAGGCTGTGAAATTTCCCGGCGAATTCAGCAGGTTGGTCAGGCAACGCTGGCCTCCAATTTCCTCAAATGCTTTGTCGCCAATGGCAGCTGCCCGGCTGTCGCACCAAATAATCGACGGGCGTAACACATCCAGGTTTTTATCCACCATCACCAATCCGTGCATTTGGTATGAAATTCCGATGGAAGCAATATTTTCCGGATTTACTTTCGACTCATTCAGCACATCTTTTAAAGCCATTTTCAGGTTGTCCCACCACAATTCCGGTTCTTGTTCAGCCCATCCGGCCTGGTGTGCGGTAATTCTCATTTCCTGTTTCGGATAAAAAGAAGAGGCGACTAGTGTGCCTTTTTCCCCTTCTATTAATGAAACTTTTACCGATGAGCTTCCTATATCGAATCCTAATAAGTACATGTTTTTTAGTTTGTTAAGTTTTATTCTTTTATTGAACTGTTCTGTTCTGGTATGCCTGTAAAATTATATTGTATTTTGAAGGATTCAAAACACAAAAACAATGTTTTATAACACTAAAGTGAAGATCGGAGTTTTAAGGTTGTAGGCACTTCAAATTGAACCTGATTTCCGGAAGTTACAAATTCAGCTGCCTTTTGCCCCATCAGTTCGAAATTGGTGGAAATTACAGAGATGCCATTTTTTACATATTTTTTCATTGGAGTTTCGTTGTACGAAATAACACCCGCTTCCTGCCCCGGTTCAAAACCTTTTTCGGCACACTGATCAAGAAAACTGGCCAAAGTACGGTCGCTCACCAAAAAGTAAAGACCGCCCTTTTTTATTTTGAACTTTTCTTCGTCGAAAATTACATTGTGTTTTATTTTATAATCGTTGCAGAATTTCTGAAAATACTCGATGGAAACTTTTGGGTGGTAGGTAAACGGCGGATAAAAGAAAGTGAATTCCTTGTATTTCGAAATTTTTTCAAGGTTCTTTTCGAGACAAGTATAAACCGGCTCGCCAAAATTCTGATAAACTGTGGAATGTTCCGCCGAAGCGTTAATTTTCCAGTCGATAATCAGTAACTGTTCTTTTGGAATTTTTTTTATTATCCCTGGAACTTTGGGGGAGTCGAAATTCATAACAATGTATTTGCTGTATTTTCCCTGGCTTTCGTTGATAATTTTTTCAAAAACATCAATATTGTAATGGTGAAAATGCAAATCGACGCTAATATTTTTTGGAAGATATTTCAGAAACGAGCCGTACAAAACCTCTTTGTAAGCCTTGAATGTGTCGAGAAAAAGGAAAACCTTGGTAATTTTTTTCGTTACAAAATAGCCGCGGTTGGGAACCGATTCCACAATTCCCCTTCTTTTTAGTTCAGCATAAGCTTTAAAAACAGTGTCGCGCGAAAGCTGGCATTCCTTCATTATCTGGTTAACCGAAGGAAGCATTTCGCCTTGTTTCAGCTGGTTTTGGCTAATGGAATCAACAATGGAATCAACAAGTTGCTGAAACTTTAATACATTGGAATTTTCGTCGACGGTGAATTCGAATTTGCTCATTTCTGATTTTAAATTTGTAGCAGAACAGTTCCTATTCTGTTCTGTTCTTCAAAACTAAAAATAAATTTGATTGGGTGAGTTTAATTTTTATGAAAAGCAATAGTTGACAAAAATCAGCGTTAAAAGAAAAAGGATAAAGAGAAGTTAAACTTTCTAAGTGGTAAGTTTGGTCAGCATTTCGTTTAACTTTTTTCTTTGTCCTTTTTACTGCTGTTAAATTACGACAAGTAGAGTTAAATACAAAAAAAAGGATGGTTTTTGCCATCCTTTCGTTGTTTAACTCCCAAAATTTAACCCCTTATAAAAATTGCCTTAATTATATGGTTTGCCATTTTCGGATTTTCTTTTAACCGGCGGGTTGAATAACCAAACCAGTGTTTCCCAAACGGTACATAAACACGCATCAAATGTCCTTTGTCGACAATCGACTGACGCAATTCGGGTGTTACTCCATAAAGCATCTGAAATTCGTACATGTTTTTTGGAACTTTATATTTTTCGATTAGTTTGAATGCATTTTCAATCAAATAGTGATCGTGGGTGGCAATGGCAGGGTACATCTTGTTTTTCAGCATGTATTCCAAATCTTCCAGAAAATGATCGCGGACCTCCTGATAACCTTTAAAAGCCAGGTTTTCAGGTTCAATATAAATACCTTTGCATAACCTGAAATTTATTGGATTGGCTTCGGTATTTAAATCTTTCAGACTTTCCAAATCGGAAAGTGTTCTGCGCATGTACGACTGCAAAACCAATCCTACATGTTTTGGAAATTCAAGTCTTAGTTTTCTGAAAAGTTCCAGTTCAAGGTCAACACATTGCGAGTCTTCCATGTCGATTCGGATAAAAGAATTCTTTTTAGCCGCAAACTCAACAACTTCACGAATGTAATTGTAACAAACGTCTTTGTCGATTAAAAGCCCGAACATTGTAGGTTTCACAGAAAAATTACCTTTAACTTTTTCGGTGGTGAATCGTTCGATTATATCGAGGTAATGATGTTTGTTTTCTTCAGCTTCGTTGAGAGATTCGATAAATTCACCCAGCAAATCGATGGTAACTTCAATGTTTTTTTCATTTAAAAGCTTCGATGCCAAAAGCCCTTCTTCGATAGTTTCCCCTGCGATGTATCGTTTGGAAAAAACCCAAATCAGTTTTTTCGGCATGTAGGGCAGCATATTTGCAATTAACTTATTCAACATTATATTTTTTAAAATAGTTTGTAATCACTTATCGTGTTGTAAAAGTACTATAGCAGGCATGTTTTTTTCAATGATGTTTATCAGTCTGAGATTATGATTTTATGCATGTTTTTTAAGAAATACATTGATTTTTAGCATACTGAAAAAAGTGTGATTTCCGCTGTTGCATTTAATTGAAAAAATTATCTTTGTCAAAATTAATTTTCAACCCATTTAAATTTTGTAACAGGATGAAAGGAACTTCTTTAATTGTAAGCATTGTACTTTTTATAGCAGTAGCTGTTTTATATGTACTTCATTTTACCGGTTCGGGCAGCAGCAATAATGCAACAGGCAGTTCATCAGGTGGCTCTGTTGAAAATGGCGGTTTTAAAATTGCTTACATAAAAGCCGACTCTATTCTTTTGAATTACGATTTGGCGCAGGATTTACACGACGACTTTACAAAAAAACAGGAAGCTTATACCAGTGAATACGGTACAAAACGGCAGGCTTTTGAAAAAGATGCAGCAGCTTTCCAGGAAAAAGTTCAGCGTGGTGGTTTTTTAACCGAACAACGTGCCATTCAGGAACGCGATCGTTTGTTGGGTATTGAACAGGAAATTCAGCAACTCGACCAGGATTTATCGACAAAACTTGCTGATTTGCAAACAGCGAACAACCAGCAGCTGCTCGACAGCTTAATGAATTACATTAAAGACCTGAACGCAGACAGAAAATACGATTATATTTTCAATGCAGCTGATATTTTAATCGGCGACGAAGCACACAATCTTACTTCCGAAGTTTTAACCGGGTTAAATCAAAGATATTCAGGCAAGAAAGAATAAAAATTAAGATGATATAAAGTGAAATCCGGAAACATTTCCGGATTTTTTTTGCTCTAAATGTTTAGTTTTGCTGAAAACCAACTTAAATGTTTGCAGAGAATTACCTGAAAAAAAATAGCAGTTCAGCTTTAATTTCTACTTCTGTTTCATTAAAAACAGGGATAATTGTTGTAATTCCCTGTTTGAATGAACCCGACATTCTGCAAACTCTTGCTTCGCTTCAAAACTGCGACTTACCCGATTGCGATGTTGAAGTGCTGGTTGTTATTAATCATTCTGAAATTGCTTTAGACTCAATTAAAGCGGCAAACCAAAAAACTAAAAGCGAAATTGAAAGTTGGATTTTGGAAAAGAACAACAACCAGCTTTGTTTTTTTGCGATTGGACCTTTGGAATTGCGAAAAAAATGGGCAGGCGCTGGTTTGGCCAGAAAACAGGGAATGGATGAGGCTGTGCGAAGATTCAGCCGGATTAATAATGCACAGGGAATTGTAGTTTCGCTTGATGCCGACACTCTGGTCGAAAAAAATTATCTTGTTGAAATTGAAAAACACTTCGCTACCAATCCTAAAAATGTTGGAGCCACTATTTCTTTTCAGCATCAAATTGGCAATTTACCGGCAAAACACCACGAAGGAATTTTGTTGTACGAAAACTATCTGACGTATTACAAAGATGCATTGAATTTCACCGGTTATCCGTTTTCAATGTTTACAGTGGGCTCAGCTTTTGCAGTAACCGCCGAAGCTTACGTTAAACGGGGCGGAATGAACCGACGACAGGCAGGCGAAGATTTTTATTTTCTGCAAAACCTGGTTCATCTCGGAAATGTTGGAGAAATAACTTCAACAAAAGTTTATCCTTCGGCGCGTTTGTCCGACAGGGTTCCTTTTGGCACCGGGCCGGTTCTGCAAAAATGGATAGATGGTGACGAAGATTTGACGCTGACTTATAATTTCGAAGCATTTAAAGATTTGAAAGATTTTTTTGATTTGAGAACCGGGCTTTTTCGAATTTCAGAAAACAAGTACAAAGTTTTGGTTTCGAATTTACCCACCGCTGTTTCTGCATTTCTACTAAACGATAACTTTTGGGTTGAACTCGAAGATTTGAATAAAAACTGCTCAGTAATCCAGAGTTTTCAAAACCGCTTTTTTCAAAAATTCAATGCTTTCAAAATTTTAAAATACATGAACTTCGCACACGGGAGTTTTTATCAAAAAGAAAATATTTACGAACAAATAAATAAACTAAACCAATACAAATGAAAAACCTATTCGGAATTTATACAGCAACTATTTTAATTTTTTTGGTGGCATTTTCAGCGTCGTGTCAGAAAACTGAGTTGGTTAATGAAAATGACTTTCCTATTTCTATTCCTGTTGGTGGAAATTGCTGGGCAATTAACGATAATTTGAACGAAAACAATCTGATTACCGACAACGCGATTTCAGGATGGAACAACAAGGAAACGGTTTTCAGGATTTATTTCAAAACTGAAAACACGGGAAAAATCAGTGTCGCTTTAAAAATTGGAAATTCGTTCGGAACATCGGAAATCAAGGTGAAATTAGATGGAACAACAAAAAATTTGTCGATAAAAAATACGTCATTAGAAGTTGTATCTGCCGGTAATTTTACCATAAAAAATCCGGGTTATCATTTTATTGAAATAGAAGGAATTAAAAAGGCAGGTGAGTTTTTTCCGGAAATCAAGGCCCTTTTATTGGGCGGAGAAGCCGCAATTGGGAAGGTGTATTTTGCTAAGGAGGAATTTTACTGGGCCAGAAGAGGACCGTCGGTGCATTTGAATTTTCATATTCCTGAAGATGCAGGCGGGGTTGAGTATTTTTACAGCGAAATTAATGTTCCTAAAAACAACGATGTACTGGGTTCGTATTTTATGGCCGACGGATTTGGTGAAGGATATTTTGGAATGCAGGTGAATTCGGAAACGGAACGCAGAGTTTTATTTTCGGTGTGGAGTCCTTTTCAAACCGATAATCCAAATGAAATTCCCGAAGAACAAAAGATAAAATTGCTGAAAAAAGGCGAGGATGTACAAACTGGAGAATTTGGCAGTGAAGGTTCAGGCGGACAAAGTTTTTTACGGTTCAACTGGAAGGCCGGAAATTCGTACGGTTTTTTGTTAAAAGCACAGCCAACCGGAACTGGTGAAACCGATTACACGGCCTGGTTTTTTGCTCCCGAGGAAAACAACTGGCGGCTTATTGCCAGTTTTCGCCGGCCTCAAACAAATACGTATTTGACCCATTTGTATTCTTTTTTGGAAAATTTTATGACCGAAACAGGAAATATTACACGCATGGCTTTGTATTCGAACCAATGGATTTTTACTTCAAATGAAAAATGGATCGAGTTGAATACAATAAAATTCACTGCCGATGCAACCGCACGAAAAGAGTCGCGAATGGATTACTCGGGTGGAACAGAAGGAGCCTCCTTTTTTCTGAAAAATTGTGGTTTTTTTAACGAAACAACAACAATAGACACTTATTTTACGCGGGAAGAAAACGACAATCACCCGGAAATTGACTTTGAAAGCCTGCCTTAAAAAAACAGCGTTAACCAAATTAAACTTGATTAACGCTGCAATATTCAAGATTTATCTTTTAACGATATTATTTTAAACCACTGGCAAGCATGTAATAAATTTCATTCCAGCGCAGTTCTTTTTTGAATTCGGTAACATTGGTGTTTTTATCAATGATTACAAATTCAACGTCGGCGTATTCAGCAAATGTTTCAATATACTCCGGAGTTAAAGCCAGGGTAAAAGCTGAGTGGTGTGTTCCGCCTGCATAAATCCAGGCCGCAGCGCCGTCGGCCAGGTTGGGTTGGGTTTTCCAGAAAGCGCTGGCAACCGGAAGTTTTGGCATTTTTTCGAGCGGTTCAATTACTTCCAGCGTATTTACAATAATCCGGAAACGGTTGCCCATGTCAATCAAAGTAACATTCATGGCATCGCCGGTTGCACTTTCAAAAATTAAACGTGCCGGAGCATCTTTCCCGCCAATTCCAAGTGGTTGTACTTCCAACCGCGGTTTTTGAGCTGCAATCGATGGACAGATTTCCAACATGTGCGCGCCTAAAACTGCTTCATTTGCCGGATCCAAATGATACGTGTAATCTTCCATGAATGAGCTGCCACCTTTCATTCCCGCCGACATGGTTTTTACAATGCGAAGCAATGCAGCCTGTTTCCAGTCGCCTTCAGCGCCAAAACCGTAACCTGCAGCCATTAAACGTTGAGAAGCCAATCCAGGCAACTGTGAAAGACCGGTTAAATTTTCGAAGTTGGTTGTAAATGCTTTAAAATTGCCGTCTTTCATAAAACGTTTCAAAGCAATTTCGTATTTGGCCTGAACACGTACATTTTCATGAAATTCAGCACCCGGTTTACAGTTTTCGGCTACTTCATACAATGTTTCGTAATCCTTGTAAAGTTCGTCAATCTCAGCATCGGTAACTTTATCGATATATTTTATCAAATCGCCTACGCCGAAAGCGGAAATCTGCCAGCCAAATTTTATCTGGGCTTCAACTTTATCGCCTTCAGTAACGGCAACTTCGCGCATATTATCGCCAAAGCGAGCAACTTTTAATCCCTGAGAATCGGCCCAGCCAATAGCAGTGCGGCTCCAAACAGCAATTTGATCCTGCACTTTTTCATCCTTCCAGTGACCAACAATAACTTTGCGGTTTTTGCGCATGCGGGCATTAATAAATCCATATTCGCGGCCACCGTGTGCACTTTGGTGCAGGTTCATGTAATCCATGTCGATTTCGCTCCATGGGAGGTCGCGGTTAAACTGAGTATGCAGGTGCATGTAAGGTTTCGTTAAAGCTTTTAATCCGGCAATCCACATTTTTGCCGGCGAAAATGTGTGCATCCAGGTAATAATCCCAATACAATTTTTTTCGGCACTGGCCTGAACACAAATATCCAGAATCTCATCGGGTGTTTTTACAACGGGTTTAAAAACTATTTTCACCGGTATTTTTGCCGATGCATTTAATCCGTCAACAATTGCTGAAGAATCTATATCTACCTGTTTAAGGGTTTCCGGGCCGTATAAATGCTGGCTGCCGGTTATAAACCATAATTCCATTTGCTTAGTATCTGACATTTTATTGTGATTAATTTTAGGTAAAAGTAATAAAAATACGTTAAAGGTTAATTTTACACTTTAATGAAATTAGCATACTTTAACAAGTTTATTTGATTATTTCAGAAAAAAAACCAATTAGAGTTGATTCGCGGTATTTTTTATGATTTCCCAGGCTTCTTTAATGTGTTTTTCTTCCGTGGTTGTCTGGCCTATGCTCATGCGCAAGACAACGTGTCCGTTTAATTTGGTATGAGTAAAATAAATTTTTCCTGCTTCGTTGATTCTATTCATCAATTGCATATTGAATTCATCCCCATTTTTATGCCGGAAACATACAAGGTTGAGCGGTGGTTCAACATACAATTCAAAATCGCCGGATTCTTTTACCCATTGTGCAAATTTTTGCGCGATTTCAACGTGCCGTTTGATATGGTACTGAAGTCCTTCAACACCATAATGCCGAATTACAAACCAAAGTTTTAGCGAGCGGAAACGGCGACCCAATTGAACGTGCCAGTCGCGGTAATCGAAAACTGCACCCGATTCGGTAGCTTTGTTTTTTAAATATTCAGGCAGAATTGAAAATGTATTAATGAGTTCGTTGCGGTTACCCACCCAAAAAACGTCGCAGTCGAAATTGGTGAACATCCATTTGTGCGGGTTGAATACAAAGCTGTCGGCCAGTTCAACGCCGTCCATTAAATAGCGAAATTCGGGGCAAACCATTGCCGTTCCCGACATGGCGCCATCGATATGAAACCAGCAATTTTCCCTGTTGGCAATTTCTCCAATTTTTCTTAGCGGATCCATTGCATTCGACGAAGTGGTTCCGAGCGCGCCACAAATAAAAAACGGAATAAAACCTGCTGCCTTGTCTTTTTGAATCTGGGTTTCCAGCAACTCCGGTTTCATGGCAAATTTTTCATCAACATCGATCAAACGAAGGTTTTCTTGTCCGATGCCGGCCATTTTTATGGCTTTTTCAAGCGATGAATGTGTTTGTATTGAAATGTAGGCTACCAGTTTTTGGCGAACTCCTTTTGTGTTGGTTACATAATTTGTCGCCCTTTCGCGTGCTGCTATTACTGCTGTTAATGCCGAAGTAGAAGCGGTGTCCTGAATTACGCCGCCGCCCATGGAAGTGGATTTGAATTTTTCGGGCATTCCCATCATTTGTGCCAGCCAGTCAAGTACCCGTGTTTCGAGTTCGGTTGCTGCCGGACTGGTTGCCCAAATCATTCCCTGAACACCCAACCCGGATGAAACCAAGTCTCCCAAAATAGATGGAAATGAAGTGTTTGAAGGGAAAAAAGCATAAAAATTAGGCGATTGCCAGTGTGTTATTCCCGGCATAATTTTTTCGTTGATATCCTCTATCATCGTATCCATTTCTTCTCCTTTTTGCGGAGGGTTTTCGGGTAGCGACGAAATTATTTCACCCGGTTTTACCTGTGATAAAACCGGATATTTCTCAATATTTTCATAATAATCGGCAATCCAGTCGATAATTTTTTTGCCTTCTTTCCGGAACTGTTCCGGCGACATGTGGTAGTTTACAGGATTCAATTTTTCTGGTTTTAATATTTAATGCTAAAATTATGAAAATCGCTTAAACCCTGAATTTCGGAAGGTATTATTTTATCAACTCTTGACATTGGTGGGCCAATTTTCAAATAATCCATAAAAGTCTCCAAATCTTTTTTTTCGGCCTGAGCCATGACTAAAACATTTCCGTCGGCAGTGTTTTTTACCCAGCCTTTTATTCCCAGCATCCGGGCTTTTTCTTCGGTATATTTTCTAAACCAAACACCCTGAACACGCCCTGTTACTTTTATTTCGTATTGAACCATAACAACAATTTTCTGTTTTTCAAAATTCAAAAAAATATGTTGAACAAGGAATGATTTTAGCCATTGTTGAATTAATTCAGCGTAATTATAAAATTAGTTGATATTCAAGTGACGTCGAATTTAGTTTGATGATTGAAGGTATCTTGATTTGTAAGATTTTAATCGCCGATTACTTCTTGAAAAGTTCGACCGTTTCAGGCTGAACAAGCGCCCAGATGGAATAAACGCCAACTGCTGTTCCCAGAGGGAAATTGAATAAATCGAGAACCGAAATTATTAATGTCAGAATTCTTGCCCATTCTTTTCTTTTAAACAATCCGATTCCGGCAATAATACCGGGCAGGCTGATAATTGCCAAAAAAATCATGAGAATATTCGCAATTAGCGTAAGAATAAATTCGGCGTCTTGATCGCCCGAAATATCTCGAACAAGGTAAAGAACGGCAAAAATTACACCTCCTATAAATATTCCCAAAATGCTGAACCCAATTTGAAGGGCTGCAACAACGTTAATATGTTTTTCCATGTTAAATTATTTTTATGTGGTACTAAAATTACGAAAATCAAGACGATTAAAGGCCGTTAAATCTTTTTTTTAGATAAGCATAACTTTTTTGCTGGTAAACGGTTTTAATTTATAGGGAAACTTAAAATAAAGATTTACTTTTGCAGCGAAATGGAGGGTTAGTAAATGGAAGTATTAAAAATTATTTTATTGTCAGTTGCTTTGGTAGCCATTGCAATGTTTGGTTTGGCAATACGTATTTTGCTATTAAAGGGAGGACGTTTTCCGAATACACACGTTAGCGGAAACAAGTTTTTAAAACGAAATGGCGTTTATTGCGCGCAAACGCAGGACAAAATTGAACAAGCCAAAGTAAAAAAGGAAGTCAATTACAGCAAAGTAAAAATTGCGAATATTTCAAAAGCCGGTTAATCACCGGTTTTTTTATTTTACCAGGTGCCGTTCAAAATTCTCCGACATATAAATCTGGTTGTTCCCCAGCGAATCGGCGTAAATAAAATAAACTTCAATTTCAGGAATCTTTTTGGCAAGTTCAACACCTTCTTCGAGGCCGAGTACCATAAAAGTGGTTGCAAAAGCGTCAGCAGTCATACAATTATCAGCCAAAACAGTAGAACTTAGAATACTGTGTTGTACCGGGTAACCTGTTTTTGGATCGATGGTATGCGCATATTTTTTTCCGTCTTCCACATAAAAATTGCGGTAATTTCCCGAAGTAGCCAGCGCATGGTCGGGCAAACGAACGGCTGCCACATAGTCGTTCGAATCGAAAAATGCATTTTCATCGGGTTTGCTGATCCCAATGGTCCATTCTTTGCCTTTTTCGTTTTTCCCCAACGCAACAATTTCACCTCCAATATCAATCATATAATTTTTACAACCTTTGCCTGCCAGAAAATTTCCGATTAAATCGCAGGTGTAACCTTTGGCAATCGCACTCATGTCGAGTTTCATATTCGGGTTGTCTTTACTGATTTTGCCGTTTTCAAGATGAATTTTATGATAGCCGGTAATTTCTTTTAGACTGTCTACTTTTTCCTGGGTCATTTTTTTCCTTTCTTCCGGTCCAAAACCCCAGGCATTTACCATAGGTCCGGCGGTAATATCAAAAGCGCCTCCCGAAATTTCTGAAACTTCCATTGCTTTTTTATAGCAAATCAGGAACTCGGGTGTAAGTTTTGTCGCTTCATTGTTATTTATTTTCGAAATCACAGAATTTGGATCGTAGGTCGAAAACATCAGGTTGTATTCGTTCAGTTTCTCTTTTATTTCTTCCTGAAAATCTTTTCCTTTCGGACTTTCATATACAAAATGATAAATAGTTCCGTACACAAATCCTTCGTTGTAAATGTATTTTGAAGGAGTGTTCTGGCAGGAAAATATAATGATTCCGGCAAACAGAAGTAGTATTATCCGCAATTTCATTTTTTACGCTTTTTGTTCACGGCGAAATTATAAAATGCTGGCAAACAATACAGAAATTCGTTCATGTTTTGTTGATTACAGATAGAAAAAATCAAATCTTTTGAAAAGAACCTTTTTGTATCGACTTTGTTTTTTCAATAAAAAGATTTTATGAAACGAATATTTTCAACAGAATTAAATTCAACTCAGGTTAATTTTGCCTTACTTTTATTGCGAGTTTTTGCTGCTGCTTTTATGCTGACGCACGGAATTCCAAAATTCTCAAAACTTCTTGCCGGTGGAGAAATTCAGTTTGGCGACCCGATTGGACTTGGTCCCGCAGTTTCGCTCGGACTGGCTGTTTTTGCTGAGTTTGCCTGTTCTGTTTTAATTATTTTTGGATTAGGGACACGACTGGCAGTTGTTCCGCAAATGGTAACAATGTTTGTGGCTGCTTTTATTGCCCACGGAGCCGATCCGTTTGGGAAAAAGGAGCTGGCATTGATTTACCTGCTCATTTTTACTGTTCTACTTTTAACAGGAAGCGGAAAATACTCGTTAGATCATATTTTACTTCAGCAAAAGAAATAATTTACAATCAGAAGAAACCTACAGTTTCGGCCTTTTCTTTATCCGTTTCAGGGATTCGGATTTTAATTATTCGCCCCGAAAAACAAGTGCAGGCATCGCAATGTATTCCGTTTGAATCAGTTGTTTCTATTGAAATAGAATATACTTCTATTCCTTCGGTGTTTAAGTATTCATGAACGTTGAGGAGATAATCGTTACTGTTGGGAAGTACTTCCCAAGGATTGGCGCACTGGGTTTCTTCAAATATCATTACAATTCCCAAAGAATTGTCGTCTTTTTTACAGGCAAAAAGCATTACGACCAAAAGAAATGAGAGAGTTCTATATTTATTCATTTTGAATTTTTAAAACAGATGTATTCAGAATGTTTATGGTTGCCAGCATACTTAGAAATTAGCACAAAAATATTTTTTTAGGCATCAAACTTTCAGATCAGGTTGAATGTTTTTTTATGGTTCAAATTAATGAACAATAAAAAATTACGGTTATGAAAAAAATGGTATTTGCCGGATTGATTCTTTTATTTTTTAACATGGTTTCTGCACAGGAGATTGAAACGATAAAGATCGGAGATCAGGTTTGGATGGCTGAGAATCTGAAAACAACGACCTTTCGTAACGGCGATCCGATTCCGGAAGCAAAAACAGAAGAGGAATGGGCGCAGGCTGCAGAAAACGGAACTCCAATGTGTATTGTTTTTGAATTTCATAGTGAAATTGAAGAATTTACAGGAAAATTGTACAACTTTTTCGCCATAACCGATCCTCGGGGATTGGCTCCCGCAGGATTTCATGTTCCCACCGACGCAGAGTGGACTCAACTTGCTGAATCGCTTGGCGGGGCTGAAGAAGCAAATGATAAACTCAAAAGTGTATATGGCTGGGAAGAAGGCTCTGAAGGAACTGACGAATCGGAATTTAACGGTTTGCCCGGTGGAAAAATCGACAAGGACGGCATTTTTGATGAATTTGGCGACTTTGGCTACTGGTGGAGTTCATCTGAAGCAGAAGGATTTGGACTGAACAGGAATCTTTCTATCTATGATAGTCCGTTCGAAGCAGCCACAAGTTTTAAAGGCGCCGGTTTTTCGGTACGTTGTGTTAAGGATTAATTTAAAATTCAAAAAAATAGTTGTAGCCGTTAGGACATTTTTATCAACGGGAGAAAAAGCAAAATTAGCAGCGAAAGAATTACTTTGTTTAAACTTTCGTGGGTTAATCCTGTGGTTTCAGTGAGGTAGTTGCGGATGGCGTTCATTTTTTCCTAAAATACAAACTGGTTTTTCAGGAAGTTACAAAAAAAATCTTTTGCTTCAGCCGGCTGCAACTACTTGTTTTATTGCTTCTTTTAATGGAGTGGGTTTTATATTGAAAACAGTTTCGAATTTTGAACTGTCGAAAACATAATCGCAATCGTACTGGTAAAGCATTTCTACAGATTCTTTCATAATCGGGCTAAAAAGGCCAAGTATCTTCACCATAAACCGCGGAACCACCTGTATTTTTGGCGCAACTCCGAGTGCTGTGGCAAAAGCTTCAATCCACTCTTTTCCTGTTAAAGGTTCAATGGTGGGCAGGTGCCATATTTGTCCGTAAGCGCTATCCGTGTTTCCAAGCAGGGCGGTTGCTTTTGCTGCATCCGGAGTGAAAGTATAATTATGTTTAAATTTGTCTGAACAAAGCCAGATGGCCTTTTTCCCGTTTTTCAGATTTTTGAAAACAGTTTCATTGATAACACTGTTGTTGATTCCCGGGCCGTAAAAATCGGCAGAACGTGCAATCAGCGCTTCCAGTTTCCCCGATTGTATTTCATTCAGAACATTTTGTGCAATTTTGGCTCTTACTTTTCCTTTCCGGCTCGAAGGTAAAACTTCAGTTTCTTCGGTCATCGGATTGAGTTTTTCAGGGTTCAGCATGTAAATATCATCAAAAAAAACGAGCCTGACTTTGTGTTTTTTACAAGCCGAAATAACATTTTCCATAACAACCGGCCATTGTTCTTCCCATATTTTGGCTTTGTATGGCAGCCCGGCTACAAGGAAAGCAACGGTTGCCCCATTTACAGCATTCTCAACTGTTTCTGCGTTTAGCAAGTCGCAAACCACAAGCTCATCGTTTTCGTTTACTTTTTTCGGATTCCGTCCGGCCAGCCGGATTTTATCGGTGTAGTTTTTTAATTCCGAAGCCAAATCTTTTCCAATGGCCCCGCCTGCTCCTAAAATTACCTGCATTTTCTGTTCTTATTATTCTGTTTTTTTTGTGCGAATTATTTCCTCCATTAAATCGGTTTGCAACTCCTGAATTTCCAACAATCTCTGCCATTGTTTCATCAAAAGAAAATCGATTTTTTCATTCAAATGCCTTACTTCGAGCTCTGCTTTCAGGTTGACTTTGTATTCGTAATCCGATTTTAATTTATCTTTTTCTGCATGTCGGTTTTGGCTCATCATAATAATGGGGGCCTGAATGGCTGCCAGACACGAAAGTACCAGATTCAACAAAATATAAGGATACGGATCGTATGGTTTTTTTATCATTATCCACGAATTCAGGGCAATCCAGCTGAACAAAATAACAGCGAAAATGATGATAAACTTCCAGCTTCCACCAAACGATGCAATTTTATCTGCAAGTTTTTCACCAAAGGTCAGTTTGTCTTTGAACGAGTCATTTATATTTTCCGAGATCAATTCATAATCATCCAGACTTTTTTTAACCTCTTTGTGCAGTGTTTTTGTTTCGCCTTTTTCAACTTTAATTAAATGCGCAACATATTGGTTTCTGTATTTTGTGAGGTCGTCCAAACAAATTGAACGTTTGTAATCCCAGTTGGGGTAGTCTTTTTTAATTAGCCTGGCCACCGCCGGTCTTACAAGTTCGCCCGGGAAAAGAGATTCGTGCTCAAAATTTTTACCACATATCTGGCATGTATTGTCTGTATTCATATTTTTTTAATTTATATTATTACGGTAAATTGTATGAGTAGTGGCAGATTGCGTGGTACTTTACTGTCAAACCGCTATGCAGTTTGAGCGGGTTACAATCCTTGATATTTAGCACTTTACCTGCCATTACTTATAAAAAATGTTAGCTTGCGTTTTTTCTAATCACATTAAAAAGCTTGTCAGCAAGTTCTTTAATTCCAATATCAGTATTCCCTCCAAGTTTATCTAAAAGCCAAGGGCAAACTTCCAATAAATCATTTTCATTTATTCCATGCCATATTGGAAGAATGGTATTTGTTTCACCAAAAATCTGTTTGATTTTAAAAGATTGTAGTTCGTATTTAGTCCATTTCTCATTAGATAAAAGATTCTTAGATAGAAGCACAATGCCATATTTACTAGTTTTTATTCCTTCGTCAATCTTCTCTGTTAAACTATCACCAATTTCAAGAGATGCCATGTCAAACCAGACTTTTAGTCCCAATTCAGTCAAGGCGTTATAAAGAGGTTCAGCAATTTCATTTTTGTCTCGTGAATCATGGCACAAAAAAACATCTGGTTTCATATTTTGTCGGTATTTTTCGTCTCGTATATGCAATTTCAATCGGTGTTTTGCAAACTCCTTTTTCAATATATTTTCATTAACAGTTAGCTTATTAGTAAACAAAAATACATTCTTAGTAAATGTAACTTCTGAATTATCATATTCAGTATCAGCAATAATCCATTTTCCCTGTTTTCTATTGTAGTTTAAAGAATTGATTTCATTTATTAATATTTGTGGTAATTTTGGATAAATCCCTTTAATACTTTTATCTGCAATTATTAAAGCATGTTCATAGTTTTCATCTCTATTCCACAATGAACCTAAAAATAAATTATTGTCCACTTTAAAATTTACCTTGAAGTATTTTGGATGTGGAAATTCAACATCCATTTGTTTTTTTAATATTTCCATTTCAATAGTATATTTAGGCTTATTTTTAACAGCAAATGCAAGCTAACGGTTGTATAAACGCACCTTTTTACAACCAATCTTTTATTTTGAAATAAATCAACATAACGATTGCAACAGCTATCATTACTCCCAACATAATAAAGTAACTGTATTTGTAATGCAATTCAGGCAAAACATCGAAATTGGTTCCGTAAACCCCGGCAATAAAAGTAAGTGGAATAAAAATGGAAGCAAAAATAGTAAGCACCTTCATTACATCATTGGTTCGGTTTCCCACATTCGAATGGTAAATGTTCTGATAATCGGTGGTCATATTGTAGTAAATATCCACAGCTTCGAGCGCCTGTGTTGTCAGGTCCTGCAGGTCTTTCAGGAAAGTAACCGTTTTTTTATGGATTAATTTTGAATCCGATTTTATCATCATAATCATCATCTCCTTTAAAGGGAAAACGTTTTTTCGAATAAACCCAACGTTGGTTTTCAGTTTGTAAATCTTCTGAACAGTTTCGTTTCTGGTTTCCGTAAAAACTTCTTCTTCCATTTCTTCGATAACCGAGCCCAGACTTTCGATGCAATGAATATAACCGTCGACCAGCGTGTCGATTAAAGCGTACCCCAGATAATCGGGGCCCAATTGTCTTAACCGGCTGTTTTCGTTTCGGAGCCTGGCCCTGACCGGATCAAAATAATGCGCAATTTTTTCCTGAAAAGTAATTACATAGTTTGTTCCGATTACAACCGAAAGGTGGTCGCCAACAACACGGGTAATATCATTTTTATACTCCAGGATTTTTAAGAAAACGGTCAGGTTATTTTCATTTTCAATAAATTTTGGTCGCTGGTCGGTATTTACAATGTCTTCGAGTTCGAGCGAAGGGATTGTAAATAATTCGCCTACCTTTTCAATTAAAGCAATGTCCTGTAAACCGTAAATATTAAGCCAGATGATTGTATTTTCAGGTAAATCTTTTGGAATATCGTCAAGCGATTCTATTTGTTTTTCAGAAAGAAAATCCTTGTTAAAAACGGTAAGGTGTATTTCCGACTTTTCCATTTTTTTGTTCCCGATAAAAACGATGGAACCCGGTGTTGAACCGTGCGACAAAAGCCGGCTTTTTAGAAATCGTGCCATTATTCAATTTGTTTTTGATTTTTTGAATATACAAACAACGTTGTTCCCAGCGGTTCGTATCCTTCAAAAAGTTTCTCCTTTTCGTGTTTTACCAGTTCTTCCCGAATACCAATCAACGTTAATCCCGCATTTTCGGAATATTTGTTTATGATGGTTTTGGCTGGAATGTTTGGCTCCTGTTTAATAATTTTAATGTTTTTTGCTGTGATTGGCAATCTTCCTGAATTCACCAAATCTTTCATTCTTATTTTGGTTTCTTCAATTTTTTCGGGATGGCAAATTACAAAAATCTGAATGTATCCTTTTTTCCAGTGCGGATGCCCCAAAATAATAAAGCTCAGCAAAATCATCAGGTTCGAATTTTCCTCGTCGAGGGTGTTTATCCAAACATGAATTCCGTTTTTATACAGGATTGATTTTGTGCTGCTGGCAAGAATACAAATATCAAAGTTCCCGGCATCGACAAGCGAAAAATTATCAGTAATATCCGAAAGGTTTTCAGGTTTTTCCTTATCGTATTCAAAAATTACCATGTTGTTTTCCATTCCTGCAATACCCGGAATTTGAATGGCCTGCGCAATGGCCGAGGTGTACGAAGGCGAAATCAGCGTGTCGACATAAACATGGTTTCCTACATCGCCAAACATCATCAGTAACCTTTTTAGTTCTTCGCCTGCTTCCTGAACAGTAGCTTTCGAATAATAGCCTTCAATGCGGTGCAGATAAGTTCCAAAACCGTATTTGTATGAAATCCAGTTCAGCAATTGAAAAGCTTTATCGCGTTTGAACGAATCTTTTGAAATGCAAATTGCACTAGGGCGCCATTCTTTGTGTGTTTTTTTACTGTTTTTATTTTGAATCAGAATCTGCAGGTTTCTGTTCAACTGGAACAATGCATTTGCAAAAATCGAAGCAAATCCTTTTCGCTGGCGGTGGTAATAATTGATGTAAATATAAATGAGCGAAATAACCCCAAATGCGAGCAAAGCATAAGTTGTACTTATTTTGAACATTACCCACACCGAAACCAGAAATCCGGTGAGCGAAATGTACCAGCGCGAACGAAACGATGGCCGGTACGAAGGCGAAGATCCAAAATGGTTCAAAAACGATATTAAACAGAGCGAGCCGTAAGTTACCATAAAAAACATGGAAATTATGGAAGCCACAGCGTTTACATTACCCAGCGCCACAAATACAAATGCAATTACCGATGTTACCAGCGAAGCATTCATGGGTTCGCCGTCTTTTGCCCTTGCCGAGGCCAGCCACTTGTTTGCTTTTTGTGAAGGGAAAGCCTGGTCGAGTGCGAGTGCCTGCAAGGTACGGGGGGCAACCATTACCGAACCCAGCGCCGACGAAATTGTGGAAGCTGCAAGCCCCAAAGGAATTACAACAGCACCGCCAATTGCAATTTTACTCATAATTAACTGGTGTTCCAGTAAATCGGAAACCGAGGCGGAATTGGCAAGTTTATACACTACAAAAAAGTAAATTATCATTCCTGAAATAGTGGCCAGCGTTGTGCCCAAAGGAATAGAACGCGAAGGTTTCTTCAATTCTCCCGAAAGTCCCACCCCGGCTGTCATTCCGGTAAAGGCCGGGAAAATAATGGCAAAAACAATAAAAAAATCTTTTGGATTACGGAGCTCTGCATTGGCCAGGTTAAATGTCGAAATTTCTGCAAGTTCAGTTTTTCCCAAAAAGAACAAAACCAGCGAAACCATTAAAATGGCAACAACAAAGTAAAGCGCTTTAACACCCAGATTGGCTCCTTTTTTTATAATCAATAGTGCAAGTCCGGCCATAACCGGTAAACTAATGACTTGTCGTGGCAAAATAAAATTGTATTGTTCTTTCAGGAAATTGAACAGAAATTCAAACGATTCGGTAAAAGCAATAACATAAAAAGCTACGCTGATAGCCTGCGACATAAACAGCGCAATTCCAATGGTTGCACCAATATTTAATCCGAACGACCGGGAGATAATAAAATATTCACCGCCGCCTTCAACTCTTTTGTTTGTAGCGATTTCGGAAATTGCCAGCGCAGTGGGAATTGTTACCAGATGTCCCAGGAATATTATCAGCACAACTCCCCAGAAACCAAGCGTTCCTACCGCAAAACCGAAGCGAAGAAAAAGAATTGCACCAAGGATGGTGGAAATAGCTGTAAAAAAAACCGGAGCTGTTCCAAATCTTTTGGTAATGTTGTTCATTCCAGGTTACTTGAAAAATTCAGAATGAAAGGTAAAAAATTGGCGACAGAATTACTAAAAAAAATCGGCGAATATAGAAAGTACATTTTCTGGCAAAACATTGGAGCATGATTAAAATTAATTTAATGCTCCGTAAGCTCCTTTCCAACCTACACTTTTTTTCAAAAATTCTTCGTACCCATTTTCCCTTATAAATTCGATATTTTGTTTGTATTTACGGTACTTGTACCCTTTTTTTGAATGCCAATCCCCAATTATGCTACAGGTTTCCAAAGCAGTACAATCGGCACAGGAGGCCAGATTATTGTCTCTGAAACAGCATAATTTTATTTTACATTTAGCTTTGCCAATATCTCTTTCGCCGGTGTCGAATCCAATTTTACATCCTTTGCAAAAATTATTGGTAAATGCTTGGCAGGTTTTGCAATAGGCACCGCAACATCCAATGTATCTTGATTCATTCATTTTTAGTCTGGCATAAATGAGCCTGTCCAAGATAAGTTGTGCCGATTAGTAGGTTACATATTTTGCAAGTCCCATTTCAACCAATTCGTCGTTTAGGGTAATTTCTTTGTCGGCCAGCCAAATGGTGCCAATATAGCGTCCGTATTTTCCTACGTCTTTTCCGGTTTCAAGCAAAATCTGATAACTGTTTGCTTCAAGCCTTTGTTCAACATACTTTTTGGCCTCCATTCCTTTTTTATATTCTTCCGATTCTTTTTTTACATTGTAGGTTTCGGGAGTGTTTATTTTTGCCAGCCGGATTCGCTGGTTGGTTGTAATTTTAAATCCCAAATCGATAATAACGTCGATTGTGTCACCATCAACAATGCGTTCAACGGTTGCTTTGTATTGATACATAATTGTAAGTTTTTATTTTTCAATTTAAGATAAAACGGCGAACCAGGCAACAGTAGAGATTTTTTATTCATTAGAAAAACGGAGGTCTTTTCATAGAATTGGTTCTTTAATATTAAATTAACATTTAACATCAGATTTTAATTCTATCGATTTTTTTATTTGACTATTAGACAATTAATGGTTTTGGATTTAAATATTTGTAAAGCGAAACAGTTGATTTTTACAAAATGGCGGCATTTCTTTTCATTATTTAGAAATGAGTTTTTTTGATTTCGATTTGAGTTTATTGAACATTAATCTTTTTGTTAGCTTTAATAGCTTTTTGAAATTCTAGAAAAACCTTATGCAAATAGTCGTCGATTGCCAAAACGGTTATAAATATATAATTGATAAAGAAAAACAACTTTGCAGAATTAACGGTGTGGGTAAAGTTAATTTTGAATCGTCGATTAAAACCATGAATACAGTGGCAAACGACCCCAATTTTAAGAATGGTTTTAGGATACTTGTCGATTTAACTGCTATAAATTATTATCCGGATTACTACGAGCTTCTCGGAATTATCGAAAAAATTACATCTCTAAAAAACAGGTTTAAAAACAAAATTGCACTGGTAACTGATTTAAATATGTCAGTTTTAGTGCATTTGGCTTCAATCTATTGCGAAAATGCAGGGATGGAGTTGAAATATTTTGCAAACGAAGAGAAAGCTTTGGAATGGCTTGATAGTTCCTTGAATTCTGAAGGCAGTTTTGCCATCGAATAAGTTGTTTTTCAGGTTTGAGTTTTCCATCTTTGAATCGGCTCAACAAAAAAATAAATAAACTAAAATGAACCTAAAAACCAAAAGCCTGATTATTGTTTTCCTTTCTATTTCCGGATTTCTGAAAAGTTTCGGGCAGGATGATATTTTTCAAGAATGGCAATCAAAAAATTTCCTTTTTCAGGGGCACGAGGCCAAAATAGTTTTTCCTGAAAAACCAAACGAAGCCATGTTCTGGATCTGGCGCGCGCGGTTTTGGGGGCACGAACCTCAATTGGACAAAGCTTTACTAAAAGCTGGTTTTCATGTGGTTTATGTAGATGTTGCAAATCTTTTCGGAAACAATGAGGCTGTTCAATTGTGGAATAATTTTTACGAATTTTTAATCGCGGAGTATCATTTGAACTCAAAAGCAGTGCTGGAGGGAATGAGTCGCGGTGGCTTAATTGTTTATAATTGGGCTTCGAAAAATACCGATAAAGTAGCCTGTATTTACGCCGATGCACCGGTTTGCGACATTAAAAGCTGGCCAGGCGGTTTGTACAACGGAGAGGGCAGCCCGCCCGACTGGCAGACTTGTTTAAAGGCTTACCAACTCGATGAAAACTCGGTACTCGATTTTACCGATATTCCTGTAAACAATGCCATAAAAGTGGCGCAAGCTAAAATTCCGGTAATTCATGTGTGCGGTCTTGCCGACACTGTTGTTCCCTACAGCGAAAACACAGAAATTCTTGCCAAAAATTTTAAAAATGCCGGTGGCGAAATTGAACTGATTTTAAAGGAAGGTGTCGGACACCACCCGCATAGTTTGGAAAATCCGGAACCAATTCTGAATTTCATTTTAAAAAATACGGTGGATAAAAAGTAGAACCTTTCAAATGACTCATTGAAAACATCTATTTTTCTGATTGAACCTGAGTGCGGGGCAATTGTTATTTAATCCGAAAACACATTTAAATGTAGAGTTATGAGTTATTATTTTAGTAAAGTAGTTTCGGGCAAAAATTTCGATGAAGCGACCGATTTGGTTATAGCCGAATTAAAAAAGGAAGGTTTTGGCATTTTAAGCGAAATAAATGTTGGTGAAACATTGAAAAACAAAATTGGTGTCGATTTTAAAAAATACAAAATCCTTGGCGCCTGCAGCCCAAAACACGCGTACAGAGCATTGTCAAGCGAAGATAAAGTAGGCGTTTTTCTTCCCTGCAACGTGGTTGTTGAAGAACACGAAAACGGCGATGTTGAAGTTTCTGCTGTCGACCCGGTAGCTTCGATGGCGGCAGTTAAAAACAATTCACTTGGCGAAGTTGCTATTGAGATTCAGCAAAAACTAAAGAAAGTGATTAAAAATCTTGTTTAGTTTTTTTTGATAACCTTCTCTACTCCTGTCTATCCGGTTTTTCCTTGAATTTTTATTTTTCTGAATTTGACAATAAGTTGAATTTCCGGTATTCTTTTGTTAATTTTCGAACAGATAGCGATTGTTGAGTTTACAAACTGTTTCTGAAAATTATCGTTAGCAACTATGTCAAAGCCTTTCAAAACCAAAAGCAACAGGGTACAAAAATATGCGTTAACTATAGCACCGTTAATTAGTTTGTTAATTATTCTTTTTGCCGATCTCGATCCCGAAAACAAGAACGTAACGTATACCGCGGCCATTGCATTTTTAATGGCAGCCTGGTGGATTACCGAAGCAATTCCTCTGGCTGCAACTGCTTTAATTCCGGTGGCTTTGTTTCCATTGTTTGGTGTTGTCGATGGCAAAATAATTTCGGCCATGTATTTTAACCACCTCATTTTTTTGTTTATCGGTGGTTTTTTAATGGCTTTTGCCATGGAACGCTGGAACCTGCACCGAAGAATTGCACTTAAAATCCTGATTCTTTTTGGCATTAGCCCGGGGCGTATTTTGTTTGGTTTTATGTTGGCTACCGCATTTCTTTCCATGTGGATGTCGAACACAGCCACCGCCATGATGATGGTTCCTATTGCCATGTCGATAATTTTTAAACTTGAGGAAAATCTGGGCCAAAAAAAAACCGGAAGATATTCCATCGGTTTATTGCTCGGTATTGCTTATTCAGCTTCCATCGGTGGAATTACAACTTTAGTGGGCACACCGCCAAATCTTTCGTTTGCGCGGATTGTAAGTATTATTTTTCCTGAAATGACTGAAATTTCATTTGCCGACTGGTTTATTTTTGCAGTTCCGGTTACTGTAATGATTTTTTTGGCTGCCTGGCTTTTGCTGTATTTTATGTATCGCCCGAAGAAAAAATGGGATAACCTGCAAATCGACGATTTCAGGAGAGAATATGTAGCGCTTGGAAAACCAAAACCCGAGGAAAAAATAGTGTTGACATTGTTTATTGTGCTGGCTTTTTTGTGGATTTTCAGGGCCGGTTTTTCCATTCAATCAGTAAATATTCCAGGGTGGTCCGATTTATTCAAAAAGCCTGGTTTTATCAACGACGGAACGGTCGCCATTTTTATTGCGTTGCTGCTGTTTATGATTCCTTCGAAAAGTGAAAAAGGCGAACGAATAATGAACTGGGAAACAGCGAAAAAAATACCTTGGGGAATTGTATTACTGTTTGGTGGCGGTTTTGCACTTGCACAAGGTTTTGTCGATTCGGGATTATCGGTTTGGTTTGGCGAAAAACTGGCAGGACTGGCCAATGTAAATCCGATGGTTCTTACTTTTGCCGATGTTACCATGATTTCTTTTTTAACTGAACTTACCTCGAATGTGGCAACCACAGAAATGATTTTGCCAATTCTCGCCGGTTTAGCCATGACCATAAAAGTTAATCCGTTGTTGTTGATGATTCCGGCAACCCTGGCTGCTTCGCTGGCATTTATGTTACCGGTAGCCACGCCACCCAATGCAATTATTTTCGGAACCAACCGTATTCAGGTAAAACACATGGTAAAAACAGGTTTTTTGCTGAATCTTTCCGGGATTATAATCGCGACACTGGTTATGTATTTTTGGGGAACTGTTGTTTTTGGTATCGATGTTACAGCTTTTCCCGATTGGGCGGCAGCTGCCGTAAAATAAAAAGGCAGCCTTTTTTTAGGCCGCCTGATTTTTTGTAACAACAAAAGCCGTTTAATTATTTTTCATTTTTTTCAGCAAGCCTTTTAAATCTTTCAGATTTTTAATTTCGGGTTCGGCGTTGCCAGAAGTTGTGTCTTGGCTTTCTTCCCGTCCTGTGGCGTTGTTCATCGACCCCATTGGATTAGATATATCGACAAACTGGAATTTTACGTCCGACGGAACTTTTAACTTTTCAGCAGGAACCGGAACATCGAATTCAATTTTTGTTGCCGTCCAAACGGTTTTCTGACCTAAAATTTTAACCTCGGTTTTAATGGCCAGTTCGTTCCAAATCCAGATTGTGCTGCCCAGTCCTTTCCAAACTTCGCAGTCTCTTCCGTCAAGCGTTTCGTTGCCTTTTTTTTCAAATCCCAGTTGTTCCATCAGTTCTTTGGCAAATTGTTTGGGATCGAAATTCGGATCTTTCATTAATTCTTCAAGCACGGTATTCCGCATCTGAGTTCCGGTTTTTGCTCCGGGGGTCCACTGGTAAATATCGAGTCCCAACGAAAGTTTGACCTCGTTTTTTTCATCTTTCTGCCCAAATGTTTTGGTAACAGTTTGCGTTACTTCACACTGGTTCCAACCATTTTCAGCATAATACACAGTTTGGGTTCCTGTTGTGTTTCCACTATAAACATATTCAACCAGGGCCGTTTTAAATTTGTATGGTTTTAATTTTTCCTGTGCACAAACAATTCCGGCTAAAAAAAGGAAGGCAAGGACAAAGCCAACTTGTTTCGATATTTTCATTTTGAATGTATTAATTCTGAATACCATAATCTTTGTATTTTTCTTCGAGCTGTTCCATCCGTTGTTTGAAAGCCTCCATAACAGTAGCAAGTGCGGCTGTTTGTTCTTCGGTTAACCCCTCTTCTAAAAGCTGGGTTTGTTCTGTCATTTCACCATATTTGACAGCAAACTGGGCAAAGTTAGCGGTAAACTGCCCGAAGGCAGCCACCATCTTAACTTTGTCGAGCACGCTTAAATCATTTTCATCCTTGCCAATAAAATCCTTGCAGTCTTCAGCCAGTTCTTCAGCCGAGTTACTGTAAATGTTTATGGCTTCTTCGGAGTCCTTTATAAACTGAACAATCTCTTTGTTTCCTTTTAATTCAGACGGAACTTCGATTTTTAACGGTGGAAGTTTGCCTGACGAGGAAGGGGAGGTTCCACAGGAAGGAGAAAGAGCTGCAAGCGAAAGGAGGATTACTAGTTTAAAGAGATTTTTCATATGATTTTAGCATGTTGGTAAAAAGGAGAAATTTCCTCCTTCAATATTATAATGAAAACATAACTTTTACACCGATACGCAGGTAATTAGCTCCGCCCAAAGTGTATCTGATTTCAGGGGCAATTGCCATTTTTTCGCCCGCCGGAACATTTAATCCAAGTCCGAGGTTGACACCGGCATCAGAGCCGTTTCCGTTTATCGAACCGCTAAAATCTCCGTATTCACCCAAATCATAGTCGTAATCATATTTCACTTTCCAGAAAGTAAGGTTTAACCCACCAATGGCATACAATCCACCTACATTTTCAATTTCTGTAATCTGGTAATTGGCATCCAAATCCAAAGCCGACCAGTTTACATAGTCTTTTTTCAGAAAATAAGTAAAAGAAGGGGCAGCGCTCCATTTTTCGTTGAATTCGTATTTTCCGTTGGCGCTGAAACCAATGTTGTTGATGTCGGTTCCAAAAACAAGACCTGGACCTGCGCTCATTTGCGCTTTTACTCCGGAAACTGAGAAAATTAATGTTAGAACAACAAGTACTTTAAATAAATTTTTCATGATTAAATTTTAAAATTAATATTTGGTGTGATTGATTTTAGTATTTAAAACCCGTTAATCCTGCGGTTGAAAGGATAACTCCAAGAATAACCCCAAGTACAAAATAAATAGCTACAATTACTACGAGGCTTACTACAAAGTAGCTGGTTGTTTTTTCTTCGCTTACATTGGTAATGGGTTTAAAGCCAAGGTAAAGTACATATAAACTGTACAATCCGGCAAGGGCTGCTAAAATTGCCAGTGTCGGGATGAGGTTGAAAATTCCGCCAAGCAAGGCAGGAGTGTAAGAATAGGCAACCAGTTTAACAGCATCGTTCAAACTTAGTGTTGTATTGAATTTTGGCGCCAGCCAGCTGATTACCCAGCCACTAACCAATATTCCCAGAAACATACTGACAAAGCTTGTTATTGCCTGACTTAATCCCCATTCAATGGAATTCATGTGTCCTACAAAAGGCACTCTCACGCCGATAAATCCATATCCGATAAAGGAGGCAACTGCCGGGATTAAAGCCAGTGGCAAAACATAATTTTTAAGAATTTCGCTTACCGTGGTTTCTTCCGTTTTAATACTTTCCCAAGCTTTTTTGGGTTGAAGAACGATCTCTTTTACGCGGTTTATCAACTTTTCCATGATTTTTATTTTTTGGTTTAGAATTTTACAAATTCAACACGACGGTTGTTGGCTTTCCCTTCGGCAGTAGAATTGTCGGAAACGGGTTTGCTTTCGCCAAAACCTTTGCTGGTGAGCCGATCGCCCGAAATACCAAGTTCTTTCATTTTCTCAACTACAGCTTTCGAACGTGCTTCTGAAAGACTTTGGTTCAGTGTTTCGTCTCCGTCGCTATCGGTGTGGCCTTCCACCGAAAACCTCAATTCGGGGTGTTCATTCATCATTGTTACCACGTAGTTGATTGTTCCCATCGACTCGGCTTTTATGCTGGCTTTGTTTACATCGAATTTAATTCCGGTAGTCACAAATTTTCCGTCAGTAAGAAATTTGTCGTACAAAGGAACTGCGCCTTTGGCGATACGGATATTTTTAATGAAATACTGGCCTTCCCTGTGATTGTAAGCTCCTATTGAGATTCCGGTTGGATTCTGAGTGATGTTCGGAATATTAATCATCCGTGTATCGTCCATGTAAACTTTGAGAGCCCGTTTATTAAACGAAATGGCAATATGTCTCCACTTTGCAACTTTATCGGTGTTCGATCTGGTTGCTCCCGGAAACATTTTTTCTGTTGACCCGAATTTAGCGTTATTGATATCGACCTCCACACGATCCATCTGGTTGTTTTTCTGATTTTTTGTGTCGTAGAAATACACCGAGAAGTAATGATTGTATTTGTTTGCTTCGAAATAAGCATCAAATTCAACGGTAAATTCTTCCGGTAAATAATCGGAGTTGCTGTCCTTAATTAGCGGCACAATTCCGTTGGGAGAGTTTCCTGTTTCACGAAAATAAATCACATTACTTCCGTCGAATTCTGCGTTTTCAACAACGCCACTTTTTAAGTCCCACTTACCCGGGAACTCACCGTTTTGTTCTCCTTCCTGGTTGTCTTCAAAAATAATTTCAGTACCAGGTACAAAGTCGTATTTTGCCCATGTTAGCTGAGGTGCAGCTTTTGGTTCTTCGGGTGCAATTATCTGTTCTTCCTGTTGATTATTTTTTGCAGCTGTGTTTTGTGGCTCCGGCTTATTTGTTTTTTCTGATTCTTCAGCATCCGAAGAATCGCTGTTTTTATCTTTCTTTTTGAATAGGTTGCCAATTCCATCTTCCACCGAATCGAAAGCTTTATCAATGGCTTTGTCGGTATTTGAATTCGCCCGCTGGTTAGCTTCGCGGTTTACTTTCTTTTTTACATCAACTTTTACCTGTGCGCTTATTGCTTGTGTAAAAAAAATGAGCGTTGCGGTTAAAAAAATGATTTGGATTTTCATGCTAAGTTTTTTATACGAAAGTAATTTTCCTCAATTCTCTAAATCGGTTAAACTTGAAAGTGCAACGATTCGGCTTGAAACCGTAATTCTTTCTGAAGAATCTGAAGTATTTCCTTTTTCTTCCGTGTAGATGTGGGAATTTTTTTATTCCCGGTTAGAATAAGCGTAAATCCGTTGGTTTTATCAATTTTTTGGAGGTGTGATAAATTTACCAGGTACGACTGGTGTGGTCTTATAAATCCTGAATTTGCGAGTTGATGTTCGTAGTCTTTAATTTTGCGGGAAACAACCACCGGTTCGTGTTTTTCGAGGTAAAAAGTGGTGTAGCTGTTGTCGCTTTTGCAGTACAAAATATCTTTAATTTCGACAAAATAAATGGCGTCGGTGGTATTCAGGACAATTCGGTTTTCTTCGGGCATTTTTGTTTGCAAAACTATACTCTGCAAAATTTTTCTTTTATCTGAATTTGAATCCGGCAAAAACGGGTTTGAATTCGCTGTTTTTTTGAAGACAGGCCTGGTTATAAATTTTCGAGTAACGAAATCAGTTTTTTCTTCTGACGCACCGAAACAGGTATTTCCTTTTTGTTTTTCATAATAATAAAACCACCGTCGGTTTTGTCGATTTTTTTTACATGGTTCAGGTTTACCAAAAACGACTGGTGAGGCCTGAAAAAACTAAAATCGGTCAACAATTCTTCGTATTCTTTAATGCTTTTCGAAACCACAATTTTTTCGTTGTTTTCAAGATAAAAAGTGGTGTAACTGTTGTCGCTCTGGCAAAAAAGAATGTTGTTAATGTCGATAATATGCAACGATTCGACCGTTTTCAGCACCAGTTTTTTCGGGTTAAATTCTTTTCTGAAAGTGTCTAACAAATGCTGGGTTTGTTGCTGCTGGTTTTCCTGGTTGTTTATTTCGGCAACTGCCCGTTGTACTGCATTTTGGAATTCGGTTTCGTTAACCGGTTTCAGAATATAATCGAGCGCACTGAATTTTATGGCTTTCAGCGCGTAGGTATCAAAACCGGTAATAAATACAATTTTGAAAGAATAAGGTTTAACCTGCTGTAAAACCTGAAATCCTGTTCCGCTGCCCAATTCAATATCGAGTAAAACCAGGTGAGGATTTTTATCTTTTATTAGTTGAACTCCGCTTTCTACCGAATTGGCAATACCTTCGAGTATTATTTCAGGAAAATATTCATTCAGCAACAGGCGGTTAACTTCCTGCATGGCGGGCTCGTCGTCGATAATTACAGCTTTTATCATAATTCAAGTACGGGTACATTTATACAAATCCGAACTCCCGATTTTGTTTCGTTTGTATCCTTTAGGTTTTGAATCTCAAATTTAAACTCTTTTTTATGTTTTTGCTGAATGAGTTTTCGTCGTTTTTCAAAAATTAACATGGCCATCGATTGGTGGTTGCTTGTTGAGGTTTCGTTGGTTAATCCTTTTCCGTTGTCCTCAATTACAAATTCAACCCACTCGTTTTTATCCGAAATTTCCACCGTTAGCATCCCTGAATAATCAATATCTGCAAAACCGTGTTTTATCGCATTTTCAACAAAAGGCTGAATCATCATTGGCGGAATTTGGATAAAATCGGTTTCGAGGTTTTTATCGGAAATAATTCTGAAATCGAACCGTCCGGGTTTTCGCATTTTTTCGAGTTCCATGTAATTTTTTAACATGGAAATTTCGTTGGTCAGCGATATTGTATCAACAGCCGAATATTCAAGCGTTGCACGCGTTAACGCAGCAAATTGCGAAAGATATTGTGCCGCTTTTTTGTTGTCGTTCGAAAGCAGAAAATTCTGGATCGAGCCCAGTACATTAAAAATAAAATGCGGGTTCATTTGCGAGCGAAGAACTTTTTGCTGTAAATCGTTTTGAACCAAAAGCGCTTGTTTTCGTCTGATTTGCAGAATGTACAAAATCATAAAAATGATAATCACCAAAACAACCAGTAAAATAATCCCTATTCTGAGCCGCTGGTTTTTGAGTTCGTTTTCGGTGGTGAGCAGGTTAATTTGTTGTTCTTTCTTTTGTGTGTCGAACCTGATTTCGAGCGCCTGAATTGCTCTGTTGTTGGCTTCGTTAATAATACTGTCGTTGTAAATATGGCTTTGCTGAATTGCTTCGTACGCGTTTTTCCAGTTGTCCAGTTTTTTGTAGGTTTCAGCAAAATTAGTATAAACTTCTTTCAGGTTTTTTAGCGATTTTACCTGTAATGCCTGGTTTTTGGCCAAATCGAGAAAAGCGATTGCCGCACTGTAATTGTTTTGTGCAGTTGCAATTTCACCCAAAAAACAATTGCAGTAACTTTGGTAGCGCAGGTCGTTGTTTTTTTTATGAAAAACCAAAGCCTGCTCAAATTTTTCGCGGGCATTTTTATAATCCTGTTTTTCAAGGTAGGCACGTCCCAGCAAATGTTCGGCAACTCCCATCCCTTCGTCCGAGCCGGTGGCAACCAACAAATCGCGCGATGTTCGAAAATAGTACATGGCCGAGTCGACTTCTCCTTTTGTTAGAAAAATTTCACCCATCGAACCGTAATTGTAAGCCAGCGTTCGCGTGTCGTTTCCATTTTTTGCAATTTCCGACGATAACTGAAAATATTGCATGGCCCGTTCATAATCTTTCTGAAGAATCAAGGTTGTGCCCAGTGCGTTCATTGTGTACGACGACGAACGAAAATTCCCGGTCGCATCTGATATTTCCAATGCTTTGTGAAAGTAATCGATGGCTAAATCGGTAACATCCTGTTTTCGGAAAACCTGCCCCAAATTGTTGTAATTGTAAAACATTTGGGTGCTGTCTTTTTCTTCGATGGCAAGTTTTAACGATTTGTTGTGGTATTCATAAGCCGAGTCGTAAATTTCATCGTAACGGTACTGAAGCCCAATAATATCGTACGCTTTCATTTCGCTGTTTCTGAAACCCGATTTTTTTGTTTTTTCAGCAATTAGTTTTAGAAGAGGAATATAATCGGTATTGAGTTTTCGCCTGTTATTCCTTATAAATTCAAACGTTGAATCGAGTTTTTCCTGCGAATTCTGAAGTTCAATTTCAACCCTCAAACTGTCGGACAGATTTTTTTCGGGCGAGCCGGATACTTTTAAACCTACTATAAAAAGAATCGATAAAAGTATTTTTATGTGTATTGTATTTTTTCGGCTGGAATTCATAAATGCACAGATTTACCGTTTTACATGTTTGCGGAAAGCGGAATTATTACTTCAATTTTTGTTCCTTGCTGGTTGTTTTCAGAAAGATCGGTGATGGTATACACTATTTTGTGTTTTGTTTTTTTGAAAAATAATTTACATCGTTCGTCGAAAATTTGCATGGCCATACTTTTGTGCCCGCTTCCTTTGAGCTGGCGGCCCGCATTAATTCCCAAGCCGTTGTCTTTTATTTCGATGTGTAGTAAATCCTCCTTTTCTGAAAAACTCACCTGAAGTAAACCGCCGCTTTCAACTTCTTTAAACCCATGTTTTATAGCGTTTTCAATAAAGGGCTGAATCATCATTGGCGGAATTTCAATAAAATCGGTTTCCAGGTTTTCGTCGAAAATAATTTCGAAATCGAACTTTCCGGGTTTTCGCATTTTTTCGAGTTCCATGTAATTTTTTAACATGGAAATTTCGTTGGTCAGCGAAATTGTGTCGCTGGCCGAATATTCAAGTGTTGAACGGGTTAACGAAGCAAATTGCGAAAGATATTTTGCCGCTTTTTTATTGTCGTTCGAAAGCAGGAAATTCTGAATTGAGCCCAGTACATTAAAAATAAAATGCGGGTTCATTTGCGAGCGAAGAACTTTTTGCTGCAAATCGTTTTGAACCAAAAGCGCCTGTTTTCGCCTGATTTGCAGAATATACAAAATCATAAAAATGACAATTACCAGAACAACCAGCAATATTATCCCTATTCTGAGCCGTTGGTTTTTTAGTTCGTTTTCGGTGGTGAGCAGGTTTATTTGTTGTTCCTTTTTTTCGGTTTCGTATTTTGTTTCCAGCTCTTCAATGCTTTTTATTATTTCTTCGTCGCGAAGTCTGTTTTCGGTTTCACGCAATGAATCGTTCCAAACGAAAGCTTCCCTGTAATTGGCCAAACTCACGTTTAGTTCGTACAACAATTGCAGGCATTTCAATTTCTCTGTCGAATAATAATTTATTTCCTCAATTCCTATGTTTTTCAAGGCCAGTTCAAGTGCAGGTTTTTCCTGTCCCATCGACTGGTAAAGTTCAGCTTTGAAATTGTTGTTAAAAATTTCATCGTACGGATTTCCGCTAAAATATTTTTCCGATTCCAAAGCCAAATCCAGCGCTTTTTGATAATCTTCGCGGTGTTTGTAAATGTCGGCACTGTTGGTGAGGGCGGTACAAATTCCAGTTTCAAAGTTGTTTTCACGGCTAAAAGTTAGCAACGTGTCGTAATAACAAAGCGCTTTATCTAGTTCGTTTTTTTGCTCGGCAATTCCACCGAGGTTGTTGTAAATTTTGGCAATATCGCTAACCGATGCACAACCTTCAACATCCTTCAGTTTGTATGCTTTTTGGGTGTATTCGTTCCATTTATCCAAATTGTTGGTTTCTTTAAAAATGCTCCCCATCGAAATGTAGTGGTAACAAATTCGTTCGAGGTTGTTGGCCGTTTCCTTGGTTTTCAGCGCGTACAAACCAAACTGGATCGCTTTTTCGTAATCGCCGGTGAAATTGTAGTTCGAAGCGAGGTTCATGCTAATTTTTGCAATTTCGCCCGGATTTTTGATTTTTTCAGCGCTTTCGAGGGCAACAATGTAGGCGTTGTTCGAAGCATTAAAATTTCCAACTTCTACGTAAACATTTGCCAGATAATTGGCAATTGTTGCTGTTTTTTCATAATTGTTGGCGTTTTGTGAAATTCGCAGGGCAATTGTAAGTTTCTCAACCGAAAGTTCAGGTTTTTCGTTTTCATCGAGATATTCTCCGTAAGCAAAGTAAGTTTCAAGCAAATTCAGGCTGTCGTTGGAAGCCAGTTTAATTTTTTGTTCAAATTCAATTTGGGTTGAGTCGATATTGTCGGTAAAATTCTGACCGTTTGTTAATTGTGCGGACACGCAAAAAGGCGCAATTACAAAAATAAAAACAACTGAAAATTTTGAAGAAACATTTCTCATTCGGTTTGTTTTCGGATACAGATTTAATCAGCTAAAAATAATTTATTTGTTTGAATATTACTTTTGTTTGAAAAAATTTTGTTTAACGGAATTAGTGATTTTATCGTTTTTAAACAGGAAATATCTGTTGATTGTGGAAACACGAAAGCAAAAAATTCAAAATTGAATGTCAGTTTTCCCTGAATTCCTTCGAGATTATTTCAAGCAATTTGTTTTTGTTTATCGGCTTTTCAATGTAATCGTTACATCCCGCCTCTATAGTCCTGCTCCTGTAATCATCTTGGGCATAGGCAGTTTGGGCAATTATAAACACATTACTATTGAATTTTCTGATTTGTTTTACGGCGTCAATTCCATTCAATTCGGGCATTTTCGAATCCATTAAAATAATATCGGTGTCGGGGTTGTTTTTTATCAGTTCAATGGCTTCGCGGCCGTTTTTAGCATGAAGTATATTGGCTGAGATTCCTTCGAGTATATATTTTAGAAAAAAGAAGGAAGTTTTGTCATCTTCCGCCACAATTATATTAAGTCCGCCGGGGATGGAAGTATTTGCTTTTTTATTGTTTTTATTATTGCTGACAACCGCCGCAGTATTTTTTAAATGGTTTGGTATTGTTACATAAAACGTTGACCCTTTGTTGATTTCTGATTCAACACTGATTTTACCATTCAGCATTTTTGTGTACTCTTTGCAAATCGATAATCCGAGTCCGGACCCTTCGAAACGGCTTGAAATGGAAGAATCGGCTTGTACAAAATAGTTAAAGATTAATTTTTGTTTTTCAGGAGCAATACCTATTCCGGTATCTGAAACATAAAAGTTAAACTCTTCGTCCGAAATGGCATAACCAATTTTTATCGAGCCTTTGTGCGTGAATTTCAGAGCATTTTTAATCAGGTTTGTAACAATCGAAGTTACTTTGTAAGTATCGGAATAAAAAATCAGATCAGATTTAAGTTCCTTTTTTTCAATGATCAGCTCAACTCCTTTACGCCTGGCTTCGGGTACAAAAAACTGGTAAAGTTCTTTAATTATTTTTTCTATACTGGTCTCACTTATTTGAATGGATTCAAGTCCTGAGTCAATTTTCGAAATTTCAATAATATTGTTAATCGTAGTCAGCATTCTTTCTCCGCTTTGCTGAATGATCTCAATAAATTGCTTTTGTTCTTCGAGCGAATAATCGTGCGATTTTAACAATTCTGTAAATCCAAGAATTCCGTTCATCGGTGTTCTTATTTCGTGGCTCATGTTAGCCAAAAATGCCGATTTCATTTTATCGCTTTCTTCTGCTTTTGTTTTTTGCTTTTCAAGTTCTCTGGTAATCTGGGTATTTAGTTCAAGTTGCTGAAGCAGATCGTGTGTTTTTTTTCTCACACGGTTTTGAAGGATATGATTAAAAAACAGCAAAAGCAAAATTACAGTTGATACAAGAATTCCGGCGAGAACAAAATATTTTACAAGATGTTGCCATGTGTAACCGTGTGTATTGTAATCGCGGATCCATTCATTGTATATTTCCTGGTATTCCCCGTTCGACATGATAACTTCCAGCCCATTGTTCAGAATTTCTGATAATTGCGGGGCTTCTTTCGAGATTTTGAATCCCATATTTCGTTCAAGCACATCTTCGTTGCCGGTATGAATATAAGGCTTGTTCATTATATCGGCGTAATATATGCTGGTAATTTTTTGAGAAAATGCACAGGTTACGTCTTTTCGTTCCAGCTCATTTAGTAAATCTTCGTAATTATTAACAAAAACGAACTTTGCATTTGGATTGATCGATTGGACATAATGAATTAATACATCGTTGTTCCAGAGAACAATTACCGGGTGCTGAATAGTGCGGATTTCGTCTACAGAGATTTTGTTCAGATATTTCCTGTTATATAAAAAGCAGTGCGAAGTTTGTATTACCGAACGTGTATAATCGTACTCTGTGTCGGGGTTTCCCGGATAATGTGCTCCGGCTATGGCCTGAATCTTTCCTTCTTTTAGGTAGGTGTTAGCTGTATCCCAGTCGCCACCGCTAATTTTAATATCAACGTTATAAAGTTTCTTTATAGCTTTCAAAAGGTCAATATTAAACCCTACCAATTCACCGTTTTCATTAAGATAATTGTACGGCGGATAATTGGTACTAACCATAACCTCGTATTGTGCTGAGGCTTTGGAAAGAAGAAAGAATACAAAAAATACAAAAAAAAGCGCTTTCCCTTTCATTCAGGATTTATTTGATTACAAAACTAAAAAAGTTTTAAAATAATCTGAGGTAGATTTTGATTTTATCTGAAGAGGAATTATTAGGAATATAAAAAACCAATTCTAAGCATCCTGAAAAGCAAAAAGAAAAGCCACTTTTTTTTAGAAGTGGCTTTTATATAGCAGCTTAATCAGCTTTTGAATTTTATTTACGAACCAAAATCGTCGTATAAAATATTTTCATCAGGAACGCCTAAATTGTAAAGCATTTTCTGAACGGCATCATTCATCATGGGTGGTCCGCACATGTAGAAATCAATTTCTTCCGGTTCTTCGTGCTGACTCAGGTAATGATCATAAATAACCTGGTGAATAAATCCAACCGGACCAGTCCATTTGTCTTCCGGAAGCGGTTCGGAAAGTGCCAAATTGAATTTGAAGTTCGGGAAATTCTTTTCAATTTCCATAAACTGATCGTAATAGAAAACTTCTTTCCACGAACGGGCGCCGTACCAAAAAGTAACTTTCTTTTTACTTTCCTTTAACGTATGGAAAAGATGGAAAAGGTGCGAACGCATCGGAGCCATTCCGGCGCCACCACCAATAAACATCATTTCATTATCGTTGTCCTTCAGGAAGAATTCTCCGTAAGGACCTGAAACGGTTACTTTGTCGCCTGGTTTCAGGTTGAAAATATAAGAGGAACAAACCCCAGGATTAACCTTTTTAAAACCATTGTTGGCCCTGTCCCATGGCGGAGTTGCTATACGAATATTCAGCATTACAATGTTGCCTTCTGCCGGGTGATTAGCCATGGAATAAGCACGGAAAGTAGGTTCCGGGTTTTTCATAACCAGGTCGAACATCCCAAATTTTTGCCATTCGTCGCGGAACTTTTCATCTACATCCATGTCTTTAAAGTTGACATCCACTTTAGGAACGTCAATCTGAATGTAACCGCCCGATTTAAAATTAAGGTTTTCACCTTCCGGAAGTTTAACCACAAATTCTTTGATGAAAGTTGCCACATTGTTGTTTGAAACAACAGTACATTCCCATTTTTTAACACCAAGAATTTCCTGGTGCATGTGAATTTTCATGTCTTCTTTCACCTTAACCTGGCAACCAAGCCTCCAGTTTTCATTTTGCTCTTTACGGGTGAAAAAACCGGTTTCGGTTGGCAGAATTGAACCACCGCCTTCAAGTACCTGGCAGCGGCACATCCCGCAGGTACCACCACCTCCGCATGCCGAAGGAAGTAATACTTTGTTGTTTCCAAGTGTACTTAACAGGGTGCCACCCGGTTCGGTTTCCAATTCGAGATAACCATCGTTAATATCGATTTTTACCGTTCCCGAAGGAGTAAGTTTTTTCTTTGCATAAAGCAGAATGGCAACCAATAAAATTATTACAGCCAGGAAAACTACCACACTGGTAATAACAACTGTAGTTTGTGTCGTTAGTAATATCATTTTGTTGATTGGTTTTTATTTTACAATTTAATACCCATGAATCCCATGAATGCAAGTCCCATCAGACCGGTTACAATGAATGTAATTCCCAATCCGCGAAGTGGGGCAGGCACATTGGAATACTGTATTTTTTCCCTGATAGCAGCAATACCGATAATAGCCAAAGCCCATCCGATACCAGAGCCAAGTCCGTAAACCGAAGCTTCGCCGATATTTAAAAAATCTTTTTGCTGCATAAACAATGAACCTCCTAAAATTGCACAGTTTACTGCAATCAGCGGGAGGAAAATTCCTAACTGGTTGTATAAAACCGGCGCAAATTTTTCAACTACCATTTCAACCAACTGTACCATTGATGCAATTACGGCAATAAACATGATGAATGACAAAAAGCTCAGGTCGACGTTTGCGAACGAAGGACTAAGCCATGTTAATGCACCTTCAACCAAAACATATTTCTGCAGGAGATAATCTACAGGAACAGTAATGGCAAGTACAAAAATAACGGCAATCCCCAGCCCGGCAGCAGTACTGACTTTTTTCGAAACTGCAAGATAAGAACACATGCCCAGGAAGTAGGCAAAAACCATGTTCTCAATAAAAATCGATTTGATAAATATATTAATCAGATTTTCCATAACTTCATTCTTTTGGCTTGTTAATCCTCAATTAATTTACGGTTGCGGCTGCGCTGCACCCAAATAATAACTCCCACAACAATCAAAGCCATCGGAGGAAGAATCATCATACCATTGTTGGAATAGAAACCCCCATTGGTAATGTACCAGCTTTCAGGAATAATTCTGAAACCAAGGATTGAACCAGAACCAAAAAGTTCGCGGACAATACCAATAATAACCAGAATTGCACCATAACCTGCACCGTTTCCAATACCGTCGAGGAACGATTGCCACGGACGGTTACCCAGTGCAAAAGCTTCCAAACGTCCCATCAGGATACAGTTGGTAATAATCAACCCAACAAATACTGAAAGTTGCTTGCTTACATCGTAAACAAAAGCTTTTAAAACCTGGTCGACCAAAATTACAAGTGCAGCAAGAACTACCAATTGAACTATAATTCTGATTCGGTTAGGAATTGTATTTCGTAACAATGAAATAATTACGTTTCCAAGGGCTACAACAAGAGTAACCGAAATGGCCATAACTACGGCAGGTTTTAACTGTGCCGTAACTGCAAGAGCCGAACAAATACCGAGAACCTGTACGGTAATCGGGTTATTGTTGTTCAACGGATCCGTTAGCAGTTTTAAGTTTTTCTTTGAAAATAATGGATCGCTCATTGCCTATGATTTTTTCTTTTTTAAGAATTCCTGATAAGAAGTAAAGTCGTCGAGAAGCATTTTCTGAAGCCCTTTACTTGTAATTGTACCACCCGATATTCCGTCAACTTTGTGTTCAACCGGAGCTTCCTGGCCTGCTTTGGTAACGGTTACCGAAACGAGTTTTCCTGAACCATCGAAAATTGTTTTTCCAGGGAACTGACTTTGAAAACCTTTGGTAGCAATTTCTGCTCCCAGTCCGGGAGTTTCACCTTCGTGGTCGAATGTTGCCCCATAAATAGTATTCATGTCATCGTTTAATGATACAAATCCCCAGATTGGCCCCCATAAACCGGCGCCTCTCACGGGCAGAACATATTTTAATCCGTCTTTGGTTTCGCATTCAAAAACAGGTAGTAATCTTTGGTCGGCAGGTTTAGCCAGTTCAACTTTCAAATCGGTATTGAAAGCATCGGCACCTTCAACCAAATTACCCTTAGTATCAACAACATATTCCTTTACAATTTTTTCGGCATACAATTGTTCTGCATCGCTGGCGGTGCTTTCAATATTTACCGAAGTAAGGATATTCTGTTTTTTCTCAATTTCGTAATTCCTTTTCTGCGCGGGCTTCAAAGCCATTGAAACTGACGCAAGGACAGCGGCAACCAAAATTACCATGATTGCTGCATATAATAGCGTGTATGAATTGCTGTTCCTGTTCATAATATTCAATTTTAAGCAGAAATTTTAGCTCTTTTTAAACGACGGTTGATGTGTCCTTTTACAACGTAATGGTCGATAAGTGGTGCAAAAGTGTTCATCAGTAAAATGGCAAGCATCATTCCTTCGGGGTAAGCCGGGTTTAATACCCTGATTAAAATAGCCAGCACACCAATAAGGAAACCATAAATCCATTTTCCTTTTTCGGTTTGTGCCCCCGAAACAGGGTCGGTTGCCATAAATACAGCGCCAAATGCAAAACCGCCAATTACCAGGTGTTGCCAGAAAGGAAGCGACATGTAGGTATTTACTGCAAAAATATTTAGCAGCAAGCCCATAAATAATCCGCCGGCTACGGTTGAAACCATGATTTTCCAACTTCCGATTCCTGTAACAATTAAAATTACAGCGCCAATTAAAATGGCCAGTGTGGAAGTTTCACCAATTGATCCGGGAATAAATCCGAAGAAAGCATCGGCAACACTGAAATTAATATTTCCGGCAGCTGCGTCAGCCATTGGAGTTGCACCGGTAAAACCGTCGATTACTTTATCGGCATCGCTGAGCGAAACCCAAACCCTTATTCCTGACATTTGTGCCGGGTAGGCAAAAAACAGAAATGCACGGGCTATTAAAGCCGGGTTCCAGATGTTCATTCCGGTTCCGCCAAATACTTCTTTGCCAAAAATTACAGCGAAGGCAGTGGCAACAGCAATCATCCAAAGCGGAGTTTCGATTGGCATAACCATCGGGATTAAAATTCCCGACACCAAAAAACCTTCGTTTATATCGTGACCACGCATTTGAGCGAAAGCAAATTCAATACCCAGCCCAACTACATATGAAACAATAATAATAGGAAGAACCCGTATTAAACCGTATAGGAAGATTTCAAAAAAACCGGCACCTGCCAGTTCGCCAATGGCTTTGAAATGCTGGTAACCTGTGTTGTACATGCCAAATAAAAGTGCAGGTACAAGCGCAAGAACCACTAATCCCATCGTACGTTTTAAATCGATATAATCGTGAACGTGAGTTCCCGATTTCGATGTATTCTTTTGTACAAAGAATAAAGTGAAGAACCCTTCGTGAGTAGAATGAAGCCAGTGAAATTTAGCCCCTTTCTGTACCAGAGGTTCTGTTTTTTCAAAAAAGTTTCTTATGAATTTCATCTTAAATCGTCTGATTTATGTTTTCAGCTAATTTTATCCCAATTCTTTGATCATTGTATTGATTCCGGTACGTAAAATATCCTGTACTTTAATTTTCGATGTACAGGCATATTCACAAAGCGCAAAGTCTTCTTCCACTACTTCGTAAATACCAAGTTGTTCCATTTTATCGATGTCGTTGGCTAAAATAGCTTTTAGTAAATACACAGGTAAAATGTCCATCGGAACCAGTTTCTCGTATTGCCCTGAAAGAACAAATGCACGTTCTCCTCCATGCATATTGGCATTCAGTTCGTATTCTTTTTTTGGGAATAAACCGGCCAGGAATGTTTTTGAAGCACTGAATTTACTGACACCCAAAGTTGCCCATCCCATAAATTCGTATTCATCACCTTCAGGAATAACAGTAATCATTGAATCGTAGAACCCAAGGAATGTTTGTGTTTTAACCCTTAACCCGGTTAAAACATTACCGCTGATGATGCGTTGTTTGTGATCGGCATTTTTTAATTTGCCGTCAACAATTGAGCTAATTGAGGCTCCAAGAATTGTCTTGTAATATTTCGGACTTTCAACTTCGGAACCTGCCAGCGTAATGATTTTCGAAAAATCGACTTTACCGGTTTCGAACAGACGACCGATGAAAAGTACATCCTGAACATTGATTGTCCAAACTACTTCACCTTTGTTAACCGGTTTTACGTTGTGAATCTGCACACCGACATTTCCTGCCGGATGCGGTCCCGAGAACGTATTGATTACAACATTTTTCACCGAAACAAACGATGAACCGTCGTTAACACCGAGGTAAACTTTTCCATCGGTTAACTTGGCCAGCACATCGATTCCGGTTTGGAATGTTTTCATTTGTCCGTTTAACACAAAGTTGTAATCGGGCGCCAGCGGAGCAGTGTCGAATGTTGAAATAAAAACCGAAATAGGATTTTCATTTGGTGAAGCGACAATTCCATAAGGGCGCTTTTTAATCAACGGCCAACAGCCGCTTTTTAAAAGTTGCTCTTTTACTTCCTCCCGACTGAGAGAAGACGGATCCGCTTTTTTAAATTCAACAGAACCTGCTTTTTCGTTGGTTTCAACAACTACCTCAAGAATCTTACGGCGTTCGCCGCGGTTAATAGAAACAACCTTACCTCCCACAGGCGATGTAAAAACAATTTCAGGATGGTATTTGTCGTAAAACAAAGCATCTCCTGCTTTCACTTCTTGTTCAGCTTTTACGCTTAACTTTGGAGTAAGTCCCGGGAAATCGGTAGGTTTTAGTGCAACCGTTGCTGGGAACGTCAAAGTTTCCAGTATTTTCTCGGCACTTCCTTTAAGCTTGATATTCAGCCCCTTCCTTAACTTAATTATCTCTGACATTTTAATCAAGAATAGTATTATTTTAGGCGAGCAAAAATAATTAATAAATTGGCTTTATACAATCATTTAAATGGAAAGTTGCAGTATTCAAAATATACAAATAAGTCAATATGTTTATTGATATAAATCATCTTCTGTTTTCCTTCATCCAATTTTTTATTTTTTTAACAAAGGTTATTTCAGATTAAATTGTCAAATTTGACGTTATACTTAAAATTCAGTTTATTACGACATGGTTTTTACATTAAGATTCAACTTTAAAAAACATACTTTTTTACTGGTAAGTTTTCTGATAATAAGCCAGTTTGTTAGTGCTGAGGATGGAAACTTCTATTACGAAAATGCAGTTTTTAAGGAAGATATAAAAACGGTGCAGATGTACCGCGAAGGTTTCGAATTGTCGAACCCGGTAATTGAGCTGGGGGAAGATGCGCAATTGCTATTAAAGTTCGACGATCTTTCAGGAGAGCGAAAGGATTACTACTACACAATAATACATTGTGATGCCGACTGGAATGAAAGTTATATCGCCCAATCGGATTATATTCAGGGGTTTACAGACAATCCGGTTGATGATTATGCATTTTCTTTTAATACTACTTTCAGCTATGTTAATTATCAGTTAATTATTCCAAACGAGAATATTCAGTTAAAAATGTCGGGAAACTATGTACTTGTTGTTTTTGAAGATAACGACAAAGAAAAAAAGGTTTTGACCCAACGGTTTTATGTAGTTGAACCTTTGGTTGAAATAGCCGGAACTGTGCGTAGAGCAACACTGGATGCGTATAAAGGCGAAAATCAGGAGGTGGATTTTACAGTTTATCACGATAAATTGCCGATAAATAATCCGCAGCAGGAAGTAAAAGTTGTGGTCATGCAAAACAACCGGTGGGACAATGCCATTCGAGACTTGAAACCGCTTTTTGTGCGCAACAACGAGCTGGTTTATGATTACAATCGTGAAAATGTTTTTCCCGGGGGAAACGAATTTCGTTATTTCGATATTCGTACCAATAGAATGAACGGTGAGAATGTGGCTACTACCGAATTTTTCAGGCCGTATTACCATAAAACACTAATGACCGATGAAATTCGGTCGAACCGGAAATATTTCGAATACAAGGAGATGAACGGTAAATATGTTGTTGAAAGCCAGGACCGGGTGCAAAATTACGACACCGACTGCGACTATATTTTTGTGCATTTTAGTTTGCCGCTCGAAAGTATTTTGCTGGGGGGAACAGTGAATGTTTTTGGGGCACTCACCCAATGGAATGCCAACAAAAGCAACGAAATGACCTGGAATTTCAATACCAGCCAATACGAACTGACTTTGCTTTTAAAACAGGGGTATTACAATTTTCAATACGTTTATGTTCCGCAGGGATCGAGTAGCGCCGACAGCAAAAGTTTGGAAGGAAGTTTCTGGCTGACGGAAAACGATTACCAGATTTTGGTTTATTACCGGGGCCAGGGCGAACGTTACGACAGGTTGGTGGGATTCAGACAATTCAATTCGAGGACGGATAAAGGGCAGTAATAAGATCGAATTTCTGGTTGAAATGTATTTTCTGGTTGAAATATTTCAATTTTCCCATTCTATTGAGTAATTTTACTCGATAAATTGAGTAAAATGTATTTTGAGCGATTTCATAAAAATCAGTTGGCTGAGCGACTTCAGGAACCCCGACGTTTTATACAGGTTGTTTATGGTCCACGTCAGGTTGGGAAAACAACAATGATTAGACAATTATTGCAAGGGGTAACCGGTCCGTTTCATTCCGTAACAGCAGATTCGGTTTCTGTGTCCTATCAGGTATGGGTTGCCCAACAATGGGAGGTTGCCAGGTTTATGTTAAAACAGTCAGGGGTGGGCGAAGCTCTTTTAATTATCGACGAAATTCAAAAAATAGAAAACTGGAGTGAAATTGTAAAAAGGGAGTGGGATTATGATACTGCGAACAATATTAATTTAAAAGTAGTTCTCCTCGGTTCTTCGCGGTTATTATTACAGCAGGGACTGACCGAATCGCTGGCAGGGAGATTTGAAACACTGTATATGGGGCACTGGTCATTTTTAGAAATGAAACAGGCTTTTGATATCGGCGACACTCAATTTATCTGGTTTGGCGGCTATCCCGGAGCTATTGATCTTATTAACGATGAAAATCGATGGAAACGATATATTTCAGATTCACTTATTGAACCCAGTATCAACAGGGACATTTTAATGCTTACCCGAATAGATAAACCCGCGTTGATGCGCCGATTGTTTGAACTTGGGTGCCAGTATTCCGGTCAGATATTATCGTTTAATAAAATTTTGGGGCAATTGTTAGATGCAGGAAATACAACGACTTTGTCGCATTACCTGGAATTGCTGGATACGGCAGGATTGCTTACAGGGATTGAGAAATTTAATAAAGGCATAATACGGCAACGATCTTCCAGCCCGAAATTTCAGGTTTATAACACTGCATTAATGTCTGCCCAATCGTCGTTTTCATTAAAAGAAACCCTGGCACGTCCTGAAATATGGGGAAGGTGGGTAGAGTCTGCGGTGGGAGCTCATCTGGTAAACAATTCTGTTAGTGGGCGGTTTTCGGTAACCTACTGGCGGGAAAGGAATAACGAAGTTGATTTTGTTTTAAGCTCGAAAGAAAAGGTTGTGGCTTTGGAAGTAAAAAGCGCTGCTAAGGTCAGAACACGCGGAATGACCGATTTTCAAAAGAAATTTAATCCATACAAAGTTTATTTAGTAGGCACTGATGGAATTCCTGTAAGCGAATTTTTAAAAACAAATCCGGAAGAATTGTTATAAGGAAAAAATTAAATGGAAACTGTTCTTTAATAATCGAACAATCCCCATTTAAATTTCTAAATATTTGGTTAACCAATTTTTATTTCACAATTATTTTTTCAGTTTTTGAAAAGTATTCATTAAAAATTCTAAGGTAATAAATACCACTATTCCATTCTTCTAAATTGATTCTTTCAATCCTTGCTGTACTTTTCTTTTGAAGTTTTAGTTGTCCTAAATTGTTGTGAAACTCAATTGTATATTCTTTTGGATCAAATTGTAATTCAATTCCCAACCAGTTATTTGTTGGATTTGGATAAAAATTAATTACTGTATTGTTTTTTAAATCAATTGAATTTGTTTTGATTTTATAATTACTTAAAAATCCTAATGATGTTTCATAATTATTCATTGATGAAAGATTACTAACTAAAGTCTCACCGAGAATGCCAAAATTGGAATAGTTTCCTGCTTCTGCATTTGCCGCTCCAGAGGATATGACTTCTGCAACCTTAAAATAATTTTGCGTTATTCCTATTTTAATGTTAAATAAGAATAATACAAGCAGACTATAAATTTTTATATCATTTTTTTTCATGGAGATGAATTTATGGATGAATTATTTCCTTTATTGCACCTTGACCAAATAAATAAACAGAAACAATAAATCCTACAATAATTAAAATAATGATGATCAATGCTATGCCTTTATTATTTTTTGGTTTTTGAGTTATTGGTCTCAGGTTCATATCTTTTTTTTTTAATTTATTGCTTCTATGCTATTTTCATAAGGTTGATTGTATTCTTTGTAATGCAGGAAGTGTCCTTTTTCTTTTTCTGTTTTATTAACCTCCACTTTAATTCGGTTTTTTTCTGCATAAGGATCGTGCCTGATTCCGGTAACTTGCCATGAAATTTCTAATCCCGCTTTACCTCCGGAAATTTTGAACTGGTTATTTTCAATTTTTTTGGAAATATATACTGGAGCAAAATCTCCAACACAGGTAAGTTGATAGCGAAAATCCTGATTTAAAGCCTCAAACCATTCAGGAAGTTGAACATTAGCTTCGCCATTTATATCAAGTTCTATATTCCCATTATATACGTTCATCATATCAGGAGATTCAACAAATGAATGATATAGATATTTATTCTCAGGTTCAATGGGATGATCAATAAGAAAGGAGCCTGAGCCTTTTGAAAGATTTCCTGATACTGATAAATTTCCTCTTATTCTAGTATCATCAGCAAGATAAATAGGGTAACTACTATAAGTTGTACCACTAAGTAGAGTTATTCTTTCATCTCCTGAATAATCCTCCCAAATTTTTAATAGGGTTTTGTCTTCATTTTCAGAGGTTATTGCGAAAGTTTCATTTCCATTATCGTCGTGATCAATGTCAACAAAGGCCCCCCTATTGCTGAAAAGACCTAAATATGAGCTTGTTGAAATTAATTCTTTTGCTTCAATATTTCCACTTCCCAAATCTATACTTTCTGCTTCAATATTGCCAACGTTATTGATATCGAGATCATTAGCGGAATTTCCTATGGCTAAAGTTTGAGCAAGATTTTCACCTCCTCCACTTGGTAATGTTACAGTATTTTTACTTGAAATTGTCAAACTACTTCCATTCAAGGAGAGCGTTTGTAATTCATTAGAAGGATCAGCATCTGCATCGTTGATGGAAATTGTTCCCCCGTTTCTTGACAGGGTAATGTTGCTGCCAGATTTAGAAATAGTTTGTATTTCATTAGAAGGATCAGCATCTGCATCATTGAAATTAGTAGGCCTGTTCACAAGATCATTATAGTCCCCACTAAATACATTAGCGGCAATTTCCGCTTTGTAAGCGTAAGGAACTGAAAGTATTTCAGTTTGAGGAGCTAAATTATTTCCTTCAATAGTGATTCGTAAATTGAGATTGGAATTATTGTTAAAAAGGGCTACAGGAATTGGATTATTATCCCCCAGTTTAACAGAGTACAAACCATTGTCGATTGATACATTGTATTGTGTTTCTGACCACGTTCCAATTTGAAAAGTTATATTCTTTGTACCGTTTACAGGGGAGCCGTTTTCATATAACTTTCCCTGATATGAAATTTTTCTAGGAATTTCCTGGGAGTAAACATGCAAATAAAGAAATGCTAAAAGTAAAAGTAGAGGTGTTTTCATAATTACAGTATTTTTATAGGTTTACTTAATGAAGCTAATATTAATCAGATTATTTATGTAGCTCATAATAAATTATGTATTGTACTTTGACATGAGTATTTGAGAAAAAAATTAAAAGGAAATATATGTAAAGAACAGCTTTCACTATGACTTCTTGAATAACTTTCAAAAGTCCTAAGTCAGGTATCATCTTTAATCTTTTTGTCCGTTAAAAAAGAAATGTGTGGCTATTTGTTTGGCAGGGCTAAAATTCTTCCATATCATATTGTATATTAATCTTTTCCAAAGTTTAAAACTTTAGAAAAGATTTCAAGCTAAGCCGATTTACAAAGTCTGGATTAATATTAATTTAAGTGGTGTTTGTTCGTTAAATATAAGTGACTACTTACTACCTTCTATTAACTCAGCAGTCGATTTACCCTCCAACTTTACCAAAATCCTCCTCCTACATGTATCCACCGTATTTTTGCTAATAAAAAGTATATCTGCAATTTCCTGTGAAGTTTTTCCCTGACAGATGAGCCGGGCAATTTCTTTTTCCCGATTGCTGGGGCTGGAGTTGTAGCGGAGGGGGATGTGATTTGGGTGTGTTTTATTAAGGCAACACAAATTCCAGATAATTGTTTTGGTTAATGGTACTAACCGTTGCACCGGGATAAGCCGACGTAAAAGCTGCCGGTATTTTACTTTGTGGTTTGGCCCATTTGAATTCAAACCCCGATATTTTCCCGTTTTTTTCCTCAATCAGGTCAATTTCCTGCTGGTCGTAAGTCCGCCAGTAGAAATAAGCGGCAGTTTGCCGGGTATAATAATGGAGTTTCAGCCGCTCGGCAATACAAAAGTTTTCCCATAATTTCCCGATATCGTCGCGGTTATTTACAGGATTTATGTTGTTAATTAAAATGTTTCTGATCCCATTGTCCCAGAAATAGTAGCGTGGTGTTTTTGAATATTCTTTACGCAGGTTGCGGCTAAAACCCTGCAGAGGGAAAATAACAAACGCTTTTTCGAGCAGGTTTAAATAACGTTGTACCGTTTTTTTGTTCACGTTTAAATTAGAAGCCAGTTCGTTGTATGAAATGTCGTTGCCGATTTGAAATGCAATTAACCTTAAGAGATTTAGTATAAAAACAGCATCTTTCTGATTATCGAGCATTAATATATCTTTTAGCAGGTACCCGTTTTTTATGGAGTTTAATACATCTGTTTTTTGGGTTTGCGAAACGGCCTGGTAAACCTGGGGGTAAAGTCCGTAAACCAGTTTTTCGGGCAATGTTTTTTTTGCATCGGTGAAGTCTTGTTCAAGTTCCGATTGTGCAACGGGGAAAAGATAAAAATAGTTGCTCCTGCCGGTTAACGGCTCACCAATTTTTTCGGTAAGTTCCAATGCCGACGATCCGGTAATAAAAATGCTTAATTCAGGATTGGTATCCACAATCAGTTTCAGGCTGCTTCCGATATTCGGGATTTTCTGGGCTTCATCAATAAACAAATATTTGTATCCTTTTATAAATCCGGATAACACCGATAAACGCTGGGAAGAAAGAATATCGGCAATATCAAGGTCGTCTCCCTGTACCAGCAGAACATTGCGGGGCCCAATGTCATTCTGAATTTGGTTCATTAAGAACGTCTTTCCGGTACGCCTCGCACCAAACAATGCGGTTACGTTGCCTGGTCTTAAATCTTCGCTTAGCTGTTTTTTTATTAATCTGGGTATCACAATGCCTGAATTTACGATAATATGGGTAGCAATGTAGCCAAATTTTCAAAAACAAACAAGAGGAAGTAATTTTTTTGAATTATCTCCTTCCGGCAGCAATCAATTCCGCAGTCGATTTCACTCCCAATTTTTCCAATATTCTCCTTCGATGTGTATCCACTGTATTTTTACTAATAAAAAGTATGTCTGCTATTTCCTGTGAAGTTTTTCCATGGCAAATAAGCCGGGCAATTTCTTTTTCGCGTTCGCTAAGATTGGAGTTGTCGATATGAGGGAAATGGTTTTGGTTGTGGTCGTAACGTTCGAGGCAACTGCGGAGATCGTCAATGTCTACAGGTTTTATTAAAAAATCGAAAGCTTCTTTTTTAATGGCTTTTATAGCGTATTGGTTAAAAGCCGTTACAATAACAAAAGTGGGAAAAATAAAGTGTTTCCTTACTTCTTCAATAAGCGAAAATCCAGTCATGCCGGGCATTTCAATATCAAGGAAAACTATGTCGGGTTTGGTTTTTACAATGCGTTCAATGGCCGTTTCGGGAGTAAATTCTTTGTGGAGTATTTCCACGTTCGGAAATAATTTCAGCAGGTCGGACATGCGGTTCAGGGCCAGTTTTTCGTCGTCGACAAGAATGGTGGTTATTTTTTTCATAGGTTTTTTTGGTGTTATATAATATTGGATTTTTAGCATGCAATATATAGACCTTCAATGTTTTAAAAGCTTGAAGGTCTAATTGGGCAAAGGCACTTTAATTTCTACATTTGTTCCTGCGGCTTCGTTTTCGTGGTTGTATATATCGGTAATTTTGTATGTAATCTGAGTTCCTTTTATCCTGAAATAAAGTTTCAGGCTTTTGTTTATTATTTCCAATCCTTTGCCAGTACTCATTAATGAGTATTGCGCAGCTTTTTCCCTTCCGATTCCGTTGTCGGAAATGAAAATTATTAAACTGTTTTCGGTTCTTTTAAATTCAATTATTAGTTGGCCTTTTCCCTTTTTATGTTTTAAACCGTGTTTCACTGCATTTTCGCAAAATGTATGAATGAGCATTCGGGGAATTTCAACGGTGTAATAATTTGTATCGTTAATAATATCAAAGTCAAATCTGTTATCCATTCTGAGCCTTTCCAGTTCAAGGTAATTTTTAGTGAAGTTTAATTCTTCTTCAATGGTTGTTGATATTTCACCTGATTTTAATACCAAATTTTGGAGAAGCTTTCCGTATTTTGCAAGATAATATTGTGCTTTTTCAAGGTTTTTTGATTCATACAATGCTCCAATTGAGTTTAAAACGTTTAGATTAAAATGAGGGGTCAACTGTTTTTCAAGAACAGAAATCTGAAGTGCAGCCATTTGTTTCTCGGTTTCATAATGACGAATTGCAATTTTCTGGAAGATTCTGCCAATAAACAAAACCATAAAAAATAGAATAGGCCAGCCCGTTAAGTATGCAAGATACCTGTATTTAAACCATTTGTTTTCTTTGTAAATAATTTCATTCACTATATTGCCTGCCTGTATTGCAAAGTGAGGCCTTTTGTCTTTCCGGATTATCAATGAAGGTGGATATAAAACCTCTGATTTCTGAAGATCAATTGTTACCGGATTAGACAAATCCAATTGTAATATGGATATTCGTTCGTTATTATTTACGCTCAATATATATTCTTTTTTACCATCTCCGTTAATATCAAACCTGCCATAAAAATTTTGAAAAGGGGATTGTTTTCTTTTCTTTATTTGATTCAGATTTTGGTCGAAATGAAAAAGTGTCCCGTCACTTTTTAACAAAGCTATTTGGGTTGGATTATTTTCAGGGTAGGTTGAAAAAGCAGCATTTTTTAATCCGAAATCATAGGGTAACATTTTTTGCTTGATTAATGAACCTTTAAAATTGTAAATCGCAATAAAGGAAGAATCATTTTCATTTCCATGATGGCATTTAAATACAGCAATAAAATTTTCATTTTCAATTTTAAAGGGTCTTGTTTTTATGGTGCCAGGGGCCTTCCCAATTTTTTGAGGAGGAAACAACAAATTCATTTTTGCTTCCAAAACATAAAACCATAAGAAATTGTCGGACAAGAAATAATCTTCCGGACAATTGCTGTATGCTCCAAAATTTCCAAAGAAATTTAAGTTGCCATCGTTATTTATGTCATATACAGAAATAAAATCCTCCATACTAACCCCACACGAAGGTCCTTCAATTACTAAATTTCGATGAATGTTATAAATAAGTTGTTTTCTTGTTCTATACGTAAAAGCACAGTGTAGATTAATGAATACATCTTTGTAATTATCGTTGTCGAAATCTATTAATTCCAGCGAAGTAATGAAAAAATCAGGGTGTCCGGCATAATCTCTGAAGACAGAAATGAATTGATTTGAAAAAAGCGTATCGCCGTTTGGAGCAAAAAAAGCTGATAAAAACAGACTGTCATTTCTGTATGTTGTAACATAGATTTCATTTATGGCATCGTTGTTGAAATCATCTATGTAGTAAAAATTATCATTTCCAAAATGGCCGTTGAAATTTTTTTGATATATCAATTTACCATCTGTTTCAGCAATAAATGCAGCCTTTCCGAGAAAATTGTTGTCAAATCTGATATGGTCGACTTTTCCATCATTTTCAAAATCGGTGAAAGCTTGAATTTCTTTTCCCAGAAATGTTTTGGAAAGTATTTTTGCGGTGTATTTTTCAGGTTTGTGGATTAATGTAGAAATCAAAAATATATATATTGCCGTTGAAAGAAAAATGGCAAAAACAAATGTGCTAACTGATTTATTTTTAAGGTTAAACATGGTTTGAATTTATATGTTTTTTATCGAATAAAAAACATCAAATTCATAAATTAACTCACAACCCTCAAAAACCCTTTTCCTTCGTGGAAAGGAAGTGTAAAAGAGAATTTTGTTCCCTGTCCGGGGACTGATTTTAGTTGGAGTTCGCTTCCGAGCAGTGAAACATAATGTTGTGCAATTGGTAGTCCAAGGCCGGAGCCTGAAGTTGTATTGTTAATTTTGTTTTTCACACGGTAAAACCTGCTGAAAATATTTTCCTGTTCTTCTGCCGGTATACCTATTCCTGTGTCGGCAACTGTGAATAAAACAGCCTCGTTTCGCACCATTTCATAACCCACGGTTACTTCGCCTTTTAGCGTGTATTTAATGGCATTATCAACCAGAATGTTCAAGGTTTCGCGCAGCAATTCTGCATCGGTTTCAAAACCAAAAACAGGATTCGGCACATCGATGTTCAGACGGATGCGAATATCTTTTGAATCAGGAATTTGCGCAAAATGTTTGTTATAAATATCACGAAGTAATTCGTTTACCTTGCAGAAATTATGGTGTACTTCAATCGATTCAGTTTCAATTCGTGAAAGATGAATGGTGTTGTCAATCATGTTTAGCAACTGGTTGGCATTTTGCGTAATTCCGTCCGAAAAGATTTGTTTTTCTTCTAAACTAAGCTCAGAATCAGCCAGCATTCTTGTTGCATTGGTAATAATATTTAAAGGGGTTCTTATTTCGTGCGATAAGTTAGCGAGGAAAGCCGATTTTAAACGGTCGGATTCTTCTGCTTTGTTCAATGCCCGTTCGAGTTTGAATTCAGTGGTTTTGCGGCGTGTAATATCGCGGGCAATAGAAATTACCGAGGTAGAAGTGAGTTTGGCCAGCCGCATTTCAAACATAAAAGTCCCGTTGTGCGTATTCAGCGAATATTCAATGGTTTCGATGGAATTAGTACGCAAACTGGTTTGAATGCACTGGTAAATTTTGTCGGCCATGTTATCAGGAAACCCAACATCGTAAATCGTATTTCCGATAATATTGGCATCTTCAATTTTAAACAGGTCGCTTTCTTTGATAACAAAATCTTCATAAATTCCATCTTTGTCGATGACAAAAAAGATATCGGGGATTGCTTCGAGCAGAACTTTGTACCTGCGTTTGTTGGCTTCCAGTTCGGCAATTCTTATTTTACCTTTTGTAATGTCTTCAAAAATCAGGTAATATATGTTGTATTCCGGTCTTAAAACATGAACTTTAAAATAACGCTCCAGGTTTTTTGCATAAAACTCTTTTGTTTTCCGCTGTTCCATAAGAATCGTTTTGTTCAGGTCGAAATGGTTTTTAAAAAGCAGACCAAAAACATAACTTGCTTCCTGGTTTTGAACTTCATGCAAACCCAATTTAAATGATGACTCAAACGAATTGTTTACCTTTTCGATGCGGAAATTAACAATATTGTCGTCTTCGTCGCGTTCGGCGCCAATTTGAACAATTGAAAACTCTGCGTCCTGCAAAACTTTTGAGATGCTTTGGTTAACCTTTTTCAACTGTTCTGTGAATCCGGTAACAATGGTTTTTATTTTCAACCTTAAAATTAAAGCCATAAAAACAAAGGCAGCAAAAATTAACAAAGGATGTGCAACATAAGGTTCATAATACGAAAACGAATCAAACAAATGGTCGGCTTTTAATAAATGAAATGCAATGGTAACCAGCGATAAAAGGGAATATAAAATTACCATTGAATCGTTTTCCGCGAAAATGAGAAGTAAAATTAACCCTGCCATCAACCACCAAACCGAATAGTAAACTGTTTCAATTATTGGTGGATGTTGACTGAAATCGGCAATAAAATAGGCGTAAATAAAAAGAGGAATCGAATAAAGTGTATACAAGGTACAATTCGCCCGGCCATTGATTGTGCAAAACGACGCAAGTAAAATCATGATAATAATTCCAAAATCGCAAAGCAGACATCCGTTGCCGCCATTGCCGAACAGCGAGAAAAATACATTTGTGGTGGCCAGGATAAAAGCCAGAACAGTTAATACAAGAAGGCTAAAAAGTAACTGTTTGTCCTCCGACTGGTTTTGTCCCCACAGTTTCTCCGAAATTATATTGTTTATTCGTTTACTCAACAGGTATAAATTAGCGATAAAGGTACAATTTCAAAGATATATGAAAAGCATTCAATCTTAAAAAAAAGTAAACCATCATTTATAATGTGAAAATATGACTTTTGTTTTGTTTTTTCAATAGCTTGTGTTATTTGGCTGATATTTAGCGATTTGTTTAAAAGTATAATTTACACTACCTGATTTTTGTTATAATTTTGGAAAAGTTGTTTCAGTAAATTTGCAAAAAGTGAAAAGATATTTTAAAACATATAATTATGCCGAAAGGATTTTTTAACGTGCCACTTGCAAAAAATGAACCTGTTCTTACGTATGCACCGGGCACAAAAGAAAGAGTTGAATTAAAAGCCAAAATTGCCGAATTGCGGTCGATGGAAGTTGAGTTGCCAATGATAATCGGAGGAAAAGAAGTTTACACCGATCGCAAAGAGAGAATGTTTCCGCCGCACGAAATTGCCCACACCCTGGGATATTATAACCAGGGCGATGCCAGCCATGTTGAAATGGCTATCGATGCTGCACTTGCCGCAAAAGAAAAATGGGCAGATTTATCGTGGCAGCACCGTGCTTCCATATTTTTAAAAGCAGCTGAATTGCTGAGCGGGCCCTATCGTGCAAAAATTAACGCAGCAACCATGCTCGGACAGTCGAAAAATGCTTTCCAGGCTGAAATTGACGCCGCTTGTGAGCTTGCCGATTTTTTCAGATTTGGTGTTCAGGTAATGACTGATATTTATAAACTTCAGCCGGAATCGGCCAAAGGAATGTGGAACTACAACGAATTCCGTCCGCTGGAAGGATTTATTTATGCATTAACTCCATTTAACTTTACTTCAATTGCCGGAAACCTGCCTGCAGCGCCCGCATTAATGGGAAATGTTGTGGTTTGGAAACCATCGAAAACAGCAGTTTATTCTGCTGGTGTGATTATGGAGATTTTCAAGGAAGCAGGTTTACCCGACGGTGTAATTAATCTTGTTTTTGCTTCTGGTCCGGCAGCTGCCGATGTGGTACTTACTCACCCTGAATTTGCGGGAATTCATTTTACTGGTTCAACAGGTGTTTTCCAAAGTATCTGGAAAAAAATCGGCGATAATATTTACAAATACAAATCGTATCCCCGAATTGTTGGCGAAACAGGTGGTAAAGATTTTATTTTTGCCGACAACACTGCCGATGTTCAGGGCTTGGCAATTGCAATGGTCCGCGGGGCTTTTGAATACCAGGGGCAAAAATGTTCTGCCGCTTCTAGGGTTTATATCCCGGAAAGTATATGGCCTGAGGTTAAAGAACGACTGGGTAAAGAACTGGCAACTGTAAAAATGGGCGCTCCCGAAGATTTCACCAATTTTATTAATGCTGTTATCGATGAATCTTCTTTCAATAAACTGAAAGGATTTATTGACGGTGCAAGGGAAGATGCTGATGCAGAAGTAATTTTTGGAGGTCATTGCGATAAATCGGTGGGCTATTTTATTCAGCCAACCGTAATTCAGGCAAAAAATCCGAAATACATAACCATGGAAGAAGAGTTGTTTGGCCCGGTTTTAACCGTTTATGTTTATGAAGACGCAAAACTGGACGAAACGCTCGACATTCTTGACACAACTTCGATTTATGCTTTAACTGGGGCAATTTTCTCGCAAGACCGTTACAATATTGAGAAAATGACAAAACGCCTCGAAAATGCTGCCGGTAATTTTTACATCAACGATAAACCAACCGGAGCAGTTGTAGGCCAACAGCCCTTTGGCGGCGCCAGAGGTTCAGGTACCGACGACAAAGCGGGTTCCATTTTTAATTTCCTGCGCTGGACGTCGATTCGAACCATAAAAGAAACATTTGTTATTCCACAGAATTATACTTATCCGAATTTTCAACCGGATAAAGAATAACGTAAACCATTAATTGTTTATAAAAAGGAAACCGATTTTTTTCGGCTCCCTTTTTTTTACGTCCTGAAAATTATACTTTTACACAGGTAATTTGTTGTGATGGTAATAGCGGCATTAAAAAATAGATTAAAAAAGATTGTTGCCAATAAATATCTGATAACTACCATTTTATTTTTGGCATGGATAGTTTTTTTTGATGAAAACAGTATTGTTTATCATCAGAAACAACGTCGTCAGCTTCGCGAACTTATCGAACAAAAAGAATACTACATCAATCAAATTGCTTCCGACAAACAAAAACTGGAAGACTTGAAGTCGGGAAAAGAAGAACTGGAAAAATTTGCACGCGAACAATACCACATGTCGAAACCCGACGAAGAAGTTTTTATTGTTGTTGAAGATTAACGTCTTTTAATTTTTCTGTTAATTAAAACTAAGATTTTTGTAACCGTTTGAATGATAGTCAAATTTTCTTATATTGCCCACAGATATGAGTAAAGATCTCGACATATTCAAAATAAAAACGAACAACATTGCACCACAAAAAGGGCGGATTTTAATTGCCGAACCTTTTTTAACCGGCAACTATTTTAACCGTTCGGTGGTGTTGCTTGTTGCACACAGCGACAAAGGTGCCGTAGGTTTTATTCTGAACAAACGTGTCGATTTTCCTATCTACGAGATTTTTCCCGATTTTCCTGAATTCGATGCCAAAGTTTATCTGGGCGGGCCTGTGGCAACCGATTCCATTTATTTTATTCACAAACTGGGGAACCGGCTTCCCGGAAGTATCCATGTTTTGGGAAATTTGTACTGGGGGGGCGATTTTGATGAATTAAAAAGGCAAATTAGAGTTGGCTTGCTAAAACCCGGCGACATTCGTTTTTTCCTGGGATATTCAGGCTGGGATTCTGGCCAGCTGGAACAGGAAATTAAGGAAGACTCGTGGCTGGTTACCGACGTTGATGAGGAAGTAATTATGCACGAATTAAACCAGGCATCGTGGGTCGATTTTGTAAAAAAAGCCGGACAACCTTATACCATCTGGGAAAACTTCCCCGAAAATCCTTCACTGAATTAATTTACTATTTCTTTATAATTTATCTTTTTGCGAAATACCCCAGTGTTAAATTGCAGAAATTAAAAAAACAATATTATTCAAAGTTTTTTTACTTGCCATAGTTTTCCTGTCATTTTTTCAAGACTTTCTGGTACCTTGATTTATGATCTGTTGACATAATGCCAGGGATAATAGAATAAGGCTTAGTATAAAACCTAGGGTATTGCACAATTAAAATAAAAGAAGCCAGAGGGACTGAATTAATTTATCTACGAAGGGTAATTATAAAAGTGTAGAGTAAGATCCCCCTGGCTAATATTTTAGTTTTTTATTATCTTCCTAATTATTTTCCGGTTATTAAATTCACCAACCAATAAATAAATACCTTTAGACAAAGAAGAAACATCAATTTCTTCCCTCGTATTTCCTTCCCGAATAAAATAAGTTCCAACAACAACTCCATTTGAGTTTAACAAACTCATTCTGAAGCCTCCGATATTTGATAACATTTGTACCATTAATTTGGAGGTTACCGGATTTGGATAAACCCTTACCCATTCTTTTTTTTCAATTGAAACAGCAGAAGTTAAAATAGTGTTAAAAGTTTCTTCAAAAGCGTCTAGCTCATTACCTGAATAATCTACAATACCACTTTTTAAGGAAACAATATAAGTTCTAGCTTTTTCTAATTTTGAGTCAGGTACAATATAAATCGTATTTTTCTCAGAATTTATAGATGCATTAAAAGCTACATTTGCACCATCAATTCCACTTTCTTTTAGTATTATGTACGAGTCAACAGAATTATAATCCAATACACCTTCTACAGTTTTAACCGGCTCTGATAATTGAATAACAACTACAACATCAAGCGGTACTTCTTCCGTTCCGGTTTCAAGGGAAGCGACAGGAGCAGAATTGTCCTGTTTTCTTCCAAACACATTAATCTGCCTTGCTATTCTCTGATTTTCTGAATCAGAAGCAATGGTGAGAACATCCTCGAAATACCCGGTTCCTGAACCTTCCGGATTAAACCAAAAATTTAAATTAACAGAATCACCGGATGCAATGGTAACTGGTAATTCGGAATAAATTCCAAAATATGTAGAACGGCTTTCCACCGTTGTTAATTTCAAGCTATCGGGTGAATTATTCTTAAACCAAAGGTTTTGAAATAATGAATCAGATACCCAGTTGCCAAAATCAACAGTATCAACATTTGATTCAAATACTTTAGTTTTCCACATGTATTTTTCAATGCGGGGGGCAAAACTATGTTCAGTATAATCCCATTCAGTTGCAATAGTTCCGTCGGGGAAAAATTCGGTAAACGAAGGCCAGTAAGGCCCCCACGAAACCAGTGTATTGCCGTTTGAAAGTCGTTGTACTTTCCCTTCATGATTTGAATAAACAGCAGGGGTACGATACAACCTTTTTACTAATGTTGCGATTTTATTTACTTCATCTACATCATATTCAATTACGCTCGACAACTGAGGATTATGAAGGTTTCCGTTATCAAAGAAAAGAAGATTACCATTCTCCAATTTTCTTATACAATGTTGATGCGAAAATCCAATAGTATCGTTAAAAAACTGAAACTGATTTCTTTTTCCACCCATTCGCCAGATTATATCGCCGGTTCTTAAATCAACCTTGGTAATTTCATCCATGTGACGGCTGGAAATCAGAAAGCTTGTATCTGAATCATAACAAATAGAATTTGCATGGACGTAATCGAGCTGAGATTCAGTAAAATCAACATATGGTGAATTTTCGTTAGCATCTGTAATTTCAAAATGCTCAGCACTGTTCCAGGAAAATACAAGGTTTTGTTCATTATCAAATTCCTGAACGACCAAATCAAGTACTTCAGCAGAAGGATTGCCTCCTTCTACATACTGACTCATATCAACTGTGCGGGAAGATTCTCCCATTAATAAAACGTTTCCATCTTTTGACACATCCCAGTCGTGTGGATTTGGCCTACATCCCTGAACAGCAAATCTTTCCGAAATTTCCATTAAACTATCGAGGAATATTAATTTTCTTGGAACGCCAAACATATAACCAATTCTGCCATCATCAAGCAATCTCATCGATGCTGTTGCATTATTGGTCTTTCTAAAAAATACTGGAGTTCCGTAGTTGTCAATAATAGAGATATACAAACTGGCACCAGTTGCAGTTATTCCTTTTGCACCAAAAAAGAATTCGCCTTCAGCGGGTCCGTTGGATTCCAAAATATTTATTTCCGGAAAATATTCTGAAATGGCACCGCCTTGAGCTAAACATTCTTTATGTGTTAAAGCGACAATGAAAATGAAAGCCAACAGTATATAACAGTTTTTTAACTGCATTCCGCCAGTTTTAAGAAAATAAAATAATAAGGGAAAAACCACCTCCATTAGGGAGGTGGTTTGTAAAGTATTATAACTTAGTTAAAACCATTGTACATGGTTTGTAGTCATCAGAGTAAGAATCGTCAAAATCCATGGCGTAATTAATTGTCATGGTTTGATTGATCCCTTCCCAGTTGCCACTACCGTTGATCCAGTAGTCGTAAGGTCCGGGTAATGTTTGTCCCCAATATTGATCAGGAATTGTAACACCTCCCGAATTTAAATTAGGGACGATAATAATATTACCTTGATTTGCAAAACCAGGTTGAAATCTTTCACCCCAACCAATAAATATCCATGACATTACCGGTGGAAGCCCCACTTCAGATGAAACCATTTTAAGTTTGCCATCACCGGCATCTACCATGGTGATAGTACCTGTTGAGGTTCCGCTTCCCGATTCAACATACGACCATTCTCCTAGAAATTCAGAAAAAGCCATAGGTTTAAACTTTTTCAAATCTACTGTAATTGAAAATGGGTCAGAAGATACGCCTCCCATTGTGGTTTCAACACAGGTAACCACTACATCGTCAATATCAACATCTGACTGATCAAATAAAATATCGGCTGAGAACGGATCCCCGTCAACTGCAGAAACGGATGCACCACTTCCTGAAACAGTCCATTCAGTTGTTGAACCACCTCTGCGGGTTGTGATAGAGTAACGAACCGGAGCAAGTCCCGAAGCAGCTGTTTGCGTAGGACCACTTATTCCAAATATTTTCGGAATAATTGCATTATAGTCGTATGCTTCCTGTGCTGCTTCAATAGGTGGTGTTGTACAGGAATTAAACATGCTCACCACCGCTAATAATAATATTGTATAAAATATATTTCGTTTCATTTTAATTCAATTTTAAAATTATTAATTCAAAGGTGATGTAAGTCCATCCAAACCAGTCCAGCTTCCTTGTGAAACGTTTTCACCATCAGGCGTTCCTCCGATTGTATAAACCGGAATCTGAGCTATTTCCAATTCTGTTGCAGGAACCGGGAAATGGAGTATCGTACCACTCTGTAACATGTCTCTTCTTCTCATATCGAAGAATTCAACGCCCATACCAGTGTCGAAACATTCAACTACTTTTTCGTAGAAAACATAACCAAGAACATCGGAAGCACTGGTTGAAGTTACATCGGGTAACTGACCTCTAACTTTACGTGCACCATTCGGATCGTTCAAAATACTAACAGCACCAGCTACATTACCAGTACGAACCATTGCCTCAGCTTTTAGCATTTCGTTTTCCCAAACAAGCATGGTTGCTTTAACACCAATACTGTACCAGGCCTGTGTAAAAATATTATCATAACGTTTGTGACGATAATGTGAGAAATGGTAATATCCACGGTCAGGAGCAAAATTATTATCAGCCAAATAACCAAAGTCGGATAACAACCGTGCATCAGCCGATGTTGCCGGCCCCGGGTCTTTTCCATCTGAAGTAGTCCAGGTTACACCGTCATTTGGCCAACGACTTGGATAAGTTGGAGACATTAAATTAATAACTCGATGATCAATACGTCCCCAGCCACTGTATCTTTGATAGGTTAAAAGATAATCATAAAATTCATAGTTATCCCCCATTTCAGGGGCTAAATTCTTTTGAATACCTCCATTAGCATAAGTTAAAACTTTTGACCAGTCAACAGCTTCATTGTGCGCTTTATTTCTTGAACTGTAAGCTAAAATACGGGCTGCATAAGAACTTGCCAATGCTGCCAGTTCGGTATTTGTATAAGAATCACCGCCCATCCATTTAACAGGTGTTGTAAATGAATTTGCTTTTGAAATAGCAATTGACTCATCCAATAATTCAAGCGATGCATCAATCATTGTTTGCCATGGGGTAAGCTCGAGCGTTTCAAGATCGGTATCCCATTTTATAACATTACCTTTATCGTAAGTTAATCCTAAATAACCATGGGCAACACCACTAACAAAATAACACCACGCTTTAACCATTTCGGTATCTTCACCATCTTCACCCAACTCAATACCCTGCTCATTAATTGCACGAAGAACGTCGTTAACGGCCGAAATTGCAGAATAACTATCTTCCCAAAATACTCTGATTATTGGAAAATATGCATAGGTAAGACTATTAACAAATCCTTTCCTTGGCTCAGACGTTAAGTCTTTCATCGCTGCATTACCCCACGAGCAGGTACCAGCGTCTGCCATACCAATCATTGCAAGTCCAGGTCCGTCATATTCCTGCATTGCATTACTAACAGTGCGATACGCACCACCGGCTAAACTGGCTAAATCGTCAGGATTTGCTAATGCTTTTGCCGAATCAGGTTCATTCAGATTCTCAACAACAAGGTCTGCACATCCGAAAGTAATAAACCCGAGAGCAATAATTAAGGCAAATGCCAATTTATATACTTTTGTTTTCATATTGTTCATTTTTTTTGAATTAGAATTTAAACTCAACAGAACCGGTCAATGTTCTAAAATTCGGATAGGCAAATTCATCCCAAGCCTGAATTGTATTATCGCCATCTCCTTCTGAGCTACCAACTTCCGGGTCATAACCAGAGTAGTTAGTGAAGGTAAACAAGTTACGTCCAATTACACCAACTTTAAATTCTTTGAAGAAACCACCAAAAACTTTGTTCAATACATTTTTACCTACACTATAATAAAGAGATACCTCTCTCACTTTCAGATAAGTACCATCTTCAACAAAGTGATTGTTATATGTATTTACGTTATACAATGCTTTATAGTAATCGTATGTTTTTTTCTGATTTTCCGGTTTACCGAATTGATCCATTGAAGCAGCGCGGTTGTCACGGTACATCCACTGGTTGGTCAAACTGTAAATGTCTCCCCCTTGTTTCCAGTCGAGCAATACATAAAGGTTAAATCCTTTGTAAGTAAATGTATTGGCAATACCCATATGGAAATCCGGGTTTGCATCACCAATTTGAGAGGTTTTTGCAACACCTGCTTCATCCAATCTTTTCACAGGAATCTCAAGAGAAGTACCTTCAGTTCCAATTGGGATAATGTAACCATCACTGTTTTGGGTATAATCGGCAATGGTTTTACCGGCATAAGTGGTTCCACTTAACATTGAAATTTGTTCAGCCATTTCATCCATTGATCTCAGGAAATATTCCCCAAACATAGCACCAAAAATAGCGCCTTCAGTGATATAAAACGCCCCCGGATCGCCTGAGTTACCTCTTGCTCCGGTCGTAAATGGAGCAACATCCAGTTTTGTAATTTCCTGGCGAACACGGTCAAATGTTAAATTCATTTTCCAAGAGAAATCACGTTTTTCAACCAACCGGGCACCCAGTGTGGCCTCCCAAACCGTTGAAGTTAAAGTCCCCATATTCTGCCACTGGGTTTTATACCCTTGTGATGCAGGCAGTGGAACTGGCCAGTGCTGGTCTTTTGCATCGGTTTTTGAATAAACCAATTCAAATTCGAATTTTTTCAGGAATTCCATATTTAAACCTAACTCTCTCTCTACAATGGTTGAAGGTTTCAGATTTTTGTTACCCAACTGGTTTTTAACTGGTGTACCTCCTTCAATATTAAATGTTTCGTATTGTGCATACCATGGTGGGCGGTTACCTGAAGTACCGTAAGCTGCACGGATTTTTAATTCGCTAATTCCGTTAATCGGGAAATCTTCTGTAATACGGTAAGCCCCAGAAGCTCTGAAATACGGATTCCAGCGTTCGTTTTCACCAAACTGGCTGGCACCATCGTAACGATACAGGAATGAACCAATGTATTTTGATTTATAGTCAACATCAAAAATACCAAAGATATTTTCTGCACGAATATCATGTTGGTCAGAAGAATTTGATGCAGTTGACTGATCCATTGTATTAAATGAAGGTATTCCATTAACAGAAAAGGTCCTTGCATTTGTATAGAAGGTTTCGTAATGATTATCTTCATACAAATAACTAAATTTGGCTTTAGTGGTCCAGTCGCCAAATTGTTTGTTCAGGTTTAAAGTAAACTGAACAACCTGAGCTAACTGCTGAGTAGCACGTTTCCCCATATAACCATCAGTTCCACCTGTATCATATGTATCCAATGTCAAATAACCTTTAGGCTCCATATAATTAGTATAATTATCTTGCCTTTCAAAGCTATACTGTCCTTCCAATGAAACAAAGTCATAAGGATTATAAGTAAAGCCATAATTACTTAATAGTCGATTACGGTAACTTATGTTAGTAATATTGGCAATATCGTAAAATGGGTTTAATGTTGTCCCAAACTGGTCTACTTTCAAACGGTAATCCGATCCATCCGGGTTTTTAGCATGTAAATTCATATCCGGCTGTAACTGCATCAAAGAGAAGAAATCGATGCTGCTGTTATCTGTTTCAGCTTTTGCTATAAGGTTACTTGTGGTGAAAGTAAATTTATCAGAAAAACGATGATCAACATTTAACCTGAAATTTTTACGTTTGTAACCACTTACACCAAAAACAATCCCTTGCTGATCTGAATTTTCAAAAGATACTAAAAAACTGGTTTTGTCCATATTAGAAGCTACAGAAACATAGTTGGTATAAAAATTACCCCCTGAATAAAAGTCTTTTAAATGATCATAGACAACACCAAACGGATTATCCATATAATGATCATCATCCACAAGTAAACTTCCACCAACCAAAGTCCCAATAAGGTTTGGATCGGTATCAGTTGCCGGGTTGTCGCCATACATTACAACATTTTGATATTTTGTATAACGGGTTTCAGAAGCGTAATCATCGGCAAGTTTGTAAAAATGGTGTGTTGAAATTGGGAAATCATTAGCAAGACCTGACTGACCATATTCATTACGCACTGTAACAATTGTCTGGCCTGAAGCAAGTCCTTTACCACGTTTGGTTGTAATAACAATTACACCATTACCGGCACGTGAACCATAAAGTGCCGAAGCAGCTGCACCTTTTACAACTTCCATTGTTGCAATATCATCAACGTTAATATCCTGTAAGGTACCTTCAAGCATTACACCATCAATAATAATTAACGGAGCCTGACTACCCATAATTGCAGTAGCACCTCTTAAACGGATAGATGCTGCACTTCCGGGATTTCCACTAGCCTGAACAATGGTAACCCCTGATACTTTCCCCTGCAAAGCACCAGCGGCAGAAGTAGCAGGAACTTCTTTCAAGTCTTCTTCGTCTACTTTTCCAACCGAAATAGAAAGTTTTTTCTTAGGTGTTCCAGATGCAACCCCTGCTACAACAACCTCATCCAAACCAAAAACGTCGGGTTGTAATGTAACATTGAAATTTGATTGATTTCCGATAGGTACGTCGATTGTTTTCATACCTACAAAAGAAACAACAAGAATTTTTGCATCTTCAGGAACTTTCAAAGTGAAATTACCGTCAATGTCGGTAATTGTTCCTAAGGTTGTCCCCTTAACCATAACGGATGCGCCTGGAACTGTAGAACCGTCTTCGGAGCTTGTAACAACCCCCGAAAGGTTTTTAGTTTGCGCATAAAGCAATTGTCCTCCCATAAAAAGCACAACTGCAATCAACAGCATGATTTTTTTCATAGAAATAGTTTTAAATTAACAATTAAACAGCATTTATTTTGAAAGATTTTAATTCAATTAAAACAGGAATTCCCCCAAATTCCAATCGTTTTAACGATTTCAAATTACCCCTTTTCGCAAATAAATTCCCTCAAATTTATAAATGTTAAAATTTATTAACAAGACAAAAATAAAAAAAGAATAGAATTTTTAAAATTTTTTTCTGAATCAATTCATTTTTAACAAGAATTGAATACATATTTTATCTGCAAGAATTACAATAAACTACTACATATTAAATACTTATGCTCAAAAATACTTTCAAAAAAAATAAAAAAAGTTGGTAGTTTAGATGTTTATCTTAATCAAAATAGAATAAGATTTATAGGATTATAGTATTTCTTATTTCTTAAAATTTGTAAAATCTCTTACATCTGTTGTAATTTTCACATCTGCATCGATACAAATTGATATTTAAACCTAATATCTAAAATGTTCGAAATGAAATAAGAATAACCAAATTAGTATAATAATTATGATAATTATTTTGTAATTTGGGCTGATTTTCAATAGATAGAATAATTTTCGCAAAGATTAAGCCAGGAGGAAAATAAAATGGACATTTATTAATTAGGGTAATTATAAAAGTGTAGAACTCCTCCTGGCTAATATTTTTTCAAACAAACTTTATTGCAAAAAAGAATTGAAGGAAAGAATTGAATGCAATAAAATTCAATTCTTTCCTTTTTATTCTGGATTAACGCCAGCCGCCAGAAGAATAATCTTCTCCGGCAACCCCTTGCGTTCCTCCATAAGTGTAATTATCTTCTGGAATTGATTCAAGCGCTTTTCCTGGAACAGGAAAATGTAACAATGTTCCTCCTTGTAGGAGATTTTCCTTTCTCATTTCGAAGAAGCTAAGCCCCATACCAGTATATGCAAATTCCACCATTCTTTCATAGTGAATTGCATCGTAAACTGCATCAGCATCGGCACCAACTGCAGATAAATGACCACGTGTAATCCTTGTGCTTGCATTTACAACAGCAGCTGCACCTGATACATCTCCATTATTTAACAATGCTTCAGCTTTGAACATGTCATTTTCAGATTTTGAAAACTCTACAAGCGAAGTTGTCCATTCTGTAATATAATCGTCTAAACGAGAATAACGGTATGTACTGTAATGGTACGATCCCCTTGAAGCATTAAAACTCTGACTTGATAGGTACTCATAATCCGTTTCCAGACGTGCATCATCAGAAGTAGAAGGGTCGAGATAAGTAACACCGGTTGGCCAGTAACTCGGAGTATTTGGATCCATTAAATTAACCACTCTCATATCAACACGGCCCCAACCAGGATACACCAAATAGGTTGCAGGAATTAAATTATACCAGGTTACATCGTCCATAAGAATTGAAAAATCGGATTGTAGGCCATTGTTTGTATAATCTAAAACTTTACTCCAATCGATGCTGGCTTTTTGTGTGCTGTTACGAACATTGTCAACCAACATACGGGCACCCATACTATTGATGAACTGTAAAAAAACTGTACTTTCACCACTTCCACCGGGAAGCCATGTTTCCGGAACAGTAAGTTTATTTTCTTCCTGAATGGCAATAGCCTCATCTAATTTTTCGAGTGCCCATTCCATTGCAGTTGCGTAGTCAACTGACGAGCCGTCGCCGATTGCACCGTTCTCATCAGATAACCAAACACGGTCGAAAACAAGAGCAAGGTAACCAACTGAAAATGCCTGACCGAGTTTTCCCATTAAATGAACCAGTTCCGTATTTTCAAATTCAGTACCTGCATTGTAAGCTGCGACCAATGTATTGGCATCGGTTAAAACAGTATATAAAGCATTAAAATATGTATTGGTAATGTATGCATAAGTGTATGAACTATAGTTATTAAAAGCAACCCTTGGTTCGCTCGACAAATCTTTCATAGCATAGTTACCCCACGAGCAAGTTGAACAATCAGCCATAGTTTGCATTGCTGCTCCGGGTCCGTTATAACTATGAACTGCCATATACCAGGCATTCAGTATTCCTCCTGCTTTTGAATAAAGCGCAACAGCATCTGAATTCAAAGTTGCATCATCAGGATGCTCGTAGTTATCAACTTGCAAATCAAGTGAAAAATCATCACACGATACTGCAAACAAAAGCAGTACTGTAATTGCCAGAAAATTTCTTATATATTTCATTTTTAATTCGTTTTAAATTAGAATTTAGCTTGTACTGAAAATGAATACGATGATTGGTTCGGATAAACACCGTAATCAACGCTAAAGTACTGTTGAGTTCCACTACTATATGCAGCAACTTCAGGATCCCAACCGGTATATTGGGTAAACGTCAGGACATTTCTTCCAATAGCGCTTAGTTTAATTTCTTTGAAGAAACCATTCATCAGCTTCGATAATTGTTTTTCCCTTAAAGTATAAGAAAGTGCTATCTCTCTCAGCTTCAAATAACTTCCATCTTCAACCCAAAAATCCATGTTGCCGTTTACATAATAAAGCGACTGGTAATAGTCGGTAGTTTTCTTTTTGTCGTCAGCTTTACCTGCCTGATCAACAATGGCGCTTCTGCCTGCGATAACGTTCCACTGAGTGTTCCGGTTATAAATATCGCCACCGTTTTTGTGATCCCATAACATATATAAATCGAAATTTTTGTATGAAAGGTTAGAAACAATACCTACAAGGAAATTCGCGTTCATGTTTCCAATTTTCTGTTCTTTGTTAACGCCATCTTCATCAACTTCAACATAAGCTTTTTCACTTGTTGTTCCTATAGCCGAGGTTAATACAACAACTCCATCGCTGTTTACACTGTAGTTCGAAATATCGTCGCCATCAGCCAGCTGTTTTGCCATTGTTTCGAGGTCGTGTACAAATTTATAACCGTACATTGAACCAAATTCAGTACCTTCAGCAAGTAAGAATAAATCATCGGTACCAACATGTTGTTGTGCTACATTCAGTTTGGTAATTTCCGATTTTGTTTTTGTGAAATTGGCAGTAACATTCCATGTCAGATTTTTTTTCTGAATAATATTTGCATTTAAAGACAATTCAACTGTTTGAGCAGAAAGATTTCCAACGTTTTGCCACTGCCTGTTTTTACCGGCGTTTGCAGGAGAAAATAAGTTAACCAACATAAACTGGTCGGTTGATTGCTGATCTGAATAAGCAAAATCCAATGTAAAACGGTCTAAGAACTGAGCTGATAATCCGATTTCCGTTTCTGTTGTTTTTGATGGTTTCAAACCTGGGTTGCCGGCAATACGGTCGCTGGAAAGAACACCGCCACTTAAATCAGTCATTTCATACTGCCATGTAAATCCGGGGCGTTGTCCGGCGGTACCGCGGGCAACATTAATTTTCATTTCCTGAACACCCGGAATAGTAAAATCCTGAGTAATACGATAAGCGCCTGAAACCCTGTAGTAATCGTGCCAACGTTGATCAGAACCAAAAAGAGAAGAACCATCTTTACGGTACAAACCATCGAAAATATAACGATCCTTATAAATTACACTGGCAATCGCAAAGAAGTTCTGTGCCCTTTCAGCAGTCTGGTCAGAAGAGGCTGATATGCTGGAACTGTCGAAGTTATCCATAGAAGCGATACCTGAATACAAATAGTCAATTCCTTTTGTTGAGAAATACTCGTAATGCCGATCTTCAGCAAGGTAACTCAGTTTTCCTTTTATATCGAAATCGCCAACTTGCTTTGCATAGTTCAAAGTAGCCTGTGCTTTTTGAACCATGTTCAAAGAACTGGTTTTCTGTAAACTACCTTTGCTATAACCAAAACCTATAGCATCACCCGATCTTTCATACGTTTCATACTTGTAGTTAATAGTACGTCTGCTGGTATTGCTTTCAAAAGAATATTCAACATCAAGGTTTAAGTTATCGGTAAATTTAACATTCAATTTATAACCGCCTAAAAACCGTTGTTGTTTAGTTACATCATCCAGGTTATAAGCGTTATACAGTGGGTTGGTAATTTCGTTTTCCCACGGGTCGGGCTGATAATAATAAGGTTGTCCGTCGGGATTTGTATACATTACGTTTGCATCGGGCGAAATTCTGGTAATTGTTCTAAAATCAGAAATTGAACCGTTATCAAGGATTTTCACAAAAGCATTACTTGCCGAAAATTTCAACCAGTCGAAAATGTAATAGTCCACATTAAAACGAACAGTATTCCTCGCATAACCATCAAGTTCCCTCAAAACACCGTCAACTTTGTTATATTCCGAAGAAAAGAAGGTTTTGTATTTTTCATTACCACCGGCAATCGATACATATTCAGTTGCATTTGTACCCTTTTTGAAGAAAAGGTTCTGGAAATCGTAATAAACACCAAACGGGTTATCAGAATAATGGTCTTCCGACTGAATACGGGCACCAGAAACTTTATTTTCACCGGAAGCAGCATAAACACTGGCGTAATTTTCGCCATAAGTAACACCTTCATATTTAGTATATTTCCCCTGATAATCTTCCCAGTCAGAAGCCAGTTCATATTCATGCGATTGGTTAACGTCCATATATTTGCCAATCTGAGACCAGCCAATTTCAGAACGGACAGTAACCTCAGTTTTTCCAACTTTACCTCTTTTTGAAGTAATAACAATAACACCGTTTCCGGCACGGGAACCATACAATGAGGAAGCAGAAGCACCTTTAATAATTTCGAAAGATGCAACGTCATCAATGTTAATGTCGGTCAAACCGCCTGCAACAAAAACACCGTCCATCAAGACCAGTGGCGATTGTGAACCATAGAAGTTGGCAGCACCGCGCAGAAGAATTGTAGCCCCATCGCCAGGTTTTCCTAAACTGGTTACCTGAACACCGGCAACCTTTCCTTGCAAAGCACTGGCAGCCGAACCGGCAGGAACTTTCTCAAGTGCTTCGGAGTTTACAGAAGCTACAGAAACAGAAAGTTTCTTTTTCTCGGTAGCCCCTGCCACACCAGAAACAACAACCTCGTCGATTCCAAATACATCGGGTGATAATGTAATACTGAAAATAGTTTGCCCGTTTATCGGAACTTCAATGTTTTTCATCCCGATAAAACTAAAAACCAAAGCTTTGGCATCTTCAGGCACTTTCAGGTTAAATTCACCATCGATATTTGTAATCGTTCCCAGGGTTGTTCCCTTTACCAAAACCGAAACTCCCGGAATCAGGGTGCCATCCTCAGCCGATGTAACCGAACCGGTTAGCACCTTGGTCTGAGCATTGGCAACCATTGTTCCCATGAAAAGAAGAATCGATAAAAAAAACGCAATTTTTTTCATAGAAATAGTATTAAATTATTAATTAAACAACACAAAAAGTCATTAAAATCCCCATCTACAAACACCCCAATGGTTGCAGTTATGTTAAATAAAATTATTTGTATTTCCTTGGCTTGGCATTTTTTTTGGCAGACACAAATAATGTAAAAATTTTCTACAAATATATCAATATGACACATATATTAACATTATAATAACATATTGAAATTTTATTATACATTATACAAGAATATTGTTTTACTATTATTTCAATAACACACAAAAAAATACGACTTGCTATAATTACAAAAACCAAGTTCATACTATTATGACAAATACATTAAAAATATTTTTCCATTGCTGTCCCATTAAAATCTAATAATGTTCTTTGAAAATATTGAAATTTAGTAAGTTGCAGGTGGTTTTCGATTAAACGGATTTCAATTTGCATTTTCGCTATTCATAAACAGATTAGCAAATGCATAAGGATAAATACGTTTTTGCTCAGTTAGCATCGTTCCTGGATAGGAATAAGTTCAACTACATCGTTCGCAAGTATGACGGTGACAAATACGTGAAGCATTTCACTTGCTGGAACCAACTACTTTCTCTGATGTTTGGACAATTGTCAAATCGTGAAAGTTTGAGAGATTTGATTGTCGCACTTGATGCTCATCATTCCAAATCTTATCACTTGGGTTTAGGCAAGAATGTTTCAAAATCATCCTTAGCCAGAGCTAATCAGGACAGAGACTATCACATCTTTGAAGAGTATGCTTACTATCTGGTTAATGAAGCCAGACAGAAACGAGTTTCTGACATCTTCAGGCTTGATGGTAATGTCTATGCTTTTGATTCAACTACGATTGACTTGTGCCTTTCCGTATTCTGGTGGGCGAAGTTTCGCAAGAAAAAAGGTGGAATCAAAGTACATACATTATACGATGTAGAGACACAGATTCCAGCATTCTTTCATATTACAGAAGCTTCTGTACACGACTCTACGGCAATGAAAGAAATTCCTTATGAATCAGGGTCATATTACATATTTGACCGTGCATATAATCACTTCAGAATGTTGTATAAGATTCATCAAATAGGTGCTTTTTTCGTCGTCAGGGCAAAGAAGAATCTTCAATACAAGATAGTCAAATGGAAACGAAGATTGCCAAAGAATGTGCTTTCAGATGTAATGATTGAATTGACTGGTTTTTATCCCAAACAATACTATCCAAAATATCTTCGATTGGTCAGATATTGGGATGAAGAACAAAAGCGCGAGTTTGTATTCTTAACCAATGCAATGCACATTTCTGCTATTCAAGTTGCTGAACTTTATAAGAACCGATGGCAGGTCGAGCTATTCTTTAAATGGCTAAAGCAACATTTGAAAATCAAGAAATTCTGGGGTACTACTGAAAATGCTGTTCGGATCCAGATTTATGTTGCTATATGTACCTACTGCCTGGTCGCAATTGTCCAGACAGACATGCAACTTGACAGAAGTACATATGAGGTTTTACAGATATTGAGTATATCATTGACCGATAAAACTCATCTTCGAGACCTCTTTGAGAGAACTAAATTTCAAAATGACAAAGAACGTTTTAGGCTTAATGAGCCAAATTTGTTTAATTAATAATAACGTCCCAATTTTAATGGGACACTAGTGATATTTTTCATATAATAAACATACGTTTATTAATGAAATACAAATGATAAAAACTAATAAAGGCTTGATCAATTTAGACAGGTAAGAAAATTCTATTATAAAATAGTTTTAATCTCATCTAAGGTATTTACAAGGTAGATTTTATTTTCCCTACTTCTTTTTAACATTTTTTTTGATTCCGTGTAAGAATTTTCACGGTTATAGTAGATGGAGTCGATCCCATAATTAAATGCACCTAGAATGTCGACTTCCCAATCGTCGCCCACCATAAGACTTTTCGACTTTTTTGCATTCGTCGATTTAATAGCATATTCAAAAATTTCGCGCCCGGGTTTTGGTGTTTTTACAATTTCGGAAATAAAAACCTTAGCGAAATAACCCGACAATCCCGAAGATCCCAGCTTTTTAAATTGAACCTCACGAAATCCATTGGTAATAATACTGAGCTGGTAATTTTTCTTTTTTAAATATTCGAGCAATTCGAAAGCACCTTCGTTTAGAAATTTTTGTTTGGGCATCTCCGAAAGATAGAACTCGTTCATTTGTTCCGGGTCAACATTGTTTATATTCAAATCGTCAAATGTTAATCTGAATCTTTTCAGAATCAATTCCTTTTTAACAATTTGCTGATTTCGGTACTCGTTCCACAAAAAATCGTTGTATTTTGTATACACTGTAAAAAACACATCAAATATAACCTCGGGTTCTTTAATAAAATGTTTGAATGCTTCGTTCATTGCCAGGTAGGAATTTTTCTCAAAATCCCAAAGAGTATTGTCGAGATCAAAAAAAATGTGTGTGTATTTGCTTTTACCCGGCATTTTTCATTTTCAAAACAGATGTAAACTTAACTAAAATTCGTAGAGATTTCCTATGTAATCGTTTATTTGAACCTTGGGAATATTAGAACCAAAAGCAATGTTCATTGCCTGAATAAATTCGTTGGCGATAAACGCATTTCCTCTTTGATTAAAATGAATTGCATCAAGCGAAAAAATACTGTTCATGTCTATTCCTCCTTCCAATGGGACACCGTCTTCATAAATTGTTTCGGAGGACACAGCTACTCCCCAGCTGTCATATTTTCCGGTATCAGCAACTTTATTTACAGCTCCAGCTACATCAACCACAAGTATTCGATCGGAATATCTTTGAGCCATTTCGGTAAGTATCTGATTAAAATTTTCGACACGACTTTTGATTTCTTCAATTTGATTGGCATTTAAATAAAAAGATTCATCCAGCGGAATTGCCCAACCGTAACCATTTTCAACCATTTCGTCGGTTATTGAAAACAAAGCCATTTCATTTTCGTTCAATTGCCGGTATTTTTCCAACGGCGTACCGTCGGGATAAGTGGCATCGGACAACGATTCATCGATAATTACAATAGGTTGCGGGTAAAGTGTTGAGCCGTTATCTTCAAAACTAATGTATGGCCGCATTTCGCTGACTGATTTTCCAATATTGTAGGCAGAAACGGCTTTATTAAATGCTGAAAATACTGAATTCGCCATACTTTTCTGTGCATTGGTAATACGAATAAAATTATATTGCCGAAGATAAAAGAAAGGAAAATCATCGAACGAAATTAAGTTTCCGAGAACAAGTTTTGCCTGTGTATTTTGCATTAATTTTTCAACCAGTGCCGAAAAATTATTTTCAAAATCATCGGTGCTGCTAAATAAATCGGGATTGATTGCTCCTTGATAGGCATAATTCAAATAATCATTCATTCCTATCCAGCCAATAATAAGTGTCGGCGATTTTTGTGCTATTTGTTCCGCCAAACTACTGCCTTCAGAATAAATACGCGAAAAATACGGATTTCCGGAAAAATCGGGAGCACTTAACCCATTTACCGTAGAAAGGGGAACAGCCAGATTGTTTAACGCAGTTTTATCGCCTGAATAAGCAGAAACACTTTCGCCAGCGGTGAGCGTTAAAACCGGCTCATCGTCGGTAGTATTCCGGTATTTGTAAATCCATTTTCCAAAAATATCCGAACTGCTATTTTTGTATATATTGAATCCGTTTTCAGAATTAATCAGGGGCTGGTTAAAAGTAACTTCACTAATTTCTGATAACTGTGATGCAATAATTGCAGGCACAGAATTTTCCTGTCCTGCAGAATACAAAGCCCCGTCCATAACACCAGCTAAAAAATCGTCGCCAAAGGCTACTGTTTTTTCTGCGTTTATTGTGCCGAAATCTTTTTCTGTATAACTATTCACTTCCGGAAAATTATATTCACAGGCAGCCAGAATTACAACAGAAAAAACCAGTATGTAATAGTTAAGTTTCATATTTATTTAGCCGGAAAAATGTTATCGATAATATAAGAAACATAATAAAGTACTCCGATATTCGAGCCGCCGAAAGAATAGGTAAACTTGTCGTTAAAGAAGTTGGAAGCACCAAACTTCAAAATAGATTTTGGTTTTTCCATGTTCAGCGAAAATTGAACATCGAAAGAACTAACAGGTTCCACCCAACCGTCGCCGAACGGACTTTCCCAATAATACCGGCTTTGGTAACGCCAGGTTACTTTAAAACCCATGTTCCTGAATCCCGGGTTGTTTTCCATTTTATCCATTTTTCGGTTTTGAATGGAAAGATTTGATTTCCATGGGGGCGTATTAAATCCGGGCGAAACAGGATCATTCGCGTCGTTGCGGATATCCGACCAGGTAACATTTCCCGACAAAATAGAACCCATGGGCATTAACCACTTGTAACCAAAGGCGACTCCCTGAATTCCGATTCGTTCACCTGAATTTACATTCACATAATAAATGTCGTTTTGTGCCGATTTATTTACCTGCGAAGCTGCCATAAACATATCGATTTGCGGACTGGTTCTAGGCATCACAACTTTTGCAATACCAATAAAATCGCGGTAAATCGAGTTATAATACACTGCATCGAGAAACAGGACATCCAAAATTTTGGTTTTATACCCCACTTCAAACGAAATTATCTGTTCAGGCCTGAGCTCATGCATCTGTTCTTCTGTTACGATGCCGGCTTCAAGTATCGATAAATTTTTATTTATGGCCTGGTTCAAGCTGTATGGTGAATCGACATTTTCAATATCGGCATTTACTGCCGCATTAAAAGCATTCACATTGTCAAGGAAAATGCTGTTTAAAGGAATATTATACGCTTGGTTAATGTTTTTTAATCCGCCCAAATAACGTGCAGTTCCTAAATCCTGATTGATAAATTGCTCTTTTACGCCCGGATTTCGGAATCCTGTAAGTACCGAAAAACGAAAATTATTGTATTCGTTTATGGTGTAAAGCGCAGAAAAACGTGGAGAAAAATGTCCTTCAAAATTTTCATTTTTGTCGTACCGCAACGAAGCTTTCAAATCCAAATTCAATTCAGGGATGTTTCTTTCAGCTTCCACAAATGCGCCGTATTCATAAACACTCATGGGGTTTCCGGTTGTATCAGGGAAAATTGTTCCTTTTGAATCTAAATCGAAATAACGGTAATTACCCCCTATTTTCACTTTTGTTTCTCCGGTATATTTATCCAAATCGAACATTCCATCGAAATTATAAAGCGCAGAATTGTTATGAATTCCTGCACCTTTTGTAAAATCAGGATCGTTTATAATTTCCTTTTTTGCCTGTTCAAATTCAGGAGTTCCGGGAATCAGACGATAACGGTCGGCAAATTTGCGTGCCTGTTCATGGTCGTATGAAATTACACCATATTTTCTAAAATTTCCAACATAGGCGTTGTAGTAATCTTTAAACCACTGTTCGTCGCTTTGAGCCCTGGAATTCAGATTAACAGCCAGAAATTTTGCATCGTAGGAATTTCCGGAGTTTTGCATCGACGTGTAAGCCCTCAGCATAAAATGTTCACCTTGCAGTTCGGCTTTCCACTGGTAAATTGCAAAATCGGTTAAAGAAATACGATTATCGCCGGTATAGGCTGTGGTTGCCAAACCGTAATTTCCATGAAGGATGGCCGTCACTTTATCCGTAATCCGGTAGTGAAGAGCCGCATTTAACTTCAGGTTTTTCGATTCGTTATTTATCAATTCTTTATCGCGGTAACCGGTACGCGAAACAATAATATTGGTACCAAGGTCGCCCACAGGAAGATCGGTAGTAACTTCATCACCATACTTATTAATTGCGTCGTGGCCAGGATCGGGTTCCCATTTAATATTTCCGGGACGAATATTTGTAGTGTCATCGGCGTACCAATCGAGTCCCTGAGAATATGCGGCATTAATTTTAAATGCTACTTTTTCGTTGAAAGCTTTGGCTATTCGTATGGCAGATTCAATCTGGGGTTTTCCTGAAAACTGAAATGGATGGTCGCTGCCGGGAACTACATCGCTGACACCCGGGCGAATGTAAAAACTCACACCTTCGTATTTAAACGGATCTTTACCCGTGAGTTTTAAAATTCCATTCAGTGCATTTCCGCCGTACTGAACTTCAGCCGGGCCCGGCAAAAATTCCACCGACTCAACATCAAGTTCACTCAATCCGGCAATATTACCAATCGGAAAATTCATACCCGGTGCCATATTGTCCATTCCGTCGACAACCTGAACAAACCGTGTATTTTCTGTTGAATTAAAACCGCGGGCATTTACCGTCATAAAATTCATACTTTGCATAACAACATCGACACCCTTTAATTGCCCAAGCGCCTGGTAAAAGTTGGATGATGCTGTTTCGCGAATCGTTAGTGCATCCATCATTTCCATGGAAACCACTTGCCTGAAATTCTTTTGTTCTACTTCGTTCTCTGTTCCCCTTACAACAATTTCTTCACTCACAATGGTTTCGTTCGAAAGCTCAAATTTCAGATCACTGTGGTTACGGGTTATTGTAATTTCCTGGGTTTTATAACCAATCATCGAAATTCTGACTACACAAGGTAATTGTGCATTGACAGCCAGTCTGAAAAATCCGCTATTGTCGGTCGCAGTGCCAAACACAGTATTTTTAACCACCACATTTGCACCAACTAGATATTCTTCTGTAATTTTATCTTTTACACGTCCGGAAATATCGAGCTTTACATTTTGAGTTTTGTCCTTTTCAACACTTTCATTGCGATCGGGTTCTTTCACAATTTCAACATTGTCTTTGGGGATTTTTTTCAGACGGAACTCAAGTCCTCTTTCCATTTTTGAAATTTCAAACTCACCGGAAATATAACCGTTCATTGAAATTTCGAGAACCACCGGTAGTTCAACTTCTTCGTATAAACGAAAAAAACCGCTGTTGTCAGAAGCAGTTCCGAATTTGGTGTTTTCAACTATAATGTTTGCTCCGCTGAGAACTTCTCCGGTCTCAGCACTAAGAATTCGTCCGGAAATATCGAGTTGCGCAAAAACATTATTTGCGTAAAATACAAATACATTCAAACAGACAAATAAAAAAAATATCTTCCCCCTCATGAAATAGTGCAGCGCTAATAATTGAAACAGTTTGAATTAGCCGGTAATTGGTTCGTAAAGGTAGAATTAGTTTTTTGTTGAGCAAATTTATTTATCCCTTTTTGGAAAACCTTCAACTATAATTACAATTTCGCCTTTAGGAGGATTTTGTTCGTAATAACTCTGAAGTTCGGCGACAGTGCCCCTTTTTATTTCTTCGAACATTTTGCTGAGTTCGCGACAAACACAGGCCTGCCGTGTTTCGCCAAAGAATTCTGAAAATTGTGAAAGCGCTTTTACCAGCCGGAAAGGAGATTCATAAAATACGAGTGTCCGGTTTTCTTCAGCCAGTTGCTGAAGCCGTTTTTGCCTGCCTTTTTTTTGCGGCAAAAAACCTTCGAAAACAAATCTGTCGGTAGGCAAACCCGACACGGCCAGTGCAGGAATCAGCGCGGTTGGTCCGGGCAAACATTCCACCTCCAAACCATTTTCCACACAGGCGCGCACCAGTAAAAAACCCGGATCGGAAATTCCCGGAGTGCCTGCATCGGAAATTAGTGCAACCACATTCCCTTCTTTTATTTTTGAAACTATCGATTGAAGGGTTTTATGTTCGTTGAATTTGTGGTGCGGAACCAGCCTTTTGTCAATCTCCAAATGATTCATCAGTTTTGATGAAACGCGAGTGTCTTCAGCCAGAATAATATCGGCGCTTTTTAAAACGTTGATCGCCCGCAGCGTAATATCCTCAAGGTTTCCGATGGGCGTTGGAACAAGTATCAGTTTTCCTTCGCTATTCATTGGCAAACCGTCGTTTTATGAGGTTTACAAATTTCAAACTGGTTTCGTTCTTCTTCCATTTAAAATTATGTTGCAGATAAGCCACGGCCTCGTTAATGTTGCTCATCGAATCGAGCGAGGAAACCGTTTCAGTAAATTTATCGGAACTGCCGTCGAAAAGTTCGCGAATGTACTGAAACCGGTCGTTTATTCCGATGGAAGCCTGAATGCTGGCCAACGGGCGGTTCGATAATTTGTATTCCAGTTTGTTGTGATCGTCCACCACCAAATCATTGATCGATTTTCCTTTTAAAAAACTGTCACCCAAACGATGGCCCGGCTCAACTTCTTCCTCTTCCAGCTCAACTTCATTTTCTATAATATCATTCTCCACCGGAATTTCCAGATCAGCAATTTCTTCTTCCTGAATTACGATTTCTTCCTTTTCAGGCTCTTCCAAAACTACTGGTTCTTTAGCAATTTCTTCAACAGGAATTGTAACTTCCGGTTCCGGTGTTTCAACAATTTCTTCAATTTCTACTGGCTGTCCCACCGGAGTTTCCAATGGTTTTTCTTCGTGAATCACAACATTTCCAACAACTTCAACTGCCGGTTCAGGTTTTTGAAATTCGGGTTTCTTTTCTTCAGTTTTATGAACAACAGGAGCAGCCTGCACTGCCGGTTCAAAATCGTTTAACATTTGTAAAAGTTGCAGTATTCCTTTTGAACGGGTATGAACAAACTCAATTTCCAAAGTATCAAAACTTCCTTTTGTTTTAATTTCGGAAATCAGTTCCTCCAATTCCCGCATATCTTTTAATAAAATATTTACCAGTTTTTTATTTTCCATTCTTTGCAGGCCTGTAATTTTTAAAGATTATTTTTGTAAAAGTACTAATTTCTTATTCATATAACGTAAATGTTTATCGAAAGGGATATAAACACACATAAAAAAGTTGGACTTATTGAAGTTGTTGCTGGCTCAATGTTTTCAGGAAAAACCGAGGAGTTAATACGGCGGCTGAAACGGGCTAAAATTGCCCGGCAAAAGGTAGAAATTTTCAAACCAGCTATTGATGTCAGGTATTCAGTTACCGAGGTGGTCTCGCACGACGAAAATTCGATTCGTTCAACACCCGTGGAAAATTCAGCCAATATTCTTTTGCTTTCCAACGATGTTGATGTTGTGGGAATTGACGAAGCCCAGTTTTTCGACATGGGTTTAATTGAAGTGGTTACCAAACTGGCCAACATGGGAATCCGCGTAATTGTTGCAGGGCTCGACATGGATTTTAAAGGTACTCCGTTTGGCCCGATTCCAGCATTAATGGCTGTTGCCGACCACGTTACCAAGGTACACGCCATTTGTGTCCGTTGTGGAAATATCGCCCAGTTTTCGCACCGACTTTCAGAAAAAGAACAAGTGGTTTTACTGGGAGAAAAAGACATTTACGAACCGCTTTGCAGAAGTTGCTACCGCGAAGCCAACCGAAAAAAATGAAACGCTTTACCACGGAACAAATCGCTGAAATAGTCGAAGGGAAAATCTTCTCGCAAAACAGCCATTTACAGCAATCCATTTCGCAAATTGTTACCGACAGCCGCACGTTTTTCAGAGGAAACGAAGCGCTGTTTTTTGCTTTAACCGGACCGCGAAACAACGGGCACCAGTATATTCCTGAACTCATAAAAAAAGGCATCAAAACTTTTGTGGTTTCCGACAAAAACCGGATCAACACAGAAGCTACTTTTATTTTAGTTGAAAACACAACAAAAGCGCTTCAAAAGCTGGCAACTTTCAACCGGAAGCAATATAATTTCCCGGTTATCGGAATTACCGGAAGTAACGGAAAAACAATTGTAAAAGAATGGTTGCACGACCTACTTTCTGATACTTTTAAAATTGTAAGAAGCCCCAAAAGCTACAATTCGCAAATTGGCGTTCCGCTTTCGGTGTTGCTGATGAACGAAAATTTTGACCTTGGAATTTTTGAGGCAGGTATTTCACAACCCGGCGAAATGCAAAACCTGGGTGAAATAATTCAACCCGAAATCGGAATTTTCACTAACATTGGCGATGCTCACCAGGAAAATTTTGGTTCTATTCAACAAAAAATCAGAGAGAAACTCAACCTTTTCAAAAAATCGGAAAAGCTGGTTTATTGTGTCGACAAGGAAGAATTAAACCGTGAATGCGAAATATTTTGCGATGAAAATTCGGTTGAGAAAATCAACTGGTCGTTGCAAAACCAACCCGCGCTTATTTCATTTTCTGCAGATAAAAAAGAAGAGTACACAAAAATAACCGCCAGCCTTTTTCAGGAATTCCATGTCTTTGAAATCCCATTCACCGACGATTCGGCCATTGAAAATGCTTGCCATTGTTTTGCAGTTGTCCATACATTAAAAACACCGTTTTTTGAAATTCTTCCGCGTTTTAAATATCTTGAACCGGTGGCTATGCGACTGGAAATAAAACAGGGAATCAACAACTGTTTGCTTATCAACGACTACTACAATTCCGATTTAAACTCGCTTTCCATTGCATTATCGGTTTTGCAGCAGCAAGCCGCCAAGGTACACTTGCACAAAATGCTCATTCTTTCCGATATTCAGCATACCGGAATTGCAAAAAACGATTTGTATGCCCAGGTAAATAATCTTTTAGCGGAATGGGGAATTGACGAACTGGTTGGAATCGGTCCCGAAATTTCTGAATTTTCAGGAGTTTTTTCGATAAAAAAAACCTTTTTCCCACAGTTGGGCGATTTTGAAAAATCATTTCGGAGAGACGACTTTAAAAACGCGGTAATTCTGATAAAAGGGGCCCGTAAATTTACGTTCGAGAAAATTGCTGAAATGTTACAGCAAAAAGCGCATCAAACTGTTTTGGAAATCAATTTGAATGCGCTGGTTCATAACCTGAATATTTTTCGTTCGAAATTAAAACCGGAAACCAAAATCATGGTAATGGTAAAAGCGTTTTCGTACGGAACCGGCGATGTTGAAATTGCAAAACTTTTACAATATCAGAATGTCGATTATTTAGCAGTTGCAGTTGCCGACGAAGGTGTTCAACTAAGAAATGCAGGAATTCAGACACCTATAATTGTTATGAATCCGGAAGAACACAGTTTTCAAAACCTGGTTGATTACCGGTTAGAACCCAACATTTACAGCATTGAACTTCTGGAAGGAATAATAAAAACCGTGGCTCAGAATGCTCTTGAAGATTTTCCTGTTCACCTGAAACTTGACACCGGAATGAACCGGCTGGGTTTTAAAACCCGCGATGAAATTGAAGCTGTAATTTTAAGAATACAAAAATCGGGAAGTGTAAAAATTAAGTCAGTATTTTCTCACCTGGCCGGCAGCGACGATCCCGAACTGGATTATTTCACATACCGTCAGATTCAAATTTTCGAACAACTGTCAAACGAAATTACTAAAGCCTTCCCCCACTCCATTGACCGACACATTCTGAATTCAGCCGGGATTGAACGTTTCCCTGAAAAACAGTTTGAGATGGTTCGGCTGGGCATTGGATTGTACGGAATTTCGCAAACCGGATTGGCGCTGGAGAACATCGGAACTTTAAAAAGCACGGTTTCGCAGGTTAAAACGGTGCGCGAAGACGAAACAGTGGGGTACAACCGCAAAGGAGCCGTTGTTCGCGAAAGCCGCATCGCCATTGTTCCGCTGGGCTACGCCGACGGTCTCGACCGAAAGTTGGGAAACAAAAACGGGCAGGCATTTATCAAAGGGAAAAAAGTGACAATCATTGGAAATGTTTGCATGGATATGCTAATGCTCGATGTTACTAAAACAGAAGTTCATCAGGGCGACACGGTGGAATTTTTCGGGAAAAATATTCCGCTTGCTGAAGTTGCGCAAAAAGCAGGAACTATTCCTTATGAAATTTTAACCGGAATATCGCAACGCGTTAAACGTATTTATATTCACGAGTAGAAACAAAAAATCCCGCCGTGAAGCGGGATTTTGAATTATCCTAATTTACTGATTCGTTCCAGCCGGTGTGCATCCAGTATTTTTACTTTCCTGCCGTCGATAGCGATAACTTTTTCGCTGGCAAAAGTTGACAAAGTACGGATGGCATTCGAAGTTGTCATGTTTGAAAGATTGGCAATGTCTTCGCGCGACATATAAACTCTAAGGGTAGTTCCGTCGTGTTCAAAACCGTATTTGTCTTTCAACAAAAGCAACGATTCAGCCAGCCTGCCGCGGATATGTTTTTGTGTTAAAGTAACTGTTCTTGAATTAGAGAAACCCAACTCTTTCGAAAGTTTGCGAATAATTTTCAATGAAAAGTCACTGTTTTTCAGCGCCTTACCGTACATAAAATCTGAACTAACCGTACAAACCAACGATTCTTCTAACGTTACTGCCGACGAATTGTGTATTTCATCGCTAAAAAGCGCACGGTAACCAATAATACCTAAAGGTTTTGCCATCCTCACAATCTGTTCACGTCCGCCTACTCCTTCCTTAAAAATTTTGACTTTGCCGTCAACCAAAATTAAAAAGCCGGAAGGTTTATCTCCTTCTTTAAAGATGAATTCATTTTTTTTATAGTGCGAAAGAGAAATATGATTTTGCAAATCATCCTTTTCTTCCTGATTTAAAAGATAAAATATAGACTTTGGATTATCAACAATATCCTTTACTCCCAACTCTGAATTTAACATATCTGTATGTGTATGTTTTAGAGCATCAAAGTTAAAAATTTTGAGCAAAACGCCTCCATTTTTAACAATTATTTTACACGATTTCTGCCGAAATCAAAGATTTTTGGCACACTGTGTAAAATACAATTTTAGAATTTAACTAATATCTGGCGACCAGTGGCATTTTACGGCCAAAACCAAAAGCTTTTGAACTTACTCTCAGTATTGGTGCAGCCTGGAAGCGTTTGTATTCGTTCATGTTCACCATTCTGATAACCCTGCTCACCACACTTTCTTCAAAACCCAGTTCCATAATTTCTTTTGGCGACTTATTTAATTCAATAAAATTGAAGAGGATACGATCCAAATCTTCGTATTCAGGAAGCGAATCAGAGTCTTTTTGATCGGGGCGCAATTCTGCCGACGGTGGTTTCAGAATCGAATTTTCGGGAATAACTTCACCGTCTTTATTTATAAAGCGCGAAAGCCGGTAAACATCCATTTTGTAAACATCGCCTAAAACGGCCAGTCCTCCGTTCATATCGCCGTACAAAGTTCCGTAACCCACGGCACATTCGCTTTTATTGGTTGTATTCAGTAAAATATTTCCGAATTTATTGGAAAGCGCCATCACATAAATTCCGCGTGCCCGCGCCTGAATATTTTCTTCGGTAACATCGGCTTTTAATCCGGCAAAAATTGGGAACAACCCCGTTTCAAAAGCATCAACGGCAGACTGAATATTTATAATATCGTATTTTATTTTCAGGTTTTCGGCCAGCTGAATGGCGTCGTTCACACTATGATCCGAAGAATATTTTGAGGGCATGAGTAAAACACGCACATTTTCAGCCCCCAAAGCACGAACTGCCAGCACCGCAACCACGGCCGAATCGATTCCACCTGAAAGTCCGAGGGTTGCACTTTTAAACCCCATTTTTGCAAAATAATCGCGAATGCCCAAAACCAGTGCATCGTGAATCTTTTCAACATAACCGGCACTTTTTTGGAGCGAAGTTTCACCCGTATTTTTTGTGTCAACAATCAGAAAATCTTCACTGAAATAGTTCAGCTCTTTTACAATTTCACCGTTTTTATCGATCAAAACCGAGCCGCCGTCAAAAATAAGTTCGGTGTGTGCACCCACCTGGTTGACATACAAAACCGGCACGTTGTATTTTTTTGCTTTTGAAATCAAAACATTTTTGCGCCAGCCTTCCTGGTTGTACGAAAATGGTGAAGCTGAAATGTTCACCACAAAATCGGGGTTGAATTTCGACAACTCTTCCATGGGCGAGGTCTGGTAAAGTTTGTCTTTTCCAAATTCGCTGGCAGTTGGTTGTTCATCCCACAAATCTTCACAAATCGTTATTGCAATTTTTTCGCCTTTGTATTCCACGATATCAAAATCCTTGTTGGGTTCAAAATGCCGGTATTCATCAAAAATATCGTAAGTGGGCAAAAGTGTTTTATTCTGAATACTTTCCACTTTTCCGTTGTTCAGAAAAAAAGCCGAGTTATACAATTTTTTGCCTTTTTCGTGCCTGTTAATTCGCGGAGCGCCAATTATGGCAGCTATTCCTGAGCAACTTTCTGCAATTTTGTAAACTGCTTCTTCGGCCTTTTGAATAAACTCCTTCTTTTCAAGCAAATCGTGCGGATAATATCCGGTTACAGAAAGCTCGGAAAACACAACCAAATCGGCGCCGTTTTCTTTTGCTTTGTTAATGTTCCGGATAATTTTTGAAGAGTTTCCTTCAAAATCGCCAATGATAAAATTTAGCTGTGCAAATGCAACTTTCATAATTCACTCTGATTTTCAAATTCGGACGAACAAAACATTGTTGAATTCCATGCAACAATAATTGATTGCAAATCTCCAATTTTTCATTCAATTTCGCAATAATAAAAGAAAGGAAGCGTATTGAATTAAAATTCATATAAAAATGAAACGAATAGCGTATCTGTTTTTTGTGGTTCTGGTGGTGGTTTTTCTTTTTTCATGCCAAAGAAATCCACTCAAAATTGATGTTTCGGGAATGAACAAAGAGGTTAAATTTGTTCGTTTCGAAAAGGAGTTGTTTTCGTTGCCAATGAAAGACACTTTGCAGGAATTGGTTGCACTTCACAACAAATATCCCGACTTTTTTGATCTTTATTCCTACAAAATAATCAGGGCTGGCGGCATCGACGATGAAGAATTCCCTTTTGTTATCGACCAGTTTCTGACCGACACCATGATTTTAAATGTAAAAAATCTGGTTGAAAAAGAGTTTTCGGATTTTACATCCATTGAAAAGGAAATAAACGATGCATTCAAACATTATCAATATTATTTTCCCGGGAAAGAAATTCCAGTGGTTTACACCTGCATTTCGGGATTTAACCAGTCGGTTTTTACTGCCGAAAATATTGTAGGAATAAGTCTCGATAAATACCTCGGACGCGACTGTGCATATTATCAACAGTTGAGCACTGCTCCGTCGTACAAAATTCAGAACATGTACAAAGAAAAAATTGCTTCGGATGTTGCTTACGCCTGGGCAATTACTGAATTCGACGAATCGGTGAAAATCACAAATGTTTTAGGGAACATGATTTACCAGGGAAAGTTGATGTATTTTACAGATGCCCTTTTGCCTGAAATGAACGACACACTGAAAATTGGCTATTCAAAACTCCAGCTCGACTGGTGCAAAAAAAATGAAGCGCAAATGTGGTTAAACCTTATAGAAAATAAAATGCTTTATTCGAACAAACGCATGGATATTGTAAGGTATATCAACGATGCGCCCTATACCAATGGTTTTCCGATTGAATCGCCAGGCCGGACCGGCATTTGGATTGGCTGGCAAATTGTAAAAAAATACATGAAAGAACATCCTGAAATAACGGTTGCCCAATTAATGAAAAACAGTGATTACCAGCAAATCCTTAACGATTCAGGATATTTTCCGGAATAATAAGTCAAGAAAAAGCCCGGATAAATCTACCCGGGCATCGTTCTGTTAGTTTGAATATATCAAAAGAAAAGACTACAATTCTTTGATTTTAATATTGCGGAACCAAACATCATCACCGTGGTCCTGCAATGCAATTAAACCTGAAGATGCAACATTCGCCCAGTCAGGATTTAATTCCGGGAATTTAGAACCTGCTACAAGATTTTTCCAGTCGTCAGTCCACAAGTGGTATTCCAAAACAATTTCGCCGTTTTGTTTGTGAACAACAGTGCCTTTGTAGCATAAAATTTCGATTGTATTCCATTCGCCGGCCGGTTTTGCGTTTTGCGGATTAGCAGGAATAAGATCGTATAATGATCCTGCTTTACGGTTTCCGTCTTTTCCAAGCAATGCATCCGGATGTCTTTCGTTATCAAGAACCTGCATTTCAGGAGCAGTTTTATAAATAGGCCAGCCTTCAACTTCTTTTCCAAGATAGAAAATACCTGAATTACCACCTTCTGAGATTTTCCATTCCATTTTCAAGTCGAAATTTGCAAATTCTTTATCGTAAAGAATATCGCCACCGTCGTTGGCACCGGCTTCACCCTGGCCCGAACCTTTACAATGCAAAGTTCCGTCGGCAACTTCCCAACCTGTAGGAAAGGTAGTTTTATTAACACCTCTCCAGCCATCGCTGGTTTGACCGTCGAACAATAAAACCCAACCGTCATTAACTTCAGCCTGTGTTAACTCATTTGGCCCTGCAGTTTCTTCTACTGCAGCTTTTTCTTCCGGCTCCTGAGCCGTGTTTTTCTGACTATTCTGGCACGACATTCCAAAAACGAATGCACCTGCTAAAAAAAACGCGAATACTTTTTTCATTTTGTTGCTTTTTTTATTGGTTAATGGTAACTTTTTTTGAAGAAAACGAAATTATAAAAAATAACTCTTTTTATTGTTTCAATAGAGGATTTATTACTAAGTTTTCCTGAAACAATAATATTTCCATGCATGCAAAAGTAATATTTTAAGGTATTGTTTTGTAATTTAGATTTTAATATTGAAAGTTATACTTAAATAAATACTATGAGTTTATCTGGAAAACCAAAAAGAATTGGAATTTTAACTGCCGGAGGCGACTGCCCGGGGTTAAATGCGGCTATCAGAGGAGTGGGAAAAACTGCAATAGTTGAATACGGAATGAAAGTTTATGGGTTCAACGCTGGTTTTTCAGGGTTAATCAACAACGATTATCTGGAATTAAAAGAAGCACAGCTTTCGGGGATATTGACACTGGGCGGAACTATTTTAGGTACCTCACGTGAAAAACCTTACAAACTGGTGAAAGAAGACGGAGGAGAAAACGACAAACCCGAAAAAATTGTGGAAAACTACCATAAACTTGGCCTCGACTGTGTAGTCTGTATCGGCGGTAACGGAACCATGAAAACAGCCAGTCTTTTGGCAAAAGAGGGATTGAATGTAATCGGAATTCCAAAAACAATTGATAACGACGTTTGGGGAACCGACCTTACTTTTGGTTTCGACTCGGCAGTGCAGATTGCCACCGATGCCATCGACCGCTTGCACACTACCGCCAACTCGCACCAACGGGTTATGATTATTGAAATTATGGGACACAACGCTGGCTGGCTGGCGCTTTATTCCGGGTTAGCAGGCGGGGGTGACATTATACTTTTACCCGAAATTCCATACAACATTAAATCGGTTATTCATAAAATTGAAAAGCGTTACGAAGACAAAAAACCGTATTCAATTGTTGTGGTAGCCGAAGGGATTAAACATCCGGCACACAAAAGTGCGGCTTCTCATATTGCAAAATATATTCAGACACACACCGGAATTGAAACCCGCGAAACAGTACTTGGGTACATTCAACGCGGAGGAAGTCCGTCACCGATGGACCGTATTTTGGCAACACGTTACGGCGCTTTTGCTGCACAATGTATTGCCGACGGTTGCTTTGGTACCATGGTTGCCATTAAGAAAAATGAACTTTCAACGGTTCCGCTGGAAGAGGTTGGAGGGAAACTTCGTCTGATTGAACCCGGCTTTTCATTGATTGATAAAGCAAGAAAAATGGGAGTTTCTTTTGGCGACGAAAAGGTTAAACATTAATTTTTACAGAATGAGATGAACCAGCTTTTTTGTCTCGAAAAATTCTTCTTCAAAGTAGACTGAGAGATTCTGAACAAAAACATTCTTTTTGAAAGGCCTGATTTCATTTTGAATATCGCCGCCTTTAAGATATAAAATGCCGTTTGAAATGGCATTTTTTTGTTTTGGTGAAATGTTCTTTTTTACCCACGGAACAAATTCGGGTAACCGGGTAACCGCACGGCTAATCACAAAATCGTACTGTCCGGTGAGCTGCTCTGCCCTGATTTGTTCTGCTTTCACATTTTTCAAACCCAAAGATTCAGCCACTCCGTTAACAACTTTTATTTTCTTTCCGATTGAATCGACCAAATGAAACTGAACTTCAGGAAAAAATATGGCCAGTGGAATTCCCGGAAAACCACCGCCTGTACCCACATCAAGAATTTTAGTACCGGCGCTGAAACGAGTAAATTTTGCAATGGCCAGTGAATGCAGAACATGTTTTTCGTATAGCGATTCAAAATCCTTTCGTGAAATTACATTGATTTGAGCGTTCCATTCAGCATACAACGGCTCAAGCATTTCCATTTGCCGACTTTGTTCCGGAGTTAATTTGGGAAAATATTTAGTTATAATATCCATTCAAAAGAATTGTTACTGTTCAGCCATTTCGGTACTTTCAATCATTTTAAACAGCATTTCGCGTGCCCTGAAAAGCTGGGCTTTTACTGTACCGAGCGGCAAATTTAATTCTTTTGCAATTTCTTCGTAAGAATATTCCCTGAAATAACGCAATTCAACCAGAGTTTGATACCGGGGTTTTAACCGTCGCACAACCCTGCGCAGTAGAATTGCTTTTTGCTGCCTTATTAGTCGTTCCTCGGGATTCGGATCTTTCGATTTTAAACGAAGCTGTTCACTTGTTTCGTTTTGTTCGGTATTGTTTTCAATGGAAACATGTGTACCTTTTTTCTTCCGAAGAAAATCGATACAGTTGTTTGAAGCTATTTTAAAAAGCCATGTACTAAATGCGTAAGTCGGTGAATACTGATGCAGGTTTTTAAACGCTTTACCAAAAGCTTCGAGTGTCAAATCTTCAGCATCGCTGCGGTTGTTTACCATTTTCAGCAGCATAAAATATATAGCATCCTTGTAACGACTAAGCAAACGGGCGAAAGCTTTTTCGTCGCCTTCCAAAGCTGCCTGGACTAAATTATAATCGTGGCGTGCTTTCTCCGATAATTTTAAAAACTGCTCCTCCATTTTTGATTTCGGCTTCGTCGATTGAAATGCCAACGGTAAACCACTTTGAAATAAGGCACAATCAGTTCATATATTAACGAAGATATGAATATTTTACGTTCATTCAAACGATTTTGAAGGATTTTTATGATAAACACACGCATTAAAACCGGAATACCAACCATTACTGCAACAATTGGCCAAATTGCAGTAAATAAAACAATTACAAAAACAACTAATGGTAAAAACAACAATTTGCTAAAGTTTTCGAAATGCAGCATCTGTCGTTTGATCCACGAAAGATGTTTTTCAATTCTGAAGCTTTTTTTAAGCAACTCAAAATAATCGATCGTGGCAATTTCTTCTTCATTTCGAATTGCTGTTTGGCTGTTAAAAAGTAAGGCAGTTTGTTTTTTTCGTATAAAAATGTTGACCAACAGTTCAAGATTTGCAAAAGGCTCTTTTATTTTCATCCCGTAACCGCCCAACTCGAAATATTTATTTTTTCTGAAAGCCACATTCTCTTCAAAATAAACAAACGGCAACCTGTTTATCAAAAAACCGGCACTTTTTGTTTGCTGAAAAAAACGTTCAATCCGATATATAAGGTTGGCAAATCCTTTTGAAGCAATTACATTGGAATAATTTATAACTACATTTTGATTTTCGCCGGCGGCCAACGAAATTTTAGCCAGCCAATCATCTCCAAAATCGGAAACCGAAGCCGGGATTGTCATTACCCAATCGTTTTTTGCCCCTTTTATGGCTATGTTTTGAGCCAACTTCGCCGAAAAACGGGTTTCCTGGTTTAACGAGGAAACTTTCAATTTTTGATTTTCTTTTCGAAGAACGCCCAAAACGGAAAGCGAATTATCCTGCGAAAAATCGTCGATAGCTACTACTTCAAAATCGCAATTTTTTATATTCAGAATTGCTGGCAATTTTGCCCGAATATTTTCTTCTTCATTTCTAACAGTTAAAATCAGCGACAAAGGTTCACTTTTTGAATCTGCATTTTTTCTCCCGGCCCACAACAAACGTAACCAGTAAAACAGAACAAAAAACATTCGTATTAAAAAGAAAACGGCAAAAAGCAACAGGGCAACCTGTTGAAACAACTTTGCTTCAGTTATTATTTTTAGATAATTCTCGAACATCAAATAAAAGTACTAAGTGGTCGCTGAATTGCTGCTCCAAAAATGGAAACATTCATTTCAATTTCAAAATTTTAAGGAATAAAAAGTTATTTAATTTTATTTGAATGAATTAGCTTAAATTAACAGTGGTGTGTTTATTAATTCCCGTTCATTTAAAGGATAATAACTATATTTGAACCCTCAAAAAAAGCAGATGGAATTTGAGTTGACACATACTTTGGATGGCACACGGGCGAGGGCAGGAGTAATTACTACGGGTCATGGTAAAATTGAAACCCCCATTTTTATGCCTGTGGGAACAGCCGGTTCGGTAAAAGGAATTCACACCCGTGATTTAAAGGAAGACATTAAAGCTCAGATTATTTTAGGGAACACATACCATCTGTATCTTCGGCCTGGAATTGAAATTATTGAAAGCGCAGGCGGACTGCACAAATTCAACCGCTGGGACAGGCCAATTTTAACCGACAGCGGCGGCTACCAGGTTTTTTCGTTGGGAGACATTCGCAAGCTTAGCGAGGAAGGAGCCCGTTTTCAATCGCACATCGATGGTTCGTACCACATGTTCACACCCGAAAAAGTGATGGATATTCAACGTACCATTGGCGCCGATATTATAATGGCTTTTGATGAATGTGCACCTGGAGATGCCGATTACAATTATGCAAAAAAGTCGCTCGAATTAACACAACGTTGGCTCGAACGCTGTTTTGTCCAGTTTAATAATACACAGCCAAAATACGGCCACAACCAGTCGTTGTTCCCCATTGTTCAGGGAAATACTTTTGCCGATTTGCGAAAAATTGCAGTTGAACATGTAAAAACGTTCGAAGCCGACGGTTATGCCATTGGCGGTCTTTCGGTGGGTGAAGAAGAACAGGTTATGTACGAAATGACCGAAGTTTGCACGGCAGATTTACCGCAAAACAAACCACGTTATCTGATGGGAGTTGGTACGCCGGTAAACATTCTCGAATCGATCGACCGTGGTGTTGATATGTTTGATTGTGTGATGCCAACACGAAACGGAAGAAACGGGATGCTTTTCACCAGCGAAGGAATCATCAACATAAAAAATAAAAAATGGGCTAACGACCACTCTCCCATCGATGAAAACGGAAGTTCTTTTGTTGACCAGTATTCAAAAGCCTATTTACGACATTTGATTGTTTCGGGTGAAATGCTTGGCGCACAAATTGCCAGTCAACACAACCTGGCTTTTTATTTGTGGCTGGTAAAAACCGCCCGTGAAAAAATTATTTCCGGCGATTTTAAAAGCTGGAAAAGTGAGATGGTTAAAAAATTAAAACACAGACTGTAAACATGAAATTTTATAAAACCATTGATCTTTATATTACAAAAAAGTTTCTGGGAACTTTTTTTTATGCCATTGCATTAATTTTAAGCATTGCCATAGTTTTCGATATGGCAGAGAACCTTGATGAATTTATTTCGAAAGAAATTCCGGGAAAGGACATTATTTTTGATTATTATTTCAACTTCATCCCATATTTTGCCAATCTTTTCAGTCCTCTATTTACATTTATTGCTGTTATTTATTTCACCTCGAAAATGGCTTACAACACTGAAATTATTGCCATTTTGAGTAGCGGGGTTTCGTACCTCCGGTTAATGAGACCATATTTGGTTTCGGCCTTTTTTATCGCAATTTTTTCCTTTGCACTTGGCAATTATGTTATTCCGCCCGCCAATAAAACCCTGAACGATTTCCGCACCAAATATATCGACAACAACAAGGTGATTACCGAACGAAATATTCACCGGCAAATTGAACCGGGAGTTTACATTTATATGCAAAGTTTTAATGCAAACAATGTTGGTTACCGATTTACAATTGAACGTTTCGACGGGGCTAAACTGGTTGAAAAACTAACTGCCGACAATATTCGCTGGGATGATGAAACACAAAAATGGGTCATTAACAATTACTGGACAAGAAAAATTTACGACGACCACGAAACTTTTGAAAAAGGTTATCGGCTAGACACTACGTTAAATATGGTTCCTGACGATTATAAAATGGTTAAAAATCAGATGGAAACATATACAACCCCGGCACTCAAAAATGAAATCAGCCAGATGAAGTTGCGCGGGGTGAATTATGTGGAATGGGAAATTGAAAAACACCGCCGGGTTGCAGGCCCGTTTTCGGCATTTATTTTAACCATTATTGGTGCGGGTTTGGCTTCACGAAAAATTAAAGGCGGGCTTGGTCTTCATCTTGGACTGGGGTTACTTCTCAGCTTTTCCTATATACTATTTATGCAGGTTTCCACGGTTTTTGCCATCAATGGAAACACCCCGCCATTTGTTGCAGTTTGGATACCCAATCTTATTTACAGTATCATCGCATTTTTTGTTTTTCGCTGGGCCGCACGCTAGGAAGAACTTTTCAAACTCCGGGTACTATTATTCGACTGCCGTGAACTATTGCACTTTAAATTACGTACAACTGACCCGCATTTAAGAATCTCAAAGGAAAAAAATTATAATTTTGCCTCCACTTTGAATTCTAAAAAACAAATCAAGAACCCAAAATTATTGGGTGATTTTTAACTTAAAACAAACTTTATGTCACTTAGAAGCAATGTCCTTGACCTACGGAAAAGGAAAAAAGAAGTACAAAAAGGTGGTGGTGATAAAGCCATAGAGCAACAAGCCAAAATGGGGAAACTCACTGCCCGTGAACGTATTCTTGCCTTATTGGATAAAAATTCATTTCACGAGTACGACCTTTTTGTAGAACATGCTGCCAAAGATTTCGGCATGGAATCGAAAGTATTACATGGCGATGGTGTAATTATAGGTACCGGTACAATTTATAATAAACCTGTTTGTATTTTTGCACAAGACTTTACGGTTGCCGGTGGCTCGCTGGGTTTGATGCATGCGCGTAAAATCACAAAAATTATGGACCATGCCCTGAAAATGAGAGTTCCGCTTATTGGGATTAACGACTCGGGCGGTGCACGTATTCAGGAAGGTGTTAATTCACTGGCCGGTTACGGTGAAATCTTCTTCAGAAATACGCTGGCTTCAGGTGTTATTCCCCAAATATCTGTAATTCTTGGGCCTTGTGCCGGTGGAGCAGTTTATTCCCCTGCATTAACCGACTTTGTTTTTGTTGTTGAAAACATTTCAAAAATGTTTATTACCGGTCCGAGTGTTATTAAATCGGTTTTGGGTGAAGAAATTTCAATGGAAGAACTGGGCGGTGCGCGTGTTCATGCTGAAATTACCGGGAATGCACATTTTTATGCTCAAAATGAACAGGAATGTTTCGATCAGATAAAAAAACTTATCAGCTTTATTCCAAGAAACAATTCAAGAAAGGCACTTCCTTATCCACCAAAAACACCACTAAAGGGACCAAAAATTGAAGATATTGTTCCTGCGGACCCACGGATTCCGTACGACATGCGCGACATAATCAAAACAATTGTCGATGGTTCCGATTTCTTTGAAGTAATGGAATATTTTGCGCCGAACATTATTATTGGTTTTGGTAGAATGGAAGGCGAAACAATAGGTTTTGTTGCCAATCAGCCAATGGTACTTGCCGGTGTTCTCGATACCGACAGTTCCGACAAAGCAGCCCGTTTTATCCGTTATTGCGATGCATTTAACATTCCGATTGTTACACTCGAAGACCTTCCGGGTTATTTGCCTGGAGTCGATCAGGAACATGCAGGAGTTATCCGTCACGGGGCAAAAATTCTTTATGCTTACAGTGAGGCAACTGTGCCAAAAGTTACCGTTATTCTTCGCAAAGCGTACGGAGGTGGTTATATTGCAATGAACTCACGCCATTTGCGTGCCGATTTTGTTTTTGCATGGCCAACCGCTGAAATCGCTGTTATGGGGCCAGAGGGAGCTGCCAATATTGTTTTTAGAAAAGAAATTGCCGAAGCTGAAAACCCGGAAGAAATGCGCCAGCAAAAAATCCAGGAATACAAGGAAAAATTTGCCAACCCATATGTTGCGGCAGCACAGGGTTACATCGACGAAGTTATTGAACCCAAAGAAACCCGACCACGTATTTTACATGCGTTGAAGGTTTCAGAAAATAAAAGTGTAGCGCTTCCTAATAAAAAACACGGCATTCCACCGTTTTAAAAATTTTAGTTATGGCAGAAGAAAAAGAATTAAAAAATCTGATTATTCAGGGGGCTGTTTATAAAACAACTTTTACACGGAAATTTGAAGAACGGGTAAACTGGGAAGTACCAAACGAAAACCTTCTTTATTCATTTATTCCAGGTACTATTATCGATATTTATGTAAAACCGAAGGAAAAAGTAAAAGAAGGAACAACCCTGTTACTTTTGGAGGCAATGAAAATGCAAAACCAGGTACGTATGCCTTTTGACGGCGAGATTGTAAAAATCCATGTCAACAAAGGCGAAGTAATTCCCAAAAGGCATTTAATGATTGAGATTGCACCAAAACAACTGAAGAAGTAAATTCTACAGGATATAAAATAAAATCCGCTTAGTAATTTGAGCGGATTTTTTTTGCAAAAAAAGGGCTGCAAAAGCAGCCCCACTTACTAAAAATCCCAATTAAGCTAATCGCGTTTTAAAAACTTTTCCCTATAACCTATTCCAAATATTTTGGTTAATCATCCAATCTTCAAGATTCAATACATTTTCTTTTTCCACGGTGTTTACATTTTGTGTTCCCCACACTGTTTCATCTATCATCCAGTTTTCAAGTTCCAAACCTGCTTCCGAAGCTGTTTCCATAGAATAACTTTCAGCTGTCGACCAGAAATTGTTATTTATCATCCAGTTTTCAACTTCAAGACCGGTTTCCGAAATTAACTTCATATCGTAATTTTCATTTACCCAGTAATTTTCGTTAACCATCCATGTTTCAACTTCAAGTGCAGATTCTTTTACGTTTTCAAGGCTTGAGGCTTTAATTTCCGTTCCTTCAGCTTTTACATTTCCAGCCACTAACGAAAGGGTGAAAATTGCTGCTAATACTAATTGACTAATTCTTGTTTTCATTGTTTCTATGTTTTCTGTTTTCTTACTAATTGTTTCTATTCTCTCTGAAATTGTCGTCTTGTTTTCTAATTTTGTTTTCACTTTAATAGACTAATTACGGGTACAAAGGTTACACGCCTTTTTGTTAAAAAGTACAAATATTTTGTTAATGAAACCTTAAGGTCGGTGAATGCAGGAAATTATCGGTAAATAAAAATACCTTTTGGTAGGAATTTGTCGAAATTCGTCGGTAAATGTCGAAATATACCGAATACCGCTGAGCCGCTTCCTGACATAGATGCGTACAAAGCTCCCATTTTATATAGCCCTTCCTTTAATTCTTCTATTTCAGGAAACCTGGGCAAAATGCTTTTTTCGAAGTCGTTTTTTACCAGGTTTTTCCAGTCCTCCAGCGGAATTTGTTCGATTTCCTTTAAACTGAATTCGGGTTTTGCCGGAACAACATTTCTGTAAGCTTCGGGAGTGCTGACAGAAACTGAAGGTTTAACAATTAAAATTTTATAGGAAGAAAGATTGATTTTTACCGGCGACAGTTGATTTCCGATTCCTTCGGCAAATGCCGGTTTATTATCGATGAAAAAAGAACAGTCGGCGCCGATTTTTGCTGCATACTTTTTTAATTCCTCAATAGAAATATTCAGATTGAAAAAAGTATTCAGCGATGTAAGGGTAAAAGCCGCGTCGGAAGAACCGCCTCCAAGACCGGCTCCAAAAGGCACAACTTTATGAAGGTGAAATTTTAATTCCGGAAGGTCAAAATCATTTTTCAGTAAACAGTATGCTTTCAGAATTAAATTGTCATTAGGATTTCCTGCAATTGAAATACCTGATGTGGTCAGTTCAGTTTTATCCGATTCTGCAAATTCAAGAGCATCAGCCAGCTTAACCGGGTAGAAAATGGTTTCCAGGTTATGATAGCCATCGGCCCGCCTGGAAACCACATTTAATCCGATATTTATTTTTGCATTCGGAAATACAATCATTGTAAACTATTCGCTTGTCATTAATTCGTATTCTTCCGGCGTTCCGCAAGTACAAATCAGGTTGCGATCGCCCCAGGCATTATCTACACGCCCAACCGGCACCCAGTATTTATTTTCTCTGATCCACTCTACCGGAAAAGCTGCCTTTTCACGTGAATAAGCGTGTTTCCATTCATTCCCGCAAACCTGTTCTGCAGTGTGAGGTGCATTTTTAAGTACGTTATCGAGCTTGTCGGCATTGCCTTCTTCAATTTCCCTTATTTCATTGTAGATTGAATTCAGCGCATCGATAAACCGGTCGAGCTCGGCTTTCGACTCACTTTCAGTAGGTTCAACCATTAATGTTCCGTGAACCGGAAATGAAAGTGTGGGTGCATGAAAACCATAATCCATCAGACGTTTGGCAATATCTTCCTCGCTAATTCCCGACGAAGCTTTAAAATGGCGGCATTCCAGAATCATTTCGTGAGCAATTCTTCCGTTTTCGCCGGTGTATAAAATGCCATAATTTTTCTCCAGTGCTTTTGCAATGTAATTCGCATTCAAAATAGCCATTTTGGTTGCTTCGGTTAATCCCTGGGCTCCCATCATTTTTATGTAACCGTAAGTTATTGTAAGAACAGAAGCGCTTCCCCAGGGTGCAGCTGAAACTGCATTAATTCCAACATGACCGTTATTCATTATCGGGTGCGAAGGAAGAAAATCGACCAAATGACTTGCCACTGCAATAGGACCAACACCGGGACCACCACCGCCGTGCGGAATTGCAAATGTTTTGTGCAAATTAAGGTGACAAACATCGGCACCAATTATTTTAGGCGACGTTAACCCAACCTGTGCATTCATATTTGCACCATCCATATAAACCTGACCGCCGTTTTCGTGAATAACCTCGCACATATCGACAATTGCCGATTCGAAAACACCGTGGGTCGACGGATATGTAACCATGAATGCTGAAAGTGTTTCTTTGTATTCTTCAGCTTTCTTTTTTACATCTTCCAAATCAATGTTTCCTTTTTCATCGCAGGCAGCAACAACTACCTTCATTCCTGCCATCACAGCACTTGCCGGGTTGGTTCCGTGTGCCGACGACGGAATAAGAACAACATCGCGCTGTTCCTCACCCCGACTTCTGTGGTATGCCTGAATTACCATTAATCCGGCATATTCGCCGGCAGCGCCCGAGTTTGGCATTAAACTAACATCGGCCATTCCTGTAATTTCGGATAAATCGCGACGCAACTCTTCCATCATTTCGTGGTAACCACGAGCCTGGTTTTTGGGAACAAACGGATGAATACCGTTAAATTCAATCCAACTTAGCGGTAACATTTCGGTGGCTGCATTTAATTTCATGGTACACGACCCGAGCGAAATCATCGATTGTGTCAGCGAAATATCTTTGTGTTCCAGCCTTTTTATATAACGCAGCATTTCAGTTTCCGAACGGTATTTGTTAAAAACCTCCTGCGTCATAAATTCAGAAGTTCTTGAAAATTTCGCATCAATTGTAATCCCCTCAGGGTATTCATGAATAACCTGCCAGCGTTTGTTTGCAGCTTTTGCAAAAACTTCAAGAATCCAGTTAATATCGTCGAGGTTGGTTGTTTCGTCAACACTAATTCCAACTTCTCCATTTTCGAAATACCTGAAATTCATTTCAAGTTCCAATGAAAGCCATTCAATATCAATATGTTTTACATGTTTTGGTAAAGCGAAACGAACGGTATCAAAAAAGTTTGCATTTAATTGTTTGTACCCCAGTTTTTCAATTTCAACAGCTAGAAAAGCTGCAATAGAGTGAATTCTTCCGGCGATTGCTTTAATTCCTTCCGGCCCGTGATAAACCCCAAAAAAACCGGCCATGGTTGCCAGCAGGGCCTGAGCAGTACAAATATTCGAAGTAGCTTTTTCTCTTTTAATGTGTTGCTCGCGTGTTTGCAGCGCCATTCTCAAGGTCCGGTTTCCATGAACATCTTTTGAAATTCCGATTATCCTGCCCGGCATGCTTCGTTTACATTCTTCGCGTGCAGTAAAAAATGCAGCATGTGGACCACCGTATCCCATTGGAACACCAAAACGCTGACTGCTTCCAAAAACAATGTCAGCACCCCACTCTCCGGGAGGAGTTAAAAGGGCCAGCGACAATAAATCGGCAGCAACTGCTACTTTAATATCTTTTTTGTGTGCTTTTTCAACCCATTCTGAATAATCGACAATCTCTCCGTCGGAATTTGGATACTGGATGATTATTCCAAAAACATTGTCACCAAATTCAAAATCTTCTTTGGCTTGAATTTTCAATTCAATCCCAAGTGGAAATGCACGTGTTTTAAGAACATCATGGGTTTGCGGCCACATTTTCTCATCAACTAAAACTACATTCACATTATTTTTTACCATTTGGCGTGAACGTAAATTCATCATCATAACCATGGCTTCTGCAGCTGCTGTGGCCTCATCAAGCAGTGACGCATTGGCAATGTCCATTCCTGCCAGTTCGCAAACCATGGTTTGATAGTTTAAAAGCGCCTCCAAACGTCCTTGTGAAATTTCAGCCTGATAAGGAGTATACGAAGTGTACCACACCGGATTTTCCAATATATTACGCAAAATCACCGCCGGGGTAATGGTGTCGTAATATCCCATTCCAATGTAAGTGTTGAACACTTTGTTTTTTGCTGCCAGGCTTAAAATCTTACGATAATACTGCCTTTCGGTAAAACCACCCTGTAATTTCAGGGGTTCCCTTAGCCGGATACTTGCCGGAACAGTTTGTTCAATCAACTCATTCAAGGTTGAAACGCCCACTGACTGAAGCATTTCGTCTATTTCGTTTTTCCGCGGTCCGATGTGCCGGGCTACAAAACTATCGTAAGACATCTATCTGTTTAATTTTTAGTGAATTATTTGCAAGTATAAAACATCCGTCAAAATGAAAAAATGACTTTAAACCATTAATTTTTCGAAATTTTCATCAAAAAATCAGGTTAAAAACGGATTTGTATTTTTTTCAAATCCAAGTGTTGTTTCAGGCCCGTGACCGCAGTAAACTTTAGTTTCACCGGGCAAAGAAAACAACTTATTTTTTATGTTTGAAATCAGGGTCTGGTAGTTTCCGCCGGGCAAATCTGTCCGGCCAATACTTCCATAAAACAAAACATCGCCGGCAATTACAAAATTCCCCTCTTTGCTGTAAAAAACCACATGGCCGGGAGAATGCCCAGGGACATGAATTGTTTCGAGAGTAGTATTTCCAAAAGTTAAATTTTCACCTTCGGTTAAATACGTATCGATGGGTTTTACCGGCTGCATATCGAAGCCAAACATTTGTCCCTGTTCCACTACCCGTTCAACCCAAAAAGCGTCTCCTGAATGTGCCAAAAAAGGAATATGGTATTCTGAACGAACAAATTCAACTCCCATAATATGATCGAAATGGCAATGTGTATTGGTAATTTTTACCGGTTTTAATTTATTTTCAGAAATATATTCCCTGATTTCATCGAACTCTTCATCGTAATAAAAACCCGGATCGATAAAAATACATTCACCGGTTTCGTCGGAGACCACAAAAGAATTTTCACCGAGCGGATTAACCACAAACTTTTTTACTGTAATCATATTTTATGAGTTTACAATTCCTTTTAGCAACGGTACAAAAACAAAACCGCCGTGTTTTTCCGACCTGAATTCATCTTCCGAAATTCTGATAATCAGCAACATTTCCTGTCGTTTATCGTTTCCAACCGGGATTACCAAACGCCCCCCGATTTTCAGCTGCATTTTTAATTCAGCAGGAATTTCAGGGGCTCCGGCGGTTACCAGTATTTTATCGAAAGGGGCAAAAGCCGGAAGTCCTTTGTAACCATCGCCCAAAAAACAGGCAGCCTGGTAACCAATTTCAGGTAAAAACGACCGTACTTTCCGGTACAGTTCATTTTGCCTTTCGATGGTAAAAACCTTCGCACCCATGGCGCAGAGTACAGCAGCCTGATAACCTGAGCCGGTCCCAACTTCAAGAACTTTATCGTTTTTTTCGATTTGAAGAAGCTGGGTTTGAAAGGCAACAGTGTAAGGTTGTGAGATTGTTTGTCCTGCCCCGATAGGAAAAGCCTGATCTTTATAAGCAAAATTTATAAATGTGCTTTCCATAAAGAAATGCCTCGGAACTTTTTGAATTGCTTCCAAAACCGCTTCATTTCGGATACCTTTTATTTTGAGTCCGACAGCCAGTTTTTTACGCATTCCCTGGTGCCGAAGGTCGTCGTTCAAATTCATTACAAACAATTATAACACAAAAATAACCCAAATCACACTGATTTCAAGTTAAAGATACTTTTTCAATATTAACATTTAACGTTGATAAATTCTTATTCATTTCAAAAAAAACAGTCTTCAAGCCTTTTATATTTGTAGTATGCTGAACATAGGATTAATAGGAAAAACAGAAGTTCTGGAACCTCATGTTAAAAGGATTCAGAAAAATCCGAATATCAATATTATCGGAAAAGCTTCGGTAGGCACCGATGCAAAATTGAATAGTTTCCACTACACAATTCCGGAAATAAACCGGATTGAGTTGATTGAGCGAGCGGATGTAATTCTGATGGATAATTCTTCGATACTTCCGTTTTCGTTGTTGTGCGACATTGTAAAAAAGTCGAAACACATTTTCACCATCGAGTACCTGAATCTGACAATCGACGAATGCAGTCAGCTGATAAAACTTGCCAACGAATCGGGTTCGGTAATCCAGGTAAGTAATCCGTTCTATTTTACACCAGCAATCCAATGGTTAAACCAGCATTTGGTTACTCCGACTTATATCGACATTTCCTACATAACCGAAGAAAGCATTAACAACAGTACGTTAATTTCGCTTTTGCTGATGTTGCTGAATACTACAGGAATCAGCCCGAAAAAAATTGGTGCAGTAACTTTCCGTTCGCGACAAACCGAATCGAATTTCAACAATGTAAGGCTCGAATTTGGTGATGCATCGGTTGTTAACCTGAATTATGGAAACCTTCCGCCGCTGAACGAATTCAAAATAAAAGCCTATTCGCCGGGGCAATTTGTTACCTTAAATTTTACGGGGAAAATCTATCTCAACAACAATAACCCGATTGATTTAAGCCAAATTTCAGCAACAAACGAACTAGAAACATTTATCGAGGTTGTGCAGAAAAAAACCAAACCGGTAAGTACCATCGAAGACTATCTGATTGTTTTACATGCCGTTCAGAAAATCATAAAAAAGATAACACAATTTTCAGCCCAGTAACCGGGTAAAAATTTACTTTTGCGGCAATAATTTGGTTTGGGTAGCGTTTATGATATGCGTGACTAAAAACACCAAACTTAACCGGCAATTTCATGAATAAAGCAAGGCAGGTTTCAAAGTATCTTTTTTTTGATTTTTTAGCTGCAGCACTTAGCTGGACTGCCTTTTATATTTACCGCAAAGCCGTAATAGAACCTCAAACTTTTGGCGACATTCCTATAGAATTTACCAACCGCTACTTTCTTGGCCTGCTGATTATTCCTCTGCTTTGGATTATGTTTTACTACATAACCGGATTTTATAAAAATATTTTTCGCCGTTCGCGTTTGCTCGAACTTGGCCAAACTTTTCTGACCTCGGTAACCGGAGTTACAATTATCTTTTTTGCGCTGATTCTCGATGATTTTATTAAGTCGTACAAAAACTATTACCAGCTGTATTTCACGCTTTTATCCCTGCATTTTTCGATTACTTATTTTTTCAGGCTGATTTTGACCACAAACACCATTCATAAAATTCACCACCGGAAAATTGGTTTTAACACGCTTCTGATTGGGAGCAACGAAAAAGCCGTTCAGATTTACAGGGAAATGACAAACCAGTTGCGACCGGCGGGCAATAAATTTATTGGATTTGTTAGCATTGAAAACAATAATGATGCTTTGCTAAGCGATTATATTCCCCGACTAGGCGATGTTGACGATATTTCTGATATTTTGGAACAGCAACAAATTGAAGAAGTAATAATTGCGCTGGAAACCGTTGAACACAAACGGTTGAGCGAGATTCTTACCATTATTGAAAACCGGCAGGTTACCATTTGGGGAATCCCCGATTTGTACGATTTTCTCTCCGGTTCGGTAAAAGTAAATGCAATTTACAGCAGCCCGCTGATAAAAATCTCGAACGGATTGATGCCCGGCTGGCAGGAAAATACAAAACGTTTGATCGATGTATTTTTTTCGTTGTTGGCGCTGGTTATTTTTTCGCCGGTTTTTCTGACACTTGCCATCATAATCAAAGCGACTTCAAAAGGCCCGATTATTTACAAACAGGAACGGGTTGGCCGTTTTGGAAAACCATTCAAAATTTACAAACTCAGGAGTATGGTTGTAAATGCTGAAAACGGCACACCGGAATTATCCAACGAAAACGACGAAAGAATTACCAAGGTGGGTAAATTTATGCGCAAAACTCACCTTGATGAAATCCCACAGTTTGTAAATGTTATTAAAGGGGAAATGTCGTTGGTTGGGCCACGGCCCGAACGCCAGTTTTATATCGATCAGATAGTAAAACTTGCACCACATTACACACATCTGCACAAACTTCGCCCGGGAATCACTTCATGGGGACAGGTAAAGTACGGTTATGCCTCAAATGTGGAAGAAATGCTTGAAAGGCTTCCTTACGATATGATGTACCTGAAAAACATTTCACTTTATATCGATTTTAAAATACTGATTTATACAATAATGGTTAGTATTAAGGGAAACGGCAAATAAATCTCAAATGATTTTTTGAAGTAATCCATTGTTTCCTCCCAACCAGATTTTATCAGGCTGCTTCCAAAACAATTAAAAATCGACAAAGAATTACATCATTTTGGACCAATGTTGAATTTCGATAATGTTTTCTTCAGGATCGGTTGTATAAATAACGGTTAAAACTCCAACACCTTCAATTTTGGTCTTAATTTTTTCACCGTATTTTTTTCCACCGTTTAAAAGTAGTTTTTCAAGAATTTTATCCACGTCATCCACAAGAAATGCAATGTGCCCAAACCCGGGTTTGTTAATACTTTTACCTTCGTTCAAATTAAAAATATTATAGCTGAAAATTTCCAACGTGGGCCCGTTTTGATAACCGGGAAGTTGTAAATGAATTCCTTTGATTTCAACATTTTCGATTTGAGTAAGTTTACCGATACAATCGCCGGTTAAATTACGTTCAGGATAAACAGGTTCACAACCAAAAACACGAATATAAAATTCAGCAAGTTTTTTCCAGTCGAAGGCAATGAGATTAACATGAGCGAACTTAATTTCGGGTTCCATCTAAAGTGTTTTTCGATGAAAATTAAACAAAAAGGAGCATTATCCGATGTAAATTCAGGTTTTTACCAACAGCCAATCTTACAAATTTAATTCCGATACTTATGTTGAGAAATTTAGGTTGAATATTTTTAGAATTGAACCCTGACTTTTTAAACAAAAAAAGCCCCGGAAAACTCCGAGGCCACTATATCATAGCTAATTAAGCGCTACTCAGTTTTAAACAAGTTCAACCAGTAAATCGTCACCGGTTTTGGTGACTTTTGCCAGATTGTTTTTGGTAAGCGCTTTTATTGAAATATCCCATTTTTTGTTGCTTAACCCTACCTTTTCTTTTAATTCGGGCAGTGCTACCGGCGATTGTTCCTTCAGCAATTTCATGATTATTTTCTCTTCTTCGGTAAGTTCCACCTGTTTTTTCTCGGGTTTCATCTGCGGGAAGAAAAGCACATCCTGAATAGAAGCGCTGTTGGTCATAAACATGGTCAAACGGTCGATTCCCATTCCCATTCCCGAAGTTGGCGGCATTCCGTATTCTAGTGCCCGCAGAAAATCCTGATCGATAAACATGGCTTCATCGTCGCCTTTTTCCGACAAACGCAGCTGATCTTCAAAACGTTCGCGCTGATCAATCGGATCGTTCAATTCCGAATACGCATTGGCCAGTTCTTTCCCGTTTACCATCAATTCGAAACGTTCGGTAAGCCCCGGAATATTGCGGTGTTTTTTTGTTAGTGGCGACATTTCCACGGGGTAGTCAGTAATAAAAGTAGGCTGAATATAATTGTGTTCGCATTTTTCACCAAAAATCTCATCAATCAGTTTGCCTTTTCCCATGGTTGGGTCAGTTTCAATGCCCAGTTTATCGCAGATGTCGCGCAGTTCCTGTTCACTTTTTCCTGAAATATCGTAGCCGGTGTGCTCTTTAATTGCTTCGGCCATGGTAACCCGCGGGAATGGTCTTTTATAATCGATAATATTGTCGCCGAGTTGCACCTTGGTAGTCCCGTGCAAAGCCAAGGCCACACGTTCGCAAATTTCCTCGGTAAAGTTCATCATCCATTTGTAGTCTTTGTAAGCCACATAAATTTCCATTACTGTAAATTCAGGATTGTGTGTGCGGTCCATTCCTTCGTTACGAAAATCTTTGGCAAACTCATACACCCCGTCGAAACCACCAACAATCAAACGTTTCAAATAAAGTTCGTTGGCAATTCGCAGGTAAAGTGGAATATTCAGCGAGTTGTGGTGTGTAATAAACGGACGCGCAGTCGCCCCTCCCGGAATGGATTGTAAAATAGGCGTTTCTACTTCGAAATAACCGTATTCATTAAACATTTGCCGCATTGTGTTAATAATTTTTGTACGTTTCATAAAAACGTCTTTCACCTGCGGGTTTACAATCAAATCGACGTAACGCTGCCGGTAACGCTGTTCCGGATCGGTAAATGCATCGAACGTTTTTCCGTCCTTTTCTTTTACAATAGGCAGGGGACGAAGCGATTTGCTTAAAACAGTCAGTTCTTTCACATGAATGGTTAATTCGCCCATTTGTGTCAGAAAAGCAAAACCTTTTACACCGATGATGTCGCCAATATCGAGCAGTTTTTTGAAAACCTCGTTGTACATTGTTTTGTCGTCACCCGGACAAATTTCGTCGCGGTTAACGTAAATCTGAATTCTTCCTTCGTAATCCTGAATTTCTGCAAAAGAAGCTTTTCCCATCACCCGGAAACTCATCAGTCTTCCGGCCAGCACCACCTCCTGGTAATTGTTCTTTTCTGCATTAAAGTTTTCCTTTATTTCCGAGGTTGTAGCGGTTACTTTATATTCTGCTGCAGGATAGGGTTCAATCCCGAGTTCGCGTAATTTTTGCAACGAATTTCTTCGGATAACTTCTTGTTCGCTTAATTCCAGATTACTCATCTTTTTATTTATAAATTCAGATTAAAACTAAAACCCCTCATTTGTTTCATTCTGAAAATGAATTTTGAAAGGTTTCCTTTTTACGTTCAAAAAAATTTGTGCAAAGATAATAAAAGATGTGGTTTTGCTTTTTTATTTGGCCTCTTCGCAGGCAATAAGAAATTATTTAATAAGGTACTGCGAATATATTTCTTTATCGGCATTCAATTTCTATCTTTGCAGACAAACGGGTCAGAAATTACAGAAAGGTTTTCTATGGAAAAGGTATGGAATCTCAAAAAACAAGGCGATCAGAACGATGTGAAGCATCTTTCAGTAGAGCTGAATGTCAACATGGTCATTGCCCGGCTGCTTACACAGCGTGGAATTACCACCTTTAATGAAGCCAAATCATTTTTTCGCCCCCGGTTGAGCGACCTCCACGACCCTTTTGAAATGAAAGACATGGACAAAGCCGTCGACCGGCTGGAAACTGCAATTAAAAATCAGGAAAAAGTAATTGTTTACGGCGATTACGATGTTGACGGAACAACTTCGGTTGCTCTGATGTACACTTTTCTGAAACAGCGGATAGAACAAATAGAATATTACATTCCCGACCGTTACAGCGAAGGTTATGGCATTTCACCCAAAAGTATCGATTATGCAGTAGAGAACGGAGTAACACTTGTAATTGCTCTCGACTGCGGGATTAAAGCCGTGGAAAAAATTGCAGGAGCAAAAGAACGCGGACTCGATTTTATTATCTGCGACCACCACAATCCCGACGACGAAGTTCCGCCGGCAGTTGCCGTTCTCGACCCAAAACAACCCGACTGCAATTACCCGTACAAAGAACTTTCGGGATGCGGCGTAGGTTTTAAATTGCTTCAGGCGTATTGCCAGAAAAACAATATTGAACAGGAAGAAGTCCATGATTTGCTCGACCTTGTGGTGGTAAGTATTGCTTCCGACATTGTTCCGCTCACCGGAGAAAACAGGGTTTTGGCATACTACGGTTTGAAAAAACTCAATTCGGACCCGAGTATTGGTTTGCAAACCATCATAAATTTTGCAGGGTTAAAGGGAAGTGAAATTACGATTTCAGATATTGTTTTTAAAATCGGCCCGCGACTTAACGCGTCGGGTAGGATTGAACACGGTAAAAAATCGGTGCAGATTCTGGTTTCCGACGATGTTGACAAACTCGATTTGCTGGGTGAAGAAATCGACTCGTTTAACGAAATCAGAAAAACGCTCGACCGCGATATTACTGTTGAAGCGCTGGATATGATTGAAAAAAACCAGGAGCTGAAAAACATGAACAGCACGGTACTGTACAACCGCGACTGGCACAAAGGTGTTGTAGGAATTGTGGCGTCGAGAGTTACCGAACAATATTACCGGCCCACCATTATCTTAACCGAATCGAACGGACTGGCAACCGGTTCAGCGCGTTCGGTGGGTGATTTCGATTTGTACGAAGCCATTGGCCAATGCAGCGATTTGCTGGAATCGTACGGTGGACACATGTACGCTGCCGGACTTACCATGAGAATTGAAAATATTGCCGAATTCAGACGTCGTTTTGAAGAGATTGTTACCAACCAGATTACCGACAGGCAACAAATTCAAACCATTGAAGTGGATGCCAAAATTCCGCTCAGCGAAATTACTCCGCGCTTTTTCCGTATTTTGAGACAATTTGCACCGTTTGGGCCTCACAATATGACACCAATATTTGTTACCGAAGATGTTTTTGACGCGGGAACAAGCCGCTTGGTTGGAAAAACCCAGGAACACCTGAAACTCGACTTGGTGGAACCAGATGTAAATTCAGGCATTTTTTCGGGAATTGCTTTTAATCAATCCGACAAATTCGACCTGATTACTTCAGGCCTTCCGTTCGATGTTTGTTATTCCATTACCGAAAACGAATACCGTGGAAAAACAAATCTGCAGTTGTATATCCGCGACATCAAAAAACGCGAAATATTTAAGGAGTAATAATTTTTTCGTAAAGTTTTATTTTTTCGTTGTCAAAAGTTTTTACCAACCGGTAATTTGCAACCAGTCGTTTTTCAATCGCATTATTTTGTTTGTGTACAATTACAAACCGCGGCTGAGTTGAAAAAATCCTGTCAATTTCTTTGTCCGTATCCAACAAAAACGCATTAGCATTTTCGGTGAAAAGAATGTTCGAATGCACATATTTTGTTGGGCTTTCCAATCCGAGCAGATAATAAACAATCTGGTGGTAATTCGAAACATACACTTTATCACCGTTTTCCCTTTTCAAAGAAATATAATCAGCAACTTCCCTTTCGTGATCTTTTGCCATAAATTCATTTTGAAAAGTCAATACCTGAACTCCAAACAATAAAATCGCGAGTATTGTCAAACCAGTTTTCCCTGAAAATATTTTACCTGTGTATTTGTCCTTTCTGAATTCAGGATGAAAAAACAACCCGGCCAAAATACTCAGCGGCAACATAAGTTGAATGGTGTAATGGCTAAATTCCTGACCCGGAACATACATGGCAATCAGAACAAATAAAATCCACAGGCTAAAAAACCATTTGTCGCTCTTTTCAAAGGGTTTGTTTTTTTTGAAAACCACATAAAATACGATAAAAGAAATGGGAAGAAACTTCGCAGTAAGATCGAGCAACATTACCAAATAACGAAGCAAAGAAGGGCGGCCTCCGTAATTTCCGGGCAGTTCGTATGTTATGTATTTGAAATCGTTAAAATGGTCGCCCAGCCAAAAATAAAGGTTGGTAAGCGCAAAAGGCAGCAAAAAGAAAAATCCGGACAGAATATATTTTAACCAGATTCTGCCTTTTACCCGGTTTTCAGGAATCCGCATTTCAGAAATAAAAAAGAAAAGTAAAAATGCGCCAAAATCAAAGAGGACAAGGTATTTTATCATAAAACCAATTCCCATTAACAGTCCTCCCAGAATAAAAAACCTCACCTTTTGTTTCAGAAAAAAAAGCAGTGATGAAACCGTTATAAGATTAAATAGAAGTTCGGTGTTGGGCGACAACCCATGGTAAATCCAAATGGAAACATACAAAATGTAAATGATCCCCGATGCCAGCGCCACCCGTTGGTTTTTGAACAATCTGCCGGAAAACCGATAAATCAGAAATCCGGTAACCCCAACCAAAACAGCAAATACAAGGCGTTTCATAAAAATGGAGCTTCCAAACAAAAACTCAAGTGACGCATAAAAAAGGAAAATCCCCACAGGTTTTGTATCGGTAACATCGGCATACAAACTTTTTCCGTGAAGAATGTCGCGGCCAATTATCATGTAAGTCGATTCATCGTGATCGAGCACCGCCGGAAAAAAACTAAAAAAACGAAGGATTACTGAAGTAATTACAAAAAAGAAAAATACAACAGAAGGATTGCGTAAATCAATTTTCACCATACGATCAGCCTGTCTAAAATTAAGTAAATAAACCATTACCCTCTTCAACCAAATGATTTATTCCGGGCACAACTTTCACACCGGTACTTTCGAGCCTTTGTTTCGACTGGTGGCCGTCGGCAACAAGGATACATTGTATTCCAAGTTCGCAGGCTACTTCAAAATCGTGAATTGTATCTCCAATCATCCAGGTATTTTTGGTATCTATTTTATATTGTTGAATCAATTGATTTCCCCTTTCAATTTTTGAAACCGCATAATGATCACCCAGCCCGGCCACACCTTCAAAAAAGCTGTAAATTCCCTTGTGTTTTAAAGTTTTTACAAGCATGTTTTCTTTCATGGCAGAAAGGACAAACTGCCGAAATTTATGCTTTTTAAAAAACTCCAGAATTACTGAAGTGTTATTGTGCAAACTGCATTTTTCAACGCCGCTATCGTACAAATCGATAAATTCTTTAGCAGGCACAGCAAAATCCTCCTTATCGAAATCGAAACCAATGGCCCTGTAATATTCTTTTACGGGAAAAGAAAAAACTTCCCTATATTTCGATTTGTCAAGCTCGGGCAATTCTCTTTTCCGAAGAAGAATGTTTATTGTGGAGATGCAAAAATCGAGGTCGTTCAGCAAAGTACCGTTCCAGTCCCAGATAATGTTTTTGGTGTCGATCATTTTTCAGAAACGGCCAGTTTGTTGATTACCGGGTTGGCATAAATTTTCAAAAAACGCTCGGTTATATCTGTAATCGGAAAGTCGATAAAAATCAATGCCTGCTCCAGCATCATTTCAAAATGTTTCTTTTCCTCGTCAGTGTAGCGATGTTTAAAACGGTCTTCCTGCATAAGCAAGTCGTAGGCAACAAAGTTGTTTGGCCATAATTTAAAATTGCTGTAAATCTGTTTGTCGATAAGTGCAGCCAGATCTTCCGCCATTTTGTTTTGCTTTTCTTTGGTTTTTCCCTCTTCAAAATTCACTTCTATGGGAGTTCCAAACGAAAATCGCATTCTTCCTTTTGGGTTGAACATTCCCATCGACATACTTTTCAGGTCGTCTTTGCTTGTTTTTAACTGGCCGTAATGTTGTTTTTTAATCAACTCTTTCATTTTTGCCAAACCACAAGGTTCAATTTCGTACGAAATAGAAACAGGAACAATATTAAGTTCATTAAAACCTCCATTAAAACCCTTTTTATTGCTCATGTTCAGCATTTTCAAAAGGCTCACCTGTGTTTTGTCGAAACCGTCTTTCGTGCGGCCTTCGCGCTGCGCAATCCACACCGAAATATTGTCTTCAACAATCGATTTCCGAATATAGTGCGAAACTTTTTGCGACGACTCCAAAAGTTCACGTGGAGGCAAATTCCTTTTCACCACAAATGCCCGGTTAAGTTTTACCGCATGTTCAATCCATTTGTAAAGCAGCAAATTATTACCAATGGCAATATGTGTGGTGTTCATTCCCTTTTCAAACATCAGATAATTGATGAATGCTGCATCAAGAACAATGTCGCGGTGGTTCGAAATAAAAAGGTAAGGTTTCTTTTTGTCGAGTTTATCGAGCCCGGTGTGTGTCAATCCATCCGAAGTTTTGTTGATGATCATTCGCAACATATCGTAAACAAAGGTTCCCTGCAACTGCCTCACATTGCGGACCATACGCATCTGCAACTTAATCATTTCCACCTTGGGACGTACCTTGAACATGTGCATCAACACCTCATCAAAAACCGGATCTTTAATCAGTATCCTGATTTTTTCCTTTACTTCTTTATCGGTATAAGGGCGAATGTCATCAAAATTAAACTCAGGCATTTTCAATTTTATTGGTGAAAAAACGGGGCAAAGTAATAAATTCAAAACTACATTTTCAACCTAAACTGAAATTTTAACTCAGTTTTCTTATTTCCAGCGATTTCATCGTATCCTGAACCTATGATTTCACGGTCGTTCCAGATTGTTTGACCAATTTTTAGCCAAAAATCAATTTTAGCTCCCAAACTGTATTTAAAATTCAAATATCCGCGAAAACCGGTGCCAAAAAATGCGGGTACCGAAAATGTGTACAACAAATCATCTTCGTAAGCATAAATTCGCGAGTTGTAACTTTTTGTTGAAAACCAGGCGAACCGGGTTGAAATATTTAACGGCAAAGAGGAAAGCGAGTATTTTACATCCTGAAAAACCAGGATTCCGTTTTCTTTCCCTGTTGTTTTGAAAAACGAATGCTCAATGCGGGTTTTAAAAATAATTTTTTCGGAAGGCTGAAATTGAAAATGTAACCTCATTTTCCGGGTTTGTTCCGGCTGATTTAACTGGCGTTCGTTTAATGTAGTTTTTTGATCTTTCACTTCATTTTTATACCGGAAGTAAAACTCCGTTTTTTCTGAGAATCTGAAATCGGCCTGTAGAAAAATATCTGTTCCATTTGCCGGCCCGGCAGTTGAATAAGTAAACCACTCGTGGTGATAAAAATCGGTATAAGCCGAAAGAGTTACAAATTTTACGGGCAAAATTCGGGTTCCAACATACAAACCGGTTTCATTTTCGGCAGAACTGCTTTCAGAAAACGGAGCTGCCCAAAGCGCCTGGTAGTTTTTATCGAAATGCCGGAACACGAACGACAAATCAACACGGTCGTGCAGGTGGGCCACCGTTCCCTGTAAAAATGCTTTTCCTTTCGATTGAGAAACGGCAGCCTCGCCAAACCATTGGTATTTGCCTTTGGTGTACAAATAATCAACGCCGGCAGAGAAATTTTCTTTTCCCGAAAAACGGTACTGATTGTACAACTGGTCGCTGCGAACAAACGGCAGCCCGAATTTCTGGTAAACAAATGTTGCACCCAGTTTCAACCGATTTAAACGCCAGCCTGCCACTGCCCCGACGTTGGTATTTTTTACAGTTTTTTCATCCGCAATTTCATTTTCAGTACGGTGATAACCCGAAGTTTGAAGGCTGGAAAATTCAGTAGCCACCGAGTCGGTAAAAATCAGGTTGGCGTCGCTGTTTTTTGCTGAATAAAACAGGTTCAGTTTTACATCGCCAAAATTCAAAGTTGTTGAAATTCCGCGAAAAAATCCGTTTTCGTCGGTCGAAGTAAAAAGTCGGCTACCCTGATTGGTTTTGAATATTTCAGTTGCGTTTACCGACTTGCTCATCGAAAATCCCTGCCAGAGTACCAAACCCTGACCGGAACGAACAAGAAAATCGCCAACCGTAACATTTTCGATTACCCGGCTGATTTTTGCACTAAAATGCCCCGAATAAAAATCGAAACCGCTTTTGTTGGAACCGCGAAAAAAGGCTTCCCCCGGATCTTTTTCCGCCGTAAAACCCAGCGATAACTTTTCTCCTGCCTCAAACCGGTAGCGCGAATAATAACGAAAACGATTGCCTTTGTAAGGAGTAGATCCATCTTCTTTGGGTTGGTAGCCTTTTGGAATTTGTGCAACTCCCAGCGTTCGAAACAAAAGCTGGTGCCGCCCGTATTTCATCGATTCAGAAAAAGTCTTCTGCTCTTTTTCTTCCGGCCCAAAGAAAATAAACGGTTCCATTTTTTGTAGCAATTCCGCTGAAAATCCATCAATTGTATTCAATTCAAAAATAGAATACACCGGGCCAAACTGTTCACGGTAATTTAACAAATTCTGAATTTGAATTTCGTCGAGCAAATGCAATTTTGAAAATTCAGATGCTGATGCGGTGTTTATGTTCAGCGGATTTTCAGCCAGCTGTTCCATGTCTTCAAGAATCAAAGATTCTCCGGATTCATCTTCCAATGATTCAATTATTGATTCAAGAACAGTACCGACGCTGTTTCCCGTTTTTATTTCCTGCGCATTCAGCCAAAAAGGGAAAATCAACAAAAAAAATACAATATGTTTCGGGGATGTTTTCATTAAAATTCAAATTGAAGTGAAACCGAAGGAGTAACGCCAAGATTGTCGTGGTAAGCAAATCCAATATCGGTGGTAATTTTGCCAAAAGAGTAGCCAATTCCGGCAGTGTACTGAAAAGGTTTTCCGGAAACGCCAAAACGCAGCGCCAGATTTTCAACAGGCAAAAATTCAAAACCAGATTTAACAAGAAAAGGATTCCTCGTATCTTTTTCTGTTTCGAAAACCAACATCAGCGTTTTGTCGAAACGATACGAACCGCCAAAACGAAAAATAGCAGGCGCCTTTTGTTTTCCTGAAAAAGTTTCGAAACCTTGTTGCCAAGGATTAAAAATATGAGCGCCCAAAACCAGGTTTTCAGAAGCAGAAAAAAGCAGACCGGCCTCAGCAGTAAAAAATCCCTTTGAACGTTCGTTTTCAGGAAAAAGCTGCGACAAATAATCAAGCTGAATTCCGGCGCTGAATTGTTCCGACATTTGTTTTGAAAATGCCAGTCCGAATTTGTTTTCCTTGTAACTACCTTTTCCAAACTGAAAAAAACTGAACGCGAAATTTCCGGTTCCGGAAGGAATAACCACAGAACCGGCGGCCAGTGAGAGTTCATCGACCAAAAACCTCGATTCATAATAAAACCCGGCAGAAAAATGGTTCACCGAAGCCAGCGCTGCCTGGTTATGAAAAGCAGCCCAAACATCGGTAAGCGCAACAGAAGCGTTCGACAACGCGAGTGAACGGGCGCCGGCAGGGTAATTCTCAACGGGTAAAACAAATTTGGTGAGAACAAGGAAGCTAACTGTCAGTAAAAATCGTTTCATTTATAAAAAGAAGAGGCAGTTATTCAACCGCCTCCCCAATTTACAAAATTATTTTTAAACGTTAAAAATCAATTGGTTTTAAAACTGTATTTTATTTCCGAAAGATCCTTGTTTGCTTTTACAATTTTTTGTTTCAGGCTCTCTTTGTAATCCACCAGTTTTTTCATCAATATTTCATCGCCAGTCGCCATCATCTGAACAGCCAGAATTGCAGCGTTCAGCGCGCCGTCGACGGCAACGGTGGCCACCGGAATTCCCGGAGGCATTTGTAAAATAGCAAGAATCGAGTCGAATCCGGAAAGACTGGCGTTGATTGGAACGCCGATAACCGGAAGCGGGGTCATTGCTGCAATTACACCCGGCAAATGAGCCGCCATTCCTGCGCCGGCAATGATTACTTTAATTCCTCTGTCCTTGGCTCCTTTGGCAAAAACCTCAACTTCCTGCGGTGTGCGGTGTGCCGATAACGCATTCATTTCAAAAGGAATTTCAAAATCGTCGAGCAATTTTGCCGCTTTTGCCATCACATCCAAATCCGATGTGCTCCCCATAATAATACTAACTTTTGGTACCATGTTTTGCAACTTATATTTTCAGTTAATAGAATTGTTTTGTTACTTTGTGCCTTTTATTTTCAAAGCGAAAATACAGCAATTTAGCAACTTAAAAAAATCATTTTTTGTTCATGAAAAAGGTAAAGATCCTCGATAAAGAGTTTAAACTTTTTATTCCTTATGAGAAAATTCGGTCGGAAATTGAAAAAATGGCTGACCAAATGAACAAGGACCTGACTGGTAAAAACCCACTTTTTATTTGTATTCTGAACGGTTCTTTTATGTTCGCAGCCGAAATTTTCAAACGGATTGATTTGGTGGAATCCGAAATTTCTTTTGTAAAACTTTCTTCGTACGATGGAGATAAAACTACAGGCAATGTAAAACAGCTCATCGGTTTAAATGAAGATATCGAAGGCAGGACTGTGGTTATTTTGGAAGATATTGTTGACACCGGAATTACCATCGATAATATTTTAAAACAGTTACAAAGTAAAAATCCGAAAGAAATACTTGTGGCAACACTTCTGTTAAAACCCGATGCGTTAAAAAAAGAGGTTCAACTCGATTATGTGGGGCTTGAAATTCCAAATGATTTTATTGTGGGTTATGGGTTGGATTACGATGGCTATGGAAGAAATCTCATAGATATTTACACAGTTATTAACCAATAAAAAACCAAAACAATGTTAAATCTCGTATTATTTGGCCCTCCGGGAGCCGGCAAAGGAACACAGGCTGAATTTCTGATTGAATCGTTTGGACTCAACCACCTGTCGACAGGAGATTTATTGCGAAGTGAAATTGCTGCCGGAACAAAACTGGGTTTGGAAGCCAAAAGTTTTATGGAAAAAGGCGAACTTGTTCCCGACGCTGTTGTAATCGGAATGATTAAAAGCAAACTTGAAAACAACAAAGCAGCAAAAGGATTTATTTTCGACGGATTTCCACGTACAGTTGAACAGGCAAAAGCACTTGATGTTTTACTGAACGAAAACGGAACGCCGATTTCGGGGATGTTAAGCCTCGAAGTTGAAAAAAATGAACTGGTAAAACGCCTGCTTTTGCGCGGAAAAGATTCGGGACGTCCTGACGATCAGGATCAGTCGATCATCGAAAACCGCATAAATGTTTACAACGAGAAAACATTGCCTCTTATTGAATATTACAGACCACAGGGAAAACACTTTGGCATCGACGGAATGGGAACCATTGCCGACATTGCCGGAAGATTAAAAGATGTGGTAGAAAAATTATAGTATCTGTTGTAATTTCAAGGAAGAAAGAAGAGAAATCATTTGCTGAAACAGATTTTTCGATCTTCCCACCTTCGAGATGGCAGTTACAGAAAGTTGTCGTTCAAAGATTATTCACTTTGAAAAAAGAATGACAATAGAAAAAATTAAAATGAAAATAGAAAATGGCTGAATCAAATTTTGTTGATTATGTAAAAATACATTGTGAGTCGGGACATGGCGGTGCCGGTTCAGCCCATTTGCGAAGGGAAAAATCTGTGGCAAAAGGTGGCCCCGACGGCGGCGACGGCGGACGGGGCGGTCACATTATTTTGCAGGGAAACCAGCACATGTGGACTTTACTTCATCTGAAATACCAAAAACATGTAACAGCCGGTCATGGCGAATCGGGTGGGAAACAACGCAGCACCGGCGCCGACGGTGAAGATATTATTCTGGAAGTTCCGCTGGGAACAATTGCACGCGATGCCGAATCGGGTGAATTTCTTTTTGAGATTACCAAACACGGCGAATCGCAGATTTTGATGAAAGGCGGACGCGGCGGACTGGGAAACGACCATTTTAAAACCGCAACCAATCAAACTCCCCGTTTTGCCCAACCGGGCGAAGAGGGTGAAGAAGGCTGGAGAATTCTGGAATTAAAAGTGTTGGCCGATGTTGGGCTGGTAGGGTTTCCAAGTTCAGGAAAATCAACATTACTTTCGGTAGTTTCGGCGGCAAAACCCAAAATTGCAGAATACCATTTTACCACGCTGGTCCCAAATCTCGGAATTGTCGGGCACCGCGAAAAACGATCGTTTGTAATGGCCGACATTCCCGGAATTATTGAAGGCGCACACCAGGGAAAAGGTCTTGGAATTCGCTTTTTACGGCACATCGAACGAAATTCAATGCTGCTGTTTATGGTTCCTGCCGACAGCAAAGACCACATGAAAGAATACAAAATCCTGTTGAGTGAACTTGAAAAATACAATCCTGAATTGCTCGATAAACAGCGACTGTTAACGATTAGCAAAGCCGACATGCTCGACCAGGAACTCATGAAAGAAATCAGCGCAGAATTTAAAGGAATTCCGCACCTGTTTTTTTCATCGATAACAGGATTCAACATCCAGCAATTAAAAGACAAAATCTGGGAAATACTGAACAGTTAAATGGAGTGGCTTCAAAAAATACTGGAAACAGACACTGCGTGGTTTCTGTATCTGAACAGTTTCCATAACAACTTCTGGGACACGGTAATGCTAATGGTAACCCGCAAGGAGACCTGGCTCCCGTTCTACATGATAATTGTATTTTTCTTTGTAAAAAACTACAAAAGCAAATCGGTACTTATCCTTTTGTTTCTGGCATTAACTGTTTTACTCAGCGACCAGTTTTCGGTTCTGATCAAAGAAAGCGTTCAGCGGTTGCGGCCGGTGTACAACCCGGAAATTGAACACATGGTACACAACGTTTTGCGGAAAGGCAGCCAATTTGGATTTGTTTCGTCGCACGCGGCCAACACATTTGGTATTTATATTTTCACATCGCGAATTATGAAAAACCGCGGGTACAGTTTCCTGTTGTTTTTCTGGGCTGCTTTGCTTTCCTATTCGCGAATTTATGCAGGCGTGCACTACCCCACCGATATTATTTGCGGCGCTGTTCTGGGTTTGCTCATTGGTTACGGATTGTACAAAATGATGATGTTTGTAGAAAACCACTTTTTTATCGCCCGTTCCCCGCGTATTGAAAAAACAGGACTCAGCAAAATCCAGTCGGCAACAATTTACCTGGTTTTTAGCGTTCTTGTTTTAACTGCTTTTATTGTTGTGTACATTCTCCACCACTACAACTATCTGTAAAATGAGTGTTTCGGTTAAAGAATTTTACCTCAAAAAAAAAGAAATATATTCAACCGAATTACAAAAAATATCAGCCCTGGTAAAAAGAATGGTCTGGTACCGGTTATTTTCGTTCCTGTTCATTTTTTTACCGGTTTCGCTGCTTGGAATTCATTCCGCTGGCACCCTGATTTTAACTCCCGCATTTGTTGTTCTTTTTTTCTTTCTGGTGAAAAAAAATATTCAGCTTGAAAAGAAAAAAAAGAAGATCTCAGTAGTAAAAAAATGGGTTGAAGATGAACTGCTGGCACTGCAACATTCCTTTTATCATTTTGAAAACGGGGCGGAATTCCTGGACACCAACCACTTTTTTTCGTACGATTTGGACTTGTTTGGCGAAGGTTCTCTTTTTCAGTTTATCAACCGCACTTCGACCCTCAGCGGACGTAAGAAACTGGCCGACTGGTTTATTTTCCCCGAGATTGAAAAACCGGTAATTAAGAAAAAACAGGAGGCTGTAAAAGAACTGGCACAACAACCCGAATGGCGACTTCAGTTTCTGGCCAGCGGGTTGCTTTTCGACGAAACCGAAACAATTTCCCGCGAGATAAAAAACTGGTCAAATTTTGAACTGCAACTCAAAAACAGCGCAGCTACAAGATGGCTCATCACCCTGATTCCGCTGGCAACTTTGCTCACTTTAATCCCTTCGTTTTTAGGCTACTCCAACCTTTTTCTTTCAACCATGGTTTTAACACAGTGGATTCTGATGTTTTTCTACGGAAAAAGGATTCGTGAATATTTTCGCTTTTTTGGCCAGAAATCGGAACTGCTAGAAAAATACATGCAATTGCTGCAAATGATTGAAAAAGCTGAATTTCACTCAGAACATTTGGCGGATTTGCAAAAGAAAGTCAATAGCCCGGTTTCAGCAGGTAAAATTTTCAGCGAGTTAAAAAGTCGGGTTAAAGAGTTTGAATACCGCGGAAATATTATCGTTGGTTTTTTTCTGAATTCATTTTTCCTGTGGGACATCCGCTGTGTTTACAAACTTTGGAACTGGCACCGGAATAACCATAAAAAACTAGCCGTTTGGCTCGAAACAATTGCCGAAACCGATGCGTTGATCAGTCTGGCAAATTTCGACAACAACCATCCTGAATTTGTTTTCCCGCAGATTCACGAGGGCGGTTTTACTTTTCGTGCCACCGAAATGGGGCACCCGTTGCTAAATCCGGCAAAACGGGTAAACAACAATATGGAAATTAACGGTTGGTCGAAAGTAATGATTGTTACCGGGGCAAATATGGCCGGGAAAAGTACTTTCCTGCGTACTGTGGGTGTAAACCTGTTGCTTGGGCAGCTTGGCGCGCCGGTTTGTGCCGGAACGTTTACATTCACCCCGATTAAAATTTACACCAACATGCGGACCACCGATTCGCTGTTAAAAGACGAATCGTACTTTTTTGCTGAACTAAAGAGAATTAAAGGTGTTTTAGACCGGCTGCAAAACGGGGAACGCATTTTTGTAATTCTCGACGAAATGCTGAAAGGAACCAATTCGGTTGATAAACTAAACGGTTCGAAAGAACTCATCCGGAAACTGGTGGAATTTAAATCGGTTTCGCTCATCGCCACCCACGATCTGAAACTCAGCGAATTGGAAAACGACTTCCCCCAACAGATATTCAACAAATGTTTCGAAATAAGGATTGAAAACGACGAACTGGTTTTCGATTACAAACTTTCCGACGGGGTTACACAAACCATGAATGCCACTTTTTTAATGAAAAAGATGGGGATAATTTAACTTTTATTGTTTCAGAATTCCCAGTTTCTCGTACACCGGGTTAATCGAATTTTGTAAAGCGGGTAATTTTCTCAGGTAAAAAAAGGCCCCCACCAAACAGGTGGTTCCACCAATTGCAAGCGTTAACGGTGTTCCCACAATTTTTGCCAACCCTCCTGAAATTAAACTGCCAAAAGGCGCTGTTCCCATAAAAGCCATGGCATAAAAACTCATTACCCTGCCGCGTTTGTTGTCGTCGACAATGGTTTGAATTACAGTGTTACTCGACGCCATTCCCAGCATCATTCCGGCGCCAGTAATAACCATCATAAAAACCGACAACAAAAATACCCGGGTTAACGAAAGCAAAATTAAACCGGCGCCAAAAACGGCAGCTGCAACCGGAATTAACTTTTCAAGCCCGGCAGCATTTTTCCGCGATGCCAGGTAAAGCGCCCCCGACAAAGCGCCCAGTCCGGAAGCGCCCATCAAAAAGCCAAATGTATTTGAACTTCCATGAAGAATTTCCTTTGCAAAAACCGGCATCAGCACCGAATACGGCATTCCCATTAAACTTACCACTGCAAGAAGTAAAATTATAAACCGGATGGGTTTAAAACCGAACGTATATTTAAAACCTTCCTGCAATTCGGACAAAACCCTGGATCTTTTCCCGCTCCGGTCTTTTAGATTGATTTTCATGCGTAACAACGAATAAATCACCACAATATAACTCAACCCGTTAATTAGGAAACAAATGCCTTCGCCGGTAAACGCAATCAGCACCCCTGCAATGGAAGGGCCGAGCAAACGTGCGCCATTTACCATCGACGAGTTTAGTGCAATTGCATTCCCGAGATCTTCGCGTTTTTCAACCATTTCAATCATTAACGACTGGCGGGCCGGCATTTCAAAGGCGTTTACCAAACCCAGAATCACACTTAACAGCAAAATATGCCAAACCTGCAACATGCCGAAAAAAAACAAAGCTGCCAGTGTCAGTGCCTGAAACATGGCTAAAATCTGAGCAGCAATTAAAATGTGGTATCGGTTCTTTCTGTCGACAAATACTCCGGCAAACGGAGCCATCAAAAAAGTGGGAATCTGGCCCGCAAAACTTATTACGCCAAGCAAAACAACCGAATTTGAAAGATCGTAAACCAGCCACGGCATGGCAATTCGCTGAATCCAGGTGCCAATCAAAGAAATACTTTGTCCTCCAAAAAACAACTGAAAGTTCCGGTATTTTAACGAACGGAAAATATTTTTCATCCCGCCCGAGAATTTATTGGAATATTTATTTACCGTTTTGTTCATGCTGAACTAATTGTGGTCAAACACCTTTCTTCCTGATTATTAACAAAGTTGAACAGTAAAAAAGGCGCGACAAACTTAATCAAAATTGTATTTCCCTGTTGCGAAATGCCTGTAAATACGCCAATTTCACAAATACAATTAGCATTGAATAAACATTGAAAACCGGATGTTTTTCTTCTGCGTTTTCTTGAAAAAAAATTCCGGATATTTCAGAAAAAACAATTTTTTACCAACAATTTTATGTTTCATAAGCGGCAAAACAATCCTTCTTTTGTCTGAAAATAAGACAGAAACGTCTTTACTTTTCAACTTTTGCCTGTTAGTTACTGGGTTTTAAGAAACGGCTAAACCACCGTTGTTTTAGTTATATTTGTGCCAAATTGCAGATATTATGACTCCGAATTACGACGAAGGAACGATTAAAACACTTGACTGGCAGGAGCATATCCGGAAGCGCCCGGGAATGTACATTGGAAAGCTCGGCGATGGTTCGGCGCCCGACGATGGAATTTATGTCCTTATAAAAGAGGCAATGGATAACTCCATCGACGAATTTATGATGGGCTTTGGTAAAAAAATCACGGTCGATATTGACCAGGACAAAGTGGTTGTTCGCGACTTTGGCCGTGGTATTCCGCTGGGAAAACTGGTGGATGTGGCCAGTAAAATGAATACCGGCGCTAAATACGATTCAAAAGTTTTTAAAAAATCGGTTGGGTTAAACGGTGTGGGTATTAAAGCCGTAAACGCCCTTTCGTCCAACTTTAGCATAAAATCCGTCCGCGAAGGAGTTGCCAAGGAAGTATATTTCAGCCAGGGAATTAAAACCGGCGAAAAAGATTTCCAAGGACTGGATGAACCCAACGGAACACAGGTAGTTTTTGAACCCGACGAAGCTGTTTTCAAAAAGTTCCGCTTCATAAAAGACTACATAGTCAATATGATGAAAAACTACACTTTTTTGAATGCAGGCCTCACCATTGAGTTCAACGGTGAACGCTTTTATTCAAAAAACGGTTTGCGCGATTTGCTGGAAGAAAACATGGACCACGATCCGATTTATCCCATTATTCATTTAAAGGGTGAAGATATTGAAGTGGCCATTACCCACGGAAACCAGTACGGCGAAGATTACTATTCGTTTGTAAACGGGCAGCATACCACGCAGGGAGGAACTCACCTGCAGGCTTTCCGCGAAGTACTGGTAAAAACCATCCGCGATTTCTACAAAAAAGATTTCGACCCGTCGGATATTCGTGCTTCGATTGTTGCTGCGGTAAGTATAAAAGTGGAAGAACCTGTTTTTGAGTCGCAAACAAAAACCAAACTGGGCTCGAAAGACATTGGCCCAAACGGACCAACAGTACGTACACATGTGGGTAATTTCCTGCAAAAGGAACTCGATAATTTTCTTCATAAAAATCAGGAAATTGCCGAAGTCCTGCTGAGAAGGATTGTTGAATCGGAACGCGAACGCAAAGCCATTTCAGGCATTAAAAAACTGGCAAAACAACGGGCTAAAAAAGTTAGCGTTCACAACAAAAAACTACGCGATTGCCGGGTTCATTTTAATGAAAAAGAGGACCGGAGCGATGAATCGAGCCTTTTTATTACCGAGGGAGACTCGGCCAGCGGTTCCATTACAAAATCGCGCGATGTAAACACACAGGCCGTTTTCAGTTTGCGTGGAAAACCGCTAAACACTTTTGGGCTGACCAAAAAAGTGGTTTACGAAAACGAAGAATTCAATCTTTTGCAAGCCGCACTAAACATTGAAGAAAGCATCGACGATTTGCGGTACAGCAAAGTTATTATTGCCACCGATGCCGATGTTGACGGAATGCACATTCGTTTGTTGCTGATTACTTTTTTCCTGCAGTTTTTTCCTGAACTTATCAGAAAAGGACACGTTTATATTTTACAAACACCGCTGTTCAGGGTGCGCAACAAACAAAAAACATATTACTGTTATTCCGAAGAAGAAAAAATAAAAGCGATTAATGCACTACGGGGCAAACCCGAAATTACACGATTTAAAGGATTAGGGGAAATTTCACCCGATGAATTCAAGAATTTTATCGGGAAAGAAATGAGGCTGGATCCGGTGATGATGAAAAAACACGAATCGATTGCACAGATGCTCGAATTTTACATGGGTAAAAATACACCGGAACGTCAGGATTTTATCATCGACAATTTATACGTTGAAAAAGACGAGGTTGCCTAACATCAGAAAATTAAAAAACGAAGCCGTTTAATGGACGAAAGAATAGATCAGGAAGGATTGGAAGAAAATCTGAATCAGGAAGAATCACAGGAAGATAGTTCGGTGGAACAAATAACATATTTGTCGGGGATGTATAAAAACTGGTTCCTCGATTATGCTTCGTATGTTATTCTCGAACGTGCAGTTCCGTACATCAACGATGGATTGAAACCTGTTCAGCGGCGTATTTTACACGCCATGCGCGAAATGGACGACGGACGCTACAACAAAGTGGCCAACATTATCGGGCAAACCATGCAGTACCACCCGCACGGCGATGCTTCTATCGGCGACGCCATTGTGCAGCTTGGTCAAAAAGATTTGCTGATCGACACTCAGGGAAACTGGGGAAATATTCTTACGGGCGACGGTTCGGCTGCTCCACGTTACATCGAAGCGCGTTTATCGAAATTTGCGCTCGAAGTACTTTTTAACCCGAAAACTACCGAGTGGAAACTTTCGTACGACGGACGAAAAAGAGAACCGGTGACTTTGCCGGTAAAATTTCCGCTTTTGCTGGCACAGGGTGTTGACGGGATTGCCGTAGGTCTGGCTTCAAAACTTTTTCCGCACAATTTTATTGAATTGATCGATGCTTCGATTTCCTATCTGAAAGGACTCGATTTTGAAATTTATCCTGATTTTCCAACCGGCGGACTTGCCGATTTCAGCAAATACAACGACGGGGTGAGGGGCGGAACCGTAAAAGTACGCGCCAAAATTGAAAAACGCGACAATAAAACACTCGTAATTTCAGAACTTCCATTTAGTAAAACCACTTCTTCGCTGATTGAAACCATTATTAAAGCGAACGAAAAAGGTAAAATAAAAATCAAAAAAATTGACGATAACACCGCTGCCAATGTCGAGATTTTGGTTCACCTGGCACCCGGGGTTTCTTCCGATAAAACTATCGATGCACTTTATGCATTTACTGATTGTGAAGTGTCGCTTTCACCCAACTCCTGTATTATTGAAAACGATAAACCATTGTTTATAGGGGTAAAAGAAATTCTGAAACGCTCGACCGACAGTACTCGGGATTTGTTGAAACTGGAGCTTGAAATCAGAAAAAACGAACTCCTGGAAGAATGGCATTTTTCGTCGCTTGAAAAAATATTTATAGAACAACGCATTTACAAGGATAAAAAGTTTGAAGATTCGGAGAACATGGATCAGGCGGTGGAACACATCGATAATCGTCTTGAACCGTGGAAACCACAGTTAAAACGTGACGTTACCCGCGAAGACATTCTGAAACTGATGGAAATCAGAATGGCCCGGATTCTGAAATTCAACAAAGACAAAGCCGACGAATTGTTGCGCAACATTGAAGACGAAATTGCCGAAGTTGAAAACAACATCGAAAACATTATTCCTTACACCATAAAATGGTTCAGCCACCTGAAAGACAAATACGGAAAAGGACGCGAACGAAAAACCGAAATCAGAAGCTTCGAAAACATTGAAGCCACAAAAGTAATCGTAAAAAACGAAAAACTGTATCTCGATGAGAAGGAAGGTTTTATGGGAACCGGACTGAAAAAAGCCGAGTACATTTGCGACTGTTCCGATATTGACGATGTTATTGTTTTCCGCCGCGACGGAACCTATTTTGTCACCAAAGTCTCGGAAAAAGCTTTTATTGGCAAGAATCCGCTTCACGTTACGGTCTTCAAAAAGAACGACACGCGAACGGTTTACAACGTGGTTTACAAAGACGGACAAACCGGATTTCATTACATGAAGCGCTTTTTTGTAACCGGTGTTACACGCGACAAAGAATACGACCTGACCATGGGAAGCAAAGGTTCGCGAATTGTTTATTTCTCTGACAATCCGAACGGAGAAGCCGAAACATTAAAGATTATTTTAAAACCAAAACCGAGAATCAAAAAGCTCATTTTTGAAATCGATTTGAGTGAATTGGCCATAAAAGGCCGCCAATCGATGGGAAATATTCTCACAAAATACGAGGTTCACAAAATCAGTTTAAAAGAAAAAGGATTATCGACTTTGGGTGGCCGCAAAATCTGGTTCGACGAAGATGTGCTTCGTCTCAATGCCGACAAACGTGGAAAATACCTGGGTGAATTTGTAGGCGAAGATAAAATTCTGGTCCTCTATAAGAAAGGTGAATACCAGTTGTACAATTACGATTTGAGCAACCATTTCGAGTCTGATATTTTATTCATCGGAAAATACAATCCGGGAAATGTTTTGTCGGCAGTTTATTTCGATGCCGAAGTTCAGTATTATTACGTAAAACGTTTTGAAATTGAAGAAGCTGAAGGAAAATTGATCCGTTTTATCGGCGAACATCCCGACAATAAACTGGTGAGCCTGACCTGGGTGCGTTACCCGCGCTTTGAACTTGAATTTGGCGGAAAAAATGCCGAGCGAGAAAACGAAATCATCGAAGTAGCCGAATTTATTGGGGTTAAATCGTGGAAAGCCAAAGGGAAACGGTTATCGAATTACCAGGTAGAAAATATCAAGGAAGTTGAACCTGTTGTTAAAGACGAAGACGACAAACCTGAGATTGAAACACCGGAAGAAGAAAACATTGATTTTGATGATATTCCTTTTGAAATAAAACGGCCCGACGAAGACAACCAAATGTCGTTGTTTTAGTTCATTATCAGAGTTTAAAGTTCAGGGTTCAAGGCTTGGAGTTTAAAGTTTTAGTAAAATTGCAAAAAATCCCCGGGCGAAATAAAATGGAAAGAAAATGAGAATATATTTAATTGGTTACATGGGATGCGGGAAATCGACACTGGGAAGAAGGTTGTCGGAATACACGGGAATGCAGTTTGTCGACATGGATCATTACATTGAAGAACGCAACTGTAAAACCGTTCCACAAATTTTTGCTGAAGAAGGAGAAGCCGGATTTCGTTTAAAAGAACAAAAAGCATTGCACGAACTGTCTGAATTCACCGATATTATAATTGCCACTGGTGGCGGGGCTCCCTGTTTTTTCGACAACATCGATCTGATGAACCGCAGCGGAAAAACCATTTACATGAATATTGCCCCTGAAATTCTGGCCGACCGGCTTTTAAAATCGAAAACCGAACGACCGCTTATTAAAGGAAAATCGCGCGAAGAACTGGTGGCATTCATCGACGAAACCCTCAGTAAACGTAACGAATTTTACAAACAGGCACATTTTCAGATTACAAAACCCGACGCCGACCTCGAAGAACTTTTAGAACTGATAAAAAAATAGGAAGAATTAGTTACCTGTTTTTATGAATCGGAATGGAAAGAATAAATTCAGAGCCCATTCCAACACTGGAAGAAACTTCAATTTTACCTTTATGAAGTTGTGTTATTTTCTCAACAACTGAAAGTCCGATTCCGTGCCCCTGAAAATTGACGGCGTTTTTTGAACGGAAAAACGGTTCAAAAATCATTTTCAAATCCTGTTCTTCAATTCCGATTCCCTTGTCGATGAAATGCATTTTCACAGTCTCGTCGCTGCATTCCAAAACCACTTCCACCGGATTTCCGGAAGAATATTTACAGGCATTTTCCATCAGATTTACAATGGCCGTTTTAATCAAAATTTCGTTTCCAAAAACCAACATTTTTTCATCGTCGTCAACACTTTCGTCAAACCGGATATTTATAACAAATTCGGGCGATCTGAGCTGCAATTCATTTTGTGCCTGCCAAAGTAAATCGTCAATCCGGAATACGGAATAACTAATATCAGAAGGATCGGAACTGGCCTGTGCAAGCAAAAGCAGTTTGTTGGAAATCATGTTTAAATCCTTTATTTCAGAAAGAACCAGTTGGAGAATTTCACGGTATTCGTCGTTTGTCCTGGCTTTCATTAAAATAACCTCAATCTGGCCGGTGATAACGGTCAGTGGTGTTCGCAGTTCGTGAGAAGCGTTGGCAATAAAACTTTTTTGTGTTTTGAAAGCTGTTTCAATCCTTCCAAGTACGGTATTGAAAGTTTTAGCCAGCAATGCAATTTCATCCTTGCCATTTCCTTCGTTTACCCGGGCGTGTAAATTCGAAATCCCGATTTTATTTACTTGCCTTACAATAACCGACATCGGGTACAAAGCTCTCACCGCAAACAACCTTCCGGCCAAAAAAACAATGGCCAGGCTGACCATAAAAACCATCCCCAAAATAAACCTGAGTCTTTTCATTTTATTCATTCCGAAAATATCGGTGGCGGCAGCAAAAACAACTATCCTGGCAGATTGTCCAATATAAAACTCCCCGACTACTTCGTAAGGGTTTTGCCCAAAACGAATGCTCTGTTCCAGCCGTATTTGGTTGATGTATTTTTCTGAAATTTTAATGACATCGTCGTAATCGGTCGAATAAATTTTTTTGTTGTTGTAGTCGTAAATGATGATTTTTTCGTTGGCGAGGCTAAGCGGATTGTTTTTTTCGATACGCTTTAATAAATCCATGTCAATCTCATCGATATCGATAAGCATCTGCGCCACCATTTTTGCCTTGTTGCTCAACCTGTTGTAAAATTCCTCTTTCCTGGCCTGCGAAAAAGAAATATAAACCGACAAAAAAGAAACCAGTAAAATAAATGCAACAATGGCGCTAAACTGGTAGGTAAGTTTTGTTCTGATTTCCATGGTCAGGCATCGAAACTGTATCCCATTCCGATTCGGGTGTTAATTAATTTCACATCAAAATCCTTATCGATTTTTTTCCTGAGAATATTGATATAAACATCAACTACATTTGTTCCTGTGTCGAAAGTTATATCCCACACTTTTTCAGCAATTTCGGCGCGAGAAACTACCCTGCCTTTGTTGCGCATTAAAAACTCAAGCAAGGCAAATTCTTTGGCAGTAAGTTCTATTTTTTTTTCGTTTCTGAACGCCACTTTTTTGTCGAGGTTCAATTCGAGATCGGCCACTTTTATGAGTTTCGATGTTTGAATCACACCCGTCGAACGTTTTAACAAAGCTTTAACCCTGGCAAGTAATTCCTTAAATTCAAAAGGTTTTACCAGGTAATCGTCAGCACCCGAATCGAACCCGGCCAGTTTGTCGTCGGTAGTTCCAAGCGCAGTCAGCATTATCACCGGAATTTTGGGTTTTGCTTCCCGAACTCTTTTGCACAATTCATAACCGTTAATTCCGGGGAGAATAACATCAAGCAAAAGAATGTCATAATCATTTCTGAGCGCCAGTTTTTCACCCATCAACCCGTCGTAACAAATATCAACCGAATACCCCTGTTCTTCGAGTCCTTTTTTTAGAAATCCGGCTACCTTTTGTTCGTCTTCAACTACTAAAACATTCATATTCAATAATTACAACAGATTTTCAACTCTACTCAAAATACCAAAAAATAACTGATTTCAGTCAGCTCAATTTTAAAATAATAATAGTATTTTTTCAACCTCAGTTTCTAATTAAACCAACTTTCTGAAATCGATTGTAAAGTACATGAATATATTACACTTTGAAAATTTTTGCGGGATTTAATATATTACGAATATAAAAAACTGAATACAAATATCTTAGAGAGTAAAAATTCGAAAAAACATATAAAAGAAGAATTAAAATTGGAGCAACAATAATTGAAAATTAAACACATGAAAAAATTACTATTTGCATTTCTTGGCCTAGTTGTTTCATTCGGAGCCTTTGCACAAAAAAACACCGACAAAGGAAAACTCGAAGTTATTGAACAGGGAAAAGGATTTTATTACGAATCGATTCTGAAAGATGTAAATGCCGTTGATGACAAACTAACGGAAAAAGAGCCGTACAAACGTTTTGTGATGGATCAGTCGAAACTCGATTTACCCAACGACAAAAGTTTGTACACCACCGTTTGGTGCAAACCAACCCTTTCGCAGGGAAACGGAGGAACCTGCTGGTGTTTCTCTACTTCTTCTTTTTACGAATCTGAAATTTTCCGTCAAACAGGTAAACAGGTAAAACTTTCGGAAATGTACTCGGTTTACTGGGAGTATGTTGAAAAAGCAAGACGTTTTATCGAAAAACGCGGCGAATCGAATTTTAGCGAAGGCTCGGAAGGAAATGCGGTTGCACGGATTATGAAAATGTACGGAGCAGTTCCGGAGGAAGCATATTCCGGTTTATTGTTTGGCCGCAAATTTCACACTCATGCAAAAATGATGGATGAAATGACTGGTTTTCTGAATTCGATGAAAGCTTCGAATGCCTGGAATATGGAATACGGGCTGGCCACCATCAAAGACATTATGAACCATTACATTGGAGAACCACCGGTAGATTTTACGGTTGACGGAAAAAAATACACACCAAAAACTTACCTGAACGATTACCTGAAACTAAACCCTGACGATTTTGTTGAAATACTTTCCTATAAACAGGAACCGTACTGGGAACAGGTGGAATACAAAGTTCCCGATAACTGGTGGCACAGCAAAGATTACTACAATGTTCCGCTCGATGTTTTTATGAAAGCCATTAAAGAAGCCGTAAAAAAAGGATATTCGCTGAGTATTGGCGGCGATGTTTCAGAAACCGGTTTTAGCCGCGAAACCAACTGCGCCATGATTCCGGATTACGACATTCCTTCGGAATACATCAACGAAGATGCACGCCAGTTCCGTTTTTCCAACGAAACAACTACCGACGACCACGGAATGCACCTCATCGGTATTCTGGAAAACTACAAAGGTTCGGGCCACGATTGGTACTTAATAAAAGATTCCAGCTCAGGCTCACGAAACGTTGGCGAAGAAAATCCAAATTTTGGCTATTACTTTTTCAGCGACGATTATATAAAACTGAAAATGATGGGATTCACGATTCACAAAGATGCAGTAAAAGATATTCTCAGCAAATTCAAATAAACTGAAAAATGAGAAAGGTTCTTAACAGAGCCTTTTTCTTTTTTATCACAATATTCATTAATTTTCCTTTTCAACAAATAGTTCGGAAATGAGTACAGTAGCCCGGCAGTTTGCACACACCCTGAAAGAAATTGGAGTACGCTATGTTTTCGGTGTGCCCAGCGGAAATATGATCGACTATATTGAGGCCTTGCGCCGGGAAGAAGGGATAGAATTTGTTTTGGTAGGGCATGAATCTACTGCTGCTTTTATGGCGGGTGTTTGCGGAAGGTTAACAGGAATTCCGGGTGTTTGTTTCGGAACTTTTGGCCCGGGAGCAACCAATTTAAGTACCGGTGTCGGGTGCGCTTTTCTCGATCGTTTTCCAATGCTTGCTTTCACCGATGAAATGCCGGAGCATTTACGGAACCGCAAAGTGCAGATGAATATCGACCACCAGGCTTTGTTTCAACCCATTACCAAATGGACCACCCGTTTTTCGAACGACAACGTTAGCGAAATTATTCTGAAAGCTGCCGGAATTGCAGTTACCGAAGTTCCCGGGCCGGTGCATGTTGGTGTTCCTGCCGGAATTGGACTGTTTGTGGCCGAAGAAACAGAAACACCTGTAAAATACCTTCGGCTGGAAAAAGAGCCGCCGCAGGATTCTTTTCTGGAATCGCTGGACAAAGCAAAAAAACTTTTAACTCAGGCAAAAAAACCGGTTCTGGCCGTTGGGTTGAGTGCTGTAAGAACCAACCTAAAACCGCGAATTGCTAAACTGGCGGAGAAATTAAACATCCCCGTGGTTTTAACTCCGATGGCAAAAGGAATATTTTCTGAAGATCACCCTTTGTATGCGGGAGTTTTGTTTCATGCACTTTCCGACCGGGTAGCCAAAATATACAGCGAAGCCGATTTGGTGATAGGAATTGGTTACGATCCTGTTGAATTTAATTACGAACAGTGGATGCCGCCGGTGCCGCTGATTCACGCAGATACAACGCCGGCCGATGTTGACGAAGATTTTATTGAAAACGTTGTAAATCTCACCGGTGAAATTGAAAAAACACTCGAAGTTTTACTGAATATTGAATGTGTTGATAACCACTGGAACACAAAAAAACTGCTTCAGAATAAAAAAGAGTTGTTTTCATTTTTTGAACCCGCTAAAGAAAGTTTTGGTCCGGTTGAAATTTTGGCTGAATTAAGAAAAGCGCTTTCCGAAGATGGAATTTTAACTCTGGATGTCGGGGCGCATTTGCATTTGGCAGGACAAATGTGGAAAACCCCTTCACCGGAAAAACTGCTGATGACCAACGGATGGTCGTCGATGGGATTTGCCATTCCTGCAGCGCTGGCTGCCAAACTTTGTCACCCCGAATTACCGGTGGCCTGTTTAACCGGCGACGGTGGTTTTTTAATGATGGCGGGTGAACTGGCTACGGCAAAACGCCTCAACCTGAAAATTGTATTTGTTGTAATAAACGATAACAGTTTGTCGCTTATCAGAATAAAACAGGGGAAAAAAGGCTACAACGAAAATTACGGAACTCCGCTTCAGAATAAAATTTCTGAGCCTGCAAACCATTTTTTTGGAGTTCCTGCAGTAAGAACATCCAACACTTCAGAATTTAAAAAAGCATTAAAAACAGCATTCGTATCCGACGGGCCTGTAGTTATTGAAGCGGTTGTTGAAAGCAGTAATTATGACAGTTTTCTTCTAAAACCCAACAAATAAAAAAGGATCCCTCACTATTGAAGAATCCTTTTCCTGAAATAGATTAAAATTTATTTCATTACAAATTTTACCATTTTGTCTTCAATCATTTGCTGAAGTTCACTCAACAGCGCTTGTTCGTGCCTGTCGATTATTCCGTCTTCAGTGGCAATATGAATGATTTTGTCGTATTCGTCGCGTGTAATTACATGATCTTCAATTGCTTTTTCAATCATTTCGCGCAAACGTATTGAGCTATCGCTGATGTTGTTGTCCATTTTTCCGGTTTTAATATGATTATTCTTTACAATTTATTTCTCAATTACAAACATTATTGATTAACAAATATACTAAAGAAGCTAAACCGGCGCCAACAACCGGCCCAAAAAATGGCACCCATGCATATTTCCAGTCGTTGTCGTCCTTATTTTTTAAAGGTAGCAATGTATGAACTATTCGTGGACCAAAGTCGCGGGCCGGATTAATGGCATAACCCGTAGTTCCACCCAAACTCATACCAATAGAAAAAACTACAAAAGCAACAGGTAGCGCACCAAGCGAGCCCATTCCTACTTTTTCACTTCCAAGGCTCATATATTCCAGTTGTGGAAGAGAAATCAGCAAAACAGCTAAAATCAACACAAAAGTACCCACCACTTCAGACAAAAGATTATTGGAATAATTACGAATGGCAGGCGCTGTACAAAAACAGGCCTTTTTTGCACCCGGTGTTTCAGTAATATCAAAATGATTTTTAAAAAACAGGAAAACTGTTCCCGCACCAAACATGGCACCCAGAATTTGCGCCACAATAAACGGGACAACTTTTGCCCAGGCAAACAATCCGCTAAAAGCAAGTCCGAGAGTTACCGCAGGATTCAAATGTGCTCCACTCATGTCGGCCGAAACCAGAACAGCTACAAAAACAGCCATTCCCCACCCCGCGGTAATAACAATCCAGCCGGCTCCCTTGCTGTGTGTTTTGTCGAGATTAACGTTGGCAACTACTCCATTTCCCAGTAAAATTAAAATGAAGGTGCCCAAAAATTCACCAAAATATTCACTCATAGTTTTATCAGTTTAGTCTTCAAAAAAATAATTTTTAGCTACAGATTTGTATGTTTCAATTTGTTGATTCATCCAGTTTTCATCTTTTTTCAGCTCTTTCGCCATTAACTGTGCAACTTCGGGAGCCATTCGCAAGCTTTCCCGTGCATCAAGAAACAGCGCCCTGATACGGCGGGCTAAAACATCTTCCACTGTTCTGGCCATTTCATTACGAACAGCCCACGCCACCTGCGATTTTAAAATCTGAAGTTTTTCACTCAATAATCCTGACCATTCGTTTTCTTCTTCTCCAATGGCAATCACTTCTTCCTTATCCAAACCGTAAGGCGCCAGAGGATCGGTACATGGATCCAAATCCATACGAAATCCGTGAATTGGCAAATGTTTGGTTACACATTCGCGTTCCGGCAGACCTCCCAACATAATCGCCTTTTCGATGGTATCTTCCGCCATTCTGCGGTAAGTTGTCCATTTTCCGCCAATTATTGTAATTAACCCTGAGATTGAAATCAATATTTTATGCCCGCGTGAAATTTCTTTGGTCGCTTTCTTTTCGTCTTCCGGTTTTGCCAGCGGACGCAACCCGGCAAAAACACTCAGCACATCTTTTCTTGTGGGTTGTTTTACCAGATACTGGCCTGCAGTTTCAAGCACAAAATCGATTTCCGATTCGAGTGCCACCGGCTCCAACGAATGACTTTCGATTAAAGTATCAGTAGTTCCAACCACCACATGATTGTGCCACGGAACCGCAAACATTACTCTCCCGTCGGATGTGTGCGGAACCATAATTGCATATTTATTGGGCAGAAATTCTTTATCCAGAATCAGATGAATACCCTGGCTGGGAGTTATCAAATCCTTTTTGCCGGGTTCATCCATCTGAATTACCTCGTCGGCAAAAACACCAGTGGCATTAATTACTACTTTCGATTTGATTTTCAACTCTTCACCGGTTTCCTGATCAACAGCAATTACTCCGGTAATTAAATCGCCATCTTTTATCAGGCCGGTTACTTTGCAATAATTCAGCACCGAGCCGCCGTAGTCGATGCAGGTTTGTGCCAAACTTACTGCCATTCTCGAATCGTCGAACTGACCGTCCTGATAAATTACGCCACCTTTTAATCCTTCCTTTTCAACTGTCGGAATAGCTTCCACTGCTTCTTCAAAAGAAAGATGTTTCGACGGGCCAAGTCCGAGATTTCCGGCCATTAAATCGTACACTTTTAACCCAACCGTGTAAAAAGGACCTCCCCACCAATCGTAAGTCGGAATAATAAACGACTGATTGGTAACGAGGTGCGGCGCATTTTTAAACATCAAACCACGTTCTTTTAAGGCTTCAAAAACCAGTGAAACATCGCCCTGTTGCAAATACCTCACACCACCGTGTACCAGTTTTGTACTCCGGCTCGAAGTCCCTTTTGAAAAATCGACCTGTTCGAGAAGCAAGGTTTGATAGCCCCTTGAAGCGGCATCAACAGCACAACCCAAACCGGTGGCACCGCCGCCAATAACAAGAATATCCCACTCTTTTACTTTTTTCCTTATTTTCTTTAGTACTGATTCGCGTTTCATTTTTATATAGTTTAGTTGTCAAAAATTTTTTCCTTTTAATGAGAATCATACCACTTTTTACTGCGATCAACTGCCTTTTTCCAATTTTTTATTAACCGCTGAATTTCTTCCTTGTTGGGAGCAGGTTCAAAAATTTTATCGACCTGCCATTGTGTTTTTATTTCATCGAGGTTATTCCAGAAACCGGTAGCCAAACCGGCAAGGTACGCAGCACCCAAAGCTGTTGTTTCGGTAACTTTTGGTCGTACCACTTTTGTATTTATTGAATCGCATTGAATTTGCATCAGAAGATTATTTACTGCTGCCCCGCCATCAACACGCAATTCATTGACATCGATTTCTGAATCTTCCACCATGGTATGAATCACTTCCATCGAACGAAAAGCGATGGCTTCGAGCGCAGCGCGGGCAATGTGGGCTTTTCCTGTTCCCCGGCTCAATCCGATAATTGCACCGGTGGCATACTGGTCCCAGTGCGGAGCGCCCAACCCGACAAAACCCTGAACAAAAGAAACTCCGCCGCTGTTTTCGACCTGAATGGCCAGCGCCTCAATTTCCGACGACGACTGAATAATTCCCAACTGGTCGCGCAACCACTGCACCACTGCGCCGCCAATAAAAATACTGCCTTCGATGGCATACGTAACTTTCCCACCAATTTGCCAGCCGATGGTTGTAAGCAGTTTGTTTTTTGATACTATGGGTTTTTCACCGGTATTCATTACCACAAAACAGCCGGTTCCGTAAGTATTTTTCACCATTCCTTTTTCAACACACATTTGCCCGAAAAGCGCAGCCTGCTGGTCTCCGGCAATTCCCGACACAGGAATTTCAGCGCCTAAAAATTCTTTTACCGATTTGCCGTATAATTCGCTGCTCGGTTTAACTTCAGGAAGAATTTCTGTAGGAATATCAAGAATTTCGAGCAACTCTTCGTCCCATTTTAACTCGTGAATGTTGTAGATTAACGTGCGGCTGGCATTGCTTACATCGGTAATGTGCAAAGCCCCGTTGGTTAATTTCCATGCCAACCAGGTATCAACAGTTCCAAAAGCCAGTTTTCCGGATTTTGCCATTTCGCGTGCACCTTCCACATGATCGAGAATCCACTTTATTTTTGTACCTGAAAAATAAGCATCCAGAACCAGCCCGGTTTTGTCGGCAAATTTCTGTTCCAACCCTTTTTCTTTTAATTCATCGCAAATTCCTGAAGTACGCCTGTCCTGCCAAACAATGGCGTTGTACAGCGGCTGGCCGGTTTCACGGTTCCAGACGATTGTTGTTTCGCGCTGGTTGGTAATTCCTATTCCGGCAATTTCTTCGGGTGAAATACCCGATTTCTGAATTGCCTCACGCGCCACTTTCAACTGGGTTTCCCAAATGGTTTCCGGATTGTGTTCCACCCATCCGGCCTGAGGGTAAATTTGTTCAAACTCCTGTTGGGCAACACTTACAATTTCTCCGGAATGATTGAATAAAATTGCCCGGTTGCTGGTTGTTCCGGCATCGAGCGAAAGGACATATTTTTGCATAAAGTCAGGTTTTTTAAAATCAATTTTACGGTTTAAAAAATGCTTTTGAATTTACAATTTTATATGCAAACCCCGGCAATATTCTACAGCATCTTAATCAGGAAAACAAATATTACCGGCCGTGCAAATGAAGCTGTCAAAGATGAAAACCGGAATAATCCTTCATTTTGATAAAATCTTTCTATTTTTGCCCTCCGAAACAAAAGAAGGATGAATATTAAAACCGATAAGATAGCTGTTATCGGAAGTGGAAGTTGGGCCACAGCTATCGCTAAAATGTTGCTCGAAAATGTGAGCGAAATCAACTGGTTTTTCAGAAAAGAGGAAACCATCGAGCAATTTAAGGAATTTGGTTACAACCCCAGGTATTTGCAAAGTGTTGAATTTGACACGGAAAGAATCCATTTCTACAACGATATCAACCAAATTTTCAGAGAATCGGATATTATCGTACTTGCAATTCCTTCGGCTTTTTTACCTCGGATTTTGAGCGATCTCGAAATCGACATCAGCAACAAATTTTTTCTTTCAGGGATAAAAGGAATTGTTACCAAAGACAATTTACTGGTGGTTGAATATCTGAATAAATATTTCGATGTTCCGCTTGAAAGTGTTGGCGTAATTGCCGGTCCATGTCATGCAGAGGAAGTAGCTCTTGAAAAACTTTCGTATTTAACCATTGCCAGCCTCGACCAGCAAAAAGCATCAAATTTTGCTAAACTTATTCACAGCGAATATATTTTCACATCCATTTCCGACGATATTTGGGGAACCGAGTACACTTCAGTCATAAAAAATATTATTGCCATTGGCGGTGGAATTGCACACGGATTGCGTTATGGTGACAATTTTCAGGCTGCGCTGGTTTCAAATGCCATTCAGGAAATCAAACGGTTTGTCGACACCGTTCATCCCATTGACCGCGACATAAAAGATTCGGCTTATCTTGGCGATTTGATGGTAACGGTTTATTCTCAGTTCAGCCGGAACCGCACATTTGGAACCATGATTGGAAAAGGATATTCAGTAAAAAATGCAATTCTCGATATGAATATGATTGCGGAAGGTTATTTTGCGTCGAAATCGATTCATGAAATCAACCAGAAATACAAGGTTGAAATGCCCATTACAGAAACCGTTTACAAAATTCTTTATGAAAATGCCCCGGCTAAAAAAACCATGGCAAAACTTACGGAGAGGCTGAGTTAAAAAAAATTCCATCCTGAAACAGAATGGAACTTTTTATATCGTAATCTCAATAAAAATAGATCAGCAGTAAAAACCGCAGCTCTTTTATCTCATTTCCTTATAAGCATTAATTAAACCGTTGGTTGAAGCGTCGTGTCTGGTAACTTTGTTGTCGCCGGTCAACTCGGGAAGAATGGCGTTGGCCAGCTGTTTTCCGAGTTCAACTCCCCACTGGTCGAAACTGTAAATGTTCCAGATTACACCCTGAACAAAGATTTTGTGTTCGTACATGGCAATCAGCGAACCAAGAACCCGCGGAGTGAGTTTTTTCACCAAAATTGAATTGGTTGGAATATTTCCGGGGAATACTTTAAACGGCAGCAATTCTGCAATTTCCTTTTCGGTTTTCCCGGCGGTTTTTAATTCGGCAACCACCTGTTCTTCGGTTTTACCCACCATCATCGCTTCGGTTTGTGCAAAATAGTTGGCCAACAATTTCGGATGGTGATCACCCAGTTGGTTGTGGTTAATTGCCGAAGCGATAAAATCGCACGGAATCAATTTTGTTCCCTGGTGAATCAACTGGTAAAATGCATGTTGACCGTTTGTTCCGGGTTCGCCCCAGATAATCGGGCCGGTTTGATAATCGACCTGCTCGCCGCTGCGATCTACATATTTCCCGTTGCTTTCCATATTTCCCTGCTGGAAATAGGCAGCAAAACGGTGCATGTACTGGTCGTACGGCAAAATAGCTTCGCTTTCGGCACCGTAAAAATTGTTGTACCAAATGCCAATCAAAGCCAGAATTACCGGAATATTTTCATTAAAATCGGCTGTTCTGAAATGGTTGTCCATGGCATTGGCACCCGAAAGCAATTCGATATAATTTTCGTAACCAATTCCCAAAACAATGGAAAGACCAATGGCCGACCACAACGAATAACGTCCGCCTACCCAATTCCAGAAACGGAACATGTTTGCCGTATCGATTCCAAAAGCAGAAACCGCTTCAGCATTGGTTGAAACGGCCACAAAATGTTTGGCAACATTTTCAATTTCTTTGGCCGATTCGAGGAACCACGATTTTGCTGAATTGGCGTTGGTCATGGTTTCCTGCGTGGTGAATGTTTTTGAAGCCACAATAAATAGCGTGGTTTCCGGATTCACTTTTTTCAAAGTTTCAGCAATGTGAGTTCCATCAACGTTGGAAACAAAATGCAGGTTCAAATGATTTTTGTATGGTCTCAGCGCTTCGGTAACCATTAGTGGGCCAAGGTCTGACCCGCCAATTCCAATGTTCACCACATCGGTAATTGTTTTTCCGGTGTAGCCTTTCCATTCGCCTGAAATCACACGTTCAGAAAAGCCTTTCATTTGTTCGAGCACCGCATTTACTTCGGGCATAACATCTTTTCCGTCGACCAGAATTGGCGCGTTGCTGCGGTTTCGCAAAGCCACGTGCAAAACAGCACGGTTTTCGGTTGCATTGATTTTCTGGCCGGTAAACATACTTTCAACGGCACCTTTTAAACCACATTCATTGGCGAGTTCAATCAACATTTCGCGAACTTCGTCATCGAGAATGTTCTTTGAAAAGTCAACCAGAATATCTTCAAATTTTAGAGAATATTTCTGAAAACGATTCGGGTCGTTTGCAAAAATCTCTTTCATATGAACACCTTCAAAACCGAAATAATATTCATCCAGTTTGTTCCAGGCATCTGTAGTAGTCGGATTAATTTTTGGCAACATATTTTTCAATTCTTGAATTTATATTTAAAACACAATTTTAAATCTGTACTAAAAATACAAAGATAACGGTTTGAAAATATTGCCAATTGTTGTGAAGTAAATCTTAATCTACCATTAAGAAACCGGTTCAAATTCAAAAAAAAACTAATCGTTTGGCTTCGTTTTTTTTGAAGCGAGAAAAATGGCCACCGGCAAGAGCAAAAAACCGCCGGCCACGAACATTTGGAAAACAGGTTCCGACCAGTGCTGAAGTTTTGAAAAAGTTCCGATTAAAATAAAAAGCGGACAAAGTGCTGCAATTGCAATGACTACTGTTTTTCGGGTTTTCGACATGATTATAGTTTTTATTTGAGAATGTTTAAAAATAAGAAAAACTTTCGGAAGAATTTCCAAGCCAGCCTTTTTCTTACTTTTGCCACAAACTTTCAAGTTAAAATCGATGAAATCAGACAATTTTAAAGGTTACTTTTTTGCGTTGCTGGCCACGCTGGCGTATTCAAATGTTTACATTTTTAGTAAAGCTGCTTTAAACGAATTACCGCTGGCACAGTTCGGCAGTTTGTGGTATGTTGTTGTTTTGGTTTTGTGCGTACTTTTTGCCGCCCGCAACAAACAACTGCAGATGATTTCAAAACTCACAAAAAAACAGGTAGCGGTGTTAGTTACACTCGGATTTCTTGAAATTGCAACCACTACTTTGTTTTTTCTTTCCATTCACATTATTCCCGATCCTTCGGTAACATCGTTTCTGGGAAACCTTTACCCGGTATTTGTAATGCTTGGAGGAATATTTATTTTGAGCGAAAAATTTGGCCCTGTAGAGATTTTTGGCGGTTTTCTGGCGCTGGCCGGAGCATTTGTTATCAGCTACACCGGTGGGACCACTTTGCAAACCCTATTTATAAAAGGTACCGGAGTTGTATTTCTGAATGCAATTCTGGCAACAACAGCGACCCTCGTTGTAAAAGTTCATGTAAAAAACATCAGCCCCGAATTGCTGAACCTCAACCGTTCGGTCTGGCTGCTGGTATTTTCAACCGTTATGTTGTTTGGTTTTTATGAACCGGTGCCCGTTTCTTCGCAGGCAGTAAAAAATCTGCTCATTGGCGCCACTCTTGAATTTACGGCCATTTTAACCGTTTATTACTCGTTTAGTTTTATTGAAGCATCAAAATCGTCGATTGTTCAGAGTTTAAAAGGAATTTTTGTTCTGATTGTTGCTTATATTTTCTTTGGTACACTACCATTGAAACATGAATTAGTTGGTGGGATAATCACTGTTTTTGGTGTTTTGATCATGGCTTTGGCACAAGCCGGGATATTACGTAAAAGGGCATAAAAAGTAAAAAGCTGCAACAAGAAGCTGCAACTTTTTACAATTTTCTATTTAATAAAGACTGATAAAATAATCAGAAACTGATTATTACTAATTACCTGTCATTAATTTATTAATGTTCAACTCGGTAGTTGGGATAGGCCAGATATAGGTCGGACTTGAAGGTTCTACAGCAGAAACACCTCCTTTACCAGGAATGGTAGAAAGAGTTCTGAGTAAATCCATGTTTCTTAATCCTTCGCCTAAAAATTCCATACTCCTTTCATCCATTATTGCCTGCTGGAAATCGGCTACTGAAGTGAAATCGCTTAAAGAATAAGCTCCATCGGGATAAGACCTTGTTCTGACAGCATTTAATAAATCTACTGCATTTTGGGTAACCGAATTACCTCCCTTAACCATTGCTTCGGCATAGTTCAATAAAACTTCAGCATACCTGATAACCGGTGCATAGTCGGTTTGAACAGTAAAGTTTGTATATTTCCCGCAATAGTACACTGTTGCTCCGCCAACTGTTCCGGTCATGAATAACTTTTTACGGGCATCATTATCGTTCATTTTTGTAAAAGTACTTCCTGAAGCAGTATTTAAATAATACGATTCGCTTGATGAAGGATGATGATAATGAGCTAACGAGTTTTGTGTACCAGCAAGGTTAGTTGAAGTAAAAGGCATTGAAAAAATAGATTCTTTCGAAGTGTAAGGTGTTGCCCAAATACCTGCAAAAGTTGAATTTAACGCAAATGCAACTCCTGTAGAAGCAGTAAACGGTGCACTTGTTGAAACAATTTTAGCAGCCTCGCTTTGAACTTTTGAGAAGTCATTCATGTGCAGATAAACCCTTGTTTTGTAAGCAACAATCGTATTTCTATGAACTCTGGTTGTGTTCAGCAAATCTGTTGAATAATTGGCAATTGCCAACGATTCTGCAGTATTCAGGTCAGAAAGAATCTGAGTGTAAACTTCTGCAACAGTACTTCTTGCCAAATCATTGCCATCACCGGTTTTATTAGCTGTCAGACGCAACGGAAGACCAGGGCTGGCGCCATTGTCTTTGTTGTAAGGCTGAGCATACAATTGCAGCAACGAAAAGTAAGAAATTGCCCTTAGGGTCAACGCTTCACTTTTAAACTGATTGTATTCATCCGATGTAATAATGCCGTCAAGTTCACCTGATTCCCATTTGGTATCCAATCCTTCAATAAAAATATTTATTGCATTAACCGCAGCATAAACAGCGCCCCAAAGGTTTTGAACTTCGTTTGTAGAACTTACAACAGAGTGGTTCCATGTTGCGTAGTTTGTAACAAGATTGGTACTTTTGGGGATAAAATTATCTGCTCTTACATCGTTATATACCTGGTAACGACCTGCGAGAAAGGCACCGTCTTTCATTTTTGCATACATCCCGTTCACCTGCCCGATGATTCTGTCCTTTGTATCAAAGGCCTGTAATTCTCCAAGAGATGTCTTCGGATCCGGTGTCAAATAATCTGTTGAGCAACTTCCGAAAACAAGAATCGAAAGCAGTACTATAATAGTTTTAAATATATTTTTCATTTTCGTACAATTTTAAATCAATTAAAATGAAACATTTATCCCAAATGAATATGTCCTTGCCTGCGGTACCGTATTCCTGTCAACACCAGGAGTAAGGTTATTATTTCCGTTTGTGGAAACTTCAGGGTCAGAGCCGGAGTATCCGGTTAAAACATATGCATTAAATATGGAAGCGTAAAGTCTCACTCGGTCTATTGCAAGAACATCAGGTAATTTTGTAAAAGTATAACCCAATGAAATATTTCTTACTTTCATATAATCACCTTTTTCAACGTTTTCAGAAAGAACCATTGTAGAACCGTTTGAAACGTTATCGTTCATAACCGGTTTTGGAATGTTGGTTATGTCGCCCGGATTTCTCCATGCCGTTTTGTAAACCTCAACGGTATTGTTCCACCATCTCTGATCGCGTAACCCTGCTTTGGAACCGTTATAAATTTTAAATCCAAGAGCATAAGTAAGGTTGACTGTTAAATCAAAGTGTTTATATGTAAATGTATTATCTAAACCACCATAAACTTTTGGAATTGGAGAGCCCAATACTTTACCGTCAGTATTCAAAACAATAGCAGGTGCATTTCCGCTTCCGTCACGATAAGTCCACCTGTTAGCAGCGGCAGCTTCGTGTGAGTACAAAACTTCTTTCCCGGCAGCATTGACAAAAATTCTTCGGCCTGTTTCAGGATCAACACCTCTTGTTTCAATACCAAAAATATTTCCTACGGGATATCCGACAAAAGTACGGTTGGTTGTTTCCAATGAAGATGTGTAACCAACAATTTCGGTAACACCGGGAGCCAATTCCGTAACTTCATTTTTCAATGTACTGATATTAAAATCGGTTGTCCAGGTAAAGTTTTTCTTTGTAATATTATATGTTGTTAAAGAAACTTCAAAACCTGTATTATACATTGAACCAATATTCATAGGAATTGTATTGTTTGGAATACCTTTCGACGGTGATTGCGGAACATCCAAAATAAGATCGTTAACATCGTTATAATACCAGTTTAAGTCCATCTGAATTCTGTCTTTCAACATTCCAAAGCTTAAACCCAAGTCATATTTATCACTGGTTTCCCATTGTAAATCCGGGTTTCCTGCCTGAGTAAATGTCCATGTAGGAGCTGAACCATATACACCGGAGCCATAAAGGAAAAGCGATGCATAAGAACCAATCCCTGACATGTTGCCAACCTGACCAAAACTTGCTTTAAAACGAATATCAGAGAATAACTCACCAATTGGACCATCTTTAACGAAACTTTCGTTTGAAACATTCACATTACAGATGCTCCACCAAATGTTCCGAATTTTTTGCCTTCAGCCAAACCAGAGAATCCATCACGACGAATACTTGCTTCAAAATAATATTTTTTGTCGTAGTTGGCATTCAACCTTCCAAAATATGAGATAAAGTAGTTCTCATACTGGCTTCCACCGCCCATTCCTGCGGTTACCCATGAGCCCTGGTATGTTGTAAAGAATGGGTCTGCCACGTTTGTTTTGGTTCCGTTCCAGCTGTTACCCACAGTATACTGTTCTTCGGTACCAGCCAATAATCCAAGATTAATTTTTTCAGCAACGGTAAAATCATAGTTAGCTGTATTTGTCCATGTCCACCTGTTGGGACGGTTAAAATAATTTGTTGCCGAACCGTTTGCAGAATATCCGTCTCCGGTTATTCCCGACTGGAACGATTTTGTTTCAACTGCCAAATTATCAATACCATAAGCTGTTTTCAGAAAAAGTCCTTTAATCGGTTCAAGTGTAGCCGAGAAATTTGCAAGAATCCTGTCGTTTTCAGCTGTATAAGAGTTCAAATTCATAACAGCAACCGGGTTATAATACCCATAATTAGCTACAGGCTGTCCCATATTTCCAATTGCCGAACCTGAAATATTATATGTACCATCGTTTTTGTACGGAGCAAGGTTAGGAGGCAAAACAAATGCCAACCTTCCGGCACCGGCAGTATTAAATGCCTGACCTTCGAGCGACCCAGTATTTGGAGCAGCGTTTAAAGAGTTGGTAATTGTAATGTTTGCTGCAACTTTAAGATACTTGGTCACTTTTTGCTCAATATTTAATCTTGCATTTTTTCTTTCATAGGTATTCTTCTTAATCATACCTTCCTGGTTGGAATAACCTACAGAAAGATAATATGAAGTTGCCGGTGTAGCTCCGGAAATAGAAAACGAATGAGAATGTTGGAACCCGGTTTGGTAAACTTCATCAGCCCAGTTTGTATTGATTGGATTTCCATTCGCATCTTCAGGAATGAAAAAATCAAACGATAATGCGGTTGGATTATTAGCCAAAGCTCTGTTTTTATGTTCAACATACTGTTCTGAATTCATCATGTCGAATAACCGGTAAGGTTGTGTATAACCAAAATATCCGTCATATGTTACTTTGGTTTGAGAAGTTGTACCCCGTTTTGTTGTAATAAGTATAACCCCGTTTGCAGCCCTTGAACCATAAATTGCTGTAGCAGAAGCATCTTTTAAAACTTCCATCGACGATATATCAGCAGGATTTATGTCAGCCAAGGCATTTGATGCAGCACTGTTGGATGAAACGTCTCCTGTGAAAATCGGAACTCCGTCAACTACAATGAGAGGATAGGAACTGGAAGAGATAGAGTTAAAACCACGTACACGGATAACAGGAGGGTTGTTTAACACACCATTAGGCATGGTAATCATAACACCACTTGCTTTACCTTGCAGGGCCTGATCGAAACTCTGCACCGGCATAAGTTTTATATCATCCCCTTTTATAGTTGAAATTGCTCCGGCAACATCTCTTTTTTGCTGAACACCATAACCAACTACTACTACTTCATCTACTGAAAATACATCAGCGTCCATAGACACATTAAAGTTGGTTTGACTACCAATTTCAATTTCATTGTTCTTCATACCAATAAAACTAAAAACAAGTATTTTGGCATCATTTGGAACTTTGAGTTCAAAATTCCCATCCAAATTTGTAATAGTTCCAATAGTACTACCCTTTACCATAACAGATACACCTGGAATAGGCGAGTTGTCTTCTTTACTGATAACAGTACCTGTAATGCTTTTGGTTTGAGCATTAACTATCTGCGTCCCTATCATTAAGACACAGAACAAAAACAGCGCAATTTTTCTCATAGAAAAAAACGATTTTGATTGTTAATTACCTTTAATGAGGATTATTTGTAAAAATCTTCACTCCTTAAAAGCCGGTTACTTTATAATAAATCACACTAGATTTAACACATAAAATCACCACGAGGCCATGCTTCCCATATTCCTCTGGTTAACATAAAAATTAAAAAAATAAATTAATTTTCTCCCTCGAAAATTAAACAGCAAAACTTGACAGAGCGAATATAATCAAATATTCACAACTTGGATCGGGGATAAATATGGACAGATATGCAAAAATAAATATATCGTATTAATAATTATGTATAATTAAATTGCAGAGCTCAATTTTGTTGATATTTCAGGAAAATTGCAATTAAGCTTTGTTAAAACTTGTTAAATCTTTTTTTAAAAAAATTTCACGAAAAGATCAATAAATTAATATTTCCAGCTCTTTAATTCAGGGCAACAAATCACATTTTCCATTTTTTTGGCAAAATGACATATAAAAAAGAGGGGGGGGGGGTAGTTTTATCTAAACAAAAAAAGGATTGTCTAAAAAGAAAATTCAGGCAGCCTCGTTTTTTTGCGCCCAGGGGGCAAGGCCTGTAGTATAAAATGAACCGAACTTGTCCAAAAATGACAGTCTCGATTTTTATGTTGTCAGCGGAATATCTTCCGGGCGTTTGTGTTTCCAGCGCCGGTGCGACCACAAATAAAATTCAGGTTCTTCCCTGATAATTTCCTCCATTTTTCGTATGTAACCCAGCAAAATATCCTTTTCATTTACTTCCTCCGGATTTTTAAATAGCGGAATAAATTCGTGTTCGTAAACCCCTCTTTTCAATTTATGAATACGATGAAAAAATACAGGTTGGTTGGTCTTTTTTGCAATTTTCTCCGGGCCTGAGAAAAATGGGGCTTCCCGGTTTAAAAAAACAGTCCAGAACTGCGAATTTGCCTTCGGGGCCTGGTCGGCAGCCAGCCACAAACCAGTTGGCTTCCCCATTTGATTGAACTGGAACACCGTTCGCGCCGATTTATGTACGGGCACACACAATGCTCCCCACTGTTCACGCGATTTTGTCAGATATTTTTCAAAAGCCTGGTTGCCCCTGATCGGATTGTATATCAGCAACGCCTGATGCTGAACAAGCGGTTGGATAACACAACACCATTCCCAATTGTTGTGGTGCATTGCAAGCATTATTATACTTTTTCCTTCTTTAAAATATTTTTCTGAAATTTCAAGTCCTTTAAAATGAACTCGTTTTTTTATTTCTCTATCGCTCAAACTGTACATTTTTATAGTTTCAAGCGAAAAATCGCAAAAGTGGCGATAAAACTTACCGGCAATCTTTTTTATTTCTTTTTCATTTTTATCAGGAAAGGCAAACGAAAGGTTTTCAAAAATAACCTTTTTGCGGTACTGGATTACATACCTCACAATTAAATAGAAAATATCGGAAATGCCGAAAATTACCCAAAATGGCAGGTATGAAATAAATATTAAAAAGCCAACCAGAATTTTATTGGACGTTCTTTTCAGGAAGTTTTCGTAGTAGCGTTCGTTCTTTTTTCTTAGTTCGTTATCGATCATTTTTTCTTTTTAATTCTGAAGAGGTACACCAGCCGGCCTTTTGTGTTTCCAGCGTTTGTGCGACCAAAGGTAAAACTCCGGTTTTTCGCCAATTACTTCTTCCATTTTTTCGACATATTTTTTAATAATCTCAGTTTCGCTAAATTCTTTGGGATTTTCAAACAACAATTCAAAGCTGGTTTCGTACTTTCCGCGTTCGGTTTTTATTGTTTTCTGAAAAAATACCGGGAGGTTAAACCGTTGCGAAAGTGTTGCGGCCCCTGGGTAAAACATGGCCTCCTGGTTGAGAAATGTTATCCAGAATTTATGAAAAAACGGAGGAGTCTGGTCGCCAGCCAGCCAGGTAATTACTTTTTCACCGGTTTTATGGGCTTCAAGCAACCTGCGTAAAATATGCGCATTCTGAACCATTTCAAACCCAAATCGTGCCCTCACTGTATTTAAATATGAATCAAAAGTTCCGTTGTGTAACGGTTTGTAAACGCCAAGCATTTGATGTTTTAACTTTGGCGGCATGCAGGTATTCCATTCCCAGTTGTTGTAATGCATGGTAAGTAAAATCACACTTTTCCCTTGTTCAAAATAAGTGTTTAATAATTCTGGATTTGCAATTGTAAACCTTTTCGAAAAATTGCTGCTGTTCATTCCGCTCATTTTTATGGTTTCGAGGGTTAAATCACAAAAATGGCGGTAGTATTTTTGGGCAATCGATTGAATTTCCTTCTTTGGTTTTTCAGGAAAGGCATTTTTCAGGTTTTCGAAAACTACTTTTTTCCGATAGCCAACCAGATAATACACAACAACATAAAAAATGTCGGAAAGAAAATAGAGGAAGCCAAACGGAAGCTTCGAAAGAATTCTCAGAAAAAATATTCCAATTTGTGTTGTGAAATCCGATTTCATAAATGCGTTAAAACAGCAACAAAACTATGTTTTTTCATGGAAAAACGGATAAAAATAGTAATATCATTACTATCTTTCCACCTTGTAAAAATGAAAACAATGAAGTTACAAATTACTATTCTATTCCTGTTTTTTAGCTTGAATAATTTTGCACAATATACCATCATCGCGCACCGCGGGGCTTCGTACCTGGCTCCAGAAAATACGGTTGCTTCGGCAAAACTGGCCTGGGAACTTGGCGCCGACGCCGTGGAATGTGATGTTTACCTTACCAAAGACAACCGGGTAATGGTAATTCACGATAAAGACACACGCAGAACCTGCTCCGAAAAAAAGAACCTGATCATTGAAAAAACACCGTCGATTTTATTGCGCGATTTGGATGCAGGAAGCTGGAAAGACGAAAAATACAAAGGCGAAAAAATACCTTTTATTTCAGAATTGATTGAAACCGTCCCTGAAGGGAAAAAATTGGTTGTGGAAATAAAATGCGGTGAAGAAGTTTTACCCGCGTTAAAACGCAGCATCGAAAAAAGCGGGAAAGGCGGACAAATTGTTTTTATAGCCTTCGATTGGGATACGATTGTTAAAACAAAAAAAGAATTTCCCGACAACAAATGTTACTGGTTGTGTTCATCGAAAGCAACTGTTAAAAAACGGATTTCTGAAATTGCTGGCACCAGATTGGATGGAATTAATCTTCAAAATATAATTATTGATCAGGAAATTATGGATTTGGCCAAAGCAGCCAATATTGAAGTTCTTTCGTGGACCATTGACGATCCGGTGGAAGTCAAACGCCTGATTGATTTAGGTGTAACCGGAATTACTACCAACCGCCCGGGGTGGTTAAAAGAGGAGCTGGCAAAGCAATAAAAAAAGGATTCCCCGTAAATAGAGAATCCTGTTCAAATTAATTGTTTTCTGAAAGTGTCTGGCAGAGGCAGAATTATTTGTTGAACAAAGTTTTTTGAAGTGTAACTGAGAACCCGTAGTTTTTAAGATCTATAGCAGAGTTTTTATCGAGTGTGTCGAATCTTGTCAGATCTGTTGAATAACGAAAATCAAGCTTGGTTTTATCGCTAATCTTTAAAGCTGCTCCAATAGCAATTCCTGCTGAAAACCGGTTTAGGTTTCCGGTTTTTTCCCAGTTGCTTTTTCGGGAAAAAAGATACCCAAGTTCAGGGCCCCCATATAAATCAAGAAAATTGGTAGTTTTAAATGTTAGTAATACTGGCAGAGAAAAATAATGAAGAATTTCCTTGTTTTTATAGTAACTTTTGGGTGCATTTATAAGTTGGTTATACTCTTCATTCGAATAATTATTCGGATCATAAAACACGTATTTTTCAATGAAAGAGTTTGCACCTTTCAACTGGTATAATAGTTCGGTTTGAATACCAAGTGACCCCAATAAGTTCCTTTTATAAAATGCTCCGAAAGTAACCCCGTTTTTATTCGCAAAATCAACATTCGAATTGTTATTAATGGCATTAACATTTGAAAAAAGTATTCCACCTTTTATTCCAAATTCGGTTTGAGAATGTGCCGGAGTAAAAGAAAACAGAACAAAAAGAAAAGGTAGTAAAAATGATAGTTTTGGTAATTTGTTTTTCATGTGTTTTTGATTTAAATGTTACAATACAAACATAAATTTGAATTGTGTTAATACGATTTAATAGGATTGAACTTTTGTTAAATAAAATTTACGTTTGTTACCGTATTCTAAAAAATGTAAAAAATTGGGATATTTCTGTGAATGAGATGATTCGGGTACAAAAAAAACGGACTCACTTTTTAATGAATCCGTCTTTTTATTAGGAATTTTTATTCTGAAAATTTACTGAACAGCAATTCCGCGGCTTTTCAGCATTGGGCGAATATCGGGTTCGCGACCGGCAAAATTGCGGTACATTTCGTTGTAATCTTCTGTGTTTCCACGCGATAAAACCATGTCGCGGAAACGCTGGCCGTTTTCACGTGTAAGTCCGCCGTTTTGTTCAAACCAGGCAAAAGCATCCTGATCAAGCATTTCGGCCCACTGGTATGCATAATAACCAGCAGCGTAACCGTTGCTCCAAATGTGCAGGAAGTACGATGAACGGTAACGTGGCGGAACCTGCGGAATATCGAGTTTGTTTTTCTTCAGCGCTTCTGTTTCGAATTCGTCAACCGAATTTACTTTTGTTCCCGTGGCCAAAGTGTGCCATTCCATGTCGAGGTTAGAAGCAGCAAGAATTTCTGTCAGCGCGTACCCCTGGTTGAAAGTTGCCGATTTTTTGATTTTGTCGACCAGTTCCTGTGGCATAGGTTCTCCTGTTTGATAATGTTTTGCATAGTTTTTCAATACATCGGGATACAGCGCCCAGTGTTCGTTAAACTGCGAAGGCAATTCCACAAAATCGCGGGCTACGCTTGTACCTGAAAGACTTGGGTACATTTGGTCGGCGAAAATGCCGTGCAGAGCGTGTCCGAATTCGTGAAACATGGTAGTCACATCGTCGTAACTAATCAGCGCCGGTTCACCTTCGGCAGGTTTAGCAAAATTGCAAACATTGTAAACTACCGGTTTTGTTCCAAGCAGTTTCGACTGACCAACAGCGTTGCTCATCCATGCTCCGCCCGATTTATTGTCTCTCTGAAAATAGTCGCAGTAAAATAACGCAAGTTCACTTCCGTCCTGATCTTTTACTTCATAAACCCGCATATCGGGATTATAAACCGGAATGTCAGTTCTTCGGGTGAAAGTTAGTCCGTACAATTGATTGGCAGCATAAAATACACCGTTTTCGAGTACATTAAACAATTCGAAATAGGGTTTAATCTGTTCCTCATCCAAATCGTAACGTTCTTTGCGCAGTTTTTCAGCATATAAATTCCAGTCGTACGGCTGAACCTGAAAACCGCCTTTTTCTTTGTCGATCATTTTTTGCAAATCCTGAGCTTCTCTTTTTGCATTGGCAGTTGCCGGTTCAATTAATTTACCGAGGAAAGCATGAACAGCTTCCGGTGTCTTTGCCATTTGATCCTGCAACGACCAGGCGGCATAATTTGGAAAACCAAGCAATGCAGCTTTTTCAGCCCTTATTTCAGCAATACGAATAATGGCCTGGCGGGTGTCGTTGGCGTCGCTTTTTTCGGTGCGTGTCCACGAAGCTTCAAATAATTTTGCCCGGATGTCACGATTTTCCATCGATTGCAACAACGGTTGCTGGGTAGTATTTTGTAACGAAATCAGATATTTTCCTTCGTAACCGGCATCGATGGCATTTTGCGCTGCCGATTTGATGATTCCTTCCGGAAGACCTTTTAATGCTTCTGCATTGTCCACAACCAAAGCACCGCCTTTTGTTCCGGCCAGCAACTGGTTGGTGAATTTTGCGCTTAACGACGCTTCTTCTTCGTTCAGTTTTTTCAGTTTTTCTTTGGCCTCGGCAGGCAGGTTGGCACCAGATTGTGTAAATTCATCGTAATAATATTTCAGCAAACGTGCCGATTCATTATCAAGATTTAATTCATCTTTTTTCTGATAAAGGGTTTTAATACGTTCGAAAAGATTGTCGTTTAAAGTAACTGCATCGTGCAATCCAGCCAGTTTCGGAGCATATTCTTCCTGAAGATTTTGCAAAACGTCGTTGGTGTTTGCACCAGCCAGCATTTCAAAAACAAGAAGTGTGCGGTTGAGCAATTCTCCGCCCTTTTCCAATGCCACCAGTGTGTTTTCGAATGTTGGTTCTTCCGGGTTGTTGGCAATCTGTTCAATTTCGGCTAGGTGCTGTTTTATTCCCTCGTCGAGCGCCGGAGCAAAATCCTCATTTTTAATTTTTGTGAAATCAGGTGCGTGGTACGGTAATGTACTCACCTGCATAAACGGATTCTCTGTGTTTCCCATCGTTTCTTTTACTTGTGTTTTTTGGTTACAGGACGCCAGTGAAAGTAAAAGCAGCCCTGAAACAACAATTGATAGCTTTTTCATTTTTCCAAATAGTTAATCAAATTTTCCCTAATATTTTAATGCATTTTTAATGTTCAAAAAACAACCCCGAAAGTACAATATTTTTGAGCTATGAAAATGATAAACAGCAATTTTATTTCAATTTCCAGGTTTTACCGAATGCGATTTTTGAAGGGGAAGGGGAAAATTTTTTCCCGTTGGAAATGACAATTAAATCGGCCAATTCAGTTATGCGCAACGTTTCCTTTTTTTCGCATTCGTTTTCGGGTAAAACAACCACAAAAAGGCCGGGCTGAATAAAATTTATCAACGCTGCCGATTCCACTACAAACGGGGTGTTGCCGGGCAAAATATTTTTGATCGATAAAAATGCCCGCTCCAAACCGGAATCAATCGCCTGGATAAGGTAACTTTTGGCGGCGCCGTTTTGCAGATACAACGACGAATCTTTTGTTGATGTTTTGTCGGTTTCTTCAAAAAGCGCCCAGTTTTCGCCGTTTTCTATTTCAACCAAACCAGCGGTTGTTTTATGAAAATGCGGTGTAATTTTTACAGCTACCGGTTTTTTTTCACATTCATTTTGTAGAATCCGGCAGGCCAGTGTTGTTTTTCCAACATTTTGTCCACAACCGGCAATCAGTAAAATCTGTTCAACTTTTTCTTTCATTGTTTTAAATGATTTTCAACGCCGACTACCAGTTGAAAGGCACCGCGGGCAAAGTGAAGCGATTTTTCAATGTCGATATTGTTTTCTTTCATAATAAATTCCAGTCCGCCTTTTTTGTAGTATTTTTTGAAATTCCCGTGGTGTTCCCTTCCGGCCATAAACTCGGCCCACCGACTGCCGTATCCAACTGTATTTCCGGGTAAAGGAACAGAATAATCCACAATGGTTATTTTCCGGGAAATTCGTTTCATTTCATTCAAAATAAACGAATACTGTTCAGGTGAAAACTGGTGCAGCGCCAGCGACATTGTGGCCAAATCAAACTCTTTTTCAGCAAAACTTACCAGTTGGGTGGCGTCGCAAATTTTAAAGCCGGCATTTTGAATCTCAAGTTTTTTTTGTGTTTGTTTAGCTTTATTAATCATCGACGAAGAGAGATCGACACCCAAAACAAATTCAGCATTTTTTGCCAGTTCAAAAACCTGTGCCCCGGTACCGCAGGCAATGTCAATTATTTTTTGTCCTTGTTCGACATTTTCGGCTACTTTTTCTCTCATTTTCACCAAAACAGGATCGATAAACGTACTGTAAAACCCACCAGATTCAACCATAATTATTTTATTTTTTGCTTCTCCTTTTTATTGCGATTGCATCTCATTTAAACCCAAAATGACTTTCTTTGTTTTAAAAGTTGTATTAAACAAATTAACATGAACAAATCTTACATTCTCCTTTTTGTTTCGCTGATTTTATTCTCGGCATTTAAATCCGACAAACCGGCTTATGTACTTTTTAGCAAAGATGGAAAGCCCGAAAAGTATGAAAAAATGATGAAAGATTTAAGCGATGCTGACATTGTGTTGTTTGGCGAGTTGCACAACAATCCGGTGATACACTGGCTGGAGCTTGAAATTACAAAAGATTTGTACGAAGGGAAAACAAACAAACTGATTCTGGCAGCGGAAATGTTTGAAACCGACAACCAGCTAATTTTATCGGAATACACCGACAGTATAATTTCGACCAGCCGTTTTGAAGACGAAGCCAAATTGTGGCCCAATTATAAAACCGATTACAAACCACTGGTAGAATTTGCGCGGGAAAACCGGCTTACTTTTGTGGCTTCGAATGTTCCGCGCCGTTATGCATCGCTGGTGAGTTCGAAAGGTTTTGAAGGGCTGAATGAACTTTCCGACGAAGCAAAACAACTTTTGCCGCCACTTCCAATAGATTACGACCCGGAATTGAACTGCTACAAAAGTATGATGCAAATGGAAGGAATGGGCAGCCATGTTACCGCTAACTTCCCAAAAGCCCAGGCCATAAAAGATGCTACAATGGCATATTCAATTTTGAAATACTGGAAAAAGGGAAAATTGTTGATTCACTACCACGGCGCGTACCATTCCGAGAATTTCGAAAGCATTTACTGGTACCTGAAAAAAGCAAATCCGAAACTAAAAATTGTTACTATTCATTCTGTTGAGCAGGAAGATAATACAGAATTAACCGAAGAAAATACAGGCAAAGCCGATTTTACGATTTGTGTAGATTCGGATATGACAAAAACACAGTGACTTTATTTGTAAAAATTCATTTCTTCCAAATATTCCCAGGTTTTTGGCGGAAGAAAATGACGCACATTTTTGCCCTTTTTTATGGCTTTGCGGATAAATGTCGATGAAATGCCCATCAGCGGAGCTTCAGAAATGCTGATATTCGGGTGTTCTTCAATTTTTGTTTTGTCGAAACCCGGCCGCGGATAAACAATTATCCCGTAGTTTTCCTGAATTTGTTCGTAGTTTTTCCATTTGTGAAAACTTTCGAGGTTGTCGGAACCCATCAAAATTTTAAAACAATATTCCGGAAAATGTTCCTTTAAATAGGCCAGTGTATCAACAGTGTAACTTGGTTTTGTCAGATTAAATTCGATATTTGAAACACGGAACCTCGGGTCGGAATCAACCGCGCGGTGCACCATTTCCAAACGCTGGTAATCGTCGAGCAGGTTTGCCTTTTTTTTGTGCGGATTGTGTGGCGAAACAACAAACCACAACTGATCTATTTCGGTGAATTCAACCATGAAGTTGGCAATGGCCAAATGCCCGATGTGAATGGGATTGTACGTACCGAAATATAACCCAACCGCTAATTTAAGGTTGGTTTTTGGCGCTAATATGTCGGTTACAAGGTTACTCATGAATCAGAAAAAATAAAGATCAAATCCGTTTTACACTATTCAAAATTACATTTTTAATGGGAGTTGAATATTGGGTTATTTCGAATTACTTAAAAAATCAGAAAGTAACTTTTCGGCTTCAGCAAAAGCATTTTCAAGGTTGTCGTTCACCAGAATTACATCGAATTGTGTGGCAAAACCAAGTTCGTATTCGGCTTTTGCAATGCGGGTTTTCATTTTTTCTTCGGTTTCGGTGGAACGGTTTCTCAGCCGGTTTTTCAACTCTTCTACCGAAGGCGGCATCACAAAAATAGCCAGCGCCTGGTCTCCGTAATACTTTTTAATGTTCAGTCCGCCAACTACATCAACATCAAAAATAACATTGTTCCCTTTGTGTCGAATGCGTTCAACTTCACTTTTCAGTGTTCCGTAACAAGTTCCTTGGTACACTTCCTCCCATTCAAGAAATTCGTCGTTTTTTATTTTTTGTTTGAACTCCTCTTCCGAAAGAAAATAGTAATCTTTTCCGTGAGTTTCGGTGTACCGTTTTTCGCGGCTGGTTGCTGAAATCGAAAATTCAAGGTTGAACCGGCAGTCGAGTAAATGTTTTACAATAGTTGTTTTCCCTGCCCCCGACGGCGCTGAAAAAATAATGAGTTTTCCTTTTTGTGTTTCGCTTTTTAACATCCCCGAAATTTATAAAACGTTCAGAAGTTGTTCTTTCACTCTTTCCAGGTGGTCTTTCATTTGCACCACAATGCGCTGAATATTTTTTTCGTTGGCTTTTGAACCGATGGTGTTTATTTCGCGGCCGATTTCCTGTGAAATAAATCCCATTTTTTTGCCGGTGCTCAACTCTTCTTCCAGCGTTTCCATAAAATATAAACAATGGTTGGCCAGCCGAACTTTTTCTTCGTTAATATCCAGTTTTTCTAGATAAAAAATCAATTCCTGTTCAAAACGGTTTTCATCAACATTTCCATTGAGTTTTAATCCTTCCAGACTTTCAGAAAGGCGCGATTTTATTGCTTCCACGCGTTGTTGCTCAAACGGTTCAATCTGCCCGAGCAGGTTTTGAATTGCACTGATATTTCCTGAAATATCAGTCTGCAAAGCCATTCCTTCCTGAATTCTGAATTTTTCAATCTCGTTGAGTGCTTTGTTAATGTTGGCGAGTATGGTTTCCCATTCGGTTTCGTCGAGCGTTTCGTATTCGGTTTTAACTACGTCGGGCAAACGCATCGCAGCAAGCAGGGTATGATTGTCGGTTTCCAAACCGAGTTCAGTACTTATTTCCTTTAAACTTTTGAAATATCCCTTTAAAATTGATACGTTTATTTTTGAATTCGATTCATCACCCAGATTTTCAACGTAAATGTTAAAATCGATTTTCCCACGTTCCAGTTTGTCGGATAAAACCTTGCGGATTAAAATATCTTTTTCGCGATAAAGTGCAGGTATTCTTGTGTTTATGTCTACTTGTTTACTGTTTAACGATTTAATTTCGATGGTAAATTTTTTGTTGTTTACCTCGAATTCGGCTTTTCCAAAGCCAGTCATAGATTTTATCATATTGAACAATTTTATGCTAAGTTAATATAAACTTGAAAGCCTCGGAGCCCGAGGCCGGAAGATTTTTCTAATCTCATGCAATAACTCCCGAGCCAATTAATTCTTCACCGAGGTACCACGCAGCAAACTGGCCTGAAGTAATTCCGCGTTGTTCGCTTTCAAAAAGAAAATACGCGCCGTCATCCGTCATATGAATGATTCCTTTTTCCAGTGGCTGGCGGTAGCGAATTCGAATGTCGAATGCCCTTTTTTCGCCGGTTTCCATTTTTAAATCGGGGCGAATCCAGTGCATATCTTTTGGCGCTACAAACAATCCGCGTCGGTAAAGTCCGGGGTGGTTTTGGCCTTCGCCCACATAAATAATGTTTCGCAAAACATCGGTCGCGATAACAAAAAGCGGTTCTTTGTGCCCGCCAATGTTCAGCCCTTTTCGCTGCCCGATGGTATAAAAATGCGCCCCCTGATGTTCGCCGATCACTTCGCCATTCCAGGGTTTGTAAGGAAAAGCAAAGCAAAGTTTCCGGTAGTTTTCTTCTGAAACTTCAACCTGCTTTTTCTTTTCTATAAATTTTGCCGGAACTTCGATTATGTTTCCAATTTTTGGTTGCAGCTGTTGTTGCAAAAAAGTGGGTAAATCTACTTTACCTACAAAACAAATTCCCTGCGAATCTTTTCTTTCGGCAGTTGGCAGATTTTGTTCCTTTGCAATTTTCCGAACTTCAGGTTTTAATAAATCGCCAATCGGGAACATGGCTCTTGAAAGTTGTTCCTGGTTGAGCTGGCACAAAAAGTAACTCTGATCTTTGTTTGGATCTTTTCCTGCTAAAAGGCGGTGAATTGTTTTCCCGTCAACTTCAGTTTCACTTTTCCTGCAATAATGACCGGTGGCCACAAAATCGGCATCGAATTTCAGGGCTTCTTCCATAAAAGTATCGAATTTGATCTCGCGGTTACAAAGTACGTCGGGGTTGGGAGTGCGGCCGGCCTGGTATTCAGCAAACATATAATCGACCACGCGCTTTTTGTAATCCTTGCTCAGGTCGACAATGTGAAAAGGAATATCGAGTTTTTTGGCTACCATTCTGGCTATCAGGGCATCTTCTTCCCATGTGCAGGCACTGGTAATTGCCCCGACACGTTCGTGCCAGTTAACCATAAAAAGCGCAACTACGTCGTAACCCTGCTGTTTGAGCAGGTACGCTGCCACACTCGAATCAACGCCTCCTGAAAGTCCGACTACTACCCGTTTCATTTTTTTAAATTCAGGGTACAAAAATAGAAAGAAAAATGGAATTAGTTTTTCGTTATCCTGTTGGTGCCAACAAGCTAACTTTTTCTTGGAAATAAATATTGAAGAGAAAAGTTTTTGATGTATTATTTTTGTACCAGAATACCTGAATTTTTTGTTTCGCGAACCAGTTTCATGGCCAAATCTGCATCGTTTTCCCACTCGTAACTTCCCACGGGGCCTTTTCTCCGGTAATTTTTAATATCTTCTGAAACGGCTTCCAGTTCTTCAACTCCGGTAGTAATTAAAGTTCTGACATTTTCGGTTTGAAATTCTTCGCCGCGGTTCCAGATTCTTTTGGCATAATAAACCTGCGCATACGCCTTTCGCAAACGGGCCGCCAAAAGTGTACGGCTGAAAGTGTGATAAATGCGGTTAAAAATGCGCGAATCGGTGCAATACGGTTTGGCTTCGTTAATGGCTGCAATTGCCTTCAACGTTTGGTCAATTCCAAATTGTTTTTCTGTCAGAATATAATTCAGATAAATTGTATCCATCAATTCTTCAGGTTGCACCAGATTGTTTTTAAAAACATCCGGAAATTCATTGGCAAATTTTCCTTCGGCAATTTTATTTTCAGCCGGCGCCAGGTGATTTATCAAATCGCTCCAGTAATTAAAATCCATATTTACGTTGTGCTGAATATGGACTACAGGGTTTTGAAGCCAACTTTTAAATACTGTTTTGTCGGGTACAGGTTTGAAATCAAAATCGGGGCGGGAATCTGTACTCGTGCTTAATCCAAGTGTAAAATAGGTCGACAAGATTATATCGGGGGCCAGTTCAAAAGCAGTTTTGAAAAAGGGAGCAGCCGTTGTATCGTAGCGCATTAAAAGGTAATTATCCAGAACTTCGTCGATTCCTTTGTCCGGATTCTTTGTGGCTTCATAAATGGCAAACAGATTTACCTCGGGTGGACGGGTTAAAATTGAAGTTCTCCCATAACTGTCGGTTCGTACCGAAAAACCAATTACATTGGGAAAACGCACATAATATTTCCATCGTTTTAAATGTACTTCCGGAAAAAGGGAAGCCACATTTCCCTGTCCTTCGTTTTCATGCGTACAGTCGAAATCGATAATAACGGGCAACGGAATTTCCCTGATTTTCTCAGAAACAGGCAGGGGAGACCAAAAATCGATGGCAGGTTCTTTGGCCATAAATTCAATTCCGGTGCTTTTAATCATTGAAAGTGCAGCGATTAAAATTGGAGATGTTTCCTCGTTTTCAACATTACCTCTTAAGTACAATTTCATGTTTCTTTGAATAACAACTACCGAAGCCAGTGAGTCGATAAAGGCAGCCAATTTTTCTTCCGGCAATTTAAGAACTACTGAAAACTGGTCTTCCACTTTGTTGTCGGAATCGTTCAGTGTTAACACAATTCCATCAATTTCAGGGATTTTATCCAACATTTTGTTGTAGTCGTCGCTTAACCATCTCCAGAATTCAGGATCGTCGAGATTCAGCAAGCCATTCAGTCTAAACCGTTCAGGGTAATAATTTAAATCGTACAATGCCTGGTCCCATACTAAAACCTCAGGAATACCGGCATCATGGGCTTTTTTTGTAAGCGTGTTTACAATGTTTCTGTTCCACTGTTTCTTAACGTCTCTCAAACTGTTACAAATATCGTTTGAAAGTTGTAACTGGTTAACTTTGTAATTTTTTGATGCTTCTATTGTTGCGATTGCGGTCTGAGTGCGATCGGTTAAAATGCGCCACCCGTAAATTTGAATTTTTTCCTCGTAATTGGTTTTACAACCAAATAGGAGAGCCAGAATCACAACAATAAAAATTGGGTATGTTTTATTCATTGGCAAAATTTATCACAAATGCAGATTATTGGTATTGTTTCGAAAAAGGGATAGTAAATCCGAGCCAGGGCACAGCAACAAACGAACCGATATCGGCAACCGGAATAAACAATCCGAAATCGAGAGCAGCTTTTTTAATTATCCATCGGCCACCCAGCGAAATTAGAACCACATTTTCCCCACCGCCACTGATATAATAATTTTCGGTAATAAAATAACCACGACTGCTTAAGCGAAACATCCCGTTAATATTGATTAATGGAGAAGAAGCCCATTCTCCACCTGCAAACCCGTAACCCAAACCAAAAGAAACATTGTTGTTGGGAGAGCCAAAAGTTGAAATACCGTAAACAATACCAAAACTGGTTCCCGATTCTCCTAAAACGGTTCCGATTAAAGCGCCGGCACCCAAATTGAATTTATCTTTTTCTATCGGGATTGAGATTTTGGGTGTAATAAAAACAGGAGTTGGTCCGCCACCAAAAAAGAACAGTGGAATTATTCCGCCTCCCAGCGAAAAATTATCGCTAACCCCGTATGAAAACTGGTTCCATAAAACCCATATGTTTTGGTAGTATCCTTCGCCTTTTTTTAATCCATAACCGTTTGGCGACCAAAAGTAACGTGTCGATTGCGGATTGGCAAACCAAAGTTTACCATCTTTTATTTGTTCCACGCTTACCTTTTCCTGCTGTTTTATTTCACTTTTTAAAATGGCCAGCTCGCCAAATTTTTCGGTTTTCAGTAAAATCTTTGTGGAGTCCTGGCCAACAATTTCTCCAATAAATTCGTTTCCGTCTTTGGTTTCAATCCTTACCAGTGTGGTGTCTTTTTGATTTTGTGCACTTATTTGGGAATAAAAACATAATAAAATGAAAATTAACAGTATAGTTTTCATAATCCCGGTTTTGTTATCACGTTAATAAAGAGAAGTTATGAATTTTTTCCCATTACTTCGATTAAATTTTTCGAATTTAATTTTTTTTGCCTTTGTGAAAATGCGCAGAACCCTTTTTCCCTTTTTGTTTTGAGTAGTATCTTTTATTCGACTTTCTTTTTAAAGAAGGGGCTTTCCATTCGGGACCTTCGCCAAACTGTTCGGGCATTGTAATTTTGAAAACCTGTCGTTCAATAAGTTGCTCAATCTTGTGGAATTTAAACATATCGTCTTCGTTTACCAGCGTAAGAGCAACCCCGGTTGAATCGGCACGCGCTGTTCTTCCTACACGGTGAACATAATCTTCAGCATCGCCAGGAACATCAAAATTAATAACCAGGTTGATTTCTTTGATGTCGATTCCGCGGCTCAAAACGTCGGTGGCAACCAAAATGCGTGTTTTCCTCGATTTAAATCCGAGCAGAACTTCTTCCCGTTTTTCCTGTTCCAAATCCGATGAAATGGCTTCAGCTTCAAATTTGTTTTTTTTCAGCGACCTGGCCAGGTCGGTTACTTTCTTTTTGGTAGAACAAAAAATCAAAATGCTGTTGTATTCCGGATTCTCAGAAATAAGATGGTTGATTAAATCAATTTTCTGATGATCGAAACATAGATAAGCTGCCTGTAAAACTCCTTCAGCAGGTTTCGAAATGGCAATGTTTATTTCCGCCGGATTTTTCAGGATTTTAGAAGCCAGCGTCCTTATTTTTGGGGCCATGGTTGCGCTAAACATCAGAGTCTGTCTAACTTTGGGCAGGAATGAAATTATTTTAACTATGTCGTCGTAAAAACCGATGTCGAGCATGCGATCGGCTTCATCGAGAATCAGGAATTTTATGGTATCGAATTTTACATAACCGAGATTTAAATGCGAAATCAGCTTTCCGGGCGTGGCAATCACAATATCGGCGCCCTGGGTTAGCGCTTTTTTTTGCTGACCCCAGTCGTCGCCATCGCCACCGCCGTAAATAGCAATCGAATTTATTCCCATGGTGTAGCCGATTCCCTGTACCTGCTGGTCGATTTGTAAAGCCAGCTCGCGCGTGGGGACAATTATAAGCGTTGAAGTTTCGCCGCCCGGCAGATCGGCAATTTTATCGAGGATCGGAAGTAAAAAGGCAGCGGTTTTTCCGGTTCCGGTTTGAGCACAGGCGATTAAATCTTTTCCATCTAAAATCTCCGGAATGGCTTGTTCCTGAATAGGTGTGGCTTCTTTAAAGCCCATGAAGGAAATGGCATCGAGAAGATCGTGGTGAATTCCTAATTCTGAAAATTTCATGTACAATAAAACAGATAATTTTAGTGCAAAGTTAGCTAAAATGTTCAAGCACAACCGAAAATCAGAAGATTCTTATCAACTCCGCAGTTTTTTGTATTTCTGCCGGTTGAATTCCCTCAGAAATAACAGCCCTTTTTGGGCGCCGGGTAGGAAAAGTTTTTTGTTTTGCTCATTTTTTGAAAGTATTGAATCAACCAAGTTGTGGTTTTTATATTTTCCTTTAATTTTTTTCATGGTTGATTTTGCAGGTGGTCAAAAAATTTTGGGCAATTTGAATGAAGTTGGCAAATGAAAAAGATTTTTTGTCTGAATTTATATCGAAATATCCAGAACTGAACCGCAGCTTTTACAGGCTCCTTTTTCAATGAGGTTTTCTATTTTGGTATTGTAATGATTGCGGCTGAGCAAAATTACTCCGCAGCCCGGACAGTACGTTGCCGAACGTTTTTCATCACTAATATTTCCGAGGTAAACAAAATCGAGGTATTTGGCAGCAATGTCGTACATTCTTTCAAGTTTCCTGATTGGGGTGAGCGGAACGTTCATTTCGTATTGCGGAAAATAACGCGACAAATGCAGCGGAACATTTTTTCCCAGCTCTTCCGAAATCCATTGAACCATCTTTTCAAATTCGGGTTCATCATCGTTTAACCCAGGAATTACCAGGTTTGTAATTTCGAGATGAGCTTTGTTTTTGGCAATGGTTTTTAATGTTTCGAGTACCGGTTCAAGTTTTCCTTTGGTATATTTCTGGTAAAAATTAGTGCTGAACGCTTTTAAATCGATATTAAAAGCATCGATAAAAGGCAACAGTTTCTGCAATGGTCCGGGGTTGATGTAACCGTTGGAAACAACCGCATTCTTTAACCCGTTTTTTGTGGCGAGCTGTGCCGTATGAAGTAAAAATTCATAAAAAGTAAACGGTTCGTTGTAGGTGTAAGCAATGCCAATATTGTTCCAGGTTTTCCGCGCTTCATTTACAATTTGTTCAGAAGAAATGTCGTGAAAACCGTAAAAATCAGTGGCAGAACATTGCGAAATGCGGTGGTTTTGGCAAAACGTACAATGCAGGTTGCAGCCCACTTCGCCCACCGAAAGAATATTCTTGCCCGGGTAAAAATGATACAGCGGCTTTTTTTCAACCGGATCGACACCCAGCGCGGCTACTTTTTGATAAACATGTGTAATAAGTTTTCCTTCACTATTTTCACGGACTTTGCAATTGCCGGTTTGTCCCGGATTTAAAATGCAGTTCCACGGGCACAAATCGCACCGCACGATTTGGTTTTCAAGCTTTGTATAAAAAAGGGCCTCCTGCATTTTTTGTCGTTTGCTCAAAGGTACAAAAAAAGAGTTTGGCGTCCTGTAATTTGTGATCTGCAATTTCTTTTTTCAGCCTTTCATTAGTCACTGAATATTCCAAATTTACAGGGTAATACCGTGACAATCAATGGCGTTTTTCCGGATTTTTATTTTGTGCCTTTCATGTTTTGAATCTCGAATTTCATTTCGTTCACAGCTTTCATCATTTTCTGCATATCTGTTTCCGGTTCGGGAATTTCGGTGTTCAGGTAGCAAACGAATTTCCAGGCTTCCTTAACTTCAACGATTGGAATCAGGTAGGGTTGAAAAGCTGAATTTAGCGAGGCCAGCAAAAAGGAACGCTTTTCAGAAATATAATCCTTCACAATTTTAAAAACTACCCCTTCTTCGCGGGTAACAATAATGTATCCTTCCCCTTTTTTTATGGTGTAAAAATTCTGGACAAATTCGCCAATTACCACCGAACCGCTGGGAATGGGCAGCATCGAATCGCCGGATATGGTAAAAGCGCGGTACTTTTTTTCTTTCGATAAAAACGGCAACTGAAAAACCGGCAGGTTTCCAATGTATTCAGGGTCGGCAAAACTGGTAACATAACCGGCTTTTGCTTTTTCGTTTACAAACTCAATGTTGTCGTTGTTGGCCGAATCAACAGTTGTGGCAATTACCCGCAGGTTGGTGCCGCGGATAAATACATCAAAACCGTTCTGAAGGTCGGTAAACTGGCTCTCCGAAAGCCGGTTTAAATCAACATTAATAAGAGTGTCGATGGCAATGCCGAATAATTTTGAGAAAACCTGCAATTGTATAACAGTTGGCTGACTGATTGCATTTTCCAACGCATTTATTGTTGTTCGTTTTAAATCGAGCGCGGCAGCCACATCACTCTGAGTGCGACCTTTGCGTGTCCGGAGAAGTTTAATGTTGCTGCTAAAGTAGTTCATAACTGAAAAATTTTCCTTTCAAAATTAGAAAAAAATGTTTGGACTTTAAAAGAAATGATTAAATTATTATCGACCAAATTGATAGTAATATTATCATTTTGTGCTTTCATTTCGAAGGGGTGCAACTAAGAAATCTTTCTTTATGGAAATAGATTTCTCCTCATTCTTCGTCGAAATGACAGTGGTATTCAAGATATTCCCCGGGATTTCAAATCCCAAAAATTGAGGTTCAAGATCCCCGGTTTGCTGCCGGGTTTTTTTTAGAAAACGGAAACAAAATGGACAACGATAAAATTCTAAATAAACTGAATATTCTGGCCGATGCCGCGAAATACGATGTTTCGTGCGCATCGAGCGGCAGCAACCGGAAAAATGCAACCAAAGGAATTGGAAACGGCGTAGCTTGCGGGATTTGTCATAGTTTTACCGACGACGGGCGGTGCATCAGCCTGTTTAAAATTTTAATGACCAACAATTGTATTTACGATTGTGCATATTGTATTAACCGGCGCAGCAACGACCGTCCGCGTGCAACTTTTACACCCGAAGAAATTGTGGATCTTACCATCGGGTTTTACCGCCGCAATTATATTGAAGGATTGTTTCTCAGTTCGGGGGTGATAAAAAGCCCCGATTATACCATGGAACGTATGGTTCAGGTGGCCAGAAAACTGCGTATTGAAGAAAACTACAACGGATATATTCACCTCAAAGCCATTCCGGGAGCCAGTCAGGAATTGATTCATGAAGCCGGAATCTGGGCCGATCGTATGAGCGTAAATATCGAGATTCCCACAGAACCAAATTTGAAACGGCTGGCTCCCGAAAAAAATTTCAAAGGCATCTTGTCGCCCATGAGCCAGATAAAACAGGAAATTATTGCCAGCAAGGAAGAACGGAAAAAGTACCGAAAAGCGCCCAAATTTGCCCCTGCCGGACAAAGCACACAATTGATTGTTGGCGCCACCCCTGAAACCGACCGGCAAATTATTTTGCTTTCGTCGGGATTATACAAAACACAAAACCTGAAACGGGTTTATTTTTCGGGTTACCTGCCGGTGAACGATTACGACAAGCGGCTGCCTGCCATTGTACGGCCTCCGCTGGTGCGCGAAAACCGGTTGTACCAAAGCGACTGGCTGATGCGGTTTTATCATTATAAAGCCGAAGAAATACTCACCGAAGAACATCCTTTTCTTGATTTGGATGTGGATCCAAAACTGGGATACGCACTGCGAAATATGCATCTTTTTCCGGTGGATATTAACCGTGCCGATTATGAAATGATTTTAAGGGTTCCCGGCATCGGCGTATTGTCGGCGCAGAAAATTATTCTGGCCCGCCGTCACCGGAAACTGAATTCGGAACACCTCCAAAAAATCGGGATTGTTATGAAACGCGCCAAATATTTTATCACCTGCAACGAACTGCCGGGTTCTACCACCGACTGGGCGCCCGAACGACTGAAACACAAACTGATTACCGAGTCGATCTCAAAAAACCGCAAAACATTCGATACGCAGATGAGCCTTTTTGCAGATTTCAAACCGGCTTTACCTCCACTGCATTAAAGAGCCTGAACAGCAAATTTCAATTGAAAACTGAATATTGAGAACTTGATATTTAACCTGGTTTTTGTAAAGTCCCTTTTCTCAATGGTTTCTTTGTAAGGCCAGAGGCGGGTACTTACAACTTTTTTGTTTCCCGTTCAGCTGAATAATGACTAATTTATAAGTTTGGATTGTAAAAATATTATCTGCAAAATTCCTTTTAGTATGCGTAAAAATATTAAGTTGCACTGCGAACAGAAGATTTGAAAACCTTCAACATAAAGAATTGTTTTATTAAAAAATCAAAAAAATACAATCGATATGAAACCTGTATTCACCCTTTTTTTATTGTTTGTTTTTTTGTACAGTAGGGCACAGCAACCCATTGAAGTAAAAATAGAACAACGTCCATCGTCGGTTGGTCTGCAACCTGCTTTTGAAATGGCTGTGCCCCAGGCTACATCGAATGAAGCCATCGATTTATGGAAAGAAACAATTATCGGTAAAAAGCTTTTTCAGAAGTCGCCTAAAATGGAAAAAATTAAAGATGAATGGTGGGCGAATACTATTTTAATAAGCGACATTACTTCGTCGCCATTAAATGTAATTACACAAGTCTCCACTTTTACAGGACAAATTTATATCCGTATTTTTTTGCAAAACGGTAACGATTTTTTAGGTTCGCCCGGTTCTCCTGAGCAAACAACAGAAGCTGCCTCCCGGTTTATCCGAAATTATGGCGTTGAGTTATACCGGCTTGCTGTTGGGAAAGAGTTAAAAGAGGAGGAACGAAAACTCAATGTCCTTGAAAATGAACTCAGGCAACTTACACGGAAAAACGATTCGTACGGGAACAAAATTGACGATGTTCAGAAAGATAAAATGAGTTCACGGGAAGATGCCGATTATCAGAAAAAAATACTTGAAAACGATAACCGGAATACGTTGGGTGTATTGGGTGAAGTTTCGCGCGAAGATGTGGCCGACCAGTTGAAAGATGCCCAAAAAGATATTAAAAAGGCGGAAAACGAGGAACAACGATTAAAACGCAAAGTGAGCAAAAACGAAAAGAATCAAAAAGACAAGGCTTACGAAATTGAAAAACAAAAGGAAATTGTTGAACAGGTAAAAACAAAACTGGAAAACATTAGGTAACAGAAACCTGCTCATGGTTTGGGGGCAACTGATTTTAATTTTTTTGAGATTGTTCCGGATTGTTTGAAATGGGTTCATTTTCTAAACTTCCATCCGGCAAACCGGAATCTCGCCGAAAATCTTTTTCATAACTTCCCTTTTTTCTTTTAAAAAATTTCGGGAAATGCTTTCTGTTAATTTGTAACAAAGTAGTGTTGTACATTCTTTATCTTTAACAAAATTTTTACCGATGATATCCGACACAATAGATCAACTGATAAAAACGGTTCCCAAAGCCGAACTCCACGTTCATATTGAAGGGACATTTGAGCCTGAATTGCTTTTTGAAATTGCAAAACGAAATAACATTCAAATTAGGTACAAATCGGTGGAAGCGTTGAAAAATGCCTACTACTTTAACAATCTTCAGGAGTTTCTCGACATTTATTACGAAGGAGCCAGAGTGTTATTAAAGGATCAGGATTTTTACGATCTTACCTCTGCCTATTTGCAAAAATGCCATGAGGAAAACATAGGCCACACCGAACTGTTTTTCGATCCGCAAACACATACCCGGCGCGGGGTTCCTTTTAAAGTTGTGGTTTCAGGAATACAGCAGGCATTAACCGATGCGCATGAAAAATGGGGAATTACGAGCCGGTTGATTCCTAACTTTTTGCGTCATCTCAGCGAAGAGGAAGCCATTCAAATGTTCAGGGAAGCCTTAAAATTCAGGGAACTGATTACCGGTTTTGGGCTCGATTCATCGGAAAAGGGACATCCGCCGGCAAAATTTGAGAAGGTGTTTCAAATGGTTCGCAATGAAGGTTTTTTGTGCGTGGCCCATGCCGGAGAAGAGGGCCCGGCACAAAATGTTCGCGAATCGCTGCGCTTGTTAAAAGTTTCGCGCATCGACCATGGAGTGCGCTCAGCAGATGACAAAAACCTGATGAAAGAACTGACCGAACAAAAAATCCCGCTAACGGTTTGCCCGCTATCCAACCTAAAACTAAAAGTGGTGAAGGAAATGAAGGATTTACCACTTCAGACCTTCCTCGATAATAAAATTATAGCCACAGTAAATTCCGACGACCCTGCCTATTTTGGAGGTTATATCAACGATAATTACAGGGCAGTGGCCTCGGCTTTTAACTTAACGGAACCCGATATTTTAACGCTGGCCGAAAATTCATTCAAGGCCAGTTTTTTACCGGTCGAAGAAAAAAACAAGTGGATTTGGAATTTAAAAAACAACGGATTTTCATTGTAATTTCCCAACAACAAACGAAAATTGGTGCGAGATGTGATGCCGCCGGCATCACATGTTTATAGAAAAACCTATGCTTACGAGATATTCGACTCCATCCGAGTCGAACCTTCATGTTATCGATTCTGATTCTATAAACGTTTAAATCCTCCGGATTTGTTTTTGCCACATTAAGCCCCTAAATTTAAGCGTTTTTCAATAGGTTTATGTAATATGGATGTGCACGACAAAGCAACCCGCTCGTACAACATGAGCCAAATTAAGGGGAAAAATACATGGCCCGAAATGCTGGTGCGAAAGTTTTTGTTTGCACAGGGTTTTCGTTACCGGCTCAATGTAAAATCACTTCCCGGAAAACCTGATATTGTTTTACCCAAATACAAAACTGTAATTTTTATTAACGGCTGTTTCTGGCACGGGCACAAAGGGTGCAAATACTTTGTGATTCCCAAGACCCGAACCGAATGGTGGCTCAATAAAATTAAAGACACCCAAAAACGCGACCGCGAAGCTGAGATTGAGTTGAATGTATTGGGGTGGAAAGTTATTAACATTTGGACATGCGAATTAAAGGCTAACAAAGAAAGTCGCCTTAAAAAGCTTGAAAAAGAGTTGAAAAATAGTTGTGATTTATTCAAATAATGACTATAGGGTTTATTTTAAAATCTTAATTTTGATATTTATTCAAAATTAACTATGTCAAACTCCAAAAATAAATTAAAAGCTGTTGACTTTTTCTGCTCCATTGGTGGAGTAAGTCTTGGATTTAAACAGGCCGGGATTGAGGTTTTGGGGGGAATTGACATTGACCAGTCCTGTCGGGAAACTTATGAAAAAAATATTCAGGCAAAGTTTTTACCAGCTGATGTTTCTAATCTAAAAAAAAGTGAAGTAGGAAAGTATTTTAAAATCCAGAGGAATCAAAATAATCTGATTTTTGTCGGATGTAGCCCGTGCCAATATTATTCCAACATAAAAACTAATAAAGAAAAGTCTTGTAAAACCCGACTGCTTCTTGCCGACTTTCAGGAATTTGTGGATTACTACAGACCGGGATATGTTTTTATAGAAAATGTTCCAGGACTTGATAAAAAACCGGAAAGTCCACTGGAGAAATTCAAAACATTTCTCAAAGAAAGCGGATATAAGTTTGATGATGAGGTTTTGAACGCCAAATATTTTGGTGTTCCACAAAATCGACGACGATATGTTTTAGTGGCGAGTCGTGTGAAGAAGAACATCAAACTTCCACAACCAAACAAAAAAGACATAAAAACGGTAAAGGAAGCAATCGGAGATTATTCCAGATATCCGGTAATTAATGCGGGAAATAAGGATAACTCACCATTTATTCATTCTTCAGCAAAACTCTCTGATGTTAATATTAGAAGGATTAAAGCAACACCAGTAAATGGTGGCGGAAGAATGGCTTGGAAAGAAAAATCGTTGCAATTGAATTGCTACAAAAATCATGAGGGGCATACCGATGTTTACGGGCGTATGCATTGGGATAAACCTTCTCCCACTATTACTACACGTTTTGTAAGTTTATCGAATGGCCGTTATGGGCACCCGGAACAAGACAGGGCAATCTCGTTGCGCGAAGGTGCAACTTTACAAAGCTTCCCTGAAGATTTTGTTTTTTACTCAAATTCACAGGGAACAATAGCTAAAATGATTGGGAATGCAGTTCCTCCCAAATTAGCTGAAGCGATTGGAAAATGTATTAATCCAACATAATTTATGGCTAAATTTAAGGCAAGGGCAAGAGCATTGGATTTGCTTGGTCGGCAACAAATAGCCGGAATCCCAACAGCAATTAATGAATTATTTAAAAATGCTCATGATGCCTATGCTGATAATGTTGAAATTGATTATTTCAGAAAGGATAAGTTGCTTGTTCTTCGGGACAACGGCCTTGGAATGACTAAAGATGATTTTGAATCAAGATGGTTAACTCTTGGAACAGAAAGTAAATTTTCTAACAGGAAAACACCTCCGCCACCAAAAGACCCTGATAAACCAGAAAGACCTATCATGGGTGAGAAGGGAATTGGACGTCTTGCTATTGCTTCTATTGGAAGTCAGGTTTTAATATTAACTAAAGCCAAACGATCGAATGAAAAACATAAAATCGTTGCAGCCTTGATTAACTGGAGCATTTTTGAATTGCCTGGTTTAGACCTCGATGATGTTGTAATTCCTATTAGAGAATTTTCTGAAATGCCAGGTTATTCAGAAATTAATGAGATGAAAGATGAATTGAAAGATTCATTGAATGGTTTACTGGAAAATGATGATATTGAGTTTGAAGAATACAGCAAATTATATGATCAGGTCAATTACTTTAATGTTAGCCCGAAAAAGCTAAGTAAATCTTTAGTAGGAAAATTTGAATTATACGATGAAAATGGGGGTACTCATTTTTATATCTCACCGGTTGATGAGACACTAAACCATGATATTGATGGGAACAAGGATAGAACAATAGCGACAAAAATAGAAAAAATGCTAATGGGTTTCTCTAACACCATGATACCCAATTATCCTAAACCCCTTATAAATATTGCTTTTAGAGATTATAAATCAACTGATGGAACATATACTGATTTGTTGGATAAAGAACATTTCTTCACTCCTGAAGATTTTGAATTAGCTGATCATCATTTTATTGGGAATTTTGATGAATTTGGGCAATTTAATGGTACCATAAGTGTTTATAGAGAAAAGTCATATGACCACAAGGTAATTTGGAATGGTAATCTTTTTAGGAAAACTGATTGTGGCCCATTCAAAATTAATCTTGCTTATGTTCAAGGAGTGCTTCGACAATCAATAATAGATTCTGAAAGTTATAATAGAGTAACAGCTAAAACCGATAAGTTTGGGGGTTTATATATATACAGAGATAATATTCGAATTCTCCCTTATGGAAATAATGACTATGATTTTATAGACATCGAAAAAAATAGGACTAAAAGTGCGTCATATTATTTCTTTTCATATCGAAGAATGTTCGGTGTAATTGATATTTCGAGGTCGAGAAATCATGAACTTAAAGAGAAAGCCGGTAGAGAAGGTTTTATTGAAAATAAAGCATACAGACAATTACAAGATATTTTAAAAAATTTCTTTCTGCAATTAGCAGCAGATTTTTTTAGGGAAGGCAGCTCGAATCCTCAGAGTGAATTTTGGAAAACAAAAAGAGCTGAGAGAGAAGCTTATCATAAAGCGCTGGAAAGAAGGGATCAACTAGCCAAAGCCAGAAAAGAGAAATTTACTGAAGCACTCAACAATTTCTTTGGTAAATTAAATTCTAACATATACAAAAGCGAACTGGAATCATTACTAACAGAAATTGACAGAGATTTTGAATCGGTAGCTTATATCGAAGATCCCGAAGAAGCCAGTCAGGCTTTGATAAGTTGTGAAGTTGATTCAAGAATTAAAATTGAAGAATTAAAACAAAAGTTGAAAATATCTTCGCCTAAAGGATTTTCGATTTCGAAGGATACCAGGCGAGACTTTGATGCTTACACAGAAGAATTTAATAAATTGGAAAACGGGATTTTTCAGGAAGCATTACTATCTGTTGACGATAAAGTTGAGGATTATAAGAATCGTTTAAACATTGAGATTAGTAAAAGGAAAAGATTAGAACAATCCGTAGAATATATTTCTATTGAAGCAAAAAAGGCTGCCTCAGGGAAACAAAAGGAAGCAAGGGAAGCAGTTTCGGAAGTTACATCAAAGGTTAAAGAGCTGACAAATGAGTTAATGATTGATCTGGATAATCAAATCAGGGATGTAAAAGACAGATTTAAGACTCTGAATTTGAATTCTGCCGAAGATTTTGATTTGGTTGAACAGAGAAAACTCATGGAGGCTGATATCAATAAGGGGAAGGAAAGAGTAACCCGGTACACTTGAAAGGGTAATTAAACAATTGCAGGCAATCTACTGGGATAAAGGAGATAATGAAAATGTAATAATTACGAATGACCAGATACAGGATGCTTTAAGTGAAGAACTGGACGAAATGAGAAACAAAATTCATGCAGACATAGAGCTTAGCCAGCTTGGATTAGCAGTTGGAGTAATCCACCATGAATTCAGTAGTACCATAAAATCAATTAGGAGTAGTTTAAGAGATTTAAAAGCCTGGGCAGATGTTGATGAAAATCTTGACGGACTTTATAAGAATATCAAAGTAAGTTTTGAGCATTTAGACGGTTACCTTAACTTATTTACACCTTTAAACAGAAGGCTATACAGAACCCGTGAAAATATAAATGCTCTGGAAATTAAAACTTTTCTAATAGACTTATTCAAACCCCGATTGGAAAGGCATAATATTCAGTTTAAACACACAAAAGGATTTGCCGGCAGAAAGTTATATGGATTTCGGTCAACATTTTACCCGGTATTTGTAAATGTAATTGACAATGCTATTCATTGGCTAAGTCAAAGCAATGTGTCGGATAAAGTTATTCGATTACATGCAGATGATTCAGGTTTTTACATTTCTAATAACGGACCTGAAATATTACTTCAGGATAAAGAAAAAATTTTCGAATTAGGATTTACCCGAAAAATGAATGGAAGGGGTATGGGTTTACATATTTGCAGGGAAGTCCTTAAAGCTGAGAATTTCAATATATATGTTGATTCACCCAGAGAAAATTCGACAGTAACCTTTAAAATAGAAGAAATCAAATCCACAGAAAATGAATAATCCCTTTTTTGAAACTTCCAAAGTCGTTGCAAATCAATTTCTGCAAAACATTGTATTTATTGACGATAAGGCTTTTATACAACCTGGTAATTCGAATCACGATTTTAATGCATTAAAAATATCTCAAGTATTTGCCCAGAGCCGGAAAGTTTGTGCAGTATACCAACCAAACAAGGTGGTGGACATAGATAATCTTGCCGAACTGGCTAAGAAAGCTGATGTTACAGTTCTTGACTGGCAAATTAATATTGAACAAGATAAAGTTGAAAATGAGGAAGAGGATGCCGTAGATGATGATCCACGAGGACCGCATACAAAGAGAATAATAAAAAGTATTTTGACCGATCCTTTAACTGGTCAGGGAAGTTTAAAACTGATGATTGTATACACTGGTGAAACGAACCTGAATAAGATAACGGATGAGATTTATGACGACCTTCTTGCGTTTGGAATAGATAGTAAAAAACTTCCTTGCGAAATTAATACTGATAATGCAAAAATTCTAGTAATTGCAAAGTCAAATATAGAAGAAGGAGGTGAATCAAGATTTAAACATGCTCCGGAACTAAAAGAATTTGTTGTTTCTTATGAAGATTTGCCTGAATTTATTTTAACAGAATTTGCAAAAATGACTTCAGGATTATTGTCAAATTTTGTATTGAATTCTTTAACTGTTTTAAGAAATAATACATTTAGGTTACTTAGTTCTTTTGATAAGGAGTTAGATGTTGGATTTATACTGCACAGAATCCTTTTGCCTATTCAAGATGATGCAGGAAATCATCTTGTCGAAATCTTCTCTGAATCAATAAAGGCAATTCTTAACTATAGCAAATCAAATGAACTTTTGGAAACTGGAAAATTGAATGAATGGATAGAACAGCGTAGTTTTGGAAAAGAAATTCAAGTTTCTGGTAAATCGTTTGTTGTTGACCCCGACTTTGTAAAGGATTGTATTGAAAAAAACTTTATTGAAGCGGTGGCTATGCGCTGGGGAGAAGATATAAATGAAACCCAATTAAGGAAAATAGCTTCATATTATAATAGATTATTCATTGAAAAGCCTGATATTTTTATAGGGATAAATGAAGAAAATTCAAACGAAAAGTTTTCAATACTTACACATCATAGAAGCAATTATAAATTGAAATCCACAATTCCTAGGCTTAATTTAGGAACAATTATTAAAGAGTTCGATGGGGAACGATATTTTTTATGTATTCAGGCAAAATGTGATAGTGTGAGAATTCAAGAGGAAAGAAAGTTTCTTTTTTTGGAATTACAGGTTGCAAATCCTAATGCGAAATTTCATTTTATTGTTGAAAGTGAATCATCCTTTATACACTTAAAAATTATAAAAGACTCATTTGGATTAAGAACAATAAAGTTTAGTCCAAAAAGAGAAACCCAAACAATTTTGGCAAATATTGAGGATAACAACTATTATTTTGAATCCAATTACGGAGAACGATTTTTGTGGATGGCAGATCTAAATGATGCACAAGCTCAAAGGGTAGCAAATAATTATGCATCTCAACTTTCAAGAGTAGGTCTTGATGAATCGGAGTGGCTTAGAAGGTGGGCCTCACTCGTTTGAATATTAATCTTTATATGATGATCGTATAAGAAAATCTCTAAATCAATGCCTAATTCCTGGTCAAATACCGAAGTTCAACTCATCATTGCCGATTATTTCAACATGCTTTCGGCAGAATTAAAAGGTGAGGCGTATTCCAAGGCAGAACACCGCCGGGAATTGCTTCCATTATTAAAGAACCGCTCTGAAGGTTCTGTGGAATTTAAGCACCAAAACATAAGTGCTGTTTTAATTGAGTTGGGTCAGCCGTATATTAAAGGTTATCTACCCCGATTTAATTATCAGCAAATACTTAAAGATGCAATTATTAATTATTTAAATCTAAACCTGAAAATTGAAGATCAGTTCCTTTTGTTTTCCGATAAAATTATTATTCATGAAAAAACAGATTTCAATTTTAACAAATTTATTGTTGAGCCACCGAAAGCAAAGATTGTCAGTGAACCAAAGGCTGGTTATCACAGAAATCCAATAAAAATAAATTATTTAGAGAGGGAGCAGCAGAACCGGAATTTGGGAGAATTGGGAGAAGAGTTGGTAATTGAATTTGAAAAATGGCACCTGATAAATCAGGGGAAGGAAAAGTTTTCAGAACAAATCAAATGGATTTCAAAAGAGGAAGGCGACGGAGCTGGTTTTGATATTTTATCCAGAAACCTGAACGGAACAGATAAATACATCGAGGTAAAAACAACCAAGCTTGCAAAAGAAACTCCTATTTTCTTTTCAAAAAATGAGCTGGATTTTTCAGTCAACCATAAAAAAAACTTCCATTTATACCGTCTTTTTAACTTTGAAGAGCAGGCAAAAATGTTTACGCGAAACGGAGCGTTAAATGAGGTTTGCCAAGCTATTCCTGTTTCTTTTAAAGGATATTTTTAGCAATTAATTCTTATGGAACAATTTCTCTCAGATGAAGCTTTATTTGAATTTGCAATAATTGGTGTTGTTGTACTGTTTTTTATTTACCGCATTTACAGCCGCACTACCAGTTTAAAAGCCATTGAAAAGTTATTGAACGACTATTACAACGAACAGGGAATTCAGGTCATTAGTATTTCATCACTCAAAACCGCCGACAAACTAAAATACGGTGTGCCGTTAAATCCATATGTTAGCTTTTATACTTCCACGTTCAGCTTTTTACAGATGGGAAAAGAGAAATTTTACCGTTTGGTGGAAACAAAAGATAAATCGGGCAAAGAACACCTGCGGTATGTAGAAGTTTCGTTTTCGATGAATGCCAATATGAGCGTGAACGAGTTTGAAACTTACGAGTTTTAGCTGAACCTTTAAAAACCACCTCTCTGTGAATCCATTAACTTAGTCGAATAATCTGTAACGCTTATTTATGACTAGTTACCTAAATAAAAAAGAGGCTGATCTCCTTTTAGACAGCCTCTTTAAATAACTATAGGTTTCTCTAATTTATCGAAATAATCTCGGTGAATTTAGTTTGGCTTTCAAAATATTCAACATATGAAGTACCACCTTGTACAAAATCGTAATATAAATACATAGTGCCTGAGCAAGCATTCAAATTACCTGTTGCGGTTAAATAATATGTTGGCTGTACTTCTCCATTATAAATAGTAGTAATATAAGCCGCCAAATCAATTGTAAAATCACCTGTTTCCAAATCTACATTTACGGGTAAAGTTGCCATTGAAGTTATTTCTTCTCCCCAATAACCGGTAAGGAATGCAACCCCAACTCCAGTAATCTGTAAGTTTCCATTCTCGTCTAACGATGTAACTACCTGGGTAGGCCCCCATTCTCCTTCTGTCTCGCCTGAATATGTACCAACAAAATCATTAATATTGAGAGTACAATGTTTTTGAATAGTAATTTCTGCTGTACTTCCGGTGAACAATTCATCGCCACTTCCAATTTTCAAACCCAAAACTACCGGATCTTCACCAAGGTTGTTGTCAGTTGCTGTAATTGTTACTGTACCTGTATTTGAATTTGCCGGTATGGTTACTGTTCCTGAAAGAGAATAACTTTCTGCATTTGCAGTTGTAACATCACTATCTATTTCGACATTAAAACTTCTATCAGAGCCAGTTATTAAGGTAGAATAAACTTTAACATCAATACTTGTACTTCCTCCAAGCTCAACTACAATTGTAGGTATACCAACCTCAAAAGTTATATAATTGAGGTCTTCCGTTCCGGCAATATCGTCAGAACAATTATTGAATGCGAATATTGCCAGAAAGACTACTATTAAATAGGTTATTTTTTTCATTATTGAAATATTTTATCGTTTACATTTAATTAAAGCAGAGAACCCGTCCGTTTTTTACGGAAAGGTTCTCCTGAAATACAAATTATTCGTTTATGTATGGATTGTTTTGTATTTCGCTTTGCGGAATCCTAAATGTTAGTCTCGGATCATCGTAATCTACAGATTCGCCAACAAACGAAAGGTGATTTGAACCTCGTACGATGGTCGCATGATTTCTTTTCATTGCCAGGTAGCTTTTTCCTTCTCCCCACAATTCAATTCGTGTCTGAAGATAAATTTCGTCCTGTAACGCCTGACCTGAAAGTCCGTCAACGTAATCAGAATTCGGCATTCGTAAATCGAGTAATTCCTTCAAACGTGATTTAGCTGAGGTTTCGTCACCCAGTTTTGCTGAAACTTCAGCGTTCAGCAAATACATTTCGGCAACCCTCATGTAAAGATAGTCGGTTTCAATATTACGCTGTGCGCCAATTGTTCTTCCCGGAGCATAAAATTTATACAATGGTGTAAGGTAATAACTTGAGGTTGTAGTTGGATGAAACTGATTTTTCCTGACATCGTTGGCCGGAATAGCATCGTACAAACCTTTATCAATTGCTTTGCGGTCGCCAGCCCATTGATAACTATAAGTGTAGGCATCCATTTGTCCCCACCATGAAACCAGGTCAAGACCATTATCGAGAGTTATATCAACACCCCACATCCAGCCCGGAGTAGAAACGCTATTAAATCCACCTACCGGATCGGGAATTATTTTTGTTGAATCGGTAGGATCTTTCAAAGCTCTGTTGTAATAAACCTCATCGGCCGACATAATTGTAAAACCACCGTTTGTAATAACATCGTTGGTTAATTGTTTTGCTCTTGTCCAATATTCAGAATCGTCCATTGTTGCATAAACATAAGCCAAAATACCTTCAGCAACGTATTTGTTAACCTCATTTTTTGCAGAACGATTGAACCCATCCAATAAATCGATTGCATCAGTCAGGTCACTGACAATCAAATCAAAAACGGCTTGTGTTGTACTTTTGGGTTGGTTTTGTTGAGCAGGATCAGTGTAAATCGGTAAGATTTCAGCAGATGGATCATAACTTTCCGAGAACAACTGTGTTAAATAAAAATAGCTATGGGCGCGCATGGCTTTTGCCTGTCCCATAATGTATTTGTTCTCATCCAATTCAGGGACGGCATCATTTCCACCTAAAGCTGAAATTACAGAGTTTGCCGAACGGATAAGCCGGTAATAATACCTCCATGGTTTATAGTTACCGTTGTTTGTATAGTCGGTTGTAACCGTATATTCGGTTAATCGTCTGTACCATCCGTAAGTACTAACCGACAATGCCAGGTCGCTGGAAAGAAAATCTGTATAGATGTCGTAACCTTTTTGACCAAAATCATCGTGATCAAGATCTGTTCCGCCTGTTCCGGTTTGAAACATTAACGTATAAATACCACTCATACTCCCGGCAATAACATCCGGATTATTTGCGGCAGCTTCAGCAATCTGTTCTTCCGACAAAAACTCTGTTGGCTGAACTTCCAGGAAATCTTTTTTACACCCCGAGAAGCCAAGAAGCAAAAGGGCTACAAAAGACACGATATATATTCTTTTCATAATAGTATATTTAATGCTTTTAATATTGAAAAAATTTAAAATTTAATCCTTACACCCGCAGTATAAGTACTTAACGGACTATATCGGTAAGTGCTTGTAGTTCCTGCTTCATTTGTTGAAGGATTAAAACCATCCCTGGCGCTTAAAAGAAACAGATTATCACCGGAAACAAATACATTCATAGAAGAAACCCCAATCCTTTTTACAAGGGTTGAAGGAACATTATAGCCAATACGAATATTATTCAGGTTTAGATAATCAGCTTTTGTCAGGAATCTTGTTGATGTACTGTTTACGTTAATATCGTAATTGCTTGACAGTCTTGGTACATTGGTAACATCCCCGGCGTATTGCCAGCGGTCCAAAATATCGGTCGACCAGTTATTTCCACCAATTACATCATTACGCATTAAGCCTGCATAGGCACCGTCATAAGCGTATCCACCGATACTGTAAAGAAATTGAACGCTAAATTCGAAATCTTTTACGGTTGCATCAATTCTGAATGCTCCGCGTACATCAGGTATAGCTGATTTTCCTACATATTTTTGTGTTGCATCTGTCCATGATTTGGTTACCGTTTTACTTACTTTGCTGTCCGGGTTCTGAGAAGTATAGTCGAGCATTGAGGCAATTTGTTCACCATCGTCAACAATACCATTACTATTATCATCGTGATAATACTGAAACCACATGGCAGTACCATCGGCAGGATCAACTCCGGCCCATTCCCTGATATAAAAATCATACAATGAATGTCCTTCAGCTCTACCAAAATAACTGTTGATGTCGATAAGTTTTGGCTCACCGGTTGCCGGGTCAATAGGCATTTTAACCAACTGGTTTGATAAAAATTCTCCGTTAATCGTAAAATTCAAACTGTAGTCACTTTTTTTGATTATGTGGGCCGTTAAATCAAATTCGATACCACTATTTCTCAAAACACCATCGTTAACAGTAATAAGGGCATAACCTACAGAAGGTCCTACTCTCCTGTCGAACAATAAATTATCGGTGTTTTTCAGATAGTAATCAATTGAGCCGTCAAGATAATCACCCAATCCAAATTCGATACCTGTCTGAAACATTTTTGAAGTTTCCCAGGTTAAATCAGGGTTCCCAATATCTCTTGCCGAAATAGAGATTTCATCGTTCAGGTTACTAACATCATATGTATTTAATGCAGGATAATAACCAACACCATCCTGTTCCCCGATCAACCCATAGCTTATTTTATATTTCAAATAATCAACCACGTTCTGGTTTTGCATAAAAGATTCCTGGGTAAGTACCCATGAAAGACCTACAGAACCAAAGGTATCCCATTTATTATCGCCAATAAACCTTGATGTACCGTCTCTCCTTACTGAAGCGGAGAAATAATATCTGTTTTCGTAGTTATAATTTAACTGGCCAAAGTAACTTTCCAGGCGAACCTGATCGGTATAAGAAGTTGGAGGCGATGATACGATTACAAAGTTATTTAAATCGTCAATATCGGGGTGTACCATTTTCGATTTGCTGGCAGTAGCCACTTTTTGTTCCCATGAATTGCTTTCGTGGGCAACAAGGGCTTCAAAATCATGTGAACCAATACTTTTCTTGTAACGCAACAGGTTTAACAAGTTGTACGATATCATCTGCCTGTCTACCTTATAAATAGAACCACCTTGTCCGGCAGCTGAACCGTAAAACGGGTTATTCAGGTTGTTGTATTTTCTTGAATAGAACTGTGCACCAAAAGTTGTTTCAAAAGTTAAACCTTCCATCACTTTAATATTGGCGCCAAAATTACCGGCCAACTGATTTTGTTTTGTGTTGCTTTTATCGTAGTGAGCATCGGCAATAGAGTTTGTTAATGCCCCAAAAGATCTTCCAATACCATAATCATATTGATATCCTCCATAAACCGGATCATCTACATAGTCGCCATTTTCATCCCTAAGGAAAAGCGGGAAAATTGGAGGCAAGTTGTCAACAAACCAGAAAATACTTCCGGAGTCGCTTGACTGTCCATTATTATTGGTTTCGGTTCCTGAATAACTCATACGAGTTGTTGTTGTTAACCATGACTTCACATTGCTCTCCAGGTTCATAGTAGCAGAGTAACGTTTAAAATCAGAGTTAATAATGTAACCAATATCATCTAAATAGCCGAATGAAGTAAAATATTTACTTTTTTCAGACCCCCCGCGAATGGTAACGTTTGCTTCTGTCCTCGATGAATTCTGAAATCCATAATCTTCCCAGTTTTCAGGATCGTATTTTCTTGTTACCCCGCTTCTTACTGTTCTGGTAGTAGGGTCAATCAAATCCGACACATTCGATGCGTCAGCAATATTCCACATATTATAAGAGGCATCAATACCACTTTCAGAAAACAATGTTGTATTTGCATAATCAACCGGATCGGCTTTTCCTAATGCAACACCTTTGTTGTAAAGAGCTTCCCAGCTTAAACCAATGTATTGTTCGGGCGATTTTATTGTTTTGTAGCGTGGAAGCGCACTAACATTTACCCCCATTTTAACATCGGCCTCAATAACTGCTTCGCCTTCTTTTCCTGCTTTTGTGGTAAGAAGGATAACACCGTTGGCACCACGTGAACCATAAATTGCAGTTGCAGTAGCATCTTTCAAAATAGTAGTTGTTTCAATATCGTTCGGGTTAATCGAGTTTAATGAACCCGAATATGGAACACCGTCCAAAACAATCAGTGGATCTCTGTTACCGTTAACAGAACCAAAACCCCTGATACGAATGGTAGCGTCGGTTCCGGGCTGCCCCGAGGTATTAATAATTCTTACGCCAGCAACCTCACCGGCCAAAGATTGCGAAACATTCGAAATTGCTTTACTTTGAATGTTTTCGCTTTTTACCGATGTTGCAGATCCAACAAACGACTGACGTGTAGCTGTACCATAACCAACAACAACAACCTCGTCCAAGCCTAAAATATCGGCTTCCATAACAGCATTTACTGTACTTCCCGAGATTGTTACTTCAAGGTTTTTCATTCCCACAAAAGAGAAAACAATGGTTTGTGCATCGGCAGGCGCCTGCAATTGATAAAAACCATCAATATTGGTAATGGTCCCAATTGTTGTACCTTTTACCAATACAGAAACTCCCGGTATTGAAGCCCCATCTTCAGAACTGGTAACAGTTCCTGAAATGCTTCTTACCTGAGCATTTGAAATTTGCACCCCTGCTATAAGGATACAAATAAAAAACAGTGCAAGTTTTTTCATAGAAATAATAATTAAAATAATAATCAATACTTACATAGTGACATAGTTTTACGCCATTAAAAATTCAGTTTAGGTAACTATATACATTACTTAACCAAACAATAATCCTTCGCATGGAAACCCCAGCGAAGTAGAATTGATCGATTTGATTTTTGAAAAAATTATAATTACCCTGAACGCTAAATTATAATTTATAAAGTAAATACCAAACAAATTTTAACATTCACTTCTTTTTTTAGCTAATTTTCGTTAAAGTTTTAACGAAACAGCGCATTTTACTAATAATACGGGGTGTTCTTCTTCCGAATTCAATCAAAATTTGTGTCGTAATTCAGGTTTTGATTTATAATTTCGCCGACATTAACTGATGTTAAAGATGCATTCTTCAGAAACGACTGACATATTTCTTTTTAATCCTACCTGTGAGTACGCAGTTGCCAACGGACAACCTTTCTGGCAAGCCAACCGGTTGTTGCTGAAAATGGAAGCTGATTTGGCAACACTGCCTTGCTTTTTTGCTAACCCGTATGACATAATTTTAACCGACAAAATACCTTCCAACGAATTCGTTGAATCATTCGAACCGTTTCATTTTTCCATGCCACAGTTTTTTCAAAAAGATGAATTTCTGAGAAAAACATTTTCTGAAACTTTTGGCATAAATAAGCTACTTCCCTGGGGTTGGAGCCCGGCAGCGCACCGGTTACTATCTCCTTTAAAACAGTATTGTTCGGACGCATTCAAACAATCTCCCGTTTTTTTGTGGAACCCTGAAAACAGGGAACTGTATTCAAAAGGTTTTGCTCTCGAAATTTTAAAAGAAATAAAATCAGCGCTGAACTTTGATTTTCTGCTTCCTGAAAACTTAATCACAGAAAAATGTACAACCCGCGAGGAAATTGAGAGGTTAATGTTACGATGGGGAAAAGTGATGATAAAAGCGCCGTGGAGCAGCTCGGGAAGAGGGCTTCAGCCCATTACAAAAACACCGGTTCATGAGAAGGTCTGGGAAAAAATAGTTGGGATTATAAAAGCGCAGGGGTTTGTAATTGCAGAACCTTATCTGAACAAAGCGGCTGATTTGGCTTTTCAGTTTGAATTTAAAAAAGGGAAAGTTGAATTTGTAGGGATCAGCAATTTTACAACCGATAAAAAAGGCCAGTACCAGGGAAATTACATTCACGGAATTCCTGATAATTTTGAACCTGATGTTGTTGAATTTGCTGAATTTGTTCCATCTGTATTAATTGATCCTATCATAAAAATTCTGGAAAAAAGTAAACTAGCAGCCAACTATGAAGGAAATTTTGGTGTCGACACATTAATTTTCAGAGACGAAAGCAACAAGCTAAAAATAAATCCCTGTCTCGAAATAAATGTCAGGCTAAACATGGGATTGCTGGCGCTTTATCTTGAAAAGCTGGTTTCTCCTGAAAAAAAAGCAGAGTATCGCACTTATTTTCAACCCGGAATTTCCTTTTACGAATTTAAAACGGCCATGCAAAAAAAATACCCTGCCCGATTTTTGAACGGGAAACTCGAATCGGGATTTTTTGCTTTAACCGAAGCAAATGAAAACATTCAGTTTGGCGCTTATCTGTTGATTTAAAGTTTGCCCCGCTGTTATTTTGCTGAATTTTACTACTTTTAGATGATTGTGAATAAACCAAAGTTTCAAACTAAAAAGTAAACCGGCATGGACAATTCTGAATCTCAATCTCCGAAAAGGGAGAAAATTTCCCACAAATTTTACGAAGCAGAACTTAATAAAATGGAGATTGAACTGGTTAAGTTACAGGAGTGGATAAAACACAAAGGTTTAAAAGTGGTGGTAATTTTTGAAGGCCGCGATGCAGCAGGAAAAGGAGGAACCATTAAACGAATAATTCAGTCGCTGAACCCACGCATTTGCCGGGTCGTGGCTTTGGGCACACCCACCGAAAGAGAAAAAACACAATGGTATTTTCAGCGGTATGCAGCACATTTACCGGCTGCCGGCGAAATGGTACTTTTCGACAGAAGCTGGTACAACCGCGCCGGGGTGGAAAAAGTAATGGGATTTTGTACCAACGACGAATACTGGGAATTTTTACGTTCGTGCCCCAATTTCGAAAGAATGCTCATCCGTTCAGGGATTATTCTGATAAAATACTGGTTTTCGGTTAGCGAAGAAGAACAGGAAAAACGTTTCGCATCAAGAATTAAAGACCCGACAAAACGCTGGAAATTAAGTCCGATGGATTTAAAATCGAGAGAACTTTATGTGGAATATTCCAAGGCAAAGGATGAAATGTTTGCTTACACCGACACAAAAATAAGTCCGTGGTATGTAGTTAATGCTGACAACAAAAAACGGGCACATTTAAACTGTATTCATCATTTACTTTCGTGCATTCCATACGAAGATTTGACACCGGCACAGTTTGAGCTTCCACCAAGAAAAGATTCAAAAGGTTATGTAAGACCACCGATTGATGAGATGACTTATGTTCCCGATGTTTATTAATTATCCCTGGTTTTCGTCATGTCGAAAAGGTGGCGGGCCTGGTCTCCAAGAAAGCCGTTGAATAATTTTTGTTTGCCGTCGACTTCAATAAAACCTCTTTGGGCTAGTTCGTAATATGCGTAGGTCCAAACTAAATTTTCTATTCCTTCTTCGGTTCTTACAACAACTTCTTCTTTTACAGCCTGGGTTGCCGATTGCTGTAACTTACTACCTTTTTCCCCTTCAATTTCATCTTTCATTGGAATACCGGCTTTTTTTAACCCTTCGCAGGTTGTTTCCAAATCGGGCCATTCTTTTACATCCTGGTAATTTATGAAAGCTGTAAAATGATTCACCGAATTCCCATGTAACATAACCCATGCAGCGTATTGAGAAATATCGTTGATTTTCAGCACGTCGCTTTTAAACGGGATTTCCCATGGCCGTCTGAAATACTGGATTAAATTGGCGACTAATATCTCGGCAGCTTCAGATGGCATTTCTCCTTCTTTTTTCAACAACTGTAACAATTCAATCCCCTCATCGGAAAGTAAATATGGCGTTTCTTTTACCGTTTCATGAATTATTTGTTGCGCCCACTCCGGTAAAAGTTCTACTTCAAGCTGACTAACAAAAATCTTCGGGAACATTTCATCGGGATGTTCAAAATGAACTGCATTCAATTTCTTTTTCTGAAATGCATATTTTTCGACAGGTTTGTATCCCAGAACCTGAATAATATGTTTTATTGCTCGTATTCCTTCAGGCTGTTCGCCGGTATGCGTGTTAAAAGTACGAAGTGCAATGTGGTCGGTTACTACTTTCCCACCTTTTTGTGTAACAAGTTCAACGTATTTTCCAGCATACGAAACCCTTTTCAAATAACTATCCCACAATCTCTTCAGGAGTTCCTGTGTAATTTCCCCGGCAGTAACTTTCATGACTGATATTTTTCTGCTTTAACAGAAAAACAGAGGCTTTGGTTTCCAAAACCCAAATGTTTAAGAATATTGTTTTAATGCGAAAAAACAATTATAATATTAGCTTTCTTTTGGTGTTTTCTTTCATAAAGGAAAGAACTTCCTTTTTATCGAAGAAAGTGGTTGCCCCTCGTTTTAAAGTATTCAGTGCACCGGCAGCGTTTCCGAAATCGAGCGCCTCTCCAATTTGTTTTCCGTTGAGATAATAATGAAGAAATCCGGCGGCGAAAGCCATACCCGAGCCAATATTGTCTTTCATTTTCAGGTTGTAGCCCGAAATCCAAAGTGCACCTTCGTTTTTATGATAGGCAAAAATTCCGTTTTGCCCGCGTGTAATTAAAACCAAATCAACTTTAAATTTCGTGGAAATCTGTGTCCCGAAATCTTCCAGAGTTCCTGTTTCCAATTCAAGTTTTTCGGAAAGAAAACCAATTTCCTTTTCCTTAATTCTTACAATGTTTGAGTTCTGTAAAAGAAACTCAATCATTTTAACATCGAAAAAGTGATCAAAAAGTTTAAGGTCGAAAAACTTCAGCGAATCGGGCGATTCTTTAATAAGTTCACGAATGGTATTTTTAGAAAGTCCGAAACGCAACGGTAAAAGTCCGAAAAACAGGCAGTCGGCCTGGCGGGCCAGCTTTAACGCTTCTGCTGAAAATTCGATGTGGTCGAAAGCAACATCAAGCGTTACATTATAAATTGGATCGCCTTTCCCGTCGAAAGTAATATTAACAGTTCCTGTTGGAAAAACCGGATCGATCTGAACATTTTCATCAGAAATGCCAAGTTCTTCAAGTTTTTTCAGCGCAGCCTGCCCCAGTTTATCATCGCCAATTCGCGAGAGCAAAAATCCTTCCTCGCCCATCGAATTACAACGATAAACCAAATTAGACGGTGTTCCTCCCAAAACTTTCCCGCTGGGCAACATGTCCCAAACAATTTCACCGAAAGCAACTATCTTTTTTCCCATCCAATAATTTTTCTGCGGTCAAAAGTAATTATTATTGAAAAACGATTCAAATTTCGACAAAGAAAGATGCAGATAATCGCCCAAGTATCTTTTGTACAAGTTCAGCAAAAACATTTTTGTAATTTGGCTGTTCGTTGTAAAAATGAATTATTTGGCTCATATATATTTATCGGGCGACGATGAAAAGACCATTGTTGGTAATTTTATTGGCGATTATATAAAAGGAAATAAATTCAGAAATTATCCGGAATCTATTCAGAAAGGTATTCTTTTGCACCGGAAAATCGACTCGTTTACCGATGAACACAAAAATCACAGGGAAGCAAAAAAACTATTTCGCGATGATTTTGGGTTGTATTCAGGAATTGTAATCGATCTTTTTTACGATCATTTTCTGGCTAAAAACTGGAGAAATTACAAAGATGAAAGTTTACGCAGTTTTGCGAAAAAAACGCACGCCATTCTTTTGTCGCACTTTTTTTATTTACCACAAAAAGTACAGGGATTTTTACCTTTTTTGATTCAGCACAAAAGACTCGAATCGTATGCAACAATCGAAGGAATCCAAAAGTCGCTGGAAATAATGGGACGTTACACCTCGTTACCACAGAAATCTGAAAATGCCATTAAAATTCTGAAAAAAAACTATTCCTTTTTAGAAAATAATTTTGGTGAATTTATGCTTGAAATTATTGGTTTTATTCACTCAGAATACGATATAAAAATACCGGATTTTCAAATTAGACCATGAATTACGCCAGCATTTCATAATAAACATCATCAAAGAAAAATTTCGATTCTCCAAAAGCCGGTTCCAGTTGGTCGAACCAGATAGCTTTTGGATCGTATTTGGCAAAAAACGGTTTGCCCACCCAGTCGGGATCGCGACCCTGCAAAAAATTAAGAACAAAAACTTTTTCGCCTTTAACTTCTGAAACGCCAACAATTTGTACTTTCCCCGGGCTGCACGACATGCTTGGGCCTTTTACTGTACGATGAATTCCGCTGACCTGGTTGTACGCATTCCGGTAAATCTGCCATGCACGGTTTAACGAAACAGCAAAATATTCCTGCGCTCCGGTATCGCGGGCAACAAACATATAATAAGGAACAATTCCCATTTTTACCTGCGTGCGCCAGTTTTCTGACCACACATCGGAATTATCGTTAATATTTTTCAGCAACGGCGACTGTGAACGAATTTGAACTCCGGCTGAGATTAATCTCTTTACAGCTTTTTTTACAGCTTTGGTTTTTAATTCGCCGGGATGATTAAAATGCGCCATCAAAGCAATGTTTATTCCCCTCTTTTTCATTTTTTCGAACAGCCGCAGTAATTCATCAGCATCTTCGTCGGATGTGTAGCGATAAGGCCAGTACGACAGTGACTTTGTGCCAATTCTGATGTTTCTCAGGTGTGGAATATTTGCCTCAAGCAGTGCTTCAAAATATTGTTTGAAAAACCGCGTTTTCATCACTGCCGGATCGCCGCCGGTAAAAAGTACATCGGTAATGGAAGGATTTGCCCGCAGGTATTCCACCATTTGATCGGCTTCTTTCATTGCAAATTTGAATTCATTCAGTGCAAACTGCGGCCAGCGAAAACAAAAAGTACAATACGCATGACAGGTTTGCCCCTGCGTTGGGAAAAACAGCATTATTTCCCGGTATTTGTGCTGAATTCCGTTCAGCCTTTTCCCTTTAAAAACAGGAACGTTACTTTCCTGCCCGGCAGGATTTGGATTGAGTTTTAATCGAATTGCATTTACTTCATCATGAATAACTTGTTTCGGCGCATTTCCTTTTAGCAGGTCGGCAATTTTTTTAAAACTTCGGCTATCCAGCATTTTTTTCTGTGGAAAATTCAGAATAAAAAACGGGTCTTTTTCAAAATTATCCCAGTCGATTAGCTCATCAACTACATAATTATTGGTTTTAAAAGGAAGGACATTGCCAACTACTTCAATTTCAAATTTTTGCTCTTCTGTTAACTTATCAATTTGGGGAATTAATCTGAAATTATGTAATGAATACGATTTAAACTTCATGGTTTCTAATTTTAAAGAACTTATTTTAAGCCAATAAGCCATAAATGCCCTCGCCCGAAGACATTCAAATAGTGCTAATATTTTTCTGATTTTTCTTTTAAGTCGTCCAAATATAATAAATTTAGGGGGGAGGTAAAAATTAAAACTGCAAATTCGCCCCGCTTAGTTCGACAAATGTTCGAGCCTGCTGGCATCGAGACGGATAAAAATGAAGAGCAAAATTGTGAACGACCAGAGCGACGAACCGCCGTAACTGAAAAAAGGTAAGGGTATTCCTATAACCGGCATTATACCAATAGTCATCCCAATATTTACCATAAAATGAAAAAATAAAATAACAGCTACCGAGTAGCCGTAAATTCTTGAAAAGCCCGATCGTTGCCGTTCAGCTAAAAATATTAACCGGATAAATAAAAGAAGAAACATTGAAATTACTATCAGCGAGCCGGCAAAACCCCATTCTTCGCCAACAGTGCAAAAAATAAAATCGGTACTTTGCTCAGGCACAAAGTTGAATTTGGTTTGTGTTCCTTTCAAATAACCTTTCCCAAAAAATCCACCTGAACCAATGGCTATTTTACTCTGATTTACATTGTAGCCAGCTCCCAGCGGATCGGACTGAATTCCGAGAAGTTCATTAATTCGTACCTGGTGGTGCGGTTCCAGCAAGTTGTGAAAACCATAATCCACTGTCAGAATAAATAAAACGGAGCCTGTAAAAACCAACGATACCAAAATTGCATTTCTGATTTTTTTCCTGGCAAAAAAAAGTATGCTTCCTACTCCGCCGAGCAAAGAGCCGGCAACAAAAAAATCAAGCAAATCGTATTTGGTTTCTAAAATTATATCAAGCAAATAAAACAAACCAATTGACGCCATAAATATCAGAAGTACAAAACCGAATTGCTTCAATTTAGGGTTAACAATAAAAAGTATAATCAGTGTTGCAGCCAAAAGTATAATATTCAGAATATGGCCCGGCACAACCAAAGCCAGTACAAAAAGCAGGGCTACCAGTGAACCGAAAAATAAAACCACTCCGGAAAGACCTTCGCGATACAACACCAGAACAAAAACAAAATAAACAAGAGCCGAGCCGGTGTCGTTTTGAAGCAAAATAAAAAAGGCCGGTGTTAAAATAATTGCCCCTACTATCAGATACGATTTAATCCGTTGCAACTTAAACCCAAACGTACTCATATATTTTGCCAGCGCCAGTGCTGTGGCAAACTTGCAGAATTCTGATGGCTGAAGACCAAAACTGCCCACATTAAACCACGATTTTGAACCGTTAATTTCATTTCCTACCAAAAGTACGAGAATTAGCAGAAATATGAGGAAACCATAAATAAAATAGGCAAAGAATACATAAAAGTTAGTTTCAATCAGCAGAATAATAAATCCAAGGAAAAGTGCTGCGCCAATCCAAATTAACTGTTTTCCGTAGCGTTGTGTCAAGTCGAAAATACTTTGATGGTCGGTATCGTAAACTGAAGCATATATGTTTAGCCAACCCATAAAAACGAGCGCTAAAAAAAGCAACACTGTAACCCAGTCGATATTAGCCCATAAATTGTTTCTTCTTGGCATATTCTTTCAGTAGTTACTGATTTATCAGATTTAATTCCAGCATCCTGGTTTCAAGCCATTTGCGGTTTTCACTTATTTCGCCGTTTAAATATTTTTCCACCAGCAAACTTGCAATCGGAGCGGCATAAGTAGCGCCAAACCCACAATTTTCAACATAAACAGAGATTGCAATTTTTGGATTGTCTTTGGGGGCAAAAGCCATAAAAACCGAATGGTCTTTACCGTGTGGGTTTTGTACCGTTCCTGTTTTGCCACACATTTCAACTCCTTGAATCCTCACGTTGGCCGAAGCGCCTGTAAGTTCCACAACCATTTGCATGCCACTGATAACCGGTTCAAAAGTTTCAGGAGAAATTTTTGTATTTGTTTTGGTTAAAAAGCGCGAATCAATTTCACCGTCTTCAATTTCCTTTACAATATGAGGAATATAATAATAGCCTCGATTGGCAACAATTGCCCCGTAATTGGCAAGCTGAAGCGGGGTAATCCCGATCTCTCCCTGCCCGATGGCCAGCGAACGAACAGTAAGGGCATTCCAATGTCCCTTGCCATAAATTCGGTTGTAATATTCTTCTTCCGGTAAATTTCCTTTGTCTTCGTTCAGTAAATCAGAATTCAGCTTTCGCCCAATTCCAAAACTGAGCACATAGTCGCGCCAAACGTTGTAACCCTGTGCCGCCGTTGGATATTTATTTATTATTGCCCGGAATGTATTCCACAAAAAAGGGTTGCACGATTCGCGGATTGCATCAACAACCCCAAGTGGTGAAATATGGTTGTGTGTACAACGAATAGGTGTTGAAGCCGGTCCGTTACAAGAAAACCGGGTATTCAGAGTTATTGCCTGTTCCTGAAGGCCAATCAAAGCATTAAGTACCTTAAATGTTGAACCCGGTGGATATTCAGCCAGCAAAGCACGGTTAAACAAAGGTTTTAATGTGTCGGCAAGTAGTTTTGAGTAATTAGCCCCTCTGACACGGCCAACCAACATTCCTGGATCGTAGGTTGGTGCACTTACCATGGCCAAAATCTCACCGGTTGACGGTTCGATTGCCACCACACTTCCCCTTTTATTGGCAAACAATTCTTCGGCATAAGTCTGTAAATCGAGGTCAATCGTCGAAATTAGGTTTTTACCGATTTTAGCCGGAACATCTTCTGCCCCTTCAAGATAATTTCCCTGAATACGGTTGTGCACATCAACCAGAAATTTTTTCAACCCTTTTTCGCCGCGAAGTTCTTTTTCATACGATCTTTCGATTCCGCTAACTCCGATGTAGTCCCCAATTCCGTAGTAATTATCGTTGTTTATATCGTTTTGCGCTACTTCGCCAACATACCCCAGAACATGCGATGCAGTAGCGGTTTCGTATTCCCGCAAGGTTCTTGACTGTGTATGAAACCCTTTAAACTTATACAATTGCTCCTGTAAATTCGCGTAGTTTTCGGGCGAAATTTGTTTTACGATAATCGACGGTTTGTATCTTGAATATTTTTTTGCCTCCTGAATGCGAACCACCAGTTCTTCCTTCGAAACATCAACAAGTTGACACAAATACATGGTATCAAAAGACTCAACTTCGCGCGGAGTTATCATTAAGTCGTAAGCTGCTTTATTAATAACCAGCAATTTACCATTGCGATCGTAAATGAGACCACGCGCCGGATATTGCACGATTTCGCGCAGTACATTGTTGGTGGCGAATTGTTTGTAGGTTGAATCGAGTACCTGCAAACCAAACAAACGGAAGATATAAATCAAACCGACAACTGCAAAGATTGCAATTATAATGTAACTCCGTTTCGAAAATTTATTCACCTGAAAAAGATTAATCCCTGAAAATAATATACTGGCTTAAAACTATAACAAAAATTGAAAAAACGGAACTTAAAATCACTTTGAAAAGTGTATGAAAGAATCCTGAGAAAGTAAATACTTCCAAATAAAACAAAACAAGATGGTGAAAAAATACCATAACAATGGTGTAGTAAAGAAACCATTGAAATCCGTTTTGTTTCAACCCCGGATAATCGTTTTTATCTTCTTCGCGGCTCGAAATCGTTCCAATTATGGCAGGCCGTAAAAAGGCGATAAAAGTTGTTGCTGCAGCATGAATTCCCAAACTGTTTGAAAAAGAATCGACTGTTAAGCCCAGCAAAAAAGCCAGCGGCAACACAATGTATTGCGGGGTGCTTAGCGGAAGTAACAAAATAAACAATAAGTATATGTACGGATTGACAAAACCACTAAACTGTACCTGGTTCAGTATCAAAACCTGTATTAAAACCAGGCTGATAAAAATGACGATATATTTAATTGGCCCCCGTAGCATCCTGAATCACCGTTTCAAGTTTTTTAATTTCAGAAATATTTTTGTTTTCAATCACTTCTACATAAGAAAGCGCTTTGAAATTTGTTGAAAGTTCAACCTCAATGTTGTAGTAATTTTCTCCCTGTGGCTGTTCGAACGAATGTACGGTTCCGATTAGAATACCTTCCGGGAAAATACTGGAATAACCGCTGGTGACAACGGTGTCGCCCACCTGAATAATTACATGAAAAGGAATTTCGGTTAAACCTGCATATCTGTAATCTTTTCCATTCCAAACCAAAGAACCCAGAGTACCGTTGTTTTTCAGTTTTGATGAAATAGTCCAGCGTTGATTCAATACCGACAAGCCAAGAGAATATGATGGTGTAACATGGGTAACAACCCCTACAATTCCTTCGGAAGAAATTATTCCCTGGTCGGGTTTAACCCCGTCCCTGGAACCTTTGTTCAGTGTAATGTAATTGAACGGTTTATTTACCGAGTTATTGATCACTTTTGCTGAAACAAAACGAAAATAGCCAGAGTCAGTAGGAACGAAAGTATACTTCTGCAAATCGGGGAGCAAATTTTCAGGTCCGCTATTTTCGAGGCTTGACCTGAGATTTGCGTTTTCGGCTGCCAGTTCCTTGTTTATTCGCCCCAGTTCAAAATAATTAGTTACTGAATTAAAGGTATTATAGACCGAACCGGTTATGCGGCTTGCTGAATTCAGATATTTTACTTTCTGGTAACTATTGAAATTAAAAACAAATGCCAACGAAATAATCTCCAGCAGCAGAAAAAGAAAAAAACTATAGTTATTTATTAAATACCTGAATAAGCTCCTCATTTTTCAGAAAAAAATCCTGACCGTTAACGGATCAGGAAAGAGAATTTATCAACATTTTTTAACGATATTCCTGTTCCGCGCACAACAGCCCTTAACGGGTCTTCCGCAATATGGAACTGGATTCCTATTTTATCGGTCAGCCTTTTATCGAGTCCTTTGAGCAGCGCTCCGCCACCAGCCAGCCAAATTCCTTTTACCACAATGTCGGCATACAATTCAGGCGGAGTTTGTTCAAGTGCGCTTAAAACTGCCGTCTCAATCTTTGAAATCGACTTTTCGAGGCAGTGTGCAATTTCCTGGTAAGAAACCGGCACTTCTATCGGAAGAGCAGTCATTTGATTTGGCCCCTGTACCACATAATCTGCAGGCGGATCTTTCAGTTGTGAAAGCGCTGAACCGACATGAATTTTAATTTCCTCAGCTGTGCGTTCACCAATTTTTATATTGTGTTGATGGCGCATGTATTCCATAATATCGGCGGTTAAATCGTCGCCGGCAATTCTGATCGATTTGTTGGTAACAATTCCGCCCAGCGAAATAACTGCAATTTCGGTTGTTCCACCACCAATGTCTACCACCATATTTCCTTCGGGGGCTTCCACATCAAGTCCAATTCCAATGGCAGCTGCAAGTGGTTCGTAAATCATGTAAACTTCGCGGCCACCGGCATGTTCAGCCGAGTCGCGAACGGCACGCACTTCTACTTCAGTACTTCCCGAAGGAATACAAACCACCATTTTCAGCGCAGGTGAAAACATCCTTGATTTGGGATTAATCATTTTAATCATCCCGCGAATCATCTGTTCTGCAGCATTGAAGTCGGCAATTACACCGTCTCTCAAAGGTCTGATCGTTTTCAGATTTGCATGTGTTTTCCCCTGCATTTGCCTTGCCTTTTCGCCAATGGCAACCATTTTCTCGGTTTTCAAATCAATGGCGACAATCGAAGGTTCATCAACTACAATTTTATCGTTGTGAATTATAATTGTATTGGCCGTACCAAGGTCAATTGCAATTTCTTGTGTTAAAAATGAAAATAATCCCATCTTAATTTAAATAATTATTTAAACTAAAAAACCTCCAGTTTATTGTTAGTGTTTAAAATGTCTTCTGCCGGTAAATGCCATGGCAATACCAAATTCGTTACAAGCCTGAATAACTTCGTCGTCGCGGATGCTGCCTCCCGGTTCAATGATGTATTTCACCCCGTATTCGTTGGCTGCTTCAATACTGTCGCGGAACGGGAAAAAAGCATCAGAAATAAGCACCGATTTTTCAATATCAAGACCTTCTTTCATATCGAAACGCGGCATGGTTAACTGGCGCAAACTATCCAAACGGTTAGGCTGCCCCATTCCTGCCCCGGTTAACCAGAAAGAACCGTCAGTGTTTTCAGTGACAATCGCAATTGAGTTACTTTTCAAATGTTTGCAGGCTGTTATTCCAAATTTTGCCAGGTTTACTTTTCCCGGTTCAAACGGTTTTTCGGTAACCGTGTTAAATTCAGTATCCAAACCTTCGTCTTCGTCCTGAACCAACATTCCACCACTTATTGAACGGTATAATTTTTCTCCTGTTATCTCATTTTTTACCGGAGTCACCAACAGGCGCAGATTTTTCTTTTTGCCGAAGATTTCGAGCGCTTCCGCTGTAAATTCAGGAGCAATAATTATTTCGACGAATTTACTGCCAAACCAGCTTGCTACTTCCGCGGTAACTTTTTCAGTAAAACAAATAATACTTCCGTAAGCACTAATCGGATCGCCGGCCCAGGCCAGTTCAAGCGATTTTAAAATATTGTCGGTCACTGCCAATCCACAGGGATTCAAATGTTTTATTACCGAAACCGCAACTTTATTTTCAATGTGTTTTACCGAATGATAAGCGTCGCTGGCCGATTTCCAGGCGGCATCGGCATCGAGCATGTTGTTGTACGAAAGCGCTTTGCCCTGCAAAACCTGTGCATTAGCCAGGGTAATTTCGCCCGGTGTATTTTTGAATTTGAAAAAGGTGGCTTTCTGGTGCGGGTTTTCACCGTAACGCAGTACATCGCCATCGTTCAGACTGATTCGTTCAGTTCCTTCGTCAACACCTTCATTAAAATAACTAAAAATGGCAGCATCGTAATGCGACGAAACAGCAAAAGCTTTTCCTGCGAACCACTTGCGATCTTCCAAAGAAAATTCACCTTCTTTTTCATTTAAAATATCAAGCAGTGGTAAATATTCTTTTTGTGAAGGAACAATAACAACATCTTTAAAATTTTTGGCAGCGGCCCGAATCAGCGAAATTCCGCCAATATCTATTTTTTCAATAATATCCTGTTCGGCGGCACCCGATGCAACTGTATCTTCAAAAGGATAAAGATCAACAATTACCAAATCAATTTCCGGAATTTCGTACTGGGTTAACTGGCTGACATCGCCCTGGTTGTCGCGGCGCGAAAGAATTCCGCCAAATACTTTCGGGTGGAGTGTCTTTACCCTTCCTCCCAAAATCGATGGATATCCGGTTAAACTTTCCACCGAAGTAACTTCAACTCCCAGCGATTCGATAAATGATTTTGTTCCGCCGGTACTTAAAATTTTAACATTCAGTTCGTTTAGCTTGTGTATTATTGAGTCGAGATTTTCCTTGTGATAGACCGAAACCAACGCGGTCTTAATTTTTTTATTATCAGCCATTTGCTCTATTTTTCCAATTCGTGTGCAAAGATAAAAAAATGAATGTAGAAATTATTACAAACACAAAAGGTTTCATAACTTTCTTGCTGAAATTATTAAGTTTATTAAAAGATTCAAAACAAAAACTGTAATCCCGTAAAAAAAATAACACTAATTAGAAAATCGGGGAATTAAATTCATTTTAATTTCAGATTAATTTGATTTTGTATTTTTGGAAATTGAATAAATTAAGGCGATGTTACTGATACGGCTCATCTTCGAAAGTTTTGGTCTGGCTTTTAGATCACTAAAAGCAAACAAACTGCGCACGCTTCTTTCGTTGCTGGGAATTACTATTGGCATTTTTGCCATTATTTCGGTTTTTACTGTCATCGATTCTCTGGAACGTTTTATCAAAGACAGCCTGAATTCGCTGGGCAGCGATATGGTTTATGTTCAGCAAATGCCGTGGGGGCTGGAAGAGGGTGAAACCGAATACCCGATGTGGAAATACCAGAAACGCCCACCGGCAACCGTGGAAGAAACCGAGGAAATTATCCGCCGGGGAAGTACCATCGGCGGCGCTGCATTCTTTTTTGGTTTTACACGTACGGTGCAGTCGGGAACCGATGTTCTGGAAAACGCCGTAGTTGTTGCTACTACGTACGATTTGTTCGATGTGTGGAACCTGGAACTTGACCACGGCAGGTATTTCAGCGAAATGGAAATGCAGTCGGGAGCGCCGGTGGCATTGATCGGTTTCGAAATTGCCCAGAAACTTTTTGAAGACATGGACCCAATTAACCGGACCATCAAAATTCAGGGGCAAAGATTCCGGATTATTGGTGTTTACAAAAAAACCGGACAGGACATGTTTGGTACCAGCATGGATAATTATATCCATATTTCGGTGGTAAAATCGTATTATCTTATTGATTTCAGAAACCGTAACATGGGGCAAACCATTTGCGTGAAAGCCAAACCAAATGCCGACAAAGACCAGTTTATGGCTGAACTTCAAAACATTATGCGCACCATTCGCAGGTTAAAACCCATGGAAGAAAACGATTTTGCACTGAATGAAGTTAGTTTGCTTTCGAACCAGTTTGAACAACTTTTTGGAGTAATTAATATTGCCGGCGCCATTATCGGAGGATTTTCAATTTTGGTGGGTGGTTTCGGAATTGCCAACATTATGTTCGTTTCGGTAAAGGAACGTACCAAAATTATTGGTATTCAAAAATCGCTGGGGGCCAAACGTTATTTTATACTTTTCCAGTTTATTTTCGAAGCCGTGGTTCTTTCGGTTATTGGCGGAATTTTAGGTTTGATCCTGATTTTTATCGGCACGGTAATTATCAATTACGTTACCGATTTTACCATTGTTTTAACTGCCGGAAATATTATTAAAGGATTGCTGATTTCGAGCATTATTGGTTTTATTGCCGGATTTATGCCGGCCCGTTCGGCAGCCCGCCTCGACCCGGTGGCAGCAATGAATGCGGTATAAACTAATCATTCAAATCCCAAATGCACCAGTGCATCGCCTTTGTAAACTACCGGCGCATGGTTTAACCCGATAATATAACCCGATTCCGGAATTTTCACTTCGTATTCGTATTTTCCGTACGGATCGGAAATGGTGCCAACTACATCGCCTTTGTTTACCGAAATTCCGTCTTTCACGAAAAAACGGAACAACCCTGCCTGCCGGGCGCGAATCCAGTTGGAATGTTTTATAAGAATAGCGGGTGCTGAATGATTTACATTTTCAAGTTCCTGAGTAAAATCACGCATCCCGAGGTGCTGCATCAGTTTCATGGTTCCGTAAATACCGCGTTTGGTAATCCGGTTGTTAAAATCGTGTGTTTTCCCACCTTCAAAAAGCAGGATTTTTTTGCCTGCTTTCATGGCTGCCTGCCGGAACGATTTTTCACGTTCGTCGGCATAAACAATATACCTCGGGTTAAAAACTTTGGCCAGGTCGAGCAGGTCGGGGTTATTTTTCTGAATGCGGATTTGCGAAGAATTAAAACGGCGCGCACCGCCGGTATGAAAATCGACACAATAATCGACATGTGGAATTATTTCTTTCATTACATAAAAAGCCAGCAAACTGGCGAGCGAACCTTTGTTCGAACCCGGAAAAACACGGTTCAAATCTTTGCCATCGGGAAATTCGCGGGTTTGATTGATAAAACCGAAAATATTCAGCGTTGGAATACTGATGACCATCCCCTTTTGGGGTTTTGTATATTTTTGCGCCAAAAGCTGACGAACAATTTCCACTCCGTTGAGTTCGTTTCCATGAATTCCGGCGGTAAGTAAAAGTGCCGGGCCTTCTTCGTGTGCCCGTTCCACAATGACTGGAATTTCAATTTTCGAAAAAGTATGCAACCGTGCAATATCGATTTTTAAAATCCTTTTTTTACCGGCAGGAATATCTTCACCCAGAATGGTAATTTTTCGTCGTTTCCCCATTTCAACTACACATTTCTTTCAATATAACGAATTATGCTTTTGGCAATATCTTTACCGGTGGCAGCTTCAATTCCTTCGAGGCCGGGCGATGAATTTACTTCCATAATTAATGGTCCGTGGGCCGACTGCAACATATCAACTCCACAAATACCAAGTCCCATCACACGTGCCGCTTTTAACGCTGCATTTTCCTCTTCTTCCGAAAGTTCAATAATTTCAGCCGTTCCGCCACGGTGCAGGTTCGAGCGGAATTCCCCCGGTTTTGCCTGTCGCTTCATGGCTCCAACTACCACACCGTCGACTACAAATGCACGAATATCGGCACCTTTGGCTTCTTTTATAAATTCCTGGACAATCACTCTCACTTTTAAACCGTTGAAAGCTTCGATAACCGACTCGGCAGCATTTTCAGTTTCAGCCAAAACAACTCCCAACCCCTGGGTTCCTTCCAAAAGTTTAATTACTACGGGAGCGCCGCCGGCAGCTTTTATTATTTCCTTTACATTTTTTGAATAATTGGTAAACACTGTTTTGGGCAATCCCAGCCCGGCCCGCGATAAAATCTGAAAACTGCGAAGTTTGTCGCGCGAACGCACCAGCGCCTGCGATTCAACTGCGGTAAAAACCTTCATCATTTCGAACTGGCGGACTACCGCAGTTCCGTAAAAGGTAACCGACGCCCCGATGCGAGGAATTACAGCATCAACTTTTTCGAGTTTGTGCCCTTTGTAAATCACCACCGGATTTTTTTTCTCAATGATTAAATCGCATTTGGTATGATCGACTACCAGCATTTCGTGCTTTCGTTTTTCGCCTGCCTGAACCAGCCGTTTGGTCGAATACAAATGCGGATTCCTTGATAATACTACTATTTTCATGTACTGTTTTTTCTGTTGTTTTCTGAAATGCTTCCAACTGATTTTTATCTGTTCTCAAATCCAACCGAAAGCAACTGTTTCATCTCTTTTTAATGTTGATTTCAATAATTTCGTTCTTGTACGAAAGATTTTTTTTTGAAGTGTTGATTAAAAACTTCCGCGATAAAAATTTCCTTCCCAGCAAAACCGGATGTTTCATTTCCGGCCGCTCGGTGAGCGTAAGTTCTATCGGATATTTCCGGTTAAAAATGGTCATTTCTGTTATAATTGAGAAACGCTCTTCAACAACTCCGTTTGAACTTTTAACTTTTCTGTATTTATAAATTTCAAAACAAAACTCTTTTTCGTGGTATTGGTTGTGCGCAGGATCAAGAAAATTGCATTTCACCCAATCCTTTCCGTCTATTTCAATTTTTTCAATTTTGTGGCAATGAAAACTTGAAGTATACGCCCCTGAATCAATTTTAACACTGATTCTCAAAAGATTAAGTTTCTCAAAATCGGCAATATCTTTTCTGCCAATAATTAATTTGCTCATTTTAGCTTTTCTATTCTATACAAACGTAAAGAACATATTTCCGATGGTGAAGTAAATCAAAAGTCCGAAAATATCGTTCATTGTTGTTATAAAAGGTCCGGTTGCAACTGCCGGGTCGATTTTAAACCTGTTTAAAACCAGCGGAATAACCGTTCCAAAAAAGGACGCAAAAATAATAACAATAAATAAAGATATTGAAACAGAAAAAGTAAGGTTCAGGTTGTGCGACGTAAAAAAGTTGTAACCAAAAAGAAGCACCGAAAAAACGCTGGCAGTTGCCAAAGCCACAAGTAATTCCTTGAGCAGCCGTTTTCCTGTCGACTCCATGTCTTTTACCCCGCTGGCGATACTTTGTACCACAATCGACGATGATTGAACCCCCACATTTCCGGCGGTTGCAGCAATCAGCGGAATAAAAAATGCAAGTTCGGTTACTTGTTTCAGTGCATTGCCGTGTGTTCCCAAAACCCGGGCATTTAAAATTCCGCCCATCAAACCAATAAGCAGCCAGGGCAACCGGGCTTTTAACAACTGCCCCACCCTGTCGCTGGGTTCCACGTCGCCGGTGATACCCGAAACCATCTGGTAATCGCGTTCGGCTTCTTCACGAACAAAATCGATAACATCGTCGAAAGTAATTCTTCCTTTGAGCCTCCCGATTTCATCAACCACAGGAATGGCAACAAGGTCGTATTTGTCCATAATTTCAGCCACCTCTTCCTGGCGGGTCGAGGTACTTACCATTTTTACATCGGGTTCGTAAATTTTACTAATTTTTGTATTTGTAGGATTTAAAATCAGCTTTTTCAGCGAAAGAACGCCTTTCAGTTTTTCAGCATCGTCAACCACGTAGATGTAGTAAATCTCATCCACATCTTCGGCTTGCCGGCTAATTTCTTTCAAACAGGTGGCAATGGTCCAGTTTTCGTTCACCACAACCAGCTCTTTGGCCATAATACCGCCGGCAGAGTCTTCTTCGTATTCCAAAAGATCGACAATATCGCCGGCCTGTTCAAGGTCTTCAATTTCGTTTAGTACCTCCTTTTTTACATCTTCATCCAAATCGGCAACAATGTCGGCTGCATCATCAGAATCCATGTTTTCAATAAATTTTGAGGCAATCATTTCAGCCGGCAGGGCTTTCAAAAACCGTTTTCTGTCGGCCTCGGGAATTTCAACCAAAACATCGGAAGCAACCTCATCTTCAAGCAAAAGATAAATGAATTTTGCCTCTTCCATGTTCAAATCTTCCATGATTTCGGCAATATCGGCCGGATGAAGTTCATCCATTTGTTTTTGTACTTCTTCCGAATGGTTTTCTTCGATAAGAAGTTTAAGGTTTTCAATGTATTCCCGTGTCAGTTCAAATTGCATACTTGAATTTTTTATTGCTCTTCAACGGCTTTTGTAATCACAATGTAATCTTCCACCGAAAGTTGTTCGGGGCGTTTTTCAGCAAATTCAACCGGCAGTTTATCGCCGAATTCTTTTAACGAATTCCGCAACATTTTTCGCCGCTGATTAAAAGCTGTTTTTACCACGCGAATAAAAAGCTGTTCACTGCACGGCAGGCTTTCCCGCCCGTTCCGGGTTAATCGGATAACGGCCGATTTTACTTTTGGTGGCGGTATAAAAACCTGTTCCGAAACGGTAAACAAATATTCAATAGTAAAAAAAGTCTGAAGTAAAACACTTAAAATTCCGTAGGTTTTGCTTCCCGGACCAGCGCTGATTCTTTCCGCCACTTCTTTCTGTACCATTCCGACCGATTCGGGAATCCGGTTGCGAAATTGGAGTATCCTAAAAAATATCTGCGACGAAATGTTATAAGGGAAATTACCGATTACCGAAAAATTTCCTTCAAAATGACTCGTAAAATCAAATTTCAAAAAGTCTTCGGCGTACAATCTTTTTTTTAATTCGGGAAAATGTTGTTGAAGATATTCTACCGATTCGGTATCGATTTCAATGGCATGAACCGTAAGTTCGCTACGCCCTAACAAATAACCGGTTAATACGCCCATTCCGGGGCCAACTTCCAAAACATCAGTAGTTTTATTTCCCAGGCTGTCAACAATTTTTCTGGCAATATTTTGATCCTTCAAAAAATGCTGACCCAGATTTTTCTTTGGTTTTACTACATTCATTACTACCTGCCCCGCACATTTCCTTTACAACCTAATTTTACTTTTATCGGTATTTATGAAACAAATTTATATTTTTGTTTGCTACGAATTGCTGCAAACAACCTTTAAATTTGGTATCCCGAAAATAGTAAAAATTCAGGGATTAAAAATTGAGACCTGAAATGCAGCCTTAAAATGTAAAAGATTGAAAAAAGTTGTAATAAAAGTATTGAAATTCCTGGCATTTTTTGCCTTGGGAGCCTTTATCTTCTGGCTTATTTATAAAGATCAAGACATTGATAGAATTAAATCGGTTTTAAAAAACGATGTAAATTATTATTGGGTTGTATTTTCATTGTTTTTGGGATTACTTAGCCACATTAGCAGAACGTTACGTTGGGGTTTAATGATTGAACCCATTGGCCACAAACCCAGGTTCAGCAATACTTTTCTGGCGGTAATGGTAGGTTATTTAATGAACATGGCTTTCCCGAGAATGGGGGAGATTTCGCGTTGCGGAGTGCTTTCGCGGTACGAAAAACTTTCGTTTACAAAACTTGTGGGAACAGTGGTTGCCGAACGTGCCGTTGATATGGTTTCGCTGCTCATTCTTCTGGGCGTGGTTATTGTTTCGCAATTTGGTGAAATGCTGAGTTTTATGCACAACAACCCCGAAATTGAAGACAAACTGACTTCGGTAATTTCTTCGCCATTTTTAATTGTAGGTTTTGTTTTATTTATTGTTCTGCTTTTTGTTTTCAGAAAAGCTTTTAAACACACAGTTATTTACGCAAAAATTATTGAAATACTGAAAAATTTTAAGGAAGGATTTATTTCCATTGGTTCTATTAAAAGAAAATTCTGGTTTTACTTTCACTCAGCATTTATCTGGACGATGTATTACCTGATGTTATATGTCAACTTTTTTGCGTTCGATTTTACAAAAACACTCAGTCCGATTGCAGGTCTTACCACATTTGTGATGGCCAGTTTTGGCATGGTGGCCCCGGTTCAGGGTGGAATCGGAGCATGGCATTTTATGGCAAAAGAAGCGCTCTCGTTGTACGGCGTACCTAACGAAAACGGAATTATTTTCGCTTTTGTGGCGCACACGTCAATGACTTTGATGATTATTGTGATTGGAATAATTTCATTGCTTGTTCTGCCGTTTATTAACCGTAGAAACGATATTGCCGGGGAAACAAAATAACTCCGGCTGATTTGCATATTCATTTAAACCGAAAATAAGTTTCGGATGAACACCGAGTTATTCATTGCCCGTAAGTTATTTTTCGATAAAGCCAACCGAAAGTTTTTATCGTATAAAATAATCCGAATTGCTTTGTTTGGCATTGCACTCGGACTTGCAGTAATGTTGATTTCGGTGGCTGTGGTAACTGGTTTCAAAAAAGAAATCCGCGATAAAGTAATTGGTTTTGGCTCGCACATTCAGATAATAAATTTCGATTCGAACAATTCGTACGAAACCAAAACCATTTCAAAAAACCAGCCTTTTGTTGCTAAACTGAATCAGATTGAAGGTATAAAACGGGTGGAAGTTTATGCCACTAAACCGGGCATGATAAAAACCGACGAGTACATTCAAGGCGTGGTTTTTAAAGGCGTGGATCAAAATTACAACTGGGATTTCTTTCAGAAAAACCTGGTGGAAGGAAGGCTGCCGCAAATTAACGATTCGGCACGGGTAAACGAAATTATTGTTTCGCAGCAAATTACGCAGTTGTTAAAAATTAACCTGAACGACAGTGTAATTCTTTATTTTCTGAATGAAAAAGAGAGCCTGCCACGAATTCTGCAACTTAAAGTTTGTGGTATTTACCGCACCAGCCTCGAAGAGTTCGACAATATTTTTATACTTGGCGACCTGAAATATGTTCAACGCCTAAACAATTGGGAAGCAGACGAAATCAGCGGTTTTGAAATTACCATTTCCGACTTTGGCAAAATTGATGAACTTGAGCAGGAAGTAAGAACACAGGTAATCAATTACCGCGAAAACACCGAAACCATTTTACGGACACTAAACATTAAACGACAATATCCGCAAATTTTCGACTGGCTTTCAGTGGTCGACATGAACGTTTGGGTAATTCTGATTTTACTTTCGCTGGTGGCCGGGTTTAATATGATTTCGGGTTTGCTTGTGCTTATTTTGGAACGCAGCACCATGATTGGCGTGCTAAAAGCTTTGGGCAGTCCGAACTGGAGCATAAGGCGTGTGTTTTTATATTTGTCGTTTTTTTTAACCAGCCGCGGCATGTTGTGGGGAAATGTTTTGGCCATAGTTTTAATGCTTGCCCAAAAATATTTTCACATCATAAAACTGAATCCAACTACGTATTATGTAGATGTGGTTCCCATTAATTTTTCCATCGTTCATCTTTTGCTGCTCAATATTGGAAGTATAATTATTACTACACTTATGCTGGTGCTTCCAAGTTTTCTGGTGAGCAAAATTTCTCCGGAAAAAGCCATTCGTTTCGATTGATTTTTGCCCTATTTTTTTCTCTGATTTCTACCTGCTTAAAACGGAAAATATGAAATCCGTTGCACTTTAAGGAAATTAACCGAACAATTCTCTTTGATTTTGGTTTTAGTATAAATTTCTATTGAAACAGAGTTAGATTCCATTATTAAATTCAATTTTGACAAAAGGGCGTTGTGTTTAAACAATGCCCTTTTTTGTTTTCCCGTTTAGTAATTATTTTATTCCGATTAACATTTCAGCAAACCCCATCTAAAATATTAAAATTGAATAGATTATCCAGAAAAATATAAACTCCCCTTAAACCATGAGTTAACAAATTATACATTCAAAATAAACATTTCATACGGTTATTGTTAACATGACAAACAGCAAGCAAAAACATTTTCGCACCTCCTGCCAAAGATGTCTATCTATTTTTATCGTGGCTTTTTGAGCATTGTTTTTCAGCAGCGATAATTATTTGGATGATGCCGGAAAGCCATCAAAACTGAAAGAGAATTTTATAATCTAATTAAACACTTACGTATGAAAAAAACTTGTTGTGAAAGGGGTTTTTATATAAACTCCATTGCTAAATCAGCAGGCATACTACTAAAAAGTATGGTGTTGATTTTCACAGTACTTCTCACCAACAACGTATTTGCCCAAACTTCGGAAAAAGAAATAAACGGAGTAGTTATGGAGGCAGAAAACGGTGCTCCAATTCCGGGAGTTTCAATCGTTGTTAAAGGAACTACAAAAGGAACTGCTACCGATTTAGACGGGAGATTTAACTTGACAGTAAAGGACAACGATGTTTTACTGGTTTCGTTTATAGGTTTTTCAAGCCAGGAGGTTCCGGTAACAGGACAAACCAATTTCAGCATCGCATTGAAAGCTGATATTGTTGGCCTCGACGAAGTTGTGGTTGTTGGTTACGGTGTACAGAAAAAGAAACTTGTTACCGGCGCCACCATTCAGGTTGACGGGGATAATCTTCAGAAAAGAAATACAACCAGTGCTTTGCAGGCTTTGCAGGGACAAACTCCGGGAGTTCAGATTACTTCCACTTCAGGCCAGCCAGGCGAAGGAATGAAAGTTACCATCCGCGGATTGGGAACCATTGGAAATGCAGGTCCTCTGTATGTTGTCGATGGCGTTCAAACCGGCGATATTTCGTACCTGAACAACTCCGACATAGAAAGTATCGATGTACTAAAAGATGCTGCTTCTGCCGCAATTTATGGTTCTCAGGCTGCCAACGGGGTTGTGCTTATCACCACCAAATCGGGAATAAAGGGAAAAGCCCAGATTTCATTCGATGCTTATTACGGATTTCAAAATGCAGCTCGCCAGGTCGATTTACTGAACAGCAAGGAATATGCAGTAATTATGAACGAAACTGCCATCAATTCAGGTAAACTTCCTTATTTCTCAGCCGATGAAATTAATGCTTTGGGTGAAGGTACCAACTGGATTGACGAAATGTTGTACGACAATGCAGTTACCCAGAATTACAACCTTGGAATAAACGGGGGAACTGATATTTCTTCCTACTCCATTTCACTTTCGTACACAGGTGAAGAAGGGATTGTTGGTGGTCCGTCGGTTTCGAATTACGATCGTTACAATTTCAGAATTAATACTGAACACAAACTTTTGGGCGATTTTCTGAAAGTAGGACAGCACTTTACCATGGGTTTCACTGAAAAAAACGGAATCAGTGTAGGAAACCAGTACAACAATACTTTACGCGGAGCTTTTAATACCAGTCCTTTCCTGCCCATGTACGACGATGCAGGAAATTTTCTGAACAATACTTCCGGAGCCGGAGTAATCTACAACGGAACCGAATGGGATCCCTGGGCTGAAGGAGAAAGTAATCCGTATGCCACTATGGTTTTGAACAACCAGAGCAAAAACAACAACCAGAAAATATTTGGTGATATTTATGTAGAAATCAGTCCGGTTAAAAACCTGAAATACAAATCGACTTTGGGTGTTGATTTTTACACCAGCGAAAGTCGCTCTTATCGTCCGGCTTACGAATTATCGATTTATGCATTCAGGCTTCACGATGGCGCCAGTCAGAGTTTAAGCAAAGGTTTGGCTTTGACCTGGGACAATATTTTAACCTACGATTATTCCATTGGGGATCATGCTTTTACTGCAATGATTGGTACTTCGGCATACCAAAACAAAGGTTCGTGGGTTAGCGTTTCAAATTCCGATTTAATAATTTCGGACCTGGAACATGCCTACATTGATAATACAACCAATACCGATTTAACATTGCTTTCGTACGGTGGCGCCCCTTTTGATGAATCGATGTTGCTTTCCTATTTTGGCCGTTTGAGTTACAATTATCAGGAAAAATACCTCTTAAATGCGACCTTCCGCCGCGACGGTTCTTCACGGTTTGCCAAAAGCAACCGCTGGGGTAATTTCCCGTCGGTTTCGGCAGGTTGGGTTGTTTCCAACGAAACATTTATGGGCGCGGTAAGCGGATGGATTGATTTTCTGAAACTGCGCGCCAGCTGGGGACAAGTGGGTAACCAAAACATAAGTGCATGGCAGTACCTTGCCCCAATTACCACAGCCAATACAAATTACTATTTTGGTTCAGCCAATTTCGATGCGTCAGGAAATACTGTTGGCGCTTATCCAAGCAGGTTGGCCAACGAAAATCTGAAATGGGAAACTTCGGAACAAACCAACATTGGTTTCGATGCCCGTTTTATCGATTCAAAACTGGGACTGACACTCGACTGGTACAACAAAAGCACCAAAGACTGGTTATTGGAAGCGCCGATTCTGGCTACTGCCGGAGCCGATGCACCTTATATTAACGGAGGAAATGTAAAAAATACCGGCGTTGAGATTTCACTCACATGGAACGACAATATTGGTCAATTCAACTATTTTGTTTCGGGAAACGTTGCCAAAAATAAAAATGAAGTAACCGAAGTTCCTACCGAAGACGGAATTGTACACGGGTTAACCAACATGCTTTATGATAATGCTCTTGAATTTTACCACCGCGCTGAAACCGGTTATCCGATTGGTTATTTCTGGGGCTGGCAAACCGACGGGATTTTCCAGAACGAAGCCGAAGTGCCGGGCAATACCAGTTCAAACGGAACCGTTATTCAACCTTCTGCAAAACCGGGCGATTTAAGGTATGTCGACATCAACGACGACGGAGTAATAAACGAAGACGACAAAACAATGATCGGTGATCCTAACCCGGATTACACCTTTGGATTTTCACTGGGATTCGACTACAAAGGATTCGACTTTTCAATGTCGGCCAACGGTGTTGCCGGAAACCAAATTGTTCAATCGTACCGCAACCACGCAAATGCCTATGCAAATTATACCACCGAGATTTTAAACCGCTGGCACGGAGAAGGAACATCAACAACAATTCCGAGGGTAACCGAAACCAATATCAACTACCTGTTTTCAGATATTTTTATCAAAAACGGCGATTTTCTGAGAATCAGCAACATTACCCTGGGATATGATTTATCGAAACTGATAAAATACAAATACCTCAATCAGTTCAGACTTTATACTTCAGTTCAGAATGCATTCACATTTACCAAATACAACGGTATGGATCCGGAAATTGGTTATGGTGTTGAAAACGGTTCGTCAGGCGTTGATTTGGGATATTATCCACGTCCGAGAACAGTTTTAGTTGGTGTTAATATTAAATTCTAAAAACCGAAAGAACAATGAAAAAGATTAAATTATTTATACTTGCCCTTGGCGCAATTGCGTTAAGTTCCTGTTCCGAAAGTTTCCTGGATAGTGAACCGTTAACATCATTAACCACGGGGAACTTTTACTCAACCACAGCCGATGCCGAACTTGCCATTGTAGGGTGTTACGACGGCCTTCAGGTTTTATATTCAAGCGGAGTTGCCTTTCCTGTTGCTTCCGAAGTATTATCTGACAATTGTTACGGTGCCACCGGAAATACCGATGGTTATGGTTACCAGCTTCTCGATGAATTCGATATTACGCGTTCGCCTGCCGATGTTGATTTGCTGAACGGCAACTGGGGAGCCTACTACAAAGCCATTTACCGTTGCAATGTACTTCTTCAGAATATGGATCAAATTGAATGGGGCGATGATACCGGATTAAGAAACTCGATTGAAGCACAAGCCCGTTTTATCCGTGCTTACGCCTATTTCGACATGGTTCGTTTGTGGGAAAAAGTACCGCTGTTAACCGAACCTTCCAACGATAATATTCCTCAATCGGACCCTGCGGAAACCTACAAGGTAATTGCCGAAGATTTACTGTTTGCGGCCGAAAATGGTTCTGCCACGGTTGAAGCAGGCCGTGTAAACAAATGGGCTGCAAAATCTTTACTGGCGCGGGTTTACCTTTTCTACACCTGTTATTACGGAACCACCGATTTGGCCGGGGTTGTTAGCAAAGACAAAGCTTTGCAGGGTTTGGAAGATGTAATCTCCAGCGGAAACTATTCATTGATTCAGGAATACAAAAACCTGTGGCCTGCAGCTTCCACTGTAGTGAATGAAGCCGGCGATGGACTTGAAACAACGTACGCAGGAAAAGATAACCAGGAAACCATCTTTGCAATAAAATACAACATCACTTCCGATTACAACGGAAATACCGACGGAAATCATTGGATGGTTATGCTGGGATTAAGGTCTCAAATGTTCCCTCCTTACGGAAAAGGCTGGGGTGCCTGCACTGTTCTTTCGAAATTTTACGATGCATACGAAACCGACGATTTACGAAAAGAAGCTTCCATTATTGCAATTGATGAAGAAGGGCTTGACTTTGATAATTCTGACCAGCGTGAATACACCGGTTATTCCGTAAAAAAATATTCACCGCTTTCAACCTATGTAAATGTCGACGGGAAACTGGTGATAAAAGATGTGGCCGAAGCCAACGGGGCTACCAATTTTATGATTGGCCAGTACCAGGATTATGTTGTGATTCGGTACGCCGATGTACTTTTAATGGCAGCCGAATTGGGAAGCACAAATGCACAGACCTATTTCGACACCGTTCGCGAACGTGCCGGGCTTACCACAAAAACAGTTTCTGTTGCTAATATTCTTGCAGAACGTCGTTTTGAATTTGCTTTCGAAGGAATTCGTTACTGGGATTTGCTTCGTCAGGGAATTGAAACAGCGGCCAATTCAATTGCAATTTCTGATGTTGTTTACAACGGCGGGGTCGAAACTGCCAAAAACATCAAAAAAGACAAAATTGTGGCTACCCGCGGTTTCCAGATGATTCCGCAAACACAGGTTAGCTTGTCGAATGGAGTTCTGATACAAAACAACGGCTGGAATTAATCTTAAAAAATCAGGAAAATGAATACAAATAAAAACAAAATATTTGCAGCACTTCTGGGAATAATTCTGGCATTTGCAGCTTGCCAGCCCGAAGAATTTACAATGGGAACCATGATATCGGCCGATCAGTTGCAATACAGCATTACCCAAAATGCCGACGATCCCAACATGATTCTCCTCGAAAGTCTGACTCCCGGAGTTACTCCTCTTTGGCAAACTCCAATGGGACGTTCAACCCGCATGAGAGACACCGTTAAAATTCCGTTTGCGGGTGACTATAAATTTGTTTATGGTGTTGAAAGCGATGGTGGTTATATTCAGGCCGACACCTTCAAACTTACCCTTACAACCAATAATTTGCTTTACGTAAACGACCCGCTTTGGACCATGCTTTCCGGTGGTGTTGGCAATTCAAAAACATGGTTGCTCGATTTGGATGAAAACGGGGTAAGCAAATATTTTGCGGGTCCGTTGTATTTCTACGGAACCGACAATGGCTGGCTCGAAGGCGGCGACAACGGATGTTACGGAAGCGACTGCTGGAACTGGAATCCCGACTGGGCCGGAAACACCTGGTTAATGCCCCAGGGCGATTATGGTAGTATGACTTTCGATTTGATTGGCGGGGCACATATTTCGGTAGATCACCTGATGTTGAATCGCGAAGAAAACGGCACATATTTCCTCGATGCCAGCGCCAAAACATTAAAAATGACCGACGCAGGCCCGCTGCACGATGCTAATCGCGACGGTGTTGTTATCGACTGGGGTTCATTAAAAGTATTGTCGTTAACCGAGAATACCATGCAGCTTGCCGCCCTGCGCGATGCAGCCCTTTCAGGCGAAGGCGCTTGTTTACTGGTTTATAATTTTATCAGTAAAGATTATGCCGACAACTGGGTTCCTGCCGACACCCCGGATCCGGAACCAACACTTCCTGACGGTTGGCAGGATGATATTTCGAAAGTTGTAAATTACGAGGTGAAATGGGTACTTTCACCGGAAACTCCGTTCAACTGGTGCAACCTCGACGGTTCGTTTATGAATTCGTGGAATGCAGTAACCGACTATCCCGACTGGACCGGATTCAGTGCTTCTGTGCCTGCAACCTATGAAAATTTCTCGCTTACGTTGAATTCAGATGCAATGTCGGCTGTTTTTGTGGCTCCCGACGGAACGACTCAAACGGGAACTTATTCTCTCGATGAAAAAGGAATTTACACTTTCGATGGGGTAAAACCTGCTTTCAATATTTGTTCGTGGGTAAATCTGTCGACCACGGCTGAAAACCAGTGGCGTATTATGAAAATTGAAAAAGACGCAGGTGGAAATGTTACCGGAATGTGGGTTGGCGCAAAAGATCCGTCAAAAGCTGAATACATGGCTTTCCACCTGCTCCCTCAGTTTGGCGGCGGTAGCGGAAGCGAAGAACCGCAGGGAACTGAAATTGTTTTCGACAACTCGAAACTGGTTTTTGGCGATCTTGAATCAAACGGAAATTTACGTCTGGAATTATACAACGAATACAGCAGCACCAAAAACAATCCTCCGCTGGATGCAGCAAGTGTAGTATTCGAAAACCGGATGGAAATTACATTCTCTTTGTCGGGCATTTCTTTTAATGCAGGCGCAGCCGGAAGTTACACCACTGCCATCGGACTGGCTGACGCTGACTGGTCGGCCCAGTACTGGGGTGGTGGCGACGGTGAAGTAACGGTAAACGGCGACGGAACCTATACCATTTACTGCGAACCGGGAAGTTCTTTCGATACTGCCCTTGTATTTGTTATCGATATTAAGGGAATGGCCGCGGATATTTCAGATATTTCTGCTGTTTCAGTAACCATCGACAAAGTGGTAATATATTAATATAAACAGGGGTTCAAAAAACAACGTTTAAGTTAAATTTAGTAAAGTTTTATTTGGAAAAGCAAATTTCAGAAACCTTGGGTAAATGAACCTTACCCAGGGTTTCTTCAAACAAAATTTTCCCGTTTTTATTCTATGAATACACCTTTTAAAATATCATTTCTTCTGATCCTTTTGATTTTTTTCAGTTGCGACAAAAAAAAGGATGAAATTATTCCGGAAGAAGAATTTATACCGCAACTTTCTGCTACTCCTTCAACGTTAAACTTTGATCAAAATGGAGGAACGGTTAGTGTTTCAATTACCTCGAATACAACATGGTACATACATTATTCAACCGACTGGTGCCGGCCGTCGATTCAAACAACAAAAGGAAATGCAAATGTTACCATAACATCCGATGCAAATACAGTTGAAACCGAAAGAAATGCAACTTTTACTATTTCTGCTGAAGGAATTGAAGATGTGGTAATTTCAATTTCTCAGGATGCCAAAGATGCTGAACCAACAGTGCCGGAAATTCCGGAATACATTGAACCGGATATGACAGGCATGGCTGACGATGCAAAAACAATTGCCTCAAAAATGTATTTAGGTTGGAACCTTGTTAACACGCTCGAAGCCATTGGAGGGGAAACTGCCTGGGGAAATCCAAAGGCAAGCGAAGAACTTATTCTGGCTGTAAAAACCGCCGGATTTAATGCCGTTCGGGTTCCCTGTTCCTGGAACCAGTACCTCGAAAATCAAACAACGTACAAAATTAAAGATTCCTGGTTGGCCCGTGTAAAAGAGGTAGTGGATTACTGCGTTGAAAATGATATGTATGCCGTTTTGAATATTCATTGGGACGGAGGCTGGATGGAAAACAACTGCACTTCAGCCAAACAAACTGAAGTGAACAATAAACTGGCAATTGTCTGGAAACAAATTGCGCTTTATTTTCGCGATTACGATGAACATTTGTTGTTTGCAGGCGCCAATGAGCCAAATGCCGACAACCAGGAAGAAGTGAATGTTTTGAATGTTTACATGCAAACTTTTGTGGATGTGGTCCGCGCAACAGGAGGACGCAACAGTTACCGAAACCTGATTGTCCAGGCGCCAAATACCGATATCGATCTGGCCGATACCTACATGACTTTACCTCAGGATGAAATTGAAAATCGACTTTTTGCTGAAGTACACTATTATACTCCCTGGAATTTTTGTGGACTTGAAGAGGATGCAAGCTGGGGAAAAATGTTCTATTTCTGGGGAGAACCCAACCATGTTGAAAGCGCAGATTCACGCAATGCAAACTGGGGTGAAGAAGATTATTTAATAAACCAATTCAGCAAAATGAAAAGTAAATTGGTAGACAAAGGTGTTCCGGTAATCCTGGGTGAATTCGGCGCTTTTTCAAGAGACCTTTCTTTGTACGGTGAACTCTGGCAACAGAAACACAACGAATCACGCGCTTATTTTAATAAAACTGTCGCCCGCGAAGCCAAAAACAACGGTTTAATACCGTTTTGCTGGGACAACGGTATTTTTAACAGAAACAATAATACGGTGAACGATTCACTGGTATATAACGGATTAATTGAGGGTGCGAATGCAGGAACTTATCCTTTTCAGTAAAAATATAAACACGAACAGGCAATCTGCATTCTTAAAATATGAATTGAATTTATTTAATTTGAAATACAAAACCAACCGATGTTCGAAATACCAGAAGACAACATAAAACTAAAAAATAAACCAATGAGAAACATTTTAACCGTACTGCTGATAGCGTTGATAGGATTATCCTGTACTCAAAAGAACTGGAAAATCAGTGATTCGGGAGTAATATTATATCCGACGAAAAGCGCTGAGAATTCAGCAAAAGCAATTTTTATCTCGCCGGTTGATGAAGAAATAATTAGAGTATCGGCCAGCGCAACAAAAAATTTTAGTACTGCGCAAAGTCTGGTTGTTCTTCCTGAAACTCAGCCGGTAAAATTCAGTGTAAAAGAAAACGGTGGGAACCTCATTGTTTCAACGGATAAAACCAGTGTTGAAATTTCAAAAACCACAGGTGAAATCCAGTTTCGCGATGAAAACGGAAACCTGATTCTACAGGAAAAAAAGGACGGCGGGAAAAGTCTGAATCCAATGGAAGTGGACGGAGTGAAAGGTTATTCTGTTCAACAGGTTTTCGAATCGTCGGAAGATGAAGCGTTGTATGGTTTGGGGCAACACCAGGCCGACGAAATGAATTACAAGGGAAAAAGCGAGGAACTTTTTCAGTACAATACAAAAGTTTCGGTTCCTTTTATTGTTTCAACCAAAAACTACGGAATACTTTGGGATAATTATTCTTTTTCGCGTTTTGGCGATCCGCGGCCTTACAGTCAAATCAACCAATTTAACCTGTTTAATACCGAAGGCAACGAAGGCGGTTTAACAGCAACCTACGTTGATAATACTGAAAACAACCATGTTTTTACGGTTCGCAACGAGGAAACCATCGATTATGAAAACCTTGAAACCATTAAAAATTTCCCGGAAGGATTTGATTTTAACCGGGCAAAAATTACCTGGGAAGGAAATATTCAACCCAAAGAAAGCGGACTTTTTCATTTTCTGCTGTATTATGCGGGTTATACAAAAATCTGGATCGACGGACAATTAATGGCCGACAAATGGAGAACAGCCTGGAATCCTTCTGTCGCTAAATTTCAGTGCGATATGAAAGAAGGGCAACAATACCATCTTAAACTGGAATGGATTCCCGATGGCGGGGTTTCGTATATCGGGTTGAAAGTTCTTACTCCGGTACCTGTAGAAGAACAACAAAGAATTTCCTTCTTTTCGGAAATGGGTGATCAGATTGATTATTATTTTATGAAAGGAAATTCGATGGACGATGTTATCGGAAAATACCGCAAACTTACCGGAAAAGCACAGGTGATGCCAAAATGGGCGATGGGTTTCTGGCAAAGTCGCGAACGTTACAAAACCCAGGAAGAATTGACAAGTACTCTCGCTGAATTCAGAAAAAGACACATTCCCGTCGACAACATTGTTGAGGATTGGTCGTACTGGCCGGTAGAAAAATGGGGAAGTCATGAGTTCGACAGTTCGCGTTTTCCCGATCCGGAAGGTATGATAAAAAATGTGCACGATAACCACGCCCAAATCCTGATTTCGGTTTGGCCTAAATTTTATGTTGGAACCGAACATTACAACGAATTCGACAAAAATGGCTGGATGTACAAACAGGCAGTAAACGACAGTATCCGCGACTGGATTTACCCCGGTTATATCGGTTCGTTTTATGATGCCTACAGTGCTGATGCACGCCAACTTTTCTGGGAACAAATCAACGAACATTTGTATCGGAAAGGAATTGATGCCTGGTGGCTCGATGCTACGGAACCCGATATTCTTTCGAATGCCAGTGTTGAATACCGTAAAAAGCTGATGAACCCGACTGCTCTCGGCCCTTCAACCAAATATTTCAACACATATGCACTAATGAATGCAAAAGGAATTTACGAAGGCCAGCGCGAAGAAAATCCGGATGCAAGGGTATTTATTTTAACCCGTTCGGGATTTGCCGGAATGCAGCGTTTTGGAACAACGACCTGGAGCGGCGACATCGGAACTTGCTGGGAAGATTTTAAAGCACAGATTTCAGCAGGTATCAACTTTTCTATGTCGGGACTTCCGTACTGGAGCATGGATATTGGCGGTTTCAGCGTTCAGAAAAAATTTGAACGCGCCAAAGAAGGTTCCGAAGATATGAACGAATGGCGCGAGTTAAATACACGCTGGTACCAGTTTGGCACTTTTGTCCCGATTTTCAGGGTTCACGGACAGTTTCCGTACCGCGAGATTTACAACCTTGCACCCGAAAACCACCCGGCATATCAGTCGATGTTGTATTACAACAAACTTCGCTACCGTTTGATGCCTTACATTTACAGTATAACCGGAGCCGTTTATCAAAACGATTACACAATTATGCGTGGTCTGGCAATGGATTTTCCAACCGATAAAAGGGTGCAAAATATAAGCGACGAATACATGTTTGGACCTGCCCTTTTGGTATGCCCTGTTTACAAATACAAAGAACGCAGCCGCGAAGTTTATTTTCCAAACAACGGTGGCTGGTACAATTTATATTCGGGTGAATATGTTGCCGGTGGCCAAAAAGTAATCGTGGATGCTCCTTTTGAAAAAATGCCGCTTTTTGTGCGCGAAGGTTCCATTGTTCCGGTTGGGCCTGAAATTGAATACACCGACCAGAAACCCGACGCCCCAATCGATTTGTATGTTTACACAGGCAAAGACGCGAGTTTCACTTTGTACGAAGATGAAGGCACAAATTACAATTACGAAAAAGGGAAATTCAGTCTCATTCGTTTTGATTATTCCGAAGAAAACAAAACGCTGATCATTGGCAAAAGAGAAGGCGAATTCAACGGAATGGTTGCAAACCGTGGTTTCAAAATCTATATAATTTCGAAAGATAAACCGGCGGCAATGCTTTCAGAACAACTGAATCCAACAACAGTAGAATACAACGGAGAAGAAATTACTGTTCAATTATAGTCTGATTAGATAGTTAGTTTTTAAAACGGGAAATTTGAGTACAATTCATTTTCCCGTTTTTTGTTACTCCAAATCTGAATTCATTTTAAAAAGCACAACACAAATCAAAAAAACTTGTTTATTTTAGACATCAGGCTGTTGCTTTATGGTGTTACGAACTACGATAATAAACAAAATTTTTTGCTTCGTTTTCCTCCTTGTTTCAGGAGTGAATTTTTATGCTGTGTCTGCTGAAATTCCGGTGGAAGAGCAGTATAAATTCATGCATATCGATATCAACAACGGCTTGTCGAACAACCAGGTAAAAGCCATTCTAAAGGATAGCCAGGGTTTTATGTGGTTCGGTACCGACCGTGGTTTAACGCGTTACGATGGAACAAACTTCAAAATTTATCTGAACAATTTGTACGATTCAACTTCGATTCCGTTCAATAGCATCGATTTTTTATTCGAAGATTTTGAGCAAAACATCTGGATTCGATCGCTGAGTAATTTTGTAATTTACAACCCCGAAAAAGAATCGTTTACCCGGGCCGGTAACTTTTACAAAAACACCGGCATTCCCCTCACTGCTTTACAAAACCTTTTTAACGACAACACAGGAAACCTGTGGTTTGTAAATGCAAACTCCGGACTGTACAAATATTCTCCCGAAACCGGCAAAGTCGACTCGGTTCAATACATCCCCGATTACCAGGGAGCTAACAACAACAATTATCTGAACGACATTGATCAGGATTCGAAAGGTAATTTATGGGCAGTTTCCAACTCGGGAGTAGTTTTGAAAATAAATCCGGATACATATAAAACAGAGCAAAAGTTTCAGCTTAACGACGACAAAAAGTATGAATATTTCAATTACAATCTTTTTATCGACAGCGACGATGATGTGTGGGTTTTAACCCCCGGAAGCCCGAACGGTGTTTTTTATATAAATTCAAAAAATGAAAAAATCGAAAATTATAACGATACTTCGTTTCCTGTTCGTTTAAACAATAATCTGGTAACTTCGATAGTACAGGAAAAAAATAAACGAATCTGGCTGGCTACCGATCACGGAGGAATTAATATAATCGACAGAGATAAAAACAGTGTGGCTTATCTCACGAACAACCGTGATAATGAATACAGTATTAGTCAGAACAGTGTTAATTTTCTTTACAAAGACAACGAAAACATTATTTGGGCAGGAACCTTTAAAAAAGGAATCAGTTATTATCACAAAAACCTGGTTCGGTTCAAACATTTCAGCCACAATCCATCGGATCCAACCAGCTTGCCTTACAACGATGTAAACTGTTTTACCGAAGATAACAAAGGAAACCTGTGGATTGGAACAAACGGTGGCGGTCTCATTTATTTTAACCGAACACTGAATACATTTAAAACATTTACACACAATCCAAACAACCCGGAAAGTTTAAGCAACAATATTATTGTTTCGCTTTATATCGACCGAAAAGGACTGCTCTGGATTGGAACTTACTTTGGCGGACTCAACCGTTTCGATGGCCAGAAATTTAAAACCTACCGGCATAATCCGTCCGATCCGTATTCACTGACCGACGACCGGGTCTGGGATATTATTGAAGACTCGAAACAAAACCTGTGGGTTGGAACACTCAACGGCGGACTCAACCTTTTTGACCGGCAAAGGGAAGAATTTTATCATTACCGTGCTGAAGACATAAATTCAGTAGGATCAAATTTTGTTATTTCAATTATTGAAGATTCGCAAAATAATCTGTGGATTGGAACTTCCGATGGTTTGGACCGCCTTAATCTGGGCACCAAACGTTTTTATCATTTCCCACCTGAACCCGGTATTTCAGGTAAATTGAGCAACAAAAATGCAATAGACTTGCTTGAAGATAATCGTGGATTGATCTGGATTGCTACTCAGCAGGGTTTAAATGTTTTGGATAAAAATGAACTGCGGTTTAAAGTTTTTAACGAAAGCGACGGACTTGCCAGTTCGAACATTAAAACCATTCAGGAAGATCAGCAGGGAAATATCTGGATTTCGACAACCAACGGTATTTCAAAAATAACAGTGCTCAATTTTGATGAAATGTCTTCTATCGACAACCTCAAAATTAAAGTGTACAACTACAGTACCCTCGACGGATTGCAGGGAAAGGAATTCAACGAAAAAGCAGTTTTTCGCACACGTTCGGGAGAATTGATTTTTGGCGGGGCCAACGGTTTTAATCTGTTCATCCCCGAAAATATCAGGGAACAAAACCAGGAAAACAAGATTTTGCTCACCGGTTTTAAAGTATTCAACCAGAAAGTTCCGGTAAATAGTGTTTTCCGAAACCGGATAATTCTCGACAAATCGATTACACTTCAGAATAAAATTACACTGCGGTACAACGAAAATGTTTTTTCAATTGAATTTGCTGCACTGAATTTTTTCCATCCTGAAAAGAACAGCTTTGAATACCGGTTGCTGGGGTTTAACGAAGAATGGCTCCCGGTTGATTTGCGAATCAACGAAATTACATTTACGAACCTGAATGCCGGAACTTATCAACTTGAAATCAGGGGAACAAACGACGGAATTGAATGGACAGAAATGAAGCCGCCGCTGACCATCGAAATTCTGCCTCCATTCTGGGAAAGCTGGTATGCCTTTGTTTTCTACTTTTTGCTGGTGGTACTTGTAATTCTGGTTTCACGAAAAATGATGCTTGAACGCCACCGGTTAAAAATTGAAGCAGAACAGGAACATCGCGAAGCAGAACGTATTCAGCAACTTGACGCTTTAAAAACCAAGTTCTTCACCAACATCAGCCACGAATTCAGAACACCGCTGACACTTATTATTTCGCCACTTGAAAAACTTATTGCCGAAAGCCGCGACGAAAAAAGTAAAAAGCACCTGGTTCTGATTTACCGCAATGCACGGCGTTTGCTGTCTATGGTAAACCAGTTGCTCGATTTCAGAAAAATGGAAGTGCAAAAACTGGAAGCAAAAAATTCGTGGGGCGAAATTGTTGGATTTATTTCTGAAGTTAGCACATCGTTCGAAGATTTGGTTCAAAACAAACAAATTGAGTTTAATTTTCATTCCTCAGAACCCCGGTTTTATACTTTTTTTGATAAAGATAAAACCGACAAAATAATTGCGAACCTGCTCTCGAATGCCTTCAAATTTACTCCAGAAAAAGGCAAAGTTTCGCTTGAAATCGACTTTTTAAACAAAAACGAAGAAACTAAAACCTGTGCAATTCAGTGGACGGTTTCTGACACTGGAATTGGAATTGCGCCCGAAATTCAGCAAAAAATATTCGACCGTTTTTACCAAAGCGATACTCCCGGTTCGATTATTAACCAGGGAAGCGGAATCGGGCTTTCTATGGTAAATGAATATGTAAGTATTTTGGGCGGAACAATTAAACTGGAAAGTATTTTGGGAAAAGGCAGTTCGTTTATTGTGCAACTTCCGGTTCAGATATTTTCGGCCGATGCCATTGAAAAAAACAATCTTGAGGCAGAATCTCAGGGTTATCGGGAAAAAACGGTGTCGTCGAAAATTCAGCAAAACAATGAACCGGAAGCTTTTCATCCCGACAAAAAAACGATCCTTCTGGTGGAAGACAATGCAGATTTCAGGTTCTATTTGAAAGACAACCTGAAAAAACAATACAATATTTTGGAAGCCGAAAACGGTGAAAAAGGTTGGGAAATCGTCGAAAAGTTACTTCCTGCATTGGTGGTCAGCGATATTATGATGCCGGAAACTGACGGTTTCGAGCTCTGTTCAAGAATAAAATCGGGGAGAAATACAAAACACATTCCTGTAATTCTTTTAACCGCCAAAACCGAAACCGAACCTGAAATTGAAGGTTATGAATCGGGGGCCGACGATTTTATTTCAAAACCCTTTGATTTTCGCATTCTTGAATCGCGGATTGAAAACCTGATAAACACACGCGAACAGTTGAGGCTTTCGTACCAGTCGATGATTGGCATTAATCCTGAAAAAATTGAAGTGAATTCGCAGGACGAAAAGTTCATAAAAAAAGCGCTGGAAACGGTTGAACGATACATTTCGGAACCCACATTTACCGTTGAAGATTTTAGCCGCGAACTGGGAATGAGCCGGGTAAGTTTGTACAAAAAAATGGTTGCACTTACCAATAAAACGCCAATCGAATTTATCCGGATTATCCGGTTGAAAAGGGCAGCCGATTTGTTGACTACGAGCCAGCTTTCCGTTTCGGAAGTGGCCTACCGGGTTGGATTCAACAGTCCGCGTTATTTTTCAAAATACTTTGAAGAATTGTACAACGAACTTCCTTCCGATTACATTGCCAAATACCGGCAATCCAATTTTATTATTTCAGAAGAAACAAAAAAGAAGTTCAACTGAAAATTAAGGCATGTACAAAACAAATCCTTAAAACAGGCGTTAAATCTTAACCTTAAACCTTCAATATAAAAGAAAGGGTAAGTAACATTTTCTACTTTTGCAGCATGAATTCTTGGCCTGAACAAATAAAACAAGCCTTACAAAAAGATTTGCCCGGAGCGGTTTCGCACAAAAAAATGGTGCCTCCCGGACGAAAACTGGTAGTAGCCCCTGACGATAAACCGGGTTTAAAATACAGCAGTGTTTTGCTTGCCCTTTTTGAAGATAACAGTGAATTAACCGGTTGTTTGATAAAACGGCCAACCCACATGAAACACCACGCCGGACAAATTGCAATGCCCGGTGGAAGAATTGAAAAAAACGAAAAACCAGAGGAAACCGCTTTACGCGAGACTTTCGAGGAAATCGGGATTTTGCCTGAAACCGTCGAAATTCTGGGTACCCTTTCCGATTTATATGTCGAAGTCAGCCAATTTATTATTCACCCGCTGGTGGGCTGGCTCAAAGAAAAACCGGTTTTTTCGATCAATAAAAATGAAGTGGAAAAAATCGTTTTGTTTCCTTTGCTGAAATTCAAAAATAAAACCAGCGAGGTTGAAGTCGAAACCATTTATGGCAAATTAAATGTTCCGTGTATCCGATTTGAAAATGAAATAATCTGGGGCGCCACAGCAATGATTCTTTCAGAATTTTACGATGTATTTGACCAATCATTCGCAGGAAAATCGGCCCTAATTTAATCGTAAAAAGCCCATGCAACGCCCATTCTGAAGGTCATCCTGTACATTGGGTAATCGGGAGTTGCAAAATACTCTCCATGCAAAAAGCTGGTTCCCACATTCATCATTTTAAAGAACAAACGTGTCCGTTTCAGTCTTAAACTTGCATAAACATCAATGTACGGATAGTTTCCAATTATTTTTTCGTTCTGAAGATAAAACAGGCCTGTTGAAGGATCGTAGGCATCGCCGTAGTACAACGTATTATACCGGGCATCTATCCCAAGTTGGGTAAACAACACTTTCGACCAAATAAATTTATAGTAAGCCGAAACAAAGGCTGAAAATTCGGGCAGGTGAATGTACGCGTCATTCGAAGCTTTTTGGTATAACAACCTTGTTCTGAAGTGAAAATTCCGGTAGATAAAATCTTTGTCGGCAAAAAGGGAAAGAATCAGCAATTCTTCACTGGTCTGAGCCGGCATTCCAAGCGTATCGTTGTAAATAAAATTATTGATAAGCGAATAATTTGCACCCAACTCAAGATTTTGTTTTGGCGATTTAAAACTTCCGCGAACAGTCATATTCTGTTCCATTTTCAAATCGTTTTTCCAACGCATGTGGTTCGAGTAAAATTCTTCCTGAAAATAATCGGCTACACGGTTATAAATATCGCCTCTGATGTTAAGCGAAGCCAGCGAGTCGGAAAATAAAGTAAACGGCTTTGAAATAACACCTGAAAGTTCCGTTTGACCAACATTTCTGCCAAGTAAATAAAATTTACCTTCGGCATTCCATTTCCAGAAGTCACCACTCTGTCTGAAAATACCTCCACCAACATAAACGTTGGAATATTTTTTATCGAGCCGGTTATAAACTTCGGCGATTGGCCCGGGAGAAGATGCTTTTACAAATTCCTGCCCAATAAAAGCCCTTTTCCCAAAACTTGTTTTTCTATCGGCATTTTCGTATTGTTTAATCTGAAAAATATTAGAGATTTTATTAAAACGAATCGAGTCTTTTGTAAAGTCGTTTCCGTAATAAGTATTTGCAAAAAAATTGTTGGTTGTATCCTCCTCGTCGGTAAACTGTTTTAAATGCCTTTGATATTGTACCGAATACATCACTCCTAAAAACGGTTTAAAAATTTCCAAATCAGGAGCCTGTTCTGTGCTTGAATCCTCACTTTCTTCGGGTGGCTCCTCCCTTTGAACTTTAATAAATTTTCCAAAACGGTATTCCCCGGTAGCAAAAAAGTAGGTATTGCTGAATTTTGAACTGGTACTGTTTAACTTAACATTTAAATATTCAGTATCTAATCCGTTAAATATTGAAGAATCATTTTCCAATCCTCCATTCTCACTATTTTGTATGCTATTGGCTATAAAACCGGCGTGTATTTTAAGTTCATCTTTATTATAGTTGGAATAAACGGATACTAGACTATTTTTACTGTCCTGATAATTGTACTGCCCGTCGGACCTGCCCTGATCGTACCGGAAAGTAAAATTCAAATACGGACTTACATTTTGAGAGTGAAGTACATTAAAACGGGTTTCATTTTTACGGTTTTTATTTTCGCTCTGCGTGTAATCCAAAAGCGTATAGGGAGTGCGCGTATTGTAAAATTTAAGTTTTTCGGGAGTTAAAAGATACGCCTCCCTTGACCTTGAGAAAAAGAAATCCATAGTCGATTCCCTTCCAAAAAAATCATTGTTTTGGTAAGGTAATCCATAATTTCCAAGGTACGATGCTGTTATGGTATTTCTGAAAACAGGATTATACAAATGATAATAATCCTGCAATGTATCCAAATCCGTTGAATCCAGCAAAGCTCCGTAATCTTTAAGATACCAGAGTTCTATTTTCGGGTCTACAACTTTCTCTGGTGCTTTCGATTCAGCATCCTCAGTATCACCTTGCCGCATTAAATCGGGAGTACGCTGCGCAAATGTTTTTGACGTAAGAATTACGCCAACAAATAAAAGAATATATACAATTTTCTGTTTGAACATGATTTTCAGAAAAACAAGACAAAACTAAGAAAAGCAGCGAAGTAAGAATAAAAACTATTTAACTTTTCACGATTATTAACAAGAATTAAGCATAAAAAAGCCCGGCTCAAACAAGAACCGGGCTAATATTAAATTTGGCAGCGACCTACTCTCCCACATTACTGCAGTACCATCGGCGCTGGCGGGCTTAACTTCTCTGTTCGGGATGGGAAGAGGTGGTGCCCCGCCGCTATAACTACCTAAAATCTTTATGGCTTACACTCTTTTACCTTTAAAAAGAGATACCAAAATAATATCTTAAGGCAAGTTGGGAAGAAAAATAATTGTATCAATATCAGGATTCTTTCTATAAAAAAGTCTACGGGCAATTAGTACTGCTCAGCTTTGACGTTACCGCCTTTACACCTGCAGCCTATCAACGTAGTCGTCTCCTACGGCCCTTAATGGAGATCTCATCTTGAGGTGAGCTTCGCGCTTAGATGCTTTCAGCGCTTATCTCGTCCCGACATAGCTACCCTGCAATGCAGCTGGCGCCACAACAGGTACACTAGCGGTCAGTCCAACGCGGTCCTCTCGTACTAGCGTCAGGTCCTCTCAAATCTCCTACGCCCACAACAGATAGGGACCGAACTGTCTCACGACGTTCTGAACCCAGCTCGCGTGCCACTTTAATCGGCGAACAGCCGAACCCTTGGGACCTTCTCCAGCCCCAGGATGTGACGAGCCGACATCGAGGTGCCAAACCGCTCCGTCGATATGAGCTCTTGGGAGCGATCAGCCTGTTATCCCCGGAGTACCTTTTATCCTTTGAGCGATGGCCCTTCCATACGGAACCACCGGATCACTATGCCCTAGTTTCCTACCTGATCGACCCGTCGGTCTCACAGTCAAGCACCCTTATACCATTACACTCTGCTGGCGGTTACCAATCGCCATGAGGGTACCTTTGGGAGCCTCCGTTACTCTTTTGGAGGCGACCACCCCAGTCAAACTACCCACCACGCAATGTCCCCCTCGCGGGGTTAGGCTCCAAGTAAGCAAAGGGACGTATTTCAAGGTTGGCTCCACAAGTCCTGGCGAACCCGCTTCATAGCCTCCGTCCTATCCTACACATCACTTACCCAGAGTCAATGCGAAGTTGCAGTAAAGGTTCACGGGGTCTTTCCGTCCCGTTGCGGGTAAACGGCATCTTCACCGTTACTACAATTTCACCGAGCTCACGGCCGAGACAGTGCCCAGATCGTTACACCATTCGTGCAGGTCGGAACTTACCCGACAAGGAATTTCGCTACCTTAGGACCGTTATAGTTACGGCCGCCGTTTACCGGGGCTTCGATTCAATGCTTCTCTTGCGATAACATCCCCTCTTAACCTTCCGGCACCGGGCAGGTGTCAGGCCATATACGTCATCTTTCGATTTAGCATAGCCCTGTGTTTTTGATAAACAGTCGCCTGGGCCATTTCTCTGCGACCCCGCTTGCGCGGGGTTCCCCTTCTCCCGAAGTTACGGGGTTATTTTGCCTAGTTCCTTAGCCGTGAATCACTCGAGCGCCTCAGGATTCTCTCCTTGACTACCTGTGTCGGTTTGCGGTACGGGCGTCCATGCTCGCTTTTCTTGGAAGATATCTCATTGCTTCGCTTCGCCCGAAGGCTAAGCTCAACGTACTATTCCGTCAGTACCTAGCAACTACGTATCTCCGTCACTTTTATTGCATGGCCGGCGCAGGAATATTAACCCGCTATCCATCGGCTTCCCCGTTCGGGTACACCTTAGGTCCCGGCTTACCCTGATCCGATTAACGTTGATCAGGAAACCTTAGTCTATCGGCGAGGGGGTTTCCCACCCCCTTTATCGTTACTTATGCCTACATTTGCTTTTCCAAAAGCTCCAGCATGTCTTACGACACACATTCAACGCCGTTGGAATGCTCCCCTACCAGTCCTGTAATACAGGAATCCATAGCTTCGGTGGTATGCTTATGCCCGATTATTATCCATGCCCAGTCGCTCGACTAGTGAGCTGTTACGCACTCTTTAAATGAATGGCTGCTTCCAAGCCAACATCCTAGCTGTCTCTGCAACCGGACCTCGTTTGTTCAACTTAGCATACACTTGGGGACCTTAACTGATGGTCTGGGTTCTTTCCCTCTCGGACACGGACCTTAGCACCCATGCCCTCACTCCTGTGAAACATTTTACAGCATTCGGAGTTTGTCTGGATTTGATAGGCGGCGAAGCCCTCGCATCCAATCAGTAGCTCTACCTCTGTAAAACTATCACAAGGCTGCACCTAAATGCATTTCGGGGAGTACGAGCTATCTCCCAGTTTGATTAGCCTTTCACCCCTACCCACAACTCATCCAAGAGCTTTTCAACGCTCCCTGGTTCGGTCCTCCATGATGTGTTACCATCACTTCAACCTGGTCATGGGTAGATCACAAGGTTTCGCGTCTAGCGCCACTGACTCAACGCCCTTTTCAGACTCGCTTTCGCTTCGGGTACGTCTCTTAAAGACTTAACCTCGCCAGTGACGACTAACTCGTAGGCTCATTATGCAAAAGGCACGCTGTCATTCCGATGAATCGGAACTCCAACCGCTTGTAAGCGTACGGTTTCAGGTACTATTTCACTCCCCTGTTCGGGGTGCTTTTCACCTTTCCCTCACGGTACTTGTACACTATCGGTCTCTCAGTAGTATTTAGCCTTACCAGATGGTCCTGGCAGATTCAGACAGGGTTCCACGTGCCCCGCCCTACTCAGGGTACTGCTAGGATTATATTTCTTACATGTACAGGACTTTCACCTCCTTTGGTCGGCTTTTCCAAAACCGTTCCACTTAAAAATATTTCTCCATATCGCAGCCCTACAACCCCGGCTATGCCGAAACAAAACCGGTTTAGGCTCTTCCCATTTCGCTCGCCACTACTCTGGGAATCACTATTGTTTTCTCTTCCTGTGGGTAATGAGATGTTTCAGTTCCCCACGTTTGCCCCACGGTTACCCGTGGTATCCCTTAAGGATGGGTTGCCCCATTCGGAAATCTGCGGATCGATTCGTATTTGCCAATCCCCGCAGCTTATCGCAGCTTGTCACGTCCTTCTTCGCCTCTGAGAGCCAAGGCATCCTCCGTACGCCCTTAGTAACTTTCTTTTAGAATCCTCGTGTTGATTCTTTAATTATTTTTCTTTTTGTTTGTCGTTTCAATTGTGATTTGACTCTTTTCCCAACATGCCAAAGAACTTTAACTTTCAGCAACCAGCTTATAGCTGCCAGCCTTAAGTACGCAGATAATAAAGGAATCGAACCTTTTCTTCTCAGGCACCAGCCTTATCTTCTCGCTTCAAGCTTCAGGATTTTACCCCTTAACTTTCCGCTGTTCAGTATTTCATTTTTCTTTTGAACGTTTTGCCATTTTACCGTGTGGCCCACCTGTTTTTCCGACTTTTCAGCCTCCGTGGAGAATAAGGGAGTCGAACCCTTGACCTCTAGAATGCAAATCTAGCGCTCTAGCCAACTGAGCTAATCCCCCGTTTTTAGTTTGCAGTCCCAGTATTCAGTTTGCAGTATTTCTACTGCCTACTGTGACTGTTTACTGCATACTGGGCTTGTAGTCCCGCCCAGACTTGAACTGGGGACCCCTACATTATCAGTGTAGTACTCTAACCAGCTGAGCTACGGGACTGTTCCAAGCTTCAAGCTTCGAGCTATCAGCTAACAGCTCTCCGCTATAACTCATTATATTTTTAAAAAAGCAAGGCCCAAAATTGTTATCTCCAAGTTGTTATAAACCTGTGCTCCAGAAAGGAGGTGTTCCAGCCACACCTTCCGGTACGGCTACCTTGTTACGACTTAACCCCAGTCACTGGTTTTACCCTAGGCCGCTCCTTTCGGCTACAGACTTCAGGCACCCCCAGCTCCCATGGTTTGACGGGCGGTGTGTACAAGGCCCGGGAACGTATTCACCGCGCCATGGCTGATGCGCGATTACTAGCGAATCCAACTTCATGGAGTCGGGTTGCAGACTCCAATCCGAACTGGGACAGGCTTTTGGGATTAGCATCCGGTCACCCGGTAGCTGCCCTTTGTACCTGCCATTGTAACACGTGTGTAGCCCTGGACATAAGGGCCGTGCTGATTTGACGTCATCCCCACCTTCCTCTCACCTTACGGTGGCAGTCCCGCTAGAGTCCCCGGCTTGACCCGATGGCAACTAACGGTAAGGGTTGCGCTCGTTATGGGACTTAACCCGACACCTCACGGCACGAGCTGACGACAACCATGCAGCACCTTGTAAATAGCCCCGAAGGGAAGGGATATTTCTACCCCATGCAATCTACATTTAAGCCCAGGTAAGGTTCCTCGCGTATCATCGAATTAAACCACATGTTCCTCCGCTTGTGCGGGCCCCCGTCAATTCCTTTGAGTTTCAACCTTGCGATCGTACTCCCCAGGTGGTTCACTTAATGCTTTCGCTCAGCCGCCTACTGTGTATCGCAGACAGCGAGTGAACATCGTTTACAGCGTGGACTACCAGGGTATCTAATCCTGTTCGCTCCCCACGCTTTCGTGCCTCAGCGTCAATAATGGCTTAGTAAGCTGCCTTCGCAATCGGTGTTCTGTGTCATATCTATGCATTTCACCGCTACACAACACATTCCGCCTACCTCAACCATATTCAAGACTCTCAGTATCAATGGCAATTCTACCGTTAAGCGGCAGCATTTCACCACTGACTTAAAAGCCAACCTGCGCACCCTTTAAACCCAATGAATCCGGATAACGCTTGCATCCTCCGTATTACCGCGGCTGCTGGCACGGAGTTAGCCGATGCTTATTCCTACTATACCGGCAACTGATTACACGTAATCAGGTTTCTTCTAGTAGAAAAGCAGTTTACAACCCATAGGGCCGTCATCCTGCACGCGGGATGGCTGGTTCAGGCTCTCGCCCATTGACCAATATTCCTCACTGCTGCCTCCCGTAGGAGTCTGGTCCGTGTCTCAGTACCAGTGTGGGGGGTAATCCTCTCAGAACCCCTAAGGATCGTCGCCTAGGTGAGCCGTTACCTCACCTACTAGCTAATCCTACGCATGCCCATCTTATGCCACCTCAGTTTTAATATATAAACCATGCGATAAATATATTCTATGGGGTATTAATCCACGTTTCCATGGGCTATCCCCCTGCATAAGGCAGGTTGCATACGCGTTACGCACCCGTGCGCCGCTCTCACCCCCGAAGGGGATCCCGCTCGACTTGCATGTGTTAAGCCTCCCGCTAGCGTTCATCCTGAGCCAGGATCAAACTCTCCGTTGTATATATAAAAAGTTTAAATCTCTTTCGCCCAGGTTTTCCTTCTCAGAAATTAACAAAGTTGGTACACCTTGCTTTTTTGTGCTTCAAAATTTTAAAGAACTTTCCATAAAAAATCAGCACCCTTTTGTCTTCAAATGCTGACCATTCATGTTTCAAATTTTCTCCCGGTCACTCAGCCTCTCAGCTTTATTCCCAGAACGTTTTTCCCTTTCGGGGCGGCAAAGGTAATAACTCTTTTTTATCTGCCAAAATATTTTAAGCTTTTTTTTAAATATTTTTTGGCTCTTTCTCCAAGTTTCGCATTTCTATTTGCTTACTTATCCTCTAATATTATCACCTTTCATATCCTCAATGAACCCGCTCCCTGAAAGCGGCTGCAAATATAGACAGCCTTTTTGATTCACCAAAACTTTTTATCGTTTTTTTTTATCTTTTTTCAGAAATCTTCGGACTATTAATTCAAATCAAAGTAAATCACATTATTCCACTATTTCCCTTTCATTCCCTCAACGAACACGCCCTTTAAGCGGCTGCAAATATAGATAAGCTTTTTAGCTTGACAAACATTTACAACAAAAAAAGATAAAGAAAGTTTACATAAGATTTCAAGAAACTGAAAATCAACACCGTATAATGTTAACTAAAATCAAAATATTTTCAGCGCAGCAGACTTAAAAAGGCAATAAACGGTTTTTCCGGCTTCCAATTTCATAGTTTCAAGTGAAGCTTCTGTGATTTCAACGAGTATTTTTTCTCCTGCATCAACCAGGCAAAACGACAAACCGTCCTTGGAAAATATCTTTTCAATGGTTCCTTCTATTTGATTGCGAAGTGAAATTTGTGTTACCGGCTGCAAAGAAATTGAAATATCTTCAGGTCGAATTAATACTTTCATTGGCATTCCGACTTCATTTTTTTTCTGAAACGGCTGACATAAAACCTGAATATGGAAATCATTCGCCGTACTTTTCAATAAAACCATGTTTTTAGACGGCAGTGTGGCAAACACAAAAAGGTCATAGGAATTGTATAATCCGGCACCTTTCAGCATTTCAATATTTGATTCGAGCAAAAGAAGTTCCTTAAATTTCCCAAAGGCTTTTATCTCGCCGTCGCGCAAAAGCAGCAAATTATTGGTTAAACTCAACAAATCGGGTAAATCGTGACTAACAATCAACATTGGAATAGCAAACCGTTCATTAACTGTTTTCAGATAAGGAATAATATTGTTTCTAAGATTTACATCCACTGCCGAAAACGGTTCGTCCATAAACAACACCTCTGCACCGCTTAAAAAAGCCCGGCCAATTGCAATGCGTTGTTTTTCTCCGCCTGAACATTCCGAAGGTTTCTTTTGAAGCAGTGATTGAATATTCAGAATTCCGGTGAGTTCACCAAAATTTATATTCTCAGAACTCTTTTTATGAAAACCATATTTTAAGTTTTGCCCAACCGACAAGTGCGGAAAAAGTCTCACATCCTGGAAAACATAACCTACTTTCCGGTCTTTTACCTGAATGTTTATTTTCGTTTCAGCATCGAAAACCTTTTTCCCCTTTATACTAATATATCCTGCATCGGGTGTAACCAACCCGGCAATTGAATTTAACAGTGTTGTTTTTCCATGTCCCGAAGGTCCGTAGACTCCGGTAATTCCTTCATCAATTTCTGCTTTTGCATGAAACAGAAAATCTTTTCGCTGTAATTGTATATCGAATTCCAGAACTTTAGCCATCATTTTCGTTTTATAATTCGCCGGTTCAGATATTCAGCGCCAATCATGGCCATTAACGAAAGAATTACAGAAACAATTACCAGCCGCAAAGTTGAAGTTTCCTGCCCGGGAATTTGCATGGCCGAATAAATAGCAAGAGGCAAGGTTTGTGTTTCGCCCGAAATATTTCCGGCAAAAGAAATGGTTGCACCAAATTCACCCAAACTTCTGGCAAAGGCCAGAATTGCTCCGCTAATTACACCGGGCAATGCCAGCGGTAATGTGATTGTAAAAAACACGCGCAGGTTCGAAGCTCCCAAAGTTCGGGCTGCTTCTTCGTAATTTTTATCGACGAGTTCGATGGACAAACGAATGGAACGTGTTACCAAAGGGAAGGAAACAACAATTGCAGCAATTATGGCCGCAGGAAAAGAAAAGGCTATTCGAATTCCGAAATGATTGAATAAAAAACTACCGAACCAACCGTTCGTCCCCAGCAAAACCAATAAGATATAACCTGTAGTTACCGGCGGTAAAACCAGCGGAAGATGCAGGAAACCTTCAACAAATGCCTTGCCTGCAAAGTTTTTACGCGCCAGAAACCACCCAATAAAAATGGCAAAAGGAAGAACAAAAAGGGTACAAATCAGTGCAACATTTAGTGATAACTCAATTGCAACGATTTCAGAAGAAGTATATTTAAATAACCCATTCAATAAACTACAGCTTAAATCCGTACTTTTTCCAGACGTTTTTAGTTTCGTCTGACATTATATAATTATACAATTTATCCGACAATTCATTTTGCTGCCCTTGCACCATGGTCATAAAATAACAAACAGGTTCGTACAACGAGTCGGGAAACTCGGTAATAATTTTTACTTTCCCCGATTTTAAAGCATCAGTTTTATAAACTATTCCGGCTTCAACTTCGCCCAATTCAACCACCATTAATGCAGAACGAACATCTTTCGCAGGAAGAAACCGGGATTCCATTTCATTTTTACAACCCAACTTTTCTAAAAGCTGAATGGTATAATTACCTGCGGGAACGTGTTGCGGGTCGCCAATTGAAAGTCGGCCTCTAAACAATTCAGGTAAATTTATTTCCGGAGAAAAAGCAAAAGAATCGAGCTTGCTTTCCAGTGGCGCTATTAAAACCATTGAATTTTTGGCGATACTTTTTTCAGCTTCGGGAACCGTTAATCCAAGTTTGTTTAAATAATCCACCCAGTTTTTGTTTGCTGAAATAAATATTGCCGGGGTTGCTCCGTGTTCAATCTGGCGTGCGAGCGTTCCCGACGAAGCCAGGTTCAATTTCACAACAACCTGGTTTGATTTTTCAAAACCTGCGGCAATTTCCGAAACCACATCCGTAAGACTGGAAGCGCAATACAGAACCACTACATTTTTATCTGTTTCCTTGTTTTGCGTACAGGCATAAAAAAAGAACAATACAATTATTAAAAATACAGCATGTTTCATTCAGGGTTCTAAATTAATAATTGAATGTACATATTAGCTATCCACTTCAATATTTACTTTATTCTTTGTGAATTCTGACTGATTACATTTTAGTGAAAATTAAAACTGAAAAGAGATTTTCAAAACCAAAAAAAACACTACTCAATCTTTTTCTCCCAGAAATGGTTGGGAGGTTCACATTCATTAAACCCTGCCTTTTTATAAAGATTTTTGGCTTTTACATTGTCGTTCCTCACTTCAAGATTAATGCGGCAATACCCTTGTTCATGGGCAAACTTCGAAATTTCTTCAAGTAAATAAAATCCAACCCCCAAATTCCGAAATGCAGAAGCCACAATAAAATCGTGAATATTCAATAACTTTTTCCCCTTCCACGTTGAAAAGTTAATGTTACAATTGGCCAACGCTGCATAATTTTCATCAACACAAACAAAGAAACCAACATAAGCAGGATGACTTTTTAGTCCGTTAATTATTGAAGGAGCAAGCTCCGCAGGCATTTGTTCTCCAATTCCCATTTCATCAAGCATGTAGTCGTTCAGCAACTCTATTAATGCCAAACGGTGTTTTTCATTTTTCAAATCCACTTTTACAAATTTCATCGCAAAATCAACTGTTTTTCTACATTAAATAACCGAAGATACAAAATTACCGTGTAAAAAAATCTCAGAACTGCTGTTGTTAACCAACGTTAAAAACTGCCAAAATTGAATAAAACGATATTTGGTTTATTCTTTTCTTGCGGAAAAGTGTATTTTCGTTTACAAATTAAAACTTTTAAAAGTGTCGAAAAATCTGGTAATTATTCCTACGTACAACGAAAAGGAAAATGTTGAAAAAATGGTGCGTAAAGTATTTTCGCTGGAAACACCATTTCATTTGTTAATAGTTGAAGACAACTCGCCCGACGGAACTGCTGAAATTGTAAAACGTTTGCAAAAAGAGTTCCCTGAACAACTTTTTATTCTCGAAAGAAAAGGGAAACTCGGACTGGGAACAGCGTACATTGCAGGTTTTAAATGGGGAATTGAAAAAACGTACGATTACATTTTTGAAATGGACTGCGATTTTTCGCACAATCCCGATGATTTGGAAAAACTTTACCAGGCAGCTGTTGACGGTGGCGATGTAGTTATCGGTTCGCGTTACATTTCAGGAATAAACGTGGTGAACTGGCCGCTCGGACGTGTGTTGATGTCGTATTTCGCTTCAATGTATGTCAGGATTATTACCGGGATGAACGTTCGCGACACTACTGCAGGTTTTAAATGTTACCGCAGAAAAGTATTAGAAACCATCGATTTTGAAAAAATAAAACTCATTGGTTATGGATTTCAGGTTGAAATGAAATTTACCGCCTACAAATTCGGGTTTAACATTGTTGAAGTCCCGATTGTTTTCACCGACCGGCAGGAAGGAACATCGAAAATGAGCGGCGGTATCTTTAACGAAGCACTTTGGGGCGTTTTGAAAATGAAGATGCGAAGCTGGTTCAGAAAGTACGAAAGAAAAGATTGATATTATAATATTTGAAGGCTGCAGAAATGCGGCCTTTTATAATAAGCAAAAGCGGATGAATGAGTTCACCCGCTTTTGTTTTTTCTGTTTTCTTATTTGAATTCCAACGGTAAAATATAATTTACTGACACCGATTTTCCGCGTTGTTTTCCGGGAGTCCAGTCGGGCATTCCCGAAACGATACTTGCAGCAGCTTTCCCTGCCTGGTCGTTGTCTTGTTCAACAATTTTTACATTTACAACCTTCCCCTTTGCATTTACTGTAAAACCAACCTGGGCTTTTCCTCTGATATTTTTAGCCTGTGCTAATTTTTCCTGCATTTTTGAAATATAATCCTGCATGGCCGCATTTTCACCAGGATATTTAGGATAATCCTCAACAATGTAAAAGTATTTTTCTTTTTCTTCATCTGCTATTGTAGATGGTATTAGGTCTTTTGCCTTCTGCGGATCTACAATTGCCGGTGGTGGTGGAGGTGGTGGTGGAGGTGATTGTTCTCCTGAATAATTTTTGTTGTACAGAACCAGAACCGCATCTTCCATCTGAAATGTAAATTTTGTGTTTTTTGAAGAACCAGATGTTGTCAACGTGTTAACAACTGTTTTCAAGCCAACAAAACTTACCATAACTACCGAACTTAAACTTCCATCGCTTTTAACCGTAGGATTTGGATCGACCAGTGTAAAAGTTCCATCTACATCGGAAACTGTGCCAATTTGAGTTCTGTTAATTAAAACTGCAGCTCCCGGTAAGGGTTCACCTGTTTCCGCATAAACAACTTTCCCGTGAATTGTAAATTCTTTGTCGCTTTGTGTTATCTGAACCGAATCAGACTTTTCATTACCCACCTGAATATAATCAGGAATAGCAAAAGCATACAAAAGAACAGCAAACACAGGGATTGCAAGCATAAATTTCAACCCCATAATACGGGGTGTTTTCTTTTTCGTCATCATTTTTAATCGATTTGTGTTGAGGGCAAAGTTGAGGTTGTTGGTAACCCCGATAATCTGCATGCCCATCAACTGGTTTAACAATAAAGCCTGGTACCTTCCTACACTGTGGCCCATGGAAATTACACCTTTGTCGGCGAGGTACTCATGATTTTGTTTGATTGAACGTTCAAAAAACCAAATGAATGGATTGAACCAAAAGATGACTGTTAACAGTTCTATAAAAAGCAGGTCGAACCAGTGATTCTCGCGAATGTGCACATTTTCGTGAGCCAGAATTTCCGGCAGGTTCTCCTGTGTGTGAAATTTCGGATTGATAAAAACAAAATGAAAAAATGAAAAAGGCAGCCCGTATTTTTCATTTTCAACAATACGTGTTCCTTTTATCGATTTGGGTTTGTATTTCAAAATTATATGAAGGAGTATCAGCGTTTGTGAAAGCAGGCGCAATAAAAATATACCTGCCCCGGTAAGATAAATTACCAACAATGCGGCGTTCCAGTTAAAACCAGCTCCTTCAATATCTTCGGTTCCGCTGACTACTTCTGCATTTTTGAAAGCTTCGGTTAATGTTTTAAAAATTGTTGTGTTATTTTCCGGTTCAACCACAACGGCATAATGAACCGGGAAAAGCGGCGCCAGCACCGAAACCAAAAGCGCCGAAACCAAAAACCAGCGGTTCGCTTGGTAAAAAGTCTCTTTCCGTAAAAACAACCAGTAAACCATATAAAATACAACAATCCCGGTTGAAGACTTTATCAGAAAAGAAAACAAGGTTTCCATAACTATTTGATGTTTTTTTCTTTGTTCAACTCTTCTTCCGTGATTTTCAGCATTTCTTCCAGTTCCGAAACACTCAGGTTATTTTCTTTGGCAAAAAAGGTGGCCATTTTTGGAAACGAACCGTTAAAGTAATTTTTTAGCAACGAAGTGAATTGAACCCGGGTGTAATCTTTTTTGCTTATCGCCGGGAAAAAAAGATGTGTGTTGCCAATGCTTTTGTGATCGACAAATCCTTTTTTCTCCAAAACTTTTAATACTGTTGCAACCGTGGTGTAAGCAGGCTTTGGTTCTTCAAACAATTCAATTACATCTTTTACAATTCCTTCTTTGATTTCCCAAAGAATTTGCATCACTTGCTCCTCTGCTTTTGTTAGTGCTTTCATATTTTCAAATTTCTACTACAAATATAGTACTATAAAATTAGATTCAAAACTATTCTCATAATATTTCTACTAGTTTTATAGTATTTTGTTTTTATACATAAAAAAAGCTACCTGCTTCCAGATAGCCTTTGTTGTATATTGTAGTGAATATCAATCCAATTGCCATACAATCTGCTGTTCATAAACACTCACTTCCTGAATATTATAAACATAATCTTCGTCAGTGGCATCGGCATCGTATTTATTGCACTGAATGCTCAAAGTATAAGTCTGTCCTTTTACCGGAGCGCTTGACCATACTCCTGTTGTATAATAATACGAAACATAGTATTCCGGCACATCGGCATCGGATGAATAGCCATTAAAAACAACATTACCTGAAGAATCGAGAAGTTTAACTACGTAGCTGTCGGCGCCAGAAACCTCATTCCACTCCAAATAAAGCCAAACATTGCTTTCGTTAAAATCGAGCGAATCCAAGGTAATAAAACTCAGATTATCAGATTCCTGCTCGTCGCTTACCTCGATATTTTCGCCTTTTGAATCGGTAATACTGAACAGATAATTTCCTTCTACAGGCATCTCAGTAGAGTAATCAGAATTTGCCGGTTCAACTAAATAAGTATAAGTACTCGATCCAAAAGGTGCAAGCTCAACATTTCCTCCACTGTTTGGTAAAGTAACTGTAGCCGAAGCAATGCTTCTGTTGGCATAAGCATAGAAAGCAACCGCGTTAACCACTTGGTCGTCGATTTTCTTTTTCATGAACACAACATCGCCGTAAACATTAAATGTATCGTCGTCTTTTGTGTCGCAAGCCCCTAAAAGAAAAACTGTAACAAATACTGACCCCAAAAATATGAACTGTTTAAACTTTTTCATGTATTTACTATTTTATCATTAAAACTTAAAAAAATGGATTCGAATTATGCAGATAAAATTTACTCCCAAAACAATGCCCATTAATCAAAATTCCAAACTACATTCCTGTCTCTGATACTTACTTCTTTAAAACTGTAGGCATAATTACTACTGTTTGCATCGTCGTCGTAAGTATAAGTTTGGAGGATTAATTTGTAGGTTGTTCCTTCAACAGGAGCAACGGCCCATGTCCCTGTGCTATAATATTCTGAAACAATAAGTTCGGTAACATCAGGAGCAATTGTATAACTTTCAAATACAGTATTTCCATCGGTATCTTCCATTTTTATGGCATAACCATCGCAGGAACTAACCTCGTTCCAGGTAACTTTCATCCAGTAATTGTTACTATCGAACCCAACTGTTACAAACTCAGCTGCCTGTAGGTTATCAAATTCCTGATTATCGTTAGAGTACAATTCTTCTCCTTTGGAACTCAAAATATAAAATTCAAAATTACCTTCCTGCGGAGCCTCTGCCGAATAATCTTCTTCATCGGGCGACAAAACCATCAGGTTGTAATAATCGGCTGACTGTTGTAATGCAAGGGTTTCGTTTGTTTCAGGAAGTGTAACTGTGGCCGAATCGATCGACTGATTTCCGTATACATAATAAATTATTCCATGCACGTTAACTCCGTCTTGTAACTTGTTTAGGTAATAAACATCTGCATTAACCAAAAACTCTTCTTTATCGTTGCCAATGCACGAATTCAAAATCAGTATCGATAAAATTGCCAGTGTTTTAAGAATATATTTTTTCATAATCACAATAGAATTTAAGTATAAGTCAACTATTTATACATTTTAAAATTTAAAATCCCTACAAAATTTCAGGTCAGTGTTATGTAAGATGAATTATTTGGGCAAAGGTTGCGTCGAAATTCAGACCTCACAATTTTCTTTCCTGTTAAATTATTATTGAAATAACTATATCATCAAACCGTTTTAATGAATTATATCCCTACTTTAATTTCCTCAAGAATATAACCGGCAGTTTCCACATTGGGTACATCCGAAAATGTAAGCGTTAACTTGTGGTTCATTTCCTTCATTTTTCCTGAAGTTTTACTTCGTTGAATATATTGTACAATTTTCATAAAATCGGCCGACTGGTAAAACGGCGATTGCTGGTCGGAAACAAAATAGCAAATCATCTTTTTGTTTTTGAGTATAATTTTTTCCATACCCAGATGAATTGCTTTCCAACGCAACCTGACTACTTCGAGCAATTCGTTGCTTTCGGAAGGCAATTTGCCAAAACGGTCGATCAATCCTTCCCTGTATTTTTTTAATTCTTCTTCGGTTTCAATATTGTCGAGTTCCCGGTACAACAACATTCTTTCCGAAGTTCCGGGAATATAATTTTCCGGAAATAGCAGTTCCAAATCGGTATCAATCTGACAGTCGGTTACAAATTTTAAATTCAAAAATGCCTGCGACTGGCTTTGGTTTTCGTCTTCAAAAACACCTTTAAAATCTTCCTGTTTTAACTCCTGAATGGCTTCGTTTAAAATGCGGTGATACGTTTCAAAACCAATGTCGGCAATAAACCCGCTTTGCTCGGCCCCTAACATATTACCGGCACCTCGAATGTCGAGGTCCTGCATGGCAATGTTAAAGCCACTGCCCAAATCTGAAAATTCTTCCAACGCTTTTAACCGGCGGCGTGAGTCGGCATTTATTGTTGAAAGAGGCGGAGTAATCAGGTAACAAAAAGCTTTTTTGTTTGAACGCCCTACCCTGCCACGCAACTGGTGCAATTCGCTTAATCCAAAGTTTTGTGCCTGGTTGATAATTATTGTATTTGCGTTGGGAATATCGAGCCCCGATTCGATAATGGTTGTTGCTATTAATACATCAAAATTCCCGTTGATAAAATCGAGCATTACTTTTTCGAGTTTGTGCCCGTCCATCTGGCCATGACCAACGCCGGTTTTAATTCCCGGAACAATCTTTTTCAACGTGTCTTCAACATCGTAAATATTTTGCACACGGTTATGAATGAAAAAAACCTGGCCGTTGCGTTCCACTTCGTAAAGAATAGCTTCGCGGATCAACTGGTCGTTAAAACCGTGTACTTCGGTAATAATCGGATAACGGTTGGGAGGCGGTGTTTGAATTATCGAAAGGTCGCGCGCTCCCATCAGCGAAAACTGAAGTGTTCGCGGAATTGGAGTAGCCGTGAGCGTTAAAGTATCGACATTAATTTTAAACTGCTTTAATTTTTCTTTCACCGAAACCCCGAATTTTTGTTCCTCATCAATAATCAGCAAACCCAAATCCTTGAATTTTACATCCTTGCTAACCAAACGGTGAGTTCCGATAATGATGTCAATTTTCCCTTCAGCCAGTTCTTTTAGAGTAACTTTTGTTTCAGCGGTCGATTTTAACCGGCTGATAAATTCGATTTTTGCGGGAAAATCCTGCAACCTTTCGGAAAAAGTTTTAAAATGCTGAAGTGCAAGAATTGTGGTTGGCACCAAAATAGCCACCTGTTTGCTGTCGGTAACTGCTTTAAACGCAGCCCGAATGGCAATTTCCGTTTTTCCGAAACCAACATCGCCGCAAACCAGCCTGTCCATTGGAATGCTTTTTTGCATGTCTTCTTTTACGGCAATAGTTGCTTTCTCCTGATCGGGCGTGTCTTCGTAAATAAATGATGCTTCCAGTTCCGTCTGCAAATAAGTATCGTTCGAAAAAGCAAAACCATGTTCCGATTTTCGTTGTGCGTACAAGGCAATCAGTTCTTTGGCAATATCTTTCACCTTCGCCTTGGTACGGTTTTTCATGTTTTGCCAGGCGCCGGTTCCCAGTTTGTTCAGGTTGGGTTCTATTCCTTCTTTGCCTTTGTATTTCGAAATGCGGTGCAGCGAATGTATGCTCACCAGTAGCGAATCGTTGTCTTTGTAAATCAGTCGAATCGCTTCCTGAATCTTCCCGTTGATTTCGGTTTTTACCAACCCGGCAAATTTCCCGATGCCGTGATCGATGTGAACCACGTAATCGCCCTGATGAAGTTTATTGAGCTCTTTTAATGAAATGGCCTCGCGTTCTGCTTTGCGGTTTTTCAGTTTAAACCGATGATACCGCTCAAAAATCTGGTGGTCGGTATAACAGCAAACTTTCAGGTTGTGGTCGACAAAACCTTCGTGCAAAATAAAGTTGACTGCCGTAAATTTTACATTAACATCGATATCGTTAAAAATGGCCGTTAACCTTTCAATTTGTTTTTCACTTGAGGAAAGCACAAGAATTTCGTAGCCCTTCTTTTTGTAATCAGTCAGGTTTTCGCCCAGCAAACTAAAATTTTTATTGAAAACAGGTTGCCGTGAAAATAAAAAGCGGTACTCTGCCGTGGGTTCACAAAAAAGGTCGGTTCCAAAATCGACAACTGTTTTTTTATTGAACGCTTTTTTCAAATCATTCCCCGAAACAATTAATGCCTGAATATTTTCATCTTCAGGCCGCGCTAAAATTGTGTTTCTGTAAATTTCAGAAACAAAATCGAAAAACTGGTTCAGGTTATTTCCAAACAAAATACTTTCTTCAGGCAAAAACTCGATCAACGAAATTCTGTCGCCTTCAATGTTCTGATTGTGAATATTTGGAACGATTGTAACCCTTTTAAACGCTTCCTTCGAAATCTGGTTTTCAATATTAAAACTTCGGATGGAATCAATTTCATCGCCAAAGAAATCGATTCGGTACGGATCGTCGTTGGAAAACGAAAAAATATCGACTATGCTACCACGCACAGAAAACTGGCCGGGTTCGTAAACAAAATCAACCCTTTCAAAACCGTATTCATACAAAAACTCGTTAATAAAATCGATAGATATTTTATCGCCTTGTGCAATTTGCAAAGTGTTTATTTCGAGTCCGGCCTGTGAAATAACGGTTTCAACAACAGCTTCGGGATATGTAATCACCAGCCACGGTTTTTCCTTTGCCGAAATTTTATTCAGCACTTCGGTTCTTAGAACAATATTTTCCTGATCGTTTTGGTCGTACTGAACAGAACGTTTGTAGGAAGAAGGAAAAAAAAGTGTGTTTTCGTCCCAACCCAGGTTATTTAAATCGTCGTAAAAGTAGGCAGCTTCTTCGCGGTCGTTCAAAAAAACAACCAGGTTTCTTTTTGCCTTTTCAAAAATATTAGCAAGTAAAATGGTTTTCGATGAGCCAATAAATCCCTGCAGATGAATCTTTTCACCCGGGGGGGCTACTGTTTTTTCAATAATTTCTGAAAATGTTTCGTAGCCCTTGAAATATTTAAGAAACTGTGCAGTTTCCAATGCAAGAAATTTTGCGCAAATATAAACGAACATTCATTTCGGGGGAAAACTTTTAACACTTTTTGCTAAAATTAAAAATATGCATAAAAAACTCCCGTACTGCTATTTCTTTGATTTATTTCCTATCGTTTTTTCGCAAATCCAACCCCATGCAAATGAGCAACGATAAAAATTCTTCCCCAAAAATACATATCTGTTTTTTTGTCATCCGCTACAACGGACAAATAATATGCAATAACACCCCAATTGCTTTACTTCGGAAACATTCAGGCCATAAAATTGAATTTGTTATACTCTTTAATTTATGTCTTACCAATTTAAAAACGCATGTCTTTTGTGGTTCCGATAATTTTAAACATTTCCTGAAAGTTCTCGTCGATCATTTGTAAGGCGAGCAGCGCTTTTTTGTTTTTGGTAAATACTACTCCGCCTTTGCCAATCACCATACTTTCGAGTGTTAACTGGTGTTGGCTGCCTGAATTTACCGGTCCGGAGAACCAAATATTGGAAACCGTAACCTGATATGCATTTCCGTTTTTCTCGATTTCGTAAGTGGCATTGGCAGGATATTTTAAAAATGCAGGTATCTTTTTGCTTTTCAATTGTTTGTAATTCCAGTTTAAATGATAATTAATTAAAACTCCGTTCAACTTGTCATTTTCAACCTTTTTAATCTGAAAACCACCGTTTGGCGTGTTGTACGACTTTAGTTTTTCAACCAGAACATCGAACGAAGCTCCGGCATTGTAGGTTCTTTGGAAATAGGCTTTCCCATTGCGCAAATAGAAATTCCCTTCGTCGGAGTCGCGGTAAGGATCGCGGTTTAATTGCGAAAATGCTGAAAAATTGATGAGCACAAACGCGATGAACAACAGTTTTTTCATAACAGAGATTTTCGGTTTTATACTACAATATATATCTGATTTTCATCAAAAATAAGAATTAAAAGAATATTTGTTATATTCAATGCATCAAAAAAATACGACTAACTTAAACGGTATGAAGCGAATAATTCTAACACTGCTCACTGTTTTCCTCCTTATTCAGTGCAATTTCATTAAAAACAAAAAAAACGAAACCCCGGAAGAACCGGAACAAAAAGTAAAAACACAGGAAGAAATCGAGGCCGAAGAAAAAGCACGTGCCGACAGCATTAAAAATGCAGAATACGAAATGATGCAAAAAACGGCGTTTGGTGATCTTCGGTTTGGAATGCAAAAAAACGAAGCTGAAACGATCAACCCAAAAAAACAACAACTGGGAAAATACAATTACAATTTTCAGAATTTATACAACGGAAACAACGAATTGTATGCTGTTGTTGTGAATTCGGACGGAGAAAAAGCCATTTCGTTCGATGATGCATTAAAAAACAAATACAACAACCTGTATAAAATAATTGAAACAAAATACGGTAATTCCACAGCCCGAAGAGAATTTCCTTCGATTTTTGAGGTTCAGTACAGCAAATCGTACTGGGTAAATAAATGGGATTTAGGCAACAAACAGATTGTTTTGGGAATAAAGGAGAATTCGCTGAACAATTATGCCGTTTACAGTAAAATTTCGGATTTGCCGATGCAGGAAGCCGAAGCAAAACGATTGAAAGATATTAAAAACAAAGATGTAATTGAAGCTGCTGAAAAATTCTGACCTGAACTGTCACCCGATATTCAAATCGTAAAAACTGTAACCAACATAACAAAAACAACGTTGATACATTCCAAATCCTTTGCGGGGGTATAAGAGTTTATTCAATAATTGTTATTTTCAAATAAAAAACCAAGTCTTATGAAAAAAACACTCATTTTTACCTGTGCGTTGCTGATTTCAATTTTATCGGTTGCCCAGGATGCTGTTACGGCAGGAAAAATAGCAAAGAACTATGTATCATCCGATTACAACCGTAATTCACTTACATTGGTTGGTCTTAATTTTGGTGAAAATTTAAGTGACCGGATTTACCAAAATTTCTCGAAGCTTGAAATTCCTGACAAATTTTACAGCAATCCGCTGCAAAATAAAACTATTGCTACAGGCACCGATCGGGCTTCGGTTTCCGATATGTTTAACCAACTCGACCCGACAGTAATCAGCAAATGGCTGAATCAAAACAAAGTTGGCCAGCAAATTTTATCAACCTGGTTTAACCGGCAGCAAGACGGAAGTTTTAATGTTGAAGTTTTGAAAGAACGCGGGCTGTTTAACGCCAACGATAACGAATTTATGATTGCGTCCGCTTCAAAAAGGGGTGAATCTTCGCTAATGGACATGGGTTTGCAGTTGGTAAACCAAACCTACCTTATTGCCTTTGATTTCACCAACAATATGACCATGACCCAGTATTACGATAAAAGTGAGGTTGAAGCGGCAAAACGGACAATGAACGGTTTTAAAACAAGTTTAAAAACGTATCTCTTTAAACTCGATTTTAACGATTCGGTTGCCGCCGTATTTTTTCAGGATTATTGGGTGGGTGAAAATACCCCCGACAAACAAGCGAGAATCGATGCCTTTGAAAATGCTGAATTTCCGTTTGTACTTGTTTCGAAACAAATGAACGAAATTACCTCGGCTCAATACAACGAAGGCCAGCCAATGGCACCAAAAAAACAATTGACCGAAGATGAACTGTTGGATCAATTGTCGAAAGTTGCGTTTGAAAATACAATAACAACCATTGAAAAACAGGTCCAGTCGTTCCGTGTAAAAGCAATGGTAAGCAGTGTTAAACCAATTTCGGCAAAAATTGGGAAAAAGGAAGGACTAAAATTTGACCAGCGTTATTTTGTTTATGAAAATCGACAAAGAAACAACGGTACACTTTCATCAAAACGAATTGGAGTAGTGAAATCGATGACGGTTGCCGACAACCGAAAAGTAACGTCCGGACAAACAAAACCTTCAGAATTTTACCAGATCGCAGGTGGACAGGTCGATAATTACGGAATGTTTCTCGAACAGCACAACGATGTTGGGCTGAACGTTTTTATTGGCGCAACTGCAGGCGGTTTGTCGGGAATAAATGCCCGTGCAGAATATTATATTTCCAAGGTTTTTGGGGAATTTGTTAAAGACGGAAAGTCGGGAAAACCGCTGACATCGTGGAAAATATACGGAGAAATTGGTTATGGCGGAGACACTTATACAGTTGAAAATTTTGTCGACGATTTTACTTTTACACATTTTAGTTTTGGAATCAGCAAAGATTTTTATCCATTATCGTTTCTTCACTGGGGTCCGTTTGTGGGATATGGTGTTGAACTGGGTGACTGGGAAACCAATTCGGACGATGAAGAAATAGACACCGATTTTCTTGAAGCAGGAGCCAGAGTGGGCGTAAATCTTGCACACAATATTCAATTGCTTGGTTCGGCTACTTATTATGCAAAAATTTCATCTCAAATAAAAGATTCAAAAGGAGAAGTACTTGTCGACGATTTTGATTACACCGGCTACTTCGAAGACAGAATGGGGCTGGGAATCAGTTTAGGATTACGAATAATGTTTTAAAATCATAAAATCATGGCTAAAAAAATTAGTTTTTTCAGTATTGTAATTCTGCTTATGTTCTCTTTTTCTGTGATGGGACAATCGAAAAAAGAGAAAAAAATGGCAGGTTACCTGATTAGCAATTACGAGGTAGAATGTATGGGTACCGGCATGGATGGTACACAACTGATAAAAGTGTGGGGCTTTGGCAATAAACCCGACGAAGCCATTTACCAGGCTAAGAAAAATGCAGTACATGCCGTCATTTTCAAAGGAATTAACGGAGGAAAACCCGGTTGCATGACCCGCCCGCTGGTTACAAAACCGGGTGCAGAAGTACAACACAGCGACTATTTCAATACCTTCTTTTCCAACGGTGGTCGTTACCTGAGTTTTGTTTCGCAAACTGGCGATGGCAGCCTCGATCGCATTAAAATATCAAAAAAAGAGTACAAAGTGGGTGTAGTGGTTTCTGTACGACATGCTGAATTGCGTCGCGAACTCGAAGCTGCAGGGATTATTAATAAACTGGGGGATGGATTTTAAAAGTTAAAAGGATGAAAAAATTTATAACACTGCTCTTGTTTACTCTCGTTGGGTTGGGAGCTTTTTCTCAGGCAAAAAAACCAACCATTATGGTGGTTCCCAGCGACAACTGGTGCATCAAAAACGGGTACACCATGATGTACGATGAAATGGGAACTTTAAAAACACTTCCCGATTATAAAATGGCCATTCAAAATGAAACCGACCTGTTAATGACCATCGGAAAAATTAATACAATGATGGCCGACCGCGGGTTCCCGCTGGTTAACCTTGAAAGCGCGTTGAAAAACATTGAACAGGAAAGCGCCGAGATTGCCATGTTAACCAGTAAATCGGGCGGCGGAATTGCCGAAAGCCCAATCGATGTTTTACAACGCACGGCCAATGCCGACATAATTATTCAACTTACTTATGTAGTTAATACCAATGGACCGCAGCGTTCAATAACGTTTATGTTACAGGGACTCGATGCGTACACCAACAAACAAATTGCCGGAGCGCAGGGAACCGGCGAACCATCGTTTGCAACAGAAACACCGGTTTTGCTCGAAGAAGCAGTTCTCGCCCACATCGACAATTTTAACTCAAGGTTGCAGGAACATTTTGAAGATTTGTTTACCAACGGTCGTGAAATCGTGTTCCAGACCCGAATCTGGGATACTTCAATCATCGATTTTGAAGAAATGTTTAATTTCAAGGGGGATGAACTGGAATTGGGTGAAATTATTGAAGACTGGGTCTACGATAATACAGTGCAAGGCCGTTACAACACTTCTAATTACACCGAAAACGTAATTCGTTTTGAACAGGTCAGAATTCCTCTTTACGACGATCGCGGACGCCCCAACGACACTCGTCGCTGGATTCGTGATTTACGTTCGATGCTTGCCGCTGCGCCTTTTAACCAGGAATGTAAAATTTACACCCGCGGGTTAGGCGAAGTTTGGCTCATTGTAGGTGAAAAATAATTCAGAAAAATGAAAAAAATTATAGCTTTCCTTTTTGTAATCATTCCCTTTTTCGGATTTACTCAAAACAATTTGGGATCGGCTGATGACTACGACCGGATTACCCTCGATGTTTTTATCCCCGACCAGGTAGAAACAATTCCGGCACACGCAAAAAGTCTGATAGTAAACAAACTTACTCAGGCTGTTACTCAGAAAGGAATGGGAGGAGCCGGAGTAAGCCCGAGATTTTTGCTTACCGCCAATATGGAATTGCTTACCAAAGACGTTACTCCGACTGTACCGCCAATGGAAGCTTACACTTTCGAAGTGTATCTTTATATTGTCGATTTTGTAGATCAGAACATTGTTGCATCTACTTCCTTTTCGACAAAAGGGGCAGGAAGCAACAGCAACCGTGCATACACAAATGCGTTGCGTACTTTAAACCTGAACAATTCAAATGTTGATCGTTTTCTGGATGATGGAAAACGAAAAATTATTGAATATTACAACTCCCGCTGCGACTTTGTAATTGCACGCGCAAAATCGCTGGCAGCACAGAATCAGTTTGCCGCGGCTTTAAATACACTTTCATCGATACCCGAAGTTTGCAAAGACTGTTATATGAAAGCCCTGACAGAGATTGAACCCATTTACCAGGATTTTATCGATCACGATTGCCAGGTTATGGTAAATGTAGCGTCATCGGTGTGGGCTTCACAACCCAATTCGAATGGGGCAATGATGGCAGGCGCCGTTCTTGCACAAATCGATCCCGATTCGCGTTGCTATGGCGAGTCTCGAACCATAATCGATAAAATGGCACAAAAAGTTTTGCAGGACGAAAAACGCGACTGGAGTTTTATGGAAAAGGTTTACGACGATCAGGTAATGCTTGAATCGCTAAGAATAAAAGCATTTCGCGATGTTGGCGTTGCTTTTGGCGAGAACCAGCAGCCTACTTACAACGATATTATGTGGGTTTTCAGATAAAAAATTATGAGAAAAAACGTTAACTCACCCGCCAGTGTTTTTCTGGCGGGTTTCTTTTTATTGCTTGTATTTGTTTTTAAAAGTCAGCTGGCTTGGAGCCAGAAAGTTTTAAATCAGCAGGAAACAAAGATTGTTGAAGATGCTTATGCAGAACTTCAGGAAGCAATTTCAAATCCCGATCTTTCTGAAAATGAAAGAACCCGCCTGGTTGAACACAGTGCCAGGACATTAAAAGAATACGGCCAACCAGCTGCTTTCCCTGAAGACGGAATGCCGCTGAAAAAAATGATGGAGTACAATTACCAGCAGGGACGAAAGGAATTTGAAGATGCCAACGATCTTCGTCAAGCGTTAAGCAACAAATTGCTCGATCAACAGCTAAAGATTATAAATACCATGCAAATTGAGGTTACCGAAGAACAGGTAAAATTACTGATACCCGGCTCGCAACCGCTTGAATTGTCGAAAGATTTGGTAAATACTGTTTTCGACTGGAATATTGCCGAGGGTTTTAACTCAGGAAAAGCAGGCGATGCCAAAAGTCTGGCAAACAGGTTCAAACAAATGGCGGAAACCAAACAATTGATAAAAAAACTGGAAAGTCTTTACAACAGTCAGCAAATGTCGATGAACAACCTCCACCACGATTTAATTCAGGTTGAACAACTGGAAACCCGTTTACGAAAAAAATATGAAATTACCGAAGCATCAACTTTTACTTTAAAAGGAATGGAAGGCACCACAGCCACAGAAAACAGCAATACCGGGCTGGCAAAATCGAATCCGTATCTTTTAGACCCGCAATTGATTGGAACCTGGCTACACACCGACAATAATAAAAAACAAAGTGGCTGGCAATTTAACACCGACGGAACAGCAGTTCAATATATCCGCAGCGAACAAATACCGGGCTGGACCTGGGAAGTCAGAAGCGGCATGCTTTACATTATTGGCGGAAACAACAAAAGCGAAGATTACAACTACAAATTCGAAAACGGCAACCTTTACATGGAAGTCACCCTGCTTGGCAAAAATGTGTGGAGTGCTCCAATGAAAAAACAATAATCTGTTATTTCAGTTTATAATTGAATAAATTACCGCCTTCGCTGCCAACAATCAAATTCAACCCTAACAGTGCATTAATTTTTCCGATGCTAAATTCGCTGTTGCCCTGCATCGGAAAACCTTCATGCAATTTTCCATCAGGATTAAAAAGATAAATCCGGTTGGCTGTGGAATCAACAATACCAATTTCTTTCAATGAAGACGAAAAACTATAAATGGCAGGTTTGCTTTTTATCGGATTATTAAATTTTTTGGTAAATAATTTCTTACCGTTTTCGTCAACTACCGTGAGTTCCTTACCGTCGACAAAAACAAAATCGGGGACTCCGTTGCCATTTAAATCGTCGACCGTAAAAAAATGATCTTCGCTAAATTCGCCAACATTTTTCACATTGTACTTTCCGTTAAAATAAATGTAATACACTTTCCCGGTTTTATCGGTTACCACAATTTTGGGCACCCCGTTTACATTCAGCACCAAAGCATTACCCAAGTTTTCAAATTTTGCTGAAACATTAACCCGCGTTTTTCCCTTTCGATCCTGAATATAAATCCGCGATTTATCTTTAAAAACGATATAATCTTTGCCTTCTACCCTGAAATGCTGTACCGGCGTTGTAACCGGAAAATCGGTTTGTCCGAAATCCCAGCCGTTAACAAGTTTCCCTTCAGCATCGAAAGCATATACTTTTTTGTCTTCACACGCTACAAAATAACGGTAATCGCGTTTGTTATCGTAATCGAAAACATTAACTCCGTTGGTTGCCGGCGAACGAAAAGCCACCGGGAAATTCGCCACATTGTTGCCGTTTCTATCAATCAAATACAACTTACTTTTGGTGTTGAATAAATACTGAAGGTTTCCGTTTTTGTGCAAATCTACCTGGAAAATTTCACTCAAAACAGGTTCTGAAAGTGGCACTGCCCAACGAATACGGCCTTCGCCAGTAATTTGCAGTAAACGGTTTTGGGAGTCCTGCAAAATTACTTCACGCGTTGAAGGGTTGTCGTAATTAATGGTAAACTGTGGCTTAAAATTAAATCCCGTGCCAATATTGCTTTGCCAGATTGTTTTTGCATCTTCTCTTTTTTCAGCCTGAAACGACAAAACCATTGAATTAAAAAATATGTCTTTTTCGTGTACAACCTGCCAGTTTACAGCTTTTATCTTCCGAAGTGTTTGCTTGTTCCTTTCAATCTGCTTTTGAATTTCACTGCTAAAAACCTCACCGGCCAAACCCAATAAATAATTTACATCGAGATAAACATTAATGTTGGAATGGTTTGTTATTTTCTGTTTGAATTTCAGGTAATCAACATCTTTTGCCAAAGTTGCCCCCAAAACCATGTCGTGCAGGTATTCCTGAAGCCCTTTTTCAGAATTGCAGAAAACCAGGTTATTGTCGTAAAAAGCAGCATATTCAGCCAAAGCCATTCCAAACGGTTTGCCCAGCCAAATTCCGGGAAACGAAGGAAATGGAAATTTATAAATCGTAAACGTGATTTCATCATCAATATTATACCCCGATTTTAATGACTTGACATCGATACTTTTTTTGTTGGCAAAACTGTTCAGCCAATTATTCATCTGTTCTTCTGCCGCTGTTTTTCCTTCGGTCGATAAAATAAAGTAAACTGTTTTTTCAGCCTCTTTTTCTGAAACCGGCCCCAAAGCCACTACAACTTCATTTTTCACCATTTGCTGAAGAGCCAGTTTAAAATCGGTTCCGAATTCCTTTCCCATGGTTTGAAATTGCTCTTCCCTTTTGTAATATTTGTCGGAAAAAGAAAAATAACTTTCAAGATTTTTAAAAAATCCCGTTTTATCGGAAAAAGAAAAACCGGTAAAAAAGGCCGTATTTTTTGACAGCATTTCATCTGCCTTCGATTTAACTCCTTCCTGGTTGTGAAAAACAGAAAGAAAATCGCCGAGCGAATCGGCTGCCGTTGAAATTCCGTTCAGTAATAAATTTTCATCTTCAAATTTGACATCAAGTTCACTCCACGAAGAAAACTTCTGAAAATCCTTCACTTCATTTTGTAAATTGACGGTTGTTTTATTACCAAACTCATCGATGTTTTCCATCGGTTTCGGGCTTACAATTTTTGCCAGCGCCTGCGGAAAAAAGATATGATTGATATACACTGAAATTTCGGATTGTGCTGTTACCGTTTTGTTGGCTTTTATAAAATTGACGTCGTCTAAAAGTGTCGTCAAATTCAGTTGCCGGATGGCTTGTTCAACCAAAAGTGGCTGCCCGCTGGCAATAAAAAGCCCTTCAGCAAAACAATACTGAAACAACTCTTTTTGACCTTCAACTACAGAAACTATTTTGTACCCGCTGTAATTCCTGTTCTCGTGAGCGAATTCACCATCCGGATAAAATGCTGAAAGCAAATCCTCAATCGCATTTTTTTTTGCATTGTTTTCTGCCTTTTTAATAAAAACCGGGTATAAATCGTTTTTTCCTGAAAAACTGAAAGCTACCAAAACCGGATCGTTTTTGAGACTTTCAGGGATATTATTGTTTTGAATGATGGTATCCACCTTTTCAATCCATGAAAAAAAAGATGGTGCAATTTCTGCCGATTTTATTTCCTGAACCAACAGATTGTCATTCGGCAGTGCATTAAAAGAACTTAATTCAACAAAAAAAGGGGTATTTAAAGGAATGGCTTTGTACATTGAAGTTTCTTTTGAAAAAGCAACTTCATCCTTTGTAAAATAGATAAAACCGGCGACTGCTGCTAACAGTACAGTCAAAATAAGTATGAGGTTTCGTTTCATTTCAGCCAATTTTATTCAAAATTACAAAATACAAAATGCGAATTGGCGTAAAATTCATTTTTAAATAAAACGACAGATGTTAATAACCTTATTTTTCAGAGAAAATGCAAAAAAAAAGAGGCCTGAATATTCAGACCTCTGTAGTTATATAGTAAAATTCTTTACAGGTGTTTTGCAACTTCAATTTCCTGGAAGGCTTCTACGAGGTCTCCGTTTCTTATATCGTTAAAGTTATCGATATTTAAACCACATTCATAACCGCTTTTTACCTCTTTCACATCTTCTTTAAAACGTTTTAGCGAACCGAGGTTGCCGGTATAAATAACAATACCATCGCGGATAATCCTTATTTTTGAATTCCTTGTTACTTTTCCGTCGCGGACAATACACCCGGCAATGGTTCCCACTTTGGTAATACGGAACGTTTCCATAACTTCGGCAGTACCCGTAATTTCTTCCTTAATATCAGGAGAAAGCATACCTTCCATAGCTGCTTTAATTTCGTTGATAGCGTCGTAAATTATGGAGTAAAACCGAACATCAATCTGTTCTTTCTCTGCCAGCTTACGGGCATTCAATGAAGGCCGTACCTGAAACCCAATAACAATCGCTTCTGAAGCAGCAGCCAGCAAAATATCGGATTCTGAAATTTGACCAACGGCTTTGTGTTTGATATTTACCTGAATTTCTTCGGTTGAAAGTTTGATCAGCGAATCGGAAAGTGCTTCAATTGAGCCGTCAACATCACCTTTTACAATCAGGTTCAATTCCTGGAAGTTTCCGATAGCAATCCTTCGTCCAATTTCGTCGAGAGTAATATGTTTTTGAGTCCGAAGCCCCTGTTCACGTGCCAACTGCTCACGTTTATTGGCAATGTTTCTGGCTTCCCGTTCATTATCGAGGACATTAAATTTATCGCCAGCCTGAGGGGCGCCGTTCAACCCAAGAATAATTGCCGGTTCGGCCGGGCCAACAACGTCAACTTTCTGGTTACGTTCGTTGAACATGGCTTTTACGTGTCCAAAATATGGTCCGGCAATTACAATGTCTCCAACTTTTAAGGTACCCGATTGTACCAACAAGGTTGCCACATAACCACGACCTTTATCAAGAGATGATTCGATAATTGTACCGTTGGCATTTTTATCAGGATTAGCTCTTAAATCAAGCATTTCAGCTTCAAGTAGTACTTTTTCAAGTAACTCTTCAACTCCCTGGCCTTTCTTGGCAGAAATATCGTGCGACTGGTATTTACCTCCCCATTCTTCAACAAGGAAGTTCATGTTTGCCAGTTCTTCTTTAATTTTTTCAGGATTTGCTCCCGGTTTATCTATTTTATTGATAGCAAAAACAATAGGAACGCCTGCAGCAGTAGCATGATTAATGGCTTCAATGGTTTGCGGCATCACATTGTCGTCGGCGGCAACAATAATAATTGCAATGTCGGTAATCTGGGCACCGCGTGCACGCATTGCTGTAAAAGCCTCGTGACCAGGAGTGTCGAGGAAGGTAATTTTTCTTCCGCCTTCCAAAGTTACGTGATAAGCACCGATGTGCTGCGTAATACCACCAGCCTCACCGGCAATTACGTTGGTATTTCTGATATAGTCGAGCAGCGAAGTTTTACCGTGGTCGACGTGTCCCATTACCGTAACAATCGGCGGACGCGAAATCAAATCATCATCGCTGTCTTCCACATCTTCAATAGCTTCCTGAATTTCAACACTTACAAATTCAACCGCATAACCAAATTCTTCGGCAACCAAAGCAAGTGTTTCAGCATCGAGACGTTGGTTAATCGAAACAAACAAACCTAAACTCATACAAGCCGAAATGATTTGCGTAACACCCACGTTCATCATGGTTGCCAGCTCGCTTACCGACACAAATTCAGTTACTTTAATAACTTTTTGTTCTTCGGTTCTTTTTTGCAGGTCGGCCTGCATTTTTTCGTTATAAATAGCCCGTTTATCGCGACGGTGTTTCGAGCCTTTCGATTTCCCTTTTGCGGTAAGCCTAGCGAGCGTATCTTTAATTTGTTTCTGAACGTCTTCTTCGTTGACCTCTTTTTTAAGCGGACGTTTCTTCTTTCCAATATTTTTTACCTGGAAATTGGGCTTTCCACCTCTGTCGTTGCCAGAGCCGGCCTTATTATCTTCAAAGCTAACTTTGCCGTTTTCCTTGGTAATTCTTTTTCTTTTCTTTTTGTTGAAATTATTCTGGTCGTTTTGCTGAACTGGTTTTTTATCGCGTTTGTCGGGCAAATCAATTTTTCCAACTACGGTCGGGCCATTCAATCGTTCAACTCTGGCTTTAATAACCTGTTCTTGTCTTCCGACTCCCGGTTTTTCAGGAGCGTTTACCTGTGGTTGGTTTCTATTAGCCTCGTTGCGCTGTTTGAAACGTTCGCGGCGTTCCTTTTCTTTTTCCTCGCGCGATTTTTTGGCCGGACGTGTTCTTTGATTGATATTTTGCAGGTCGATTTTACCAACCACTTTAACCTCCTCCACTTTTGGGATTTCGGTTTCAATTACCTCAATCACTGGTTTTTCCTTTTTTTCAACTTTTACCGGCTCCACCTCTTTTGGTTTTTCAATTTCTTTTTCCTTTTTGGGTTCCTCAACTTTCTGAACCGGTTTCTCTTCTCTTTTTGGTCGGTTTAAACTGTCTAAATCAATTTTTCCCAAAACCTTTATACCTTCTTCTTTGGGTTGAGCTTTTTCTTCTTTGGGCTGTACCGGGGGTTGAGGTTTCGGGGTTTCCTCCACTATAGGTTTAATAACTTCAGGCTCTTTCTGAACCGGAATTTCAACTTTAGGTTTTACCTGAACTTCCTTTTTAACTTCAACCTTTTCTACAACCTCTTCTTCTTCTCCGTCGATTGAAATTACTTCTTTTTTCGGGCGATGGCTTTTTAAGCTGATTTTTTCAGATTCCTTTTTCAGAGACACATCTACTTTGTACTCTTTTTCGAGAAGCTGAACTGCCTCTTCTTCAACTTTAGTATTTGGATTTGAATCGATATCAAAACCTTTTTTATGCAGGAATTCAACGATAGTATGAATACCAACGTTAAATTCACGTGCCAGTTTGCTAAGCCTAATTGAATTGCCTGCTCCCATATAAAACCAAATTTTTTTTCGTATTCCCAATGCTAAAGTCTACTTAACAAAATCAGCCCAAAGCTACACTGTATTTCAATTTTAGCAACTATTTATTCAAATTCCGATTTCAGAATTTTGAGCACCTCGTCGATGGTCTCTTCTTCAAAATCGGTGCGTTTTATTAATTCCTCACGCGAAATATTCAAAACGTTTTTCGCGGTGTCGCACCCGATTCCTTTCAATCCGTCGATTACCCAGTCTTCAATTTCATCGGCAAATTCGTCGAGGTTAACATCTTCCTCGTCTTCTTCCATTTCACGATAAACATCAATTTCGTAACCCGTTAACTGGCTCGCCAAACGAATGTTCAACCCACCTTTACCAATGGCCAGCGAAACTTCTTCGGGGCGAAGGTAAACTTCGGCTTTTTTTGCGTCTTCAATAATTTTAATTGAATTGATTTTTGCCGGGTTTAAAGCCCTTTTAATAAACAGCTGAACATTGGCCGAGTAATTAATAACATCAATGTTTTCGTTTCTTAGCTCACGAACAATGCCGTGTATTCTGGAACCTTTCATACCAACACAAGCTCCCACCGGGTCAATTCGTTCGTCATACGATTCAACGGCAACTTTTGCCCTTTCACCCGGAACCCTGACTATTTTTTTGATGGTGATAAGTCCATCGAAAATCTCAGGAATTTCAAGTTCAAACAAACGTTCCAAAAATGCGGGTGCGGTGCGCGATAAAATAATCAGCGGATTGTTGTTCCGCAATTCTACTTTATAAACAATCGCGCGAACAGCGTCTCCTTTTCTGAAATAATCAGATGGAATCTGTTCCTGCTTCGGCAAAATAAGTTCATTTCCTTCATCGTCGAGAATCAGGATTTCTTTTTTCCATATTTGATAAACTTCACCTGTTACAATGTCGCCAATTTTATTTTTATATTTTCCGTAAATGTGATCTTTTTCCAGTTCGAGAATTTTACTGGCCAGGTTCTGACGCAGGTTCAGAATGGCACGACGACCGAAATCGGCTAATTTTACCTCGTCGGTAACTTCTTCGCCTACTTCATAATCATCGTCTATTTTTAATGCATCGGTTAAGGTGATCTGAAGATTTGGGTCTTCAATTTCATCGTCGGCAACCACTTCACGGTTTCTCCATATTTCAAAGTCACCCTTGTCGATGTTGATGATAACGTCAAAATTTTCGTCTGTTCCGAACTGCCTGATCAGCACACTGCGAAAAACATCTTCCAGCACACTCATCATCGTTACCCTGTCGATGTTTTTCAATTCCTTGAATTCGGCAAAAGTATCAATCAGGTTTATGTTTTCCATCTTACATCAGTTTATTTAAAAGTAATAACTGCTTTCGCACTTTTTATTTCGTCGTACTTAAATTTATATTCTTTGGTAACCAGTTGTTTCTTTTTCTGGCCTTCCAATTTCTCTTTAGTTGTGGTTTCAAGAACAATCCCTTCTTCGTCCGCCTCTTTCAGCAATCCTTTCAGTTTTTGTTCTTCTTCTGAAAAAACCTCAATTTCTTTACCGGTATATTTGAAGAACTGCTGCTTTACCCTGAAACTTTCGGTTAACCCGGGCGACGAAACCTGCAGTTCAAAATCTTCAACTTCGCGATCGAAACTGTGTTCAACGTGGCGGCTGATTTCGATACATTTATCAATGGTCATTCCGTCGAAACTGTCAACAAAAACATTAATCACATTGCTTTTGCTCACCGAAACCTCAACGATAAACATTTTTTCGTCCAGTTTTTCTTCCACCAGTTTTATTACTATCTCCTTGTCAATCATTAATTATCAGTAACAAAATAGGGAACCAGAGGTCCCCTAGAACAGGTTTTTCCAAAAATCTTCGCAAAAATAGTAAAATAATTGATTAATAAAAAACACACACTGCTTTAAATTACTGATTTTAAAGAAATAATATTCCTTCAGTTCAAACTGAATATTAACTTTATAATTTGATTACCTACTGATAACCTTACAATTGTCTGTAAAAATGAAGTTTTCTGATTTGGTAAAGTTTTGTATTTTTAGCGGGTCAGAATTTATTACTGTGTGAATTCAATACAATTAAATAAGAAAAAGATCATCAACGATCCTGTTTTTGGTTTTATCAATATTCAATCGGAACTTGTTTTTGACTTAATTGAACACCCGTTTTTTCAGCGTCTTCGCCGTATAAAACAGTTGGGTTTATCATTTTTGGTTTTCCCGGGCGCCAACCACACCCGGTTCGAACATGCTTTGGGCGCTGTGCATTTAATGCGGCAGGCCATTTCGGTTTTGCGGCTGAAAGGACATGAAATTACCGAGGAAGAAGCCGAAGCGGTTACAGTTGCCATTTTGCTCCACGATATTGGGCACGCACCTTTTTCGCACGTGCTTGAAAATACTCTGGTTGAAATTCCGCACGAAGAAATATCTCTTTTACTGATGCAGGAACTGAACCGCCAATTTGATGGGAAACTCGATTTGGTTATTGAAATTTTCACTAACCGGTATCGTAAAAAATTCCTGCACCAATTGGTGGCCAGCCAGTTAGACATGGACAGGCTCGACTACCTTAGCCGCGACAGTTTTTTTACCGGTGTTACCGAAGGTGTAGTTGGAATTGACAGGATCATAAAAATGCTGAATATTGTTGACGATCAGCTGGTTGCCGATGTAAAAGGAATTTATTCCATCGAAAAATTTCTGATTGCGCGCCGCTTGATGTACTGGCAGGTGTATTTGCACAAAACGGTTGTTTCGGCTGAATTTTTGCTGATTAATGTTTTAAAAAGGGCGCGGGAACTTGTTGCAGCCGGCGAAAACTTATTTGCCACACCCACGCTCGAAATTTTTCTGAACAACAGGTTCGACAGCCACAATTTCAAAAATAATACTCCCTTGTTAGGGAAAAATATTCTTGAATGGTATTCATTACTTGATGACAATGATATTCTCACTTCGGTGAAAGAGTGGCAAAACCACCCGGATTTGGTACTTTCCTATTTTGCGAAAAGTTTAACCAACCGGAAATTGTTCAGAATTAAAATTAAATCGAAACCTACTACAAAATTATGGGAAGAAAAAGTTCTGCAAAAAATAACCAGCGATATTACAGGCGATGAAGTAACAGCGCCTTATTTTTTAATAACAGGGGAAATAACAAATCATGCGCTAAACCGTGATGGCGAAAATATTCTGATACTTTTCAAAAACGGAAAAGTGAAAGATATTCGCGACGCATCGGACATAAATTTATCGGCCCTAACCAAAACGGTACGTAAATATTTTGCATGTTTTCCTAAAGAATTGGACATTTATTAGTTAAAACCTATATTTGCAACGCCAAAAAAACAAAAAATGGAATTCAAGGCTACAGACATTGCGGCATTTTTAAACGGCGAGGTAGTAGGAGACGGAAATACAAAAGTTTTCAGTGTTTCAAAAATTGAAGAAGGAAAACCGGGAACCCTTGCTTTTCTTGCCAATACAAAATACGAACATTATATTTATGAAACTCAGGCCTCTGTAGTTTTAGTCAACAAAAGTTTCGAACCAAAAAAAGAAATTTCAGCAACATTAATTAAGGTTGAAGATGCTTACCAGGCATTTGCTTCATTACTCGAATTGTACATGCAGGCAAAATCGGGATTAAAAACCGGCATTGAACAGCCAAGTTTTATTCACGAATCAGCTAAAACAGGCGACGATATTTATGTTGGTGCGTTTGCTTATGTTTCAAAAAATGCAAAAATCGGAAATAACGTTAAAATTTACCCGCAGGTATTTATTGGCGAAAATGTTACCATTGGCGACGATTGTATTTTGTATGCAGGCGTAAAAATTTACGACGACTGTGTAATCGGGAACCGTTGTATTTTACACTCAGGCAGTGTAATTGGCGCCGACGGTTTTGGATTTGCCCCGCAAAAAGACGGGTCGTACAAAAAAATACCGCAGGTTGGCAACACCGTTTTGGAAGACGATGTTGAAATCGGTGCAAACACAACCATCGATTGCGGGACCATGGAATCGACAATTATTCGCAAAGGAGTAAAAATCGACAACCTGGTTCAGGTGGCCCACAATTGCGAAGTTGGGGAAAATACCGTAATTGCTGCACAAACCGGAATGGCGGGAACCACGAAGGTAGGTAAAAATTGCAGGTTTGGCGGACAAGTTGGGTTGGCCGGTCATTTAACCATTGGAAATAACGTTCAAATTGGAGCTCAAGCTGGTGTTTCCGGTTCAGTAAAAGACAACGAAACTTTGTTGATGACACCGGCTTTCAATATAAAAGATGCGGTAAAAGCTGCTATAATTTTCAAAAACCTCCCAAAACTCAGAGAAGACGTCATTCAACTTCAGCGTGAAATGAAAACCTTGAAGGAGAATAAATAGTTACACAAAAAGATAATTATGACTGTAAAGCAAAAAACACTTGCGAAATCGTTCAAAATTGAAGGTGTAGGATTACATACCGGAGCAAATGTTGTTATGAATTTCCTTCCTGCCCCGGAAAACTACGGAATTAAATTTAAAAGAGTCGACCTTGAAGAGCAGACCATCATTGAAGCCGATGTTGATTTGGTTATTGATACTTCGAGAGGTACCCTGCTTGAAAAAAACGGAGCCAGAATTGGCACCATTGAACATACAATGGCTGCTTTAATGGGAATGGATGTTGACAATGCATTAATTGAAGTCAACAACGAAGAAGCTGCGATTATGGACGGCAGCTCGCGTTATTTTGTAGAAGCCATTGAAAAAGCAGGTGTTGTTGAACAAAATGCTGAACGGGAATATTTCGAAATAAAAGAAAAAATTGAAATTTTCGATGAAAAATCGGGAGCTCAAATCACTGCATTACCCGACGACGACTATCGTTTGAATGTGATGATTTCGTTTCCGACACAGGTTTTAAACAATCAGTTTGCCACGTTAAATTCGATCAGCGATTTTAAAACGGAAGTTGCAAAGTGCCGCACATTTGTGTTTTTGCACGAGTTGGAAATCTTGATGAAAATGAACCTGATTAAAGGCGGCGAACTCGACAACGCCATTGTAATTATCGACCGCGAAGTAGATCAGGACGAATTGGATCGTTTGGCCGATTTATTCAGCCACGAAAGAGTGGAAGTAAAACCACAGGGAATTTTAAACAATGTGGATTTATTTTTCGATAACGAATGCGCCCGTCACAAACTTTTGGATGTAATTGGCGATTTGGCACTTTGTGGAAAGCGGATCAAAGGAAGGATTATTGCCAGCAAACCCGGACACCGCCCAAATACCATATTTGCAAAAGCACTAAAAAAAGCCTACCTGAAAACCCAGGAACAGGCGCCGGAATACAATCCGAATGTTCCTCCATTGATGGACACAAACAAAATAAAAGACCTTTTACCACACCGTTACCCGTTTTTGCTGGTCGATAAAATAATATCAGCAAATGAAGATGAAATAGTTGGCGTAAAAAGCGTAACAGTTAATGAACCTTTCTTCCAGGGACATTTTCCTGAAGAGCCTGTAATGCCGGGTGTTTTGCTTATTGAAGCGATGGCCCAAACGGGCGGGCTACTGGTTTTAAGCAGGTTAGAAGGCAAATACTCAACCTATTTTATCCGTGTCGATAACGTTAAATTCAGAAAAAAAGTTGTTCCAGGAGATACGTTAATTTTTAAATTAACTTTAACTTCGCCTATTCGGAGAGGCATTGCCAACATGAAAGGTGTTACCTATGTTGGGAACAAAGTTGTGGCCGAAGGTGAATTTATGGCTCAAATAATTAAAAATACAGAAAACTAAAGTTAAGAAATTCAAAGTATGAAACAGCCGTTAGCATATGTACATCCCGATGCAAAGATTGCAGACAATGTAGTCATTGAACCATTTGTATCTATCGACCACGACGTAATAATTGGCGAAGGAACCAGGATTGGCTCAGGAGTAACCATTTTACCGGGTACCCGAATCGGAAAAAACTGTAATATTTTCCCGGGAGCAGTAATTGGTGCAGTTCCACAGGATTTGAAATTCAGGGGTGAGTATTCAACTGTTGAAATCGGAAACAATACAACCATCAGAGAATTTGTAACTGTTAACAGGGGAACTGCCGCACGTGGAAAAACTACTGTGGGCGACAATTGTTTAATTATGGCTTATGTACATATTGCACACGATTGTTCTGTTGGAAACAATGTTATTCTCGTAAACAACACTCAGTTGGCCGGCGAAGTTATTGTCGACGACTGGGCAATTATTTCAGGAATGACTGCTATCCACCAGTTCTGCCGCATTGGTACACACGTAATGATTTCGGGTGGTTCGCTGGTTCGCAAAGATGTTCCGCCGTTTATTAAAGCCGGACGTGAACCACTTTCTTATGTTGGCATCAATTCTATCGGATTGAGAAGAAGAAACTACAACAACGATAAAATCCGTGAAATCCAGGATATTTACCGTTACATTTATCAGAAAGGGTTGAATGTTGCCCAGGCTGTTGAAATTATTGAAGCAGAAATGCCGGCTTCACAGGAAAGAGATGAAATCCTGTTGTTTGTAAAAGACTCTAAAAGAGGAATTATCCGCGGTTATTTGCCGGATTAATTCATAAAAATATTTTCAGGAATGCCACTCAATTTGGGTGGCATTTTTATTTTCCGTGGTTCCAGCCCTGCGCAAGAAGCGGGATTACCGAACCTCCCGTGGTTACAAGATTTGTACCTTCAGCAGCCTCAGTCATGTGCCCGATCACGGTGAAGTCGGGATCTGTTTTTACCTTTTCATAATCATTCACCGAAATTGTAAAAAGAAGTTCGTAATCTTCTCCCCCGTTCAAAGCAGCAACAATCGGATTAATGTTCATTTCTTCCGCCAGCTTTTTGGTTTGAAAATCCAACGGAATTTTATCTTCAAACAAACGACAACCAACTCCCGAGTTTTTGCACAAATGCATAATTTCAGAAGAAAGACCGTCAGAAATATCGATCATCGAGGTTGGTTTTATGCCGAGCTTTTTAAATACTTCAACAATATCGCGACGCGCTTCGGGTTTCAACTGGCGTTCCAGAATATAATCGTAACCTTCAAACTGGGGCTGAATATTTTCGTTCACTTTAAAAACTTCATTTTCGCGTTCCAACAATTGCAACCCCATGTAAGCGCCACCTAAATCGCCCGAGACACAAAGCAAATCGTTAGGTTTTGCACCATTCCGATAAACCAGTTCATCTTTTTTGGCTTCACCAATAACGGTTACGCTAATCGTTAAACCGGTGAGCGAACTAGTTGTATCGCCGCCAACCAAATCAACGCCATATTTTTCGCAGGCCAGGTGAATTCCCGAATACAACTCTTCCACTGCTTCCACCGAAAATTTACTCGAAAGTGCAATATTTACAGTGATTTGCCGCGGAGTCGCATTCATCGCATAAATGTCGGAAACATTCACCACTACCGACTTGTACCCCAAATGTTTTAGGGGAACATACATCAGGTTAAAATGAACACCTTCCGTTAATAAATCGGTGGAAACAACCACCTGTTTGTTCGTGAAATCGAGAACCGCAGCATCGTCGCCAACACCTTTTCGGGTACTTTCATTTTTAATCTGAATGTTGCGTGTTACACGTTCGATTAAGCCAAATTCGCCAACTTCCGAAATCGGAGTCCTTTTAATTTCTTTGCTCATTGTTAATTAAAGACAAAAATGTATGATTTGACTCTTTTTGTCGGAACAAAAATACCCATAGTTTTATATCTTTGCAATTATTTTTAAACAGTCCGGATAACCTTTTGTTATTTAAGGTAGAATTCAAGAAAATGGAAGATCAAGATAAAATACTTAGTGAAGTAACGCAAAGCGAATATAAATACGGTTTTGTTACCGATATTGAAACCGATATCATTGAAAAAGGACTGAATGAAGATGTTGTCCGTACAATTTGGGAGAAAAAAAATGAACCCGAATTTATGTTGGAATTCAGACTTGAAGCTTTTCGTAAATGGCAAAAAATGAAAATGCCCAACTGGGCTTATTTAAAAATTCCGCCCATCGATTTTCAGGCGATCAGTTATTATGCTGCCCCAAAGAAAAAGGCAAAATATGAAAGTCTGGATGAAGTGGACCCTGAGTTACTGGAGACCTTTAACAAACTGGGTATTCCGCTGGAAGAACAAAAACATTTGGCCGGAGTTGCAGTGGATGCAGTTATCGATAGTGTTTCAGTAAAAACCACATTTAAGGAAGTTTTGGCTGAACAGGGAATTATTTTTTGCTCGTTTAACGATGCATTAAAAGAACATCCCGATTTGGTAAAAAAACACCTCGGACAGGCAGTGCCGGTTGCCGACAATTATTTTTCAGCGTTAAACTCGGCAGTTTTTAGCGACGGTTCGTTTTGTTACATTCCGAAAGGTGTACGCTGCCCCATGGAATTGTCGACGTATTTCAGAATTAACGCTGCTAACACCGGGCAGTTTGAACGTACTTTAATCGTTGCCGACGACGACAGTTATGTGAGTTACCTCGAAGGTTGTACTGCGCCGATGCGCGACGAGAACCAGCTGCACGCTGCTGTTGTTGAAATTATTGCTCTCGATCGTGCCGAAGTAAAATATTCAACCGTTCAAAACTGGTATCCCGGTGATAAAAACGGGAAAGGCGGAATTTACAACTTTGTTACAAAACGCGGGGTTTGCCGGGGAGTTTCTTCAAAAATCAGCTGGACACAGGTGGAAACCGGTTCAGCAATTACATGGAAATACCCCAGTTGCATCTTACTGGGCGACAATTCGATTGGTGAGTTTAATTCGGTAGCAGTAACCAATAATCATCAGCAAGCCGACACCGGTTCCAAAATGATTCACATCGGGAAAAACACCAAAAGTACAATTGTTTCCAAAGGAATTTCAGTCGGCAAAAGCGACAATTCTTACCGCGGACTGGTAAAAATTATGCAGGGTGCTAAAAATTCGAGAAACTTTTCGCAATGCGATTCGCTTTTGCTGAACGACACCTGCGGGGCACACACTTTCCCGTACATTGAAGTAGGCAACAAATCGTCGATTGTTGAACACGAAGCCACCACTTCAAAAATCGGGGAAGACCAGATTTTCTACTGCAACCAGCGCGGTATCGACACCGAGACTGCCATTGGAATGATTGTAAACGGGTACGCCAGGGAAGTACTAAACAAACTCCCGATGGAATTTGCCGTTGAAGCACAAAAACTTCTGCAAATCAGCCTCGAAGGAAGTGTCGGATAAATAGAGTAAGTAAATAATATAAGTTGAGCAATTTCAACCTACAATTTCAGTAATAAAAATGTTATCAATAAAAGATTTATATGTTTCCGTTGAAGGAATGGAAATCCTCAAAGGAATAAATTTAGAAGTCAAACCGGGAGAAGTTCATGCTATTATGGGACCAAACGGTTCAGGAAAAAGTACGCTGGCCAATGTTCTCGCCGGAAAAGAAGAATACGAAATTACTTCGGGTGAAGTAAGCTATTTTGAAAAAGATTTGCTTGAAATGTCACCGGAAGACCGTGCCCGCGAAGGAATCTTTTTAAGTTTTCAGTACCCTGTTGAGATTCCCGGCGTTCCGATGGTAAATTTCCTGAAAACTGCGGTTAACGAACATCGCAAATACAAAGGGGAAAAAGAACTCACTGCCGGTGAATTTTTAAAACTGATGCGCGAAAAAATGGACCTGGTCGACATGCATACCAAGTTAACCAATCGCTCGGTAAACGAAGGCTTTTCAGGAGGTGAAAAGAAAAAGAACGAAATTTTCCAGATGGCATTGCTCGAACCCATACTGGCCATTCTCGATGAAACCGATTCAGGATTGGATATCGACGCATTAAAAACTGTGGCACACGGTGTAAACGCATTAAAATCGCCGGGAAATGCAACCATTGTTGTTACCCACTACCAACGTTTGCTCGATTACATTGTACCCGATTTTGTTCATGTACTTTATCAGGGGAAAATTGTAAAATCGGCAGGTAAAGAACTGGCGTTGGAACTGGAAGAAAAAGGGTACGACTGGATCAAAAAAGAAAACGGAAATTAAAATGAGTGTTTTAGTAGAAAAAGCGGATTTATCGCTCAAATATACAGCCCATTACAACGAAGTTAAAGAACAACTGATTGAGGGTTCGTCGGAGGTTCTGAATGCTCCGCGAAATAAGGCCTTCCAGGATTTTGTATTGCAGGGAATTCCAACACGCAAAAACGAAAATTACAAATACACAAACCTGCAACCGCAGTTTCTTCCCGATTTTAAATTTATTCATCAACCGGAAGAAGTGGTAGCCGATTTACATACAGTTTTTCGTTGCGATGTTCCACAGTTGGATACACACCTGGTTTTAACATTTAACGGCTGGTACTACAAAAAGAACAAAGAAATTGGCGATTTACCTGCAGGTGTTATATTAACAAGTCTGGATGAAGCTGCAAAAAACTCACCCGAACTAGTAGCCAAATATTACGCAAAACTGGCAAAAACTGCCGAAGATCCTTTGGTAGCGTTAAACACAGCCATGGCAAAAGACGGTTATTTCCTGTACATTCCTAAAAATGTAAGTTTTAATAAACCCATTCAGTTGATTAATCTTTTGCAATCGGACAAAGATACATTTGCCACACAACGTAATCTTGTAATTGTTGAAGAAGGAGCCGAAGTTCAGCTAATTCTTTGTGATCACACACTGAACCTGAACAAATATCTGAGTAATTCGGTAACCGAAATCTTTGTGGGTGCCAATGCAAAACTCGAATATTATACGCTGCAAAACGAACACAACGAATCAACTTCACTGAATTCGGTTTTTATTCAGCAGGAAAGAGATTCTCATATTACGGCACACACAGCTTCGTTGCACGGTGGATTAATCCGAAACAATCTGAAAGTAATTCTTAACGGTGAAAATGCCGAAGCAAATATGTTTGGAATGTCGTTTATCGACCGGAAACAACACTTCGATAATTTTATTCAGGTAATTCATTCAAAACCGCATTGCCAAAGCAACCAGTTGTATAAAAATGTGCTGAATGACAATTCAACCGGAGCATTTGCCGGACGGATTCATGTGGTTCGCGATGCACAAAAAACCAATGCATTTCAACGCAACAACAACCTGCTGCTCACTGACAGTGCAACCATGCAAACCAAACCACAACTGATTATCGATGCCGACGATGTAAAATGCAGCCATGGCGCAACAGTTGGTCAAATCGACGAAGAAGCGTTGTTTTATTTGCGTGCCCGCGGAATTGACGAAGACAAAGCCCGTTTGATGATGATGAATGCTTTTGCACATGAAGTTGTTCAGGAAATTAAAATTGAAGCCCTGCGTGAACGCATCGACGATCTGGTCGAAAAACGGTTGAGCGGCGAAGTTGCCCGCTGTCACGAATGTGCTTATAACTGCGAATGTTAATATATTTTTAAACGGGTGGCCTTGTGCCGCCCGTTTTTTTACCCGCCAATCCACAGTAAATTTACTTACCTTTGGCTTTTTATTTCTGAAAAATCATGAGTTACGACATTCAAAAAATACGCAGTTTTTTCCCTGTATTAAATCAACAGGTTTACAATAAACCACTGGTTTATCTCGACAGCGCTGCTTCAGCTCAAAAACCGGTTCAGGTGTTAATGAAGGAAGAGGAACTTCACAACGATTTTTACGGAAACATTCACCGGGCTGCACATTTTATGGCCGACAAAGCAACAGTTGAATTTGAAGGAGTTCGTACAAAGGTTCAGAAATTTCTGAATGCAGAATTCAGGGAAGAAATAATTTTTACCAAAGGAACCACCGAAAGCATAAATCTAGTAGCCCATTCTTTTGGAGAAAAATACCTTGAAGAAGGCGATGAAATTATCGTTTCGAAAATGGAACACCACTCCAACATTGTTCCTTGGCAGCTGGTTGCCACACGAAAAAAGGCAAAAATTGTAAAACTTCCGTTTACCGAAACTGGTGAAATTGAACTTGATGTACTAAAAAACCTCATCAATCCGAAAACAAAACTGGTTACCGTTGCACATGTTTCGAATGTACTGGGAACTATAAATCCAATCAAAAAAATTATTGAAATTGCGCACAAAAACAATGTTCCGGTTTTAATCGACGGGGCGCAGGCTGTGCAACATATTTCGGTTGATGTTCAAAATCTTGACGTTGATTTTTATGCTTTTTCAGCCCACAAAATGTATGGCCCAAACGGCGTTGGCATTTTGTACGGCAAAAAGAAATGGCTCAACGAAATGCCTCCTTACCAGGGCGGTGGCGAAATGATTTCGGAAGTTACTTTTGAAAAGACAACTTTCAATGAAATCCCTTATAAATTTGAGGCGGGCACACCCAATATTACCAGCGTTATTGCTTTTGGCGCTGCGATAGATTTCATTGAAGAAACCGGATTGGAAAACATTGCTTTGTGGGAGAAAGAAATTCTGGAATACGCCACTTTAAAATTAAAGGAAATACCCGGATTGATAATTTATGGCGAAGCTGCTGATAAATCGAGTGTAATCTCGTTCAATGTTGGCGATATTCATCCGTACGATATTGGAATGCTGCTCGATAAAATGGGTGTAGCCGTAAGAACCGGTCACCACTGTGCCGACCCGGTAATGCAACATTTTGGTATTCCCGGAACAGTTCGGGCTTCGTTTGCGATGTACACCACAAAAGACGATATTGACCTTTTTATGGTTGCACTGAAAAAAGCAATCGCGATGTTATAAAAAATCCGGCCCAAACTGAACCGGATTCTATATTAATTACCCACTCTTTTAATAATTTGCTGCTTCAATTTCGAAGAACGACTGCGGGTGCTGGCAGGCCGGACATAATTTTGGGGCTACAGTACCTTCATGCAGGAATCCGCAGTTCCGGCATTTCCAAACCACTTTTTCATCGCGTTTGAATACTTTTCCTTCTTCCAGGTTATTGTATAAAGTGCGATATCTTTCTTCGTGTGCCTTTTCAACTTTTGCAATTAATTTGAAAGCCATTGCCACTTCTTTGAAACCTTCTTCTTCTGCAATTTTAGCAAATTCAGGATAAAGTTCTGTCCATTCTTCATTTTCACCATCTGCAGCAGCTTTCAGATTTTCCAGTGTTGTTCCGATAATTCCGGCCGGATACGAAGCAGTAATTTCAACCATTCCTCCTTCCAGAAATTTAAAAAACCGTTTGGCATGTTCTTTTTCGTTGAGCGCTGTTTCGGCAAAAAGTGCGGCAATTTGTTCCAACCCTTCCTTCTTTGCCTGGCTGGCAAAATAATCGTAACGCATTCTTGCCTGCGATTCACCGGCAAATGCTTTTAATAAATTTTGTTCGGTTTTTGTACCTTTTAATGAGTTCATAGTAAAGATTGTTATTTGTTGATTTTTTGAATAAAAGTACAAAAATCAGAAAATGAACTTTCATAAATTAACAGTTTTGAAACTTTCTTAATAAGAGTTTGAATTTGCATTGTTAAAAATCAAAAATTTACGAAATTTGCAACCTAACTTTTTGTTACAATAATGTCAATAAATGAAATTCAAAAGGAAATTATCGATGAGTTTTCGGTTTATGAAGACTGGATGGATAAATATTCCTATTTGATTGAATTGGGAAACGAACTTAAGCCTCTCGATGCCAAAGATAAAAACGACCAGAACCTGATTAAAGGATGTCAGTCGCGGGTGTGGCTGGTGGCCGAAATGAAGGATGGAAAAATTTATTTTCGTGGCGAAAGCGATGCCGTAATCGTAAAAGGACTTGTTGCTTTGCTCCTTCGTGTAGTTTCGGGAAGAACACCAAACGAACTGATGGAAGACGAGTTATTTTTTATTGATGAACTCGGTCTTCGGCAACATTTGTCACCCACCCGCTCGAACGGGTTGCTGGCCATGGTAAAACAAATTCGTTTGTACGCTGTTGCATATAGCAGAATTTCAGAATAAGGAAACAAGAAAATGGACAAAAGAATCGACTTAATAATAAACAACCTCAAAGAGGTTTACGACCCGGAAATTCCGGTTAATATTTATGATTTAGGGCTGATTTACAACGTTGATGTAGACGAAAACAACAACGCCAATATTGTTATGACTTTAACGGCACCCGGTTGTCCGGTGGTTGATGTTCTGATGGACGATGTTACACAGGCTACCCGTTCGGTGGAAGGAATTGAAAACGTAAATATCGATCTTACTTTCGACCCGCCCTGGGATAAATCGATGATGAGCGAAGAAGCCCGGCTCGAACTGGGATTCTTTTAAAAATCGGACTTTGGCTGAATAATCACTCCTGCTGGATTGTTTCTGTGTTGGTAGGTTCCCTGAAAAACAAGGTGGGCCAAACAATAAAAACTCATTTTATCCCCTGAAAAATTTACGGTATGATTCAAAATGATTCCCATACCACTTATAATCAGTAATCCGACGGAAAAGTCCAATTCGGGTATCTTTCTGAAATACTGCATAAAGAGGAAGTTTTATATATCTTGAAAACCGATCGGAAAGATAAACAACTGTGCGATGGGCACGATGAATGGATGGATTTAAAAGAAATAAGTTCAATCTTTTCAGATATAACCCTGTTCGTTTTGATTTTCTGTATTTAATGCCTTTAGGATAAGAGAATAAAAAATCGATAGCGACAAAATACGCATTAAACATTTTGAATTTCTTATCAAATTTTGCTGCAACCATCAAAATATCAACACCTTCTTTTAAAGACAATTGATACAAATCGTACATTTGCCGTAACAGAATATCGCCATTAATATATGCCTTGTCGTTTAGTTGTGCGTTAAGAACATTATGAATTACCATATTTTCTAAAGAAGGGACAAAAGCCATATTATTTGATAGCGGAACAGGTTGTTTACTCATCATTATCCGGCTTCCCCGAAATAAATTCATATAATCTGATCTTAGTACTTCTTTGTGAATTTCAACAGCAGCAGGATATGAAAAATTCTGCATTCTAGGATAATGTTTCAATTCCCGAAACATATAGGTTTTATATTCTGATTTAGGCTGGTATCCATGGCTAATCAGAATATTGGCCGCCTTAATCATTTCATTTTCTGAAACAAGGAAATCGATATCACCGATCATTCGTTCGGCCATATCATTATACAATCCGCTGAGGAGATTAGCCACGCCCTTTAAAAACACCGGATAAATATTATGGGCATTTAACAGTGCTGTAATATCATTTACCTGCTGAAGGATGGCTTTATTTCGTTCCCGGTTTAATTCGGTAATATATTCGAGATATTCAGCAAGATCAACCGGAATCTCACCGATTAACCCATTTCTTTTTAATTGCAAATACATAGCAGGCATTACAAGTTTTCCACTGCTCAACTTCACAACATTCTCCCAGTTAACCAGGTTTCCTTTTATCTCGTTTCTGACCTCCTCTACTTTCTCCGGATGCTGATCGAGTGTAAGGCATTTGGCAACAAACAACATGTTCTGCTTATAATTCATTGCCGAATATTTTATTTACAACATTAAGCATCTCTCCGGTTTCAGAATAAACCAACTCATAACAAGGCATTTGAGTAAACCAATCCAAAAAGTTTTTCACATTTTGTTGAAGAGGAGAAATCCACGAATCAGGAATTAATTTATTAAATGCAATATCTTTTGGCAACGCTTCAAATTTTAGTTTAGCGCCTTTCCTGTATTTTACAAACACCAACGCTTTGCACGGAACCTTCTGAGGTGTGTTGTTTGCAAAATTGTAATTTGGCAAGTATCTGAATACTTTATCCAAATAAGGATTTATGTATTCCTTTGCCTGTAATAAATCAGGAAATTTTTCAGACAAAATCTCTATCGCATTTTTCTTTACTGAAATTGCAGCCGGAAAATGACATAAATAAGAAGTTTCATTTTCGACAGGCAAAAAATCGTCGGCAAGCACTTCGTATTTGTTTGCCAACAATATTGCCGACAATGTGCTTTTACCATTTCCCGATTCACCTAAAAACATGATACTTTCTTTCCTGTTTGAAACCCCGGCGGCATGAAAAACACCCATCCAGTTGTTTTCATTAACACCATAAATCATATTGGTGAGTTCCATCGAGAATTTTCCTGTAAAAAAATTCATGAATTCCTTCTCCCACTGCCCGATAATTTTGTCGTTTACCTGGAGAACATAAGAAGAATCCTGTTGAAACAGAAAATAATACTGCTCACAAAATTCCTGCGGTTCTATTTCAAGATGGGCAAATTTTGAATGGATTAAATATTCCAGACCTTCATTTTCATATTCAACCGAGAATACAACCCCATTTGCCTGATAAAATTTATGCGAATAGTTTTCAGAAAACGCCAGCCCCCTGGAAACAGAAATTTTTTTGCTGTTCCCACTCCCCGCGGATTGAGCCTGTTCTTTAAGTAACTGTTCTATTTCAGCAATAAACGAAACAGCATCTGCCTGACTAATTAAATAAGTACTGCACAACCATTGGGAAATCGCAGTTTTTTCAGCTCCATCCAATAACTTTGTTATAACATGGTATGCCGGTAATTCTACCAACAGGTAACGATTTACATCTCTTATCCATATTACTTTTTTATTTTCTACAGATGTTTCCAAATACGGCATAACACAAAATCCCAAAAAGTCCGGCTTATTGTTTTGATAAATTATTGATTACAAAAAATGCACAAAAGTTTTGTTTGAAAGGTAAATAATCAATAATCTCTTCCTCTACTTGCAGGCTCCTCTCCACCACTATTTGCCTGCGATGCCTTAGGCGATAATATTGTAATTGTTGCCGCCGCAGTATAAGCAGCATATTTCCCTACTTTTTTAAGGGCTTCTTTTCGTGTTATTATTTCAGCTTTTTTATCTTTCTGTGATTCCATTTTGTTGTTCAATTATATGTATTTCAAAAATTAAAAATTAGTCCAGTTTATTTTTCCCTGTACAATTGATTTATTTGTCCGAATATGTACCAGATAAAAACCAGCAGTAACTTGTGGCATAGGAATATTATTTTCATATAAGCCATTTAATTTTCTGGTTGTTATTATTCTTCCGCTCATATCGTATATAAATACCTGCGCTGGTAAATCTATATTTCCTGTTAAATGAATTAAATGTTGTTGTGGCATAGGAATTATTTTCAGGTTATTCTCAGTTGTTTGTACTGAAGTAACATTCTGTTTGGCATGTAAATAAAACCGGCCAATACCGGAACTTGCATTATCAAGTTTTATACTGTAATAACTTCCCGGCTCATCCAGGCGCGAATAACTGCCGTTCTCTCTGTCTTCGAGATAAACTTTATAGTTAGAGGGAAGATTTAAAATTTCTACACTAAATTTAACTTCAACTCCCCGTTCAGCGACGAGCCCAATCGGAATAACCTGATTTTCGTAATCGTTATCAGGTAAGCACTGAAGCATAAAATCAATCCCGTTATCTTCAAGCAGCCTGGAGTAAATACTGAATGATGAATTACCGTTGTCGAACAATCCTGCGTCCCAACCGGGATCCAATCCGTTTGTTGTACCCGAAAAATATTTAATAACAGTACTTACTTTCTCATTTTGTGCAGAAGCTGTCAATTTAATTTCAGGTACAAGAACCCCCGATTTAAAAGCATTCGAAGCAGTGCTTTTCATGCCTGTAGCAAAATTTATATATCCGGTTTCCGAGGCCGACTTTACAAAAAAACTTTCTCCGGAAGAAAGGTTAAAATTGCCATTATTGGCGAAATTTATAGTTGCATAACCCCCGTTTCCCGAACCTAAATCAGAAACATATATTGCGTTATAAGACTCTGCAATAGAACTTGCATTATTTCCGTTTTGGAGGAAAGTAGTTACATTTAAAGCACAAGGATATGGATTTCCAACAAGATTCCAGCCGTTACCCGTAGCAGTTTTTGTAATTGGCACAGCTATATCTGACCCAGTAAGTTCGCCAACAAAACTTACAGTCCCGTCGGAATTTCTCAATATTTCATAACCTGTACCGGCATTAAATAAACTACTTATTGTTTCATTGGTTTTGAAATACGACCAGGTATCATTGCTTTCATTGTAAGGCGCAAGTGCATAATTATGCGTAGTTAAAGGTTTTGATGCAACACTATTTTCAGTATTGGTTAAAAAATCGGAAACAGAACCGTTCGCTGCAACCGGCGAAACCAGGTGCCACACGTTCCCGGTCATCCATCGTTCTACAGTAGCGTCAACATTATTTGTTCCGTTAATCAACGCCCCTGTGCCGGTAGCAACATCGGAAGACGATTGAATCAAAATCCCGTCAGTACCTGAATTATTAGTGAGTGCTCCATTCACTGAAAGCACTTTTGCCGGTTCGATTATTAACCGGCCTCCATCCTGTACTGTAAGATCATTACACACAGCATCTTCAATATCAACAGTAACTGTGCCCGGTGAAGTAATAATTACATCATCCGTTGAAACAGGTACAATATTGTCAGTCCAGGTAGCAGGAGTGCTCCAGTTTCCTCCGGCTAAAATGCTGGATTTACCAACTATTAGGCTACTAAAATAAACGGTATAATCTTCTGCAAAACCATAAGTCAAATTGTTGCATGCACTTGATGGAACACTATTATACTGAGAAATCACTCGCAACCTGAGTCCTTTATTTAATTCTGCCACAGAGGAAGGTGTAGTAAAAGATAAGGTTCGCTCACCCTTTCCAACAGGAAAAGTAAGTACAGCCTCGCCTGATTCTTCAAAAATTCCATTGCCATCATAGTCAATATAAACTTTTACACCTTCATTATAGGCAGTTCCAGTAGCTATGGTAATATTATAGTTTGTATTTTGCTCCAATGTAGTCCAATTTGTGCAAGTGTAATTGTTATAATAGACATCAGCTAAAGGAGTGGTATTATCAATATTGGCTAAAACAAATTTTGAAATCCCCATGCCATAGTTAGTATTAGTGTGTGCTGTTAGCTCACAACCGCTGTAAGCAGCTGGCTCATCACTGTTCAATACAAGAATTAGCTTTTCTTTTGTTATTGTAGCGGCTCCATTATTTATCGTAAGTTTAACAGAATACAATCCTGGACTACTATAAATGTGTGTTGGGTTTTGTGTGGTATAATCGGTGGTTCCGTCATTATCAACATCCCAAGCCCAGCTAGTTGCGCCTATACTCGCATCGGTAAAATTCACTTCCATGGTTCCTGTGCAGCTAATGGTATTATCAACTGTAAAATCTGCCTCGGGTTCTGAAACCTGAATATCATCAAGACAAACACCAAAACCGTAGGCAGTAGCACCTTCAAAAGCAATATAGTAGGTGGCGGAAGGATTCGGCAAGTCGATAGTCTCCCGTGTCCAGTCGGATATTGAATTGGAATAGCTGGCCAGTTCCACCCAGTCTCCCAACAACGAAGTTTTATAATAAACAGTAAGCTCATCCTGACGACCATCCCACGGCAGTTGGGTATGCCAGAATATGAGTGTTGGCGAATTTGTTAACGATAGGTCTAACGGTGGGGAAACCAGTTTGGTGGTATATGAAGTCCATCCGTTAGAAAATAAGCAGGCATTATATGTTCCGGTATGCGCTGATAATGGTGCATAACTTCCTAAATAACCTCCTGTCTGGAAAGCCCAGTCTTTTTTATTTAAAATATATTCCTGAATCCAGTAGTCAGGCATCGCTCCTTCATGCTCAAATCCTTCTGTCCAGGGGAAAGTGGCAATAGAATTATATGTTGTGCTTGCATTTGTTGCACTTGCTACAGAATAGTTATAAGAACCATCTGTTGCCCAAATCTGGTAATAATAGGTGGTTGAAGCGGACAAACCAATGTCGTTGAAAGATGAAGCTGTTCCTGCAAAAACAATGTCGCCTCCTCCCGGCAAGGAACTTCCTGCTGAATAAAGAGTTCCATCAACAGGAGTTCCGAATGTATTTGTAGTATTCCGGGCGATTATAACGTTTACACTATTCAACCACGAAAGATTAATTTGTGTTGAACTTGCAGCAATTGCATTGAAATTTAGAATAGAATTTACGGTAGCGCATCCATTAAAACAAAAACTAATAACTCCACTGTTTTCAGCAATATTTGTTAGCGGGTAGTTGGTATTGGCGCCCGCCAACGATTTGGCTGAAGGAATGGTTGCATCGGTAAATTCTGTTTTCCCGCCAGTACCAGGGAAAGGACAGAAAGCGCTGTTTAATGTTCCATAACTGGCAACATCAGAAGTTGGAATAGCAGCAGTAGCGTTTGCACTTACCACATAAAAACCTTGCGGATGCGTTTTATTTCCCGATACGCTATAATCGGCAGCCCCTTTCCTGTAAATCATTAATCCATGCCCTGGACAACTTGTATTAAACCCATTTTGTTGCCGGTTTTCTAACAGAAAATATTCTCCATCGGTTGTTGTATTGTATTTATATACTACCGGGTTTGTGGTTACATCGGGCATGTTTAACGAAGCAGAACCCGTAAGTTCCACCGGCTCAACCCATCCAAAATTTATCTTCTCCAAAGGGTTAAAGTGGGCAGGGCGACTTCCCGAAGGCGACCCGTTTTGGAGGCCATATGACATAAGGTCCCATTGCCCTGTACCGGGGTAGTTTCCTCCCGATTCAGCATAATCAGTATCGTAATAGTCGGGGGCGCCGCATATATGGCCAAACTCGTGACAAACTACGCCGATAGTCGTCATATCGAAATCACTATTGCCCCGTAATTCATTAGAACAGGAATATTTCCGAACATTTACCCCGTCAACAAGAATTGGCGAACCAGCTACTACGCCGGCATGGCTCCATAAAGCATCGTCCGGCCCGCCTGCAGCCTGGCTATAACCGGCAAAGATTATATATACGCCGTCAACCTCGCCATCGCCATCATTATCATATCGCGAGAAATCTACTCCATCGGCATTGGCTTTTTGCACAGCTTCGGCCATCAATTCAGGGGCTTTGGGGCTATGATTGGTGTATCCATCTGTTGTTTCATCGGCGCCATAGTAGTCCATATCATGGTCAGCCGTATAAATGGTTGGCGCAACCTCTGTGGTGAGGTCAAAATTACCATACGAAGCTTCCAAAAAATAATCACGCACGCTCCCATGCGCACCGTTGTCGCTATATCCAACCTCATTCATTAAGCCGGCAAACTCAGCTTGTGTTTTGCTAAAATGCACATCCTGAAACTGAATTAAAATCATCAGAAGTTTTTTAGTGCTGGTAGGGGAAAAATTTTCAGCACTTTTTAAGCCATTTTCATGCACGGGTGCAATGTTATTAAAATATGCCCCTTTGTTAATCAGTTTATCCGAGCCTATTTTTTCCTCCCACATGGCTTTCATCCTGATAATTTGTTCCGAAGAGAAATGCATATTTTTAGTTAAACGGCCGATAAGTCTATTTTCTGTTGTATTTCGTTTCCCGACGTCGTGAGCCAGTATCCCAGATGCTTTCAAATCACCTTTTGCATCATATTCGGCATATTCCCAGCCGTTTTCTCCATTACTTAACAGGGTATATCCATCGGAAGTTACGGCCCAGCTAACCCGTTCATCCCCTTTCATGGTAATGGTAATTGTTGTCCCGTCGGGTTGTTTAACTTGTATTGGAAACGGATATGCGGGTTCTGCAAATACATTTAAAGTAAATGCCTGAAAAAACAAGATAGCAAACAGAGCTTTGCGGATTAGTAAATTTCGCTTCATGGTTTTTTTATAAAATGAACCCTACAAAGGTAGTTTCATTAACCAGCCTGGCTTAATTTGAACCCTTCATAAATCTCTACATCTTCTCTACAAACTTTGAGTACTTTATTCTATTTTATGAGAAAAAAACTGACTGTGAAATTGTATCGTCTTAAAAAAATCAAACAAAATCATTTATGCAAGTAGCATTAACAGAAATAGCTGGCGAGCTAAATTAATATGCAGGTAGGTCCTTAATTGAAAGAAACAAACCGGAAATCCGGCGTCGATCCGTTCTCCGTGCCCCGATAAAAGAATCTCTACATTAAAAATCAAAATTATATCTTTACCAACCAATCGTTGAATCAAAAACCGAAACAACAACCTGTCAGCATGCAAAAAGGAAGTGTGATAAAAAAACTCATTTATTTTACGGCTGTAGTTTTCCTTACATCTGCGAAGGCAGTATCTGGCCAGTCTTTTATGCAGGGAGCCCCGTTTATCAGAAATTATTCAGCCAAAGAAATAAATGTAAGAAGTTCCGAAGTTTTTTGTTGGGCCCAGGATAACCGTGGAATGGTTTATACCGGAAATGCTACTGGAGTGGTGCAATTTAACGGACGTGAATGGAAACAGATTGAAAATGCCAACGGCTCTATCGTCAGGGACATGGCAGTCGATTCGCTGGGAAGGGTTTATGTGGGGGCTTCAAACGATTTTGGTATGCTTCAACCCGGTTCATCAGGAAATATGGAATACCAATCTTTAGCTAAACAGGTCATCGACCAGGGGATTAGTTTTGGCGACATCTGGGAAATAGTCCATACGCCGAAGGGCATTTATTTTTGTGCCAACGAATATGTATTCAAGTACAGTAAAAAAAAGGTTTCGGTAATTCCTGTGGACTTTCTGGTACAGGATATTTATTTAGTAAATGACAAGTTATATTTACCAACCCGGACAGGGACCTGCCAGCTTGAAGACACCACGTTGCTCCCGGTTTCAAACACGGTTAGTTTTTGGCTGACCCCATGGAAAGGAGAACAACTTTTGACGATTAACAACAAAATGGAACTTGCCACAATTAATATTTCCACTTTCGAAACCAGTCCTTTTAATTCTCCGGTTCAGGAAATACTAAAAAAAGAGAAGCCTTTTGAAATAGACCGTATCGATGAAAACCATTTTTTGGTTGCAACGCTTACAGATAAAATCATCATATTATCGAACGACGGAGATATTGTCCAGATTATCAACAAACAAACCGGACTAATGAATGGCGCCATCTACAAGGTTTATGTTGACAGGGATAAAAACCTTTGGGCCTGTATGTCGAGAGGAATAGCTAAAATCGACATCAACTACCCTGTTTTAAAATTTGGAGAAGACCAAAATCTAACGGGCAATGTTCTTACTTCCTGCTATTTCAATGGAGTGCGTTACATCGGAACTCTTAATGGGATTTATTATTTGCCTCCGTTCGATGTCAGTAAACCCGATGAATGTAATAAATTTATTCGAATAGATGTTGCAGCCCTTGAATGTTGGGAATTTCATATCTATGATGACCGGCTTTATGCGGTATGCAGCGAAGGTATATATTCAATTTCCGGCACGACTGCAAAACTTATTTACGATATAAAATCTCTGGAAAGAGGGCGTCGTTTGGGTATAAGCCCCCGTTTTCCCAATGTTTTTTTTCTGGCATTAAAAAATAAACTGTTAGCACTAAAACTGACCTCCGGAAACAAAGGTGTTAAATTGCTTGAACAATTTGAATTTCCGGACATTACCAAAAGTATTTCAAAAATAATCAGTGACAAAAACGGGAACCTGTGGATGAATACCAACTACGATGGAGTATATTTCCTCCGCTTTACCGACAACGATATAAAAAATTATACGGCCACTTTATTAGGAAAACACAATGGAATTGCCTCGTTAAATAGCACAAAGTGTTTTAAGGTAAATAACGAAATTGTTCTTTCTACCGAAGACGGCATCTTCCAACCCCAATTTCCCGATGATCAAACTACTCCCGATTCGTTAATTACTTTTACCTATTCCCCTGCTTTTGGCGATACCATTTACAACACTTGTGCAAAGGTGTCCCGGGTTAACCACGATACATATCTCATTACCGGAGAAGAAACTTATTTCGCTAAATTAAACGGAGGGCGGGAGGCTTTTGATTATCGTGGGTTCAACCGGTTTTCCTATGGTGTTGAATCTCTTTCTTTCGGGGGTGATTCAATTGTCAGCATTTGCACAGAAGAAGGCCTTTTTAACTACAATTTAAATTCAGATAAACGGGATTATAAAAAGTCGTTCAACACTGTTATTACCCAGGTAGTACAGAATGAAGATTCAACACTGTTTGGCGGGTGTTTTTATACAACCCTGGCCGACTCCACTAAAATTACTTCACTTGCACAAACATCGGAAAACGTTCCAACTATCGATCATCAGTTCAATTCTATTACTTTTCATGTCGCAGCTCTATTTTACGAAGAGCCTGAGTTGACAGAATTTCAATATCAACTCGAAGGTTACGACAAAAAATGGGGTAACTGGTCAACCGACGATAAAATAACTTATACCCGGCTTCCTGCCGGAAAATATACTTTTCGGGCAAAAGCCATAAATGTTTATGGAACAAATAGTAATACTGCCGAATATAAATTCGTTGTAGCCACTCCCTGGTTTCTGACATGGTGGGCCTATATTTTCTACATCATGGTTTTTGCCGGGTTTATGTATCTGGTTATAAAACTTTATACCCGTAAATTGAAAAGGCAAAAGGAACACCTTGAGTTAATTGTTAAAGACCGGACAAAAGAAATTAAAGAACAAGCGCGCCAGTTGGAAGAAATGAATGTCAGATTAATAGAGGTGGACAAATTCAAACAAGGAATTAATAATATGATAGTTCACGACCTGAAAAATCCGATTAATACCATTATCAATTTAAGCGATTTCGAAGACAACAGCTATTGGCGAATCATAAAACAAGCTGGCATGCAGATGCTAAATATGGTTTCAAATATTTTGGATGTATCGAAATATTCGGACACAAAGCTTCCTGTCCATTCAAGAAAACTAAATTTATACAGTATCTCACAAAACGCAATTAACCAGGTACTTTTTCTGTGTGAACAAAAAAATATAACCATAGAAAATACGATTGATTACAATTTGGTTATTAATGCCGACAAAGAATTAACAGAACGGGTTTTTGTGAATTTATTAACCAATGCAATTAAATTTTCGCCCAACAACAGCATAATCCTTATTCATTCAGAAATTGTTCAGGCTTCTGCAGAAAACAAAGAATTTGTCAGGATTATGATAACAGATTGCGGGCTCGGGATTGCTGAAGATAAAATGCAACTGCTGTTTCAGAAATTCAGCCAGGTAGTAGAACGAAATTCAGGTTCGATAAAATCGACAGGATTAGGTCTGGCCTTCTGCAAAATGGCCATTGAAGCCCACGGGGGAGAGATTGGCGTGGAATCGGAACTTGGCAAAGGTTCGGTTTTCTGGTTCTCCCTGCCGGAAGTTTCTTCATCAACGGGTTCCGGAAATAAAAAAAATATACCTGCCGTTACATTTGCTGAAAGCAACAAACTTTCGGAGCAAACCAAAATTAGTATTCAGGAATATATAACAGAACTGCAAAACACTGAATTCTATAAGATATCCGAAATTCTCTCCATTCTAAATAAAATTGAAAAACCGGGCAACGAAATAACAAACTGGAAAGAAAGACTGATTTGTGCAATTAATGCGGGAAATGAAGAATTGTATAAACAGTTAATTTGTTAATTACATTTACTATTTTTAACCCCAATAATTCTGACACATGGGCAAACACAGGATTCTAATTATAGACGATGAATCGGACACCCTTGCCATTATTCGTGATACGATTCTCACTTCAGATGAAAACTATATACTTTACCAGGCGCTCAACGGAAAGGTTGCTTTAAGAATTGCAAAAAAAGAACTGCCCGACCTTATTATTACCGACTGGGAAATGCCCGGAATGGACGGGATTGAACTTATAAAAGCATTGAAAAACGACGCGCAAACTTCTGAAATCCCTGTAATTATGAGCACCGGGGTAATGACGTCTTCTGAAAATCTTTATACCGCACTCCAGGCAGGAGCAGTAGATTATATAAGAAAACCGATTGACCGTATAGAACTGACGGCACGTATAAAATCAATGTTGAAACTTGCCGATTCGAAAAAAGAACTACAACAAAAATACCGGTTGGTCGCACGTAAAAATAACTTCATCTCAACTTTAATCGAAAGCCTCCCCCAGCCAATGGTATTTTACAGAAAAGACGGTATAATTGAAGGTTATAATTTTCTGTTTCAGGAACTCATGGTTTCACAGGGCATAAACATAAACACATATCAGACTTCCGTTTATTCTTGTTTCCCCGGCTCAAAAGAACATGAGCAAAAGGATCGCGAGTTATTCAATTTGTCGAAAAATATTTTATACGAAGTTCAGTTAGATGAGAAATTTTATGTTTTCTCAAAAAATATCTATATAAATCCAGACTCAGGGTTCGACGGGGTTTTATGTATCCTCACCGATATAACCCCGATAAAAGAAGCACATAAATACATTCTGGAAACAAAAAAAAGGGAAATCACTTCGTATGCGATGCGATTATTAAACTTTTCAAAAATGAAAGATTCCCTGGTCGGAAACCTGAAAGGTATTCTTGACCTTTCGGAAAATGAAAAAAATGCCCAGATAACACAAATTATGGGGAGCCTGAACATAGATTCAAAACAGATTTGGAACGAATTTGAAACGCAGTTCAGTACTGTTTTTGAAGACTTTTATACCAACCTCGACAAAATATACCCCGACTTATCGGCAAAAGAAAGAAAGTTATGTGCATTTCTGAAATTAAACTTTTCGACAAAAGAAATTGCAACATTAACTTTTCAGAACCCAAAAAGTATTGATATGGCCCGCTACAGGTTACGAAAAAAAATGCAACTTGACACGGGAGATAACATTTTAGATATTTTGAAATCGATTTAAAAGCGCTCAATCCCGGCAGTAAAAAAATAATGGCAAAAGAAATTACTATAACTGATAAAATTAAAGCTGAAATTCAGTCGCTTGGTTTTTTGGAAGGTGCCATCTTACCTGCTGGCGAGCTTTCTGAAGAAAAAGAACATTTAACTGACTGGCTGAAAAAGGAAATGCACGGCGAAATGGGTTACATGGCCCGGAATATTGAAAAACGACTGAACCCCCGGCTTTTGGTTGAAAATGCGAAAACAGTAATCGTTGTCCTTCAAAATTATTTTTCTGTAAAAACACAAGCCGATCCTACAGCGCCGGTAATTTCAAAATATGCCTACGGAACCGATTATCATTTTGTAGTGAAAGACAAATTAAAAAAGTTGCTTTCCTTTATTCAAAATGAAATAAAACCTTGCAATGGCCGGCCTTTTGTTGATTCGGCGCCGGTTCTGGAACGAGCCTGGGCGCGCCGTGCCGGGTTAGGCTGGATTGGCAAAAACAGCAACCTTATTTCGGTTTCGCACGGCAGTTTCTTTTTTATTGGTGAATTAGTGCTGGATATTGAACTTCCATACGACGAACCCAAACTGGTGCGCGACCACTGCGGAACCTGCACCCGTTGCATCGATGCCTGCCCCACAAAAGCGATTGCTGCCAACCGCGTTGTTGACGCCACAAAATGTATTTCGTACCAAACCATCGAATTAAAAGGAGAACTTGATATAAACCTGAAAGGGAAATTCGAAAACCGCGTTTTTGGCTGCGATATTTGTCAGGATGTTTGCCCGTGGAACCTGAAATCGAAACCGCACAATACAGCAGAACTTGAACCAAATTCAAAATTATTGCAGCTTTCTGAAAACGGATGGCACCAAATGGAACAGCCGCTTTTTAATGAGCTTTTTAAAAATTCGGCAGTTAAACGAACGGGATTTAACGGATTAAAAAGAAACCTGCAATTTATTCAACCCTGATTTTAATGACTAAAAAGTACGAATACCAAACCGTTCTTATAAAAGGCCCGCAGTTGGGCGTTTTTGCTGAATTTCCGTTTGAAAGCGCCAAAGAATTCGGTACCCGGAAAGCCATTCGCGTAAAAGCCACTTTCGACGGACAAACATTTCAAATGAGTTTACTGCCCCACGGGAACGGCACCCACTGGCTTCAATTGAAAAAAGCCGTTTGCGATGCCATTGGTAAAACGGAAGGAGATACCGTTGACATCGTTGTTGAAAAAGACGAAAATCCACCGGAAATAATAATCCCGGAATACCTTCAGTGGTTACTGGAAAACGATGCTGAACTTATGAAACGTTACCAAAAACTTCCCTATTCGGCAAAAAAATTTTACACTGCATATATCGATGAACCCAAAACCGATGATGGAAAAGTATCTCGCATCAACCACTTTTTTGATGTTTTAATGGGACGAAAAAGCGAATAAATTATTCAAGTGCCTGTTTGATATCGGCAATTAAATCCGCAACATTTTCAATTCCAACAGAAAGTCGCATCATCGTGTCACGAATTCCTGCTTTTTCCCTTTCTGCTTCCGAAAACTCGGCATAAATGGTTGAATACGGATGAATAATCAGGGTTTTGTTGTCGTTTAAATTGGTCGCCCGGCGAATAATTTTCAATTTATTCATGAAAGAAAAACAAGCTTTTTTCGATTCCAAATCGAACGACATGATGGTTCCCGGAATACCGGAGAAATATTTTTCAGCCAGACCGTTTCTTACGTCGGAAGTTAACCCCGGGTAACCAACCCTTTTAATTTTTGGATTTGTTTCGAAAAACTCACCTAATCTCAGGCAATTCTGAAAACAACGTTCCACACGCAATTCCATAATATCTAAACCCTGAACCATAAATTTTGCGGTTTGCGGTGCCATACTTCCGCCGGTGTTCCGGTAAATATTTTTGCGCAGTTTGGCAATAAAAGCATTGTCACCAAATTTCTCGTGGTATTTTTTCAGGGTTGAATTTTGTTCCCAACGATAATTTCCATGATCGATAATTGCACCTCCAAAAGCGTTTGCCCCGCCTGAAATGTATTTGGTTGCCGAAACCACTTCGATATTAACCCCGTGTTTGCCTGCCTTGAAAACATTTGGCGGTGTAATGGTGCTGTCGGCAATCAGAAGAATTCCGTGTTTTTTTGCCACGGCTGCCAGCATTTCAATATCGGCAATATTTAATTGAGGATTGGTAACTGTTTCAAAATAAATGGCGCGTGTATTATTGTCGGTCAGTTGTTCAATTTCATCAGCATCAGTTAAATCCGAAAACCGGGTTTTAACGCCAAATTCAGGCAATGTTTGCTGAAAAAGCGACAGAGTATGTCCAAAAAGCTGGTTCCCCGAAATAATATTATCGCCGGCTTTGGTAATAGCAAACATTGTATTCGAAATCGCCGCCATTCCTGAACTCACTGCAAGAACTCCAAAACTTTCAGTTAAAGTTTTCATTTTTAGTTCGAAATACTCCACCGTCGGACTCGAAGCACGGGAATAAACATGCGCAATATATTCGCCTTTAAAATTGGCTTCGATCTGTTCTGCCGAATCAAATTCAAATGCAACAGTTTCGTACAAAGGCATTTGAAGACTTTTGTGCGGATCGGTTTTTGGGTACGGAATATTTAACGACAATGTAGTGAATCCGTTCTTTTTCATTTTATTTTTTCATATTCAACAGGAATAGAACAACTGTAGTTCGCTAAAGTTGATTTTTTTAGAATACAATCCGTAACATTGCAGTTGGTAAAAATCCCTGTTGGTATGTATATGAAGTTTTTCCGGTAATTGGATCAAAGTTTTCCGAGAAAATATTATCGCGATCGGTCAAATTTATAAGGTCGATTGCAAATTCAACCGTTGTTTTTTTCATATCGTATTTAAGTGTAACTTTTGAATCCGCTTTTAAATAATCGCGGTTCCGTTCGGAATATGCTTTTGCATCGTCGTAAATTATAATGCCAGCTGCCATCGATGCTTCTTTATCGATATACAAAGCCCTGATCCCCCCGCTCCAAACTACACGTAAATTAAAATCGAGCGAAGTACGTTTTCCCACCGGGAACTCAAAACCTAACAAACCGTTTACAGCATAATTCGATGAAAAAACGGTATTTCGCCAAATACCATCGCTTGGTTTGTAAAGTGATTTAAAAAGCGACGAAGTTACAAGGCAATACCAATTATGGCTTAAATATTTTTCGATGGTAATTTCCATTCCATAGTTTTTCCCCAGCCCGTTATTAACCAGACTATCATTGTCTTGTGTTCCGTTATAATAAGTTGCACCCAAATTTACCACTGAAAAACTGGAAGGTTTTGACTCAACCGGTATCCGGTATAAATCCTGGTAGTAAGCTTCCAGTTTCAGGTTCCAGTTATCGCTTATCCGATTGGTGTACCCCACAATAAAATGCTGGGAATAAGTAAAGTCCAGGCCTTCGCATGTGCGCCAGTATTTGCTTCGGTCTTCATTTGTGGTTTCAACAAAATAAACCGGGAGCGATTGTGTCTGTGTGTGAATTCCGTATCCAAATTTCACGGATTGAGATTTTGTAAAACTCCAGCTAAAACCAAGTCGTGGCTCCAGAGATTTTGAACCGTTCAATTTTAAATACTGACTATAAAGCCCTGTATAAAAATCTGTTTTGCTGTTAATTCGGTGTTTCCATTCAACAAATCCCTGGAGCAACTGAATATGTTCATCTTTCAAATCGATCAGGTGCAAAAAACTACCCATGTATTTTGCGCTGTCAATTTGCTCCAACCATTTGTCTTTATATGACAACCCCGCTGAAAATGTATTCTTCGAATTTATCTTTTGCGTGTAATGAGTTGAAAAAGTAACCTGTTGCTCAAAAAAGTTCGATGAATAAAACAATTCCCTTGAAAGATCGGGCATCACGGAATCCAATGAAATATCGGTCTTTTGACCTGAATAAGAAAAGGCCGTTTTTATGTTGCTCGATTCACCCAGTAAAAATTTATGAGTAGCTCCAATAACCCCCATCCATGTTGCATTTTTAAGGTCGGTGTTTTCAATCGGGTTAAACTGGTCGGTACTTTGGTCTGCATTTGCACTAACGTCGTCAATTCCAGCCAGACCAAATACTGAAAAAGTACCGATTTTTTCTGTTGGAAAATTAACCTTGAAATTTAAGTCGGTATAAGTTGGAATAGCTCCACCAACAATATCGAATCCCAGATCCTGAAGGACGTCTAAAAAAGAATATCTCCAGTTTATCATATAGGAAGCATTGTGCTTTTTGGAAAGAGGCCCTTCAACTCCGGCTTCATAACCGTTTAATCCGGCCTGTAACACAAACTCAGTTTTGTTGTTATTCCCGTTCCTCATGTTCAAATCAAAAACACCGGCTATTGCATTACCGTATTGAGCGGGAAAAGCGCCGGTAAAAAAATCGGAACGGGTTAACAAGTTACTGTTCAGCATACTTACCGGCCCGCCCGAGGTACCCTGAACTGCGAAATGATTGGGGTTGGGAATATCGATACCTTCCAAACGCCAAAGCAATCCGGTTGGCGAATTACCCCTTATAATAATATCGTTACGCGTGTCGTTACTCGAAGTTAAAACCCCTGCAAAATTTGTTGCCATTCGCGCCGGATCCGACCAGCTGCCTGCGTAACGTTCGGTTTCTTCAATGGTAAACGACCGGGCGCTAATTGTAGCCATTTTATTTATTACCTCACCTTTTTTGAATGCTTTTACAGTTACTTCCTCAAGGTTGGTAACACTTTCAACCATTTCAACATTTAAAATGAGTTCCTTTCCCGAACTCACCTCAATATTTTTCATTACAACCGGTTCATAACCTATAAAAGTGAACATAAAATTATTGCGGCCAACTGAAACATTTCTCAAAATAAATTCACCGTTAGCATCTGAGGAAGTTCCTTTATTGTCGGCTGGATTATTTAATACGATATTCACCCCGGGGATTGGCGAAGATGAAACTTTATCGATAATCTTTCCACGAACTGTCTGAACATATTGGGCCGACAAGAATACCGGTGAACTAGACAAAATAAGCAGCGCAAAAAAACAGATTGGATATTTTTTAAAACGGAACATTTTAGCTTTATAATATTTGGGTTAAAAATTTCAACTAATTTAATCTTTCGAACTACAATTCTACACAAATATATTCTTATTTTTGTAGAATTGTATTATCCTTTTGTTAATAAGTAATTGACAAAGTAAGTTAACCTAAGAAAGATAGAAAAATGAAAAAACAACTCCTAAGCTATAAATGCTATAGACTATCCGACGATAAAGAATGGGTAGTATTCCTTCATGGGATAGGTGGGGATTCACGTACCTTTAGTTTACAACTTAAAGCATTTAAACCCCACTTCAACCTGTTGTTTCCCGACTTAAGAGGCCACGGTTGTTCTAACAATATGGAAAAGCCGGAAAACGGATGTTACTCTCTTGACCTGATTGCAGAAGATGTTTTTAAATTGATGGAACATTTAGGTATAGAAAAAGCACATTTTGTAGGTAATTCTTTTGGGGCAACCCTAATTCGCATAATGCAGGAGATTGATTCTTCAAAATTTATATCAGTAGTTGCCGCAGGAGGTGTTCTTCGTTTAAAACCAAGCATTTACATGGTATTCAATTTAGGAAAGGTACTCGCACCTTATATTAAGAAGCCATTTTTCCTTTATAAAATTATGGCCTATTTTATTATGCCAAGAAAAAACCACGCTAAATCGCGGCAGGTATTTATTGATATTGCCAAACAAATAGATCCGGTTGAATATATTAATTGGTTGGTAATACTTTCAGAAGTAAAAATTAAACTCGACAAATTATTTGTTAAACCATTTAAATCGCCTGCATTATTAATTATGGGCGATCAGGATCATGCGTTTATAAAAGACTCAATCCGTTTTTGTGAAATTAATCCCGATACAAATTTACAGATTATCTCTTCCTGCGGACATTTGAGTAACATTGAAAAATACAATGAATTTAATGTTTCGGCTTTAAATTTTTTGCTGAGTTAAATTTCAGAAAGATGACAACAAATCATAAATATTCACAGGAGTTTTATTTAACTGTGATATTTATTTTAATCACCGGGGTTCTTTCGGCACAGGAAAATTACAAAATTGATTCGAATCCCTCTAATGAACAAATTCGGTATTCCAAACTTGATTTATGGTATTACAGAACCGTTCAGGAATCATCGATCGTGGGAGGAGAAACTAAAAAACTCTATGAGGTTGGAAAACCGGAAAATAATTCTGAAAATTCTTCTGAAACAAAAGATAAACTTTCACCCTGGGCAACAACAAATATTCACGCAAAAATTGGCGTAGAATTGGGAAATACTTGTGTTTTTCCTGAAAAAACAGAAGATGGGTTTTGCTGCCGGATGGAAACAAAAATTAGAGCGGTAAATATTATTGGACTAAAATTTAAGGTTTTGGTTTCGGGTGCTCTTTTTCTTGGAGAAGTTATTGAGCCCGTAAAAAGTATCCAAAATCCAATTCAGAAACTTAATCATGGAATCCCATTTTCAGGCAAACCCAAAGCTGTAAATTTCAGCTACAAATATTCCCCCGGACAAAACAGGATAAAATCGGTTTTTAGTTCTGAATCGGTTCAAGGTGCCGACAAAGCTGAATTTTGTTTTATTCTTCAAAAAAGATGGGAAGATGAAAAAGGAAATGTTTATGCCATTCGCATTGGAGGAACCCGCAATTTTTTAAACGGAACGAACAACAGTTGGGTAAAAGACACTACCGTTAATATTTATTATGGCGACATTACCAACGAGCCATTTTACGATGAAAAAACAATGGGGTTAATCCCGCAGGTTAACGAACTTTATGTAAAAAATAGCAAAGGGAAAATGGTTCCGCTAATCGAGACCGGCTGGGATACAAAAAACGAAAAACCTACCCATTTGATAATGTATTTTTCTTCAAGCTACGAAGGGATTCAATACATTGGGTCCCCAGAATCAGTCCTTTGGGTCGATAATATAAATCTCAATTATTAACAAGATTTCATTTCAGATTTGGCAATTCTATTTAGGGAATTACCTGAACAAGCTGTAAAACATGTGAGATTTGCTCTAATTATTTCCGTTCGGAATGATTATTGTAATTTCAATCTCAATTTTAAATTAACAATTAAACAGAATTAATTTGATTTTGAACCATGGTGTCCCTCCACCATGGTTTTTTCATTTACTTGCCCTTCTTTTTATTCCAACTTTTAACCATTTGATTTTTACAACACTTGCCATAAAACCAAGTGTACCACGAAAATTATTAATGAATATTGAGTTTATTTTACACCCCGTGAACCATTTTTTATGGCTAATCTTATATCTTTATAGAAAATGCACCTGAAAAATTTGTACAGTTGCTTTGGTAGTTAAATGTTATTATTTTCAGGACAAACTAAAAAGTTTCATTCAATAAAACCATTGAAAAAGAAACCATTAAAAAGAATATTGAATATTAAACACATGAAATGAGCATGATTAAGCTAAATACCAAAAAGAATGAATAAATTTTCACGCGAATTCCATTTCGTTGCTGTCCTTGATTGAAAAAACTGGTTGATACGAAGATTTTTGAACACTAAATTGAAATTTTATATACATGAAAAATCTGCCAAAACTTGTAAAAGATGATATGTGGCTTGAACCGTTTGCTAATGTTATTATTAACAGAATAAACGAAGCAGAAGCCAGGGAAAAAGAACTTGTTGGCACAGGAACTTTAAGTGATTTTGCTACCGGTCATCTTTATTTTGGGTTTCACAAAACGGAAAATGGCTGGGTAATTCGCGAATGGCTGCCAAATGCCACTTTTATTTATTTGATTGGAACTTTTAACAACTGGCAGGAAGAAAGATCGTTTGCTTTCCACCCGCTTGAAAACGGAGTTTGGGAACTTGAGCTTGAAGAAAACCAAATTCACCACGGCGATTTGTATGCACTATCGGTTCATTGGGCGATAAACTACGGAAAAAGAATTCCGGCCTGGGCAACACGTGCCGTGCAGGATCCAAATACACATATTTTTAATGCACAGGTTTGGGCGCCCGAAAATCCTTACCAGTGGAAACACCCCGATTTTCAAAGATCAGCAGAACCGCCGCTGATTTATGAAGCGCACATTGGAATGGCCGGCGAGGAAGAACGCGTTCATTCGTTTCATGAATTCATGGAAAAAATGTTGCCGAGGATTAAAGCCAACGGTTACAATACTATTCAGTTGATGGCCATTCCCGAACATCCGTATTACGGAAGTTTTGGCTACCACGTCTCCAGCTTTTTTGCTGCTTCTTCGCGCTTTGGAACTCCCGACGATTTAAAACAACTGATTGACGAAGCACACGAAATGGGAATCGCCGTAATTATGGACATTGTTCATTCTCATGCGGTTAAAAACGAAGTGGAAGGTTTGGGAAATTACGACGGAACCCGGTTTCAATTTTTTCACGGCGGAGGAAAAGGTGAACATCCGGCCTGGGATTCCTATTGTTTCAATTACGGCAAAAATGAAGTTTTGCACTTTTTATTTTCCAACATAAAATATTGGCTCGAAGAATATAAATTCGACGGCTTTCGTTTCGACGGCGTAACCAGTATGTTGTATTTCGACCACGGTTTGGGAAAAGCATTTACGAGCTACAATGACTATTTCGGACCAAATGTGGATCACGAGGCCACGACATATTTCAGGTTGGCCAACAAACTTATTAAACAGGTAAAACCAAATTCAATTTCCATTGCTGAAGATATGAGCGGAATGCCCGGACTCGCAGTTCCTGTTGAAGATGGCGGACTTGGTTTCGATTTTCGTATGGCCATGGGAGTTCCCGATTTCTGGATTAAAATTATCAAGGAAAAATCGGACGACGAATGGAACGTTGGCGATATTTTTTACCAGCTTACTTCCAAAAGGCTCGATGAAAAAGTGGTAAGTTACGCCGAGTCGCACGACCAGGCTTTGGTTGGCGACAAAACCATTATTTTCCGCCTCATCGACAAGGAAATGTATTTTAGTATGCGAAAAGACCAGCCCAACTTAATTGTTGAGCGAGGAATTGCTTTGAACAAGATGATTCGGCTGGCCACGGCAACCACTGCCGGCGGAGCTTATCTTAATTTTATGGGAAATGAATTCGGGCATCCCGAATGGATCGATTTTCCGCGCGAAGGAAACGGCTGGTCGTACAAACATTGCCGCAGAATATGGAGCATTTCGGAAGACCCGGAATTAAAATTTCACTGGCTTTACGATTTCGACAAAGAAATGATTCATTTCGTCAGCGAACACAAACTGCTGACAATTCCTCCGGTCGACCTGGTATTGGAAAATAAACCCGACAAAGTTTTTGCTTATCATCGCGGATTGTTCCTGTTTGTGTTCAATTTCAACCCTTCGCAATCGTTTACCGACTATGGAATTCCGCTTGGCCCGGGGAAATACAAAATTGTGTTGAATACCGATTCGGGGCGTTTTGGCGGAAACGACCTCGTGGATGAAGATATTAGTTACTATACCTTGCCCAGCCAGGGAAAAAACAGCCAGCATTTTCTGAAATTGTACCTGCCGGCCCGGACTGCGCTGGTATTGAAAAAGATAGATTTTCCTAAAATATAATAATGGCGAACATTAAATTTCAAACGGTTGTTGAAATTCCGGCATTTTCAAAAAAAACAGGCTACACAAAAAACAATGTTTTTATAGGTTCCTGTTTTACCGAAAATGTGGGGAATAAAATGGAGGCGCTAAAATTTCCTGTCGATATTAACCCGTTTGGAATTTTGTACAATCCGGCTTCGGTTGCCGGCGCACTTTGGAACCTGCTCCTAAATAAACAATTTCAGAAAGAGGATTTAACAGAATACAATGGACTTTGGCACAGTTTTTCACACCACGGCCGTTTTTCATCCGTCTCGGAAAAAGAAACGCTTCGGAAAATTAATGAACGAATCGCATTTTCTTCTGCATTTCTGAAAAACGCCGATTTTCTATTCCTTACTTTTGGAACAGCCTGGGTGTACCGGTATAAAAATTCAGGAAACGTGGTTTCGAATTGTCATAAAATTCCTGCTAACAAGTTTGAACATTTTCGGCTGACTGTCGATGAAATTACGGAAGAATATAAAAAATTGCTGGTGACTTTTTGGAAAGTTAATCCGAATTGTCAGGTAATTTTTACCGTAAGCCCGGTTCGGCACTGGAAAGACGGAGCCATCGAAAATCAACGGAGCAAAGCCACTTTATTACTGGCCATCGACAAAATTCTGGAAGAGTTCGCCAACCAAAACTGCTGTTATTTTCCAGCCTACGAAATTGTAATGGACGAACTTCGCGATTACCGTTTTTACAACGAAGACATGCTTCACATTTCGGACGTGGCAATAAACCATATCTGGAGCATTTTTGAAGAAAAACTGATTGAACCTGAAAGTTTAAAGTTGATTCCAGGGATTCAAAAATTAAACAAGGCATTCCATCACCGACCAATCAACAAAAATTCTTCTGAATATTTATCTTTTTTAAGAGCTGCGTTAAATCAAGTTAAAGACTTGGAGAAGCAATTTCCCAATCTTAATTTTGAGTTAGAAAAACAACATTTTAATACGGAATTGTATGAAATCAGTAAAAATTTCGAACAATTTTAAGTTTAAAAAGTTACTTTTGAAAGAAGCAGTAAAATCTGCTTTTCACCTAACTTCACCTATAATTTTAGCACTTTTTTTTGATCATGGATTACCTCAAATTTGATAAGGAACAATTAATTAATCTCGAGTATTCGTTAAACAAAGAGGTTTTACGTTCGAACAGGGCAGGTTCTTACATGAGTTCTACTCTTAACGGTTGCAACACCAGAAAATATCATGGTCTGTTAATTTGCCCGATTGAAAATTTCGGAGGAGAAAAACATGTTTTGCTTTCCTCGCTTCACGAAACAGTGGTTCAAAACAATGCAGAGTTTAATCTTGGAATTCATCGCTTCAAGGGAGGGGTTTATGAACCCAAAGGACATAAATACATTCGCGATATTAAAATCGACCGAATACCAAAAGTTACTTACCGGGTTGGAGGAGTAATATTAACCAAAGAAAGGGTTTTGGTTGAAAAAGAAGAACAGGTGCTTATCCGGTACACGCTCGAAGATGCACATTCTCCTACAATTTTGCGGTTCAAACCATTTTTGGCTTTCCGAAACATCCACCAGTTAAGCAAAGCCAATATGTTTGCCAATTCAAAATTTAAAAAATCCACCAACGGAATCAGCATGAAATTGTACGAAGGGTACCCCGATCTTTTTATGCAATTCAACAAAAGTGTTGATTTTGTTCCTGTTCCCGACTGGTATTACAATATTGAATATGTTAAGGAACTGAACCGCGGATACGATTACCTGGAAGATTTGTTTGTTCCGGGTTATTTTGAATTACCTATAAAAAAAGGGGAATCCGTGGTTTTTGCCGCCGGAACGCTGGAAACAAACCCGGTTTCTCTGAAACAACGTTTCACCCGCGAACTACAAAAACGACAACCCCGTGTTTCATTTCTTAGCTCACTCGACAATGCTGCTGAACAATTTATCAGGAACAAAGAAAACGAAACCGATATTATTGCCGGATTTCCATGGTACGACAGCATAACCCGGCAAACTTTTATTTCGCTACCCGGGCTTTGTCTTTCGCTAAACGATGGAATTACCTGCAACAAAGTACTCGATTATTATTTGCCGTTTCTGAAAAACGGATTTTTCCCGGATCAGATTCATGAAAAAGAACGTAAATATTTTTCTGCCGATGCGCCACTCTGGTTCATTTGGGCACTTCAGCATTATTTCAAAAAGAACCAAAATCCTGAAAAATTCTGGGAAAAATATAGTTCAGCAATAAAAGAAATACTGGAGGCATATAAAAACACTACCCTGCAATATGTGGGAATGAATGCAGAAGGATTAATTTATGCCGAAAAACAAAACACGGCGTTAACATGGATGAATTCTTATGTTGACGGAATACCGGTTGTTAAGCGAAACGGACTTCCGGTTGAAATAAATGCGTTATGGTTTAATGCCATTTGTTTTGCACTCGACCTGGCTGACATGGCCGGAGATTACACTTTTGTTGAAAAGTGGAAAGAAATGGTTGCAAAAGTAGGAAAGTCATTTTTGAAAACTTTCTGGAATCCGGGACACGAACATTTGGCCGATGTTGTTCGTAACGGTGTCGCCGACTGGGCAGTCCGTCCGAACATGGTAATTGCAACTGCACTCGATTATTCGCCGCTTTCGCCCGAACAAAAAAAATCAATTTTAAGCGTAGCCAAAAAGAAATTACTTACCAAACGCGGATTGCGTACACTTTCACCCGATCACCTGCGCTACAAAGGAAATGTTGAAGGCGGTCCGCGGGAAAGGGAAATGGCAATGCACCAGGGAACTGTGTGGCCGTGGCTCATTCAGTTTTTTGTTGAAGGTTATGTAAAAATCCACAAAAAAGGAGGACTGCCTTTTGTAAAACAAATTATGGAAAGTTTTGAAGAAGACATGACCGAACACTGTATCGGAACCATGGCTGAAATGTACAACGGAAATCCGCCACACCGTGCAAAAGGCGCCATCTCGCAGGCGTGGAGTGTGGCCGGGGTAGTTTATGCAACGCATTTTATTCAGAATTACAAAGATTAAAAACCGCGGTTATGAAAGTATTAATGTTTGGATGGGAATTTCCTCCCCACATCTCAGGAGGCTTGGGAACAGCTTGTTACGGACTCACAAAAGGATTATCCGAGTTGAACAACATGGAAGTGCTTTTTGTGGTTCCCAAGGCGTTTGGAGATGAAGACCAGACAGGTATACATTTGGTTGGCGCCAACAATGTGGCATTAAATCAAAAAGAAGTTCAGTTCGACGACATCCAGAAAAAAATCGATTATTTTGAAGTAGAGTCGCAAATTGTACCTTATGTCAGCGAAGAGGAATTCTGGAAACTAAAAAGCGGAAAGTATTCAAAAAACACCAAGTTTATTCAAACCGACGACGGTTTTAAAATCGATTTCAGCGGAACTTACGGAGGCAACCTTTTTCAGGAAATAAAAAATTATGCTTTGGTTGCTGAAATTATTGCCGGCAAAAATTCATTCGACATAATTCATGCGCACGACTGGCTGGCCTATCCGGCAGGAATCGCAGCCAAAAATATTTCGGGAAGACCACTGGTTATTCATGTTCATGCCACAGAATTCGACCGAAGTGGAGGTAATGTAAACCCGATAGTTTATGGGATTGAACGGGAGGGAATGGAATTGGCTGATAAAATCATTGCTGTCAGCAACTTCACCCGAAAAACCATCATCGAAAAATATCGTATTTCGCCCCAAAAAGTAACAACGGTTTACAATGCCGTTGAACCGCTTATTCCTTCTGAAAAACCAATTTTGAAAAAAGGGGTAACTGAAAAGGTTGTAACATTTTTGGGGCGAATAACAATGCAAAAAGGTCCTGAATATTTTATTGAAGCAGCCAGCCTTGTTCTGAAAAAAATGAACAACGTACGTTTTGTAATGGCAGGTAGCGGTGATATGATGGATACAATGATTGCCCGTGTTGCGGAACTTGGAATTTCGGATAAATTCCATTTTACAGGTTTTCTGCAGGGCGACGATGTTTTTCAAATGTTTGAAATGACCGATGTTTTTGTAATGCCCTCGGTTTCTGAACCCTTTGGAATTGTTCCGCTGGAAGCCATGCAATCGGGCGTTCCGGTTATTATTTCGAACCAGTCGGGAGTGGCCGAAATTCTCGAAAATGCTATGAAAATCGACTTTTGGGATACTCATGCCATGGCCGACTCTATTTACGGTTTACTGAATTATCCTTCGCTGTCCAAGTTTTTTAAAGAGGAAGGCATGGAAGAAGTCCGTAACCTGAAATGGATAAATTCTGCCGAAAAAGTGTACAAAGTGTACACAAATGTGCTAAACTAATTTTAAAATTAACCACAGAGAAATGAAATCAATCTGTCTGTTTTTTCAGGTTCATCAGCCTTTCCGGCACCGTCGCTACCGTTTTTTCGACATCGGGAACGACCATTATTATTACGATGATTACACCAACGAAACAATACTGCGAAAAGTAGCCGAAAAAAGCTACCTCCCCACCAACGAACTGCTCCTTAAACTGGCAGACAAACTTGAAGGTAAGTTTAAAGTTTCATTTTCGATAACTGGTACGGCGCTGGAACAATTCGAATTGTATGCACCCGAAGTAATTGGTTCATTTAAAAAACTGGCAAAAACCGGTTGTGTTGAGTTTTTATCGGAAACATACTCACATTCGTTATCCTCGTTAAAAGACCGTGATATTTTTGAAAAACAGGTTAAACTCCATGATGATCGGATTTTTGGTTTGTTCGGTCATAAACCGCAAATTTTCAGAAATACCGAAATGATTTATTCCGATGAAATTGGCGCTCAGATTGCCGAAATGGGATACAAGGGGATTCTTACCGAGGGAGCAAAACATATTCTTGGCTGGAAAAGCCCCAACTTTTTATATGTCAACGCAATTAATCCCCGTCTGAAAGTTTTGATGCGAAATTTTAAACTCAGCGATGATATTTCATTCCGTTTTTCGAACCGCGAATGGTCTGAATTTCCGCTTACCGCAGAAAAATTTGTAAGCTGGCTCGAAAAAATGGATGAAAAAGAGGAGGTGGTTAATATTTTTCTCAGCTACGAATCGTTTGGCGAACGACAGACCAAAGAAAGTGGCATTTTCAACTTTTTTGAAAACCTTGCCGGACAGATTGTAAATAATCACAATCTTAAATTTGCTACTCCTTCTGAAGTGGTTGAAGAACTTCAGCCGGTTTCTATGGTAAATGTACCCCATCCTATTTCGTGGGCCGACGAAGAAAGAGATTTAACAGCCTGGCTCGGAAACGGAATGCAAAAAGAGGCCTTTGAAAAATTATACGAGCTCAGGCACAGAATGGAAAAATGCTCCGATCCGGAGCTTGTAAAAGACTGGAACTACCTCCAAATCAGCGATCATTTCTACTACATGTCGACCAAATATTATTCTCACGGCGGAAATCAAAACAACGTAAATCCGTTCGACACACCCTACGAAGCTTTTATCAATTATATGAATGTACTCAGTGATTTCAAAATAAGGCTAAATTCATACGTTCCGGAAAGTGAAATGGAAAATGAAATCGCCGCTCTACATAAACTTATTGATGAAAAGGAAAAAAAAATTAAAAAAATGGAAGCCGAAATTCACCGGTTTCAGAAAAACAAAAGAAAAAATCCATCATTAAAAAAATAACTTAAATCCAATCTTATCAGCGTATTATTTCAAAAGTACAATTGACATTAAAATTTGAATTTTTATCCGAATGTGATAAGAAAAACTATTTTTGCAGATTCATTTTTAGAAAGTTATAGTAAGAAATTAGAAAATATGAAGTCAGAAGGCGTAAGATTTATTGAGAAACCTGTTATTGAACCTCCTGTTTGGAAGAAAATAATAGTAGAATCGAACCTCCCCGAAAGTTTAAGTCCGTTGCGCGACTTATCAAAAAATCTCTGGTGGGTTTGGAATACCGAAGCCCGTGAACTATTTCAATATATTGACGAAGATATTTGGGAAGAATGCGCTCATAATCCGGTTGTATTACTCGATGAAGTTAGTTTTTCGAGGTTAAAAGAATTGGAGAACGACGAGGAATTTGTTTCAAAAATGCACCATGTTTACCGCATTTTCAACCATTATCTCGAAGAAAGAAAAAACCTTTCAGTACCACAAATTGCCTACTTTAGTATGGAATACGGTCTGCACGACAGTTTGAAAATTTTCTCCGGTGGGCTGGGAATACTTGCCGGCGACTATTTAAAAGAAGCCAGCGATTCGAAAGTAAACCTGATTGCAGTAGGCTTACTTTACCGCTTCGGATATTTTAAACAAACACTGAACCTTTACGGAGAGCAGATGGCCAATTACGAAGCACAACAGTTCTCCAAAATTCCTGTTCAGCCGGCTTTCGACCAAAACGGAAACTGGATTGAAGTAGAAGTAGAATATCCCGGACGAAATATTAAAGCCCGTGTTTGGCAGGTAAATGTAGGTGCGGTTAAACTGTATTTGTTAGATGCCGACTTTATTGACAACCAGGATCAAGACAGATTTGTTACTCACTATTTGTACGGAGGCGATAACGAAAACCGGTTAAAACAGGAAATGTTGCTCGGTTTGGGTGGAATAAGGATTTTGGAAAAACTGGGTTATACTTCCGATGTATATCATTGCAACGAAGGTCATGCTGCATTTATTGGCATTGAAAGAATTATAAATTTAATGGGAAAGGAAGACCTTACTTTTGCCGAGGCAAAAGAAGTTGTCAGGGCTTCCACTGTTTTTACCACACACACTCCTGTTCCGGCCGGTCACGATTCTTTCCACAAAGACATGTTCCGCCATTATATGAATTTTATTCCTGAAAAAATTGGCTTAGACTGGAATGAATTTGAAATGCTTGGAAAAGCAAATCAGTACGAAGACCATTTTAACATGAGTTATTTGGCCTGTAACCTTTCCCAGGGAATTAACGGGGTTAGTAAATTGCATGGTGAAGTAAGTAAAACCGTTTTAAAAGATTTGTACCAGGGATTTCTTGAGGAAGAGCTTGAAATCGGATACGTTACCAATGGTGTACATTATTCTACCTGGACTGCCCAGGAATGGAAAGAAATTCATAAAAAATATTTTGGAAATTCATTCCCGGCAACGCAGCTCGATTTTGGAGTCTGGAAAAATATTTACCAGGTTCCCGACGAAGAAATATGGCAGTTGCGCAAAGACCTTCGGTTAAAACTTATCAAATATATAAAACAACGTTTTGCCGACAACTGGATTAAACGTCACGAAAATCCGAAACTGATTACCGAAGTGATTGGAAAACTGAACCCAAATGCACTTACTATTGGTTTTGCGCGTCGTTTTGCCACATATAAACGTGGTTACTTGCTGTTCAGAAACCTTGAGCGTTTGGCAAAAATTGTTAATAATCCGGAAAGACCCGTTCAGTTTATTTTTGCAGGAAAAGCACACCCTGCAGATAAAGCAGGCCAGGATTTAATCAAAAATATTGTTGAGATTTCAAAACGTCCGGAATTCAGAGGTAAAATTCTTTTTGTTCAGAATTACGACATGAACCTGGCAAAAATGCTTCTTCAGGGAGTTGATGTTTGGTTGAACACACCTACCCGTCCGTTGGAAGCATCAGGAACCAGCGGTGAAAAAGGCGTGATGAACGGAACACTTCACTTTTCAGTTCTCGACGGCTGGTGGGTTGAAGGGTACCAAAAAGATGCCGGCTGGGCGCTGCCTGCCGAGCGTACTTACGATGTTCAGGATTTTCAGGATGAACTGGATGCAGAAACCATCTATTCTATTCTGGAAGAAGAAGTTATCGATGCTTTCTACGACAGAAACAAATCGGATGTCCCGGAACGCTGGGTTGGTTTTATTAAAAATACGATAGCAGGTGTTGCTCCGAATTTTACAACCGGAAGGATGATTAAAGATTACCAGGACCGGTATTATAATCCGCAATTCGAGCGTGCGCAACGAATGAAAAACGACAACTTCTCGTTAGCGAAAGAAATGGCTTCGTGGAAATTCTGGGTAAGCTCGCAATGGAATGATATTGAAATTAAAAGCATCGATATTTCCGACGGCATTACCAATAAAATGAAAATCGGCCAGGAATACCCAATTCTTGTAAAAATTGATTTAAAAGATCTTTCCAGCGAAGAAGTTGGGTTGGAACTGGTAATTACAGAAAATGAAGGAGAAAATTCATACAAAATTGTTGAAACCATAGAATTCGAAACCATTGGCAAGGAAGATTCAGTAAGTACTTATAAACTGAATTTACATCCAAACCATCCGGGGTCGTTCAGTTACGGTTTCAGATTGTACCCCAAAAATGAAAACCTGCCACACCGACAGGATTTTGGGTATATACGCTGGGTTTAAACAAAATAACATACAATTGAAAAGGTACTTTAACAGGTACCTTTTCTTTTTTTCTGGCAAATCTTTCATATAAAATTCAAAACCATAATTTTGTATTGTTTTCAATAAAAATATTTCTGAAAGATAAGTAAACTAAACTATACAATTTCACATGAAACCAAGTAACAAAATCGGCAAAAAGATCAAAGAGTTTCGCGAGTTTCGTCAAATAAAAAGGGAAGATTTGGCATTAAAAGCTAACCTCGATGTAAACCAGTTGGAATACATTGAAGAAAAAGGAACTGTCCCTTCGCTCGGGCATTTAATTAAAATTACCCGTGCACTTGGCGTAAGAATCGGAACATTTCTCGATGATCTCGATCATGTAGGGCCGGTAATTGTAAGAGCTGGTGAAGAAAAAGCGGCATTAAGTTTTTCAACAAAGGATCCCAAAAACCGGGAACATTTGAATTTTTATTCGCTGGCACCCGATAAAACAGGAAGGCACATGGAGCCTTTTATTGTTGAAATTGAGCCTGCCAACGAATCCGACTACAAGTTATCGTCGCACGAAGGAGAGGAGTTTATTTATGTTTTGGAAGGAAACGTTGAAATAAATTATGGAAAAGAGTTGTTCAAACTGGCCAAAGGCGACAGCATTTATCTCGATTCGGTTGTTGCTCACAACGTACATGCCGGAGGCGAAAAACAGGCAAAAATAATGGCCGTAATTTATTATCCCGTTTAGTTCACTTTTGAAATATCGACAGAAAAAATGCAGCTGATAGACTACACTTTGGGTGAAATGCTCGAAAAATGGGCAATGGAAACACCCGACAAAGAATTTATGGTTTACCCCGACAGAAATTTGCGTTTTACTTACCAACAATTTAACGAACGTGTCGACAACCTTGCCAAAGGGCTTTTGTACATTGGTGTAAAACCGGGCGACAAGGTTGGAATATGGGCAAAAAATGTCCCCGACTGGACCACCTTTATGTTTGCAACTGCAAAAATCGGTTCTATCCTGGTAACTATAAACACAAGTTACAAATTGGCTGAACTGGAATATCTGCTAAACAATGCAGATATAAATACACTTTGTCTTGCCGACGGTTATCGCGACAGCGATTTTGTAGACATGGTTTTTACTCTTGTCCCCGAATTGAAAGAACAACCCCGGGGCGGGCTTAAAACTGAAAAATTCCCCGAACTTAAGAATGTAGTTTTTATAGGACAGGAAAAACACCGCGGTATGTTCAATACTGCTGAACTGATTTTGCTTGGAAATCATGTCGATGATATTGAACTGGAAAGTATAAAACTTGCGCTGAATTGCCACGATGTTGTAAACATGCAATATACTTCGGGAACAACAGGTTTTCCGAAGGGAGTTATGCTTTCGCACCACAATATTCTGAATAACGGACTGGCAACCGGGCAATGTATGAATTACACCAACGACGAACGTTTGCTGGTTTGCGTTCCAATGTTTCATTGTTTTGGATGCGTTTTGGCACTTTGCGCTGTTATAACCCACGGTGCTACCATGGTTTTTAACGAAGAATTTGATCCGTTGATGGTTCTTGCATCGGTACAAAAAGAAAAATGTACGGCTCTTTACGGTGTTCCTACCATGTTTATTGCCGAGTTAAATCATCCAATGTTCGATATGTTCGACTTAAGTTCCCTGCGCACCGGAATAATGGCAGGTGCTCTTTGTCCGATTGAAACTATGAACCAGGTGATGTCGCGAATGAATATGAAAGACATCATCATCGTTTACGGCCTAACAGAATCTTCACCGGGAATGACCGCAACTCGAACACATAATTCACCCGAAATCCGTTCAACAACTGTTGGTTATGAATACCCGAATGTTGAGGTTAAAATTGTCAATCCTGAAACCGGAGAAACGTGCAAAGCCAACGAACAGGGCGAAATATGTTGCCGTGGTTACAACGTTATGAAAGGATATTACAACAACCCTGAAGCCACACAAAAAGTAATCGACAAGGAAGGCTGGTTGCATTCCGGCGATTTGGCATTAAAAACTGAAGATGGCTTTTACAGGATTACAGGTCGTATTAAAGACATGATTATCCGCGGTGGAGAAAATATTTATCCGCGTGAAATTGAAAACTTCCTGTACCGTATGCCACAAATTGAGGCTGTTGAAGTTGCCGGAGTTCCCAGTCCGAAATACGGTGAACAGGTTGGCGCTTTTATTAAAGTAAAAAAAGGTGCGAGTTTAACCGAAGAGGAAATTATCGATTTCTGCCGTGGCCAGATTGCACGTTTCAAAACACCAAAATATATATTCTTTGTTGATGAATTCCCAATGACAGCAAGCGGTAAAATTCAAAAGTACAAACTGAGCGAAAAAAGTGTTCAAATGTGCAAAGACAAAGGGATTGAGATGATTTAAACTTCAATGTTAACTTAATATGAACATTTAATTTTTGCCCTTTTTTTCTCTTTGAAACCCCAACTTTCATTTTGTAAGCATCATCGCTTTTTTCAAATAAAAATTTTAGAAAACAGGGACTTTAAAATACTTTATTTAGCTTTTTTCAAATAAATCATAACACTAATAAAAACAGGCGTTCTCGGAGGTTTCTCGTTACATAATTTTTATCAGGTATTTCTCGAAAAAATAATTTTTTCCTGTTTTCAGCGTTGCAACACCCTAAAAATTTTTTGAGATAATTTCGAACAATTCCTTTTGTTCTGCGTCCATAGTCAGCAGCCTTGTTCTTGTGTGCCCTGAGTCAGGAAGCGTGTATTTTACCTGGTACATATTGTGTGTCAGCTCAGCTGCCTTTCGGAGCGAAAGTGTTGATTTTTCATGGTATAGGACCCGTTCCAATTCTTTATAAATACAATAAGCTGTAAAGGCAATACAAAGGTGTGCTTCAATGCGGTTTCGCAACCTGTGATAGATTGGCCTGATACGCAAATCGGTTTTTGACATGCGGAATGCTTTTTCGATGAGCCAAAGATTTTTGTAGTTTTCCATTACTGCCGCATCGGTCAGGCGGGTATTGGTCACGTATCCTTTCAGTCCATCCCAAACTTTGTCCTGATTGTACTTTTCGTAATCGATTTCAATGGATACCTCGCCCGATAATTTCAGGTATTTATTGTAACCCCGGTTGTTGATGTTCGATTTGGTAAGCTTTCCTGCCCGAACCTGTTTTTCCAAACGGGTCAGACCTCTTTTGCGGTTGTATTCGTCTTTCGAGGCCCTGCCGGTGGAATAATTGACAATCAGCCTTGTTCTCTCATCTTTTGTAATACTGGTGGTATCCCCATCAATGAAAACGTGCTGAAGTATTTCTGTTTTTATTCGGCCTGATTCATTTTTCAGACGGGCACCAAGTATGTACTCATAACCGTTAGTTTCAAGAGCAGCGATATTATCGTTTGACAACAATCCCGAATCGGCAATCACCACCAGCTTGCCAAGTTTAAACCGTTGCTCCATCTTCTCCAGAAATGGAATCAGGGTGTGCCCTTCGTAAGAGTTGCCCTCAAAAATATCGTACCCGATGGCATAACCTCCCAAACCAACCAGAAGCCCGATAAATATTTGCGGGTTCTGGTGCCTGCCGTCTTTCGAAAAACCCGTCTTGCGCAGGTCGTCTTCATCGCTGGCTTCAAAATAAAGCGTGGTCATATCATAAAACACCACACTGATGTCCCCATTTAAAACTTTCATTGTATGGGCAAAGGATATTTGCTCTACCTGCTCTTTAAGCCTTGTGTTCAACTTATCAAGAAAACGATAGACCGCATCAATGTTAAGCGTCACACCCTGGTAACGATAAAGGTATTCGATGGTTTTTAGCTTACTCAGGGGAAAAGCAAGCCGCGAGATGACCAAATGCCTGAATAGTTCTTCACCAAACTGGTTAAACCCAATATAATCGAAAATTTTTCCGAAAACCAGTTCAGGGCCTACTGTCTGAATACTGGAGTTATCAAGCGATTCAAATACTTTTTCCACAAGAATATCATCAGGAGATGTAAACAAAGTTAATGGTCCTGATAAACGATCAATCTCTTGTTGGGCTAATTGGGTGAGCCTTTCTATTTCCTGCCGTGTGGTGGCAGAACCTAATGATTTAACTACTTTATACTTGCCCCTGGCCTTGCTAACTATCTGTATGCTAACACTTCCACTGCGATTTTTTAACTCTCTTACAAACATCTGAAAAATTTTGCAACACCCAAATTTACTAACCTGTAATTGATTTACAATGAGTTACACGGGTGTTGCAAAAAAGTGCGGAAAACAGGACAAAGGGATTGAGATGATTTAAACTTCAATGTTAACTTAATATGAACATTTAATTTTTGCCCTTTTTTTCTCTTTGAAACCCCAACTTTCATTTTGTAAGCATCATCGCTTTTTTCAAATAAAAATTTTAGAAAACAGGGACTTTAAAATACTTTATTTAGCTTTTTTCAAATAAATCATAACACTAATAAAAACAGGCGTTCTCGGAGGTTTCTCGTTACATAATTTTTATCAGGTATTTCTCGAAAAAATAATTTTTTCTTTGGTCTACTATTTCAAAACAACGCCTCTCCCCTTTTTTGGCTATTGAAATAGAAATATACTTACCGGTTTTAATTACGAAGGGTAATTAATTAAACAGCACAGACTTTAAAAAAAGCCATTTGATTTTTTCAAATGGCTTTTCCATTTTATGGAAAAATTCATTTTATCTTTGCCCAACAAACCAGCGATATAAAACATGATAAAATACAAAAGAATCTTGTTAAAACTCAGCGGAGAATCTTTGATGGGAAACCAGCAATACGGAATTGACAGTAACCGGTTAAACGATTATGCCGAAGAAATTTCGGAATTGATAAAAGCCGGTGTAGAAGTTGGAATTGTTATTGGCGGCGGAAATATTTTCAGAGGATTAAGTGGCGCTGCCAAAGGATTCGACAGAGTTGACGGGGACCAAATGGGAATGCTTGCTACAACCATCAACAGTCTGGCTTTAAATTCAGCATTAAAAAGCTACGGAGTGACATCGAAAGTTCTAACTGCCATACGCATGGAACCGGTTGGTGAATATTACTCAAAACAAAAAGCTATTGAAGCGCTTTCAAAAGGTGAAGTTGTAATTATTTCAGGTGGAACCGGAAATCCTTATTTTACGACGGATACCGCAAGTGCATTGCGTGGAATTGAAATTGAAGCTGAAATAATGCTGAAAGGAACCCGTGTCGACGGAATTTACACTGCAGATCCTGAAAAGCACCCCGATGCAACAAAATTCGACAGTATCACTTTTGATGAGATTTACACCAAAAATCTTAAGGTCATGGACCTGACAGCAACTACTTTATGTAAAGAAAACAATCTCCCAATTTTGGTTTTTAATATGGACCAGAAAGGTAATTTGCTAAAAGTACTGAACGGTGAAAACATCGGAACTATTGTTTGTAATTGAGATTTTTTCAACGATATTTACAATAAATTAAGTAAAAAATTTTTGCGTATATATATTTTTTCTATATTTGCTAACAGTCCACAGTTGGAAACTCAGGGTTATTTATGCACGAAGAAGTAGAATTTGTTTTAGAACATTGTAACGAAAAAATGAGAGGTGCAGTTGAGCATCTCGAAAAAGAGTTAATTCATATTCGTGCAGGAAAAGCCTCACCAACAATGCTCGACAGCGTTTCAGTCGATTATTATGGCAGCACAGTTCCTTTAAATCAGGTTTCAAACATTAGCACACCAGATGCAAGGACAATTGCTATTCAACCGTGGGAAAAAGGTATGATACCAGTTATTGAAAAAGCTATTTTAGCTGCAAATCTGGGATTCAACCCTGACAATAATGGTGAAATTATCCGGATTAACATTCCGGTACTTACTGAAGAAAGAAGGAAAAACCTGGTTAAGCAGGCATTCCACGAAGGTGAAACAGCAAAGGTAAGTATCAGAACGGCAAGAAAAGAAGCGAACGAAAGTTTGAAAAAATTGCAAAAGGATGGGTTGTCTGAAGATTTGGAAAAAGACGCAGAACAAGACGTTCAAAAAATGACGGATGATTTTGGGAAGATTGTAGAAGACTTAGTGAAAGCTAAGGAAAAAGATATTATGACTATTTGATTGTTTCTAGTTTTCTGTTTTCTGAACATTGTTTAATTGTTTTCATGGCTTTGAGGCAGCTTGTAGAAGCTGCCTTTTTTTTGCCTTTTTCTAATACCTGAAAACAAAAAAACCTGCCGGTTGACAGGTTTTCTTACTTACTTCAAACTAAATTTATTTCTTCTTTTTCCGAAGAATGAAAAAAGCTGCAACAGCAACTACAACTAAAGCTACAATTATAATTACCGTTGTATTTGAACCAGAACTTTGTTCTGTAACCAAAGGTTCCTGATTTAAATATGAACTGTCGGGAACGTTCAAACTTTCAATGTAAGTTCCTTCCTGTGCAAAAAGAAATGGTATATTCATCAGGGTTAACATGAACATTGCAAAAATTCTTTTGATAGTTTTCATTTTGTCAAATTTTAATAATTATTATTTAATTTTTTATTGATAGCTTTTAATAACGGGGTTGCAGGTTCGTAAAGCGAATTAATATTGGCCAGCACATCCAGCTTACTTTTTGCCTCTTCCAATTTATTCTCATCAAATAATTTTTGAGCTTCGAGTAAAAATAATGGCTCATAATCAGGATAAATTAATCGCGCTTTCGATATCCAATACTCAAAATCAGCTGTGTTCTTTTCAAGTAAACTGGCTTTGGCAAGATTTACAAGAAGCCACACATTTTGCGGATCTTCATCCAAAGCCTGTTTTAATAATAAAGTTCCGGCCGCCAATTCCCCCTTGTTTATTTCCTCAATTCCATTAAAATCGTTTTTATTTTTTCTTTTCAGAATAACAACCACTGGATTTCCCTTGTGATAATAAGTTTTGATAATTTCCGTCGACTGCCATGTTTTATTTTTTAAAAGGAACGGATGTATATAATTTATCCCGAAAATTGCATAATCCCAGTCGCTTGAACTCCGCTCCAAATAACGAACATATTTACATGTAATGTTTTTCGAATTTTCGAAATAGTTGTCAAGACTGCAATTGGTAGCAACAACAACATTCTCTGCTTTTTCGAGCGAATGGACAAGATACTCAGCAGGATTTTTTATCCCATGAAAATAATAATCGTATTCAAAATTACCCCAGGCACTTTTATTGCCTCCCGAAACCGAATTAAAATAAATATAATCGGCAGGAAAAGTACTTGCCTGATGTTTGAGTGGAAATAACATCAAAATCAAAAACAGTCCTGTTACAATTCTCGCGAAATTCTGTTTTCTGAATTGAACAAAAAATGAGTGGATCCCGTACGACGCCAGAATTGCCAACGATGGAAAAACGAACAACATTTGCCGTACACCGCTGTACAAATTCGATTTAATTGCAATAACATAAATTACAGGAAAAAGAAATGCAAACAGAAGAATAGATTCATATAAAGCCTGTTGCGAAAATTCTGTGCTTGTGTTTATTGCCTTTTTTATGGAAATAAAAATGTAAATTATAATTCCGAGAAAAATGAATTCAGGAGTTGAAATGAGAATCCATTTTGGCAAATAATACCACGGTAATTGTGTGCTCCAAAAAAAGTGGCCATTAAAAATCTGATGGATGCTTACTTTATAATGCTCCATTAAATGCAAACTTTCAAACGGGTTTTTAAAAACATTTTGTAAGGCAAAGGGCCAGAAAAGCAATCCTGCAAAATAACCAATCAGCAAAATCACCACTCCTTGACCCAATAACCTAACAAAACAAGGTCTAGTTGAAACTATATGTTTAAGTTCAAAAGGCTTCAAAATAAAATAAATGAGAAGGAACAATCCGAGGTAAGCGAATAAAATGAGCCCTCCAATTCTAACTGAACAGGTAAATGCAATTGCAAGAGCCAGAAATATTGCGGTTGCCCATTTGGGTTTTGGTAACTCTTTTATAAAGCGAATAATAAAAAGAATGCCTGCCAAATACCCTGCAGCAAACGGAATATCTTTCAAATTTCCAAACGCCTGTCCGAAAAGACGCGGCATAAAAACCAATGAAAGCACTGTTAAAACCGAAACCCAATAACTACCACTGATTTCATGCCCGATAAATCCTGCAAAAACGAGCAAAATCCAATAGAAAAAAGCACCGGTTAAATGGCGGATTAAGAATTCATTTTCAATCTTAAAGATGCGGTTTAAAAGTGCGGTAAAATTATCGACCGACTGTCCGTAGTACTTCAAATTAGTTAAAGGAGTGTCTAGACAAGATCTGTCGTTGCCAAGAGAAAAATACCAATTTACAACCTTTTTGGCGTGTGGATAATGCAATTGCTCATCAACATTTACAGCAGCGCGAGGCGCCAAAAACATCAAAACCACAGCAACGATTAAAAGTGTGGCAAAGAACAGATTCCGCGCAGATAATATGTTAAAACTTTTATTCATAGATATCTTTTACCAGATAGAGCGGACGGTTCTGAACTTCTTTAAAAATCCGGTAAATATACTCGCCAATAATTCCTAAAAAGGTAAGCTGCACCGAGCCAAAAAAACTAATTGCTAAAAACATTGATGACCAGCCGATGGGTGCAAAACCTAAAAATTTTGAGGCGAATGTATAAATGATAGCTATCAGAAAAATAAAAACACCGGCAACTCCAAGGTATAGACATGCTTTTATGGGCCATTTTGAAAACGAATAAATGGCATCTGCAGCCAACGCAAATAATTTTTTGCGGTTCATTTTAGGCTCGCCTTCCAAACGATTGGGCCGTTCAAAAAGAACAAAGCTGTGTTTAAAGCCAATAAAATTTCTGATACCAGGAAGGTAGCGATTTCGTTCAGCAAATTTCAGAATAGCCTGATGCGCTTTTTTGTTCATTATGCAAAAATTACCTGCCTGGGCAACTTGCTGCCCTTCGGTTATTTTGCTGAAAATACGATGAAAAATATTGAAATAAATACGTTTCGTAAACTTTTCGTTTCGCTGTTCACGCACCGCTGTTACTACATCTGCTTTTTCATTAACAATTTTCTGAAACAGAACAGGAATCATTTCAGGTGGATCCTGAAAATCGCCATCCATTAAAACAACAAAGTCGCCCGAAACAAATTCCAGACCGGCAGTTAAAGCAGCCTGTAATCCAAAATTTCTCGATAATGAAATTATTCTCAGCTCTTTGTGGTTTTCCTTAAATGCGAGTAGTTTTTCAAGAGTGTTATCTGAACTTCCGTCGTCGACACATACCACTTCAAACTGGTTTGTAATTTCCTTAAGATTCGAAAAAACATCTTCAAGTAAACGTAAAACCAGGAGACTTTCGTTCCACAATGGTATTACAACAGAAATCATTCTTACATTTTTTTACGCTTTATGCTGAGTTCCGGGAACAGGAACAGGAAATTCCATATCAACCGACCCCATTACATATTCTGTCGGACCAAGCCGTTCTGTAGAATTCATCATTTCTTCCCAATCCACTTTTCTTCCTGTATAAGCAGCCGTTCTCCCCATAATTGCAGTTAAGGTAGAAATTGCAGTACGTTCAGCTTCAACAACCGGTTGGTTGGTTCTGATTGCCGTAACAAGATGAATATGTTCCTGAATGTAAGGAGAAATTTTTACCACCCCTGTTGATTTCCCGTCCTTATTTTTTGGATATTCATACTGCCACTTAACCGAGCCGTCGAGATTATAAATCACATTATTGCAATTGGTATAACCTTCTGTTCCAACCAGCAACTCGCCCAGCGAATTTGCACAACCGTCGACTTGCCGCGACATGCTGTGAGAATATAATCCGTTACCAAAATCGAAATCAATACTAAAAAAGTCATACTGGTCGCCAGTTAATCTTCTTGCCCGGCCGCCAAAACCTATTGCGCTTTCCGGGTGTTTTCCAACAAACCAATTCACAATGTCGATATTATGAACATGCGTATCTAAAATATGGTCGCCGCCAAGCCAACAGAAGCTGTTCCAGTTGCGCAACATATATTCCATGTCGCTCCAGCCTTCCTCACGGGTTCTAAACCAAACGTGCGATTGCAACCACCAGGCTTTTGCTGAAGTAATCTCACCAATAGCACCTTCAGCAATTTGTTTGTAAGTTTCCAGGTAGTCGCGCTGATGTCTGCGTTGTGTTCCTGTAATTACTGTTAATCCAAGATTTTCAGCCTTTTTTGAAGTAGCAATTATTTGCCTTGCACCAACTGGATCGACACAAACCGGTTTTTCCAGAAAAACATTCTTTTTAGCCTGAACACAGGCATCGAAATGTTCCGGACGAAAATGCGGAGGTGTCGCGAGAATAACAACGTCGACATCGAGTTCTATAAGTTTTTTATAACCATCGAACCCCCAGAAACAGTTGGATTCAGGAATTTCAACATTCTGATTTTTTAGTTTATTTCTGCAATCCCATACTTTATCTTCAAAAACATCGGCCAATGCAATCAATTCAAGCCCGTCACCGGCTGCCAAAAAATTCAGCGCAGCTCCTGTCCCCCGGTTACCACAACCCACTAAACCAGCCCTGATAGTTTTTCCATCGGGAGCTTTATCGGGAAGGGGTGGAAAATTATAATCAACTGCTTTTGCCTTTTTACTGCAAGAGCTGAGTGCACCAATTCCTGCCAGACCGACTGCTCCAATCAGCGCCGACTTTTCAAGAAAGTTCCTTCGTGATAGTTGATTCTTATCCATGTCGAAAATTGTGTTTTATTTTTATTGAAAATTTTCAGGATGATATTCAAGTACAACCCTGAACCCAACATTTTTGCTGTCGGAATACCACCAGATACTTTTTGGAACCTGCGGGTCGGTAACAAGCCACTCGTCGGTTTTGGTAAAATCGCGACGTGCAACCCGCACATCTTTGGCTGAACCATCGTAAGCTCCACCACGTACAACATGTTCAAGGCCGTTTCGCGGTCCACGTGGATTCTTTATTAGCCCTTCCGGATATTTGCTGTAAACTGTTGGATCGTAATAATCAAGACAAAACTCAGCTACATTTCCAAGCATATTTTTCAATCCGAAAGGATTTGCCTGTACTGATTCCGGTTGTTGCGTTTTGTACGGACTGTTTTCCTGGTAAATCACATACGAATTTATTACAGTAGTATCTACCCCAAAGATTTTTTTCATAAATCCATCCGATTCATAATCCTTCGGTGAACCTCCAAAGAAATAAGCACCCTCAGTGCCGCCACGTGCTGCATATTCCCACTCGGCTTCGGTAGGCAAACGATAATTCTTGCCGGTAATACTGCTAATCCATCGACAATACGTTTCGGCACCGTGGTAACTCATCGTAATTGCCGGCCTGCTACCTTTTCCCCATCCCTGATCGGGCGCTCCCCATGGAGGAGTAGCTCCGGTAATACCGTCTACTTCTTCGTTTATTTCTTCTTCAGCTTCTTTTCTTCCCTGTGAACTTGTGGCTGTAAAAAACGCCAGATATTCGTCCCAGCTAACTTCAATTTCAGCCATCCAAAAACTGTCGATTGCAACTTCGCGAACAGGCCCCTCGTCATTCCGCCGGTATGGTTCATTCCCGGGGCTCCCCATTTTAAAGGTTCCCCCCGGGACTGCTACCATCTTAAACGAAACCGAAGTTCCTGGTAATGTTTCCTCATAATCGGAAAACTCATTTATTTTAGCTGGTTGATAATAAATTTCCTTTTTAATATTGCTTGCTTCACTGTCAACTGTCAATCCTGTTTCACCCCTGTAATGGCCAATACCCGGATGACATTTTAAACATGAAGTTGATTTCGGATCACGCAGGTATTTGAGATGCGACTCAGCTCCAAGAGCATTCAAAGTTGCAGGAAACATATTGGTGTGGCATTTTTTGCATCCATCTTCATAAACAAAACTCTTCGACGCTTCCAACGACCTTTTATCTTCCCATTTTATCTCATCTGTATTTGTTGTCGCATAAACATACAAATCGTGTATTCCGTGATAAGCCTTTCGTGTCAAAAAACGTATTGTTTGATCTTCAGGAGGTAAATGACAATCAACACAATTTATCGAAACTCCACTTGGCGTATTATGGTGTGCTGAAAGTTTCCATGTCGCATCGGCATGCGGATGTACATGGCATGAAGCACACGACTCATTAGTTGAAGTATATTGAACTACCTTATTAAACGAAGCCAGCAAAAATAGTACTGTCAACCCTCCAATGATAAACAACAAATAAAAATTACGTTTAATCGTATTGTTAGCCATTTCTCTCAAAATTCGATAACAAGTATAATTCCCGGTAATTATTTCCAGATTAAATTCATTTGTAGCGTCTTATTAAATCGAACTTAATTTCCCATTAATTAAAAACACAAATATTTGATTTAAAATACATTAAATCTGATTCATTTTTTTTCAAAAAATTCTCATTCTTTTTAAAAAAACATATATTTGAAAACAAAATAATAAGAAATTAAGGGGTAAGTTGTACACCTAACAACATTTACTTATGTACAAAAAAATATACAGCTTTCTTATTTTACTTTTTCTCATATCCCAAAGATCATTATTTGCAATCGATTTCAGTGACAACTCTTTTATTGTAATTGAAGCGAATGCAAAAAATTTAGCCAGAGAACAGTTCTGGAATTTTATAGAAAACTCATCAAATTCAGGAATTGAAATTTCAGCCAAAGAAATAAAAGGTAAAGTACTCCTTACCGAAACAAATCAGGACATTGATTTCCTGTTGAAAAAAGTCGGAGAAATTATCAAAAGCAAAGAAACAACGGTCATCCCTGTTTTTATAAATTTTGAGGGCAATATTGCATTCCTTGATTCGGCGATAAAAGCATCCGCCATTTCATCGGAAGTATTTAACCTACCGTTGGGGGAAACCTGGCCTACTATTGAGTATCTGATTCAGGCAAACCGGAGGGTGATATTTTTTGCGGAAGGTAGTTTTAAAGGGAAAAGCAAAATTCTTCATCAACTGAATGATTACGTGCTTAATGTTTCAGGAAGTGAAATTTGGGTTTCGCGAAGTGTGTTGCCTGCTGAATTAAAATACAACCTGGAACTTTTCATGATAAATGATTTGGACAAACTTCCTGTAAATTCCTCTCCAAATACACTGAGCAACAATGTAATTCCAGACTACATCATGTTTCTGCTCGACACCTGGACGAAATTCGGAAAACGTCCGAACTTTATATTTGTTGGTGAAAACTATCTGAATTACAATTATACAGTTTCACAATTGAGTTCATTTTCTTTTATAAACGGATCTGTTAAATATGCAGGAAAAGTTCTGGACAGAGTTTACTGGAGAAACCCGATTGTAACATTTACCAACGGAAAATTTAGTTTCCCAATAAGAGGTGGGGAAGAGATAACATTGTCGCCTTTTTCACCTGGCTACCAAATGACTCCGCAACAAATAGTAGTAACCGGTGAAATGGAAGTTCCTGAAAGTTATTCAATTATCGCTACCCCAACAGCAATTTCACAGGATATAAAAGCAAACTTTACCTTCGAAAATGAAATAAAAAACCAAATTGCCCCGGAGGAAGTTTATACGGGTGAAAATTATTCATTTACGCAGGATTTAGAGAGGGGAATTGTTTTAAAAATGCCGGAAAACTCGAATATAAATCTGGGGAATCCCGAAAAATACGGCTTCAGAAACAGCAGTTTTACAGTTAGTTGTTTTGTAAAGTTTACAGATATTCTTGAGTTTGGCGACAATGCGATTATAGGAAACTATGAAGCCGGGTACCGCCGCGGCCTCCACTTAATTTTACGTTCAGGGCACCCCTATTTTGGATTGTGGGCCAACGATTATGTTTCCGAAGAAGTTCTAAAACCGAATATCTGGTATCATTTGGCATGGCGTTATATTATAGAAACCGGTGAGCAGACTATTTTCCTGAATGGTAAAAACATAGGAAGTTCAAGCGGTCACCCACCATTTTCGGGAACCGGTGATATTCACATTGGCAGCGCACTTTCCAGCGGGGCCAGTTTACGCGGGTATATCGACGATTTATATTTTTGGGATCGTCCTTTGGGTGTTGAAGAAATTAACCGGCTGGCACTAAACGAAACCATAGTTTTGGAAAAAAAAGACATTGAAAAAAATAGTGCAGTAAGTCCAACTCTTATCCAAGTGGTGGTGGTTGCAAGTGCCTTTGTTTTGTTACTATTTATTGCTGCTATATTTTTCTTCAGAAAAAAGAAGGTTAAAAAAGTTTTACCTGTAATTGAAATGCCGGAATCAAATTCCCCCAATCAGGTTCGGTTATTTGGCAAATTTGTGGTTATCGACAAGGACAAAAAGGATATTTCGGAATTGTTTACACCCAAAGTGCGCGAGTTGTTTTTGTTTGTTCTGATATACACGTTTAAAAAAGGAAACGGTGCCCCGGTTCAGGAAATAAACAATTTGGTTTGGCCCGGAATCCCGTCGAATAATGTGGCCAACAACAGGGCTGTAACACTGAACAAACTGCGCCGTTTGCTGAATCGGGTGGATGGCATTGAAATATACTCGGAAAACGGTTATCTGATTGCCAAAACCGGCAATGTATTCTTTTGCGATTTTATTGAAGCAAATAAACTTTGCCAGATAACGGGTGAAATGTCGAAAGAAGAACTCGAGGCATTTTTTATGTTGGTTAAAAAAGGAAGTTTTCTGAAAGAAATGGACTGGCCCTGGCTGGATGAAATTCGTGGTTTGACCGGCAACCAGGTCATCGATAATTTGCTGAAACTGGCATCGGTTTACATAAAAGAAAACAAACTTGATAAACTTGAAGCCATTGCTAAACGAATTCTCGATTATGACGACTTAAGTGAAGAAGCTGTTTTTCTGGATATTTATGTACTTCAGAATACCAACAATATCAGGCTGGCTAAATTTAATTTCGAAAATTTTTGTACAAAATACGAGGAAAGTATGGGTGAACCTTATCCAATGAATTTTGATAAATTCATCAAACATTTTTCGCACATTCTTTGATTAGTTACCGAATTTCTTCAACTGCGTTTCGTAAAAAATCGCGGGTGTAATAATCCTGGTCAACAATTTCGCGATTCCACACTGCAATATCCAAATCGATACATCGTGGACCAAACTTGGGCACAGTTCTGTCTCGACCCATGTCGTTTTCAATTTTTTTTAAAACCGAAACAAGTTCAGTTAAATCCAATTCTGTTTCAATTTTTACAGCGCCATTTGTATATTCCGGCTGATCCTTTATTCCAATTGGCTCGGTTTGCACCATAGTTGAAACCTTCAAAACCGTTACTTTTTCTTTCAGAATTTCGAGCATTTTGGGGATATTTTGGTCAGCATCGATATTTGAACCGATTCCGATAATACACTCGTTCATCTTTTGGCCTCCATTTCAAGCGAAACCGATTCGGCAAAACGCAAAGCGTGTGGTTTATCCACTTCAACTTTAGCCCTTTTCACCAACTTGTCTTCCATTATTAAATCGAGAATATTTTGCGTAAGTACTTCCAACAGTTTAAAACGGCCGTCCTGAACCAGTGCAATCACCTTTTTCGTAATTTTCTTGTAATCGAAAATATCGAGTGGTTCATCGGCATCCATCGCATGTTTAGGAATATCCGCCTCAATTTCCATGTTAATAATTACGTCCTGCTTGTTTACCAACTCTTCCGGATTAAAGCCGATGTATGTTCTTATAAGAAGATTTTTTACTCGTATTATTGCCATTTGTTATGTGTTTTGTCCCAGGTTTTCGCCACCATCAGCAAAAAGTAGCTGGCCGGTTAAATGTTCATTTTCCAGAATATAATCCAAACTTTTCAGAATCGGTAACAACCCTCCCGGACTTTTCATCGGAATATTTTTTGCCAGATTCTGAAGGTAGCTTTCGTCTTTGTCAACCGGAGCAAGAGTAACACCGGGCGCAATGGCATTCACCCTTATTTTTGGTGAAAATTCCAGAGCTGCCATTTTTGTTAATTCCCACAATCCTTTTTTTGAAATAGAATATGCCGAAAAATTCGATTTGTTGTTTGTTATTCGCGTGTCTGTCAAATTAACGATATTTCCCACTTTACAAAATTTGTAAAAGTCACGCATCAACAAAAACGGAGCTTTCAAATTCACACTTATCTGATTGTCAAAAAGTTCAGCACTGGTATTTTGAATGTACCCGGGCTCAAAAACCGATGCATTGTTTATCAGCAACTGAAAGGCACCAAAATTTTTCATGACAGTAGGAATTAAATCCAAAACCTCGGAAGAATCCTCCAAATTGGCTTTTACAACTTCAAAACACTGAGAGGGATATTTACTTTTTAGCGTTTCAGCCAACAATTTTACCTGCTTTTCCGAAGTATTAAAATGAAGAATGACATTCCAGCCTTGTTCTGCCAGATGTTCCGATAAAGCTTTACCAACACGTTTTGCAGCTCCGGTTATTAATGCAGTTTTATTCATTCTGAAAAGTTAATGAAATAACGTAACAATTGAAACAGGAGCTGTTTATTAATGTTCAAAAAAGAATAAACAAAAAAGCCCGAAAACCGGGCCTGTGTTATCTTCTGGAAAAATTGTTTATTGATATGAATTCAGTTTGCTCAAATATTTCCCAATAATATCGAATTCAATATTTACCACTGTGCCTTCTTTAATGGTATGAAAATTAGTCACTTCGTGGGTAAACGGAATTATGGCAACCTGAAAAGAATTTTCTTTCGAATTTACTACGGTTAAACTCACGCCGTTAACCGTAACCGAACCTTTTTCTACTGTCATATAACCCTGGCGGGCCTTGTTTATATCGAATTCATATTCAAAAGTGTAATACCAGCTTCCATCGGCTTCTTCCACTTTTTTGCAAACAGCAGTCTGATCGACGTGCCCCTGAACAATGTGACCATCCAAGCGGCCGTTCATCATCATACTGCGTTCGAGGTTTACTTTGGAACCGGGTTCAAGTAGCCCCAAATTCGATTTCAACAAAGTCTCTTTTATTGCGGTTACTTTGTAGGTTTTTGCCTCTTTGTTTACTTCAATAACGGTTAAACAAACGCCGTTGTGCGACAGGCTCTGATCTATTTTTAATTCATTGGCAAACGAACAGGTTAGCGTAAAATGAACATTTTCCTGATCCTTTTCCACTTTAACAACCGTTCCAAATCCTTCAACAATTCCTGAAAACATCGTATTTATTTGATTTAAATTCAACTCTATTTTAACGACCACTCAAAGCCGTCTTTTGTATCTTTTATCTCAACGCCGAGTGCATTTAACTCATTTCTGATTTCATCGGCCGTTGCCCAGTCTTTACCAGCTTTGGCGTCCATTCTAAGTTTCAGCAGCAAATTAACAGAACCTTCCAAAATTTCATTCTCTCTGGAACCGATCTGCTTCTCTTCTTTTAAACCCAGAATATCAAAAACCATGGCTTTGAAAAACGATTTCAAATCGGTTAAATCTTGTGCGGAAATTTTTTCGGAACCAGCTTTTGCCGAGTTAATCATTTTAACTCCTTCGAATAAGTTGGCAATGGCAATGGGACTGTTTAAATCGTCGTTTAACGCTGAAAAACACTTTTCTTTTAACCCGGCAACATCGATACTTGATTCAACAGACGGTTTTAATTCTTCCAGTGTTTTAACCGCTGCCAGCAGTCGTTCCAGTCCTTTTTCAGCGGCTTGCAAGGCTTCGTTTGAAAAATCGATGGTGCTGCGGTAGTGTGCCTGCAAAATAAAAAAACGAATGGTCATTGGCGAATATGCCTGTTCCAGAATTTTATGATTCCCTGTAAAAAGTTCGTCGAGTGTAATAAAATTACCAAGCGAGCGGGCCATTTTTTGCCCGTTTATGGTAATCATATTGTTGTGCATCCAGTATCGGACTGCTTCTTTTCCCTGGCTTGCCGTTGATTGGGCAATTTCACATTCGTGGTGTGGAAAGGTCAAATCCATTCCACCACCGTGAATATCAAAAACATCGCCAAGGTATTTTGTACTCATCACCGAACATTCGAGGTGCCAGCCCGGAAAACCACTGCTCCATTTCGAAGGCCAGCGCATAATGTGTTCGGGCGAAGCTTTTTTCCAAAGTGCAAAATCGAATGAATTCCGTTTTTCATCCTGCCCGTCGAGCTGGCGGGTGTTGGTTTTTATATCGTCGAGATTCCGCCCCGAAAGTTTTCCGTAACTGTATTGTTGATTATATTTTTCTACGTCGAAATAAACAGAACCGTTGGCTTCGTATGCAAACCCATTTTTCAGAATGGAATCGATCAGAAGTTGCTGCTCAATAATATGTCCCGAGGCACGCGGTTCAATACTTGGCGGTAACACATTCAAATCGTCCATGTTCCGGTGAAAAGTATTCATATATTTCTGAACCACTTCCATGGGTTCAAGCTGTTCGAGCCGCGCTTTTTTTGATATTTTGTCTTCACCGGCTTCTTCCACCTCATCTTCCAGATGGCCAACATCGGTAATGTTTCGTACATACCGAACCTTGTAACCTAAAAATGTAAGGTAGCGGAACAGCAAATCGAAAGTAATGTTTGGCCTTGCATGTCCCAAATGCGAATTGCTGTAAACCGTAGGACCGCAAACATACAACCCTACTTTTCCTTCAACCAAAGGTTTAAAAACTTCCTTTTTCCGGGAAAGTGTATTGTAAATGATAAAATGATTTTCCATGTTCAATAATCTGAAAACAAGATTACAAAGGTAAAATAATTGAAGTATTTCGGGGGTAAAAACAGGTTCAATTAATCAGGAAACAGATTCTTCCGATTGCAGTGGGGCATCTTCCTGAACCTCTTCCGCACTCCTATCGAGTTTATTAAAGTATTTTCTGTAAAAAATGAGGATTGAAAAAATACCAATGGTAATCGAGGAATCAGCAATATTAAAAACAGGCCTGAAAAACAGGAAATCTTTTCCACCTAAAACCGGCAGCCAATCGGGGTAAATTCCACTGAAAAGCGGGAAATACAACATATCTACAACACGCCCGTGAAGAAAACCGGCATATCCGCCTCCGTCAGGAAAAAATGTTGCTATCTGCCCATAACTGTGGTTAAAGATAATTCCATAAAACAAACTGTCGATAATATTACCGATAGCGCCTGCCAAAATGAGCGAAATACTCAGCACAAATCCAAAAGGAATTTCCTTCAATTTATACAATTTTGAAAGATACCAGCCAATGGCAACCACGGCCAGAATACGAAAAACACTGAGAAAAATCTTCCCATATTCACCGGCAAATTCAAAACCGAAAGCCATTCCGTTATTTTCAACAAAATGAAGGATGAACCAGTTTTTAAAAACTACAATCTCATCGCCAAGCGACATGGTTGTTTTTATCCAGATTTTCAAAATCTGGTCGACAATAAGAATTGTAAATATGATTATCAGTGAATTACTGCGACGCGAAATATTCATTGTTACAAAATAAAAAAGCTCCCGGATTTTCAGGAAATAAAAAACCCGAAGAGCCAAAAAATATTTTTGTTGTAATTACCTCTGATTATTTTTTGCATCGATACTCAAAGTAGCATGAGGAACGGCACGCAATCTTTCTTTTGAGATCAGTTTTCCTGTTTCGCGACAAATTCCGTACGTTTTATTTTCGACGCGAACCAGTGCGGCCTGCAAGTACTGAATAAACTTGAGCTGACGTTGTGCCAGTTTTCCGGCTTCTTCTTTCGAAAGGGTGGCAGCACCCTCTTCCAGTACCTTAAAAGTCGGCGATGTATCCTGTGTGTCATTGCCGTCGCCCATAGTTATTGAATTCTTGTACATTTCATAATCATCCTGAGCTTTTTTTAATTTTTCCAGAATGAGTTCCTTGAATTCCTGTAACTCGGCGTCAGAATATCTGTTTTTTTCTCCCATGACAAAAGGGTTTTAATTTTTTAACTCTGATTCATTCCTGCCCCAATTTAGTAATTTTTTAATTCCCAAATAAGGCCAAAAAACATATACTTATGTCAATCTTTCAACAAGGATCTTTGTAACAACATCCTTGTCTATTTCAACTTCCTTAGCCACTGCATTATCCAGATTTTCAACCAGTACTAAACTGTTGGCTAAAGTTTGCGTGCAAATATAGTTTTTATGATTTAAAACTGCATCATTAATGCTATCGTGTTTTAAAATCACCAAATTTATACGGTCGGTAACCTCGAAGTTACTGTCTTTTCTGATATTTTGGATTTTATTGATGAATTCGCGTGCAATACCTTCCAGTTTCAGTTCTTCGGTTACATTTATATCGAGCGCAATTGTCATCTGGCCTTCAGTAGCTAGAGTCCAGCCCGGAATATCTTCGGTATGAATTTCAACATCTTCGAGTGTTAAAACTGCCTTTTCATCGCCAACTATTAATTCATAGGTTCCGGCGCTTTCAAACGCAGAAATATCCGGCTGATTAAACTGATTAACCGCCCCGGCAATTTGCTTCATCATTTTGCCGTATTTTGGTCCCAATGATTTAAAGTTGGGTTTTATCTTCTTTTTAATAATTCCGGTTGTATCTTCAAGGTATTCAACCTCTTTTACATTCACTTCGGTTAAAATGATATTTTTTACAGCATCGAACTGGTCGTGAAAATGTTTGTTCAAAACCGGAACCATAATTTTTGCCAGCGGCTGACGTACTTTCAGTTTTTCTTTTCGGCGCAAAGCCAGGATCATGGAAGATGCTTTTTGTGCAATTTCCATTTTTTCTTCCAAATCTTTATCTATCAATTTTTCATCAAAAGCCGGGAAATCAACCAGATGAACACTTTGGTCTTCCTCTTTTCCGGTTGTTTTATTTAAGTCGGAATACAACAAATCGGCATAAAAAGGAGAAATCGGAGCCATTAATTTAGCAACGGTTGCCAAACAGGTGTACAAAGTTTGGTATGCTGAAATCTTATCTTCCAAATATTCACCTCCCCAGAAACGCTTGCGGCTTAAACGTACAAACCAGTTGCTCAGGTTTTCTGTAACAAACTCAGAAATTGCACGGCCAGCGCGGGTGGGTTCATAGCTTTCGTAACTTTCGCCCACTTCTTTTACCAGAGAGTTCAAAAGAGAAAGAATCCAGCGATCCAATTCCGGGCGTTTTCCCGCAGGAATCTCTTCCTCGGCATACCTGAAATTATCAACATTGGCGTACAATGCAAAGAAATTGTAGGTATTGTAAAGTGTTCCGAAAAATTTGCGTTTTACTTCTTCAACACCTGCAATGTCAAATTTCAGGTTGTCCCAGGGTTGGGCATTTGTAATCATGTACCAGCGTAGCGGGTCGGAGCCGTAATCTTCGATAGTTCCAAACGGATCGACAGCGTTACCCAAACGTTTTGACATTTTATTGCCGTTTTTGTCAAGAACCAATCCGTTGGAAATAATATTCCGGAAAGCTACCGATTCGTCGGTCATAGTTGCGATTGCATGCAAGGTAAAAAACCATCCGCGGGTTTGATCTACTCCTTCAGCAATAAAATCGGCCGGAAAAACACCTTTCCCTGTTGCCGGATTATATTTTTCGCTGTTTTCAAAAGGATAGTGATGCTGAGCGTACGGCATTGAACCCGAATCGAACCAAACATCAATCAAGTCGGGCTCGCGGAACATTTTTTGTCCGGTCGGTGAAACCAACACAATTTTATCGACATACGGTTTGTGCAGGTCAATTTTATCGTAATTATCTTTTGAATTATTGCCTACTTCAAAAGCTTCGTACGGATTTTTGGTCATAAAACCGGCATCCATGGCTTTGTTTATTTCGGCAACCAATTCTTCGGTTGAACCCACACAAAGTTCCTCAGTTCCGTCTTCTGTTCTCCAGATCGGCAGCGGAGTTCCCCAGAATCGCGAACGGCTAAGGTTCCAATCCACCAGATTTTCGAGCCAGTTGCCAAAACGGCCGGTTCCTGTACTCTGCGGTTTCCAGTTGATGGTGTTGTTCAATTCCACCATTTTTTCTTTTACGGCTGTAGTTTTTACAAACCACGAGTCGAGCGGATAATACAGCACCGGTTTATCGGTTCGCCAGCAATGCGGATAACTGTGAACATGTTTTTCTATTTTGAAAGCTTTGTTCTCCTGTTTCAGCATTACTGAAATATAGATATCGACTGTCGGATCATTTTCCGTCAGTGTTTCGTCGTATTCATTTTTTACATACCTGCCGGCAAAAGTCTTGTAATTTTCAACATTAACATATTCAGCAACAAAACTTTCCGACATATTTTCAACCAAAAAGAAGCGGCCTTTTTTATCGACCAGTGCCTGAAATTTTCCTTCACTGTCTTCCACAATTAGTGGCGAAACTCCGTTTTGTTTTGCCACGCGATCGTCATCGGCGCCAAAAGTCGGTGCAATGTGAACAATTCCGGTACCGTCTTCGGTAGTTACAAAATCGCCGGTAATTACTTCAAATGCTTTTCCTTTGGGTTTTACCCATTCTATTAACTGTTCGTACTGAACGCCACTTAGCTCATTTCCACTGTATTCAGCCAATATTTTGTACGGAATATTTTTATCTCCCGGATTGTAATCTTCCAAAGCAAGTTCAGCATTTTTCGGATTAAAGTGCACATTAAAAAGGTCTTTCGCCAGAATCAAAGTCACCGGAACTCCGGAATACGGATTAAAAGAGCGAACTTTTACATATTTGATGTTTGGTCCTACACAAAGTGCGGTATTCGACGGAAGTGTCCACGGTGTGGTTGTCCATGCCAGAAAATACAAATCGGTATCAATTCCTTCAAACAGAAACTCCGACTTTTCGTTGCGAATGGCTTTGAACTGCGCCACTGCGGTAGTATCTTTTACATCGCGGTAACAACCCGGCTGGTTCAACTCGTGCGAACTTAAACCTGTTCCGGCAGCCGGCGAGTAAGGTTGAATTGTATATCCTTTGTAAAGTAATCCCTTTTTATAAATATTTTTCAGCAGCCACCACACCGATTCTATGTAACGGTTGTCGTAGGTAATGTACGGATCGTCCATGTTTACCCAGTAACCCATTATGCGTGTGAGTTCTTCCCACTCGCGGGTGTAACGCATCACTTCCTTGCGGCAGGCATTGTTGTATTCTTCTACCGAAATCTTTTTCCCGATGTCTTCTTTGGTAATGTTCAGCGATTTTTCCACGCTCAGTTCCACGGGCAAACCGTGCGTATCCCAACCGGCTTTGCGGTGAACACGGAAACCTTGCATGGTTTTGTAGCGACAGAAAATATCTTTGATTGCCCGCGCCATTACGTGGTGAATTCCCGGCATTCCGTTGGCCGACGGCGGACCTTCATAAAAAACAAATGTACGATGACCTTCGCGCGTTGAAATACTTTTATGAAAAGTATCATCGGCTTCCCATCGTTTTAAAATTTCTTTGTTGATTTGAGAAAGATCTAACTGCTTATATTCCTGAAACTTATTACTCATAAGAAAATTGGGTTTCTGTTCTGATTTTTAAAAAATATGCAAATATAGAAATTTTTTCAGGGAGGTGGTTTTTCTGATGATGTAAAATCAGAAGTTGAGGTCTCAAATAAGAGACCTTTTATATAGTAAAAATTGACTACTGCTAATTTTAGAAAATTATTGTGAAATTTCAATTCTTTGGGTTAGCAGTTTTCGCATCTGATCTTTTCCCAAAATAATATCCAACAATAACCCCAATTATACCAGTGTAAACACTCGCAATCTTTACAAAAAAATCTGCAAATGCATTTAAATCGACCTGCGCTTTAGTGAATAACGGATACAATGCCATTACAGCCGTAATCGACATAAATACACCTACAATTATTAATGCAATTATTGCCCTAATATTATTGATTTTCATAACTTTCATCTTTTATTTGAAATAGATATTAAAGACCTTTTTAAACCGCCAATAATGTTTTCCTCCTGAATATCAGACACTTCTATCCTTCTAACTCTTGTTTCTGAGGAAACTACAACTAAAAAACGTCCAAACATTAAATAAATCTTTATAAACTTTTCTGGCAAGAAAAAATCTCTTTCAAACCAAATAATTACCTTATCATAATTTCCACTATCTTGTTCAATATTTTTTATTGATTCAATTTGCATATCTCGGTTATCAAATTTAACAATACTAAATCCATTGGATTTTAAAGTATCCGATATCTCTTCCAATAACTTTGTTCCAGAAACATTCTCTATTACAAATAAAGGTTCAGGTCTTGAAAGTATTGTATTATCAATATTTGGTGCAGCCTCTTGGCATAACGCAACAAAAACATTAAATAGAGTAAAAAATGAAATTAGAAATAGCTTTTGAAATAACAATTTTATCATCTAATTGAATTTTTGGACAACAAGTTACAAAATAAAACATGAATCTTCCATTCATTTTTACTTCATTGCTCAATGATTATTTGAAGATTCAGAAAACCAACTCTTTTAAGCGTTCATTATCTCAATTAATTTTTCAGTTTAGATTTAAACAGATGACAATTCCTTACAAGGTAGTAAATCCAGTATTGATAAAACTAAAAACTGTTATCACAAGAATGACATTGGCCTATAAAATGTAACATTTGAAAAGATTATTTGTAATCTTTAACAATTTCATTCACACCATGCAAAATATAGTGCGGCTGATATGCAAATTCATTAATGGTTTCGCGGGTTGAAATTCCGGACAAAACAAGACAGGTATCAATTTCGGCTTCTATTCCGGCAACAATATCCGTATCCATCCGGTCGCCGATAATTATGGTTTCTTCCCTTTGAACGCCCAGTTTTTTAAGAGCAATGCGCATCATCAGCGGGTTGGGTTTTCCTACAAAATAAGCCTGTTTGCCGGTGGCCAGTTCAATGGGAGAAATAAGTGCTTTTGTTGCCGGAGCAATTCCGTTTTCAATCGGGCCGCTAACATCGGGATTTGTACCCACCAGCCGGGCTCCGTTTTTAACCAGGTTTACCGCCCTTTCAATGGTTTCGTAACTGTACGAGCGGGCTTCTCCCATTACCACATAATCGGGATCGATGTTATTGCTGGTATATCCGGCGTTATACAAAGCGTTAATTAATCCGGCTTCCCCAATAATGTAGGCGCTGCCGTTGGGTTTCTGGCTTTGAAGAAATGAAGCTGTTGCCAAAGCGCTGGTATAAAAATGCTCGGGACCAACATCCAACCCCATGCGCGAAAGTTTTCCCTGAAGTTCTTTTATGGTCCGCTCGCTGGAATTGGTCAAAAAAACAAATTTCTTGTTTTCGGTCTGAAGCCAGGAAACAAACTCTTTTACTCCGTCGAGTATTTTGTTTCCATGGTAAATTACGCCATCCATATCGCAAATGAAACCGGATTTGCCTCGTATTTTTTCTATAATTGATTTATCAGCCATCACTAACTTCTTTAATTTTCTTTACCTGACTTATTTTGAAGGTTAAATTACATCCTTTTTATACAAATTTTGCGATTCTGAATCCCTTTTATTTGAGAATTAAGATTTGAACCCTGTTCTGCGGTTTGATTTAATAATTGCGTGATTGTCAGCCTGAGCGAAGTCGAAGGCTGTTTGTGCCACACTTCGACTTCGCTCAGTGTGACATTGAAAATAAATACTTAAAATTTAAACCGCCCAAAGCGTTCATTGAATCACTTTTTATACTAGCGAAAACACTTTCGTTTTTATACCAAAAAGGCCCGGAAATCCGAGCCTTCTGTTTATTTTTTATTTGTACTATTTTTCAACGCCAAATTTGTAAATACAAACGGAATAATATTCGTCACCCGGTTCCAAAATGGTCGACGGAAAATTGGGTTTGTTCGGACTGTCGGGGAAATGCTGGGTTTCGAGACAAAATGCCCCTCTGAAACCATACGTTTTACCTTCTTTCCCGCTAACTGTTCCGTCAAGGAAATTACCGCCGTAAAACTGAATTCCGGGTTCGTTGGTAAGAACGTCCAAAGTTCTTCCAGTGGTAGGCTCAACCACTTTTGCAGCAACGGTTAATCCGTCAGAAGCTGCATTCAACACCCAGTTGTGATCGTAACCGTTTCCAAATTTCAGCTGTTCAAAATCGGAATTTATCCGTTCACCGATTGGAGTTGCAGTTCTGAAATCCATTGGAGTTCCTTCTACAGAAGCAATTTCTCCGGTTGGAATTAAACCTGCATCAACAGGTGTATACGCATCGGCATTAATTTGCATAATATGTCCGTTTACAACGCCGTTACCGGCTCCCAGCAAATTAAAAAATGAATGATGCGTTAAATTTACCGGAGTTGCTTTGTCGGTTGTGGCGTGGTATTCAATTTTCAGTTCATTTTCGTTGGTTAAAATATAAACTACTTTAACGTCAAGATTTCCGGGGTAGCCTTCTTCCATATCGGGAGAATGATAGGTAAGTTCCAGAGTTTGATCATCTACCTGATTGGCATCCCAAACCACATTGTTATATCCGGTTATTCCACCGTGGAGTGCGTTTCCGTTGTTGTTCTGAGCCAGCGAATAAACAGTGTCGTTCAATGCAAACTGACCGCCACCTATACGGTTTCCGTAACGACCAATAAGCGAACCAAAATACTTTTCTGTAGTATTGAAATATTCTTCGATGGAATCGAAGCCCAAAACGATATCACCAAAATCGCCATTTTTGTCAGGTGTCCAGAGCGAAACAACTTTGCCGCCGTAATTTGTAATTTGCGCTACAAGCCCGTTGCTGTTTTTTAACGTGTATAAATCAACCGGTTTCCCGTCGTGTTCAGTTTTAAACTTTGCTTCATCAGTCAAAACAGGTTGTTTCGCTTGTTTTTGCGTACATGAAAAAAGTACAACCAGTGCCAAAATAAACCAGATATTCTTCATTTCAATTTTATTAATCGTTAATATTGTTTGATGTTATTTTCAATTAAAAGTTAAAATTACATTTTCAAAACCAAACCTGAAAACAAGACCTGAAAAATCTGAACCGATGAAAACCAATTTATTATTTTTGCTGATTTTTTTCCTTTTGATTTTTGGTTCCGAAGCGTGTAAAAATAACAAAAACGTACCGGAGAAACCAAATATTTTGTTCGCCATTGCCGACGACGCATCATGGAAACATTTTGGCGCTTACGGCTGCAACTGGGTAAAAACCCCGGCTTTCGATCGCGTGGCCAATCAGGGCATCTTATTTACCCGCGCTTACACTCCCAATGCCAAGTGTGCCCCGTCGAGGGCGTGTATTTTAACCGGCCGGAACAGCTGCCAGCTGGAGGAAGCCTGCAACCATTCTCCGCATTTCCCTGCAAAATTTAAAACCTATGCCGAAGTGTTGGGTGAAAACGGATATTTTGTAGGAAGTGTTGCCAAAGGATGGGCTCCGGGCGATGCCGGTAAAATTAACGGTAAAAATCGTGAACTTACAGGACCCAAATTTGACGAATTCAAAACCACACCCCCTACTCCGGAAATTAACAACAACGATTATGCGAAAAATTTTGAAGCTTTTCTTGAAGCCAAACCCAAAGGTCAACCGTTTTGTTTTTGGTATGGAAGTACTGAACCTCACCGTTCATATGAATTCGAATCAGGAATAAAAAAGGGAGGAAAAAATACCGCTGAAATTGATGAAATCCCTTCCTTCTGGCCCGACGTTGACACAGTTCGGAAAGATTTACTGGATTATGCTTTTGAAATTGAATATTTCGACAGCCACCTTCAAAAAATGATCGAAAAGCTGGAAGAAATTGGCGAACTTGAAAATACAATAATTATTGTTACGGCAGATAACGGAATGCCATTCCCGCGAATCAAAGGCCAGGTTTATGAATATTCAAATCATCTTCCGTTGGCAATTATGTGGCCACGCGGTATTAAAAATCCAGGACGAATTGTCGACGATTTTGTAAATTTTATTGATTTTGCACCTACCTATTTTGAAGTAGCCGGAATCGATCCGGAGCGGGCAGGAATGCAACCCATTACCGGGAAAAGCCTCACCGACATATTTTTTTCTGAACAGGAAGGAATTGTAAATCCTATGCGAAATTTCATGTTGGTAGGAAAAGAACGCCACGATGTTGGCCGCCCCAACGACGAGGGTTACCCGGTGCGTGGTTTAATTGCCAACGGATTTTTATACCTGCATAATTTTAAACCGGAGCGCTGGCCTGCCGGAAATCCGGAAACAGGGTATCTCAATTGCGATGGAAGTCCGACAAAAACTTATATACTCGACACACGACGTAAAAAGGGAATAATGGAATACTGGCAACAGAATTTTGGAAAACGTGTGGAAGAGGAACTCTACAACATTGAAACCGATCCGTTTTGTTTGAACAACCTGGCCGGTGAACAAAAATATGCCGAGATTAAAATGAATTTGAAAAATGAGATGATCCAAAAACTTACCGAACAAAACGATCCGCGCATTCTCGGAAACGGTGATATTTTTGATAATTACGAATATTCCGGCGCTGTTCAGGATTATTACAACCGGTTTGTACATGGCGAAGAAATTCCTGCCGGCTGGGTAAACAAAAGTGATTATGATTCTGATTTAATAGAATAAAGCACGATTATAATTTATTGTATTATCCATTTTGTCACCTCTCAAAAGTACAGCATTTAAACCTTTTCAATATGAACAAATGAAATTGAAACCGTTGTTTCAATTATTTTTCTACCAAAAACCAATTAAAATGCAGCAATACATTCAGTGAAAATAAATCTTAAACATAAGATTAAGTCTGATAATAAATTTTTACTTTTCACACTTTAAAATTATTCACCTCAAATATTAACAGGTATGAAATACTTAATATCAACAGTTTTTTTATTTTCTTTCTCAATTCTGGGATACAGCCAGACAGAAGTCAACAAATGTGATACACTAATTTATTTCCTCGTAGAACAAATGCCTCAGTTTATTGGAGATTTTGAAAAGGCTGTTCAGGAAATATCTGCCAAAGCCGATCCCAAAATTGCGTTGTATTTGGACAAAAACAATCGGATTCAAATCATTATTAATTGTAAAGGTCAGATTGAAGCAAGCTCAACAAATATAAACCTTGGCAGTTTTTGCCAGATCGTTGAAAATGAACTCAATAAACTGATTTGGATACCAGGCAAGAGAAATGGAAAAAATGTTTCTGTTATGTCGGCAGTCCCGATTAGAATAACAAACAATTCATTTTCGATTCCGGAATTCTGTTCAAAAGCCGTTAACAATGTTATTCGTTGCAAAGTAATCGACTCTGAAAATAAAACTGGGATTCCGAATGCAAGAATTTTCACTGCTTATAATAAATATATATGTTATACCAACGAAGTTGGTGAGGTTGAAATATATTGCGAACCTGACAGCAAAATTGAAATAAGTCATTTGAATTACCTTGGCCTTTCATTTGAGCCTGGAAAAAATGACAAAATACTTCAAATAGAACTCCAAAAAACAATTTATGAATTAAATCCACTGAACTTACAAAAATACGATCCTAAAAATTTACCATATAACTGGGAGGATTGTCACTATGAAGACTGGAATGAAACAAATCCAAAACAAAACTTTATTATAATTTCTCCCAATGATTATTTTGCTCCTGAGATGGCTGAATTTGGAGGTAATTTCGGATGTTTCTACAATTATGTCACCGAAAATTTTGTATTTCCTCAAGCAGCATTTAATGACGATTACACGGCCACAACAACTATCCGCTTCTCGGTTTCGGAAACCGGGACCATAAAAGATGTAAGTATTTCAAATCAATTGAATTACGGAATTAAAGATCAATTGATTAACTTATTGAAAAACATGCCCAAATGGAAACCGGCAACACAGGGGAAACATCGTGCTGAACAACATTTCAAGATTACGATAACCTTAGGTAAAAATAAATACTGGAAAAAACGATACAATTAAAAACAAAAGAAAATTTCCAAAAGTCAATCTCAATTCAAAACATATCCATATATTTGCATTTATGGATATGAGGGAAAAAATTGAAGTAAAAAAGCTGGAAATAGAACCCGAAAAACAGGGCTTTTCAGGTTGGATAAAATCTACCCAGGTCAAAAAAACACTCGTTGCAATTTTAATAGGAGCTGTTGCAGGCTTCGGATATTATTATTTTTCAGAAGGAAAAAATCTGGATGTGATGTCTTCGGGCGATATTTTTCAGAATGTATTTTTTGGCGCTTTTCTTGGATTTTTTGTTACCAACAGCCCGTGTGCCCGAAACAAATGTTAGTAAAACAAAAAACCGCTCCCTTTTCAGAGAACGGTTTATTTACAAATTCAAATCAACATTAACCTTTTAGCAAATCCTTAATTCCGCCGATTGAACTCAGGATTCCGCTGGCCTCGTAAGGCAGGTAAACGGTTTTGTTATCCTTTCCACTAACCATTTCTTTCCATGTTTCAAGGTATTTCATTGCTACCAGGTAATTAATTGGATCCCCGTTTTTGGAAACGGCTTCTGTAACTTTCAAAATGGCGGATGCTTCACCTTCTGCGCGACGGATTCGGGCTTGTGCATCACCTTCAGCAATTAATATTTGTGCCTGTTTTTCCCCTTCAGCCTGGTTAATTTGCGATTCTTTGTAACCTTCAGCCTCCAGAATCTGTGCACGTTTTAAACCCTCGGCTTCCAGAATCTTTGCTCTCCGATCGCGTTCGGCACGCATTTGTTTTTCCATGGCATCGCGAATGTCGCGCGGCGGATTAATATCCTGCAATTCAACACGGTTCACTTTTACCCCCCACTTGTTGGTGGCATCGTCGAGAATAATTCGCAATTTGCCGTTAATGGTATCGCGCGATGTTAATGTTTCATCCAAATCGAGTTCACCAATTACATTTCTCAACGTGGTTTGTGTTAGTTTTTCAATGGCATCGGGCAGGTTTTCAATTTCATACATTGCTTTTACGGGGTCCATAATCTGAAAGTAAAGCAGGGCATTAATTTCAGTTCCTACATTGTCTTTGGTAATAACGTTTTGTTTCGGGAAGTCGTAAACAGTTTCACGCAAGTCAATCCGGTCTTTGGTTTTAAAGAGAACAATTTTTCTACCATCGAAATCTTCGCGAACATAACGCCAGATAATTTTCCGAGGCTGATCGATGATCGGGATAATGATATTAATTCCCGAAGTTAAAGTTCGGTGGTATTTACCTAATCGTTCTACAATCATAGTCTGCGATTGCTGAACAATGCGGATACCGGCGGCGGCAAAAACAATTACGAATAATGCCAGCAGAATAAGAATTAAAGTTGTTGCATTCATAATAACACGGTTTTAATTGATTTTTTTTACGATTAAAATAATACTGTTTAACTGAACAATTTCAACGGTAGTCCCAACAGGGATTTCCTCGTTGCTGAGAGAGCGGGCCTGCCAGTTATCGCCGTCGAGCAACACTCGGCCCCGGTTGTTTTCATTGCTAATGTCTTCAGAAACTTTAACGCGCCGTCCGATCATTGCATCAGTATTGGTTTTCAATCCGTCGGAATGCCGGTATGCTACTTTTTTCATAAAAGGCCGGATAAGAAAAAAACTCATTAACGTTCCCGAAGAAAAAAGTACAATCTGCCATTCGAGCGAAAGATCCAAACCGGCTGCCAATGAGCCGACAAGAGCGCCTATTCCAAAATTAAAAAGAACAAAAGAGGGTATAAATATTTCCATAATAAAGGATATTAGAGCTATCAGTAACCATATGTGCCAAAGTTCGAATTCCATAATTTTTGTTTTTGAAATTGTTGAATCAAAGTTAGCCTTGAAGCTCTAATCTGTGCAATTTTCGGAGGTGTTTCATTCTGAAATGCTATAAAAACCCGGACAAAACATTTCGTCGGAAACTACCCGTTATTCAGCCACTCCCGAAATGCAGCCGCTTTTAACCGGCTTACCGAGATGCGGTTCGGAAAACCGTTGCTTACGTTCAGCACCACGTTCAGTTTGCCGTTGTTGTCAGATTTTATTTCTGAAATGACATTTCGGGTAACGATGAACTGCCGGTTGGCGCGATAAAACAGTTCAGCAGGTAAAAAATCATTCAGCCCGTCGAGCGATTTATCGTGAATGTATTGTTTTCCTTCGGTAGTTACCACAAAAGTTATCTTATTTTCTGAATATAAAAATCCTATTTCGGGCAAACCAATGTAAAACGTTTTGTTCCCTACTTTTAAAGCCAACCGATCGCTTTCCTTTTTCAGGGGAATTTCCACTTCCGGATCTTTTTGCGGATGATTTTTTTCGAGCACTTCCACGGTTAAAACAATGCTGTCGATACTCAGTACCCGAACTTTTTCCCCTACTGGTATTATTTCACCTGAAGCAGAAACACTTTTCCACTGGTCGCCATCGATGGCAACACAACCGGTATTGCTTTTTTCGTTGATTTCCTCAATTACTTTTCCGATTCTTTCAACCAAACCGCCGGCATTGGTTTTAAGCGCTTTTTTTTGGTAAGCATAATTCATCATCAAAGGTTTTACACCTACAAAACCGGTAATTGTCCCTATTATAAAAAGGATAATCTGAACGGCAACCGGTGCGTGAAAAACAGCGCCCAAAAAGGCAAAAATACATCCGATGCCAATGCTGGCCATCAGAAACGACGGGATAAAAATTTCGAGGATAAAAAATAGAATGGCAGCCAAAATCCACAGGTGCCAGGTTTCAAATTCCATACAGTTTAATTTTGAAGTTGGTCTATTTTATGCATAAATTGTTTTACTATTTCCCTGTCGACAGCATTTTCCCAACGACCTTCTTTTTTGAAGGAAGAGCCTACAATAAAAGCGTCGGCAAAATTCCAGTACTCATGAATGTTCGATTTGTTGATTCCTGAGCCAATAATTACAGGCAGCTTTGATACTTTTTTTACAACTTTCACTTCATCCAGGTCAGCTTTTTCGCCGGTGCTTTTACCGGTAACAATCAGTCCGTCGCTCAAAAAGAACCCGACGGCTTTTGCTGTTTCAGCCAAAGAAATATCGCTGGTTGCTGCATGCGACGAATGTTTCTTTTTAATGTCGGTGAAAATTTTGATGTTGTCAGCACCAATTTGTTTGCGGTAACGCAGCAGTTCGCCAGCATCGCTGTTCATCCAGCCTTCGTCGGCCAGGTGACCAAAAACAAAACCTTCAGCCCTTATAAATTCCATCCCGGCTGCCAAAGCCACGGCCAGCGCCTCTTTGTTTGCCCCGGCCAAAATCTGAATTCCCATCGGAAGTTGCAATTCCTTTTTTAATTCAAATGCAACTGAAGTCATTGCGGCTACTATTTCGGGACCAACATGTTTATTCAAATACGGCCGGTCGTGCATATTTTCAATCATTACAACCCGAACTCCTTCTTCTTTTAAGACTTGCGCTTCAGCCAAAGCCATTTCAATAATTCTTTCAATACAATATTCATTTTTGGGCGTGCCGGGCAGGGCCCCCACATGAATCATCCCTATAACTGTTTTGTTGAAATTCAAAAGGCAATTTTTTAAGTCGGCGCCTAAAGTTAAAGCGAAATCATCAAACTTTTGCAGAACCTTTTTAAAAAAATTGCATTCCTCAAAATTTAGAAGGAATTTGTATTTTTAACTGAAATTTGGAACCTAAATCATTTACTATGAAAAATATTACATCTGTTTTACTGCTGATTTTGGCTGCTTCCGTTTTATCGTGTTCCACCGGAAAAGATAAAATGAACACACTTTCGAAACGGGAAAAATCTCAAGGCTGGGAACTTTTATTCGACGGCAATTCGATGGATCAGTGGAAAATGTTTAACGGCGGCGAAGTTACCGGCTGGAAAATAGTGGATGGTGAAATGCGCAATTCGGGTGTTGGTTCCGACCACGGCGGAGATATAATCACAAAGAAACAGTACGAAAATTTTGAATTGTATATTGAATGGAAAGTATCTCCGGAAAGCAACTCCGGTATATTTTACCATGTTCAGGAAGGAATTACCGACGCCATTTATGAATCAGGACCGGAATACCAGCTAATTGACGACAAAAACTGGCCCGGCGAACTGGAAGACTGGCAACACACAGGAGCCAACTACGGAATGAACCCGCCCGAAGGCGCCGAGGTTAAACCGGTAACCGACTGGAATATTACTAGAATTATTGTAAACAACCCGCATGTTGAACACTGGTTGAACGGCAAAAAAGTGGTTGAATATGATTTGTGGAGCGACGACTGGCAAGCCAGAAAAGCCGCAGGAAAATGGGCCGAAGCAGAACATTACGGTGAAGCAAAAACAGGTTCCATCGGATTACAGGATCACGGCGGACTAACCATGTTCAGAAACATTAAAATTAGGGAATTGTAGAAAGCTGGTAAATAAAAACTCCGTAAAATAACACAGTATGAGAATCCTAATGACAAAAGAATTTTGGTTTTTTTTCATCCCTGTTTTGTCTGCATTTGTTATTTATTTCCTAGGTAAAAACAAGAAAGCAGAAAGAAAACATCTTTTAGTTTTATTTAAAGCGAATCAAAAACTTTCAAAAAAAATACAGAAGGAACTCAATGAATTCATAATTGAATTTGATGCCTCATATTCAATTGCTTTCCCTGATAACAAATTAACTTATGGGGAATGCCTTGAAATGATATCTGAGGAATACAGTTTAAATCTATCTGATGAGCAATTTGAATTAGTTAAGCATGGCAAAATAACGAAACCAACTCTATTATCGTTGACAAATTCATTGGAAAAACAGAATGAGGCTCTGAGATTTTTAGAAATTAATATGAAAATGGTGATTAAAAAAGCAAGGAAGATTTAAAAAATGAATAAACAACTACCGAAACAAAATGTAAATTACATTGCTAGATTTGAATACGTGTTGTTTCTGCTCCTTTTATATAGTATTCATATTACGAACAGTGACACTTTTCACAATCTATATCAATAACTTACAGAATACTATTGCCGGGATAAAACAATAAATAAGAAGTTATTTGCAATGATATAAAATGATATGTCTTTCTATTTTTTATCCATCTAATAATGACCTAAATACAAAAACAAAAAAAATCAAACAAAATGGAGTATATAATTAATCTTCCTGAAATTGACAAAAACGAACTAAAATTAGTAGTGCCTAATTTTTTTGGCAAAACGAAACTTTATCTAAACAACGTTGAAGTGGCAAAAATAAACAACAGGTATTCTATCAATAATGGACAAGATAAACCAGTTGTGATAACTCTAAAAAATAATTATTTTGATCCAATACCAACGATTTCTGTAAATGATAATCTCATTCAGGTTGCTAAACCGATAAAATGGTATGAGTATATTTGGATGGGACTTCCAATTTTGTTGGTATTACAAGGAGGTTTACTAGGTGCTTTAATAGGACTTTTTGCTTTAAGATTAAACATTTCAATTTTCAGAAATGACAAAAGTGCGTTCTTTAAGTATTTGACAACTTTAGGAGTAAGCCTAACATTTGTGATTGTATTTCTTGCAATTGCTATTTTATTAAATGGATTGATTAGTAATTAAAAGGCCTGCAACGATTTATAATTTGTATTGAGGAGTTCTTTCGGTGCGGTTTCTTCACTCCTTTTTTATGACTGTCTTTGACCTGTGAACAGTACACTTTTCAAAATCGGCAACAATAATTAGTAATTGACCGTAATGCTGCATAATGATAAGACTAATGACAATGAATTACATAACTAAGATATTATGAATAAAATTGAATTGGGAAGCGTTCAGGAAACATTATTGTTGCCATTATGGGGCAGAGCAATTGAAACACAGAAACAAAACCCATTATTAACTGACAACACAGCGGTTTCGTTAATAGACAGACTTTCTTATGATTTTAGTGCAATTGCAACTAATGTGAATAAATTAAGTATGGCATCCTGGATTGCACGAAGCATTTTCTTCGATGAAAGAATCAGACAATTTATTTCTGTTTATCCAAAAGCTACTATCGTTAACATAGGTTGCGGACTTGATACTACATTTAACCGTGTTGACAACGGGCAAATAAAGTGGATAGATTTGGATTTGCCCGATTCTATAAAACTACGAAAACAGTTTATCCCTGAATCGGACAGAAATATATTTATTGCAAAATCAGCTTTGGACACAGACTGGTTTGAAAGCGTAAACAGCGATAAAAATATTATGCTGTTAATCGCCGGTGTTATTTATTATTTTGATGAAAATGAAGTGAAAACATTGTTTGAGAATTTCCATAAATTTATTCCGGGCGTAGAAGTAATTTTTGATTACAGTTCAAAAAAGGGAACAGATGTAGCAAATAAGAAAGTAATTGATAAAGGCGGAATGAATAAAGCCGCCTATTTGAAATGGGGAATTGACAATATCTTCGAAATTGAAAAATGGAGCAACAATATCAAGGTATTGATTAATATGCCAATGTTCAAGGAACACAAGAAAAAATATCCATTAATTAAGAGAATCGGGATGAATATCTCCGACTCATTGAAAATAATGTCTTTAGCCCATGTAAAGATTGATTAATAATAGTACGAACGAACAACGACGTTTAAACAAAATAAGATTTGATAGTAAAAATTCAAAAACTGGTGCCCGCTCCAAAATTGTCACCGTTTGATACGTTTTAAAATAGCAGTTGTCTACTTTGAAAATATTAACCATGAAAAAATCATAATCCTTTAAAAATATCGATCATGAACAAAGACAACTCTCGTATTGATATAGAAAATAATATCAACGGTCTTCAGTCAGATAACGATAAGGTTCGGGAAAAATATTTTAAAATTCTTTATCCAATCTGTGATTCAAATCCCGAATTGCTGTATCCATATTGGGATATTTTTACTGAAATGTTACATAAACCCGAAGTATCCAATAAATATTATGCAATTCATTTTATCGCCAAAATAGTTAAAGTTGATTTTGACAATCGATTTGATGAAATATTCAATTATTGGTTCAACGAGCTTCTTAACGAAGAGAGCCCCGTCGTTTCTGCCCATGTCGCCGAAAAATCGGGTTTGATTGCTAAAGCCAAACCAGAACTTGAAACGAAAATTACAGAACTATTGCTAAACACTGAAAAAACAAGCAAATGCAGGCACATCGATTTGCAAAAAGCTTACTTGCTTTCAGCATTTGATATGTATTTCGACGGCATATCCGATAAGGAAAAAGTGGTTGAATTTATTAAAGCCCAGCAAAAAAGTCCAAGTCCAAAGACAAAGAAGAAAGCAAAGGAATTGGCAGAAAAATATAAATTAGCATAACTAGGAATAGTTTGACAATTGAAACAGGATAATTATCTTTGGCGTTAGTAACGCAAATTGACAGCATGATTGTTTCATTTGGTTCAAAAGATACTGAAAAGATTTGGAATGGGGATAAAGCAAAAAAGATACCGATTGATATTCAACAGATTGGAAGAAGAAAATTGAGAATGATTAATAACTCGCAAAACTAGTTCGATTTGAGAATCCCTCCTTCAAACCGACTTGAAAAATTACAAGGTTCAGATTTTTATAGTATCAGGATTAACAATCAGTGGAGAATCGTATTCCGTTGGGTTGACAATAATGCGTACGACGTTGAAATAATGGATTATCACTAAAAATTAAGAGATACAAATGAGTAAATTAGCAAATATTCACCCGGGAGAAATTTTATCTGAGGAATTCTTACGTCCACTTGAGATAACAGCATACCGACTGTCAAAAGACACGGATATACCACAAACCCGTATTGCTCAAATCATTAAAGGAAAAAGAAGAATTACAGCAGATACCGCACTCAGATTGGCGTCTTATTTCGGAACAACTGCAAAATTCTGGCTTGGATTACAAGATGATTACGACATCGAGGAGGAAAAAGAAAATAAAAAAGAAATATTGATTAAAATAAAGAAAAATGCACCACAACATGCATTATAAAATATTAATGTGACCAAAACAACCCTCGGCCTAAACAAACATCGCGCTTTTCCTCCGCGCAAATAAAACTGCTGCATCCCTGTCCTTTTGAGAATTTCAAAATTCGCTCAAACTATTATCTTTGTCAAAAATCGATAGAACCATGGCATTTAGCGCATTCCTGGGTATGAAACCTTCCTCCCAGCTTCTTTTTTCAGCTTTTGTTATTGTAGCGGGCTTTCTACTATTTATGGTAATCTCGCTGGTGATTGCCGTTCCGCTTTTTGGCATCAATTCAATGTTAAGCATTCCAACCATTAACGATTTAAACAATCCTGAAAACATTCGGATTATGAAATATTTCCAGGTGGTTCAGTCGTTTGGAATTTTTATTGTCCCCCCGGTAATTTTAGGTTGGCTTTTCCAGGGAAACATTGCCGATTATCTTCATTTAAACAAACGAATTCTTTTTTCTTCATTGCTAATTGTCATTGTATTGGCATTTGCGATATCTCCACTTATTAATTTCTTTGGTGAACTGAATGCCAAAATGCAATTGCCCGAATTTATGGGCGCCATCGAACGCTGGATGAAAACCACCGAAGAAAATGCAGCAGAACTAACCGAAGCTTTTTTGAATGTAAAATCACCGGCCGGACTGCTTTTCAACCTTTTTATGGTTGCACTTTTACCTGCTGTTGGTGAAGAGTTTTTATTCCGCGGTGTAGTTCAGCGAATTTTCACCCGAATGACCAAAAACCACCACTGGGGAATCTGGATTTCAGCCCTTCTTTTCAGTGCGTTACACATGCAGTTTTACGGATTTTTCCCACGCGCCCTTCTTGGCGCTTTGTTCGGATACCTGCTGGTTTGGAGCGGCTCACTTTGGATTCCGATTATTGCCCACTTTATTAACAACGGAGTTATTGTGCTGGCCATGTATTTTATCAATCAAAACAAACTCGACCCGGCCATTGAAGAAATCGGTTCCACAACCGACAGTTACTACCTCGCTGCAATAAGTTTGGTTTTTGTGGCGGTATTGCTTGTTTTATTCAAAAATCAAAACAGGGAGAATCACCTTCCTGTTGAAATGGAAAACTGATTCTCCCCGCTTTTTCAGAATTTGAACCCTTTAAATGAATGAGGTTTTAAAGTAACTTCAACCACTGCCACATCTTTCCCGAATTTCCGCCCGCGAAACGACGGCGCAATTCTTTGTTTGGCTTCAAACACAACCCCCGAATCAATATCGGTTACCTGTTTTACATCTTTGTCCAAAATTAAGTTGAAGGTGACTTCCTTGTCGAGAAAAGATTCAACCACCCAGGTGTTGTTGTCGTACACAAACAAACTGATTTCACCAGGCGCTTCGAGCGAAACAGGTAAACTTCCGGCAATATTTTGTCTGATTGTATTGAGTACAGGCGTTGGCAACTGATACAAATCGATAAAATTATCGGGAATCGTGAGTACAAAAAACTTTCCGGTTGAATAATCGGCACGATGCAAAATTGGCCAGCCGTTGGTGTCGTCGAGCGCTGAAATAACTTCCCACGAATCGTTGGTTAAATAGTTTATTTGCGGAATAATAATCTCCTTTTCGGTTTTAAAAGAAGGCCCGTAACCGGCAGTAAATTCGCTTACATTTGCTTTTCGGTCGGTAACCCGAAGTTCAACAATGTTTTCGATTCCTTTTCCCTGCATGGCTTTGTAGAAACCCGAAGTTACCACAACATTTTTCCCTGACTGCAATTGTTTTTGAATTTTTGAAACAATGTCAGGATCAAACGAAGCTGTTTCGGTAAGCAAAACTACAGGTTCATTTTCAGGAAATTCGGGAACCATGTTCATTGGAATTCCAATCATTCCCAAATAATTCTGAAGAAAATCTTCGCCGACAGAATGGTACGGTCTGTAACTTTTAATACCTACCGGATTTCCCAAAGCTCCGATTACTTTATCTACTACTTCGAATGAATAACCGGCCACGCGCGAAAATTTAACGGGTGTAAACAGGCTGCCATCGGCTTGTTTCAGTGGCTTTTTCATTTCGTCGAAATTAAAACTTGTTCCGGTTCCCGACCAGGGGGCACGTGCATTTTCACTAAAATTCGTCTGCATTTGCCGGATATCGAAAAGCGTAATTTCGGGAGCTTTGGCAAAAAGTGTAATCCAGAGCTGCTCTGCGTAACGGTCGAGCGGATTACCTCCGCCGGTGTCGACCCAGCCGCCGCGGTTCTGACCCGGTTTCAGATTTTCAAAATACCTGGAAATGTTGTAGCCCAAATATTGTTGCAAATGCTGGTTGCCCGAACGGTTCCGGGTTTCGGTTCCGGTATAAATTCCGTCGAACATTTTAGGCTCGTCTTCCAGGTTAAAACCCAATCCCTGAAAATGCTCGTACCAGTTCGGATATTTTATTACCACTTCCACTTTCGGATTTACTGCTTTTGCCGGGTTTATAACCAAATCGCGCGCTGCATTTTTCATTAAATCCAAACGAAAGTCAGTCCAGCTTCTGTCGCCTTTGGCAGCAATACATAAATCGCATTTGCAACTGGTAAAGAAAAAATCGTCGAGAATAAATTCATCGAAATGTTTAGCGGTGTGTTCAGCAATTTCCTTCACTTTTTGCCGATCTTCGGGATTTGTATAACAAAAAGTCTGAAAGTTGTTGCTTTCGTCGATAGTGTAAGTAATTCCACCGGAAACTTTAACTCCTTTGCTTTCAAAAAAATGTTTGGCTGCTTCCAGTGTTTTGTCATCCACAATTAAAAGGTCGCGGTGCGTTTCAAGATAAATTTTATCGACATGTACCTGTCGCGAAAGTGTGTCCCAAACTGCCGAAAGCCAGTTTGGATCGCTCATTTTTTCCACTTCGTAGGCACGGCAGTAAACAGCTACTTTGAAATTTTTATAACTCTGCGACCAGGCCAAATTGCCAAGGCTCAGCAATAAAATTGCACCAAAAAGAAAGATTTGTTTTTTCATAATTAGTATAGTTAGTTGTTAAAAAAAGGGAAGTTAAAAACTTCCCCGCAATAGTTCAGTATTATTTTGAATTGATTGATATTGAAGCATCTTCCAGTCCGGGAGCGGACGCAGTTAAACGAATTTCGCCGGGATTTTCTCCGGCCTGAATTACAGCCAGGCATTTTCCGTAAAACGCTTTTATGCCGGTTCCTTTTAACCGTTCGTGACTGATAGGATTTCCATTGTCGACACCTGCCAGGGTTCCGTTTCCTTCCACGGTAAACTCAATTTTATTTTCAGCATTTGGAACCACGTTTCCTTCGTTATCCAAAACTTCAACCGTAACAAACGACAAATCGTAAGCATCGGCGGCAATTTCATTCCTGTCGGCAGTTAACCTTATTTTTGCCGGTTCGCCTGCCGTTTTTACTTCGCTGGTTAAAACGTCCCTGCCGTCTTTTCTTGAAACTGCTTTCAAAATACCCGGTTCAAACGGAACTTTCCAGGCTACATGCAAATCGTCGTTTTGTTTGCTTTTTACTCCGAGCGATTTTCCGTTCAGAAACAATTCCACTTCATCGGCATTGGAATAATACGCCCACACATCCACCACCTGACCGGGTTCCCAGTTCCAGTGCGGAAAAAGGTGCAAAACATTTTTATTGGTCCACTCGCTTTGGTACATGTAATACACATCTTTTGGGAAACCTGCCAAATCGATAATTCCGAAATACGAACTTCGCGATGGCCACCAATACGGTGTTGGCTCACCAAGGTAATCAAAACCCGTCCAAACATAAGTACCTGAAATGTGCTTGTATTTTTTTACCAGTTTCCAGCTTTCCTCGTGTGTCGATCCCCACGGAACATGACAATTGTCGTACGATGAACACTGCTGTTCCGGATTTCCGATGGGTTTTCCGCTGGGTGGGTACCTGTCGGGCCAGATAAACATGGTGTCAGCAGGCATTTGATAAAAACCGCGCGTCATTAATCCTGAAGTTGATTCTGAAATGATAAGTTTCTGCCCGGGATAATTTTCGGGAAAAGCTGCAAAACTCTGGTGGTGATAATTGAAACCCAGCAAATCGAGTGAGCCCGATTTAAACAGATTGTTCCAGGGATTTACTTCATTGCTGGCGGCAGTTACCGGGCGTGTGGTGTCGAGGCTTTTTACAATGTTGGCCAGTTTTGTTGTTATCAGCGAATTCACTGAAACCTCACCCGAATTAATAACACTTTCATCGACATTTTTATCAAAATTGAGAATTAAATTGGCCTGCTGCAAATCGAGCGTGTCGGCTTTTACATCGTTCCATTGCTCCAAAACTTCGTTACCGATGCTCCACATCATTACCGACGGGTGGTTGCGATCGCGCAAAATATGGTCGGTCAAATCGCGTTCGTGCCAATCAGGAAAATACCGCGAATAATCAAATGGCGATTTCTTTTTGCGCCACATATCAAACGTTTCGTCCTGAACAATAAAACCCATTTTGTCGCACAAATCGAGCAATTCGGGCGCCGGTGGATTGTGCGAAGTACGAATAGAGTTGCAACCCATTTCTTTTAGAATTTCGAGTTGCCGTTCCAAGGCGCGTGTATTTACCGCTGTTCCAAGACAGCCCAAATCGTGATGCAAACAAACACCCAGAATTTTCATGGATTGTCCGTTCAGCGAAAAACCGTTTTCAGCATCAAAATCGAAATACCGGATTCCGAACGGCGTTTCATACGAATCGGTTTTTTCGCCATTAAAATACACTTCGGTAACCGCTTTGTACAATTTTGGATTTTCTATACTCCACAAAACGGGTTGTTCAATATTTAATTCGTTGGTAAATTCGCTGTTGCTTTTATCCCACGGATCAACTTTGGTTTCAGACTGAACAATCGATTTTCCGGAAGGATCGAAAACAGTGGTTTTAAATTTTAAAACTCCTGTTTTACCGGTCTGATTTTGAATTTTTGTCTTTACAACAACCTTTGCTTTTTCGCTGCTTACCTCGGGGGAGGTAATAAAAGTGCCCCAGTTTTCCACAAAAACTTTCCCGGTTTTTACCAGCCAAACGTTGCGGTAAATTCCTGAACCAGAATACCAGCGCGAATTGGGTTGTTCTGAATTATCGACTTTTACGGCAATTGTATTTTCGGCGCCAAAATTCAGAAAAGGAGTCAATTCATAACGGAAAGAACTGTAACCGTAAGGCCGTATTCCCAGCAAATGACCGTTTATCCAAACTTCACTTTTCTGGTAAACGCCGTCGAAATCGATAAAAATGAGTTTGTTTTTGTCGGTTTCCGGAACTAAAAAAGTTTTGCGGTACCAGCCAATTCCTCCGGGCAAAGCGCCGCCGCCGGGAGTTGCCGGATTGTCTTTGCTGAATTCACCTTCAATACTCCAGTCGTGCGGAACATTTAACGATCTCCAGCCGGAATCGTCAAACCCGGGAGCTAAAAACTCCTGCGAATCGGCAAGGATAAATTTCCAGTTTTTTGTTAATTTTTCTTTTGTCCGAACCGGATCGGACTGATTCTGACATGCGACGATAAAAAGTAAAATTGCGAGATTAAATAAGAGCCTGTATTTTCTCATTACGGATAGGTTTATTGTTGGTAAATTCAAAAAGTTAAACCAAATGCAAAGTTATTGTTATTCCAACAATAAACCTAAACTCAACGATTTAAAAATACTATGCGTATTCAAAAAGTAAATCAACCTGAAGATCGGAAGCTTTCAGTTTTTTCTTTTCTTTTCTTCGGAAAACATAAACAATACCGTATTCCTGAGCCTGCTGACGTTTGTGCTTTGGAGTTGTGCTGTTTACATGCTCTTCGATTTCGGTCCAAAGTTTACTTATGAAATCATTGGTAGAAATGCGAATGTCTTTCATTTTATCAAACGAGCGTGCTGAAATCCGGCGCATATTCTGCATAAAAACTGCCATGTCTTTGAATTCTTCCACTTTAATTTTCACCAAAGCAATCGACGGGCTGTAAATCGGGCTTCCGCCTTTTTGAATTCGTTTTTGTTCGCCTTCAATAATTTTGGTTCCCCATTTTAACACCTCTTCTTCGTTTGTTAACGACGGAACTTTCCCGGCAAAAGAGTCCAAATCGTACAAGCCCAACATTTCTGCCTTTATTTCCTTCCGCTCTACGCCCATGTACAAAACCTGAACAAAATGAGAAATATACATGGCCGCCTTCTCCATCAAAAGCCTGTATTCTTTGTTTTTATCAGATAACTTTCGGAGGTCGGTTTCGTATTGCAACAAAGTAGTTTCGAAAGTAATTTTTACCTGTTTTAATTCCTGAAACGTATTTTCGGAATAAGCCAGTTTTTCAATTTTATTCTTTTCTGCAAGTTTAATGGCTGAATTCATCGCCCTTACGCGAGCCTTGTCGGTAGTTGGTAATCTTCTGTACGGCATAATCATCTGTATTGCTTGAGCGAAGTTAAGAAACCGAAAATCATTATTCGATTGTTCGCCGGGCAACTTATGCACATTCAGTTGTGGATTTCTGTTGTTTTAAACAAGCTTTTTTCCATTCAAAACAGAAAGAGTTGCTATTTTCAATCCTGATTCAGAAAGAAATAACAACTCTTTGGTAAGATTTTATTTTTTTGAAGATTCAGCTCTTCAAACTATCGTATCATTTTACGCGATCAGGCCCCGCCAATCATCATTTCTTTTATGCGGAATGTGGGCGATGTAAATGATTTGTTCATGTCAAGATCGTTCCCCATCATATCGATGGCATTCAGAATATTATCGGCAGTTCCGGCAATGGTAACTCCTTTTACAGGGTGTTTCTTTTTGCCGTTTTCAATCCAGAAACCGCTTGCTCCTCCGCTGAAATTTCCGTTTACAGCGTTTATTCCATAACCTGTTATCTCGGTAACAAGTAAACCACTGGTTGTAGCTGCAATAATTTCTTCGGGAGTATTTGCACCGGCTTCTACAAACAAATTATGAGTTCCGATGCCCGGCAAACCGGTAAACCCACCGCGCGAGGCATTTCCGGTACTTGAAACCCCGGCGCGTTTGGCGGCAATCGAATTGTAAATAAAACCTTTTACAACACCTTTTTCAACCAACACCCGTTTTTGAGTGGGTACACCTTCGCCGTCGAAAGGTGCACTGCCCAACCCTTTTTCGCGTGTTCCGTCGTCGACAATGGTAAGCAGTTCACTGGCAAACGGTTTATCGAGCGAGTCTTTCAAAAAACTGGCTCCCTGCAAAACACGTTCTCCGTCGAGGGCGCTGATAATTCCACCGATGATGGAACGCGCAGCCGAAGTGTCAATAATAACCGCTGCTTTTTGAGTTGGTATCATCACCGGATCGATTAACGAAGCAGCTTTTTCAGCAGCTTCGTTGGCAATTTCTTCGAGCGGTTGCAAATCGGCAAAAAACCGGCGCGAACAATATTCTCCCCCAGTATTTTTTTGTTCTTCTTTTTCGGCAACAACACTTACTCCAATACTACATGCATTGGTTTTGTAATTTTTTGAAATTCCTTTTGAATTGGCGATAAAAACTTCGCCTTCGCCTTCGCCGTAACCGGCGCCCGAACTTTTTGAAATACGCGGATCAGCCAATGCAAGTTCTTCCACTTTTAAGGCCATTTCAATTTTCTTTTCCATTGGAATTTCGGCAATCTGTGGATCGTACAATCCCTGAATTTCAGTCACTCCAAAATCAGCCGGAAGAACATTGTTTTCGTCGGGTGAGGTAAGTTTTGCAAATTCAATAGCCCGTTTCAAAGTATCTTCGAGCGCATTTTCATTAAAATCGTTGCAGTGACTGAAACCAATTTTGCCATCGACAATTACGCGAAAACCGATTCCTGCTGTTGAAGCTTCTTCTATTGTATCAATTTCGCCATTTAATACCTGAATACTTAAGTTTCGCCCGGTTTCGAGATACACTTCGGCGTCACCGGCTCCAAATTCCAGAGCTTTGGCTACTAAATCGTTGGTTAATTTTATATAGTCCATTTTTTGATTTTCAATTGATTCATAATCCTTTTAATACATTCCTTAACCGCGGCTTCCTCCCACATTAATTCCACGGATTCTGACGGTTGGTTGTCCGGCATCGACTTCGGCAGCCTGGCCCTTTCCACAAATTCCGGGACCAAAATCGAGATCGTTTCCCACAGCATCAATATTGGAAATAACATCGAGACATGAACCGATTAAAGTTGCGCCTTTTACCGGTTTTGTTTTTTTGCCGTTTTCAATCATGTAGGCTTCGCGGCAGGTGAAATTGAAAACTCCGGTTACCGGGTTCACACTTCCGCCACTTAAGCTCTGTACATAAATTCCGTTTTTGGTTGAAGAAAGAATATCGGCAGGATCACTGTTTCCCTGTTCAATAAAAGTATTGGTCATTCGCGGAATCGGAATATAGCGGAACGATTCCCTGCGGCCGTTTCCGGTGCGTTCCAAACCCAATTGTTTTGCGCTTAAAACATCGGTCATGTAACCGTTCAGAACGCCGTTTTCGATCAGAACATTTCGTTTGGCCTGTGTTCCTTCGTCGTCGAAATTTATGGTTCCGCGGGCGTTGTGAATTGAGCCATCGTCAACCATGGTGAAAACATCGCTGGCCACTTTTTGCCCAACTTTTCCTGTAAATGCACCAATTCCTTTCGCAATGTTATCGGCTTCCAGCGGGTGACCGACTGCTTCGTGTACCAAAACACCACCCCATCCATTCATCATTACCACGTCCATAATTCCTGCCGGTGCAGCCTCTGCATCAAGCATGGCAACGGCTTCACGGGCTGCTCTTTGTGCAACTTCCTCGGGAGTGATTTTGTCGAACATTTCAAAACCCGAATGTTTGCTTAACCGTTCGCGCGACAAATGACGGGCTTTTCCGTTATCGCTCATGGTTTGAACAATAAAAAACATCATTGGATTTTCGTCTTTCAAATAAACACCTTCCGAATTGGCAATTACACGCGAACGAACTTCGTCGTAATAATCGATCATGGCCATTTTTATTACCGGATTGTAACTTAAAGCGGCATCGTTGGCGCGGTTGATTATTTCAATGCGCTTTTCATCAGCAACTTCACCAAGCGGCTGTTCAACGGTAATAAATGATTTCCGTTCCGCTTTATTGATATCGACCGGCGCAATTACGGCGCTGTTGCGTGCAACAAACGAAGCTACTTCGGCAGCCCGTAACAGTTTTTCTTCTGTAATTTCATCGGTGTAAGCGTATCCGGTTTTGTTCCCTGAAATAACCCGAACACCAGCACCCTGACTAATTCCGTACAATCCGCTTTTGAATTTTGATTCTTCCATTACTATTTGCCTCGAAATCCTGTTTTCAAGATAAACATCGGCAAAGTCGCCACCTTTTTCCAAAGCTTTGGCAATTACTTTTTTAAGCACTGAAGGATCAATATCCAAACCGGTAGCAGCGGAAACAGCGCCGGATTCGCACGAAGTTAAACTGGTTAAAATAGCAGGTGTTGCTGCGAAAACGAGTCCCCCTTTCATACTCATTTTCAAAAAATCGCGACGCGGTATATCGCGAACAATGTATTTCTTCATAGTACAGTTTTTGGTTTTTATTGAAGTTTAAATTTACTATTTATTTTGTAGAATATTCTTTCATAAAATACTATCAGTTAATTTTTTGAAAAGAACTTATTTGCCGAAAAAGACGGATTCTTTGATTGAATTAGCAACAATAAAAAAGCCTCCTCATTGCTGAGAAGGCTTTTAAATCTATTTTTAAACTCTGTTATTTGCTTAAACGAGCTACCAGATATTCGCGGTTCAACCGGGCAATATTGGTAATCGAAATGCTTTTCGGACATTCGGCTTCACAGGCACCGGTGTTGGTACATCCGCCAAAACCAAGTTCATCCATTTTTGCAACCATGTTTTGTGCACGTTTTTTGGCTTCCACTTTACCTTGCGGCAATTTAGCCAGGTGCGATACTTTTGCCGACACAAACAACATTGCCGATGAGTTTTTACAAGCGGCCACACAAGCCCCGCAACCGATACAAGCGGCTGCATCCATTGCTTCTTCAGCATCTTCGTAAGCCACAGGAATTGTATTTGCATCGGGAACTCCACCTGTGTTTACCGAAACAAAACCACCGGCTTGTAAAATTTTATCAAAAGCCGTGCGGTTAACTACAAGGTCTTTAATTACCGGGAAAGCAGCTGCACGCCACGGTTCAATGGTAATTGTTTCGCCGTCTTTAAACTTACGCATGTGCAACTGGCAGGTTGTTACTTCGGTATCCGGTCCGTGCGGACGACCGTTGATATACAAACTACAGGTTCCGCAAATTCCTTCGCGGCAGTCGTGGTCAAATGCAATCGGATCAACTCCTTTTTCAATCAGGTCGTTGTTTAAAATATCCATCATTTCGAGGAAAGAAGATCCGGTAGAAATATTCTCAATGGCGTAGGTTTCAAACCTGCCTTTGTCGGCGGCATTTTTCTGCCTCCAGACTTTTATATTTAATTTTTTCAGAATTTTATCAGCCATAATCTTAAAGATTTATGATTTATTAATGACGATTGATTATTTGTAAGAACGTTGAGTTAATTTCACATTCTCAAATACCAAATCCTCTTTGTGCAGCGCCGGTTCCTGACCTTCGCCTTTGAATTCCCAGCACGAAACGTAGGTGAATTTTTCATCGTTACGTTTTGCTTCACCTTCCTCGGTAGCCGATTCCTCGCGGAAATGGCCTCCGCACGATTCGTTTCTGTCGAGAGCGTCGCGTGCCATTAATTCGCCAATATCAAAGAAATCAGCAACACGTCCGGCTTTTTCCAACTCAGGATTCAGATTATTCATTTCACCCGGAATTTTTACATCTTTCCAGAAGTCTTCACGAATTTCCTGAATGATTTTAATGGCTTTTTCCAAACCTTCTGCATTGCGGGCCATCCCAACATGATCCCACATTACCTGTCCCAGTTTTTTATGGAAATAGTCAACTGTTTTTGAACCTTTTATATTAAAAAGTTTTTCAAGACGACCGGTTACTGCTTTTTCAGCTTCTTCAAATTCAGGCGCATTTACATTGGTTTTTGGCGTCATAATTTCGTTTGCCAGATAATCACCAATAGTATAAGGCAGAATAAAATAACCATCGGCCAAACCCTGCATTAATGCGGAAGCTCCCAAACGGTTGGCTCCGTGGTCAGAGAAATTGGCCTCCCCAATGGAATACAATCCCGGAACTGTTGTCATCAGGTTATAATCCACCCAGGTTCCACCCATTGAATAGTGAATTGCCGGATAAATCATCATCGGTTCTTTATACGGATCAACGTCGGTAATCTTTTCATACATCTGGAAAAGGTTTCCGTAACGTGCTGTAATTACATCTTTCCCTAAACGTTCAATCGAATATTTAAAATCGAGGAACACAGCTTTACCTTCGGCATTTACACCAAAACCTGCATCGCAGCGTTCTTTGGCAGCACGCGAAGCAACATCACGGGGAACAAGGTTCCCATACGACGGATATCTTCTTTCCAGATAAAAATCGCGGTCTTCGTCCGGAATGTCGTTGGGTCCGATTTCGCCTTTCTGCAATTTTACTGCATCTTCTTTTTTCTTCGGAACCCAAACACGGCCATCGTTACGCAACGATTCAGACATTAAAGTCAGTTTCGACTGCTGGTCGCCGTGAACAGGAATACAAGTTGGGTGGATTTGTACAAAACAGGGGTTCGACATAAAAGCTCCCTTTTTGTAACATTGCCAGGCAGCCGAACCGTTACTTCCCATTGCATTGGTTGAAAGGAAAAATACGTTTCCGTAACCTCCGGTAGCCACAACTACTGCGTGGGCCCCGAAACGTTTAATTTTTCCGGTAATTAAATCACGGGCAATAATACCCCGTGCTTTTCCGTCAATAACAACCACATCCAACATTTCGTGGCGGCTGTACATTTCAACATTCCCTTTTGCAATCTGGCGGTTTAAAGCCTGGTATGCACCAATCAACAACTGTTGACCGGTTTGCCCGCGGGCATAAAAAGTACGGCTTACCAAAACCCCTCCAAACGAACGATTGTCTAACAAACCGCCGTATTCGCGACCAAACGGAACACCCTGTGCCACACACTGGTCGATAATGTTTGGTGAAACTTCGGCCAAGCGGTAAACATTGGCTTCGCGGGCACGATAGTCTCCACCCTTAATTGTATCGTAGAATAAGCGAAAAACAGAGTCGTTATCGTTCTGGTAATTTTTAGCAGCATTAATACCGCCCTGTGCAGCAATTGAGTGTGCACGGCGCGGACTGTCCTGATAACAAAATGCTTTTACTTTATATCCTAGTTCAGCCAGCGAAGCAGCTGCAGATGCACCTCCCAAACCGGTTCCTACTACAATAATTTCCAGCTTGCGTTTGTTGGCCGGACTCACAACTTTTATATTGGCCTTGTGTTTGTTCCACTTTTCGGCCAATGGCCCTTCCGGTATTTTTGAATTTAATATAGTCATATCCAATCCTTTTTACTGTTAAAACTTAATGAGGAAATACAACGGGATCACTGAAAACCCAACAGCAACAACAACTGCGTAAATGGTTCCTATCACCTTCCACCTTTTCATCCAGAATTTGTTGTTCAATCCAAGAGTTTGAAAAGCCGACCAAAATCCGTGAGATAAATGAAAACCTAGTAAAGCACCGCCCAAAACATAAAACAGGTCGTAAAGAAGACTGTTTTTAAACAAATCGGAAACAAGGGTGTAAGTATCCTCCATCTCTTTCCCGCCAACGTTTACCGTTTGCATGGTGTGCGGTTCAAATTTTATAACATAGAAAAAGTTAATGATGTGAATAACAAGGAAAACCAACACCAAAGCCCCCAAAATCAGCATATTGCGTGATGCCCAGGAACTTGCTTCTCCCATATTCTTTTTGTTGTATTTAACCGGTCTTGCTTTCCAGTTTTGGTATTCAAGGTTGAACGACCATAAAATATGGATAAGAAAACCTAGTCCTAACAGGGGCTCCATAATTTTAATGGCCGGATTTGTTGCCATAAAATTTGCCCCCAAATTAAATAATTCACCGCTGTCGTCAAATATCAGCAAAAGATTCAACGATAAATGCACAGCGATAAAGACCACAAGAAATAATCCTGTAATGCTCATCAGGAATTTTCGTCCTATCGAAGCTGCTAAAAACTTACTCATAGAAATTTTATTATTTGGTTTATTTTTTCGAGTTGGCACAAAAGTAGGCGAACCAAAAAATTCTAACAAAAACCTTGGTATAAAATAACTAATTTAAATCGTTTCTACGAAGAAATTAATCCATTATTAACACAGACCGGATTCCGTACTATTTTTCATTTGGGCGTATCCCCTGCTCCAGGCTGTTTCCCGGCCAACGGGGCCGTGCTTTCCGCTTGTACTCCGCACCCGGAATCCGGGCTTGCGGGGTACCGCTACAATCACTCACGCAGAAGAAAACCGGAAGCGGGAAGAAAGTGAACAGTGATCAGTCACAGTCACAGTTGCAGTCACAGTCGCAGTCACAGTTGCAGTGAGCAGAAACAGAAAAAGTAAGCAGTCGCAACATTCAGTTTCAATCTCTGCAAACTTTGTGGATTCCCGGTGTTCTCTGTGTTTAATAATCTAATCTGAAAACAACATGTAAATTGCAGTGAGCAGTCGCAGTGGGGTACTCAGTTTTTCCAATTACACATTTACTCAATCACCCATTCACACATTCCTCCATTTCACTACCCCAATTCCTTAAAAGCTTTATTCCACTCGCGCAAGGTAAAGTTTTCTGTCAGGGCAATCAGTTCGGTCGACTGAAACGAAAGTTCTGTTTCCTCTATTTCCATTGTTCCCAAAGTGCACTGAACAGCCACGGTTTTTCTTTCGGACAGATTCACAAATCCTTTTATCCGGTAGGCTTTTGGCGACCATTCTGCCAAAAAACCTTCCAATGCTTTTTGCGAAACTTTTTTGCCACTTTTAATAACCATGGCATTAATTTCGGGGCGGGGTAAAGTTTTTGCTTCCGAAAAATAAAATTTATCACCAAAAACTTTCCCAAGTTCAAAATCTACCGAGCAAAAAGAACTCTCCCGTATTTCAGCAAAAGGATTGATTCTTTTTATCTCCGACTTAATCTCCGGAGTTTTTTCAGGCTCCAAATCAATTTTATTAATTATTACCTCATCGGCCATGCGCAACTGATGTGTGACGCGCTGTTTCTGGATTCCCACTTTCGAAAAATTTTGTGCGTCAACAATGCACCAGTTGGTTGCCAGGTAAATTTTTTCTGCCAGGTTTCCTGAAGAAACCACTTCTGCAATCGAAGTTGTATCCGAAAGCCCTGACGATTCAACAATTATCGCTTCGGGCCGGTGCTCATCAATAAAACTTTCGAGCGACCGCGTAAAAGTCCCCAGCAGGCAAACACAAAAAACCGATCCGTTTTTAATTTCCAGCAAACTAAAATTCCTGCTTGTTTTTTTCAAAAACACACCATCGATACTTGCAGGGGCAAATTCATTTTGAATAACCCCAATTCTTACCTCATCGGAATATTTCCCTAGGATTTGCTTCAGAAAGGTAGTTTTTCCGCTTCCCAAAAAACCGGAAATAATATGTAACGGAATTTTTTGCATCGCTTGATTAAAAGTTTTTCAAACCCCGGCAAAATTATAATTAAAACCGGCAAACCTGTTGACTTAAATTCAGAACAAGATAAATAAACCGTTAAAGAGGAAGAAGAATTCTGGCTAGCGGTTAAACTGAACAGAAAATACAATATTTATTTTCCGTTACTTGGATAACAATTCCATAATCCTAACTTTAGGGCTGAAATCCTAAACTTAATTAAATGTCGACTTCATTTCTGATTTTTATCGTTATTTCCGCAGTTGCGCTTCTGCTTTTTCTGGTTTTAAAACTTAAAATCAGTGCATTTATTTCACTGTTAATCACTGCAATTTATGTTGGAATTATTGCCGGAATGCCTATAAACAACATTACCAAATCTATTCAGGACGGCATGGCCGGAACGCTTGGATTTGTTGCCACGGTAGTCGGGCTGGGCGCCATTTTCGGACAGATGCTTGAAAGTTCGGGCGGGGCAGAATCGCTAGCGCATTACCTCGTAAAAAAGTTTGGTACCGACAAAGCTTCGTGGGCCATGGTAATTACCGGATTTATTGTTGCCATCCCGGTTTTTCTCGATGTGGGTTTTATCATCCTTGTCCCGATTATTTATGCACTTTCACGCGACACAAAAAAATCGCTGCTTTACTACGGAATTCCTTTACTGGCAGGATTGGCAGTAACCCACAGTTTTATTCCTCCCACTCCGGGACCTGTTGCTGTAGCCGACATTGTAAATGTTCAGCTCGGATGGGTAATTTTGCTGGGAATAATTTTGGGATTTCCAACGGCGATAATTGCAGGGCCAATCTGGGGAAAATACATTTCAAAAAAACTTTACATTGAACCGCCGGCAGAAATAAACCTTCAACAAAATAAAGACTACGACGAAAATAATCTGCCTTCGTTTCGTCTGATTGCCATGATAATTGCCGTTCCGTTGTTTTTAATTCTTGTGAACACATTTACATCACTGGCAGTTGACAAGGAACTGATTCAAAAATCAGTTTTTACCGATATTCTGGAATTTTTAGGACACCCGTTTTCTGCTTTAATAATTGCCACCTTAATTGCTATTTATCTGCTTTGTGTGCGCCGGGGAATGGAAAAACAAAAGATTTTGGATTTAAGCACCAAAGCGCTTGGGCCGGCAGGAATTATTATACTGATAACCGGCGCCGGTGGAGTTTTGAAACAAATTCTCGTGGATAGTGGTATCGGAAAAATCATGGCCGAGTCGATGGCCGGTTCGGCGCTCCCACCAATTTTACTGGCCTGGATTTTAGCCGCTGTCGTTCGAATAACTCAGGGTTCTGCAACGGTAGCGATGATTACTGCTGCCGGAATTATCGCACCTGTTTTAGGTGAATTCGGACTAAACGATCCCCAGCGGGCGCTCGTGGTTTTGTCAATCGCTTCGGGTGCAACCATACTTTCGCACGTTAACGACAGCGGATTCTGGCTTGTTGGAAAATATTTCGGAATGAACGAAAAACAAACCCTGCAATCGTGGACAGTGATGGAAACCATAATTGCTTTCTGCGGCCTTGGGTTTACAATGCTTGCCAGTTTGTTTTTTTAGAATTAACAATGAAATAAGTTTTACAAAGCCATTTTGTTTACAATGATTTTTGATTTCAAACATTTTTCTGATTTAACGCTAAGCGAACTTTACGATATTCTGAAACTGCGTTCCGTAATTTTTGTGGTAGAACAAAATTGTGTTTACAACGATTTGGATGATTTGGACAAAGACGCTGTACATCTTTTTCTGAAAAAAAACAATGAAATTGTGGCTTACTCAAGGCTTTTAAAACCGGGAACTCGCTTTCCCGATTTTTCGATAGGCCGCGTAGTAGTAAAAGAAACCGAACGCGGCACTTGGTTGGGAATTTTAATGATGAAAGAAGCGGTTCGTTTTCTTTTAGAAAAAGAAAATGCACCGCGAATAAAAATTAGCGCTCAAAAATACCTGCAAAAATTTTATGAAAACCTGGGGTTCAAAATTGTAACTGAAGAATATCTCGAAGACGGAATTCCACACTTCGGAATGATGTACGAAAAAAAGGATTAACTCAGGAGTTCCACAACAAATGATGCGAATGATTTATACGGAATGTTTTCCTGTTGCATTTTGGACAAATGGCTTTTTTCAGGCGGTGAATATTTGTAAGTTTTAACCTCGACCGGCACCCTGCACACCTGAAATCACTTCGATGAACTACTTTTTCGTTATTATAAATTACAACCTCAATTTTATCGTGCAAAACCTTGCATTTCGGGCATTTATAAACCTGGAAACCGGCCTTTATAAATAAACCGGAATGTTCTTTTGCCAGTTTTTTTATGAGGTTGTGTGTTTTGTAATGAAAAAGCTGTGTACGCTGTTCCAGATAATCTTCAACCCGCTGCGAATGCACAAGAAAACCATGGCCTTGTTTGAAATCTTCTTCGTAGCCACAACGTTCACACCTGTAGGAATATGTATGCCCCATTTCAAACTAATTTCGAATAAAGTTAGCCAAAATAGCACTGATTGTTAAGAAAATACAGAAACTTATAATTCACAATTTTCTCATCTTATCAACAAACGATTGTTTATGTTTTCTTTAATACGAACTACAAAATAATACTCGGAAGATGGGAACAATTGTATTTTCAAACTTTATCTATTTGCGCATTTTCATAAAATACTGAATAAGAAATTATCTTTCCTACTGTGTTTTCTCGGTATAAACTGGTTAATCGAGCAGGTTTCCGGGAAGTTCTTTTGTTGATTTTGCTCCCAGTTTTTTAATTGTTTCAACTCTTTTTATAAGATTGCCGCTTCCTGTAGATAATTTCCCCATGGCTGAATCATACGTTTTACGCGTTGCGTCGATACTTTTCCCGATACCTTCCATATCGGCTATAAAACCTACAAATTTATCGTAAAGAGCGCCACTTTGCCTTGCAATCTCTATGGCGTTCCGGGTTTGATTTTCCTGCTGCCAGATGGATGCAATAGTGCGCAAAGTTGCCAATAATGTCGACGGACTAACAATTACCACTTTCTGATCCCAGGCAAATGAAAACAGTTCCTGATCTTCCTGTATGGCCACACTAAACGATGCTTCAACCGGAATAAACAACAACACAAAATCGGGAGAATTTAATGTTTTGGCAGTTTGATAATGTTTTTCGCTTAGTCCTTTTATGTGTGATTTTAAACTCAGCAAATGCTCTTTGATGTGTGCAGCACGATCTTCTTCGGTGGTCGAATTAACTGCTCTTTCGTATGCAATGAGCGAAACTTTCGAGTCGATAATAATATGTTTGTTGTCGGGTAAATTAATTACAATATCGGGTTGAATCCGTCTGCCGTCTTCCGATAAATCGCTGAATTGTTTCTGGTACCCCTGTTCCCCCTCGTTTAACCCTGAACGTTCGAGAATACGCTCCAACACCACTTCCCCCCAGTTTCCCTGTTTCTTTACATCGCCTTTTAAAGCCCGTGTTAAATTGTTGGCTTCTTCACTGATCTTAGAGTTTAAATCGTAGAGTTTTTTTAATTCGGCCCGCAAATCAGTTTGATCTTTTAACCCCTTTTGGTAGGTGTCTTCCACTTTCTTTTCAAAAAGCTGAATTTTTTCCTTTAACGGATTTAAAACATCGCCCATATTTTTCTGATTGGCAGCTGTAAACTCCTCACTGTTTTTCTTCAGAATTTTGTTGGCGATATTTTCGAATTCGGTGGTAAATTTTTTCTGAATTTCTTCGAGCTCAGTTTTCTGTTCCTGCAGTTTCTTTTCCTGGTTTAAAAACTGAACCTTAGCATTTTCGAGCCGCACATTTAACTGCGTATTTTCGTCCCTGTATTTTGCCAATTCGGCTTTCCATTCGTCTGCTTCAGTTTTTAAATTCTGAAAACGTTCTTCCAAAACCAAGCTTTGTTTTTCAGCCAAAACCTTTTGATCTTCCAAAACTTTCGATTTCTCCAGAAACTCATTTTGGATTTCAGCCTGTTTTTTCTGACTTCTCGAATTAACCAGTAAAAATCCGGTAAAACCGCCGAGAATAATTCCGGCAAGAAGATAAATAAATTCCATCAGGGTAAAATTTAAGCATAAAAAAACCGGTACAATTTAACCAAATCGCACCAGTTTTAATGTATTTTTTAGAAAAGATTGGTTACCACTTGTAAACGATGGAATTGATGTTCATTCCTGCACCAACCGAGCAAAGAATGGTGTAATCGCCTTCGTTCACTTCTTGTCCTTCAATTTTTCCTTTTAAAACCAAATCGAGTAGAGTAGGAACTGTAGCTGTGGATGAATTTCCCAATTTTCGGATACTCATTGGCATAATTCCTTCGGGAATGTGTTTTTCGCGGTAAAGTTTGAACACACCGTTCAGAATGGCCTCGTCCATTTTTTCGTTGGCCTGATGAATAAACACTTTTTTGATGTCGCTCAAATCGAGCCCGGCTTTTTCAATACTCTCCTTTACCACGCCGGGAACAGTATTAATGGCGTAAATATAAAGTTTGTGGCCGGCCATTTTTATAAAAAATTCGTCGCTTTCGAATTCAGGATTGCTTGATTCACCCAAAGTTAAAAGGTTGGCATAAGTAACCGAATCGGAACGACTGGCGTGCGAAATAATACCGATAGGTTCATCGCTTTCAATGGCTTCAACCACTGTAGCCCCAGCACCGTCGGCATAAATCATGGTATCGCGATCGTGCGGATCCGAAATACGAGAAAGTACATCAGCACCAACCACAACGCCGCGTTTCATAAAACCGCTTTTTATGTATGCATCGGCTACAATCATTCCCTGTGTCCAGCCCGGGCAGCCCGAAATCACATCGTGGCAAATGCACGACGGATTTTTAATGTGAAGTTTCATTTTCACTTTATTGGCCAGAGCAGGCAAAATATCGGTTCTGTTGTTGCCTTCCTTAATATCGCCAAAGTTATGTGCAACAATAATAAAATCGAGGCTTTCCTCAGTAATTCCAGCCGATTTGCAGGCATCTTTAATTGCCAAAGCTGCCAAATCAGAAGTCATCTGATCTTCAGCAACGTATCGTCTTTCTTCAATATTCGTAATTTCCTGAAATTTCTGAATAATTTCTTCGTTCGATTTTTCCAGCTTCTTTTTTGAGGAAAGATCAAAAAATTCGTTGTTCTGAAAATGGCTGTTTTTTATCACTTGCGGAGGCAGATAACTTCCTGTCCCAATAATACGGGTATAAATTTTCTTTGTCATAATTACTTCAACATCTATTCTTTCGCTACTCCTTAAAAATTTTCAATTCAAATTTCTCACCGTCAAAAACACCAAAGGAATTATAATTTATCCAGTCGCCAAGTAAGATAAAATTCGTTTTACTGTCTATTTTTTCATTCACCATTTGATGCCGGTGTCCAAAGATAAAATAATCTACGTACTCCTTTTGTAAATAGTTTGCGGCAAATTTGTACATACCTTCATTCTTAACCTTAAATTCTTCTTTCTCATCCATTTTTCCCAAACGGCTTGATTTTGACCATTTGTGGGCAATATAAAAGGCGAAGTTGGGATGCAGTCGTGAAAAGAGCCACTGCAAGGTTTTATTTACAAAAATCTTTTTCAAGAAAAGATAACCTTTGTCGTCCGGATCAAATCCGTCGCCGTGGGCAAGAAAAAACTTTTTCCCGTTTATTTCAGTTATAAATTCTTTTCGGTGGAGAATCACCCCTGTTTCTCCAGGAAGATAATCGAACACCCAAACATCGTGGTTTCCGGTAAAAAAATGAACGGGAATTCCCCTGTCGGTTAATCCGGCTATTCGACTTAAAATACGCGAAAATCCGCGTGGCGCTACTTTTTTATATTCGTACCAGAAATCGAAAATATCACCCAAAAGGAACAATGCAGAAACATCGTTTTCAATTGAATCGAGCCAACGCGCAAAACGCAATTCCCGCTCCCGGTTATTTTTTAAAGCCGGCGCGCCAAGATGAACGTCGGAAACAAAATATATTTTCCCTTTTACTGGCAATTTCTGCTGTTTTTAATGCTTTTCTGACAAAAAAGCTAAGTTGGCTTATTTAAAAACACCGGCAAGCGCACGGTCTAATGCCGGCCCGGTAAGATTTTGCGCAACGATAACCCCATCTTTATCTAACAGATAATTGTACGGAACGGCCTTAATGTTATACGTTTGAACGGCTCTGGCGCTTCCTTTCATATCACCAACATTTATCCAGGTTAACTGATCCTTGTCGATGGCATCGACCCATTCAATTCTGTTTTCGTCGATACTTACCTGGTAAATCTCGAAACCTTTGCTTTTGTATTTTTTATAAGCTTCAACCAAAACCGGATTTAAAATTCTGGAACCCTGATCAACAGCTGCCCAAAACTGGACCAAAACAACTTTCCCCCGGAGCGAGGAAAGTGCAACTTCTTTTCCATCGACATTGGGTAACACGATATCCGGACTGTTTTCACCATTTTCCTGAATAAATTTCTGCATGTTAGCGCTCGACTGATTTTTCAGTAACTGCAACGTATTTGCATAAAGAGCTTTAACATGTTCCGACTGCGGGTAAACTGAATTCAGTGCAGAGGCAGCCACACGCATGGTTTGCAAATCGCTGATAACATAATTCTGCCCGTCGAATTTCTGGTACAACGCTAAAATACTGGCCATCGAAAACGGATTGTCCATTACAAACTTTTTTGAAAAATCAATTTGATCCTGAACAGCCTGATCGTATTCTTTTTCCCATTGTTCCTTTTTCAGTTCGTAATCCGGGTTGCCTCTGTACAAATTGTTCAGAGAACTTAACGAATCGAGTGTATGCCGGGTTGAAGCCAGTTTTTTATTCAAATCCTGAACCAATTTTGAACCGGACGAACCTTCAATAAAATAATCATCGGAAAAGTTGGTAAAATCGGCATTCACAGTAATTTTATCAGTTGAATCCACCAGCAAAGTAATAAATTTCCCTTCATCCAGTTTTAAAAGATAAAAGGCAGGAATACCAGTTTTTCCTTTTAATTTATAGTCTCCGCTATCATCAATTTTAGCCGAATCAACCAGATTTGTAGAACTCAGCAGCAACTCTTCAAGATAAATAGTTTTACCCTCGGCATGGGTAATTTTTCCCTGAACCACAAACTGATTGTCTTTTTTACAACCGTTCACAAACACTGCTGCCAGAGCTACAACTACTAAAAATCTGATAATCTTCATACTGTATAAATTAAAGCCCGTAAAATTAACAATTTTGGGTTTATCAAAAATAACAAAAGCCGAAAATAACATATTTTAAAGATTTAGTTTCCAATTCTGAATTTTTACCTGAATTTTGTGTCCATCTCACGAAAAAAGTTTATGTTCGCTTTTTTTGAGGAAATAGACAGGTGAAAACGCACAGCGATTTAACAGATTTTCAGGCTAAAAACCCCGTGGTTACCATTGGAACTTTTGATGGTGTTCACCTTGGGCACCGCATTGTGATTGAACGATTGAAAGAGTATGCAAAAAAATACGGCGGCGAAACGGTTATTTTTACGTTTTACCCGCACCCGCGCCTGATTACTTCGCCTGAGGAAACCAATCTGCGCCTGCTGACTACCCTTGAAGAAAAAAAACAACATTTTGCAGAACTGGGCATCGACCATCTGATTATTTACCCGTTTACAAAAGAATTTTCTGAACTTACCTACACCGAATTTGTAAAGCAAATTCTGGTCGACAAAATAGGGACACATTGTCTTGTTGTTGGCTACGATCATAAATTTGGAAAAAACCGGGAAGGTGGTTTTGAATACCTGCAACAATGTGCCAGCAAATACAATTTTGAAATAGAAAAACTGGAACCGCTGCTCATCGACAACATTCACATCAGTTCAACACGAATAAGACAGGCATTGCAGGATGGCGACATTAAAACAGCCAACCATTACCTGGGTTACGAATTTACTTTGCACGGTTCGGTGGTTGAAGGTCAGCGGGTTGGCCGAAAAATAGGTTTTCCAACGGCAAATATCGAGTCGTCCGACGTACATAAATTAATTCCCGGCTACGGTGTTTACGCTGTAAAAATTACTCTTGAAGGGAAAAAATATAACGGAATGCTCAACATTGGCACCCGACCAACTTTTAATCAAAATGCCGATAGCCGAAGTATCGAAGTAAACATTTTTGATTTCGACGGCGACATTTACAACAAGGAAATTACTTTGTTTTTTGTGGATAAAATTAGAAACGAACAGAAATTCAGCGGTGTTGATACGTTGGTTAAACAGCTGAAAAAAGATAAAATTACTGCATTCGAAATCCTTTCCGAATAATTAATTCTTTATCAATACACAGGAAACCGGCAAATGATCCGACATGTGAAAATCGATGGTTTTGAAATTATAGGAATCAAAACCGTCGTTGTGTAAAATGTAATCGATTCGAAACGAAGGTAGTTTGCCAATATAAGTTCGCCCGATTCCATGCCCCGATTCTACAAATGCATCCTGCAGTTTTCCCTTCAGTTTATGATAAGCAAACGAACAGGGAGTGTCGTTAAAATCGCCGCAAACCATTACTTTGTATGGCGATTCATCGATGTATTTTCTGATTTGGCGAACCTGTTCAGCCCGAAGTTCACAGGCAGTTCTGTATTTCATACTTATTTCGAGAACTTCCTGAATATCTTTCTCTTCGGTCAAATCGGGTGAGTCAATCACTGAATACCGGTTGGGATCGATGTGATAACTTTGAAGGTGTACATTAAAAATCCGAATGGTGTCTTTTTGAATCAAAACATCGGTGTAAATCGACATATTCCGTGAATTTTCAAATCTGATTTCGCCCATCGCAATTATCGGGTAGCGGGTCATAGTTACCGAACCGTATGTTGTGCTCGACCTTGCGTATTGATAGTGACTGATATTTTCGAGTTTATCCACAGCATTCTTCAGATTAAAAATACTATTCTTTCGCAACCTGACCTCCTGAAGACAAATTATATCGGCTTGTTGTTCGTCCAGAAAATCAACAATTTTTTCTGCCACATCTTTCTGGTCTACTTTGCCATCTCCCTGAAAATGCTTTACGTTGTACGAAAGGATTTTAATTCCGTTTTCATCGGTAGATTTTCCTTTAATTTGAAAATACCGGCTGACAAATCCCCACCCGAGCAAAATTGTAAAAAACGATAAAAACAGGTATTTGGGTTTGGTAAAAAGCCATAAAAAAATAAAAAGAAGGTTTACCAGTAAAATAAAAGGGTAAGCAAGACCAAACAATGTCGGAATCCACCATTTATCCGGAGGGATAACGGTGGAAATGTACGAGGCCAGAAGTGAAAAAATCGCAATTATATTCAATCCCAGCAAAAAATATTTTCCCGCTTTTTTCAACTTGTTTCTGTTTTCACTTGGGTGCAAGATAAAAAAAAACCTGACATCCCGCATCTCCCGTTCTTTTCAGTTGTTAACAATTACGGAAACCGGCTGAATTGCAAAAGAATAAAATTCGCAGTTTTCAGATTTCGCAACGAAGCATTCGGTTTTTACCCTGCAGATCGATTTTAATCTGAATATTTCTGAATCCCAAATCCGACAATAAACCCGTCATTTCAGCCCCTAAATATTCATTGATTTCAAAATATAACGAACCTCCGGTTTTAAGATTTTGAAGAGCAAATTTTGCTATCTCACGGTAAAAAATCAGTGGATCGGAATCGGAAACAAACAAAGCAGAAGCCGGCTCAAATTCCAAAACATTGGAATGCATCCTGGCTTTTTCAAGTTCCCTTACATAAGGAGGATTGCTTACAATTACCTCATACTTTTCCCAGATTCCCGATCTCCAATGTAAAATGTCGGCATGTATAAATTCAACTTTCAGCTGGTATTTCGCCGCATTTTCTGCCGCTGTTTCCAGGGCCTTTTCCGAAACATCGACTGCAAAAACCTGCGAATCGGGGATTTCACTTTTTAACGCCAGCGCAATACAACCACTGCCGGTACCAATATCAATAATTTTCGGCGTTTTGTTTTTTTCATAACTTAAAATCCACTGAACTAACTCTTCGGTTTCGGGTCGCGGAATTAAAACGGAAGGATTTACATTCAACTTTAATCCATAAAACTCTGTTTCACCTAAAATGTATTGCAGCGGTTCAAAACTTTTCAACCGCTGAACTATCGATTCAATTTCCTTTCTTTCTGAATCCGGGATTTTTTCATTCTTCCGTAAAACAAACTGTGTATAATTTATTCCGCAAACATGCTCAGCAATTATTCTCACAAAACCCTGAATTTCGGTTTTAGGAAACAATCCCTGCAATTCTTTTTCGATATATTGAATAACCGCCTGCATTGTGTTACTTTTACGCAAATTTAGTTTTTCCGGCGGAATGAACACCAACGAAAAATACATGAAACGCAGCCTTGAACTCGCACGGCTCGGTGCAGGCGAAGTATCGCCCAATCCGATGGTGGGTTGTGTGATTGTTCATGAAGGAAAAATTATTGGTGAAGGTTTCCATCGAAAATACGGCGGTCCACACGCCGAGGTAAATGCAATTCATTCGGTAAAAAACCCGGAATTTTTAAAGGAAAGCACACTTTACGTAACCCTGGAACCCTGTGCACACTATGGTTTAACACCGCCCTGTTCCGATTTAATTGTTGAAAAACAAATTCCTAAAGTGGTGATTGGAACGGTTGACCCGTTTGCGGAAGTGGCCGGAAAAGGCATCGAAAAAATGAAAAAAACCGGTATTAAAGTGGAAGTGGGTATTTTGCAGGAAGAGTGCCGCGAAATCAACAAACGCTTTTTTACTTTTCATGAAAAAGGAAGGCCCTATATTTTTTTAAAATGGGCACAAACGCAAGACGGTTTTATAGATAAAGAACGAGTTTCGGAAGATTTTGGCGAACCCACCTGGATTACCGGAGATTTGGCGCTGCGGCTGGTACACAAAATCCGTTCGGAGGAAGATGCCATTCTGGTAGGAAGAAAAACTGCGGAAAAAGACAATCCTTCGCTGACAGTCCGCCACTGGACCGGAAAAAATCCCACTCGGCTGGTTATCGACAACGGGTTGCAATTGAACAACGATCTAAACCTTTTCAATGGTTCAGCTAAAACTCTTGTTTTTAATTCATTAAAATCAGAAAACCTGGAAAATCTTCTTTTCATAAAAACCGACAATAAAAAAAACACCCTGTCTCAGATTCTCGAAGAAATGCACAAACAACGCATATTATCGGTAATTGTGGAAGGAGGGAAACAACTGCTGGAAAGTTTTATTGAACAAAATCTCTGGGATGAAGCCCATGTTTTTACCGGCCCTAAATTTTTTGGCACTGGAATTCAGGCACCCAAAATTAGTGGGAACCTTGTTTCAACCGAAAAACTCGACAACGACACACTGTTTGTTTTTAAACCTCTTTAATGTTTAACCGAATTGGGACCGTTCGACATGATTTCAATTTTTAACACATTTTCAACGTACTGAAAATAGCTAAACAATTTGTGGTTCATTTCAAAACCATAATTAACCGTAGGTTCGTACCCGATAACCGGCTCAAAAAACCAACTTTTCCGCGGGTTCATTGCGTTTAAATTCCAGGCATTTATATATTGCTGGTTCCACATTTCGTAGTACTGTTGCGAACGGTACAAAGCCGGGTTATCGTTCATTTTGTACCACGATTCGAACCTTGCGTCAAAAGTTTCAACATCATATTCCACACTGTCTTCGGCCACTTTTTCAACGGTTATACTCTGATGTTTGTTAATGGCACTTTTTTGCGTTGAACACGCGGCAACTAAAAACACAATTCCCAGAACAAAAACATATGGTTTCATACCCGATCCTTTTATTAATGCACTAATTTTTCGTACGAATTCAACAACAAAATGGTTTTTTCATTCTAAATTTAAGAAATTTTATCACACAATTTTTTATTTCAGAATGATTGAATGGAGAATAGTTTGGGAAATTTTTTCACTGATTTTTTTGCTTACTGCAATTCCGGTGAGTATCATGATTATTCTTGAAAAACGTTCGCCGTACAAAACGGCTGCGTGGATTCTGGTGCTAATTCTGGTTCCTGTTTTTGGTGTTATATTTTACCTGATTTTTGGGCAGGAATACAGAAAACGCAAACTTTTTTCGCGTTCAGGAATAAAAAGCCTCGGTAAAATCAGAAATCTTTCGAACAAACAATTGCGTGAAATCGGGCAAAAACACAAAAATCTGAGCAAGGTAATCCAGGAAAAGGAAAACATTGTTCGTTTGTTGCTGAACAATTCAAATTCGCTGCTTACCACAGGCAACGAGGTTAAAATTCTGGAAGGTGGTGTAACTACTTTTGAAGCCATTTTCGAGGCCATTCAAAATGCAAAACATCACATTCATTTGGAATATTACATTTTTTCTGACGACAAAATCGGTAACCGGCTGAAAGATTTACTCATTCAAAAAAGCAGCGAGGGTGTTGAGGTTCGTATAATTATCGACGATGTTGGAAGTTGGGGATTAAAGAAAAAGTTTATCAATCGTTTGAAAGAAAACGGTATAGAGATTTATCCGTTTATGGAAGTTCGTTTTCCGCGACTGACTTCGCAGGTGAATTTCAGAAACCACCGAAAAATTCTGATTGTAGATGGGATTGTTGGTTTTACCGGCGGAATAAACATTGCCGATCGTTATCTGGAAGGTATCAAAAAAATTGGCCCCTGGCGCGATTTGCACATTCAAATTACCGGCGATGCTGTGGCTTGTTTGCAGGTTGTTTTTGCCGCCGACTGGTTTTTTTGCATCAACGAAAATCTAAGTGGCAGGAAATATTTTCCCGCATTTTCCGAAAAACCCGGCAAAGCCATCCAGGTTTCGGCCAGCGGCCCCGACTCCGACTGGGAAAGTATTGCTCAGGCCTTTTTCGCCGCCATCGCCAACGCTCGCAAAAAAGTGTACATTGTAACACCCTACCTCATGCCGCCGCCCAATATTTTATCGGCTTTAAAAACCGTTGCACTCAGCAACATCGATGTAAGAATTATTATTCCCCGGAAATCGGACGCGGTAATTCCGCGCTGGAGTTCGTTTTCGTATGTTGGCGAATTGCTCGAAGCCGGTGTGAAAATGTATTTTTATGAAGCCGGTTTTATTCACAGCAAATACCTTATTGTGGATGATACTTTTGCAACTGTTGGCACTACTAATCTCGATTTCAGAAGTCTGGAAACCAATTTTGAAGTAAACGCCTTTATTTACGACAAAGATTTTGCAACCCAACTGGAAAGAGTATTTATTACCGACCTCGAAAACAGCCGCGAAATACATTTGGATAAGTGGGAAAAACGAGCATGGCACAAAAAACTCCGCGAATCGGTCGCACACATTGTTAGTCCGATGTTGTAAGAATTTTCAAAACGGTAACCTGCCCAAATCCAGATTTCCGCCGGAAAGAATAATACCGACTTTTTTATTTTGAATATCGACTTTTCTTTCAAGAATGGCGGCCAACGGAACTGCAGATGATGGTTCAATAATAATTTTCATTCGCTCCCAAATCATGCGCATGGCTTCCACAATTCTTTCTTCAGAAACGGTAACTATATCATCTACTTTATCCATAATAATTGTAAAATTCCGTTCTCCCAGCGAAGTTAAAAGTCCATCGGCTATGGTTTTTGGCTGAACCGACGGGATAATTTTATTTGCATGGAACGAACGAAAAGCATCGTCGGCGCCTGCAGGTTCGGCTGCAATTACTTTGCAACCCGGCAATAAATATTTGGTTGAAATGGCTGTTCCGCTCAACAATCCGCCACCGCCAACCGGAGCCATAACAATATCAAATTCACCAAAATCCTCTATCATTTCTTTGGCTGCAGTTCCCTGTCCGGCAATAACATGAAAATTATTGTACGGATGAACTTCGGTTGCTCCTGTTTCTTCAATTACTTTTGCCAGGGTACTTTCGCGCGCCTGCAAAGTGGGTTCACAAAAGGTAATTTTTGCACCGTAACCCGCCACTGCTTTCTTTTTTATCTCCGGAGAATTATCGGGCATTACAATGTGTGCTGCCACTCCCCGCATTTTTGCTGCCAGTGCCAATGCTGCAGCATGATTTCCGGAAGAATGCGTTGCCACACCCTTTCGAGCGTCTTCTTCAGAAAGAGAAAATACTGCGTTACATGCCCCGCGAAATTTAAAAGCTCCTACCTTTTGCAGGTTTTCGCATTTAAAAAACAAACTGCCTCCCACTATTTTATTGATGCTCGACGATGTTAAAACCGGCGTGTGGTGCGCATATTTCCGCACTATTTCGTGTGCTTTTTCAATATCGGAAAAAACAGGAATATTCATTTTACTCTTTTTTTGAAAAGGTTTGATTCAGTAAATCGTAATTGGTATTATAAATCGACTGGTCGGAAAGTGTTTTTATTCTTTTCAATGCCGATAGGTAAAGAAAAACCACAAAGCCAATCCAGAAAATCAACAGCCAGTCGTAGCCGGTCATCAAAATAAAATCGTAAATGCCATGCAAGAGAATGGGCATTCCAATGGCCTTTTTCAACAGTTGTTTTTTTTGTTTGACATAAAACCGCGCCTGCCCGGCATAAAATCCCATGGTAATTCCAAAAACTGCGTGTGCCGGAACTGCAGTCAGTGCCCGCGAAATTCCGGTGGAATAACCAAACTCCATTACATACATCACATTTTCAACACCGGCAAAACCAAGCGAAATAAAAGTGGCGTAAACAATTCCGTCGAATTTTTCATTAAAAATGTTGGTTCGCCAGAAAAGCAGAAAAAGCGACAGAAATTTAAACGATTCTTCGGTGAAAGCCGCCACAACAAAACCGTGGTAAGCAGCATTCAGAATTCCTGGAAAATATGGTAAAAACACAGATAAAAACTGCTCGACAAAAATTACCGGAATAACAATAATTGCTCCTGTCAGCAAAGCTTTCCAAAGCAATTTCAGAGGTTCTTTTTCATATTTGTCGCGGTAGTAAATGTAGCCGGCAATAATAAAAACCGGTGCAAGAGAAAGAATGAGCAGGTCCATATTAAACGTTTAAAATTCGGCTTTGAAAAAATAAGCATTCACACCCTTTACACCGGGAACGGTTTTAAAAACGCTTCCGGCATTGGGAAATTTAGCCAGCTCTTCGTCGGTTGTTGCCTGCCGGGCAGTTGTAATATAAAGCGTTCCCAAATCGTCGTCACCAAAAGCGCAGGAAGTTACATTTTTTGCCGGCACCTCTATTTTTTGCAACAATTCGCCGGTTTCAGGATTCCAGCACCCCACAGCCGAACCGCCCCAAAGCGCCACCCACAAATTTCCGTCAGCATCAATGGTCATTCCGTCGGGAGAACCAATTTCAGCAGGAACGTCAACTGCAACTTTTGGATTACTGATTTCTCCGGTAGAATTGTCGTAATCGTAGGCCATTATTTTTTGCGTCGGAGTGTCGATATAATACATTTTTTTGAAATCGTGCGACCACACAATTCCGTTGGAAATACTAACGTTTTCAATCATTTTATGAATCGTTGAATCCGTGTCGAGACGATAAAGTGCTGCTACGCCTTTTTCATTGTTCAAACTTAGTGTTCCTGCCCAGAAACGGCCGACAGGGTCGCATTTGCCGTCGTTAAAACGGTTGGTTGGAATATCTTCTTCCGGGTCGACGATTAACCTTTTAGTGCCGGTTACGGGATCAAGTTCATAAATACCGTTTTGAAGCGCCACCAGAACCATCCCCGACTCAGCCGGAACCACGGTTCCAATCATTTGCCCGGTAAACATTTCCTTGTTGTTACCGGTTCTCGGCGTATAAATATTCAGTATTTTCCCGGTAATATTAATCCAGTATAATTCTCCGGTTTTGTAATTCCAGATGGCACCTTCACCCAAATCCGATTTTGAGTCGATGACAAGTTCCACATTTTCTGATTTTTGAGTAGAACATGCAACAGTCAGAAAAACTGCCGCAAACAAAACCGATAACTTTTTCATTATCTATTTGAATTTAATTTTATCGTTTTATGTCTTTCTGATTTCAGATTTTTTACCACAAAGTGTCTCAAAGGTTTTCACAAAGTAACGCAAAGATTAATTGAGAAATTTTCCAATGACAATTGACAAATGACTAATTTCCTGCCCACTGCAACTGACCACTTTCTTCCAACTTCCAACTTCCAACTTCAGGCTTCCAACTATCTATTTTCAAATACTTTCAATCAATCTTTTCAAAATGAAAGTCATGTTTGGTTCAGCTTTCATGGCAACCTCCTGAACTTCTTCGTGCGAAATTTCAACAATTTCACCGGGCACACCGCTGTCGGTAATTATAGAAATTCCAAATACTTTCATATCCATATGGCGGGCAACAATTACTTCGGGCACGGTTGACATTCCTACCATGTCGCCACCCAGAATGCGGAACATTTTATATTCTGAAGGCGTTTCAAAAGTTGGCCCCGAAACTCCTACGTATACTCCTTCTTTCAGATTAATCCCATGTTCCAGGGCAATAAGTTTGGCCCGGTTACTCAATCTTTTTTCGTAGGTTTTGCTCATGTCGGGGAAACGCGGACCGAGTTCATTTTCATTTTTCCCGCGTAACGGATGTTCCGGAAAAAAGTTAATATGGTCGTTGATTAAAACAATGTCGCCCACTTTGTAACCGGGGTTTAATCCGCCGCTGGCATTGGAAACAAACAAATGTGTTACACCCAGAAATTTGAAAACACGAACCGGAAAAGTTACTTCCTTCATCGAATAACCTTCGTAATAATGAAAACGTCCCTGCATAGCCAGCACTTCTTTTTCGCCCAATTTGCCATAAAGTAACCTGCCGTTGTGGCCTTCTACCGTTGAAACCGGAAAATTTGGAATCTCCTTGTAGGGAATCGATTCAATAATTTCTATTTCGTTGGCCAGGCCGCCGAGACCAGTGCCTAAAATTATCCCGAATTCAGGACTTGCTTTGATTCTTTCTTTGATGTAGTTCGCGGTTGCTTTTATTTTCTCCAACATAACCTAAAATCTTTTTGTTGAACAACTTCCCTTCCTCGTCGAGAAACCTGATTTTTACCGGAAGGTAATACAATGCATCTTTAAATTCCACGGTTAAATAGCCGAGGTCTTTAAAATGCATAGCATCTTTTTCGGTTGTTACAATTATTTTCTTTTCTGAATTAATTTCTTCAAACTTACAAAATATCGCCCGAATATCAGCTTCGGAATAATGATGATGATCTGGGAATTTCATCGTTTCCATTTTCTGAGTGAATCCTTCCATGTAATTGTAAATCAAAAACGGTGAAGCAATTCCGGTAACCACCAAAATTGCAAATTCCTTTTTACTGAAAAAATCGGAAGGCAGTTCTTTTCCATCAAATACGGGTAGAATTTTATCGTAAACCAATGTGGTAAAAAACAGTTCCTGGTAAGGTTTTAACCGTACTTCCTTTTGCATAATCCTCCGCATTATTGGCGTAATTTCCCCGGGGCATTTGGTGAAAATAATCATATTGGCGCGGCGCATTTGGTAACTGCCTTCGCGCAGACGGCCTGCCGGAAGCAAAAAATCGTCTTTTACCGGGCGGTTGTAATCGATAAGTAAAATATTAATTCCCGGTGAAATACGGCGGTGTTGAAAAGCATCGTCAAGGATTACCACATCGGGAGATTTTACTTCTTCTGAATCCAGAATTTTTTTCACACCGGTAACCCTGTTTTCGCAAACGGCCACTGTTATTTCAGGAAATTTCTTTTTGATTTGCAGCGGTTCGTCGCCTACCGAAGAAACAGGCGAACCGGGTTGCACTTCGAGAAAACCCTGCGTTGTACGTTTGTATCCGCGGCTTAAAGTGGCCACACGAAACTGCTCTTTCAACAAATTAACCAAATATTCCACATGCGGCGTTTTACCCGTTCCGCCTACCGTAATGTTCCCTATAGAAATTACAGGAACATCGAATTCCTTCGATTTCAGAATGTGCAAATCGTAAAGCCGGTTGCGAAAATAAACAACAATTCCGTACAGTAAAGAAAACGGGTAAAGCAAATATTTGATCATATATTTCGATTAATGAACGACTAAAATAATAAAAAAGGATGCACCCATTTAAGAACGCATCCTTTCTTCCTTTGTTTTATATGAAATTAATTCACATAAATATCGTAAGGCATTCGGGCAAAGATTCCGGTGTAGCCGGTTGCCTTTTTGAAATATTCGTAGTACCGGTATTTATCACCCAGTTCATTTTTCAGGATTTTACCGCGCAAGTTGTCGGTACCTGTTTGGAAAAGTTGCTGAAACGGGTCGGCCAGTTCGGGCAACGAAACGGTGCGGTAATCTTCCACTCCGGCAATTTCAGCAGCCAGATTAATGGCATCCTGCAAACCGCCAAATTCGTCAATTAAACCGATTTCCATTGCATTTTCGCCGCTCCACACGCGACCTTGTCCAATAGAATCGACTGCTTCCTTTGTCATGTGACGCCCTTCGGCAACATGCGAAAGAAATGTATCGTAACCTTTTACAATATAATTTTGCATCAATTCTTTTTCATAACCGGTCATTGGCCGGGTAAGCGTTAACAAATCAGAATTTTGGTTGGTTTTAACCACGTCGGTAGTAATTCCCAGTTTGTCGTTCAGCAGTTCACCAAAATTAGGAATTGTACCGAAAATACCGATGGACCCTGTGATAGTGTTGGGTTGGGCTACAATTTTATCGGCAGCGCACGAAATGTAGTAACCGCCAGAAGCAGCCACATCGCCAAACGAAACCACCACTGTTTTTTCTTCGGCAGCCAGTTTTACTTCGCGCCAGATTACTTCAGAATCAAACACAGCTCCACCCGGTGAATTTACACGCAAAACAATGGCTTTGTATGTACTGTCCTGGCGAACTTTCCGAATTTCGCGCCCCAGTTCATCACCAATAATTGTTTCACTTCCCATGGCAACGCCAATGTCGCCGCTGGCATAAACAACTGCTATTTTATTGCGGCTGAATTTTTCGGAATAACCTTTCACTTCAACATCGGCATAATCATTAGCTCCAATTACCGGTACTCCTTTTTTCTCTGAAATTCCGGTAATTTCACGCAAATCATCAACAACTTCATCTTTGTATTTGGCATGGTCAACCAAACCGGCGTCCACCATATCACTGCCTTGTCTGAAAGTCTGCACCTCGTCGGCCAAAGTATTTAAATCATCGACTGAAATATTTCTGGTTTCTGAAATTCCCTTTAACATTTGGTTCCACAAACTCGACATATAAACCAACTGCTGTTCGCGGTTTGCTTCACTCATTTTATCGAGCATATACGGTTCAACAGCCGATTTAAATTTGTTGTTTGGCCCCCGAACTACCTGAATTTCAACTCCCACTTTTTCGAGCAGATTTTTATAAAACATCATTTCACCTCCCAGTCCGCGAAAATCAACAGCTCCCATCGGATGAATCACAATATCGTCGGCAACAGTAGCCACGTAGTACGATTTCTGGTCGTAGCTATCGCCGTAAGCATACACCGGTTTATCGCACTTTTTCTTGAATTCGAGCAACATGTTCCTGATTTCTTCTGCCGAAGCCATTCCTCCGCCAAAAGCCGAAACTTTCAGGTAAACACCTTTTATACGGTCGTCGTAAACTGCTTTATCGAGCGCTTTTTTAATGTCATCGAGACCAATGGTTTTTGCTGTTTGAAAACCCGGAATTTCCAAATCTTCAAACGGATCGTTGGGGGCGCGATCAACTACCTGGCGGCCAAGGTCGAGCACCAGCATCGAATTATTATCAACAACAACCTGCTTTTCAGCCGATGAAACCAACGCTCCAATTACGGCAAACATTAGAAAAAAACCGATTACTGAAATAGCAAAAATACCTACAACAGTAGCCAGTACATACTTAAAAAATTCCTTCATATTCTTATTATTATTGTGTTTTCGCTAACTTTAATTTTTAAAATAAGTACAACATTCATTCGCATAGTTACAAATATACAATTCAATGCACAAGGTTTTTTTAGGAATAGGAGGAAATTTGGGAAATAAAAAGGAAAATTTCATACGCTGTGAAAAGCTGATTGAGAACCGTGTGGGAAAAATCACTTCACATTCGTCGGTTTTTGAAACGCCGCCGTGGGGTTTTCAGTCTGAAAATAATTTCTGGAATTGTGTGGTTTGCCTTGAAACCGAAATGCCGCCGGAAGAACTGTTGTACGAAATTCAGCAAATTGAAAATGAATTTGGCCGTGAACGCAAATCTACCGGTTATGTTTCGCGAGAAATGGATATCGACATTTTATATTTCGACGATTTATTTCTGGAAAATAATACGCTGATAATTCCTCATCCGCGCATTCACCAGCGTTTGTTTGTTTTGGTTCCGCTTGCCGAAATTGCGCCCGAATTTAAACATCCGCTACTCAGGCAAACCAGTTTACAAATGCTTGAAAATTGCAAAGACACCTCGGTAATTACAAAGGTGAATTTTTGAATTTATAGAATTCTGAAAATCTTTTCGAGTTTGCGGTTGAACATTTCGGGCGATTCGTTAAAAAACTGTCGCAGCCTTGGCGAAAGTTTTAACAAATTCAATTCGCGCTGATGCTCGACCTGATTCTCGAGAATCATAATTTCTTCTTCCGAAAAGTCGTATTCTTCCTGGTTTATTTCTTCCATAAAAACAGCCAAATCGTGATCTTCACCCAGTTGTTCTGTAATTTTATTTAATTGATCCGATTTCATGCGAAAATAACGCGGGTGCATAAATTTGATAAAATCGAGCTGGTACCACAAGCTTTTCAACGACTTGCGCAGTTCGTGCATGTTTTCAGGATTCGTATCCTGGTCAATCCGTTGGAAGAAATTATAACTTTCGGCGAATCCTTCTGAAATTTGTTTTTCCATTTGCGAAATTGTGGGTATGTCGATGCCTGCTTTTTCTGGCAACTCATCAAAACTTTTAACAAACTGCAAAATGTTTTCAGACAGGTTATTTCCAAAATATCCATTTTCAATCAGCGCCCTGTTTTTTTCAAGAAGGTGTTCCCTCGCCTGTTTTGTTTTTCGCTCCGGAATATGACTGTCAACTTCAGTTATCCGTTCAAAAACCTGTATATTAACGTAAGATTCACGGATGGGCGACAAAATTTTTCCTGCTGCTTTTATTTCTGAATTATACTTTTCAGCATAATTTTCAGGCGTTTCGATATAAAATTTAAGGAGAGCACGCATTCGTTTAAAAGATTTACGAATTTCATGCACCGAAACGTTGGGTGAAATATTTTCCGACGAACAAAAATATTCGATTCTTTCCGTCTGTTTTAAAAATGCTAAAATCAGTCTGTTCCCCGTATCCTGAACCATAATTTCATTTTTTTCAGGAAAAACAAAAGTAACAAAATTTCAAAACAAAAAAGCTGTCCTATTTTGAACAGCTTTGTATAAGAGCGAAATATCTTTTCTTCTAATTAATTAAATCAAATCCGGTGTACGGAATTAGCGCTTTGGGTATTTTAATTCCTTCCGGAGTCTGGTTGTTCTCGAGCAATGCGGCAACAATTCGCGGCAAAGCGAGCGCACTTCCGTTTAAAGTGTGAGCCAGTTGCGTTTTTTTTGAAACTTCGTCGCGGTACCGCAGTTTAAGACGGTTGGCCTGAAATGATTCGAAATTCGAAACCGAACTTACTTCAAGCCACATTTTTTGTGCGGCTGAAAACACTTCAAAATCGTAAGTTAATGCCGAAGTAAAACTCATATCGCCACCACACAAACGCAAAATACGGAAAGGCAGTTCCAGTTTTTCCACCAGCGTCTGCACGTGATTTACCATTGCTTCAAGTGTTTCGTACGATTTTTCGGGATGTGCAATCTGCACAATTTCCACTTTGTCGAACTGGTGCAAACGGTTCAATCCGCGAACATCTTTTCCGTACGAACCGGCTTCTCTACGGAAACAGGCACTATACGCTGTATTTTTGTATGGTAAATCTTTGGCTTCGAGAATTACATCGCGGTAAATGTTGGTTACCGGAACTTCAGCGGTTGGAATGAGATACAAATTATCGAGCGTTGCATGGTACATCTGGCCTTCCTTGTCGGGCAGCTGCCCTGTTCCAAACCCCGATGCTTCGTTCACCATCAGCGGAGGCTGTACTTCTTCATAACCGGCTTTTGTAGCCTCAGCCAAAAAGAAATTAATAAGTGCGCGCTGCAATTGTGCGCCTTTTCCTCGGTACACAGGAAACCCGGCGCCGGTAAGTTTTACACCCAGTTCAAAATCGATGAGGTTGTATTTTGCTGCCAGTTCCCAGTGAGGAAGCGCATTTTCAGGTAACTCCGGAATTTTTCCCGACTGTTTTACCACCTCGTTGTCTTCGGCGCCTTTTCCAACCGGAACCGAATCGTGTGGAAGATTGGGCAGCAGAACCAGCAAACTGTTCACTTTTTCTTCAATTTCAGCAAACAGATCATCGTAATTTTTAATGTTCTCCTTAATTTCGGCAGTACGTGTTTTTGCTGCCTCTGCCTCGTCTTTTTTGCCTTCGCGCATCAGCAAACCAATTTCCTTCGAAATTTTGTTCATTTCTGCTTTGGCCTGATCGGCCTGATTTTGCAACTGGTTTTTCTGACGATACAATTCAATTATGGTCGAAACAATTTCCGAGGCATCGAACCTTTTCTTTTTCAATTTTTCGATAACCAACTCCGGATTGTCCTGGATGAATTTCAGATTGAGCATATTAATTTCGTTAAATAAACTGCAAATTTAATAAATGTTGCGGCACAACATCATAATTGAGTTGTATTTTGAATTGTAATTAAGGGTTAAAGTTTATCAGATTTCAAAACAGAAAAAACGATATGTAAAAATTTTTGATTCCGAAAAATTACCTTTACAAAAACTAAAACAAAAATAAAATCAATAAAAATGAAAAAACTTTATTGCATATACGAGATACTGCCACTAATATATAAAATGCTATCTTATGGGAAACAGAAATGATATGAATATTATCAAATTTATTGAATCCTTTCCTGACGAAGAAAGTTGCAGGGAGCATTTTAAAGGAGTACGTGAGAAGCAAGGTGTTATTTGCAAAAGATGTGGGTGTACCAAACATTATTGGTTGAAAGCCAAATGGCAGTGGCAGTGTTCAGAATGCCGTTTCAGAACTGGTTTACGAAGCGGTACAATGATGGAAAATTACAAGCTTCCAATCCGCAAATGGTACCTTGGCATGGCATTTATGAGTTTTAGTAAGAAAGGTATCTCTGCGACAGAGTTGCAACGACAGCTGGGGCACAGCAGATATGAAACAATTTGGGTTATGATGCACAAGATACGCGAAGCTATGGGCAAGCGTGACAACATGTATGGATTGACCGGGATGGTGGAATTTGACGAGGCCTATTTTGAAACCGAAACCAGTGAGAAAGACAAGCAAGACTTGAAGCGAGGGAAAGGTAGTCAGCGCCAAATGAACGTTGCCGTTGCAGCAGAATCAACTCCACTGGAAGACCTTGAATCAGGGAAAAAAGGGAAACATTGCAGGTATTTTAAAATGAAAGTCCTTGATGGGCACACTTCAGATAAAGTCAATGAGTTTGTTGAGCAAAATATTGCTGAGGAAAGTATCGTTTTTAGCGATAAAAGTGTAAGCTACATTAATATTGCTGACTTTGTTGAAGTTCACATTACAGAGAAATCAACAAATGAGACAACCAAAACAACTTTACAATGGGTACACATAGCAATAAGCAATGCGAAACGTACTCTTTTGGGAATATATCATAAAATTAAAGGCAAATATTTACAGCTTTACCTTGACGAATTCTGTTATAAGCTGAATCGAAGATATTTTGGCGATAGGCTTTTCGACAGGCTAACCATTGCAGTGGCTTCGAATTACTGGCATGATAACGGATAAGCAAAAACTTTATCACTCCATTTTAACCGTATTTCTAATTGTTGGCGCAATTACCAATTCGTATTCACAACAGGAAAAAACCGAACGAAAAACCATTCCCGGGATGGGCAATCTTTTAATTCCGCTAGAAATAAAACCGTGCGATAACAGCACCAGTACCGTCCTTGACGGAATTTCGAGTGAAAACCGGATGATTCAGTCGGTGCCTGAAAATGTAAGTTTGATTGAAAATGTAGTTTTTCACGAAACCAAAAGTTCCGATGGAAATCCCATGTCGATGAAAATGGACATTGTACGTCCAAAAGATAACAAAAAATACCCTTGTGTAATTTTTATTACGGGCGGCGGTTTTATGTTTGCTCCCAAAAACAGCAGTTTATACAACCGAGTACAAATTGCATCGGCGGGTTATGTGGTTTGTAGTATTGAATACCACGTGGTTTCGAACGGTTTGTTCAGCGATGCGGTAAAAGATGTAAAAGCTGCAATCCGGTTTATGCGTGCCAATGCTGAAAAATATGCAATCGACCAAAAACACATTGCCGTTTGGGGCGAATCGGCCGGAGGTTATTTAACTGCCATGACCGGAACCACCAACGGAGTAAAAGATTTTGAAGAAGGAGAAAACCTGGATCAGAGTAGCGATGTTCAGGCTGCAATCGATGTTTACGGATTGTCGGATCTTACAAAAATTGGCGCCGATTACGACAAGGAAGCCGAAGAAGCACATTTTACCACCGATGCTCCGGAAGCAGGTTTTGTACACGGCAAAAACAGCGGATTAACCATTCTCGACAAACCGGAAGTGGTTGCCAAATCGAATCCGGTAAATTATGTCGATAAAAACGACCCTCCTTTTCTTTTTATTCATGGAACAGCGGATGCACTGGTTTCGCCGAGCCAGACAGTTCTGGTGCACAGCGCATTATTGAAAGCTGGGGTAAATTCAACGCGTTACGCCATTACCGGCGCCAACCACGGTGGCGGCCATTTTTCCGACCCAAAAGTGATTCAGATAATGATTGATTTTCTGGATAAAAACCTGAAATAAGAGCTTCTATAAAATGGATGCTATCTTCAATGAAAAGATAGCATCCTTTTCTTTATCAAAAATTTGACAAAAAAAAACTTCTGCTGAAAACGACAGAAGTTTTTAATATTTTAAGTAAATCAGTTTTTACTTTTCGAGACCGCCGTTCAACCGATCCTGCAACTCTTTTAATTCATCCCATTTTCCATCGGCGGCAAGTTTTGCCTGCTGTGGCCATGTTGACGGATTTTTAGAGGCATAACGACTTCCTGCATTTGCAAGAATCTCTTTCAGTTGATCAACCGAAGCTTCTGCTAAACCTGCATAAGTAACAATACCTGCTTCGTTGAAAATTTCAGCGATTTTAGGTCCAATCCCTTCGATTTTTTTCAGGTCGTCGCCCTGCGTTTCTGTTTTTGGAGCTTCCACTTTTGGTTCAGCCTTTTTTACCGGTTTTTCTTCAACAACCGGAGCTTCTGCAACAGCCACTTCAACAACCGGTTCAACCGATACGTAAGAGCGGTTTTTCATTTTCTTTTTGAAAACTACAGTTCCGTCGATCAATGCGAAAAGGGTATGATCTTTTCCCATTCCAACATTTTCACCCGGATTGTGAGTTGTTCCACGCTGGCGAACTAAAATATTACCAGCTTTTGCAAACTGACCTCCGTAAATTTTTACTCCAAGTCGTTTACTTTCCGATTCGCGTCCGTTCTTCGAACTACCTACACCTTTCTTATGAGCCATGGTAAATTTTTTTTAGTTATCCAACAATTGTTTCAACCTGAATTTGTGTGAACTGTTGACGGTGACCATTCATTTTCTGGTATGTTTTTCTTCTTTTCTTTTTGAAAACAAGAACTTTTTCACCTTTCACATGCTGCAGCACTTTGGCTGTAACTTTTGCACCTTTTACGGTGGGAGTGCCAACGGCTACTTTCCCGTCGTTGTCAACAAGCAAAACTTTTTCAAATTCTACTGAATCACCTTCGTTTAATTCGAGGTGATGTACGAAAAGTTTCTTGTCTTTTTCCACTTTGAATTGCTGTCCTGCAATTTCAACAATAGCGTACATAATTTCAATTTTAATGTTTACACCGTCAGGCGGGAATCTCGCTTGTTTCCTCTTTTTTGGCCTGAACGATTCAAAATTCGGACTGCAAAAGTAGTTATTTTTAGATATTTGACAAATTAATGCCAAATTATTTCTCAATGAAATAACCTTTTTCTGAACCAATAAAAAATCGATTCTTGTTGTGGTTCCAATTGCTCAAATTGTGCGTATTTCTTTCAGAACGATAAAAACGACCTTGCTTTCTGACTGAATAAAATTCAGAAACCAATTTTTTTCAAAATAAAAACAAGCAATACAAAACCAAAAACAAGTACAAGACCTAAAAGTAATTTGTTGGTACGATCTTGCTTTTGCTGATTTTCTATGTGTTGCGAAACCGAGGCGAAAACATTGTCGTTCATTTCCGACAAACAGGTTTCGAGATGTTTGATGTTGTATTTTACCTGCCCGTAATTTGCCGCAAAATTTACAACTATTCCGATAATACAAAACACAACAAACACAAATACATCCATGTTGTCGAGTGGCCGTACTTTTCCGTAAACGGCATAAAAATAAACCAGCGAACCGGCAATAAAAAAGAAAAGATAAGTTGATGCCACCGACAAGACCGCGGTAAAAAAACGGCTTCGTAAAAAAGTAAGAATGCCCGAAAGTTTTTCACGCGTGTTTTGAGCATAATCCGACACTTTGGAAAATCTCTTCAAAACAATAAATTCATACCAAATGAGCGGTGCCACTAAAACAATTCCAGCAACACATACATAAAACACATTCAATTGAATTTTTACAAACAGAACGGCGTTTACCACCAGGACCAAAACAACCAGCAATTTTAATGCAACATCGAATTGGAGCATTTTTGATATTTTGCCGGCTACTGAGTTCGAACGGGAATTCAGAAACCGTTCAATGGTTTCACTTTCGTACCCCGGAACTCCGGCATAGTTTCCCGCATTTTTCCACATTTCCTTCAATTTTTCTTCGTACATGACTCTTGTTTAATTGTTTCAGTGACTAACTCTTCCAGTTTTTTCTTAATTCGCATGAGTTTCACGCTGACATTCGATTTTGAAAGCCCGGTTACCAATGCAATTTCATCGTAACTTTTTTCGTCGAGCCATAGCAAAATAAGTGCTTTATCAATTCGGTTCAATTTTGAAACAGCAGCATACAATTGACTGATGTTTTCACCATCGGGCATTGGTTCAGCCGCAATTTGTGTGTAATTGTTCAAGGGAACTGAATCGGGTTGCTTTTTCATTTTTCTGGCATTGCTTATGGCTGTATTCAGTGCAACGCGGTACATCCAGGTACTAAACTTCGATTCTTCTCTGAATTGGGAATACGAACGCCAAAGCTGAAGACAAATCTCCTGAAACAAATCTTCGCGATCGTCCGGATTACCGGTATAAACCAAAGTAATTTTATGAATGATTCCCTGGTGTTGTTCAATCAATCTGCTGAACTCTTTTTTATTTCTTTTTTCCAGTTGCATCTTTTTTGTATTGAACCATTAGTCGAAGGATCAAAGGAAAAACTACACTAAAATAAGGTTATCTGAATTTTTTCTATGAAAATTAATTCCTGAAATAAAACAGCTTTTGATTTTCGGTATTAACCAAAAATGATTGTTATATTTGCTTTCACAGTAAAAAAAACAGGCCTGATTTTTAACATGCAAAAGATTCGTTTGAACATTTTGGGGCTTTCGGTAAGTCAGACACAGTCAGGTGCTTATGCGCTTGTACTTGCAGAAGAAAATGGCGACAGAAGAATTCCGATAATAATTGGGCCTGTGGAAGCACAAGCAATTGCCATTCAGTTGGAAGGACTGAAACCACCACGCCCGTTAACGCACGACCTTATAAAAAATATTGCACTTGCTTTTAATATTGCACTGCTCGAAGTAACCATTTACAAACTTGAAGAAGGTATTTTTTATTCGGAACTTACCTGTGAAATGGATGGAAAAGAGATTAAAGTTGATTCCAGAACTTCTGATGCGGTAGCACTGGCATTGCGTTTTCGTTGCCCCATTTACACAACCGAAGATATTTTAAAAAAGGCTGGAATTGTGCTTGAAATTGAAGATGAAAATTCACCGGTACGTAGTTTTGCCGATGAAGAGGAATTTGATGAACCGGAAAATACAACTTATTCACAATATTCTTTCAGCGAGCTTAGTGAAATGCTCAACGAAGCCATTCAAAATGAAGATTATGAAAAAGCTTCCGTTATCAGGGATGAATTAAAGAAAAGAGAAAAATAGCACGAAAATTATGTCAATAAAATTAAGGTTGATCGTGATGAACTTCCTGCAATTTGCTGTGTGGGGAGCTTATCTTACTTCGATGGGAAATTACCTCGGTAAAATTGGATTAGCATCCGACATCGGACTTTTTTATGCCATGCAAGGCATTGTATCAATTTTTATGCCTGCCATTTTAGGAATTGTTGCCGACCGCTGGATTCCGGTACAAAAACTGCTGGGAATAAGCCATGCCCTTGCCGCCGGTTTTATTTTTGCTGCCGGTTATTACGGAATGCAGGCAGGAGAAAATGCCCAGTTTACTGTACTTTTTACTTTGTATTCGCTGAGTGTTGCTTTTTATATGCCCACCATTGCGTTATCAAATTCAACTGCTTACAATATTTTGGTTCGTTTTAACTTCGACACGATAAAGGCATTTCCACCAATTCGTACTTTTGGCACCATTGGTTTTATCTGTGCCATGTTGTTTGTCGATTTCACCGGATTTCAAAACAACCAAATGCAGTTTTTTGTATCGGCTGTTTTAGGAATTTTATTGTTCTTATACTCGTTTACTTTACCCGATTGCCCGGTGAATAAAAGCGGCGAGAAAAAATCGCTTTACGACGCTTTGGGTTTAAAAGCATTTAGCCTCTTCAAAAATAAAAAGATGGCTGTTTTTTTTATCTTTTCGATGTTGCTGGGTGTGTCGCTACAAATTACAAATGGTTACGCCAACCCGTTTATTACAAGTTTTAAAAATATTCCGGGATTCACAACAACCTGGGGCGCCAACCATGCCAATGCACTTATTTCGTTGTCGCAGGTTTCCGAAACGCTTTGCATTTTGCTTATTCCTTTCTTTCTGAAAAGATTTGGAATAAAAAAAGTGATGCTCATGTCGATGTTTGCCTGGTTTTTACGTTTTGGTTTTTTTGGTGTTGGAAACCCGGGAGGCGGTGTTTGGATGTTTGTTTCGTCGATGATTGTGTACGGAATTGCATTCGATTTTTTCAATGTTTCGGGCTCTTTGTTTGTCGATAAGGAAACCGACAAAAGTATCCGTTCAAGTGCGCAGGGCGTTTTTATGATGATGACCAACGGTTTTGGTGCAACCCTCGGAATGCTTGCCGCCGGAAAAATTGTTAACCACTTTGTTTTTTCGCATACAAATCCGGTGGAACAACTTGAAGGATGGAGAACTTCGTGGTATATTTTTTCGGGTTATGCTTTTGTGGTTGCATTATTATTTGCTGTTATTTTCAAATACAAACACAGTGCTGAAGAAACCAACAAACCCAGTTAACCAAAATATTTCGAGAAATTATTTGAAAAATATTTGTTCGCAATTTATTTTCAACAAAATACAAATACAAAAAAAGGCTGTCCACCGACAGCCTTTAAAAATTCTAACTAAACTAAACCATTTGCGTTGTGACAATTATTTTGTATTCCAAACTTTTTCGTTCAACATCCACGACTCCAGTTCAAGACCGGTTTCAATTTCAATTTTAAAACTTTCTGCTTCTTTGTTTTGCCATGCAGTTTCATCGGTCATCCAGTTTTCAAGCTCAAGATTTTCTTCAGAAACCTGGTCGATAAAATAAACTGCATCAAAATTATTCCAGTAAATTTCATTTACCATCCAGTTTTCAACATCCAATGCCGATTCTGTACTATTTTCATCGTTCGAAAAAATAAACTCAGTACCTTCTGCTTTTGCATTTCCACCTATAAATAAGAGCGAAAAAATTGATGCGATAACAAAGTGATTAATTTTTGTTTTCATAGTTTCTGTTTTTTCTGTTTTCTTACTGATTGAATTTGTTTTCTCTGCTTTTGTTTTCAATAACATAGACTCACACTTTTCAAAAAGTTTAAAAATCAAATTGTTAAAAAATATGAAATTTCATTCAAAAAATCCAGGAAGGCAAGTAAATCAGAGGCTTCAGTGTAAAAATGAAACAATTAAAAAAGTTTACTTTCCAAATTTTTCATTTTTAGGAGAATTAAATACAGTAATAAATTGAAATAATATTTTCAAAAGAGAATTAAACATAACTACAAAAACAGAGTCCAATAAACACGCAATTAAAACATTAATCTGCTAACCTGCTAAACGGGGCTCCTTGTTCTGAATAAGGAGCCTCATATTTCAAATGTTTAAGAATGTATTTTAAGAAAGTGTTGAAAACGTAAAAATAAGGTTAACCAAATTTTACTTGTTTTTCATTTTGCTCCAGATTCCAACGGCTATGAAACCGATCAGGAACAAAATAATGAGAACCAAAATTACCCTGAGAAAATAATACACGGCTTTTAGATTTATTGAACTTAATATTTACTGAACTCAAAAATAGAAAAATTTTGAATTCACCACTGTCAATAAATAATTCCTCACCATCTTTCTCAAACAATACATCTGAAATAATATTTGCAAAACTCAATTTTATGGTTTGAAATAGCTTGCTATCTTTGAAAGAAATAACCGGATATTTTCCGCTGAATGAACGACCAACTATGATGCCTTTAATTGTTGTTTTTACCGGAGTTTTACTTCTACTTTTGCTGATAACCCTTGCCAGAATAAATGCTTTTATTTCGTTTACACTGGTTTGTATTTATGTGGGTTTAATGATGGGGCTACCGCTTGAAACCATTGTTGAATCGATAAAAAAAGGAATGGGTGAAACTCTTGGATTGCTGGTATTGATCCTCGGTTTTGGCTCCATGCTCGGTAAAATAGTTGCCGACAGTGGCGCTGCACAAAAAATCACACAAACGCTTGTGGCAACATTCGGCCTGAAAAAAATCCACTGGGCATTAATGTTAACCGGGTTAATTGTAGGAATTCCGATGTTTTACTCCGTTGGATTTGTAATTCTGATACCGATTGTTTTTACCGTTGCCGCGTCAACCGGCCTGCCTTTGATTTTTGTCGGGCTGCCCATGCTGGCCTCTCTGTCGGTTACGCACGGTTATCTTCCGCCACACCCCGCGCCGACTGCCATTGCCGGGATGTTTGGCGCCGATTTGGGTAAAACCATTTTTTACGGACTTTTGGTTGCCATTCCTGCAATAATTGTTGCCGGACCGGTACTTTCTCCACGTTTTAAGAAAATAAAAGCCATACCGCTAAAAGAATTTACCGGGCAAAATATTTTGGATGAAAAAGAACTCCCTTCGACATTTATAAGCATTTTAACTGCATTAATGCCTGTAATTTTAATTGGAGTTTCCGGGATTCTTGCTTTCTTTTTTACTGAATCATCTTTTGTTTATCCGTTTATTAAAGGAATCGGCGACCCCGTAATTGCAATGCTTTTGTCGGTACTTTTTGCTGTTTTTGTGCTCGGAATGCGAAATGGTAAAAAAATGAAAGAGGTAATGGAAAGTCTGGTTCAGGCCATTTCTAGTATTGCTATGATTTTGTTGATCCTGGCCGGAGCCGGTGGTTTGAAGGAAGTTCTGGTAACCAGCGGAATCAGCGATTATCTGGGAGAATTATTACGACATTCGGGAATGTCGCCCATTTTACTGGCGTGGCTGATCGCTGCTGTGATTCGTGTTGCTGTGGGTTCTGCCACAGTTGCGGGAATGACCGCTGCCGGAATTGTTTTACCGCTGGTTTCACAACCCGGTGTTTCTCCTGAATTGATGGTGCTTGCCATAGGTGCCGGAAGTTTGATGCTTTCGCACGTAAACGACGGCGGTTTCTGGATGTTCAAGGAATATTTCAACATTTCGGTGAAAGAAACCTTTTTAACCTGGACTGTAATGGAAACTACAATTTCGATTGTTGGATTAATTGTAATTTTACTGTTGAACAATTTCATTTAAATAATATGAACACAATAGAAGAAAAAATAAAAGCTTTGGGTCTGGAATTGCCGCCCGCACCGCCACTCGGAGGAATTTATCATCCTGTAGTTGTTGTTGGAAACCAATTGTATGTTTCGGGGCAGGGACCGTTAAAAAGTGACGGAACGTTGATAAAAGGAAAAGTTGGCAAAGACCTTACTCTCGAAGAAGGACAACTGGCTGCGCGTCAGGTTGGGTTAACAATGCTGGCCACTATAAAAGCACAAATCGGTGATTTGGGAAAAATTAAACGCCTGATAAAAACGCTCGGAATGGTAAACTGCTATCCTGAATTTGAACAACACCCGCAAACCATCAACGGATTCAGTCAGTTAATGGTAGATATTTTAGGCGAACAAAACGGAAAAGGGGCACGCAGCGCCGTGGGAATGACTCTACCCGGAAATATTGCCGTTGAAGTAGAATGTATTTTTGAACTGAACGAGGAATAGAACCCAAAATGTGGTACAAAATAAAGAACGAAAATGAAATTTTTACTCCGTCGGTGCTGATTTACCCCGACCGGATTCAGGAAAATATTCGACGGATGATAAAAATTGCAGGCGATGTTTCTCGATTGAGGCCGCATGTAAAAACGCACAAAATTGCTGAAATAATTCAACTCCAGGTTCAGCAAAACATCACCCGTTTTAAATGTGCCACACTCACCGAAATGGAAATGACAGCTGCCAACGGCGCAACCGATATTTTGCTGGCGTATCCGCTTTTGGGTCCCGACGTTAAAAAATATTTCAGCATTAATAAAAGTTACCCGCAGGTAAAATTTTCGGTGCATGTTGATAATGAAAAATCGGCCGGAATACTTTCAAATGAAGCTAAATTTCAAAACCAGAAAGTGAATGTTTTTATTGATATTGACAACGGCATGCACCGCACCGGAATAGAAGCGGAGCCTGCTTTTGAACTGGCAAAATCTATTTCGGAAAATTCGTGGTTAAATCTGGCCGGACTTCACATTTACGACGGTCACATTCATGTTTCTGATTTTAATATCCGGGAAGAACAATGTGAAAACGATTTCAACGCCGTAAATAAATTGGTTGAAAAATTAACCGGCATTGGCATTAAAATCGAAGAACTGGCCTGCGGAGGAACATTTACTTTTCCAATTCATGCAAAATACAAAAACCGGACGCTTTGCCCCGGAACATCTGTTTTGTGGGATGCCGGTTATGAAAAAAATATTCCTGATCTCGATTTTCAGGTGGCAGCCGTTCTTGCCGGGCGGGTAATCAGCAAACCTCACGAAAAGGTTTGTTTTGATTTGGGTTACAAAGCCATGGCTTCAGAAATGCCGCAGCCACGACTGCAATTCCCTGAAATTCAAATTAAAACCATCGAAAACCAAAGCGAAGAGCACCTTGTAATTTCAACACCTGAAGCTGAAAAATTACAACCCGGCGATTTTGTTTATGCTGTGCCTGTTCACATTTGTCCAACCATGGCACTTCAGGAACGCGTTTATGTTGTAAAAAACCAGGAAGCTGCTGAAACATGGGAGGTGGTTGCCCGAAAACGAATCTATTAAAACTGAAAGAATATGAAAAACTCCAACGATAAAATCCTTTGTTTTGATGCACACCTTGACATTTCGATGAATGCCATGGAATGGAACCGCGACCAGCGCTGGACTGTGCAGCAAATCCGTGAAAGTGAAAGAGGAATGACCGACAAACCCGATCGCGAACGAAATACGGTTTCGTTTCCGGCGCTTCGTGAAGGTAAAGTCGGACTGGTAGTGGCAACACAAATCAGCCGGGTAGTAAAACCCGGAAGCCCGATTCAAGGGTGGTTTTCACAAGAACAGGCTTGGTCGCAAACGCAAGGACAGTTGCAGTGGTACCGCACCATGGAAGAAGCAGGCGAAATGAAACAAATTACTGATAAAAAGTCGCTGGAAGAAAGTTTGAAACTCTGGGAAAACCCCGATGAAAAAACTCCTGTTTGTTACTTGCTGAGCCTCGAAGGCGCCGATTCTATTGTTTCGATGGAACATTTGCACCGTGCCTACAATTCCGGATTGCGAGCTATTGGACCGGCACATTACGGACCGGGAATTTATGCCAACGGAACCGATTCTTCAGGACGTCTAAACGAAAAAGGCATTGAACTGCTCAAAACCATGGAAAAGCTGAATATGATTCTGGATGCCACCCACCTGAACGACGACGCATTCTGGCACGCCATGGAAATGTACGACGCACCGGTTTGGGCAAGCCACAACAATTGCCGGAAATTTGTAAACCACAACCGCCAGTTTTCGGATGAAATGATTCAGGAACTAATTCAGCACAATGCGGTAATCGGAATTGCCCTGGATGCCTGGATGATGGTTCCCGGCTGGATTCGCGGTGAATCGACACCAAAATCGCAAAATGTTACTTTGGAAATTATGGCCGACAACATCGACCACGTTTGCCAGTTGGCGGGAAATTCGTTACATGCCGGTATTGGCAGCGACCTTGACGGCGCATTTGGAACCGAACAGTGTCCGTACGATTTGGACACCATTGCCGACATTCAGAAAGTTCCGAAAATTCTGGAAAAACGGGGTTACAAAACAGAAGACATCGAAAATATTATGCACGGAAATTTTATCCGTTTTTTGAAGAATTGTCTTCCATAAAGTGTAGAAATTTCATTCAAATAAAAACACGTGCTGAAATCAGAATAAAGTTCAATAAAAATTTGTGTTAAACTTTATTTATTGAATTCAGCACGCATTGACAGCACTTTAAACTTTCAACTTTTCCTTGTACATTTGCACCTCAAATTTTATTTACATTTCTGAAAGAAAAGAACATGGAAATTGCGAGCAAATACAATCCGGCCGAAGTTGAAAACAAATGGTACAAATACTGGACGAAAAACAAGTATTTTCATTCTGAACCCGATGAACGTGAACCGTATACCATTGTTATTCCGCCTCCGAATGTCACGGGAGTACTGCACATGGGGCACATGCTCAACAATACCATTCAGGATATTCTGGTTCGCCGTGCCCGAATGACGGGTAAAAATGCCTGCTGGGTTCCGGGAACCGACCACGCATCGATTGCCACCGAAGCCAAAGTGGTAAATAAACTTCGCGACCAGGGAATAGACAAATACGATCTTTCGCGCGAAGAATTTCTGAAACATGCCTGGGAATGGACCGACAAACACGGCGGTATTATTCTGGAACAGCTGAAAAAACTTGGCGCTTCCTGCGACTGGGACCGCACTGCATTTACTATGGACGAAGCACGCAGCGAATCTGTTATCAAAGTCTTTATCGATTTGTTCAACAAAGGATTGATTTACCGCGGTGTTCGTATGGTTAACTGGGACCCCGCTGCAAAAACAGCTCTTTCCGACGAAGAAGTGAATTACAAGGAAATGCAGGGAAAACTGTATTACCTGAAATATAAAATAGAGGAAGCCCCCCTTAATCCCCCCGAAGGGGGGAAAAAGAATCCCCTGTACCAAACAGCACGTAAATCGGAATATGAATTATTAAAAAAGAATGCCAAAGAATTACGCCATTTTTCAACTGAAGCTGAAAGTGCATTGTGGGAAATGGTACGTGCAAATAAATTGGGTGAAAAATTCAGAAGACAACATATTATTAATGATATAATTGTTGATTTTGTATGTCTTCCTGAAAAGCTTGTAATAGAAGTTGATGGGGGTTATCACAAGAATCCTGAAATTCAAAATCTGGATATATTGAAAACTGATATTCTGAACGAATTAGGATATACAGTAATTCGATTCTCCAACGAAGAGGTATTGGGAAATATCGATTCAGTGATACGATCGATTGAAGATGCGTTAAAAAGCTCCCCCTCCGGGGGAGTTGAGGGGGCTGAGTATATAACTATCGCAACAACACGTCCCGAAACCATTTTAGGCGACACCGCGGTTTGTGTAAATCCGGCCGATGAACGTTTTGCACACCTTGTTGGTAAACGTGTGCTGGTTCCGCTCATTAACCGCTCTATTCCTGTAATTGCCGATGATTACGTTGATATGGAATTTGGTACCGGTTGTTTAAAAATTACTCCGGCACACGATATTAACGACTACGAAATCGGGATGCGCCACAACCTGCCTTCCATCGATATTTTTAACGACAATGGAACACTGAGCGAAAAAGCCGAAATTTTTATCGGAGAAGACCGTTTTGCGGTTCGCGATAAAATTATTCCCGAACTTGAAAAAGCAGGCAATCTTGCCAAAATCGAAGATTACACCAACAAAGTGGGCTTTTCAGAAAGAACCGATGTAATTATCGAACCTAAACTTTCGGCACAGTGGTTCCTGAAAATGGACGAACTGGTAAAACCCGCGCTGGAAAATGTGATGAACGACACCATCAAATTCCACCCGGCAAAATTCAAAAATATTTACAACCACTGGATGGGCAACATCAAGGACTGGTGCATTAGTCGCCAGTTATGGTGGGGACACCAGATTCCGGTGTATTATATTGAAGCCCCCCTTAATCCCCCCGAAGGGGGAAGTTGGGGTTTTGTGGTTGCGGAAAACGAAGAAGAAGCGCGAAAAATGGTGCTTGCTAAACACCCCTCCCTCGGAGGGGAAGGGGGAGGCTTTACCTTAAAACAGGACGAAGACGCGCTCGATACCTGGTTTTCGAGCTGGCTGTGGCCTATTTCTGTTTTCGACGGAATCCGTTATCCTGAAAACGACGAAATAAAATATTACTATCCTACTTCGGATTTGGTAACTGCGCCCGATATTATTTTCTTTTGGGTAGCCCGGATGATTATTGCCGGTTACGAATACCGTAACGAATTCCCGTATAAAAATGTGTATTTCACCGGAATGGTTCGTGATGCACAACGCAGGAAAATGTCGAAATCGCTGGGTAATTCGCCTGATCCGCTCGATTTGATTGCCAAATACGGAGCCGACGGCGTTCGCGTGGGAATGTTACTTTGTTCTCCTGCCGGTGGTGATTTGCTTTTCGATGAAGGGCTGCCACAGCAAGGAGCAGGTTTTGCAACAAAAATATGGAATGCTTTCCGACTGGTAAAAAACTGGGAAGTTTCTTCAGAAATTGAACAACCGGAACATTCAAAACTGGCCATCGAATGGTTCAGAAATAAATTAAGTGAAGTTGTTTTCACCTTAAATAATCAATTTGATCAGTTCCGTATTTCGGAAGCGTTAATGACTGTTTACACCACAGTTCGCGACGAATTTTCGGGTTGGCTGCTTGAAGTTGTAAAACCGGCGTACCAACAACCCATTGATGCAAAAACGTATGCTGAAGTTGTTGAACTTTTCGACCAGATGCTGCGGCTGATGCACCCGTTTATGCCGTTTATTACTGAAGAAATCTGGCAAATGCTGACCGACAGAAAAGAAGGTGAAAGTATTATGATCAGCCAGCTTCCAAAAGCCGAAACATTTGATGCCGATTTACTGGCTGCATTTGAAAATGCAAAAGAGGCGATTTCAGGAATTCGTAAAATTCGCACCGACAAAAATATTCCGAACAAAGACACACTTGCTTTAAAAGTTCAGCAGGGCGACAAAGGTTTTGAACCTCAATTCAACAGTGTTGTACTAAAAATGGCCAATCTTTCGTCGCTCGAAATGGTAAACGAGGAAGTAAAAGGCGCCTCTTCATTTTTGGTAAAATCAACCAATTTTTATATTCCGCTCGAAGGATTTATTGATGTTGAAGAAGAATTGAAAAAACTTCAGGAAGAACTAATTTATACACAAGGGTTTCTGGCTTCGGTTATGAAAAAACTGAGCAACGAAAAATTTGTCAGCGGTGCGCCGGCAGCGGTAGTTGATAAAGAACGCGCCAAACAAGCCGACGCCGAAGCCAAAATAAAAGTATTGGAAGAAAGAATCGCCGGGTTAAAATAGAAAACACTTTTTCGAATTAGCACTTTGAAAAAGTATTTTCCGGCGAAATGATACAGAATAAATTCTCAGAAGAACAGGGCAAATGATTGAAGCATTCTTCACCACGCTGGCTGTTTTGCTGAGAATTTTTTCTAATCCGGTGGGAAATGTATTTCAGAAAAAACTAACCTCGCAAGGCAAACATCCGTTAATGGTCAACTTTCTGACCTATCTTTTTTTATCAGTAATCAGCATTTTTATTGCAATTCAGTTCGATTGGAAAGAATTACCCCGGCAGTTTTGGTTTTATTCAGTTTTGGGCGGAATTGCAGGTGCACTTGGAAACGGTTTTTTGGTAAAAGCCCTGCAAAAAGGCGACCTTTCAATCCTCGGCCCAATCAATTCATACAAATCGGTAGTCGGAATAATCGTTGCCTTATTTTTATTGCACGAAGTACCAAACTATTGGGGAATTGCAGGCGTAATCCTGATTATTTTTGGAAGTTACTTTGTTCTCGACACCACCGACGAAAAGTTCACCTGCCGGCTGTTTAAAAAACCGGAAATTCAATTTCGTATCTGGGCTATGATTTTAACTGCCATCGAAGCTGTCTTTATCAAAAAAATCATCCTGTTCTCGTCGGCAACTCTTGCCTTTATAAGCTGGTGCTGGTTTGGCGCTTTATTTTCGCTTTTTATCCTGATTTTATACCGCGTTAAAATTCGCGACGAATTCAAAAAAACAGAAAAAAATTCGCTGATAAAATACCTGTGGTTGGTTGGGTGTGTAGGAATTATGCAATTTTCAACCAACTATGTTTTCGATCACATGCAGGTGGGTTTTGCGTTGTCGCTGTTTCAGCTCTCTACCATTGTTAGCGTTATTCTCGGGTATAAAGTTTTTCAGGAATCAGAAATCCGCAAAAAACTTATCGGAACTACGGTTATGATTGTAGGTTCAATATTGATTATTCTTTTCAAAAACTTGTAAATTCAAAATTGAATTCAAACTTCCGGTTTGGTTTTGAATGTTCCGGCAGTATTGAATTTCAGTTTGAGCAGATTGTAACCCCTGCAACTTAAATCTTGTTAAAAAACCCGTTAAAATATGTTATCTTTCTGGCCTTACTGATACGAATACGATACTTTTGAATTCGATTTCAGAATAAAAATGAAAAGATTAAAAACTATCCTATTTATTGCTTTTGTCTTTTTCTCCGGGCTGGTTTTCGGACAGGATGACGATCTTGTTGATCCGATGCTGATTCGCTTGCAGGCCAAAATCATCAGCGCCGGCGACAGTTCTGCAGTTCCTTACGCCAACATTGTAAACAACCGCACCCACAGCGGAACGATTACCAATGCGGAAGGTTTTTTTTCGTTGGAAATGCTGAATATCGACAGTTTACAAATTTCTTCTGTTGGTTTTGAAAAGGCCGTTTTTAAAGTACCTTACAATTATTCCGGTAATAAAATTCTGGTTTTCATTTTAAAACCGATGAATTACAATCTGGGTGAAGTTCAGGTGCAGGGGGAGCGGCCTAAAATTGATTTGGGGCTGGGAACAGGAAAACCTACCGATATTTCACCCGAACTGCGTGGCGACGCTTTTAATGAAAATCCACCGGTAATTGCCGCACTTTTTAACCCGATTTCTTTCTGGCAGTATTACCTGAGCAAGCGCGAAAAACAAAAACGCGAAGTACGAAAAGCCATGGTTTTGGAAAAAAACTGGGAAATGCATTCGCAAAATTACAACAAAGATATGGTCATATTTTTAACCGGAATGACCGAACCCCAAGCCGACACTTTTATGGTTTGGTTCAATTCGCTCGATATTTTGCCGTATACTTCGAGCGAATACCAGGTTCGCGCTTCCATTTTGCAGTATTTCGAGATCTATAAAGAAGAAGGCCGTCTGAAATAAAAAAGCCACCCAAAAATTGAGTGGCTCCTGTTTTATAATTCAGTCAGATAAATATTCCGCCATTTGACTTTTATACCGCCGCCGTCGTGAATCTGAAGTGCAATTGCACCTTTTCCTTGCGCAATTTTTTCATCTTCCAGATCAACCATTTGCACGCCATTTAACCAGGTGGTAACATGTCCGCCAACTACACGGATTTTCATTTTGTTCCACTCGCCCATTTTCAGAATGTTTTCCTTTTCGTCGGGAATCTGAACCAGCCAGCCGCGGCCGTACGATTCATAAATTCCGCCGGTATCGTGGTTTGGCGGAGCAACTTCAACCTGCCAGCCGCTCACTTTTGTACCTTCGAATGTTGAACGGAAAAATACACCCGAGTTTCCGTTGGCTTCCTGCAAAAACTCGATTTCAAGTTCAAAATTATTGTAGAACTTTTCAGTTGAAAGATAACCGTACGCTTTATCAGGGCCGCTTTCGCAAACCAGCAGACCATTTTCAACATACCATTTTTCGGTACCATGAATTACCCAGCCTGTTAAATCTTTTCCGTTAAACAGTGATTTTGCATTTTGAGCACCGCTGTAAAAAAACCGACGGTCAGCAAAAGGATAAAAAATAAAAATGTTCTTTTCATGTCGTTAGTTAGTTTTTATTGATATTCAGAAAATTCGGTTTTAGCGACCCAGTTCTTTTTTCAACAGTTTTACATTGTTTTCCAAACGTGTGATGGTGGCGTCTTTCTCTTCCATCTGTTTTTTGAGTGCGACAGTTTCAGCCTTAACTTTATCGAGATCGGCCTGCAACCCGGCAAGTTTTGTTTCCCCGGTTTTTTTGTCCGATTCAAGCAGGGTAATCTTTTCCTGCAACTGTTTTTTGTCGAAATTGAATTGATCGATTGCTGAAGATTGTGTTTCTGATTCGTTTTCCAATTGCGCCACTTTTGCTTCCAGTGTCCTAATCGACTGATCCTTCTGTGCTATAGTAGCATTTAACTGTTGTTTTTCGAAACCCATGTTAAAACTGGTTTCTTTCATCGACTGTTTTTGTTCCGACAAAGTTTCATTCAGCGCAAACACTTCTTTTTTCAGCGAATCAATATAATTATCCTTTAAAGCGTTGCTTTGCATCAACTCGTTTTTCATGGCTTCAAAATCCGAAATCAGCGCTTCAATGCGTTTTGCGCGCGCATTATTTTCGTCGGTTAACTGACGCACCTGTTCTTCGGCTTTCAGACGCCCGTTTTGCATTTCAACAAATTTCTTCTTCGAAACACACGAGGTAAATATGAATAAAACGGAGAATATAAAAACTGATAGTTTAATTCGTGACATAATTTTCAATCGTTTTAACAAAGATATAAATAATAATTCCCTTTAATAACGTTATATAAGTGCGGTTGGTATTTATTTACTACTTTTAATTTAAAAAGAAAATGAAGACAATTACTATATTTTTCGGGCTGATTTTACTTGTTTCCGGAGTTTGGGCACAGGAAGCCGGCAAAACACAAAAAATTGTAAAAGGAAAGGTGATTGACGAAGCTTCTCTCGAACCGGTTTCGTACACCAACATTGGTTTGGAAGGTACTTATTTCGGAACGGCCAGCGATGCAGAAGGAAATTTCGAGCTAAAAATTCCGGACGATTTATCAGCAAAAAATGTCTTCTTTTCTGCAGTGGGATTCAAAAACAAAACTTTCCCCGTTTCCGATCTTTTTGAAAAAGAATTTAATGTGATTAAACTTCAGTCGCAATCGTACGACATTGGCAATATTGATGTGGCTGCCCAATCAAAAGTCCTCATCCGCATTTTGCGAATGGCGTCTGAAAATATACCGTATAATTTTCTGGCCGGACCGTTTAACCTGGTTTGCAGTTACGAAAATACAGTAATTACCGACGACACCTTACACACCGACCAAAAAGCAAATGTTGTGATTTACGACAAGAATGGTTATACCAATCCGGGCAAACAGAATGCGTTTGAATCGGTAAAATATACATTTGAAAAAGCAACGCCCGATGCATCAGACTATCGTTTTTCAACCGGGATAAACAATCTCGACGAATTACTTGGACTGGATTGGGTTCGCTCCGGATCGTCGGTTTTAAATCCTGCACTTATTTCTGAATTTAAACTTTCACTTTCCGAAGAGCCGGTTATCGACGGAAAAAACTGCTGGGTAATTGTTTTCAGCCAAAACAAACCGACACTGGCAGTAAGCGGCGATTTTTACGCTACTTCTTTTGAAGGAAAAATTACCGTTGCCAAAGAAGATTATTCGGTAATAAAAATTGAGGGAAAGGTAAAATCTGTCAAAAATAGTTTGCAGGGAAGATCGGTAGCCGTTTCTGATGAAAGTGTTAAGGTTAGAAAAAATGTTGCATACGATTTTTCGGTTCTTTACTCGGGTTTAAAACCAAGTGAAATTTCGCTTCACAAAACATACGAATGCGACGGACAGCAAATTCAGGAAGACTCAAAACTGATAATTGACCGGGTTCAAACAACAAATATTACAGCTTTAAAAACCAGGGATTATTTTTCAGGAAAATAAATTATTTATCAAGTAAAGCGGCAACCGAAATATCTTCATCAAGAGATTCCCAGTGAATTCCTATTCCGTTTCCGATAAAACGCCAATTGTTTAGTTCTGCTTTGGTTGCTTTTCGTAATCGTGAAAACCATAAAAGAGGAACACCAATTTCACGCCCATCATGCAATTGAACATAAAGCATATCTTCGGTAAACCATATTTTACTTGCCGAAACCGGAGATGTTCTATTTGCTAAAGTATTCATTCCACCTTAATTTAAATAACTCTTTGTTATCATCAATAACTTCACTAATCAATCTTAACTCTTTACTATTAAAACCATAATTAGCTACATTAACAACAGGATCAAGCCAAAATTTCGCGTAACAATCTGCTTTTTCGATATGAATATGAATTGGTTCATTTCCTTCATTACTAAGAAAAGAAAAAACGAAATCCATGTATTTTTAATACAGTTGGCAGGAACAAATTTAATCAATAAAAAAAGGCTGTCCAAAAAGTAAAGAACTTATGTAAATCTTTCCTTTTGCGCAGTCTCTTTTATAAATTTTCTTACAATTATTTCTTATCTCCTTTAAACAGCTCTTCCTGGGTAACCACTTTTACCTGCATGCTGTCTTTTAACGAACGGGTGATGGCATTGTAAGGTGCAACAACCACTTCTTCGCCTCCAGACAAACCTTCGAGAATTTCGATGCTGTTGTTGTCCTGGATACCGGTTTTTACTTCCACTTTAAAAACTCGTCCGTCACGCACCACAAAAACAATTTCCTGTTTTTCTTCTTTTTTGGTGGATTCTTCATCTTCTTCAGTAAGAGTAGCTTCAGTTTCGTCTTTAACTTCTTCGGTACCGCCACCTTCTTTTTTAACACGGGTAGTCACTGCCGAAATGGGCACAGTAATTACGTTATTTCGTGTTTCGGTCTGAATATCGACAGTAGCCGACATTCCGGGGCGAAACGGATAAAGTTTTCCTCCCACAGAATCAACCAAATCGGAATATGAATCCGAAAGTAAAAACACTTTAACATCGAAATTGGTTACCTGGTCGGTTGTTGTTCCGGTAGTAATTGCAGAATTGGCAATTTCGGTAACCACACCTTTAAACTTGCGCTGCAAATACGCATCAACTTCAACCAGCGCAGTATCAAGTTTGGCTACTTTTACAATATCGTTTTCGTTAACTTCCACCTGCACTTCCATACGATCCAAGTCGGCAACAATCATCATTTCAGTTCCAACCATCATACTTGTCCCAACCACACGCTCACCTTTTTCAACATTTAAAGCTGAAATAGTACCTGGAATAGGGGCATAAATTTTTGTTTTTGTAAGTTGCTCCTGAGCTTCGGAAACCGATGCATCGGCGCTTTTTACAGAAAATTCAGCAGCTTTAACTTCCGACTGAGCCACTTTATATGCAACTTCGGCAGATTCGAATTCAGAAACAGGAATGGCGCCGGCGTCGAAAAGTTGTTTTGCCCTTTTAAAGGCCAGGTTCTTTTCAAGTTGTTGTGCTTCGGCCTGCGCCTGCCGCGCCTTCGATGAGTTTAATGTTGCTTCGGCACGGTTTAGTGCCGACACGTACATTTCGGGTTTTATCACACAAAGCAATTGGCCTTTTTCTACCTGGTCGCCTTCTTCAACATACAATTCAACAATTTCCCCGGCAACATCAGGACTGATTTTTACTTCGGTTTCGGGTTGAATTTTACCGTTGGCAGTAATCAACTCAGTAATGGTTTTGCTTTCTACTTTTTCAGTTGCTACGCTAACGGCAAAGTCCTGCCCGAACCAACCTGCCTTTTTTCCAACAACCAAAAAAATGATGATGATAACAACAAATCCAATTGCGAATGGTAAAATCTTTTTTTGCTTCATTTCCGACAAAGTTTTGATTAATATGTCAGTTTAATACTAGTAAAATTACACCAGAAAACCGTTACAACAGAAAAAATTATCCGCCAACAACCGGTATTTTACTGTTTAACCAACATTCTCGCGGTTAAACGGCTGTGCTGCTCCAGATAAATATCCTTTTCCTTCACCATCCAGTCGAGCACTTCTTCGGTATAATACCGAATGGTAATCAGCGTCAATCCTGTATTGTAACGAATGGAATAAAATGGCGAAAACTCATTAAAAATACTGTCGAGATTTGCTTCCGGGGCAAAAAGCACCAGGTTTAAATCAATAGCCGACTGCTGCATCAAAGTTACTTTTATATGATTTTCGATGAGGTAAGTTACAACGCGGTTAATATCTTCGATACTGATGAACGAAAAATCTTTGGGCGACAACGTTATCAAGACAAGGTTTTCCTTCAGAATAAAAATGGGCGGCAGTTCAATCTTATGGTCTATTTTGTGAATTACTGTTCCCGGGTCTTCAGGTGTGACGAATGATTTTACATAAAGTGAAATTGCCTTGTTGTGGAGTGGTTTCATTGTTTTCGGGTGAATAATCTGAGCTCCCGAATGGGTCATTTCCACGGCTTCGCGGTACGAAAGTTCGCTGATTTTTACCGTGCCTTCCATTTTCTTTGGGTCAGCGCTTAAAACACCGGGTACATCTTTCCAGAATGTCACACTTTCGGCATTTAATGAACTGCCCAAAATTGCCGCTGTAAAATCGGAACCTTCGCGCCCCAGCGATGTGGTTAAATTGGTGGTGGTAGAACCAATAAAACCCTGCGTAATAAACAGTTTTTCGCCGTTAAAATGAAAAGTTTCGTTTACCAGTTTTTCAGTCAGTTCCCAGTCAACATTGGCGTCGCGGTAATCGTCGTCGGTACGCAAACAGGTACGTACATCAATCCATTGATTTTTCACCCCCGAATAATTCAAATAATCGCTGATAATTTGTGTTGAAACCAGCTCGCCAAAACAAATAATCTGGTCGTATTCAAAATTATAAAACAACGAAGGGGCTTTTTTCAGTTTCATTTCCAATTCCGAAAACAGGTTATTTACCGATTCCGGAATTCCATTTCCGTCGAACAAATCGTCGATAATTTCAATATGATAATTTTTAAACTGCTGAAAAACCTCCCATTTTTTGGTGTCTTTTTCAAAATAAGCTTTTACCAGTGTTTCTAATAAATTGGTTGTTTTTCCCATAGCCGAAATCACAACCAGTAAATTTTCATCGTATTGTTTGATAATTTTTTGCACATTTTTTACAGCGTCGGCGCTTTTAACTGAGGCCCCGCCAAACTTAAAAATCTTCATAATGTTTGTTTATTTTGAATAGAACCAGAATCATTTAATAATTTAACTTCCGCAAATTCAGAAGTAAAAACTTCGGCAAAACTAAAGAAATATTATTTCATCATTACATCGCAAGGTACGAAACTAATTGTTCCTGAAAAAAATCATTATTTTAGATGTTCTTCAAAAAAGGCAATTAAAAAAGACTTTTCAAGAGTGATTTCAGAATTCTATTACATAAAAACTATGAAAAAACTGCTGCTAATTATTTTAACTTTTTGTGCATTTACAGGATTTGCACAAATTGAAAAAAACAACAAAAGTGCGTTAACCATCGAAAAAATCATGCAGGATCCCGACAAGTGGATTGGCACTTCGCCCGATCGTATTTCGTGGGATTTAAACAGCGGAAAGATTTATTTTACGTGGAACCCGGAGCACGACACGCTTGCTTCGTTGTATTCCTATGTTTTAAAAACAAAAAAAATTGAAAAGGTATCGAAGGAAGAAAAAGCAACGCTTCCCGACCATTTTTCGAGCTACAATTCCGACCGCTCTAAAATGGTTTGTATCAGAAACGGCAACCTCTTTTTGCTTGATTTGAAAAAAGGTACCGAAAAACAACTTACCGACTGGATGCAACGAATTTCGAATCCGGAATTTGCTTTGAACGACACACACATTTCGTTTTTGTTCAACCAGAATTTGTTTTTACTGAACCTGACAACCGGAGCAGTTAAACAGGTAACCAATTTTTCATCGGGAGAAGATCGCCCGGAAAAAAAGAGTTCGGGAGTCGACAAATGGTTGGAAGATCAGCAACTGGAACTTTTCGATGTTTTGAAAGAAAGAAAAGCAATGGACCAGGCACGCGAAAACCAAAGCAAAGCTGAAGAAACCCCGGAGTTGTTAAAAATAAATATCGGCCGGAACAGGCTTGCCAATGCAGCGCTTAGTCCGACAGGAAATTTTGTTGTTTATTCGCTTTTTGAAATGCAACGCGAACAAAAACCTACATCGGTGATGCATTTTGTAACCGAGTCGGGGTACGCCGAAGCCCGCGACGGAAGAGCCAAAGTGGGCAATTCGCAAACAAATTCTGAAATGGGAATTTTTGATGTCGCCGGAAATAAAGCAATTAAAATTCAAACCGAAACCATTCCCTGGTTAAAAGATTTACCCGATTATCTGAAGGACTACCCTGAAAAAATGCCAAAAGATCCGTCGGCCATTAAAAACCGCCCCATCAATTTAATGGGACCTGTCTGGAATCCTGAAAAAGACATTGCTGTTGTAGTAGCGCTCTCGCAGGACAACAAAGACCGCTGGATTTTACTGCTCGACCCTGCCACCGGAAATCTCGACCTGCTCGATCGTCAGCGCGACGAAGCCTGGATTGGCGGTCCCGGTGTTGAAGGCTGGGGATTTTCTGCAGGAAATATTGGCTGGATGGCCGATGGAAAATCGATCTGGTTTCAGTCGGAAGAATCGGGATATTCGCACCTCTATGTTTTGAACACCGAAACCAAAACAAAAAAAGCGCTCACCAGCGGAAAATTTGAAGTTTCGGATGTTTCACTTTCAAACGATAAAAAATTTTTCTATTTAACAGCAAATAAAGTTCACCCCGGCGTTAAGCATTTTTACAAACTGCCTGCTGATGGCGGTGAAATGGTGCAACTTACATCGGTTGAAGGAAACAACGAAGTAACACTATCGCCCGATGAAAAATACCTGGCTATTCGTTATTCGTTTGCCAACAAACCGGAAGAATTGTATTTACAGGAAAACAAAGCAGGAGCGCAGGCCATTCAGATCACCAGTTCAACAACAGCTGAATTTAATAAATATCCGTGGCGGGTTCCTGAATTTATAACATTTAAAGCAGAAGACGGCGCTGAAGTTTACGCCCGCTTGTACCGTCCTGAAAACCCAACAAAACAAGGCCCGGCAGTAATTTTTGTACACGGCGCCGGTTATTTGCAAAACGCCCATAAATGGTGGAGCAGTTATTACCACGAATTTATGTTTCATAATTTTTTGGTGGATAACGGATATACTGTTTTGGACATGGATTACCGCGGAAGCGCCGGTTACGGACGCGACTGGAGAACCGGAATTTACAGGTACATGGGTGGAAAAGATCTTTCCGACCAGGTTGACGGAGCAAAAATGCTCGTAGAAAAATACGATGTTTCGCCAAAGAAAATTGGTCTTTACGGTGGTTCATACGGTGGTTTTATTACGCTAATGGCCATGTTTAATGCACCCGATGTTTTTGCTGCCGGCGCAGCTTTGCGTTCGGTAACCGACTGGGCACATTACAACCACGGATACACTGCCAACATCTTAAATACTCCTGTGGAAGACAGCATCGCTTATGTTCGCAGCTCACCCATATATTTTGCAGAAGGATTAAAGGGCGCACTGTTAATGTGCCACGGAATGGTTGACGACAATGTAGAATTTCAGGATATTGTAAGGTTAACCCAACGCCTCATTGAACTGGGAAAAGAAAACTGGGAACTTGCCGTTTTCCCCGTTGAATCGCACGGTTTTGTTGAGTCTTCGAGCTGGACCGACGAGTACAAACGCATTTATAAACTGTTTGAAGACAATCTGAAATAACAAAATACAACAGGCTGAAAATCATCTGAATAAAATGAATTTTCAGCCTGTTTTTAAATAAACCTGAATTTTTGACCAATAAAATACCGATGATTTTCAACCGAACGATTTTTGATTGTAAATTTGTATCAATTTAAAATCTCGGGATTGAAGAGTTTCTTTCAAATATTAAAACCGGTAATCTTTCTGATTTTATACCTGGTTTTTGTTTCAAGTGTTCAAACGCCAACGTTTGATTGCAACTTTCCCTCCATTTCCAATTCTGATTTAACAACTTTAAACTCAGTAAGTTTTGAAGCAGCCTGCGAAACATCTTCATTTTTGGAAGATTCTGAAGATTCAGATAAAGAATTTTTAATTTTTTCGGATAAAACTGATGATGAAAAATCATTTCCGGTAAAAATCAAAACCACAAAAAAGCCCTGCATTCAAAACTATAAAGTAATATTTCTGATTCATTACACCGATTTACCTCCCCCTTATTTTACCTGAAAATCCTGGTTTCAATTCAGAAAATTAAATCAGGAGTAACTCAACTATTTTTTTACGTAAAATTGTTTATTCAATAAGGGAATAAAAATCCGCACATTTGCATGTTTAAAGCCAAAATAAATCCGACACTGATTCTCCACTTTGTTTCAATTGTTATTGCATTTGAAAGCCTTTTTATGTTTCTGTCAGTTCTGGTTTCTTCCATTTACCGCGAAACCATTACCTTCCAGTTGTTTTCAACTGCTTTTGCTTTGTTTATGGTTGGCATTCTTATAAACGTCCTTACAAAACACAAAAGAAAAGTAGAACCAACCCGCGCCGAAAGTTTTTTTATTGTGAGCATCAGCTGGTTTGTATTGGGATTAGTTGGAACAATTCCTTATTTGGTCACCCGTTCGATTCCGAATTTTACCAATGCATTTTTTGAATCCATTTCAGGATTTACCACAACAGGGTCCTCCATTCTTGCCGATATTGAAGCGTTGCCAAAAAGCATTTTGTTTTGGAGGGCTGAAACTCACTGGATTGGAGGAATGGGAATTATTGTCCTTGTGGTTGCCATTATGCCTTTTTTGAACATCAACGGAATCCATCTTTTTTATTCCGAAGCGTCGAGTGTTTCCGACGAAAAAATTACAACTAAAATTCGTTACGCTGCCCGGAATTTATGGCTGGTTTATGTGGGTTTAACCATTCTTGAAATTCTGTTTCTGACCATTGGGAAAATGCCTTTTTTCGACAGTGTTTGTCATTCATTCGCAACCATTGCCACCGGTGGGTTCTCAACAAAAAACGACAGTATTGCAGGATATTCCCCTTACATTCAATATATAATTACGTTGTTTATGCTGTTATCGGGGATAAACTTTACATTGCACGTACTTTTGCTGAAAGGAAATTACAAATCGGTAATCAAAAATGAAGAATTGCATTTGTATCTTGGTGTTATTCTGGTTGTAGCACTTTCAATTACCGGTTTGCTTTATTTCGGAAAAAATTATGGTCTGGAACGTGCATTCCGCGATTCCATTTTTCAGGTAGTTTCCATTATTACTGCCACAGGTTTTGCCACAGCCGATTATTTACAGTGGCCTTTGCAGGCAATGTACTTAATTGCCATTTTAATGCTCATCGGAGCGTCCTCGGGTTCAACCGGCGGCGGTGTTAAAGTTATCAGGCATGTGATAGCAATGAAAAAAATCAGGCACTCGTTTAAAAATCTGATTAAACCCAACGCCATCAGCGTAATCCGCTACAACGGAAATACCGTAAATCCCGATTATGTTTCAGGAGTTCTGGCATTTATAATTTTATACTATGCAATACTTGCCGTTGGTACACTTGTTATGATGATTTTCGGACAGGATGCTGCTACCTCGTTTGGCGCCACTGCAACTTGTATGGGAGGTATTGGCCCTGGGTTCGGAACGGTTGGCCCGGTTAGCAATTTTCTTCATCTGCCCGGTATTGCCAAATATTTTCTCACGCTTTTAATGGTGATTGGCCGTCTCGAAATATATTCGGTCCTTATCCTTTTTACGCGTTCGTTCTGGAGGTACTAATCCTCAAAATTCTGCATCAGAAATTTATTTTTCCGGCCGATGTTTTTTGCCCAGTAAACAAAAGGAGTGTCGGCAGCAGCAACAATCCATTTCAGAAAATAGGTTGTAACGAGAATTTCAATGAGTACGCCGAATTCATAAACACCGTAAAACGCAATTCCTACAAATACAACACTGTCGATCAATTGCGAAACCATGGTGCTCAGATTGTTTCGTAACCACAACTGACTATCTTTTTCAAATCTCTTTTCCCAGAAATGAAAGGCCCACACATCGTGGCGCTGCGACAATAAATAAGCAATTAAACTGGCCACGGCAATGCGGGGCATCACCTTAAAAATAGTGCTTGTGGCTTCGTGTGTAACCAAAGCAAAATCGTCGCCGGCCAGCGGTTTGAAAAACAACGCCAGGTTCATTAAAAGTGTCATCGAAATCAAGCTAAAGAAACCAATCCAAACCGCTTTTTTAGCGTCTTCCTTCCCATAATTTTCAGAAAGAATATCGGTCACCAGAAATGAAGTTGCGTAAACAATATTTCCAAGTGTTGCAACCAGCCCAAACAATTCAACGGTTTGAATTACCTGAATATTTGCCACAATTACAGAAATCGGAATCCACATGATTAAACCCCATTTTCCAAAAAGTTTGTAGGCCAGAATGATTAAAAAGAAATTTGCCAGCAGCATGGCCAGCCAAAGCAATTCATTATGCATTTTTTTCATTTTTGCCGCAGGGTGATGGAACCTGCGGATGTTATACTAAAATTTCGGTGCAAAAGTAATCAAAATCAGCTATTTCTGAAACGAAGCCAGAAATTCAAGAACATTTAAACCAACTTCCCCAAACAGCGAAACCCCGGAAGCGCCTTTATTCAAGGCATTTTCAATTCCCTGTTTTAGTTCCTCGTCCGATTTAAAATCGGGTAAAAACAAACCGGCGTACAACGGAAATCTTCCCGCTAAAAAATGAATTCCTTCCTCCACTGCATCGCCAATCCAGGTTACATTTTCACGGTAAAAACCATGGTAAATCATTGGGCAAACTCCATTCAAATTCCAGTTGGTCCAGTCTTGCCGAACAATTCTGCGTGCAATCTCGGGTGTTGGAAAAACCGCTGCTGTTATGTCTTTTTTGTGTTTGTGTGCAATTTCAGCCAGCGAATTAACAATGTTGTTTATTCGGCTGTACCTGAACTTTCTCCACGATGGACTTTGATCGGGATATTCCAGTTCGAGCGGGTCTTTGCCGTATTCCGTTTTATATTGCTCACGACACGAGTCACAGTAACAAAAATCGTATTCCGGTAATTCTTGGGTCTGTTCAATCCCATAATTTGTCCAAAGGTTTACAGGCAAAATAACATCGCAGTAACGCACGTAATCGAGATGAATTCCGTCGATATAATCTTTTTGAAGAATTTCTTCCACCTGCTCCTGAAGATACTTTTTTACTTCGGGTTTCGAAGGACACAACCAGCGGTAGTAGTTTACGTATGGCGGATTTGTTGCGCACGAATTTCCGTTCCGGCTTACGGCATACCATTCAGGGTGATTTTCAAGCAACGATTTTTCTCCGCGGTTCATGGTCCACATCCAGCGGTGAGTTTCCAGCCCAGCTTTTTTTGCCGCCCGAAAATGCTTTTCACTGTCGGCTTCAAAAAACATCCCACGAATTCCGGCAGCATAAAAACGGCTGTATTTTTCCTGCAATTTATCGACAGTTTCTTTTTCATCAGGATTTTCCCAAACCCAGTGTTTGTATTTCGCTGATCCTTTTTGAGAATTCACAGACATTCCATTCGATGTTCCCAGAGCAAAAATACCAGCTCCCGCCAAAACCGACGATTTTATAAAATCACGTTTCTTCATTTTGTTGCTCTTTCTAATTTTTCAATTCGATATGCAATAAAAACAAAAATATCAAATTGTTTTTCTCAGCGGTTTTTAGCTTTTGAAAAAAATTAAAAAGATAACAATTTGAATGTTCCGTTTGAATTGGAACTCACAAACTTGATATTTACAAAAAACAGAGTTTTAGTCCAAGTCCCTGTTAATTCATGTCTACATTTCGCGAAATATAATTGGAGTAGTCTTTCAGAATGGGTTGATAATCTTCGTGAAACAGGGTTGAAGAAACGATAAAATCGGCGGTTGAGCGGTTCGAAGCAGTTGGGATATTATAAAGAACTGTAATCCGGAGCAGTGCTTTTACGTCAACATCGTGCGGCTGCGGCTGCATCGGGTCCCAGAAAAATATCAGAATATCAACTTCACCTTCAACGATAAGCGCGCCAAGTTGCTGATCGCCACCGAGCGGCCCCGATTTTAAACGCGTTACAGTGGGAGGCACCACATTTTCTTCCATACATTTTTCGGTGAGGGTTTCTTCAATCAGTTTGCCGGTAGTTCCGGTACAAATCAGGTTGTGCGGCACAAGCTCTTTCCAGTTGAAAGATGCCCATTCAATAATGTCTTTTTTGCGGTTGTCGTGTGCGACAATTGCAATGTTCTTTTTCTTTTTCATTTTCATGACTTTTAGTTTCATTCTTATAATTAACTGAAAATGAAACTATTGTTTTCGCTACAAAAATACACATAAAGAAAAGAGGTCGCCAAATTTGACGACCCCGGAATATGATTTCTTGATTATTAATTAACCTCAAAATTCATAACAAGCTGAATTTCAATAAGAAAAAATTAAATCATCTTTTTAATATCTTCAATAATCGTTTCAGCCAGTTTTTGTGCTTTTTCCATCGATTTTGCTTCCGAGTAAATCCGGATAATCGGCTCGGTATTCGATTTTCGCAAATGCACCCATGAATCAGCAAAATCTATTTTCACCCCGTCGATATCGTTTACATTTTCATGGGCATATTTTTCTTTCATTTGGAAAAGAATTTCATCAACATCGATTTCGGGAGTAAGCTCAATTTTATTTTTTGAAATAAAATAATCGGGATACGTTTTCCGAAGTTCAGAACATTTCAATCCGCTTTTTGCCAGGTGCGATAAAAACAAAGCGGCGCCAACCAGTGCATCGCGCCCGCTGTGGCTCGTCGGGTAAATTATGCCGCCATTTCCTTCGCCCCCGATTATCGCATTGGTTTCGCGGATTTTGGCAACTACATTTACCTCGCCCACGGCCGCAGCCGAATATTTTTGTCCGTATTTTTCGGTAACATCGCGCAGTGCCCGGCTCGACGAAAGATTGGAAACTGTGTTTCCGGGAGTTTTTCCCAGCACATAATCGGCAACCGCAACCAGCGTGTATTCTTCGTTAAACATGGTTCCGTCTTCGTTGATAATCGCCAACCGGTCAACATCGGGATCAACTACAAAACCAACATCCACATTATTCTTTTTGATGATTTCGGAAGTTTCAACCAGATTTTCAGGAAGCGGTTCGGGAGTGTGTGCAAAATATCCGGTGGGGTCGCAGTTAATTTCCAAAACATTTTTAACACCCAGCGCTTTAAAAAGAGCGGGCATTGCAATTCCGCCCACAGAATTTACTGCATCAACAGCCACCGAAAAGCCAGCATTTTTAATACCATCCACATCTACCAAATCCAAATCCAAAACTTTTTGAACATGAATGGCAGTGTAATCTTTTTCTATGGTTGAACCCAGTTCATCCACTTCTGCAAACTCAAAATCTTCCGATTCAGCAATTTCAAGAATGGTAGCCCCTTCTTCAGCATTTAAAAATTCGCCTTTCGAATTCAGCAGTTTCAAAGCGTTCCACTGTTTTGGATTGTGACTTGCCGTTAAAATAATGCCTCCATCGGCATTTTCTTCGGTAACTGCAATTTCGGTAGTTGGTGTAGTTGCCAACCCGATATTTATCACGTCGCAACCCATTCCGTTCAAAGTTGAAATTACAATTGAACTCACCATTGAACCGGAAATGCGTGCGTCTCTTCCCACAACTATTTTTACCTTTTCTTTTTGCGATTCAAATTTTGCCCAAACGGCGTAGGCCGAAGTAAATTTAACAACATCGAGCGGTGTAAGGCTTTCGCCTGGAGTTCCGCCAATGGTTCCGCGGATTCCTGAAATTGATTTTATTAATGTCATTTTTGTGTGTGAATTAAGAGGCAGTAAAATTAATAAGGTGTTTTAAAAAACAGCAAAAAAAAGGTAAACTATTCGTTAATTTCTTCCAGTTCTTTTAAAGTAAGTTTTAGTTTAGTGATGTAATTTCCGTACAAACGCCGGAATCCCCAGCGGAAAAGCAGAAATATTCCAAAGGTGAAAATCAACAGCGAAAACAGAGTGATTAGCACTGTTGTTGCCAAATGGCCAATTTCAATCTCGCTGACCGGAATTCCCAGACTGTGCGCGTTTAAAAGTACACCTTCATAAATTCCTGCAATAAAATTTATTGAAATGGAAATCAGGATTATAAAAATGGAAATGTAGTACAAAGTGCGGTACAAATCGAGGGTGGAGATTATTTTAATGAGGGTATTTTTCAGGTCGCAACTTTCGTCGCATGATTTTTTTACTTTTTTGTAACGGAACACAAAGAAAAGAAAAGTAACAACAATGATTAAATCCCCAAATACAGAAAAAATCTGTAGCCAAAGCGGCAATTCCACGTCCACATCGAGGTTTTTTACAAGTTGTGGAGAAACCACAAAATCGTTCAATATAAAAAGCAGAATCAGCGCAAATAAAACAAAGAATCCGATTTTGATGTTCCGTTCAATTCTTTCTATCAGATTTTTTGTCCGTTTGCCAAGCATCTTTTGAATCTGGTCTTCATCCAGTTCTTTGTTCGAAGCCAGTTTATCCCATGTTTTTTTCAGATCGTCTAAATCCATTTCACTCTTCAGTTTCCATAAGTTTTTTCAACTTCTTTTTTATCCGGTTCATTTTTACCCGGACGTAATTTTGCGTAATCCCCGTTATTTCAGCTATTTCCTCGTAACCTTTGTTTTCAAGAAAAAGCAGAACAATCGATTTTTCCACTCCTGTGAGTTGACTCACGGCACGGTGCAAAAGTTTAATATTTTCTTCGGTTTCAGTGTCGTATTTTTCTTCCTCAATCTGGAAATTTGCGTACGACAGTTGGTTTTGGTCAGGCCGGCGTTTATTCTTTTTGAATGAAGTGATGGCCGTATTTAAAGCCACACGATACATCCATGTCGAAAATTTCGAGTCGTTCCGGAAAGAGGGAAATGATTTCCAGAGCTGGGCAACAATCTCCTGAAAAAGATCATTCCGATCTTCTTCAAAGTCGCAGTAAATATTGCACACTTTGTGAATAATACCCTGGTTCTTCTGAATTATCTGTAAAAATTCCTTTTCCAAAACTGCACAATTAGTAAAGGAGAATTTGATTTTATTACAATTTTCTAAAGCCTATTTTAATATTTTCCTCCAACATATTTTAGTAGGTCATGCTGAACTTGTTTCAGCATCTTTCAAAAGAAGATTCTAAACAAATTTGAAAAAACACAAATTGAATTATTATTAGTTCATTTTCAAAAACTGAATTTCCTTGTCGGTGAGGAACCTGAATTTTCCGCGAGGCAGATTCTTTTTTGTTAAGCCGGCAAAATAAACCCGGTCGAGTTTTTTTACGCGGTACCCGAGATGTTCAAAAATACGGCGGACGACGCGGTTTTTGCCTGAATGAATTTCAATGCCAATTTCAGTATGATCGTCGGCGCTGATATAACTAATGGCATCGGCAGCCACCAAACCGTCTTCCAGTTCAATTCCGTCGGCAATCTCCAACATGTGCTCTTTTGTTAGCGATTTACTCAGCGAAACCTGGTAAATTTTTTTCATTTTATGGCTTGGGTGAGTCAGTTTTTTCGATAAATCGCCGTCGTTGGTAAAAAGCAAAACGCCGGTAGTATTTCTGTCGAGCCGACCCACCGGGTAAATTCGCTCGTCGCAGGCATTTTTCACCAAATCCATCACTGTTTTTTCGGCGTGCGGATCGTCTGTGGTTGTCACAAAATCTTTGGGTTTATTCAGCAAAAGGTACACTTTCTTTTCTGCATTCAGCTTACGGCCGTCGAAACGAACATCGTCGCCGGGTTTTACTTTGGTTCCCAGTTCGGTAACTATTTTGCCGTTTACGGTAACCACACCCGAAGTTATGTAAGTATCGGCTTCGCGGCGCGAACAAACACCAGCGTTGGCAATAAACCGGTTCAACCGTATGTCTTCTGAATAACCCGGCTTTTCAGCAACGGTTTTTTTAGGCCGCGGTCTGAATTTGGTAAATGTTTTTTCCGCTCCCTGTTCCGAATATCTTTTCTGACTTCCGGCTTCCCTTTTTTCTGAAAATTTCCCCGTGCTTTTCCTTTCAGTAGTTTTTCCAAATCTTTCGGTGGTTTTTCCTTCCCTTCTCTCCTGAAACTTTCCGCCGCTCCTGCTTTCGGGTTTACCTGAACTTCTTTTTGATGAATTTGCTGAGACTTTATTTTCGAGGCTTTTTCCTATTCTTTTTCCGCTTCCTGCTCTTTTTTGATCGTCTTTTCTGTAATTATTTCTCATTCTATTTGTCTGATTTCTGCAAAGGTCGGAAAAAATCCGCATTATTTTTTTTTGGAAGATAAAATATCAAAATGATTATCTTTAATCGAAATTAAAATTTTAAGAAAACAGTTATGCAATCACACGAAATTGACTACAAAATTATTGGCAACGATGTACAATTGGTTGAAATAGAACTCGACCCGGGTGAAACAGTAATTGCCGAAGCAGGCGCCATGCTTTATATGGAAGACGGCATTCAGTTTACTGCGCGCATGGGAGACGGTTCGAACCCGAATGCAGGCTTTTTTGACAAACTTGTATCGGCCGGTTCACGCCTGATTACAGGGGAATCGTTATTTTTAACCCATTTTACCAACCAGGGATGGGGCAAAAAACATGTGGCTTTTTCAGCGCCTTACCCGGGAACAATTGTTCCGATGGATTTGGCTCAAATGGGTGGCCGCATTATTGTTCAGCGCGATGCCTTTTTGTGTGCTGCCATGGGAACAAAAATATCGGTTACTTTTAACCGCCGACTGGGGGCAGGATTTTTTGGTGGCGAAGGTTTTATTCTCCAACAATTACAGGGCGACGGAAAAGCATTTATTCACGCCGGAGGTACAGTAATCGAGCGGCAGCTCAACAACGAAGTCCTTCGCATTGACACCGGTTGTATTGTTGGTTTTGAACCTTCAATTGATTACAGTATTGAACAGGCCGGCGGTTTGCGGTCAATGGTTTTTGGAGGCGAAGGAATTTTCCTTGCCACACTTCGCGGTACAGGAAAAGTTTGGCTGCAAAGTATGCCAATTCGTAAATTAATTGCACAACTTTCGACCTGGGGACCAAACGCAAGAAAAGAAGCCCGCGGCGGATTATTAAATAGTATTTTAGAAGGATGATGAAGTTGACAGTGTTCAGTCGCAGTTTTCAGTTATAACCAAGATCCTTGCCCACTGCGACTGCCCACTGCCAACTTTCTTCTTTTTTTGATCACTGCGACTGATCACTGCAGACTTTCTTTCCTTTATGAATACTGTGGATTTCTTAAACCACGCCCGGCAAACTTATGCCTTTTATTTTGCGGTATAAATCGAGTGCAAAAACATCGGTCATTCCTGAAATAAAATCGACAACCGACTGAATTTTATGGTATTTCGAATCGCTTTCGGTTTTGTATTGCTCCGGAAGAAGCGAAAGTATTTTTTTACTGTACATATTGTTTGGATGAAGGACTGCTTCAATAAATTCATCCAACAACGTTCCGATAATTTTATATCCGGCAATTTCAATTTCAACTACCGAACGGTGATTGTAAACCTGTGAAAATGAAATATCCTTCACAATTTTCATGGCTTCATCCTGTTTGTTTTGAAGAGAACCAATTATACCTTTCGACATTTGCCCCTCCATAATTTCGCCATAATTCCGGATAAAAATTTCCATGCTTTCATGAATCAGTTTTCCAATAACACCGGCACGCAAATAACTGATTTGTTCGTTTTTATCGGTAACTTTTTGAAGTGTACTATCAATATTTTGCAAAACTTTTCGGTCCGAAATTTCATCATAAAAAGCAAGGTAAAGTTCTTTGATTTGGTCGTAGGTAAGAATTCCCAATTTAAAAGCATCTTCCAAATCCATTATCTGGTAACAAATATCGTCGGCGGCTTCAACAAGGTAAACCAACGGATTTCGCTGGAACGAAACAAACTCATCAGAAACGGAATCAATTCCCAGTTCTGTGGCAATTTTGCGGTAATCTTCCTTTTCCGACTGAAAAAAACCAAATTTGGGTTTGGTTGCCAAAACCGATTCGTATGGATACTTTACAATTGATGACAGCGTAGAATATGTAAGTGCAAAACCACCGGGGCGTTTCCCGTTAAACTGGTGCGACAAAATTCGGAGCGCATTTGCATTTCCATCAAACAAGGTCAAATCTTTCCACTCGGCTTCCGATAAATCTTTTTGAAATTCCTGCCCGTCGCCGTTAAGAAAAAAGTTTGAAATGGCAGCTTCGCCCGAATGTCCGAACGGCGGATTTCCAAGGTCGTGAGCCAGACAGGCAGTTGAAACAATGGTTCCTATTTCCGAAATCAGCAGATTGTTTGGATATTCACCGGTCAGTTTTTCTGCCAGCAAATTTCCAAGAGAACGCCCAACGCTGGCAACTTCGAGGGTGTGCGTAAGACGGTTGTGCACAAAAATATGCTCAGGCAAAGGAAAAACCTGTGTTTTGTTTTGCATTCGCCGAAAAGGTGACGAAAAAATTATGCGGTCGTAATCGCGCTGAAACTGGGAACGGTCTTCTTTCTTTTTCGACGACTCCCAGTCTTCCATTCCCAAACGCTTTGTTGAAAGTAATTTATTCCAATCCATCAAAATAATTTATCCTGCTAAAATAATCGATCCGATAAAGAAAATACAAGTTCCAGCTCCAAAAAACAAATTTCAAATGGTGTAGGTTGAAAACTGTTTTACTTCGCGGGCCAGTTCGCGGGCTTTGTTTCCGGTAATCCGATTTAATTTTTCCCAGAATTTTGGCCCGTGGTTTTTTATTTCGGTATGAACCAGCTCGTGCAATAAAATATAATCGATCAATTTATCGGGCAATTTCATCATTTGTAAATTCAAACTAATGTTGTTTTTCGACGAGCAACTTCCCCAGTTTCTCCGGTTGTTTCTGATGGTTACTTTATTGAACGAAAAACCGTTTAACTCTGCCAGTTTTTTTAATCTTGCCGGCAATATATTTTTGGCTTCCACCCGGTAAAGTTCAGTAATTACCTTTTCCACAAATTCATTGCTTTCTTCCGAAGTAAAATCCTTAACAGTAAGAAAAATCTTTTCTTCCTTTTTTCTGACTTTATTTTCGGTCCCCTGAGAAAAATAAACGACAAAATGTTTGGTTTTAAATTCCGAACCATCAGCAAACCTGTTCATTCGGGCCTCAAATTTCAATTGTTGCTGACGAATCCATTTTTCATTTTTTTGAACAAAAGCCACAACTGTTTTCGAAGGAACAAAGTATGGAAAGGAAACCAGCACCGATTTATCGGGTTTTACGCTGATTTTTATGTTTTTCGATCGTAAATTTTTCGAAAAAGTTACCGATCCTATCCCATTCAAGTGAACTACTTTATTCGTCATTCGTTTATATAAAAAATAAAATCAAAGATATCAATATGAATCGAGTCGCAAATATGAGGTTTCAATTTAAAATTCACATTAAAACTTGTTCATTTTGAAAGTAATTAATTAACAGTTTTGTCTTATGGAAAAAAACGTAACAATGGAAGTATTTGGTAACCTTACAAAATACGATACGGTTCTTGCCATAGAAGAAAAAGTTCTTCCGGGCAGCCTGGTTTTCGATTCATTAAATCCTTTTCCGGGGTACTACCACGAAACTCCGATGAATGTAAAACCGATTTATTTATACCTGGTCCTCGATAAACAATATCCGCTGGAGGAAGTTATCAGGGCAACAAAAACCATAGAAAAAGAATACCAGTGGAATTTTGATGCCGGAAAAGGATACATGAGAATCGGTTCTGAATTTCTGAATGTTATTCGTGTACGCCATCTTCCCGATATGGAAATGGTAGAAAAAATCCAGGAAGCCTACCTGAAACACGGAATTAACTTTTTAATGAATAAAAAATTAAAGGGAAAACTTGAAGCAGAAGTGAAAATTGTTAAATTTATGCTTCTCGAAAAATTGAGCGAGGGTATTTATGTCGACAAGAATGAAATTACTTTTGGTTATATTGAAATTCCCAAATACCTCCATCACGAGGCGTTTGTAAAAGTTTCGATGGACGTAAAATACAACTGGGACGGACATGAATATGACGCTGCCAGTGGTTCGTTCTACAAAGACGGAAAATTGTACGAAGTGGTTCGTATCCGTTCAAATAAAATTAATGCTGAATATTTGACAAAGATTCGTAAATTGTACCTGGAAAAAATTCGATAAAATAACAAAACTTAAAATTTTTTTCGAAGAGGGCTGTCCTGTAAAGGATGGCCTTTTTACTTTTAAACGAATAGCCACCCTCCCGGCGTGTTATGATTATTTCAAGTAGTCAGTTTTGAATTGACAACCGTCTTAAATGACTGGTCAAACTCTATATCATAAATATTTTTATACAAAATAATGTAGTGGTCATAAATTTCCTTGGCCAGGCTATGTTTTCCCTGGTTACTAAGAATAGTACATTTAAACCTCAGGGCAGTCTCATTTAATTCATCGAATGTGAAAAGAACATCTGAGATTCCCAGTAATTCCTTTTCGTTTTTTCGTATATCCAGGAGCTCACAAACTTCCTCCAATCGACTAACGATTCTGCCGGAAATCTCATCCTTTATTACATCTAGCCACTCATTTTCAATATTATTGAGGAATTTTCCCTGTTTTAAAATGAACATCATTTTATTGAATTCACCAACCTTTGTGATATCAAAATTGTCAGAATAATAATTTTTTATGTAATCAATATCACAAAATATATCATCGCCAAGGTTTATTCTCCAATAACTACCATCGTATGAAATAGAAATATTTCCTATATCCTCTAAAATTAAACGCAATTTTTTAATATTAACCCCGCGGTTGTTTTTTGCCTTGCCATTTGGTTTGTCGGGCCATAAATAATCCTGAATATTTTTAGATGAAATTCCCTTATTCCCATCAATTGTATTTAAAAGAATAAGAAGAAACAATTCCTTTAAAGTAGGTGAAAATCTGAAAGTTAAATCTTTCCCTTTTTTATTAAACACCTGAAATCCTCCAAAAGTCAGAATTCGTCCTTTTCCGTCAGTCTCAACTGCATTGGAATTATTTAATACCAGATCAACCTGCGGTTTGGTTGTTACAACTTTAATTCCTTTCTTCCTTTTGAGAAAAATTACCAATCCTGCAAGGATTAAAGCCGGAATTACAAAAAATAAATACTTTAAACTGAATTCTTCATCAGCGATACTGGTAGCCTTACTTAGTTTTGTTTCGGACGGAGGATAATAGAGTGAATAAATATTCAGGATATATTTTCGTTCAGATGCTTCGTGTATGGTAAGCGCAAGTAACTTATTTTGAGACTCCCACTTGTAGATGTCGGCAAATGACTTAATATCGTAAAAATGATATGGTATTTTACTTCCGATAAAACGATAATCGGCCTTGTTCAGATCTGCTTTTAAAAGTTGCAACGAAGTTTCGTTGTTGTGATGAGAAAAACACAAGGTATAAAAACAATTATCTTTATCATTAACAATCATAGAATTAACGGGTGTATAATCATCATCGCCAATCTTAATCCCTTCCCATACCTTCATTACATAACCTGCCTCAAAATCTATCTTATATAAATCATAAAAATATTCTTTGCCAAGAATCTGTTTGCCTGTTTTGTTTCCGAGTCCGCCAAACAAGTAGTAAACATTTTTATCGTACTGACTTTGACCTAATGCAGCCAAATAGCGAGGCTCAAACAAATCACCCTTAAACTGAAGTTCTTCCCACTTTTTTGTTTTATCATTCAATTTTCTGAATGTATTAAAATAGGTGAAAAAACCATACCCAGCTACGGCTACAAATGCACTGTCAACCGGATGCAGCAAACTATTATGATGCCAGTATTTTGGCAGATATGCCAGGGTGTCGTAACTATTATCCCAGGTGCTTTCTGTTTCGTTGAATGAAGGAACAATACTTTTATAGTCAGTAAAAGTTCTCAGGTTGTTGTCCTTGTCAAAGAATATCTGTTGTGCATCTTCAAATAAAGGATTGCCTGATTTATATTCAAGATTTGTTACCGCTGGTTTATTTAGGTCAAATTTAATAACTCCTTTTCCCCTTTCCAGAAAATAGAACGATTCTGAATTTTTATTAAAGGCTACCTGTGGCATTTCCGTGAATTCGAATGTTCTGAGATGTTGCCAGTTCTGATGTTGTACTTCCACCCAGTCAGGATTAATAATAGCAGCTGTCTTACCTTGAACAGAGTCTCTTGAAGTAGTTCCGTTCGTATAATCAAGCGGCCAATAATACTTTAATCCATTTTGATCGAAAAACCGGATATTTCGCACCGACATGGGAGGAACCTCATCATTATCAAATCCGTAACGTTTAACTACACCAAAAATCCAGTCAAGCTTCGATGAACTGGATAGATTGATGGTATCACTCACTGTTCTGCCGTTGAAAGTCATTGAAACTTCTTTCGAAATAGTATTTATATCCAAACGGAGTTTATACCATCTGTTCAGCAATTCAATTTCGTCCTTTGTAAATGCCATTTGCAAACCGGTTTCCATCTTGTCGAATACGATAAAAAGGTCAGGGAAATTGCCATCTACATTATAAATCAATTCCAGATGATGATTACCGTTACGTTCATTCAATTGTAAAATGTATCCAAACCTCTCCTCTTGTGCACGAAAAGAAATTTCAAATTCTATGGAAAAACTGGTTTCAATTTTTATTGGACCTTTCCATGTTAAATCTAATCCTGTCCGGTTTTCAAGACTTACATCCTTTGATTGAAAAAAGAGTCCACGATGCTCGTTGGCACTTCCTTTCAACACTAACAATAAAACAAGAGAAAAAAATATAAAAATACCACGCATTATAAGCCTGATTAAAGTTCCATAAAAGTACGATTTTCATTAAACCTTATAAAAGTGATTTACGGAGAAATTTCTTTTATAAGGATTTTTTAATAGTAATCAATTGCCGTTTTTTAATCTGTATAAAGTATATTTTTCGATATAAAATTGATTTTTCGATTGAATAAAGAATAAAAAATCAGATAAAAAGACAATCCGGCACAAAATATTTACGTTTTTTATGTATTTGATTTTTAGAGCTATGCGCACAAGTTAATTGAATATTAATCCTTATTAATAAAATCACAAAGCTAATTAATCGATAGTTAATTCCAAATAAATCGGAAGTGTTTAAAATTGTTAAAAAGTTTTATTTTAACTTAACACAGATTTTATGAAAAATTACTTTTCAAAGATTAGCCCTCTATTAAAAAGGCTATCATTTTCAAAATTTGCTGTTACATTCATTTTAATTCTTTCAGGTATTGTTGCCGTGGCGCAACAAGTTGATTTGAATGGAAAAGTAACAGATGAAACAGATACACCGCTTCCTGGTGTAACTGTAATGATTAAAGCAACTTCGAACGGTACAGTAACCAATTTTGACGGTGATTACAAGCTTACTAAAGTAAGTAAAGGCGACGTGCTTGTATTCAGCTTTATTGGTATGTTAACCCAGGAAGTTGAATATACCGGCCAGGCTAGCGTAAACATTAAAATGCAAAACGACACTCAAAATCTTGATGAAGTTGTTGTAACAGCCTTGGGTATTCAGCGTGACAAAAAAACGTTGACATATTCTTCGCAACAAGTTACCGGAGAAGAAATGTTGAAAGCCAGAGACATTAACTTCATGAATAGTTTGAGCGGTAAAACTGCAGGTCTCGAAATTAAAAAGAGTGTTTCAGGTGCCGGAGGTTCTACAAAAACTATTCTAAGGGGTAACCACTCTGTTAGCCAGTCAAGCGATCCGCTTTATGTAATCGATGGTGTACCTATGATTAACCGTAAAGGCAGTCAGTCAGGTATGTGGGGCGGAACCGACGAAGGTGACGGTTTATCTCAGATTAACCCTGACGACATTGAAAGTATTAGTATTTTAAAAGGCGCCAATGCCGCTATCCTTTATGGTAGCCAGGGTGCAAACGGTGTGGTTATCATCAACACCAAAAAAGGAAAAGAAGGACAAACAACGGTTACTTTCAATTCAAGTACAACTTTCGAAAGCATAATGTCGACACCTGATTTGCAATTTACTTATGGAAGTGAAGGCGGTGCAAAAGAAAGCTGGTCGTATACACCGGGAAACTATGAAAGTAATTATGTAAATGACTTTTTCCAAACAGGTCACAACCTGGTAAACACATTGTCGGTAAGTGGTGGAAACAATAAAACTACAGCTTACTTCTCTTATGGAAATACAACCGCACAAGGAGTAATTCCAAACAATGAGTACCAAAAGAATAACGTTACTTTCCAGCAATCAACAAAATTATTTAACGACAAACTTAAGGTGAGCTCAAATGTGATGTTGATTTCTGAAAATGCAAAAAACCGTTACACTGCAGGTTATTATCTGAACCCGTTAACCGGTTTGTATTTCTTTCCTCGCGACAAAGATTTTGCAAGCTACAAAGAGAATTATCAGTACTTTGATACAGAAAGAAACATGTACCTGCAAAACTGGTTTGTTTCAGACCATCACCAGTCAAATCCATACTGGTTAATCAACAAACAGCCAAAAGAAGACATTACAAAACGTGCAATTGCAAGTGTAACTATTGACTACGATATTACTGACCACCTGAAATTTCAGGCTCGCGGAAGTTTCGACTATGCCAACAAATCTTTCGAACAGAAATTTTATGCCGGTGGTAACCCAACCAACATTTCTACCAATGGTCGTTGGAGCTACAAACAATATACTGATCAAATGCTATATACCGACGGTATTTTCACTTACCAGAACGAATTCGGCGATTTTAGTATCAACGGAGTATTTGGTGCAAGTTACCAGCATGGTATTTATGGCAACGGAGTGAGTGTTGACAATGGAACCAACAGTTTGTTGTATGCCAATGAATTCTATTTCCAGAACTTACCTACCAATGTTATGGTAAATTCCATTTATGCAGGTGAAATTGTTAAAGAAGGTGTTTTTGGTAACGCACAAATTGGTTACAAAGACATGCTCTTCCTCGATATCTCAGGACGTAACGACTGGTCGTCTACTTTAGCAGGTACAGGTAATGAATCGTACTTCTACCCATCTGTTGGTTTATCAGGTATTATTTCTGAAATGATTGAACTTCCTGAAGTTATTTCCTTCTGGAAATTAAGAAGTTCGTACAGTACTGTTGCCAACGAAGTACCATTTAACGTGGTTAATCCTATGCATACTATCAATTCCGGCGGAGGTGTTACCCGTAACACGCAAACTCCTTTCTCGAACCTGAAACCTGAAATGATCAGAAGTTTCGAAGTTGGTACAGATTTGAGGTTATTTGAAGGACGTGCCGGATTAGATTTCACTTACTATAACATCAACAGCCAGGATCAGTTTATTACTCTTGATGCACCGTCTGGTTCAGGATATACCTACTACTACATAAACGCAGGTGAAATTGTAAACAAAGGGGTTGAAATTACATTAACCGGAACCGTAGTTGACCGTGGCGATTTTGCATGGAATACAAATATTAACTTTTCAAAAAACAAAAATGAAATTATTGAACTGGTTCCTGAATTTGCCGACAAACAAATCTCTTACGGAAGTTCTGAAGGTTATACAACTTACATTATGGCAGGCGGTTCTTTTGGCGACCTTTACGGTTACAAATTTAAAAGAAACGATGCCGGACAAATCATGTTGGACGAAACCAGTGGCGCTCCTTTAAAGACAGCCACAAGAGAATTCCTTGGCAACCTGGAACCTGACTTCAGCCTGGGTTGGAACAACAATTTCGATTACAAACAATTCTCTTTAAGTTTCCTGATTAATGCAAAAATTGGCGGAAAATGTTTCAGCCAAACAGAAGCAATGCTTGATGGTTATGGAGTTAGCCAGCGCTCAGCCGATGCACGCGATGCCGGTGGTGTGGAAATCAATGCTATTCAGGGAACAACTACAGTAACATCAATCGATCCTAAATTATATTATACAACAGTTGGAGACCGTAACGGTATTGCTGAAGCATACGTTTACGACCGCACAAACATCCGTTTAACACAGCTGGCTCTTTCATACGATTTAGATGTAAGAAAACTTGGTTTGCCAATCAAAGGTGCTTCATTTTCTGTAGTTGGCCAAAACTTATTTTTCTTCTACAAAAAGGCTCCTTTCGATCCGGAACTGACAATGAGTACAGATATGAACTCACAGTCGCTTGACAACTTCAATGTACCGGCTACAAGAACCTATGGTTTCAACTTAAAAGTAACATTCTAAGGAAAGTAGTATCATGAAAAAAATATTATTCTTATTTATTGTAGTCCTCTTAGCCGGTGCATGTACCGATAATTTTGAGGAAATTAACACGAATCCTTATCAGATAAGTGATTCGTCACTGGAACAAGACTTTAACCATGTTGGTGCATATTTCCCAACAATGTTAAGCAACATCTTCGGTCACCAAATCGAAGAAAACCTGGTAGCAGAATCATTCTGCGATTACATGGCTACTCCAACTCCATTTGTCAACGGAGTAAACAACACTACTTATTACATTCGCTGGAACACCTATTGGGACAGGATTTATGGAAATATTATGGCTCCGTCAAAACAAGTTATTGCCATTGCAGAAGAAGGTGGTTACGATGTTTTTGTTAAATGGGCTGAATTGATCCAGATCATCGGTTTGTCACGTTTAACAACTTACCATGGTCCACTTATTTATTCTGATTATGGTTCATCGGAATCTACTATCAATTATGATAGTGAAGAAGAACTTTACAATGAATGGTTTACAAAACTTGACGAAATTCAGGCTGTATTTGCTGCAAATACTGATTATGCAGGTATGACAAATTTTGATGCCAGCTATGGCGGCGATGTTACCCAATGGATGAAATTGGTTAACTCATTGCGTCTTCGTTTGGCCATCCGTGTTTCAAAAGTTGCTCCTGCATTGGCTAAAACTGAAGGTGAAAAAGCTATTTCTGATGCAGCCGGATTAATTTTAACTAACGACGATAATTTCAATGTATCGTTGTACGGTAGCAAATTATACCTTGCTGTTATTTGTTTCGAATGGAACGACACAAGAATGTCGGCAGGAATGGAATCTTTTATGGTTGGGTTAAAAGACCCGCGTATTGCAAAATATTTTCAGCCTGCAACAAATGCTGCATTAGTTGTCGACCACCCGGATGTTCCTTACAAAGGAATTCGCAATGGCGCATCTTTAATAGCAAAAGACGACCACACAGCATGTTCAATGATTAACGCTAGCTTTAAAACAATTACCAAAAGAAGCTATTTAAGCTCGTGCGAAGTTTACTTCGATTTAGCAGAAGCAGCTTTACGTGGCTGGAGTGGAGCAGGCGATGCCGGCGAAAATTACGAAGCAGGTGTTCGCGCTTCATTCTCTGAATGGGGAGCAGCTGGCGTTGATGACTATCTTGCTGATGCAACAAGCACTCCAATCGACTATAACGATGCAGCTTATACAGGAGCAGTTAACGACTTCGTTTCAAGATCTTCAGTAACAGTTGCATGGAATGCTGCTGCAACGAACGAAGAAAAATTAGAAAAAATTATTACCCAGAAATGGCTTGCAGGATTTTTTAATCCGAACGAACCCTGGGCTGATTTCCGCAGAACAGGATATCCGAAACTTCCGTTGGTTTACCAAAACGACAGCAATGGCGACTGGGGTGTAATTCCTGATGATGAATGGATCAAAAGAATGCCGTTTATCGACAGCGAACGCACAGGAAACCCACAAGGTGTTGCCGGTGCAGTGGCTACAATGAAAGGTGCTGATTTAATTAGCACTCGTTTATGGTGGGACACTGGCGCTTCAAATTTCTAGATTATTCTCATAGTCTGGTTTAATTTATAAGGCTACGGGAAAAGCATCTGACTTTGTCGGTTTGCTTTTCCCGTATTATTTTAAAAGTTTTTTATACTAACCAACGCTCATCCATCAAGTAGTGGAATATATACTTTGATTATTAAAATGATACAATATTTTGTTGTAAAATTTCATTTTGATTATGCACCTGAGCATGCAAATCGTTATAAAACTTTCTAAAAATATTAATCTGTATTTCATTCATAATTTCGCTTAGTACTTCATAAAACTTTATTTATAAAAGATTTGACCAACTATAAACCAATCAATTAAAAATAAAAAACAGCCAATACCTTTTACAACATGAGTAAACAAGGAAAGAGAATCGTATTCTGAAAAGGCAAAGTTGTAATTGCTGGTGAAAAATTGATAAAAAAGTGCAACTCCCAAATTGTCGTTAAAATGATGAATTAATACGTATTGAATGAAAAATATAATAAATAGATTTTTGGGAGTCGCTTGTCTGCTTGTTGTTTTGGCATCATGCGCAACAAAGTCTTCAAAAAATGATGAAAATACTATTTCATTTGTAAATTATGTCGACCCATATATAGGAACTGGCTTTCATGGCCACGTATTTCTCGGTGCAAATGTTCCGTTTGGCGCTGTTCAGTTAGGCCCTTCAAATATTACCCAGGGATGGGACTGGTGTTCCGGTTATCATTATTCCGACTCAACGCTTATTGGTTTTGCTCATACTCACCTGAGTGGTACCGGCATTGGCGATTTGGGCGATATCCTGTTTATGCCGGTAACCGGCAACTACAAAATCACGTTGGGGACACCGGAAAATCCGGAAGATGGATACCTTGCTTTATACAAACACGACGATGAAACGGTTAAACCCGGTTACTATTCAGTAAACATCAATCGTTACAAAGTAAAAGCTGAATTTACAGCTACTGAACGTGTTGGATTTCACCGATACACTTTTTCACCTGATAATAATGCACATATCATAATCAACCTGAACCGCGGTATTGGTTGGGATACTCCTGTTGAAGGTCATTTGGAACAGGTAAATGATACTCTAATTACCGGTTACCGCTTTTCAAAAGGATGGGCACCCGACCAACGCATTTATTTTGCAGCTGTTTTTTCCCAACCTCTAAAAAATATTAAACTATACAACAACAACGAAGAACAACCAAAAGGAACTGCGGAAAACCTGAAGGCTGATTTGGAATTTGGCAATTTAGCTCAGGGACAAATTGAAGCCAAAGTAGCCATATCTCCGGTAAGTGCTGCCAATGCAATCGAAAATATGCAGGCTGAAGCCCCCGGTTGGAACTTCGACCAGATTGTTGCAAGTGCGGAAACCAAATGGAACAATGAATTGGCTAAAGTAAAAGCCAAATCAGCCAATCCTGACGTACTTACCAAATTTTATACAGCTTTGTATCATACCATGATTGCACCTTCTCTATTTCACGATGTGAACGGTGATTATCGCGGTGCCGATGGCAAAATATACAACGATAAATCTTTTACCAATTACACTACTTTTTCATTGTGGGATACATACCGTGCTATTCACCCGCTTTTTACACTTACTCAACCTGAACGGGTAAATGACTTTGTTAATACAATGCTTCATATTTACGGGCAACAGGGTGAATTACCGGTTTGGCACCTGGTGGGAAACGAAACCCACACAATGGTTGGCTATCCTGCAATACCTGTAGTAGCTGATGCTTTTCTCAAAGGTTTTAAAGGATTTGATGCAAACATGGCCTGGAATGCTGTTTACAACACTGCAATGGGCGATGAACGTGGATTGAATTTTTTAAAAAAGTACGGTTACATGCCTGCCGACAGTGATGTGGAAACTGTTGCCAAAGGATTGGAATATGCAATTGCCGACGGTTGTATTTCTATGATGGCTGCTGAATTAGGTAAGACAGAAGATGCTGGCTATTTTAAAATACGTGGTGAAAACTACAAAAATTACTTCGATACCTCAGTTGGTTATATGCGTGGCCGTATTTCGGAGACCGAATGGCGCACACCGTTTGATCCGTTACGTGCAAAACACCGTGCCGACGATTTCTGCGAAGGAAACTCATGGCAATACACCTGGCTTGTACCACAGGATATTCCAGGATTGGTTGAAACAATGGGAGGTAAAGAAAAGTTTATGGCTAAACTGGATGAGTTTTTTATTGCCAGTGGCGATATGGGAGAAGAAGCTTCCAATGACATTACCGGGTTAATCGGACAATATGCTCACGGTAACGAACCCAGTCATCACATTACTTATCTTTATGCGTTGGAAGGCCAGCCCGACAAAACGGCCAAACTGGTGCGTAAAATTATGTCAGAATTTTATACTACAAAACCTGACGGCTTAATTGGGAACGAAGACGTTGGCCAAATGTCAGCCTGGTATGTTTTATCGGCCATGGGTTTTTACCAGGTTCACCCTGCCGATGGAAAGTTTGTTTTTGGAAGTCCGGATCTGGATGAAGTTGTTCTGAATCTTCCCGGTGGAAAAACTTTTACCATTAAAGCAGAAAACAACAGTTCAGAAAACATTTATATCAAATCAAAAACTTTGAATAACCAGAACTACGATTTACCTTATATTACTTATAAAGAAATAATGAATGGAGGAGAACTGATTCTGGAAATGACTTCAGAAAAACATACAATGAATTATTAAAGTTTGGAATATATTCAATGTTGAATTCATTTCCGCAAAACAATAGTAGCAATGAAAAAATATGTTCATACCGGTATTCTGTTAGCCTTAATTTTTATTTTTCAAACTCCGGTTCGTCTTTTGGCTCAAACTCCTGAATGGAGAAATGATAAATTACCACTGGAACAAAGGGCGAAAATCCTTTTAAATGATTTGACTTTAGAAGAAAAGATACATCTTTTAGGCTACAATAACACAGGTGTTCAGCGGCTTGGCGTTCCTGTTTACAATTGGTGGAACGAAGCTTTGCACGGTGTAGCCCGCGCGGGTGAAGCAACAATTTTTCCACAGGCAATTGCTTTGGCGGCAACTTTTAACGATGACCTCGTCCATCAAATCGGCGATGTTATTTCAACCGAAGCGCGGGCAAAATATAATCTGGCAGTTGCAAAAAACCGGAGAGTACAATATTTAGGGCTAACTTTTTGGTCTCCAAATGTGAATATTTTCAGGGATCCCCGCTGGGGACGCGGACAGGAGACGTACGGTGAAGATCCCTACCTGACTTCAAGAATGGGAGTTGCTTTTATTCACGGAATACAGGGTGATGACCCGAAATATTTAAAAGCCTCTGCCTGTGCCAAACATTTTGCAGCACACAGCGGCCCGGAATACAATCGCCATTTTTTTAATGCAGTGGTCGACGAAAAGGATTTAAGGGAAACCTACCTCGTAGCTTTTAAATCGCTGGTTGACGCGGGTGTGGAATCGGTGATGTGTGGTTACAACCGGTTGAATGATGAACCCTGCTGTACCGGTAAAACCTTAATCGACAGCATCCTTTTTGATGAATGGAAATTTGAGGGTCAGATGGTAACCGATTGCGGGGCTTTGGACGACATTTATTTAAGACATAAAGCACTTCCAAGTTCGGTTGTGGTTGCTGCCGAGGCGGTGAAAGCCGGTATCAATCTCGATTGTTCAGGGTTATTACAGAACGATGTAATGGAGGCGTTTAACCAACAGCTGATTACAGAAAAAGATGTTGACAATGCCATTCTGCCCAACCTGAAAACACAATTTAAACTGGGCTTTTACGATCATCAGGAAAAAATACCATTCAATAACTTAGGTGAAAAGGACGTTCATTCAAAAGAACACATTGAATTGTCGCGAAAAGCTGCAGCAGAAAGTATGGTTTTGCTGAAAAATGAAAATCACATTCTCCCGCTGAACAAAGAATCCTATTCCAGTTTGCTGGTAACTGGTGCAAATTCTGGTAATCTGGACGCACTTCTGGCCAATTATCATGGTGTTTCTTCAGAACTGGTCACTTTTGTTGAAGGTATTACAAAAGCTGCCGGCCCGGCTGTTGCTGTTCAATACGATTTAGGTTGTAATGATACCGACACTGTTCATTTTGGTGGAGTCTGGGCTTCTGGAATGAGCGACGCTACCATCGTGGTTGTTGGATTAACTCCGGTAATGGAAGGCGAAGAAGGTGATGCTTTTCTTGCAGAAAACGGTGGCGACAGAATGAAGCTCGATATTCCGGCATCTCATGTTGCATTTTTGAAAAAATTACGAGCCTCTCATAATCGTCCGATAATTACCGTTATAACCGGTGGCAGTGCCATGAATATCGCAGCTTTAGAACCTTATTCTGATGCGATAATTCTTGCGTGGTATCCCGGAGAACAGGGAGGAAATGCATTGGCAGATGTTCTTTTCGGAGAATGTTCCCCTTCAGGTCGTTTGCCGGTTACTTTCTATAAATCGCTTGACCAATTACCGGATTACGAAAGTTATGACATGGAAGGCCGCACGTATCGTTATTTTGATGGTGAAGTTCAATTTCCGTTTGGATTTGGGCTAAGCTATGTGGATTTTGACTATAAATGGATGGAAAAACCCAACGAATTTTACGATGCCAGCGATACCCTTCAATTTAAAATTGAAGTCACAAACAATGGACAAATGAATGCTTTGGAAGCCGTTCAGGTTTATGTCGGTTATCCCGAAATAGAAGGAATGCCGGTTAAAGAACTTAAGCAATTCAAAAAAGTTGAAATTAATAAAGGAAGTCAACAAATTGTCGAATTTACTATTCCTGTCTGGGAAATGGCAAAATGGGATGAATCGTGTCACGACTGGAATTTGTACGACGGAAATTACTCCCTGTTTGTTGGCGGCAATTCAAAAAACGAAAAGCTTTCTGTTTCGTTTAAAATCAAATAAATTAAACTAAATCAATTCAATCAACTAAAAAAATAAACCATATGGAACGCAGAGATTTTATCAAATACAATTCGCTTGCAGTAGCCGGTGTAGTCACAAATTCGGTTTGGAACACGGCATGTGCAGCCAATAACTTTATCAGCAAACGACCTCCGGTTGGAGAAAGAAAATTTACCAGTCCGGCTGTTGAAGAAGCAATTGATGAAGTAAAAAAGGCTATTTCAAATCCGGAATTGGCCTGGATGTTTGAAAACTGTTTTCCAAATACACTGGATACAACAGTCGATTTTTCCATTGTGGATGACAAACCCGATACATTTGTTATAACCGGCGACATCAATGCCATGTGGTTGCGCGACTCTACCGCACAGGTTTGGCCGTATTTGAGTCTTGTAAAAAATGACCAGCAATTAAACCAGCTTTTTCTGGGTGTATTGAACCGGCAGGCAAAATGTATTTTAATTGATCCCTTTGCAAATGCTTTTAACAAAGAAGCAACAGGAAGCGAATGGGAAACCGACAATACTGAAATGAAACCCGAATTACACGAAAGAAAATGGGAAATCGATTCACTTTGTTACCCTGTCCGCTTAATTTACAACTACTGGAAAACTACCGGAAATACAACATGTTTCACAGAAGAATGGCACGAAGTATTCCGCTCGGTTTTGGCTACTTTCAAAAATCAACAGCGGAAAGAGAACAAGGGTGATTATCATTTTACACGCAACACATCAAAACCTACCGATACACTTTGCTGCGGTGGGTACGGAAATCCTGTTAACCCGATAGGTTTAATTGTTTCTGCATTCCGTCCTTCAGACGATGCTACAATTTTCCCGTTTTTGATTCCATCCAACTATTTTGCTGTTACTTCCTTAAATCAAATTGCTGAAATAGCAGTTGAACAATACAACGATACAGAACTGGCTGAAGAGGCAAAACAGTTGGCAGAAGAAGTTTCAATTGCTATTGAAAAATATGCCATCGCGGAAAGACCAGACTTTGGCAAAGTTGTCGCTTTTGAAGTAGATGGCTTCGGAAACCAGCTGTTCATGGACGATGCCAACATTCCGAGTTTACTGGCTCTGCCCTACCTGGGAGCCATGGAAATTGAAAATCCGTTGTATCAGAACACACGCAAATTGGTGTTAAGCAAAGCCAATCCATGGTTTTTCAGCGGAAAAGCAGGTGAAGGAATCGGGGGCCCGCACGTTGGCGCTGAAATGATTTGGCCTATGAGTATTATTATGCGGGCAATGACTTCAACCGACGAAAATGAAATGGTTTCCTGTCTGCAAACTTTGATAAAAACCCATGCCGGAACAGGATTTATGCATGAAACTTTCCACAAAGACGATCCGGAGAATTTTACACGGTCGTGGTTTGCCTGGGCAAATACACTTTTTGGTGAATTGGTTTTGAAAATTTACCATTCAAACCCGGAACTTTTAAATAAAATATAGAGGAATTCTGTTAAATATCAAATCTGAAACTCCAAAGTTATGAGGACTTTAAAAATAACAACAACCGTATTGAGCTTGCTTTTTTGCCTGAACCTCCCAATAATTTTAAAAGCCGGTCCGGTAAAAGAACTTAATTCGGGATGGAAATGTGCACCCGTCGAAAAGGTGAAAGCAACGGGCGAGAAAATTTCAACATCCGACTTCAATTTAAAAGGCTGGCAACCGGCAGTTGTACCGGGAACGGTATTAACAACCATGTTGGAAAATAATGAAGTCCCGGATCCATTTTACGGACTGAACAATCTGAAAATAAAAGACATTTACGAAACCGGAAGAGACCATTATACTTACTGGTTTGTTACCGATTTTCAGCAAAACAAACAAACCGGTGAGCAGGTTTGGTTGAATTTCCGTGGGGTAAATTACAGCTGCGATGTATTTCTGAACGGTAAAAAGGTAAACAAGAAGCGGCACTATGGAATGTTTTTACGCCAGGTTTACAATGTCACCGATTTATTGTCGGCTAACGGGAAAAACCGGCTGGCAGTGGTTGTTTACCCGATAGATCCGGTTGGAAACCCAAACGGCGGCCAGGGAGGTGATGGAGTAATTGCACGAAATGTTGCTCATCAGTATGTTGCCGGTTGGGACTGGATACAACCTATCCGCGATCGCAACACCGGTATTTGGGACAAAGTAACAATCGAAACAACAAAGTCGGTAAACCTGCAAAATCCGCATGTAATAACAAAAGTGCCGGGTGTTCGGGTTCCAGGGAAAGCACAAAATCCGGCAATCATAGAAACTTCTGCGGAATTGGTTAACGCAACATCTGTTAATATTTCAGGAAAACTAATGGTTGAAATGGCCGGAACAACTGTTGAAAAGACGGTCTCCGTTCCGGCAAATGCGCAAGTTGAAGTTGAATTGCCGCAAATGACATTTAACAACCCAAAATTATGGTGGCCCAACGGATATGGGCCTCAAAATTTATATACAATGAACATGGAATTTGTGGTTGACGGACAAACCTCGGATGAAGAAGAAATCACCGTTGGAATCCGTGAAATTCAGCACAAATGGAACGAACGTACCCGCAGTATGCAAATTGCAGTAAACGGACAAAATGTATTTATAAAAGGCGGAAACTGGATCATTTCGGATGCCATGTTGCGGTTTTCCCCGGAACGTTACGATGCTGAAATACGCTACCACCGCGATATGAATCTGAACCTGATTCGCATTTGGGGAGGTGCTTTGCCAGAGCGTCCTGAATTTTATGATGCATGTAACAAATACGGATTGCTGGTTATGCAGGACTTCTGGATGTCGGGTGATTGCAACGGCCGCTGGGTTGATCCGAAAAAAAGCGAAGATCAGTGGACACGTCGCCAGTATCCGGATGATCACAACCTGTTTATTGAATCAGCCGCTGATATGGTAAAAATGATACGCAACAATCCTTCGCTGGCTTTGTGGTGCGGAGGAAATGAAATTGCACCGCCCGAAGATATTCTGAGTGTTCTCCGCGACTCCATTTTAGACGGAATGGACGGCACACGCTGGTTTATTGAATATTCAAATTCTGATAGCATGTCGTATAATTTTATCGGCGGGAACGGAGACGGTCCTTATGGCATTCAGCCTGATTCCATTTTCTGGCAACACCGAACCTGGCCATTTAATTCAGAAATTGGTTCAGTTGGCGTTGGCGATGCCGCTTCATTGCGACGTTTTCTGCCAAAAGAAAATGAAGTTATTCCAGTTGAGAAAAAAGGTTCCGAAGCAGTTACCGATGATGTCTGGACATATCATAAATATATTGGCTACGGGAAATCAATTGAAGCTTATGGCGCAGTAACCAATATGGAAGATTTTGCCCGAAAAGCCCAGCTGGTGAATTACAACCAGTACCGGGCATTGATGGAAGGTTTTAGTTCGCACATGTGGGATTGGTACACAGGAAGCATCATCTGGAAAACACAAAATCCATGGACTGCCCTTCGCGGACAGATGTACGATTATTACCTCGACCCAAATGCCTGCTTGTATGGTTTGAGAAACGGCAGTGAACCTCTGCATGTAATGTGTAATCCGGTAACAAAAATGGTAAGCGTAATCAATAATGGTTTTGAAGAACAAAACGATTTAATGTTGGTGGCCAAAGCCTATGACATGGAAGGAAATGAACAATTTATTACACAAGCAATAGTTTATATGAATCCGTCGAGTACAAAACCAATAATGTCGGTAGCAAGTAATTTAAGGCAGGCAGGATGTGATGAAAATGGTTCGTTCCTTTTGCTTCAATTACAAAATATGAAAAAAGAGGTACTTTCAGAAAATATCTACTGGTTCCCGAATAAAGAAGGAGTTTACAGTGGCCTACAAAACATGCCGGCTTCACAACTCGAAGTCAGTGCAAAAAAATCAACAGGAAACAAAGTAATTGTAACACTCAAAAATCCGGCAAATGCTCCGGTTGCTTTTTTTAATCGTTTGGCCGTTGTTGACGCCAAAACCAATGAGCGGATTTTACCGGTATTTTCCAACGATAATTATGTATCGCTTGTTCCCGGAAGTGAAAAAACAATCGAAATGGAATGCCCACAGGCAAAAAATCAGAACTTGAAGATTTCAGCAGAAGGCTGGAACTTTGAAAACAGGTATATTTCGGTTAAATAAACACTTCACTTATTTCATATTTCAGAAACTTTACACTGCATTAAATATATTAAAAGAGGCAGAACCTAATTAAATCCGAAAAAGAATAAAAAAGGCAGGGAGATATTCCTGCCTAATATTTTTTAAAATGCAGTTGCGGAAGAAGGGATAATACATACGATGAACTGAACTCTCATCGTTTTTTGCCATATCTATTATCTAATCTTTACTTCCTTTGTTCAATTCGCAAATCAATTCATATACAATTTGTATTAACCGTGGAAAAAAGAGGATATCGGTTCCGCTGATAATCTGATAGCTTCTTTTTATGATTGACATAATTGCCTTCTATATTGTTCTCTGTTCAACAAAAATATAAGTTATTCTTTTCCAACAAGAATAAACTTTAATTACTCTTTTGATGCATTTTCGTTTGCAGGTAAATACAATTCCGGATATTTCAGCCTTCTTAATGTTTTATAGTTTCCGGCTTTTTCCCAAACCGCAGGAATAGTTTTCTGTGTGTTACAGAAATCGCGTATCCCTAGCAATAATGCCACACCCAATTCTCGGTAATTGTCCGGTTCAACCCAGTTGGGAGCATATCCCGCCCGTCCGTATGTCATTTCGAAAGTCATTGCCATTACACTATCCTTAAAATTGTTCCACCACCAACTTTCAGGATAGGTTTTATCTGCAAAACTGCTTCCTCCTTCCTGGGTGATAGGTTCAATCAGATTATTTCCATAATTGCTGATTACGTTATAAATAAAATTCAGTTGCCGGTTCCAAAGCGATACTTCTTTAGGCACATATCCGCCGGAAGCCGGACCAAAATGAGGATAGAAAAAAGGACATACATCGGGTTCGCTGTTCGAAGCATGCAGATTCAGGGCAACGGATACTACCGGTCCCCCGTCGCTCATAAGTTCACTGGCCAACTTATGAATAATTGTTACTTCGGACGGAGCATCTGAGGTTAATACTAAAGGATTAAGGCTGTCACGATACCACATCATTTCGAGATTTTCCGACTTTGGAGTCGACCTGTAATTGCCTGCAATCACACCATCCACATTCTGCATCGGAAAAATGTAAAATTCGAACTGTGCTAACAAATCAGCTGCTTCGCCGCTTCCCGATACCAGAAAATTAATCATCCCTTCCAAAAGAAAAGAAGGAGGTGTTTCTGCCGGATGAGTCCGGGCATGGATGAATATGCGTTTTTTGCCCGAAACAGGCACAGAATTATCAGTAATCTTTAACTGATATACAGGCTTTCCCTCTTGTGAATATCCCGGTATCTGAATATCGACAAATGCATAATTTTTTAGTGTGTTTAAATAATTTTCAAGATCACTGAAAGTATATGGATAAAACCTGGCAATCCATACGGTGGATTCTTCAAAATGATTCTGAATGGTTATTTCATATTCATTTTTCTGAATTACATCCTCTTCCCTAAAATGATACCAGGTTTGACAGTCGTACGAATAAACCGGCACATAATAATAAGGCCATCCCGAATTTTTGATAGTAATTTCCGTAACTTCCCGGGTACTTACATTCTCCATCTTCAGATACCACCAACTGCGCCATGAATCGGGAAGCGACGCATCGTTGTTATCATTAGCAATGCTCATTTCCCATGTGTTATCATCAATCTGATTAACAGCTCCAATGCTTCCTGACTCAAAATTGTCTGTGACATTAACCTGTGGGCTCAACTGCGTATCTTTACAAGACGTAAAAATTAATGTAAATAGCATCCCATAAAAAAAATATCCTGAAAATTTGTAAACGCCCATAAACAATTGATATAGATTTTTCGCAGATAAAACTATCTAAAAAATATATACTATTCTGATTTGAATAATTAAATTATGAGTTCCCAGGTAACTGTTTATTCTTGTTTGGATATACGAAAAGCAACACAAAATAAATTCATATCACAGTGCCCATGATCGCAGGGAAATGAAAAAGTTGGAAATATTATCGAATTAAACATAAGCTTGAATTTTTACAACCCATTTCAATAAAATTCTCATTCAATTTATTCCTATTGTCTAAATAATTTCAAAAATCTATGTCACTTATGTTTATTTTCAGACAACCCAATTATTTTATTTAAACAAAAACCTTCTGATCAAATAAAAAAATTCGCTGGAAACATAAGCCAGAGCGCTACCAATGTATAACCAATTAATATTCAATAAATTTTCTAGTCGTATCAAGGCTGTATTCATTCCATAAAAAACGATGAAATTTTTACTTTATGTTATATTTGATAATCGATATTTGGTTAACTTTAGCATTTTTAGACGCTTAAATAAAGATTGTTTATTAAACTCTGACCGGATGAAAAATACAATCCTTTATTCAAAATTAATCCTGATGTTTTGTTGTTGTTGTTTTGCAAATTTTTTGTCGTTTGCGCAAGACAATAAACTGATTTTTGCTCCTCATTGGTTACCGCAGGCACAATTCGCAGGGTTTTATGTGGCTCTCGATCAGGGTTATTATACTGATGCTGGAATTGATGTTCAAATCATTCATCCTCCTGCGGGTATTTCTGCTTTTAATTTTCTAAAAGATGGCAAAGCTGATATTGTTTCATCTTTCCTTGTTGATGGCATAAAACAAAGAGCATCAGGAACACCCTTGGTCAATTTTGCGCAACTTTCGCAACACTCAGCCCTAATGATGGTCACCAAAAAAGTGAGCGGAATCGAAAAACCGGAAGATTTTCAAAACAAGAAACTTGGAATCTGGAGCAGTGGTTTTGATGATATTCCGATTGCCTACATGCGAGAGAACAATTATTCCATTGAACTGGTTAGAATACTAAATACAATCAACCTTTTTTTAATGGACGGAGTTGATGCCCTAACTGTTATGTATTACAACGAATACGACCAGATAATCAACAGTGGAATCAATGAAGATGAACTCAATGCTTTTTTCTTTTCTGATTATGGTTTTGACATTCCTGAAGACGGATTATACTGTATGGAATCAACATATACACTAAAAAAAGCTGCGCTGTCAAAATTTGTAGAAGCAACTCTGAAAGGCTGGGAGTTTGTAGCCGGGCATAAAGAATACACGCTTGATTTGGTGGTTAAAAAAATGAATGAGGCACATATTCCAAACAACAGGGCACACCAGAGCTGGATGATCGACAGGATGCTTGAACTGATAATACCGGGTGAAAAAAACATTAACAAAGGGTGTTTGCTTGATAAGGATTATTACCGGGCTCTTGAAATTTTAAAGGGAGATAATCCGGAAAATTTTAGTCATTCAAATTTTCCCTTTGATGATTTTTATAAACCGGTCATGGAATAATTGGGAGGCAAATAAAATGGTACTAATTTCATTTTTAACCATATAAAATACGAAATGAAAGAAAAGAATCTTTCCTACAGAATAATTTCCAGTATTTTAATTTTTACTATCGTATTGGGCTTACTCCTTTTTTTTGTCTACTACTTTTTCACACATTCAACAATTGAAAAAACAACCCAGGAGAATGCTGCCTTTTGGGCACAAAAAACGGTGAAGCAAATAGAGGAAGTGCTCAAACCGTCCGAAATCATTCCTGAGAATCTTTCATGGATTATAGAAACAGGTGTAATTCAAAAAGATTCTGTTTTTTCATTTCTAACCAAACTTGTCAGGAATAATCCCGCTATTTATGCCAGCGCGATCGCATTTGAACCGTACCTTTTCTCTGATAACGAAAAATTTGGTGCTCCCTATGCTTTCCGCAATGGAGAAATGGTAAACACAACCGTTTTAGGTTCCGAAGAATACAATTATTTTATTATGGACTGGTACCAGATCCCTGCCATTCTGCAGCAAGCGTACTGGTCTGAACCATATTACGATGAAGGGGGTGCCGGCGCCTTACTATCAACTTATTCTGTACCCTTTTTCCTGAACAAAGATGGGAAGCGGATCTTTGCGGGAATTATTACCGTTGATATTTCACTTGACTGGCTGACTGAAATTGTGAATTCAGTTAAAATTCTTGAAAATGGGTATGCCTTTCTTATTTCGAAAAATGGAATGTATGTTACTCACCCCAACCGAACATTTATAATGAATGAAACAATCTTTACCCGGGCAAAAGAATTAAACCTGCCCGAAATGAGATTAATTGGCCGCTCAATGATTGCCGGGGAAAGTGGTCTTAGCTCACTCAAACTGCCAGACACAGGAAAAGTATGGATTTATTACACACAACTACCTTCAACCAAGTGGTCGCTGGGTGTTGTATATCCTCATAATGAAATGTTTGCCGGATTACGAAAATTAAATCTCATACTATTACTACTTGCTGTAACCGGGCTTTCTGTTCTTGTATTTTTCACTATTAAAATCATTAGTAATCTTACCAGCCCGTTAACCATCTTTGCAAAATCGGCACGATCAATTGCCGAAGGAAATTTCAACTCAGAACTTCCCGGCAATTATAAAACAAAAGAAATGAATGAGTTGCATGATTCTTTTGAATTTATGCAGAAAGAACTTTCGGCATATATTGTAAATCTGAAAGAAACCACAACTGCCAAAGAAAAAATTGAAAGTGAACTTCGGATTGCCAAAGAAATTCAGATGGGAATGATTCCACATATCTTTCCTCCTTTCCCTGATTTGCCGGAGATCGACCTTTTTGCTTCACTGGAATCGGCGAAAGAAGTGGGTGGAGATTTGTATGATTTTTTTCTAATTGATAAAAATAAACTTTGCTTTGCTATTGGCGATGTTTCCGGGAAAGGAATACCTGCATCTCTTTTTATGGCCGTTACCAGAACACTGTTGCGCTCAGTTGCCGATAAAAGCAAAAATATTGCAGACATAGTAAGTTCGATGAATAAAACCCTCACTTTGAATAATGAATCAAATATGTTTGTTACTTTCTTCGCTGGTATTCTCGATATTGAAAAAGGGGAATTAAAATATTGCAACGCCGGACACAATCCACCGGTTTTGATTAAAAAGGATAAAACTATTCAATACTTCAACATTACCAAATCCATTCCGGTTGGCCTTTTTGACAGTTATGAATACCAGGAAGAAGCAATGAAATTTGAAAAGGGCGACCAGATATTTCTCTATACTGATGGACTTACAGAAGCAGAAGACAAAGACAATAACTTGTTTGGCGATGACCATTTATTACAAACAATTCAGAACAATTACGGCTGCACTCCCAAACAGCTGATTAAAAATGTAACCATTGAAGTAAGGAACCATGTAAAAGAACACATTCAATCCGACGACTTGACCATGTTGTGTATTACTTATATTGGAGAACATGAAACAAGATAAACAACTCATTATTCAAAATAACATCAACGAATTAAATCGTGTGGTTGAATTTCTTGAAACAGTGGAAGAACAGTGGAATCTGCCGCCTTCAATTGTGTTAAATATTAACCTTGTTCTGGAAGAAGCTCTTACCAACATTATTTTTTATGCCTATCCCCAAAATACAGAAAATGAAATTGAAATTGAACTTTCCGAGGAAGATCATAAGATAACAATTGTAATCACCGACAGAGGCATAGCGTACGACCCTACAAAAAAAGAGGATCCCGATATTCATCTTCCTCTGGAAGAACGTTCGGTTGGTGGATTAGGAATTTTTATGATAAAAAATATTATGGATAAAGTTTCCTATCAACGTATTGACAATACAAACCGGCTTACATTGGAGAAAAAATGGTAGTTCAGTAAAACAAGTGTCAGAAAAGAAGTAGAACCAATTCAAATAAATTATTTCAAATGGAAATTATAAGACAAAACCTGGAGGATGGAACCTTATTAAAAGTAAACGGAAGAATAGATACTACAAATTACACGGTATTTGAAAATGCCGTTAATAATTTGTTTGAAGAGGGGGCCAGTAAAATTTACATCGATTGCGGTGGGCTCAGTTACATCAGCAGTTCCGGATTACGTATTTTTCTTATTATTCAAAAAAAGATGATGGCTGAAAAAGGAAAACTAAAAATTTTTGGATTACAACCTGGTATTCAGGAAATATTTGATATCTCTGGATTTAGTTCTGTTTTTTCAATATTCAGCGACTTAGATTCTGCATTAAAATCAGAATAATATATGTCTGAAATTAATTAATTTTTTGGCTATGTGCCTTTTTCAAAAAAATGTTGAATTAAATACAAAGTCTATTTTTTGTCTATAAATAAAATATTGATGTTTTTTAATAACTTCTTACTTTAAATCGCTGGTTATGAATGAAAAATACGGATAAATGATTTTTGGGAGTTTTTAATTATGAGTATTTGATAGTTAAAAAAACAGTTATTGATGTTCATGTGATTCTCCTCATAAAATCTATTATGTATTGATAGGAATATTAAAAAAGTTAATTTCAAAAAATTAGCAGTGAAAATAAAAAAATTAGCAAACGGAATTCTGGCTTTAGTTTTTGTTGCCTCAATATTGTTGTTTTCCGACCTGAACAACAGAGTTGTAACCAAGGTAGAAAAAAAGCAGTTTACAGAAAATCCTGATTTGATGGCTGAACCAGGCAGGCATTACAAAATTGGCTTAACCTATTTTGCTCCCGAGTTATCGTTTGAAATGACTTTAAACGGGCTGTGGAAAGGATTAAGCGAATTGGGTTTTGTAAAAGACAGCAATCTTTCGGTAATAGCACAGCATGCCAATGGAGAAATGGCCAACCTCCAGCCCATTCACCTCAACATGGACAATAAAGATGTCGATTTAATACTGGTAACATCAACGCCAGGAATTACGGCAGCCTTGTCCACTGTAAAAAATCACCCGATTGTTTTTACATTGTCATATACTCCGCTGGAAGCTGGAGCCGGTAGTTCATATACCGACCATTTGCCAAATATTACCGGAGTTGGTTCTTTTCCCCCCGTTGAAAAAACAATGGATTTTATTCGTGAAGTAATTCCTGAAACCAAAAGAATTGGAACACTTTATAATTCTTCTGAAATAAACTCTTCCAAAGTAATGGAAAAAGCCAGGAACTATCTGGCTGGCAGCTCGGTTGAATTGGTAGAAACTACTATTACAAGTTCATCTGAAGTATACCAGGCAATAAGTTCGCTTTGTATGCGTAAAGTAGATGCAGTCTGGATTACTGGAGACAATACAGCCATGCAGGCTTTTCAGGGAATCGCAAAAGTTTGTGACGAAAATAATATCCCGCTTATTGTAAATGACAATGAATTTATAAAGGAAGGCGCTACCGCTGCTGTAGGAATTAGTTGGTATCAAACCGGTTACCATACTGCTTCGTACATTGCACGCGTTCTTAATGGAGAAAATCCGGCAAATATTCCTATTGAAAATTATGCAGAAGAACTAATAGATTTCGACAAAGAAAAAGCAGCAAAAACAGGGATGAAAATTCCTGAAAAATACATGACTTCAATTTCTCAACTAAAAGGAAAAAACTTCAGATTTTGTTTGGTTCAGTACAATGACAGTCCAATTTCGGAATTCGTTGAAAATGGGTTGCGTGATGAACTCAGCCGGATTGGTTTTGAAGAAGGAAATGATTATACTTTGAAGTCGTACAACGCACAGGGAGATATTTCAACCTTAAATAGTATTGTTGAAACCATTTCTTCAGACAAATGGGATATGATTTTTTTATCATCAACGCCAACCGCACAGGCTGTATCAAAAAAAATTAAAACGATGCCTGTTGTTTTTACAAACGTTGGAGATCCGGTGCGAGCTGCCTTGGGAAATTCATTTGAAGACCATCTGCCAAACTTTACAGGAATATCAACCATGAGCGATTTTGAAGGCATGGTAAAATTGGTTAAAGAAACTATTCCCGGAGTTTCTACCATTGGAACAATTTTTACTCCCGGCGAAATTAACTCTGTGGCTTACAAGGAAAGACTCGAAACTGCTGCCCAAAAATATAATTTGAAGCTTATTTCGATTCCTGCAAATACAGTAACTGAAGTTGCAGATGCTGCAATGGCATTATCAAATTCCGGAATTAACGCAATAACTCAAATAGCTGATAATTTAACTGCAAGTTGTGGAAGTTCCATTATCAAAATAGCCAACGATAAAAATATACCCTATTTCGGTTTTCTGGAAAATCAGTCGGAGCAGGGAGCAGTTGCAACAGTTTCGCGCGATTACTATTATGCCGGCGTTGAAGCAGTTGGCCTGGCAGTTGAAGTGTTGAATGGAAAATCACCCAAAGATATACCCTACCGCTTTGTTTCGCGAACAAATATAAAAGTAAATGCAGAGGCGGAAAACCATTTCAATTTAAAAATTCCTGAAAAATATAAATCAAGCAACAACTGAAAATATGGATAATTTGGAAATCAAACGGGAACATCTGGATAATGGAATACTCCTGAAATGTTCAGGAAGACTTGATGCCAACAGGGCAGGACAACTGAACGATTATATTGATTCAGTCGTGCGGGAAGGCATCTACTTTATTGCCTTGGATTTGAACAGTATCGAATATCTGAGCTCTGCCGGAATACGTACGCTGGTAACCCAATATAAAAATCTAAAATCCATAAACGGGCATTTTTATATCCAGGAAATGTCGGACAATGTAAAACAGGTTTTAGATATGGTTGGAATGGAGAACATTCTTACACAAAAACCTATTAATCAAACCAATAAAATACAAATAGATAAACAACAGAATCAATTTACAAGAAATGATTTTTCTTTTGTGATAACGCCTCTGGAAACATCAGAAAAAACATCACTTCAACTGTTTGGTAATCCAGAACTGGTTTACAAATCGGCCTTTAAACCCGAAAATGCACGTAAAATTTACTCCAGCGAAAATCATTTTTCGTTTGGATTAGGTGCGATTGGAAATTCGTTTGAAGAATGCAGCAATCTATTTGGAGAGTATTTAATGCTTGGAAAAAACATCGTTTATTTACCAGCTGATGGTTTAGGCAAACCGGATTATATGGTCAGCAGCGGACAACTTGTTGCTTCTGCCATTGAATTGTACGGGATTCATTTTGACGGAAATTTTTCAGAATTTATTCGTTTTGAACAAAATAAAAATGAAGATACAATTGGATTAAGTGAAATAGCAGATGTTATTTCAGAGCTATCACAATACAAACAATTTGCTATGGTTATGATCGCTGAAAGCGGAGGTTTAACAGGCACTTCATTAAATATATCGCCTGCGAGTGGCATTGATATTTTCTCATTCCCTGAAATTAAAAACAACATTCGATTTACCACCGAACCGGCTCACAACAAGATGCTGAGTGTTTCTGCTGCCTTCTTTTCCAAAGAACCCGGGGATGCCCACAAATTTTTACGTGAGATAAAACCAGGATCTTCAATTTATGGCCATGTTCATTCTGCTGTATTTCCATATGTTCCACTGAAAAAGACTTCTGTAAACCTTGAAGAAACTGTTGATTTTCTTATCAATAATACAGAACTAACAAACATTCTTCATTTAACATACGATGACAGGGAAATTGTAGGATTGGGAGAAAGTCAGTTTGTACAAGGTTTTTGCTGGATAGCACCTGTCCAATCCATTAAATTCAGTTAACGTTAAAATTTAAAATATGTCAATATTAATAGGCTCGGTTTCCATTGGAATAATATTAGCGCTTTTGGCGCTTGGACTTTTTATAAGTTTTCGGATTTTTGATTTCCCAGATATTACAGCCGAGGGTTCATTCACTTTTGGGGCTGCAACCGGAGCATCACTGATTGTGGCAGGAATGAATCCATTACTGGCCAGTTTTATTGCTTTTATTGCCGGCATGCTTGCGGGCGCTATAACCGGATTTATTCACACAAAATTCAGAATTAACCCACTTCTTTCAGGCATTCTGGTTATGACCGCACTGTATTCTGTCAATCTTCACGTAATGGGAAAAAGTAATATGCCACTATTGAACCAGACAACTATTTTTACATGGATTGAAAATCTATCTGCTCATGTCTCAGGTGCTGGTACAAGAACAAATCTGCTGGGTTGGGAAGTGGCAGTAAAAGACCTGTGGGTTTTACTTTTTTGCTTTATCAGCATTCTTATTTTTGGTTTCATTTTGTGGTGGTTTTTTAAAACTAACCTCGGAACTGCAATGCGCGCAACAGGCGATAACAGTCAAATGATTCGGGCACTTGGAGTAAATACACGGATTATGATTATTGCAGGAGTGGCACTTTCTAATGGCTTCATTGCACTTTCTGGCGCAATACTGGCACAATACCAGGGTTTTGCCGATGTGCAAATGGGAATTGGCATGATGGTTTGGGGATTGGCCAGCGTAATTATTGGCGAAGCTATTATTAATGATAACAGTCTTGGATTTGTGATAACAGGCGCAATTCTTGGTTCTGTCCTGTTCAGACTCTTGGTTGCCATAGCACTCCGATGGGGTTTGAATCCCAACGATCTTAAAATTATTACTGCTCTTTTCGTATTTATTGCCCTTATTTTACCCGGTTTATTAAAGAAGAAACCAAGATTAACTTTTAAACGCAACATCCATGCTTAAAATAGAAAATATAATAAAAACGTTTAACCCCGGAACAGCGAGTGAAGTAAAAGCCCTCCAGGGAGTTTCCCTTGAAATACAGGAAGGAAGTTTTGTTTGTGTTTTAGGTACAAATGGCTCCGGAAAATCGACTACTCTGAATGCTGTGGCAGGTTCTTTTTTAGTCGATTCAGGAAAAATTGTTCTCGATGGTATAGATATTACCCGTTGGGACGAACATAAAAGAGCGGGGCTTATTGGTAGAGTTTTTCAAAATCCGTTTAGCGGAACGGCTCCGGGGATGACAATTCAGGAAAATCTCGCTCTTGCTTTAAAACGTGGAAAGAACAGAGGTTTAGGATGGGGACTCCCTAAAAAATTAATTGATGATTTTAAAACAATGGTTAGCCCACTAAATATGGGTCTCGAAAACAGGTTGGAAAATCCGATAGGAAAATTATCCGGAGGACAACGACAAGCATTGACTTTACTGATGGCAACAGCAATAAAACCAAAATTGCTTTTACTCGATGAACATACCGCAGCACTCGACCCCAAAACAGCCAGTAAGGTAATCGACCTTACACAGAAAGTTATCACAAAAGATAAATTAACAACCTTGATGGTGACTCATTCAATGCAACAGGCTGTTAGCCTGGGTGACAGAATTATTATGATGCACCATGGAAAAGTTGCCTATGATTTTAACGGAGAGGCAAAAAAAAGACTTAAAGTGAATGACTTACTTGCTTTGTTTGATGAACTGAGACGTAAAGACAATATCGATCAGGGGGTAGCAGAAATGTTAAAAGCACAATACATTTGAAGTTATGAAAAAATTGTTTCGACCGATTTTGGCTCTCCTCATTACTGCTACAGTTTTATTAATTCTTGATTTAGGTAACCGTACAAAACAAAATAAAAACATTAAAACCATAGCCATCTTTAAAATTGCCTCTAGAATGGTATTGGATGAAACGGAAAATGGAATCATTAATGCTTTAAATGAAAATGGATTCATTGAAGGTAACACGGTTGTCTTTAAAAGATATTCTGCAGAAGGAGACATGGGTACAGCCAATGCAATTGCTCAGAATATTGTGAACACCAATGTTGATATGGTAATTACTATCAGCACACCCGCCTTGCAAATTATGGCAAACGCCAATAAGGAAGGAAAAATAATGCATGTTTTCAGTGCTGTAACAGACCCTTATATTGCAGGTGTTGGAATAACCGGAAGTAAACCTTCGGAGCATCCTCCGCATTTGGTCGGAATTGGAACCTTTCAACCTGTGGAAGAAATATTTGAACTGGCAAAACATATGAATCCCAAACTAAGAAAAGTTGGAACGGTTTGGTGTACCAGTGAGGTATGCTCTGAAGCTTGTGTAAAGTTAGCCCGAAAAAAGTGCAAAGAACTTGACATCGAACTGGTAGAAGCAGGAGTTGAATCAACGACTCAGGTTCTGGAAGCTGCAACTAGCCTAACAAGCCGCGGCGTAGATGCCTTGTGGCTGGGAGGAGACAACGTAGTTGAAGCTGGTATTGACCAGTTAATAACTGCTGCATCAAATAAAAGGTTGGCATTATTTACAAATAATCCGTACAATGTTAGAAACAATGTTTTGTTTGCACTTGGTGCTGAATACTACGAAGTTGGACAGGAAGCCGGAAAATTGGCAGCAGAAATTCTAAATGGAAAGTCAACCGGTAAAATAGGAGTTGCCAATGTAGTACCCAACAAATTAAAAACCAACCCGGAGGCACTTAAAAACATTACAATTCAATGGAATATTAATCCATAATTCAGGACTATTACCAATTTCTGCAAACAAAAAAAGGGACAATCTAAGTCCCTTTTGTGGAGATTACCGGAATCGAACCGGTGACCTTTTGACTGCCAGTCAAACGCTCTAGCCAACTGAGCTAAACCCCCTTTTGCGTGTGCAAATATAAAAATATTTTCCTTTACGCTTCAAAAAAAAATATGGTAAAGTTTTTGTTATTTCCATTTCACGTTCCATGGAAACAAAAAGTACTGAAAATCTCAATTTTATTGCATTTTTGAATGCCGGCGTTCTTTGCTTATTGTCACACTTAAAAAATTAAAGCCATGAAAAACAAAAAAAGCGAGAAAGCTAATCTTGAAAACAAAAGGGGTGTTCTTTTTATGATTGGGTTGGTATTTAGTCTGGGGCTGGTATTGCTGGCCTTTGAATGGAAAACAGAACCAAAACAGGTTGTTGTTCAGAAAGTGGAAAAAAATATTAACAATGATTTTATATACATTCCACCAACTGCAGAAAAACGACCTGAATTGCCAAAACCCAAAATAGAATTAACGCAGATCAACATTGTTGAAGATGGTATTCCTATTCCCGATGAACCGGACTATTATTTCGGTAGTGCGGAAGAACCTGTTTTTGAAATTCCGAATTTAATCAATTCATTATCAGAAAAAACAGAAGAAAAGGAAGATACAATTTTTGTTATTGTAGAAAACATGCCTGAGTTTCCAGGAGGAGAACTGGCACTGCGAAAGTACCTTGCCAATGCGGTTCGTTATCCTGTAATTGCACAGGAAAACGGCGTAATGGGAAAAATCTTTGTAAGCTTCGTAATCAGCGAAAAAGGGGAAATAGAAGATGTTTGCCTGGTTCGCGGAGGAGACCCTGCATTAAACGCAGAAGCATTGAGAGTTGTACAAACTATGCCCGACTGGAAACCTGGCCGACAGGGGGGAAAAGCTGTTAAAGTGAGGTACAGTGTACCTATTGTTTTTCAGTTAAGATAGAATATAATTTTTAGTGATTGATTTGCATTTGACAATTATTTTCTATCTTTAAAGCCCGTTAATTTAGGGCAATTTTTGATATAAAAACAAATTAAAATAAGAAGTATGGATTTAAAAAAATCACCAAAAGCTGATCTCGAAGGCAAAAAGAACATGTTCTTTCTGCTTGGGTTAGTGGTTGCTCTTGGGGTTACTCTTGTTGCATTTGAATGGACTTCTAAGCCTAAAAAAGCTGACTCTCTGGGAACTGTTCAAACTGCCGAAGTAGAAGAGGAAATTATTCCTATTACTCGTGAACAAGAAGTAAAACCACCACCACCACCACCACTACCAAAAGTAGTTGAAGTTTTAACCATCGTTGACGATGATGTTAAAATTGAAGATGAACTTGAAATTGATGACACTGAAGCAGACGATCAAACTGTAATTGACGTAGCTCCGGTTATTCAAACTCAGGAAGAAGAAGAAGAAGAAGAAGCTCAGGTATTCTTCATTGTTGAAGACATGCCGGAATTTCCGGGAGGTGAGTTAGCATTGCGCAAGTACATTGCAAATGCCATCAAATATCCCGTAATTGCTCAGGAAAACGGTATCCAGGGAAAAGTTTACGTTACTTTCGTTGTTGATAAAGACGGCGGCATTTCCGATGCACGCGTTGCAAGGGGAGTTGACCCGTCACTCGACAAAGAAGCGCTTCGCGTTGTAAACACTCTTCCAAAATGGAAACCAGGAAAACAGCGTGGAAAACCGGTTCGCGTATCTTACACCGTTCCGATTAACTTCGTATTGCAGTAAAAAAATAAAAAGATATTTTTGTACTCCTGATTCATTTTTTGGGTCAGGAGTTTTTTATGGTATAAACAGAAAATATGATAGAAACAGCACCCATTACGGAAAAGGCCGTTATTGTTGGATTAATCAATCAGAACCAGGGCGAAAAACAGGCCATGGAATATCTCGACGAACTTGAATTTCTTGCAGATACCGCTGGTGCTGTTGTTTTGAAAAAGTTCACGCAAAAACTCGATTTCCCAAATTACGCAACTTTTGTTGGCCCGGGAAAACTGGAAGAAATCGGAAATTACATAAAAGTGATGGAAGCCGACACTGTAATTTTTGATGATGAACTTTCACCAACCCAACTTCGGAATATTGAACGCACACTCGAATGCAAAGTACTTGACAGAACCAACCTGATTCTGGATATTTTTGCCAACCGTGCACAAACAGCACATGCAAAAACCCAGGTAGAATTGGCACAATACCAATATTTACTGCCGCGGTTGACCCGAATGTGGACCCACCTTGAACGCCAGCGTGGAGGTATTGGAATGCGCGGTCCAGGAGAAACGCAGATTGAAACCGACCGCCGGATTATTCTCGATAAAATAGCCCGGTTAAAAGAACAGCTGATTAAAATTGACAAACAAAAATCAACCCAGCGAAAAAACCGTGGAAAAATGGTTCGTGTGGCATTGGTTGGCTACACCAACGTCGGGAAATCTACCATTATGAATATGTTGGCAAAATCGGAAGTTTTCGCCGAAAACAAACTGTTCGCCACACTCGACACAACAGTAAGAAAAGTTGTCATTACAAATATTCCCTTTCTTTTGGCCGACACGGTAGGTTTTATCAGAAAATTACCGCACGGTTTGGTTGAATCGTTCAAATCGACTCTCGACGAAGTTCGTGAAGCCGATATTTTGTTGCACATTGTCGATATTTCGCATCCCGGATTTGAAGAACAAATTGAAACTGTAAACAATACCTTAAAAGAAATTGACGCCGGCGACAAACCGACGGTTTATATTTTCAACAAAATAGATGCTTTTACCTATGTGCGTAAAGATGAAGATGATTTAACGCCGCGCACCAAAGAAAATTTCACCCTGCAGGAATGGGAAAATTCATGGATGGCAAAAAACAATACACCTTCCCTTTTTATTTCAGCAACACAAAAGGAAAATGTTGAAGAATTTAAACAACTGTTGTACAGCGAAGTAAAAAAGATACATTCGCAGCGTTTCCCTTTTAACGATTATTTGTATGATATTTCGTGGGAAGAAGAATAAAAAAAGTCCGGGTACCCGGACTTTCCTTAAATCTAATATGTTGATGCAAAATTATACTTCACCATTGGCAATGAGCCATTCTGCAATCTGAACTGCATTTAAAGCAGCTCCTTTTTTAATCTGGTCGCCAACACACCAGAAAGTCAAACTGTTAGGATCGGTAACATCTTTGCGGATTCTTCCCACATAAACATCATCTTTTCCTGAAACAAACAAGGGCATCGGGTACTGTTTTTCAGCCGGTTTATCAATTACTGTCAATCCTTCAAATTTTTCAAAAGCATCTCTAACCTGTTCTACTGAAAGTGGTTGTTCTGTTTCAACCCAAATAGCTTCGGAATGAGCGCGGGCAACCGGAATACGCACGCATGTTGCACTAACTTCTGCATTGGTGTGCATAATTTTTTTGGTCTCCCAGTTCATTTTCATTTCTTCCTTGGTGTAATCGTTTTCAAGGAAAACATCGATGTGCGGAATGATATTCATTGCCAGCTGATACGGAAATTTATTAATGGTAACTTCAGTTCCGTTTGCCACTTCCTGAATTTGCTGCTCAAGTTCAGCAATTCCCTGGGCGCCGGCGCCACTGGCAGCCTGGTATGTTGCCACACGAACTCGTTTGATTTTCGACAATTCTTCAATCGGTTTTAAGGCCACAACCATTTGAATGGTTGAACAGTTTGGATTGGCAATAATATTTCGCGGACGAATTCTGGAATCTTCCGGATTTACTTCGGGTACCACCAGTGGCACATCGTTTTCGTAACGAAAAGCGCTTGAATTATCGATCATAATTGCGCCGTGCTTGGTTATTGTAGTTGCAAATTCTTTTGAAATACCTGCGCCGGCCGAAGTCAAAGCAATATCAATGTCCTTAAAATCGTCGCCATGCTTTAATTCCTTAACAGTAAGTTTTGTGCCCTTAAATTCGTATTCTTTACCTGCACTTCTTTCTGAACCAAATAAAACCAGCTCATCCAGCGGAAAATTCCGCTCTTCCAGCACTTTGAGGAACTCCTGTCCTACGGCACCGCTGGCGCCAACAATTGCAACTTTCATCGTAAATTCTTTAATTAAATTAAGTCTGCTTATTTTATATACGGGGTAAAATTACTATTTTGCTTCTAAATGCAAATATCATGGTTCAGAATATCCTCAAATTCTTAACAATCAGTTTGCTCACAGCTTTTATTCACGTAAACACAAATACAATTTGGAGTTGTGAAAACACAATAACAAAGGACACCGTTTCTATTCAAAAAAATGAAAACGAATATGTAACAGCCCAATCAGGAGATTTATTCATCAACGAAGTTCTTTTTAATCCTTTTCCTGAAGGTGCAGATTTTGTGGAGATTTACAACAATTCGGAAAATGAATTTCTTTTGGAAAAACTATTTTTGGCATCGCGCGACAATACAGGGAAATTAACTCAGATTTATTCGCTTTCGGGAAAAAATTATCTGTTGCCTCCCAAAAATTATCTGGCAATAACCAAAGATACAAACGAAGTTTTTCCTTTTTATTTTATTGAATGTAGTGCGTGTTTTCAGCAGGTTGATAAAATTCCTTCGTTCAACAACGATGACGATTATGTTGTTTTGCTGAACGAAAATATGGAAATTATCGACGAATTATATTACACCGAAGACTTGCACCATCCGCTGCTGGCCGATGTAAACGGTGTTTCGCTCGAACGGATTTCAATTTCAAAAGAAACCAATCTATCTGAAAACTGGGCTTCAGCAAGTACCGAAGCAGGTTACGCAACGCCCGGTTATAAAAACTCCCAAACAGAAAATGCAAATATCGGAAAACCAAAAGTTACTTTCGAACCAGAAGCTTTTTCACCCAACTTCGATAATTACAACGACGAATACAAAATTCACATAGAACTGGAAAAACCGGGCTATTCCGGAACCGTAAAAATCTTTGATGCAAAAGGTAGGTTTCTGATGGATTTGATTAAAAATGAAATTCTGGGAACCAGTGAAGAAATTATCTGGAACGGTGAAGACGAAACCGGGAAGCGGCAACCCATCGGTGTTTATGTGGTTCTGGTTGAAATTTTCAATACGCACGGACAAGTTTATCGTTTTAAAGACGGAGTGGTTTTAACCGAAAACACTAACTAAATTCTATTTTATTTTTAATCAAATAGTTGTAAATTGTTTAAGGGTAAACTTCCAGGGTCCTTTAATATTCAACAAATCAACTACTTTCAACCATGAAAAAATCTATCTTATTATTTACATTTATTCTTTTTCTTTGTAAAATCACATTGTTTGCCCAACAATCGTACGAAAAAGAAATTACCGGTTTGAATTGGAGTTACGGAGATTTAGGAGCCGAAGAACACTGGATGCCCACATGGCTTCCTTTAATTCAAACAGGATTTCGGTGGAAAGCCGGAATCCGATTATCCGGAGGATCAATTGCATTAAGTTGCCCGGTAAAAGTCCGAATGGAATACAATCAAAGTAATGCCACCGGCGGAAACCAGATGCTTTTCAAAGTGAAAGCAATGCCACAATCATCGTCTCAGAATACATTCGACAGTGGTTTTGGATTTTCATTTCCTAACAAAACACAGGTTGGAATTATTGGAGTTCCCGGCCTCGACAATTTGCTGCCCTGGTTCGACACAGGAATCGATCTGTGGGATTTATTTTCAATTGTTCCGACAGTTGGCTCCCCAGTTTCTTCAGCAGTTTCAAATGTTGGGGTAAACATGCGTTCTACCGAAGCGCTCCCACTTGGAAGTTCAAAAGAATTCCATGATACAAGAACTTTATTTAGTTTCGATTTAACCGATTTGATACAAACCGACGCCAAAAAAGCCAACGCCGTTACCCGGTTATACAACAAATTAGGACCTTCAGCTCAAAGCAAAATCTTAACCGCAATAAAAATTGTAAAACGTTGTAACGATGCAGAAGCGCTCGATATTTTTAAAGGTATTTTAGGAACCGCTATTGAAAAAGTCGCCAGTCTGGGTTCGATTGGAATAAAAGGAGACCCCTACTTTAAAATTGAAGGCGCCAAAATTGTAATGGTGGTAAACTTTTATGTAGGAAACCGTACCAGCGGAACTACCGTTGTTACGCTAACAAATCCTTCTCAATACGGCGAATTTTATGTAAGTATTCCTCCTTTTGTTAAAAGCGGTGAACAGCTTACAATTAAGATTGACGAAATTTATTACGAATTCAAACTTAGCCAGACTTTAAATTCACAGCTGGCTGTTCCGGCAATTGGTGATATCGACATGGTTGATTACACCAAAGTTGTAACCTATTCACAGGCAGTAAAAAAATTAAATTCAAGCGATTACAGTTTTAGTGTTCCTTTGCAGCCTTCAACACTGCCAATTCCTGAATACATTGCAAACCCAGGTGCAGTTTCAGCCATTTATACGTACGTGAGCCCGACAATTCCTTTAAAAGGTGCACTTGTAGTAAAAAAGGGAAGTCAGACAGTAAAAACACTTTCAGAACAAAACTTTAAAAATACACACGGTTTAATTGTTACAGGTTTGACACCTTCAACTAATTACACCTTTCAGTTAACCTGTTACGATGCCGCAGGTAATCCCTACCCTGTTCCCGATGTAACCAAAACTACCAAAGAATCTGTAAGTACCAGAATTCTAAAAGAAGTAGAAAGCGGGAATACCATAAAGAATTTGAATGCCACGGCAGGAATCGACAAATTTACCGTAACATGGAACACCGACCGCACTTCGTCCACCGAAATCTTTTTTTCACCTTCATCGCAGGAATACTTAACCAAATATCTGTCGGGAGTAAAAAAATCGGACAACAGTGTAAATGTAGGCTGGGCAGATGCAACAGATGTTCCCCGAAAACTCGAAACAAACCATTCAATTACAATCACCGATTTGGAACCTGGTACAAAATATTACTACCGTGTTAGTTCAAGATATTACCAAAACAACAACATTAATAATACCTATGAATACTATGTTGATAAAATTGGTGAAATTACTACCGGAACCTTTCCCAGTGTAAAAGTAAAAGCGGTTGACGGTAGCAGCACGGTCGCCAACCTCGCTGTTGAACTTTATAAAACTACTGACCCAACACATCCAATGATTTTAACTACTGAAAGCAACGGAATTACCCCGCCGTTTGTTTTGGAAGCAGGAGCTTCTTACAAAGCACGGTTGCAAAATCATCCGGGGTTTGCCAATGTAACATCGAGTCAGATAACTGTGCCGGGCACAGCACAAAACGAACTTTCAACCATTAACCTGAGCCTAACCCGAAAACCTTCGTCCGGTGGCAAAGTGGTTGACAGTAACGGAAACGGAATTTCAGGAGCTACTGTAAAAATCTCAGGAAGTTCGCAACAAACAACTTCCGATTCGCAGGGAAATTACAATTTCAATAATCTTAACCTAACCGGCGATAAACAAATCATTGTTACCAAGACCGGTTATTTTGAAAGCCGCGGCCCGGGAAATTTTAATGAATGGGGGTTATTTTCGGCAGTGCCCGTTGTTATGAACAGCAACCAGACAAACCTGCAAATTACACTTAAATCGGGAAGTTCTCCGGTTGCCGGCGCATCGGTAAAACTTAAAAATCCGTCAGGGACAGTACTAAAAAGTGAAAACACCAACAGTTCTGGAGTTGTTAATATTCAGCACACTTTTACTTCGGTGCCGGCACCTGCTGTTTACAGTGTTGAAATTACGCCTGCTTCGGGTTCAAAAGTAATGCCTTCGGTAGAATACATCGGTCTGGAACCGGGCCTGAATGCAAACTATACTTTCCAATGTGTTTCTGATAATACTCCGCCACAAATTTCAAACATCTCTTTTCAGCAGGTAAACGGAAATATAAATGCTGGCTTTGCTTCGAGCGAACTTGGAAAATACATGACCGAAATTACTTATCCATCCAATCAAACAGTTGCAGGCCCGTGGACTGATTTTGGAACAAACATCACCGAAGTCAGCAATAAAACAATAGTAACCAACGCCGTTTCAGGAACCTACAAAATAAGGGTAAAAGTACGTGATAATTACGGAAATGAGACGGCCTCACCTTTTACCGATGTTGTAATATTTAACGCTTCTACCATTCAGTTGAATACAGGAAATATTACAACAAATTCAGCCGAATTGCAATGGACAAAATATCCGGAAAGCAATTTCGGGAAATATATAATTTACAAGGCAACCAGCGCCTCGGCAACCACCGGGACAAAAGTCACTGAAATTTCTTCAGTTGCAACAACAAAATTCACTCTAAACAATCTGGCTTCCAATTCCCAGTTTTTTTACCTGTTAAAAATTTACGACAATTCGGGAACGATAATTGGTTCTGATCAAAATCCTATAAAAGTTTCCTTTTCAACCACTTCCACTCCGCCTGTAATTTCAGGTTCAAAAATTACGCCTACAAATGTTTCTGTAAACGAAGCGGTTAAAATAACAGCATCGATCAGCGATAAAGATTCAAAAATAACTTCGGTGATTGTTGTAGTTCAGGATTCAAAAACCAAAAGTGAAATTTTAAATGTAAATCCAGGTGCCACCAATTATGCGCTGAATGTTACTTATACTCCGCGGGAAACCGGCGACTTCAAGGTGCTGATTTCTGCTTCCGATGAAACAAAAGAAACATTTGAAGAACTGCCGTTTACTGTTTCAGAATTACAAACAGAAAGACCGGTTATTAAATTCGACGGTGTTGCAAGCAGTGTGGCTGTCAAAGGCTCTTTTGAAGGAAATGTTCTGATAACAAATCCTGATGCCGTGAAAGATGCAAAAATCAGTTGCTCGGTTTCTTTTGGCGACGGTGAAAAAGCATCGTTTAATTTTTCGGGTGACCAGGAAAAACCGGTTATTCCATTCAAACACATTTATACAAAATCAGGTAGTTTTAAAATTGAAGCGGAGTTAATTTGTACCACAGAAAAAGGTCAGATTAATTCGGAAGTTATTTCGAAAACCATCACCGTTTCTTCAAAATCGGGCACAGTAGCGTTAACTGTCGATACTTCTGCAGGCAAAAAAAACACTCAAAAAATTAAAGCAGCAGTTACAGCCGGTTCTTTTGAAATTGAAAAATGGGAACTGAACTTTGCCGACGGGGAATCGGAAAAAGGTTCGGGTGAACTGGAAAAGGAATTTACGCATACTTTCAACAAAAAAGGATATTACGGTGTGCAACTTCTGGCTACAGAATCGGGAGGAAAACAACTGAAAAAAACCGTTGGCGTTACCATTGCCGCCGATTTGGAAGGAGAATCGAAAAGCTCAGAAACAAAACCGCCTGAATCAAAAGCAACAACTCAAACTTCAACCTCAAAAACAACTTCGGCAACAAAATCGTCAGATTCGGCAACTACAAAAGCACAGGATTCACCCGGTGCAGATGTTGAAATACAAGATGTGGTTTTGCCCGAATCGGGAAAAGTAAATTCAGCCGTTTCCATCGAAATTAATGTAAAAAACAACTCCACTGTTGTAGTTCCAAAAGCAACGGTAAAAGTTGAAGGCCCCGATAATTTCAATGTAAAACGCGTGTTGTACCTGAAAGCAGGCCAGGCAATGAAAACCAAGTTTTCGTGGTTCCCTAAAAAAGAGGGAGACTTTGAACTAAAAATAAGCGTGGAAGCTGAAAACGACACGCAGGAAGCCAACAATTCAAAAACCTTTAAAATAAAAATCAACAAATAAAACTATCCGAAAATGAAACGCAAACTAACTTCAGTGAAAAAATCCATTTCTGCTTTTTTAACGCTGTCCATCCTCCTTTTTTTAGGTTGTTCCGGAGGAAATGCCGGCAACACAAATAATGAGGAAAAAATTGTTACTGAAACAAAAGGTACGCCTGCCGGGCAAGAACAAATTCAGGATATTTCCGACAATCCTGCATTTTTTAGTGCGGTGGCGATCGAACCTCAAACAGCAGAAGAAAAGGAAATTATGGAACTTATTGTGCCGGTTTTTGAGGGCCAGTTAAAACAGGTAAAACTTATAGAAGAGCACGGCCCGTACACCGACGGCCAGTATCCCGATGTAAAATTTACACTCACGTTTATTTCTCGTAAACTTTTCGACTCGAAAGACTGCGACGATTTGCATGCGCTTTTTCTTCAAAACAAATTTAATCCAAGTCCGCGTTTAGGTAAAAAGCCGTCGCATGGAAATACAGTGGTTGCCATGTCGTTTTTCAGAACAACAAAACCTCCAACCGTACATTCTTTATCTTTGAGAATGGAATTTTCGGGAGCAAAAATTATTGTTTTTGTTTATAAACCAAATTCACCGCTCGACAGAATGTAACTGATTTTCACCAACAAAAATTCTATCTTGTTTTACTGGAAAGATTTTTCAGAAATATGTAAAATAATAGATACATAAGTTTCTTATGTATCTATTATTTTTTTACTTTTATCCCATGCAAAACAATCAACTTTACAAAGGAAGCCTTTCTACCATTGTTCTGAAATTGTTACACGACAAAGGCAAAATGTACGGGTATCAGATTACCCGCGAGGTAGAAAAAATTACCGAAGGCGAACTGGTAATTACCGAGGGCGCACTTTACCCGACTTTACACAAACTGGAAGCCAAAGGTTTGCTGAGTGTTGAAATAAAAACGGTGAACAACCGCCCCCGAAAATATTATTTCCTTACCGAAAACGGGAAAAAGGAAACCGTGAGCCTTTTGAATGAAATGAAAACGTTTATCCAGCACATGGATATTTTGTTGAATCCAAAAACTGCTTTCGATGCGTAAAACTTTAACCGGAGAACAGGTACAAAAACTTTTTGCCTATTGCACAAAAAACGAAATTTACGAGTACGATTTGCAAATTGAAATCGTCGACCACCTGGCCTCGTCGATAGAAGAACAGTGGCAGAAAAACCCGGAACTTTCGTTTGGCTGGGCGCTGAAAAACGCAGTCAATAAATTCGGAAAGAATGGCCTGCTAAAACTCGAAGAAAAACTAAAAAAACAACTGCGGCGAAATTTTAACCGCATTCTGGTGAACTTTCTGCTTGAATATTTCCGATGGCCAAAACTCGTAATTACAATGGCCCTGTTCTTTTCGGTATTTACAGCCTTGCGGATTTCACCCAATAATTTTTGGGTGCTCCTTTTCCTTTCAATTCCTTTTTCAGTTTTCAGCATGTATTACCACTACTTTATTTTCCCGAAAAAACTGGATATTCAACCTGCCGAAGGAAAAACATTCGTCCTCATCGATTATTTAAAAAACATCAATGCTAAAATTGGCTCATTTATTCAACTGCCTTTTCTGATTTTGATGTTTGCCAACGGAACAAAATTGCGTTACTCAAATATTTTGTGGCAGGAAGCGGCAATGTCGGCCTTTTTTGCTGTGCTGGCAGTATTTTTTTATGGTCATTTCTTTTTCCTTCCCAAAAAAATAGGCGAATACTTTTATGCAAATTATTATGAAATCTCCCAATAAATTTCAACCATGAACCGGACGATAACTTCAAAAGAAATCCAAAAACTGTTTGAATTTTGCCGCGAACAAAAAGTGGAACATTACGATTTGCAGGTGGAACTGGTCGATCACCTGGCTTCGTTGATGGAAGAACAGTGGGAAAAACAGCCCGGACTTTCTTTCGACACGGCAATGTATTCAGCTTTCAAAAAATTCGGCTACAAAGGTTTTCGCGAAATTTACGAAACCAAAAAGAAAGAATTGAACAAAAAATATGTACAGATTCACCTTCAGTATTTTTACCGGTTTTTTCGCTGGCCGCAAATTTTACTCACGGCTTTGCTCACTTTTTCGGTGTTTCAGTTGGTAATTTTTACTGAAAATCTTAAAAATGTATACTTTGTGTTTTTGGGATTTGCTGTTTTTATATCCGCATTTTTCTATTTTTTCTGGTATCCAAAAAAATTAAAAATCGATATAAAAGACAATACCCGGTTTTTATTGCTGGAGGTTTTAAAACTGAGGTATCAGAATTTTTTGTTGGTTTTATTTGTACCTCTGAATGTGCTGAATATTGTACTGCTCGATATTTTTGACAGAAGTGAATGGCAAACACTTTCGTTTGAAGATCCGTTAAACCTGCTGATAATTGGAGCTCTTTCATTTTTAATGGTGTGTTTTGGAATTCTGTTTTACGGATTTTCGATTCATGCTTCTCTCAAAATAAAACAACATTTTACCGAACAGTTCCCCGAATTTATTAAATAACCAACATGAACAGAACTATTTCAACCGAAGAAACCAACCAGCTTTTTGAATTTTGCCACCGGCATTTTGTGTATCATTACGATTTGCAGGTGGAACTGGTCGATCACCTTGCTTCGTCGATGGAAGAACAGTGGGAAACACAACCTGAACTTTCGTTTGAAGAAGCTTTAAAAAATACGTTTAAGAAGTTCGGAATCCACGGGTTCAGCAAAATAAAAGAGCAAAAACAAAAAGAGCTGACGCGAAAATATAACCGCCTGATTTGGAAATATGTACTTGAATTTTTCAGCTGGCCTAAAATAGTGATGACCGCCGCATTTACACTGGTGCTGGCTACTATTTTCAAAATAGTTGAAAACGATGTTTGGGTGCTGGTCCCGGTTTTTGCGGGGTTAACTCTTTTTATGTTGTACTATTATTTCCTGATTTTTCCGAAAAAATTTAAATCGGCAAAAGTAAACGGTAAAAAATTTCTGCTGCTCGAACAGCTAAAACGGGGGCAACAAATTAGTTTTCTGGCGATGCAACTGGCCATTCAAACGCCCAATCTGAGTCGGATTTTTAGTTTTCATGCGCTCCAGAATAATGCCAGTATTTTCGGAGTTTCGCTTTTTATCGTTTTACTTACCATTATGATTATTGGCGAAATGTTTTATGTTCCCAACAAAATTAAAGAACATTTCAGGGAACAATTTCCCGAGTTTGTTTGGAGTAATGTAACTTTTCCAAACAAAAACCAACTAACAGTAAAAAACGAATTTGAAATTCAATAACAAAACACTCTTCAATTAAGATGAAACGAAACTTTTTCTATTTTGCCTGGCGTGAACTCACGCGCTCGGCCTACTTCAGAAAAAACATGGCCGCAAAAGGAGTACTCATTTTTCTGGCGCTCTATTTTACCTTTGTTGCCCTGATGTTTGGATTTAACCTGAGCGAATACCTCAGTAAAACTTTTCCCGATCAGTCGCAAATTGCAGCATTTAACTCGCTCATTTTTGTGTATGTCGGGTTTGAGCTGGTGCTGCGAATAATGGTACAAAACCTGCCAACGTTTGGTTTTCAGCCATTTCTGATTATCCCGGTAAAACGGAAGCGGATTGCACGTTACATGCTCAACAAATCGATGTTGCATTTTTTTAATGTGCTTCCTTTGTTTTTGCTGATTCCGTTCACATTTATGTCGGCAGTAAAAGAACTTGAACCGCTGAACCTTGCAATTTGGCTGGCTTCGCTGTTTTTAATGATTTTTGTGAACCATTTTCTGGCCATTTATATCAAGTGGCGAACCAACGAATCGAACGTACTTTTTTACAGTTTTCTGGCTTTGGCTACCGGAGTTTTTGCAATCGATTATTTTGAAATTTTTGACATTACCGGAGCTTTTGGAAAATTCTTCGATTTTATTGTGCTGAATCCGGCGGCGGCAGTAGTTTTTCCGGTTCTGATTGTAGCGCTTTATTTTTTAAACCGTCAGTATTTGCTGAGCCGTTTCTACATCGACGAACTTTCGCAAAAGAAAAAAGAAACCAAAGCTTACGGTTTTTCGTGGCTGAACCAGATTGGCGAATACGGCAAAATGCTTTCGCTTGAGGTAAAAATGATTTCGCGCAACAAACGCCCGCGCACCAGTGCAATGATGTCGGTTTTGTTTATTTTCTATGGATTACTTATATACAAAGATGCAGGAAAAGGGGAAGTTCCCGAGTTTATTTTTGTTCTTGGCGGAATGTTTATGACCGGTATTTTTAGTATGATGTACGGCCAGTTTTTCCCGGCCTGGCACAGTCGGTACTACCCATTTCTAATGGCACAAAATGTAAAAATGAAACAGGTTTTGCAGTCGGCCTTTTTTCTGATGGCAATTACAAACATCGTTTTTTACCTGCTTTCGCTGGGTTACATGTACATTTCGCCCAAAGTTTTATATATCCATTTTGTGGTAATGCTCTACAATATTGGAGTGAATTCATTCGTGATTTTTGCTATGGGTTTAACCAGCCGCAAATCGATCGACCTCGACCAGCGTGCCATGTTTAATTACCAGGGAATGGGCGCTACTCAGTGGCTGGTAACTTTCCCGGTGTTGTTTGGCCCGCTTGCCGTTTATGGAATTCTTGTTGCGCTTTTCGGAAACATTACAGCCTACGTAGTTTTGGGAGCGCTGGGTTTAACAGGAATTATCCTGCACCCGCGTTTAATCGATTATTTCACCAAAGAATACCTGAAACGAAAACACCGGATGATTGCGGCATACAAGAAAAGCTAGAAGTTGGAAGATGGAAGTTGGAAGAAACAAAAATCTTTAAAAATGAATACAAACATTGGATTTAAATTCGAAAAACTTATCGTTTGGCAAAAAGCAATTGACCTGGGGGAAGATATAAATTCCATTGCTTCTGATTTTCCTTCAAAAGAATTATACAATCTTTCCTCTCAGATTAGAAGAGCTGCTGACTCTGTGGCACTGAATATTTCTGAAGGCTCAATTTTACAATCTTCTTCAGAATATAAAAGGTTCATTGGATATTCAATTCGGTCATTAGCAGAAGTTGTTACATGTTTACATAAGGCAAAACTTCGTAATTATATTTCTGAAACCGAATTCAACAACTTATATGAATCTTCATTCAACTTAATAAATATGCTCATTGCATTTAGAAATAAAATATAAAAAGAATAACAAATTGGAAAGCTAAGTCAAAAGTCTTCGTGCTTCGCGCTTCAGACTTCCATCAAAAAATACAACAATGATAAACGTCAATAATCTACAAAAATCGTATAGCGGAACAATTGTTCTCGATTTGGAAGAATTAAAAATTGAAAAAAGTGAAGTTTTCGGGCTGGTAGGAAACAACGGCGCCGGAAAAACCACGTTCTTTTCGCTGGTGCTCGATTTAATCCGTGCATCAAAAGGCAATGTAACCATCAACGAAATACCGGTATCGAACAGCGAAGATTGGAAAGCGGTAACGGGCGCTTACATCGACGAAAGTTTTACCATCGGCTACCTTACTCCCGACGAATATTTTGCATTTATCGGCGAACTGCGCAACATGAATGCCAACGACATTAAAGAGTTTCTGACCAGTTTCATGGAATTTTTCAACGATGAAATTATCGGCAAAAAGAAATTTATCCGCGACCTCTCCAAAGGAAATCAGAAAAAAGTGGGTGTTGTTGGTGCATTAATGGGAAATCCGGAACTAGTCATTCTCGACGAACCATTTGCCAATCTCGATCCTACTTCGCAGTTTAAACTTCGGAAAATAATTAAGGAAGCAGCTTCGGAAAAAGGAAAAACTTTTATGATTTCAAGCCACGACCTCGACCATGTTGCCGATGTTTGTACACGAATAGTAATTCTTGAAAAAGGGAAAATTGTTCGCGATGTTCAGAAAACAGAAACAACACAGGCCGAGCTGGAAGAATTTTTTACCGGTGTAAAAGCCGATACAAAAGTTTCGTTCCTCGACGAATTATAAAAATTGTTTAATTACACCGGTAAAGGGAGAATTGCAATGCGTAATTCTCTCTTTTTTGTTCAGAAAAAGCTAAATTTTCGGAAAAACAAAATAACAAATGTTTATTTTTAAATCTTCGAACGCAACCATTTGCACCAAAATACTATCATAAAAAAAACAAAACCATGCAACCTAAAATCTCCACCTCTGTTCTGTTTTTATTATTGATTTCATCAATTGTTTCAGGACAAAATTTTATTATCGGCACCGAAAATGGTGTTAATTTTTCGAATGTCAGAAAATCGACCGACAACGATCGGATGGCAGCTCAGCCCGGTCCGGTAAACGGCATGTTCTTTAAATACCTGGCCGGCGACTGGATAGCTTTTGAATCGGGTCTTGACCTTGCAACTTTATACTTCGAAAAAAGTTTCTATTACTATTATTACGGTGATTCGTATTACAACTATTCTTCATCGATTTACCAGCCTTCCTCAAGTTATGTTTATCAATCGAAATTTAATTTTTTGCGAATTCCCTTGCTGATGAAACTAAGAACGCCGGGCCGGCTCAACTTTGAAATTGGCGGCGGGCCTTATTATGCTTTTCTTGTCAACGACGAATACCGCGGAAAAGACAAGGATCTTTATATTGAAGAATACGGAAAAGAAAATCTTCCTCCTTTGCACGACTGGGGTTGGATTTTAACCGGATCGGTCAACTACAACATCGACAACCGCTGGAAAGTTTTTCTCAGCAGCCGCGTTACAAACGGAAAAAAAGTATACTTTGATTCCGACAACGGAAAAGTTGGCTCGACAGAAATTTTGCTTGGCCTTGGTTTTAATCCTTTTGTTTCAAAAGAAATTCAGCAAAAGAATGAAAACACAGGTACGAATGTAAAAATTATCCCCTACTCCGGCGTAAATTTTTCACGCACAAAAAGCACAGAAAACAAAAGTCAGTATGGAAATAAAACCGGCTTTACTTCGGGTGTTTCACTAAAATTTATTTTGGGTGAAAATTTCTCGCTGAACACCGGCGCCTTGTACGAAAGAAAAGGGTACAGTTTAAATTACGAAGGAAATTACAACTTTATTTACAGGCTCCCGCTTGCGTTCGAAAACCAAAATGTACCTGCAATTCATTCCGATGTTCGCTTGGATTACCTCACTTTCCCGTTTGGTTTTGAAATTTCTGCCGGTAAAAAACTGATTTCAAATTTAAGTTTTGGCGTCTATTATTCGCTCTTGCAAAATGTTTTTGCCGAAGGAGAAAAAATAAATACGAACAACTATTCAGACGGATACAACATTAACCGCGACTATTTTAATAATAGCCTCGACCACTGGTTTAAAAAATCGGACGCCGGATTTGTATTTGGTTACCGCCTGGAATACCCGTTTTTTCAGTGGGGAAATGTTTTTATTGCAGTTCAGCAATCGTTCGGGGTGAATAACATTTACAACAATCTCGATGAACTTACCATCAACAACACCTATTATTTGGAAGACGAAATGTATAACAATTCAACTTCCATACTTTTTGGCATCGTAATTCCGGTTTCACAAAATTAATCCCCATGAAAAAAATCTTATCTTTTTTATTGATTCCTCTAGCCCTTTTTTCGTGTGAAAAATACCCTTTCGAGGGCAACGAAACTTTGGAAACAATGAACTTTGAAGCAACAGGAAATAACCAAACAGCACAAGCAGGAACCTACCTTGCTGACAGTGTTGGGATTTATATTTATTCGCAGCAATTTAAATATGGCTTCGATAAAGTTTTTTATACCCGGGCAGAAATTTTGGAAGGCGAAGGTTCTGTTGATGAAGAAACAATATTTGCCAACGCCGAAGGCAAAATGTTTACCCGATGGAAATTAGGCACAAATCCGGGCAACAACATATTGAAACTCACTATTTCTGATACAAAAGGAACGTATTCATCGAGTTTACAGATTGAAGCAAGTTCCTATATTTTTGGCGAATGGAACACTTTCTTAAGCGGAGTTTTAAACAATGTAACCGACATGGTTACCGACACAGTAAATTACCGTTCAATAATGATTTCGAACAACAAATTGAGAAAAATTACAGACAATTCTTTCCAGGCGAGAACATTAAATACAATAAATACTATTTTTCACAGTGTAGAAAAAGATGAATTGGGCAACATTTATGTTGGTTCCTACGACGGCAGGATGTACAAAATTCTCGACTGGGAATCGTGGTGGCAGCCAATAGGCAGGCCTATTCCAAACTATTCAGGAGAATATGAACTAACCGTCACTCCCGATAATTTTGTATGGGCAAGTTGTGAAGCAAAAGGTCTTTATTTTTCGAAAGATGGCGGACAAAGCTGGCAAAAAGCAACCTCAGGAATCATCGCAAATGAAAAACTGGGTCGAATATTTCGTTTGAGCGACGGTTCGTACATCACATTTTCAGAAACCAGGGATACACTTTTGCAAAGTATCGACGGCGGGTTAAACTGGGTTCCTTTTAATACTCCGGAAAACTCAAGGCTTTGTTATGTAGCCGAAAACAGCGAAATTCTTACGGTTGCAGAAGAGAACGGTTTCTCAATTTATCGCTCAACCGACCTTGGACAAAACTATTCGAAGGTTTATTCCGGAACAACCACAAACTTAAATTTTTCTCCGGCCCACACTTTTGCAAAATACCGCGATTTCTATTATATCTTGATTCCAGGTGCTGAAATTTTAAAAACAACAGATTTTACCCAATTTGAAAAACTCCGTTCAACCGACATACAAAAATATCTCAATATCGATCATCGCGGAACTTTCTTTGTTTGTGGTGAATACGGCCAGACTGCGTATATTTTATCGTCAAAAACAGAATAACTTTGAATTTGCAAGGATTGAATTTTTCAGTATATTTATTTTTCGTTAAAAATCAATCCATTATGTCAGTCGAAGAATCCAAAAAGAAACAGGTTATTTCACAAATGGCAGCGCTTTGCAGCCGCTCCGAACAGTGTTCGCCCGATATCCGCAAAAAAATTACCGCCTCCGGGTTAACCGACGAAGAAGCCGACGAAATTCTGGAATACCTTAAAAAAGAAAAGTTTATCGACGACCGACGTTATGTGGAAGCGTATGTTGCTGAAAAATTCAGAATAAACCAGTGGGGAAGGATAAAAATGCGTTACTACCTCCGTATGAAAGGATTAAAGGACGACATTATCGAAACCGGGCTGGAGGCACTTGATGAAAAAAAATACATCGACGTTTTGCTGAAAACCATGAAAGAAAAAGCAAAAAAAACCGGCGGTAAAAACAAATACGAGAAAATGGGTCAAATTATCCGTTTTGTTCAAAGCCGCGGTTTCGAACCTGAGCTGATTCACCGCCATATGAGTGAGGTGATAAAGTAGCCAACGCTGCTAAAATCAAAAAAATTAAATTACTTTTTTAACTCATCAAACTTTGGAATTCATAAAAAACCTATTTTTAGATTCTAAAAAAATTAGTTAAATAACAACCAACATGCGTTTTATTTTCATCTCAATTTTACTAGTATTTGCTCAGTTTGCTTTGGCGCAAAAAAATGTCCTGAAAAGTCCTGCTCCCGAGTGGGTTAATGATATTTCTTTTAACGAAGAAAACATTCTGGAAGATAACGGCGGTTACCAATATTTACTAATTGACTATCAGGACAATTTTATAAAAAAAGCTTCTTTCAGACATTTTGTAATAAAACTTATTAACTCAAATGGGATTCAGTCAAATTCAGATATTTCAGTTGTTTTTGATCCTTCGTACCAAAAACTTACTTTTCATAAAATCAGTATTATCAGAGACGGGCAACCAATTGACAAACTTGAGCTTCAGAATTTCCAGGTCTTTCAGCGGGAATCGAGTCTCGAAAGAGCGCTTTATGATGGATCTTTAACTGCTGTTTTAAATTTAACTGATGTCAGGGAAAACGACATTATTGAATATTCATACACATTAACCGGATTTAACCCGATTTACAAGGAAATATTTTCAAACACATTTTATCACCAGTATTCGATACCGGTGAACCGTATTTACAACCGGCTTATTGTAAACAACAAAAAAGAATTTGCCTATAAACTTTTCAACGAAAATATAGAACCTCAAATAATTACAAACTCCGGCAATAAAGAATATATATGGAATCTGGAAGCTTTCGATTTCAAGCTGTATGATACAAACATACCCTCGTGGATAGACATTCATAAAAGGGTGTCATTTACCTCGGCTGAAAATTGGAATGATATTGTTAACTGGGCTTTACCACTATATACTTTCGATAAAAGAAAGGTTGAAAAAATAGCAAAATCGATAACAGAAAGCGACAGCATAAAACAGGCTGCTCTCGACTTTATTCGTTTTGTTCAAGACAATATCCGTTATTTGGGTTTTGAAGATGGAATCAACGCCTTTAAACCCCACCAACCTGAAAAGGTTTTTGCACAACGTTACGGCGATTGCAAAGATAAATCCCTTTTGCTGGTTGCATTGCTTCAAAGTATTGGAATTGATGCTCATCCGTTACTGGTTAACACTTATCTGAAAAATGAAATTTTGAATGAATTACCTTCGATAAACTCATTCAACCATTGTATAGCCTGTTTTTCGATCGATGGAAGAAACTATGTTATCGATCCAACCATTTCATATCAGGGTGGAAACCTTGATAATCTTTCAACTCCTAATTATTGCTATGGATTAATGATTAAAAAAGGAGAAACCGGTCTGACACAAATAATACCAACGCCAAAACCCACAATTAAAATCGACGAAATTCTTTCGCTGGATTCAATAAACGGCAATGCAAAATTTGAAGTTTCAACCGAATACTCTTCTGCCAAAGCCAATTCAACAAGAGATTATTTTAACTCAAGTTCACGCGATGTTATAAAAAAAGATTACACCGATTTTTACCGGAATCTATACCCGCGAATTGAAACGGCAACTGAAATTAATTTAACCGATAAAAACCGAAAGAGTTCCAATAAATTGTTTGTAAAAGAAAACTATTTTGTGAAAAATATATGGGAGAATTCAACTACTCCCAACAAAATTTACTGTGAAATTTATCCTTTGGTTTTGGAAAATTACATCAATTACGATCAGGCAATTAATCGTAAATTACCATATTATCTGGGCGAACCTTTTGCCTTTTCACAAACCACAGAAGTAAACCTTCCCGAAAGCTGGAACAGCAAAAACTATAATTTTTCGACAGAAAATGAAGCCTTTAAATACAGCAATAAAATAATTGCATATACGAGATACTGCCACTAATATATAAAATGCTATCTTATGGGAAACAGAAATGATATGAATATTATCAAATTTATTGAATCCTTTCCTGACGAAGAAAGTTGCAGGGAGCATTTTAAAGGAGTACGTGAGAAGCAAGGTGTTATTTGCAAAAGATGTGGGTGTACCAAACATTATTGGTTGAAAGCCAAATGGCAGTGGCAGTGTTCAGAATGCCGTTTCAGAACTGGTTTACGAAGCGGTACAATGATGGAAAATTACAAGCTTCCAATCCGCAAATGGTACCTTGGCATGGCATTTATGAGTTTTAGTAAGAAAGGTATCTCTGCGACAGAGTTGCAACGACAGCTGGGGCACAGCAGATATGAAACAATTTGGGTTATGATGCACAAGATACGCGAAGCTATGGGCAAGCGTGACAACATGTATGGATTGACCGGGATGGTGGAATTTGACGAGGCCTATTTTGAAACCGAAACCAGTGAGAAAGACAAGCAAGACTTGAAGCGAGGGAAAGGTAGTCAGCGCCAAATGAACGTTGCCGTTGCAGCAGAATCAACTCCACTGGAAGACCTTGAATCAGGGAAAAAAGGGAAACATTGCAGGTATTTTAAAATGAAAGTCCTTGATGGGCACACTTCAGATAAAGTCAATGAGTTTGTTGAGCAAAATATTGCTGAGGAAAGTATCGTTTTTAGCGATAAAAGTGTAAGCTACATTAATATTGCTGACTTTGTTGAAGTTCACATTACAGAGAAATCAACAAATGAGACAACCAAAACAACTTTACAATGGGTACACATAGCAATAAGCAATGCGAAACGTACTCTTTTGGGAATATATCATAAAATTAAAGGCAAATATTTACAGCTTTACCTTGACGAATTCTGTTATAAGCTGAATCGAAGATATTTTGGCGATAGGCTTTTCGACAGGCTAACCATTGCAGTGGCTTCGAATTACTGGCATGATAACGGATAAGCAAATAAAATAATAAACAAAGGCAATAAAATTTTGGTAACCCATAATTTCGAACTGCTAAAAAATACCGTTCCCGGAGACTCAATTGAATCGTTTTTAATGCAAATCGACAAGGTAAAAGACGAGATGCATTACTACTTAACGTATAATAACAATAACCTCACAAAATTTAAAATCAGCTGGATTTCGATTTTAATTGCACTTATTTCAACCATTTTATCGGTTCTTTTAATGATTTTCATTTATAAAAAATACGACCCGCAACCTGATTATCGCCACACCAACAAACCATTTGGTGGATGGCTAATTTTGCCAATTATCGGACTGCTTACAACTCCTCTGGTATTGTGTATACAAATATTTACACAACATTTTTTCAATCAAAATACCTGGGTTAATATTTATCAATCTCCGGAAACATTACCAACGGCAAGTGCTTTTCTAATTGCAGGAGAAATTATTTATAACTTTTTTATTTTAACGTTCTCAATCTTTCTGATAATCCTGCTTTTCAAAAAAAGAAGCAGTTTTCCCAACTTAATATCGGTTTATTATACCGTAGCTTTGCTCGGAGCCATTGTAGATTTGGTATTTTCAAAAATAATTATGCCCGACCTTATTACAGCCAGTTTAAACAACGACAGTGTTCAAACGATTGTACGTTTGCTTTTTGTAGCATTTATCTGGATTCCATATTTTCAATTTTCAGAAAGAGTAAAAACGACCTTTTGCAAAACCATTTCCTAAACGAAAATTCAAAAGGCAGGATAAAAGTATTTTCTTACTACCTTTGTCATTCTAATAAATTCGAATTATATGATTTTTAAAGACCAGGTAAATGATTTGCTGGAGCGCCGCGATGCGCTAAGGAGGCATCTTTGACTACGATGCAAAATTAATTCAACTTCAGGAAGAGGAACTTAAAGCACAGGATCCCGATTTCTGGAACAATCCCAAAGAAGCCGAAGCCCAAATGCGAAAAATCCGTGGGATAAAAGTTTGGACCGATGGATTCATTAATATAAATCAGGCTGTTGAAGATTTTCTGGTTATTTATGAATTTTTTGAAGCCGACGAAGCTGATGAAAAGGAAGTAGATACAAATTATGCGCAAACCCTTGAAAAAATTGAGCAGTTGGAAGCTAAAAACATGCTTCGCAACGAGGAAGACCGGCTGGGCGCTGTTTTAAAAATAAATGCCGGAGCGGGCGGAACCGAAAGCAACGACTGGGCCGACATGCTGTTTCGCATGTACACACGCTGGGTAGAAGCCAAAGGTTACAAGCTGAAAATTGCCGATATGCAGCCGGGCGACGAAGCCGGGATAAAAAGTTGCACCATCGAAATTGAAGGTGAATATGCCTACGGTTATCTTAAAAGTGAAAACGGGGTTCACCGGCTGGTACGTTTGTCGCCGTTTAATGCACAAAACAAACGAATGACCTCGTTTACTTCGGTTTATGTTGCGCCGTTGGTCGACGATACGATAGAAATTGAAATCAATCCGGCCGATATTACCTGGGATACTTTTCGCAGTAGCGGCGCCGGCGGACAAAACGTTAACAAAGTAGAAACCGGTGTGAGGTTGCGGCACGCCCCCTCTGGAATTATTATTGAAAATACCGAAAGCCGGTCGCAGTTGGGAAACAAGGAAAATGCGCTTCGTTTGCTAAAGTCGCAACTTTATGAAATAGAATTGCGCAAACGCCGAGAAAAAACTATGGAAATTGAGGCGCAAAAAAAGAAAATTGAATGGGGATCGCAAATCCGTTCTTACGTTTTGCAACCGTATAAAATGGTGAAAGATTTACGAACAGGCTTTGAAACCGGAAATGTAAACGCTGTTCTCGATGGCGAACTCGACGGTTTTATTAAAGCGTACCTGATGGAATTCGGTGGCGAATAATTGAATAACATTCCGGTTTTTGTTTGAAATATCGTTTGCTTTTCTGATATTGGCAGACACATCAAAAAACGGATTATGTATTCTGATCAAAATTTTACAAATCGCGAAATAAGCTGGCTTTCATTTAACGAACGTGTTTTGCAGGAAGCTGAAGATCCGAATACACCACTTTTTGAACGCATCCGTTTTATAGGTATTTTCTCGAACAACCTCGACGAGTTTTTCCGTGTCCGGGTGGCAGCGGTCCGTCGCATGGTCGATATTGGAAAAGACGAAGAAGCACTGCTTGGAAACTTTTCACCCAGGGAATTGCACGATAAAATTCAGGAAATTGTTATCCGCCAGCAAAACAAGGTAAACGAAATATTCAGCAACATTATTGAGGAGCTGAAGGAAAACAATATTTTTCTGGTCAATGAAAAGGAATTCAATCATGCTCAGGCCGTTTTTGTAAAAAAATATTTTTACGATAAAGTACTTCCGAACCTTGTGCCGATTATGCTGAGCAAGCGAAACAGATTTCCGTACCTGCGCGATCGTTCGGTTTATCTGGCTGTAAAACTTTCAAAAAAATCGAATCCTGAAGATTTTGCCTATTCGCTTATCCGAATTCCTCAACGCTCGGTTCCCCGGTTTCTGGTTCTTCCAAAAAATGGCAAAAAAAGATACGTTACGATGCTCGACGACGTTATCCGTTTTTGCTTCAACGACTTGTTTTTTTATTTCGATTACGATATACATGAAGCTTACACCTTAAAAATCACGCGCGATGCCGAACTCGATATTGACGATGATATTTCAAAAAGTTTCATGGAAAAAATGAGCCACAGCCTCAAAAAAAGGAAAATCGGCAAACCTGTCCGGCTGATTTACGACAGCAATATGCCCGTCGATCTCCGGGATTTTATTTTCAGAAAAATGAGAATCGATCCGGAGGAAAATGCAATTCCCGGCGGCCGTTATCACAACCAGAAAGATTTTATGAATTTCCCCGAAATAGGGAAAAAGAAACATTATTATCCAAAACTCCCCCCGTTCCGCCACAAGGATTTACGGCCACACACCAGTGTTTTGCGCATCCTTCGGAAAAAAGATGTGATGCTGCATTACCCGTACCAAACCTTTAATCATTTTATCGATTTTCTGCGCGAGGCTGCCATTGATCCCCAGGTAAAGGAAATTGGCATTACGATTTATCGGGTTGCCGGCGACTCAAAAGTTGTGAACGCACTTTTAAATGCTATCAGAAACGGAAAAGCAGTTACTGTGGTTATTGAATTACAGGCGCGTTTCGACGAAGAAGCCAATATTTACTGGTCGAATAAATTGCAGGAAGAGGGCGCTTATGTAATTAACGGTGTGCCCGGAATGAAAGTGCACAGCAAACTGGCGTGGGTAAAACGCAAGGAAAACGGAGGCTTTAAAAATTACGCCTACATTGGTACCGGCAATTTCCATGAAGGAACAGCCGGAATTTATGCCGATGAAGGATTGCTAACTTCGGACCCAAGGCTGGCCGACGAAGTGGAAAATGTTTTTGAGTTTTTCAAACACAACTACAAACACTTCAACTACAAACACTTAATTGTCAGTCCGTTTTTTATGCGCGAGTTTTTTAACGAGTGTATCGACAACGAAATTGAATTGGCCCGCCAGGGAAAACCGGCTTACATGATTCTGAAAATGAACAGTATGATTGCGCCGCGAATGATGCAGAAACTTTATCAGGCTAGCCAGGAAGGCGTTAAAATCCAGTTAATTATACGCGGAATTTTTGGAATGCAAATCGGACTGAATGGATTGAGTGAAAATATTACTGCCATTAGTATTGTTGATAAATACTTGGAACATTCGCGTGTTTTCCTGTTTGGAAACGGTGGCAATGAGCGGCTTTTTATTTCATCGGCCGACTGGATGCCACGAAATCTGAACCGCCGCATTGAAATTGCCTGCCCCATTTACAACGAAGAAATAAAAACCGAGTTAAAGGAAATGCTCCGGATTCAGCTAAAAGACAACCTGAAAGCTAGAATTCTCGATCCGGAACTTAAAAACGAATACAACACCGGCGACACTGAACGAAAATTCAGAGCCCAGGAAGATTACTACAATTACATTAAAAACCGACACCACATTGTAATGAAAATTTATCACAACCCGCGCTGTGCCAAAAGTCGCAATGGCTTGAAATACCTTGAGGAAAAAGGATACGATGTTGAAGTTATCAAATACCTGACCGATGGTATTTCAGAAAAAGAACTGCAGGAGATAATTGCAAAAACAGGGAAAAAACCTTTCGATTTTGTAAGAACGCAGGAACAGGATTACAAAGATTTATACAAAGGGAAAGAAATTTCAGACAAAGAATGGATTAAAATCCTGTCGGCAAATCCAAAATTACTGCAACGCCCGATTGTTGTAAACGGCAGCAAAGCCATTTTGGCCAATCCGCCCGAAAATGTGGAAAATATTGTTTAATTGATTTGCAGTTTCGATTGCAAATTATTGATTTCACTTTTCTTTTCGGCACGTTGTTTTATGGCTTTTGAAAGCGCAAGTGCGTCGATAACAGCTTTTTTATCGTAATCTTCGAGAATGATGTAATAATACTGTTTACCAAGATAAACGGCTTTTAAATTACGGTCGGCATTTTGCGCAATAAATTCCATAACCCCGTTGTCTTTCCCGTTTCGGTACGACACTTTTTCCCATTTCAAATCCATAAAATCGCTGTGATGGTTGTTCACATCGCCCACCGGAATTGTGTCGGTTTTGGCATCGTTGCCCTGATCGTAAACACGCAGCGCCACATGGTTGAGCCAGTCTTTTCCGTAGTAATTGCTGCTTAAATAAATCTCGCCGCGCTCATCGAGGTGAACCTGAATATACGAACGATCCCAGGCGCGTTCAAAAGTTTGTCTTTTGTGAATGTATTGCGTGTAACGATCGAATTCCGTTTTTTCCTTGTTGAACGGTTTTTCGAGTTGTTCAATCTGAATATTTAACGAATCGAGCGCAGCCTCTTCACGGCGAAGCATTTCAAAACGAACATCGTTTAACAGATTTTTGGACGCATTTAACGAATACACTGCTTTGGGGTATAATTTTGGAATACTGTCGAGATGCAAAATTGCACCGGCTGTATCTTGTTTTACCAGCAACGACTTGGCAAAATCGAGTCTTACACGCGCTTTGTCTTCGTCGGAAGGTCCGCAGGAAATCAATAAAATCGTTAAAAAAAGTACTGATATTTGTGTTGAAATTCTCATTTTTTCTTGTTTTGCACAAAATTACTATTTTAAATGAAACGTGTTTCAATCTTTCCGGGCGAGTTTACCCGATTCAGAAAACGTTTCAAAACCAAAAATATTTAATTGAAGATAAAATCTGCATTTTTTATGAATACCAATTCTGTCGATTTTTTTCAAAATGAAATCGTAGCCCGGCTGCCCGAAAATTGCACACTAATTCTGGCTGTGTGGAAAATCAAAAATCCGGAAAACATGGGAAACATTATTAGAAAGGGGCACAATGTTGGGCGTTAAAAAGATTTTAGCTTTTAATATCAAAAGAAACAATCCAAAATCAAATAAACTTCAGATTCTTATTTGACAAGCAACCCTTAAAATAATACGCGGAAAATAGTTTTATTAATTTCCAAAAGAAAAAACTTCCGTTCAAAAAACCTGAGAAAGTTCAAAAACATATAAAATTAAATTTCTTAAAAAAAATGTAAAATGAGTAACAAATATAGTAAAATCCATTTGCGGCTCTATAATCTATGTTTGCACACCTCATTTCAAAAAGTAATCCTTGTTTTCTGTATTGTAAAACATTATTCCTCTCTCCCCCTCTTCTATTTGAATTTCAGGATTCTATGCTATACAGCACATTTTATTTGTAAATAATTATATATACATTTCAGAAATTTGGTAAAACCAAAAACTATAACCTTACAAAACAAAACCAATGGTTACTCAAACTAACCCTAAAAGTGTTGAAGCTATTGATTCAAATAGTACAATTTTTCAACGTATTATTAACACGCTCTTGCTTAACGTCAGCTTTATCAACAATATCGGGCTGATGCACGGCAAAATGGGGATTTCCATTTTCTTTTTCCATTTGGCTAGGAGAACCAAAAATAAAATTTACGAAGATTACGCCGGTGAACTGATTGACGAGATTTATGAAGAAATTTCGGCAAATACACCGGTTGACTTTGAAAATGGCCTCGCCGGGATTGGCTGGGGAATTGAATACTTAGTACAAAATGGATTTATTGAAGCCGATACCAACGAAGTGCTGGAAGAATTTGACAATAAGGTTTTTAATGAATTTATTTACAACATTCCGAAAGAACTGAATTTGCTGAATGGAATTTTAGGATATGGAGTTTATTTCCTGAACCGGGTAAAAAACCGGGCTTATGATGAAAAAAATATAGCTGTTTTAACCAATCGGCAAACACTCATTTATTTGGTTGACGAACTTGATAAAAGAACTCAAAATATTACTGAAATTATTCAGGAACCGATCTTCATATTCCTTGAAGGGGAGAACGCCCGCAACACGGTTTCCATCAAATCCCCTTTAGGGGTAAAAACAACAAAATATTTAAAGAACAACAAACAGCCTGATTCTCAACCCCCCGAACCTTCAAACGCTCAAGCTCTCGAAACTTCTGACTACCAACCACAACCCTCAAACAAAAAAACGTTCGACCTGCTTTGGGATTATCCGGTTCTTTTATGGTTTCTTTGTGAAATATATCAGGAAAATATTTTTAACAGTCGGGTTGAAGAAATAATCCAACGCCTTACCGAACCACTGACTAATGAAACTAACCTCCCTAAACTGCAGAGTAATCGTTTGCTACTAGCCTTGGCACTTATAAATGTACAACATACTATAAATCTTGAATATGGAATAACTAACGATAGTCAAACTGTTGTTCAACAATCATCAAACCGTAAAACCGACGAACTTTCAACCCTCCAAACCATAATTAACAACCTACTCTACGGAATCAACAGGAACACTTTAAAATCAGAACTCCCTTCCAACAACGACACAATACGATATGGAATATCTGGTATTAGATGGATGTATAAGCAGTTATATAAATTAACAAAGGAAAGCAATTTCAAAAATGAGTTTGAATATTGGATAAATCAAAATTCATTAATGGAAGATTCCATTGCTGAGGAAATAAGAAATATGGATAGCTGGGGACTTTTGGAAGGTTATTCCGGCTATTTATTTATTCAACTCAGAAACGATTAAGCTAAGAATTCAACCCATGCAAAAAATAAACTGGATAATATTAGTAAGCAAAGATCGCGGTACAAACTACGGCGTTGGTACATTTATTAAACAGTTGTCGCAGGGGCTGGCTGAAAAGAAGTATGTTAATGTATTTATCCTGGAGGTAGGAATCACAAATAGCAAGTTTTTTAACATCAGAAGGCAAGGACATGTAACCGTTTTAGAAATACCTGTTGAAGAAAACAATTCAGGTATTGATACAAGAAAGAATCAGGAAAAATTGTCGAAAAACATTGCGCGGGTAGTATCACAATATATTCCTACAGGAATTGAGAATGTTATCCACATAAATTACCTTTTCCAGTATTTTACAGCCACAAGCCTGAAGGAAACACTAAAGGGGAAAATAATTTTCACCCAGCATGTTTTTGCAATTGACCAAAATCCGGAAGGGAATTATTTCGATACGGAATACCAAACCTATCGTTTGGTTGATAAAATTATAACAGTTACCCGGCACGGTAAAGAGCATTTAACTGAGAAGAATGTAAGTCCCGAAAAAATTGAGGTTATTTACAATGGGATTGCCCCGGAATTTTTAAAAAAGAATGCTCAAAACGGGATAAAAGAAAAATTTGGAATACCGGAAAACGAAAAAATCATTCTGTACAGTGGGAGGATCGACCCTATAAAAGGGCTGGATTATTTATGCCAGGCAATGGAAGGATTGATAAAAAAGATGCCCGGGTGCAGGTTGGTTATTGCCGGGGACGGGGATTTTAAATCATTAATTGAAGCCTCCCGAAAGTTTTCGGCAAACATCAGTTACCTCGGATTTATCCCTTTTGAAGATGTTGTGGCGCTTTATCACGAGGCTGATATTGGTATTATTCCTTCACTGGAAGAACATTGCAGCTATGTTGCGCTCGAAATGTTGCACTGCGGATTACCCGTTGTAGCCTCTAACCTGGGCGGGTTAAAAGAAATTTTTGTTTATGGAGAAAATGCATTACTCGCTGATACTGTAATTGATAAAACCAACAGCTATGGAATTGCCCCAAAAGTAGAAGAACTTGAAAACTATATGTATAATCTGTTAGTTGATGAATCTTTGAGAACAAAATTCTCACGAAATGCAAAAATCAGGGCGAACAACATGTTCATTACTGAAGTTATGATAAACCACTATTTACAAACCATTAATAACTTAATCCAAAATGCACAGGAAGAATGAAGAAAACGTTGTATATGTGTTGCAAAAAGCAACCGAATACCTTAAGATTAATGTGACTGGAACTACAGTAAAAGAATTTTTGCTGGCACACCCTTATTACCCGACACTAAAATGTATTTGTGATGCACTAAATAAGTGGAAGGTGGAAAATTATGCACTAAATCTTAAACTGGATGAAATTAAAGCATTGGAAATGCCTTTCATAGCGCATTTTAAAATATCTGGAGGGCAGTTGGCTTTTGTTGAAAAGATAAAAAACAACCGTGTAACCTATTTTATTTCGGAGAACAAAGAAATAACTGAGCCTTTTGAAAAGTTTGCTGAAAAACTTTCTGGCGCGGTGGTGGTAATGGAAGCAGGCAAAACTTCGGGTGAAAAGGAATACCGTAAGAACAGGCAAAACGAGATTCTGAGTAAAAGCCTTTTGCCATTTGCGATAATTACGTTGGCGATACTACTGTTTTCCAATTTTATTTCAGCATTTGATTCCCAATATACTTCCTTTTATACCGGTTTTCAGTTTTGGGGATTAATAATAACCAAAATAACAGGATTGACAGCTTCTGTTTTTTTGGTGTTACACGAACTTAAAATAAGAACGCCCATTGCAGACAAAATTTGCGGATTTAGTTCGAAAACCGATTGCGATACCGTCCTTTCCTCCAATGCATCCAGAATATTTGGCTGGATAAACTGGGCCGATGCCGGGATTCTATACTTTACCGGCACATTAATTTATTTGTTGGGGATAACTGAAAATTTATCGTTTGGTATACCCGCCTTAATTAGTGTTTTGGCTTTGCCATACCCGGTATTCTCCATTTATTATCAGGCTTTTAAAGCTAAAAAGTGGTGCCCTTTTTGTTTGGCAGTGCAATTGGTTTTAATAACAGAATTTGTACTCCTGTTTCCATCACTGAAAGTGATTGCTTTTACCACACCTGATATCACCCATTTTATTGTTTCAATATTACTCCCTGCTGCTATCTGGTTTGTTCTCAGGGCTTATTTTGATAAAACCGCTGAACTCAAGGACGAGCATTTTTCTTTTTTGGGATTTAAAAGAAACCCGGATATTTTTAAGTTTTTATTACAACAAAACGGATTCGTTGAAATACAGGAAAACAAGGATAGTATAATCCTTGGTAACCCGGATGCACCAGTAACAGTTACAGCTTTTTTAAGCTTGTATTGTAACCCGTGCGCAGGTGCATTTAAAAAACTAAAAGTTTTGCTGGATGATTGTAACGATATAAAAATAAATGTGAAATTTTCTGTTTACAACGATGAAGAATCTTTTAAGTTAATTAACTATTTGTATTTTCTGTACAACGGTAAAGGCCAGAGAACTGCCACTGAATTTCTTTACAACTGGTATTCTACAGATAAAAAATCAAGAAAATTATTTTACGAAAAAGATATACCTGAGGATCTTGATATTGCAGAAGAGAAAGGTAAAACAAATAAAACATTGTTTGACAAATTTAAAGTATCTGGAACACCAACGGTTTTCATCCAGGGATATAAATTTCCTACCCAATTCGATTATAAAGACATAGAATTCTACATTGATGATATTAAACAATTAACAGGGGAAAGTAAAAGGCAGGAAGCCTGTATCAATTGCAAATAGCCGCTTCCTGCCTGCCCCTTTCCCGGAAAGGAGGTAACGGCAAAGATAAAACAAATTCCGCAAAGGCTGCCAACCTTGCATAAGCGGTGTTAACCAGAAAATATTCAATAAGGAAGAACTCCCGTTTTGCAAGTGATAACTTAAAAAAAATTAACATGAAGAAAATAAAAAAAATAAGTCTTTTATCCAATGAGAAAAAGCAACTTAAAAAGCAAGAACTTATAAATTTGAGAGGTGGTGGCTATACTGAAGCTTGTTGCCAATGTCCGTGCGATGCAGGCTCCTTACTTTTTACACAAAATGCGACACTGAGCAGTAGCTATAGAAGTCCTTCCGGTATAGAATGTCGAATATATCATCCTAACGGTGGAATTAATACAGCGCAAAATTGCAATTAAAGATAAAACGGAAAGGGGTGTTCAATGTATCAGATTTTTAAGGTTGAATAGGGTATTTTACTAGAATATCCATGTATTTGAATTTATAGTTTGATGTTTTTGGATACCCCTTTGCCTTTAAAAAAACGCATTTTTTCTATGCAAACCAAAACAATTCCTTTCTTAACGTTATCTTTTTTATTTAATTATTGATACTTATGGACTCATCATTTTTAATTAAAACTTTGAATAATAATTATTACTTTATTAATCTAATAAAAAAACAGATTATTTACTGCCATCCAATTGTTTTACAAATATTTAAGATTTGGGAAAAAAATGAATCAGATTTTAACTTCGATTATATTATCAAACAAAAAAAAAACATTCATAAAAACAAACTGAAATATTATTTTGATAAAACAAAAGTGCTTATAGAAAAGGGTTTCTTTGTTAATACAACCATTTCAAAAGTTATTCTCGACGAGATATTACCTGAGCAGATAAAAAGATGGCTAATAAATTCAAGACACGTTTCATTTGAAGTTACAGAAGCCTGTAACCTTAAATGTAAGTATTGCGGATTTGGTGAATTTTATTCGGAACAGGATAATAGAACTATGGCAAAATTGGATTCAGGTTTAGCAATAAAATTTTTAGAATATTTAAAATCTTTATGGAACTCACCTCTAAATATGTCACACAATAAAAATATAGTTATAAGTTTTTACGGTGGAGAACCTTTACTTAATATAGAATTTATTAAAAAAATAGTTGATTTTGCGACCTATTCAGATTTAAAACATAATAAGGTAGTTTATAATATGACCACTAATGGAGTTTTTCTGGATAAGTATATAGATTTTCTTGTTGAAAATAATTTTATGATTACAATAAGTCTTGATGGAAATGAATTCCATAATAGCTATAGGGTACGAAAAGATGACACTGGGTCTTTTAATAAGGTCTATAAGAATGTAATTAATATAAAAAAAAATTATCCTGAATTTTTCAAAAGTAATGTTTCATTCAATTCAGTCTTGCATGACAAAAATAATGTTGAAGAGATTATCTCATTTTTTGATAAAAAGTTTGGTAAAGTCCCATCAATAAATCAATTAACGGAAGTTGGGGTCAAAAAAAATAAAAAGAAATTGTTTTATGAAATTTTCAAGTCAACACATTTAAGTTTAAACGAGTCAAGTGATTTAGACTATGTGAAAAATAAAATGAAGATAAGATTTCCAGGAAATCAGGATAGAACATTTTTATTAAACTCACTTTTAGAAAATACTTTTTATACTTATAATGATTTACTCTTTGATGAAAAAATTGATATTATAGAAAGATTCCCGACCGGTACCTGTTTCCCTTTCAATAGAAAAATATTTGTAACTGCACATGGAAAAATTCTGCCCTGCGAAAGTGTTTCTCATCGGTTTTTTTTAGGTGAAATTACAAATGAGAAAGTTGATCTCGATTTTAATTATATTGCAACTAAGTATAAGAATTTTTATTCATCAATTAAAAATCAATGTGAAAACTGTTATAATTTTTCGATATGTAAAGAATGCCTTTTCAAAATAGAAGGAATAGACGAAAACCCTGTTTGCAACAGTTTTATCGATTACACGATTTTTAAGAAATATTTGACAGATTCCTTAACATATTTTGAAAACAATCCCACTTTATACGAAGAAATAATGGAAGAAAATATCTTATTGTAGAACATCTCTTTAAGTATCAGATGTTCTGTTTAAAAATAAATTTGATTTAGTAAATAGATTTCTAAACATTTTAAAAATATGAAAATAAACAATAATGATTGGTTTTATTTAGAACCTTATGTTCTTTGTGAAGTTAAGGGTGAGAGCCTTGTTTTGATAAATACTTATGATGAGAAGTATTTTATATTTAAACTTTTAGGGTTATTAAATAATTTTATTTTAGAATTATTAAACAATAATTATTGTATCAAATTAAAAAAAGAGTATTTATTTGATAGTAGTGTATTAAAATTTATAGTAAAAAGTCGGGAAAACTATTTAAGTGATATTATTGAGCATTCTGATATTTTGATAAAACCTTTTATCCCTTATCCAATTGCGAATTATCAAAAAGACGAAGGTAGGGTTATTGGGTTAAATCCAATTCACGGAGAAGATGTAATATCTAAATTAAAGGAACTTACTCTTTATGTCAATTCCGAATGTAATAAAAATTGTAAACTTTGTAATTCATATTATAAACAAACTTCCTTTTGTACTAAATCTTTCAATAAAGAACTTCCATTCAATAAGATACAGGGTTTATTTTCTCAATTCTCTGAATATAACCGAATAGGGCAAGTTAATATTTCAGGCGCTGATATTTTCAAATATGAACATTTGTCTGATGTATGTAATATATTAAAATCAAAAGACTTACACATCAACCTTCAGCATTATTATTTAAATATTGATGTTGAAAATGTTAGCAATATGGAGATATTAAAAAAGGCTGATAATATTGACATCTTAATAAACCTTCCTCTAAATAGTGAACATTTGCAAAATGTTTGTTTAACCCTTGATAAGAATAACATTACCTATTCTTTTATAATAGTCGTTGAAAATGAAAAACAATTTTTGAAAATAGATGAATACTTATCTGAAAATTCTGTTGAGAATTATGAAATAATACCAATTTACAATGGTAGAAATTTAGGTTTTTTCAAAAAGCATGTATTTATTCATTTTAATGATCTCAGATCATTGAAAATATCAAAAAACAGATATTTTTTAAATAAATTTTTTAATACAAATAACTATGGCAAAATTACGTTAACAAGTGATGGCTGTTTTTATGCAAATGTTAACCATAAAACATTGGGACACATAGACAGTGCATCCATTCATGAAATTTTATATACTGAACTATATCATGGAGAAAGCTGGAATTTGATAAGAAACTCTTCGCCATGTGATAAATGTGTGTATCAATTTATTTGTCCACCAATTTCCAATTATGAGCAAATAATAGGTAAAAATAATCTTTGTCATATTTCGGAATAAAATATTAAAGAAAAATGTAAAATAGTAATTCTATATTCTTAATAATAATTCATAATACTCCTCAATAATTATAATGAAAAAGTTTCCTCATTATAAACAACTTGATTCAATGGACTGTGGTCCCACATGTCTACGTATGGTTGCCAAATATTTCGGTAAAAATTACAGCCTACAGTATTTGCGCAGCCGTTCTTATATTACAAGAGAAGGAGTATCGATGTTGGGCATTAGTGAAGCAGCGGAAAATATTGGGTTCCGTACAAAAGGATATAGGTTAACTTGGGAAGAACTTCGTGACGAAGTACCTCTTCCCTGTATTGTTCATTGGAAACAACGCCATTTTGTGGTAGTATATGCAATAAAAAAAAATAGGTCTCATTACTTCTCTTCTGAAAAAAAAAGCCAGAAGGAAGTTACAATTTATATTGCTGATCCTGCAAGGGGACTTCTTTCTTACAAAAAAGATGAATTTTTGAATTGCTGGCTGACAACAAAAACAGAAGGTACCGTCCTACTGTTAGAACCAACACCTGATTTTTACAAACACGAGGATGAAGAAAAGGAGAAACTAAAATTTGTTTATTTGTTGCATTACCTCCGCCCATATCGGAAATACATAGTCCAGTTGGGACTGGGCATGTTAACCGGGAGCATCATCAGCCTTATCTTCCCTTTTCTTACACAGGCGGTGGTCGATTACGGAATTGGCAACAGCGACCTTACTTTTATTGTCATGGTACTGGTCGCCCAAATGGTACTTACTTTTGGGCAGACTGCCAATGGACTTATCAGGAGTTGGATAATGTTGCATATCACGACAAGAATTAGCATTTCTCTTATTACTGATTTTCTGATAAAACTGATGAAACTGCCCATCGCGTTTTTCGATATTAAAATGGTGGGAGATATCATGCAGCGTATCCAGGACCACAGCCGTATCCAGTCGTTCCTTACTCAATCGCTTATCGACATTGTGTTTGCCGTAATAACGCTTGCAATTTACATCTTTGTTATGGCGACTTACCACATCGGTATACTGGGCATCTTTATCCTGGGAAGTTTCATTTATATAGGCTGGGTACTCCTGTTTTTAAAACGGCGGCGCGAAATCGATTACAAACGTTTCCAGCAGGCATCGGCCAACAGCAACAGTATTGTTCAGTTGGTAAACGGGATGCAGGAGATAAAACTCAATGCCTGCGAAAAACAAAAACGCTGGGAATGGGAAAGTATCCAGGCCCGTTTGTACAGGGTAAGCATAAAAGGGCTGGCGCTGAACCAGAACCAGCAACTCGGGGCTACGTTTATTAACCAGGCCAAAGACTTGTTTATCTCGTTCCTGTCGGCCAAGGCGGTAATTACCGGCGATATGACCCTGGGGATGATGATGGCCGTGCAATACATTATCGGGCAACTGAATGCGCCCATCCAGCAGTTTATTAGTTTTACCCAGCAGGCGCAGGATGCAAAAATTAGCCTCGAAAGGTTAGGAGAAATCCACAACCGCGAGGATGAAGAAAAACCGGAAGATGGCAAAATCCGTGAAATCCCGCCAGATGCAGATATTGAGCTAAAAAATGTGATGTTTCAGTACGAAGGACCACACTCCGAAAAAGTACTAAAAAAAATAAACCTGATAATCCCGGCCAATAAAGTTACGGCTGTTGTGGGCATCAGCGGGAGCGGGAAGACTACTTTGATAAAACTATTGCTTGGTTTTTATGAGCCGGTGAAAGGGAAAATTACCCTTAACGGGACAGATTTAAAGCGGTACAGTGAATCGAACTGGCGCAAACGGTGCGGGGTAGTCATGCAGGAAGGTTATATTTTTTCCGACAATATTGCCAGCAACATCGGGGTGATGGATGATACACCTGATTTGGACAAAATAGAACAAGCAGTGTCGGTTGCCAATATTAGTGATTTTATCAATACCCTCCCTTTACGATACAATACCAAAATAGGCAGCCAGGGGCATGGACTCAGTACCGGGCAGAAACAGCGGCTTTTGATTGCACGCGCAGTGTACAAAAATCCGGATTATATTTTTTTCGATGAAGCTACCAATGCTTTGGATGCAAAAAATGAACGGAAAATCATGGAAAACCTCGACCGGTTTTTTAAAGGAAGAACGGTCGTGGTAGTGGCCCACCGTTTAAGCACAGTAAAAAAAGCCGACCAGATTGTGGTTCTGGACAAAGGAGAAATAGTGGAACAGGGCACACACAATGAACTGGTGGATAAAAAAGGGACATACTTTAATTTGGTAAAAGACCAGTTGGAATTGGGGAATTAAAAAAATGGCCTTCTCTGACTCCCCAAAAATGGGAGAATAATGAAATGAGCGGAATACGAAATAAGAAAGTACAAAATACAGTGTCAAAGGGTTCTCCTCTGGTTGAAAATATAGAAGGGAAAGGGACTCGCATTGAAATCCATAACGAGGAAGTTCGGGAAATTATGAAAGAAATTCCGGGCAGTCTTATCCGCTGGGGCTTGACTGTTATTTTCCTGATTTTTGTTTCCATTATCGTTGGGAGCTATTTTTTTACATTTAAAGAAGTTGTGTCAGCTCCTTTGATTATAACAACAACCAATCCCCCGGCGCCATTGGTTAGTAGGACATCTGGACGGATTGCCCACTGGTTTGTTTCTGATGGGCAAAAGATATATAAAGGCAACAATATTGTTCTGATTGAAAATACTGCTAAACTGGAAGATATTTTTATGTTGAATAATTTAATTGACCTGTTAGATTCAGCAGAAACGCTAAACGTTACAACTTTTGAGTTACCAGAAAACCTTATTCTTGGCGATTTGCAGGAGTTGTTTAACCAATTCTTCAGAAACTGTGAAAATTATAAAAGCTACCTTAGGGAAAATTTTCTTCCCCAAAAAATTGAATTACTCCGGCAGCAAACGGTAAAACAGGAAGAACAGTACCAGTTATCGCTAAAGGAAAAACAGATGCTGGAGCAGGAACTTGAAATAGCCCGGAAAGGTTTTATCCGTTATGAAGGCATGTTGACCAAAGGTGGCATTTCTGAATTGCAACTGGAAGAGGAGCGCTCACGGCTAATACAGACAGAAAGGGGATATACAAGTTTCCTTTCTTCCTTAAAATCAACAGAAATAAACCTGATAACCCAGAAACGTTCGCTGTTGGAGTTACAGGAACAATACAGGAATGAGATTGATCAGTTTGAATCAGAAATTGCAGATGGGCTCAGTATGTTAAAAAACCAGTTGAAAAACTGGAAAGATAAATATTTGCTAATTAGTCCGGTTGAAGGTAAAGTAACGCTAACAAAATACTGGAGCGAGAACCATGTAATTTCTGCTGGCGAACGGGTTGCAACCATCGTCCCGCCCGACAGTTCAATTGTAATATGCAGGGCAGTAGTACCATCATCGGGGATTAGTAAAGTAGCAGCTGGGCAAAAAGTAAATATTAAACTCACCGGCTATCCGTACATGGAACACGGCATATTAACCGGAACAATAAGTACAGTATCCCTTGTCCCCGGGGAAGATGGGTATGTTGTTGAAATTCGATTAAACGAGGGGATGCTTTCGAGTTACAGCGAGCAGTTAAAACTGGTTCAGGAAATGGACGGCACGGCCGATATAATTGCCGGGGAAATGCGAATGATTTACAGGTTTATTAACCCATTGAAAGCTGTTTTAAAAAAGAAATAAGAATTTGTTTTATTACTAACTAAACAGACATAAAAACTAATGTTTTACGAAAGAATCAAACATAAAAGGAATGTATTTCGGACACGTTTTATTTATCAAAGAATTGATAGAATATTTATTCCAAATGGTGAAAACGAGCTACGGCTATTTGTTATAGCAAGAAATGAATCTTTGAGATTACCATATTTTTTGAATTATTATTTCAAAAAAGGTGTTGACCGGATCTTTCTAATTGACAATGATTCTACTGATAATACTAGTGAAATCGCTCTCCAATTTTCAAATGTACATGTTTTTAAAATAACTGAGAGTTTCAAAAATTTTTGGTATTGGATCGAATACTTTTTAAATAAGTTTGGAAAAAACAGGTGGTGTATGGTTGTAGATGTTGATGAATTATTTTCTTTTCCATTTGAAGAAATTGCGCCTTTGAAAACCCTTATAAAATATTTGGAGACTAATAAATTTGATGCCATTCGTTCCTTTCTTCTGGATATTTATTCCGATAAACCGATCATTGAAACCGGTTATATCCCTAATGAAAATCCTTTGTACTATTGCCAATTCTTTGACTTGGGATTTTATTCCAACAAAATACAGCTAATGGATAAAAAAAGGTGGAAATACTTTGAGACAATAATATACTTTGGAGGAATGAGAGAGCGAGTGTTCAATAAAATAGTTGGAAGTACATGGAATTACCATTTATCAAAAATCTCATTATTTAGATATTCTGAAAATGTTTATTTAACTGAAGGAATGCATGCCATAAATGGTGCCCAGATAGCTGACATTACAGGTATTGTTTTTCATTCAAAATATATGCAGGATTTTATTGAACGAGTAATGATTGAATCGAAAAGAGAAGTGCATTTTGGAAATGCCCTTGAATATAAGATATATAATCAGGCATGCTTAATGGAAAAAGACATCAATCTTTATTTTGAAAATTCAATCCGGTTCAAAAACACAAAACAGCTTGTTAAGTTAGGTATGATGCGCACGACTCTATGTTTTAATAACTATCTGGCAAAGCAAGACTTAGATTTTAAAAAGCTTAATGAAAAACAAATAAAATCTTTTAATTGAGATGACAAGATTTCTGTTTTTTTTAAGTAAAATGCGACTTTTACCACATATCATATTGTTAAAGACTCACAAGAACAAGGATATTATACAGTATGATGTTGAGCGTTGGATGAAAGTTCTAAACATTAAAAAAAGTCTGAAATTAGGGTTTATAATCCTTTTGACTTTTTTCCCGGAATATCGTAATTTATTTTATCACAGGATAGGTGGTAGTATTTCATTATGGATAGGTTGGCTTTGTCCTGAAATGAAAACTCTTTTCATAAATACACGAAATATAGGCCCAGGGTTATTTATCCAACATGGCTTTTCAACTATCATTGCGGCACGGTATATTGGTCGTGATTGCTGGATTAACCAGCAAGTAACAATAGGATATTCTAATAAAACAGATTGTCCATATTTAGGTGATAATGTCACTATAAACGCAGGTGCCAAAATAATAGGGGGAATAAAAATGGGCAATAATTCGATTGCGGGAGCAAATGCTGTGGTTGTAAAAAATGTACCGGACAACTGTACTGTAGTAGGTGCTCCAGCTTATATTATTCGTAGAAATGGAATTAAAGTAAGAGAAAAACTATAACAAAAGAAATAATGAAAAACGCGATTCAAAATTTAAAAAACTGCCGGATTCTTATTTTACAAGTACACCTGAAAATGATAAGCGAAAAATAGTTTTATCATTAATGGCCGACGAAAAGAGACTGGTTATTCTAGAAACATGTTCCGGTTCAACAAATATTTTCGAAACCAAACTTCCAAAAAAAATTATCCTGCTTGGAGGAAACGAATCACACGGATTACCGGCAGATATTCTTGAAAAAAGTAAATGCAAAATATTCATTCCCATGCCCGGCGGCAGCAAATCGATGAATGTTTCGCACGCCCTCACCGTTGCAGCTTTTGAATGGTACCGGCAAATTTCGCTTCCAATTTGAATTTATCTTTATTTATAATCTATTTTGGCTGATTTTATTAGGAATATTTCTAATTTTAAAAACAAAATTATACACGCCATGATCACCTTAACGCAATTGGAATACATTGTTGCGGTTGACACCTACCGACATTTTGGAAAAGCCGCCGAACACTGTTTTATTACCCAACCAACGCTTTCCATGCAGATAAAAAAGCTGGAAGAGGATTTGGAGATTATTATTTTCGACCGAAGTAAACAGCCGCTTATTCCCACCGATGTCGGGCAACGGATTATCGACCAGGCAAGAGTGGTTTTAAAACAGTCGGAAGAAATTAACAACATTGTAAAAGACCACAAAGGACAGGTTTCAGGAATGTTGCGTGTTGGAATTATCCCAACGCTTGCACCTTATCTTTTGCCCATATTTATAGGAAAATACAAAAAGAAATACCCAAACATTTTTATTAAAGTAGTGGAACAAACCACCGAAAATATTGTCAAATTGCTGAACAAGGATTTAATTGATGTTGGCATTCTGGTTACTCCGTTGAAAGAAGAAAAAATAAACGAGAAGCCCATTTTTTATGAGGAAATGCTCATTTATGCCAATGCCGGACATCCGCTTCACAAACAAAAGGAAATTACGCTGAAAGATATTGCAACTCCTGAAATCTGGCTTTTAAGCGACGGACACTGTTTCCGCGACCAGGTGATAAATCTGTGCAATTACCTCGGAACAACCGATAGTCAACTTCCGTTCCATTTTGAAGCAGGTTCGCTGGAAACGCTCATGAATATTGTCGATCGCGAAGGCGGAATAACTCTGATTCCTGAACTGGCCAAAAACGACATGTCGGAAAAAAGGCTGGCCAATGTAAAATCGTTTACCAACTTTAAACCTTTGCGCGAAGTTAGTCTTGCTTATTCGCGGCATTTTGCCAAACACAAGCTCATCAACCTGCTTTGGCGCGAAATCAGGGAAGATATTCCCCTTGAACTTCAGGACGATAAACGCGGAACAATTGTAGAATGGAAATAATTTCTATTTTTTCACCAATACAACTTTCGACTGGTCTGCTTTCCAAATAGCTGAATAAAAAGAATAATAATCTTCGTATTTTTCAGCAGGCCAGGTTCCTTTATTCATTTCAAGTTTACGCAAGTAAATTAATTGGTTGTCTGCCACTTCCAAACGCATACTGTACTTTCCAAATTCGTTCTCGATTGTTAAATCTCCCATTTTTGACTCCAAAATAAAACCCTCCGGAATTTTATAAACAATCGAATCGGAATCGGTATACGCAAACTCACGTTCAAAACCAAATTTCCTTGTTTTCGATTTTGAAGGCGGACGCGGAAAAGTATTTATAATATTGGGCTTTAAAAACAAACGGGGACCGGTAAGTGTAGAATATTTCGGAAGATATAAATCAAGATTTTCCTCCAATAAACTCTCGTCCGTTTTATTTTCCGATAATTGAAAAGAGTTTAGCTCGGGCATATTAAATTCAAAGTTGTTCAGGTACCACTTTTTTTGCTCCTCTTTGCTTTCGGTTAACAGAAAATTTCGGTTGCCGTACTGAAGACCTGAGAATTCGGTTAACATCTTTACTTCCGCATTTCCAACTTCATCAATTACAACTTCTGCCTTTCTGATTTGCCGGTTCTCATTTTTATCCAGCGAAGGAGTTTTCACCAATTTTCCGCCTTCTTCGGTAATCAACAATGCATACCTGTCGTTGTTTCCCAATCCGATATAACCCAACGGATATTCCTGACTGGTACATTCCAGCCAGGTTGTATCTTTTTCAAACGGAACACAAACAATAACATGGTTGGCCTGCCCCATCGAAGGAAAGTCGGTAAACATTATTTTTGAATCTCCATTTCCTATTACCGAATAAATCGATTTTATTCCGGCAACTTTTAGCAGTGAAACCATGTAATTCGACAACGCTTTACAATCGCCGTATCCAACCTCGTCGACAACCGATGCAGGGAAAGGTTGCCAACCTCCAATACCCAACTGAACGCTCACATAACGGGTGCGGTTCTGAAAATACTTATAAATCAAACTAACTTTTTCTTTGTCGCTACCTGCATTTTTAATTAAATCTCTGATTTCATTTTGTGTGGTTTCAGAAACATCCTGTTTTCCGGAAAGAAGGTTCCATTCCCATTCGCCAAAACTTTTCCAGCTTTTAAATTCACCCACCGTTTCTTCGTATTCAAACTTTTCGGGAGTGGTCCATAAAATCGGGAAAATGTCGACAAAAGAAGGAGAAAAAGGTTCTTTATCAAAAGCTTTTATATTCGAGATTTCCCAATGAAAAACAGTGCTGTTTTCAACCGGTTCAGTTTGACAATCGACAGGCAAATTAACCTTTTTGAAATTAACCGGTTGGTTGTTTTCTGAAATTAACGTGAATACTGATTTTTCAACAGAAACATTGTACCCGGGAACCGGCACCCAGCGATCGATACTTACAATTCCGTCGTAGGTTAGCGAATAATCAAAAACAATGGTATACGGATACGAATTGTTCAGAGCTTCAAAAATCATATATCTGTCGTCCTGAAAAAGAGTATAATTTGCAACCAGACTGTTGTCGGTAATCTCGTCCTTTTTGATTTTTCTGATGCGTTCGCCTTTGGCATCAAGAACTTCGCCTGAAAACGAAGTTACCTTACTGTTCCGATCGTACATAACATACATTTGGGCAAAACTTTCGCCATGCCGGTTTAAAATTGTCACCACTTTGTGACGTTTGAGTTCTGCCATCCCCGGTGTTATCAAATGATACGAAATACTGTCGTAGCGAATTACAGCATTTGCATTTCCGCTCAATGAATCGGCTATTAAAAATGTACTGTACGATTTATTTTCAGCATTTCCGCAAAGGAAGAAAAACAAACCAGCTATTAATAAAAAAAATCTCATCGGCGTTTGGATTAAATTCTTTTTAATACTATTTGTTCCTGCTGTTTGTCGACCATCTGACGGAAAAATTCTTTCATTGTGCTGTATTGTTCCGGCAAAAGGAGCGATTTTAAAATCTGGAAAGACTGACTAATGAGTAATTTATTTCCAAGTTGCTGAATTCCATAAATATAACGTCCGGCATTGTCGGGCAATTTTATGGACAAATTTTCGGGTAAACTTTCAACACCCCAACCCTCGGGTAATGTTATGGAATAAATTATTTTGTTCTCCCAGGGAAACGCAAAATCGACCGGATATTTTCGTTCCTCTATTTTAAATGGATTCTCCTCGTACTTTTCAAAAATACAGGGATTAAAATAAATCATATCTCCTGCAACAGTAACATTATCGCTGATTGTTCCATCAATTTTTTCTTCCAGAATATCTTCATATTCTTTCAGTTTGTTTATTTCATAGGCTTCAACCAATAACCCTGCATTTTCTTTTTCCAGGTTTTTAATAATTTCATCTTTATCGTAATCAAGCTCTTTTCTGCGTTCAAAGGCAAGGTAACCGTCGCGTTTGTGATTTAAACTGGCTTTTATTTCGCCGTTGTCGGTTAATTCCAAAATGCCGTAAACATTGTATTTCGACGAAACATTTTCATTTAAACCCACCCATTCTATTTTTTTATCTTTTGTAATCAAAATACCTTTTTCGTTCAAACACCTTTCAGGCAAAAAACCAAAAGGCATTTCCTTTTCGGTTGCATCCAAAAGAATTGTTTTTCCATCGATATTTACAGCTGCAATCACATAATTCAACGAAGAAAGCGAAGGGTGGACTATTGGTAATTTCCCGGCATATCTTGTTTTAAGTACCACCGGATTTACATTTAATCCTGCTGCATCGAGCATATTAATCAGCACAATATTTATTTCACCGCTGGAACCAACTCCGTTTTTGATTACCTGTCTTACATTTTCACAGTATTTCGAATATTTTTCGTTCCATTTGGTTGATGATTTTACATACCCAAATATTTTTTGTGCTTTTTCAATTTCCGGCAATCCATCAATATTTAATTCTTTTACAATATCTTTTGAATTCCCAACTGCGCCCAACTGTTGACCAAAGCTTGTATCATCCATCAATAATTTGGCAATTTCTTCCCAGGTTGTCGTATATGTTTTCATCATTTGATTTGGAAACTTTGTGGATTGAAGCTCAAATTCGATGGATGAGATATAATTTTCTACTGCATCGATGTATGGCTCCTCTTTAAACGCCGGGACATTTTTTGCCACATAAACTTCTTCGTTCGAAAGAAAATCAATTTGGTCTCTTTGAATTCCGTTATCTACTGTAAATCCCGCAGAATTAACCGATCGGTCAGCGCTAACAAGCACAATTTTATCGTTTCTAGTTTTAGAATCATGAGACAATAATCCCACATATCCTTTCATTTCTTTGTTGTAATTAAAAAACTCCGGAATTCGTGTTTCAAGGATACTCCATTTCGACGGAATTTCATATTGAAATCTCCAGGCCGGTAAATTCCACAAAAAATCGGATGTAATTGAATATTCCACTTCAATTACAGAACCTTCTTTAACATTTGGCAGCGAAAAACTAACATTCGTCCAGTTTTCATTTTCATTTTCGTTGAATATGTCCTTTTTGTTCAAAGAGGTTTCTTCAATTTTATTCCCTTCAAGATTATAAGTGACTGCCTTTATCCGTGTTACTTTTTCATCCATGGCACTATTGGACGATCTGTAAACCGGAATCTTAAAATCGGCGTAATCGTACCCTGCTTTGGTAATAATTTTTATCGCACAATGCCTTTCATATTTAATTTGAAACCCTGTAATACTTGAATAATCTATATTTGAAGTTCCACAATCGAAAAGAAAAAAAGCATGTGCCGAAGTATCAATGTCACATGTATTATTCTCCAATTCTTCTTTGGTAATCTGACCAAATTTGAACTTAGGAATATCTTCCGCATGAACTGGCAAACAAACAGCAAAGAGAACTGAAACGCAAAATAAGCGTTCAATAATTTGAGGAATTAATTTTACCATGGTTTTTAATTTAAATGTTAGTTAAAATGCTTGGTTTTTTTATTGAATATCGAAAGTAAGAATAAAAACGAAACTAAATGTATTTAGAACAATGTTTCAAAATATAATTTCAAAAAAAGAGGAAAAGCCTCAAAAAGGTACAATCTTTATATTTGATTAAAATATAAAAATCTCATATATACATTATTACATAAAAATCGAACTCAATATTGAATAAATTTTTTGCATTTAAAAAAAATAATTACATTTGCGCCGCAATTTTGCGGACGTGGCGGAATTGGTAGACGCGCTAGACTTAGGATCTAGTGCCACACGGCGTGGGGGTTCGAGTCCCTTCGTCCGCACAAATTAAACCGCCGACCTTCCTTTAATGGTAAGCGTTGGCGGTTATTTACATACAGACATTTGAAATTTAATTTTTATCAATCATGAACATTACCAGGGAAAACATCGACGATGTAAATGCGGTTATTAAAGTGTCTATCGAAAAGGCCGATTACGAACAAACCGTTAATAATACATTAAAAGAATATCGTCAAAAAGCTACAGTCCCCGGATTCAGGCCAGGAAAAGTTCCGGCTGGTCTTGTTAAAAAGAAATATGGCACTGCCATTCTTCTCGACGAAGTAAACAAATTGCTCTCACAAAAATTGTCGGGTTATTTGGTGGAAGAAAAACTGAATATTCTGGGAGAACCACTTCCAAACGAAGAACAGCAAAAAAGCATCGACTGGAATACCGATGAAAATTTTGAATTTGTTTTCGATGTTGCTTTGGCGCCTGAAGTAAAAATTACGCTTGACAAAAACGACAAATACAATTATTTCAATATTGCTGTTTCTGAAGAAATGATTGATCAGCAGGTTGAAATGGCAGAAAATCAATTGGGTGAAAATGTTCCGGTGGAAGAAATAAAAGACAACAGTTCAGTTCGCGGCGACTTTGTTCAGCTTGATGAAAATGGAAATGAAATTGAAGACGGTATTCAGCCCAAAGGAGTTTTCCTTGCAGTTGATATGATTAAAGACGAAGAAATTAAAAAAGCTTTTGTTGGCGGGAAAAAAGGCGATACACTGACTTTCGATCCGGTAAAAGCTTTTGAAAACCGTCACGAAGTTGGCCACATGTTAAAAATTAAACACGAAGAAGCCGACACGCTAAACAGCGAATTCAAATTCACCATCAACGAAATTCTGGAATACAAAAAAGCAGAATTAAACGAAGATCTTTTCAAAAAAATGTACGGTGAAGAAACCGAAACAAAAACGGTTGAAGATTTTAGAAACCGTATAAAAGATGAAATTGCAATCAATCTGCAACATTCTTCAGAGCACAAATTTGCCATCGATACCCGCGACGCATTGCTCGAAAAAGCCAATGTTAAATTACCTGAAGCTTTTCTGAAACGCTGGTTAATTACTATCAATAAAGAATTAACGCTTGAACAAATCGAAAATGAATTTGACTATTTTATCAAAGATTTGCAGTGGCAGTTAATCAAAGATTCTATCATTAAAGAAAACGAGCTAAAAGTTACCCCTGATGAAACCCGGGATTTCGCCAAACAAATGGCACGCGCTCAGTACAGTCAGTACGGTATTTACGATGTGCCGGAAGAACAGCTTGAATCGTTTGCGAAAATGATCCTGGAAAAACCGGAAGAAAGCGAAAGGATTTTCAAAAAACTTTACGAAGACAAAGTGATTGCGGTTGTAAAAGAAAAAGTTGAAATTGAAGAAAAAGAAGTAAGTCAGGACGAATTCAACGAAATGATGAAACAATCGGAAATGTAAACCGGATTCAAGAAAACATTGAATATCAGCTGGATTACATTTACATTGAAAGGTATTTAAAACCGAAGAATATCAGGTCAATCTAAAAATGAAATAAATTTTGCTGAACATTTCAGCAAAAAACTTTTTTATAACTTTGTAAATCGTTCTGAAACGAAACTTACAAAGTTATTTTTTTCATAAAAACATTTAAAAATGGAAGATCGTAACGAATTTAAAAAATACGCAACAAAACATATTGGAATCAGCAGTCTTACCATGGACCGCTACACTTCGATATACGGGAATTACATTTCGCCGACAATTATTGAAGAACGGCAGTTAAATGTGGCTTCCATGGATGTATTTTCGAGATTAATGATGGACCGTATTATATTTCTCGGCGTTCCCATCGACGACACAGTTGCCAACATTATTCAGGCGCAGTTGTTGTTTCTTGAATCTACTGATCCAACCAAAGAAATTCAGATTTATTTCAATACACCGGGCGGCTCGGTACACGCCGGACTCGGAATTTACGATACCATGCAGTACATTTCGGCCAATGTAGCCACCATTTGTACCGGAATGGCAGCATCGATGGGAGCTGTACTTTTAACTGCCGGAACCAAAGGAAAACGCTCGGCGCTAAAACATTCGCGGGTTATGATTCATCAACCCATGGGTGGCGCGCAGGGACAGGCTTCGGATATTGAAATTACTGCACGCGAAATTCTTAAAATAAAAAAGGAACTTTATGTCATCATAGCCGAACACACCGGCAAAACGTACGAACAGGTTGAACACGATGCCGATCGCGATTACTGGATGACGTCGGAAGAAGCTGTTAAGTACGGAATGATTGATGAAATTTTAGTTCGAAATCATAAGTAATGCCAGGTAAAGAAAAAATGGACAAGTGCTCTTTTTGCGGGCGTGATAAAAAAGAGGTAAATCTTCTGATTGCGGGGATCGATGGTCATATTTGCGACCGTTGTGCTGAACAGGCCCATTCTATTATTCAGGAAGAAATAAAAAAAGACAGCGCTTTTAATCTCGACGGGATTAAATTATTAAAGCCAAAAGAAATCAAGGAATTCCTTGATCAATATGTAATTGGTCAGGATCAGGCAAAAAAAATATTGTCGGTTTCGGTGTACAACCACTACAAAAGGCTCACCCAGCCTTTCGATGATGATGAGACCGAAATTGAAAAATCGAACATTATTCTTGTGGGAGAAACCGGAACTGGAAAAACATTGCTGGCGCGTACTATTGCCAAAATGCTGCATGTTCCGTTTACCATTGTCGATGCAACGGTTTTAACCGAAGCTGGTTATGTGGGCGAAGACATTGAAAGTTTGCTGACCCGGCTTTTACAGGCTGCCGATTACAATGTGGAAGCCGCCGAACGCGGTATTGTTTTCGTTGATGAAATTGATAAAATTGCCCGAAAGGGCGACAATCCTTCCATTACCCGCGATGTTTCGGGAGAAGGTGTTCAACAGGGTTTGTTAAAACTTCTCGAAGGTTCAATTGTAAATGTTCCGCCGCAGGGAGGTCGCAAACATCCAGAACAAAAACTGATTCCGGTGGATACAAAAAACATCCTGTTTATTTGCGGTGGCGCTTTCGACGGAATTGAACGTAAAATTGCCAACCGGTTGAACACAAAAGTTATCGGGTACAGCGCAGCCAAAGAAACTGACCGTATTGAAAGGGAAAACCTGTTGCAGTACGTTGCTCCGCAGGACTTAAAATCGTTTGGATTGATTCCTGAAATAATTGGTCGTTTGCCGGTTTTGGTTCACCTCGATCCGCTCGACAAAGAAGCGCTTCGAAGGATTTTAACCGAGCCCAAAAATTCAGTCATCAAACAATATAAAAAGCTGTTCCAGATTGACGATATAAAGCTAGAGTTTGAAGAAGAAGCTTTGCAATTTATTGTTGAAATGGCCATTGAATTTAAACTTGGTGCAAGAGGATTGCGTTCGATTTGTGAAAGCATTATGAATGACGCGATGTTTGATTCTCCTTCTGAAAAAATCGAAGTATTAAAAATTACAAAGAAATACGCCGAAGATAAAATTGTACGTTCGAGCCTGCAACGGTTAAAAGCAGGTTAACGAAAAAAATAACAAAAGAAAATGGGAGCCAATTGATGACTCCCATTTTTTATTGGAAAATTTAATATATCGTTTGATTTTTATTTCATCATCAGTTTAACCGGTTCGTTTTTAAGTGGAATAACGTATTGTCCGCGACTGTTTTTGCTGAAACCGGAAAGTGTAGGTATAGTATTTTCATTTTCGGGTTGTTCAATTTTTAGAAATGCGGTTGGTGTAAATTCATTCTTTGGATTGAATTCCAGCTCAACTTCGTTTGAATTAGTGTTGAATGAAACTGATTTAAACTGGCCGGCATCAAGCGAAAGCCACAATTTCAAAGGGGCAATAAATACCCGCGATTTTGCTGCTGTGGTTAATTCGACTTTTACATTTTCACCTGTTTCGGTTAGATTTCCGCCAAAAGAGAGCCAGCCAAACTCTTCATTTTTCACAATAAAAGTAGAGGAATTAACAGCATAACCATAAAATCCGGGGCCGTAATCGCCCGAAATACCATCGTTTTTTAAGGTTGATGGAAACGAATGAAAAGCACAGGGGGCAAAACCATCTTCTGTGATGTTTGAAAGCGTTCCCATCAATCCACCGTAACCAACACGCAAAAGGTAAAGATTGTCGGGATTTTGACGGTATTGATACAAAACAGGAATTGCATTCAGCCCCGAACCGTAATGATGAATCTGCCGTTCCACCCTCGACAGTTTTCCGCCATAAAGAAAATCCCAGTAACGGCGGGCATTTCCGTTATACGCCCAATGTGGCACGGTTGGCATGTAAGCCAGAATCGCTTTTAAAGTTGTTTCTGCTTTGTGGTCGAAACCAAAATATTTCGACCACATATACACTTCCTCCTGCCCGGTTGAATCCCAGGGCATTTCGCTGCCAAACGGATAATTAAGGGTTGCCCAGTGGTCGGTGCGCTGTTTCATAGCGGTCTCCAGTTTTCGTGCATATTCCCATAAACCTTCGGCTTTTAAATCATTAAGAATATGAATAAAAATACTGCCTTCCATCTGACCAAACTGTGCATAATAGGGTGCCAGTTCAACCATTGCCATTGAAGTTTGGTAGGCATTTAGCAGATACCAGTCCCAGCTTTTTTGAGTAACCAGCCCTTCGTAGTTTCGTGCCAAACGGTACATTACCCAGTGAGCAGCCGCCACGTGCGGGTAGTTGTATGAACGGCCAACCGACATCGACTGTTCTTTGCTCCAGGCAGCCCAGGTTTTAAAATTGATACTGTCGCTGTAAGTGCCGGCAGGCATCGAATCGGGTTCGTAATAAAACATACTTTTTCTCACGCCATATTTTAGCTTGCCTTCGTTGTACTGCAGACCACCCCAAACGGTTTGCTGCATAAAATCTTCGAGTTTGGCAATTTCTTCCTTGTTGGGTTCTACCAGCTGTTTCATAATGGCATTTAGCCACGAACCAGAGCCTCCCTCATCGCCAATACCACAAATCCAGGCCCGGCTATCCTGGATAACCTGTTTTTTTGTTTCATAATCGTAAGTAATCACTGAAGGAGTGCGGTTAAACGGATCGTTGGATTGGTTAAACCACTGTTCGGTAGTTAGAAAACGACCATTGTCGGCAACCACCTTTTCTTCGGATTTTATTATTTTATAATTGATGGTTTGTTCCAGTCCGTCTGTATAAAAAACCGTTAACCTTGCGCGGCCCCATTTTTTACCTTTTACCTCGTATTTTTGTCGGCCGCTTTTTGTTATTCCTTTTTCTACAAGGCTCAGCGATCCTTCAGGTTCAACTTTAAAATTTTTCACTTTTTTGTCGTATTTCAGAAACAGTGAAGCATTAACATCCAAAGGCAAAACGTAACCGGGGATTCCCACTGCCACAGGCCGGTTATTTTCGATGAGTGTTTTTTCGATATTTTGTACCGAGTCGGTTAAAACGAATTCAACACCATAACTTTTTGTTTTGCCAGGTTTTAAGCTGAAAGAAGTAGCATTGTTCCAGGGCGTGGCGTCTTTCCATTCGTTTTCAGCCAAAGCTTTTGAATGAATCATCCATTCGTGAAACCCTTCGAATGTAATTCCGCGTGGTGTCGGATCGTCGAGCAGCGGATTGTACGCTTCAAAAGGTGATTTCCCGTACGGTATTACCAACAAAACAGGTCCGCTGCCTTTTAAACGGATCACCTGCAAATAACCAGCGTCGTTGCCAATGTACGGATCAAAAAATACATTTTCGGCATGTGCCTCATCCAGCGACTTTTCAGCAAGATTATTATTGAAAATCATTGGAATTCCCAATGCGCCGATTTCTACGGTTTTGTCTGAAATATTTTTGAACTCGAAACGAAGCACCACATTTCCGTTGTGGTTTTCCCAGAAACGGGTAACTTTTAGCGGTGAGTTTTCGAATAGCAGCGTTAGATCAGATGCTGCCAAAACTTCGGAAGATTCAGGTTTTAAAGTCTCAACCGGTTTTCGGTGCGCTGCCGAAGAGAAGCTCATCCACGAATTTTCTCCTTCCTTTTTTACCCTGAAATTAATATCGCCCAAATGATAGAAACCATCTTTGTCACGCTGTGGCAACAATTTCCCGGGAGTAAAATCAAACCCGGGCTCACTCACCGGATTCAGCGCATACACTGTTTGTGACGATTTCAGCACCGACAGTTTAAAAACCGGCGTTTCGAATACCTCCACTCCATCCTCAATTCCAAGTGTTGACGGTAATTCCTTTTTTTCACGATTTCTCTGTGCACTAACAAAAAAACTACTTGCCAATAAAAGTACAAGTGCAAAAAAAATGTGCTGTTTCCGTTTCATTTTATTCATTTCAATTTAATTCTGAAATTGGTGGATTTTCATTTTCTAAAAACACAAAACTTAATCTATTTTTCGGTGAGCCAAACGTTCATTTTATTGGCGCCCCGGTTGTTCCAAACATAATAAGGAATGGCTTTAAACTGTTCGTTATTATCGTTTCCTGAAGCTTCAATAATTTCAACTCCATTTAACAAACTTTCTTCGAAACGAGAATTAAATGAAGTGTTTTCGGAAACAATTACATTATCGATTTCAGGATTGTCAATTCCTTCAAGGCAATACACAATTGGTCCGCGTTCGATGGCTACTTTTCCGCGATCGTCAATTACAAGTTCATTGGCTTTAACTTTTTTCACTTCCATGGGCAAAACCAGTTCAATTTCGTCGCCTCTTTGCCATTCGCGATTCAAAACGGCGTATCCTTTTTCAGTTTCAAAATTTATTTCTTCACCATTAATTTTAATCACCGGTTTAGCTTTAGAACTGTTTTTATACGTGTACAAATCGCCGGGAACAGGCTGGTTTGCGGCCCATCCTGGAATTCGGAGTTTTACCGAAAAAGCAGCCTTTTTATCCGGAGAAATCTTCAATTTTACATCTCCGTCCCAGGGATATTTTGTAACCTGACTAATTTCAACTGAAGTATTTTCCATTTCAGCTTTTGTTGAACTTTGAACGTACAAATTCACGTACAAATCGTTTTTGTGATGGGCATAAACATACCCTGCTACCGAAGGCATAAAACGTGAAAGGTTTGTAGGACAGCATGAACAGTCGAACCAGGGTTCGCGTTTCAAACTTCCGCCACTGTTAAAAGCGTAACTCATGTCGCACTGCAACGGATTCGGATAAAAGAAAGTGGTGCCGTCGAGCGAAACACCCGAAAGTACATTGTTGTATAAACTCCGCTCCAAAACATCGATGTATTTGGCGTCGCCGTGGAGCAGAAACATGCGGTAATTCCAGTACACATTGGCAATGGCAGCACAGGTTTCATTGTAACCGGTGAGGTTGGGGAGTTCGTAGTTTTCGCCAAAAGCTTCGCCGTCGTGGCGCGATCCTATTCCACCGATGAGGTACATTTTTTTTGTCACCACATTTTCCCAGATTTTATCCACTGCATTTTTGTAGGCTTCGTCGTTGAAAAGAGCAGCGATATCAGTCATTCCGGCGTACATATAACCTGCCCGAACAGCGTGCCCCACAGCCTCGTCCTGGAGTATAACGGGTTTGTCATCCTGGTTGTAAGGTCCCCAGACTTCGCGTTTGGTAGTATCGCCACGAAGATCCAGAAAATGGCGGGCAAGTTTCAGATAATCTTCATTTTGAGTAATCAGGTATAATTTTATCAAACCGGTTTCAACAATCTGATGGCCGGGAACCTGCGTATTTCCTTCCTTTCCAAAAACAGAAACCAGCAAATCGGCATTTTTTAAGGCAATGTTCAGAAAATTGGTTTTTCCGGTGGCGATATAATGTGCCGAAGCCGCCTCAAACAAATGTCCGCTGTTGTACAATTCGTGACTGCATTCAAGATTCTCCCAACGTCCGCCGGGAGGACACCAACCTGCCGGAGCATGTGTTGTATCAATGGTTTTGTATGTGGTTAAATAGCCGTCCTCTTCCTGACCGATGCTAATAATCTCAATAACCGAATCAACATATGCATCCAGTTTCGCATCAGGAAAAGTAGTCATGGAATAAGCAGCACCTTCAATGGTTTTATAAACATCGGTATCGTCGAAAGGCATTTCACCTTTCACCGGGCCTTCCATTTTCCCGCCGGCAATCAGAAAATTGTCCAAACGCCCCATTTCCTCACACTTTTTAAACGATGCAGGAATGGTAGCCGTTCGGTTGGTTTCAATTTTAGGCAACCAAAACTGGTCTTCAATTTTTACCTTGCTGAAAGGAATACCTGAAATGGGATAAACTGCATTTTGTTTTACAGATTCTTCTTTTTGAGTTGAACAAGCAACCGTCAGAAATAATAAAAAAAGGAGTAAAAGCTGATTTGTTTTCATTTTCTTGATTTTGCTATTCTTCAATAATTAGTAGATCCCAGGGCGCAATTGTAAGCGTTTCCTGCCCGTTGATTTTATTTCCTGAAATAAGTTCAGTTCCTTTTTTATAAGGATATAAAATATCGGCCGGCTGCGAGGAATAATTGTAATAGTAGTGAATGGTTTTCCCTTCGTCGTTTATGCCCGATTTCGTAATTAACGGCCAGTGCAAATTTTGATCAGGTGTTTGCAGTCCGGCGCGTTTTACGGCTTCCATCAATATTTTTTCCTGAATGGAATCGGAAACCATACAACCTTCGTAAAGCAGTGTCCCTTTTCCAAAGTTATTGATGGTTATTGCGGGAAATTCTCCAAAATACCAGTGATCGAAAAAAGCCAGTGGCTTGGCAGTTTCGGGCACAATATATTCGGCCCAGGTATTTACCTTGTTTTCGTTTTCACTCACATTGAAAGGATTGTTTTTCAGACTCATTTCTTTGAAACTGGTAAATTCCTGGTAATAAAATCCACAGGCTTCGCGCAGCGGGCCGGGAGCCAGCACCGGACGTACCATCGAATTTTCATCGCAAAAACCGCTTTTGAACTGCATTATTACCTGCCCCCCGTTTTTGACATAGTTGCTTATTTTCTGCAATAACTCATCGCCTGCAATATAAAGTGAAGGGATAATTACCAAAGCGTATTTTTCAAATTCAGGGTTTTCGGGAAAAATAAAATCAACACCCACATTGTTTTGGTACAAAATGGTATGAAATTGTTTCACCAGATTATTCGTGTAAAAGTTATTGTTGTCGCTTCCCCAGGCACTTCCACCCTGATCGAACGGCATAATATTCAGCGCTGTATTTGAATCGTGACTGTATAAAATGGCCACTTTGTTTTCCTTTTTCAGGTTGACCAGTTTTTTCCCAATCCGCTCCAGTTCGTGTGCAGTTTTCGACACTTCGGCATAAGCACGGTTGGGTTGTAAATCGTGCGAAAGTACACCTTTCCAGTAGGTTTCCTGTCCGTAATGAATGGAGTGCCAGTGCCAGTATTCCACCATATTTGCGCCCGATCCCAGATGAGCATACACATTTTGCCGCATTTGTCCCGGGTACGGAGGCTGCTGAATGCGCGAATTCCAACCGATGGTTTGCGCGTTGGTTTCTGTAATCAGATAATTTTTATGTTTTACTGACCGGAAATAATCGCCTGCAAAAGCAATCTCATTTCCGGTTAAATCGTCCTGCTGACCGTGATAAACATTCACCGCCATAACATCCATCAATTTTGAAGAAGCATGTTGATCAATATCCTGAACTGCCGGCATAAAACATTGTGTAATAAACTGGTCGGCGCGTTTATACTCCTGTACAATTGCCGATTGCCACGTTAAAAAATCAGCCACCGCCTTTCGGTTGTATCTTTCCCATTCCAATTTATATGCAGTGTTGGTAATTCCATCGCGGGGAGCCAGTTCTTCCCATCCGTCGATAGTCATTCCCCAGTAATTCAAACCCCAAATTTTGTTGAGGTTTTCGGGGGTTCCAAATTTCTTTTTCAGATAATTTACAAATCCAACCTGAAAATCGTAGTTGTTCACTCCGCGTGATGTGGTTTCATTGTCGACCTGGTAACCAATTATTCCCGGATGCTGCGCATAATGTTCCATCATTTTCCGGATAATCCGTTCGCTGTAAAACAAAAAAGTCGGATTGGTAATGTCCATGTTCTGGCGAATGCCGTAATAGGCTTTTCCACTGTTCTGGTATTCCAGCAGAACCTCGGGGTGTTTGTGCCACAACCACGCCGGGATTGAATAGGTTGGCGTTCCGAGAATGACCTTTATTCCGGCCGCATAAAATTTGTCGATGATTCTGTCCATCCAGGCAAATTCAAACTCTCCTTCGCGGGGCTCGAACAAACTCCAGGTAGATTCACCCAAACGAACCACCGAAATTCCGGCTTCTTTCATCATTTTCACGTCTTCGTCCAAACGAACAGAAGGCATGTATTCGTGATAATAAGCCACTCCGTAAAGAATATTGTCGAATTTCACCTGCGACTTCACAAAAGTTGCAGAGCAAACAGCGAGGACAAAAACCAAAATTAAACGTTTCATATTTTTAGGTTTAGATAATACTTTCAATTTATTTGATTGGTTCAATTCCTTTCAATGTTGGAATAACTTCTTTAATTTTCACTTCTGAATCAAAACTCAGTTTATCGATACAAACTTCGCGGTGAAAACCTCCGGCCTGCCCCATTTTTACACCTTCAGGATATGTAAAACGGTGGTAAACCAAATACCAGTCGTCTGTTCCGGGAACCAGGACAGCAGAATTGTGGCCGGTGGCAAAAATATTGTTTACTGAATCGCGCTGAATTACGATGTTGTTTTCAGGAATAGTAAGCTTGCCGAGCGGAGCATCGGTAGTAGCATACCGGACTTTGTAATTCGGGCTGCGGGTGTCGTCTTCCGACCACATAAAATAATAGGTTCCGTTTCTGAAAATAACATACGTTCCTTCGCGGAAAGTAGTATCGATGTTAAATGTTTTCAGTGTTTTTTTGTTGAGCGAAATCATATCGTCGTTGAGTTCGGCTCCGGCCATGTAACCGTTCCCCCAATAAAGGTAGGTTTTACCGGTTTTTGGATCGGTAAATACATCGGGGTCGATTTCCTGTCCACCTTTTACTCCGGTTGGTTTAAAATCAATCAAAGTACGGCCACTGTCAACAAAAGGGCCGGTTGGATTGTCGGCCACTGCAACCCCGATTTTCTGTGCAGCCGTGAAATAATAGAAATATTTGTATTCCCCGTCGATTTTTTTCTCAACGATACAAGGCGCCCAGGCATTTCGGTTGGCCCAGGTTACATCCTTTTTCAGGTCAATAATAATTCCTTCGTCCGTCCAATCTACCAGATTTTCCGAAGAAAATACTTTAAAATAGTAGCCCGACCAGTTGTTAAAACCATCGGAAGTTGGGTAAATGTAATATTTGCCGGTTTTTTCTGAATACAAAATATCGGGGTCGGCATAATAACCTTCCAAAACCGGATTGTGATCTTCCGACGCACTTACTTCGTAAACTACATCGCCCTGTCCTTCAACAGAAAAGGTGTAAGCAAACGTACCGTTGGCGAAATTTTGCGCGCCTTCGGGAGTAAATGAAACTCCGGTTAAACATGTAAACTGAGGATCAAAATTTGACAAATCGACACCTCTTTTTACGGGTAAATGGATTATTTTATTTGCGCCATCAAAAACAACATTTAACTTTTTCAGCCCCGGAGAAGTTGCCTCAACGAGTAAATCATCCAATCGTCCCCATTTTGCAACAAGTTGTTTCAGTTCGTTTTTTGTAACCGGCAACACCGTTCCGTGCCGCGGATGAAAATTCATCGAAACTTCTTCATCAACCACTGAGAAGTTCTGCAAATCGCTGCTTTTTGTAAACTGGTAACGTCCGCTGGTATAAACATCGTACATTAAAATCCATTCTTCCGAATTGTTCAGTTTAAAAATGCCGCTGCCTTCCACCGGATGGGTTTCCGAATCAACACGTTTATCGCTCACCAGTTGGTACCCTTCGGTTAATTTATCAGAAACGGCCAGTTTAATTCCCGGGTCGCCGTCTTCCGCTTTGTGAAAAAGATAAAATTTCCCGTTAAAAGGAATAATATCACCATCGATACAGGCTTTGGTATTGCTTTCGGCCGGCGGAAAATAAAGCTGTTTCGGGGCTGCTTCCAATGCTGTAAAATCATCGTTTGCAAAAGCGTAATAAATAATATCCTTGCCCTCTCCTATTTTCATCGAGAAATAAATCATGTATTTTCCCGAAGCTTCGTCGTAAATGGTTTGAGGCGCCCAAACGCGGTTTACATCGCCAAATTCTTCCGGGAAGGTTTCAGGAATATTTACAATGGAAGTTGTCCAGTTGACCAGGTCGGTTGATTTCATCAAAATCATGGCAAAGTTGTTCCAGCCCTGTTCCGGCACATACAAATCGGTAGCGACCATATAAAATGTTTTGCCGTCGGCGCCGCGCAAAATGTGCGGGTCGCGAACTCCGCCCGAACTGCTGATGGTTTTTGAATCAAGAATTGGCTGATTGTTGTTCAGCGCCCGGTAATTGTAACCGTCGTCGCTGATGGCAAACCGGATTGCCTCTTCGCCGGGGCCGTTTCCGGTAAAATAAACAAACAGGTAACCGGAGAGTGAATCATCTTCCGGATTTTGATTTTCGCACGATGAAAAAATATTCACCAGCAAAACCAAAATCAAACTCCATTTTAGCCAGCGCAAATTATTAATTGTCTCTTTTTTAATCATTATTTCGTAATGTTATAATTTCAACTTGTTACTTTGTTTTTAACCGGATTACCGAAAAAGAATAGGCAGGCAAAGTATAATTCAACGTATTGTTTACCTGAATTTTTTTGTATTCCGGCCGGGCATTTTTATCGTCGGGTTTTCCTTTCAAAATCGTTAAATCAGCCTCCAATTGAGCAGGGATAATTTCTGAAAGATCGATATTTGAGTTTACTTCTTTGGGCAACAAATTCACCAGTTTCAGAATAACATCGCCTGTTTTTTCATCCTTAACAACCGACATTTTCACCCTGAGTTTTGCATCTTCCGAATTTTCAGAAAGTTTTATTTCGGAAGGAATGTATTTTGTTCCTGAATTTTGTCCGAACAATTTCTGAACGTAATAACCTACTGTTGGTTTTACTTCGGTGTTGTTGAAATAAATCAAATCGGGGTTCCACTGGGTGTGCCCTTCTTTGGCCAACAAAGGCGCGTACGAGGTCATTTTCACCACATCGCCGTTTCGTTCCACACTCAATAAATAGAGCGCTTCCGAAAGCGCCGTTTCAATGTTGTTGGGCCGCCCGGGCAAATGAGCTGCATATTCACCAAGATAAACTTTCGGTTTTGAACGATCGTATATGTCGTAAAAATCCTGGTTATGAATAAACCAGCCGGGCGTTTGATAATAATGTTCATCAACCATTGGCACCTGTAGTTTTGTGGCCAGTTCCCAGCCTTCGTTGTAATCCGTTCCCGAAGAAAACGGGCCCACTGTTCCAATAACCGTAATCTCCGGGTGTTTTGATTTTACTGCATCGTAAATCATAGTAAACCGTTCTTCAAAAATATCGGTGATCAAATCTTCGTTTCCAATGCCAATGTATTTTAGGTTGAAAGGTTCGGGATGACCAGCTTCGGCACGGATTTTTCCCCATTTTGTATTTTTATCGCCGTTTGCCCATTCAATTAAATCGAGCACTTCCTGAATGTATTCACCCATATCGCACATCGGAATTCCGCCCTGTTGCCCGTGCCCGCAAGTTCCCGAATTCTGACAGGGAACACCGGCAGCCAAAACCGGCAACGGCTCGGCACCAATGTCCTCACAAAACTGAAAATATTCGAAATAACCGAGTCCGGCTGACTGATGATACCCCCAGATATTTCGTTGCGGAACCCGCGATTCAAGCGGCCCGACTGTCCGGTTCCAGCGGTACATGTTTTGCAGTCCGTCGCCGTGCGCCACACATCCGCCGGGAAAACGAACAAAACGCGGCTGAATGTCGGCAATGAGCTGAGCCAAATCGGCGCGCAACCCGTTTTTGCGGTTCATAAATGTTTTTTGCGGAAAAACGGAAACCATATCCAGAGCTACTTTCCCAGAAAAATCGGGAACAACTTCTAGAACAGCATTTGCAGCATTTTCACCTGCTTCCAACACCAGTTCGTACTTTTTCCAGTTGGCAGACAGATTTTTTGTTTTTGCAGTTGCAATAATTTCACCTTCCTTATCTTTTAACTGAACTCGTAATTTTCCTTTTTCATTATCCAAAACTTTGGCAAATACTGAAAAATTATACTTTTCACCCTGTTTTAACGGAATACCATCGAAACCTTCGTTTACAAGAGTTGCTCCGGGACTCGAAATGTTTAATACTGCATAATGTTTGTTATTTTTATGAATGGGCGCAATTGTATCTATGTCAAAAGTTGCAAACTCCCCGTTCAATTTCCAGGCTTTAAAACTGTTCCAAGTTGGGTCGTTTCCTTCCCTGTCTTGCAGATCGTATTCAAAGTCGCGGTTCTGAATCAATTCGGCGTACAAACCTCCATCGGCAGCGTAATTAATGTCTTCAAAAAAAACACCCACAAGCAAATCGCTGATTGTTTTACTTTTTGTAGGATTCAAAGTAACTGATGCTGAAACCGTTTCCAGATTTTCAAACCGCTCGGCATCCAGACTGGTGTTGTCTGCTCTTTGTTCTTCATGAAAAAGGCTCCATTGCTGCTGTTTAATTAACCCGTCGATAACTTTCCAGGGAACTTTACAAACGATTCCTGTTTGTTTTTCACCATCAATTGTAACTGTTTTTCGGGAATTTAACCTTTCACTTTCCGAAGCAGCAGCAGTTTCGGAATATGTTTTAAAATCGGTAGTTGTTGTTTTAAAAATTGCGGTTTTCCCGTTTATTTCGCTCAGCCAGGTAATGGTGTAAAACTGCCCGGTTTTATCGTAAAAAACCTCCAAATCTATAACATTGCCGGATTCCATCACTTCAGGATACGACTGTCGTTTCCATTGATAAAAATCTTCGGTGGCAGCGTGTGCAAACTGTCCTACTTCGTTGTTCAGTGTCCACAGGCAATGCCAAAGGCCGGTTTCATCCTGAAAGACAAAAGGATTGATTAACTTTTTCTGCGTTCCCCAACAACCAAAATCGCTGGCTAAAAACCGGAATTCAGGACCAATTGCGTGCCAGTTTTCTCTGTCGGTACTCCAGGCGAAATGCAAACCGGCAGTATTGTTTTGATTTGAAGTTGTGTATGAAAATACAAAAGCTGAATCAGGTTCGTTGGCAAAAATTCCTGAATAAGCAAGCATCAGGAATAAAACAGATAACAGACTTTTAAATTTAGACTTCATCAGGTTTAAGTTTGCACGAATATAATTAAATGTTGTGGGGTGTACAACCGACACTTTTAGAAACATTCGATAATATTCACCTAAAAAATTACAGAACAGTCTAAATTTCCTGAACGCCCCACAATTTATTAATGGCATTCCACGGAACTACACCCGGTTTTTTAAAATTTCTTCGCACATTTTCGGGTTTTTCTCCCCTTATTTCAATGTCGTCGATGGAAGCCGGTTTCATTCCGCTTTTAACAGCCCAGTTAAATGTCGGAATTTCCTCGGTTTTAAAGCCCATAATATTGGCAGCAACCAAATCGGTAGCCAATGGGTTTGTTCCTGCAATTATTAAATTCATGGGAATCAGTTCCCCTTCTGCGGGGCCATTTCCTTCCATCGCCACCGAAGCATCTATTACAGTTAATCCCATTTTACTGGCCCTTACCATATCGACAATTTCATAAGCAATTCCGGGTGAATTTTTTTCTGCTGCCCTGTCGTGAAGAAATGAACGCACTGAATAATAAATACTTCCCGGATAAACTCCAATCAGGTTTTTCATTCCCAAAGTTACAGTTGCCAAAACATGTGTTTTCATCATGGGAACCGAACAAAGCAGGTCGGTTTCAGCCACCGATTTATGAACGGTTATTTTATCGAACAACAATCCATTGGAAACATTCACTTCTGCCATTTCACCCGAATGCAGATTGATTAAGGGAACACCGAGTTCTTCTGCCAGTTTTGTATACCCCAGTTTTTCGAAAATAAACTGTTGCATCGGATCCAGAATTTCGCTCTTTTTGGTGCGGTACTGAATATTGTTTTTGATATTAAATCCTTCGGCAGCTGCTGAACCTTCTCCGATTGAAACCGTTTTCCCGGCCGATTTAAACAATTCAGCCAAAGCTTTTATAACTTCAGGTTTTGTAGTATATGCAGAATCAGGGCCAACTAAATTGGGTTTTAGCATGATTTTTTGTTTGCCCTTTAAAATATGGCCAACACCTCCAATTAGTTCGATTGCTTTTGTTACTGCTGATTTTATATCTCCATTGATTTTTACAACACTAACAACGGCAGGATTTGTAAACGGGTAATCACCGGCGGCAAGTGCAATGGTTCCGGCGAGAGTTGTTTTAACAAAATCCCTGCGATTCAGATTTGTGTAACTCATTGGTTTTTATCGGATAAGTTACAAAAACAGGGAATTAATTACAAAAACAACTTTATCATGATGTTATTCCTTCAGCAAATAAAAAAACACCTGCACAAAAAATACAGGTGTTTTCGCAATTGTCCTTTATTGAAAAATTCAGAAATTATTTCTGAGTTAATTCATCAATTTTTACGGAAGGAGCAAGAACATTCGATTCTTTTCTTACCACTTTTTCTTTAGCCAAATCGAAAGATGCGGTTGCTTTAATATCTTTTGAAGATGCACCAATTTTAATCGTATAATTTCCTGCTTCAGCAATCCATGCCGATGATGCAATATCGAAAGAAGCCAGGTTCTGGCTGTCGATTACAAAAGAAACAGTTTGACTTTCACCCGGTTGAAGCATTTTTGTTTTTGCAAAACCTTTCAGTTCTTCAGCAGGTTTTTCCAATTTGTTTGCAGGAGCACTCAAATACAACTGAGCAACTTCTTTTCCGGCAACATTTCCGGTATTTTTAATATCAACCGTTACAGTAATGTTCTTGCTGAATTTGGTTGAACTGAGTTTCAGGTTACTGTATTCAAAAGTTGTGTAGGAAAGACCATAACCAAATTCATAAGAAGGTTTTACGTTAAAAGTTTCGTAAAAACGATACCCAACATAAATTCCGTCGGTATAAATATCTTCTGCCGGTTTACCGCGCATAAAACTTCTTTGTCCCTGTTCCTGAGGTTCGTTGGAAGGAAGTTCCTTCCCGGGGAAAGTTTTTGCTGACGGTACATTTTCATATTTTGCAGGGAATGTAATTGCAAGTTTTCCTGAAGGATTTGCTGCGCCGCTTAAAATATCGGCGATTGAATTTCCGGTTTCCTGTCCACCTTGCCAGGCAAGTAAAATGGCATCCGGAATTTCTTTCCAGCTTACAGTTTCAACAACACCACCAACATTCAGAATAACAACTACTTTTTTGTTTTTTGCTTTAAAAGCTGCCGACACATTTTTAATCATTTGCTGTTCCGAAGCTGTCAGGTTGAAATCGCCTTCTCCTGCGCTCCGGTCGCGGCCTTCACCCGAGTTTCTTCCGATGGTAATAATTGCTGCATCCGAAATCTCGGCTAAACTTGTAGCCAGTTTTTCAGTCACTTCAATTTCAGGCGTTGGTTCCTGTCCCATAAACATAAAACCTCGGCGCGGCGGCTGGCCTTCTTTTATAACATCTTTGTAAGCATCGTACATTTTTTTCAGGTTTTCGTTTACTGAATAACCTACATTCTGAAGACCTTCTACCAGTGAAACGCTGTAAGCTTCGTTAACATCGCCGCTACCTGTTCCGCCTGAAATTATATCGTAGGAAGTATTTCCAAAAACAGCCAGCTTTTTAACTTCTTTCGGGAAAGGCAAAGTAGAATTGTCGTTTTTGAGCAAAACCATTCCTTCGGTTGCACTTTGGCGGGTAACTTTAGCATTGGCTTTTAAATCGGGTTTGTTTGAAAATTTATACCCATTAAAACGAGGACCTTTTACAACAATGTTTAAAATACGTTCCACGTTTTTATCCAGAACTTTTTCGTCCAGTTGTCCTTCTTTAACCGCTTTTACAATGGCATCCTGCTGACCCTGATTTCCCGGCATCAGCAAATCGTTGCCGGCTTTCATTTGTTCCACCGGATTTTTTCCTCCCATCCAGTCGGTCATTACATACCCTTTAAAACCCCAGTCGTTTCTTAAAACACTGGTTAACAAATCATATTCTTCCGAAGTATAAGTTCCGTTCAGCAAATTATACGATGACATTACTGTCCAGGGCTGAGATTCAGAAACGGCAATTCGCCATCCTTCCAAATAAATTTCGCGCAACGCCCGCTGACCAACTATTACATTCAATGTGTTACGGTTGGTTTCAGCATTGTTTACCACAAAATGTTTGATGCAGGCTCCCACACCTTTCGACTGAATTCCGTTAACCATGGCTGCTGCGATTTTACCTGTAACATAAGGATCTTCAGAATAATATTCAAAATTCCTTCCGTTCAACGGATTTCTCTGAATATTCATTCCTGGCCCCAGCAAAACATCGATTCCGTATTCAAGCAATTCGTCACCCATCGACTGCCCCACCTGATTTACCAATTCGGTGTTCCAGGTTGAAGCCAATAAAGTTCCAACAGGAAAAGCAGTACAATAATACGTGTTATTATCGTTCTGGCGGGTCGGACTAATCCTGATTCCGGCAGGTCCGTCAGAAACAACGGTTGGTGTGATTCCAAGTCGTTCAACACCATGAGTAGTACCGGCTGCACCGTCAACCAGAGTTTTGGTATTGCCAACCACCGGACCGGCAGGTGGATTTCCTCCGCCGTTTGGATTTGGAGAAGCAGGTGGGTTTCCTCCGCCTGGCTGATTGGCACCAGCTGAAGGCGGCGGTCCAAAATTCATCCCTGCACCAACAACAAGGCTTGCCTTTTCTTCCAAAGTCATTTTGGAAACAACTTCCTTAATGTTTGTTTTGTTTAATTGAGGCAGATTTTGTGCTACCAAAGTAACATTAAACCCCAGGAACAAAATAAGCAAAAGACTTAAATGCTCCGAAAATCGTGATCGTCTCATTTTGATTTAATTTTAGTTTATCAATTGTTAAGTTTCAGAATAACTTTAATTCAGCCTAAATTACCAATTGCAATTTTATTGCTTTAATTGAATAGATGAATTGGATAATTTTAACGATAAATTATCGTATTTTATGTTGACAAAAAAAAACTGAAATGGTTTATTCTGTGTAAAAATATTACAATCTTAAATTCAATTAACCACAATTTCACGGGTTCTTTATTAATTCATTCTTTACAAAAAGAACCTTTCAACATATTTACTATATTCCAACACTAATTCCCTGTTTTAAATTTCATTTCATTATATATATTTGCTTTTTGAATACAAAATATAAAAGGTGTAATTTGAATACTGAAAGGGGGAAATGCAGCAATCAGAGAATATTATTTCAATTGAACATGTTTCGCAAATATTTGGCGAAAAACTGGTTCTTGATGATGTAAATCTTTATGTACAAAAGGGTGAATTTGTAACGATTCTTGGCCCTTCCGGTTGCGGAAAGACCACTTTACTTCGTATTGTTGCGGGTTTTCAAAAAGTAACCGAAGGAACAATCTCGATTGCCGGCAAAGTAATGACCAATACCCCGCCGCACCTTCGCCCGGTAAATACAGTATTTCAGAAATATGCACTTTTCCCTCATTTAAACGTTTACAACAACATTGCTTTTGGGTTGAACCTGAAAAAATTACCAACTCCTGCCATTAAGGAAAAAGTAAAAAAGGTTTTAAAAATGGTTGCAATGACCGACTACGAAGAACGCGACGTTGATTCACTCTCGGGCGGACAACAGCAGCGCGTGGCTATTGCACGGGCCATTGTAAACGAACCCGAAGTTCTTCTGCTCGATGAACCGCTGGCCGCTCTCGACCTGAAAATGCGCAAAGACATGCAGATGGAAATTAAAGCGATGCACAAAAAGCTGGGAATTACATTTGTTTATGTTACCCACGACCAGGAAGAAGCGCTGACACTGAGCGATACCATTGTTGTTATGAGCGAAGGAAAGATTCAGCAAATTGGCACTCCTACTACCATTTATAACGAACCTGCGAATGCTTTTGTAGCCGATTTTATTGGGGAAAGCAACATTTTAAACGGAACTATGCTTCAGGATAGTTTGGTTGAATTTGCCGGTCACCAGTTTGAATGCGTCGATAAAGGTTTCGCACACAACGAACCGGTAGATGTTGTAGTTCGCCCCGAAGATATTTACATCTTCGAAATGTCGGATGCCGCCCAATTTGGCGGAAAAATTACATCGAGCATTTTTAAAGGTGTACATTACGAAATGATGGTTACCACTTCAGAAGGCTTCGAATTTCTAATTCAGGATTACCACAATTTTGAAGTTGGCGAAACGGTTGGATTACTCGTTAAACCCAACGACATTCACGTAATGAAAAAAGAAAGGCTTTGCAATATTTTTGAAGCAAAATTTGTTGAACATAACCAGGTAAAATTTCTCGGTCAGACTTTTGAATGCAGCACCGAACAGGAATTTGAAACCGGCAGCGAAGTAGCTGTTCAAATCGATTTTAACAAAATCATTCTTCAGGACAACGAAGAAGACGGAATGCTCAGCGGTGAAGTAAGTTTTATCCTTTACAAGGGCGACCACTATCACCTTACAGTTTTAACCGACGAAGGCGAAAATATTTTTGTGGATACCAACGACATCTGGGACGATGGCGATCGTGTGGGAATTACGATACCGGCGGATGCAATCAGGGTTTCGAACCTTTAAATTTTGTGGAAGTGAAAGAGAAACTAAAAACGTTTGCAGGAAAAAGAAGAAACTGGTCGATTCCATACATTCTGTTTCTTGCATTTTTTGTTCTGGTTCCGCTTGTTTTAATCGTTTACTATTCATTCACCACTATTTCCGGAAAATTTACACTTGAACATTTTCTGCATTTTATACACCAAACAGAGGCGGTAAATACCTTCATTTTTTCGATTGGAGTTGCCCTCATAACCACTGTAATTTGTTTGCTCGTAGGTTTTCCGGCAGCTTACATATTAAGCCGGATGGAAAAAAATTCTGCGAAAGTTATTGTATTGCTTTTTATTCTTCCCATGTGGATAAATTTTCTGATTCGCACACTGGCAACCGTTGCATTGTTCGATTTTCTGAAGATTCCGCTGGGCCAGGGTTCACTGTATTTTGGAATGGTTTACAACTTTTTACCGTTTATGATTTACCCTATTTACAACACACTTCAAAAAACCGATTATAGTTTGGTTGAAGCGGCTCAGGATTTGGGAGCCAATCCGCGCCAGGTATTTATGAAAACTATTTTGCCGCTTTCCATCCCCGGAATTTCAAGTGGAATAATGATGGTTTTTATGCCTGTAATTTCAACGTTTGCCATTGCTGAATTACTCACTTTAAACAACATAAAACTTTTTGGAACAACACTTCAGGAAAACATTTACAACGGTTTGTGGAATTACGGTGCTGCGCTGTCACTGATAATGCTGCTGCTCATCGGGTTAACATCGTTGCTTAACGGCGAAGGAAATGCGAAAGCTGCCGAGGAAGGAGGTTTGCTTTGATCAAACGTGTACTTTCCGGCTCATATATCGGCCTGTTGCTTTTGATGCTTTATGCACCTATTATAATCATTATCATTTTTTCTTTTACCGAGGCAAAAGTTTTGGGAAACTGGACAGGTTTTTCATTTAAACTGTACTCGTCGTTGTTTCATGGAGGAGTTCACCATTCGTTATCCAGCGCACTTTGGAATACGCTGATAATTGGTTTAATTGCCGCTTTTGTTTCGATGTTGCTCGGAACAATTGCCGCCATAGGAATCTATAATCTTAAACCGGGAACACGAAAAACCGTTCAACTGATAAACAGCATTCCGATTTTGAATCCTGATATAATTACAGCAATTTCACTTTTTCTTCTTTTTGTCAGCCTTGGAATTACGCAGGGATATACTACTGTTATTCTTGCGCATATTTCGTTTTGCACTCCATACGTTGTTCTCAGTGTTTATCCGCGTCTCCGCCAAATGAACGACAACCTTTACGAAGCAGCGCTCGATTTGGGGGCAACACCGTTTTATGCTTTACGAAAAGTACTTTTACCCGAACTACGTCCCGGAATGATAAGTGGTTTTATCCTTGCTTTTACACTTTCAATCGACGATTTTGTCGTTACACTTTTTACCATCGGAAACGAAGGGCTTGAAACACTTTCGACGTATATTTATGCAGACGCCCGCAAAGGAGGTTTAACTCCGGAACTACGTCCGCTTTCAGCAATAATTTTTATCACCGTTTTGGCTTTACTCCTGATTATAAACAGAAGGGCAGCAAAAAAACGGTTACAATAAAAAACACCGGTTTTAGCCGGAATAAATTATATATTTCAAGTGAACCTGATAAAAGGAAGAATTTTTACGAAATATTATTGAATCTATTTTGAAAATTTACACAAATGAAAAAACTGAACTTTCCTTTTTTGCAGAGCCTTTTTCTGCTTTTTACACTACTCCTGGCTAACGTTTTTCCAAATCAGTGTAAAGCTGCCGACGATGAACGCCAACACGTGTTGAAAATTTACAATTGGGCCGATTACATCGATGAAGATTTGCTGATCGAGTTTCCAAAATGGTACAAGGAACAAACCGGCGAAGACGTAAAGATTGTTTACCAGGTCTTCGATATGGTAGAAGTAATGTATACCAAAGTAGATCTCGGTCACGAGGATTTTGACCTGGTTTGTCCGACTCAAGCCATTATGCAGCGTATGCTGAACAATGATTTACTGCTTCCCATTAGCCACAATTTCGAAACAACGCCCGACTACATGAACAACATGTCGCCATTTATAGTCGACCGTTTGAACGATTACAGTATTAATGGGAAAAATGCTGCCGATTATGCTTTGCCGTACATGTGGGGCGTTTCGGGAATTCTTTACAACACTGAAAAGATTTCGGCCGACGAGGTAAAATCCTGGGGCGCCTTCTGGGATACAAAGAACAAAGGCAGAATGTTAATGAAGGACAGTTACTGGGATGCTTATGCAACAGCTGCTGTTTACGGTTACCGCAATGAAATTGCATCAGGGAAACGGACAGTTTACAGTGTGACCAACGACCATACCGATGCCGACATAGCACTAGTAGAAGAACAGCTAAAAGCCATGAAACCCAATCTGGCCGGCTGGGAAGCCGATTTTGGGAAAGACATGATGACCAAAGGCGAAACATGGTTTTGTTATGCCTGGAACGGCGATGCTGTCTGGGCCATTGAAGAAGCTGCTGACGTAGATGTTTCACTCGATTTTGCTGTTCCTGAAGAAGGAAGCAATGTATGGTTCGACTGCTGGGTAATTCCAAAATACGCCAAAAACACAAAAGCTGCCAGCTATTTTTTAAATTACCTCTGTTTGCCCGAAGTTGCGCTTCGCAACATGGACATTAGCGGTTATTGCAGTGCAATTGCTTCTCCCGAAATACTGGAATCGGCAATAGATTCAACACTCGAAAACACGGTGAATCTCAGCTATTTCTTTGGCGCCGGCAACGACAGTTTAAAAGTAAATCCGGTTCAATATCCCGATGTTACAGTTGTTGATCGCTGTGCAATTATTAACGACTACCTCGATAAAAACGATGCAGTCCTGGCCATGTGGAGCCGCGCAAAAGGCGACAATCTTCAAGAAAATATGATTTACACCATTGGAGGTTTTGTTGTTGTTATTTTGATTTATATTATTTTCAGAACAATGAAAAAATCGAAAAGAAAAAAGAAAAGTTCTTCAAAAAAATAAACTTGAAAAAAGGGAAGGTACAAAACTCCTTCCCTTTTTCTGAACAACCTGCAACATTATTCATTTTTCTCAAACCACCCGAATAAGCAAATACAAACAGCCGCTTTATTTAAATTTCCCTGTCGGGATAATACATCAGAATTTATTCGACAAAGTGCTTTACAACACACCGTTTGAATTTCATGTTTAAACGATTAAGCAGACCTTTGAATTCAGAAAAATAAATCTGAAAACAATTTTTCGTTCTAAATGGCCAAAAGGGTATCACTGAAAGACATAGCTGAAAAGGTTGGAGTTTCGACAGCCCTAGTTTCATATGTACTTAACGGCCTGGAAAAAGAAAAAAGAGTTGGTCCCGAGGTGGTCAAAAAAATTCAGGCTGCTGCGAAAGAACTGAGATACAAACCCAACCAGATTGCCAGAAGTCTGAGAAAAGGCTCAACATCCACTATTGGATTAATTGTTGCCGACATTTCAAATCCTTTTTTCGGTCAGCTCGCCAGAATAATTGAAGATGAAGCAGCAAAATTGGGGTACACCGTTATTTTCGGAAGTTCAGACGAAGATTGCTCAAAATCGGAAGCTTTGATTGAAACCCTTCTTAACCGGCAGGTTGACGGAATAATACTTGCACCTTCCGAAGGTTGTAACGAACAGGTAAAATTACTTTTGGAAAGCGGATTGCCTGTAGTTTTAATCGACCGTTATTTTCCTGAAATATCTGCCAGTTGTGTTGTACTCGATAATTTTACGGCCACATACAATGCAGCTAAATTCCTGATTTCAAAAGGCTACAAAAAAACAAAAATGATTGCATATAATTCTGCGCTTATTCACATGAAAGAACGCGTCAGGGGATTTTCAGAAGCCATGAACGACAGCAATTTAGCAATTGAAGCCGTGGTAAAAAAAGTTAGATTCAACCACATGCACACAGATCTGGAAAAAATTATGGATGAACTTTTAAGTAAAAAAGAAACCGACGCCCTGCTTTTTGCAACAAATGCACTGTCGATATCCGGTTTGTATTCCATCAGAAAATACAATTTAAAAGTTCCGGAAGAAATGGCCATTATCGGATTCGACGGACACGAGGTGTTTGATTTTTTCCCGGCGCCGTTAACTTACATTCAGCAACCTTTGGAAGAAATGGGGAAAGAATCGGTTAAAATACTGATTGAACAAATAAAAGGAAGTAAAAAAACTGTACACGTTGAACTAAAACATCAATTAATTGCACGAGCGTCGTGCTAAATTTTAACCAACTGCTTAATCGATTAAATTAAATATAAAATGAAAAAAGCAAGCTTATTTTTAATGGCAGTTTTAATGTCGGTTCATGTTTTTTCGCAATCCGGATTTAACGGTCTCGACATGAACATGGGTAATCTGTTTCTGCTTTCAAACGCAAAAACACGGTCGATAAGTCCTGAAAATTTTACAGGAGAAAAAGGAAAAGGAGGAATGGCCACACCCGATATAAATGCTCCGGTAAATACCGCAAATGCTACAAATGCTTCGCGCGATCTGGGACAAGGCTGGAAGGTAAATCCGTTTATCCGGATTAAATCGGGCGAAACTTTTACTTTGGCAGATATCGAAGGCCCCGGGGCAATTCAGCACATCTGGATGACTCCAACCGGAAACTGGAAATTTTCAATCATCCGGATTTATTACGACGATGAAAAAACACCATCGGTAGAAGCTCCTGTTGGCGATTTTTTCGCCATGGGCTGGAATGTTTATGCACCGCTTTCATCGCTGGCAATTTGTGTAAATCCAGGGAGCGCTTTTAATTGCTACTGGCCAATGCCTTTCCGCAAAAAATGCAAAATCACCATGGAAAACATCAACGACCAGGATGAAATGAGACTTTATTATCAGATTGATTATACTTTAACCGAAGTCCCGGAAAATGCAGCCTATTTCCATGCACAGTACAACCGATCCAATCCGAACGAAACTTCAGACTACACCATTATCGATAAAGTTGAAGGAAAAGGACAATTTGTTGGCGTTTATCTGGCCTGGGGTGTTAATAATAACGGCTGGTGGGGCGAAGGAGAAATTAAATTCTTTATTGACGGCGACACCAAATTTCCAACCATTTGCGGAACCGGTACTGAAGATTATTTCTGCGGCTCATACAATTTCGATCGCGACGGACAATACAAAGAGTTTTGCACTCCCTATGCCGGCTTACACCAGGTTATTCGCCCCGACGGAACTTACAATTCGCAGCAACGGTTTGGGCTTTACCGCTGGCACATTATGGATCCAATCCGGTTTGACAAAGATTTAAAAATTACAATACAAGACCTTGGCTGGAGGCACGGAGGAAGATATTTACCTCAAAAATCAGATATTTCTTCGGTTGCTTTCTGGTACCAGTCTGAACCACACACAAAATTCCCACAATTACCTTCGTGGCAACAACTTGAAGTAAATTAAAAGATTTCCGTAATATGTTGCGAACCGTAGTTTCAATAATAATCGGAGTGGAAATTATGGGATTTGTTTCCTGTTCGCCAACTTCAAAAAAACAAAATTCAAAACCAATGAATGAATATGAAAAAGGCTCTTACGGCTACGATGCTGCTTTTTTAAAGGCAAACAATATCGACTTTGTAGAGCTAAGCGATGAAAATGAAACAGCTAAAGTTTTGGTAATTCCCCAACTTCAGGGAAGAGTAATGACTTCTTCAGCAACAGGGAACAACGGCCTGAGTTTTGGCTGGATAAATTACAACTTTATTCAGTCGGGTGAAAAAAGTAACCAGTTCAATCCTTTTGGCGGGGAGGAACGTTTTTGGCTGGGACCCGAAGGCGGTCCTTTTTCTATATATTTTAAGGAAGGCGATGAACAAATATTTGAAAACTGGTTGGTTCCGCCTGTTTTGGATACTGAAAATTACAGTATCATAGAAAAAACTTCAACATCAGTTGCATTCGAAAAAAACACTACACTGGTGAATGTTTCGGGAACGGAGTTTAAAATAGGCATAAACCAAAAAGTTTCACTCTTAACCCGAAACGAATTGTATTCAGCAATTCCTGTAAATTTACCCGATGAACTTTTTCATATTGTAGTCTACCAATCTGAAAACAAAATCACAAATCTCGGTGAAAATCCCTGGACAAAAGAATCCGGGTTACTTTCAATCTGGATGTTGTCGATGTTTAATCCTTCGCCTGCAACAACTGTTTTTATTCCTTACAATAGCGAACCGGAAGGCAAAATTGTTAACGATGAATATTTTGGGAAAGTGCCGTCGGACAGGTTAATTGTTGAAGATGGGACCGTATTTTTTAAAATTGACGGAGAATACCGCAGCAAAATCGGTATTCCTCCCGGAAGAGCAAAAAACCTGTGCGGGAGTTTCGATTCAAAATCAAACGTACTTACCTTACTTTGGTGTTCATTGCCCGATGAGCCGGCAGAATATGTCAATTCACAATGGGGAGAACAGGAAAATCCTTTCGTAGGTGATGTAATAAATTCATACAACGACGGGCCTGTTGACGGAAAAATAATGGGTCCTTTTTATGAAATCGAAACTTCGTCGCCGGCAGCTCAGTTGCAACCCGGAGAATCGTTGACACACGTTCAGCGCGTAGTGCATATTCAGGGCGCAACCGCAGACTTAGCCGGATTTGTAAACAAACTGTTCAACCTTGATCTCAATTCAGTAGTAAACAAATTTAAATAACAATTTTTTCAAACCATGTGGAAAAAGATTCCATTTTTCCTGGAATAATCTTATGTTCAACTTTTTATCGTCAATCTTATTACATGAATCGTTGATGACACCCCAAAAAACATAACGTGTTTTAACGTGAGTTCTGTTATCTTGTTAAAGAAGCAGTATCAATAAATACCGCCATTAAATTCAAAAAATCGTTGAAAATTTCTTAGAATGTGGCAAGAAACAAAAAAGAGTTACAAGAAATAAATCTTGAAACTCTTTAATTTTTTGTGGGCCCACCTGGGCTTGAACCAGGGACCCCCTGATTATGAGTCAGATGCTCTAACCGACTGAGCTATAGGCCCTAAAAATTCATTAAGATCAAAGTTACAAGTTCAAAAAATGAAATCATAACAATTACTCTGAATTTCGGAGTGCAATTTTACAACTTTGCCTGAAAATACACAAATAAATGTTCGAAATTCCTTATCTATTTATTACGATTCTTTCCCAACACATTCAATTTGTTTGAAATCTGGTTTTTTCAACTAATTTTGCAACGTATCAAATATTCTTCAACAAGGGTGTTTGATTATATAGAAGAGCGGAGAGATCGGGCTCTACGAAACTCTGGCAACCATCCGTAATTTATCGGAAAAGGTGCCAATACCCGGCCGGAAACGGAATTATAATTTGAACACAATCATGAAAAAACAATTGTACAAATTATTCCTGATTAGTTACATGCACAACTCGAATATGTGTATGCGCCGGCGGTTTTAACCGCTTTTAATGTGAATTGTAATTAAATCATTTTGACCATTAAAAATGGAAGACAAAACTTACGACCGCGCCATCAGCGATCTTCGAGTTCGGTCTTCCGACTTTATAAAAATGTCGAAAATTAAAACCTACGAAGAAATCAACCGGAAACTAAAGTCCGGTGAAGCAGTTGTTCTCACTGCTGAAGAAGTATCGAAAATGGCTCTTGAAGTCGGTCCCGAAGAAATAGTAGAAAAAGTGGATGTAGTAACCACAGCAACTTTCGGAGCCATGTGTTCATCGGGGGCAATCATCAATTTCGGTCATGCCAATCCGCCCATCCGGATGGAAAAAATCCGTTTAAACGGAGTGCCGTGTTACGAAGGACTGGCAGCAGTTGATTCCTACATCGGAGCTACGGCCTGCGATCCCGACAATCCGACGTACGGCGGCGCTCACGTTATTCAGGATTTGCTCGAAGGAAAAGATATTGTTTTGGAAGCCTGGGGAAAAGGTACGGATTGTTATCCCCGAAAATACATCAAAACAACCATTAACATTAACACAATAAACGAGTTGATTCTTTTCAACCCAAGAAATGCTTACCAGAATTACAATGTAGCTGTGAACACAACTAAAAAAATGATTCACACTTATATGGGCACTCTGTTGCCAAACATGCGCAATGCCACCTATTCTACTTCCGGAGAATTGAGTCCGCTGCTGAATGATCCCGAATTTAAAACCATCGGAATCGGCACGCGCATTTTTTTGGGAGGAACTCAGGGTTTTGTTGTCTGGCCGGGAACACAATTTCACACCACCCGCCCCAAAAATGAACTTGGAATTCCGGTAACAAACGCAGCCACCCTTGCAGTTATGGGAAATCTGAAAGAAATGTCGCCCGATTATATTCAGGCTGCTTATTTCGAAAAATACGGCGTGAGTATGTTTGTGGGAATTGGAATTCCGATTCCTGTACTCGATGTGGAAATGGCAAAACGCGTTTCGGTTAACAACAGCCAGATTCACACTTCGGTACTCGATTACGGAACTGTGGGAACGCCGAAACTGGGTGAAGTTACCTACGAAGAACTGCGCTCGGGTTCAATAAAAGTAAACGGGACCAAAATTCGTACAGCGCCTGTTGCGAGTTTGTCGAAAGCACGCAAAATTGCCGAAGAATTAAAACAGTGGCTGCAAAGCGGCGAATTCGAAATCAGTAAACCTGTACAAATGTTTCCAAAAAATACATCGTTAAACAGTTTAAAAGAAAAGGAGGCCGGCAATGATTAAAAAAAGATACGTTCTGAATTTTCCGCCGGAAAGTGGGGACAAACCGTTGAGTTACCATCTGGTTAAAGATTACGACATCAGGATTAACATTCTCAAAGCAGAAGTTTATCCCGGCAAACGCGGCAGTCTTTTGCTCGAACTACAGGGCACAAAAGAGAACCTGCAAAAAGGCGTTGAATACCTCACAAAACAAAACATTGTTTGTGAACCGCTTGAAAAACGCATTCATTTTAACGATGAAAAATGTATCGATTGCGGAAATTGCACTGCTGTTTGTTTTGCAGGCGCACTTACCATGGACAATAAATCGTGGAAACTGAATTTCGATAAAAGCAAATGCGTGGTTTGCGAACTGTGCATTCCGGCTTGCCCGTTAAAATTGTTCAACATCGATTTTAGCTAAACATGTTTGTAGAACGAACATACCGGCGCCAATTCAACAGCGAACGATTTACCTCGTTTGAAGTAAAACACCTCGAAACCGATTTATGGATTGGTATCGATCCGACTTCTTTCAAACAGGAAATGAAAGAATTGGCTTTTGAAAAAATCAAGGCACTCCGCGAAAAAATGGATGTTTACATCAAAACAGAACCTGTTTTCCAAAAAACGCTTAAACCGTTTCACCCGACAGAAAATGCACCTTCTGAAGCCAAAGAAATGGCTGCTGCCGCCGAAATTGCTGGCATTGGTCCAATGTCGGCGGTTGCAGGGCTTTTTGCACGCGAAGTGGGTGAAGAAATTCTTCAGAACTTTTCGGTGGAAGAAATGGTTATTGAAAATGGTGGCGATATTTACGTTTTGCTGAAACACGAACTCGTTCTTTCCGTATTTGCCGGTGAATCACCTCTTTCCGAAAGAATCGGACTTGCCATTCCTGAAGGACTGGGAAAATTTGGTATTTGTACTTCAGCCGGAACAGTGGGGCCTTCATTTAGCGCAGGAAAAGCAGATGCTGTGGTTGTTATTTGCGAAGATGTTTTGCTCGCCGATGCTTTTGCAACTGCTTTTGGAAATTGGGTAAAATCGCCAAAAGATGTGGAAAAAGTGATTAACAAAGCTGAAAAATTCCCCGAAATTCTGGCCTTGCTAATCATTTACGAAGATAAAATCGGAATCAGGGGAGATTTTGAATTGAGATTGTTGAAATAAAAAATAACCGCAGAGGCACAAAGACACAAAGAAAAATCTGCGTCTCAGTGTCTCAGCGGTAAAAAAGGAAATATGACAATAAAAAATATATACAAAGAACTCAAAACCCGCGTACTGGTAATGGACGGGGCAACCGGCTCACTTATTCAGGAATACAAACTTTCGGAAGAAGATTACCGTGGCGATTTGCTGAAGGATTTTGAATTCGACCAAAAAGGGAACAACGATATTCTGGCGCTTACAAAGCCTGAAATTGTTGGCGAAATTCACAATCGCTACCTCGAAGCCGGCGCCGATATTATTCTTACAAATACATTTAATGCCACGCGTATTTCGCAGGCCGACTATCATACCGAGGATTTGGTTTACAAAATGAACAAAGCCGCCGCTGAAATTGCTTCAAAAGCAGCTGATTATTATTCTGAAAAAAATCCTGAAAAACCACGATTTGTAGCCGGTTCTCTTGGACCTACCAACAAAACACTTTCGCTTTCGCCTGATGTAAATGACCCGGGTTTTCGTGCAGTTACTTTCGACGATGTAAAAGAAGCGTACCGTGAACAACTGGAAGGTTTGCTCGATGGCGGAATTGATCTGATTCTCATAGAAACCATTTTTGATACGCTGAATGCCAAAGCAGCGATTTTTGCTGTGGAAGAAGCGCTGGAAGCCCGAAACATAAAACTGCCGCTGATGGTTTCAGGAACAATTACCGATGCCAGCGGACGCACACTTTCAGGCCAGACTCTGGAAGCTTTTCTGAATTCGGTTTCGCATGTCGATTTGCTTAGCGTTGGATTAAACTGCTCGCTGGGTGCCACCGAACTTCGCCCGTATGTAAAAGAACTGGCCGACAAAGCGCCGTTTCACATCAGCGCCCACCCGAATGCAGGACTTCCCAACCAGTTTGGCGGTTACGACGAAACTCCGGAAATTATGGGCAGGTACATCAAAGATTATCTCGACAACAGTTTTGTAAATATTATCGGAGGGTGCTGCGGAACCACTCCCGAGCACATTCACGAATTTGCTGAAATTGCAAAAACTGCCAAACCGCACCACATTCATACTGCCGATTCAAACACCAAACTAAGTGGTTTGGAACCGGTAACTTTAAATGAAAACACCAACTTTGTAAATATTGGCGAACGTTGCAATGTGGCAGGTTCGCGAAAATTTGCACGTTTAATCAGTGAGAAAAAATACGAGGAAGCGCTTTCCATCGCCCGCGCACAGGTGGAAGACGGTGCTCAGATTATCGATGTAAACATGGACGATGCCATGCTCGACGCCGAAAAAGAGATGCACACTTTCCTTAATCTTTTGATGGCAGAACCCGACATTGCCAAACTTCCGGTAATGATCGACTCTTCAAAATGGATTGTTATTGAAGCGGGTTTAAAATGTTTGCAGGGAAAAGCCATCGTAAATTCCATTAGTTTAAAGGAAGGCGAAGAGAACTTTATTCAGCAGGCGAAAAAAATAAAACGTTACGGGGCAGCAGCTGTAATAATGGCTTTCGACGAAAAAGGCCAGGCCGATTCTTTCGAACGCAGAAAAGAAATCTGCAGTCGCGCTTACCGCATTCTTGTTGAAAAAGTAAATTTCCCTCCGCAGGATATTATTTTCGACCCAAACGTGCTTACCATCGGAACCGGAATAGAAGAACACAACAATTACGCTGTCGATTTTATCGAATCCATACGGTGGATCAAGGAAAATCTCCCACATGCAAAAACCAGCGGCGGAATCAGCAATGTTTCGTTTGCTTTCCGCGGGAACAATGTGGTTCGCGAAGCCATGCATTCGGTTTTTCTTTTTCACGCCATAAAAGCCGGGCTCGACATGGGAATTGTAAATCCCGGAATGTTGCAGATTTACGATGAAATTCCTCTGGATTTATTGGAAAAAATTGAAGATTTAGTGCTAAACCGCCGTCAGGATGCCACAGAACGCTTGCTCGATTTTGCGCAAAATTTAAAAACCACCGAAACCAAAGAAGAGAAAAAAGACGACTGGCGAAATCTGCCGCTAAAAAAACGGATTGAACACGCACTGGTAAAAGGGATTCCGGAGTTTGTAGACGAAGATATGGCCGAAGCTGTAAAAATCTACGAACCGGCGCTGAATATTATCGAAGGCCCGTTAATGGACGGGATGAATGTAGTAGGCGAACTTTTTGGCGCCGGAAAAATGTTTTTGCCACAGGTAATAAAATCGGCACGGGTAATGAAAAAAGCCGTTGCTTATCTCCTGCCCTACATAGAAGCCGACAAACTTAAAAACAATACAGTTGATAACCGCAAAAAAGTGTTGATGGCCACAGTAAAAGGCGACGTTCACGACATTGGAAAAAATATTGTCGGCGTAGTTCTGGGCTGTAACAATTACGATATTATCGATTTGGGAGTGATGGTTCCAACAGAAAAAATACTGGATACAGCGCTTGCTGAAAAAGTGGATGTAATTGGATTAAGCGGATTAATTACACCTTCGCTGGAGATTATGGTCGACATTGCCAAAGAAATGGAACGCCGCAAAATGGATATTCCTGTTCTAATTGGCGGGGCAACGACTTCAAAAATACACACTGCCGTAAAAATTGAACCTGAATATTCGCATCCGGTAATTCATGTAAAAGATGCGTCGCTGGCGGTAAATGTGGTTTCGAACCTCATCGCCAAAAACGAAAGTTTTGTTCAATCGGTTCAAAAAGAATATGCTGAAATCCGCGAATTCCAGGGACAGCGAAAAGCCAAAGAATATCTGACACTGGAGCAGGCACGGGCGAATAAATTCCAAATCGACTGGGAAAACACACCCGTTTATACACCCAATTTTACAGGTGTGAAACAACTTATTGATTTTCCGCTGGAAGAATTGCGCAAATACATCGACTGGACCTTCTTTTTCCTGACCTGGGGTTTAAAAGGACATTATCCGCAAATTCTGAACGATGAAAAACAGGGTGAAACAGCCCAAAAATTGTATGCCGAAGCCAACGAATTTCTGGATGAAATGATTCAGAAAAAAATGGTACAAGCCAACGCAGTTTTTGGCATCTGGCCGGCCAATGCCGACAACGACGATGTAATTCTTTACGAAGATGAAACCCGCCAAAAAGAAATCGGACGGTTTTATAATCTTCGCCAACAGGAAAAGAAAAAAGAAGGGGCAGCTAATTTTTGCCTTTCCGATTTTGTAGCTCCGGTTGGTTCGGGAATCGCAGATTACTGCGGAGGATTTGCCACCACTGCCGGAATTGGCATTGAAAAATGGAAAGATCAATTCCGGGCCGAACACAACGACTACAAAGCCATTATGCTCGAAGCGCTGGCCGACCGTTTAAGTGAAGCTTTTGCTGAATATCTTCATGAAAAAATACGGAAAGAATACTGGGGTTACGCTGCCAATGAAAATCTTTCGCTTGACGATATGCTGAAAGTAAACTACCAGGGAATTCGCCCTGCGCTGGGTTACCCGGCATGTCCGGAACACTCGGAAAAAGAAAATCTATTCAACCTGTTGAAAGCGCAGGAGGTGGGAATTACATTAACAGAACATTTTGCGATGTATCCAAATGCGTCGGTTTCGGGTGAATATTTTGTGCATCCCGAATCGAGGTATTTCAGCCTTGAAAAAATCAGCAGGGATCAGGTGGAAGATTATGCCAAACGAAAAGGGAAACCGGTGGATTACGTTGAAAAATTTCTTCCCACAAATTTGAATTATAAATAAGAAGGAAGTTGGAAGCACGAAGCGGGAAGATTGAAGTTGGAAGTATCAAAAACACTTTTGTTAAGGATAGTATCAAATTCGTGCTGAAATAAAAAAAAAGACAGCACTTTTGTATTTTTGTGTTACAGATTAATAGAAAATGAAAGTTATAGACATCATCAATAAAGCGGAAAAAACGGTTTTTTCTTTTGAACTTTTACCTCCGTTGAAAGGAAGCGACGCGGGCCGGTTGTACAAAACCATTGAAAGTCTGGTTGATTTCGACCCAAAATACATTAATATAACCACGCACCGCGACGAGGTTGAGTTCAAGGAAATGGCCGACGGTTCTATTGTAAAACAAACCGTACGGAAACGCCCGGGAACGGTTGCCATTGCTGCTTCCATTCAGCATAGGTATAGAATTCCGGTGGTCCCGCACATTTTGTGTGGCGGATTTACAAAAAGTGAAACAGAACATGTTCTTATCGATTTAAACTTTCTCGGCATTGAAAATGTTTTGGCGTTGCGTGGCGACGGTGTTAAAAACCAGCATGTTTTTCAGCCCGAAAAAAACGGGCATTCCAACGCCAACGAACTGGTAAAACAAATCAGCGATCTGAAAAAAGGAATTTATCTCGATGAGGATTTAAAAAACAATACACCGCTTGATTTTTGTGTTGGCGTAGCCGGTTACCCGGAAAAACATTTTGAGGCGCCAAACATGGATCTCGACATGGCTTACCTGAAACAAAAAGTAGAAACCGGCGCCGACTACATTGTTACTCAGTTATTTTTCGACAATCAGAAGTATTACAATTTTGTTGAAAAATGCAGGGCAAACGGTATTAGTGTTCCAATAATTCCGGGAATAAAGCCCATTAATATGAAAAACCAGCTTACGGTTTTGCCTAAAATATTCAGCATCGATTTACCACAGGAACTGGCTAAAGAGCTGGCAAAATGCAAAAATAACGACGATGCAAAAACAGTGGGAACAGAATGGGCCATTTATCAATCAAAAGATTTGGTTGCACACAAAGTGCCTTCTTTGCATATTTATACCTACGGAATTTCTGACAATGTACGAGAAATTGTAAAAGCTGCTTTTTAACCAATTAATAATACGGATAATAAAAGAAGCCGGAGAATTTTAAATTTTCCGGCTTCTTCTTGATTCTATTTTTTATTTACCCTTCGACATCGACTTCAAAATTGTTTTGCGCATTTATTTTATCGTTGTCTGCCTGGTTATTCAATTTTAATGAATAAACCATGGCCTCAACCTGGCGCAATAAATTACGTTTATCCTTGCTGGGTGCGTACACATATCCAAAAGCAACCACCACCTGCTGTTTTGCAGCGTCGAGTTCGGCAACCGAAATGTACGGGCCACCCATAAAATCGTTTTCAACACGCCAAAGACCGCGCATTTCGCTGGCATAATTACCGTTGTGGCTAAAAACAGATGAAACCTGATCGACCCGTTTTTCCGTGCTCATATAACTTCCGTTGGTTGGCCCCGGAACGTTAGCTTTGAGCAGGCTGTCGCGAATCTTCAACTGGTAATCAACAGTAAAAGCACTGTCAGAAACATACGGAAAAGTGTATACCATTATTCCCTGAGAAATTTCAGGAGTTTCGTATTTGTACCAGATAAAATCATCAACCTGTTTGGCAATCTCAAATCCCGGCGGAACTTTCATGGTAACATTAAAGTCCTTGTTAAGAACATTAAAAACGGTTCTTTCATAATATTTTTCGTAGTTCATGGTAAGACGTTCCTTTTCTGCAGCCAAAAAGTAGGACATAATTTTGTCCCTGTTTTCGTTAAAAATTTCAACAAAACGGTTGGCACTTTTTGCATTTATCTGAACGGTTGCCTGCGGATAAGCCCAAACATCGTCTTTAAATACGATTCCTTCTTGCTCAACATTCGATGAAATACTGGTTTGTAAAATATTCCGCGTACTTTGGAATATATCTTTAAATGCATTGTGCGGTACGTCAATCAGGTCGAAAATAGGTTCGTCCTGCGGTAAGGCAAGTTGTGGTTGGGCCAGTGTTTCGCGTATTAACTCGCCGGGGACTCCTTCCCACGACTGCTTCGAGATTACAACAATCATTTCGCCGGCTTTCCCGGTGATGTTTTTGTACAATTGTGTCCCATCGTCGGAGCATGAAAACATTCCGAACATAAAAACGGACAAAAGAATAAGTTTATAGATTCTCGATTTCATTTTAATCAGCTTTTTTTGGATTTCCGATTTTCAATACAAAAACCTTACCAGAATAACGACAAAAAATCCCGTACCTGATAAAACAGAAACGGGATTTTTTCCATCCAAGTTATAATTACTATTTATCTAACTTTTCGCGGTTCGGTGAATCATCATCATCTCCTTCCTTGGTCGCATTTTTAAACTCCTTCATTCCTTTCCCAAGTCCTTTCATTAACTCTGGAATTTTCTTTCCACCAAAAAGAAGTAACACAATAATTAAAATGATAATTATTTCCTGTGGCCCTATAAATCCTGCTAATACAAATAAGTTCATGATATTAAGTTATAATTCGTTCGCTACAAAAATAGAATTTTTTTGATTAAAATGTTCCATTTATCATTTTTATTATATCGTTGGCATTGGCGTATAAAACCAAGCCTAAAAGTATAACCATTCCAACAATCTGAGCGTATTCCAGAAACTTCTCACCTGGCTTTTTCCCTGAAACAATCTCAAAAATAAGAAACATTACATGTCCGCCATCCAGCGCCGGAATTGGCAATAAATTCATAATAGCCAAAATGATGGAAATAAAAGCGGTCATATTCCAAAAAGAGAACCAGTCCCATGTTCCGGGAAAAATACTTCCGATGGTTGCAAAACCTCCAAGCGATTCGTAAGCTTTGGTTTCGGGTTTGAAAAATAATTTAAACTGCTTCAGATAATCGCCAGTAGTTTGAATTCCACGTTTTATGCCGGCGGGAAACGACTCCAAAAAGCCATAATCAATTGTTTTGTAATCAAAAATATGGTCATTAAAATGACTATTTATAAAACCAATCGCAGCATCATCGCCAAGCTGCATCGAAATTTCCATCGGGTTTCCGTTGCGTTCAATATTTAAAATGATTTGTTTGCCTGCCATCGCCTGCAACTCGTTGCGCCATTCATCCAAATACTGATAATATGTGCCATTCAATCCCTTAATCTCGTCGCCCACTTTTAACCCGGCTTTTTCGCCAACCGAGTTTTTCTGGAAACTTTCTACACCAAATTTGAAAGGAATTCTGGGTGCAAAAACCTCTTTGCTTTTCAACAACAATGCAAGATCAGCAGCTGTGATTTCCACGTCAACACGCTGGCCGTTTCGTTCAACCTGAACCGATTTGGCATTATCGAGAACAATGGTTGCTAGTATTTTATTGAAATTCTCGATGTATTTTCCGTCAACCGATAATATTTTGTCACCGTTCTGAAAGCCAATTTTTTCTCCTACTTCGTTCACCCAAATTCCGTATTTGGCATTTTCGGTAGGTAAAAAACTTTCGCCCCAGGCAAACAAAACGCCAACATAAATAAGGATGGCAAAAATGAAATTCATTAAAACGCCGCCAACCATAATCAAAAGGCGCTGCCATGCCGGTTTCGAACGAAATTCCCAGGGTTGCGGCGGAAGTTTCATTGCCTCCTTGTCCATCGATTCGTCGATCATGCCCGAGATTTTCACATAACCGCCCAGCGGTAACCAACCTACTCCGTATTCAGTTTCGCCCTTTTTCACTTTGAACAGTGAGAACCAGGGATCGAAAAAGAGGTAAAATTTTTCGACGCGGGTTTTAAAAAGGCGGGCAAACAAAAAATGCCCGAATTCGTGCAAAACAACAAGAATAGAAAGGCTTAAAAGTAATTGTGCGGTTTTAACCAATATTGTCTCCATTCAAAATTTCTTCTTAGTTAATGTTTTCTGTTAACAATTTTGTTATTCGTCTTGTTTCGGCATTGGTCTGAATCAAATCGTCGAGACTTGGTTTTTCAACAAAACTTACTTGTTCCAAAGCCTTTTCAATGATTTGTGGCATATTCAGAAAACTAATTTTTCTGTTCAAAAATGCTTCAACAACTATTTCGTTCGAGGCATTTAAAATACACGGCATGTTACCGCCACGGTTTATCGCTTCGTACGAAAGTGCAAGGTTACGAAAAATTTTTGTATTTGGCAGTTCAAAACTCAGGTTGGGGAAATCGAGGAAGCTGAACCTTTTAAAATCATTTTTAATACGATACGGAAAACCAAGTGCATACTGAATCGGCAAACGCATATCGGGCAATCCCAATTGTGCTTTCATCGAACCGTCTTCAAACTGAACCAGTGAATGAATGATCGACTGTGGGTGAACAATTGCCTCTATTTTCGAAGGCGGCAAACCAAAAAGCCAGTGTGCTTCAATCATCTCGAAACCTTTGTTCATCAATGTTGCCGAGTCGATGGTTATTTTGGCTCCCATATCCCAATTTGGGTGGTTCAAAGCATTATCGACAGTGACATTCAGCAGTTCTTTTTCCGTTTTCCCCCGAAACGGACCGCCCGAGCAGGTAAGAATAATTTTCTCCGGCGGGTTCATAAATTCGCCAATAAGGCATTGAAAAATAGCGGAATGTTCAGAATCTACAGGTAAAATATCAACTTTCTTTTCGCGGGCCAGGGTCGTAATAAGTTCGCCGGCAACTACCAGCGTTTCCTTGTTAGCCAAAGCGATATTTTTCCCGGCTTTAACCGCGTGGTACGTTGGAATTAATCCTGAATATCCAACCATTGCAGTCAACACCAAATCAACAGTTTCCATTTGCACAACCTGGTTCAGCGCCTCGCTTCCGGCAAAAACTTTTACCGGCTCGTTGGCAAGCGTTTCAGTAACGTAGGTATATTTTTCAGGATTGGCTATTACCACTGCGTTGGGCTGGAATTTTTTGGCCTGCTGAATAAGCAAATCCACATTGTTGTTGGCAGTTAAAACTTCAACTTCAAACTTATCCCGGTTATTCCAGATTACATCGAGCGATTGAGTTCCAATGGAACCCGTCGATCCAAGAATAGCAATTCTTTTTTTCATACTAAAAATCGATGTATTGTTCCGGGTTTAGTGCGTTTCCTTCGTACCACAACTCAAAATGCAAATGTGGGCCGGTGGTTAATTCCCCGGAATTCCCGATAATAGCAATGGCCTCGCCGGCATTAACTTTGTCGCCTGTGTTTTTTAACAATTCGGCATTGTGTTTATATACCGAAATCAGGTTCGATTCATGCTGAATATAAATTACATAACCGGTTTCGAGCGTCCAACCCGAAAAAATTACAGTCCCGTTCAGAACAGACGAAATCCGTGAATTGGGAGCGCTAACCAAATCAACACCAAAATGGTCGGAAGTTGAATTAAAATGATTGGAAATTACACCGTTTAGCGGAACAAAAAAATGAATCTGACTAAGCCCGGGATTCTTTGTTTCATCGCTTTTTATGGAAAGGCTTAACTGTTCGGCAAGTAATTTATCCTGAAAAACAGAATCGTGGTTGTATTCATGAAATTCAATATCGTACGGAGCTGAAACCGAATCCGCTGCTTCTGTAGTTTCAGGAACTTCACCCGAAACAATCGCCTTGATTCCCGAAAAGAACTCATCGCGTTTTTTTATTTCATTTTCCAGCGAATCGACTTTTAACGCTGTATAAACCAGCATTTGCCTGTACTCGGCCTTTGGATATCCGGGAATGTATTCACGCAAACCAGTAGTGGCAATCAGCAAAATAACCAAAACCACAATAATTGCCGACAACAAGCTGGTAATCGTAAAAACTTTTAATCTCGAAAGTTTCATACTCCAAACCGACTGAAAAGTAGTGTCGTTGTAAATAATCAGCCTGTACTGGTCTTTTAACTTTTCAAAAAACTTTTTATCTCTTTTCTTATTCTTAATTTCTTCCACCTACCTGAAATTTTTGGAGCTACAAATTTAGAAAGAATTGATAAACAAAACCTTGCTTTTTGTTTTTTTAACGAACCGTTAACCTTGCAAAAACGGCATTTTCAAAACAATATTTTGTGCCCGGTTTGTTTTGAACCCAGTGAATATTTAAGATGTATGTTTTACAAAACCGATTATTAGGAAAATAACATGTAATTATCTGCGAATGCATGTACCAATAAAAGACCAAACCAGGTAAAATGAAAGAGAATAAATTATTCAACCGTCCGCTCGGATGGGTTATATTTGGATTGCTGGCTGTTTCCAGTGTTTTTTATATCTATTTCAATTTCGACAAGGCCAACAGTTTAATCACCGTTGATATTCAAATGGACAGGGAAGCTGCACTTGCCAAAGCGCAGGAACTGGCCACCGAATTTGAAATCGGGCCAAAAGATTTTCAACAGGCTGCTGCTTTTCGCAACGACAACAATTTTCAAAATTTTGTGGAACTCGAAGCCGGTGGAATCGACACATTCACACAGATTATTTCAGAAGGATATTATTATTCCTACCACTGGTCGGTGAGGCACTTTAAAGAACAGGATGCCAACGAAGTAACATTCTGGTTTAAACCCAACGGCGAACCGTATGGTTTTTCTGAAAAAATTCCGGAATCGGAAAAAGGAGCGGCACTTAATCAGGACGAAGCCTTGCGCGTGGCCGAACACCATGCCGTTTACAACTGGAATGTTGATTTAACACCTTTCGAACTGATAGAAAAATCGAAGGAAGAACAAACCAGCGGCCGTGTAGACCACACTTTTGTGTACGAAAGGACCGACAAATCGATTGGCGCCGGAAAATTCAGGCTAAAATTGGTTGTTTGCGGCGACCGGCTGACAACAGTAGAAAATTACGTAAAAATTCCGGAAGATTTTGACCGCAGATATTCCGAAATGCGTTCCGCCAATGAAACAATAGGTACAATTGGAACAGGTGCCATGGCGTTGATTTACGGATTATTTGGCGTTATTCTAACCATTTTTATTCTGATGCGCAATCGCCGTTTAATTTGGAAACCTGCAGTTTACTGGGGAATGGGAATTGCTTTTGCATCGGTATTTCTCCTAACAATAAATAGTCTTCCTTTTTACTGGTTTTCTTACGATACCTCTTCATCGGAATCAAACTTTTTATTTCGACAATTGCTCAGTGGTTTGTTGAGCGCATTTGCCATGGGTTCTCTTTTGGCGCTTTCGTTTATGGCTGCCGAAGGTCTTGATAAAATGGCATTTCCAAATCATGTTCAGTGGTGGAAACTCTGGTCGAAAAACGTAGCCGGAAGCAAAACAATTTTAGGGCAAACCATTGGTGGTTATCTTTTTGCAATAATCATTCTGGCGCTCGATGTCCTTTTTTATGTAACCACAACCACTCATTTTGGCTGGTGGAGCCCGGCAGGCCCGGTGTCCGACCCAAATATTCTGGCCAATTATTTGCCATGGCTCGATTCCATTGCCATTTCGCTGCAGGCCGGTTTCTGGGAAGAAGCACTGTTCAGGGCAGTTCCGATTGCCGGAATTTATATTCTCACCAAAGGAAAAAAATCGAGGAATTTCTGGATAATTCTTGTACTAATTCTGCAAACGCTCATTTTTGGCTCAGGTCACGCTACGTATGCCAACCAGCCTTCGTATGCCCGCGTGGTTGAAATGGTGATTCCGTTTACAATTATGGGAATTATTTATATTTTTTATGGAATATTACCTGCTATAATCGCACATTATACCGTCGATGTATTCTGGATTAGCCTGCCGCTGTGGGTTTCTTCAACACAGGGAATCTGGGTCGACAGAGTACTGGTACTCTTGTTTCTATTTGTGCCGCTTTGGGTAATTCTCTATTTCAGGTTGAAAAATAAACAGTGGAAGAAAATACCCGATGAAGATCGGAACAAAGGTTGGGTTGTTCCTGAAAAGGAAGAAAAACAGGAGGAAGTTGAAGAGGAAACAGTTACAATCAGAAATATAAAAGCTGAAAAATGGGCGTTGATATTTGGTGTTGTTGGACTTGTAGCCTGGACTCTGGTAAATTCGTTCAAAGCCGATGCGCCAATTCCTGATGTTTCGAAAAAAGATGCCCTTGAAATTGCAAAAACTGATATTCAAAAAAAATACAACACTAATTTGAATGACTGGACAATCCTGACTTCTGTAGCCGACCGTGTTGACATTCGTGATATTTTTGTTTTTAGGGAAGGGGGCGAAAAAATTTACAATAATCTTCTGAACAGCTACCTGGCGCCGCCTTACTGGGAAATCAGGTTTGTAAAAACCAAAGGAAGCGCCGAAGAAAAAACCGAAGAATTTAATGTCCAGGTTTTGAATAAAAATCATGTTTTAGGCTTTTCCCATAAAATTCCTGAAAAAAACGCCGGTGAAAATTTATCGCGCGAGGAAGCACAAAAAATTGTCGATACTGCCTTGCTCGGCCAGTTTTCGTTAAAGAGGGAAAACCTGAAAGAAATTTCGGTTTCGCCGGAAAAGCAGGAAAACCGCACCGACTGGGAATTTATTTACGCCGACACTACAAATTTCCCTCTTTCGCAAGGACAAGGACGTTATCTGGTTGATTTGGCCGGAAACAAAATTACAAAAGCGTACTCCTTTGTTTATATTCCCGAAGACTGGATTAGGGATTACAAAGATGCCACAGGCAAAAAATCGGTCATTCGTACCGTTTCAAATATTTTGCTGGTGGGAGTCATTCTTTTGGGTTTGGTTTTGGCTATTATCCGCTGGACACGCAAACAGTTCAACCTCAAACTTTTTGTGATTCTTTCAATCATTTTCGGAGCTTTGTTTTTGCTGGAAAGCTGGCTGGCCTGGCCCAATTTAATGGCCGGATATTCCACCCAGGTTCCCATGGGCAATTTTATAACCACAGCTTTAATAGGACTTGCCATTTCCGGAATTTTCTTTAGTTTGTTTTATGGAATTTTTATTTCGGCAACGCAAAGCTGGCTCCCTGTTCAACCAAATTTAAAAAGAAACAACATTATTTATGCACTTGGGCTTGGAATGCTGGTGGTTGGCGGTTTAGCAACTATTCAGTCCATTTCGCCAAAAACAGAACCATTTTGGCTGAACCTCGATTTTATAAACGGTAAAATCCCGACTGTTCTGCTAGCCGTTTCCGAAATTCAGAACATTATTATTTACCCGGCTTTTGCCACTGTATTGTTTCTGGGAATTCATTTTTACACAAAAAGCTGGACAAAACAAATCTGGATAGGAATTCTGTTTGCTCTTTTGGCGGGTTTGTCGCTTGCCGGACTTTCTTTCGAAAATTACTGGCTCTGGATTGTTTCAGGAATTTTATATTCAATATTAATTGCCGGCGTGTACTACTTTTTTATCCGGTTTCATTTTGAATGGATTCCGGTTGCTTTTGGAATAATTCCGGTAATAAAAATGATTAAACATGCCATAATTGCACAAAATTTACTGTTTACCTCCGGCGTAGTTTTGTTCTCGGTTTTGGCAGTGGCTGTGTTAATTGCCTGGCACCGTGTTGTTGTAAACAAAACTTCACAAACAGGATAAATATCATCTTCAGTATAATGTGAAAATATATATTTGCAAATTCTAATAGAAAAAAGTATGATGAGAAAACTTAATTTATTGCTGCTGATTTCAGTCCTGATGTTTGGTTCGGCAGTAGCCGACGAAGGAATGTGGATTCCTTCACTTGTTCAGAAACTGAACATTAAAGATATGCAGCAAATGGGATTTGAGCTTGATGCCGATGCCATTTACAGCATTAACAATTCAAGTCTGAAAGATGCAGTTGTTGCGCTGGACCACGGTTCCTGCACCGCCGAACTGGTTTCGAAAGACGGGTTATTATTGACAAACCACCACTGCGGTTTTGGTGAAATTCAAAGCCATTCGAGCGTGGAACACGATTATTTGCAGGACGGTTTCTGGGCTATGTCGAAAGAAGAAGAATTGCCAAATCCACGAAAAACAGTAACTTTTTTGCTCAGTATAGAAGATGTCACCGATAAAGTTCTGGCGGAAATTACCGACGATATGAGCGAAGAAACCCGCAACAGAAAAATTGATGAAGCTACTTCAAAACTTGAAAAAGAAGCCAAAAACGACACTCACTACGAGGTTTATGTAAGAAGCTTTTTCAATTCCAATAAATTTTACCTGTTTGTAACTGAAACTTTTAAAGATATTCGTTTGGTTGGAGCTCCGCCACAGTCGCTTGGCAAATTTGGCGGCGACACCGACAACTGGATGTGGCCCCGTCACACCAACGATTTCAGCATGTTTCGCATTTATTGTGCCCCCGACGGAAGTCCGGCGCCTTATTCTGAACAAAACGTCCCGTACCATCCAAAACATTTTTTACCGGTTTCGCTCAAAGGTGTTGACGAAGGCGATTTTGCCATGGTAATGGGTTACCCAGGAAGCACCAACCGCTACAAAACTTCGTATGGAGTTAATTACACCATGCAGGTAACCAATCCGGTACGTATTGAAGTTCGCGAGAAAAAGCTGGAAATTATCGATGAGTATATGAAAACCAGTCAGAAAGCACGAATTCAGTACGCTTCTAAATATGCCAGAAGTTCAAACTATTACAAATACAGCATCGGACAAAACAAAGGTCTGGCTGCTTTGAATGTAATTGGCAAGAAAAAAGCAATTGAAGACCGTTTTACCGACTGGGTAACCGCCGACGCTGCTAGACAAGAAAAATACGGAAACGCTTTAAAATACATTGCCGATTCGTATGCCAACGACGAAGATTACAGGGCACAGGAATACATTACCGAAGCACTGGTTTCGGGTCCCGAGATTTTTATGTTTGCGGTTCAAATGCGTCCGTTGATTGATATTCTTGAAAATCCGAAAGAAAACAAAGACCGGATAGAATCTATTTCTCACGCGATGAAAAACCGGATGGAAGATTATTTCAAGGATTACGATGCTGCCACTGATGAAAAAATTGCCGGTGCGCTGATGCAATTGTATGCCGATCACAATGCTGCCAAGTATTACCCGGCATTTTTCACCGAAGTTCAGAGTAAATACAAAGGCGATTTTTCAAAATATGCAGAAAAAATGTTCGCCAAAACAATTTTTGCCGACAAAGACAAATTTTTCGCATTTCTCGATAATCCTTCAAACAAAATACTTGAAAAAGACCCGGGATTCCAGGCGGCAAGACAAGTATTTGATAAATTCCGCGAAATCAGCGAACTGGCTTCCAAAGGAAACGACAACCTGTTAAAAGGACGGCGTTTGTTTGTTGCCGGTTTAATGGAAATGGACAAAGACAAAAAATTCTATCCCGATGCCAACTCAACCATGCGTTTAACTTATGGAAAAGTGCTTGAATATGAACCGCGCGACGGTGTAACCTACAAATACTTTACAACAGTAAAAGGTTATCTTGAAAAAGAAATCCCCGGAGACGACGAATTTGATGTTCCTCCAAAAATGAAAGATATGATACAGACTAACGACTTCGGAAGATATGCCGACAAAGACGGATCGTTACACACCTGTTTTATTTCGAACAACGATATTACCGGTGGAAATTCAGGAAGTCCTGTAATTAACGGAAAAGGCGAATTAATCGGAATTGCTTTCGACGGAAACTGGGAAGCCATGAGCGGCGATATTGCCTTTGAACCCGAGTTGCAGCGTTGTATCAGTGTCGACATTCGTTTTGTGTTGTGGGTTATCGACAAATACGCCGGAGCCTCGCACCTGGTAGACGAAATGCAGATTGTAGAATAAATCAATTCGTTTCAATAAATCACCCCGTCAAAAAAAAATTGGCGGGGTTTTTTATTGGCTATAAAAGGCCTGAGCTTGTTTTTCTGATATTTTACTATCTACTTTGTAAACAAATCAAACAAGAAAATGGCCGGACCAAAAATTACAATTTATACTGATGGCGCTGCACGCGGAAACCCTGGCCCCGGAGGCTACGGAATTGTTTTGCTTTCAGGGCCGCACCGCAGGGAAATGTCGGCAGGATACCGTCTAACCACCAACAACAGGATGGAACTTCTGGCGGTGATTGTTGCTCTCGAAACCCTGAAAATTGCAGAAAGTAGCGTTACCATTTACACCGACTCGAAATATGTTGCCGATGCGGTTGAAAAAGGCTGGGTGTTTCAATGGGTAACCAAACGGTTTAAAGGCAAAAAAAATCCTGACCTGTGGATGCGTTTTCTTGAAATTTATAAAAAACATAACGTAAAATTTGTTTGGGTAAAAGGACACGCCAACAATCCGCTGAACGAGCGTTGCGACCAGCTTGCCGTCGAAGCATCAATGCAGCCAAACCTGCCTGAAGACGAAGGCTATCGGCCCGAATAGACAAATTTGACTTCAACTTTTAAAAATTTTGTAATTCATTCAACTATCTTTTTGTATTTTCATCCTGAATTTTTGAAACCTGAAACCATGAGAAACCTAAGTCTGCTCGCTTTGGCAATTTTGTTTTTTGCCTGCGGAAATCCAAAATCCGTTTCCATTTACAGTCCCGATGGAAAAACAAAAGTCACTTTTTGTACCGGCGATACAATTCCTGCATTTTATACCGTTGAATACGATGGTGAATCACTTATTCAACCTTCTTCGCTTGGATTTCTGCCGGAAAACGATGGTGAAATTGGAAAAAATCTTGAAATTGTTTCTGTTTCTGAACTGGAGGTAAACCAAAGCTGGAACCCTGTTTACGGGGAACTGGCCGAAATTCCTGATGTTTACCACCAAATGACTTTTCGTTTAAAAGAGAATGTTTCACCCGAACGTGAATTCGAAATTGCGTTTCGTGTTTACAACGAAGGTGTTGCTTTTCAATATACTTTCCTGCCCCAGTCTGATAAAACGCAGCTAAAAATTCAAAAAGAACTGACAGAATTTAATTTCAACGGCGATTACAATTGCTGGGTTTCCGACCGGGCACAGTCGGAGTACCGCAAAGTACCAATGACTGAAATTGCCGAGCCTGCCGAACGACCGCTGGTTATTGAGGCCGGGAACAAATTTATCGCACTAGGGGAAGCAAAACTTATCGATTTTTCGCGAATGAAAATTATTGCCGGAGAAAAACCAAACTCGCTCACTGCCGCACTTTTCGATGAGCCGGTGATTCAACTTCCATATTCAACACCGTGGCGGACAATTATGATTGGCAATTCGCCCGAAGAATTACTTGAAAACAATTATTTTCTGCAAAACCTGAACGATCCATGTGCCATTGAAGATGTGTCGTGGATAAAACCCGGGAAAGTAATTCGTGAGATTACCCTCACAACCAAAGGAGGAATTGCCGCCGTCGATTTTGCCGTTGAAGAAGGATTGCAGTACATTGAATTTGATGCCGGCTGGTACGGTTTGGAATACGACGATGCTTCAGATGCCACAACAATTACGGTCGATCCGAAACGTTCACCCGGTCCGCTCGATTTGCAAAAAGTCATTGAATATGCTGAAAGCAAAGGGATAGGAGTGATTTTATACGTTAACCGGCGGGCCTTGGAAAGACAAATTGATACTATTTTACCGTTATACAAATCGTGGGGTGTAAAAGGCGTTAAATATGGTTTTGTACAGGTGGGTTCGCAGGAATGGACAACCTGGTTGCATGAAGCAGTGAAAAAAGCGGCTGAAAACAAATTGATGGTGGATATTCACGATGAATACCGGCCCACAGGATTTTCGCGTACTTACCCCAATTCAATGACCCAGGAAGGAATTCGTGGTGACGAAGAAAGCCCGACCAATGAACATTCGTTAATCACAATGTTTACACGAATGCTGGCCGGCGCCGGCGACAATACCATTTGTTATTTTGCACCGCGCGTAACAGAAAAAATGGGAGGTCATGTTTCGCAGCTGGCAAAAGCTGTGATGCTTTACAGCCCGTGGCAATTTTTATTCTGGTACGACAGGCCGCCAAACTCGTCGGATGTAATGGGTGGTGTACCCGGAGCTAAAGATTATATTGAACTTGCTCCCGAACTGGAGTTTTTCAAAGAAATGCCAACCGTTTGGGAGGAAACCAAAGTTCTGGAGGCGAAAATTGGAGAGTATGCAACCATCGCACGGAAATCAGGCAACGACTGGTTTTTGGGTTCACTCACTGGTGTTGCTGCAAAAGCGGTTGAGATCAATACTGAATTTTTGGCTCCGGATGAAAAATACGAGGCCATAATTTATTCTTACGATCCGACTTCAACAACATCAACAAAAGTAAAAATTGAAAAAAAGGAAGTCAGCAGTCGGACAGTTTTAAAATTTGAAATTGAGGCCAATTCAGGATTAGCAATTCATTTTAAAAAGGTTTAAAAATTCAGCGACAGTTGTTCATCGAGCAACCGGAACGACATTCGGTGTAGCGAAGTTGGCCCGTATTTTTTTATGGCAGCGCGGTGTTTTTTGGTGGGATAACCTTTGTTTTTGTGCCAGTCGTAATTTGGAAATTCCTCATGAACTTTCAGCATAAAATCGTCGCGGTAAGTTTTTGCCAGCACCGAAGCAGCAGCGATGGAATAAAACCGACCGTCGCCTTTTACCATGCAGGTAAACGGAATTTTAGTCTGTGGCCGGAACCGGTTTCCGTCGATCAGCAAATGTTCAGGCGTAATTTTTAACTGATGAACAGCTTTGTTCATCGCCAGAAAAGAAGCATTCAGAATGTTAATTTCATCGATTTCAGAATTTGAAACCGAAGCCACAGCCCAGGCAAGCGCCTCTTTTTCGATGAGCGGCCGTAAAAAATATCGTTGCTTTTCGGTAAGTTTTTTTGAATCGTCGAGCAGTTCATTTTCAAAACCGGGAGGTAAAATTACAGCCGCCGCAAACACCGGCCCGGCCAAACAACCGCGACCCGCTTCGTCGCATCCTGCCTCAATCTGATCTTCTTTGTAAAAGGAAAGTAATTTTGTTTTTCCCATCGAATTATTTAAACCTTTATGCATTACTGCATTGAATTACTGCAGCGCCCTTTCCACGCTCATCCACAGCAAACGTGCGGTTTCGTCCCAACTAAATTTATTTTTCTGAATCATCCCCTTTTCAATCAGATTTTCCCGCAACTCCTTGTCAGCAGCCATTTTAATCATGGCATCGGTAATTTGCTCGGTTTTACACGGGTCGGCATACAAAACAGCGCTTCCGCCCACTTCAGGGATTGATGTTGTATTCGAACAAATTACAGGCACGCCGGCGCTCATTGCTTCCACCACCGGAATTCCAAAACCTTCAAAAAAAGGTACAAAAGCAAGCGACATAGCAGCCCCAAAAATGTCGTGCAAATCGGCGCTGCTTACGCGTCCGGTAAAAACCACATCGGAACGGTGGCGCATGTTGTCGTAGGTATCGAAAATATCGCCGGTTTTGTGCATTTCACCACCAACAATCACGAGTTTAATTCCTTCTTTATCGACACTTTTAAAAGCATCGAATGCATTCAGCAAACCACAAATATTTTTTCGCGGGTGCAATGCGCCGACAAACAGAAAATAGGGTTTCCCATCTGAATATTTTGCCCGGGTTGCATTTTGCTCTTCTTCAGTAGTAGGTGCAAAAATCTGATTTATTCCGTCGTAAACTACGTCAATTTTATCGTAATCCACTTTAAATGAACGCGTAATATCTTCCTTCGAATAAAACGAAACGGTAGCAATTCTTCGGGCAATCCGGGCAAACTTTTTAAAATAGTAATTGTAGTATTTTGCTTTCAACCAGGGTAAGTCGTCGGGCCGGTGCACAAAATTTATGTCGTGAATAACCGCGAGCTGCGGCACTTTTGTGCGCAACGACAAATACCCGTCGGGCGACAGAAAAAGGTCGGCATTGTATTTTTTTAATACCCTCGGAACCTGAAATTCAAACCAAAGGTACCACAACACCGGGTGCCGTGTTGGCGGCCCAATTACAACCGGAGTAATGTTCTCAGCAAAAATATAATCCTGATCGTACGGCCGGTCGAAAATAAATATGAACCGATGTTCCGGGTGGTTCAATGTCATTCGTTTCAGGGTTTCCAAAGTAAACCATCCAATTCCTTCAAGTTTCCCTTTTAAAAGCAGTCGTGTATTTACGGCAATTACCATAAAGTTTGCGTTCTATTTTGGGTAAATGTACAAAGTCTGTTCAAATATTTCTTACTTTTAACCGTTCAATTAAGCGACAAATTGCTAAAAAAACCGGGTTTTGAAACGCAAATTTATTACCAATCTTATATTGCTTCTTTTTCTGAACCTCCTGATAAAACCTTTCTATATGTTCGGAATAGATCGCACCGTACAAAACCTCGTGGGCGACCAAACTTACGGACTTTATTTTGCGTTGTTCAACTTTTCGATGCTGCTGAATATTCTGCTTGATGTTGGAATTACAAACTACAACAACCGAAACATAGCCCAACATAATTTTTTACTGCCCAAACATTTGTCGAACATTGTTGCGTTGAAATTTATGCTTGCCTTTGTTTATGCCTTTTTCAGCCTTGGTATTGCATTCATTATCGGTTATGACAACATTCAGTTTCATCTGCTTTTCTTTTTGATTTTTAACCAGTTTCTGATTTCGTTTACACTTTATTTGCGTTCCAATATTAGCGCTCTGCATCTTTTCCGCACCGACAGCCTGATTTCAGTACTCGACCGAACGATAATGATTATTATTTGCAGTGTCCTGCTTTTTAACGATTTTTTCCGTTCATTCTTTACCATCGAATGGTTTGTTTACGCACAAACAACGGCCTATTTACTCACAACAATCATAACTTTTATTGTGGTTCTGGCAAAATCGGGAAAAATAAAAATCCGGTTCGACTTCAAATTTTTTATCGTTTTTCTTCGGAAATCGTATCCGTACGCACTGCTTATTTTGCTGATGTCGTTTTACAACCGCATCGATTCGGTAATGCTGGAAAGGCTTCTCCCCGACCCGCTCGGTAAAGAACAGGCCGGAATTTATGCACAGGCTTTTCGCCTCCTCGATGCCGTTTCGATGTTTGGCGTTTTGTTTGGCGGATTGCTGCTCCCCATTTTTGCAAAAATGATTAAACTGAACGACCCGGTGGCGCCAATGGTAAAACTTTCTTTTACATTAATCATCATCCCGGCCATCATTATTGCGGTTTCCAGCATTTATTACAACACCGAGATAATGGACCTTTTGTATCATTCCAACACAGCTCATTCCTCAGGAATTCTCGGAATTTTAATGACAGGATTTATCGGAATTGCAACCACTTACATTTTTGGTACGCTGCTCACGGCCAACGGAAGTATGAAACACCTCAACATTATGGCTTTTGGCGGAATGGTCCTGAATATTACACTAAATCTCGTTCTCATTCCAAAAATGTTAGCCGTTGGTTCGGCCTACGCCAGTTTAATAACACAATTAAGCACTGCAATAGCACAATTGATACTCGCATTAATCATTTTCAAAATAAAACCCGGCGCAAAATACATAATTCAACTGGCCGTATTTTTGGGAGTTACAATTGTGTTTGGCACTATTTCAAAATACTTTGGCAACTGGTTTTACGGGTACCTTTTTGTACTATTTGCCTCGCTCCTTTTTGCATTTTTGCTGAAATTACTGAGTATAAAAGATTTGTATAAAATCATCCGATACGAATAAAAATGGCCAATCCAACCATCGAAGAATTACAAAAAGAAGAAGATTTTGAACTGGTTGCCAAATTAAACCACGAGAAAATCAAGGAGTTTGTTATCGGGCAGCTCACCGGGAACAGCCCAATTGTAATTGTTTACATGGTTTACCAGATTTTAATGGTTTTACTTGGAATTTTCTTCCTGACACGGACACTGTTTCTTGCGTATCACGAAAATTTTCAACCCCTGATTTTTACGGCAATTGCACTGGCATTCAGTTTCTCCTTTTTGGTTGTAATTCATGAATTGATTCACGGAATTGTTTTAAAATTTACCGGCGCCAGAACCATTCATTTTGGCGGTTATTTAAAGAGATTTATTTTTTATGCCGAAGCCGATCGCCATGTTTTGAACCGCACACAGTTTGCCTGGGTTGCACTGGCGCCACTGGTTTTAATTCAGACAGTAACACTTGTTGGAATTGCCTTTTTCCGGCAAGAGGCTTTTGTTTATTTCTGGATAATTCTGATGAGTACGCACAGCCTTTTTTGTGCCGGCGACATTGGATTACTTTCGCTTTTTTATGCTTCGGAAGATGAATTGTTCACCTTTGATATTGACGCAGAAAAACAGAGTTATTACTACCGCAGAAAACCGGTGTAGACTAAAATTCGAGGGTAAATTCGGTGACTTGCCCGGGTTTGGAAACTACTTTTAAACTTCCGCCGTGCAACAGCATTATTTGCCGCGACAAGCTCAGACCAACACCCGAACCTGATTCCTTGGTTGTAAAAAACGGTACAAATATTTTATCCATTAAATCGTCAGGAATTCCGGGTCCGTTGTCGATTACCAGAATTTGAGCCCGCCCGTTTTTGTTGATTTCCGCTTTGAGTTGAATCAATCCTCCTTCCGAATTTTTCAGGGCCTCCAGCGAATTTTTTATCAGGTTAATCAGCACTTGTGAAATCTGCTTTTTGTCGGCGGAAATCTCCAAATCTGTCGGATTTACTTCCCACAGAATCTGAACATTTTTATCGATGGGTTCAATATTAATCAGGGTTATTGTATTGTCTATCAAAGTACTGAGCGAAATGGTTTTTTTCTCAGGCGGCGGAATGCGGGTCAGTTTCCGGTAGGTTTCCACAAAACCAATCAGTCCGGTTCCGCGCTCGTTTATAACTTCCAGCCCTTTCATTGTATTCCGGACAATTTTTTCGTCGGGTGGATTTCCTTCCAGATTTTTAAAATACCCCAAAATAGTTTGCGAAAGTGAAGTGATGGGCGCTACCGTATTCATAATTTCGTGCGTTAACACACGAATCAGTTTAATCCACGATTCCAGCTCTTTGGTTTCCAGTTCACTTTTAATGTCCTGAATAGCAACCAGCTGAAAATTCTCCTGTGCCGTTTTAAAAAGTGTCGATTTTAACGAAAGCTGAATAATGCCGTTGCTGCTGTTGAAATTAACCAGTTTTCGTCCACCCGGTTGCAGCTCCTTTAAGGCATTGAACAATTTTCTGTCGATCCTGATTATTTGGTTGATGTGTGTTAAATGCTCGTGACCCAACAAATTTTTTGCCGCCGAGTTAGCCAGAAAAATAGTCCCTTTTTCGTTGTATGTAATTATACCAATGGAAACATGTTCCAGAATGGCCTGAAAATATTGTTCCTGCTCGCGCAGTTCAAATTTTATGTGTTTAATCAGCTCGTTTACTCTATTCAAACTGACATTTAATTCACTCAACGATTTATTGTCTGTTTTCTCCGGAAAATTCAACGTTGAGTCATCGTTTCTTATCGCATCAAAAAAGTAGGCAATTTTGCGGTTGGTACGGTTTAAAAAATGAATAAGTTCGAGCACCTCAATAACAAAGGCAAGCACAAGAAAAACAATCAGAACAAAAACCTTTTCATCGAAAATAAGCCATCCCAGCATTAGCGCTGTTACGGCCAAAAGGCAAACCCTGAAAATTATTTGCTTGTTTAAATGCTGGCTTACCATTTCAGAGGTTGTATTTTTTCATTTTGTTGTACAATGTTTGCCTTGTAATTCCCAACTGCTCGGCTGCCGACGACAAATTCGAACCTGTTTTCAGCAACATTTTGGTAATCATTTTTTGTTCCATTTCTTCAATGGTCCCGTCGAAAATATCACCCACTCCGGGCATCACCGGTTTAAAAAAGAAATCGTCGGGAGTAAGTTCCTGGTTTTCAGAAAGAATTACAGCTTTTTCGATGGTGTGCTGCAACTCACGCACATTTCCGGGCCACTGATAACTAATAAGTTTGTTCATGCCTGCTTCGGTAATTCCAATGCACGTTTTGCGGTATTTGTTGCAGTAAATTTTCAGAAAATATTCGGCAATTGCTTCGATGTCATCTTTTCGTTCGCGCAAAGGCGGAATTTCAATATGAATGGTGTTGATACGGTACAGCAAATCTTCGCGAAAAGCGCCGTCGGCAACCATTTCGTCCAGGTTTTGGTTGGTCGCGCAAATCAACCGTACATCGACCGGTACCGGTTTGTTGCTCCCGATGGGTGTAACTACGCGGTTTTGTAAAGCTGCCAGTAACTTGGGCTGAAGATGAACCGGCAGGTTTCCAATTTCATCAAGAAAAAGAGTTCCGCCGCTGGCATTTTCAATTTTCCCGGTGCGGTCTTCGCGGGCATCGGTAAACGAACCTTTTTTATGCCCGAAAAGTTCGCTTTCAAAAAGGGTTTCACTAATGGCGCCCATGTCCACATTCACCATAATTTCTTCGGCGCGTTTCGAATGCCGGTGCAATTCACGGGCAATCAGCTCTTTCCCTGTCCCGTTGTCGCCGGTAATTAAAACATTGGCATCGGTTTTGGCTACCTTCCGAACCAGGTTTAAAATTTGCAGCATTTGCGGCGACTCAGCAATAATAAAATGTTTGTCTTTGTTGATTTCGCTTTTTAATGCGCTCTCTTTTCGCCGCAGTTGTTTAATCTCCTTTTTCGACTGCTGAAGTTTATACACATTCAGAAGTGTGGTTCGAAGTTTTTCGTTGTCCCAGGGTTTCAGGATAAAATCGGCAGCTCCTTTTTTCAGGGCTTTTACCGCCAGTTCAACATCGCCGTAAGCAGTAAACAAAACCACTTCCATGTCGGGTCGAAGTTCATGAATACGCGAAAGCCAGTACAAACCTTCGTTCCCGGTATTTACACCTGCCGAAAAATTCATATCGAGCAAAACCAAATCGTAAGCTCCGTTTTCAATCAGCGAAGGAAGGTGGTTGGGACTGGCAATTGACTTTACTTCTTCAAAGTCATCCTGCAAAAGAATTTCAAGTGCACTTAAAATGCTTTTGTTATCGTCAACAATCAGAAGTTTCCCTTTGGTCATTTTCAGCAAATTTTAAATGAAATAAATTTTGTGTTTCGCTTTCAAAAGTTCAGCCGGATATTATTTATTTCCGGCATAAAATATTCAAACCCTCCATAATTTGTGCCTTTTCTCCCCAGAATCGTTTTCAAAAATAATCGTTGTTATTAAACTCAGGAATATCAGCGCTTTCGTTTAAATATTTTTCCTCCGCTCTGTATTCAAAATTACGTTTCGCCAAATTCAAAACAAAGATTGTGTATAAATATTTTACAGTTTTTGTCCATTTTTTTTACACTAAATGCCTGTTTTCAACATAAATATCATTGTAAACAACTGAAAATAAACAATATAAAATTAGTGGCATTTTTTTGGTATACAAACGCCATTGAAACAATTTTACGATATGAAGAACTACTTTTTCTTTCTTGCAGGACTATTTATGATTCTGGGTTTGAATGCAAAAGCGCAGGATGGCTGGACACTGGAGCAGTGTGTTCAGTATGCTGTAGCCAACAACCTCGATGTAAAAAACTGCAGCATTCAAAACGAAATCAACAAGGAAAGCCTGAACCAATCGAAACGCAATCTTTTACCGTATGCTTCCCTGAGTTCATCGGCCAGCAACAATTACGGCCGCTCCTTGGACTACACCACTTACGAATACGTAAACACAACCCTTTTTTACGGGAGTTTCAACATTTCAAGCGGAATCGATCTTTTCCGCGGGTTTACAAAAAGAAACACAATTTCGTTACAGAAAATGAATTATCTGGCCGGAATTGAAGATGAAAAGCAACAGGAAATTTTGGTTGCTTTTTCGGTCGTGGAAGCATATTACAACACTCTTTACTACAACGGTTTAATTGAAATAGTAAAAGAACAGAAAACGTTGTCGGAAATGAACCTGGAACAAACCCGCAAAATGGTAAACCTCGGGTTAAAGGCCAAAACTGATTTGCTGGAAATGGAATCGAGGTTGGCTAAAGAAGAACTGGTTTTAATTCAGACTGAGAATTATTATAAAACAGCTTTGCTAAATTTGAAACAGGCCATGAACATTACAGACCCCGGTTTCTCAGTCGATTTTTCCATTCAGGAACAAGGCCTTCCACAGGCAGGAACAACTACTCCAACCGATATTTTCGAAACCGCTGTAAATTTCTACCCCACAATAAAAGCCGGTGAGATGCGAAAAGATGCAGCACAAAAAAATCTATCGATTGCCAAAGGAAATTTATGGCCGCGTTTGTCAGCCGGAGCCGGTTATTCTTCGTACTATACTTCACTAAAAGGGGAAACAAATACCGAAACTTTTAACAACCAGTTTAAAAACAATGCCAGCCAGTATTTTGGTGTTTCATTAAGCATTCCGGTTTTCGACCGTCTGAACCTGCGCTCGGATGTAAAAACAGCACGGCTTCAATTTATGCAGGCTCAAACCAGTTATCAGAAAAAATCGCAGGAATTATTGAACGAAATAAGCCAGAATTACCAGGAACTTGAATCGACGTTTTCGGAATACAACCAACTGATAAAACAGGTTGAATTTTCGGAAACAGCTTACGAAGCCTCACAGAAAAAACTTGCCCAGGGTTTAATTAGTATTATCGAACTTTACGATTCGAAAAACATTATGACACAAGCAAAAAGCGACTTATTACGAACGAAACTTCAATACACCATAAAACAAAAAACCATAGACTTTTACCAGGGAAAACCGGTGTTTGGAATTTCAGCAATAAAATAAAGTATTTACCTTGATTATAAAACGACTTGATTATGGCAATGGACAGAAAAATTGAGAAGAAAAAAGGCATCAGACCAAAACATATTATTTATGCAGTGGCGGCCATAGTATTTGTTTTTCTTCTTGTAAAAATCATAAAAGATTCGAGTGTTACTTCGCTGAAAGTTGACGCAGATAAAATTACAATTGAAGATGTTCAGCAAGGCAATTTCGACGATTACATTCGCACCAACGGAACAGTTGAGCCAATTTCGACCATTTACCTCGATGCAGAAGAAGGCGGCCAGGTAAAAGAACGGTTGATTGAAGAGGGAACTATGTTACAAAAAGGCGATGTTATACTGGTGCTCGAAAACCGCACACTGTACGAAAACATCATGAACAGTGAATCGAACCTGGCACAAAAACAAAACATGTTGCGCCAAACACGTATCAATTTTGAAACACAGCGGATTGAATCGAAAAGAAATTTGTTGGATTCGGAATACGAAATCATTAAAAAGAAAAGAAATTTCGAACAGCAAAAAGCGCTGTACGATGACGAACTGGTTTCAAAAGAAATCTATTTGCAGTCGAAAGAAGATTACGAATACGCTCTTCAAATGCAGGAAATTAACCGTCAAAAAGCAGAAAACGATTCCATGATTAGGGCAACTGAAATGATTCAGCTTCAAGAGGATTTAACAAAAATGCAAAAAACGCTCGGGTTGGTTTACGAACGGCTCGAAAACCTGAATGTTAAGGCGCCGGTCGACGGACAGCTTGGTATGCTCGATGCCGAAATTGGTCAGAGTATTGGGAAAGGTCAGAGGATTGGACAGATTAACGTATTAACTGATTATAAAATTGAAGCGCTCATCGACGAACATTACATCGACCGTGTGAGAGCCGGGTTAAATGCAACATTTGAACGGCAAAACAGTCTTTTTAATCTGAGGGTTAAAAAAGTATATCCCGAAGTGCGAAATTCACAATTTCAAATCGACCTTGTATTTACCGACGAACGTCCCGATAACATTCGCACCGGACAAACGTATTATATTAACCTGCAGTTGGGGCAACCCGAAAAATCGGTATTGGTTAGTCTGGGCGGATTTTTCAACAGCACCGGCGGACAATGGATTTACGTGGTTGATCCTTCGGGCGATTTTGCCACAAAACGCAACATCAGAATTGGCAGGAAAAACCCAAAATATTACGAAGTGCTTGAAGGACTTCAACCCGGAGAAAAAGTAATAACCTCTGGTTACGATTTGTTTGGAGATAACGATAAACTGATTTTAAAATAGTGTGTATTAGATTATAATTGCCCCTAACCTCTTTATTTAGAGCGAAGGGGCAGATTCTTAAACTTATTTATGTCGAAATTGAATTCAACCAGTTATAAAATGATTAAAACAGAAAAACTCACAAAAATCTTCCGTACAGAGGAAGTTGAAACTTATGCTCTGAACGAAGTATCTATTGAAGTAAAATCAGGCGAATTTGTTGCCATCATGGGACCGTCGGGTTGCGGAAAATCAACACTGCTGAACATTATCGGGTTACTCGATAATCCAAGCGGTGGTAAATATCTTTTCGACGGCACCGAAGTTGGAACGTACAAAGAACGCCAGCGCACTCAAATGAGAAAAGGAAACATCGGTTTTGTATTCCAGAGTTTTAACCTCATCGACGAACTTACTGTTTACGAAAACGTTGAATTGCCTTTGATTTACCTGAAAAAGAAAGCCAGCGAACGCAAAGAGATGGTAAATGCAGTTTTGGAACGCATGAAAATCGGGCACCGTGCCAAACACTTTCCGCAACAACTTTCCGGCGGTCAGCAGCAGCGTGTTGCCATTGGTCGTGCAGTGGTGGCCAATCCAAAATTAATCCTTGCCGATGAGCCGACAGGTAACCTCGATTCAAAAAACGGCCTCGAAGTCATGAACCTGTTAACCGAATTAAACAAAGAAGGTACAACAATTATTATGGTTACCCACTCGATGCACGATGCAGGATTTGCCCATCGCATTATTAATTTGTTCGACGGTGAAGTGCTTACTGAAAATGTAAACGAAAGAATGGCTGAGATTCTTTAAAAAGTTGGAAGCGGGAAGTTAGAAGACAGAAGCTTTCCCATTTTTTCGATAAATAGCCGGTGAGAAATCTGTTTCTCCGGTTTGTAAAAATATTTCAGATAATAGTGAAATGACTGTTGATTTTCAGTAAACACCAGTCCCTATCTAATGTGCCCGACAATCAGAAAAACAAGGCACAGTAGGACAATTTGTTCCTGCCTCAGAGAATATTTGAACAATATTTAAACAGAAAATAACTCGATATGAATTCCTTAAGAATTGCTTTACGACGACTATTTAAAAACGGTGAACATACTACAACACGTATCATTTCTTTAACAGCCGGGCTTGCCTTTGGCATTTTACTTTTATCAGAAGTACTTTATTATTTCAGTTACGACAGTTTTTATCGGGATGCCAACCGTGTTTTTATTGTTCATGAAAACTTCAAATTGGACAAGTCGTCTGATAAAATGGACAGTTCCCCACGGGTAAGCGGGGCGGTGGCTCCCGGATTTAAAGCCGAAATTCCGGGCGTAGAAGCAGCAACCCGGTTAAACAGCATTGGCTCCTCTGTTTTTTATACCGATGACAAAAAAAGTTATGAAGCACAATTTTCACTGGCCGATGAATTTTTATTTGATGTACTTCCGCGACCATTAATTAGCGGAAATCCCAAAGAAATTCTCAGCAACCCGATGACCTGCATGGTTTCTGATAAAATTGCTGCTGAAATGGGAGGAAATGTTATTGGAAAAAGCATCGAATTAAAGGAATACCCGGAAAGAAAACTCACCATCGGGGGAGTATTTAAAGAATTGCCGGAAAATACAAATTATGAATACGATGTTTTAATTTCGATGGCATCTACCACAAAGTTTTTCTCCTGGGACGGTTCTACCAACTGGCTGGGAAACGACCGGTATTATGCAGCTGTTAAACTGGCTCCCGGAATCGATCCGGAAAGTCTCGCTCCGGCCATCCGAAAAATGCAGGTAAAATATCAGGACATCGAAAAACTGGAACAACAGGCCGGCGGAATGGTTTTGAAATACACGCTGAAACCCATACAAAAGTTGTACTCCGACAGTGTAAAAGACATGATTCTGATACTTGCCACCATCGCATTTTCTGTTCTTTTTGTATCGCTTATGAATTATACGTTGCTTACATTGAGCGCCCTGATAAAACGTGCAAAAAGTTCGGCCATTCATAAAACCTGCGGCGCTGAAGCCCGTAACCTTCAACAACTTATTTTTTCTGAAACATTTGTTTTGTTTTTGATTTCAGTTGCTGGCGCACTGCTTGTTATATTTCTTTTAAAACCGCTGGCAGAAATACAGTTGGGGCACAAACTTATTTCGGTATTAAATCCAATTGTAATCTGGCCTTTATTCTTTCTGATTGTTGCTTTGATAGTTTTGACAAGTTATCTGCCTGGTCGGTTTTTCTCCCGAATTCCGGTGGCCACGGCTTTCCGTAATTATCAGCAAAAAAAGAACCGGTGGAAACTCATTTTGCTTTCCTTTCAGTTTGTTGGAGCTTCTTTTATACTTACCATGCTGGTAATTGTAAGCATGCAATACAACAATGTAATTACTGCCGACCATGGTTACAAAACCGGCGGAGTGTATTATGGTTCAACCAGTGGAATGGATGCCACAAAAATTTCAACGGTCATAAATGAATTACACGCTGTGCCCGGAATTGAAAATGTTGGGCTTGGTTGCGGCGTTCCTATTGAAGGGGCTTCCGGAAACAATATTATTTCACCCGACGGCGAAAAGGAACTATTCAATATTGCCGACTTCTATTTTGTTGATGAGAACTACCTTTCAATTCTGGATATTCCAATTTCAAAAGGAGAAAACTTTTCGCAACAAAATTCAATAACCGACGATGTGCTGATTAGTGAAAAAGGGGAAGCCAAATTAAAAGCATTCAACGGTTGGAAGAATGTAGTAGGCGAGCAGATAACAATAACGGAACATGGAAAAATAACCATTCGCGGGATTTTCCCCGATTTTGTTGTTCAAACCATTACCGATCCTGACTTGCGCCCTTCGGTTTTTTTCTATTACCCAAAAACAAAATTTGAACAACTAAAAACCGAACATCCTTCATTTTCTTTTTACATTTTGATAAAGGCAAACGAAAAAGCCGAAGCCGGGATGCTGGCAAAAATTACCGGCATTTTTAATCAGTTTTTGCCCCATCAGGATGCTGTTGTAAAAAGTCTGGAACTGGAACAAAAAAACAGTTACCAAGCCGAACAAGGCTTTAGAAATGCGATGATGGCCGGAAATGCCATTATTTTACTGATTACGGTTATTGGATTGCTTGGCTACACCTCAAACGAAGCGGCACGTCGCCGGAAAGAACTGGCCATCCGCAGGATTAGCGGCGCACGGTTGCCCGATATTCTCCGGGTTTTTATTCTCGATTTGGAATACGTTGCCATTCCGGCTACCCTTTTAGGCCTGACCGGAGCCTGGATTACAGCTCACAAATGGATGCAGAATTTTTCCGTAAAAATCCCATTAAGCTGGGGAATTTTTCTCGGATGCAGCTTGTTTGTTTTACTGATGGTAGCATTTATTGCCGCTGTAAATTACACGAGAACGGCCAATAAAAATCCTGTTGAAGCATTACGATACGAATAAAATCAAAATAAAATGCTAAACCACTATCTAAAATACACAATTAGAAATTTCAGATCGAACCGGCTGATTTTTGTCGGAAGTGTTTTCACTGTTTTTTTGAGCGCATTGTGCATCTCACTGCTTTTCACGTACATCTACAACGAACTTTCGATGGATAATTTTCACAAACGTGAAAAAGACATTTACCTGTTAACCATTCAGCAGTCGCCCGAGAGCCAGTTGGAAGCCATTGATGCAAGCCTGTTTTTCAATTTTAATTTCAAAGATTACCCGGAAGTTGAAAATCTGACAACAATAAAAAAGTACAAAAAAGGTGAAATCGTTTTCAAATACGGTGAAACATCCATTTCGCCGGAAGGAATTGTTGCTGACAGTACCCTTTTGGATGTATTTGATTTTGCCTTAAAAGTTGGAGACAAAAATACGGTTTTGCACGATCCCGACGCAGTAATTTTTACCGACCGCTTTGCTAAAAAACTTTTTGGCGACGAGAATCCGGTAGGAAAAGTAGTTGAAATGAAAGAACGTGTTCAGAAAAACTACACGGTAAAAGGAATAGTTGAAACACCTCCGGCCAACAGTTCAATAACTTTCGACTTTATTTTGCCCGAACATTCTAACCAATTTTCCCGCTCCGGTGGAAATTTTATTCTTACAAACCAGCAATTCAACCCAACTGAATTTGCTGAAAAAATAAAAAATATCGGGCAAACGCATGAACAATTTAAAGACAGCCGAATGAATGTTCTTTCTCTGGACGATGTATATTTTAACAATGCCGGGGCAAACTTCAAAGGGATTTTCTCGAAATTTGGAAACAAAAAAAACATTCAGGTTTTGTATGGAATAATTGCGGTTATTTTTATTATTTCCCTGCTTAATTTTTCCAACCTTCAAATCATCGGCATTAATTCTTCGATTAAAAATATTGGCATCAACAAAATCTCCGGGGCCGGCAAAAAACACATTTTCTATCAAAAAATAACTGAAATGGGAGTTCTTATACTTTTTTCAGCTTTCCTTATTTCAATAGCTTTTTATGTAGTTCTTCCCCATTTTAATAAAATTATGGGAGTTGAACTTTTACCAAAAACCGGACAGATTGTTCTGATAAATATCTTCATTTTAATAATACTGGTTGCATCGGCAATGATTTATCCGGCATTTGTTTTCTTCCGAATTTCAGTTGCCAACAGTTTGAAGAATCAAATTTTCTCAGCAAATAAACTGGCGGGCCGCAACATTGTGGCAATCGTTCAATTTTCACTTTCACTGGTATTATTAAGTGCTTCTATTGTTGTTGTGAAACAACTTAACCTGATGCTCGACCACGATTTAGGATTTTCATCAAAAAATATTATTTGCACCAATTTTTTTCATACCCCTAGTTACAACGGCTCGTTGGAAGATTACAAAAAACAAAATGAAAAGCTGAAAAAAGATTTTCAATATATAAATAATGAACTTGCAGGTAACAGCTCTGTAAAAAATTTTAGTCAGGGTCAGTCACCTATAAATCCTTTTCAAATGCCTTGGAAGTTAGAGGGAAGTGGCCAAGAATTTTCATCAGCAAACGTACTTTCAGTTACCCCTGAATATTTACAAATTTTAGGATTAAAATTGAAGGATGGTCGATTTTTTGAAAAAGAAAAAGATTCATCGAGAGGAGAACAGGTTGTTATTAATGAAGCCGCAAAAAAGTATTTTAAAATTGACGATATTTCAAAAACAAGAATCCTGAATAAATACTGGTCTACACCAAATACTTCTTATGGAGCAGGTTATGAAATAATAGGCGTTGTTAATGATTTTAACTCCGAACATCTTTCCGTAAAACCCAAACCTCTTTTGATGGTTTATTTTTTTGATTATGACGCTAATTTTCTCATTCAGTTTGAAGACGGGGCAACACAAGCCGGGATTCAGTTTGTTCAGCAGCTTTTTAATGAAGTGAATCCGGGAGAAACATTTGAGTACACTTTTTTATCGGATGATATTTCAGCGATGTACGAAAAGGAAAAACGGCTGAGCAAAATTTATATTCTTTTTACCATCATCGCTTATGCAATTTCCGCCGTTGGTTTGTTTGCCATTTCGTTGTACGACACACGCCGACGGACAAAGGAAATAGGCGTTCGAAAAGTGAACGGCGCTAAAATTTCCGAAATACTTGCCCTGCTGAACAAAGATTTTATTAAATGGGTGCTGATTGCAATTGTAATTGCTACACCAGTTTCATATTACGCCATGAATAAATGGCTCGAAAACTTTGCCTACAAAACCACTTTAAGCTGGTGGATATTTGCACTCGCCGGGTTACTGGCATTGGGAATTGCGTTGCTAACAGTAAGCTGGCAAAGTTGGCGGGCTGCTACAAGGAACCCGGTGGAGGCGCTGAGGTATGAATAATTAAGAAAAAAAATAGCTATGAAAAACAGAATTCAATACGCATTAAGAAATATTATGCGAAATAAGCTAAATGTAGCAATCACCACCATTGGTCTTTCTATGGCCCTCGCAAGTGTTCTGATTATCTTCTTGTTTATCGGGCAAGAACATTCGTATAATAATTTCCACAAAAATGCCGATAGAATTTATCGTCTTAACTACACTGTTATTCTGAAAGATGGAACCAAAGGATCTGATGATCTTATTAACCCGGATCTTGCGAAGGACCTGGAAGATAAGGTTCCGCAAATAGAACACTGTACACCTTTCCGAATGGGCTATATGGCGCAACTGGATTTAAAGGAAAGAAATCTCAAGGTCAACCTCGGAATTGCTAATCAGGAGTTCTTCGACATATTTAGTTTTAAACTTTTAAGAGGGAACAGAAATGATTTACTGGTTGATCCCACCAATATTGTTATTACAAAATCTTTAGCACAAAAAATAACAGGTACTGATTCCCCTGACTATGATAAGCTTATCGGACAGGGCCTTGAATTTACTTTCATCAAAGATATCAGTTTTACTATCAAGGGAATACTTGATGATGTTCCCAAAAATTCAACACTTGATTTCGAAGCGATAATCCCGTTTGAGCATGAAAATTCATTCTGGCAATCGAATAATGGTTTAGGTAACTCAATCCTGTTTTATGAATTAAAAAATGATGTTGTTCCTGAACAAGCGAATAACCTGGTTTACGCCGAGGTAAAAGAGTATTATCAAAAAGATATTGAACAGGCCCAAAAAAGTAACTTTCTTTCTGCGTCTCCCGATTGTTTTCAACCATATGCTCTTCCGTTAAAAAGTTTGTATCTCGACAATACAATAGATGGCGTAGCCTATCAACTTACCGGTAACAAAATGCAATTGAGGATTTTAACTATCGTTGCCCTGCTTATTCTGTTTATTGCATTTAGCAACTACATCATTCTAACCATTGGCCAGTTCTTTAAAAAGGCAGGCGAAGTAAGTATCCGAAAATCAATGGGAGGAAAAAACATTGATATTTTCAAGATGTTTCTAAGCGAAAATTCCATTACGATATTAATCTCATTCATTGCCGGGGGAATGCTTGGTTATGCGCTAATCCCAATATTTAACAACATCTCCGAAAGTCAGATATATTTCAATCTGATAAATATTCCTTCGGTTGCGATTTTCTCTGTCCTTTCAATATTTTTATTGATTACACTAACCAGTTTAATCCCTGTTATTATTTTCAGAAATGTTAAGCCGACGCTCTTATCGACAAAAAAACTGTTTGCGGGGAAAAAAGCTGGAGCATCGCAGGTATTTGTTGGCTTACAATACGCGCTAACCATTGTGCTCATTATAGCTGCCATGACCATTACCAAGCAAACCAATTACTTGAAAAATAAATCTCTTGGATTTTCTGATAAGGATATCATTTCGCTTGACGTCAGGTATTTAAGTCAGTCAAAATCGGCTATTTTGCGGGATATCTTGAAAAGTCAGTCAGGGATTATAAATACCTCTTTAACCAACAGAGATTTTTTCGATGGGTATTCTACCAGTACATTTGAAGTGTCGGGTTCAGAAGTTTTAAGTACCTACATTTTTAAGGCTGATAATTATTTCATTCCTACTCTGAACCTTAATTTGCTTGAAGGCAGAAATTTTGCCGAAGACAATATTGACTCAACCGATAAGTCAATCATTGTAAATGAGGAGTTCGTCAAAGAAATGAAATTTGCCGGCTCTCCTATTGGAAGTATAGTCAAAAGTGGTAACGATGAGTTCGAGATTATAGGTGTTGTAAACAACTATCAGTTTCTAACATCAAGGGAGAAAATCCAACCGATGGTTTTGTATTCAAACACGAATATTGGAAATGGTTATAGCTCCATCCTAATAAAGTACAATCCACAGAATTTAAGCAATGTAATTTCTGCGATAAAAGAAGGGTGGAAACAGATGGATACCAAGGAAACCCTTAATTATACATTCTGGGATAAAGAGTTGGAAAATCGCTATAAGACAGAAGAGCGATTAAGCAAAACGATACTTTATGCTTCAATTATTGCTATTACTATTCTAACATTGGGGCTGTTCGGTTTAACGGTACTAATATCGGCGCAGCGTACAAACGAAATTGGTATCAGAAAGGTAAACGGTGCTAAGATAGCGCAGGTTGTTATGATGCTTAATAGTAATTATTTAAAATGGGTGTTTTTTGCTTTTTTAGTCGCCTGTCCGTTTGCCTGGTATACTATGCACAAATGGCTCGAAAACTTTGCCTACAAAACCACTTTAAGCTGGTGGATTTTTGCGCTGGCCGGATTACTGGCGCTGGGAATTGCATTGCTAACCGTTAGCTGGCAAAGCTGGCGCGCTGCTACGAGAAATCCGGTGGAGGCACTGCGGTATGAATAGTCTTGAACTATGATTGAATGATGACTATGAATACTTTGATTAAAAAGTAAAAAAATCGAAGTCCATCATAAAATCAGATGAATCAAGGTTCAGATAATTAAGACTGACACGAGAAACCCGGTGAAAGCACTCAGGTATGAACAACATAAAAATTAAAGAAAATGGAATTTTTGAAAAACATTAAAATCACTTTTCGTAGTTTATTAAAAAACAAAACGGTTACCATACTAAACCTCATCGGGTTAACGGTTGGGATTACAGTAAGCATGCTTGTTTTTCTTTTTGTAATGAAGGAAAAAAATACCGATAAATTCATTCCCGACATCAATTCTATTTATGTGCTTACCGACAACAACGAACCGTATTTTTCGCAGAATATGGTGAACCACATAAAAACAGAAGTTCCCGAAATTGAAAATATAACTTATTGTGCAAACGATTGGTCGCCGCAGGTATTTCTGGCCAAAAACCAGGAGAGTTTTAAGGTTGAAAAAATGCTTACTGCCGACTCCTGTTTTTTCAGGGTTTTTCAGTTTGAACCGGTGTTAGGCGATCCGAAGAACGGGTTAAGTGCTTCCAATAAAATTGTTTTGACACGTTCGCTGGCTGAAAAAATATTTGGCAAGGAAAACCCTATTGGAAATACAGTTACCTACAATTCGTCCTATTTATCAGGAATAGAACTCGAAGTTACAGCCGTTATCGAAGACCTTCCCCAATCAAGCTCGTGGGATTTTGGGGCTGTGCTTTCGTTTCAAACCAATTATCAAATAGATTGGTATGTCAACAACATGAAAGACTGGGGTTCCAGAAATTACAAGGCTTTTGCAAGGCTTAACGAAAATGTTCAGGAGCAAATTGTACAAGAAAAATTATCAAACATCAATCTTGCCGGACTACCCGAAAACTATCAGAAAAGTATAAAATACGGGCTGTTCCCATTTCAAAAAGCTTATTTCGATTATCCAGAATTGGGCATTTTAAAAACCGGAAACAAGTTTACTGTTTCTGTAATCGGAATTGTTGGGCTGCTTATTTTGCTTTTGTCGTGTGTGAATTATGTAAATATGATTACCGCCCAACGCGAAAAAAGGTATAAAAATGTAGGCATTTATAAAACCATGGGGAGCAACCGCCGGAGAATAATAGAAATGGCAACTACTGAATCGGCGCTCATGTTACTGATTACAATCGCAGCATCTTTGGCTTTTATCCTTTTGTTGTTGCCTGTATTCAATACAATTTCAGGTTCACGGTTTAACTTTTATGAAATATTTTCGGGAAACTTTTTGATTGTCTATCTTTTTATTGCAGGAATTATGATCTTTTTCACCGGTATTATCCCCGGAATAATTTTCGGCAATAAACCTGTAACGCTATTAATTAAGAAGAATGCAACAACGGGTGGAAACAACCGGATGCGCAACAGCCTGCTGGTTTTTCAGTTTGTTGTTTCCATTGCGCTCATTACTTCAATTTTGGTTATTAACCGTCAAAATAAGTATATGCAAAACAAAGACACCGGTTTTGCCAAAGAAAACATTGTTTATGCCAGTACAAACAAAGCTATTTATACACAGATAAATGCATTCAAAAATGAAATAAAACAAATTGCCGGAGTAAACGACATTACTTTTTCTGAAAGTGTTTTAATTGCGAACGATCAGAACTGGGGAATGAATATGGCAAACAACGGTGAAGAATACGACATCCAATTTTCAAAGCTTTCGGTTGCCTCCAATTTCTTCGATTTTTTTGGAATAAAACAGACAGAAGGAATGGGGTTTAATGATAATTCGAAGACCAATAAAGATTTTATAATCAATAAAACAGCAAAAACCGATTTCAAAATTGAAAATATAAACGATGCCAGGATTGCCTACCAAAACCCAACAGAAGGAAAAATAATTGGGGTTGTTGAGGATTATAATTTCGAATCGTTTCATGTCCCTGTAAGGGCGGCTGCTTTCAGATGTTCGGGCGATTGCGACGATGTACTTTATCTGAAAGTGAACACACAGAATATTGCTTCGTTCAATAACACAATGAAAGAGGTTAAACAACTTTGGGATCGTATTTCTCCGGATTTCCCGCTGGAGTATAATTTTCTGGATCAAACATATTCAGCTTTGTATACTAAAGAAACCCAGTTTCAGAAGTTTCTGTTGTACACAACGCTTGTTTCGTTAATACTGTCATGCCTGGGGTTGGTTGGGCTTACTTTTTTTATTATGGAACAACGAACCAAAGAGATCGGCATCCGAAAAGTAAACGGCGCCAAAATTTCGGAAATCCTTGCCCTGCTAAACAAAGACTTTTTGATTTGGGTAGCAGCAGCTTTTGTAATTGCCACACCCGTATCATTTTACGCCATGCACAAATGGCTCGAAAACTTCGCCTACAAAACCAGTTTAAGCTGGTGGATTTTCGCACTGGCCGGGTTGCTTGCTCTGGGAATTGCGTTGCTCACGGTTTCTTTTCAATCATGGAAAGCCGCGACACGAAACCCGGTGGAGGCGTTGCGGTATGAATAAAGATCTTGAACTATGATTTATTTGATGAATTGAAAACTTTGATGAAAAATAAAATTTCTGACAATTGAGGTGGTATGAAAAAATCCGGCTGAAACTTTGAGATATGAATAAGAGAGAAGAAATGTGAAATGTATTTAATAATTAATCATTAACCCGTTATCTTATGATTTTACATTATTTAAAAACAGCATTTAGAAGCCTACTGAGAAACAAATTTTACTCTATACTAAGTATTGGTGGGTTTGCGGTAGGCTTTGCGGTGTGTATTATTATCGGACTGTATGCTTACAGCGAATTTTCTGTTGATACGGGCATTAAAGACTACAAGCGTATTTACCGGCTGGTAGATGTTGATTCAAAATTTTTTGATGAAAAAACTACCAGTTTTGATTACAATCTTGGGAACATATTAAAGGACAATTATAGCGAAATTGAAAGTGTGGCCCCATATAAAATTAACAGTAGCTATAATTTCTTATTGTTGACTGAAAACAAAAGTTTCAAGTATAATTACAGTATGAATACGACAGACGAAATGTTTGATTTGTTGTCGCTTAAAATCATTGAAAAATCAAGAAATAACGATTTACTGGATAATAAATCTGTTGTGCTCACACAATCAATGGCTGATAAAATGTTTGAGGGGGAAAATGCTCTTGGTAAAAGAATCTCGTTAGATGAGTTTCAAGGAAAAGCTGAATTTTTTGTATCTGCCATTGTTGAAGATTTGCCCAAAAATACCAGCTTTCCAAACATTTCCATTTTTCTGAATATTGAGAGAGGTCTACAGTGGAGTCAAATGGGAAATGGTGAGTACAATGTTAATCCTGTAAATTACTCTATAAAACTAATTGACAATATCAGTCCGGTTGATTTCACAAATAAATTAAACGGTAGCCTGAAAAATCTTCAAAAAATACACGAACAAGTTGAATTACAACCCATACAAGATATTTATCTGTCGTCAACCGATATTCATGACGGATCATTATACACAAAAAAAGGAAATACAAAACTGATATTTCTGTTGGCCTCCATAGCAATCCTGATATTGGCATTATCCGTAATTAATTATATCAACTATTCCATAGCTCAACATCAAACACAAATAAAAAGTATCGGGATACGAAAAACGAACGGCGCTGCCCTTTCGAATATTTTTAAATATTTCCTGTCCGAATCATTTATCGGGGTATTTATAGCAATCGCAATATCGTTACTGTTAGTATTCATGTTTTTACCCTTTGCTAACCGATTACTGGAAAGCACAATTAACATTGGATTATTGTTTCAGCCAGTGCCGTTCCTGTTTTTCATTCTTACAATTAGCTTTATCATCCTTATAAATACACTTTTGCCACAATGGGGATTGATAAAGTTCAACTTAATAAAATACCTGAAAGGGGGGTATGTTAAACGTGGTGGAAGTTTGGCCACCAATGTACTTACCGTTTCTCAATTTACTGTTGCTGTAAGCTTGCTTATTTGTCTGTTCTTTATCAACAAACAACTTCATTTTGCAAAACACGCCGACCTTGGTTTTCAGAAAGAAAACATCATTTACCTAAAACTAAATCCCAATTTGAAGTTGGCAAATACCTTAAAAAGCAAAATAGAAAAGTTGCCATTTGTACAAAGGTCATCAATTAGCCAGGGTATTCCGGGTATTATAAATGCTCAATTTGGGCCTAATGGTGAAGACGGATATTTGATTTATGCCGACAATGATTTCATAAAGACTTATAATATTGAAATGCTTGATAACTGGGCAATTGGAAAGGGGAAAACCGACAAAATTTGTATTGTAAATGAAACAGCACTGAGAAAGAATCAATGGAAAGAGAGTGAGAATCCAAAATTCGGGGAGTATACTGTTGTAGGTGTAATGAAAGATTTTAAGTTTATGTCGTTCAGAGAAGCTGTAACACCCGTAATTATTGCGATAGATGAGCAGTACATTAACAATTTTCCAAATTATTCCATCCGCTTATCTGAAGGAAATTTATCTTCACAACTTTCAGAACTGGAAAAAGTATGGAAATCGGTTGTGCCGGAAGAATACCCAATGGAATTTGAATTTATTGATGACAGACTTAGTGTAATGTATGCCAAAGATGAGCAACTTGGTAAAGCCATATCGTCCTTTTCAACCATTGCATTCATTTTAGTGATGTTGGGCATACTTGGTCAGGTTTTTCAGATTTGCATCAGTAAAACCCAGGAAATAGGCATTCGAAAAGTGAACGGGGCAACACTGCTGGATATTTTCAAAATCATTAACTACCGTTTTGTAATGTGGGTAGTTGTAGCATTTATAATCGCATCGCCAATTGCCTATAAATTAATGCAGAAATGGTTAGAAAGTTTTGCGTATAAAACGACTTTGGATTGGTGGGTATTTGTGTTAGCAGGGGCAGGAACTTTTGCATTTGTGGTAACTATTGTCACTCTGCAAAGCTGGAATACAGCAAGGCGAAATCCGGTGGAAGCCCTTCGCTATGAATAATAACAAATCCTCTGCTATTCGGTATAAACAAGTAAATTTTGAACAAAAACATTACGAAAATGATCAACTATTTTTTCAAACTTGAATGGCGCAACCTAACCCGTAATAAATACATTTCAATATTAAAAATTACCGGATTTGTAATCGGGCTTTGGGTTTTTATGGTAACCGGCTACTATGTGTTGCATGAATCCAGTTTCGACCATTTCCAAAAAAATGCAAAAAATAAATATTTGCTTGACGCCCGCGATCAGTTTGGCGAAATGTATTTTTCGTTCAGTTTGCCCTATCCTTTAACAGATTCGTTACAAAACAGGTATCCTGAAGTGATTCAAAGTACTTCGTTCGAAATGAGGGATAATTCAGTTTATATTGAAAACGATGATGAATTTATAAAATCGGATAAAACCAAAATGGCGTTTGTTGAAGAGAGTTTCTTTGATTTCTTTAGTTACAATTTCACGGCTGGGAGCGCCCTAAACAGCTTTTCGATTCCCAATCCACTAATTATTTCAGAAGAAATGGCCGGTAAATATTTTGGCGGTACAAATGCCATTGGAAAAACAGTAAAAATAAGCCTGGAAGATAATTTATATGAATTTGTCATCACTGCAATTATTCAAAATCCGGCCGATAATTCGAACGTTAATTTTCACTGGATTGCCAGCCTGTCCCAATTCATGAAAACAGCAGGAAAAACCAATTATGCTTCCGACTGGAGTTTTAATTGCAAAAGCTACGTACAGTTTAAAGAAGGAACAAATCCGGATGATTTTCTGAAAAAATTAACCGATGATTATACAAAACAGGCAAAGTTGGAACATGCTCCGACCCTGGTTTCAACACCATTAACAAAAATTCACCTGACCAGCGATGTACAACGACGAATCCGGATATTTTCGGCGCTCGGCATTCTTATTCTTATTATTTCCATTGTGAATTATGTTCTTTTATCGACAGTTGAAAAAACGCAGCAAATGCGCTACCTGGGTATTGAAAAAATTTCGGGTGCACGGCGCTCCGATTTCCTTCAAAAAAATATTGCTTCTGTAATGCTTTATTCGATACTCTCGTTTTTCATTACCCTCGGATTATTTGTGCTTTCAAAACCCTATTTCAAAAATTTCTTTGAAGGTTCCTTCACATCAGATTTAAATGTTACAGTAATTGTATTCACCTTGCTGGCTGCTGTTTTTATCATCGTTTTTTTATCTGCGTTTATCAATCAGATCATCAATGGCAGCCAAAAACCGATCGACATTTTAAAGAACAAATTCAGCAAAGGTAAAAGTGGAAAAATTGTGTTTAATTCCCTGCTTACATTTCAACTTACTGCATTTGTAACACTAATTTCATGTTCAATATTTGTACAGAAACAGTTGGTTTTTATGCAGAAAAGCAAGCTCGGTTTTAACCAGGAATCTCTGATTACCGTAAAAATAGCCGCTGAAGATATTAAAAACTACCCGACATTTAAAAACGAACTTTTACGAAATTCGTCTATTGTAAATGTTACCGGAACAAGCGCTCCTCCCCTTTCCGACCGCAGATCAATTTACGGTTTTGTTTCTACCGACAGTTTGGGAAATGAAAAAATTAAAGTTGTTGATTTTGTAAATGTTGATCGCGATTTTTTTGAAACTCTTGAATTAAAGTTCAAAGAAGGTTCAGGTTTTCCGGAATTGGCTGAAGGATATTGTGTGGTAAACCAAACTTTTATCGACGATCGCGAAATCAAAGATAAATGGGTTGAAAAGGTAAATCTTGGAGACAAAGAATACAAAATCTGCGGGATAATGGAAGACTTTCATAACCAGTCGATGCGCTCCAAAATCGATCCTTTTGCTGCATTTCTGAACCCGGAACAGATAGCTTTTTCAATTGTACGGTTTAAAGGAAACCCGGTAGAGACTGTCGACCTTTTAAAAAGAACGGCTGCACTTTGTTTGCCCAACACAGTATTTGAATATGAATTTATGGATACAAAAATCAAATCGCTGTATAAAACGGAAGCCCGGTTTGGAAATACCATAAAAATACTGACTTTTTTATCGGTACTCATCGCCGTTTTAGGCCTTCTTGGATTGGCCTATTTTTCGTCGCTGGTAAAAATAAAGGAAATCGGCATCCGCAAAGTAAACGGAGCTAAAATTTCCGAAATACTTGCTTTGCTAAACAAAGACTTTGTGATTTGGGTAGCCGTTGCTTTTTTGATTGCCACACCCATAGCATATTTTACCATGAATAAATGGCTTGAAAATTTTGCCTACAAAACCAATTTAAGCTGGTGGATTTTTGCCCTGGCCGGGTTGCTGGCGATGGGAATTGCGCTGCTAACGGTTTCTTTCCAGTCGTGGAAAGCTGCAACACGGAACCCGGTGGAGGCACTGCGGTATGAATAAAAAGTCTTGAACTATGATTTAATGCTTAACTGAAAAGGATGATGATAAATTAAATCAAAGTCCATCATAAATTCAGAAAAATCAAGGTTCAGACAATAGAGGCTGGCACAAGAAATCCTGTTGAGGCTTTCCAAAAAGGATAAAGTTAGCAAGACAATTTTTTTGACAGGTAATGTAAATAATTTTGACACTTTTTGTTATCAGAAAAATACAAGAATACTGATATTCAACAAATTGAACACATGGCATAGTTCATGAATGTGATCACTTCAATTGAATTTAAACATGTTTAAACAGAAGTTTTATCAATGTCATCCGAAGCCATAAAAGGAATAAAAGTTCGTTTTTTATTCACCTGTTTGGGTTGGCTACCGGATTGTCATGCTTATTAATCATTTATTAAAATGGTATGGTACTCTTCAACGTAAAACTGGCGCTACGAAACCTGTTAAAAAACAAGGTCTATTCTTTCCTGATCATTGGAGGATTTGCCATTGGATTTGCAGTTGTTGTTCTGATTGGGTTATTTTATCGCTGCGAAACTACCGTCAATTCTGATTTTGCAAACCACAAACGGATTTACAGGCTTTACGATGTAAAAAAAAATTTGTGCAATTTAAACTGGGACTTAAATCCGGTGATTAGAAGCGAATATGCTGAAGTTGAAAATGCCTGCCCGGTTGACTATGCAACAGGAACAACATTTATTGCAAAAAACGACCTGACACACGCCAACACTGAAATTCAGCATTTGCTAACCACAACCAATAGTTTCTTTTCTATTTTTTCAGTTGAAATGGAAGAAAGCCTCACCGGAAGTCCATTCCGCGACAAAGAATCAGTGGTGATTTCGCGGTCGGTTGCCAACCGACTTTTTGGAACGCAAAATCCACTCGGGCAACAAATCAATGTCGAAAATCATTTAATTGGAACCGTTTCCGGAATATTTGATAAACTGCCCGACAATTCGAGCTTTCAGGCCGATGTTATTTTTAATAGTGAAAATGAGAAATTCCGTATGTCCAGAACCGTTAGTAACGGGGAACGCTACAATCCCACCAACCATTTTATTTTGCTGAAGGATGGAATAAATACACAATTTTTTGCGGATAAACTGAATAAATCGGAAATGCTAAAAGCGCTGGATGTGGACAGTCTGGCACTGCAAAAACTGGATGATATTTACCTGTCGAAACTCACAATAAAAAGTCGGCATGCCAAAGGAAATCCTGCGCTTTTGCAACTATTCCTGGCTATTGCAGTACTTATTCTGTTGCTTTCGAGCATCAATTATCTGAACTATTCGATCTCGATGCAATACGCAAAACTGAAAGAAATCGGCATCAACAAAGTCAGCGGAGCCAGTTGGAAAGAGCTGTTAAGCTATACTTTTGTTGAAGTTTGTCTCGGCGTTTTCATCGCAGTAATCATCTCGGTAATCATTACTTTTCTGGCAATTCCTTATTCGGAGATATTGTTCGGAAAAGAGCTGCACATAAACCGAAACGACTGGTTATCGATTGCCCCGGTCTTTATTTCAGCAGTATTTTTTATCGTTTTGCTTAACAGTTTGGCCCCGATATCTATTTTGTCGAAGTTTAGGATTACAGAGTTTCTTTCAGGATTTAAAGGAAAAAGAAACAGCAGGCAAATTGCAAAACACGTTATGTTAACTTTTCAACTCTCGGCTTCGATTGCTCTAATTGCTGTGGTAATGATCATTTTCAAACAGCTAAGTTTTGTAAAACATTCCGACCTGGGATTTAACCGCGAAATGTTGATTCGCATCGACATTCCACAAAATTATAAGGGAACAGAAGCGCTGATGCAGGAAATTTCAACGCTGTCGTTTGTTCAGGGAAATTCGCTAAGTATGGGCTGCCCCGGAATGATTAACAACCGGATGGACGTTAATAGTGAAAATAATTTTACAATGAACTGTATCCCCGTGGGAGCCGACTACTTAAAAACGATGGGTATTGAACTTTTGCAAGGCCGCGATTTTCTGGAAGGGGATTTAAACAAAGCCTGCCTGTTAAATGAAGAAGCGCTGAAACAATTCGGATGGGAAAATTTTGAAGGGAAAAAATACGATGTCGGCAACACGGGTGGATACACTGTGGCCGGGATAGTTAAAGATTTTAAGTTCGAATCGTACCACCAGGTAGTTGAACCACTGGCTTTACTTTTCGACGGCGCGCCTTACGCAAATGTACTTTCGGTAAGACTTTCACCAGGAAATACAGGGGAGCAAATTCAACAAATTCAACAAAGATGGGAAACTGTTTCGCCTTACGAGCCCTTTAATTTTATGTTTTACGATGATTTTTTTCAGTCGATGTATGCAAAAGAAGAAACACTTGCCAGCTCAGTTACCTTTTTTTCGCTCATTGCCATTGCCCTTACCTGCATGGGAATTCTTGGTCAGATATTTATGATTAGCCTGAATCGGGTGAAAGAAATTGGCATCCGTAAAATTAATGGGGCACGCATCTCAGAAGTTATCATTTTACTGAACAAAGATTTTATAAAATGGGTGGCTTTTGCATTTGTAATTTCCACACCTGCTGCATATTATGCTATGAACAAATGGCTCGAAAATTTTGCCTACAAAACCACATTAAACTGGTGGATTTTTGCTCTTGCAGGGTTGCTGGCGTTGGGAATTGCACTACTAACGGTAAGTTGGCAAAGCTGGAGGGCGGCAACAAAAAATCCGGTGGAGGCACTGAGGTATGAGTAATAATGATTGAAAAGAAAGCTCATGACAAATACTATTTTCAAAACGGCGATTAAATACTTGTGGAAAAACAAGATCTACAATTTCATCAATATACTGGGGCTTACCGTTTCCATAACTTCAATCCTTATTATTCAGGCTTACACGGGGAATGAACAGAAATACGACACCCAGATGAAAAACCGGGATAAAATCTACCGCATTGAAACAAACTGGGCAACCATGCCGTCGTTTATCGGGCACTACCTGAAAAACGAATCGGGTTATATTGGCGATGTAACCCGTGTTAAAATGGAAGGCCACGAAATAAGTTTTAACAATGATGTATTTCGACTCGAAAATATTGGGATGGCGGATGCCAATTTTTTCAACACCTTCCAATTCAATTTTATACTTGGAAATCCGACAAATGCACTTCAGGAAAAACACTCCATTGTACTGACGCAAGCAGAGGCCGAACGGATTTTTGGGAAAGTAAATCCGTTAAACCAAACCCTTCTTCTTGAAAATAAATATCCGTTTACAGTTACCGGTGTGGTTGAGAACCCGGATTATTTTCATCTGCCGTTTTCCTCTGTTGCCACGCTCGAGAGCCTGAAAGAACTTGCCTACCCCGAAATTCTGGAACAAAAAGACGGCTGGAGCTACCTGACCTATATTGTTGGAAAACCTTCGCAGAACCTGGCGCAAACCGAAGCTTACCTGAACCGTGCAATGAAGGAATTAAAATACCAACAGACTTTTCATTTAACCAGCCTGAAAGACCTGTATTTTGCCGCGCCCCTGTATTACGAAGGAAGTACCCGGCACGGAAGTAAAGCTGTTCTGCTCATTCTTTTTTCGATTGCGGTTTTGCTGTTTATCCTGGCCGGAATCAACTTTATAAACCTGACCAATTCGCGAAGCAACATCCGGATGAAGGAAGTGGGGATAAAAAAACTGATCGGGAGCCCGCGGGGCATTTTAATTGTTCAGTTTTGGGTCGAATCCATGCTGTTGCTGGTGATTGGATTTGGCTTGTCATTGTCGCTGGTGAAAATTGCCGAACCGGCATTTTGCAATCTGATAGGTAAAACCATCGATTTCGGTATCATTTTCACACCAGCCATTCTATCCAAAGCATTATTATTCATCCTATTAACCGGGATTATCACCAGCTTGTTCCCAGCCATTCAGTTAAATTCGGTTCAGGCGGTATCGCTCATAAAAAACAAAATGGACCGGTTTCCGCAAAAAAGTGTTTTAAGCAAATTGCTCATTACTTTTCAGTACGTCATCTCCATTGTATTGATTGCCGGAACCCTCATTATTGTAAAACAACTGAATTATCTTAAAAACAAAGACCTTGGTTTTTCGCCAGAACAAATTGTCTGTGTTGAATTGAATGATGATTTGCGTGCCCAGCTGACGGCCTTCAAAAATGAAATGCTCCAGGTTCCGGGAGTAATGCAGGCTGCTTATTCTGGAAACCGCATGGGAAACGATTGGGGGAACTGGGTGAACGAAATGGATGGCGAAGGGAAAGCATTTAAGGTGAACAATGTTGAGCCGGGGTATCTCGAACTGATGGGCATTAAACTGAAAGAGGGACGCGGGTTTATGGAAGGTGAAGCCGAAAAAGGCTACCTGGTGAACGAGACAGCAGTAAAACTTTACAACATCGAAAGCCCCCTTGAAAAAACCATGGAAAGGGAAGGAAAAATATATCCCATCCTGGGGGTGATGAAAGATTTTAATTTTCAGTCGCCGCAATACCCGATTGAACCGGTGCTCTTTTATTTCAGGACAAACCGTTACAACCTGATTAATTTAAAAATCAGCACGGCAAACACCGCCGGGGTAATCAGCAACATCGAAAAAGTGTGGAAAAAATTCAACCCGGGGCATGTTTTGAAATACAGTTTTCAGGATGACTTATTCAATCAACAGTACAAGTCGGTTGAACAGTTCAGCATGTTGGTCGGAATCGGCGGAATGATTGCCATACTGATTGCGTGCCTGGGAATACTCGGATTGTCGATATCGCTGGCCGAGCAAAAAATCAAGGAAATCGGAATCCGCAAGGTAAACGGCGCAAAAATATCGGAAATACTGGCCATGCTGAACAGTGATTTTGTAAAATGGGTAGTGATTGCCTTTGTGATTGCCACGCCAATTGCGTACTACGCAATGAATAAATGGCTCGAAAGTTTTGCATACAAAACCCCGCTGAGCTGGTGGATATTTGCTTTGGCAGGCTTGCTGGCTTTGGGAATCGCATTGCTTACCGTTAGCTGGCAAAGCTGGAAGGCCGCTACAAGAAACCCGGTGGAGGCACTGAGGTATGAATGATTTTATATTGAAAACATTGACGAATAAACACATTAAACCATGATAAACACATTAAGGACAATTTACCGGAAAGCGCTGAAATACAGAAGCTACACAACAATAAATATTGCGGGGCTGGCAACTGCGTTTGCCTTGGCATCGCTTTTACTTTTGTATGTGTACAATGAATTTCAGGCTGATGCATTTCACCACAACCGCGACCGTATTTACCGGGTTGTTGATGCAGGCGACGGCACTGCATTCACAAATCCGTTGCTGGCCGGCGAGCTAAAAAACGCCTTTCCCGAAATTGAAGAGGTTACGCGCGTAAGACATAACGGAAATGGTTTTTACAAATATGAAAATTCCATTATCGACATTCCGTACGACATGTGTTTCGATTCCACTGTGTTTAGTATGTTCGATTTCAAACTCGTTGCCGGAACCGAAAAAGAAGCGCTGCAAAACCCGTTTTCCATTGTTTTAACAAAAAGTATTTCAACCAAAATATTTGGCGATAAAGACCCGCTCGGACAGGTTATCCGGTACAATGATCTTTGCGATTTTACAGTTACCGGAATTATTGAAGACCTCCCTGCCAATTCAACTTTCACTGTCGATGCCATCCTGCCTTTCCAGGTGCTGGCCTATCTTTGGAATGGGTACACCGGCAAGCCTTCTGATGATTTTTTAATCCGGGATAACGGTTCTTTTCATACTTATGTCATGTTCAAACCAAATGTAAATGTAGCTTCCATCGAAAACAAGATTTCTGCATTTTGTAAAGAGAAATCGTTTGATCAGGAGATGAAACTTCAACCCATGAGTGACATCTATTTTGGGTACAACAACCGCGACCGCTGGATTCATAAAGGTGAAAAATCGATTGTAATTCTTTTAATGTCGATAGCAGTTGGATTGCTAATTATCAGCATTATAAATTATATCAATTTAAATTCGGCGGTAACACTGAATAACCTGTTTGGCTTTGGAATCAGGAAAATACTTGGCGCAAAACCGGGACAGGTAATTATCAATTCACTGGTGGAAACACTGTTGTTTTTTACGATCTCAATCGGGTTGGCTGTTCTGATTGTTCTTTTAATTAACCAACCCTTTCAACATATTTTAGCCGAAGAATATCACTTTTCGTCGCTTTTAACGACGCCAAATTTCGCTATTGCAATTGGCACATTATTTTTCGTTGCTTTGATTTCAGCGGTGGTGCCGGTGCGGTATTTTAAAAAAGCCCCGGCTTCGGCTATTATTAAAGTAAAAAACGTTGGAAAAGGCACTTCCGGACTGTTGAATAAACCGCTGATAATTGTCCAGTTCTTTATTGCCATACTTTTTATCGTGTCGGCAATAACCATAAAAAAACAGGTGAATTTTATTAACCACAAAAATCTTGGTTTTGATAAGGATTTGCTGGTGTATGTCGATTTGATCTCGTACGATTTAAATCCTTCTGAAGCTGAACTATTGAAAGAAAAACTGACGGCAGATTCGCGCATTCAGAATGTTTCCTATTCGTCAGGAATTTTTGGCGATGTCCGTCGCGGCAATTTTGTTGAGATAAACGGCAAAAAACTTTTGTACCGAAGAATTCCAACCGATGTTGATTATGTAAAAACAATGCGGTATAAAATTGTGGAAGGACGGGATTTCAGTAGCGATATGAAAACCGATGAAACCTCAAAAGCTTACATCATCAATCAAACACTGGCAAGAACTTTCGACATGAAAAACCCTTTGGAAGAGAAACTGAATAACCATCCCATTGTTGGTGTTGTTGAAGATTTCAATTTCGAACCGGTTCAAACCAATATTCAGCCCGTTGCATTGTTGTGCGACCCGGCTGAAGCGCTTTGGATTGCAAATATCAGGCTCAACCCGGGCGACTTGCAAAGTTCAATTCAGTATATCGAAAGTGTAATAAAAACAATAAAACCCGACAGTCCGTTCCGCTATTCTTTTGCCGACGACAGGATTGCCACTTATTACAAAAAAGAAGTTCAGTTTTCAAAATTATCGGCCGTATTTTCTATCGTTAATATTCTTATTTCGTGTATCGGGCTGGTTGGTCTGGTGCTGTTTGCCATTAACGGGAGGATAAAAGAAATCGGCATCCGAAAAGTGAACGGCGCCAAAATTTCAGAAGTTTTGGTTATGCTGAATAAAGACTTTGTAAAATGGGTCGTGATAGCTTTTATAATTGCCACACCAGTTGCATATTACGCAATGAATAAATGGCTCGAAAGTTTTGCCTATAAAACCAGTTTAAGTTGGTGGATTTTTGCACTGGCTGGGCTGCTGGCAATGGGAATTGCATTGCTGACAGTAAGTTGGCAAAGCTGGCGGGCAGCTACAAGAAATCCGGTGGAAAGTTTGAGATATGAATAGCAATCCCCCCGAGGTTTTGTTGAAGAGATAATGAGCTATGATAACAATACAAAACAACTAGAATGAAAAACTTACACTTTATATTCAGAATGTTTAGACGCAACCCTTTGCTGGTTTTTGTAAACCTTCCGGGATTGGCAATCGGATTAAGCGCAGTGCTTTTACTTTCTGTGTTTTTGAAACATGAATTAAGTTTCGACCAACATTTTAAGACGAAAGACCATGTGGTGCGTTTGTACAATTCGGTTACCGAAAATGGTACTACTGAAAACTACGGTATTTGTTTGCGACAGGCTTACACTGAAGTTCCCCAACAGGTACCCGGAATAAAATCGGCTACACAAATTTACCGGGGGTGGAATGTATTTGCCGAATACCGGAAAGTACGTTTTTCAGGTTTAAATTTATTGTACTCCGATAAAGAATTTTTTGATGTTTTCGGGCTCGATCTGCTTTACGGAAGCCGGGAGGAAGCGCTTTCAGGAACCAACAAAGTGGTGTTGAACGAATCTACCGCCCTGAAAATATTTAATCATACTGATTGTGTTGGGGAAATAATTCAGGTTTCCGAAACTTCATTAACTGTAACTGGAGTAATAAAAGACCTGCCCAATACTACCCATTTCAATTTCGATCTGCTGGCATCGCTGGAAACCGTAAAACCGGAAGAATGGGGCGGACTCGAGCTTTTTACTTATTACCGGATTAACGACAATGCAAACATTACATCCGTTGGGGAAGAAATTTCAAAAGCCAACAATAAAATAATGCAGCCCTGGGCAGAACCATTCAATTTAACCGTGAAATCGGGTGTTGAGAAACTAACCTCACTTCACCTGCATACTGTTGTCGATTCTGACTTATCAGCCAAAGGAAGCATAACCAACATAACAATAATTGCTGTCATAGCATTTTTTATTTTACTTATCGCCGTAATCAATTTTATCAATCTTTATGTTCTTCACGGAGAACAACGAATTGCCGAAATTGCCTCGCGAAAATCATTGGGGGCAACAAAATTTGTTTTATCAAAACTCTTTTTCACAGAAACAGGAATAATCGGGCTAATGGCTTTTGTTCTGGCAGTTTTAATTTCGGCAGGCATACAACCGTATTTTAGTCAGGTTATGCAAAGTCAGGTTAGTTATTCCGAAATGTTTTCCTTTTCAGGGGTGCTGGTTGTTATCTCTATTTTATTGGTTCTGATTTTTGCAGCAGGCGCATATCCAAGTTATTATTTGTCGAAACTCGACCTGGTAAATGCACTTAAGGGAAAATCGTTGAAAATTAAACGGAAAAGCACACTTTCGCGCGTTGCTGTGGTTTTACAATTTACCATTTCGGTATTTCTGATTACTGCTTTCTCGATAGTGTTCGCCCAAACAAATTATTTAAAAGATATGCCGCTCGGTTTTAACCCCGATAATGTTATCGGAATTTCTAATCTCGATAATTCGATCATTCAAAATGTTTCCTCTGTCGAAAATGAGTTAACCCAGCTTTCATTTGTAAAAAGTGTCGGTTCTTCAACACACAGTATGGGAAGCGGGTGCAGCGGCCAAGGCATTAAAATTTATGGCTCAGAAGATAATGCACTTGGAATAAATGAATACCGGGTAAACCCGGGCTTTGATAAAACCATGGAATTAGAACTTTTAGACGGGAGATTTTTTACCGATTCTGAATCAGACAAAAGTAGTGTTATTTTAAACGAAGCAGCAGTAAAAATGCTGGGCGACAACGTTAAAGTCGGGACTCAGGTTGATATGCACGGTGAGCCACTAACCGTGATCGGAATCGTAAAAGATTTCTTTTATGTCGATCACCCGGGCGAAACTATTGCCCCTTTGGTTTTAACCAATTATTGGTACAATGTTCGGAATATATACGTGCGCACCATCGGAAAATTGTCTGATGCGCAACAAGATCAAATCGAAAAAATATTTAACGACTACTCCCCCGATTATATATACAGTCAGTTTGACCTGAGAGATGTGTACGCCAATAAATTCAAAGGGGAAGAACGGATAATAAAGCTGGTTTCATCAGGAGCAGTAATGGCGATTGCAATTAGCTTTATCGGGCTGTTTGCCTTATCTGTTTTGAATGTGAACCGGCGCAGAAAAGAAATCGGTATCCGAAAAGTAATTGGAAGTACAGAAACCGAAGCTGTTCGTATACTGCTTTCCGAAACTTTTGTTTTGGTAGGAATTGCCATTGGTATTTCTTTCATAGGCAGCTATTTTGCCATGCACCGGTGGCTGGAAAATTTTGTCAGCAGGATTACACTGTCGCCATTCTATTTTATTGTCAGCGCTGTATTTGCATTAATGATTGCCTTTTTAGCCGTGGGTTGGCAGAGCTGGAGAGCAGCAACAAGAAACCCTGTGGAAAGTTTGCGATATGAGTAAAAAACATGAACAATGATTTGTATGATTAACTGAAAATTTGGATTGAAAATAAATCAATGCCCATCAAAAAAATCAGAAGAATCAAAGTTCTGACAATTAAAAGCAATAAACGATGAAATTTATAAAACTATTTATCCGAAGAAATTTTGTCAGCAACAAATTGTCCTGGTTAAATATTTCAGGGCTGGTGCTTGGAATGTTTACCTTTCTGTTTATCTTTTTTTATGTATACACCGAAAACAGTTATGATCAATTCCTTCCCGATGCCAGTGAGATTTACCACCTTGAAACCGAGATCACAAAAAATAATGTAACCTCGCTTTATTCTCCTTCACCAATTCCCTTGTCCGAAGCTTTGTTTAATGAAGTTGCGGGAATAGAAAACTGGTGTACCTATTGTTCCATTTTCGAAACCAGTGTTTTAAACGATGGAGAGTCGAATTTCTTAAATCCCAAAATATTGTATGCCAATCCCGGATTTCTAAAAACATTTCATTACCGGGCGGTTTACGGAAACCTGGAACATGCGCTGAAACCGGGGAGAATGGTAATTACAAAATCAGCAGCTTTAAAATACTTTGGCACAATTCAGGCAACGGGTAAAACCGTCAGGTTGCTGCATGATAAAAAAGAGCCGTTGACAATTACCGTTGACGCGGTAATCGAAGACATTCCTTACAACAGCAATATTCAGTTTGAAATCGTTTGCAACCTCGACGATTACCTACGCCTGGTGGGACAATGGGTAAGTTCGTGGCGCATAAAAGCAGCCGAATCGTTTATTACCCTGAAAAAAGGGGAAGACCCTGCGCATGTCCAACAACTGGTTACTGAAGTAATAAATAAATACATGAATGCTGAAAACACGGAGACCCAGGGAATTGCGAGGGTGAATATGGAAAATATTTCCGAAAAACATTTTCTGAAAAACTATACATTGCAGCATCCTTCCGAAAGATTTGTCAGCAAAGTTTCGGTTCAGGTACTTTTTTTGGTGGGGTTAATAACGCTTGTTATTTCGTGGCTCAATTTCATCAACTTTATGATTTACCAAAACACCAACCATTTTAAGGAAATTGGTGTGCGAAAGATTATGGGCGCTACAAGGCGGAAACTTATTGCATCGATGCTTTTCGAATCGATGCTTTTATGCCTGATTCCCGTTTCGTTAACCGTTTTGCTTTTTTTCCTGTTTTCGCCGTCGCTTTACAAGGTTTTTAATTTTCACAGCATGAACGAAATCCACATCAATTCGCTTCAGTTCTGGGGTATAACACTGGGTTTGTTGTTTTTGGGTTCCATTATTTCTTCAATTATCCCCATTATAAAACTGACGAATTTCAAACCGCTGCAGGTGATTCAAAACAAAACAAAAAATTCGGCCGGTTTATTGAAAGGTGGTTCGGTTACTTTAACCGTTCAATTTGCACTTTCAATTTTGCTGATTTGCGGAATTATAATCATCAACCGGCAATTGAAATTTGTTGAAAAGCAAAATCTGGGTTTTTCAAAGGAAAACATTCTAATTCTGTCGCCACCGATTACTGCCGATGTTGACATTTATAACCAGAAAATGGAACTGTTTAAAAAGGAGGCCATGCAAATTTCGGGAGTTGCCGCGCTTTCTGCTGCCAGTTCCGTTCCAGGGAAAAGCCTGACAACCGAACATTTCGGATTAAAAAACAGGGAAGAAACCATCAACAAATATCTTGGTCTTTCGTGCGATGGCGACTATTTTAACGCAATCGATGCACAGTTTCTTGCCGGCAGGAATTTTAATATTCAACCCGACCTTCGTGCAAACGAAATTATAATTAACGAAACGCTGTTGCACAAACTGGGTTTCACAAAACCGGAAGAAGCCCTTCAGCAGGAAACAAATTTTGGCGATGCGCGAATTATTGGCGTCGTAAAAGATTATCATCACACATCGCTGCACGACAATGTAAAACCAATGCTTTTCAGGTTCAGCCTCGACCGGTTGATTTATTTTGTAATAAAATTCAATAATAATATTGAAGAACAGCAAATTGCGCTTTTAAAAAACCGTTGGGGAAAAATTTTTACGGAAAGCCCGTTTGAATATTCCATGCTCGACAATGATTTTGAATTGCAGTACCAGGAAGACCGGCAGTTGTCGAAAGTGGTGCTGTTGTTTTCCTTCCTTTCAGTTTTTATTACTGTCCTTGGATTGATTGGCTCGTGCCTGAATAATATTTATTTGCGCATCAAGGAAATTGGTATCCGAAAAGTGAACGGCGCCAAAGTCTCGGAAATATTGACCTTGCTAAACACCGACTATATAAAATGGGTGATAATTGCTTTTTTCCTGTCCACCCCGATTGCATGGTTTTCATTAAACCGCTGGCTCGAAAGTTTTGCTTACAAAACCGGTTTAAGCTGGTGGATTTTTGTTTTGGCTGGAATCTTGGCACTGGGAATTGCATTGCTAACGGTAAGTTGGCAAAGCTGGCGGGCCGCAACCAGGAATCCGGTGGAGGCGTTGAGGTATGAATAAAGTCTTGAACTATGATTTTTTTTGATGAATGAATTGAAAGCTATGATAAAAAAAACGTAAATGAAAAACATAAGAACCATAATACGAAGTTTGTTGAGAAACAGGTTATTCACTGTCCTCAACCTTTTGGGGTTAACCATCGGTTTAGCCTGCGTTTTTATTATACTGGCCTGGATTTACAACGAAACGGGCTATGATAAATTTAATGTAAACTTTGCCGATATCTACCAGATTAATTTTAAAAATCAAAAAGGGGAAATGTCGATGGCGGGAACACCCAATCCGCTGGCGCCCATTATTGAAGATGAAGTTGCAAATGTAAAATCGGCAGTGCGCTTACGAAATGCTCCCGGGTTTGCCTTCAAATACAAGGAAAACATGTATTTCGAGGAAAACGGAATTACTGCTGATCCGCAATTGTTCAATATTTTCAGTTTTGAACCCTTGTATGGCGATCCAGTTCAGGCTTTGAACCAGATTAACGGAATTGTCATCACCGAATCGTTTGCCAGGCGTTACTTTGGAAATGAAAATCCTCTCGAAAAAGAAATCCAGCTTGAAGGAAAAGATTTTCTTACCGTTAAGGCAGTTATCAAAGATTTGCCAACACAATCGCACATTCAATTCGATTATGTATTATCTCAAAAACTGCTCGAACAATATCATTTCTGCGGAATAGAATGGGGAGACCCAAATTTCCGAACTTATGTTTTATTAGCTACCGGGAGCAACCCGGCAAATGCAGAAAAGGAAATCACACGTGTAGCAAAGTCAAACGGAATGCCGCATCTGCAATCGGGTGAAATCTCCGCCCTCCTTCGCCCATTAAAAAGCATTTATCTCGACTACTCGGTTAACAACCGTTTGGGAGAAACCGGCGACTACCGTTATTTGTACATTCTTGGTTCGGTTGCTTTGCTGATCCTATTGCTTGCCTGCATCAATTTTGTGAATCTTACCATTTCGATGTTTGCCAAACGACAAAAGGATACATCGGTTGCAAAAGTTTGTGGGGCAAGCCGTAAATCAGTTTTTCTGAAAAACATTACCGAAAATGCTATGCTGGTAATTGTTTCGTTCATTTTATCATTAACAGTTTCAGGGTTCATCCGCCAGCCGTTTCAATCGATGGTGGGAAAAGCTTTTGAGGAACATATTTTTAGCCCTGATTTTACAGGCATTGTTACGCTGGTTTTGCTTTTCACGCTGACAATTTGTACGGTGTATCCCGCAATCGTGTTTTCCGGCGCAAAAGCCATTGAACTGATGAACCGCTACAACAAACGAAAATCGGGTGTTCTGAAAAGCATGGTTGTTTTTCAGAATATTATCGCTGTTCTTCTTATTGTCGCTGCCATTGGTGTAAACAAACAAATGCAATACATCAACCACAAAAAACTCGGGTTTGAAACCGACCAGATTGCATACACTTATTTAAGAGGTAATATCAATCAGAAAATTTCTGTGGTCAGGCACTTGTTGACTGAGAACCCAAACATTTCTGAAATTAGTTTAAAAGACTGCCCACCATTTCAGCAGGTTAATGGGACCGTAGGCCTTTCGTGGAAACAAAACGGAGAATGGCAAAACCAGGAAACGCCTAATCCTGTGGGGATGGAAACAACACGTATCGATGATCATTATCTCGAAATGATGAATGTTGAGTTTGTTGCCGGCCGTAATTTTTCAAATGAAATTGCCGACGATAAACAGAATTACATAGTTAATGAGGAAGCTGTTCGTTTAATGGGACTGGAAAATCCTGTGGGTACCGAATTTTCACTTTACGGGAACAAGGGCGAAATTGTTGGGGTAATCAAAGACACCTACTTCAAGTCACTCCATCAAAAAGTTAATCCACAGGTATTTCATTTGTACAACGACGAAGCATCCGAGTCCTATTTCAGTTCATTGTTTTTCAGAATAAACGGAAATATTCCGGAAACTATCGATTACATTAAAACAATTTGGGCTGAAAACAACCCGGGAATACCGTTTGAATTCCATTTTCTTAATCAGGATTATGAAGAACTGTACAAAAAGGACAATCAGATTGCGGGTATCCTGAATTTCTTTACTGTGTTGGCTGTGTTCATTGCCTGTTTGGGGCTTTTCGGACAAGCTGCAATTGCGAGCGAAAATAAGATTAAGGAAATCGGGATAAGAAAAGTAAACGGCGCCAAAATTTCTGAAATACTTGCTTTGCTGAACAAAGATTTTGTGACTTGGGTAGCGGTTGCATTTGTTATTGCCACACCCGTCGCATATTATTCCATGAATAAATGGCTCGAAAGCTTTGCCTACAAAACCAATCTGAGCTGGTGGATTTTTGCACTGGCTGGGCTGCTGGCAATGGGAATTGCATTATTAACGGTGAGCTGGCAAAGCTGGAAAGCTGCTACGCGGAATCCGGTGGAGGCGCTGAGGTATGAGTAGTGAGAAGCGCGGAGCGTCTGAGAACTTGATGATGGAAGCGTTTAGGTATGAATAACAAAAAAAATTTACAGACAATTTGGTCGATACATTTAAAAACTTGAAGAATGAATATCTTGAAAATTAATGTGCGAAGTTTTAGAAAAAATGGGCGGCTGAACCTGTTGAATATTTTGTCGATGGCAATAGGTATGACGGTTGCAATTATTGTTTTGGGGTATGTTTATCAGGAATATAAATACGATTCCCAATATGAAAATTCCAGTCGGATATATCGTGTTTTAGCTCAAAACGATAAAAATGAACTTTCTGGTGCTACAACATACGGACCGCTGGCACAAAGCATAAAATCCGATTTTCCTGAAATAACGGATGCCTCACGGGTGAGTTTTTACTGGGGTTACCTGGCGCTCACAGCAGGTGATAAAATGTTTAATGAGAATCGAGCCATTTTTGCCGATCCAAACTTTTTCACCCTGTTTTCATTTCCTTTGGAAAAAGGTGATGCGATAAAATGCCTGAGTACACCAAATTCTATTGTTTTATCAGAAAGTACAGCCAAAAAATATTTTGGTGAAAAGGATCCTGTTGGCAAACAGGTAAAAATCGGCAAAGACAGATTATTTACAGTTCAGGGTGTTTTTAGTGATTTTCCCGGGAATTCCAATTTTCGTGGCGATATCATTTTACCGTTGGAAAGTATTTCAAAACTAACCCAGGTTTGGATTGAACCTTCATGGAATTATCCATCAGACATTCATACATTTATCCTAGCCAAAAACCAAATTGACGGGGAAGCCATTTCAACAAAAATATCAGGTTACCTAACGACACGTGTGGAAGAAAATCCTGAGAAACTGGTATTACAACCATTAAAAAAGTTACACACTGAAATGCAAACCGGCTGGGAATCGGTCCCTCAAACAAACAAAAGCTACCTATCACTTCTGGCCATTGTCGCCCTGATTATACTTGCCATGTCGGCAGTGAATTTTCTTCTACTCCACATTGGAACCGCATCGCAACGTGCAATAAATACGGGAGTCAAAAAAGTTTGCGGGGCCTCAAAATCAATTATTTTCGGCGATCAAATCCGCGAGATATTGTCTTATATCTCAGTAAGCGTGGTGATTTCATTTTTTTTAGTTTACCTGTATAATTCCATTCTTACAGTCAGGTTTTTATTTCTTCCAGCTATAAAAGAATTTGATTTAACACTGATACTTTATTTGACAGGAATAATCATGGCGTTTGCAATTTTGACTTCGGTTATTCCTGCAGTAATAGTTTCAAGACAAAAAACGGTACGTATTTTTAAAGCCGATCAACAAACGCTGCGCAAACAGCCAGAAATGATAAATGCCCTTGTAGTTGGGCAATTTACAATAAGTGTGGTGCTGTTGACAATCACAACTTTGTTTTATAAACAAGTTAATTTTTTAGAAAAACACAACCCTGGATTTGCCAGGGAGGAATTAATCACCATCCCTTTGAATATGCCGGTTGATGAAGGATTAAACGGGAACAAATTTGACGCTTTTGCACAGGAGCTAAAAAAAATGCAGGGGATAAAAAATGTAACACTCGCTTTTTCTTCGCCGTCGGATGTACAAACATCAGCCGATAATTTTCATTGTGACGGAATGCCGGAAAACAAAACCGTTAGCATGCAATGGAACTCGGTTTATTACGACTATTTTGAAACATTGGGTTTAAAAATAGTTGAGGGGCGTGGATTTAGTCACGACTTCAAAAATGACATGGTTGATAACGACTCCAAAAGGAAATGTGCCTATGTGATCAATCAAAAAGCCGCTGATGAGATAGGGATTGCTAATCCTTTAGGGAAAACATTACATGCCTACGAAGAAGGTACGATAGTTGGTATTGTAGAAAATTTTAACTTCAAATCGCTACACAGTGAAATAACTCCCATGTGTTTTAATATGAATCCGTTTTATTACAATGAAATCATTGTTAGGATGAATCCCGGAATACCGGTAGTGGTGAATCAGATAAAAACAGTGTGGGAAGAATTTGTACCGGAATATCCTTTTGAATATAGTTTTGTAAACGACCAACTCAACAAAATGTACGAGTCGGAAAGCAGACTGACTGCCAGTTTAAATGTATTTGCAGGAATAGGGATTCTGATTGCCTGCATGGGTTTGCTAGCTCTTTCTACTTTGGCAATGCAAAAACGTACCAAAGAAATCGGTATCAGAAAAGTAAATGGCGCCAAAGTTTCAGAAGTAATGACAATGTTAAACAGAGACTTTGTAAAGAGGGTGGTTATTGCATTTGTAATCGCCACACCAATTGCATATTATATAATGAACAAATGGCTCGAAAACTTTGCCTACAAAACCACGCTCAGTTGGTGGATATTTGCACTGGCGGGTTTGTTGGCTTTGGGAATTGCCCTGCTAACCGTAAGTTGGCAGAGCTGGAAAGCAGCCACGAGGAACCCGGTGGAAGCTTTACGTTATGAATAAAATTTAAAATAATTTGCCATGAACAATTTTAAATTTTACGTTAGAAACCTGTTAAAAAACAAAGTTTTTTCGACCATTACCATTGGGAGTTTTGCTGTAAGTACCGCTGTAATAATCCTGCTTACTTCCTTCCTTGTCTCAGAATTCGGTTACGACAGCCATGTGAAAAATGCAGGACGTATTTACCGGATTAAAGCCTCGGAAAACGGAGCGTCTGTCCCTGAGCAATCACGGGAATTACTATTGCAAAAAGTACCTGAGATTGAAGCTGTGGCAAACTTTTGTACCGCATCAGAACCTGTGAATTACAACGGAAATAATTTTAATATCAGTGTAATTAATGCTGATGAAGGGTTATTTTCAGTTTTACCCATTGAATTTGTTCTTGGTAACCTGAAGGGAGTTTTCAACGATAAAAAAAATGTTGTGATAACCGAAAGTCTCTCAAAAAGAATATTTGGAACTGAAAACCCGGTCGGGAAAACTTTAAACGTTTCGCATCGGGAAGATGTGCAGGTAGTTGCAGTAATCAAAGATTTTCAGGAAAAAAGCACACTTTCAGGCGATATGGTTTGCCCTACCAAGTTAAAACTAAGTTATTCAAGAAGTTGTTACGATGACAATTGCACCTATTTTTATAAATCGCTTGTATTGTTAAAGCCCGGCGTTTCGGCAGAAGCCGTAAGCAGTAAATTAACACCGCTAATACCAAAATATAAAGAAAAGGATGAAAATGAATATTCGCTAATTCCTTATAAGAATGTATATTTCGACACATCGCTGAGCAACGATAATCTTGCCCACGCCAACGTAAAACTGGTTCGTTTACTTATTTGGTTAACTGTTGTGCTGCTAATCCTTGCCGTTTTCAATTATATCAACCTTTCGGTGGCGCACAATACAAACAGACTCAAGGAATTTGGAATAAAACAGACCCTTGGCGCCCGAAACGTCAATGTGTTTATTCAATTTATCGGCGAAGCTTTTTTTACAACATTGGCTGCCAGTTTTGCCGCCCTGTTGATTGCCTGGGTCATACAGCCGTTGTTTGTAAAACTTTTTGGCAAAGAGTTTCCGGTATTTGGCATTTTTAGTTCACCCGGGTTAATCCTGGCAAGTTTGGCAACCCTTGCCGGCATTGCCGTTGTTTCGGCTGCCTACCCGGCTTGGGCGGCAACAAAATTTCAGGCTAAAGATTTATTGCAGAAGAAAGGAACTGCAAAAGCAGGGGGCTTCGATTTAAGAAAATCGCTCAACATTACCCAGTTTGCTGCCTCTATTGTCATTTTGGTTTCGTTGATGGTAATTACACGGCAGGTTAAGTATGCCAAAAACCTCGATTTTGGTTTCGAAACCGGGCAATTGATAAAAATCCCTGTTCATTGGCAGGCTGCCAGCAAAGTTGATGTTTTAAAAGAAAGGCTGAATTCGGTTCCCGGCGTTGAAAGTTCGTGTTTCACACATGGTACGCCCGGGGGAATTTACAGCTACAACGAGGACGATGAGCCCGGTAAAGTTTCGAACATTTCGAGCGATTACAGTTTTGTTGAAACCTTCGGACTAAAAATACTTGAAGGCCGTAATTTTTATGAAGGCGACCAAAACAACGTGTGCCTGATTAATAAAACCGCCATGCAACAGGCTGGCTGGGATAGTTTTGAAGGGAAAAAGATGTTTGGCTTTGATGTGGTTGGCCTGCTCGACGACTTTCATTATGAAAACCTGTACAATAAGATTGGCGCGCTGATGATTACAAATGCCAAAGATGTATCACATTTCAATGTAAGGATTCGCCCGGAGAATATGGCGCAAACATTACAAGAGGTAGAGAAAGGGTTCAAAGAGGTGCTCCCCGATTACGGGTTTTCGTTCCAGTTTTACGACGATTACCTCGATTCGATGTATCAGCAGGAGGAGAAACGGGCTGATTCAATCCGGGTGATTGCCATCATTGCCATCCTGATTTCCTGTGTCGGATTAATCGGGTTGGTCGAGTTTTCAACAAAAAGGCGAATCAAGGAAATAGGCATCCGTAAAGTTAACGGCGCCAAAATTTCTGAAATACTCTCCATGTTGAATAAAGACTTTGTAAAATGGGTAGTCATTGCATTTATAATTGCAACCCCGGTGTCGTGGTTTGCCATGCACAAATGGCTCGAAAGTTTTGCCTACAAAACCGCGCTGAGTTGGTGGATTTTTGCACTCGCCGGCTTGCTGGCGTTGGGAATTGCATTGCTAACTGTTAGTTGGCAGAGTTGGCGGGCGGCAACGCGGAATCCGGTGGAAGCACTAAAGTATGAATAAAATGTTTTGAACTATGATTTTGATGATTACTATGAAAACCATGATTGGAAAAAGAATAAAATCAATGTCCATAAGAAAATCAGAAGAATCAAAGTTCAGACAATTAAAAGGCAGCTATTAAAGAAGTTATAAAGGCATCGAAAAAATAAAAGTAAACATATTGAAATAACAAACATTAAAAAACAATCATCATGAAAACACAGATTAATAGAAAAGCATTTTCTCTTTTTGTACTGTTTTTTGTTTTGTTTTCGTGCAACGGGTTTGCACAGGGAAACGATAACCCAACCATAACAAAAACCTTTGAAATGGATCGGCCCGGCTCTTTGCTGGCATCGTCGTCGGGTGGCGGGGTGGAAGTAAGAACCCACAACGACAAAACAGTTGAAGTACAAATGTTTGTCAGAAAAAACGGAAGGGTCCTTTCCCCGTCCGATTCTCAGGTGAAAGAAATTCTTGAAAAATACGACGTAACCATCGAAAAAAATGGTTCCGAAGTTACAGCAATTGTAAAAAACAAATTCAGGAACAATTTCATAAACAACACCGGTATTTCGCTAAAAATTATCGTTCCGCAGGAAATGTCGTGCGATGTTTCTTCCAGCGGCGGTGGCGTAAAAATTTCGGGTGTAAAAGGAACACACAGTTTTTCGAGCAGCGGTGGCGGGGTTCATCTTGAAAACGTTTCAGGAACAACAAAAGCCAGATCTTCGGGCGGCGGGGTTGATGTTAAAAACCAAAACGGCGATGTTGATTTAAGCTCCAGCGGAGGCGGAGTTAGCCTGGAAGAAGCCCGGGGAAATGTTATTGCCCACAGTTCGGGCGGCGGTGTGCATTTAACAAATATCCGCGGCGACATTGATGCCGGAAGCAGTGGCGGCGGTGTTTATGTTTCAGGAGAAGCCGGCGCGGTAAAAGCCAAATCGAGCGGTGGACCGGTAAAAGTTAACATCACTAATCTGAAAAAAGAATTGTATCTCGAATCGAGTGGCGGCAGTGTTAATGCAGTAATCCAGGGTGGCGAAAAACTCGGACTTGATCTCGACCTAAGCTCGGACAAAGTAAACATTGAACTTCGTAATTTCTCCGGAAAATCGGAAAAAAACCGCATAAAAGGGACAATGAATGGCGGCGGAATCCCGGTTTATATGCGCTCTTCGGGGGGAAATGTTAACGTTAGTTTTCAGGATTGAAACTAGCGAGCAATCCTCGCCGGTAAAATCAACAAGAGGAAATTAAAATGTGATGAATTGAAAACCGTCTTACTAAATATTTAACAAATGATTCGATTTAAAATAAAACTGGCCATACGGAATTTGCTGAAAAACAAGTTGTATTCGTCGCTGATTATTGGCGGTTTTGCCATTGGTTTTACGGCATGTATACTTATTGCCCTGTTTTACAATGCCGAACACAACGTAAACAAACACTTTGCAAGGTACAACAGCATTTTCAGGTTGTACGATGCAAAAAAAAGCAAGTCGGGGCTCGATTACAAAATCAACGCAGCGCTTTCCGAAAGCTATCCCGATATTGAAAAAACCTGTCCGCTTGGGTTCTCCTACTATCCGATTACACTTAAAGACCCGGAAACAAAAAATTATACCCGTATCGAGTATGTTGTTTCCACCAACAACAGTTTTTTCGATGTGTTGTCGCAGGAAATAATATCAAGTATCGAAGACCAGCCGTTTAGTCAGAACAACTCGGCAGTAATTACCGAGTCGGTGGCCAAAAAACTTTTTGGTGATGAAAACCCGCTGGGACGGACAATTACACAGGAATTTTTTTCGGCTACCGTTACAGCAGTTATGAAAGACCTTCCGGCAAACTCAAGTTTTAAAGCCGAATTGCTTTTGAACAGCGAAAACAAGGATTTCCAAATGGCACAGGAATGCAACAACGGAGTTTGTATTTACCCAACCGAGCATCTCCTTTTACTGAGAAACGGAGTTGATCCTGTAATTTTTGCTGAAAAACTAAACGCTTCCATCGGTCAGTTCAATACTACAACCGATAGCCTTGCGCTGCAAAATTTATCCGATATTTATCTTTCGCCTCTTGATCTTGGCTGGACCGATGAACATACCAAGGGCAATTCGAAAATGCTCCTGATTTTTCTTGCCATTGCAATTCTGATTATTTTGCTTTCCAGTATAAATTACCTCAACTACACGGTTTCCATTCAATACGCCAAAATGAAGGAAATAGGTATAAACAAAACCAACGGCGCCGGGAAATTGCATCTGCTTGCCGATTCGTTGATCGAAGTATCGTTTGGAATCCTCATCGCACTGTTTATTTCGTTACTATTGGTATCTGTACTTTTGCCGGCTTCGGGAACCCTGTTCGCACGCGAAATCAATCTTTCCGATGTAAATTTTCAACAATTGCTACCCGTTTTTGCTGCTACAATTGCAGGAATTATTTTGCTGAACAGTTTGGCGCCAATTTATATTTTGTCGCGGTTTAACATTACCGATTTTCTGGCCGGAGGACAAAAAAGAACCGGAAAACAACTGGGAAAACAAGCCATGCTCACTTTTCAGCTTACAGTTTCAATTGTACTGATTGCGGTTGTAATGATCATTTTCAAACAACTTCAGTATGTAAAACATTTCGACCTCGGGTTTAACGAACAACACCTTGTACGAATAGAACTTCCGTTTTTGTACAAAAACCAGAAAGCGCTGAAAAATGAGGTAGCCAAACTTCCGTTTGTAACGGGCAGCACATTAAGCAACGGCTACCCCGGTCATATAAATCTAAGTATGGGAAGCGGGGTGGAAGGCGATGAATTTATGGTAAACTGTATTTATGTTTCCGACGATTTTCTTGAAACTTTTGGGTTAGAACTATTGGACGGGCGAAACTTTTTATCGGGCGACAAAGACCAGGCTTGTTTGATGAACGAGGCCGCTGTAAAACGGTACAACTGGGAAAATCTCGATGGAAAAACATATAAAAACGGACGCGAAGGCGGCTACAAAGTTGTTGGGGAAGTCAATAATTTTAATGTGCAATCACTCCATTCGGCGCTGACTCCGGTGGCCTTGCTTTACAACCCTGACATCGAATTTAACACTCTTTCAATGCGTTTAATGCCCGGAGATGTTGCGAATCAGATAAGCGAAATCCGAAAAGTATGGAAAAGTATGTTGCCCGACGACCCCATGGAATTTACCTTTTACGACAGCCAGTTTCAGGCCATGTACCAAAAGGAAGACAAACTGGCAAAATCGATTACTTTCTTTTCCATAATTGCCATAGTACTCACCTGTATGGGAATTTTGGGGCAGATTTTCCTCATCAGCCTAAACCGCTCCAAAGAAATTGGAGTGCGAAAAGTGAATGGCGCAAAAATTTCGGAAATACTGGTGCTGCTAAACAAAGATTTTGTGATTTGGGTTGTGGCGGCTTTTATAATTGCTACACCCGTTGCCTGGTTTACCATGCATAAATGGCTCGAAAACTTTGCCTACAAAACCAGATTAAGTTGGTGGATTTTTGCTCTGGCTGGTTTGCTGGCATTGGGAATTGCATTATTAACAGTAAGCTGGCAGAGTTGGAGAGCGGCAACGCGAAATCCTGTGGAAGCACTTAGATATGAATAGAATTTAATTTACTAAAGAATAATTTATGAAAAATAATATGTATACAATCTGGCGTAGTCTTTTTAATAAAAAGAACTATAGTATTATAAATATTCTTGGCTTGTCTTTAGGAATATTGAGTGTTTTAGTTTCCATCCTTTGGGTAGAAGACGAACTGTCATTCGATACATTTAACAAGAATGCTGACCGGATATATCGTATTCTCACTGAAGAGTCGCACATGGACGGTTATTCCAATTCGGCAATGACAATGCCACCGTTAGCCGAAGCTTTAAAAGACAAACTTCCCGAAGTAGAAAATGCGGCAAATTTTGAAATGGGTTGGCAGATAGTTGTTAAAGCCGGAGATAATTATCTGAATGAAGAAGAGATGGCTATGGTTAGCAGTGATTTCTTCGATATGTTTTCTTTTCCATTTGCAGAGGGGTCTCCTGGAAGTTTTAAACAGGGAAAGGATGTCGCAGTAATCTCTGAAAAAGCGGCAAAAAGATATTTTGGAGAGGAAGACGCACTTGGAAAATATATTGAAATAGGTAAACGCCCTATAAAAATAGTCGCAGTAATTAAAGACATCGACTATAATTCTCATATCCGTTTCGACCTTGCCATTCCCGAGGAACTTGCAAACGATATTTTCTACAGACAGAAAGATAACTGGGATAATCAGTGTTTGTATACCTATATTCAGATAGCGCAAAATGTAAATCCCAACCAACTTGTTTCAAAAATCCACACTTTTATTCCTGATAATATCAATAAGGAAAGCGAATACAAGTTATTAATTCAGCCACTGAGAGAAATTCATTTTCAGAAAAACCTTGCCGACGAAGACTATACAAAGCTTGGTGACAAGCGCTACGCGTATATATTCACTTTTATTGGGCTGTTTATTTTACTGCTGGCTTGTATCAATTTTATAAATCTTTCAACTGCCGTTTCCGAAAATGATTTAAAGGTTTATGGCCTCAAAAAAATATTGGGAGCAGAAAAATCGAAACTGATTTTCACCATTCTGAAAAAATCTTTGGCGGTTACTTCTCTTGCGGCGGTTATTGCATTATTGGTTCTGTATCTCGTTCTTCCTGCCATCAATAGTTTCTCTGGGAAAGACCTTTCATTCGATTTTCTAAACTTTACCCATGTTGCTGTTTTAGTCGCTATTATAATTATCACTACCATTCTTGCAGGCATTTATCCTGCATTTTATCTTGCTTCTTTCTCACCTGTAAATGTCCTCAAAAAAAATACTACGCTGTTTCGAAATAGCTTTTTACGAAACGGATTGGTTGTTGCTCAGTTTTCAATTTCCATCATTTTAATAACGGCAACCATTATCAGTTCAAAACAATTAAATTTTATCCAGAATGTTAATCTCGGATTTGATAAAGAGAAAATTGTTTACCTATCGCTAGGAACGGAAAGTAGTACAAAATATGAGTCACTGAAAGAAAAGCTTTTACAGGTTCCCGGTATTACTTCGGTTGCCGGGAAAGATTATTTTTCATCAACTATAATATCTACAGCAGCGGTTGACTGGCAAGGAAAAGAAGATAATAATCCTGCAATTTTTTCGCTAAATCAAGTTGATAATGATTTTATCCCACTTATGAAGTTGAAAGTGCTGGAGGGAAGAAATTTTTCAAATGAAATTGAAAGTGATAAACAAAAGGCAATAATCATTAACAAACAGGCGGAAGAGCGTATCGGGAGAAACCCGATAGGAATGACACTTAAAACCATGGACAGCGAATTTGAAATAATAGGCGTAATCGATAATGCTCATTTTAAATCCGTCAATGAAAAAATACAGCCTGAATTCTATATTTATTCGGGACAACCCGGTTATATATTCTTAAAATACGATGATACAAAAGGCGGTGTTAACCAGCTAATCGGTGATGTTAGAAATACGATTAAATCCTTTTATCCTGAAACACCCTTCGAATATCATTTTCTGGATGCAACGTATGCAAAACTATATGAAAACGACAGACGTGTTAAAACAATATTTACACTTTTAGCAGCGATTGCAATTGTAATTTCATGTATGGGGCTTTGGGGTTTAATTTCTTTTAGTTGCGAAAAACGTACAAAAGAAATTGGAGTTCGTAAAGTGAATGGTGCAAAAATTTCGGAAGTGATGGCATTGCTAAATACCGATTTTGTAAAATGGGTAACTATTGCCTTCATTATTACTACACCGGTTTCTTACTATACCATGCATAAATGGCTCGAAAATTTTGCGTACAAAACCACTTTAAGTTGGTGGGTATTTGCACTGGCAGGTGTTCTGGCACTGGGAATTGCATTACTTACTGTGAGTTGGCAAAGCTGGCGTGCAGCGACAAGAAACCCCGTGGAGGCGTTGCGGTATGAATAAGATATTTTAAAAAATTACAAGAAATATAAAATACAATGCAAATAAATTTCCTGGGAAAGAATAAACTCATACAAATTTCAGGGCTGGTTTTAGCGATTGTAACCTGCATTTTTATTGGTCAATTTGCTTTTTATGAATATAGTTTCGATAGTTTTAATAAAGATCACGACCGTATCTACCGAACCCAGGGAACCGAGGGAATGTTACTATCTCAACTCGCAAAAGAACAGCTTGGTTTTATTGAAAATTCAGCACGAGTACATCCTTGTTATCGCGGTGTGACTGTCGTTTCAGGGGAGAATAGTTTTTACGAAGGAAACGCCTATTTTGCCGATGGTGCGTTGTTCGATATTCTTACGCTTCCTACGGTTAAAGGCAATGCAAAAGAAGCTTTAACACATATAAACCAGGTTGTTATATCAGAAAAGTATGCAACGAAATATTTTGGAAAAGAAGACCCCATTGGAAAAACACTGCAAGTGAACGGTTCATACGAAAATAACATCACCTACACTGTTGCAGCAGTTTTTAGAAACATCCCTCAAAACAGCCATTTCCAGGCTGATATTTTATTTTCCATCGAGAATATCCTTGCCAATAAAATGTATACTGTTGATGGCCCGTGGCGCTGGCGAAATTTCTTTACCTACTTTAAAACCAAAATACCTGTTTCAGAAGAACAAGTCGAGAAAAGTTTTATTTCGCTTGAATTAAAGAACGGAATGCCTGAACGGGAAGAAGCAGAAGCTTCGTGCCCTGTTTTCCTGTTAGGCGATATTCATCTGAACGGGCAAACCAATTATATGGACAATAACCGGAATCGGAGCGATATCAACATCCGCATTTTTATTGCATTTATTATTCTGGCTATTGCATGGTTGAATTTTATAAATATTGACCTTGGAAACGCGCTGAAAAACAAAGTATCGTTTAGTGTAAAAAAAGTACTTGGGGCCTCATCGCTGAATGTTTGGAAGGAGGTTCTTCAGAAAACTGTATTTCTGATCCTGGGAGCGTTTCTGATAGCAGCAGTTCTATTTTTTGTTTTGAATCCAATATTAAAAAAGACCGGTACTTTACCTTCAATTGAACTACCCGGATATTGGCAATTTATTCTCTGGATTTCAATGTTTGGGATACAAATTATCGGAGTATTTTTAATTAGCACGGTTATGTACGGCTTAATAAACAAACAACATTGGGCTAACATCCTTTCCAATCGTTCAAAATCGGCGAAACAAAATCACTCCCCGTGGATAACACTTTTTGTACTTCAATTTGGCGCTTCCATCGTATTAATCTGTTTTGCACTGGGAGCAACAAAACAGGTAAATGGCTTAATAAATGCCGACAAAGGCATCGAAACCAGCCATGTATTGGCTATTCGGAGTCCGTATTTTTCTGTTGGTGGCAACATCGGTTCCGACAGAAAAGTATTTGAACAGGAAGCATTAAAGATACCGGGAATTGCCGGGGTTACTTCGGCCAGTTATATTCCGGGAAGTACCATTTCGTCGCAAATGCCCACACGGCTTGTTGGAAAAGATGAAGATTCAAATATCAATTCGAGGATGAACTTTGTAGGATACGATTATCTTTCGCTCTTCGGGCATAAATTATTGGCAGGAAGAAACTTTTCCAAAGAATTCCCTACCGACGCAAGCGGAATTATAATTAATGAAAGACTTGCCAAAGCTTATGGATTCGACAATCCAACCGATGCCATCGGAAAAGAAATCTACTGGGAGTCAAAAAATGTAACCCGGCATATTATTGGTGTAATGGAAGATTTTCATCATCAGTCAGCCGACATGCCTGTAGAACCTGCAATGTTTCAGTTTTGGGAACTTGCCAACGGATATTGTCTGTTAAAAATTAATGCTGCCAATCCACTGGAAACAATCAATTCCCTTGAAAAACTATGGAAGCAAATACATCGTTCAAATGCTTTTGAAATGTTGTGGGTTGACGAGCATTATCAAAAACAGTTTTACAGGTGGGTTCAACTGGTTCAGATGGTGAAAGCACTTTCGTTTATTGCAATATTTATTGCCTGCATTGGTTTGTTTGGCCTCAGTTCAATGTTACTTGAAAAGCGTACAAAAGAAATCGGCATCCGCAAAGTAAACGGTGCAAAAGTCTCCGAAATATTATCCTTTCTCAACAAAGACTTTATAAAATGGGTAATAATTGCATTTATAATTGCTACTCCACTTGCATACTACGCCATGCACAAATGGCTTGAAAACTTTGCCTATAAAACCGAATTGAGCTGGTGGATTTTTGCGCTGGCCGGTTTGCTGGCGCTGGGAATTGCACTTTTAACAGTAAGCTGGCAAAGCTGGCGCGCAGCTACAAAAAACCCGGTGGAGGCGTTGCGCTATGAATAAAAATCTTGAACTATGAATTGTATGATGTATGGAAAACTAGGATGAAAGAGTTAAATCAATGTCCATCATGAAATCAGAAAAATCAAGGTTCAGACAAAAGAGGCGACTACAAAAAATAGGATAGGAACATTTTATAAGAAATAAAGAAAACAAACAATAAAAACATAAAAATGAAAAAGTTAAAATTTGCCTTCCGTATGTTGAAACGTAACCCTTTACTGGTTTATACCAGCATTCCGGGACTGGCAATTGGTCTGTGTGCCTTATTGTTACTTTCGGTTTATCTGAAATATGAGTTCAGTTTCGACAAACATTTTCCAACCAACAACCGCGTATTACGACTATACAATACATTACACGGGGAAAATGGCATCAACAATTCTGTTTTTGCGTTGCGCACCGATTACACACAGTTGCCGCAGCAGGTACCCGAAATAGAAAAGGCCGTTCAGTTGTATCCCGGATGGGATATTAAAGTGCAAACAGAGACAGGTACATTTAAGAATTTGCAGGTGGTTTATGCCGATGAAGAATTTTTCGATGTTTTTGGATTGCACCTTTTGGAAGGAAACACATCGGAAGCACTTGCAGGGAAAAACAATATTGTTTTAACAAAATCGGCAGCCGAAAAATTGTTTGGAAAGACCGACTACTATGGGAAAACACTTAAACTCGATGGTTCTGATCTTTTTGTTTCGGGCGTGATGGAGGATTTGCCCAAAACCACTCACTTTAAATTCGACCTTCTGCAACCAATGAAAGCCAATGATTTTATCCTCCAGCAAGGTAGCCTTGAATTTTACACCTATTATTTAATCAGAAAAGAAGCGGATTTGAATGCTGCTGAAAAAAACATTGCAGCAGTAAACAACGAACTGATGAAAGTGTGGAAAAAAAGAGGAAAACTGAACGATACACAAACTGAAACCGGAACCGAACTTCTCCGCAATATTCATTTGCAAACCAAAACAGAGGGCGATATGGTTCCCAAAACCAACCGGATGCAGTTGCTTGTGGTGATTGGAATTGCACTTTTCATTTTCCTGATTGCTTTTATCAATTTTATTAATATGTATTTACTGCACGGCGAAAAACGAATTGCAGAAATTGCTTCGCGCAAAGTTGTCGGGGCAACCCGTTCGAACCTTGCAAGCCAGTTTTTCCGCGAAAATGCAATTATTGCTTTTTTGGCTTTGCTTGCGGCTTTGTGGATGGCAGCGATGGTACAACCATTTTTCTCGCATCTGATAAACCTGCCGTTAACCGTTGGCGACATGTTCACTCCTTTAGGAATAGCAATTATTACCAGTATTTTAATCGTGCTTGTTATCGCTGCCGGAATTTACCCCAGCCTGCACCTTTCCGGAATAAACCTGGTTTCAGGATTAAAAGGCAAGCACCAGAAAATTACAAACGGAAGGCTTTCAAAGACAGTTGTTTTAGTCCAGTTTTTTGTTACTGTTTTGCTTGTTTCTTCGCTAATTATTACCCGGGCACAGATAAAACATATAAAAAATGTTCCGCTCGGGTTTAATGCTGAAAATGTTGTAGCCATCGAAGATTTCTCAGGGCAGGCAGTTCAAAATGTTACTTCAATTCAGGGCGAATTGGAAAAGTTACCTTTTATTCAAAGTGTTGGTATTTCGCAGCACCGGATGGGAGGCAAATGCAGCGGACAATCTATTGCACAGCTAAATAGCGAAGAAATAAAACCGGTTAACGAATACAGGGTGATGCCCGGCTTTTGCGAAACCGTTGAACTTCAGCTCAAAGAAGGGCGTTTTTTTACAAACAGCCAGGCAGATAATAACAGCATTTTGCTAAACGAAGCAGCGGCAAAAATGCTTGGGTTGCAATTTTCACCCGGCATGGAAGTTTTATACAAAGGCCAGGCTGTTAAGGTTACCGGAATTGTAAAAGACTTTTACTCCAGTGGATACGCCGGAAAATCTGTTGAACCGCTTGTTTTATCGAGGGTCGATAATTTAGGTTTTATCATCTATCTGCGAACCTTCGGAAGATTTACCAACGACAACCAACAACAGGTAGCGAATATTATTAAGAAATTCGACCCCGATTATATAATGTCATTTACCTCGCTCAACGCTGTTTATGCAGCGAAATTTGAAAAAGACGATCGCATTTTCAGCATGATTTCATCAGGCGCCTTCATTGCAATTTTACTGAGTTTTGCCGGGACGTTTGCGCTTTCGTTGCTGAATGTCTCCCGCCGCACAAAAGAAATCGGGATACGCAAAGTAGTTGGCAGCAGCGAAACCGGAATTATTCAAAAACTGCTTGGAGACACACTAATTTTGGTAGGTATCGCATCGGTTTTTGCATTTGGCTTCTCTTACTTTCTAATGGAAAAATGGTTAAGCAATTTCGCTACTAAAATTAGTTTAAGCGTTGGTTACTTTTTGCTAAGCGGGCTTTTTGCATTTGTTATCGCTTTTCTTGCCATTGGTTGGCAAAGCTGGCGTGCAGCAACACGAAACCCAGTGGAAGCGTTGAGATATGAATAGATTAAACTAAAAAAATAATGATAAAATACTACCTGAAAACCATCATCCGAAACTTGATAAGAAATAAGTTTTATTCAGCAATAAATGTTGTTGGCCTGGCTATTGGAATTACAGCATGTATTCTTATTATATTGTATGTTCAGTTTGAATTAAGTTACGATAAGTTTTATGAAAAGTCGGATCGTATTTACAGGATAAACGGTCTTGAAGTTTTAAATGGCGACAGTTATAATCTGCCGTACACATCTCCTCCTTTGGCGGGAGTCATGAAAGATGAGATCCCTGAAGTTGAAGATATTGTTCGCTTAACTCATTATTGGCCAATGATCCTGGAGTATAAAGACAAGATACTTAATGTAAGCAAGACGTGTTTTGCTGATCCTAATTTCTTTAAGATTTTTTCAGTGTCGTTTATTTATGGTGATCCAAACACAGCTTTGTTAGATCCTTATTCGGTGGTTTTAACCGAAACAACAGCCAAACGTTATTTTGGAAATGAAAATCCCATTGGGCAAACGCTTTCCCGAAAAAACTATACTGGTTTTACTGTTACCGGGGTAATTGAAGATTTTCCCGAAAACTCGGATATAAAACCTGATTTTATTGGCTCATTCAAAAGCAGATCATACAATAACAGCATGAATTGGTTTCAGAATAGTTTTTATACTTATGTGCTGTTAAAAGAGGGCTTTTCTAATCTGGATGTGGATAAAAAACTGAAAGATATTGTAACGAAACATGTTGGGCCATATGTAAAGGAGCAAAAAGGGGTATCGCTTGAGGAACTAATGGCACAGGGAAATAGCCAAGAATATTATACACAGCCTTTAACAGAAATTCATTTGGATGATGAGGTTAAAGCAGGTCTGGAACCATTAGGTAATCGTAGTTACCTTATAATTTTCTCGATAATTGCAGTGTTTATACTGGTAATAGCCTGTATTAATTACATGAATATGTCCACGGCACAGTCGGTAAACCGCGCCAAAGAAGTGGGATTAAAAAAATCGCTGGGTTCAAACCGCAAGAATCTGGTTTTGCAATTTTTGTCCGAATCTGTTTTAATCACTTTAGCAGCGCTGGTTCTTGCCATGATTTTAATCAAAATTTTTCTTCCTACTTTTAATTCCTTAATCGATAGACAGTTGATATTTAGCTATATGAATGATTTTGGTGTCGTCCTTTTACTTCTGTTCTTCGGTATTGCAATTGGGATATTGGCAGGCGCTTACCCTGCTTTCTTTTTAGCGTCATTTAATCCCTTAAAAGTCCTAAAAGGAATTCATTTTTCTGATGGTTCACATGGTAAATTGCGTAGTGGACTGGTTGTGTTTCAGTTAATCGTAACCATTGTACTTTTTTCAGGAACTTTTTTCATCAGTAAACAGTTGAGTTTTCTTCAGAAACAAAAACTGGGCTTCAATAAAGAGAACATGGTTATCATAGAAAACGCAAATTATATAGGGCCTCAATTGTCTTCGTTAAAAAACGAATTAATGGCACAGCCTGGTATATTAGAAATAACAAACTCGAATGGAATTCCTGGACGTGATATGTATTATGAAATATTTGCTCATGAAATGTCTAACGTCGACCGACATGTAAGTGTAATTTGGGCAGATGCTGATTTTATAAAAGCATACGATATTGAGCTTGCGCAAGGTCGTTTTTTCGAAGATAATAATCTGACAAATAAAAAGTCGATTGTATTAAATGAAACCGCTGTAAAAGAGTTAAATATAAAGGATCCGATAGGTAAGGAAATTTATAAGGGGCAAAAAACAGATGCAACTACTTTTACCATAATTGGTGTAATAAAAGATTTTCACTTCGAATCGTTGCATAAAGAAGTGAGTCCCTTTGGAATATACAATAACAATGAATTGTTAAAGTATAATGGAAGATTTTTAAGTGTCAGAATATCAGGAGATATTCAGGAAAATCTTAAAAGGATTCAGCAAATATGGGACAAGTTTACGGGAGGACAGAGTTTTGATTATGTGTTTCTTGATGAAGACTTTGGTCGTCTTTACACTACCGAAGTGCGGACTCGAAAGATAGTATCAATCTTTTCTGCGTTGGCAATTCTAATTGCTTGTATAGGGCTTCTTGCTTTAGCCGCCTTTGTTGCCGAACAGCGAACCAAAGAAATTGGCATTCGGAAAGTGAATGGCGCCCGTATTAACCAGGTTCTGTATTCGTTGAACCGTAATTTCATAAAATGGGTAGCGATTGCCTTTGTAATATCCTACCCAATTGCCTGGTATACCATGAATAAATGGCTCGAAAACTTTGCCTACAAAACCAGCTTAAGCTGGTGGGTATTTACACTTGCAGGATTTGCAGCTCTGGTAGTTACCATAATAACTGTTAGCTGGATTAGCTGGCGCGCAGCAACAAGAAACCCTGTGGAAGCGCTTCGTTATGAATAATCTTAGCACTACTTGGAATAATACTGTAATAAAAAAAATTAAAATTCAACCATCGTGAATATGAACTTTAAAAATAACTTATTGGTTAGTTTCAGGCATTTAAAAGCCGACAAAACAAACACATTTATTAGCGTAACCGGATTAATTCTGGGGTTGGGAATTGTTGCTGTTGTTTTAGTTTTTGTGATGAATGAGATTGGTTACAACAGTTCATTTTCAAACAAAAACAGGATTTTCCGCATTTTGAATTACAATGAGGCGGATAACCACACATGGGCAAACACGCCTTTTGTTATTGCCGAAGCTGCAAAAAACCAATTCGATGAAATTGAAAAATATGTACACCAATACAACATTGGTAATTTGGAAATAGAAAAGAACAACGAATATATTTTCGAACCCGACATGATTTGTACGGAAAGTGATTTTTTCAGCATGTTTGGAATTGAAATATTACAGGGGAGCCTGGCTGATTTTGATAAAACTGAAGGGAAAATATTACTCAGCCAACAACTTTCGCAGAAATATTTTGGCACGGAAAATCCGGTTGGAAAGCCTTTAAATGTGCGGTACAAAGGAAAAATATTCCCGATGCAGGTAGCCGGGGTATATTCCGACATTCCTCAAAATTCAAGTATAAAAGCATCGCTCATCGCCAGTATCGATTTTGGCTTAAAACATCTTGAAGCCAATATACAATCAACCGGACAAACACCCGACGAACAAAGTTTCAGAGAGGCCTGGCAAGGTGTATTCTTTACCAATTTCCTTTTGCTGAAAAATGGGGTGGACGAAAAAACATTGGAAGCAAAACTTCAACAATTGGGAAAGCAAAATTCAACTGAAATATACAAATTGTCCCTTTCGCTTCAACCTCTTTCCGATATTTATTTTGGTTCGGAAAAAATTGTTGACAACAACCGGAAAGAACAGGGAAATCTTTCAATGATATTTATTCTGGGGTTTATCGGGGTCCTAATCCTGATTATTGCCTGTATTAATTACCTCAATCTGGCCACAGCAAGAGCTGTGTCTCAGGTAAAAACTTATGCTGTTAGAAAAGTATGCGGGGCACCACAAAAGAGCATTGTAAGCCAAATGGTTTTTGAATCTACTCTGGTTGCGTTACTGGCTTTTCCGTTTGCAGTTATGATTGCCTGGGTTTCACTGCCGCACCTGAGCGAAATGCTGGGGAAAACCTACACTATTGAAATGAGCCGTCAAATGGCAATAAATCTTTCTTTTCTGGGATTAATTACCTTGGCAACAGGTATTTTATCGGGAGGTATTGTTTCAGTTAATTCCTCACGTTTTGGGCTGGTGAATGTGTTAAAAGGCAACAAAACAAACGGGAACAAAAAACATTACGCCCGTAAAACGATGGTTATTTTTCAGATTGCCGTTTTTATTTCGCTCATTGCTACAATGTTTCTTGTGCAAAAGCAGGTGCGTTACGCATTTAACAAAGATTTGGGCTTTGCCAAAGAAGGACTTATCCGTGTTCCGCTTGGCGACCACAACCTTGAGCTTTTTAAACAGGAAATATCCAGAAATCCAAACGTACTCAGCGCCAGCGGAACGTTATGGATGCCTCCCAGCGATAATAAAATGTATATGTCAATTCCAAAAGTAAGCAACCACGACGAATTGGTAAAGGTTAACGGCCTTTTTGTGGATTATGGTTTTGCTGAAACCATGGGTATGAAAATTATTATGGGTTCTGATTTCGATAAAGAAAAAAACAACAACGGTGTTTTATTAAACGAATCAGCAGTTCAGACATTGGGACTGACCGATATTTTGGGGGAGAAAACCGCTTTCGGCCCGGTTGTGGGTGTGGTCAGCGATTTTAACATGTATTCGCTCCATGAAGCAATTACACCGATGATAATAGGACTGAATCCCGGGATGAGCCAAAATATTGCCATCCGGGTACGAACGGAAAACCTCCCTGAAACCATCGGATTTTTAAAAGAAACCTGGGCAAATACCGGCGGAACAACCGCTTTCAATTTTGAATTTACCGACGATATTTTAAACAACATGTATGAATCTGATATCCGGTTTTCAAAAACCATTGGGTTGCTGGCTGTAATTGCGATTGTTATTGCAAGTCTGGGGTTGTTCGGCTTATCGCTGTTAATGAGTAAACAGCGCATCAAAGAAATTGGCGTACGCAAGGTCAACGGCGCCAGGATTTCAGAAATAATGAATTTACTGAACGGCGATTTTATAAAATGGGTAAGTCTGGCTTTTGTTGTGGCAACACCTGTTTCATACATGGCAATGCACAAATGGCTCGAAAGTTTTGCATACAAAACCGAAGTGAGCTGGTGGATTTTTGCGCTGGCCGGGTTACTGGCGCTGGGAATTGCATTGCTTACCGTTTCTTTCCAATCGTGGAAAGCAGCAACACGGAACCCGGTGGAAGCGCTTCGTTATGAATAGAAAAGGGCGAAAATCCCAGTATTAATAGTTAAGATTTAGAGTTATAAAATTTAAACAATAAAATAAAGTACAATGTTAAAGCATAACTTACGTATTATATTTCGCAATTTTATTAGCAATAAAAATTCTTTTTTTATCAATTTAATCGGATTATCAACCGCACTGGCTTGTACATTGCTAATATATCTTTGGATAAATGATGAATTGAATGTTGATAAATTTCATGAAAATGATAGTCAGCTTTACCAGGTTATGCAAAATTTTAAACTATCAAATGATGTAGATACCTGGACTTATACTCCTGCCCTTTTGAGAGAAGCATTAATGACTGAAATGCCGGAGATTGAGAAGGCAGTTACGATAAACAGTCGATATTCTGCCCCTTCCGGCATATTAACCTTTGATGATAAAAATCTTGAAGCAGATGGAATATATTCCAGCGAAGATTTTTTTAACGTATTTTCTTATCAACTATTGCAAGGCGATGCAAATCAGATTCTGAAAAACAAATATGGAATTGTAATATCTGAAGATCTTGCTTTAAAACTTTTCAAGTCCACTGAAAATATTATCGGAAAAACAATTCAGGGCGACCAGAATTTGTTCAACGAAAATTTCCAAGTGACAGGTGTATATAAAAATGTTCCCTTAAACTCTACCAAAAAATTTGATTTTATTTTGAATTTTAAAATACTTGAACAACAGGAGTGGGTTAATAAATGGCAGGCTGATCCTGCCGAAACTTATTTGGTATTAAAAGAGGGAACTAACATTGCTCTGTTTAATAAAAAAATTGCCGGTTTTTTGAGATCAAAAACCCCTTCGCGAGAACCGTCTACTTTATTTTTACAACAATATTCAAAAAGATATTTGTATGGGACCTACGAAAACGGGAAGCAAATCGGAGGAAGAATCGTTTATGTGAAACTGTTTTCAATGGTCGCTGTATTTATTCTGTTGCTCGCTTGCATCAATTTTATGAACCTCTCAACCGCTAAAGCATTTACAAAATTAAAAGAAATTGGAGTTAAGAAAGTTATAGGTGCTACCCGTAAAATACTCATAGTGCAATACTTTGAAGAAGCTGTTTTAACGGTAGTTGTTTCATTTATAGTGGCTTTTTTAATTATTGCGCTTTTGATTCCCGTATTTAATCAAATAACAGGGAAACACCTAGTATTATATTTTAACCTTAAGTCGGTTGCATTTTTCCTAGTTATGATATTTGTTATTAGCATTATTGCAGGCGGTTATCCGGTATTGCATCTATCCGGGTTAAAAATGGCTAATATCTTCCAAAGAAAAACACCTAACTCGAATAGTGAAATATGGATTAGAAAAGGTCTTGTTGTTTTTCAGTTTACCATGTCTGTAATATTTATTATTGGGTTTATTATTATTAACAGGCAACTAAAACTCATACATAATGAAAATCTGGGATATTCAAGAGAAAATGTAGTTTGTTTCAAATGGAAAGCTCCCATTGATAATAATCTGGAATCTTTTTTATCGAAGCTGCAGGATATTCCTGGAGTAGAGAGCGCAACAAATATGACTGGAAATATTATAAGTGATATCTACATTGCAAGTGGTTATTCTTGGAAAGGGGATAAAAGTGATAAGGATTATGCATTTAAAAATATTCAGGTAGGTTACGATTTTATGAAAACGCTTGATATAGATTTAATAGAAGGAAGAGCTTTCTCAAAAGACTTTAATGACAATAGTTCAAAGATTATTATAAATGAAGCAGCTATGAAAATGATGGCACTTTCAAATCCGGTCAATACAAAAATCGAATATGGAAACGAGGGAAATTTCAGGCAAATCATTGGTGTAACGAAAAATTTTCATTACGGATCATTATACGAAAGGCTACAGCCTTTAGTCATCTCATTTGCACCCTGGGGAAGAAATATCATGATAAAAATAAATTCTGCGGCCATGGAAACGACGATAGGCAGGATTAAACAACTTTATACCACTTTTAATCCTGATATCCCATATGAATTCAGGTTTCTTGATGACAATTACCAGGCATTTTATGAATCGGAAAACAAAGTTGCATCTTTATCCAAGTATTTTACTTTTCTTGCAATAATCATCTCATGTCTTGGATTGTATGGATTAGTCACATTTACAGCTCAGCGTCGTAAAAAAGAAATTGGCATTCGGAAAATAAACGGTTCAACTGAATTTGGAATTATCAGTCTATTATCAGGAGATTTTGGGAAGATGGTTATAGTAGCAATATTCATTGGGCTTCCGATAGGATATTTAGTTGCACAGAAGTGGCTGGAAAATTTTGCTTACAGAACACCTTTAAGTTGGTGGATTTTTGCGCTGGCCGGGTTACTGGCGCTGGGAATTGCATTGCTTACCGTTTCATTTCAATCGTGGAAAGCAGCAACACGGAACCCGGTGGAGGCGCTTCGTTATGAATAATTTTTACATTTGAAAACAGAACTCAGAAAACAATAAAAACAATTAGCTATGTCAGTCTATTTTCTAAAAAGCACTTTCAGAAACTTTGTAAAATACAAAAGTTCGTTCTTGATCAACTTGATCAGTCTCACCGTAAGTTTTGCCTGCGCAATCCTGATTTTTCTTTGGGTAAACGATGAAATGCAGGTGGACCGTTTCCACAAAACAAACAAACAACTTTACCAGGTACTTGAAAATCACGATTTACAGGAAGGGATTATGACCCAGACCTGGACCCCCGATATGCTTGGCCGTACTTTCGCAGTGGAAATGCCCGAAGTGGAAATGCAGACTTCGATAATGCCCGCATTTTTGCTTGGAAAATTCTCTCTAACCTCCGGAGATAAAAAAATTAAAGCTGACGGTCAGTTTGCCGACAAAGATTTATTCAGCGTTTTTTCTTTTCCACTTATTCAGGGAGACGCCGAAGAGGTACTGAAAAACAAAGATGGAATCGTGATTTCAAAACAACTCGCAACAAGCCTTTTTGGAACCACCGAAAACGTTATTGGAAAAGCAATCGATTGGGAACTTCTGAATTTTAAAAACCAGGTTGTGGTTTCCGGAATCTTCGAAGGCACACCCAAAAACTCGACCATTCAGTTTGATTTTGCGCTATCGTTTGATGCATGGATGGAACTGAGCCAAAAAGTTGGGCGCAATATCGATTGGGGAAACCATGCCCCGTGTACTTATCTTGTATTAAAAGAAAACACCGACATTAAACAATTTAATGCAAAAATCGAAAACTACTTAAAAACAAAAACAGGCAACAGCAATATCAGGTTGTTTGTGGTTCCGTTTTCGAGCCAGTATTTACACGGAAAATTCGAAAATGGGGAACAGGTTGGAGGACGCATCAGTTACGTAAATTTATTCAGCCTGATTGCAGTTTTTATTTTACTTATTGCCGGAATTAATTTCATGAACCTAACCACTGCAAGGGCTTCTGGCAGGTTTAAAGAAATTGGTATAAAAAAAGTGGTCGGAAGCGGAAGATGGAGCCTCATTGTCCAGTTTGTATCAGAATCGGTTATTCTTACTTTTTTTGCTCTCCTGGTTTCTTTGGCAGTTGTATATTTTATGCTTCCCATATTTAACCAGATTACGGCGAAAAACCTGGTTTTTGGTTCTCACCTGCAATTCATTTTAATTCTTCCGGTTATAGCATTTTTACTTGCTGTAGCCACCGGATTGTACCCGGCTCTGTATCTTTCGGGTTTTAACAGCCTTCAAACCTTAAAAGCAAAATTTTCGAATCCGAATGGTGAAGCCTGGGCAAGAAAAGGATTGGTGGTTTTCCAGTTTGTAATTTCTGTGGTACTTATTATTTCGGTTATTGTAGTATATCGTCAGGTTGAGTTTATCAGAAATAAAAACCTGGGATACAACAAAAACCATGTGGTTTTTTTTGAAAATGAGGGCGAAATAGCAAACCATCAGGAGGCATTTTTACAGGAAGCCGGCAAAATCCCCGGAGTAAAAAATATTTCAGGTATTGGAGGAAATCTGATTGGAAGTTTTGCATCTACTTATGATGTCAACTGGCCGGAAAAAAGCCCCGGTTCCAATATCCGGTTCGAAGTTATCCCGGTTGGGTATAATCTGATTGAAACCCTCGAGATGAAACTGGCAGAAGGCCGCAGCTTTTCTGAAGACTTCAAAAATGACAAAGAAAAAATTATTCTGAATGAGAAAGCGGTTGAAATAATGGGATTAAATGACCCGATTGGAAAAACTGTGCGATTCTGGGGCCAGGACAAGCAGATTATCGGGGTATTAAAAAACTTCAATTTCGAATCGCTGAAGGAGGAAATTAATCCTTTGCTTTTTTATCTCGAACCCGAAAAAACATTAAAAATAATGGCCCGTATTGAAGCCGGCCAGGAGGCCAAAGTACTAAAATCCCTGGCAACCCTTTACAGCGAATTCAACAAGGGTTTTGAATTCGATTACCAGTTTATGGATGCCGCCTGGAATGCACAGTACGAAGCCGAAACACGTGTTGGGATTTTGTCGCGTCTTTTTGCGGTTTTGGGAATTTTTATCTCCTGTCTTGGGTTATTCGGGCTGGCTTCGTTTGCTGCCGAAAAACGAATAAAGGAAATTGGTATCCGAAAGGTAAACGGAGCAAAAATATCGGAAGTGATGACCATGCTGAATAAGGAATTTATCAGGTGGGTGCTTGTTGCTTTTGTTATTGCAACACCGGTTTCGTGGTATATTTTGCACAAATGGCTCGAAAGTTACGCTTACAAAACCAATTTAAGCTGGTGGATTTTTGTATTGGCAGGAACACTTGCGCTTGGGATCGCATTACTTACCGTTTCATTCCAATCGTGGAAAGCAGCAACACGGAACCCGGTAGAATCGCTGCGATATGAATAAAATATTAATCATAAAACAAAAACCGATGAAAACAAAAACCATTTTTCTCTTTACGTTTTTACTTGCTTTTTCTATACAAACAAAAGCACAGCTGGCTAACAAAAAATTCGAAATTAAAATGGGCCAAATGGGAACCTTTTATGTCGAATTTGGAGAAACTACTTATAAACTCTTTAATCCGATGGGAGACGTTGGAGTGGCCGGAACTTATAAAACTGAGAACAACACCATTCAGTTTACCGACAAAGAAGGTCAAATGGCATGCCCGGAAACCGTTACCGGAACATACAAATTTACGCTGCAAAACGATGAACTAAAACTGGAGCTGATAAAAGATGAATGCACAGGCCGACCACAAATGGCTGCGGTTCCATGGAAACAGGTGAAAAATAACCATTGAAAACACTTCAGCCAAAATAAAACAAAATTATAATGAACCTGATAAATACTATTTTACGCGTTTTCCGGAAAAACAAACTCGACTTTTTAATCAATCTGATTGGTCTTTCTGTGGCCATGGTAATTTTTATTTTTATTTCATTGTATGTTGAAAATGAAGTTACTTACGACAGTTACCATCCCGAGGCCGATCGGATTTTCCGGCTCACCACATCGTTAACCTCCCCATCGGGACAAACTACCGACATGGCGCTGGCAAATCCTCCGTTTGCTCAAATCCTGAAAAACCAATATCCCGAAATTGAAGATCTCGTTTGTGTAGAAACCGAAGGCCACAGAACATTAAAATTCAACGAAAACGAGTTTGACGAGATAAATATCAGGGCTGCTACTCCTTCTATTTTCAGGGTATTTTCCTACCCGGTAGTTTTGGGAAATCAGGCTGAATTTTTGAAATCTCCCAACACCATTGTTTTAACAGAATCGCTTTCCCAAACTATTTTTGGTAATACTTCTCCGCTGGGGCAAAAAATTACGATGGACAAAAAAGATTACGAAGTTACAGGCGTAATAAAAGATTTGCCTTCGAATACCGATTTGCAGTTTGCTGCGCTGATTCCTTCCGGTTTTGACGGTACCGGCCAGTTGGTTGACTGGGGCGATTATTTTGTTTACCTCAAAACCACCACTTCCGATGTTGCTGAATTAAAAAGTAAAATTGACCAAATTGCGGCTGAAAAATATTCCGATCTGCTAAAACAAATCGGCGGATTTCAGCTGGTTCTTCACCTGCAACCGTTAAAAAGCATTCATTTTGAAAACAGTCTGCTGGCCGACTCGCCCAAAGGAAATAAAACAACGGTTTATGTTTTTTCGGTGGTTGCACTGCTTATTCTTATTATTGCGGGGATAAACTACAACAACCTCACGCTGGCGCAACTCGAAAAACGGCAAAAAGAATTTTCAATCCGGAAAACCATCGGTTGCGGAAAACAAAGAATTATGTTGAATATTATTGGTGAATCGGTGATGAATGTTTTACTGGCAGCGGGAGTTTCCATTTTGCTGGCTTCGCTTTTATTTCCCCGTTTCAACACGTTGTTCAACAACGACTTTCACCTTATTTCCATCATAAAGCTCCTTCCTCCCATTTTGCTGATTTTTGCTTTTCTGGGCATTCTTTCCGGATTGTACCCCGCATTCAGCACTGCCGGAAATACAACCGCAAAAGGTCACGGGTTCAGCACTTTCGGAAAATCGCTGGTAACTTTTCAGAATGTAATTTCAATACTAATGATAGCCGGTTTGTTTATGATTTGGAACCAGATTCATTTTATGAAAAATGCTGAACTGGGATTTAATAAAAAACAGTTGCTGGCTATTTCAATTCCTCCCGAACCTGAAAAATTCCCGGGGAAAGAAGTTTTACGGCAGGAATTTTCGGAACTCACCGGTGTTAATTCGCTGGCTTTTGGCGGAGGCGGAACAAACCTGGGAACTACCGGAAACTGGATGAAAGCCATAATTGCATCAAAAGACGACGAAGGGAACGACAACCAATTTGTATTGAACCAGCCGCAAATAGAGGAAAATTACATCGATTTGTTTGGTATTGAAATTCTCAAAGGCCGCAACTTTTCAGCTACCAATTCTGGCGATGCAGAAAAATCGGTAATTATAAACGAAACTTACGCCAAAATGATGGGCTGGGATAACCCGATTGGAAAAATTCTGGATGAAACGCCTCCGCAAACAATTATCGGGGTGGTTAAAGATTTTCACTTCGATGCGCTGAACAATCCCATTGAACCGTTAAAATTCTCACTGTTAAGCGAACAGCCTTCTTTTATATTTTTAAGAACAGAACCCGAGAATCTAAAGGTAATTCAGCAAAAATGGGCAAAATTATTTCCCGATGAACCTTTCGATTTTCAATTTATGGACCAACACATGGCAGCCTTGTACAGCCAAAATGAAAAAGACATGGCCGTTTTTTCATCGCTGACTCTGATTGCCATTTTAATCTCGTGTCTTGGTTTGTACGGACTGGCTTCGCATTTTATTCTTAACCGAACCAAGGAAATTGGTATCCGAAAAGTAAACGGCGCCGGGGTTCGCGATGTAATTTCGTTGTTGAACCAGGGTTTTATCCGCTGGGTAGTAATTGCATTTGTAATTGCCACGCCGGCAGCCTGGTTTATGATGCAAAAGTGGTTGCAGAATTTTGCGTACAAAACCAGCCTGAGTTGGTGGATTTTTGCACTGGCCGGATTGTTGGCGCTGGGAATTGCCCTGTTAACAGTGAGCTGGCAGAGTTGGAGAGCAGCCACGAGAAATCCTGTTGAGGCGTTGCGTAATGAATAAAATATTGAACTTTGATTTTTATGATTAGATGAGTACTATAATTAAAAAGGTAAAAACAGAAGGAATCAATTCATCGCTTTATACCATGTTAAAATCAAAGTTTATCACAACATCAAATAAATCAAAGTTCAGACAATTATCAATCTAAAAAATAAAACTACGATATGTTCAAGCACTACCTGAAAATGGCCTTCCGTAACCAGGCAAAAAACAAACTCTTTTCGGTAATTAACCTTTTGGGATTATCTATTGGCCTGGCTGTGTCGGTGTTAATCATCAACTATGTTTCGTATGAATTCAGTTTCGACAAATTTCATTCAAAAAATGACCGGATTTACCGCGTGGAAAGTAAGTTCTACGAAGGAGATCGGCTGACCGACGATTGGGCAACCAGCTCTTTTGGTTACGGCAGTGCCATCAGTACAGAAATGACCGGCGTTGAAGATTTTGTGCGAATCGGCGTTCAAAGTTCGGAGCAAACTGTTTCTTATCACGAAAAACGCAGTCGCGAAGAAGGAATTGCTTTTGCCGGAAATTCGTTCTTTAACATTTTCGATTTTAAATTAAAGGAAGGAGCAGCGAACGACCAGTTGGTAAGGCCAAATACAGTGGTAATTACAGAAAATGTGGCGCAACGGTTTTTTAAAGATGAAAATCCCATTGGGAAACTGCTGACATTTGCAACAGGCACCACTTTTTACGATTGCGAGGTTACCGGCATTCTGGATGATTTTCCTGAAAATTCGCACATCCGTTTCAACTACATCATTTCTTACGAAACGTTGCCCGACTGGATGAAAGAATTCTGGTACCTACACGAAGCTTACACCTATCTTTTACTAGCGCCCGGAAAAAACCCAAAAGACATTGAAAACCAATTCCCTGCAATGGCAGAGAAATACAAAACTTCCGAAGCGCTGAAAGAAAAAACATGGGCGGTTTCGCTCGTTCCTTTAAAAAACATTCATCTGAACCCGCAAAAACAATACGAAAAAGAGGTGAAAGGAAACCGTAGTTCCCTGATTACCCTGCTGATTATTGCCTTTGTAATTTTACTCACCGCCTGGATAAATTATGTAAACCTTACTACTGCACGTTCTATGGAAAGGGCAAAAGATGTAGGAATCCGGAAAGTATCGGGCGCTTTTCGCTATCAGCTTATCCGGCAATACATGATGGAATCGTGGATGGTAAACCTGGCAGCAACACTGCTGGCTGTACTTTTACTTTTTGCACTAAAACCGGCGTTTAACCATTTAATAGGAATTAACCTCGGTCTTGTTTTATTAAAAGAAACAAAATTCTGGCTAACAGCAATTGCCGTACTTTTACTGGGAATTGCAGCCTCAGGTTTTTACCCGGCATTTATAATGACGCGTGTAAAACCTTCCATCATTTTAAAGGGTAGTTATTTTAATTCGGGGGCTGCCGGCACAACACGCCGGATTCTTGTTGTTTTCCAGTTTGCGGCTTCGTTGTTTTTAATCTGCGGAACTTTTATTGTTTATCAGCAGGTTAGGTTTATGCAAAAACAACCGCTGGGGGTAAATATCGACCAGACTGTTGTAGTGAAATACCCGGTGAGCCGTGACGATTTAAACCAGAAAGTACAACTGTTTGCCAAAAACCTGGAACAAAAATCTTTTGTAAAAACAGCCAGTCTAACCGGTTCGGTGCCCGGAATGGAAGTGGCTTATTTTGCCTCGAACCGTTTAAAAGGAAACACAACCGGGCAAAACCGTTTGTACGAAATGTTCACTGTTGACGACCATTTTATTGAAACTTTCGACTTTGAACTGGCAGCCGGTCGTTCATTTGAAAAAGGTTTTGGAAACGAACGCGAAAACCTGTTGCTAAACGAAGCAGCTTTGGCACCTCTCGGCTTTTCAAAACCCGACGAAGCCATCGGGAAACAGGTTTTACTGGAAGGCGAAGCAGAACCGGTAAATATTATAGGAGTAGTTAAAAACTGGCACCAGCGCGGATTGAGCGACGCCTACACTCCTATTATGTTTATTCTGAACGGCAGTATCAGCTGGGTTCCGGCCAGGTTCATTGCAATAAAAACCTCAACTCCTGATTACGAAGCGGCAGTAAATTCAATTCGCGAAGAGTGGAATAATTATTTTCCCGAAGCCAGTTTCGACTATTTTTTCCTCGACCAGTATTTTAACAACCAATACAAAAACGACCGTCGTTTTGGGAAAATTGTCGGCATTTTTACAGCGCTGGCTTTTTTTATTTCCATTCTTGGTTTGTGGGCGCTGGCTGCTTTTACAGCATCGAAAAAAGTAAAAGAAGTGGGTGTAAGAAAAGTTTTGGGCGCACAAATAAAAAGCATCATTTACCTCTTTTCAAAAGAAATAATTGTGCTGATTTTGATTTCATTAATAATAGCAACACCGGTTTCAATTTGGGTAATGAAAAACTGGTTAAATAATTACGCATTTCATACCGGAGTAAGTCTCCGGATATACATTTTGGGAGGAATTGTTACACTTTCCATCGCCATTTTAACAGTAAGCTGGCAAAGTTGGAAAGCAGCTACAAGAAACCCTGTAGAAGCGCTGAGATATGAATAACTGAAAGCAAATAGAATAGTCAGAATCAAGATATTTCAACAAAATAAACAACTAACATTTTTATTTCATACCAACTAAAAAAACAAGTACCATGAATTTCAACAACATTAAACTTGCGTTCAGGGGAATAAAATCACAAAAATTTTATTCCCTTATTAACTTGCTTGGATTAACTGCCGGCATCACAGCTTTTGCACTAATTATGCTCTGGGTAAACACTGAAACATCGTTCGATAAGTTTCAGGACGATGCTGAAAACATTTATCGTGTCGATTACAAACTGTACGAAGAAGAAGTGCTTGAGCAGTATTCGGCGTCCGCCGTTCCGGTAATTGGTCCGATGATGAAAAAAACTTACCCCGAAGTAGAGGAATACACACGTTTCAAAAAAACCGATGGTGTAATTAAACACGGCGACATTTTTTACAAGGAGGAAAAAATGTTTTATGCCGAATCGTCGTTTTTTTCAATTTTTAATTTTCCATTAGTGGAAGGACAGGCCAGTGATGAAATTCTTGATGTAAACAAAGCCGTAATTACCGAAAGCACCGCCAAACGGTATTTTGGCAACGAAAATCCGGTAGGGAAATACATTATTTATAATGAGAAGGACCGTTATTTTGTGTCGGCAGTGGCCAAAGATGCACCTGAAAATTCGCACCTGAAATTTGATATTTTGCTTTCGTATGAAAACCTCATCAACGAGGTTCCTTATTTTGATGAAGGGTGGTTTGTAGAACAATTTTACACTTACGTAAAACTGGTTCCCGGGGCAGACTTCAAAACGCTCGAAAGCAAAATTCCGACGCTGGTGGAGAAGTATCTAGGCGATTTTATGAAAGAAGCCCAGTTTCTGGCTGAATTTAAACTCCGTCCGCTCGAAGAAATTCACCTGCATTCAGATCTTCAAAACGAACTGGAAGTAAACGGCAATATCAGCCATGTTCGTTACATGTCGTTAATTGCGTTTCTGGTGCTGATAATCGCTTTTATCAACTACATTAACCTTACCACTTCGCATTCGGTTCAGCGTGCTTCCGAAGTAGGGGTTCGCAAAGTTCTGGGGGCACTCCGGAAACATCTTCTCAGCCAGCTTTTAACCGAGACTTTTCTAATCAATTTGCTGGCATTTTTCATGAGTTTTGTTTTAATTCTGGCGCTGCTGCCTTCATTCAAAATGTTAACAGGCAGCCCTGTTTCTATTCCTTGGAAACTTGCTCCGCTGGTTTTACTCCTTTTGTTTATCATTAGCGGACTGCTTACCGGAATAATTCCGGCGCTATATTTAACCCGTACTTCACCAACGCTAGTACTAAAAGGAAAAGGGAAAAACCGCTCCAAAGGAATGTCAAATTTCAGAAACAGCCTGGTGGTCTTTCAATTTACCATTTCAGTGGTTTTAATTGCCGGCACTCTCCTTATTGGAAAACAGATGAGTTTTCTTCAAAACCAAAACCTCGGTATCGACATCGATCAAATGTTGGTTGTTGAAGGACCAAAAGCAATAAATGCTGAAAATATCGTCACTGAATCGGACGCCTTCAGGAGCGAAATGTTAAATCTGGCAGCAGTTAAAAATATGACCGTTTCGACCAACGTTCCCGGAGAAGAAGTGATGTTCCAACCAGTTTACGGAAAGTTGATTGCCGGTGTAAACACTGAAAAGAAAATCAGGATGATTGGTATCGATCAACACTTTTTCGATACTTACGAATTGAAAATTTTAGCTGGCCGTAATTTCGACAAAAATTACAGTTCCGAAATACGCGAGGTTATTTTAAATGAATCGGCATTAGGTTACATGGGATTCAAAAATGCGGAAGATGCTATTGGCAAGGAACTTACCGGCGACCAAGGCGAAGCGCGCGTGATTGGAGTTGTGAACGATTACAACCAAAAATCGTTGCGCGAAAAACCCGGACCACTAATGTTTTGCAACCGCGTGGAAAGCAACTATTATACATTAAAAATAAATGGAGCCGAAGCAGGTCAGGTTATTGGCAAACTCGAAAACCAGTGGAACCTGAAATTTGCAGGAAATCCGTTCAATTACTTTTTCCTTGATGACTATTTTAACCGGCAGTACCGATCGGATAAAAAATTCGGGATGTTGTTTTTAATATTTTCGGTGCTGGCTATTTTTATCGCCTGCCTTGGATTACTCGGACTTTCAGCATATTCAACAGCACAACGTACCAAGGAAATCGGAATCAGAAAAGTAAACGGCGCGAAAATTTCGGAAGTGTTAACCATGTTGAACAAAGATTTTATCCGCTGGGTGATTGTAGCATTTTGTATTGCGGTTCCGGTTTCGTTTTATACAATGAAAAAGTGGCTCGAAAGTTTTGCCTACAGAACAGAACTAAGCTGGTGGATTTTTGCACTTGCCGGGTTTTTAGCTCTTGGAATTGCTCTGTTAACAGTAAGCTGGCAAAGTTGGAAAGCAGCTACACGGAATCCGGTGGAAGCGTTGCGGTACGAATAATAAGAAGCACAAATTTCGACTAAAACGCAGTACCAATATATTTCAATAAAACCTGAAAACAATAAAACTTAGAAACCATGATTTTTCAAAATTTAAAATTGGCAGCCCGGAACTTGTTGAAGAACAGAACTGTTTCGGCAATAAACATTGCAGGCTTAACCATTGGCATTACCATTAGCTTGCTGATTTTTACTTTTGTCCGCAAGGAAATAACTACCGACAGTTTTATTCCCGACAACCAGAATATTTATGCATTAATGAACCAGGGCGCTCCGCATGTTTCGCTGGAAATGGCAAAGCTGGCCAAACACGAAATCCCTGAAATTGAGAACATCACCAGTTGTTCTGAAGAATGGTCGCCGCAGATATTTTTTTCGAACAAAGGGACAAGTTTTAAAATTGAAAACCTGCTGGTTGCCGACTCCGCTTTTTTCAGGGTATTCCGGTTTGAACCTGTTTGGGGCAACCCGAACGAAGCATTTTTTCTTCCCAACAAAGTGGTGCTCACCCAATCAATTGCAACAAAAATATTCGGCGATAAAAACCCGGTGGGCGAAATGCTGGATTACAATTCAACCTACCTTCAGAATGAAAAAATTGAGGTGGCGGCTGTTATTAAAGATTTGCCCCACAACTCGTCCTGGAATTTTGAAGCGGTACTCTCGATAAAAACAGATTTTAAAATCGACTGGTATTATAAAAACCTCGGCTGGGGACAGCAAAGTTTCACCACATTTTTCACCCTGCCCGGAAATGTAAATTCTTTAGAGGTTAATAAAAAACTGGCCGGAATTTCAACAGCAAATGTACCAGAATACTACAAGGACAACATAGATTTTGGGTTATTCCCTTTATCCAGAGTCTACTTTCATTCGCCGGAACACGACATTCTTAAACACGGCAATATTTTCACTTTGTCGGTAATTGAAATTACAGGGATTCTGATTTTACTTTTAGCCTGCGTAAACTACATTAACCTGGTAACAGCACAACGCGATAAACGCAACAAAAATGTGGGGATAATAAAAGCGCTGGGAAGTAGCAAACGAAAAGTGATTGAAATGCTAACCACCGAATCGGCGCTTACGCTGGTTTTTGTGATTTTACTCGTGGGCGCGGCAACCAAAACCCTAACCGGAAGTTTTAACCAGCTTACCAATTCACAGTTTTCATTTTCCACTATTTTCTCGGGTTGGAACCTGATTATTTTATTCTCGATTTTTGTTTTTACACTTTTGGTCACAGGGCTGGTTCCGGGTTACATTTTCAGCAAAAACAAAACTACATTGTTGCTAAAAAACAAATCGGTTTCGTTGCGTTCGAATTACCTGAGAAACGGCTTGCTGGTTTTTCAGTTTACCATTTCAATTGCTTTGATTTCGGGAATTTTGTTTATAAACCGGCAGAACAATTTTCTCAATAAAATAAATCCGGGATTTGAAAAAGAAAACATAATTTATGCCAATACCAACGACGATATTTTAAACAACATCCAGTATTTCAAAAACGAATTGAAGAAAATCCCCGGAATAAATGACATTACTTTTTCGGAAGAAGCTTTAGGGAAAATCGATCAAAACTGGGTCATGGATTTTGTACAGGACAACGAAAAAGTGAACATCAATTTTGTAAAAGTAAATGTTACGCCAAACTTCTTCTATTTTTTTGGAATTAAAGTAATATACGGAAAAAGCTTTTCAGAAAATTCAGCAGAAAAAAAAGAAATGCTTTTTAATACCACTGCTTTTCAAAAATTTGATTATGCCGAAATCGGGAAAACGCGCCTCCCGGTAAGTAACGATCCCACCAATGGTTTTATCGTTGGAGAGGTGGAAGATTTCAATTTTGAATCGATGCATGTTCCCATTCGTCCAATTGGGTTTATGTGTTCCGGCGAAGGCGACGAAGTGGTGTATCTGAAATTAAATGCCACTGATATTTCAAATTTTGATAAAACACTGGCTGAAATAAAAAAAGTATGGGGCGAAACTTCACCCAATTTTCCATTTGAGTACCAGTTTCTCGACGATTCGTGGAAAGCCATGTACACGCAGGAAAAACAGTTTCAGAAAGTATTGAGTTACACCACCATAATTTCATTGTTTCTTTCCTGTCTTGGGTTAATTGGACTGACATTTTTTATGATAGAAAATAAAATCAAAGAAATTGGAATACGAAAAGTAAACGGCGCCAAAATTTCGGAGATACTATTGCTTTTAAACAAAGATTTTTTAAAATGGATTATTATTGCTTTTCTTTTTGCAACCCCGGTAACCTGGTTTGCCATGCAAAAATGGCTCGAAAACTTTGCCTACAAAACCAGTTTAAGCTGGTGGATTTTTGCACTGGCTGAATTGCTCGCGATAGGAATTGCATTGTTAACGGTTTCACTTCAGTCGTGGAAAGCAGCAACACGGAATCCGGTGGAAGCGTTGCGGTACGAATAAAAGTCTTAAACTATGATTAGATTGATTATCTGAAAACTATGATCATTAAAACAGAAAAAATATCAAAGGCCATCATAAAATCAGAAAAATCAAAGTTCAGACAATTGAAGCTTTACGGTACGAGTGAAATTGTAAAAATATTAGACGACAATTTGCCAAAATATTTTACACTTACCAAAATCACCTTTGCGGCAAAAACCTATTTTTCAGCCGTTTGATGTTTTGGTATATTTTATGAACCTTTTTAAATAAAACTATCAGCATGAACTACCACTTTCGAATTGCCATCCGAAATTTGTTCCGCGAAAAAAAATACTCGTTTTTCCTGCTTTCATCGGTTTGTATCGGACTTATCACTTTTATTCTGGTTTCGGGTTATGTTTTTTATGAAAAGGGATTTGATCGCGTTTTCCCCGACAATAAAAAGATTTACCGCGTAACCACCGATATTTACAACGGAAATCAACTCAGTCTTTCCATTCCGGAATGCGAACGGGGGGTTTCAACCTACATTCAGGAAAAATACCCGTCGGTTGTTGCTGCCGGTTTTCTTGCAGGAACCAACAATCCGCAATATAAAATTGGCGAAGAAATTTTTTCGAGTAACCGAATTTACCACGCTTCGCAAGGATTTCTCGATGTTTTTTCCATCCCGCTCATCCAGGGAAACAAAGCGGAAATTCTTACAAAACCTTACACGGCAATCATTTCTGAAAGTATGGCAAAAAAATATTTTGGCTCTGCAAATCCGGTCGGGAAAATGCTGTTTAAATACCCATCATTTGAATATACAATTGAAGGAGTTTTTGAGGATGTTCCGGCACAGGCACATTTTGGCGCCGAAGTTTTGCTTTCCTTTCACGACGACATGCACCTGCCACCTCCCGCAAAAGCGCAGTGGGGCGAAACCGGCTTTTATACTTATCTGAAACTGGATAAAAATGCGGATGCCGTGCAAATAGAAAAAGGGATTAACACACTCGTAGCCGAAAACCAAAGCAGCTATTTCGAAAAAAACAATGTTCAGCACAAATATCATTTGCAGCCACTGAATGATATTCATCTTCATTCCGAATTAAAAGACGAGTTACAAACCAATTCGAGGGCCGAATACATTTACATTATTTTACTGATCGGAGTCCTGATTTTAATTGCCTCCGGATTCAACTACATTCATTTCTCATTTACAAGGCTCATTCATTCAGCCAAAAAAACCGGCATAAAAAAGATAAACGGGGCATCGTACTCCGGCATTGTTTTATCGTCGCTGGCCGAATCGCTGGTTATTCATACCATTTCGCTGGCGGTTTCGCTGTTAGTAGCCTGGTCGTTGTTTCCGGTGATGCGAAACCAGTTTGGAATTTTACTGGAACCTGTTATTTCCAACCCCGCATTTATTGGAATTTTGCTGGGAATTGTTTTACTCAGCATTTTTATCAACGGCATTTTGCCGGCATTGCTGATAAACCGGTTCAACAGTCTTGAATTGCTGCAACTAAAATACAAACCGGTTTCCAACGGAATTTCTTTCCGCCAGGTAATTGTGGTAGCCCAGTTTGTAATAATTATTGCTATTGTTTCGGGTATTTTTGGCATGAACAAACAGGTTAACTTTCTGATTCAGAAAGAAAAAGGATTCGACACAAAAAATACACTTGTGGTAAAAGTTCCGCAAAACATACGAAAAACCTCACAACGGATAAACAACCTCGAAGCTTTTGAAAACGATTTGAAAAGCCACCATTCAATTGTTGGAATTTCAAGTTCGAACAAGGTTCCCGGCGATTTGCCGGCCTACAATTTTAATTTCAGGGAAATACAGTCGGAAAAAGTAGGAAAGGCAGCGGTAATTGTGGCCGACGAAAATTACATTGAAACCTACAAAATTGATTTGCTGGCGGGCAGTAATTTTTTTGCCAGCCGTTCGGAAGAAGAAAATAACGGTTGTATTATTAACAGGGCCTGCCTCGCAGTTCTCGGATTTCAGAATCCGGGAGATGCGTTGGGGCGGGTGTTAAAAATGGAAGACGAAAGCGGGTTCCAAAAATTCGACATCCCGGTTATTGGTGTTTCCGAAAATGTTGATTTCAGTGATGCCAAAACAAAACACGAACCCATTATTTTACTCAACTGGACCAAAGAAATGCTTTGGGGAAATTATTCCATTAAACTGTCTTCAGCCGATTTTGCCCCGGTTTTGCCGTTTATCCGTGAAAAATTTTATGCCACTTTTCCAAATTATCCTTTTGAATATGTTATTCTCGACGATTATTACAACCGGCAGTTCGACACCGAAAATCAGCTCATCCGCATTTTCAGGCTGTTTATCCTGGTGGCAATCCTCATCAGCGTAATTAACCTGTTTTCCATTTCCTGGCTTATTTCTTCAGCGCGGGTAAAAGAAATCGGTGTCCGCAAAGTAAACGGCGCGCGTGTTTCTGAAGTAATGTTTTTGCTGAACCGGAATTTTCTTCTTTGGATTGTAATTGCGTTTACAATTGCAACACCGGTTTCGTGGCTGGTAATAAACCGCTGGCTCGAAAACTTTGCCTACAAAACCAACCTGAGTTGGTGGATATTTGCGCTTTCCGGGGTTCTGGCGCTGGGAATTGCGTTACTAACAGTTTCACTTCAGTCGTGGAAAGCTGCTACAAAAAATCCGGTGGAAAGTTTGAGGTATGAGTAAATGTCTTGAACGATAATTTGTATAGTTTGTTGAAACCCCTGCTTAAAACATAAAAAATTGAATAATTAGTATTGATGATAGACACACCTTCAAGATTTCAAAAACCTTGAAGGTTTTGTTTTAAAAGGATAAACATAAATCGACAAATTATTATACACATTTTGTAAAAAATATTGACACTTACAAATTGCCCATATTTTTTATTTATCTGAAATTGTGTTTTTTAAATAAAAGGCATTGAGTTTGGTACATGTAATTTCAGATTTATAAAAACATAAATCAAGAACAATAAAACCACTACAATGATCAGGCATTTTTTCACCAATATTTTTAGGAATATCAGTCACAATCTGGTTTTTACGGTGATTAACCTTACAAATCTAATTATCGGATTTTCGGTGTTCATTTTGTTTGGAGTGATGATAAATTACGAAATCAACTACGATAAATTCAACACGAACTACGATCGGATCTACCGTGTACAGACCAAACAGGAAGATTCTTATCCAACCAATTTTTGTACCTACAGTCCTCCTGCTTACCGGTTTCATTTAATGGAAAATGTTCCTGAAGTTGATAAAGTACTGCTGATGCGTGAAGTGTCGGGAGGAGCAAAAGGTTCCGGGCAGTTTTTTACACTTCCCAACGGCAGTCAGCTATATGAACTTAACGGGTACTGGAGCGAAAATACCATCTTCGACATTTTTTCAATCAGGCTAAAAGAAGGAGACAAGGCCACTGCTCTGACTTCGCCATATTCAATTGCCCTTTCTGAAACAGTAGCGAATAAACTCTTTCCGGAGGGAGATGCAGTTGGGAAACAGGTAATTGTAGGAAAACGGTTTCCACTTACTGTTTCAGCGGTTTATGTCGATTTCCCAAAAAACTCAAACTTACAGGCAACCTACCTGGTTTCAATGCCAACCTATCCGATTTTAAGTGGCGAAACCTTATTTGGCGATAGCTGGACCGACATTGAATTTGACAATTATGTGTTGCTTAAAAAAGGTGCTAATCCTAAACTTGTAGATGCAAAAATTAAAGATGCCTTTAAAAATGTAAAAAACTTTGAAAAAAGTTCTCCGTATCTGCACCCGCTTTCCAAACTGCATGTTTCGCCCAACAGTCAACCCGATATGTTGATCGGGTTGGGAATTCTTTCGCTGGCAGCCATTCTTGTTTTGGTACTGGCAGGTGTAAATTATGTAAATCTTTCTCTTGCCAATTCTACACAACGTTCAACCGAAATAGGAATAAAAAAAGTAATAGGATCATCCAAAAAACTCATTGCCACCCAGTTTCTGGCCGAAACCATTGCGCACAACTTATTCGCTACCATTGTGGCGTTGTTCGTGGCACAAGCTTCGTTTCCCTTGCTTAACCATTTACTAAATAAGAATATTGATTATTCACTATGGGGAAATCCACAATTACTACTCACCATTTTCCTGGTAAGTTTATTGGTGGGAGTTTTGTCCGGATTATATCCATCGATGGTCATCTCCTCATACAGCCCGGTAAAAGTACTCAAAGGCAAAATATTCAGTAACGGCGGAAACTCAATCAGTATCAAAAAAATTCTGGTTGCTGCACAATTTTCCATTTCACTGTTTATGCTCGTTGTAAGTTTTATACTTTTTAACCACGTCAATTTTATCCTGAATAAAGATTTGGGGTTTGATAGCAGAAAAATTCTTTACACCGAAATCAATCCCCGTGACAACATGTCTTTTGAAACCGTAAAAACAAGCATGTTGCAACATCCTGAAATTGCCGACATATCGTTTTCCAGCACCATCCCGTTCATTGGTAATATTGGCGGATATGTAAGTTGGGAAGGCGGCGCTCCTGAAGAAAGGGAAATGGTCAGTCGCAATTATGTAAATTATGATTTTATTCCAACCTATAACCTTAAAATGATATATGGGCGTAATTTTTCAAAGGAATATCCGGCTGATAACAAATCATGTATTATCAACGAAACGGCAATGAAAGTTTTTGGCTGGAGCGATCCGATTGGAAAAAATATTACGTTAGAGGGAAAATCTTTCCCTGTTATTGGTGTTGTAAAGGATTTCCATCCCTTCTCGGTTCATAATCCGATTCCCACTTATGTTATGTTCCTGAACAATAATGTTATTTCGGGGTCGACCTTGTTGACTGTGCATTTCAACGGCGACGAACAAAAAGCGAAAGCTGTGGTAACCAGCGAGCTGGAAAATATTTTCCCCAACGATCCATTCGAATTCAAGGATTTTAGTGTTGCCTTTTATTTGGATGACGCAATCTCTTTCTGGCAGTCGATGAAACGAATGTTTATCTTTTTTGCAGTGGTTACATTGCTTATTTCTACCATTGGTTTGTTCGGATTAATCCTGTTTACTGTTAAACGCCGGACAAAAGAAATTGGAGTTCGTAAAGTGCTGGGAAGTTCTGTTATTTCAGTGTATTGGCAATTATCTATTGAAGTGGTCGGCATGCTTGGCTTTGCAATCCTTGTCGGTTGTCCTGCTGCCATTTATATCTATAAAACAATGCCCGGAGCATATAAAGAACCACTGTCTATAAACGAATTTTTGGTGGCAATTGCTATTGTAGCTGTTATCGCTTTCATTACAATCAGTTATCATGTGATGAAAGTAGCTGTAAGTAATCCGGTTGAAGCCCTCAGATACGAGTAACAAAATCACTACAAAATTAACAGGTTGAAAGTATTGCATAATGAATAAAAAAAAACAGAAAACAAGTTGATAATTAACGCTCAATGTCTATTGATTTAGTTTGTAAGAAAAAGGGTTGGTTCAAAAGAATCAGCCTTTTTGTTTTTTGAAATAAGCGGATATTCAAGTTTCTGAAAAAACCGTGCAAATCTCTGAAAATTAATCCTGTAAATCTGTAACCGGAGCAGCATGTAAGCGTCAAAACCATAAAATCCAAACGGCGCATTTTTGTATGAAATCAATCTTGAAAAATCAGGCAAAACCAACTGCAAAAACGTCCTGATTTTTATTCAGAAAACATAACTAAAAAACCGGAAACCATGTTCAGAACATTTATTAAATCAGCATTTCGTAACTTCAAAAAAGACAAATTCCATTTAACCATCAATATTTTGGGGCTGGCTTTGGGACTGGCAGCCTTCTTCTACATTGTTGCCTATGTTTCGTTTGAGTTAAACTTCGACAAATTTCATTCGAAATCGGACAGGATTTACCGTTGTGTTGCCTTTCTGAAAATGGGCGAGGTTGAAACCAACTTTGCCAAGTCGGAATCACCGCTGGCCCAGGCTGCTTTAAACGATTTACCCGATGTGGAAGAAGCCACCCGGATTGTTCAGGAGAAAAATCAGTTGGTACGGCAAGGAGAGCAACGGTTTATTGAAGATGAAATCTGGTTTGCCGACGCCACTATTTTTAAAGTATTTGATTTCGAACTTATTGAAGGCGACAAAAACACAGCTCTTTTGGAACCTTATTCGGTTTTAATTACTGAAAAAGCGGCCAAAAAATATTTCGGCGAAATTAACCCGGTTGGAAAATCACTTGAAATCGGCGATTCAAAAAAATCATTTATTGTAAAAGGAATTCTGGAAAAAATACCCGACAATTCGCATTTACAAATCGAAATGTTAGCGTCGTTTAATTCACTTCCGGCAAGGAACAGGGTCGATAACTGGGGCGATTTTACAGTAACTTACACCTATTTATTGCTGAAAAAAGGGATTGATATTGATAAATTCAGGACGAAATTTAAAACCTTCCCCATCAAATACTGGGACCAGATGATGAAACAGTTTTTAGGAAAATCGCTGGAACAATGGAAAAACGAAGGAAATTTTCTGGAATATGAACTACAACCTCTGACAAAAATTCATCTCAACACCACTTTCCAGGAAGAGCTAAAAAACCAGGGAAATTTACTTTCACTCTATATTTTTGGATTTACCGGGCTTTTTATTTTAATAATCGCCTGTTTCAATTTTATTAACCTGAGTACAGCAAAAGCAACGTTACGCGCCAAAGAAATCGGGTTGAAAAAAATATTCGGGTCATCGAGAAAAGCCATAATCGTCCAAATTCTTTCTGAAACATTTGTTTACACTTTTTTGGCAACCATCCTCGCAGTTGCCTTGTTGCTGATTGCAATGCCTTCGCTCAATAATTTTTCCGGCATCAGCCTTCATTCGGTTTATCTTTTAAAGAAAACGACACTTGCAATCATTGTATTGATACCGTTTGCGGTTACACTGCTGGCAGGCTGTTATCCTGCATTTTACATTACCCGGTTTAAACCCGAAGAAGTTCTAACTTCGAAATTTACAATCGGAAAATCCAGGTCGTTTAAAAGAGGCGGACTGGTAGCTGCGCAGTTTGCAATTTTTATTGTACTGATTTTTAGTTCGGCCGTCATTCGGAAACAGTTGGTTTTTCTTCATCGTCAAAACCCGGGATTCAATAAGGAAAATGTTCTGGTTGTTAAAAATGCTTCACGGCTCAACAACAACCGGCTGGCATTTAAAAATCAGGTAGAGATGAATGCACAGGTAATCAGCGCATCTTTTGCATCGGTTCTGCCTTCGGTTGACAACATTGAATCCAACATTTTTTCAGAAAAAGGAAAAAGTGAACAGGTGTTGTTAAAACGCATTTGGGTTGATCCTGATTTCCAGAAAACGTTAAACATTAAAATGGTTGACGGCCGTTTTTTTTCAGATGAAATAAATTCAGAAAAACAAAATGCAATTATTAACGAAGAAGCTGCAAAAGTTTTCGGTTGGGACAATTGTAACGATAAAATTTTATACGATTACAATAACGGCGGGGCCGATTACAAAGTAATTGGAATTGTCAAAAATTTCCACATGAAATCGCTCAAAGAAAAAGCGGAACCTGCCATTGTCCGAATTTCAGAACAGCAGGATTATCTGGCTGTGCGCGTTGCTGCCGGGCAGGCTGTCCATGTTTTGTCTGAAACAAAAACGGAGTGGAAAAACCTGAACAGCGATGCCCCATTTGAATATTTCTTTTTGGACGAAAATTTTGATGCACAATACAGGAAAGAAGAACAACTGGCAAAACTTATCGGGATGTTTACCGCAATTGCGATAATTATTGCCTGTTTGGGTTTGTTTGGTTTGGTTTCGTTTACATCGGTTCAACGCAGGAAAGAAATTGGAATTCGTAAAGTGAACGGCGCCAAAATGTTTGAAATTCTTGTTTTGCTGAACAAAGACATTGTAAAATGGATTGCATTTGCTTTTGTTGTTGCTTGTCCGGCAGGGTATTTTGCCATGCATAAATGGCTTGAAAATTTTGCTTTCAAAACAAACATCAGTTGGTGGATTTTTGCATTGGCTGGCTTGCTTGCCCTGGGAATTGCACTTGTAACCGTTTCTTTTCAAACCTACAAAGCCGCAGCACAAAATCCGGTCAAAAGTTTGAAATACGAATAACAAGGATTGAAAAATCACGGCAAAAATTTCGGGGCAAAAACGGTATACTTTGTTTAGTGTTCATACAAACGAGCCCTTGATATACATTTATTTTATTGCTTTTTAGGACTAATTTTTGACCTTTCGTATGGAATACCCTGCATTTCAACTATATAATTCTTTTAAACAACAACTCTTTTCTATTTTCAGGATAAAATAATCCTGAATAAAAAATGAAAACACCAAAAATTTTCTTTCGGAGATTTAAAAGAAACAGCCGTTTGAACCTGTTAAATATCTTTTCGGTGGCCGTTGGAGTAGCCGCAGCTATTATTCTGCTTGGATATGTTTACCAGGAATTCCACTATGATTCGCAATTCGACAACTCGGGACGTATTTACCATATTTTAATGCAAAACGAAGAAAATGAACCAAGAGGCTGGGCTTCCTATGGCCCTCTTGCGGAAGCACTAAAATCAGATTTCCCTGAAATAATAGATGCCACGCGTGTAAGTTATTATTGGGGAAACCTGGCATTAACAGCAGGCAACAACATGTTCAATGAAAATAAAATCCTGTTTGCCGACCCCAACTTTTTTTCGCTGTTTTCATTCCCTTTGGCAAACGGAAATGCAACAAGTGATTTTAATTCCCCTGATTTTATAGCAATTTCAGAGAGTGCGTCCAGAAAATACTTTGGCGATAAAAATCCCGTGGGGGAACAAATAAAAGTCGGTAAAGATAAATTATTTACGGTACGCGGTGTTTTTAAAGATTTTCCAACAAATTCAAATTTCCAGGGCAATATCGTTTTACCTTTGGAAAAGATTTCAGACCTGACACAATTGTGGATTGAACCAAGCTGGGAAGATCCTTCTGAAACCTATACTTTTATATTAACAGATAAAAAAACGGACCAAGAAAAACTATCGGCAAAAATTGAAAACTATCTAACTTCACATGTCGAAGAAAATCCGGAAAAACTTTTTTTGCAACCGTTAAATGAAATACACACAGATTATCAGTCAGGCTGGGAATTTTCATCGACAGTCAATAAAAAGTATTTGTTTATTTTAACCGTTGTAGCCTTTGTTATATTGGCAATGTCAGCCGTTAATTTTTTAATGTTGTATGTTGGAACAGCGTCGCAGCGGGAACTAAATAGTGGTGTAAAAAAAGTTTGCGGCGCCTCCCAATTCAACATTTTCCGCGATCAAATCAAAGAAACATTGTCGTATGTTACCATTGGAATTCTGGTTTCGTTCCTATTGATTGTACTTTATAACTCTGCTCTTGCAATAAGATTTTCTTATCTGCCATCAGTAAACGAATTTGATTTTACACTTTTTGCCCGGCTGGCTGGCCTGGTATTGCTTTTTGTAATTATTACTTCATTTTCTCCTGCCCTGATTCTTTCAGTAACAAAAACAATTCATTTTTTTAAAACAAAACAACAGGTAAATTTCAAAAAAATTCCCATTGTTAAAAGTCTTGTAATTATTCAATTTACTATCAGCATCGTGCTTTTGGCCACAACTACTTTGTTTTATAAACAAGTTCATTTTCTTGAAAATTACAACCCTGGATTTGCCAGGGAAGAGCTGGTTACTATTCCACTAAATATGCACCCCGGAGAAGGATTCTTCAACGAAAACATGGATATTTTTTGCCAGGAATTAAAAAAGCAACCGGGCATTAAAAATGTAACCCTGGCATTTTCGTCTCCAACCGATGTGCAAACCTCCAACGGAGATTTTCGCTGCGAGGGAATGCCCGAGGGAAAAACTGTTAATTTGCAATGGAACTCGGTTTTCTACGACTATTTCGAAACACTTGGTGTGCAATTGGTTGACGGACGTAGTTTTAGCCGCGACTTTGCAGGAGATATGGTAGATTACGACAACGGAAATAAATGTGTGTTTGTGATCAACCGGAAAGCGGCCACTGAAATGGGGATTTCAAATCCGGTTGGAAAAATGCTACATGCTTACCAGGAGGGACCAATTATTGGCATTGTGGAAGATTTTAATTTTAAGTCGTTGCACAGCAAAATAACTCCCATGTGCTTTAATATGAACCCTTTTTATTACAACCAGATTATTGTAAAGATAAATCCCGGTGTGCCGACAGTGTTGGATCAGATAAAAACAGTATGGAAACAATTTGCTCCGGATTTCCCTGTTGAATTCAGCTTTGTAAATGACCAGTTAAATAATATGTATGAATCGGAAAAGAAGTTAACGGCTATCTTCAACCTTTTTTCCGGCATCGCTATCCTAATTGCCTGCATGGGTTTGTTGTCGCTCACTATTTTAGCCATGCAAAACCGTACAAAAGAAATCGGTATCAGAAAAGTAAACGGCGCCAGGGTTTCAGAAATACTTGCCATGCTAAACAAAGATTTTGTGAAATGGGTACTTGCGGCTTTTGGTTTTGCTACACCCGTTGCCTTGTATATAACACACAAATGGCTCAATAACTTTGCCTATAAAACCAACCTGAGTTGGTGGGTTTTTGTTTTGGCCGGATTGCTGGCTCTCGGAATTGCATTATTAACTGTTTCATTTCAAAGCTGGAAAGCAGCAACTAAAAACCCTGTAGAAGCACTGAGGTATGAATAGTAAAAAATATTCATCTTCATTTTTTGATGGATGAAAATTGAAGTAAAAAGTAATTCAAAAAACTCCTGAAATGATGTAACAAAAAGATATTTTGAAAGTCTTTACAATATCTGTTAAAACCGTGATTAATTAAACTTCAAAAACTTTCAAAATGATTTTCAGAAACTTACTAATCGGTTGGAGAAACATCCGGAAAAACGGTATTTTCTCCATCATCAATATTACCGGATTATCGCTTGGAATTGCCGTGGTAACCTTGATATTGTTCTGGGTAACCGACGAGTTAAATTACAACCTTTCGTATAAAAATGCCGATCGTATTTACACTGTCTACGAACACCAGCAGTATTCAGAAGGACAGGAGTTATTTACCTATTGTACGCCTTTCCCGTTAAGTACCTATTTGACCGATAATTTTCCGGAAGTAAAATATGCAACTACCTTTTCCGGTTCGAGTGAGGAACGTTTTAAAATCGGGGACAAATCGTTTAAAGAAGGTCCGGTGGTTTATGCAGGCAAAGACTTCCTGAACATTTTTTCATACGATATTATTGAAGGCGATCCTAATGTTTTATCAAAACCCGACCAGGTAATTCTAACAGAAAAAATGGCTTCGGTATTGTTTGGCGATGAACCGGCCGTTGGAAAAGTGCTTCAAATTAACGACAGTATATCTTACTCTGTTGGGGCAATTATTGCTTCTACCGACAACAATTCAACCATTGATTTTGAAATTGTTTTTCCGCTTAACCATATGAAAAGAGTTTTTGGCGCCGACCTTACCCGATGGGGAAACAACTGGCCAAGAACTAGCGTCCTGCTGGCGGAAGGCACTGATGTAAAGAAATTTGAAACCTCGATTAAAGATTTATGCAAAACCAACGGGCAGGACAATACAACGCTGTACACCTTCCCGTTTGTGAAAGAAAGACTGTATTCATACTCAGGAAAAAATAACCGGCTCCAGTATGTTTACCAGTTTCTTGGAATTGCACTGATAATTATTTTAATCGCTTCCATCAATTTTATAAATCTTTCTGTGGCAAGATCTGAGCATCGCCGTCCGGAAGTTGGCATCAGAAAAGTAATGGGGGCCGGGAAAATTTCGCTTTTAAACCAGTTTTTACAGGAAAAAGGAATCATGATCTTTATAAGCCTTCTATTGAGTTTTATTCTGGTTTTGATTTTTATTCCGGCATTCCGCTCCGTTTCAGATAAGGTCATAACTTTTAGCGACCTGAATAACAAGTACATGGTATATATGTTGATTACAGTGGTTTTATCGGTGTTGGTTTTATCGGTTGTTTATCCGGCGCTTTACCTTACATCGTTTAATCCGGCGCAAGCCATAAAAAAAATAATACCGCGAAAAGGAAATATCAGCCTTAAAAATACGCTGGTTATATTTCAGTTTGTATTATCGGTGGTATTGATTAGCAGCACTATTTTTATTTCGCGCCAGCTCAAATACATGCACAATTACGATTTGGGATACGACCAGGCCAACCTGATTTATCTTTCACTGAATGGCGAGTCACGAGATAAATATGAGGCGATAAAACAGGAAATGGCTCAAATTCCCGGAGTAACTAATCTTACACTAACCAACCGGCTTCCGTTTTACGGCGGAAATTCTTCGTGGGGATTTGATTGGGACGGGAAAGATCCGAATAACATGGTATTGATTTGCACCATGTATGCCGACAAAGATTATTTCAACACGATGGGAATGAAGATGGCAGCCGGGAACGGATTTCCTGAATCGTACAACAAAGTAATCGACATCGAAAAATTGCCAAATCCGCAGGTGGTATTAAACGAAGAAGCAATTCGAAGAATGAAATTGGCTGATCCGGTTGGAAAATACTTTGGCAGACAGGGAGAAGAGGTAAAAGGAATGATTGCAGGAGTGGTTAAAGATTTTCATTTTCAATCGCTGCATGTAGGTGTGGAACCCATGCTTATTCTTCCGCTGTTAAGCAATCCCGACTTTTTGATTATCCGCGTTGCACCTCAAGATTTCTCAGGCACTGTTGATAAAATCAAAACAACCTGGACTGGAATGTTTCCAACAATTAACTGCGAAGTCGGATTTTTTGATGAAGGAATTGAATCGCTTTATAATTCAGAAGTAAAAATATCGGGTTTGTTCAAATACTTTTCGTTTATCGCCATTTTTATTTCCTGCATTGGCTTATTTGGGTTGTCGCTGTTTGTTATTGAACGCAGAAAAAAGGAAATTGGCGTGAGAAAAGTAAACGGGGCTAAAACCGGTGAAGTAATGATTCTGCTCAACATTAATTTCATAAAATGGGTTACTATTGCATTTGTGCTGGCTTGCCCGATAGCCTGGTTTATTACAAAACGCTGGCTCGAAAATTTTGCTTACAAAACAAACATCAGCTGGTGGGTTTTTGCCCTTTCAGGAATTTTGGCTGTCGGAATTGCCATACTTACTGTAAGTTGGCAAAGTTGGAAAGCCGCTACACGAAATCCGGTTGAAGCGCTCAGGTATGAATAATTTCTAACTACAATAAATGAAAGAGGCTGTCTAAAAAGTCAGAAATATTTAACCGCAATGATCGCAATGAAATTCGCAAAGAGCGCAAAGCTTTATAATTTAGCAGATTAAATTTGCGTACCTTGCGTTAAACTTAGCGCATTTAGCGGTTAAAATAACTTTTTAGACAGCCTCTTTTCATTTTTTGTTCCGGTTGAAAATCCATTCGATTATTCAAAACTCTTTAACAAAATAAAAACTTAACATTATTGTAGCTTTTTATTAAACTTAATACGACAGCGTTTTCAGAATTATTACTTTTATTTGAATGTACTTTTAAGAAAAATTGTCTACTAAAAATCACAATTGAAAACAGAAAATTATGAATAGAATTACAACCCTGCTGGTTATTGTATTAACTTTTTCGTTGAAAATAAATGCTGAGGCAAAACCGGTTTTAAAGTTTAATGAAAAAGGAAAATTTAAAATCATTCAATTTACCGATGTTCACTTTCAATACAATTCATTCCGTTCCGACAGCGCTTTGAAAATGATGGTCGCTGCCGTTAAAACCGAAAACCCGGATTTAATAGTTTTTACTGGCGATGTTGTTTGTTCAAAAAACACAAAACAAGCGTGGCTGTCGTTTACAAAACCTTTCACCGAGGCAAAAATTCCGTGGGCGGTTGTTCTCGGAAACCACGATATTGAGTACGAAATTACCGGCAACGAAATTATGGAAACCATTTCGGGTCTGCCTTACTGCGTTACAGAAAATGGCCCAAAAGATATTTCCGGTAATGGAAACTATATTCTGAAAATAAAATCGCACGACTCTTCAAAAACGAAAGCCCTGCTATATTTTATCGATTCTCATTCAGGCTTAAAAAAAGAAAACGGGTTAGGAAGTTACGATTGGATTAAATTCGACCAGATTCAATGGTACCGCGAACAAAGCAAAAAATTAACCAAAGAAAACAAGGAAGAACCGTATCCGGCGCTGGCATTTTTTCATATCCCGCTGCCTGAATTCGATGAAGTATGGGGGAAGCAAACTACCACAGGTTTAAAGGAAGAATCGGTTTGTTCACCCGATATTAACTCGGGAATGTTCGATGCTTTTCTCGAAATGAAAGATGTAATGGGAATGTTTGTTGGCCACGACCACGACAACAATTACATTGGATGTTTACGAAATATTTGTTTGGGTTACGGACAAGCCAGCGGCAGGGAAAGTTATGGCGATATTGGAAAAGGGTACCGAGTAATCGAACTTTTTGAAAGTGAACGAAAATTCGAAACCTGGCTGTGCAAAAAATATATTTCCAACCGCGACAAAGATATTTGGGAGCCTGCAAACAACGAAGAAAAATTAAACTTTGTTACTTACCCTGTTTCATTTTCGGAGTAAAATAATTTTTGTTTCTTTTGTTTAAACCCATTCCAACCTAATTTGTAAAATAATTTTACATCGTTTGTCAAAATTTTTAACAAAAGCGTACTGCAATCAACGATTATCTTTCTGAGAATTATTTATTTATAAAAAAGGCATTACATTTGAACTAAGAATTTAGTTTTGTCTGAATTTAAATTTCAAAAAAGCCGGAAAATGAATTTTACTGATTTTAAAATTGCCGTCAGAAATATTCTGAAAAATAAAATTGAATCGTTAATCAGCATTTTAGGCCTCGGAATTGGTCTGGGTTGTATTATGATTTTGGGAGTTTTGGTGATTCACGAATATTCATTCGATCGTTATATTCCAAATTATCAGAACGCGTACCGTTTAACCGAAAACACCGAGCTACGGGCTCCTTATCCAATGGCGGCATCGGTAAAAGATGCTCTTCCGGAGGTTCAGGATTTTTTCAGGTTTTATCAGACGGGGCAGGTTCAGATAAAAAATTCGGCCAACCGCATCATCAACGAGAATTTTTTTGCTTTTGCCGACAGCACTATTTTCAAATTGCTGAATGTAAATTTTCTTTACGGGTTGCCTCCGGTTTCGAACACTGAAATTGCCATTTCTGAAGACATAGCCAAAAAATATTTCAATTTAAAAAATACAACCGGGTCGCTGCTTCAGGTAAAATTGAAGGACAATTTTTTAAACCTGAGAATTAGCGGAGTGTATAAAAACTTTCCGTCGAATTCAACTTTGAGCCCCGAATTTATAGCAAACATCGATTTGTCTGCTGAGGTTTTTGGGCTTTCACAACGCATGTTCGGCGATTACGGTTCAAATCAAATAGATTACAAAAACTGGGACAACAAATATTTTTATACCTACCTTTTTTTAAATCCGGAAGCCAATCCTGCAACAGTAAGTTCAAAAATAAAAAACTATCTGGTTTCCATAAATCCTGAAAAATTCAAAGAATCGGAATTTCATTTGCAGCCGGTTTCTGAAATTTATTTGCAGTCGGCTGATTTATCGGGAAATGCGTACAGCAGGATAGGAAATGCAGGCGAACTAAAATATTATTTAGCCATTGCATTTGTTATTTTGTGTATTGCCATCATTAATTATGTGTACCTCACTAAAGCAAAATTACTTAGCCGCCTTACCGAAATGGGAGCCAAAAAAGCCTTGGGAGCCACCAAAAATACCATTCGTAAACAGGTTTTGGCCGAATCGAACTTTATTTCATTGTTGAGCATCGTCCCTGCGGCAATTATAGTAATCATCGGTATTCCATTTGTAAATTCAACCCTTGGCAAAACTCTTGGCAGCGAAGTTTTTGGAATGATTCAAACATGGGCATTGCTACTTTTAATTATCCTGGTTACCGGCTCTGTTTCCGGTTTGTTTATCGGAACCAGCATTTCACGGGTTCCTGTGGTGGTCTTACTTTCAGGGCAACTGAATAAAAAAAGGAAAAAACTAAGTTTGAACCATTCGTTTTTAAGTTTTCATTTTATTGTTTTTATGATTTTGATTGTCAGCGTTTTTACCTTCAAAAAACAAATAAATTACGGGCTTACCAATTTTAAAGCCATCGATCCGAAAAATATTCTGATTTGTGAACTAAACACTCCTGAACTACAAAAACAAATCGAGGTAATCAGAAATGAGCTGGCAAAAAACCCAAATGTAATCCGGACTGCAGGGTCCTCATTTATTCCGCCTTTTGGAAATTTTCTTCCTGTAAAACTTAAAACCGATGCAGAAACTGTTCAATTCGACGGATTAATTATGGGTGAAGGAATGACAGAACTTTTGGGAATGGAAATTATTGATGGGGAATCGTTTGGCGAGTTTCCGTTTGAAAACCGTACGAGTATTATTTTGAATGAATCGGCAGCGTTGAAATACAATATAAAAGCAAGCGATTTACTCAACGGTTTTACCGTTCGCGGAATAGTTAAAGATTTTAGCGCACATTCTATTCATTCGTTAATTCAACCCATGGTAATTCTGCAGCAACATCCCGAAAAAATGCGGCTTTTGGCTGTCAAAACCAACGGCCTCGATGACAAAACCATAATCAATCAAATGGATAAACTGGTTACCGCCATTTCGCCAGAGTCAGCAGTTGAAATCAATTATCTGACCGACCAGATCAACCAGTTCTATCAAAGGGAACAAAACCAGGCTAAATTAATCACTGCCTTTTCTTTGCTGGCAGTAGCTTTAGCCGTTATGGGATTATTTGGTATTGTTTTAATCACCATTTCGAAAAGGACCAAGGAAATTGGAATCCGCAAAGTGAATGGCGCCCGCGCTTCGGAAGTAGTAGAAATGCTAAACAAAGATTTTCTGAAATGGGTAGTCCTTGCTTTTGTTTTGGCAACTCCTGTGTCGTGGTATGCCATGCACGAATGGCTTAAAAACTTTGCCTATCAAACCGGGTTAAGCTGGTGGATTTTTGCCCTGGCCGGCATTCTTGCCTTTATCATTTCTGCTGCTACAGTAAGTTTCCAGAGTTGGAAAGCGGCAACACAAAATCCGGTTGAGGCGCTTAGATATGAGTGATAATAAACTTGGAAATTTCGATCGAAGCATTAATATACAACGAATAAAAAAACTGATTTTAATCGTTTGAAATTTTGTGGGTTGTACTGGATTCGAATCCGTCATTTGACGGATCAGCTGACGGACTACCCTGTCAAAGTAATGTTCTAACGGTTTATAGAAGTTCCACCTTTTTGCGTGTAATAAGATCTCGAATAAAATTTCTCCCTCTTGATGTTTTCAATTGCTTCTCACGTTTATATGCCTCTAATAATGTCTGGAATTGTTCGGTATAAATAATTTTCCATGGTTTATATCTCTTTGTCCAACCGGTATTCGAATCACTATTATGAAAAGAAAGACGGATTTCCGGATTAGAAGAATATCCGATATAAATTTTATCAAACCTTTTGGAATACAAAACATAGACAAAATGCATTGGAGAATATTTAAAATTTTGTGGGTTGTACTGAATTCGAACCAGTGACCCCTACCCTGTCAATGACCCTTTTTAAAGCATATGCGGTTTAATAATCAGCAAGTTACAGAATAGTAGAAATCGCAAAACAATACATTTTATAGTATTTTTGCACTCCAGAAGGGCACTCCAGTAATTTGGATTGGATTAATTTTTATTGATGCCAATATTGACATTAATTTCGTGTTTCAATAAGACAACACAGGCAAGGTATTTAATTAATCTTGAAAAAGTAGTTATTTTCATTCCCGGAGCCTAGAACTTACTTTTATTAAATGTCTTTGCTGGCTGGTGTACGCGTAAGTCACCGTTAACCCGGAAATGTCGGCAATGGTTTTAACAATAGCCAGACCCAGACCGGTTGAACCTTTTTTATTCGGATTTTTATTAAACCGCTCAAACAATTTATCCGAAGGTAATGCTGGTGCATTGCTGGTGTTCTCAATACTAAACTGGCTGGCCGATAATTCAATATAAATCTCACCTCCTTCATAGTTATGAAAGATGGCGTTTTTAACCAGGTTCAGCACCAGAAATTCAGCCAGGTTTTTATTCATCTTAATTTGGCAGTTATCCTTTTTTGTAAATATTACTTTAATTTTTCGGTACTCCGTATAATCTTTAAAATCATCAATTATATGATTAAATATATCGTTGAAACGGACGATTTCCTGCGGTGCAAATTGTTTGTTTTCTATCTTTGAAATAAGCAGAAGAGATTTGTTTAAATCGGTAAGGCGTTGAAGAATCTGAATTACATTCTCAATTTTTTGAATATGTTCGTTTGTTAAATTATCAGATCCGGCAAGCAGTTCGAGTTTGTTAATGCCAATGGAAAGGGGCGTTTGCAACTCATGAGAAGCGTTTTCGATGAATTGTTTTTGACTTGTATAGGTATTCACGTTTGCTTTCAAAAGTTTCAAAACGGTTTGATTCAAAATTGAGAATTCTTTTATTTTGGTTTTAGAAGGTGGATTTGATGGGTCTTTTTCCAGACTAAAATCCCTGAGGTAATTTAACAATTGATAAAAGGGTGTCCAGGTATTTTTCAGTACCAGGTTATTAATCAATATTAAGCTGAGCAATAAAATCAAAAATAGCCACAACATGGAAGTGGCCAGTTGTTTAATTAACTTTCCACGGTCCAGTTCCTGCGATATCACTTTCATTTCATAATATTGCCCGTTTTCGGCAACAAATGCGGTCGTGAGTAGCCGTGTGCGTTCGTAAATATGTTTTAAGCCCGAAAAAACCAACGTGTCCTTGTAGTTATCTCTTATCTTTAGTGCTTCATCTTCTCTAACATTTCGAATAATGTAATTTTTATCACCAAAACTTTCCTGAGAAGAAATTGCTGGATCGTCTTTTAAGTGGTCTATTATCAGAATCTTATTGTTTGCAAGACCTTCGTCAACTGTAGTTTTAATGTTTCCCAGTAATTGAAAATAAAAGAGAACGGACCAAAGTCCCAGGGCAACAAATAATGCAACGGCAAGATACAGGGTAGTATAATTGAGAAGCTTCATTTTACTCTTAATTTGTATCCCATGCCATATACCACATTAATTTCTACGCCGGCTGCACAGTGCCTGAGTTTTTTTCGTAGATTCTTTATTTGAGAATAAATAAAATCGAAGTCATTCGCTTGGTCGATAAAATCACCCCAGATGTTCTCAGCAATTGCTGATTTACGGGCAATCCTGTTTTTGTTCATTAGTAGAAAAAGAAGGATATCATATTCTTTGCGGTTTAAAATTAATGCCTCGTTATTTACGTAAACCGAACGTTCATCCGTATTTATTTTCAGGTTTGCAAATTCCAGTAGATTTTGGCCGTTCATTCTATTTCTTCGAATGACCGATTTTATTCTGGCATTCAATTCAGCAAGATGAAAAGGTTTGGTAAGATAGTCATCCGCACCCAGTTCAAATCCGTTTATTTTGTCATCAAGAGAATCTTTTGCAGAGATAATAATCACACTATCTGCTTTTTTTAGTTTTTTTAATTCCTGCAAAAGTTCGAGGCCATTGCCACCGGGAAGCATAATGTCGAGAAGAATACAATCGTAGTCATAGGAAACAATTTTATCTAATCCGGACGCAAAATTTTGGGCTGTTTCAACCGTATAATTTTCTTCTTCCAGAAATTCTTGTATTGAATTCAGTATTTCCTGTTCATCTTCAACAACTAATATTTTCATATTGGTTCATAATAAAATTATAATTATAAGCATAACGAAAAACAAATGCAATCTAAAATTGTAAAATTGGATGAATTATATCTTCAGGAAAAGTCCTGCATATTTTGATTCTAGATTTCGTAATAGATAAATAGAACAACTGAAACTATTGTACGTCAAACTAGTGAAAGAATAACAATTCCAAGTATCGTGCCAAACGGCTGTAAACGGTGTGACGCATCATAAAATGATTAAAACCGTTCATTTACAACACTGTTATATATTGAACCGAAGGTAAAGCGAAATCCAATTTCACCGTTTATTTCGTAAGTAGTGGCTAATTTTCGTCGTTTTAAAAGTACATCCTCCAGCGAAGCATTTTCTCTTGGTAAATACAACTGGTCGTGTATTACTTTGGTCTCCAGTTTGCTGTAAATGGAAAAATGTTTGGAGAGCCGCACCGAAAAATCAGAATTGAAGGTTAACCGGTTTTTAGTAAAATCACAAAAGTAGTGGCTTTCTTCCAGGCTGGCCTCAATGGTTCCCCACGGTTGTACCAGTTGAAGAGCGATTTTTATTGCCTCATAGGATAGTGCTTCTTTGTTTTTGTTATAAATAGTGGTTTGATAATATTCGGATAGTTGTACGCCGGCTTGGTAACGAAAAACGAAAACTTTCCGGTTGCTGATATCCCAGGGAAAAATGTTGTACTCGGCTGCCCCTTCAAAACGTAAAACGTTTTTTGTATTCAGGTAGGTACTTGATGTATAATTGCTGTAAACTCTTGCTGACCAGCGAGAGGTTAAGCTTTTGGTATAATAGGCCGAGATTTCGGTTTCGTTTTGAATGTTTACAATTTTTTTTCCTTCATCGTAATAATTCTCATGGTCGGTATTAAAGTTCCCATCGAGTCGGGTTTTCCAGGCTTCAGTTACTTTTTCAATCCTGATCTCCGAGATAAACGAGTATTCATCCTGACTTGCCTCTTTTTGAAAGTTGCTTCCTGCATCAATTCTAAACACCCATAAATTCCAGGGATCATCGACCAGATCAACTACTTTCCTGCTTCCCTTTTCATCCAGATTTATTTCCAGTTGGTTTAAAAATCCGGTTTTTGAATAATATTGAAGGATGCCGGTTTCGATTCGTTTTAATAATCCCTTTCGAATTTCATCATCGGTTTCTGTTTGGTCAGAAAGATATTCATAATCGTAGTTTTGTCCATTAAAATTTTTCAGTCCGATGAAGTTGATAAAATATTTATGTCCGCCGCCACCTGTGTCAGAGTCACTCGTTAAAATATGCACATCGGCCAGCTTCGGATCGCGAACAAATGAAACAAACTTGAGTTCTTGTCTTACGAAAGTAAAATCACAATCGTCGCAATCGAGAAAGAACTTTGGCGTTGACAATATATCAGGCTCATTTTGGCCCTTTGAGTGGTTCGAAACAAAGCATAGGAAGGATAACATTAATACTATTAACGGCATTTTCATGGTTATGATTTTTAAATTTTAAGAGTGAGCGTGGGTACCTTGAATTTTATATTTTCAAATTAATCCTTCACTTCAAGAATTTTTCCATCGGGATTAAGTATGGCAAGTATTTTTTCTTTTGATTTTTTAAGTTCGATTTTATAAGTGGTTTTTCCATTCTCTTCATTTAAATCTGCATTACGAATTTCATAATCTTTGTAGGCTGTTGTTATCGTTTTCATAACCTGAGCAGGAATTTCACCTTTTTTTAAATCCTGTTCGTGTTTTAGCAAATCCCCATTTTTATCGAAAGTAAATACATGGGCTTTATCGTTAATATCTCCATCAAGGTAATAGCTGATTTTACCGGCTTCTTCTTCGTATTTTGCATGATCGGTATCAAGCAAACCATATTTGTTTTTTATGGCTGAAAGAATGTTTTCGGGGACTTCATTATTTTTCAATTCCTTTATATATTTTAAAAGTTTCCCATTTTCACCAATCCAGAAATCATTATCCCTGTCATCTATTTCGAAATTGATTTTATAAACAGTTTCTCCATTTTCTTTAATTAAATCAGCATCCTTGATATCAAAAAACTGTACTTTCGATTTTATCGTTTCTAAAACGTTTTTGGGAATTTCGCTTACGTATAAGTCCTGTTTATATTTTAATAGCTTTCCACGGTAGTCCAAAACTGCTTCATTGTCTTTGTCATTGAGTACAAAATCAATATGATAGTTTCCATTTTCAAGCTCCCAGTCAACATCAGAAGCGTTTGGAAATTTTAACTGGAAAGCATTTAGCACCACAGCCGGTACATTACGTTGATTGATATTCTGGGCATGAATGTAGCTCATAAAAAGTAAGAAAAACAGTAATATAATAATCTTTTTCATCCTCTGATTTTTACAGTAAAGAAATGGAATAAAACTGGAAAAAGTTGGGAATAAATCTGGAAAGAATCTGGAATAATAAACGAATAAACAAGAAAGATAAAAGAAGCGTGAAAAACTGGTGTTTGAAGAGTAACGTTGAAATCTACAAAGACAGTTCAGGTGAATTTGTAATTGAAGCAGAATTCAGTTTTGCTTACAAGCAACCAGTAATAAAAAGGTATAAAACAAAATATGGTGAAAAATAGGTAAAAATGTATGAGCTGAGTCTTGAGAACAAACTTCATTTGGCTGATGTAAACCACGAGAATATTTCAAGTACCAAAAGACAAAGCCACAACTCTTGCAAGATGCAATGGCGATGTACATCGATTATCATGAATGATGTTGATGTCCCATTCCATTTACAGAAACATATTTCTTCAACTCATATTACAACAACCATTATTGCCTTAAAATTATTTGTTCGATTTCTTATCTCGAAAGGGATTAATATTAAGACATTTAAGCTCAGTCAAATAAATGATACTGTCGTCGGAAACTACTGTGACTATTTGAATAAAAAATATGAAAGTAACTACTCATATAACGATAAGCTCAAAGTATTACGAACATTCTTCAACTACTTAATAGATAAAGAAGACTATAATTTGAAAAATGTATAGAAGAAAGTGAAGTTAAAATCAGAAAAACCTACTGATATTAGTATTTCTGATAAAGACTTTTTTGATTTACTGGATGTTATTAGTCCAGATGACGCAGTTAAACAAATAGGGAAGACAACGAGGAACATTTACCGTCCATAGTTAAAAGAGATGATCTGGTTAAAAGCCTATACCGGAAGAAGAAATGCAGAACTTTTTGCAATGAGATGGAATATGATACATTTTAAAGATGGAATGCCTGTTTATATTGAAAGTCCTAATATTAAATTAAATAGACAGCAAAACAATTTTGATGAAAAAGATTTTCAGTATGCCTATGTTCCTGTTGGAGAGGAGCTTTTTGAACTTTTAATAAATCTTGGGCTTACTGAAAATATAAACAGTGAAGATTATTTAATAGCACCTGCAGAACAAAACAGATATAATATTGAGAAGTATTCCAGTAGGTATTTTACTTTCTTTTTTGAGAAATTGAATCGGAATTATACCAGGCAACTGAAACATCTAAGACAAACATACATTACCCGAGAAGACTCATTTATTAATCGTGGAATATCAATGCAGCATAGCAACTACAGAACAACAGCAAAACATTATATTGACAGAAAGGAAATTGCAAAACAGATGGTTAAAAATGGCTTTCGTGTATTCCCTCAAAACCAAAAGGGCACTCCAGTAGGGCACTCCAGACAAAAATCAAGGACTCACATCACTGTAAGTCCTTGATTTTGAAGTGGGTTGTACTGGATTCGAACCAGTGACCCCTACCCTGTCAAGGTAATGCTCTAAACCAACTGAGCTAACAACCCTTAATTAAAATTTCGTGGATTGATGTGAACCAATCCGCGACAAACGGACGAACAACCCGCGGCACAAAAATATAAAAACAAGTTTACTTTTTATACAAGTAAACTTGTTTTTGCACTTTTATATAAAGAATTTCAGAATAAACAGAATGGATAAAATAACCATTACCACTGAAATGTCTTTGAATTTTCCGGTAAGAACTTTTAGGAAAACATAACTCAACATACCAAAAACAATACCTTCGGCAATGCTGTAAGTAAGCGGCATAAATATAATAGTAATAAATGCCGGAATTGAATCGGTATATTCGCTGAAGTTAATGTTCAGTATTGGTGACATCATAAAGAAGCCGACAAGAACCAACGCCGGAGCTGTGGCAGCTCCCGGAACCATGGTAAACAGCGGGGCGAAAAACAAAGCCACCAAAAATAATCCGGCAGTAGTCAGCGAGGTTAATCCTGTTCTTCCTCCTTCGGCAACACCCGAAGCACTTTCAACATAAGTAGTAACTGTGCTTGTTCCTAAAATTGAACCAACTGTGGTACCAACTGCATCGGCAAAAAGCGCTTGTTTTACTCTCGGAACACGACCTTTGTCATCAAGCATTCCTGCTTTTGAAGAAACACCAACCAGGGTTCCCACCGTGTCGAACATATCAACAAAAAGGAAAGTAAAAAGGATAACCAGCATGTCGAGCGAAAAAACCTTTGAGAAATCCATTTTCCAAAAAATTGGTGAAATAGAAGGGGGAGTATCAACCAAATGTCCTTCCGGTAAATGGGTTACACCCAGAGGAATACCGGCAATTGTTGCCGCAAAAATACCAATCAATAAAGCTCCTTTTACGTTAAGTGCCAGTAAAACAGCGGTCAAAACAATTCCGCCCAAAGCAATTAAAACTGCCGGCGATCCCATGTCACCCAAACCAACAAGAGTTGCATCATTGTTAACAATTATTCCGGCATTTTGCATTCCAATAAATGCGATAAACAATCCAATCCCTGCTGAAACAGCATGTTTCATTGAAATCGGAATTGCATTCACAATTAACTCACGAATATTGAATGCTGTTAAAAGGAGGAAAATAATTCCTTCGAGAAACACTGCAGTTAATGCAAACTGCCAACTGTAGCCCATTCCCAAAACAACGGTAAATGCAAAAAATGCATTCAATCCCATTCCGGGAGCCAAGGCAAACGGCAATTTAGCCACCAATGCCATTACAAGGGTTGCCACCAAAGCCGATAAAGCAGTTGCTGTAAAAAGTGCATTTTTATCCATGCCTGTTGCACTTAAAATATCGGGGTTAACGGCCAGAATGTATGCCATCGTCATAAACGTTGTAATTCCGGCAAGGATTTCCGTTTTTACGGTTGTCCTGTTTTCCTTGAGTTTAAAGAATTTTTCAAACATAATATCTTTTGATTAGGTTTAGAAAGTCCACTTCCCAGCAATTGTCGGGCAGGCTTTAAAGCCTTTGTGAAGAGCAAAATTTGACGCTACTTCAACTTCAGAGCCCAGCGAAAAATTTTTGGTGAAATTATACCAAATCTGAGGTTCCGACAGGAAAACAAATTTAGTTTCAGTTCCCAGCGGTGCGTTTAAAAAGAAATTGTTGTCTTCTCTCCAAAAATCGGCAAACCCCGATAAAGTAACTTTATTTTCAAAAAGCTGAACAGTCCAGACTCCCGTTAACTGGAAAGATGCATTGTTTTTTCCCTGAATGTATTTATACATGGCCTGAAGGGTAAATATTTTAGAAAAATCGGCAGTATTCCAGGTGTAATTTCCCCCAAATAACCATGCATCGTTAATTCCGTAAGATGAACCGTCGTTGTTTCTGCCAAATCCTCCGTTATATTCCACGTGCAGTTCAAACGGATTGTCCCAGAATTTCAAGCCACGTGCAAGTTCCCAGTATGCAAGGCTAACACCTTCAATACCGCCAACACTATAATCCATATCAACAAAGAAAAAAGTACTCCCGTATTTATCGGGTTTAAACATTTCTACGGTTGATGTTAAATACTTGCGACCCTCGCCCAAATCGTAATGCAACTGAATGTTTTGCGCTCTTCCTGCTAAAACAAAGCTAAAAAATACAACAGCAATTAATAGTTTTCTCATAGTTCTGGTATAAATAATTAAGCGGCAAAAATAGATAATTTGTTTTTCCTGTGAAACACAAAAAAATCATGCAATCCGTTGATATTTCACAACAAACAAAACCCCGGTCAGGACGACCAGGGCAATAATGTTTTAAAAATCGGGAAGATAAAAAAAAGGGGCATATATTAATATCCGTTAAAAGCGGAAAATGTAACCCTGCGATTTCCCTTTTTTTAAGCATATCTGTCAACGGCCCTGTTTAAAAACTCATTTACTTTATGTAACTCCCTGAATACCTCAACAATGTGTTCAATAAATGAATCGCCGGTAATTATATTTTTATCCAGATTGGTTGAAAAAACATACGACTGGTAACGCAAAAGATCAATAAACTCATGGTCTTTGGGAAAACCTTTGGGTGCAGTTTTTAGTTTATGATCGTACATTTCGGGTAATATTTTTCTGAAATTTTCGTCTTGAACAATTTCCAGAAATTCATGTCCGTTTTCAGCAATATATTCACGCACGGCTTTTAAGTGCTCAGCCGGTGGCATATAAATTCCACCACCGGTAAAACTTCCGCCGGGTTCAACATGAAAATAGTAGCCTGCCCGAACACTTTTTCTGCCTCCGTTGGCAATAAAACTTCCGAAGTTGGTTTTATATGGCCTTTTGTCGTTTGAAAAACGAACATCACGAAAAATCCGGAACATACATTCCTTCGGATCCATTACAGGCACATCTCTATCAAATTTCCTTATCTCGTTAATTAACACTTCAGTAATAAAAAGAATTTTATCACGACTCTCTTCATATCTGGCCCTGTTATCGTTGAACCACTCTTTATTGTTGTTGGCCGCCAGCTCTTCAAGAAAATGCAGGACTTTTTCCATGATGTATCGAATTTGAATTATTTTTACTGCAAATTAATCATTTTATTCAACAGAATGTCGGTAAAAAAGTTTGTTTTGATGATGGCCGGAGGAAGCGGTAGCCGGATGAAAAGTGACTTGCCCAAACAATTTATGGAATTGTGCGGCAAACCGGTCATCATGCACTCTTTTGAAGTATTTTGTGCCTATGATCCTGAAATAAATTTTGTGCTTGTTTTGCCGGAAACCCAAATTGATTTCTGGAAAAACCTCTGCAAAAAATACAACTTTACAATTCCACACACAATTGCCAACGGAGGCGAAACACGGTTTCATTCGGTAAAAAACGGCCTTGAAAAAATTACCGACGAAGGGGTGGTTTTTATCCACGACGCCGTTCGCCCGCTGGTTTCAGAAGAAACAATAAAAAATTGTTTTACGACTGCCATTGAAAAAGGGAATGCGTTGCCTGTAACTCCGGTAACTGAATCGGTTCGCGAATTCAATGGAGAAAATTCAAAAGCAGTAGACCGTTCGAAATACCGACTGGTACAAACGCCGCAAACTTTCAGGGTAAATGAAATTCAGGAAGCTTACCGGCAAAATTATTCCGCGCTATTTACCGACGATGCTTCAGTATTGGAAAATACAGGTAAAAAAATACATTTGGTTGAAGGAAACCGTGAAAATATTAAGATAACTTATTTTCAGGATCTTATGATTGCCGAAACTTTAATAAACCAACGTTGATTGTTGAACAGTTCAAAGGCTATGATTCGACAAAAAAGATTTTAATTTCTTAGTTTGTATTGCAAAAATCGTTTTTCATTCTCCCTATTTCGCCATTCACCGATTAAAAGTGTGTAAACTTTATTTGTGCGTTTAGTTTTGCAGTAAACAATGTTCAGCTTTTCCTTTTGATTAAAATTCATCAAATCAGAAAACTAAAGCAAAACGACATGTGTTTTACATAAACACAGGAAACGAAAAAAGTTTCCATGGTTTGACAAACTTTAAATTATTACACTCATATTTTTTGATTTATACAAAACAGAAAACTATTAAACAATATTCAGAATGAAGAACAGAACCAAATTTATTTACCAGCTTTTTGCATTCATTTTGATTTCTTCAACGCTGGCGGCACAAACACCCAAAAGCTCGTTCTCGCTTGAAGAAGCACAGGAATTTGCCATGCAAAATTCGTATGTTCTGCACAACACGAGGCAGGACATTACAAAAGCTCAAAAAGAAGTCTGGAAAACAATTACCATCGGTTTACCGCAGGTTTCCGGATCGGCCAGTTACAACATGTTTCTGAACCTGCCGGTTTCGCTTATTCCCGGAGAATTTTTTGGTGGTGAACCCGGAACATATTTTCCTGTAAAATTTGGACAGGATTACAACTCCGATTTTGGATTCACCGTTTCGCAACTACTTTTCGACGGGTCGTACATTGTTGGTGTGGGTTCATCGCAGATTTACCTTAATCTGGCAAAACAGGCCAATGAAAAAACTGAAATCGACATTCGCGACGCAGTTTCGCAAGCATATTACCTGGTTTTAATCGGGCTCCAGAACAAGGAAGTTATGGTTCAAAACCTCGAAAACATTCAGAATCTTTACAACGAAACCAAAGCATATTATGAAAATGGTTTCAGGGAAGAACAGGATGTTGACCAAATGAAACTGATGCTAAAAAATGCAGAAAACGAAATTCTGAAAGCCGATCGTGAAATAAAAATTGCCAAGGTAGTTTTAAAATTCAGCATGGGTTTCGATATGGATTCTGAGATTGAACTGACCGATAAAATCGAAAACTTTCTGAATCCGATAATTGGCGTCGATAAAAATGTACAACTCGACATTTCGAACCACATCGATTACAAAATAGCACAAACAAATTTTCAGGTACAGGAACGGTTGTTAAAACTTGAGAAATCGGCTTATCTACCCAGTTTAAGCGGTTTTTACAGCTATTCAAAAACTTCGTACGGAAACAAAGCCAATCTGTTTGCATCGGATGTTTCGTGGTACCCTTCATCGCTGGTGGGATTCCAGTTGTCGGTTCCGATTTTTAATTCGGGCCAGAAAATGATGAAGGTTCAGCAGGCAAAAATTGAACTCGACAAAGCTGAAACACAACGAAAACTTGCCGAAATTTCGCTTCAGAAAGATTACCTCACAGCCAAAGCCGATTTGGAAACTGCTCTTGAAAAATTCGGTAACGATAAGGAAAACAGAGAACTTGCCGAGAAAATCCTGAACAAATCAAAAATAAAATTCAACAACGGGATTACCAGCAGCACCGAACTCTCGCAAATAGAAACCCAATACATTCAGTCGCACGGTTCGCTTATCGCATCAACCCTGCAACTGCTCCAGGCTGATTTGAAACTCAAAAAAGCCACCGGAAAACTTTAACCGTTTCAGAAACAACAAAAAAAACATACCCATGAAAAAGATTATATTCAGTTTAATTACCGTTGCCGTTCTGGCCGCTTGCAGCAGCACTTCGGTTGACGATGCAGAAGCAAAACGCACCTTGCTTCAGAAATACAAACAACAGCAGCACGAATTGACCCAGAAGATCGCCGACCTTGAAAAAGAACTGGCCGGAACAGAAGAAAAAGAAATCATAAAAGTAAAAGTGGAAGAAATTAACCCGCAAACTTTTGAACATTTTATTGAAGTTACAGGTAAAGTTGAAGCCATAAACGACGTGGATGTGAGTCCTGAATCGGCCGGAATTATTGAAGATGTTTTTGTAAAAGAAGGCCAAAAAATAAACAAAGGTGAGATTATGGCCACACTTCGTTCGGAAGCATTACAACGTTCGCTCGACCAGTTAAAAATTCAGTACGATTTGGCAGTTACCAACTACAAACGCCAGAAAAATTTGTGGGACCAAAACATTGGTTCTGAAATGCAATTTCTGCAAGCCAAAACAAATATGGAAAGCCTTGAAAAACAAATGGAAGGATTAAAAGCCCAGCTGGAAATGTCGGACATTAAATCGCCGGTAACCGGAGTTGTCGACGTTATTTACCAGAAAAAAGGTGAAATTGGCAGTCCGCAGATTCCATTTGCCAAAGTGGTGAACATCGACAAAATCAAAATTTACGGCGATGTTTCTGAATCGTACCTTACAAAAATTAAAAACGGGGATTTGGTAAACGTATTTTTCCCGGCAATAAACGAAGAAGTTACAACAAACATCCAGCAAATTGGGAATGTAATCGATCCAAACAACCGCACTTTCCGCATTCGTTTAAACATGGATAACCAGAACAAAATGATTAAACCCAACCTGGTTTCCATTATTAAAATCCGCGATTACAAAGCCAACGATGCCATTGTTGTTCCGTCGCTGTTTGTGAAGGAAGATTTTCGCGGCGAGTACACTTTTATTGCCGAGAAAGCGAACAACACTGATGTGGCAAAAAAAGTGTACGTTACTTCAGGTGTCACCAACAATAACATGACTGAAATAACTTCGGGTTTGTTGCCCGGAATGAAAGTTATTTCGGAAGGTTACAACCAGGTTGCCGACGGCACACTCATTCAGTTCTAATTTGTTCAACCATTAACATTTTATACAGTGGTGAAAGAAAAAGAAGCCAATAGTCAGAATATTCAGCGCAAATTTAAGCCAACTTATTTTGCCCTGAAAAACAAGACAACAGTATATATTTTTACTGCTCTGCTGGTATTTTTTGGAATGTTTTCATACGTCCAGATGCCACGCGAAGCCATGCCCGAAATTGTAGTTCCCTACATTTTTGTTCAAACTGTTTACCCGGGAAACTCGCCGGTTGACATTGAAAACCTGATTACCCGCCCCATTGAACAGGAGCTGAAAGGAATGAAAGGAATCAAGGAAGTTTCGTCTGCTTCGTACCAGGATGTGAGTACAATTTTTATTGAATTCAACACCAACGTTACCATTAAACAGGCGCTTCAGGATACAAAAGATCGTGTTGACAAAGCCAAATCGGAATTGCCATCCGATCTGCCTTCCGACCCGATGGTGATGGATTTCGACCTTTCTGAATTCCCGATTATGAATGTAAATATTTCGGGAGATTTCAGCATGCGCGACCTGAAAAAATATGCCGAAGTTCTTCAGGATGAATTTGAAAGTTACAAGGAAATATCTGAAGTTAGTATCCGCGGGATTGAAGAACGTGAGATTCAAATCAACGTCGATCCTTACAAACTCGATGCAGTGGGTTTATCTTTCGAAGATATTGCTCTTGCTATTCAGTTTGAAAATATTACCATGGGAGCCGGCGAATTTACTGCCGACCAAACCCGCCGCGTAATCCGCACGGTTGCCGACTATAAAAACGTGGACCAGATTGCCAACACCATCATAAAAGTAAACATGGGAAAACCAGTCTACATACGCGATGTGGCTACTGTTGTCGACGGGTACAAAGAACGTTCTACAATTGCAAGGTTAGACGACAAACCTGTTGTTACTCTTTCGGTTACCAAAAAATCGGGTGAAAATATTCTTGATGCATCTGAAAAAGTATTAAATGCCATTCAGCAGCAAAAAGAAGATGGAAATATTCCGAAAAACCTTGAAGTTGTGGTTACCGACGAATTAACCACCTACATTGAAGACACCATTTCGAACCTTGAAAACAGCATAATTTTAGGGATGATCCTGGTTACTTTCATTTTGTTCCTTTTCCTTGGTTTCCGAAATGCTTTGTTTTCAGGTCTCGCGATTCCGCTTTCCATGTTCTTATCTTTTATCATACTTCAGCAAAGTGGAATAACACTGAATTCAATGGTATTGTATTCATTGATTTTGGCGCTTGGAATGCTCGTCGACAATGCGATTGTTGTGGTGGAAAATGTGTACCGCCTGTATTTTAACGGATATTCAAAATTAAATGCAACAAAAAAAGGTGTCAGCGAAATTGCTTTGCCCATTATTTCATCGACTTTAACAACGCTGGCAGCATTTTTCCCGCTGCTCATGTGGCAGGGAATCGTTGGTGAATTTATGAGTATTTTTCCACAAACTTTAATTGTTGTGCTTTCATCGTCACTGTTTGTTGCATTAATTCTGAATCCGCCTTTTATTGCCAACTTCATGAAAATCGACGATATTACGGCAAAAGCGAACTGGAAAAAAGCGTTAAGAAATGCAGGGGTTTTAACCGTAATTGCGATTCCGTTTTATCTTGCAAAAATTTATTTACTGGGCAATATTCTAATTACCATTGCTTTGATTATGGTTCTGAATATCATCGCTTTTCGCCCAATGGCGCGCTGGTTTCAAACGAAATTTCTGGTATGGCTCGAAAACATTTATACCCGTCAGTTGCGGCATGCATTAACCGGAAAATGGCCTTATATATATTTAGGCGGAACATTTTTCCTTCTTATATTCTCGGTTTGGTTTTATTTTAACAGTCAGCCGCGGGTGGTATTTTTCCCCGACACCGAGCCGCAGACCATTTATGTAACCATGGAACTTCCGCTGGGAACTTCGATTGATAAAACAGACGAAGTTTCGCGCCAGGTTGAAAATATTATCAAGGAAACCCTGAAACCGGTAAATCATATTGTAAAATCGGTTACTACCAATGTAGGTGTTGGAAAAGGCGGAATGTTTGAAAACGATGCCAGCCCAAACAAATCGCTCACTTCGGTTTCATTTGTTGAATATAAACTTCGCGGCGGAATCAACACAAGTTTAATAATGCAGGAGATTTCAAAAAATCTTGATGGTTTTGTTGGCGCCAGAATTTATGTTGACAAGGATGAAAATGGCCCACCAACCGGCAGCCCAATCAACATTGATATTTCAGGAGATGAATTTGATGAATTGATTCGTATTTCGGATGATTTTGTGCGGTTGATCGAAGAGGACAATATTCCCGGAATTGATGAGCTGAAACTAAACATCAATGTTAACCAGCCTGAAATGCTAATTCAAATTGATCGTGAAAAAGCCAGGTTGTATGAACTCTCGACCCAGCAAATTGCCCTGGCTTTCCGCAATTCGATTTATGGTTACGAGGCCAGCAAATTCAAGGAAGGCGAAGACGAATACGATATTTTTATTCGTCTGGAAGACCGGTACCGGAACGACGTTTCAACTTTAATGAACCAGAAATTGCATGTTAACGGCAACTCTATTCCAATTTCATCGGTGGCTTCGTTTGAATATTCAACCACATACGACAAAATTAGCCGCATCGACAATAAAAGGGTAATTACCATTTCGTCGGGCGTGGTTGAAGGTTACAATGCCAACCAAATTAACGAACGTATAAAACAGGTTTTGCAGGATTATAAAATGCCTCACGGTTACAGTTACGAATTTACCGGGGAACAACAGGAACAGGCTGAAAGTATGGATTTTCTTGTATTTGCCCTGTTAATTGCCATTGCCCTGATTATGATTATTATGGTAACGCAGTTCAACTCATTTATCCGGCCGGCAATTATTATTGCAACCGTTTTGTTCAGTACCATCGGTGTTTTCCTTGGGCTTGGAATTTTCAAGATGGAATTTGTAGTTATTATGACCGGTATTGGAATTATTTCGCTTGCAGGAATTGTAGTAAACAACGGGATTGTTCTTATCGACTACATCGATCTTACCCGCCAGCGAAAACGCGAAGAACTGGGTCTGCCTGAAGGAGCCTTTTTACCAACAAAACTGCAAATAGAAGCGCTGGTTGAAGCCGGGAAAACACGTTTGCGTCCTGTTCTTCTTACTGCCATAACAACAGTTCTCGGATTATTACCACTGGCCGTAGGTTTAAACTTCGATTTCTTCTCGCTGTACACGCATTTCGACCCGCAGTTTACGGTTGGTGGCGAGAGTGTTGCTTTCTGGGGACCGATGTCGTGGACCATTGTTTTTGGATTGACCTTTGCCACTTTCCTTACATTACTGATTTCTCCGGTAATGTACATGATTACAATTCGTATCAATTACCAAATTAAAAAATGGACAGGAACTTTGCCTGAAGTAAATTTAGAATCAACAAAAATTGAAAACGCAGAATAGCTTAGTATTGTATTATTTTGAAAGGGGCATCCGACGAGGGTGCCCTTTTTTTATACCAACGAATCTCCCTTTTTTATTCGGACATCGGTAACAAACTGTTTGATTTGCTGTTCATCTTCGCGTTTGCAAATCATGAGCGTATCGTTCGACTCGGCAACAATATAACCGTCGAGGCCATGCAAAACAGCCACTTTTTCGTTGCTCAGATTGACAATGCAATTATGCGTATCGTAAAGCAATACATTGTCGCCGTTAACTACATTTCCTAAATCGTCCTTTTCTTCATTTTCATACAACGACCCCCAGGTACCCAAATCGCTCCATCCAAAGTCGGCAGTTAAAACATACACATTTTGTGCTTTTTCCATTAAACCGTAATCGATGGAAATTCCCTGGCATTCAGAATAGGTTTTATTGATAAAATGCACTTCATCCTCAGTGTTGTACAATTTAAACCCTTTGGCAAACAACGCTGCCAAATCGGGAAGATGAACTTTGTAAGCTTCCAGAATTGAGGACAGCGACCATATAAAAATCCCGGAGTTCCAGAAAAATTCACCTGTTTCAATAAAAACCTGCGCCATTTCAGCATCTGGCTTTTCGGTAAAAGTCTTCACTTTAAAAAGATTGTCGAGCCCGTTAAAATTCACTTTGTTTTTTACCTGAATGTACCCGTAACCGGTTTCCGGACGGTTCGGTTTTATTCCAAGCGTTAACAATGCGTCATTTTTTTCGGTAAACTCAAGTCCCTTTTCCACTTGTCTGATAAATTCCTCTTCCTTCAGTATTAAATGATCGGAAGGCGCAACTACCAGATTCGCCGCCGGATCAATGGTTTTAATTTTGTTTGAAGCATAAGCAATACAAGGCGCTGTATTGCGGCGCAAAGGTTCAAGAAGAATCTGTTCTTCTTTTAACCGCGGCAACTGCTCTTGAACCAGCTGTTTGTAACTTACACTGGTAACCACAAAAAAATTCTCATTGGGAATTATCTTTGAGAGCCTGTCGTAAGTTTGCTGAATCAATGTCCGTCCTGTTCCTAAAATATCTAAAAACTGTTTGGGTTTTGCTTTTCTGCTGAGAGGCCAGAACCGACTGCCAATACCTCCCGCCATAATTATACAATAATTCTTGCTCATCCGAATCTATTCAACTGCCTGTAATAACTCTTAAATATATAAAATATTAACTAAGATTCTCCGCTATTTTTAAAAACTTGAACCAACTAATATTGACATCAAAATTTTGAATCAATCATTAATGTTGTAATTTTAACCAAAATCTTTGTTATGAAGTTTTTTTTTAATGTTGGCAGATATTTTATGATGTTGAAAAGGGTTTTTGCACGGCCCGAGCGACATAAAATGTACCTTCGTCAGCTGTTTCACGAGATTGACAATCTCGGGGTAAATTCGGTCGGAATTGTTATTGTCATTTCCATTTTTATCGGCGGAATTATGGTTATCCAATTTGCTTACAGTTTGGCAAATCCGCTTTATCCCAACGAATTGGTAGGTCTCGGAACCCGCGACACTTTGATTCTTGAATTCTCATCAACCATGCTGGCGCTGATTATGGCCGGTAAAATTGGCTCAAATATCACTTCCGAAATAGGAACAATGCGTGTTACCGAGCAAATTGATTCGCTCGAAATTATGGGTGTAAATTCGGCAAGCTACCTGATTCTTCCTAAAATTGTAGCCGTTGTTTTTATTTTCCCGTTTCTTTATATTCTGAGTGTTTTTTTTGGTTTACTGGGCGGTTTGGTAACCGGCCCCATTGCAGGTGTAATTTCAGTGCCCGATTATATTGACGGGATTCAATACTTATTTTACCCATATTATGTAACTTTCTCCATTATAAAATCGTTCTTTTTCGGATTTTTAGTTTCATCGGTACCTGCCTATTTTGGTTATTATGTTCAGGGTGGCGCGCTTGAAGTTGGAAAAGCCAGTACCCGTGCTGTGGTAAATACCAATATCCTGATCCTGCTTTTCGATTTAATATTAACCCGTTTACTGCTTACATGATTCAAGTTAAAAACATATACAAATCGTTCGACGGAAACCAGGTACTAAACAATGTATCAGCGATTTTTGAACAGGGAAAAACCAACCTGATCATCGGGCGGAGCGGATCGGGGAAAACGGTTTTGCTGAAGTCGATTCTTGGCCTTTACGAAATTGATAAAGGAGAAATCTGGTACAATGACCGGAATTTTACAACCATCGGAGAAAAAGAAAGAAAAAAAATGCGCCAGGAAATTGGCATGGTTTTTCAGGGTGGTGCACTTTTCGACAGTATTTCGGTGGAAGAAAATGTTCGCTTCCCGCTTGAAATGTTTACAAATATGACAACCAAACAGAAAAATGAGCGGGTAGAGTTTTGTTTGGACCATGTAAATATTGAAAAACAGGCGTTCAAACTTTTCCCAAGTGAAATTAGTGGAGGAATGCAAAAACGTGTTGCCATTGCCCGCGCCATTGCACTTAATCCCAAATACCTGTTCTGCGATGAACCCAACTCTGGCCTCGATCCTGAAACTTCAACGGTTATCGATCAACTTATCCAGAGCCTTACCAAAGAATTCCAAATGACCACCATTATCAACACTCACGACATGAATTCGGTAATTGAAATTGGTGAATCGGTACTGTTTATTTCAAAAGGTGAAAAAGAATGGATCGGAACTAAAAACGAAATTCTTAACTCGGGAAACCAAAAACTCGATGATTTCATTTTTGCCAATAAGTTGTATGCACAAATGAAAAACTACTGATTCCCTCCGGTTAATTTTCCCTGAATTCAAATGCTGAACAATTGTTCTCTTCCGGGCAACCAAAAATTAATTACTACTTTTAAACCATGAATTACGATTGTTTGATTTGCCAGGTAAAGTCGCTGAGGCAGCGGCTCGATAAATTTGAAATTCCGGAAGAAAACCGAAACCAGGTTGTTAGTGAACTGGTCAGGAAAATTGCAGCGATTAACCTCGATAAAAGTTACTCGCCCGAAATTACGCGCGACATAATTGCCCGGTTAAAAGATTTTTCAACAATAGCCGATCCGTACAAAAAAGAAAAAGATGAAAGCAACAATTATCTTTTATCGAGGTACGAAGAATTTCAAGACTTGGTAAAAGAGTCGGCCAATCCGTTCGACACGGCACTCAGGCTGGCCATTGCAGGCAATATCATAGATTTTGGCCCGACACACGAATTCGATGTTGACCAAACCATTGAAAAAGTGCTGCACTCTGAATTTGCCATCGACCATTCTGTTCAGTTAAAAAATGAAATTGAAAAAGCCAAAACCATTCTTTACCTGGGCGATAATTCAGGCGAAATTGTTCTGGATAAACTGTTTCTCGAAACCATCAAACATCCCAATGTTTGGTTTGCTTATCGGGGTGCACCGGTTTTAAACGATGCCACAGAAAAAGAAATTATTGAAGTTGGAATCGATAAAATTGCCAAAACAATCAGTAACGGCGACGATGCACCTTCCACAATCCTGCACCGGGTAAGCGACGAATTTCTTAAAATATATAGATCAGCCGATTTAATAATTTCAAAAGGAATGGGAAATTTTGAAGGGTTGATGAATGAATCCGACCCGCGGCTTTTTTACCTGCTCATGATTAAATGCCCTGTAATTGGAGAAAAAGTGGGGGCAAAAAACGGCGAATTTGTAGTAAAACGAAGCCGCCTTTTATAAACTTATTTGGGCGATAAAACAATAAACGGAATTATAATTTCCTCCATTGAAATGCCACCGTGCTGAAAAGTATCCTTGTAATAATTAGAATAGTAATTAAAGTTATTCGGATAAGCGAAAAAGTCGGTGGTGTGCGCAAAAATATAGCTGGTACTTACATTTCGCGAAGGTAAATAAGCCTGCCTTGGATCGCGCACTTCGAACACCTGTTTTGACTTGTAATTCAAATTTCTTCCCAATTTATACCGAAGATTAGTATTCGTTTCGCGTTCACCAATAACTTTCACAGGGTTATTAACGCGAATGGAACCGTGGTCGGTTGTAACCACAAGTTTAATGTTGTTTGCAGCCAGGCTTTTTAGCAATTCCAGCAACGATGAATTGTTAAACCAACTCAGGGTTAACGAACGATATGCTTTTTCGTCGCTGGCCAGTTCTTTTATCATGTCCATTTCGGTGCGGGCATGTGAAATCATATCCACAAAATTGAAAACCAACACCGAAAGATCATTTTCCATAATATTATTGAGATTCTCTGTAATCCTTCGCTCCAAACGAATACCGGAAACTTTTTCAAAATAAAGTTTTTCCTTTCTTCCGTAACGCCCCAGTTGTTTGCGCAACAATTCCTCTTCAAACTCATTTTTGTGGCCTTCGTTATCGTCGTCGAGCCAATAATCGGGATATAATTTTTCAATTTCTGAAGGCAGTAATCCGGCAAACATGGCATTGCGCGCATACATAGTTGCCGTGGGCAAAATGCTGTAATACAATTCTTCGGTCTCGGTACGGTAAAACTCGTTAAAAACATTGCTTAAAACACGCCACTGATCAAAACGAAGATTATCGATAACCAGCACAAAAACCTTATTCCCTTTGTCGAGCATCGGAAAAATACGGTGTTTGAAAATATCGGGCGAAAGCAACGGACGCTCCCCAATTTCCATTTTAAACCAGTCGAGGTAATTGTCTTTTATAAACCTGAAAAAAGCTTTGTTGGCATCTTCTTTTTGCATGGCAATTATCTGATCCATGGCCGAATCTTCGGAGTGGCTGAGCTCAATCTCCCAATGAACCAATTTTTTATAAATATCGACCCACTCTTCGAAAGTAAGGCGGTCGTTAATTCGCATCCCGATTTGGGCAAACTGCATTTGATATGCCGAAGTTGTTTGCTGTGTAACCAATCTTTTCTGATCGATGTTTTTTTTCAGCGAAAGCAGAATTTGTTTCGGATTTACAGGTTTTATGAGGTAGTCGGCTATTTTCGAACCAACAGCTTCGTCCATAATATTTTCTTCTTCGCTTTTGGTAATCATTACTACCGGAACATTTGGCGAAACCGCTTTTATTTGTGTCAGTGTTTCCAGCCCGGTCATTCCCGGCATGTTTTCATCCAGAAAAATGATGTCGTAAAAGTTTTCCTTTACCTTTTCAACCGCCTCCAATCCATTGTTTACGGTTTCAACTTCATACCCTTTTTCCTGTAAAAAAATAATGTGCGCACGGAGCAAATCTATTTCGTCGTCTGTCCAAAGTATTCTCGGTTTTCTCATATTTTCTGAATTAAACAGTTAAAGATAAAAACAAAAAAAGTGCCTCTGAAGTATTAGCTTAACAAACTTTAACCAAAGATTACTGGTTGAGGTAGACTTTTTTGTAGAAATCCATGTATTCAACAATGTTTTTTTCGGTGTAGAAAATTTCCATATTTCCTGCTGAAATCAGGAAGTTACGGTAATTGCCATTGTTGAGTGGTTTGTATAAATCGCGGTTTTGGACCAGCGCTGCCGAATATTGAAGCGCAGTTTGCTTGTCGGGCAAACCTGTTACTGCCACAATCTGCCGGAAATTATCGAGTGGGCGTTCTTCCAGTTTCAGCGCCATTCCCGGGTAATTCGAATTGTTGTACTGCTGAATTCCGTTTATAAATGCATCCTTATCGATTCCTTCCAGCGGAACAACAAAAACAAACAAGTGCGGTCCGTTAACATTTTCGTTGTAACGGCTCTGAACCTGAACAGGAGTTTCAACCTCAGGTTCAGTTACAATCGGCTGGGCGTTGGAAATTTGTGTTTGCACCGGCGCAAGTGTTTGTGTTGATGCAGAACTTCCTCCCTGTTCCTGCGTTTGATTTCGCTGGATATAATTGTTTCTGAAGAATTCGATATAATCTTCTACTTTGTTGCCTTCAATAATTTTCTGAAGGTTTTCGTCGGTTACCAGGAAATTTCTGTAAGTTGTTCTTCCCAGCGGCTCAAACAAACTTCGCGTAACCACAACTTTCCGGAAATACGACATTGATTCATTCAACGACGGAATTCCTTTAATTACAAGCAATTGATAATCGGTGGTTTGTTTTAGCTGAAGTGCAAGATTCCAGGTGCGAAATTCCTGTCGGTTAAATGTTGCAAATTCATTCATCGCCTGACGCAGCGGCAATTTTGGATCTTTTACTGCCAAAACAAAATTTTGCGTCGTGTCGACAGCTGAATTAAACAAAGAAGCGCCGGTATTTACTACCACAAAATTACCTTTTTCCTTCAAAGCCTCATCTTCCTGTTTTGCCCTTGCCATCAATTCTTCAGGCGAGATTTCCAATTCGTCTTCGCTAAAGTTTGAACCAATAAAACGACTGTAATTTTTAACAAAGAATTTCAGATAATCAGCCATTGATTTTTCCGTCATCATTTGCCGGCAGTTTGTTGAAGAAACTACAAAGTTGATATATTTGACATCTTTAAGTGCTTTAAAAACACTGGCCTTCCGAATTATTGCCCCATGATAAATCAACGCACTTTCTTTATTTTCCAGTGCGCGTACAATTAAAAATGCTGTATTTGCATCCAAATTTTCGGTTTCAATATCAAAATCGATTTTTGTGTAGTGGTCGATGTTGTAATTGGCAATATCAAACTTCAGGCGGTTCAAATCGATGTTTGCTTCGCGCGGATAGGCAATAACAAAATAATGCAGCAAATCTTCTTCATAAGTAAATTTACCTCCAAATTCATCGTTAGCCGTTTGTTTACCGGGCAGAAGTTCTTCGTTTTGAATTTCTTCGTTGATGTAGCCCATTTCCACCAGTTTCTGGTAATCGGCGAGTGTACTGTCCTGAATAAGTTTTAATATTTCGTTGGCCAAAGGAGTAGGTTCGGCTTTCGGATATTTTTCCACATAACCTTTCAGCAGTTTTTCAAAATTGTGAACATCGGTTTGTGTGCCTTGTGCAACTGTTCCCATAAAATCGATTTTTGAAAGCATCGCACTGTCGGGTTTCATCGATTTCATTGTGCCGGTTAAACCAATAACATTGCGGTAGCGGCCCGATTTATAATCGCGGTAGGTCTCCTGATACATATTGTTCAGGCTGTCCTGCAGCGCCTCCATTTCAATAAAATAATTCGGATTTATAAGGTACTGCGCATATTTGCTGTCGGGGAACTGCGAAATAATCAAGTTTCGGTAATAATCAGAACGTTCTTTGTTTCCCATCAAATCGTACAAATCGTAAAGATCGAAATAAGCCGAAAGGAGATAAATATTGGAAGGATAGCGTTTGTTTAAATCTTCGAACGATTCGGCAGAGCGTGGGTAATTGCTGAAATCGGATTTGAAAATTTTACCGGCATTATACAATGCATCCCTGATTTTATTGTGCGAAACCGCCATCAAAGAATCGGTTAAAGGCAAATCCTGCGTATAAAATTCTTTTTTAAGAGGGTCGGTTTCCTTAATAACCATCTGGCTTGAATCAATCATTTCGGCAAATTCATCCGTCTGATCCATCGAAACCGTATTTTTGTTCGATCTGCGCCAGTCGTCCTCCAGTTTTCGCCGTCCCCATCGTTGCTGGAAAGTTGTTTTTCCGTAAGTAACTGTTTGTGGATTATAGAAATACCAGCCAGCCCCCGATTGTTCTGATCCCATTCCCATACGGTACTGATTCGAGCGATAGTAGCCCTGATTTCGCTGCCCTTGCAATGCAAGGTTTTCATCGTTTCGCTGCCGCTCCTGCTCGTCTTTTATCATTTGCTCTATCAGCTGTTCCCTCTCTTTGTCCGGCATTTTAGCAATTTTCTGAAGACTATCTTCGCGTTCAACCGTTTGCAGGTTTTCAACCAAATTGGTAAGGCTTTTATATTTTAATGAAAGGACATCGTAATTAGGATAAGTTTCATCGATGATTATCATGGCACTGTCGTAATACGCCTGTGCCCCGGTGTAATTCAAATCTTCAAAATAAATATCAGCCAAAGTAATGGAACTCAAAGCGCGTTGAAACTGATTATTGAAACTATTGGCCACCGATTTGCAGTAATTATCAACGGCGGTTTCGCGTTCGCCTTCTTTAAAATAAATATTACCGATAGCATAATAAATTTGGTCCAGAAAATCGACATTTTTTTTGTCGCGAAGCATTTTGTTCAAGTCCTTTTTCAGCTTTTCTGCATCGCCTTCACCCGTAAAAACTCCGGCAGCATTAATCATTGCATTAAACTCCATGCGATAATCGGCATTCATTTTTGTAACTGCGGTAAATGCTTCGGCAGCTTTTTGCGACTGCCCTATTTCCTGATAAAGTTGTGCAATTATATACTGGTAACGTGCTTTTTTCGATTTCCAGGGGATTTTAGAATTGGCAATTTCCAGAAATTTGATGGCTTCCTGGTACTCGCCCTGCCGTTTGTAATAATCGGCTGTTGCCAGAGCCAAATCATCTTCGAGATATTTCGGAAAATTATCGTCACCCTGAACGGCCTGAATTACTTCCGAAGCTTCCATGTATCTTTCGAGTTCAGTATAACAACGAATGAGCCATACAAAAGCCTCATATTTGGTTTCTTCTTCTGAAAATTTCCGGACTACGTATGAAAAATTGGTGATGGCAGCGTTGTAATTTTGTTCGTAAAAATAAGCTTCACCCATCAAAATATAACTGTCATCAACCCAATCATTAAATTCTTCCTTGCTGGCAAATTCCTGGTATTTCCTCGAACCACCGGCTCTTTTTCGTTTTGGTTTTGCTGTAATGGAGTGTACCTCAATTAATTTTGAAGCTTTAACAACAGCGTTGTCCATATCCGATTTTACCAGCTTTGCTGCCGAAGGGCTACTCGATTTATATACCGGCAAAATACATGTGTAATCGTCGTCAATATTCTGATTTATTTTCTCAAGGCCCGATTTAACACTTTCCTTGCCGTTGAAATACACATTGTAATGCGAGGTTACATTATGAAAAGCACGCGATGTCCGGGTATTCTTTTCAACCGAACAACCCGAAAATAACGACACTACAAAAATTACGACTACTGTATGTAAAAAATGTTTCTTCAACCAGAATTTTTTAAAGGCTTTAGGAATAAACTAATTTTTCAATCAAATATTGCCTGTTCAGCAATGAATTTATTCCAAATTTAACGGCACAAAAATAATATTTTTTAGACTGTTTCTCAGGAAGAATAAAAAGTTTCGGGGAAATGTTGACAAAGAAGAAGTTATACAAAGGAAAAAACCTGAAACTGCAAATAAAAACAAGTGCAGCTTCAGGTTTTTTATATTGAAGTTTCGTTATTTTCTTGTGATTTTGACTTTTTTTGTAGGCGCTTTTTGAATGTTTCGCACATGCACCTGCTGAGCCACTTGTTTGGCAACATCGGCAAAAGCCTGCCCGGTTAAAGATTCAGCGTCGGCGGCCACAGGAACACCGTTATCACCACCTTCACGAATACTTTGAACAATTGGGATTTGCCCCAGAAGTTTTAACCCCAGTTTGTCCGCAAGCATTTTCCCGCCGTCTTTTCCGAAAATGTAATATTTGTTTTCAGGAAGTTCAGCAGGCGTAAACCAGGCCATATTTTCAACCAAACCCAAAACCGGCACATCAATCGATTTACTCTGAAACATACTTGTTCCGCGGATTACATCGGCCAAAGCAACATCCTGTGGCGTTGTAACAATTAACGCGCCTGTAACAGGAACCGACTGAACCAGAGTAAGGTGAATATCGCTTGTTCCCGGCGGGAGGTCCACCAGCAGATAATCGAGTTCTCCCCAGTTTCCTTCGGTAATCAATTGTTTTAGTGCGTTGGAAGCCATCGGTCCTCGCCAGATGATGGCGCTTTCGGTATCAACAAAAAACCCGACGGAAAGAAATTTAACGCCGTATTTTTCCACCGGATTGATAACTTCGCGACCGTCGATTTTTTCTCCGGTTGGCCGTTCGCCTTCGGTTCCGAACATTTTTGGAATTGACGGGCCAAAAATATCAGCATCGATAACACCCACTTTTGCCCCCGAATTGGCAAGGGCAACAGCAAGGTTAACCGCAACCGTTGATTTTCCTACCCCTCCTTTTCCCGAAGCAACCGCAACAATATTTTTTACCTGTGGCAACACCGGACGTTCCATGTCGTGAAGAAACTTAACCGAAATGTTATCTTCAATTTCAACCTCGTCTCCCAAATATTCCTTTATTGCTTTTTCACACTCCAGAACGAGATTTTCAATATTCGGATCGTTGCTGCGTTGGAAAACCAGCGAAAAATTTACCCGCTGTCCTGCAATGCGAATTTCCTGAACCATGTCAAGCGAAACAATATCCTCGTCGCTTCCCGGATAAAATACTATTCGTAAAGCATCGGTGACATTTTTCGGCACAATCAATTTTCTTGGTATATCAGTCATTTCTATTTTAAAATTTATATAAAATACTTGATTATAGTGAATGCAAAACTATAAAATACCTTTATAAAACAGATTAAATCGGGAAATGTTTTGCAGAACTATTATAAACATTTGTTTGTTTTATTCGAGTTCAACAGTCGGATCCCAGAAATGAGAATTAAAATGAAGGATTTGATCGCCATCAAATTCAATACCTTCGTTTTCGAGGAGTTCTTTCATTGCATTTGGCGTATCGAAATGATGTTTACCGGTAAGCAATCCGTTACGGTTTACCACCCGGTGAGCCGGAATAAATTCGCTGTGGCTGTGTGAGGCATTCATAGCCCACCCAACCATTCGCGCCGAACCGGTAGTTCCTAAATATTTTGCAATTGCGCCGTAAGATGTTACTTTTCCCGGTGGAATTTGTTTCACCACTTCGTAAACTTTACTGAAAAAATCGTTCATTTTAAATAGTTGGATTTTTAGAAATGAGTGGTTAGAAAAACAATGTCACTTTTAATTAATAAAAAGAGCATTCATCGTTGCATCGTACTACATTCGAAATGAAAATAATAGAATTTCACATCCTAATTTTCACTGCTAATTCAATGTATATCTTTTGCACTGCGGCCAAAACTGCGGTACTCGTCCTTTTCAATTTCAATATCGGGTTCTTTAAACTCACCTTCTTTCAATTTAAAAGCAAGGTATTTTATGGTAATTCCGCGACTCAGCCACTGTTTTTCATAAAAAGTTTTTATCTGCAAAGTTTCGTTCAGCAAATCAGAAGCGTACAGGTTATCGGTGTCAGCCAGAATTTCGAAACCGTTCAGCAGAATCGTTTCGCGTGTGTAAGTGTATTGAAAATTGCTATCGGTTTTCAGGTGGACAATTCCATTGCTTTTCAGAAAGCTTTCGTATTTTTTAAGAAAAAAGGTTGAAGTAAGCCTTTTCCTAGTCTTTTTCATTTGCGGGTCGGGGAAAGTCAGCCAGATTTCATCGATCTCTTCCAGCCCAAAAAACTGTGGAATTATTTCGATGTTGGTGCGCAAAAAAGCCACATTTTTTAATCCTTTATCTAGTGCTGTTTTTGCGCCTTTCCACAACCTTGCCCCTTTGATATCGACACCGATAAAATTTTTTTCCGGATATTTCTCAGCCAGTTCAACCGTGTATTCTCCTTTTCCGCAACCCAGTTCAAGAATTACAGGATTTTCATTCCTGAAAAATTTGCTGTTCCAGTTTCCTTTAAGTTCGAAATCGGAATCCTGAATTTTATGGTAAGGAACCTGAACCACGTGTTCAAAGCCCTTCATTTCTTCAAACTTGGCTAATTTATTCTTCCCCACGATGTTAGTTTTTTTCAACCCTGAAACCAATATCACTGATACCTTCCAGGTTTTCGTCGCGCATTCCCTGCTGAATTTTTACTTTGTAATTACCGGTTTCATTGAAAACTACATTTCGCCTGAAAATTACCTGACTTGTTTTAATCCCGCCAAAACCTTCGCCGAGCCATTTTCCTGAAGGTTCGGCTAGCGTAATTTCGAATGTATCTTTTGTGGCTAATCCATTGGGGTCAACAATCTCGACAAACATCCAAAGATTACTGTAGGAATAATTTATTTTATTTCTGACGTTGACGTACAGATTGTGGTTTATCATGGAACTGGTTACATTGAATTCGAAAGTAAACACTGAATCTTTGTTCCAAACCATACCCTGAATTTTCTGATAATCTTCAAAAACCCGTTTGTTATCGCAGGAAGTTATCGCAATAAAAATTAATCCAATCCAAAATAACGACAAAAAAAATCGTTTCATCAGTTTTCCTGTTTTTGATTTCTGTTCCGGTTATGGTGTCTTTTCTTTTTCCTCGAATTATTTTTAGGCTGGTCAAAACGTGTTAAATCTTCCTGTCCGACCATGTTGTGGAATGTTTCCGAATCCTTTTGGGTACTTTCGGTTTTGTCGATAATGATTTTCTCAGGTCTGCGTCCCGCACGATTCATTTTCTGAATCTTCTTCACTACATCCACCGGAATTTCAACCATACTTGCCGGACCGTTGCCGTGCGAAGAATACCAGTATTTACGGTTGAAAACATCAGCTTTCAGAAAAACATAAGTTGCATTTTCCGTTTCGAGCGGAATATGGCTTGGCGGAAAATCTTTCTGCGCGTCGATATAAGTATCCACTTCAAAGTTCAGGCAGCATTTTAGCTTACCACACTGACCGGCGAGTTTTTGCGGATTCAGCGAAATTTCCTGGTAACGTGCGGCATTGGTAGTAACCGAAACAAAGTTACTCATCCATGAAGAGCAGCAAAGTTCGCGGCCACAGGGACCGATTCCGCCTATTCGCCCGGCTTCCTGACGTGCACCGATTTGTTTCATTTCAACCCGGATGCGAAATGTTTCGGCCAGCACTTTTATCAGTTGCCTGAAATCAACCCGTTCATCGGCAATGTAATAGAAAATGGCTTTTGTACGGTCGCCCTGGTATTCCACATCGCCAATTTTCATATTAAGTCTCAAGTCGGCAGTAATTTGCCGCGAGCGAATCATGGTCTGGTGTTCCAAAGCAATTGATTCTTTCCATTTGTCAACATCAACCGGTTTGGCTTTTCGGTACACTTTTCTGAGTTCGCCGTTTACCAGCGTAACTTTGTGTTTTCTCATTTGCTCGAAAACCAGATCTCCCATGAGCGTAACAATTCCAATATCGTGCCCCGGGTTTGCTTCAACAGCAACCAAATCGCCAACCTTTAATTTCAGGTTATTGACATTTTGATAGTAGTCTTTTCTTGTATTTTTAAAACGGACTTCGAGTATGTCATCCGCCGGACCAACAGATTTTATATCGCTCAACCAATCGTTTACATGTAGTTTTGCACATCCGCTTAATCCGCCGCAACAAGCTCCCCGATCAATAGTATTTACTTCTTCCATAAAACAAATTTCAACGTAATGCCAGGCGAAAACTTTTGCATTAACCTGCACAAAAATAAATAATTAAATGTATCTGTTGATTAACCGCAAGCTATTTAAATAAAATCTATCAAACAAACCGGTTCAGAATAAATTAAAAACACAGCAAAACCTGTTTCCGAAAATCTCAGCGTTTAATCAGCCTTACCATTCGCAAAGCAGTATCGAGAAAAACAATCCGCGGATTTCCGTTCATTGAAATGTGTTTTATTCCAAGTTCAAATTCCTGCGAAATCGGGACAATATTCCGTTCATTGATAAACGGGGCAAAACGTTTTCCCCAATCAATTTCATCGCGGTTGAGGTAAACCATTTGCATTTTTTTCATGTTAAACACAAAATATTCACGAACCAGCCGAAGCGCCGAATCGAAAAACGATTTTTGCTTGTCGCGGCCAATTTGCGCCATTTCATCGGCCCAGTTAATTAATTCCAGAACCTGCCGCGAATAGGCAAACCGCATCATTTCCTGAAATTTGAGAAAAAAGAACTGCTCGTCTTCGTTCGGATTTAAAAACTCAAGAGCTTTAATATAATTCCCGTTTGAAAGATGAACAGCATCGGCAACTACACCGGGATCGGCGCCCGAGTCCAACAAAACTTTTTTAATGGCATCACCTTTAATAAAGGGGAATTTTATGAGTTGCGCCCTCGAACGAATCGTAGAAATTATAGATTCTTCACTTTCGGTTACCAAAAGAAAAAGCGTTTTGTTGGGCGGTTCTTCAATCAGTTTTAACAATTTATTGGAACAGCTGATGTGCATTTTTTCAGGTAACCAGATGATCATCACCTTAAATTCCGATTCGAACGATTTCAGGTTTAGCTTTCGGTAAATAGAGTCACTTTCGCGTTCATAAATCATTCCCTGGGCATTTCCGGCATCAATAAAACCAAGCCACTGGCTTAAATTGAAATAGTGACTTTTTAGTACCATTTCGCGCCATTCTTTGATAAAATCGTCGCTGACCGGGTTCTTAAATTTTGGCGAGTTAAAAACAGGAAAAACAAAATGAAGGTCGGGATGCGCCAGTTTCTGGTATTTGTGACACGACGGGCACACACCACACGAATCGGTTTCACTTCTGTTGTGGCACGAAAGATATTGAGCGTATGCCAGCGCCATTCCCAGCGCTCCGGTTCCTTCCTGACCCGAAAACAACTGAGCGTGGCTAACCCTCTCTTCCTGTACAGAGCGAATCAATCGCTGCTTAATACTTTCCTGTCCGATTACATCTTTAAAAAACATGCGTTAAAAATAACCAAATCTCAACAACCAAATAACAAATTTTAGTATTTGTTTGAAATTTGATGCCAGTGCCGGAATTGCAAAGTTTACCACAACATTAAATTCAACCGATGTGATTTTAACAGTAGAAATACACGCCATTAATTTGTTATCTTTGATCGATTTTTCTGAAACTCAAAAAAAACAATACAATGCAAACAATTAGTAGCTACGATTTTAAAGGCAAAAAAGCGCTTATCCGTGTTGATTTCAACGTACCGTTAAACGAAAATTTCGAAATTACCGATGACACCCGCATGACTGCCGCTTTACCCACCATTAAAAAAGTGATTGCAGAAGGCGGTTCTCCGATTATCATGTCGCATTTTGGTCGCCCGAAAAACGGACCAGAAGACAAATATTCAATGAAGCACCTGCACAAACACCTGGCTGATTTGCTGGGCTGTGAAGTAAAACTGGCTCCCGACTGTGTTGGTGAAGAAGTTAAAGAAATGGCAGCTGCCCTGAAACCGGGTGAAGTTTTGTTGCTCGAAAATTTGCGCTTCCACAAAGAAGAAGAAAAAGGCGACGAAGCTTTTGCAGGCCAGCTTTCAGAACTTGGCGACTGCTGGATTAACGATGCATTCGGAACAGCTCACCGCGCACACGCTTCTACTGCTGTTATGGCAAAATTCTTCCCGAACGACAAAATGTTTGGTTATTTGGTTGAAAGTGAAGTAGCAAGCCTTGACAAAGTAGTTTCGCAACCTGTTCGTCCGATGACTGCAATTATGGGTGGAGCTAAAGTTTCAACAAAAATCACCATCATCGAAAATATGTTGAACAAAGTAGACAACCTGATTATCGGCGGTGGAATGATTTTCACTTTTGTGAAAGCTCTCGGCGGAAATATCGGTTCTTCACTTTGCGAAGACGATTATCTGGAATTGGCAAAAACAATTATTGAAAAAGCAAAAGAAAAAGGCGTAAACCTGGTTATTGCTACCGACTGTGTGGCTGCGGATAAATTTGCCAACGATGCCAATACCGAAATTTGCCCGGCTGCCGGAATCAAAGACGGCTGGATGGGATTGGATGTTGGTCCGGAAACCATTGCTACTTTTAAAGAAGTAATTGGCAAATCGAAAACTATTCTTTGGAACGGTCCTGCCGGTGTATTCGAAATGGAAGCATTTGCTGCCGGAACAAAAGCCATTGGCGAAGCCGTTGTTGAAGCTACAAAAAATGGCGCTTTCTCACTGGTTGGCGGTGGCGATTCGGTTGCAGCTGTTAACAAATTCGGAATCGCTGAAAACGTTTCATACATCTCAACTGCCGGTGGCGCAATGCTTGAAACTCTCGAAGGAAAAATTCTTCCAGGAATTGCAGCCGTTCGCGGTGAATAATCAGATTCGGAAGCAATCTTCAAAACAAAAAACAAACGAATATTTCAAAACCCGGTTCTTTCAGGATCGGGTTTTTTATTGAAATTCAACTATTTTTACAAAAAAAATGACTACAAAAACCGAACTCGTAAACGAACAGTTTTCAAAATTTAATTGTGCCCAAACCGTATTCAGCCTTTTTGCGCCCGATTTGGGGCTCGATGAAAAAACTGCGTTAAAAATTGCCAGCGGATTTGGAGGCGGAATGGCCTGCGCCGAAACCTGTGGCGCAGTAACCGGCTCTTACATGGTTATCGGGATGAAACACGGACACAGCACTTCCGATCCCGATGAAAAAGCAAAAACAAAACAGCGCATTAAAAATTTCAATGAAGAATTTAAAGCCAGGCACGGTTCTTTAATCTGCAAACAATTAATTGGTTACGACATTTCGACTCCGGAAGGGCAGATAGCTGCGGTTGAAACCGGTGCCTTTCAATTAAAATGCCCGGTATATATAAAGACAGCCTGTGCCATTTTAGAAGAGAATTTTTAAAACCAAATTGATTTCCATTTGTTTAACTTCTAATAAAAACATTAAAACAGATTGAAAAATGAAATGTAATGTAGGAACAACCGACCGTTTGTTGCGCATAATTTTAGGCTTAATTATCGCTATTTTGGGTGTTGTATATTCCAGTTGGTGGGGGTTAATTGCAATTATTCCGCTGGCAACCGGAATTTTCAAATTATGCCCGTTGTATATTCCTCTAAAAATTTCTACAACAAAAAAAGAAGAATAAGCAAAAACGAATATGAAAAAGCGGAAGAACTACTTTCGCTTTTTTTTATTCTGAAAATTGAAGGTAATCCACCGGATTTACATTTTTCCCGTCCTTTTTCATTTCGAAATGAAGATGTGGTCCGGTCGACAATCCCGAGGCTCCTGCTTCTCCAATAATTTCACCCTGTTTAATTTCTTCACCCGCTTTTACATTCACCTTTGAAAGCTGAGCGTACAAAGTAGAAAATCCATTGGCGTGGTCAATAATTATATAATTGCCATAAGTTTCAGGGCTGAATTCAGTTAAACGCACCACTCCGTCGCAGGCGGAAAGAACAGGAGTTCCGGTTTTAGCAACCAAATCAACTCCTGAATGCATCATTTTTACTTTTTTTACCGGGTGAATCCGGTAGCCATAACCTGAGCTTATTTTCGCAGTAGCAAGCGGAACTGTAAACGTAATTTCATTCCCAGGAATACTATTTTGAACAGAGAGTTCGCGAACAAAAACCGGTGTGTTTTCATGAATTCCAAAAGCCGAAATCAAAAAAGCCAGAACCGGCAACAAAAACAAATATTTCAGTATTTGAACGGGTTGTGAAGGTTTTTTCAAAATCATTAAAACCCTTGCCTTTAACGGCGAAGTTTTAAAATAATGAACAAGATTAAAACCAGATCCGGTTGCTGAACTTCCTGATAAAAGCTGCAAATATTCCAGCCTGTCGGAACCGTTTTTAATAACTTGCGAATCGGCCAAAAATTCGTGGTTTACACGAACCGCTTTTCGAAGAATATAAACAAACGGATTGTACCAGAAAAAAATTGAAAGTAATTCAGCAAACAGAAGATCAAAAGAATGGATTTGTTTTACATGAACCAATTCGTGCATTATTACAGACCCGCTGTTTTTGCGCGAAATAAATTCGGGAGAATAAAAAATAATATTCATAAAAGAAAAAGGCTGAACAAATTCACTGGATTCAACAAATAAGACTTGTTTTTCCCTTCTGATTTTCCCTTTCTTTATCAGCCGAATCAGTTTCAGAAAAAAAAGAAGTAAACGAGCTGACAATAGAATCACCCCAACCAGATAAATTGCTTTAATTAGTTTTGTCGTCACAAATACAGGCTCCGGCTTTGTTTGAATTGAATCTGTATTCGAAAACGAACCTTCCAGAAAGTCGGAGAACGTAAATTCATTCAAATGCAAACCTGCCGACTCTGCAATTCCTGATGAAATTTTCAAAAGCGGAATTGTAAGTGAAAAAACAAAAGCGCCAATTAAAAACCAGCGGTTTAAGTTGAAAAATGTTTCTTTCCTGAATTGCCAGATGTAAAAAATAGCAAACAATACAAGCAACACATTTGCTTTAATATGATAAATAAATATTGGTTCCATCATTTTTCCGATTTTCTTTTATCAATTTCCTGTTGAATAAGTGATTGAATTTCTTCCAGTTCACGCAAATCAACCTCATTATTGTCGGTAAAGAAAGAAGCAAACCGCGTTACCGAACCATCGAAATAATTCTGAACAGCGCCTTTTAACCTGTTTTGTGCATATTCACTTTTTGAAATTAATGGATAATATTCGTTGATTTTACTATAACTGTTGTAAGCGATAAATCCTTTTCTAACCAACACTCTAATTACAGTAGAAATTGTAGTGTAGGCAGGTCGTGGCTCCGGAAATTGTTCAACAATATCCTTCAAAAAACCCTTGTTAATGCTCCAAAGACTTTGCATCACCTGCTCTTCGGCTTTTGTTAATTCTTGCATAGCACAAATATATAACTATCTTATTAATTTGAAAACTATTTTTATAGTCATATTTGTTTTTATTGAAAAAACTCAAAAATATTTTCATTTCATATAATACGACTGGTCAGATTTTTAATAAAAAGAGCTGCCACATTCCGGGACAGCTCTTTCGTTCTAAAGTTTGGTTTACTTATATAATACCGAGATTGTTCCCCACTTTAATAAATGCATTTATAGCTTTGTCGATTTGTTCAGTGGTGTGAGCTGCCGAAAGCTGAACCCTGATTCTGGCTTTTCCTTTTGGAACTACCGGATAAACAAAACCGATTACATAAACTCCTTCTTTGAGTAATTCGTCGGCGAATTTTACGGCGAGCGGCGCATCGTAAATCATCACCGGAACAATGGCAGTGTCGCCTTTTACAAGGTCGAACCCTGCTGCTTGCATTTTTGTACGGAAATGTACTGCATTGGCCATGGTTTTTGCAGGAAGTTCGCTACCCGACGAAAGCATTTCAATAGCCTTCAGTGTGGCGCCAACGGTTGCCGGAGCGAGTGTATTCGAAAACAAATACGGCCTAGAGCGCTGGCGTAACATTTCAATAATTTCTTTTCTTCCTGAAGTACAACCTCCGTTTCCGCCTCCCATTGCTTTTCCGAAAGTGGTAGTAATAATATCGATTTTACCGAGCAATCCGAAATGTTCTGCTGTCCCACGGCCTGTTTTCCCGATATAACCGGTAGCGTGCGAGTCGTCGACCATAACCAGAGCATCGTATTTTTCTGCCAAAGCAACAATTTCAGGGAGCTTAACAAGGTCGCCATCCATGGAAAAAACGCCATCGGTTACAACAATCCGATATTTTGCCGATTGTGAATCTTTCAGGCACTGCTCCAACTCTTCCATATTTGAATGTTTGTAACGGAGACGTTGTGCCTTGCATAAACGAACCCCATCAATAATAGAAGCGTGGTTCAATTCGTCGGAAATAATTGCAGAATCTTCACCGAACAGTGGTTCAAAAACACCCCCGTTCGCATCGAAAGCAGCACAATACAGAATAGTATCTTCGGTACCTAAAAATTCAGAAACACTTTTTTCAAGATCTTTATGAATCTGCTGGGTTCCGCAGATAAACCGAACCGATGAAAGACCAAAACCCCAGTCATTCATAATTTCCTGGGCTGCTTTTATAACTTCAGGATGGTTGGCTAAACCAAGATAGTTGTTAGCGCAAAAATTCAAAACTGTTTTTTCACCAACTTCAATTTCAGAACTTTGAGACGAAGTAATGATTCGTTCATTTTTGTAAAGTCCCTGTTCTTTTAGCTCTTCCAGTGTTAGTTGAAGATCGTGTTTTATTTTTCCGTACATGGTAATTTCTTAAATATTGACAATATCACTCTTTTACAAAATAAAGAAAAGCACTAAAAATAAATTGTGATAAAAGGCAGTTATTGTGTTTGAAGTGCCCTTAAAATATTAGCATCCACTTTCACTCCCAGCTCATTCGCCATTAATAAGTCATCAAGTGCTTTTTTCTTATCACCCAACTTTAAATAAATTAATCCTCTCCCATGATAAAGAGCTCCGTTTGAAGGTTGTACCGAAATTAGCTGATTTAAATCATCAATAGCATTGGGAAGTTGATTTGTCATAAAATAACATTGCGCTCTTCGATTTAACATATCATAATTTGTCGGGTTTACTTTAAGAAATGCCGTAATATCCGGAATCGCTTCTTTATACCTTTTTTGTTCAAAATAAATTGCAGCTCTACCTCTCAAAGCTTCCGGATAGTTATTGTTTATTTGTAATGCACGATTAAAATAATCCAGCGCTTCATCCAAGTTTCCATTTTTATATTGAACTACACCCCTGTTTGTCAGCGCTTCGTAATTTTCATTATCCGATTTTATTATATCAGTAAATTGTTGCTGGGCAGAGGAATCGTTTTTTAATGCGAGTACCAGATTTCGGTTGTTTATTGAAGCCTTATGTTCTGTATTTAGTTGAATTGCGTTATTAAAATCCTCCAACGCCAAATCAAGTTCATTTTTTTGAATATATATATTCCCTCGAAGATTTAGTGCTTCAACATCTGTACTATCCTGCTTAAAATACATTTCGATATCATCAAATGCATTTTGAAAATCTCCTATAAAGTAATATGCTGCACTACGTCCTTTTAACGCTTCTTTATAATTTTTTTCTATTTCTAAAGCTTTTGAAAATGCATTTAAAGCAGTTTGATATTCTTTTAATTCATAAAATATTCTGCCTTTCATGGTGTAAGCTTTATAATTATTTCCATCTGATTCAATCGATTTATCAACTTCAATTTCTGCTTTTATGGTATCTCCCTGCATTAAATAATATTCCGCTAGATTGTTGTGCGCTTTTGAAGATTCATTTGGAAATTTATCGATAAAATTATTCCAAAGTGTTCCTGTATTATTCCACACTTTTGTTTGAGAATATGCATTAACAGCCCAAAAACCAAATTGAAGAACCATCCCTGAAATTATTACATACTTCATTTTTTCAAATCTCTTTAATAAAAAGAAAATCAGCATAAAATATGTAAATCCTAACCCAATATATGGCATGTAGGTATATCTGTCGGAAACAAATGATCCGCCAACTTGCAAAAACTGCAGGACAAGAATAATGGTAGTAAAATAAAATATTAATCCCCATGAAACCCACCAGTTCCTTTTGAAATATCTTATTATTAAAAAAAACAATAAAACAAAAACCAGAATTGACTGAAAATAAAAAAATGAATTATTGTTAAAATTGGGAATTGGATAATAATTTGTTAGCGGTTCAGGAAATAAGAATTTCCTTATATATTCCCAATTTCCTCCGGTTGCCATTCGTATTCTTCCAAAAAAGGTAAAATCAGTTTTTTCAACTGCTCCAGCGTCGGATTGTGTTTTTAAAGCAATTATCCCTATCACCAAAGCCAAAACAAAGAACGGGACTTTTTGAAATAATCCTTTCAGTTCAAATTTGCCCTTCTCACAATAATCAATCAACAATAAAACAAGTGGAAAAACTACAGCTGCTGATTTCGAAAGAGTTGAAAACACAAATGCAATTAATGATAAAAAATAAAACAGTTTCTTCTTCCTTTGAACATACTCATAGTACAAAAGAAGACCTGTCAAAAAATAAAACGTGTACAAAACATCCTTTCTCTCCGAAACCCATGCTACCGATTCAACGTGCATGGGATGAATTCCAAAAAGCAAAGCTGTGAAAAAAGAAACAAAATAATTATTCTTTGAAACTTTCATGATGAAGAAAAAAACTAAAACAGTATTCAACAAATGAAAGATCAGGTTCTTTAAATGAAAATAAAATGGATTCAATCCAAAGAAATGATAATCAAGTGCAAGTGAAATCATGGTCAAGGGATGAAAATTACCGGCTACGTTATCTCCAAACTTGCCAAGGTTGTTTAAGGAAATATCCTTTACCAACTCATTTTCGGTAACATATTGATTGTCGTCCCAACGAACAAAATCGTTATTTAAGGACGGACTGAAAATGATAAATGTAATAGCAATCAAAGCGATAACTAACCACCATCTGTTTTTCTGATTAAATACTGCTGTAAAGAGTTCGCTTTCTCTTTTACTCTTATCCCTGTTACCGGTTAGTTTGCCCATTTTAATGAACAGTTTTTACAATTTATTTGCTTTAAAAATAAATAATAATTCTTGTAAATAAAATCAGAATAACTTATCCTTTAAGTTAAAGGAAAACGGTTTTTAAAAACTTTTATCTTTGCACCGACTAAAAGAAAAGCAATGAACAATTCAAAAGTACGGGTACGTTTTGCCCCAAGTCCAACCGGCCCGCTGCACATGGGTGGAGTAAGAACAGCTTTGTTTAACTACCTGTTTGCAAAAAAGCTCGGTGGCGAATTTATTCTCCGGATTGAAGATACCGACCAAACACGTTTTGTGCCCGGCGCTGAAGAATATATTATTGAAAGTTTAAACTGGTGCGGGTTAAATCCTGTGGAAGGCCCGGGAATTGGTGGAGAGTTCGGACCATACCGCCAAAGCGAACGCAAAGAGATTTATAAAAAATATGCCGACCAGCTTGTTGAATCCGGATGGGCTTACATTGCTTTTGACACACCAGAGGAGATTGAAAATCTGCGGAAAAAAGCCGAATCCAACAAAGAAACTTTCTCTTATGGAATTGGCACCCGCGAAAACCTGAATAATTCACTGAAATTATCTTCGAAAGAAGTTCAACAAAAAACAGAAGCTGGCGAAAATTATGTGATTCGTTTTAAAATGCCTGAAGATTTGGATGTAACGGAAGAAGATTTAATTCGTGGACAGGTAACTTTCAACACCACAAAAAGCCTCGATGACAAAGTGCTATTCAAATCCGACGGAATGCCAACTTACCATTTGGCCAACGTAGTCGACGACCATTTGATGAAAATTACGCACGTAATCCGTGGAGAAGAATGGCTGCCGTCGATGCCGTTGCACGTTTTGTTGTACCGTGCGCTGGGCTGGGAAGAAACCCGTCCGCGATTTGCACATTTACCGCTCATTTTAAAACCAGTGGGTAAAGGAAAACTCAGCAAACGCGACGGCGATAAAATGGGATTCCCTGTTTTTCCGCTCAAATGGAACGACCCGGAAACCGGCGAATCATTTCACGGATATCGCGAAGACGGATATTTCCCCGAAGCATTTATTAACTTGCTGGCTTTGTTAGGCTGGAATCCGGGAACAGAACAGGAGTTTTTCTCTGTTGACGAACTTTCAGAAATATTCAGCCTTGAACGGGTTGTTAAATCGGGATCACGTTTTGATCCGGAAAAAGCAAAATGGTTCAACAAACATTATTTTCAGCAAAAATCAGTTGAAGATCTGACCCAGCTTTTCAAACCAATTCTGAAAGAAAAAGGAGTTGTCGCCACTGATGAAAAAATTCAAAAAGTAGTTGCTGAAATAAAAGAACGCTGCGAATTTGTTAACGATTTATGGGACCAGAGCAGTTATTTCTTCGAATCTCCAAAAGAATACGATGCACAAACCGTAAAAAAACGCTGGAAAGAAGATACCGGCGCACAGCTGGATGAAATTACAACGGTTTTCGATTCGGTTTCAACATGGAAAGCCGATTCCATCAAAGAATCTTTTTCGGCATTTATGAATGAAAAAGGATGGGGTTTTGGCGCAATAATGAACCCGTTGCGGCTTTGTCTGGTTGGTGGTAACATGGGACCCGATTTATTTTTAATCTGTGAAATTCTGGGCAAAGAAGAAACCATTTCAAGAATAAAAACAGCGATTGAAAAAATAGCTAAACTTTGATTTTTGTGATTTTTTTGTTGGGATTTGATTAATATGTTTTCATGAATTACGGTTTCACGGAAATCAAAAAATCATAGTTCAAAATTTTTAAAATTTGAGGATGTCATTTAAAAATAGCGCCCTTAATTTTATATTATCTTCCTGTGAAAATCTAAAATCTGTTTTTAATATTTCAAAGAAGAATTTATTTTATGTGTTTAGATTAACTTCTGTTTTTATTCCATAAACTTCATATCCTTCAGCCAGTTGATAAAACTGCCCTGCCAGGAAGCGACGCCGAAACCGCGGCCAATTCCCGAGTCGAAACCATGATTCCCTTTTGCATAAACATGCAGTTCTGCCGGCACATTTTCTTCCAGCAAAGCGGTGTACAACTGAATGCATTTTATGGCCGGAGTTACTGTGTCTTCGGCGCCGTTTACCAAAAACATGGGCGGAATATTTTCCTTGTGTTTTACAGTCTGATAAATGGCGTTGTTGATTCCCGGATAAATGGGAAAAACAAAATTTGGAACTGTACTTTCCTCAAATTGGGCATATTCAGGGAGAGCGCTTTCAAAAATATTTAAAGCGGCATAAAGCGACAAAGCACCACCGGCAGAAAATCCGCCGATTCCAATTTTGTTTTTGTCGATTTTGAATTCCTGTGCTCGACTTCTCAAAAGATTGATGGCCTGTTTGGCATCGGCATAAACCGCAGGGTCATAAATATTCCTGTCGAGGCTAAAATTTTCAGCATCCGAATTATACGTCCGGTATTTTAAAACCAGCGAAGTAATTCCTTTTTCGGCCAGAAACATGGCAAAATCAACACCTTCGCGGTCGAACCAAACATCGCTAAAACCACCTCCCGGACAAATAACCACAGCAACTCCATTTGGATTTTTTGCGGTAAAAAGAGAATATGTCGGCTCCGAAACCTGACTAAAAACCCTGTTCTTTTGCGAAAGTGAACCTTCGTTTACATCGCTGGTACGTACTTTTTCCTGGTTGTATTTTACAGGATTATTTGGAATTCCGTTTGGCCAAAGTGGTTGTTCCTTTTGCGAAAATGTTGAGAAACTAAAAAACACATTCAGCAAAAACAAAACAGTCAGTGATTTTAAAGTCGATTTCATAACAAAAATATTAGGTTCAATTTTCAAATAAATATACAAACTGAATTGCTAATTGTCGGAATCAGAATGGACAAGATTTTAAGATTTACAGGATTAAAAAAACATCAAGTTAATCCTGAAATCTGCAAAATCCTGATTCCGACATTTTATTCGTACCTCAACGCCTCCACCGGGTTTCTGGTGGCAGCCTTCCACGATTGAATAGAAACAGTTAAAAGAGCAATCCCGGTTGCCATAATTCCGGCCAAAACAAAAATCCACCAGCTTAAACCGGTTTTGTAGGCAAAATTTTCAAGCCATTTGTGAGCGGCAATCCAGGCCACCGGCGTTGAAATTACAAAAGCCACGGCCACCCACTTCAGAATATTTACATTCAGCATTGATAAGATGTCGGTAACTGCTGCGCCATTTATTTTCCGAACACCAATTTCTTTTACCTGCTGCCGGACTGTAAACAGCGAAATTCCCAAAATCCCCATCATTGCAATAAAAATGGCAAGAACAATTCCGAACATAAAAATTCGCGATTCGGTATTTTCCTTTTCATACAAAGCTTTTAATTTGTCTTCTTGAAAAGTAATTTCACTTTCGTAACCGTTGTATAAACTGCCAAAAGCCGAGTTAAACTGTGCCACCGTTTCTTTTCCCATCTCCGGGGCATACCGCACAACCAGCTCAAATCGCATCAAATACTTGTCGTTTTTTCGAATACGAACCGGAACGATTTCCTTGCGCATCGACTGAAAATTAAAGTCGTAAACAACGCCAATAATTTTTACCGATTTTGCGCCGTCCATATCAACTACCTGCCCGACAGGATTTTCCAGACCCAAATATTTAACCGCAGCTTCGTTCAACAAAATTTCGTTTGCACCGTTTCCGGTGTAATTTTCCGAGAAAAAACTCCCTTCTTTTAACCGGTAACCCATAAATTCAGGAAAATTAGCATTGCAACTGAGCGAAGCAATGGAAAACGCTTTTTGGGTTTCAGGAATAAAAATGGTTCCCGATCCCAATTGGTCGGCCAGCGGAGGCGCTTCACTTACTATCGAAACATTTTTTATAAACGGGAAACTCATCAATCTGGCTTTTAAATCTTCCATCCGGGACTGATCTTCGTATTGAGGATTTGTAAAATCGCCTTTGTAATTTGGATTTTCAATGGAGCAAACCAGCATATTTTCAGGATTGTAACCCAAGCCTTTTGACGTTGAAAACCGAATTTGTTTCTGAATAATAAATGTAACTGCCAGAAACCAAATTACAACAACCATTTGACTGGTTAGCAGAATCCGGTTCAGGTTCATGCCAAATCCAAACCTGCGTATTTCTTTTCGCAACAGTTGAACCGGGCTAACTTTTACCGAAGTAGAGGCAGTGATCACTCCGGCAAGCAAGGCCGTAAAAACGGCTAAAATTGTTATTCCAGCTACAAAAAGAATGTTTTCAGAAAAATTGAAAACCAGCTCCCGCCCGACAAAACGGTTAAACCAAGGCAACAAAATTACTGCTGAAAAAAGTGCAACCGGCAGTGCAATTATTACCTGTAAAAACGATTCAAAAAGTATTTGCCGTTTTACCTGTTTTAAGGTGGCGCCGTTTATTTTCCTTACACCGATTTCCTTGTTTCGGGTGAGTGCACAGGCAGTCGACAAAATGCCAAAATTAAGACACGCCATAATTACAACCACAGAAACCAGGAAAAGCAGGCCATATAAAATCTTGGAATTTCCGGATGAAAAAAAACTGTTCGATAGATTGGCAGAATATAAATACATGCGGCTGTATTTTTGCAATTCGTATTTGTTGTCCGAAATACCGGTCCAGTCGTCGCGGTTGGCTTTGTTTATTTTTTCTTCAAGAAACGAAATGTCGGTTCCCTGCGGAACCATCAGAAATGTGGTAAAAAACGGGTACGATTCAAAAAAAGCGCTGCAAAGATTTTTGTGGTAATACTCAAAATTTAAAAACAAATCGCCGTTCACCGAAGAAAATTTTCCCGGATTTTTGACGACTCCCGTTACATTAAAAAAATTCCCGTTTCCGTTGGGGAACTTAATCTGAAGTATTTTTCCCACCGGGTAATCTTCGCCAAAAATTGTTTGAGACATTTTTTCTGAAATAACAACCGAATTTGGCGCCGCTAAAAATTCGCTGCTTAATTTTTGGTTCGATTTTAATGAAAACATTTCCAGAAAATCGGGATCGACAAAAAGCGCTTTCGATGTAATTTCTTCCTCATCTTTTATTAAAAATGCTTTTGCAGTAACCACCCTGCTCATTTTTTCCACTTCAGGAAAACCTGTTTTTATGAGCGGCCCCAAATCGAGCGTTGTTAATGCATCGGTGGTTTGAATGGATTGCCGGTTGTTTAATACCCGGTAAATTCTTGCGCGGTTTTTGTGTTGCGAATCGTACTTCAACTCGTTGATTATGTACAACATGATGAGCGAAGAAACCGCAAAAGCAATCACCAGCCCCAAAATATTTATCGAGATAAATATTCTTTGTTTTGAAAAATACCGGAATGCCGATTTCAGGCGATAGTCAAACATGATGTAAATTTTTAATTATAAAAATTACTTCAGCCAAAATAAACTGAATTGAAAAGAAAGAACCCGGCGAAAAGATTTACTTTTTCGGCAAAAGTTTCACTTCCATTTCATTTTCACCGTCAATATCAATTTCCTGCGATTCAAAACCATCGGCGCTGAACACCAGTTTTTTTGCTCCCGCCGGCGCTTCAATCGAAAACTCACCGTTTGGTCCCGACATGGTTCCGGTGGTTGTTCCTTTTACAATTATTATTACCATTCCTACCGCTTCGCCGGTTTCATTGTTAACAATCTTCCCTTTAGCTGAAATGGGTTCTGCCGGTTCTTCCTGTTGAACTTCGGTGGAAACAGCTTCTTTTGCATCGGTTTTTTTTGAAGAATTGCACGCTACTACAAAAATTGCAGCCAAAAACATAAGAAAGAATAATTTCGTTTTCATCAGGTTTGGTTTTTTTTGATTTATTAATTTTTATTATCGGGTTTAAAAAATTCGTTGTTAAATATTAGATTCAACACAATTTCCTTAATTACAATATCTTTTTTCCCGAATCCGCCGTCGAGCATCCGCTCAGTATGAATGCGTTTGAACGGGAAACTAATTTTCCCCACTTTTTTATATTCCTGAAATTCAACACTTGTGTGTTCTTTTTCATCTTCCAAATCACCTTCAAAACAGATATAGGAAATCAGGAAAGTTTTTGAATCGAGATAATAATTGAAGCTTGTTTTTTCAGCGTTAATCAATTGAATTTTATGGTATTTTTTACGATTCAAAACCACTTCCCCGGAATTAATTGCTTTGTATCCTTTCTTTTTCCAGTTGAATAAAAATCCCTCCAAATCGATGGCTTGCTGAATAATCCGCCGGTCACCTTCACCGGGATCCCATTTTGTGTTTATATTCCCGCTTTGATTGATCCAGTAATTTCCTTCATAAAAACCGGTGACAAAATTTCCCGGTTCGCTGAATATTTGCAAACGATAACTTTTAGCTTTCTCAACCGACAAAATAAAATCGGGTTTTAAAAGTTTTTCAGGAAGGTTGCCGCCCATTTTTTCAAGAAATCGATTGTAATAAAATCCTTTAAACTGAATCGTTTCAACATTTTCCAAATACTTTGTTCCAACTGCTTCGAAATGTTTCTCCAGAATTTCGTCTAATGTTTGTGCACTTAAAGCACTTGAAAACAACCCAATAAAAAATATGCTAATTATTAATTTCATCAATAGTATTGTTCCTTTTTCAAACTTCAGTTACCGATTTAATTATTCGTACCTGAGCGCTTCCACCGGATTTTTCGAGGCTGCTTTCCAACTCTGAAAACTAACCGACAGAAGTGCAATTCCCAGAACGGCAATTCCTGCTCCGGCAAAAATCCACCAGTTGAGCGGGATTTTGTAGGCAAAATTTTCGAGCCATTTGTGCATCGCAAACCAGCCTGCCGGGCACGCCAGAACAAACGCAAAACCCACCCATTTTACAAAGTCTTTGTTCAACAAAATCAGAATTTCGAAAATTTTGGCGCCATTTACTTTACGCACGCCAATTTCCTTGGTTCGCTGTTGGGTGATTATCAGCGCCAAACCGAATAAACCCATCGAACAAATAAACAGGGCAATTAACGTAAATACCGATAAAAGCCTTGCCTGCAGCAATTCCGACCGGTACACTTTCTGGTACATGGCACCCACTTGTTCATACTGAAAAGGGTATTCCGGGAAAAGCTCATTCCACACATTTTTCATATCGCTAATGGCAATTTTCTGCATTCCCGGTTCAGAGGCAATCACAAAATTTATCAGCCACAAATTTTCGCGTTTAAACAAAACCAGCGGCTCAACCCTTTTTTTCAGGCTCGAAAGATAAAAGTCTTTTACAACGCCAATAATTTTCCCGCGCGGAATTTTTACCACTTCATCGCCTTGTGGAAAATTTAGTTTGAATTCCTTTCCAATTATTTCATTGGCATTCGAATAATTTAACCGGTGCATCGCCGCTTCATTAATTATGTATTCGCCCGAATTATCGGCATCTGTATTTTCTTCAGAAAAATTGGTTCCACCCAGAAATTTCAGGTTGAAAATGGTGGCAAAGGAATAATCGCACGGGAAAACACCAATGCGTTTGTCTTGTTCATTTTGCGCGTCAAATCCTTCCATTTCAAAAGAAAACATGTCGTTTGCTTCGCCACCCGGCGGTTCCATCATGGCCGAAACGGTTTTAATGCTGTTGTATTTTAATAATTCGGTTTTTAAAATCCCGAACTTTTGCTGAATATTGGCGTGTACAGCAGGCAAACAAACAATATTGTTTTCCTGAACGCCCATCCCGTTTTTATATGCAAAATCGGTTTGGCAGGAAATTACGATTACGGCAATAATCAGTGCAATGGAAAAAGCGTACTGAAAAACAATTAATCCGCGGCTGATTCCTCCATTTTTAACAATCAGCGCAGAACTTTCGCTGCTCCGGAACTTAAAGTTGGCAAATACCGATCTTAGCACGGGCACCATTCCAAAAACAAGGCTAAGAATAGTGAAACCGAAAATCAGCAGACCCATAAATAAAAAATTTCCCTGTAAAAGGTTCATTCCAAAAAAGCGGGTAATTAATGAATTTACTGGTACAGCAAAAAATAATGTGAGCAGTAAAGTTGCCAGAATAATAAAAAGTCCTTCGGCAAAAAAGTAAACCGCAACTGTGGTTTTTGATGACCCAAGAATTTTATTGATTAAAAGGTATTTTGAAGTAAAACCGGCCATCCCAAGGTTGAGGTTAGCAAAGTTGCTGATGGAAATCAACAGCAAAATAAAGGCTGCAATGGCCAAAACATAAATGTTCCGGATGTTTCCGTTGGGTTCAATTTCGCGCAGTTTGTTTGAATGCAAATGAATATCGGAGAGTTTCTGAAGATGCACTTCGAGTTTCAATTCGCGGGTTTTGTCGGGCCGGGTTTCGGCAATAAAACCGGTTACCCCTTTTACGACATTTTCCGGATTAGCATTTTCGGAAAGCAAAAGATAGGTCCAGGCCCAGTCGTTTATAAATTTGTCGGAAACGGGCGTTGCAATAAAAACAGGATGAAAATGGCTTTTAAACGGAAAATCTTTCATAACTCCGCTGACCGTAAATTTTTGATCATCGCCATAAAACTGGCCGGATGGAATGGAAAGCATTTCGCCAACCGGATTTGACTTGCCAAACACCCTTTCGGCCAATGTCTCTGAAATTACCATCGACGCGGGATTTTCGAGAACGGTAAGTTTGTTTCCTACCGTAAGTTCAGCATCGAAAACCTGGAAAAAAGTACTGTCGCATTCAAAAGCCTGGTCAACGTTGTAGTATTGTTCGTTGTATTTTATCAAACCTTCGCGTACCGGCCGAAGACGAACAAAATCTTCAATTTCGGGAACCTGTTGTTTTACCTGAGGAATGTAACCGGGATTTACTATCCGGGCAAATTCATTTCCCCCCAGAAAATCAGGGTCGGCAATGGTGTAACGATAAATCCGGTCGGCTTTTTCGTTGAACTTATCAAATGAAAGTTCATTTTTCAGAAACAGCGCAATAAAAAGGATTCCTGTTAAAGCCAGGCTTAGTCCGGTTACTTTTATCAGGTTTAAAAACGGCCTTTTTATTAAATTCCGAATTACAACTTTTAATATCATAATTTTTTTCTTAGTGTCATTTCGAAGGAAAAACGACTGAGAAATCTGTCTCTTTCAGGTGGGGGATTTCTCCTTCCCGATTAAATCGGGACAGGCTATTCTTCGCCGAAATGACAGGTATTATAATTAACTCTCTGTTACATAACCGTCTTTCAGATTAATAATCCGGCTTCCGTATTTTGCGTTTTCCTGCGAGTGCGTAACCTGGATAATCGTCATTCCTTCCTCATTCAGTTTTTTCAGCAATTTCATAATCATTTCGCCTTGTTCTGAATGCAGGTTTCCTGTAGGTTCGTCGGCAAGCAACAATTTCGGGCTTCCGATAATTGCGCGGGCAATGGCCACCAGTTGTTGCTGCCCCCCGGAAAGCTGGCTGGGGAACAAATCTTTTTTGGCTACAATATTGAAACGGTCGAGCAGATCGGCCACCATGGCTTTGCGTTCCTTGCCTTTTACACCGCGGTAAACCAGTGGTGTTTCAATGTTTTCGTAAACATTCAGTTCTTCAATCAGGTGAAAGGCCTGGAAAATAAATCCAATGTGACTGCGGTGGTACTGCACTTTTTGTTTCTCTTTGATTTTGTGTGCCGGTTCGTCCCAAAAGAAATACTCTCCGGCACTGGGTTCGTCGAGTAAGCCAATAATATTGAGCAGCGTTGATTTTCCCGCGCCGCTGGGCCCCATTATCGAAACAAATTCACCTTGTTTTATTTCAAGGTTTACTCCTTTTAAAATAAACGTCCGCTGAAATTTCGCGTCGTAATACTTGTCGATGTTTTTTAATTGTATCATTTTCTTGTATTATTAATTGTCTGAAACTGGATTTACACGATTTATGGATTGCATGGATACTTTCAGAATCCTGATTATCAATTAATCCTGTAAATCCTGATTCTGACTTTTATTCGTACCTTAAACTTTCCACAGGATTTTTAACAGCTGCCTTCCACGATTGAAACGAAACAGTAAATAATGCAATTGCCAGCGCCAGAAAGCCCGCTAGGGCAAAAATCCACCAGCTTAATTCAGTTTTATACACAAAATTTTCGAGCCAGCGCTGCATAAAATACCAGCCAACAGGAACAGCCAGAACATTGGCAACCGCAACCCAAATTACAAAATCTTTGTTGAGCATCGCCAGTATTTCGACAATTCTTGCACCGTTCACTTTTCTAATTCCAATCTCCTTAATTCTGCGCCGGCTGGTGTGGTACGAAACGGCAAACAATCCAATCATCGATAAAAATACGCTGATAAAACAGCACGCACCTACCAGTTTTGCATAGTTTTCATTTTCGCGGTGCATGTATTCGTAGCGTTCGCCAATCGATTCCATATTTAACGGAAAGTCGGGAATAATTTTATCCCAGGTCTGTGCTATTGCCTCGCGAACCTGTTTTGACTGATTTTCCAAAGGTTTTACCATTAAGTACGAACCGCCTTCTTTATATGCAACATAACCCGGTTCAATTACCTGTTTTAAACTTCCGTAATGAAAATCTTTACAAATTCCAATAATTGAGTTGTCCGGATTTCCGGGAACCGGTTTCCCAATCAGATCCTGCCCGGAAAAAAGAGCAGCCATAGATTCATTTATGATACATTTCCCATTGTTTGAGGCCGCATCTTCAGAAAAATCTTCACCTGCAACAATTTCAATTCCAAGCGCCCTTGTATAATTTTCGTCGCCCACAAAAACCGCCGGGGTGTATTCTTTTTCAACACCGTTTTCGTTGTAATGCAGCAATATTTCAAAATGTTCCAGAACAGGAGATGCGTCGCTCAGCGAAATCATTTTTACTGACGGATTTTTTTCCAATTCGGCTTTAAAAACAGGAGCAAGATTGTTGTATTGTTGCGGAATTTTAACCTCCACTACTTCCCTGTCGAGCCCCATTTTTTTGTTGTTGATGTAATGAATCTGTTTCAAAATAATAACCGAGCCAATAATTAATACCACCGAAATAGCAAGTTGAGCAACATTAAAAACCGGAATCCGGAAACTACCGGACGTTTGTATTTTTGTTGATTTTAATATTTTGGGATACACATTTTTATTCATTCTGAAAAGGGCAAAAAGAAAAGAAGTGAGCAGAATTAACGCCGGAATTCCAAACAAAAGGAAAACATTTTCTACACTGAAAATATAAGCCGTGGTAATTGAAGCCGAAGTAAACTGGTTAAAAAACGGGATGGCCCAAACCATTAATACAATGCTGAAAACAAATGCCAGTCCGACCAAAACAAACGCCTCTCCCATAAAACCTGAAATCAGGTTAAAAATAGAGCCGCCGTTTACTTTTCTGATGGAATATTCAAGTGTTTTTTCCAGCAACCGGTTGTTAATTAAACCCAGATAATTAAAAAGTGCCACACCCAGAATCATTAGCGCAATTACCAAAGCAATTACCAGGTCGGTTTTGTCGCGCGAAATCTCAACCGATTGCCCGCGGGTGGTGTCGAAATAAGCAGCTTTCATCGATTTCAGGTAGTGGGTTCCGGGCTTCCCGTCGTGAACAATCGGAATATTTTCGCGGTTTTGGGAAAACTTTTCCTCCAGTTGTACCAGGTTAGTATTTTCTTTCAAAAGAAGATAGCAGCGCGAATCGTCGTCGCCTATCAACCGAACCATGTCGAAATTCAGCTGTGTACTTTCTTTTGTCTTTTTCAGAATCCCGCTGACAACCATTTCTTCTTCGTTGTTCCGGTTTACCAGTTTCAATTTTTGTCCCACCGCGTTTGGCGAACCAAAATATTTCAAAGCCAGTTCCTCTGAAATAACAATGTCCTGTTTGGTTTCCAGAACTTTTTCTGGCGAACCAGAAATTAAATTGTACGAAAAAAACCGGAAAAAATTTGCCGATGTAGAAATCACATTAATATCACCATAAAAATCCCGATTGTTTGCCTTAACTTTAACCGTATTAGCTTTTGCAACCCGGCAAAAATCCTCAACTTCGGCAAAATTATCTTTCATATATTCTGCTGCTCCATAACGAATAAAGTACATTTTTTGTCCTTTTCGGAACGGATCGTCGGCCTGCAAAGCAAAAATGCGATCTTTATTTTTCTGAAATCCGTCGGCATTGTTTTCCCTTGTAATAAAAATGGTTATCAAATTCATACAGGCAATCCCAATGGCAAGGCTGACAATAATTATTGAGGAATTTAAACGATATCTGAAAAGACTTCTAAAAGTTGATTTTACTCTCATGGCAGAATTAAAAAGTACACACGCAATTTTACCAAATCCGGTGCCTTTTTTTCAAACCTTAGATTTTCAATGCAATAGCAACTCTTCTAAAAAAAGAAGTGTAAAAAAATTTGACAAAAAGTGTATAATTTTTTGTCAATACCAAATTTTAGGATAAGATAACAACATGCTGAAACAAGTTCAGCACGACGAATTTTTAGATGATTTGGTTAATTTTTTGCCAGTTTCTCAACTTCGGCAAAAACACGGAAAAAGTTTCCGCCCCAAACTTTTGCAATTTCTTCGTCGGTGTATCCGCGTTTTACCATTTCTGCAGTAATGTTTGGCATTTGGCTAACATCTTCGCAGTCGGCCAATCCGCCGCCGCCATCGAAATCGCTGCCAATTCCAACATAATCAATTCCCACCAGGTTTTTCACATAATCGATATGATCGACATAATCGGCAACCGTTGGCAGTGGTTTCGGATATTTATCGCCCAATTCCCGCCATTGTTTACGAATTTCAACTTTTTCATCGTCGCTCATCGAATCAAAAGTTGTGCTGAAAATTTTTCGGTATTCCTGTTCTTTCTGGTAGCGAACTGAAGTTGTATCCGGGTCTTTTACATAATCATCGAGCAAACAAATCTGAATAACACCGCCTTTTTTGGCAAGCGCTTTTATCATTTCGTCGGTCATATTCCGGTTGTGGTGCGCAATGGCGCGTACACTCGAATGCGATGCAATAATTGGTGCTTTGCTCAATTTAACCACGTCGAAAAACGATTTATCCGAAATGTGTGAAACATCCACCATTATTCCCAGTTCATTCATTTCCTTCACCACTTTTTTACCAAAACTGCTCAAACCGTTGTGTTCCGGGCCTTTTTTATCTGTTGACGAATCGCAAACATCGTTGTTCGACGAGTGGCAAAGTGTAATGTACCGAACTCCCCTGTCGTAAAATTCTTTTACCCTGTTTATATCGGTTCCGAGCGGAAACCCATTTTCCATTCCAATATAAATGGCGCGTTTTCCTTCGGCTTCAATTCTTTTGGCATCTTCAGCTTTGGTTGCTATTTCAGCCAGATTGTTGTATCGTTTACAAACCGCGTAGGTTGAATCTATCATTTGGTTGGCCAACTGGTAAGCTGCCTCTGTATTTTCAGGCGTTCTGTCACGCTGGCTTGTAAAAGCTGCAAAAAAGATGGCATCCAAACCGCCTTCCTTCATTCGCGGAAAATCGACCCGACTTTGAGGCGCGCTGTTTTTTTTACCCACATCAAAACCTTCATTCAACAAAGCCATCGGCGTATCGCAATGCGTATCAACGGTTAATGCTTTTTCATGAATTGCACGAACTTCTTTTTCCGATTTCTGTGCTTTTGCTGAAATGGTTACAGACACAAAAAACGACAGCACAACTAAATATGAACTTTTTGACATGGGATGATTTTTTTAACGTTATTGCAAGTATAAACATTTAGTCGGCTCAGTATTCTGTTCAATAGAAAAACTTAACATTTATCTTAAAATTAAAAGCAAAACATCAGAAATATTAAAATCTCTCCAACGGATTGTCCTTCATTTTAAAGACAGAAATTCAACTTTTACAAAATTCAAAATGCTGAAAAGTAAAACTTCTGACTTCAAATCTGTTTTATTTGAATACGGATAAAAAGAATTCAACTTTTTGCTGAATTTTGTGGCTTCGATTAATTTTGCCGAAAATGGTTGGAAAAAAAAGTATCAAACGCTGGATTTTGCCGCTGCTGGCAATTTTTGTTTTTGCTCTTAGCCGGGTTTCTACCAAAACTCCCGGTTTTGTTGAACATGTTTATTCGCGGGGAATTTACCCTGTAATTGCCGCCATTGTCTCTTTTTTCAGCCGGTGGTTTCCTTTTTCGCTCGATGATATTTTTTACCTCTTTCTGATTGTATTCCTTTTCGTGCTGATTTTTCTTTTGATTTTCAGAAAAATAACATTCAAAAAAGCCGGTCTGGTTTTCCTGAATGTTATTTCGGTGGTTTTTATTCTTTTTTACCTTTTGTGGGGATTTAATTACTTCAGGCAGGATTTAACCACGCGGCTCGGTTTAAAGGAGAGCGCACCCGGAAACGAAGAGTTTATGCGTGTTTTAGAGCTGGTAGTTGAAAAAGCCAACGCAAATTATGTAAGTTCCTACGAATTAACCCGGGCTGAAACCGACAGCTTAATCGAAGCCGGTTACCGAAATTTTTCGGAAGCTTTGAAAATTAGCTACCCGGGCGGGAAAAGGATTCCGAAAACCATAACTTTCAGCACTTTTTTTGCGCGTGCCGGAATTTCAGGATATTTTGGCCCGTTTTTAAACGAAGTTCATGTAAACAGCCACGTTCTTCCTCTTGAATATCCGTTTATTCTGGCCCACGAAAAAGCGCACCAGTTTGGGGTTTCGAACGAAGCCGAAGCCAATTTTTATGCCTGGCTGGTTTGCAGCCGCAGTTCGTCGCAGGAAATTAGGTATGCAGCTTACATTCATGCGTTGTACTCGTTTCTTTACCAGGCTTCAATTTACGACATTGCCCCCACACAAATCAACAATCTCGACAGCCGCGTGAAAGATGATATCCGCTATTTGAGGGAGCACTGGCAAAAACTGCGCAATCAAAAAATCGACAAAGCCGCCGGAAAAGTTTACAATACTTACCTGAAATCTAACAAAGTTGAAAAAGGAATTGAAGATTATTACGGCGTAGTAAAATTTATCATGGATTTTTCAAACGATAAAGATTTCAGGGAAAAATTAGGTTTAAATTAATCAGGAACATTTTATTATGAAGTTAATTGACATTTCAGCAGGTAATTTTCATTGCGATGGAGGAGCACTTTTTGGAGTGATTCCCAAAGTAATGTGGAACAAAATTTATCCGGCCGACGAAAACAATTTTACAAAACTTTCCCTGCGCTGCCTGCTTGTCGAGCAGGGAAACCGGAAGATTCTGATTGAAACCGGAATCGGAAATCATTACCCGGAAAAACACATGAAAAACAACGGTTATTTACCGGGAAATCACCTGGGAAATTCGCTGGCAGAAAACGGATATTCAACAGAAGAAATAACCGATGTTTTTTTTACGCACCTGCACTGGGATCATGCCACCGGCGCGGTAAAAAACGAAAACGGTACACTCAAATTACTTTTCCCGAATGCCAAACACTGGTGCAGTAAAACTCAGTGGGAACATTCAAAAATTTCGAACATCCGCGAAAAAGCAGCTTACCATTCCGAAGTTCTAAACTTTCTTTTTGAATCGGGAAATCTAAATTTTGTGGAAAACGAAGGTGAACTTTTCCCCGGTTTTGAAGTGCGATTTTTCGATGGTCACACTCCGGGACAAATGATTCCGTTTATCGATTACAACGGAAAAACTATAATTTATACTTCCGATTTGGTACCAACCTCAGCCAACATTCCCTTGCTTTGGATGGCTGCTTACGATTTGGATCCTGTAAAAACAATGGAGGAAAAAGAGCGTTTTCTGAAAGAAGTTGCTGAAAAGAATTACATCCTGTTTTTTGAGCACGATTTTTATACCGAATGTGCTACTGTTGTTCAAAATGAAAAAGGTTTTAGCATAAAAACAGCCTTGAAAGTTTCTGAAATATAACTTATCAGAACAACAAACAAAGCGAAATTTGCCAAATTTAGCTAAATACAGAAATAAAACTTGCCAAATTTAGTTTTTCACCAGCTCTTTGGTTGAAAGCAAACCACAGGCGGCATAAATATCCTGGCCTCGGGAAGCGCGGATAGTAGTTAAAATCCCTTTCTGGTTGAGTGCATCTTTAAATTCCTGCATTACTTTGTCCGACGGACTTTTTAGCGGAGTTCCCGGCACCGGGTGAAAACGAATCAGGTTGATGCGGCATTTTAGTCCGTCGAGCAATTTTGCCAGCTCCCGAACATGCCGCGGTGAGTCGTTCAGATTTTCAAAAACAATGTATTCAAACGAAACGCGGCGTTGACGGCCAAAATCCCAACGTTTTATTTCTGCCACCACTTCTTCAATCGGGTAAGCCACCTGCACCGGCATCAGGTTGCGGCGTTCGTCGTTAAACGGCGTGTGTAAACTCACTGCCAAATGAGCCTCACTTTTTTCAAGAAATGTAAGCATGCCCGGGATAATTCCAATGGTTGAAACGGTAATCCGGCGCGGACTCATTGAAAAACCCCAGTCGGAAGTGAGAATTTCGATACTTTTCAATACCTGTTCCAGGTTATCAAACGGTTCGCCCATTCCCATGTAAACAATGTTTGAAACTTCGCCGGCTTCAGCAATACTTTTGATCTGGTTCACAATTTCACCGGCAGAAAGTTGTCCCTGAAAACCTTGTTTGGCGGTCATACAAAACAGGCAGCCCATTTTGCAACCCACCTGCGAACTTACACACACTGTTTTGCGATCGCGTTCGGGAATCATAGCGGTTTCAATAAATTTATTCTGAATGGTGGGGAAAAGATATTTTTTTGTGCCGTCGGTACTTTCCTGCACTTTGGTAGGCGCGGTTAATCCGAATTCAAATTTTTCGTTCAGCAGTTCGCGTGCCTTTTTGGAAAGATTCGACATTTCATCGATCGACGAAACATCTTTTTTATAAAGCCAGTCGGCCATTTGTTTTGCAGTAAATTTTGGGAGACCCTGTTCAACAACAACTTCCTGTAATTCTGCCAACGTTTTTCCAAAAAGACTTTCCTTCATCATTCAATTTTTTGCAAAGATACAGTTTCTGAATCATCACATAATTTTTCAATTAATAAATCCTTATTTCATAAGCATTTCACAATTTATCTAATTGCGAAGAAATTCAAAAGTGTGTAAAAAAAAAATTCTTACTTTAGTTTCCTCGTATTATGCTAATCAGGATTCAAAACTCCTGTTTTATTTAATTTACCTTTGTTTTGCTATCAAAATACAATAAAAACATGACTCAAAAGAGAATCTTAATCTGCGACGATCAGAAAATTTTTATTGACAATTTCATATTAAGTTATGGAAGTTACTATGATATAAAAAAAGAAGATGACATTAATGAATTACTAAATAGAATCGATGAACTTAAACCCGACCTGATTTTACTCGATTTATTTCATCAAAAAAAAATGGATGAAAACTTTGAAAAAAAACGACTTGTTGCTGAAAAAGAATTAGCTAATCTTTTTAATCAGATTTCAAAAACAAAAATTGCAGTAAAAGATGCCTGGGATCTTCAGGGAGTTAAAATTTTAGAAGATATTCGAAGGAAAAACAACGATATTCCTGTAGTTATTTTTTCACAAACAGGAACGATTTTGCTGGAAGACGAAGAAATACAAACAGTTGCTAAAAACGATGGACGTTTTATGTTAAAAAGAAAAGATATGTCGAATATTAAAACAGAATTGGACAGGATAATCGAAACTAAATCGGTTTTGCAAAATCATAAAACAGAAGCAGATAGAGCATGGTTAATTCTAAAACGTTACAAATATTTTCTGATTATCAGCTGGTTTATTTTTCCATTAGTTATACTTGGAATACTAATCATCCGACTTCAAATTAGCTCTTTAGGAAATATAGTTATTGGCGTAATTTCCAGCATAATTGCCAGTTTAATCGTTAGTTTCGTAGCGGTTTACTCAACAAAAATATTAAAAGACAGTTAAAGCAAAGTCAATTCAGATTCACTGTGTTTTTTTTAAACGGTTAAAGATTTCAAAAATCCCGGCGCTTTCCGTTGTTTGCCAGCCTGCTCGAAAGCGTAAGCCAGCTTCAATAGTTTAGGTTCGCTCCAGGCTTCGGCAAAAAACGAAATCCCAATGGGCAAACCATGAACAAAACCAGCCGGAACGGTTATATTTGGATAACCGGAAACTGCTGCAGGCGAAGAACTTCCTCCCCCGCCGTGGTCGCCGTTCACCCAGTCAATTGTCCATGCCGGTCCGTTGGTAGGTGCAATAATTGCATCGAGGTTGTGCTTTTTCAATTCAGCATCGATTCCTTCAATTCCGGCCATTTTTTTCGATTCTTCCAAGGCATCGAGGTATTCCTTTTCATTTAAATCGCCTTTCTTTTCAGCTTCTTCAAAAATTTCCTGCAAAAACCAAGGCATTTCATTTTGGGTATTTTCAGCATTAAATACTATCAAGTCGGCCAAACTTTTAGGTTTCGCATTGGTATGACTTTGCAGATATTTGTTTAAATCGGCTTTAAATTCATATAAAAGTACCTGATACGAAGGCCGTCCTATTTTACGCAAGTTTTCAAATTCAAACTCAACAACCTCAGCACCATTCTTTTTTAACGTTTCACTTGCCAGTTTCACTATTTCGTCTACATCCTTGTGAAAACCCATTGTATTTGTAGCCAGGCCAATTCTGGCTCCCAACAAACCTTTTTCGTCGAGAAACTGTGTGTAGTCGGAAAAAATCTCACCTTTATCCAAATGATTTTCTGCATCTTCCGGGTCAAATTCTGCCAAAGCCCCCAATAAAATAGCTGCATCTTTTACTGTTCTTGCCATTGGGCCGGCGGTATCCTGGCTGTGTGCAATAGGAATAATTCCACTTCGGCTCCACATTCCCAAGGTTGGTTTTATTCCCACCAAACCATTTACACCCGAAGGACAAACAATTGAACCGTTGGTTTCGGTGCCGATTCCAAGGGTGCACAAATTGGCCGAAACTGCTGCTCCTGTTCCGGAGCTTGAACCACAGGGGCTTCGGTCCAAACAAAACGGATTTCTTACCTGTCCGCCACGGCCACTCCAACCGCTGGATGAATTTGTTGAACGAAAATTAGCCCACTCGCTTAAATTGGTTTTCCCTAGTAAAACGGCACCTGCATCGCGAAGTTTCTTTACAATAAATGCATCTTTTTCAGCAACATTACCTTCCAGAGCCAGCGAACCGGCAGTGGTTTGCATTTTATCGCCCGTGTCGATGTTGTCTTTTATCATCACCGGAATTCCATGCAGCAGACCACGCACTTTCCCGTTTTTTCGTTCCTCATCCAAAACTGCTGCAATTTCAAGAGCATCTGGATTTAACTCAATAACAGCTTTTATTTCAGGATCAACCAGAGTTATCCGATCTATGTATTTCTGACAAATTTCAACCGATGAAAATTCACCCTTTTCCATCTTCTGCTGAAGTTCACTGACAGTGATTTCGTTAAATTCAAATGAAGTAAAATCAGGCGATTCCAGTATTTTTTCGGAATTGGTTGTACAGGCAGCTACTCCTGTAATTGCCAAAGCAGAGCCACTTATTGCAGTAGTTTTGAAAAAAGAACGACGTTTCATTTTTGATTTTTTGCAGTTTATGCCGAAGTTAAAAAAAGCAGAGGAGAAATACTGAAATCCGGCACATTATTATAAAAACAAAAAGCAGATACATTTTCTGCATCTGCTTGATTATATAAAATGAACTGACTTTATCTTTTTGAATACTGTTTTTCGTAATATTTCTGATAATCGCCCGAAGTAACATTTTTCATCCACTCTTCGCTGGTCAAATACCAGTCGATGGTGAGCTCAATTCCTTCTTCAAACTGAAGTGAAGGTTCCCAGCCCAGTTCGCGCTGAATTTTTGTTGCATCAATGGCGTAGCGCAAATCGTGGCCGGCGCGGTCTTTAACGTAAGTGATAAGTTGTTCCGATTCGCCTTCCTCCCTTCCCAGCTTTTTGTCCATCACACGACACATCACACGAATTAAATCGATGTTTTTCCATTCGTTAAAACCGCCAATGTTGTACGTTTCGCCAATTTCACCTTTGTGAAAGATTACATCAATAGCACGCGCATGATCGACCACCCAAAGCCAGTCGCGGATGTTTTCGCCTTTTCCGTAAACCGGCAGCGGTTTTTTATTTTTAATATTGTTGATAAAAAGTGGAATCAATTTTTCGGGAAACTGATAAGAGCCATAGTTGTTGGAACAATTAGAAATTACTGTTGGAACACCAAAAGTATCGCAGTATGCGCGGACAAAATGGTCGGAGCTGGCTTTTGAAGCCGAATACGGACTATGTGGATCGTAACGGGTTTCTTCGGTAAACATTCCTTCGTCGTTCAACGATCCGTAAACTTCGTCGGTAGAAATATGGTAGAATTTTTTATTGGAAAAATCTTCTTTCCAAATGTGTTTGGCAGCATTCAGCAAATTTACCGTGCCAATTACATTGGTAAAAACAAATTCAGTAGGGTTCGAAATGGAACGGTCGACATGCGACTCGGCTGCCAGATGAATTACACCGTCGAATTGTTTTTCTTCAAACAACTTCAAAATAAAATCACCATCAACAATGTCGCCCTTTACAAACTCGTAGTTTGCTTTTGTTTCAATATCTTTTAAATTGGCCAGATTTCCGGCATACGTCAGCTTGTCGAGATTGACAATTTTATATTCTGGGTATTTGTTTACAAAAAGCCGAACAACATGTGAGCCGATGAATCCGGCACCGCCGGTGATAAGGATGGTTTTCATAACAACAGGATTAATTTATTCAAAATATTCTATAAATATAAAAGGTCTTTCCAAAACAGAAAAACCTATTGTTTTATTTTAAAGATAATTCAAAACCTATTCAATTCCTCTTACCCTTTTTTCCCAGTTCCAGGCCGAAAGCAAAGTTTCCTCCAACCCTTTTTCGGCTTTCCACCCAAGTTCTTCGTTGGCGTAAGTAGTGTCTGCCCATATTTTTTCAACATCGCCTGCGCGGCGGCCTACAATTTGGTATTTCAATTTCACTCCGGTGGCTTTTTCAAAACCTTTTACAACCTGCAGTACCGACAAACCATCGCCTGTTCCGAGGTTGAACACTTCGTAATTCGCTTTGTTATTTCCTTTCAGCAAACGTTCAATTGCAACAACATGTGCTTTTGCCAAGTCAACAACATTAATGTAATCGCGAACAGCTGAACCATCGACAGTATTGTAATCGTCGCCAAAAACCTTTAATTCTCCGCGTAATCCGGCTGCCGACTGGGTGATAAAAGGCACCAGGTTTTGCGGTACTCCCAGCGGAAGTTCGCCAATTAATGCAGTTGGATGAGCCCCGATCGGATTAAAGTAACGCAGTGCAATTCCTTTCAGCTGCTGATTGGCAGCTATCGAATCATGCAAAATATCTTCGTTCACCCGTTTGGTATTTCCATACGGCGATTCCGCATCTTTTCGCGGGGTTTTTTCTGTTACTGGCAAAACATCGGGTTGGCCGTAAACTGTACACGACGATGAAAATACGATATTCGAAATGTTGTATTTTAACTGACAGTCGAGGATATTTATCAGCGAAACCAGATTGTTTCTGTAATAATGCAACGGTATTTGAACCGATTCTCCCACTGCTTTCGACGCAGCAAAATGAATAATCGCATCAATGTCCTGATGCCGGCTAAAAAAATCATCTGTTTTTTGGGTGTCAGCCAGATTAAACTGCTCAAACTCTGGTTTTATCCCAGAAATTTTTTCGATGTTGTCTAAAACTTCGATGCCCGAATTCGACAGGTCGTCAACAATAAACACGTCGAAACCTGCATTTTGCAATTCTACAACTGTATGTGAGCCAATATATCCGGTTCCTCCGGTAACTAAAATTTTTTGTGCCATTTGTTTTGATTTTACTGTAAAAGTAGAAAAATTATCAAACAACCGGGTAAGTTTTTTCATCCTGAAACGGGTTCAAAAAACTTAATTTTACATTTTCCCCCTTTCAAAAAAAATGTTTTGTATACTTTTACATATCAAAAAAAATAATCGTGAATTTAGGACAATATATACATCAGCTGCTACCCGAAAATGAAATTGTAATAATTCCCGGGTTCGGAGCATTTGTTTCGAATTACAAACCGGCAGAAATTTTAGAAGAAACCGGCGAAATTATACCGCCATCAAAAGAAGTTACTTTCAATCCGAAAATCAGGAATAACGATGGACTGCTGGTTGGTTTTATCGCTGAAAACGAATCAATTTCGCATTTCGATGCGCTGAAACGTATTGAAAAAGAACGTGAAAATATTGCTTACCAACTCGATAAAGGTGAAAAAGTTACACTGGAAGAAACCGGTGTTTTATTTCTGAATGAGAGGCAGGAAATTGAGTTTGAATCTTTTATCAGGGAAAACCTGCTTTTGGATTCTTTTGGACTGGAGGCAGTTGTACCTGAAGAAGAAATAATCTCCGAAGTTGAAGAGAGCAAACCTGAAGAACCGGTGGCTTTTGAGACTCCACCAGAAACAGAAGAAGTTCCTGAAATTGAAGATACTCAAACTCCGGCTGAACAAACAGAGCCAGTTGAAACAATTGAATTTTTAGAAGAACAAACAGAGGAAGTTATTTTTTCTGAAGAACAAAAAACGGAAATCATTTCGGAAGAAGTTACCGGGAAAAAAGAGCCGCTGCCGGAAAAAAAAGAAGAACCGGAATTGGTTGCAGAAATATTGATTTCAGAAGAACCGAAAGAAAAAAAGAAAAAAGGCTCTCTGTGGTTTTTGCTGATTTTTATCCCGTTAATTGTTGCCGGAATTTTTGTGGCAAAAAACAATTCCGACAAGAAAAAAACAAACGAAGAATCTCAAAAAAATATTACAATTCAGGAAACACCGCAAATCGGGAACAATGAACCGCAGGCAAATCAGAGTACCGACGATTCCCTTCAAAACCTGGTAAGCGATTCAACAGAAAATATAAAACCGGAACCTGAAAATACTTCCCGTGCTTTATTTGAAGAAAGGTTTTATCTTGTAGGGGGAAGTTTTAAGGAAGAAGAAAACGCACAGAAATTTATCGATCAGTTCGACATTAATGGATATGAACCTTTTTTTATGGGACAAATCGGACAATTCTATTTTGTCGGAATTGGAAAATATAAAACAGAAAGGGAAGCCGTTGATGCAAAAAATGCCTTTCTGAAGAAAATTCCTGATTCGGGAGCCTGGGTTTATGAAAAACCCCAGGAATAAAACCTTTTTTTTGTAAACCATTTAAAACCATTAAACCATTAATTGTATGTTAGATTTAGGATTCGTTAGTGCAATTCTTGCCGATAAATCTTTTGAAGAAGTAATTGAATTTGCATCAAAAGAAAAATTCAAATGTGTTGAAATAATGTGCTGGCCAAAAGGCAAAGCCGAACGTCGTTATGCCGGGGTTACCCACATTGATGTGGACAAAACAGATGACAACGAAGCGGCAGCAATAAAACAAATACTCGCAAAAAACAACATCTACATTTCAGGGCTTGGTTATTATCCCAACCCACTCGACGCCAACGAACAACAGTCTTCTTTTTTCATCGAACACATAAAAAAAGTTATTCAGGCGGCAGCAAAACTCGAAGTTCCTGTTGTAAATACTTTTATTGGCCGCGACCCGAAAAAAAGTGTGGAAGAAAACCTCGAAAAATTTGCTGAAGTGTGGCCTGAAATAATTAAAGTTGCTGAAGAAAACAATGTAAAAGTTGGCATCGAAAATTGCCCGATGCTGTTTACGCGCGATGAGTGGCCGGGAGGAAAAAACCTTGCAACCACACCCGCAATCTGGCGGAAGATGTTCGAAATTATTCCTAGCCCAAATTTTGGTCTAAATTACGATCCTTCTCATTTGGTTTGGATGCAAATGGATGAGGTAAAACCCATTTATGAGTTCAGCGAAAAACTCTTCCATATTCACCTGAAAGATGTAAAAGTTTTCCGCGATAAATTAAACGAAGTTGGAATTATGGCCTACCCGCTCGATTATCATTCCCCAAAAATTCCGGGGTTGGGCGATGTTAACTGGCGCGGATTTTTCTCGGCACTTACTACTGTAAAATACCGTGGCCCGGTTTGTATCGAAGTTGAAGACAAAGCTTTTGAAGGCTCGGAGGCCGACATTAAAAGCGCGATTTTAACCAGTCGTAATTTTATAAAGCAATTCTTAGCCTGAATTTTTAATATTTATTGAATCCGCAAATCTCATCCAACGGTTTGCGGATTTTTTTGCGCAATTTGTAATCGTCGGGCTGGTAACCCAGAGTAATTACCAAACCAACTTTCCTTGTTTTTGGAATGTTTAGCAACTCCCTTAATTTTTTTTGATTAAACCAGCCAATCATACACGTTCCCAAGCCCAGTTCAGTGGCCTGCAAACAAAAATGTTCAGCGGCAATTCCAATATCGATTTGCGGGTACTCCATATTTTTAATGCTTCCCCCAATTTGTGCAATTAGTTTTGGCTTTTCAACCACTAAAACAGCAATTACAGGCGCTTCAACCGCAAATTTGTTAAAAGCTACCGTTTTGCTGAAAGTTGCCCGTGCTACTTCATTTTTTAAATTGGGTTCATCAACAACAATCAATTTCCACGGTTGCGAATTACAAGCCGATGGGGCCCAGTGAACCGCTTCAATAAGTTGTTCAATTTTTTCTTTTTCAACAGGCTTGTCCTGGTATTTCCGAACACTTTGCCGTTTTGCAATCAATTCCTGAAAATTCATAATCTATATGACCGAATAATTTATCTAAAAATAAAAAATTTTCCAACCCGCCATCAAAACAAACGTAAAAGCAGGCATCAGAAAACATCTGATAAATTAAAAGATAGTTTCTCACTTTAAAAACTAAAACTATGCCTGAAAGTGTTTATAAAGTTATTGAGTTGGTAGGTAGCAGCACCGAATCATGGGAAAAAGCTGCACAAGTCGCCATTGAACGCGCATCGGCTTCGTTGCGTGATTTGAGAATTGCCGAAGTTGTCCAGATGGACATGCACCTGAATGATGGGAAAATTGAATGTTACCGCACAAAACTGAAGGTTTCCTTCAAATACGAAGGATAAACCATAAAAGAATTATGGCCGGGGCGAAACTCCGGCTTTTTTGTTTTTAAAGAAATCCTTTTTAAATATAAATACACACCTGATAAAAATAACCAGTGTATTAAGGAAATTAAATAGAAATTACTAAAAAAAGGAAGCATGATTAATTCATTTTTCTTTTTCTTCAAACACTTTTTTAATTTCAATGTGTTCGTTGCTTCTTCCCCTTTTTTCTCTTTTTTCAGCCTTTTTTTCCTTTAAAGTTTTTTTTGGAGCCTTTTTTACATTTTTCTTTGTTTCATGAAATTTCGACATGGCTATTTGTTTTAAAATAAACAACTTAAATGAAAAATCAACATACAAATTTACGCCGAAAAAGTATTTACTATTCTTGTTTGAATGAAAAATTTTTACTTAATCCTTTTAAATAAATTCATTTTTAGAAAATACAATCAAACCGCATTTTGGAAGGAAAAGGCAAAAAAAAAAGCGGTACCATTTTTTTGATACCGCTGGGAATTGATAGCCAACGAAGCAGGATGGCTGAATTATATAGAACTAACTGAACGGTTAAATGAACATTGTGTTTTCTACTTTGAAACAGTTGTTTGGAAATAGCAATATCTATGCCAGATGAGACATTGCAAATATGTTCGGGAGCATAAAAAAAGAGAAATTAAAATCCGGAAATTGTGTTCACCAGCAAGCGAATTACATTCTCAACATTCCGGTTAAAAACGGCGAGTACCTCTTCCCAAGTAACAGGTTCTTCATCGGTCTTCCAGCAGTCGTAATCGGTGCTTAAAGCTACAACAGCGTACGGAATTCCGAGTTCATTGGCAAGGGAACATTCAGGTGCCACCGACATGTTAATAACATCGGCACCCCACAAACGAAACATTTTTGACTCGGCACGGGTTGAAAATCGGGGTCCTTCAATGGTAACAATGGTTCCGGAAGCATGGTAGCTCAAATTAAGTTCCTGCGCCGTTTTTATAAGTTTCGAGCGCAAACCGGCATGAAACGGATCGGCCATTGGAGTATGTTTCAACTCGTTATTTTCAAATGATTCGTAAAAAGTAATTGCCCGGTGTCGCGTAAAATCGATAAACTGGTCGAGAATTACAATATCGCCGCGCTGAATTTCCTCGCGCAAACTACCGCAGGCCGAAGTTGCAAGTATGTGAGTACATCCAAGATTTTTAATGGCCCAAAGATTGGCCCGGTTGTTTACCTGTGTTGGCGGAATGGAATGATCCCTTCCGTGACGTGATAACACAACAACTTCAACACCGTTAATCTGGCCTGTTTTAAAGGTTGATGATGGTTTTCCGTAAGGAGTTTCAATGTCAACTTCACCCGGGTTTTTCAAAATGGAAGGATCTTCAAATCCTGAACCTCCGATAATTGCAATTTTATTCATACCAATGTTTTTTCAGGAAATAATGATAATATACTTTTTTGAGTTGCCTGACAAATTCCTCTTTCTGTAATTAATCCGGTAACCAGGCGGGCCGGTGTTACGTCGAAACCGTAATTTGCCACTCCGCTATTTTCAGGAACTAAACGAATGGTTTGAATGCCATTTCTTGTCCAACCTTCAATTTCTGCTACTTCTTCTGCACCACGCTCTTCAATCGGAATTTCAGTCAAACCGTCTTTAATTTTCCAATCGATGGTTGAAGATGGCAGCGCAACATAAAACGGAATTTTATTGTCTTTGGCCGCCAGTGCTTTTAAATACGTTCCTATTTTGTTGGCTACATCGCCCTGAATGGTAGTACGATCGCTGCCTACAATAACCAAATCAACTTTACCATGCTGCATCAAATGACCGCCTGTATTATCAGCAATTACAGTGTGGGCAATTCCTTCTTCGCCCAATTCGAATGCGGTTAAACGCGCCCCCTGATTTCGTGGTCGCGTTTCATCAACCCAAATATGAACAGGAATTCCGGAGATATTTGCTTTGTAAATAGGCGCCGTTGCTGTTCCCCAATCGATGCAGGCCAGCCAGCCGGCATTGCAGTGAGTGAGAATATTTACGGTTTCCTTTGTGTTTTCATAAATCTTTCGGATAATTTCCATACCGAATTCACCAATTTTGTTGCTTTGCCATATCTCTTTTTCTTTGAAAGAACTGGCTTTCTCCAAAGTTTTAAACGAAAGCCCGGGTGAATCTTTTTCAGATAAAATAAATTTTTGCATTTTATTCACCGCATACGAAAGATTAACGGCGGTGGGACGTGCCGACTTCAGATATTCCGCCTTTTCTTTTATATAACCGGAAATGCTTTTCCCTCTGAATTCCAGCAATGCCAAATACATTCCGTAAGCAGCGGTTACTCCGATTAACGGAGCGCCGCGAACCACCATTTCACGAATGGCATAAAAAGCATCGGCCACTGTTTTCAGTTCTATAATTTCGAACTGAAATGGCAATTTGCGTTGATCGATTACCTGAACCACACTTGGATCGCCCTCTTTTAACCAAATGGTGTGATAATTTTTTCCCTGAATTTTCATTTACTCTGATAAAAATTAACCGTTATGCAAAACAAGATAGGTCTGGTAATTACGAAATTTTAAAAATGTGAAAATTAATTCGTTTTAGCCATTAATTTTCACAAAAGAATTTTATTTGTCTAATTTCGTGACACAAAAATTTGTACAATGAAGATAGACCTCACAAATATAAAAAACATCGTTTTTGATTTGGGAAAAGTTTTACTGAATCTTGATTTCGACGCATCGATTCGTGCTTTTCGCCAACTGGGATTGAACGATGAAGTTGTTGACAACAAACACATGTATTCCGACCCGGTTTTTTATGCGCTTGAAATTGGCAAAGTTTCGCCTGAAGAATTCAGAAAAGAAGTGCGCCGGATTCTTAACAATCCTGAAGCTTCCGACCGTGAAATAGATGATGCCTGGTATGCAATGATTCTCGATATTCCAGAAAACCGAGTGAAAGTTGTTCAGAATCTTCAGAAAAATTACAACATTTATTTATTCAGCAATACCAACAAAATTCATATCGACCGATTAAAAGAATGGTTTGAAAATGAATACGGTTTTGATTTTGCATCGCTTTTTGTAAAAGATTTTTATTCGCACGAAATTCACGAGCGAAAACCGGATATCAGCTCATTTGAAAAAGTTATTCAACTTTCGGGTGTTAATCCCGAAGAAACCCTTTTTGTGGATGATTTGGATCGGAATATTGAAAGCGCTCAAAAAGCCGGATTAAAAACCCTTTGGTTGCGTGAAGGAATGGAAATGGCTGAAATTTTTAGTTGATCAATTTAAAATTCGTATCCTTTTAATCCGGATATCTTCCAGCGGCTGCCAATCGCGGTCGGTTTCCACCAGAACAATTTTATCAACAACATCCATTCCCGAAGTCACCTCGCCAAAAATGGTGTAAGTTCCGTCGAGGTGTGGCGCACCTCCAACCGTTTTATACGCTTCGCGCTGTGCTGCACTGAATTTGTAACTGTTTTCTTTTTCAATGTCATCCAGTTCAGCATCGAAATATTTCCGGCCCGAAACAATATAAAACTGCGAACCGTCGGAGCGGCGCCGCTGATTTTCCGTGTCGGGTTTTCGTGGCGAACCAATCATCCCTCGTTTATGGTACAACCCGGGAACAATATCAGCCGGAATAGTGTAACCCGGTCCTTTATAACCAACTGAAGTTCCCTTTTCGGCATAACGGGTATCGGCTGCGCCACTTTGAATTCCAAAATCTTTAATAACCCGGTGAATTAGCAAACTGTCGTAATAATGTTCCTTAACCAGTTTTATAAAATTGTCGCGGTATTCAGGAGTTTCATTGAATAATTTAATGGTTATGTTTCCCATGTCGGTTTCCAGAACCAATCCTTTAATTTTCCGGTTTTCTGCAGCCACTTCTTCGTTTGAAATCGAACGCAGCGATTCGAGCGTTTCGGGTGTTTTCCGGCTTGCAAGCAATTCAGAAATACAAAACGAAGGAATGACAAAACTTTGCATTTCGTAACTGGCCACCATTGAAAAGGCGATGCCAATGGTTTTTTTATTTGAAACAAAAACCGGGGTTCCAAAAGCGGTATTTCGAATACGATTGCTAATCCTATACAATTTTGCTCCCTGAACAGTAGCCAGATTCAAAACCTTTCCTGTAAACAATTGCGTTGTTTTTCCCGATGTTTCTGAAATGTACATCGACTTTGCCGATTTGGGTGCCTCGCCGGTAAAAAGCTCAATAGGTTTTCGCGTTACACTGTCGGTTTTTAAAATAATTAAATCGTTGATCCTATCGATTGCAACGTATTTTTTTATCCTGAATTTTTTGTCTGAATCGAGTGGAGTAACCATAACATTGTTTGCCTGACCGATCAGTGAATATTTTGTAACAATCAAATCATCGTCAACAAAAAAACCTTGTCCTGATTCTAAAATACGGTTGTCATCGTATGAATCAATTTTTACGATCGAACCCTTAATTTCGTTCCACTCGTCGGTTGTTTCGTTTTCGTTTTGCAGTGTCGATTGTTGTGTTTCTGCCTTAGTTTCCGTATTCTTTTGTTCCGTGCTACACGAAAAGAGCCCGAAAACCAGCAACAGAATATACATTGATTTTCTCATTTATTCGCTTAAAACAGTTACAGTAATTTTAACATCGGTATACGGCCGGTTATTCGCATCGGTTTTTAAAGCTGCAATTTTATCGATAGTTTCAAACCCGGAAATACATTCGCCAAAAACCGTGTATTTCCCGTCAAGATCGGGATAACCACCAATAGAAGTGTACGCTTTTCGTTGTTTGTCGCTAAATTTCAAAGTGCTGGTATTCAGGCTGTATTCGGTTTCAATATCATCTTTTACACGGTCGGCAATTTTGCGAAATTCTTCCACTTTGTTTTCATCTTTGAGTTTTTTCAGTTCAGCCCGAATTTCCTGAGACATCACCTTTTGGACAATGGCATTCCGAATCGGCCTGTTTACGGCAAGTTCAAGAGTATCGAGCGCACCTTCACTAAAAACACTGCCTTTTACAATATAAAACTGCGAAATATCCGACTGTTTGAAAGGATTAATATCGTCGGGTTGCCGCGGTGCACACAGCGCCCCTTTTTTATGAAAATATTGCGGGAGAATCTCATCATCAACGGTTTTGTCCGGATCACCGTAACCGATTCTTTTTCCTGGAGGCGCATCGATCGAACTTCGCGAACCGCCCTGAATCAGAAAATCCTGAATGACCCTGTAGAAAAGCGTTCCGTTGTAATACCCTTCTTTGGCTAATTCAATAAAAGCATCGCGGTGTTTTGGCGTTTCGTCGTACAACCTGAATTTCATTTCACCCAAATTAGTAGAAATGAGCACCGTTTTCGACTGCCCTAAACTTTGAAACGAATAAAAACTTAAAACTGAGATTATAATTATTAAACGTACCATCATTATTTAACCAACTCCATTTGCATTTTAACATCCGTCACAGGCCTGTCGTGCTGATCGGTTTCAACTGCTGCAATTTTGTCCAAAACATCGAGTCCTTCAACAACTTCACCAAAAACAGTGTATTCTCCATCGAGCGAAGGATAACCGCCAATTGTGGTATAAATCTTCCGTTGCTCGTCGGTAAATGTAAATTTATTGCCCGAAGCTTCATAAGAGCTGTCGGCTTTTTCACGCAGTTCAGCAATACAAATATCAAATCCGGCCCGATCGTTGGCCGTTCTGAAAGCCTGCAATTCATCTTTTTTACCTTCGGCCATTTTCTGAAAGAGTTCGTTTTTGTACCGCGAGTTGATGCTCATTTGTAAAGTATCGAGGGCGCCCTCGGTAAAAACTTTACCCTGAACAATATAAAACTGCGAACCGCTCGATCTTTTTTCCGGATTTGACGGGCCTCCGGTACGAGCGGCTGCCAACGCACCTTTTTTATGAAAATATTTTTCGGCCATAAATTCAGCAGGAATGGTATATCCGTTAGAACCGCCCCCGAGGCGTGCACCGGGCTGTGCATTTTTTGAATCGGGATCACCGCCCTGAATCATAAAATTATTGATTACCCTGTGAAACAACAAATCGTTATAAAAACCTTCGGTTACAAGCTTTAAAAAATTCTCCTTGTGCTGTGGCGTTTCGTTGTATAATTTCACTTTAATATCGCCATATTCGGTTTTAATCAGAACCAATTCTTCGCTTGTTTTTTCACCACCGTTTCCACAGGAAATCATGGAAATTAGAACTGTAAAAATCAGTAAAACAATAACCCTGTTCATGTTCAAAATTTTATTTAATTTGACGCAATTTTAATAAACTTTCGTAAAGATAAAAAGATGAAGAAAATTCTCTTTACTCTTTTCATAGTAATACTTTTTGTTTTTTGCAGAACCGAGGTCAAAACAAATGACTCTTTTAATATTCCTGAAAATACAGTTCGAAAGAATTTCAGCGTTCAAAAATTTATTCCACATTTACCCCATGAACTTAAAGAAACATCCGGATTGATTTTTTACGACAATTTGTTTTGGACTTTTAACGACAGCGGCGGTAAAAATAAAATATTCGGAGTTAACGCCTCAGGAAAAATAGTCAAAGAAATAAAATTGAAAAATGCTAAGAATATCGATTGGGAAGATATTACACAGGACAAAAAGTACATTTATATTGGTGATTTTGGGAACAACAGAGGGATTAGAAACAATCAAAAAATCTACCGGATAAAAAAAAGTAAAATCGACAAAAAGTTCAGCCAGTCGCTGGAAGCCGGAGTGATTGATTTTTCGTTTGCCGACCAGAACGAATTTATATTTAGCATGCACAATACACGCTTCGATTGTGAGGCGATGGTAGAATTTCACGACAATTTGTTTGTTTTTACAAAAGACTGGAAAACACAAAACACTACGGTTTATAAAATACCACAGAAAACAGAAAAAAATAAAGCACAACCGCTGGAACATTTCAATATAAATGGTTTGGTTACGGCTGCCGATATTAATCCGGCCGGCGACAAACTGGTTTTGCTGGGTTATAAAAATTTAAAACCATTTCTTTGGATATTTTCAGGAATTTCTGACAACAGTTTTTTTGAAGGAGACAAAATTTATTCGGAACTTGACGACGTTAATTATTCTCAAACAGAAGGCGTTTGTTTTGCAGGAAACGACTCGCTGTTTATTTCGTGTGAAAAAACCAGTTCTTTTCTGCAACAAATATTTCTAATCGATTTAAAAGCTGCCGAGTGATGGAAAATATTACGGTAAATAAAAATATTAGGCTGGAACCCCTGAATCTTTTGATGGCTGAAACTATTTTTAATACAATTGTTCGCGATCGCGATTATTTGGAAACCTGGCTGCCATTTATTGAAATGACGAACCATATTTCGGATACTGAAAACTTTATAAAAAGTGTAACCCGGAAAGACGAACTAAAAAAAGATGAAATATTCAGCATTTGGTACAAAGAAGAATTTGCCGGATTAATTGGCTTTAAAGATACCGACTGGATAAATATGAAAACCGAAATCGGGTACTGGCTTGCTGAGAAAATGCAGGGAAAAGGAATTATGACAGCCTGTGTAAAAAAGCTCATTTCGTATGCCTATAGAAAACTGAAGATGAACCGTATTCAAATAAAAGTTGCGGTTGGCAATACAAAAAGTGCAGCCATTCCACAAAAACTGGAATTCCAATTTGAAGGAATTGAACGTTCTGGCGAACTACATAAAAACAAATTTCTTGATCTTCAAATCTACAGCCTTTTAAGATCTGATTTCCAGCCCTAAACAGTTAAAAAAGTTCAAAAAAATAACATTAAGTTCAAAAACAAGATAATTTCTGTTAAAGCGATTTTGGTTTCCATTGATTATTTCTATATTTGACCATTGAAATCTTTTGTTCGATTTTTTAATTTTGAACATTTTGGATAACACAGAAAACAATGGAAGACAAAACAATTAGAAGAAATCTGTACCGTGTATTGCGTAAAACAGGTGTTCAAAAAAAGGATATCAAAGTAAACGCTACTTACAACGAAGATTTGAAATTTGACACGGTTGACTGGAAAATTTTCACGTATTATTTGGAAGGTATTTTTAAGATTTCGTTAACCGATCAGGAATTAAGCCGATTGGTTGATGTGAAAGAAACTTTGCACTATTTGGGGAAAACAGCTTAAAATTAGCTGATTATTTAATTATTAAATAAAGAGGGCAATCTATGGGTTCGTCCTCTTTTTTATTGAACTTTATTCATTCAAAATTGTAACGTAAATATTAACACATTCAAAATCTACTCAAATGGAATCTATCGAAAATCTTTCCCAAAGAATTTACGACATAATTATGACTTTTGGTCCCAAATTAATCGGAGCAATTATTACGTTGATTGTCGGATTGTGGGTTATCAAATTATTTATGAAAGCCCTGCGAAAATATTTCGACAAACGTGAAATTGAACCCTCGTTAAAAGGCTTTTTAAACAGTTTGATTGGAATGTTACTTAAAACCATGCTTTTTATCAGTGCGATTGGGATGGCAGGTGTTGAAATGACCTCTTTTATTGCTATTTTGGGTGCAGCAGGTTTAGCAGTTGGGATGGCATTATCGGGAACTTTGCAAAACTTTGCCGGTGGAGTTATGATTTTACTTTTTAAACCTTTTAAAGTGGGCGATTTTATCGATGCGCAGGGACATTCAGGTACCGTAAATGAGATTCAGATTTTTAACACTATACTGAAAACACCGGATAATAAAACCATTATTATTCCGAACGGCGGGCTTTCAACCTCTTCGATGGTTAACTTCTCAACTGAGAAATTAAGACGCGTAGATTTTACTTTTGGAATTGGTTATGGCGACGATGTGGACAAAGCCAAAAAAGTTCTGCAACAAATGATTGAAAAAGATGACAGAATCCTGAAAGATCCCGAGCCATTTGTAGCTGTTTCTGAATTGGGAGACAGTTCTGTAAACCTAGTTGTTCGCGTGTGGGCTGAATCGGTTAATTACTGGGGTGTTTATTTCGATTTTACCGAAAATGTTTACAAAACTTTTACCAAAGAAGGTCTTACCATTCCAGTCCCGCAAATGGATGTTCATGTTCACAAATAATAGACAGAAATTTGCCATAAATAATTTAGAAGATTTAGTAATTGTCGATTTGGAAGATTTCGTTGGCTATAAATAATGATTCATTATTAAATACGATACATTCGTGATTTAATGCAACTTTCGCTGTTAAATGCAATCATTTTAAGTTAATTTTACCAATGAAAGTGCAAAATGAACCCTCTATTCGTTAAACTCCGTCCTAAATTTATTTCTCCGTTTCGCACATTGTCCTTTTAAGCCGGATTTTCCGGCTTTTTAGTTAATAATCTCTATCGTATCGTCAAAAATTTCAATAATATCGCCGGCAATAAGTTTTGCCCTTTTCCGGTACTCCGTTTCACCGTTTCGGGTTACTTCACCATTTTCAACCAGAATTTTGGCATGTCCGCCGGTTTCAGCTAATCTAAGTAATTTCAAAAGCTTTACCAACTCAATATATTCATCCTTCAATTTAAACTGACGAGTCATAATCCTAATTTCAATTTTATCGATGCGGGAATTGCATCTTTATGAACCAAAACAGCAATTGTTTTCAAACGGACATAATCTTCTGTCAGGCTTAAATAACCGCCAAAACCGTTGCTTTTTTCTCCCCACGAATTTTTGGTATAAAAACAGGTTCTGCCGGTTTCCTCTTTTGAAAGGCCTACAATATGCATCAAATGATCGTCGGTAGTAGTACGGTCATAAAAAGTTTCCTGCCTCAATTCCTGGTCTACTTTTCCAATCTGATTTTCGGGTAAATCAGCAATCCCTTTTCTGTGCGTGAAGGTTTTTTCACTGGTATCGCCATCCCAACAAACTGTGTAACCATTTTCAAGCGAGTAAACCATTACTTCTACAAGTTCATCAACAGGCAAATTGTAGTACAAATCGTGCGACCAGTTGTCGGGGATTTCAAGAACAAACTGTTGGTAAAAAGGGTGGTGATTGTACGATGTAATCTCCACATAGTCGTCAGGATTCAGCCTAAATTTATCCCTGAATTCTTCGGGCGTAAAATTACCTTCTTCCGTTTTTATTTTTCTGGGTAGTTTCCCGATGTACTGTTCCAGTATTGTTTCAATGGTTTTTATTTTAGTAACATCGAAATTCTTACGTTCTTTGTTCAGCCTGGTAATTTCAACATTTAATTCGTTGACCAGCTTATCATGATCGAAACGGCCTTCTTCTTTTATCCCCGGAAAATCTTCGTTAGATTCCATTCCCGAATTCCTCAGTACATTCATTACATCGTGTGCCTGGCCACCCTGACTGAAATTGCCTTTCCCGTGGTACAATAAATAGGACAACGATTTCTGAAGATACGCTTCGTACACAAAATACATTTCAGAAAGGTCGGTTTCCGGAAAACCTTTTCGCATAATTTCCGACTCAAGAAAACTGGTTGTAGCAAAACTCCAGCAGGTTCCGGTGCCTCCCTGACTGATTACCGGGGTGTGTTTCAAAACTTTTTCAAGCGTAATATTTTCAGGCATTTCCTGTGCTGAAACCAGGGTTGCAAGAAAAAATACTACAAAAACCAGCGCATTAAATTTCATGAAAACTACCCTTTATGAATTTTTGATTTCCATCTGTTTTTTTCGGGGAAGTGCCATTACCACCAAATCGTACGATTCATCAATAAAATTCTTGATCAAATCATCCGGAATCGATCCATCGATTTCCACTGTATTCCAGTGTTTTTTATTCATATGATAACCCGGTTTTACCGCCGGGAACTCCTCGCGAAGTTCTATATTCCTTTCCGGATCGTTTTTTACAGCAATGGCAAATTTATCTTCCAGGTCGGTGAGGCAAAACATTTTACCACCAACTTTAAAAACAAGCGTTGTTGTATCGAAAGGAAATTCTTCGGTAGCTCCTTTCAGTGCTAAGCAATATTCGCGTAAATCCTCAATATTCATGGCAGCAGAAAATAATTATGGGTTAAAAATAATTTTTTCTTGCTGAAATCAAAATTTATAGAGTAGGATAAAAAGCATCTTTAAAATGCTCGAGTTCAAATTTCTGGTCAATAAATATTACAGTAATCACATCAAACCGGGTTTCCATCTCAAAATCCTTTTCCTGAATATAAGCATCGGCTGCCTCTACAATGCGTTTAATTTTTGCATTTGTAACTGCTTCCGAAGGGTGTTCATAACGAATTCCGTTCCTCGATTTTACTTCAACAATTACAAGTTCATCTCCGTCGCGGGCCACAATATCGAGTTCGAAATGGCCATAATACCAGTTTCTATCCAGAATTTTGTAGCCGTTTTTTATCAAAAACTGCTCAGCAATTCCTTCGGCAATGTCGCCTTTTTCGCGTTGGGAAACCATTGTTATAGAAATAAGATTTTACTATATGAGTAATAAAAACTCAGGTTAATTTTAATTCCGATTCTTTTTCGGAAACCTCAAGCTGCCAGATTTGCCCAAAAGCAAGCGCCAGGTTTTTTTTGTTGTGCCCCGCCGGAAATCCATAGGCAACCGGATATTGAAACTCCTCAACAGCTTCGGCAATAATTTCGTGTACCGATTTTCCAAAAGGCAATTCGTTGTCTTTCATGTCGGTAAAATCGCCGATAATCAATCCGGCCAGATTATCCAATTTCCCGGCCAGTTTTAACTGGTGCATCATTCGATCGGTGTGGTACAAAAACTCGTCGATGTCTTCCAGAAAAAGAATTTTACCATCGGTTTTTAGTTCGTATTTTGTTCCCTGCAAGCTCGAAATGATGGAAAGATTTCCTCCGACCAGTTCTCCGCTAACTTGACCGGCCCTGTTAAATTCACCGTTTTGAAATGAATATGCAATTTTCCCGGAAGTCAAAAGCTGTATTAACGAGGTTAAATTTTCAGCCGGGTTTCCTTCGTGAAAGAAATAACGGGGCATAGCTCCGTGGATGGTTGCCACCCCAAAATTATTCATGCAGGCATGCAAAATGGTAATATCGCTGAACCCTACCAGCCATTTTGGAAAGTCTTTAAATTTTCTACAATCGAGTTTATCAATTATCCGCACCGTTCCGTAACCGCCTCTCGAACAAATAACTACAGCCGTTTCCGGATCATCAAGGGCTGTCTGCAAATCATACAAACGCTGATTATCAGTGCCGGCAAACTGAAAATGCCGTGAAAAAACATGGTCGCCTAAAACAACTTCGTAGCCGTTATTCTGAAGCCACTCTACTGCCGGAAGAATATACTTTTCATCCACTTTCCCGGCTGGTGAAACAATGCGAATTCTTGAACCTGGTTTTATGTATGGTGGTGTCTTCATGTATATTAATTTTCAATTCTGCTTCTGAGCTTTTCACGATTGCAAAATCATTTCAACAATTTATGCATCGAAATGGAATTTGACCCTGTTTGATCTTGCCAATTTTATATCAGCAATTTCGGAAAAGCAGATACAAAATCAAAACATTCTTTATCAACTCAGCAAAATACGCCGTAATCCCTCAACACTTTCAGTATAAAAATCGGGACCGGCATCCAGTAAATCTTCCTCTGCACCAAATCCGTAACCCAATCCAACCGTTGAAATCCGGTTATGTTTTCCTCCTTCAATATCAAAAACAGTGTCGCCCACCATTACAATTTTTTTCGAATGTTCCACTTCTCGAATAGCAAGCAAATCGGCAATAAGTACTTTTTTTGATGATTTTTCGCCCTTAAAATCTGCTCCCCTCACCATCGTAATGTATTTATCGAAACCAAAATGTTCGATAATAGTGTGTACATATTTTTCGAGTTTCGAAGAAGCGATAAACATCTCCTTGCCCTCATTTTTTAGTGTTTCCAGCATTTCGTAAATTCCCGGATAGGGTTCATTTTCGTAAAGCCCCTTTTCCCCGAAATATTCACGAAAATACTCAACTGCCAAACCGGTATCTTTTTCATTCAGCCTGAAAAGATTACTAAAACCCCACTGCAACGAGGGACCGATAAAACGTTCAAGAAGTTCCTCTGAAAACCCTTCAATGTGCATTTTTTCCAATGCGTAATTTATCGAGTTGCGAATTCCCTGACGTGGGTCGGTAAGGGTCCCGTCCAGATCAAAAATTATATGTGTAAAATTTGCCATAATTAAATGCGAAGGTACGCTAATCCTTTCAAAAAAATACAGATGAAAGGTATGGTTTTTGTCTTTTCTAAAAACATTAACCACACGTTAATTTTCGGGCTATGAAAACAAAAAAACATATCTTATTCCTGTTCATTTTAGTCGTTTCAGGAATGAATAATACAAGCCGGGCAGATTTGTTTTTTTCAAAAATCGACTCATTCCAGGTAATTCTGAATAACGACCAGCTAAAACTTCCCGGGGAAACTTTCGATATTGGTATTCTTTCCTTTCACAAAAAAGGAAAAACTAGAAAAACCACAGGCCTGGCCGGCGGTTCCGTTTTCTGGTGGAATTACAAAATCGAAGTAAAAGGGGGAACTTTCCAATCGGGTAAAATAACTGTTAACCGGCAACTTTTGCCTTCAAAAGGAAAGTACATTGAAATAGAAGTTTACCCGCGCAAACAACCCGAACTTTCACAACGCATTTTACTGCCGCTGAATTATGAAACCGAGATTTATTTCAAACCAACCAACAATTTCGACAAAGCTCCGGGAAGTGTGATTGAAGGTGAAATTGTAGCAAAATTCGACAACGGAATAACACGACGGTTGTCGAAATTTAACAGAAACAGGAAAATTGAAAATTACGTTCTTTCAGGCAGTGGAGGAAGATGGAACAAAGAAAGTTTTTTTATCGAGCCCGATTTTCTAAACATTGAAAACCACAGCGTACATCTGTTTGTTCAATCGTTGTTGAATCCGGAGTTGTGCGACACTTTTTCTGTTTTACTCGACTACAAACATTCCTACAGATTACAATTCGCCGGAATGGATGGAAACCCGGGTTTTTCAGGAAGTAATGGTTCCGACGGGTTTACAGGTTACCATGGAAATGATGGAGAATACGGACAAAACGGTGAAATGGGGTACAACGGTCCGGACGTAGGCGTGTGGTCCGACATGTATTTCGACTCGTTGCTTAACTGTTACCTGCTTTATGTTTATGCTGAAAACTTTCAAACCGGAAAAGAATACCGGTACCTGATAAATCCTGACGGCGGAAATTTCACAGTAATTTCTGAAGGCGGAAACGGTGGCCGCGGAGGCGAAGGCGGAAACGGCGGCAATGGTGGCCGGGGAATCGATGGCAAGATCTGGTACGAACAAAAAGAGGTGGAAAAAATTGTAAAAAAGCCACAAACACGAAAAGTGGAGAAAAAAATAACACGAAAAATCACGGATGAAAACGGAAAAGAAAAGGAGATAGAAGAAACCGTATGGGAAGAAGAAACTTATTACGTTGATGCGATAGAACACGAAATTATTACAATTGAACACCATGAACCCGGAGAGCCTGGTGGTGATGGCGGAAACGGCGGAGGCGGAGGTTTTGGCGGCCCCGGAGGCGATGGTGGAAATATTTACTTCTATTTTACAGAAGATAGCCGGCCTTTAGAAAACCTGTTTATTGCAAATAACGACGGAGGTTCGGGAGGAATGCACGGAAACGGTGGCCGTGGAGGAAACGGAGGATCAGGAGGACTTGGCAATCCAAATGGTCCTGATGGCAGACAAGGAAGAAACGGAATGTCGGCTTTAGGCTGGGCTCCCGATGGATGGCAAGGAAATATTTACCGGCAAGCGACACCCGAATTTTATATCGAACAACCGATTAACGAGGCAGTTGCTGAAAAAAATACGGCTTCCGGTTCCGGTTTTTAATCCGAAAGTTTCGTAGTAATCCACCCTATTTTTAAAAGTGACGGCTCGAAAAAACCACTATCTTTGTTGCCCAAAACAAAACATTTACATAAGCTTTTCAAAATATTTTCGAAATGGCAAATTTTAAACGTACACTCATTACCACAGCCCTGCCTTATGCAAACGGCCCGATTCACATCGGTCATCTTGCCGGTGTTTATGTTCCGGCCGACATTTATGCACGTTACTTACGTCTGAAAAAGGAAGATGTAATTATGATTGGCGGGTCCGACGAACACGGTGTACCCATTACTTTAAAGGCTAAAAACGAAGGTGTTACTCCGCAGGACATCGTCGATCGTTACCATAAAATCATTAAAGATTCGTTTGAAAAACTGGGAATTTCGTTTGATGTATATTCCAGAACAAGTTCCAAAATTCATTATGAAACTGCTTCCGAAATTTTCAGAAAATTATACGATACCGGAAAATTGATTGAACGTACTTCGGAACAATATTACGACGAAGAAAACCAGCAGTTTCTGGCCGACCGTTATATTACCGGAACCTGTCCGAAATGCGGGTTTGAAAAAGCGTACGGCGACCAGTGCGAAAAATGCGGAACTTCACTCAGCCCGACAGAATTGATTAACCCGACATCAATGATTAGCGGCAACCAGCCAATTTTAAAAGAGACGAAACACTGGTATCTGCCGCTCGACCAGTACGAACCGTGGTTGCGCGAGTGGATTCTCGAAGGGCACAAGGAATGGAAATCAAACGTGTATGGTCAGTGCAAATCGTGGATCGACAGCGGGTTGCAACCGCGCGCCGTTACCCGCGACCTCGACTGGGGTGTGCCGGTGCCGGTGGAAGGTACACAAGGAAAAGTGCTGTATGTTTGGTTCGATGCGCCCATCGGTTATATTTCGGCAACAAAAGAACTGACCCCCGAGTGGGAAAAATACTGGAAAGACCCGGAAACAAGAATGCTGCATTTTATCGGAAAAGACAATATTGTTTTCCACTGCATTATTTTCCCGAGCATGTTAAAAGCGGAAGGAACATACAACCTGCCCGAGAACGTGCCGGCCAATGAATTTCTGAACCTCGAAAACGATAAAATTTCAACATCGCGGAACTGGGCAGTTTGGCTCCACGAATACCTCGAAGAAATGCCGGGCAAGGAAGATGTTCTGAAATATGTTTTAACAGCCAATGCCCCCGAAACCAAAGACAACGATTTTACCTGGAAAGATTACCAGACCCGCAACAACAGCGAACTGGTAGCCATTCTCGGCAATTTTGTAAACCGTGCCCTGGTGCTCACCAACAAATATTTTGACGGCGAAGTTCCGGTTGCCGGTGAATTGAGCAGTTACGACAAAGAAACACTGGCATCGATTTCAACTATTAAAGCCGAAGTTGAAAAAAGCCTCGACAGTTTCCGGATTCGCGAATCGTTGAAAAATGCGATGGATCTGGCACGTTTGGGCAACAAATACCTGGCCGATGAAGAACCATGGAAAGTGATAAAAACCGACGAGGAAAGGGTGAAAACCATTTTGAATGTTTGTTTGCAGATTACCGCCAACCTCACCATTTGTCTCGAACCTTTCCTTCCTTTCAGCATGGAAAAACTGCGCGGGTTCCTGAACATTGAAAAAATGGACTGGGAAAAACTGGGCGAAACCAACCTGCTTCCTGCCGGACACAAAGTAAACCAGCCCGAGTTACTGTTCGAAAAAATTGAAGACAGTGTGATTGAGGCACAAATTCAAAAATTGCTGGATACCAAAAAAGCCAACGAAATGGCAGCTGCCACTGCAAAACCATCAAAAGAAAGTATCGAATTCGACGACTTTGGCAAAATGGATATTCGCGTGGGAACGGTTCTGGAAGCGGAAAAAGTAGCCAAAACAAAAAAACTTCTCAAACTGAAAATCGATACCGGAATCGACAAACGAACTGTTGTTTCAGGAATTGCTGAATATTACAAACCGCAGGATTTGATCGGAAAACAGGTTTCAATTCTGGTAAACCTGGAACCTAAAAAACTGAAAGGTATTGAATCGCAGGGAATGATTCTTTGTGCCGAGAATGCCGACGGAACCTTATCGATTGTTTCGCCCGACCAAAAGGTGAAAAACGGGTCGGAAGTGAAATAGGTTTCACCGCTGAAACGCTAATACGCAGAAAAAAAATACAGGCATCAACTCATGTTGGTGCTTTTCCGTAAGTTGCAGTACCGGAAAACGGATCGGCAGCTTACCCAACATAAATAAACCGCTTTTGTACGCAAAGGCGGTTTTTGTTTTTAATGGGAGAATCTTCCAAAGTATCAAAACAGGCTCTTTTTTTTAGAAAGAAACGTTAAGGTGCGTCCTCTTTTTCCAGAGGAAGTGTCTGAAGAAAGAGAAGGGAAGATTTTGTTGGTAAAACAGTACATATTGCATTGCGGATTTTTTTGGGTCTGCCAACTGCGAATTCCCTCATCGCAGTTCTGTGCCCTTCGGAAAGAACACTCTTCGAAATCCGCAACGACAACTTGCAAGTGACCATTATTCATAAGTAAAAAAATGGTAATCCAAACGATTTAATGACGAATAATTATAAGTTTTGGTCATTACGATATTAAAAACTACTTTTGAAATAAAAAATGTTTACAAGAACACTTGAAAATACGATAAAAGAGAAATTCAATAGTGGAAAAGCAATAATCGTAGTAGGCGCAAGACAAGTAGGCAAAACAACTCTATTAAAAGAAATTCTAACGGATAAAGAATTTTTGTTTCTTGATGCAGATGACCCATCAACCAGAAGTCTTCTTCAAAATCCAACAACCGAACAAATAAGAACATTTCTTGGAGATTACAAATATGTATTTCTCGACGAAGCTCAAAGAATTCAGGGAATTGGATTAACCTTAAAAATAATCACAGACCAATTTAAAGATGTTCAACTATTTGTTAGTGGTTCTTCATCGTTTGATTTAGGAAATGCCCTTAACGAACCATTGACAGGCAGAAAATGGGAATACGAATTATTTCCAATTTCCTGGGAGGAATACGAAAATAAAATTGGATTTGTCAAAGCAGAGCAACAAATAGAAAATAGATTATTGTACGGATTTTATCCGGAAGTAATAAATAATCAAGGCAAAGAAAGAGAAACTCTAAAAAATCTTGTAGCCAGTTATTTATATCGCGATATTCTGGCATTTTCAGATATTCGAAAACCGGAAGTTCTCGACCACCTATTGCAAGCTTTAGCTTTACAGATGGGAAGCGAGGTTAATTATAATGAATTGTCACAACTCATTGGAGTAAATAAAATTACAATACAAAATTACATTGACATTTTAGAAAAAGGTTACATTGTTTTTCGTCTTAACAGTTTTAGTAGAAACTTAAGAAATGAAATCAAGCAAAATCGTAAAATTTACTTTAACGACAACGGCATTCGAAATATGATTATTGGAGACTTTAAACCATTAAACCTAAGACTTGACAAAGGCTCTTTATGGGAAAATTTCCTTGTCTCGGAAAGACTAAAACAAAATATCTACAAAGACACATTTGCGAGAGTATATTTTTGGAGAACGCAGCAACAGCAGGAAATTGATTTTGTTGAAGAAAAAGACGGAGGAATCACAGCATTTGAGTTTAAATGGAAAGATAAAAAGGCAAAATTTCCACAAAAATTCTTAGATGCATATAATGCAAAGGGATTTGTAATTGACAGAGATAATTTTAGAGATTTTGTTAAAATAAAAAACTAAATGCCAGTGCTAAACACAGTACAAATTGCATTGCAGATTTTTGGGTCTGCCAACTGCGAATTCACTCATCGCAGTTCCGTTATAGCGGTATGGAGCGCTCTTCTAAATCCGCAACGACAAAAATGTACCAACCTTTAGCATTCACAAAAAAACTCAAATGGGTAAAATAATATATAAAACGAAGAATCCAGTTTCACTCTATTTTTGTGCATTGACATCCATTCTTTTTATTGTCAGTGCAATATTAAATGGAGACAATTTCTGGGGCCCTTTTATGTACATATTGGTATATACAATAGCTGTTTATTGGTACTTGGCAAATTATAGTGGTCGACTTATTCTTACCCCAGACAAAATAATCGTAAAATACACGATTACTAAATTTTTAGACTTTGAAATTCCTTTAACAGGCATAGTTGAATACGATTATAAAAAAGGATTTTATGACATGGCTCCTTTCAAGAGTTATGGTGTAAACCGATTTGTACCTAAAATCTTTTATGACACCTTAATTCTAAAATACGAGATTAGAAATGCCAAAAAGGAAATTGAGAAGCAGGAAAAGGAAATAAAAATTAATACACGCATGTTTCAGTTTGACAAGTTTACTGAGACACTAAAAAAGGAATTTAAAATAAAAGAAACTGCCAGTTGGTAACAAAGAAGTACATATTGCAGGGCGGGATTCGGTGGGGCGTTGTCTGCAGATTCTCGTTTAGCAGTTCCGTGTCCTTCAGACAGGAACGCTCTCTGAGATCCGTAACGACAACTTGCAAGTGGCCGTAAAACAGAATCTTTAACCAAATAAAACAGGAGAAACAAAACAGTTGAATTAAAAATGAAAGAAATAATTCTTTTAGGTCCTCCCGCTGTGGGTAAAACAACAACCGCAAAATTGCTGTCGGAGAAACTGGATAAACCCCTGGTTTCGATCGATGATTACCGGTTTGACTATTACAGGGAAATCGGATACGATGACCAGCACATGAAACTGTTGCTCGAAAAAGCCGGAATAATGGCTATTTATCAGTACGGGAAAATTTTTGACGCATATTCCATAGAAAGGCTGCTCAGCGATCACCGCGATTGTATTTTTGATTTTGGCGGCGGAACCAATGCTTCGGGGATAAAATTCGAAGCCGACAGAATTAAAAATGCACTGAAACCCTACAAAAACATTTTCTTGTTGTTTCCGTGTGCCGACAAAAAAGAAGCTTTAAAATTTATCTTTGAGCGACGTAACTTTTCTCAAAATCAGAAAATATTAATGGAACATTTGGTGTTCGACGAATCGATTTTCAGTCTGGCAAAGCATACAATTTTTGTAAAAGGCAAATCGCCTGAAGATATTTATAATGAAATACTACCCGAGATAAAAAACTGAGCTGTTGTACGGTAAAATCTCAAAAATAAAGTGAAGCTGAAAACAAATCAGAATTCATTTTCAAATAACTTTATCCACAAGATTTAAAACTGAAAACATGAATAAATCTGCACTTTATTTGTTGATGTTTACGATGGTTGTTTCATTTTCTTCCTGCGTCGATTATGGGTACGACTATTCCTACCGGGTAAGCAATCAAACAAATTCTGAAATAAAAATTGAAGTAAAAACAGTTGAAATCGATTCCATTTATTCGGTTTCATCCAACGAAACTAAAATACTGTTTGTTACCGACCACGGATTGGAAGGGCCCAAAGGCCCATATTTTGCTGATGTTGCAAGTGATTTGGAAACTTTTGTAGTTATAAAAAACGATACTTTAATTTCAACAAAAAACTATCTGGACAATGCTTCCTGGAATTACAACGACGGAGTTTACAGCACTACTGTGGAAGAAAACGAATTTGAATAAACACAAAATGAAATGAAAAAAGTGAAAGTTATATCTAGGCTGGGAAAAATCATTGGATGGTTATTCGGCATCTTAATTTTTGCCATTGGTTTTGTAAATACTTTCTGGGGAAACGATCCCGGTCTAGGTATTGGAATGCTGATCCTTTCATTTGTTTATTACCCGCCTGCAAATACATTTCTGAAAAAACAGACCGGATTTTCCATTCCGTGGTATGCCAAAGTAATACTTGGGCTTTTATTGCTTTGGATTAGCCTGGGTGTTGGAGAATTGTTCGGTAAAATTGAACTGATGCTAATGGATTTTTAATCGGATTCTGTTCATCCCGTGTATTTTGAGAATCAGCCAAATAACATTTTCGATGAAATAAAAAACACCCGCCAAACGACGGGTGTTTTGAAAAACCAAAAATCACCTAAATCCACTTGTCCTATTAATGAATTTTCCCTCTAAAAATTTACTTCTGAAATTAATTCCTCAACACATTCTCTCCAACTTTTAATTCAGAAGTAGCTGTCAAACTTATGATACTTTGGTTTCCATAAACATTTCCAAATCCTTTTCAACCTCAGTAATTCCGCCAATTCCAAAGTTTTCAACCAAAACAGTGGCAACATTTGGTGAAAGGAATGCGGGCAATGTTGGCCCGAGGTGAATATTTTTCACACCCAGAAAAAGCAGCGCCAGCAAAACAATTACTGCCTTTTGTTCGTACCAGGCGATGTTGTAGGCAATTGGTAATTCATTGATATCGTTCAGTTCAAACACCTCTTTTAGTTTTAAGGCGATTACTGCCAGCGAATAGGAGTCGTTGCATTGTCCTGCGTCGATAACCCGCGGAATTCCGCCAATGTCGCCGAGTGGCAATTTGTTGTAACGGTATTTGGCACAACCTGCTGTAAGAATCACTGTGTCGTTTGGCAGTTGTTCGGCAAATTGTGTATAATAATCGCGGCTTTTCATGCGACCGTCGCAACCGGCCATTACAAAGAATTTTTTAATCGCTCCGGTTTTTACAGCATCAACAATTTTATCGGCCAAAGCAAAAACCTGCGCATGAGCAAAGCCGCCGGTAATTTCTCCGGTTTCGATTTGGGTTGGCGCTGCACACCGTTTTGCATGTTCAATAATCTGGCTGAAATCTTTCATTTCTCCGTCCTTGCGTTCCGGAATATGAATGGCACCTTCCAAACCAGAGGCTCCGGTGGTGTAAATCCGGTTGGTGTAGGTTGCATTGCTTTTGGGCGGAACAATACAATTGGTAGTAAACAGAACGGGTCCGTTAAAACTTTCAAATTCTTTGGTTTGTTTCCACCAGGCATTTCCGTAGTTTCCCACCAAATGTTTGTACTTTTTGAATGCGGGATAATAATGTGCCGGTAACATTTCGCTGTGTGTATATACATCAACGCCTGTTCCTTCGGTTTGTTTCAACAAATCTTCCATGTCTTTCAGGTCGTGGCCCGAAATTAAAATTGCCGGATTGTTTCGCACACCGATATTTACTTTTGTGGCTTCGGGATTTCCGTAAGCCGTTGTATTTGCTGCATCGAGCAAGGCCATTACATCAACGCCGTATTTACCGGTTTCGAGTGTTAATGCAACCAGTTCGTCCACACTTAAATCTTCGGTTGTAGCCACCAAAGCGCGCTGCATAAAAGCAAAAATATTGTCGTTACTGTGACCCAGATTCCAGGCATGTTCAGCATAAGCAGCCAACCCTTTTACTCCGTAAATAATCAATTCGCGCAACGAACGGATGTCCTCATTTTCGGTGCTTAAAATCCCGACCTCTTCTGCTTTAATTTCAAATTCTTCAACCGTTGAACCAATCCATGCTGCAAAATCCGGAAGGTTTTCAGGAAGAGAAATATTGGCAGCCAAACAACGCGAATGCAGTTCGCTTCGCAGTTGCAGCGCTTTTACAATTCTTTTGCTAAAACTTTCCTTGTCGAAATTGGCATTGGTAATGGTGCTGAAAAGCCCGTCGAAAACAAACTTATCTACTTTTGCCGGGTTCAGATTTTGTGTTCTCAGTTTTTCATTGTACCAACTTATTCCTTTCAACACAAACAACAATGTGTCCTGTAAATTGGCAACATCGCTTGTTTTCCCGCAAACTCCTTTTATTGTACAGCCAGTACCTTTTGAGGCTTCCTGGCATTGAAAACAAAACATACTCATTTCTCTATTTTTTATTTGATTGTTTAACTTCTTTTTTAACTGGTCAAAATCGACAGATATTCAAAAAAACTGACAACAATGACAACAACTTCCTAAACCCATTCTTCTGAAAGAACCTCTCCCCTGATACTGATAACCACTTCTTTGATTGGCACTTTTCGTGATGCATTTTGTGCAGCAATCTGAATCATTTGCGACAAACCGCCGCAACACGGTACTTCCATAATAACAGCGGTAATTGTATTTACCCGTGCATTGTCGATCAGGTGGGTCAGTTTCTGAATATATACTTCCTTTCCCTGGTCGAGTTTCGGGCAGGCGATGACCATTTTTTTACCTTTAATAAAATCGTTGTGAAAATTTCCGTAGGCAAAACCGACACAATCCGCGGCCACCAAAAGATCAGCTCCCTGAAAATACGATGCTGACGGATTTATTAAATGCATCTGCACAGGCCAGTGTGTTAATGCTGAAGGAACCTGAGCATCGGGAGTTGCCATTTTTATTCCGGCAACATTAAACGATTGAGGCGCAGAACCCGCACAACCGTAGGCAGCTCCGGCAGCATGTTCCTGTTTTGGTTCATTTTTGCCGTGAAGCAACTCATGAACTTCACTAATCTGAAAAGGCATTCTTTCGCGGTTAGCCCGAATGTAGGTAAGTGCCTGGTTTAAAAATCCTGTTTCGCCGTGATCCTGCAAATGTTTCAGGTGGGCAAAAACGGTGGCTTTCCCGCTTTTTATCATTTGAGCAATAACTACTTCTTCGTCGTATTCATCGGCTTCGCCTTTTTCAATGGTAATAGCGCCCTGCGGACAATGACCGATACAAGCGCCCAATCCGTCGCACATCAATTCGCTGATCAAACGTGCTTTCCCGTCGATAATCTGAAGCGCACCTTCGTGGCAATTCGGCACACACTGGCCGCAGCCATCACAAAGTTCTTCGTCTATTCTTACAATTTCGCGTAACATACTTTTCAATTTTATGCAACAAAAGTAGAGGCTCCGCGTTTCTGTTTTTGTATCAATTGTTACAAAACAACAAAAATGATAGATTTAAAACTTATGAACCAGTGCCCGGTATTTCGTGGTATTCCCGAAAACGAAACTAAAGAGTTGCTTGCCAAGGTTCATTTTCAGATAAAAAAATTCAGAAAAGGCGAAATTGTTGCTATTGCCGGCGAAACGGTACAAAATCTGAACATCCTTCTTTCGGGCAGTGTAAAGGGCGAAATGATTGATTATTCAGGGAAAACCATAAAAATTGAAGATGTGGAAGCGCCCAAACCGCTGGCTTCTGCCTTTCTTTTTGGAAAAGAAAATAAGTTTCCGGTTACGGTTACTGCGCATGTTGATGTAAAAATGCTGGCCATCCCGGTTCCCGAATTTTTAAAAATACTTCAGATGAATACGCAGGTTTTGAAAAATTACCTGAACAGTATTTCAACGCGGACCCAGTTTCTTTCACAAAAACTGCATTTTTTGAGTTTTAAAACCATTCGCGAAAAAGTGGCCCATTTTCTTTTAACAAAAGCAGGTGAAGAATTTCACTCCATCGAATTAAACAATACGCAACAACAACTGGCCGATTTGTTTGGAGTTACCCGTCCTTCGCTGGCGCGCGTTTTTGGTGAAATGCAACAGGAGGGACTGATAAAAATTGAACGGAAAACAGTTACTTTGCTCAACAAGGACAAATTGAACGAATTGCTTAGAAATGGATAACGGTCTGATTTTTTACAAAATTTTCGAGCCACACAAAAATCTACTGGCTTTCTCCACAACAAAAAAAACATTCGAACACCCGGCGCCGCGTTTTACCGGCGATCAGCCTGAAATTTATACTGAAAACAGGAAAAGGCTTGCTTTCGTTTTGGACATTCATCCCGGGCAACTGGTTTTTCCCCGACAAACGCACACCAGTTGTGTGGTTGAACTTTCAGAAGTTCCGGCAGCAGAAATCAAAGAAACCGATGCGCTTGTAAGCAACCAGCCCGGAATATGTTTGTGTGTACAAACCGCCGACTGTGTTCCGATTTTACTTTTCGACCCGGTTGAAAAAGTAATTTCGGCTATTCATGCCGGCTGGCGTGGAACCGTAAAAAAAATTGCTTCAGTTGCCGTTCAGAAAATGAACCGGAATTATGGTTCTTCACCTAAAAATATTGTGGCGTTGATTGGCCCTTCCATCGGGCCCGGAATTTATGAAGTTGGAAACGAAGTTGTTTTGGAGGTGCAAAAAAACATTCCGAATGCAGAAAAAACGCTGCATAAAAACTTAAAAGGTAATTTTCATTTTAATTTGTGGGAAGCCAACAAACAACTGCTTTTACAAAGTGGGTTAAAAAACGAAAACATTGAAATTGTCCATGAATGTTCCTTCTCTGAAGTTGAAAAATACTTTTCGGCACGAAGAGACGGAGTTGATATCGGCAGAACAGTTTCAGGAATTATGTTATTTTAAACGACGATACAGTTTTAAAAATACTTAAAAACAAGTGCCAAACTTTTACTTTGAGTCAAAACAATTATCTTCGCAAAGTAATATTTCCAGACAGGTTTTTGTAAAAAAAGAAAACATTATCAGATGAAAAAATATACACTGTTAAACAACGTGTTCGGCTGGCTGAGTTTTGTTGTAGCCGCCATTGTTTATTTGATGACCATCGAACCGACGGTGAGTTTTTGGGATTGTGGTGAATTTATAACTACTTCTTTTAAACTGGAAGTTGGACACCCGCCGGGAGCGCCGTTTTTTAATATTCTGGGCAGGTTTTTCACTTTATTTGCAAGCGATCCGTCGAGTGCTGCAAAAATGGTAAACATTATGTCGGCGCTGGCCAGCGCTTTTACCATCATGTTTTTGTTCTGGACAATTACCCACCTGGCCAAAAAACTGGTTAAATCGGAAAATGAAATTTCACTCGGACAAAGCATTGCAATTGTTGCAAGTGGTCTTGTTGGTGCACTTGCTTACACTTTTTCCGATACTTTCTGGTTTTCGGCTGTTGAAGGCGAAGTGTATGGAACCTCATCGTTGCTGACTGCCATTGTTTTCTGGGCTATTCTGAAATGGGAAAATGTTGCTGATGAACCACATGCCAACCGGTGGATAATTTTTATTTCCTACATTGTCGGACTTTCTGTTGGGGTTCACTTGTTAAACCTGCTGGCAATTCCGGCCATTGTTTTTGTTTATTATTTCAAAAAATACGAAGTCACCCGCAAGGGAATTATTTACGCGCTGATATTTTCAGTGGTTTTATTAGGCGGAATTATGTATGGAGTAATTCCGGGAATTGTAACTGTAGGATCATGGTTTGAATTACTTTTTGTGAATGGTTTTGGATTGCCTTACCACTCCGGAGTATTCTTCTATATTCTCGCATTACTGGCAGCCATTGTTTTTGGCGTTTATTACACACACAAACACAACAAAGTTGTTTTGAATACTTTGATTCTGGCTGTTACGGTTATCGTCCTTGGTTATTCTTCTTTTGCGTTGATAATCATCCGATCTTCAGCAAAACCGCCGATGGATCAAAACAGTCCGAACAATACTTTTGCACTGCTGAGTTACTTAAACCGCGAACAATATGGCGATCGCCCTTTATTTTACGGCCAGTATTACAACACTCCGTACGACAACCGCGAACGCTATTCAGAAGGCAAACCCATTTATTCGCAGATAGATGGCAAATACGAAATTACAAGTCACCGTTTAGTAGCCAATTACAACGAAAATTTTGAAACATTCTTCCCCCGAATGTGGAGTAACATGGAAGAAACACACGCCGAAGACTATCAGCAGTGGGCCAATATTAAAGGAACCCGTATGCAGACCAAAAATGAACGCGGTGAAAATGAAACCATTGTAAAACCTACTTTTGGCGAAAACCTTCGTTTCTTTTTCAGGTACCAGGTGAGTTATATGTATTTCCGTTATTTTATGTGGAATTTTGTCGGGCGCCAAAACGATATTCAGGGACACGGCGGAATTCTTTACGGAAACTGGCTCAGTGGAGTTAAGTTTATCGACGAATGGCGGCTTGGCGATCAGGACAACCTGCCGGCCCGTTTTGCGAACAACAAAGCCCGCAACACTTATTTCTTTTTACCACTCATTTTAGGCTTGCTCGGAATTTATTTTCAGTATAAAAAAGGAGAAGAAGGAAAAAAAGGACTGTGGCTGGTGTTCCTGTTGTTTATAATGACCGGACTTGCCATTGTGGTTTATCTGAACCAATATCCGCACCAGCCCCGCGAACGCGATTACGCTTATGCCGGCTCGTTTTACGCATTTACCATTTGGATTGGCCTTGGTGTTCTGGCAGTTTTTGAAGCCTTGAAAAAATACCTCCCTGAAACGGTTTCGGCTGGAATTGCCGGAGTTTTAGCGCTGGTTTTAGTCCCCGGAATTATGGGTGCACAGAACTGGGACGACCACGACCGCTCGGACCGTTATACCGCCCGCGACCTCGGCGCCGACTATCTGAAAACCTGTAAACTCCAGGGAATAATTTTTACCAACGGCGACAACGATACATTCCCGCTTTGGTACAACCAGGAAGTGGAAAGCGAAAGAACCGATGTGCGCGTTTGCAACCTCAGCTACCTGCAAACCGACTGGTACATTGATCAAATGCAACAGAAAGCTTACGATTCGGAACCGGTGCCATTTACAATGGACATCAATAAATACAGGCAGGGAACACGCGACGCTGTTTATCTGCTCGACGATTCCCGGATTTCAAGACAAACTATTGGTTTAAAAGAGGCTATAAGTTTTATTGCCGACGATAACCCGGCAACAAAACTACAGGAAAACACTCCGTATTTGCCGAAAAAAGTATTGTCGTTTAAGGTAGACAAGGAAGCCGTTATAAAAAATAATGTAGTCCGCCCTGAAGATTACGATAAAATTGTAGATACCATCACCATCGATTTGTCGAACCGTTCTTACATTCCAAAAGATGAAATGATGATTCTCGATCTTTTGGCAACCAACGACTGGAAACGGCCTGTTTACTGGGCAATTACAGTTGGAAGTAGCAAATACATGAATCTTCAGGATTATTTCCAATTGGAAGGTTTTGCTTACCGTTTTGTTCCGCTTAAAACACAAAGTACACCGCAAACGCTGCAGTTTGGTTCAGTGGCTTCCGATATTATGTACGACAACCTGATGAATAAATTCAAATACGGTAACATGGAGAAACCGGAGGTTTATATCGATGAAAACAATTCCCGGATGATGACCAATATCCGCAACACGTTTAACAGGCTGGCTGAAACGCTTATTCTGGAAGGCAAAAAAGATTCGGCCATTGTTGTACTCGATCGCTGCAACGAGCTGGTACCAAACAATATCATTCAATACGAGTATTTTGCAACCGATTTGGTTGAAAGTTATTATGCTGCCGGCGCAACGGAAAAAGGAAAAGCAATGGCAGAAACCATTTTTAATACTTATTCTGATGAACTGGGTTACTTTTTCGCCCTCGATTCAAAACACCTGGCTACCCAGGGTGTAATTGAAGAAATCCAGCGCGACATTTTCTATCTTCAAAAAATAGAACGGGCTGCACGTTTGGCCGGCGATGCCGATCTTTCACAAAAAATTGGCGAAACCATAAAAATGTACTACGACCGTTACAACGCAATTTAACTTTGACAACAAAATAAATTAATGCCGGGATCTTTGGGTTCCGGCATTAAAAATTCCGAGTTCATTTGTTATAAATAAATCTTAAAAAATTGACTTATTCCTTCCCATCTTGAAACTTTTCCTTTAAATAACAGAGTGCAATTATTTGATTATCCTGAGGTTTTAATGATTCTAACATTGAACTTATTTGCGAATTCTTTGATAAGTAGTCTTCCCAATTCCTCTGCCCCATTCTTTTTCTTAGTTTATCAAAATGTTCTAAAAATAAAGTAGGTTCAATAATCCCAATAATTTGATTTTCATTTAGCCCAACCCAAAAAAAACAAACCCCATTATCAATGTCATTTTGAAATTTTACCCCACAAAGTATATCATCGTGAATAGCATTATATAAAAAGGTATAATCCTGATTTTTTATAAAAAAATCGGACAAGAAATAAGAATCATTCGCAAAATGTCCACTAAACTGTACAGCATATTCCGTATTCCTAATTATATCACTTAAATATTTAAATTTTGTAAATGACTCCTGTTTATCTGGAATATTATATTCCTTAAAATCAAATGTATATCTAATCTGAATTTCATTATTGTCTTTGATTATGTAAATGTTATTATCCAGTAACCTTGAAAAAAGTACACCTTCTGCTGTTTCAGAAAATGAATTGTTGGAATTTCCATTATAGTTAGATTTAAAAAGAGGTTCAGCCAGATCAGTGAAAACAATGCTATCTTTAGTACTATCAAAAAAAATCAAATTATCTAACTCATCTTTTGAAGATTTACTGGAAACTTTGCCGTAAAAAACATACGCACCAGTATTCGATTTATAAAAATTATCTGCTTGAAATCCGATTCTGAATTCATCTCTAATTGTTCCGTTGAATAAATTATATCGAACTACTTTTGCGTCTCCGGACGAAAGTATCTCAACAGAATTGTTTGTATTATCAATAATAAAATCCGTTGGCCAGGTCATTTCGCCTGGTCCGTTTCCTTTCTTACCAAAATCAAATAAATAATTTCCCTTTAAATCAAAAACAAAAATCTTAGTTTCATCAAAAACAAAAAAACAATTATTTGCACATAATATTTTAAAAACATTAGCACTTAATAGGATATTCCCTTTGGATTCTAGTGGTATATATTTAATACTATCAATAAATTGTGAATAAAATATTTCCTTATTTGAATCTGGTTGAATTGAAACTATTTTATGATTCTTTGTTTTTGTAATATCCTCAGAATTATTTTGTGTTTTACAGGCAACAATAAAGAGAAAGGATAAGACAATTATATAAAGTTCTCTTTTCATCGCATTTACAATTTAAACTTAACCAATTTGGGTTCAATAGTTGTTATTGTGCTTTCCGACTGAATATCTTTTTCTAAAAGAACACTGTAAATTTTCTTGTTCCTTAAATCAAATATATCAATTGTATTTTCTTGTTCGTTAACCCATGCATCTCCAAAATATTGAATTTCACCGGATAAATTAATTTTAGTTGAAAATAATTTCTGAAACTCCCGAAGTTGTGCAAACAAAGACAGATTGATAAGTAAAATTAACGTCGTAAAATATATTTTTTTCATGAATGATATTTTAACGGATTACAGGGATTCCTAATAATTTTTAGATTCTTTTCTTTTAACCGAAACTAAGCGAAGATTTAAGACTCTTAAAATTATAAACTATTTTTTTATTCAAAAAATTGATCAGATTCTAAATGTTTTTTGGATATTCAACGTTCACCATGAATTTAATATGAAATATTTATCAGATAGAAAAAGTTAGTATTCATTTAAAATGTAACTATTTGGACTATAAAATCCCAGATCTATTTTTTCAAAATTCCCTCTTGTCCGCCAAAGGTATTTCTTAATTTTAAGCAAGAGGTTCGTAACGAAACATTTAAAATGTATCAGATATTACAACTACCCTAATTTTCAATTAAAGATTTCTATACGACACATTTGCTTTTTGAAAACCACTAAATAAAAACTTATCTTCACATCCGAATTCAAAAAACTATTCTTCGATGAACATTTTGATTATTGGTTCCGGCGGAAGGGAACATGCCCTGGGATGGAAAATTAAACAAAGCCACAAAGTTAAAAACCTGTTTTTTGCTCCCGGAAATGCCGGAACTGCAGAAATCGGTACCAACCTAAAAGCCGGTGTTTCCGACTTCCCGAAAATAAAATCGCTGGTTCTTGAAAACAACATCGATTTGGTGCTGGTAGGGCCAGAAGTTCCGCTGGTAGAAGGCATTCACGATTTTTTTGCCGACGATGCAGAACTAAAAAACAAGATGATTGTCGGTCCGAAAAGAACAGGCGCCCAACTTGAAGGAAGTAAAGATTTTGCCAAAGATTTTATGTTCCGCCAAAATATTCCCACCGCAAAATATTTAACGGTTTCATCGGAAAACCTGGAAGAAGGTCTGGCTTTTCTGAAAACGATGAATGCGCCGTTTGTTTTAAAAGCCGACGGACTGGCTGCCGGAAAAGGGGTGTTAATTATTAATTCGCTGGAAGAAGCTGAAAACTCGCTGAAAGAAATGCTGGCCGGGCAGTTTGGCTCTGCAAGCAGCAAAGTGGTTATCGAAGAATTTTTGAGTGGCATTGAAGTTTCGGTTTTTGTAATTACCGACGGGAAAAGTTATAAAATACTGCCCGAAGCCAAAGACTACAAACGCATTGGCGAAGGCGATACCGGGTTAAACACCGGCGGAATGGGGGCAATTTCTCCGGTTCCTTTTGTTACGCCAGAGTTTATGCAAAAAGTGGAAACCCGCATTATCCAGCCAACCATAAACGGACTGCAAAAAGAAAATATAGAGTACAACGGATTTGTCTTTTTCGGATTGATAAATGTAAAAGGGGAACCCTACGTAATTGAATATAACGTCCGCATGGGCGACCCCGAAACTGAAGCGGTAATGCTGCGTATAAAATCCGATTTTGTTGATTTATTAGAAGGCGCTGCCACCGGAACTTTGAGCGAAAAAACCATTGAAATTGACAAGCAAACTGCGGTTACGGTTATGTTGGTTTCGGGTGGTTACCCCGGCGATTACGAAAAAGGAAAAGTAATTACCGGAACTGAAAATGTATCGGGAAGTATTGTTTTTCATGCAGGCACCGGTTTTAGCGGCGACAAAACAGTTACCAGCGGTGGCCGGGTAATTTCGGTAAGTTCGTACGGAGCCAACATGAAAGAATCCTTGGCAACTTCGTATAAAAATGCCGAACTTATTCAGTTTGATAAAAAATACTACAGAAAAGATTTGGGTTTCGACCTGTAAGAAATGATATTAAGGATATTAAAATCGAACCAGCCGTTTAACTATTTACTGGTGGTTTTGTTCGGGATTTTGCTTTGGAGTGCCAGCCTGAACAAACCGCAAACTTATTCCTTTTATCCCGGCGAAGAGAAAAATATCCTGTTTAGCCCCATTAATAATTTACTGGGAAATTCACCACTAACAGGAGTAATTGTTTCGCTGGTGCTGGTTTTTGTTCTGGCAGTTTTAATGCAGCAAATCAGCAGTCAGTTTTCATTTATCCGAATCAGGACCATGCTGCCCGCGCCACTTTTTATGCTCATGATTGGCGGTTTTACCGGAATGCACACCCTGCACCCGGTTTATTTTGGAGCTGTGTTTTTTTTGCTTGGCAGTTACAGGCTGTTTAGTACGTTCGATCAAACCAAACCTTATTCAGCATCTTTCGACTCCGGGCTGCTGCTTGGAATCGCATCTCTTTTCTATTTTAATATGATATTGCTTTCCCCTGCATTTCTTTTTGGAATTGCCATTTTGGGCCGCGATAACCGTTGGCGCGTTTTTGTCATTCAGTTTATCGGTTTTTTGTTACCGTTCATTTTTGCACTTAGTTATGCAATTTTTACGGAACAATTTCTTGAACTGCTGAAAATATTTGAGCAAAATATTTTAACACCGAACAACCATTTCAAATCGAACCTCTATTTACAAATTTATCTCGGCTTTTTAATTTTACTGACCATCGTCGGCAGCATAAAAATTATTCAGCAGTACGACACAAAAAAAGTAAGTTCACGCAAATATTTCACCGTATTTTTTCTGATTTTTATTTTCTCTATGCTCGGTTTTATATTCATTCCACCCACTTCGCAGGAAATGCTTGTTATCACTTCAATTCCGGTTTGTTATCTGGTTTCCAACTTTTTGGTTTTTATGAAGAGCCGGTTTTGGAGCGAACTGATTATAACTGTACTAATTGCTGTTGTTGCTTTTTTGCAATTTTTGGCTTTCTGAAAATGAATAAAAAATTACCCACATTTGCCATTTACGGAATCCAGGACAGGGAAAATTACGAGCACCCGTTTTATGTGCACGATCACAATCTTGCATTTATGGAGAACGGGAAAGTAATTCATTTTCTTCAACAAGAACGAATCACGCGCCGCAAACGCGACAATTCACTTCACATTCATTTAAAAGAAATTCTGAAAGAAAAAAAACTGCTGGGTAAAAACTACGATTTGGTTTTTGTTGACAATGTTGTGGGTCGCACTTTTTTAACCCAAAATGGCGACACACGGTTTGAAGCCCCGCTTAGAAATTCACTTTCAACCGGAACTGAAAAAGGAAAATGCTGGTGGTTTGGACAGGAAAAAGAAGCCTTTGTTTTGAACCACGAGTTGGCGCATATATTTTCCTGTCTCCCGTTTTTCGGAAACTTTAAAGAAAACAGCCTGCTCGTTCATTTCGACGGCGGTGCAAGTTTAAGCAACTTCTCGGCCTGCACTTTTAAAAACAATAAAATTGAATGGATTGAATACCACTGGGAATTAAAACCGTTCAGTACCATTTACAATGCCAACGCGCTGGTTTTTTCAATTATCGGGGCAAAACTGGCCGAACAAAACGCAGTGCCCGGAAAATTTATGGGTTTTGCCGGCTGGGGAAAATTCAGGCCCGAACTCGAAACCTGGCTAACAGAAAACGATTACTTTCAAAATATTTGGGGAAAAACATCGGTGTTTTTTGAAAAAACCAAAACCGACTGGAATATTGAGTTAAAATCGTTCGACCAGAACCATCCGTTTTTGCGCGATGTTGCCGCCACTTTGCAGAAAATTTTTATTCGGCAAATTCAAAAAAAACTAAAAGTGCTTGCTGAAAAAACCGGAGCTGAAAATCTTTATTACACGGGCGGTTCGACATTAAATATTGTGGCCAACACAGCGATTATTAACAGCGGAATTTTTGAGAATGTTTTTATTCCTCCGTGTACCGAAGACTCAGGGCTGGCGCTGGGTGCAGCTGCTTTTGCCGAATGGGAAAAACACGGAAAAGTAGAAATTCATTCCCCCTATTTAAACAATTGGAATATTGATAATTACTGCGCTGAATATTCAGAAGAGACTTTAAAAACAGTGGCAGAAAAACTGGTTCGGGAAGAAACAGTAGGAATTTGCAATGGTTTGGGCGAGGCGGGTCCGCGTGCATTGGGAAACCGTAGTATTTTAGCGCTGGCAAATTCAAAGGAACTGGCGAAAAAACTGAGTGTTGAAAAAAAAGGCCGCGAATGGTACCGACCGCTGGCTCCGGTTGCTCTGGAAAAAAATACACGGTATTTTACCGGAAAAGACAAAATTCATCCGCTTTCAAAATTCATGCTTATCGATTTCGAAATCGTACCGGAAAAACAAAAAGAAATTGCTGGTGCTGTTCATGCCGATGGGACTGCACGTTTTCAAACCCTTTTCAGCAAAACCGACAATCCGTTTCTTTTCGATTTACTTTCGTTGCTCGACAAAATATACAATGTAAAAGCGCTCATAAATACATCGTTCAATTCGCAGGGCGAACCCATTGTTCATACTGAAAAAGATGCTTTGCAGGCTGCAAAAAAAATGAAGCTCGACAGTGTTGTTCTGAACGGAAAATTGGTCGAACTGAATTAACAGGTTCACAAAAAGATAAAATCGTCTGAATTAAAAACTATTGCTAATTTTGTAGAATTTAAACAAGTTAATGAATGGCAGTAATTTTAAATATTGAAACTTCAACAGAAGTGTGCTCGGTTTCGCTGGCAAAAAACGGCGAACTGCTTTTTGAAAAAGAAAGTCTGGAAGGCATGAATCATTCGGAACTGCTTACCGTTTTTATTGGCGAACTATTTTCAGAAAACCAAGTCGACATAAAAAATATCGACGCGGTTGCTGTTAGCAAAGGTCCCGGTTCATACACCGGTTTGCGCATTGGCGTTTCGGTGGCCAAAGGATTGTGTTTTGCCCTCGAAAAACCGTTAATTGCGGTTAACACACTCGATGCAATGGCCGATTTCACTGCGAAAAACTTTAGCCGTTATTCAAAAACCGAACTTTCAGAAAATATTATGCTTTGCCCCATGATCGATGCAAAACGCATGGAAGTTTACACGGCTTTGTACAATTTGAAAGGCGAAACCGTTAAATCTGTGGAAGCCGAAATAATCGATAACAACTCATTCTTTGCCTGGTTTGAAAACCACAAAATTTTGTTTTTCGGAAACGGCGCTGAAAAATGCAAAACACAACTCACCCACCCCAATGCCTTGTTTGAAGGGCCTTCCGTAACTTCGGCACGGTTTATGCAATTTTTGGCCGAACAGAAATACAACAAAAACGAGTTTGAAGACGTTGCTTATTTCGAACCGTTTTATTTAAAAAACTTTGTAGCTACCATACCAAAGAATAAAATACTGAAATGAATAAAATTGTAACCATATTATTTATCCTTCTGGTTTTTGTTTCAGAAATTTCAGCAAAAAAGGAAAAGATAAAATTCGATTTGAAATTTGGGATTATCAAAGGCGGCGAAGCAGAACTGGTAATTAACGACACCAAATTCGACGGTAAAAAAGCGATAAAATATTCCATGCAGGGAAAAACTACCGGTATAACAAATTCGCTTTTTGGTGTTAACGATGTTTACGAAACTACGGTTGATGCACAAACCTATTTACCTTTAAAAGCCATCAGAAATATAAAGGAGAAAAAGTACCGCTGGTACAACGAAACCCTTTTTTACCACGACATCGACTCCATTAACAGCCAGAGAACCGGTTGGCGGGCAGTACCACACAACCTGGTCGATATTGTTTCGGTATTTTTCTATTTTATCAACAATAATTTGTTCGAGGAAATTGAAAATGGACACACAGTTACTCTTCCTACTTTTCATGCCGATAAAATAGAAAATGTGACCATCAAATTTATGGGAGAAGAAACCATCGAAACCGATTTGGGGAAAATTAACTGTTTTGTACTGGCTCCGCAAGTGGATAAAGGCAAGCTGCTCAACCGTTCCGACGGACTAAAATTCTACATTTCAAAAGAAAAAAAGATACCTGTTTTGCTTGAATTTGATATGCGTGTTGGCGCGCTCCGGGCTGTTTTAAAAAGCTATCAAATTGACGGCGTTGAACAGATTACCAAATAAGCTATCAAAAAAACTGCTAATTTTTTTCAGAAAGAGTTGACTTTTAATCGATTTGTTTATTTTTGCATCGATTTTAAAAGAAATAAAAAGTTATGGCTTCAACAGCAGATTTTAGAAACGGAATGTGTATGATGTTTAAAGACGATATTTACACCATCGTACAATTCCAACATGTGAAACCGGGAAAAGGACCGGCTTTTGTCCGCACAAAACTGAAAAACGTAAAAACCGGCCGCGTTATTGAAAACACATTTTCAGCAGGTGTAAAAGTTGACGAAGTACGCGTGGAAAGGCGTCAGTACCAGTTTCTTTACAAAGACGACATGGGTTTCAATTGTATGAATATGGAAACATTTGAACAGATTTCCATTGCAAATAACATGATTGAAAACTCTGATCTGATGAAAGAAGGTCAGATTGTGGAAATCCAGTTCCATGCAGATACAGAAACTCCGTTAACAGCAGAATTACCACCTTTTGTTGAACTTCAGGTTACCCAAACCATTGAAGGGGAAAAAGGGAACACTGCAAGCTCGACTGCGTTGAAACCGGCAACAGTTGAAACAGGCGCCGAAATTATGGTTCCGATGTTTATTGGTGAAGGCGAAGTTTTAAAAATTGATACCCGCGACAGATCGTACAGTGAAAGGGTAAAACAGTAAGAAGCTTATTAATTAATATATTCATCCGGTCTGGATTCAGGCCGGATTTTTTTGTTTTTCTGCCTCACTTTTTGAAAAAATATCAACAGCAACAATCATAGCAGTGAACCCCCAGAACGGCACCGATAACTTGTCGGTGTCGAGGAAGTTATTCATAAAACCATGAATGTAATACGTTGTTAGCGAGACCAAAGCAGCCAGAACAATCCCCTTCAGCCGCAGGTCGTTCAACCGAAAGTATGTTTTAATTGCGGTGTAAATTACCGTACCTATTAAAAACAAAACAGTAAGCAAACCCAAAACCCCTGATTCGGAAAGTGGCCCAAGATATTCGCTGTGCGAATTTCCAAGATCGGCAGCATTTGTGCTAATGATGGTTCTGTCGCGGTTAAGTTGGTATGGTGCATATTGAAACATATAAGTTCCGGGTCCCCAGCCAAAAACCGGCTTGTCGGCAAACATACGAATGGCACAACTCCAGCGGTTAATTCGTTCGAGGTTGGAGGCATCGGTGGTTATGTTTGAAATGGAGGAAATATGCGTCATAAAATTGGCCGATGATTGCTCCGAGTTTTGTTCCAGTTTCATAAAAATACGGTTCTGAAACAAAACAAAAACCACCAGTAACGATACAAAAGTTACCATCAAAGTTTTAAACCTGATTTTCAACTTAACAATCGCCCAAACACCTGCTGCCGCGACAACACTTACCCAGGCCGCCCGGCTGTACGATAAAGTCAAACCCAAAAGGACAATTCCAAAAAATACAAAGGAAATAAAACGCATTTTGGGAGAATAGCCCTTGTTAAAACTAAACATGACTAAAAACGGAAGGTAAATTGCGGTTACCGCGCCGTACGAAGTGTGGTCGTTATAAAAAGGTGAAACCACAAAATGTGCTGCCTGCTTATCCCAGAGTCCGTAACTTAAATGCCTGAAAGTAGCGTAAAACACAACCATCCCGAGCGGGATTACATACAACCAGACATAGCGCTCCATATTTTTACCTTCAGAAAATAATTTGATAGTGAGCAGGTACAATCCCACAATAAACCAAATTCTTGAAAGAAGGTATTTAAACGAAACCACAGGCATGCAACTGGTTGCCGAAGTTACAAACATCCATAAAAGGTTCAGTGCAATGGCGATGGTAACCGGGTGAAAAATTATTTTCCGGTCGAAACCTCTTTCCTGCAAAACCTTCAGCAAAAAAAGGATAAGAATACCAAACAAAAGCGGCTCGGTTGGCAGGTACATATCGAACGGGACACCCGGCACCAACCTTCGCAAAGCAATTGACAAGGGCGCGAAAAAAACAACAATATAAATTAGCTTGTCGAATGAATAGACTGCCAATAAAAAAACAAGCAGTACAATTGGCAAAGCGTTCAGAATTAAAGTATGTTTTGAGACAACAAACCAAGCGTTCAATAAAATAAAAGCTATTGAAATACTATAAAACAGCGAAATTTTTATGAACCGGCTGCTAAACACGATTAGTATTTTTTACGGTAATCGAGAACAAGAAAAACCAACAATGAAAGAAAAACTGCTGAAAATGCAGTAAAAGCAACAATCAGCCAACGTACAGGGTAAGCTTTTTTATCAGCCGGTACAGGTTTTTCAACGACCAGGCTGTAGGCAATTTCTTTTTCCGACTCAACTTTGTACAATTCATAATCAGTTGTCAGCGAATCGATGGTTAAAATAAGGTTATCCATTTGCGATTCAGTCCAGTATGCTTTTGTTCCTTTTTTAGAAAAGTTACGGTAAAGTTCTTCTATTTTTTTTGTATCAGAAGCCGCACCTCTTCCATTTGCCAGCGCATTCATGTAACCACGTGTAATTTCAGGCACCTGTGTATTAAAGTCCAAAATACCGTACTCATCTTTTAATGTGTCGAGAACAGCCATAACAGAATCGAGCTGAGCGTATTTTTTATTGATCTCTTTCTCTGTGATATTCACCATCTCGAGGTTTAACACCCTGTGGAGTTCGCCTACTTTTTTATCGTAAAAAGAGATAATTGAGTCGCACATATCCGAAGCACGCTGCGGATCGGTGTCCATTACTTTTACTTCAACTGTTTCGAATTCGGTTTTACCGGCGCTCACATTTTCGTTGTAAATATCGAACATATACGTCAGATAGTGTGGGTCGTCTTTACTTATTTTGTACACTTTATCCAATTGAAAAACATCAAACATTTTCAGTTTAATATCTCTCGAATTTACGATTTCGAGCATCTGTTCCGATTCCGATTCGTTGCTCAAAACCCAGATATTTGTTGGATAAATGCGGGCTGTGGATTTATACTTGGGCGTTATAAATTGTGGCCCCGAAAAAATTGCCGACAGCGCAACAGCAATTACGCCAACGATAATAAAATGAAATTTACGTTTCCAGATTAAGTTCAGGATTCGCTGGTTGTCGAAAAAATCATTCACTGTAATAAATTTATGTTAGTAACTTAATTTTCAACTTTATAACCTAACCATAAATATGATTTCGGGATTGATCTGAGCCTTTAATTTCAGCAGAAAAAAACAATCTCGCCGGGTTGTACCAATTCATAAATATGGATTTAATTCGATAGTTTTATTTCAACGCAGCAGATTGCTTTTTAGTATTCCAAAAACCATTTTTATAGATCAGCGGACAATAATCAGGTAATAATTCTTTTTCCCTTTTTGAACGAGAATATATTTTCCTCCGATCAAAAAGTCGGTTCCAACTGTCAAATCCGGATCCGAAATTTTATCCTTATTAATGCTCAAACCGTTTCCCTGAATGGTTCTTCTCAATTCACCTTTCGAAGGAAAAACTTCTGTTTTTTCAGCCAGTAAATCGATAACATTTACCCCGGTTTCAATTTCTGTTTTTGAGATTTCGAACTGAGGTACACCTTCAAAAACAGCTAAGAAAGTGCTTTCATTCAGTTTGCGCAGCTGTTCAGCAGTTCCTTTTCCAAACAAAATCTGAGAAGCTTCAACCGCCATTTCATAGTCTTCTTTGGAATGAACCATAACAGTAATTTCTTCAGCCAATTTTTTCTGAAGGGCTCGTTCGTGCGGAGCTTCTTTGTGTTGCTGAATTAATGTTTCAATTTCAGCTTTCGAAAGGAGGGTAAACACTTTAATGTATTTTTCGGCATCCTCATCAGACGTGTTCAACCAAAACTGGTAAAACTGGTAAGGTGTGGTTCTTTCCGGATCGAGCCAGACGTTTCCTTGTTCGGTTTTTCCAAATTTGCCGCCATCGGCTTTTGTAATTAAAGGAATGGTTAAAGCAAAAGCTTCCCCGCCAACTTTTCGGCGAATAAGTTCGGTTCCGGTGGTTATGTTTCCCCATTGATCCGAGCCCCCCATTTGCAATTTACAGTTCAGATTGTCGTACAACCACAAAAAATCGTAGCCCTGAACCAGTTGGTAGGTAAATTCTGTAAAACTCATACCTTCTTTTGATTCGGATCCCAAACGTTTTTTCACCGAATCTTTGGCCATCATATAATTTACGGTAATGTGTTTTCCAATATCGCGGATGAATTCTAGAAAAGTATAATTTTTCATCCAGTCGTAGTTGTTCACCATCAATGCGGCGTTGGCTTCACCCGAATCAAAATCGAGAAATTTCGACAATTGTTTTTTAATCCCGTCAAGGTTTTTATTCAGGGTTTCTTCGTTTAGTAAATTTCTTTCCTGCGATTTCCCTGACGGGTCGCCAATCATTCCGGTTGCCCCACCAACCAAAGCAATTGGTTTGTGACCAGCCAACTGGAACCGTTTAAGCAACATTATTTGTGCAAAACTACCAACATGCAGTGAATCGGAAGTTGGATCAAATCCAATATATGCAGCTGTCATTTCCTTTGCAAGTTGTTCTCCGGTTCCCGGCATTGCATCGTGTAACATGCCTCTCCACTGAAGGTCTTCAACAAAATTCATCAGATACGGTTTTTTAAAATTTGCGCAAAGATATAAAATGCTGGCTGTTATTCAGATTCTTTACCTACAAATTCAGATTTCTACAAAATACTTAAAGCATTAAAAAAGACGAAGAATACCACTACAAATAGAATCACATTGTAAAACGCTGATAATATGAAAAATTTAGCCAGAACTTTCCCAATATTCTGACCATACACTTTTTGCAGCGAAACTATGTTATAAACGGGGATAAACATAAAAAGCGACAAAACAATCCACCCCGGAACACTCCCGAAAATAAGTTTCAGTGCAATTAAAAGAATCAAATCGATAAAAATAAACGAATGGAGGTGTACCGAATAAATCAAATGACGAATGTAATTCTGGTTTCGGCGGATATATACAAGTTTTAAAATTAGTGCGAACACTGGTAAAAGCAGAAAAAATGCCCATGATAAATACTTCAGTATTTTCGCATTGGCTTCTTCCGGAGAACGGCACAACCGGATAAATTCGCCCAACTGTCTTTGATCTTCCGGATCAGTTTCTTTTTTTAGCTCTTTTTCAAGCACCTGAGCCAGTTTGTTGAGCGACTGCCTTATATTTCCGGAATCCATTGTACTGGTATTAACATCATTCAACGATGAATCAATGGGTGTTAAATTATTCCCTTGCTCGATCTCTGTAAATAATGAGTCGAATTTAACAGCAGAAGCAGAATCGAGGGTGACCAGATTTCTATCCTTCAGCGACGAACTGAGAACTCCATTTAAACTCTGGTTAGCAAGAATCTGCAACAAAAGAAAAAGCAAAAAGCTCACAAAAATAAAAATACGAAAAGGCGGAGCATACCGAACCCTTTTCCCGGCAAAAAACTCGTTTGTCAATTTCCCGGGAAATAAAAATAAGTACCAAAAGGTTTTAAAAAACCGGATATCGAACGAAAAAAAATCGCCGGCAAAATTGTAAATCACAAAGGAAAAAGGTTTGTCGAATTCTTTTACCGACTGCCCGCAATTGGGGCAGAAATGCCCGCGAAATTCAGTTTCACAATTTTTACAAACAATGTCTTCGGAAGGAAAATCAGCCTCCTGTTTTTTCTTCCAATTTTTAAAATCAGGCCACTTTATCATCGGCTTGAGTTGAATTGTCGCGGTCGTCCCAAACATTCAGAAACGGAAAAACCGATGGTGCAAGATTTCGGATGGGTTCATACAACCGCGATTCATTTTTTGCTTCTTCTGAAAGTATTTGTACATCGGAATCTATTTTATCGAAAACCACCAGGATTACACTTAAAATCAAAGCCGATTTCAAAACGCCAAATACCAGCCCGGCCAGTTTGTTTACAAATCCCAGCATTACTGTTTCAACCATTTTGTTAACCACACTTCCAACAATATGAACCAAAATCACAATCACAATAAAAGTTACTATGAACGAAATAATATTCAGATGGTCTGATTTCATATTAAAATTTTCAACCAGAAATTCAGAAGTAACGTCGGAAAATTCGATGGCTCCCCAAATTCCAAGAACCAAAGCAGCCAGCGATGCCAGTTCAGAAATTAAACCGTTTTTAAAACCTCCAATGGCGGAAAACAGGAGTAACAATCCAAGTACAATATCTATGTAGTTCATTTTGGTTACTTTTATTGTTGTAAAAATAGAAAATCACCTCGATTATCAAAAATGAAAAATCGTATGGTGGAAAGAAACCTGTGAAATATTTGACTGAGGATCAGAACGAAAATTACACCTGCTTACTTTTGTTGAAAATACAAATACTTTCGGCACCTATTTTTAAGAAAGAAAATCCAAAATATTTCTACTTTTGAATACGAAAATTGATAAAAACAGATGCCGCTACTGAACTCCGTAATATCGTGGATAAATATTAAACGAATCTACCAGATTCAGTTGTACCGCGAACACCCCATTGAAATTCAGAATGAAACGCTTTTTAGCCTGCTGAACAATGCCAAACGCACTGAATGGGGGAAAAGCCATAATTTTGCTGATATTTCAACGATTGAGGATTTTCAACAGGCAGTTCCGTTACAAAATTATGAGGATGTAAAACCTTATATTGAACGTTTGCGCGAAGGGGAAAAAGACATTCTTTGGCCGGGCGAAGTAAAATGGTTTGCCAAGTCGTCGGGAACTACCAACGATAAAAGCAAGTTCATTCCTGTAACCAAAGATGCGTTGGAAGATTGTCATTTGCTCGGGCCACGCGATGTTTTTGCACTTTACATCAGGAATTACCCTGAAACCAAGGTTCTTTACGGAAAAACACTGACTTTGGGTGGAAGCCATCGGATAAATAATTTCAACAATAATTCGTATTACGGCGATTTATCGGCAATTTTAATTGAAAATGTTCCCTTCTGGACTGATTTTATCCGGATTCCGCCGGCAGAAATTGCGCTGATTGAAGAATTTGAGGAAAAAGTTGAAAAGATTATTGACTCAACGCTCGACCAAAATGTAACGTCGTTTGCCGGGGTTCCTTCGTGGTACCTCGTATTAATAAAACGCGTTCTGGAAAAAACAGGAAAAAGCAACATTCTGGAAGTGTGGCCCAACCTCGAAGTTTTTACGCACGGTGGAATAAACTTTGAACCGTACCGCGAACAATACAAAAAACTGATTCCTTCGGATAAAATGCATTATATGGAAACCTACAATGCATCGGAAGGTTTTTTTGGAATTCAGGACAATCCGCACCGCGACGATATGTTGCTGATGCTTGATTATGGCGTGTATTACGAATTTATTCCAATGTCGGAGTGGGAAAGTGAAAATCCGCGGGTTTTAACGCTCGAGCAGGTTGAACTGAACGAAAATTATGCACTGGTAATTTCAACCAACGCCGGGCTTTGGCGCTACGTTATTGGCGACACCGTTAAATTTACCTGCAAATACCCGTTCAAGTTTAAAATAACCGGAAGAACAAAACATTTTATCAATGCCTTTGGCGAAGAAGTGATTATCGACAATGCTGAAAATGCTTTAAAAGTGGCCTGCAACCACACCGGAGCCATTGTAAATGAATACACTGCCGGGCCAATTTTTATGAGTGCAAACCGGAAAGGCGCCCACCAGTGGATAATTGAATTTGAAAAAGAACCCGAAGATTTGGAGCATTTTGTTTCCATTCTTGACAATTCACTCCAAACTTTAAATTCGGATTACGAAGCCAAACGACATAAAAACATCACGCTGGAAAAACCACATGTAGTAGTTGCACCAAAAGGAACTTTCTTTCAATGGATGAAAAACCGGGGAAAAGTTGGCGGACAAAATAAAATTCCACGCTTGTCGAACAATCGTCAATATCTCGACGAACTTTTAAAATTATTGCAGTAGAAATACCAAATTTTTGTACATTAGAATCTCAAATAAATTTAAAATATGCATATTGCTGTAGCAGGAAATATAGGCGCCGGAAAAACAACACTGAGCGAATTACTGGCCAAACATTACAAATGGACGCCGCATTACGAGGACGTGGATGAAAATCCGTATTTGAACGATTTTTACAACGACATGCAACGTTGGTCGTTCAATCTGCAGATTTACTTTTTGAATTCACGGTTTAAACAAATCATTGATATTCGTAAATCGGGGAAAACAATTATTCAGGACCGTACTATTTACGAAGATGCTGAAATTTTTGCACCCAACCTGCACGCAATGGGTTTGATGAGCACCCGCGATTTTAAAAATTACAAAACACTTTTTGATTTGATGGTGAGCCTTATCCAGCCGCCCGATTTACTTATTTACCTGCGGGCATCCATCCCAACGCTCGTAAACCAGATTCAAAAGCGTGGCCGCGAATATGAAAACTCAATCCGGCTCGATTACCTGAAACAGTTGAACGAACGTTACGAAAACTGGATAAAAAGTTATACCAAAGGGAAATTACTTGTAATTAATGTCGACGATCTTGATTTCACTATAAACCCCGAAGATTTGAGTTTTATCATCGATAAAATCGACGCTCAAATCCACGGTTTATTTTAGCTACATTTTTTGAATCAGCCCGTTAACTTCTTTCCAGGAATCATCCGAAAGATTTGCCCCCAAAACTTCGACTACCTTTCCTGAGACAAGGGAAGCAATATTTCCACATTTTTCAAGGCTGAAACCGTTGGTAAGTCCGTACAAAAATCCGGCAGCGTAACTATCTCCGGCACCAGTAGTGTCAATTGCGTTCGCTTTTATACCGGCTATCTTTATTATTTCAGCTCCTTGTTTTATAAATGAACCTTGTTTTCCCACTTTTACAACGGCAATTTCGCACATTTCCGCAATTTCATCCAAAGCTTCTTCCGGCGACTTTCCAGTTAAGGCAGTTGCCTCTTCTTCGTTGGCAAAAACAATATCAACCGAATTCTTAATCAACCCCTTTAAAAATTCCAGATTGGCTTCCACCACATTAAAACTGGCCATATCAATGGCAGTTATCAACCCAACTTTTTTTGCCAGTTCAAAAGCTGTTTTAATTAATTCGTGATCCTGAACCAAATACCCTTCAACGTATAAATATTTATAATCACTAAAAAGTTCAGCGTCAAAATCAGATGGATACAACTCAGCAGCCGCTCCAAGATAAGTAGCCATGGTTCTTTCTGAATCAGGGCTAATCAACCCCATCACCCGGCCAGTGTTTTTTTCACTCAGTTTCATGTGGGTTCGTATCCCTCTTTTTTCAAACTCATCTTTGAAAATGCGCCCCAGTTCATCGTCGCCGGTTTTGCCGACATAACCACCGTTGCCACCTAAACTGGCCAGCGAACGGATGGTATTTGCAGCTGAACCTCCGGTAGTAAATTCCTTCTTGTTATTTACTGTTGCATTATAAATTTTCTGCGATAATTCAGCATCAACAAGGGTCATGCTGCCACGCGGCAAGCCAAAGTCCTTAAGCACAGTATCGTCATCCAATTGAGTAATCACATCCATTAATGCGTTACCAATTCCCAAAACAGCCGGTAATTTGTCAGATTTCAACATAAATTTCGATTCAAAGAATTTTTTGCAAAAATATTTTTTCTTTTCGGAAAAGCTATTATTTTTGCAACGCTTTTGAAAAGTAAGAGTTCTACAAAATACTTTCCCTAGTAGCTCAGTCGGTTAGAGCGGCGGACTGTTAATCCGTAGGTCGTAGGTTCAAGTCCTACCTGGGGAGCCAGTACAAAAAGACAAAAACTGTCAAATGATGAAAAACCGTGTAAGTCAGATACTTACACGGTTTTTAATTTTTTGGTGAATGCCATAAAAAGACCAAAAAATGCCACTTTTAGGCCCGTTTTGGTTACAATTTGGTTACAGAAGAAATCTTAAAGTCTTCTGTAACCATTTTTCGAAAGTCTTCATAAGTCTCTGGATTGTCGCATTTTGACTTCGCTCAAGTAGCTCATTAAAATTAGTTTAAACACCTAAAATTTAGCATTATGAGTTACAGATTCAAGATTTTCTTCTATGCACGCAAAAACTACGTTGACATAAACGGAGAAATAAGCGTAATGATCAGGCTGATTCTGGACGGCCAGAAAGCCCAGTTTTCCTCGCATTTGAAGGTTGATCCGGCCCTTTGGGATTCAAGATTAAGCATGGTAAAAGGTGATTCAAAGGCAGCCGTTTTAATCAATGAAAAACTCCGTGAAATTAGGATGGAGTTGAACCTACACTACAAAGAATTAAAACAACAGGGTATCTATTTTACGGTTGACAAAATAAAGGATGCCTATCTCGGAGTGAAGTCTAAAGTACAAATGTTGCTGGTTGTTTTCCGGGAACACAATGAAGAGTTAAAACTTCGGATCGGAAAAGATATTACAGCAGCAGGGGTAAAAAAATATGAACGTACCTGTACACGTCTGGGTGAGTTTTTGAAACACCGGTATAATATTAACGATATTCCTTTAAAAGAAATCGACTACAATTTTATTTACAGCTTCGAAACGTACCTAACAACCGTTTGGAATTCCAGCGTTAATACGGTGGCCAAATATTTACAGCGGTTGAAACATATCGTTGTTCTGGCAAAGAATAATGGCTGGATTCTTTCAAATCCGTTTGTCAACTTTAAGATCAAGTTTAAAAAGGTTGATCGAGGTTACTTGACTGAAGACGAACTCGTCACTATTATGGAGAAAAAATTTGCTATCAAAAGACTGGAACAGGTACGGGATATTTTTGTGTTTTCATGCTTCACGGGTCTGGCCTATATTGATGTAAGGAATTTGAATGATAAGGATATTCAAAAGTCTTTTGACGGTAGGCTCTGGATTATAAAGAAACGCCAGAAAACGGATGTGCAGTCGAATATTCTTTTGTTGGATATTCCGAAAAGGATTCTGGACAAATACAAAGGTATGCCGAATGAGAACCGGTTGCTGCCAATTATTAGTAACCAGAGGTTGAATTCATATTTAAAGGAAATTGCCGATTTGTGCGGAATTGAAAAGAACCTGACGTTTCATTTAGCCAGGCACACATTTGCAACAACTGTTACATTAGCAAAGGGGGTGCCCATGGAAACCGTGAGTAAAATGCTTGGGCACACAAGTATTAAAACAACTCAGATTTATGCCCGGATTACCAATGACAAGATAAGTCACGATATGCAGGAACTTTCAAAGAAACTTCAGGGTTTGGCTCCGGCTTTTTCCTTATAATTCAGAATCAATGAAGCCACATATTATAACTTGAGGTGCAAAACTGGCACCTCAAGTTAGGGTGGTTATCATTGTAGGTCTTTAGGGTTTTGTTTCTATTTTGCATCAGAAATAGAACAAGGGTTTTATCAATAAATAGTTGCTTCCTTTAAAATAAGGAATAGAACTTATCACAAATTGTGATAGGCTTTCAAAGTCTTTTAAATATAGCTCCTCTCTTTAGTGTATTACCCTCTCGGTTTACGATAGAAATTAAAGGGGGTTTATTTTAATGAGTCAACTCTTCATAGGATATGATGAATTATTGAAAAATTTAGTAATAATGAGATCAAAGTAGATAGCAAAGTATAGATGCTAAATACTCATTCTAATTTGATTGTAAATTAAAGCTGCCAAAACTGCCGCACTATGTCCTCCCGATTCATGAGGAATAGGTGGAGTATTATTTAGTTCAAGATTCTCGTGAATAATTTTCCCATATGAAATATAAGTAATAATCAAAACTTCACCATCGGATAATACAGTGTATCCATGTTTTGCCTTATCAGACGTGCCCGTTTTGATATAAAAAGTTTGGTTTTGCGGTAAATATGGTTTTATATATGACGCAGTTCCTTCCAAAGTATGAGTTAATCCTTTTTTGATGTCGTTAGTATTTATAGAATTATAAATTTGCTTTTTGATACGAGGAAATTGTATTGTTTTGTTTGTTAGTGGATTAAATGCAGATTTGAATAGTGATAGTTTAATAAGTACACCATCATTTAAAAGTGTTTGATAAGCTTGAGCAATATTTAACAACGTCATATTACGACTCCCTAAAGGGTAGTTTAAAACAATTTCATTCGTGCGTTCTGAATCTTCAATGTAAAGAAACGGATCTGGAGGTATCCCCATTTGCTTAAAGCGGTTTTCGACATTAGAATATAGTTCAATAGGAGAAGTTACTTCTCTTATATTCACAACAGGTGCGTTTAATGATTTGGATAGAATTTCTGTTACTCCTACATATCTATTTGAATAAATGTGATTAGAATTATTTGGTGTGTATTTCCCGGGAATTTTCCCATCATAGAGTGATACATTGATTTTTTCTTCAAGCATCTCAAGAAGTAAAAATGGTTTAATTAAGCTAGCCATAGGACTACCACTACCTAATGTTGTCAGATCAGTTACACCAGTAGAACCACCGTGGTGAGCGATAATCTCACCGGTTTTGACATTAACAACAAGTGCAGCAGAATAAAGAGAATAATCTCTTTTTTGTAAATAATTTTTGAACTTTCTCTCAAAATCACCTACAGCTGTCAATATTGATTGCTGATTTTGCTGGCTAATACTTGTTAGGAAAGTTTTTCCTTGCAAAGAATATTCATTGAGTTGCTTTTTTAAGAATTCATTTGTTGTTGTTAAAGAAGCTGGTCTAAATTTTTTATTTAAAAATCTTAAGTCGTTAGACTTCAATCTAACCAGCTCTTTTTTTGTAATTAATCCATGTTCTTGCCAAACTTCAGCTTTAGTCACTAAAGTTTTTTTTATCTCCTTCTTATATCGTTCAGCATCCTGATAATTAATAAAACCACTATCTATTCTAAATTGTGAACCTCTTTTTAAAGTTAAAACAAGGTACATAACTTCTAAATAGTTTAGCTTGTTTGGTGGTAGCCCAAAAGTATATAAGCTAGCAGTCATAATTCCACTATGTCCTTGGCCTCCATTGACACTAACTCGATTCAAGTAATGAGAAATAATGTCCTCAGGATTGCATTGCAAAGACAATTGGTAGGATGCAATAATCTCATAAAACTTTCTTTGGATATCTTGCGGGAAAGTTTTAGGATACCCCATGTTTTTAATTAATTGCATATTCAAATTGCTTCCTCCACCTCCCATAAACATACGGTAGAAAATAGCAAAAGAAAATCCATGCCAGTTAGAGCTTCTTAAATAGTTTTTAGGTAAAAAGCTATTTTGAACTGGAAAACATCGATCTTCTTGTATATAAATACATTTTAATAAAAAGTCTGGTATTTGATCATACGAAATGGGAATACAATCATTGCCTCCTGTCGATTCGACGAATAGCGGAACATCAGCTTTATCAAATGCTGACAGAATGAAATTATCATTTTTGTTCACAAATTTTTTAGGAAAGAAACTCAGTATTACAACAGTCATCAATATAATAGCAAGCATTGGAGAACCTGCTTTTAGTGTACCCTTAACATTTGCTATTAAATATTCCCTAATAATCTTCATCTTAATATTTGGAATTGATAATCTTAACCACCATTGAGCATGCAGAATAGATATACCAAGATGTATAAAATAAATTGTTAGCAAGAATATTAAATAGACAACTCCAAACAGTAGAAAGAAGAAGAGAAGGAAGAAAAATATTTTGACTTTTAAAAGAAAAAGCAACACAACAAATAAGACTTGGCCAATTATTAATTTTTTCTCAATAGTGTGATTAAACAATATGGGATTAGGAGATATATATTCAGGGCTTTCCGCAAGTAATATTACACCAATATAGTTAAACCCTTTTGAAAGTACCGTTTTTAACGTAAAAAAGAATACTCCACCAAAAAACAAAGAAAATAGTAGAATTGCAAAGTTGTTTTCTATGAATTGAATTCCAGTATAAAATGGTAGATATAGAATAATTCCAATTGCATAGGTTAAAAAAACAACCTTGAAAGGAGAGAAAATAACGTTATTGGCAAACCTGTTAAGCTTTACATAGGTAGGAAGTGTTTCCTTGTAATGTTTATATTTTAAAAGATGTATATGCGCTATAGCAAGAAAGTAACAAAAAGAAGATATTTTTGAAATAGCTAAATATGAAAAATGAGCAATCTTAGATGCCAACGGGATATTTTGACTATAAAAAAATATATCCAAAAACATAAACAGCAAAACAGTTAAAAATCCGAAAAACAGAACATCACCCTCCCTGTAAACAGTAGTATTATAATGGTGATTGATGGTAAACATAAATGTTCGGATTGCCCTAAAAATTAAATAAAAGGTAATGAACTGGACAGCTGGAGTTAAAAACATTCCTGACAAAATATTTTGAGGAGATATTGGATTTTGTAATTCAGTGTTAGTAGTAAATACACCTCTCATCAAAACAAAAAAAGAAATCAAATCTTTAGTGAGAAAATAATCGATGAACGCAATAGTGAACTTATAAAAAAGAAATCCTATTATAGATATAATACAAATAGTATATACGGATACGGCTTGTTCTCCAAAATCAACAAATTCTTTGGGAAAGCTTATTTTCTTTATTTTGTGCAAAATAAATCGAGAGAAATCTTTGAGAATTAAGATCATCCCTATTAAAAGAATGGTAAATCCAACTATTGCTAAAATAAGGATCATAAATCTACAGGATTAGTTAAATTATCAATAAATTGAACTTGTTCATCTAGTTTGAGTTTTTTGAATAATGCTGTCCAAAAGATTTTAACATCACGAAGGGGAACTTTACCTGAAGGTTCTGGTTTCAACACGATAATGATCTGGGTAATAATGCCTTCTTCCTGTTTGGCATAAAATTTTTCCAAAATTGTAGGGTCAATCATTTTTCCAATCGCATCATCGACATCTTCCTCGCGTGGCACTTTTTTATAAAAATTGATCAGATGATTATTTTCCACCATATCACTGAAAAGCATAATCACTTGATCTGATACATCATCTTTAGTATGAATGATTGTTTTAAAAAGAGTATTTGCAATATTACTTCTACTCGTCATCTCTTGGTCATTAGAAAGAGCTTGATATTCAGTCAATGTTTTCTGTAGGAGTGTTACTATTGGTTGAGGGTTAGATTGGGCTTTTTCGGCATTTCTACTTTGCCCCTTCTTAGAAATAGAAATGCTTGCGGACTTAATTTCTAATGCCTCTTTCCCCGACAAATGAGCAAATGACATTGTGAACTTTTGACAAGGATCTATTGAACTGAGCCCTGTTCGTTGCATAAATCCCGGTAAATTCTGTTTTATGTCATCTTGGATTTCATTAAAAAGTCTATGATCGCTGACATCAATGAGCATTATTGCTTCTCTACATTCAATCGATTCGCATTGGGTCAGAGAATTGCACCCAAATACTGTAAATACTAAAGCAATAAAAAGTCCTACTTTAATTGATTTCATAATTCTAATATTTTAAAATGATTTACAAGGTCACTTTTATTTGGCCATATCGGATTGATGAATACACTCTTTATTTCATCGTTTTTTAAAACATTTAAGAACTCTACTTTATATTCATCCAAAACCAAGATCAAATTTGATAGTAGCAGATCAAACTCCGTATTTAATTCGGCTATTTTTTTATCAAAGCCTCTGCATTCTTCTTGCATATTTTCGACTTTTTTTAATAAAGGAATAAGGTCACTCGGTTTCTCTTTGATTGTCTTAATACTGTTTTCTATATTGCCCTTCTCTGAGTTTAACCTTTCTTCTTCCTGTGATAGGAATAGAATCCGTTCTTGAGCTGGTTCCAGTATTAATTCTGTTTCTTGTTCATCATTTAAAATCTTACCTTCCTTCTTTCCATTCTTTCCAGACTTTTGCATTCCAAAGTATATTACTATAAAGAATACTATACTTAGGCCCGCAGGCATCCATTCATTTTTCCGATAAAGTTGAACCAAAGATGGAGTATCACTCATTTGAGTTTCCATAGACATTTTATTGTCTTCTGTAAGGCTCCATGCTGATGCAATATTTCCTCCAGTATTGTCAATGGGATATATATGATACAAAACAGGAGGAGCAAACATCATAATTGCTATCATACAAATATTAAATCCCTGGTATATTCGATAAATCAGCCTCTTTGTGATCTGATTTTTATGAGAAATCAGATGAAAGAAACCGAGAAGTACCCCTAATGAAAGGCTTCGGATTATAATGTCTTCGATTCCTTTTTCAGCTCTTAAGCTACTCCATTGGATTAATGACATGAACACTTCCAGAACTAACCAAATGCCCACCAACCCTAATATTTTTTTAAAATTACCTTTTGTGTCTCTTTTGTCTTGTTTAATTGTCTGAAGTTCTGGGTTATTCGTTTTCGGGAAAAAACCTCGATTTGTCAAATCTCGGATAAGCTTGTTCTTCTCAGATAATACTTCCGATAACTCAAGCTCAATTCTATTAAGCTTTATTTTAAGATTTTTTAATTCTTCTTGAGCTTCCTGCTCAAGTCTATCTGTAGGTGTTTGATAGACTAATATATTATGCAGTATCTGTCTTTTTCTTTCTTTAAACTGTTTAATTTCAACAGCAATCTCACGAAATCGAATGTACTTTGAATCATTCAATATTTTAAGTTGCCCGTGTGATGGTTTATAGGTGCCATCTTGCAGACGTAAGGGAAAACTATCCAAGTTTATATCTCGTTGTACCTCATAGTAATATTGTAGTGTATTTTTCATAGGATATGATTTTGGTTAATTCAAGGTTGTCCCTGTCTCATTATATGCCCATTGGAAAATGGCTGAAAGTTTACTTAAAATTATAGGCCTACTTTCTGAATAATTATCTCCCAAGTCCTGATTGAGATAATTGGTCTGAACTTTGTTTTCAGATTTAATTTTCCCCGAAACTGTACTTTCAAATTTGTTTGTTTTTTCCATAGCTCAAGTTTTAAAGGTTCTTTTAGTTAAACTTAAACCGTATGCAATTCTGAAACTTTCCTCAAATCTATTTAGCTAAAAGTTATCAGCATTTAGCAAAGAGGCATAAATCGGGATCTCAAGATATTAGGACTGCAACAATCCGTAAAATTTTAATTCCAATTATATTTCTAAATGATGTCACCTCTTAGCTTCATTTAAAGATCCAAGAGTGAAGTAAGAAAGAAAAAGGTTACTGAAAGTTATCAAATGGGGAAGGGATGAATGATAGGACGATATTGACTCTCAGGCTACAGCATAAATATAAATTACCAGCATTTTAAATCCATTAATGGTCGTTTGAGATAGTCCGATAGCTCGCCTAATTCAACCTCATATGAACTATATATTTCTTTGAATCTGCTTTTGAATGCAGGATGTTGAAGATTTTGACCTATTTTCTTCAGACAGATTTTAAACTCTGTCATTTGAATGGTTTGCATATTTTTCATCTTTTCATAGATGCGTTCTATCTCGGTAAAATCATTGAACTCTAAGTTGAGGGAATCAAAAAAATCATATAATAATAAAAGATCGCTATTTGTAAACCTTACATCCTCTTCTATAGGAAACTCATTTTTATACAATTCTAAAAATTCAGATTCTTCGGTTAAGATTCCAAATCTTTTTATTGCGGTTGTTTCTTTTGTAAAATCATCCTTTATTGATATTCCCATTGTTGTATTATAGAGAGCCTTTTTCATTGCCTCTGAATTTTCAAATTTGCCATCTGATTTCAATAAATCGAATATTTCATCAGGTGTCTTTTTTAAAAAATAGTTGAGCCCCCAATAGATTCGTCGGACAAGTAAAATTGTATCCCTAAATTTTTGGAGCAATTCCCTATTTTCGCTGTTTCCATTTCCAATTTGTAATGAAATTTGATAATTAATAGGCTCTTTTAGACAATCATTGGCTTTTACATGCCTAATTTGTTCAATGGCCTGAAAATTAATATCCTTAATGCATTCATAGTATTCAAGCGACTCCAGATGCAGTTTATAATAATAGTTATATCCAGGCTCAACCCGTCCTTTTACCCCATACCTCCAAATTGTAGTATTCGGTATGTTTTGTTTATTTAAAAATACCTCTGAACCAACTTCACAAATGCGTTGATAAAAAATATTAAATGCAGCCTCATTTGATAATACATCTGCTTTATAGAACCATAAAACAGGGAAAGAACTTTTGTGTTTAATTTTATCAAGTATAGTACCCTTCTTACTAGTTAATATTGAGTACGCATAATGAGAATCATTTTTCTCATGAATTGTTTTTAAAATTTGATACCCTTGTAAAGGTTGCCAGCTTTTTTCATCATCCCCACCTTCGTATAAACGAAAATCAGAAATAATCATGGCAATTTTTTGAGCCGTTTCTCTATCTTCTTTTAAGAGATTAAATGCTTCACTGCTATTTATTGCTGTAACACAATTAATACCCCGTGCTTTAAATTTTCTTTTTACCTCATCACATGTTGTGACCATATCATCAATAAAAAGAATCTCCCATTTCTGGAGAGGATAATCAATTTGCTCAGAATCAATAAGAGGAACAGGTAATAGATCGTAGATTAATGGTTTATACTTTTCCCCAATCAGTTTCCTTATTTTACTATCTTTTGAAAAATCTGTACTATTATTAATCTCATTATTGATCTCATTTTTGACCATTTCAGTTAGATGCAAAAACTCCGATTTCTTTTCAGGGATAATGATATGGCCAATCGCCTCAAGTTTATTATCAAGTAATATATTAGTTTGCGTTATCAGTTCTTTCCTTTCCGAAATAGATCTGGATAAATCGTCCAATTTATTCTCCATATCATGCATTATCGTGTGCGTGAATCCTGTTGGATCAAAAATATGGATATTGATATCATACAATAATTCTTCATCAATCCCAATGTATTGTTCCACCGGTAAGGCAGGAGCAGGCAGTCGTAGCAAGTAATGTCCAGGTGTTTTGAAAAAATCAATTTTTGAAAACGATTTGAAAAACGAACAAACAACAATAGGAATGGTAATTTTTCTCTGTGTACGTAATTTCTTTATAAGTTTTAATCCATAAAAGTTACTTCTGTCTATTCCATCCCATTTTAATTCAGCGAGAATAAATATCTTTTCATATTTAGAGAACTCTGTTGCTTCAAATTCGTCATGATTGCGAATAACCTTTTGAGGTTCATGATCTAATTGTAATACATTATAGGTACTCGTTGAGTCCCAAATAACACATGTTTCTTTCATATCTCAAAATTTGAAGAATTAATAGTCAGAAGTGAATCATCAATCTGATTGAAATCAATTATACTAATTTCTTTAAAAGTACGACTAACAATTTCATTAGAAAAGATCATTACCAATAGTAACTCATTCAATCTTTTCAATGATTGTTTAGTTTCATCATATTTATTCTTATTCGAAACAATCCCTGTAAATGTATCTGTCATATCAATGAATTCATCAACAACCAGCCAAGTAAGCAGTACTGAAATAAACCTTTCAAAATGATAGAATCCAATATTGTTATCATTATTATGAGATGCACAATTCCTATATTGATATAATAGCATTGAAATGACATCTCCTCTTCTTTTTGTAAATATGTTTTCTTCCAAAACTTTTTTCCCAAATTCCAGTCCAATTATTATACTTGAACTTTTACCTTCAAAAATTGAGATATTGTGAATTTTTTCGATGATAGTAGACGAAGCAGTAATAATAAGATTCTTTAATAAAATCAAGGGGCTAGCTTCATTATGTAAAAATAAATTATAAATCGAATGAATTTCTTTCAGTCTGGTCACAATTTCCTCTTTGCTAATTTCAGTTTGATCCTTGTTAACCCAGGTGGGATTACACCACCATGGTTTTTGATTTCTCTCAATCTTGAAGATTGCATCCTGAATTTTTCTGGATAATCGATATTCTTTTGAATTAAAACAGTCTACATGGCCAAGTAAAAGGTTGTAATTATTGGCGGAGAAATTTACATTCTGAATTGAATCCAGCCCTTCTTTCATCCAATAGCCATCTGCTCCAAGTTTTTTTATCGTTGTTTCATAAGATACTACTTTATTTGATGCAGACACGATTAAAATAGGTATACCCGGATAATTCCTTTTTATCCTTTTTAATAAAGTAATACTGGTCAGTAATTCGATATCAGGATTATTTTCTTCTTTCGGTAATAGTTTGAGATCTAAAAAGACAATATCAGGAATGTTGGTTTTTATTTTTTCAATGACAGCATCAATTATTCTATCAGACTTATAAAAATTGTCATTTATAGTTATAAAAACTGAACTATCAGTTTTCCCAAACAGCACTAATGAGAAAACCTCTTTCCATCCTTTTGATGCCCTATCATCAATGTATAGAATACTCTGGATTTCTTTAACTCGTTTTCGTTTCTCCTCTATCTCTTTTAAAGATTCATTTATAGCTAAGAAATGTTCGGGCCGCTGTAGTTCATTGATCTTTCTTTCAATCTTTTCTATTTCTTTTTGGTATTCATTTAATTCCTTTTTCAGTAACTCAACATGTTCCAAATCATTTTTCAATGTTTCTTCATCCGTTGTTCCTGTAAATTTCTTGTAATTTCTTTTATCCTTAACTTTACAGAGAAGGTTAATATTAGGAGTTCTTGGATTATAAGTTCCATTTTCGTTTCCCAACTTTCGATGGTTCTCTACAATTTTATTATTTAATCTTGTCTCTTTGAGTTTTAACCTGCTTATTTCAATTACATTAACTTGTTTGAATATTTCATTTACCGAATTATTATGAACGAATGCTGCCAACATTGAGTCTAATTGATTAATTTCATCAACTATCGATTGTGGGTGGAAAAACCGACCAAAGTGATCACCCGATAACGATTCAAAATGACCACCTCTAACGACGTAAAGTGACCACCCTTGTACGATTGAAAGTGACCACCACGGACGATCCAAAGTGACCACCCCGCGAAAAGAACTTTTTCAATGCTGTTGAAGCCATAAATTCGCATGCATTTACCCAAAAAATGTATGCATTATGGCCAATAAACTTACAGATATGAGTAAAGTTCGAAAAGTACTACGTCTGCACCACAAAGGAGAAAGCAAGTTGTTTATCAGCAGGTATTTATCGCTATCGCGCAATACCGTTAAAAAGTACATTGCGCTGCAAAAAATGCTTAATCTCAGCTTTGAGGATATTGAGTTAAAAAGCGATGCAGAGCTGGAGCAGCTGTTCAGCAATAACCAACCCGATATCGTATTGCCTAAACATCAGGCTGTGTACGACTTTTTTCCCTACATGGAGCGGCAGCTAAAGAAAGACGGGGTAACCAAACTACAGATGTGGCGCGAGTATTACGCAAAAAATCCCGATGGTTTAAAGTCGAGCCAGTTTTGCAATCTCTACCGGAAATGGAGTAAAAAGGTAAACCCGGTTATGCACATGAACCATAAAGCCGGCGATAAATTGTTTATCGATTATGCCGGAAAAACCCTTGAGATTATAGACAAGGAAACCGGTGAAGTACAGGAAGTACAGTTTTTTGTAGCCATTCTTGGTGCAAGCCAGTATACCTATGCCGAAGCTTCGATGAGCCAGAAGAAAGAAGATTTTATTGTTTCAGTGGAAAACGCTTTGCATTTTTACGGAGGCGTACCGGCTGCTATTGTGCCGGATAACCTGAAGTCGGCCGTTACCAAAAGCAGCCGGTTTGAACCAACACTAAACGAAACCTTTCATGATTTTGCCGGGCATTATGATACCACCATATTGCCGGCAAGAGCTTACAAACCGCGTGACAAATCGCTGGCCGAAGGAGCCGTTAAAATACTCTACCGCCGCATTTATCCATCAGTGAAAGAAAAAAACTTTTATTCGCTAAAAGAATTGAATGCAGCCATTTGGGAATGTTTGAAAAAGCATAACAATGCAAAACTTACCGGAAGGCCCACATCGCGCCTGCAATTATTTAACGAAGACGAAAAACACAAACTCTCCCCACTTCCTGTAAAACGTTACGAAATCAAGCAAATTGCAATGGTTACGGTTATGCAAAACGGGCATGTATCGCTTAGCAAAGACAAACACTATTACAGTGTACCTTACCAGTACCTGCGTAAAAAAGTAAAAATCGTTTTTACGAAAAATACGGTGGAAGTCTATCACAAATACAACCGTATTGCCGTTCATAAACGCGATATGAGGCCTTACAGGTATACCACCGTAAAAGAGCACCTGGCATCAACTCACCAGTTTGTTACCGACTGGACACCCCAGCGTTTTATCGATTGGGCTGCATCAATAGATGAGCCGGTAAAAGAATTTATCATACTTCTTTTGGACCGGAAACAACACCCCGAGCAAGCCTACAAAAGCTGCATGGGAGTACTTTCGTTTGCAAAGAAAGTGGGAAACGAAAGGCTTAGTAACGCCTGTAAAAGGGCACTCGACCACCATGTTTTCAACTATAAAATAATCGATAATATTTTAAAACGTGGTCTGGATAAAATCGAGGAAGAACCAGCCCCGCAGGAACAGGAACTCCCTTTTCATAAAAATATCAGAGGCGACAAATACTATCAGTAATCACAAAAAAATAGTTTAAAATGAATGAAGTAACACTCAGTAAAATGAAACAAATGAAGCTCTATGGGATGCATGGGGCTTTTAAGACTGCTATTGAAACGGGAAAAACTGACGACTACACCATCGACCAGTTTACATCGATGATGATTGACGCCGAGTTTGACGACCGGAACAACCGGAAAATTGAAAGGGCTATCAAATATGCAAAGTTCCACTACAAAGCATCTGTCGAAAACATTATTTACGAAACTGCCCGTAACATCGATAAAACAAAACTTTTAAGACTGGCACAGTGTGAGTTTATCAACAGTAGCGAAAACATACTTATTACCGGAAGTACAGGTGCCGGTAAAAGCTACATTGCAACCGCACTTGGCTACCAGGCCTGTATTGAAGGATACCGGGTATTGTACCTGAATACCACAAAGCTGTTTTCGAAACTGAAAATGGCCAAAGCCGATGGTTCGTACCTGAAGGAGTTGGCTAAAATACAGCGGCACAAACTTATTATACTCGATGATTTTGGCCTGCAGCCACTTGATAATCAAAACCGAATTGCATTGCTCGAAATCATTGAAGACAGGCACAACAGCGGCTCGATAATCGTTACCTCGCAAATACCGGTTAAAGGTTGGTACGAGGTTATTGGGGAGAAAACAATTGCTGATGCTATTTTAGACCGGTTAATACATCAATCACACCGGATTGAGCTGATGGGAGAATCGATGAGAAGAAAAAGAAATATGTTTAAAAGTGAAAATGTTTAAATTTGTTTAACCGCAACAGTAAAAAATGAGTTCTTTTTGTAGTGGAAAAAAGAGGTGGTCAATTTAAATCGTCACCGGTGGTCAACTTAAATTGGAATTAGGTGATCACTTTCGTCGTTATTTGCAGTATAGAGACGATTGAATCAGCGGCACTGTTTATCTTTCTGAATAAAACCTGTTTTAACGGACTGTACCGTGTAAATAAAAAAGGAAAGTTCAATGTTCCGTTTGGACAATATCAAAAGCCTCTGATTTGCAACTCCGGATTAATTATCGAATTGAGCAAACTGCTTCAGAAAGTAACAATTCTGAACGGCGATTATGCTCATACCATTGCAAATTTCAGAGGTAATACTTTTGTCTATTTTGACCCGCCTTACCGTCCGGTTTCACAAACATCCAATTTTACTACATACAACTCTGGAGGTTTTGATAATACGCAACAGAAAAGGCTCGCCTGTTTTTGCCGCTTACTTGATTTTGACAGCAAATGGATGCTGAGCAATTCATGCCCAATAGATGATAACTTCTTCAGCGAACATTATACCGGTTATAGAATCCGACAGATTAAAGCGAGGCGTTCGATTGGCGCCAGTACCAAAAGTCGTGGAAACATTCAGGAATTACTAATCACAAATTATTAGGCCATGCAAAACGAAGACGACGTAAGAAGCCTTGCCAAAATAATTGAACTGATGAGGGGCGTAAGTATTCTGGTTCTTATTATTCACGTTTATTGGTTTTGTTATGAATTTCTTGCCGAGCAAAATGCAACAGTAGTAATCATCGACAAAATCCTGCTGAATTTCCAGAAATATACTGGGCTGTTTTCAAAACCAATCTGGACAAAATTGGTGAGTTTTGGATTGCTTGCCATCTCTTGTTTGGGAATCAGGGGTGTTAAAGCTGAAAAGATAACCTGGGGTAAAATATCGGTCTTTCTGACTCTGGGATTAGTTCTATTCTTTTTCAATGGTTTTATTGTAAAACTCTACTATTCATTAATATTGAAATGTTCTGTTTATATGCTTTCCCTTTCTGTCGGCTACATATTCTTATTAAAAGCCGGGTTATGGATGAGTCGCCTGATAAAACACAACCTGATGGAAGATGTTTTTAACATGGAAAACGAATCGTTTATGCAGGAAACACGGCTAATGGAAAATGAATATTCAGTGAACCTGCCAACCAGGTTTGAGCACAAAGGGAAAGTCCATAGTGGTTGGATAAATGTGGTTAACCCGTTCCGGGCGAGCATTGTTTTGGGAACTCCAGGGAGTGGAAAGTCTTATGCCATTATCAATAATTACATCAAACAGCAAATCCGAAAAGGGTTTGGCATGTATATCTACGATTTTAAGTTTGACGACCTGAGTATTATCGCGTACAACACTTTAATGAAGAACATCGATAAGTATGAACATCCTCCCAAATTTTATGTAATAAACTTTGATAATCCTGAACGCAGTCATCGTTGCAACCCAATTGCCCCGGAATTTATGACTGATATTGCCGATGCTTACGAATCGGCCTATACTATCATGCTGAACCTTAATAAAACCTGGATTCAGAAGCAGGGCGACTTTTTTGTGGAATCGCCTATTATACTCCTAACCGCTATTATCTGGTATTTGAAAATTTATAAGAATGGGAAATACTGCACTTTCCCTCATGCCATAGAGTTCCTGAATAAAAAATACGCCGATATTTTTACCATTTTGACTTCGTATCGGGAATTGGAGAATTATCTTTCACCTTTTATCGATGCCTGGGAAGGTGGTGCGCAAGACCAGTTGCAGGGACAGATTGCCAGTGCAAAAATTCCGCTTTCAAGAATGATTTCTCCGCAGTTATATTGGGTAACGTCCGGTAATGACTTTACATTGGATATCAATAATCCGACAGAACCCAAAATCCTTTGCGTAGGAAATAACCCCGACAGACAAAATATCTACTCCGCAGCCTTGGGGTTATATAATTCCCGGATTGTAAAGCTGATAAACAAAAAAGGCCAACTAAAAAGCTCCGTAATTATTGATGAGCTTCCAACCATTTATTTCCGGGGTCTGGATAACCTGATTGCCACAGCCCGGAGTAACAAAGTGGCTGTGTGTTTGGGATTTCAGGATTTTTCGCAATTAAACCGTGATTATGGCGACAAAGAAGCCAAGGTCGTGATGAACACCGTTGGAAATATTTTTAGCGGGCAGGTGGTTGGAGAAACAGCCAAAACTTTATCGGAACGTTTTGGAAAAGTCCTTCAAAAACGGCAATCAATGACCATTAATCGGCAGGACAAATCCACTTCGATAAACACACAAATGGATACCTTAATCCCTGCTTCAAAAATCAGTAATCTCACACAGGGCGTTTTTGTCGGAGCTGTTTCCGACAACTTTGAAGAACGCATCGAGCAAAAGATTTTTCATGCGGAAATTGTAGTTGATAATGATAAAGTGGCCAGAGAAACCGCCGCGTATCGACCTATTCCGGTAATTACAAATTTTACCGATGAGGATGGGAAGAATCATTTACAGGATGAAATTGAATACAACTATCGGCGGATAAAAGATGAAGCAGCACAAATTGTTTTGGATGAACTGGCTAGGATTAGTAGCAATTCGTAATTGAAAATCCCTCATTATTCGGCGTTATACTTTATTCAAATGATTCCTTTTTGTCTGATAATGCAATAAATAGGCACGTTTTGTCTTATCATTTAAAAAAGAACGATGGGTTATTTCTTCTACCATCGGTTGTCTTTGCAGGTAAGGAGTAAGGATTCTTTCACTTCGTTTCTCATTTATCCCGAACCTTCTTGCCAGCTCCTGAAAATCGTGCAATCCGGGATGGTTGCTTTTTTTCATTTCCTCTGATTTGAAATCATCGCTGAATAATCCTCCATCCAAAGCAAAATCTGAATCATCTACATGGATTCTTGTATTCAGTAAATCGTAGGCCGGACTTAACACATAGTCTCCGCTTGGTGTTTCTATCAGTGAAAAGTTTTTCAGGTGTGCGTCCCCATTTGAAAACAGGAAGTTAAAAACAACCAACGAATACAATTTTTCGATTTCCACCCGCCAGGCAGGAACATATTTTTTCAGCAGTTCACCCACAGCCTCATAGCTATAATCGTACTTGAAGTTGTGCCCTGCATTTTCTTCTGTTTTCCCTGCGAGTGTAGCAAAATCTTCCTTTCCCCATTTTGAGCCATCTTCTTTTACATCGAACCGCTTGGTGATGTAAGCAGGTTCTCCGTTGCTGAAAAAAATCAGTGCATTTTCGGCTGTCTGCAAACCATATACCTGCCGGGCAATCTGCATGGTTAAATGTTCGTTTGCCGGAACCTGGTCAACACTTTTCACATCCCTGGGGATAGGCTTTAATATGTAGGTTCCCTGTTCTCCTTCTTCAGTTAGGCGTAATCTATTTTTGTCAAGAAGTAACGATAGCTTTTCCTGAACACCAGATATGGAAATACGTTTCCGGTTTTCAATAAATTTTTCAGCATCTTCGTCATTGCTTTGCGGAGGTGCATACGGCAATATGTGGCTTACTTTTCGTCCTTCAAAGACCCGTCTTAAACAGGCTGTACTGTAAGTATCGAATCCTTCAGCCAATGTTCCCGGACAGTATTTTATTTCTGGTAAACTCATTCTTTAATTTCTGAAATGGTTATTGCTCCAATGGTATCGGTTTTAGCTGTGGCCAGTAACAAGCCAAAATAGTCTTTTTCGTCAATCTTTAAATGACGGGTTTGTAACTGCCTGTTCACGCCTTCAGACAGCATATTGAAGAAGAAGGGGAACAAATATTCTGATTTATAAACCTTTTGGCTTTTCGGCATGGTAAGGCTAATTGGTGGAAGCTCTCCGTTGGCAAACCAGTTGTCATCGTACCTAAATTCGTAATCGTTGGTAGAAAATTGGGAGAGTACCCCAACCAGTTCTCCATTTCTATAAACATTCGCTTTTCGCATTGCTTACAGTTTTGGTTGTTTTACTTCCAGTTTTAATTCCATCCCCAGAATATCAGCAATTTTATTCAGTATCTCGACCGTTGGATTTGCTTGCCCACGTTCAATTTTATATAGAGTATTTATGCTGATTCCTGCCATTTCAGCCAGGTCGGGCTGGGTAATCCGAAGTACCTTTCTCCTTTCCTTTATTTGCACTCCTATTTCTGAAGTTGTCATTATAATGTGATTTTGAGGTAAATTTAATTGTTTCAATAGATACAAGCAAGTGAAATCACATCAAAATGTGATTATGTAGTAAAATCAAAGCTCTTTGTCAATTCAATATTTATAAATCACATTATAATACTATTCTTATACTTATTTACATAAATGATAATACAAATCCGTATTAGAAAGTAAGGCAACTCAAATCTTTAACTAAACAAAAAACAAAGAATTCCGATCATTTATGAGATTTATGTTTATTTTTAAAGAGAATAAAGTGCTCGAATTGAAACCTAACAAGTGACAAATTTTAGGAAAAAATTTAAGCTGAAAATAATATTTTACTAATTCCCTACAAGACAAACGAAACTTGACTAAAAAGTCCAAACATATCAGAAAACACTTGATTCTACTCTATAACTTTGCTTATATATTCAGTTCAAGGCAATTTGAAATGCTTAAGAAAGTTCAGATAAACAATACTTATTTAAAGCTTATACAAGCTGAGCTACAATATAACTTTTTGCTATCACGAAAATTTTTAATACAAATGAATCTATCTACTTTTGGTGTTGAAACAATTATTTATAAATGAATAAAAGAATAGAAAATATAATTAACGAATTAGTTGACCAATATACTTACGGAGACACAAGTGATAGGCCGTGGATTATTGGATTTAGTGGGGGGAAAGACTCCACTGTTTTACTTACTTTGGTTTGGAAAGCATTGGAAAAAGTAAAGAAGGAAATGCCATATCCATATCAATTACGAAGACATGTTCATGTCGTTTGTAATGATACGATGGTTGAGAATCCAATAATCGCGGAATATGTTGATGACGTTCTTTCAAAAATAGAAGAGGAAGCAAGAAATCAAGATTTACCCATTTTTGTAGAAAAAACAATCCCCAAAATAGAAGAAACATTTTGGGTAAATGTATTAGGAAAAGGGTATCCAGTTCCAAACAATTCATTTCGGTGGTGTACAGATAAATTAAAGATTAAGCCAACATCATCTTTTATTACAGAACAAGTAGATGAAAAGGGGGAAGCAATTATATTAATAGGTGCACGTAGTTCAGAAAGCTCAAATAGAGCACGTTCAATAAAAAAACATGAAATAAAAGGCAAACGGTTAACAAAGCATCCGAATCATCATAATACTCTTGTGTATTCTCCCATTAAAAACTTAATGCTGGAAGAAATTTGGTATATCATTAATGCTTTACCATCACCGTGGAATTATGATAACTCAAAGTTATTCCAGATCTATGCTAATGCAAGTGCTGATGATTATGAATGTCCAACCGTTGTTACAGACAAAAGCCATGCTTCATGCGGACAAAGTCGCTTCGGGTGCTGGACCTGTACAGTCGTGAAAGAAGATAAATCAATGTCAGCTTTGATTAAAAATGGGGAAATTTGGTTAGACCCACTCTTAAAGTTCAGGGATGACCTTGAAAAGGAAAGAAATATCTCTGAGAATCGACTTGCTACCAGAAGAAATGGACAAGCTGCCATTACTGAGGATGGACATAAACAGGGAAATTATACTCCTGAATACAGAGCAAGAAAATTAAGAGAATTACTTGAGTTGCAAAAAGAAATACAAAAAACAAAACCGTTAACTGAATTGATTACAAATCAGGAATTAATTGCAATTCAGGTTTACTGGTATCGAGATGGCATTTTCGATTTTAAAGTTGGTGAGATATTCACAAAAATTTATGGGAGGGACATCGAAACAGAAAATGCAAATATTGAAAATTCAATTGAAAAACGACTACTAAAAACAGCGTGCTCAAATAATCGAAAAGATTATGAACTGATTAACAATTTGCTTACTCTTCAACACAGTAAAACATTGCTACTGAGTAATTATGGATTGCAAAATGATATTGAGAAAAGGATTGAAGATTTTGTAAATGAGGAGGTAAATAATGAGAATTAATCGGATTTCCTTAAATAATTTCAGAATATATAAAGGTATTACTACTCTGGTTTTCACACCTGAAAATGAAGAGAAAAATATTACCATTATTGCCGGTCAAAATGGATTTGGTAAAACAACATTTCTTTCAGCATTAGTATGGGGATTTTATGGGAAACTAATTGCTGAGGTAGATGAGAAGTATAAAAGAGAGATTTTTGAATCTGGAGGTTATAAAAAATATGTCAATTCTATTTTAAACAGGGAAGTTAAATCAAACAGTCAGGCAACTAAAGAATTTAGTGTTGAGATTGAAATAACGGACATTTATATTCCATCAGTTCCTTGTCGTAAAATTGTAATCAAAAGGAAATATAATATTATTAATGAGACAGAAGAATCAAGCATTTTAATTGATGGTTTTGAAAATGAGCTTACAAAAGAAGTAGGCTCAGATATATTTATAAATGATTTTATTTTACCTAGGGAGATAGCCAAATTCTTTTTATTTGATGCCGAAAAGATTGTTTCACTTTCTGAAATAAAGACGACACTCGAAAAGCGTAATTTAAGTAAAGCCTATTCTGAGGTTTTAGGTATTAGCAAATATGAAAGTTTAAAACGAAATTTAGAAAACCTTAGGATTAAATTGCGTAAGAAATCAGCAAGTCTAACTGATAGGAACAAACTTGATAAATTACAAGAAGAAGTTTTAAAACTTGAGAAATTAATTGCCCACAACGACTCAATGATTAATACCAACAATGGCGAGATTGAAAGAGCAAGAAATCAGTCAGAACATTATCAGGAAAAATTGATTCGTGAAGGTAATAATATGACTGTCGATGACCTGATAAGGCAAAAAAAAATACGGGATACATTAAAACAACAAGGAGTTGAGATAAAAGCGAAACTTAAAGAACTGCTTGAACTTGCCCCATTTGCAATTGCAGGAAGCAAAACTAAAAAATTACGCTTGCAAGTAAATGCAGAACTCCAGAGCAAACAAAAGCAGATTGATAGTAATTTTATTACTCAGAGGTTTAATAAAATAAACGAAATAATACAAAAACAACTCGAAGCAAAAAAGATTTCTGATACAATAAAAGAAGATGTCTCAAATATTATTTCAGAGGCATTTCATTCAGATTTTGAAGAACAAAAGATTGAAATTGACAAAGTTTTGTTAGACCTGACATCTGAACAATCAAATGAATTCTTGGCACTATATGACAATTTAAGGCATTCATATAGTATTTTATTCAAACAGATAGTTAAAGAAGAGAGAAACAATCGCATCTTTTTGGCAAAAACAGTTAAAAAAATCGCCAATGCGGAATCTAAGGATTCTGACATATTAGCTAAAAAATACAAATCTGAGAAGGCAAAAGTTGACAGTAGAATAAAAGAATTAATTATAGAACAAAACAAATTGTACGAAGAAATTGGTGCATATCAACAAGACTTGGCAACAAAATCGAAATTGATTTCTGAGCTTTCAAAAACGGTAAGTTTAGATGAAATGGATGAGAAAAAGGACAAAGTAACCAGTAGGTTAGTTGATGAACTTTCAGATTTTATTTTAAAGTTTAAATCCGAGAAGAAGTACTCATTACAAAAAAGGATAAAACATGAACTGCTGAGATTGATGCATAAGGAAAATTTTATTGCTGATGTTTTAGTTGAAATAACTGACGATATTATTGATATTCACCTTCTTGATAAAACCGGAAACCTCATTGAAAAAGAAACTTTGTCAAAAGGAGAACAACAACTTTACGCAACTGCTTTATTAAAGTCGTTAGTCGATGAATCTGGAATTCAATTCCCAATATTTATAGATAGCCCACTACAAAAATTTGACAAACGTCATTCTCAAAATATTATTACAGAGTTTTATCCTTCAATTTCAAAGCAAGTCATTCTATTTCCTCTTCTTGAAAAAGAACTAACAGAAAAAGAATATAGCATGCTATTACCATATACAGCACAAACTTTTATTATAAAAAATAGTGATGGAAGGTCTACAATCATGAAATGTGATTCTTCTCAATTATTCAACGAAATTGAAAAAACAGATAATGTTCACACATATTAAAACGTCAAAAGAGAATAAAGAACTGGTTTCAAAGCTTACCAGGAAGTTGAATCTCGGTACCGAAAATATTATTGCCAGAATTGCATATACATATTCTTTGGCACAGGAAAGATTTCTGAATATAACTGATATTAAAAACTCACAAGGAAAAGAATATAGTAAAATAGTACTTTTCGGCAACAACTTGCCTTATTATGTTTCATTGGTTTGTGTTCACTATAATTTATATAAAACTGACAAAGACATTCCAAAATATATCAAGATGCATATTGATGATGGGCTGGAATTAATAAATAAAGAATTAGAGGAAAATCCGAATCTGGATGGGTTTGATTACATAATTGATAAAATTGAGGGGGGTCTAAAAGAATTAGTTTAACAATGCTAAAAGATATTCCTTTTCATATTGTTTATTCCTCTGGAGAAAATGAACCTGTTGAGTTTTTTTTTGATGCTCTCCTTGAAAGTACAAGCTTTGATTTAGGACTTGGTTACTTTAGTTCATCAGCAATAAATGTATTAAGTGCTGGTTTTGCTTATTTTATTCACAGGGGTGGTAAAATGAGAATAATAATTAATGACTTTTTATCATCAGAAGATAAAAAGGCCATTGAAAAGGGAATTAATGAACCAAAAGATAAATTTGAAGAAAACATATTAGATGATATTCAAAAACTTTTTAAAACACTTTCAAAAAGAGACAAGCATTTTTTCAATTGCATGTCGTTTTTAATTGCAAATAAACGAATGGAGTTTATTGCAACAATACCCAAAAATAATCATGGAGGTATTGCACATAGTAAATATGGAATATTTAGGGACGAGTATAATAATAAGGTTGTTTTTAACGGTTCCGTCAATTTTTCAAAAAATGCATTATTAAATAACATTGAATCAATAAGTTGTTATAAATCTTGGTCAAATGAAGAAAGCGAGATTAATAGACTTTTATATTTTGAAAGTGTTTTTAATAAAATTTGGCTAGGTGAATCAGAAAATAATATAATAATTCCCATTGAAAAAGTTAAGACCATAATAACAGAAAAGTTTCCAATTTCTGAGATTGAGGAATTAATTGAAAATGAGAATATATTATTACAAGAAGTATTAAATACTCCATCCCTTTCAAAATCTTTCAAGAAAAAGGTTTTGACAACATTAAAGAAATTTAACTATTCCAAACCAAGATTCCTTGTACCATCTCAAATAAAGATAAGACCATACCAAGAAATAGCATATAAGAAATGGTGCGAAAATGGTTTTTCAGGAATATTTGCCATGGCAACTGGAACTGGTAAAACAATAACCTCAATATATTGCGCTTATAGAGAATATGTTAAGGGTACAGATATAAACTCAAATACGAATCTTCATTTACTTATTATTGTTCCTACACAACCATTATTAAAACAATGGGAACAAGAATTATCGCAGTGGAAGTGCTACCCAATTTATGTGGTTAGCGGAGAAACTAATTGGAGAAAAGAACTTCAAGAAATTGTAAATGATTTTTCCTTTGGAATTGATTCTAGTTACGCAATAATATCTACTTATCGATCATTTTCAAACACTCATTTTCAACGAATTCTAAATCAACTACCTGATGACACTATATTAATCGCAGATGAAGCCCATAATATGGGTCAAAGACAAGTGAAAGAACTTCTTCCCTCAATTAAATTGACTAAAAGGATCGGTCTTTCTGCTACTCCAAAACGTATTTATGATCCAGAGGGTTCATTCGAACTTGAAACCTTTTTCAATGATAGTGAACCATATTGTTTTAGTATTTATTTGGATCAAGCAATTAGAGAAGGTAATTTATGTCGTTATGAATATTTTCCGAAAATAGTAGAACTTGAACCTGATGAATTGAAGGATTATATCGAGATTTCTAAGAAAATTGCGCAATTTGCTAAAAATAGCAAATCGAACTCCAATGAATTAGATTCAATATATGAGATGCTTTTGTTAAAACGAAAGAGGATAATTAACAAAGCAAAAGGGAAATTCCAAACTCTTCGAAAGATTATTAATGAGATTAATAAAAAAGAAGAACTTAAATATTGTTTTACATACGCTCCTGCCGGTGAAATTGATGGTGTGGATCTAATAACAGAACAAGATAATAAACGAATTATCCGTGAAATGCAAAGAATATTTGAGGAGGAATCCCCCAATATTAGAACTCATTCATATCTAGGAGAAACAAATGCAAGAGATGAAGTATTAAAAGGGTTTGAATTAGGAGAGATCGATGTTCTACTTGCAATTAACTGTCTTGATGAGGGAATTGATGTACCGAGAACGTCTATTGGAATTTTCACATCAAGTACTGGAAATCCACGACAATTCATTCAGAGAAGGGGGAGGGTGCTGCGCAAGCACAAAGATAAGGGCCGTGCATTATTATATGATATGATTGTAATTCCAAAAATATTTGATAGTGGTAATAATGACAAGTTTTTTAAGATTCAGCGTAATCTAGTTAAAAACGAATTGATGAGAGTAGGGTATTTTGCCAAATTATCAGAAAACTATTATGATGCAAAAGAAGAACTCTCGGATATCTGTAAATATTATGAATTAGATCTAGATACAATAATTAAAGAATTAGAAGAATGACAGCAAATGAATTATTCAAGGCCATATTAAAGGATTCTCTTTTTCAGGAAAAGTATAATTTGTCTGAAGAGAAACTAAAGAATATGGTGCTGCATGAAGAATCCAGTTCAGATATAGTTGAAATCATCAAGCTAGTTATCCAAGGCATCGAAAACCGCACACCAGAAAGAAGCATTAACTCTCAGGTTAAAAATTACTTTAAAATTTAAGTGACATGAGTACTATTATTAATTCAATAGCTCTTTGCAATTTTTATAATTACTATGGTGATTATGACGATAACATGTATGAATTTAACGAGAGCCTTAACGTAATAGTCGCGGATAATGGTGGAGGAAAGTCAAGATTGTTTAGTGCCTTTTCATGGATTTTATTAGATAAAGTACTGCATTCCGAAACCAAACAATATGTCCCTGTAAGAAATGCTATGGTTGAAATGATATCCGATAAAGCAAAAAATGAAACTTTCGTAAATGATGAAGTAAAGTCTGGCGTAACTATCCGATTTTCAGATACAGATTTCGAATACGAAGTTGAAAAGTGTTTATATGGGAAACGTTTGTCTAATGGAAGTCCAACAAATGCAGATACTTGGGATTGTTACTTGAAAGATACTCATGTATCTAAAAAAGATAAAATGCTTCTTGACTTTCGGAATGTTTATGACAGTGATGAAAAGGAAAGAATAATAAAAAAAATAATTAGACCTGAGTTCCTACAATATGCATTACTTCAAGGAGAAGAAGTTGATCAGGTTATTGATTTTAGCGATAAAGAAAGCCTCAAAAATGCAATTGATACCCTATCTAATGTAACGAAAATTGAGCAGCTTATTCCATTAACGAAGTATTTGGCTAAAAAAGGGGATGAAGACTTAACAAGTGCCAAAAAACAAACTGCCAGGAATGTTAAGGATTTTAATGAAAGGGTAAGTGAGAGAAATGATATAAAAAGAAACCTAGAAAGAGCCGAAAGAGATTTAATAAAATATAATGAGGAATTAGTTAAAGCAAAAGCTGAAAGAGACAGGTTAATTGGTTTGATTTCTACTGCTGAAGACCGTCAAGAAATTAGGACAAAGAGAAATATTATAAAAGAGCAAATAGATGAATTAAATACTCAGCATGCTGATTTTTTGAATAATTTAAATGATAATTTTTTTGATGTACGAAGATCGTGGCTTTTGTATAACACAAGTCAAAATGCTAAAAAATATATACAATTAAGGGATTCTTATTTAGATAGAGTAAAAGGAAAAAGAATAATTCAAGAAATTAGGGATGGTGAAGAATCTTTTTTAACAAGGTTGCCAGAGGGTTCGCCAGATTCTTATTCTTTAAGAAAGATGATTGAAAAGGAAGAGTGTTTTGTCTGTGGTCGTCCTGCTAAAAAAGAATCTAAAGAATGGTTACACATCAAAAGTGTTCTTAATGCACACACCAATCCTAAGTCATTCAAACTTCAAACAAAAAATAATTTCTCCAAATTGCTCAATGAGTTATTAACTAGTTCACAATCATATTTTAATCAAATTCAGGGTATTGAAGAAGATATAAATAGCTCTCGCAAATTAGATCGGGATTTTAGAGATAAAAAGAAGGAAAAACAAAGTATATGGGAGCAATTGAGATTAGATTTACTTGGATTGGGTGAATCGAAAGAGGATAAAGATAGAAATGTTATAAACCAATTTGGAGGAGCAGAAAGACGTATTCAAAAATATGAGGGAGAAGTGCGACAGACTGAAGTGACCATTGAATCATTAAAAAGGACCCTCGCTTCAAAAAATATTGAAATAGACAAGTTATCATCTTCTGAGCCGGATGTAAAATATCAAAAACGGCAGGAGATAATGAATGATATTTATGAAATTAGTAAAAGAACTAAACAGCGGATATTTGATGATATTGTAAAAAAACTTGAAGAAAAATCAAACTATTATTTTAAAAAATTAACGAAAGAAAATGCAGTAGATGGAGGAATAATAAAGATAGTTAGAAATGCGGATGAAACATTTGCTCTTGAAATATGGGATGAAGAAGGAAACAAAATATATGGCCTATCTGAAGGATTTCAGAGGATGAAAAAGCTTGCTGTCATAATGGCAATTATAGCAAGCAGTGAACGTGGAAGAATGGATTATCCACTTATTGCAGACGCTCCTTTATCTGCATTTGGAAAAGGATTTATAAAAAGTTTTTTTGAAGAAGTACCAGAAGTATTCAATCAATCAATAGTTATGGTGAAAGATTTATTTGATGGTTCGACATCGGATTATCTTAATGAAATTGGGAGGGACGTCTTAAACAAAATAAAACTATCACCAGGAAGTTATCATCTAAATTTGATTAATGAAAAGCAACCCCAAATATTGCGCGAAACACGAATTATTAGATATTAAAAATATAGAATCATGGATGGACATGAATGGTTAAAGTATCTTAAAGAAAGAAGGCCTGAGTATTCGATAAATCGAACGACAATTATTGAGCGATTTGCAAACAAAGGTGACAAAAAAAGTGACTATGTGCAGTTCGGGCCTGTATACCAAATTTTTATGTATGCATTTATGTTGGGATTTCATCAAAGTGAGCGTATTCCACTACCGGAATCACCTTCAGAACGTAAAGATTTCCGATTAATTGAAGGGTGGAAACCTGAAGGCCTTATTAATTACCTCATAATGTTGCTAATATCTCATCCTCCTGTTATGAAAGAGACCGGAATTGATTTTGTCGAAATGGAAGATATGGAAGAATCTGATGTAAAGAAAAAATTCAATCATTTAATTAAAATAATGGAAGAGTATGCCAATGCTGGTTTTGGCATTATAGAAGAACGATTTGAAACTAATCCCTACTTTTTCAATGATTCATTTGCATTCATGATTCTACTCAAAGAAGTGGCAGATGGTAGGTTAACAGCAAATCTATAGCTAACAATAATGAATATATTATAGATGAAACCATTTAATGAACTTTCTGGTGATCATTTAGAAGAGTGGTTTAAAGAATTCTTCATAGGTGAACTTGAATGTGAAAATTATTTTCCATCATCAGGTCAAATTGAATTGTGTGACCTAAATCCTAAATATGAAAAGGGAAATCATTTAGAATTAGATGGAATAATGAGAATGCACAAAACTGGTATTTTATTTGAATATACTTCACAAGGTGGTAATTTCAGAGAAAAAATTAAAAAATTCATTAGGAGTGCACATATCTTTATCAATGATCAACATCTTTCTTTAAAAGATAAATTCGAACTATATGGTATTCCTGCCAAACAAATTGTAGATTTTGAAGAAATAGAAAGTTGGAAATTTGTTTTTTTTGGCACCCATCCTGACTTCGATTTACGCAACTATTCAAAAGGCGACTTCCCCGATTTTCCTTTAATTAGTGAAAATCTATACATCTTTAAGCCGACTGATACTGAGTATCTTAGGCAGCTGACTAACCACATTGGAAAATTTGCTAAGAATGAATTATTTGCAGTATTAAATTTTTCACCTTCGGACTTAGGTGAAACAGAGTTGCATATAAAACTTGATTTTATTAAAGCAAATGGTAAGTATGTTACCGGAATAAGTGATACAAAAGCTGATGTATTTTTAGTAAAATTCAAGGTAAATGAATTACTAAAAATCGCCAGAGTATCTCGCTATGAAGGAATTCCATTCATTTTAGAAGGGAAAAATAAAAGTGATTCTTATCAAAGATTTCTGATTAGCGAGAAACTAGAATCAATTGGAACAAAGTTTATTAATGATAATAAAAGAAAAACCTTCCCAAACACCATTACAATAGCTCTTACGAATGAATGTGTCGTCGAAAATAATAAATTAGTCATACCAAATAAATTCTGCTCGTTAGATATTATTGATGGACAACATCGTTTATTCGGATATACACATCCTTCTGTAAGTGAAGGAATACGAAGTGAAGCTGAAATACTTGCAAGTGCAATTCAGTTTCGAGATGCATCACCTCAGGTAGTATATCAAAACTCAGCCAAAGTTTTCTGTGAAATTAATTCCACTCAGGCCAAAGTATCGAAATATTTACTTTATTCAATTAAATATGAAATTTTAGGCGATCGAGATTATTTAGCAATCGCTGGGAAAATTTTGTTAGAATGCAACAGAAGGGACAATATACTGGGAAATATGTTTTTAACTAGTTCTCTTAAAAGAAGAAATAAATTAAACCTACCAAGTTTTGATGTAGTCAAAACAGTTGATGAAGAACTAGTAAAATTTGTTCAAGGGCATGGTATTGATGGCGCTGAGGCTTCAAATGAATTGTTAGAAGAAATCTTTGAAGTGAATGTATTTTCTGATACAGATATGTTTATCAAGAATGCAGTTGCTTTACTTGAAAGATTTTTCAATAGTGTTAAAGCGATATTTAATAAAGATTGGATAGCTAACGGAGAAACCTTACTTCTATCAGAATCTTATTTTCTTGCTTTTATTCGCTATTTAAGATTATTATTATTTAATGAGCATATTAAAGTTGATGATATCAAAGATGTAATTATTAGATTAAAATTAAAGATAGATTCGATTACCGAACCAAACAATTCACCCTCATTTCCATTGAAGCATCCTGATTTGCCTTCAAATGAAGATGATGTTTCAAAGATATTTGAGTTTCTTAGAAATCTTAAATAGTTATTATGAAGTAATAAATATTCATCCTAACTTCTACCTTTCAAAATCGAATTCCAACTGGTCTGGATCCTTAAAATTAATTTCTCTGTCAACAACACAACCTATCCTTTTTAAATCTTTTAGTATATTCTTAAAGGATTCAGAGAAACTATTTACTGGATATGTATTTATTATAGGAACGAGCATTTTTTTCATTTTATAATATTCTTCTTTAACAGATTCTCTTTCAATTTCCATTAACTGTTTCTCATCTTCAAATAAGCACATTAACCAACCTTTACAAAAAGAACCATAATATTGCTCTCTCAACTCTTCTTCTAGGTAATAACAAGAATCTTCCAGAATAGCATGAAAATCGTGACCTAATTCTTTCAATTGAATTAAGAATTTTGGAAATTCTTCTAAAAATGAATAAGGACAAGAAAAAGTATAGAAAATTGAAGCTTTTTGGGCAATCTCACAGTCTTCATCTAGAATGAGGTTTTTAAATAAGGTTATATCTAATGGGGTACCACTTTCATATCCATCAACACTTTTTAGATCATCTCCATAAACTTGAAAAATATAGGACTCTTGAATTCCTAGTTCTTCGACAGTATTGTCATGCTTCACCAATAGTTTCATCCAGAATTCATATAATTCCTTTTGCTGAATTCTATTAAAACTCATTATTAATGAAAAGAGAAGTTCTGGGAGTTCGCTAACATGAGCATTCTCGTTCATTTCAAGTGCAATTAATTTATCGAGGTGTCTTTCAAGCCACTGAAAATTTAGATTATTATTAAATATTACTTGATTTACAATAGATTGAGATATTATTTTCCCCGCAGGTAAATTAAAACTTGATTCAAAATTTAATTTGTTAAATAAAAGCTCTAGGTATTGACAATTTTCAGGACAACTTAAGAACCAACCCAATGAATTTCTTCCGCTTTCTGTTTTTGTGTCCGAATTTAGTTCATTCAATATATCTACCTCATCAGAATTGTCAAAGATTTCATTCCATTTCCTATATAATATTCCTATAGCATAATCCAAATCATGAGAGTAATAAAAATCAATAAACTGCTTGTCTTCTTTTTTTATTAATGCTAGTATTGCAGATTCTATCCAAGAATTCAGATTTTCATCAGCCATGAAATAATCTGGAAGGTTCATAATGTCAGTTGGACGATCATAGTTGTAGAAAATTCCTGCTAAATCTGTTAGTTTTCGGAATAACTCAACGTAACCAATATTTCTTCTCCCTCCCTTTATTATCAAACTTTTTTTGATAAGTTCAGTACGTGTTATTTTTGCAGGAATTTCTTTTCCTGTATATTGTTCACAAGCTACTCTTAAATAAAAAGGGTCAAAAAACAAAGATTCATTTGGCAGATCAGAAATTTTATATGCGTTTTTATAAATTTCTTTTGCTTCATAGATTTCTTGATTATCAAACTTTCCAATTTGAATTATGTCCAATTTAGAAGTATCCTTTAATGGTTCTGAAACTATTTTATTTAAAAGTGGAAAACTCAATTTTGTTCTTTCTGCAACGTATGTTTGATTAGCTGCTTCATCAGTTAAAAGTCTTTGGAGAGATGGACTAGTCGTACTTAATACAATTGATATATATTTTAAATCTAACCGTTGACATTCGTTATTAATTTCTAGTGCTTTCGCAACCATTTCGTTCCATCCATCAACAAAAATGAAGATACGTTTATTAAGAGTTTCTCCAACATGGTTTAATCTTTTGATCCATTGAGAAGAAAGAAGTCTCTCGCCAAAACACCACTCAAAATCTTCCTGAATTGACCCTATCAAACCATTGCTTAACCCTATCGCGGGATAAAATAGTACAGGATGATTGTCAGCGAGAAACTTTTCCGCAGTATGGCACATAAAGCATGTCTTACCATGTTGAGGAGGACCTACAACCAATAGTAAATTTCTTGGTTCTGTTTTATCAAATAATTTCTCTTTCAGTTCTTTTAATGATTTTTTCCTTTCAACATAAAGAGATGGGATATATTTTTTCCCACTGAAAATATTAACACCTTTCAATAGTTTCATTCTAAATTCAACCTGATTTTGACAGAATGCCAAAAGATTCTCATCTGAAAATGAAATTAAATATTCAAAAGCCTCCATTCTTGCTTTTAAGCTATCTCCAGTGGCTTTAAATCCAGCTGTGACATAAGGATGATTGCTTGGAATGGAAGTGCCTTCAATTGGCTCTCTAGTGACCGAATCGAATATTTTGGTTTCTTTTCCATTTGTAAGAATTGTAAATGGAGCAATACCATCTTTTAACATTCTTGAATAAGAAATAGCTTGTGAGATATCGGCTTCTTCCAACTTATGAGATGGTGCTTTAACTTCAACAATTAAAAGGTTAGCCATGCTATCCGATTTAATAAGCACGTCTGAACGAGGGTGAATTTCTTTATCGGCTCTTCCTAGCTTTACCTTAAAAGAATATTCAATTTTTATTTTACTTGCAGAAAAACCACAATCTTTTAACCACTCGTATACAAGTTTAGTTCTTATTTCATCTTCAGACAAGTACATAATGTTCATAAATTCATGACTCACAGTCTTTTAATATTCCTATTGTTTGCTTCAAAGTTTTTAAATATATCCTTGGGCTAAAAAGTATGGTTGCATCGTTAACAAAACAAATACATTTAGCACAATTTCAACTAATAATCACCAAGTTACAAAAGATTTTAATAAAGAAGTCCTTTTTGCCAAAACCTTGGTTTTGGTATTCAGAAATGCAAATTTTAAAAGTTTGGTTTATTCATGATTATATGTAGCATGAAAAAAATGCTCTTTAAGAATTGAATCGCGGTTTAATTCCAAACAAATTTATTACGTCCGAAAATGTGTTTGAGAATTTCCTCTGTAACAACCTAAATACTTCCAAATGATTGTCTCTAGCTAGATAAGTACTCTAACGCCACACCCATCCTCTCAACGCCAAATGCTGCCACCTCCCCTGAATTAAGTAGAAACACTGATACATTAGTTTTTAAATCATTAAAATAAATGTATCATGGAACAAAAAATCAATGACCAGGATGTATTACTGGTCAAAGAAAAAAACGAGAGTAAATTAAAAGCCGTAGTTGGTTTTGATAACGACGGTAAGTTAAAAACAGCTCCACCCAAACAAGCCAATTCAGACAGTTTTTTAAAAATTGACAAAAATGGGTATGTATTGGAAAATTTCTTCACCAATTTTCATCGCCAATACAAAAATCCTACTGATTTCCATTTTTTCAAAGCACCGATCAATCTCGTTGAGAAGACAACATCCGATTTGGAGAAAATGCTAAAGGGACCGGATAATAAGTCAAAAAAAGAAATGCTGGAAAAGCACGAAAACAAGCCGGAAGATTACATCAGGAAGGAAGAAAAACAGGAAAGGCCAGCGGACCTGATTGATGAAAGCAAGGTGGACTGGTCGCAACTGGAAAAGCTTGGAGTATCAAAAGATTTTCTGAAAAATACAAGGAATCTGGAACCTATGCTAAACTTCCAGAAGTCGCCGGACTTAATCCCCATTACCATTAAAACCGATAACCTGACCATCCGTACCGATGCACGTTTGGCCTTCCGGCAGGATGAAGATGGAAACTTTAACGTAGCAGTCCATGCGGTTCGCAATAAACCTGAACTGGACAGGCCTTATTTTGGTGTTACGCTAACCGATGAAGACAAAAATAACCTCTTACAGACCGGCAATGCAGGTCGCATTCTCCATCCGCAATACAAAGAAGGGGAAACAACACCTGTATTTCTTTCCATTGACAAACTAACCAACGAGCTTGTCGCAGCCCGTGCGGATAAAATAAATATTCCGGAGGAAATAAAAGGAATAAAGCTGAATGAAAATCAACAAAAAGAACTGGCTGAAGGTCGGGCCATTTTTGTGGAAGGTATGTCAGCCCGAAGCGGAAATGAATTTAGCGCATGGTTACAGGTAGATGCCGACAGGCGGGGTATTGGCTTCCGATTCGACCAACAACAGAACCAACAGCAAAATGCAAATGACCAGCGGCAGGTGCGCATTCCCAATTCGCTGCTTGGAAAGGAACTCACCGAAGAACAGCAGCAGAAACTGGAAAAGCGGGAGACCATTTATGTTTCCGGGATGAAGGACAAAGAAGGCCAGGAGTTTAATGCCTATGTAAAAATTAACGATGAAAAAGGGAAACTTGATTTTTACAAATGGAATCCTGACAAAGCTCAAACCAAAGGGGCTGAAGTTACACCTGACAAAAACAGCAAAACGCAGGTAGCTGTAAATTCAGAAGGGAAAACCAATGAAGCCACCAAAGATGTAAAAGAACCTTTGAACAAAGAGCAGGTCAACCCGACAGAGCAGCAAACAGCCAAACGGAACCGCTCAAAAGCTCGTTCCATGTAATGGTTCACATGTGATTAAAACGAGGCGTTCAGAAAATAATCTGGACGTCTTTTCAGAATTCGATATTCAACATCAAAAAACATTAAGTCATGAATAATAGCTATCAGGAATTATCCTGGTTTAAACTGTCGCTTTTGCATTTTTTATATGAAAGCCATCCCGAGTTAATTGATGATAATGATTTACTCAACACCCGTAGCGACCTTGCTTCCAAAACTTATTCGGAAGCAATAAAAAACGGGCATACCCAGCAGGAAGCCGAAGAGCTGGCCCTTAAAGACCTTTACCGGGGTCTTCACTTTTCCAAACACGATACACTGGTTACCATTCTTTGGAATGAATTCTCCAGGGAAATCCCCATGGGACAGGCGAAAGAGTTTGCCATCAAACTGCTTCCCGAAGTAGAAGGAATTTTTTCAAAATACAAGTTAAACGATGAGTTTGTATTTAGCCCGGAGTTTAATGGTTTATATACCGAGCTAACGGGGGAACTTTCAATCTGGGTGGAAGAACATGGGCTTCAATAAAGAGAAACACCTTCGGGCAAATATTGAGGCAATAAAACTTGCTTTTCAGCTTGAACGAGAAAATCGAAGCCCGACAAACGAAGAACAGGAAGCCCTGAAACAATATTCCGGTTTCGGGGCTTTAAAATGTATCCTTAATCCGGCAGAAAGTTTATCTGATATCGCTCATTGGCCAAACTCAGAAGTCGGGTTGTTTCCTCTGGTGACCGAATTGCATGATGTATTGAAAAGCAATTCCCAAACAAAACAGCAGTACAAACAGTATGTTGGAAGCCTTAAAAATTCGATACTGACTGCCTTTTATACACCTCCCGAAGTGGTGCTGGTTCTTGCCGAAACATTAAAACAAAGCCAGATATCCCCCAAAAGATTTCTTGACCCCTCCGCCGGATTGGGAGCTTTTATCTCAGCTTTTAAGAATCACAATGAAAGTCTTTCGGCAACAGGTTTTGAAAAGGATTTACTGACAGGTAAAATACTGTCCAGACTTTATTCCGAAGACAAAATCAGGACTGCCGGATTTGAAGAAATTGAAAGCCGTTACAATAACCATTTCGATGTGGTTTCTTCCAATATTCCGTTTGGTGATGTCGCAGCCTTTGATATTTCGTTTCTGAAAAGTAAGGATAAAGTAAGGCAGCAAGCATCCCGGAGCATCCACAATTATTTCTTTTTAAAAGGAATGGATACGCTCCGTGAAGGCGGGGTTCTGGCTTTTATCACTTCTCAGGGAGTAATGAACTCACAAAAAAATGAACCGGTACGCCAGTGGTTAATGAACCACAGCCGGTTGGTTTCAGCAGTCCGCTTGCCCAATAACCTTTTCAGTGAATATGCCGGAACCGAAGTGGGCAGTGATTTAATTATTCTTCAGAAAGATTCCGGTAAAAACCGGTTGACAGAAAAAGAGAAAGATTTTATTCAAAGCGAAAAGCTTTCAAGCGGTGTTTCTAATAACAACTACTTTAACAATTTCCAACGGGTAGTCCACACCGAATGGTTTATCGATACCGACCCTTACGGAAAACCGGCGCAGGTTTTTATTCATAAGGACGGAGTAAATGGTATCGCCTCGGATTTGAGCAAAATGCTGGAAGCTGATTTCCGGGAAAAGCTCGATGTCGGTTTGTATAACCAAGGCACTTCCAACAAAAAATCCATCTCAGTTTCATCTCCAAACAATACTGAGCAGAAGACAAATCAAATAGAACCTGAACTCACCCTTTACGACCTCTTTGGCTTAAGTCAGGAAGAACGCAGCCAGCATAAACCTACCCGGAGAAGAAATTCTGCAAAACCTAAAACCAGACAGCTAAACCTGTTTTCACAACCGAATCCGGTAAACGGAAAACAGACCAAAGAAATTATCCCTTCACTCCCGGATATACGGTCTTTTAATGGGGAATTGCATGAACATCACAAAAAAGGCTCACTTGTAAAAGACCAAAACCAGCTTGGGTTCTTAAAAGAACGGGACGGAGACACAGCAACATTTGAGCGGTTAAAATTAAACCCGCAACAGGAGGCTAAAGCTTTGCTTTTTATTCAAATCAGGGACACCTATCACCAACTGTACAACAATGAAGCGGAAAGTTTAAAAGAAGATGAGGCAACCCGAAAACTTTTAAATGGATATTACGATGATTTCTTTCAGAAGTACGGAAATCTGAATGACCCCAAAAATCTTGGGTTGTTAAAAATGGATTCCGGGGCCAATGAAGTGCTGGCTTTGGAAAGAGGCGAAAACGGGCAACTGGTAAAGGCCGATATTTTTAATCAGCCTGTTGCCTTTAATGCCAGAGAACTGGTAAAGGTTGAAACTTCGGAGGAAGCGCTGGCAGCTTCACTGAACAAGTTCGGAGAAGTGCGGATGGATTATATGTTGTCCCTTCTGGACGAAAAGAGCCGGGAAGAACTGGTTCAGGAACTTCACGGGAGGATATATTTTAACCCACTTATCCAGAATTATGAAGTAGCAGATAAATTCATTGCCGGGAATGTAATTGAGAAAGTAAAAAATATTGAAGTGTACCTTTCGCGACAACCCAATGATATTGCAGCACAGGAGTCATTGAAAGTACTTCAAAGCTCTATCCCCGAACCTATCCCTTTTGAAGAACTGGATTTCAATTTTGGGGAGCGCTGGATTCCTATAGACATTTATAGCCAGTATGCCGCACACCTTTTTAAAACTGGGGTGGATATACACTATTCATCTTCTGTTGACGAGTTTTCGGTAAAAGCCCAATTCACCAATGCCAATATCTACGAGAAGTACGCTGTTAAATCGCAAAGCCGACTTTATGACGGAATTGCATTGATGAAACATGCACTCGTAAACACTACGCCTAACATTACCAAAAAGATAATTGTTGACGATAAAGAGATAAAGGTCAGGGACAGTGAAGCCATCCAATTGGCCAACAGCAAAATCGATGAAATACGAAACGGTTTTACCGACTGGCTGAATGAACAAAGCCCGGAGTTTAAACAAAACCTGGCAGGATTATACAATTCAACTTATAACTGCTATGTACGTCCAAAGTACGATGGTTCACACCAGACATTTCCCGGACTTGATTTGAAAGCACTGGGGATACCTAACCTGTATTCCAGCCAGAAAGACGCTATATGGATGTTGAAACAAAACGGTGGTGGTATCTGCGACCATGAAGTTGGTTCCGGGAAAACATTGATTATGTGCTGTGGCGCTTATGAAATGAAACGTTTGCAACTGGCAAATAAGCCCATGATAGTTGGATTAAAAGCCAATATTCATGAAATCTCCCAGACATTCAGAACAGCTTATCCACATGCCAAAATCCTTTATCCGGGGAAACAGGATTTTAGTCCGGCAAAACGGGTAAAGATTTTCAATGAAATAAAAAACAATTCATGGGACGCAATAATATTAACCCACGAACAATTTGGAATGATACCCCAATCTCCTGAAGTACAAAAGCGGATTTTACAGGCAGAACTGGACAGTGTGGAAGAGAACCTGGATATTGTCAGGAAGCAGGGAGGCGAGATTTCACGGGGAATGCTGAAAGGGTTGATTAAGCGGCAGCAAAACCTTGAAGTGAAATTAAAATCTATCACCCATGATATTGAAAACAGGAAAGATGATGTGGTGGATTTTAAAATGATGGGAATAGACCATCTTTTTGTGGACGAAAGCCACCGTTTTAAAAATCTGATGTTCAATACCCGTCACGATAGGGTTGCCGGGATGGGGAATCCGCAGGGTAGTCAGCGTGCGTTGAATATGCTATTTGCTATTCGTACCATACAAGAAAGAACCGGTAAAGACTTGGGTGCTACGTTTTTGTCAGGCACAACCATATCCAATTCTCTCACAGAGTTATTTCTTTTGTTTAAATACCTCCGTCCAAAAGAATTGGAACGCCAGCAGATAAAAACCTTTGATGCCTGGGCTGCGGTTTATGCAAAAAAGACCACCGATTATGAATTTTCAGTAACCAATGAAATTGTCCAGAAAGAACGGTTCCGGTATTTTATTAAAGTACCTGAACTCGCAGCTTTTTACAATGAAATTACCGATTATCGAACAGCGAAAGATATTGGAATCGACCGCCCTGGAAAAGCTGAGGTACTGCATAACATTCCTCCAACACCACAGCAGGAAGCGTTTATTCAAAAGCTGGTAGCATTTGCCAAAAATGGCGATGCAACAATCCTGGGTAGGGCACCACTCTCCGAACGGGAGGGAAAAGCAAAAATGCTGATTGCAACAGACTATGCCCGAAAAATGAGCTTAGACATGCGGATGATAAGCCCACGATACGACGACCATGTGGATAACAAAGCTTCTCATTGCGCCGCCCGGATTGCTTCCTATTACAATCAGTACAACGATTACAAAGGAACCCAGTTTGTCTTTTCTGATTTGGGAACTTACAAACCCGGCGAATGGACACCTTACAGTGAAATAAAGCGAAAGCTGGTTGAAGACCACTGTATTCCTTCCCATGAAATTCGGTTTATTCAGGAAGCCAAAACAGAGAAAGCCCGAAAGAACATTATTGAAGCCATGAACGAAGGCCGTATCCGTGTATTGTTCGGTTCGACCGAAATGTTGGGAACAGGAGTAAATGCTCAAAAAAGAGCTGTTGCCATTCATCATTTGGATTCTCCCTGGCGGCCATCGGATTTGGAACAACGGGAGGGTAGGGCTATTCGAAAAGGCAACGAGATTGCCAAATTCTTTGCAGATAACAAAGTGGATGTAATCATTTATGCAGTTGAGAAAAGCCTGGATTCGTACAAATTCAACCTTTTACAAAACAAGCAGCTATTCATTAGTCAGTTAAAAACAAACAGTCTCGGTAAACGAACCATTGACGAAGGAAGTTTGGATGAAAAATCAGGAATGAACTTTTCGGAGTATGTTGCCATCCTTTCCGGGAATACAGACTTACTTGATAAAGCTAAACTGGAGAAACAAATCACAGCATTGGAAAGTGAGCGGCAGGCTTTTAACCGGAGTAAATCATCTGCACGTTTCAGGCTGGAGGATATTCAGCAAAGTATTGACTCAAATCAGGAAACAATTTCTCGAATGCAGCAAGATTGGGATTTACTTAATCACCGAATTAAGAAGGACGATTCAGGAAACATTTTCAATCCGGTTCAACTGGATGGAGTAAAAGGCTCCGACCCAAAAGCTATTGGAACAAAACTGAATGAAATCAGTGAGAAAGCCCGAACCTATGAGGAATACCAAAAAATTGGGAGTTTATATGGTTTTAATCTCCTTGTTAAAACCGAAGCAAGCATGAAAGATGGTTTTGATTTTAAAGAAAACCGCTTTTTTGTGGAAGGTGCAAGCGGGATAAAATATACCTACAACAATGGTCATATCGCCAAAGACCCGAAACTGGCGTCAACCAGCTTCCTAAAAGCATTGGAACGTATTCCGATTTTGATTGACAATCATGAAAGACTTGTTGAAAAAGCTTCCAAGGACATCCCCGTTTTAAAGGAAGTAATAAACGGACAATGGCGAAAAGAAGATGAACTTAGAAAACTAAAAAGTGATTTGGCTGCGCTTGATAGGAAAATTCAAATGACAATTGGGAAAAATTCCATAAAAACAGATGAGCAAAACATGAATAGAGTTTCACCGACCTCCAATCTCTCCTTCAAGAAACAGGCAGTTGAAGTGGCTGAAACACGAAGCAGTTATAAAATATGATGCTTATTGTATTTTTCGTTGTAGGTTGGCTGGCTGGTGGCTGGTCTCCTACGTTCATCGTTTGGCTTGTTTCCGCTTTTATATCATTCGTGGTTCAGTGCCGCTGGTCTCTATTCAGGCTCTTACGGCTATAGCTCAATTTAGGTAGGCTGCCCTTTTAGGGTGGTTTACTTTTTTAATAATCAACCTAAAAGAAAAATTTAAGTAATTTGCATTACTCAAATGACAAGCAATAAGTTCTATAATGCATAAAGAAACAAAATCTATTCCGGTAAATACTATGGCGGACGAGTTCGAAACAGGAATTTTCGTTGAAAAAATATCTAGTAAATATCTCCATTTTTATGAAGGTTTTGAGGAATTTAGTAAAATAAAACAATCTCATAGGGATAAATATCATTTGTTCTTTTTGCAAAAAAGAGGAACTACTTCTATTGAAATTGATTTTCAAAAACACAAAATAGAGCCGTTATCAGTAATTTTTATTCACCCAAACCAAGTGCATAGAACTTTATCGTTCGTAAATGCAAGTGTAAGTATTTGGGCAATCAATAACGAAAACTTAAATCCTGAATACCTGAAATTATTGGAAGACATTACACCTGCAAAACCTTTAATGCTGGATACAAAAACGTTTTCTATTATTTTTGAAGCGGTAAGTCTTTGTATGAAAATTTACAATCGTAAAAGTGAAAAACTTTATCATTCGTTATTAAATGCAAGCTGTAATACTTTAGTTGGGTTGGTTGCTTCGCAGTATTTAGAGCAATCTAAGCCAATGGACAAACTTTCTCGATTTGAGGTTGTTTATAAAGCCTTCAAATCAGCGTTGGAACATAATTTTACCACCGTTAAACGCCCGACTGAGTACGCCCAAAAGCTCAATATATCTACTCCTTATTTAAATGAATGTGTCAAAAACACGACAGGCTATTCTGTTTCAACCCACATACAACAACGTATTGTTTTGGAAGCTAAACGCTTGCTTTATCATTCTGATAAATCTGTAAAAGAAATTGCCTCTGAATTGGGTTATGATGATTACCCATATTTTTCACGGCTCTTTACCAAAGTTACAGGAATGACAGCTTTAGCATTCAGAAACAAAAACCTCGATTAGTCCAATAACTACCATTTTTTTGCATTGTCTGTCTTCGTCTTTCATTATTCCTTTGCATTAAACTAAAAGGAAATAATTAAATGAAAGAAAAAGGTTTTTTATTCTGTCTGATGTTGGTTGTAATACTAACATTTGGATACGTTGGCGTATTCGCTCAAACACCGGAAGGATTTCATGGAACATGGATTACAAAGGATGTGAATAGCGAGGGAAAGTTTATTATCACGGCAGAGACTATGACACTTTCTCAAAATGGAGAACAAAAGTGGTCGGCAGAGATTGAATCCTGGAAGGAAATTGTCAATGAAGGAAAAAATAAGCAAGATTATCCTACATGTGCTGATATTACACTAAAAGTCGGAAAAAAAACAGGTCCATTTTTACTATTTATTTATCGTGATAAAAAGAGATTTGTTATGAAAGGATGGCTGGGGGTTAATTGGGACTATCCGTTTATAAAACAATAAAAAGAAGACATAAAGACGAGAAAGCGGAGAATGAGAAAAAACTTCACATCAAGACGAGCCAAAAGAATTATTGACATTTTGCTACTTTTAGGGATTGCAGGGCTTGGTGGAACAGGAAAACATTGGAATTCGCCTCATTGTATAGGCGCATCGGTATGGATTTTATTAATGATAATTCATATAGCACAGAATTGGAAATTCATTAAAGCATTTACAAAATGGAAAATTATTAAGAAAAATAAAATAACCGCATTAACAATTCCCGGGTTTATATTTATTCTGTCAAGTGTATTGTTGTTGAGTATTGGATTCAACGATTCTTTTATACTATATCATCATATTATTGCACGTCTCTTTTTTCTCATAATCATACTTCATATTATAAACAAATTCAAGCGGTTTATTTCATTATTTAAGAGCATTACAGAATAATAAATTAAAACCAATGAGGAATATAGAAAAATTGGAAGCTTGCACGGATTTAATCTTCTCTTAAAAACTGAAGCAAGCATGAAAGATGGTTTTGATTTTAAAGAAAACCGTTTTTGTGGAAGGTGAAAGTGGAATAAAATACACCTATAACAATGGTCATATTGCCTAAGACCCGAAACTGGCATCAACCAGCTTCCTAAATGCATTGGAACGTATTCCGATTTTAATTGACAATCATGAAAGACTTGTTGAAAAAGCTTCCAAGGACATACCCGTTTTAAAGGAAGTTATAAACAGCCAATGGAGAAAAGAAGATGAACTTAGAAAACTAAAAAGTGATTTGACTGCACTGGATAGGAGAATACAGATGACAATAGAGAAGGATTCTTCAAGAATGGATAAATAAAGCAGCGATATCGATTTCGATTATACTAATAATTTTTATAATAAGATATTGGAGATGAGGAGATAAAAGAAATATTTTTATAGGATTTATATACCAAGTAGACAGTAATAAAAGTCACATTCTATTCCTTAATATCGATAATGATATTGCGTTATTTATATTGTTTTGTTTAATTTCAATGTTCTTAATTCTGAGGCTATAACATGATGAGTATAGACTATCTTGAGAAGCTTACGTTTGCTTATCTTTTCTTCCTATTTTTTACAGACTGGTTTCTCAAGGAATTTCTATTAATTATTTGTAAGTTAGCAACAAGGCAAAGAAAGACCTGAGTTTTATGAACACCATAGGACAACTAAAAAGACAAGTATGCAAAAATTTATTGATTACATAAAGACTTTTTCATTGCTTTCTCCAGATGACATTGAAAAAATAAAAAACCAAATTTATATCGAAAAGATTGTAGCAAAATCATTTATTCATGAAGCAGGAAAAGTAAGCCAAAGAATTGGATTTATTAACAGGGGAATTACATGTTCTTATTTTTATGATTCAAATGGAAAAGAAATCATTAAAGGATTTCATACCGAGAATCAATTTGTATTAGATTTAATTAGCTATCAAAAGAGCATTGTCAGTAATCAGTACATTCAAGCAATAACAGAAAGTGAACTTGTTTTTATTTCGAAATCATCAGATGAATATTTATCAAAAAATATTGATAAATGGTCAAGTCTAATAAGGAAAATTTCTGATGCTCTACTTTCCGAAAAACTAGAAAATCAAACAATGTTACTGCATGAAAGTGCGAAAGAAAGATATTTATCTTTTATGAAAAATTATCCGGGTTTAATAAATGCAATTCCTTTAGGACAATTAGCTTCGTATTTAGGTATAGCACAACAATCGTTAAGCAGGATTCGCAAAGAACTTGTAAGTTGATTTTTTAACAAATGTGAAAGGAAAAAAACTGCCTTGTGTCGAAATTTGTCCTCAAATAAAAAACAATTAGTATGAAGGACAAGAAAATGGTATTAGTAACCGGAGCAAATGGACATCTCGGAAACAATTTAGTTCGAGAACTTATTAAAGAAGATTACAACGTTATAGCAAGTGTACGAAATCTTGAAAACAAAAAACTTTTTAAGGACTTATCGTGTGAAGTAGTTTATGCTGATATGCTTAACAAAGAGTCTTTATTGAAAGCATTTAATGGCGTTGACATTTTGTTTCATGTTGCCGCAGTCTTTAAACACTGGTCAAAAGACCTCGAAAAGGATATTTTGCAAGCCAATTTACAAGGAACGCAAAATATTATGGAAGCAGCATCAAAGACAGGAATCAAAAAAATTATTTATGTTAGCTCTATTGCAGCATTGGATTTCTCACAACCGCTAATAGATGAAAAAACATGGGGTGCAAATTTTCCGAACATCTATTTTAAATCAAAAAACGATTCGGAAAAATTGGCATGGCAACTGGCAAAAAAACTTGCACTAAATCTGATTACTGTTTTACCATCAGGCATGATTGGTCCTGAAATATTTGGTCATTTAACTCCCTCTATGACTATGCTAAATAATATTATAAATAATCAATTACCCTTTGACCCGCAGTATGATATTAATTATGTTCATGTTAAGGACGTAGCAATTGGGATGATTTTAGCAGAACAAAAAGGGAAAATAGGAGAACGATATATTCTTGGCAATGAGAATTCGCTAAATTCAACAGAAATTATTCAAATAGCACAAGGAATGATTCCATCAATTAACGTTCCCAAAAAGGCAAGTAAATCATTTCAAATGTTGTTAGCTACACTGATGAATATATCAAGCAAACTTACAGGAAAACCACCGTTGCTTTTAAAAGGAAATATAAATCACTATTATAAAAAGAAAGAAAATCTTAACATTCAAAAGGCTCAATCTGAATTAGGATATAATCCGAGGAATCCGGAAATTGCAATTAGAGAAACATTTGAATATTTAAGAATACGTAGATAATAAAAAAAGCAATATAAATGGGAATGAAGCCCAGTTGCTAAGCTTTGTATAAGTAATGGCAGAAAATGTGCTAAATATCAAGGTTTGAAGCCCGCTCAAACTGCATAGCGGTTTGACAGGAAAGAAGCCCGCAATCTGCCACTCATACAATTTACCGTTAACATCATTCTTGGCTCGTCCTAAAAAGCATATTTACCACATTAAATAAAGTGCTATTTTGAAATATTAGAAAGGTCCTATTGGTTCGTTTTTCATACAATTCTATACATAACTAATGATACTACAAACCTCTTATGAATACTTTTCACCCCAATACTATTTTAAGAAGACTCGAAGAAGAATTAGAGTCTTTAAAGAAGGAATCAATCGATAAAAAGATGCTTGCTGAAAAATCTGTTGGATTGTGCCAACTTGCATTTTTAGAACTGAAAAAGTATGTGCTTCAAAATGATTTTAATAATATAGAAGAAGAGATAAGCTTTTTCAAAATAATTAAGCCAAAGGTTTTTAGCAAATTAATTTTTTATAATGAATTGCTGAGAATAGAGAATTACAAATTACTGGTTCATAAGAAGCTGATGTTGAAAATGCTAAATAGTGAAATTCGGAAGATTCATGAATTTATAAAAAACAATAAGGAGTTTTACCACTATTATACAACAAACCAGAGCAGCTTGGATAAAAACTATTTTGTTCGGGGTGATAATTGCATATTTACTGGTTCCATGAATCTACAACATTTGACGGATCCTCAATTTGCAACATTAAGAGATGAGACTGTAGCGTATATTATGGCTTATGAGCAGTTCGGGAAATATCTTGATGAGGAAATATGCTTATTAAAAAGCAAGTGGAAACTTTGGCAGACTTTTCAACCTAAAAACATAAGTTTGAAAATGACCTGGACAGCACCTAAAATTGCATTGATCGAATTAATTTATGCCCTACATAGTTCAAACTGTATTAACAACGGAAGGGTTCACGTAAACGAACTCATCGGTTATTTTGAACTCATATTTGATGTTAAGCTGTATAAGTCATACAGAACTTTTATAGATATAAAAGACAGGAAAAGAGAAAGAGCAAAATTTCTGGTTGAATTACAGAAAGCTTTAATAAGCCGTTTGGATGATTTAGATTCCTTGAATTAATTTTTAAAATTTGGTATGTCAATAACATTTTTATTTTTGAACTATCTTTGTAAAAGAATTAAATATGATTCCTCATAGGAGTCAATAAATAAAATACTAAGCGTAAGCTTTTATTCTTGCACAAAAAATCGCCAGTTTTTAATACCACAGGAATAACAAGTGAGCGCCCACGTTTTTGCGTGGGGCACACTGATTTGTGGTATGGGCGTCTGGCGATGCCTTGGTGCGATTAGCGTTGTTCCACGCATTTTTTTGCCCAAAATCCAATAAAATATAAAAGTTCCATCAGATGTATTTTACAGAGAAAAAAATAAAATATGCCGATTTGGTTGTCCCATTTACCAAATGCCCGTTCAAAATAGTAGAACACGATTGTCCATTTGTTGAATACTGGAAATTAGCATCAGTCGAAAAACAAGTTCAGGCTATTGAAAATATGCCGGAGAAGGAACTCGATTTATTGAGGGAACATCACAGGCTTTGTCAGGAAAGAAAAATAAAGAATGCCCAAGGTCGGTGCAGATTGAAAAGGATTATTGGATTTTTTAATAAGGATTTGGTTTTTGAGAACCTTTAAAATTTCTGAAAGTTTGATTAGTCAGAAAATGACTTGAAGCCTTTTTGAATGAATTTATGGACATCTGATTCCAAATAATAAGTTTTCTTCCCGATTCTTTTATATGGAAGCTTTCCTGAACTGCGAAAACGTTGAAGGGTTCGTTTGCTAACTTTCAGGAGAAGGCATAAATCCTGGTTGTCCAGTAAAACTTCATCATTGATGACATTGTCATTATTCCCCAACTTATCGACTTTTCTTTGTAAAAGTTCAATCTGACCAAGAAGACGTTGCATCCATGAATCAAAATATTTCTGGTCAATATACATTTCCCTCTATTTATCCTGAAAATTGAATATACTTCCGGCCACATGTTGTTGCCGTAGTTTATCAAGTGTTCTTTGGTCAGTAGGAATTATCCTTTCCTGAAGTGACTTTTCGATATCAGAGAGTTTGTAGAGGCATCTGCCCCGTAACATCGTATAGCTAATCATGTTATCATTCCTAAGCCGCTGGAGAGTCCTGATACTGATATTTAGTAAATCGGCTACTTCATTAGTGTTGAGCCAAGCGTCGGTTTTCGAAGTAGAATCCAACTTGTTTTTACTTACATAGTCTGCAATGTTTTCTATTTTCTGAACAAGGTTCTGATATGCCTTACTTTCAAACGTAATTACTTCCATAATTCAAATGTTTGAAACAAAGATTACTCCTTTCAAAAACTTAATTTCCCAACCTTTTCCCAACTTGGTAAAAATATTTTTTGATTTAGTTCTGATATATTCCTAAATTTGAAGGAGCTATTTGGCAGTTCTGTGATGTGACGAATTCGTTGCTTTGGGGAGCGGGTTCTGACACATGGGGACAATCAAATGACAGGGGTCACCGGTTACAACCTGGTTACAGGTCAATTTTGCAAAACCGTATATTGCTGGTAATAAATGAATTAAAGACATAGTTCATCCCCTACCTGGGGAGCCAGTAAATACATAGCGTGCTGATTTTCAGTGCGCTATTTTTATTTCAGGAGAATTTAAAGAGAGAATAAAGAACAAATCTACTTACTCATATTGGTTTAGAATCATTCAAAATGATCAACATTCTAATTCAGAAGCTCTAAAAATTACCCCCATTTGATATTAGTTCTGTATTTAAATGCCAGATTATTATAACTCGATAAAACATAGCTTTCCAAAAAAATCTCCGAAACAGGTTACAATTTCCGACTACCCAGGAGCCACAAAAACAGCAAATTGGGTTCCGTTGGTTATGATAAATACTTTTCTATTTTTTTCATCAATTCCTCTTTTTGAATAGGTTTTGAAATATAATCGTTGCAACCTGCATCCATAGCTTTCTCCCTGTCGCCAAGAAGTGCAAATGCCGTTTGTGCAAAAATAATTACCTTGTTATTGAATTTCCTTATTTCACGCGTTGCTTCGTAACCGTTCATTTCGGGCATTTTTATATCCATTAATATCAGGTTTATCCCCGGATTGTTTTTACATAAATCAATGGCCTCCAATCCTGTTCTTGCATGTAATATTTTACCGGTAGTTTTTTTCAGCAAAATGGTAAGATGCAAATCGCTTACTTCATCGTCTTCAACAATTAATACCTGCGGCGCATTTTGTATTACAGCCTCATCAGAGTCTTCCTGATGCAAAAATTCGATTACCTTTGAATCACGTTTATGAATTGGCAAAACGACAAAAAAAGTAGTGCCTTTGCCCTCCTTTGACTGCACCCTAATGTTCCCGCCAAGAATTGTGACATAAGCTTTAGCTATCGACAATCCGATTCCGGTACCTTGCATTGCTTTTTTATCTTCAATATCCGCCTGGACAAAAGGCTTGAAAATTTCAGTAAGCCGGTGTTCCGGTATTCCTATTCCGGTATCGCTGATAAAAATCTCAATTAAATCTTCAGTATCGTTTTGCAATAAATTATAACCAACTTTTATTTCTCCCTTTTCGGTATATTTTATTGCATTGTTCAGAATACGTTTTAGCATTCCCTGCAATTTGGTAATGTCGGTATAAATAATTAATTCGGGAGCATTCTCAAATACCGAATAATCGAAAATTAAACTTTTTCGCTTTATATCTACAGCCATGTTTTCGCAAACGGTACGAATTTCTTTCATCAATTCAGTCTCTACATTAAAAACATCAATTTGTCCGGTCTCAATTTTAGAGATTTCAATTAAATTGGTGACCGTTTCCAGCATGCGTTGTCCACTCATTTGGATTATTTCGATATATTCCTGCTGCATTTGATTCGTCAGACCGGGCTGATTCAATAAACCTGTAAATCCAAGAATCCCGTTCATCGGAGTTCTGATTTCATGGCTCAGATTCAACAAAAAAGCCGATTTTAACCGGTCACTCTCTTCGGCTTTGCTTTTGGCTTTTTCCAGTTCAGCAATAAACCGGAGCAATTCATTTCTCCGTTTTACCAAAGCCATTGTTCGCAAACGAATAACAAAGAATACAATAAAAACTGCAAAAAGAATAAAGAAAATTTTAGCAGAAACAGTTTCCCACAAGGGTGGCAAAATCGTGAATTCATAATCAATGGGTTCACTTGTATGGTTTAAGCGGTTTAGCGTCTTTACCTGTAATGTTTTTAACCCGTGTCGTAAATTCCGGTAATCAACCTTAGGTGTACTCGTCGGGATACTCCAATTTTCATTTAACTCTTTTATTCGGTAACTGTAAAAAATTTCGTTTTGTAATGAAACACTTTTGCTTGAAAAATAAAACGTTAAGTGGTTGTATATGTATGGAATTTTAGGATTTACCGGCAAATTATTAAACCCGGCAACCGAATCGTATATCAACCCGAATTTATTTTTCTCTTCACTGTTTCTGAAATCAACGAACTGCTCATTTAAATCAATTTGAGAAATATTTGCGATGGCAGGGTTATCATCAATTTTGAATCGAGTCAAATCCAACATGACCAAACTTTTCCCTGTTCCGAACCAAATACGGTTTTTACTATCGGTGAGAATACTGTTTGGGTTAAAATCTATGGCTTTAAGTCCGTCATTCATGTTAAACTTAATTATCTCCGGCCTGTTTGTCTCCTCTACTTTTTGCTCAATTGGTCGTTCTACAACTCCGACATTTTTCTGATGCATTAACAAATTCAATCCAAAATCAGTCCCAACCCATAAATTACCACAATTATCTTTTGCCAAAGATTTTACTGAATTACTACTTAATCCTTCTCTTGTTGTATAATAAGTAAAGGTAGTTCCATCAAAACGGTTTAATCCTCCGTCTTCTGTTCCAAACCATAAAATTCCTTCCGAATCTTCAAGAACCGACAAAATGTTGTTGCTGCTCAGCCCTTCTTTTTCAGAAAAATAAGTAACCGAATCGTTGACTATTTTTGCAATTGCCCCACCCAATGTAGCAACCCAGAGGTTTCCGTTTGTGTCTTCCAGCAAATCGCGGACACAATTCTGGCTAAATTTATTTTTCGTACCAATCTGAATAAAATTCTGCCCGTCGTATTTTATTAATCCTCTTCTTTCAGTGGCAATCCAAAGATTTCCGTTTTTATCTTCAATAATTTTGTTGATGTAATTGTTTAAATCCTGTAGAAAATTGAATTGAAAGGAATTATTCTTATCTATTTTTAGAATTGTGCCGAACTCTGTTCCAATCCAGATTGCACCGTTTTTATCTTCCAGCAGCGCATATCCAAATTCATCTTCTGTTTTGGTATTAAATTTATAGTTAAAAAATTCTTCACCGTTGAACTTACTCACTCCCTTCCATGACCCAAACCAAAGGGTGTTGTTTTTATCTTCAATTATTGAAGAAACATGACTGTGGCTTAATCCGTTTTTTTCATTAAAATTGACAAAACCGGATGGATTTATAATATTTACGCCTCCTCCCCAGGTCGCTAACCAAAGTCTTTGATTCTCATCAATAAAAATATCCCGGATATCAAAATTGCTCAGACCGGTTTCTTCCGTATAGTTGGTAAACGATTCTCCATCGAATTTACTTAACCCCTCCCATGTTCCAATCCAGATATTTCCTTCATTATCCTCTTTTATTGCGTTTATAAAATTATGACACAAACCCTCATTTTTAGTATAATGGATAAATTCGGAATCTTCGAGAACAACCACTCCGTTTCCCCAGGTGCCAAACCATAATCTGCCCTTACTGTCTTCTAAAACAGGCATTATACAATTGGAACCTAGCCCTGAGTTTTGCGAATAATTTGTGAAAGTATTTCCGTCGAATTTAAAAACACCGTCGGTATAGGAGCTAAACCATAAATTTCCTGATTTATCATCAGTAATGTTCTGAATAATTGTGCTTAAACCTTCTTTGGGGGAATAATTTGTAAGTGTTTTTCCGTCGAATTTGGCGGCACCTCCATTGTTTGTTCCAAACCAAATATTTCCCTTGCTGTCTTCAAAAATTGTTAATACATGGTTGTTTCCCAAACCCTCGTTTTCGGTAAGCCACGAAAACGAACTGCCGTCGAACCGACAAACTCCGCCTTTTGTTCCAAACCACAGATTTCCTTTACTATCTTCAAGAATAGACCAAACTTCATTGTTTCTCAACCCGTTACTTGAATCAAAAACCAGAATACTTTTCCCATCGTAACGAATAACTCCACCGCCAAGCGTTCCGAACCAAAGATTCCCTCTTTTGTCTTTTATTGTTTTTAAAATGTACGATGACGTTAGTCCCTGGCCAACATCGAGGTATTTAATATCGATATTTGCAATATCTTTTCGGGCAGGTGTTTGAACCTGACTTACAGCCGATGGTTTATAATCTTCATTTTTGAGATTAACCGGAAAGGCGATTCCTGTTTTCACAGTATCTCCGGTAGAATTCAATAATACAAAAAACGACGTGTATTTACCCGGGGTAAAAGTTGTTGTGTTACTTTCCGAGAATGGTATTTTTTTCAGTTGTGCCGGTATTTTGTGCTTTACTAAATTATTTTTATAGGGAACCTGATTGGGGCCTGATAAAACAATTGCTTTTACCGGATTACCGTTTTTCAAAGTGTCGCCCGAAAGAAAAACCGGTTTTCCTGTTTTAATAGTATCACCATGTGCATTTATTAAGGGTTGAATAGTATCTCTTGAAAATTGATTTACCGTGTACCCTCCCTTTAAATTCAATTTTATTTTTTGAAGTTCTGGTTGAACAACATTTTCATTGTCAATCCTTTTTTGTGCCGGATTGCATGAAATAATCAAACCAACAAAAAACAAAATATATATTTTATGTTTAAACACAGGAAGATAAGTATTAGCTTGACTTAAACAAATATATCAATTTTTGCCTTAACCCCTTGTTAAATAAATACAAAGGATTTAATCTGATTGAATGCATTCATTCACAAGCAAATTCTTTTTATGAAGCGTTGTTTCGAGTTGCCGGTGCCAGTTTGCGAAATTGGTTTCAATTTCGGTGATTGCTTTTTTAAATTCGGGCAAATCCTTTAAATTTTCAAACAAAGGTTCAATGGGCGTAAACAACACCGACCAATAGAAATAATTGCTCTCGTTTGAAAATAAATTTAGTTGATGAATCGCCTTTTTATTCTCACCCTTGTATGCATAATAAAGCGCCAAATTGGAGTTTTTGTAGATGGAAGGATCGTTTTCGGCATAATTTCTGAATTCCTCAAGCAGCTTCTCCCCTTCTTCTGCAAATCCCATTTTTGAATAAACGTAAGCGATTTTTGCATTTTCTGAATAATAAAAATTCAGTTGATAAGTATTTCTGATTTCGACAAACCTTTTATAATAATGATAAGCATTTTTATAATCGTGAAGATAATAGTAAATTTTACCCACTTCCTGCATAATATCTATCCGGGTTGTGTCTTTGGTAAAGGTTTTAAGCAAATCATCGCGGGTTTGAACCAGGTCGCTGGTTTTAGCAAACTGAATATAAGCTTTTGTATACTGAGAGTACAAATTATCGGGATAATAGTCAAGCGATTTGTTTATATATTTCTCAGCCTGAGCCTGAAATCCGGCCTGAATAAATGCATTGGCAATGTGTAAAAAATTAAAACTTGCAACAGTTGAATCGTAGGATGAAATATCGATTCTGAGTCCACGCAACGCATATTTCAGGTACTTTTCGGTGTTGGGAAGATGGTTGGCGTACAAATCGAGCAGGAAAACAAAAACCAAATCGTAATTCGGGTTAAATTCCAACGCCCGTTCAAAATAAGGAACGGCGAGCTCATATTCCCCGCTGTTCATATAAAAAAAAGCCTTGGCAATTAAACTTTGTGGTAGTTTTGAGTCGAAAAACATGGCCCGATCGGCAAAATAATTTATTGAATCGGTAAATTGTTTCATTCCCTGATTTTCATCCAAAGTATAATAAGCCATGGCCATAGCAGCGAAAGCACGGGCAAACTCATTATCTTTTGAAATAGCTTTTTGAAAATACGGAATCGATTGCCTTGCATTTTCGGGAAATCCCTTGTTTAATAAATCAATTCCTTTCAGAAAAGAATCGTAAGCATCCAGATTTTCAGTTGGGATTTTATCAATGCTTTGCTGTACATCATCCGAAACAATCACTTGTATTTTCTCAGCAATATTTTTTGCAATTTCACTTTGAAGAGAAAAGATATCATCCACTTCGCGGGTGTATTGTTCTGCCCACAGATGTTTATCATTTTTGGCATCAATCAGCTGAATATTCAATAAAATCTGTTTTCCTATTTTTTGGCCGCTTCCTTCAACCAGATAACTTACCTCCAGCTCGCGGGCAATTTCAGGAGATGTTTTTGGTGAATTTCGATACTTCTCTGTTGAAGTACGACTGATGACCCTTAAATACTTAATTTTCTGCAGGTTATTTAAAGTCGACTCCATTAAACCGTTGATAAAATATACATTGGCAGAATCGTTGCTATCGTTTTTAAACGGTAAAACAGCAATTGATTTTTCGGCATTTTTAGTTTTGAAAAGCAACGGTTTCAGGGATACAAACAAAAAAATAGCAAACAATATCACAATAATATAAGCACCGGCAATCGGAATTGTTCTTTTCTTTTTTGCAATTTCAGGGACTTCGGTATCAGTCGGTTCTTCAATAATTTCTCCCTTTCCAACTTCGCCCGGCGGATAACCGTAATGTTCACGAAAACATTTAATAAAATAGGAAGTACTACTAAATCCGACTTTATACGAAATTTGCGAAACGGTATCTAACCCTTCCTCCAGCATTTCTTTTGCAATTCCCAAACGTACGTTTCGAATAAACCGGCTCACCGACAAATTGGTCAGCTTTTTTACCTTTCGAAGTAAATTTGATCGGCTCATTCCAATTTTCTCTGCCAGTTCAGAAACACCAAACTGTTCATTTGAAATATTCTCTTCAATTGTTTTGGTAACTTTTTGAAGAAATTCTTTGTCGATGGAACGGATTTCCGGCACTTACTTTTTAGAATTTACAGCAAGATACAAATTATTGGAAAAACCGAATCCCAAAGAAAAAAGTCAAATTCAATCCACATTAGTTCAGTAAATAATTAATGACCTCCGATTTTGTTTTTTGAGGTTTGTTTTCCGGTTGCATCATAATTTATACAATTGCACCATAATTTACATTCCCTGTTGAAACTTCATATTCTTTGGTTTTTAATTGATTAACCCTGCATCGCGATTAACCTGACCTTTACACCAATGAAATTCACAGAAAATTTTAATAAAACAATTACAATGAAAACACGAGTTTATTTTCTCGACAACCTGAGAACTTTTTTAATCCTGCTTGTGGTACTATTACACTCAGGAATGACCTACGAACAGGGATTCGACGCATTCTGGATTGTCAGCGATCCGGCGAAATGGAACCCAATTGCACTGGTACGCCTTTACCTCGACCTTTTTGTCATGTTTACCATGTTCTTTATTTCAGGCTATTTTGTTCCGAATTCATTAAGGAATAAAAAAGCATGGGATTTTATAAAATCAAAATTCAATAGAATAATGATTCCATGGATTATTGCTGTTTTTACATTAATTCCTGCCTACAAAGCCATATTTTTATTTGCCCGCGGGTTACCGCAGGAAAGTTGGTTTTCGTACTTTCATTTTTACGAAAGGGCCGGAACCGACCTGGCTTTTTTCGCCAACAATCCAACACAAAACTGGTTGTGGTTCCTGCCCGTACTTTTCATTTTCCAAATCGCATATCTGGCACTTTCAAAAACCAATGTTCTGAAAATTAAAATCACGCTAAAAACAGCCGTTATTTTAACCTTTGTTTTGAGTGTAATTTACAGCATAATCATTTCTGAAGCCGGATTAAAAGGATGGACTCACTCTCCGCTGCTCGACTTTCAGAATGAACGGCTGCTGGTTTATTTTATGTCGTTTCTGTTGGGTTCGCTGTGCAACAAACTCCATGTTTTTGAAGGCGAGAAACCAAACTACAAAATTTACATCGTTTCAAATGTAACATTAACCATTTCACTAGGAATTTTTACTGTTGTTGCCTTAAATCTGTTTTACAATTTAGTAGTTCCGGGAAGAAACTATTTCTTTATTTCCGATTTTGCCGACAGGATGGTTTATTATTCGTCTGCTATTCTTGCCATGTTGAGTTTCCTCCAGGTTCTTATCCATGTTTTCCGTTTCAATTTGAATAAAACCAATGCCGTTTTAAGTGAACTTGGCAAAAATTCTTATTCCGTCTACATTATTCACATGATTGTTTTGGGATTGATTGCTTTGGCAATGATTCATTTACCTGTACACGGTGGAATTAAATATGTTCTGCTTTCCGGATTTACATTTCTGCTTTCGAATATGATTGTTTATTCATGGAAGAAAATCGGGCAGAAATCGATAAATGTTAAAACAGTGATTACTGCATTGGCTGTTGTTTTTGTCATCGGAACTGCATTTCAGCGTTCAGAAACTACACCTCAAAAAACGGAAGAACAACCAACGCAGGTTCAGCAACCCGCAAATCAAAGTCCAATGAGTTTGCAGGCTGCAGTAATTACGGGCAACATTGAAATGGTTAAATATCATATCAACACCGGCTCTGATTTGAATGAAAAAGAATCCGCCGGAGGTTCCAGTCCGTTGATTACCGCGTGTGTTTTTGGACAAACCGAAGCGGCTTTGGTTTTGATTGATGCCGGAGCCGATGTAAACCAAACCAATAACGACGGTTCGACAGCACTGCACACGGCAGCATTTTTCTGCCGAACTGAAATTGTTGAAGCGTTGTTAAAAGCAGGTATTGACAAAACCATAAAAAATAATGCAGGTGCAACGGCAGCCGAATCCGTTTCTGTGCCTTTTGAGGCTGTGAAACCAATTTACGATTACTTCACAAAAATTTACGAACCACTGGGATTAAAACTTGATTACGAAAGAATAAAATCAACCCGCCCGGTTATTGCAGAAATGCTGAAATAATATGTCAATCTACTCTGACAGATTACGGTAGAATATACTAACAACGTCCTTTAGCGCGGTGATTTTGAAAACCAAAGTAGAACCCGGATTTTGTAAAATTTCTTAATGGAGTGTTCATTCTTCTCTGCCCTAAACAGGCTGTCTGAAATCACTAACACTGTCATTTATGCCAGGGTTATTCAAAAACATTTTCATACAGCCTGTAAAGAACGGTGTTATATAAGTTCATAGCAAATGTGTGAACATAATTAATAAGTTTCAACCTGGTTCAACGAAAAATTTAACTGACATTCTTGCACATCAGTCCTTTTATCGTTAAAATTAGGTTTTTATAACCCCGCAATTCAGCAAACAACAAGAATAAAATGAAAACCAAATAAATTAATTTTAACCCAGATTTTCATACCGTTAAATGTTCGACGCTTAAAGAACAAATAAAAAAATCCTGGAAAATTCCAGGATTTTTTTATTCTCTATTTTGATAAGTCCGTTTAAATTCAGCTTTCTAATAAAACTTTAGTCAAGGTGAATCATTCCCTTTTTAAGGGCATATTTAATAATATCGGCGCTCGTTTTTAAATTGAGTTTTTCGAGAATATGTTGTTTGTGTGTCCCTACTGTTTTGACACTAATAAATAATTTGTCGGATATTTCCCTGGTTGATTTTCCCTCGGCAAAAAGTTGCAGGATTTCAACTTCGCGTTCCGAAAGTTCCGAAAAACCATCGTCAACGGTTTCGGTGGGTTCGAGATACCCTTTAATTACAAGATCGGTAATATCGTCGCTCAAAATCTTTTTCCCAGAAAACACGGATTGAACAGCGTCAGTCAATTGGCGGTAAGTACAGTTTTTCAAAAGGTATCCATCGGCGCCAGCTTCCAAAATACCTTTTACATATTGTCGATCGGAATGCATTGATACTGCTATTATTTTAAGTTCGGGGAGTAATTTTTTTAACTCCCTTGTTGCATCGATACCGTTTTTATGAGGCATGCCAATATCAATCAACAAAATATCGGGTTTTAACTGAACGGCTTTTTCTATTGCTTCCTTGCCATCTTTCGCCTGCCCAATCACCTGTATATCAGGGGCAGATGAAAGCAAGTTCACCAATCCTTCCCGAAACAATTGGTGGTCATCTGCAATTAATACTTTTATTACCATATCAAATTTATTTAAACGGAATTACTATTGTTGCTGTTGTCCCTTCTCCTAACTTCGATTCAATTTTAAATTGCCCTTTTATGCTGTCGAGACGTTCGGTAATACTTAACAAACCAAATCCACCTTTTGTTAAATCTTTGCTTTTGTTTTCATTTTTAAATCCTACGCCGTTGTCTCTTAATGAAATATAGTAAAATTTTTTGCCTTTATGAATTTCAAGTTCAATTTTTGTTGCCTGCGCATGTTTAATTACATTTGCAATAAGTTCGCTTACAATACGATAAATGAAAATATTAGATTCTTTTTGAATATCAATTTTCTGGTCGGCCCCAATAATAACAGTTTCAATACCCTGTTTTTCCTCCACCTGCTGGAGCTTCCATTGAAAAGCCGACATTAAGCCAAGTTCGTATAAAATTGGCGGGCTCAAATCGTACGTCAGGGTTCTTGATTCAGAAATGGCTTCATTGAGCAAATCTGAAATTTCCAAAATCACATTCTTCACTTTGGGTGCTGCTTCCTCATCAATTATCGACGACAATTTCAGATAAGCAATCGAAAGTGTCTGCCCCAAACTGTCGTGTAAATTTTCTGCTATTCTTCTTCTTTCCTTTTCTTCTATAAGTGTAATTTCGGTATTTAATTTTTTAAGTTTTTTCTGGTAATTTTTTATTTGTCTTACATGTTTATTTAATGCAATTTCTGCTTGCTTGCGGTTAGTAATGTCATAGCAAACACCGCGCATCCCAAAAAAACTTCCTGTTTTATCAAATACCGGTACCCCACTAATCGACAACCAAATTTTACCACGGTTTTCAACAGCCAGAGAAATTTCAAAATCATTAAAACCGGTTCGTTCCAGAAAACTTATTTCAAATTTGTTTTTTTTGGATTTTGGATCGTTCAACTGGAAGAAATCCTGATAATTGAGTTCTCCAATTATTTCCTGTGGTTTCCATGCAAGAATTTTTTCAATTACCGGACTTACAAAGGTAAAAATGCCACTTGAATCGATTTCCCAATAAAATTCGGATGCATGTTCGGAAATTTGCAAATAACGCTCTTCGTTTTGAAGGTATTTGTTGGTTTGATCTTTTATTGACAATTCCAGGCTTTCGTTGCGTTTCCGAAGTAAATCTTCTACTTTTTTAATTCGTAAAGCAACATTAATCTGGGCTCGTAACTCGTTCTGACTAAATGGCTTTGATATAAAAGCATCGGCTCCGACATTTAATCCTTTGCTTCGTTCATCCGAATTCTGCCCAAGCGCCGAAATCATAATTATTGGAATATGTTGTGTTGAAACCTCTCTTTTTAGGTATTTACAAACTTCGTAGCCATTTATTTCAGGCATTATTATATCCAAAAGAATTATTTCAGGCATTTCGCTCATCGCCAGATTTATTCCTTCCTTTCCGCCGGTTGCCTGAATAAATTTATACTCAGGATAATGCAGTTTAAAAATCTGATATAGAAGTTCTAAATTGATTTCACTGTCATCAATTGCCAGAATTTTCCTCATGGAGTTTAGTAATGATTTAAAATGGTTTTACCTTTCTGTTAATCGTTAAATTCAAACCCTGTATCTTAACAAATTTTTGCGTCGCTGTAATTTTTATAAAAATAAAAAAAAGAAAATCAAAAAATGTCCTGCTTCATCTTTTTTTTTAAATTTTTCTATTGGGAACATTGGAAAACCTTGAATTTTTAATGAAATGTAATCTATAAATATTTATCATAAATTTTTAGATTCTTTTGTAAAATATAGTTTCCCGGGAACCATTTATTTTCAATTGCATAAGAAAATACAATAACACTGTGTTCAGTGCAAAACATTTTTTCATAGTAAATTGATAGATTATCAATTAATTTTAATTTATTACATTTGAAAATTGATAGACACAACATTATGCATGTCAAACCATTATGGAGGACTATTTAAAAATAATTCACGACCTTCAGAGCCAGGTTTTCCAGATGGAAAAAAAACTAAATGATTTTACGACCCTTGAGTCCGATCTGAAAAAAACGGTTGAAAAACTTCAGCTAATTGAAAAACAGCACCTTGATTTGCAGAAAACTGCAAAAATTGGGTATTATACATACAACATTCTCCAAAATTTCTGGACAAGTTCTACAGAGCTAAATAGCATTTTTGGTATTGACGATGATTTCAATAAATCATCAGAAAACTGGATTACGATTGTTCATCCTGATGATAAACAAATGATAAACAACTATTTAGCAACTGAAATCATACAAAATCACAGGCATTTTGATAAACAGTATAAAATAATCAATCAAAAAACCGGAGAGGAAAAATGGGTTCACGGTTTTGGTAATTTGAAACTTAACGAAAATAATCAAGCCGAAATTTTGTCCGGAACCATACAGGATATTACTGAAAGAAAAAAAATTGAAATCGACCTTATAAACAGCGAAGAAAAATTCAGAAAAGCCTTTTTTACCAGCCCAAATGCGATAAACCTAAACCGAATGTCTGATGGGATGTATATTTCGGTAAACGACGGATTTCTGCTGGCTACCGGATATAAAACAGAAGAGGTTATCGGAAGAACTTCATTTGAAATTGATATTTGGGTCAACCCAACCGATAGGGAGAAACTGGTTGAAGGGCTTAAGAAATTTGGAAAAGTTGAAAATCTGGAGGCCAAATTCAGGGCAAAAAACGGAGATATTATCGATGGATTAATGTCGGCTTCTGTAATTGAACTCGAAGGTATTCCTCATTTACTAAATATTACAAGGGTTGTTACAGAGCAAAAAAAAGAACAGGAAGCCCTTGCTGAAAGTGAAAGAAAACTAAATACCCTTATCAACAATCTCCAGGGAATAGCCTACAAATGCAGGTTCGACGCTGACTGGACAATGGAATTTATAAGTTCAGGATTCGAGAAAATTACAGGCTATAAATGTGATGATATAATTGAAAACACAACATTTTCATTTAACCATTTAATTGTTCCTGAAGACAGAGAAAGAGTTTTTTCTGAAGTTTCAGAGTCATTAATTATTGAAAACAAATATGAGGTAAATTTTAGAATTACAAACGCTGCAGGCGACATTCTATATTTACTTGACCGTGGTGTCGGAATCAGAAATAAAGAAAACGAAATCATTGCACTTGAGGGTTTTATTACCGACATAACCAAACAGGTAAAAATAGATGAAGAACTTAGAGAAAGTGAAAACAGATTTAAAGATTTGGTTGAAATGTTACCCGAAGCCATTTTCGAAACCGATTTAAATTTCCGGTTCACCTATGTAAATAAAAGGGCTCACGAAATTTCGGGATATTCCGAAGAAGATATTAAAAACGGGTTAAATGGGATGGAAATACTTGCTCCGGAAGAAAGAGTAAGGGCAAAAGAAAATTTTAATAAAAGATTTTATGGTACCGATTTAGGGACAGTAAGATATACAGCCATTAAAAAAGACGGTACACATTTCCAGGTATTGTTTCACGCCAATACAATTTTTAAAAATGGAAAAGTTGCCGGACTTAGGGGAATTATTATTGATATTTCGGATCGAATAAAAGCAGAAAATACTCTTCGTGAAAACGAACAAAAGCTAAGGTTAATCATCAATAACTCGCCGTTTGGCATAAGTACTACCGATTTGGAAGGACATTTTATTGATGTAAATCCAGCGCTTTGTAACATTATCGGTTACTCAAAAGAAGAAATGCTGGGGAAACATTTTAACACCTTTTCTTTCCCCGACGACAAGGAAAAAAACAGGATTAAATTTCAGGAACTTACATCTGGCAAAATTCCATTTTTTGAGATTGAAAAAAGATACATTCACAAAAAAGGCAATATTGTTTATGTATTGATCCGTTCGCAGCTCATTCACGATCATAAAGGAAGCCCCTTGTTCCAAACAGCAATGATTGAGGATATTTCAGAAAGAAAAAAGGCAGAACAAATTCAAAAGGTACTTTATAACATTTCCAATGCTGTAGTTTCTACCGAAAACCTCGAAAACCTTATTGGGTTGATTAGGAATGAATTGAGTACAATTATCGACACAACCAACTTCTTTGTAGCTCTTTACGACGAAAAATCCGATACAATTACGCTACCGTTTTTTACCGATGAAAAAGAACATCACACATTCATACCAAAAGGTAAATCGCTGACACAATACGTAATCGACACGCAAAAATCGCTACTGGCAACGTATGAAACAAAGAAAAAACTGGTTGATGAGGGCAAACTCGAACACATTGGAAGTGTGTCGAAAATATGGCTCGGTGTACCGTTAAAAACAGAAGGCAGGGTTACCGGAGTACTTGCAATACAAAGTTACAAAGATGAAAATGCGTTTAACGAATCGGATGTAAAAATGCTTGAATTTGTTTCGGAACAAATCAGTATTTCAATTCAACGGAAAAAGTTTGAAACCGAACTAAAAAAAGCCCTGGATAAAGCCAATGAATCGGATCGGTTAAAATCATCGTTTCTGGCCACAATTTCGCACGAATTAAGAACGCCGTTAAATGCAATTATCGGATTTTCAGAATTTTTCGAAAAGAATCTTCCCCCTGAAGATGTTGAGAAATTTGGCCAGATTATTTATACCAGCGGGTTACATTTGCTTAGTATTGTAAACGATTTATTCGACATCACCTTAATTGAATCGGGTGAAACCAGGATTAAAAAAGAAGATGTTAACCTTGGAAATATTTTAAAAGATGTTTTTACGGTTATTTCAAGCAATACCAAAGGGAACAGCAATATAAAATTTGAATTGGCAGCGCCTCTGGAATATCAAGATTATTATGTAAACACCGATGAAAACAAACTGAAACAAATACTGATAAACCTTCTGAAAAATGCCTTCAAATTTACCCAGGAAGGTTATGTTCGTTATGGTTTTGCAATGATAACCGAAAACGGAATGCCATTTATCCGGTTTTTTGTAGAAGATACAGGAATAGGCATTTCGAAAAATAACAAGGAACTTATTTTCGAAATTTTCCGCCAGGTCGACGAATCGAACAGCCGCCGATACGGTGGCGCCGGAATCGGATTGTCGGTAGCAAAAAGATTGACCGAGTTGCTCGGAGGCCGAATCTGGCTGGAATCAGACCCTGGAAAAGGAAGTTGCTTTTATTTTACCATTCCTGCGGGGGCAAAAGAAGAGTCAAAACATTTCGTTCAAAATGAAAAGGAAACAATAGCCGAGTTTAAAGAAAAACTTATTCTAATTGCAGAAGACGATGAAGCCAGCTATACTTACTTAAAAACTGTTCTCAATAAAAAAGGTATAACCTCTGTACGTGCCAGAAACGGTGAAGAAGCGGTTGATTTGTGTTTTTCAAACAATAAAATCAACCTTATTCTGATGGATATTAATATGCCGGTGATGAATGGATATATTGCCACAAAAAAGATAAAAGAAAAACTGCCCGATATACCAATTATCGCTCAAACTGCCTATGCCGTGGCCGGCGACCGCGAAAAAATTGTTGAAGCCGGTTGCAACGAATACATTTCGAAACCTATTAATGCGGAAGAACTTACCGAAAAAATTGAGCGGCTGTTGAATTATTACACTTAAAATATAACCAACAAAATTCCCCGCCAGACAATTCACCCAATTGCTTTGCATTTTATTACTTACATATTAACTTGGGAATTATTTTTATGAAATAATTTAAATCACTATCCAATGAATATTTTTAAATCTGTCTCAGCTTTGACACTTATTTTTTTCATTATAAATGTGTCGGCGCAGGAAAAAGGATATTACCGTTTTCCGGCTTTGTTTAACAAAAACGTAGTATTTACTGCCGAAGGCGATCTGTGGCAATACAATCCGGAAACAAAATTATGTTACCGGTTAACAACACATCACGGAATGGAATCGAATGCAGCAATTTCACCCGACGGGAAATGGATTGCATTTAATGCCGAATACGAAGGAACTACCGAAGTTTATACTATTCCGTTTGAAGGTGGTATCCCTAAACGAATAACTTTTGAAGGGCTAAAAGGGAAAAATGCTCCCGATGTATACAACTGGACAAACGATGGAAAACTAATTGTTTCAACCAGTTATTACAATACACTTCCGGGAAAGCAACTGGTTTTAATCGATCCTGAAAAGCTGGAATATGAAAGAATTCCGCTTGCCCAGGCCGATGAAGGAACTTTCGACGATAAAGGAAATTTGTACTTCACACGACTTACATTTCAATCGAGTTTTACCAAACGTTACAAAGGCGGAACTGCGCAAAACCTCTGGAAATTTGATGGATCGAATGAAGCTGTTCCAATAACCGCTGATTATTCAGGAACCAGCAAAAACCCAATGTATTTTAACGGGAGAGTTTATTTTCTTACCGACCGCGACGGAACCATGAATTTGTGGTCGATGTTACCCGACGGAAGCAATTTGGAACAACTTACAAAATCGGTAGGCTGGGATTTAAAAGATGCCAAAATGCACAACGGAAAAGTTATTTATCAGAAAGGAGCCGACCTTTTTTTGTATGATATTTCATCGAATGAAGAAAAATTGCTCGATATTTCCTTGGTTTCCGATTTCGACCAAAAACGTCCGTATTGGGTGGAAGACCCTGATAAAAAAATTCAGGCACTCGATATTTCTGAAAAAGGGGAAAGTATTGCTTTAACTTCAAGAGGACGAATTTTTACTACCCCTGTCGATGGCGGACGCTGGATTGAAATCACACGAAAAAGCGGCATTCGGTATAAACAAGCGCAATTTTCAGGAGAAAACGACAATGTATTTTTTCTTTCTGATGAATCGGGAGAAATGGAACTTTGGAAAACTGCAAAAGACGGATTTTCGAAACCCGAACAAATTACTTCGGGCAGTAAGGTTCTAATTATGGATTTTTTACCATCGCCAAACGGAAAATATGTGGCATATACCGAAAAAGATTATGCGCTGAAATTGTGCGATGTGGAAAAGAAAACAGCAAAACAAATAGATTTGGATAATGTTGGCGGTTTTAGTGATTTGTCCTGGTCGCCCGACAGCAAGTGGTTGACCTACGTCGATCCGGCAGACAATCAATGTCGGCAGGTAAAGGTTTTAAATATTGAAACCGGTAAATCGTTTTACCTCACCACCGACAGGTTCGAAAGTTACAACCCGGTTTTCAGCACCGATGGCAACTGGCTTTATTTTATATCGGACCGGACTTTTACTACCAATTTGGCGGGCAGCCCGTGGGGACCGCGCCAACCGGAACCGTTTTACAACAAAACCAGTAAAATTTATATGTTGGCATTAAACGATTCCGTTCGTTCACCTTTCCTCGAAAACAATGAACTAAATGCCTTAAAAGATGAAACAGACAAAAAAGAAACGGGTAAAATCTTGCAAAATCCTGACATGGAGAATGCGATAAATTGTATTTATGAAGTTCCGGTTCCTGCCGATAATATTGGAAACATGGAAGTGACCGACAAATATCTTTACTGGATTCAAAGCGACATTAACGACCGGGGCAACCGCAAACTGTTTGCGCTTGAAATTTCAAATAAAAAAGAAAACAAACCGGTTGAAGTTATCGACAAAGTTTTGGGTTATAAAATCTCGGGGGACAATAAAAAACTAATGATTCGGAAACCGGACGGAATTTATGTAACCGATGCCAACGGGAAAAAAGCCGAATTGAAAGATGCAAAAATAAACTTGAAAGACTGGACATTCAAAATTGATCCGGTGGAAGACTGGAAACAGATGGTGGTTGACGCCTGGCGTTTGGAACGTGATTATTTTTACGATAAAAATATGCACGGTGTTGACTGGAATGCTGTTCTGGAACGCCACCTTCCGCTGGTTGAACGACTCACCGACCGGTACGAATTGGATGATTTGCTTTCTGATATGGTTTCAGAGCTTTCGGCATTGCACACTTTTGTTTACGGTGGCGAAAAACGCGAAGCTGAAGAAAATATTGAACCTGCCTCACTGGGTGCCCGGGTGGAAAAAAGTATATCAAAAGGTGGTTATATCATTGAACATATTTTTAACGGCGATCCCGATTTGCCGGAAGAAAAATCCCCGCTTTCACAACCAAACCTAAAAATAAAAGAAGGCGATTTAATTACAAAAATAAATGGCGTTGATGTGTTGGAAGTTGATCACATTAATCAATTACTAAATAAAAAAGCAGGTCAGGATGTTCGTTTAACACTGAAAAACAGCGCGGGAATAATTTTCGATGAAATTGTAAAACCAATTACAATAAATGCGGACGCCAACCTCAGGTACTGTGAGTGGGAATATACCCGGCGACAGGAAGTTGAAAATAAAAGCGACAACCGGATTGGTTATTTGCATCTGCGTGCAATGGGTGGAGATAATTTCCAGGAATTTGTAAAAGGATACTACCCTGTATTTAACCGCGAAGGGTTAATTATTGATGTGCGAAATAACCGAGGAGGAAATATCGATAGCTGGATTTTAAGCCGGTTACTTCGTAATGCCTGGTTTTTCTGGCAGTCGCGTGCAGGAAGTCCGTCGTGGAATATGCAATATGCTTTCAGGGGACACATTGTTGTTTTATGCAACGAATTTACAGCATCAGATGGAGAAGCTTTTTCAGAAGGAATAAAAAGCCTGAATATTGGTACTGTAATCGGAACCCGAACATGGGGAGGAGAAATCTGGTTATCGTCGGGAAACCGACTTGTTGATAACGGAATTGCTACAGCTGCCGAAATGGGTGTTTACTCCGAAGAAGGAGAATGGCTTATCGAGGGACATGGAGTAGGACCGGATATTGTGATTGACAATTTACCACACGAAACATACAACGGAAAAGATGCTCAACTGGAGGCAGCCATCAAATTCCTCGAAAAGAAAATGCAGGAAGAGCCGGTAACCATCCCTCAGTTCCCGCCATTACCTGACAAATCAGTAAAATACAACAAATAAATATTATAAAAAAGGCAGGAAATACCTGCCTTTTTTAATATTACTGAACCTTGATTAAGGTCATTTCGTTCGGATTACCTGAGCCGCCCTGATCATCCTGCGGCATATCCATTTTCAGTTTAATCACATCTCCTTCAAATCTTCCTTTGTGAGAAATTGTATTTCCCATCATGTCGATATCGAATGTAAATTCATCTCCATTAATTTTTCCTTTAGTGATTTCCATTTCACCCATTGGAGAAGTAATTGTTCCTGTCAATTTTTCGCCGTCGGCTTTAAATACAAATGTAATTTCCACATTCCCATCAGGCCCACGCATCGAAGTTTTCCATTTTCCATCGATTTTAGCAGCATTGCTAACCATTACTAATAATGCCACCATTACGGTTAAAAACACTTTTTTCATAATTTAAAATATAAGTTTATTAAAAACCTTAAGATAATTTATTACTGCAAACTAAGTAATTTTTCATCTTTCATCAAGCTATTTTGACGGGAATAATTTCACCAGCATTACCCCATGATGATTTACTTCAGCGTCAAAAAACGAGTCAAAAATCCCGATGTCTTCCTGCGACCATAAATTTCTGGCCGTTTGTTTTCCGTTCAATCCCAAATCGGAAAATGAAACAGAAATCAGTTTTGCCGCCGGTTGTTCTTCGTCGCCCCAGTTTATCATTTTTACAGGATCGGTACTTTCTTCTTCTGCAACTCCTGTGTAAAAAAGCCCGACAGCTTTCGAGCCATCCGATAAATCTTTTGCCCAAATCTGATAATCTTCACCTTTTTTAATCAACTGTGCCTGTTTGCCGAGAACATCCTGATTCACACCAATTACTTCATCATTTGTAATTAAATTAAGTGTAAAATCGTCAAGTTTATCCATTTCGCAGCCAATTAATAAAGGAGCCGAAAGCAGCGACCATAAACTAATGTGGGAATATTGTTCATCGTAAGTCAAAGCTGTGGGTTCCGTGTTTGCATTCCAACCAACATATCCAATTACCAGCATGTCAGGGTCGTTCCAATGGCCTGGGCCAACAGATTCCCAATTGTTGGTTTGTGAGAATCCGGTTTGCAGGAGGCTTTTCCAGGTGTCAGTAATATCCATGGTAGTACGCCACAGGTTTCCTCCAACATCGGCGCCCCATTCCCAAACATTGCCCATGCCGTACTGACACAAACTGTAAACCACATCGCGATCGGTTTTAGCCAGTGCATCTTTCATTAAAATATAAGGTTTCTGAAGTTCTTCCCGCGAGTTGTCTTTGGCAATCTGACGATAGGCACACCAGTCGTATTTCAAATAATCAACTCCCCAGCCGGCCCAGGTTTCGGCATCCTGGTATTCGTGCTGATAACTTCCAAGTGCACGCCCGCATGTTTGCGGCCCCGGCGATGAATAAATGCCAAACTTTAATCCCTTGGAATGAATATAATCGCCCATTCCTTTTATATCGGAGAATTTTTGATTTGTAAGTAAAAATCCATCGGCATTTCTTTCATCAGCCTGCCAGCCATCGTCGATGTTAACAAATGCCCAGCCATGACCGCGCAGTTTTTCTGAAATAACATCGGCTGCTGCTTTTACTTTTACCTGATCGACTGTCATTCCTCCGGCGTTCCAGCTGTTCCAACCCATTGGCGGAGTCAATGCAAGCAAATCACCAACTTTTAAGGTGATTGTTCCGCTGGCTTCACCAAAACTGTTTTTCACCTGCACTTCCAATTCATAATTTCCCTTTTTTGAAGGAGACTTTCCGCTAATGACTCCGGTTTCTGCATCCAACGTTAATCCGGAAGGAAGATTTTTAACTGAAACCGTCAAAGGTTTGTTTCCTGTTACCGGAATAGAAAAGATGAATTGTTTGCCGGGAGTGGCGCCAACAACTTTCGGATAGTTTATTTTGGGCTCTGGACTAACTTTGGGAGTGAGAATTACAGGTTCGCTCTCTATGTTCGGACTGTTAGTAATGGTTTGTGGTGCGCTGTTTCCCATGTAGCTAACCTTTGCATTTGCCCAGGCCGCCATTCCTCCAAACCGACCGCTTCCAACTGCCACCAACGCTAATTTTTCAACTCCGGAAACATCAACATCAACTTTTTTCGGTTCGTCTTCGCGAGTCATTTCACCGCTTTCCCAAAGAATTTCTTTGTCACCAATAACGTAAAAATGCATCGTAGAATTCATTCTGGCACCGGGGCCTCTAGTACCTCCACCCGGAGCGGCCGGTCCACCGGCACCGGGGCCGCTTCCAGAAGGAGTGCCTCCGCCTGGGGCACCACCAGGACCTCCGCCAGGAAAAATCATTTCACATGGACCGACTTCGGCTTCAAATTTTACTGCTGAACCTTTAAGTTCAATCAATATTTTCGCTGGAGCCATAATCCCGACCCCATTTTCATAAGTATTACCGGCCATCACAATCGGACGGCCCATCGGTGTTTGATTTTTACCAGGATCACCCATTTCCTGCTCTGCCAGCGACAAATTCATATCGCTTACAAATATGGACTTATTGCCCGACTGCGAACAACTCAACAGGACAATTGCCATTACTGCATAAATCAGCTTTTTCATATTAATGATTTTATTGGTTTAATAAACGAAGACAAATAATCTTGCTTCCATTATTTTCTAATTTATTAATTTACAGGAGTTAAAATAGCTGCCCATCCTCCGCCTTGTTTCATTTCAATTTTTAACTTGTCAGACGGCGATACACTTTCATTGACAATCTTATAATCAACTCCGCGTTTGTTGGCATTTACACCGTCTTCGAGAATTTCGACCTTGTAATTTTTATTGTCAAGAAAATTCAGAGGAATCTCAAAACTGCGTTCGCTCCAGTCGGTCATTGCACCGATGTACCATTTTTCCCCACTTTTTCGGGCCATAATTGCATACTGTCCTATTTTCCCGTCAACGCCAATGGTTTTTTCCCAAACAGTAGGAATTTTTGTAAGAAATTCCAGGAATGGTTCTTCGCGCATGTACAATGTGGGATTGTCTGAAAGCATCTGAACAGGAGCGTCGTACATAATGTACATGGCTGCCTGGTGTGCACGTGTTCCCTGGCTCATCGGTTCCGAAGAAATATTTTTGAAATTACCGTAAGCAACAGTAACAACTGCGCCGGGAGTGTAGTCCATCGGGCCAGCCACCATTCGGGTGAACAACAAAGTTACATCGTGAGAAGGCGTAATATCGGTACTTCCCAGCTTGTTGTTTTCCATTCCTTTTACACCTTCAAAATTTACCACATTCGGATATTTTCTGTTCAGACCAACAGGTTTGTATGCTCCGTGAAAATCGAGCAGCATTTTCCGTTTAGCCGTTTCAGCAGCCATTTCTTCGTAGAAATTTACCATTTGCTGATCGCCGCGGTTCATATAATCCATTTTAACACCTTTGGCGCCCCAGCCTGAAAACTGGTCTAACATTTCAGCAACTTTCCCAAACATGTCGGTCCACGCAACCCAAAGAATAATATCCACTTTTTTGCTTTGTCCGTAACGAATAACTTCCGGAATATCAACAGCGTCGTTATTCAGCCAGCCTGCATCGATCAACAAATACGGAATACCATATTTTGCAGCAAAATCGATGTAATATTTGTACGTTGGTGTATTTATTCCCGATTCAAAATCGACCCCGTAAATGTTAGTCCCATTGTACCATTCCCATGCAACCTGTCCGGGTTTTACCCAGCTGGCATCGAAATTAGAAGGAGTTGCCAGTTTATAAACCAGCTCACTTTCCAAAAGACCTGCATCGTTGGGACTAATTACCATGGCACGCCACGGAAAAGTTCTAGTACCTTTGGTTTTGGCAATATAATCGGCAGTTTCGTTGCCCCCTCCCATTGGAGAACGCAAGGCTGTTGTACCAATTACTTCCTGAGGAAAAGTTCCAACCATTGAATTTGTACCTGTTCCTTTCATATACATATTTGGATAATCGTACAAGTCGGATTCTACCACTACCATTTTAGTTCCTTCTTTCGATGAAAAATAGATGGGTAATCCGGCAATTTCGTTGACCGAAGCTACCAGACTGTCGCCGAAAAGATATTCATAGGAATAGGAAAAAGGAGAACGTTCCCTCATTTGCGGAAATCCACCACCGGAGGGAGGAGTACCCTGGCCACCCATTTGAGGCCTGTTGGAATTTTGTGCTCCGCCAGGCATTCCACCCGGTGCACCACCGCCGGGAGCACCACCAAAACCTCCTCTTCTTCCCGATGCAGGATTTTTACTTCCAAAACCGGGTTCGCTGGCAGTAGCCATCATTTGCCGCATTCCGCCCATTCCACCGCCCGAAGAAGGCCAGGCAACCTGAATATTTTCAGGAAAGTTGTATTCAACAACTTCATTTTTTATCACAACTTCTTCGTCTTTCAACGATGTCTCAAAACGATAAGCAACACCGTCGTTGTATGCGCGAAAAGTTACCGAATAATTCCCGTTAAAATCAATTTTTAACTGATTGTATTCTTCGGGAATTGTTTTGTTTTTAACCGGAACAGCAGCCTTAATTACCGAATTTACACCGATAATTTTTTCTTTTTTTACTTTCGGATTCTCTCCCAAAACCATTCCGTTTTCCAATTCAAGAGCAAGCTTTGATGGGTTAATGAGAACTTCATCTCCGTATAAAACCGACCAGCTTATGTTACCATCTACACTGACAATAATCTTTGTTTTATTATCGGGTGATGTAATGTTGTAGTCCTTTGCCATTACCGTAAAATTTACGGCAATAAACAGGAGGCACCATGTAAGTTTTTTGTTAAATAAAAATCTCATAGTTTAATTGATTTAAGTAAATAATAACTCAAGTTAATTTATTGAATATGAATCTTCAATAAAAGAATAATAGAAGAACCGGGGTATTTTACCGACGGATTTCAGCTTTTTATGAATTATTACAACAGAAAAACCGATTTTTAAAACTAAAACCCGGATTAAACGATTATAATTCCACAGTTACCGGACTATTTTCTTCGAGTTTCTTTTTGAAAATAACTTTACCGTCAGCAACTACCTGCACCACTGTTTCACTGTCGTTACGCAAAACTTCCACATCAAAAGTTTTCCCAAAAGCTTTCACATTTTTCAGTTTCATAAAATCCCAGTTGTCGGGCAGACGCGGAAGTATCTCAAATTTATTCAGGCCAACCGGGCAAATTCCGAACATTCCTTCGGTAATTACGCGGCAAAACAATCCGCTTTCTGCTGAAAGATGTCGTTGCCCGCCTTCAGGCCAGGCTTCCACAGGATAAGGAACATGGTCGCCCAGCAATCTTTTTGCTGAATAGTACGAAAGATAGGGCATGAGCTGCTCTGTGGCACCCGAATTAAAAAGTCCGCGAAAAGCGTACAAAGTCGATCTGTCCCAGAAAGTTTCACTTCCAGCTTCGGTAAGAATTCCGTTTTCAGTCCATAAATACGGCGATAAAAGCGCCTTTTTTGTCTCTTCCTTTCGATCGAAAATGCCCATTGTTAAAGGCAGGCAAATCCACGAACGCAGTTTTTCATTTCCGTCAAAATACCGATAAGTATTGAACCCCTGCACATTGGCCCCAAAATAATTTTCAATGGCCTCTTTTAAATCGGCAGCTTTTTTCAGATAAATTTTTGCGGTGTCAGTTTTACCGAGTTCGTTGGCCAAATGCGAAGCGCTGATGTAGGCTCCGTAAGTAAGCGAATTGGTTGAAAGATTATAGTCGCCTGCGGGAAAACGACCTTCCAGCTCATCAGAATCGGAAGCAATTACGCCTTTGTCCGATTTTTTAGTTTCCAGAAATTGAATGCACCAACTGATCAAAGGCCAGAATTCTTTGGCAATTTCACGGTTTCCGTAAGCCAGCGAAAAACGGGAAGCACCGTACGCAATCATTGCCTGGTCGCCGCGATCGCCGGCACCGTTCCAGAAATCAATACCTTCTGCAATTATTGAACTTGGAATGGGTTTGAATTCCGGATTCATATAACGTGCAAAATGCCGGAAACTGTTGATGGCCGATTCATTGCCTTCCAGGTTTCCAAGAAACGGAAAAAACGGATTTACATATTCAGCCTGATCGTTGGCCCAGATAGCCGCATAATAAGCGCCGCCACCCGGCCCGTGCATCAACCCGCCTTTTGTATCGTAAATACTTTCGGCAGCGCGTATTTTTGCAAAAGCAAATTCCTCATCAATGGTATCGTTGGGAGTGTCGAGCACCAGATTATCAAACAACTCGCTAATAAATTTTGCCCTTTTCGAAAGTTCATAAACGGGCGAAAAATTGTATGGCTGGTCACACGCTTTTCTTCCTGAATATACAATTCCCAGTGTAATTTCATCTTTGGGATTCAATTGGTAAGTACCTTCATTTTTTACGTCTACCGACAAAATATATTCTCCGTAAACACCTCTGTTCTCGGGAGTTTTAATCTCGGTTGGAGTAAAATCAACAACTACATCGCAACTTTTTTCACCCGTGTTTCTGATGTTCAAAATTTCAATCAACGCTGCTTTATCTTTTGACGGGAACAATTTTCGTTCAACAGAAACGCCGGCGTTGGTTGAACTTTTTACCGTTAAAATTCCTTTCAGGTTAAACGATTCCGGAAATTCTTTAAGAACAGTTCCATTTACGCTGATTTTTGGCTGTTCGGCGCTGGTAAAGTTTTGACTCAAACTGGCGTGCGTATTGTTCGGGATGGTGCGCAACATGGGAAAAACCAACTTTTTTTGGTTGACTAATTCGCCGTTTTCGTTCACTCCGTAAGTGATAATTGCAGAAATATTCAATCCGCTCATTTCAATATGATCGGAATGTACCTGCGATTTTTCTACTTTCCAGGAAATACTTTTATCGGGTTGAATTCCCCAAAACAAATTTCTTTCCTGTGAATACAAACTTAAGTTTAATAAAAGCAACGAAGCAATAAGAAGATTTCTCATCGTTAATTGGTATTAGGTTTAAATACTGAGACTTTACAAGTTTCGCCGGGTTTAATTTCGAGTTCAACAAAAATACATTAAATTAAAAAAATGTTCCCTTTCTGAGTGTATTTGAATGCCAGTGCAAATTAACGCATTAATACCAATCATAAAGCATGGACAATTAACTTTTTACCAATTGGTATGAATTAAAACTCATGTTTTTAAAATGCTATTGTAACATTGCAAAAAACAACCGGGCTAACGTTATAATCAAATAGAATATGTATTTTTAGAACGGGGTTTGTCTGGTTTATTTACCAAAAAAATTTGAAAGCCATAACGATTCAGCTTTAAACTGATCATGAATAAAACTTTAATTAAAATATTCGTTTTATTGGTGATTCCTTTTTTATTCCAATGTAAAAAAGAGGAAGAACCGTTGATTCCTCTAAATATAGAATGTTTAATAAAAAATATATCTGCTTATGGTGAATCCGATGGTTCGATAAATTTAACCGTAACAGGAGGAAGTCCCCCATACGGTTTTTTCTGGTCGAACAACAAAACAACAGAAGATTTGGAAAATCTGAAAGCCGGTAAATATATTTTGGTTTTATCCGACACCCGGAATCAAATAAAAACCGATTCCTTCGATATTTTACAACCTGAGCCCGACACTTTGGTTTTTCTCTTCGATGTTCATTATCCTACAACCAACAACGGAAGCAACGGCTATATAAATTTTTCTTTAACAGGAGGTTATCCTCCGTACTCAATATTATGGTCGAACGGTGCAACCACCGAAAACATTTCCAACCTGTCTCCTGATATTTATACCGTTTCTGTTACCGACAGCAAAGGACAAATAAAAAAGGACACTGTTCCTTTAAACAATTTTATTGTTGATATTGACGGCAATTGTTACACGACAGTTAAGATTGGGGACCAAACCTGGATGCAGCAGAACCTGCGCGTAACCCGCGACGCACTGGGCAATGCCATTGAAAATTATGTTTACAACAATGACACCACTTATCTAAAAACTTACGGACGACTTTACTCCTGGACTGCAATGATGAACGGAGTAACAGAAGAAAGCTGCCAGGGAATTTGTCCCGACGGCTGGCATGCTCCTTCCGATTCGGAATACAAAACACTTGAAAAAGCGCTTGGAATGAGCAGCGAAGAAGCCGATTTGCCAAATACATGGCGAGGCGAAGGCATCGGCACAAATCTAAGAATAGGTGGCACTTCCGGGTTCGATGCACTTTTTTCCGGCCGCAGACTCGACGATGGCACGTTTAGTTATCTTGACGATGCAGAATATCTTTGGACCTCCAGCGAAAGTGGAAACAAAAGCGCTTGGCGACGTAGTCTTTTTTATCAGGAAACCGGCGTTGGAAGATTTGAATCTTCTCCAAAAACATACTGCTTTTCAGTACGTTGTCTTAAAAACGAAAACTGATTTTAACCTTCAATTGCTTGTTTTTTGCCGTACAACTTCAAAACAGATACGTTCGGCTTTAAAATTTTATAGTCTGAACTTTTCGGCTTAATTTTAAATTGAAAATTCGTCGGAATGAAAATTTTATACGTTTTTATATTTTTCCTATTCTTTTTATCCGGATGCAAAAATTACGAGCCGACTGAAAAACAAGCCAACCTTTCCTTTCTGCACCTTTCAGGTTCATCGTACGAATGTGGATTTATACACGGCGAAACTTTAAAAACCGAAATCGACACCATTTTATCGCGCTGGAAAAACGAGGTGGAAAAAAACTTTGAAATGGATTTTGAAAAACTTATTCAGTTGTTTTTTGAAAATTCCACCATGGTTGACTCCATTAAAAAATATTCACCCGAACTTTTGGAAGAAGTACGCGGAATTGCTGACGGGGCCGGAAAACCTTACGAATTTATTCTGGCTCTCCAGTTGAGCGAAGAAATAGAGTATGCAGGCGATTATTTATTTTCAGGAAAATGTACTTCACTTAGTGTTTCAAAAAACGCGGAGCAACCTACAATTGTTGCCCAAAATATGGATCCGCCAATTTTTTTACAGGGATTTCCAACGTTACTTCATTTTACGGGCAATAAAAACCAGCCGGAAAGTTATGTTTTTACCTTCCCAGGTTTTATTGGTTTGTGCGGACTCAGCAAAAATATTGCAGTTACCTGCAACGGAATTTCAATGATGAATCACTGCAAAGACGGACTGCCCGTGGCTTTTGTAATGCGAAGTCTTTTGCTTCAAAAAAATGAAAACGAAGCGTTCGGTTTTGTACAAAACATTCAGCACGCAACACCGCAGTGTTATACAATTGGCGGAATAAATTCAGCAAAATGTTTCGAATGTTCGGCCAACTCAAAAGTTGCTTTTTACCCTTTCCTGAACCAGGGAATAACGCTACACACCAACTTTGCAAATGTTAACCGCGACTTTAATCAAAAATACATTGAATTGCTGGCCAAATTAGGAAAAACTACCGGCGACCCGTTTTTCTGCCCACGGTATTTTCTGGCTTTCGACAAAATAAAAGACACCGGGTTCCAGCTGAATTCTGAAAATATCCGCGAAATTTTAAGTTTGAAAGAACCTGAAATCCACCCTATTTCGAACAACCAAACTTACGGTTGCCTGATTATGGAAATGAAAGATAAACCGGTTCTGCATTTTGCTCCGGGAAGACCAAACGAAACCGAGTTTATCACTTTCAATTTTCAGTAATTTTCACTTAAAACCTACGCACAATCTAAAATTCAAGAATGATTAAACTTGTTTTTGCCCGACCTGTTAATTTATTGAATTAGCACCACACACCATTTATTGTATTACTTTTAACGAAAAAATACTATGCTGCCAAAAGTTTCTAAAATAACTATACTTCAGGAAAATTGTTCCACCGCCGCATTAATCGAAAACACCGACCAGTTTTCTCTTTCATTTTTCAACGAAAACGAATCGGAGTACCTGAAAAAAAAACTGGAGAAAGAAGATAACTGTACGGTTTTTAAACATCCCCACATTTTCTTCTTCGGAAAAATAAAGGATAAAAAGGAAAATTATATTCAGATGGAATCGGCGCGTGCGGCAGGTTCCAGTCTTTTCGACGTATTAAAAACGGAAAAAATCAGCACCGTGCAATTAATGAATTTTAGCAAGCTTGAATTGATGGCTGCATTTCTCGAAGGACTCTTGCTTTCGGATTATTCATTTTCAAAATACAAAAAGGAAAAGGAAGATTTTTTACTGAAGGAGATTTATATTTTCGATAACGAAATCAGTGAGGAACAAATTGAAGAACTGCTTGTTTTAACCCGCGCCGTTTTTTATGCCCGCGACCTGGTAAACGAACCGCTTTCGTATTTAACGGCTACAAAGTTTTCGCAGGAAATGGAAAAAATGGGCGACGAAGCCGGTTTTTCGGTGGAAGTTTTCAGCAAGAAAAAAATTGAAAGCCTGAAAATGGGTGGGTTACTGGCGGTAAACAAAGGCAGCATCGACCCGCCAACCTTTTCAATTCTGGAATGGAAACCCGAAAATGCAGTAAATAAAAAACCCGTGATTTTGGTAGGAAAAGGAGTGGTTTTCGATACCGGCGGACTTAGCCTGAAACCCACGCCAAAATCGATGGATTTTATGAAAAGCGACATGGCCGGCGGAGCAATTGTGGCAGCCACCGTTTATGCAGCTGCAAAAAACAAACTCCCGGTGTATTTGGTCGGGCTTGTTCCCGCAACCGACAACCGCCCCGATGGAAATGCCTACGTCCCGGGCGATATTATTACCATGTTCGACGGAACCACCGTGGAAATAAAGAACACCGATGCCGAAGGCCGTCTCCTTTTGGCCGATGCACTGAGTTACGCAAAAAAATATAAACCCGAACTGGTAATCGATATTGCCACGTTAACCGGAGCAGCCGAAATTGTGGCCGGTTCGTACGCCATTGTCGGCATGGGAAATTCGAAAGAAGATATTGAAAAACTTAAACAAACCGGCGAAGAAACATTTGAACGTATTATTGAAGTTCCGCTCTGGGAAGAATATGCCAAACCGCTAAAATCGAACGTTGCCGATTTAAACAACCTCGGAGTGCGCGAAGCACAGTCGACCATTGCCGGAAAATTCCTTGAACATTTCACCGGTTACAACTGGATTCACCTCGATGCAGCAGGCGTTTCCTATCTTTTTGAAAAAGACAGTTACCGTCCTGTGGGCGGTACCGGTTACGGTGTGAGGCTACTTTTTAACTTTTTGAAAAAATTCAATTAAAAACGTAACTTTGCCGCACTTTTTAGGAATGACTATTCCCTTCAATTTGAAAAGATAAAAAAATGAGTGAACAAGATACAATTAAGGTTGGAATATCTCACGGAGACATTAACGGAATTGGCTACGAAGTAATTATGAAAACGCTGCTCGATCCGCGTATTCTGGAAATGTGCACACCCATAGTTTACGGTTCTCCGAAAGTTGCAGCCTACCACCGGAAGGCACTAAATATTGAAAACCTGAGTTTCAACCACATCCGTGCAGCCAAAGAAGCGACTCCATTAAAAGCTCACATTATTAACTGCATTGACGATAATATTCGCGTAGAACTGGGAAAATCGACTCCGGCAGCCGGCGAATCTTCATTTTTGGCGCTCGACAGGGCAGCCGATGATCTTCAAAAAGGTTTCATTGATGTTCTGATAACTGCACCCATAAACAAAGACAATATTCAGGGTGAAAATTTCAAATTCCCGGGACACACTGAATTTCTTGCAGAAAAATTCAATTCCAGCGATTACATAATGCTCATGGTCAGCGAAACCATGAAAGTGGGAGTAGTAACAACGCATCTGCCCATTTCAAAAGTTCCGCAGAGCATTACCAAGGAAACCATTCTTAATAAAATCAGGATTATTTCGCGTGCGCTGCAACAGGATTTTGCCATTACAAAACCGCGAATTGCCGTTTTCGGATTAAATCCGCACGCCGGCGACAATGGTTTGCTAGGGTCAGAAGAAAAAGACATAATAATCCCGGCCATTAATCAGGCAAAAAAAGAAGGAATTATTGCTCTTGGCCCTTATCCTGCCGACGGATTTTTTGGCTCAGAAGACTACCGCAAGTTCGATGCAATTCTGGCCATGTATCACGACCAGGGGCTTATTCCGTTTAAACTGGCTTCGTTCGACCGCGGTGTAAATTACACTGCCGGGTTGCCTTTTATACGTACATCGCCGGCGCACGGAACAGCGTACAACATTGCCGGCGAAGACAAAGCTTCTCCCGAATCGTTCAGACAAGCACTTTACCTGGCTCTCGATATTTACAAAAACCGAAAAATTTACGAAGAAATATCAAGCAATCCGCTTAAAAGATACGAAATCAATCCGAACCAGGTCGATGAAAGTATTGACATTGAAGCGGAAGACGATCGAACGCTGTAAAACGTGTTAAAATGTACGAATTCATCAGGGGAACCGTTGCCGATATTAATCCGGCAAGTATTGTAATTGAAGCCGGCGGGGTGGGTTATTTTATAAACATTTCGCTAATAACGTACAGCAAATTAAATGGGAAAAAAGAAGTTGTCATTTTCACGCACCTTGCAGTTCGCGAAGATGCACACATTTTATATGGTTTTGCCGAAAAAAGTGAACGAGATTTGTTCCGCAACCTGATTTCGGTGAACGGTGTTGGCGCCAATACTGCAATTATGATGCTTTCCTCGCTCAGCGCCGAAGAAATTATTGCAGCTGTTTCAACCGAAAACATTACCGTTTTGAAAGGGGTAAAAGGAATTGGCATAAAAACGGCGCAACGAATTGTTATTGATTTGAGAGACAAACTTGTTAAATTATCGGAAAGCACCCAAATTTTATTTGCGCCGGACAATACTATAAGAAATGAAGCGTTATCTGCATTAGTCATGCTTGGCTTTGTTAAAAAAGATGCCGAAAAAGTGGTCTCTAAAATTATGCAGGATCAACCCGGGGTAACGGTTGAAAGCGTGATTAAACAAGCATTAAAACGGATGTAAAATGATATAAACCAGATTTACAGAAAACAGTCTATCTTTCTTACTTACTACTATGGAATTGATTCGAAGATTCAAAATAACATATTTCATTGTCATTTTTCTTTCAATTTTCACCCTGGCAAAAAAAAGCCGAGGCGAAGTAAATGTTTTATCGTCTGCATTTTCACAGGTTCCCGACACCGTTCAAACCGATACCGTTGGAAATTTGCCTTATCCGTTTAAGGATCAGCCTGCCTTTGGCCAAACGCAGCAGGATTCAATGAAACTTTTTTTGAGCAAACCCAAAAACATTAAATACGAAGTTGAATACGACCCAATTTCAGGAAAATATGTTTTTTATGAAAAAATAGGAGATTTGAATTACAGGCTTCCGCAAACTATGTCGCTTGACGATTATATTGATTATGATTTTGAAAAATCAATAAACGACTACTGGAGACAACGCTCGAAAATTCAGGACATGGAAAACCAGGGTTCGCTCATCCCTAAATTAACGATTGGAGGCGAAGCATTCAACCGGATATTTGGCGGAAACACTGTAAATATTCAGCCGCAGGGTTATGTTGAAGTGAGTTTCGGCTATAAAATGAACGCCACTGAAAACCCATCCATTCCGGAGCGTTTGCGAAAAGTTCCCACCTTCGATTTCGATGAAAAAATTCAGATGAGTGTTACCGGCCAAATCGGTACAAAAATGAACATGCGCGTGAATTACAACACCGAAGCCACGTTTGATTACGAGAACAAAATGAACCTCGAATATACCGGCGACGAAGACGAAATTCTGAAAAAAATTGAAGCCGGAAATGTTTCTTTGCCGCTAAACGGAACCCTAATAACCGGAGCTTCCAACCTTTTTGGAGTAAAAGCCGACATGCAGTTTGGAAAACTCTCGCTGACAACCCTGTTTTCACAAAGCAAAGGTGAAACCCAAACAGTAGAAACCGAAGGCGGAGCGCAGGTTTCCACTTTCGAAATTTCAGCAGCCGATTACGATGCAAACCGCCACTTTTTCCTCGCCCAGTATTTCCGCGATCATTACGACGAATGGTTGCAAAACAAGGCAGTTATACGTTCCCCCATTTACATCAATAAAATTGAGGTATGGGTAACCAACAAATCAAGTAATTTTTCCGATTCGAGAAACATTATGGCATTTCAGGACCTGGGTGAACACGAACCCAATATTTACAATAATATTCCTTCATTTCAGGAAGTTACCGGCCTGCCTTACCCCGAAAATATTTTTCCAAGCAGCAATGCCAACGGTTTGTATTCCGAAATGTCGACAACCTATAACGGAATCCGCGAAGTACAAAACATTACGGCAATCATGTCGCAATTTTCACCCGCTTTTGTTGGCGGGCAGGATTTCGAAAAAATTGAACAGGCGCGAAAACTTAACGAATCGGAATACACCATCAATTATAACCTGGGTTATATTTCGCTAAACTCGGCTTTGAACGCTGACGAAGTTCTGGCTGTGGCTTTCAGTTATACCGTTAACGGACAAACATTTCAGGTGGGTGAATTCTCGACCGATGGTGTTGACGCGCCAAACACCCTGATTCTGAAATTAATAAAAGGAACCAACCTTACCCCAAAACTTCCGACATGGAAGTTGATGATGAAAAACATTTATAACCTGAATGCATATCAGCTTTCCAACGAAGATTTCCAGTTGAATGTTATGTACATGAACGATTCTACCGGAACTTACATCAATTATTTACCCGAAGGAAAACTGGAAGGGCACATTTTGCTGGAAGTTTTGAACCTCGATGCACTGAACAAACAACTCGACCCTTACAAAGACGGGATGTTCGACTACATGGAAGGAATTACGGTAAACTCCTCCAACGGAAGAATTATATTCCCGGTTCTCGAACCCTTTGGAAGGTATCTCGCTGATTCGATTCAGGACCCGGCGCTCATTAGAAAATACACTTTCCAGTCATTATACGATTCAACACAGGTTTTTGCCGAACAGGATGCCGAGCATAATAAATTCAGGTTAACAGGAAGTTACAAAGGTTCTTCGAGCTCTGATATTGATGTTGGCCGTGTAAACCTTGCACAGGGTTCGGTAGTTGTTTCTGCTGGGGGTCGTACGTTACAGGAAAACGTGGATTATACCGTGGATTACACTCTGGGCCGCGTAAAAATTATTAATCAGGCCTTACTTGCCGCCGGAACCCCTATTCAGGTTACCACTGAAAGCGAAGAACTTTTTACCATGCAGCGAAAAACGCTAATGGGGGCACATGCCAATTATGCCATTTCCGATAATTTTAACATTGGGGCTACTGCACTTTATATGCATGAACGACCGTTAACCCAAAAAGTAGATTATGGCGAAGACCCTATTTCGAATATGATGCTGGGGCTTGATGCCACTTATTCTTCGGAAAGTAAGTTGCTGACCAAAGCTATCGATGCATTACCGTTTTACAATACCAATACCCCTTCAACCATCGATTTTGAAGGTGAATTTGCACAGCTAATCCCGGGTCATTCCAATGTAATTGATGAAAGCGGGACTGTTTATGTCGACGATTTTGAAGGAACAAAAGTCCCAATCAGTTTAAAAACCAAACAATCGTGGATGCTGGCCAGCACGCCTCAAATGCAAAACGATCTTTTTCCGGAAGGAAATTCAACCAACTCGCTGGAATACGGTTACAACCGTGCAAAACTCGCCTGGTATATCATAGATCCGTTGTTTCTGCGCAATACCAGTTTAACTCCAAACAACATTAAAAACGACAAAGATCTTCAGTCGAATCAACTGGTTCGTGAAGTTTTTGAAAACGAAATTTTTCCCGACAAAGAAACTGTGGTTGGAGAACCGACCAATATTGCCGTTTTCGACCTGGCCTATTATCCGGAAGAACGCGGACCCTACAATTACGATGCAAAACCATCCAACGTTTCTTCGGGTGTTAATGAAGACGGAACCCTGAAGGATCCGAAAACACGCTGGGGCGGTATTATGCGCGAAATAGAAACTACCGATTTCGAAACAGCAAACATCCAGTACATTGAATTCTGGTTGATGGACCCGTTTGTAAACGACACTTTAAACGAAATGGAAGGTGGCGATTTGTATTTCAACCTTGGTGAAATTTCGGAAGACTTGCTCAAAGACTCCAGAAAATCTTTTGAAAACGGGCTTCCTACAACAAGCGAAGTTACCAATGTTGATGAAACAATCTGGGGCCGTGTATCTACACAGCAATCGCTCGTAAACGCATTCGACAACAATACCCAGGCGCGCCAGTACCAGGATGTTGGTTTTGACGGATTGAATGATGCCGATGAAAAAACCAAATTCCAGAATTACCTCGACGAACTTCAGTTGCACGTAAATAACGATGCGTACCAAAAAGCATTGGAAGATCCTTCTTCCGACGACTATCATTATTATCGCGGATCCGATTATGATGACGAACAACTCAACATTCTCGAACGCTATAAAAAATTCAACGGGCCTGAAGGCAACTCACCGACCAGTGAAATGTCAAAATTAAAAGAATCGTATCCAACTTCAGCATCTACCATTCCTGATATCGAAGATATTAACGACGACAATACCCTGAACGAATATGAACGCTATTACCAGTACCGCATTAGTGTCAGAAAAAACGACATGCAACTAGGCCAAAACTACATCAACGATATTAAGGAAAGCCGCGTTCAGCTTAAAAACGGGCAGATTGGTGAAGTAAAATGGTACCAGTTTAAAATTCCGGTTCACCAGCCCGATCAGGTAATTGGCAACATTTACGATTTCAAGTCTATTCGCTTTTTGCGTTTGTTTTTAACACAGTTTGAAGACCCGGTAGTTTTACGTTTTGCTTCCCTCGATTTGGTTCGTGCCGACTGGCGTGAATACACACAGGAATTAAAAGATGAAACATTTATGTCGCAAAATGCAAGTTTAGATATTTCAGCAGTCAGTATCGAAGAAAACGGAAGCCGCGAACCGGTGAATTATATTTTGCCTCCGGGAATTTCAAGGGTAATCGACCCTGCCAACCCGCAGTTGCGGCAGTTAAACGAACAGTCGATGGTATTGAAAGTGGTTGATTTGGAACAGGGTGACGCCCGTGCCGCTTACAAACCCATTTATATGGATTTCAGAAGATACAAAAGACTGAAACTCGAAGTTCATGCCGAAGAACTGGAAAATTATCCGCTGGATGACGATGAACTTTACTTTTTTATCCGACTGGGGTCCGACTACAATTACAATTACTACGAATACGAAATTCCTTTGAAACTCACTCCGCGGGGACGTTACAACGGAGCCATCGAAGCCGACCGTTACATTGTGTGGCCCGATGAAAACCGCGTGGATATTCCACTTGATATTTTCACCAACGCCAAACTGGATCGAAACGATGAAATAAGAAGAGCCGGTTCAACGTTAACCTTGCAGGATGTTTTCGAAAAACATTACGCCGATTGGAACGACGGCAAAAATATTATCAAAGTAAAAGGTAGCCCAAACCTGGGTAATGTTGAAGTAATTATGATGGGTATCCGGAACAAACACGGGCAGGTAAATACCGGACCAAAATCGGTGGAAGTTTGGGCCAACGAATTGCGCCTTTCCGATTTTGATGAAAGCGGGGGCTGGGCCGCAAATATGAGGGTAACTACCAGGCTTGCCGATTTGGGTAGTGTTACTTTTGCAGGAAGGACCAGCACTGCCGGTTTTGGAAGTATAAGCCAGAATATGAACAGTCGCTCGCAGGAAGATTTAACTGAATTCGATGTGTCATCATCGCTCGATTTGGGTAAATTTCTCCCCGAGAAATCGGGTATTCGCGTGCCAATGTATTATGGTTATTCACAAAGTGTAGCCACTCCAAAATACAATCCGCTGGAACCTGATATTGAGCTGGACCAATCGATGGAACGACTGGAAACCAAACAGGAAAGAGATTCGCTCAAATTTATTTCGCAGGACGTAATAACCCGTAAAAGTATCAACTTTACAAACGTCAGGATTGAACCTCAGAAACAAAGGGAAAAAACGCATTTGTGGGATCCGGAAAATTTCTCTGTTTCTTACTCCTACAACGAGGTTTACAGAAGGGACATCAACACAGAATACAATACCAGCAAAACGTACCGCGGAATGTTGTCGTACAATTACAACAACAGGCCCAAACTGGTTCAGCCCTTTAAAAACATAGAAATTTTTAACAAATGGCCGCTTAAACCTATAGGTAAATTTAATTTTTATCCGTTACCTACTTTAATTTCTTACCGTTCTGAAATTTACCGTTTGTACCACGAAACCAAAAGCAGGAACATTACCAATCCGAACCTGATTTTGCCGGAAACTTTTGAAAAAGACTTTCTCATCAACAGTTATCTCGACATTCGATACGACGTAACCCGTTTGCTAAAAGTCGACTTTTCATCGAACAGCACCGCCCGTATTGATGAGCCGGAAGGAAGAATCAACAAAAACGACGATGATTATCAGATGAAAAAAGATTCTATCCTCCAGAATATATGGGATTTGGGGCGTCCAACTTTATACGGACACACGATTAACGCACGCTATACTTTACCCCTAAGCCAGATTAAGTTTCTTAATTTCATTAGTTCAAGCGTTAGTTATACCGGAAGATACAACTGGCAGGCGGGACCAATTACCGGAGATACAATTCAGTTGGGAAATACTATACAGAACTCAGCAAACTGGCAGGGAACAGCCAATGCGAACCTGACAACCCTGTACAATAAAGTACCCTATTTCAAGGAATTAAACAGCAAATTCCAGCGAACGGGAAGAAGCCGTTACAGCTTGAACCGTTCAAATAGCAGAACTTCAGGAACAACCAGAACACAGCAACAACAGACGCCACAACGCAGCGAAAAACAAACCTACACCAGCAATGTAAAACTGGTACACGACCAGCCACAAAAAATAGCGCACAAGTTGAACACTAAAAAAATTAATGTGGTTGTTACCGATGTGGAAGGAAAAATCGTTCCCGGAAAGGTTAGTATTATCGATGTAAACAACATCGAATTTACACCAATGACCGATGCATCGCAGGCAATGCTTACAGTAACAGGAAAACCCGGGGATCAGGGGTTTGCAAAAGACATGCTCGATTTAACAATGCGAATGTTAATTGGTGTCCGCACTCTTTCTGTTACTTATTCCAAAAGCGGCGGAACGGTTTTACCGGGATATTTGCCTGAACCAAAATTATTTGGCGCCGGAAAATACTCTCCCGGTAGTGAATTTCACAATCTCGATGCAACATTTGCGCCAGGTATGCCATTCCTCTTGGGTTGGCAGGATATTAACTTTGCCCAAAAAGCAGCGGAAAACGGATGGATTACCACCGATTCAACCTTAAATAAACCCTATTCTTTTACAGAAAACGAAAGGTTGAATTTAAGAGCAACCATTGAACCACTGCCCGATTTAAGAATCGATGTTACAGCCATGCGTAACTTCTCGAAAAATACAACCGAATTCTACCACTACGATCCCTCATCGGGTAGGTTCGATGCCAACAGTTTTACTGAAAGCGGAAACTTCAGCATGTCGACCCTAACCTGGGGAACTGCATTTTTTGCTATTGGAAAAGGAGAAGTGAAACAATCGGAAGCGTTTGAAAACATGAAACGCTACCGAAGTGTAATTGCTCAACGGCTTGCCAATGAACGTGGAAGGGCAGGCAGTTACGATCCGAGCGTTCCTCACGAACAGGACCCAAGTTTCCCCGATGGTTACGGACCTACCTCCGCAGAAGTTTTGGTGCCAGCATTCTTAGCCGCTTATCAAAACAAAGACCCGAACAAAGTTTCACTCAGCATGTTCCCTTCTCTGAAATTCATCAGACCCAACTGGAGGGTTCAGTACGAAGGCCAGGTTTCACAAATTCCGGGACTGAACAAAATTATGCGCTCTCTAAATTTTACTCATGCCTACAATTCGAGCTACAACATTGGTTCGTACATTACTAACCTGAATTATTCAGAAGAAGGCGACGGGTTCAGCTATGTCCGTGACATTGCGAGCAACTTTATTTCGCCTTACACATTCAATTCGGTAAGTATTATTGAAACCTTCAACCCATTAATCAATGTCGATGTAATTTGGGTTGGCGATTATACCTCGCGTGCCGAAATGCGGAGAACAAGAAATATGACACTTTCGTTTGCCAACAACCAGCTTACCGAAGTTTTAAGCAACGAATACACCATTGGAATGGGCTACCGTTTTACACATATGGATTTGATCATCAAAACCAAGAATTCACAAAAATCATATTCAAACGATTTAAATTTAAGGGCCGACTTTTCGTACCGGAAAAACAAAACCGTTCTGAGGAAACTGGTGGAAAACGACGATCAGATTACAGCCGGACAGAGTACATTCTCGATTGAAACAACAGCCGATTACCAGTTGAGCGACCGGTTCCAGTTGCGTGTATTTTTCGATAAAGTACTGAACAATCCGTTTACATCGCTGTCGTATCCAACCTCAACAACCAATTTAGGCGTAAGTTTCAGATTTACATTAACACAGTAATTGTTCCCGGACTTTGTGTTGGGGTAAATCACCGCGGTAATAATAACAAGATAAATTCAGAATTAAAAAAACGAAAACCCTAAAGGTTCCAAATTCAAATAAAAAAATAAGATTTATATTTGCCGCCAGACAATACAAACGATTTTGTACCGTTTTTCACCATAGTCTGTCGATTATCTTAGGATAATTAAACCATACCAAAAAATCTTATAACCATAAATGGCAATTGATACAAAGCTGAATCAATTGTTAATTAGGGTTATAAATGGTAATGAAAAGATTTTTACTTTACTTTTCTGTTTTTATACTTGTTGGTTTTCCGGTTGTTAAAATGAATTTTAGTTTCGGGGCTGAAATTTATCAGGTTCAAATTCAAGACACCGTAAAAGCCGACACGGTAAAACAACTCCCCTTTCCTTTCGGAGACCAACCTGCATTTGGCGATGTTTCAACAGATTCACTAAAGCTTTTTCTGAACAAACCCAAGAATATTAAGTACGAAGTTGAATACGATCCGATCTCAGGAAAATATGTTTTTTACGAAAAAATTGGTGAATTGAATTACCGTTTGCCGCAAAGTTTGTCGCTCGACGAATACATCGATTATGATTTTGAAAAATCGATAAACGACTATTGGAAGCAGCGAACCAAAATTCAGGAAATGGAATCGAAAGGTTCGCTGATTCCGAAATTAAGCATTGGAGGTGAAGCCTTTAACCGCATTTTTGGAGGAAATTCAGTAAGTATTAATCCGCAGGGGTATGTTGAAGTAAGTTTTGGTTACCAGATGAATTCAACAGAAAATCCTTCGATTTCAGAACGTCTGAGAAAGGTACCCACTTTCGATTTCGATGAAAAAATACAAATGAGTGTTACCGGCCAAATCGGTACAAAAATGAACATGCGGGTGAATTACAACACCGAAGCAACCTTCGATTACGAAAACAAAATGAACCTTAATTACTCCGGCGACGAAGACGAAATTCTGAAAAGCATTGAAGCTGGAAACGTTTCGTTACCGCTCGACGGAACCCTGATTACCGGGGCATCGAATCTTTTTGGGGTAAAAACCGAAATGCAATTTGGAAAACTGAACCTAACCACACTTCTTTCGCAAAGCAAAGGCGAAACGCAAACCGTGCAAACCGAAGGCGGCGCAGCCAGCACTATTGTTGAAATAAATGCTTATGACTACGACGAGAACCGGCACTTTTTCCTTTCGCATTATTTTAAGGAACATTACAATGAGGCGTTGCAAAACCTTCCGGTTATCCGTTCCGCAATTTCCATCAACAAAATTGAAGTGTGGGTACTGAACAAATCGAACAGTACCAGCGATGTACGAAACATTGTTGCATTTCAGGATTTGGGTGAACACAAAAACAACATACACAATTCGGTTCAGGGTTTTGCTGAAAAAAGCGGACTTGGTTATCCTGAAAATGTGGTGCCTTTCAACGGGGCAAACGGAATGTATGAAACACTTATCTCCACGTACAGCAATATCCGCGACGTGGAAAATGTTACGGCAACCTTGTCGGCGCTGGACGCCGATTTTGTTGGTGGCCGCGATTTTGTAAAGGTGGAACAGGCGCGCATGTTATCTTCGTCGGAATACACAGTAAACGAAAAATTGGGGTACATTTCGCTGAATTCTTCCATCGGTTCGGGCGAAGTGCTTGCAGTGGCTTACAGTTACACCATTAACGGGGTAAATTACCAGGTGGGCGAATTTTCAACCGATGGTGTGGATGCGCCGCAAACACTCATGGTAAAGTTGCTGAAAGGCACCAAATTCTCACCATCGACGCCAACCTGGAGTTTAATGATGAAAAACGTTTACAACCTGAACGCTTCCTCTTTATCGGAAGATAATTTTACACTAAATGTAAAATATCTGAACGACTCCACCGGAAATTACATCAGTTATATTCCCGAAGGAAAAATAAAAGGACATTTGCTTTTACAGGTTATGAACCTCGATAATCTCGACAGTCAGCAGGATCCAAATCCCGACGGGGTTTTCGATTTTATTGACGGGGTTACGGTTGACGCCAGTTCCGGACGAATATTTTTTCCGGTACTTGAACCTTTTGGAAGCCACCTCTCTGATTCGTTACAGGATAAATCGCTGGCCGAAAAATATTGTTACCAGTCGCTTTACGATTCAACAAAAACCTTTGCAAAACAGGATGCCGAACACAACAAATTTTTGCTGGCCGGAAGTTACGAAGGCACCTCAACTTCTACCATTTCGCTCGGGAGCATTAACATTACAGAAGGTTCGGTTACGGTTACTGCCGGAGGTATTCAACTCACCGAAAATATCGATTATACCGTTGACTACACGCTGGGTACGGTAACCATAATAAATTCGGGGCTTCTTGAATCGGGCACGGCAATTACTGTTTCTTCTGAAAGTGAGGAATTGTACTCCATGCAAAGGAAAACCATGCTGGGGACACACGCCAATTATGCCTTTTCCGACAATTTTAATTTAGGGGCCACGCTGCTTCATTTGCAGGAAAAACCACTGACTTCGAAAGTGGATTATGGCGACGACCCGATTTCAAATACCATTTTTGGGCTTGACATGAATTATTCTACAGAAAGCCAGTTTCTAACTAAAATGGCAAATAAACTTCTTCCTTTTCACAAAACAAACACTCCTTCTGCTCTTAGTTTTGAAGGGGAATTTGCGCAATTAATTCCGGGCCATTCCAGTGTAATCGGCTCTGGCGGAACAGTTTATATCGACGATTTTGAAGGAACTTCCATTGCTATCAGCATGAAAACACGGAAATCGTGGGTACTGGCAAGTACCCCGCAAGACCAGTTGATTTTCCCCGAAGGAAATCTTACGGGTTCAACCGCATACAATTACAACCGTGCAAAACTTGCCTGGTACAATATCGACGCGCTTTTTCTGCGAAATACTTCGCTTACCCCGGCACACATAAAATCAGACCCCGAAATGCAGTCGAACCATTATGTTCGCGAAGTTTATGAAGAAGAAATTTACCCTGAAAAAGAAACCGACGTTGGTGAAACAACCAACATTGCCACTCTCGATTTGGCTTACTACCCTTCAGAGCGCGGTCCGTATAATTACGACACCAATCCGTCAGCTTACTCTTCGGGAACAAATTCAGACGGTACTTTGGCAAACCCGGCATCGCGCTGGGGTGGAATTATGCGCGAAGTAAGCACAACCGATTTTGAAGCAGCAAATATCGAAACCATTGAATTCTGGCTCCTCGACCCATTTATTTACGATACTTTAGGAACTGCAACCGGCGGCGATCTTTATTTCGATTTGGGTGAAGTTTCGGAAGATATTTTAAAAGATTCAAGAAAAGCATTTGAAAACGGGCTGCCAACTTCTGCCGAAGTAGTTGATGTTGACACAACTACCTGGGGCCGGGTTTCAACCTTACAGTCGTATGTAAATTCTTTTGAAAACAGCACGGTTGCGCGAACTTACCAGGACATTGGCCTCGACGGGCTGAACGACGAAGAAGAAGCCGGATTTTTCAGCGATTACCTGAACAAACTGAATTCGATAGTAGATGCATCGGCCTATTCGGAAGCTACAGAAGATCCCTCTTCCGACGATTTTCACTACTACCGCGGCTCCGATTACGATACAGAAAAAAAGAGCATCCTCGATCGGTATAAAAAATACAACGGACTGGAAGGAAACTCGCCAACAGCTGAAATGTCAAAGGAATCGTACACAACTTCGGAATCAACACTGCCCGATATTGAAGACATAAACGACGATAACACACTCAACGAATACGAGGAATATTATCAATACAAAGTCAGCATCAGACCGGAAGATTTTGTGCTTGGAAAAAACTACATTTCCGATGTTCAGGAAGCCACAGTAAAGCTAAAAAACGGCGCTGCCGAAACCGTAAAATGGTACAAATTCAAAATCCCCATTTCAGAACCGACAGAAACCGTTGGTTCTATCAGCGATTTTTCGTCGATTCGTTTTATGAGAATGTTTTTACATAATTTTGAAGAGCCGGTAATTCTGCGTTTTGCCAGCCTCGATCTGGTACGTGCCGAGTGGCGCGAATACACCAACGAACTTACCGACAACACCGGAGTATCGAACAATTCGTCGGTTGAAGTGACTTCGGTGAATATTGAAGAAAATGCCAACCGCGACCCGGTCAACTATATTTTGCCACCCGGAATTACCCGCGAGGTAGACCCTACCAGCGCTTATCTCACCCAACTAAACGAACAATCGTTGATGCTCCAGGTAAACGATCTGGAAGAAGGCGATGCCAAAGCAGTGTACAAAGCCATTAATATGGATTTCAGAAACTATGAAAACCTGAAAATGTTTGTTCATGCCGAAGCTATTGAAGGGGAAGATTTAAACGATGACGACCTTTATTTTTTCATTCGGCTGGGAACCGACTATAACTACAATTATTATGAATACGAACTTCCGCTAAAACTAACCCCTGAAGGAAATTACAACGGAAATATTACTTCCGACAGGTATATTGTGTGGCCCGATTCAAACCGGGTAAATGTTCCGCTTGAATTGTTTACCGAGGCCAAACAGGAACGAAATTCACAGATGCGAACAGCCGGTTCAATACTTTCGCTCCAGGATATTTATGAAGTAATACACGAAGACTGGAACGGTGATAAGAATACCATAAAAGTAAAAGGGAGCCCGAACCTTGGCGACGTTCAGGTTATTATGATGGGAGTAAGGCACAAAGATGTCAGTACCGTTTCGCCCGGGCCAAAATCGGTAATTGTTTGGCTGAATGAAATGCGTTTAACCGGAATAAACGAAGAAGGAGGCTGGGCTGCCAACGGACGGACAACACTCAGGCTTGCCGATTTGGGAACAGTTACCGTTGCCGGAAGCGCCAGCTCGCAGGGTTACGGAAGCATCGACAGTGATGTTAACAGCCGTTCAACCGACAATATCCGCGCAATCGACATCAGTTCGTCGTTAAATCTTGGAAAACTTCTGCCCGAAAAAGCAAACCTTTCAATACCAATGTATTTTGGTTATTCTGAAAACAAAACCACTCCAAAATACGATCCTCTGAATCCCGATGTTGAGTTGGAAGAATCATTAAAAAGTTACCATACAAAACATGAACGCGATTCTGTGCTGGAACTTTCGCAGGAGGTTGTGCGGCGAAAAAGCATCAACTTTACAAATGTTAAATTCGAACCCAAAGCCAATGCAACAAAAACAAGCATTATCGATCCTTCGAATTTTGCTGTTTCGTATGCTTACAACGAAGTAGTTAAAAAGGATATTGACACTGAACTCAACCTTAAAAAAACGGTAAAAGGAATGCTTTCCTACAATTACAGCACCCGGCCAAAAGCAATTTCACCGTTCAACAAAATCGGATTTCTAAACAAAGGCCCACTCAAACTGATCGGCAATTTCAGCTTTTATCCTTTGCCTGCACAAATTTCGTTCAGCACCGATATTTACAGGTATTATAATGAGGTTCGAACCCGCGACATCACCGACAATGAAATTACGGTAACCCCTTCGTACGATAAAGAATTTCTCTGGAACCGTTATCTCACCATAAAATACGATGTAACACGTTTGCTGAAAGTGGATTTTTCTTCGGAAAGCACTTCCAAAATAGATGAACCCGAAGGCAGAATTAACAAACACGATTCTGATTATGAATGGAAACGCGACTCCATCTGGCAGAACATCCTGGATTTGGGCCGACCAACCGATTACAATCATAAAGCAAATATTTCTTACACCGTTCCTTTAAGCCAGATTAAGATGCTGAGTTTTATGTCGGCAAATGTCAGGTACCAGGGAACTTACAGCTGGACTGCCGGCGCTGTTACCGCCGATTCGGTTGAACTGGGAAACACGATCGAAAATGCCCAGTCGTGGCAACTCACCGGAAATGCAAACCTTACCACTCTTTACAACAAAATACCTTATTTAAAGGAAATCGATTCAAAATTTAAACGTACTTCACGCAGCAAATACAGTTTAAACCGTTCGGCAACCAACAGAAACAACCAGCAAAACCAGGCAACACCGGCAAAAGAAACCGAGGAGAAAACATTTACAGCCAATGTAAAACTCGCCGCCGAAACCCCACAACTAATTAATCACAAACTTAATACCCGGAAAATAAAGGTTTCGGCTTCGGGAGTCGATAAAAAAATAATTCCGGGGCGGGTCAAAATCATTGATGTAAATTCCATTGAATTTACGCCTCTCGACAGTGCAAAACAGTCCATGATTTTTGTTTCCGGCATTCCCGGCGACGAAAGTACAATGAAAAAAATACTCGATTTAAGCGCCAGGGTTTTAACCGGTGTAAAAACTGTTTCAATAAGTTATTCAAAAAACGGCAGTACCGTTTTACCCGGTTACCTGCCCGAGCCATCGTTGTTTGGAACAGGCAAATACACACCCGAACACGAAATTTTCGGATCGTTTATGAGTACCGAAATGGCGCCCGGTTTTCCATTTCTTCTGGGTTGGCAGGACGAAAATTTTGCTCAAAAAGCAGCCGGGAAAGGATGGATTACAACCGATTCACTTCTTAATTCGCCATACCAGATGAACCGCTCTGAAAAAATTACCGTGCGATCGACTGTGGAACCGTTGCCCGATTTAAGAATTACGTTAACAGCCAACCGTTCGTATACCAACAACTTTTATGAATACTACTCCTACAATCCGTCATCGCGCGATTTTGATGTAAACAGTCGTGTGGAAAGCGGCACATTCTCAATGTCGGTGCTGACCTGGGGAACAGCGTTTTCAAAGATTGGCGCCGGCGATGTTGTTGAATCGGAAGCTTTTGAAAAATTTAAGGATTACCGCATTAGTATTGCACGCCGGCTGGCTTCGCAGAGAAGTGCAAATCCCGACTATAATTACAACCCGGCTTCTGTGGATGAAGACGGATTCCCCGACGGTTACGGGGCAACTTCGGTAGAAGTAATGGTCCCCGCTTTTTTGGCAGCATACCAAAACATTGACCCCGCCAGTGTTTCGCTTTCGTTATTTCCGTCGATTAAATACATCCGGCCAAACTGGACCATTCAGTACGAAGGAATGGTTTCAAAAATTCCGGCGCTGAACAAAGTGATGAAATCGATGAGTTTTACGCACTCGTATTCATCGACTTACAACGTTGGTTCTTATTCTTCGAACCTGAATTATTTTGAACAGGAAGACGGGTTCAGTTACATTCGCGACCTTTCGAACAACCTGGTCCCGGTTTACGATATTAACTCTGTCAGCATCCGCGAAGTACTCAGTCCGCTTATAAATTTGAACGTCATCTGGAACAACGACTTTTCAACAAATGCAGAAATCAACCGCTCACGAAGCGTCAGTCTATCGTTTTCAAACAACCAGCTCACCGAAGTTCAAAGCAGCGGATATGCATTTGACATTGGTTACCGTTTTAAAAATATGGATGTGATAATCAAAACAAAAAATTCGCAAAAACTATATTCCAACGATTTAAATATAACCGCCGGATTTTCACTGACAAAAAACAAAACTACTTTGAGAAAACTCGATGAGCCTGATCAGATTACTGCCGGACAAAGTATGGTGTCGCTGGAAACCACTGCAGATTACCGCCTTAGCGATAAATTACAGGTGCGCCTGTACTTCGACAAAGTGTTAAATGACCCGTTTACTTCATCGTCATACAAAACTTCAACAACCAATATTGGCGTTTCATTTAAGTTTACATTAACGCAATAAGAAACTAAATATTAATTTTAGGGTTCATTTTTAGGAAATGGACAGTTATGGATTTTAGTTTACTGAATTTAAATACACCGCTCGACCTAATCAACCAGGCGATGCAACAGAGCTTAATCGGAAATCTTGGTATTGAAGTGACCAAAATTGGCGATGGTCTGGTGGAAGGATTTCTAAAACTTTCGGAAAAAAACTGCCGCCCCGACGGAATTTTACACGGTGGGGCTAACCTGGCATTTGCTGAAACACTGGCCGGATTGGGCAGCATGTTAATTACCGACATGAAGGAATTCGATGTGTTGGGAACGCATGTTACAGGAAATCACACCGGGGTTTTAAAAAACGGAAAAGCGCGGGCTGAAGCAAAAATTATTCACCGCGGAAACAAGACCCACCTTTGGAATGTTGATATAAAAAACGAAGACGACCGGCTGATTTCAACAATCCGTGTCACAAATATGATTGTTAAAAGGAATGACTGATTTAAACAACCTTGTTGATTTTATTGACAGACTGCTTACTACAAATTGTTCGTTTGCACTGTGGTCGGTACCCGGAAGCAACACCCCGGAAATACTTATTTCCCAAAACAAAGATTTGATTTACCCGGCCGATTTTAACAAATTGAACGGTCGCGAAGGTTTTGTTTTTGCACCTTACGTAATTACCGAAGATTCACCATTGGTACTTCTTCGCCCCGGGGTTTACAAAAAAGGAACAAACGAAATTCTGAAAATCGATTGTCAGAATATTCAAAAAGAAAAGGCTGAACCAACAAAATTGGAAAATCCGTTTATTATTTCCAGGGAAGAATATTTGGTGGACATTCAAAATGCCATTCACGAAATTAAAACTACAAAACTCGCAAAAGTTATTGTTTCGCGATTAATTCCTTTTGAACGAAAAAATGAATCGGTGGGAGAAGTTTTTTTACAGCTTTTTCAGCAAACACCCAATGCACTGGTTTATTTGGTGAATCTTCCGAAAGCCGGTTTGTGGATGGGTGCCACACCCGAGATTTTGCTGAAATCGGAGGGAAAAACGCTTGAAACCGTTTCGCTTGCCGGAACCCAGTCGCGCCGCAACGACGACAATTACATGTGGCACACCAAAGACATTGAAGAACAGGCTTTTGTTTCGCGTTACCTGCTCGATATTTTTTACAAGTTCAACATTCATCCGTACACCACCCGCGGACCGGAAACTTTGGAAAGCGGAAAAGTAGCGCATTTAAGTACCAGCTTTCGCTTTTCTGAAAATAAACTGGCCACTAATCTTGGCGATTTTATTGGCGAACTTCACCCGACACCGGCAGTTTGCGGTTTTCCAAAATCAAAAGCAGCCCGTTTTATCCCAAAAATAGAAAAACACATGCGTCGTTATTACACCGGCTACCTTGGCCCGTGGCGGTTAAACGGAGATGTGGGATTATTTGTAAATTTGCGGTGTATGGAAATCAGGCCGGAACAATATCTTTTGTACGCAGGCGGAGGAATTACCTCGCGCTCGGTGCCCGAAGACGAATGGGAAGAAACAAATAAAAAGGCAACCACACTGTTGTCGGCCATTGAAACCGTTCAAAACAAATGATTTCAACAAAAAAACATATTCAGCAACTGGCAGCAATATTACGCGCCAAAAGTATTGAAGACATTGTAATTTCGCCGGGATCGCGCAGCGGCCCGCTGGTACACACACTGGCTACCAACAAATTTTTCAACTGTAAAAATATTGTAGATGAACGCAGTGCCGCATATTTTGCACTCGGACTGGCACAGACCCGCCAAAAACTGGTGGCGCTGGTTTGCAGCTCCGGAACATCAACGCTGAATTACGCGCCGGCAGTTGCCGAAGCCTTTTACCAGAATATTCCGCTGGTGGTACTTACCGCCGATCGTCCAAATTACTGGATCGACCAGGGTGAAAACCAAAGCATTCACCAAAATCACATTTATCGCGGATTTATTAAAAAGGAAATTGCTCTCCCTTTGGGTGAATCGGAAAAAGAACTCTGGTTTGCCGCACGTGAAATTAACGAATGCCTGAACGAGGCAGTTTCAGGAAACCCCGGGCCGGTGCACATTAACATTCCTTTGGAAGAACCCCTGCATGATTTGCTCGATGAAGATTTACCTTCAGTAAAAATTATTGAAAACCCGGCAAACAAAGCTGTTTTTGCTGAAATTGAACTGGAAAAACTGGTTAGGAATTTTAATCGGGCTGAAAAAGTTCTGATTCTTGCCGGGCAACAAAATCCGAATCCTGCACTTGAAAATCTTTTGGCCGAGTTTGCCAATAAAACCGGTTCGGTAGTTTTAAAGGAACATCTCGCCAATCTGAATCATCCTCAGTTTTGCGGAAGTGTGGATATTTTAATGACCTCGCTGCTCTCAGAAGATATTGCTGAATATCAGCCCGATTTGCTCATTAGTTTTGGCGGGCAGTTTGTGTCGAAACCACTCAAACAGTTTTTGCGGAAAAACAGGCCGGAAAACCACTGGCACATCAATATTTCGGGCCAGCACACCGATACTTACCAGTCGCTGACAAAAACAATAAGTACCGAAGCTGAAACTTTTTTCAGTCAGTTGCTACCTGTTGTTGAAGAAAAAACCAGCGATTTTTGTACACACTGGAAAGAAAAGGAAAAGCATGTAAACCAATTGCGTGACCAATATATTTGTGAAACCGGTTTTTGTGATCTGACCATTTTCAGCCAGATTCAGAAACACATTCCCGAGAACTCGGTTTTTCACCTCGGGAACAGTTCGCCGGTTCGGTATGCATTGATTCTTGAAACACTTCAGAAAGTGGAATATTATAGCAACCGCGGCGTTAGCGGCATCGACGGGCCAATGTCGACCGCTGTTGGTTTTGCTTCGGAATCGGAAAAAATAAACACGCTCGTTTTGGGCGACCTTTCTTTCTTTTACGATTCGAATGCATTGTGGAACAAATACCTGGGTGAAAATTTGCGCATAATTGTGATTCACAACGGCGGCGGAAATATATTCAGTTTGATAAAAGGCCCGGGTGATTCGCCGGCATTCAAAGAACATTTTTTTACTGAAAACAAAGTTTCTGCCGAAGGAATTGCAAAAACTTTTGGCCTCGGTTATTTCAGCGCTTCTTCAAAAAATGAACTTGAATCGGCACTCCACAATTTTTATTCACCGGAACAAAAAAAGGCAACAATACTCGAAATTTTTACCGATGCTGAATTGAACACAAAAACGTTCCGCGAGTTATTCAAAAAAGTAAAATCATAAAACAAAATAGCATGGCAACTGCAAGAAACTGGGAAACCATTAAAACATACGAAGACATTTTTTTTGACTACTTCGAAGGAATCGGAAAAATCACTATCAACCGCGAACGGTATCGGAATGCTTTTCGCCCGACCACAGTTAATGAAATGAGCGATGCTTTACGGATTTGCCGCGAAGACCAGCGTATTAATGTGGTTGTTTTAACCGGCGCCGGCGACAAGGCTTTTTGTGCGGGTGGCGACCAAACAGTAAAAGGCAAAGGCGGTTACATCGACAAAAATGGAATTCCGCGCCTGAATATTCTTGAAGTTCAGCGCCAGATTCGCAGCTTGCCAAAACCTGTAATTGCCATGGTAAACGGTTTTGCCATTGGCGGCGGCCATGTTTTACACGTGGTTTGCGACATCAGTATTGCCAGCGAAAACGCCATTTTCGGGCAAACCGGCCCCAAGGTGGGTAGTTTCGACGCCGGACTCGGCTCGTCGTACCTGGCCAGTATTGTGGGGCAAAAGAAAGCCCGCGAAATTTGGTTTATGTGCCGCCAGTATTCAGCCGCCGAAGCTTTGGAAATGGGGCTGGTAAACAAAGTAGTTCCTTTCGACCAGTTAGAAGACGAAGTGGTGGCCTGGGCACAAAAAATGCAGGAACATAGTCCGCTGGCATTGCGAATGCTCAAACTCGGATTAAACGCCGAACTCGACGGTCAGGTGGGAATTCAGGAATTTGCCGGAAATGCAACTTTACTTTATTATTTAACCGAAGAAGCGCAGGAAGGAAAACACGCCTTCCTCGAAAAACGAAAACCCGACTTTGGAAAATATCCTAAGTTTCCTTAGGTCAAACATTTACACAACTTACATTTTTGTAACTTACATTTTTGTAACTTACATTTTTGTTAGCTAAATTTGTAACAAAAAAGTAAGATGGAAGTACCATTTGTTTTTGGCCGTTTAGCCGTTGATAAAAATTTCACTAACAGGGAAACTGAACGTAAAAGGTTAACAGGAAACTTTTCGGCGCTTGTAAATACAATACTTATTTCTCCGCGCCGCTGGGGAAAATCTTCTCTAGTTCAAAATGCAGCAAATGAATCGTTAAAATCGGATAAAAACCTTAGGTTTTGTTTTATCGATACTTTTAATGTGCGTTCTGAAGAACAGTTTTATCAGTTGCTTGCAACCGAAATTTTAAAGGCATCGTCAACCAAAACCGAAGTATTACTCAATAATACAAAAACATTGTTGGGAAAATTTCTACCCAAAATATCCTTCAATCCTGAAAATCAAAACGAAATTTCGTTAAGTCTCGATTGGAAAGAGGTAAAAAAACAACCCGACGATATTCTAAATATGACGGAAAAGATTGCTACTGAAAAAGGGTGGAAGTTTATCGTTTGTATTGATGAATTTCAGAATATTTCGACATTTGAAAATCCCCTGGCTTTTCAGAAAAAATTAAGGGCAAACTGGCAAAAACACCAGAACACAGCTTATTGTTTGTACGGAAGCAAACGACACATGTTAATGGATGTTTTTACTAACTCTTCAATGCCTTTTTATAAATTTGGCGATTTGGTATTTCTTGAAAAGATTAAAAAGGAAGATTGGATAAAATATATTGTAACCCGGTTTAACGACACTAAAAAGAGTATTTCTAAAATTGATGCAGCTTTAATAGCTGATTTGGCTGAATGCCATTCCTATTATGTCCAGCAGCTTGCCCAGCAAAGTTGGTTCAGGACTGAAAACGAATGTTCCCCGGAAATAATCAGGGAAGCACATCAGGGAATTATTAACCAGCTTAGCCTCCTGTTTCAATCGAAAACGGAAGAACTCACCAATTCTCACATAAGCTTTTTAAAAGCATTGATTGACGGGGTGACACAATTCAGCTCGAAAGAAACGCTGGAAGAATATCGTGTAGGGACCTCTGCAAATGTTGTCAGGATTAAAAAAACGCTCGAAAACAAAGAGATTATCGACATTCAGTCAGGCGAAATTTCGTTGCTCGACCCCATGTATAAAAGCTGGTTAAAAACGCAATATTTTAAAAATTAGCCAATGGCAACAACAAAATCATGGATAAAAGCAGCCCGTCCGCGAACGCTTCCGCTGGCACTCTCCGGAATTATTATGGGCTGCGGACTGGCCTGGTTTTATGGCGTCATTCAGTGGATGGTAAGTGTACTGGCTATTTTAACCGCCACACTCATCCAGGTTTTTTCGAACTTTGCCAACGATTACGGTGACAGCCAGCGCGGTACCGACAACCATTTAAGACTGGGGCCAACACGCACCATGCAAAGCGGCGAAATCAGCAAAAAAGAAATGGAAACAGGGATGATTATCGTCGGCAGCCTCAGCTTTTTGTTTGGAATTGCACTGGTCTACCTTGGAACCTGGCATCGCTCAAAAACGGCCTTTTTTAGTTTTATCGGATTTGGAATTCTTTCGCTCCTGGCGGCTTATTTTTACACCGCCGGGAAAAAATCGTACGGCTACATCGGGCTTGGCGATTTGTTTGTTTTCCTGTTTTTCGGCCTGCTTCCCGTAGCCGGTGTTTTTTATCTGAATGCCAACTTTTTACCCCCTTCAATATTTTTACCGGCAGTCAGCATCGGACTGTTCAGCACCGGTGTACTCAACCTGAACAACATGCGCGACATTGAAAATGACCGGAACTCTGGAAAAATTACCATTCCGGTTCGAATTGAACAAAACTACAGTCGCTTGTATCATGTAATTCTGATTTTAGTTGGCTGGATAACAGCTCTGCTTTACGTTGCAAATGAACACAATTCAGTGTGGCAGTGGCTTTTTATTCTGGTCTTCCCACTTTTTTTGCTCGATTTAAGTAAAATTGTTCGGATACAAAACGACAAGGAACTCGACCCGTTTTTAAAACGACTCGCACTTTCAACGCTTGCATTTACACTGCTTTTTTGTGCCGGACTTATTATTTCAGCAAAATGATTGCCCGTTACAAAAAATATGTATTGCTATTTAAACGTAAGGCAAAAACTTCGCGCGGGGAATACCAAACCCGCCCGGTGTGGTTTCTCTTTCTAAGTGAAAACGGGAAAACTGGAATTGGTGAATGTGCTCCACTGGCAGGGCTCAGCACTGAGACACCTGAGCAGGTGGAAAAAAAACTAAATGAAATCTCTAAAAAACCCGAAATTTTTATTGAAAATCCCTTATTAACAGAATCTGTTTCATCGGTTCGGTTTGCACTGGAAACCGCCTGGCATGATTTAAAAAATGGTGGAATACAGCAACCATTCCGGTCAGATTTTTCTGAAGGAAAAACAGGGATTCCAATTAACGGCTTAATTTGGATGGGCGAAGAAAAATTTATGCAACAACAAATCCAGGAAAAACTCGAAACCGGATTTCGTTGCATCAAACTAAAAATTGGCGGAATTGATTTTGAAAGGGAAATTGAACTTCTGAAAAGTATCCGGAAAAATTTTGGCGCCGAAAAAATCACCCTTCGTGTGGATGCCAACGGCGCGTTTCATCCAACTGTTGCCAAGGAAAAACTTCGGAGGTTAGCCGACCTTCAAATCCATTCCATCGAACAACCGATTGCTGCCGGACAATTTCAGGAAATGGCCAAACTCTGCTCCGAAACACCTATTCCGGTTGCTTTGGATGAAGAACTTATCGGAATTTATTCAATCCAGGAAAAAGAAGAGTTGCTCGATACAATCCGGCCACAGTTTTTGGTTCTGAAACCCAGCCTGCACGGTGGATTCAGCGGTTGCGACGAATGGATTGAACTGGCAGAACAACGAAAAATTGGATGGTGGATAACTTCGTATCTGGAATCCAACATCGGGTTAAACGCTATTGCACAGTGGACTTTCCATAAAAATGCACAGGGATTTCAGGGGCTTGGAACCGGTAGTTTATTTACCAATAATTTTGAATCTCCTCTGGAAATCAGGGGTGAAAAACTCTGGCTGAATCCGGAAAAGATATTTCATTTTCCTGAAAATTTCATTGAAATATGAATCCTTTCCCAAAACATATTATTCTGAACAGTGAGAAAATTTCTGTTGCTGAATTCCTGAAAACATCGCCAAATACGGATTTAAAGAATTTTCTTTCAGAATGGTATTCAAAAGAAAGTTTTATTGAAGTAACAACCTCGGGAAGTACCGGAAAACCAAAAATAATTCAGCTTGAAAAAGAGTTTGTGGCAACCAGCGCACAACGAACCATCGACTTTTTTCAATTAAAGGAAAACGACCGCGTTTTGTTTTGCCTTCCAGAAAAATATATCGCCGGAAAGTTAATGGTTGTCCGTGCCCTGCTTGGCAGGCTCGATTTATATGTTGCTGAGCCAACTACCGACTTCTCGTTTCTTCAAACTGAAAAATTTCATTTTGCTGCGATGGTTCCGACTCAGGTAAATAAAATTCTCGAATCAGAACCTTTTCCCGGAGCATGGTTTCAAAACCTGGAACAATTGTTAATCGGCGGCTCGGCAATTCCTTATGCGATGGAACAAAAATTACAATCCATTTCATCGGCCTGCTATTCCAGCTACGCCATGACCGAAACCGCCACACACATTGCCTTGCGTAAATTGAACGGTTCAGAAAAAAGCGAATTTTATTCCTGTCTTGAAGATATTCATGTTCAACTTTCTGAAAAAGAGTGCCTGCAAGTTTTTATGCCGGGATTGGCAGAGCAACCGCTTCAAACCACCGATTTGGCTGAATTGGCTGATGAAAAAACGTTTCGCATTCTGGGTCGGAACGACAATGTGATTATTTCGGGCGGAATAAAATATTCACCCGAGCAACTGGAAAAAAAACTGGAGCCTTTTCTGGAAATGCCTTTTCTTATTTCTTCACTTCCGCACGAATCGCTGGGCGAACAACTGGTTTTGGTTCTGGAAGGAAATGAAAACTTCGAAATCGAGAAAACAGTAAAAAGCATTTGCGAGGAACAACTTTCAAAATATGAACAACCACGGCAAATAGTTTTTATTCAGCGCTTTCCAATCACTAAAAACCAAAAAACAGATAGGATTCAGCTTCAGGAAATTCTAAAAAACAGTTGAATTAAATAAATCAATTTCCCAAAAAAAGGAACTTGTTTTAGAATTTTTTCTTAAGATTCAGAAAAAAAAGAGCTATGCGTTTTTCGTTTTAAAAAAAATTTTATTCTTTTGAGGCAGATTAAAAACAAGAATGAAGAAATTAAATACAATATGGCTTCCGTGGTGGGGTCTTCTTACGTAAGTCAAGGAGTTAAGAGCCATATTGGTATTTTTGAAAAATATGCAGGCCTGCTCCTCAAGAGCAGGTTTTTTATTTTAAGATAGTATGAAAAGAATGAATAATAATATTTGGTGGTGGCGCAGCAACTTTTTACAAATCCGTGAAGAGAAGTAACGCTATTGCCATAAAAAGCAGAAAAACGGCTCATCGAATCACGGTGAGCCGTTTTTTTTAGATCAAATTTTAGCAGAAATAAAAACTAAATAAATAAAAAATGGAAAAATTAAATTACAAACCAGTAGTAAGGAAGATACTCGCCGACACCGTTACACCGGTAAGTATTTACCTTCGTCTGCGAACACTTTATCCAAAGGCTATTCTTTTGGAAAGCTCCGATTATCACGGCAATGAAAATGCGTATTCGTTTATTTGTTTTAATCCGGTGGCCTGTTTTACAGTAAACAATGGCGAAGTGACCAAGGAACTTCCGGGCGAAAAAAAAGAAGTTTTTTCACTTTCATCAGAAAAAATGCTGGACGATGAACTCGACGGTTTTTTCAAAACATTTAATGTCGATTCCAATGAAATTGAACTACCTGCCAACGGTTTATTCGGGTACATGAATTTCGATGCAATCCAGCATTTTGAAACCATCAAATTTTCTTCGGAGAAAAAAGAAGAATACCAGATTCCGGAAGTGAAATATTGTTTTTACAAATATGTAGTTGCCATCGACCATCACAAAAACGTAATTCACATGGTTGAAAATCTGCTGGAAGACGAAAAATCGCAGATGGATTACATTCATCATTTGCTGGTGAACCTGAACTTTTCGACAGCCAAATTTAAACCGGTGGGTGAAGAAAAATCGAACATTACCAATGAAGAATACAAATACATGGTAACCAAAGGAAAAGAACACTGCTTCCGGGGCGATGTTTTCCAGATTGTATTGAGCCGTCAGTTTTCGCAGGAATTTGAAGGCGACGATTTTAATGTGTACCGTTCGCTGCGTTCGATAAATCCTTCGCCGTATCTGTTTTATTTTGATTATGGAACGTACCGGATTTTTGGCTCCAGCCCCGAAGCGGAGTTGCGGATAAAAAACAACAAAGCTTATATTCACCCGATTGCCGGAACTTTTAAACGCACCGGAAACGATGAACAGGATCGCGAACTGGCAGAAAAACTCAGCAAAGACCCCAAAGAAAATGCCGAACATGTGATGCTGGTTGATTTGGCGCGCAACGATTTGAGCCGGAATGCCGACCACGTGGTTGTGGAAACGTACCGCGAAGTTCAGTTTTATTCGCATGTTATTCATTTGGTTTCGCAGGTTTCGGGCGAAATTACCAACGACACAAACCTGATAAAAGTATTGGGTGAAACTTTCCCGGCTGGCACTCTTTCGGGAGCGCCAAAATACAAAGCCATGGAACTCATCGATAAATATGAAAACCAAAACCGCGGTTATTATGGCGGTTGTATTGGTTATCTCGGTTTCGACCGCACACTGAACCACGCCATTATGATTCGTTCGTTCCTGAGCAAAAACAGCAAACTTTTCTACCAGGCCGGTGCCGGAATTGTTGCCGGATCGCAGGAAGAGAGTGAATTGCAGGAAGTGAACAACAAACTGGCCGCGTTAAAAAAAGCCATCGAAATGGCAAAAGAAATTAATTAGTAAATTTTGTCATTTCGAAGATGGTAGAAGATGAGAAATCTGTTTTATTCTAAAGATTTCTCATCACAATCTCGTCGAAATGACAACCAAGAGAATAAGAATATGAAAATAGTAGTCATTGATAATTACGATTCGTTTACCTACAATCTGGTACATGCCATCAAAAAAATATCTGGTCTGCCCGTGGATGTGTTCCGCAACGATGAAATTTCGTTGGAAGACCTCGAAAAATACGACAAAATTGTACTTTCGCCAGGGCCCGGAATTCCGGAAGAAGCCGGACGTCTTTTGGATATTATCAAAGAATTTGCACCGAAAAAAAGCATGCTCGGCGTTTGTCTGGGGCACCAGGCCATTGGTGAAGCTTTTGGAGGAAAATTGCACAACATGAGCAAAGTTTTACACGGAATTGCGACTCCGGTTGAACTGACTGAAACAAAATCGATTCTTTTTGAAGGCTTGCCAAAAACTTTCGAAGTGGGCAGGTACCACTCCTGGATTGTTCAACAGGAAGGATTGCCCGATTGCCTGGAAGTGACAAGTTACGATAACGATGGATTTATTATGAGCATGAAACACAAGGAATATGATGTTCAGGGCGTTCAGTTTCACCCGGAATCGGTGCTCACTCCACTGGGTGAAAAAATAATTGAAAACTGGTTAAACAGCTAATTTTGATGTTATGAAAGAAACATTGCAATATCTTTTTGAAGGAAATGTTCTCACGCGCGAGCAGGCAAAATCAAGTTTACTTGAGGTCGGAAAAGGCCTGCACAGCGAAGCTGAATTTGCATCATTTCTTACCGTTTTTAAGATGCGTCCGCTGGCCTCAGAAGAACTGGCCGGATTTCGCGATGCCATGGCAGAATTGAGTCTTGTTACCGATTTGTCGGATTACAATGCGATTGACGTTGTGGGTACCGGCGGCGACGGAAAAAACACTTTCAACATTTCAACACTTGCCTGTTTTGTTATTGCCGGCGCAGGAGTGAATGTATCGAAACATGGCAATTACGCGGCCACTTCAACCAGCGGCTCATCCAATGTACTCGAATATCTGGGATACAAATTCAGCAACGATATTGAAAAATTAAAGGGAGATTTAGACAAAGGTAATTTCTGTTTTATGCATGCGCCGCTTTTTCACCCGGCCATGAAACACATCGCACCTGTTCGCCGTGCTTTGAAAGTTCCCACTTTTTTCAATATTTTAGGGCCTATGATAAATCCTTCTTCACCAAAATACCAGTTGCTTGGCGTAAACAATGATGAAAATTTCAACCATTACAAAAATGTATACAATACAATGGGTGTGAATTTTATGATTGTAAACAGCAACGACGGTTACGACGAAGTTTCACTCACTGCCGACACCCGTTTTGCAAAAAACAAGTTGGAAGGGTCAATTTCACCCAACGATTTCGGATTTGAAAAAATTACACCTGAAAAACTTTTTGGTGGAGATTCAGTAGAAGAAGCTGCTAAGATATTTATGAATGTGCTGGAAGGAAAAGGTACGACTGAGCAAAACAATGTGGTGATTGCCAATGCCGCACTTGGGTTAAATATAGTTTTTGCTGAAAAAGAGTTGAAAGAATGTGTTGCGCTGGCTACAGAATCGTTGAAAAGTGAAAAAGCGTTGGAGAAATTTAGAGCAGTAACGAATTAACTGTCATTTCGAATCTGAAGAATGAAGATGAGAAATCTGTTCCAAACAGGAGATTTCTCCTCCTTCGTCGAAATGACAAAAAAAAATGAAAGACAATGACAATTCTCGACAAAATTATCGAAGCCAAAAAAGAAGAAGTGGCTCACCAAAAATCGGTGGTTGATATTGAAATGCTCAAAGAAATTCCAGATTTCTACAGAGAATGCATTTCTCTGAAAGCAAGTTTGATCAAAACTGGTTCTTCGGGAATTATTGCTGAATTCAAACAGAAATCGCCCTCCAAAGGTGAAATAAATCTTTCAGCAAAAGTGGAAGAAGTTACAAAAGCTTACGCTGAAGCCGGCGCCGCCTGTTTATCGGTTTTAACTGAACCTAAATTTTTTGGTGGTTCGCAGGCCAACCTGGTGAAAGCGCGTGAAATTAATCCCGACATTCCGATTCTTCGCAAGGATTTTATGATTGATCCCTACCAACTGGTAGAAGCAAAAGCTTACGGCGCCGATGTAATTTTGCTCATTGCTGCCTGTCTTGAAAAAGACCAGGCCGAAATGCTGGCAAAAGAGGCCAAAAACCTGGGGCTCGAAGTTTTAATGGAAATTCACAACGAAGCTGAAATTGAAAAACTTAACGATTTTGTCGACTTAGTAGGCGTTAACAACCGCGACCTGAAAACCTTTGTTGTGGACGTAGAAACTTCGGTAAAATTATCAAAACTCATTCCCGACAAATTTGTAAAAATATCGGAAAGCGGGCTAACCGGACCAAAGGAAATTGAGTATCTGCGCGAAAACGGGTTCAAAGGATTTTTGATTGGCGAAACTTTTATGAAAACGGAAAACCCGGGAGAGGCTTGTAAAAAATTTATTGAAGAGTTGAAATAATAATTATCTAAAATCATCTTTCTACTCCGCTCAAGGTGACTGTCAGGCAGAGCGAAGTCAAAGTCTGATTAACAATTTTAACATGCAAAAACAACTCAAAATAAAAGTCTGCGGAATGAAACTTACCGAAAACCGGGAAGAAGTAGAAAAACTTCCGGTTGATTTGCTTGGTTTTATATTTTATCCGCCATCAAAAAGATACGTTGGAGAAAATCCACAGGCCGGACTTTTTAATGTTGAGAAACCTAAAGTTGGCGTTTTTGTCGATGAAAATATATTTGAAATTCTGGCGCTTGCAAAAAATCTGGGGTTTGAATGGGTTCAGCTGCACGGTAAGGAAAATCCGAAAACCTGTCAGATTCTGAAAAACCAGGGATTAAAAATTATCAAAGCATTTAGCGTGGATGAGAATTTTGAGTTTTTCAAAATCAAAGACTACGAAGGAATTACCGATTTTTTTCTTTTCGACACAAAAACCAACCTTCCTGGCGGTTCAGGTAAAAAATTCAACTGGGACATCCTCAGCAAATACAAAGGAAATACAGAGTTTTTATTGAGCGGGGGAATTGGTCCGGAGGACGCGGAAGAAATCAAAAATATTAATCATCCAAAACTTGCAGGTATTGATTTAAACAGCAGTTTTGAGGATGAACCCGGGGTAAAGAATATTGAAAAACTAAGAAAATTTATATCTGAATTAATGAAGTAGAACCCCCCCCATCCTCATCCCATAAATGGGATTCCGATTGTCCCCCTGCAGGGGGACAGGAGCTCTGAAGGAGCGACAGGGGGTAATATTACGACAAATAAAAAATTGAGAAAATGAAATATCAGGTTAACGAAAAAGGATATTACGGTGAATTTGGCGGGGCATGGATTCCCGAAATGATGTTCACCAACATCGATGAATTAAAAACACGGTACCTCGAAATTATTGAATCGGAAGAGTTCAGAACTGAATTCGACGATTTAATGAAAAACTATGTAGGGCGGCCATCGCCGCTGTATTTTGCAAGCCGTTTGTCGGAACATTACGGTTCAAAAATTTATCTGAAACGCGAAGATTTGAACCACACCGGCTCGCACAAACTGAATAACACAATCGGGCAAATTCTTTTGGCCCAAAAACTGGGAAAAACCCGCATTATTGCAGAAACCGGGGCAGGCCAGCACGGTGTTGCAACGGCCACGGTTTGCGCACTGAAAGGTATAAAATGTGTGGTTTACATGGGGGCGCTCGATGTTTCGCGTCAGGCGCCCAACGTAAAAAAAATGAAGATGCTGGGGGCCGAAGTTATTCCCGTCCACAGTGGTAACAAAACACTGAAAGACGCTACCAATGAAGCTATGCGCGACTGGATCAACAACCCGGTGGATACACATTATATTATTGGCTCGGTGGTTGGGCCGCATCCCTACCCCGACATGGTTGCCCGGTTTCAGTCCATCATCAGTGCCGAAATGAAAAGCCAGTTAAAAGAGCAAACCGGAAATGAATTGCCAACAAGAGTTCTGGCTTGTGTTGGCGGAGGAAGCAATGCTGCCGGTGCTTTTTATCATTTTCTGGATGACGAACAGGTGGAACTGGTTGGTGTGGAAGCTGCAGGAAAAGGAGTCGACACGCCCGAAACCGCTGCAACTTTAACCGTTGGAACTCCGGGGGTTTTGCATTCAAGTAAAACCTATCTGATGCAAAACTTTGACGGGCAAATAACAGAGCCTTATTCCATTTCGGCCGGGCTTGATTACCCGGGAATCGGTCCGCTGCATGCACACCTTTTTAAAACAGGAAGGGCTAAATACCTTGCTGCCACCGACGAAGAAGTCCTTCAGTCTGTTTTGCTGCTTACACAAAAAGAAGGGATCATTCCCGCGCTTGAATCGGCACACGCCCTGGCTGCTTTGGAGAAAATAAAAATGAACCCGGATGATGTGAATGTGGTGAATTTATCGGGCAGTGGAAACAAAGACATGGAAACCTATTTAAATTATTTTGGATATTAAAGATAGAACTCACCGCAGAGACACCGAGATGTGGAGAAAATAATTATCTCAGCGCCTCAGCGGTAAAGAAAGATTAGAAATGAAAAACAGGATAAATCAACTTTTTGAAACAAAAAAAGAAAACATACTTTCGGTATATTTTACCGCCGGATTTCCAAATCTGAATGACACCGTAAAAATTATTCAGGAATTGGAAAAGAATGGTGTCGACCTCATCGAAATCGGAATGCCCTTTTCAGACCCAACTGCCGACGGGCCAACCATTCAGCACACCAGCGAAGTGGCGCTAAAAAACGGGATGAGCGTAAAATTGCTTTTCGAGCAGCTCAAAGAAATCAGGAAATCGGTAAAAATCCCGTTGATTCTGATGGGCTATTTTAACCCGGTTTTACAGTTTGGCGTTGAAAATTTTTGTCAACAATGCAACAAAGTTGGTATCGACGGCACTATTCTGCCGGATCTTCCGCTGGATGAGTTTGAAAACAGTTATAAAGAAATTTTCACCCAAAACAATCTGCACAATATTTTGCTGATCACGCCGCAAACTTCAGAAAAACGCATTCGCCAAATCGACGACGCTTCCGAAGGTTTTATTTATATGGTGTCTTCCTCATCGACAACTGGGGCAGGGAAAAAAGTAGAAGATTTTCATCGCGATTATTTTGAAAGCATTCAGCAAATGAACCTTAAAAATCCGCGGCTGATTGGTTTTGGGATTTCTGATCGCTCAACATTTACCAACGCTTGTAGGTTTGCCAACGGTGCAATTATAGGCAGCGCCTTTGTAAAATCGCTCGACGAAAACTTAACAATTGAAGCAGGTATTTCATCTTTTGTTAACCGGATACTTTCTTCTGAATAACAGACCGGGCTTAGTTTTGCGATAAAAATACATGGAAAATACAATTTATGTTTTGAAACAGTTTTAACAAAACAAACGATAACCTTCCGGTTCTCAATTGCTTAATAAAATACCGACAGGTGTTTTGTTGTTAATTAGTGTTAAACCATATTTTACAGCATACTGAAATTAACCTATTTCATGTTATTTTATTAGTGCAAACATAAAACAGAAAAGCCATGATGGAATACGCAAAAGTAATATTACCGAAAGTAAGTTTCAGCAAGGAATTGTTCAGAAAAGAATTAAATAAATGCATTCACTGGGTAGAACCCTCACAGATTCACGAGTTATATTCCTGGTGTTTCGAAAACTTTAACGAAATGTATCCCGATGTTCTGGCCGAAGCCTTTGCGGAAAATGCGGCTTAGGTAACAAAAATGGCAGGAAAAAATCCTGCCATTTTTGCGTCTGCTAATTTCTATCAAAAAATAACTACTCCTGCAATAACACAATTAGTGTTTCATAAACATAAATAATAGTGTTGAATATATTTGAATTGAGATATGTTTAGCAATTCGAAACTAATTCATAAACAAAACCATTCTTTATTCAAAAGGCCGAATATCGGTTAATATTCGATTTTGAAACTAATAATTGCTTCACTCTTGTAAAACAAAGTCAGATAGCCTCTCCTTTTTACTGCAAATGGAACTGAGAAGGTGTATTCATCACCATCTTTTATTACCGGAATTTCAGTCGGTTGTTTTTCAAAATTGTATTGATAAGTCAGGTCTTCATGCGGAACCGGAGATTTCATTCTGAACAGGACTGAGTCTTGTCCTTGCAAACTCAAAACGCCGTTTAACGGTGCAATCAACTCAAAATCATTTCTAAGATATTCTCCGGTAAACAAAGGGAGGTTTGCAAAATCTTCTGCTGTATTCTCTGTCAGCGACCAGCCTTTGTCTTTGGGGAAATGGTTATAAAAGAATTTTTCAGGCGGTGTGAAAAAATATTTGTCATTTGGATAATGAACATATTTTTTTTCAGCATAATCCACAATACCGGCACCCATGGCAGCATCCACAAAAAACCAGTCTTTACCCACCTGAACAACATTCCATTTATGATTTTGCATTACCGGTTTTACACCAACGTCAGTAGGTTTTACTTTTGCTGTTCCCTTTAAAATATAACCATAAACTCCGGTTAAATCACATATTCGTTTATAAAGTATCGTGTAACCATCAGCAACAGCTAAGTGTTCTTTTAATGCCCTGTTTTCAAGCTTAATTTCCTTGTTTCGTATTTTGTTTGCCCGGTCTACCGCGTTTTTATACCTTATTCTTTTGCTTTTTTTCTTTTTTGAGAAATATGTTTTTGTATCAAACTCAACGTTTGTTGTAATCCATGTGTAAATGGCCCTTGCTTTATCTGCTTCGGTCTCGAAATCTCGGTTTATTAATGCGGCAAGCTCTTTTTCCGAATTAAATGTTTTAGGATACTGCGCTACTTTTGAGTCAATCTCACTGAGTTGTTGTGCATTCAAAAAAGTAAAAGATAAAAGTGCGGTAATAAGTAAAATTTGTTTTTTCATCCGGTGTTAATTGATTTTTGGTTATTGTAGATTCTTGCTGAAAAGTTTAAAGATATTCTTAACAATCTTATCTACAATACCGATATAAATATATTAACCCTAATCAGATAAAAAATATAGTTATATGAATGATTATCAGACATAATAAAAACCGGCGATATTAATTTGAAAACTTTTGCTGAAGACTTTGCCGATATTGCTGCGTAAAAATTTAAAGACGGAATTTTCGCTTTTTTTATGTCGAATTACAGTTCAAAATCAGCAAACAACACATTTTTAACCACCAACGACAAAATTTAAAGAAACAAATCAATTGTATAATAAAATCCAGCAGTAATCTGCCCAATCAGTGCATTGGTTGATATTTTGATTTCTGCATCACTTGTTTCGATAAGTTTGACTAAAAAGGAAAAAAATCGAAACCTCGATTTTAGGCAAAATGCCAGGCAAACAATTAAAAAGGGGACAAGGGGACTAAAAATATTTAAAAGGCACACCAAGTTTTACATAGAAATAGTTAAACAGCATTAAAAATTGTAAAAGGTGCAAATATCTGACCGGCTGGCAGGTATTGAACTCCCGTTTCCCCGACGGGAGTTTTTCTTTGTCAAAAATCAGAGGCGCGAAATCAGTATTAACATAAATATCTATGAAAAAATTACTCCTTACTGTAATGGCTTTGTTTTTCGGGGTGATGTTAACATTCGCCCAAACAAGGCAAATTACCGGGAACGTAACATCGGCCGACGAGGGAACACCAATCCCCGGAGCCTCGGTAGTTGTAAAAGGAACTACCATTGGGACCGTAACCGATGTTGACGGAAATTTCACATTAAATGTTCCCGGGAATGAAACACTCGTTATTTCGTTTGTTGGAATGAAACCGGTAGAAATACCAATAACTACGCAAAACCGATATGTAATTCAAATGCACAGCGATGTTATTGGTATGGAAGAAGTTATGGTTGTTGCCTATGGTACCGCCAAAAAAGAATCGTTTACAGGCTCAGCCGAAGTAATCAACAACGATGTACTTCAAAAAAGGCCGGTGGCCGATGTTTCCAAAGCACTGGAAGGACAGGTGTCGGGGGTTCAGGTAACTTCTGGCTCGGGGCAACCCGGTGAAGGCGCCGAAATTGTTATCCGCGGTTTTGGTTCATTAAACTCAAGTAACAATCCGTTGTATGTTGTCGATGGAGTGCCTTTCGACGGAAACCTGAATTCGATAAACCCGGGCGACATTGAGTCGATGACCATTTTGAAAGATGCTTCGGCCGGTGCACTTTACGGTTCGAGAGGTGCAAACGGTGTTGTTGTAATCACTACCAAAAAAGGTCAGGAAAAAGCGCTTTCGGTTGAATTTAAAGCAACTTACGGACTTTCGGACAGGGCAATAAAACCATACAAAACACTGAGCACAGCCGATTTTATTGAAGCCTCGTTTCAGGGATACAAAAACAATCTGATTTATGCCGGCGGTATTCATCCTGATTTGGCCGGATCGATGGCTATTGAAGCGATGAAAGGAAGTTCGGGAATTTTTGGCGCCAACGAAATATACAATCCTTACGACATGCCTGTTTCTGAACTGATTGACCCTGAAACCGGACAAGTAAATCCAAATGCCAAACTTTTGTATGAATCGAACTGGATGGATGAAGTTCAGAATAAAAATTCAATTCGCCAGGAATATCAGCTCTTTTTTAACGGAGGTACAGAAACCTCAAAGATTTTTGCATCGCTGGCTTACCTTAATCTCGACGGGTTACTTAAAACCACCAGCTTCGAAAGAATTTCAGGAAGAATCGGTGTTGAACTCGATCCAAAACCGTGGATGAATTTCGGAGGGAATGTTAACTTTTCAAAAACCGATAAAAACTTTGCAGGCTCTGAAAATACAACATCCAATTCGAATGTTTGGTATTCAGCTCAGTACATGGCGCCCATATATCCCGTTTATATTCAGGATGCACAGGGAAATCCGGTACTATCTGAAACCGGAGAAAAACAGTTCGATTATGGAAAAACCCGTCCTGCCGGTGCCAATCCGAACTGGAATCCCGTGGCAACATTGTTTGAAGATTCTTACACATCAATGGCAGATAATTTATCCGGAAGGTTTCATATTAATTTACTGGGAACCGGAATTGGCAACGCTTTTGAAGGATTGTCGCTCTCGGCAAATGTTGGTTTCGATTATATAAATACAAACGAAACCACTTACTGGAACCCCGAATTCGGAAATGCTGCCTCAATTGGCGGGTTGCTCGATTTGGTAAACAACCGCAATCTTTCGTACACGGCAAACGAATTGTTGCGCTACGAAAAAGACTTTGGAAAACACAGTATTAACGTACTTGCCGGGCACGAATTCTACAAACTGGTAATCAACGAACTAGAAGGTGCAAAAACCGGTTTTCCTTATTCAGGAATAAAACAACTGGCGCCGGGTTCGACCAACCAAACCCTGACTTCGTTTGAAGACAATTACGCAATTGAATCGTTTTTAAGCAACATCACTTACGACTTTGCCGATAAATATTACCTCTCTGCAAGTTTCAGAACCGATGGTTCGTCGCGTTTCAACAAAGATTTCCGCTGGGGAAAATTCTGGTCGGTGGGAAGTTCGTGGAGAATCAGCGAAGAAAGTTTTATGCAGTCACTCGATTTTATTGATAATCTGAAACTAAAAGCCAGCTACGGAAAACAGGGGAACGACAACATCGGAACTTTTTACGGCTGGCAGTCGTTGTACAATCTCGACTGGGCAAACGCCAACATAAATGGAGCCTTGCTTTCTTCACTCGAAAATACGTCAATCAAATGGGAAGAAAATAACAACTTCAATATAGGTATTGAAGGAATCCTGCTGAGCCGCATTGAATTCGGGCTGGAATATTATCAACGCAGGACCGTTGATATGCTGATGGAAAAACCAATGGCAACTTCGCTCGGTTTCGACAGCTACTGGGCAAATGTGGGCGAAATGTTAAACTCGGGTTTTGAATTCAATTCAACAATACAGGTAATTAGCTCTGCCAATTTCAAATGGAATGCAAACCTGAACCTCACCACGTTGAAAAATGAAATCGTTGAACTGGACGGTGAAACGGATCAAATTGTAAATGGAAACCTTATTCAAAAGAAAGGTGAAGAAATTAATTCCTACTACCTGGCACGTTCAGCCGGTGTAGATATTGCAACCGGAGCGCAATTGTACTGGGTTTACGACAAGGATGCCAGCGGCAATCCGGGAGAACCTTACATTTCGGCCGATTATCAGAAAGCATCGCAAAGTAAAGTAATCTGCGGTAGTAGAATCCCCGACTTTTTTGGTGCCTTTGGCAGCGATTTCACCATCTACAAAAACTTCGACCTGTCGTTTATGACTACTTTTTCAGTAGGCGGTGAAATAAGGGACGGTGTGTATGTTGGCCTGTTAAATCCAACCTACATTGGAACCAATTATGCAGCAAACATTAAAAGGGCCTGGCGCAAACCCGGCGATGTAACCGACATTCCAAGAATTCAGAACGGCACCGGATTTTCACGTCCGTTTACCGACAGTCAACTTACCGATGCATCATATTTTGCTATAAAAAATATCACATTCGGATATACTCTTCCAAAAAATATTCTCCAGAATCTGGGAGTTGAAAGTTTACGAGCCTACGTTGCATTCGATAATATTGCCCTGTTCTCTTACCTCGATGGAATGGATCCTCAGTACAATTTTACCGGATCGACCAACTTCTCTTACACTCCTGTCAGAACAAGCCTGGTAGGTATTGAATTAAAATTTTAAAATCATTACATCATGAAATTATATAAGATACTTATACTACTAATTTTGTCTGTTGTGGCTTTTTCGTGCCAGGACATGCTGGATACAAACCCAACAGACAGCACTTCCGGAGATATTTTGTTTGCGGATGTAGAAAAGGCAAATGTTGCGCTCAACGGCATTTACAGGGCAATGTACGTTGCCGATGAATGGTCGGCAAACTGGGCAGATGAAGAATTTGGAACAATGGCCTTTACCCTTACCTATGATTTAATGGGCGAAGATATGGTTCAACACGATATGGGAAGCGGATGGTTTTGGTACGATTATGCTTACAATGTAAAATCGGATTACACTAACAAAAACGGCCGGCCATATGCAGTTTGGTATTTCTATTATACCATGATTTCGAATGCAAATGCAATAATTGCAGCACAGGAAGGTATGACCGGGGCTCCCTCTGAAATCAACAGTTTAATGGGCCAGGCTTATGCATTGCGTGCGTATGCCTATTTCAACCTGATACGTTTTTACCAGCAAACGTATGTGGGAAATGAAAATGCACCCGGGGTGCCCATTTATACCGAACCTACCACAAACATTTCCGAAGGTCAGTCCAGGGGAACGGTTGCCAATGTTTACGCACAAATCGACGCCGATATAGAACAGGCTATTCAGTTATTAAATCCTGATATTGCAGCAGGACAAACACATTCATCACACATCGATTATTATGTGGCAAACGGAATAAAAGCCAACATCGCTCTCGAGAAAAACAACTGGGCAACAGCCGAATCAGCAGCCGAAATTGCAATGAGCGGAGGAACTTCAATGCTTACACGGTCAGAACTGGACAAAGGCTTTGCTTTTAATGATGCATCTGCAAATACGGTTATGTGGGCTGCCCAGATTATTTCAGAACAAACCGATGCAACACGTTCATTTTTTGGACACATGGACGCAGCAGTGGATGGGAATTATGCTGAAACAGCGCGTAAATGCATCAGCAACTGGTTGTATGAGCAAATGTCGGACACCGATGTTCGCAAAAACAAATGGTGGGTTGAACCGCTGGAAACGGATGATGAAATTGGCGCTGCTTTAAGCTACAATCAGGTAAAATTCCGGTTCTCGGATCCAACCAATAATTTAGGCGATTACATTTATATGCGGCACGAAGAAATGATGCTGATAAAAGCCGAAGCCATGTGTATGCAAAGCAAATACGCGCAGGCCAGGACAGTGCTTGAAGATTTAATGTCGGAACGCGATACGAATTACAACATTTCATCGTTAACAAATTCAAATACTTTGACCACCAGCGATCCAAACGGGCCAACTACTCCGGTCGGCGGACCGAAAACCCTCCTCGATGAAATAATCCTGCAACGAAGAATAGAACTTTGGGGGGAAGCAGGAAGAATCATGGACATTAAACGCCTGAAAACCGGATTTACTCGCGATTTCGATGGTAGTAACCACCAGGATAAACTTTTATCGAGAAACACACTCGACCCGGAATATCCCGATTTTGTAATGTCAATTCCGCAATCGGAATTCGACGGTAATACCAACATGGACGAGGTAACCGACCAAAATCCGTGGGCTGATAATTAAACAAAAAAAAGCAAAAAATGAAAAAGATATTATTTGTCTCATTTATACTGATGCTGGTCTTTGCTTCGTGCGACCAGGAAAACACGGGAACAATTTATGAACCAGAAAATGCTTATGTAGCTTTCAGTTCATCCATTGTTTCAGGAAACGTGTTATCGGCCGAAAACAACTATTCGGTGAGTGTGCAAATTGTACGATCCGATTTAAATACACCAACTACGGCAAATGTTTCACTCGAAATGAACGATAACATTGAAGGTGTTTTTGCTCTCGAAAGCAGTTCGGTTACTTTTGAAACTGGCCAGGGAAAAGCCAACATTAATATTGTTCCCGTGGTTGATGCATCACAAATTGATCCCACAAAAAACTATGTTTTCAACTTAACATTAACCGGCAACAATGTTTCTGCACTTTTCAACACAGCAACCTACAAAGCTTCGTTTAAATATACTTCCATCGGAACCGGGTATTTTGTTTCCGATGCTTTTGGAGATGAATGGCCGGTGGACCTTGAAAAGCTGGAAGTTGGTTCATTAACGCTTTATAAAGCAAAGGATCTTTACGAATCCGGCTACGACATCACCATTGTTGTTGATGGAGAAAATGTTACGATAGACCCGCAGTCTGCCTGGTATTACGACAGCGATTTGGGCGATGCTTACATAACCGGAAGCGGGACCATAAACGGTAAAGTTTTATCGATTATGATTGAACATTATCTTCCAAATGAATTTACTTACGGCGCCTATCCTGAAACATTAACATTGCCGGATTAATACATTTCTGAATTTTCTTGAAAAAGTCTGTCATTTAATAAATATGGCAGACTTTTTTTTATCATAAAACCTGCAAACTGTAATAAATCATCAGTGAACAACAATAATATAAATATGTATAGTGAACGATTCCGTTTATCGTTTTTATTCCTCCATTGGTTGACTTTTTTAGTACCGAATTGCCTGTTTCAATATGTTTGAACAAGAGTAAAATCGAACCTCAGTTTTTCAATAAAATAAGGCTGCGAAAGGGGACAAGGGGATTAAATACTTTTTAAAAGGCACATCACAATTTTACATAGAAATAGTAAAACAGCATTAAAGTTTGTAAACGTGCAAATATCTGACCGGCTGGCAGGTATCGAACTCCCGTTTCCCCGACGGGAGTTTTTTTATATCTGAACCTGAGGCGATTGAATCCTTGTATTAACTTAAATTATTATCTATGAAAAAATTACTCCTATTTGTAATTGCTTTGTTCGTAGGGTTTTCTGTTTATTCCCAAACAAAGCAGGTTACCGGGAAAGTTACTTCTGCCGACGACGGGGCGCCAATTCCCGGTGTTTCGGTTAGCGTAAAAGGAACTACTATCGGAACAATTACCAATGCCGATGGGAACTATGCACTTACGGTTCCCAACAACTCATCACTGGTTTTTTCATTTGTGGGAATGAAAACCACCGAAGTAACTGTAAGTACAGGCTCTGTTTACGATGTTCAACTCGAAATGGATGTTATGGGTGTTGATGAAGTAATGGTTGTTGCTTACGGTACACAAAAAAGGCGAACAGTAACCAACGCTGTTTCAAAGGTAAACTCCAACGAACTTGAAAAAATGCCGGTTACCAGTATTGAAAATGCATTGTCGGGCCAGGCTGCCGGGTTACAAATCAATACCGGCTCACGTTCCGGCGAGGCAAACACCATTCGTATTCGCGGAACATCTTCCATTTCGGCAAGTTCACAGCCTCTTTTTGTAATCGACGGAATTCCGCAGGGAGATTACCAGTTGGGATACACGGGAAACAACGCACAAACCAGTCCACTGTCAACGTTAAATCCCAACGACATTGAAAACATTCAGGTTCTGAAAGATGCTTCGGCTGCTGCACTTTACGGTTCACGCGCTTCGAACGGTGTAATTTTAATTACCACAAAACGCGGACAAGGTGGTCAAACACAAATCAATTTCAATTATTACAAAGGATTTCAGGAAGCCACACATTACATGGAAGCGTTAAACGGCTCGGAATACACCGAACTTTTTAACGAAGCCTATTTTAATGCCACGGGGGTTGAAGATGTTTTGGGAGATCCGGCAGATGCCATCAACACAAACTGGCTCGATGCCGTTTCCAGAAAAGGGGCAATTAACCAGTACGATTTTTCGGCAAGCGGAGGAAATGAAAAAACTCAGTTTTATACCGGTTTAAGTTACCGCGACGAAGAAGGTTATACCATTGGGAACGATTTCAGCCGCATAAACATTCGTACCAACATCGACCATGTTGCTTCCGACTTTTTCAAACTTGGAACCAACATCAGTGTGGCTCGCACAGTGAACAACAGGGTTTCGAACAACAACTCGGTTGCTTCAATGTCTACTTCCGGTATTTTGCAATATCCGAACATTCCGATTTACGGAGATGGTTCCGAATTGTACGGCCCCGAAGGAACTTTCTATATCGGAAACGGAGTAAATCCTTACAATAATATTGCTTACAATCTTTTAAACGAAGTGAACGAAAATATTCACGAAGCTATTACAGTTCGCCCGCAAATTACAACTTTTGGAGAATTTACATTTTTTGATAATTTGGTGTTCAGAAGCGAATGGTCGCTGGATTATATCGACCTTTCAGAAAAAATATTCTGGGGGTTGAACTCGGGTGACGGGGGCGGAAGCAACGGAGTAAGCCAGGCATTAACATACCAGAATACCAACTGGATTACAACAAATACGCTGAGTTATTCAAAAATTCTCGGCGAAAAACATACGGTTTCTGCCATTGCAGGTTATTCTTTCCAGGAAAACAGGCTCGAACAGAGCAATGTAACCGGAGAACAGTTTCCGAACAACGATTTGTGGACAGTAACAAATGCAGCCGAAATTACCAACGGCGGCGGCTCAATTACCCAATTTGCCATCGAATCGTACTTTGCACGTTTTAACTATTCTTATCTCGACAAATATCTTTTGGAAATTTCCATGCGCCGCGACGGTTCTTCAAGATTTGGCGCCGACAATCGTTATGCAAACTTTCCGGCAGCTTCGCTGGGCTGGATTGTAAGCGATGAAGATTTTATGAAACCCATGGATTGGCTGAGCATGTTAAAACTCAGGGCCAGTTACGGGTTAACCGGAAATGCCGAGTTTTTAACAAGCTCTACTGATGCAAGGTACGCCGTAGGTGCAAATTTCCCTGCATTGGGTTTGTACGGTGGCGATGCTGACGGAAGCGACTACGGCGGAAATCCTGGTTTATCGCCGACACAACTTGCCAATCCCGATTTGAAATGGGAACAAACTTCACAGCTCGATTTGGGTTTCAACCTCGGGTTATTCAAAAACCGGATTGATCTTGAAGTGGACTATTATTTCAAAAAAACAAAAGATTTGTTGCTCGACGTTCAGATACCTTCAACAGGCGGTTATACATCGATTGCCAAAAACCTGGGTGAACTCGAAAACAAAGGCTGGGAAATTGCCCTGAACACCAGAAACCTGGTTGGAAAATTCAAATGGAATACCAATTTCAACATTTCATTCAACAAAAATAAAGTAACAAATCTGAACGGCGAAATCATTGAAAACGGTATTGGAAGAGCCATGGAAGGCGAACCCATAGGGGTTTTCTACACCGTAAAATTTGCAGGGGTCGATCCTGAAACCGGCGCTTCTTTGTTCTACGATTTGGATGGAAACAAAACCACAACTTACAGTACCAATTACCGGCAAGTGGTGGGCGATCCAAACCCGGATTATATAGGAGGGATTACCAATAACTTTTCGTGGAATAATTTCGACTTAAGCGTACAGGTACAGTTTGTTCAGGGGAACGACATTTACTTCGATGCCGGGAGATATTGCGCAAACAGTATGTCCTTGTATTTCAACAACCTGAAAAGCCAGTTGAACCGCTGGCAAAAACCGGGCGACATTACTGATGTTCCCAAAGCAGTACTGCTTAACTCAACGAACCGCCAAAATTCATCACGCTTTATAGAAGATGGTTCATTTGTACGTGTAAAAAACATTACGCTGGGTTACAATATTCCAAGCCAGTTGCTTGCCAAAGCCCACATCAGGTCGTTGCGGGTTTATTCCACTGCCTATAATTTCTGGACATTCACCAATTACAAGGGACACGATCCGGAAGTTTCATCTGAAGGAACTTTGAATGTTGGTCAGGGCGTTGATTTCTTCCAGGCCCCGCCTTCAAAAAGTTTAATATTTGGCGTTAATATCGGTTTTTAGAATGCGCTTTTCGAAAAACAAATGATTTGACATTTTCAAAATCAATACATAACTCTAAAAACTTTAAACAGAAAAAAATGAAAAATTATAAATTCATAACCAAAATAATTCCGGTCCTGGCAAGTATTCTTTTGCTCGCAGTTTCGTGCGAAGACAGGCTGGATATAAATCCGTGGCAATCGCTTAGCGACCAGCAGGCGCTTACAACACTAAGCGGAATTGAAAACGCAGTAACAGGTTGTTTCGACGGGTTGCAGGACGAAAACCTTTTGGGTACAAATGTTATCCAAAATGCTGAAATTAAATCGCAGTACATTCACTGGCAGGGTTCGTACACCAGTTACACCGAAATGAGCCAGAAAGATATCAACCCCGACAACACCGATGTTTCGGGAATGTGGATTGCAGGGTATGACGGAATTAACCGCTCGAACAAAGTAATTGAAGCCGTTGACAAAGGGCTGGACGAAGCCGGCTTTGATGAAGTAAAAGACAGAATTAAAGGTGAAGCTTTGTTTTGCCGCGGTGTAATTTATTTTGAAGTGGTCCGCAGTTTTGGGCTGCCTTACAGCGAAAATTCTTCGAGCGATTTGGGAATTGTTATTAAAAACAACCCGTCGAACGATCTGGAAAGCGCTTCGGAACAATTGGCCCGTTCTTCAGTAAAAGAAGTGTACGAACAGGCCATTGCTGACTTAAAAGCTGCAGAAGCTTTGCTGCCCGAAACCAGCGATGCCGGCCGTGCAAACAAATACAGTTGCCGCGGTTATCTTTCAAGAATATATCTTCAGATGAAAGATTACACCAACGCAGCAAGTTATGCCAACCAGGTTATACTCTCCGGCAATTATTCGCTGGATGCAGATCCGGTAAAAACTTTTGGCGAATCGTTTACTTCGGAAATGGTTTTCGGTATCATTAACACTTCAACCGACAACTTTGGTTCAAACAACGAATCGTTAAACAATTACTGGAATCCGAACGAAAGAGGCGATATCATTATAAAACCCTCTACTATTGCTTTGTACGAAACCGGCGATTTGCGACTGGGTTGTTTTTTTGAGCAAGACGGTTCGTGGTGGACAAACAAACACATTCAAAACGATTACAATGTGCCAATAATCCGGTTGGCCGAAATGTATTTAAACCGGGCCGAAGCGCTTGCCGAAAGCGGAACTGACACCGATGAAGCACTGGTATTGCTCAACACCATCAGAACAAGGGCAGGATTAACCGCACTCGCCGATTTAACAACACAGGAATTGATAAATGCTATTCAGGCTGAAACCATCCGTGAATTTATGGCCGAAGGTCACTCGTTGTACGATTTGGAAAGATGGAGAAAAGATATTGGTTACAGCAACATCAATTTAACTACAACTGTTCCGTGGAACAGCCCAAAATTACTTTTCCCGATTCCGCAACGTGAAATGGATGTAAACGAAAACTTAGTACAAAATCCTCTTTAAAAAGAGTTTGTTTCTTTTTAAGTATTTTCTGTTTTATGAAAAGGGGGCCTCGGTTCCCCTTTCTTTTTTTATGGAAACACGAACAAACTAATAATTGCGGTTGAATTTTTCTTTCAGAATTGATTTTACTTCCTCCATTGGTATTTCTTTTCCTAATTCCTGCTGAATGGAAGTTACGCCGTAAGTTGCAAATCCGCAAGGATTTATATAATTGAAATAGCGCATGTCGGTATTTACATTTAAAGCAAAACCGTGCATAGTTACATACCGGCTCACCCGCACACCGATGGCACAGATTTTCCGAGCCCGCACTTTGTGTCCGGCATCAAGCCAAACGCCGGTGGCGCCTTCTTTCCGTGCTCCGGTTAAACCGAATTCAGCAATCGTTTCAATAATTGCATCCTCCATTTTTTCGATGTACTCGCGCACCCCGATTCTGTAATATTCCAAATCGATAATAGGGTAACCCACAATCTGGCCGGGCCCGTGGTAGGTAATGTCGCCGCCGCGGTTGATTTTGTAATAAGTAGCTTCTATTTTTTTCAGAAAATCGGAATTCGCCAGCAGGTTTTTTTCATCACCACTTTTCCCCAATGTATAAACGTGCGGATGTTCTACCAAAAGAAAATGGTTTTGCGGCGTCGGTTTACCCTGCGCCCTTTTTTCAGCAACCACTTTTGCCAGCAATTCTTCCTGAAAATCCCAGCACTCCTTGTATTCTTTCAGCCCTAAATCGATATAATTAAAATCAGCCACTTTAAAATATTTTACTTAACCATTACATAAACATCCTGAAAATCGGACAGTTCGGTTTTATTGGCTTCGCTTTTCCAGTAACCGTGTAAAACTTCCGACAATTCTAACCCGCTGTCGTTTATATTTTTTCTGATATTTTCTTCTTCAAAAGCAATGTTTGCGCATTCCACATTTTTATCCATCAAACGGTAACCGTTTTCTTTAAAAGGAAAGCGGAACGAATTTTTTTCTGAAATGAATTTTTCCTCCTCCGCATTAAAAACAAAAAAAGTAGTCAGGCATTTTCCGCCGGGTTTTAACACGCGCTGAATTTCGAACAAATAATTCCTCACTTCTGCCGGGCGCATGTGCGTAAAAACAGAAAAAAGAAAAACTAAATCAAACCGGTTGTCATCGTAGGGAAATGTAAAACTTACCGCGTCGCCTTTGGCTTTGTTGTACAAATCGTTGTTTAGCGGAACAAACATGAAATTAAAATTCGGAAACTGAAGATTTATCTTTTCGTTGCACCATTTCACTCCTTTTTCAACCACGTCGAAACCTTCGTAACTGCCAGTTTTATTCAGAAATCCGGTTAAAGCCACAGCCGTTCTGCCAATTCCGGAACCCACATCAAGTACTGAACTTTCCGGGGTCAAACCAGTCAGGCGAGTCAACAACTCAAGCTGGTGTTTTCCCTGCGCAATAAAATCGCCCGAGCCAATGTAAATGTCGCCTTTGTCGGGTTCCAACCGGCTTTTGTTGCCCGAAATTTTCCGAAGCAAATCCGACGGGAAATAATACAGTTTTCTTGACAGCAACCTCATTTCGGGCGACAACCGGTAATAAATATCGCGCATATTCATAAAACTGAATTTTGAAATTTAGGCGTTCACGTGTTCTTCGGCGCGGTACGAACTGCGAACCAGCGGCGAACTTTCCACAAATTTAAATCCTTTTTCAAGACCAATCCGGCGGTATTCAAGAAATTTTTCAGGTTCAATATATTCTACAACCGGCATGTGTTTTATGGTAGGAGCCAGGTACTGTCCGATGGTCATCACCTTGCAACCGGCTTCAAGAAGATCGTCCATGGTTTGCAGAATTTCGTCGTGTGTTTCACCCAACCCGAGCATAATTCCCGATTTGGCGATGGTATAATTATCGGCAATGTATTTTATCACATCGAGGCTGCGGCGGTATTTTGAGGCAAACCGGATAAAAGGGGTCAGTCTTTCAACGGTTTCGAGATTGTGTGAAATTACTTCAGGTTTTGCATCAATTACCTGCTGAATGAGTTCTGTTTTCCCCCTAAAATCGGGAATCAAAACTTCAATTTTTGTTTCCGGGTTTACGCGTTTTACTTCACGAATGGTACGTGCCCAGATTTCAGCGCCCTGGTCATCCAAATCGTCACGATCGACCGAGGTTATTACACAATGTTTTAAGCCCATCACTTTTACCGAATCAGCCAGTTTTTCAGGTTCTTCCAAATCGGGAGGAAGTGGTTTCCCGCTTTTTACAGCGCAAAACTTGCAGCGCCGTGTACAAATGTCGCCCAAAATCATAAATGTTGCTGTTCCTCGGTTCCAGCATTCCCCAATATTCGGGCAATTTCCGCTGGTACAAATGGTATGCAGTCCGTGCTTATCGACAAGATTTTTAACCTTAGAGTAGCTCTCCCCTTTCGGCATTTTCATTTTCATCCACCGCGGCAGTCGCTGCCTGTCTTTCAACTCATGAGCCATATCAAAAATATTTTTTGTAAAAGTAAGTTTTAATGTCAGAAGTCCCAAAGAGATTCCTGTTTATAAAAAAAGCCTGACGAAAAGTTCATAACCGAACCGTTCTTTGTATTAGAGTGTTATTTTTGTACAATCAGTTTGAATTATGAAGTATTTTCTGTTTCTATTATTTTTTGCTTTTGCCTTGAACAGTTCAACCGGGCAACAGGTTCAGCAAAAAGAGCAAACCGACGCGCAACTTGCAGTGGCTTACTACAATGCAAAAGACTTTGACAAAGCAATTCCTTTGTTGCTGAATGTGTATAAAAAAACTTCAAACACATACTATTACCGGTTGTATATTACGGCTTTAATACAGATGAAAAAATTTACCGATGCTGAAGAAGATTTAACGCGCGAACTAAAAAAGAAACAGGCAACTCCTGAAACGCAAATTTATCTGGGTTATGTTATTGAATCGCAAAAACGCCCGGAAGAAGCCGATCAAATTTACAAAGAAGCCATTAACTCCATTAATCCTGACAAAAGCAGTTATATTTTAACCGCCAATGCATTTCTACAGCTGGCAAAATACGAGTACGCCGCGCAAACGTATTTAAAAGCACGCGATGTACTTCACGATGAAGATTTTAGTTACGAATTGGCCAGAACGTATTCTTATCTGAGGAATTATGAAGAAATGATGGAAGAATACCTGAATCTTCTGCGAACCAACGAAAATCAACTGAACCGTGTGCAAAGCAGTCTTTCTTCTGCCATGCGGCTCGATATCGACAACGGATTGCGCGACCAGTTCCGGACCCAGGTGCTAAAACGCATTCAAACCGAACCCGAAATTATTGGCTACAACCGGCTGCTTATCTGGTTTTTTCTTCAGGAAAAGAAATTTTCGAGCGCATTGCGTCAATCCATTGCACTTGACAAACGTACCGGCGAAGAAGAAGTACGGATTGCCCAGTTGGGCCAAATGGCGCTAAACAACCAAAGTTACGACGATGCACGAAAAGCCTACGAATATATTTTGGGCAAAGGAAGTGAAAGCGCTTTTTATTTGCTGGCTTTCTCTCAGAATGTACACATCAGTTATTTGCAGTATACTGCTGAAAATTCGAACGATAAGAACAAGGGTACAGAAATAGCCATGCTTTTTGATAAGGCACTAAGTACGCTCGGGTACAATCCGTCGACGCTGAATTTAATTCAGGAATATGCGCATTTGTTAGCTTTTTATCTTGATGAACCCGAAAAATCAATCGCAGTTTTACAGAAAGGCACCGAAATTCCGAAGTTAAAACCCGAAGAACTGGGGCAGCTGAAAACTGAAATGGCCGATGTTTATGTATATTCCGACGATCCGTGGGAAGCAACTCTCATTTATTCGCAGGTGATTGATGCCAACAAAACCAACACACTGGGCGACGAAGTAAAACTAAAAAAGGCAAAACTGGGGTATTACATGGGAAATTTCAGCTGGGCAAAAGCGCAACTCGACGTGTTAAAAGCCAGCACTTCGAAATTAACTGCCAACGATGCGCTGGATCTTTCACTGCTGATTGGCAATAATTTAAACCTCGACACCACTGCTGTGCCGCTGGAAATGTTTGCCCGTGCCGACTGGCTGTTTTTCCGAAACAAAGATTCGCTGGCAATGGCAACGCTTGATTCGCTCACCGAAATGTTTCCTTACCATTCCCTGGGCGATGATATTCTTTTCCGCAAAGCAAAAATTGAAACTGAACAGAAAAATTATACGCTGACAGCCAATTATCTTGAACAAATCGTTACCGACTACAGTTACGAATCACTGGCCGACGACGCGCTGTACGAACTGGCCAACCTCTGCAATTACCAACTGGGTGAAAAAGAAAAAGCCCGCGACCTGTACAAAAAAATGCTGTTCAATTATCCGGGAAGCGTTTTTGTGGATGAATCGAGAATACTATACCGCGAGTTGCGCGAAGTTTACCCCGATGAACCCGAAAAAAATGAAATCGAGGTTCCGGTAACAGAAGAAGAACTGCCCGGTGAAACAGAATAACAAAGCATATGTTTTTGCCGCACTGGCTGTGTTCTTCTGGTCGACTGTGGCAACATCGTTTAAAATTGCACTGCGCGAATACGATTTCATTCAGCTCATTTTTTATGTTTCTGCAGTGTCGGTTATGCTGCTGTTTATTTACTTGCTTTTCCAGGGAAAAACGCGGCTCATTTTCAAACAAACCCGCAAACAGTGGCTGGTTTCCATGAGTATGGGTGCACTGAATCCGCTGATTTATTACCTCGTTTTGTTTAAAGCCTACTCGCTTTTACCGGCACAAATTGCCCAGCCCATCAACATGGTTTGGCCCATTGTTCTGGCGCTGCTTTCGGTTCCGTTTTTGAACCAGAAAATCGGCTGGGTAAGTATTGCCGCACTTTTTGTGAGTTTTACCGGGGTCATTTTTATTTCGTCGCAGGGTGGAATCGAAGGGTTCAAACAGGTTAGTTTCACCGGAATTGTTCTGGCTTTGGTAAGTTCGGTGCTTTGGGCATTGTATTGGATTTTTAACGTGCGCGACAAACGCGAAGAAGTAGTAAAACTTTTTCTGAATTATGCTTTCGGATTAATTTACCTCACCGTTGTAGTTGCCCTGTTTTCCGATTTCAAAATACAATGGAACGCAGGTTTTGCTTCTGCCATTTATTCCGGTATTTTTGAAGTGGGAATAACTTACGTACTGTGGCTCAAAGCAATGAACCTCACCACCAGCAACGCAAAAATCGGAAATCTGGTTTTTCTGGCACCGTTTGTTTCACTCATTTTTATTCATTTTATTTTGAAGGAAACACTCTTCGTCACTACTTTTATCGGACTGATTTTGATTGTTGCGGGTATTTTTGTACAGCAACTCGATAAAACAAACCGTTAGATTTTATGATTGAGAAACTTAAAATACTGGGCATCGACCCCGGGACCAACGTAACCGGTTTTGGTTTGGTTGAAATCAGGAACAACAAACCGGTGATCCTCGATATGGGAAAAATTACCCCCAAAAGAGAAATGGTTCATTACGAACGAATTAAGGTTTTGCACGAAGAAGCCCTCAAACTGGTGGAAAAATACAAACCCGATGTAATGGCTATTGAAGCGCCTTTTTACGGGAAAGACATTCAGGCCATGTTAAAACTGGGTCGTGCACAGGGTGTGATTATGGTGGCCGCACTTATTCACAACATTCCTATTCACGAATACGCGCCCCTGCTGGTAAAACAATCCATTACCGGAATGGGCCGGGCTTCAAAAGAACAGGTGGCTTATTTTCTGCAAAAAGTGTATCACTTAAACGAGCTGCCCGATAAAATGGACATTACCGATGCCATAGCCGTAGCCATTTGTCACTATATTCAAATGTCGCGGCCGCAACAAAAACGGGAATACAAAAACTGGGGCGACTTTATCAAAAAAAATCCGGACCGGGTAAAATAAAACTGATACAAACCACTATGAGAAAATTTGCTGAATTTATCGAAATCCTTCTGTTTTCGTTTATTATGTTCCTGTTTATCCCTGAAATTTTCGGGTGGTTTTTTCACGGAACATTCAACATTTCGTCGCAGGATTTAAAAGATGCTGTTTTTCTTGGCGCACTCACTCCTTCGTTTATTTATTTCTCGCGCAAAATAAAAAGCGACATTGCTTTTGTACTGTTTGTTGTTTTTGTTGTGCTGGTGTTGTATGCACTGGTGCATCAGATAAAATGGTAATTATTCTCAAAGAAAACTTCCAAATATCCTATTAAAATATTGAAAATTGTTTAAAACATACAGTTTAAATATAAATGGAATTAAAAAACACCGGCTTTAGAATGAATTTGGCTAATTGACACAGAAAAAATTCGAACAAAAGTTTATAAATCCAATGTCCAAAAACATATCCTTGTTTTTTTTAAGGACACGGAATGTTTTAATTTTATGGTAATAACAAAACTTAAAAAATCATGAAATACATTCACTCCAAATTTAAACTACGGCAATTTTTGTTTTTTGCTGTTGTGCTGTTGCTGGCAGCCTGCCACAAAGACCCTTTCGATGCCGATTCCGGTACTTTTACCGACAAACGCGACGGCCATGCGTACAAATGGGTAAAAATTGGCGACCAGATATGGATGGCCGAAAACCTGGCATATCTGCCCTATGTTTGTTCTGGCGACTCGCAATGCGGAATATGGGTGTACGGTTATTATGGCGAAGGCTCATTTTACCAGAATTATACTACATATGGCTGTTTGTACGACTATGAAACCGCCTTAGAGGTTTGCCCAAAAGGCTGGCATTTACCCTCCGACGAGGAATGGATGGAACTGGAGCGGTTTCTGGGAATACCCGAGGATGAAATCTATGATGAGAATGTAGATAGGGGAGAAGAAGTAAATGCGGCAGGAAAACTTGGCGCAGGCTCGGAACTATGGGATGAAAAAAATGAAAACTCAACAAATGAAACCGGCTTTTCCGCAAAACCCGGAGGGATGAGAACTTCAATCCAGTATCATTCAATTAATACTGAGGCTATTTTCTGGACATCGTCTTATGATTCTTATTTCTACAATATGGTAAAACACAGATTCATTAGTTCTTATGGTATTGGAGTTTTTCGCATAGACAAAAAAGTAGGCCTTTCTGTACGTTACATTAAAGATTGATTGACTTAAATACAAATGAAACAAACTTAAACTATAAATACAATGAAACAAAAATTACTTCTTGTGTTGCTGTTGTTAATAACAATAATAAAAGGTTATTCTCAAATACTGAAACCAAGTTTTGCAGATTATTTTTCTTGGAAAGACAGATTTGGAAGTGAGGCCGAATATGATAATTATATATCTTCTGCGAAAGATCAAGGCGAACAAGGTCCTTGTTTTGTTTTTTCCTCTGTTGCTGCCATAGAAGCTTTGAGTCAAATATACTATAATAAAATACTTACGTCAAATGAATTGAATTTATCAGAGTCAGAAGTTTATTCTGATTGTGCTGGTTATGGATGTACATCTGGAGTTCCAAATAATGAGAATACGTTCAACTATGTTCAATATTCAGGCATTGTTAATGAAGATTGTTATTCATACCCAGATAGTTCTCCATATTGTAGAACCGATTGCAATCAAACAATGTGTCCTAACCCTGACTATATCGTATATATACCTGGATATCAACAGTTATATTTAAACACGATTCAACAATTAAAAAGAGCTATAATTGATTACGGCCCAATAGTAGCAACACTAGATAAATGTGGTACAGAACTCCACGGTTCTGCAATCGACAATATGCACTCTTTTCTTATTATTGGATGGAATGCTGATGGTGAGTGGGAAATAAAAGACAGCTGGCCGGGAGAAGAAGGATTTTATGAAGTTGACATAAATGTTTTTGCTCCAGAATATAAAGCTATATTTTACCGAGTAAAATATGAGAGTGGAGGGAACACTATCTCCTGTATTGGCAGCGGTTGCAATTCTATTTTTTCAAGCCGGAGTTATACAGACGAGGATGAAGACGGGTTTTACTACTGGGGGATTGGTGATAAACCTTCGGGGTGCCCCGGCCCCTGTGAAATGGATTTTAACGAGCCGACCCTACAACCATCTTTTTGGACGATGATAATATTCTCAGGTTAACACCGGAACTCGATTGCCCTGACTATGCCTGTACTGCAGGCAGTACTTTCCGGTTAACCAATATTCCGCCAGGATTTAGCGTAAGCTGGTCGGTTAGTCCGTCAACCTATTTCAATTCGCCCACAAGTGGAAACGATTCGGTGGCGGTTATTTCTCCCAAAACCATGTACACCGGCTCTGAAGGAACCATCACCTTTACCATTTCTGACGGTTGCAGTTCGCTCTATTATACAAAAACATTTACCATAAACATGCCTGAACCCGAAGAAATATCAATAAATGTTGTTCCTTCGAATGCCCCTGATCCAATTTATTTTAGTGAAGTTTGGCTACTTTGTCCAAACTCAAGTTATTACATTTATTTAAACAACAATTCAGGTTGCTCGACAACAAACTTCCAGTGGTCGATTCCTTCGCAGTGGACAAAATACGAACAAACCAATAATTACATCCGAATAAATACAAACAACACTCCAAGCACGGTTGTAACGATAACGGCCACTACATGTTGCAATACCAGCCATCTGATAAAAACCCAATATTTCGGACAAAGTTACAGTTGCGGAGGCTATCTTTTGGCGTATCCAAACCCGGCAACCGAAGAGTTCACAATCGAATTCGACGATACTTTCGATTTAACCTCGGTTGACAGTGAAACAACCTTAGAAATCTATGATTTGTCGTTTTCAAAAAAATACAAGGCTGAAAAAATTGATAAACAGATAAAAGTGAAAACTTCGGGCTGGAAAGAGGGGTTTTACTACATTATTTTAACCCACAAAGCACAAAAGTATTACGAGAAAATTAAAATTGGAAATTAGCAAATCTGAAAAAACAGAAAACTTTATCAAAACGCCCCTGTTTTAGAAAAAAGCCACCCAAAGATTTTGTAAACAGAATTTTATACTATCTTTGCGCCACATTTTCAAAAAAAATAATTTTAGAATTATGCCAGTAAAAATGAGATTATCGCGGTTCGGCCGCAAACGTTATGCTTACTACCACATTGTGGTAGCCGATAGCAGGGCGCCACGAGATGGCAGGTACGTTGAAAGGATTGGCTCTTATAATCCGAATACAAATCCTGCTACTATAGATCTCGATTTTGACAAAGCTTACGACTGGCTTGTAAAAGGCGCACAACCAACCGACACCGTTAAGGCAATTTTGTCGTACAAAGGTGTACTCTACAAAAAACACCTGATGGGTGGAGTTAAAAAAGGAGCTTTTGATGAAGCTGAAGCTGAAAAACGTCTGGACAAATGGATGGCTGAAAAAGACGCCAAAATCCAGGCAAAAATCGATCGCTTGGCCGGCGATGAAGTAAAAGCTGCCAAAAAACAGCTCGACGCTGAAATTAAAATCAAGGAAGAAAGAGCTGCTGCCATTGCTGCTAAAAATGCAGAACTGGCTGCCGAAGCCGAAGCTGCTGCAAAAGCCGCTGCTGCCGAAGCTGCTGCTGAAACTGAAGCTGCTCCTGAAGAAGAAGGTGCTGAATCTTAACGAAAGAACATCATCTGAACATAGAAAACCACCGGTCGGAAAAAGGCCGGTGGTTTTTTTTGCCCCTTGCCGAACTTTTTCTAAACCACAACTTTAAATTAGTACAATCTCAAAAAAGTAGTGCTGACAAAATTTTTCCCTATTTTTACCGCATGGAAACAATACCAAAGGCAGACTGCACACAAATCGGATTTATCCGGAAAACACACGGCGTTCGCGGAGAACTAACGCTGGAATTCGAACCCGAGTTTGAACTTTCGGTGGAAGAAGCCACACAACTCTTCCTCGAAATCGACGGGCTTTTGGTTCCTTTTTTTATTGCTGAAGACGGACTGCGTTTTAAATCCTCAAAATCGGCCATTGTAAAACTCGACTGGGTAGAAACCGAAGAATATGCACGCCGGCTGGTGGGTTGCCCGGTTTATCTGTTTTCCGAAGAAATTGTTCCCGACGAAGTAGAACTGACCTACTCGGTTTTCGAAAATTATACGCTGGAAGATGAGATCCTCGGAACGGTTGGAAAAATAATCCACGTCGACGATTTTTCGGGAAACATTGTTTTTACTGTTCAGCAGGAAAACAATGAAATTCTTGTCCCTTTTAACGAAGATTTACTGGTTTCCATTGACGAGCAGAAGCAAATTATAAAACTTACCCTGCCCGAAGGATTAATTGATTTGTAATGCCGGTTCGGCAATTCTGAATTTTTCACGCCACTCTTCCGGAATTCGTCTCGATTCTTTTTGTTTCATATCGAAACACACCAACACTGTTTTTGCAACAGCCACCGCTTCATTTTGCCCGTTTTTAAATACCTGCTGAAACATTTCAAGACTTTTGTCGCCCACAGCAACCACGTGAGAAACCACTTCAATCGTATCGTCGAGGTACACCGGTTTAGCATAATCAATTTTTATGGAAGCAATTACCAGCCCGAAATCCGTCCAGTCGATACGACTGCCCAACACTGAATTGAAATAATCGATGCGTGCCAAATCAAAAAATTCCTGGTATTTGGCATTGTAAACATGCCCGGCCAAATCAATATCGTTGAATCTTATTTGAACAGCGGTGGAGAAAGTATTCTGATTCATTTTTGCGATTTCTAAAATTTTGCCCGTAAAAATGCCACTTTTTTTTCACCGGTGTGCAACTTTATGAATATTTGCACGTCATTACAAAGTGAATTAAAAAACGACACACAAATACCGGTAAAATCAATATAAAAACATATTTTCGATCAAACAGAAAATTAGTAAACATAAATGAAAATGAAAACAAAAGTCTTATTCCTTATTGTATTGTTAGCAGGTACTTTCCTGGTAAACACAGTTAAAGCTGAAAACGAAAAACGCAATGTTCCGGCATTTTCTGAAATTTCGTTACGAATTTCGGGAACGGTTCACCTGAAACAGGGCAACACCCAGAGTGTTGAAATTGAGGCCAAAGAATCTACTTTGGAAGATATTATTACCGAAGTAAAAGATCGCCAGCTGATTATCCGTTTTCCTTCCGGAAATTTTTTCAACCGGAATTACAACCCGGGCAAGATTGATATTTACATTACAGTTCCCGAAATCGACGGACTTAATATCTCTGGTTCGGGCGATATTCTTGCCAACGACCAAATTAAAAGCCGGATTCTGGATTTAGCGGTAAGCGGAAGCGGTAATATTTCGCTCGATAATTTGGATGCCGACCGCGTAAAAGCCTCCATTTCGGGCTCGGGCGATATTATTATCAGCGACGGCGGAGTTGCTTCCGAAATGACGGTTTCTATATCGGGCTCCGGAAATGTTAAAGCTGAAGGTTTTGAAGCAGAAAATACCGATGTAAGAATTGCCGGGTCAGGAAATTGCTCAATAACAACAAACGGTGCGCTAAAAGCACGCGTAGCAGGTTCAGGAAACATTTACTATCGCGGAAATCCAAGCATCGACTCGTCGGTTGCCGGTTCAGGCAGAGTAAAAAAGATGTAACATAATTTCAATATTTTTTAAACCGGAGCAACCTTGTTCCGGTTTTTTTGTTTTTACTGTTTAAAATCTGGGTCGGATTAACTAACTTACATTCAGATTAAAAAGTACTAACAAAAAAAATACGGTTATGGGAATAATGAAAGAGTTCAAAAGTTTTGCCATGAAAGGCAATGTACTCGATTTGGCTGTTGCAGTAATTATTGGTGGCGCATTCGGGAAAATTATCACTTCTTTTGTAAATGATGTATTAATGCCGCCGATTGGATTGTTGCTCGGAAATGTCGATTTCAGTGATTTAAAAATTGTGTTGCGCGCAGCAGTGGATGAAACACCCGCAGTTACGCTGAATTATGGCGTTTTTGTCAACACAGTGCTCGACTTTTTAATTGTTGCTTTCTCCATTTTTATGGTTGTAAAAGCTTTCAACAGAATGAAGAAAAAAGAAGTGGCTCCTCCACCGGCACCGCCAGCACCAAGTAAAGAAGAATTGTTGCTTACCGAAATCAGGGATATTCTGAAAGAAAAATAAAAAAATCTTCGATGAAGGCTCCGCTTTTCGGAGCCTTTTCTTTTTAATATTCCAAAAAAAATCCCAGCCAAAACACTATTTACTTCTAAAACTTTTGTTCCGGCAAAAAATCAAGCCTGCCAAAAAAAAACACCATAAAATCTTCTAATCACTCCCAATTCAATAGACCCTACTCAGGAAAAAACAAAAGACAAGCGCATTTTTGTACGACAAAACGGGGTAAATTAATTTTTATTGAATTTTTTGCTTCGGTTTTTTATTTTTCTGTGAATTAAAAAAAAATCGATTCATTTTTTGTTAGATTTAAAACATGAAACAAAACCGGAAAAGAGGGGATTTCGCGGAGTTTCAAAAAAACTAACAACAACCGATTTCTGTAAAGGCATAATAAACACAAAACGGAATTCACCGGATTTCGCAAGTGTGATTTTAGAATAATTCATTATAAATCGAATATGAAAAAACTAGTCTGTTTAACATTCGCAGTTGCATTTTTTGCTTTTGCAAACGCGCAAAACCTGTCTCCGGTACTCGGTGTTGGCGACGAACGGCCCGAGGTTTACGCTTTTACACATGCAACTGTAGTTGTTGATTACCAAACTGTAATTAACGACGCGGTTCTGATAATCAAAAAAGGGAAAATTGTGGCCGTTGGTAAAAATGCAGAAATTCCGAAAGACGCAGTTGTGGAAGATCTTGCAGGAAAATACATTTATCCTTCGTTTATCGATTTGTTTACGGAATACGGTGTTGGCAGTCAAAACCAAAGCCAGGCACCGGGCAGCCGTGCAAATTTTATGATGCGCCAGCAGGTTTTTGAATCAAAAATCGACGGGCCGTTTTACTGGAACGACGCTATCAAACCGTACAAATATGCGGCGGAAGAATTCCATGTAAGCGACAAAGATGCCGATGAATTGCGCAAAGCAGGATTTGGCGCAGTACTGACGCAGGAAAACGACGGAATTATGCGCGGTATTTCTTCTCTGGTTTCGTTGGCCAACGACGATGAAGAACAGGTAGTAATAAAAGGAAAAGCAGCATGCGGTTATTCGCTCGACAAAGGAAAATCGCAAATGAGCTACCCCGGCTCATTGATGGGTGCTTTTGCATTGATGCGTCAAACTTTTTACGATGTCCAATGGTATGCTGCCCAACCCGACAAATCGGTTTTCGATGCCTCCCTTGAAGCTGTAACTGAAAACAAAAATTTACCTTCAATTTTTCAGGTGCGCGATAAAATTAACCTGCTCGAAGTAAACAAACTCGGAAAAGAATTCAGCATCCCTTTTATTCTGAAAGGAAACGGCGACGAATACCAGTTGATCGACCAAATTGCCGCAACCGGTTCTTCACTGATTATTCCTTTGAATTTTCCTGAAGCCCCCGACGTTGAAGATCCTTACAAAGCTATTTTGGTGCCGCTTGAAGATTTGAAAAATTGGGAACTTGCTCCATACAATCCGGCCAGAGTTGCTGCAAAAAATATAGAATTTGCTTTTACAAGCGACGGATTAAAAGACAAAAAGCAGTTTCGCACCAATTTAACAAAAGCCATAAAATGCGGACTAAGCAAAGAAGATGCTTTAAAAGCGCTGACCAAAACTCCGGCAAAATTAATTGGCTGCGACAATTTGCTTGGCTCGCTCGAAAAAGGAAAAGTAGCCAATTTTCTGATTACCTCCGGCGAAATTTTCGACCCGGAATGTGTAGTTTATGAAAATTGGGTTCAGGGTAAAAAATATGAAATTACCGACAGTAAACTTCCCGAATTAAAAGGTGAATACACCTTGGCCCTGAGCAACAACGAAAACTATTCTGTCACCATTGAAGGAAAACCCGGTTCCTATTCATTAAAAGTTAAAACAGGGGAGGAAAAAACCGAGTCGGGAAAAATTACTGTTTCCGAAAATCTGGTTTCACTTTCGTTTCCTTCCGACAAAAACTGGATTCGTCTTTCAGGATGGACTGAAGGTGAAAAACTGGCCGGAACAGGTGTTTTGGCTGATGGAAAAGACATTGTTTGGAAAATGACTTCAGTAAATGATACGATTTCAAAAGAAGGCAACAAAAAGAAAGAGGATGAACTTTCGGAGCCCGGAAAAGTAATTTATCCGTTTGTAGCGTTCGGAAACGAAGAAAAACCGCAATACAAGGATTTTGTTATTAAGAATGCCAGAGTGTGGACGATGGAAAATGATGGTATTCTAGAAAATACCGACGTTTTGGTGAAAGGTGGAAAGATTGCAAAAATCGGTAAAAACCTCGATACAGGAACTGCCTGGGTTATTGACGGAACAGGAATGCAACTTACCCCGGGAATTATCGACGAACACTCGCACATGGCTTTAAACGGAACGAATGAAGGAACACACGCAATAACTTCGGAAGTAAGAATGAGCGATGTCCTGAATCCAGAAGATATTACAATTTACCGTCAACTGGCTGGTGGTGTTACTTGCTCGCATTTGCTGCACGGTTCTGCCAACCCGATTGGCGGTCAGTCGGTGCTGATAAAACTACGCTGGGGTGCAACTCCTGATGAACTGATGGTAAAAAATCAGGTGGGATTTCTGAAACATGCTTTGGGGGAAAATGTAAAACAGTCGAGGATGCAAACCAGCACCCGTTTCCCGCTAACACGCATGGGTGTTGAACAATCTATTCGCGATGCATATATTCGCGCCAAAGAATACCAGCAGAAACTGGAAGCCTATAACAACCTTTCAGCAAGCGAAAAAGCCAAAACACCGGCGCCGCGAAGAGACCTTCAGCTGGAAGCGATTGCTGACATGTTCACCGAAAAAAGTTTTATGGTTTGCCATACTTATGTTCAAAGCGAAACCAACATGATTATAAAACTGGCGAAGGAATTTGGCATTAAACCACACACGCTTATTCATAATACCGAAGGATACAAAGTGGCCAACCAAATGCGGGAAGCAGGTGCCGCGGGAAGTGTTTTCTCCGACTGGTGGGCCTACAAATACGAAGTATACGATGCTATTGCTTACAACGCTGCATTAGAGTCGAAACAGGGAGTTTTGGTTTGTATAAATTCCGACGATGCTGAAATGGGAAGAAGGTTGAACCAGGAAGCCGCTAAAATAGTGAAATACGGCGGTCTTTCTGAAATTGAAGCCATGAAACTGGTTACGCTGAATCCGGCAAAAATCCTTCACCTCGACGACCGGATGGGAAGTATTAAAGTTGGAAAAGATGCCGACCTCGTACTCTGGACCGACAATCCGCTTTCAATTTATGCGATGCCTTCAAAAACTTTTGTCGACGGAACAGTGTATTTCGACAAGGAAAAAGACAAAGAAATGTATGAATCCATTCAAACGGAACGCTCGCGAATTATCAATAAAATTCTGGCCGAAGGAAGCGGTGGCAGAAACGGTGCCGCCGGAAGAAGACCTCCGGTACGAATGAACGACCAGTTTATTTACGGCGATGAAGACATTACCGATTACAGCATTAATGAATAACCTAAAAATAAACAAGATGAAAAAATTAATTCAACATATTTTATTTGCATTCGCTTTTCTGGGATGGGGTTATTCGGCACTGGCCCAGGTACCTGCACCGGCTCCGGCACAGGACCACGGCATTGTACTGATTGGTGGAACGGCACACATTGGCACCGGCGAAGTAATTGAGAATTCTGCCATTGCCTTTGATAAAGGGAAAATAACTTTTGCAGGAAAAGCTGAAAACCTTGGAACACAGTTTTCTAACTATGAAAAAATAGATGCTACAGGAAAAGAAGTTTATCCGGGATTGATTTTAATGGCCTCGCAGCTGGGTTTGTCGGAAATTGACGGAGTTAACGCCACTGTCGACAGCAGGGAAACCGGTGAATTAAACCCCAGCGTTCGATCAACCATTGCATTCAATACCGAATCGGAACAAATTCCGGTGGCCCGTTCCAACGGTATTTTACTGGCACAAATTATTCCACAGGGAGGCATGATTTCAGGACTTTCTTCGGTAATGAATCTCGACGCCTGGAATTTTGAAGATGCTATTTATAAAGCCGACGAAGGTTTGTGGCTCAGCTGGCCTTCGTATTATTCGCGGCGGGGTTACGGTGAAAACAGCACCATGGAAGAAAATAAAAGTTATGCAGAAAATGTACAAAAACTGGAAAGTATTTTCAGCGAAGCCCGCGTTTACAAAGGAACTCCGGCGAACTCAAAACTCGCTGCCATGCAGGGACTTTTTGATGGCTCACTCGTTTTGTATATTCAGGCTGATTATGTAAAAACCATTATCGAGAGCATTAGTTTTGCAAAAAAAATGGGGGTTAAAAAGATAGTACTTTCCGGTGCCGACGAAGATGCTTTAATGGTAAAAGATTTCCTGAAAGAAAATAATATTCCGGTTATTGTAGCTCCAATTCACCGTCTGCCAAAACGGAAAGACACTTACACAAAAGCGCCCTACGAAATGGCAGCCCGGTTTACCGATGCCGGAATTACTGCTGCACTTAGTTACGAAGGAAGCACATTGTGCATGAACCTTCCGTTTGTTGCCGGCGAGGGTGTTGCTTACGGACTTACAAAAGAACAGGCATTGCAAACGGTTACGTTGAATTCAGCTAAAATTCTGGGAATAGAAGATATTGCAGGTTCTCTTGAAGTTGGAAAAGATGCTCACATTCTGATTTCAAACGGCGATTTACTCGACATGAGGACCAACAAGGTAACGCTTGCTTTTATCAACGGAAGAAACATCAGTCTCGACAACAAACACAAACGCTTGTACCGCAAATTTGCAACAAAATACGGCCAGGAAATTGTTGAGTAATTGAATTACTGAATTTTCAGATTTCAAAATAACAATAAAAACTGCTTCTGAAACGAGGCAGTTTTTATTTTCTGATAATGTCGATTCTTCCGCCTGGGCCCAGTTTTATAATGCTCGAAGGCGTTGCCGGAGTAACATCGTCTTGCCGGTATTCCACAATGTAATCGACATGTTTTTTTATTTCGTTTGAAATCTCACCAAAAAAAGCCGGCGATTTTTCACCGCTGATATTTGCCGATGTGGAAACCAGTGGCTTGCGAAAACGTTGTAAAAGCTGCGTTGTAAATTCTTCTTTGGTAAATCTGATTCCAATGCTGCCGTCTTCAGCAATTAAATTGGTCGCCAGATTTTTTGCGTTCGAATAAATTACGGTAAGCGGTGTTGTAGAAATTTCAACCAAATCCCACGCAATTTCAGGAACATCGTCGACATAACGATCGAGCAATGCCGGGTTTTCCATTAAAACCAGCATACTTTTCGAATCTTCCCTTTTTTTGATTTTGTAAATCCGCTGAACAGCCTCTGCATTTGTGGCATCGCAACCAATACCCCAAATAGTATCGGTAGGATACAAAATAACACCACCGCTTTTTAAAACTTCAAGTGCTTTTTTTATGTCGTTTTGCATGATTTTACGCTAAAATTCGGGAGTACAAAGAAATCATTTTTTCTGAAAAATAAGCAGGGTGAAATTCTTTTGCCCGTTCGTGCCCTTTTCCGATAAATTTTTCGCGTTCTGTTTTGCTGCCCAGCAGTTTTTTTATGGCTTCACCAATTTCCTCCGGATTATTCGGATCGCAGACAACAGCTGCTTTACCCGCTGTTTCGGACAACGCCGAAACATTGGAAGTAATTACCGGACATCCCGCTGCCATCGACTCTACAACCGGCAACCCAAAACCTTCAAACAGCGAAATATAAACCGACATCGCAGCCCTCTGGTACAACGCAGCCAGGTCTTTTTTTGGAATGTTACTTAAAAATTTAACCTTTTCTTCGAGTTTATTTTCAGAAATGAACTTTAACAACTCAGCGGTGTAAATCGTTGGATTTCCAACAAAAACAACCGTTGTGTCAATTTTTGCCGTTTGAATGGCTTTTAAAAGTGAAAGTTGGTTTTTACGCGGTTCGATGGTTCCCACCGAAAGAATAAATTTCTCTGGTAAACCATATTTTTCAGGAAGGTGATTTGTATTCTGAATTTCGAAATAGCGCGGAGAAACCGATTGATAGATTACTTCAATTTTATGTGCATCGATACCAAAGTAAAAAATCAAATCTTCTTTGGTTTGTTCGCTGATGGCAACAATCTTTGTAGCTGCCGAACATGCATATTTTACTTTCCGAAAATAAATATTTCGGTCGATGGGTTTGTAAAACTGCGGAAAACGCATAAAAATGAGGTCGTGAATAGTCACAACCGAAGGAACTTTTGTTTTGTGAATTCCTTCCGGAAGTTCGTTGCTTAATCCGTGAAATATGTCAATTTCCCGTTTTTCCAACTGTCCGCTTACTGAAAAACTCCGCCACATTGATTTTAAAATTTTTGAAACCGGACTGTCGGGTGAAATTACATCGAACTGGTTGTAGTTATGAAAAAGTTCCTTGTTGATTTCGGGTGTGAATAAAACGTAACGATTTTCGGGATAATACTGATGCAAAGAGTTTATGGTGTTCCTGCTGTAGTTGCCAAGCCCGGAGGAATTAAGAAAAGCCCGTTTTGCGTCGAATCCGATTTTCATAACCTAAAATTTGTATTTACAATACGAAAAAGGCCGGAAATTAGTTCCCGGCCTAAGATAAATATTTTGTATTATGTTTTATACAGAAAAATCCTTTAATCCGTCGAAGTCGAGTGTAATAAAATAATCTTCCAAAGTTTCGGCTCTTCTAATTTGAACCACTTCGCCATTTTCTCGCAACAACAATTCTGCCGACCTCAGTTTTCCGTTGTAGTTAAAACCCATGGCATGGCCGTGTGCCCCGGTATCGTGAATAACAATAATGTCGTTGGGTTCAATTTCGGGCAACATGCGATCGATGGCAAACTTGTCGTTGTTTTCACACAACGATCCGGTTACATCGTATTTTACAGTTGGAGCATCGTTTTCTTTTCCAAGAACAGTAATGTGATGATACGCGCCGTACAAAGCCGGACGCATTAAATTTGCCATACTCGAATCGAGACCGGCAAACTTTTTATAGGTGCTTTTTATGTGGCGTACTTTGGTTACCAAATAACCGTAAGGTCCGGTAATGGCGCGTCCCGACTCGAAGAAAAGTTTCAGCGGCGCCAATCCGTTTCCAACAATCATTTTGTTGTATAACTTCTGAATCCCGTCGCTCACGTATTCCAAATCCACTTTCTTTTGTTCAGGTTTATACGGAATCCCAATTCCTCCGCCAAGATTGGCAAATTCAATATGAATACCCAGTTTTTCAGAAACCTCAATAATCAGGTTAAACAGAATTTCAGCCGTTTCAATAAAATAATCCGAATCAAGTTCGTTGGAAGCCACCATGGTATGAATACCAAAATGTTTCACTCCCTTTTCTTTCAGCATTCGGTACCCTTCAATCATTTGTGCGTGAGTAAAACCGTATTTTGCATCTTCCGGATGACCGATAATCAGGTTTCCCTGTTTCAAATCGCCTGGATTGTAACGCATACAAATGGTGTCGGGAAGTCCCACATTTTGCTCCAGATATTCGATATGCGAAATATCGTCGAGGTTAATAATTGCGCCCAAATCTTTGGCCAGCTGAAACTCGAAAGCAGGTGTGTCGTTTGAAGTTAGCATAATTTCGCTACCTTTCATTCCAACCTTTTTTGCCAGTTCAAGCTCAGCAACCGAACTGCAGTCGATTCCAAAACCTTCTTCGCGCAAAATCTTCATTAAATAAGGATTTGGAGCTGCTTTAATGGCATAATATTCCTTAAAACCCTCGTTCCATGAAAATGCATTTTTAAAATACCGGGCATTTTCACGCATGGCTTTTTCATCGTAAATATGAAAAGGCGTTGGGTAGCTTTCGATAATTTTTTCGACCTGCTCTTTTGAAAAGGGTAATTTTTTCTCTGCCATTTTTTTTCGATTAAAGTGGCACAAAAGTACCATTTATACCTGAATTGTTAGAACTATTCTAAATAAAGCTGATTTTATAGGAAAGAAATTTAACGTTTCGCGGGTTAGAGCAAAGCTATCAGCTCCTGACTTAAAAATCCGGAGGCAATTTCTTTGACTTCGCCGGTCATTTTAATGTTCCAAACATCATCAATTTCAATTTGTAAAGTACCTCCCGGCATTTTAACAGCGAGTTTTTTACCGGTTAGGCCTTTTTTCACCATTACCGAAGCCACAGCACACGACGAACTTCCGGAAGCCAGTGTCCAGCCGGCGCCGCGTTCCCAAATCAAAATCTCAACTTCTGTAGGTGAAATAACTTTGGCAAACTGTACATTAATGCGGTTCGGAAACATCGGGTGGTTTTCAATCTGTGACCCAAATTGTTTTATTTCCTTTTCATCAAGTTTGTCTTTCAAAATTACACAGTGCGGATTTCCTACCGAAACACAATTTACTTCATAATCTCTGAATTCGAGGTGAAGCGTTTCATTCATACATTCTTCACGTTCACATTTTACGGGAATTTCAGCTGAAACAAAATGGGCTTTTCCCATATCTACTTTTACGGTTTTGGCTTTTCCGTTTTCCTCTTCGGTAATTTCTGCGCGAACCATTCCGCCGGGAGTTTCAATGGTAAAAATTTTCTCGCGCGAGAATTTGTAGTCGTACAGATATTTGGCAAAAATGCGCAAACCGTTTCCGCTTTTTTCAGCCTCTGAACCGTCGGGATTTAAAATTCGCAAACCAAAATTTGCAGAGAAACTTGGTACTTTCAGCAAAATACCGTCGGAACCAATTCCGTAATGAACATCACAAATTTTCTGAATCGCTTTTTCAGTTAATTCAAAACCAATTTCGTACTGATTTAAAACAATATAATCGTTTCCCAAACCGTGGGATTTTACAAAGAAATTTTGCATGGCATAAAAATTTATGTGCAAATGTATTAAACCGTGCCGAAATTTGATGCTGCATTTGGTGCAATTATTCGGCCTGAATAGAAATTATCCGGGTTCAATCTGAGTTTTAAAAAATATGTAATACCAATGCGTTTAACTCTTAATTAATTCGTTTCATTAATAAAATCTAAATAAGAATAACGTTGTATTTAAATTCTGAACCCAGCACACAATATTTTCTATCTTTACAATCCTGAAAAATAAGAAACAACTAATAAAAACATACAGATGGCAATTATTAACGAAAGTTACCTTAAACTGCAGGCAGGGTATTTATTCCCTGAAATAGGAAGACGGGTTAACGAATTTATTGCAGCCCACCCCGACAAAAAAGTGATTAAAATGGGGATTGGCGACGTAACACAACCTTTGGTTCCAACGGTTGTAAAAGCTTTTCACGAAGGTGTTGAAGAAATGGCGCAAGCCAACTCTTTTAAAGGTTACGGCCCGGAACAGGGTTATGCCTTTTTGCGCGAAGCCATTGCAAAAAATTCATACCAGGCTCGTGGAGTAGATATTTCGGCCGACGATATTTTTATTTCCGACGGCTCGAAATGCGACACCGGAAATATCCAGGAAATATTTGGCAACGAAAATAAAATCGGTATTTGCGACCCGGTGTACCCGGTGTATGCCGACACCACTGTAATGTCGGGAAAAACAGGCGCCTGCCAAACCAACGGATATTACGACGGAATTATTTACATGCCCTGTACCAGAGAAAATGGTTTTATTCCTGAACTTCCGACCGAAGTTCCCGATTTAATTTTCCTTTGTTATCCGAACAATCCCACCGGAACTGTGGCTTCAAAAGAAGAACTGAAAAAGTGGGTAGATTTTGCCATTGCCAACAAAAGCATTATTCTTTACGATGCTGCTTACGAAGCATTTATAAAAGACGATGATATTCCGCATTCGATTTACGAAATTGAAGGAGCTAAACAGGTGGCCATCGAATTCCGAAGTTTCTCGAAAACCGCAGGATTTACAGGCACCCGCTGTGCTTTTACTGTGGTCCCAAAAGAATTAACAGCTTACGATTCAGAAGGAAAAGCACACCCGGTAAAACCATTGTGGAACCGTCGCCAGTCGACAAAATTTAACGGCGTTTCATACCCGGTTCAAAAAGCTGCAGCGGCTATTTTCACCGAAGAAGGTAAAAAAGAAGTGGCAGAAGTAATTTCGTATTACATGGAAAATGCCCGGATAATGAAAGCCAGTTTGCTTGCGGCGGGTTACGAAGTTTTTGGTGGCGAAAATGCACCTTACATTTGGGTAAAAACCAAAAACGGAATGAAATCGTGGGATTTCTTCGACAAAGTACTAAACGAAGCCAATGTCGTTGGAACTCCAGGCTCAGGTTTCGGACCGTCGGGCGAAGGTTATTTCCGTTTTTCAGCATTTGCCGATCGCGAAAATGTACTGGAAGCAATGGAAAGAATTAAAAAATTATAACGCCTCTCCAACCCTCTCAAAAGGAGAGGCAGCAAGAAATAAAAATCCGGTTCGAAAAACTCAAACCGGATTTTTATTCTCCACTGGGAATCACCACATCTAAATCTTTACAAATTTTCTCAACGGTAAACTACTTAATCTCAGAATGTCGCGGAACAGTTGATATTTTCCCATTTTTAGGATTGTAAAGAACACTGTGTTTCCCTCCTTCCCGCAACAGGGAACATCCATTTTTAGTCAGGTATTTAACAAGTTTGGTTCGTTTCATTCAGAAAAATGTAAAGGTTCCTTAAGACTTTTTACTCCCCTTAAAACATTTTTTTGTGATAACATTTTGTTCGTTTCGAGTACCAATAAAACAGCTTCTTTCAAATTTTCCTTCGCTTCCTCAATTGTTTCCCCCTGAGAATTGGCTCCCCGGATTTCTTCCACGAAAGCAGAATACCCTCCTGTTGGTTCTTCAACAAATACAGCAGTAAATGGTAAATTATTAATTATCATTTCAATGTGTTTTTTACAAATATACCAATTTAACAGGTAAAAATATGAGAACCTGCAAACTGCAATACAATAGAAAAAAAATGAGTTTCTATTTCAGCACAGGCAATACAATTTTTGATGCATTTTGTACATCGTGAAAAATCCGGATGTCGCTTTTTACAAAATCTGATGGATTGCAATGATAAATATCGACAAATTGCTGTGGGTTGCGGTCGACCAGCGGAAACCAGCTGCTTTGTATTTGTACCATAATCCGGTGTCCTTTTTTGAAACAGTGCGCGATTGGCGGCAATTCAAACTTCACCTCTTCCACTATTCCGGGAGTAAAAGCTTTCGGGTTTTCAAAACTATTTCTGAACCGGCCTCTGAAAACTTCTCCCCGCACAAGCATCTGATAAGCTCCCATCGGATAATCAGTTTCATCTGCCACATTTTCCGGATATCTAAAATTGTCGGGGAAAACATCAATAATTTTCACAACATAATCGGCATCGGTGGTTGAAATGCTGGTCAGAATATCAGCCACAACACTTCCGGGTACAGTAACATTTTCAGTTAAAACATCGGTCTGAAAAACCAAAACATCAGGGCGCCGCGCTGCAAAACGCTGATCATTCGACATGTATTCGCGTGTTCTCTGAAGATGTACATTTTCTTCGTAAGGAACCGGTTTTGAGGGGTCGCTGGTGTATTCCGTGAAACTGCTGTTTGCAGAAGGTTTTTCCAACGACAACTTGCCACCGGACTGGAGATACATACTTTCCTGCTCTACTCCTGCGGGAGGCCACTGTTCAAATTTTTTCCACTCGTTAGCGCCGGTAATAAAAACGTTGGCCTCGGCAATTCCGGAAATATCACCCTTTCCTTTCAAAAAAAAGTTAAAAAAAGGAATTTCAATATTTTGTCTGTAAAACTCGCTTGTATTCGAGCCAAACAGAATATTTCCGTGATTTCGTCCTTCGCCCCTCGCCCACTGACCATGCGACCATGGACCTTCTACAATTTTATTGAACGATTTGCCGGGATTATTTTTTTCAGCCGCCAGATAACCGTTCCAGGCGCCCCAGCAATCTTCAGCGTCAAACAATCCGCCAACCCAAAGCACAGCAGGTTTCAAATCCTTCGTAGCATTTCGCGCATCGCGGGCCTGCCACCATTCGTCGTAATTCGGGTGGTTCATTATTTCTGTCCAGAAGGCAATAGTATCGCCTGTTAATTGGGTGAGGTTTTTTAAGCTTCCCTGTTCAAGATAAAATTTGTAGTTGTCTTCCACCGGAAACCCTTCTCCCCGTGAACCTTTTGAAACAGGAGTTGGACGCGGAACACCAAAACTTCCGCCAATGGCCGAGTAAAAATTAAAAGCATCCATTTGAAAAAATGCGCCGTTGTGGTGAAAATCGTCGCCAATAAACCAGTCGGTAACCGGGGCTTGCGGGCTCACCGCTTTTAATGCCGGGTGATTGCTTGCTGCCGCCATTGTTGAGTAAAATCCGGGATACGAAATGCCAAAAACTCCTACATTCCCGTTGTTGTTTGAAATATTTTTTATCAGCCAGTCAACTGTGTCGTAGGTATCGCTGGCTTCATCAATTTCGTTTCCTGTTTTATCCTGAATAAAAGGACGCACATCTACAAATTCGCCTTCACTCATCCAGCGTCCGCGTACATCCTGCGTAACCATTATATACCCCTCTTTCAGATAACTCATTTTATAATTATTCCAAAATGAAGAAAATTCGTTTTCCCCGTAAGGCTGGCAGGAATACGGAGTCCGGGTCAATAAAATCGGGTGCATTTCCTTTTTGTCCTTCGGAATATAAATCGATGTAAACAATCGAACCCCGTCGCGCATGGTAATATAAACTTCCTGTTTGGTATAATTCTTACGAACCCATACAGAATCTTTGTTTTCGGCGTTTGATCCGACGACACTAAAAATCAACAGAAAAGAAAGAATGTATTTCATTTTGGTCTTGCTAATTGTTTTGAAAAGAAAATGCCGGAAACTGCAGTATTTCCGGAACGTTTAAATTAGAAAAAATAAAAACACCCGAAGACTTATCTTTTTCACTTTATTGGAAAATTTAATAATTGGAGGTGTGGAATTAAAAAACCCGGTCTGGAAATGCAGTACCGGGCTTTTGACATATTGAAAAAGATTTAATTTATTGACTTTCCCAGCTATTTTAAAGTACGTCCAGGATAAACTTTTAATGACTCTTCCAGGATTTTCAAACAAACAGACAAATCTTTTTTATTCAGAACATAGGCAATTCGCACCTGATCGATTCCCTGACTTGGGTCGGTGTAAAAACCTGAAGCCGGAGCCATCATCAAAGTTTGTCCTTCGTATTGATAATCGGAAAGTAACCATGCACAAAATTTGTCGGCATTGTCGACCGGAAGTTTTGCCACCGTATAAAATGCCCCCATCGGAATGGGCGAATAAACACCATCGATGCGGTTAAGTCCGTCGATCAGATATTTTCTGCGGTTTACATATTCGTTGTAGTTGTTCAGCATGTAGTCTGGATCGGCATCAAGCGAAGCTTCGGCAGCAATTTGTCCGATAAGTGGCGGACTCAAACGGGCCTGGCAAAATTTCATTACGTTCTTTTTTACCGCTTCGTTTTTGGTAATTAACGCCCCGATGCGCAGTCCGCATTCACTGTACCGCTTCGAAACCGAGTCAATAAGAACAACATTCTGCTCAATTCCTTCGAGATGAAAAGCCGAAATGTAGGGAGCGCCAGTGTAACAAAATTCACGGTAAACCTCATCCGAAAAAAGATACAAATCGTATTTTTTCACCAGGTCGCGAATTTTGTTCATTTCCTCGCGGGTGTACAAATAACCGGTCGGATTGTTCGGATTGCAAATCATAATCCCCTTGGTTTTCGGGGTGATGAATTTTTCAAACTCTTCCACCGGAGGCAAGGCAAATCCGTCTTCAATTTTGGCGGCAATCGATTTAATAACCGCCCCTGCAACAATGGCAAAAGCTTCGTAGTTGGCGTAAGCCGGTTCCGGAACAATAATTTCGTCGCCCGGATCAAGGCAGCTCATAAAAGCAAAAGTAACAGCTTCACTTCCACCTGAAGTAATGATAATATCTTCAGCAGTTACATTAATATTGAATTTATCGTAATATTTAACCAGCTTTTCACGCAACGAGCGGATTCCTTCGCTGGGTGAATATTCTAAAATGGTACGATTAATATTTTTAATTGCCGCGAGCGCTTCAGGTGGAGTCGGTAAATCGGGCTGCCCGATATTCAAGTGATACACCTTAATCCCCTTTGCTTTGGCCTTGTCGGCCAGCGGTCCCAACTTGCGAATGGGCGAGTCGGGCATTATCTTTCCCCTGTCTGAAACTGTCGGCATGTTATTAAAAATAATTTAAAAAGTTAGCAAATATACAAGTAACAATCTGAAATCAATAATTTCAGTAAAATTTCAATTTGAAATATTATTAAAAAATTAACTTCCAAACTATTAATTCAGCCTTTTCAAATAAAGCAAACAAAGTGTTTTCGCTGAAATCCTTAATTTTTATCATGTTTTGGTAACACCTTCCTGCCTATTTTTGAGCATCAAAATCATAAAAATTATTACTGACATGATAATTGGAGTACCAAAAGAAATTAAGAATAACGAAAACCGGATTGCTTTAACACCGGCGGGAGCAGCAGAATTGGTTAAACACGGTCACGAAGTTTACGTTCAGGCAGGCGGTGGAAACGGCAGCGGATTTCACGATGACGATTATCTGGCAGCCGGAGCGATTATTCTTCCAACCATTGAAGATGTTTACGGCATTGCTGAAATGATTATTAAAGTAAAAGAGCCCATCGAATCGGAATACAAACTGATTAAAAAAGGACAGATTTTATATACTTATTTCCATTTTGCTTCTTCGGAAACCTTAACCAATGCCATGATTGAAAATGGCTCGGTTTGTCTGGCTTACGAAACTGTTGAACTGGATGACCGTTCGTTGCCGCTGCTTGTTCCAATGAGTGAAGTGGCTGGTCGTATGTCGGTTCAGGAAGGTGCAAAATACCTTGAAAAAACCTTTGGCGGTTACGGCGTTCTTCTGGGTGGTGTTCCCGGGGTGCCACCGGCAAAAGTACTGATTATTGGTGGAGGAATTGTTGGAACCGAAGCTGCAAAAATGGCTGGCGGACTGGGCGCCGATGTTACCATTATGGATGTTTCGCTGAAACGCCTGCGTTACCTCGACGATATTATGCCGGCCAATGTAAAAACCATGATGAGCAACGATTTTAACATTCGTGAAATGGTAAAATCGCACGATGTAATTATTGGCGCAGTTCTGATTCCTGGTGCAAAAGCCCCGCATCTGGTTACCCGCGAAATGATTAAAACCATGAAACCGGGAACCGTAATGGTTGACGTAGCCGTTGACCAGGGAGGATGTTTTGAAACAACAGTAGCTACCACACACGCCGATCCGACTTTCACTATCGACGAGGTGATTCATTACTGTGTGGCCAACATGCCGGGTGCAGTTCCGCGTACTTCAACCATTGCGCTCACAAACGCTACCTTGCCTTACGCCATTCAAATTGCCAACAAAGGATGGAAACAGGCTTGCACCGACAGTGTTCCGTTGCGCAAAGGATTAAATGTTGTTGACGGAAAAGTGGTTTACAAGGGTGTGGCAGAAGCATTTAACCTGCCACTTGTTACTGTGGAAAGTGTGCTTTAAAAATAGATAATAATCGTAAATTTTAGGAGAAGCCTTCCGCCTTTTGACGGAAGGTTTTTTTGTTTTTGCCGCTTTCCGTATATTTATCTTTTTTGAAAAGAATGAAGAAAATACGCGGGAAATTGTACGAAATCATTTTCGAAGCCGACACCCGGGCAGGCAAAGCTTTCGATGTGGTTTTACTTTTTGTGATTCTGTTTAGTGTTTTGCTGGTAATGCTCGAAAGTGTTCCCTCTATCCGGGCAAAATACGGACATGAACTCCGGGTTTTGGAATGGGGAATCACCGCTATTTTTACAGTCGAATATATTCTTCGTATCCTGATTGTTGGAAAACCTTTTCGGTATATTTTCAGTTTCTATGGAATTATTGATTTTCTTGCTGTTATTCCAACGTATTTAAGTTTGCTGATTGTTGGTTCGCACAGTCTTGCCATAATCCGTGTTTTGCGCTTGCTGCGTGTTTTCCGTATCCTCAAACTCACCCGCCACACGCAAGCCGGAAGAACTTTGGTTCGCGCATTGTGGGCCAGTCGCGAAAAAATCAGTGTTTTTATCTTTTTTGTACTAACCATTGTTGTTATTGTGGGCACCATCATGTATATGGTAGAAGGAGAGTCGCACGGATTTAAAAGCATTCCGCAAAGCATTTACTGGGCCATTGTAACACTAACAACCGTTGGTTACGGCGATATTAGTCCCGAAACTCCGCTGGGACAGTTTTTAGCAAGTATTGTTATGATAATGGGTTATGCAATTATTGCTGTCCCTACCGGAATTGTTACTGCGGAAATAATAAAACCCACTGCAGGAAGCAACACACAGGTTTGCCCGAACTGCCTGCACGACAAGCACGACGACGATGCTGTATTCTGTAAAAAATGTGGCCGCCGCCTATAGCTTTGTATGTGATTTATTTATAAGTTTGAAATCAATCTTAAACAAATTATCAACGAATTTTAATTATTATGAAAGCTTTCAAAACACTTGGATTACTGGGTATTCTGGTTGTCCTTTTCTCCAGTTGTGCTACGGTTTACCAGGCTTCGGAAATGCCGGCGTTACAAAACCAGCACAAAACAATTGCCGTTTTACCCTTCGAAGTAAAAGTACAGTACAACAAACTTCCTAAAAATGTTACCGAAGAACAGATACACCAAAATGAATATGATTTGGGATTTGTACTTCAAAATCAAATGTACAACCGGTTTTTAAAGAAAAAAGATCTGTTTTCAATCGAATTTCAGGATGTTTCCCAAACTGTAATGATGTTGAAAAGAAACAAAATCGACATTGAAAATCTTTCTGAATATTCAAAAGATGAACTGGCCCGGCTGTTGGAAGTTGATGCCGTGGTTTCGGGCAATTTAATAACTACAAAACCAATGTCGACAGGTGCTGCGATTGTTGTTGGAGCGTTGTTTGGGGTTTGGGGTGCCACAAATACTGCCGATGTAACTGTTTCGCTGCACGATGGAAAAGATTCAAAACTATTGTGGAAATTTAATCATGTTTATTCAGGAAGTGTGGGAAGTAGCCCAGAACAGCTCACCAACGCAATGATGAAACCGATAATGCGAAAATTTCCTTATCAGACTAAATAAAAAGGACCGGGTAACACCGGTTTTTTTATGGTTCAAAAACAGTAAACAATTGTGGATATTTAAATGTCTGTTTAGTAAATCTCTTCTTTTCAAAACTTTATTTTTGCAACAAACTGGGAAAAATGAGGCAGTATTTAGATTTATTAGAAACAATTCTGGAAAAAGGAAGTGAAAAAGGCGATCGTACCGGAACCGGCACCATCAGCCGTTTTGGCCACCAGATGCGTTTCGATTTAAGTGAAGGTTTTCCGATGGTAACTACCAAAAAGTTACACATGAAATCAATCATCCACGAGTTGCTCTGGTTTCTGGCAGGCGACACCAATCTCAGATATTTGGCTCAAAACAACGTTCACATTTGGGACGACTGGCCGTACCGGCGCTACAAAAACAGTCCGGAATTTCGGGGAGAAACCATTCGTGAATTTTCACAAAAAATAGCCGAAGATGAAAATTTTGCTGCTGCTTGGGGTGAGCTGGGCCCGGTTTACGGAAAACAGTGGCGCGATTTTTCAGGAATCGACCAGATTAAATGGGTGGTTGATGAAATAAAATATTTACAGGAAAACAAGGAAAGTCCGAACGGAAGACGCCTGATTGTTTCGGCCTGGAATCCACCGGAAGTGGAAGAAATGGCAAAGGCAGGACTTCCACCGTGCCACACTCTCTTTCAGTTTTATGTAAACGACGGGAAACTTTCGTGCCAGCTTTACCAGCGCAGTGCCGACGTTTTTCTGGGTGTTCCTTTTAATATTGCCTCGTATGCACTTTTAACCATGATGATTGCACAGGTAACCGGGCTTAAAGCCGGCGATTTTGTTCACTCGTTTGGCGATGTGCATATTTATTCCAACCACATAGAGCAGGTAAAACTACAACTCACACGCGAACCATACCCGCTTCCGGAAATGAAAATCAACCCGGATGTAAAAAATATTTTCGATTTTAAATACGAAGATTTTGAAGTAGTCGGATACCAGTCGCACCCGCACATAAAAGGCGATGTTGCGGTTTAAAAAAGTACAAAACATGATTTATAAGAACATATCGATTATTGTTGCCGTTGCTGAAAATTTTGCCATCGGAAAAAACAACGACCTGCTTTTTCATTTGCCCAACGACCTGAAACGGTTTAAAGAAATTACTTCGGGCCACACTTTAATCATGGGAAGAAACACTTTGCTTTCGTTGCCCAAATGGCCGCTGCCCAATCGTCGGCACATTGTAATTACCGATAAAAATGACGATGTTTTTCCGGGGTGCGAAGTGGTTTTTTCCATCGACGAAGCAGTGAAAAAGGTGGAAAACGACCATGAAGCTTTTATCATTGGAGGCGGAATGGTGTACCGGCAATTTTACCCGCTGGCCGGAAAACTCTATTTAACGTTGGTACACAAACCTTTTGATGCCGATGTTTACTTCCCTGAAATCAATTTTTCGGAATGGAACGAAATTTCGCGTGAAGATTTCTACGATGAAAAAAATGATTTTAAGTATTCTTACCTAAATTTAGTGCGCAAATAAAATAAAGTTTAATAATTCACGCTTTTCTTTGCGAAAAACTCTGTGTTCTTTGCGGTTAAACAAAATCTACCAAAGAGAACTCAAAGAAAGCACAGAGATAAGAGAAAAACTATTTCTGAACGAATGAAATCATCCATATTAGCAATTGCCATTTCCCTAATCTTTTCAACTTTTCTTTTGGCTCAAAACCAGCCGCTTCTTCATTTAAAATACGAGGAAAATTATACGCCAACCTACAATGAAGTAATTTCGATGTACCAACTTCTGGATAAAACCTATAAAAATGCGGTGTTAATCGAAGAGGGTAAAACCGACGTTGGAAAACCTCTTCATCTGTTTGTTATCAACAACGAACCGGTTTTCGACCCGGTAAAAATCAGGAAACAGGGAAAATCAATATTGCTGATTAACAATGGCATTCATCCCGGTGAACCCGAAGGAATAGATGCCAGCCTGCAGTTTGCCGACGATATTCTTCGCAATAAAAACAACATGCAGCAGTGGTTGAAAAATACGGTTATAATTATTATTCCTGCATACAATATTGGTGGACTTCTCAACCGCGGTCCCTACAACCGTTCCAACCAAACCACACCTTACGAAACCGGTTTTCGGGGAAATGCGCGAAACCTCGATCTCAACCGCGATTTTACAAAATGCGACTCGGAAAATGCAAAATCGTTTACCAAAATCTTTAGCGAATGGAACCCCGATGTTTTTCTGGATACGCACACAACCAACGGTTCCGACCATCAATACAGTATTACCTGGATTCCGCCGTTTCCTGATTATTTTCCACCTGCCCAGGAAAAATTCCTGCGTGAAAAAATGATTCCTGAAATCTTCACAAACATGGACAAAGGTGAATACAAATTAACGCCATATGTCAACTGGATTTTTCACGATCCAAAATCAGGAATTCAACTGTGGCAGGACGCACCGCGTTACTCATCGGGGTACGCCAGCCTTTCGAACAGTTACGGGATGATGACTGAAAACCATGTTTACAAAAATTTCGCCGACCGTGTAAAATCGTGTTACCAGTTTATTACTGTCCTTGCTGAATTCACTTCACAAAATTCAAAAGAAATTCTGGAAAGCAGGGCAACTGGTATTGAGGAATTGGTTTCGGCAGAAAACTATACAATTGCTTTTGAAGTAGACACCACCCAATTCCGAATGATTACTTTTGATGGCTACCAAACCAGCGATTCGATTATCGATAAAGTTACCGGGTTACCGCGTTTTGGCTACGACCGCTCAAAGCCGTTTTCCGAAAAAATACGGTTTTACGATGTTTACAATCCGGTTGAATCGGTTAAAATTCCGGAATACTATATCTTTTCGCAGGGATGGAAAGAAATTACAGAACGCTTAAAAATGAATGGAATTAAGTTTCTGACACTCCCGAAAGATACCGTTCTGGAAGTTGAGGTAGATTATATTCAGGAAGCTACAAGTCCACCGCAACCCTACAACGGACACTATTTTCACGATAAAGTGACCACCCGCAGCGAGGTTCAGAAGATTCAGTATTATGCCGGCGATATTGTTGTTCCGGTTCGGCAAAGTAAAATAAAATACATTGTTGAAATGCTGGAACCCAAAGCCATGGATTCATTTTTCCGCTGGAACTTTTTTGATTCTACTCTCGACCAGCGCGAATATTTTTCTACCTATGGTTTTGAAGAAAATGCACTGAAATATTTGAACGAACACCCCGATTTCAAAAAGAAACTGGAAGAGAAAAAGAAATCGGATCCTGCGTTTGCCGGCGACCACCGGGCACAAATGGCATACATTTACAACAAAACAGAGTGGCTCGAAAAAACATTAAAACGTTATCCGGTGGCAAAAATATACTACCAGTTTTGAAAAGCAGAATAAGTTTTTGAAAAGAAAAGGGGTGTCTAAAAAAGTTTTTATAAGGTATAAAACTACTTTTTAGACACCCACCTTTTATGATAATAATTTCCCGAGATTGTCGAATTTCAGGTTGTAATCTTCCATCGACCGTTTGATCACTTCGTAAGCTTCTTCAATGCCGTATGTTGCTGTAATTTCGGTATTACTATCTTTTCCCGGCATATCTTTGTAGGTCAGAAAATAGTGTTCCAAACGCTGAATGACAATTTTCGGAACTTCGTCGATACTTTTGAAATGTCCGTAAACCGTGTCGTTCCGAAGAACGGCAATAATTTTATCGTCGGCCTGGTTTCCATCAATCATTCGGAACCCGCCAATGGGCCGGGCACTTACCAGTAAATCTCCGTGAGCCAAAGTTTTTTCAGTCAACACACAAATATCAATAGGGTCGCCATCGCCTTTAATATCTTTTCTTCCGGTTTTTTCATTGCAGTATTCCCCAACTTTATCACCACAAAATGTTTGTGGAATAAACCCATACAAAGCCGGAACTACATTCGAAAACTTCTGCGGGCGATCCACACGCAAATAACCACTTTCCTTATCAATCTCATATTTTACGGTATCAGTTGAAACTACTTCGATAAAAGCAGTTAATTCCTGGGGTGCATCTTTACCAATAAAAACGCCGTGCCAGGGGTGCGATTTGTAACGAAGCCCCATCAATCGCCCAATAGGATCTGAAAGTCTGTCTGCCATTTTGTTGTAATTTTTAGTTTTATCAATAGAACCGAATTAAAGCTTTTTGGTTCATTTCTATCTTAAAAACTGTTTTCAAGCCCGAAATGAACTACTCCGCTGTAAGCAGACGGAGTATCTATAAGGAATTATTTGTTCAATCGCCCCAAGGGGCGGGGAATAAAACCCTGAGATCCCGATTGCTGCGCATCGGGATCAGTTCGACTTTGTAATTTCAGTTCACTATCGTTTCTGAAATCACAGTCTCACTGATTTAATCAATTTTCAAAAACATATGTTTATTTCATCAACTTATAATTCCATGTTTTAAGGCTATTCTGATTAGTTTGGCAGTATTGTTTACATTAAATTTTAACAAAAGATTTTTACGATGGCTGTCGACAGTTGAACAACTAATAAACAATTTATCGGCAATTTCCTGGTTGGTAAGTCCGTCGGCAATATGAACAAGTATTTCATTTTCGCGCCGTGTTAAGGCAGGCAGGTCTGATTGCACCTGATTTTTCCCGTTAACAAGTTCCTTTACCCCGGAACCCAGAAAGTGGTTTCCGGCTAAAACTTCCTGAATTGCCCGAATAATTTCAGAAGTATCGGAGGTTTTAAAAACAAATCCATTGGCGCCGCAGCTTAGCATTTGTTCCACAACAAAGCGCTGCGAAAGTGAAGTAAGCGCCAGAATTTTTATATTCGGAAAACGGGAACGGGCTTCGGAACAAAACTGCATCCCGTTTATATCGGGTAAATTTATATCGAGTAAAACTATATCAACACGATTTCCATTAAGAGTCGCTAACCCTTTTTTCCCAGTAGATGCATGAATACACGACAATCCAATTTCGGAATCGAAAATGATTTTTTTAAGACTCTCGGTCACTATCGGGTGATCCTCAACAATCAGCGCTGTTCTTACCATAAAACAACTTTGTTACTTATGGTAAATTTAATTTATTTGGCTGATATTGATTCAGCTGGCTTACTTTTTTTATGTTGTTTCAAAGAAAATGAATCCGTGCAATTTTTCCGAAAAGGAAGAAAGAAATTCATTAACTGATCAGGATTTATCATTTACGGGAAATTCCAGTAAAATCTCGGTTCCCTGTCCCGGGGCACTGTTAATTTCAATAAGACCATTGAACGCTGCAACCCTTGATTTTATGTTGTCGATTCCTTTTGATTTTGCCATGTTTCCCTTTTCAGCCGGATTAAAACCACAACCATTGTCGAAAACCTGTAGCGCAATCCTCGACGTTTCAGCAAACATCTGAACATTAATCTGGCCGGCTCCGGCATGTTTCAGTGAATTATTGACCAACTCCTGTCCTATCCGGTAAACGGTTAGTTCAAGTTCAGAATTGTAGCGTTTATTTTCGCCAAAGAACCCAAAATTAATCTCAGTTTCTCCGTGCCCCATTTCAACGCAAAAATCGGCAAAAGCTGTTTTCAATCCGTACTTATGAAGAGTTTCGGGCATCATATTGTGTGCTATTCTTCGCAATTCGCCAATGGAATTATCGAGAAGTGAAAGTGCATGATTAAAAGCCCGCACCTGGTTTTCAGTTAAAACAGCTTTTTCTTTCATCGATGATAAATTAATTTTTACGCCTGACAGCAAACCTCCCAGTCCGTCGTGCAAATCGGTGGCAATGCGCGATCGTTCGGCCTCCTCGCCTTTTAACACCGACTGAACCGCCAGCAACTGGTGTTCTTTTTCCATTTGCTCAATCTTCTGATTCTGCAACTCGGCCTGTTTTGCCGCAAGTTGTTGTTTATGAATATTTTTCCTGATAACCAAAAGCAAAAACATTGCCCCGAGCAATAAACCCAAAACAAGAATTACGATCAGCAGTTTTTGTCTTTTCAGGTTTAGTTGCTGAATTTGTTTTTCATTTTCGAGCTGAGTAATCTGAAATTCGCGCTTGTCGGCCTCAAACCGGGCTTGTAAAAAATTGGTCTGACGCAAATCGTCTTCCGAAAAAATCTCAAACTCCACATCCACATAATCGTTCAGATATTCGTATGCCTTTTTGTAATTTCCACGGGCTTCTTCAAGCGAATACAGAACATCGTAAACATTTCTTTTCAGAATATTCGAATTTGTTTCGTTGGCAATTTGCATGGCCTGCGACAAATATTCTTCAGAAAGAAGGAATTTTTCAGAATAAAAATTCATTAAACCGGTTTTGTAAAGCGCGTCGCCCATGTCGGATTTGTTTCCTCCGGCATTTGCCGCCTCGTAGGATTTTAGGTACATCGCTGCGGCCTCGTTGTAATTATCCATCCGGCTAAGTGCAAATCCCATGTTGTACCAGGCCACATGTTCGAGATGATAGTTTTTTAACGACTGTGACAGAGTCAACGTTTTTTTGTACAAATCGAGGGCTTCTTCAAACCGGTCTTCGTTGCTCAGGTTGTTGGCCTTGCAAGTGTACGCTTTTATTTGTGCCTCAATATCGCTGGTCTGCGATAACAGCTCAAATGCTTTTTCATTGATTTCCTTTCGTTTTTCAGGTTGTGAAATTTTATCGTACAAATCGCCCAAACTGGCATAAGTTCGTATTAGCCAACTAATATTATTTTGAATAAAAAATATTTTTTCAGCTTCGAGGTAATAACTCAGGGCAGTATTAAAATCGCCATTTTGATGACAAATTGCACCCAAATTTACAAGTGTTTTTCCCAAAATAAGTTGACTTTCGGGCGAGTCTGATTCTCTTGAAATTTCAGCGGCTTTTTGCAGCCAACCAAACGCATTCTCAAAATTTTCCAATTTTCCGCTGCAATTTCCTGCCAAACGGTAAGCTTCGGCCTTTTCACGCAAATCGGAACCGGTTTCAGCAAAAGCAACAAGTTGGCTGCAAATCCTGTTTCCATTAGCCGTGTCAGCCTGGACTATTGAATCGCACTGCAAAGCCAAATTTTGGAGTGCAGTGTTTTGACCGTTCGCAACCAAAGAAAACAGAAACAGAAGTATAAAGTACACGCTGAATTGCCGGTAATATTTGATATTCTTCATTCAGGTTTTATTGATTTTGCCCCAACCCATTTTAAAAACTGAAAACCGGGCCGGAATTGTTAATACAAATCTACTATTTCGTACGAAGGTAAAAATCCCCTTTTTAGGGGATAAATACATTTTCCCGACAACGTAATTTTACACAACTGTTGATAGCAACGAATTTAAAATTTCTGAAGATCAAAATTTTAAAAACCGCTGATTAATTATTACCAAAGTAAAATTTCATAAAAATGAAAACACAAAAATTAATAACAATGGCACTTTTAGTGCTTTTTTCGGTCGCACTCGGGGCACAAAAAACGCTAAAATCCGACGATGGTTTTTTGGCTTTGAACGACAAAAATTTGTCGGTTAATACATGTGAGTCAAACCAGGCAGAAACTGTCAGCACCTGGACAGTTAGCAAAATTTCAGCCTCAACAGCAGTTTGCAGTTACAGCATCAGAGTTCCCAACGCTTCGCAAAAAATGGAACACGGTGTTTGCTGGAGCACTTCGCACGAACCAACAGTAAACAATACAAAAACAACCGAAAAAGGATACACCGAAAATACTTTGTTCGGTAAAATATCAGGATTAAAACCCAATACTACTTACTATGTAAGGGCTTACCTCTGTTTAAGTTCGGGAGTGAGTTATGGAAAAGAAGTGAGTTTTAAAACACTTTCAGGCAAATAATTGCCCTTTTATAAATTAAATTGAACATTGAAAAATCCCCCTTTTAGGGGATAATCAGGATTTTAACCTTCCATAATTTTACAATTAATATCAATCTAAAAAATTCCAAAATGAAAACCTTTTTGAAATTATTACTTGTTCTGACCATACTTTGTCAGTACAACCAGGCAAACAGCCAAATTAACCTCAAAGAAAAACTGAAAAACCAAACCAACAACCGGGCCAACAACCGCACCGACGAAACCATTGACAAAGGTCTCGATAAAGTTGAAAACGGAATTAAAAATGTTTTCAAGAAAAAAGATGACACCGATAAAACCCAGGAGCAAGATGAGGAAAATAACCAAAATTCGGAAGAGACTGAAAATGGAAACGATGGGCAGCAAGCGCCGGGACAACAAAAACAACCTTTGTTGCAGGCCTATTCAAAATATGATTTTATTCCGGGAGAAAAAGTAATTTTTTACGAAGATTTTAGCCAGGATGCCGTTGGCGATTTTCCGGCATTGTGGAATACCAACGGTTCTGCCGAAGTTGTAACCACCAATCTTTTTCCGGGTAACTGGATGAAATTTTCCATGAACGAATCTGTATGGACCGATGAATTATTGGATCTTCCTGATAATTATACCATTGAATTTGATATAATTCCGATTGTCGGTTCAGAAGGAGATGGAATGAGAGGTTATAATTTCAGACTTATGCAGGCCGAAAAGGTAAAAGCATATGACTGGGGGGCAACACCTGGTAACGGAGGATTTCTTTTTTCAATGGAATATTTTGGCAGACCCGGCTACAGAACCTGGTTTGGCCCCGGAAAGGATGAATGTAATGAAGGCGCAATTTCAGGATATAAAGAAGGTGATGAAGCAAAACAAAAATTGAACAACAAATATCATATCGCAATATGGGTTCAGAAGACCAGAATACGTTTTTATCAGAATGAAGCAAAAATCTTCGATTTACCGCGCGCATTTCCAGCAGGTTGTGTAAAACCCGACAGAATCAGGTTCGAAGAAGGTGCAGCAATGGTTAACAACATCCGCATTGCTGTTGGAGCACCCGACACAAGAAATAAATTGATGACAGAAGGAAAACTCGTTACTTATGGTATTTATTTCGACGTAAATAAAGATGTGGTTAAACCTGAATCGTACGGAACACTAAAAGAAATTGCAACCATTTTAAATGAAGTTCCTGATGTAAAAGTGAAAATTATCGGCCATACCGATTCCGACGGACAAGACGCTGCCAACCTCGACCTTTCAAAACGCCGGGCTGCTTCAGTAAAAGCCGAACTGGTAAAATCTTTCGGAGTAAACGGCGACCGACTCGAAACCGATGGAATGGGTGAAACACAACCTGTGGCTCCAAACGATACCCCGGTGAATAAAGCGCTTAACCGAAGGGTAGAATTTGTAAAGATGTAAGAATATCGAATAAATCTTCCAATTAAAAAAAATCAATTAACATAATACACAAAATCTAATCAAAAATGAAAAACCTAATATTTCTATTTATTGTTTTGCTTGGTGCTGTTTCGTTAAAAGCTCAGGAAACATTTTTCCCGACCAAAGAAGGCACAGTTCTGATTTACAAAACTTTCGACAAAAAAGATAAATTTTCGTCATCGGTAAAATATACGGTTAAACAAGTAAATACAATGGGCAGTAACCTCGATATTACCTATTTGTGCGAATCGCTTGACAACAAGGAAAACCTTGTTTTTAAAGAAGAAATTACCATTCACCAGAAAGGTGATGTTATGTATCTCGACATGAGCAATTATGTAAACAAGGGAGCATTTCAGCAAAACGGCGAGATTCCGGCAGAACTTCAGGTCAAAGGAAACAACATGGAAATTCCGCTAAATCCCCAGGCGGGGCAGTCTTTGCCCGACGCCAGCGTTGAAATGGCAATGAAAATGGGATTTGTGAACATGAAAATGGTGGTTGATATCACCAACCGGAAAGTTGAATCAATTGAAGATTTAACGGTTCCGGCAGGAACATTCAAATGTTATAAATTCACCGAAAACATTCAATCGGTTATTCTTGGTATAAAAGTTCAGGCGAAAAGCACAGAATGGTATGCGAAAGGAATTGGAACCATTAGAACCGAAACGTATGATAAAAACGGTAAGCTTGACTCATACACTGAACTTGTTTCGATTGGATATTAAACTTCACATCTATTAAAACATTTGAAAAGCGCTGTGATACTTCTTATTGAAACTTTTCTCCGGTTGTCTTGCAACAAAATGAATTATTGTAAGCTTATGCAAAAACTTTTAACGGCTAACCATGCGATTCACCACATTAAATACCTTTAAAATAAAGAATTATATAAAACATACAATAGCGGTACTTTTGCTGGTTGTTGTAATATTTCCATATGTCAGCCAGGCCCAGGAACACAAACTCATCATGGATAAACCCGGAACTTTTACCATCGTTGACAACGGTGTTTACGGCGAAAGCATCGATTCGTACTATAAAGCCTGCAAATATTCAACAGACGAACAAAGATTGAACAGGCAAAAGCTTGACAACCTCGTATCTGTCTTCAGGCAAACGCCCATGCTGGCCGACCCCAAAGGATTTGATGAAGTAGTAACTTATTTGCATGGTGGCTGCGACTCAAAATTCGGTTACGGAATTCCTGCCACTGTAAAATTCTCTTTTCAGGATTGGTTTTCGGTGAACGGGAAAGTGTACCACGCCACCGATGAACCACCTCAGTGGATGATGGAAGTGAATCAACTTACAGCGCATTACGGAAATGGGAACAACTATATAAATTCAGTTGCAAATCCACCAACCAACCCGGCCTACAATCAAGCCAAACGGGAAGAAATAGCTTTAAAATTAAACGAGCTGTTTTATCCGTCCGGCAAAAAAGAACCGATAGCCGAAGGCATCGACCGCTATGGTGACATGCTGGTATTTTACAATCCCGACCGGCCTGAATACTGGAAACAGGTAACTATTCGCCAGGTATTTGAATTGATTTTTGAATTTACCGGGATGGACCCCGACATGGCTGCTGTTGAACCGGTGATGCAAATTATGAAGGCTGAATACAACCGTTTTTCAGAAGCACAAAAAAATAGCTTTGCTTATTTTGGAAACCCTGAAACCATTAGCCGGATTGGAACCGACAATCGCCAACTTCCGGTTTTAACACCCAATCCTGAGTACTGGAGCAGAGGTGTTCCCAGAACTTCCATCCAGTTTATGACCATGGAAATTCCGCCAAAAGAAGAAGTTAAACGGTTGATGGATGAATACCTTCAGAACCAGGACGGAACCTATTATGAATACCTGATGATGTATCAACTTGATATAATATCCTTAAACAAATTAATAGAGAAATAATCAAATGATTAAAACAGTCTTTTTGTTTCTTTTTATCATGCTTTCCGGCCACGTACTATTTGCTCAGGAAAAACCTACAGATATTGTAAATCAGCTTCCTGATTATTTTTCGAATATTTGTTCGGCAACTAACGATGAAGTAGAGGCATATGCTGAATACCTGGGAGCATTTGCTGATAAGGTGCATGAAAGCCTGAACTTGCTCAGCGACCTGGAAGAAAAAGCACATAAAACAGTTAAAACCAACCCCAATGCAAATGTAAAAGCGCTACAACAAGAATATGTGAAGGCAGAAAAAGCGCTTCATATTTCAAGGGATTTTAGAAATGAATTCAGCAAAGCAATGGACCCTACCGAAGAAATAAAGAGTAGATTTGAAATGATTGGGAAACAAATTGAAGAAACAAGCGACTGGCAAAAAATAGAGCAACTTGGAAATGAACTTTTAAAAGTGAAAGCGGAATACTGCGAATCAACATATCCGGGATTAATGGAAATACTGGTTGAACAAAGGGCTATGCTAAAAGCAAATACAAATCAACTCGTAATAAAATGCGATTTGGCACAAAGAATCAATTGTGAACTTTTAGGTTACACCTATTTTCCCGAATTATCTTACCAGGAAGCTTACTTTCTGATTATTGATCACCTGGATAACATGGGTATGATGATTAATTTAGCAACCGGGAAGGAATAGGCAATATTTACACTTTCATTTTTTACACCAATTTTTAAACCTACAAAATAAATAATCAATTGCATTTCCAGCTTTTAAATTTTCAGTAGATGTAACTATTGTGATAATCAAAATCCATCTTTCATGTTTAAAACTGAAGTATTAAAACATAACATGCTATGAAAAAAATATTTTTAATGCTAACCTTTTGCACGTTTCTTTTTCTGAACGTGTATCCACAAAACCAGAAACTCCCTTCGCTGGCCGATAAACCGGGAACCTTTGAAATATTAAAGAGAACCAATTATACGATGCCCGGGTCGGGTTATACACCAACCGAAATGGCCGACAACCTTCAACGAATTGTTGATTTGGTTGACATTGTACGTCAGAATCCGGTGTTGGCCAACATAAAAGGTTTTATGGGGAGGGCACGAATAAGCACCTATTCTTTCTCAAACAATTGTGGTTATGCTATTCCTTCGGTGATAAAATTCGAGTTCAGCGACTACTTCTACAGCAAAGGAAAAGTGGTTTTTAGTACCATCGAACCTCCGGTGTGGGATGTAAGTGTAAATGTGATTTCGGGATACTGGGACAATTTCAACACAGAGAAATGCATGTTTACCACTCCCTTAAAAAAAAGAACCCTTGTTCCCGGAATCGATGTGTATGATAATTTTACATATGTAATTTACGATCCGGCACGCCCACCTTATTGGATTCCGGTAACGGTTGAAGAAGCTTTTGCTTGTGCCCGGGAGGAAGCAAAAAAAGAAAAAGATGAAATTGCGGCAAAGTTTAACAAAGAATTTCTTGATAACGAATGGGCTGCTTTTTCTTCTGCCGACCTGAAAAAACCAGCCTTTTTCGGAGGTGGAATTTCACGCGTGAGTGCCTCCTCCGGTTTTGAAAGTGAAAAAAACCTATTCCCTCCAATTGTAAAAGTTAATCCGGAATACTGGAATAAAAACCTGCCGAAGTCGGCTATCCAGTTTATTGTTCTGCAAATGTCGATGGATAAACAATACATGCAGAGCGAATATGAAGATTGCGTGAAACACCAGTATTACGGAGAAACCTGCAGCCTCAGAAAATTTATGGTTTCATACACTGAAGAGGACATTAAAAAACTCCAACAGTTGATCGGGAAATAATATCTCAATTTTTAAATACTTGTTTAACCAACCCTGCATTCAATATTGTTAACACGTGAGTCTGATGTTGTATTTACTATTTCAGAACCACTACGTTCAATAGTAAAAGTGACCGGATTTCAAAGAATGTCCTAATTTTTTCTGAAAAACAATTATCTAGAAATTGCTATAGAAGTCTATTCGATAAAACCCATTAATGCGTAAACCAGCGCTGCCTGCCAGTTAATGGCAATTTCGTTATGACTATAGGATTCCTGCTCATCTATCCAGTCGGTGGCAGAATGCCCGCCGCCAACAATGTACCCCGGCCAGGGCGCATCAATGTTATCGGCACCCGACCGGCGATCGTGAGGATGCATCGGCGGATTGATTCCCAAACCTGTAACATACGAACGGTTGTAGTAATTGTTCCCGAAAATATGGTCAACAATCCCCAGTGCCGTTTCCACATATTCTTTTTTAGGCTCCTGTTTTCCGCACTTTTTTGCAACACCCGTGTAACTCATTGTAAATCAATTACAGGTTAGTAAATTTGGGTGTTGCAAAATTTTTCAGATGTTTGTAAGAGAGTTAAAAAATCGCAGTGGAAGTGTTAGCATACAGATAGTTAGCAAGGCCAGGGGCAAGTATAAAGTAGTTAAATCATTAGGTTCTGCCACCACACGGCAGGAAATAGAAAGGCTCACCCAATTAGCCCAACAAGAGATTGATCGTTTATCAGGACCATTAACTTTGTTTACATCTCCTGATGATATTCTTGTGGAAAAAGTATTTGAATCGCTTGATAACTCCAGTATTCAGACAGTAGGCCCTGAACTGGTTTTCGGAAAAATTTTCGATTATATTGGGTTTAACCAGTTTGGTGAAGAACTATTCAGGCATTTGGTCATCTCGCGGCTTGCTTTTCCCCTGAGTAAGCTAAAAACCATCGAATACCTTTATCGTTACCAGGGTGTGACGCTTAACATTGATGCGGTCTATCGTTTTCTTGATAAGTTGAACACAAGGCTTAAAGAGCAGGTAGAGCAAATATCCTTTGCCCATACAATGAAAGTTTTAAATGGGGACATCAGTGTGGTGTTTTATGATATGACCACGCTTTATTTTGAAGCCAGCGATGAAGACGACCTGCGCAAGACGGGTTTTTCGAAAGACGGCAGGCACCAGAACCCGCAAATATTTATCGGGCTTCTGGTTGGTTTGGGAGGTTATGCCATCGGGTACGATATTTTTGAGGGCAACTCTTACGAAGGGCACACCCTGATTCCATTTCTGGAGAAGATGGAGCAACGGTTTAAACTTGGCAAGCTGGTGGTGATTGCCGATTCGGGATTGTTGTCAAACGATAATATCGCTGCTCTTGAAACTAACGGTTATGAGTACATACTTGGTGCCCGTCTGAAAAATGAATCAGGCCGAATAAAAACAGAAATACTTCAGCACGTTTTCATTGATGGGGATACCACCAGTATTACAAAAGATGAGAGAACAAGGCTGATTGTCAATTATTCCACCGGCAGGGCCTCGAAAGACGAATACAACCGCAAAAGAGGTCTGACCCGTTTGGAAAAACAGGTTCGGGCAGGAAAGCTTACCAAATCGAACATCAACAACCGGGGTTACAATAAATACCTGAAATTATCGGGCGAGGTATCCATTGAAATCGATTACGAAAAGTACAATCAGGACAAAGTTTGGGATGGACTGAAAGGATACGTGACCAATACCCGCCTGACCGATGCGGCAGTAATGGAAAACTACAAAAATCTTTGGCTCATCGAAAAAGCATTCCGCATGTCAAAAACCGATTTGCGTATCAGGCCAATCTATCACAGGTTGCGAAACCGCATTGAAGCACACCTTTGTATTGCCTTTACAGCTTATTGTATTTATAAAGAATTGGAACGGGTCCTATACCATGAAAAATCAACACTTTCGCTCCGAAAGGCAGCTGAGCTGACACACAATATGTACCAGGTAAAATACACGCTTCCTGACTCAGGGCACACAAGAACAAGGCTGCTGACTATGGACGCAGAACAAAAGGAATTGTTCGAAATTATCTCAAAAAATTTTTAGGGTGTTGCAACGCTGAAAACAGGAAAAAAACCTATTCCCTCCAATTGTAAAAGTTAATCCGGAATACTGGAATAAAAACCTGCCGAAGTCGGCTATCCAGTTTATTGTTCTGCAAATGTCGATGGATAAACAATACATGCAGAGCGAATATGAAGATTGCGTGAAACACCAGTATTACGGAGAAACCTGCAGCCTCAGAAAATTTATGGTTTCATACACTGAAGAGGACATTAAAAAACTCCAACAGTTGATCGGGAAATAATATCTCAATTTTTAAATACTTGTTTAACCAACCCTGCATTCAATATTGTTAACACGTGAGTCTGATGTTGTATTTACTATTTCAGAACCACTACGTTCAATAGTAAAAGTGACCGGATTTCAAAGAATGTCCTAATTTTTTCTGAAAAACAATTATCTAGAAATTGCTATAGAAGTCTATTCGATAAAACCCATTAATGCGTAAACCAGCGCTGCCTGCCAGTTAATGGCAATTTCGTTATGACTATAGGATTCCTGCTCATCTATCCAGTCGGTGGCAGAATGCCCGCCGCCAACAATGTACCCCGGCCAGGGCGCATCAATGTTATCGGCACCCGACCGGCGATCGTGAGGATGCATCGGCGGATTGATTCCCAAACCTGTAACATACGAACGGTTGTAGTAATTGTTCCCGAAAATATGGTCAACAATCCCCAGTGCCGTTTCCACATATTCTTTTTTAGGCTGAATTTTATTGGCCACCTGCAAGATTACGGCTTGTCGTGCCACCGTGCCGTTACAGCCCCAGTAGTACCGATCGGCAGCGGTCGGGAATATACATCAGCACCGGCTTTTTTAACCAGTGCTTCAGCATTTTCAATTATATTGTTTTTGATTGATTTTTCCTTTTCCGCATTTTTCCCCTTTCGTTGCGAAAGTGCGTACGTAAACATGCCCAGGTTAGAGATATTTTGCCAGTCCCAGTTTTCTTCAATTTGAAAATTCAAAGCTGCAGCTCTTTTCTCAAAATCATCCAGACAGGTTTTGTCTCCGGTGGTTTCCCACAATTCGGCAGCAGCCCACAAACGATCGTCGGAATCGCCGGTTTGATAGCCACCGGTTTTAAAATCGCCCTGAATAAATACTTTGTTATCAGTATTTTCCTGCAAAAAACGGTAGCTTACTTGTGCAGCATCCAAACATTTTTGTGCGTAAGCAGCATCGAAAGGTTTAAAGTAACGCGCTGCCATGGCCATAATTCCAACAAAATCGGCTGTTGCCGCCGAACTCCAGTCGGTAAAATACCGTTTTTCATGATCCTCCTCCGGCATAATAAATGCTGAAAAACTGGTTCTTGTAAGTTTGTGTGAAACCCGGCCAGAACCATCGGGATATTGCATTTTCAGCACCCAGTCGGTTTCCCATTTCAGTTCTTTTAAAAAATCCGGAAAACCCGGTGCTGTTTCAGGAATATCGAGATTCAGCCTTTTTATTTCTGGCTGAAAATGATCCCAGGCCATAAACAACACACCCAAAGTAACACCGGCATTTACAATGTATTTTCCGTAGTCGCCGGCATCGTGCCAGCCACCGGTCCCGTCGCGCTGCGAACCTGGATTTCCGGTATAATCTTCAAAACCATCCTGCATGTGGCAAGCTTCGGTATGAAAATGATTTCCGTTGTATTCCGCATCGACTGCTGTTCCGCAACGCCATAAATAAAAAGCACGCATGCTTGTCTGGGCTGCAAAATTGAAAACATCGTCGGCAATTTTAAACCTTACTGATTTACCGACACCCGGAATTTCCAAAACATATTTTCCTTCTTTTTCAAACGATGAAAAATCGGCATGCCATACTTTTTGATTTACATCTTCCTGAAAAACAGGGCCAGTAGTTTTTTCTGCAAAAACAACTTTCCCGTGGGAGTCCAAAAGCTGGAAATCACTGCATTCCTGCGTAATTGTTGCTGTTTTTTTGTGTTTTGGAAGAAATCCGAGAGAATTTAAATGTATGGCATTTATTTGTGCCTGAACAATTAACACAGTTAAAAAGAAAACGGTAAAAAGAAACTGCTTTTTCATAGTTGCCGGTTAGTTTAGAATTTTGCCTGAAATTACAAAATTTATTAATTGTAAGAAAGACAAAAAGCTAAACAAAAGCAACAAATGCCCCTTTTCAACAAATTAAAAGTGACCGGTTATTAAAGAAACTGGTATTTCAGGTAAACTCCCGGGTTAAATTCAAAATCAAACTGATTCCCGAAAAACATAAGGTACGAAGCAAAACCGTATTGAAATTTTCCTTTTTGCACGCCCAAATGCAGGATTCCGGCTGTAACAACATGTTCGCCATTTTCGAACAATTGCAGCGAGGTAATTCCCAGGATTCCTTTTTTATCCTTTTTCAAATCCTTGTCAAACTGTGCCACCGAAATAAGCCAGATTTGCGGAGTTGATTGAACAGTAACCGTTGGGAAAAGAAGCAAAAACCTGTTCTTTTTTGCTGAGCTCAATTGAAACCCCAGAGAAGGTGCAAGCCGGTCAGCGCCAAGATAAAGAGCTCCTGCAGTAGATTTAAACCAGGGCTTCCATTTGTACCCAAAATTCGACATCATAAAAACCAAGGTATTCTCTCCGCTGTAGTCGATTCCGAAACGGCCGGTTTGTGCAAAACTGATTTTTTCGCTTTTAAAAAGAGGTGTGTCAAAAGAAAGAAGAGCAGAAACACCGTTTTTCATACCCAAAAATTCGGATGAAAAAGTCTGCCCTTTTAGTGCCGTCGCCGCCAAGATCAGGCACACAAAAAGTACTATTTTCATGTGTTGTTTTAGTTTATTGGCGCCAAATGTAAAAAAATCGGTGATTGAAAAATCAGTTCTGTTGTTTCTCAGCAATGAAAAAGAAAAAGGTAAAATTTATTTAACGCATAAGAATGATGAAACAATTTCAATATGAACAACCTACCACCTGCAACTGAACACTGTCAACTTTCTTACCCTCCCCAGTTTTCCCGGTCCAGACTCCGGTAATGAATGGCTTCCGAAAGATGATGAGCCAGAACATTTTCCTCGCCCTCCAAATCGGCAATGGTTCGGGCTACTTTTAAAATTCGGTCGAAAGCCCTGGCCGAAAGCCCCAATCGGTCCATGGCATTTTTTATCAATTCATTACCCGATTCATCGAGCTTTACATGTTTGCGAATAAGTTTCGAGTTCATTTGAGCATTGGCATAAACACCCTTGTTTTCTGCAAACCTGTCCTCCTGAATTTTACGGGCAGCCACTACCCTTTCGCGCACTTTTTCACTGGTTTCAGAAGCTTCCATTTCCGAAAGTTTTTTAAAAGGAACCGGCACAACCTCCAAATGAATATCGATACGGTCGAGCAGCGGGCCTGAGATTTTATTCAGGTATTTCTGAACCACACCCGGCGCACAAACACAGTCTTTTGCAGGGTGGTTGTAGTATCCGCACGGACACGGGTTCATACTGGCTACCAGCATAAAACTGGCCGGATATTCCACAGAAAACTTTGCGCGCGAAATGGTAATGTTCCGATCTTCCAGCGGCTGACGCATTACTTCGAGAACCGTTCTTTTAAACTCGGGTAATTCATCGAGGAACAAAACTCCGTTGTGCGCCAGTGAAATTTCTCCCGGTTGCGGATAATTTCCGCCACCAACGAGGGCGACATCTGAAATTGTATGGTGCGGGCTCCGAAACGGCCGCGATGTCATTAATGAAGTTTCCTTTTCGATTTTGCCAACCACCGAATGGATTTTTGTAGTCTCCAATGCTTCTTTCAAAGTAAATGGCGGTAAAATCGTTGGGATTCGTTTGGCCAGCATGGTTTTCCCCGAACCGGGCGGACCTACCAAAATAATGTTATGAGAGCCGGCAGCAGCGATTTCAAGCGCCCGTTTTACATTTTCCTGGCCTTTCACATCGCTAAAGTCGAGCGGATTGTTGTTAACGCGAGCATAAAATTCTGCTCTGGTATCAACTATTGTTTCTTCCAAATCCAGTTCATCGTTCAAAAAACCTACCACTTCAGCAATATTTTCAACTCCGAAAACCTTCAGCTTATCAACAACGGCTGCTTCGCGTGCGTTTTGTTTCGGAAGGATAAATCCCTCAAAACCTTCAGCCCGCGCGTTAATCGCAATTGGAAGAGCACCTTTTATGGGTTGCAAAGTTCCGTCAAGCGAAAGTTCCCCCATCAATAAATACCTGCTTAATTTCCCGGGATTGATTTGTTGCGAAGCAGCCAAAACTCCAGCAGCCAAAGGCAAATCATAAGCCGAACCTTCTTTTCGGATATCGGCAGGTGCCATGTTTATTATAATTTTGTATTTAGGCCACTTAAAACCGTTTAAACGCAAAGCCGATTCAATGCGCTGCTGACTTTCTTTAACAGCGCTGTCGGGAAGGCCAACCAGCATAAATTTTATGCCTTTGGTAACATCAACTTCAATAGTTATGGTTGTAGCGTCGATTCCAAATACTGCGCTTCCGAAGGTTTTTACTAACATAGCAACCGGGGATTTATGATAATTCTTTAAAAATAAGGAAATTAATCGAAAAGAAAAAAATTTGAATTTCGGAAGAAATTTTGAAAAAACGCGAATTCATCGAATGACAGTTAAAATAACCTCTTCCTTTTCACAAGGTAGGAGAAAAGAACCTGTTGAAAATCTTTGTTAATGTCGGCTTCTGCCAGGTCGATTTGGTACTGGCCGCATTTCACTTTCAAATCTTCGAAGTAGGAATTTACCGTAGAAACATAATGTTTCTTTACTTCCCAGGGATTAAACTTTACGGTTTGCCCGGTTTCCAAATCAACAAATTTGTGCGGCCTGTTGCTAAATTCAAACTCCCGTTCAAGCGAATGGTCGGTAACATGGAAAAGAATTACTTCGTGTTTGTTATAACGCAAATGCTGGAGCGCCGAAAAAAGCTCGTCGGTTTTGTGGTTGTCGAGCATATCGCTGAAAATAACCACAAGCGAACGTTTGTGAATGTTCTCGGCGATTTGGTGAAGAACCTCGGTAGTATTTGTATTTTTTCGAAGATGTGCGTTTTCGGGTTTTATGAGTTCCGACAATTTACCATACATAATTTCGGCATTTACCGAAGAAATACGAGGAGTTGTATGGAATTCAATTTCGTTGGAAAAGAGGGTTAACCCTACCGCATCGCGCTGTTTCCTGAGCAAATAAATAAGCGCAGCCGCCGTGTAAACCGAAAAAGCCAGTTTGTTGTGTAAATGCTTTTTCCCTTTGGAATACGGAAAAAGCATCGATGAAGAAGTGTCAATAACCAGCTGGCAGCGGAGGTTGGTTTCTTCTTCGTACTGTTTTACAAAAAGTTTGTCGGTGCGGGCAAACAATTTCCAGTCGATGTGTTTGGTCGATTCGCCCTGATTGTAAAGCCGGTGTTCGGCAAATTCAACAGAAAAACCATGAAACGGACTGCGGTGCAACCCGGTAATAAAACCTTCTACCACTTCGCGGGCAATCAGTCCAAGGTTGTCGAACTGGTGAAATTGTTCTATGTCGAAAAGGTTTTTCAATGGCGTAAAATAAAACTGTCATTTCAAAGAAGTTTGTGGAAAAATCCCTTTCCCCGGGAACAGATTTCCCATTCGTTCCTCATTCGAAATGACAGCTAAAATAAAAATATCTTAAACAAGTGCATCCAATTTTTTTGTGAAAACCTGTTTAGGAGCTGCACCTACCTGTTTGTCAACAACTTCACCGTTTTTCACAAAAAGTACGGTTGGAATGTTCCTGATTCCGTATTTCATAGCTACTCCGGGGTTTGAATCCACATCTACTTTTCCAATCACTGCTTTACCTGCGTATTCGCCTGACATTTCTTCAACAATCGGGGCAATCATCCGGCAAGGGCCGCACCAAACTGCCCAAAAGTCAATCATTACTGGTTTATCAGATTTTACTACCAATTCTTCAAAATTGGCATCGGTAATTTCAATGGCCATAATTCAATTATTTAAATGGTTATTATTCTTATTTGAGATTCACAAAATTAGCTAATTAATTCTAAAAGCAATGTCTTCGTTCTCTTCAAAAAACTTCAAAAAACTGTTGCTAAAACTGATTTTTGTATTCCTGGAAAACATATCGATTTGCATATTGTTTTCCGGGTCGAAAACATTAAATTTTAACAACGCACTGCCCTTATTGTTTTTGGAAAGAATATCGATTTCCTCTATTAACCTTTCATTCAATTGATAAAGCGGAAGATTAATGGTCACACTTTTTATGTAGTTTTTGCGCACTTCGGAAAGTAATTCAATTTGTGAAACTTTAAATTCGTAATATTCACTTTTGAATCGTTGTCGAACAGAGCCTTTTACCATAATAAACAGCCCTGTTTTGCAATAATTGTGAAAGTTTACGTAGTCTTGCGAAAAGAAGAAAAATTCATAGGAATCGGTATAGTCCGACAAGGTTAAAGTGCTGAAAGGGTTTCCGTTTTTTGACGTTCCTTCACGGGCTGCCGTAACCATTCCCCCAAAAGAAAATTCCCGATCTTTAAATTTTTCAATGTCGTTATTTAAGTCTTTCAGCGAAATGTCGCGCGAACAAAAATTTTCAATTTCAAGTTTGTAATCGTCAAGCGGATGCGAAGTAAGATAAATACCGATCAGGTTTTTCTCCTTTTCCAGTAAAATTAATTTGGGCCATTCTCCCACCGGAGGAATATCCGGTTTTTTTATGACCGAGCTGGTTTCAATGGTTCCAAAAAGACTTTGCTGCGCACTTTGGCCTTCGCTCTGAATTTTGTTCCCGTATTTAATTAATTTTTCGATAAAAGTGCTTGAATCGTTTTCATCGTCGCCGGCAAAAAAGCTGCTTCTTTTAATTCCGTCAAGATTGTCGAATGCTCCGGCCATTGCCAAAGCTTCAAGGTTTTTCTTATTGACGGTCTGCAGGTTTACATTTTCAACAAAATCGTAAATGGTTTTAAATTCGCCGCTATTTTTTCGAGCGGTAATAATGTCCTGAGCTGCGCCCGCCCCAACACCTTTAATCGCGCCCATTCCAAACCGAATGTCACCATTTTTATTTGCGGTGAATTTGATAAAACTTTCGTTTACATCCGGACCCAGAACGTTCAGTTTCATACGCGTACATTCCTTCATCAGTTTGGTAATGTCGGTTATGTTGCTCAGGTTTCGGCTAAGGTTGGCAGCCATAAATTCAGCCGGAAAGTGTGCTTTCAAATAACCGGTTTGATATGCAATGTAAGCATAACAAACCGAGTGCGATTTATTGAACGCATATGAAGCAAAAGCTTCCCAGTCTTTCCATATTTTATCAATAATATCGTCGGGTTTTTTGCCTTTCAATTTACACTCATCCACAAAATGAAAATTCGCCTTACATCCTTCCTTGAATTTCACTTTCAGTTTATCCATCACGGCAATTTGCTTTTTACCCATGGCTTTTCGAAGGGTGTCGGAATCACCTCGCGTAAATCCGGCCAGCAAACGCGAAAGTAACATCACCTGTTCCTGGAAAACAGTAATTCCGTAAGTGTCGCTGAGGTATTTTTCCATCATTGGAAGGTCGTAATCTACTTTTTGGCGACCGTGTTTTCGGGCAATGTAACTCGGAATGTATTCCATCGGCCCCGGACGGTAAAGAGCGTTCATTGCCACCAAATCTTCAAACCGATTGGGTTTCAAATCGCGAAGGTGCTTTTTCATTCCGTCCGATTCAAACTGGAAAATCGCAGTCGTTTCTCCGTGGCTAAAAAGCTCAAAAGTTTTTGAATCGTCCTGCGGAATTTTCTCAATATCGAGAATTATTCCTTTTGAAAGTTTAATGTTTTCAAGGGTTTCTTTTATAATTGAAAGCGTTTTCAGCCCTAAAAAGTCCATTTTCAGCAAACCGATACTTTCCACAAAACGGCCATCGTACTGTGTAGTTGGAAGAATTTCCTCGTCTTTTGTTGGCATTAATGGAATATGGTCGGTCAGTGGATCGCGACTGATTAAGATTCCGCAGGCATGAACTCCGGTTTGACGCACAGAACCCTCCAATGTTTCCGCAAATTTTATGGTTTGAGCCACCAGCGGATTTGCAGAATCTTTTTCCTTTTTCAGATCCGGACTTTCCTTGAACGCTTTTGGGAAAGTCATTTTTGGGGCGTCGGGAACCAATTTTGCCAAACGGTCGGCTTCGGGCAACGGAAGTTTCAAAACCCTGGCAACATCGCGAATAGCTAATTTTGTTGCCATTGTTCCGAAAGTACAAATATGCGCTACTTTATCCTGCCCGTATTTTTTAGTTACGTATTCAAGAACCATCTGCCTTCCGTCGTCATCGAAATCGATATCCACATCGGGAAGTGAAATACGGTCGGGGTTCAGGAAACGTTCAAAAAGCAGGTCGAACTTAATCGGGTCGATGTTGGTAATTCCAGTACAATACGAAACGGCAGCACCGGCGGCAGAACCACGTCCCGGACCAACCAAAACCCCCATTTCGCGGGCTTCATTTATAAAATCCTGAGTAATGAGGAAGTATCCAGGATAACCCATTTGTTTGATGGTATTCAACTCAAATTCAAGCCGGGTTAATACATCTTCCGGTATAGGATTGCCATAGCGTTCTTTTGCTCCTTCCAACGTTAAATGCCTCAAATACGCCGATTCAAGTTTTACGCGAAGTACTTTTTCGTACCCTCCAAGCCGCTGAAACGCATCTTCACCAAACTCTTCTGTCAGTATTTTTTCTGAAAATTCTTCCCTGAACTGCTCCTCTGTTGCAAAATCCTCCGGAATCGGGAAAACCGGCATAATTGGTGCAGAATCAAGATCAAAGTCCTCAACTTTTTCGACTATTTCAGCCGTATTTAACAGAGCATCCGGCACATCGCCAAAAAGCCCGTTCATTTCACTTTGTGTTTTAAACCACTCTTGTTTGGTGTACCGCATCCTGTTTGGGTCGTCCACATCTTTGCCTGTGTTTAAACAGATAAGTAAATCGTGAGCATCGGCATCTTCGGCATTGGTAAAATGCACATCATTGGTAGCTATTATTTTTACGCCGCACTTTTGCGCAAGTGGAATTATTAGATTATTCACCTTCACTTGCTCGTCGTAAACCTCGCGTCGTTGCTGCAGAAATTCCGATGGATGGCGCTGTAATTCAAGATAATAGTCTTCACCAAAAACTTTTTTAAACCACAAAACAGCATCCTCTGCATCTTTTAAATGATTGTTCATCAACAATGTGGGAATTTCACCCCCCAAACATGCAGAAGAAACAATCAGTCCTTCGCTATATTTTTCAAGGAGCTCTTTATCGATTCTGGGTTTGTAATAAAATCCATCGGTATTGGCAATCGAAATCAGTTTAATCAGATTGCGGTAACCCACTTTATTTTTAGCTAACAGAATAAGATGGTGCCCCGACCTGTCAATTTTATCGCTTTTGCTTTGAATGGAGCGGGCAGCGACGTAAGTCTCGCACCCAAGAATTGGTTTTATTCCCACCCTTTTACAGGTAGAATGAAACTCCTTTATTCCGAACATTGTTCCATGATCGGTGAGCGCCAATGCAGTCATTTCATCGTTTTTGGCTTTGTTAACCAGCGCTCCAACACTGGCAGCCCCATCAAGAATGGAGTATTGAGAGTGTACGTGTAAATGTGTAAACGGAATCATTCTTCAGCAACTTTTCAGTTAATCCTTATCAAATAAAATATGCCCTAAAGGTACGGAATTTGAAAAGTTGATCTGGCTTTGTTAATAAAATATGGATTATTTGAATTCAGTTTTCACACCACATGAAACCTCGAAAAATACTAAAAACCAAAACCTTCAGTTATCATAAATAAATTTGATAAAATGCTGTGATTATTCCTTTTCTAATCGTAATTTTAAGGTCACATTAATCTAACTATGACTGGGAACAGACTGAAAAGGCGTACATTTATACAAATTTCAGGGGCTGCTGCTATAGGCAGTGCTTTTATGTTTTCCCCTAAAATCTTGCTGGCAAACGATACCGACAAGAAAAAGAAAACAGGCTTTAAACTTTCAAAACCTCGTTGGATAATTTATGAAAATGGCAGTTATGATTTAATTTCAGATGAAATTATTCTGAAAAACTGTCGTCCTGCCATTGATGGACAAGGAGTAATGCCAAAGAATGTTTTTTTGGGAGATTCACCCAAAGGAAAAAGGATAGTATATGAATTACCGGAAGGTTTTTTAATGCTCGATTTAAAAACCAACAACAATTCAATTTCGATTGGAGCCGAACTGAGCGGTTTTACACGTGCTCCCCGCTGGTTTTTCCCAATTTCGCAAGCCGAAGTTTTTGGCGTTCATCAATTTTTTAAACAAGGATTTGGTACCGGCGGACAAAGTGGTGTTTATGATATTATTAAATCGGGTAATAATATTTGGGAAAACCGCTCGGGCGAAACCAGCTGGAGTTACGACAGCTACCTTACTTTTGCCTTTTTAGGAAAACAGGAAACCATTGCTATCGGAAACACCGACCACACCAATTTTCTGCAACGAAGTACCATTTATAACCGGCCCCACAGAAAAGGGCTCGACGACCAAAAATCGGGCAACGATCAAATTTTTTTTGAATCGGCAATGTTACTTGAGGAAATCAAAATAAAAAATGAATATATAAAACTTCCCGAGTTATGTTTTTATACCGGGAACAAACCTTATGAAACACTACAGGAGCTTAGCTGGCGTACAGGAGAAGAAACAGTTGCCCGGCAAAGTTCAATAACAAGTTATCACATCATTGGCAAACCGCCGAAAGGAGAAAAATATTCATTTGGAGAACTTAAATCACAGATCGATTATTTAAACACCCTCGAACCCGCACTGCCTCTGCATTCAGTAATTATTGACAAAGGTTATTGTGAAATTGGCGACTGGCTTGAACCCAACGATAATTGGCCTGGCGGTCTCGATCGGGCAGCCCGCGAAATATTCAAGGAAGGTTACCGGGCAGGAATCTGGCTGGCTCCTTTTGCGGTTTCCGACAAAAGTAAGTTGTTCAGGCAGCATCCCGAATGGATCATAAAAAATTATGACGACGAACTTATTCCCGAGCAAACAACCGAAGAAGGCACTGTTTATTCGCTTGACGGAAGTCATCCCGATGTTCAGAAATACCTGCGAAAAGTTTTCAGTTCATTGCGAAAAATGGGATTCATTTTTTATGAAACTGCCCTAATGGATTTGGGTCTCAAAGATTCATGGGATATTAAAAGGGATAAACCAGGTAAAACTTCTGTTCAGTATTATCGGGAAATTCTTGAAATTATTCGCGAAGAAATTGGTATGGGCAGCATGTGGATGATGGATAACGTTCCTTACGCTCCCTCCATTAGTTTTGCCGATATTGTCAGAATCAGTCACAAATTAAATAAAAGCTGGGACACAGGTGGCGTTGAAAATATGATTCAGGAATCGTATTATTCGCACTACTTCAACAACATTTACTGGCAAAACAGTGCCGATGAAATCAAGCTAACCAACGAAGACAATAATTTTTCGGCTGAAGAACTTGAAAGTCTTGCCCTTTGGCAGGCCATTCTTGGCGGCGCAGTTGGTGTAAAAGAAAATATTATTAACTTATCGAACCGGCAATTAAAAATGTTCCGTTTTCTTGAACCAAGCAAACGGCAGCAAAATGCCTACTTCCCGTTCTGGCCCGATTCTGAAGAAATTAAAGTGGCTGTAAGACTTTACAAACAACAAAATGCCTGGGCAGTACTTTTCTTTAACGATAAAAATGAACCGATTTCAAAAAAATATCCGATAATTGATATTATTGATAAAGAATCGGCATTTGTGTATTTATGGAGCCCGGAGGTAAATCTGTCATTTGGTGAACTAGCCGAAATAACAATTGAGTTAAGACCACACCATTCGCGGCTTTTTTTTATTTCAGAAAAAGACGAAGCGCCGCCTGAAGATTTTACTCTAGGCGGACGCTTGTGAATTATCAGAAAAACTGTCTGTTCAAAAAATTAAACATTTTCAGGAACCACAAACGGAGGCCTGTAATTTCTGGACAGCATTTTATCAGCTTCCGGGTCGTTTACAAATCGTTCTGCTCCTGGGTCAAAAGTTAAAACACGCCCCAGCCGGTAAGCAATATTTCCCAAATGTGCCAAACCCGAAGAAAGATGAGCCGTTTCAACAGGAGCATTTAAAATGGTTTTGTCGTGTTTACGAACAGCCTCAATAAAATTGGTAAAATGGCCATCGGTTCCACCCGATCCGCGATCCATTTCAGTTCCCGAGATTTGTCCGTCATCGCCCGATTTGCCCGGTTCACGGTTTTGCCCAAGATATGTTTTGTATTTATCGTAACCATCGATGACTAAAATTCCTTTGTCGCCATAAAAAATATTGCCGACAGTTACACCATCTTCGGTATTTGTACACCAGGGGCGCACTTCGAACTGGATTATTTTTCCTTCTTCAGGATAATGATAAACTGAAGTCAGCACCTCGGGAACTTCCTTGGCATCGTCCCAAAGAAATTTTCCGCCCATCGAAGTTATTTTTGTAGGCAACCCAACGTTGAGCCCCCACATACACATATCGGTTTCATGAATTCCCTGATTTCCAACATCACCATTTCCGTATTCCCAGTTCCAATGCCAGTTGTAATGTACCAGGTTTCGAGTAAACGGCCTTTTCATGGCGGGTCCGGTCCATAAATCATAATCAATACCTTCAGGAACAGGTTCAAAACCCTGGTCGCCAATACTTGGCCGCCACCTGAAAACCAATCCACGGGCCATATAAACCCGCCCGATGTAACCTTCCCGCAAAAGCTGAACAGCCTCGTTAACTGAAGGCGAACTGCGCAACTGAACACCGTGTTGGACAATTCTGTCGTATTTTTGTGCTGCCTCCACCATTTTACGGCCTTCCCAAATGTTATGCGAACCCGGTTTTTCAACGTAAACATCTTTCCCCGCCTGACAAGCCCAGATTACCGCCAGCGAATGCCAATGGTTGGGTGTGGCAACACTGACCACGTCAATATTTTTGTTTTCATAAACTTTGCGTAAATCCTGTTCTACGGAAACTTCCTTGTTATATTTTTCCCTGAATTCTTTTTGCCGCTCTTTTAGCAAATTCATATCAGGATCGCACAATGTTGTAACCTCAACATTATCCTGAACCATAAAACCCTGAATATGGCTTTTGCCCCGACCATTAATTCCTAAAACGGCGGCATTTATCCGATCATTGGCACCAAAAGCATGCGCCGGAATAATGGTTGGGATTGTTAATGCGGCAGCGGCAGTTGTTGTTTTTTTAATGAAATTTCTCCTGGATTGACTGGTATTCATAATTTTTAGATTTAGTTTAGTTTTGCAGTTTATAAAAGTCGGAATAAAATCGGGAAACTGAAATCATTTTTAGAAATAATTTTACGCATTAAAATAAATAAGAATAAGAAATGTTTTTTTGTACATTTCAAAAAAGGTATTATATTTGCCCCCCGTTAGAGACGAAATTTCATTGAAATAAAAATACATTGCGGGATGGAGCAGTTGGCAGCTCGTTGGGCTCATAACCCAAAGGTCGTAGGTTCAAGTCCTGCTCCCGCTACAAGAAACCGGTTCTTTTACCGGTTTTTTTTTATGTCTTCTTTTCAGAATTTTCCCCGATTATTATTTATCTCCGGCAACATAATTCTACAATCCGTCGGCAAAATACCACAGTTTATCCATTTAATTTTCATGATAATGCAGGTTCGCTTTACCTTTGAATCAAACAAGAAAACAAAGATTCAAACAATTAAATTAAAGAATCATGAAAGCAACAGTAAAACAATTAGCAATAGTAACATTCACCGCACTTTTTATATTGACAATTAACGTGAATGCAGAAGGAACAGAAACGAAAGCCTCAACAAGTAATGAAAACATTGAAACAAGTCTTCAACTTGAAAATTGGATGACAGACGATTCATTTTGGAACACCAAGACAGCCAGCTTCACAGTTTTTACTGAAGAAACTGATGCAAGCCTGGAACTGGAAAACTGGATGACAGATACTGAAACCTGGAATGTCAGTTTCGAAATTGAAACAGAAGCAGAAGAAAGTCTGGAACTACAGGACTGGATGTTCAACGAAGCAACCTGGAACTTCGATCTCACAGAGAAAGAACCAGCTCTTCAACTTGAACCGTGGATGACAAATTCAGAAATCTGGAAATAATGTAAGTTTGCAGGCATAAATAGTTTTGTTAGAATTTAAAGGTTGTAATGAAAATACAACCTTTTTTAATTTTACCGATTTTGATAACACAATCTATCGTCAATCATTAAAAGTATGGTTTCAGCCTTTTATTGCAGCTATACTTAAAACCAAATTATTACTGAATTCCGGAATTTAATAGTGGCAGAAAAATTTCACATTTATACTGAACAACAAAACAAATAAGATCATTATCTTTGTTCGTAATTTTACGAATAGAAATATGGCAGACGAAAATACTTATACCGAAAAACAGGAAAAAATTGCACGCTACGCCAAAGCAATGGGACACCCTGTACGGATGTATGTTTTGGAATTATTATCCAATCAGAGTTGTTGTTACAGTGGCAATTTAAGCGATGAACTCCCAATTGCAAAATCCACACTTTCACAGCATTTGAAAGAACTAAAAGACGCTGGATTAATTCAGGGAGAAATTGAAGCCCCCAGGGTTAAATATTGCATTAACAAAGAAAACTGGAAAGAAGCACAATTGCTTTTCAAACAATTTCTGAAAATCTAAAAAATTTAAAATTATTGTTCGTTATTCTGCGAACACCGAACAAAGAATAAATAATCATGGATTACAACGATTTAAAACTCACAAAAATGGACATAAAGGTTCTGGGCACAGGCTGTCCAAAATGCAAAGCACTTGAAAAAGCAGTTCTAAATTCACTGTCAGAATTAAAAATTCAGGCAGAGGTAAGCAAAGTAGAAGACATTATGCAGATTATGCAATTTGGTGTAATGCAGACACCGGCACTTGTAATTAATGGAAAAGTTGTTTTAAGCGGCAGGCTGCCAAACGATACGGAATTGAAAAACCTATTAACCCAATAATTCAAAATGAAAAACAAAATCAAAACAACATTATTGACTGTGCTTTTTTCGATCCTGGTTGGGTTGAATCTTTCGGCACAATCATCGAAGATACCATCGATGCAGAATGGTGATACTGACAAAGTAGAAGTATATTATTTTCATTTCAATACACGTTGTGAAACTTGTCGTACCGTTGAATCGGAAGCAAAAATGAATGTGGAAGAACTGTTTGGCGGCGAAGTAGAATTTACTGCCTTAAATCTGGATGAGAAAGAAGGTGAAGCAAAGGGTAAAGAATTGGGCGTAAACAGCCAGACTTTGTTGATTGTGAAAGGCGATAAGAAAATAAACCTGACCAACGAAGGTTTTTTATATGCACAAACAGACCCGGACAAATTCAGAAAAATAATTGAAAACAAAATAAAACCACTGCTATAATATGCAGGAATTTTTGACGGGAATGCTGGAAAATAGTTCATTCCCTTTTATTACAGCATTGATACTTGGGCTGATGACTGCCATCAGCCCATGTCCTCTTGCAACCAATATAACAGCCATTGGTTTTATAGGGAAAGACATTGAAAACCGGAACCGGGTATTTTACAACGGTTTGGTTTACACAATCGGACGTGCAATTTCGTACACTGGGCTCGCGCTGGTTATTTTTCTGGGAGCCGACCAATTTTCATTGTCAGGTGTTTTTCAGCGTTATGGCGAAAAAATCATCGGACCATTATTGATAATCATCGGACTTTTTATGCTTGATATCCTGAAAATTAAATTTCCCGGATTGAGCAGGTTCACAAAACGATTCGAAGAAAAAGGAACAAAAAGTTATCTCGATGTTCTTTTACTCGGAATTTTGTTTGCTCTTGCATTTTGCCCGTACAGCGGTGTACTTTATTTCGGCATGCTGATTCCTATTACTATCAGCAGTGCGAGCGGATTGTATCTTCCCATCATTTTTGCCATTGCCACCGGAATTCCTGTAATCATTTTTGCGTGGCTGATTGCTTATACCATTTCAGGAGTCGGAACAGTTTATAACAAACTTAAAACCTTTGAAATCTGGTTTCGCAGGGTTATTTCTGTAGTATTTATTGTTGTTGGGATATACTATATAATCACGGTTTTCTTTTAAAAAATTTTATACTCAATGTTCGTTTTTTTACGAATAACATGACATGAAAAACAAAGTAATTACACTAAATCACACTCTGAACGGCTGGCTGATTCCAGTTCTGTTACTGCCGGTATGGTTGCTGCTTTATATGAATCTGCAAAAAATAAGCAACTTAATTATCGATGATTTATTCAGAATGAATGCCGGAACGCATCTGACAGAAACATTGCGTTTTTTCATTTTCGAAGTTCCAAAAGTGCTGTTATTGCTCGTGCTTATCATTTTTGGCGTGGGAATTATCCGAAGTTTTTTTACCGCCGAAAAAACCAGAAAAACGCTCGAAGGAAAATCACTTTTTACCGGAAACATTTTAGCATCGCTTTTAGGAATTGTTACCCCGTTTTGTTCGTGCTCTGCCATCCCTCTTTTTCTGGGTTTTGTTGAAGCCGGAGTGCCGATTGGCGTTACATTCTCATTCCTGATTGCGGCGCCAATGATTAATGAAGTCGCTTTGGTTTTACTTGTTGGTATGTTCGGTTGGAAAGTTGCCCTGATTTATGTTGGAACCGGACTTTTGATTGCCATAATTTCGGGTTGGTTAATCGGTAAATTTAAACTCGAAAAATTTGTTGCTGACTGGGTTTTTACGGTAAAAGTGAACAACAATGCTTTTGTTGAAGAAAAGAAAACTTTTGAAATGCGCATTCAGGCAGGTTATGACGCTGTAAAAGAAATTGTAGGTAAAATCTGGATTTACATTATTATCGGAATTGCCGTTGGCGCCGGAGCTCACGGTTATGTACCCGAAGATTTTCTGGGCGCATTGCTTGGAAAAGGAAGCTGGTACGCGGTTCCGCTGGCAATTATTATCGGTGTTCCCATGTATTCCAATGCAGCTGGGATTATCCCGATTGTAAGCGTACTAATCGAAAAAGGCGTTTCGCTCGGAACTGCTCTTGCTTTTATGATGTCGGTAATCGCACTCTCTTTACCCGAAATTATCATTTTGAAAAAAGTATTGAAGTGGCAATTGATTGCGGTTTTTATCGGAATTGTTGCCTTTGGGATTATCATCGTTGGCTACACATTCAACTACTTATTATAAAACTAAAAAATAAATAATCATGGAAACTAAATCACTTGGTTTTATTGGCGGGGGAAGAATCACACGGATTTTCCTTCAAGGATTATCAAACAAAAAAGCATTACCCAAAACGATAAAAGTTTTTGAACCGAACGCAGATACTATAAAAGCACTGCAAACCGAATTTTCCGCAGTGGTCGCTGCCGGTTCTGCTGCCGATGCTGCTAAATCTGAAATCGTATTTCTAGCTGTTCACCCGCCGGTGATGATGGAAACTTTACAGGCAATAAATGATGCTGTTAAAGAAACTACCATTGTAATCTCACTTGCGCCAAAAATTACCATCGAAAAAATGGCATCTGTTCTTCCAACAAAAAAACTGGCAAGGATAATTCCGAATGCAACTTCGTTCATTAACGAAGGTTACAACCCGGTAACTTTTGCTGCCGGATTCGATGCAACCGAGAAAAAACAGGTGCTGAAACTCCTCAAAAAACTAGGAAAAACCTTTGAAACAGAAGAAAGCAAATTAGAAGGATATGCAATTGCATCAGCGATGTTGCCGACTTACTTCTGGTTTCAATGGCAGGAAATGGAGAAAATTTCAGAGGAAATTGGACTGACACCAGAAGAGGCTCAAAAAACAATTTCGTCAACCCTGAAAAAAGCATTGAAGATTTACTACAAATCAGGATTGACCCCGGCTCAGGTAATGGATTTAATCCCTGTTAAACCCATTGGCGAAAACGAACCTGAAATCAAAACGATTCTGAACACCAAGCTGACCGGATTGTATGGAAAAATTAAACCTCAGCAGATTATGAAAATTTTAATTTTATGCACAGGCAACAGTTGCCGCAGCCAAATGGCACACGGATTTTTACAATCCTTCGACTCAAACATTACCGTTCGTTCAGCAGGAACAGAAGCATCAGGAAAACTTAACCGGAAAGCAGTGGAAGTGATGAAAGAAATAGGCATCGACATCAGCCATCATACTTCCGATTCGGTAGAGAAATACCTGAATGACGAATGGGATTATGTAATAACTGTTTGCGGAGGAGCCAACGAGAATTGTCCGGCTTTTCTGGGAAAAGTCAAACACCGCCTGCACATTGGTTTCGACGACCCGAGCCACGCCACCGGAACGCCCGAATTTATTCAAAGTGAATATTACCGTGTCCGTGACGAAATTAAAGCCGGTTTCCGCAAGTTTTACGACGAACAAATTTTACCACAATTGTAAACCATGAGCACAAAAAAAAACAAATCGGTTTCTTTGAAAAATACCTGACACTTTGGGTAGCATTGTGTATTGCGGCCGGTATTGGAATTGGAAGTTTCGCGGGTAATGGAATTCAGGTACTTGCGAACATGGAAATCTACAAAGTGAATATTCCGGTTGCAATCCTGATTTGGCTGATGATTTACCCAATGATGTTGCAAGTCGATTTTTCGAGTATCAAAAATGTGGGTAAAAGTCCTAAAGGTTTACTATTGACGCTAGTCGTTAATTGGCTCATAAAACCGTTTACAATGGCATTTTTTGCATGGATTTTCTTTACAAAAATTTATTCAGATTTTATTTCGCCCGAACAAGCCGGAGAATACATTGCAGGCGCAATTTTGCTGGGTGCTGCTCCTTGTACGGCAATGGTTTTTGTTTGGAGTTACCTCACCGACGGCGACCCGAATTACACTCTGGTACAGGTTTCGGTAAACGACCTGATTATTTTGGTTGCCTTTATTCCAATTGTTGGCTTGCTTTTGGGGATAACAAACATTACAATCCCTTATGATACTTTAGTTGCAAGCATTGTAGTATTTGTGGTTGTTCCACTCCTGGCAGGTTACGTCACCCACAAAATGCTGATTAAAAGAAAAGGCGAACAATGGTTTCAAAATGTTTTTCTGCCAAAATTTAAACCGGTTTCAATCTTTGCTTTATTACTGACATTGGTTTTGCTGTTTGCTTTTCAGGGAAATATAATAATTGAAAATCCATTGATTATTTTACTTGTTGCCATTCCACTAGTGATTCAAACTTACTTTATCTTTTTTATTTCCTGGGTTGGAGGAAAGAAACTAAAATTACCTCACAACATTGCTTCTCCGGCTGCAATGATTGGCGTCAGTAACTTCTTTGAGCTGGCAGTAGCAGTTGCAATTGCCTTATTCGGTTTGCAATCACCGGCTGCAATGGTAACAGTCGTGGGAGTTCTGGTTGAAGTACCTGTTATGTTATCTTTGGTAGCTCTGGCTAATAAATGGAAGGATTAACTTGAATTATGACTTAACTGATTTTTAATTAATGAACTACCCCGCCGCAAGCGGACGGGGTATCGGAAGCCCTCTAAAAGAGGGCTAATTGGACTGCCTTATGTAATATTTTGTACTCTTTTTCAACACCTTGTTCTCTGACATACTTTGAAATTGTATTCTCATCACCAAACTTACTGACGCTATTTACGAAATACCCATCTGTCCAAAACTCTCCACCCCATAATTTTTGTTTGACCTCTGGGTTTTGTCGAAATACTTCCCGAGCCGTGATACTTTTAATTACTGTTACTATTTTCGTCGGACTGTATGTTGGAACGGATTGAACCAAAAAATGAACATGATTGTCGTCAGTTCCTATTTCAAGAAAATGTATCTGGTATCTTTTCGATATTTCCAAACATGTTTCCTTAAGAGTATCATCAACTGCATCGCTAAATACTACGCGCCTATATTTAGCAGGGAATACATAATGATACAACAACACCGATACATTATGCGATTTATGAATATATTTGCTTTGTGCCATGCACAAAATTATACTTTTTCGCCGCAAGCGGCGGGGAATTTAACCCAAAGTGATTCAAATCAATCAAAACAAACACAGAATTTGATGTTCAAAATGAAGAAAGTTGTAGCTAAATCAATTTAAAATTTCTCCCAATTAAAAATTGAATTCGACAAATCAGTACAAAAAAGCAATATTTTAAAGGATAAATATCCATGATTTTTAGCTGCTCAAATAACTAATTTCATCAAAGACATCTATTTCGTTTCGGTACAATCACCAATTCCGTCGATAAAAAGTGCCTGTTTTTCTATTTCATTTTCAAATGTTTTGCATTGAACGTAGCTTTGATTCAACAATTAAAAAAGAACATCATGAAAGCTATAGTAAAACAAATCGCAACAACAACATTTATCGCAATCCTTTTAGTGGTTGGAAATGTAAAATCGGAAGCAACAGAAACAAAAGCCTCAAAAGCCGAAAGCATTGAAACAGAATTGCAACTTGAAAATTGGATGATCGATGAAACAATCTGGAATTCGAATACCGCCATTTTCGTAGATTTTGTTCAGGAAACAGAAACAGAACTTAATTTGGAGAACTGGATGACCAACACTGAAACATGGAATGTAAATTTCAGATTAACCGAAGAAATGGAAACAGAAATGGAACTGGAAAACTGGATGATCGATGGAATTAGGTGGGAAATGAACAATCAGGAATATGAACCTGAATTAAATCTTGAATCGTGGATGATAAACAAATGTTATTGGAAATAGAATATCAATTTTCATTTAAAAGTGGTTTAGTTGGATTTTTAAAAGCTGTAAATATCTACAGCTTTTTTTATGGTATTTATGTGTGGTTACAACCTTTTAACCCCGACAAAAAAAATGAAAATCAGGATATTATTACAAACAGAAAAAACTATTTGTTTAAAATTACCAAAAAGTACTTTGTTAATCCAAAATCCGGTGGAAGAAATTTTAATGTTATTTAAGAGACACTACTTTTATTTCTCTTTAAAAAACTCAATGCTTTCCACAGACCCTCCCGACAATGGATGTTTTTTCAATTCGGGACTACTCACCCCAAAAAAACACATAAACTCAAATGTTTATACGCCTTTTACATGTAAATTCGCATTTGTCATATTTTGTATTAAGGGAAATGAAGGGTAAATGGATTCATAATTTTGTGGACGAACTGGATATAAATTCCAGTATCTACTATGTAATTCTATTATTTCTTGGAATTGCAATTTTTTCAACAATGTATGTAAATAAGAAACTTAAAGCTGAGAAAGAATTAAGTTGTATAACCGGTCGGGAAAATGCGCAAAATGATACTTCAATATTTTTTATTCATGAGGCTCAGGGTTCTAAAATGTAGCGCTTGAAAATTTTAGGCTGAGTAAATTCCTGTCCGCTTTAATTCAGTATAAAACTTTGATAATATGATACTTGAATTATTATTGAACTGAAGTAAAGCTATTGCATTCTTCCATCCATATCATTTTTGTTTTCAGGCTGAAGCGGAAATTTAACCGGCCGGTTGTCGCGTGTTGATCGGTAAATAGCAGTAAATAATTCAACTGTCCGGCGACCATCTTTGCCGGTTACAAGCGGTTCGCGGTTTTCCTCAATCGCTTTCAGAAAATCTTCAATCTGCCGTTCCATGTAGTAAACCATTGGATCGATACTGTTAAAATGTGCCGAATCTTCGGCTTTCCATTGTTCCAGCATTTTCTCTTCGCCCGGCACCGACCAGATGTCGTTTACCGGCGGTTCCAGAATCGTCGACATTCCGGCAATAAACATGGCTCCGCCGTCGGTTTGTACTCCCACTGATGCACCGTTTTCGCCGTGCACCTGCACTTTTCCGTAAATTCCGGGTTTTTCTGAATTGCTGACTATAATATTCCCGATGGCGCCATTTTTAAATTTTACAATGGCCAGCGCTGTATCTTCCACTTCAATGTACGGATGATTCAAATTTCGCCACAATCCGTACACTTCGTCAATTTCACCCATGTACCACAGCAAAATATCGAGCTGATGAGGCGCCTGATTGACTAAAACACCACCGCCTTCCAGTTTCCAGGTTCCGCGCCATTCATCTGCATCGTAATACGTTTTATCGCGCCAGCCCAGCATATTAATGGTACCAAAAACCGGCTTCCCGATTTTACCCGCATCAATGGCATCTTTTACCCGTTTTACCGGTTCGTACCAGCGCCGCTGACTGATTACTCCCAATTTTACCCTTGTATTTTTACAGGCTTCAATAATTTTATCGGCATCTTCCAGCGTCGATGCCAGTGGTTTTTCTATCAGAACATTGGCACCTGCTGCTGCCGCTTTTTCTGCCGGTTCCAAATGAAAAGGGTGCGGTGTACAAACAATTGCCAAATCAACGTTTTCCTCTTTAATTAAAGATTCAATTTCAGTATAAAAAGGAACTTTATAATTCGATGCAAACTTTTCAGCTGTATTTTTTGAACGACTCCAGACTCCTGCAAATCTGGCGTTTGGCAAATTATGAATGGCTTTTGCATGAAGATGGGCAACCTTTCCACAACCCAAAATAGCTATATTGTAAACTTTCATTTCTACTTTCAAATTGATAATCAGGGAACTAAAATTACTTTATTCAATCCGGGCTCTTTGTTGTAAAGCCGGATAAACCAGTCAGCTCCTTCTGAGAGTGGAGCAACTGCAGAAATCATTTTATCGACACAAATATTGCCGGAAGCCATCAAATCGAGTACAAGTTCGTATTCTCCGTTAATGGCGCAGCTACCCAGTAACGACAATTCGGTGGTTACGATTTTTTGTAATGGAATGGTTACTTCGGGTTTTAAATTTCCAACCAACACGGCTATTCCTCCTTTCCGCAAACTATTGATACACAAATTCAGTGTTGGAGAAATTCCAACCACTTCAATGCCAAAATCAGCACCACGGTTTTTGGTTAATTCCTTTATTTTTTCGATAACATTTTCATCCGAACTGTTGAAAGTGTGAGTCGCACCAAATTCTTTGGCAAGTTCCAGTTTCTTTTCATCCAGATCAACTGCAATTATTGGATTTGCACCTGCAATTTTCAGCATGTTCACCACAAACATTCCCACCATTCCGGCGCCCACCACAACAGCACTTTTCCCGGGCTGAATTTTCGAAATATTCACGGCATGAGCCGCCACGGCCACCGGTTCAACCAAAGCTGCCTGTTCAAAAGAAACATTTTCAGGAATTTTGTACAGAATGTGAGCAGGCACAGAAACATACTCGGCAAAAGCTCCGTGTTTCCGGTATTCTCCCGGAGAAACACCCAGCACTTTCCGGTTGTCGCTCAGGTTGTAATGTCCTTTTCGGGTGTACCAGTCGTCGAGCGGATAAATGGTTGAATCGAAAGTTACCCGGTCGCCTACCTGCCATCCTTTTACTTCACTGCCGGTTTCAACAATTACACCCGAAGCTTCATGTCCCATAACAATCGGCGGTTTCCGTCGCCCGGTGCTTCCATCCATCCCGTGAACATCACTGCCACAAATACCACAGGCTTTTACCTGAATCAAAACTTCGTCCGGTTCGATTTCAGGTTTTGGAAATTCCCTGTAATTCAGCTGCATATATTCGTCTAGAACCAGTGCCTTCATGTTTTTAAGTTTGAAATTAAAAGACCAATGTCTGAAAATTACTATTTAAAGTCCTTGTTGTAAAAAACATAGATTTCGCCTTTGTTTGTTTGTTGCGAAATGATTTTTCCCTTGTATCTTAAATTAAGCGGATTTCCCAAAATCGATTCAATTCCAACAGAAACCAGTTCGTTGTTTTCCCACGAAACAGAAACTTTAAAACCGCCGCGGGCTTTTAAACCAATCACATCGCCAAAAGACAAAGCCGATGGCAAAGCCGGAAGAATGTCAAGATAAAAGTTACCGTTTTCATCGCGCAGGTGCGACTGCAGCAACATTTCTGTAATTCCGGAAGTTGCGCCAAAATTCCCGTCTATTTGAAATGGAGGGTGCGCATCAAAAAGATTATTGTACAAACCTCCGCGATCTTCATAATTTGTTTCCTGGCTTTTCGAAGGAACCATCAGGTTTTTTAGCAAAAGAAAAGAATGATCGCCGTCGAGCAGGCGCGCCCAAAAGTTGATTTTCCATGCTCGCGACCAGCCGGTTCCGCCATCGCCGCGGTGCGAAAGTGTTATCTTGCAGGCTTCTGCCAGTTCCGGTGTTGTTAACGGATGAATCTCACTGCCCGGATGCAAACCCCACAAATGAGAAACATGCCGGTGTTCGTTTTTCGGTTCATCCACATCGTCGAGCCATTCCTGCAACTGCCCGTATTTTCCAATTTGATTGGGAGCAATTTTGTCCCTTTTTTCTTTTAATTCCTGAACAAATTCTTTATCAACTCCAAGAATTTCAGCGGCCTCAATTGTATTCGAAAAAAGTTCTCGAATTATCTGGTGATCCATGGTTGGCCCCATCACCAGTCCTCCTTGTTCGGGGCTGTTGCTTGGCCCGCTTACCAGCCAATCCGGATTTTTGGGATCGGGAACCAGGTAACCTGCAAAAAACTGTGACGCTTCTTTCAGCACCGGGTAAGCCGTATTTTTCAGAAAATCAGTGTCGCCTTCAAACTGGTAGTGCCACCACAAATGCTGACTGAGCCAGGCGCCGCCAACAGGCCAGATTCCGTGGTTCGAATTATTAATCGGTGCAGCGCCGCGCCAAATGTCGGTGTTGTGGTGCGAAACCCAGCCGTCCAGAGCATAATGTTCTCTGGCTACATTTTTCCCGGTTTCAGCAATTTCGGTAACCATTTTTATCAGCGGTTCGGTGCATTCGCTCAAATTGGTAATTTCCGCCGGCCAGTAATTCATTTCCGTATTAATATTGATGGTGTATTTACTGTCCCAGGGTGGCGCCAGTTTATCGTTCCAGATTCCCTGCAAGTTGGCAGGTTGTGTTCCCGGCCGCGATGACGAAATCAGCAAATATCTTCCGTACTGAAACAAAAGCGCCACCAGCGAAGGATCTTCATCGGTTTTAAAAGTAGCAAGCCGTTCGTTGGTCGGGCGTTGCGAAATTTCTGAACTTCCCAGGTTCATTTCCACCCTATTGAATAATTTCTGGTAGTCGGCAATGTGTTCGCTTTTTACGATCTCGTAGGGTTTTCCATCGAGTTTTGCGAGGTATTCGTTGCATTTCTCTTCCGCGTTTCCGCTGATGTCGTTGTAATTTACAAAACTGGTTGCCGCCACCAGATAAAGTGTAGCTTTTTTGGCATTTGTAACTTTTATCGAGTTTTCATTTTGAACAATACCACCACCTTCATTTACAACTTTTAACCGGGCTTCAAAAGTAATTTTACTTTCCGAGTACAAAAATCCATCCGGACCGGCTTCTTTTGGATAGTTATTTGCGCGCCCTTTTAGTATAATCTCATCACCTTCAACAGTTACCAAGTAATTTTCATGCAGACAATCCATGTCAACATCAAAATTCAGTGCTCCGTTTTTACTTGCTTCCAAATGCACAACCAAAGCCTGATCGGGCTCCGAAGCAAAAACTTCACGCTTAAATTTTGTCCCATCGGATTCGTAGTAAACGCTGGAAATTGCATTCGAAAGATTGAGCTGTCGTTTGTAATTTGTGATGTTGTATTTCCCTTTAAAATGAATTAGAATCCTTCCAAACGGTTCGTAGCATTGCTGACCGAACGGTTGCGACATAAATTGTTCGTTGGCCAGTTTCTCTGCTTCGGCCTGATTTCCGTTCCATAAAAGTTGCCTGATTTTTCCGAGATACTTTGCAGCTCCCGGATGTGCATAATCGTGCGGCTGACCGCTCCACAATGTTTCTTCATTAAACTGAATTGTATCGGTTTGCGTGCCACCGTAAACCATGGCTCCCAATCTGCCGTTTCCAACCGGAAGTGCTTCGGTCCAGTCGCTGGCAGGTTTTTCGTACCACAATCCAAGCGAGGGATTGATTTCGTCGGGCATTTCAAAATACGAACTACAGGAAATGCTGAAAAAAACTACAATTATAAGAAGTGTGAACCGTGAAAAATTCATGCTGAAAAATGTTAGTTTAGATTTCCCCAAACTTACAAATAATAAAGAAATAATTGGAAAAGTTAATGCTGCGATTTAATAACAGTAGTTTTCTATTTCGTTATTGAAATGTATTTTTTGCTAATTTCAATGTGCATTCTTTTTAACAAATATTGTCGGATTAATTTCTGAAAAATGACGCCAAAAACAAAAAATATCATTCTTTCGGTGGAATTTATCCTCCTTTTTTTCGGTGCGCCTTTGTTGATTTTTTTCGATAAAAACCTGATTCATCCGAGTGCGCTTTTACTCCCTGTTCTGGTTGCTTTGATTTTGTATTTCAGAAAACAAAAGGATTTTCACGCGAAAGATTTAATCCGTTTGAATATTTCGGGACGAATGTGGTTCAGACAATTGCTGATAGTAATTTTCACCGGAGTTTTCCTGCTGGTTTTTGTATTGATATTTGAACCTGAAAACCTGTTTAATCTACCGCGCAGAAATCCTGTAATTTGGCTGGCCATGCTTGGTTTTTACCCTGTTTTTTCGGCTTACGGACAGGAAGTGGTTTACCGGAAATTTCTATTTATGCGTTATCAGCCGCTTTTTCAGAAAAAATGGTTTTTGATTTTAGCCAGCGGAATTTCCTTCAGTTTTGTTCACATTGTTTATTTCAGCGTGCTTTCGCTGGTACTCACCTTTTTTGCCGGCATTTACCTGGCCTGGCTTTACGAAAAAACCCAAAGCGTATTGTTCACCGGAATCATTCACGGAATTATGGGCTTTCTGATTTTTACGGTTGGGCTGGGACAACATTTTTGGCTCGATATGATGCAGTGGTTGTGATTTATTCCAGAAAAGCTGAGATTACTTTGCCCCAAATATCATAACCTTTTTTATTCATGTGCAAACCGTCTTCAATAAAAATATCCTGAAAAACATCGCCGTTTTCATCCAGCATCGGATGCCAGACGTCGGCAAAAGCAACACCGTTGTTTTGGCAAAACCTGTTGAGTTTTTTGTTTAGCGATTCGTATTTCTTTTTTAATGCAACCCTGGCCAAACACGGTTTTGGTGAAATAATTACAATTTTTGTCTGCGGCAAATCGGCCTTGATTTTCGATGTCAGCAGTTTTGCCTCTTTCAGAATATTTTTGGGCTTTTTGTTTGCAGCAATGTCGTTGTCGCCCTCATAAATAAAAAGAACGTCGGGTTTTTGTTTCAGTATCAGCTGGTCGTAAAAATAAATCAGGTCGCTGAAATGGGAACCGCCAAAACCGTTGTTTATCACATTAAATTCCGGGAAATAATCCTGCACATCCTTCCACATTCTTATGCTTGAACTGCCTGCAAAAACAACTACTTTATTGTCGTTCCTAAAATTATATTCTTTGTTGTAAAGCTGGTCGACATCGTTTTTAAAGCGGATTGAATCCTGTGCCTTACTATTTGCAACTACAAAAAAAAGTAAGATTAAAATTGTAAATTTTTGTATTGATTTCATAGTTAAAATTTTCATTGTTATCCATACCATTCGCGGGTTCTACCCTGTAGGTTACTTAAAATTTCGTTGGCGGTATTTACATTGTTCACCACCTGAAAATCGAACATACCGACACAAATAAAATCGGCGCCGTTTTTAAATGCCCAGTTAAATCCGTCTTTGGGTTCAATGGCTCCGGCTGCCAAAACTTTAAATCCCATAACCGGCACTTTTGCCCGTTGAACAAATTCAACAGTCCGATCGGGGAAGAGGCAGAAAATGTTGTTGTGAAATTTGTTGTGATCAAGGTAATTTGTCCCGTCCACTTCAAAAGGAACGCGGTTTTCGATCGGGTGTGCCGACCAGTACTGATCGTGGTGCATTGTTTTCATGTAATAATCGGGAATTATTCCCTGTTCTTCGCAGGCAATTAAAGCATCGACAGTGTGCGATGCCAGCCCGGCTGTGTAACCCTGGCTGCGGATACGACCCACCATTTTTTCAATTACATCAATCCGGTTGTCGCGCACCAGCCAGTCGCACCAGTTTCCCTGAACCTGAACAATATCTACCCCAAAATCGATGGCTTTATCGATGTTTACAAAATAGTCGTTTTTCTCCATGTCGGGGTGAACCTGCGAAATGACCTTGATTTTACTGCCGGTTACTTTTTTGTATTTCTGCATCAGTTCGTTGGTCGGAAAACCAATGTTGATGGTATTAATTCCGGCTTGTTCCGCCAGCATCAGCGTTTCAAAAATCTTCTTTTCGGTATTGTAAGCCCTGAAAAGACTGGAAACATAAATCAGGTCGCGCGAGTGCGCCCAGCCGCCGATCAAATTTCCGCCCATTACCAAACGGCTGATTTCGTGATTGCCAATTTTCCCTTTTGAAAGTTCGCCCTTTAATTCGCTGATATCAGCACCTCCAATCTGAATGGTGGCACCCGACAAAGTATCGACACCAAACTGCTGATTTTCGCGAAAGGCACCCCATCCCATGATTCCAAGTGCCGGAATAGTAGCCAGATTTTTTAACGCCTCCCTCCGTGAATGCTGAACTTCGGGTGTTTCTACAGTTTCTTTCTTTTTCAATGAAAACAAAGGCAAAGCAAAAATTCCCCACCCTTTTTCTTTCATAAAAAAGATGGTCAGCAAAGCCAGCGATTCAATTAAATTGCGGTTTACTATAAATAAATTTCCTTCGGTTCCGCTAAAAAAAGAACCTCCAAAAGGCGGGTATGCAAAATAATAAAGCAGCAAAAGAGCGACTCCTGAAACTGAAGCCACGCGAATTCCAAAACCAATAAACAGCGCCAGCCCGATTAAAATTAATGCGGCAACATTTACCGGATCGACAATGTTCATCAATATTTCAGAAGATGCCATCCAGTGGTAAAAGCCAGAAAAAGGGCCGGTTGCATTTGCCAGATAAGCAGTGGCAGTCCAGTTGCCCATCCACATTTTTGCCAATCCTTCGTAAAAAAAATGCCAGCCAATGGCTACCCGGAAAAGGGTAATAAAAAGCTTCTTCCAGTTCATAAGGCGATGTTTAGTTATTTAGTTTAAGCCTAACAAATATATCATTTTCAGAAGTTTAAAATTAGTTCGTGTGCAATTAATTCATCCGGTTAAACAATTTAGATTTTATTTGAATAACCTCCTTTCTACCGAACTGGAAAAATCAATTACCAAAAACTATTTTTCTGAAATCGAATTTCAGGAAGAAAGAGAAAAATTACATTTGCACTGAAAAACCTGTGATTTATAAATGAAAGAATTTTCAATACTATCGGTAAGTATCATTACCATTTTGCTGACCATAAAATATATAAGCCAGCTGATTAAAAAACAGACCAAACCGGCGCTGGCCATGTGGATTATGTTTTTGGTTGCCGTTGGAATGAGCATGGTTACCTACCTTGCTGAAGGCAATTACGGATTCCTTGATAACATACAAAACACGGTTGATTTGTTTTACGTTGCAGCAATTACCGCTTCCATTCTTATTTTTGGCGACAAAAACTCCAAAATTTCGAGGTTCGATTTGGGCTGCTTGGGAGCTGTTTTATTGATTGTTGTTTTCTGGATTTTCACCCAAAACCATTTGGTTACCAACTTTTTAATACAAAGTATTTTAGTTATCGCTTACTTCCCGGTAGTTCAGCGAATGCTAAAAACCAGGGAAAACAACGAATCTTTTATTATTTGGCTGGGAATGTTGATTGCCCCGGTACTTTCGTTGCTTTCTAGCAAAGGATTGCTGGCAACCGTGTATTCTGTTCGCGCTATTTTTTGCATCGGATTTCTGCTTCTTTTTATGTTATGGATTGAATTTTCAGCAAAGAAAAACAAATCAATTAGAACTGAAACTACTAAAAATTAGGATTTTAACAACTGCCGTTTGTGTTTAGGAAAACAAATATCCAGTAAATCTTACCATCAGAATTGCGCGATAAAAGCTGTAATTGTTACATTTGCCAATCAAAATAAACAAGATGAAAACTGAATTTACCAAAACGAACTACCAATTGCAATCGGTAAAAACCGGAAAAATATTTAATGATGCCGGCTGGACGCTGGACGCTCCGGGTGAAACCGAACCCACTTTGATTCGTGCTGTTTACGAAAAAAAGCAACTGGAAGTGAAGGACAATTCGTGGGGACTGTACAAGTTTGCCGACTGGTTGCCCATCAATCGTATGTTGGTAGGTTCTTCATCGCCGGTGACGTATAAAAGCGAAGGACTGGCTGCCGAACTGGGACTAAAAAATCTTTGGATTACATTTAGCGGTTATTGGCCCGAAAAAGGAGCCACCATTAAAACCGGCTCGTTTAAAGAAACCGAAGCTTACTCGGTTTGCGGTCGTATGACCGCGGAAATGGATAAAACTCTGGTGGTTGCTTCTGCCGGAAATACCTCGCGTTCGTTTGCAAAAGTTTGTTCCGAAAATAACATCCCTCTTTTACTTTGTGTCCCCGAAGACAATTTGAATGCACTTTGGTTCGACGAACCGATTAACAATTGTGTAAAACTGATTTGCAGTCGTTCGGGCAGCGACTATTTCGATGCTATTCATCTTTCGAACATTGTAGCCGGCATGGAACAATTTGTTGCTGAAGGAGGCGCCAAAAATGTAGCCCGCCGCGACGGAATGGGAACAACTGTTCTTTCGGCAGTTACAACCATTGGCGAGATTCCTGAATATTATTTTCAGGCGGTAGGAAGCGGAACAGGCGCCATTGCTGCCTGGGAAGCCAACATGCGTTTGCTGGAAGACGGACGTTTCGGAAAAAACAAAATGAAACTGATGGTTTCACAAAACGAACCGTTTCAACCCATTTACGATGCCTGGAAAGCTGACTCGCGTGCCATGCTGCCTCTCGACGACCATCATGCACGCCGGCAGGTAGAAATTATCGATGCCAAAGTTTTGTCGAACCGCAAACCGCCTTACCCGATTTTTGGAGGATTGTACGATGCATTAAAAGATACCGGCGGAGATGTTTTACTGGCTCACAACGATGAAGCACGAAGCGCTGCAAAAATCTTCCTCGAAAAAGAAGGAATCGACATTCATCCGGCTTCGGCAGTGGCAGTGGCGACTTTAATTTCTGCGGTGAAAAACGGAACTGTTTCAAAGGAAGCGTCAATTATGCTGAACATTACCGGTGGCGGCGAAGAAAAATTCAAACGCGAAAACAAAGTTTATCATCTAAAACCTGAAATAATTTTCGACATCGATCCAAATCCGGAAGAGGTGAAAGAAAAAGTTGCTGCACTTTTTTAAACGCTACATTTTTCTGAAGAACCAAAACAACACAACCCCAACTGCCATCAGAATCAGAATATTGATTGTGGTTTTTCTGCCTTCGACATGTGAATTCAAAAACGGGCAGCATTTCAGATATTTTATAGAAATGGTTGCATCTGGCCCGGGTTTTAAAAATACCGACGAGCCGATTTTTTGTCCGGTGCCGGAATACGTTTTCCCGTTTACTGCAAACTCGTAGGCAAATTCATAGGTGTACTGATTTCGGATGGTTTCGTTCCGTTCGCCGTATTCCTGCCGGTAACTAGTAAGTGTTGCCTGTTTACTTTCGCCAAACAAAACCAAAATCAGCAAAAAGAAAGAATAAATCACAAACAAAAGTCCGACAGAAAAAATAAGCCACTTCCCGAATTTGTTGTTCTTTTTCTTCTTCATGGTGTTAGCTATAATGAAATTGACATAAAAATAAACAGCATTTCTCTTCTACACGATTGCATTGGCATTTTTAAAACCCCATCGCTTTTTTTATGACCTCCATTTCTTCTTCTGAAGTCAGCATTTTTAACAATTCAAAGGCCACTTTGGGAGCAGTTTCCGGACAATACGACGTGATAATATTATCGTCGACTACCACCGGCTCGTTCACAACATTTACTCCAAACTCTTTCAGTTTTTGTTGATAAATTCCGTCTTTCAAATGGTAAGTTGTTGCTCTCCGGTTTTTAAGAACGCCACTTTTCGCTACAGGGAATGCCCCGGAACAAATGGAAGCTATGAGTTTATCTTTGGCATTAAAATCCCTGATTAATTGTAAAAACCTTTCGTCGTACGCTTCTTCATAAAAACCAAATTCACCAAAACCACCTGGAATTGCCAGGGCATCGTATTCATCAACATTTATTTCGTCAATGGTTTTATCTACGATTACAGGTATATTAAAAGTGCTTATCACTTTATCGGTAAAACCACAGGTATCGACCAACAAATTATGTCCGTAGTCAACTTTGGCCCAACCAAGAACATCAATAAAAGCACTAAATTCCATCGTTTCAAATGCTTTTGCCAGAAATACCAGCACTTTCTTTTTTTGCATATTTTTCAAAATTATCAGGTTGTTTATATTCCTGCGCTGCTTCACAATTTATCGTGTAGTGATGGGTGAAATAACCGGAAGAGAAAAATAAAACACCGAACCTTTCCCGGGTTCACTTTCATACCAAATCTCACCTTTATGTTTTTCAATTAATTCCTTACACAATATAAGACCAAGACCTGTTCCCTTCTCATTTTGTGTTCCTGCCGTTGAATAATTCTGATCAATTCTAAATAACCTTTCCATTGATTCTTTGGGAATTCCGACACCATCATCCGAGACCGAAACCTGGCATTGATGTTTGTTTTTTATAACCGACAGAACGATGTGTCCATTGATATTTGTAAATTTTATGGCATTAGAAATAAGGTTTCGCAATACGGTGCGAATCATATTATTATCGGCATAAACTACCGTATCTTCAGGTATCTTGACTGTGAGAGCTATTTCCTTTTGCAAAAGTGCACCTTCAAACAAATATTCCGACTCCTTAACAAGTTCATTCAATTCAAAATATTCGGGTTTGAATTCCATCCTTCCTGTGTGTGCTCTAGACCAATCCATCAAATTCATGAGCAAATCCATGGCGCTTTTTGACGATTGTTGAATAAATTTAGCATACTCGTCAATACCGTCATAATCCCTCTCCTTCACCTGATTGATTAAAATGTCGCTAAACCCCAAAATTGCATTGAATGGACTTTTCAGGTCGTGCGCGATGATAGAAAAAAACTTGTCCTTTTCAGCATTGCTTTCAAACAGTGCTTTGTTTTGTTTTGTAATTTGTTCCCTTTGTTTGATTCTGGTAAGTTTTGAACGCCAAAGAATCATAGACAAACTCATGCCAATTACTGTAACAGTTATACCATTGACCTGGTTGGAGATGAGTATTTCCTGATTCAATTGTGTTTGGGAAATTCCAAAATAAAAAATAATGTACGACACAACGAAGTAAATCACTGAAAATGTGGGTCGTATTTGAAAAAACAGACCAACCAAAAGCGTTGTATTAAGGAACGGTGTGATGGCAGGAGTTACACGCTGATCAAAAACAGCGAGAACATTCCCCAGTACAAGTATCAAAATCACAAGTAAGTTGGTACAAATTCTTGATGGAAGATTATTCTTTTTCCTGCGATAGAAAAAAAAGTATAAAAATATTGCGCTAAGAGTTGCTGTAATAAATAAACACAAATGGGTATATATAATTGAAATTACCCACTCTAGCTCAATACCGGTAACAACGTTAAGCTTTGCTTTAAATAATACAATATGTATGATACTGACAGGTATTGCTATCAGGGAAAGGAGGAATGCACGACTTGAGTTTTCAGAACATATCTCGTTGTGATAGATTTCTTTTTCTTCGTCTGAAAGGCTAAAAAAAGATGGAATGCTGCTGAGAATTTTCATGCTGATTTTGGTTTATCGTATTGTTAGCTTTATCCAACATTTTACCAAAAACAAATTTATGTATTTTTAGAATATTGAATACCTTGGTTTGAATGCCATCTTTAGTCTTCTTAAAAAATTGTTGAAATCGGAATCATTTTCAGACATTAACCGAAACAAGTTCTCATTTCTCCGCCACAGGACAATTGCATCAAGTGCCTTTTATTGGCCATAAAATTAAATTACTTAACCCAAGGCAAATTATCTGGCTTTTAATGTAGCTCCTGGTTATGTGTTTGAGTATACAAATCTTTCAGGATACTTTTCCTTTTTAACAATACAACTATTCTAAACATTACTCATTTTTCACACATCTTACCGAACAACCAAAATATTTTGATTGGGCAGCTTCTTCCAAGGTGCCTCGATAATTTATGAGATTCTTAAACCATGCCTGACTTTCATTCTTTTCCGTTGAAGTCCACCAATAACCTCCAATTCCTGCCGGACTGCTAAATCCACCATTCGTTGTACGATAACCACCCGGGAATGCCGAGAATCCTGATTTATTTCTATACTCGGGTAATAATTCGCTACCTACGTCTGATGGCATTGACGAGGGATTCCATCCGGTTTTTGAAGCAAGTGATTTTCCAATCATTTCAGCATTTCCTTTATTGGAATTATGCCCATTAGCTACAAGATAATTTTCAAGTTCTTTCCAATCATTATCTGTAGAAACATGCCAACCTGCCGGACAAAGTTTTCCCGAATTCACTGCATACCAATTGTACAAAGCTCCATATTTATTTTTATTTGTTGACTCGTCATTATTATACCAGCAATATGCTGATGTTTTCATGTTGTACCATTCACTATTTTCAGTTACCAATTGTATTGGCGAACCATCATTAAATGTTTTTGTTTTAAGGTTTTCTGCCATCCAAACCTGCCGGCCTATTTGAACCGTTTTGTATATATTCCCTTCAATGTCTTTAACTGTAATTTCAGAAATAGTTGCAGCCCCCGAATAAGTAATCATTTCAATTTCAGAAACGGGTATAGAGATGATCGATTTGTCCTTCTTTTGAATATTCATTATTTCCTGTGCATTTGTTAGTATGGCTGTGAAGGAAAAAATTAATGTAAAAAACATTAAAAATGTCGGATAAAAATTCATTTTTTTCATTGGTCTAAAATTTAGGTTTGACAATTAAAATATTTTTAAAGAAATAGATATTGGTTTTTATTTGTTTTTTAGCTCAGTTCTTCCTTATTCCAATCTTCAGGCATTTTATACTTGGTTTGGCAATTTTATAATTTAAATAAATCGGATGTTTGAGCAGTATTTTTAACGGCAGGGCATTTTTCATGTTTCCGGTTTTTAACTTCTTAAAAGTAATCATAAATCTCATAAAAAGATCCACGGGCTATCCCTAAGAAAAAATCCAAATCCTCCGGCTTCGTCCCTCAGCCACCTCCTTAAAAAAGGAGGACAATTTTCAATGTTTCGTTTATTGTAAATAGAAACATTTTCATATTTTTATGTAAATATCCATTCTTCGTCCCCCTTAGAAAAAGGGGGATTCAGGGGGATTTTCTTCAAGACATTCCATCGCATAATTAATTTCCGCAACCACATCATCAATCCTGAAAATTACCATCGCTTCTGAAAACCGTAAAATGGTGTATTCAAGATCTTCCAAATATTTTTGCCTGTTAAAATCTTCAACCGATTTCCCAATATGTGAACTTCCATCAATTTCAATGATTAAATTTAACTTTCGGCATATAAAATCTACAATGTAATTATCGATTATAAACTGTCGGTTGAACTGATAACCTTTCATTTGTTTGGCCTTCAAAATATTCTTCCAAAGAATTGCTTCTCCTTTTGTTCCCTGTTTTCTTAAATTTCCGGCAAAAGATTGTAATTTCTTGTTGTATGAGGTTTTCATTGTACTCTATTTTCAAAATTCAATTTACAAATATTACTATTGTAAATCAAATCCTCCGGCTTCGTACCTCAGCCACCTCCTTTAAAAAGGAGGACAAGAAATCCAAATCCTAAATCCCAATTCTTCAACCATCTTCCCGATTAAAACCGCGACAAACTCCTAATAAAGGAGAACGGTTTTCAATACTTTATTTATTGTAAATTGAAACTATTTCAGTTTTCCAAAGTGAATCTCAATTCTTCGTTCCCCTTAGAAAAAGGGGATTCAGGGGGATTTTTTCCTTTGAAAAAAAGAAACATCAAAAACTGAAATCCTTCGTCCTCATCCTTCAGTTACCTCTGATAAAAAAAGGAGGACGATTTCGATTGCATTTGTAAAAACAAAATAGACAAGGTGTTGCAAAAAATATTAGTTGTAGTAAATTTGTTAGTCTCTGTTTCAGAAAAACAAAAAGTCGACATAAACCGAAAACCACAATTTATGGAAAACCAAATCGATTTTCAAAAAATAAACCAAAACCTCAGGATTAAAAACAGTCAGCGAAAACCCATAACCGTCTCGCTTTTGATTTCACTGATTTCAGTTGTGGTGGTTGTGCTTACTTTTTCGGAAAGCAGTCCTTTGAAAGGTTTTTATGCACTTTCGCTAGTTGGTATTTTTGTTGGTATTTCGGCGTTAGTTGTGGCTTTTGTTTTCAGAAGCAGGGCAAAAAAACTCGACACCCTGATTTCGGGCGAGAATATTCTGGCCAGCTGGCAGCTCAACGATCAGCAAAAAGCAGCTTACTCTGGATTTTTATACAAAAATGAACAAACAAAAAACAAAGCCATTTTAATAATTACCTCAATTTTAATTGCCGTTATTTTCGGCGGTTTTATTTTGTTTATCGACGAAGGAAAAGCGGCTATGTTTTTGGTGATGCTTGCACTTTTAGCGCTGGTAACATTGTTTGCCCTTGGAATGCCGGCATATTACCGATCAAAAAACAGGAAAGGCGACGGGCTGGTTCTCATCGATCGGAAATACGCCTACATTAACGGTTTTTTTCACAATTGGGATTTTCCGCTTTCGGGCATTCAAAAAGTAAAAATTATTGAAAATCCTTTTTACGGGTTGTTTATCCAGTATTATTACTACGACCGCACACTAAAAAACACCGAAGAACTCAGCGTTCCGGCGCCGTCCGGTTTCGACCTTAAATCACTGGTTTCACAATTAAAATAAAACAAAATGTATTGAAATACATAGGTTTAAAACATCGAATAAAATTCGATAAATTAGAAATTGAATGATGAATATCGATTAACGATTTCAGATTAAGGATGTATAAGAAAGTACTGGGAAACATGAACTGTACAACAAAATCTGCAATCGAAATTCGTTAATCTTCATTCGACATTAAAGATTTATAGAAACTTAAAGTATCTAAAATGAATTTGCAGGGTTTTAACCATTAACTTGAAAATAAAACAAAATGGCTTATTCTTCAAAAATCAACGATCCGGCTTTTGACAAATTTGTTCAAAGCACAAAAAAATGGAGTTTTCAGTTTTCACTGATTCTGGCGGTTATTGCCGTGGGCGGTTTTACAATTTACGGTGCGGTGAGCGACGAAATGGACAATCCGGAAGCGCTGTTGATTGGCGCCGTAATTGGAGCGATGTTTCTTTTAATTGGTATTTTTTCGGGAAAATCAAAAGCACAAAAAACCACCTGGGACGGTGTAGTGGTGGACAAAAAAATCAAAAAAACCAAAAAAGATATCGGCTACGATACTAAAGTTGACCGCCTGGTCTACAAAGTTCTGGTAAAAAGCGAATCCGGAAAAGTTTATGAAATAAGAAACGAAGACGACAATACCGTTTTCAATTATTACAAGATTAGCGATAAAGTGCGGCACCACGGAGGATTAAATACGTACGAAAAATTCGACAAAACCGGCGACAGTATCATTTTTTGCAACGCCTGCGGGTTTTTACACGATTTTCACGAAGATGTTTGCAGAAATTGCAAATGCCCATTGTTAAAATAAACCGGTTTTTTAAGCGTTTGATTTTGTATTTTTGTTTCGGAATTTACCGGCCTGCAAATCTGAACTGCACATTCGCACCTGCTTAAGTAGGTGATATTTTAATTTTTAACGTCTTTATAAAACAGACAATAAATAAATCAACGAAATATTTTATCCGTTATGAAGAGTCTCAAAATGAAAACCTTAATGATTATACTGCTAAGTGCATGGGTTGTATCGTGTTCGCGCTACACCGATTACACCAATGTTCCTTACCAGGAAGAAAATCCGCCGGCATGGGAAAACCCGGCAGTTAACCAGATAAACAAGGAAGCTCCGCATGCTCATTTTATTCCGTTTGCAAGCAAAGACCAGGCAACAACCGAAGACAAATGGCAATCGCCCATGTTGCAATCGTTAAACGGAACCTGGCAGTTTCACCTGTCAAAAAATCCGTCGGAACGCCCGTACTGGTTTTTCAAAGACGATTTCGACACACGCCAGTGGAATCAGATTAAAGTTCCGGCAAACTGGGAAGTGGAAGGTTTCGACTACCCGATTTACACCAACGTAAAATACCCGCACGACCGCACTCCCCCGAAAATTCAGGCGCATTACAACCCGGTAGGTTCGTACAAACGTACCTTCACAATTCCTGCTGAATGGAAAGACAAAGAAATTTATATTCATTTCGGAGCGGTGAGTTCGATGATGAACCTTTGGATTAACGAACAATTTGTTGGTTACAGCGAAGACAGCAAAACACCAGCCGAGTTCAACATTACCAAATACCTGAAAAAAGGCGAAAACTCGCTGGCTGTAGAAATTTTCCGCTGGTGCGACGGCTCTTATCTCGAAGACCAGGATTTCTGGCGTTTGAGCGGAATCACCCGCGACGTTTACCTGCTGGGCATCGACCCATTGCATATCCGCGATTTCAGGGTAGTTTCTTCCCTCGATGAAACCTACACCAACGGAGTATTTAATTTGGATGTGGAACTTTCAAACGCTGAAACCGCCGAAAACCTAACAGTTGAAGCCGTACTAAGCGACGACGGCGAAACAGTAAAAGAATTTTTAGGAAATGTATCCGAAGGTAAAGTTTCTTTTAATGCTGAAATTCCAGACGTAAAACAATGGTCGGCGGAAATACCAAATCTCTACCAACTTTTTATTACTTTAAAAAACGGCGACAACATTGTTGAAGTAATCAAACAGGATGTTGGTTTCCGCACGGCAGAAATTAAAAATGCCAACTTTTTAATCAACGGGAAATACGTGTACATAAAAGGAGCCGACATTCATGAACACAACCCTGTGACCGGCCATGTTCAGGATCGCGAAACCATGCTTCTGGATATTAAAACCATGAAAGCACACAACCTGAATGCAGTTCGTTGTTCGCATTACCCGGAACCGGAAGAATGGTACGAACTCTGCAACAAATACGGTTTATATATTGTAGACGAAGCCAACATTGAATCGCACGGAATGGGTTACGACGAAGAGTCGCTGGCCAAAGACGAAAGTTGGAAAGAAGCTCATCTTTACCGTACAAAAAACATGTTCGAACGCGATAAAAACCAGCCTTGTATTGTTACCTGGTCGCTGGGAAATGAAGCCGGCAACGGAGTTAATTTTTACGCTACTTACGACTATCTGAAATCCGTGGATTCAACCCGCCCTGTTCAGTACGAAAGAGCTGGCCTCGACAGAAATACTGACATTTTCTGCCCAATGTACATGGGAATTCAGGGAATGGAACGCTTTGCAAAAGAAATTGCCGACCGCCCACTCATTCAGTGTGAATATGCACACGCCATGGGAAACAGCGTTGGAAACCTGCAGGATTACTGGGATATGTTTGAAAAATACCCCGTTCTCCAGGGTGGATTTATCTGGGACTGGGTAGACCAGGGTTTGCTCACCACCAACGAAAACGGTGAACAATACTGGGCTTACGGCGGCGATTTTGGCCCCGACACTGTTCCTTCCGACGGAAACTTCTGTTTGAACGGACTTGTAAATCCCGACCGCGGCGTAAAACCACAGCTTCTCGAAGTTAAAAAAGTATACCAGTACATCGGTTTCAGCGCTGTTGATTTAAAAACAGGAACTATTTCCATCAAAAATAAATATGCCTTTTTAAACCTCGACCAGTTTGATTTTACCTGGGAAGTGGTTGGTGATGGAAAAATCATTGACAACGGAAAACTTGACAATTTAAGTCTGGCTCCCGGTGAATCGCAAAATGTAACCATCGATTTTACCGTAAAACCGGAACCCGGCGTGGAATATTTCCTGAATTTAAGCGCCAAGTTGAAAAACAACTGGAGTCTGCTCGATGCCGGTACTGAACTGGCTGCCGAACAATTTGAACTCCCGGCTTTTATTCCGGCACCAAAAATAAAAATGGCTGATTATCCTACGCTTACTACTTCGGAAGATGGCGATATTATCACCGTTACCGGGGAAGCATTTGCAGTAGCTTTCAACATAAAAGAAGGTGTAATTACCAGTTTCAAAAAAGGTGGAATTGAATTTATAAAAACCGGTCTGGTTCCGAATTTCTGGCGCGCACCAATTGACAATGACTTTGGAAACGACCTGCACAAACGCAGTCGTGTTTGGCGCGAAGCCGGACAAAAACGCCAGATGAACGCTGTTACTGTAAATGAAAACGGAGTCGACATTCTGGAAGCCGGCAAAAACAGGAACATTACAACCGGCCCCGACAAAAACGAAGTGGACGTTATTTTCAACTTTGACCTGGTCAATGAATCGGGTGAAAAAATTGCCCGCTACGACACAAAATACACCGTATTTGGCTCGGGCGACGTATTGGTTACCAACCATTTCAAAATGACCAAAGATGAATTGCCCGAAATTGTAAGAATGGGGATGAACATGATTATGCCGCGCAATTTCGATCAAATAACCTGGCTGGGCCGTGGTCCGCAGGAAAGTTACGTTGACCGGAAAACCAGTGCTTTTGTTGGTTTGTACAGCGGCAGTGTTGCCGACCAGTACTGGGCATATTTGCGTCCGCAGGAAAACGGAAACAAAACCGATGTTCGCTGGATGACCATTACCGATGCTGAAGGAAACGGTCTTTTCTTTGAAGGAATGCCGCTGCTCGAAGTTAGCGCACACCACAACCTTCAGGAAGATTACGAATCGATGGAACGCACCGACGGTCGTCAGCAGGACGGTGATGTTGTTGTAAACCGTCATACAACCGATGTAAAACCGCGCGACCTTACCTCGGTCAACATCGACTACATGCAAATGGGGGTTGGCGGCGACAACAGTTGGGGTGCCTGGACTCACGATCAGTACCGCTTAACCGGAAAAGAATACAGCTATTCCTTCCGTTTGAGGGGTCTTTTAAGCGGCGAAGAACCGGTTAAAATTGCCAAAGAAAAACTATAGTTCTTATTTTAATTTCACTGCAGAGATTCAATGCATTTCATTGTTTCTCTGCAGTTTTTTTTAATACCTTCACCAAAACTAAACCTGTTACCATGAAACTCATTTATGCTGTTTTTCTGTTTGCTTTTTTGCTTTATTTCCCTGTAAAAAGTCAAACACAGTTCGATCTTCACAACATTCAAAAAAACAACAATAAAATAAGCTCTTTTCAACCCGGTGTTGGTTTTGAAGGAGAAATTCTGAAAATAAAACCTACTTCCGAAAACCAGGCGCTTATTATCAGGGAAGGCAGCGCACCTGAAATGTGGGAAAAAGCCGCCTACCTGGTTTGCGAAATCTGGCACAGCAACGATTACAGCGGAGTGCTGAACGTTGAATTCTACCGCAACGAAAAAAACAGTGAAGCCATTGTTGCCCAAAGCGGCACTGTTGCCGGCGATGAAAATGAAATACCGCGAATGTCGGCCAAAATAGGGATTTTACCGCGTCTGAAAACAAAAATGGTTTTCCCGCTGGAACACCTGAACGGACAGGAAATTTTTCTTCGCCGTTTTCCCCGGCAGTTAAAAGGAACGGTTTTGGGAAACCGCATGAAACCAGAAGAAACTTCGAAAGTAATTATTCGTTTTGCGCCCTGGATGGAACCCCGCTTTACTCCTGAATTTGAAATTTCTGCCATTTATCTGACTTCGGAAGAGCCCGAACCTTTTCCTCCGGTTGAAAAACCGGTGGTCGACAAATTCGGTCAGTGGGCAGTAAAAGACTGGCTTTACAAAATAAAAAATGAATCGGCTTTAAAAGAGTTGCTCGAAAATCAGCTGGCTACAGCAAAACAATCGACTTTTCCTGAAAACTGGAGTAAATACGGCGGATGGAAGGAAAAACAATTCGAAGCCACCGGTTTTTTTCGCACACAATACGATGGAAAACGTTGGTGGATGGTCGATCCGGAAGGATACGCGTTTGTTTCAGTCGGTGTCGATTGTATTGGATACAACGCTTCGGGAGTGGTTTCCGGGCAAAAAGATTTGTTTGAATGGCTGCCCGGCGAAAATGAAGAACTATACAACGAAGGATTTTCCGGCCGCGGCAACTATTCCATGGTCGATTTTTACAGGCTAAACCTGATGCGTGTTTTTGGTGAAAACTGGAAAGAAAACTGGGAAACCATCACTTCGGGTCAAATCAGGGAATTTGGCATCAACACCATCGGAAACTGGTCGGATATCAACTATGCGCGTAAATCTGGTATTCCGTATGTTTTGCCGTTGTCTCGTTTCCCTTCAACCAAAGTTCAGCTTTACCGCGATTTTCCCGATGTTTTTGCTGAAGAATACGCTGCCAGTGCAAAAATTTTTGCAGAACAGCTGAACGAATACAAAAACGATCCTTTTCTGATTGGTTACTTTCTGCGCAACGAACCCAACTGGGCTTTTGGCGCCAACGATGTTGCTTTTGAAATGTTTGGTACCAACCAACCATCAGTTTCAAAAACCACCTTTGTGAACTGGCTTTCCGAAAAATACAAATCCATCGAAAACTTCAACAAAAACTGGGAACTTCATCTAAAAAATTTCAATGAAATTACGACACAAATTTTCGATGATTATCCTTCGGAAAAAGCGCGTGAAGATTTCTGGAATTTTTCTGAAATCCTGGTGGCAAAATATGTTAATGTTCCATGCGACGAAGTGGAAAAAGTGGATCCCAACCATCTGAACCTGGGAATGCGTTATGCCTGGCTTAGTTCCGATTTACTGTACAAAGCCGGTGAGCGTTTCGATGTATTTTCAATTAACGGGTACGGAAATCCGGGGCCTCCCGAAACCGAAGAAATTGCCCGAATCAGCGGAAAACCAGTGATGATTGGCGAATTTCATTTTGGCGCAACCGACCGCGGTTTGCCGGCCACCGGAATTCAGGGTGCTTTGAACCAAACCGAGCGCGGAAAAGCGTATCGTTATTATATTGAACAGGGACTTGCACGCCCCGAACTCATTGGTATGCACTATTTTCAGTGGCTCGACCAGCCGGTTTTTGGCCGTTTCGACGGCGAAAATTACAACATAGGTTTTATGGATATTTGCAACCAGCCTTACAAGGAACTCATTGACGCGGCCAAACTTACGCACAAAAAAATGTACGAAGTTGCCAACGGTTCCGAAAAACCTTTCAACGAAATAATTGAAATAATTCCACAAATACATTATTAATGAAACGAATATTTTGCCTTCTATTTGTTTTCTCTGTTCCAGGATTCGGATGCAGCCCAACTTCTTCGGAAAACAAACAAAACGAACCTGTTGAAATTACACTTCAGCCTGAAATAACTTTTCAGACCATTCACAATTTTGGGGCTTCCGATGCCTGGAGTTGTCAGTTTGTTGGCAACTGGCCCGACAATCAGAGAAATAAAGTAGCCGATTTGCTTTTTAGCCGCGAAGAAAACGAAGACGGCACACCCAAAGGAATCGGACTGAGTTGCTGGCGTTTTAACATTGGCGGGGGAAGCGCCGATATCGCCGACAAAACAGGAATTGACGATCCGTGGCGGCGGGCAGAGTGTTTTTTACAAGCCGACGGAACTTACAACATGCAAAAACAAAACGCTCAACGCTGGTTTTTGAATGCAGCCAAACAACGCGGTGTTGAAACATTTATCGGTTTTGTAAACAGTCCGCCGGTGTGGCTTACAAAAAATGGCAAAGCTTTTTCCGACGGCGGAAATTCGATGAACCTGTCCGAAGAAAACCTGCCAAAATACAGCCACTTTTTGGTGGAAGTTACCAAACAACTGCAACAAAACGAAGGCATTTTGTTCGATTATCTTTCGCCTGTGAACGAGCCGCAGTGGGACTGGAAAGGAGGACAGGAAGGTTCGCCCTGGACCAACAGCGAAATTGCCCGACTTTGCCGGATTTTGGGAAACGACCTGAAAAATGCCGGACTGCCAACACAAATTGAAATTACCGAAGCCGGCCAGCTCAACCATTTTTATGAAAAAGCAAATGACGTGGAACGTGGTTTCCAGGTAAAAGAATTTTTCGACGTTAACTCCGAAAATTATGTCGGCAATGTTCCGAACCTGGCACATAAAATGGCAGGGCACAGCTATTTCACCACCACCAACAACCAGGTTTTAAAAGACGTTCGCACCAAAGTTCATGATGAAATTTTGAACGTTGATCCGGAGCTGGAATTCTGGATGAGCGAATTCTGCATTTTGGGCGACAACGATGGATTTACAGGAAATCGCCGCGATTTGGGTATGGAAACCGCACTTTTTGTGGCCAATGTAATTCATTCCGATCTCACAATTGCCAATGCTTCGGCGTGGCACTGGTGGCTGGCAGTTAGTCCGTACGATTTTAAAGACGGTCTGGTTTATATCGACAAAAGTGAAACCGGCGGTGAAATTTTCGACTCGAAACTGTTGTGGGCACTTGGTAATTTCTCGCTTTTTGTACGACCCGAAGCAGTAAGAATTTCGGCAGAAACAGCGCCGGAACCCGGGGTGAAAACCGCAGCATTCAAAAATAAAAACGGCGAATTGGTGGTAATTATCATCAACCGAAGCGAAACAGAAAAATCGATTCGGTTAACAAATAGCGGTGCAGAAACCGATTCGTACAAAGTTTATGAAACCTCGGCAACCAAAAACCTGGCCCCGGTTGAAACCAAAATAAAAAATGGAGGATTTTCCGTTCCGGCTGAAAGTATTACAACTGTTGTTTTTGCTCCCTGATTCGATTTTATTTCCCCCGAATAAATTAACTTTGGCGCAAATTCAACACCATGGGATTACAAAAATTTATATACTTTTTTCTTTTGGCACTGTTTGTTTTAATCCCCATAATTTTCAACTTTAAACGGCACGACGAATATTTGTCACGGTTAAAATATCTGTTACCGGCAATGCTTTTTACCGGCATAATTTTTACCATTTGGGACATGCGTTTTGCCGAGCTTGGAATCTGGACTTTTCATCCTGAATATTTGTCCGGGATTACTTTTCGAAACCTGCCTGTTGAAGAATGGCTTTTTTTTATTGTCATGCCTTTTTTCAGCGTTTATTTTTATGAATTTCTACGCGGAAGAAAAATCCGAATACAAAACCCGAATGTTTTTGTGGCAATCAGCTTGGTTTTACTGGTTTTTTTTGGTGGAATGACCTACTTTTTCAGAAAAGAACTGTACCCGTTTTTTACTTTTTTCCTGCTTACCGTATATTTTGGCTACACAGTTTTCCGCAACAATTTCAAAAAAAACTATCCGAATTTTTATACATCATTTCTTATTGCGCTGGTTCCATTTCTGATTTTCAGGGGAATTTTGATTGCGCTTCCCGTAATTTCATTCGATATGCAGCACACGATGAACATTCAGATTATAAATATTCCGGTGGAAGACATCGGTTATTTTTTTCTGTTGCATTTAATGAACATTTCCATTTACGAATACCTCAAAGAAAAACAGTTTTATTAGTCGTTTAATTTTTCAGCTATGATTTTTCTGTACAAAACCGGAATCTTTTTTTACACGTTGCTGGCGAAAATCGCGGCACTTTTCAACGAAAAAGCTCGTTTTTTTGTGAACGGCAGAAAAAACTGGCAGAAAAAACTGGCGGAAAAAACCGACAAAAATGCCCGATACATTTGGATACACTGTGCCTCGCTAGGCGAATTCGAACAGGGCCGCCCAATTATAGAGGAAATAAAAAAACAGTTTCCTGAATTAAAAATTGCGCTTACTTTTTTCTCACCTTCGGGCTACGAAATCAGGAAGAATTACGATTTGGCCGACCTTGTAATGTACCTGCCAGCTGACACCAAACAAAATGCCCGCGATTTTATTTCAACTTTGAATCCGGAAAAGGTGTTTTTTGTGAAATACGAATTCTGGTACTTTTATATCTCGGAACTGAAAAGAAAAAATATTCCGTTGTTTATAGTTTCTGCTATTTTCCGCGAGAACCAGCAATTCTTTAAAAATACGCCATGGGGAAAATGGTACCGCAAAATGCTGTTTCAGTTTGAACACATTTTTATTCAGAACGAAACTTCGGCACAGTTGTTAAAATCTGTCGGATTACACAATTACACCGTTTCAGGCGACACCCGCTTCGACCGTGTGGCTGCCATTGCCAAAAGTTCAAAGAAAATTCCAATTGTTGAAAAATTCAGGGAAAATTCGCCGCTTTTGATTGCCGGAAGCACATGGAAGCCCGACGAGGAGCTACTTTCAGAGTATATCAACAAAAGTTCGGGGGCCAAATTTATTATTGCTCCACACGAAGTTTCGGAGGCAAATATTAACAGGTTGCTTCAATTGTTGAAAAAACCGGTTGCACGTTTTAGCCAAATCGAAAATGTCCCTGTTGAAAACCTCGATGTTATAATTATCGATTCCATCGGGTTGCTTTCGTCGTTGTATCGTTATGGAAACCTGGCTTACATTGGCGGAGGTTTTGGCGTGGGAATACACAATATTCTGGAAGCAGCTACTTTTGTTTGCCGGTAATTTTTGGCCCGAATCACCAAAAATTTAAAGAGGCAGTCGACCTAAAAACAGAAGGCGGAGCGTTTTCCATTTCAAATTTTCACGAATTGGAAACCCTTGCAAACACAATGATGACCGATAAAAAAGTATTGAATAAAGCCTCTGAAATCTGCCTCGCTTACGTAGCAAAAAATGTCGGATCAACAAAACTTATCATAAAAAAAGTTTTTAACGGATAAGCTCCCTTTTTCCATTTTTTGTTGATTTTTTCACCTTTTAAAAATTTGAATTTATAAGGCTGAAATTCTTAAAAAAATTTGCGATTCCTGCAAGTTAAGATTTCTGTTTTGGTAAACTTTTTTAAGAAATCAAACATATAAAAATTTGTTTATCAGTAAAATAACACTTTAAAGTTGATAACTTTTAATTAATTTCATAAAATAAATATTCCAAAATAATGGTTTCTGTTTTATCTTCATATCACAATTTCGAAGAAGGAAAACCATTGATAAAACAGAGATTAATTCATTAACACATTAAATCATTTTTTAATTAGACAAGATGGCATATAACGATGTAGCGGTAAAGACTCCTGTGGGTAAAAAAATATATACGCAGGAAGAAGCAGTAAAAGCATCGCTTGAATATTTCAAGGGCGATGATTTGGCTGCAAGGGTTTGGGTAAATAAATATGCGCTTAAAGATTCTTTCGGGAATATTTTTGAGTTGACACCCGATGATATGCATCGGAGGCTGGCAAAAGAAATTGCCAGAATTGAGCAGCGTTACCCCAATCCATTAACCGAAGAGGAAATTTTTAAAGTTTTAAAAGACTTCAAATATATTGTCCCGCAGGGTGGGCCAATGACCGGAATTGGGAACAATTATCAGGTTGCTTCGCTTTCGAACTGTTTTGTTGTTGGAAACGACGGCAATTCCGATTCGTATGGAGGTATTATGAAAATTGACCAGGAGCAGGTTCAGTTAATGAAACGCCGCGGTGGTGTTGGCCACGATTTGTCACACATTCGCCCAAAAGGATCGCCGGTTAAAAATTCCGCTCTCACTTCAACCGGAATTGTTCCGTTTATGGAACGGTATTCCAACTCTACCCGGGAAGTTGCCCAGGACGGAAGACGCGGCGCTTTAATGCTGTCGGTTTCCATTAAACACCCCGACTCAGAAAGTTTTATAGATGCCAAACTTGAACAGGGAAAAGTTACCGGAGCCAATGTTTCCGTTAAAATACAGGACGATTTTATGGAATCTGTTGAAACCGGAAAACCTTATCTGCAGAAATACCCGATTGATTCGGACAAACCGTTGTATAAAAAAGAAATTGATGCCGGCGCTCTCTGGGGAAAGATTGTAAAAAATGCCTGGAAATCGGCAGAACCGGGAATTCTGTTCTGGGATACCATTATTAAAGAATCGGTACCGGATTGTTATGCCGATCTGGGATACCGCACCGTTTCTACAAATCCTTGCGGCGAAATTCCACTTTGTCCGTACGATAGCTGCCGCTTGCTTGCCATCAACCTGTATTCTTATGTAGAAAATCCATTCACAAAAGAAGCAAAATTCAATTTTGAATTGTTCCGCGAACACATTCATTATGCACAGCGAATAATGGACGATATTATTGATTTGGAACTGGAAAAAATTGATGCCATTCTCGATAAAATAAATGCAGACCCGGAAGACGAAAATATTAAATTCACTGAACGCAATTTGTGGGAAAACATCAAACGGAAAGCAAACGAAGGACGCCGGACCGGTATTGGAATTACTGCTGAAGGCGATATGCTTGCTGCTTTGAATTTGCGTTACGGAAGCGAAAATGCCACCGACTTTTCAGAAGAAGTACATAAAACTGTTACATTGGAAGCTTATCGCTCGTCGGTTTACATGGCAAAAGAACGTGGCGCTTTCAAAATTTACGACAGCAAACGCGAAGAAAACAATCCGCTGATTAACCGAATAAAAGAAGCCGATGGTGTTTTGTACGAAAAAATGACAAAATACGGACGACGCAACATTGCATTGTTAACCATTGCACCTACAGGAACAACCAGTTTAATGACCCAAACCACTTCGGGAATTGAACCTGTTTTTATGCCGGTTTACAAACGCCGTCGGAAAGTAAATCCAAACGACAAAGATGTTCGTGTTGATTTTGTTGACGAAGTTGGCGATCACTGGGAAGAATTTACAGTATTCCACCACAAATTCAGAACCTGGATGGAAGCAAACGGTTACGATATGAACCGCGAGTATTCACAGGAAGAACTGGATGAAATGGTTGTAAAATCGCCATATTTCAAAGCAACTTCCAACGATGTTGACTGGCTGGCGAAAGTACGGATGCAGGGACGTATTCAAAAATGGGTTGACCATTCCATCAGTGTTACCATAAATTTACCGGGCGATGTTTCAGAAGAACTCGTTGGCGAACTTTATTTCCAGGCGTGGAAAAACGGTTGCAAAGGCGTTACTGTTTACCGCGACGGTTCACGCTCGGGAGTTTTAATTTCGAACGACTCAAAAGAAAAGAAAAAACCAGGCGGTGCCTTTCCGACAAAACGCCCTGAAAAATTAGATGCCGAAGTTGTTCGTTTTCAGAACAACAAAGAAAAATGGGTGGCTTTTATCGGATTGATGGACAACAGACCGTACGAAATATTCACCGGTTTGTCAGACGATGAAGATGGAATTTTATTGCCGCGCTCCATAACCAAAGGTTACATTATTAAAAGCTGGGAAAGTGAAGAAAGTTCGCGCTACGACTTCCAGTATATCAACAAACGCGGTTACAAAACTACCATTGAAGGACTTTCACACAAATTCAATCCGGTATTCTGGAATTATGCAAAACTGATTTCAGGAACATTGCGTCACGGAATGCCAATTCATAAAGTTGTTGAGCTGGTAACCAGTCTTCAACTCGATAATGAAACCATTAATTCATGGAAAGCCGGAGTGGCTCGTGCACTGAAAAAATACATTCCAAACGGTACGCTGGCCGAAGATACAAAATGCGGCGAATGCGGATCCGACGAAGTTGTATACCAGGAAGGCTGTTTAACTTGCCTTTCCTGCGGCTCTTCAAAATGCGGATAAAATAGATATAAAAACGGAACAAAAAAACCAGGGCTTTAAAAGTCCTGGTTTTTTGTTTTTAAAAAGGCACAGTTTTCCTAACTCTACCTCTAAAAATATTATTAAGCTTACGCTTCAATCATTTTCTGGTAATCGCCGGCCGATAAAAGTTCGTTTACCTGCGATTCGTCGGTCATTTTAATTTTAATCATCCAACCTTTTCCATACGGATCTTTGTTTACCAGTTCCGGTTCATCGGCAAGCGCTTCGTTTACTTCAACCACTTCGCCACCTACCGGCATAAACAAATCGGAAACGGTCTTAACAGCTTCAACGGTTCCGAAAGTTTCACCCTTTTCAAGTTCCTCACCTTCAGTTTCAATTTCAACAAAAACCACGTCGCCCAATTCGCCTTGTGCAAAATCGGTAACGCCAACAATTGCAACTCCGTCTTCAACACGCAACCACTCATGGTCTTGCGTATATTTTAAATCAGCTGGTATATTCATGAGTCTATAATTTTTTTGCCAAATTTAATACATTTTAATGAAAGAAAAAGCTCCAATTCATAAGCATTTCAATGATTTATATCTCGTTTTCGAATTGTTTTCAAAAAAATCGGTTGCATATTTGTATTTATGATGAAACCGTAAATCTATGTTTTCAGAAACAATTACATCGATAAAAGGCCTGGAAAAAGCGGCTGAAAAACTTGTTGAAACCTTTTCAGAACAACGGGTTTTTGCATTCTACGGAAAAATGGGGGCCGGCAAAACAACATTTATTCAGGCCATTTGCCGGACACTTGGTTCAAACGACAACGTTACCAGCCCGACATTCGCTTTGATTAACGAATACAAAACTCCGGAACAGAATTCCATTTTTCATTTCGATTTTTACCGGATTAAAAACCTTGAAGAAGCATTCGATCTTGGGTACGAAGATTATTTATACAGCGGATCGTATTGTTTAATTGAGTGGCCCGAAATGATTGAACCTCTCCTTCCCGAAAAAATGGTGGAGGTTAAAATTGAAGTAAACAACGACGAAAGCCGCACAATTACTGCCCATTTGATTTAATTTCACACATTTTGAAAATTCGGGTTTTGAATGTAACTTGTTAAGCTTTTTCAACTGAAAGTTTTTGGAATGACATCAACAGAAAAATCGAAGGAAAACATACTGGTTTCAAAAACCATGCTTTTGCCCAAAGAGGAAATGCTAGAAATTAAAACCAAAGGGCAAAAAATCAAAATCGGGATTCCTTCCGATTATTCAAAAGTTGAATACCGTGTGCCGTTAACACCGCAGGCTGTCGATTTGCTGGTTTCGTACGGACACGAAATTCTGATTGAAACAAAAGCAGGCAAATCAGCCAGTTATTCCGACGACGATTACCGAAAAGCCGGAGCCATTATCGTTGACACCAAAGAAGAAACTTTTCAGGCCGATATTATTTTGCGAATTGCACCTTTCGATTGCGACGAAATTGATATGTTGCGCGGAAACCAGGTGATCATTTCGAATATGCAGATTCAGGCACATTGCAACGAATCAATTCAGAAAATGATGCAAAAAAAGGTAACTACCATTGCTTTTGAATACCTTGAAAATGAAGATGGTTTTATGCCTTTTGTTCACCAGATGAGCCAGATTGCCGGGGTTACTTCTATTACAATTGCCAGCGAATATTTAAGCAATTCGAGAAAAGGAAAAGGCGTTTTGTTTGGCGAAGTTACCGGTGTTACACCCGCCGAACTGGTTATTATCGGCACAAGTACCGCAGCGGAATACGCCGCACGCGCCGCGCTCGGACTCGGAATTTTTGTGAAGGTTTTCGATACTTCGGTGTACGAACTCAGCAAGATGGAAGAAAAACTGGGCCGCCGTATTTTTACTTCGGTTTTTTATCCAAAGGTGTTAAGAAAAGCGCTGGTTTCTGCCGATGCAGTTATCGGCGCCATGTCGTTTAATGCTCCACCCAGTTTTAAAGTTTCGGAAGAATTGGTAAAACAAATGAAAGAAGGTTCGGTAATTATCGATTTGAACGTGAGCCAGGGTGGCTGTTTCGAAACATCGAGATGTACTGATTTTAACAACCCGACATTTGTTAAACACGGCGTACTTCATTACTGCGTTCCCAACACGCCGTCGCTGGTTTCGCGCACAGCCTCCATTTCGCTGAGCAATATATTAATACCGATTTTACTGGCCATTGGCGACAACGGCGGGGTCGACAACTACATTAAAAGCTCAAAAGGATTCCGCAAAGGTGTGTACATTTACCACGGTATTTTAACCAACCACGATGTTGGCCGGCTGTTTAATATTCCTGCAAAAGATATTGATTTACTGCTGGCTGTTTTCTAAATCCGGATCAAAACAAGCATCGAAACTCCTTCAACAACAACTTCATTCACTATCGTTTCACCAAAACCGTTTTCATCGATTACCGAAGCATTTGCCACAATTTTGAAATTTCCCTCAGGAAGTGGAACTTTTACCTCATGATTGTTGCTGTTGAATACCATAATGATTTGTTTCCATGCATCGCCAACTTCCTGTCCCATTAAACAATAACTAACAAGTCCCATTTGGTATTGCATGCAAAAATTCAGGTGTTTTCTTATTTTTTCTGCGGAAGGAATACGAAATGCCGGATGATTTTTTCTCAACTGAATGAGCTTGCGGATATAATCAAAAACATCAAAAAATTCTTCCTTCCTGTTCCAGTCGATCTGATTTACCGAGTCGGGCGATTTATAAGAATTTCCGTTTCCACCTTTCGATCGGCAAAATTCCATGCCAGAATGTATAAACGGAATTCCCTGTGAGGTAAGCACAAGCGCTCCGGCCAGTTTCACCATTTTCGCCAATTCCTGGTCGGTTGCTTTTGGGCAGCTCATTTTTAATTTATCCCAAAGCGTATAATTGTCGTGGCACGACGCATAATTGATACACTGGCCGGGTTCAACAGCCCAGGCATATTTCGATGTTTCAACATAATCGTAAACAATCTGCGGATGGTACACAGCGCCAACCACCCCAAATTTTACAGGTTCTTCGCGCAAATCGAGGCCGCTAACAAAACCTTTGCTTTTTTTGCTGCCGTGGTTGCCTTTCAGCGCATCCCTGAAATCATCGTTAAATCCGCCGATTCCCTGCATTTGCGAAAGATTGGATTTTACTGCCCGCTGTTGTTCCGGCATCGGACTGAAATCGGCAGCCCAGCCTTCGCCGTAAAGCAAAATTCCCGGACGGATTTTGTCCATAGCAGCGCGAATTTGTTTCATCGTTTCGAGATCATAAATTCCCATCAAATCGAATCGAAAACCATCCACATGAAACTCTTCAGCCCAGTATTTTAACGAGTCGATGATGTATTTTCGCGCCATTTTTCTTTCGGTGGCAAATTCATTTCCGCAACCCGAGGCATTGGAAAAAGTACCATCCGGTTTTTGCCGGTAAAAATAACCCGGAACCGTTTGATTAAATACCGATTCTTTGGCAAAATAAGTATGGTTGTAAACCACATCGAGAACAACGCCAATTCCTTCGGAATGCAACGACTGTACAAGCTTTTTCAGTTCTTTGATTCGCACAGTTCCATCGAAAGGATTGGTTGAGTAAGAACCTTCGGGAGCGTTAAAATTCTGAGGATCGTAGCCCCAGTTGTATTTTTCCAGCGGTTTTTCCTCATCCACCGTAAAATAATCGTAAACCGGAAGCAAATGAACATGCGTAATTCCAAGTTCTTTTAAATGGTCGAGACCTGTTGAAGCTCCGTTAACTGTTTTGGTTCCTTTTTCCGTAAAACCCAGAAATTTTCCTTTGTGTTCGATTCCCGAAGATTCCGCAATAGAAAAATCACGGACATGCGTTTCATAAATAATTGCATCGGTAAAATTTTTGCACACCGGATTTTTATCGTTTTCCCAGTTTTCGGGATTTGTATTTGCCGGGTTAAAAATCATTCCACGCTTCCCGTTCACCCCCACACAGCGGGAATAAATGTCGGGAACTTCGTCGAGCCATTCGCCATCATTAATTTTGAAGGTGTAAAATTTTCCTTCGTAATCGCCCATTAATACGGTCGACCAGGTTCCGTCGCCGGAGGCCTGCAACTGCGTTTTATGAAACGGTTCACCCGAAACCCCGTCCTTGTAAAGCCTGAATTCAACAAGTTTAGCAGTCGGCGCCCAAATTTTCACCGCCGTTTTTTCGGGCGTGCGAAAAACACCCAAATCGTTTCCTCCATAAAAAGGATAAACCGAAAAATCAATATGGTTAAATTTCCAATCTCTCATTAAAACTTAAATAAGGTTTTGCGCAAAAAAAGACTTTTGCTACCTAGGCGCCTTTTTTTTACATCCGAAATATAAATCTTCACTTTAGGAAATCTCTTCAGGCGCTTGTCGTGACCGTAAAAACGATTAATATCAATTTCAAGTGTGTGGGTTTTGCCTTTTTCGAGGTACAATGGATAAAAACAGTAATTTCCGACTCCTTTTATTTTGAATTTACGTTTCAGCCAAAAATTATCAAAAACCAACAAAGGCCGGTCAAGGTCAAGATCAACATTTCCTGTATTCTTTACTTTAACGGTTAAAATATCGGGGTAATACAAGCGGTCTTTTTCCAGTTCAAGCTGAATTCTTTTGAATTGAAAAAAGGGTCTTTTTCTGTTTTTGGTTTTCGATTTTCCCGATCGGCTCAGCCATACAAAAACCACCACCAAAACAACAACAAGCGCACCGATATAAAGCAACTTATCGCCGTCGGGGCCAATTTCGTTCTGGGCAAAAACACCCGGTGCGGTCAGCAGAAAATATACGAGTGAAAATCCTTTTTTCATCAAAACCAATTTGCGACAAAAATACAAGAAAATAGACCTCTCCCAACACAATTTTGTATTTGTTACAAAGAAGAAAAGTGCAATCTTAATTTGAATTTTTCTGAAACACAATCAAACCTTTGAAACCGCTTTTAATGCCGCCGGAAAATTGATCAAATCGTATTCTGAATCATAAATCAGGTATTTGTTCACCCATTCGGGATTGAATTTTTCCTTGAACAAAAACTGACCTTTAAAATGGTTTAACGGTTTCAGGTTGTCGAGGGCAAATTTCATCGAACGTTCGGCCATTGTTTTTGGGTCTTCGATGCCTGCAAAAGCAACCATTCCGAGATTTACTTTTGTAATTCCCTGTTGTTTAAAGTATTCAAACATCTCGGTTAAAAGAAAATAAATAATGCCGGTGGGTGCGTCGTCGGAAATGCGGATAAGATCGTAAGTGCCTTCACCTTTAATAAAATCTGGGATAATATTTAAAAAAGCCACTACCTTTTCCTCACTGTTTTCGATGGTAAGAACAGTTGTGTTTTTAACAATACCCGGCTCAAACATTCCCTGCGAAAAAACGGTTTCCGTTTTACCTGGGTTTTTCAACCATTCATCCGACACCTGTTTTAGCTTTTGAATAACACCGTCTTTTATAACCGGCGAATAAATATGAAATGTATAACCCAGTTTTTTAGCTTTGCTAATGGCATTTCGAAGCGGGTGCATTTTTGAACCACTCAGAGAAAACGACTCAAGATCAAGAATGGCTTCCTTCCCGATAAAAAGCGCTTTTTTCTTCATCGAGCGGAACCATTCTACCGATTCTTCGGGAACCCGGTAATAAAAAGTCCGCAAATCATTTTCACGTGCAAATGTTTCAAAATCAACCAAAAGTTGCTTTGTTTTTTCTTCGTTTTCACAAACCGGCAACTCCAAAACCAGGGCAAAATTATGGTGAATTTTATAAGCCAGAAAACCGTTGTCTTTAAAGAAAAAGAGTTTATCGGAATAATATTTAAAATAATCGAGCGCCGATTTTCCAAAATCCTGAACCAATAAACGGGCGTGATTAATGTCGTTTTCATCGTTCTGAATTTCATTTTCGAAAACCGGCTGCAATACCAGATAAATTGCAGAAAGCAGCAAAACACCGCTAACCAGGTAAATAGAAACGATAAAGAAATGACCAAAACTGGTTTGAGGAAAATAAGCCGAAGCATCGAAAAGAAAAATAATCCGCAGCGCTGCATTCACCGATTCGGCAAAACCATATTCCATTCCCATGTGGCTTTTTTCGAGAAAATAGGTTCCGCCAATGGCATACACAACAAATGTGGCCAGTACAATCAGCCAGCCTTTCCATAAATTAACCTTTTGCAGCGGTGTAGTACGAACGGTGTACAAACGATATGTAAAAAGCAGGCTAACAATGGCAACGACTGAAACAGTGGCTTCTTCGTAATCGATCCCTTTTACAATGTGTCCGATGGCCGATAAAACCAATAAAAAAAGTGTAATCCGCCAGGCCTTTTTTACTCCCTTCAAAAGATAAATAGCCAGAATAATAAGTAATACGCCAATAAAAAATACCGCAAAATTCGAAACCGAAATGGCGAGTTTTGGCAGTATTTTCTCAAGAATCTCAATTCTCGCCGGAACAGCCGGTGAAACTGCTGAAAACATATTTATTAACCCGGAAATAAAGATGATAAAAACAGGCAAAACCCGAAGCAAAACATTCTTTCTGGAAAAGAAGAAGGAACCAAGACCGGCAATTATCGGTGTCCAGAATTCGAAAAACCGGAAAAGCAAAGTTATCGCGGCTGCCTCTACCGTTGAAATTCCGGATTGTACAAAAATATAGGTCATGGAAACTTCGATGGCGCCCATTCCCCGTAAAAACGGTGAAATAATCAGCAAAATTACCATGGTAACATACGCCGAAAGCGAAAGCAAAAGTGTAGGATGAAAACCCAGCGCCAGCAAGGAAATGTAAACATGCGAAACTCCGATAAGTTCAATAATAACAGAGGAAAGCAAGGTTAAAATGAAATATTTTTCACTGAGTCCTGCCGATAAAATTTTGTCAACAATGAGAGATGTTTCGGGTTTAAAACGGGCAACCAGTTGATAGAAAAATTTCTTTTTTACAAACGACCAGGCAGCATAAACAATTCCGGCAATTAACAAAATCAGTAAAAAAAAGGGTATTAATTCCTTCGAAGTAAGTTTGTTGTTTAATAAAAGCAGAAAAAAAAGCGGAATTGAAACCACAACCACTGAAAGCAACCCGACAAAACCATAAATGTACGAACCATAATAAATATCGGTGGAGCTGATTCCTTTCTTTGTCAGTGGTTTGGTAAAAAATACCAGTGATGAAAAACCGCCGGCCGGCAAAAAAATGCTGATCAGGTTTCTTTTCAGAAAAAGTTGCAAACCGTCACTAAAACCTACATTTTGTCCTACTGCTTTAAAACTCAACACATACATAAAAGCCTGTGCAGCCAGGTAAATCCCTGTCACCAGAAGTCCGAGGAACAGATAAAAATTGTCGACTGTGCGAAGCGTCTGTTTTATTTGAGCGATTTCAAGATGTTCATTTTTAATGAAATAAATACTCATTAACAACATTAAAACCGCAAGCGCTATTTGCCAAACCGGTTTGCTGCTTTTAAAAATCTTAATCATAAAAGAACATTTTTATTAGCAAGCCCGGTGATTTGGAAATTTCCGAGCCTGCTAACAAAATTATAATCTATTCTTTTATGAAGATGTTAATTTCTATTAAAGGTTGATTAAAAGCGTTTAAGGTCTAAGTTTTTCCACCTCCTCAATGGTTTTTGGTTTTGGTTTTCCGAGCAAGCGGGCTCCGGTTTCTGTCATCACAAAATTTTCTTCGTTTCTGATTCCGCCGAAGTTACGGTAGCTGTTTACTTTTTCCCAGTTTATAAAATCGTTGAATTTGTTTTGCGAGCGCCACAAATCAATCAATTCAGGGATAAAGTAGATTCCGGGTTCGATGGTAAACACATGGCCAGCCTGCAATGGTTTTGCCAGCCTGAGCGATTTTAAACCAAACTGTGTGCTTTTCGGTTGCCCATTGTAACCCACCCATATTTCGCCCAAATCTTCCATGTCGTGAACATCGAGCCCCATCATGTGACCGGTTCCGCAGGGAAAAAACAAAGCGTGTGCCCCGGCTTCAAAAGCATCCTGTGCATTTCCTTTGGTGAAACCCATCGATTTTAATCCGTTGAAAATAGTGGTACACGCTGCAATGTGCGCATTTTTAAAAGGCTTGCCAAATACGAGTGCATCCACCGCTGCCTGATGTGACTGCAACGTAATTTCATAAATTTCTTTTTGTTCTGTTGTAAGTTTTTTACTCACCGGGAAAGTACTCGACAAGTCGCCACCATAACCCATCAAATTTTCATAACCGGCATCCACAAGAAAAAGGTCGCCTTCTTTTATTGTATTTCCATGGAAATGGTTGTGCAACGTTTGCCCGTTAATGGTTGCAATTATCGGAAAAGCAATATCACCGCCTGCGGCCAGCGCTACTTTATAAATTTCGGCGGCAACCTGTGCCTCTGTCATTCCGGGCCGTGTAAATTTCATGGCTGCTACGTGCATATCCACCGAAACATCAACCGCCGAATCAATCTCAGCCAGCTCTTCCGTAGTTTTTATTTCGCGTTGGGAAACCACAGCTTTTACAAGTTCGACCGAGTACTTTTTCCCAATTTCAGCAGGGTTGATATTCAAAAGATGAAAAAGTTTGATCTTGTTTTCAGACCGGTACAAAGGCAAAAAATGGATTTGCCGGCCTGTTTTTTTTGCCGATTCAAGTATTTCAGAAAGCTTCGCAGCAGGTTCGCTGTGTTTAACCCCGCAATGTTCAGCACGTTCAGCAATAGTAGGTTGCGGCCCCATCCAAACAATATCGTCGATGGTGTAGTCATTCCCGAAAACAATCTCGTCCCCGCTTTCAACATCAATAACGGCAGCCAGTCCGGGGTGCTGAATTCCAAAATAATACAGAAAAGTACTGTCTTGTCTGAAACGATACGTATTGTCGGCATAATTCATCGGCGACTCGTCGTTGCCAAAAAACAAAACAATTCCCGACCCGACTTTTTCTTTTAAAGTCTTTCTTCTTTCTATGTAAATTTCTTTTTGAAACATAATTTTAAAGGTATGGTGATTTATTCGTACGATTTAATTTCATATTCTTTGGGCGGTTCTTCCCCTGCCAGATTTTTCACAAAAAAATCCCACCGTTTCCGGATAAAATACGGATGATCGGAAAAGCCGTGATCGCGGTTGGGAATAATCAGCAATTCAAAATCTTTGTTGTGTTTGATAAATTCGGCTGCCAGTCGCAGGCTTGAAGCAGTATTTACATTGTTGTCCATATCGCCGTGAACCAGAAGCAGTTTCCCCTGCAAATTTTCGGCTAAGTTGAAATTCGATTGTTCATCAAAATGTTTTCCCGGCATTCCCATGTATTGTTCGGGCCACCAGGCCTTTGCAATACGGTGGTCATGGTTTCCGGCCGAAGAAACAGCCACTTTATAAAACTCGGGGTGAGTTAACACGGCGTGTGCCGCATCGTAACCTCCGGCGGAATGGCCGTAAATTCCAACCCTGTTCATGTCCATCCAGGGACGAGTTTCCGCCAGTTGTTTCATTCCTGAAATATGATCTTCAGCGCCGATGTCTCCCAGATTTTTGTATGAAAAATTGTGAAATTCCTTTGAACGCCAGGCTGTTCCCAATCCGTCGATGGTAATTACGATAAAACCAAGTTCAGCCATTGAAACATCGTAATTGTTGTATCCCGCAGAAAACGATTTTGGTGTTCGCACAGCTTGCGGCCCCGAATATGTTGCATCCAAAACCGGGTAGCTTTTTGTTGAATCGAAATTGCTTGGATAAAAAATAACTCCGTAAATATCGGTTCCGCCATCGCGGGCTTTTACCTGAAACGGCTCGGGAAATTTCCAACCTGTGGCAAAAAGCGGATCCAGGCTTGCCGAAGCCAGCCGGTAAATAATTCTTCCGTCGTCGGAGCTTCGTACCACATGGTCGGTGGGCCTATCGACCCGCGAATAGGAATCGACAAAATACTTTCCGCTTTCAGGCATCCATATTTCATGGTCGGCATCTTCTTTGGTTAAAAGAACCGTACTGTCGCCTTCAAAATTGGTTACATATAAATTTCTGTAATATGGGTCGACCCCTTCTTCTTTTCCACCTGCAACAAAATATAAACGCTGGTTTTCAGAGTCAACCTTAACAATTTCGCGCACAACAAAATCGCCTTTTGTTACCTGGTTTAAAAGAACTCCGTTTTTGTCGTAACGATAAATGTGGTTCCATCCATCACGTTCCGAAGTCCAGAAAAACTGGCTTTCATCTTTGGTCCATTCACAATCGATGGTTTGTGTTTCAATCATTGTTTCCGATTTGTCGTTCAAAATTGAACGGGCTTCTCCTGTTTCGGCGTCAACGTTAAACAAATCGATGGTCTGGTAACCGCGGGAAAAACGGGCAAAATAAAGTTCTTTGCTTTTGTTTTGCCAGGTTGGAAAAATACTGCCTGTAAAATCGGCAAAAGGTTCAACATTTACTTTCACCTTTGTTTTCGACTGCACATCAAAAATGTAATATTCTTCTGTAATGGCCGGTTCGCCGGGTAAAGCACGTTCGTACGACCATACTTTTGCACGAAAACCGCTGTCGGGTAAACTTTGGTACAAATAAAGTTCCCCCACATTTCGCCGATCCAGGCGGGAAACCACAAATTTTTTCGAATCGTCGGACCAGCGCACAAAAATGGAAGGATCGTAAATATCACCTTTCGATTCGTCCACCAATTTATACCAATCAAGCGGAGTGGCATATTCATATTTTTCAACACCATCGTCGGTAAGCCGGAACTCTTCGCCTGTTTCGTTATTTTTCAGAAAAAGGTTGTAGTTTTTTACTTCGGCAGTCCATTTTTTGTCGGGCGATTCCGACTGATTTTTGGGCAACTGTTTTTCCTTTTCTCTCGGAACAATTTTATAATCGTTTAAATTAACTTCAAGAAACAAAGTATCGAAACTGAAATTCATCTTCTTTTCTTTGGGAATAAAGGAAAGCCTTTCCAATTGCAGCGAATCGGGACTTATTTGTTTTGACACAACTTCGGAAAGTGAAGCCACCAGTTTCAGGTGGTCGAATGCTTCTTCCGACTTAATATTTTCACCTGTGAAATAATAATACTTCACCCCTTTTTCAGTCTGAAGTTTATACCAGAAATCATTGGTCCCTTCCACCTGATTAATACGAATATTTACATTCCGGGGTAATTTTGAAATGTTTTTAGGAAGAAACTGCTCGGCTTTCTGATACCGTTCAAGCGTGGTTTGCGCCGAAAGTTGAACGGCAAAAATGAATGTTGCAACGGTTAAAAACAAATCCAATTTTTTCACGATTCAGTTTATTTAAGTTATTGGTCGATTCTTTTGGTTTTATAAATCTACATATTTTACAATCATATCTCGTTTGACAGATGAAAATTTCGGTTTGTTAATTTTTTGTGAGGAAATAACATGACAAAAGTCATTTTTGTAGATAAAATACTTTTTTGTATTTAATTTGAGGGAACAATTTGACACTACAAGATTTTATTTTATGAAACAACTCGTTTGCCCAATTTCTAATGAACAAATTAATGAACGACTGGTGCGGCTGAATGCACTTTTCGTAATCTTACTTACCGCTGCAGGAATTGTATTTCAATCAGCGTTGTACCCTTTGTTTTTAATGGCCGATTTTTTTATCCGCGGATTCACGCAGAAAAAATTCAGCCCGTTGAGTGTTACCAGTAAATTGCTGGTAAATGCTTTTCGCCTGAATGAAAAGTCAATTGACAAAGCGCCAAAGATTTTTGCTGCACGTCTTGGTTTTTTAATGGCACTTGTAATTTCAGTGTTGTTTATTAATCAGCTAAATACTGCAGCCATTGTGGTTTCGGCGGTTTTAATATTTTTTGCCACGCTTGAGTTTGCGCTGGGAATTTGTGTAGGTTGTATTATTTACACATTCGTTGTACTTCCTTTTTACAAATAACACAATCAAAATACGACATGACACAAAAGGCGCTTTCTCCGAGCGTCTTTTTTATTCAGACATAAAAGAATCAGGAACAAAACAACCGGGACAAGAAAGAGAATGTATCTGCTTTTCAGAAGTGTTCTCACAGGAAGGTTTTAATTTTGTTCATCATTTTCATTTGGTGCAAAACCTCCTCTTTTCTTCGGCGTGAAATAGAAATTGCATCGCCGTTTGTAAGTTGCAGAATTCCGCCATCGTTTTTTAAATAGGCAGCCACATGTTTCAGGTTTACCAAATGCGTTTTGTGTACGCGCAAAAACGAATATTCCTTCAACAAATCTTCAAACTCGACAAGCGTTTTGGCCACCAACAAATGTTTGTTTTCTTCAAAATAAATGTGGGTATAATTTCCCTCGCCCTGGCACCGGATAATTTTTCCAACTTCAACAAATTCAATGCGATCGCCGGTAGGCAACCCAATTCTTGGGTTTTGAGGCTGATTAATATTATAAACCAACTCTTTCATTCGACGGTTTTCCTGTTTTTGCCTGATTCGTTCACTTACCGTTTCAACAGCCGCTTTTAATTCGTTAATATTTATGGGTTTCAAAATATAATCGGTGGCCGAAAAACGGATGGCTTTTATGGCGTAGTTATCGAAAGCGGTAACAAAAATCACTTCAAAATAAATGTCCCTGAAATATTCAAGCAATTGAAATCCATCGGATTTAGGCATTTCAATATCGAGAAAAACCAAATCGGGAACAACTTTTTTAATGAGTAAAATTCCGGCATCAACCGAATCGGCCTGCCCCAAAAGTTCTATTTCGGGGCAGAACTGATTCAGAATTCCGGCGAGGTTTTCCCTTCCGTTTTTTTCGTCGTCAACAATTATTGATTTTATCTTCATCGTATGTTTTGTTAATTCCCGCCTCCGGTACTTCCACTCTGCCCGGTGCTGCCTCCACTTTTTAAATCATCGTTTTTAATCGACCGCCGTGCTTTTTTAATCTGTTCTTTCATTTGACCAATCTGGTACGAAATATAAACCCTGAATGTTTGGTTGTAGTTGTAACTTTTCGATTTTCTGTAAAATGTGTCGTCTTCAATTGTGCTTGAAAATACCATTCTTTTTCGGAACGGGTCGCTGACAGAAAAATTTATCCGAAGTTTTTTATCGAAAAGTGCCTGCGAAAAAGCAACGCTCGAATACGTGTAACTCGACGATTCGCCTTGCAACATGATGGAAGGTGAATACATTCCGCCATACATTGAAATGGTTCCGTTTTCCCAAACATTGTACATCATCGATAATGTTCCCTGGTAACGAAATCCTTCGTTGCTCAGGTCCATTCCGCCGTTGCTTTCCAAAATGGTGTAGTAAACCCCAAGGTTGGAGTTGAACGTTAATTTTTTCCCCGCTTTAATCATTCCGTAAATGTAAGCGCTGTAATCCTGGTATTTACCAATGTTTTCGTAGGTTGTAATACTCACTCCATCGGGTTGAAGCCGCGTAACTGACATAATTGAATTGTTTTCAAATGCCGAACTCAGATTCAGGTTAAAATTAAGTTTTGGGGTGAACATTCCGTAGGTAAAGTTAAAAGAGTGGCGGATTTCTGCTTCAAGTTTTGGGTTTCCGTAACTAACATTCAAAGGGTCGGCATCGTTGTAAAAAGGATTCAAATACCAGATTCCGGGGCGCGATAAACGCTGTGTGTACGACAGTTTTAGGTTTTGACCGTTTTTAAGATTTTTGGATAAAGTAATGTAAGGAATAAGGTTAAACATGCGGTTGGTAAAAGTAGTGTCGGCTGTCGATTTAAAAATTCCGTCGTTCTTGGTTATTTCAGCCCGCAATCCGGTTTTTATGTTTATTTTTTTCAGTTTAACAACATAACCTCCATAAATCCCGACAATGTGCTGGTCATAATCGAGGTCGTTTATCCGGCTTAAATCACGCTCCCACAAATCGGTATTTTCGTTAAATCTGAAAAGATCGGAATTGCTTTTGTTTTGCCTCAGAATGTATTTGATGCCTGTTTCAATCTGGTGAACTTTGGTAATCGGGTCGTAATAGTCGAGTTGAAAAGTGTGCTCACGGCCAACGGCATCGTTGCTTGTTTTTTGCAAGTATGAATCATAATCTAGAATTCCGTTTATTGCATTTTCATATTCGGTATTCCGGGGCGAATTATCCAGTTTGTACGAAACGGTAAATGTTTTTTCGGGTTTGTTAAAAGTACGTTGGTAATCGATATTTCCTGACAACGAGCCAAATCCGTTTTTGCTGTTAATTATATTTTCAAATTGCCGGGTCAGGTTTTTTTGAATATCGTAATCGCTCGAAAGACTGTACCCCGGACTGGTGTAATCACCCGAATATCCGAAAAATGACATACTTATTAAATTTAAAGTGTCGATTTCGTAACTGGCTTCACCCATTAAAAAGTTGTAAAGACCGGTGTATTTGTTGTAACCTTCAGTTTCGGTGTATCGGTTTGTTGTACTCAGGTAGTTTTCGCGGTAACTTTCCGATTCACTTTTGGGTTCCTTAAATTTATCGTAATTATAGTTGAGCGAAAACCCGAGCTTTTTAATTTTCGATGTGGCATAAATACCTCCGCTGTAACCTCCGCGTGAATCGACACTGGCGCTTGCCCGTCCCAAAAATCCTTCAATCTGGTTTTTGTTGGTAATAATGTTGATTATTCCGGCGGTTCCTTCAGCTTCATATTTCGATGAAGGATCGGTTATAACTTCGATATCTTTCACACTGCTGGCCGGTAAACTTCGAAGAACCTCCTTTGGATTTTGAGAAACCATGGAAGAACTTTTGCCGTTGATGAGAATTTTAAAATTGGACGACCCTTTCATTTTAATGTTGTCTTCGCCATCGACAGAAAGCAACGGCACTTTCCGCAGCATTTCGAGTACATTGCTGGTTTTCGATTCAGGGTCGGTTTCCAGGCTGTAAACAATTTTATCGGGCTCAGTTCGAATTAACGGTTTTTGAACAGCCACGGTAATTTCACCAATTTCCTCCACTGAATGTTTCAGGGGAACAGTTCCCAAATCAATTTTGTGTTCAGATTCTTCAAGGATAATTGGTTTTACCAGCAACTGGTAACCCACCGAATGAAAAATTATATCGTATTTTCCAACAGAGTCGAGCGAAAAAGAAAATTTACCCGACGCATCGCTGGCAAAACGTTTAATCACTTCGTTTTCGGTTTGAATACTAATGGTTACGTACGAAATTCCATCGCCTGAAACCGAGTCGGTAACAACACCTTTTATTTCAAAATTAACAGGGGCATAATTGTTCGACATCAGGGAAAAGGAAGATAAAAACACAGCAATAAAAAGAATAGCGTGTTTAAAGGAGCAGTTGTTTTTTTTCATGGCTTGCAATTAATTGTTATGGTTTTTTGAAAAGTTGTATTTTTAATAACTAAAACGTTAATAATACAACTGGTTTTTCAGTTAACAAAAATTGTTCCTCAATTATGTTTATTAGTGCGGTTTCGGTTTTTTTAACTTTTTTAAAGTTAAATTTCTTCCGGAATAAGAATCTCAACGCGGGTTCCGGTACTGTTTTCCACCAGATCAATAATTTCCAAACGATATTTTTCCCCCTGCTTTTCCTGAAGAATTTTTAAACGCTCTTTTATAAGAATTGTGCCTTTCCCGTTTTTTCCCTTTACGATTTCTTTTGCTGCTTTTCTGCCAATTCCATTGTCTTCAATACTTATTTTTATTCCTGAATCAGTTCGGGTTATCCCTATTTCTAATTGTTTATTTCCTGTTTTGTTTTGAAGGCCGTGGATAACAGCATTTTCAACAAAAGGCTGCAAAAGCATCGAAGGAACCATGGTATTATTTACGTCGATTTCATCAGCAACTGAAACGAAAAATTCAAAGTCGAACCGAAGTTTTTCGAGATTTAAATACTGCTGTACCATTTCCAGTTCTTCGGCCAGCGACACTTCCTCTTTTTCTGAATTTTGAAGTACTTTCCGAATCAGTCCGGCAAAATCGGCCAAATACAAATGGGCCTCGCGACCCTTGTTTTGCTGAACCAGGTTTTGCACCGAATTCAAACTGTTAAAGAGAAAATGCGGGTTCATTTGCGAACGGATGGCTGTAAGTTCCAGCTCGCGCAACCGCCGTTGCTGTTGTTCTTTCCGGAACCGCTGCCGAACATTCCACCGCCAAAATAACACACTCAAAATAAGTACAGTAAGAGTTACAAGCAACACAATTATTATAAATTTGAGTTGCGATTTGTTGAGCTGCTTTTGGGGAGAAAGACTTTCAACAGCCAGTTTTGCAGCGCCTTTTGGGCTAAATTCGTTTCCAATCAGTTCTCCATTTTTATTAAATACCAGGAAAATTCCGTTTTTTTGAAAAATATCCTGAAAAGATTTCTTATCGTTAAGATATAACAGAAGTGTTGCCACAGGTTCTGCCCTGTTTGTATATTCCTCCCATTGTTTGAAATTACTTCCTTCAACCACCATTACAAAATTTAGCTCCGGCATTCCTTCTGCCATCATATCGTATTCGTACCTGTCTCCCGACCAACTGGAAGAAAAATAAAATATCGTTGGTTTGTTTTTTGTATAATTTTTGAATGAAACTTTTTGGTTCTTCAGGTTAACAAATTCAATGTCAGGAACATATTGTCCTGTTTTCATTTTCCGGTGTTGTTCAACAACTTGTTTTGCCCGATTGACCAATTCAGTGTCATTGCATTTTTGAATTATTAAATTGAAATTTTCCAAGGCAATATTTTCCTCGTAATCAGAATCCGGATATTTTGAACCTGAATACGTTTTCCTTTCAAATATTTCTATTAGCCTTTGTGCAATGTTTCGGTAAAGAGGTGAACCGCTTAAAACCAATTTAGAAAATTGCAATTCGAGATCGGGATCCTGATTTACCCGAAATATCAAACCATGTGAGTAGCGATATTGCACTTTTGTTGTTCTGGAAAAATGGTATCCCAAATAAGACTCTACACATTTTCTGGATTGAAGGCCAAAATCATTGTAAATATCCCGAACATTGATCTGGTCAATTTTTGAAAGAATTTCCAAATCTTCATTCATTCCTGTTGCCAAATTATAAAGACCAAGTGAATAACCAAAACTGAAAATTCCACTAAAAAAATAAGCTTTTACTTCGTTTAATATAAAATTGTATGACCTATCGGTTATAAAAGGTTTGTAATCTGAACATATCTTTTCCGTTGTTTTTATGGCATTATAATAAGGTTCCACATCGCCAAAATATATGATCTTGCCATTAACATTTGTCATGCTTGAAATAATAAACTCATTATCCAAAATAACACGACTCCTGTCGGCTAACCTGCTTTCATCTTTGGGTTTTTTGATCGTTTCACGAAGTTCCTGAATGAGTTGTTGCTCTGCTGGTTTTGTGCCTGTAATTTTTGTGTGCCAAGGCAATTCAGACCCAAGCGATTCAAAATGAATTGTATCTCCGGGTTCGGCATAAAAAACATAGGTTCCGGGGGGATTGTGTTTGTTTTTGTTTTCATTTTCAATGTAAAGAAATCCGGGATGAGAATAATCAAAACCTGTCGAAAAAGAACCGTTCTCATCAATAATAACTGTTTTGGTTTTTAAATCTGTATTGAAAGGATCATCTAAAAATCGAATGTGTAATTTATCGCTTAACGGATTTTCTATTTTACCCGAAAGAATGACCTGATTGGCCGGAATTGGTTGTTTATATAAAAGACGGAAACGAGTTTCCCTGACTCTCAAATTGACGACATCCTTTTCATAATCAGATTTTACCGAATCATGCTGAAACTTTGTGTAATTGGTAATAATTCCATTTTCTAAATCAATCCAGTATTTTCTGTATTGTTTTCCCGGAACCATCTGATCGATATCTTTATCGCCAAAATATACAAACTCGCCATTTTTCTCAACATCCTTCCATTTACCGGGAGTTCCCGGGCTTGTTAGTGTTTTATCATCCGCCAATTTTGAATTATTAAACCAGCCTAAAAAGTCAACCAAATCCTCGTCGATAAACCATTTCTTTTTATTAATAAGGTCTAAAAGCGAAGCGGCGGAAGTCTCATTGTATCCTAATTCTATTAATCTTGTTTTGAAAAAGTCAAATAATTCCGCCCGGTTAATGAGCCTTATCTCGTTGGTTTTTAGATTCAACTCAAACTTAAATTGGGAGCGACAGAATAAACCCTCAACACCGCCCCCGTCCTCGGCGTGGCTAAATTCCGGATAAAAGTAATCTGTCCTGTTAAACTCGGTTCCCCAGCGTTCTCTTTCCTTTGTGTTCTTTAAATACTGAAATGTAAATTCAACAGATTTTCCCTGTTCAGCTTTATCTATAATTAACTTTATTTCCTTTGTATCTTTTTGTTTTGTTTCTTCCGCAAATCCCCTTTCTGAATTATTCTTAGGTAAGAAATACATTTTGTCGACTTTCTCAAAAACATATTCATCACCCTGCCGGGGTTTTAATTGAATGATTTGTTCCTGTGAGAATGTTGTAGAAAAAATGAAAATTAAAGCCGGAACTAAAAAATGTTTTGCTTTCATAACCGTTGATTTTGGTTTGTTCAAAATTGGCGGTAAAAAGCGAGAATAAAAAGGGTGACTTATTGAACGGCAGGACTGGTTTACTAAACGGTAATTTTTAAACGGGAAAACGAAACCTGAAGATTATTGCCGCTCTCCTTGTTGCCTGTTAACGAAAAACAAAAAAAAGCCGCAAAAAATTGAATTGCAACCTTTTATTTGTGTAGTCCCACCGGGAATCGAACCCAGATCTACAGTTTAGGAAACTGCTATTCTATCCGTTGAACTATGAGACCTTCCTATTTTAAGGTGCACAAAAATAGGTAAAAACCTTTTGCTTCACAAATTCAAAGTAAATTATTGATACAGGTTGATATAAATGCCTGACCGTTTTAGAAAAATTAAATATAAAACGCAGAAATATAGCTGGAAACAAATTCAGTTTAAGCAAAAATATCCAGTCTTTTTGTTGTATTTAACCGTAAAAAGAAAAATCCGATTGATACTTTTTAGTAAACAACCGGACTTATTTACCCCTTTTCTCTACCCAAATATTTTATTGAACAACAATTTTGCTTGTCGCTGTTTTTTTATTCTGAACGGTTTGTACCAAGTAAATTCCCGGAGGAAAATCTGTTAGTGAAATGCTGTTTTTGTTCGCCGGATTCTGGTTTTGAAACATCAGTTTTCCTGAAAGTGAGATGATTGAAATCCTTTCAAAGGGTGTGTTCGATTGAATAGTTATTTCGTCTCGGGCAGGATTTGGATAAATCAGCAGGTCATTTTGGAAATTGATATCCGAAATTTCAGTAACCACTTGAGGTTGTGTAAATTTTCGGGTGGAATAAAGCCGGTACTCCCCGGGAGCTAGTGTTAAAAGTTGGTCGGTTGAAGAAAAATCAACAGAATCTTCTGTAAAAAACCGGTACCATTTCCCGGCTTGCGGAAAGGTAAAATTGATTGTGATTTCCTGTGTACTGAAATTTCCCAACATAAAAACGCGGTTTCCGTTGGCATTTATTTTCACCCATTTCACCATTCCCGACAAACTGTACTCAAAATTGTTAGTTTGAAATTCATCGTAATTCTGTTTCAGAAAATTCAGTTTGGCCATCACCTGAAATAAATCGGTGCGGTCGCTGTTGTCGAGGTAATCCCAGTGCGGAGGTTTTTCACTCAGGCGGCAATCGTTGTTCACCGAACCATCTACACAAGTGTTTATTGATAAATCGTATCCGCGTTCACCAAACTGCCAAATCATTTTCGGGCCGGGAAGCAACAAATGGAATACGGAATTTAATTCTACTCGATCAAGCGCTACCGGTAAATTTTTAATGTTGTACATTCCGTTTACATAACCCGAATTCAGGCAGGAGTACATAATTCGTTCTTCATCGTGACTTTCGGGATAACTTACAAGATTGGCTTCGTTCCATCCGCGATAAGAGTAAATGCTGTTGGTTATATTTGAACCACTGGTGTTTCCAGTAGCAGCCGCGGTGTAAGCGCCACTCATGTTTCCCCATAAAAACATGCCGTAATTGGCCAGCTCTTTTTCTTCGGTATTTACCGTTAAATGTTCAAGAATAACAAGCGCATCACTTTTTCGTTTCCAAATTTCACCGGCCATTCGTTTTAACAGCGAAATTCGCGATTCGTCGTAGGCCCAGCCGTCGCCGGTGTTGTTTGTAAATCCCTTGGTAAAATCGAAACGGAAACCATCGACTTTGTATTCGTTTATCCAGAAACTGTTGACACTGTCGACCAATTCCTGTGTAGCCGCCGATTCGTGGTTAAAATCGTAACCCCAGGAATAGGTTGTATTTGGCGAAGAAATGTTGTACCATGGATTTTCTGCGGTTACCACCCAGTTGTCCATGTACACTTGCACCAACGGACTTTGTCCGTAACTGTGGTTCAAAACCATGTCGATTACCACTGCAATTCCGCGTTTGTGGCATTCGTCAATCAGTTCTTTGAGTTCGTTTTTCGGTCCGTAATATTTGTCGGGAGCAAAGTAAAACGACGGATTGTAACCCCAGCTGCTGTTTCCCTCAAATTCATTAACTGGCATAAGTTCCAATACATTTATCCGCAAATCTTCAAGATAATCCAGTTTTTCGCGAACAGCTTTAAAAGTGTGTTCAGTGGTAAAATCGCGCACCAGCATTTCATAAATTACCATTTTACTTTTCTCCGGAACCTGAAAATTATTTACTCCCCAGTTGTATTCGGTCTGCCCGGGCTGAAGAACAGAGGTAATTCCTTCGGTTTTTCCTGTTGGGTAGGCAATTAAACCGGGGTAAGTAGCTGCGTCAATTTCATCGTCATTCCACGGATCTGCAATTTTTTCAGTGTAGGGATCTGCAATTTTTATTTCGCCGTCGATAAAATACTGAAAACAATATTCTTTTTCTTTTTCAAGGTTGGGAATATCGAGCCAGAAATAATTGCCGTCTTTTTTCATTTGGAAATCGTTGGAGGGTTGCCAGTTGTTAAAATCGCCCAGAACATAGACAAATTCTTTGTTTGGCGCCCATAAAACCAGAGCCGCCGAAGTGTCGGTCGGGTAGTTGATTCCTTTTCGGTAGTTGGCCGGTTTTGCCTCTTCGGTTAAATCTTCGCGGATAAAAACCGACATGGAATCAACAACAGTTTCTTCACCTGCAGTTGCCTTGGCAATTAACCAGTAATTTCCCCCTTCAATAAATGTATGTGTTGTTGAAACTGTTGTTCCGGTATTTTCGGCCAACAACGTTTCGTTTAAATAAAGTTTTAATGATGATTCAAGCGTAGAAGTTGCCGAAATGGTAATGGATTCGTTTTTCGGCAAAACAGAACGGGTGGAAGGTTCCGTAATGTCAACCACCAATCCTTCGTCGTAAACCGTTACAAACAAATCTTCGGTTTGGCTTGAACTGGTTGATGTGCGGAAAACAAAGGCCATTTTAACCACTTTTTCACCGCTTGCTACAGAATAAAAAGAATTAATATCAGGGGTAATTTTTAATTCATATATTCCGTTTCCCACGTAAGTTAATTTTGGCTGAGTACTATTAACTCCCCAAGTTCCGATTACATGTTGCCATGAACTGCCACCGGAAAGTATAACTCCGGTGTGTGCATATAAATCGCCGGTATAATAACCAAGCCTGCTTTCTTCAGCTGAATTGAAAGTTATGGTTACACTTTTCGAAGCCACCGGCAAAACCGGATCGGTAGTGATTTGAGCCGAGATCTGAAAAGCCCAAAAAAGAAAAACAGAGAAAATTATTTTTTTGAACATGGCAATTTTAAACACAAGTAATTATAAAACAGACTATTAATCAAATTCAATCAAAAACCCCTTCATTAAAAATGAAGAGGAATTTGATTGAATAGTGTAAGCAAAATGCTTATAAATTGGATTCTAATTTTTCGTAATTGTTGCGGTCCTGTTCCAAGGATCGAATGTAATGGTATAATTTCCATCAGCAGCAACTGCAATGTTGGCGCCCCCTGCACTGAGGTCGTTCAAGTCGCCACCGTAGTTAACTCCCCAATCGTCGTTGGCCCGGAATTTAATTTCACCGGCAACCAAATCGATTGTAGCTGTAAACACTTTGTTGGTTGCGTCCCAACTCATGTTTTGATCTGAACTCCATCCGTCGGCAGTTGCACTTCCGATAATACCCCAGCGGTTTACAGAATAAGTGTATTCGTTTGGTGTACTTAAATCGAGCGTTATGGCATAATCATCTTCCATTCCAATTGGGATATTTGCAGCACCAGCGCCAAGTGTTCCGTCGTTGGCATCGCTACCGTAGTTGTAACCCCAGTCGTGGTTGGCCCTGAATTTAATTTCAGCAGCGGTTAAATGCATTCCACCTTTCCAAACTGTTAATGAAGGATCGTAGGAAAGCTGAGTTTCATCGTTCCATCCATCCGGAGTTGCACTTCCGATTACACCCCAAACCGTTGCAACAGCTGTAAATTTCATTGTTGTTGCATTTGCGTTTAATTTGTAGTAACCGGCCGGTGAGTGAATGTTATCAGCTCCGGCATCGAGAGTGCCGCCACCGCCGTCGCCGTAATTCGGTCCACTCCAGTCCATTTGTGTGGCAAATTTCCACTGGTTATCGGCATTGGCCATATACACATAACCTTCCAGATTATCGGGTGAAGCAATTGTACTTTTTACCTGCGGAGAACTTCCCGGCGACCAATTGCTCAGCCCTGAGCCCGGATAACTGGCTTCAACATAATCGCCTGGGAGATTCCAGGTTAAATTATCGCCCAGGGTAGTAAACCGAATATCGCTGCCGTAAGCAACACCGGCACTGTTTACTGCATAAGCACGTACATGGTAGGTAGTGAATTTGTCCAATCCTGAAATATTACTGATAAAAGTTCCCGTTCCTGTGCCGCCGTTAACTTTATTATCATCAATGGTAGGTTCAGCACTCATTCCCCAAACAATACCGCGCTCTGTTACCTGACCACCACCGTCGTAGGTAACTTCACCACCTGAAATGGCCGAAGTTTTACCAATTTCAGTTACGGCAGTTGTAGTAACAACAGCAAAATCAACCAATGTTGTAAACGAAACCTGTGCGCCGTAAGAAGTTCCTGCACTGTTGGTTGCATAGGCCCGCACATAATATTTTGTATTTCCTTTCAGACCGGTTAAAGCGCTGGTAAATTCACCCGCACCTTCGCTATCGGTAGTTTTTGAATCGGCAACCGTTGGATTTTCAGAAGTACTGAAACAAACACCACGGGCAGTAACACTGGCGCCGCCGGTTACTGTAACATTTCCGCCACCATTGGCAGAGTTCCCTGTAATTTCAGAAATAGCCGTTGTGGTAACCGTAGGAGCGACAGGCAAAGTTGTGAAAGTAACTTCTTCACCGTAAACAGTTCCGGATTCTCCCGTTGCATAAGCACGAGCATAGTATTTGGTTGCATACGACAATCCGCTAAGGGTTACATAAAATGTAGCCGATGGATTTTCAGTGTCGTTGTAGATTACTTTACTGTCGTCGATTGTAGGAGTAGCAGAAGTTTTATAACATACACCCCTTTCAGTAAAACCATCGCCCGAGGCAATTACAAATCCAACAACAGTAGCCGAATCAGACGTAACGTTTAACGTTTGTGCAGTTGAAAGTGTAGGTTCAAGCCTCACCTCCGACATTTCCTTGGTACACGATACAACGAATAATGTTGCCGTTACAAGAAATGCAATTATTTTAATTATTGATTTTCTTTTCATTGATAATTTCTTAAAGTGTTCATCCAATAATTTTGAGCGATTAATTGTTTTTTGTAATCGTACAACTATAAGTTGAAGCACCGATATACAATGTAATTGTGTAGTTCCCTGCAGATGCTATTGGAATATTCTGGCTGCTTCCGCTATTCCAAAGATTCGATGTTGTATATTCAGGATGATCGGCATCGCCAATACCGAGGTTGATACTTCCCGACCAATCATCGTTTATCCTGAATTTGACTGTTCCGGCAGTTAGATCAAGTGTAATTGCCCACAAACCGGTTTGTGCGTTATATTCCATTTTCTGGTCCGGAGCACTCCATCCGTTTGGTGTAGCATCGCCAATTAGCCCTATTCTGAAATCAAGGAAACTATAACTCATATCATTTGTATTGGCAGAAAGCTTGTACCAGCCGTCGGTAGCTGCTGTGATTGCACTTCCATTGGCAACCAAAGTTTCATCTCCGTCAAAACCATATTCAGTATTTGTATCCGGATCGAGAAGGGTGAATGAATCACCGGCGCTTAATTTTACGTAACCGGTGTAACTTCCGTCACCCAATGCAGATTCAATTTTCTGTGCATCCCCTGAATAAACCAAATCGAGTCGCGGTAATCCGTATGGAGTAGCATTTTTGGTAACAGCACCAGAATTGTATTCAAACGGGTCGGTGCTGGTTCCCTTTGCACCGGTTCCTGCATCAACTACAAGAACTGCACGTATCCTTAATTCAACTGATGTTGCAATGTCTGCAGGGAATTTTTTCAGCAAAATTCCGTTTAAGTCGCTCACTGTAATTTTAAATGATTCGTCCTGGATATCATTTAAAATAGTTACCGGATCTGCAAAATTTGTTCCTGCCTCGGCAGCTTCCAGAAAATAGTTGGCTGAAGCCTGAAATCCGGGATCAACAGGTGTGCCAACAAATTCAAGCGTGTTTGTACCGTTGGTTCTCAGTAGTGTAAGATCGGGAACAGTAACAAGTGAAGGTGGCACCGGATTGTCGAGCATTACGATTTGGGTACCGTCTTTTTCGCATGAAAAAAGCAGCCCAAGTAATCCGATAAAAGTAATATATAATGCAAATTTTCTATTCATCGCTTTTTAAGTTTAAGTGATTAATATCCATCGTTTTGTTGAATATTTGAATTGGCAGAAACTTCATCTCCCGGAATTGGGAAAATATTGAGATGACTGCTGGTTGGAGCGCCATCGTAAACCCCGCCTTTCCACTGCCAATTATAAGTTCCGTTGGTAAACTGGCCAAAACGAACCAGGTCGGTACGGCGCTGTGCTTCGTAATAGAATTCACGGGCACGTTCGTCCAAAATAAACTGTGCAGTTAAATTGGCTTCGGTAATGTTACCTGTGGTATTTCCATAAGCGCGTTCCCTGATTTTATTGATATCGGTAACTGCAGCTGCTATATTTCCCAAACGGAAGTTGGCTTCGGCGCGCATTAAATAAGCGTCGGCCAAACGGAAGACCGGAAAATCGGTACTTGCATAAGCCGGGTTGTAATTGGTTGCCTGGCTACCATCAGCATTTTTAGCTGTAAATTTGTAAACGCCAATTCCATAATCTCCGTTTGAAGAAGCGCTTGGAATGTTGATACTTTTTTTCTGTTTCAGATAAACCCTTTGATCGGGGCATTGTGAAAATTCAGCATCGCTGGCAGGAACCGGACCTCCGTAAGTAGCCAGTGTATCTACCAGAATATTCATGAAATCTTTTCTGGCACGGTTTCCGTTCCAGTTGGTATTCGATGTTAATCCATGGTAATCTTCAGCTCTGATATAAGTTGCATCGCTGCTCGATTCGATAATAAAAGTTGTTCCAACATAACCCTGAACATTCTCACCGTCCTCATCCCATGCAAAAATCATTTCCGGGTTGTGGGTTCCATCGTTATCGGCGCTGAAATTCTGACGGTAATCGGTTGCCAGCGAATATTTTCCGCTGTTGATTACTTTGTCGCAGTAAGTAATACAATCCTGCCAGTGAGCAGTTCCTGTGTAAACTTCTGCATTCAAATAAGTACGGGCCAGTAACATCCAGGCTGCTGCCTGGTTTGCCTGAGGATATGAAGTTCCGGCATCAGAAAGTTTTTCTTCAATACTTTTTAATTCAGAAACAACATAATCGAACAAGTCGGCACGTTTAATCTGTTCAGGATAAAATTTACCAACACCGTCGGCTTCGGTTGTAAACGGAGGGTTTCCAAACATGTCCATATCCCAGTAATAGGCAAGTGCCCTTAAAAAACGTGCTTCTGCATTGTAACGGGCGATGTCGGCGTCGGTATTTCCGTCGGTAAGTTTAATAAAATCGTTGGCGTAAGTAATACTTAACCCCAAACGTTGGTAAAGAGCAGTTAAGAACGGGTTACTTGGGCTCCAGGTTTGCGTATTTAAATCGGCAATACCCACATCACCCCAGGCACAAATGGCTTCGTCGGTTGTAATTTCCTGAAGGTTCCAAAGCGCCCTTGTAGTTGTAAAAAAGTTATCGTCGGAAGAGCTGATATCGGCCCCGCCGTTTGCTCCCTGACCGGCAATGATAAAACTGGCGTAGATTTTTCCAAGTACCTGTTTCATGTAAACCGGATCGTCCTGTAAGTTTCCGGATAAAATTGTATCCGGGTCAATTGGAGTTACATTTAAATCATTCACACACGATGTTACCATCAGTGCTGAAAGCAATATTCCAAGTATAAATTTCTTTGTATTCATTTTCTATTCTTTGTGAAGGTTAATACGTAAAACCAATTCCTAACATAAAGGTGCGTGGTCTTGGATAGAAGTTATTGTCGATACCACCGCTAACTTCCGGGTCGAGGCCACTGTATTTGGTAATCGTCAATACATTTTGTACTGTAAAACTTAACCTTACGGTTCCTTTGTCCATTAAATCTCTGTAGGTATATCCAAAGCTTGCATTGTCTAATTTGAAGAACGAAGCGTTTTCAACAAAGTAGTCGCTGGTAAACTGACGTTTAACAAACTGAGTGTCGCTCAGGTATTTTGGGAAGTTTTTCCAGTAACCGATTTGCTGCATCTGGTCGTACGATGAACCGGCTGCTATCTGGTTGTACACATAGTTTCCTATACTTCCGCGTGAAGATGCAGAAAAGTCGAAATCTTTATAATTGAATCTGAGTGAAAATCCGATGAGTACATCAGCCACCGGATTATGGTAAATGTATTTGTCGTTGTTGTCGCCGTTAACAGTACCACCTTCACCCGAAATATCTTCATACAAACCTTCGATAGGATTTCCGTTTGAATCGTACACCTGTTTGTTCACAAAGAACGAGTAAGCCGGGTATCCAACGCGGGTAACCTGTTTTTGCCCGGTGAAAGCATCGCCATAAAGAATTCCGATGTAATCGGGGTCGTCGTTCAACAATAATTTTGTGATTTTATTTTCGTTGTAAGTAACGTTAAAACCAAGTGATAACGACATGTCTTCTTTTGAAATTGGCATTAATTCGAGTGAGAATTCAGCACCTTTGTTTTCCAAACTTCCTACGTTAGTTAACAGTGTATTTGAAAAGTTGCTTCCGGTTGGAATGGTAACTGTATTCAGCAAATCGTTGGTAACACGTTTGTAAACGTCAATAGAACCTGAAATACGGTTGTTCAGAAAACCAAAATCAAGACCAATGTTTTGGGTTGTAGTTTCTTCCCATTTAATGTTCGGGTCGTAAGCGCTCGGTCTCAGTGTTGGATAATAAACACCGTCGATCATGTAGTACGAACCGGTTGAAGAAGAAATGTAAGTTGCCTGCGACGGGTAATCGTTACCAACATCCTGCTGACCGGTAACCCCCCAGCCCAAACGCAGTTTCAGTGTAGACACAGCATCGACATTTTTCAAAAAAGCTTCGTCTTTAATTTTCCAGGCAAAAGCTGCCGAAGGGAAAAGCCCCCACTGGTTGTCGCCGGAAAAACGGGAAGAACCATCGTCTCTTAATGTGAAAGTTAAAAGGTATTTGTCGGCCAGCGTGTAATTCATCCTGCCAAAGAACGAAACAAGGTAATTTTCGGTAGCATATTGAGAATTTTCTGTTTCCTGGCTTGCATCGCGGGTCCAGGTTGCACCTTCACGTTTAAAGTGCTGCCAAGAGTAACCCACAGTTAAATCAACTTTACTTTTAATGGCATCAATATCTTTTTGGTAATTCAGGTAGAAATCCAAAAGATCGTTGGAATTTTTTGAGTTATAATTGCTCAGTCTTCCTGTTAATGGACTAGTAAGGGTTGACGGAGAAGTAACAGGCCGGTTGTTTTTTCCCTGTCCGTACGACTGGTCAGTAGCCATGTTTAAATTGGCGCGTAATCCTGATATAAATGGCAACGCATAATTAGCCTGGAAATTAGCAACAACACGGTTAACTTTCGAATGATTATCGGCAGCCATCAACTGTTCAACAGGGTTTGGAGTACCCAGGTTGGCACCATAATTTCCCCACTGAAAATAATTGGCTGAACTTGCTGTTCCATCGTAAACGGGTTTGGTCGGGTCCATATTAATGGCTGAACCAATGGCTCCTGAATCACCAAAATTATTATTGGTTGTCATCCCTTTTACATTCATATTGATTTTTAAATCGCCATCCAATAAAACAGGATCAAGACTTACAGAACCGGTTAAACGCTGCATGTCGGTATTTTTCAGAATACCGTTTTGATTGGTTAACCCAACTGAAGCACGGTAAGGTATTTCTTTGTAAGCGCCTGAAATACTAAAGTTATTATCCTGCGAAATGGCAGTGCGGAAAATTTCTTTTTGCCAGTTGGTATTTCCATCCCAAAGCAGGTCGAAACTGTCGGCGCTGTAAAGGCCTTTGTGGTCGAGAGCAATCTGGCGGAGTTCGTCGCCCGAATAAACATCAGTATATTTTATTGGGGTGGCAATAGATGTATTTACATCGGCACTGATCCGCATCGGACTTCCAGCCTTTCCTTTTTTCGTGTTTATGATGATAACACCGTTCGAAGCCCTTGAACCGTAAATTGCGGTAGCGGAAGCATCTTTCAAAATATTCATCGACTCAATGTCATTTGGATTAACAAACGAAAGGAAGTTGCTACTTCCTGAAACATCATTGTTGTCGATTGGAATACCGTCGATGATAATTAAAGGATCGTTCGAAGCATTCAGCGAAGAACCCCCGCGAATACGAATTGTTGAACCGCTGCCCGGAGCTCCGCCTGCTGTAGTAATTACAACACCAGCGCCCTTTCCAACTAACAATTCCTGGGGCGAAGTAATATTTCCTTTATTAAAATCGTCGGAACTAATTGCCGTAACTGAACCGGTTGCATCCGACTTTTTAACTGTACCGTAACCAATAACCACAACTTCTTCAAGATTTTCGGTAGATTGAGCCAGCTGAATATCTATTGTATTTGCTGTACCAACGGTAACATCCTGTGCCGAATATCCAATGTATGAAAAAGCCAGTACCTGACCTGCTTCAACATCAAGGGAATATATTCCGTCGAAATTTGTAATAGTACCATTGGTAGTTCCTTTCACCACAATGGTAACACCCGGTAAAGGTTCGCCGCTTCCGGCATCGGTAACCTTGCCCGTAACAGTTTTTAGCTGCGCAAAACTTGCTGAATAAGCAAAAACGGCAACCAAAAACAAGATTAGTTTTAGATTTTTACGAATAATCCTCATTTTAAATGTTATTAGTTTATGAATTTTACATCGTTTAGTTAAATAATAATTAACGTTATAAAGTGGCAAAAATCAACAGATTACAATTTCTTCTTATTTAACCCGTGTTAAAATTCGTGAACGAATGTAATGGTTTCGCAACAATTTTATTTCGATTTTTTAACACTTGCTCGGTGCAAACGTTTGCGGTGTCGTTTGCATCGAACATGTTATAAAACAGGTCGTGTCTGGTGGGGTAAATCCAATAAAAATATCTTCATTTTAAATGCCTGTTTCGTTTTGCTAATTAAATTTTGATAGTTTTATTTTTTTATAAAACCGTAAAATCAAATTCTGAACATTTTTGTTAGAATTTCGGAATTTAAGAAATAGAATTAACGTTGGAGAAAACAATAGACAGAACAGCACCGGCAAAACCCTTTTTAAAGTGGGCAGGCGGAAAGGGACAACTTATTGAAGCTTTTTCGCGGTTTTATCCCGAAGAACTGAAAACCGGAAAAATCATACATTATTACGAACCGTTTATTGGAGGGGGCGCCGTTTTTTTTGATGTGGCCCAACAATTTGGAATCAAGTCGGCAACCCTTTACGACATTAACGAAGAGTTGGTTTTAGTGTATCGTGTAATTCAAAATGATGTTGATTCCTTGATTTTGGTTCTTGAAGATTTCAAAAAGAAATACGAAAAACTGAACGATGAAAAAAGGACCGAATATTATTACCGTGTGCGAGATTCGTTCAACGTGGAAAAAGGTAAAATCAATTTCGCTGCATATTCAAAAAAATGGGTACAAAGAGCTGCCCAAATTATTTTTTTGAACCGCACCTGTTTTAACGGTTTGTTCAGGTTCAATTCGAAAGGCGAATTTAATGTTCCACAGGGTAAGTATAAAAACCCTAAAATTCTGGATGAACAAAACCTGCAAAAGGTGTCTGAAATTCTGCAAATTGCTGAAATTAAAAGGGCCGATTTTTCCGAAATAGAAAACGATTTTCGGGAAAAAGCTTTTGTTTATTTCGACCCGCCGTATCGCCCCATCAGCAAAACTTCAGGGTTTACGGCATACAGCAGTAATTCGTTTGGCGACACGGAACAAATACGGCTTGCTGAATTGTTTTCAAAACTGAACAAAAAAGGAGCAAAACTAATGTTGAGTAATTCCGATCCCAAAAATACAGATACTGAAGATAATTTTTTTGACGATCTGTACAAATCGTACTTTATTTACCGGATTCCGGCCAAACGAATGATTAATTCAAATGCAAACAAAAGGCATGCTATTAACGAAATAGTTGTAACTAATTATCGGGCAGAGTAAAGCTAATTTTAGCAGGAAATAGTATATTTATAAAATCATATTCAACCCGGCTTTTAAAGATGAAAAATGGACTTATAACAATCAAAGATATTGCAAAAGCCCTGAAAATTTCGCCATCCACTGTTTCGCGGGCATTAAAAAATCACCCCGATATTAGTGAAGACACAAAACGGGCAGTGAACGAACTTGCCGAAGAAATGAATTACCAGCCCAACGCAGTGGCACTCAGTCTGAAAAAAAGGCGGAGCAATACTATTGGCGTTATTATCCCTGAAATTGTTCACTACTTTTTTTCATCAGTTATCAGTGGAATTGAGGATGTTGCCTACGACGCCGGATTTAATGTTGTCATCTGCCAGTCGAACGAAATGTACCAGCGCGAAGTTGCCAACGCAAAAACATTGCTTTCGAGCCGGGTCGACGGAGTATTGGTGTCTATTTCAAAAGAAACCATGGATTTCAAACATTTGTACAATCTTCGTGACAACGGAATCCCTTTGGTTTTTTATGATCGTGTGATTTCCGACTTCGAGGCCGACCAGGTAATAATCGATGATTTTGATGCTTCGTACCGTGCTACAATGCACTTGCTGGAAAACGGACGCAGGAAGATCATCCATTTTGCAGGTCCGCGTCATCTGTTAATTGGCAAGAACAGAAAGGAAGGATATTTAAAAGCCATGAACGAAGTCGGCATTAAAATTAAAAAGGAGTGGATTATTGAAGCGGATTCGTTTGAAAAAGCAAGGCTTGCCATTTTAAAACTGCTTGAAAATAAAATGGAATTCGACGGTATTTTTGCCACCAACGATTTGACCGCCATCGGAGCCATGCAAAGCCTTCAAAAACGTGGCATAAAAGTACCGCAGGATGTAGCGATTGTCGGGTTTTCCGACGGCAGGTTTTCCGGAATTACAGATCCCACTCTTACCTCGGTCGATCAGCACGGTTACGAAATGGGAACGATTGCCACCGAAATGTTACTGAAAAGAATTTTAGCCAACGAAAACAACTTTCCGTTCGAAACAAAAGTGTTAAATGCCAATTTAATTGTCCGGGGATCGTCGGTATAAAAAAATTTCAAAAAAAATTATGTTTTCCGCAAACGTTTGAAACGGGTATTTCAACGAAAAACTATCAGATTATGTACAATTGCGACGGCCGAATAATTTGGAAATATAATTTAATGTAGCTTATATTTGTTTCGGCAAATCACATTTTACACCTTCTTATTTACGGGCAAAATTCTACCCGCTGCAAAATTCATTGTAGCAGGTTAACATTTTAAAACACATGTTATGAGTAAAAAGCCGACACTTAGTTTTTGGCAAATCTGGAACATGAGTTTTGGATTTTTGGGTATTCAGTTTGGTTTTGCACTGCAAAATGCAAACGTCAGCCGCATTTTCGAAACTCTTGGCGCCAATGTGGAAGATATTCCCATTTTGTGGATTGCCGCTCCGGTTACCGGTTTAATAATTCAGCCCATCATCGGCCATATGAGCGACAAAACCTGGAACCGGCTGGGACGACGAAGACCTTATTTTCTTACCGGTGCCATTTTTGCTTCGCTGGCATTGCTGTTTATGCCAAATTCGCCGTCGCTGTGGATTGCCGCGGGAATGCTCTGGATTATGGATGCTTCGATAAATATTTCGATGGAACCGTTTCGTGCTTTTGTTGGCGACATGCTGCCCAACGAACAAAGAACGCGGGGATTTTCCATGCAGAGCTTTTTTATTGGAACAGGAGCAGTTGCAGGTTCGCTGCTGCCTTATGCCATGACCAACTGGCTCAATATTCCAAATACTGCGCCCGTAGGAATAATTCCCCCTTCAGTAAAATGGTCGTTTTATATTGGTGGTATCGTTTTTTTCATCGCCATTCTTTGGACAATCTTTTCGACCAAAGAATACCCGCCGGAAAAAATGAAAGAATACGAATCGGAAGAAAAAAAATTGAACGGAATAGCTGACGGTTATAATGAAGCACCTGTAGCAAAACAAAAGTTCTTTACCGTTGGCGGAGTGCTTGGCCTTTTGGGATTAGCAATTGTTGTTTTAACCAAATTGCTGAATTTCAAAAAGGAGCTTTACATTTTAGGTGGAATACTGATTTTCTTTTTTATTCTGATGTTAATTGCATTTCTTTTAAAATCGGGAAAAAAAGAAGACAATGCTTTGGTGGAAATCTTTTCCGATTTGCTTCGGATGCCTTCAACAATGAAACAACTTGCAATAGTTCAGTTTTTTACCTGGGTGGGTTTATTTGCCATGTGGATTTACACCACAGCCGGAATAACCAGCCATATTTACGGAACGTCAGACACGCTTTCGAAAGCATACAACGATGGCGCCGATTGGGTAAATGTATTGTTTGCCGTTTACAACGGAGTTGCCGCACTAATTGCTTTCGCATTGCCGGTTTTAGCCAAACATACCAGCCGGAAAATTACTCATGCCATTTGTTTGTTGCTTGGAGGAATAGGCCTGGCTTCGGTTTATTTGTTTAAAGATCCAAACTGGTTAATTGTTCCGATGGTTGGCGTTGGAATTGCCTGGGCAAGTATACTTTCGATGCCTTACGCCATTTTAACGGGTTCGCTGCCTTCGCACAAAATGGGGATTTACATGGGGATTTTTAACTTTTTCATTGTAATACCGCAAATTTTGGCAGCCACTATTCTTGGATTTTTGGTTCAGGAGGTTTTTAAAGGCGAAGCAATCCTTGCCCTTGTGTTTGGCGGAGTTTCGTTGGTTTTGGCAGCAATTATGGTTCTTTTTGTCAACGATGTGGCAGCAAAAGAAAAATAATTTTGAGAGAAAATTTTAAAGGATCAAACAAATCAGTTTGAATCTAAAACAAAAAATTTACTACTGAAATTGAAGAAAAGATGAAGAATTTTGTTATTCATCACGAATGGAAAATAGTTGAAGAAGGGTTAACTCCGGAAGTTAACCGCGTTTCAGAAAGTGTATTCAGTATTGGAAACGGACACATGGGGCAGCGCGCCAACTTCGAGGAAAAATATTCAGGCGACTCTTTGCGTGGTGCTTATATTGCCGGTATTTACTACCCCGATAAAACCCGCGTGGGCTGGTGGAAAAACGGGTATCCCGAATATTTTGCAAAAATCATAAATTCTACCAACTGGATTGGAATAAATGTTACGGTAAACGCGCAGGAACTCGATTTGGCAACAGTAAAAATTCTGTCGTTCCGTCGCGAACTCGACATGCAGCACGGGTTGCTAACACGTAATTTTTCTGTTGAATTTCCCAACGGCAATCAGATTGAAGTTGAATCCAACAGATTTATCAGCATTTACGACCGTGAACTTGGGGCTATCCGGTATTCGGTTACACCCTTGAATTTTTCGGGTGAAATTGGTTTCGCACCTTATCTCGATGGCGATGTAATAAATGAAGATTCAAATTACGATGAGAAATTTTGGATCGAAATCTCAAAAAACATGGATGGCGACCGGGGTTTTGTCACACTCGAAACCCTGAAAACAAAATTCCAGGTTTGTACAGGAATGTGGTTTCAGGTGCTGAAAAACAACAAAGTTGCTAATGTTACTTTAAATAATTCGAAGAGTGAAAAATATGTGGAAGCATCGTTTAAAACAAATGCAATTCGAGGGGAAAAAATTGTACTTGAAAAATTTGCAGCAACAGTTTCAACACTGAATTACCCGGCTGCAGAAATTGGTGAAAAAGCTGCTGCCGCACTTGAAAGGGCAAAAACTGCCGGCTTCGATCTGCTTTTCGAACAGCACAAACAAAAGTGGCTCAAAAAATGGGAAACCAGCGACATTAAAATTGAAGGAGATGTGGCTGCCCAACAGGGAATCAGGTTTAATATTTTTCAGCTGAACCAGTCGTACTCCGGACGCGACGAACGCTTCAACATTGGGCCCAAAGGTTTTACAGGTGAAAAATACGGCGGCGTAACTTACTGGGATACCGAAGCATATTGTTTGCCTTTTTATTTAAGCACTGCCCGCCCCGAAGTTTCGAAAAACCTGCTTATCTACCGGCATAAACATTTGCAGAAAGCCATTGAAAATGCTGCGAAACTTGGGTTTTGCAACAATGCAGCGCTGTATCCGATGGTAACCGTTAACGGCGAAGAATGCCACAACGAGTGGGAAATAACATTTGAAGAAATTCACCGGAACGGAGCAATTGCTTACGCTATTTACAATTATGTGAATTATACCGGCGACAAAGAATACCTGGCACCACATGGTTTTGAAGTGTTGCTTGCCATCAGTCGTTTCTGGAGCCAGCGTGTAAACTGGTCGGGCGAAAAACAAAAGTATGTATTGCTGGGTGTAACCGGGCCAAACGAATACGAAAACAATGTCAACAATAATTTTCACACCAGCTACATGGCTGTGTGGACGCTAAAATATACACTCGAAGTAATCGATTATATAAAAATTGAATTCCCGTATCTTTTTGAAGAACTCATTCAGAAATGGAAATTTAACGAGTTGAAGGAGACCGAACAATGGAAAGATATTATCGCGAAAATGTATTTTCCTTTTAGCAAAGAAAAAAACATTTTCCTTCAGCAAGACGGATTTCTCGATAAAGAACTTCTTCCGGTGGCAGAGCTTTCAAAAGAAAATTTGCCCATCAATCAAAAATGGTCGTGGGACAGAATTTTGCGTGCGCCGTACATAAAACAGGCCGACACTTTGCAAAGTATGTTTTGGTTTGAGAGTAATTTTTCGGTGGAAGAATTAACCCGGCATTTCGATTTTTATGAACCGCTAACCGTTCATGAATCTTCGCTTTCGCCTTGTATTCACTCTATTTTGGCTGCGCGAATTGGCCGGCCTGAAAAATCGTATGAAATGTACCTGCGCACCGCCCGCCTCGATTTGGATGACTACAACAACGATTCCGACGACGGACTGCACATTACCAGCATGGGAGGTACCTGGATGGCAGTTATCATGGGTTTTGGTGGAATGAGGGTCGCAAACAACGTTCTTGTTTTAAATCCGTTTCTGCCAAAAGAATGGAAATCATATGCTTTTAGAATCGATTTCCGTGGTGCTCATTTAAGTTTGAAAATGGAAAAAAACAATCTCTCCATTTCAAATTTTTCAGAAACAACTGTTCCTCTCGAAATTTGGGGAAAACAATTTCAGATGAAAGGAAAAACCACTAAAAATTTAACCAAATAAACCGGAATGAAAAAACTACTTTCTTTATTTATTATCATCATTCTTTTTCACCAATCGTATGCGCAAAATGCTAAACTCGAACGGGTTGAACCTATGTTTTGGTGGGCCGGCATGAAATCGCCTGCACTACAGTTGATGGTTCACGGCGAAAATATTGCAGCAACCGATGTTTCGCTGGAATATCCCGGAATTGAATTGTACGCTGTTTCAAAAGTGCAGAATCCGAATTATCTTTTTATCGATTTGAAACTGGCCAAAGATGTTCTGCCCGGAGTATTTCAAATTCAGTTTCAACAAAAGGGGAAAACGGTAGCGACTTACAATTATGAACTCAGGGCCCGTGAAAAAAATTCGTCCAATCGGGTTGGGTTCAACAGTTCAGATGTAATTTATTTGATAACACCCGACCGTTTTGTTAACGGAGATCCTGAGAATGATGCTGTGGAAGGGATGAAAGACAAACCCAACCGAAACGATCGCGACGGAAGACACGGCGGCGATATTCAGGGAATAATTAATTCGCTCGATTATTTGCAAAAAATGGGTTTTACAGCCGTTTGGTTAAATCCGGTCCTTGAAAATAACATGACACAGGTTTCGTACCACGGTTATTCCACCACCGATTTTTACAAAGTAGATCCACGTTACGGCACAAATGAAGAGTACCGGAAGTTGAACGACGAACTCGACAAACGCGGGATGAAACTGATTATGGACATGATTTTTAACCACTGCGGTTCGGAACACTGGTGGATGAACGACATGCCCATGCCCGACTGGATCAACAATTACCCGGAGTATAAAATTACTTCGCACCGGCGGACGGTAAACGAAGATCCGCACGCTTCGGAAATTGATAAAACAGCTATGAACGACGGTTGGTTTGTGCCCACCATGCCCGATCTCAACCAGCGGAATCCATTTATGGCAACTTACCTCATTCAAAACAGTATCTGGTGGATAGAATTTGTGGGTCTGGAAGGAATCAGGCAGGACACCTGGCCTTACCCCGACAAATATATGATGGCCGAATGGACAAAAAGGGTGTTGGCAGAATACCCTGATTTTAATATTGTTGGCGAAGAGTGGAGTATGAATCCGGGTATTGTTTCTTACTGGCAAAAAGGAAAAGTAAACACCGACGGTTATCAGTGTTTTCTTCCAAGCCTGATGGATTTTCCGTTACAGAATGCGGCAAGTCAGGCACTGAGAAACAATGAATCGTGGGACACCGGCTTGTACCAGTTGTACGAAGCTTTATCCAACGACTTTCAGTATGCCAACGCCGGAAACCTTGTTGTTTTTCCCGACAACCACGACATGTCGCGATTTTTTGTTCAGGTGGGCGAGGATGTTGATCTGCTGAAAATGGGTGTGACTTTCTTTTTAACCACACGCGGAATTCCTCAAATTTATTACGGAACAGAAGTTTTGATGAAACACGAAGGAGATCACCACGGTGATATCCGCGCTGAATTTCCGGGGGGCTGGCCCGATCACAAACAAAATGCATTCACCGGAGAAGGATTATCACCGGAGCAGAAAGACATGCAGAAATACATTTCAGCTATTCAAAACTGGCGCAAAAATAAATCAGTAATTCATACCGGAAAACTCATGCATTTTGTTCCGGAAGATGGAATTTATACCTATTTCCGTTACAACGACAACGAAACCGTAATGGTAATTCTGAACAAAAATGAAAACGAAAAAAACCTGCCCACTGCGCGGTTTGCAGAACGAATGCAAGGTTTTAATTCAGGAAAAGATATAATTTCTTCAACAGAAATAAACGATTTGTCTGCTATAAAAGTACCGGCGAAGTCGGCAATGATTATTGAACTTAAATAAAACTACAAATGAAACGATACTATTTAATCCTTTTAGTTGTTGCAATTATTTTGGGGGCATGTACAAATTCTCCAAAAACGCAGGAAAATCAGGCGGTTGAAAATCCGCTTTCGTGGAGCGACGATGCAGTTATGTACGAAGTTAACGTAAGGCAATACACACCGGAAGGTACATTTAACGCATTTGCCGAACATTTGCCCCGCTTAAAAGAACTGGGTGTTGAAATATTATGGTTTATGCCCATTCATCCCATTGGCGAAAAAAACCGGAAAGGTACGCTCGGTTCGTATTATTCAATCAAAGATTGCAAAGCAGTGAATCCCGAATTCGGGACATTCGACGATTTTAAAGCGCTGGTAAGCAAAGCTCATGAAATGGGATTTAAAGTGTTGATTGATTGTGTTGCCAATCACACATCGTGGGACAATGTTTGGATGGAAAATCACAAAGACTGGTTTACACAGGATTCGCTTGGAAATGTTATTGCCCCGGTACCCGATTGGAGTGATGTGGCCGATTTAAACTACAACAATCCTGATATGCGCGCGGCCATGCTCGATGCTTTAAAATACTGGGTTTCGGAAGCCGGTATCGATGGTTACCGTTGCGATTATGCCGGCGGTGTTCCCACCGATTTCTGGGAAGAAGCGCGCGCTTCACTCGATTCTATTAAACCTGTTTTTATGCTGGCTGAAGACCAGGATCACCTCGATTTGCTGAACAAAGCATTTAACTGCAATTACGGCTGGACAATGCACCATTACATGAACGAAATTTACAGGGGCGAAAAATCGGTGAACGATATTAAAAGTTATTTTGCACAGGTCGACTCTACTTATCCGGTGGGAACTTATCCGGTGCAGTTTACTTCAAACCACGATGAAAACAGCTGGAGCGGAACCGTTTATGAAAGATTGGGAGATGCGGCAAAAACTTTTGCGGTACTCTCTTTTACTATTCCCGGAATGCCATTGATTTACAGCGGTCAGGAAGCCGGACTGAACAAACGGCTCGAATTCTTTGAAAAAGATCAAATCGACTGGAATAGCGATCCTTCAATGACTGAATTATACGAAAAACTGATTGATTTAAAACAACAGAACCCGGCATTGTGGAACGGTGAAGCAGGAAGTAAAATTCAGTTTTTAAATACGTCTGCTCCCGAAAAGTTGCTGGCATTTTCCCGCGAAAAAGACGGGGATTTGGTAATCGTGGTCATGAATTTATCACCACAGCCGCTTTCCGGAAATATTACGCTTGATGAAGGAAATTTTAAAGAATATTTTACAGGTTCAGAAACCACTTTGGAAAGTGGCGTCAACATGGAACTTAACCCGTGGGAATATCAGGTATTTATAAAAAATTAAAAAAGCATATGTTTTACTAAACCTTTTTTATTGAACACTGTTTAATAAGGCAAAGAACTTTTATAGTTACTCACTATTAGATAGTTTGGTTTTTGGTTTAGTTTAGGTTTAGGTTGATTGAGAAAAGGCTGGTTGTTGAACCGGCCTTTCTTTTTGGCAAATTTTTTACTGCATCCGAAAATTTTTCCTTTTATTCTCCTTGCTCCCTTACAGTTATCACACAGTAAAAACTAAAGAAACTTCTGGAAAATCAATAAATCCCAATTGCAACTTAAAAGTTAAAAAGATTAACTCTTCCCATAAATTCTTCGCGCCAACTGGTAGAATACCTTCATCATCAGGGTTCTACACCCACTTGTTCGGCTTGACTTTTTACCTTGCCATATGGCAGGAAATTTTTAAAAGAAATTGAAAATGTTCCAAATTCAAATTCTTGTCATCGAATTACCACCGAATCAAAAAAATTACATATTTTGACGATAATATCAAAAACTCCTATTTTTACTACTGAAATTCAACATTAGTCTTTAAACATGGAAACCGATAAAGATCAAAACGTAAAAAACGAAATTATTTTGCAAGCCCAGGCTCTGTTTCAACAATATGGGTTAAAAAAAACCACCATGGATGAAATTGCTTCGGCCTGCGGAAAAGCAAAAAGCACTCTTTATCATCATTTTAAAAGCAAAGAAGAAGTATTTGAATCGGTTGTTGAAATTGAAATGCTGAATTTAAGAAGACATGTTAAAGATAGGGTTGAAGAACACAAACACATGATCGATAAAATAAATTCGTATGCCACAGAATTTCACAAGGAAATTATTAGCCGTATAAATTTATACGGAGCTATTGTTCAGGAAAATTTACCCCGGTTAATGAACAACCAAATTATGGATAAAATGATGGATTACGAAAAATCGTACCTGGTTAGAATTCTGGAAGACGGTTACGATTCGGGCGAATACACCAGAATTGAAAGAGAAGACATTCCTTATATCGCTGAAATTTTTCTGGCTGCTTTCTTCGGAACAGTTAGATATTTTATCGCAAAAGATGGTACATTATCGCTGGAAAGATTGAAAAAAACAGCCGACTTATTTATCCCTCAAATATTTGGACAATAACATTAGTAATACTACCAAAATTCACTTGTAGTTTTTCGTTCTGATATTCATTTTGAAAATATTGAATCAGAACAAACAAAATTTTAGTTGTATTTCAGCAACTTGATTTTAATTTAATGTTAAATCACAAAAAATAATTTTTGTAATAACCCGACCAAAATACTAATTTAGTTTTTTTGTATGTGCAATTAAACAATTAACAGTACCATGAAAAGATTATTTTATCCTGTACTCCTTTTCGCCATAATAATGGGGTGCAAAACCGAAAAAAGCCATGAAGTACAAACCACTTCAGAAAAAAGTATTAAAATAACCACACAACAGGTTCGAACAGAGAATGAAAGTTTACAACTAGAATTTAGCGGTACAGTGGAACCTTCGCAAACCATTCCACTAACTTTCAGAACATCGGGGACAGTAGAAAAGGTGCTGGTGGAAGAAGGCGATTTTGTAAAAAAAGGCCAGCTTCTCGCAACCGTTGATGAAACCGATGCCCGGAACATGCTTGAAATTACCCAATCGAAATACCAGCAGGCTCTCGATGCCTATAATCGTTTAAAAAGCGTTTACAACAAAGGCAGCCTACCCGAAATTAAATGGGTAGAAATGGAAACCAACCTGGCGCAGGCAAAATCGTCACTCGAACTGGCCAAAAACAATCTCGAAAAATGCAAACTTATTTCTCCGTCAGCCGGGGTTATTGGCAAACGCAACATTGAACCGGGAATGTCGTCGATAAATTTAACCGGGGCACCGCTCGAAATTGTTGACCTGAAGACTGTTCACATTAAAATTCCGGTTCCCGAAAAAGAAGTTAGTAAAATAAAAAAAGGATTGAATGCCGATATACTGGTTTCAGCGCTGGAAAACAAACAGTTCGTTGGAAAAATAATCAATGTAAGTCCGGTAGCCGATAAATTTTCACGCACTTACGATGCAAAAATTGAGGTAAATAATCCCGATTTCGAGCTAAAACCCGGAATGGTTTGCGACGTAAACCTTCACCTTCAACTCGACAATAGCATTGTTTTGGTTCCTTACCCGAGCATTACCCGCGATGAAAACGGAAATGCCTTTGTTTTTCTGGTCGATAAAGTCAATAAAAAAGCTGTAAAGCAAGTAGTTGAAACCGGCAATTATGTCGGCTCCGATGTTGAAATTCTGGCCGGATTAACAGAAGGTCAGGAAGTGGTTTGTGAGGGAAAATACAAATTGTCGGACAACAGTTTAATTTCCTGGTAACATGGCAAAGAAAAAAACTAGTTTCATTGAAGCCACAATGCGGCATCGGAACATTGTAATCATTATTACACTGGTTTTGATGATAATTGGAGTGGTTGCATTATTTAAAATGCCAAGAAATGAATTTCCGCAATTTACAATCCGGCAGGGTGTAATCGTTGGTGTTTACCCGGGCGCTTCTTCCGAGGAGGTAGAAACTCAACTGACCCAGGTTGTTGAAAACTATATTTTTGGTTTTAAGGAAGTTAAGAAAACAAAAACCTATTCCCAGTCGAAAGAGGGAATGATGTATTTGTTTGTTGAACTGAACGACGATGTAAAAAACGCTGACCAATTCTGGTCGAAATTAAAACATGGATTAGATGAATTAAAATCTACACTTCCAACCGGTGTTCTGGCTTTGGTTGCCAACTCCGATTTTGGCGATACTTCAGCATTATTAATCACTTTGTCATCCGATAAACTCGGTTACAAAGAACTGGAAAAAGAGCTTAAAAAACTGGAAGCAGAATGCCGGAAAATTCCTGCCGTTTCAAAAATCAAACATTTTGGCCTTCAGAAAGAAAAAATTTATGTCGATGTAAAACCGGAACTTCTTAACGAATACAACATAAAAACACTTTCGTTGCTTGGTTCATACCAAACCAACGGAATGGTTGGTTATGCAGGAAATCTGAACGACGGTAAAAACAATCTGGCTGTTCATTTGCCAGCTAATTTTGAATCAGAAAAAGATCTTGCTCAACAAATTGTTTATTCCGATCCAAACGGAAATGTAGTTCGCTTGAAAGACATTGCCAACATTGAACGCAGGTACGAAGATCCTGACAATTATATCCGGCAAAACGGAAAGCCAACTATATTACTTTCGCTGGAAATGCAACCCGGGAACAACATCGTGCAGTTTGGTCGCGACGTAGATTTGGCACTCGACAATTTCAGAAAACAAACTTCAGGAGATATTGATGTTTCAAAAATCTCGGAGCTGCCAAAATATGTCGATAATTCGGTAAGCAATTTTATGAAGGAATTTATAATTGCAATTGTAGCTGTTATTCTGGTAACTATGGTTTTACTTCCTTTCCGGGTAGCTTCGGTTGCCGGGGTTACCGTGCCAATTTCGGTTTTAATAACCTTGGGAATTATGTTCTTTTTTGGTGTTGAACTGAATACGGTTTCGCTTGCAGCGCTGATTATTGTTCTAGGAATGATTGTGGACAATTCAATCGTTGTTATCGACAATCATGTTGAAAAACTTGACCATGGAATTTCGCCGTGGCACGCCGCAATAAAAAGCGCCAAAGAACTGTTAACACCAATTATTACGGCAACACTGGCAATTTGTGCTGCCTACGTTCCACTGGCCATATTTTTAACCGGAACTGCAGGCGAATTTGTTCAGCCGCTGCCAGCAGTGGTTTGTATTGCCCTTGGTGTTTCTGTTCTGGTTGCTGTTTTACTGGTACCTTACCTAAACTTTGTATTTATCAAAAAAGGACTGACCAAAAAAGAAGAAAGCCAAAAGAAAGGAAAATCGTTCCTCGAAAAACTGCAATCGTTGTTTGATTCCACATTGGAACTAACATTCCGACACCCAAGAATTACAATAACTGCCGGACTTGCAATTATTGTTGGCTCTGTTTTTCTTTTCAAATCTATTGAACAGCGCCTGTTTCCCGAAATGGAACGCAACCAGTTTGCAGTGGAAGTTTTCCTTCCAACCGGCGCTTCGCTCGAAAGCACGGCAACAATTGTCGATAGTTTGGAAACCCTGTTGCTCAACGATAAAAGGGTAACCAACGTAACCAGTTTTATCGGAACAAGTTCCCCGCGTTTCCATACAGTTTATGCGCCAAACATGCCGGCTTCCAATTTTGGGCAGCTTCTTATCAACACAATTTCAGAAGAAGCAACCCGCGAAATTGTAAACGATTACAGCCCTGAATATTCGGAATGTTTTGAAAATGCACACGTTAAATGGCGTATTCTGGCTTTGGCCGATTACAAATTCCCCATTGAAATAAGAATTACTTCCGACTCAATAAAAGATATCCGTTCAACTGAAAAAAAGGTAGACGAAATTTTAGGCCGTACTGAACATCTCGACTGGATAAAAACCGATTGGGAACAACAACAGCAAAACATCAGGGTAAACCTCGATAAAGACAATGCCAGTCGGCTGGGATTATCAAAATCGCTGGTGGCAACTTCAATTATGGTTGGTTTGGACGGTGTTCCGTTAACCACCATTTGGGAAGACGACTATCCGGTTGAAGTTCGCCTTGTTCAGGGAAAATCTGACAAAAAAAGCATTCACGATCTGGAAAATGAATACATTACATCGCCCTACACTTTTAGCGCAGTCCCGCTCCGTTCCATTGCAACCTTTTCACCCGAATGGACCGAAGGAACAATTGTGCACCGCAACGGTTCGCGTACGCTGACAGTTCAGGTCGACAACGATCCGAAATACATGACCTCAGTAATTTTTGCACAACTGAAACCTCAGTTTGATGCGCTTGAATTACCGGTAGGAACAACCATTTCGTACGGTGGGGAATATGCCGGACAAGAAGAAGTTTTCGTGCCAATGTCGATTGCTTTGGGTGTGAGTGTGATCCTGATTTTCTTCATTTTACTATTCGATTTTAAAAAACAGAAACTTTCGCTGCTGGTTATGTCAACCATGTTGTTTGCATTTCCCGGAGCTGCTCTGGGTTTAAAAATTATTGGGTACCCATTCAGTTTAACCGCTTTTATAGGAATCACAAGTTTGGTTGGAATGGCTGTAAGGAACGGAATTATTCTGATTGACTATGCCCGCGAACTGCGCGAAAAAAACAAAAAGATGACAATTCGTGAAGCTGCGCTGGCTGCCGGCAAACGGAGAATGCGGCCCATTTTCCTTACTTCTGCGGCTGCATCGGTGGGTGTAATTCCTATGATTTTAAGCGGATCACCGCTTTGGGGGCCGCTCGGAACAGTAATTTGTTTCGGTTTGCTTGTCGCCATGATCCTGACTTTGTATTTACTCCCCATTTTATATTCGTGGATGTTCAGCGATAGAGAGAAAAACTTTGGAATCTGGTCGGTTCCCGCAAAAGGAGGGAAAACCCGGAAAGCGATAATCACTCTACTTGTTCTGCCGTTGTTTTTTCCTTTCAGCGCTGAATCACAAAACCTGAGCCTCGACTCGTGCAAAGCCCTGGCACTGGAGCACAACCGCACGATAAAAGAAGCTCAGTTAAAAGTGGATGAAGCAGAACAGGTGAAAAAAAATGTGTACACCAACTTTTTCCCAAAAGTAAATGCCCAGGTATTCTCGATGAAAGCCAACGATTACCTGGTGGACATAAAAACTCCCGAGATGAACCTGCCTGTTTACGATGGAAATCCGGTAAACCTCGCTACTCCAACGCAGTTTGCTTATGTCCCGTCGATTGAAATTCAAACGCTCGATTACATGAATGTTGGCCTTGTAACGGCAACGGAACCAATTTACGCCGGGGGAAAAATACGAACCGGCTACAAACTTGCAAATCTTGGAAAAACAGTAAATAAAAAAGCGCTGGTTTTAAGTACCGAAGAAGTAATGGTAAAAACCGAAGATTATTACTGGACACTGGTTTCGCTACAGGCAAAACGAAAAACACTGGAAAGTTACGAAAAACTGTTGAACAGCCTGAAAAACGATGTTCAAGTTTCGTTTGATGCCGGGTTAATCGAAAAAAGCGATTTGCTGAAAGTTGAAATGAAACTTACAGAAGTGGATGCTAATAAACTAAAACTAAATAACGGAATTGAGATGGTAAAAATGGCGCTTTGCCAACACATCGGAATTCCGTATTCTGAAACCATTTCGTTGGTTGACACTTCTTTTTCGATTCAACAACCGGAAAAACTTTTTGCACATCCCGAAAATGCACTGCCAAACCGCACAGAATACCAAATGCTGAACGAAGCAGTAAACGCTGAAGTTTTGCAAAAACGCCTCACAAAAGGCGATTACCTTCCGCAAATTGCCGTTGGCGTGCAGGGACAGTATCTCGATTTTGCCGATGAACAAAATACCTATGGTATTGCATTTGCCGCTTTATCAATTCCTATTTCCGACTGGTGGGGAGGCAACCACAAACTAAAAGAACACAACATTAAAATTGATATTGCAAAAAACAACCTGAATGAAAAGGCAGAGCTTCTGAAACTGCAAATGGCACAATCGTACAACGAACTAACAGAAAGCTATAAACAGATTTCGGTAGCTGAAACCCGTGTAAAACAGGCAGAAGAACATGTAAAAGTAGTTACCGACAATTACGAAGCCGGAATTGTTTCAACCTCCGATTTACTTGAGGCTCAGGCCATTTTACAGGAAGCAGAAGACAATTTAACCGACGCGCAAAGTACATATCAGATAAAACAAACGCATTACAATCAAGTGGTTGCCCGTTTGGGCTATTAGTGTTTAATTGTAAGCAGAAAACAGAAGTAATACCTCTGCTGTAAAATCCGGGAAAACCGGTTGCAGAGGTATTTTTTAAGAAATTCAAACAAATCAGAAGAGCTTTGAAAGCAGTCAAACAATGGAAACAGATAATATATTTCAAACCAAAATCGATAATTCTACCGATTTTACTTTCGATGAAAGAGTAACAAAAGTTTTCGACGACATGGTCGTCCGTTCTGTGCCTTTTTATCTTGAAGTTCAGCGAATGATGGCAGAACTGGCACTGAATTATGCCCAACCCGGAACAAACATTTACGATTTGGGATGTTCAACTGGCACCACCTTCATAACCATGGACGGAATTCTGGATAAATCCATCGGATTTTGCGGAATCGACGATTCAAAAGAAATGCTTTTGCAGTGCAAAAAAAACTTGGAAGCAGCTGGTATTACCCGCCCCGTTGAACTTTTTACCGGCGATTTAAACAAACCGGTTGAAATAAAAAATGCCTCCGCAGTAGTTTTAAGCCTTACCCTTCAGTTTGTCCGCCCGTTAAAACGCAAAAAACTTTTACGCTCAATTTATAAACAGTTGAATCCCGGCGGATGTATTATTCTTTTTGAAAAGGTTTTGGGCGACAGTACCGGATTTAACCGCCAGTTTATAAAATATTACTACGATTACAAACGGCGCAACAATTACAACGACATGGAAATAGCACAAAAACGCGAAGCACTCGAGAATGTGCTCATTCCATACAAACTTCAGGAGAACATAGAAATGTTGGACGAAGTTGGATTTCATTCCATCGAAACCTATTTTAAATGGTACAACTTTGCCGGAATTGTGGCTTTAAAATAAACCTTTCAGTAAAAACAAAAATATGCTTGTTAAATTTGGAAACTGGATTTTCCGCTATCGAAATTTTATCTTCCCCCTTTTTTACGCAGCGTTGTTTATTCCTTCGCCACAAATTTTTGAGGTTACTTTTGCATTAATTACCGGAAGTGTTTTTATTGCAGCCGGAATTGCCGTCCGTGCAATTACCATTGGTCTGGAATACATAATCCGCGGGGGCTACAAACGACAGATTCATGCAAATACACTGGTTATCGGGGGCATTTATTCCATTTGCCGAAACCCGATGTACCTGGGAAATATCCTGCTCATCCTGGGTTTTGGGATTTTTGCCGACTCCCTGCTGTTTATAATGTTGTTTTTCCCCGTATTCCTGATTATTTATTATGCGATTATCGGCGCCGAAGAAGCATTTCTAACCGAAAAATTCGGCCAGGAATACACCGGATACAAAACAAAAGTTGATGCTATAATCCCAGATATCAGCAAAATAAAAACCGCTTTCAAAGGCTATTCGTTCAATTGGAAACGAATTCTGATTCGCGAATACAATGCACTTTATCTTTACTTTTCAGGGATTGAGCTTCTTTTGCTTTACAATAAAATCATTGAACTAAAAACGGCCTTGATTTTTTTCGGAATTACAACTGTATTTTATCTTACCCTGAAATTGCTCAAAAAAACCATTTTTCGTGAATATCAGAAAAACACTGAAAAATAAAACACCTTTTCAATTTATGATGATAATATTTGCAAAATGAAAACAAGGGATGATTTGTATAATTCGGTTTTACCCCAGCTCCAAAATCCGAGTCCGTTTAAAATTTCGCTGCTGTTTCACCACGTTTACAGCCTGAAACTCAGCAACCATTTTGTGTTTAATACGGAAGAGGAACTCAATGACCTGATTCTTTTTTTAAATGCAGTTGAATAAAAAGCAATTAAAGCGTCGTTAATCCTTCTTCCGGAATTTCGACCGATTGAACCATTTTAGGGCAATATCTTTTCAGAAAGTCTTCTGAAATTTCAGTGTCTTTAAATTCAGTTTGGGCCTTTTCGAGTATCGGTTTCTCATCAAAATCGACGAAAGCAAGCCGGCAAGTTTAGTTTCTTTTGGGGGCTTTCTGCTGCGTGTTCAAATTATTTCTTAGCGCTTTTAACCCTTCCTGAATGTACCTGATATTCGTCAATTTGCGTTCTTTCCCCGGTTTTTAGAATAACAGTTAATATTGGCTTTACAAATTACCGGGATATTTGAAAATTGACAACAATTATCTAATTTTAGCAGGTCAATTAACTGAAATAAAATGATTTCAAAGCCGCATAAATCAAATCTCCCCGGTGCCTACCGCTGCCTTTTCAGCTGCCGGATGTTTTATGCCTGACATTTTTCACCCAAATACAAATCACCTTATTTTTCAATTTCCGTAAATATTACTTGTTAAGTTTTAACTTTTAATCGTTTTGAAATGACTTTCACCACAATAAAAACCACAAAAAAACCGGAACGTCTTGCCGGAGCCGAGGGAAATTTTTACAATCCGGAGAAAAAAACTGGGCCGGGAATGAACGAAAGAATTAGGCAACTGCGCAAACAAAGCGTCGAAACCCAGGAATCACTTTCGATAGAACGGGCTCTGATTACCACCAAATTTTATACGGAAAATGAAGGGAAATTTTCCGCGCCGGTTATGCGTGCCCTCAATTTTCTGGAAATTTGTAAACAAAAAACAATTTATATTGGCGAAGGAGAATTGATAGTCGGAGAACGCGGACCATCGCCAAAATCAGTTCCAACTTTTCCTGAATTAACCTGTCACAGCGTTGATGATTTTCATGTGTTGAATTCGCGTGAACAGCAGCGTTATACCATTTCGCAGGAAGACATCGACATTTACGAACGCGAAGTAATTCCCTACTGGAAAGGCCGTACCATGCGCGAACGCATTTTCAGCCATGTACCCGCAGAATGGAAAGCCGCTTACGAAGCCGGACTTTTTACCGAGTTTATGGAACAACGCGCACCCGGCCACACAGCCCTCGACGGGACAATTTACCGGAAAGGAATGCTCGATTACAAAAAAGAAATTAATGCGCACATTCAACGGCTCGATTTTTTAAACGACCCGGAAGCTACCGACAAACTGGAAGAGTTAAAAGCCATGGACATTTCGTGCGACGCGGTGATTGTTTTTGCTGAACGTCATGCTGAAATGGCTGAAAAATTAGCTGAAAAAGAAACCAGTGCCCAACGAATCTTGGAATTGAAAAAAATAGCTGAAGTATGTCGCCGCGTACCGGCAAACGCACCTCAAAACCTTTGGGAGGCTATTCAAATGTATTGGTTTGTCCACCTCGGAACAGTTACCGAACTAAACGGCTGGGACGCCATGAACCCCGGCCATTTCGACCAGCATCTGTTTCCGTTTTATCAAAAAGAAATAGCTGAAGGAAAACTCACGCGCGACGAAGCCAAAGAACTCATCAGTTGTTTCTGGATAAAAGTGAACAACCACCCTGCCCCGCCCAAAGTCGGTATTACTGCGCGCGAAAGCGGAACTTTCAACGATTTTACAAACATCAACATTGGCGGGGTAAAACCCGACGGTTCCGACGGTGTAAACGAGGTTTCGTATATCATGCTTGAAATTATTGAAGATTTGCACATTTTACAGCCCGGCAATTCGGTACACATCAGTGCAAAAACACCCGATCGCTTTCTGAATGCCGCATGCAAAGTAATTCGCCAGGGACACGGTTACCCGTCGGTTTTTAATCCTGATATTTATATTCAGGAATTGATGCGCCAGGGAAAATCGTTGCAGGATGCCCGAGAAGGGGGTTGCAGCGGTTGTATCGAAGTAGGTGCTTTTGGAAAAGAAGCCTATCTTTTAACCGGCTACCTGAATGTTCCAAAAGTGCTGGAAGTAACATTAAATAACGGAATCGATCCGCTTACCGGAAAAGTTGCAGGAATTCAAACCGGCGATCCACGTACTTTCAAAAACTTTGAAGAATTGTACGATGCTTTCCTGAAACAACTCAATTTTGTGGTCGATCAGAAAGTACGCGTGAGCAACTACATCGACCAGATGTTTGCCAAATATGCACCGGCACCGTTTCTTTCTGTGGTTATCGAAGACTGCGTTTCAAAAGGAAAAGACTACTACAACGGCGGGCCGCGTTACAACACAAGTTACATTCAGTGCACGGGGCTGGGTACCATTACCGACAGTCTTTCGGTATTGAAAAAGCATGTTTTTGAGGAAAAAACGTTTGGCATGGAAACGCTTCTCAACGCCGTTTCAAAAAATTATGAAGGCGAAGAAGCTTTGCGGCAACGTATTATCAACCGTACGCCGTTTTTTGGCAACGATGATGAATATGCCGATTCGATTGCTTTGCGTGTTTACGATGATTTGCTGGCTGTCATCGACGGGAAACCCAATGTAAAAGGTGAAACGTATCACCTGAACATGCTTTCAACTACGTGCCACGTATATTTTGGAAAAGTGCTGGGAGCCACTCCAAACGGACGATTTTCAGGAAAATCAATATCCGACGGAACTTCGCCTTCGCACGGCTGCGACGTTCACGGACCAACCAACGTAATTCGTTCGCTGGGCAAACTCGACCAGGTAAAATCGGGCGGAACACTGCTCAATTTACGTTTTGTCCCAAGCTTGTTGAAACGCGAAAAAGACGTGGAAAAACTCGGCCACCTCATCCGTAGCTATTTTACTCTGGGCGGACATCACATTCAGTTTAATATTGTTGATACGGCAACTCTGCTGGCTGCCCAGTCGTGCCCCGAAGATTACAAGGATTTGATGGTGCGCATGGCCGGTTACAGCGATTATTTCAACGATATGAATGCTGACCTGCAGCAGGAAATTATCGACCGTACTGAAAATGAAGGATTTTAAATAATTGTCATTTCGAATCCGTGTAACGAAGGGAGAAATCTGCTGTTATGAAAAGATTTCTCAGTCGTGCCTTTTTCGAAATGACATCATTATTTTTGTAAAATGACTCCACTTATTTTTGATATTCGCCGTTATTCCATCAACGACGGCCCGGGAATCCGGATTACAATTTTCATAAAAGGTTGTCCGCTGCGCTGTGCGTGGTGCCACAACCCGGAAAGTCAGTCGCCCAAAGTGCAGAAATTGTACACCGCTTCGAAATGTATCGGGGCGCAGGATTGTATTGAAGTTTGCCCGGAAAATGCACTGACTTTAACACCCGACGGAATTATAACCGATGCTGAATTGTGTACTTTATGTGGAAAATGTGCCGATGCCTGCCCAACCAAAGCCATTGAAATGTCGGGGAAATTATACGATACAGAAGAACTTTTAAAAATCATTGAAAAGGAACGCGTCCATATCGATCAGTCGGGGGGTGGGGTTACTTTTTCGGGCGGCGAGCCATTGATGCACCCGGAATTCCTGATAAAAATGCTGGATGCCTGTGGTGAACGTGGCCTCCACAGAGTAGTTGACACCTGTGGTTTTGCTTCGTCGGAAACATTGATTGAAGTGGCCAAACGCACCGATCTTTTTCTCTTCGATTTAAAACTGATGGATCCGGTTCAGCATAAAAAATGGACCGGTGTTGACAACCAACTTATTTTAAAAAACCTGGGATTACTTGCTGAATCCGGTGCCAATATAAACATTCGTGTTCCTTTTATAAAAAATGTAAATACCGGTGAAAATGAAGTCAGAAAAATGGCTGAATTTGTTGCCGGATTACACGGGAAAAAACCGGAAGTAAACCTGTTGCCCTACCACAACATTGCTTCAGGAAAATACAAAAAGCTGGAAATGGAATACAAAACGGAAGAAATGGAGGAACCGTCGGAAATTGAAATTCAACAAGCCACAGAAATTTTTAATAAACTGGGATTATCGGTGGAAATTGGAGGTTAATTTCCTCTCTTATTTAAATCTCCACAAATCCGTTTTGAGCCAATGTTTGTTTTGTGCCTTTCGCTTCCAGTACTCTGTTTTTCAGAAAAATACGCACAAAAAAATATTGTTGAAATTTAACGGGTCGCCGATATTTCGAATTCAATAACCCATTACATTTGTATCGTTTTCATTTCGGAACAAATCTAAAATCGCCGATGAAAAAAATGAAGTTTCTTGCGTTGTTTTTTCTGATGCTCTTTGTATTGAACGGTTATTCCGGGCAAATCAATAAAGAACATTTTTTCGCGGCACAAAACTTCGCGGATGAAAAGACAACATTTACTTCGGCTGAAAATTTTCTTTACAACCAGGGAGAAATTCCTTCGGCACAGGTTGTGTTCAATTCTTCGGTTAGCTCATCAAACTCTTTAACCGACAAACTAAAAATCAAAGCGTTAAGAGCACAATATTTTCATTCTTTATCCAAAGTAAATACCTCTTTTTTTATTCCACAGGGAGCTGTTTTTAGCAGATATTCTTCTGCTTTTCAGCAAATTTTTCTGAAAACAGCCTGTTTCCGGCTATAGCCATTTCAACCAAAACAAAAAGTGTAATGCTTTTAATTCAAGCTGATTGTACTTTATTTTTTACAATTGGCAATCAATTTTTAATCAAGAACCTTTTTTAAAATCACTGATTTTTGTGAGCAGATCGCACAAGTGTTAAACTCGCGCAGTTCCTTCACAAATTATTCAGTCATAAAAAATTAATAAAGAATAAATCATGGAAAATAATACTATTGCACAGCCCCGGCACAAAAAGCCGATGAATGACATGGTAAAATTACTTATTGGAATTTTTGTTGTAATAGCAGTACTTGCCGGACTAAAATATCTTGCTTCGGCGTTGGGCTTAATGTAAATAAATATCGGTTTTCCGTATACAATTTTAAAACCGGAAAGCTTTTTACAAATTGTTTAAAACCGCTCTCAATTATGAAGGCGGTTTTTTCTTTTTACTCAAAAAACGACTTCAAATTGCTTTTTCTTTCCCCCAGGTTAAAATAATAACCAGTCCCATTACTGCCCAGATAATAACCCAAACAGCAACATCGACAAGCAACGCCGTAATATTGTTAAAAGCTGTCGACATAGAATAATTCGATAAATCGATGCTTAGTCCGAGCAACAAACCAAAAAGAAAACCGGTTTTTAATCCGCTGACAATCCCTTTTGAACCCGACCATTTCAAAGCCATTGTAAGAAGAAAACCAAAAATCAGGCTCGAAACAACAATCGCCCACCAAATCATTTCTCCGTTGGGCCGAACTGTGCTTTGGTTAAAATTATTCGCTGTGAAATCTGCCAGCAGAATTCCATACATTATCCATCCAAGAAAAAAATAGACAATTCCTCCGAAAACAGTTCCTTTTAAAATTTTCATGTTCATTTATTTTAAAATTCAACTCTTCAAGTTACGCTATTTATATCGAAATAACTTTCTATGAATTAGCATTTTCAGTTATCAAACATTAAATGAAAATTATTCCTGCTGAATATAATCTGTGAGTGTTGTTAACTTCGGTAAGATTTTAAATAAATTTAGCGTTCAATAAAACTGTACACAATGAAACAAAAAGCATTTTTCAGCTTGGTTTTAATGCTGATTTTTTTTCAGGGATTTTCGCAGGACGAAACCACAAAACAAATTCTGAAAACATTTCATACCATTTCGAGCAACGATCTTTTGGGTTATACCGAAGAATTGAGTTCAGCAAAATACAAAGGCCGGTTATCGGGTTCGCCCGAATACCTGGAAGCGGCAAAATGGTGTGCCGGAAAATTTGAAGAATGGGGTGTAAAACCAGCCAACAAAGGCAGTTACTTTCAATATTTTCCAAACGAATATTCCGAAATTTTTTCCAAAGGTAGTGTAACCTATTTTTCAGCCGACGGAAAAGAAAAACACCTTCAGTTTCCCGACGATTATTACCCGGGATCAAATTCAGCCTCAGGAACTATTTTGGGAAACCTGGTTTATGTGGGCTACGGAATTACTGCGCCGGAACTTGGCTACGACGATTATAAAAATGTGGATGTAAAAGGCAAGATTATTCTTTTGGAACGCGATGTACCGTATTCAAAAAACGATACCACAATGGCAAAATGGACACCGTACGCCTACCACCGCTACAAATTCAGAAATGCAGTAAAACACGGCGCTGCCGGAATGTTGTACATTAGCAACCTTGCGAATCCAAACACGGTAAATCTTGAAAATTTCATTTACGCCCACATCAGCGAAGACGCTGCCAAAACCATTTTTGCGGACGCCGGAAAAGACCTGAATGAATTGAGGACGGAATTAAAAGAAAAGAAAGTTCCTTCGTTTGCCCTGCCCAAAAACCAGAAAGTAACCATCACTGCCGAAACCAAATATTTTCCCGATGCACAGGCTTGCAATGTGGTTGGTTTGATTGAAGGCTCGGACCCGGTTCTGAAAAACGAGGTTATTATTGTTGGCGGCCACCTCGATGGTCAGGGATATTTGGGTGAATTACTGCCAAGCGCGCTCGACAATGCTTCGGGAATTGCCGATATTTTGGGCGCAGCCAAAGCTTTTGCCGAATCGGAAGTAAAACCCAAACGTTCGGTTTTGTTTGTTTTGCTTGGCGGTGAAGAGTGCGGACTTTACGGTAGCGAATTTTATGCGAAAAATCCATTGTTTCCGGTCGACAAAACCGTTTTAATGATAAACCTCGACATGGTTGGAAACGGCACCGGCTTTTCTGTGGGCAACGGAAAAACATTTTCCGATCTTTACAAACATTTTGAAAATGCCAACAATAAATATATTCACCGCGAAATGGGCGCTTCGGAATGGAGTAAAAACTACGGCAGGCCGCGTTCCGATGAATCGAATTTTGAAAATGTAGGTATCAAAACGTTTGGGTTGTGGACCAGCAATTCTGTTTTCCCGGTATATTACCACCACCCGCTCGATAAAATTAATGTGTTAACTCCGGAAATAATGGAAGATGCTGCCAAATTGCTTTACCTTGGAATTTTAGGCGTTGCCAACGACGAATCGATAAAATGAACTAAACCTCATTTCCGGGGTTTCATAATAAAAGATTATGCAGCTTGAAGGAAACCTGATTAAAATGCGCACCGAACCGGCAAATCCGGTAAAATATTTTTTGCCATTGGGTGAAAACGAAATTGAAATGAACTCGCTGATTGGCAAGGAAATTTCGCTGAATTTTACGGGGCAAATCAATTGTATTTCGTGTGGGAAACAAACCAAATCGTCGTTCGGACAAGGGTTTTGCTACAATTGTATGCAAACGGCCCCCGAAGCCAGCGAGTCGGTGTTGCGTCCCGAATTGTCGAAAGCACACCTGGGAATTGCTCGCGATCTGGAATGGGCTGAAAAACACGACCTCATCGACCACTATGTTTACCTTGCCGTTTCGAACGATATTAAAGTGGGAGTTACCCGTTTTCACCAGATTCCAACCCGCTGGATCGACCAGGGGGCAAGTTTTGCTGTTAAAGTTGCCAAAACGCCCAACCGACATATTGCCGGTGTAATCGAGGTTTTTCTTAAAAAATTCTATACCGATAAAACCGATTGGCGTGCCATGTTGAAAAATGAGATTATACCTAATTTTGATCTTCCTGCTGAAAAAGAGAAAATTAACACACAACTACCATCAGAACTGAAAAAATACTTCTTCCCCGACAATGAAATTACCGAAATTGTTTATCCGGTTTTGGCTTATCCTGAAAAAATTTCAAGCATTGGTTTTGATAAAAATCCAAAAATTGAAGGAGTTTTAAATGGGATTAAAGGCCAGTATCTTATTTTCGAAGGAGGTTCGGTGTTGAATATCAGAAAGCATAACGGCTATTTTGTGCAGTTTGTTAATCGGTTGTAAAACATTGGCCAATTCAGCATTAATGTGACAAATCTCGTATCATTGAAACCTAAAATTTTCTTAATTTGCCCCACAGATAGCTAAATACCGTTCAAAACAACTGAAAGGAAAATTAAAATGGAAAATATCGACTGGAATAACCTTGGCTTTGGATATATAAAAACAGATTACAACATCAGATGCACCTGCAAAGATGGTGTATGGAGCGATCTGGAAGTTAGCGACAGTGAATATTTTACCATGCACATTGCGGCAACGGCCATTCATTACGGACAGGAATCGTTTGAAGGGCTAAAAGCATTTCGCGGAAAAGACGGAAAAATCCGTGTTTTCAGAATGGATGAAAATGCCAAACGTATGCAGGATTCCAGCGATGGCACACTGATGGCAAAACTTCCGGTGGAAAAATTTATGGAAGCTGTTCGAAAAGTGGTAAAACTTAACGAACGTTTTGTTCCTCCTTACGAGTCGGGTGCGTCGTTATATATTCGTCCGGTTTTGTTTGGAACCGGCGCACAAATTGGTGTTCGCCCCGCAAAAGAATACATGTTCATTCTTTTTGTAACTCCGGTTGGTCCTTATTTTAAAGGTGGTTTCCAAACTACGCCTTTTGTTATTATGCGCGAATTCGACCGTTCAGCACCGCTCGGTATGGGAAAATACAAAGTGGGTGGAAATTATGCAGCCAGTCTGGTTGCCGGCGAAAAAGCCCATGAACTGGGATATTCCAACATATTTTATCTCGACGCCAAAGAAAAAAAATACATTGACGAATGTGGCGCTGCTAATTTCTTCGGGATAAAAAACAATACTTACATCACCCCAAAATCGGAGTCGATTTTACCATCGATAACCAATAAAAGCTTGATTGTTCTGGCTGAAGAAATGGGAATGAAGGTTGAACGCCGACAAGTTCCGGTGGAAGAACTAGCTACTTTTGAAGAAACCGGTGCCTGCGGAACTGCTGCGGTTATCAGCCCGATTTCACGAATCGACGATTACGACGAAAATAAATCGTATGTTTTTTCAAAAGACGGCAAACCCGGCCCAATCAGCGAAAAGTTGTACAATAAACTTCGCGCCATCCAGTATGGTGACGAACCCGACGTGCACGGTTGGATCGAAATTATTGAATAAAGTCAATATCCAAAGGAACCAGTCTCTAAAACGACCGGTTCTTTTGTTTTAACAGCAAAGTATTTCATTCCAGTCAATGGCAAAAAAAACCAAAAAACCATACATTCCCCGTTTTGACTGGAGTGGTTTTTTCCTTTTTAGCGGAGTGGGCATTGTTTTAATGGGTTTTGGTTATTTTCTTTTCTGGGGAATTTCAACCGCTCCCGATAATTCAAAACCTTCCGAGATTCTGGGATTCAGACCGTTGTTGCGTTTTGTCCGCGAAATCCCAGTTGAAATCAGTGAAAAAATAGCGTATGTTTTTGCCGCTTTAACCATGATCTTCGGCGGTTTTCTTTTGATCAATGCATTTTACCGGGGTTTTCTTTTCGTTTTAAAAAAATTCACAAAAAAAACCAAATAGTTATCCGATTGGTCTGACCGAAAGAACCGACATTTTTCAATCTTCTTTGAAAATTTACTTTTTAAAAGGAAGCTTTTTTCATCAGACTGTAACATTCCGGAGACATGTTCGTCCTATTGGTGAACAGTGTTCACAAAACGGGATGACAATAAACGAATATAATCACGCAGTAAATGATTTCTCGGACCGCTTGTACCGGTTTGTTTTAAAGAGCATTAAAGATGTTCACAAAGCAGAAGATATTGTACAGGACAGTTACGAGAAACTGTGGAAAAATGTGGGAAATGTTAATGCTGAAAAAGTGCGTTCTTACCTGTTTACCACGGCGTACCACACCATGATTGATATTATTCGCAAAGACAAACGCTCGTCGTATTCCGAAGACCTGAAACTTATTGAGGAAAGCCATGAAAACAATTATTCCGATTTGGGTGAAGTTTTAAAGGAAGCCGTTGGAAAGTTGCCCGAAATTCAGCGTATGGTTTTGCTTCTGCGCGATTACGAAGGATACTCGTACCAGGAAATCGGCGAAATGGCAAACTTAACCGAATCGCAGGTAAAAGTGTATATTTACCGTGCGAGGGTATTTTTGAAAAAATATATTGGAAACATTGAAGTTGTTGTGTAATGGAAATCAACATAAAAAATTATGAAGCCTATTTTGTCGATTACCTCGAAGGTAACCTCGATGAAAAGCTGGTGGACGATTTTCTTGAATTTCTCCAGCAGAACCCCGATTTGAAGGAAGAACTTTCTATGTTCGAACCTGTTACTTTTCAGCCCGATACTATCGTTTTCAGCAAAAAGGAAAAACTGTACAGGGAAATTTACGATACTGAAGCCGAATTTAACCGTGCTGCTGTTGCCCGTTTGGAAGGCGATTTGTCGGAAATGGAAAAAACCGATTTTGAAATTTACCTTGTAAAACATCCCGAGAAACAAAAAGAGGCTGAACTATTTAATAAAACAAAATTAGTTCCCGACTTATCCGTCATTTTCAGAAAGAAAAACAAACTGTACCAAAAAACAACCGGCAAAACTGTTTTGCTGTGGTCGGTGCGAATTGCTGCTGTCCTGATTCTTACCGTTGTTTTTTACATTTTATCCGACCGCGCCGGAAACCACATTTCCGACCAGAATAAAATGGCACAAGTAGAAAACCAGGTTCCTAAAAATGAAACTGTATCGGAGCCTGAACAAATTCAACAGGTTCCGGTAACAACAACCGAGAAAAAAGATACTGTTCAGAATTTGAAAAAAGAAGCCATTAAAACTGAAAATAAAAAAGAAGAACCCAAAACAAAACCTTCAAAAAGCCTGCGTGAAAACAGCAAAGGAAGAATTGAAAGTGGAGATTTGGTGCAGAAACGCGAACCGGTTGAAGTGCCGCTAACACTAACCAGTTTAATGGCCTCGTTAGAAATTCCTGAGCAAAACATTTCGCTGGCAACAATTCCGGTTCAGTCCTTAAAAACCAAAATTCCTGTTGACGATGAACGTCTGCTTGCCGATGTTGTAAAAGAAAAAACAGGAATCGACAATCTTTCGCTTGATAAAATTAAAAAAGCAGGATTGAGCCTGGTGGCCGGGTTTACAAAAGATAATTTTTCGTACCAAACCAACGACGAAGGACAGATTACAGAAATCAACTACGATTCACGTTTGCTTGCTTTTACCATTCCAACACGCACCGACAGCAAAGACGAAAAATAATCGGCTGCTTCTTTCCTGTTCAACAACTTAATTCATCCTACTTCAAATTTACCATTTTACCCATTAGCTCTTTTACCCATTCACAAAATCACTTATTCACAATATTTTTAAATTTCTTTCTTTTCCGCTGTAACATTCAAAATACGCTGTCCGTCACACATTCAGAAACGAAAAATGAAAAAAGATGAAACAATTAATGACTTTAATTTTGTGCAGTGTTTTAGCCATGAACCTGTTTGCACAAACCGACACCACCGAAATTAAAATGGCGAAAAAGAATGTAGTTACCGTTGTTGACGGACAAAACGGAACACAAGTAAAAGTTGGCAACGATAACGGCATTGAAGTAATTACCGACGAATGGGGCGACACTACAAAAGTCAGAATCGGGCGACGCACTTTTAATGTTGTTGACGACTGGAACGGTACTCACATTAATGTTAACAGGGAAGACCGCGAAAAAAATTGGTCGGGTCATTTTAATGCACACTGGGCCGGGCTCGAAGTTGGAATGAACATGTTTTATCAGACCGACTACTCGCTTTACAACGGCGATGAATTTTTTGATCTGATACCCGGAAAATCGCTTACCTGGAACCTGAATTTCGCCGAGTGGGCTTTTAAAAATGAAAAAAACAATTTCGCCTTGGTTACCGGGCTCGGATTAAGTTTTTCAGACTATGCTTTCGACCAGGCAATTACCATTGAAAAAGAAAACGGAAACGGAATGATAATTCCTGTTGATTTGGATCCAATCGGGCTGAAAAAGTCAAAACTTACAACCACTTATTTAACTGCCCCGTTAATGCTCGAAGTAAAAACCCCGCTCCGGATGGGCGGCTCGCGTTTGTACCTGGCCGGCGGTGTAATTGGCGGAATTAACCTTGGCGCACATACCAAATACAAATACAACAAAGACAAGGAAAAATACCGCAGCAATTTTAACCTCAGCCCGTTTAAATACGAACTTACCGGAAGAATCGGCTTCGGAGATTTCTGTGTATTTGCCAACTACAGCCTTTCTCCGCTTTTTAAAGACGGAAAAGGCCCCGAACTTTACCCGTTAATGATTGGTATTTCCTTCCCGAACATTTAATTGAAAACATATCCTTTCAAAGAATAAAATCCCTGGTTTTGCCGGGGATTTTTTATTTTCAGTCCGCCAAACTGCTGTCTTAATGATTTTAAACATTTCCTGCCCCTTCGGTTAAAGAATTTTAAAAACAGGTAGTTTTCCTGACTTTTGTCTTTATTTCCAAAACAAAACGAAAAACTGTACGTTTTCTATCCTATTCAACTACACTTTAACCGCATATTACTATTTAAACGATGTTTAATTTAAATACATAATGCGTGAAAAAGTTAATTTTAATTGTATCAGCAATTCTGATTGTTACCTTCATTCAGGCTCAAAATTGGGAAACTAGTTTTGAAACTGCCAAAACCCGCTCTGCCAACGAAGGGAAAAATATTGTACTTGTTTTTTCAGGTTCCGATTGGTGCATTCCGTGTATGAAATTGGAGAAAGAAATCTGGAAGTCGCCAGAATTTATAAAAGATTCGAATGACCATTTTATTTTATTGCGTGCCGATTTTCCAAAGAAAAAAGCAAACGCTATTTCCAATGAACAACAGGAAGCCAATAACAAACTCGCAGAAACTTATAACAAACAGGGATTATTTCCTTTTGTTGAGGTACTAAACAAAGACGGTAAAGTGCTCGGTACTACCGGTTACCGCAACGTAAGTCCAAAAGATTACATTGCTATTCTCCATTCTTTTGAAAAGTAAGAAATTGAAAAAAATCATCGCTTTTCTGTTTTTTCTTTTGCCCGTTTTTATTCAGGCACAGGAAAAATATACCAGAACCCTGAAATTAATGGGCAGCCGGTTCGATATTACTGTGGTTGCCAACAACGAAACCGAAGGAAACCAGTACATCGATTTGGCAGTGGAAGAAATTACCCGGATTGAAAAAATGATTTCCTCGTGGGACAGTCTTTCCGAGACCGCCGAAATTATAGGGAATGCGGGAATTAAACCCGTAAAAGTAGATAAGGAATTGTTCGACCTGATTGCGCGTTCCATTAAAATTTCTGAACTCACCAGTGGTGCTTTCGACATTAGCTACGCTTCGATGGACAAAATTTGGAAATACGATGGATCGATGAAAAAACTGCCAACGGAAAACGAAGTTGCTGCTTCTGTAATAAAAGTTGGGTATAAAAACATTATTCTTGATGCACAAAACCAGACTGTTTTTCTAAAAAAAGAAGGGATGAAAATCGGTTTTGGCGCCATTGGCAAAGGTTATGCTGCCGACAAAGCAAAACAGTTGCTGATTTCAAAAGGAGTAACTGCCGGAATAATGAATGCTTCGGGCGATTTAACCACCTGGGGAAACCAGCCCGACGGAACTCCGTGGATGGTTGGAATAACCAATCCGCTAAACAAAGACAAAGTTTTTTCGTGGTTCCCCCTCGACCAGAATGCGGTGGTTACTTCGGGCAGTTACGAAAAATTTGTTGAATTCAACGGGAAGAAATATACCCATATCATTGACCCGCGAACAGGCTGGCCTGCCAGCGGACTGGCAAGTGTTACCATTTTCGCACCCAAAGCAGAACTGGCCGACGCTCTGGCAACTTCGGTTTTTGTAATGGGGCGCGAAACCGGAATCGACTTTGTGAATCAATTGCCCGGGGTTGAATGTGTCATTGTTGATGACCAGGGAAAAATTTACGAATCAGAAAACATAAAATTAAATTCAACAAAATGAAAAAATTAATTTCTGCACTTTTTGTATTGCTTTTGATGGCCTCGTGCGCAACAGTAAAAGAATATGAAAAAGTGTATATCAACGATTCCGACATGAAATTGTCGGCGAATGCAAACGAACGTTTTGAAACTAATTTTCAGGTGTATCGTGAAGGAGCCGCCGGCGCAAACGGTGGAAAAACAGGCGGAGGTTGTGGTTGTAACTAACTTTGCTTATGAAAAAAACAATCATTTTATTATTGCTTGTTGCCGGTCGGTTTGTACCGGCGCTGGCACAAAATCAGGATTCAACAAAAGTGTACAAAAAGAAGGTGCTTGAAAACACCGAAGTAGACTTTTTGATGAGTCTTTACGGTCAGGATGGAGAAAATTCAGCAGTCGGCGGAGGCGTTGGTTCAGAAAAACTTACCGATGTTACACCAACCATTGTAATAAGTTTGCCGCTAAACGACGACGATGTTTTAACCATCGATGCAGGAATATCGGCGTATACTTCTGCTTCGTCGAGCAACATTAACCCGTTTAACGGTAATACCAGCGGAGCTTCCACTTCGGCTCTGATTACCAAAAGCGGAGCATCGAGCAGTCCTGTACCCAGCGGAAGAACTTCTGAAGACGACGATGATGAGGGAGGAAGATCTGTTTCGTCACATTCCGGAACTCCCTGGCTGGCATCAACCGGAGCCTCGCGAAGCGACGTATTGACCTCGTTGCATGTCGATTACAGCCACAGTTCCGACTCAAGGAATTTTATCTGGGGAACCAATGTTTCCGGGTCCAATGAATTCGATTACACATCGTTTGGTTTTGGTGGAAATTTAACGGGTTTATTTAATGATAAAAATACTGAAGTTGGATTAAAAGGAACGGTTTACCTCGACAAATGGAGACCGATTTATCCGACTGAACTTCACGAATACAACCTTTACGGAAGTAGCTTTTTAACCAGTGGTTATTTCTCAGGTGTCGACGTTATCAATCAAAGTGGCATTGCAACATCGGATTATAATCCGTCGAACTTTACGGCAATAACCAACCGAAGCCGAAATTCGTATTCGGGTTCATTTTACCTGTCGCAAATATTAAGTAAAAAGTTGCAGGCAGCTTTGTTTTTCGATGTTGTAATTCAGCAAGGTTTGCTTTCGACGCCGTACCACCGGATTTACTTTGCCGACAAACCCAATTATTACATTGGCGATGCAAGTTATATTTCGGTGTATAAAACGCCGCTGAACCTGGGCGTTTACCAGCTGGCCGACGACATTGAGCGACTGCCTTCCACTCGGTTAAAAATTCCAATTGGAATGCGGTTGAATTACTACATCAACGAAACGTTTGTGTTGCGAACGTACTACCGGTACTACATCGACGACTGGGGTCTCGAAGCCCACACGGTAAATGTCGATTTGCCAATCCGGTTTAACCAGCGTTTTTCATTAACACCTTCGTACCGTTTTTACACGCAAAATGCAGTTAAATATTATGCGCCGTACGAAACGCACTTGTCGACGGAACAGTACTACACTTCCGATCCTGACCTGGCAAAATTCAACAGCAATCAGGTGAGTATGGCGCTGAATTACAACGACATTTTTAACGATATAAAAATCAGCCGCTTTGGATTAAAAAATGCAAACATAAAATACAGCCATTATTTCCGAAGCGACGGGTTAAAAGCCAATATTGTTTCTTTGGGTGTAAAGTTTGTTTTTCAGTAAACCTCGCTAACTTAGCCTGAAATAAATTTTTCAGGTATAAAATGAATTTTTTCGGGGTTTTACCTTTTATAAGTTTCCTGTTTCTGGTTGGAATTTTAATAGTCAAAATTTCAATACTAAGAAAAAAAGGGATTCAACTTAGTTCTAAAAACGGGGAAAAGAACAAATACAAAACGTTTCTTTTCCCGGTTTTTTTGCTGGTTTTCCTGCTTTGGTTGTTCGAAACAGTAAAACCCGCTTTCAAAATTCAGTTCTCTGTACTTCCCGAAATTTCTACAAAACCTCTTTTTGAAAGTATATTTCTGAATGTTTTGGGTGCAGTAATTCTCATTTGTTCTCTTATTCTTTGGACATTTACTTTGATTCATTTTAATAACTCGCTGCGTTTGGGCCTCGATAAAAACAATTCTGGCAAACTGGTTACAACCGGCATTTTTTCTGTTTCGCGCAACCCGTTTTTTCTTTCTCTCGATTTATATTTTCTTGGTATTGCTTTGATTTTACCAACACCTTTTTTTATTGTGTTTGCCTTACTGGCTTTTACCGGCATTCATTTTTTTATTCTGAAAGAGGAAAAATTTATGCTGAATGTTTACGGTGAGGAATACAACACCTATTCAAAAATAACAAGAAGGTATTTTTAATCCACGCTCCTCATATTCCATTATTTGTTTAAAATTCTTTGAGAAGATTTGGACCAAATTTTTTTGAAGACATATTCAGAATGAACAAAACGCTTTTTGTCCAATAAATTACATGTATTATTTGGGGTTGGTTGTGCTATTTTCTTCATTTACATATTCCAAAATGTCACCGGGCTGGCAGTTTAAAGCATGACAAATAGCTTCCAGAGTACTAAAACGAACTGCCTTCGCTTTTCCCGTCTTCAAAATAGACAGGTTCGATAATGTCAAATCAACTCTTTCTGAAAGTTCATTCAAAGAAATTTTTCGCTTTGCCATCATCACATCTAAATTTCATTTAAACATCTTCTGACAGGGTTGAATAAATCGGTATGGGGAACAACAAAACCTTTATTTTTCATGGGTTCTGTAGTTCAGTTTTTGTTTCAGATTATACTTTCAATTAAAAATTGATAGAGTGCAGAATTATCGATAAAAGCCATTTCCAACGTTTCTTTTAATCCTGAAGAGAAGAAAATTTTGTCCATCTCTTTTTCGCACCTCAAATACAGGCTCTTTTTCTGAAACCACCCCTGAAACTCTTCCGGAAGGGGATTGGAAACCGGACGTTTGTAATTTTCGCCTCCTAAAATAAAAATCTTCTGCGCGTTGTAAACATCGATTATAGATTTGAATTTTTCGGGATATGCAAGAATATTACTTCTTATTTTCTCCATATTTTGTGGGGTCGCTGAATAAAATCCCATCCCGAATTCATATTTTTCACGAGTAAAATAAAAGTAGAATTCAGGAACATTTCCCCATGTTTTTGCCAGCCGTTTGAACGACAGCCACTGCGAGGTGCGAAAAGGCGATTTGTCGGATGAAAAACGGGTGTCGCGGTAAATCCTGGAAATTGTTTTGTTTACTGCCGGAGTTGTTTCAATCTTGTTATCGATACTTAGCAGTGTCAGCTGCAAGTCAGTTGCCAATTGTTTCAGCGGTTCCAAAAGACAATCCGTGTAAATTTGCCGGTGTTGTTCGAACCAATCCTTGTTGTTGTTCCTTGCCAAATCTTTCAGAAATACTATCCCATTTTCGGAAAATCCTTTGAAATTCATTGTATCACTCCTTTTGTTTCTGTCCAGTAAATATCGTCTTGTTTGTAAATAAACAAGAATTTCCCGTCCGGCGAAATATCAAACGATTCATCCACTTCCGGGGTATTAAACCGGTCACCAAAATTAACAGGTTCCGACCAGCCTGTATTTTTCCGGTACGAAATAAATGTATCGTATTTACTTGTGCTGTTTTCGGTTTCTGCTGAAATTATAATAAATCTTTCGCCGCGATCGACAAACGGATTTGTTACGCTGCAATCACCGGTAAGCGGCAAATCCACTTTTACCGGTTCCGAATAATTTCCTTTTGAATATTCCGATTTATAAATGCTTCCCTTGTTGGTTTTTGAATCCCAGTAACAAAAATAAACTGTTCCGTCGTTTGTAATACCTGGATGAAATTCCCAGATTTCAGGTTCAGCAATATCGATCACTTTTGTAGCATTTTCCCAGTTTTTTCCAACCTTTTCAACTCTCCAGATTGAATATTGATTAATATCCTCCATTCCTTTACTAGAAGAAAAAAACAGGTACTTTCCATCGGGCGAAAAGGCCGGTTCAACAGCAAAATAACCGGAAGCAAATGCTGCAATTTCAGGTTTCGTCCAAACATTCCCCTCCTTTTTTACATGCATTAATTTACTCTCGGGCCAGGTTCCGGTGGCAAAAAAAACTTCATCACCCAAAGGAGAAACAGCCAAAGAATAATCTTTTGAATCTTTTAACGACACAATGTTCGGGGCAAAAAGCTCAATTTTATCGCCGGGGCTGTGAATTCCAAAATAATCGAATGCGTTATTTTGCCCTGTACATTCCAGAACAAAAAGTATCAATAAAAAAAATGTAATAGTTTTCATAAAATTCTGAAGTTAATTGGAATACTTTTTTTGATTCAAAAGTACACCGTCGTTTAAAAACAGGAGATACAAAAAAGTAGGATTAAATGGTACTTTTCACGGATTGTCACTATTTTTCCACGAAGAGGGAGTGTATCCTGTTTTATTTCGGAAAGCCCTGACAAAATAAGAATCGTCCTGAAAATTAAGCTGCCACGCAATTTCCGAGACCGACATCGACGAATACAGCAACATTTTCTTCGCCTCAAGAAAAATCCGGTTTTGAATGAATTGTTTTGCCGTTACACCAAAATGTTGTTTTACAATATCGTTCAAATGTCCGGCGGTTATATTCAATTTGTCGGCATAAAAACTTACAGAATGCTGAGCTTTAAAATTCCGGTTAACCAGTTTTCGAAATTCAAAAACATTTTTACCCGGAACAGAAACAGAAATCGATTTTGATTTTAAATACAACCTGTTCAGCCAAACCAAAACCTGGTACAACAACGCCCTTAAAATATGATTGTCCTTTTCCTGCTGCGCAACAATTTCCTTTTCAATATTTTCCAGAACCGATTTGAAATACACAAAATCTGAATCGTTCAACGAAAGTACAGATTCCTGCGAATCGGTATTAAAATAAGACAGGCGTTGAACAAACTCGGAATCGTTAAAAAAAGTCTCCAGAAATTCTTCTTCAAAAATTAAAACCAGTCCCTTTGGAAACTCTTCAATTTCCCAGTACCGGGCTTGCATGGGAGAAGAAAAAAATACTTTTTGCGGTTGAATGGAAAAACAGGAATTATCGAGTTGAAATTTACCACTGCCCTCAGTGATCAAAGTAATATCGTAATACGACAACGTATGTGGCCTGTTTCGGATGTGATACTTTTCGAGGGATTCAAGCCTTACCAAATCGATGAGCAATTCAGAACCATATTTGGTTTTATGAAAGTCGTAACGATCCATTATATCTCAGCCTTTATCTTTCATCCTAAAATAATATGTTTACTTTTAATACACCTTTTCGCCGTTCACCCAGGTACTTTCAATTTTTGCATTTAAAATATCTTCAGGCGCTGCGGTCATTAAATCGGTATCGAGAATCACAAAGTCCGCAAATTTTCCAGGTTCGAGACTTCCTTTCTGATTTTCCTCAAACGAAGCTTTTGCCGCCCAGATTGTCATAGAACGCAGGGTTTGTTCGCGCGAAAGTCCTTCTTCAATGTGCCAGCCAGCTTCGGGCCATCCCGTGTGATCAGTACGGAAAACAGAAGCAAAAAATGTAAAAAGCGGTTCGATGTTTTCCACCGGAAAATCGGTCCCGTTGGGCAACCAGCCGTTTTGGTTCAGCAATGTCTGATAGGCGTAAGCGCCTTTTAACCGCTCCTCTCCCAGCCGTTCGCCAGCCCAGTACATATCCGAAGTACAGTGTGTTGCCTGAACAGACGGAACGATGGAAAACTCCGCGAACTTCTTAAAATCATCAGGATTGATAATTTGTGAATGTTCAATTCTCCAGCGACGATCGTTTTTCTCTTTTAAAAATTTTCCGTAAGTATTCAGCATCAGCCGGTTGGCACTGTCGCCAATAGCGTGGGCTGCCACAATAAAATTGTTATCGTATGCCAACTGACAAATTTTATCGTAATATTCCTGCGTTTCAATTTGCAATCCGCTGTTTCCGGGATCGTCGGAATACTCTTTTAAAAGCAGTGCTCCGCGCGAACCGAGAGCGCCGTCGGCATAAATTTTTATGGTGTTAATTACAAGCCGTTCGCCCTGTTTCTGCCTGTTTTTTACAAAGGTTTCAAAATTCTCTTCCGAAGGGTCCAGCATCGCATTTACACGCATTTTCAGCTTTCCCTGGTTTTGCATTTTTTCAATCAGCAAAACGGTTCCTTTGCTTAAACCGCAGTCGGTAACCGATGTAAGACCCGCAGCAAAACAATTGGCTTGCGCTTCGAGCAACCCTTTTTCCTGTTGTTCTGTATTTATTTCCGGAATAAATTCGCCGATCAGTCCCATGGCATTATCAACCAGAATCCCGGTTGGTTCGCCATTTTTAACCACAACCTGTCCGCCCGAAACTTTTGAATCGGCAGTTACTCCGGCCATTTCAAGCGTTTTTGAATTGCACCAGCCGGCATGTCCATCCACACGAACGAGGTAAACCGGAATATCGGGAAACAATTCATCAAGCCGCGCTTTATCGGGAAATTCCTGCACTTCCCAGTCGTTTTGATCCCAGCTTCTTCCTAAAATCCAATCGCCGCCAAATTTTTCGTGGTGTTGTTTCAACCGTTCATAAATTTCTTCGGGACTGGTAGTTCCGCGCAAATCGGCATATTGCATCAGGTTGACAGCGTAGCCGTAAAAATGACAGTGGGCATCATTAAAACCCGGGTAAATAAATTTTCCTTCAGCATTAAAAACCTGCGAAGAAGTGTACTTTTCAAGTATTTCACTTTCGGTGCCTACAGCCACAATTTTCCCGCTTTTTACGGCAAAACTTTCAGCTTTCGAAAATGCATTGTCAACGGTATAAACATTTGCATTGGTAACGATTAAATCGACCTGGTTTTTATTTGAACACGATATCATTGCCGATAAAATAAAAAAATGGATAAATAAAGCGGGCCACTTTTGCATTGCCGAATTTTTTAATGAATAAAACAAAATTAAATTATTTTACGGGATTCAGCTTCGATTCAAAAAAATCGTAAACATTCCCGAATGTGCTGTGTTGATATATATCAGTTTGTGCACTGATATTTTTCTGAAATGAATAAAAACTTGTGTTAAAATATATTACAACAAAATCTTGACATTGTTTTTTTAATACATTGCACTCCAATAAAAATAAATTTAACCGAAATGTTTAATATAGGTATATTTTCAACACACATCCCATACATTGCGTTTGTGGTGTTTTATGCCTATTTTTTGATTTTCGGAACACAAAAACCTGCCGAAAATGATGATCAGACCGTTGTGAGATCAGCATTTATTACCGAGGTCCTTGCCGATCAAAACATGGCCGATTTAAATTCGCAAAACGATACTTACAAATGCGATTTTATTCTGACCTCTGATTTCGAAACATTTATTTTCAAGCGAAAAATAAAACACAGGATGAATTGTACTTCATTTGTTCATCCTGATAAATTTTTTACTTCCCTCTCCAACCGGCCTCCTCCGGCTTTGGGTTAATTAAACTGTTTCAGCAGAAAAGTGTTTATTTGTAATAAACTGTTTTTCAAGCTGTAAAAATGAATAAAATTAATCCGGCTGAAATTTTTATCTATGATTGGTTTATTAGGTATTAGTTATAAAACTGCACCAATTGACAAACGTGAAAAACTTTCGTTTTCAAAAGAAGAAATTGTGCCTTTTGCCGATTTGCTTTCGCATGAAACGGGAATATCGGATGTGGTGCTTTTATCGACTTGCAACAGAACTGAACTTTATTTTTCGCAAAACAATTACGACAGGCTGACTGCCATTGAGAAAGTAACTGATGTTTTCAAAAAATTCAAAAATGCTGAAAACGAATGTTCGCGGTATTTGTATTACAAATTCGACATTGCGGCGGTAAAACATTTGTTTGGCGTTGCAGCGGGTTTAGACTCGATGATTATTGGCGAAGACCAGATAATCGGGCAAATTAAAGATGCTTATTTAACGTGCACCGATGCAGGACTTACCGACGCCGTTTTAATGCGTTTGTTTCAAAAATCGTTTGAAGCAGGCAAAAGAGCACGTACCGAAACCGGTATTAAACTCGGTAATCTTTCGGTAAGTAGCACTGCCGTTGAACTGGTTGCCCAGGAATTAGGTAATTTACAATCAAAATCGCTGCTGGTTATCGGAACCGGCGACACCGGGAGTCTTGCACTTCAAAATATGGTGAAAAAAGGAATCGGCAAAACTGCGGTTATCAACCGAACCATGAAATCGGCAGAGCGTGTGGCAGAAAAATACAATTCAGAGGTTTTCAGCTTTTTAACTTTACAATCACACCTTTCAAGTTTCGATGTGATAATTGTTGCCACAGGGGCGCCTCATCACCTGATTACTTCAAAAATGGTGAAAAAAACACAGGCAAAAAATCCGAAACCGCAAATTTATATCGACCTGTCGGTGCCGAGAAATATTGAAGAAAAAGTCAGCGAAATTGAAAATGTCAGACTTTTTGCTGTCGACGATTTGCAGAAAATGGTGGAAGCCAACACGCAAAGCAGAAAAGAAGCCGCCGAAAAAGCTGAGCTTATTATTTCCGAAGTAGCCGAAGAATTTAACGAATGGATGGTAAGCCGCTCGCTCCGTCCGGCAATAAAATCGATTTCGAATAACCTGGAAGAAGTGTACCGGCAGGAACTGGAAAACTTTAAACACATCGAATCGAAAGAAATTAAACAAGCCGTAGATACTTACACGCGACATATTACGCAGCGTTACACCCGCTTGCTGATTAAAAATCTAAAAGAAATCACCAACAACGGGCGCAATACCGATTCACTCCATTTTGTCAATGAATTGTTTAAATTAGAAGAAAATAACAGGCGAAACCCATAGTGTAGTTTTCCACGGTTACAATGAAACCCAATTTCAGCAGGAACACTGTAAGTTACTTGAACTGTTGGTTTTGAAACGTAAATTGTTAAAAGAACAATTGAAAATTTTACCGCATGAAAAATCAAATAATTATTGGCACACGAGGTAGTGAATTGGCTTTGTACCAGGCATATAAAGTAAAGGAAGCGTTGGAAAATGCTTTTCCTGAAATCCAGGTGAATATTAAAATAATTCATACCAAAGGTGACAAAATACTCGATGTTGCTCTTTCAAAAATTGGCGACAAAGGTTTGTTCACCAAAGAAATTGAGACAGCGGTGATTGCCGGTGAAGCAGATATTGCTGTTCACAGTTTGAAAGATCTTCCTACAGTTTTGCCGGAAGGATTAAAGTTGGGAGCCGTTTTACCCCGGGGTGAATTCCGTGATGCGCTTGTTTGTAAAGACGGGAGAAAACTCAGCGAACTTACTACTGCTGATGTGATTGCCACTTCAAGTCTGCGACGGAAAGCCGGGTTGCTGCGAGTCAACAAAGATTTCAAAATTGTTGATATACGCGGAAATGTAAACACCCGGCTCAAAAAAATGGAAGAAGGGTACTGCGATGCAATGATTATGGCTGCTGCCGGTTTGCAACGCCTCGGCCTTGACCGTTACATTTCTGAAATTCTCGAACCCGAAGTAATGATTCCGGCCACCAGCCAGGGAGCCATTGCCATTGAGTCGCGAATCGGAGATACGGAAATTGATGCCGTTCTGAACAAAATTAACGATGTTGAAACATGGAATTCCATTCTGGTGGAACGGGGCTTTTTACACAGTATTGAAGGCGGCTGCCAGGTTCCGGTGGGTTGTTACACCAAAACAAATGGCGACACAATTACAATAACCGGTTTTGTTGCCGCTGTTGATGGTTCAGAATATTTAACAGATGAAGTAACCGGCCCGATTGACGAAGCAGAAAAAATCGGCGAGAAACTCTCTGAAAAACTGAAAGAAAAAGGAGCCGGAAGAATTCTGACAAACATCAGAAAAGAATGAATGTTCCGCTGAAAAATAAACTTTTTATCTCCACACGGCCAGAAGGACAGTCGGAAGAATTAATGCGTTTGCTTGAAGCTGCCGGAGCTGAAACTGTTGAAATGCCGATGATTAAAATCGATCCTGTAATTTTAAGTGTTCAGGAAAAAAATTGGATAAACAATCTTAGTCAGTTTCAGTGGCTGATTTTTACCAGTCCAAACGGCGTTCGTTCTTTTTTTGAAATTCTGAAAAACCAAAATATAACAACTTTACCTGAAAAACTTCAAATTGCGGTAATTGGTAGAAAAACAGAAAAAGTACTTGCCTTTTTTGGATATTCTCCGGCATTTCTAAATCCGGGAAATACCGGTGAAGATTTTGCCGCTTCTTTTCTTCAGAAAATAAAAGGTGAACTGATAAAACCAAAAATTTTACTGGTTCTCGGAAACCTGGCCAGAACAGTAATTCAGGATGAATTAAAAAATTTTGCAGATTGTGAGCGAATCAACGTTTATCAAACTTCTGCATCCGGTTTTCAAGATGAAAAAACCGTCCGGCTAATTGACGACAACCGTTATGAAATGCTTATTTTTACAAGTCCTTCAGCCATTCAAAACTTTATGAAATCAACACACAACATTCCCGTCGGAAACCTTCGTCTGGCCTGTATTGGCGAAACCACAGCCGGCGAAGCACGTAAACTGGGCATTCAACCGTTGGTTGTTGCCGAGGATGCTTCGGCACAGGGAATAGTGGAATCAATAATTCAATTTTATACAAAAACAAAAAAACGATAATTATGCAATTTCCGGTAACAAGACTTCGTCGTTTGCGCAGAAACGCAGCAATCAGAGACATGGTTCGCGAAACCATATTAACCCGTCACGATTTGATAATGCCCTTGTTTGTTTGCCCGGGCAAGGGAGTAAACAATCCAATTTCATCGATGCCTGGCAATTCGCAACTTTCAGTCGATAAATTGGTTGAAAAAAGTAAGGAACTATTCGATAAAGGTGTTCAATCCATTTTACTTTTTGGAATTCCTGAATCGAAGGACGAAACCGGCGAAGTTGCCTGCCAGCACAACGGAATTGTACAGCAAGCCACCCGCGCAATAAAAAAAGAAGTGCCCGAAATGTACGTTATTGCCGACATTTGCAATTGCGAATATACCACGCACGGTCATTGCGGAACCATAATAAATGGCGATGTTGACAACGATTCGACATTGATAACGCTGGCCCACCAGTCGGTTTCGCTGGCCGAAGCCGGGATCGACATGGTTGCACCCAGCGACATGATGGACGGCCGGGTGGGAGCAATTCGCTCGGCACTCGATAAAAACGGGTACCACAACCTGCCCATAATGGCGTATTCAGCAAAATATGCTTCGGCATTTTACGGTCCGTTTCGTGAGGCAGCCGAAAGCGCCCCAAAATTCGGCGACCGTAAAACCTACCAGATGGACCCTGCCAATGGAAATGAAGCACTGCGCGAAGTAGCTCTTGATATCCAGGAAGGCGCCGACATTGTTATGGTAAAACCGGCGCTGAATTACATGGACATTATTCACCGGGTTAAAACTACTTTTAATATGCCCGTGGCAGCGTACAATGTAAGCGGTGAATTTGCTATGGTAAAAGCTGCTGCTGCCAACGGCTGGGTCGACGAAAAACGCATTGTTCATGAAATTCTTACCGGGCTGAAACGCGCCGGCGCCGATTTGATTATTTCGTACCACACGCAGGAAATTATTCAGGATTTATAATCGTTTTGAATTTTGAAAACATGACCTATCAAAAAAGTATTGCAGCATTTGCAGAAGCGCAGAAACATATCCCCGGAGGGGTGAACTCGCCGGTGCGTTCTTTTAGAAGTGTTGGCGGAAACCCACCGTTTATTGCCAGCGCCAGAGGTGCAAAAGTAACCGATATCGACGGAAATGAATACATCGATTATGTGGGGTCGTGGGGTCCGATGATTTTAGGCCATGCTCACCCCGACGTAGTAAAAGCCGTGCAGGAAACAGTTGCCTTTGGTGCAAGTTTTGGCGCACCAACCCTGCTTGAAACCGAAACAGCCAAACAAATCAAAAAAATGGTCCCTTCCGTCGACAGTATACGAATGGTAAATTCGGGAACAGAAGCTACCATGAGCGCCCTGCGACTTGCCAGAGGTTACACCGACCGTGATTTGGTCATTAAATTTGAAGGCTGCTACCACGGTCATAACGATAGTTTTTTAATTGAAGCCGGCTCGGGAGCTCTTACTTTCGGAGTACCAAATACTCCGGGGGTAACCAAAGGAACCGCGCGCGACACACTCACCGCAAAATACAACGATCTTCCTTCAGTGGAACGCCTTTTCGAACAAAACAAAGGGAAAATTGCAGCTGTAATTCTTGAACCAATTACCGGAAATATGGGTGTTATTATTCCCGAAAAAGAATTTATTGAAGGTATTCGGAAATTGTGCGATGAAAATAAAACCGTACTTATTTTTGATGAAGTGATGACTGGTTTTCGTGTTGCCAAAGGCGGAGCGCAGGAATTGCTCGGAATTACACCCGATTTAACCACTTTTGGAAAAATAATCGGTGGCGGACTTCCGGTAGGCGCTTACGGCGGAAAACAGGAAATTATGGATATGCTCGCGCCCAAAGGCCCGGTTTACCAGGCCGGAACATTATCGGGAAACCCGCTGGCCATGGCCGCCGGATTAACAACTTTGCGTTTGCTCGATGAAACACAAAACTTTTACAAAGATCTGGAAAAAACTTCGGCCTTGCTGGAAGAAGGTCTTCAAAACAACCTGAAAGAATTGAATTTCAACGGTGTTATCAACCGAGTGGGTTCGATGCTTACCTTGTTTTTCACCAAAGAAAAAAGTGTAAAATCGTTGGACGATGTAAATAAATGCGATACAAAACTGTTTGCCCGTTATTTTAAAATTTCGCTCGACAATGGTATTTACCTCGCGCCTTCACAATACGAAGCCGGGTTTGTTTCCGCAGCCCACACAAAAGAAGATATTCAAAAAACGGTGGACGCCAGTTACAATGCTTTAAAGCAAATTAAAGATTAACAGAATCAAAATATGACAGAACCGATATTATTACAGACATTAAAAGGAAAAGAAACTTCTCGGCCACCGGTTTGGTTTATGCGGCAAGCCGGCCGTGTACTACCAAATTACTTGAAATTGAAAGAGAATTACACGTTTTGGCAAATGATGCAGAATCCTGAAGTTGCAGCAGAAGTTACATTAATGCCGGTATACGATTTAGGTGTTGATGCTGCCATTTTATTCAGTGATATTCTGGTAATTCCGTATGCTTTGGGTATGGGTCTTGATTTTACCGATGCCGGCCCTGTTTTTGAAAAGCCGCTGGCACAACGCAGCAATCCGCTGGAAGGTTTAAATCCCGATCCTTCGAAGCTGAATTACATTTACAAAGTAGTTGACGAGATCTTAAAAACCCGGCCCGAAAATATTCCATTGATTGGTTTTTGCGGCGCGCCGCTAACGGTGCTGCTGTTTATGTTGCAGGGATTGGGCCGAAAAGGCGATTTTCCGGATGCTGTAAAATTTATCTATCAAAACAAAAAAGCCACTAAAAAACTGGTGGAAGAACTTACGGATTTGTCGGTAATTTACGCACAGGAACAAATAAACCACGGTGTTGAAGTATTTCAGTTGTTTGATACACACGCCGGTTTAATTCCGTTCGATTTGTACGAAGAACTGTTTTTGCCTGCCACAAAACGGATGGCTGAAGCTGTTCGCGCCAAAGATGTGCCGTTTATTTTCTTTCCAAAAGGATTGGGCAACGGCATCGGTTCCATTACTCCTGATTATTGCGATTTTCTAAGTGTCGACTGGCAAACTTCGCTTCCGACTGCGCGAAAACTGGTACATAAAGAAATTGGTTTGCAGGGAAATATTGACCCGCGGTTGTTGTTTGCCCCGCAGGAGGAAATTGAAAAAACCCTGGAAAGTTATATTGATTTCGGAAGCAAAAATCAAAACTGGATTTTTAATCTTGGCCATGGTTTTATTCCCGGATTACCGTACGAAAATGCCAGATTTCTGGCCGATTGGGTAAAATCAACCAACTGGAAACGAAACAGCTGATTTTTCATTTTCAGATATAAAAGCCGCTTGCGAACAATAGATTCCCAAGCGGCTTTTTTGTAAATCCATCAAATCCTTAAAGAACTTTCAAATTTTAAAAGGTTTTATTTTTAACGAGAAAAACAATACAACAGCCAAACTGTTAATTACAAAGTCGTTCCTTGTTTTTGAGCGTATGTTTTAACTTAAAACGCAACTGCATGAACAAAATTGAAGAAATAGCCCGCACCTATTCCGACCTTCAGAAGAAAATGTGTCATATTCTGGAAGCCGCCGATGGAAAAGGAAAATTCACATCCATTCCCTGGAAAAAAGAGATTGGCGGCGGTGATTCGCTTTTGCTGGAAAACGGTCGGATTATTGAAAAGGGCGCGGTTAATTTTTCATTTGTCAAAGGAAAGTTTTCACCTAAAATGGAACAGTTGCTGGGTGAAAAAGCCGGTGAATATGCAGCTACCGGAATTTCTTCCATTTTGCATCCGGTGAATCCGTGGGTGCCCATTATTCACATGAATGTTCGGTACTTTGCACTAAACAACGGTATTTCGTGGTTTGGCGGCGGTATCGATCTCACACCACACATTATTCAACCGGAAGATGCAGCTGCATTTCACAAAACACTAAAAGAAATTTGCGATCGGTACAACCCTGAATTCTACCCCGGTTTTAAAAAGTGGGCCGATGATTATTATTTTCTTCCGCACCGCAATGAAACCCGGGGTGTAAGCGGTATTTTTTTCGACCGCCAAAAACCGGACAAAGAAGTTCGTTTTGAAGATTTGCTCAATTTTACCATCGATCTTGCAACCGCCTATCCGGAAATTTATACCAATTACATGCTTAAATATGGATCGAAAACTTATTCCGAACGGGAAAAAGAGTGGCAAAACCTGCGCCGTGGAAGGTATGTTGAATTTAACCTGATTTATGATCGGGGAACAAAATTCGGGTTGGAATCGGGAGGAAACACGGAATCGATTTTAGCCAGTCTTCCTGCTGATGCTTCCTGGAAAACCAATTATAAACCACAACCGGGCGGATTCGAAGAAAAAACACTTCAGTTGCTTAGAAAAGATTTCGACTGGATAAATTACAACGCTTAGCCTAAATTTTTATAACCAATTGATTTATATCAATGTTTGGATTGAATTATTTAGCCTGTGTTTCATGCGCAAAAACATAAATCAAAAAAATCATAAAAAGGTATTTTTTTTACTTTAGCGGATTCAAAACAGGAAAAAGTTAATGTTTACAATAGGAATATTTTCTACACACATACCTTACGTTGCCTTCCTGGTGTTTTATGCCTGGTTTTTTGTGACAGGCGTAAACAAAGCGGTTGCCGGAGAAATTCCTGTTGGTGAGAATTTTCATACAACTGAACTTTTTGCTTCAGAAAACTTCACCGGATCAAAAATCGATACCTACCATTTTTTCTGCGATGTAAAAGATGCTGCCCAATCGATAAAATTCGAAGATTTTTTGTTTAAACGAAAAATAAACTATCCGGAATATTCATTTGCTGAATTCAAACCGGAATTCCTCTGTTCTTCTGATTTTTGCCGGCCTCCTCCAAGGATTTAATTTCTTTTTTAAAAGACCAAATCTCTTATTTCTGAAAGGGAACAATGTTTCTTTTCTTCTGTTTCTACAAACTTATTTTTAATCTGACCATGAAGAAATTAATAGCCATTTTTGGTTTATTGCTGGCATTTCAACCGGTAATAAAAGCACAATATTCAACTGAAACCGACACTGTTAAAAATTACAAACTGGATGAAATCACTATAAAATCGCCGAAATACAACCGGAATATTTTTGAAATTCCGGCGGCTGCAACCTTGTTACCGGAGCGGTTTATCGAAACCAGCAAAGTAGAAAACCTGACTGATATTTCGGGAATTGTTCCCAACTTTTTTATGCCCGATTACGGTTCGAAACTAACATCGCCTGTTTATATCCGCGGAGTTGGAAACCGTATAAACACGCCGGCAATCGGACTTTATGTCGACGATGTTCCTTATTTTGAAAAATCGGCTTTCAATTTCGACTTTTTCGACATTGAACGTGTTGAAGTACTCCGTGGTCCGCAAGGAACTTTGTACGGCAGAAATACCATGGGCGGTTTGGTAAACATCATCACTAAAAATCCCGGAAAAGAACAGTACACAAGCGTTTCGGTTGATTACGGCAATTTCAACCAGATTCGTACCGGAATTGCTTACAACCAGCCACTGGGGAAAAAATTTGCAGTGCTTGCCAACCTGCATCAAACCCACAACGATGGTTTTTATACCAATGTTTACAACAACAGTAAGGTAGACAAACTAAACAGTTATTCCGGCCGTGTTAAAATGCAGTTTACTCCTTCCGAAAAATTCAGAACTTTTTTGAATGTGCAGTACGAAGACAGCAAACAAGGCGGTTATCCGTATGCCATTTTTAACGATGCAACCATGAAAGCCGAAGATATTAATTATGACATGGAAAGTGTATACAACCGCAAGATGTTGTCGTCGGGATTAAACATGCAATATTCTGCTGAAAAATTCGACATCCGCGCGGTAAGCAGCTTTCAGTCGGTAAAAGATTTTCAGGGAATTGACCAGGATTTTACGCCAAAGTCGCTTTTTTATGTCGACCAGGATCAAAAACTCGACATGTACTCTCAGGAAATAAATATTCAATCGAAAGAAAACAAAACGTACGACTGGCTGTTTGGCGTTTTTGGTTTTAAACAGGTGCTCGACAAATCGGTTTCTGTGGAATACGGAGCCGATGGTTTGGTAACATACAGACTTCCCTATTCATCGTATTCTTACACAAAATGGTACGATAACACCAATTCGGGAATTGCCTTTTTTCACCAGTCGACTTTAAAATTTGGCGGTTTTTCAGTAACCGCCGGAATCAGGGCCGATTATGAAAAAGCAACGCTCGATTATGTTTACGACAAATTTAAAAACAACGTACAAAGCAATGCCGAAGCCGCAGTCAGCGACATGGACTTTTTCGAGATTCTGCCAAAAATTGCTTTTAAATACAGTATTTCAGATTATCTGACTCCGTACGCTACCATTGCAAAAGGGTACAATTCCGGCGGATTTAATGCCACTTTCGAACGCGAAGAAGATCGTTCTTTCAAACCTGAAGATTCATGGAATTACGAAGTTGGTTTTAAAGCAAAATGGCTGCAACAACGAATTTATACCAACCTTAATTTCTTTTACATCGACTGGAACAACCAGCAAATTTACCAAACTGTTCCCAGCGGAACCGGTTCGATGCTGACCAACGCCGGAAAATCGGAAAGCAAAGGTGTTGAATTTGAATTTAAAATTTTACCCGCAAAAGATCTGGAATTGTGGCTGGCCACCGGTTACAACGAGGCAAAATTCATTGATTACGTCAAAAATGAAACTACTGATTACAGCGGCAATTACATTCCCTACGTACCAAAGTTTTCGCTGAATGTTGGCGCCAATTATAAAATTGAAATTAAGAAAAACTGGCTCGACGATATTCGTTTCAACCTTACATACAATGGTTTTGGAAAACACTACTGGAACGAAGACAATGTTGCATACCAGGATTATTACGGTTTGCTGAACCACAGAATTACGTTCGAGAAAGGAAATGTTGCCTTTTCTTTCTGGGGAAAAAATATCCTGAATGCCGGGTACAATTCCTTTTATTTTCAGGCGCTTGGAAATTCGTATGCACAAATTGGCAAACCAGCAACGGTTGGTGTAAATCTGAAAGTTACTTTTTAATTACCCGCGATGCAAAACAAGGAAATCAACAAATATTTTACGCTGCTCAGCCTTTACCTGGCGCAGTCGATTCCGATGAGTTTTTTCTCCACAGTGATTCCTGTAATCATGCGAATGGAAAACTATTCGCTGGAGTCGATCGGGTATTTACAGCTGATAAAACTACCGTGGATTGTAAAATTTCTGTGGGCGCCGCTGGTCGATAAAACCAGCAATTCATCGAAACAATACCGCCGTTGGATTTTATCTTCGGAACTGTTTTATGCGTTTATAATCATCGGCATTGGCTTTTTTAATCTGCAAACCGATTTTATTACCATTGTAATTCTTATGGTAATTGCATTCACTGCTTCGGCCACGCAGGACATTGCCACCGACGCTTTTGCTATTCTTGTTTTGAAAGAAAAAGAAAGAAGCATTGGAAACAGCATGCAGTCGGCCGGTAGTTTTATCGGAACTATGGTTGGCAGCGGCGTTTTACTGATCATTTATCATTACTGGGGCTGGATGCCTTTGCTGCACTGCCTCGGCGTGTTTGTACTGATTTCACTTATCCCGGTAATGTTCTTTAAAAATCACAAACACAAAGAGGTAGATAAATCAAGAAAAAATATTTCACCAATCGAATTTGTATATTTTTTCAAACAGAAACGAATGGGCGGACACATACTTTTGCTCTTTCTTTTCTATTCGGGATTGATTGGCATTTTAACCATGATAAAACCATACCTCGTTGATTTGGGCTACGAAGTAAAACAAATCGGATTTATTTCCGGAATTTTCGGAACAGCCTGCGGAACATTAATGACACTTCCTGCTGGGTTTTTTATCCGGAAAAAAGGAGTTGTAAAATCGGTGTGGGTATTTCCGGTGCTGAATTTAGCCGTTGCTCTTTATTTCCTTTTCCTCACGTTTACCGGGCATCCGTTGTACCTTATTTACATTGGGGTTGCATTGCTTTGGAGCGCGTACGCCATGTCGTCGGTTTTTATTTATACGCTGGGAATGAAAATTGTCCGGAAAGGCCGCGAAGGTACCGACTTTACCATTCAAATTGTGGTTACCCACCTGAGCAGTCTTATTATTGCGGTTTTGAGTGGAAAAATTGCAGACGCTATCGATTACCGCGGACTTTTTGTGATTGAAATTGCCATGGGATTATTAATTTTAATCCTTTTACCGTTTCTTTTTAAGAAAGACTTTTACAGCACAGAAAAGCACTGCCCGGTTATTGAAGCCGGTGCCGAATTACCTGATAAAACATTTTAAACATGAAGATTCAAGAAAACCTGATTGAAAAATACAATGTCCCGGTTCCGCGATACACCAGTTATCCGCCGGCCAACTTTTTTTCTGCTGACTTTAATAACAACGATTACATCCGTGCCATTGAAAATTCAAACAACGAGTGGCCCGAAAATATTTCCATTTACATCCACATTCCTTTTTGTCCGAAAATTTGCCATTATTGTGGCTGTAACACGCATTTAACGCGCAATACACAAAAAATGCGGGTTTATGTCGATGCGGTAAAAAAGGAAATTCTGATGGTGAAAAAATATCTTGCCAATCACCGGAAAGTATCGCAAATACATTGGGGTGGAGGTACGCCAAATTCGCTTCCCATTGGAATGGTAGAAGAAATTATGGATGTGATTCACGCCAACTTTTCGTTTATTGAAAAGCCCGAAATTGCGATGGAATGTCACCCGGCCATGCTTGATGACGATTATATTACAGCGCTTGTAAAAAGTGGTTTTAACCGGCTCAGCCTTGGTATTCAGGATTTCAACCTGAAAGTACTTGAAAATGTAAACCGCGACCCGTCTGTAATTCCCGTGGAAGAGCTGGTGAAAATGATCCGCAGTCATGGAAATATCGGAGTGAACCTCGATTTTATTTACGGCCTGCCGTTTCAGGATGTAAAATCTTTTTCTGAAACCATGGAACGAGCAGTTCAGATTTCACCCGAGCGTTTGGTAACCTTTTCGTATGCCCACGTTCCCTGGATTAAAAAGGCACAAAAAATCCTCGAAGTTCGCGGATTGCCGGAAGCCAACGAAAAACTCGCCATGTTTCTGGCAGCCAATAAAATTCTAACTCAAAATGGCTACAAACCTATCGGTCTCGATCACTACTCAAAAGCCGGAGATGAACTGAACCAGGCGCTTGAAAACCGAGCGCTTCACCGCAACTTTCAGGGTTACTGCACCCGCGAAACCACCGGTCAGGTGTATGCATTCGGAGCCACCGGAATCAGCCAGCTGGAAAGCGCTTACGCACAAAATGCAAAAGATACAAATGAATATGTGGCGCAAATCGAAAGCGGAAATTTCTTTATTGAAAAGGGTTACAAACTCAATAAAACTGAAAAAATAATTAAACATGTAATCAACGAAATCATGTGCAATTATTACCTTTCATGGACCGAAGCTGCCCAAAAATTTCAGGTTTCGGAAGAAGAACTGAAAAAAACAGTTGAACTTGAAGAAAGCCGGCTCGACGAATTTGTTGCCGACGGACTGATGAATTACAATTCAAACGAAATTACTGTTTCCCATTCAGGTCGTTTTTTTGTGCGAAATATTGCCGCCAGTTTTGACCCGAATTTAAAAAATGCTGCTCAGAAATTTTCAAAATCGTTATAATGAACAATCAAAATAAACTGAAAGTAGCTGTTGTTGGCGCCGGATTAACCGGATTAACCACAGCCTTTTACCTGAAAAAAGCCGGAATAAGCGTACATGTTTTTGAAAAAGCAGACCGCGCCGGTGGTGTTATTAAAACCAACACCGAAAATGGTTTTACTTTTGAATCGGGGCCAAACACAGGTGTTCTAGGACAACCGGAAGCGCTGGAATTATTCGAAAATTTACAGGCCGACTGTAAACTTGAAATTGCCGATAACGCTGCAAAAGCACGCTGGATTTGGAAAGCCGGAAAATGGGAACCGCTTCCTTCGGGATTGATTGGCGGAATAACCACTCCCCTTTTTACTTTTGGCGACAAATTGCGGCTGCTGGGCGAACCTTTTCGGAAAAAAGGAACCAACCCGAATGAAACATTAAAAGAACTGGTACTTCGCCGCATGGGAAAAAGTTTTCTGAATTATGCTGTCGATCCGTTTATTCTTGGCATTTATTCGGGCGATCCGGCGAAACTGGTACCCAAATATGCGTTGCCAAAACTGTACCGGCTCGAACAGGATTACGGAAGTTTTATCGGAGGTTCGGTAAAAAAAGCGCGCCAACCCAAAACCGACTGGGATAAAAAAGCAACCCGTGAAATTTTCTCTGTGGAAGGCGGTTTGCAAAACCTGATTAATGCATTGGTAAAAAATGTTGGTGAAGATAATATCTCGCTGGGATGCAATTCCCTTTCTTTTGAAAAAGCCGAAAACGGATACAAAGCCATCAACCGGAATGAAACATTTTCGCATGTAATTTCAACGGTTGGCGCATACGAGCTGGCGCACCTTTTCCCGTTTGCCAATGTGGAAAAAATCATTCAAATCAATCAATTGGAGTACGCCAAAGTTGTACAGGTTTCCCTGGGTTTTAAAAAATGGGATGGAGTTAATTTAAAAGCATTTGGCGGACTTGTTCCTTTCAAAGAAAACCGCGGTGTTTTAGGTGTGCTGTTTTTGTCTTCATTCTTGAAAAACAAAGCGCCCGAAAACGGAGCTCTTCTTTCGGTTTTTCTTGGCGGTGTAAGAAAACCCGAAATCGTTGAACTGAATGACGATCAAATTGTTCAGATTGTGAAAAATGAAATAACGGAAATGATGGGCCTGAAAAAATTTGAGCCCGATTTGATGCAGATTTTCCGTTACCAGCACGCCATTCCACAATATGGAATTGAGTCGGAACAAAAACTGAAAGCCATTGAAGAGCTTGAAAAAATAAATCAGGGTTTGATTCTGGCCGGTAATATTCGCGATGGAATCGGAATGGCAGATCGTATAAAACAAGGAAAAAAACTGGCATACCAGATTATAGAAAAATAGAAATGACGCAGGGAAAAACAGCCGTTTTATTGATGAATGTTGGAAGTCCGGACGAACCAACCGTTCCTTCGGTTCGAAAATATCTTACTCAGTTTTTAAACGACAAGCGGGTAATCGACCTCCCGTTTCTCCTGCGAAAATTTCTCGTAAACGCAATAATTATTCCTTTCCGGGTAAAAAAATCTACCGGATTGTATCAACAACTCTGGACAGAAAAAGGCTCTCCATTGATTTTCTATTCCGAAGAATTAAGGAAAAAACTGAACGTTCAGCTTGGAGATTCTTTTGAAGTATTTGTTGGCATGCGTTACGGTAATCCGGCAATAAAAAAGGCAGTTTCATACATAAAAAAGAAAGGATTTGAACGACTGGTTTTGGTTCCGCTTTTTCCGCAACATGCCATATCGACCACAGAAACAGCGCTGGTTGCTGCTGAAAAGGAAATAAAAAAGCAAAAAATTAAGGCTGAAATTTATACGGTTGAACAGTTTTACAACCATCCTAAATTTATTGATGCATTTGTTGAGCAGGCAAAAAAATACGACCTTTCAAAATACGATCACATTGTATTTTCCTACCACGGCCTTCCAAACCGACACGTCGAAAAATGCCATCCGGGAGTAAGTGTGGAAAATTGTTCGTGTACTATTGCGTTTCCGGAACATGGCCGGTTTTGTTACCGGGCAACCAGTTACGAAACTTCACGATTAATTGCCGCCGGTCTCGATTTAAATCCTTCGAATTATACAGTTGGTTTTCAGTCGCGCCTGTCGAAAAACTGGCTTACTCCATTTACCGACGATGTTTTGCAGGAAAAGTTAAAAGAAGGCAAAAAAAACATACTGGTTTTGGCGCCTTCGTTTGTCACCGACTGCCTGGAAACTATTCTGGAAATTGGTGTTGAATATGGCGAAGAATTTCACAAAAACGGTGGCGAAAAACTACAAATGGTGGATAGTTTAAATGCTGAAAATCAATGGGTAAAAACACTGGCTGGAATAGTAGGTGAAACAATAATTGCCAAAAAAATAAAAAATGCACTTGCTTAACCAGTCATTTTTAGGAAACTTTCAAAGCCTCCCCTGGCGGGTAGCTTTTACCTGCGTTACCACATTTATTATTAATCTTCCGTTTGGTTATATGCGCGGCAGTTTCCGGAAATTGTCGTTCTGGTGGTTTGTTTTTATACATTTACCTGTGCCGCTGATAATTGTTACACGTAAATTTTTTGGGCTTCACTTAACCTGGGGATTAGCTCCGTTTTTGGTAGGTAGCTTTTTTCTTGGGCAATTTGTCGGAAGAAAAATATATTCAAAAATACCATTTAAAAAGGCAGAGAAATAAACTCCGCCTTTTCATTTTTTTATTTTGTTGCTGTTCCTGTTTCCAATCCTTCTGATTTTGCTGAAACCAAAATTTCACCTGCTCCTTTTTCGGGTCTGACTATCAACTGGCATCTCCCTCTGAACGTGCTAACATGCGGCTGCTGAAAGCTTTTCATATCTGTAGGATTTCCATTTTCAACAGCTTGTAAAGCAGCGCCCTGAATTTCAAAATCGACCGGAACTACTGAATTTGGAACCAAATTTCCTTCTTCGTCCACAACTTCAACGTTAAAATAAATCAAATCATTTTCCCCGGGTTTAACTTCTTCCGCTGAGATTTTTAAAGCCGCTGATTTACCTGCCGTTTTTAAACTTTGCCGAACAACTTCCTTCCCATTATTTAAACCAATGGCAACCAATTCGCCGGCCTGGTATGGCACTTCAAAAGTTGCAGTTAAAGCATTGTTGTTTCGCTGTGCAAAAGGATTATCCATTTGAGTGACTTTTGAATTTTCCTTTACAATATCTTTTGTTCCTATAACTTGTCCGTTTAATTCGAGCCGAACCTGGTCACAACTCGAATACACTGAAACCTGCAATAATTTTCCTTCATTACCTTCCCAGTTCCAGCTTTTCCACTCTTCGGGCCAGCCCCACATACTCACCACTTCTTTTCTGCCTTCAGGAATCGGAGCATGCACCAGCATTTCCAAATCGCTGTTGTGCCAAACCACATCGCGGTAAAACATCTGTGGTTTTTTGTAACCTAAAATACTAATATCGCCGCAATAAGCATTGTACCAGGGCCAGGGCGGTGTAAAGGTAAATCCCTCATTATCAAGATTTGTGTGGCCAATCCCCGATTCTCCGAGGTAATCCCAGCCCGTCCAAACAAAATCGCCAATTACATACGGATATTTTTCTACCTGCTGCCAGTTGTCAAAAGCATCTTTAGGAAATGATTCTGTTCCGATGATAATCCGTTCCGGATATTTTTCGTGGTCCGATTCGTATTGGTTCCATGTGTAGTTGTACCCGTGAACATCCATTTGAGCAAAAGTTGGCGCGGTGTTCTCCCAAGTCCATCCGGGGTGATCCCAAAAATGACAAACAGCCTGAGTAACGGGTCTAGTATCGTCCATGGTAAGAATTTTTGCCCTCAGGTTTTTAGCAATTACCAAACCCGAAGAATCAGCGCGTTCATTGATTTCGTTGCCTATGCTCCAGATAATTATAGAAGGGTGGTTTCGATCGCGCAACACCATCGATTCCAAATCCCTTTCCCACCATTCATCAAAATAAAGGTTGTAATCTTCCGGATTTTTAGGCCGCTGCCATTGGTCGAACGACTCATCGAGAACAAGCATCCCCAATTCGTCGCAAGCATCCAGAAATTCTTTGGAAGGTGGGTTGTGTGCCGTCCGAATGGCGTTGAACCCATTTTCCTTCATAATTTTCACCCGGCGATATTCAGCGGTTTCAAAAGCTGCTGAACCTAATGGTCCGTTATCGTGGTGCATACAACCGCCTTTCAACAACACATTTTCTCCGTTCAGTAAAAATCCTTTTTCGGGTGAAAACTCAGTTGTACGGATACCAAATTTTTGCGTTGTTTCATCCAATACTATATTTTGGTCCCAAAGCTGAACAACCAGGGAATACAGATTTGGGGTTTCAACCGACCACAAGTTGTAGTCAGCAATTTCAAAAGTTTGGTCATAAACAAAATCAGCCCCGGCAGCCAGTTGTTTGTTGTCGCTAAAATGAGCTACTTCCTTCCCATCAGGATCAAAAAACTTCATTTTCATTGTAAAATCCTTGTCTTCGGAACTTTCATTAACCAGTTTAACATCGACAGCTACAGTTGCTTTTTCAGCCGAAACTTCTGGAGTTGTAATATAAACACCCCACAAATCAACGTGAAACGGATTTTCCATTATCAAAGTTACATTCCTGTAAATTCCTGATCCGCTGTACCAACGCGAATTTTTACCTTCGTTTTTTACCTGAACTGCCAATACGTTCTCCTGCCCCGCGGGGTTCAAAAACTCTGTTAAATCATAAGAAAAAGCTGTGTATCCGTACGGATGGTTTCCCAAATGTTTACCGTTTAACCACACATCGGCATTCATATAAACACCGTCGAAAAGAATTTTTATGCGTTTTCCTTCTTCTTTTTTGTTCAACGTAAAATGTTTACGGTACCAGGCTGTTCCGCCAACTACATGTCCGGTTGCAGGTCCACCGACACTTTCTTCTGAAAAAGGTCCGATTTGTTTTACACCCTCTTTTTCAGGAAGATCTTCAATGCTGTAATCGTGAGGAAGATCCAGGGTGCGCCAGGTTTCATCGTTAAACTCAGAAAGTTGAGCATTTTCAACATCTGCCCGGATAAATTTCCACCCGTCGTTAAAACGAACTTCCCTGGTTAACTGCTGTTCTTGTTTTGTACAGGAAATAAAAAGCAAAACATAAAATAAGGAAAAGTAAAAAGTTAATTTCATCGGTTTATGGTTTAATTTAGCTAAAAATACAAATATCACATTTCAATTCATTCAGGTAAAATTGCAATCATAAATTGATTTTCAATTAAATATATTATTTAATTACCACTGTTTTTACATTCATAAATTCTTTGATACCCTGAACAGAAAGTTCGCGTCCAAAACCACTTTCCTTTATTCCACCAAAAGGCAAACGGGGGTCTGATTTTACAAAATCGTTGACAAAACAACAGCCGGCTTCCAGTTGTATTTCAGCAATATTCTCTCCTTTTTCGATGTTTTTGGTAAATACCGCCGCGCCCAAACCAAAAACCGTATCGTTGGCAACACGCACAGCTTCTTCCTCATCCTTTACCTTTATTACGGAAGCCACCGGACCAAACAACTCCTCATCGTATGCAGGCATTCCGGGTTTTACATTTTCGAGAATAGTAGGCGGATAATAAGCGCCGTGACGGTGAGGAATCTCCCCGCCCAGAATTATTTCAGCACCTTGTTCCACTGATTTAAGTACCTGTTGATGAAGTTCGTCGCGAAGATCGACCCTGGCCAGCGGACCCATTGTTGATTCCGGATCGGTAGGATCACCAAAATAGGCATTGTTCATTTCGTGGGTAAAATGTTCCAGAAAATGGGGATAAACTTCTTCAACCACAATAAAACGTTTGGCGCCAATACAACTTTGCCCGGCATTGAGTAATCGTCCAGAAGCACAAATTTTGGCGGCCTTTTCAATTTCGGCATCTTTTAAAATCAGGTACGGATCACTTCCTCCCAATTCCAAAACACACTTTTTCAACTCACCTCCTGCAATTGCCGCCACACTTTTTCCGGCCGGTGTACTTCCGGTTAAACTTACACCTTTTACCGCCGGATGTTTAATTACGTCGACAACCTGGTTGCTGCCAATAAGCAAAGTACGAAAAACATTTTCCGAGAACCCGGCATCGCGCACCAATTCCTCAATCGCCATTGCACAACCGGGAACATTGCTGGCGTGTTTTAAAACTGCTGTATTTCCTGCCATTATTGTAGGCGCCAAAAAACGGAACACCTGCCAAAACGGAAAATTCCAGGGCATTACTGCCAGAATGGTTCCCAACGGCTGGTAAGAAACATACGATTTTAAAGCTTCTGTTTTTATGGTTTCATTTTCGAGGAAACTTTCGGCATTTTGTGCATAATATTCACAAACCCAGGCACACTTTTCAATTTCGGCAATTCCTTCCCTGATAACTTTTCCCATTTCGAGCGCCATAAGCCGCGCCAGTTCCTCTTTGTTCGACTTCAGAAGACTGGCAAGATTTTGCATTCTTCCGGCCCGGTGTGCAAATGAAGTGCTTCGCCAGTGGTGCCAGGTTTTATCTACAGAATTGATGATTTTCTCAACTCCTTTTTCTGAATATGTTTCGTAAGTTCGGATGGTTTCTCCCGTGGCAGGATTTACTGATTTCATCATATCGGCAGAAAATTGATTTGAAAATCTAAATTACAAAAAAATATTGCCGGTAAAACGTTTCATTCGTTGGAACTTTTTGAAATCATTTTGATTGTGCGTTTGTTTTTCACTTGGAATATAAAGATCAAAAAAGGCAATCCTTTACGAATTGCCTGCAAATATTTTCATCAGAAACCTATTAATCAACAATTCGGATTTCTGTCGACATTTCCATTGCTTTTTTGTAAACCGCAGTAACTCCGCAATATTTTTCTTCCGACAATTTTACTGCTTTTTCCAGCTTGTCCATCGGAAGATTTTTCCCTTTGAATTGGTAAATCACCTTCATTTTTGAATAATGTTTCGGATGCTCGTCGGTAACATCAGCTTCAACAATTACATTAAAAGCTTCGGGTACCACTTTCATTTTGTTCAAAATCATAATAACATCGATTCCTGTACAACCGGCCAGTGCGGAAAGCATTAGTTTTTTCGGGCGTGGGCCAAGATCATTTCCACCAGAATCGATTGTGGCGTCCACAACAATTTTGTGTCCGTCCATGTCGGCTTCAAAAGCAACATTATTGGTCCACGACATATCAACAATATGTTTCATAATATCTTAATTTTAAATAGATTTCATTTATTTTGCAACTCAAATATACAACATCTAAATATCTGCATAATTGGTTTTATTAAAATAAGCCGATATTGTATATTTAAGCGTTTTTTTAGAATAAAGTTCATTATATATCGAAAGAAATGAGAAGTGCGATTAAGAGGCCTACAGATGAAGAAACGAATTTAAGTGGTTTTCAGTTGTTTAAGAAACTTACAGAAGATGAATTTACGCGCTTAAATTACGAAAAGACCTGCTCGTTGTACAAAAAGGGCACGGTTATTTACAGGGAAGGGAGCAGGCTAACCGGTTTTTTTTGCGTAACCCGAGGTATTATTAAAATATTTAAAACCGGAATTGACGGAAAAGAACAAATTATCAGGTTTGCAAAACGGGGCGATATTATTGCTTACCGTTCACTTTTAAGTCAGGAACTGGCTTGTACAACCGCCAAAGTTATCGACGAAGCCATTCTTTGTCATATTCCATACCAAACTTTGTTGTATTTAATTCAAAGCAACTGGCAGTTTTCGCACCACATGCTGCAGATTGTTTGCGGCGAATTGCGCGAAGCCAACGATTACATTACCGATATTGCACAAAAAACCGTTCGTGAAAGACTGGCCGAAGTTCTTCTTATTCTGAAAGAAGACTTTGATTTGGACAACCAAAATACATTACAGATTTCGCTCACCCGTGAAGAGTTGGCAAACATGGTTGGTACGGCCACCGAGTCGGTGATTCGCCTGCTTTCCGAATTTAAACAAGACCGGCTGATAGAATTACAAGGCAGAAAAATTAAATTTCTTGATATTCCAAGTTTACGAAGAGTAGCAAACATATAAAAAGGAAACCGGCTAAAATTGGCCGGTTTTTTTTATCTCGCAAAACTTTAAAAATTAATTTCCCTTCTTTTCTGTAAGATTTTTTATATTCGAAATGAATTTAAAATCTTGATTTCCATGGATTTTTTGAAAAAGAATATTACGTACGTGCTTTTAGCAATTGTTTTTGTTATAAGTTTTTCAACAATTTTTAATTCGAAACTCGATTTAAACGGAGATAATTTTAACTATTTAATGCTATCAAAATCAATTGCTCAAGGGAAAGGTTATGTCTCCACGATCTCGGGTGAAGCCGTCCCAACAAATTTTTATCCCCCCGGTTATCCGGGCATTCTTGCCTTTTTCAGACTTTTTTTAGGAGAAAATATTATTGCATTCAAAATAATAAACGGAATATTTTTATTGCTGTCGGTTTATATCCTGTTTAATATCAGCAAAGGAATAAATAAAAATGTGCCTTTGTTTTTTTGCGTTTCAGTGCTGGTACTGTTAAACATTCATCTTTTAAGGTTCTCTACCATGATAATGTCGGAAATTCCGTTTTTACTTTTTACTACACTTGCCATTTATGCAATATACAAACTACCTACCGAAAACAATTTCCTTAAATCTCCCTATTTTTACTTGTTAATATTTTCAATTTCAATATCTTACTACATTCGTGAAGTGGGGGTTGTTATTTTTATTGCCACCGTTATTCATTATTTACTTCAGAAAAAATGGAAGATTTCCGGCGCAGTTGTCCTAAGTTTTGTTTTGCTCTACCTTCCGTGGTCGGTCCGAAATTCGATGCATGGAATAAAATCGAGGTATTTAGGAACAGTAATGGTTGTAAACCCATGGCGACCGGAAGAAGGCGAAATAAGTTCGGTAAAAGAATTCATTGAAAAAATGATTAGCAATTTCGATGAAACTGTAATTAAAGGATTTAACAATGTACTTTTCCCTTTTTTAAAGATCGATTACCGCGCTGATTCATCAGCTCTTCTGATTGTTTCTGCAATTATTGTTTTGTTAATAACATTTTGGGGCGCTTACAAAATGGGGAAATTAAAATATTTGTTCATTTTCTTTATTCTTGGAAATATGGGGATTTTTATGCTTTGGCATGGAGGAAACGGCGCCAGATATGTAGTCCCGCTAATTCCTGTTCTTTTCTTTACGTTTTTCAACGGTCTTTTCGATTTGTTAAAATACCCTGTAAAAAACGAAAAACTGCTTTCTCAACTTGGTTATGTTTTGCTTTTGTTTGGATTTTTTTATTTTCCAGGATTAAAGGAATTGGGGGTTATTAATTCTCAGGATTATCCGGCAAATTATAAGAACTATATTAATATTGCCAAATCATTAAAAGCCAACACACCTAAAAATACCGTTGTTTGCGGCCGAAAACCTGAGATTCTGTATTACTATTCCGAGCGTCCATCCTGTAATTATTTGTATTCAAGCAATACGGATGAAGTACTCAAAGACCTTGAAAAGAATAAAGTCAGTTATGTAATTTTAGAACAACTGGGTTACGGGTCTACTGCGAGGTATTTATTTCCGGCCATTCAGGCAAATCCGGCACGTTTTAAAACATTGATACAATTAAAAAACCCGGATACTTATTTGCTGGAATTTGTAAAACCGCAGGAAAACAGTTAATTATTTCCCAATCCATTCTTCGGGGTCGAGTTTCTGGTTTTCGCGCCAAATCTGAAATTTCAGAATCGATTTGTTTCCGTCTTCCGCGTCGGTAAAAACAGTTCCGATATTTTGTTTGGTACTCACTTTATCGCCCTTTTTAACAATTACCTCACGCAGGTTCGAGTACACCGTCAAATAATTTCCATGACGAATTATTACAGCAGTATTTCCGCCGGTAATACCAAAAACCCGGGTTACTTCACCGTTAAAAATGGCCCGCACTTTTGCTCCGGTTTCCGTTGAAATACTAATACCGTTATTTCTTATTTGTACATTGTTTAACACCGGATGTGAATGAATTCCAAAATGTTCGGTAATTATTCCGCGTTCAACCGGCCAGGGTAAACGTTTTTTATTCTGCTCGAAATTAGTGCCAATCAATTTTTCTTCGGGTGTAAGCGCAAATTCCGACGCGCCGACTGCCCTGTTCTTCCGCGCTTCTTCTTCAATAATTTTCTGAATTTCGTTTTCGAGTTGTTGTTCTTCGCGCCGCTGTTGTCTCAGCTTTTCATTCAAATCGCGCTGTTGACTTTTTAACTTCTGAATTTCCTGGTTTTGCCTGATTTTTGCCACTTCGAGCTTTTGCGTTTCTTTTAAATTTTCATCTATCAACTGTTGCCGGGTTTGTTTTTGCAGCTCCAGCCGCGCCACCTGTTCATTTAAAACCTTTTCAATGGCCTGAATTGTTTCCGCCTGTTTTTGGCGGTACGAAGTATATTGTTTCATATACAGAAACCTGCGGTAAGCCTGGTTAAAATCTTCCGCCGAAAGAAAATACATTACTTTATCGGTGGCATTTTTATTTCGGTAAGCTGCACGAATCAATTCGGCATATTCTTTTCTTAATTTTTCCAAATCTTCTATCAACATTTCCACCGAAAGCGAATTGTCGTCGATAAAACCCTGATAAAGAATAATTTCATCGTTAATATTAGAAATTACATCGTTACGCTGATTGATTTCGCTGTTTAACAAACGAAGTTTATTTAGCGATACTTTTTCGCTTTTTTGTGCATCGTCAAGCAATTTGGTGGTGTATTCAATTTCGCGGGCAGCATCGCTTTTCTTTTTCTGAAGATCGGTTAACGACTGGGCAAAACACAGCGATTGAAAAATCAAAAATATGCCTGTTATTACCAGCGTTTTCATCTTCTTCTGTTTCATTGCGAATGTAAAAAAACGAAGTTAATTTACCCTGATTTGTTCATATTTTTCAGGAATATTCAAACTAAAAGAATCAATCTTTTCAGCGGAAAATCCACTCATGCGCACTTTTAAAGTTACCGTGTTTTGTGGGGAATTAAAGTTCATGTCGATAGCCCCCGGGTAATCTTTATTTTTGAATTTTTCGAAATCGTCAAACGACAAATCCAGCAATCGGTTATTGGTTTTATCTTCGATCTGTAAACGGGACAATGCAAAATTTGCAGGATTAAAGAACATTTTCTGCAAAATAAGCGCATTGTCGTCAAGCTTTTTCAACCGACGTTCCAGCTTTTCGGTATTTTCCTCCATCTTTCCAACTTTCCGTTCCTTCTCCGATTGCAAAACATACATGCCCTCTTCAATATACGAATCGAACGTTTTAAAATCCTTGTCTTTGGCATCGTTTCGGTACGAAAACGCATTGTTCGACAAAATCGACTGAATGGTAGCAAAATCGAGATCGATATTCAGTACTTCGCTTAAATAAGAATAATCATCGAGGAAATAGTTTTTATCGATGTAATTTACATATTTTACACTGTCGGGAGTGAGTAAAACCCGGCCAACAGGAATATTTAACTTGCTGATGGAAACCAGAATTACTCTATCTTTTTGTGCCTTCAGATTAACTTTAAAATTGGCTTTCGAAGCGTTGCTTGCATACTGGCAATTAATTTTCTTTACCGTAAAATAGTCGTAATCGAAAGAATTTTGCTCTACTTTTTTAAGCAGCTTCCCAGTGCTGATGGGTTTGGCTTCAACCACCGGTAATTCACGCACGGTACGACACGATGAAACCAAAAATACGCCACCAACAAGCAGGATTAAAAAAAAACGGTATTTAAACCAGAACTTTGGGTTCATCTATTCTTCAATGTATTTTTGTTCGCGAATTTTACGTTCAAGCACTTCTGAATCTCCGCCGTTATTTTTGGCTTTTTCCCAGTATTGTTTTGCTTCATCAAGTTTTTCAAGCATAAAAAGGATGTCGCCGTAATGTTCGAGCAAAGTTGGATTATCCTGTCCCCCATTATTTATCGCCGACTGCATATAAAATTTAGCCAGTTTGTATTCGCCTTTTTTGAATAAAATCCAGGCGTAAGTATCAAGGTAAGTCGAATTATCGGGAAATCGTTCAATCACTTTTGAACTCATTTTTTCGGCTTTGTCGAGATTTTTGCCGGCAACCGATAAATAATATGCATAATTATTTAATGCAATATAATTTTCAGGATCCAATTCCACAGCCTGATCAAACAAACCAAATGCTTCTTCCTGACGGTTCAATTTGTAAACGGCTTCGCCTTTCAACATTAAAAACTGTCCTTTTAACTGAGGATTGTCCACAACATAATCCAGTCCTTCTTCAACAATGGAAATGGTTTCTTCAAATTTTTCAAGCTGAACACAGGCCACTGCATTCAAAAAATAAGTTTGCGGCTGGTTAGGAAAAATTTCTATGGCATTTTTACTGTGTTTGTATAAACCATCCCAATCCTGAAGATCGTTGTCGATAAACAAAACACGCTGCCAAATAGTAAAATCGCCCTGTTCAATATCAATAGCTTTCAACAATTCGGTGCGGGCTTCAGCCAAATTATTTTTACTTAGCAAATTTTCAGCATAAAGTGTGTGTACCAAAAATTCATCAGGATATTTTTCAAGCAAAATCTGAATCAGTTCCTGTTCTTTCTCATCTGTAATTTTCGATTGTTCCGGATTCGAAGTCAGCATCATAAACAACTGAAGTTTGGTTTGAATATCAACTTCGTCGTTTTGAAATCCGATTTTTGTTTCTTCAAACGATTTTTCAGAATCTTTTATGTTCAGATAATAATTGGCCAGTGAAAAATGCACAAACCCGTTTCCCGGATCCATTTCCATAATTTTCCTGTAATATTTCAATGCATTCTCGTTGTCGCCCTGGCTTTGGTATAAATCGGCCAGCAAACCGTAATATTTTGTTTCTGAAGGATTAAAATCAATCAGTTTCTGAATTTCGCCAAAAGCTTTATCGACCTGCCCCATTGACACAAACAATTGCTGTTTTTCAACTGAAATCTGCTCGTTTATTCCGGTTTTTTTCTCCAGCGCATTGTATGCGTCAATCGCCTCCTGATCTTTTCCGGCGTTGGCAAGCAAAACTGCTTTCATATATAAATATTCCTGGTTGTCGGGTTCTTTCTGAACCAACAATCCGTAAAGGCCGGCAGCCTGTTCAAATTTTCGCTGTTGCTGGTAAATTTGTGCTAAAAGAAGCTTGTACCATTTATTATCGGCATTGATTGAAACGGCCTTTTCGAGCAAAAGTGAAGCGCTTGTAAAATCGTTGTTTAACGCATGAATATTCGCAAGCTCGTACATTGCTGCCGCCGAATTCGGATCTATTTCAAGACAACTCGACAAAAGTTGAATAGCATTCTGTGCGTTTCCAAGCATTTTTTGCTTCATCGCTTCCACAAACAAATATTCAAACTCTTTCTGTTTTTGTTCCTGTTCGTAGGTTAATTGTGTAGTATCCACCTCATTTTGTACTACTTTTTCTTTTTCGGCAACTTTTTTTACCCCTGAACATGAAAAAAGAAAACCAACCAAAACAATCCATCCAAGTCCTAATCCTATTTTTTTCATTTTATTTTTTACTTTTTCCCCGTGTGGCCGAATCCTCCGGCTCCCCGTTCTGTTTCTTCGAGCACTTCTACCAATTTCCATTCCACGGTTTCATGCGCTGCAATTATCATTTGGCAAATACGTTCGCCATTTTCAATAACAAAATCCTCCTGCGAAAGGTTAATCAAAATCACTCCAATTTCACCTCTGTAATCCGCATCGATGGTTCCCGGAGTATTCAAAACCGTAATTCCCTTTTTTAAAGCCAAACCGCTTCTTGGCCGAATCTGTGCTTCAAATCCTTTAGGAATTTCAACATACAACCCGGTGGGTATCAACCTTCTTTCCAGCGGTTTTAAAACTACAGGCTCTTTCAAAAAGGCTCGTATATCCATTCCGGCCGACATTTCTGTACTGTATGCCGGCAGTTCGTTATTCGATTTATTTACGATTTTAATCTGCATTTAAACCTCTTTTTTTAAAAGTGCGCTAAGATACGGAATTAAAGATATATAACAGTTGAATTAACAATATTTATACATTTCAAAAGATTGGATAACAATTATATAATCATCAGATTCGACAAAATATCGTCGGAAATAAACATCCCTTTTCTTGTAAAGGAAAAGACATTATCCTGCTCTTTTATATCGCCCGTTTTTTTATATTTCTTTAACTCTTCTGCCAAAAATTCAGCCTTTTGTGTGCCAAAATCCTGTAAAATCTGGCTCAACGAAATTCCCCATTTTGTTCTTAAACGGGTTAAAACAAACTCGTTAAACTTTTCTTTTTCTGAAAGTATTTCTTCTTCAAAATAAACATTCCCATTTTCAACTGCATTGATATAACTTTCAATATGCGCAATATTCCACTGTCTTGAATTTCCGTTAAATGAGTGTGCCGACGGTCCAAGCCCGAGGTATTTTTTCCCGGTCCAGTATGAAGAATTATGCTTCGAATACATTTCATTTTTGGCAAAGTTTGAAATTTCATACTGTTCAAAACCCTGTTTTTCAGCAAAATCAATCAACAAGTTAAACTGTTCAACGCTTTCGGTTTCGCTGATTTCTTTTAAGGTTCCTTTTTTAAGCCATGTATAAAACGGCGTTCCTTTGTGATATGTTAAATGATAAGCAGAAAGATGCTGAAACGGAAGTGTAAAAATTTGTTCGAGGGCTTCGTTCCATTGCCCGGAAGTAAGATTTGGCAGACCGTAAATTAAATCGAGACTGATATTTGTAAACCCTGTTTTTACTGCATTTTCAACCGCCTGAATTGCTTGCTGAACATTGTGCCGGCGGTTCATTTGTTTTAAATGTTCATTCTGAAAAGATTGAATTCCTATGCTCAACCGGTTAATGCCTGACTTAAAAAGCATTTCAAGGTATTCGGGAACCAAATCGTCGGGATTCGATTCAAATGTAATTTCCGCATCCGGTAAAATTTCAAAACGCCGATGAAGAAAATCAAAAACTTGCTGTAATTGCTGCTGCTTTAAAACCGAAGGAGTTCCACCTCCAAAATATATGGTTTCAATCTTTTCGCCAGCCAAATAACCGGTGCGGTTTACAATTTCTTTTTGAAGTGCTGAAATAAATTTTTCAGTAAGTGAGGTATTTACTGTTTTGTAAAAGTCGCAGTAATAACATTTCTGACGACAAAAAGGAATATGAATATAAATACCTGCCATACTTTTTGTTTCTTTGCGGTTGAACTTAATCTTCCAATATGAAATGGATTAACCTTTTTCTCAAACCCTTGCTCTGGCTTGCAATCATTTGCTATGGTTTATTTTTGCCCGCGAAAGATCTACCTGTAAAACCACTTTTACAAATTCCGCATTTTGACAAAATAGTACATTTCGGACTCTTCTTTGTTTTCTCGCTGCTGCTGTTCAGGCCTTTTAAAAAATTGAATACTAAATATTTATTATGGGCGCCGGTAACCGCACTAATTTTTGGCATCCTGCTCGAATCTGTTCAACACACACTGTCGGCCAGCCGAAGCAGCAATATTTACGACCTTTTGGCAAATACTGGCGGAATTTTAGTTTCAATCCTGGCCTTCCGTGCTTTTGTTTTAAACAGAAAATGGGAAAAACTCTTTTAAAGTTTTACCAAATTTTCAAATTTGTCAATGTCCTGGCTAATAATTTCAAGCGTGGTTTCTTTATAAAACTTTGTAATCTCGCTTCTTAACTTGTCGTACTGAGCATGTATCGGACACAACGGTTTTGTTGGATCGTGAGTTTTGCAAGGTTCGAGACTAATTAAACAGTTGGTGAAAAACTCCTCGCCATCCACTTTTATTACAATATCCCAAAGCGTAACTTCCCCGGCATCTTTTGCCAGAGCAAAACCGCCGTTAGGTCCTTTGGTTGAAACCAATAGTTTTTGTTTTACCAGGTTTTGCAGGATTTTACCAAGGAAAGGTGATGACAAACCCAAATCTTCAGATATTTTTTTGATACCGATTCTTTTATCATCTTCTGAAAATTTTCCCAGATAAATCAGCGCCCGAAGTGCATATTTACAAGTATTCGACAACATAGTATTTATTTTAAATTTAACTTCCTGATTTCACTGAACGATTGTTTTGCAAATGAGGGAAATTCCTTTTCGCTGCCTAGAATATTTGGGTTTAAATGTAATAAAGTGTTTTTTAGTTTTCCACCAGCCAGGTTAAGGTTTTTTCTTTTTTTGAACGCAAATTCAAACATTTTCATGCCGGTATTCCACGAGAAATTGCCCAGATTTTCGTCAACACTTTTTTTCCTGTTGTTTAGAAGCAAATTATGCAGAGGAATTTTTACAGGACAAACTTCTGAACAAGCGCCACAAACCGTGCAGGCAAAACTCAAATGATTGTAATTTTCGAAACCTTCGAAATAAGGAGAAATTACTGAACCAATTGGTCCGCTGTAAGTTGTGTTGTAGGTGTAACCGCCTACATTTTTATAAATTGGACAGGCATTTAAACATGCGCCGCAACGCATACATTTCAGCGACTGCGACTGTTCCTTTTCCTGGTAAATTTCGCTTCGTTTATTATCGAGAAGAACTACCACCATTTTTTCGGGGCCGTTGGTTTCGTCCGGTTTTTTGGGCCCGGATAACAACGAATTGTAAACGGTTACCTGCTGTCCGGTTCCCAGAGCAGAAAGTAATGGAACAAAAAGCGGTAAATCGTTTACTGAAGGCAAAAGTTTTTCAATTCCGGTAATTACAATATGAACTTTGGGAAACGAAACCGACATAAAACCGTTGCCTTCGTTTTCGGTTAATGCCACGCCACCAATATCGGCAATCAAAAAGTTGGCGCCGGTAACACCAATTTCAGCTGAAGTAAATTTTTGGCGCAGTTTTTTTCGTACAAACAATGTTAATTCTTGTGGAGTAGAATCTGGTGGAGTTTCAAATTTTTCATTAAAAAGCCGGGCCACATCTTCTTTCGATTTGTGCATTGCCGGCGTTAAAATATGATATGGTTTTTCGCCGGCTACCTGAACAATAAATTCACCCAAATCGGTTTCCAACGGCTCAACTCCGGCCTTTTCAACATGTTCATTCAGCTCTATTTCCTCTGAAATCATCGACTTGCTTTTCACCAGCAAGTGCGCTTCATTTTCTTTTAAAACACGTAAAATTTCAGTAACTGCTTCTTTTCCATCTTTTGCCCAGATAACTTCAATGCCGTTTTTCTGCGCATTTTTTTCAAATTCTTCAAGATAATCAGCAAGATTGGCTACAACTTTTGATTTGATAAACGATGCCCTTTCTTTGGCTAATTCCATGTTTTTGTACCGAAGTTTTCCGCGCTCAACTGCTTCGTGATATTTTGAAATATTAAAGTTTAATGTTTTTCTGTGCTTTTTATCGAAAGCAATTTTGGAGTCTTTAAGAAATATATCTTTGGTTTTCGACATTTTATTTTACCGGAATTTTAGCCACCCGTCGTGCGTGGCGCCCACCTTCAAATTCAGCATTTAAATAAGCATCTACAATGGCAACTGCTTCCTCGTCGGTTACAAATCTTCCGGGAAGGGCGCAAATATTTGCATCGTTGTGTTGCCGGGCCAATTTGGCAATTTCTACATTCCAACAAAGCGCAGAGCGTACATTTTGGTGTTTGTTTGCGGTAATGCTTATTCCCTGTCCACTTCCGCAGGCTGTAATTCCGATTTCAAATTCACCTTTATCTATGGCATCGGCAATGGCATGTGCAAAATCGGGATAATCACAACTTTCGCTGGAATAGCATCCAAAATCCTTGTATTTTATCCCCTTTTCTTCCAGGTATTTTATGATTACCTGCTTTTTGTCAAAACCAGCATGATCACTGGCCAAAGCAATAACCTTTTCGTTTAAATTTTTCACTTAGATGTATTTAAAAATTATTTTTTGTTTTGGTTGTCTCAAAACAAAAACGATTCCCCGCCCTAAAAAAACGAATACAAAAAAAATTTTTGAATCGTTTAATTCCAACAAAAATAATAGTTTTTGGTATTTATTTCTTTTTACTGAATTTAAATAAGCGTTGCAATTCACTTTTTTCGCGGCGAAAAATGTAAAACATGAATATTCCAAACAAAATTGTATGTACTGTATATTCCAGTAACAACGAAAAATGCGAGGTGAGAATAGAAAATAAATAAATAATTGTTGCAACAAGAAAGTAGGCGCCCATTCTTTTCAAATCATACGGAATAGGGTAATATTTCTGTCCTAAAACGTAGGAAATTACCATCATAATAAAAAAACATACAAAAACGGAAATTGCAGAACCCATGTAACCCATTACCGGAATTAATAAAAAGTTCATAACCAGTGAAATAACAGCGCCAGTCAATGCAATGTAAGCGCCGTAACGGGTCATGTCTTTTAATTTGTACCAAAGCGAAAGGGCAAAGTAAATTCCAAAAAACAGGTTGGCCATTAAAATTATAGGCACCACTTTTAATCCTTCGTGATATTCACTGTCGATAATATATTTTAATACATCCATGTACAAAACCATTCCAAGGAAAATGAGCAGCCCGAAAATGACAAAATATTTCATTACCGTTGCATAAATCTGTGGATCTTCTTTTGCATTTCCGCGTGAAAAGAAAAACGGTTCAAAAGCGTATCGGAATGCCTGAATAAACATATTCATTAAAACAGCCAATTTGTAATTGGCACCGTAAACACCTACCTGAAACATCGGATCCTGGTTTTGAGGAATCAGATATGGCATCATTATTTTATCGATGTTTTGATTTACCATTCCTGCCAAACCTACTATCAGTATTGGAAAACCGTAGCTAAGCATTTGCCACAGCAACTTTTTGTCGAACCGAAAAGTTATGCTGAAAATTTCGGGCAACAACATAATCAGCGTTATTATTGAGGCTAAAAGATTGGAAATAAACACATAACCAACGCCAATTTCGGGAGAATAAACAAGCCGGATAAAAGAATCGGGATTGTTTTCAAGCAGCTTCGGACAGATTGTTAAAAAGAAAATATTAAAACCAATATTGAAACCGATGTTTACAATCTTCAGAAATGCAAATTTGATGGGCCTGTTTTTCAGACGGAGCCTTGCAAACGGAATGTTTGAAAAAACATCGATTCCCAAAATAATGGCAAACCATAAAATATACTCAGGATGATCGGGATATTGAATAAAACCGGCAATTTCATTTTTAAAAGCGGCAGCCAGCAAAATAAAACTTGCCGAAGTAAAAAACAGCGAAATCAGCGAAGTTGAATATACTTTTTCGGGATCTTCGCTTTTTGTGGCAAACCTGAAATACGACGTTTCCATTCCGTAAGCCAGTAAAACCAGTAAAAACGAAACCATGGCGTAAAGATTGGTAACCACACCATAAACTTCGGGTGCAAAAATAAAAGAGTAGTACGGAACCAGCCACCAGTTTAAAAACCGTCCGACAATACTGCTCATTCCGTAAATGGCTGTGTCGCCTGCGAGTTTTTTATATGTACTCAAGTGCGTAAAATTTTATGCAAAGATAAAATTCATTTACTATGTATAATCGCAATTCAATCTTCGTTTCTATATATGTTTTATCTTTGATGGGTTTTAGAGCAAATTTTACACCTTATGAAACGATCATTTTTTCCACCGCTACTGATAATTTGTTTGATTGTAACTTTTTTTTCCTGTTCAAATAAACCTAAACGGTCGCGAAAACCGGTGAGTGTTGTGGTTGTTCAGCCAGTAAAAAACAATTACGTTTTTGGTGAAAATGTTTCAGTAAATGTACAAACCAAGCTCAAGGACGGAGAGATAAAAAATACTCAGCTTTATTACGAAAATGAATTGCTTAAAGAATCGGATGCTTTGGATTTTTCTGCTGATAATATCACACTTAATTCGCTGGGTAACAATAATTTTAAAGTGGTTGCTACAAAAACCGACGGAGTTGAAAATACCCGGATAAAAAGTGTTCCTGTTTTTTCTGATATAACACCAAAAAAAATGACGTATCTGACGGTAAACAACTATCCGCATTCAAAAACATCGTATACACAGGGTTTGGAATATTACAATGGTTTTTTGTATGAAGGAACCGGCGAAAACGGAAAATCTTCTCTTTTTAAAATAAACCTGGCTACCGGAAATGCCGTTCAAACCTATCACATGGACGATATTTATTTTGGTGAGGGAATTACCATTTTGAACAATAAAATTTACCAGATTACTTACCACGCCCAAAAGGGGTTTGTTTATAATCTTTCCGATTTTGCTGTTATCGACAGCTTTCGTTTTGCTTCTAAAGAAGGTTGGGGATTGACCAACGACGGAACTAATCTTATTATGAGCGACGGAACCAGCACACTTACCTGGATAAATCCGGAAGATTTTTCAATTGTAAAAACTGTTCAGGTGGCCAACAACCGAGGAATGGTTAATTTGCTTAACGAACTCGAATATATCGACGGAAAAATTTATGCGAACATTTACACTACTAATGTTATTGTTAAAATTGATGCCGCAACCGGAAAAGTTTTGGAAGAGATAAACATGGAAGGCATTTTAAACATGTTTAAAAATCAGAACGAAACTGTTGATTACCTGAACGGAATTGCCATCGACAAAGATAATAACCGCATGTTTGTTACCGGAAAATGGTGGCCCCGTTTGTTCGAAATAAAACTGGAAGAATCAAAATAAAGTTGGTGAATCGCCGTATTTTATTCTTCCTAAATGTTTATATGCCAATTCGGTAGCTTCTCTGCCACGGGGTGTACGTTTAATAAAACCTTCTTTAATTAAAAACGGTTCGTACACTTCTTCAATGGTTCCGGAATCTTCGCCAACAGCGGTTGCAATTGTAGATATTCCCACCGGACCTCCTTTAAATTTATCGATAATAACCACTAAAATTTTGTTATCCATAATATCCAGTCCGTATTCATCAATATTTAAAGCAGTCAGTGCGTGTTTTGTAATATCCATATCAATTTTTCCGCTTCCTTTTACCTGCGCGAAATCACGCACTCGGCGTAAAAGTGAATTTACTATTCGCGGTGTTCCGCGGCTTCTGAAAGCAATTTCGTATGCGGCTTCATCCGATATTAAAATTTGTAAAATACCCGCCGAACGTTTTACAATTCCGGTTAATACTTGCGAATCGTAATATTCAAGATGTGAATTAATACCAAAACGTGCGCGCAGCGGCGATGTTAATAAACCCGACCGTGTTGTTGCACCAATTAATGTAAACGGATTTAATTCGAGCTGAATTGAACGCGCACTCGGTCCCTTGTCCAACATTATATCAATTCGGTAATCTTCCATTGCCGAATAAAGATATTCTTCAACAATAGGAGATAAACGGTGAATTTCGTCAATAAAAAGTACGTCTTTTTCCTCAAGATTGGTTAAAATTCCGGCTAAATCGCCCGGTTTATCCAAAACCGGACCCGAAGTTATTTTTATTCCAACGCCAAGTTCATTGGCAATAATATTTGATAAAGTGGTTTTTCCAAGTCCGGGCGGACCGTGCAAAAGAACATGATCTAAAGATTCTCCGCGCAATTTTGCCGCCTTTACAAAAACTTTAAGATTTTCAACTACCTGTTTTTGACCCTTGAAATCGTCGAATTGTAACGGACGTAATTTTTTATCAAATTCTTTGTCGCTTTCCGAATATGCTTCTCCCCGTATGTCGATAAATTCGTTCATTTATTTTACTGTCGCGGATAAAATTTGTCAATTACAGCAATCAATTCATCCGATGTAAAAGGTTTTGATAAATATTCATCCATCCCCGCAGAATAACATTTGTCCCGGTCGTTGTCGAGTGCATTTGCTGTTAATGCAATAATTGGAATGGTATCCGAAATGTTAATTTCTTTTTCGTACTGTCTGATGGCGGAAGTTATTTGGAAACCATCCATTTCGGGCAACATAATATCCATTAAAATTAAATCAAATTTTTTTGTTTTGTACAGTTCAATTGCCTCGGTACCGTACATTACCGCAGTTACGTTATAATTGTATTTACGCAAATTAAAAGTAACCACTTTTTGATTTAACAGGTTGTCTTCAACAAGAAGGATTTCCATATCTCTGTATTTATATTAGAATAAAACAAATATAAGATCAAATGTTATTTAATATAGCCTGTTTATTGTTGTTAATTACAAATTATGAAATTTTTTTTACTTAAACTAAACAAGGTTTTTAATATGTTTTTAACATCTTTTTTTGCTTCTAAATTGTTATACTACAAAGAAATAAATTATTTATAAACATCTGTTAATTACATAAAAGTGAATGTAAATTTAGAAATAAACAGGTTAATATTTTGTGAAAAAAATGAAACTAAATTTTTGCTAAAATTTTTCTTTTGTGTTTTATGGAAAGTATATATATAAATTTTTAAAAGAATACAAATTTTGTTTTAAAAGATTATTTTTGTTTTTTGATAAGAAAGCACGGGTTTATTAACATTCTATTTAATTGTAGAGTATTGATAAACAAATATTTATAATTAATGACTGAAAATTTTAACATACTTGTTAATAAACTGAATGCATTTAAACTCAGGTATTATTTTTACCAGTTTGTAAGAGGTTTGATTTCGGTTTTATCAATTCTTTTAGTTGTTTTCATGGTATTTTCTGTTGTTGAGTATTTTGTGTATTTATCGTCGGAAATAAGGAAAATATTGTTTTTTGGATATTCAATTTTCGCCGTTTTACTTTTACTTCAATTTGCCGGAATTCCGCTTTTAAAACTTTTTCATATAATAAAACCAATCGATATTAAATCTGCATCGCTTATAATTCAAAATAATTTTGCAGAAATTAAGGATAAATTATTGAATATTATTGAATTAGATACAATTTCGGAACAGGCATATTCCAATGAAATTATTCTTGCAAGTATTGATCAAAAAATAGATGAATTAAAAATATTCGATTTTAATAAAGCTGTTCAATTTAAAAAATTGAGGTCTATTTTTCTTTACCTGTTAATTAGTATTGTAATCATGTTTACTATTTTTATTGTGAATAAGAATATATATTTAGAATCAACACAAAGAATAATACATTATAATACAGAATACGTTAAACCTGCACCGTATACGTTTCTTTTAAAAAATAAGAATTTACAAGCGAAAAAGGGTGATTCTTTTAAAATAGCTGTTCAGTGCGAAGGAAATGAGATTCCACAACTTATTTATATAAATATTGAGGGAAATAATTATTTAATGAAAAGTACATCCGCTGGAAATTTCGAGTTTGAAATTGCTTCTGTTATAAATTCGGTTACTTTTTATTTTACTGATTTGAAATTTAATTCAGGAAAATATTCATTGCAATTGTTGCCAAAACCTGGAATAACAAGTTTCACAGTAAACATTAATCCTCCTGTTTATACAAATCTACAAAATCAGGAACTTAATAATGTTGGAGATTTACAAGTACCAAATGGAACAAAAGTAATATGGAATTTTAAAGGAATTGATGTAGATTCATTGTATTTAATTTTTGATGATTCAGTTAAAATAAATGCTGAAAAGGTAAATAATCAATTTACTATTGAGTCAAAATTCTATAAATCAGTTAAATACAATATTTTTATACAAAATAAAATTACTGATCCTGAATTAGCGCTTTCTTATTCAATTGATGTTATTCCTGACCTTTTCCCTGAAATAAACATAACTCAGTTAGTAGATTCTTCTCAACTTACACGTTATTTCTTTAAAGGAATTATTGGAGACGATTATGGTTTTTCTAATCTTCAGTTTCATTACAATATAAATAATGAGGATTCAGCAATTACAATTCCGTTTGTAAAAGCATTAATTGATCAGGATTTTTACTACAGTTTTGATTTTAATGATTTACCGGAAAAGAATGGATTTGTATCGTACTATTTTTCTGTTTCGGATAACGATGTTATAAATAATTTTAAAACAACTACTTCTGATAATTTTACATTTCAATTTCCTGATAAAGAACAAATTGCTCAAACTGAAAAACAAGAATTTCAGCAAATTGAAGATAAAATACAACAAAGCCAAAAACTTGCAGGCGATATTAAAAAGGATTTGGATAATTTGAGGTTAAAAAATATGGATACCAATGTTTCTGATTGGGAAAAGTCGCAGATGGTAAACGATATTATGAACAAGCAAAACAGGCTTGAACAATTGTATGATCAAATTAAAAAGGACAATGAAAATTTGAATGATTATCTTAATTCTTTTAATAAACAAAGTGACGAAATTGTTGAAAAGCAGAAGGAGATTGAAAAACTGTTGGAAGAGGTTTTTACTGATGAATTGAAAGAATTAATGGAAGAGTTCAGTAAACTGGCAGATGAGTTTAATAGTCAGAAAATGAACCAGTTGTCAAAAAAGATGGATTTATCTCTCGATGATTTGCAAAAACAGCTCGACCGCAATTTAGAGATGCTTAGAAAGATGAAAATAGAAGAAAAATTGCAAGAAGTTGTTGATGGAATAAAACAATTGGCACAAGACGAAAATAATTTGGGTGAACAGGTACTTGAGGAAAAGAATTTCGATGATGTTAATACTAAAGTTATTAAAAATCAAAATGAATTTAACAGGCTTCAAAATGTTTTAAATGAAACACTTGTGTTAAATAATGAATTAATGGAGCCAATTAATTTAGATGATTTTGACGAGGATTTTAAAGACATTAACAATAGTATTGAAGAGACTAAGTTAGAACTTAATAAAAGGAACAGGAAAAAGGCAGGTGAAGGATTAAAAAATACTTCGGAGAAATTACAAAACCTTGCTTTTGGAATGGAACAAATGCTACAGCAAAATACAATGCAGCAAAACATGGAGAATATAGAAAATCTTAAACAAATTTTAAGTAATCTTATTGTTCTTTCGTTTTCTCAGGAAGATGTTTTAACTCAGTTGGGTGGCATAGATTCCAATGATCCTGTTTTAATTCAACTAAACCAACAACAGAAAAAAATTGTTGATCAAAGTAAAATTGTAAAAGATTCGTTGTATGCATTGGCTATGCGCACGCCAAGTATTACCAATATGGTAAATAACGAACTTTTAAGTGTGGAGCTTAATTTGGATAAATCGTCGGATGAATTGGAAGAAGGTTTATTTCCAAATGCTGTAGTTAGCCAGCAGTTTGTAGTTACATCAGTAAATAATTTAGCATTAATGTTAAACGAGGCTCTTGAAAATTTGGAAAAACAAATGGCAAATGCGCAGCCCGGTGATCAACAATGCGAAAACCCCGGAAATGGGAAACCACAAATGAATATGCTTAAAAAGGCTGCTCAGGATATAAAAGAGCAATTACAGCAGATGATTGAACAAATGAAAAATGGAAATTCGCAACAAATGGATCGGCAGCTTGGTGAATCGTTAATGCAACATGAGATGATGCAACAAATGCTTCGTGATTTAATGAATAATGGAGAAGTTGGAAGTGGTGCTAAAGATCAGCTGCAAAAAATAGATCAGTTGCTTGAGCAAAACAGAAGCGATTTAATGAACAGGAATATAAATGCTCAAACACTTGCTCGTCAGAATACGATTACTACCCGGTTATTGGAAGCTGAAAAGGCTGAATTAGAGCGGGAATTTGAAGATAAAAGAGAATCAAAAACAGCAGACGAATTTTACAGTAACCCGGTAAAATTTTTCGAGTATAAAGAGAAGGAAAATTTTTCAATTGAATACATAAATAAAAATGCTCACAAACTGAATAATTTTTATAATTACAAATACAAACAATATTTAAACAATATTGAGAATAAATAGTGTTACCAATTTCGCCAAAAATATTAGTGATTAAGTCGGATAAAATAGAGCTTCTAAAGGTTGAAAAGTTTCTATCCGATATTTTTAAAGAATTTAATTTAACGAGTGAGTATTTTAATAAAACTGTACTTTGTGTTTCAGAGGCAGTAATTAATTCAATTGAACATGGAAATCAGTTTGATAATAAAAAGAATATTACTCTTGAAGTAAAGTGTTTTGGTGGTGAAATTGATATTTTGATTAAAGATGAAGGGGATGGGTTTGACTTTAATACTATTGAAGATCCAACTACTTCAGACAATATTATGAAAGAATCGGGACGCGGTTTACATATTATAAGATCATTATCTACTTCAATAAGTTATAATGAAAAAGGAAACTGTGTTCAGCTTAAAATCGAATGTAAGTGAGTATTCATATTTATTTTGAAGAAATAGAACCTCTAAACATTAAAAAGAATCAGGTAAAATCTGGTATTAAAGCTCTTATTACAAGGGAATTTAATAAGGTTGGTTTAATTTCTATAATTTTGTGTTCTGATAATTATTTACTTGATATAAATAAAAAATTTCTTAATCACGATTTTTATACTGATATAGTTACTTTTAATTATTGTGAAATAGATATCATATCAGGTGATTTATTTATTAGTGTAGATAGAATTAAAGAGAATGCCAATTTATTTAATACATCCTTCAATAAAGAATTATATCGAGTAATATATCATGGTGTTTTACATCTAATCGGGTATAATGATAAAACGGATGATGAAAAAGTTGTAATGCGTCAGAAAGAGGATTTTTATTTAAATGAAATAGATTTTAGATAGTAAATTATGATGTCGGAATATGATGTTATTGTTGTTGGAGGGGGTCATGCAGGTTGTGAAGCAGCGGCTGCAGCTGCAAATTTAGGTTCAAAAACCTTGTTGATTACAATGGACATGACTAAGTATGGACAAATGTCGTGTAATCCTGCAATGGGAGGTATTGCAAAGGGGCAGATTGTACGAGAAATTGATGCCTTAGGTGGTTATTCTGGTATTATTGCAGATAAAAGTGCTATTCAGTTTCGTATGTTAAATAAATCGAAAGGCCCTGCAATGTGGAGTCCTCGTACACAAAATGACAGATTTCGTTTTACTGAATATTGGAGAGAAACTCTAGAGAGTATTGAGAATCTTGACTTATGGCAGGATGCTGTTACTGGTTTGTTAATTGAAGAGAAAACAATAAAAGGTGTAGTTACAAAAATTGGGATACAATTCAAATCTAAGACTGTCATTCTAACCAATGGTACATTTCTTAATGGTTTAATGCATATTGGTTCTGCAAAAATGAAGGGAGGTAGAATTGGTGAAGCGGCTTCTTATAATATTACCGAACAACTAATTGAAAGCGGTTTTAAGACAGGACGTTTAAAAACAGGTACTCCTGTTAGAATCGATGGAAGAACTATTGATTTTTCAAATTTAACAGAACAAAAGGGAGATTCAGATAATTATAAATTTTCTTATTTACCTGGAACTGAGTCAAAACTTGAACAAAGGTCTTGTTGGATAACTTATACAAATCCTGTTGTTCATAAAGAATTAGAATTGGGATTTGAGTTTGCTCCTATGTTTGATGGTACGATTACAAGTACAGGTCCTCGTTATTGTCCAAGTATAGAATCAAAACTTATTACTTTTGCAGAAAAGGAAAAACATCAATTGTTTTTGGAACCTGAAGGTGAAAATACAGTTGAATTTTATTTAAATGGATTTTCTTCGTCGCTTCCATGGGATGTTCAGCTTAAAGCATTACGACAAATACATGGGTTAGAAAATGCAAAAATTTTTAGGCCAGGTTATGCAATTGAATACGATTATTTCGAACCAACACAGCTTTATCATACGCTTGAAACCAAATTAATTCAAAATTTATATTTTGCAGGACAGATTAATGGTACTACTGGTTATGAAGAAGCAGGAGCGCAAGGTATAATAGCGGGTATAAATGCACATTTAAAAGTACATAAACATGGAGATGATTTTATATTAAATCGGGATGAAGCGTACATTGGCGTTTTAATTGACGATTTAGTTACTAAAGGAGTTGATGAACCTTATCGTATGTTTACAAGTCGTGCAGAATTTAGAATTTTACTAAGGCAAGATAATGCAGATATACGTTTAACGGAAAAATCATACACAATAGGGCTTGCTTCTCCAGAACGTAAAAAATTATTAGATGAAAAAATAGACTTAATTTCACAAATAATTGATTTTACTAAAAATTTTAGTATTAAGCCAAGGTTTGTAAATCAATTACTTACAGAGAAGGGAAGTTCCGAATTAAAACAAGGAGTAAAGTTGATTGATGTTATATTACGCCCTCAGATTTCGATATTTGATTTAATTGAAGTCATTACTCCGTTAAAACAGTTTCTGGATAGGGTTCCATATAGTCGTAAACATGAAATCATAGAAGGCGCAGAAATTTCTATTAAATATGAGGGTTATATAAATCGGGAAAAACTATTAGCAGACAAACTCAATAAATTTGAAAACATTTCTATTGAAAATAAATTTAATTATAGTGAATTAAAATCATTATCTACTGAGGCTAGACAAAAGCTCGATAAAATCAATCCAAAAACAATTGGACAGGCAAAAAGAATTTCAGGTGTTTCACCTGCTGATATTAATGTTTTATTAGTTATGCTCGGTAGATAGTATAGTGTTCCACGTGAAACAGAAGACAATGGATTTAAAGAAAGAAATAAGAGAAATTCCTGATTTTCCAAAAGATGGAATAAATTTTAAGGATATTACAACGTTGTTAAAAAATAAAGATTCCTTTAATGCGGTTGTTGATTTGATTGTAAAAAATTTTCAAAACAAGAATATTACTAAGGTTGTTGGGCTTGAATCACGTGGATTTATTTTTGGAGGAGCCATTGCAAATAAATTAAATGCTGGTTTTGTTCCAGTGAGAAAGAAGGGAAAATTACCTGCAAAAACCTTTAGTGAATCGTATGAACTTGAATATGGATTAGATAGTGTGGAAATTCATTCTGATGCTGTTGGTAAAAATGATGTGGTTTTAATTCATGATGATTTATTGGCAACAGGGGGAACTGCTTTTGCAGCCTTAAATCTTGTAAAGAGAATGGGTGTGGAAAAGATATATTTTAGTTTCGTATGTGATTTGGAGTTCATACAAACTTCTAAAAAGGATTTAATTAAGAATTTTGAAACACAGATTTTGGTTAAATATTGAAAATTCAGACCATAAATAATAATCTTGATTATTTAAAATCACTTGTTACTGTTTTACCTAATCAGCCGGGTATTTATCAGTATTTTGATAATGCAGGAACAATTATTTATATAGGCAAGGCAAAAGATTTAAAAAGGCGTGTTTCCTCATATTTCTCAAAAAAACATGACCATCGGAAAACGGCCATTTTGGTTAGAAATATTGCGGATATTAAACACATGGTTGTTGAATCTGAACAAGATGCTCTACTTTTGGAAAACAACCTTATTAAAAAATATCAGCCAAGGTATAATATTCGATTAAAAGATGACAAAAGTTATCCTTGGATTTGTATAAAAAATGAACCCTTTCCTAGGGTTTTAAAAACAAGAGATTTTGTAAAGGACGGTTCCAAGTATTTTGGTCCTTATACATCGGTTTATACAGTTAGAACCTTACGTGAATTATTTAAATCGGAATATAAATTAAGGACATGTAATTATTTTTTGTCTCAGGAAAATATTAGGAATGGAAAGTATAAGGTTTGTTTAGAATATCATATCGGAAATTGTTTCGGACCATGTGAGGGTTATATCCAAGAAGATGTATACAATGAAGGGATTAATGATATTTCAAACATTTTAAAAGGTAATGTTTCTACTGTCATTAATCATTTAGAAGATTTAATGCGCAAAATGGCTGACAATTTGAATTTTGAAGAAGCATTAAAAATTAAAGAGAAGTATGATTCATTAAAAAAGTATCAAAGCAGATCAACCGTTGTTTCGCCATCTATCACTGATGTTGATGTGTTTAGTCTCGAACAGGATTCAAAATTTGCATATGTGAATTATTTGAAGATTATAAGAGGAGCTATTATTCAAACCTATACACTTGAAATAAAAAAGATATTAAGTGAATCGTCTGAGGATCTTTTATTGGCAGGAATTGCTGAAATCAGGCAAAAAATATTTAGTAATGCAAAAGAAATATTAATTCCATTTAATATTGATTATCATTTTGAAGGTATAAAATTTACTGTACCTCAAAGAGGAGATAAAAAAAGTTTACTAGATTTATCAATTAGAAATGCCAAATATTATCGTTTAGAAAAGGAAAAACAAACGATTTTAAAAAATCCAAAAGTTAGAGAAGAGCGAATTTTAGAGACTATTAAAAGGGATTTACAACTTACAAATTTGCCGGTACATATAGAATGTTTTGATAATAGCAATTTACAGGGGACTAATCCAGTTGCCGCGTGTGTTGTTTTCAAAAATGCAAAAGCTTTAAAAAAGGAATATCGACATTTTAATATTAAAACTGTTGAAGGACCGAATGATTTTGCTTCAATGGAAGAGGTTGTTTTTCGTCGCTATAAAAGATTATTGGATGAAAACAAATCTTTGCCTCAATTAATTGTAATTGACGGTGGAAAAGGACAACTTTCGTCAGCAGTTAATGCTTTGGAGAAGCTTAATTTACGCGGAAATATTACAATAATTGGTATAGCAAAACGACTTGAGGAAATATATTTTCCAGGTGACTCTGTACCAATTTACATTAATAAAAATTCTGAGACACTAAAATTAATTCAACAACTGCGTGATGAAGCACATAGGTTTGGAATATCTTTTCACAGGGATAAAAGATCAAAAACATTTATTTCATCTGAATTGAATTCGATTGAAGGAGTTGGAGAGAAGACAATTCAAAAATTATTAAACGAATTTAAATCAGTAAAAATTATCAGGGAACTAAGTGAAACGAGGATAGCTGAATCCGTTGGTAAATCAAAGGCTCAAATCATTTTTAATCATTTTCATAAAGTATGAAAGGAAGTGTATTTTTAGGAATGAGTGGAGGTGTTGATAGTTCTGTTGCAGCAATTTTATTAAAAGAGGATGGATATAATGTTTCTGGAATTACGTTTCTATTTGGAGAAAATGAAATTTCAAATAATCAAATTGTAAATGACGCAAAGGAATTAGCTAAACTTCTTAAAATCAAACATATTGTAGTGGATTTGAGGGAAAGATTCAGAAGCGAAATTATTGCCTACTTTTTGCAGGAATATAAAAATGGTAAAACTCCGTTTCCTTGCGCTAAATGTAATCCACATGTAAAGTTTGTCGAATTATTTAATTCTGCTGAATATCAGAATATTGATTTTATTGCCACCGGGCATTATTCCCGGATTCAAAAATTTAATGGCTCTAAATATATTTACACGGGAATTGATTCAGACAAGGATCAATCTTTTTTTCTTTGGGGTTTAAATTCTAAAATCAGAGAAAAGTTATTACTACCGCTTGGTAATAGAACTAAAAATGAAGTTAGGGAAATAGCTAAACAGAGAGGCTTTATCAAATTATCGAATAAAAAGGATAGTTTGGGAGTATGTTTTATTCAAGGGAAAAATTATCGAAATTTTCTTGAATCCAAAGGAATAATCTCGGATACTGGAAATTTTCTTGACGTAGAGGGAAATATTTTAGGTCAACATAAAGGGATAATAAACTATACAATTGGTCAACGCAGAGGTTTGGGAATTAATTTGAATTCCCCTGTTTTTGTTTCAGAAATTAGAGTTGAAAGTAATGAAATTGTACTTTCAAATTACAGTAGTTTATATCGTGAGATAATTTATATTAAAAATACTTATTTTGTTGATATAGATGAAGTTAACGCTGTAAAAACATACAATTTAAAAATAAGATACAGACTACAAAACACACCGTGTAATATAATTATCCAGAATAATAGCACTGCAAAAATAGTTTTGCTTGAGAAACTTGCCATGGTTTCGGCTGGACAAACTACTGTATTTTATGATGGGGAAAGAGTAATTGGTGGTGGGTTTATTAAAAGTTCTGAATGATTTTAATAAGCCGGCCGATATTTATCATCTCCTTCTAAAAGCCCCAGGTAACTTAAAAACCGCGAATAGGCTATTTCACCCGCATCAACTGCAATTTTTACAGCACAACCCGGTTCATGTGTATGTGAACAGTTGTTGTACTGGCATTTTTCAGAATATTTAAATATTTCAACAAAATAATGTGAGATTTCCCAGGATTCCATTTCCAGCATTCCAAACCCTTTAATTCCTGGTGTATCAATAATATAACCACCAAAATCCAGTTTGTATAGAGCTGAAAAAGTTGTTGTATGTTTACCTGTTTTATGATAATCTGAAATCTCCTTAGTTTTAATATTTAACCCTGATTGTAGTAAATTTATAAGTGTAGACTTCCCTACCCCACTGTGACCATTAAAAACGTTAATTTTATGCTGGACTGCTTCTTTTAATTTGTCTATTCCATCTCTAGTTTCTCCCGAAGTTTTTATGCATCTATAACCAATATTTGTATAAATATTAATGAGTTTTTCCAGTTCGGAAATTTGTTCAGAATTGTATCTATCGATTTTGTTAAAAACAAGCAAAACAGGTATTCTGTAAGCTTCAGCTGATGCAAGGTAACGATCTATAAATGTTGTTGTTGTAATAGGGAAACTTACAGTTACAACTAAAATTGCCTGGTCGATATTGGCGGCAATAATATGCGACTGTTTTGAAAGATTTGATGATTTGCGAATGATGTAGTTTTTACGTTCCGAAATAGCAGAAATGAGTCCAATTTTGTCGCTGGCGTTTTCATTTGCTGATATTTGAACTGTAAATTCCACATGATCGCCTACGGCAACCGGATTTGTACTTTTTATTCCTTTAATACGAAAATTGCCTTTTATTTTGCATTCAAATAAGTTGCCATTTTCGTCTTCAACTGTGTACCAGCTTCCTGTTGATTTTATTACCAGTCCCTTTTTCAAAATTTCTTATTTTGCGGCAAAATTAGCTATTTCCTTTAGAATGAGAAAATAACACCGGAACGAATACATTTTCACGTGGAACAACATTATTCCCAGTCAAGAATAATTTTTCCGCAATTTCCTTCTTCCATAATATCAAATGCTTTTTGATATTCATCGGCTTTAAAACGATGAGTAATAACTGGGGTAATATCAAGACCTGATGTTAACATCATTTCCATATGATACCAAGTTTCATACATTTCTCTTCCGTAAATGCCTTTAAGTGTTAATCCTTTGAAAATCAATTTACTCCAATTAATTTGCGTGTTTTGCGGAAGTAAGCCCAACAAGCTGATTTTACCACCATTGTACATGTGATTTACCATGTCGTTGAAAGCAGCAGCAGAACCTGAACACTCCAAACCAATATCGAAACCAGCTACCATCCCGTGTTTTTCCATGGCTTCCTGAATACTTTCTTTTGTCGGGTCAATAACACGTGTGGCACCCATTTTTCTTGCCAAATCGCGTCTGTATTTGCTTAAATCGGTACCAATTATATTTCGGGCTCCTGCAAATTTACAAACTGCCGTCGCCATTGCGCCAATGGGGCCGCCAATTCCAGTAATAAGTACATCTTCACCAAGTAAGGGAAACGAAAGCGCGGTATGAGTTGCATTTCCAAGTGGATCCATAATAGCCATCATTTCGTCAGAAATTCGCTCGTCGATATGTAAGACATTTTTTGCAGGAACAGAAATATATTCAGCAAAACCTCCGTTACGATTTACGCCAATTCCAATAGTGTGGTCGCAAATATGTTGTCTTCCACGGCGACAATTTCTACAAAATCCACAGGAAATATGGCCTTCTACTGTAACCCTCTCCCCTACTTTCACGCGGTCGACTTCAGAACCAACTTCAACAACAGTTCCCATATATTCATGGCCTATTGTCACCGGTGTTTTAATGGTTTGCCGAGCCCATTCATCCCATTTGTAAATGTGTAAATCGGTGCCGCAAATGGCTGATTTTTTAACTTTAAGCAAAATATCATTCGGACCAACTTTGGGCATTGGAACATCTTCCATCCAAATGCCTTTTTCGGGTTTACTTTTAACTAGAGCTTTCATTTTATCCTTGTTTTTCAGGTGCAAGATAGAATAATTTCGGGTGTCAAATTATAACGAAAATCAGATTTTGAGGAAAGATAATTTTTTATAAACTTTTGAAATATAGGTATTTATGTATTTTCCTGAAGTAAATATTTTTTTGAAATGAATTTAACAGGATAAATGGCTGCCAGGAATCCGATGATGAGAACTGCTGCCAATACAAAAATAATGTCGGAAAAAATAATTTGAACAGGATACGCACTAATCACAAAAGATCCGCTTCCCGGTAATGAAATCAGTTCAAATTTAATTTGGATCCAGCATATTAGAATGCCAAATGCGGCGCCCAGAATTGCGCCAATTATTGAGATCAGCCAACCTTCGAAAAGGAAAATCCTGCGAATGAGTTGCGAGGATGCTCCCATGCTTTTCAAAATAAGAATATCGTCCTTTTTGTCAATTATAAGCATTGATAGGCTGCTTAAAACGTTAAATGACGCAATAATCAGGATAAAAACCAGGATTAAATATGCAGCCCATTTTTCCGATTTCATGGTTTTGTTAATGAGATCGTGTTGTTGGTATTTCGTTTTCACGTGAAACGAATCTCCCAGAATTTTTTGCACTTTTTTCCGGATTTCTTCAACGTTTGAATTAGAAGTCAGTCCGAGTTCAATAGAAGAAATCTGGTTGCCGCTTTCAAATAAATCGCGGGCAAAATCGAATGGGACTAAAACGTATTTTGAATCAACTTCTTCGAGCACAGCAAAAATACCCGATGGAAAAATGGAATTGTAATTTATTGAACGCGCCGGATTTAACCCAATTTGTTTTCCCTTTTTTGGTACTACAATTCGAATCGGATCAATAAAAGTGAGTCCAACTCCCAAATTATAAGCAACCCCCTGCCCTAGCACAGCATAATCAATTCCATCTTTATGAAGCGAAAATTCGCCATCAACGATTAAACTGTCAATCCGCGTATATTGCGCGTAACTTTCCGGAATCCCTTTTACGGTTGCAAAATACTGGCGGCTCCCGTATTTCAGCATGGCTACTTCTTCAATTACCTCAGCATAATGAATTACCTCGGGAATATTTTTTATTTTTTCAACATCGTATTCTTCAGGATTAAACATTTTCCCTTCTACAGGAACAATTTTTAAATCGGGATCGAAACTGCTGTAAAAGAAGTTAATAAGACTGCTGAACCCATTTAAAACCGACAAAACAATAACCAGGGCCATGGTACCCACAATAATTCCAGTAATCGAAATCCCCGATATTATGTTAATTATATTCTGTTTCTTTTTCGAAATCAGGTAGCGTTTTGCTATGTAAAGCGGAAAGTTCAACTAAACTTTTTATTGAAACGTAAATAAGTACTTTTTATTCAATCAGGTATGGAGTAATTTGTCAATGTTGTCGATATAATCGAGACTGTCGTCGATATAGAACTCAAGTTCTGGAATAATGCGTATGTTTTTTCCTACTTTTCGACCCAGTTCTCCCCTTATTTGCTTGTTGTTTAAATTAATTTCAGAAAGAATTACGCTACTAAATTCCGAAGGAAAAATACTCAGATAAATGCGTGCAATCCCCAAATCTTTGGTTACCCTGACTTTGGTTACTGTAATTAATTTTCCAACGTATTTCGACTTGTTTATTAAAAGTATAATTTCAGCCATTTCGCGTTGTAAAAGCCGCGAAATTTTATTTTGGCGTGTACTGTTTTCTTCCATTTTCCTTTTTGAATTAATTCTTAAAGTGCCTTTTGCGGTCAAAATTACGTAAAATAGTTTAATGGAGAGGAAATTAGAAAGAACAAAGATAATTGACGTTGATTTACGGGTTGGGAATAATGGTTTTAAAGGCGTTTCTTAAGTCCTCGTCGGGTTTGATTATGTTGTAATTTTCCCAGAATTTTTCATCGTAATCGTTTATCATTTCTACAAAAATATCGCTCTGTGTAAAAGTTTCATCGCGCGTAAATTTTTTTAAATCCGTGTTTTGAACATTTGTTATTAATAATTCTGAAACGCTGTGGTAATCGGAATTAATATCATCGCGTTTACTTCTCACTCTGAATTTTACCGAAGCACGTGCATTAGCCAAATGCCATTTTCCTTTGTATTGCTGATAATTTACCTGGTAATTTACATAAACCGGCCGGGCTTTTACTCCTTTGGGTTTTCGTTTAATCATTGTACTTTCCGCCTTTCGTAAGCCTTCCTTGTTAAATTGAAATTCGGCGTGAAGAATCGCAAATGTTTCACGATGAACATACATTTCACCAACAAAAAGAGGAAACTCCAGGTCGGAAATAGGTCTGAATTCGAGGACATAAACCGGATTATCGTTGTACCAAATAACCCGGCTGATGTTGTATTTGTAAAGATGTTCGTAGTCTTTGCTTATAAAGCTTTCCATGGTTTTTACTACATCGAGTTTGGTAATTGTAAACGGACCTCCCTGTAATTTAAAATTCAACCACTGAAAAGGCTGAACATCCGGACTTCTTCTTCCTTTTAACAAACGTACAACATCGTCGCGGAAAGAGTTGGTTACTGGCGCTTTCAGAATTTCAGTTACGGCTTCGGAAATGTTGATGTAGTTTTCGTCCTGTTTCAAAGTTTCGCGGTAAAAACCCGTCATTAATTCTGTTTCGGAACAGTAGTTATTATGGAGGTTTTCACGAATATTTTCAAGTAATTTCTGAGGTGTGGTAGCTGTTACTTTTATTTCTTTTATTTTTATTGCAACGGGTTCCAGAATAAAAAGATCTTCATCCAGAATTTTGTAAGCGGGCATTAACTTTTGGGCAAAACCCATGCACGAAATTATTATAGTATCGCGAATATTGTCGGGGTGAATTTTTAAAAGAAAGTCGCCATCGGTATTTGAAATTGTGCCAATGGGTTTGTTGAAAATGGAAACCGATGCGTACGGAACAGGTTCCGCTTTTTTATCGTCGATAATTTTACCTGAAAGGAAAAAATATTTTATGGGAATTGTGTCGTTTTCTATAAGTTCCGGATTGGTTTCATTTATAATTTCTGATATAATTACCTGATTTTCTCTTTCGGAAAATTTAAAAACTTTAGGTTCAAATAATTGATTAAGAACGGTATATAACGATTTATCCGTAGCTTCGATGCTGTATTTTTCATCTGCATCGATTACATTGGCATCGTACGAAAAATAAACGCCTGCCTGCCAGCTCAGTTGATCTAAAATGTACGAAAGGGGTTGATTTTTTTGTGATAATGTAACTCTTTTTTCCAAAACGGAACCATCCTGCGATTGTCCGTAAATACTTGCGGAAAACAGCAGGATGGTAACTAATATGCTAATTTTTAATTTGTACATTAAAACATCTTTTTCAATTCAAAAGAGGTTTTAAATTCTTCGCCTTCGCGCAATACTGTAAGTTTTATTTTTCTGTTTTCCTTACTTTGCAACAACAAGTTTATATCGTTTAATTCCAACGATTTACTACTTGTGCTGTTGATCGACAAAATTTGGTCGTTTTCTTTCAGACCGGCAAAATATGCAGGCGAATTGTCCTGAATACTTGTGATGGTGAAAATTGGTAATCCCGGCATTGGATTGATAACTTCCATACCACTCATATTGTAGTTGAAATCCTCTTTAATTTTATGGGTTGGCCTCAATGTTAACCGGTTGTTTTTATAATCGATGGTAACATTGAAACGACGTAAAATTTCGGCGCCAATAGTTCCGTTTCTGTCGTTCGAAGAAATTAACTGGTCGATTAAATCTGAATTAGGGAATGCAACGATGGGTTTTGGTAAAACCAGTGGTCCTACCCAAATTCCGTCAATTCTTCCTTTTACTCCAAACAAATCGCCGTTCAATCCTCTTCCCAAAAATGCTTCAACATGGTTTTGAGGCAGATGAATGCGTTCGTCCGATTTTTCGGAAAGCCAGAGCGCATCGCTCGCACCGGTGTCAACCAGCAGTTTTACAGGCACTTCAGTTAAATCGTCGGTAACAATACTCGTACGGACAAAGGGTTTGTTTCCATCGAAATGCAACGGTAAAACAATGTCTTTGTCTTTGTCGCGGTATTTATAATATTCGGGTCTATTCAGCGTAATTTGTTCATTAATGTAGTCTATTTCAACAATATAATCTTTGAACAAATTAAAACCAATTAAACCGTGAACAGGAATTCCGAGCATGTGCGAAATCTGGAAATTTTCATCGATAATCATTTGTACTTCCTGGTTTCGTGCTGTTAATCCATCAATTCTCATTGTATTATTTCCTGAACGATAAGCTGTGAGTTCTTCACCTTCGCCCAAACCTTTTATTTGAACAGGCATCATGTAATTAAGGTTCAGCTTGTTAACAAAAGGAAGCTCGGTAATAATCGGGTAACGGACACCGGTGTCGAGAATAAAATTCAATGTGTCGGATTCGTTGATTGTAACCGGAATAATTATGAGGTTACTTGCGGATTTGAATTTGATAACCATTGATTTTTTTCTCGGATTATCGAACAAAAACCCACGGTTGTTTCCAAAAAGCTGCTGTGTATTTTGTTCGTAATCACTACTTTGGTCGAGCGGAACATAATCGCGAACCACTAAAATATTGTCCTCAATTTCAAATAAAAGATAAAAATCTTTCATCAATTTGTCGAGTACATATTTAATAGGTTTGTTTGAAATGTTCAAACTGATTTTTTTATCCTGAATAAGGTTTGAATTGTAGGAATAGTCGATATTCAGGTATTTACAGATTTTTTCAATTACATCTGAAAGGGGTTCATCTTCAGCGTAAATACTGATGTTTTGATCCAGGGCCTGACTTTTGGTGTCTTGAGCAATTAGAGTTTTAGTTTCAAAAGTCAAAGCCGCTATAACAAAAACAATCGCAATCGATATTTTTGAAATCAAAGTTTTCATGACTTTAAGGCTTTACTAGTTCTTTTTACGGCCAGATAGAATAAACTGTTCGTTTTCTTCCGATAGTTCCAGATTAAAGGTGAGCCGAATCACGTCTAAAACAAAATCAATCGGCTTTTGGTCGAAACGAGCAGTAAGTAACAGGTTGTTCAACTCGGGTTCCTGCACGCGAATGTCGATGTGGTACACTTTTTCAAGGCACTGAACGACTTCATTTAGAGGAACTTCGTTGAAAACCAGATCATGCGTTTTCCAGGCGATGTAATTCGGATTTGAGTTTACCGATTTTTCGAGCAGGTTACTTTTGTTAAAAAATGTGCCCTTCTCGCCGGGAACAAGGATCACTTCATTTGCCGTGGTTTCTTCATCCTGTTTTTTTCGGATTACCTGTACTTTTCCGGTTTTAACCACAACTTCAACGGTTTCAGTTTCAGGATATGCATTTACGTTAAAAGAGGTACCTAATACTTTTACCTGTGCATTTCCGGCATTAATAACAAAAGGTTTTTGCGGATCGGGTTTTACATCGAAAAATGCTTCGCCGCTGATGGTTACTTCGCGAATATTTCCTTTAAATTTTTTGGGAAATTCGAGTTGCGATTTGCTGTTTAAAGCCACCACACTCCCATCGGGCAAAACATATTCGTTTAACACCTGATTTTCTGCCAAAACAATTTGGTTAAAAACGGCCGGTTCCTGGTTTATAAAACCGATGTAATATCCAACAGTTCCTAACAGTAAAGCAATGAAAACAATTGCAGCGTATTTATAAAATTTTAAAATTGCCTCCTTTCGTACATTTTTGAGCTGAATTATTTTTGCTTCCTGAGGATTCATTTTTGAATGAACATTTTGCCAGGCAGTGTTTGAATTGAAGCGTTTCATTTGATAGTATGAATCCACTTTTTCAATCATCTGTCTGCTTTTTTCGAGTTCTTCCCGGTTTTCATCATTTTCATTCAGCCAGGATTCCATATTCAATTCTTCGCCGGTGACTTTTTCATCGGTAACAAACTTTGCTAAAAGTTCCCAGTTCAAATTTTCTATGTTACTCTTTTCTTTCATTTCATTAAAATGACAATGATCACTCGTTTTACCCCTAAGTTACTTTTGAAAAAAAGCAAAAAATAAGGTCAAAAATGTATTATAATCTTTAAGTTTTTCCCGTAATGTTTTAATTGCCAGCCCCATTTGTGCTTCCACTGTTTTAATTGAAAGATTCAATTTCTCGGCAATTTCCTTGTATTTTAATCCTTCTTCCCTGCTTAAACGAAAAATTTCGCGTCGTTTTTCGGGAAGAGAATTGATACTTTCCTCAATTTTTTCAGCCAAATCAACTTCAACAAAATTATTGTCAAATGTAGTTTCGTTCCAAACTTCAGCATGTTTTGCAAACTTTTCTTTTATGTTGTTATGTTTAATAAAATTTAAACACAGATTTTTTACCGATCGGAATAAGTAACTTTTTACAGAAGTGTCGATATTGATTTGATGTTTTTTATCCCAGAGTTTTACAAAGAAATCCTGAACAATTTCTTCGGCTGCTTCATTGCTGCCGGTAATTTTAGAAGAGAAGTTGCACAGATTTCCATAATAACAGCGAAACAGCGTTTCAAAGGCTTTTTCATCACCTTTTTTCACGAGGTCAAACAGTACCATTTCATCCGTTTGATTCATAAGTTTAGCTATAAAATCTGGTTGGCTAAAGGTAAAAAAAAACTTGGTCCGCTGACAATAAATTTTAAAATTATGTTTATCAGAAGGTTTTGGATTTTGAAGATTCCCCGATGCTGTTATTTTTGTGAACTTAACTGATATTGAAAAGGCATGGAAAAGAAAGAAACCTGGAAATTTCCCAAGGCATTTTGGGTGGCAAATACCGTTGAATTGTTTGAACGCGCTGCATATTACGGTGTTTTTATTGTAATAACGCTTTATTTGTCGCGAATTCTTGGCTTTGGCGATATTGAAGCGGCTGCAATTGCCGGAACTTTTCAGGCATTTTTGTATTTGCTGCCTACATTTGCCGGCGCCTATGCCGATAAAATTGGTTTCCGAAAATCGTTGATACTTGCTTTTACCTTATTAACACTCGGTTATGCCGGCATGGGTATTTTACCTACATTTTTTGAATCGGCCGGCCTGGTGAAATACGGTGACACAACGGTTTTTAGCGGATTGGATACTTCAGTAAAACGATATGCAATTTTACCGGTAATGGCGCTTATAATTTTAGGCGGCTCTTTTATAAAATCGGTAATTACCGGAACGGTTGCAAAAGAAACAACTACGGAAAACCGGGCCCGCGGGTACAGTATTTTTTATGCCATGGTTAACATTGGTGCTTTTTCAGGAAAAACAATTGTAAAACCTTTGCGCGAAATGATGGGAAACACCGGTTTAATCTGGATTAGTTATTTTTCGGCAGTTATGACGTTGCTTGGTTTAATTGTGGTTTTTTTGATGTATAAAAGCCGGCAGCACCAGGGACAGGGAAAAACACTTAGCCAGATTTTCGATGGATTTTTCAAAGTTCTCACCAACGTTCGTTTGATTGTTTTGATTTTAATAATTACCGGTTTTTGGATGGTTCAGCACCAAATGTATGCAACCATGCCCAAATATGTGCTACGGCTTGCCGGTGAAGGTGCGTCGCCGTCGTGGTACGCCAATGTAAATCCGCTGGTGGTTTTTACAATGGTGGGAATAGTAACTCATTTTATGCGAAAACGGACGGCTCTTTTCAGTATGACGGTTGGAATGTTTATTATGCCGGTTTCAGCACTTTTTATGGCTTCCGGAAATTTAATGAGTGGCGAAATTTTAGGAATGCACCCTGTGGCATTTATGATGGTGGTTGGAATAGCTTTCCAGGGTTTTGCCGAAACTTTTATCTCTCCGCGTTATCTGGAATACTTCTCATTGCAGGCGCCAAAAGGCGAAGAAGGGTTGTACCTCGGATTTAGTCATTTACATTCGTTTTTATCGTCGATCTTTGGTTTTATAATGTCAGGAGTGCTTCTCGACCGTTTTTGCCCCGATCCGCGCTTATTTCCAACAAGAGAGGCATGGCAGGAGGCAGCAGCCCACGCACATTATATCTGGTACTTTTTTGTTGGAATTACCTTAATTTCGGCGATTGCGCTGATTGTATACGGGATTGTCGTAAAAAGAATCGACCGAAAAAAACAAAATGCAAATTAATATTTTGTCAATTCAAGTGAAATACTTAGTTTTGCACACCAATTTCCGTAAAAGGAAAAGCCCGGGTGGCGGAATAGGTAGACGCGCTGGATTCAAAATCCAGTTCTGGCAACGGAGTGCGGGTTCGATTCCCGCCTCGGGTACTAGGTGAAAAACCAAATAACATAAAAGCGCTTAAAATCAATGATTTAAGCGCTTTTTTATTTCCACGATTCATCAAAAAAACCGCTTATTATTCAAGAAAAATGCGAGAAAAGCGAGACCTATGGTTAAATAGACTCAATAGGTCTCGCCAATCTCTGTAACTCACTGATTCATTTAATTTTAATTGATGCGAATTGGTTCGTTTTGCTGTTTTAAATGTGCCCTTTATAATATAATTTTAAGCAGTGGAGCGAAACCTAAATTTTAAAATTTATGGATTATGAGGATTACTATTGCATTTTTACAAAAAAGGTCGAAGAAAAAACCGGATGATTCTTGCCCAATTTATGTCCGATTTACCTACAAAGGCAAACGGGCAGAAATATCCACCAAAGTATTTACCGAAAAAGGATTATGGGATAATCTGAAAGAAAGAATGGCAGGATCAACAAACAAGGCTAAAACGATCAATAATCGTTTGGATAAGATTGCGACCAATATCCTGGATGTTTATAATCAGTTTGAAGCCCAGAACTGGAAAAACCGACCAAAGTGATCACCCGATAACGATTCAAAATGACCACCTCTAACGACGTAAAGTGACCACCCTTGTACGATTGAAAGTGACCACCACGGACGATCCAAAGTGACCACCCCGCGAAAAGAACTTTTTCAATGCTGTTGAAGCCATAAATTCGCATGCATTTACCCAAAAAATGTATGCATTATGGCCAATAAACTTACAGATATGAGTAAAGTTCGAAAAGTACTACGTCTGCACCACAAAGGAGAAAGCAAGTTGTTTATCAGCAGGTATTTATCGCTATCGCGCAATACCGTTAAAAAGTACATTGCGCTGCAAAAAATGCTTAATCTCAGCTTTGAGGATATTGAGTTAAAAAGCGATGCAGAGCTGGAGCAGCTGTTCAGCAATAACCAACCCGATATCGTATTGCCTAAACATCAGGCTGTGTACGACTTTTTTCCCTACATGGAGCGGCAGCTAAAGAAAGACGGGGTAACCAAACTACAGATGTGGCGCGAGTATTACGCAAAAAATCCCGATGGTTTAAAGTCGAGCCAGTTTTGCAATCTCTACCGGAAATGGAGTAAAAAGGTAAACCCGGTTATGCACATGAACCATAAAGCCGGCGATAAATTGTTTATCGATTATGCCGGAAAAACCCTTGAGATTATAGACAAGGAAACCGGTGAAGTACAGGAAGTACAGTTTTTTGTAGCCATTCTTGGTGCAAGCCAGTATACCTATGCCGAAGCTTCGATGAGCCAGAAGAAAGAAGATTTTATTGTTTCAGTGGAAAACGCTTTGCATTTTTACGGAGGCGTACCGGCTGCTATTGTGCCGGATAACCTGAAGTCGGCCGTTACCAAAAGCAGCCGGTTTGAACCAACACTAAACGAAACCTTTCATGATTTTGCCGGGCATTATGATACCACCATATTGCCGGCAAGAGCTTACAAACCGCGTGACAAATCGCTGGCCGAAGGAGCCGTTAAAATACTCTACCGCCGCATTTATCCATCAGTGAAAGAAAAAAACTTTTATTCGCTAAAAGAATTGAATGCAGCCATTTGGGAATGTTTGAAAAAGCATAACAATGCAAAACTTACCGGAAGGCCCACATCGCGCCTGCAATTATTTAACGAAGACGAAAAACACAAACTCTCCCCACTTCCTGTAAAACGTTACGAAATCAAGCAAATTGCAATGGTTACGGTTATGCAAAACGGGCATGTATCGCTTAGCAAAGACAAACACTATTACAGTGTACCTTACCAGTACCTGCGTAAAAAAGTAAAAATCGTTTTTACGAAAAATACGGTGGAAGTCTATCACAAATACAACCGTATTGCCGTTCATAAACGCGATATGAGGCCTTACAGGTATACCACCGTAAAAGAGCACCTGGCATCAACTCACCAGTTTGTTACCGACTGGACACCCCAGCGTTTTATCGATTGGGCTGCATCAATAGATGAGCCGGTAAAAGAATTTATCATACTTCTTTTGGACCGGAAACAACACCCCGAGCAAGCCTACAAAAGCTGCATGGGAGTACTTTCGTTTGCAAAGAAAGTGGGAAACGAAAGGCTTAGTAACGCCTGTAAAAGGGCACTCGACCACCATGTTTTCAACTATAAAATAATCGATAATATTTTAAAACGTGGTCTGGATAAAATCGAGGAAGAACCAGCCCCGCAGGAACAGGAACTCCCTTTTCATAAAAATATCAGAGGCGACAAATACTATCAGTAATCACAAAAAAATAGTTTAAAATGAATGAAGTAACACTCAGTAAAATGAAACAAATGAAGCTCTATGGGATGCATGGGGCTTTTAAGACTGCTATTGAAACGGGAAAAACTGACGACTACACCATCGACCAGTTTACATCGATGATGATTGACGCCGAGTTTGACGACCGGAACAACCGGAAAATTGAAAGGGCTATCAAATATGCAAAGTTCCACTACAAAGCATCTGTCGAAAACATTATTTACGAAACTGCCCGTAACATCGATAAAACAAAACTTTTAAGACTGGCACAGTGTGAGTTTATCAACAGTAGCGAAAACATACTTATTACCGGAAGTACAGGTGCCGGTAAAAGCTACATTGCAACCGCACTTGGCTACCAGGCCTGTATTGAAGGATACCGGGTATTGTACCTGAATACCACAAAGCTGTTTTCGAAACTGAAAATGGCCAAAGCCGATGGTTCGTACCTGAAGGAGTTGGCTAAAATACAGCGGCACAAACTTATTATACTCGATGATTTTGGCCTGCAGCCACTTGATAATCAAAACCGAATTGCATTGCTCGAAATCATTGAAGACAGGCACAACAGCGGCTCGATAATCGTTACCTCGCAAATACCGGTTAAAGGTTGGTACGAGGTTATTGGGGAGAAAACAATTGCTGATGCTATTTTAGACCGGTTAATACATCAATCACACCGGATTGAGCTGATGGGAGAATCGATGAGAAGAAAAAGAAATATGTTTAAAAGTGAAAATGTTTAAATTTGTTTAACCGCAACAGTAAAAAATGAGTTCTTTTTGTAGTGGAAAAAAGAGGTGGTCAATTTAAATCGTCACCGGTGGTCAACTTAAATTGGAATTAGGTGATCACTTTCGTCGTTATTTGCATTCTGATATTATTATTCGATCTAAAAATGGTTTTTATGGCCTTTTTTTAGGCCATTGCCCAATTGTATCTCATTATTTTGCCCATTAATTCCATAGTTGTCCCACAGTTCAACAGCCTTTTTAGATTGTAGGATATTGTATACAGTTCGAATTCGATTTGGGCTTTTCCCTTTCCCGTTAACAAAAAATTGAACTTGCCCATCAGCCATTTTATCGTTCCAAGAGGGTGTTCGACAATACCTTTCCTTTCGGCTATTTTCTCTTTGGCATAGTTAGTCTTCAGTTTTTCTTTATACTGGTCAATTTTTTCTTGTTCAACATTCCGTTTATAAATCCTCCCTGTTTTCGACTTTGTGCAATTACTGCGGATTGGGCAACCATCACATTCGCGGCATTTATAAACATTATAAATTGCTCCGTGGCGCTTATAATCCTTTGATATAAGGTAGAGGTTTTTCCCTTGGGGGCAAATGCAGGTGTCGGTTTCCTTGTCATATTTGAATGCAAGGTCTTGCTTTATTTCTTTTTCCCGGGATGTTGTTGCAAGTGGTATAAAACACTGAATGCCGTTGCTCTCAATTCCCAAAATCTGTGTGGTATTTCCGTAGCCCTTATCTGCAAGTATTTCTTCCGGGATGATATCCGTTTCCAAAATTGCGTTTTCTACGCAATTTGCTAATTGTTGCTGGTCTACCGCGTCTGTTGTAACTTCGCTGTACATGATGAAGTGGCCTTTGGCTTCAACACCGGTTTGTGCGTTGTAACCTGCAAATTTACCATCACGCCCCTTAACCAAAACTGCATCTGTGTCGTTGGGGGAAATTTGCCTTTTCCCACTGGCCTTCAGTACTTCTCCTATCTCTTCTAATTTTGCCTTTTGCGTTTCAAGCTTTGCTATTTTTTCTTTCAGTTGTTTTATTTCTTCCCTGGCTGTTTCCAGTGAATCTTCTGTTGAATCGTTAACTTCTAATTGTGCTAAATAATCGGCGATGGATTTGTCCAGGTTCTCCAGTTTATGACGGATGCTTTCGCTGTTTAACATGTCGCGGCTTGCGTAGGCTTTTATTTTTGACCCGTCGAATACGAGCTTATTCCCCGAAGCATATTCTTCATCCAACAAAAACCTGCGGAAGGTTTTCAGTACATCTTTTACCAATTGTGCATTGTCCCTGCGAAACTCACAAATAGTCCAATGGTCGGGCTGTAAGCCTTCCATAAGCCAAAGCAACTCAATGTTTCGAAAGGTTTCCCGTTCCAGTTTCCGGCTACTGGATATCCCGTTAAAATAACCATATACCAACAATCTTAACATTGACAGCGGCGGATAGCTTTTCCTGCCTTTTTCTTTCTTCCCTTTCCATTCTTCGCGCCACGGGTTGTCTTCTATAAATTTCCTGCACAGCAAATCAAGTAACCTGACAGGATTATCGGGTAAAACCATGGTCTCGTATGAAACCATCATCATTTGTCCCCGGTAGTGTCCTTCTTTAAAATGCATATTGCCCTGCTTTTTATTGATTTCAAGTTAACCAACTTATCCGAAAAAACTCGAAGATTTGTCTGCCGATATTATTCAATTATTAACAACTTCTATTTAATATCTGTACTTTCGTTTTCACACAGCCTGTGAAGGTGTTGGTGTAGTTTCTTCCTGTAAAAACTTTTTAATAATAAAACCTGTGCTGGTACCATTTGCCCCAAGACCAGATCCAAGCTGAACAAAGGCAGAATATCCGTTTGCAGCGGTTGTACCATACCCATAATATGTTTTACCATCCAGCCCAACTGCTGAGGCACTTTGTGTATAAATCATAGGAGTACCATCAGTTGTGATCAATCCTCCCTGACAATTAACAGTAATGTCTTTAAAAGGTGCACCTGGCAGATTTACACTTGCAAAAAGACGAGCATCTTTATTAGCAAATATATCATATTGAGTATCGTAATGCACATAGGGTGCAGAAACATCAATATTCATGGGATCGCTTAGATAAAAATCTTCCTGTCCGTCTTCACGTGTATTTAATAAGCCGGGAGTACCCGTTCCGTCATCGGTATAATCCTCGTATGTATCTACCAAATCAAGAGTTACTCCCATCCTTCCGTATACATAGGAAGTTGCCTGAGGCATTTGTGCAGGATAACCATAGAAATCCATTTGGTGACCTTGTTCACCCGTAGAAACACCATCAACATATCCTTTTCTGTAAATAATTTCAATGTCAGCAACCGGCGGGGTTTCAAACATTTTCTGAAAATTTTCAGATGCTTCAGCTGCATTGGCCGGGTTGGGTTTATAAAGGCCCTTTCCTGAATTATCAATTATAGCTCTTGATGCATCTATACATTGCTGATAGTAATTATTGGCTGCAGACGAAGGTATGCCAATCTTATTCTCAGTAACTGCTTCGCCAATTAAAGGAGCATTATCCCAATATTTAGCTACAGATGCCGCATGGAGCGCTGCTCTTGATTTTAATGCATAAGCAGCCCATTTTGTAGCTCTGTAACCATCGGTACTCTCAGGTAAATACATTATTGCTGAATCACACTCTGCTAATACAAAATCCCATGTCTCCTTTTCACTACTTCGTGGAACATATAACTGAGAATTATCTCCGCCAATTTCCTGCACAGTTGTAATAATTGGGACACCTCCATATCTGCTTACTAAAGCATAATACATGAATCCGCGTATCCAGTGTGCTTCACTCCAAAGTCTGTTATAAGTATCATCAGAAAGTACTGATCCTTTCAACTCACTCAAATTCGATAAAAAACCATTTACATACCTTATCGCTTCGTAATCCCAATAGTCATCATTAACACGTCCAATATTTCCGTCGGCATTTGACTGTATTACCATCTCATCGGTATGACTTCCAAGATTCCATCCACCATCAGAATTATCGCCAGTACCTGTTATATTAAAAGGACCTTCAGGCACATAGTTAAAATCTTCAATCGGAGTTCTGTTATACAACGTTGCCAAAACCATTTGCAGACCGGTCTCATCAGAAAACAATTGAGTTGCGGTTACTCTGTCATTAGGTTCAATATCTAACACATCCTTACAAGATGCAAAAATCAACGTAGTAACACTAATAAATATTATTAATATTCTTTTTTTCATATCGTTCTATCTTTTAAAAGTTAACACTTAGAATAAAATTAAACTCCCTCATTATAGGATATGTCAAACCTGCATTCCAGGCACCCGCTTCAACTTCCGGGTCAAACATTTTCATTTTCTTGTCTGCGACAAAAGTGTATAAGTTAACGACATTTACAGCTAGCCTTAGATTTTGGAAATGAGCTTTTTTAACTATTTGTGCCGGCACGTTATAGCCAAGCTCCACAGTCTTTATTCTTAAATAATCAGCTGGTATTCTCCATAAATCGGTACTAGTACCTTGAGTTGTTCCGGTCCAGCTATCTTGCAGTGGCGCATATTTTCCTGGTATCCAATCAGTTGAAGGATCAAACGGATTCGCATTGGGATCTGCCGTATGCCATCTGTCTTCCCAAAATGTCCACATTGAAGGATAAGTTTTATAACCGTATATATCTGATGCATTAACAGGATAAGTAAATAATGACGCTCCCTGCAACACCATATTAAAATCAAAATTCTTCCATGATGCTAACACAGAGAATCCATACTGCAAAGGTGGGTTGATATCATTTGCCCATCTGTTTGGCAATTGATCATTACTATTGATCACACCATCTCCATTTACGTCAACTACACGCTGCGTACCTGGCAAGCCATAAGAATTTCCTCGGGTTCCTCCAATTAGAGGTGCTGTTTCATATTCTTCAAGAGAATTATATATACCATCGGCCGTGTATCCCCATGTTCTGCCTTGAATTCGTCCATCTCCATTATTATTATCTTTCCAAATCTCCCAGGTGGATTGATATGGCGCTCTTTCTTTTTTCTCAAGAAAACGGCGGGCATAAGTTAAGTTTGCACTAAAACTATAAGAGAAATCCCGAATGGTATTTCTATGTCTGATCTCGAGTTCAAAACCTTTATACTTGTCGCTATCAAGATTTTCTTCTGGGAATGTCGCCCCAAAAGTGTTCGGTACACTTGTAGCTCTGGTTGCTAATAATCCGTTCCTTGTTTTTTGAAAAATATCTGCCACAAGCCCCCATTTTCCTTCGAGAATACCGACATCAATACCAATATCAGCCGTTTCGGTTTTTATCCACGTCAGGTTGTTATTTACAACACCAGGTGGCACCATGCCAAGGGTAAGTTGTCCTGGACTTAAAATGGCTCCACCAGCAATATCACTTAATGAATAACCCGGAACATACTGGAATGGATCTCCAACATCAGCTCCCATTTTACCATAGGAACCTCTAATTTTTAAATTAGAAATAATAGGAAACTTATCCATAAAAGATTCCTCGCTTACTCGCCAACCAACAGAGCCTGATGGGAAAAATGCCCATCTCTGTTCAGGAGCATATCGGTATGATCCATCTTCTCTGAAAGCAAATTCAAACAAATATTTGCCTTTGTAAGCATAATTAAACCTGCCAATATAAGACAAGTATGCTTGTTCATCATAACCTCCGGCTGTTCTTTGGTTTGTTGTACTGGCTTGATCGAGAATGTCATGCGTGAATATCTGGTCGTATTGTCTCCATCCGAAAACATTTTTACGGCTTAATTGCCTAAGTTCATTAACAAGCAACGCACTAATCTTATGCGACTCTCCAAATGTATTTTCGTATGAAATTTTGGTCTGTACGTCAGTTCGGTTAAAATGACTCATTTCTTCCTGAATAGAAGCCTGAGTAGTATTTTTTAGCGCATCTGTCATATAATCATACAAGCTATATGAACCACGTAAAAGTTTGTGCTGATTAAAATTTCCATCAAATGCCCCTAAAACCGATACTTTTAATCCTTCCACAAATGGAAGATCATACGCCATTTCACCTGATAACTGGTACTGATAATTTTTAGTTCTGTCATATCCATCCCCACCGTTACCTGCGGGGTTCATTTTTGCGAATACATTAACACCTTCAGCAGGAACAGACGAATAATGTTTTTCATTACTGTCTCTGGTAGCCAAAGTATATGGCCCAATACCTCTATCCGAAACATACATTTGTTTATAAATCCAGAAATAACTCTGTGGAGGCTGCACCTGTACATCATATTTTCCGGCCACTTTAACACTAAAAGTCAACCCTTTGGCAATATTAGCATCAAAAGCAGTACGAACATTGAATTTCTTATATCTATTCGTTTCATTGTGCATTAATATACCTTTATCTTCCAAAAAGCTAAAACTTGAATAATGAGTAATAGCCTCATTACCACCAGAAATAGAAACGTTATGGCGCCAGTTTCCTCTTCCATTTGCAATTACATTATTGTACCAATCATAGTCTTGATAACCGGGCTCAGTACCCAGTCTCCATTTTTCAAGTTCAATATCAGAAAAGGCTTGTGGCTGACGATAATTTTTTCTCATCTCATTTTTGTACAATCTATAGTGATATGCATCAACAGTATTAAGATTGCCTGCATTAGTAGGTTGCTTATAATCATAAGCAACATTATAATTAACCTTTGTTTTACCTGCTTTACCTGATTTTGTAGTAACAATTAAAACACCATTATCTGCATTCATACCATAAACTGCGGCAGAAGCATCCTTTAACACCGAGATACTCTCAATATCCTCCGGATTGAGTCGTTCAAAATCCGACATTTCGTCACGAATAACCCCATCAATAACCAGAAGCGGCGCACCGAAGCCCCTCACGCTTATCATACTATTAAAGGCACCGGGTAACCCGGAAACTTTACGAATCATCAATCCGGGAATTTTACCCTGAACCATTGTTGCCACACTGGCTGTTTTGGTTGTTAAAATTTCATCTGATTGAATATTGGAGATAGCACCTGTTAAAGATTCCTTTTGTTGGCTGCCATATCCAACAACAACGACTTCATCAAGCCCCAAATCATCCATCGTTAGGATCACGTCAATAACCTTCCTGCCCCGAACAGGTATCTCCTGGGAAACATAACCAATAAATGAAAATATCAAGGTCACATCAGGATCAATCGAAGCAAAGGTATATTTACCGTTTTCATCTGAAACTGTTCCCATTGTAGTTCCCTTTATTACAATATTTACTCCGGGTAAGGGCTGTCCACCGTCGTCGGTTACCAACCCAGAGACAATCTGTTGTTGTTGTTGCTGTTGTTGTTGTTGCAATTCAACGATATTAACATTTTCGGGAATAGTGTTGTCAGATTTTATTAGGATTAGGTTATCCTGCCGTACATCAAAAGCGACGTCCTGCCCTTTAAACAATATAGGAAGAATCTCTTCGACAGTTCTGTCGGAAATATTCAAATCTATCTTACGCTCAACATCGACTTGTTCTCGTTGATAAAAAAAACGGAACTCACTTTTGTTTTCAATTTCCCGCAAAACATCTTCAATCTGTTTATTCTTTACTTCAAAACTAAATTTTGTGCCTTGCGAATAAACTGTTGCAGAAACCTGCATGAAACATGCAAATAAAAAAATTAAGCTCAGTTTCATAGTTAGTAAAAATTTTCGCTTTCCCCCAAAAACAGGGAAATAAACTAATTCATTTTTTTTCATAGATTTGTCTTATTAAATGTTAGTAATAATTGGTGTGACAGCACCATTTTAACGCATTCAGTCCGGCAGAAGTGACAGCTTTTGCCGGCTTTTTTTGTTAGATTTAGTTAAGTATTCATACGTTTATTCTCCTTTATTTATTTTTAATGATTACTTTTTGACCTTCTATTTTATATTGTATTGGCAAGGTTTCCTCTAAAAGTTTGAGTACCTCAAGAATCGTTTCGTTTTTGATAATCCCATCGTAATGGAAATCAAGGATCATATCATTTGCAACTTCAATATCAACACCGAATTTACGTTCAAGCAGTACTATAAGCTCTTTCAGATTCATATTAATGAAAATAAGCTTATTGTCTTTCCACGATGTATAGAAGTAGGTATTAACAGCCTTGGTTTCAATAGCTTTATTCGACTTGTTGTATATTAACTGTTCTCCAGAAGACAACACCCTGTCCGACTTTAATTTGAGTTTATCTGAAGAAACCACTTCAACACTTCCTTTTTCCAGAGTTGTCACAATCTCGTCATCAGATTCGTATGCCTTTACATTAAAACGAGTGCCCAAAACTTTCACATCGTAACATGGCGTATGAACTATAAAGGGTCTCTTTTTATTTTCCGTAACTTCGAACCATGCCTCTCCCGAAAGAATTATCTCACGCTCATTCTTTCTACTATTTAAAGAATATTTAATTTCTGAGCCTGAATTCAAAAAAACGATACTGCTATCAGGCAATATTATTTGGGAGATTGACCCTTTGGGCGATATAGACGTATAATAAACAGGGCGACTATCGTTAAAATTATTATAAAAATGTCCTGCAAAAAAGCCAAGTAATATAACAGCTGCAATTTTTAATACATTTAGTACCAGGGTAACAATTTTTTTATTTTTGGTAGATTTTTCATTTAGATTAATCTGATGATGAATTTTATTAAGTATCCAGTGAAAATCTTGTGTCTGTTCTATTCCGTCTGAAAATCCTGTACTGTTGATAAATTCCTCCTTTAGCCAGATTTCAGAAAGTGACGCGCGTAAAGCTAAATTCTGATCTGGTTCTTCAAAAAGAGAAAAAATAGTTTCTAATTCTTCAGCATCACACTTGTTCTCAACATACCTTTTGATGATACTTTTTATGTTGTAATCTATATGCATTTCTTATAATAACTTACCACATTTGAAAGCATAAAAGATCCCCAAAACGGGGTTCCTTAGCGAACTAAACTAATTTAACTATGAAATAAATATTGTACTATTTGAATATTTAAAGTAATACGTAATAAATTAGGAATCCCCCCAAAAAAAAAATCATTTTTTCAATTTTACAGATAAAAAATAATTCGCTTATCCGTTATGCTGTCAGTAATTTGAAGCCGCGGCAATGGTTAATCTGTCGAATAACCTGTCACTAAAGTATGTACGGTTCAGTTTGTAGCAGAATTCATTCAGGCAAAGTTGTAAATATGTGCCTTTAATTTTATGGTATCTTCCTAAAAGTGTTCGTTTTGCATTATTTATTGCAATATGCACGCATTGCAGTGTTGTTTTGCTCGTCTCATATGTTGATTTCTCAAAAACATGAACCTCGGCATAATTGGCAATATCAAGATAACTTTCGCTTTTATCTCTAAAAACAATACTTTCTTCCGCAATATTTTGACCAATAAATTCATTCATTTCAGTAGAGCCGTGCCCATCAAGTGCTTTCATTTTAAGACACCTGCATTGTTTCCCTCTTTTTCCTGTTCCTGAGTCTACCTATGGAACGGATTCCACAGCAACTGCAACATTCTGTTGCCGCTGGCTACCTTTTCCACGCTTTAAGTTTTTCTTGTCCTTTTCGCTGGGTTCAGTTTCAAGAAGGCCTCGTCAAATTCAACCATTCCTGCTAGTTCATACTGACTGTCACGTTTGCCCATCGCCTCTCATAATCTTGTGCATCATTGACCAAATCGTTTCGTAACGGCTATGCTCTAATAGCCGTTGCATTCCGGCTGCCGAGATTACCTTTACTGAAACTCATAAAAGCTATTGCCATGTACCATTTGCGGATTGGAAGTTTGTGATTTCCCATTATTGTTCAGCTACGAAGGGTAGTTCTAAAATGACATTCGGAACATTGCCACTGCTATTTGGGTTGTAGCCAATAATGTTTCTTGCAACAATTCCTGCTCACGCACCTGACGGAAATGCTGCCGACGACTGTGCTCGTCGGGAAAAGACTCAAAAAATGTTGAATTAATTGTCCTGCTTTCACAACAAAAATTTAAAGAATTTACTTTGCAGTCATCCCTAGCTCGCACAAAAAGCAACATAGTGAAAAAGAAAAAACATACATCGTTGAAAATTGCAATCCAGTGGATTTCCAATTGAATGTAAGAAGGGCAATTATAGTAAATTCAGCTCTTATCAAAAGTTTTCCACGATGGTTTAAAAATGAAACAGTCAGGTTTCTAAGGATTGAAATAGAGTTTTTTAAAGTTATTTTCTATAAAGCGCTTTTAAATTGTTGTCAATTACTTAACCTTAAGGCACTCGCGCCATTAATCAATTGCATTACAGTACTTTGCTTATTTTTGAAATATATTTAGCATTCACATCGAACACGCAAAAGCCCCGAAATAATACTTACAAGGCTTTTATGAATCTAAGTGAACCCCACAAGACTCGAACTCAAATTGAAGAACCTATTGCAAACGATATCATCTTTCAATGCCAGTAGAAATGAAAAGACGTAATGTTGGAGAACTTCTTGAACTATTGTAGAAATGCAGGTAGAAAGACCAAAAAAGATTTTTGGGGTGGATCTTTTCTGAAGAGTTGATTTTGCGAAAAGAAAAGACACAATCTATAAATTTAAAAACCAATCCTCATACTTCTTAATACCAACTAGGGTCTCAGGAATAGATCGAAAATTACCACATATTCTGTAAGACTCCGAAGGTTGGATAAAAACCAATTTCTTTCTGTTTAACACAATGTTCCTATATCAGATATTTCTTTTTTTAAGATTGTGGTTTTCTGGGCTCCTTTACAAACATTGGAATAATTTTATTTAGCTGATATTGAGTTAGTTTGCTGTTTTATTTCTCCCTTTCAGTACCTAACTTTATTTCCATAAAAAGACCCCTTTCGAGGTAGGTAAGCAAGTTTATATTTTGGTCTGACCAAAACCCTTATTTAACATCCCGTTGGTCTAAAAAGTGGTAATACAAAATGGCGAAGTTTAATCAAAGAGGGAGGCCCCGAAAACTGGCAGGAGAGAAGATGAGTTACAAGGTAACGGTAAAAATGTCGACCCTTGAATATTATTCGTTAAAAGGAAAAGCTAAGGAGTCAGGAGTCTCGTTAAGTGAGTTTGTCAGAAGCTCAATAATGAATACAGACGTTATTCAACGCTTAACGCCTGAAATGCACGATGAAATAAGAAAACTCTCGGGAATGGCTAATAACCTGAATCAGATCGCAAGAAAAGCCAATGCATTGGGTTACGATCACATTCGGGGAGAATATTTGTACCTGGCTGCTAAAATTGACCGAATCCTAAACAAAATACTATCATTGCCAAAATCGTAACAGGTGCAGATTTTGCCAGAGCGGTAAATTACATCCTCGATTCAAAGAAAGCAGCTGAAATATTACTTGGAGAGGGTGTTCGTTTAAAAGATACGAACTCCATTATAAAAAGCTTTGCTTCACAAACAGAACTGAATTCGCGTGTGACAAAAACAGTTGGTCATATTTCTTTAGACTTCTCGGTTCAGGACAAGCCAAAACTTAGTAATGAATTTATGATGAAAGTTGCAGATGATTACATGGTTAAAATGGGAATTGTAAACACCCAGTTTATAATTGCCCGGCATTACGATAAAGAGCATCCACATATTCATATTGTCTTTAACAGGGTGAACAACGATGGTAAAACAATATCCAGTAAAAATGACCGCTACCGAAGCGAGAAAATATGTAAAGAACTGACCCGGAAGTACGACCTGTATTTTGCCAAAGGGAAAGAAAATGTAAATGTCCATCGTTTGAAAGAACCTGATAAAACGAAGTATGAAATATATAACTGCCTGAAAGAAACTGTTCCGAAATGCAAAGACTGGACAGTACTGGAAGCCAGGCTAAAAGCAGAAGGAATAACAATTCACTATAAATTCAGAGGGAATACTAATGTTGTTCAGGGGATTTCATTTACCAAAAACAACCTGAAATTTAATGGCTCAAAAGTTGACCGACAGTTTAGTTACTCAAAAATAAAGTACCAGTTGGAACAAAATAAACTACAGGAATATTTTAAAGTTATTCAAAATCCATCGTATGATTATGCGTTTCAACAATTAATTAAGGAAGGGCTTTATCAGGCGGCAAAAGATGAAGAAAGCCAGCGAAAAAGAGAGTCCTATCAAAAAATTAAACCTCAGAGGAAAAAGAACAGAGGGTACAGAATGTAAACACCTGCACGGATTTCCCAAATCTTCAACAAATTGATTTCAATTCAGGCAAACGTCAAAAGCTTACGGCATAAACGCAGCCAGTAAATTGACAAGAGTTTTGAAATCGTAGATGATCTTTGATGCAAAGACACCTTTCTCATTCTTCGAAAGAAGACTTTGCACCAAAGCATAGGTAAAACACTTGCCAATTTACTGTCCTCCGACGCATTCTTTCAGTCCATTTATTCCGTTGCCTTTTGTCTAATGCCTGAATTGGAAAGAGCCGGTGTTTACGATTTGGGATTAAGGATGACTTTGGGACATCAATGAAAATTAATTTATTTCTCTTTTCATAGGCATCAAAAGTCGTTCGAAAAAGTGTATTTGTGTAGTTGAATTATTATTCCGGAATTGTTTATACATCCCAAAACTACCTGAAATTATATACTATAACATATCCTTAGCTCATTCTCCACAGATTATAGAAACTCACGAAAATTGTCGATACTATTCGACAAATATTAATTATATTTGTCGAATGAATGCGACAAAAATAGAAGTGCTATTAGAATTTCAAGAGAGCATTTTACGAAATGTAAAAAATGAATTTAGACGATATCTGCATGGGTGGATAAACTGGAATCAGAGAATGATTGCCATTAAAGGTCCACGTGGAGCAGGTAAAACAACACTAATGTTGCAATACTTAAAATATGATTTGGGATTGCCCGAGACAGCTTTATATATCACTGCCGATCATACATGGTTTTACAATCATACCTTGCTGGAAACAGCCTATGATTGGTATAAGCAAGGAGGAAAAATTCTGATTATTGACGAAGTTCATAAATATAAAAACTGGTCAATAGAATTAAAAAACATTTACGATGGATTGCCTGATATGCAAATAATATTTTCGGCATCTTCAGCACTGGATATTTATCGGGGAGAAGCTGATTTAAGCAGACGAGTTGTAAGTTATATGTTGGCAGGGTTATCCTTTCGCGAGTTTTTGCAATTTTCATACAAAGTCAATTTTGATTCAGTTACAATTGATAATATTTATAATAATCACCGAAATCTTAGTCGGGTAATAAGTGAAAAGCTAAGACCTTTACCTGCATTCCGGAAATATACAGAGGTAGGTTATCTTCCTATTTTCATTGAAGGGGAAGATACTTATCTGTTAAAACTGAATCAGATAATAAATACAATTGTTGATACAGACCTGGCTTACATTGCTGCATACAACCCGGGAACTGCCAATAAGGTGAAGAGGCTACTGGCTGTAATCGCGGAATCGGTGCCCTTTAAGCCTAATATTGCGGCCCTTGCTCGAAAACTTGATTTAAGTCGAGATAGTGTATATCAATATATTTACCAATTAAGTGATGCAAGATTATTAAATACCTTAAGTTCAGCAGGAAAAGGTGTATCTACCTTACAAAAACCAGATAAAATTTATCTTGAAAACACTAACCTTGCCTATGCCTTAAGAAACAGACCGGATATAGGAAATATTCGCGAAACATTCATATTTAACCAATTATATAATGCCGGTTTTAGAGTAAGTTCTCCTGAATCCGGCGACTTTGTTTTCAATGACTATACTCTGGAAATTGGAGGAAAAAATAAAAACAAATCACAGGTTCAACATTTAGATAAGTACTTGATTGTTTCTGATGATATTGAAACTGGAACAGGAAATAAAGTTCCAATTTGGCTGTTTGGATTCCTGTATTAGCGAAGATCAGTTTACTTTTGTTTTATAGAAAAATTCAAGTGTATTTGAATTTTTTCTAGATATTGATGAATTTTCTAGTTTGATTGAAAAATTACAATGAAATAATACGGTTTGAAAAAGAATAGACTTTTTTGTATTTTTATGATATAAAACAATGCGAATGAGTTAGTGAGTCACAAAAGAGATACCTCGCTATTTTTCATTGAAATAACACATTGATTATAAGCGTATTAAAAAGATAGTTCGATTCCCGCCTCGGGTACAAAAAATCAAAAAGCCGTTGAATATTTCAATTTCAACGGCTTTTTAATTTCCATATATTTTAACACCAGGAAATCGTTCGCTATTTTTATAAGACAGCTTTTCTATTTCGGTATCTGATATTTAATTTATATTTGTTTGTTACTAAATCCAAAATTATGAAAGCCAGAAGAATTACCCTTGCAGTAATAATTGTGATTTTATTGGGCGGATTTCTATATATGAACCCCCTGCTTCCGATTATTACCGGCTATGCCGCCAAAAATCTTTCCTCAGGTATTTTTGTTGCCGGAAGAAGTCAGGAATCGCTCGAAGCCAATGACCTGAATTTTTCATTCATCAAATATGTAAAGAATAAGGTCGATTATGAAAAAAAGGAGGTCAAAAGTCGATTTCTGTGGCACAGTTCAACGGCAGTTTATAACGAAGGTTTTGGTTGTACCCTGGTTGAAGATGCAACGGTTGAGGAAATAAATTCGCACTTACATTCTGCGGCAAAAGTATTACCGGAAAATCCCGACACAATTGCATGGCCAATGGGCGATTTGCTGGCCGACACTATTCCTTCGGGCATAAACATCGATGCACTTAAAGAAACACTGGATATGGCTTTTGCCGACACTATTCCGCATAAAGGAACTTTTGCGGTAACTGTTGTTTATAAAGGGCAGATTGTTGCAGAGCGTTTTCGTAATGATTTTAAACCTGAGAACAAATTTCTTAGCTGGTCAATGGCCAAAAGCTTTACCAATGCTTTGGCGGGATTAATGGTAAACGAAGGGAAAATTGACATTAACAAACCGCTGAATTTTCCTGATTGGCAGAATGACGATCGCAAAAACATTACGATAAATAATTTGATGCACATGAACAGCGGATTAGAATGGAACGAAGATTACGGCAACAATTCCGATGTAAACATAATGCTGCATAAAGTTGGTGATATGGGACAATATGCCATTGACAAACCTTACAAATACCCGATCGATTCAGTTTGGTATTATTCTTCCGGATCAACTAATATTGTTAGCTTGATAATGCGAAAGTCTTTCAACTCCGACGATGATTACTATCGTTTTCCACGAGAAGAATTGTTCAATAAAATAGGTATGCGTAGCGCTATTTTTGAACCCGATGCATCGGGAACATTTGTTGGTTCGTCGTATTTATATGCTACTATGCGCGATTATGCAAGGTTTGGGTTGCTTTACCTGAATAAAGGAAACTGGTTGGGCGAACAGATACTTCCTGAAGGCTGGGTTGAATATTCTACAACTGAAGCAAAAGGTTCAGATGAACAATACGGAGTTTTCTTTTGGTTAAATCTTAAAGGAACAGACTATCCCGATGTTCCGCACGATATGTTTAGTTGTAATGGACACGACGGGCAATTCATATACATTATCCCGTCATTGGAATTGGTAGTTGTTCGTACCGGATTCTCCAAACATGGCGATTTTGACAACAATGAATTCCTTGCAGGAATAGTTAAGGCAATAAATTAACTTTCACAAGGTTCAACCAATAATTAAAAATTCGTAACAGGTTTGATATTTCAGTTTTCCCGCTTCTGAACAGATTAAGGCGAGGTAACTATTTTAAAGGATTTGTTTCTAATGTTTTATGTAGGTTCCGTAGCAATTCTAAAATTGTAAAGAAATAGTTTGGAAAAAGAGCGTCCAGGTGCACCAAAAATTAAAAAGCCGTTGTAATAGAAATTAACAGCGGCTTTTTACTATCCTGTTATTTTCAACATCTCTTTTGAGATATAATTATCATAACAATAATGAAGGAGTGTCAAAATTCAGGTTAATCAATATATCCGTCTATTTCACTAACTTTTGATTTACAAATGCACCAATGTGATATTTATCTTCTGAAAGAACTTTATCAAACTCCACTTTTGCTTTTTTGTTGTTTCCCAATCCCAAATGCCCCAGGGCCATCAAATAATGGCAATGTTGTTCATGACGCTTTTGCAGATCTTCCTCAAAAATAAGTAAGTCGGGAAGCGACACGGCAAAGTAATCCATTTTGAAAGGAACAAAAAGTTGTTTTTCGCCATATTTCAGCAACTTGTTAAATCTGCTTCTTGCTTCAGCATCACGTTTAAGTTTTAGCAACGCCAATCCCTGGTAAAAGATTTTATCCGGCTGCTGGTCGTTGTAATACAATGCTGCACTTGGCTCCGACAATCCAATGGTGGCATTTTTCCAAGCTGTTTTTGCTTTTTCTGTTTCACCCAAACCCGCGAAAGCACAACCCAGCCAGTAGTTGACATCGTTTTCCTGAGCGCCGAACAATTTACCTTCACCCAGATTATTGGGATATTCAAAACAATGCATTAAATGATCTACTGCTTCCTGAAATTTTTCGGCATTAATTGATTTTTTTGCCAGTTCAATATGTGAATACAAGTACTGACCCGTCACTTTTCCTTCGCCACCTTCCCAAGGGTGAAACTGTCGTTTCATAATCAAATCAAGAGCTTTTTCTTCTTTTCCTGTTAAATTATAAAGTGAGGCTTTTTCGAGGTAAAGATCATCCCGGAAATCTACTTCATCCGGATGTTTTTCAAGAAAAACCAAACGCTCTGCGGCGGATACACCTAATTTTTTATACAATTGATCCAATTCCATTAATACGCGGGCATCTTTTTTATTGAGCTCAAAAGCTCTTTCGAGTGAAGCCTGTGCAGTTTGTGGTTTTTTTTGTTTGTTGTAATAAGCCAATGCCAGGTTGCGGTGAACGGTTGGAAAGGAATCATCAAGGTTTTTTGATTTTTCCCAACATTCAGCAGCTTTGTTGTGTTGACGGGCTCCGTACCAGAAATTACCCATGTAATACCAGGCCTTGGCATCATCCGGATTTACTTCCACAGCTTTTTGCAGCGCTAAAAGTTCTTCCGGTTTATTTGGGAAACAGTAGTCAGGCAGCATCTTTCCAGCCTTTTTGAATGCTTCTTCCGATTTTAAACTTTCGCCCTTTAACGCATAATAATACCCTTTAAAATACAAGGCCATTGGATAAACCTGCTTTTTGTCTGAAATATGAAGATCGATAAAATTAATGGCATCAATGTAAAAGCCAGATGTTGCATAATCCAGCGAAAATTCGATATAATTATGCACGTAATCCCGCATCAATTCTTTCAAATGGTTTAAAACCAAATTATTGTTGGTTATGAGGTATTTTTCATAGATTGCACCAAAGTTAAAACGGTCCATTTCCAGCGACTCTTCTATCAATTTTAAAGCAGCCTTCGTCTGTCCGTTTTCGCGCAGCAACATGATTTTCAGGTGACGGGCCTTCTGATTCAGCCAGTTTCGCCATAATGACCGATCTACCAGTTCCAGGGCTTTCTCTTTGTTTCCGAATATTGAATTGATTTGAGCTGCCTGGAAAAAACCACTATCCTGCCAGGCACCGTTCCAGGTCGCTTTAAAGAACCAATTATAAGCTTCTGTTAGCTTTCCCTGCATACGCAAACAATAACCTAAGTTGTACAACGGTTCACCGTTGTATGGATTAGGATTTCGTTCAGTCAAAGTTTCAATGGCTGTGCGGAAATAAGGTTCAGCATTTGCAAATTTTCCCCTTTTCATCAGCCACAGTCCCATTGCATTGTTGTTACGAACATCGCCGGGTTCACGTTTTAAGGCTTCCAGATAGTAAGCAGTCGGGTCGTAAGTTGCGTGGCGGTATTGTTCCAGATGCAACCCTTGCAAATAGAGTTGTTCCACAGAATTTATCTTTTCGGGATCTTTGGCTGCTTTTGCCGGATCGGGCAAAGGTTTTAGTTTTTCCGGTTCAGGATGCCAGTCCACTAAAATTTTCCCTTCCTGACTGACAAGCGAAACGTAACAATTCTTAATGTCAATATCGGTTTCAATGAATTCATCAAAACTCATTTCAGGAGAAAAATCAACCATTTTTTCAAAAATCAGTTGCCCTTGATTTTTAAGGGAAATACGTGTTTTGGGATACTCACCGGTAGTGTATGCTTTTAACCGAGTCCCATTTACCTCTGTTTCCAGGTTTATCATGGCCTCTTTGGTTGCATTTTTCACAACGCCTAAATCGCGGTAAGGCATAAAATACTGACTGAAACTTTTTTCTTCATAAGGTTGCAACCAGGAAAAATCGGGCTGATTATCAGTGTAAACGCCACACATCAATTCAATGTATGGACCGTCTTTGTCGGTAAGATTTCGATCCCACGCCCGGCCGAAATCACCGTTTCCCCAGGTCCACTGTTTTTTCCCGGGCGATTGATGATGATCGGCAACATGAAGCAAACCTCCTTTTGAATCATTTTCATACCCACCAACAAAATTGTATTTTGAGGTTATTGCCATATAACTTGTCGGAACGGGGATATTTTTGTAGCGGGAAATATCTACACCGGCTGAATAATCCACTTTGTAATATGTTCCTGTGGCAATCGGAAAACTGGAAACATCGCGTTTACCATGATCGAAAACAGCATTTACATCAGGCGGAAAAACAGATTGATACTCATCGTTGACTTTTACGGCAGGGTTGGCCCACCACAGAAATGTTTGCGGATGAGGTGTACGGTTGTACAATTTTACTTTAATTTCGAGATAGGCTTTATTCGCGTAAAGTGTAAAGCCAGCCATTCCTTTTGTACGAAACATTCGTTCCAATTCGCTGCACCAAACCGTTACGCTGCCATCTTCGTTTTCTTCTATCAGAGAATCAACGGGATCATACGTTGAAGGGCGATGGTGCTGTGGCCAGTTAAATTCAATTCCTCCGGAAATCCACGGGCCGGTTAAACCAACCAAAGCCGGTTTAATTACCCGATTGTAATAGACAAAATGGCGTTGTTTTATTTTATCATAGGCCATCTGAATGCGTCCTCCCAGTTCTGGAAGAATCATTATTTTCAGATATTTGTTTTCCAGATAAATTGCGTTCCATTCTTTATCTTCTTTTTCGTTGTTAATTTTTTCAATTACAGGATACGGATAGACTACTCCGCTACTTCCCTGATAGACTCTTTTTTCAAGGAATATGGGGGTTTTTTCCGGTTCTCCAATTCCATATGTTGGAATAACAACTTTTTCGCGCCAGGCTTTTACGGGCATAAAATCAGCATTATTCATTAACTATTTTTTTCAGGTCTTCAGGATTTAATGACACAGAGGGATTAAAACGGGAGCTTTCCATATACGACAACAAACTGCTTTTTAACTGCCGGGCTTCCGGTCGGTTATCCAACCCATTTACAAGGTCGGTACCACTAACAATGATGCTTCCATCACCAACTTTCGCTTCAAAAAGAAGGGCAAGACTGCGGTTGGTTACCCAGTCGTCGATAATACGCACAATTGGTTTCAGTTCAACCGGTAAGGAATCGAGATGAACGGCATCACCATGGTTCATTGCATCCCACCACTGCCAGTTGGAGTGATATTCAGTCGGAAAATATTTAAGAGCCGGATGAGCCGGATCGCATAAAATTCCAAGTGTATGTGGCTTTTGGTTGTTGGTCCAGGCTGTGTTCCAGAAAATACTGGAAAAACCAACGCCAACTTTCCCGCCCATTTCTGGTGATACTTTTCCGCGTCCCAGGCTTAGTAATACTTTCCCGCCTTTCTGCAAATACTGAACGGTAGTTTGATCAATATTTTCAACCACCTTCACCTGTTCACTTTTATCTAAATTATTTTCAGGATAAACCCACAAATCCCACGAGTTGGTAAAATCACCAACAGAAACGGACAAGGTCAGTTTCCGGGGATTATTTTCATTCTGAAATGCATAAACAACCTTGCCCAGCGGAATAGTATTTCCGATTTCGATGTCACGCTGTCCCAGTGTTCCATTGGCAACGGTTGTTCCGCCCGAAGTAATTTTCCATTCAGGATTGATATTTTTTAGCGGAGCAGCTCCGAAATGAGCAACTTCTATTTCGGCTGACAAGGTTTCACCTTCAGTAAAAATTCGTTTTTCCAATCGGGCCAGCGGCACTGTTGAGTTGCAAAAGCGACTGTATTCTTCGGGAGAAATGTAACCTTTTTCCTCCCAGAAAGGATCGAGAACACCCACAAGAGCAGTTCCCTGCCCCGGGAAATCGTGCAAATCGAGCAACTGAAAACCGGCCAGATTTGAAGTGCGCAGCGCCGCTTCTATTTCTGCCTTGTAGCAAAGTGCCTGCAATTTTCCAGATGCCAGCAAAAAACTATCTGCCAGTTCACCCATGTGATGGGCATTTAAACTTTCACGGAACAATTCAAAGTTTTTCGCCTTCAATACTCCGGAGTATTTTTCAATCTCTTTGAAATTGGGATATACACACCACTGGCCAATTTCGTGACTTACAACTGGAATAGTATTATCGGAAATTTTATCGTTCCAGTCGTAATTGGTTCGTGGGGTTTGTGCATTGATAATACTGTTTAACTCTTCTCCCCACCCCTGAATTCGCGGGGCCGGAATGTTGTGATATTGATTTACTTCCAGGGTTGGCCAGCCGGCTGCTCCGGTATACAATCTGCGGCTGTCATTTTCTTTCCAGAAATTTACAAATTCAGTAAGATAGGCAGTATAATTGGGTCCACCCGGTTCATTTCCGTAAGCCATCATTACAAACGAAGGATGGTTCCCGTATTCAGCAACTATCCGTTCGCTTTCGGCCCTAATATATTCATCAACCGGGAATCCACTGCCCAACTCGGTGCTTTGGTTGGCCCACGAACCACACTCCACCTGAAGGTAAACTCCCATTTCATCGGCCACATCAAATGCTGCTTCAGGCGGACACCAGGAATGAAAACGAACGTGATTCAAACCGTGCGATTTTACTGCAGAATAAATCTTTTGCCAGTATTCTGTCCCGGTTGCCGGATAACCGGTTTTGGGGAAAATGGCACATTCAAGAGTTCCGCGTAAAAACAAGGGTCTTCCGTTAATGGCAAACCGTTGTCCTTCAACATTAAATTCACGTAAACCAAACGTTTCAGTTATTTCATCGGTACCCGATTTTGATTGAAGTTGAAGAATAAGCCGATAAACATTCGGATTGAATTCATCCCACAACAAAGCATTTTCGCCCAATTTATAAGTCAGGTTGATTATATTCTCGCCGGGAGAAATGGTAAACTTGAATTTTTCCTTTCCGGTTTTTACATTAGTATTTTTGAGCTGTGCAAAAACAGGAATGGTGATTTCTTCTTCAGCAGAAGTATTAACAACCGTTGATTTTATTTTAATGCTTTTTGAAGCAATATCAGGAAAAACATCTACTTGACGGAAGTAAATATTGTTCTTTTTTTCCAACTCGATTTTTCCGACAATTCCATTCCAGTTCGATTGAGTATGGTCTGAAATACTGTGTGAATTTTCGCCCACATCAATTTTATCGGTACGGTTATCGATACAAATACTGATATTGTTTTCACCTGTTTTAATAAACCGGGTAATATCAAATACATGCGGTGTTCCCAGGCTGTTTTGGGAGCCGGCCAATGAACCGTTAATCCAAACGTTGGATTGCCAGTGGGGACGTTCCAGAAAAAGAAAAACAGGTTTACCATTCCAATCTTCCGGGATGGAAATTGTTTTCTGGTACCAGGCTTCGCCTGTGTATTTTTTAAGGGGTTGCAACCAAAAAGGAAAACGAAAATTGACGGGATCAAAATAAGGTGCGTAATTGGGATCTTTGTTCCAATCGGGATTTTGGATTCCACCTGTCCATTGGGTGTTCAGATTAACGTCCAGACCTTTCCCGTTTTCTACCATCGAACCCGGTAGTTGAACACTTTCTTCAAACTCCCGGTTGTACCACATTTCGGTAATTCCAATATTCAGAGAGTCCATTTTAAATTGCCATTCCCCACTTAAATCAATGGTGTTTTTTGTTTCGGAACTGCATGACCAAAGTGAAAGCAGCAAAAACCAGTAGTGATAATATTTCATCGTTGTAATTTTTAAGTTTTAGTCGCCCAACAATAAGCTGACTCGTTTTAATCTTGAATGAACCAACTTTGTTTATCCAGGCTATTTAATTAAAAATTCATCTTCTATTTCTTCCAATGATTTCCCTTTGGTTTCGGGCAATTTTTTCAGAATAAATAAAAAGCCGAAAACACTAATAAGGGCGTATAACCAAAAGGTTCCTCCGGCGTTTAATAATTTGTTCAAAACAGGGAATGTGTAAGTGAGAAGAAAGCTGGCTATCCAGAGTGCAGTTGTTGCCACAGCCATTGCAGCGCCCCTGATTCGGTTCGGGAATATTTCAGACAAAACAACCCAGGTAATTGGAGCAAGTGTCATGGCATAAGTAGCAATACCCAAAAGAATCAGAACGAGAACAACAATTCCATCAAGCTTCAGAATATAACTTCCTCCAAGTACAAAATAAATAACTGCCAGCCCGGCAGAACCAAATAACATTAAATTACGTCGGCCCAGACTATCAACTACGCGCATCGCGACCAGGGTAAAAATAAGATTAACGGTTCCGGTAATAACGATATTGAAAAGCATGTCGCCCACTGAAAATCCGGCTGCAACAAAAACTTCTTCAGCATAATTAAAAATTACATTAATTCCGCACCACTGCTGGAAAATTGCCAGAACAATTCCAATAATCAATATTGGCCGTACTTTTTTATGAAGAAGGTCACCCAAAGCAATTTTTTGCTCAGACGATTTTAATGTTTGTTCTATGTTTTTCTCTTCTTCAAAAGCATAGTCTTTTCCTCCGATTCGGGTTAAAATATTTGTTGCTTTTTCTGTTTTTCCCATTTTTACGAGGAAACGGGGACTTTCGGGGATAAAAAAGGCCAAAAGAAAGAAAATCAAAGCCGGTATTGTTTCGGCCCAAAACATCCATCGCCAACCCATTTGTCCGTTCCATGAATTAAGGATTTCTGCATCAGTAGCATTTGGGTCAACTTTGTCAGCAATCAGATAATTGATGGTTTGTGCTGCCAAAATACCAACTACAATGGTTAACTGGTTAACTGAGACCAGCCTGCCGCGAATGTGTGCCGGTGATATTTCAGCAATATACATGGGTGATATTGCTGAAGCCAGTCCAATTCCCAGGCCGCCGATTAAACGATAAACAATGAATAATGTAAAGTTATTGACAGCACCTGTCCCGATTGCAGAGATAGTGAATAAGGCAGCTGCAAAAATGAGAAGAAGTTTTCTTCCAAATCTATCGGCTAAAATTCCGGAGGTAACGGCTCCCAGAAAACATCCGATCAATGCACTGCTCATCGCCCATCCTTGTAAATAAGGAGAAGAGGTAATATCAAAAAACCGTTCGTAAAATGGTTTTGCACCGCCAATTACTACCCAGTCATATCCAAACAGAAGTCCACCCATGGCAGACACAGCAGTAATGCCAAATATGAATTGTTTATTAAAGGCAAATTTAATCATCGGTTTAATCGTTTTATTTGAGCTCAAAAATAATCGGGAGCAACAATAAAAACCATGAATGATATTCTGATTATATGGACGATATTGACTTTTTTGATTTGTAATTATTACTTTTGAATATCTTAAAACATTCACAGAAAACTTAATATTGAGATACTTATATTTTCCAACGAGAAATGGCAGATAATAAACATTAACAATAGATTTTTTAAGTTTATGAAAAGGAAGGAAGGATTTCCGGGGCAGCTGAGTTATACCATTCCTAAAGGAACATTGGAAAAGTTTATACAAAATCAGTTATTTGACGATTTGTATATCACCGATATTGGTTATTATCCACATGCACTTTATCATTTCAGGGAACGTCCCGAAGGAAGTTCACAATCCATTCTTATTTACAATGTCGACGGGTATGGTTATATAAAAATAGCGGGAAATGAACACGTTCTTCCGCCGGATCATTTTTTTATAATTCCTCAAAATATTCCACATTCCTATTCCGCCGATAAAGAAAATCCATGGTCTATTTACTGGATACATATTGAAGGAAGAAAGTCAAAGTTTATATCCAATTCATTTTGTCAGGCTACTCCAGTTGAAAGGTCCGACACATCAAGAATCAATGACCGGTTGGAATTGTTTGGAGAGATTTTTCAATGTCTGGAAATGGGTTATGGGATTGAAATTCTGGAATATGTAAATCTGTGCCTGCCCCGGTTACTTGCAACTTTTACGCACCTTAAACAGTACCGAAGCGTTAACGAAACCAAAACCAATGATCCGGTAAGCCGGGTTATTCATTTTATGTTGGAAAATTTAAAGAAAAAAATCACTCTTAAACAGTTGGCCAAAGTAGTGCATCTTTCTGATTCCTATTTTTCACGACTTTTTTTGAGCAGAACCGGATTTTCGCCCATTGACTATTTTAATCGGTTAAAAATCCAGCAATCCTGTCGGCTCCTCGACAACAAAGAACTCTCAATTGCCGATGTGGCAAGAGAAGTAGGATTTGAAGATCAATTCTATTTTTCAAGGATGTTCAAAAAAGTAATGAATCAGTCTCCCAAAGAATACAGAAAGGAAAGAATTTTAAAGATTTTCTAAAAATATACACTTCACCCGGGGCACACGCAAAGCACAAATAATTTTTCCTTTAAATTTTCTATGCCTCCGTTATCTGTTCGGACTTATAAAACGACTGATTCAAGTTAATTAATTCAAATAATTAACTTTCTTTCTTCCTTCCCTTTGATGTAAATCGTAAATTTATTCAGAAAAAATATTTAAAAATTATGAAAAAAACGACCAACCTGAAACCGATAAAATTTATGTTTTTTGCCGCATTCCTTTGTCTTTTTTGTTCCTGCGGAAATAAAACTACAGAAAATTCAAATCCGCCAACAAAAGAATTGTCAAACGGAATAATTTCTGCAAAATTATATCTTCCCGACAATGAAAATGGCTATTACCGGGCTTTCCGGTTCGATTGGTCAGGAATAATTTATTCGCTTGAATTTAAGAACCATACTTACATTGGGCAATGGTTTGAAAATTATGATCCATTGGTGCATGAATCGATTACCGGTCCGGCAGAGGAGTTTGGTGTAATTGATTACGACTCGGTTTCGGTTGGTGAAGAATTCCTGAAAATCGGGGTAGGCATGCTGAAAAAACCCAACGAAGAGCCGTATCATTTTTCGAAGTATTTTGAATTAACAAATCCCGGGAGGAGGGAAATAAAATACGGCAAGAATTCGATCGAGTTTATCCAAACTTTAAAAAGCGAATCGGGATATTCGTACGTTTATTCAAAAACAGTAGAACTGGTTGAAAATAAGCCGCAAATAATTCTCAGGCACAAGCTTAAAAACACGGGTGAGAAAATAATCAATACAAATGTTTACAACCATAACTTTTTTATTATCGACCAGGAACTGGCTGGCCCGAACATCAGTCTGGAGTTTAACTTCAACCTTAACATTGCAGGAAATGCAGTTGGTGAATATGTTGATTTTCAAAAAAACAGATTGATTTATTTACAGGATTTGCCTGTTGTTGATGGAAAAAGAACTGCCGCAAATATGATGATAACCGGTTTTAGCGATTCTCCGGAAGATTATGATTTTAAAATTCAAAACGACAGAACAAAAACCGGCATCAGAATTTCGGGAGATAAACCGATTATTCAATTCAGATACTGGACAAGCACCACAACGTATTGTCCGGAGCCATTTATAAAAATTTATGTGGAGCCCAACAACGAAATCAACTGGGAATACAAGTACGAGTTATACGAATTTTAAATTCTGTTTCTGGGGAAATCTGTTTTATTTGACCGAAAAGCCCCCCAAAATCATTTTTGTAAATTTGCTGTTTGTTAGAATTAGAAACAAAAAACTCATTTTATGCTCTGCATTCGTTTAAAAAATACCGATCCTTATTTTTGTCTGGCCGCTGAAGAATATTTGTTAAAGAACTTTTCGGAAGACATTTTTATGCTCTGGCAAAGCAAAGATACGGTGGTAGTTGGCAAACATCAGAATGCTTTGGCTGAAATTAATTACCGGTTTGTTCGCGAGAATAATATTACTGTTGCGCGCCGGATTTCGGGTGGAGGAACAGTTTTTCACGACGACGGAAATGTAAATTTTGCTTTTATAAAAAATGTGGGCAGTCCGGCTGAAATAAGCTTTAAAATGTTTACATCGCCGGTGGTCGATGCACTGGCAAAACTGGGAATTCAGGCCACAACTTCGGGGCGTAATGATTTGCTGATTGAAGGTTTGAAAATATCGGGGAACGCCGAACACGTTTATAAAAACCGGGTGCTGCACCACGGAACTTTGCTTTTTTCTTCCGACTTAAAAAATCTTGGACAAGCCATAAAAGTGTTTCCCGGAAAATATGAAAGCAAAGCCGTTCAATCAAACCGCAGTCAGGTGGCCAATATTTCTTCATTCTTAAAAACGCCAATGAAAATTGAAGAATTTAACCAGTTTCTGCTCGATTTTCAACTTGAAAAACCGGGTGTAAAAATGTACGAATTGAATGAAAATGATATTCAAACTATTCAGCAATTTTCCGAAGAAAAATTCAGCACATGGGATTGGAATTTTGGATATTCACCCAAATATTCGTTTCAGAATTCAACAGAAATAGAAGGGAAAAAACTTAATGTGCAAATGAAGATTTCAAAAGGAATAATTTCTGAAATAAAAATCGGAGGAAATTATTTCGATGCTAAAACAGGCTTGCAATTGGAAAAACAACTTCAGCAAAAATCACATTGTTTTGAAGAAGTTCAGCAGGAATTAATATCGGTCTTACCCAAAATTTCCGAAGAATTGGTTTACGTTTTCTTTTAAATAAAAAACCGGGGCAATTCATTTACCCCGGTTTGTATTTCGTTTGATTATAAACTATTTAGGCAGCGGGTAACCGTCGAGTTTTCTCAGGTTTTCTGCAATTTCCGATTCCGGATATTCGTAATCGTTCAATTCGCCGGCCAGGTATTTGTTGTACCCGACAAGGTCCATCAAACCGTGTCCGCTGAAGTTGAAAAGAATCACTTTTTCCTTGCCTTCTTCCTTGGCTTTTTTCGCTTCGCGGATGGTAGCTGCAATAGCGTGTGTTGTTTCCGGTGCAGGAATAATACCTTCAGTTTTTGCAAACAACAAACCAGCCTCGAAACATTCGCTTTGGTGAATGGCAACAGCTTCCATCAAACCGTCGCGGAGAGCGGCGCTAACCAGCGGAGCCATTCCGTGGTAACGCAAACCACCGGCGTGAATAGGAGCAGGAATAAAGTTGTGTCCCAAACTGTTCATTGCCAGCAGCGGGGTCATTTGTGCAACATCACCGTGGTCGTAAATAAACGGGGCTTTGGTTAAAGTAGGACAGCTAAACGGCTCGGCACCAATAATCTGAATGTCGGCGCCATGAATTTTGTCGTACATAAACGGGAACGAAATTCCGGCAAAGTTACTACCGCCACCACAGCAGCCAATTACGATATCGGGTTTGTCGATACCCACTTTTTTCAGCTGTTTTTTTGCTTCCTGGCCAATTACGGTCTGGTGCAGCATTACGTGGTTCAGCACCGAACCGAGCGAGTAACGTGTCTGGCCGGTTGGGTCGGTAACAGCAGCTTCAACAGCTTCCGAAATGGCAATTCCCAAACTTCCCGGAGTATCAGGATATTTGGCTAAAATATCGCGTCCGGCTTGTGTTTCGGTACTTGGACTGGCAATACAATTTCCACCCCAGGTTTCCATCATCATTTTGCGGAAAGGTTTCTGGTCGAAACTAACACGAACCATATAAACTTTACACTCGATTCCCCCAATTTGGGCACATGCATACGAAAGCGCAGAACCCCACTGACCGGCACCGGTTTCGGTGGTCAGTTTTTTAATTCCGAATTGTTTGTTGTACCATGCCTGGGCAACGGCAGTATTTGGTTTGTGGCTTCCGGCAGGTGAAACACCTTCGTTTTTATAGTAAATTTTTGCCGGTGTTCCAAGCGCTTCTTCCAATTCGTAAGCACGAATCAACGGACTTGGACGCCACTGAATCAATATGTTACGAATTTCTTCAGGAATGTCAATCCAGCGTTGCATACTAACTTCCTGTTCAATTAAGTTCATTGGGAAAACCGGAGCCAACATTTCCGGTGTTACAGGCACACCGCCCGGTCCGAGTGGTGGGTTTAGCGGGGTTGGTAGATCGGGTGCAAGGTTATACCATTGTTTCGGAAATTCCGACTCGTCAAGAAAAATTTTCTTTTGTCTGGCCATGATTTTTAATTTATTTGGTTTATAATTTTTTATTTATTCGTGAGATTTAAATTGTTAAAAATGAGAATAAAACAACAATATTGCCGTTCTCATTATTCCGCATTAAGTTCTCATTTTTCTTGTTTTCAAACAATAAAAAAGGGATTTGCTGCGATCACAACAAATCCCTTTTTTACGGCCTTTACCGCAAAACAACAACAACTTCTCGCACTTCCATTTTCACGTTGCGCCAGTGCCATTCTTTTCCATATAAAGGCGAAATATACATTCTTCAATTTTTTATAGCCCGTAAAGCTAATTATAATTTTTTTCTGAAAAAATATTAGGGAGTTAAAATAAACTTCTGTTTTGTAAAAACAAATGAACTATTTTCTGAGGGAGAAGCGTTCCTATATATGAAACTTTAAAGAAATAAATTAATACAATTTAAATTGTAATCGTTTATAAAATCAACCAAAACAGATAGCTTTGCAGTTCAAAATTTGTATATTATCCGAAAATCCTTGATAAGTATATTATCAAATGACTGGTCAAGATATAATTGATTCAATTGGCTTTGACAGAGCAATATTAGTAAATTCTAAAAGCAAAAGATTTTTAGAGAGTGAGCCTATTGTTCTTGAAGAAATAAAAGAAAAAGAGTTTGAAATTGATTCTGTTTATTTTAACACTGACGAAAGTGGGAACAGTTTTCCTGCTGTATTTCTTAAAAAAGTAAAGTCATTTGACGAAGAAACCTTTAAAGCAATTTCTGAAATTCATAGAAAAATATGGAACTACAAAAAAGTGCTGTTTTTGTATGTTTATTCCGAAATTGAAATTCGCATTTACAGTTGTTCCGAGAAACCACTCATAAAAACTAAAGAGAATTTTGATTACGAAAGGGAACTTAAAAATATCGAAATAAAAACCTATAAAGTCTCAGATAAGCAACAACTTGAAGAACTGAATAAACTATTTTCAAGAATTGCAATTGACACAGGGATAATCTGGACTTTGGAGGAAGCACAATTTATCAGGGATAAAATCAATTTACAAAAAAGGGTTGATGCCTATCTGGTGAGAAGTTTTGTTAATACAACCAACTTTCTTAATGGTCAGGGTTTAGATCCGGATTTGATTCATAAAGTAATCCTTCGCTCGCTGTTTTTGCTATATCTCGAAGACAGAGGTGCCGCTGACAAAGATTTTTATAATAAGTTCAAATATGGGGCAGAATCATACCTCGATATTTTAGATGACGCAGACGCAACGTATGAGCTGTACAAAAAGTTAGCAGAACATTTTAATGGCAACGTATTTACTATTGATGAGTCAGAAAAACGGTTTAATAAAAAACAACTCCATAGTATAAAAATTTGCTTTATAAGGGGTAGAGAAAAAAATGATAGCAAACAGTTATTTGATGATGATTGGAAACTATTTAGGCTTTTCAATTTCAAAATAATTCAGATTGAGTTGTTAAGTGAAATTTATGAGAATTTTTTGGCTGAAACCGACCCCACTCTAAAAGAAAATTCAGGGACTTACTATACCCCGCCATCATTGGTTGAGTTTATTTTGAATGAAAAACTTCCTGTAAACAGCGGAGAAAAAGAGTACGACATAAAAATATTAGACCCAAGTTGTGGTTCCGGAATTTTTTTAGTGGAAAGTTTCAACCGTCTTGTAAAACGTTATGAAAATGCTCATAATCTTGATAACCTTTCGGATTTTGACACTTTAGTTAAACTATTAAAAGAAAATATTTACGGGATCGAGATTCACCCACAAGCCATTAAAGTGGCAGCCTTTAGCCTGTATCTGGCTTTGGTTGATAAATTAGATCCAAAAAATCTGTGGCAGGATTCAAAAAATTATCGTTTACCCTATTTGATAAACGACCCAAAGGAAAAAGATGAGGAAAAGAAAGGTAGAAACCTCTTTTGCCGGGATACAATATCTGATTTGTCATCAATCAACGAATTACAAGGATTTCAATTGGTTGTGGGAAATCCACCATTTGGGAAACTATTATCTCCTGATAAAGACAAATTTGGAAAACAAAAAAATATCAGAGAATATTGCAACAACTTGGGATTTGCAAAAGAAATGGTACTGCCGTTTCTTCATAAAGCTACGGCATTTGCACCCAAAGGAGAAATTGCATTAATATTCAACACCAAAGTATTAACCAATACGGGCGGGACTTATCAAAATTTCAGAGAATGGTTGTTTGGGAAATGCCATGTTGAAAGAGTTTACAATTTTTCTATCCTAAGAAACATTCCTAAAGGTTTCGGTGGGCAATTATTTGGAGATGCGACAGGCCCAATAAGTATTGTATTTTATCAGAAAGAACAACCTGCCAATCCAAGTGACACTATTATTTATTATGCTCCTAAAACTTACATTAAGTCAAATATTATTGATGGGTTGTGTATCGATTCTACCGACGTAAAATATTTACCAAGAGAAGAATGTGAAAAGCCAGATACTAAGATTTGGAAAATTGCAATGTGGGGAGGGATGAATGACTGGGAATTATTGAAGAATTTATTAGAACAGAAAAATAATGTTGGTAGTTATTTAAGAAAAAATGAAATTAAACAGAGTGTTGGATTACAGCCATTAAATAAATCTACAGAAAAGCCAATTATAGATAATGATATTTCGAAAATGAAATTCATTAGACCAGAAAGAATTGAACGCTTTTATACTGATGAAAGGGATTTTTCAGATATTAATACATTATTGAAGAATAAAGAAACAATTGATACATATTTACACTACTACTCTGTAGAAAACATTAATGATTTGCCATCAATCGATGTTTTTCGAAGAATTACAGGAAAAGATGTATTCCCTGGACCTATGCTTCTATCAAAAGAAGGATTCAAGAACAATCTCCTGTGTTTTAGTTTTATAGAAAATGCTGTTGCATATAACAGCACTGTTCTAGGATTTCGCTCTGACAATAAAGACAAATTAAGGTTCTTATCAGGTCTTTTGAACTCAAAGTTGTCAACATATTTTTTGTTACTAATATCTAATTCTTGGGGAATTGAAAGAGAAAGAATTAAACCCAATGAGATATATAAATTTCCTATTGTAATTAAGGGAGGTACTTTAGAAGAGTTGAGTCTTTTACATATAGAAATAGAAAATAGAGTCAAGTCATCTGTTTTAAAAATAGATTTCGCAGACATTGAACGCAAGATTAACAAGTTGGTATTCAATATTTATAATATTAATTTGACCAACAAACAATTAATAGAAGATTTTATTACATACTCAGTTGATTTATTTCACAAACAAGAAAAATCAATAGCCCTAAAACCAGTTACTAAAGACCAACCACAAGAATACGCCCAAACAATTGCATCAGAACTCAACAAATTTCTTGATGGACAGGATATTTTTGTAAATGCCACGGTTTACAATGTCAATCACTTCACACCTTTGATGATGATTAAACTTACTCACGATAAAGTAAAAAAAGATGTTTTTACATCTGAAGAAAGTGTTGAGGCGGAATTGAAAGGGATAGACAAAGGTTTGTGGGATAAGAAAGCACCAAGCATCTATTTCCGTAAAAAACTGAATTATAAAAAAGGAGACGATATCTATATCATCCGCCCAAACCAGCGCAGATTCTGGTCACAGTCAATGGCAATGGAAGATGCTTCCGAATTAATCCTTGAAATATTAAATGGAGAGGATGAATTATAGACAGGCATACTTAAAGGCTTTTGAGAATGACTGCATTGAACTAATTATCCATGCATACGATGTTGCGACCTCAGAAAAGAAATACCAAACAAATTGGCTTGAAAATGATTTCTCGGAATTGTTAAGCCGTTATGTCAATGAAAGTCAACTCTCATTAAAAAAAGGGATTACTTGTAAGACCGAAAATAAACTATTTATTGAAAAAGAAAATCAGATAAAAGGTTATGCAGATAAGCTACCCAGAATTGATTTTGTACTTTTCAAAATATGGAATAAGCAAAGGTTCCATTGCTATATGGAAGCTAAAAGATTGAAAGAAAAAGATTCTGATCTAAAAAGAGCTTATATTGACGAAGGAATGGAGCGATTTATTTCCAAGAAGTATCCAATCGGTTGTATGCTTGGTTATCTTCTTAAAGGCAAAACTGACGAGACTGTTAAAGGGATTAACTCTTTGCTGCAAAAAGATGAAAGAGGTGACGAAATCCTTATTTCTAAAAATCACAAACTGATAAATGCCTATTATGAGTCTAACCATTTAGAAATTGGCACATTAAAGCATTTAATTTTAGAATTTACGTTATTCTCGAACATACATTAGCCATGCAGTGTTTTAGTAAATTGCAATTTTGGTTTCTTTTTCTCTGGCATAGAAAAGATTCAATGTTTTAGCTAAAATAGTTTGAGTATATTTTCAAATTTTGTATTGAAATTAGTGTGAAAATGAAAAAAACTAACGCTGCCCGAATGCTTGACGCCAGAAAGGTAAACTACGAGATTGTGGAATATCAGGTGAACGAAGAGGATTTAAGTGCTGTTACTGTTGCTGCAAAATTGGGGCAAAACGTGGAACAGGTCTTCAAAACACTTGTTTTGCGCGGGAATTCAAACGGAATATTTGTTGCTGTTGTACCCGGCGATGCTGAAGTAAACCTGAAAAAAGCGGCTAAAATTTCGGGGAATAAAAATGCGGAAATGGTGCACATGAAAGAATTGCTCGGGTTAACAGGATATATTCGCGGGGCATGTTCGCCGTTCGGCATGAAAAAGAACTTCCCGCTATTTATTCATCTTACCTGTCTGGATTTCGATTTTATTTATGTAAGCGCCGGAAAACGAGGAATGCAGCTAAAAATCAACCCGGGCGATTTAATTTCGTGCACCGGCGCTGTGGTAAGCGATTTAATTGGAGAATGATTTTTATAAAGTAGTAAAATTTATCCTGAGTATTAATTTTTTTGAGCGCGTTTGCTTTTTATCTTTTTACTTTTCAGTTGAATGTCTATTTTTGCAGTCGATTTAAAATCAGATATTAAAATGAACAAACCGACTGTTTTAAGCGGAATTCGTCCAACAGGTTATTTGCACCTGGGAAATTATTTTGGCGCAGTACGCAATTTTGTGCGCATGCAGGACGATTTCAACTGCTTCTTTTTTATTGCCGACATTCACTCGTTAACGACACATCCAACGCCTGAAAATCTTCAGTCGGGAGTAAAACAGGTTTTGGCTGAATATCTTGCCTGCGGAATCGACCCGGAAAAGGCAACTATTTTTATTCAAAGCGATGTGCCTGAAGTTACCGAGTTATATACGTTTTTGAATATGAATGCTTATTTGGGCGAACTGGAACGTACCACTTCGTTCAAAGACAAAGCGCGTCAGCAGCCCGACAATGTAAACGCAGGTTTGCTTACTTACCCGGTTTTAATGGCTGCCGATATTATTATTCACAAAGCCAATTTTGTTCCGGTTGGAAAAGACCAGGAACAAAACCTTGAAATGGCGCGGAAATTTGCCAAACGTTTTAACCATATGTACGGTAAAAAAGTGTTCCCGACACCAAAACCATACACTTTCGACGGGAAAGATATGATCAAAGTTCCGGGGCTTGACGGCAGTGGTAAAATGGGAAAATCGGAAGGAAACGCCATTAATTTGTACGACGATCCAAAAGATATCCGCAAAAAAGTAATGCGCGCGGTTACCGATTCGGGCCCTACAGAAATGAATCAGCAAAAACCGGAAGCCATCCAAAACCTTTTTACTTTGCTCGATATTGTTTCGAAACCCGAGGTAGTTGCACATTTTAACGACTTGTACAACAAATGCGAAATCCGTTACGGCGATATGAAAAAACAACTCGCCGACGATATAATTTTTTATACCGAACCCATCAGAAACCGGATTATTGAAATTTTGGAAGATGATGTTTATTTGGCTAAAGTTGCTAAATTAGGAGCAGAAAAAGCAAGGGCTTCTGCTTCAAAAACATTGAACGAAGTAAAAGAAGTTATAGGTTTTAAAAGACTGTTTTAAAAACAGAATATACTCCAAAAATTTGGCCGGGCTGTTGTCCGGCTTTTTTTGTTTTTGGGTGATTACTTTTTGAAAAACAAATTAGTATATTCGTAAAAATCTAAAAAAAACAGATTCAAAAAATATGTTTCTTTTTCGGTTGATCATCGATTTTTTAAAGGATAAAAACTACAGAGCGCCGGTAATTTCCGCACTTTCAGTCGTTTTAACCGGAACGTTGTTTTATCATTTTGCTGAAGGCTGGAGGTGGATCGATTCCTTTTATTTTTCTGTTATTACACTTGCTACTGTTGGTTACGGCGATTTCGCTCCGGCAACCGATTTGGGTAAAATTTTTACAGTTGTTTATGTGCTCACCGGAATTGGGATAATTTTTGGTTTTATCAATGCTTTTTACGGACACAGAATTTCAAAATTAAAGGAATTGAAAAGTAAAAGCAGGAAATCAATAATCAGAAAAACAGGGAAACAAAACCTGCCGAACGAATGAGGTTGACAGAAACTGTCAGGATTTTTCAAAACGTTTTCTAAAAAGTTAAATTCCTGTAATTTCGTTGCATTTTATTATTTTCACAGAATTGTATCTTTGAAAAATATACTCAACTAAAACCTAAAATTATGAAATCTGTTTTTCCGTTTGTCCTGTTAATTTTTTTGTTTGCCTCGTGTGAACCGCCAAAAGAGAAAAGCGAGCCACAAAAACCCAACATTGTGTACATTTTAGCCGATGATTTGGGCTACGGCGATTTAAGTTGTTACGGTCAAACGCATTTTCAAACACCCAACCTCGATAAAATGGCAGCTGAAGGAATGCTGTTTACTCAACATTATGCGGGATGTACGGTTTGTGCCCCGTCGCGTTCGTCGTTAATGACCGGGCAAACTACCGGGCACACTCCCATCCGAGGAAACAAGGAGTGGAAACCTGAAGGACAGTGGCCCATTCCCGATTCAACTTTTACCATGGCCGAAATGCTCAAACAGGCGGGTTATACCACCGGCGCTTTTGGAAAATGGGGGCTTGGTTATGTCGATACCGAGGGCAGTCCGAACAGACAGGGTTTCGACGAATTTTATGGGTACAACTGCCAGCGAATGGCGCACAATTATTATCCCGGGCATTTGTGGGACAACGAAGAAAAAGTGATTTTGGACGGGAACAGCGGCGATAAATTTGAAACTTATGCACCGGAATTGATTCATCAGCGTGCGCTTCAATTTATCGAAAAAAACAAAGACAAGCCGTTTTTTCTGTATTATCCGAATATTATTCCACATGCCGAATTGTTGCTTCCCGCAGAAAATATGGAGCAGTTTCGCGGAAAATATCTTCCTGAAAAAGAATTCAAAGGGACAGAACCCGGCGACGAGAATTTCAGAATTGGCGGCTACGGTACACAGACTGAAAGTCATGCTGCATTTGCGGCAATGGTAACGCTGCTCGATAAACAGGTGGGCGATGTTTTGGCAAAACTCGAAGAACTTGGTCTCGATAAAAATACCATTGTAATTTTTAGTTCCGACAACGGTCCGCACTTGGAAGGTGGCGCCGATCCAGATTATTTCGACAGCAACGGTCCTTTGAAAGGATACAAACGCGATTTGTACGAAGGTGGAATTCGTGAGCCCATGATTGCCCGCTGGCCCGGGAAAATTGAAGCCGGCACAAAATCAGATCACATCTCCGCATTCTGGGATGTTATGCCAACCGTAGCCGAACTGGCCGGAATTCCTGTGCCTGAAAATATCGACGGAATTTCATTTTTACCGGCACTTCTTCAACAGGAAGGGCAAAAAGAACACGATTATTTGTACTGGGAATTTCATGAAACAGGGGGCCGGAAAGCCGTTCGCAAAGGAAACTGGAAACTGGTGCAGTACAATGTAAAAGATCCGAAATTAATGACCACCGAGTTGTTTGATCTTTCTTCTGATTTGGGAGAAGAAAATAACCTGGCTGAACAACATCCGGAAATTGTAAAAGAATTAATGGAAATTATGAATTCAGCAAGAACAGATTCCGAAGTGTTTTCGTTTTAAAAATTTTGAAAATGAAGCATTATTTCACCGGGTTTTTACTTATTTCATTGGTTTTGCTGAACGCATGTCAGCAGAAAAAAGAAAACCCGCAAAAACTGAATTTTCTGTTTATTCTCGCTGATGATTTTGGTTATCACGACCTGAGTGTTTCGGGGAGCCGTTTTTATGAAACACCAAACATCGATCGGATTGCCCGTGAAGGAATGATTTTTACGGAGGGTTACGCTACGTGCCAGGTTTGCAGTCCGTCGAGGGCAAGTATTATGAGCGGTAAATTTCCGGCACGCCACGGAATTACCGACTGGATTGGGGCGCCTGCTGGCGAAGAATGGCGAAATACAGGCCGGTATAATCAACTGCTTCCTCCTGAATATGTTCACAGTCTTCCTTCAGAATATATTACTTTGCCCGAAGCGATGAAAGAGGCCGGGTATACGACTTTTTTTGCAGGAAAATGGCATTTGGGAAGCAAAGGTTCGTGGCCCGAAGATCATGGTTTCGATATTAACAAAGGAGGCTGGGACGCCGGCAGTCCGGCAGGAGGTTATTTTGCGCCGTTTAAAAATCCGAATCTGGAGGACGGCCCGGCAGGCGAAAACCTTTCGATGAGGCTGGCCAATGAAACTGTTCAGTTTCTGAAAGAAAACAAAGACACGGCATTTTTTGCCTACCTTGCTTTTTATGCCGTTCACGGACCAATTCAAACCACACAGGAAAAATGGGCCAAATACCGCGAAAAGGCAGAGCAGCAGGGAATAGCAGAAAAAGGATATAAAATGGGGCATTTTTTCCCCATTCGGCAAGTGCAGGACAACCCGGTGTACGCAGGTTTGGTGGAAGCCATGGACGATGCAGTCGGCGAGGTTTTAAAAGCGATCGACGAGATTGGACTTTCTGAAAATACGGTGGTTATTTTTACTTCTGATAATGGGGGAGTGGCTGCCGGTGATTCCTACTCAACATCGAATTTGCCGCTGCGTGCCGGCAAAGGTTACCAGTTTGAGGGCGGTATCCGCGAACCGTATTTTATCAAAGTCCCCGGCGTGGGAAACGGTCAACAAAACAGCACACCGGTTTCAGGAACCGATTTTTATCCAACCATTCTCGAACTGGCCGGAATTCCTTTAAAACCGGAAGAACACAGCGACGGAGTGAGTCTGGTGCCGCTTTTAAAAGGGGGCACAATTCCGGAAAGGCCGTTAATATGGCATTATCCGCACTACGGAAATCAGGGTGGAGAACCATCTTCCATCATCCGGCTGGGCGACTGGAAACTCATTCATTATTATGAAGACGGCCGCGAAGAATTGTACAATTTGAAAACTGATTTGGAAGAGACCACTGATTTGGCTGCCGAAAATCAGGATAAAGTAAAGGAATTGAGCAGTTTGTTGTTTTCCTATTTAAACGAAGTGGGAGCAAGGTTTCCTGAAAAAGACAAGGAATACGATGCACAAAAAGAAAAGGAATATTTTCAGCGCGTGGTAAATGAACGCTGGCCGCAACTTGAAAAACAGCGCCTTGAATATCTTTCCAAAGATTTCGATCCGGGAAACAACTGGTGGGGAAGTAAGATTACAAACGACTAAATACAAAACAAATGAGGAAGTTACTTTTTATTGCGGGTTTGGGAATGATATTTTTCTCCTGTCAAAAAGAGAAAATTGTGGAAACACCACAAACGTCGGAACCCACAGATCTTGTTTACCAGTATTCACTTTTTACAGCGTTGGCCAACAGCATTTACGACGGTAATTTAACCGTGGCCGATGTAAAGGAAAACGGCGATTTGGGTCTGGGAACTTACAACGGTTTGGACGGTGAAATGATTGTGTGTGATGGGAAGGTATATCAGTTTCAGGCCAACGGTGTTGTTCGTCAACCTGAAAATTCTGAACTGGTTCCGTTTACAACACTAAAGTTTTTTGGACAGGATAAAAGTCTGGTGAAAAATGAAACCACAACGTATACGGAGATGAAAACGGCGATTGTTGAAGAACTTCCATCGCCCAATTTTATTTATGCGTTCAAAATAAAGGGAACATTTGAATACCTGAAATGCGGAAGCGCCGACAAGCAGGAAAAACCGTATGTAAATACATTGAGCGAAGCCATTGCCGACCGCCCTACATTTGAATGGGAAAATGTAACCGGAACAATGGTAGGATTCTGGTTTCCCGAATATGTGGGCGGTGTAAACATCCCCGGATTTCATCTTCATTTTATTTCCGACGACGAAATAAAAGCCGGACATGTGTTGGAATTCAGCGCATCAAAACTGGAAATTGGAATCGATGCGGGTAGCGATTTCAGGTTTGTCCTGCCGGAAACCGATGATTTCAAAACCAAAATTTTTGATTTGTCGCAGGGATACAACAAGTAAAAATAAAAACCAATGAAACCAACTAAAACCATAATTGCACTTTTTTTCGGACTTTTCGGGTTGGGAACTTTTGCCCAAACCACTGCAATTGTTTACCTCTCCGGAACCGACGCTGCCAACACTATTGACTGGGATTTTTACTGCACAGAAGGAAGAAACAGTGGAGAGTGGACAAAAATTGCTGTGCCTTCCAACTGGGAGCTGCAGGGTTTTGGAACCTACAATTACGGTCACGACTGGAGCAACAAAGATCGTACGGTGGGCAAGGAACACGGACTTTACAAACACGGGTTTGAGGTTCCGGCGTCATGGAAAGGGAAAACGGTAAATATTGTTTTTGATGGTTCGATGACTGACACTGAAGTTAAAATAAACGGAAAACTTGCCGGCGAAATTCATCAGGGCGCGTTTTACCGTTTTAAATACGACATTTCGAACTTGCTGAAATACGGTAAAACAAATTTGCTGGAAGTAGATGTTGCCAAACATTCTTCCAACGAATCGGTGAACCGCGCTGAACGGCAGGCTGATTTCTGGATCTTTGGCGGAATTTTCAGACCTGTTTTTCTCGAAGTTTTACCTGAAATTCATATGAACCGTACCGCAATCGATGCCAATGCCGATGGTTCGTTCAACATTTTTTTGGAAACAAACAATACAAAATCCGATTATTCCGTTTCGGTTGATTTGTTTGATCTGGAAGGGAAAAAGGCGGGTGAAACAGTTTTGGCTTCAATTGAAAAGGGCATCGCTTCAAAATTAATCACAGGAAAATTTGAAGGTGTAAAATCGTGGAATCCGGAGCAACCCAATTTGTATGATCTTAAAATTTCATTAAAAAAAGGAGCAACGGTTTTGCATGAAGTTACCGAACGAATTGGTTTCAGAACCGTTGAATTGCGCAACCACGACGGATTTTACATCAACGGTGAAAAGGTAATTTTTAAAGGGGTGGATCGCCACTCATTCTGGCCCGAAACCGGTCGGGCACTCAGCAATGCGAATCATTTGCAGGACATTCGTTTGATGAAAGAAATGAACATGAATGCGGTGCGTTGTTCACATTATGTTCCCGACAAACGTTTCCTTGATTTGTGCGATTCGCTTGGGCTTTTTGTGCTCGACGAAGTTACTGGCTGGCAGGATTCGTACGATACCATTGTTGGCCCAAAACTAATTCGTGAAACCGTTTTAAAAGATGAAAATCATCCAAGTGTGGTGGTTTGGGATCACGGAAACGAAGGCGGTTGGGACTTTGCCAACGAAAAGTGGTTTTATAAATACGACATTCAAAAGCGGCCAATTATTTATCCGTGGTTGCTGCGAAACGGAGTGGATACGCATCATTATCCCGAATTTGATTACGCAGTCGGGCGGTTTGTTTTTGGCAACGATCCGTTTATGCCCACCGAGTTTTTGCACGGTTTGTACGATGGCGGTCACGGTGCCGGGCTGGAGGAATTTTGGCGAAGTTACAAATCGTCGCCCTTGCTGGCCGGAGGATTTTTGTGGGTTCTGGCCGACGAAGCAGTGCTACGAACCGATTTGCCCGGTAAAGTTTACGATTCCGACGGAAACCATGCTCCCGACGGAATTCTTGGACCACACCGCGAAAAAGAGGGCAGCTTTTACACCATCAAAGAAATTTGGTCGCCGGTGCAGGTTGAACCGGTAATTATCAACCGAAAATGGAACTGCAAATTGTTTCTGAAAAACGAATTTATTTATACCAACCTGAAAGATTGTGCTTTTAACTGGAAAGCCCTGAAAACACAGGTTGGCAGCAGCAAAGAAACGGTAGTTGGTTCGGGAATTGTAAAATCTCCGGATGCCGTTCCGGGCGAAACAGCCATGATTTTTATTGATTGTACTGAAGCGCTTCAGTCGGCGGATGTTTTTCAATTTACCGCGCTCGATCCGAACGGTTACGAACTGTATTCGTGGAGTTGGCCGATTGTTCAGCCCGAAGAAATGGCAGCCGGATTTTTAAAAGATGTTCAGGCTGAAAATTCGGAAATTAATATTCAGGAAAGTGGCAAGGAACTAACGGTGGCTGTTTCTGGAATTCAGGTTGTTTTTAGCAAAAAAGACGGGAAACTGGTTTCTGTAAAAAATTCGAAAGGAAATATTTCGCTGAACGGAGGACCTGTTTCTATCGGTGAGAAATCTGAAGCCAAAGAAACTTTCTGGAAAACAGATGAAAACGGAAACTTTGTTTTTGAGATTTTAAATTCAGGCTACCCGGAAAAGGTGACCTGGAGATTTGAAAAAAGTGGTTTGCTGTACTTGGAGGCGAGTCAATTGCGTGGAGGAAGTAATTTGGATTTTGCAGGTATCTCGTTCAACTACCCCGAAGAAAAATGCACGGGTATAAAATGGTTGGGCCGCGGACCGTACCGGGTATGGAAAAACCGGATGAAAGGCAGCAATTTTGGTGTTTGGGAAAAAGCATACAACAACACTATCACCGGCGAAAGTTTTAACGAATTGATTTATCCTGAATTTAAGGGGTACCACGGGAATTTATACTGGGCTACCCTGGAAACCACAGAATCAGATTTTACCGTGGTTTCGGAAACGCCAAATTTGTATTTTCAGCTTTTTACGCCTGCAAAACCTCAGAATGTTGCTGGTGGAACGTATCCTCTGTTTCCGGAAGGAGATCTTTCATTTTTATACGAAATACCGGCAATTGGAACAAAATTTAAACAAGCCGATCAACTGGGGCCGAAAAGCCGGAAGGGTGTTTTTGGCGGACATTCCGGCGATGAATTTTATCCGATAAAATTGTGGTTCGATTTCCGGTAATTAGAAAAAATTCAATAAAAACCGATAAAAAATGATCAAATCAGGAATAAAAACAATTGCCGTTATCTGTATCGTTTTGCTTTTCTCCTGTAAACAAAAAACGGTGGAGGAGAGACCAAATATTGTTTGGATAATGATGGAAGACTGGGGTTACCAGCTTTCGTGTTACGGCGAGCCCGGAGTATACACTCCCAACATCGATAAATTTGCTGAAGCAGGGATCCGGTTTACCAATTCGTTTTGTACAGCACCGGTTTGTTCCCCTTCGCGATCGGCCATGATTACCGGGTTTTACCAGAATTATATTGATGCAAACCAACACCGTACGGCCGAAGCAGATAAAAAAACTTTGCCTTTCGGAATAAAGCCGATTACGCATTTGCTGGAAGAAGCCGGTTATTTTACCTGTTTTATGGCAACACGGAAAACCGATTTGAATTTCATGTTGGACAAACCTGTTTACCAGGGAAATGATTGGAGTGAACGTGCTGAAGGACAGCCTTTTTTTGCACAACTTACTTTTCCGGGAACCCACCGGAAATGGGAGAGGGATGCAGAACGCCCCATTGATATTGAGGATGTAAATTTGCCTCCGTATTATCCGCAAACCGATTTTGCAAAACGGGACTGGGCCAACGGATTGGAAGCTGCCCAGCGGGTTGATCGCCAGATTGGAGCGGTATTAAAACGGCTGGAAGATGAAGGATTGTCTGAAAATACAATTGTTTTTATAATTGGAGACAACGGACGTTGTATGCCGCGGGGAAAACAGTTTTTATACGACGGTGGTATTCAGGTTCCGATTTTGGTCCGCTGGCCGGTTAAAATAAAACCGGGACAGGTTTGCGACGATTTGGTTTCGACCATCGATATTTCGAAAACGATTTTAGATGTTGCCGGAGTAAAACCTTCGTATCAATTGCACGGGTTAAATCTTTTGGACGGCTCGGCTAAAGAAAGAAAATACATTTTTGCAGCCCGGGATAAAATGGACGATACTTACGATGCAATGCGCGCCATTCGTTCCAAAGAATTTAAACTCATTCAGAATTTGATGCCTGAACGTGCTTACTGCCAGTATAATAATTACAAGGAAACCAGTTATCCGGTTCTGGCTTTGTTAAACGTATTAAATCTGAAAGGCGAGCTACCGCCTGAGCAAGCTGCTTTTATGGCTTCCACAAACCGGAAATTGAATTGTATAATTTGAAAAACGATCCGAATGAAATACACAATCTCGCTGATGATCTGGATTATAGTAAAATAAAAGCAGAATTGCTTTCAGAATTAAACAATTGGCGTGAAAACGTAATTCATGATCAGGGAGTAACCGAAGAATTCCGGAAAGGTGGCTGGCCGTCAACATATCCAACGCGTTCGCTTGAAGATTGGGAACAGGTTTTGGAGCTTTGGCAACCCTGGGTTTTCCGGGAACCCGGCAGCAACATTGAACGTCCGGATAAAAAAATTTCAAAAACCAATTTGGTTCAGGATTAAAATTCCAGAATAATACCAAGCGTTGGAAGAACGGTTCCGGTAGTATTTTTTACGGTGTTCAACACGTATTTTGTACCGTTGTCAGTTAGTAGAAAATTACCGTTTTCATCTTCGGCGCGTACTACAATGTCCTGTTGCTCAGCCTGAAAATTATAAAGGTTTTGAATATCAATATAAAATTTAGCTGTTATTTTGTTGAGGTAATACGATTTGTCAACACGTACATCCAATTGATGAAAGGCAGAAAAACGTTCCGAATTCAATTTGGAAAAATCGAAGTAAGGACTTCCTTTTAAATTCCAGGCTTCTACCAGTGAACTTGTTTCTAAATCGTAGGGAGTGTACGGCAATCCGCCAACAAACCGCCAGCGGGCACCCACACGCCAGTTGTTTTTTAAATCTTTGGTTGTGGTAAGGTTTAGTAAATGTTTCGAATCCCAGCTCGATGGGATAAAATTGCCGCTACCGTCTTCAAATTCGCTGCGAACCAATGTGTATGAAAGGTTAAAATTGAATCCATCGTTAGAATTTATACGTGCCTGAAATTCTGCTCCGTACGCCCTTCCTTTTGATGAAGAAACCACTTCTTCATCGCCAACTACGCCAAAATCAGCACCTTTGTTGGCGAGGCTAATTTGATCTTTCACCGAAAAAGGATAGTTGGAATAATCTTTCAGGAAACCTTCCAAAGAAAATTGCACTGAATTTTTGGGCCGGAATTCAAGTCCTCCAATGAAGTGGTTCACCGAAATGTATTTCAGGTTGTTTTGTTTGTTTACAAAAATATCGTTTTCCTTAAATCCCAGCGTAGTGTAGGAGGGAAGCTGGTAATATTTTCCGGTGTTGAAATTAAGGCTCCATTTTCCCGTTAAACTGTACGATGCTGAAAAACGCGGGGAGAATTGTTCAAGCAAATTATTCATACTTTGAGAATAATTGTTGGCATCGGCACGCAATCCGAGCGAAAGCGCAATCCGGTCTTCAAAAATTGTTTTACTAATCTGCGCAAAAAATCCGTATTTAACCAGGTTCAAATTCGTGTTGTAATTTACATTCAGCAATTCATCGCCATAAAAACGTTTTTGTTGGGTTGAATTTGTGTATGTCACAAAATCGAGGTTGGCGCCGTAATTTAGTTTGAATTCATTCATGCGGGCGGTATTTTCAAATCGGATTTTATTCTCGATTTCCTGCGATGTGTAATCCAGAATTTTGTTGGCTGCGGAACTGTTATCGTTGTCGAAATACTTGTTGGCTCCGTTGTTCAGGTGGCTCCGGCTCAGCACCAGTGTTTGATAACTGTTTTCGCGGAAATGTTTGTAGACCGCACCCAGCGTGTAATTCCACTGATCGTTTTCGGGTAGCTGGCTTAAAATATACTTTTGCTGTTCATCCGGATTTTTTATGTCGAGGTTCAGTTTAGAAATGTCGTACGCACCAAGTCCGATAAAGGTAATTTCATTTTTTTTGTCGATGCGAGTTCTTATTTTAAACTGAGTATCAGTAAAAGTAGGCAGAAACGGGAGTCCGATGGCGCTAAAAAGAAACTGTAAATACGAACGGCGCGCCGAAAAAATAAAGGTTGTTTTTTCACCCAACGGACCATCAAGCGTTGCTGCAACTTCGGAAGCGCCCAGGGTTCCCTGAAATTTAAGTTTGTCGCTGTTGCCGTCGACTTGGTTGAATTCCAGTACACCGCTTAAAGCATTTCCACGGTTGGCCGGGAAAGCTCCGGAATAATAATTCACTTCGCGCAAAAAATCGGCATTAATAATTCCAACCGGCCCACCCGAAGCGCCCTGCGTGGCAAAGTGGTTGATAAACGGCACTTCCACGCCGTCGAGGTAAAAACGGCTTTCCGAAGGCCCGCCTCCGCGAATAATTATGTCGTTACGATATGCAGGTGTAGATTGAACACCGGGGAAAGATTGAATAACTTTTGAAATATCGCGGTTAGCGCCCGGGCTTTTTTCAATTTCGCCAATGGCAATGGTGCGCAACGATACCGGACTTTCTTCTGTTTTCCGAAACGGTGATGCCGTAACAGTAACTTCTTCAATTTGTTCTTTTTGCTGTTCCATTTTAATTTCAATGGAATTGGTGTTGGCCGCACTGACTTCAATTTCAGAAGAAATAACTTTTTTGTAGCCCACAAAGGAAGCCTCAATCCGAATAAAACCCGACTTTAATCCATTGATAAGAAAATTGCCGTCAAGATCAGTCGTCGCTCCGATGGTCGTTCCCGAAACTACCACATTTACAAAAGGCAGAGGTTCGTTATTAACTGCATCAACTACTTTTCCTTTTAAGGAAGCTTCCTGTGAAAAAACGGTAAACGAGATCAGAATAAATAAAAAAGTTTGTATTGTTTTCATGCGTAATTTTCTGTTTTATTTGAGGTTGACAACAATTTTTTCGGTGATTTCTTTTGCAGTGGTCAGCGTGGTTAAATCGGTATACAATGTACCATTTTTTCCCGATGGTTCACTGTGCCCGATCGGGTTGAGATAATATTCTTTTTCGTTGGAATTTGGATCGACGACTACCGCATAAACAAGCGCTGGCTGAAGAGAAGTAAGGTAATCTAAATCGCCGGGAAATTTGTTGTTTGTCCAGAATTTATTGGAATCCCAGGGTTGATTAATTTCAAGCAAAAGCCTGAATTGATAAGTATTTTTTGTAGCTGTTTGTAAATTAAAATTACCGGTTGGAGTGGCACTTGTCAATGCATCCGGAACTGCTGTTTCGGGAGACGGCACAAACAATCCGTCGGCTGCTTTAATGTTTCTTTTATGCGCCCAGTAGGGAAGCGTTGCCGGACGTCGTACATTTCCAGGATGATCGCTCCATTTTCCCGGCTCCATCTCACCGTGTCCAAAAATACCTGTTCCAACAAAACGGGTTACATAAAGTGTTTCTATGTAATTGCCTTCCAGGTCTTCTGTCCAAATGGCAAACGAAGGATGATTGAAATATTTTCCCTTTACAAAGGAAATATCAAGATTTGTATTTCCGTTTTCGGGTGAAGTTTTTAGATTGATAACTTCTTCGCCAATGTTTTGCTGAGAAACACAACTGGCAAAAAGTAGTATTGTAAATATAACAACTAACAGTTTATACATCGTGTTGAAAATTGATTTTGTTTATTTATTTTTATGCATCTTTAAACAAACAGAAAGGCAAAAAGTTGAGAAACGTTTTCGTTTTTTTATATTCGCAATAGAAAATATAAATAATGAGAATTGTAATTCAGAAAGTTTCTCAGGCATCGGTTACAGTTGAAAAGAAACCGGTTTCTTCCATTGGGAAGGGATTGCTGGTTTTGGTTGGAATTGAGGATGCCGATACAGAAGAAGACATCGACTGGCTGGTGAAAAAAATGCTGCAACTTCGCATTTTCGACGACGAAAACGGGGTGATGAACCTTTCTGTTCAGGATACTGGTGGCGAGGTTCTTATTATTAGCCAGTTTACGCTGCACGCGAGTACCAAAAAGGGGAACCGGCCTTCGTATATTCGTGCTTCGCGACCTGAATTTGCTGTTCCGATGTATGAAAACTTTATCCGGAAAACAGAAGAAGTGTTGGGTAAAAAAGTGGCTACGGGCATTTTTGGCGCCATGATGGATGTTGCACTAATAAACGACGGCCCGGTGACTATAATTATCGATTCAAAACAGAAGGATTTTTAATTCTGAAATTTTCCTAATTTCTATTTTTACATAATCTTGGGATTGTGATCCCAATTTTTTATATAATTTTGGGATCGTAATCCCAATTTTTTATATAATTTTGGGATCGTAATCCCAATTTTTAATTTTTATGATACAAAGAACGCTTGAAAATATTATTCAACAAAAAATTGGAAAGGGAAAAGCTATTTTAATTTTAGGAGCCAGGCAAACGGGAAAAACTACATTAATTAAAAAAATTTTGAAGGACAATAAGGAGAACACTCTTTTTTTAAATGCTGATTTGCCTGTTGTTCAGCAACAATTACAAAATGTTTCGGTAAATGGATTAAAACAACTTTTTGGAAAGGCACAGTTAGTTTTTATCGACGAAGCACAACGTATTCCAAACATTGGAATTGCCCTGAAAATTATTGTTGATGAAATTCCTGAAGTTCAGTTAATTGTTACCGGATCTTCAGCATTTGAGTTATCGAATAATTTGAACGAACCTCTTACCGGAAGAAAATTTGAATACCAACTATTTCCGGTTTCGTGGGTAGAGTTGGTGAATAATACCAATTATCTTGAATCGCTTGCCCAGTTAAATCAGCGCATTTTGTTTGGTATGTATCCCGATGTTATTAATAATTTGGGTTCAGAAAAGGAAATACTTTTTAATTTAACTGAAAGTTATCTTTACAAGGATATTATTGCTTTTCAGCAGATTCGAAAGCCGGAATTTGTGCAGAAACTTTTACAGGCACTGGCTTTCCAGGTAGGAAGTGAGGTTTCGTACAATGAATTGTCGAATTTGCTGCAAATCGATAGGAAAACAATAATTCATTATATCGATTTACTGGAGAAGGCATTTGTGATTTTCCGGCTCCCTTCATTCAGTAGAAATTTGCGAAACGAACTTTCTTCAAAAATTAAAATTTATTTTTTTGATACGGGAATTCGAAATGCTTTGATTAACGATTTCAGGCCAGTTGATTTACGTCAGGATAAAGGTGCTTTGTGGGAAAATTTTATGATTTCAGAGAGAATAAAAGTGAACCATTACGCATTAAAAAAGGTAAATACCTATTTTTGGAGGACTCACCAGAAACAGGAAATCGATTATATAGAAGAATCAGAAGGAACAATGCAAGTGTTTGAATTCAAGTGGAATCCAAAAAGCAAAGTGCGCATTTCAAAAACCTTTTTAGATTCATATTCTGTTTCAAAAACGGAGGTAATCAACATAGAGAATTTTTATCAATTTCTTGCTTATGAATAAACAAAACATTACTATAAACGAAGCCCAGAAAATGGTTGATGAATGGATAAAAACCATTGGGGTGCGTTATTTTAGCGAATTGACCAATATGGTAGTGTTAACCGAAGAAGTGGGAGAACTGGCGCGGATTATGGCCCGAAAATACGGCGATCAGTCGTTCAAAAAATCGGACGAAAAATACAACCTTGCCGACGAAATGGCCGATGTACTTTGGGTGCTCATTTGCCTTGCCAACCAAACCGGAGTCGATCTGAACGAAGCTTTTCTGAAAAACATGGAAAAGAAAACCATCCGTGATGAAAAAAGACACATTCAGAATGAAAAACTGAAAGACTAATTCCATAATTTTGACTAATGAAATTGAAAGATTTGGTATGTTCAGAATTTTAATTGTTGTTGTTATGATTTTTGCTTTTTCTGCCTGCGCCTCAAAACATCCTCATCCCGAAAAATGGTCCGAAGAGGAGGTAAAATCGTGGTTCGATAAAAAAGATTGGCTAAGCGGGTGGCAGGTAAAACCCGACGTATCGGTAAACAAACGAAGTCTGGCTGTGTATTACTACAACAATCCGCAACGCTGGCAACAGGCTTTTCAGTTTCTGAAAACCGCCAATTTAAACGAGCTTTCTTCTGGCAGACAGGAGTTGGATGGAAAACATTTGTACATCAGTGTTGATGCATACATTTCGAAAGACAAAAATGAAACGCGCTACGAATCTCACAGGAAATATATCGATATTCAGTATATAATTGAAGGTGAGGAACAAATGGGGTTAACAACGCTCGATAAAGTTAAAGTTACCGAACCGTACAACGGAGAAAAAGATATTGCTTTTTATGCTTTCGACGGAGGGGATTACATAAAAGCCACACCTGATAATTTTCTGGTTTTTTTCCCGGAAGATGTCCACCGGCCAATGATAAAACTGAATGAAAACACCAAGGTTAAAAAGATTGTAGTGAAAATCGAAGTAGATTAGTTTATTTGTTTCGTGTGGTAATGTAATTCATCAGTTCAATCAGCGAATTTCGCGCTTCATTTTCCTCAAATTCCATCAAACCCTGAATAGCTTTATCTCTGAATTCTTTCATTTTTTGTGAAGCATATTCCAATCCGCCTTTTTCTTTTACAAGTTCGACTAATTCTTTTACCACTTCCGAATTTTTATTTTTTCGTTTTATAAGGCGAAGAATTCTTTTACGTTCCAAAATATTTGAATTGTTCAAAACATACAGCAATGGCAGTGTTATTTTTTTCTCTTTAATGTCGTTTCCGGTAGGTTTGCCAATTAAACCTTTGGCCTGGTAATCAAAAATGTCATCTTTAATTTGAAATGCAATTCCAGCGTCCTGCCCAATGCGGTACATCTTTTCATGAATCGTTTCGTCGTTGGTAGTCGAGGCTGCACCTATTGCCATGCTTGTAGCGATCAGCGAAGCTGTTTTTTTTCTGATAATTTCAAAATAAGTTTCGTCGTCGATGTCGAGTTTACGGCTTTTTTTTATTTGAAGAATTTCACCTTCACTCATGTCCTGAACAGCCCGCGAAATCAGGTGTAAGAAGTTGTATTTTTTATTTTCGAGCTGAAGCAGTAAACCTTTGGCAAGAATATAATCGCCAACCAAAACAGCCAGTTTGTTTTTCCAGAGTGCTTTTACGGAAAAGGTTCCGCGGCGTTCGTACGATTCGTCAACAACATCGTCGTGAACCAAAGTAGCGGTGTGAAGCAATTCAACCGAACACGCTGCAAGATGTGAAAATTCATTGGTTTCGCCAAGCATCTTTGCCGAGAGAAACACAAACATCGGGCGGATTTGCTTTCCTTTGGTGCGGTATAAAAAGTTTAAAATTGTACCTAAAAGGGGTATGTCGCTTTGCAGCGATTTTTTAAAATAGGGCTCAAAATCCCTGATTTCCTTTTCAATAGGTGACTGAATGCTTTTTAATGCTGTCATTAACTCTGTGACCCCCTGTAATTCAAAAAACGAACATAGAATAAATTCGTTGAAAAACGTTAGTTTTTATCCAAAAAAAATTTAATTTTTCGAACTTTATTCAAAATTAATTCAAATTGAATTTCAGGCATAGCATTATCCCTAAATATTTATATATTTGCATTTTTAAACAAATTAAGCATGTTAGAAATCAAGGAGTTAGATGTCGACAAACTGGAGCTTGCTGCAAGCATGTTAAAAGCGATTGCGCACCCGATGCGGATTGCGATTTTACGACATCTGGAAGGGGGAAAACGATTGACTGTCACCGAAATACATGAATTGTTGGGTATAGAGCAATCTACTACATCGCACCATTTGGGAATATTAAAAGATAAGGGAGTTCTGTGTTCAAAACGTGAAGGAAAAAACACATATTATTATCTTAAATACGAAATTTTAAGCCAGATTGTGGATTGTGTACACTCCTGTACCTGCGAATAGCAAGCCTTTGTTCAATTTGTTTACAATAAATTAATTTTTCTTTCCGGTAACTAATTTGTGATTCACTTCTCTTACAACCCGACCTGCAAGTTGTGTTCTATATTTTTGCATAAAATCTTCAACAGCTTTTTTATCCGATTTTGAAAGTTCGCGCAAAGCCCAGGAAAGCGCTTTAACAATCATATCGTCGCGGTCGGAGATAACTTTTTCGCAAATCATTAACGTTCGTTTTGTATCGCCGGTACCTCCGCGAGATTTCAGATTTAAAGCGACTGTAGAAACCACTGCAGCTCTTCTCCACCATCGACTTTCCGATTTTAACCAATTCAAAACATCGTCATCTGTAATTTGGCGGTTTCGCCAAACCCAGCCTGAAATCATTACCGAAAAAGAATCGGTAGTAGCCCAGTTGTCTATGTTTTTTCCAAGGTATTCGAGGTCGGTCAACGTCAGCATTTTTAATGCTACTTTATTTTTCCAAAGAAGTTCGAAGGCGACGCCGTTGGCTTCAAAATTCCGGGTATCAACCAGTTCTTTGGCAAAAGCAATTAACTTTTCGGGCGACCAGTCTTTAATTTCTGACCACCATTCTTTTAGTAGAATTCGCTCGTCGGGGGCCCGCACTCCCAAATATTCCATCGACGTGGGAAACATGGTTTTGTAAGCATCTTTTCGGGCAGGATCTGCTACTTTTTTTAAATCGGCAAGTATTTTTGCTATCATATTTGGTTTTTGTTTTTTCAAAGTTTCAAACTTTCAAAATAAAACCCAACTGTTTTTATTTATTTTTACCTGAAAATAGTGCTAATGAAAATTGTTTTTGCCACCAATAACAAACATAAATTGCAGGAACTGCAGGCTATTCTTGGAAATAATTTTGAATTGTTAAGTTTACAGGATATCGGTTGTTTTGAAGATATTCCTGAAGAACAGCCCACGCTTGAAGGAAATGCACGACAGAAAGCTTTTTATGTGTTTGAGAAATTTGGAGTGTCCTGTTTTGCCGATGACACGGGTTTGGAAATTGAAGCCCTGAACGGCGAGCCTGGAGTTTATTCGGCGCGTTACGCGGGTGAAGAAAAAAACGCTGAGGGAAACATGAAAAAAGTACTTGAAAAAATGTCGGGAACAGACAAACGAAACGCACGTTTCAGAACAGTTATTTCGCTGGTAATTAATGGTAAAGAAAAACAATTCGAAGGTATTGTTGAAGGCGAAATTTTGAGAGAAAAACACGGGAATTCAGGCTTTGGATACGATCCGATTTTTCAACCGGCAGGTTACAACCTGACCTTTGCAGAAATGTCGCTTGACGATAAAAACAAAATCAGTCACCGTGGCAGGGCAGTAGAAAAACTGGTTCAATATTTAAAAACAACAACACCCAACTCATGAACGAAATCCCCGGGAGCCATAAAATCAATGATTTAGGTAAAAGATTAAGTCCGTATTTTTTGTTGCTGTTGATTGTTGTTTTCGGATTTTGGCAGGTTTCTTTTCTGTTTCGTGCTTTGAAATGGGATATGATTGATGTTGTTTTCCCATTTCGTTTTTATTTTTCTGAATGTATCCGATCGGGGTATTTTCCGTTTTGGAATCCCTACCTACAAACCGGAACTCCGTTTTTTGCCGATTTGCAGGCACCTACTTATTACCCGGAATTACTTTTTACAAGCTTGTTTGGTGGTTACGGAATTTATACAATGCACTTTTGGTTTACGGTTTACCTGTTTCTTGCCGCCGCTGGCATGTTTCAACTTTCCTATCTTTTTAACCAAAACAGGTTGGCATCGTTTCTTGCCGCTTTTTCTTATGCTTTTAGCGGGTTTGTGGTAGGACACGGACAGCACTTTTTTTTGCTGGTCGGCGTCGCCTGGATTCCTTTTGTGATTAAAAATTACCTCGAACTCCTGCAAAAAGGAGGTATGATTCAGGTGATAAAAACAGCAGTTTTTGTTTTTCTGATGGTGACCGGTGCGTACCAGGCGCTGTCGATAACATTGTTTTATTTGCTGGCTGTTTTATTTATCTGGTTTATAATAAAGGAAATAACGCAAAAAAACAGGGCTCGTGTTTTCAGGATTATAAAAGAAAACCTGTTTTTATTTTTGGTGGTTTTGATTTTGTTGCTGCCCCTGGTTTTTTCTACGCTTGAAGTTCTTACTTCTGTCGATCGGCTTTCGAACGGAATCGACGCTGGTAAAATTGCTCAGTACGGGCAAAGCCTGCGAACTCTGATTTCGTTTTTGGTGCCTTTTTCCACTTTAAAATTTGATTACTTCGGAAATATCGATACCTGCATGATTGATCACTATTTCGGGCTGGTAACGTTCCTTTTTCTGGGACTTGCCTTATTCCGAAAACGCACAGGAATTGAATATCTCATTTTTATTTTTGGAGGAATAATTTTTGCCTCGTCTTTCCGGGATTTGCCCGTTCGCGATTTTATGTTCAGGTTTGTTCCTTTTATGAACCTTTTTAAATACGCGGCTTACATTCGTATTTTCGGGTTACTTGCATTTATTCTGCTGGCAGCCAACTATTTCTCATTTTTACAGCAAAATTTTGAAAAAGAAAGAAAGAGGATTTTAATAACCGGAGTTTTATTGCTGGCAGTTTTGCTGTTTTTTATTTTTTATTCGTTTGGAAAAACTTCACCGGCTGAAATTAAAAATACATTCGCGCAAAAAAGCTGGGGCGAAATTTTAGCGGCAATGCCGGTTTCGCAACTTGTATTTTTTCAGGCCGTTTTTCAATCGGTACTTCTTTTAGTTTTTCTGGCGTTAATTTTCTTTCATAAAAAAATACGCCATTTATTTCAACTGGTTGTTGTTTTGCTGGTTGTAGATATGTTTGCCGCAACCCAGCTAAACATGTTTGTTTCAGTGGTCGATCCTGTTCGCAAACCGGTTCACATGAAAAAAGATTTGGCGCTTTTTCCTGAAAAATTTCCAATTCCTGTAAACAATAAAATTATTTACAACGACAATCAGCACGTTATTTTTCCGCCTTTTTGGCGAAATACATCCGTTTTTTCAAAAGAAATTTCGTTTTATTCGTTTTCCTCTTTCGAGTTGAATTCTTTTAATAAGCTCGACGATGATTATCCAAATCTTCGGAATGCGGTGTTAAATAACCGGTTGTTTTATTTTTCCGACACCATTTTTCCGCTAAGTCAATTCGATGACAACAAAGTTAATTCTGAAACATGTTCAGAGTGGCTTTATTTTCAAGATGATATTTTTGATGTCCTTTCAGAAAAAGCCGCCAAAACCGATAGTTCAGACACGGGCATTATAAAAGAGTTTTCGCCCAATAAAATTACACTGGAAACGGTCACTAAAAACGACCAGTTTCTCACTTTGCTGCAAACCAATTTTAAAGGCTGGAAGGCTTTTATCGACAATGTTGAAACTCCGGTCTACACATCGAATTTTAATTACCGGACAGTTTTTTTACCCGGCGGGACCCACACGATTAGGTTCGAATACAAAAACAACAAAGTACTTTTCCTCAATATTTTTTCCAATGTAGTTTTTGTTTTTCTTGTATTGTTTCTGGTGGTTTATTATTTGAGGCGCAAAAATGGTCAGGTCGGCTGGTTTTATCTTTGGATTCCGGGCGTTTTTCTGGTGGTCGCACTATCTTTGCTGGCAAGAAATTTTTCACACAGGAACGAGAATAAAAGTGTATATGAAATTTACAATGAACGCTGGTTTGAGGAAAAACCGCTTTACAATGTCGGTAAAAATTTTGATGGCAATGAAACAACAATACTTCCAGAAAATGAATTTTTCCTCATTTCAAAAATTGACCCCGATTCACTAAAATTAAAAAACGGGACACTGGTGGTTACGGCAGAAATAAAGCCCGCAGAAAATATGGAAGGTTTGCTGGTAAGCGACATTCACGGAAGCGGAATTGCAGACGGTTGGCACGCTTCAAAAATTGAAAAACAAATTGAAAAAACGGGCGAATGGAACAAAGTAATTTATTTCCGGAATTTGTACGATTTAAAGAAAGACAATACTGTTGATGTTTACATCTGGAACCTCAAAAAATGCAGTTTTGAAATCAAAAATATGGAGGTTAACATTTATCCGTTAATCCATTGATTTCGATACAAAATAATACCCGCAATTTTTTCGTTATTTTTCGAAGTCAGGGTTTTTTTGTGAAAATGATTCAGGTGTTTTCTGAATTACTAACTTTAACCGGACAAGATTGACAGAAGTAATAATTGTTTTAGAGTTAATTCCCGCAATTTAAAAAATTAGAATATGAACAGGAATTTTATACACAAATTAATATTAACGATTGCTGTTATTTTATCTGTTTTTCAGGTAAATGCAAAAAAGGCGAACGGTACATGGCAGGATTATCTTTCGTATTTCAATGCAAAAAAGGTGGCCATTTCACAGGAAAAAGTGTATTGCGTTACCGATGGTGGTTTGTTTTATTTCGATTTGGATGATAACAGTATTAACAAAATTACAAGTTCCGACGGTTTATCAGACTTTGGAATTTCGACTATTGTTTGGAACGAAGACAACCAGGTACTAATTGTCGCCTACTCCAACAGCAACCTCGATTTGATTTATGATTCCGAGATCATAAATATTTCAGACATAAAACGCAAGCAGATTACCGGTGACAAAACCATCAACAACATTTCATTTTACGGCAACGATGCTTACATTTCCTGTGGTTTCGGAATTGTGGTTTTGAGCCTCGACAAAATGGAAGTAAAAGACACTTATATAATTGGTGAAGGGGGAAGTTCGGTTTGTGTTAACGATGTGGAGTTTTACAACGGGACAATTTATGCCGCTACTGAAAACGGGATTTATCTGGCCGATGCAAATAGTGAAAATTTACTCGATTATGAAAATTGGCAAAGAACAGAAGACATTCCAAATTACACAGGAAATTTTACTTTTCTGGCCACGCACGCCGGAGCTTTACTCGCTTCGTACAAGCCTGAAGCTGATAACGATCCCGATGTTTTGTACCGTTTCAGCGATAACAGTTGGAATTCGTATGTTTACCAGATCAACAATGTGCGCGATCTCCAGGAATTCGATAATTATTTGGTAGTGGCCAATTATTTTCAAACGATAATTGTTGACAGTAATGGTTCAGTAATTGGTAAAATTGAATCTTACAATCTGGATGGACAGCAGACAGAAAGTGTGGTTTCGCTGAGTGCAGGAATTGATAAAAACGGAAATATCTGGATTGCCGATTACGATTACGGATTGATTCGTGTGGTTGATAATACCTTTGAATCGGTTTATCCCAACGGGCCAACCGACAACAAAATTTATTCGTTAACTCACACCGGAACAACGTTGTGGGTCGCTCCCGGTAATAAATCGGCCTGGGAAAAACCGCATTTTCAATATTTTCAAAATGATGTGTGGAATTCTTTTAGTAAATCGGATTACCCGGAATTGGATGGCTTTTTCAATATAATTGATATAATTGCCGATCCTGCAGACGAACAACATATTTTTGTTGCCAGTTGGGGTGGAGGTTTGCTTGAATACCAAAACAACGAGTTTGTTAAACGCTACACCAATCAGAACAGTATTCTTGGAACGGCACTGCCAACTTCTCCGTTGGAACCGTATGTACGAATTGGCGGTCTGGCTTACGATTCGGAAGGAAACCTTTGGATGACAAATTCGGAAGTGGCCAATAATCTGGTTGAATTAACCGCCGATGGAAACTGGAAATCGTTCGAATTGCCCGAAGTAGCCAGCGAATACAGTATCGGGCAGCTCATTGTTACCCAAAACAACGATAAGTGGGTGGTTGTTCCCCGGGGGCACGACGTTTATGTGGTGGATAAAACCGGTTCAACAACAAAACACCTGCCTGTTACAGCCTATTTTAACAACGGCACTTACGAAGAGTTTAACCGGATGAACGATGTGTACTCGATTGCCGAAGATACCGAAGGCGATATCTGGATTGGCACTTCAAAAGGCGTAGCTGTTTTTAGTAATGCTTCGCGAATTTGGGACGCTGAAACTTTTTATGCCACACAGCCCAGCCTCGATTTGAACAACGGTTTGTTTAACCCGCTTCTTGAAACCGAAACTGTTACTTCCATTGCCGTTGACGGGGCAAACCGGAAATGGCTCGGCACCGACGGAAGCGGTATTTACCTGGTTTCTGCTGCCGGCGATGAGGAAATTCTTCATTTTACCAGCGAAAACAGTCCGTTACTTTCAAATTCGATTACTTCAATTGCCATTAATCAGAAAAGCGGCGAAGTTTTTATTGGTACTTCCGAAGGGTTAATTTCATACCAGGGCGACGCAACTGAAGGAAACGATGTTTATGAAAATGTTTATGTTTACCCGAATCCGGTGCGCGAAACTTACGACGGCGATATTACCATTACCGGGCTAATTGAAAATACCGACATTAAAATTACAGATGTGAGCGGAAATTTGGTTTACCACACAACTTCGCTTGGCGGGCAAGCAGTTTGGGACGGAACCAATTTAAACGGAAGAAGGGTTCGTACCGGTGTTTACCTGGTTTTTTGCAACAATTCCGACGGCAGTCAGACCCACATTGCAAAATTACTTTTTATTCACTGAGCTTACTTTTAAATCTGAAATTTTAAAAAAATCATGCTTGCCACAACCGAAGGAATTGTACTTCATTTTATAAAATATGGTGAAAGCAGTTTAATCGCTACTATTTTTACCCGCGATTTTGGCAGGCAAAGTTTTATTTTGAACGCGGCAAGAAGCAAAAATTCGAAAAATAAAGCCGGCATTTTACAACCGCTTTTTTTGGTTGACCTGGTCGCTTACGAAAAACAAACACGCGACGTTCAGCGAATAAAAGAGATAAAAACCTGCCAGACTTACCAAAATATTCCTTTCGATATTATAAAATCGACACAGGCCATTTTTCTTGCTGAAATTTTGTATAAAACCATCAACGAGCAGGAAAGTTATCCTGAAATGTTTGCCTTTATTCAGAACGCCCTGCTTTATTTCGATTTAATGGAAAAAGGAACTTCAAATTTCCATCTGTGGTTTTTGTTCCGTCTTACCGAATACCTCGGTTTTATGCCCGACACTTCGCACGTTGGTTTTGAAGCGTGGTTCGACTTGCGAAAAGGTGCGGTTGTTCCTTTTGAACCTTCTCATCCGATGTTTATGAACAAAGAAGCGACGCAGTATTTTTTGAAATTGGCAGTGCTGAAAATTTATGAACTGGCCAATTTTAGAATTTCAGGGAAAATACGCGATTACCTGTTGTCGCAACTAATTGAATATTACCAGTTGCATTTTGATACCTTGGGAGAAGTAAAATCGCTGAAAGTGTTGCGTGAGTTGTTTGGTTGAGTTACCCTTTGAAAATAAAAGCTTCGTAAATAAAAATTTCGGCATTTTTCCAGCCGGTCCAGCCAATTCCGGCTTTATCGCGCGAACAATGGCCAAGGAAATTTTCCAAATCCCAGCCGGTTTTTGTTGCAACCTGTGGTAAAAATGTGCCCGAATAAAATCCTTTTTTAATGTAAATTCCGTGTTTTCCCAGTTCTATTTCATTTACCGATTCAATTTTTTTTAACGGGGAAAGCACCGAAATTTCAAGCTCCATGTTATCAAGCTCATCTTCTTTAATCGTGTCGAAACGGTGGTCGCAGGTTGCCGAAACAGCCATCGACTGTACCATTTGATTGAGGCTTTTTTCCTGAGCAAATCCGCCGATACAACCACGCAACTGATTGTTGATGTAAATGCTTACAAAAGCTCCGGCTTTGTCGTTTAAAACACCATTGGAAAGGGTAGGGGCAATTTCACCTTTTTTGCCCGTTTTTAGAAAGTGGGTAATCGAATTTCTGGCTTTTTCAAGCAATTCGTTTTGTTCGGCCGTGGTAAGAAACAAACCTTCATTTTTTTTGTAACATGCAATTCCCCAGTAACCTACAACTCGCTGTCGCTCTCCGTAATTTTTTTCATCGCCCGAATTTAGGTATTCCACTTTTTTGTATAAATAATCCTGTTTTTCAGTTAGATACAAAAGTGTAAGCACCGAAGTCCAGCCACAAAGCGAAGTAGCGAGGTTTTTAATGCGCATTTTTTTGTTTTCTTCAAGAACATGTAAAAGTTCCTCCGGTTGATTGCTGCAAATTGCCTCAGCCGTACGATTATCAACTTTATTAGCGTCATCGTATTCTGGGTAATGCGAAAAATCGGTACTGATTACAAACAGGTTTTCAGGAATAAAAAAAGGTTGTAAAAATTCTGCTATTTTCCGGCAGTCGCCCGGCTGGTTTGTTCCCATAATAAAAGGTACAAGGGTAAAATTATTCCCCAATTTGTATTGTAGAAATGGCAGCTGAACTTCAAGACTGTGTTCAAATTTGTGGGCTTCTGTTTTCTCCTGAAATATTTCAGATGAATGAATGAATTGGTTGGCCAGTTCTGTGTCAACTTTAATTTCACCCAGTGGGGTTTCATAATTTCCCTGGTTGTAAATGGCGGCGCCGCTAAAATGAAACTGATGACTTGAAGCCAGCACAAATACCCGTTTGTAGGTTGCATTTTCGGGAATTTGGTTAAAAGCCGAAACTGCCACCTGTCCGCTGAAAACATAACCTGCATGCGGCGAAATAATCGCCTGAAGCTGGTGTGGTGTTTCGGTTTTGGGTCTTGCTTTTTGAAATAAAATGCTGAGTGTGCGGGAGAGTTCGTTTTTTGTTCCCGGGTAGAAACGGCCGGCAAAGGCAGCTTCCCTGTTTTTCGTATGTCCGGATTCCCTGCTTTTCACCTGTTAAAAGTAAAAAAAAAACAGACAATTTAGCTATTTTCAACCTGGGCTTTTGGTAGTGTAAACCAAACAGTTGTGCCTTCCCCCGGAGTGCTTTCAATGCCAATTTCGCCACCGTTGCGTTCTACAAATTCTTTGCAAAGCACGAGGCCAAGTCCGTTGCCTTGTTCGTTTTCGGTTCCGGGGGTTGAAACTTTTGCATCGATTTTGAAAAGGTTTTTGATCTTTTCTTCCGAAATCCCTACTCCGCTATCGGTTACAGAAATTTTCACGAATGGATCCATTTCCTGTTCAACAGCGGTAATAATAATTTCTCCCAGTTTTGGTGTAAATTTTAAGGCATTCGAAACCAGGTTTCTTATCACCAGCAAAATCATGTTTTTATCAGCAAAAACGGTTTTTTCAAGGTCAATTTCCGAAGTAATTGTTATTTCCTTGTTTAAAGCAATTTCCTGCATCGAAAAAATGATTTCCGAAGCAAGATCGTTCAAATACAAATTAGCAGGCGAATAATTGATTCTTCCGGTTTGGGAGCGTGCCCATTCCAGAAGGTTTTCCAAAAGGTCGAGCGTATTTTTCGATGTTTTGCCGATGTCGTCGAGCAATTCGTTTAATTCTTCATCGGAAAGAAATTCGCGGTTTTCCTTAATAATTTGTACAAAGCTGAGGATAATTCCGAAGGAGCCACGCAAATCGTGCGAAATAATAGAAAAGAATTTGTTTTTTGCCCCAACTTCCTCACGCAGCGCTTCCTGTGCTTTTTTGAGTGCAAGATGTGTTTTTACCCGGGCAAGCAATTCGCTGCCAATAAATGGTTTGGTAATGTAATCGACGGCGCCAAGTTCGAAACCGGCAATAATATCTTCGGTTTCCGATTTTGCTGTAATAAAAATTACGGGAATATCTTTTGTGTCGTTCGATTGTTTTAACCGGCGGCAAACTTCATGTCCGTCCATTACCGGCATCATAACGTCGAGTAAAATTAAATCGGGTTTTATTTTTGAAACGGTATCAAGAGCCTGTTGTCCGTTCATGGCCACTGCCAGTTCGCATTCGAATTTATTTAGCAAAGCACCGAGAACCTGAATATTTTTCGGAACATCGTCAACAATCAGAATAACTGGTTTTTTCCTTGTTTTTATTTCGTTGTTGCTCATTCTTGTTTACTATTTATTCGGTTGAAAGTAGCAATAAAATTATCATATTCGTTTAGTGTGGCAGGCAAGTTTTCCATATCGAAACTTTGGGTTTGATCAATAAGTTTTTCACTCCACACAGCCAATTGATTGGCGTTGTATTTTTCAGCAATCAATTTAATTTTCTGTGCAAATGCAGTAATTTCACCCAAAATATAGGTTGTCCGTATTTTTTCCCAATTCTTTTTTAAATCGCCTTCTAAAATACGTAATAATTCCGGAAGTTTTTTCAGAAAGTCGTCGTTATAAATTTCTTCTTCCGTCTGAAGTTTTTCCCTGTCGATTTCTTCTCTGGTTTTGTATTTCAGGAATTTAGTTAATTCAGAAATCAATTCTTTTTGTGAAATGGGTTTGCGCAGGTAATGGTCGAATCCCGATTCAAGGATTTTACTCTTTTCTTCCTTCATGGCCGAGGCGGTTAATGCAACAACCGGAATATTTTGGGTTTTTGGATTGGCTTTAATTTGAGCGGTGGCTTCGTAACCGTCCATAACAGGCATTTTCATGTCCATCAGAATAAGGTCGGGCATTTCTGCTATGGCAATTTTAACGGCCTCTGTACCATTTTCGGCGGCCAAAACCTGCAGGTCGTATTTTTCAAGAAAACTTATGATTAGGTCGCGGTTGTTTTTGATGTCGTCGGCTACCAGGATTTTTGCCGGTTCAAAAACAATTTCCGAAATGTTGGCTTCAAATTCTTTTTCGTCGGTTTCGATAAACGAGCCAACTTCAAGGTGTTTTAGCAGAACTTTAAATGAACTGCCTTTTCCGGTTTCACTTTCCACACTAATTTCACCGTTCATCATTTTTATAAGCCTGCTTGTAATAGTGAGCCCAAGGCCGGTCCCGCCATATTTGTTGTAGCTTTGGTTTTTTTGTTGCTCAAAAGCTTCGAAAATACGGTTGATTTGGTCTTCCGCGATTCCTATTCCCGAATCCTGTACTTCGAACAAAAGATCGATGGTTTGAGTTTCTTTTTCAGGAATTATTTTTTTAACGGAAATTTTTACAAATCCTTTTTCAGTGAATTTAACGGCGTTTCCGATAAGGTTGAAGAGAATCTGGCGTAACCTTACATCGTCGATAAAGATTACTTTTGGTGCAGCCGGATCGACTTCCAAAACCAGGTCGATTTTCTTTTCCTGTGTTTTGTGCAGGAAAATATGCCCGACTTCTTTTATCAGGTTTGGAATATTAACGGCTTCGTATTGCAGATCCATTTTTCCGGCCTCAATTTTCGATAGGTCAAGAATGTCGTTAATAATGTTTAGTAAGGCTTTTCCGCTTGAAGAAATGGCAGAAAGGTAGCGCAATAATGTTTTATCTGAAATCTTAGTTTCCAGGATTTCAGTGAATCCCAGAATGGCATTCATCGGAGTTCTGATTTCGTGGCTCATGTTGGCCAAAAATTCGCTTTTCGCCATATTGGCCCTTTCGGCCTCTAATTTTGCTTTTTCAATGGTTTGTGCCCGGTCTTCGAGTTCGCGGTTCAATGCAACAACACCTTTGTTGGTTTCTTCGAGTTCCTGGTTTATCGTTACAATTTCTTCGTTTCTTTCCTGGAGTTTTTTCAACAAAAATTGCAGTTCTTCGTTTTGGGCATTTATGGTGTCAATCATGCTCGAACTACCACGTTTTATCGACACGTTAAATGCTTCCTGAATGGCTGAAATCCGTTCAGCCGAAAGTTCCTTGGAAAAATTAGGGAGCCATTTTGTTGCCGTTATCTGTGTCCCTTTTTTGGGGTTCGACTGAATGTCAAAATCATCCATGAGGCGCTGTGAGCCCGATAACCCAACACCCATCCCGTTTTTCGAAATAAAAGAACCCGATTGAATTTGTTCGAGGTTTGAAATTCCATCTCCCCGGTCTTTAAAAATAAGGATTATTCCTGCAGTTTCGTTTTTTCTTAACCCGATTTTGAAAGTAACTTCTCCGCCGTTGGCATGTTCTATCATATTTCGGCTAAGTTCCGACACTGTAGTCCCGATACGGATACAGGTTGTTTTATCGAATGCAAGTTCCTGTGCCAGCAACGAGCCCAGGTTTCTGGCCATAACAACGTCCGACTCGAACTGTATTTTTATAGTACCTACATCAAACGTTGTAACGGATGATAAGAACGGTTGCATCGTCATTTTGCCTTGAAAAATTGTTTAGTATATATTCAGCCGTTTGTTGCGGGTGATCTTTCCAATTCATGTCTTGTGGGTTCCATCGCGATGTAATTCCGTCGGTGTAAAGGCAGATAAAATCACCAGGATTGAAATTAAATTCGAAAACACGCGGCGTTCTCATATTGTGACCAACAATTCCACCAAACGAAAGCAAGTTCTTTTTTCCGTCGGCGGCGCACAAAAAGCCTTCGATATTACCAATTCCGGTGTAAAAAATTTTGTTGCTTTCTGTGTCGGCAAGCAGCAATCCGATAACGGAACCGCGGGTTCCGCGAATTCCTTTGTGAATGTGTTGCATCAGTGCATCTATGGGCAAATCGGAGCGCAGTAAAAGCTGTTCTTTTGCCATCTGCGAAGCGATGTGGGCTTCCTTGCCGTGCCCCAGTCCGTCGACTATTGCTGCAATTGTTTTGGTTTGGCTCAGATGCGTAACGATGTAAGTATCGCCGTTTAGATTTTCGCCGGGTTTACAGCGCGACGCGGCGCCAATAATTAAATCGCGGTTTTTGCCCATCCATTGTTTTGATGGCACCCATTTTAATGTTCGGATGCAGTTCCGGTAGATGTTCAGGTCATTCAAGCGGGTTTCTTCCTGGATTTTTTTTGGATTGATTTCAAATTCATCCGAGAACCTTCGAATTGTTCCAAGACCTATTCCTAGTGTGTTTTTATCGGTAAAACCATCGGTTATTGATTGTTCTATATCTGAAATACCTTCGCCCATGTCGCAACACCATATTTCAATGGCTTTTTGTTTTTTGTCGTTTTCGAGCTGGCAAACCAGTATTTTTCCTTTGCCTCCGCCGTGTTTCAGTACATTGGTAACCAGTTCGGTAACCATTATGGCAACTTCGCCGGTTTTAACCTCATCGAAACCTATCTGGTGGGCGAGGCCAACCGATTTTCGCCGACAGACTCCAATATCTGATTCATTTTCAATTTGAAGATAAAGAATATGATCCCGGGTTATTTCCATTTCATCACCCTTACTGTTGTCCCTTTATTTACAACGGAATAAATTTCGAATTTATCGACAAGTCGTTTTGCGCCGGGCAGTCCGTAACCCATTCCCATCCCTGAAGTATAACCGTCGCTCATGGCGAGTTCAACATTTTCTATTCCGGGGCCGGTGTCAATACATGTAATAATCAGTGCATCGTGCCCCTCAACATTTCCTTTTTCGATAACAACTTCACCGCCATTGGCATAGTTGTACATATTTCTAAAAAGTTCTGAAACTGCTGTGGTAATGCGGGTTTGTTCTACAATTCCCATGTAGCAGTCTTTGGCATGTTGGCGCACAATTTGCCGGATTCTTACGATGTCGTATTCATCTTTAATCGTATAACTTCCCAGTTTTTCCCAATTCTTATCAGAAGTGATTTCCTGCATTCAAAATGAATTTTATTCCGCTTCTTCTTTTAATCTTTTTTCGAGCAATTCCATTCCTTTTTCCATATTGAGGGCCGTGTCGACGCCTGGCATTTCCAAACCCAGTTCTACGAGGGTAATGGCAACCGCAGGCTGCATTCCCACGATAACCACGGCAGCATCCATAATTGAAGCCATCGAAGCCATTCCTGAGAGCATCCTTCCAATGAACGAATCTACCATTTCCAAAACCGAGATGTCGATCAAAACGCCCCGTGCCCCGGTTTTTTCAATTTCGTGTAAAATTTGCGACTGTAACTGAACGGCCAGTTTATCGTGCATATCTACCTGAATGGAAACAATCAGAAAGTCACGAATTTTAATTATTGGAATTTTTTTATCTTGAAAATCTAAGTTCATTTATTTTCTTCTTCCTGTTCTTTATGTTCTGTCAGAATTTTACCGTTTACCAGTTGGTTATTTTTTTTCATTGCAAAAAGCATTGCATCCTGTAAGGTTGCTTTTGTTTTTATTGATGAAAGATCAATTCCAAGATGAACGATAGTTTGTGCAATTGCAGGGCTTATACCAGAGATAATACATTCTGCACCCAAGAGACGGGCAGCTGTAACCGTTTTTAAAAGGTGGTTAGCTACCTGAGTATCCACGGTTGGAACGCCGGTAATATCGAGAATGGAAATAGTACATCCTGTTTGAACGATTTTTTGCAACAGGTTTTCCATCATTATCTGTGTACGCTGACTGTCGAGTGTGCCAATAACCGGAAGAATCAGAATATTGTCCCATACTTTGGTTACTGGGCTCGAAAGCTCCATTAAATCTTCCTGTTGCTGAATGATGGTTTTTTGCTGGTCCTGAATTTTTTTCAACTTTTCTTCAAGCTCTTCCTTCATTTTTTTGCTTTGTTTGAGCTCGTAAGTTAAATCGTCGATTAAAATATTTATCGCTTCTTCAATTCCGGTTAAATCATCTTCAACATCCGATTCAACACGAATGTCCAGATTTCCGGCTGCTACCGACGAAAGTACATCTTCAATATGTTCGATGCGTTGTTTTGCGTTTTCAAAAATTATTTGTTCTTCCATATTACCTTCTGTTTTTTAACCATTTAATGGCATCTTCCGTGTTTTTAAAAAAATCGCCCTGGGTTTTTAACGCACCGGTTTTAATGAGCACTTTGGCTATCATCCGGTTGGCTGCGCTTCCTCCAACAAATGCAACCTCGCTAACATTTGCCTCGTTCATGATAATATTCGATTGTTCACGGGTTTCGCGGTTTTCAACTTTTGCCGTGTTGTGAATAAAAATTATCATCTGGCGGAAAGGCTTTCCTTCCAGGTTTTTAAGAATATTTTCTTTTATGGGCTGAACATCAGCAAGCAAATAATCGCGGGTGAATTCCAGGTACAGAATATCATCCTTGGTATCGTACCACATTTTATGATCCATGTTGAAAAAATTAAATTAGTTGTTTTTGACTATAAAAGGTTTGAATTTAATGATTGCATAAAAATAGATAAAAAACAATAAAACAATTGGTGATTTGACATTAAGTTTTAAATACGTAGTTTGGTTTTGCTTTATATTGATTCAATTTTTCAAGGCATTTGGGCCACGTTAATGCAGGATTACTTTTATGAAAAAACAATTAAATTGGATGTTCTTACTACAGGAAGTTTTTTGCAATTGGATTGTATATCCTAATTTTACGAAAAAGCCTTTTCTGCGATGGAAGATAAATTGTTAAAATCCGTTTTTAATTTGCTGGTCTCTGCCGGCGATAAAATTTTGGAAATTTACAACAGCAATCATTTTCGGGCATCGTTAAAAGCCGATAATTCACCGGTTACAGAAGCCGATAAAAATTCAAGTCGAATTCTTAATCAGGGATTAAACAAGTTGTTTCCCGAAATTCCTGTTTTGGATGAGGAAACTGAAATTCCCGATTTCGAGACCAGAAAAAAATGGAACCGGTTTTTCTTGGTCGATCCGCTCGACGGAACAAAAGAGTTTATAAAAAAGAACGGAGAATTTTGTATAAATCTTGCATTAATTCAGAACAATAGCCCTGTAATAGGCTGGATTTATCAACCCACAACCGGAGTGGGCTGGTTTTGTGAAAAGGGCGCAGGGATTTATGAATTTAACAGGAATGGCAATTTTGAAAAGTTAGAGCATTTTGTGGAAGAATCGGAGAAGATCAGGATTGTTACCAGCCGTTCGTTTTTTAAACCGCGCGAAGAAGAAATTATCGATAAAATCGCCCGGAAATATCCGGTCGAGATTATACACAAAGGAAGTTCGATAAAACAAATTGCAATGGTTTTAGGAAAGGCCGATATGTACATGAAGGCAGGCCCGTGCTCGGAGTGGGACACTGCTCCCGGACAGCTTATGGTTGAAGAATTTGGCGGCGCAGTGTTATGCCACAGCAATTTTGAACCCATGAAATACAATAAACCGGTTTTAGCCAATCCCTTTTTTGTGATGTTGAATTCAAAACTGAACACCCCTGATTTTAAATCATTTCTTCAGGAACAAATTCATAATTAATATTTTAGACATCATTAAGTCGTAATTTTATTGTAATTTTCAGGGCAAAATATTCACCAAAAAAGCATGACAATGAAAAAAACTATTATGTACCTGATAATTGTATTAAGTTTTGGTTTGTTTGTTTCAGGATGCGCTACCCAATCGTTAAGTATAGTCCTCGATCCTCCCGGATTTTTTAAAGGGCTTTTGCACGGGTTTATTTTACTTTTTAGTTTTATTGCCAGTCTTTTTACCGATTATGAAATTTATGCTTTCCCGAATGTCGGCGGCTGGTACAATTTTGGATTTGTTATCGGGGTAATGATATTTTTTGGGGGTGGTGGTGCCGGTGCCGGTAAAAAAAGATGCTGATTTTTTATCAATTCATGGAATTGCAAACAATAGTCTGTTCAAAACTTGCGTTCATGTGTAAAAACCTGCAACCAGGTTTTATTTATCTTAGCCTAATTTTAGAATTGAAAAATAATAATAATGAGAAGAATATTTTTTATCACAATTATTGCAGTTTTGGCTTTGGCATCGTGTAAAACAACAAAGCAACCTGCACAATCGCCGTATACTACCGACACAACTTCGCAGCCTAAGGTGTTCTCTGTCCCAACTTCGAGCGAAACAACAATAAAAGAACAACCAAAAGTGGCCGATGTTTCTCCGATTGCAGTTCGTAAAGAACAGGTTACTTTTACCCAACCGGAAGATCGTTCTCAAAATGAAACAAATACATTTTTTGTAATCATCGGTTCATTCAGCCAATTGGAAAATGCAAAAAATTACCGCGAAACATTGTTGGGTGAAGGTTTTACTCCCATTATTTTGCACAGCGAAACGGGTTACTACAGGGTTTGTATTAATTCTTACAAAAACGAGCAGGAAGCCAGGACACGTATCGCCCAGGTTCGCCAGGCATACCAGAAATATTCTGATATTTGGCTGTTGGTTAAGGAATAAGATATTATTATATAGCAATCACCAGATTATATTTCGCCGCCTGTTTAAGCGGCGTTTTTTTTAACCACAACTCAAAAATTTAGCTTTTAAAGGTATTTCACAGCTTTTATTACTTCGGTATGTAAATGTTAAAGATTAAAAATTTTGTTGTCTGTAAAATGTGTTTCCTCTAAAAATGAACAAATTATATAAAATCAATATTACATTTGTAATCCTTGGTTTGGAAAGCATACGTATATAACTTTAAACAATGGCAAAAGACAGAAAACAACAGTTACTGGATCAGCGTTATTTAAAAATGGCTGATATCTGGGCGCAAAATTCCTATTGTAAAAGGAGGAAAGTCGGTGCTTTGCTGGTAAAAGGCAAGATGATAATTTCTGATGGGTACAATGGAACGCCGGCAGGTTTCGAAAATGTATGTGAAGATGAAGACAACAAAACAAAACCATATGTTTTGCACGCCGAAGCCAATGCAATTACCAAAGTAGCAAAATCGAATAATAGTAGCGAGGGCGCTACACTTTACGTTACTTCATCGCCATGCCTCGAATGTTCCAAACTTATCATTCAAGCAGGAATAAAACGGGTGGTTTTTACTGAAAATTACAGGCTCGAAGACGGTATTAATTTACTGAAAAGGGCAAACATAGAAGTTGAACAAGTGGATATTGCAGAAGGAGGAGAGGAAAATGAATAAAAGATGGAGAATATTTATTCCACTGCTTGTTGGAATTTCAATTGCAACCGGAATAGTTATTGGCAACCTAATGAAGAAAAACAGCCAAACAGTTTTTGCCGGTGTAAATATGAGTAAACCCAATAAAATAACCACTATTCTTGATTTAATTGAACAGGGTTATGTCGATAGTGTCGATATTGGTAATATTGTTGAAAAAACCATTCCCGAAATATTGAGTAATCTTGATCCACATACTACGTACATTCCTGCACAGAACATGCAGGAGGTAGAAGAGGAAATGCGCGGGAACTTTTCCGGAATCGGCGTTCAGTTTTCCATTCAGGACGATACAGTTCGGGTTGTTGAAGTTGTTTCAGGCGGACCTTCAAGCAAAGTTGGGATTTTACCGGGAGACCGGATTATAAGTGTCAACGATTCAGTAATTGCCGGAGTAGGTACAAGCAACGATACGGTACTAAATCTTTTGCGTGGTGAAAAAAATTCAAAAGTCACTGTGGGAATTGTCAGGAGTGGGTATGAAGAAACGCTTGATTTTGAAATCACCCGTGGCGACATTCCGATTTTTAGTGTCGATGTTTCGTATATGATCGATCCTGAAACCGGGTTTATAAAAATCAGCCGTTTTGCCGACACAACTTACGATGAATTTATGGAGGGCATGCATAAACTTTCCGACCAGGGAGCCACAAAAGTAATTATCGATTTGCGGCAAAATACCGGCGGGTTACTTGTGGGCGTGTTACGTATGCTCGACGAATTCCTCGAAAAAGGTGAACCAATTCTTTATACCGAAGGTTTAAACCAACCCCGGAAAACATACAATGCTTCGGGTAAAAATACCTGGAAAAACATAAAAGTTTATGTCATTATTGATGAATTTTCTGCCTCGGCCAGCGAGATTTTTGCCGGCGCCATGCAGGACAACGACCGCGGTATTGTTATTGGCCGGCGCTCTTTTGGAAAAGGATTGGTACAGGAACAAATTCCGTTGATGGACGGTTCGGCGCTTCGGTTAACTGTAGCTCGTTTTTATACACCCAGTGGGCGCTGTATTCAAAGCTCCTACCAAGACGGGACAGAAGAGTATTACAACCATATTTACGAACGTTTTCACAGTATGGAGCAATTGGTTGCCGACAGTGTTCATTTTGCCGATTCGCTGATGTATAAAACCAAAGGCGGTCGTACGGTTTTTGGCGGTGGCGGAATTATGCCCGACTTTTTTGTACCGGTTGATACAGCAGGAAATTCAGAATATTTTAACCAAATCTATCGAAAAGGGCTTATTTATTCGTACGCATACACTTATGCCGATAAACATCGCAACGAGCTAACTGTATTGACAGATGCAGATGCAATTGAATCTTATCTCGACAAGAAAAATGCGATGGAAGATTTTATCAAATATGCAGCAGAAAAAGGTGTTCCGCGCGATAATAAGGGATTCAAAGAGTCGGGCTTTATTATCAGAACTCAACTAAAGGCTTATATTGCACGAAATATTATTGGTGAAGAAGGTTTTTATCCCATCATTAAACAAATCGATAAAACCCTGTTGAAGTCGATTGAAATCTCGCAGCAGAATTTACTGGTTGAAAATTTGAATATTGTTGATTCATTGACAACAACACCAACTTTTCAATAAAAAAACATTAATAAAGCGAACGGTTTTCTTTTTAGAGAACCGTTTTTTATTTTGAAATCTCAAGCATTCGTTGAATCGGAATCCTGGCCTTTTCAATTATATCGTTTGAAAGAACAATTTCGGGTTGTTCATATTTTAAACAAATGTATAGTTTTTGCAGGCTGTTCAGTTTCATGTATGAACAATCGTTGCAGGCACAGGTTGAATCGGCCGACGGAGCCGGGATAAATATTTTTTCAGGACAAGCTTTTGTCATTTGGTGTAAAATTCCACTTTCCGTAGCAACAATAAATTTTGTGTTATCGCTTTTTTGAACGTATTTTAACAGTGAAGTGGTTGATCCAATGTGTTTTGCCAGCAACAACACCGGTTTTTCACATTCAGGGTGGGCAATAAAATCAGCATCGGGATGCTCGTTCATCAGATCAATTATTTTTTCAACTGAATATTGCTCATGTACCATGCAGGCGCCATCCCAAAGAATCATTTCGCGGCCGGTGACACTGTTGATGTAGTTTCCGAGATTTTTATCAGGTGCAAAAATAAGTTTCTGATCTTTCGGAAAACTTTCTACAATTTCTTTTGCATTTGCCGAAGTACAAACAATGTCGGACATGGTTTTTAAAGCTGCTGTTGCATTTATATAGGTAACAACTTTGTGGTCGGGGTATTTGGCTTTAAATTCTGCAAACTTGACTGCCGGAGCAGATTCTGCCAAAGAGCAACTGGCTTTCAAATCGGGGAGGATTACTTTTTTCCCGGGATTAATAATTTTGGCTGTTTCGGCCATAAAATGAACTCCTACAAAAACAATCATTTCTGCATCGGTATTTGCTGCTGCCTGTGCAAGTCCAAGACTGTCGCCAACAAAATCGGCAATATCCTGCAATTCGCCATCCACATAAAAATGGCTCAGAATAACCGCATTCTTTTCTTTTTTCAGGCGATTGATTTCGTCTACCAGTTTCAATTTAGGATCTACCGATTCATCGATATAACCCTTTTCTTCCAACATTTGATTTTTTTGTAACTGTTCCATTTCTCCCTGGGTCCCCTTCAAAATTTGGCCGCAAAAATAAGAATTCCTGTAAAAAAAACAGGCGATTCAACTAATTGTTTGAGAATGAAGCATAAAAAAAGCCGCGTAAAGCGGCTTTTTCAATTATAGATAATGGAAGAATATTTCATTTTATTCTGTACTTACGTGGCTGAAATAAAAAGTTGGTGAAAGTTCAATGGTTCCATTATAGGTGATTTTCGGTCCAATTAATGTTAGCGTATCGCCAACTTTAAGACCTTTGGCAGCAACCAAACCTTTTCGGTCATCACCAGTTACACCATATTTTGGATAACAACCATAAACAGTAATTTGGCTATCTCCGTCTTTCAGAATAAGATTACCATATGTTGCACTGGTAATTTGTGCAATTTCTCCGGTTACCATGTAGAAGGTATTAGCATCGTCAGGTTTGGTTAGTGCCTCAGCAACGGTAGCTGTGGTTAAAGGAATATAAGTTTCCAAAATAGAGCCACTTACTTGTGGAGATCCATTGTATGCTGCGCGTGTTCCAACAATAATGATAAAGTCACCTACTTTTAGACCTTTTGAGGCAAAATCCTGAATTTTATAAACGTATGTTTCACCTGAGAAATCTTTCAGGTTTAATTTGCCGGATGTAGCATCGGAAATACTGCTAATAATACCTGATAAACGATATTGTGTGCTGCCGACCGACGCTGCAAGGAATTCTGCTATAGACACTTCTAAGATAGATCCTTTTTGACTCAGCGTTGTTTGTGCACTATAGTCTTTGGTTCCATCAGTAGTGGTGAATGTGAGAGTAGTTCCACGATCACCGCCGGTATTGGCTTCGGCTTTGAATTTTACAACAGTACTGGTTCCTGCTGATTGGATAGATGAAATTGATAACCAGGACGCAGCATCGTCAGGAATTTCAACAGAAACGCCTTCTCCCTTGCAGGTAAGGTATGCAATAAATTCACCACCTTCGAGAGGTAACGCTGCGTTTGCAACCGAATCAACTTTCACAAGTGATTTATTGATACTGATAACTGTTACATTTACCAACTCTACAGTTCCACTGTAGGTAGTTTTTGGTCCTTGAACAGTTACTTCATCTCCTACTTCAAGTCCTAAACTTAAAAAGTTTTTTTCTGCACCCTTTGCGTCAAGAGTACCATATATATAAACAGAACCTGTTTCATCCTCCAAATACCAGTTGCCGTAAAGAGTGTTAGCAATTGCTGTACAAACACCGGTTACCTGATAGGTTTTACTGTCAGGTCCGGCAATTACTTCGGCACATGTGGCAGATGAAATTGTTGCCAAACCCTGGATAATATTTATTCTCTGAGTTTCGCCTCCACATTGAATTTTAACCTCTCCGGTTCTACCATCCAAAGTAGATGTAGCAGAAAATGTAAGTGTTGATTCGCCGGCACTACCAGAAGTTGAAGAGATAGTCAACCATGAAATACTATTTTCTACTGTCCAGCTATCATTAGCCGTTACAGTAATAGATGTAGAACCACCCGCTACAGGAATAGACACATAAGACGACGATACTTGAATTTGATCAAGCAATGTCACTGTTTCTTCATCGGTACAACTTGTCATCAAGGCAAGTATTGCAATGAGAAATGGAAATATTTTTTTTAAATTCATAATTGTCAGAGCTTTTTAATTATTTGAAAATATACTTGATACCGATTGATGCATACCAACATTGACCCAATGAGTAACTTGGTGTGAATGTTTTGGTGTCGCCATTGATTGAAGAGGGTGTAGAGAATGTTGCCACACCGTCAGCATCAACACCTTCGTATTTGAGAATGCGAGCTTCCGAACCAATTTCCGGGTTCAAATATTTAGCTACGCCCCAACTGGAGTTGAACAGGTTCATTACGTTTTTGATATCAAAGCTAAGTTGCAGTTTGTGTTCTTTGTTACCAGCCTTAAGAGCGAAATCATGTTTGTAGCCGAAGTCGACACGATGTACCCAGGGAGAATAAACACTATAGGCTTCTGCATACTTGCCTTGTTGATTTTTCAAATAATCATTGGCATGTACATAATCCATAAAACGAGTTTCATCGTCTGCTGAAACAAAGCGGAACTGATCGCTTGCCACTTCATCGTCGGTTGGAACATAGATTGCATCGTAGTTGTAACCATCACTGTTGATGTCGTTAACCATCATATAGGAATAGTTTGCTCCACCAAGCCATCCTTCATAGATAATACTATAGTGGTTACCGCTTTTGTCGTCGGCAGTAAGCGATGCCACAAGACGATCGGGTGTGGTGTACTGAGAATTGTGCAATTTAATGTTGTTCGGACCTTCGACTGTTGGAACGTATGTAAATGCAGATTCAGCATTAGATCCTGGCATCCCAGTTACATCCTTAGCGACTGTGTGTGTATAGGCAGCCATCAAATTGAGCCATTTTGCTGGTTGAGCATTGAAAGTAATGTTGCCTGACCAGCCATAACCGAGATTTGTATTGGACAACACAAAGGCCTTTGTGTTGGTACGATAACCGGCAGGATAAATTGGGCGATTGTCAACACCATTGAAACGGGCGAAACCACCTACAGATGGAATACTCCAGTCAGAAATTGTAACACCGTTGATTGTTTTGTTGTAAATTCCTTCTACCGTTACAGAGAATGGGAAAGATGTTTTGAATGCGTAGTCAACTGCAAATGACGTTTTCCAAACTTGCGGCATTTTGAAATTTGGATCTACAGCTGAAATACTACCAGGAAGTGTTCCATCTTCGGGTGAAACGGTTGTCGGATATCCTAATGACACTAACTTATCATAGAGTGCAACAGCAGTAGCATTTCCGTTAGCATCAGTTACAAGACCGCCGGTAAATTCATCCATTGTAAAACCTTTTTTTGCTGCGTTCGCTGCATTTATGTATGCCTGATACTGTACCATTCCACCGTTGCTAGGCATATTGGTGAAGAATACAAGCGGTAAATTACCGGAGAAAAGGCCGGTACCTCCACGAACTTTCAGGCTTTTATCGCCAAATGTATCCCAAACAAAACCAATGCGGGGAGAGAATATGGTATTTGCTGAAGGCCATTTTCCGGTATCGATATTACGACCGTTATAATCAATAGCATAGATAGCATTGTTTGTTATCAGGTCATTATTATTGAAGAAAAGTCCATCGATACGAAGTCCGTACGAAAGTTTGAAATCTTCAGTAATGCTCCAGTCATCTTGTCCGTAAACTCCTATTTTGTTTGTTCTTACACGAGCTGCTGGAGCTTTTTCTCCATCATAACCATAAGTTAAGTTTACAATCTCAGGTGTTTTTTCGTTTAAGAAGTCGTCAAGGCTTGTGTAACGATAGTATCCTGTACCGTTACGCATATAAATATTATCTGCCATCTTATATTCGAAAGCTATTCCTCCCACAATTTTATGATTGCCTAAATAGTATGAGAGTTCGTCTTTGATATTCCAAACGTTGTTGTGAACGCCATTGTTCCATGTAAAAAGTTCATAACCCAAAGACAAATAGGCTTGTCCATCTTTCAAAATATCAATAAATGGGAATTCTGATGAATTTGTTCCGCGTACATCGTCAAGTTTTGAGAATGTTGCCAAAAATTGGTTAGATAAATTATCAGACAGACGGCTGTTTAAGTCAAAAGAGAATGAATGAACAAGATTGTTCATAGAATACATTGAGTTTGCATAAGACATTGAAGCCTGTGACATTCTTGCCTCAGACATACGGGTACCTCCGTCCATAGAAGACGCATTTGGAGAGTTCCAGTATAGGTTCTTCGTGTAATTATAACGCAAAGCAAGACGATGATTGTTTGTGATGTTCCAATCCAAACGGGCAAGAAATTTGCTGTTGCTTTCATCTGCCGGAAAATCAGTGTAAGACCCTGTATCGTATCCATATTTACTTTTCACATAATCAGAAACAGTTTTAAGATCGCTTACTGTTGTGCGTGAAATATAATTGTCGGCATCGGCAACACCATCGGTAGAAGCTCTCCAACGATTGACAACGGTTGGTGTTTTTGACATTTCACCGTTAACAAAGAAGAACAATTTGTTTTTGATAATCGGACCACCTAAAGTAAAACCGTATGTTGTATTGCGGTCTTTATCTCGCGCTCCTGAGATTTGTTGACCATTAACAGCATCTCCACGCATGTTTTCATTTCTGTGATAAGTATAAGCGCTTCCGGTCAGGTTATTTGTACCGGATTTTGTAATAGCGTTAACTCCACCACCGATAAAGTTTGTTTGACGAACATCGTATGGTGCAATTACAACCTGTAATTCCTCGATAGATTCAATAGAAATTGGGTTGCCTCCACCAGGAAGGGCAGAACTCAAACCAAAGTTATTGTTGAAGTTTGCTCCATCTACTGTGAAGTTTGCCGTACGACCATCCGCACCTACAAAACTCATCCCGTTTCCTCCATAAGGCGAAAGGCGGGTAATGTCTGTTATGCTGCGGCTTACTGTTGGTAAATTAGCTATCTGGTTGTTTGTGATATTGGTCGCTGCTCCGGTTTTCTCGTTAGAGAATTTTGTGCGGGTTGCCGAAACAATAACTTCATCTAACGATGTTGTTTCTTCTGAGAGTTCAACATTCATTACATAGTTTTCACCTAAACTTAACGTAATGTTGTTTTGTGTGTATGCACCATATCCAATGAAAGTAACTTTTACATCATAAGGTCCGCCTACACGCATACCGTTTAGGTTGAATCGACCCTCATTGTTGGTTATGGTACCATAAGTTGTTCCTGAAGGTGTGTGTGTAGCAATCACCGTTGCACCTATTACAGCTCCTTCAGCATCGGTAACACGTCCACTCATACTGGATGTGGTTACCTGTGCTTGCATAATAGTAGCTGATAAAAAAATGAGCGCTACTATTAAAAAACTAATTTTTTTAATCATAGAAATTGGATTTGAATTAAAATTGAAATAATTAAATATTATTTTTTGTCTAAATATTTTCATGTGTTCAATTATGCTAAACAATTAGGTTCTGAAATTTTCCGATTTGTAGTAGTGGTTCTGGCAACTAGATATTTTTCTCGTATTTCATCGATGAAATAATAATTTACCATAAGTTCTCTTTTCTTATTTTTGCCTTCCTATAACCGTAAACTTACGGTTTTGTTTGAGTCAACAAAAAGTTGACAAATGAAAAATATTTATTTAAAAAGAATATTAATAAGAAGTTAATTTTTGCCGGCTTTCAATTAAATTTTTATTTCAATCAATCGAAACTTTTTATTTACCTGAAACTAACCTCTGATATTATTCTATGCCTCACTTTAATATCAATGTTTTCCCCTGAAACAGTAGGATGAAGGTCAGAATTATTGAATTTTCTACCAAAATCTCACTCGTAATTTTATTAAACATTTTATAGTACTTTTTAACAGCCTGTTAATAAGATATTAACAGTGTTTGGCAGTTTTTTACATGAAATCAGAATTTTACTTCTGGTTGTATTTGGAATAGTAGATAATGTTTTTGTGTTTAAAATAGACTTTTTAGTCAGTTACGAAAAAAGAATAAAAAATTCTGCTCAAATAAACTACGTTTAAATATTTAATAATTAATATTTTATGCAACCAGTGGAAAAAATTTAAGAAAAAATAAGTACTATGTGTTGCATAGTACTGATAAAATTATATATATTTGTAATGCAAACAACAAGGCAACAAAAAGTAGTTTTTTTAAAAAAGTTCCTTGCAAATTGTAACAAATAAAAAAAGCAGGCGTCTTAAAGTCGGAAAAGCAAAACGGAGCAATCCGGGAAAACAATAAACAGAAACAAAAGCAGAAAACAAACGAAGGCTATCCTTCAAAAAACCAAAAGCCATGAAAACAAAAAACAATGTTCAGAAAGCAATTTTAAGGTCGGCAGCAGTAATTATTAGTTTTGTTCTTATTAGTTTTACAGTAAGTGCGCAGCAATTTTGGAGAAATTTGATTGAACACAGCAGTTTTAATGAAATTGCCATTGCCATGGTTGAAACTTCGAACAAAACAAATACTATTGCTGCCAAAACAAAAATGGAAACAACCTTTAGTGCATACAATGCAATAGTCACAGACAATATACTTGTTTTGGAAGATTGGATGATGAAAGATTCACATTTTGGGATTACAAATTTTCAGTCGGAAGCTGAATCTGAAAACGCACTGGAACTGGAGAACTGGATGATAAACGATAATTTGTTTGAAGTAGATAACAACGTTGGAGAACCGTTGGAACTGGAATCGTGGATGACTTCAGATGAACTGTGGAAAAGTTAACCTGTTTTTAACAGAAAAACAGAGAACGAATTAAACAGAATAGAAAAAATTTAAGATAACTAAAATGAAAATCGAAAATGCAAAAGCACAGATGAGGAAAGGAGTCCTGGAATATTGCATCCTCCTTGTACTCAACGGAGAACCTCTCTATGCCAGCGATATTATACAATCATTAAAAGAAGCCAAAATGATAGTTGTGGAAGGAACATTGTACCCGCTGCTAACCCGGCTTAAAAACGACGGGCTTTTGGCTTATCGCTGGGAAGAATCAACCCAGGGGCCTCCCCGTAAATATTACGAACTAACCGACAGCGGCAGAAAATTTTTAAACGAACTTGAAGATTCGTGGAGCGAATTGGTTGATGCTGTAAATAAAGTCAGATCGAAAAATGCGTAAACCTTGATTTGAAATTCAAATAAAGAAAAAAATGAAAAAGACATTCACAATAAATATTAGCGGTACAATATTTCATATCGAAGAAGATGCCTACGAGGCACTTCAAAGATACCTGATTAACCTGAAAAATCATTTTGGTGCCGGAGAAGAAGGTAAAGAAATCATTTCTGACATTGAAGCACGAATTGCCGAAATTTTCACAGAAAAAGCCAGCGATGACAAAAAGGTGGTCACCCTCGAATGGGTTGATGAAGTGATTAAAATCATGGGTACACCTGAAGATTTTGCAGAGGAAGAAGTAATTGAAGAATCGATTGCCGAGGAAGCAAAACGGAAACGCCGTCTTTACCGCGATCCCGACCACCGCGTTTTGGGTGGTATTTGTGGCGGGTTAAGCGCTTATTTCAATATGGATCCCGTTATTCTTCGAATCATTTTTGTAGCTCTGTTTTTAATTACTGGCGGTGCGGCTTTGCTGGCATATCTTATTCTCTGGATTGCAGTTCCAAAAGTCAGAACAACGGCACAACGTCTTGAAATGCGCGGACAGGAAGCAACTGTAAAAAACATTGAAAAATCGATTCGCGAAGAAGTAAACGATGTAAAAGAAAGCTATAAAAAATTCAAAGAATCAGACACATACAACAAAGGCAAAAAATCAGTAGAAGGAGCCGGCGACGTTTTTCACAATATTCTGAAAGTTATCCTCAAAATTTTTGTAATTATTATAGGTTCTATTCTTATTATTTCCGGATTCCTCGGTATTCTCGGATTGGTTTCTTCGGTTATTATAGGGCAGTCGTTTGTCGACGGATGGCCAATGATTTGGGGTCCCGAAATTCACATGCCAAATGTTCTGAATCATTTTGTTGACCAGGGAACCGTTACTTTTGGTATGATTGCAGTGGGTCTTTTGACGGGGATTCCACTTTTGGCCATGCTTTATGTAGGAACAAAACTGGTTTTTCGTTATAAATCGAACAACACGGTTGTTGGCTTAACAATGGTTGGCGTGTGGCTTATTTCGTTGTTTGCTCTTATCATTGTTTCGGCAACCCAGGTAGGAAATTACAAAAGCCGGGCTTCGATGACCAACAGTGAAGAAATTTCGTGCGACAGCTGTAATACCCTCTATTTAAAACTGGGTGAAGACAAATACGAAGACTATGCAGAAATGGACTGGGAAATCGAGAATTTTAAAGTTGTGGTTGTAAACGGCGACGAAGTTTTACTGGGACAACCCTCTTTTGATATCGAAAAATCGGGCAACGAAAATTTTTCAGTTCTTATTAAGAAAACTTCACGGGGCCGCGACCGTGAAAATGCTCGCGAAGCCACAAACGATATTATTTACAATTATTCAATAACCGATTCGACGTTGAGTTTTGATCCTTACTTCATCATAAAGGAAGGAAGCCGCTGGCGTGATCAGGATGTGGAAATTACACTCAAAGTTCCGGAAGGAAAATCGGTTTTCTTTGAAAATGATATGGTAAAAATTATTCACGATATTGAAAATGTATCGAATACCTGGGACGGTGACATGGTTGAAAAATTCTGGGAAATGAAACCCGAGGGTTTAACCAAAAAAGAATCCGGGAATAATTAAACAGCAGCAAAAACAGTCGTGCCCGAAACGGGCATGGCTTTCAAAAAAATAAAGCAACCCGAAAAATTGTTAAAATGGAAAAACAAAAATTGATTTACCTGCTCTCCTCTTTTTTTATTTTTTGGATGGGGACAGCAACTTCAGTGTGTTATGAAATGGGAAAACACGGCCTTGAAAATATCGATTGGGGGTTTGTTTTAAAAAGTAATATTCCGCTGATGATTATTGCCGGATCTCTTTTATTTTCAGCATTTAAAACAGAAGACAAAGCACATGAAATGAGCATGACTAAGGAAAACACCAAAAGTAATGAATAAATTTTCATGCGAATTCCATGTCGTTGCAGTACTTGATTGAAAAAACTAGTTGACACGAAAGTTTTTGAAAACTAAATTGAAATTTTAAATACATGAAAACAATTAAAACTGTATTTATTGCTGCCATGTTGTTGGTGGTACAACTTGCATTTGCACAAAGTAAATCGGACAAAATGTACGATGTTTTTTCCGCGAAAGACGGCATAACCAATTTTTCATTTTCGAAAAACATGCTCGATGCAATTCATCTCGATGTTGATAACGACGAGGGTGATAAAAGCGAAGTAACAGGCGACTTGTATCAGATCAGGTTTATGTCGTACAATCCGAAAAAAGGCGATTTAAACGGACCAGAATTTACAAAAAAAGCGATTGCCCTGCTACCTTCGGATTATAAAAAATATGTTGATGAAGATGATGATTCTGATGCAGAAATTTACCTGCTGGGCGGTAAAAAGAAATTTTCGGAATGCCATGTTTTTTTAACCAACGAAGAAGACGATCAGATGCGATTTGTGATTTCGTTTTACGGCGAATTTACTGTAAATGATCTGGAAGGGCTTAAAAAACAGAGCCGCGGTTTTTCCGACGAAGATTAACGCAGAAGGTAATATAGTTTAGAAACCGGTTTTTAGGCCGTTTTTTTTATTTCATAACAACAAGCTTCTCAGTATAAAAATTATTTCCCATCGAAATTTCACAGAAATAAATTCCCGCAGGTTCTTTTCCGGTATCCCAGGTTAACCGGTAAAATCCTTCACACTCTCTTTTGTTTTCCAGATTCGTAATTTCTTTGCCGTTTACGTTGAAAATTTTAATGGCGACAAAAGTTTCCTTTTTTAATGAATATTCCAGTGTAATTTTTCCAGATGTAGGGTTGGGGTAAACCTTTAGTAATGCAGGCGATTGCATTTCAGTTACCCTGGTTGCAATTTTTGTTTGAAATTGCCATGTTTCACTCCAATCACTTTCACCTGCAAGGTTTGTCGCAAGGCAATGCCAGTAGTAAGTTGTGTTATAATCGAGATTGCCAACCGTAAAATTGAGCGTCGAAATACTGTCCTGCTCAAGAAATATAGTATTGAAATCCGGCGTTTCAGAAATCTGAAGTTTATAAATTTCTGCCCCTGTGGATTCCTGCCAGGAAAGGTTTAGTGAAGTATCGGTTTCAACGGAGGCATTTTCAGGTAATGAAAGGTTGGGAGCATCTGGTGGAATGATAAACGAATCAGCTTCTACCACAATATTTTCAGGATAAAAATTCAGAATATCGTATTGAAGGATGTCACCCAAAGTCTGGTGGTCCCAGACATTGTTCCGGGCAAAAACAGTATCTTTTTCATTTGAATTTTGGGCAATGACCAGATCGTACCAGCCGTTATTTTTGATAATGTTTCGTTCAATAATTTTGCTTTCCGGGTTGAGATTATACATCATATATATCCCGGCGCTGTCGTTGTTAACAATAATATTGTCGTGAACAGGACCTTTCATACCGGCCAAAATCAGTCCGTGGCCGGTACAATTTTTTATGGTGTTGTTGGCTACTTCTTCCAATCCAACACTAAAAAAACCATGATGCACATGGTCGATTTCGTTATTGGCAAAAATTTTAGCACCACTGGCACTAAAATAGCCATAATAAGCGCCATAAATTTTATTCCCGGTAACTACGCCTTCGCCTGAAATGGTAAAAATTGCACAGGTTGGGTCTTCCTGAATGCTGTCGGTATCGAGGGAAATGGTATTGCCAATAATATTGGTTGGCGGGCCGGAAGACAGTACAATACCTGAAATTCTGCCTTTTCCGGTAATAATATTATTCTTAATGCTGATAGAAGTTGCGCTAACATTAATAACACTTTTCGCTGAATTCGACCCTCCGTCATATTCATAGTGGATGATATTATTTTCGATAATAGCATCTTCCGAGCCATCATCGAGACCGTCACTGGCATCAGAAATACCTCCGTTAACAATAGTATTGTTTGAAAATACAGTTTTATTTGCTCCACTGCTGTCAATATAGCCGGATTGAAAGGTATTCCCGGTGATGGTATAAGTAAACCCGCTGCCCGATGAATTTGATAAAGCTTTTGCTTTATTGTTACGCACCATAATTACAATATCTTCACCTTCTGCCTGCCCAAAACCAATACTACCGGAAAGCGTGTTATTTTCAATCAGGTAACTGTATTCCGGAATTGGTTCGGTTTGGGTAAGTTCAGTCTTTTCGTGTGCAACCGCCACACCTATAGCCATATTTCCTGAGATAATGTTTTCACCCACAATAACACCAGCCTCATGACCATAACTGATCGAACCAACCTCATTATTGGTAATATGGAAATACGGAATAAATCCCAGCTCTCCATGGCTTGTCTGCCCACCTTTGTGCCAAATGTAAATATCTTTACATATACAATTATTTATTATGCCGGGTTCTGTAATAACTCCATCGATTAACACAGGGCGGATAAACAGAAATTGCCCAAAAGTCAGATTTTCAATTTTTACGGGCAGGCTGCTGTTGGTTGTGTCTTTTAAATCGGCATTGATGATAACATTCTCTTTGCTTTCGCCTTCAAGTGTTACGTCCGGCTTTAAATAAAGAATTTCACCTGATGGAGAATATTCCCCGTTTTGAATAAATACAGTTTGCCCGGAAGTTGTGGCATCCAAACCTTCCTCAATGGTATTGAACGGGTGGGCAGCAGTTCCGTCTTCGGTTCCCGAATTATTACCGGCGTCAACATAAATTGTTTGTGCACCGGCTCCAATCGGAAATAACAATACGAATAGCAGGTAAAGTTTTTTCATGATTTCTAGTTTTTTACAAATCGTGCATTATATATTTTCTTTTTGTTTTGCAGGCTGATGCAGTAAACACCGGCTGGCAAACCGGAAACATCAATGTTTTTATCTGAGAAAGATTTTTGGGAACGGACAATCCGACCGTAGATATCGATAATTCTCAGGTTGAAAGGGGTTGTTCCTTTCGGCATTTGAATATAGAGTTTGTCCGAAACCGGGTTGGGATAAACCTTAAGTACTTCAGAGGAAGGCAGCGTTTCATCTATTCCATCCGGGATCGATGTCGAAAAATTCCGGGTTTCACTCCATTCACTCAAATAACCCAACCGAAGCGAGCGAACCTGCCAGTAATAGTCTTTTCCGGCGTCGAGTGCTGAATAAACAAATGTGGTGTCGGAGATAATTTCCGTTGAAATGGTATCGGAAAACAAGCTGTCGGAGGAAAGCATGAATTCATACGAATCGGCGTTCTCGTCTTTTTCCCACGAAAAAGTAAGATGCGAACTGTCTGGGAAAAAGGCTTCGTTTAAAGGCAGCAAAAGTTTGGGTACACCAGGATGTAAAAGGAATAAGTCAAAAAAGGCACTCGCTACTGATTCATTTTCATCATCGTCGTAAATATCGTACAAGTCGATTTCTGCCAAATCTTCGTGATCCCAAAGATTGTCGACAGCATAAATTTTTGAATTAAGCGAAACCGGCGTTTCAAGGTAGAGATCGTAGTTGCCGTTGTTTGTGAGGTTATTGTATGAAAGAACAGCTCTTTTCCGCAAACGAATACCGTTTCTGCCATTGTTTGTTATAATATTGTAACGCATTGGAATTACCGTTGTGTCATTCGGGTAAAATTCGCCTTCATCTTCATCATATTTTGCATTTAGAGTTATTCCATCATAAGCGCAATTGTTTACCCGGTTTGAGTCTGTAGGGCAATAAGTTGAGCAAATAAAAATGCCGTTTCCGCTTCCAGTAACGGTATTATTCTTAATTTTTGATGCAGTTGCATTCATAAAAATTCCATACGCGCCGCCCTGAATGTAATTGTCTCTTATTTCTGAAAATGCAGTAGCCCATATTTCTACCGAGCAAGTATCGGCCATCTGAGTAACGTAATCTTCTTCTTCATTATCCCGAACTTCTTTTGTGTGTAACTCTTCTGAAGGTTCAATGTAAGGCAAAACGATTTTGTTGCCCGTAATGTAACCGCCCGATGTAATTTTATATCTTATGCCCGGAACATGCCCGTCGGAAAAAATGGCATTATTGGTAATACGGGCATCTGATGCCGTTGCTTTATAGTCGATGCCGCCGTTTCGAAACTGGTTATTATCGATATAAACATTAGCCGCAGAAACAAAGTTGCATTTCAGAACTCCTTCGATGATAATGTTGTTTTTTATCTCGTTACCTGAAATGGCAGTTGCCTTTACTCTTATTCCGGTTCCGATGGTATTTCCGATTATCTGGTTCCCGGGAATTTGAAGAGCATATACAGATAAATCTTTCCCAATGGTGTTTCCAATTATATGGTTCCCATCACTCACAACAGTTGTTACAGATAAACCAGTTCCACATGAATTGCCATTTATGACAAATTGAGATGCCCTGACGGCATGTACGGCCATACTATCGGTTACGATATTATTCTCTACAAAAACCGAATCCTGGCATAAAGTAGTCAGGACGGAGAGACTACCTCCTACTTCACATTTTTTAATTTTAAACTGATTACTTAACATGGTTATCTCCGCGATAAGGCTGCTCCCTGATTTACAGTTATAGATTTCACGAAGGGCACAAAGTTTTGCATTATTTATGTAGATACTATCGGCAATTTCATTATCGAAAAATTTAAGGAAAGCAGTTGAATCGGCTACTCCAAGATTGTTGGTGAATGTTTGTAACCCGCAATTGCGTACAATGAGCGGGGTTGATGTAATTGTGGTATCGCTTTGCCAAATGTCGGTACATTTTAAATTGTAGACACTCACAGGCAAAGTATCGAGCAGGTACGACAAGATGAACGTACCATTTACAGTAGTCGCTTCTTTTCCTTCGCCAATGATGGTAATGTTGTTGTGGATTTTCAGCGAATCAGGGAAATAATCGCCCGCCGCAATAAAAATAGTATCGAGGTTGTTGCAGCTTGCCAGCCCTTCTTCCACAGTGTTGAACGGGTGGGTAGATGTGCCGTCTTCGATCCCGCTTGTGTTGTTAATATCTACGTAAATTTTTTGCGCAGAACCAAAAACAGGAATTAACAGAACCAAAACGATGTAAAAAATTTTCATGGGTTAGTATTTTGAAATGTTGTCTTTTCCCGGCGAGTGTTTATAATAAAAATGGTTCAGTTCAAATTTTTGCAGGGAGCGAAATTGAAGAGATCGGGGAACCAACGCATGAACACAGTTTCCTTTTTACCGCTTTGAACGGTAAAATCGAATTTGTTTTTTAATGCGTTGGCTGCACCTTCCCCTATGTTTGGGTTCATCGCGAATATCCCGCCTTTGGATATCCGGTTTTGTGATAATCGTTTTTTTAATGTTTTTTTGTTGAGCTCGTGGTCCGGTAAGGGTTTGCATAAATGCAAAAGGCGAAATAGAAATTTGGTTTTCATAAGGCATAATTTTGCAGGTGCGATGCAGGATTAAAATTACAGAGCAGCAAAACGAAAAAAAAAAAAACTACCCCTACAAAACCCTACAATTGAGAAAAAGTGTTCAGTTGGCAGTTGCAGTTGGCAGTAAAAAGTTAAAAACCAAAAATTGCAAACGAAAAATGACTGTGAACGGAGATTATCAACTATTCAGATTCTCTCGAGCAAATCGAAGAAATTGTCGTTGCTTTTCAGGTTCATTTTTTTGCGGAGCCGCGAGCGGGCCACTTCAATACTTTTTAGCGATTGTCCGGTTATGGAAGAGATATTTTTACTCGAAAGTTTTAATTTTAGAAAGGCGCATAATTTTCGTTCGCTCACGGTTAGTTCTGGATAACTTTTGTTCAGATTTTTATAAAAACCGGGGTGAACCGAATTGAAATGGGTTTCAAATTCGTCCCAGTGGTTTTGGTTGTGCAGTTCGAATTTTAATCCCTGAATAATTTCTTTTAAGTGGTTTTGTTTTGTATAGGCGTCGGCAGGCTCTTTTGAAACGTTCTCCAACTGCTCTATTATTCGTTGTATCGATGTATTTTTTTCGGTAATGTATATCGATTTTGAAACCAGTTCGCGTTTTTGATGTTCTATTTTTTCGCCCAGGTTTTCCATTTTCTGAAGGTGTAGAACATTTTCCTTTTCCCTTAATTTTTTGCTGATTTTAATTTGGCGAATCAGTAGAACTGCGATAAAAACCAACAAAACAATTCCTGTTAAAAGCAATCCTGAAAGCCGTTTCTTTTGAATAAGAATTTGGTGCATCGAAGTTGCTTCAGCTTTTAAACGGTCGTTTTCTTCAAGTTTTGTTTTTACCTGGTATTTGATTTCCAGTTCTTCAATGGCCCTGGTTTTTTCAATGCTGAAAATGGAATCGTTGATTGAGTTGCTGTTTTGCAGACAAGTTAACGCCTCTTTCAGATTTCCGGTCGCCACATGAATTTGATATAAAATCCGATAAACTTCTGAAATTAAAGGGTTTGCTTTTGTTTCTTCTGCAAGTTTTAATGCATTTTCGGCGGTTTGGGCGGCCAGAGTGTAATTTTTTTGTTCAATTGCCAATTTCGAAATATTTATCAATGCCTCTGTTTTTGCCGGATTATTGTTACTTTTTTCAGAAATAGTGAGGGCTGTTTCATAATAATCTTTTGCTTTTTGTATTTGTCGGGTTTTAAACATCAGGTTTCCCAACTCGTTGTAGCAATCAACAATTCGCACATTGTCGTTAATTTGGCGCGCCAGTTCCAATGCCTCGTTAAAAAGGTCCAGCGACTTTTCGTTTTCACCAAGCGTTGAATACATTGAAGCGCAATTGGTTAACGGTGCAAAAAGATAAAATTTGTCGCCTGATCCACGTGCCAGTTCAAGTGATTTTTCATAATAATCCAGCGCTTTTTTGAATGAGCCCTGTTTTTCGTGCAACGACCCGATGTTGTTTAAAACCGTAAATTCATAAATTGTGTTTCCTTCTTTTTTGTAAATGTCGAGAGCGGTGGAAAAGTGTTGCATGGCTTCGGTGTAAAATCCGAGATTTTTTTCTGCTGTTCCCATGTTGTTGAAAATGTCGGCAATGGCCACCGAATCGTTAATCTCAGTAGCTTTTTCCAACGACAAATTGTAGTAGGTTAATGCAGCATTGTAGTACCCTTTCGATTTGTAAGCGAGTCCGGCGCCAAACCAGGCGTTGTTTAAACCGGTTGGGTCGTTAAGTCCGGAGTAAAGGTCGGCAGCCGTAAAATAATGTTCCAGTGCTTTGTCGAAATCACCGGTTTCCAACAACATTTCACCAAAATAAAAATGAATTTTTGCCCTCATTCTTTTGTTTTGTTTTTCTTCTGAAAGTAGCAAAGCCCGGGTGTAATAGGTTTGAGCGCTGTCGTATCGGTAATTGTAGAATTCGGCATATCCGGTTTCGAAAAGCAGCCGCAAAAGAGCAGAATCGTTTTCGGATTTGGCAATCAGAGTTTTTAAACTGTCGGTGTTTTGAGAAAATGAACCCGGGGAAAGCAAAAAGAACCCGGTAAAAATAAGTAGTGGAAGAATACCGGAATTCCATGTTTTTGAAGAAGGAAGGGTTGTTTTCATTTTGTAGTTCGATGTTGAACAAAAGTAAAATTTTACATTTGTTTTTTTGTATCTGAAACTCAATATTCTATTCATTTAAAGGAAGTTTCATCTGTTTTTTTCATTTTATTAATTAATGAACCGTGGCATCTGATTTTTTTTGAATTGTATATATCTAACAAAAATCTGTACTTTCACACGGTGAAAAACAAGGTAAAATGCCAAAAATAAGGGTCACAAAACGGTTTCATTTCGAAATGGCGCACACGCTGTTTGGATACGACGGGTTGTGTCGTAATATTCACGGACATTCGTACAACCTTGAGGTGACATTAATTGGCGAACCATTGCAACAGCCGGGGCATCCCAAAGACGGTATGGTTCTTGATTTTAGCGACCTTAAAAAAATGGTCAAAGCCGAAATTGTCGATCGGTTCGACCACGCATTAATGGTAAACAAACTTGTTCCCGAAGAACAAATGAAACTGCTTGAAAAAACTACCGATCGTATAATTGTTGTTGATTTTCAACCCACTTCCGAGAATATTGTGGTGTTTATTGCCCACATTCTTCAACAACATTTGCCTTCGGGTGTTTCACTATTTAGTATTCGTTTGTACGAAACCGTAACCGCTTTTGCCGAATGGTTTGCATCCGATAATCAGTAAAATTCAAAAAACATGGCCGATTCAGATTCAAAAAAACTTTTCCTTCTCGACGCTTTTGCACTTATTTACCGAAGTTATTTTGCATTTATCCGCAATCCACGGTTCAATTCGAAAGGGGTAAATACATCGGCAATGTATGGTTTTGTAAACACGCTGGTGCAGCTTTTAGAATCTGAAAATCCAAATTATATTGGTGTGGTTTTCGATGTTTCAGCACCAACGTTCCGCCACGAAATGTTTCCCGAATACAAGGCTCACCGCGAAGAAATGCCCGAAGATTTGCGCAAATCAATTCCGTACATCCGTAATATTATTAAAGCATTTAATATCCCCATTATTGAAAAGGAAGGTTTTGAAGCCGACGATGTTATCGGAACGCTGGCAAAAAAAGCAGAAACAGAAGGTTTTACCACTTTTATGATGACTCCCGACAAAGATTATGCGCAACTGGTTTCTGAAAATATATTTATGTACAAACCCGGAAAATCGGGTGGCGACAACGAAGTTTGGGGATTAAAAGAAGTTCAGGAAAATTTTGGAATTCAGACTGCCGAACAGGTAATCGATATTTTGGGTTTGATGGGCGACGCAGCCGACAATATCCCGGGCTGCCCGGGAATCGGGCCGAAAACGGCTGAAAAGTTAATTTCCGAGTTTGGCAGCATCGATGGTATTTATCAGAATATCGACAAGTTAAAAGGAAAACAAAAAGAAAGCCTGGCCGAATTCGAAAAACAGGTCCGCTTGTCGCGCGAGCTGGCAACAATTATTCAGAATGTTCCTATTGAATTTGACAAAAAAGAACTGACACGCGAAGAAGTGAACAAAGAAGCGTTGCTGGCTATTTTTGACGATTTGGAATTCAAATCGATTGCCGACCGGTTAAATTTGAAAGAGGCGCCGAAAGTGGAAACGGCTTTTCAGGGGACTTTGTTTGGCGATGTTGCTCCGGCGGAAACACAGGTAAAAAAACGAAATACCATTGAAACAGTTCCGCACCAGTATTATTTGGTTCAGAACGAAATGCAGCGGGCCAGCCTGCGTGCTGAATTGTCGGTGCAGGAAGAGTTTTGTTTCGACACCGAAACTACCGGGCTCGACACACACACCGCCGAAATTGTCTGTCTTTCGTTTTCGTTCCGCAAACACGAAGCTTTTTGTGTAACCGTTCCCGCAAAGCGCGAAGAAGCTCAAAAAGTAATGGATGAGTTCCGCGAGATTTTTGCCGACGAAAATATCTCCAAAATTGGGCAAAACATAAAATACGATATTCTGATGCTCAGCAATTATGGTGTTGAAGTGAAAGGAAAACTGTACGATACCATGCTGGCGCATTATCTCATTCAACCTGAAATAAAACACAACCTCGATTTTTTGTGTGATATTTATCTCGGTTATGAAAAAATTCCAACTGAAAATTTGATTGGCGCCAAAGGACGGAACCAGATTACCATGCGTTCGGTTTCGCCTGAGAAACTGCGCGATTACGCCTGCGAAGACGCCGATTTAACGTTGCAGCTGAAACACGCCATCGACCCGGATTTGGATAAAACGGGAGTGCGCGAATTGTTCGAAAACCTCGAAATGCCGCTGGTTCCTGTTTTGGCTCACATGGAAAATGCAGGCGTTAAACTGAATGTCCAGGAATTAAACAATTATGCTGTGGTTTTGCGCGAACAAATTATTCAGCTTGAAAAAGAAATAATTGAACTGGCCGGCGAAGATTTTAATGTTTCTTCGCCAAAACAACTTGGGCCAATTTTGTTTGAAAAACTGAACATCGATTCGAATGTAAAAAAGACAAAAACAAAACAATATTCCACTTCTGAGGATGTATTGATCCGGCTGGTCGACCGGCACCCGATTGTTGGGAAAGTACTTGATTTCCGTGGGCTTAAAAAATTGTTGTCTACTTATGTTGAAGCGCTTCCGTTGTTAGTGAATACAAAAACCGACAAGGTTCACACTTCGTACAACCAGGCCATCGCAGCCACCGGACGGTTGAGTTCAGTAAATCCGAACCTGCAAAATATTCCTATTCGAGATGAAAGCGGGCGCGAAATCCGAAAAGCATTTATTCCTTCCGACGACGAACACATTTTCCTCTCGGCCGACTATTCGCAAATTGAACTTCGGATTATGGCTGCCCTGAGCCAGGACGAAGAAATGCAAAAGGCATTTAGAGAAGAAAAAGACATTCACTCGATTACCGCAGCAAAAATTTACAAAGTTTCTGAAGGCGAGGTAACTTCCGATATGCGGCGCAAAGCCAAAACAGCGAACTTTGGTATTATTTACGGAATTTCGGCATTTGGGCTTTCGCAGCGCTTGAATATTCCGCGAACCGAGGCCAAAGAATTGATAGACGGATATTTCGAAAATTTTCCAAAAATTAAGGAATTTATGGACAAACAAATCGAACTGGCCAGAAATCAGGGTTTTGTGCAAACAATTAAAGGGCGCAAGCGTTATTTAAATGACATTAATTCAGCCAACGCAGTTGTACGCGGAATGGCTGAACGAAATGCAATTAATGCACCGATTCAGGGCTCGGCTGCCGATATTATCAAAATTGCGATGATAAATATTTTCCGGGCCATGCAGGGCGAAAACCTGAAATCGAAAATGGTGCTGCAGGTACACGACGAATTAAATTTCGATGTGTATAAACCTGAACTTGAGAGAGTAAAAACGATTGTAAAAACAGAAATGGAAGGTGCCGTTGAAATCGGAGTGCCGCTTACCATCGAAATGAATGCTGCGGAAAACTGGCTGGATGCTCATTAAACTATGTTGCTAAGTATTGAAAATGAAGATGATTACCGGGAAGCTTTAAAACGTTTTCTTGAAATCTGCAAAGACCCAAAAAACGACGACGATATACAGGAACTTTATCTGTTGTTGGATTTGATGGACAAATACGAACGCAAAAGTTGTTCGCAATCGTAATTAAATTCTTTTAAAAATTTGGGCAACCTCCGATTTGTACACCTGAACCGAGGCGGCTTTTTTTATCTTTTTAAAAACCTTTTCATTTTCTGAAAAAACAAGGCTGAAATAAATCCAAAACTGTTTCATTTTGTTCAGAACATTTCCGGGATTATCCATTTTTTCAGAATATTCCTCAAAAATACGAAGATGGAAAGTTTCAAGCATTTTCTTTTTTTCGGAAGCGGGAATTGTTTTTCCATTGATTTCTGAAGGCAAAAACGGGTTCATTAAAATGCCGCGGCCCAGCATCCACGTGTCAATTTCAGGAAACTGGAGTTTTGTTTTTTCAAAGGTTTCCACTGAATGAATATCGCCGTTGTACACTTTTTTATGTGTGCTGTTTTGGGTAAAGTAAAAAAACTTTTCAGAAAGAATCTCGCCTTTGTACAACTGTTTGGCAATTCGAGGGTGTAAAATAATTTCTGAAACCGGGAATTCATTCAAAACCGGGAGTACGTTTTCAATTTCATCGGGATTGTTTAACCCGGTGCGCATTTTAACCGAAAGTTTCAGGTTCGATTTTTCAAAAAACGGCACCAGTAATTTTTTTATTTCTTCAGGGAAGGGGAGAAGCCCGGAGCCTTTTTTACGGTTGGTAACCATCGGGTAAGGACAGCCAAGGTTCAGGTTGATTTCCGAAAATCCGAGGTCTTTGATTATTTCTGCCAGAAAAAGAAGTTCATCGGAATTGCCGGCCAGAACCTGTGGAACAACTCTATTCTGTAAGTTGTTTTCCGGCCTGATTTCGATTTTATATTTTGGAAGTAATTCTTTGTTTTTCAGCGAAATATACGGAATAAAAAAAGCGTCAATACTGCCAAAAACGTCAGCATAAATTTCTCGGTAAATAAAATCGGTAAATCCCTGCAAAGGCGCCAGGTAAATTAAATCTTCCATAAAACAACTGTAATTTTTACCCCGATAAAATTATTTTTTACCGGCTGATAAACAATCATTTTTCGTAATATCTTTGTAGCCAGTTTTTGCAAATATGGAATTAAGCACATATATACAGCAGGATACGGTAAAAGTCAAAAACCTTATCAATCTTGTTCCTGAAAAGCAGAACTCCGGCGAATTAAATGTTCAGCGGGCAAAAATCCCATTTCACGAAATTTCGGCGCGCGAACAAAAATTATTACAGCCACAACCCGAAAAAACAACACAAAAACCCACTCCTCAGCAAATTCGTTACTGGCAGGGACAGCGAGAAAAAAAGCTTTTGGTTGGAGGTTCGCGTTTAATGGAAACCAAAAAAGATGTGCAGTTGAATACATCCGTTTATGTTGAAAATATTGGCCTGGGCTTGCCGACACACGCCAAAAATATTACCGGGACCGACTGGCTGACCATTCTTTTATTGTTTTCGCTGGTATTATTTGCTTCGGTAAAAAAGTCGTTTCCAAAATACCTGAAACATCTGATGCAATCGGTCATAAATTATTCAACGGCCAGTCGCATGTATCAGGAAAAGAACAACTCATTGTTTAGCGCTGCCATGCGACTTGAAGCTGTTTTTTACCTTGCCTTTTCAGTGTTTATTTATCAGGTGGCTACACGATTTAACGTAAGATTGCCGTACCACAGCATTCTTATTTATTTGATTTGCCTTGGAAGTGTTTTGGGCTATTACTTGTTCAAAAATATAACTTATCGGTTTGTTGGCACTGTTATCGAGGGTGGCCAGGAAACCAGTGAGTACCTTTTTAATTTGTCGAATTTTAACCGGATTTCCGGTTTGTTTATTTTACCAATTGTAACATTAATTGCATTCAACCCATTTAAAAGAGTTGATTTTGTGGTAATTGCAGGGGCAGTAATATTAATTGTATTTTATATTTTATTAATTCGGAGGGGGATTGGGATATTATTAAAAAAACAGTTTTCTATATATTATCTCTTTTTGTACCTTTGTACCCTCGAATTTTTACCCTTGCTTTTAATTTATAAAATAGTAGTTGTGTAAGAAGGGAATAAGTTTCATTAAAAGCAGAGAAATTTTGAAAGTCAAGAGCATACTAGTATCACAGCCGGAGCCGGAGTCAGGAAAATCACCGTATTTTGATTTGGCAGAAAAGAACAATATTAAAATCGATTTCCGCCCATTTATAAAAGTGGAAGGTGTCCCGGCAAAAGAATTTCGTCAAACCCGAATTCAGATTCTGTCTCACACGGGTGTAATTTTTACCAGTAGAACGGCAATCGATCATTTTTTCAGGATAAGCCAGGAGTTGAGGTTAACCATTCCGGATACCATGAAATATTTTTGTATTTCGGAAGCCACGGCTTTTTATCTGCAGAAATACATCGTTTACCGGAAAAGGAAAATCTTTTACGCCGACGGCCGTTTTTCTGATTTGGTGAGTATAATGAAAAAACACAAGGACGAAAAGTTGCTTGTGCCCCTTTCCGATATTCACAAACAGGAAATTCCTGAATTGCTCGACAAGGAAGGGTACAATTATACAAAAGCCATTTTATACCGCACGGTAAGCAGCGATTTGTCGGATTTAAAAGATATTTTTTACGATATTCTTGTGTTTTTCAGTCCGTCGGGAATAAAATCACTTTTTCAGAATTTTCCGGAATTTAAACAAAACGACACTCGGATTGCCTGTTTTGGCCCAACCACGGCCCAGGCAGTGCGCGAAGCCGGGTTAAGACTCGACATTGAAGCTCCAACGGCACAAGCCCCTTCAATGACTATGGCGCTGGAGCAATACATTAAAAAAGTGAATAAGTAGCGGCTAATTAGAAATTTATATAAATTTAAGGCTGTCCGTCGAATGAGGGACGGCCTTTTTTGCAACAGATGGAAAACACTCCTGAAAATTTGGATGTAAAAATCAGTCTTTCGTTTCGGAAAGAAGAGCGGCTCTGTAGTAAAAAAATAATCGATAAATTGTTTACTGAAGGAACCTCTTTTTTGGCATTTCCTATAAAAGTTCAATTCCTCGAAACTACGCTTCCGGTTCATTACCCGGTTCAGGCTGGTTTTACGGTGAGCAAGAAAATATTCAAAAAAGCAGTGCTGAGAAATTTGTTGAAACGCAGGATGCGTGAAGCTTTCCGTTTAAACAAGCACAATTTATATTCTGTTTTGGGTGAAAAACAAATGGCTGTTTTTTTTATTTTTATTGGAAAAGAAATTTCAGAATTTGACCAGATTGAGGCAGCCATGAAAAAGGCTCTGAAAAAATTACCAAAAAAAAATCCAAAGGAAAATGAAAAATCCAGCTGATGTTTTGCAAAAACAGGAAGCATTTTTTAATGCGCATGAAACGCTTGGTATAAATTTTCGCATTCAGCAGCTCCGCCGTTTTAAAGCAGCAATTCAGCATTATGAGGGAGAAGTGATTTCAGCTTTGAAAAAAGATTTGGGAAAAGGCGAGTTCGAAGCTTTTTCTTCTGAAATCGGATTGGTTCAGCACGAACTTACCCTTCACATAAAAAATCTGAAAAAATGGGCAACTCCGAAAAGAGCCAAAACTCCGCTTCACGCATTTCCTTCGCGCAGTTATATTTATCGGCAGCCTTTTGGAAAGGTGTTGGTGATTAGTCCGTTTAATTATCCTTTTATGTTGGCGTTGACTCCGGTTGCCGGATCTGTTGCCGCTGGAAATGTGGTTGTTTTGAAACCATCGGAATTTACGCCGAATGTTGCGTTGGTGATTCAGAAAATAATTGAAAAAGCTTTCGACGAAAAACACGTTGCAGTCATTCAGGGAGGTGTCGAAATTAGCCAACAGCTGCTTTCTTTCCGTTGGGATAAAATATTTTTTACCGGTAGCACGCGGGTTGGAAAAATTGTGCTGGACGCTGCAGCAAAACACATTACTCCGGTGGTTCTGGAACTGGGTGGTAAAAATCCGGTGATTGTCGATAAAGATGCCAACCTGAAAATTGCTGCAAAAAGAATAATCTGGGGGAAATTGTTGAATGCCGGGCAGTCGTGTGTGGCGCCCGATTATTTGTATGTTCACGCCGATGTTAAAGAGACATTTCTGAAATTTCTGGTTGAATCGATAAAACAGTTTTATTCTGAACATCCGCATGAAAACGGCGATTATACGCGAATTGTAAATAAAGCTGCTGTCCAGCGTTTATCGAAGCTGGTAGAAAATACTACAGTTTATTACGGTGGAAATTTTACAGAGCAGTCCAACTTTTTTGCACCAACGGTACTGACCGATGTTTCGCCAAATTCGCCGGTTATGCAGGAGGAAATTTTCGGGCCAGTTTTACCTGTACTTACTTTTCAGAAAATCGATGAGGTAATTGAAGTGATAAAAAAGGGTGAGAAGCCGCTGGCTGCATTTTATTTCTCGGAAAACAAAGGTAAACAACAAGACTTTCTGAAAAATACATATTCGGGCGATGCGATGATTAACGATGTTGTTATTCATTTTACAAATATTTCACTTCCGTTTGGCGGAGTGGGTTACAGCGGAATGGGATCGTACCACGGCAAACGGAGTTTTGAAGTTTTTTCACACGAACGTTCAGTGATGAAAACGCCCACATGGATTGATTTACCGTTGCGTTATCCGCCATATAAAACCTGGATTCTGAAATTGCTTCGAATTTTATTCCGCTGATTTTAACATAAAAAAACCCGGAGAATTTCCCCGGGCTGTTATATTCGAATTTTGATTTTTATTCTTCATCCATAATTTCGGTCTGCATACGAACCGAATCTTCGTGAATCAACTGGAAAAGAATTTTTACAAAAGTCTCGTTAATGTCAAGCTTTTTTCCAAGATTAACACGGCTGTCCATCAGTTGTGACCAACGGTTAATTTGCAGGGCTGTAACATTGTTCTCCTTTTTATATTTACCAATTTCCTTCACAATTGCGATACGCGAAGCCAGTATTTCAAGCAGCTCGGAGTCGATGGCATCAATGCGGTTACGCAAAACATCGAGTTGATTTTCGAAAGCCGGATTGTTTGCATTTTCGTGCCTGATAACAAGTTTATCGAGCAATTTTCCCAGGTCGGCAGGAGTAAGTTGCTGTGCGGCGTCGCTTAATGCACACGAAGGATCGCGGTGAGATTCAAGCATCAAACCATCCATTCCCATGTCGAATGCCTTTTGCGAAATTTCGTACAAATATTCCCTTTTGCCTGCAATGTGGCTTGGGTCACAAATTACCGGCAGGTTGGGCATGAGTCTTCTTAATTCGATAAAGGTTTGCCAGTTGGGATAATTCCGGTACTTTGTATCGCGGAACGGGGTAAATCCCCGGTGAATGGCCACAATATTTTTAATTCCGGCCTGCGAAATCCGCTCAATCGCGCCAAGCCAGAGCTGGACGTCGGGATTTACAGGATTTTTCACCATTATCACGGCATTTGTTCCTTTAACTACATCCGCAATTTCCTGCACAACAAACGGACTTGCGGTTGAACGGGCTCCAATCCAAAGAACATCCAGGCCCGCTTTTAACGCTTCCTCGGTGTGTTGGGCATTTGCTACTTCAGTTCCTACTGGCAATCCGGTTTCTTCCTTTACTTTTTGTAACCATTTTAATCCAATTGAACCAACTCCTTCAAACGAACCCGGCCGGGTACGCGGTTTCCAAACCCCGCCACGATATACAAACACTCTTTTGTCTTTTGCCAGTAACCGGGCAGTTTCGAGCGCCTGTTCTTCACTTTCCAGACTGCACGGTCCGGAAATCAAGAGCGGATTGTCGATGTGGGGCAACCACTCTTTGATCGGATTAATGTCAAGTTTTAATGTCATCTTATTTTGTATAAAGTTTTACTATCTTTTCTTCGTTTTTAACAAAATGAGGATTCTCTCCATCCAGGATACCCCTTATTTTATTTGCATTCAGAATTAAATCTTTCAGTTTATCGAATTCGTTGTTTTTCATACAATCGCGGAATTCTTTCAGGTGTTTTATATAAACATCCAGCGATTCAACAACGTAATTGCGATTTTGTTGAAAAATGGGATGCCACATGGTATGCGAACTTTTTGCCAAACGCACTGTTGAGCGAAATCCACCGCTTGCCAAATCAAAAATAATGTTTCTGTCTTCTTTTGCCTGAACTGCATTTGCAAGGGCAAACGCAGCCGCGTGGGGCAGGTGCGAAACAAAAGCAGTGCTGTGATCCTGTTCATCTGCCGACATGTAAGCAATGTTCATTCCCAGTGTCTGAAACATTTTCTCGGCCAGTGCAACATGTTGCGGACCGGTGTCTTCCTGGTCGCACAAAATGGTTATTTTTCCACGGAACAAATCGTCGATGGCAGCTGCCGGTCCCGAATTTTCGGTTCCCGACATGGGGTGGGTAGCCACAAAATTTCTTCTTCGGGAATGATCTTTAACCGATTCGATAATAGTCACCTTGGTCGAGCCCATATCTATAACTGTTGTATTACTTGAAATTTTATCCAGAATTACCGGGAGTATTTCAAGTTCCTTGTCAACAGGAATCGCAATTATTATTATGTCGGTATTTTGAACCCCGTTTTCGAGCGTTTCAATTTTGTCAACCAATCCGATCTCAAGCGCAATTTTTGCATTTGTTTCACTTTGGTCGACGCCAATTAATTCGGTGGCAAATTTATTTTTTCGCAGGTCTTTCGCCAACGACCCACCAATTAAACCAAGTCCAATTATTGTTATTTTCATTGTGCCTTTTTTTCAATAATTTTTATCAAAAAAAAAAGGCCCCGAACAATCGAGACCTCTCTGTAAAATATCTTCATTTTTAACAATACCCTACTTCCTGATCCCGGATTCAGAACCAAAATAAAAATACCAGTAATAAAATGTATTGTTAATTGTCGTTTTCATTTTTCTTAAATGTGAAAGCAAAGATATATATATATTTTTAATCAATCGCGTCCTAAACGATATAAAAATGTGAGAAGAAGTTTAAGTATCTCAAAGTATATTTGAGTTGCTACAACAAAAACAAACTTCTCACATATGGTAAAGGTAAATTTATTCTCGCAAATTATTTCAAAATTAGACAGAGGTTCATTCAAATCATTGGTTGAAGAACACCAAACCGATAAACATCAAAAAGGTTATAACAGTTGGACGCATTTAGTGTCGATGTTGTTTTGTCAATTTGCCAAAAGCCAATCCGTGCGTGATATCAGCAATGGGTTGCGATCGGCTACCGGCAACCTCAATCACCTTGGCATACAAAAAGCACCATCAAAATCCACTATCAGTTACCAAAACAAAAATCGTGACTGGCATTTATTCAAAGATTACTATTACAAACTGTTATCGCAATTAGGACAGCAGATGAACATCAAGCAATCTAAATTCCGCATCAAGTCAAAAATATTCTTGCTGGATTCATCAACTATTAGCCTTTGTTTGAGCTTATTTGATTGGGCAAAGTACAAAACAGCCAAAGGTGCCGTAAAGATGCACACCTTGCTTGATTATGATGGTAATCTGCCTGCATACGTGAATATTACCGATGGAAAAACAGCCGATAATAAAGGAGCTTATGATTTGCCATTATTGGCAAATAGCGTCATTGTTGCCGATCGGTATTACAATGATTTTTCGCTTTTGAATGTTTGGGACAGCAACTCGGTATATTTTGTTGTCAGGCATAAGGAAAACCTGAAGTTTAAGCCGGTTAAGGAGCTTGAACTTCCCAAAAACAGGCATCAACACATCCTGAAAGACGAAATCATCGAATTTACGGGTACAAAGGCTAAACAAAACTATCCTAAAAGGCTCAGAAGGGTTGCCATATGGGATGATGAAAATGGGCAGGTAATTGAACTTATCACGAATCAAATGTTCTGGACAGCAAACACAATTAGTGAACTATACCGCAGCAGGTGGCAAATCGAAATATTTTTCAGAGAGATAAAACAACTATTACATATCAAGAGCTTTATTGGAACCAGCGAAAATGCAGTTATGATACAGATTTGGTCGGCATTAATAACCATACTCGTCCTAAAATATTTAAAAGCTTTATCTCAATTTGGATGGCGGTTGTCAAACCTTGTGTCGTTTATTAGGCTGAATTTATTTGTAAAAATAGACCTTCAAAAATGGTTGGATAAACCATTTGATGAACCGCCGAAACAGACAAATCTGCCAATACAAGGGGTTTTATTTTGAAAGAGGCTAATCTGAGAGCATTGAACCCCGTGAATAAAGAATCCTGATTTGTATCAGAGATTATTTAGGACGCGATTGATTTTTAATATGAAACAAATTATTTTTTTCTGATTGAAATTTCATAAAAAATTAGAATAGCGTTTCAACGATTTTACTTTGAAGTTTTTATAATTTTTTGTGACGAAATATTTTTACCGTTTTCCTTGAAAGTGAGCAAATAAATACCATCGCTTAGATCACCCAATGAAACCGATTCGTTTATATTTCCGGTAATATTTTCAAATCGGAAAGTTTTTACTTTTTGACCGTAAATATTAAAAATATCGGCTTGAATTTCACTCACCGGTTTTGTGGTTTCTATTTGAATCTGCAATTGGTTTGTGAAAGGATTTGGGTAAGCTCCAATTTTTTCGGAAGAAAGAGCGGTTAACTCTGAGGAAACTGCAACCTGAATTCTTAAATTATCAATTGCCCAACCCCAACCGTGAGCAAAAGGATCGGAGTACAACCGAAAGCGGAAAAGAATAGTGTCACCGGCAGAGAAGTTACCATTTTCAGTAAGATTAATCTCGCGGGTTTTAAACATATCGGAAGATCCAATTGCTCCAGAAACCTGGTTTACAAGCGAAAGATTATAAGCTGAAAGCCAATTTGCATTTGCACGCGAATCGTAACCATTAATTAACTGAAGCCAGGTTTTTCCATTGTCTTTGCTACCTTCAACAATTACATAGTCCCAAAACTCTGAATCGCCAAAATCTGCATAACTTTCACTGGGTTCCACCAAAACAACTTCATCGAAAGTCATTGTTCCATTTTCTTTCAGAATAACAGGGTGTTTCAAAATAGTGGAAAAATTATATTCTTCACCGCTTGCATCCGGGCTCGGATAAGGGTGCGGACTTTGCAAACCTCCGTCAGTGAATCCTGTTGGTGTGTAAATATCGAAATCGGTTAAAACGAAATCCGTGGTGCTAAAATCGAACATGTGAATGTATTTTTCAACAGGATCGTAAACCTGTTCAGCTTTAAAAGAATAGTTGAATTTGTATGGAATAACCGTTTTGTTGTTTGACACAGATGCATCTTTTGCTGTAATGTTATAAGTAATTATATCACCGTCGTTCAACTGTGCCGGGTCGAAACTGAAAAGACCGGAATAAATAGTGCCTGTTTTATTTTTCAATGCAAAAGGTGTTTGCGACACATCGTTGATTGTGTATTGCACGAAAACAGTATCAATCCCAAGGTTGTCGTCAATATTTGCTGTAATTTCCAGGCTGTCGCCGGTAAGTAAAAAGAAAGGAATAGGATTGTGTGTAATAACCGGTTTTTCTGTATCGGGGCCAATGGTTATTGTGTATAAATCTTTTGGCGCTTCAGCCGGAAGCCGGAATGTACGGTTCTTGACATCGCCGGCTGAAATATAATATTGAATGGAACCGGTTTCTATTGGCGGAACCAGTTCAGTCTTGAACAATGTTTCTGTTGTGTCGGCTAACAAAGGAATAGAATCGATTTCGTTTTGAAAGTTGTCGGTTGAATATACAACAAAAAGGGAACTTGAATCCAATTCGAATTCACTGTTTAAATAAACATTGAAGGCAAGTGGTTTTACTGCTTCAATATCTTTTAATTTGTCGAAATTTATATATAAATGTTTCCATCCTATGTCAGCCATAATTCCTGCGGAAATCGGTCCCGGATTGTGTATTGCTTCTGCCTTCCCGATAAAAGGTGTCATTAATGAATTGGCATTTGAACTTGGATATGTATTTTCGTTCAGGTGGTAAACGCTTGAACCGTCATCCCAGGTAGAAGGTGCATATAAAGTGGGTTTGTAACCACCGCCATCGGTTTTGGCTGTTGGGCTGCTGTTGTAAAGTGCATTCGAAGTTAATGCATTTTTAAGTGCTGTCGATTGGTTTGGAAAAAGTGTCGTATCAAGTAAACGATCGCCATTGTTTTTTATAACTAACAAATCAAACGTCGATGCATCGCCATAGTCATAATATCCGTAATTTCCTATGGTTCCGTCGACAAAGAAAAATCCAAAAAAACCAAGACCATGTGCCATTTCGTGCATCACAACAGTAGTAAAATCGTATTGTGAATCGGGTGTATTCATATCGGTACTAAAATACCAGTCGGCATCCGAATTAAAGTTTGCATAAATGTCGGGGACATTTTTCCCGGTAATCTCAGTTTTCGACAGTTTTTCGGCCAGCGCAACGGGGTAATAAATATTGGGATGAGGCGCATTTTCAAAATTGGCATAAAAATAATCCTGGTTGGGTGAGCAACTGCCAAGAGTTGTTTCTCCAAGACTTTTCCAGGTTGCATCAACATAAATCGGAACGGTTGATTCAATTATTGTTTCCCAGATACTCACTGCATATTCGAATGCTTGTTTTGCCTCTTCGGGAAAATTGCTGCTGTAAGTAACTACAATATCCGATTTGTTTACTGTAGCCGATTTTAATGCATCCATAATTTCAGGAGAAGGTGGGATGGCCGCCCTCTCAACTTTTCCGGAAGCATAACAAACCTGTGGCGGGACATTAAACGATTTTCTTTGTCCGTGTACTTGTTCCGAAATAAAAATGGATAATAAAGAAAGAGAAATCAGGGTTAAAAAATTTTTCATCATTAATAATTATTATGCTTAAACGAATTTATCAAAAAGGTCATTTGCAACCTACTTTAAAGTGCTTGAACAACCAGTTTACAAATATGAAGGATTAATTGGTATTTTTGGTTCAAACCCATGTTTAATTTTAATGAATAATTGTTTATAAGCGTGGAGTGTTTACCCTGATTTTGTTGGCATTGAATAAAAAAGGCCGGATTTTCGTCCGGCGCTTTTCTACCTTTTGTTTATTACTCTGCATGAAAATTTATTCATGCAACCCATTTTTTGTTCTACAAAGCTTTTGTTCCTTTAACAAAAACCAATTTGTAGAAAATAACCATCGAGGTTACCAGACCGATTACAGCCGCTGCTAAAGCGATTAAAAGTAGAGTTTTCATAATTTGAAATTTTAGTATTTAACAATTTTTTTGGTGATTCTTTCTGGGGCATCGGTAATCATATTTACCAGATAAATACCCGGTTGTATATTGTTTAGATTGATTTGTTTTTTTTGATTATATTGAACATCAGTCCATATTTCTGTGAATATTGTTTTTCCTGCAAGGTCGGTTACCAATATTTCCATATCCGAAACTTCGTCTGAGCCGGAACAATCGACATAAAAATTATTGGCGAACGGGTTTGGGTAAACGTTAAAATTCTGAACTGAAGCTATTTCTTCTTCCGGAGTTGCAAATGTTTTCTGAATTTTTAAATCGTCGATGGCCCAACCCCAACCATTAATCGACTGATCGGAAGCCAACCTGAACCTGAAAATAACTGTGTCGCCAGCAACCAGTTCGGTATTATCGGTTAAATTGATAATATGTTCCAAAAACATACTTTCGTTACCAATCATTGCCGATTTGTTGTTAATGGAGTTTGCAAAACAGGAATACCATGTTTTGTCAGTGTTCGAATCGTATCCTGAAGTTAACGGAAGCCACGTTTTACCACTGTCTTTGCTGGCTTCAACAATTACATAATCCCAGAAAAGTGTTTCGGTGTAATCGGCATCGTTTTCACCAGGTTCAACCAAAACCACTTCTTTAAACGACATTTGACCAAAATCTTCTATAATAACAGGAGTTTTGAGCTGCGCAATCAAATTATATTTTTCATTTTCAAAAGCTGATTGGGTGTATGGATTACTGGTATGCAATATTCCGCTTGAAAAACCCGATACTTCCGAAATTTCAAAATCGGCAGTAATAAAATCTTCTGTATTGGTATTGAAATCGTTTTCGTACGAATTTACCGGTTCAACAGCATCGAAAACTTTTGCTGAATAATAGCCCGAAGCCGGGACAATTATTTTGTTGTTGCTTTTTGATATGTCGTCAGCAATAATCCTGTATTCAACCGAGTCATAGTTCAGTAATTGCTCGTCGATATAAATATCGCTGCTGAAAATATTGTTTGAACCCGGGTTTAATACAACAGGTTCCTGAACAATGCCGTTTATTTTCATTTCAACTTTTACTGAATTTACACCTAAATCGTCGGTGGCCGTTGCTTCCAAATGCATCGATTTCAGTTGTTTCGAAATTATTTTTACAGGATTATGTGAAACGGTTGGAGGGGCATAATCTGGTCCAATTCTGAATGTAAGTTTTTTTGTAGGTGCATTGCTTGGCAAACTGTAAATTTTGTTCTCTGTTGATTTTGCAACAATGTAATATTGAATATTACCGAGTTGATAATTAACGGGAAGGTTACCTGTAAACAGGTTTGTAGAGCTATTGTATGTTAACGGAAACGAATCTTTTGTAGTAAAATAGCTGTTGGAATAAATTATTTTAATGGAAGAAGAATCGAATGCAACTTCGCTGTTAATGCCCAAACTTACCTTAATTTGTTGACAGGTTTCTTCCAAATCCTTTAAAGGTTCGAAGTTAAAAGAGATGGTTTTCCATCCCATCTCTGATAACATTTCGATAGTGCTCTCACCCGGAGTATGAACCGCTTGTCCTTTAAATTTATAGGCTGTCATTAAAGAATTATCATCATCGGAACCAACCGATGAATAATCTAAATGGTACAAACTTGAACCTTCTTTCCAGTTTTCAGGAGCATATACATAGGGAAATTCATCGGTTGATGCACTTTTCTCATCGGAACCTACAAATCTTAACGACTCGGAAGTAAGCTGATGATAAAGTTCGGCAGAGGGGCGTGCAAAAACAGTATTGTCAGCAATACGTTGGTTGCTTTTATTAAAAATATAAAAATCATAAATGCTGGGTAATTCATTTGAATTATTAATCAACCCACTTCCTTCTTCAACGCTGAAAAAGCCAGAAAATCCCAAGCCATGTGTGATTTCATGCAAAGCAGCTGTTGTAAAATCGTATTTTGAAGATGGGGTATTGCCGTCAGTTCCAAAATACCAGGAGATGTCTTTGTTGAAAAAACAAATAATATCAGGTTCTGAGGAGCCGTTCATTTCCTTCGCTGCCAGCTTTTCAGCTAACGCAACCGGATAATATACATTGGTATAACCTGCGCCAGTGAAATTTTTATAATATACCGCGGGTTTCCCATAAGCCAGTATGCTTGAACTCATCGATTCCCATTTGGCAACTACATTAATTTTTACAGGTGAAGAAATTACACTTTCCCAGATATCCAAAGCATATTGAAATGCTGCTTTTGCATCTTCCGGAAAATTTTCATAGGTCACGTTGAAACAGCCTGTTTCAGCAGATTTCAACAGAATAGCGTCCATTTTTGGGGGAATGTAAATTTTGTTTACTTCATTCAAAGCAATGTTGATCTGGCTTTCGCCGTACACTTCATCAATCAACAATTGCTTTTGTGCCTTAACATTGTAAAAGCATACAATGATAAGAATAAAAAAAAGCGTCCGTCTCATGACAGTTTCTATTTATGGGTTTGTAATAATCAAAATTACAGGAACCTGAGACGGGCGTTGAAAAAAGTTGTGTTGTTTTAAAGGGTAAAAGATGCCGCAACTTTAACAGCAAATTTTTCAACAAAGGAAATTTTTCCTGGATTAATAGGGTTCGATAAGAAGCGATGGTGTAATAATACCATCCTGTAGTATTGTTGGCCAAGCTTTTAAAGGCCGACAAAAACTTAATCGCCCTAACATTGTAAAAAGCAACAACGTAGAGGACGACCGAAAGCGTCCGTCTCATGACAGTTTCTATTTATGGGTTTGCAGTCGTAAATATATAAATATAATTTAATATTCCAACTAATTTTTATAGATTAGGCTCCTCGAATTTTTTTGAAACCAAATTCAAAGACTATTTTTTATGAAATATTTATCAACAATTTTTATTGGTGCTTTAACTTTCTTAATATTAACTTCAGGCAAACCTGAAAAGACCTATTATTCAGAATTATACAGGCCTCAATTTCATTTTACCCCTGAACGAAACTGGCACAACGATCCAAACGGGCTTGTATATTACAAAGGGGAGTACCACATGTTTTATCAATACAATCCGAATGGAATAAACTGGGGTTACATGCACTGGGGGCATACAATAAGTAAAGATTTGATCCATTGGAAACATTTTCCGATTGCCCTTTATCCCGACGATAATTCAACCGATAGTGTAAACTGTACCGCTTTTTCAGGTTCTGCAATAGTTGATGAAAATAATGTTTTGGGAAAACAAACCGATGATGAAAAAACACTTGTGGCTTTTTATACCAGTCAGAATTGCGGACAAAGAATAGCTTATAGCAACGATAAAGGAAGGACCTGGGAAAAGTACGAAGGTAATCCGATAATTCCGTATAATCCTGTTGACGATGCGCGTGATCCAAAAGTAGTTTGGTACGAACCCACACAAAAGTGGATTATGGTTTTGTACCGAAAACTTACAGAGGAAGACATTTCAAAAGGTGTATCATTTTATATTTCCGACGATTTGGTTCACTGGGAGTGGAAAAGTCATATTCCCGGATTTTTTGAATGCCCCGATTTGGTAAAATTGCAAGTGACCAATCGTCCTGAAGAAATTAAATGGGTGCTGTTCGATGGCGACGGAAGTTATATGATTGGTGATTTCGATGGTGAATCTTTTTCGCCAGTTTCTGCAAAAATGAAAAGCGATTCCGGGAAAAACTATTACGCCACTCAAACCTGGAGCAATATTCCCAAAAACGATGGACGTGCCATTCAGATTGCATGGATGCGTGGAAGTAGTTTTCCAGACATGCCATTTAACGGACAAATGTCTTTTCCTACTGAACTGGCAGTAACCAAATTCAGCTTTGGTTATAAACTGACCCGCAACCCGATTAAGGAAATATCGATGTTGCATGGAAAACAATACAAATGGGAAAATGAAAACCTCATTCCGGGAATTAATGAAAATCCGCTGAAAAAACTGGATGGCGATTGTTATCATATAATTGCTGAGTTGGATGCAAAAACATCCGATAATTTTGGCTTTATGATTCGGCACAGCAAGAAAGAACCCGGAACAGAGATTCTGTACAATGTAAAACGAGAAACGCTTTCGGTTCTTGGAGTTACAGTTCCCCTACCATTAATAAACAACAAAGTATCGATTGAAATTCTGGTTGATCGCGCTTCCATTGAAATTTTTGCAAACGGTGGTCAGGTGGCTATTACAAATAATTTTACACCCGCTGAAAGTGCTAAAGGTTATGTATTATTTACCAATGGAGGCGAACTTGGAATCGATCGGATGGATGTATACGAAATGATGTCAGCCTGGAGCCAGGATGAGAAATAGCAGAAAAAATCAATTCAAATAACGATGATGAAAAAGTTCGTTTTAACTTTTAGTGTGCTGTTTGGTATTTTGCTAATTCAGGCTCAGGAAGTAAAAATTTATAACCCGGATGCCAATGCCAAAGAAGATATAAAAGCGGCAGTTGAACAGGCTGCCAAAACAGGGAAACACGTTTTTATTCAAATTGGCGGAAACTGGTGTCCCTGGTGTATTAAGTTTCACAGGTTTGTTGAAGCCGATGCAGAATTGAACGATTATTTACACCAAAATTTCGAAATTGTAAGAGTAAATTACGATCCGAAAAATAAAAACGAAGAAGTTCTTGTTGAACTTGGTTTTCCACAACGTTTTGGTTTCCCGGTTTTTGTTATTCTCGATGGAAAGGGAAACAGGATTCACACACAAAATTCTGCATTTCTTGAGAAAGATCAGGGTTACGACAAAGAAAAAGTGCTGCAGTTTTTTAAACATTGGTCGCCTGCTGCCATCGATCCGAAAAACTATAAAAGCAGTCCCAAAAGTTAAGAATGTAAAAACCGCAAATAACGCAAAGTAATAATCAATGAATACACTTTGCGTTATTTGCGTACAACTTTGCGGTTATATTTGCTTTATAGATAACCTCTTTGAAATAAAAATTCAGAAGAAAATAGTCCTATTTCAGTAAGAAATTAAAATCTTCTTTTTCTGTTAGTTCAACCGGTATTTTTCCCTTTTTGAAAATACGGCATGAACGTTTCCCGATAAGTTTTATCTGATTGTTTTCAACCAGAAACATAGTACCTTCGCGCAGGCCAGCCACAAAAATATCCGGATTTATTTCAAGAAATTCCTGTATGCGCTGTTCTCTTGTTTCCCCACCGTGCCCTTCAGGATTGGCATCGAGATAATGTGGATTTATTTGAAACGGAATCAGGTTCATACAATCGAAACCCAGAGGATCTATTATCGGCATGTCGTTGGTTGTGCGTAAAGTGGGGCAGGCTACATTTGAACCGGCGCTCCAGCCAATATAAGGTGTGCCGTTTTTAACTTTTTCGGCAATCGCCTGCATCAGGTTTTGTTCGTGGAGCATTCTCACTAGTTGCCAGGTATTTCCGCCACCCACAACAATGGCTTCGGCTTCTTGTATTGCTTTTTGCGGATTGCCGAATGTCTGAATTCCAACAATGTGGTGCCCAATTTCCAAAAAACGTTCTTCCACTTTTTCACAATATGTTTCAAACGAAAATGTTACTGCGGCAAAAGGAATAAAAACTGCAGTTATCGGTTTTCCCCCCAAAAATTTTTTGATTTCATTTTTAGGATAATCGAGGTAAGGTTCACCGGGCATTGTTGAATTGCTGATTAAAAGAAGCTTCATGATTTAATGGATTTTTGTAAAAATAAAGAAATTCGATCGATTATAAAATTAGGGAAATGGGTTATTTACACATACAAATCGTCTAAATTGCAATCAGCCAGTTCAACAAAATAATCGGCAATTTTATCGGTAACGTCATTTAAAAACCGTGCGCCTTTTTCAGCAGTCGATTTTTTAGGATTTCCAACGCCGGTGTCTTCCGATACTTTGCTCCAGTGTCGCGGCGTCCAGGCTGTTTTTTGTTTCAGGCTATTTAATTTGAATGACCTTGATTTTCCTTCACCGGCCTCTTCCAGCGGCCTTACCAATTCAGGAAAATAATGCATGATAATGCTGGTTTCCATTTCGTTGGCATGGTCGCCGTCTTCTTCAAAATGATCTTTGTTGGGAAACAATTTGAACCATTCGGTAATGGAAAGAAACATTTCAGGGAATTCGGGTTGCAAATCGCGAACAAGTTGTTTAAAATCGTTTCCACCGTGGCCGTTCATCAAAACAAACTTTCTGATTCCCTGGTTGTACAAAGCTTTCAGAATATCGTGCAAAATCATACGTTGTGTTGAAAGCGATGTGTGCAAACAAAAAGGCAGTTCTATTTGTCCGAGATTTTGTATTCCCAGCGGAATAGTGGGCAAAACCATAATTTTTGCACCGCGGTTCCAGGCTTTTTCCGCCGCTTCTTCAGCAATTTTTGCCGTTTCCAGCGAATCGGTTCCGTACGGAAGATGATAATTGTGTGGCTCGGTTGCCCCCCACGGTAAAATGGCAACTTCGTATTTTTGGTTTTTTACCTGTTTCCAGTTGGTTTCTTCCAAAATGAAAGGTTTCATACTTTATTTTTTAAGTTTTATGGTTTCAAATGCAATTCCTTCGTAAGGAGAATCTTTTCCGGCTTCGAACAAACATCCGAGTGTTTTTTTATTCATCACTGTCAAATCGGAGTAAGCCGAAGGTCCTTCATACAACGTTTGAAGAACCGCCCAGGTTTTTCCGAAATCAGAACTCGACTTTAATGTCATATTTTCCCTTTTATCCTCGTGGGCCGGATTTAAAAAATACAGCTTTTTATTTTGACTGTTAAATATCAGACTGGCCTGGCAAATCGGTTCTATCAAAGCCGAATCGGCAACCAAATTACTCCACGAATTTCCGCCATCGGAACTGAAACTTATTTTGCGTGTTTTGCTGTTGCGATCATAATTTCGCATGTTCAGAATTAGTTGGCCATTGGGAAGTTCGGCAACGGTACATTCATTTACCTGCTCTTGTGGCGTACTTCCTCCGAGCTTCCATGTTTTTCCATGGTCATCGGAGTAAATAATGTGTGAAAAATATTTTTTTGTGCCGGCTTCAATATGATCGCACGGAACAACCAGCCGGCCTTTATTTTTTTCGTTTTGAAGCTGAATTCCGTGACATGGTCCGGTTGCATACCAAGTCCAGTTTTCAGGCTTTATATTTTGGGTAATTTCTTTTGGTTCCAACCAGGTTTTTCCTTCGTCAGTCGAGGATGTAATAAAAATCCGCCGTTTGTCTGAACTTTTTCCTGAAATAATATCCTGCTCATGATCCGACCCAAGGTTCCAGGTCATAAGAAGAAAAATTTCACCGGTTTCGCGATCGACTACCGGCGCCGGATTGCCGCAAACATTCTCGCCATCATTTCGGATTATTTTTAGTGCACTCCAGGTTTTACCGCCATTTTCAGAACTTTTCATTACCAAATCAATATTTCCAGTGTCCGACTGTCCGTTAACCCTGCCTTCAGCAAAAGCCAGAATTTTTCCTGAATTGGTGGTGACTATGGCTGGAATACGAAATGTGGAATAACCTTCAGTTCCGCTTTTAAAAATGTAGTTTAATTCTTTCCGATTGGCTTTTCCTTCCGATTGATCAGGTAGAAAAAACAAGCAAAAAATAAGCAAAAAACAAGCAAAATGAAGATTTCTCATTTCAGAAAATTTTGAATGGGAAAGTTAAAAAAATATGGTGAGAGATGTGGTTTAAAAGCGATTTAAAAACTTAATAAAGTAAAACCAAAAGTGAACGGAGTTAACTCCGGTCCGAGATCTTTTTTGAAAAAAGGAACCAAATCATATGCGACAAAAAAATTAAAACGCCGGTAACCGGTCCGTGCCATAATTCCATACCTGAAATCTTCGATGGAATAATGTCCGGGAACTTTTAATTTTTCCTTTTTAAAATCGTAGCGGTATTTGATTTTTGTGTGACTGTTAATTCGGTAACTTCCATAAATTCCGGCAGAAAAATACAAACGGTTTTCGTACCTGTTGACCGGAATCTGAAACTCAGCAAGCAGTGGAACAATCGCCGAAACGACCGAAAGTTTTGATTTCTGGTTCTGGTCGAAATAAAGCGTAATCGGTTCAATTACATCGTTTTCGTTGCGTTGAATTGTGGTGTTTCCGTCGAGCCGGTAACTTTGAAGATGAAGTCCGACACCTGTAACCAGCCCGATCGTGTTCCGGTTGTGCTGTAAACCAAAATTTTGTTGAAAAATATTTATATAAGTAGAGTTTGAACGAAAAACATCGTTGTCCATAAATTTTGAATCGTAACCTGAATAATCTTTGTTCATAAAGGTGTTGAATCCGAAATCGACGCCGGCCCAATGACCGGAGAAATTATCCTGCCAGAAATTAAAATCATTCTCAGCAATTTTTCTGATGTCGATTTTACGAAGTATTTTCTCCGGACTTTTATTGACAGGAATTACGGTGTCGGTTTCCTGGCTAAAACCGAGCAAACTGATTTCTGTAAATAAAACCAGCAACAAATATTTTATTGTTTTCAAAGGCAATTCTTTATTCATTATTCTGTTTTTGAATCGAATAAGACAATAACAAAGGTAATGTATTCAGGTTTAATCCCTGAAAAATTTGATTTATTTCGAGATATTTTGGGAAAGTTTGAATTCAAAAGCTGAACAGTAATTATTTCTCTTAACGTTCAAGTAAACAATTTTTTAAAGAAAGTTGTATAAACGTCTGAATTTCATTTAAAAAGCATACCTTTGCGCGCATTATTTTTTAGAAGTATTTGAATGACATTATTTAACGAAATGGGGCTGAGTCCCGAAATTCAATCAGCGATTGAAGAATTGGGATTTGTGCAGCCCACGCCAATTCAGGAAAAAACTGTTCCTTTTTTATTGGAAGAAAAACAAGATATGGTAGCGCTCGCGCAAACCGGCACCGGTAAAACGGCGGCATTCGGACTACCAATAATTCAGAAAATCGATTCCGGAAAAAAATCAACACAGGCATTAATTTTAAGTCCAACTCGCGAACTGGCATTACAAATTGCCAACGACATCAATAACTTTTCGAAATTCCTGCCCAAAATTAATGTGGCAGTTGTTTACGGCGGCGCCGATATTAAAAAGCAGATCAACGATTTGGAACGCGGCGCCCAGGTTGTAGTTGGAACACCTGGCCGGACTCTCGATTTGATTAAACGCAAAAAACTGAAAGTAAACGAAATTAGCTGGCTTGTTCTCGACGAAGCCGACGAAATGCTTTCAATGGGTTTTAAAGACGACCTGGACGGGATTTTGGAAAATTCGCCCAACGAAAAACAAACACTGTTGTTTTCGGCTACCATGCCGCAGGAAATTGTGGCAATTGCCAGCAAGTACATGACCAACCCGTTTGAAATTTCGGTTGGAAAGAAAAACACCGGCGCCGAAAATGTAGAACACAATTTTTATTTGGTGCACGCCAAAGATCGTTACCTGGCATTAAAAAGGGTGGCCGATATTAATCCGAACATTTATGGAATTATTTTTTGCCGCACCCGCCTGGAAACCAAGGAAGTTGCCGATAAACTAATGCACGACGGCTACAATGCCGACGCGTTGCACGGCGATCTTTCGCAGGCCCAGCGCGACCATGTAATGGCGCGTTTTCGTGGTAAACACCTGCAAATGCTGGTAGCCACCGACGTTGCTGCACGCGGACTCGACGTAAATGATTTAACGCATGTAATTAATTATAATTTACCCGACGATCCTGAAGTTTATATTCACCGCAGCGGACGTACCGGGCGTGCCGGGAAAAAAGGTGTTTCGGTTACACTGGTCCACATGCGCGAAAAAGGCAAACTTCGCCAGGTCGAAAAAATTGTGAACAAACCGTTTATTCAAAAAAATGTTCCTTCAGGAAAGGAAATTTGCGAAAAACAGTTGTTCAGCCTTATCGATAAAGTTGAGAAAATTGAAGTGAACGAAGCGCAGATTTCAGAATTTATGCCGGTGATTTACAAAAAATTATCGTGGCTCGATCGCGAAGAACTGATAAAACATTTTGTTTCGGTTGAATTTAACCGCTTTTTGGATTATTATAAAAATGCTCCGGATATTAATGTGGATGAATCGAAACATTTTGAACGAGATTCGGAACAGGACGGAAGAAAACGTCGCGACAGAAGCAGAAAAAGCGACCGAACAGAAAAACCCGAAAGAAGACGCGGAGGTTACGAATTTTCACGGTTCTTTTTTAATCTTGGAAAGAAAAACGGAATCAGCAAACGTACAATTATCGATTTAATTAACCAGAACCTGCCCAATAAAAACGTGGAAATCGGCAGCATTGAAGTGCTGAAAAACTTCTCGTTTTTTGAAGTCGACAAACGTTTTGAAAAAGATGTGTTAAATGCTTTCAAAAAGGCCAATTACAAAGGCCAGCGTGTTGGCATCGATATCGCAAAAGGAAAATAAAAGTTGAAATTGTAAATAGATAAAGCTGTTCGGTTTTTCCGGGCAGCTTTTTTATTTAAAAATCAGTTGATTGTTGCTGAACTTTGCGCCAATCTGTTTCCCATCCAAACGCTGCCATCCGGCTTTTCCCTTTCCGGCTTTTCAAGGGAGAATATTCCCGAAAAGCGAAAACCACATTCGTAATTACCTTTGGGGATAAATGGGTATCCCGGTTTTTGAACTGTTCGGGTTATTGATTCGCCACTGCTTAATTTTATCATCCATTCCAGTGGATTGTCGTTTTCTGTTGGAGCCTGTGAACCGCTTGTACTTTGATAAATTTTTTGTGAAGTTTTCAAAAACACACCGTTGTGGTAGTAATTGAAATGCGCTTCTCCCATTATCAATGGATCAAAAACATAAAGATTTAATTCGTCGTTATTCTTAATGGTGAAAGTGTACTGCAACCTGCAACGATTGTTTAATGAATCGTTTTCAATAATTTCTACCGAATCCTGTTTTCAGCGTTGCAACACCCTAAAAATTTTTTGAGATAATTTCGAACAATTCCTTTTGTTCTGCGTCCATAGTCAGCAGCCTTGTTCTTGTGTGCCCTGAGTCAGGAAGCGTGTATTTTACCTGGTACATATTGTGTGTCAGCTCAGCTGCCTTTCGGAGCGAAAGTGTTGATTTTTCATGGTATAGGACCCGTTCCAATTCTTTATAAATACAATAAGCTGTAAAGGCAATACAAAGGTGTGCTTCAATGCGGTTTCGCAACCTGTGATAGATTGGCCTGATACGCAAATCGGTTTTTGACATGCGGAATGCTTTTTCGATGAGCCAAAGATTTTTGTAGTTTTCCATTACTGCCGCATCGGTCAGGCGGGTATTGGTCACGTATCCTTTCAGTCCATCCCAAACTTTGTCCTGATTGTACTTTTCGTAATCGATTTCAATGGATACCTCGCCCGATAATTTCAGGTATTTATTGTAACCCCGGTTGTTGATGTTCGATTTGGTAAGCTTTCCTGCCCGAACCTGTTTTTCCAAACGGGTCAGACCTCTTTTGCGGTTGTATTCGTCTTTCGAGGCCCTGCCGGTGGAATAATTGACAATCAGCCTTGTTCTCTCATCTTTTGTAATACTGGTGGTATCCCCATCAATGAAAACGTGCTGAAGTATTTCTGTTTTTATTCGGCCTGATTCATTTTTCAGACGGGCACCAAGTATGTACTCATAACCGTTAGTTTCAAGAGCAGCGATATTATCGTTTGACAACAATCCCGAATCGGCAATCACCACCAGCTTGCCAAGTTTAAACCGTTGCTCCATCTTCTCCAGAAATGGAATCAGGGTGTGCCCTTCGTAAGAGTTGCCCTCAAAAATATCGTACCCGATGGCATAACCTCCCAAACCAACCAGAAGCCCGATAAATATTTGCGGGTTCTGGTGCCTGCCGTCTTTCGAAAAACCCGTCTTGCGCAGGTCGTCTTCATCGCTGGCTTCAAAATAAAGCGTGGTCATATCATAAAACACCACACTGATGTCCCCATTTAAAACTTTCATTGTATGGGCAAAGGATATTTGCTCTACCTGCTCTTTAAGCCTTGTGTTCAACTTATCAAGAAAACGATAGACCGCATCAATGTTAAGCGTCACACCCTGGTAACGATAAAGGTATTCGATGGTTTTTAGCTTACTCAGGGGAAAAGCAAGCCGCGAGATGACCAAATGCCTGAATAGTTCTTCACCAAACTGGTTAAACCCAATATAATCGAAAATTTTTCCGAAAACCAGTTCAGGGCCTACTGTCTGAATACTGGAGTTATCAAGCGATTCAAATACTTTTTCCACAAGAATATCATCAGGAGATGTAAACAAAGTTAATGGTCCTGATAAACGATCAATCTCTTGTTGGGCTAATTGGGTGAGCCTTTCTATTTCCTGCCGTGTGGTGGCAGAACCTAATGATTTAACTACTTTATACTTGCCCCTGGCCTTGCTAACTATCTGTATGCTAACACTTCCACTGCGATTTTTTAACTCTCTTACAAACATCTGAAAAATTTTGCAACACCCAAATTTACTAACCTGTAATTGATTTACAATGAGTTACACGGGTGTTGCAAAAAAGTGCGGAAAACAGGAAATGGGTATCCCGGTTTTTGAACTGTTCGGGTTATTGATTCGCCACTGCTTAATTTTATCATCCATTCCAGTGGATTGTCGTTTTCTGTTGGAGCCTGTGAACCGCTTGTACTTTGATAAATTTTTTGTGAAGTTTTCAAAAACACACCGTTGTGGTAGTAATTGAAATGCGCTTCTCCCATTATCAATGGATCAAAAACATAAAGATTTAATTCGTCGTTATTCTTAATGGTGAAAGTGTACTGCAACCTGCAACGATTGTTTAATGAATCGTTTTCAATAATTTCTACCGAATCAATTGACAGATCAATTCCCGCATGGAAAACCTCGTATTTTTTCAACGTCTGAATAATAGTATCATTCATGCGAAAATCGTGTTCCATTGGAGTTCTGCCTGTTGATATTTTTATTATATCGTGTGGATAAAACCTTGGCATAACATCGATAATCGGTCCTTTGTAGCTTGATGAAGAATACATTGGCCATAAAACACCGATATAATGACGAATAGAATCGGTTGCTACCACGAAAGGCCTCCCATTAACCGATATTCCCAACTCCGGAAAATCTACCGGGTCCTTTAAATAAATTACGTGCGAAGAAGTGTCGTATTTCTCAATATTTCCCTGCGTTACAAAAGGAGGCTTTTTTAATTCCAGTTCATTTATAATGGCACCGGAAACATCGGCTCCCGTTAAACTTTCATCTCCCAAAAAATACATATTGAACCCTACATATGACGAATCATCAATTTCCGGTTCTTGTTCTGGCTCGGGGTTCTGCTCTGGCTCAGGATTTATTAACGGTTCTTCTTTTTTATTGCATGAAACAACAAAAGCAAACAAGATTAGAATGTATAGAAGGCGTTTCATTTTATTCGGTTATAGCTGATTTGGCTGTATAAAATTAAAAAAAACAAACCAAACATTGGGTCATTTTCCTTTTTTACTTCGTTTTGCCTGCGGATTAAAATCAAGGCAGCGTTTCACCCATTTGTACAAATCGTCGTCCAAATCAAATCCTTCCGGACTTATCAAAAGAAATCCCTTCATCGATTTTCCCGAATCGTCGAGCAAGCGGCAATCTTCGTTTTGCAAATATTCCTCCTGTTTTTCGGGTGGGATACGAACCAGCAATTCATTCCGGTAAATGCCCACGCACAGCTTTTCGTCAACAAAAAAACTGAGGCCGCCAAACATTTTCTTTTCTTCAAAACCGGCATTGAATTCTTTTAGCGAAAACCGGATACGATCGGCCAAATACTCGTCGAAAGCCATTTTCTGAATGATTTAATTTCTGTTTAGGTGTTATCGGTTGACATTATTTCTTTTTGAACCGTTTTCACAAGGTTTCCGTCAACATCGTACGAATAATACGTAATTACCAGTTTTTGTTGTTTAAGTTCAATTTCTTCAATCATTCCCTTTGCATCCGCATCAACTTCAAATTTGCTGAAAACAACATTGCTGAATGTGAATTTCAAAACCGTAACAGTTTTGTTTTTAATGGTTTGCGTAACATCGAGCACAACTTGTGAAAAACCGGTGTTGTTTGAAATCGAAGACACAATATCCAAGCTCGAAACGTCGGTGCGTTTTGTTAATGAAAATTCGTAAGCAGGTTTTCCAGAAGCCTGGTTGTTAACCATTGGTTTTGAAATTCCGAACTCAAAAGATTCAATTTCAATCCAGTTTGTGTGGTTGGCTTCTGTTGAACTGCCGTTTATTCCATCAATTTTCAGAAAATACTGCTCTCCTGAAAAAACCGCTAAATTGGTTGGCGCAATTTTACTGATTCGGTTTATTCCAACATTTTGTGCATCGCTTGCAAGGTTGAAAATAAGTAGTGTGAAAAAAAGTGCGACAAAAACTTTCATAATTTTTTTGAATTGGTTAAACATTATTTTGCTTTTACAATTTACGGATTTGTTGTCAAACAAAACATCGCTTTTTTGAAAACCAGAATTTTCAACTCATTCCAGTCAGTTCTATTTAAGAACGAGTTGAACGCCGGATTTTACGGTTCAGCAAGTTTTATTTTCAATTTGCCGGAAGAGTGCGTAATTTTCTTTTCTAATTTTGAAAGAAATGACACATCCGACTCAAAATAGAAGTTTATCACAAAAATTAATCTGGCACCTGAAAGTTTTTGGTGGGGCGGTGTTTGTATCGCTCGTGTTTGGGATTGTCCTTCAGCGAAGATTATTTCCCGAAGATTTTCTAGGAATGCTGGCTATCTCATTTATTCAGCTTGAAATTTTTATTTGGCTGGGTGCACTATTTTTCGACTCGATGAAAAAGGACAGACGAAACTACAGAATGCGGATTTTACTTCGCCTGCTGTATTTTTATCTGACTGTTCTAGTGATTGCGAGTATAATTTTCTTTGCTTTTTTTGCGGTAAATGTACTTTCTTCCGGGGGAGGGTTTTCCGACGTTATCTCCGGAATTTTAAATACCGAATTGAACGGATTTTTTGCTTCCACCCTGACCGGATTTGGCTTAGGTGCGGTATTTTTCTTTTATGTGCAGTGGTCGGATTCGTTAAAACGCGAACAAAAACTTACACAGGAAAAACTTATTTTTCAGTATCAAACACTTAAAAACCAGGTGAACCCGCATTTTCTTTTTAACAGTTTAAATACGCTTTCGTCGCTGGTACGCGAAAATCCTGATCTTTCCGAAGAATTCATTCAGAAATTGTCGCACATTTACCGTTACATCCTCGACGATAAGGATAAAGAACTTGTTCCGCTTTCCGAAGAAATAAAATTTGTGCAGGACTTTTTTTATCTGCAGAAAATCAGGGATGAGGAAAAAATTACCCTGAAAATCGAGATTCAAAATATGGAAGGAGTACGAATTCTTCCTGTTTCGCTACAACTTCTGGTTGAAAATGCGTTAAAACACAATTCGGCAACCCGCAATAATCCGCTCGAAATAATCATTCACAACGAAGGAATCGACAGACTTGTGGTTCGAAATAATTTACAGAAAAAAACACGGCTTTCGGAATCGCCCGGAATTGGATTAAAAAATCTGAACGAACGCAGCAAACTGATTTTGAACACAGAAATTGACGTGATTGAAACTGCTGACGAATTTGTAGTAAAAATACCCGTAAAAACTGCTGTAAAATGAAAGTAGTAATTGTTGAAGATGAACGGCTGGCAGCTGAAAAATTACAACGGCTTCTAACACTGGTCGATCCGGAAATTGAAGTTTTGAAAATACTCGAATCGGTGGAAGAATCGGTGAACTGGTTTTCTGAAAATGTTTCGCCCGATCTTATTTTTATGGATATTCAGCTCGATGACGGGATTTCATTTGAGATTTTTGATGCGGTGAAAATTGAAGCTCCGGTGATTTTTACTACAGCTTTTAATGAGTACGCTATTCGTGCATTTAAAGTGAACAGTGTTGATTATTTATTGAAACCAGTTGAAAAAGTTGCACTGGAAAATGCCCTCGAAAAATTCAGAAAGATTTATTCAGGTCAGGAAATGGGACTAAAAATTTCGAAAGTGTTTGAGCAGATTTCAAAATCATTTAAAACACGTTTCCTGGTGAAAATCGGCACACATTTTCAATCGGTTCCGGTGGAAAATATTGCTTGTTTTTTTGTGGAAGAACGAGCCACATTTCTGAAAACAAAAGTTGGTAAAAACTATGATTTGGATTATTCGCTCGATCAGATTCAGAAGCTGGTTGACCCTGACTTGTTTTTCAGGATTAACCGGAATTTTCTGGTGAAAATCGATGCAATTGCCGAAATACTTTCATATTCAACCAGCCGACTCAAACTAAGAATGGAAAATTTTTCTTCAGCCGAACTTATTGTTAGCCGCGACAAAGTGGCGGAATTTAAACTTTGGATGGATCGTTAAAAACAGAAATGCTATGTTTGTAAGGAAAATAAAAAAGGGTGAAAATTAATTTTTTCACCCTTTTTCTTTCACCACTAGTAATTAATCACTACTATTTTTTTGTGATGATTGCAGCCCAGCCGCCGCCGGGAGCCATATTAATTTTCATTTTTGAAGCAGAAGTAACATTCATTTTTTCCTGTTTGAAATCGGCAGCATGTTTGGCTGCGTTTACACCGTCTTTCCAGATGTTTATTTCGTAGTTTCCGGCGCCTAAAAAGCTCAAATCGAGATCAAGTGTGCGTGGATCCCAATCGGTCATTGCTCCAACATACCAGGTTTCGCCTGAACGACGGGCAACCAAGATATAATCGCTCACTTTTGCATCAAGCACTTTGGTTTCATCCCAAACAGAAGGTACCGCTCCGAGAAATTTCATACATTCCGGTTCGCGGTAATAATTCGAAGGATTGTCGGCAAGCATTTGTAGAGGACTTTCAAAAACCACGTACATTCCCAATTGATGGCAGCGTGTTCCCGGACTCATCGGTTCTGTGAAAACAGCATTGAAATTGGTTTTGTTGGCATTGAGCATTGCTCCCGGTGTGTAGTCCATCGGACCGGCAACCATTCTTATAAACGGTAGAGTAACATTGTGTTCCGGATCGGGAATATTCGACCATTTGTCATTTTCCATACCCCGGACACCTTCGTATGAAATTACGTTCGGGTACTTTCTTTCAAGACCGGAAGGTTTGTAAGCTCCGTGGAAATCGACCAGCAATTCGCGTTTGGCACATTCTCGGGCAATTTTTTCGTAGAAATTAACCATCCACTGGTCGTCGCGTTGCATAAAATCGATTTTAATTCCTTTTACACCCCATTTTCGGAACTGGTCGAGCGCTTCCGTTAATTTATCGTCGAGCGCTTTCCAAACAACCCACAAAATTACGCCTACATTTTTTTGTTTTCCGTAGTTGACCAATTCCTGAACATCGATATCATCCACAACATGCATAATATCATTGAGTTGATACCAACCTTCGTCGAGAATAATATATTGGAGACCGTATTTTGAAGCAAAATCGATGTAATACTTGTATGTATTGTTATTAACGCCCGATTCAAAATCAACACCGTAAATATTATTGGCATTCCACCAGTCCCAGGCAACTTTTCCGGGTTTTATCCAGGAAGTATTTTCCAAAACGCCGGCAGGCGCCAGTTTGTAAATCATTTGCGATTGAACCAAATCGGCATCGTTGGAAGTAATAATCATGGCTCTCCACGGGAATGAACGTGAACCTTCGCATTCGGCAATATAATCGGCATATTTTACCGGAGCTACATTACGGTCGCCATTTTGTTTGGTTTCCAAAACCACACCCGGATGTTTTGCCACAAGTGCATTTGGATTTTCGGCGCTTCCCTGTAAAAACATTCCCGGAAAATCAATAAGATCCGATTCCGAAATGTAAGTTTTTACATTGTTGCCGCAATCTACCAGCATCCCGGTTGAACAAAAACGTTCTGGTGTTACATCCGAAAGTTTAACTCTTGTATACGTTCTTTCCTGGTGTGTAAACATGCTTTCTTCTTCGGGAAACCAGATTTCGTGATTGGTAGGAAAAGCAAAGGTTGCCTGTTCACTTACAACTTTAAAAGGTCCCTTTTTAACAACACCCCAACGGTATGCCGCACCATCGTTGTAAGCTCTGAATTCCAGTGCGTAATTTTTAAAAGTGAGGGTAAGCAGGTTGTATTCATCGGCTATTTTTGCACTTTTCCGAGGTACAACCGGCACCAATTCTTCATTAATTGTTGTGATTTTTGTTTTGCTGACTTTTGCATTTTTGCCCAGAATTGTTCCGTCATCAAGTGTCATCGATATTTCCGAAGGTGAAACAATTTCTTTCCCGTTTAATGAAACCGAATAAGTAATATTTTCAGCTATAGCAATATTAACAGAAATATTTCCTGATGGGGAAGAAACTTTGTAATCCTTGGCATTCAAACTAAAGATCAAAAAAACAAATAGGATTGTTAAACGAAATTTTTTCATCGTATTAAGTTTTTTGGTTTAAGGGCGGCAAGTTATAAATATTTTTTCTGCTTTATTTTAATGAGAGTTGTTTTTTAGCTGCCTGTTCCTGAAATACTTTTATTCCAACAAATGATTTTATACTTTTATTGAAAATTAAATCTGTTTAAAATGAAAGGGGCAATTCGGTATATTATTTTACTGATAATCATAGGATTTTCAATGCAAATGAAAGCAGCAGAAAGGGATATTATTAAAACCTCGGAAGGTGATTTAACAATTACTTTTTTAGGACACGGAACTTTAATGATGGAGTTTAACGGAAAAGTGATTCACATTGATCCGGTTGGTATGTTTGGATACTACCCCGATTTGCCAAAGGCCGACTTGGTTTTAGTAACGCATGAACATGGCGACCACCTCGATTTAACTGCGCTTGGAATGGTAAAAAAGGAATCGACAGAAGTTGTTTTAACTGAAAAATGTGCCGAAACTTACAACGGCGGGACGGTAATGAAAAATGGCGATTCCGGGGTTTTTGCAGGAATTAAAGTTGATGCTGTTCCGGCATACAATATAAAACACGTACGCAGTGAAGGCAATCCGTATCATGCGAAAGGAGTTGGTAACGGTTATGTTCTGCATTTTGGCAACAATCAGGTTTATGTAGCCGGCGACACTGAGAATATTCCCGAAATGGCCGATTTAAAAGATATCGATGTTGCATTTCTGCCCATGAACCTTCCATATACAATGACCCCGGAAATGGTTGCTGAAGCTACAAAAATGTTTCATCCGAAAATACTCTACCCGTATCATTATGGTGATACCGACACAACTAAATTAATAGAATTGATGAAAAGCCAGCCCGAAACCGAAGTTAGAATTCGCGATTTGAAATAGAATATTTTTGAAATACTTAAAAACAAAAAACGCGCAGCAATTTTTACTGTGCGTTTTTTTACCTTAAAATCTTAATTGCGTAAAAAAAGAAGTTTATTTTGTGTTTGTAAAGTTCAGCTTTTTGCATCCGCGCGATACGCAAACAGCAGTCATTGTAATGCCGACAATTGCAAAAATAATTAGTGCCCCGAAAAATATATTTTGCGATAATCCTGCGCAACATGTCAAAAATCCCAGAACGATTGTTGCAAAAAATCCCAGAATTCCCCACAAACTCAAATTATAACAAATTAGTAACAAAGTCTTTTCCATCATTTAAATTTTTTAATTGTCGTTTCATCCATCTTCGCTTTTTAGTCGTCACCTCAAACAACTCTTCAACAGCATAGAATTCCTTCCTGATTGAAGCGGAAAAAATTCGAAATGTTTCTCAATTGTAAAGTTATTTTGAATATTGGCCATTTGTGCAAAACTTTATGTGAGATTTGTCCGTATTAAATGTGATATTTGTTACGTTTTATGAGGATTTTAATCGATGGAATCGAATAAAAATAAATGTAAGGAATGCAAAATAAAGTCGAACGCCGTTTCGATTTTAAAAGTTGACGAGCTAAATATTCTTGAAAAAGGGTGTTCTCAAACCGGCTTTGAAAAGGGGGAACTTATTTTTAAGGAGGGCACTCCTTCAAAAAATATTGTTTTTATTCGTCAGGGATTTGTTAAACTATGCAAGCGCGGAGTTGGGAACCGCGATTCTATTTTGAGTATCTCGAAAAGCGGTGCTTATCTTGGAATTCAAAATCTGAACCGAAAAAATAGAAATTATTATTTTTCAGCCATAGCGATCACAAACGTGAAGGTGTGTTTTATCGACATTGAAAGTTTCGATATTTTATTGAAACGTAACGGGATTTTTGCCAGTGAAATAATTTCTTACATTTTCAGCGACGAAATGAATTATTTCGACAGGCTAGTAAACAATGTTCAGCAACAATTACCGGGCAGACTTGCCAATGCCCTTTTTTATTTTCGTGACCAGGTTTATAACGAAAATCCGTTCAACATAAACCTCACAAAAGCGGAATTAGCTTCATTAATAGGAACTTCGCGTGAAAGTGTTTCAAGGTTATTAAAAGAATTTCAGGATTCAGGAATAATTCAGGCGAACAAAAATCAAATTACAATACTCGATGAACCTAAATTGAAGGAAATTAAACTAAAAGGTTGATGTACTTTTTCAAATACTAAGTCGTAGTTTTTCCTTTTTTATAATTCCGATAATTTAGGTTTTGTTATCTACCAGAGGTTTCGTCCCAAAAGGGATGTAAAAAATATATACAAGCGCAACCATAAGAAAGAGCGTGGCTTACCCGAGTCCGATTTGATCACCAATCCATCCAATAATCAGTGGGACCAACGCTCCGCCCAAAATTTCAGAACAAAGTATTCCTGAAAACGAACCGCGATGTTTTTCCTTTGAATTTAATGCCTTTGAAAATATAATGGAGTAAATCAGCGAGATAAAAAATTCGGCAGAGGAGAATGCCCAAAGCGACAATTGAGCAGGTCCAAACAAAGCCCGTAAAACCGTTGCCAAGGAAAGTAAGATCGCTATTTTCAGCACCAATTTTACGGATTAACTTTTAAGCCACTCAGAAATTTTTAATAAAGCTAAATTTTCTTCCCAACAATCACAACGTTTGTCGCAGGTTGAAACCCATATTGAAGTGCCCTTGTTCTGAATTTTTCTATTTGTGGAAGAAGTTCTTCGTATTCAGGTTTGCCCTTTATTGTTTCCAACATTACCTTCATTTTATTCGCTTTTTTTTCCAATTCGCCTTTTTCAGCAACCAGGTTTACTTCCTTTTTGTGTTCATAGAAAAACTGAATTGAAATACCTGCCTGCCGAACAAGTTGGAGAATTTCATCTTTTCGGAAAGTTTCCCGATGACTTATTCCATTTAAACGGTCGATTTGGCTGCGAAAGTGATGAAACATTTTGTGAACTTCCTGCGCCGGATTTAAATTGTCGCTGAATAATTCGTTGATAATAATCCAGCCTTCCGGTTTAACAACCCGTTTTATCTCTGTCAATCCTTTTTTCACTTTTGGAAGATGGTGCAGTGCCATGGAAAGACTTACTGCATCGAATGTATTGTTTTCAAAATGAAGGTTTTCTGCAGCCATTTCCTGAAATTCAACATCGGGAAATTTTACACGGGCTTCTTTCAGTGCATCCGAATTCGGATCAACTCCTACAATTCCGGCTTCCGGGAAAGTTTCTTTTAAAACAACAAGAAAATCACCCGATCCTGTTCCAACATCGAGAATTTTAGCAACATTTTTATCGTAGAAGAAATTTTTTAAAGCTTCCATATTTTGTATTTATCGATTCAGATTAAAAGTAAAAATGCTGACAAAGCCGTTACAACAAACACAAATGTTCGATACGTTTTATCCGGAATTTTTTTCACCAGCCAGATTCCAAGAATGGCTCCCAGAGCGATACCAGGAAGCATGAGACCATCAAGAAGTAGTGTGTTCCAGTGAATGGTTTTCCACACAAAAATATGCAGTGGAAACTTCGAAAAGTTTACAATAAGAAAAAACCAGGCACCGGTGCCAATAAAACTGTTTTTTGGGAGATGCATGGCTAGTAGATAAATTGCGAAAATAGGTCCTGCCACATTTCCAATCATGGTTGCAAAACCGCCCAAAACTCCCATCGAAGCTGCAAACCACCAGGTATCCGGGAACAAATTGTTCCCTTTGCGGCGATCTTTCCAAATCATCAGCCCGATGCAGACAAAAACAAGAATGGCAATTATATTTTTGAACCATTCATCGTTTACAACTTTGCCCACCCAGAGTGCGATTCCAATCCCCATAAAAGCCCAGGGCAACAATTTCCAGAGATATTTCCATTCGGCATGACGATGATAGTAACCTACGCCAAACAAATCGGCCATCATAAGCATTGGCAGTAAAATACCGGTCGATGCTTTCCCTCCAAAAATAATGGCCAGTGTTGGAACTACGAGCATGGATACCCCCGGAACCCCAACTTTGGACATTCCTACCAGAATGGCACAGGAAAAAAGTAATACCCATTGTATAAAAGTAAAATCGAGCGAAAGCATAAGCTGACTTGTTTGGTTGCCAAAAATAAAGAAAATAAAAGAAATAGCCGGTTTATCGCCGGCTATTCATGCTAACAGAAAACAAAAAACAAGTTCGTCGATTGACGACAAAAGCCAGATATTTAAATCTGCCAAGTTCAATTTCAATCTTTACGTATACAGATATTTAGATATTTCCAAAAAGAATGCCAAAGTAAGAAACCCAGCGTTAATCCTTGTTAAAATAGACTTCGCTGTTTCAATTCAGGTTAGAGAATTTTTTGTTCAAGCTCAAGAAGTTCCTCTTCATTTGGATTTCCAAACCACTCTTTTAATTTGGCTCGCGCTTTTTCCTTGATTTCAGGTGTAATGTTCGACGAAATTTGTGAAAGTGCAAACAGAAGTACCCCTAAATCGTCGGAATATCCAATAATTGGAGTTAAATCAAAAATAGCGTCAGCCGGAAAAATAAAATAACCCAATGCTGCAGCAATCGAAATTTTGGCCTTAAATCCTACTCCTTTGTCGTTCAATACATAAAAAAGAAGTAAAACTGCATAAACCACCTTTTCTCCAGCAGCCTTTGAATATTGTTTAATTTTTTCCCAAAGCGAATTTTCAGAATAATATTTTGAATAATTTTCCTGCATCAGTTCAGGCTTGAATTTGTAAAATCGAGTTGTTGCTCGCCAAAAACTTCAACGATTTTATCGAGGATTTTGTTTACCTCTTCGTTGGTTTCGGCACGAAGCAGACTAATTTTTAATTCACGGAAATTGGGCAACCCAGGAAAATATTTAGCAAAATGACGGCGCATCATTAAAATGCCCGATCTTTCGCTGTCTTTCCACTCCAGGTTCATTTGCAGCTGTTCGCGCAAAACTTCAACAACATCCGCCACTTTTGGAAAGGGTAGATTTTCGCCGGTTGCAAGGTAGTGTTTCACTTCCTTAAACAACCAGGGCCGACCAATAGAACCACGGCCAATCATTAATGCATCAACACCGGTTTCATCCAAAAATTTACGGGCTTTTTCTCCGCTATTTATATCGCCGTTCCCAATAATTGGAATCTGAATTTTAGGATTGTTTTTCACTGCTCTAATCAAAGTCCAGTCGGCAGTGCCTGTATACAACTGTTCCCGTGTACGTCCGTGAATAGCCAGCGCCTGAATTCCTGCATCCTGAAGGCGTTCTGCAACTTCTATAATGGGTTTATCGTTTTCGGCCCAGCCTAAACGGGTTTTAGCCGTAACCGGCAATTTTACAGCCTTGACTATTTCAGAAGCCATTTGTTGCATTTTGGGTAAATCCTTCAACATGGCAGCCCCCGCTCCGTGCCTGATGATTTTTTTCATCGGACAACCAAAATTAATATCAATAAAATTGGGATTTGCTTCTTCGGCTACCTGTGCAGCGCGAACCATCGATTCAATATTGTGACCGTAAATTTGAATGGCAACCGGTCTGTCAAAATCAAAAAGAACCATTTTTTGTCGTGTTTTTTCAACATCGCGAACCAAAGCTTCCGACGAAACAAATTCGGTGTACATAACATCGGCGCCAAACTTTTTACACATCCAGCGAAACGATTTGTATGTTACATCTTCCATCGGCGCCAAAAAAAGTGGCGTCCCGGGAAGTTGAAGATTTCCTATTTTAAAAATTTTTGCCATGATCTGCAGCAAATTTAACGATTAAAGCAACTTATTACCCATCTTTTCCGTCAAGCATAAAAAAGTAAAAATGAAAGTCTGGTATTTACTCTTTATTGTTCCCTTGGTTTTTATTGCTTGCAGTAAGGACTCTGTTTCTGATAATTTCACTTTTGGTGCAGAAGAAAACCTCAAAATAGGAAATGAAAACAAATCGGCTGAAAACAACATTCAATTTACAATTACAAATGTTCAGGATTCGCGGTGTCCGGGCGATGTAGTTTGTATCTGGCAGGGAGAAGCTGTTGTTGATATTGAATTTACAAAACCTTTTCAGCAAAATATTCAACTCAACACTTTCGATAATTTGGTTGATATTGTTGGAAATTACACGGTTAAACTGCTCAATGTTTCGCCTTATCCGGTTTCAACACAAACAATTAAAACAGAAGATTATACTATTAAACTTAGAATCGATTCAATTTTGGATTAAAACCAAAGGTGTTCCACTAAAATTTTCAGGCCGATGGCAAACAGAATGATTCCCCCGAGAATGAGTGACTGGTGGCTTCTTTTCGCAGGAATATATTTTCCAAACAACATACCCAGCATGGAAGCGATAAAAGTAACTCCGCCAATTACAAGTACAGGAAAAAGAATTGGCAAATTCAAAAATCCGAAACTGAGCCCAATAACCAAAGCATCGATACTGGTGGCAATGGAAAGACCAATGATAACTTTAATTTGAAAAGGATTGAAATTTTTTAGCGAACTATCGGGGTTTACTCCTTCGATTATCATTTTTATCCCGATAAATGCCAGCAACCCAAATGCAATCCAATGATCGACTGAAGAAATTAATTCTTTTACACTGGTGCCGATAAACCAGCCAATAACAGGAAACAATCCCTGAAAAAATGCCAGTGAAAATGCTACAGGGCAAGCTTGTAAAAACCGGATTTCCCGGCGCATTAACCCACACGAAACAGAAACCGCAAAAGAGTCGAAACTCAGGCCAATTCCGATAAGTAAAAAGGTAATAAGTTGTTCTGTCGTCATATTTTGAATACAAAGTGCAAAAATAACGATTTATTTGTGATGGCTTAAAACTCATTCTTCAACACAAAAAATTCCCCTGCTTTTGTTATAAATTTAACCACAATTCGTCCATAGTATCAGATGACAACGGAAGAGTTCAAAAATAACATAATACCGTTCTCGCGGAAATTGTATCCAATGATAATCAGGATATTGAAGGACGAGGAAGAAGCCCGCGATGCATTGCAGGAATTGATGGTGAAATTGTGGAACAAACGCAGCGAACTTGAAAAATGCACCAATCAAAATGCATACATAATTGCAGTAGCCAGAAATTACTGTTTCGATTTGCTCAAAAAGAAACGTCCTTCCATTATCAGCGAAAACGAAGAACATAAATTACTCAACCTCGAAGCCGGAGGGTTGTCGCCCGATGTAAAGGAAAAATACGAACAGGTTCATAAAATTATTGAAGAGCTGCCGGAAAAATACAAAACCGTTATTCAGATGCGCGATATCGACGGTTTCGAATTTGAAGAAATCAGCGAATTTACCGGATTTGAAATTCCAACCATCAGGGTAATCTTATCGAGGGCGCGGCTAAAAGTAAAACAGGAAGTGGAAAAAATTTACAATTATGAAATGGGAAGTGAGAAGCAATTTGCTCGATAAATATTATAAAGGCGAAACTTCAGCAGAGGAAGAAAAGGAACTGAAAAACAGCATTCTTTCAGAAGAAACAAACCTTTCGGGAAAAGATATTTTCGGCTATTTTGAAAATGAAAACAAGGTTCCGGAGAATTTGGAGGAAATCATTTTTTCAGGATTTGAGAAAAAGCTTTCGAAACGAAAAACACTGAAAATGAGAATTTACGGAATTTCTTCCATTGCCGCAGTTCTTGCTGTTTTGATTTCGGTTTATATAAACACAAAATTGAAAAACGAAAAACTCGAAAATGAATTTTTTGTCATGGAACAGGCGCTTTACCAGGTTTCAAAAAGTATTCAACCCGAAGAACAAAAAGATATGTTCATCCTCTGGGTCGACAACGATGTGGAAATAATAATCAATTAATAATGAGTAAAATGAAAAAATTAGTTATGTATGTGTTGGTAATTTTGGTTTCGGTACCTGCACTGGCACAGAAAACAGAAAACTTTTTTGATCAGTTAACCAACAAGTATTCCGACAAAGACGGATTTAGCGCAAGCATGATTACAAAAGACATGTTTGATCTTTATCTGAAAAAGAAAAATGTCGACAGTGAGTCGGCGGTTTTTGGGGCTATAAAAAACCTTGAAAAAATTATGATTATCTCGCAAAGCAATTTAAGTTCAGGGTATTTAATAGTCGGCGGAGCTGCGGAAGACAAACCGGAAAAGTCTGAAAAAACACAGGAAAACGAGTTGCTCGAAACAATTTTAGCCCACTACAAAACAGGTGATTACACTTTGTTAAAAACCGAAAAAAGAATGGGTGAAGAAGTAAAGGTGTACCTGAAAAAAAACCAGGACAAAGTTGAATCGCTGGCTCTGGTGACCAACTCAAATGCAGCCACAAATTTAATAGAGTTGCAGGGCGATATTAACCTCACTGCCGTTGCCGATTTAAGTTCAGCTTTTAATTTAAGAGGACTTGAAAATCTGAACAAAATAAACAATTCGGGAACACGAACCATTTGGGGACAAAATAACGGAGCGTATTATATTCCTGATAATTACGATGTATTAATTGCCCGCCAAAGGGAACAATTCGATAGACAACGAGTGCTCACCGAAGAACAGCGTGCCAAAATGCAGGAACAAGCACGTCTTTCTGCTGAAAAATACCGCGAACTTGCCGAAAAATATCGTCGCCAGCCCATTTTCCTGAATTACCCCGGCGACAGCACCATTTATTATTTAAACGGTAAAAAAGTCGATGCTGAAGAGATAAAAAATATCGACAGAGAGTCGATAAAAAGCATCGAAGTGAACAAGCCTGAAAAAGAAACAGACAAGACTACAATAAAAATTAAAACAAAATAAACCGAAAAATTAATACAAGAAAAAAGGGACATTTTTAGTGTCCCTTTTATTTTTCAATATTTTCTTATTGCATGTATTTTGAATATGTAACCACCAGTTTTATTCCAACGTTACTCGTACTTCCTTTGAGTACTACCCGGTTAGCTTCGCTGTTTTTATTGGCAGTGGTTAAATAAAAACCTTTGTTTTCAATTTCTCCATCAATAATTTGCTGCAAATGCTGCGTAATATTAAAGCGGTAAGTATTGTCATCACCCAGTGCCCCTCCGTAAAAAGCCGGACTAAATGAATAATCCTTTGGAAGGTATTGATCCCCTAATGTGTCGACATAGGTAAACAGCAATTGTTCAGGTGCGGCAAAGTTACTCATATCCGACAGGGTAGTGTCAATGGTAAAAATCAATTCTGCCTTGTTTATAGCAGTATTTACCGAGTCTCTCCATGTTGAAAGATTATCGATGTTGATTTTTGATTCCAATCCACCGGTACTTTGAATATAAATCAGCGAATCCTCTTCTGTTTCCGAATTCAAATGGTCAAAGAAAGCTGTTTGCGAATAATCATGAGTAATCCGGTTAACGCGGGAGCTGTATTCGGTAATTACATACGGCATTCCCATTGTATCCGGAGTTTCAAGTGCTTTGTTTTCGTCGTTATTAAAATATACAACCAGTGCCGAGCCCTGGAACGTGCTGCTTGCAGCAGCATTGAGCGAAAGAAGGGCTCCTGTTCCACTTCCCAACCGTTCGGATTCAATCATGAGCCCTTTGAAATAATTTAAAAATACGTCGTTGTTGATCATGTCCAGTGAATCGGCATAAACCAGCTTTTCAGCCAGCGAAGGATTCATTGGGATTTTTAATATCTGGTACAATGTGTCGGCAGTTGTGGTATCCAGTTCAACTTTTGGTGTAAATTCAAGTTCACCTAAAATTTGTGTATATGCCATTGCTTTCAGATCAATATTCTGATCGTAAGAAAATTCTGATGTTACACCTGAAGTGTCGGTTACATCGAAATATAGAGGTTCACTTAGTTCATAAACTCTTATAATTTGGGGAGTTAAAGTATCGCCGTAAAAAAAACGGTAGTACAAATATAAAAAAGATGAATCGATTTGCGGATTTGTTCCATAGTCGGGATAACCCTGGATACGAAACTGGGCAGCAAAATCGACGGTTGTATTTCCAAAAACCGGATCGTTAAAACTTCCCAACAAGCTGTTGGAACCGTTGCTGGTTTTTATTGAGTCTTCACGAAATGTGTAAGCTGAAATATCTTCTTTTAAAACCCTGTTTTTTACCGTAAATAAATCGGAGGAGGGTAATAATTCCACCCCAAGTTCATTGTATTTGTTACAACCTGTGGCAGCAAATAGGAATAAAACGGCAACAAGCAATAGATTTTGGTATTTTCGATTTGTAACTTTTTCCACTGGATTCAAGATTTATATGTTCCTTACTTTTTTCATCCTTTCGTTTTCAATTCACCACAAAAGTAACAGAACAACGATAGATTTTGGTAAAAATTTAATTTTTTGAATTTTTTTAAGAAATGATTTCAATCTTTAACTATTCAACCTTGTCGTAAAATGCATTATAGGCATCAATGTAAGTTTCGTCAGGTTGAAAATCGAGGAATAATTTCCCTGAAGATTCAATGTGTTTTTTTACACCGCTGTTTATTTTTTCCGAACCCTGAATAACCGCATCGGAATATTCAATGGCCAATTTCGATACATTTTCAAAAGTCGGATTTTCAACGGTTGTTACATCCTGGGGAACAATTCCTTCGACACGTATTTTTTCTTTGAATTCTGAATTTAAAGTTTTCTTAAAATCGTCGTTATATACTGAATATACCACTTTTGAATTTTTGAAAAGCGGGTCGTTGTAGTAGTATTTTTTGATGTATAACGGTACCAGCGAAGTAAGCCAACCATGACAATGTATAATATCGGGGGCCCAGCGAAGTTTTATTACTGTTTCCAAAACCCCGCGGGCAAAAAATACGGCCCTTTCATCGTTGTCTTCAAACTCTGTCCCCTTTGAATCGGTTAACACATGTTTTCTCTGAAAATAGTCCTCATTGTCAATGAAATACACCTGCATGCGTGCAGCCTGAATCGATGCCACTTTAATAATCAGCGGATGATCAGTGTCGTTAATTACCAGGTTCATCCCCGACAGGCGAATTACTTCGTGCAGTTGATTCCGTCGTTCATTTACACAGCCGTAACGGGGCATAAAAGTCCTGATTTCGCGGCCTCTTTCCTGAACACCCTGCGGCAAATAGCGACCTATTTCCGACATTTCACTTTCAGGTAGATAAGGAGTAATTTCTTGAGAAATATAAAGGATCTTTTTCTTTTCCATTAAACCAGTATGCGCAGTTTATAACAGGGCGCAAAGGTAATAAAAATATCCTGAATATTCAATTATAGCCACTTATGTGTGTTATCAGTACAAACCCCAAAAGCAATTTTTAAAATTATACGAATTAATTTTATTTACTTTGCACACTTAAATTCAAAGGGTAATGAAACTGGTTAGCTCAGTTAATGAATTACAGGAAAATCTTGAACAGCTTCGCACACAGGGAACTGTTGGTTTTGTTCCAACCATGGGTGCGTTGCACAAAGGCCACATTTCGCTGGTAGAACAAGCTGTTGCTGAAAACAAAACAGTGGTTGTAAGTATTTTTGTAAATCCCACTCAATTTAATGATCCGAAAGATTTGGAACGTTACCCACGCACCTTGGAGTCGGATCTTGCATTGCTCGAACCTACCGGTTGTTTGTTGGTTTTTGCTCCTTCGGTTTCTGAAATGTACCCGGAACCCGACACCCGTAAATTTAATTTCGGAACGCTGGAAACTGTAATGGAAGGAAAACACCGGCCAGGCCATTTTAACGGAGTGGCACAGGTGGTGAGCAAACTTTTCGATATGGTGAAACCCGACAAAGCCTATTTCGGGCTAAAAGATTTTCAGCAACTAGCCATTATTAAAAACATGGTGAAGCAACTCAGCCTTCCGGTTGAAATTGTTCCCTGCCCGATTGTTCGCGAACAAAGTGGGCTGGCCATGAGTTCACGTAATGAACTGCTGAGTCCGGAAGAAAGAAAAAATGCAGCATCGATTTCGGAGACTTTGTTTGAGGCAAAACAACTTGCACAACAAAAATCCGTACAAGAGCTTGCTGAATGGATTACGGAGAACATCAACAAAAACCCGTATTTAACTGTTGAATATGTTGATATTGTTGACGATATAAATTTTCAGCCGGTGAAAAGCTGGGACGAGAAAAATACAAAAGTGGCCTGTGTGGCAGTTTTCTGCGGCAAGGTCAGGTTAATCGACAATATTGTTTTGAACTGAATAAACAAGGTCATGCAAATTGAAGTTTGTAAATCGAAAATTCATAAAGTAACGGTTACCGAGGCCAACCTGCAATACGTAGGCAGTATTACCATCGACGAAGATTTGATGGATGCCGCCAACCTGATTGAAAACGAAAAAGTGCAGGTAGTAAACGTAAACAACGGCGAACGCCTTGAAACATATGTAATTAAAGGCGAACGCGGTTCGGGCACCATTTGCCTGAACGGGCCTGCCGCTCGCAAAGTAGCCGTGGGTGATGTGGTAATTATTATTTCGTATGCTTTAATGGATTTTGAAGAAGCCAAAACGTTTAAACCCTGGATTGTTTTTCCCGATACCGAAACCAACCAAGTGGTTTAAGTACAATATTAATTTTGAATATCACACCTCGTGGCATAAAAATACCACGGGGTTTTTATTTCTACCACTTATACGTAAACGAAACCGAAGGAATTATCGGGAACAGCGTAATTTGTTTCATTTGATCCCCTTTTTTATAATAATACCAAGGATTTAACCGGTTATAAACATTGTATACCGAGAAATTCCAGATGATGGTTTTATCAGCGCTTTTTCTTTCAATTAGATACGAAAGATTGAGGTTATGAAAATTGGGCATCTGGTAGTTGTTTACTGAATTCAGCAAACTACGGGTTGCAAACCAACCGGCATTGTAACGCGAACCTTCCATAAGCGGCAACGGAATAGCCTGGTATTCCTGTTCGGCCAGTGTAATATATTTGCCGGATGCAAAGTTGAATGTGGCAGATAAATTCTTTTTTACGGTAATACCCTTTTTGCTTTTTTGCCCCAAAAACCAGTTGGCGTTTATATTCAACTGGTGGCGACGGTCGTAAGCATAAGGGAAGGTCCTTCCAAAGTTGATTTCATCAAATTGCCGGGTACTTTTCGAAAGAGTATAGGCAATCCACCCGGTAAGGCTGCCTGTTGTTTTTTCCACCATTAATTCCAGTCCGTATGATTCTCCTTTACCGCTAACTACATAATCTTCCCAACTGTCGCCCCGCTCTTTTAAAGCTGTTGTTCCGTCTTTATACCGGATTACATTTTGTAACGAAGTGTAAAAAGTTTCGGCTGAAAAATTATACTTCCCGGTTGGTTTCCAAAATAGTCCTGCAGAAAACAAGTCGGATGTTCCGGGTTTTATTTTATCGGTGGAGGAAACCCAAAGTTCAGTAGGAATTCCCAGGGTAGTGTTTTGCAACTGGTGTAAATATTGTCTCATCCGCGACCAGGATACTTTCCCTGATACCTGTTCCAAAAAAAGATAACTCAAAGCAATTCTCGGCCTCAGGCTCCAATAGTTTTTGTCTTGCGTTGTAAGATTCCCGCCACGCAAACCAAAATTTCCTTTCAATTTTTCAAGAACATTTATCTCGCTTTCAAAATAAACCTCAGAAATAATATTTCGAGTAAAAATGTCGTCATTCAATGTAAACGAAGTAGAATCTGATTTATAGGAAATAATTTCGGGACTGAACTTTTGGTTGGATAGTTGGAACCCGAATTTAAACATGGCGTATGTTTCCGGCAACCAATCGAAATCGCCTTTCAGCGACCAATCGTTCAGGTTATTATACCCTTTGTATTCTTCTTTTCCACTTTTATCAAATTTGTTTAAATATTCCTGCCGGAAACGGCTGTTATAGGCAGAAAAATTGGCAAATAGCAGCGGGGAAAAAATATGATTCCAACGCAAAACACTTGTCAGATTTTGCCAGTTGTAGCTAAATTTTGTGTAATCCTTGTATCCGTCACCTCCGTCTTCGGTAACAAAGGCATCGCGCCCGGTATAGAAACTCAGGTAAACACGGTTGTTACGGTTAATAATCCAGTTGGTTTTGGCGTTAATGTCCCAAAATCCGTACGTGAGAAGCTGGCTTTCATCGCTGTTTTGGCTTTCCAGTTTTTGAGCTGCCGAAAGTAAAAGGTTCGCCCAGGTTGTCCGCCCCGAAACCATAAACGAAACCTTATCTTTCACAATTGGTCCTTCAAGCGTATAACGCCCGGCAATGGGACTGATGGAAAAGGTGCCTGTGCGTTTCTTCAAGTTTCCTTCCTTCATCCGAACATCGAGTACCGAGCCCAGCCTGCCGCCAAACTGTGCAGGGAGACTTCCTTTGTACAGTTTGACTTCACTGATAGCGTCGTTGTTGAAGGCCGACATAAAACCCCACAAATGGTTTACATTGTAAACCGGAACGCCATCCAACTGGATTAAAGTTTGATCGGGGCTACCGCCACGAACGCTGAAACCAGTAGAACCTTCGGTTGAAAAAGAAACCCCGGGCAACAACCGGATGGCTTTTAACAAATCGGGCTCACCCAGTACAGCCGGAATTTGTTCCACCTGTTTTGCATCAAGGCGGTGCATTCCGAATGCGGGCGACAATGAAAAATTTTCCTTTGTGGAGGCAGTTACTTTTACCTCTTCAATATTGTTATTGGCTTTTAACTGAACATTCAAAACCGTGTCATTCTGAACTTTTAGTTCAAAAATCAAAGGTTCATATCCCACAAATCTGAAAATTATTTTTGTTTGAGCGGTTGGATTTGTAAGGCTAAAAAACCCATATTCGTTGCTGGTAGTCCCTTTTTCTGTTTCCTGGATATAAACTGTAGCGCCGGAAAGCCGTTCGCCCGATGATGCGTCGGAAACATATCCGCTGATGGTAATGTTTTTTTGCGAGAAAGATTGTTGCAACAAAAACAGGTTAAAAAGAAATATTGTTACAAATTTTATATGGTGTTTGAAAATCATATTTAATCATTTGGGAATATTTGTGAAACACTGGTGTAAGAACCAAAAATCCCTGTTCCGCCGTGAATGTTTGAATAAACAGGTTGTGGGGAATAAACAATTGGAACGTCTTCTGCATATAAATCGTTCACTTCCATTAATAAACTCGATTTCATGTATTTATCCAGGTGATAATCAACCGCTAACACAAATACCTCTTGAGGTCCATTGTCCAACAGAAATTCTGATGAGATGAATTGTAATTTAATGGAATCATTGGGCAGGTTTTTATCATATATCCGAATATAATCTTCATATTCATAAATATATTCGTCACATGTTTCTATAAGACGGTTAAAATCATCGGCATAACTGTAATTGGAGTATAAAGCTTGGGCTTTCTCCAAAGAAGGCTTCCCATTATATTGACGATAACCCCTTATCGTTATCCAATAATAATTGTCTTCAGAAATGTCATCTCTAAAGGAAGCAACATAATCATAACGGTAACTTACAAACTTCAATGCAGTTATTTGGGCTTTAATATTGTTAGGAATATTGCATTCCGCCTCAATATGGTTTTTGCCAGATATTACCTCAATTTTATACTTTTTCCCTGGTTGTACTCTGTAAGGCAAAATATAAGCGGAAGAATCTGACTTCTGAAAATGACCGGCCAGTTTTGCCTCTTCATACAAAGTAACCTGTGCATTTTCAACTGGTTCAAAATCGACAGTTGACAAAACTTGTTTTGTGGAGGAAATAAAAGCAATAACAGTATCATTATCCGGCCTCAGAATGCAGTTAAGAGTTACCTCCTGTTCTCTATCAGTCAAAGTAAAATCAACGTTAGTTATACATGATGACAGGAACCAGAAAAGTAAAAAAACAAAAAAATATTTCATATATTTTTCATTTTAAAAAGATGGCAGGTATAGATATATTTTACCTGCCATTATATTGTAATTCTATTGATTTGAATAATTGATTGTTATCCTATTATTGTAATCAAAACCTCTTGACCAGAATGTAAAGGTATTGTTGTATATTTTAGGTTCTACTTGCGGATGATACCCCGAAACAACATCGTAATACCTTAAAAATCGGTAAGTACATCCGTCGTTCGTTTCAGATGAAGTATAATCCGGAATTGCCTGGTTATAAACAAATGGATTACCCCAACCACCCAAAGCACTATAATCCCTATAAAATTCAATATGCAAATTCATATTAGTCATATAGTACTGATTTTCATTATATGACCACCATATTTTTTTGCGTTTTTGTCTCATCCAATGTTTAAGCTCAAATCCCTTTTCGGTGTAGTAAGTGCTCCCAATTCCATATCCTGTGTAATATAAACTAATAAGTTGGTATTTATATTCCAATTTGAAGTTATTTATTTGAGGAGACCCTTCTTCTAATGTTCCCCACTGAACAGATTTTAGTACATTATCTTTGTTAGGGTAAAAAACTTTTACTTTGGCTGTATCATCAATGATTTTATATAGATTTTTTAAGTCGGAAGTTGTTCCGTCCATTATCATTAACTCACGATCTTTATAAAACTTATATAAAGTATTTCCTATCTTTACTTCTCCTTTGGGATTCAAGATTTTATCCCATGCTGTTGCATAAAAGGGTAGTAGTATATCATAGTCCGAGGTAAAAATTAACCTTTCTTCATATTCTTTTTTTATCTTCTGATAATTATCTTCACTTTCCTCTTTCTGTAATTTTGTATATACTTCGTTCATAAGAGATCTAGCCGAGAAGAAGTTTAGTTGATTCTCCCAATTGTTGAATTGTTTATCACTCATTGAATCCAATTCATCGGAAATTTCTGCATAAGTTTCAAAATTTCTAAAAACTAAATAATCTCCTTCAACATACACATTAGGTTTAACCGCCTCCTGCGATTGCACTTCATCAGCCAGTTGGCCAACTTTTTCATCGTCCTTCTGGCACCCATTAAAAATGGTTAACACTATTGCTACCATAGCAAAAACAATAATTTTTTTCATACGTTTGTAAAGTTTATGGGGAGGGGAGTTGCTGCTCCCCAATCCCGGATTAATAAACAACTTTGTGCAACCCGGTTCTTTTTATAAGGGCTGGGTTGCTTTTTACCCTTGTTTTATAATTATGTAAAATATATTTCGATCAATTAGTATTGTTTTTCCCCAAAACATACAATTCAACTTACTGGTTCTTAAATATTTTTGAAAATTTGGGTTACGGACAGGGGTTAATTTCCTGAGAGCAACAGTGTAAATATAAAATTATTTATTTTTAAAAACGTAAAAAACAATATGAACCCCCCCCTGAAATTATTTAAAATTTATCTAAATAGTAAAATGCAGTTATTACCCCTATCAATAGTTTTAATATCTTTAATTTTTAGAATATAACAGGCAATGAAAACCAATATCCATTCAAAAATATTCCCCGATTTTCAGTCGTTTGAAAAAACACTGAATAAGTGGAAGTCGAAAAACGAAACCCTGGTGTTTACCAACGGCTGTTTCGATATTATTCATCACGGGCATGTCGATTCGCTGATAAAATCGGCTGAACTGGGAACAAAACTGATTGTGGGTTTAAATTCCGACGAATCGGTGCAACTGTTAAAAGGCGAAAATCGCCCGATAATGGACGAACACGCGCGCGCCACGGTTTTGGCCGCTTTTTCGTTTGTCGATGCTGTTATTGTTTTCCCCGAAGAAACACCGGCCGAACTGATTGCAAAAATTATCCCCAACATTTTGGTGAAAGGTAAACAATACGAAATTCATGAAATTGCGGGTCACGATATTGTGCTGAATAACGGCGGGAAGGTGATTACCCTTGAATTAATCCCGGGTATTTCGACCAGCGATTTGATCCACAAAATAAAAAAACTCTGCGATTAATACGGAAGAGAAAATCCGAAAAAATAAATTTATGTCGGCAACAAAAACCATTTATACTTGTCAGAACTGCGGATTTCAGTCGCCAAAATGGATAGGGAAATGTACCTCCTGTGGCGAATGGAACACCATGGTTGAAGAAATTATTGAAAAGAAAAAAACCACCGGAAATGTGGCTATTCGGCATTTGGAAAACCAACCCATAACACTTGAAAATATTCAGGCTGCCAAAACCCAACGTATTGTTGCAGGTATTCATGAATTCGATCGGGTGCTCGGCGGTGGAATTGTTCCGGGCTCGCTTATTTTGCTGGGCGGCGATCCCGGCATCGGAAAATCGACGCTGGCATTGCAACTGGCACTAAAATTAAACGGGCTGAAAATTTTATACACTTCAGGAGAAGAAAGCCTTCAGCAGATAAAACTCAGGGCCGAACGACTGAAAATCAGCAACAACAATTGTCTGTTTTTGAGCGAAACTTCGCTTGAAAATTTACTTATTCATTCCGAACAAATTCAGCCCGATGTAATTATCATCGATTCCATTCAGACCATTTCCACCGAAACCATTGAATCGTCGCCGGGTTCGGTTTCACAGGTGCGGGAATGTACTTCAGCTATTTTAAAATTTGCCAAAAAGAGCGGCGTTGCTGTTATCCTCATCGGCCACATTAACAAAGAAGGAAGTATTGCCGGGCCAAAAGTGTTGGAACACATTGTTGACACGGTGCTGCAATTTGAAGGCGACACCAATTACATGTACCGTATTTTACGATCGAACAAAAACCGGTTTGGCTCCACCAACGAGTTGGGCATTTTTGAAATGCGCAGCGACGGTTTGCGGGAAATTACCAACCCTTCGGAACAACTTATTTCGAAAGTGAGCGACGATGTAAGCGGAACCGCCATTGCAGCAACCATTGAAGGAATCCGCCCTATTTTAATTGAAATTCAGGCGCTGGTTAGCACGGCTGCCTACGGAACTCCGCAGCGTTCTTCAACAGGGTTCGATTTGCGCAGACTAAATATGTTGCTTGCCGTACTTGAAAAACGCGCCGGGTTCAAACTTATTCAAAAAGATGTATTCCTAAACATTGCCGGCGGATTAAAAATAAACGACCCGGCTACCGACCTGGCTGTAATTTGCTCCATCCTTTCGTCGAACATCGATATTCCGGTTGATCATAAAATCTGTTTTGCAGGCGAGGTTGGGTTAACCGGCGAAATTCGAGGCGTAAACCGCATTGAACAACGGATTGCAGAAGCAGCCAAACTTGGTTTCAAAAAAATAATTATTCCAAAACTTAACAAAGGTTTCGACGCCTCAAAATTCAACATAGAAATTGTTAAAACCAGCCGGGTTGAAGAAGCTTTCAGAACCATTTTTGGTTAAATAGCTTTTTTTAACGGTTCTGTTTTGATTTGTCGGCGAACAATTTATAATTTGGCAGCCTTAATAAAAATGAAAAGAAACACTGTCATATCAATTTTGCTGATTTTGTTTTTTGCCGCCTGCGATTCGCAAGTGGTTGAAAAACCCAAAGACCTGATCAAGGAGAAAACCATGATTAGCATGTTGGTTGATATTCATCTTGCAGAAGCGACTTTTAACAGTCAGGCATACCGCGATTCGGTGGTAAAAACAATGTCGGCCACAGATTTTTACTATTCGGTACTGAACAAATACAATGTTAGCGATTCTCTTTTTGAACGCTCTTTTATTTATTATGCCAGTGAGCCAAAAGTTTTCGAAAAAATGTACCGCAAAGTTACCGGCCGGTTAACCGAAATGGAACAGGAATTTTCGGGTCGTAAAAACGAATTGCTTGAATTCGACGAAGCAGATAATCCACGGTGAGAAAAATCGCAGCCACATATATTTTCCCCGGAAACAGTACTCCAATAAAAAATGGCATTTTAATTTGTGAAAACAACGGTACCGTTGTCGATATTTATTCTACTTCAGAAAATCTGAAAGAAGAAGCCGGTCTTGAATTTTACACCGGAATTCTAGTCCCTGGTTTTATAAATGCACACTGCCATCTCGAACTTTCTCACCTGAAAGGTTTGATTCAGGAAAAAACCGGAATTGCCGGATTTGTTAAAAAAATCAATGAGTTGCGAAACACAGATATAAAAATTAAAGCTGAAATTTTCAGGAAAACCGACCGTAAAATGTGGGCTGAAGGAATTGCTGCTGTTGGCGATATTTCAAATACGGTTGAAACTGTTTCGGTGAAAAAAAACAGCAAAATTTATTATCACACTTTTGTTGAATCGTTTGGTTTTCATCCGTCAAGGGCCGAAAAATCATTTTTTATTGCTGAAAAAGTTCTGAACGAATTTTCCGAAATCAACCTGTCGGCTTCGATTTTTCCACATGCTTCGTATTCCGTTTCTGAGCCACTATTTAAAAAAATTCAGCAAAATGCACTTTCTGAAAAAAGTATTTTAAGCCTTCACAACCAGGAGAGCAAAGCCGAAGAACAATTTTTTTCAGATGGCAGCGGCGCCATTTCCGACCATTTTCGAAACAACCTCAACATCGATATTTCGCATTGGAAACCTACCGGTAAAAGTTCACTGGAATCGGTGCTTCCATTTATTCCTTCTGAAAATCAACTGTTGTTGGTTCATAATACTTTCACTCAAAAAAAAGATGTTGATTGGCTTAAAAACCAGCGTTCGATGGATAACACTTTTTTTGTACTTTGTCCGCTTTCCAATTTGTATATCGAAAACCGGTTGCCGCCGGTCGAACTTTTCAGGCACGAAAACCTGAATATTTGCCTTGGAACCGATAGCCTCGCGTCGAATCATCAGCTTTCTGTTTTGGAAGAAATAAAAATTCTTCAACAAAATTTTCAGGAAATAACTTTGGATGAATTGGTAAAATGGGCTTGTTTTAACGGGGCAAAAGCGCTGAAAAAAGATGACATTTTTGGCAGTTTTGAAAAGGGTAAAAAACCGGGAATCAACCTCATTTCCGGCATCGATTTCAAAAAAATGAAACTGACCCAAAACAGCAAAGTGAAAAGACTCGCTTAAAGAAGGCAGGAAGCGGGAAGCGGCAAGCTGTTTTATTGATTTAAAATTCGTGGTTCAAAATTCGATATTCGTTATTCTTCAAATTATATTTGCGCAAAATTATTCTGAATGGCAACTTTTCTTTTCGATGAAATAATTTTCGGTCCGGTAAAAAGCCGTCGACTGGGAATTTCTTTGGGAATCAACCTTTTACCTACCAATGTAAAAGTTTGTTCGTTCGACTGCATTTACTGCGAATGCGGCTGGACACCAAAAAAATACGAACAAAAAGCAGTGCTTCCAACGCGCAGCGAAGTAAAACAAAAGCTTGAGGAAACTCTAAAAAAGATGGCCGCCGAAAAACAGTTGCCCGATGTAATTACGTTTGCCGGAAACGGGGAACCAACCCTTCACCCCAAATTTGCTGAAATTATTAACGACACTATTGAACTGCGCAACCTTCTCGCACCAAAAGCCCGAATTGCCGTGCTTTCGAATGCAACCATGATACACAAAAAAGCGGTGTTTGACGCGTTGCTGAAAATTGAAGACAACATTCAGAAACTGGATTCGGCATTTGAAGAAACTGTAGAAATACTGGATTGTCCGAACGGAAATTTTAACCTGCAAAAGGTGATTGAGAACCTGACTGCTTTCAACGGAAAAGTAATCATTCAAACCCTGTTTTTAAAAGGTAGTTTTAAAGGAAGATTTTTCGACAACACTACTGAAAAAGAAATTTCAGCCTGGCTCGAACTGCTTAAAAAAATAAAACCCGCACAGGTGATGATTTACACCATTGCGCGGGATACGCCACTCAACACTTTGCAAAAAGTTTCGGTTGAAGAACTAAATGCGATTGCACAACAAGTGGAAAAAGCCGGATTTTTGGTACAGGTTTCCGGCTAAATTTTTTACGTTTTTTTTCGTTACGAAAAAACCACAATTTTATAACGTTGTCCGGTACCATTCCGAACTACGGCCCAGCCATCGGATTCCGGCTACAAAACCTTTCAGCTTTAATAAATCGTTGCCTTCGAGCCAGGCATAGCAATCGTAGGTATTCCCCGATTTTGGATCATAAATTTTGCCGTTATTCCATTCTTTCTTTTTGGCATCGAAAACAAAATTTTCCAAAATTTGCAAACCTACAACCGAACGGGTGCGCAATGCCGGATCAGGATTTTCATCGTCTTTTGGAGGTTGGCCGTTTTCGTATTTTTCAGGAATCATATAAACGATGGTCCCGATATATTTTCCGTCTTTCTTTTCAACCTCTATTTTGGTTGTTTTTTCATCGTTCCACCAAATGCCCACAATTTTGTCGGCTTCCTGTGCAAAACCTGCAACAGCATACATTCCTAACAGAAAAAGAACAATTAATTTCTTCATACGTTTAAGCTTTTTAGTTTACAAAATATTCCTACTTTTTGGATAAATTACAATAGCTGCTGAAAATCGTTTCAAATTTGTTGGAATAAATATATAATTATTTGAAATTCAATCGGTAAATTTCAACATCTTTTTTAAAATTCATTAAACAACTTGATATGCGAACATTAAAACGAATTTTACTGGGTCTCCTTATTTTAATCGTACTTGTTTTGGGAGCAGGTTATATTTTTCTGAAAAACATTCAGAATGCAGCCCTGCCCGATTACAACAAAAATTTGAACCTGACTATTTTAACCGACTCGGTTTCGGTTTTGCGCGATGCAAACGGAATTCCTCACATTTATGCAAAAAACGAAAAAGATTTGTACCGTGCGGTAGGATTTGTTATGGCACAGGACCGTTTGTGGCAAATGGATTTGTTGCGCCGCGTTACACAGGGCCGTCTTTCCGAAATTTTGGGGAAAGATCAGGCGGAAACCGATATTCTGATGCGCTCGCTTCGTATCCAGGAAAAGTCGGAAAAGATTCTCAAAGAAGCTTCGCCAGAAGTTGTTTCTGCACTCGAAGCTTTTGCCGAAGGTTTTAACTATTTTATTGAACGAAATGCACTTCCACCTGAATTTCGCGTTTTAGGTTATCATCCTGAATATTGGGAACCCGTCAACTCGATTAATTTGATCGGATACATGAGTTGGGATTTAACATCGGGCTGGGGAACTGAAATTTTACTCCACAACCTGAAAAAGGAAGTCAGTGAAGCACAGATTAACGATCTTATTCCAAATATGGAAAACCACCCGACTGCCATTTACCGCGATTTTACCGCGCCGCAAATCGACCTCGAAAATATTGTTTTATCGGCCAACGAAAAGCTCGAAAATCTTGGTGTTGAAGTTTTCCAGGGAAGCAACAACTGGGCTGTTTCGGGCAAAAAAAGCACCACCGGACAACCTATTTTAGCCAACGACATGCACCTCGGACTTTTCGCCCCGGGAATCTGGTACCAGATTCATGAAAATGTGGAAGGAAAACTAAATGTTACAGGGCTGGCTCTCCCCGGACAACCTTTTATTATTGCCGGCCACAACGATTCCATTGCCTGGGGTATGACCAATGTTATGGTTGACGACATTGATTTTTATGCTGAAAAACTAAACGAAGATTCAACAAAATATTTACTCGACGGCGAGTGGAAAGACCTCGTTATTAAAAATGAAATAATTAAAACCAAAGAAGGTGAAGATGTTTCGGCAATACTGAAATTTACACACCGTGGGCCAATTGTAAACCGTTTTAAAAGTGAAAAGGAAATTCCGCTTTCCATCCACTGGCTGGGCAACGAAATGAGCAACGAAATCAGATCGGTATTTTTGCTGAACCGCGCCAATAACTGGCAGGATTTCCGCGATGCTGTAAAAACGTTTAAATCGGTAAGCCAAAATATTGTTTATGCCGATGTTCAGGGAAATATTGGATTGCAGTGCAGCGCCGGAGTTCCCATTCGTGAAGGAAACGGCATTCAGATTTATCCCGGCGACAGTAGTAAATACGATTGGCAGGGGCTGGTTCCGTTCGAAGAACTGCCGTTCGAATTTAATCCGGAACGCGGTTATGTTTCATCGGCAAATAACAAAACGGTACCCCAGGAATACCCGTATTACATAAGTTACTGGTTTGCCACCAACGATCGCATTGACCGAATACGCGAAATGCTGGAAGCCAAAGAAAAACTGGGTGTGGAAGACTTCGAAAAAATGCACAGCGATTTTCGATCGAAAAAAGCAGAAAAATTTGTCCCTGTTTTTCTGGATGCAATAAATACAACTTCAGGATTGAATGAAACAGAAACAGCCGCATTAACTCAGTTGAAAAACTGGGATTTTGTATTGTCGCGCGAAAGTCAGGCTGCTTCGGTTTTTGAAATTCTTTTCCGAAAAGTTAGTGAAAACCTTGTCAAAGACGATCTCACTTCAGCAAATTACAACGACTTGCACGGGCAGCGAATTCTTTTGGAAAATCTGATGCTCAATCTTTTATCGGATAAAAATTCAGCCTGGATTGATGATAAAACCACACCGGAAACCGAATCGTACAGCGACATTGTTGTTCGCTCGTTTGAGGAAACCGTTGAAGATTTGACGGCTCATCTGGGGCCCGACACTGAGAACTGGCACTGGGGAACCATTCATACGTTCACCATTTCTCATCCGCTGGGAGTTGTAAGCGCACTCGACAAAGCGTTGAATTTGAACCGCGGCCCGTTTGAAGTACCCGGAAGTTACCACACAGTGTGCCCGTATTCCTATTCCTACAACAATTTATACAAAGTAAATCATGGAGCTTCGCACCGCCACATTTTCGATGTTAGCAACTGGGATGCTTCTGAAACAATAATTCCTACCGGGACTAGCGGTATTCCGGCCAGTCCTTTTTATCTCGACCAAACCCAACGGTATTTAAACAATCAGTACCATCCCGATCCTTTCTCAAAGGCAGCTGTTCAAGCAGCAAAAAAGTTTGAAATGAATTTCGAACCAAAATAAACAAATCATTATTTTCGAAAAATAATAGTAAAAACAGGGGTATTCCAAAACAGGAATGCCCCTATTTTTGTTTTTCAAAAAAAAGAAGATGAATCAAATCAATGATAAAATACCCCAAACGCCAATTTATGTAGTTTCGGGAGGAAGGGGAATTTCCGGAAACCACATGGTACAGTCGCTGCTTATTCAGTATCCGGAAAACAATATTCCGGTAATAATTGTCCCGAATGTTCTGAATGAAGAACAGATTTTCGATATTGTTATGAAAGCCAAAACCGATGGCGGTATTATAACCCACACCATGGTTAATCCGGAATACAGGAAGAAAATCAACGATCTTTGCAAAGAATTCGGCGTTCGTGTTGTCGATTTTATGGGTGACCTGGCAGGCTACCTTGAAGAAATGATTGAAGTGGAACCATTGAAACATCCGGGTTTGTACCGCGAACTTAACGATAAATATTTCGACCGTATCGAAGCCATAGAATTTACGCTTTCGCACGACGACGGACTTGTCCCCCAAAAATTAAGTGAGGCTGAAATAGTTTTAACAGGAGTTTCCCGATCGGGAAAAACGCCGTTAAGCGTGTATCTGGGAATGTACGGATGGAAAGTTGCCAACGTACCGTTGGTAAAAGATATTCCACCTCCGCCGGAACTTTTTCAAATTGATGCAAACAGGGTTTTTGGCCTTCATATCGGAGCCTCACAACTCATTGCCCACAGAAAAAAAAGGTTGGCAGACTGGAACAATTTTCAAAATGAGATTTACATAAACGAACAATCGGTGCGGGAAGAAATTCGCCAGGCCATGTTTACTTTCGACCGCGGAGGATTTAAAGTAATAAATGTTACCAACAAACCGGTTGAAAGTACGGCCAATGAAATACTGAACATTATGGCTTCCAGATTTGAATACCGGGGAAGGAGACTGGAATCGCCGTATCAAAGTCCGGGAAAAGAGGAGTAAAAAATAAGATTTTCTGCAAGTTTTTTCAAACATACGTGTCATATCCAAAATTACTTTAAAAAGATTGGCACGTTATGAAAAACAAATTTAGCTGGAGGGCATTTATCAGTTTCGGATTAACCTATTCGTTTGTTATCATTTTATTTTCAGGAATAAGTCTTTACATCGCCCCTCCGGGAAGATACGCACACTGGGTAAACTGGAAAATTTTAGGTTTAACAAAAGAGGGCTGGCAGGCACTCCACACCGTTTTTTCCTACACTTTTGTTGTCCTTTCCGTATTTCACCTTTTTACCGTAAACTGGAAAGCATTTCTTTCGTACCTGAAACTAAAAACACAAAACGGAATCAATAAAAAAAGGGAATTCTGGGTTTCAACGGTTTTATTTGTAGTCTTTCTATTTGGAATACTATTTTCGGTGCCTCCCTTTAAATCGGTGATGGATTTAAGTGAATATTTTACTGCATCGTGGGAAAAAGCCGAGGAAGAACCTCCAATTCCTCATGCCGAATTACTTACCCTGGTCGAACTTGACGATCAGTTAAAAGACTTCTCGCTGGAACAAATAACCAATAACCTTAATAACCACAACATAAAGTTTAACAACACCGATGAGCAAACGCTGAGCGAAATTGCTGAAATGAACGAAACAACCCCGCTCGAAATCTATCAGAAAATTACCACACAAACAGGTTCCAGACAAGGAGCAGGGATAGGAAAAAAAACGCTCGAAAGTTTTATACTCGAAAATGGAAAAGACGTTGAAGTAGTTCTGCAAAAACTTAAAACAAAAAACATTAATGCTGAAAAAGGGCAAACGCTAAAAGAAATTGGCGAAAACAATGATGTTCTTCCGCGTGATATTTATAACATGATTTTTGAAGATTAAAACACTATTCACCGATTCATAAAAATGAATTAATTTCATTTGTTGATTTTTTTGAATGACAGAAACCGAAATCATACAAAAACTTCAGGAAGGCAGCGAAGTGGCATTTAAAGAGCTGGTTAACAGCTACCAGAAAATGGTGGTTAATACCTGTTTTGGCATTTTGCACAATCTTCACGACTCGGAGGATGTTGCGCAGGATGTTTTTATTGAAGTTTACCGTTCGGTACAAAATTTCAGGGCCGACGCCAAAATTTCGACATGGCTTTACCGTATTGCAGTAAACCGTTCGCTCAATTTTATCCGCAACAACAAAAAGAACAAACGATTACAATCGTTTGAAGATGCGACTAAAACCAAAAATGTACCGATTGAAAATATAATTTCAGCAAAAAATGAAGGTGCCGATTTTAGCCTGGAAAATGAACAACGGTCCAACATGCTTTATATGGCAGTTGATTCGCTTCCCGAAAACCAGCGGGTTGCTTTTACGCTTAACAAATACGAAGATTTGTCCTACAAGGAAATTTCGGATGTAATGGATCTATCGGTTTCTTCGGTTGAATCACTGATTCACCGGGCCAAAAAGAACCTGCAAAAGAAGTTGTACTCGTGCTACATAAAAAAGTGCATTTAAGCACAAGTATTGAATAAGAATTGTGTCAAATTAACAACGAATAAAAAATGAAATGCAAGACTTTACATAAGAACCTGATTTTCTTTCTCGAAGGGGAATTGCCGGCAAAAGAAATGGAAGCGATAAAAAGCCATCTTTCTGACTGTGAGGTATGTGCAGCTTTTGCGGAAGAGATGAAAAAGACGTTGAAAATAATCAACGAAGAGAAATCGCCTGAAGTAAATCCGTTCTTTTACACACGATTGAAAGTAAGACTTGAGTCTCAGGTTGAACCAAAGAAAATTTCCATTTGGCAGCCGGTTTTAATTAAAGCGGTTCAGCCCACATTTTTCTCACTTTTATTACTTGCAGGAATTTATGGCGGTTTTAAAATTGCTTCTCCGGTTCGGGTGAATATGGCGTCAACCGAGATTACCAACAACGAAATAATTCCGTATTTGAACGAAATGCAGTCGGAACCCATCGAAGACTTTTTAATGGAATAAACATGGCAAAATCAAATAAATACCGCATACTGATTTGGATTATTGTCATTCTTCTGGCAACCAATATTTCCATGGGAGTTTCATTTGTTTATCACAAAATACAGGATAAAAAAATGCTGGAACACCCGGAAGAAGCCGCCATCGAAATTCCGGCACAAAGGCGGACACGATTTTTCAGGGAACAACTAAATCTGAACCGCGACCAGATAAACCAGTTTCGTGAATTGAACAGAAACTTTAACCAAAATGCCTGGCAGATAAATCACCAGCTCGAAGCACTTCGTATCGATATGATTTCTGAACTCGGCAAAGAAGGACCGGATAGAGCAAAACTCGATTCCATTTCCAACGCTATCGGTGGGCTACATATTCAACTAAAAGAAGTTACTATCGACTACTATCTTCAAATGAAAGAAGAATGTAACGAGGAACAGCAAGCAAAACTGAACGACATTTTTATGTCGATGTTAAAACAAAACGGAGATGTGAAATTACCACAATATGGTAGAAACAGATTAAATAGGTAGTAAAAGAGTAAAAATCAAATTAAAATTTTAAAATCATGAAAATTAGCAACTTAAAAAAATTTGCCTGGGTTTTTATTGCCCTTGCATTAGGAACAGGAACCCTGTTTGCCCAGGGAAGAAGAAGTACAAACGGAACTTTTGATCAAAACAATCAGAATTATTCATGTGTCAATTATATCTCAGGATTAACAGATAAACAGGCCAATGAAATTTCAGTATTGGAAACAAAACACCAGAAAGAAATGGATGTTTTGCGCGATAAAAGACGTTCAACAACCAATTTCGAAGAAAAAGATTTAATCAGGGAAGAAATGCTCGAAAATGTTGTTGCCCATCGTTCGGCAGTAAAAAAAGTGCTGAACGAAGACCAGCAAAATGAATACGACCTGCTGCAATTAAGCGGAAATAATTTTAGAAACCAAAGGGGATATGGCAATTTTCAGGGCAGAGGACCGGCAGTTCGCCAGGGTTATGGAATGGGAATCAGAGGCGGGAGCCGCGGATATGGAAACGGCTCTGCCTTTCGCCAAAACGTTAACAACCGAAGGTATAACTATTGTCCAAGAATAAATAACCGTGGCTTGGGATTCCGGGGACAAGGTTACGGTATTCAAAACGATACAACTCTTGATTAATTTCCAAATTACGAGACAAGGGGTACTGCAATTCAACCATTATTTCAGAAGGAAAATAGTGAAAATAGTGAAGTTGTTTTTCACGGAAAAAAACGATTGCAAAATCAAATTTAATATCTCAAAGGCTTCGGAGAAATTCTTCGGGGCCTTTTATTTTTAGCAAAATACGCATCCTGTCTCACCAATAACCGGCAATGGCTTAAGAAAATGAAACGAATAAAAACACTCGGCTTGCCCAAAATATAAATTATTTTTGTTAAAAGGTAGGGGAAATTTTTAATTGTTCGGTGTAAAAGTACAAGTTGGAAAATTAACTTATTTTAAAAAGCTGGCAGCTGGTAAATGATTAGGTAAGGCTTTAGAAAAACGAAAAGTAAATTAAGAATCAGATTAAACTAAGAAAATTGACCAAAGAGGAATTTAAAAAATTATTTGACGAACAGTTTGATCGAATAAGGGACTATATCTATTACCGATCGGGTGATAAAGAGTTGGCTACTGATATTGCGCAAGATGCATTTATGAAATTCTGGGAGAAAAATTTTGAATTTCACCCGCAGAAAAATGTAGGATTACTTTATAAACTGGCCACCGATTTATTTATTTCCAAATATCGTCACGATAAAATTGCAGACAACTATAAAAGCTATGTGCAATTTAAGTTGAATGATGATGAAATAAAACCCGACGAAATAATGGAATATGAACAGTTAAAAACCGAGTACGAAAAGGCGCTTTCTGAAATGAGCGAGAAACAGCGAACGGTATTTTTATTAAGTCGCCGTGAAGGTTTTAAACAATCGGAAATTGCCGATCAACTGGGTATAAGTATAAAAGCTGTAGAAAAGCGAATGAAAAATGCACTGAGTTTATTGCGGTTAAAACTAAACTACAATGGTTAATCAAAAAAAATAAGGGTGATGAAAAAAGATAATACTGATAAAATAAATCGTTTGAATATGTCTCTTGAGGTAGACTATCCAAAATCGAAAGAAGAAATTTGGAGTTTAATGGAAGACAAATTATCGGTCAATGTCAGCCAAAATAAAAAGATTATAAAACTGTCGGTTCAACAATGGGCTTTGGCTGCATCCATAGCAATTTTACTGGGGACAGGTTTTTTTATGAGGTTCTATCAGGTCAGCTATTCAACGGTTGCCGGTGAACAATACACGGCGGAATTACCCGATGGATCAACTGTCGATTTGAACGGACAGTCAACCATTCAATTTAATCCGTATTGGTGGAAGGTAAACCGCACCGTTCAGTTTGAAGGAGAAGGTTATTTTGAAGTTGAGAAAGGAAAACGCTTTTCTGTGGAAAGTAAAAATGGCACAACCTCTGTTTTGGGAACCAGTTTTAATATTTATGCCCGCGATGCAAATTACGAGGTAAACTGTTTAACCGGTAAAGTTCAGGTTGAAGTTTTGGAAGGGTTAACAAAAATTATCTATCCAAATCAGCAGGCAACGCTAAATAACAATCAGTTAGTGGTTTCTGAATCAAATGCTGCTCATTCAATCGACTGGAAAAGCAATACTTTCTATTTCACCTCATCGCCTGTAAAAAGGGTTTTCCGTGAAATTGAAGTTGCATACAATGTAACTATAAATATACAAGTTGACGAAACATTACTTTACAGTGGTAGTTTTAAAAAATCAGATAACATAGAAGACGTTTTAAAAATTGTATGTGTTCCATTAAATCTTAAATTTGCAAAACAGCAAACAGGAGGTTATTTAATAAAAAACATTGATTTTTGAAACATCTGCAGTTTTTAGTATTACTGTTATTTGCGACTTTAACAATTCATGCGCAGTCCATTCATATAAATTACGATAATCAGTCGCTTGATAAAATATTACTTGATTTAAGGGATGAATATAGTATAGATTTATCGTTCAGCGACAGTCAGGTTTCAAAATATAAAATCACCATCGATAAGGATTTTTCCAGTGCTCAAAAGGCCCTGGAATTTTTACTTTTAAATACATCGCTCGAAATACAAAAGTTTGGTGAGGTTTTTTTGATAAAGCAAAAACTGAAAATTGAAATTAAGCCGTTTGTTTTATCTGTTACAATAGTCGACAAAAAAACAGGAGAACGTTTACCATATGCGCATTTGTTGGTAAACAACAGTCTATTCACTTCGAATCAGAATGGTGATTTTTCGGTTAAATCAAAAGATGATTCGCTGTTTCATGTAACAGTTAATTATTTGGGTTTTTATCCGTGCGACACAACATTGGCAGCCTCTGTCAACCAGAAATTGGCACTCAACCCTTTTATTTACGAATTAGGAGAGGTAAAGATTAGTCACATGCAGGCAACGCATAAAACAGGAGAGGGATCGATGCCGGGAAATATCCGTTTAAATAGCTTTGTAACAAACTTTTTGCCGGGAAACGGCGATCAATCGGTTTTTGATTTATTACGGTTGCAACCGGGTATTTTGGCAGCTGGCGAACAATCGTCCGATTTACTGATTTGGGGCAGTTATGAAGGACAAAGTAAACTTATGCTGGATGGGATTACGCTTTTTAGCATGAAAAATTACAACGACAATATCAGTACGATTAATCCACTTTTAGTAAAAGATTTGATGGTTTCAAAAGGAGGATATGGTATTGAATACAATGGTCGTGTTGGCGGTATTGTTGATATAACAGCAAAGGATGGAAACAAACAAAAACTGAGTTCTTTCTTAAATATTAATAACCAAACCATTAACGGAGTACTGTCTGTCCCATTGTTCAGGAAGCAGGCTTCTCTTCTTGTTGCCGTAAGAAAAACTTATTATGAACTTTACGATCAAAGTAAAATTACACTCAACCTCGGTAGAAATGAAACATCCATAGATCGTACGCTCTTTCCGGATTATAATTTTGGAGATTTAAATGTAAAATTTTCCGGCGATTTAAATTCAACTACTAATTATCAGTTTAACTACCTGCTTGGCAAAGATGATTTTACTTATTCCCTCAACCTGGATGGCAAACAATCGAATTTTATTTATGAAGATGCCGAGCATAATTTACAATACGGCTGGTCGGCACAGATAAACCACAGCTGGCAAAATGGAATGAAAAGCCAATTTCGTATTTCCGGGTCAATGCTGACTAAAAATGTAAACAATCAGCAACAGGTTGGCCGAAATATAGTTGGTTACGGATTGTATGGAGGCTCAGGGGCTTCTCCTTATCAGGTTCTTTTGAACAATCAGATTGAAAACCAAATTGAAGAGTTTAGCGCTACGTTTGAAAGCCAGGCTCAATTGGGAGAACATCATTATTTTAAATTAATTTTAGGGTGGAATCAAGACCAAACGAATTATGTTGAAGATTCGTTGAATTATAATATTCAATCCATTTCAAATAAACTCAACAGCATAAATTTTAGATTAAACGATAATTGGACAATTACTAAAAAGTTTAATGTTAATGCCGGAGTGATTTATGATTTAATTTTAAAATATGGTAAAAGTTACTGGCAACCCAGAATTAACCTGAAATATGCAGTCCTCCCAGGTTTTAACGTAGGATTTTCTTTTGGAACATATTATCAGCAAGTTACACAGCTTCCTCAAATTGATGATTTTGATCACATCAGATACTTTTGGTTAACCAGCGATTTTGACAAAATTTCAGCACAAAAAGGAGTGCACAAAGTACTGGCATTTAATTATCGAAACCAGGGATTAAAACTAGATGTTAACCTTTTTCAACGAAATACAACCGGATTGACGCGTTTCAGAGATTATTCATACCAATCGGTAACGTATAACGGTGAAAGTATTTCAGAAGGTTTCGATGTCCTGTTAAGTAAAACTTTTAAAAGTCTTGATTTCTGGGTTTCTTACACCTACAGCAAAACACAGGAACACTTCGATTATTTTTCGAGCGACGAATTTGTGAGGGCTTTGCACGATCAGCGGCACGAATTGAAAGGTGCGCTAATCTATCATTTTAATAAATGGTATTTTTCAACTAATTATGTTTATGGCTCAGGATTTCCTGATTTACTGAGTGGTTTAACCCTGAATGATTATCAACGTTTAGATATTGCCGTGAACAGGGGCTTTAAATTGAAAAAACTAAACATAAATACCGGAATTTCAATTTTAAATTTGCTAAATCATCAAAACATTAAGTACGAGAACTTCTATCGGTTGGAAGATGAAACCGGCGAAGTAACCCTCCACGCTGAAGCGGTTCCGTTTACTCCTATAATTTATTTAAATCTGGCTTTTTAATTTTTTCATTAATTAAGCGCTTTATAGCAATTGATCGGTTTTTTCAGATTAAAATTTTTTTTGATTTGAAGGTAGGGGAAACATCGAATTAGTCGGTGTGATAGTATAATACATTATTAAAATTATTAATTATGAAAAAAGTTGGTATAAAAATGGCGCTTGTTGCCATTATTGCTTTAGTAGGAAGTTTTAACGTAAGTGCTCAAAATTCCGGTAATATTGAAAAAGGACCGAAAGGCGATGCAATTCAATTGAAATTACAAGATGGAAGTTGCCTCGACGACCTCGCTGCAACACTTGACCTGGTAACATTAAATGCTGTTGTTGTTGCAAGTGGAACCTGTATTTACGATTTAACAGAAGAACAGCAGGCAATTCTCGACGAAATGTACGAAGTATTTCAGGCTGAAATGGATGTGTTGCGTGCCGAAATGTTGCTGGCAGCTACACATGCTGAAAAAATGGACATTCGCGCCGACATGTTTGCTTTAAGAGATGCGCACAAGGAAGCAGTTCAGGCACTACTCATTGAATGGGGTTACATTTAATTAATTACATTTTAACAAACAATTAGCTCAAAATATTCAGAGCCGGATGTTTCATTACATCCGGCTTTTTTTTGCTCTATTTTATAATCATTTACTTAGGCTCATTGGTCTTTGCAACTTTTACTATCTTTTGTAAATCATTTAGTAGGTAATACCAAAATGAGGATAAGATTTTTCAATCAGGTAGATTATAATGTTCGGAACGAAAGTGAACCAATTTTTATGCAGTCAAACTTATGAGGCCGCCTCCAAAAGGCAGAAATTGGTTTTACGTAAAGATTCCCGGGAGTGTAAAGATTCGCAGGATATTAATTTAATGCGTTGTCAAAGTTATTTTATAAATCACTATTTCTCATACAAAGAAATGTTGAACAGAGAATCAACAATCTATGAATTAATTTTTTAGTTGTCTGGTTTAATGTAATTTGAATTTTACGGTTTGCGTGGGCATTTTCTTTGTTGACAGTTATATCTAATGGGTATTTGTGGGCAATTTGAAAAACATTATATCATTTAATCGCTAAGTTCTTGCTGCAAGAGAGTTCTTTTAGGGAAACATAAAAAGAGGCTGCCTTTTCAGACAACCTCTTCAAAATTAAATAGATGGTGGATATAAATTTATAAATCAACACCTTTCAGTACTCAATGATTTCCACCGTTTCCATTTCCATGCTTGCCTCCCTGTTTTCCATTGGAACCCATATACCCGGAACTATTTCCCCGACTTTGCTGTCCATTTCCATTTGTCATTGCTAAAATGGTTTCGTAAAGTTCCTGGTCAAGAATGGAAGGAACATAGGTTTCGCCATAAGCATTCAGGTTTCGAACAAACCCTTTCAGATGATTGTATGAACCGTTAAGCAAATTTGTATATACATTAATAACATCTGAATTTTCTGTTGCATTAATTAATTCATCCAAATCCTGAATGTCGGTTTCTTCGATTAACCCGCCAACCGTTAAAGCAGCAATAACAGATTCATCACCCATGGTAATCAGGTTGTTGTACAAAGTCTGTAATTCTTCATTCGTATAAACGCCCAATTCTCCTGTTGCAGGATCAGACATTCCAAAATGTTCAAGCAACAACAGAACTGCTTCTGCGTGCCTGCTTTCGCTTTCGGATATTCGTTCAAAAATTGCTAATCCGTATTTGTTGAAAAAATAAACATAAACGTCGTGCGCCAGCAACTCTTCTTCGCGCATTAAAAGTAATCCCAGAGAGTCAGATTCTGTTAAATCTGCCGCAGTTGTGGTAAATGTTGGAATGGTAAAATAATCATTAGTAAATGCACTCTTTACATCCACAATTCCAGCATCCTGTGTGGCATCTTCCTTACAGGCAGTTAATACCGATACTGTTAATGCCAGTAATCCTAATAAAATAACTCTTGTTTTCATAATGTAATTAATTTGTTACAATTGTTTTATATAACCCGAACAAGATTCAAACTACCCTACCTTTTTTTCTAAATTTTTTCAAGGGCGGAAAATTTTCCACTTTTTTGTAGCTAAATAGAGTACTATATTTTTCGTTTTTAACAATGTTATTTGGTTCAGGGAATCAATACAATTGTATTAAATACGTGTTTATTTTTCTGAGTTTTATATTCCGGGAACATAAAATATTTGCTGTATACAAACAATGTAATAATAAAAGAGTGAAAGGGTAGCCCCAGCTATGTTCTACACTTTTTTAGGATTTATATTTTTCTCCTTTAAAAATTAAAGCAGCTAAATTCTGAATATTAGGGCATTACATGGGTGTTCAAAATTTGAATAACCGATTTGTTTTACAGAAAGGTAGGGCTAAGATTCATTAAAACGGTGTGTTGATGTAAAACGTTAATTATAAACTTTTAAAAATTTAATCATGAAAACATTAATGAAATCTTTAGCAGCTATTTTCTTTTTCTCATTTGTAGCAGGAACAACCTTTGCGCAAACCGAAGATGTTACAACAACTTGCGATGGAACTGGAATCCCTGTACAATTGCACGACGGTACAGGAGCCGGATTGCACGGTGGCGGCAATGGTGTTATGGCACAGCTTAACGAAAATGGCGGGGTATTTCAAACAGAATTCAGAGCTACTTTTACAGAAGAACAATTGGCAATAATTGAAAACCTGGAGTTAACACGCGACGAAAAAAGAGAAGCATTGCTGGCCACATTCACCGAAGCCCAGCTCGAAATGTATAACAATCATTTGGCCGAAGTAGCCGAACGGCAAGCTTTACGCGGCAGCAATGCTCTTAGCGAAAGCCAAATGGGCAATGCCATTAGAAAAGGATGGCAAAGGGTTAATCAGTAATCATATATGGAAACAAAAGGAAAGGCATTTAAATGTGCCTTTCTTTTATTTTTATAAAGTCATGAAAGTAATAGTATTTATTGTAATGTTTCTCACCTGGTTGCCTGTTCAGCTTTTGGGGCAAACCGATAAGATAATTTCTACCGTTTTGGATTCGGAAAGAGAAGCTCGGCTGGATTCTTTAATTAATGATCTTTTTTTAAACGATCTGGAATTAAAAAAATTAATCGAAGTCAGTAATCCATGGAGGTTACATTATCTGTACCTAAGAAATTCTTATAGTACCAGAACCATTTTTGCAGGTCGCGAAATTGGCCAAAATCAAATAAATGTTGGGACTCAACTTTTTTATATAAATGGCTCCGGTTTATATTTGGGCCTTTCCGGTATTTGGTACAATCAGCTTTATCCCGGATATCGCACAACTGTTTTAACCGGGGGATACAGTAACAATTTATTTAATATTGAAGCGCTTCGCGTAAGACTTTCATATCAACGTTATTTTTCACATATTTCCGATCCTCTTTATGAGCCTTTGTATAAACAAGGAATTAGCTCCGGATTTACACTAAGCAACGACCATGTAGGTTTGAGAGTTGATGGCTCGCTAAATTTTGGAAGTTATGAAACCGGGAAAAGTTTGTCAGCCGGCGTTTATGGCGATGTTGTATTGTATAAAAACGGGGCCAGGAAAAAAATTAAGTTACGTCCCGAATTGTCGGTTTTGTATGGAATAGATTACCAGGAATTTGCACTCGACGAAAGTATAATAGATCCTTACACCGGAATTGAATATACCTCGTATTATAAAGATAAATTTGGACTAATGAATATTCAACTTAATTTGCCTTTGTACATCAGTTATAAAAACTTCGATTTTCAAGTCTCTTATCAATACAACATTCCTCAAAATTTTGTAGATGATGTTAAATACCCCAACATTTCTTCATTCCAATTTTCTGTCGGGTATTTCTTCAATTTAGGGAAAAAATAGAATCAAAAAACAGAGAAGACTCTGTAAATATTCTTCAAAATAAATATGGGCAAAAATAGGGGAAATGCCCTGCTTTAGGGAGAGTGCTACCGTTATTACTGCGTATTCGCAATTCAAAATAACACTCTCCAAAATTTTTTGTATGGGAATTAATGTTCGAATTCCATTCCTGATTAAGTAGAATTTTATTTGAGAGGATTACATCTGTAAAAATTAACCTCTTCCAATAGCGTTAAACTCACAAATACTCAAACACTGTCCACACAAACGACATAATTCCTGGTTCAAAGTAACTTTCCCAAAATTTGCCTTAATTGCATGTTGTTCGGTACATACATTGTAACACCGGCCACACGAAGAGCATTGTTCCTGTTCGATGTAAGGTGTATAAATTATTTCCGGTTCTTCCTTTTTGATTGCATTGTAAGAGCAAACCGAATAACAATCGCCGCAAGCAATACACATTGAACGGTCGATATAAGAATCTGTGTCATTATCAGCTACGATTTTTTCAATTGCGTTGTAATTACAAACCGGGTAACATTTTCCACAGTTGGTGCATTCCTCTTCGTTTTTTACAACCTTAGCCGGATTTATTGCGTCGCGTGGACACGCAGAGATACATTTTCCACAGCGCGTACATTTTGTAGTATCAATTACAGCTTTTCGCCCTACAATACTTATTGCATGTTCAGGGCAAACCGCAACACAAATCGCACAACCATTGCATTTTCCGCGAATACTGTAAGTTTCTTTTTCGTAACTAATACAATTGCCTTCATTTTTACATACATCGATACAGTCGCCGCAACCAATGCATTTTTCTTCATCAAATTTGTAATCAATGGTTTTGATATGAATTGCATTCTCTTCACAACTTTCCAAACAATCTCCGCAACTTCGGCAATTTTCCACAATTATTGAATAATTAATACAAGGCACGTGAATTGCATTTTCCTCGCATCCGGCGGTACATTTGCCGCACAACGAACAATTGCCGGCATCCAGAGAAAATTTACTTTTTTCAATAACATGAATTGCTTCGTAATTACAAATATCGCCACATTTGCCGCAGGCTAAACAATTCTCATCCCTGATATAGTACATTGAAAGAGGATCGATATCTGCAAGTTCACACGAAGAAATTCCCAGTATTGAACTTCCAACACTCATTACGACAAATTGCCGAATAAATTCTCTTCTATTTTTTTTCATTGAATAATTGTTTAAAAAGCAATCCTTGTTTCAAGTTTAAAAAGAAAGTTGTCGTTTGCCAGCACTTCCGATTTTATATAAGCGCCAATTGCGTACAAATGAACATGTTTCCATGGCTGAGTAGAATAAACCAAATCAAATTCACGTGTTTTTTCATTGTTGAACTGATGAATATAATTTCCTTTAAATGTTGATTTCATTGAATTTGCAAAGCGGTATGAATACTCCAAATCCATCAACGGAAGCCGGTTGACATCCAAACGCATTACTTCACCTTTGAATAAATTTGAAAAAGAAGGGAAATGAACCGGATTGTTGCCAAATGCATAGTTTCCCAGGTATTCAATTTTGAATTCTGAAAATGCCCCGTTTTTTCTGAATTTTTCTTTTTGAAGTACGGCTCTCCAAAAAACGGCATCATTCCCGTCCATCAATTGACCGATTATCTCGCCGTTAAATTTTAACTTTTCCATTATTTCAAGGTTGAACGAACTTCCTGCATAATATTTATATGCCGGAAATACCTTCCCAAATTCTTCGTACAAGCGAAAGCCAATATTTTTTAAATAAACGGGTTTCACTTTTTTAATTTCTTCGGAAGACGAAAAGTCTGAAAATTCATCAGAATCCTCAAAAGCGCCGAACCCATCGCCTGAAATGTTTGTATTTACTGTTTTTTTATCCGGTTGCCAGGAAAATTCTGCCAGGAAAAAATTCGAATCAAATATTTTGTCACCCACAAAATTTACTTTGTTGCCGTTCACCAAATTGTATAAATGCCGTGTTGCGCAAAAATCCTGCATTCGTGCTATATCGTCGTAAACCGTTCCACCCGAAAAACTCAGGTCGAAAGTATTCCATTTCTTTTTGGCGGAAAGACCCAACACCCGTTCATCGAGTAAAAAACTGCCGTTTGATTTCATGGATTGAATACCGGCTTTAAAATCGAGCCAGTCGTTGTAAGCATAAAATAATTCACGGAACCCAAAATGTTTCTTTTCGGGTTTTGTAAAATCACTGTATCCGGTGCCCGTTCCATCCAGGCCGGGACCATTGGCAGTATTATACCAGTATTTAAAGGCACCTTCAAAATACAGCTGATGAATCATCGATTTTGAAACATATTCCAGCCCTACAAAAGTTATTTCATTAAAAATAAAACGATCGCTCATTACTCCTGCAGAAGTTGAAAATTCGGTAGCCCAGTTTAAAGGTAAACTATCCGCTAGCGGTTTCATATAAGAACCTAAAATGCTGCGGCATTCAGGCTGTGCATGGCCGGTATTTACCAGAAACGATAAAACAGCAAGAGTAAAAAATCTTTTATAAATCCAGCTTTTTGCAAATAACCTGGTCATGGTGAGTCTTTTTATTGTTTCTAAAAAATTGGAGTGCATTTTTATTGCAGCTTGAAATACATTCTCCACAGGAAATACATTCATGGTTGTCAAGTTTGCTCATTTTTTCATCACGGGTAATGGCTCTTATTTTACAAATGTTGTCACCAGATTTGCAGCCAACACAACTTTCATTATTTCCAATTACACTGGCGCCTGGGATTTTATTCACCCATCCTAAAACAAGGCCAATCGGACAAACTGTTTTGCAAAAAGGACGATAAATAAATACCGAGCAAATAAGCAGAACCCCTAATAAAATCCAACTAAGAGTATTTGTTCCTATAAGATTGAAAGCGACTTTAAAAGGATCGTAATGTTTGAACAGGTTTGTTTTGGTTATAAAAAGCTGAACAATTAAAGCCACTAAAAAAACGATACGGATTGTCCGCATTATTTTTTGTGCTTTTTCGCCCTGAAGAATTTTGATTTTCGCCGGTAAATAAATAAACTCTTGCAAAGCTCCCAAATGACAAATCCAGCCGCAATAAATACGACCAAAGAGATATGTAACAGGGAGCAGGGCAAGAAACCAGACGAGCGAGTGCCAGTCTACAGTAACTCCAAACCCTGCCAGTAATAAATTTTGAAAACTTGAAATAGGACATGGGCATGCACCCTTGTAAAAACCAAGAATTACAACGGAAGCAACTAAAAAGAACCCCCGAAGGTTTCTTGTTTTTGCATAACGAACAAAGAATCCTGCCATTACGGTAAAAGCCAGAATTCCTAATACCCAGTTTAAATTTTCACCTTTCTTTTTGTTGCAACAGCCGTTTTCTTCTGTGCAACTAATATTTTCAGTTTCCTGACTTTGGTTAAAATTTTCAAATTCATCGAATGCTTCAAATTCACTGTCCTGGAATTCGTCATTTGAAATTTTTTCTGAAGTAGACGAAGCCGTTGGCAGTGAATCATTTTGAGCGTAGATATTGAAGGGAAGAACTGCAAAAAGCACCCAAAAGAAGAGAGAGAATTTAGGGCATGTTTTAAAAAAATCGGGCATATTTATAATTTATATGATTTGTTTTGTCTCAGTTAACGGCAAAAGTTATGCTGCCCGAACCACCTTCTTTATCGCAGGTCCTTAAAGCGCCAAAAACAAGATTCTTATTTCCTGATTCCTCTATCTGTAATTTAAATTTTCGTTCAAACGTCCCTTTTATTGTTTCGTTCCAGGGAGTGGCTCCCAAAACTTTTATTCCATCGTAGCTGAACTTGGTTGCATTTATTCCTTCACTGCATTGTCTGTGAGTAAAAACCACTTTTACTTTTACAACTACAATATCTCCGGCTTGATATTGTTCTTTATTATTATCAAGAACTTCGATACTAATTTCGCATGCATTTCCGATAACCGGTCCACCAATAATAACTGCTAAAAAAGCTAGTTTTATCAAAAATATTCTCATATAATCTTTTTAAAAAGGTTTAAGCTTAGACACCGGATATTAAATAAACTTGTGTTCATTTTAAAAAAAATAGTTTTTGTGCAGGGAAAAGTTTAATTCATAAGAAAATTGTTGCTAAAAACTTTAAATCGAAGTTTTGTAAAAGCTGATAATGAGATTAAAGTATCATAAAAATAAAGAATCATTGGTTAGGAAAATATTAACAACCATTTATTGGGTTTGAGGAAAATGTACTTTTGCGAATAGTCTCTTTATAGAAATCCACATGGAACGAAGGGTAAATGCATTGAATGTTGGAATTGATGTTTGGCACCAATATTGTTTATTGGAAATTCATATAACCACTTTAAATTTTAAGTCATGAAAACAATTAAAGGCCTTATTCTATTTTCTATCCTCTGTTTTTTTGTTGCCTGCGAGGGACCGGTTGGACCTCCGGGAGAACCCGGGCAAGATGGAGAAACGCTTCTGGGAAGCATCATCGAAATAGAGGGCGATTTTACTCCGGCAAACAATTACAACATTTATTACGCTTTCCCGAGTAATTTCGAAATTTACGATGGCGATGTAGTTTTGGTTTACATTCTTTGGGAAACGGCACAGACCAACAGTGGGGGAACTACAGATGTTTGGCGTTTATTGCCGCAAACCGTAGCTTTAAATGACGGAGTTTTACAATACAACTACGATTTTACTACTGCCGATGTTAAAATCTTTTTGGAAGGAACAACCGATTTTAATAATCTTTTACCAGCCGAAACCGATAATCAGATTTTCAGAATTGCAGTATTGCCTGCTGCATTTGCAAAAAGTACGAGTGTAGATTTAAGCGATTTTAATGCTGTTATGAAATCGATGAATTTGAACTTAAACAACATTGATAAAGTAAATCAAACATTGTCAGTCAAATAATATTCATTTTTTGTGACAGAAAATAAAAAACCGGTCCATTTTTTTGAGCCGGTTTTTCTATTTGTTTTTTTGAAATGTTATCCTTTCAATGCTTCGGCGCCGCTTACAATTTCCAGAATTTCGTTGGTAATGCTTGCCTGACGTGCCTTGTTATATTGCAGCGTTAATTCTCCCAGTAACCCTGATGCATTATCGGTGGCCTGGTGCATGGCTGTCATTCGTGCGCCGTGTTCGGCTGCATGTGAATCGAGCAGTGCTTTGTAAAACTGAATTTTCAGCGAGCGCGGAATTAATTCCTGAATAATATATTCTTTCGAAGGTTCGTAAATAAAGTCGTAATTGGTATTACCGGCTTCCTCTTCTTCGTGCATTTCAACCGGTAAAAACTGTTCGGTAGCCTGAACCTGAACGGCTGCATTTTTAAACTGGTTGTACACCAGTTCAACACGGTCGTAGCTCTTTTCGGCAAAAGCTTTCATAATTTCCGATGCAACTTCGTTTACTTTTTCAAAAGTTAATCCATCGAAAATTTCGTTTTTGTTGCCGGCAACATTCATTCCGCGGTGTTTTAACTGTCGTTCGCCCTGTTTTCCAAGACAAATAAAATCGACATTACCCAGTTGCAACTGCTGATTGTATTTGGTTTTTACAAGCTCAATTGCTTTTTTCGAAATGTTGGTGTTAAATCCGCCACATAATCCACGGTTCGACGAAATAAGTACAACAAGAACTTTTTCGGGATTCCGGGCTTGTGTATAAACCGAATCTTCAGCATTTTCGAGACTGGAACTTAACGAAGTTAAAATCTGGTGCAGCTTTTCGGCATACGGGCGAATCTGCATAATAGCGTCCTGGGCCTTTTTCAATTTTGCCGCAGAAACCATTTTCATAGCGCTTGTTACCTGCCGGGTGGTTTTTACCGATGCAATCCTGGTTCGTATTTCTTTTAAGCCAGCCATAATTTATTTGTGAATGTGTCAATGAGTAGTTGAGTGAATGAAGTTAAATTCCTTAATTGTTCAACTACCCACCTACTCAGTTACTCAATTATTTTTTAAATTTTTCTGCTACTTCAGCAGCTACTTTACGAATGGTATCTTCGCCGTCAGCTGTTAAGTTTCCTGCTCTCAATTCATCCAGTATAGCGCGGTGTTGCATTTCCATAATTTCAAGGAAATCAGCTTCAAACGCTTTTACCTTAGTAACCGGAACACTGCGGAGTAATTCCTTGGTTCCACAGTAAATAATTGCAACCTGATGTTCTACTTTCATTGGCATGTACTGTCCCTGTTTCAGGATTTCCACGTTTTTACGGCCTTTGTCGAGCACACGCATTGTTGCAGCATCGAGGTCGGAACCGAATTTTGAGAAAGCTTCCAATTCGCGGAACTGTGCCTGATCGAGTTTCAGTGTACCTGCAATTTTTTTCATCGCTTTAATCTGGGCGCTACCACCCACACGCGAAACTGAAATTCCAACGTTAATTGCCGGACGAATACCCGAGTTGAACAGGTTAGATTCAAGAAAAATCTGACCGTCGGTAATTGAAATTACGTTGGTCGGAATATATGCTGAAACGTCGCCTGCCTGTGTTTCAATAATCGGAAGGGCTGTTAACGAGCCACCACCTTTTACTTTGTCTTTTAAACAGTCGGGAAGGTCGTTCATATTTTTTGCAATGTCGTCGCTTTCAATAATTTTTGCAGCTCTTTCCAGCAAACGCGAATGCAGATAAAATACGTCACCCGGGTAAGCTTCACGTCCTGGCGGACGACGGAGCAGCAACGAAACTTCACGGTACGAAACTGCCTGTTTCGAAAGGTCGTCGTAAATAATCAGGGCATCGCGGCCCGTGTCGCGGAAATATTCGCCAATGGCTGCACCTGCGTACGGAGCATAAAACTGTAAAGCTGCCGGATCGGATGCGGTTGCCGAAACAATAATGGTATAATCCATTGCGCCGTGTTTTTCAAGTGTGGCAGCAATGTTGGCAACGGTTGAACCTTTTTGGCCTACAGCAACATAAATACAATAAACCGGTTTTCCTTTTTCAAAACCTTCGCGCTGATTAATAATGGTGTCGATGGCAACTGCTGTTTTTCCGGTCTGACGGTCACCGATAATCAGCTCGCGCTGTCCGCGACCAATCGGAATCATGGCGTCGATAGCTTTTAGTCCGGTCTGAAGCGGCTGATTTACTTTCTGGCGGTAAATTACCCCCGGCGCTTTTCTCTCCAAAGGCATTTCAAGTAATTCTCCCTGGAGGGCGCCTTTCCCGTCGATGGGGTCGCCAATGGTGTTGATTACGCGGCCCAGTAATTGTTCGCCAACCATAATCGAGGCAATTCGCTGTGTACGTTTTACGGTGTCGCCTTCTTTGATTTCTTCGGAAAGGCCGAGTAAAACCACACCGACATTGTCTTCTTCAAGGTTAAGTACAATTCCTTTCATCCCGTTTTCAAATTCAATCATTTCGTTTGCTTCAACGTTTGAAAGGCCGTAAATACGAGCAATTCCATCACCAACTTGTAAAACGGTACCTACTTCTTCAAGTTCGGCAACCGATTTGAAGCCTTCTAATTGTTGTTTTAGAATTTCGGATACTTCAGCAGGTTTAATATTTGCCATTTTTATGTTCTTTTTATGCTTTGTCCCGCACTGCGGGATTAGTTATTTTTTTAATTCAGTCTCCAGTAATGTTTGTTTTATTTTTTTGAGTTGAGTGGCCACACTGGCATCGTACTGTTTGTCTTCCAAACGAAGTATCATTCCCCCAATAATTTCAGAATTTACTTTGGTTGAAAGTTCCACTTTTGCATCGAGTTCTTTTTCCATCAATTTTTCAATTTTTTTGACGGTGTCGGCATCGATTTCGGTGGCAGTGGTTAAAATAGCCGCTTTTATATTTTGATCTTTTCGGGTAAGGGCCAGAAAGTTACGACAAATGCCGGGAATGTGAATTTCCCTTTTGTTTTCAGCAATCAATTTTAAAAAGCTAACAGTGAATTCATTTACTTTTTCACTGAAAATGCTGGTTAACAATTCAATTTTTTTCGAGGTTTTTACAATCGGGCTTTCCAGCAAAAGCATAAAGTCGGGCGAATTGGTACAAACAGAATATACCAGTTCAATATCCGATTTCAGCGTTTCCTGAAGATTTTTTTCTTTTGCCAGCGCGTAAAAAGCTTTTGCGTACCTTACTGTAATTGCACTTTGATCCATAGACTAATTCAGTTTAATGTCGTCGATTAACCCATCGACCATTTTTTCCTGTTCGCCTTTATTTTCCAGTTCTTTTTTAATCACTTTTTCTGCAATCATAACTGAAAGTTCGGCTACTTGTTTTTTAATGTCGTTAATAGCTGCGTTCTTTTCGCTTTGAATTTGCAGACGAGCCTGTTCAATGCTTTTTTGTGTTTCGGCACTGGCTTTTTCTTTGGCTTCGGCAATAATTTTTTCTTTAATTTCTTTGGCTTCTTTCAGGATGATGTCTTTTTCCCTGCGGGCTTCAGCAATAATTTTTTCATTGTCGGCTTTCAGTCCTTCCACTTCTTTGCGGGCAAGATCGGCTGAACTCAACGCGTTGGCAATCGATTCTTCCCTGTCTTTTAAAGCATTCAGAATAGGTTTCCAGGCAAATTTCCGGAGAATAAAAAGTACTATTCCGAAAATTATGACCATCCAGAATATCGTCCCGGGATTCGGTGTAACTAAACCCATAATTTTAATTTTTTAAGTTGAGGCAACCAACCTCCGGCAATCCCGAAGGTTGTTGCCAAAAGTTTTTTGCTAAACGAAAATAACGAGCGCACAAATGATCACAGCAAAGAAGGCAACTCCTTCAATTAAAGCTGCAGAAACGATCATGTTAGAGCGAATGTCTCCACTTGCTTCAGGTTGACGTGCAATAGCTTCCATAGCACTGGCACCGATTTTACCGATACCCATACCTGCACCAATTGCAGCTAAACCAGCTCCCAAAGCAGCACCCATTTTACCGACGGTTGCACCGGCGGCCGCTTGTAGCAATACGGTTAAAATTGCTGATAACATAGCATTTAATTTTTAAAATTTATATTAATGATGATCTGATGTCGCCATTCCAAAATAAAGCGCCGACAACAGCGTAAAAACATAAGCCTGAATAAATGATACCAAAACATCGAGTAACAGGATGAACACCGAGAATGCAACGGAAATAGGACTGGCTGCATAACCAACTCCGGCACCGAACAATCCGGCAAAAATAAAGATCAAACTAACAAAAACAGTAACAATCATGTGCCCTGCTAACATGTTGGCAAAAAGTCGCACCATCAAAACAAATGGTTTTGTAATTATGCCTGAAAATTCAACAACCTGCATAAGCGGGAACAATGGAAATTTAAGCCAAACGGGAACATCGGGCCAGTAAATTTCCTTCCAGTAATGTTTATTACCGTTAATAGTTGTAATAGCAAATGTAAATAAAGCCAGAACCATAGTAACGGCAATGTTACCGGTTACATTTGCTCCAAACGGAGGAATTGGTACTAATCCCATAAAATTGTTGATCAGGATAAAAAAGAATACGGTTAAAAGGAAAGGCATAAATTTTTCGTATTTCTTGTCTCCAAGTGCAGGTTTGGCAACTTCATCGCGAACAAAAACGATAATTGGTTCCAACGCATTTTGAAGCCCGGAAGGAGCTTTTCCCTTGTTTTTCTTGGCTGTGGCAGCTACTGATAACAAAATCCAAAGCAAAAGAATAACTGAAACAAAAATTCCAGCTACCGTTTTTGTAATTGAAAAGTCGACGGGTTTGTCAATTTCTTTTCCTTGTTCGTTTACGTCAACAATTTTGCCTTCGTTTTCTTCTGTTTCCGACAACCGGAATCCTTTGTATTCAGAATGGCCGTGTTGAAATTTTGAAGACATAAAAACATGAAAGCTTTTTCCTTCATGCAATTCCGGATGTTTGCTGTAAACAATAACCGGCAACGGAATACTAACGTGTGTATTGCCAAATGAAACGATGTGCCATTCGTGTGCATCGGAAACATGTTCCATTACAAACTTTCCGGCATTGAAAGCTTCTTCTTCGTGAGATTCTCCTGTATGTGCTTCTTCGCTGGCTGTTGCATGTTCTTCTGCATGTTGAGCAGAAAGTGGTACAATGTTTATAATTGATAATGCAAGAACAGCAAGAAATACTTTTGCGGTTTTCAGCATAGTTTTATCCAGTTTGTCAAGTGTCCACAAATTTAAAAGATTTTTTTTACCACGTATGAAATTTTAAATATTTCGGGGAAGAATTAACAATGGCTAAAAACAGGGTGGTAAATGATATGTTTTAGAAAATGTTTTCAGATAAAAGCCTGGAAAACTTTTATTTTCTTTTTGAGATACGGGTAATTTCTGTAACCTCCACAAACGAAAAAACAACGTAAAGAATAAAAAGCGCAATAACAAAGGCAAAAGCATGTTCCTTGTCGTTGGCAATATAAACAATGGCAAAAACAGAATACAGCATCAGTTTAAAAAAGGTAATCAGCATATTGCTGCGTGCGAATTTGCCAACATCTTTTTGAGCCAGTTTTAGTTGGTAAGCATGTACCAAAATGGCTACCAGAAGAAAAAAAATTAAAAGATACGGAAAAACAGGCAGGTAGTACTGAGGTATAAAAAGTGAAAAAACCAGCCAACCTAAAAGGACAAGGGCTGCTGAAATTCCAAAAGTTTTGGCAATGAATCTTTTTAAATCGGTTGTCATTTTTTTAACAAATTACGGGTTCCGTGAATAATCGCAACAATTACTGCAAATACCATTAAACTCAGGGTAAATCCTTTAAATTGGTTTTCCATCCACTGGTCGATTTTAAACCCGAGGAAAGTAAACAGTCCGATAATGGCCATCATTTCGAAACCAAGGCCTGAATACCGGATAAAATTATCGAATTTGTTTTTGTCGGATTTATTTTGTTTTTGCAGTTTCATTGCCTGCTTTGTTTCCACCCATTTTACAGTTCCCTGTAAATACCGAACCGGGTTCAACCGATAATTTCCCGGCAATTATATCGCCGTAAATCTGGGCCGATGATTTCATGTTCAGTAATTCCTGTACGGTAATTTTCCCTTTTATTATTCCCGACACTTCAATATTGTTGCAATTGATTTCCCCTTCAACTGTTCCTTTCGGGCCAATTACCAATCTTCCTTTTGCTTCAATATTTCCAAGCAGTATGCCGTCGATGCGAATATCTCCAAGGGCTATTATATCACCTTTAATACTGGTCCCTTCACTGATAATGTTGATTGCCTGATTTAATGTTTCTCCGTAAGTTGCTGTTTGCTTTGCCATTTTAAAAATCATTAATTGAATGCCTCTTTTATTGTTGTCTTAACTCCTAAATGTAATTTTTTAGGCGTCTGAAATTACAAATTTTTGGAACGGCTCCAAAAGCAAAACAGAAAAAATCAGAAAGAATTAATTTATTTTGACTGAGGCGTATCGTAAGCCCATTTCAGATAAACACTTCCCCAGGTAAATCCGGCGCCAAAAGCAGCAAGAATAATATTGTCGCCTTTTTTTAGCTGCGGTTCATAATCGTACAAACACAAAGGAATAGTTGCCGCAGTTGTATTTCCGTAATTTTGAATGTTAATCATTACTTTGTCTTTGTTTACCCCCATGCGGCGTGCTGTTGCATCAATAATTCGCAGATTGGCCTGGTGCGGAACCAGCCAGGCAACATCATCCGAAGATAAATTGTTTTTTTCCATAATTTCGGCAGCTACGTCGGCCATGCTTGAAACAGCAGCTTTAAAAACAGTCTGGCCTTCCTGGTAAACAAAGTGTTCGTCGCTGTTTACTGTTTCGCACGATGCCGGTCGAAGCGAACCTCCGGCTTTCACATGTAAATGGTGTCTTCCCAATCCGTCAACACGGTTGATATAATCGAAAATACCAACTTCTTCGATGGTTGGTTCGAGCATTACCGCAGTACCGGCATCGCCAAAAAGCGGACAGGTTGTGCGATCTTTATAATTGGTAATCGACGACATCATGTCGGCGCCAACAATAATTACTTTTTGGTAACGGCCCGATTCAATAAACTGAACACCGGTGGAAAGTGCAAAAATAAAACCCGAGCAGGCAGCATTTAAATCGAAACTCCATGCATGGTGAATTCCTACTTTGTTGGCAATAATATTGGCAGTTGCCGGGAAAGGCATGTCAGGGGTAATTGTGGCGCAAATCAGCATATCAACTTCGTCGGGCGAAGTGTTTGTTTTTTTGAGAAGTTCTTTTACTGCAGCGGCTCCCATATCGCTGGTAGCTTTTCCTTTTTCTTTTAAAATACGACGTTCTTTAATACCAATTCGTTGCATTATCCATTCGTCGGTTGTATCAACCATTGTGCTTATTTCTTCATTGGTAAGTCTGTATTCCGGTAGAAATGCCCCAACCCCTGTAATCGCTGCCCTGATTTTTGCCATTGTTCTGTTTTTTCAAAAAATATTGTATTAATCCTATGGTTAAAAAAACCGCGTGAATTTAGAGGTAATAAAATGTAAATACAAAGAATTGTCGGCATGGAGTGTAAAGACGTTAACAAAAACTAAAGTTTAAGCGGAACAATTTATTTATGTGTTCGAAAAGTTCAGGAAATGGCAAAAAAAAACCAGGTTTTTAAACCTGGCTTAAACTGCAATTTCTTTCACAATTACCTGTTTCCCTCTGTAATACCCGCATTCCGGACAAACAGTGTGGTACTTTACAGTTGATCCACAATTTGAACAGGTAGCAAGCGTTGGAGCAACAGCTTTGTAATGTGTGCGTCTTTTATCCCTTCTCGTTTTCGAGTGTTTATGCTTTGGATGTGCCATCGTATTTTGTTTTTAATTATTATTTTTCAAATTTTTCAGTGCATCCCAGCGAGGATCGGACGGTGCCTGTTCCTCTTCTTCGGTATGCATATAGTTTTTCAGTTTGTCAATCATTTCCTTGTTGCATTCTCTTTCACCGTTTTTGTTTTTCGGGTGAATGTGCCGAAGCGGAATACTCAGAATAACAAATTCATACATCAACTGAGCCAGGTTTAACAGGTGTTCTTCGGGTAAAATCCAAATTACGTTTTCACCTTCGTCGAACTCTTTTTCACCAAACTTTACAAATATCTCGGTGCTGTGTTTTATTTTTTGGCTGTAATTTTCCAGACATCTGTCGCACACAAGTTCAACCCAACCTTTAATGTTGAAATAAAGTTTTAAAAAAGCGCTTCTTTTTTCAAGAGCAACTTTAATATTTACTTCTCCCACATCAACCAGGCTCGCTTCAAAATGTTCAAAGAACTTGCCATCGATTTGGAAATCAAATTCATGCAATCCTTCTGCAAGGCCTTTAAATGCAATATCATATTTTGTCTTCCAACCCACGGCTCGAAAAAAGTGTTGCAAAAGTATAAATTTTTTATAAACACCCGAAAATTTCTTCAAATTATTTCGGATTTACTTAGAAATGAATAATAAAAGGTTTTGAAAGTTCCGGTTTATCAACAAAAAGCAGAAATTTTATTTGTTTAAAATTATTCTGAAAGTAGTGCCTTTGCCGATTTCCGACGACTTAATAAATATTTTTCCGCGGTGGTAATTTTCAATAATGCGTTTTGCCAGCGAAAGGCCAAGCCCCCAACCGCGTTTTTTTGTTGAATAACCCGGCTGGAAAATTGTTTTGAATTGCGATTTATGTACTCCTTTTCCTGTGTCTGAAACATCGATGGTTATTGAATTGTCTTTTTCTTTTAGCTGAATTGAAATTGTTCCGTGGTTGTCCATGGCGTCGATGGCATTTTTGCAAAGGTTTTCAATCACCCACGAAAAAAGCGCGGCATTGAGTGGAATTTCAATGATGTCGTCTTTATTGAAAGAGGTTTCGAAAATTACTTTACTCGACGAGCGTGTTTTTAAATAAGTAATGGTAGAATACAACACTTCCACCAAATTTAATGGAAGCAGCTCTGGTTTTGATCCAATTTTTGAAAAACGTTCTGTAATTTTTTCAAGGCGCTGCGTGTCTTTTTCAAGTTCGCTTATCAGGTTTTCATCAACATTCTGAAGTTTTAGCAATTCAATCCAGGCCATCAGCGACGAAATGGGTGTTCCGAGCTGGTGTGCGGTTTCTTTCGACATTCCTACCCAAACCTGGTTCTGTTCGGCTCGCCGTGAAGCGCTGAACCCAAAGTAGGAAACCAAAATAAAGACAATTACCACCAAAAGCTGAACAAAAGGATAATATTGCAGGTTTCGCAAAATTGTCGATTCGCGGAAGTACAACAAATGTGTTGTGTTTTCATCAATCTGAATAGGGATTGGTTCAGAATAATCCTTCATTTTTTCCAGTTCTTTTGTAAGCACCTGGTTGCGTTTCCCGGGGCTGTAATTAATGTTGGCGTCAATATTGAATGAACCATCGGCTTCAACAATAATAATCGGGATGGAAGAATTTTGTGTTACAATTAAATTGAGAATGTTTAAGTAGTTGGTGTTTAGTTGTTCCAGCTCCAGCGATTTGGATTTGGTTTCGATAACGGCATTGGCCATTCCTTTGGTTGCTTCGGCCCAAAGTTCAACTTTGTTTCGTTCTTCCTGTGCCATTTTTTCGGTAAGCCAGTTGGTATAGAGCAATGAGCCAACGCCAATAATAATGGCGACAATGAACAACAGAATTTTTCCCCGTTTTCGTTTCAGATAAATATCCAAGGTGGAATTTTTTAAATTACAATAGTTGAAAACGATTGAAATATAAAAATATTATATGAATTCGTCACAGAATCAGTTGTAAAACTAAAAATCAGAGTGTAGTCATTTTCCAAGAAAAGTCAGTACCGATTCGGCAATTCCTTTGGCGTCGATATTGCATTCGCGGTATAAATCTTCAGGAGTTCCATGTTCAATAAATTTGTCAGGGATACCCAGCATTTTAATTTTTTTGGAATAGCCTTTCTGAACCATAAATTCAAGGACTGCACTTCCAAAACCTCCCTGAATTACACCGTCTTCCACAGTAAAAAGTATGTCGAATTTCTCAAAAGCTTCAGTAAGAAGTTTTTCGTCGAGCGGTTTTACAAAGCGCAAATCATAATGTGCAGAAGAGATTCCTTTTTTCTCCAGACTTTTGATTGCACGTTCAGCAAAAATTCCCGATTTGCCAATAGTAAGTATTGCAATATCAGTTCCATCTGATAGTTTCCTTCCGGTACCGATTTCAATTTTTTCGAAAGGTTGTTTCCAGTTTGGTTTAATTCCACAGCCCCGCGGGTAACGAATGGAAAACGGTAATTTATTTTCGGCGAGCTGAGCGGTGTACATCAGGTTTCGCAACTCAATTTCGTCCATCGGCGCTGAAACAATCATGTTCGGAACCGATCTCATATATGCAATGTCGAAAACCCCGTGATGTGTTGGTCCGTCTTCGCCAACTAATCCACCACGGTCGAGGCAAAATACCACAGGCAATTTCTGAAGGGCGACATCGTGTACAATCTGGTCGTAAGCGCGCTGCATAAATGTGGAGTAAATGTTGCAGAACGGTACCATTCCCTGGGTAGCCAGCCCGGCAGAGAAAGTAACTGCGTGTTGTTCGGCAATTCCCACATCGAAAGCGCGGTCGGGCATTTTATTTATCATCAGGTTCATGGAACAACCGCTTGGCATTGCCGGCGTAATTCCAACAATCTTTTCGTTTAATTCGGCCAGTTCAACCAGTGTTTCACCAAAAACATTCTGAAATTTCGGAGCTTTTTCCACCTGGCAGTCGCACGAAATAATTTCGCCGGTTTCCTTATTGAAAACGCCGGGTGCATGAAATTTGGTCTGATTGATTTCGGCCTGTTTAAAACCTTTTCCTTTTTTGGTTATTAAATGCAGAAGTTTTGGACCCGGGATATCTTTTAAATCTTCCAAAACTTTTGTAAGATAAACTACATCGTGGCCATCAACCGGGCCAAAGTACCTGAAATCGAACGCTTCAAAAAGATTGTTTTCTTTCAGCAGCATGTTTTTAAGGGCGTGCTGGTTTTTCTGAATAAACTTGCGGGTTTTCCTTCCAAACCCGTCGAGACGGCCCAGACCTTCCCAAACATCTTTTTTGAAACGGTTGTATGAATGTGATTTTGTGATGTTCAGCAAATACTGGCTAAATCCACCTGTTACCGGATCAATGGCCATGTTATTGTCGTTCAGAATAACAAGGATGTCAGATTTTTGAACGCCGGCATTGTTTAAAGCTTCAAAAGCCATTCCTCCGGTCATTGCACCATCGCCGATAACCGCAACAATTTTACGTTCCTTTTCATTTTTCAGTTTTGAAGCAACAGCCATTCCCAGCGCTGCCGAAATTGAAGTGGAAGCATGACCAACACCAAAAGTGTCGTATTCGCTTTCTTCACGTTTCGGAAATCCGCTGATTCCTTTGAATCTACGGTTGGTAATAAACCTTTCGCGCCGGCCGGTTAAAATTTTGTGCCCGTAGGCCTGATGACCTACGTCCCAGATCAATAAATCGTACGGTGTATTGTAGGTGTAATGCAATGCAACAGTCAATTCAACAACCCCGAGACTTGCACCAAAATGTCCCGGATTATTCGAAACAATATCAATGATGTAATTTCTAAGTTCGTTACAAACTTCAGGAAGTTCGTCGGTATTTAATTTTTTTAAGTCGGCCGGGCTGTTTATTTTTTCCAGTAATCCTCCCTTTATTTCATCCATTTTATCCGAAAAAATATGTACAAAGATATAACAAATCCTTAACTACTATTTGTTCAAAACTGAACTTAAACTTTATTGTTCTCCGTTATAAAAGAACTAATTTTATCGAAAATATTAAATGACAAAAGTATTAAATGAGCAATAAAAAGTAAATCGTTGAATTTATTGTGATTATGGTTTAATTGTTGTTGCCGTTTGTATCCCGTTGAAATTTAATTTAATATCGAAATTAGTTAAGCAATTTATTGAAACATTTCAAAAATTTATAATGATGAAAACAAAGTTTAAACTGATATTATTGTTTGCAGGAGCAGTTTTTTTGTCGTCGTGTGTGTCGATGAAGAAATTTAATGAAACCAAAAGCCAGTTAACAGCTGAGAACGAACAACTGAAACAAAACAAAATGGAGCTGGAAGCTTCGAATGCAGAATTGTTGAGTAAGGTAGAATTGCTGAATCAGCAAAACAAGGAATTAAGCCGCCAGCTCGACGATGCTCTCTACAATATTAATCTTTTAAAACAAAACAACAGCGCTCTTGAAAATGAAAAATCGGATTTGGAAAATCAGCTTGAAGCATTAAAATCGGGCAGTTCAGCCGAGATTGAACGGCTGCTGGCTGAACTTCAGTCAACACAAGGCGATTTAAATACACGCGAAGATAAACTTCGTGACGCGGAGAGGATACTCCAGGAAAGAAATGCAAAACTGATTGAACTTCAGAATATTCTTGCACAACAGCAACAGGCGGTTAAAGATCTGAAAGAAAAAGTAATGAATGCGTTGGTTGGTTTTAATAACAACGGTTTAACGGTTCACGAAAAAAACGGGAAAGTATATGTTTCGCTTGATGAAAAGCTACTGTTTAAAACCGGAAAATGGGATGTCGATCCAAACGGACAAAAAGCACTGAGAGAATTAAGCAAGGTTTTGGCACAAAATCCCGACATAAATATTATGGTTGAAGGACACACCGACGATGTTCCGATGCACGGTTCGGGAGAAGTAAAAGACAACTGGGATTTGAGCGTGGTGCGTGCCACTGCGGTCACAAAAATTCTTACTGAAAATAAACAGATTGATCCGAAACGAATTATCGCCGCAGGCCGCAGCGAATATCTGCCGCTTTCACCCGATAAAACAACGGAAGGTCGTCAGATGAACCGACGCACTGAAATAATCCTGACCCCGAACCTGGATGAATTGCTGAAAATTATTGAAATGAATTGATGTTTTTTTTTTGCAGTTTACAGACATTGTAAACAGAAAAATTGGTATTTCAGATTAAATAGTATTGGCAAACGAATTAATAAAATAAAGACCATCGAGCGTTAACATGGGTTCGATGGTTTTTATGTTTTTGGTAAGCGGGGCAATTACCGAACTCAGGCCACCGGTGGCAACCACCGTTAGTTTTTCATTTAATTCGTTTTGTGTCCGTTCAATAATCGAATCAACAAGCCCGGTAAATCCATAAACCACTCCCGATTGAATAGCATGAATTGTATTTTCACCCAAAACAGAAGGGGGCGCACTTAAATGAATTTGCGGAAGTTGTGCTGTGTTTCCGGCCAGTGCACTCACAGCAGTTCGCAATCCGGGTGCAATGGCAACGCCCAGAATTTCAGCGTTTTTACCGATGGTTGTAAAAGTAAGCGCAGTGCCAAAATCAATTACTGTGGTTAATTTTCCGAATTTCTGAAAAGCGGCAACAGCATTGGCAACCAAATCGCTACCGATTTCAAAAGGATTTAAAACCTTAATTGGAAGAAGGTTATAAATTTCAGGATTAACGGTTTTTTGTTTTGCTTCAGGGAACAGACCTTTCAACATTTCGGAAAAAGGATGGACCAACGAAGGAACAACGCTACTCAGAATTATCTGGGTAATGTTTGAGTTACAAATCTTTCCGGCGCTCAGCAAAGAGCGAAAAATAACTTCGTATTCGTCGGCAGTTTTTAAGTGGTCGGTTTGAATGCGCCAGTTGTTTAACCACCCACCAGCTTCATTTACACCAAAAACAATGTTTGTATTTCCAATATCGATGGCCAGTAACATACTTTATATTTTTTTCAAATATGAGATTTCTCCTCCTTCGTCATGGGAATGAAATTGAATTAGATTCTTATTACCAAAATCTCAGTACTTTTCTAAAACAAACTTAGTTGATTATCTTTTTCCCCCGTTTTTTTTGGTGGTTTATTTTTGATTTGCTGAAGCAATTCTTTTTGAATTGTACTGAGAAAGGGACTTTTCGAAAGGTTAAATTTTCTTCCGCGAATGGTTCTTGTTTTTGCATGTGTAAGAAACAACAGTTTCTTTGCGCGGGTCATTCCAACATAAAGCAGTCGTTTTTCTTCTTCCAAATCAACTTCCTGTTTGTATAAATTATATGGCAGCAACCCGTCTTCGCACCCCGGAATAAACACACATTCAAATTCAAGACCTTTCGACGCATGAAGTGTCATTACTGAAACAGCCTCCAGATTTTTGTCGTGCAGGTCGGTTCCAACGCCAAGTTTTAGAAGTCGGATAAAATTTGAAAAATCGTTGTTTTCAGCAGCAATTTCCAAAAAGCGGGTCCATTCTGAAGGCTCAAATTTTTCCTGTTGAAAATGGTTTTCCCTGATATAATTTAAAAATGAAGGTAATTCTGAATTTTTCTTTTCTGCCAGCGCCAGTTCAAATTCAAGTTTTGAAACAGGTTTCTTTTTTAGTTTGAAAACAGGTTCCGCCTTTTCATAATTTTCCATCGAAAATGTATTCAATAAATAGGTAAAACTTTGAAAAGGTCCGGCCTGAAAAAACGGGACGGTCCCTGTTTCCTGGTACGGAACATGGTGGTCGCGCAAAGCTTTTGTGATGGCTTCGAACTGGTTGCGTGTGCGGCACAAAACCGCCAAATCCGACAAGCTGTTGACAATTTCGCTTTTATCGCCCTGGGCTACCGAACTGTCGATGGAAAAGAAACTCACTCCGCCAACCAGATTCACAATCTGACGGGCAATAAATTCGGCTTCGGCTGCATCGCTCGGTTGTTCCGAAACCGAAATCTGAACACCTTCGTTTAATCCTTCCAAAAAACCGGAATTTTGCTCAATTACATTCGACGAGGCTGTTAAAATGGTTTGCGAACAGCGGTACGATTTTGTTAGCCTGAAAACTTTTGCTTCCGGGTAATCGTTCGTAAATTTTGAAATGTAGCCGGCATTGGCGCCACGAAATCCGTAAATCGACTGGTTGGCATCGCCAACAACGCACAAATTGGAATTCGAATCCGGTGCAAGCAAATGCAGCAGTTTGTATTGCATGTCGTTGGTATCTTGGTATTCATCAACAAAAATAAACCGGTATTTTTCACGTAGCTCTTTGGCGATATTTTCATTTCCGGCAAGCAACTCAACCGGTTTCTGAATCAGGTCGTCCAAATCAAAAGCATTCAGTTTTCTGAGTTCATTTTCGTATTGAAAAAACCGTTCGTTTTCCGGGAGGCTGCCTTTTTTGATGTTTGTAATTTCGGCTGAAAAATTGGAAAGCTCTTTTTGTTTTTCCGTGGAAAGAGTTTTTAAAATTTCGCGTTTCAGGTTTTCATCCACCAGCCAGAAATTTTCAGTCCGGTTAAATTCAGCGCAATAATTTTTTAAAACCGAAAGTCCGAATGCGTGAAATGTAGCCACCGTAACATCGCCTGTTTTGCTTTTGTTTTTAAGCAGAATTTCAACTCTTTCTTTTAACTCTCCGGCAGCTTTGTTTGTAAAAGTGATGGCCAGAATTTCTTCGGGAGCGGCATGGTGATTTCCTATCAGCCAGGCAATTTTTCCGGTTAGGGTTTTGGTTTTTCCGGTGCCCGGCCCGGCAATAATAAGCGAAGGCCCGTTAACGTGTTGAACAGCTTCAAATTGTTCAGCATTTAAATTATCGAAAATTGTTTTTTCAGTTTCCCGGGTTTTGTAATCGCTGTTTTTTTCGGCAACAGCATTTTCAATTTCTGCTTTTTGGCGAAGTAATTTCTGGATGCCTTTCAAATCGAAATTTATTAATGCTCTTTTTTCGGGCGGTGTTGGTTTTTCTATTTGAAAAAGTGCGTTCGAAGCTTCGAAATTTTTTGTTTCCCCCGGGTTAAATACTTTAATTACACCGTATTCGCCATCGTAACCTTCCTGAATAATTATTTCGCGTTTTCGCATCCTTCGAATAGCTTCCGCCAGAATTTTTGTTGTTTTTCGTTCAATTTCTTCTTCCGGGATTTCAAGCAAAATGTCCAGTTCTTTTCCTAGTTTTTGTAATGTTATTTCGAAATCGGCTTCAACTTTTTTTGAATTAACGCCGGTCCCGGCAATCTCGGCTAACATTTCCTTTAAAGGAATTATGGATTGAAATGGCAGTTTGTTTGGGCGCTCTGCAATGTTTTCGCGGTCGGAAAGCTGAATAACACGGTTCATCACACCAACGGTAACCGGTTTTTTACATACCGGACAAACGGTTTTGTGCCGTAATGTTTCCGCCGGATCCCAGCAAACGTTACATTTCCGATGGCCATCGTAATGGTATTTTCCTTCCTGCGGAAACATGTCGATAGTACCCAGGAATTTTTCAGGGTTGCCGGTTTTTAACGCATCAATCATCGAAAAATAATCGGCGCTGGTGTTAAAAATGTTGGCATTTCTTCCAAGGCGGTCGGGCGAGTGTGCATCTGAATTCGAAACCAAAGTAACTTTATCGAGAAAAGAACAGAGCCAGTTCATTGGTGGATCGGTGGAAAGTCCGGTTTCAATGGTGTGAATGTGCGGCGACAAATCGGCAAAACATTCTTCCAATGAATCAAAGCCGGATTTTGATCCCAGCATCGAAAACCAGGGAGTCCAGATGTGGGCCGGAATAAAATAGTTGTGTTCTCCGCTTTCAAGAACTATTTCGAGTAAATCGCGTGAATCGAGGCCTAAAATGGGTCGACCATCCGAAGTTAGGTTGCCACCAAGGTTTATCAGCCGCCGGTTTATTTTTTCGGCTTCCTGAAAACCGGGCGCCAAAACTACGTTGTGCACTTTTCGCACTTTCCCGTCGCGTTTGTAAATATTACTAATCTCGGCGGTTAGTAAAAAACGTGTTTCGTTGTCGCCAAAAGGAGATTTAAGTTTGTATTCCTTTTTCAGCCTGAAAAAACCGTTTCCGTCGGGTTCTGTTTTTTCCTTCAATTCAGCCAGCCAGCCCGGATGTGTAAAATCGCCCGTTCCAACAACTTTAATTCCTTTTAATCCGGCGTGGTAATCCAAATGTTCAGGAGCCAGCAATTTACTTGTAGCCCTCGAAAAGTGAGAATGAATATGGATGTCGGCAATATATTTCATTGGTTGTGAAAAACGCAAAAGATACTGGTTTTAAACAGACTAAACTACAATATTTTTCGTTTTGTATTCAAAAAGTTCATTTTATTATACATAAACAAACATTTGGTATCTGAAAAAAATGTACTAATTTTAAGCTGATCCAAAAAGGTAAAAATAAGAACAATGCAGAAAATTAAAAATCCGCTGATATTCATTGTTGAAGACAGTTTGATTTACAAAGATCTTATCGTTGGCTATCTAAAATCGAAAAAATTCGACAACATTAAGACGTTCAAAAATGGAGAAGACTGTCTGAAAGAAATAGAATCGAAACCGGATTTAATTGTTTTGGATTATTCTTTTGAAGGAATCAATGGCCTTGAGTTGATGAAAAAAGTCAGGGAACAGCTTCCTGAAGTAGATTTTATCTTTTTGAGTGCACAGAATGATGTTGAGATAGCCGTAAAAATAATGAGACTTGGCGCTGCCGATTATATTATTAAAAATGAAAAAGCCCCGCACAACCTTTTGCGTTCTATCGAACATTTAATAACGGTAAACAAGGAAATCAGAATCAGACAGGGGTTTAAAATTGGCGTTATCGGATTTTTTATCATGTTATTTGTTGTAATTATGATTATTATTTTGATGACCATTTTCCTTGAAGATTTTAATTTGTAAACAAAGCATTTCTATTGATTTTTCTTTCCCTTGCTTTTTCAATACAGAAATTTATTAATGTTTTTTAAGGAGGTTAATTCTTTTAACTTATGCCCTTTTTATTACCTTTCCACCTTCATTAAAAAGGGAATTATGGGATTTGTAACGGTAATTAAAAAGTACAATACTACGTTTTGGGCCTCCAATGTTATTGAATTATTCGAACGCTGGGCCTGGTACGGTTTTTATCTGGCGTTTGCCTTGTATCTTGTAAACTCTAAAGATACCGGGGCGCTTGGTTTATCGCAGGCACAAAAGGGTATTATTATGGGGACAGGTTCCATGCTTTTGTATTTTTTACCTGTAATTACCGGTTCAATTGCCGACAAAGTAGGGTACAAACGAATCCTGTTTTTGTCTTTTATACTTTATGCATCAGGATTTTACATGATCAAGAGTTTCGACACTTTTGGATTGATGTTTTTCGCTTTTGTGTGGACTTGCGTGGGCGGCGCTTTTTTTAAACCCATTATTTCTGCCATGGTTTCGCGGACTACCACCGAAGAAACGGCTTCCATCGGGTTTGGTATTTTTTATATGATGGTGAATATTGGCGGTTTTATCGGGCCTTTTATCGCCGGAATTTTGATGCAAAAAACCTGGGATTATGTATTTTACATGTCGATTATTGCCATAAGTGTTAACTTTCTGGTTACTCTGTTTTTCTTTCGCGATCCCATAACAAAAAAAAGTGAATCTTCTCTTATTGATGATATTTTTTATGCGGAATTAAATATTATAAAAGTACTTATTAACTGGAAATATGTTTTGTTCCTGATAATTATGATTCTGTTCTGGACAGCTTTTAACCAGTTGTATTATTCTTTTCCGGTTTTTATCGACCAGTGGGTCGACACAGGCGTGGTTTATAACGGAATTCATTCGGTTTTGCCCTGGCTGGCTGAAGCGATAGGAACCAAAGACGGAACAATTACTGCGGTAACAATGTCGAGCATGGACTCATTTTATATCATTGTTTTTCAGTTGATGGTTTCCACATTTGTTATGCGTTTTCGTCCGTTGGCAGCCATGATGGGAGGAATCCTGGTTTTAGCCGGCGGTCTGGGGCTGATGTTTTCAAATCAAAGTGGGTGGCTGATTTTACTGGGGGTTTTAATTTTTGCTTTGGGTGAAATGGCCAGTTCTCCAAAATTTACCGAATACGTTGGTCGGATTGCCCCGGCCGATAAAAAGGCGCTTTACATGGGGACTTCGTTTTTGCCGATTGCTGCCGGGCATCAGTTGGCTGGCTGGCTTTCTGGCGATGTTTACGAAAAAATTGCCGACAAAATTTACCTGCTCCAGGAGGAAGTTGCCAAAAGGGGGATTTCGCTTCCGGCTATTTCAGAAGAAGTTTCAAAAAACGATTATATAAATCTGGCATCCGAAAAAATGGGGATGTCGAGCACTGAACTTTCCAATTTTTTGTGGACCAATTATCACCCGTCGAACATTTGGGTTATTTACGCCGGAGTTGCCGTTGGTGCAGTAGTATTTTTGTGGTTATACGACAGGTTTGTTATTGGGAAAGAATAGTACTATTTTTCTGAAAACCGCCACGGTTTGTTAATCCAGGGTTCGCCGGCATAGTCGATTCCGATTCGTGGAGAAGTAACTATATTTGGCTTTTCTTCTGAATCTTCAATCCAGATTCTGTTTGAATGCTGTAAGTTTTCACCATAAAACGATTTATCGAGCTGAAGGATTTTTCCTACTTTTCCCGGGCCGGTGATAGTATCGAGCCCGCGGATTAAAATGGCCGACGCATCGTTTTCGAGCCCTGTTACAACATTAAGCATCCAGTACATTCCATAAATTAAATACACATAAACAACTCCGCCTTGGCGAAACATTACTTCGGTTCTGTCTGTTTTGCCTTTGCTGGCATGACACGCCAAATCTTCAATTCCGCGATAGGCTTCAACTTCAGTAATTTTAAATTTCTGAATTGAGCCATTCTCATATTTTCTGACCAGGATTTTTCCTAGAAGTTCCGGTGCAACACACAAAACATCGCGAAGGAAAAAAGTTGCTGAAATACGGTTCATACAATTAAAAAGTTATTCTCTTTTGTAATTGTTTTTGTCTTGTTTTTATGCATATTAATTTGCCAAAGAATAAATTCCTGTTTCATTTTTGATAGTTTTAAAATCGTGTAAATATAACCAGTTCAGAAAAAAGGGCGATATAGTAAAATATTGTTAGTTATCCTGTTTAATTCATATATGATTGATGTTGCTATGATTTTAAATCCGGGTTGGTCGATTCACAGGCATTTATTCTACAAGCAATAATTTGTCCTTTGAAACTGAGCAAGAAAGTGTATTTTTGACGGAGTAAATTGAATAAATGGTAGAAGATTTAAAACAGAAAACAATACATGGACTTTTCTGGAGTTTCATTGATAATTTTGCAAAATTGGGGCTTCAATTTATAGTTGGCGTTATACTGGCGCGTATTCTTTCTCCACGTGAATTTGGTTTGATAGGAATGTTGACAATTTTTATCGCTATTTCACAGGCAATAGTTGAAAGCGGTTTTAGTACTGCTCTCATTCGCAAAAGAAATTGTTCTCAAGCCGACTATTCTACTGTTTTTTATTTCAATCTGATTATTTCCGTTGTTCTTTATGTGGTTTTGTTTTTTTCCTCAGGTATAATTAGTCGTTTTTTTGAGGAAGCAGAACTGGAAAATATGCTCAAAGTATTTGGACTCATTCTGGTAATTAATGCTTTTGGAATGATTCAGCAAACGATCTTTAGTAAAGAAATTAATTTCAAGGTTCAAACGTATGTCACATTAATATCTGCTCTTTGTTCAGGAGTCTTAGCTATTGGAGCCGCTACAATGGGAATGGGGGTATGGAGCCTTGTGATTCTAAATCTGAGTCGTGCTTTTCTGAATACTTTATTTTTATGGATTTGGTCGGTTTGGAGGCCAATTCTGATTTTTAGCAAAAAATCTTTTTCAGAGCTTTTTGGTTTTGGCAGCAAGTTGCTGATCAGCGCATTGATTGAAACTATTTTTCAAAACATATACTATCTGGTTATCGGTAAATTTTTCTCTGCCAGGGAGTTAGGTTTTTATACGCGTGCCGATCAATTTCGAAATTTACCTTCTCAGAACATTACGGATGTTATTCAACGGGTTAGTTTTCCGGTATTGTCTGCCATTCAGGATCAACCTGAACGATTAAAGGAAAATTACAGGAAATTAATAAGGAGTACGATGTATATTACTTTTATTTTAATGCTGGGTATGGCTGCTATTGCTAAGCCTATGATTTTGGTATTGATTGGAGAAAAATGGCTTCCGTCGGTTCAGTTCCTTCAGTTGCTTTGTTTTGTTGGAATGTTTTATCCATTACAAGCTTTAAACCTGAATATATTAAATGTAAAAGGCCGTTCCGATCTTTTTTTGAAACTTGAGATTATTAAAAAGATAATTAACATACCGGTAATTATTTTGGGAATTTTTGCAGGAATTAAAGCAATGATTTTAGGAATGATTCTTAATAATATTTTTGCATATATCCTAAATAGTTTTTATTCGGGGAAACTTATTGGCTATTCAACAAAACAACAAGTGCTCGATATTTTACCATCATTTTTGTTCAGTTCTCTTATGGGGGGTGTAGTTTTTACAATTGGGAAAATTATACCGTTCAATAGTCTGCTCATTCTAACTATTCAGCTAGGAGTTGGTTTCTTAATGGTATTTGTTCCCGGAGAATTATTTCAGATGAAAGATTATATGTACATAAAAAAAATTGTAAATGAACAAGTGCAAAAATATGGAAGTAATAAATAGTTCTGAATAGTTTTTATTCAAACAAGTCGCGATTAAATGTTAGTTTTGAATTTTAATAAGTAAAAAATTGAAAAAAGCAGAGCAAAAAATATTCGTTACCCAGCCGGTTCTACCACCGTTGGAAGAATTCACAGAATTACTAAAAGACATCTGGGAAAGAAAATGGCTGACAAATAATGGTATTTATCATCAACAGTTTGAAAAAGCGTTGGCTGAATATCTTGATGTACCTTATATTTCTTTATTTTCTAACGGGACACTTGCCCTGATTTCTGCTTTACAGGTACTTAATATTACTGGCGAAGTAATTACAACACCTTATAGTTTTGTGGCTACTACCCATGCGTTGTGGTGGAATAATATAAAACCAGTATTTGTTGATATTGAACCGGAATTCGGAAATATTGATCCTTTAAAGATTGAAGCCGCTATTACTCCGAAAACCACAGCTATTTTAGCAGTACATGTTTATGGAAACCCTTGTGAGATGAACGAAATACAGGAAATAGCAAGTCGATACGGATTAAAAGTGATCTATGATGCAGCGCATGCATTTGGGGTAAAACAGGGGGGTAAAAGTATTCTTAAATTTGGCGATCTTTCCGTCTTAAGTTTTCATGCTACAAAGGTTTTTAATACCATTGAAGGGGGGGCTATAGTATGTCATGATGAAAAGACTAAAAAACGGATCGATTATCTGAAGAATTTTGGATTCGAAAATGAAACAAGTGTTGTGGCTCCTGGGATTAATGCTAAAATGAATGAAATACAGGCAGCTTATGGATTACTGCAGTTAAAATCAGTGGAAAGTCTTATTAAAAGAAGGAAAGAAATATCTGTGTATTACAAAGAACAACTTGAGTTGGTGAAAGGGTTGCGCATGTTGCAGGAACCAAAATCGCTGGAATATAATTTCGCTTATTTTCCCATATTCATTGATAAAAATGAATATGGGATGTCGCGTGATGACCTTTATGAAAAATTGAAAGAAAATAATATTTATGGGCGACGCTATTTTTATCCATTGATCTCTCAATTTCCAACTTATAGGGGGTTGGATTCTTCTCATCCGGATAATTTACCGGTAGCTACTAAATTAACAGAAGAAGTTATCTGTTTGCCAATTTACTCAGAATTAACCAATACTTCAGTAAGACGGATTCTTAGAATCATTACCAATTAAGGTTATTATTGTATTCGTAATTCGAAACATGGCATAGTGTATAATTAATTATCTGGATTTACCTTTGAGAGAGAAATCAATATTAAACATTAATATTCAAAATATATATTGTTTTTATTATCTCTGATGGTAAGGCACCTTATAATTTTAAAATATTTACGCCAATTCTTGGGATATTTGAAAAATGAAGAGGGAACCTTTATGCATAAAATAACATTTTCACAACTACCTTTTTACAAGTAACTTATATAAAAATTTTTTGATGTTATAATTTAATGTTAAATCACAAAAACATATAGGATTTATGGAAACTTCTTTCTTTGATCAAAAGGATTTGGAAAATTTTGGGTTTAAGTCAATCGGGGAGAAAGTATTTATTAGCAGATTTGCACGGATATATAATGCGCAGGAGATTGAGATTGGAAATAATGTCCGGATTGACGATTTTTGTATTTTATCAGGAAAGATAAAATTGCACAATAATATTCACATATCTGCACATACCATTCTCTATGGTAAGTATGGAATTGAGATGGAGGATTATTCAGGACTATCGCCACGATGTACTATTTTTAGTGCGACAGATGATTTTTCGGGCAATTACCTGATAGGGCCGATGGCTCCAAAGGAATATACAAATGTAATTGGAGGAAAGGTTTTGTTTCAAAAATATTCACAACTTGGCGCAAATTGTGTAGTTCTCCCGAATTCAATCCTTGAAGAAGGAGCTGCAACAGGAGCGATGTCATTGGTGAAAGGAACATTAAAATCATGGACCATTAATGCTGGAATCCCTGCAAGATTTTTAAAAAACAGAAGGAAAAGTTTATTAGAATTTATCCCTTCATAGAAAAATTAATATTACATGGATAATTTTATAAAGCAATATCAGAAAGTTCCAGTTGAGATTTATCCGAATTCCGTAACAGAAGATCCTTATGTTTCAGTTATTGTCCAAACATATATGCACGTAGATTATATTGCCGAGTGTTTGGATGGAATCTTAATGCAAAGAACAGATTTCTCTTTTGAAATTCTTGTAGGGGAAGATGAATCAAAGGACGGTACCCGTGATATTTGTATTAAGTATGCAGAAAAAAATGCTGATAAAATACGATTATTTTTACATTCAAGAGAAAACACTCTGCATATTGAAAATAACCCGACAGGACGTTTCAATCTAATTTGGAATTTAACCCATGCTAAGGGAAAATATATTGCATTTTGTGAAGGTGATGATTACTGGACTGATTCTTACAAACTGCAAAAACAGGTGGATTTTATGGACGCAAATCGTGAATATGATTTGTGTTATACCGATGTAAATTTTTATTATCAGAAAGAGAATAAAATAGATAAGGCGGTAATTATATCAAAACCTCAGGATTTCCCTGTTTATTCTAATGTGAAATTATTTTTGGAAAGAGAAGGTTATGTGGCTCCTTGTACTTGGCTATTTCGAAAAGAGTGTTTGAACTATTTTTCTTTAAATTCAGAATTTAGTGATGGTACCTATGCCATGATTATGGATGTCTTGGCAAATTCAAAAATATATTTTCTACCGGAAGTTACAGCAATTTATCGTCTGTTGGAAGAAAGTGCATCACATTCATCTTCTTTAATAAAAAGGTATAACAGATTTTTGGGATTGTTTAAAACTCAAAAGTATTATATAAAAAAGTATGCCCTACCCTTAAAGTTGAAAATAAAAATGACTTATCGTTTTTACAAACGGGTGGCAGCTTTAGTTCTTAAAAATACTGAATCTTCAGAAATAGATAAACTTCTTGAATTGATAAAGAAGGATAATCGTAATATATTTCTTTATATAATTATAGGCATTGGAATAATAATCAGAATGGTGAAAAGAGTTTTTGGGTAAGGAATTAATCTTATTTCTCAAGGATTAAGCTGGCCAAGCACAATTAGTTTGAATTAACCTAAAGTTAGGAAATGGTTTAAAATGAAAATAATTTATATAAAAAAAGGAATGGATAAGAGAAAATGTGCAGATATTCTCTTTTTAATAAAACTCAATTTTTATTTATTCTTTGAGCTAATAACTGTAATTATTTTCTTACGCACAGGGTCAATTATTTTTGAAAATGTATTCTTGCTTTCTTTTATAGGGAGTACGTTACACTTGTTGTTTCGTGTTTTAACGTTCAATTGTTTTATTAACTTAGTTGAAAATTAATATTTGTAAAAATTCAGAGTTTTCAATCGTGAATAAAATATTAGGAATCACTATAATATATTATCCAGATTCGGAATTAACAAACAATATAAAATCATATCTTGATGAACTCGACTGCCTGATAATTTGGGAAAATACCCCAGACAAAGACAATTCTTATCTTTTCCCTCAAAGCAATAAAATTGTAAGGATGGGGGAGGGTAAAAATGTCGGAATCGGCAAAGCACTAAATGCGGCTTTAAAATACGGATTGGAAAATGATTTCGATTATCTTTTAACAATGGATCAGGACAGTTCTTTCACAGAAAATAGTTGCAAACAGTATTTTAACTCGATTTTTGATTATAATTCTACCGCCTTTTTTTCTGTAAATTACATATTAAATGGAAAACAATTGTACGCAGATGAACCAGTGTTAAAACGAATTGATTTGTCAATGACGTCAGGTTCGGTTTATCCAATTCAGGCCTTTAAAAAATTGGATTTTTTCGTGAAGATTTTTTTATTGATGGAATTGATACCGAAATTTGTTTTCGGGCAATGCACCATCAAATTCCGCTTTTAATGAATACGAATATTAAATTAATTCATAATCTTGGGAACAATGTTCCAAAAACCTTCTTGGGAAGGCATTATATTATAAGCAATTACCCTGCATTTAGGTTGTATTATATATTCAGAAATAATATAATTATCAAACGACTTTATTCTAATCTTAATACTCCTGAGATTGATGAGTATTTTCACGGAGTCATAAGTTTTCATGCCTTTTTCGCAGTTTATATTAAACGTATTATACTTTTTGAAGGTAAGAAATTACCGAAAATTGCATCAATTGTTAGAGGAATTATTAATGGCTTCTTATATAAAATAGAATAAAATATTATACAAATTTTATTGGGCTATATCAGGCAAAAACAACATCCGGTATATAGATGGAGAAAATAGAAAAGAACAAAGAAAAAGTTTCTGTTGTAATGTGTACTTATAATGGAGAAAAATACATAAAAGAACAAATAGATTCAATATTAAAACAAAGCCGTCCTGCTGATGAAATTATTATCCAGGATGATTGTTCTACTGACAATACTGTTGAAATAATCAAAAATTATCAAAAAAAGCACAGCAATATAAGGCTTTTTATTAACCAAGAGAATTTGGGTTATAATGCCAATTTTATTTCTGCAGCACAAAAAGCAACATGTGAATACATTGCCCTTTCAGATCAAGATGATATCTGGGATTCACAAAAAATTGAGATACAGTTAAAAGCAATGGACAACTGCCTGCTCTGTTTTCATAAAACCAGGCATTTTTCAACGGATAGTTTACCAATTGACGAAAGTCATTTAAATAAAATGCCAAATCACTGTCTGGAAAGATTAATTTATAACAACATTGTTTCAGGGCATACTATAATGATGAAAAAGGAATTTTTGAAGCTTATCCCGAATATAAATAACTTTTCAGCTTACTACAATTACTGGTTTTATGATCATATTTTGGCATTAATTGCTGAAAGTCATGGCAAGTTAATTTATCTTGACAAATCGCTTGTATTTCACAGGAGATTATCTAACTCTGCAAGTTACACAAAGCCCAAAGACTATTCACATACATTTGCTAACGTTGTCAGATACTTTTTTTCTACAATGAAACGCTACAAACAAAAGAAAGAATTAATGGTTTCTTATTTCTCTCGAATGCATAATGTCCTGAGTATGCTTCCTGAAACGTATAGCAAAAACGCAAAATATCTTTGTATATTACAAATGAAAAGGACATATAAAAATTATTTGCTCCTTACAATAAAGTCCATTCAACTAAGAAATGTAATTACTGCTCCATTTGTTACAAAAGGATTCTTTAATTTTTGTAAAGCCGCTTTTTTCCCTATATATTGCAGCGAATATTTTAATAATAACTGAGAAATGAAAGTACTTATAATCGGGCCTAACTTTTATAATTTCATTTCGGCAACAGGAGATGTGTTTGCATCTTTTGGTTGGGATGTCAGGACAGAAGCTTATGACAATCCTGTTCACCCTTTTCGGGGATATCTGAAATTCAAGCATAAATTTTCTTGCAACAAAGAAAAAGTTCGGGAACAAAACAGACGATTTTATCAGCCCTACATAAAAAAAAAATACAATGAAAGTGTCCCTGATTTGGTATTTATTTTAAACGGAGATATGATACTCCCCGAGACATTAGATTTTTTCAGGGAAAGAAGTAAAACCGTCGTTTGGTTTTTCGATAGCTTAAATAAACTTCCAAGTTGTAAAGAACATATTGACCATACAGATTTTCTTTTTTGTTATGATATGGAAGATGTTGTTAATTTTGAAAAGCAAGGGAAAAATGCTTTCTTTCTTCCTCAGGCATGCGATACAACAATATATAAACCATTGCCAAAAATCAAAAAAGATATTGATATTTTTTTCGCAGGGAATATTTATTTATCACCTAAGAGAAAACAGATAATAGACGAAGTTATTAAGGCTTTCCCTGACAAAAAAATACTGGTATACGGAGAAATTGTACTTTTTGTAAAGAATCCTTTAAAATGGATTTTTTTGCGAAAACGGAAGATATTTAAAAATAGAAATATTGAAGGAACAGAAGTAAACAAATTCTACAACAGGGCAAAAGTAGTGTTGAATATCCATAATGAGCAACAAAAAAATGGAGCCAATCCCAAGGTATTTGAAATTTGTGGGGCAGGTGCATATCAGATATGTGATTCAAATCCATATATTGAATCTCTTTTTGCAAATGGGGAAGTTGGGCTTTATAATAATGAAGAGGAAATGACTAAATGCATTCAGGCTGCATTAACCAGAGATTATTCCAACAAAGCAAAAGCAGCGCATAAAATTGTGCTTTCTGAGCATACTTTTTCAAAACGAATTAAGGAGATGTTAGGAATTGTATATTCAAAATAGAATCATCTGTTATGTATAAAATTTCAATCATATCCCCAGTTTATAATGTTGAAAAATATATTATTAACTGTATTGATTCAATATTAAAACAGACATTAGAGGATATAGAGATAGTATTTGTTGATGATCACGGAACGGACAATAGTATTAAAAAAGCAAAAGAATATATAGCAAGACAAAAAACTAATAAAGTATTCCGGTTTACAGAAACACCAGTAAATTCGGGGCCCGGCCCGGCTCGGAATACCGGGTTGGAAATAGCTCAGGGTGAATATGTGGCTTTTATTGATAGCGACGATAAGTTAGAAACGACCTATTGTGAGGAGTTGTACCAGACTGCAAAAAAATATGATTGCGACTTATGCTGTTGCCAGGCATGGATGGATTTTAATGCGGACAGGAGATCTATTCTGTTAAAAAGTCCAGTTATTGAAAATGGGACACTATCTGAAGAAGATAAAAAAAGATTTCTCACTGAATTTGTTCCCTATCACACAACTTTTTTGTTTAAAAAGACATTTGTTACAACAAATCAGATTATATACCCCAAAGAACGCAGTGCTGAAGATAGTTACTTCGTTATTATGTTAGTATTGTCAGCAAAACGTATGGCCCAGGTCAGAAATCCTCTGTATCATTATATTATACGAAGTGATTCTGTCAGCAAAAGTATAAACAACTTACGTTATCGTGATAAACTAAGTGTATTCGATCAAATGCTTGTTAATACAAAAAAAAGAGGAATATATACCAAATTCAAATCCGAAATCGATTTCCTGTATATAAAAAAGGGATTTCTTATGTCGGTATTTGAATATGTTTTAAATATTCAGATACCTGATCCTGAAATAATAACTGAAATATATCAGGAGTTGGTAACACAAATTCCGGATTATAATAAGAACCAGTATTTTCGCAAAAAAATCCCATTTAGAATAGTAACTTATTTCATTAACAAAGTACCGTCACTTGCAACAAAACTGTTAAAAACAGGTGTTAAAGTGAAAAAATTATGAACTGGGTTTTGCCCGAATAACCGCTTAGAATACAAAGGTGCACAGATATTGTTCTGTTTTTTTTACTCTTTCTTCAAAATTATAAATCGAACAATTCCCAGAATTAACCCAACGCCATAAGCAAAAACCTGAATGTTCAGAGTTAAAATGGAAAGCAAAGCGGTTTTTAGTTGGCGGTACATTTTAAAGGATTGAACAAATGCCAGCAAACAAATTCCTAAAAAACCAATGCCGGTTAAAATCCATAAATATTTGCTTAGCACTGGGAAAATTGGCGTAATTATCAGTAAAAACAAAAGGCCTGCAATTAAAAATGCCGGTAAAAGATGAATCAATTTCAGCATGTTTTTATGGAGGGTTCCTAATTTTATGCGGGCCATTCCAATGGTTTTAATTTGCCGGAAGAATTTTTTAAGGCTTGTGCGCCGTTTGTGGTAAACAAAAGCATCCGGAAATAAACCCATTTTAAAACCTGCCTCGTCAATCCGGGCTGAGAAATCGGTGTCTTCGCCGTAATACCGGAGTCTCATTCCGCCAATTTTTTTATAAACCGCCTGCGAAATACCCATGTTAAAACTTCGTGGGTAAAATTTTTCCACACTTTTTTTGTTTCCCCTTATTCCCCCGGTACCAATAAAAGAAGTCATGGAATAATTTATGGCTTTCAACAACGGTGAAAAAGACGGGTGAAAAGTATCCGGGCCACCAAAAGCATCAAAACCGGAAGTTGAAATTCCTTTGTCGATTTCTTTTAACCACTGCGGAGGCAACATACAATCGGAGTCGATAAACAGCATAAAATCACTTTTGCTGTTTGCCATTCCGTTGTTTCGTGCATTTGCCGGCCCCTGGTTTTGCTGAAAAAGTGCCCTGATTTGTAATTCCGATTCCGATTTGTAGTCGGAAATAAATTCCGCGAAACCATCGTTTGAACCATCGTCGACAAAAAGAAACTCGAAAGTCGTGCGTTCAAAATCGAGCAATTCGGCCGATTCGAGTAATTCCTTAACTTCATCGATACGGTTATAAACCGGAACAATAACTGAATATTTCAACGTTGGATTATTTTTCAGTTTTAACAATTTTCTTTTTTCTTTCCTGATAAATACTCCACACTATTGCAGCCACAAGCGCAGCCAGCAAAACAATAAACGCTATTTGTGATATTTTTTGTGAAGTATAGAAAAGATCGGGATGAAACCTGAATTCAACTTTGTGGGTTCCTTTGGGCACAACGAGTGCACGCAAAATATAATCGGCCCTGAAAAGTTCGCTTTCTTTGCCGTCGATAAATACTTTCCAGTCGGGGTAATACACTTCAGAAAAAACAATAAGTTTATCTTCCGGGGTAGTGACTGTATAACTCACTTCATCGGGATCGTAATTGTCGGTTATTATTGAAGCCGAATCAACAGGGGTACTGCTAAATGCCGGGAAGTTGTTTTTCGATTCACTGCGGATTATGGCTGTTGTTTTTACATCGGTGTCGTTCAATGCCTGAATTTCTTCATCGGCGGTATTTACCCATTTTACCGAGTCGGCAAACCAGGCTGCGCCCAGAGCATTCCGATTTACCTGTAACCCGTTTTGAGTGATAAAATATTTGGTGTCGAGCATGTTTAAAACGTACATGTTCATTTTACTGATGTGTTGCTCGATTAAATCCTGGTAGCGGCGCATTTTTACTGCATGATAACCGCCTACCGACCGATGCGCGTTTGTTGTTACGTTTTCCTGGAACGGGCTTCTTGTTGTATTAAAAACACGGTAATGCGAATATTTATTGATAACAAAGGTTTCAAGCCGTTGTTTTTCTTCCTCAGTTTTTGGTTTGAATTTTTCCTCAGCTTCTGCCAGTTTTTCTTTTAACCCCGGAACCGAATTCAATTGCAGCTGATAAATTTGTTTGTCGGTTTCGGAAAGCTGGTACGCTTCTTTTACAAGGCTTTTCTTTGAAAAACTTTCAAGCGGAACGTAACGGCGGCTGACTCCCCAGAAATCGATCACTGCCAAAAGAACAATTGCTGAAGTAAGAACAATTTCTTTGATTTTCTTTTTTGAATACAGGAAAAGTACGGTAGCAACCAGTAAAACCAACAAAACAGCCCGCCATAAATCGGCACGGAAAACACCAATTCTGAATTCAACAAGAGCGCTGATTATTCCATCGAGCTGGTTGGCTACATTGGGCTGATTTATTAAGGAATCAAACTGATTTTGTTCAACATCGCTAATGTAGGTGTTGAATAAATTAGGAAACGCAATGTTAAGTAATAGGAAAAAAATCATTCCTCCCGAAACCAAAAGGTAAACCGGTTTTGGCTTTTTGAATATGTAAAGCGTTCCCTTTTTTTCAAGAATATTATCGTTCGATGTTATAATTTTAAACAGAGTGTAAATGGCTAAAAAGCTCACTAAAATTGCCGCCACTGCAAGTATCGAAACCGGCGCCCTGAATTTATTGTACATTGGAACATAATAAATAAAGAGGTCGGTAAATGCCGAAAAACTTCCTCCCATTGAAAGGAAGAAAAACAAAATTACAGGCAGTAAAAGTTGAAGTTTTAACCGGTCTTTGTAAGTAAATGCGCCAATAAGAAACAACAACATAAAAACAACGCCAAGGTAATTCGGCCCTCCGCTAAAAGGTTGGTTACCCCAGTATTGATTGAAGTTTGCCATTGTATTGCGGTATTCTCTCGGAATTTTATTAAGCAAACTTCTGTCGGCTCCAATCTGGCTGGTCATTCCGCCTTTTACATCGGGAACAATTACCATCATACTTTCGTCAACACCGCTGCTCCAGCTGTTTATATAGTCTTTATCGAGTCCGCCCTGCGTTTTTGAATTTCCTTCCCCGCCGGTTAATTCACTTCCTCCGCGAATCGATTGTTCGTTGTATTTATAATAATTTATCAGTCGTGAATAATTTGGGGCCACAGCCAGCAAAGCCGCTGCAATAACCACTGCCATAGTTTTGGTAAACTGAACAATAGTTTTTTCTTTTATCTGATAATACAATTCAACAGCGCCAACAATTAACAGGGTTATCATGAAATAATAAATCATTTGAATGTGTGCCATTGTAATCATCATGGCCATAAAAAATGATGTCAGAATAAAGCCCCAAACATATTTTCGGTTGAAACATAGAATAATTCCGGCCAAAACTGGCGGTATTAAAGCCAATGTATAAACCTTCATAAAATGGCCGGCCAGAATAATTATAATATAATACGATGTAAGCGCATATCCCACAGAACCTCCAACTGCCAGGCGAGGCGAAACTTTCATGGCAATCATTAAAATGTAAAATCCCAGCATGTACCAGAAAATTGAAGCAACTTCACGCGGAACTCCGAGTTTTTGTGGAATTTCAAATACTTGTTTTAATTTGTCAGCGCCGGTGTAGGGTGCATTAATATAATCGGGCATCCCGCCAAATATTGCCCCGTTCCAGATAATGGATTCCTTGTTTTCATAATGCTGAAAATCCCTCGGTTCCCTTCCTTGTCCGTAACCGCCAATTATATCTTCTCCCTGCAAGGTTTTTCCTTCCCACGCAGGATAAAAATAAATGGATGACACAATTAACATTACAGCTATTGCTATAATATGGGGCAAAGACTTATTCAAGAGTAATTTAAAATTCATGGATGGGCTTTTTAATTCAAAATAGTTACTTCAAAATTAATGGGTTAAAATTGCACAAACTTTATAAGATAGCAAAGTAGCATAAGTTATTTTATCGGTTTTTTCATTTTGAGATTGTTAAAATTAAATGTGAAAATCAGAATGATTTGGAATATTACTCCCAAAATTCAGAATTATATTTTTGCAGGAACACTATTTTTGTGGAAATTGCAGTTATATAAATGACCAAATAATTTGTCGCAATGCAACCAATTTTAATGTCCGATTTATACGGACAGTATTTAACCATGAAAGATGAAATTGATGCTGGTATTCAGGAAGTAATCCGGTCGGCACAGTTTATTAAAAGTGGGAAAGTTGTGGATTTTGAACAACAACTTGCGGCATATCTGAAGACAAACGTAATAACGTGTGCCAACGGAACCGACGCTTTGCAACTGGCATTTATGGCCTTGGATTTACATCCGGGCGACGAAGTTATTACTACTCCTTTTTCGTTTGTTTCAACGGTAGAAGTTCTTGTTTTTCTTGGGTTAAAACCTGTTTTTGTGGATGTTTGCCCGAATAAATTCAACATCGATTCTTCCAAAATAGAAGCTGCAATCTCAGAAAAAACAAAAGCAGTATTACCGGTGCATTTGTTTGGCCAGTGTGCCGATTTGGAAACCATGTTGTCGCTGTGTAAAAAGCACAGTCTTTTTTTGGTGGAAGATGCCTGCCAGGCACTGGGAACTGAGTTTCTTTTTTCGGATGGTTCGCGGAAAAATGCGGGTACAGTTGGTCTCATTGGTTGTAATTCCTTTTTCCCTTCAAAAAACCTGGGCGCTTTTGGCGACGGTGGAGCTGTTTATTCCGAAAACGAAGAAATGGCAAAAATTATCCGTTCGATTGCCAACCACGGAAGAAAAGAATTGTATCAGTACGAAAGGATTGGAATCAACTCGCGCCTCGACAGTATTCAGGCTGCTATTCTTGAAGTGAAATTGAAATACATCGATAAACATATTCAGGCGCGGCAGAAAGCTGCCGAATATTACGATTTGCATCTTTCTGAAATAGAAGAGATTCAGGTGCCGCGAAGGGCGGGTTACAGTACGCACACTTTTCATCAGTACACTATCAAAACAGAAAAGAGAAACGAGTTGCAAAAGTTTTTAAAACAGAATGGCATCCCTTCGATGGTTTATTATCCGAAACCAATTCATTTGCAGGAAGCGTATAATTTTCTGGGATATAAAAAGGGAGATTTCCCGCACAGCGAAAAACTGGCAGAAACCGTTTTATCATTACCAATGCACACCGAACTTACAGAGGAACAATTAGATTATATTGTGGAGAATATCAGGAATTTTTTTAAAATTTGAAAGCAAATAAACCGCAAAGACGCTAAGGGTAAGAACTCTGTGCCTTTGCGCCTCCGCGGTGAAAAAAAGAATATGAATTATACTTTTATACACGAAACGGCACTTGTTGATACCGGTGCAAAAATAGGGAGCGGTACTAAAATCTGGCATTTTTGCCATATAATGAGTACGGCCGAAATTGGTAAAAACTGTATTCTCGGTCAGAATGTTTTTGTTGGAAATAATGCAAAACTGGGCAGCAATGTAAAAGTTCAGAACAATGTTTCGGTTTATGAAGGTGTGATTTGCGAAGACGATGTTTTTCTTGGTCCGTCGATGGTTTTTACAAATGTTTTAAACCCGCGCAGTTTTGTTGAACGGAAACAGGAATTTAAAACTACGCTGGTAAAAAAGGGAGCAACCATCGGGGCGAATTCTACCATAATTTGCGGCGTTACTTTGGGAGAATATTGTTTGATTGGCGCCGGAGCAGTTGTAACAAAAGATGTAAAACCTTTTGCTTTAATGACAGGCGTTCCGGCGAAACAAACGGGATGGGTAAGTCGCGTTGGCGCTGTTTTGGGCGAAGACTTAATTTGCCCCGAAACCGGTGAAAAGTATAGTGTTGAAAATGGATATTTAAGAATGTGTTAACCGCAGGGTCGGAGAGACGCTGAGAAAAACCTTTGTGTCTCTGCGCCTCTGCGGTGAGAATTGAACCTCATGAATAAACAAAAATTTAATCAATTGTCCGGTGAGATTTTGGATGCAGCTATTACTGTCCATAAAGAAATGGGCCCGGGGTTGCTTGAATCAGTTTATGAACTTTGTTTATTCAGAGAACTTCAGCTACGAAATATTTTTGTTGAAAATCAGGTTCCGGTTCCTCTTTTTTACAAAGGAGAAGATTTAAATAAAGATTACAGAATTGATATTTTAGTTGAAAGGGAAATCATTATTGAATTGAAAGCTGTTGATATTATCTTACCTGTTCGTGAAGCGCAGATTATTTCATATTTAAAGTTGACAGATAAGAAGTTGGGATTCTATTAATTTTAATGTTCCTTTAATGAAGCAGGGATTAAAAAGATTTGTAAATGATTTTTAAAAGATATATTAACCGCAAAGATGCAGAGGCGCTAAGAAAAAACTTTTGCGTCTCTGCGCCTCCGCGGTGAAAAGTAAGTTTTATGAAACGATTTGCACTCATCGGCGCAGCAGGTTACATCGCCGAACGACATATGAAAGCCATCAAAGAAACCGGAAACGAGTTGATTTGTGCTTCCGACCGTTTTGATGTAATGGGAAGAATGGACAGTTATTTTCCGGATGCCGAGTTTTTTCTGGAACACGAAAACCTCGACAAATACATGGACGACCTGCGTTTGGCCGGAGAACCCATCGATATTGTTACCATTTGTACTCCCAATTACATGCACGCCTCGCACATTCGGTTTGCGCTGCGGAATGGCGCCGATGCCATTTGCGAAAAACCCATGGTTATTTATCCTGAAGACATTCATATTATTAAAGATATTGAGGCAGAAACCGGGAAAAGGGTTTTTACCGTTTTGCAGTTGCGACACCATCCGGCTATTCTTCAGTTAAAAAACGAAATTGAAAACGGCGGCGAGAAAAAGTACGACATCGATTTGAGTTACATAACCACGCGTGGGAAATGGTACCTGAAAAGCTGGAAAGGCGATCCGAAAAAATCGGGGGGAGTGGCAACAAACATAGGAATTCATCTTTTCGACATGCTTACCTGGATTTTTGGAAATGTCCGGAATTTTACGGTTCATTTTTATGAAGACAACAAAGCGGCTGGCTTTCTTGAACTCGAAAAAGCAAATGTGCGCTGGTTTTTAAGCCTCGATGACAATGATCTTCCCGTTTCAGCCAAACAAAAAGGTTTGCGGACTTTCCGGTCGATTACTGTTGATGGAAATGAAATTGAATTCAGTGGCGGATTTACCGATTTGCACACGGTTACTTATCAGAATATTTTAGCCGGGAATGGTTTTGGAATCGATGATTCAATGGAAAGTATTGTTTTGACTGATAAGATCAGAAATGCAAAACCGGTGGGAATAAAAGGGGAAGTCCATCCTTTTCTTGTAAAAAAATGAACTTCCGTATCAAAACAATTAAATTTTTTCGAATAATTTTTTGAAGCTGACCTGTTCGCCGATAATTTTCCCAAGTTCAGCAATGGCAACTCTTTCCTGTTCCATGGTGTCGCGGTAACGAATGGTTACGGTGTTATCTTCCAGCGTTTGATTATCGACAGTAACACAGAACGGTGTTCCAATTGCATCCTGACGGCGGTAGCGTTTTCCGATGGAATCTTTTTCGTCGTACTGGCAGTTGAAATTGAATTTCAGGTCGTCGATAATTTTGCGTGCGATTTCGGGCAGCCCGTCTTTTTTTACCAGCGGCAAAACAGCCAGTTTTACCGGAGCTAAAACAGCCGGAATTTTCAAAACAACACGCGAATCGTTTTCGAGTTGTTCCTCACAATACGATGCTGAAACTACCTGTAAAAACATTCGGTCAACACCAATCGACGTTTCCACAACAAAAGGCACATATGAATCATTCAGTTCGGGATCGAAATAACGGATTTTCTTTCCTGAATATTTTTCATGTTGAGAAAGGTCGAAATCAGTACGCGAGTGAATACCTTCCACTTCTTTAAAACCAAACGGGAATTTATATTCAACATCGACAGCGGCGTTGGCGTAGTGAGCCAGTTTTTCGTGAACATGAAAACGGTAATTTTCGTCGCCAAAACCAAGAGCTTTGTGCCAGTTAATACGGGTTTCCTTCCATTTTTCAAACCAGTCGAGTTCGGTTCCGGGTTTTACAAAAAACTGCATTTCCATTTGTTCAAATTCGCGCATGCGGAAAATAAACTGACGGGCAACAATTTCGTTGCGGAAAGCTTTTCCGATTTGTGCAATCCCGAAAGGAATTTTCATACGTCCCGTTTTCTGTACGTTCAGGTAATTCACAAAAATACCCTGGGCGGTTTCCGGGCGAAGGTACACTTTTAAAGCGCCGTCGGCAGTGGAGCCCATTTCGGTGGCAAACATCAGGTTAAACTGGCGAACATCGGTCCAGTTGCGGGTTCCCGAAATCGGGCAGACAATCTCTTCATCAACAATAATCTGGCGAAGTTCTTCAAGGTCGCCGTCGTTCAGCGCTTTTGCAAAACGGTTGTGAAGGTTGTCCCATTTTTGCTGGTTATCAAGTACCCGCTGGTTGGTTTCACGGAATTGCTGTTCATTAAAAGCATCGCCAAAACGTTTTGCAGCTTTTTCAACTTCCTTATTGATTTTATCTTCAATTTTAGCCAGCTGTTCTTCAATTAAAACATCGGCGCGGTAGCGTTTTTTCGAATCTTTATTATCGATGAGCGGATCGTTAAATGCGTCAACGTGGCCCGAAGCTTTCCAAATGGTTGGATGCATAAAAATGGCCGAATCGATGCCAACCACATTTTCGTGGAGTAAAACCATGCTGTCCCACCAGTATTTTTTAATGTTGTTTTTCAGCTCAACGCCGTATTGACCGTAATCGTAAACAGCACCGAGCCCGTCGTAAATTTCGCTCGATTGAAATACATAACCGTATTCTTTGCAGTGTGCAACCAGTTTTTTGAAAATATCTTCCTGTGCCATATGTTTTTTTTGATTTTCAGAATAGAACGCAAAAATAGGATAAAATTCTAAAGTTCAGGGAATGGGAGGAAAGTTTAAAGTTTTTAGTTCCAGGTTTGACTTAAAAAAATGATTTTTGCGACTGCGGCTGCAAACTTGTTTTAATCGACTTCTTCAAAATCAATATATTCTCCCTTGTCCGATGGTGAGTTTCTGTTAGATTTTCTGTTGTTTTCCAGGGTAACTTCTCCTTCGCGGCGCGATGAACTTTGGTTTTGACGTTGTTGTTCATACATCTTTTGCTGCATATTTTTCACGCCTTTGTCAATAAGCATGGGAAAAACATAGCGCCCGATAAACCGGAATGCATAATAAATGACCAGAATAATAAATAGTGTACGGAGAAAATTGACAAGATATAGAACGACAAATAAATTCATGGTTATTAAATTACTTAATAAAAGTATAACAGGCAAAATTAGTTTTTTCCTTCATTCCGAAGTATAAAAAAAGGGCGGAAAACCGCCCTAATGAGAATTTTATAAACTTAATTTATGGTTATCGTTGGGTAACGTCGCCGCCACTCGATTCGTCTGTATCTTTGGTTTTCGGATTACCGTAATAAACCACGTCGCCACCGCTGCTTGCCCGGGCAACCAGTTCTTCCGAAACATTAACCACGGCATCGCTTCCACTGCTGGCGCTCACACGGCATTTTTCCGATTCAAGGCCACGGGCGTCAATATCGCTTCCACTGCTGGCATCGGCATCAAAATATTTGGCTTTTCCGGTAATTTTTGCGTCACTTCCGCTGCTGGTATTCAGCGACAGATTTTTGTAAACAACTTCAACTTCCACATCGCTTCCGCTGCTGGCTTCAATTTTAAGTTCTTCTCCGGTTAAAGTGTTTTCCGATCTAACGTCGGAGCCTGATGAAGCATCTATTTTTTGAAGTTCTTTCACCGTTACGTAAGCTTTTCGTGGTTCGTTGAAACTTCCCCAGTTAAACCAGCGGTTGTTTCTTTTCATGTAAATATGAAGTGTGCCGTCTTTAACTTCGGTAATAAGGTCGTCGATAATTTCATCGTCGGCAACAACGGTAACTTTTTCTTCGTTGCCCATGGTAATGTACAAGTCGATTCCGGTGGAAACTTTAATTTCATTGAAATTTTTGACGTTCCTGTTTTCTGTTTTGTCGCTGTTCCCGGCAAAGGCAGAAGTGCTTGCCCCGGCTATGATTACAAGTGTTGCAAGAAGCAGATTTCTAAATGTTTTCATGTGTATAAAATTTCAATTTAGTGTTCTAAAATTTTTGTATCAACCAATTTTTTCCAAACAAGGACAGCAACGACATGGAATTCGCATGAAAATTTATTCATTCCTTTTGGTGTTTAGCTTAATCATGCTCATTTCATACGCTGTTTTTTGTTGTTTATAAAAGAAGACGCTTCAAAAAACTGAAAGTTACAGTTTTGTTATTTTTTTATGACATTTCCTCCCGAAGAGGTTTCAGAGTCGATGGAAGCGGGTTCGCCATAATAAAAAACATTACCGCCGCTGCTGGCTTTTCCTTCCATTTCGCCAGTAACTTTTACCCAAATATTGGCGCCGCTACTTACGTGGGCCGAACAATCTTTTACGGTTAAATCCTCGCTTTTAATGTTTGAACCTGCGGAGGCTTTTTCGGTTGCATTTTCAGCTTGTCCTTCAAGCATTATGTTTGCGCCGGCCGATGCAGAAACATTCAGGTTTTTTACCGAAACCGAAAGTTTTATGTTGCTTCCGGCGGTGCTTGAAACATCCAAATCGTTGGCTGAAATTTCTGTTTCCGAAAAAATATTGCTTCCGGCGGTGGCATGAATTTTTGAAATGTCGGTTACTGTTACAAATACTTTTTTCGATTTTGAATTTCTGATATTCGCAGAAGTAGTCACTTTCAGTGCATTGCCTTCGATGTTTGTTTCAATATAATCCATCAGGTTTTCGTCGGCTTCAACAACAATTTTCTGAACATCGCCCTGAGAAATGTAAACATTCATTCCCCGGCTTACTTTTATTTCGTCGAAAGGTCCTGTTTTGCGCTGTTCCTCAATTACATTTCCATTTCCCCTTACCGAAGGCCCCAAAATGCATGAGGAAAAAAATGCTGTTACAAAAATGAACGTTAGAATGGTCAGAATTTTTTGTTTCATCTTTTTGACTTTTAATTGTTTTGAATGGCTTAAATTTCAAAGTCAAAATTAATGTGTTCACAAAAAATCGGATATCTTTTTCGTTCAATGGCAGCAATTCATCGGTAAACAGGTAAAAAAAAAGCCGGTGAATTACCGGCTAAGTATTAAAAAGTTAGGATTATTCTCCTTTTTCAAATTTGTCTCTGTCAGGTCTTTCCGGTCTTGCCATACGGTTAGCGCCGGGTTTTCCGCGTTCACCGTCGAAACGTCTTTCACCCAATTTGTCAAATTTTGCCAGCTGTTCTTCGGTTAAAAGTTTCCTGACGTCCTGGCGTTGTTTGGCATGAATTTTTGCGATATCGGTTTTTACGTTACCCATTTCATCGATGTTTTTGTAAATCGCATTCATGTCGGCTTTGTCAGCTGATGCCAGGGTTTGTTGCCGGGCTTCCAGTTCATTGAGTTTGTTTTGAAGCGGTTTAATTTCTTTGTCCGATTCAAGCCTGATTTTTTTAATGGCTTCCTGTTGTTCTTCTGTAAAAAACTGTACCCGTTCGCCTTGCGGCTTCATGTCGCGGTTACGAAGCATTTGCATTTCGCTGCGGTCTTCTTTTCCCTTCTTTGTGTCGTTCTTTTGTGCAAACGCTGCGGTAGAAATCAATACTACGGCAACAATTGCCAATCCTAAAATTCTTCTTTTCATGTCTTTAAATTTTAATGTTCAATTTTCTGTTTTCATATGCTTCGACTTAAAACTTCATCGAGGGTTTAAGAATTTTTATGATTTTAACGACCTTTAACGAAAAACTTCTTATTTGGCTAAATGTTATTAAATAAGCGTTTTGTTTTAATAACATTTAACGTAACGTAAAACGATATTCAGAGACAGATATCAGGTAAGTTTTTATATTTTTGACGAATTATTATAGTGAATGTCTGAATATTAATGTTCAGAAAAAAAGATAGAAAGATGAATTGGAAGAAATTTTGGATAGGAACAGTCATTGTAGCTGTAATCGGGGTAGGCTTTTTTAGTTTCACTCAGGACGATAAGAATTTTGAGATTGCCAAAAATCTTGATATTTACAGTACGCTTTTCCGGGAGTTGAATTTATTTTATGTGGATGATGTAAATCCAAATAAACTGGTTAAGGAAAGTATCGACGAAATGCTGATGTCGCTCGATCCTTACACCAACTATATCTCGGAAGATCAAATGGAAGATTTCCGGTTTATGACCACCGGCGAATATGCAGGAATTGGAGCATTAATTGGAAAACAAAATGATAAAATTGTGATTTCGGAACCTTACGAAGGTTTTCCTGCACAAAAATTGGGGTTAAAAGCCGGTGATATTATTTTGGAAGTTGAAGGAAAATCGACAGCCGAAATGACGACTGAAGATGTAAGTAACCTGTTGAAAGGGCCGGCTAACAAAACGGTGAAAATAAAACTGCAACGCCCCGGCGATAAAAAACCTTTTGAAGTAGATGTGGTACGCGAAAAAATTTCGATCGATGCAGTTCCTTACTACGGAATGCTCGACAACAACACGGCCTACATCAGGTTGACACAGTTTACTGCCGATTGCAGCGAAGAAGTAAAAAAAGCATTTCTCGAACTCAAAAAGAAAAATCCGGATGCGCTGGTTCTCGATCTTCGCTCCAATCCGGGCGGACTTCTGGTGGAAGCTGTTAAAATTGTAAATTACTTTGTTCCGAAGGGATCCGAAATAGTAAGCACACGCGGAAAAGTAAAACAGTGGGACAAAGTGTACAAAGCCATGGACGAACCACTGGATACAACCATCAAAATTGCAATTTTGGTGAACAGCAATTCGGCCTCGGCTTCTGAAATTGTTACCGGTGCCATTCAGGATTTAGACCGCGGAATTGTTGTTGGAACACGTACTTTTGGAAAAGGTCTGGTTCAAACCACGCGCGACCTGACATACAACACAAAACTGAAAGTTACAACCGCAAAATATTATATTCCTAGCGGACGATGTATTCAGGCTCTCGATTATTCACACCGCAACGAAGACGGCAGTGTGGGTCATGTTCCTGATTCACTGATTTCGGAATTTAAAACCAGCAAGGGAAGAATTGTGTACGACGGCGGCGGCGTTGTTCCCGATATTAAAATTGAGCCCGAACAGTTGAGCAATTTAAGCATCGCACTGGTTACTAAGTTTTTGATTTTCGACTATGCTACCAAATTTGCCAACGAAAATGCTTCAATCGCATCACCCGAAGAATTCAAAATTACCGAAGATATTTACAACCAGTTTTCTGCCTTTGTAAAAGCCAACGATTTTAAATACGAATCGAATTCGCAGGAATTGCTCAAAGAGTTGGAAGAATCGGCAAAAGACGAAAAATACTTTGGTTTGGCTGAAAATGAGTTTAAAGCCTTGCAGGCGAAACTCGAACCCAATCTCGACAAAGATTTAAAAGAATTCAGCGATGAAATCAAGGAATTGCTCGAAGATGAAATTGTTTCGCGTTACTATTATCAGAAAGGCGCCATTCGGGCGGCAATAAACGAGGATAAAGGAATTAAACAAGCGATCGATGCTTTGCATTCCGGACCGGCTTTCGCTGCTTATTTCGAGCCTGGTAAAATTATTAAGATGAATTAATTTGAATTCAAAATAAAGAAAGGAGGTTGTTTGCCTCCTTTTTTTGTGTTTTATTAGTCGGGTTTAATCGTTAAATTGCTGAAAAATCAGGTTATGACTTACAAAGAATTTCTGAAAATTACCTTGTATAAACACGGAAACTTTGATATTACAGTCGACAGTATCTTTGTGGTAATTTTAATTTTACTGATTACTTACATCGGACTGGCTATTGTTAAAAGGGGATTCAAAAGGTACATTTCGAAAAATGAGAACGACCGGCGTTCATATTGGTCGGTTTACCTGATAATCAGATATGTGGTTTGGGTTGTTGTGGTTGTTTTGGTCCTGGAATCTTCGGGACTAAAAGTTTCAGTACTGCTGGCCAGTATTACTGCCCTTTTAGTTGGTGTTGGTTTTGGTATTCAGCAATTGTTCAGCGACATTGCTTCGGGAATTGTTTTGCTGGTGGAAAGAAATCTGCAAATGAACGATGTTATTCAATTGGAAGATGGTACTGTTGGAAAAGTAATTCACATCGGGTTAAGAACATCGAAACTAAAAACCCGCGAAGATATTATCCTGGTTGTTCCCAACTCAAAATTTGTAAACGAGAAAGTCATCAACTGGACACAAATGGATTACAATACACGTTTTTTTGTTGAAGTGGGCGTTGCTTATGGTTCAGATACAAGACTCGTTACTAAAGCTTTGCTGGATTGTGCATTAAAAAATCCAAACATTTCAAACCAGCCGGCGCCGTTTGTACGGTTTAATAATTTTGGAGATTCAGCGCTCGAATTTCAGGTGTATTTTTGGGTGCGCGAAAGTTTCAGGGTTGAAAATATTAAAAGCGAACTTCGGTACGCCATCGACGATGAATTCCGGAAGCACGGTGTTCAAATTCCTTTCCCCCAGCGCGATGTACACATTATCAACCGATGAACAAATAAGGATGTTTTTGTAATTTATTTAAAGAAATTTTCAACGTATGAAAAGAATCAAAAAGTTTATTGTCCCATTTTTTCTGCTTTTACTGGCTGTATTTTTTAAATATTTTGTTGAAAATTACGGGCTTGCTAATTCCGATTGGTTTGCCTTTTTTAGTAAGACAGGCTCAATTTTAATGATCGTCAGTATTGCCTGGGGTTCCATTGCTTTTATTCGGGCGTCGAAAAGGGTTTTGCTTGAAAAATACGATATATCGAAAGAAGATAATTTACGTTCGCGAAAATTTCAAACACAGTTTAACATTCTGGAAAGCATTGTTATTTTTTTGATAGTTTTAATTTCAATAGGTTTGGTTTTAATGCTTTTTGACGATGTAAAAAGATTGGGAATCAGTTTGTTTGCATCGGCAGGGGTTGCCGGTATTATCATTGGTTTTGCTGCCCAGAAATTTATCGGAACCGTTTTGGCCGGCCTTCAGATTGCGATTACACAACCAATTCGAATCGATGATGTGGTTATTATTGAAAACGAATGGGGACGCATCGAGGAAATTACGCTGACTTATGTAGTGGTGAAAATCTGGGATCAGCGACGGTTAATTGTTCCTTCTACCTATTTTTTTGAAAAACCTTTTCAGAACTGGACCCGGACTTCGGCTGAAATTTTGGGTACGGTTTTTATTTACACCGATTACACCGTTTCGTTCGATGCTTTGCGGAATGAATTAACAAGATTATTGGAAAGTTCGTCTTTGTGGGATAAAAAAGTAAACGTTCTACAGGTTACCGATGCCAAACAAAACGGGGTGGAAGTCCGTGCTTTAATGAGCGCCAAAGATTCTTCAGCAGCCTGGGATTTGCGGGTTTTTGTCCGCGAAAAACTGATTGAATTTCTGCAAAAAAATTACCCGGAAAGTCTGCCGCGCACCCGAATTAAAATAGAAGGGGAAACAGGCGAAAAAGTTATTTCTGGCATGAACGGTTCAAAATAAGCTACCTGTTATTTTGGTTTTTGAGCGCTTTTCTATTCACCCAGTTGATCCGGAATAATATTCCTGAAAGAATCAGAGGGCCGGAAATTGTGATATAGGTAACAAGAGGAAATTTTCCCCAAGCCCAGACAATGTAAAAAATGCCAAGAACAATAAAAAAGATACTTCCAATCCACTCCCTTTTCCAGGAAAGAATAAGCAGAATAATCAAAATAAAAGTTGGCACCAGATGAATTGCAAAGCCGCCTAATTTTCGGATAAAACTTTCGTCTCCGTCAAAGGCATCCAGTGCAAAAAGGCTGATGAAAAGAATAAAAAGAATCATAATTGCCCGGGGAAGCCAAATCATTACGTTTTTCATAGCGATATTTTTTTGTTTGAAATACGTTTTAAAATACACAAAGTTTGAATTTTTTTGATTCATTGAAATGTGTATTTTGACACAAATTTTAGAAAATGAAAATCTATTTTGCAGGTTCCATTCGTGGTGGTCGTGAAGATGCTGCTTTGTATCAGCAAATTATTGAATTTTTGAAATCTTTTGGGGAAGTTTTAACTGAGCACATCGGAGATATTTCGCTCACTTCGCTGGGCGACGACGGGCCAACCGACCGGTTTATCCACGATCGCGATTTGGAATGGTTGCAGTCTTCCGATGTTTTGGTGGCCGAAGTTACCACCGTTTCCATGGGAGTAGGCTACGAAATTGGCCGTGCCGTGGAATCAGGGAAAAAAGTACTTTGTCTTTTCCGCCCAGCAGCAGGGAAAAACCTTTCGGCAATGATTGCCGGCTGCCCTGATTTGACATTGGTCAGTTACCGCACTTTTGATGAGGCGAAATCAGCCATTCAGTTGTTCCTGAAATAAAGAAATCTTAGAAATTTTATTTGTGTTTTTTATTTGGTTCTGAATGAATATCTATTCCGGATTAAATCGTTTTGTTGTATTTTTCATACAATAATTTCAAAAATCCGGGTAAAACAATCAGCAGCAAAGGCAGTGCAATAATTAATCCGCCAATTACAGCAATAGCCAGCGGCTGGTGCATTTTTGCTCCCGAACCAATTCCAAGTGCCAGCGGAAGGAGTGCAATAATGGCACCCGTTGCGGTCATCAGTTTTGGTCGTAAACGGTGCGAAATGGCAAATCCCAGCGCAGTATCGACATTCGAATTTTTCAATTCAAACAAAAACTGTTGAATCGTAAAAATGGCATTTTCACCAATAATCCCAATAATCATAATTAGCCCGGTGTAACTTCCCACATTTAGCGGAGTTCCGGTAAAATACAAGGCCAGCACACTCCCTGAAACCCCAAGCAGACTTAGAAACAAAACAGTCAGTGAAATTTTCAGGTTTTTGAACATGAACAAAACAACAGTAAAAACGAGCAGTGCGCCTAGCATTAATATTTTTAGTAATTCGGCAAATGATTTTTGCTGTTGCGCATACGAGCCTGCATACACAATCTGGTACGACGGAGGCAGGCTGAGCGATTGAAGTTTGTTTTGAATCTCCCGCATTCCTGTACCTAAATCAATGCCGTTCAAACGGGCGGTTATCATTCCCATGGTCTGAAGATTTTCCCGCTGGATTTCGGCAACCCCGCTTTTTATCGAAAAGTCGGCAAACTGGTGCAAAGGCAGATATTCGCCTGCCGAGGTGCATATTTTAGTATCTTTCAGTTTTTCAATGGGGGTTTGGTTATTTTGCGGAAATATCATCCGAATGTCAGTAAGTTGCTCTTTTTCGGGGATGGAGCCGATTACCCTTCCTTCCAAATGGGTCTGAACCTGTGTTTGCAAATCGATGGCTGATAAACCAAATTGTTTTAGCTGGTCTTCTTTTGGGAGTACACTAAGCATTGGTCCGGCAATTAATATTCCGTTATAAACATCATCCACACCATCAACAGATTCAAGACTGTCGCCGATTTGCCGGGAAAGTTCCTTGATTTTTTCATGGTCGTCGCCAAAAACTTTTACTTCGATGGGAGTTCCGCTTTCCATAAGATCGCCTAGCATGTCGGTTACCACCTGCATAAATTCAGTCTCCATAAAAGGCATCGATGCTTCAATCTGTTTTCGGATGATATCTTCAATTTCAACGGTTGTTTTTTCGCGGTTTTTATCAAGTATTATGAGGTAGTCGCCGTCGTTGGGTTCGGTAATAAAAAAGCCCATCTGCGTTCCTGTTCGTCTGGAATATGTTTTTACCTCGGGCACCGATTCAATAATTTTATCGATTTGTTGCAACAAGCGGTCGGTTTCTTCGAGTGATGTCCCGGGAGGTGTTTTATAATCCAAAACAATGGAGCCTTCATCCATTTCAGGCAGGAACCCTGTTTCGAGTTTTGGAACAATATAAACAATAGAAAGTATTAATCCGGCAACAATAACCAAACTTATGTAAGGTCTGCGAACAAAAAAAACAACCCATGACTTTTGTTTAAAATCGCTGGTTTTTAACTGTTTTCCCAAACTTATATCTTTCGAAAGCAAAAGATAAATTACGGGCAACCCAAGCCAGGTAACCAGAAAAGAAGCCAGTAATGTGATGATCATTGTTTGGGTGAGGATTTTAAAATAGGCTCCGGCAATTCCGGTCATCAGTTCAAAAGGAATAAGAATAACAATGGTGCTGAGCGAAGAACTTACCATGGCAGGGAATAGAAAATGGATGGCTTTCCCCACAAGCTCGCGAGGTTTTTGTCCGGGAAATTCTTCGTGCGTACGGTGGATTTGTTCCACCACAATTATGGCATCGTCGATAATAAGCCCAATGGCTGCTGCAATGGCGCCAATGGTCATAATGTTAAAGTCGTACCCAATAAATTTCAAAATGATGAACGTTAGCGCCAGTGTAATCGGGATGGTTAAAAGAATTACCCCGCTGGCTTTTAGCGAGCGAAGAAAAATGGTGGCGACAACAATTGCCAGCAGCAATCCAATCCACAATACATCGATGATGCTGCGGATGCTGTCGTGGACAAATTCCGACTGGTTGTAATACGGAACCAGTTTTACATCAGCAGGAAGTATTTTGTTCAGTTCATCTGCTTTGGCCATTACTTCGTTCGAAACATCGATGAGGTTACTTTGCGGTTGTTTCAAAACGGCAACCAGCGGAATATCCATCCCGTCGGCTTTTATTCTGATGTATTCGGTCTGTTCGGCTACTTCAACCTTTGCAACGTCGCTGACTTTTATTTTTCGCGACGCATCGTTAAAAAGCACAAGGTTTTCCAGTTGTTCCTTGTCGCTAATGGTAGCATCTGTAACCGTCAGGTACAACCGGTTATAATCGACAGTGTAACCGTTCGACTGGATAAAATCGGTTTGCTGAAAAGCATTTTCAATTTCCTGCGGATTAATACGCAGAGTACTCAGTTTTTCCTGATCAAGAACAATGCGGTATTCTTTGTTTTTTCCGCCGATAACTTCCACACCCGCTACTCCGTCAACCCGCGAAAGGTACGGTTTCACCAGGTATTCGGCCATCATTTTCAGCTCTACCTGATTTTTTACTTTCGACTGAAGTGAATAGCCCATCACCGGAAGAATCGACGGGTTCATTTTTTCAATGGTAATCTGAACATCGGGAGGCAAGGTATTTTTTATCTGGTTGATGCGCGATTCCAGTTGCTGTTTGGCCAAATCAATGTCGGCGCCCCATTCCATAAATGCTGAAATTTCGCAGCTTCCCAAACTTGTTGCACTTCTGATAAGTGATAGTTTTTCCACTCTTTTGATAGCATTTTCGAGTGGCTTGGTAACTGTCACCATCATTTTGTCGACGGGCTGTTCTCCGTTATCGGCAATCACTTTAATTTTTGGGAAGGTGACGTCGGGGAAAAGCGACGTTTTCAGGTTTTTATAGGAATAGGCTCCTCCCAGTAAAACCAGCAGCAATATCACCGAAATGGGGCTTTTAAACTTTACAAACAAATTTTTCATGGTTCCCTGATAATGGTTACCAGGCTGCTGTCTTCCAATCCGTAGCCTCCTTCCAGAATAATGATGTCTTCGGGTGTGAGGCCGGTATTAACAATTTCGAGCAGACTGTCGTTTTTTATTCCGGTTTGAACAATCACTTTTACTGCAACACTGTCGTTAACAATTTTCATCACCCAGAATTCATCCTGGGTTTCGTTGGTCAGCAGCGCTGCTTTGGGAATGATTAACGCTGAATCGTTGCTGTTTTTCAGAGAAGAAACGGTGAGGTTCATATTCTCGGGCCATGCGTGTGTTCCTTTTGGTTTCACCAGCACTTCCTGGGTTTGCGAGTTTTCGTCAACAAAAGGGCGAACAAGGTAAACCGTACCTTCGCTTTGCGAATTGTCCTGAAGCATAAGAATGCAGGGTGTTCCCTGGTGCAAAAGAGTGTGATATTCAAACGGAACATTTACGCGTACCAGCAAATCGTTGTTGTCGGCCAGCGAACACAGCGTAGTTCCTTCTGTTACGTATGTACCGGCTCCCAAAGTAATGGGCTGGTTTATTACGCCGGAGGTAGTGGCAGCAACGGCAATTTCCCCCATCCCCGGTGTTCCGGAGTTTCCGCCTCCCGATTGCTGCAAGGCTTTGTTTTCCCGCGTCTGGATTTTAAAAAGAACCCGGCCGGCTTCCACTTTGTCGCCATACTTTCCGTTTACCCCAGTTATGTAACCCGAAATAGGCGCCACAACATCGTTTTTCTTTAAAAATATGGTTCTCGCATTCAGCGTAATCTGTTCTTCAATCCGTCCTTTTTTTAGCGAAGTTACGGAAACAACGGCTTTAGGTACAACAACCTCTTCGGTGGTTTCTGAAGTTTTGTTTCCGCAGCCCATAAATACAGAAAGGCCGGCAGCAAAAAGTATTAAAAGCGAAATATTCTTCATCGTTTTACGATTAATAGTTCCAGTAATTCCATGCATTGATAACCATTTGTTTTTCCATTTCGAGCAGTAGTTTTTCCTGCTTTTTTTCTGAAATATCTTTCAGTAGGTATTTGTAATCCATTACCGAAATATCGGCCTGGGTTAACTGATTTTTAAACATTTCGAGCAGTTGATTGTATTGGTCGAGCTGCTCCGATGCCAGTAAAATTCGTTTGTCTAACGAGCTCAGTTTGTCGAGGGTAAATTTCTTTTGAATGTCGTTTTGAATTTTGGTTTTCTCTTTTTCAAACTGAAGTGTTTCCAGGTTGATTTGCGATTTTTGCCACTCTAATTTTCTTTGGTGTCCGTCGAAAAGAGTCAGGCTGAAGGTGGCGCCGGTGCTAAAACCCAGTCGGTTGACCGATGGTACATAAACCGCAACCATCCCGGCATTGGCAAAAAGGTTCACCTGTGGCTGGTATTTCAGTTCACTGATTTTGAGGTCGGCTACAATCGACAGGCTGTCGAGGAAATACGATTTGAGAAAACGCGAGCCGGAAGAAACTTCCATTGACAGTTGAAACTCCACCGGTTCAATTTCTGTGTCGGCACCCTCGTTTACCCCGCACAGTAGATTCAGGTTATAAATGTTATCGCGGTATTCAGCCAGAAAAGTTTCGTATGCCTGCCGGTAATTCTGAAGTGTAATTTGCAGCAGTTTTAAATCGCTTTGTTTGTAAATGGCATTTTGTACCAGCGGTTCCATGGTAGCCATTTCATCTTCCACTTCCTGAATCAAATCCAGGTTGCCTGCCATCTGTTTTTGTGAAACCAAACACAATAAATACTGGTGCCTCACTGCGTTTTCCAGTTCGTGCACGGTAAGTTCAATGTTGTTGTCGCTGATTTGATTCCTGATTCCGGCTTTTTCAGCATGTGTTTCCAGTTTTTTCCCGTTGAACAATCCCTGGGTTACAGAAACAGTTGCCTGATATTGACCTCCATCTGTACCCGCGAGGTCGAAACCCGTATATCGTTTGGCATCTTTTGTAATAACTTGAAAATGTCCGGATCCATTATCGCGTGAAAGGATTGGCGCAAACAAAATTCCGGCATCAACCGTAATTTCGGGCTTCGAATAAATACTTTTCAGTTGTTCCCCGTCGAGCTGAATCAAGCGTTTTTCGTTTTTGTTCTGCTCAATAAACGGACTGTTTTGTATGGCCTGTTCCAGATAAAAATCGAGGTTGTGATTTTGTGCAGACAAATAACCCGGGAGAAAGATTAGGAGAAGCAAAAACAGCGGGGAATTTACTTTCATAATTCGTAAATTTTAAAGTCACGGATAAAGGTAACTATAATGATTTTAAGTTAATTGATTATTCAGACTAAAGAAATTTAAAAAGGATTAAGAAAAAACCGAAAGCCCGCATTTTTAAAAACCGGGCTCAATGCTACTGAAAAGGCAAACCATTTACTTTTCATCCTCTTCATCTTCTTCTTTCACCTCTTTTTTAGCAATGATTTTTCCATCTGCTGAAATCTGAACTTCCATTTCGGAATTCCCTTTTTCAATTCCCAGTTCAAATGCTTTTATTTCAGAATTTTCGAAACTTTCAACCGATTCAATTTTCCAGCCTTCAAACTCTTTGTTTACAACTGAAAGTACATTTTCCGGCAAATCCGATTTTTTAAGTTCTGTTTCGGTTTCAAGCCATTTTCCATTCAAATCGAACGAAACCGACATCTCTTTTCCGTTCATTTTAAATTCGGCTTCCCATTCGTTTTTTTCTTCCTGATCCCATTTTACTTTGGTTGCCCCCGAAAATTTTGCGTTAAAATTATCGCTTACCGATTTTGGTGGTGTTTGTGTGCAGGCTGCTATGCTCATAGACAGAACTGCTGCAATAAAAAATAATTTTTTCATTTCCTGTTTTTTTAATAGTTCAGGATAAATGTAGTAACAGAATCTAAAGGAAATTTGAAGATTTCAGAAAGCTCACCATTTAATGCGTCGGCCAATGTTCCATTCAATAAAGTCGGAAACGTGGTAATGATACGCCCGCAGGCTGATTCCGGCAAAATAATCTTTCAGGAAATGGTATTTTACACCAATCCGCTGATAAGTCCCCGGGGTTAATTCGTCCGTTTTTTTCCGGTACAGGTAAAAGCCGGGCTGGACGATAAACGACAGCCGGTCGACGACCAGTTCGTACGACGGGTACACACTAAAAGTAATGTGGTTGCCAAAAGGCAGATCAACTTCATCGAGGTCTCCGTTTTCTACTGCCAGCTGGGCGTTAAGGGCACTGTTGTACCCCATTGAAAAACCGGCTCCTATTTTTGATTTGTAACTCACACTGCGGCTGAAGGTATTGTTGATGCCGTAAACCGGAAAATAAAGCCCCTCGTATTTGGTGATGATATCTACATCGTCGCCTTTGTAAATAACATTTTCAGCACCGCCAAAAACGCAGATGTCCCATTCCCAGTGTTTGTTGTATTCGGGCACCGGATTTTTAATGAATGAATACGAAGCATCATTTAGCTGATACTGCAGGTTGAATTTCAGCGCCTGCATGTTCAGTCCCATGTTGGGCAGTTTCAGGTGGCCGTTCGAGAAATGGTACAGTCCGTAACCGGCGCCGGCAAACCATTTTTTTGAAAGCTGGTATTCGAGGGTTACCCCGGCTTCAATGTACACACTGCGTTCAGCGCTGATAGCAATGTTGTTCGGGTTGTTCAGCGGGTCGAAGTTTCTCCAGTTAAAGGTTAATCCCAGACCCAGTTCGTAATTGAAAGTAAGTTTTTGTGCCCTCACAAACGGAGCCGAAAAATAGCCAAACACCGAAACGGGAGTGCCCAGTTCGCTGGTTTCTTTAAAAGAAGCCGTATAAATTCCAACACCGTAAACCGGATATTTGTAAAGCTGTTCCCACAATTTATCGCCCTGCGTTTGTTTTAGCAAAAGCAAGGAAAAGGCTTTGTATTCATCGATGGTATCGTTCGAGAAATTTTGCCCCCTCACAAAATCGTTGGTCGGAATTACTTTTCCTGGCTGAAAACTGCCTTTGAGAAAAAACGGGGTGTTTGAAAAAAAAGAATCCACTTTAGTGGTTTGTGCCAAGGAGAAAGGGGAGAAAATAACAAGAAAGAAAAGGGAAAGGTAAAAATTGCGCATCCTGAACCGATTTAATGATTTTCTTCTGTTAAAATCAATTTTAGTTTAAAAAAACCTGGCATTTACTTTAAAAAAAGCAAAGCCAGGTTTAAAAATACAAAAAGTAACATTGATTATTTGAAATTATTCCGGGTAAATGAACAATACGGAATCGGAAAGAGCATAACTGCCAAAAACACCAACCGCATCGGGAAACTGGTTGGGTTTCAGAAAAACAGGTTCGGTGAACGGATTTTTCATTCCCAGCATTTGCCGGTCGAGTTCGTCAAAAAAAGTGAACATGTTTTTATCGCAAATTTGAAGGAAAACATAGGTAGTGTCGCCTTCTTTGTGTTTAAAAACCGGTTCAATGGCAAAGGAAAATTCACCACCCGAAAAGCTGGCATCGGAGAAAATTGTCCGGCCGATTTCGGTGACAGGCGTTGTTTCATCGTTCTGCAAAACAGGCGATTTAAATTTGTTTTCGCCCCAGTAGGTCGCCGTGTCGGCTGTTCGGTGCATTTCGTAACGGTAATAATTCTCTGTTATTGGATCATCTTTCAGATGGAAGATTACTCCTTCGTGTTCGCCGTAAATGTCTTTGAAATTCTGAACGTAGGTAACACTGTCGATTTGCACTACCTGTTGATCGGTGGTTGCCTGGGCACTGTAAACGGTTCCGTTAATATCAATGTTCAATGTGTAAGTAACATTCGGTTCAATAGGAAGTGAACCGGTGTAAAAATAACTTTCGGTACCGTAAAATATTTCAAAAAGCGAGTCGGGTGTTAAAATATCGGTTTTCCCGTTTCCACTGATTGTAACACCGGCATCTGCAATAAACATCTCACGGTTCGATACTGCCGGGTTTAAATAAGGCAATGTACTGTTCAGGTACAATTTGGGCTTTTTACCAGGAGTAATCAAACACTGAATGGAGGGTTTGCTGCTATATGTTTGCTGTTTAATAATAATTTCTTTTTCGCATGAAATCAAAAATACAAGCGAAAGGACAAGTAAAGGAAACACTATTTTTTTCATCGTTTTCAATTTTAGAATTTGAAATTCCAGCTAACACTGGGTATTGCAGGTAAAAGACTCACTTCGCGGGCGCTGGGTTTTTTGGTTTGCGGATCCACGGTCAGATATACAAAGTACGGATTCATACGGCTGTACAAATTGTAGACACCGAAAACCCATTCCGAAGTAAATGATTTCCCAAAAAGTGTATGTATTTTATTTTGCCGGATAAAACTTACATCGAGACGGTGGTAGGATCGGTAACGGTAATTGTTGCGCTCGCTGTAATCGTAATAAAAAATGTCGTACAAAGAACCTCCTTCAAATACCGGAATTTTACCCAGAGGTAAAGTATAGGCGCCGCCGGAAGAGAAAACCCAGTCGGCAGAGAATGTCCATTTTTTACTCAAATCGTAAGTGGCAACTGCCGAAATATTATGTCGTTTGTCGTAGGTATACGGGAATGTTTTTCCATAATTTAAATCTTTAAATGTTTGATTGGCCCACGAAAGTGTGTACGATACCCAGCCGGTGAGTCGTCCAAAGTTCTTTTTGGCAAATAATTCAATTCCGTAACTTTCACCTTTTCCAAAAGTAAGTTGCTGGTCGATATTGGCATCGCCGGCAGGTTGCGAACCTTCTTTGAATAATACCTGGTTGCTCATGGTTTTGTAATAAGCTTCAACACTGGTTTCAATCGAATTGTCGTTGAAATTTTTAAACCATCCCAACGAATACTGGCGGCTCACTTCGGGTTTTACCACGTCGCTGCTGCTAATCCAGATATCGGTGGGTAGTGAAGCTGTGCTGCTCGGCACCAAATGCAGAAACTGGTTCATTTCGGTGTAAGAAGCTTTTAACGATGATGTTGGATTTAGTTCGAATTTTACGGTTGCACGCGGTTCAATGGTGCTGTACGTGGCTTTGGTACTCAGAAAAACCGGAATACGGAATCCTACGTTTGCACTTAAACGACCATTTATTTTTATTTCGTCGCTCGCATAAAAGGCCAGTTGAGAACTGTTTGTGCTGGGTATGCTGTCGGGTTTTAACGTAGGTACTGTTCCTGTTTTTGAAATTTTATTTGAAGTGGTGGCCGGATAAAACGTGTTGTACGAATAGTAAGCCCCCAGTTTTACCGAATGACTGGCATTTGGATGGATTTCCCAGTCGCTTTTGGCATTTAAATCGGTGATGCCCGAATACAATTGTGCCACATAATTTCCCTGTGCTGTGGTTAAACTGTTGTGGTAGTTGTTGTAAATAAGCGACGTATTCGAAAATATTTTGTTGCTGAACAGGTGGTTCCATCGCAATGTTGCCGTTTTGTTGCCAAAATTTATTCCGTAATTCAGGCTGCTGGCGCCGGTGTATTTGGCATCGTCGAGGCCGGTAAAAAAACTGAGGTAAATGCGGTCTTTGCTGGTGAGAGAATAATTCAGCTTGGCATTTACATCGTACAGATAATAATTGGTGTTGTTTTTATTTTTTGGAATGAATGGTTTCGAAAGAATATCGAAATAACTGCGCCGCGCTGAAACAATAAACGAGCCTTTTTCTTTTTTAATGGGGCCTTCAACCGACAAATTCGACGATAATAAACCGATACCGCCGCTCACGCCAAATTTGTTCCGGTTTCCTTCTTTCATGGTTATTTCAAGAATTGAACTTAACCGGCCGCCATATTCCGCCGGAAATCCTCCTTTAATAAGTTTTACATTGTTAATGGCGTTGGTATTAAACGTGCTGAACAGCCCAAACAAATGGTTCGGATTGTAAATGGTAGCTTCGTCCAACTGCACCAGGTTTTGGTCGGTATTTCCACCGCGCACATGAAATCCGGTGGTTCCTTCCTTCCCTGCCTGTACGCCAGGAAGTAATTGTACCACTTTCAACACATCGTTTTCACCGCCAATTGCGGGAAGAGTTGTAATCTGTTTTATCGGAACGTCGATAACCCCCATTTGCGGCTTTCGAACATTGTTGTCGTTTCTCCGGGCATTTACTACAACCTCACCCAGCGAATTGTTGGTTTCTTCCAGGTCGATATTAAGAATTATTGATTTTGCAGCAGCTATTTTTTTAGTCTGCGGTGTGTATCCAATGTACGAAAATACCATTCCCAGGGTATCGCTTTGCGCAATGGTGAGCGAGTAAAATCCGTAATTGTTGGTTGCTGTTCCTGTTTTTGTGTTGGTGTTGTAAACGGTTGCACCGATTAAATCTTCACCGGTTTGGGCATCTTTAATATGCCCGCTGATGGTTATGTTTTGCGTTCTGCCCTGTATTCCCGAAAGAATAAGAATTGCAAACAATATCCACCCAAATGTTTTGATTTTCATGAATTTAATGTTCTGTTTTAATGATAAATTTTGTTCTTTTGAAAAGAAAGGAAGCTGGAAAACGAATATTTTTCAGTCTGAATTTCAGTTTGGAAAGAAAAGAAGCATTGCACATGATTGTTTTTTCACTTTGTGCAATGCATTCTGTTGCTTCCTTCCCCCGAAAATTTTAAAAAAACATCTGTTTTCTTAACTAATTATTATGACTATGATTCTGCTTCAATGTGCTGATTTAAGGCTGCTACAAATGAATTATACAAGCTGGCATTTTCGTTGGCATTTATAATTATTTTATCCACTGTTAGGATTGCATTTTCAAAATCGATGGTACTTAGCCAGCCGGCAACGTCGAATACAATGGAAACCGAAACAGTACTTCCCGAATTTACATTTACAATGTTTGCCAAAAGCAATTGAACGGTAGCAGCGAGGTTACTGGTAATTTCAAACGGAGTTGCAACTCCAGCCGAAGTATATACTCCTGAAATAACAATAGAATTTCCATTGTTTTCAGGCCCTGCAACAAAGTCGAAATCTACTTTTTTATACGTTCCCGGTTGAACATCAATTTGGTCGATGGTGGCCAGCCCGTTTATAACATCCAGAACATATGGTCCGGCAAGAGTGACATCGCCGCCATCGTTTTCGGTACTTGTACTTTCTTTTTCATTGTCTTTACCATCGTTGTTGTTTCCTTCGTTCTGAACATCGTTACCCGAGTTCTCCTCAACTACAAGGTTTTGAATTTCTACAGTAGCCGTTTGAATGTCAACAGTTCCGGTTGTCATTGAAACGGAGGCCGATTTTATAACCGCACTTTTTGAAGATGAGTTAAACTGAATCGTTCCGGGAATGCTATTTTTTGTGTTGTTACACGATGTAACGCTTATGAGAAGAAAAGACATTCCTAAAATTGTTACCAGATTTCTTGTTTTCATAATTGAATAATTAAAGTAGTTTTCTGCTAAGAACAGCAACGTTTAAAAAGGTTGGGTGGGCTTGTTGTTTTTTTTTGAACTTTTACAATTGTTTGTACTTTCCCAAATAAATTCCCGTGCGCAATTCCAGCGAAACAGGTTTGCTAATTACACGGGCTGACGGATTAAGGTTATTCAGGTTCATCGTTATCTCCGGCCCAATCTGAAACCGGATTCCTGAATGGGTAACGTGTTCAATTCCGGTTCCCAACACCAATCCGAAGTAGTGTTTTTGGATTCCTTCAATTTTTGCAACAGTAAATTTTACAGCGGCATCGTTCAGCGAAACGCTGGTTTTATCTGCCAGCAAATAGCTGTATTTAAATCCTGCATCGGCATAAAAATTTGGAGTGAAATAGTGGCGTGCCACCACCGGAACATTTAAAAAACCTATTTTTAATTTTGTTTCGAACTGGCTTTTGGTTGAAAGTTCTCCAACTCCAACGCCGCTAATATTAATGTCGCCTGCCGAAGAAGGAATAATAACTTCATTGCCCGAAACAATTGTGTAATTGTTTTGTGCATTTTGAATTTGCCGGGAATACTGCGAGAAATCCAAACCTGAATAAATACTCCATTTTGAATTTATTTTGCAGGACAATTCGAGGCCTCCGTTAAGTGCTATTTTCCCACTTTCTATGCGATTAAAAAAGGCCGGATCGTAGTCAGCCAAAGTTACATTTTGAAGATTATTTACCGTTCGTGTGGAATATGAAGGTGAAAAAACTACCCGCAAACCGAATTTTTCAAAATTACTGCCCGGTTTTATAAATCCGCGGTTCCTCAACTTTTGGGCGTAATATTTTTTAGCTGAAATGTATCTTCGTTTCGATGGCTGATTGTAACGAATTTTTTTTGTTTTCGCCGGTCTGGTATTTGTTTTTACCGAAGCCAGTTCCTCTGTTTTAGAAGAAACATTTGCCTTTTTCAACAAAGCAAAATCCTGGAAACATACGCTTTCAACAGTAAGCATTTTTACTTTCTGAAGTGATGAGTGGGCATTTTCCTGTTGTTTATCCGGTGTTGTTGCATTAAAATTATTTTCGGGTTGTATTTTTCCCTGTCTGTTTTCTGAAATTAAAACCGGGGTTTTCCCCTGCATTTTTTGCACCGGTTTATTTTTTGCCACAGTTGACAATGTTTCCTTTTTTGGCTGAATATTTTCCGGCGGTATGTTTTTTCCCATCTGCTGAATATCTGAATATTCAGTCGGCGTCGTTTTGGGCTGATTCAGGGTAAAAACAATAAAAACAAGCCCGGCAATTGCGGCGGCACTGGCAGCGAAAGCAATTTTCAGGCGCGAATATTTAAGAAAAGGAACAGTCCGGGGTTGCATCCAGTGTTCTATTTTTTCCCAAAGTTCCTTCTCCGGGCGAACGGTGTGCTCCCCGAATCGTTCACGGAGCAACTTATCAATTTCATTGTATCCGTTTTCTTTCTTCATCCCGTTTTACGCGTTTCTTCGCCCATAAATTTTTTAATTCTCTTTCGCGCATCGTGCAGGTTCGATTTTGATGTTCCCACTGAAATCCCAAGCATTTTGGCAATTTCATCGTGCTGAAATCCTTCGACAGCGTACAGGTTTATTACCATGCGCATTTTGTCGGGAAGCTGCTGAATTACCTGCAACAGTTCATCGGTTTCAATTTGCCGGTAAATGTCGTTTCCATAGTCCGGCAGATTTGTCAATCCTGCATTTTCCTCCGAAAAAAACAGGCTCCGCTTTTTTTTGTAAAACCGGATGGCTTCGTGAATGACCACTTTTTTTGCCCATCCTGCAACTTTCACCGGCTCGCGCAACTGCTGTAACCTGTCGAATACATTCAACACACTTTCCTGAAAAATATCTTCGGCATCGGATTTATGGCTTGCATACCGGTATGCAACACTGAGCATCATGGGAGCCAGCAAATCGTACAAGGCCTTTTGCGAATTTCGGTCGCCTCCAATGCTTCGTTTTACAATGGTATGTAACTGTTTTTCTTCCAATACCTGCTGTTAGGAACTTTAACTTTATAAAAGGTTGGGTTGGGAAAGAAAAAAATTGCCTGCGCCAAATTTCTTCCTCAAACTGCGACAAACCTAGGGTACGATTCTAAAGAAAAATTGAAGCCAGCTTGGGAAGTTGCCTGGTAATAAACCTGAAAACCGCAGGTTTTTAATATTCTTATTTCAGAATATTCAGTTTAAAGCAGTGAAAATTATCATTAAAATGATATTGAATTTCGACGCGGTGCAAATCGCAGATTTTTTTTACAATGGCCAGTCCCAGCCCAACCGAATTGCTCGAAGGATCGACCTTGTAAAAACGATTGAACAGTTTTTCGGGTTCGGCAATTTTTTCATGGCCTGAATTGCAAATGGAAAGTTGGTTTCCAATAATTTGAATGCTGATTTTTCCGCCTTTTGTATTGTGGTTAATGCTGTTTGAAAGCAAATTACTAATCAGAATTTCAGACAAGGCCAGAGGAACAGGAACGATTAAATTGTTTTTTATATCCGTTTCCAGTTGAAGTTTTTTAAGACTGATGAGTTCGGAAAATTCTTCCAGTTTTTCGGTTACAATTATTTTCAGGTTGGTATGTTCTTCCGCAGCAAACTGATTGTTTTCAATCTTCCGCAGCAAAATCATTGCTTTGTTGAGTTTTGAAAGGCGCCGCACCGAAGAATAAATGCTGTTTAAGATTTCTGAAAAATCTTTTAATGCCGGGTTGCCCAGCAGGTTTTCGAGGCGCGAACTAATGATGGCCAGCGGTGTTTGCAGTTCGTGCGAAATATCTTCGGAAAACTGTTTTTGGTTTTGAAAGTCGGTGATAATTTGCCGGGTTAATCCGGTTACTACTTTGTTGAGATGGTCGAATTCGGAAATTCCGGTACTCCCAAGTTCTAACGGTTGCTGTGTTGTTACTGAAAAGTTTTCAATAATGGCAAGATTGGAGAAAAAAGGTTGCCACACCGATTTGGCAACCCTTCTGTTTACATATATAAGAGTGACTGTTAATAAAAGAATAACCGCAAAAGTTACCAGCGCCAGCAGGATTTGAAGATCTTCCGACTCAATTTTTGATTTTATAATTTCAACGCGGTAAGATTTATTTTCAATAGAAATTGTAGCACTGATTTTTCGGCATTCTTCCAACTCTTTTTCCATTTCATTGTAAACTACTGTATCGGAAAGAACAGTTATTAATGAGCGGATTTCTGTTGGAGAAACCTGGATAAAAGGATCATAAAAAACTGCATCCGGTTTATTCTTTAACTGCGTCTCAACCTGGATCAGCGTTTCGTTTAGCCGTTCATCCAACTGGTAATTAATAATATGCCCCAATGCAAAATAAATGACAACTCCTGAAATTGCCATCGCCAAAAGCGAAAAAAACAGGTATTGGATATTTAGTTTATTCAGCAGTTTCATTTTAATTTATTTCGTTGGAAATTGTTTTTATTTCATAGGTTCAATATCGAGAACTTTAAAAGTTCCGGGTTTTACCGGGCGTCTTCCTTCACCCGGTTCGTATTCACCCGACGACAAATATAAATGTTGTGTTGTTTTGTCGATGGTAATTGTTCGGGCGCCGCGTTGTGTTTTTACATTTTCAATCACCTCGTATTTGTCGGGGTTAATTTGTTGAACTACGGTCATCGTTCCTTCTCCGTTCGAAGCAAAAATACGTTTATTTAACGGATCGAAAGCCACGCCGTCGCAACCGTAGCCAATAGGAACCGTTGTAATTACATTTCCGCTTAAAGCATCGGTAACTACCATAAGTTTGTTGCCGCAAACCGAAAACAGCCGGTGGGTTGTGTTATCAAGTGCAAGCCCCGATGGTTCATCTCCCGGTTCAATCGGCCATAAACTTTCTACTTTCATAGTGTTTGCATTAATAACAGCAACACTGCTTTTGTCTTCAATATTTACATAGATTTTCCCCTTACCGTCGGTTTGCGAAAATTCGGGTTTCCCAGCCAGTGGAATGGTCTCCAGAACATCATACGAAATTGCATCCAAAACCGTGGAATTGCTGCTGCCGCCGTTAAATGTAAATACTTTTTTTGAAAAGGAATCGTACAATACACAATCCGGATTTTTGCCGGGAATCTGCACTTTTTTTATCGGGTTAAAAGTAGTAAGATCGATTACCAAAACCGAAGCGTCGCCTCCGCACGAAATAAAGGCTTTGTTCAGATCGTTGGCAATGGCAATTCCATGTACTCCTGGAGTGTTTTTAATTTCGGCTAGTTGTTTTTTTGTTTTCAGATCAACCACATTTACCTGCGAAGAGTGCGACACAAAAAGGATTTCATGAATTTCATCCACCGCCAAATAATCCCATCCTCCATCGCCGGTTAGTGCGATGCTCTGAGCCAGTTTATATTCCTGGTTTTGCGCCTGTGTGTTAAAACTCATAAGGCAAATAAAAAATACAAGGGTTAACAGAATGTTTAATTTCTTTTTCATAATAATCTGTTTTTTAATATTGAGCCTTAATTCTTTTATTCAAATCGAAAAAATCTGTTTTATAAAGATTTATTTCCAGGGAAATAAACCTCTGTTTTCTTCAAGTGAAAAGGCTCAGAAGGTTTTTTCAACTGAATAAGGTTATCCATCAGAAAATTTATAACCAACGCCATACACTGTTTTTATGTAATCTTTTCCGCCGTTTTTTACTATTTTTTTACGGAGATTATTAATGTGTGTGTAAATAAAATCGAAATTGTCGGCCAGGTCGATGTTGTCGCCCCAAAGATGTTCGGCAATCGATTCGCGGGTGAGCAGCCGGTTTTTATTCGATACAAAAAACAACAGCATTTCAAACTCTTTTTTTGTAAGCGCCAGGCTTTTTCCGTCTATTTTTACCGTTCCCTGGTCGGGCAGCATTTCCATTTCATTAAAAACAACCGAAGTGGCGCCTTCGAATTTACGCCTGCGCAAAACGGCCTTTATGCGGGCATTTAGTTCTGAAAGGTGAAAAGGTTTTGTCATGTAATCGTCGGCGCCAAGATCGAGACCGGTAAGTTTATCGCCGAGTGAATTTCGGGCTGAAATAATAATGATTCCGGTGTTTGTGTTTTGCTGTTTCAGGTTTTCTATCAAACGTAAACCACTGCCTCCGGGAAGTGTAATATCGATAAGCGCTACGTCGTAATGATAAACCGCAAGTTTTTCGTCGGCATCATTAAAATTGGCTGCTGTTTCGCAAACGTAGTTTTCCTTTTCGAGGAAGTTTTTAATCTCTTCCAGCAAAACAGGCTCGTCTTCAACAATTAGTAATTTCACTTTTTTTAAATTAAATCCCCGTAATGCAGCTTTTTTGTCGCTGTTTCAATCCGGTTCAAACAATGCAAGTTAAACAAACATTCTAAAGAGATTCTAAAGACATGAAAAAGTATTTTGCCCTCTAAAAACCAGCATATCAAATAAAGATTTTTTTAACTTTTATTAAAACTGCATTTAACGCATATTAACACGCTTTTCTGATTTCTTATTTTTTTTCTTCTTTACCTTTAGCACACTGATTTGAACAAAATGAAATGGTTTATTTCGATAGTGTATTTGCTCCTGGTTTTTACCGTTTCCGGTAAACCATTTTCTGTGGGTCAGTCTCAGGCAGAAAAAAATGCGGAACAGGTTATTCTGCTTATGCCTTCCGGCGATCAGAATTTTACAGAACTTGGAATTTTAATCGATGATCCGGATTCGAATGAAACGCAGACCGCAGTTTTTGATCGTATTCAGTCGGCATTCGATTTTCAAAACAGGGATTTTCAAATTGAAGTAGTTCCCGAATTGTCGCTGTCGTTTTCCGCCTTTCAGATTTCTTTGTTCCGGCTCGATTTGCCTCCTCCAACGTTTTCCTGATTTGTTGTTCTATATTTTGAACACCTTTTTTCGCCTCTCCGCGGAAAAGAATTTGCTCGGTTTCGTTTTATAATTTAAAATTCAAAACAATGAAAACTCATTTGGAAAACATAGGTTATCCCGTTCGTTTGGGAATAGAAAATATTCAGTTGGAAACACCCGAAGAAGACAACAATATTAAAGTAGTCGATTTTTATGAAAATGTTGAAAAACAGCAGTTTATTATTACGTTGTATTCACGAATGTTTGCCGACAGTTCGGTGCGTATTGTACTGAAAGAAGATAAAGTGTTTATTGTGGTTTCGGAGGTGGTAGACATGGCTTTTTCCTCGGTTTTTGTAAGCGACTGGCAGGGGTATACCCAGCAAAAATACACCCGGTTTCACAACGTAAGTTTGTTGTTACCGGGCGACAATTTTTATTTGCTGAAACATTTTGTAGTTAGTGAAAATTACCTTTTAAAAATATTTCTCGGTAGGTTGGTAGATAATTAGTTGTTTAGGGGTGCATTCAGAGGAATGCACCCTTTTTTTAAATCTCCTCTATTAAAAGTCGTAAACAACTTTTTTATCCATCAGATTATAATTATACTTTTTTGTAGTTTGGCGAACGGCATTTTACGGATGTTACTTACCTGATTTTAACAGGCTGTGTGAAAACGAAAGTACAGATATTAAATAGAAGTTGTTAATAATTGAATAATATCGGCAGACAAATCTTCGAGTTTTTTCGGATAAGTTGGTTAACTTGAAATCAATAAAAAGCAGGGCAATATGCATTTTAAAGAAGGACACTACCGGGGACAAATGATGATGGTTTCATACGAGACTATGGTTTTACCCGATAATCCTGTCAGGTTACTTGATTTGCTGTGCAGGAAATTTATAGAAGACAACCCGTGGCGCGAAGAATGGAAAGGGAAGAAAGAAAAAGGCAGGAAAAGCTATCCGCCGCTGTCAATGTTAAGATTGTTGGTATATGGTTATTTTAACGGGATATCCAGTAGCCGGAAACTGGAACGGGAAACCTTTCGAAACATTGAGTTGCTTTGGCTTATGGAAGGCTTACAGCCCGACCATTGGACTATTTGTGAGTTTCGCAGGGACAATGCACAATTGGTAAAAGATGTACTGAAAACCTTCCGCAGGTTTTTGTTGGATGAAGAATATGCTTCGGGGAATAAGCTCGTATTCGACGGGTCAAAAATAAAAGCCTACGCAAGCCGCGACATGTTAAACAGCGAAAGCATCCGTCATAAACTGGAGAACCTGGACAAATCCATCGCCGATTATTTAGCACAATTAGAAGTTAACGATTCAACAGAAGATTCACTGGAAACAGCCAGGGAAGAAATAAAACAACTGAAAGAAAAAATAGCAAAGCTTGAAACGCAAAAGGCAAAATTAGAAGAGATAGGAGAAGTACTGAAGGCCAGTGGGAAAAGGCAAATTTCCCCCAACGACACAGATGCAGTTTTGGTTAAGGGGCGTGATGGTAAATTTGCAGGTTACAACGCACAAACCGGTGTTGAAGCCAAAGGCCACTTCATCATGTACAGCGAAGTTACAACAGACGCGGTAGACCAGCAACAATTAGCAAATTGCGTAGAAAACGCAATTTTGGAAACGGATATCATCCCGGAAGAAATACTTGCAGATAAGGGCTACGGAAATACCACACAGATTTTGGGAATTGAGAGCAACGGCATTCAGTGTTTTATACCACTTGCAACAACATCCCGGGAAAAAGAAATAAAGCAAGACCTTGCATTCAAATATGACAAGGAAACCGACACCTGCATTTGCCCCCAAGGGAAAAACCTCTACCTTATATCAAAGGATTATAAGCGCCACGGAGCAATTTATAATGTTTATAAATGCCGCGAATGTGATGGTTGCCCAATCCGCAGTAATTGCACAAAGTCGAAAACAGGGAGGATTTATAAACGGAATGTTGAACAAGAAAAAATTGACCAGTATAAAGAAAAACTGAAGACTAACTATGCCAAAGAGAAAATAGCCGAAAGGAAAGGTATTGTCGAACACCCTCTTGGAACGATAAAATGGCTGATGGGCAAGTTCAATTTTTTGTTAACGGGAAAGGGAAAAGCCCAAATCGAATTCGAACTGTATACAATATCCTACAATCTAAAAAGGCTGTTGAACTGTGGGACAACTATGGAATTAATGGGCAAAATAATGAGATACAATTGGGCAATGGCCTAAAAAAAGGCCATAAAAACCATTTTTAGATCGAATAATAATATCAGAACAGGAGACGAACCATGAAAAGGGAAAAGAGACTATTAAGAGAATTAGCATATGGAAACAATGGGTTCAAATAATAAATCAAAAATCATATTTTCACACAGCCTGTTAAAGTTTGGGAGTAAAAATTTAGTACGCCTGTTGAAACAACATCTTATCCAATTCAATTGGAAATAGAAAAACCGGTTAAATTTGACAGAAAAAGTGGTTAAATAACAATTTGAACAAATTATAGGGCTGTCTAAAAAGTAATAGTTACAATAAATGAACTTATAATTTGTAATTAATCACTTCGTTTTTTACCCCTAAATCCCCTGTAGGGGACTTTAAAGCCTCACCTTTAGGGGAGGTTTGGAGGGGTAAAATAGGCTCACTTTCATTTTGTAAGTTGAAATCTTTTCTATTCTCCTTTTTAGACAGCTTCCATAATCAGCCTTTGTTTTATTTTTCGCGGTCGTAATGACAACAAGCCGGAAGTTTTTCATAAACATCATCAGCCGCTTTGTGGTGTGTCGTGACCTACTTTTGCCACAGCAATTTCGATTTTATCAGTGGTGGTTTTTGCATCGTCGAAAGTAACTTTCAGAATTTTAGAGTCTTTGTTCCAGTCTGCTTTTGTGACACCGTCGATTGCATTTACTGTTTTTTCAATGCGTGTTTCACACATTCCGCAATTTCCTTTCACTTTAATTTTTTCGGTTTTACTGGCTGCAAAAACCGAAACTGCGCCCAGCATAAAAAGGGCAATTAAACTCAAAACTTTTCTTGTCATTTCCCTGAATTTTAAATCGTTAATAAAAGGTTTATTTCCTTTCAACAGAATTTAAATTGTTATCTACTTTATTTATGTTCTTTTTGGGTTTCACTTTTTTTATCAGAATCTGCTTCATCCTTCATTTCTTTGTATTCGCCCATTGGGATTTTTATTGCCTGGTACCCTTTTTTTTCAATAGCTTTAGCCAGGTTATCATCGTTGTTTTTGTCGCTTTTGTATTCAATTAGAATTGTATTGGTCACCCAGTCTATTTTCAGGTTTTTTACCCCTTTTTCAAATCTCAAATGGTCGGTTAATGTTGCCTGACAACTTTCGCAATGCATATTACTTTTAAAACAAACGGTGTTGTTTTCTTTTTTCTGTCCGAATGTTTGTGTTGAAATCAGTCCGAACAATACAACCAGTGTGATTAAAATTACTTTTTTCATTTTCAATAAATTATTTTATTCTCTGTTCAGTTTAATTCTTATTCCTGCGTAAATTCTTCTTCCGAGAACAGGGCCCCAAACATTGGTGGCATCGAATGAGGGGCCAAAAGGATTATCGTTGCCTGCAACCGGATTTTTTTGTTTGAAATCGGTCAGGTTTTCCGAGCCTGCATAAATATTCCAGTACCTGAAAAACTTGGTAACCTGAAAATTCATAATTGTATAAGGCGAGAACTCAAAAAAATCTGGTGATATATCTTCGCGGTTCATCGCTTCATCGTAAATACGGGGAATCCTTCCGCCACCGTTAAATTGCACCGTGTAATCGAACATCCATTTTTTAAGGTGGGTTGAATAATTCAGGTTTACAAGTCCTTTGTACCTGCCCGATAAAGGTTTCTCCAGCAGTTGCCCGCCAATGGTTTGTTTAACATCGTTAATTCGGTAGGCGAGTAGAACATCGAGTCGTTCAATGGGTTGGTACCGAACATCGAACTGAAAACTGTTGGCATACGATTTTCCGTTCAAAGGAAGAAGTAAAATATTGTCAGTTGATGTTTCCCGATCAGCGATCAATTGTTTCTGAAAATCGGTTCTGAAATATTCAGCATTTATTTGCAGGTCTTTTTCCCACAAATTGTAATTCTGAACAAAACTGACTCCGTAGTTCCAGGCTTTTTCCTGCATAACATCGGTTTCCCAAAACAAGGGGCGCGCACTGGCCAGCAAATAGGTATTTTCGGATATTACATTGGCAGTACGATAACCTTTTCCGGCACTTAAACGAAGTGTATAATGATTTCCGAAGTTGTATTTAAAATGCATTCTTGGTGTAACAAAAGTTCCGAACAGGTTGTGAAAATCGGCACGGACACCCGCCATAAATGTCAGGTTATCGTTGGGTTTATATGTGTATTCAGCAAAAATGCCCGGAACAACCTCCTTGCGGTTAAACAAACGGGAATAAAGTTCTTCGTTAAACTTGTCGTAAATAAACGAACCCCCTGCATTTAAGGTATGATAGCCAAACAAATCGAGATCTTTTGTTAAAACCAGGCTGCCATAAAAACGTGTTTCGTCGGCATCGTAGCGGTTTATTCCGTAAAACGAACGGGTGTAGTGTTTGGCTGCATTCGAAAGAAAAGCAATGGCAGTGTGGCCATTTGGAGTAACATAACCGGTTTTGAAAAATGCTTCGTAACGGTTGGTTTTTATGTTAATTCCGTAAGGACCACCGATAGACAGTTCCATTCCGAATGTAACGTTATTTTGTCCGCCCAGCCTGTCTTCGGCAAGAACACTTATTCCGGCTTGCGCCATGTATCCTTTCTGATTTACAAATTTCCAGCGGTTAAAAACATTTATTTGTTTGTTTAACGGATGATCCAAAAATCCGTCGCTGTTGTGATCGTTTACCATCGACAGGTTTTCAGCATGAACAAACAAACCGGAAGTTAGTTTGTCGGTGATTTTGAATGATTTGTTGGCGTTAAATTCGGTTTTGCCATCGGCGCTTTGAAAAAGGTTCAGAAAAAGATTTTCCAGAGCATCGGGTTTTTTGTATTCCACATTTATTTGTCCTGCAATCGATTCGTAACCGTTTAAAACCGAAGCTGCTCCTTTTGAAACCTGTATAGATTCCATCCATGGTCCTGGAACATAATCCAGTCCTAATGTGGTTGCCAAACCTCTGAGGTTCGGAAGGTTTTCGGTTTGTAGCAGCGAATAGGTTCCTTCAAGCCCCAGCAAACGAATTTGTTTTGCCCCGGTTATGGCGTCGCTGTAACTTACATCCACCGAAGGATTTGTTTCAAAACTTTCAGCCAGATTACAACAGGCCGCTTTTAGCAATTCTGCCCCTCCAATATTTTCAGTTTGAATGGGATTAATTACCGAAAGATATGTTCCCCGGTCTTTTTGCACCACGGTAACTTCGCCCAGTTCAAGATCTGGCTTTAACTGAACTTTTAGAGGTTTTGTATCTCCTACATGAACAACCTGCGTATTATACCCTACAAAACTGAAAACCAGCATGTGAGCGCCATTCGGTTTTTTTACTTCGAATTTACCGTTCCCATCGGAGGTTGTGCCAATTTGTGTTCCTTCCCAGTAAATGTTTACTCCTGGAAGTGGTGAATTTCCTTTTTCTTCCTCGCTGTAAACAACACCTTTAATTACTTGTGCCTGAATGAAAAAAGGGAAGAGAATAATGAATAAGGTGAAAAGGAATTTAAACTTTCTTGTATTGGTTAAAAGTGATTTCATTTTTCTGTTTATGTTTTACTATGATTACAATACTATTTCTGTTTTTCATCCAATGAAAAACAACATGTTTATCATAATAAAATCATAAAAGATATACCTGTTTTAGCGAAAGACTGGTTTGAAGCGGTATTGGAGGGGGAGAATCTGTAGTCAGAAATGAAACTATTTTTGTTTCCGGCGTATTTATTTGAATGTCTTCCGGCAGAGATGTTCCTAAAATAATGGTTTCGGCCAACAGTGGAATTTCAGAAACCGGCGAGACCGCAAAATCATCTTTTACTTTTACAAACGAGTTTTCGGTATGACAGCAGTTTGCATTTCCGCAACATGATTCTGCTTCTTTAAAAAATACAACCGAAACTTTTTTCCCTCTGCAATAGTGTGTCGAAAAAGCCATTCCTGTTGTTGCAATTAACAACAGCGCGGCAAAAATAATATGTATTATTTTTCTTAACACATTTTTCTTAAAAAGAGTACGACTTTGAAATATTTATTCAGTAAAAATGCCCTGATTTATTGCAATTCTGCATTGTAACCGGCTTTATTGAAACCGGCAATAATTGAGTTAATGTTTGCTTCTTCCGTATAAATGGTAAGCAGTTTATCGGGGTGTTCTAAATCCACGGAAAAGCCCAACACTCCTTTTTCCGCTTTTAGCACCGGTTCCACTTTCATAACACAGTGTCTACAGCTTAAATCAGTTTTTAAAATAATCTTTTCCATTCCTGTAAATAATTCCCTCAAAAATACGGCGAATGTTTTTTTGGATTTTTATATAATTTTTGAAAAGTATTGTAAGATTTTGAGAAAGAAAACCAAAGAAATGGAATTTCTAACCCGGTTACAGATTGATTTTAAGGTTATTGCTACATTTTTCCTATATTTCCCGGCTACTTACAACTAGATATTTATTCTATAATTTTTTCTTTTTTTAACATCGCATTCTTTTCAATAAAATTAGGAAGGTATACCTCTGTACATATAAAAACATTTTGGCCGATAAAAACAATTTCAGATTATTTTATTCCTATTTTACTTAATTATTCTACTTAAAAATATTGAAAAATACTTGCTTGGTGTAGTTTGTTTTGCTGATTTTTTTGAATTTTATTTTTACATTTGTTTACTAAATACAGGCGCAGGGATTAGCAAACTCCTTTAATCGTATAGTTTTTGTGAAGCCTCGATTTTTGTATACTAACTTATTAACATAGTTCTACAAATGAAAATAAAAATGTACTTCATTTGGGGTGCCTTGTTTATCTTAACTTCATGGCAACCTCTTTCAGCACAAAACAATGCACTGACCTTTGACGGTTCGGATGATTATGTAGCTCTTCCTTCTTCATTATATACAGATAATTTAAGCGGTAAGACTGCATTAACAATTGAATATTGGTTTAAAGGAACGGAATTGCTATCTGCGGTGCGATTTCAAAGTGGAGAAGGTTATGTTGTAGCCGGCTGGTCTGACCCGCCACAATTTATTATTTCTACTGACGGCTTGACAAATGGTGTGACAATAGGAACATCCGGGGAAATTGAAGATGGGAACTGGCATCATATTGCTTGTGTCTGGAAAAGCAATACCGAAAATGGATTTCAAACTTATGTTGACGGTGTTTTAAAAAATCAGAGGACATCTGTAAATGTAACACTGCCAACGATAAGCAGTGGCGCATGGCTTGGGTCACTACCGGGCAATCAAGAATTTCTCAATGGCAGTTTAGATGAAGTCCGAATTTGGAATACAGCCCGCACTGCAACCGAAATACGTGAAAATATGATGCGTACACTTGATGGCGATGAAAGTGGTCTGGTTGCTTATTACCGCCTAAATGAAGCCAGTGGAACCACAGCTTACGATGCTGCAAGCAACGGTTATAACGGGACACTCACCAATATGGACGAAAGCTCCGACTGGGTTGACTCGGAATCTTTTACCACATGGATGGGAGGAACAAGCAGCGATTGGTCAACCGCATCCAACTGGTCAGACGGTGTGCCTACTTCAAGCGATAACGTTGGAATCTATAAATGGACTGGCAATAATGATGCAATTATTAGCGGGGCACCTGAAGTTAACAATATGGTTATTTCTTCTACATCTTCTCCTACTTTTTCCTCGGGTATTACGGTTAGCGGAAGTTTATTTTTAGAAAAAGATTTGGACTTAAACGGGCAAACCGTAACACTCGGAAGTTCGGCTACCTTGGTTGAAGATGCGGAGTCTTTTCGGGTACAAGCGGAGCCATTACCACAACCCGCAGTTTGGGCAGTTTGTCTTCGGAAGATGTTGCAGGGCTGGGTGCAGTAATTACTACTTCTGCCAATATGGGGAGTACAACCATTACCCGTAATCATGCCGCTGCTAGTGGTAATAACCTTGGCACAAGTATATTAAGGCAATATATTATTACACCAACTACAAACACAGGTTTAAATGCTACTCTGGAGTTTAACTATCTTGATAACGAATTAAATGATTTAACCGAAGCAAATTTACAATTGGTAAAATCGGAAGATAGCGGAACTACCTGGACTGAAGAAGGGGGTACAATTTCAACAGCCAACAATACAGTAACTCTTTCAGGTATTAATAATTTTAGTACCTGGACACTTGCCGAATCGGTAATTCAATCAACAGCCAACAATGCGCTTGATTTTGACGGAACAAATGATTATGTAATAACGCCCGATCTTTATTCTTCGTTTAACGGTACGTCGCGTACAATAGAATTATGGTTTTATGCTGAAGCAGATGGTGTAATTCTTTCGGAATTAGGGCAAACTACAATTAATGACGGTTGGAGGGATTCACAAATTGAAATAGTAGGTAATACGGTTTACGTAGGTTGCTGGACGGGAACTGGGATTTCTTATATAAGCGTTGGAACTATTACATACAATACCTGGAACCATGTTGCATTTCTATATAATGCATCCACAACCAAAATAGAAGGCTATTTGAACGGGATAAAATCTGTGAATGATTTAACAAAAGGGATTGCAATGCCTGGTAGCGAGTTGTATTATGCATTGGGTGCCGAGGTGGGTACGAATATGGGAAGCGGTGCATATTTTAACGGTAAAATTGATGAAGTTCGTATTTGGAATACTGCCCGTACCGCAGCGCAAATTCGTGAAAACATGACGCGCACTCTTGACGGTGATGAAAGCGGGTTAGTCGCTTATTACCGCCTAAATGAAGCCAGCGGAACCACGGCACACGATGCTACGGCAAACAGCAATAACGGAACTATAAACGGTGCAACATTGACCGATTCAGAAGCCTTTACTACCTGGCTGGGAGGAAGCAGCGATTGGTCAACCGCATCAAACTGGACAGATGGAGTACCAACAACAACCGATAATGTGGGTATTTACAACTGGGGGGGCTCATTACCTGAAATTCCTGACGGTCAAACTATAAATAACCTTGTGGTAGGGAGCAGTGCAACTGTACAGTTGGATGCCGATAAAACGTTAGCTATAAATAAAAATTTACTGAATGAAGGTACATTTACCATAAAAAGTGCTTCTGCCAATACAGGTTCACTTATTGTCGGTGGCACATCCAACGGAGATATAAATGTTGAACGCTACATGACAGGCAATAAGTGGCACATGGTATCATCTCCAGTGCCAGGCCAAACAATAGTTAACTTTCTTACAAATGGGAAAAATGCAGGTGTTGCAACTGATGGGGATTCCCGGGGGATGATGGATTATGAAGAAAGCACAAATACATGGAACAGCTTTTTTACCAATAGTAGTTCCGGGGCTATTGATGCCGGTATAGGCTATGCTTTGCGCTCTGATGCTGACGGAGTAATAACTTTTACAGGGAGCCTTTACACCGGGGATCAAAACCTTACACTTGCAAAAACAGAAAATCATGGATGGAACCTCATTGGTAATCCATACCCATCGGCATTAAAAGCCAATTCAACGGTAGATGCGACAAATAACCTGCTCTCTGTAAATTCATCGTCTCTTGATGCCAGTTATGTTGCCCTGTACATCTGGGACGAGCAGGAAGGTTATGACGGCATCCGGAGCGATTATGCGATAATCAACCATTCAGGAGGTACCGTTCCTGGTTCAGTATCCTCGTTGGGGCAAAATTACATTCAGTCGGGGCAGGGTTTCTTTGTAAAGGCAGCCAGCGATGGAGCCGGTTTTAACATAACCAAAGCGATGCAGTCCCATCAACCCACAGTAGCCTTTAAAAGCGCCCAATCGGAGTGGGCAACACTGGCGCTGGAAGCAACAATGGATAAAGCAGTTACCTCAACCGGTATTAAGTTCAGGGACGATATGACAACAGGTCTCGATGTTGGTTACGATGCAGGTGTGTTTAAAACAGGTTTCAATATTTACACAAAACTAGTAGAAGATAACGGTGTAGATTTTGGTTTGCAGTGCCTTCCCGAAACAGGGATAGAAGAATATGAAATTCAGGTTGGTTTGGATGCGGCAACAGGCGGGGAAATTGTTTTTAGCATAAAATCGGAAAACTTTCCGTCGGGAATTGTCCCGATACTGAATGATAAACAAACAGGAACAAGTTTTACCTTCAATAACGCTGAAGACGTTTATACGGCCACTATCGGTGAAACAAAAGGTTACGGACGTTTCACGCTCACATTTTCGAGTACAACAGATGTAGATGATATCCTGAGCAGCCAAACCCGTTTTAAGGCATGGTACAGCGAAGGGATCATCATAATATCGGGAGAAATTACCGGCGAAGGCGAAATTACGGTTTATGATGTTCAAGGCAGGAAACTGGTTGTAGAAAAGGCAGGGTATTCAAATCAGAACCGGATAGAAGTCCCGCAGGCAACAAGCGGAATTTACCTTGTAAAAGTAAAAGATTCGAACAGCAGTGAAGTATTAAAAATTGTACAAACAGGAAATTAAAAAACTGGCAGAAATGAAAAATAACAAATCAGCAGAAGGAACCGAAGAGTCCGGGAAAATGACACGCAAAGAAGCATTAAAAAAGGGAGGTAAATATGCAGCTTTAACAGCCGCATCGATGTTAATGGTTCTGAGCCCGAAAGAATCGCAGGCGCAATCCCCTGCCCCTGCCAGTCCAACGCGATGGCCAAGATAATACAAATCCTCACACCGGGAAAAATGAGTAGTGGTGTCGCAAATGTTTCTCGAAAAAATTTCATTGCAGTTTTTTTGATTTTATTGACAAGGCTACTTTTCGAATCTGGTAAATAAAACATTCTTTTGGCCGGACAAAAAAAAGGAAGACAGGTACTCAATTTTTCTTTGGGGAATAAAGAAGTACTTTGGATATCGGATACGAACCAGTATGTAGTTGCTGAAAAAATAACTGCTAATATTCTGAAAGAACTGTTGTACTGTCTGAAGCCAGAGGATATTGCTCCGAAAATTGCGCATGAAAATGATATTACTGAAAAGGAAGCGTGTGATTTAATTCAACACATTCAAGGCATGTGGTCCGGGAACATGGCCAGACAAAAGTCCGATACATCGTTTTTGAAACAGGAATATGAACCGGGGACGCGCGTTTTTTCAAAAAAGAAATATGAAATTAATACTGTTATTTTCGAGGTGGAATACGAAAGTCCTGAAGCAGAGTGGTACAACCATCCGAAGTTTGCTCACCTTGAAACCGGGACAAAAGCTGATCCTGAGCATTTCTTCAGAGTGGGCGATTCGGAAGGTTTTTTAAGTATTTGGGTCAATGGTAAACATGAGGGTACCTGGAAAAGGGAGGAAAATCATTTTCTGTCAGGCAGGTTCTCGATGAAGATAATTGAGAAGATTTATCAAAAAGAAGAGTTGGAATGGATGGGGGTTTTTCACGCCGCCGGCATTTCAGACAGAAGGCAAAGTTTGTTGTTTTTTGGCGATTCAGGAAGTGGAAAAAGTACTTTATCGGCTTTGGCGATGGCAAACGGGCTGGATGTCCTTTCGGATGATTTTCTACCGGTAGATAGTAAAAACGGTCTGGTTCACCGTTTCCCTGCAGCGCTTTCGATTAAAAAGAATGCTTATGACCTTGTAAAAATACGCTATCCTGAATTTATGGAGGGCATGGAATATAACAATCCTGCTTTTGGGAAAACCTATCGTTACCTGGCTCCTCGCAATCAGAATATGGAGGCAGTGCCATGCAAAGCCCTTATAGAAGTAATATACGACCCTGACATCTCTTTTCGGCTTAAAAAAATTCCCCCACAAGATGCTTTTGCAAAGCTGGTCCCTGATTCATGGATAAATGCTTCTGAAGAAAATGCAAAAAACTTTGTCAACTGGTTCAGGGGAAAGAAACACTATTCATTAAAATATTCAGATAATGTGCAAATGATTGAAGCCGTAAAAAAACTGTTGAATGAAAACGAGTGATTCAATCATAAAAAACCTGGCGAAATGCCTTACCCTGGATATTAAACCGGAAAGAAAGGAACTGCTTAAAAACGTTTTCGAATCAGCGGATTTCGATCTGGAAAGCTGGGTGAAAGCTGCAAGCGATCAATTTGTTTTACCGGCGGTTTATCTTCAGATGGAACGTGCCTGTTTGTTGTCAGTATTGCCTAAAGAATTGGTGGACCACCTTGCTGAAATTACTCAGAGTAACCGGGAAAGAAACCGGCAAATAATGGAGGAAGTCAGGGAGATTTCAGCGAAGTTGGTAAAAAAGGGGATTGAACCTGTTTTTTTGAAAGGCTCAGCTCATTTATTGCTCAACTTATATATTGATCCGGCCGAGCGAATGATTGGCGACATCGACTTTTTGGTGAAGGATGAGGATGTTTTACCGGCAGCGGAAATATTGATAGACATGGGCTTTAAGCCACTTACGGAATACAATGCCAACATTCATAAAAATATGAAGCATTACCCCCGGATGGTGAATTATGATTATCCGGCAGCAGTTGAAGTTCACCGTGAGGTAGTCCTTGAACCGTATCGAAAATATTTTCCGGCTTCTCAAATACTTAGAGGGAAGCAGAAAGTTTCTGGAATGCAAGGCCTGTTTGTTCCGTCCAACCGGCACTTGATTGTGCACAATATGATGAATGCTCAATTCAATGACAAGGCATATAAAAACAGGGTGGTTTTATTGCGTCAGTCGTACGATTTGTTGCTACTCGCTCAGCGGGAAGATACTCAAAAGGCGTTAGCCGAATATAAAACGTGTCGCAATGAAGCCAATGCCTGGCTGTCGCTAAATGCCATTTTGTTTGAGTTGCCGGAAAAGATAAAATATACCGATTCAAAACATGTGCGAAAATATATCAGGAGATTTATCTGGTTACAAAATCATCCGGGTTATCTGTTCTTGTTTCGTACGGTCAGTTACATTTTCTGGCGATTGGGCAGATATTTTTCGCTCCCTTTAAAAGCTGTTTTTGATAAAAGTATCAGAAAAGGATTATGGGCGCGACTAAGTGATCCAACGTGGTATGGAAAGCACTTCGAATCCTATCTGAATTATTTCAATCCACTCCGGCGTTTTAAAAAGTGAAGTTTTATATTACTTATTTTTGAATCTGCTGAATCTTTTAATATTGAATTCAAAGCTTTCAAGTTGATATTAAGAAGGTTTAGCTATACAAAAGATTTTCTTTTAAAGAGGTTAAATTTTTAATCCGCCAAATTTTCAACGCGAGTTCTTATTTCCCAACCTGATCCAGCGATTTTCGTTCCTTGTCTTTCAGGTTTTTGTATTGTCCCGGAGTCATCCCGGTTTCCTTTTTGAATTGCGAAGAAAGGTGAGCTGCGCTGCTGTAACCCATTTTAAAAGCAATTTCGCTGGCCGTTAATTCGCCGTACGAAAGCAGTTCTTTTACCTTTTCGATTTTTTGAAGAATGGCAAATTTTTCAATTGTTATTCCTTCGGCAGAGGAGAAAAGATTGGAAATAGAAGAATAGTCGGCCCCAATTAACTGAGCCAGATGCGTGGAAAGATTGACATTTAATATTTCGTTTTCGCTGTGGTGAACCAAGCGGATGATTTCTGATTTAACCTGATCAACCAGCTGGCTTTTTTTATCCACCAGCAATTCAAATCCTCTTTTTTCCAGAGCTTCAGAAATTTCCTGTTTCTGCAAAACCGTTGGTTCTTTGTCTATTTCAGCTTCGCCCAGTTTTATATTTATAACCCTGAACCCTTTTTCAGAGAGCACATGTTCCACGGTTTCGACACAACGCGGGCAAACCATATTTTTGATGTGCAAAATTGTTGACATCCTGTTCTTTGATTCAATTGGAACTTTTTTACAAAAGAAACAAATTAAAAGCAGAATTGGTTTTAATTCAAACAATCATCTCTATTTATATATCTATTTCATGCAAAGAAACAAAGTGGTGTAAAAAAAATAAAAAGAGCCAACAACAATCAGTTATTGGCTCTTTGAATATGGTATTTAAACAATTTAGTATCTCGACATCATTGCAGAAATTCCTCCTCCGTTGACTACATTGGAAAAACCACGGCTTCTTAGAATTTGCTGAGCGTATGCCGAACGGGCACCTGTAGCGCAGTAAACAATAATTTCGCGTTCGGTATCTTCGCCAAGTTCAGCATTGCCCGACATTAAATCATCCAGTGGAATATTAATGGCATCGGGGAAAGCGCCACTTCTGAATTCACCGGGAGTCCGCACATCAATTACCAGTCGTTTTAATTCGTCGGCATTTACATTTTTGTTGGTTTCGGTTTCCTCCATAACTTTCACGCCAATACTTTTTTTCTGAATGGGTAACATGTCCATCCTGATATATTTAAATCCGGCAGAAATGGTATGGTTTTGCAGAGAAATATGTCCTCCCGAGATATTTAGAACTTCCTTACATCCTGCGCCAACAAGCATTCGCAGCGCCTGGTGGCCTTTTTTACCGGTCTCGTCGTACACCAAAATCGGAATATCTTTTGGAATCCGTTCCAGGTTTGGCTGTATCATTTCAAGCGGCATGTGGTAGGCGCCGTTCATTTTGCTTTTTTGGTGAGCGAAAACATCACGAACATCCAGAACAATCACCTGTTGTTTGGTTTCAAGGTATTCATCGATTTCAGAAACCAGTAAACTTGGGCTGTACCCCGATATTTTATTTTCAGCGGCGAAAGCGGCCATATTCATAGCATCGTTTGCTGTTCCAATGGGTGGAGAGTATGCAAAATCAACATCTGCCAAATCACTGACGGTTAGTTTAGCAGCACATGCAGTTGCAATTACATCCAAACGTTTGTCGGCGCCTTTGTAACCTGCGGTTTGCCCGCCAAGTACAACGCCCGTATTTTTATCGAAAACAAGCATTACACTTACATTTTCAGCTCCCGGATAGTACGAAGTGTGGTGTTCTTTATGAACAACAACAGCATCGGCATCAATTCCGGCAGCACGTGCCTGTTTTAGTGAAAGTCCGGTAATTCCGGCAACCGCGTCAAAAACGCGAACCACCGAAGTTCCAATCGCACCTTTATAACTGTGTTCGCCACCCAAAGCGTTTTCCGCAGCAATTCTTCCCTGGCGGTTTGCAGGACCAGCTAACGGAATACGTACTTTTTTGTCAAATACGCGGTGTTCAATTTCAACCATGTCGCCGGCAGCAAAAATATCCGGATCTGAAGTTTGCAATCTGTCGTTTACCAGTAAACCGCCGGCTTCACCAATCTCCAAACCTGCATTTTTAGCCAGTTGCAATGTTGGGCGAACACCGATGGAAAGTAAAACCATATCGGCATCCAGTGTTTTGCCGTTATCCAATTCAACAGAGTTGTGGTAAATTTTTGTTACTGCTGTTTCGGTGTAAATCCCAACGCCGAACGAACGCAATTCGCGGGTAATGAATCCTGCTGTTTCAGCGTCCATCAGCGCCATTATATGTTTCATTTTTTCAACCACATGAACTTTTAGTCCACGTTTTACCAGTGCTTCAACCATTTCGAGGCCAATAAATCCACCGCCAACAACCACTGCAGTTTTTGGTTCCTTGTTTTTGAGGTGGTTGTCAATTTTATCCATATCCTCCAATGTCCACAAACTAAAAACGTGACTTGAATTTGCCCCCGGAATTTCTGGTTGAATTGGTTTTCCTCCCTGGGCTAAAATGAGTTTTGTATATTCAAATGTTCTTTTTGAACCTGTTTTACTATTGGTAGTTTGAATCCGTTTAATTGCCCTGTCAATTGCATCTACCTGTGTATGTGTGTGAACTTCAACCTGGTACTGCTCATTGAAACTTTCGGGGCTTTGCAGGATTAATTTTGAGCGGCTGTCAATGTCGCCGGCAATGTAGTAAGGGAGCCCACAATTTGCAAACGAAATATCAGGCCCGGCTTCGAGCATTGTAATTTTTGCATCGGGCGACAAACGACGGGCTTTTGCAGCTGCAGTTGCACCAGCTGCTACTCCTCCAATTATTACTATTTTTTCCATGGTACTGTTTTTATTTTCAAACATTGATTGACTTTTTTACTGACACATCCAAACATCTACATACTTGGATTTATTGCCGCGAAAATAAATAACTTTTCAAAAATGAAAAGCAAAGATTAGGCAATGTTAATTTATTGTTTAAAGCAGTTTCAGCAATAAAATACCGCAAAAAAGGAAATAGAAAATCCCTGTTTTATGTGGAAAACATTCATTTTATATTATTGATAATCAATTGATATGACATAAATTTATTTTTGGCACAAACCGCAAGTTTTTTGTAAAATACGTGTCAAAAAAAGGAGGTGTAAAACCAAAAGCTGAAATATTACAGTAAAAAAGCTGAAAAATAGCAGTGTAAACCTGTTAAACAATATTTGGTGCATTAAGTTAAAATGTAGGAAGGTTCCATAACTTTATAAAAAAACAACTAATTATCCATGAATACACGGAAATTATTTTTAATTGTATGCATTTTTTTCTCTTTTCAGGGATTTGGGCAGCAGGATAGTTTGTTAACAATAAAAGAAGCAGTTGAATCTGCTTACATCCGAAATGCCGAATTGCAGCAATTGTACGCACAATTAAAACAAAAGGAAAATCAATGGCGAACCGAAACAGGCGTTTCTGCTCTGGAAATTAGCTATTTCAAGGAAGGAATTGCTTCCGGGCCCGGTGATGTTTTTGATGAAAAAAGAATTACTGTTTCACAGGAAATCGATTTTCCGTTAACAACATCGTACCGTTTAAAAGGCCTTGCTGAAGAAGTGAAAGCCTTGCAACTTAAGATTCAGTCGCGCGAAAACGAAATTAAGGCTGAAGTAAAAAGTTACTATGTTGAAGTAATTTACGCACTTTATCTGCAAAAATCGAGGCAAAACCAATTAAAGCTGGCGCAGGATTTATACAACGCGGTTTATACCAAGTTTGAAACCGGTTTAGGTAACGGAATTGATTTAGCCAATGCTGAACTTCGGCTTGATGAAGCAAAAAATAAACTTGATCAAACCGAATGGACCCTGCACAAAGCGCGTTACGGGTTATTCTTTGCAATGGGACTTCCGGTTGAAGATCAAAAATATTCCATTCAATTTACCGATACATTGAATGCAAAAGGCATCGAGATTTCACAGATTTTGACGCTGGCAGTGCTGGAAACCCAGCCTAATTTTCTGGCCACAGAACATGAATTAAAAGCCGCCGGTTTATTTATAAAAGAGGCAAAAAGTAATATTCTGCCCGATCTTCGTCTGAATTTATACAAACAAAATTACGGTTCAGGATTCGACTTTAAAGGTTTTGAAGTAGGATTACGGATTCCGATTTGGTATCCGTTGGACCAGAAAGGAAAAATAAATACCGCCCTTGCAAAACAGGAAGAGATTCAATGGAAACAGCAGGAAATCAGGCTCGACACAAAAAAACAGATTGAATATGCCTGGCACGATTATTCGGTCAGCCGTTCCATTATCGACCGTTATAACACCACCATGAAAGAAAAAGCTTCGCGTTTGCAAAGTCTGACGCTAAAAGCATATCAACTCGGAGAAATTGATCTGTTGAACCTGATAAATGCACAGCAAACGTATCTCAGCAGTGAAGAAAATTACCTGATTGCCTTACGCGATTATTACCTTCAATTGGTTTCTCTTGAAAAATTTTTAACCGAAGATTTAGTCTATTAGTTTGAAAAAATCAAAAAAAATGAAAAGAATAATTCCCTTTTTTATCGCTTTAGGATGGACAATTTTGTTCATTTCTTGCGGCTCCGGAAATAAGGAAAATGTTGAACCTGCCGGACAAACCGATCTTCCTCCGTCGTTAAATTCTGAACAGGCAAAAGTAAACCTGGTACAGCTTTCAGAGAAAGTTCAGAATGAATTGAAAATTGAAACCACTGTTGTAACCAATAATTTTATTGATTATTCTGTGGTTGCTCCCGGCGTAGTTTTCCAGGCGCCAAATCATGCCAGCATTATCAGTACCCCCATCGACGGGCAGATTCATGAAGTGTATAAATACGAAGGCAGTTGGGTAAGAAAAGGCGAAGTAATTTTTGAAATTCAGAGCCTCGAATTTGGCAACCTGGTTTCGGAATATTTACAGGCTTATGCCGAAGAGCGTTTTCAAACCACCCGACTTGCACGTTTAAAACAGCTGGTGGAAGAAACTATTACTTCGGCTAGTGAGCTGGAAAGGGCAACGGCTGAATACGATCGCGCAATTACTTCGTCGCGGGCTGCTTACTCGCGATTAAAAGCAGTTGGTGTTTCCGATAAAGAAATAAAAGCTTTCGCCGAAACTGAAAATATCGATCCGGTGCTGAAAATATATTCTCCCATTGATGGTGTTATTGAAAAGAATTTTGTGGAGCTGGGACAGTCGGTAAATGCACTTGAAAACTTATCGCGAGTTTTGGATACCCGCGAGGTATTAATCCGTGCTTATCTTTCGCCCGACGATGCCCGTTTAATCAATGTTGGGGACTCGGTTTCGGTTTCAAAAAGAGAAAACCAGGAGGTTATTTTGAATGCACAAGTTACATCTATTAACCCTGGTCTCGACGAAAGCAGCCGATCGGTAATTGCAAACATTGTAGTAGCAACCACTGATGGCTGGCCAAAACCGGGTGAAAATGTTCGTTTGTCGATTGTTACCTCATCGCAAAAAGAAATCATCGCTATTCCTGTTGAAGCGCTTACCTACGATGGTAACCAGGCTGTTGTTTTTGTAAAAAAAGGAAATGGCATTTATGAAAAACGGCCCATTGATGTTTCAGAGTTGCGCGACAAATTTGTATTTATAAACAGCGGTCTTGCCGATGCAGAAGAAGTGGCTGTTTCCAATGTTTTTAGCCTGAAAGCGCTTTCCCGTTTCGATATTATTTCAGAAGAATAACCCACAAAAAGAAAAGTAATGCTTAAAGATATTATCACATTTAGTGTCCGGCAAAAATTTGTAGCCCTTGCATTGGTTCTGCTGATGGCAGTGGCTGGATATTTTTCGCTGATTCAACTGCCTATAAATTCATTGCCCGATGTAACGCCGGTGCAAGTTCTGGTAATAACAAAAGCCGGCAGATATTCGCCGTACGATGTGGAAAAACTGGTAAGCTATCCTATTGAAACGGCCATGAACGGATTACCCGATGTTGCGCAGGTGCGTTCCATCTCGCAGTTTGGCTTGTCGGCAGTTACGGTTGAATTTGAAGAAAAAACCGATATTTATTTTGCTCGTCAAATGGTGAGTCAGCGAATACAATCCATTTCCGATGAGCTCCCACCCGATGTTTCGAGCCCGCAATTGGGGCCGATTACCACAGCGCTTGGCGAGATTTACCAGTATGTGGTTCGTGGAGAAAATTATTCGCTTACCGAGTTGCGCGAAATTCAGGACTGGTTAATTGCTCCGCAGTTAAAAGTGGTAAAAGGAGTAACCGAAATTAACTCGTTTGGAGGTTATGTAAAGCAGTACAATGTTGTGGTTCAACCCGGAAGGTTGCGCATGTTTGGCATTGGTATTTCCGAAGTTTTAGATGCCATTTCAAGCAACAACAGTGTTTCTGGTGGTAATTTTCTTGAACACAACCGCGAGCAGTTTATCATTCGTGGGGTGGGGCAAATCAATAAAGTGGAGGATATTGAAAACATAATAATCACAAATGTCGACAACAAACCGGTATTTATAAAAGATGTTGCTTCGGTTGAAATCGGGACTCAGATTCGCCAGGGTGGAGTTACACAAGATGGTAAAGGCGAAATTGTAACCGGAATTGTGATGATGCTTCGTGGCGGAAACGGACGACAGGTAATTTCAGGCATTGAAGAAAAAATAGATAATATAAATACCAATCTGCCAAAAGGGGTCAGCATTGAAAAGTTTTACGATCAATCCGATTTGATTGGCCGTACAACAGAAACCATTTCTACCAACCTTTTGGAAGGGGGTTTCCTTGTAATTGTGGTTTTATTGTTGCTTTTGGGTGAAATTTCAGGAGCGCTGATAGTAGCCATGGTAATTCCGTTTTCTATGCTTTTTGCTTTTATCGGAATGCGCGAATTTGGTCTTGCTGCCAATCTTATGAGTTTGGGCGCCATCGACTTTGGTATGGTGGTCGACGGGTCGGTGGTTATGGTTGAAAACATAGTTCACGGTCTTCAAAAAGACAAGGAAACTAACAAAGACGAAATTATCCGAAAATCGGCACAGCAGGTTGTGAGGCCAATATTTTTTGGTGTTTTAATTATTCTGATGGTGTATGTTCCAATCATGACTTTTAGCGGGATGGAAGGAATATTGTTCCGGCCGATGGCGATTACTGTTGCCGCGGCAGTGTTTGGTTCGTTGCTTCTGGCGCTTATTTTTGTTCCTGCCATTGCTTCTATTGTTTTCAGGAAAGGTGTAAAAGTGCGAAAGAATTATCTCATAAACTTTTTAAAACCTCGTTATTCAAGGGAACTTGGCCGATATATGGATCGCAAATGGTTTGTGGTTTCCATTGCCGGGGTTCTTTTTGCCGCTTCTGTATTTTTAATGACAAGGCTGGGAACCGAGTTTATTCCGGAACTCGATGAAGGTTCGATTCTGATTGAACAGGTTCGAATGCCGTCGGTAACACTCGAAGAATCGATAGAAAATGCCAATTGGCTGGCCGGAAAACTGGTTCAGAATATTCCTGAAATTAAAACGGTTGTGCCAAAAACAGGGCGTTCCGATTTGGCCAACGATTGGATGGGTGTTCATCAAACCGACGTTTGGGTGATATTAAAACCAACAGAAGAGTGGCGCGAAGGAATGGTAAAAGAGGACATTGTTGCCCAGATAGAACCGTATTTAGAAACAGAACCCGGGTTGTCGTACAATTTTACACAACCCATTGCCATGCGCGTTGACGAATTAACCAGCGGGGTAAAATCGGATTTGGCTGTGAAAATTTATGGTGAAGATTTGGATATGCTAAGTAAGATTGGCGAAAACATTTCTGGTTTATTACCACAACTGCAGGGAACTGATAATTATTACGTAGAACAAACGGTTGGGCAACCTTACGTTACCATTGAAATTGATAGAGAAGCTGTGGCTTCTTTTGGATTAAATGTCGATGATGTTCAAAAAGTAATAGAAGCAGGAATTGGTGGACAGGAAGTGAGCCAGCTTTACGAAGGACAACGGCGTTTCGGAATTGCTGTCCGTTATCCCAAAGATATCCGTGACGAATTGCAGAAAATTCAGGAAGTTCCGGTGCATCTTCCTAATGGCGATTATGTGCCACTGAAAAGGGTCGCTAAAATAATTTTACAGGAAGGCCCGCGCGAAATTCAGCGTGAAAATGGCTGGCGCCGCTTGATTGTGGGAATCAATATCAAAGATATTGACCTTGGAAGTTATGTGGCCAGTCTTCAGAATGAAATTGCGAAAAATGCCAACATTCCTGCGGGTTATTTTATCGATTATGGTGGAACATTTGAAAACCAGCAACGGGCAATGCGGCATTTAATGCTGGTAGTGCCGCTTTCCATTTTTATAATTATCGGATTGCTTTATCTGAATTTCGGTAAAATGAAATATGCCATTTTAATTTTACTGAACCTTCCATTTGCATTGTCGGGAGGAATTTTTCTGCTTTGGATTCGCGGAATGTATCTTTCCGTTTCGGCAAGTATCGGTTTTGTGGCCTTGTTTGGGGTGGCGGTGCTAAATGGGATTGTACTGATCGATCACATCAACGAACTTCGAAAGGAGAAAGGCGGAGGATTGAAGGATTTGATTGTTGAAGGCGCCGCCGACCGTTTGCGACCAGTATTAATGACGGCGCTGGTAGCCAGTTTGGGTTTTATTCCAATGGCATTTAATACCGGCCCGGGTTCTGAAGTGCAGCGACCTCTGGCAACTGTTGTAATTGGAGGTTTGGTAACTTCAACATTGTTAACATTAATGGTGTTGCCTATTATTTACTTTTGGTTGGAAAAAAGAAAAGGTAAAACCGAAAACAATACTCCTGAAGGGGAAATTCTGCAAGGAGAATAGTTGAAAGGAAAAAGAGGCTGTCCCAAGTCAAAAATATTTAACCGCAATGATCGCAATGAAATTCGCAAAGAGCGCAAAGCTTTATAGATTAGCAGATTAAATTTGCGTACCTTGCGTTAAACTTAGCGCATTTAGCGGTTAAAATAACTTTTTAGACAGCCTCTTTTTTTTATATTTAAATATGAATTATTCCGAACGTTTTTTACTTGGTGTCATTTTATGTTCGCTGTTCATTTCAAAAATATCGGTACTGATGGAATAATCGCCAATCAGGTACTTACAAAAATAGTCGGCTTTTAGCCAGAAAAAATATTCCGACATATCTCCATAAGCGTGCCGCTGACCGGGTAAAAGGAAAAAGTCGAACCTTTTGTTGGCCTTAATCAATGCGTTAGCCATACGAATTGTATTTCCCGGGTGAACGTTGTTATCAATATCGCCGGTTATAAGGAACAGGTGTCCTTTCAGGTTTTTAGCCAGTTGTGTGTTTTTCTCAATATCGTAGATAAATTTCGATTCACCTTTGTCGTCGGTTTCTTCTTCCACACCGTGATGTTTTTCGCTCCACCAGCGGTTGTAAATGTTGTTTTCATGGTTTCCCGATTCCGAAACAGCTACCGAAAAGAAGTCGGGGTATTGCAAAAGTGCGGCTGTCGACATAAAACCACCGCCGGAGTGACCGGTTATTCCCACTTTTTCGATGTCTAAATAATTGTATTTGTAAGCCAGTTGTTCGGCTACATATTTTTTATCGGCGAGGCCGTAATCCCGCAAATCATTGTATCCGTAGTTGTGGTACCACTTCGACCTGCCCGGATGACCACCGCGGTTTCCCATTGTAATTACAACAAAACCAAGCTGCGCAAAACGATCGGTCCTGTCCATACTTGCTGAAAAGGCTGCATTTACAGCTTCGGTTTGAGGTCCCGGGTAAACATATTCAACAACAGGATATTTTTTTGTTGAATCGAAATCGAAAGGTTTGTACATAACTCCGTACAAATCTGTAATTCCGTCAGCGGCTTTGGCTTTGAAAATTTCAGGAAATTGATACCCGGCGGCAAAAAGATTTGAAAGATCGGCCGTTTCAAGATTTAAAACCACTTTTCCTGTATTGTCCCTGATTTCTGATTTTGGCGTTGTGTCTACCCGCGAATAATTGTCCAAAAAATAACGGAATGAATCGCTCAAATCCACATCGTGAGTAAAGTTGCCTGCATTTAACAAAGTAAGGCCGGTTCCGTCGAGATTAACTTTGTACAAATGCTCGTAATACGGATTTTCATCTTTTTCGCGATTGTTGGCAATAAAATAAAGTACGCGGTTTTTTTCATCCACACCCACAACCCGGTCGCAGTGCCACGGTCCCGAGGTAATCTGATTTTTCAGGGTTCCTTCTGTATCGTACAAATAAAAATGTGCCCAACCGTCGCGTTCCGACCAGTGAATCATTTCTTTATCGTTATTAAAAAGAACCGGGTTTACTTCTTCAACATATGTATTTAACCGTTCTTCAATCAGGGTTTTTACTTCGCCGGTTTGCGTGTTAACAACACAAACATCAATTTTGTGAAGGTCGCGGCTGGTTCTGGTAAAATACAGTTTTTCTGAGGAGTTTGACAACCAGAGCGACGGCACAAAATCCTGGATGCGTTGTTTGTTGGTCAGGTTGGCTCTTGAAATGGAAATAGTCTGGTCGGTGAAAGCAGACACATCGATTTTTTTGCCTTCTTTCGTTTGCATATCAAAGATCCAGAGTTCCTCCTGCGGACCTTCTTTCTCACCGGGCATTTGGTATTTGTAGGTTTCCAGTTCCGGGCGGGGATCATTCAATACATCGATTACCCAAAGCGCTTTAACTTTTCTGCTGTCGTCGCGGTTGAGTGCGAATTTTTTTGAGTCGGGCGACCATAAAATCCGAGCGCGCTGGCGTTTTTTACTTTCTTTTTCAATGGTTTTTTCATCGTCATTTTCCTTTGCCGTGTAACCACCGCCGTATTCGTAATCTTTCTCTCCGTCGGTGGTCAACTGGTGTTCAACAATGGTTGAATCGGGTTTGTCTTCCTTTTCTTCCAAAGCTTTCAGAAAATTTTCCTTATCCATCCAGTAAAGATTGTAGTTGCGCGCAAATACAACGTATGAACTGTCGGGCGAAATAGATGCCCACGACTGATTTTCTTTTTTCTCTTTCCAGTCTTTTTGTTCATACAATTGTCCGGTAGCTAAATTGTATTCCAAATGAAAAACTTTCTTTTTGGGTTTTTCCTTTGTTGCTTTTTTGTCAACGTCGGTTTTTGTGGAATCCTGTTTTTCGGAAGACTTTTCTTCAACTTTTTCTTTTTCTTCGTCCTGCGTGCTGGTAACATCAAACTGAAAAACAGTGTCGTTCTTTTTAAATTTTGGATTTATGGGCGGAAGGTGCTGTCCGTCGTATGGGTCTTTGGTAATCTGCGTTAACATGGCCGCCATTTTATCATTGTCAAACATTGCCGTTTTTGTTTTTTTATCCAGATCGACCAAGTAGTAAAACTGTCCCTCTGATGTTCTGTAAGAATACCAGAATTTATCGCCGGTTTCCATCCAGTTGGGATTCACTGAAGTGCTAAATACCAGGCGTTTTAATTTCTCGGGTGAGAACCTTTCGGCCAACCGGTAATTGGCTGTTGTAACAGGTTCGTTTTGGGCAACAATTTTTCCGTTTATCAGCAAAAACGCCAATAAAAAAAGCAGTAGATTTTTTGTTTGCATTATTATAAGTTTTGATTAAAATTCTATTTGAAGGGAGTAAAATAGAAATTTAATCTGAAGAGTAAGCTTTCAAATATCAGTATTTGAAGGAGATTAAAGAAGAGTCAATGTTTTGAATGAAAACAGTAAATCGAGAAAAACTACAAACCTTTTAGTTTCTCGGCTTAGTCTTTTTTCATTCCGAAGTTTTTATCGAGTTTAATCAGTTTTGCCATAATAAATCCGGGGATTGTACAAAGCATCACCCAGATAAAAAAGTGCTGGTAGCCCAGCAATTCCTGCAACCATCCTGAAATCATTCCCGGCACCATCATTCCCAACGCCATAATTCCGGTACTAAAGGCGAAATGTGCCGTTTTATATTTTCCTGCGGAAACATACAACATGTACAATGTATAAGCAGTAAATCCAAAACCATATCCAAGCTGTTCAACCGCAACTGAAGTTATAATAATCCAGTATTGCGTGGGCTGAAAATAAGCGAGATAAACATATACCAGGTTGGGCAGGTTCATGCAGAATACAAAAATCCACAGCAGTTTTTTTAATCCCAGTTTCGAAGCCAGCCAGCCTCCTGAAATTCCGCCAATTGTGAGTGCAATAATTCCAATGGTTCCGTAAGCAAGTCCAACCTGAGCAGTTGTTAAGCCAAGACCCCCGGCATCGGCTCCATCGAGCAAAAATGGTGATGCCATTTTTACCAGCTGCGATTCGCCAAGCCGGTACAAAAGCAAAAAACCTAGGATGGTCCAGATTTCGTTTTTTACAAAATAAGCACGAATGGTTTCACCAAAACCTGTCAAAATATTTTTCAAACTTGCTGAAGCCGCCTGCACATCTTCCGACGGACGCGGGAGAAAAAATTTGTGATAGATGGCAAAAAGCACAAAAACCAGTGCAAGTACAGCAAAAGTAAATGCCCACGCCAATGGAATATTGTGACCATTGGCCGGGTCGCCAAGCAGATTCGAAGTTTCGAGATAACCTGCAAGAATAACCAGAATTCCCTGACCGGTAACCATGGCAATCCGGTAAAATGTGTTTCTTATCCCAACAAAAAAAGCCTGCTGACTTTCGTTTAACCCCATCATATAAAACCCGTCGATGGAGATGTCCTGGGTTGCCGAACCAAATGCCAGTAACCAGAAAAATGCCAGTGAAGCTTTAAAAAAGAATGTGGTTGGCAAAGTGAAAGCAACACCGGCAAGTCCGGCGCCAATAAAAAGCTGCATGGTAACAATCCACCAGCGTTTGGTTTTCAGTAATTCCACCACCGGGCTCCAAAACGGTTTTATTACCCACGGCAAATAAAGCCAACTGGTATAAAATGCAATGTCGGTATTCGAAATGTTCAGCCGTTTGTACATTATCACCGAAACGGTCATTACAATTATATAAGGAAGTCCTTCAGCAAAATAAACTGTTGGAATCCAGCTCCAGGGATTTTTTGTTTTTTCCGGTGTATTATTCATTTTATCAGTTAATTAGTCAATGGTTCGCTCAAGATAAGGATAAACAGGTTCGGAGAATTGATATTTACGGTATAGTTTTTCACCGTCTTTTGAGGTATGAAGCGCAACTTTTGTAATTCCCATATTTTTGGCTTCGCTGAGCAGGTTTTCCAAAATAACCGATGAAATCCCTTTTCGCCGAGCTTCGGGAATGGTGTACATGTTTAAAATATCGCCTTCCAAATAGGTTGTTCTGTTTACATCGCCCGGAATTTCTTTGATTACCATTCCTCCAAAACTCACAATTTGGTCATCAACTTCAGCCAAAACTGCCATAAAATGTCCCTGTTTCATCGCCTTTTCAAAATATTGAAAAAGGTCGTTTCGCAACTGTTTTTTATACATATCGCTCATTTCTCCCTGCAGTTCAGTTAAATACAACAAACGGTAATCAACTAAAACCGGGATATCTTCCCATCCGATTTTGCGAATTTTTATTGCAGTTTTTTCAAGATTCATTTTTGGCGTAATTCAAATTCAATTTAACCGAATAAAAATAGTATTCCTTTTTAGAATTTCCGAAGAGAACCGGAATTAAAAAATCCCTGAATTTGATGTCTTTTTTGAAAGGAGTTAACTTGTTCAGTTATGGCGAATTAAAAGATTATTTGTTTCTTTGAACAAAACCAAAAACAATGAAAACTAAATTACTACTGATTTCTATCTTATTTTTTGTATTGAATGGTCAGGCTCAGAATTCTTCTGAAAGACAGTGGTTTATGTACCGCGGAAATTATGCCAGTGGCATTTTGGACAAAACAAATCTCCCAGCAACCTGGAATGCCGAAACCGGCGAAAATATTGCCTGGAAAACGTTTATTCCCGGGCTTGCCAATTCGTGCCCAATTATTTGGGATGACAATGTTTTTGTTACCACAGCAGTGAGCGAAAAAGATTCGGGGAAAGTAGTTACAGGAATTTACGGTTCCATTGTTCCGGTTCAGGATTCTACAGAATACAGCTGGATAACTTATTGTATCGATAAAAATTCAGGCAAAATAAAATGGCAGCAAACGGCACACACCGGCATTCCGTTGCAAAAACGCCATCCGATGTCGTCGCATGCCAACTGTACGCCTGCAACCAACGGCGAATTTGTGGTTTCCTTTTTTGGTTCCGAAGGTTTGTATTGTTACAACATGAACGGAGAATTGCAGTGGAAAAAGGATTTTGGAACGCTGAAAGCAGTTTTCTTTTTGGTTCCCGAGGCTGAATGGGAATTTGCCAGTTCCCCTTTAATTCATAAAAATGTGGTTGTTATTCAGTGCGATATCATGGAAAATTCATTTCTCGCTGCGTACGATATTAAAACCGGCGAAGAACTCTGGTCGGTAGACCGCGATGAATATCCGGGCTGGTGCACTCCCAATATTTATTATGAAGGTGAAAAAGCCAGAATTGCAGTGAACGGTTACAAACACCGCGGTGGTTACGATTTTGAAACCGGTGAAGAACTTTGGCGGATGTCGGGTGGTGGTGATATTCAGATTCCAACACCGGTGGTTGGTAAAAACCTGGTGTATTTTAACAGCGCTCACGGAAAATTATCTCCGGTACTGGCCATTTCAACTGAAGCGCGTGGCGATATTACTTTAGCAGAAGAAGAAACTTCGAATGAATTTGTAAAATGGGGAAAATTGCGCGGCGGTTCTTACATGGGAACCATGCTTTTGTACGGCGACTATTTGTACAATGCAGCCTGGAACGGGAAACTTACCTGTTACAATGCACTTACCGGTGAAGAAATATATTCAGAAAAAGCAGGAAACGGAAACAGCTACACTTCGTCGCCGGTAGCTGCTGACGGAATAATTTATATAACCGACAACGACGGAGTAGTGTATTCAGTAAAAGCCGGGCCCGATTTTCAGATTTTACATGAAAATAATTTAAACGAAACAATCATGTCTACGCCCGCAATTGCTGATAATTATTTGATTTTCAGGACAAGCAATCATCTTGTCGCCGTTTCGGGGAAATAATCGCCGGAGAAAAATTCAGGTTTTTTTAAGTTTGGAAACATGTAAAGCATCTTTTTTTATTTATCCGAATAAATGTCTTATTTTCGCTGAATTGTTCATTTTACCAGAAATCGTATGTGGGTCAGGGTTTCCAGGATTATCCTCAGGAATAGGATTTTGTTTCTTGTTATTTTAGCAATTATTACCGTCTTTTTGGGTTTTCACGCCCGAAATGTGGAAATGTCGTACGAATATTCATCGTTGTTGCCGAAAAAAGATCAGGCGTACAAAGATTACCGGCATTTTGTTGACGTATTTGGAGAAGAAGGAAATCTGATTGCCATCGGGACACAGGACCCTGATTTTTTTCAGTTGGACCATTTTAAACGCTGGCAACGGCTTTGTAACGAACTTTCAAAAATAGACGGCGTTGAAAACCTGATTTCCGTTTCAAGTGCATACGACCTGGTAAAAAATACCGATGAACACCGGTTTGAAATTCATCCTGTTTTTCCGGATACAATTAATACCCAGCAGGAACTCGATATTTATGCTGAAAAGTTGAACAGCCTGCCTTTTTACGACCGGCTTCTTTACAACAAAGAGGCGAATACTTATTTGCTGGCTATTACGGTGAACAAGGAAAAAATGCAGTCGAAAGAGCGCGAGCAAATGGTTCGCACTATTCAAAAGGTGAGTCAGCAGTTTGAAAAAGATGAACATATAAAATTACACTATTCCGGGCTGCCGTACATTCGGGTGGTAAATTCCATCAAAATCAAAAAAGAACTTTATCTTTTTAGTTTGCTGGCGCTGGCCATTTGTATTGTTGTTTTGTTCTTTTTCTTCCGTTCGTTCAAAGCAGTTTTTTTCCCGGTATTAATTGTTTTGGTTGGTGTAATCTGGGCGCTGGGAATGCTTTCACTTTTCGGGTATAAAATTACCCTTCTTTCTGGAATGATTCCGCCGTTGTTGATTGTAATCGGCATTCCAAACAGCATTTATATGCTGAATAAATTTCACCACGAATTTGTAAAACATGGGAACAAAATAAAAGCGCTTCAGCGCGTAATCATAAAAATCGGGAATGCCACTTTTCTTACCAACCTGACCACTGCTTCCGGTTTTGCCACTTTTATTATCGTAAAAAGCGATATTCTGAAACAATTCGGGATAATTGCTTCGCTGAATATTATGGGACTTTTTGTGCTTTCGTTGCTGCTCATTCCTATAATTTTCAGTTTTATTAAACCGCCTTCTTCGAAGCATGTTCGCCATCTCGAAAATAAATTCATCACCAGATTTATCGACAAGTTAATTGTTATCACAAAAAATTACAGAAAAGCCGTCTACATTTCTACTGTTGCAATTATTGCTCTGGGAATTTATGGAATTACACTGATGAAAACTTCGGGTTATATGGTTGACGATATTCCGCAACACGATCCGATTTATGTGGATTTGAAGTTTTTCGAAAATAATTTTGAAGGAATTATTCCGCTCGAAATTATGGTAGATACCAAAAAACCGGGCGGGGTAATGCAACTTTCCACCTTCCAGAAAATGGATGCGCTTGAAACGAAACTGGCTGAATATCCTGAATTGTCGCAATCGCTGTCGCTTTTAAATTTGCTGAAATTTGCCAAGCAGTCGTTTTACAACGGGCGCGAAGATTATTATAGTTTGCCCAACAATCGCGAAAAGAATTTTATTTTACAATATGCCCAAACCGGTGAAGAAAATGCGGGGTTGCTTCATTCTTTTGTTGACAGTACCCGGCAAATTACCCGAATCAGTATTAGAATGAAAGATGTGGGTACCAAACGAATGGAAGAATTGTATAAAGATTTTAATGCCGATGTCGATTCCATTTTTACTTCCGACAATTACGATGTAACGGTTACCGGATCGAGCATCACCTCTTTTAAAGGAACACAATATTTACTGAAAAATTTATTTCAGAGTCTGGCACTGGCAATTTTTTTGATTTCAGGTTTTATGGCCATTATGTTTTCTTCGTGGAGAATGGTTATCATGTCGTTGATTCCGAATGTAATTCCGTTGATTTTTACAGCAGCAATTATGGGATTTGTTGATATTCCCATAAAAGCATCAACTATTTTGGTTTTTAGTATTGCCTTTGGAATTTCGGTCGACAACACCATACATTTTCTGGCCAAATACCGGCAGGAACTTAATGCTTCCAACTGGGATATCGGGCAATCGGTGGTAATGGCTTTAAAAGAAACCGGCGTGAGTATGTTGTACACTTCGGTGGTGTTATTTTTTGGTTTTGGAATATTTTCACTGTCGAGTTTTGGCGGAACTGTAGCACTTGGCGTTTTGGTTTCCATTGCTTTGCTTATTGCCGTTACTTCAAACTTAATACTGTTGCCGTCACTTCTGGCCAGTCTCGAACGGATAACTACCACAAAATCGTTCAAAGAACCTTTGCTTCATATTTACGACGAGGAAGAAGACATTGAACTTGAAGATTTGGAAATTTCGTACGACGAAAATAAGGCAGAATGATGTATACTTTTGAAGAATTACTTGAAAAGATAAATACTGAAATTCAGTTTCGTTCGGAGCAACTGAATAAAAGACAACCGGTGGAATTGTATTTACCTGTGGAATACACACTCGAAATGGGTGGAAAAAGGTTGCGTCCGGTTCTGTTTCTGCACAGTTATAATTTATTTTCTGAAGATATTTTAAATGCAGTTCCGGCTGCTCTGGGAATTGAAGTTTTTCACAATTTCACCTTGCTTCACGACGATATTATGGACAAAGCAGAAATGCGCAGAAACAGGGCTACCGTTCATAAAAAGTTCAGCGAAAACAGCGCCATTCTCTCCGGCGATGCAATGGCATTTTTAGCGTACGAATATCTTTTGGAAAGCAAATCGGAGAGAATTACCGATGTAGCGCGGTTGTTTACCCAAACGGCAATTGAAGTTTGTGAAGGCCAGCAATTCGATATGGATTTTGAAAACCGGCTCGATGTTACCGAAGCGGAATATCTCGAAATGATTCGGCTAAAAACTGCGGTTTTACTGGCGTGTGCATTAAAAGGGGGCGCCTTGCTTGCAGGTGCTTCCGATGAAATTGCCGGACATTTGTATGAATTCGGAATCAATTTGGGGCTTGCATTTCAGTTGCAGGACGATTTGTTGGATACTTTTGGCGACCAGGAAACCTTTGGAAAGAAAATTGGCGGCGATATTCTTGCCAACAAAAAAACCTACCTTTTAATAAAAGCACTCGAATCGGCCAATGCTCTGCAATTGGAAGAACTAAAAGGTTGGATTGCTAAACAAGCGTTTGTTCCTGCCGAAAAAATTGAAGCAGTAAAAAGTATTTACAGGCAGTTAAGAATTGAAGAAAAAACCCGTGAAAAAATCGATTTCTACTTTGAGAAATCTGCTCAAATATTCAACAATCTAGATTTACCCGAAGACAAAAAAATACCCCTTAAAAATTTGAGCAGTAAAATGTTGAAACGGGTTTATTAAGAACGTTAAATTTCCCCCAAAAAAAAGGGCAATTAGTTGCAAAAAAGCAAAACAATACTAAATTTGTTGGGCAGTGATAAAGCTCATATTAAAAAAAACCGATAAAAAATCTAAACATAAATGGCTCAAAACGTTGGTAAAGTTACCCAGGTTATTGGTCCTGTGGTTGATGTCAGTTTCGAACAAGTTGGCAGCGAACTCCCCAGTATTTACGATGCTTTGGAAATAGTAAGAGAAGGCAAGGATAATCTGATTATCGAATGCCAACAACACATTGGTGAAAACCAGATTCGTTGTATTGCAATGGATGCAACCGACGGTCTTAAAAGAGGCATGGATGTGGTTTCAACCGGAAGCCCGATAATAATGCCAAAGGGAGAAATTGCATTGGGCAGGTTGCTCAATGTGGTTGGCGACGCTGTTGATGGTCTGGAACAATTACCAAAAGAAGGGTTGAATATTCATAATGAACCGCCAAAATATGAAGATTTAACAACCGAAACAGAAGTTCTTTACACCGGTATTAAAGTTATCGACCTGATTGAACCATATGCAAAAGGTGGTAAAATTGGTCTGTTTGGTGGCGCCGGTGTTGGAAAAACCGTTTTGATTCAGGAATTGATTAATAATATTGCGTTGGCCCACAGTGGTCTTTCGGTATTTGCCGGTGTAGGTGAACGTACCCGTGAAGGAAACGACCTTTTGCGCGAGATGATTGAAGCCGATATCGTTGATTACGGTTCGGATTTCAAAGAATCGATGGAAAAAGGAAGTTGGGATCTTTCAAAAGTAGATACTGTAAAACTTAAAAAATCGAAATTGGCGATGGTTTTCGGGCAGATGAACGAACCACCGGGAGCACGTGCCCGTGTTGCGCTTTCAGGATTGACAATTGCTGAAAGTTTGCGCGACGGTGACGGTTCAAAAGGCGGCGGCCGCGACATTCTGTTTTTCGTCGACAATGTATTCCGTTTTACTCAGGCAGGTTCCGAAGTATCCGCGCTTCTCGGAAGGATGCCTTCGGCAGTAGGTTACCAGCCAACGCTGGCTACCGAAATGGGTATTATGCAGGAACGTATTACTTCAACCAAAAACGGTTCAATTACTTCGGTTCAGGCTGTTTATGTACCTGCCGACGACTTAACTGACCCTGCGCCTGCTACTACTTTTGCCCACCTCGATGCAACTACAGTATTAAGCCGTAAAATTTCGGAACTTGGTATTTATCCGGCTGTTGACCCGCTGGATTCTACTTCCAGGATTCTGACTCCTGATATTGTTGGCGACGAACATTATGGCTGTGCCCAACGTGTAAAAGAAATTCTTCAGCGTTACAAAGAGTTGCAGGATATTATTGCTATTCTTGGTATGGACGAACTTTCGGAAGAAGACAAACTGGTGGTACACCGCGCCCGTCGTGTACAACGTTTCCTTTCGCAACCGTTTTTTGTTGCTTCGGCATTTACCGGCCTTGAAGGAAAACTTGTTTCAATTGAAGATACAATCAAAGGTTTCAATATGATTATGAACGGCGAAGTGGATAAATATCCGGAAGCTGCATTTAACCTTGTTGGAACTATTGAAGAAGCTATCGAAAAAGGTGAACGAATGTTGGCCGATAATTAATTTTGAAATTTGTGCCCATGTTTCTTGAAATTATTACACCCGATAAAAAAGTTTTCGAAGGAAACGTAAAACTGGTTCAATTGCCGGGAAGCAAAGGAGCCTTCGAAATTCTGAAAAATCATGCTCCGATTATTTCAACACTCAATAAAGGAACTTTAAAAGTAGTTGAAGAAGACGGAAAGGAACGTTTGTTTGAAGTCGACGGAGGTGTAATCGAGAATAAAGCCAATAAAATTATTGTATTGGTAGAATCAGCTTAAAGGGAAATAAAAAATTACTATATTACCCTGAAGAAATTACTCTTCAGGGTTTTTTATTTATTTCGTGAAAATCAAATTTTTGATCATACGGTTTAGTTCCATCGGCGACATTGTTTTAACCTCGCCGGTAGTACGTTGTCTGAAACAACAGGTTGAAAACGCTGAGATTCATTTTGTAACCAAACAAAAACATGCATCCATTGTAGCGTCGAATCCTTACATCGAAAAAATTCATGTTTTACAAGAAAATATTTCCGATTTAATAACTGAACTTGAAAAGGAAAATTTCGATTATATCATCGATTTGCACCAGAATTTCAGAAGTAACCGTATTAAAACCAGGTTAAAAGGACGTGCTTTTTCGTTTGAAAAACTGAATTTGCATAAGTTTCTTCTGGTTCATTTTAAAATAAACCGTTTGCCCCAAAAACACATTGTCGATCGTTACCTTGAAACACTTTCTGCTTTTAATGTTGAAAATGACAAACAAGGGCTTGATTTTTTTATACCCGAAAGCGACCTTTTCAACCTGGCTCAGTTACCCGGAGCATTTCAAAATGGTTATATTGCCTTTGTAATTGCCGGAACATATACAACCAAAAAGTTACCCGTTGAAAAGATTACAGAAATATGCAATCTTGCCGATGTTCCGGTTATTTTGCTCGGAGGGAAAGGCGAAATTGAAGAGGCTCACGAAGTTGTTCAGAAAACCAGCGGACAGGTTCTCGATTTTACCGGAAAACTTAGTTTAAACCAGTCGGCTTCATTGGTTAAAGACGCCAGGGTTGTGCTTACCAACGATACCGGTTTGATGCACATTGCAGCTGCATTTAAGAAGAAAATCCTGTCGTTTTGGGGAAATACAGTGCCCGAATTCGGAATGTATCCATACAAACCACACGCAGTTTCAAAAATGCTGGCCGTAGAAAATCTGAAATGCCGCCCCTGTTCCAAACTTGGTTACGAAAAATGTCCAAAAAAACATTTTAACTGCATGAATGAAATGGATGTACAGGAAGCCGTTCAATGGATTGAAACAAATTTCTGATTTTAACATGTTTTAACCCACCTTTTCAAAAATTTACTGTCATTTAAAATTGAATGTCAACAGTTCAGTAACTGATTTTAACAATTGACAAAGAAACCTGCCGGTTCACTGAATTATTCTTAGCCGGAATGTTGCTTCAATTTATTTTAGTCTTGAAAACAGTAAACTATGAATCATGTACAAACAGAAAACAATGTTTTTTGCATGCCTGTTTTTGCTTTTCACTACACAGCAAAATATGGCAGAAAACAGCAGAATTGAGTCTCGTACGGAGTGGGAACTTGCCCGCCGGGAAAACGATGTTTCAATTTATTACCGCTGGATTACAACCGATACTTTGAAAACCCGCGAAATGCGGGCGCAATTTCTGATCCATGCCGAAATTGAAAAAATTCTCGCTCAGTTTTACAACGCAGATAACTACCATTTATGGGCGGCAGGAGCTAAGGAATGCAGTATTCGTGAAATCAGTGATTCAAGCTGGTTAACTTACACTTTAATGAATTACCCGTGGCCTTTCAAACAGAAAGATTTGGTGACATTTCACCGGGTTTTCAGAAAGGAAAACACAACTATTCTTTCAATTCTGGCCGAACCGCAGTCTTTTGCTGAAAAACCTGGAGTGGAGCGCATGCAGAATTACAGTGGGGAGTGGTTGTTTGTTGCTTCAGAAAATGGAGACACTGTCGTTGAATACAGGGTAATTTCGTTTACCAAACCTGTTTTTCCGCGATTTATTCAGGACCCTGTAATTCAGAAAATTTTTATCGATTCGCTAAACGATTTAAAAAAACTGGCTGAAACAAAATGAATAAAAACGGAATAAAACGGCTGTTCACTTTGAACGGTGAACCTAAAGTTGTAGCGCGTGGATTTGCGCTGGGTTCTTTTGTGGGAATGCTTCCATTTCCGGGTTTTCAAATGCTTATTTCGGCAACACTTGCTGCCTTTTTTCGGTTCAATAAAACGGCTGCAATTGCCGGTGTTTTTAATACCAATATGGTTACCGGCGTTTTTGTATTTGCTTTTAATTACTGGCTTGGAAAGACTATTCTTGGCATCGATTCTGTTTTTGTAATTCCCGATCGCATCGGAATAAGTTTTGCAAAAACGGTAATCACTGCCGGTTCCGATGTTTTTGTGTCACTGCTTTTGGGCGGTTTTCTTACCGGAATTGTTGCCATGTTTCTGGGGTATTACATTTCGCTTTTTCTGCTAACAAGAAAAATGAAGAGAAGTCATGAAAAATAAAAAATTCACTTTAATTACCGGAGCCAGCACCGGACTGGGAAAAGCTCTGGCAACAGAATGTGCATCGCTGGGGAAAAACCTTGTTTTAACTGCTTTGCCCGGTGAAGATATTCGCGAACTTGGCCTACATCTTTCAGAAGTATACAATGTTTGTGTAAAAACGTTTGAAACCGACCTGACCAAATTTGGTGCTGTTGAGCAGTTGGTTCAGGAAATAGGAGGTTTTGAAATTGAAACTTTGATTAACAATGCCGGAGTTGGCGGCACAAAATCGATTTTCGATGCAACTCCGGAATACATCGACCAGATTGTATTGCTGAATATGCGTGCGCTGGTTTTGTTAACGCGTTTGTTATTGCCGGTTTTGAAGCGCCAGGGGAAAGCCTATATTTTAAATATTGCCAGCATGGCTTCGTTTGGGCCAATGCCGTTTAAAACAATTTATCCGGCGTCGAAAGCTTTTGTTTATTCTTTTTCCCGTGGATTGAGTGCCGAGCTGAAAGGAACCGGGATAGTAGTAAGTGTAGCACATCCCGGGGGAATGCGCACAAATGCCGAAGTAACACGCCGGATTGAAAGTCATAACCGTTTGGTGCGAAGTACAACACTGTCTGTTAAACAGGTGGCAAAAATTTGTATCCGGCAATTGCTGAAAAACGATGAACTGATTATTCCCGGAATAATGAATAAAATAAGCTGGCTGGTATTCAAAATAGTACCGGTGTGGTTGCGTTTGAAGATTATGCGGATCTCGCTTCAAAACGAATTGAAAATGTCGGAACAAATAGTGGGAGGGATGTAAATGAAGGTTTTAGTAACGGGTGCAAATGGTTTGCTTGGATCGCATGTTGTCAGGGAATTGCTGTCCCGGAATTTTGAAGTGCGCTCAATGGTACGAAAAGGGAGCAATTTAAAAGCGCTGGAAGGGACAAATACTGAACTTTTTGTTGGAAGGATTATTTCGAGAACAGATGTTGAAAATGCCGTAAATGGTTGCGATTTTGTAATTCATGTTGCAGCCCGCACTTCGCAGTCGCCGTCCGATTTGGAAGCTTTCTATTATCCCAATATACGAAGCACTCAATTTTTTATCGATGTATGCGCGAAAAACAATATTCGCAGATTCGTGTACGTAAGTACCGCCAATTGTTTTGGAAACGGGTCAAAAGAACTTCCCGGAGATGAAAAGCGTCCCTTTTTGTCGTGGTTGAAGAAATCGGGTTACGCTCACAGCAAATGGCTGGCACAACAGCGTGTATTAAAAAGTTCAGCACAAAATGAACTTAACGCCGTTGTTGTAAACCCGACTTTTATGATTGGTGAAAACGATGTAAAACCCAGCAGTGGTGAAATATTTTTTTACGTTTTGGATAAACCGGTGGTTTTTTGTCCTCCGGGAGGCAAAAATTTTGTAGATGTAAAAGCTGCGGCAAACGGCGTAATTGAAGCCATGTTAAAAGGCAGAAACGGCGAATGTTATTTGTTGGCTGGTGAAAATTTTTCGTACAGAGAATTTTTTACAAAAGTTTCGCGCACTTTGAATCAAAAACCGGTTTTAATTGTTCTGCCGGGCTGGGTGCTGACTACAGCCGGTGTGGTTGGTGATTTTTTGGAAAAGTATTTCAAAATTCCGGTTCGTCTAACAAGTCAGAATGCTAAAATGCTTTGCACTGGAAATTATTATTCTGCCGAAAAGGCCAAAAAAGAGCTTGATTTTAAGGTGGTTCCGGTTCAACAATCCATAGAAAGAGCTATCTTGTGGTTTCAAAACAACAATTACATAAAACGCTGAAATTCATGAATATTAAAAGATTCTGGCTGCGGTTTTGGGTGATCTTCCTTTTTCAGATTGTGATAAAAAGTTTTGATCTTTCATTTCCAAACGGACCGTTTGAGCTGAATTTCAGAAGCCTTGCTTTTAGTATCTATTTTATGATTTATGGTTTGTTGATTTGGCAAATCGGTGATTTTCTCAACTCGGTCTTTCAGCATTGGTTCCGCAAATTAAAAAGCGAAAAACAAAAAATACTGGCGGTTACTTTTTTACATATTATTTCCGGTTACGTGCTAATGCTTTCGTTCAACCTTTTTTACCGCCTGGGCGATGTTTATTTTTTCGGCAATGTAAAAATCTGGAGCAAAACATTGTGGATTAATCCTGAATTAACCATTTCACTTTTAAGTATGTACCTGATTATTTTAGGGTTCGATGGTTATTTTCAGATGCAGAAAATGCTTCAGGATGAACTTTTAAAAGCAAGGGAACTGGAAAAGGAAAATTTGCTGGCACAATACCGCGCATTAAAAGCACAACTCGAGCCTCACTTTTTATTCAACAGTCTCAGCGTTTTGTCTTCGCTGGTGTACGAAGATGCCGATCTTTCAGCAAAATTTATTCTGAAAATGTCGAAAACTTTGAGGTACATTATTGAAAAGAATGAATTTAACCTGGTTTGCCTTTGCGAAGAACTTGAATTTCTCGATGCTTATTTTTTTCTTGTGAAAACACGACTCGACAATGGAGTTTTTCTGGAAAACAAGCTTGAAAATTCCATTTCTGAAAATACCTATCTTCCACCGGTAACATTACAACTTTTGGTAGAAAACGCAGTGAACCACAACAAATACAATCCGGAGGAGCCTTTGAAAATCAGGATAGAAAATGAAAGTGATTATATTATTGTAAGAAACAACCTAAATCCGCGTTTAAGAAATGAGAATTCTACCAGAACAGGATTAAGAAATCTGACAAAACGGTACGAATTGCTTTCAAAAAGTGCAGTAATAATTGAAAAAACAGATACCGAATTTATTGTAAAAATCCCGGTATTAACCCAGGCTGATTATGAACGTTTTAATATTTGAAGATGAAAAACATACGGCGCAGCGTCTGGTTCAGCTGTTAAAAAAATACGATGCTGAAATAAACGTGCTCGACATTATCGGTTCTGTAAAACAGGGCGTTCAATGGTACCGCAGTAACGCGCAGCCCGATTTGGTTTTCCAGGATATTTTGCTGAACGATGGCAACTGTTTCGAAATTTTTGATGAACTTAAAATAAATGTTCCGGTAATTTTTACCACTGCTTTTAATGAATTTGCGCTACAATCTTTCAAGGTAAACAGTATCGATTACATTGTAAAACCGTACGATTACCGCGACATTAAAACAGCGCTCGATAAATTCAGAAATTTCAGGGAATTGTTTTTGCCGCCCGAATCGGAACTTTTAAGAAAGATTGTTTTTTCTGAAAAGGTGGAGATTAAAAAAAGGTTTTTGGTGAAAATCGGCGATCGGTACCGATCTATAAAAAGTGAAGAAATTGCCTGGTTTATTTACGACGAAGGTTTAACATTTGCCGTAACATTCGAAAATGCGCGATTTCCGGTGAATTATTCCGTCGACCAGCTTTCGGAAATTCTCGATAGCGACAGTTTTTTTCAAATCAATCGAAAATATGTTGTGAACATCGAAAGTATCCGCAACATTCACACGTGGTTCAATAGCCGGTTCAAAATTGAGATACAACCAAAACCCGACGAAGATATAATTGTAAGCCGCGAGCGGGCCAAAGATTTTAAACTCTGGCTCGACCGTTAAACGGCAAATGCTTTTCCCAGTCTTTCCAACCCTTCCTGCAAAACACTGCGCGGACAACCAATGTTTATCCGCATCCATCCGTCGCCACCGTTTCCGAATTTTCCGCCGTTGTTTAAACCTACTTTTGCTTTTTCAACAATAAACCGCGAAAGTTCTTCATCTTTCATTCCGTAGGCACTGAAATCGAGCCAGACCAAATATGTAGCCTCCGGTTTCATAACTTTTACTTTTGGCAGGTTCTTGTTGAAAAAGTCTTCCAAAAGAAGATAGTTCTGCCAAAGATAACCTAGCATTTGTTCCAGCCATTCGTCGCCATTTTTGTATGCGGCTTCGAGGGCAATGGACCCAAAGATGTTACCCATTCCCAAATGACCAACACCAAGCGGTCTTTCGTAACGGGCAAATTTGTTTTTATCAGGAATAATTACCACCGACGAAGCCAGTCCGGCCACATTAAATGTTTTGCTCGGGGCCATACAAACCATGCAGTTTTTTGCTGCTTCTTCAGAAATGGAGGCAAATGGAATGTGTTTGTGTCCTTCAAAAATTAAGTCGGAATGAATTTCATCTGAAATTACCATAATGTTGTTTTCCAGGCAAATTGTTGAAAGTTCGAGCAACTCTTCTTTTGTCCAAACCATTCCTCCGGGGTTTTGCGGGTTACACAACATCAGCAGACTGGTTTTTTCTGTAATTTTTGATTTCAGATCATCGAAATCAAAAGTGTATCTGCCGTTTTCTATTTTCAAAAGATTTTCCACCATTTTTCTTTTGGTTCCTTTTACACAATCGAAAAATGGAAAATAAACCGGCGGTTGTACAATCACTTCGTCGCCGGGTTTCGAAAATGTTTCCACAGCCAAAGTTAAACCGGCTACCACGCCCGGGCTAAACGAAATCCATTCTTTCTGAATATCCCAGTTGTGGCGGCGTTTCATCCAGCCAATTATTGCTTCGAAATAAGAATCCGGTTTAAAAGTATATCCGTAGATTTCGTGTGCTACTCTTTCTTTTAATGCATCAACAATAAAGTCTGGAGTTTTGAAATCCATGTCGGCGACCCACAGTGGCAAAACATCGTTTGTTTTGAAAATCCATTCTCGGCCGTCGTATTTTATACAATTCGTGCCTTCACGGGGAATTATCTCGTCGAAATTGTAGTTTTTCATGTGTATAAAATACCAATTTTGTGTTCAAAAATTTTCGTATCAACCAATTTTTTCCAAACAAGGACAGCAACGACATGGAATTCGCATGAAAATTTATTCATTCCTTTTGGTGTTTAGCTTAATCATGCTCATTTCATACGTTAATATATAGTGCGTCTGTTTTCAGGTTTGAAAGTATTAAATTTCAATTCGCCGAAGGTAGTTTTGCGAGTTCTCTTTTTCAACTTTTAACACAAAATTGAAACGGTTGAGATTTAGGCAGAGATCAAAATCTTTTTGCGGGGACCAGTCCTGTTTCTCCGGATCAAAAAAACGGGCACCCGAGCCAGTTCTTATTTTTTCAACCATTCCCTGAAAATTGTTGGGAACATTTTCGAGTTCATTTTTTATGTATTCGGCGCAAAGCGTATCTTCATCGGTAGGGTATTCGCAGGCGTAACCCATACAAACCAGCGAAACATTTTGTGGCTGCTGTTGCCTGATGTAGCGAACAATGGCTCCTGCATTTACAAAACTTCCGGTAATAATTTCACCAGCATTTGTAGCATTTGCAATTCCCTGTGTTCCCGAGCTGGTTGTATGTACAATGGTTTTTCCGGTAAGTCTTTTTTTAATTAATTGGAAAGGCGAGTTTCCGAAATCGAATCCGGGAGGTTTCTGCTCGTTTCGTTCGCCCAGCAAAATAAAACCAGGGTTTTCATTTTTAATTCGGTATGAAATTTCAATATCACCAACCGGGATTATTTTTTCAGCGCCGAAATTAAAAACATAACAGGCTGTGGAGAATGCCCGAAACACATCGATGATGACAGTTAACCCTTTTGCGTTTTTAGCACCCTCAAGAAGTTGAAGTATTCTAATGTTCATTTTTTTTGTTTTTGGGCATAATGCGGTATCCAATGCCAAATTCAACCAAATCGGCACGAAATAAAGGAATTGCGCGCAATAAAACAACGCCGATAAAATTATTAAAATAGAATTTTACGCCGGCTTTGTAATACCTTTGTCGGGTATAGTATTCATTCATCTGAAGATTTAAACCATAAGAGGTAAATATGCCTGTTTTCCCGAGAATAAATTCGTTGTGTAAACTTATTCCATATCTGAAATTTAAAGGAGTCTCTCCGTGGTAATCGTAATTGAGGGAGGCAAAATCTTCGATGGAAGGATCGTATACGAAATCGAACCCGATTCCCATTTTATTGATTACAGAAGTACGGTAGGTATAGTTTATTGAAGCATTTACCGGAGTGTACTTTTTCTGTTCCGTACTGGTTATTTCTTTCATCCCTGAGGCGCCGTAAATCCAGAATTCGTTCCGTGTTTTTATGTCGCGTTCAGTTTTAGAGATTTTTTTTCGAATGGGCTGGTTTTCAAATTCATATCCTATGGTAAAACTTTCGTTTTTAATATTTATCCCTAAGTTGGGTTCTTTTGTCAACCCGTTGGAAAAGTGGTTTAACCCTCTTGAATATTCAATATAAATTGGCTTTATTCTGATTTTTGTATATAACCGAATAGTAGCACCAATATTAAAATTTGAGCTAATTGCTTGGTTGTCAGGATTTTTAACTGGGTCGTATTTTTTTTCGAAATAACCTATTCCAATATATTCGGCAAGTCCAATGTCAAAATATCTGCGCCGCGGAAGAAGGGAAAATTGCAGAAAGTATGACAGGGAATGGGAATTTCCAAGTACTTCGGGGTTCCCGTATGACATAAAATTGTAACTAATTCCCTGGTTGGGATAATTAAAAAACCTTCTCCAGCTTTCACCACAGCTGTTTTTTAATGAATAATTTATTGTAAAACCTTTTACCGGCTCTTTTATTAGCGGCTTAATCAGTGTGTTGTGCGGGTGAATATTCCCATAGACATAACTTATACTTAAATTTTCTTGTCCGCTAATTAAATGTGGATTAAGAATACCTATTAAAGTACAGGCATAAAAAAGCAAAATTCTTACACAATCCCTTTTTTTGCAAATTGCTAATTTATGCCAACCATATATAATACAAATTTTCAATGCTGGTTTTTTATGGTTTGATAAACACAATAAAAGGCATGCAATATAATACTTGTATTGCTTACCAGTTGCTCTTATAAGTTAAAGTTGTTGAATTTTTATTTTAGTGTAAATCCTCTAAAGAGCAGAAAAACATTGAGGTTTATCGATTGGCTAATGTATGTAATTGCATTCAGGCACGGTTGTTGTTATTAATGTAATTTTTTGTTTTGTTCTGTAAATCAATTATTTATAATCGCACTGCATTGATTTCTTGTTTTGAATGTTAATTTTACATTTAATATGGGCAAGTTTTTACCTATGTTTTATAACACTATGCTGAAAAACATATATGTTTGTATCGTCATTCATGTTAAACATTAAAAAATTGAATGCTATGAAAACAATTAAATTTTTATCTACAGTAGTTGCAGTAGCAATTGTAGCAGTTGCTTCAGCAGTTGAAAAACCGAAAATGAATGTAATCCCGTTGACTGCCGACAGGGCAATCGTATCGATTACAAACGAAAATGCAGCTTATTTCGAATTAAGCGTTGTGTCTGAAAAAGGTGAAATGGTATATTATAAACAATCAAACAAACCATTAACCGATTATCAAAAAATCTTTGACTTTGCGGGTCTTCAGGATGGTAATTATCTTCTTAACCTTAAAGTTAACGATACCAAATTATCGAGAGAGATTGAAATTGCAAACAAAGGTATCAATGTTGGTGAATCAAAATTGAAATTCGATCCTTACTTCGATTTTAAAAATAACGAGTTGAAATTCTCTTACCTGAATTTCGACAAAGAAAACCTCACCCTTGCAATTTACGATGATAACGGTCTGGTTTTTCAGTCAAAACTTGGTAACAACTTCAGCGTTTCATCAGGTTACGATCTTTCAAAATTAGATGCCGGAAGCTACAATGTAGTTCTAAGCTCACCTTCAAATGAATATGCGTTTAGTCTGGTAAAATAGATAAGAAAATGGTTTAGTTTAGTTAGGCTCTGTGGTTGCAGGGCCTTTTTTATTTTTCGCAGGGCGGTAATTGCAGAAAAGCCGGTACTAACTGTTGGTCTTTTTATTCGCTCTACTCATGCTCTTTTTCTTGTTGTTTGTCGATTAAATTGAAAACGTATGTAACCAAATCATGAGGGTGGAGTCATTCTTAATGAAAACAATTTAATAGAAAACAGCCATGAAAACAAAGTACTTATTCGCAGCTTTGCTTGTTTTTGTTGTGATATTCGCTGGATATTCCACTGAATTACCAAAAATGAGCATTACCCCTGTCGACAATCAAAAGGCAGTAATTGCTTTTGAATCTAAAATCCCTACTCTTTTCGAGATTACAATTCGCAAAGCCAACAGCGACATTGTTTATTACAAAAATGTGGATAATCATACCACTGTCTACAACGAAGTTTTTGATTTTTCCGGTTTCGCAAAAGGAAAATATTGTGTAAGTGTAAATTACGGAAACCAGAGTGTAAACCGCGAAGTAACGGTTTCAAAAAATAATTTCAGGGTAAGTAATTCTGAAATGCTTTTCGAACCGTATTTCCATTTTAAACACGATAAACTTAATGTGTCGTTTTTAAATATTTCAGGAGAAAAAGTTAAAATTGAACTTTACCGGAACAACGATTTACTCTCGTCAGTAGACTGCGGAGGCGAAATCTGCATTCAGAAATCTCTCGATTTAAGAAAACTGGAAAAAGGAAATTACAAGGTGGTTTTAAATGAAAAGTTGAGTAACCATATTTTCATGGTGCAAAAGTAGGGTTAGTTGCATTTTTGAATTTTAAAAGCTCCGATTTTCGGGGCTTTTTTTATTTGTTTTTTTTGAATTCATTATTTTTTGTTTTTTTTTGAACTATGTAATTATTTCTAAAAAAAGGTTTCTAATTAAATCCGGGAAGTAAAAACCCGATATTTTTTATAAATCGTTCTGAATATCAATTTTAGGGTTTAAAATTATTGAATAGAGGTATTAAACTATTCTTTAGCTAAAAAGTCCAAGTCAGTGTTTAATAAAAATAGGATCTAAACCGTGCATATAAAAATCGAAAATCTGAATAAAGTTTATCCGAACGGGAATTATGCGTTAAAGAATCTGAACCTTGAAATTCCGAATGGAATGTTTGGATTGTTGGGGCCCAACGGAGCAGGAAAATCAACGTTAATGCGCATTTTGGTTACCTTAATGAAACCCAGTAGCGGTAAGGTAACATTCGACGGATATGATTTGGCGAAAAACAGAAAACAAATACGTTCAATGCTGGGTTATCTGCCGCAGGACTTCAGTTTCTTTTCAAAGTTGAAAACGTATGAGTTTCTGGATTACACAGCCCGGCTATCGGGAATGAAAAACGGGGCAGTACGCCGCACCGCAGTTGACCAAATGCTGGAAGAAGTGGGTTTGTACGAAGCCCGCGACAGAAATGCAAATAAATTGTCCGGGGGTATGAAAAGAAGGTTGGGAATCGCCCAGGCTTTAATCAACGACCCCAAAATTATAATTGTGGACGAACCTACTACCGGTCTTGACCCCGAGGAACGTATCCGTTTCAGAAATCTGCTTTCAAATATCAGTACCCGCGATGTTGTTATTATTTTATCGACACACATTGTAGGCGATATTTCTAGTACGTGCGATAATATGGCTTTGCTGAACAGAGGAACACTCGCTTTTGCCGGGTCTCCCGAAGAATTGGTGAGAGAAGCCGAAGGTCATGTTTGGTTAATTCAGGCAACCGAAGCCGAATACCTCGAAATCAATGAAAAATACCCTGTAATTTCTACCATTCCAAGTGAAGCTGGTTGGGATGTTCAGGTGGTTGCCGACGATATAAACGGGTTCTATGGAAAACAAATTGCTCCGAACCTTGAACATGCTTATGTGCATTTTATGGAAAATAAATTGAATCAGTGGTCTAAAGCATAACCGATAAAACTCAGAAAAAGATGATTTCATTACATAGTATATTATCCATTGCCAAATACGAGCGTAAAACCTTGCTTCGCAGCTGGTTCTTCCGGATTTTCAGCATTATTTCGCTTTTGGTTCTTTTCGGAATTAATTTCGGAATGGTTATCGAGGGCGGTGGTGGACAGAGTTGGGCTATCCGGAGTATTCCAAGCGCGATTCCGTATTTTAACCTGCTGATTTTGAACGTTGCACAGGCTGTGATTGCCGTATTTTTGGCATCCGATTTTTTAAAGCGCGATAAAAAGCTCGATACAACCGAAGTAATCTACATGCGCTCGATGACCAACAGTGAATATGTTATCGGGAAAACATGGGGCAACCTCCAGGTTTTTTTGGTGTTGAACATTGCAGTTGTTATTCTGGCCCTTATTTTCAATATGCTGGCACAGGGCACCACCATCGATTGGTTAAGTTACGGAATTTATCTGGTTACGATAAGTGTACCGACTCTTATCTTTATTATGGGGCTTTCCTTTTTATTGATGAGTGTTATCCGAAATCAGGCTATTACTTTTGTACTTATTCTTGGTTACATCGGTATTACACTGTTTTTATTGCAGGCTAAATTTTATTACATCTTCGACTACATGGCATTTAATATTCCCATGTTAAGTTCCGATATTGTTGGGTTCGGAAATATCGATGTAATTTTAATTCACCGCGGAATTTATTTCTTCCTGGGAACAGGATTTATTTTTATGACCATTTTCTTGCTGAAAAGGTTGCCACAATCCGAAACCATGACCTTTCTTTCGCTGGTTTTTGCTATTGTTTTTATTTCTGCCGGAGCTTACCTGGCTTATACTCACATCGACCGGTTTAAACATTCAGCCAATTTAAGAGTCGAAGCCGTCGACCTAAACAATAAATATGTAAAAGAAAAAATCCCGTCGGTTTTAACGAATGATATTGATTTAAAACATTTGGGTGAAACCATTCAGGTGGATTCAAAAATGAAGATCAGAAACGAAAATAATACGGCTTTAAATAAACTGATTTTCAACTTAAATACAGGGTTAAAACTAAACAGTGTTAAATTCAACGGGAAAGAAATTACTTCTGTCCGCGAAACACATTTAATAATCCTTTCCGAAAATGTAAATTTAAACCCGGGAGAAGAAGCCGATATTGAATTTTATTATGAAGGAACAATCGACGAAGCGTTGTGCTACCTCGATATCGATGAAGAAACCATTCAGGAAAAATACGGTAGTTTTGTATTGAATGTCGATAAAAGGTATGCATTTGTTACTCCCGAATATGTTTTGTTAACTCCTGAAACCGGGTGGTATCCAACCACTGGTGTAACCTACAGTTCGGAAGATGTTAGCTGGAACCACACGCAATTTGTAAATTATAATTTGAAAGTTTCAACATTGTCGGGATTAAAGGCTGTATCACAGGGTGAAATTTCATCTTCCGGCGACGGACAGTTTTCTTTCAAAAATGAACAGCCATTAACACAGCTTACCCTGTCAATCGGAAATTACAATTATTCAAAAATGGAAACCGGTGGTCTGGAGTACGGTGTTTGGCTATTCGAAGGGCATAATTATTTTTCAGAAACTTTCCCCGATATCAAGGACACCATTCCAAGTATCATTAAAGAACAAATGGAAGACTTTGAAAGAACATACAATCTTGAATATGCTTTCAAAAGACTTGCCATTGTTGAAGTTCCGGCACAGTTCAAAACATTTGAAAGAAGTTTTACTTCTTGTCAGGAATATATTCAGCCCGAACAGATTTTAATGCCTGAAAAAGGGTTCATGCTTACGGCGGCTGATTTCGAAGGGTCGAAAAAACGTATGCAGCGCTGGGGAAACAGGGGTGGCGGAGGTACAACAACTCCACAAGATATGCAAACCAGGGTTTTAGGTGAATTTTTACGTTCGTTTACCGAAGAAACACAAAGCAATTTTATGGGAGGCCCGGGTTTTGGAAATGCTACTGAATCGCAAAATGCGTATTTCATTTTCCCCATGTTTTATAACTTCCAGAACAATATTCAGTCGGATAAATGGCCAATTACCAACCGTGTTTTTGAAGCGTACCTGAAAAACCAGGAAACGGATATGCGTTCGGTATTTATGCGCAATATGTCGGGTTTGAGCGAAGACGAGCTGGCAAATATTGCCCTGCAGGACAGTACATTTGAAGAAATTCTGGCCAACGTAGAAGCCAAAAGTATTATTGACAATGTAATTAAACTAAAAGGTGATGTTTTATTCTCGATGATTCAGTACCGCGCCGGCGAAGATGCTTTTCAAAATTTCCTTCAAAGCGTATTGAAAGATTATAGATTTAAGAATATAACCTTTGAAGAGTTTGATGAAAGATTGATGAAGGAATTCGACATTGATCTTATTCCAATTATGGATAAATGGTTTAAAGCCAAATCGTTGCCTGGATATTTAATTTCTCCGATTACAGCGATAAAAGTAAAATCAGGAGAGATGATGAAAACCAAAGTTTCGCTGAAAACAACCAATTTTTCCAATACTGAAGGTTTAATTAAAGTTTCTTTCAGGTTAGGTAGCTTTGGTGGTGGTGGCGGACCTGGTCGCCCGGGAATGGGTGGTTCTGAGGAGTTGATTAATAAACTCATTTATCTTGAACCCCACCAAACCAAAGAAATAAATTACCTACTCGATGCCGAACCAAGAATGGTTATGGTAAATACCATGACTTCGCAAAACATTCCGCAGGTTATGTCGGAAGGATTCCGCGATATTGAAGAAGATCTTAAAGCAGCTGCTGTTGAAAGTGAAGTTGTAACCGATATTCCGGTTCAAACTTCCTTGCCAAACGAAATAGTTGTTGACAACGAAGATCTGGAATTTTCGGTAACCAGCAACAAAAAAGAGAGTTTGCTCGAACGTTGGATTTTAAAAGAAGACAACGAAGGCTCGAAATACAAGGGAATGAATCAGTGGCGTCCGCCAACAAGCTGGACTGCAATTACAAATACCGATTTTTACGGGAAATACATTCGCTCGGGTATGTATATTAAAAGTGGCGATGGCTCGCAAATGGCCCAGTGGAAAGTTCCGTTAAAAAAGGCGGGTTATTACGATGTATATTATTATTTGTACAAAGCGAGAGGTTTCAGACGAGGTCCAGGAGGAGGCGAAAGCAACGAGAATAATGGTGAATACAACTTTGTAATTCATACCGACGAAGGCGCCGAAGAACAGGCACTGCAAATCCAAAGTGCCGATGATGGATGGAACCACCTCGGAACGTTCTATTTTTCTTCCGACACAGCGCTTGTTCAGTTGTCTGATAAATCGGAAATTAGAATGGTATTCGCCGATGCTGTAAAATTTGTTGAGCTTTAAAACAATTAAATCAATATTATGAATTCAATAAAAATGAAACTACTGAAAAAAATTGCCGTTTTGGGGCTGATATTGTTTACAGCCATTTCGGGGATAAATGCACAGGAAACCCTCACCTTAGAGAAAGCACTACAGTTTGCTGAAAAAGGAAGTCCTGACATTAAGACTTCATTGTTAAATCTGACACGTTATCAGAAAAACCTGGAGGCTCAGAGAGCTGCACTTAAATCAAGATTTTCACTTGATGTAAATCCTCTTGAATTCAGCCGCAGCAGGATGTTCGACAGCAGGGTGTCTGAATGGTACACCAACGAAAACCTGCAAACAGGAGGTTTGTTTTCAGTTTCTCAACCTATTTTGGTAACCGATGGTACTATTTCGTTAATCAACGATTTTGGGTGGAGGAAAAGTTTATCGGATGCAAACAATTCAGAAAGTAAAGTATATTACAATAATTTGTATTTGAATTTAAACCAGCCGCTTTTTACCTATAACAAGTTGAAACTGCAACTTAAAGAGCTGGAGTTAAATTATGAAAACGCAAACATCAGTTATGCCATTCAACGGTTGAACCTTGAAAAAAACGTAACGCAGTATTTTTACAATGTGTATATGTCGCAAATGAACCTCGATATTGCCAGGGACGAATTAGCAAACACCCAAAAGAGTTACGACATTATCAGTAATAAAGTAGATGCCGGGCTTGCTGCAAAAGAAGAACTTTACCAGGCTGAACTCAACCTTGCTACTTCAAAATCATCGGTTCAGGATGCTGAGGTTAGTTTTGAAAATAACAAAGATCAGCTGAAACTTTATCTCGGAATGGATTTGTTTGAAGATATACTTGTTTTGGCCGATGTTTCTGCAAATCCGGTTAAAGTAGATTTGGAGCAAGCCATCAACACTGGTTTAAAATTGAGAATGGAATTAAGGCAGCGCGAAATTGACATCGAAACAAGCCAGTTTGCAATGATTGAAACCAAAGCATTAAACGAATTTAAAGGTGAAGTTAATCTCAGAATGGGTATCACCGGCGACAATGAAACATTCTCAAAAGTTTACAATAATCCAACTCAAAGTCCGTCGGTAGCACTTTCATTTAATATTCCGTTGTTCGACTGGGGTGAAAAGAAAGCAAGAATTGCTGCCCAGGAAGCTGCCATTCAAACACAACAGTTAAATTACGAAGAACAACAGAAGGAAATTATTATAGGAATTCGCCAGGCCTACCGAAACCTTCAAAACCAGCTCAACCAGATTGATATAGCAAAACAAAACGAAATTAATGCCCAGTTAACTTATGAAATCAATCTGGAGAGGTATGAAAACGGAGATTTAACAGGGATGGATTTAAATCTTTATCAAACACAGCTTTCACAAAATAAAGTATCGTACGCTCAGGCACTTATAAACTATAAAATTGAATTGTTAAACCTGAAAATTCAAAGCTTGTACGATTTTGAAAGCGGTAAAGAAATACTTCCTTCAGAATTATATTTAAATGAGAAAAATTAAAACCTGGAAAAAATCAAAATCAAATGAAAAATATTAGATTAATCTTACTTATGGGAATTGTTGCTGCTGTAGTTTCCTGCAACAATCAAACAGCGACACAAGACACTGAATTGGCAACTCCGGTTTCAGTTGAAAATGTAAAATTACAAAGCATTAGCCAATACATTAACACCACAGGAACGGCAAATGCTACTTACGAAATTACACTTAGTTCAGAAATGAGCGGGCATTACAACGTGGTGAATAATCCGCAAACAGGAAGACCATTTAAAATTGGCGACAGAGTAAAAGCAGGTCAGGTAATTATCAGGCTCGAAGACAAAGAATACGAAAATCAGGTGGCTATTGAATCTGCAAAACTTAACCTCGAAATTTCGGAAGATGAGTATAATAAACAAAAATCGTTGTACGAAAAAGGCGGCGTAACTTTGTATGAACTTCGGAATTCAGAGGTTTCAAAAACTACGGCTCAGTACAATTATGAAAATGCTCAGTTGCAGTTGGCTAAAATGAATGTTCTTTCACCTTTCGACGGGGTAATTGTTGATTTACCGTATTACACCAAAGGAACAAAAGTGGCTTCAGGCGCCGAAATGGTTAGCTTGATGAGCTATGCAAAAATGTATATGGAAATTAATTTACCTGAAAAAAATATTTCTGAAATTACCATTGGTCAGCAGGCAATTATTACAAATTACACCATCAGCGAAGATACTTTGAAAGGTTCGGTTTCGGAACTTTCTCCGATTATCAGCACCGAGACCCGCACATTTAAAGGTGTAATTCAAATTGATAATCCTGATTTAAAATTACGTCCGGGAATGTTTGTGAAAGCTGATATTATAACTGCCCACAAAGACAGCGCGATTGTTATTCCCAAAGATATTATCATGACAGGGAACCGCGGTAAATATGTGTTTGTAGTTGGCCGTAACAATACAGCCGAAGACCGCTGGTTAACACTTGGTTTGCAAAACCAGGAATCGGTTGAAGTTTTGGAAGGATTAAGTGTAAACGACCGCCTGGTTATCGATGGTTACGAAACTTTGCGTAACCGTTCAAAAATTAAAGTTATTCTTTAGGAAGTACCGGTAAATTATTTTGAAAATTTAGTAGCATGAAGAAATTAACCGAATTTTCTGTCAACTATCCGGTTACAATCCTGATGATTGTCCTTGGAATTATCCTGCTCGGATATATTTCATACGACAAACTGGGTGTTGATTTATTTCCCGACTTAAATTCGCCGCGGATTTTTGTCGAAATTCAATCGGGAGAACGTCCTCCTGAAGAAATGGAAAAACAGTTTGTTGAAGATATTGAAGCAACTGCAATTCGTCAGTCAGATGTTGTTCAGGTAACTTCTGTTTCAAAAGTGGGTTCAGCGCAAATTACTGTTGAATACGATTGGAACAAAGACATGGATGAAGCATTCCTCGACTTGCAAAAGGCATTAAATACTTTAACACAGAATTCTGAGCTCGATGAACTAACAATTACACAGCACGATCCGAATACTTCTCCGGTTATGATTATCGGTTTAACACACGATGAAATAACCGATATGAACGAAATCAGGAAAGTGGCTGAAAATTATATTCGAAACGAACTGGTAAGGCTCGAAGGTGTTGCCGAAGTTGAATTAACAGGGCAGGAAGAAGGAGAGGTTGTAATTAATACCGACCGTTATCGTTTGGATGCCCAGGGCCTTTCACTCGACGAACTCAGCTCCCGGATTCAAAGTTTGAATACCAGTGTTTCCGGCGGAAGCATCAGTGAAATGGGACTGCAATACATTGTAAAAGGTGTTAGTTTGCTCGAAGATGTGGAAGATTTTGAAAATATGATTGTGGGGTACAAAGCTGTTCGGGCCGAAACCGACGGTATTCCTACCATTTCGAAAGCCCCCATTTATTTGAAAGATGTTGCAACCGTTTCATTTGAAAATAAGGACCCTGACAATATTGTTCACATAAACGGACAACGTTGTATCGGTCTTTCGGTGTATAAAGAAACAAAATACAATACGGTAAAATCAGTTGATCAGATCAAAGAAGCTCTGGTTGATATAGAAAAGGCGCTGCCGGGTTACAACCTTACCATGGTTTCCAACCAGGGTAAATTTATTAGCCAGGCTATTGGCGAAGTAGAAGAATCGGCACTGCTAGGTATTCTTTTGGCTGTTTTGGTCTTGTTTATTTTCCTGCGTCGTTTTGGAACAACACTAATTGTGAGTGTGGCCATTCCTTTTTCAATTATTGCCACATTCAACTTAATGTATTTTAACGACCTTACCATAAACATTATGACTTTGGGAGGGCTGGCGCTCGGTGCGGGTATGCTTGTCGACAACGCCATTGTGGTTATGGAAAATATATTCCGAAACCATGAAAGCGGAATGAGCGCAAAAGAAGCGGCAATTTTTGGTACTGCTCAGGTAGGAGGTGCAATCACCGCATCAACCATTACTACAATTGTTGTTTTTCTACCTATCGTTTATCTCCACGGCGCTTCGGGCGAGTTGTTTAAAGATCAGGCGTGGACAGTTGCCTTTTCTTTGGTTTCATCGTTGTTTGTTGCAATTTTCCTGATTCCGATGATGTACCACCGTTTTTACAAAAACAAAAAATTACCGGTTAAACATAAATCGGTTAAAGTAGGCGGTTACGCAAGATTCCTCGATAAGCTTTTGAAAGTAAAATGGTTAATTATTCTTTTAACTGCTGTTTTGGTTGCAGGCTCCGTTTTTCTGGTTCCGTTTATTGGAACCGAATTTATGCCAAAAACCGAAACCCGCGAATTTACCATGGATTTGCGTCTTCAGGAAGGTACTGAACTCGAACGTACTGAATCGACGGTTAAAAATATTGAATCTGTTTTAAAAGATTACCTGGGTGATAATCTGGATATGATTTACTCGCAGGTTGGACCAACAGGTGGAGTTTCAGGAGACGAAAATTCAGTATTCCAGGGGGATAATACCGCCGAAATTCTGGTAAAACTTACCGATGGAACTACTGTAAATTCTACAACTGTAATTGAAGCAATCGATAACTTGCTGAAAGATGTTCCGGGACTTGAAGTGAATTTCTCGCAAGAAGAAAGTGCATTACAATCTATTTTAGGCACCGATGAGGCGCCTGTAGTAGTTGAAGTTCGCGGAGAAGAACTGGATGAAATTGAATCGATTGTAAACCAGGTAAAAGAAAAAATGCTGGGAATGCAGGGATTGTTCAACGTTCAGACTTCGATTGAAGATGGCGCACCGGAAGTTGAAATTACTGTAGATCGCGTTCGGGCCGGAATGTATGGTCTCGATATTAGCACTGTTATTTCGCAGCTTGAAGAACAGCTCGAAGGAACAGATGCCGGACAGCTTGAAAAAAATGGCGAAATGGAAGACATTACCATTAAAGTTCCTGAAAAAGGATTAAGCGAAATCAACAATATAACTATTACATCAGGAACCGAGGTTTTCAGGCTGAATGAAATTGCAGAAATATCATACGGTGTCTCTCCAAAAGAAATTTACCGTCGCAATCAAAACCGTATCGGAAAAGTAACTGCACAACTCGATCAGGGAGTCGCTTTGGACCAAGTGGCATCACAAATTCGCGAAGCAACTTCAAATATTGAGTTAAAACCCGATTACCGGATTCAGATTACCGGAGAAGAAGAAAAACGTCAGGAATCGATGGCCAACCTTGGTTTTGCGCTCATTTTATCCATTATTCTAGTTTACATGGTAATGGCTTCTCAGTTCGAATCGCTGGTTCATCCGTTTACAATATTATTAACCATTCCACTGGCTGTGGTAGGAAGTATAATTACATTCTTTATCCTTGGGCAAACCATTAATATCATGGCAATTATCGGTATTATTATGCTTGCCGGTATTGCTGTAAACGACTCTATAATTTTGGTTGACAGGATAAATCAGCTCATGCGGGAAGGAATGGAACGCCGTGAAGCAATTTTACTGGCGGGGCAGCAGCGTATCCGGCCAATTATTATGACCAGTTTAACAACCATTCTTGCGTTGCTTCCGTTAACTTTTGGTTTTGGTGAAAGCGCTTCGTTGCGGTCGCCAATGGCAATTGCAGTAATCGGGGGGTTAACAACTTCAACACTGTTGACTTTGGTGGTTATTCCGTGTGTATTCGATGTATTGGACAGGCTAAAAGGACTTTTCTCTAAAAAAGAAACAGTTGCCGAACAACTTTAATTTCAGAATTAGTAAAGGATGAAACGAGCCAGAATAAAATATTTCATTAAAAAGAAAAACTATATTATTGGCGAGTTCCATGTGTTACCGGTTCAACTAAATAAATCATAAACACATGAAATTCATCATAAATAGAAAAGTATTCATCAGTATGTTGTTTATCGGACTTTCCTTGCTTGGGGTGGTTTCGTATAAACAGCTCGCTGTTGAATTGATACCGAATGCCGAGCTTCCAATGCTTTTTGTTTCCATAAATTCGCGGGTTGAAGTAGACCCGAATTACATGGAAAACCAGGCGGTAATTCCTATTGAAGGAGCCATTGGTACCATGGAAGGAATTGAAAGCATGGAATCGTCGTTGAACAACCGTTCAGCTACAATTCAGGTAAATTTTAAACAGAACGTAAACTCAAAGTATACTTTCCTTAAACTGCAGGAAAAAATCGATCAAATTACCGATGATCTCGACGATAATTTTGTGGTAATGGTAAACCGTGTAAATACGGAACAGCTTACCAATCAGTTCATGCAGTTACAAATCAGGGGAAGTGGCGGGACCGACCGTATCAGAAACATTGTCGACGAGGAAATTACAGCACAAATGGAAAATGTCGACGGTGTTGCATCGGTTACTGTGTACGGAGGACAGGAGAAATCGATTGAAGTAACTTACGATGCAGCTGCCTGCGAAGCTTACGATATTACCCCTTCGCAAATTCAGAGGGCAATCTCGCAAGGGTCAACAGCAAGAACATTTGTAGGTTATTTGCACGATTCAAAAAAGGAATACTTCGTACATGTTACTGCAGAATATCAGGATGTTTCCGATTTGGAAAACATTGTAGTTGCCGACGGTCCTATTTTCCTGAAAGATGTTGCCGATGTATATTTTGGTGTAAAAGAAGAAGAAACCATCAGCCGTATAAACGGTTTGGATGCCGTTTCCATGACTTTGGTCGCCGATGGTCAGGCAAACCTGATCGACCTTTCGCACCGTGTTGAAGCTGAAATTGCCAGGTTAAATGAAAAACTGGCCATTCAGGATGTTCAGATTGTTGTGCAGTCGAACACCGCCGAAACCATGGAAGAAAACATCGACCAGATTATGAACCTGGCTTTGGTGGGCGGTTTGCTGGCAATATTTGTATTGTGGATGTTCCTGAAAAACATGAAAATTGTTTCTTTCATTGCATTGGCTATCCCGATTTCAGTTTTTACAGCTTTCAATTTATTTTATGCTTTTAACATTACGTTGAACAGTTTAACGTTGGTTGGACTTGTACTGGCGGTGGGAATGCTTCTCGACAACAGTGTGGTTGTTTTGGAAAATATTTACCGGCTTTCGGGCAAACGTTACGACGCCGATTTGGCTGTTACCCAAGGAACAAAAGAGGTCTGGAGATCGATTGTAGCAGCTACTTTGACAACGGTTACGGTTTTCCTCCCGTTTGTATTTTCAACCGACTACATGATTCAGCTGCTCGGTAACAACATTGGTGTATCCATCATTTCAACCTTAATGGTTTCTTTGATTGTGGCTTTGTTGTTTATTCCGATGGGGGCGCACCTGTTGCTGAAAGGAAAATCGTCGAACAATATTTTCTACGAAAAAGTTACAACCAATAACCGGATCATTCAGATTTATATACTGCTTCTGAAGGCAGCAATGAGAAAACCTGCTGGTACTATTATTGGTGCCATCGTGGTATTTTTTATTACTGTATTTTCTGTTCTTGCCATTAGTGTAAGTAACCTTGAAGAAGTTGAAGAAACTGAATTTTCAATTTACGTTACCATGCCAACCGGTTCTACCTTGGATAAGACCGACCTTGTTGTAGCCGAAGTTGAAAGCAGGCTTCAGGATTTGGAAGAAAAACAGGATGTAAGTTCGCGTATTCAGGCTGAAGAAGCGGTTATTACAGTGGTTTTGAAAGAAGATTATAAAGATACTTCGGAACGTACTGTAGCCGAAATTAAGTCGGATGTTGAAGACCGTGTCAAGAATATTTCTCAAGCCGAAATCAGTCTTACCGAACCAACTTCAAGTGGAAGCTTCCGGGGTGGCAGCGGCGGAATGGGCGGTAGCGGAACTGCCAATTTCAGCAGATTTTTAGGTATTGGCACCAACCAGGAACAAATCATTATCAAAGGTGAAGATTTTGATATTATGAAAGGTGTGGCCGACGACCTTGAATATTATATTGAAGATTTGGAATCGATCCGCAGCGTAAATGTTAGCGTATCGAGCAACCAACCTGAAATTCATCTGCATTTTAATCAGCTTTTGCTAACCGATTACGATATCAGTCTGGCTAATATTGCCTCTGAACTTGGTTCGTTTTCAAGGGAATTTACTTCAGGGGCTACATTCAAACAAGGCGACGAGGAATACGAAATAGTTATCAAACAAAAACTTCCTGAAGGTGTAGATGAAGAAGATACCGACAAGGGTATCGACGATCTGAAACAACTAAAAATCAATAATTCTGCAGGTGCTACTTACGACTTACAGGACATTTCAGACCTGGTTTATGCCGACGGTATGTCAAGAATTACAAGGGTTAATCAGGAAAAAGAAATAGAAGTAACCTACCGTTTTGTCGATGAGGCAGAACAGTCGAAAGATTTATTGGAAGCTTACCGTTTGGAAATTGACCAGATTGTAAACTCATACAAACTTCCGTCGGGAGTTGCTGTTGAAGTCGTTCACGAAGAAGATCAGTATTCTGAATTCTACTTTTTGATTGCAGCCGCTTTCATTCTGATTTTAATGATTCTGGCCTCGGTTTTCGAATCGTTGTCAACTCCTTTTGTATTGATGTTTTCTGTTCCACTGGCTGCCATTGGCTCGTTCCTGGCGTTAATATTTACTGGGAACAGTTTGTTCAATGCAAACACTTTGATGGGATTCCTTATTTTGTTAGGGGTGGTTGTAAACAATGGTATTATTTTAATCGATTATTCCAATATTTTACGGAAACGCGGACACCGAAAATCGCGTGCTTTAATGACCGCCGGTTTGTCGCGCGTACGCCCGATTTTAATTACGGCAATCACAACAATTGTTGCCATGTTCCCACTTGCAATGGGACAGTCGGAATATGTTGGGGCAATTGGGGCGCCGTTTGCTATTACAGTAATTGGCGGTTTAACTTTCAGTACTATTTTAACACTCGTTTTTATTCCTACACTTTATTCGGGTCTCGAGAATGCAATTCAATGGATAAATTCGCTGAGTTGGCCTTTGAAAATAGGGCAGTTGGTGGTATTTATTGTTGGCTCTTTTTTCATTTATTATGAAGTAGATTCATTTATCTGGCAGATGCTCGATTTTATTCTGCTAATCACTTTAATTCCGGGTTCTGTTGCATTTGTTAAGACCAGTTTGCGTCAGGCAAGTTCAAAAGTTATCGACGAAAAAGAAGCGATTGTTATTAAAATCAGGCGTCTGGTAAAAATCTACGATCGCGATAGCCAGTTTGTTCGTGAATGGAAATCAGGTATAAAAATCAGGGAAAGGGCAGGTTTGCTGAAAGACTATAAAAACAAACGCGATTTTTACGATCTCGTTTGGCAGGTTCCGTTGTTCGGGTTCCTGGTTTATTTTACCTTCTTTTATCTCGAATCCAATTTCTGGATGTGGCTGTTCTCTCATTTTGTATTTTTCTTCCTGTTCCTGTTGTGGGTTCCTTTTAACCAGGTACTTATCAATAAATACGAAGCAACTCAAAAAAACATTTACCTGAAAATAAAGCAGATTATCTACACTGTTTTTTACTGGATTGTTCCAGTGTTATTCCTTTTTGTCTTTTTCATAAGCTGGAACAATATTGGCATGGTAATTTTCGTGGCCATCATCTGGTTGTTGGTTCTGGTAATTTACAGTACCGGCGAATACATTCAGAAAAAGAACCTGAATATTGCAAGAATTGAAGGACGTTTCAGTAAGTTGCGCAGGGGATATTTTAATATGGTCCGGCAGATTCCAATCATTGGAAAACGCAAAAAACCATTCAGGGCATTGAACGGGGTTTCGCTCGAAATCAGAACTGGTATGTTTGGTTTGCTTGGGCCGAACGGTGCAGGTAAATCTACCATGATGAGGATTATTTGTGGTATTCTTGAACAGAGTTATGGTAAAATCTGGATAAACGGAATGGACACTCAGAAATACCGCGAAGAGTTGCAGGGTTTGATTGGGTACCTGCCGCAGGCTTTCGGAACGTATGAAAACATGTCGGCGTGGGAATTCCTCGATTATCAGGCTATTCTGAAAGGAATTAACGATACAAAACTCAGGAATGAACGTTTGGAATATGTTTTAAAAAGTGTTCACATGTTTGAACGCAAAGACGACAAAATCGGTTCATTCTCAGGCGGTATGAAACAACGTATCGGAATTGCTCAGATTTTGCTGAACTTGCCGCGAATTCTTGTTGTTGACGAACCAACAGCAGGTCTCGATCCACGCGAAAGAATTCGTTTCCGTAACCTTTTGGTAGAACTTAGCCGCGAACGTATCGTTATCTTTTCAACGCATATTATTGAAGATATTTCGAGTTCGTGTAACCAGGTTGCTGTTATCAACCGCGGTAATCTGAAATATTACGGAACCCCAAGCGATATGGTAAACATTGGGAACAAATTTGTCTGGCAGTTTACTTTGCCTGCAAAAGAGTTCGATAGTTTTGCCAATAAACAGATGATTGTTCACCACATGCGCGATGGTGAAAATATTAAAGTGAGATGTCTGGCAAAAGAAAAACCAGCCGAAGACGCGGTCAATGTTATGCCACACCTCGAAGATGCTTATTTGTGTTTACTTAAAGATTTTGTTTAAACCGAAGTAAATGAGTAAAAATAGTAACATAAAAAACAGGTTCATTGTCTCAAAAAGGATGATTCAATACAACCTGAAAATAATTTTCGCCAACAAGTTTATCTGGTTTCTACTGGCTGCACTTGCTGTATTTGCATTTTTTGCCATTCAATCGGTAGTAAACAGGGCAACAATAACCGAAGGGACAATCTATAATTTATTGATTTTTCCGGGGATCCTTCTGATTTTTTATCCTACTGTTTTTGGGATTCAAAACGACGATGATTCACGAATGCTTGAGATTTTGTTCGGAATACCGAATTACAGATATAAAGTTTGGCTTGTAAGATTAATGATGATATTTGTTTTGGTATTTATTATCATTTACATTTTTGCATGGCTGGCTTCTGTAATGCTTTACGGTATCAATGTGTTTGAAATGGCCTACCAGCTTATGTTTCCGATAGTTTTTATGGGATCAATGGCATTTATGTTTTCAACCATCGTAAAAAACGGAAACGGAACCGCAGTAGTTATGGTTTTAATTGGTGTGGCTTTTCTTATTCTTGCCGATGCGTTGGCCAGAACACAATGGAATGTATTTCTTAATCCGTTTGAGATTCCGGATAATCTAAATGAAATAATCTGGCAGGGATTGATTTCCAAAAACAGAATATTTCTGGGTATCGGAATGTTGATTTTTATTTTGTACGGATTGTTTAACATGCAAAAAAGGGAAAGATTTGTTTAGTTAATAAATCTACAAAGGGTAATTAAACTTGCAATGCAGGGAAGTTTTTCAATGGTTGAATTTACTTTCCCTGCATTTCATTTTTTATTCAAGCACACCGAACTGTTTTACAATTTATAATGTAAAAGATTAACTTTGCCGCGCATAATTTAATTGAATGGAAAAGAGGATTGTAGAAATAATGGCGCCGGTTGGTTCGTACGAATCGTTGATGGCTGCTATTCAGGGAGGGGCTGGCTCGGTATATTTTGGCGTTGAACACCTGAATATGCGTTCGCGTTCGTCGAATAATTTTTCGATTGAAGACCTTCGTAAAATTGCACAGATTGCTACAAAAAACGGGGTAAAAACCTACTTAACACTAAATGTTGAGGTTTTCGACAACGAAATGCAACTGATGCACGATGTTCTCGATGCCGCAAAAAATGCCGGAGTTTCTGCCGTTATTGCAGCTGATATTTCTGTAATTCAATACGCCAGGTCCATTAATTTTGAAGTTCATATTTCAACACAGGTTAATATAACCAATGCAGAAGCTGTAAAGTTTTATTCCAATTTTGCCGATGTTGTTGTTCTTGCCCGCGAAATGAATTTGGGCAGGGTGTGGGAAATCAGCAAGCAAATAAAGGAAGAACAAATAAAAGGGCCTTCAGGTGAACTAATCCGGATTGAGATGTTTGCTCACGGTGCTTTGTGTATGGCCATCAGTGGCAAATGTTACCTTAGTTTGCACGAAATGAATTCGTCGGCAAACCGCGGAGCTTGCCTTCAAACTTGTCGTAGGGCGTACACTGTAACCGATAAGGAAACTGGAGCAGAGTTGGAAATCGACAACGAATACATTATGTCGCCCAAAGATTTAAAAACCATACATTTTCTGAATAAAATGCTCGATGCTGGTGTATCGGTTCTCAAAATTGAGGGAAGGGCGCGGTCCCCCGAGTATGTAAAAACTACCGTTGAGTGTTATCGCGAAGCTGTTGATGCCTATTTCGATGGTACTTTTACTGAAGAAAAAGTGGAAGGTTGGAACAACCGCCTGTCATCGGTTTTTAACCGTGGTTTCTGGAACGGGTATTATCTTGGACAACACCTCGGTGAATGGAGCAACAATTACGGTTCTAAAGCTACAAAACGAAAATTGTATGCCGGAAAATGTACCAATTATTTCTCTAAAATAGAGGTGGCTGAGTTTAAACTCGAAACCATGAATCTTAAAGTTGGTGACGAAATAATAATCACCGGCCCAACTACTGGGGTTATTCAAACAACAGTAAAGGAAATTCGGTTTGATTTACTGCCAGTTGAAGAAGGGAGAAAGGGAGATAGGATTTCTGTGCCAATTGATATAAAATTAAGGCGTGCCGACAAGCTTTTTAAAGTTGTTGATGCAAAGGAGGTTAAAGATCGCCGCTAAAATAATATTTATCGTTAATTTCCGTTTTTCCTAAAAAAGTTGTTAATTTATTCATTCGTTACACAAATCTAATTACGCAATATGAACCGTAAATTGATTCTTTCCCTCATAATCGTTTTCCTAAGTGTGAACGCTTTTAGTCAGGTTTTAAAATATCGTGTTGGTGCAAACTATGGTAAATTTAATAATGAGGTTGGCCCCGAGGAAATTGAACATCCTTTAATTGGTGTATTATCAAATCCCAATAGTACCGATTTTACACATGCCTTTGAACCTGGTTTTGAGGCTGAGTTAATGATGTTATGGACACCGAATATCGAAACCGGTCTTGAGTTTGAATATACTGGTTTTTCGGGGACCAATGATATTCCACCGTACCGTAACTATTATTTCTCACAAGACTTTCCTGATATGGAATTTTATACAACTGAACCGCTTAAATATACCACCTCGTCGATGAATATTATGCTGAATTTCAGATATTATATTGCTCCCGATGGTGGGATCAGACCATTTTTCAAAGCTTCTGCCGGGCTTTCAATGGTTGCAACAGAATTAAATTATGCCGATGATGCCTTTATAGTTGAACATAATGCCAGTGTTATATATGCACTCGGGACCAGCAATAGCCGCGATCCAAGAGAATTGGCATTAAATTATGGTGCAGGCCTTGGAATTGATTTTAAATTGTCGGATAAATTGTCCTTTTATATCGATGGAACCGCTTCGGTTATAAATTCGGACAAAGTTGACGGTATTCCAAACTACAACTACATTGAAAATGATGGGCAGGAAATGTTGAACCCTGTTGGAAATAAGGCATTTATTACCCAGGTAAGTGTGGGGCTTGTATTTACTTCGAATACCGACCTGGGTTTGAACAAAAATTCTGGTGGCAAGAAAAGCTCCGGGGTAAAAAGAAGTGGACACACATCTCAATGGAGGCCTTTTTATCGTCAGAAATAGAGGATTTATTTTTTGCTGATTGGTGAAATTCAAGAAAAACAGTATAAAAAAAGCGGTAGAGTTCACTCTAACCGCTTTTCTCTTCAAAAGACAAACAACTAATGACCTTTTTTACTTTGTATAATTTCTAACCAATCAACACCTTAAGTCCTCAAAGAATTAAAGCAACTTATACAAAGTGTGTATAAGTACGGATGACCGGTTTTTTGTGTTTCATTATTTAACAAAAATTAACCTGATATTTTTTATGTCCGATTTAATTCCAGATTAATTTTTTACAGGATGAATTACTTAACCCAGTTTGCCAAATACTTTTAGTAATAAATCCCTTGTAGCAATTACTCCGTCTTTTTCAGAAAGTTTGTCACCTTCGTATTCAACATCAACATATCCGGTATAACCTGAATCTTTTACAATTTTCATCAGGCGATAAAAATCCATATCCGATTCATTCCCTTCCGCATCGAAATTGTGTGATTTTCCACTTACTCCTTTTGCGTAAGGCATTAACAGTTCAACACCTTTGTAACGGTCGTATTCTTCGCCGGTTTCGCGGTTAATTACAAAGTTGCCAAAATCGGGTAAAGTGCCTACCCTTTTATGATCGACAAGTTTCATAACTCCAACCAGCCATTCTGCGTTGCTCGATAAACCGCCATGGTTTTCAACAATAACATTTATTTTTTTAGTATCGCCATATTCACAAATTCTGCGTAACCCATCAGCTGCCAGTTTTTGCTGTTCTTCGTAAGTACCCTGGCTCCCCGCATTTACACGAATAGAATGGCATCCTAAAAATGCGGCTGCATCAACCCATTTTTTATGGTTTTCAACGGTTTTTAACCGTTCTGCTTCTTCGGGGTGGCCAACCATTCCTTCTGCATCGCACATAATAAGGACATTTTCAACGCCTTCATTCTTTGCGATTTTTTTTAGTTCAGCAAGGTATTTTTCATCTTTGGCTTTATCCATAAAAAACTGGTTAACGTATTCAACTCCGTCCATCCCCAATTCACGGGTAATTACCGGAAAATCGAGGTTTGTCATTTCCTTGGCAAACAAAGCGCGGTGAAATGACCATTCAGCCAAAGAAATTTTAAACGGCGATTTTTTAGCCATGACACTTGCCAGCGTTGGCGAAACTAAAAAAGCTCCGGCTCCCGCAGCGATTGTTGTTTTCAGAAAGTTTCTGCGATTTGAATTTTTCATTGTATTTAATTTTATAGTTGGTTGTCTAAATTATATTCTGAAGAATATTTTTCGTTTATAAAGGTAGTAACAAATAAACCATTCGATTGTTAAAATTACCAGCGATGTAACCAGCCGGATAATGAATTCGGAGGCGGCGACCCAGTTCAGAAAACCTTCGGTAAAAATGGCAACAAAGTCGTTTAACCACTGTTCTCCCACGGTATTAAAAAACATGTAAATAAAAATGGGGTTCATTCCCACAATAACAAACGGGAAAATCCAGCTGTTTACCTTTTTTACATCGATGAACCAAAAGCTCAGCGCCAACACAAGCAGCGCCCAGCCACCCGAGGCCAGCACAAACGACGAAGTTGCTATTCTTTTAATAATTGGAGTGATGGATGTCCAGTCGAGTAGATATCCTGAAAGTAGGGCAATTCCTCCGGCAAGTGCGATCCATTTAATTTTTTGGCTCGCGGGTTTTGCCGACATCAAAGTCTGGCCGGCAACAACTCCCCAAATGGTGTGTGCAGCTGTTGGAATAAAGTTAATGGTCACCCAACCTCCGCCGGGATTAATTTTCCCCATTAAAATCATGTCCATCCAACTTCCAAAGTTGTGGTCTTTTACAAATGGCTGGTTGTAGCCCTCCAGTGAAAAAGTACGGTATAAAACTTCGGTTAAAAGTAACAGCCCGATAGAAGCGAGTATCTGAACCGACGGATTGTATTTCATCAAAAAATAAGCAATTAAAATAGTAACCGAAAGTTGTGAAAGTACATTCCAGAGTTCCCAAACCAGTTCGTGCCGGTAACCGCAGTGTAGCCCAACTCCAAAAGCGAGAAGAATGATACAGCGCCGAATAATATGCCGCGTAATTTTACTGTACGAATCGCCCTTTTTTACACGGTTGGCGTACGAAAACGGCATGGCTACCCCGACAATAAACATAAAAAAAGGCTGAATCAAATCCCAGAAACGTAACCCGTTCCACGGATGATGATGAAATTGCATAAAAAGCGGTTCGAGAAAAGTTCCGGCAACAGGTTCCTGCACAAGAACACTCCAAAGCGAAGTTCCTTCAGCAACCAGTAAAAACATGGTAATCCCGCGGAAAAAATCAAGCGAAAGTAATCTTGTCACGCCTGGGTCGATGGTTTTTTTTTCGTTCATAGTGGTTTAGTTCGATTTAGTGAAAACAGAAAGCTGAATTTACTAAATATATTTAAACCGCTTGATGTTCTTTTTGGGTGTTTTTTCAAATTCTTCCTTAACCAGCTCTACCTTGTTGATTTGTTCGTATTTGGGCAGTTCTGAATTAACTTTTTTACGGTTTTCTTCCATTAGCTTTGGCAGATTTTCTTCCGAATGATTTTCAGTTTTAAGGGCTTCCAAATCAGGAAAAATCAGCGCAACAAGTTTTCCTTCGCGTTCGGTTACAACACATTCCGAAACAAACGGCAGGTTCGAAATTTTCGATTCAATTTCCTCAGGATAAATGTTTTGTCCGGACGGGCCAAGAATCATATTTTTAGAACGTCCGCGTATAAATATGAAGTTGTTTTTATCAATAATTCCGAGGTCGCCTGTTTTTAGCCAGCCATCATCGGTAAAAGATTCTTTGGTCGCTTTTTCGTTTTTGAAATAACCCAGCATAACATTTTCGCCTTTTACCTGGATTTCGCCAACTACGTTGTACGGATCTTCCGAATCAATTCTGACTTCCATCCTGTCGACCAGTTTTCCGGCTGATGAAGGCATGGTTTTGTTCCAGGCTTCGTAACTGATAAGCGGCCCGCATTCAGTCATTCCGTAACCAACAGTAATCGGGAAATTTATACGTTTGAAAAAATGTTCTACTTCGGCGCTGAGCGGAGCCCCGCCAATAACAATTTCGAAAAATCGCCCGCCAAAAGTCTCCACCAGTTTTTCGCGTACTTTTTTAAGAATTATTCCTGAAATTACTGGAATCTTCAGTAAAATTTTAATTGTTGGTTTATCGATGGAAGGCAAAATTCTGTTTTTGTAAATTTTCTCAATAACCAGCGGAACAGAAAGGATAAGGTGTGGTTTTACTGCTCCAAATGCTTTGGTAATAATAGCCGGAGATGGTGTTTTGCTTAAAAAGGCAATATGACAACCCAGGGTTACCGGGAATAAAAATTCGAACAACAATCCATAAACATGCGCCATTGGAAGAAACGAAACAATTCTGTCGCCCGCTTTTAACGGCATATGTTCCTGTGCATAAACAATGTTTGAAACCAGGCTTCTTTCAGGAATCATTACACCTTTTGTAAAGCCTGAAGTTCCTGAAGTATAGGAGATTATGCACGTGTCTTCCGGCTCCCATTCTTCAAAGTCGAATCCGGTTTTTGCAAGTTTGTTCCCTTTGTAATACTGAAATGCATCGTTCAGTTTGTAACTAAGATTTTCATCTTTTGCAGCATGCAAAGAGTAATCTTCGAGAACTATTACAGCATCAACATTTTCATTCTTAGCCAAATCTATTTTTCCGAGCAACGATTTTGCCCCGACTATTATTTTGGCTTCAGAATGGTTGATAATGTGATTGGTGTCGCTGTCGTTAAAATCCGGAAGAATAGGTACAATAACAATTCCGGCAGAAACAGCTGAAAGAAAAACGGTTCCCCAATTGGCTGAATTTCGCCCCAGTACAGCGATTTTATCTCCTTTTTTTACTCCTGCAAGCTGATAAAACAGATGCAGCGATTTAATATTGGAAGCAACTTCACTGTATTTGAAATCATCACCTTCGTAATCGGAAAATGCAAAATTACTCCAGTTTTTATGAAAAGATTGGGTGAAAAGCTTAGCCAGGGTCGATTTTCTCATAGTACGTTATTTTTGCAGCTAAATTTATGAAAATTAACCGAATTTTGCAGACCGCTGAATTTAACTTTAGTTTTTAATTTTATCGGGCGTGGGTTCCAACGAAAAAGGTACGGGCAAAAAAAAAGCCCTCTGTAATTTACAGAAGGCTTCTCCTTGTTATAATATTTTTTTTACAACTGATTTACCTGAATTGCCAAACTTGATTTTAAGTTAGCAGCTTTGTTTTTATGAATGATATTGCGTTTTGCCAATTTATCAATCATTGAAACAACTTCAGGATACAGTTTTACTGCTTCTTCTTTATCGCTTGTGTTACGCAACGCTTTAATGGCATTACGGGTAGTTTTTGCATAATACCTGTTGTGTAACTTCTTTTTTTCGTCTTGTCTTATTCTTTTTAAAGATGACTTGTGATGTGCCATTTTTTTTAGCCTTTAAATATTAGTAGCCCGTAGGGGAATCGAACCCCTGCTACCAGAATGAAAATCTGGCGTCCTAACCGCTAGACGAACGGGCCTTCCTTATAATCCCTTTATTTTGGGACTGCAAAAATACTTCATTTTTGTAATCCACCAAATTTTCAAAGAATTTTTTTCTGCACTTTCCTAGCTTTTTTGTTTAAAAAGCATTTTTGAAAATTGCGATGCAAAGAAAATGATGTTTTTTGAAACTGCAAATCAAATCTCAAAAAAAACAAAAGAAAATGTAAAGATTTATCATTAGCGCAATTCGAAGTTCTGTCCGAGGTATACTCTGCGAACATCTTCGTCGCTTGCCAATTCCTGTGCAGTTCCTGCTTTCATAATTGAACCTTCAAATAAAAGGTAGGAACGATCTGTGATTGAAAGTGTTTCGTGAACATTATGGTCGGTGATTAATACCCCAATGTTTTTTTCTTTCAGTTTGGTAACAATTTCCTGAATATCTTCCACGGCAATCGGGTCAACACCGGCAAAAGGTTCGTCGAGCAAAATAAATTTAGGATCGATGGCCAGGGCACGTGCAATTTCAGTTCGGCGCCGTTCCCCTCCGGAAAGTTGTACACCTTTGCTTTTTCTGATGTGTTGCAATCCAAATTCAGAAATTAATGTTTCGAGCTTTTCCTTTTGGTATTCTTTGGAATAATTAGTCATTTCTAGTACAGCCCGTAAATTATCCTCAATACTAAGTTTTCTGAAAACGGAAGCTTCCTGCGCTAAATAACCGATTCCTTTTTGTGCCCTTTTGTAAACAGGAAGGTTGGTGATTTCTTCGTTATCGAGAAAAATTTTACCTGAGAAGGGTTGAATTAGCCCAACAATCATGTAAAATGAAGTTGTTTTACCGGCGCCGTTAGGCCCTAGTAACCCAACAATTTCGCCTTGTTTTACATCGAAACTAACACCCTTAACTACAGTTCTTTTCCTGTATTTTTTTACAATATTTTCGGCTCGAAGTATCATTCAGACAAATAACGTAATTTTCATAGAGAATCAGGCTTCGTTCAATTCTTTTTCACGTTTTTTAACTACGCGGGCCGAAATTATAATTCCAACTTCGTATAAAAAGACGAGTGGTAATCCTACCATAATCTGACTAAAAATATCGGGAGGAGTAATAATAGCTGAAAGAAGGAACATAATTACATAAGCATGTCTCCTGTAGTTTTTCATAAATTTTGGCGTTAATATGCCAACCTTACTTAAAAAGAAGGAGAATATGGGTAGCAAAAACACAACCCCCGATGACAATGAAATTGATGTTACAGTACTAATATATGAATTAAGGTTGATCTGGTTTACAACCTGCCCGCTTACATTGTATGATCCGAGAAAATGAATGGAAAGCGGTACAATTAAAAAGTAACCGAACAAAACTCCGGTAATAAATAAAAACGAAGTGTAAAAAACAGCGCCGTTGGCAATTTTCTTTTCATTATCGTACAATGCAGGTTTTATAAACCGCCAGAATTCAAAAAACACAACCGGCGAAGCCATGATTAAACCGGCAATAATTGAAACCCAAATGTGTGTCATAAATTGGCCGGCCATTTGAATACTGATAATCTCTAAAGGTTGCTGATTTATTTTTAACGAATCGGAATGAACCAAATCAGCCAATTTTGCAAACATCCGGTTGGTCCAGAATTCAGGTGTTTTTGGTTTAAGTATTACCGTATTGAAAATAAAATCTTTCAAAATAAAAGCTACCACAGCAAAAACAACTATCGCCAGTGCCGACTTAATAATGTGCCACCGCAGTTCTTCGAGATGATCCAAAAATGACATCTCACCATGGGTTACTTTTTTTGATTTCCTGTTTTTTTTCGTGGATTGTTCTTCCCTGTTTCCGTTTTCGCTCATTTCAATTATTTTTTCGAAAAACTCCACAAATATAAACACTTCTGTATATTCCTACTTTTTATCCTCGGTTTTTTATTTTAACGAATAATGATTTATTCATAAAAATTATTAAATGCTATTGCCATTTTTCTTACTTTTAATAATTTAGAATTTGCTATAGATTCAAAGGTTCAGGGAAATTTAAAATTAGATGAATAAGGAAAGTTCACTTGTAGAAAAACTACAGTATTATTTTGGGTTCGACCGGTTCAAAGGTCAGCAGGAGGAAGCAATAAAAAGCGTATTGGAGGAAAATAATACTTTTGTTTTAATGCCAACCGGGGGTGGAAAATCGCTAATATATCAATTGCCGGCTTTATTATTGGAAGGAACAGCAATTGTTATTTCGCCTTTAATTGCATTAATGAAAAACCAGGTTGATTCCATCAGAGGAATGCAAACCGAAGATAATGTTGCACATTTTTTAAATTCTTCATTATCAAAATCTGCTATTCAGGATGTAAAAAACGATGTTTTGGAAGGGAAAACCAAGCTACTTTACGTAGCACCGGAATCTCTTACCAAGGAAGAAAACATCGAATTCCTGAAGAAAATAAAAATATCGTTTTATGCTATCGACGAAGCACACTGTATTTCAGAATGGGGGCACGATTTCAGGCCTGAATACCGGCGTATAAAACCCATTGTTGAAGAAATTGGCAAATCGCCGATTGTTGCGCTTACGGCAACCGCAACGGCAAAAGTACAGCACGACATTCAGAAAAACCTTGGCATTCTCGATGCCAAAGTATTTAAAGCATCCTTTAACAGGGCCAATTTGTATTATGAGATTAAGCCCAAAATAAAACCCGAAGCACAAATCATAAAGTTTATCAAACAAAACGAAGGCAAATCGGGAATTATTTATTGTCTTAGCCGCAAGAAAGTGGAAGAAATTGCAGAAATGCTTCAGGTGAATGGGATTAAAGCGCTTGCTTACCATGCCGGGATGGATGCTGCTACCCGCTCGGGAAACCAGGATAAATTTTTAATGGAAGAGGTTGACGTAATTGTTGCCACCATTGCATTTGGAATGGGAATCGATAAACCCGATGTACGCTTTGTCATTCATTACGATATTCCTAAAAGTCTGGAAGGTTATTATCAGGAAACCGGGCGCTCGGGACGCGACGGTGGCGAAGGACAATGTATTACTTTTTACAGCTACAAGGACATTCAGAAGCTTGAAAAATTTATGCACGGGAAACCGGTTGCTGAACAGGAAATAGGGAAACAACTTTTGCTCGACACTGTTTCGTACGCTGAATCGGCCATTTGCAGAAGAATTATTTTACTGAATTATTTTGGCGAAAAATACGAAAACGAAAATTGCGGCAATTGCGATAATTGTCTTAACCCAAAAGAAAAAATTGAAGCTGGTAGTGAGGTTGCACGCGCGTTACAAGCAATTCTTGAAGTTAACGAGAAATACAAAGCCGACCACATTGCAAATATTCTAATCGGGCATAAATCGGCCGCAATAAAATCGTTCAAACACTACACATTAAAATCGTTCGGGACAGGAAAAGATCACGACGAAAAATTCTGGAATGCAGTTTTCCGGCAATCCATGGTTGCAGGACTCATTAATAAAGATATTGAAAACTATGGCCTGCTGAAAGTCACAGAAAAAGGTCACGAATTTCTGAAAGCGCCACGAAGTTTTATGCTGGTTCGTAACCATGATTATGAGGAAGAAGAGGAGGCAGCTGCAGCTGGTGCTCCATCGGGAGCCACAAGTGGCGATCCACAATTGTTTGCCATGTTGAAAGACTTGCGCAAAAAAATGGCAAAAAAACTCAATCTACCACCGTTTGTAATTTTTCAGGATCCATCGCTGGCCGATATGTCGATTCAATATCCGATTGATTTGGAAGAATTGCAGAAGATTCAAGGGGTTGGACAAGGAAAAGCAAAACGATACGGGAAAGAATTTGTTGAGCTGATTCGTAAATATGTTGATGAAAATGAAATCGATCGACCTGAAGATCTTGTGGTAAGAACCATTGCCAATAAATCAAAAATGAAGGTTTTTATCATTCAGAATATCGACAGGAAAATTGATTTCGAAGATATTGCCGTCGCACAGGGAGTTGGACTAAAAGACATCATTACCGAAGTGGAGGCCATTGTAAGTTCAGGAACAAAATTAAACATCGATTATTACATCAACGACGTTCTGGACGAAGAGCACCAGGACGAAGTTTTCGATTATTTCAGGGAAGCGGAAGACGATTCGGTTGAAAAAGCTTTGGAAGAATTAGGCGAAGATGAATATTCGGAAGAAGACATTCGTTTGATGCGGGTTAAATTCCTTTCCGACATGGGTAATTAATTGTGCATGAATTTCCTTTAACAAAATAAATCCCTCGTTTAATAGTTTTTTGTTAGCTTTGCACGCGTTTTAAAATTTATTAATTCAATCGTTCAGAAGAGATGACAATTGCTGTGGAAAAAACAACAGATTATAAAGTTGCGGATATAAAACTGGCCGATTTTGGCAGAAAAGAAATTGAAATTGCCGAAAAGGAAATGCCGGGATTAATGTCGATCCGTGAAAAATTTGGCCCGTCGAAACCGTTAAAAGGCGCCCGGATTACAGGAAGTCTTCATATGACCATTCAAACTGCTGTTTTAATTGAAACACTGGTTGAACTTGGCGCTGATGTTCGCTGGGCAAGTTGTAATATTTTTTCAACCCAGGACCATGCAGCGGCTGCCATCGCAAAAGCCGGAGTTCCGGTATTTGCATGGAAAGGCGAAACACTTGAAGAATATTGGTGGTGTACCGACAAAGCGCTCGATTTTGGAAACGGATTAGGCCCAAACCTGATTGTTGACGATGGAGGCGATGCTACATTGATGATTCACCGTGGTTTTGATGCAGAAAAAAATCCGGAGATTCTTGATATTCCTGCAGAAGGGATTGATGAAATAGAACTCAACAAAGCATTAAAAAACATATTGGCTGAAACACCAAACCGCTGGCAAATTGTTGCCAAAGAAATAAAAGGTGTTTCGGAAGAAACCACAACCGGTGTTCACCGTTTGTACCAGATGAAAGACGAAGGTAAACTGCTTTTCCCGGCCATTAATGTAAACGACTCGGTTACCAAATCGAAATTTGATAATTTGTACGGTTGCCGCGAATCGCTGGCCGACGGAATTAAACGCGCCACCGATGTTATGATTGCCGGAAAAGTTGTGGTTGTGGCCGGTTACGGCGATGTAGGTAAAGGATGTGCAAAATCGATGCGCGGGTATGGAGCACGAGTTATTGTTACTGAAATTGACCCGATTTGTGCACTGCAGGCAGCCATGGAAGGTTTTGAAGTTAAAACCATGGAAAATGCACTGGATGAAGGAAATATCTTTGTTACCACTACCGGCAACAAAGATGTAATTACCGCACAACACATGGCCACTATGAAAGACCAGGCTATTGTTTGCAATATTGGTCATTTCGATAATGAAATACAAGTTGCCAAACTCGAAAAATGGCCGGGAATAGAAAAGTTAAACATCAAACCACAGGTCGATAAATATACTTATCCTGATGGACACAGTATTTATCTTCTGGCCGAAGGCCGATTGGTAAACCTTGGATGTGCAACCGGTCACCCATCCTTTGTAATGAGTAATTCGTTCACCAACCAGTCGCTGGCTCAAATCGATCTTTGGCAAAACAATTATGAAATCGATGTTTACAGGTTACCTAAAAAACTCGACGAAGAAGTAGCCCGTTTGCATCTCGAACAACTGGGGGTAAAACTTACCACACTTTCCGACGAACAATCAAAATACATTGGTGTTCCGAAGGAAGGTCCTTTCAAACCGGAACATTACCGATATTAATAAAACTATTGATAATAAAGGGTTCTGAAATTTCGGGACCCTTTTTTAATTGTAAACACGTAGGGTGTAATCATCCAAAACTGCCACCTGGTAATTTCGGAGTGCAGCAGTTGCCGGCCCTTCTGTGGGGAAACCGCCACCGAGCAAAATAAACTTCGAACCGCAACAATCGCAGGTTCCTAAAACACCGTCGTTTTTCACTTTGCAGTTCTGGCTAACTTCGTTGGTGCAGGCCGCATCAAAAGCATAGTAAGAACCGGGAAGTTCGCAGTAAACAATTACACCTCCAAAACCGGTATTCGGAAAATAATATGAATTTCCCGGAACCGTAAGTTCATTTATTATGTTCAAATTAATAGTAAATGAAAAAGGTATGTTCGGAATTAAAGAGTTTTGTTCTTTGTCGCACGAAACCGAATTCAGCAAAATAAAAGCGGTCAGCACAAAATAGCGGGTAATTTTTAATAACAACTTCCACATTTTCACTAATTTTATAGTTCAAACCAAAAAGTGATAGATTTATTGCTTCCAAAAATAAAGTAAAAATGGAAGATTTTATTGTAATAATTTTAACATTGATAATAGTAATTATTGGCGCAGTTGGAAAAACTAAACGCAAAAACATTCAACAACCCGCTGATAATCAGAAAGCCCAGCCCGGAAATTTATGGGATTTCCTGAATGAATTTGACGAAAATAAAGTTCAGCAAAATAGGGAAATAATTGATGAACCTGTAATAAACCAGGAAATTATAAGCGAACCTAAAACTCCGGTTTACAATTTTACAGCAAAAAATGAAGGCGGTTCAAAAATGAACAGAGATAATTCCAAAGCAGAAGAGAAGCCTGAAGAAACAAAAACTTTCAAAAAAAGGCCGGATGAAAGTTTCTCTTTAAGAAAGGCTGTAATTTACAATGAGATATTGAACAGGAAATATTTTTAGGTCGCTTAAATCGTTCATCTATAATAATTTTTAAGGGAGAATATTTAAAATCTCAATAAAATATATACTTTTGTGGAAAGGAAGAGTTCCGGAAGTCTGGAATTCTTTCTGTTTTTTTTATGTGGTAACTACAAAAACGGAGGATTAAAAATGTCCCAGGTAACATATCTAACAGAAGAAGGGCTAAAAAAACTGAAAAAAGAGCTGGAACAGTTGATGAATGTGGAGAGGCCGGCCATTTCGAAACAAATTGGCGAGGCTATTGAAAAAGGCGATATCTCGGAAAATGCTGAATACGATGCCGCTAAAGATGCTCAGGGAATGCTTGAGGCAAAAATTGCTGAAATCCAGTCGAAGATTGCCAGTGCAAGAATTCTCGATGAATCAAAAATCGACACATCGCAGGTGCAGATTTTGAACCGGGTAACCATTAAAAACAAAAAGAACAATGCAACCATGCAATACCTGCTGGTACCCGAAAGTGAAGCCAACCTGAAAGAAGGAAAAATCTCAATAAGTACGCCCATTGCTAAAGGATTACTCGGCAAAAAAGTGGGAGATGTTGTTGAAATAAAAGTTCCGTCGGGAGTTATTCCTTTTGAGATAATTGAAATTTCGTTGTAGAAATGGCGAGTATTTTTTCAAAAATAGTAAACGGCGAAATTCCGGCGTACAAAGTTGCGGAAGATGAAAACTATTTTGCATTTCTCGATATTTTTCCCGTTGCCAAAGGCCACACTCTGGTAATTCCTAAAAAAGAAGTCGATTACCTTTTTGATTTGGACGATGAAACCTACAGCGGTTTGCAGATGTTTGCCAAAAAAGTGGCCACCGGACTTAAAAAAGCAATTCCCTGCGAAAAAGTTGGGGTTCTGGTTCTTGGCCTTGAAATACCACACGCACACCTTCATTTAATTCCGATGCAAAGTGAAGCTGAAATTTTAAACTTTTCAAACAAAAAGAAATTTTCGCCTGAAGAGTTTGAAGAAATCAGAAAAATAATAGCTGAAAATATTAAACTGTAAGCCGGAAAATCTCCGGCTTTTTTATTTCTCCGAATTACTTCAACATTCATTTGCCCCAAAGATAAATTTATAAGACTCACTGTTACATTGTTTTAAATTGTACCGAAAAGTATAAAATAATTTTTTAAGCATTTTTCGCAATAAAATTGAAGTAGCCTTTTAAAGTTTTATATTTTTTTAAAAAGTTAATTTTATCTTTGGAATTAATTTCAAATAAATATTTCCTTTTTACAATAAAATAAAATATAAACTAACTAATAATTATCTTCAAATGAGCGAAATAAATCAAACATCGAGACGAAGATTTTTGAAAAGTACACTGGTTGCCGGAGCCGGTTTTACCATTGTACCGCGTTATGTTTTGGGAGGAAACGGATATTTACCCCCTTCCGACCAGTTAACAAAAGCAATAATAGGCGTCGGAGGAATGGGCCGTGGTCATATTCCTTATGAAGGAACCAAAGTAGTGGCCATTTGCGACGTCGATACAGAACATTTGGCCCTGGCTGAAAGCCTGATCGACTACAAAGTGAAAAAATTCCACGACTTCAGGGAAGTGTGCCAACTGCCCGAAGTTGATATTGTTCATATTGCAACACCGCCGCACTGGCACGGACTGATGGCTGTTGAAGCCGCAAAAGCAGGTAAAGATATCTGGTGCGAAAAACCAATGACCAGAACCATTGGCGAAGGTAAAAAAGTGGTGGAAGCTGTAAATGCACACGGCCGGATGTTCAGGTTAAACACCTGGTTCCGTTTTAAAGACACATTTTACGGACTGGGCACGGATGTGAAACCGTTGAAAAAAGTGATCAACAGTGGAATTTTAGGTTGGCCGCTAAAAGTAACAGTGAGTGGAATAACCGGTTACGACTGGAAATTTTACTGGAGCGGTGAACACAATTTAACACCGATGCCGGTTCCTGAAAATCTCGATTACGATTTCTGGCTCGGGCCTGCTCCCTACAAACCGTACAACCCAAACCGGGTCCATTCAAAATTCCGCGGTTACTGGGATTACGATGGTGGCGGCCTCGGCGATATGGGGCAACATTATCTCGACCCGGTTCAGTACTTGCTGGGAAAAGACGATACAAGCCCTGTGAAAATTGAAGTGGATGCACCTCAGCAACATTACGATGCCGTTGGCTCTTGGAGAAGGATTACTTACACTTACGCCGACGGTTGCCAGATTATTCTGGACGGTGAAAACCGGGACAAAGATGCAGCTTATATTGAAGGTCCGAACGGGAAAATTTACAAAGGTTTTAAATCCGACATTCCGAACCTTGACAAATTTGTTGAAACATTACCCGAACCTGAACCTCAGATTGCCATTTTCTCCGAATCGGTGAAAACACGTAAAAAATTCGCCTTGAATGAAACCAACGGATTTCGTTCGGCAACCATGGTTAATTTGGGAATTATTGCAGTTCGTTTGGGAAGAACACTTCATTTTGATCCTGAACGGCTTGAATTTATCGACGATGATGGCGCCAACAAAATGATCAATCAACCTATGCGCGCGCCGTGGACAATTTAAAGGACGAACGATAAACTATTAAGAACTAAAAAATGAAAAAAAATATATTCAAAATATTTACGCTTGTTCTGGCTTTGGCGATGTTTTTGGGAACTTCAGCCCAGGATCACAGGACGCTTGACACAAAAGTTGCGGATATTCTGGCACAAATGCCTACCAAGGATTTTGTCCACCGCGACCGTGTTTTAAATGAAATGCTTGAACTGGGGCCGGATGGTTTTCAGAAATTTGCCGCTTTGCTTGTAGCTCCGGGCGAAGGCGACGATACAGCTGTTCGGTTTGCTATTAACAGTTTGGCGCGTTATGTCAGCGATTTTGGTAAAGACGAAGAAAAAAGTTTTGTTGAAACTGAGCTTTTGAAAACTCTTGCCGGTACTTCTGACAAACAAATTGCAACCTTTTTACTCAACCAGCTAAATCTTGTAGCCGGTGAAAAAACGGTAAGCGCATTAAAAACTTATTTGTCGGATGAAGAACTTTGCGAACCTGCAGCACAAACACTTCTGGCTTCGCGAAAAAAATCGGCAGCCGGAGTTTTTCTCGAAGCACTTCCTTCGGCAACTGAAAAAACAAAACCAACCATTGTAAAAGCGTTGGGCGAAATGCAGTGTATAAAAGCCGTTCAGCAAATTACACCGCTAACTGAAAGTAACAATGCTGTAATGAAAAAGGTTGCTTTGGCAGCCCTCGCCAATATTGGCGATCCTGTTTCGTACAATGTGCTTTTAAAAGCAGCTAAAAATGCTGAATTTGCTTACGAACCAAGCAATGCAACCGAAGCTTTTCTGAATTATACCACCCGTTTGGGTGAAAAAAACCAGGCCGAACTTTGTAAAAAAGCCTGCACTGTTGTAATGAAAGCCAATCAGGCTGACGATAAATTGCACAATTACTCAAAAGCATTGGCCACTTATGCGAAGTATTTTGGCACCGAAGCAACGCCGCTTTTACTAAAAGCCGTTGAAAGCAACAACAAACCTTTCAGGTATTCGGCGTTAAATCTGGCTGAAAAAATGAACGATGTTGCCACTACCCGTTTGTGGATTGCCAAAGCCGGTTCTGTTCTGGAGGAAACAAAAGCGGAAATTATTGATATGCTTGGCCGGAAGGGTGATCTTTTTGCTGTTGATTTTGTAGCTGAAAACCTGAATTCGAATACTCCTGCAGTTCGCGAAGAGGCAGTAAACGCACTTTTAAAACTTCAGGGAACAAAAGCGGTTCCGGTGTTGATTGCCCATTTGGCTGAAGGAAACGACATTGAAGCAACTCAAAAAGCGCTTCTTCAGTTGACAGACCAAAAACATCTCGCTCCTGTTGCAGCCCAGCTCGCAAAAACTTCAGGAAAAACAAAAGCAGCGTTCGTTGGAATTATTGCAGCAAAATCGGGTTCAGCCTATTTTAACGAGATATTTGCTTTGACAAAATCGGGCAATGCCGATGAAAAAGCGGCTGCTTTTAATGCATTAAAAAATGTTTCAACAGAAAAAAGTATCGACAACCTTCTTCAGCTTTTATTGTCGGTAAACGACGAAACTGAAATTCAGCAAACACAAATGGCGCTGGTCGCAGCGGCCAAAGGCGTTGAAACAGAAAAACTGGCTTCAGGAAAAATACTGACGGCATTAAAAAATACAAGTAACAAATCCCGGCTGATTGAAGTTTTACCTGAAATTGGCGGAGAAGTGGCGCTGGAAACTGTAAACGAGTACTTTAACAATTCAACAGGTGCAACCAGGGAAGCTGCTTTTTCAGCATTGACCAACTGGAAAGAATATGCCGCTTCGGTTTCTCTTTTCGAAATTTGCCAGGGAAATACTGAGTTCCGTGAAAAAGCTTTTGAAAGTTTTATCCGCCAGGTGCGTTCGGCAAATATTCCCGACGACCAAAAATTATTGCAATTCCGCAAAGTAATGCCATTTGCAAAAGCTACGGAAGAAAAAACGCAGGTCATTAATTCAATTGGAAATTTAAAAACTTTCCTTTCACTGATTTATCTTGAAAAATTTTTGAATGACAATCAACTTCAGCAGTCGGCAGCAAGAGCAATTATGAAGGTTGCCCTGCCCGGAACGGATGAAAACAGCGGATTTTCAGGAGACATTGTTAAAAATATGCTGGAACGTGTGGCCGGGTTACTTACCGGTGATGAAAGCGATTACGACAAAATCAACATTAAAAATTACCTGGCAAAATTACCCAAAGAAAAAGGTTTTGTTTCCATGTTTAACGGGAAAAACCTGGATGGATGGCAAGGAATGTTATTGGATGGAAACCCGATTAAAATTGCAAAACTGAGCGAAAAAGAACGGGCGAAAGCGCAGGAGGAAGCCAATAAAGTGATGGTTGAAAACTGGAGTGTAAGAGACGGTCAGATTGTTTTCAACGGTCATGGTGCCAACCTTGTTTCAGCAAAAAAATACAAAGATTTTGAAATGATTGTTGACTGGAAAATTACCAAAGAAGGCGACAGTGGCATTTATCTTCGCGGAACGCCGCAGGTGCAAATCTGGGATACCGCGCGCGTGGAAGTCGGTGCGCAGGTGGGTTCCGGCGGATTATACAACAACAACCAGGACAATGTCCGCGATCCGCTGAAAGTCGCCGACAACCCGCTCGACGATTGGAATACTTTCAGAATTACAATGATTGGAGAAAATGTTACGGTTTATTTGAACGGAGAATTGGTTGTTGACAACATTCGAATGGACAATTACTGGGACCGCAGCATTCCGATTTTTGAAAGCGGAACCATTGAACTGCAGGCACACGGCAACGAGCTGGCTTTCCGCGATATTTATGTTCGCGAAATCAATACCGAACACATCGGACTGAGCGACGACGAAATTGCAGCAGGTTTTGTTTCACTATTCAACGGCAAAAACCTCGACGGATGGCAGGGAAATACCACCGATTATTATGCCGAAAACGGTGAGTTGGTTGTAAATCCAAAACGCGGCGGACATGGAAATTTATACACCGCTAAAGAATACGCTGATTTTGTTTTCCGTTTTGAATTTCAGCTGACACCTGGTGCCAACAATGGTCTTGGCATTCGGGCGCCGCTCGAAGGCGATGCTGCTTATGTTGGAATGGAACTGCAAATTCTCGACAACACTGCGGCAATTTATGCCAACCTGCATGAGTATCAGTACCACGGTTCGGTTTACGGGGTAATTCCTGCAAAACGAGGGTATTTAAATCCGGTAGGAGAATGGAACTCGGAAGAAGTAATTGTACAGGGTTCAAAAGTGAAGATAATTCTGAACGGCACAACCATTCTCGACGCCGACATTAAAGAAGCCAGCAAAAACGGCACGCTCGACGGAAATGAACATCCGGGACTGGAAAGAGAAAAAGGCTACATCGGATTTCTGGGACACGGCTCGGAATTAAAATTCAGAAACATCAGAATAAAAGATTTAAGTAAATAACGATGTTTTTTTCATACTAAATTTGGTAGAATTAGTTTTTTCTAATTGAACAAACAGGGTTTCATTTGATGAAATCCTGTTTTTTTTAGTTTCTTTTATGAAAAGTATTTATTTAAAGACAAATAAACTATTTTTGAAAAAGACGGATATGAAAATAACATGAACTCGGCACGCCTAAAAAATAAACTTCTCTTTGTATCATTCTTACTCATTATTTTAGTGTCGTGTACCCATGTTTTCGACGATATTAAAAATGCCAAACTGAATATTAGCCCGGAATGGGGATTAAATGTAGTTGATGTTACATTAAAAATTACCGATACCCTGGCTTTTGAAACTAATGACGCAGAAGGAATTACCTATATTAAACTTTACCCGGGCGACGACGGAATTTTGCGTTTAAACATTTTCAGGCAAATTTTTAACCTTAAACTTGATTCGGTTCTAAATTTAGCTTTAGAAACCGATGCATTAAAAACCCGAAAAGAGATTCCCTTCGATTTTGATTTTTATGTAAAAGGCGATATTGAATTTGGCTTGGTTCTGGAATCGTTAACCAAAGGGAAATCGATAGATTCACTAAAATTCGACAATGCAAACCTTGTTGTCAAACTAAGTACTTACGAACAATTTTATTCCGATTTTTCATTTGAATTTTCAAACATAACCAACCCGGAAAACAAAATCCTCAAAATTCAGGATTTTATTCCGGCGGTTGAAAAAGATAGTATTTTGTTGAACCTGGCTGAACATAAATTGAAAATTGTTGAGAAAAACGGAAAAGATTACCTTGTTGTAAAAACCCAGTTTTACATTGAAAGCCTTGAAAATAATACACTGGAAAAACCTTCGATAGAAATTCGGCTGGAAGATTTGGATCTCGATTTTGCTTATGGAAGTTTTGGAAACGATACCATACGCGAAATGAACCAATACATTGATCTCCCTTTTAATAGAGGTGGCATTTTTTCAGGGCAGGATCTCTTTGTCGATTTTGATGAGCCGGTTATTGAATTTCAAATTTTAAACAGCTTTGGCCTTCCACTTCGTTTCGACATTACAAAGTTCGACCTTGTTTACGACGATGGCCGAATAGAACCGGTTACCGGAGTTCCTGAACAAACCTACATTAATGCACCCTCGCTTTCGGAGCAAAATACGTTTATTCCAACTTCGCTTGAACTCGATCCTTCCACAAATTTCGATGTTTTGCTTGGCACATTTCCCAGTTATCTCGAAATGGAAGGAAACGTATTTTTAAATCCCGATGGGGCCGACACAAAAAATTATATCACGGATCAGGATCAACTTATCGGGAACTTGAATATCGACCTCCCGTTTACGGTAAACATATCAAAAATAAATATCACCGACACTTTGGATTTTAATATCGACACTCTTGCAAACGAAAACTTCAGTACCGATTTGCTTCGGTTAAAGGTTGACATTACAAACAATTTTCCTTTCGAAATGTATATTCAGGGGACTTTTACCGATGGAAATTTTAACGAACTTGGAACTTTGTTCACTGAACCGATTTCTCTCAACGAAAAAGACACACTAAATTCAACCCCGGAGGTACAAACATTTTATGTTGACAAAACCGGCGACGATTTAAACAATTTGTACATCAGCGATAAAATAATTCTAAACGCCTGGTTTAGTACTTCCGACACGGAACAAAACAAAAAAGTAAGCATTCACAAAGACCATAAATTAGATATTTCGTTAACCGTATTTTCAAAAACTTCCCTGAATTAAAGCGATGAAAAACAAATGCTCCGTTTTGCTCCTTTTTATTTCCTTTTTATTTGGAAGCTTTCCAACAATTACAGCACAAGACAAAACCATGTATTTTATGGAAATTCATCCGCAAAACAATTACCTCAATCCTGCCGTTCAGTATAATTATTCAACGCTTATTTTTTCTCCTTCCGGAAATGCTTTTTTTGAAAATTCATCGCTAAGGTTAAACGATTTGGTTCGTACTGAAAAAGTTAACGGGGTTTCCGAAATGTATTGGGATTTTGAAACCATCGACAAAAAATTAAGAAATTCGAATTTTTTCAATGTTGGTTATTCTGTGAATCCTGTTTTTCTAGGTATTAAACTGAATAGAAACTGGTATGGCTCATTTTCGGTGGCCACGCGGAACAACACATTCTTTCAGTTCCCTGGAACAATTACCGACCTCCGCTACGGAAATGCCGATCTTGAAAATAACCGTGCAAGAAAAATCGATTTAAACAACTATGCCTACAACCAAACAACGTATGCGGAATTCTCTTTCGGGATTTCAAAAAAACTAAACGAGAAATTTACTGCTGGCATTCATTTAAAATTGATTACCGGACTTTCGGCTATTCGTACCAACCATTTTATAGCTGAAATTGATACCGAGGACGATTTTTCAAGTTCGCTTTTAAAAACTGATATTCATATGGATAATTCGGGCGAGCTTTTTACCACCAACAAATTAAAAGGGATTTTCGAAACCGATAAAAATTTACTCGGTTTCTTTTTGGGGGCAGAACCTGTTTCGTTCCGAAATTCGGGTTTCGGGGCCGATTTCGGGTTTATTTACCAGGCCAATAATAAATTACAATTTTTTGGCTCGTTTAACGATTTGGGTTTCATCCACTGGGCATTAAATCCGCAACAACTGGTTTCGAAAGGCGAGTATAAATTTGACGGCTTGTATTTTTCAACCCAAAACCTTGATGAGGATTTTAAAATTGACGATTTTTTGGAGCAATACATCGATACAATCAATTCTACTTTTTTTCCGGAAACCGAAAGTAATGTTTTTAACACAACGCTAAACAGCAAAACTTATTTGGGCGTAAAATACATGTTGAACAAGGAATTCACACTTAACGGACTGGTAAAAACCACTTCATTTCCCAATTTTTTTGTTGTGGAATCAACTGCCGGTTTAACATGGTCGCCGCGCCGGGAGTTTGGTTTTACCGGCACTTGGTCGTACAATAACTTTTCGCTGTATAATTTAGGTTTCGGGGCTTTCTTAAACCTGAAATGGATACAGTTGTTTTTTGTAACCGACAACATTAATATTGTCGACATTTCGCACAGCAAAGCAATAAACATCTCTCTAGGAAGTAATTTCAGGATAATTAAGTATCAAAAAAGGGAGACAGATTACGGGAAAAACAAAAAATCAAATACGTATTCCGATTGAATTTTTTTCCAATACAAAAAATGAAGGGGGGAAAGTGAATATTTCAAAAAAAGCAAATAGAAGGAGGCCACCGTTTTTACGATAGTCTCCTCGGTATTAATTTTTTTTATAAACTATTCACTGCATTTAAATCGTCGAAAGCCACTTGCAGGCGGGCAATCATCGATTCTTCGGCTTTGCGCACCCAAACACGCGGATCGTAGAATTTTTTGTTGGGTTTGTCATCGCCTTCCGGATTACCAATTTGCCCCTGTAAATAACCGTGATTGGCTGCTTCAAAAGCACGGATTCCGTCCCAGTAAGCCCACTGTGTATCGGTGTCAATATTCATTTTAATAACGCCGTACGAAATGGCTTCTCGAATATCAGCATGAGTAGAACCTGAACCACCGTGAAAAACAAAATTCACTGGTTTTTCTGCAGTTCCTAATTTTTGCTGAATGTATTTCTGCGAATTATCCAGAATTTTCGGTGTCAGTTTTACATTTCCCGGTTTATAAACTCCGTGAACATTTCCGAACGAAGCCGCGATTGTAAAATTCGGGCTTATTTTACTAAGTTCTTCGTAAGCAAAACAAACTTCTTCGGGCTGGGTGTACAATTTCGAACTGTCGACACCCGAGTTGTCAACGCCATCTTCTTCACCGCCGGTAATACCCAGTTCAATTTCCAGGGTCATCCCCATTTTGCTCATCCTTTCGAGGTACTTTTTGCTGATTTCGATGTTCTCTTTGATGGGCTCTTCAGAAAGATCGAGCATGTGTGAGCTGAACAGGGGTTTTCCGGTTTCGGCAAAATGTTTTTCGCTGGCATCGAGAAGACCGTCAATCCAGGGAAGTAATTTTTTTGCTGCATGGTCGGTATGTAAAACAACGCGAACACCGTATGCTTCTGCCAGAGTATGAATGTGTTTTGCCCCTGCAACTGCACCCAAAACCGCCGCCTGCTGACCTTCGAGTTTTAACCCTTTTCCTGCATTAAAAACAGCTCCACCGTTCGAAAACTGTATCATAACCGGAGCGTTGGCAACTTTTGCCGCTTCCATTACTGCGTTTACTGACGAAGAACTTACCACGTTTACCGCCGGAAGAGCGAAGTGGTTTTCTTTGGCAACCTTAAAAATATATTGTAAATCGGATCCGGTAACCACACCCGGTTTAACAACGTCTGCTATTTTTCCCATAATTTTAACTATTTAAATTTTTGTTTTAACAAATTGTTCTATAACAACACAAAATTACGGTTTCAGTTTAGCGAAAACAATGTTTCGGTGTTAATGAAGATTAAATTGTCCTTTAATTATTAAAAAAAACAGGCCGGTTCACAAAGGAAATTTTTCGGTTTTTATTAAAATCTTATGTTTGAAAATTCAGGAGAATCTACGCTTTTAAATATTAAAGTTAAATTTAAGCTTTAGTCAAATTCAAAACTCTTTCATTTCCTGAAATTTATTTAATTTCACGCCACAAAAATTAAAAAATCAACAAATTAACTCAAATAAAATGGCAGTAAATTATAAAGACTTAGGTCTGGTAAACAGCAAAGATTTGTTTGCCAAAGCTGTTGCAGGCGGATATGCAATTCCTGCTTACAACTTCAACAACCTTGAACAACTACAGGCAATTCTTCAGGCTTGTGTTGAAACAAAATCACCGGTTATTCTTCAGGTTTCTTCAGGTGCCCGTAAATATGCCAACGCTACTTTGTTGCGTAACATGGCAAAAGGCGCTGTTGAATATGTAAAAGAACTTGGTTTCGAAGTTCCAATCGTTCTTCACCTCGACCACGGTGATACTTTCGAACTTTGCAAAGATTGTATCGACAATGGTTTTTCATCGGTTATGATTGACGGTTCGCACCACTCGTACGAAGACAATGTTGCTTTAACAAAAAAAGTAGTTGAATATGCACACCAGTATGGTGTTACTGTTGAAGGCGAACTTGGTGTTTTAGCAGGTGTTGAAGACGATGTTGTTGCTGAAAAATCGCATTATACCCGTCCGGAAGAAGTAGAAGATTTTGTATCGAAAACAGGTGTTGACTCGCTGGCTATTTCGATCGGTACTTCACACGGAGCCAATAAATTTACTCCTGATCAGTGTACCCGCAACGAAGATGGTGTTTTAATTCCGCCAATGCTTCGTTTCGATATTCTGGAAGAAATTGAAAAACGTATCCCCGGATTTCCAATCGTTCTTCACGGTTCTTCTTCAGTTCCGCAGGATCAGGTGGCCATTATCAATAAATATGGCGGTGCATTAAAAGATGCAGTTGGTATTCCTGAAGAATGGTTGCGTAAAGCAGCAAAATCGGCTGTTTGCAAAATCAACATCGACTCTGACGGACGTTTGGCAATGACTGCTGCAATCCGCAAAGTTATGGCTGAAAACCCCGCTGAATTCGACCCAAGAAAATATCTGGGACCAGCTCGCGAAGAACTGAAAAAACTGTACAAACACAAAAACGAAAACGTTTTGGGTTCGGCAGGACAAGCTTAAAAAAGACAAACTTTTATATATAGAAAAGGACAGCTGAATTGGCTGTCCTTTTTTTTATGCATTATTTTCAGATTTATTCTTCTTCCTGAACCCACTCCAAAGCCCCCAAATCGGGTCCTTCGTCAGCCAGTCGCGAATTGCTGTTCAAATCGATCGGGAAAAGTGTTGCCACTGAAATATCGCCAATATTTCGTGCCGGCGACAAAGAATCGAGCGTATAGTTGTATTCATAAACATCGGCAAACTTTGGATCTGCATTGAATAATGTATTTGTAAATCCTGCATCCGTTTCGGAATAGGTAGCGCTCTTAACCAGACAATTATTAAAGGCGAAGTTGAACTCCCCGGGGCCATAATTATCAAAGCCAAGTTCTTCGCTGTTGTTGCCGTAAATTATGCAATTCGAGAATGTGGCTTTTTCCAAATCGTAGCTGTAAAGTACGTCATCGTATTCAAAATAATTGTTCAAAATAATTGAGGTGTTTGTACGTGTTTCGTAACTGTAATAATTGGCCACAGTGCAGTGGTTGAATTCGTAATTTCCTCCAAAAAGCAGAGCCAGTGCATACGAGCCGCTGTTGGCAAAAATGCAGTTCGATGCTTCAATGGTTGTCGAACGGGCATCGAGGCAATACAACGACATATTTTCGATGCGTGTATTTTTCAGCGTTAAAACAGGGTTTGACGAAGCTCCCAAACTATCGACTTCAATTCCTTTGTTGGCATTTTTAATAACAGCATGGTCAATTACATTGTCGGTACTTCCTACCAGGAAATGAATACCGCCAAAGATTGAAGTACTTCCGTCGTCGTATTCAACATAATAACCCCACTGGCTTGGAATGTTGTTGTATTCTTCCTCCAGCCGGTCGCCCTGAAACGTAACCGGTTCCTCAAAAGTTCCATTAACTTCGAGTGTTCCTTTTACAAACAAACTCGATTTTTTATGAAAATAAATCCGGCACCCCGGATCAATGGTCAGTTTCTCCAGCGAATCTACAATCAGAAAATTATAAATTAAGTATGGTTTGTCGTTTTCCCAATGCTGCGATTCAATAACTTCGCCGTTAAACAAATGAAAATCCTGCCCGAATGCAATCAGTTTAACATCCTGAAAATTGCCGTTCAAACTAAAAACTACAGAATCTTTAACCACCATTGGCAAATTTTGTCCGTTGGGATCAACCGTAACTTCCACAAAAATAAAAAGACTGTCGCCGGCTGACAATTCAACATTGTTCACCTGAGTTCCGGCAACTCCGTTTATATTCAGCCTGAACGGAGAATTTTCTCCGCCTGCCAGGTAAATTCCCGAAATATTTACAGCCCTGTTTTCCGGGTTTTTTACTTTAAAATACTGTGTGGTCGAACCAATGGTGGTAAAAACAGTATCGAACGAAACCGTATCGGTCGAAAACTGTAGTTGAGCAGAACTGCTCGTTGTAAACTCTTCTTTGTTGCACGAAAACAGAATAATTCCAACTGCAGCAATCAAGAATATTGGTATAAATTTTTTCACATTCAATGCTTTTTCAAACAAACGAAACAAAATTAAATATTGTATTGAAAAATGGGGAAAATTAATTGGAAATACAAAAAAAGCTAAACTACAACCAGAATGGCCACCAGTAAAATCAGCAACATAAAAAGTACAAACTGGTTGCGTACAAATAATCCGAGCAGAATAAGTATTTCAACTTCATCGTTCAGTGGCGAGTAAAGTTCAATTTCGCCTTTGTCTTTGGTTATAAATTCGTTGGAAGAATACCGGATAATATCGGTGCCATTAAATTTCCATGCCCACTGCGACTGCCAGAAGTTCTTGATTTCCAGCTCAAAACGTTTCCCGTTGATAACTACATCGCTTTTCGGGTTGAAAAGATTTATCATTACGGTAGCCAGCAACGACTGGTCGTTGGCATCGAAAATCTCTAGTTTTGAAAGAAAAAATTCGCGGTTCAGTGTAAAAAGTTTGCCATTAATCATGGCTTGTGCTTTCGAGCTAACCATGCTCTCCCACTGAATCTTACCAATCAGTTCATTTCCCCTTTTCAGTTCCAGCCTTGAGCCAAAAACATCCTTTATCCACTGTAACTTTTCCATTGCACGGTTTTCCTTTAACAGCCATGCAAGTTATGAAAAAATATCTATCACTACCGGTTAATTTTGCCTGCAAAACTGCCCTGGTTTTAATTTTTTTAGAAAGTTTAACGAATGAAAAAGCCGGTCAAAAAAATAACCGGCTTTCCATGGCGTATTTAAAAAACTCTTAGTTGGGCAGTAAAACCCGGTCGATTACGTGAATTACTCCGTTTTTGCCGGTAATGTTGGCTGCCACTACTTTACTGTCGTTAATTTTAACTCCATCCGATAAATCGACGCTAATTTTTTTGCCGTTTAAAGTAGCTACTGTACTGTTCGATAAATCGGTTGACATTACTTTTCCTGAAACTACATGGTAAGTTAAAATCGGCGCTAATTGTTCTGCCGAAAGATCCTCAATCCCACTCACTCCCAACTGTCCGAACAAACTTTTAAAAGCCTCGTTGGTTGGTGCAAATACGGTAAATGGACCTTCAGCACTAAGTGCTTCAACCAACCCCGCCTTTTTAACAGCATCTACAAGAATCGAAAAATCGGGATTCGAAACGGCGATTTCAACTACGGTTGAAGAACTGGTTTTGTCAGCTGCTTTTGTTGTAAAATTAGCTCCAAAAGTAAGCACAATTAAAAGTGCTGCTGCAAAAAAATGATTCATTTTTGTTTTCATTGTTTCTGATTTTATGTGAATTATTGAATAATTGTATATTGAAATTAAATGTTACGGTATTAAAACCTTGTCAATTACGTGTACCACGCCATTGGCTGCCTGGATATCGGCGGCAATTACATTGCTGTCGTTAATTTTTACTCCGTTGGACAGATCTACCGTTAGCGAGTTCCCTTCATTTAAAGTAGTCACGCTACCCGCAGACAAGTCGGTTGACAACACATTTCCTGATACAACATGAAACGCTAAAATTGGTATAAGTTGTTCTGCTGTTAAATCTTCGATTCCATTAATACCCAACTCTGTGAACAAGGTTTCAAATGCATTATTTGTTGGTGCGAACACAGTAAAAGGACCTGAACCACTTAAGGTTTCTACAATACCAGCCTTAACCACAGCCTGAACTAAAATGGTGAAATTATCGTTATCAAGAGCAATATTTACAACCGAAGGAGGTAGTATTACATGGTCAACTACATGTATTACACCATTGTCTGCTTCAATGTCGGCGGTGGTTACCTTGGTGTTTTTATTGATGAAAACACCATCATTTACATTGATATACATTGAAATGTTATTGCTGTTGGAAGTTGCTAATGTTGGAAAATAACCTGTACTAAGACCTGAGGAATTAACTTTTGTTCCCAAAACGTGATAAAGCAGAATATTCGTAAGATCTCCGACCGGGATATCGTCAAGCGAGCTGGCTCCCAAATCGGAAAGTAATTCCTGAAAAGCACTATTGGTTGGAGCGAAAACAGTAAGATTTGCATTTTTATCGGCAACGGCATCTACCAATCCGGCTTTGTAAAGCGCCTGTACCAGGATGGAAAAATCGGAATTGGCAACTGCAATATCAGCAATTGTATTCGATTTCATAGACACAGGCATTAAAACAGCATCAATTACGTGAATAACGCCATTTGTTCCCTGGATGTCGGTAACAACAACTTTTACAGTACCATTTATAACTACTTCGCTGCCTAAAGTAACTTCAATATCTTCACCTGAAACCGTAGCAATGCTTCCGTTTGACAATTCCGATGAAAGAACATTGCCTCCAACAACATGGTATGTAAGAATTGAAGATAGAACTTGTGTATCAATCTCATCTAATCCGGAAATTCCAAGTGATGAGAATAAAACAGAGAAAGCATTATTAGTAGGAGCAAACACTGTGAAAGGTCCTTCTCCGCTTAAGGTACTTACGAGATCGGATTTAACCACTGCTGCTACCAAAGAGCTAAAATCGCTGCTAAAAGTTGCAATATCGACAACAGTGGGAGGTAAAAGTACTTTGTCAATCACATGTATTAATCCGTTCGATGCACTAATATCAGACAGAGTAACTTTTGCATCATTAACATTTACTTCAGCTCCTTTGGTTACAAAAATAGACAACGGTTTTTTATCCGGCGATTCCTGATTTAAGCTTGAAACAACTCCGGTTGTGAGATTATCTGAATATACTCTACCATCAACTACATGATATTTAAGAATATTTGCAAGCGTAGTTCCATCAATTTCGTTTAACCCCGACACACCTAATTTGGAAAATAGTGCATTGAATGCATTGTCGGTAGGTGCAAAAACGGTAATGTTGTTTTCTGATCCTAGAAATTCAGCTAAACCAGCTTTTTGAGCTGCTTCCAGTAAAATGGTAAACTGTCCAGCGTCTGAGGCAACCTCAACCACATTTTTCTCGGTTGTTTGATCCATGCTTTCATCTTCCTTTTCACAGCCTGTGAAAATAAGAAGTCCCGCCAAAGCTAAAAGCGGTAATAATCTTAAGTTTGATTTCATTTTCATACCTTTTTTAATTGTTTTCATAATTTGTTTTTTTTCTTGTTTTCTGAATCTGAACTTGTTTATGTTTTCATTTTGTTTTACTATTTATAGTACAATCTTAAACAATATTTGTTCAATTTTTAAAGTAAATAAATAAAACAAAATATTACAATAACCAGATAATTAATTTATTTTCAGATATTTATACGTAATGTTAAAAAATGTTAATACTAGTCATCTGCCTTTGTTGGTTTTTATGAATTCTTAGGTTAAAAAGGAATGTAAGACAAAAAGAAAAAGCTTAAAATTCAGATACCTGATACTGAATCTTTTCCTAATGTGAAATTTGTTATTATTCAGTTAAAAACAGGAGCAGTTCAGGTTGTGTTTGTTATATATACGCTAATTTTGCACCTCGATTTTAAACAATTTTCAACATGGGAGAAAAAGAACTAAAGCTTTTCACCGATTTTGCACCCGTAAGCACTGAAGAATGGGATGCGAAAATCGTAGCTGATTTAAAAGGCCTTGACTATGAGAGGGCGCTGGTTTGGAAAACCTACGAGGGAATTAATGTTCGCCCGTATTACCGCCAGGAAAACCTCGAAAGTTTACAGTATTTAAACACGCTGCCGGGCGAATTTCCATTCGTTCGCGGCAACAATAAAAATAACAACGACTGGTTTGTACGCCAGGACATCTACGTAAAAGACCTCGCCGAAGCTAACAAAAAAGCGCTCAGTATTTTAGGAAAAGGAATAACTTCACTCGGATTTTATTTCGACTGTTGCCAGAAAATCACAAAAGCCGATTTGGCTGTTTTGCTGAAAGACATTTGTGTTGAAGCTGCTGAAATTAACTTTGTTTGCGGTTGCGAAAACTGCAACTGTGCGGCTGAATTTGCCGAATATATTGCTGAAGGAAAATGGGACAATGACAAAGTAGTTGCTTCCACTTCCATCGACCCGATTGCTTCGTTTGTTCTGAAAGGCAAAATGGAAGCCGGCGCTATCGAAAACCTGAAAACGGTTATTGAAAAAACACGGGCGCTGAAAAATTTCAGGGTAGTTGCCGTAAATGGAAAATTCTTTGCCAACAGCGGTTCGTCGATTGTTCAGGAACTGGCATTTTCACTTTCTCAGGGTGCTGAATATCTGACTCAGCTTACCGAGCTTGGTTTGAGTGTTGACGAAGTAGCCAAAAATATTAAATTCAACTTTGGCGTTGGCAACAACTATTTTATGGAAATTGCCAAACTTCGCGCTGCCCGTTTGTTATGGGCAAAAATTGTTGAAGCTTACGGTCCGGAGTGCAACTGTGCTGCCAAACTGGTTGCCCACAGCGAAACCAATTCGTACAACCTCACTGTTTACGACCCGTATGTTAATATGCTTCGTACACAAACCGAAGCCATGTCGGCTGCACTGGGTGGTGCACACTCAGTAACCGTTTTGCCGTTCAATGCCATTTACGAAGACACTACCGAATTTTCGGAAAGAATTGCACGCAACCAGCAGTTGCTGCTAAAAGAGGAATCACACCTCGATAAAATTGCCGATCCTTCTGCAGGTTCTTATTATATTGAATCATTGACCGATTCTTTGGCAAACGAGGCCTGGAAACTGTTCCTCGAAATTCAGGAAAAAGGTGGTTTTATTGCTGCTTTCAAAGAAGGTTTTATTCAGAATGCAATAAAAACAACGGCTGCCAAACGCGACCAAAACATTGCATTGCGCCGCGATAATCTTTTAGGAACCAACCAGTTTCCGAATTTCACTGAAAAAATGACCAAAGAATTGGATGCTTCTATCTTCCAGCCCATGGATTTGAGCGAAGAAAATTCTGAGGTGGAAACATTAAAACCATATCGCGGGGCACAGGCATTTGAAGTTTTGCGTTACAAAACCGATGTGCATTCAAAAGAAAACAAACGTCCGCTGGCATTTATGCTCACCATCGGAAATTTGGCCATGCGTAAGGCCCGCGCCCAGTTTAGCTGTAACTTTTTTGCCGTTGCCGGTTTCGATGTAATCGACAATAACGGATTTGCCACAGCTGAAGAAGGAGTTGCCGCAGCAAAAGCCAAAGGTGCTGAAATTGTTGTGGTTTGCAGTTCGGATGATGAATATGCTGAAATTGTTCCAAAAGTTGCTGAATTGCTTGAAAAAGAAATTTTGGTTGTTGCCGGAAATCCAGCCTGCAAAGCTGAACTGGAAGAAAAAGGAATTACCAGTTTCATTCATGTGAAAAGTAATATTCTGGAAGATTTGAAAGCATATCAAACAAAATTGGGAATCTAAAAAGCAAGAAAAATGAAGCCAGATTTTAAAAATATAAATATAAAAGCCGGTTCAGCAAAAGCAAACACTGCCGACTGGATTGCTAAGAACAACATCAAAAAAGACTGGATGACACCGGAGCAGATTCCGGTAAAACCGGTGTATACCAAAGAAGATTTGGAAGGAATGGAACACCTGAATTATGCAGCAGGTTTGGCGCCTTTCCTTCGCGGACCATATTCAGCTATGTATTCCATGCGCCCGTGGACCATTCGTCAGTATGCGGGTTTTTCAACTGCCGAGGAATCGAACGCATTTTACCGCCGTAACCTGGCTGCCGGGCAGAAAGGTTTGTCGGTTGCATTCGACCTTGCCACACACCGCGGTTACGACTCTGACCACCAGCGGGTAATTGGCGACGTTGGAAAAGCCGGTGTTGCCATCGACTCAATTCTGGATATGAAGATCCTGTTCGACCAGATTCCGCTGGATAAAATGTCGGTATCGATGACCATGAATGGAGCAGTGCTTCCAATTATGGCTTTCTACATTGTAACAGGCTTAGAACAGGGCGCTACTCTTGAACAACTTTCGGGAACCATTCAAAACGATATTCTGAAAGAATTTATGGTGCGTAACACATACATTTATCCGCCTGAATTCTCGATGAAAATTATTGCCGATATTTTTGAATTTACTTCGAAATACATGCCGAAGTTCAATTCAATTTCCATTTCGGGTTACCACATGCAGGAAGCCGGTGCAACTGCCGATATTGAAATGGCTTACACTTTGGCCGACGGTCTGGATTATTTACGTACGGGTATCAAAGCCGGTCTCGACATTGATGCTTTTGCTCCGCGTTTGTCGTTTTTCTGGGCCATTGGCATGAACCATTTTATGGAAATTGCAAAAATGCGTGCAGCGCGAATGATTTGGGCAAAACTGGTAAAACAGTTCAACCCAAAAAATCCAAAATCGATGGCGCTGCGTACCCACTCGCAAACTTCGGGCTGGTCGTTAACCGAGCAGGATCCGTTCAACAACGTTGGTCGTACTGCAATTGAAGCAATGGCAGCAGCGCTGGGTCACACCCAGAGTTTGCACACTAACGCACTCGACGAAGCAATTGCGCTTCCAACCGATTTTTCAGCACGTATTGCACGTAACACCCAATTATATCTTCAGCAGGAAACTGAAATTTGTCGTTCGCTCGATCCATGGGCAGGTTCTTACTATGTTGAAACATTAACACACGAACTGGCGCAAAAAGCCTGGGCTTTGATTGAAGAAGTTGAAAAACTCGGTGGTATGGCAAAAGCCATCGAAACCGGTGTTCCGAAAATGCGTATCGAAGAAGCAGCTGCTCGCGCACAGGGTAGAATTGACGGCGGTTCTCAAACCATTGTTGGTTTAAATAAATACCGTCTGGAAAAAGAAGATCCGATTGATATTCTGGAGGTGGACAACACTGCAGTTCGCCTGGCTCAGATTGAACGTTTGAAAAAACTGCGCAACGAACGTAACGAGGCAGAAGTTCAGGCTTCGCTGGCAGCAATTACCAAAGCCGTTGAAACCGGAAAAGGAAATTTACTTGAACTTGCGATCGATGCTGCAAAAAAACGTGCATCTTTGGGAGAAATTTCAGATGCTTGTGAAAAAATAGTTGGCAGGTACAAAGCAGTAATCAGAACGATAGAAGGCGTGTATAAATCAGAAATACAAGGAAGGGACGAGTTTAAGGAAGCTCAGGAATTGGCGAAAAAATTTGCCGAAATGGAAGGCCGCCAGCCACGAATTATGATTGCCAAAATGGGCCAGGACGGCCACGACCGCGGAGCAAAAGTAGTTGCTACCGGTTACGCCGACATTGGTTTCGACGTTGACATGGGACCGTTGTTCCAGACTCCGGAAGAATCGGCAAAACAGGCCGTTGAAAACGACGTTCATGTTGTTGGTGTTTCTTCACTGGCAGCCGGACACAAAACTTTGGTTCCTGCCATTATTGAAGAACTGAAAAAACTCGGTCGCGAAGATATTATGGTTATCTGCGGAGGTGTTATTCCTGCACAGGATTACCAGTATTTGTACGATGCAGGCGCCGTTGCCATTTTTGGCCCTGGAACCAGCGTTGCCGCTGCCGGTAAAAAAATCCTCGAAGTTTTAATTGAGGCGTATAAAGAACAGTAAAAAGTACAGAATAGTTAGTATAAAGTACTTCACAAGAAATATAAAGCCGGTTCCGCAAGGGGCCGGCTTTTTTAATGAATAATATGCTTATCAATTCACATATTTTATGTGTCAGGAATCGTGAATAACCAATATTATCGTTATCCTATTAATCTTTGAAAATCCCCAAAAGAATCAACTGTACTGCGGTTTTTCGTGTCGAAATATTTGATAATTTCAGCCGGTTTTAAATCATTTTACATGAAAAAATATTTGCGCTCGGTTTACCTGTGGATTTTTATATCGTTATCGGTAATGGCGGTTTTACACCTTCTCAGCATTTCCTTTAAAATTGAAATCAATGAAGCCGTTTTGCTGGGCTCGCGGTTGCTGTTGATTGCTTCACTGGTTTGGATGGCGATAAAACGAAAATCGCTGACCACCTGGATTTTGGTGAGCATGGTTATTGGCGCTGAAATTGGCCACGACCTTCCGGCCTTTGCAGTAAACCTGCAGATTCTTAGCAAAATTTTTCTCCGTCTGATTAAAACTATTATTGCGCCTCTTCTTTTTGCCACACTCGTAGTAGGAATTGCTGGCCATTCAAATTTGAAACAAGTAGGTAGAATGGGCTGGAAATCGATTTTGTATTTTGAGATTGTTTCTACCATGGCGCTTTTTATTGGCCTAATCGCAATAAACGTAAGCAAAGCAGGAGTTGGAATTACGCTTCCCCCGGTGGCTGAAACAGGAATGCCTGAAGTCAAAAAACAAACCATCCAGGAAATCATTCTTCATGTTTTCCCTGAAAACCTGGCTCAGGCCATTTACGAAGGTCAGGTGTTGCAGATTGTGGTTTTCAGCATTTTGTTCGGGATTGCAGTAGCCATGTTAAAAGACAAATTTAAACAGCCGATGATTCGCTTTTCAGAAAGTCTGGCCGAAACCATGTTTAAATTTACCAACCTGGTAATGCTTTTTGCCCCCGTTGCAGTTGGCGCTGCCATTGCGTACACGGTGGGCCACATGGGACTTGGTATTCTTGTAAACCTGTTTAAACTTTTGCTAACCTTGTATGCTTCGTTAACTGCTTTTTTACTGCTTGTCCTGCTTCCGGTGGCGCTTTTTTTCCGTATTCCTGTGAAACGATTTGTTCAGGCAGTGGCCGAACCGGCAACCATTGCTTTTGCCACAACCAGCTCCGAGTCGGCTTTGCCGCGTGCCATGGAAAACATGGAAGCATTTGGTGTTCCCAGAAAAATTGTGGCTTTTGTTTTACCTACCGGGTACAGTTTTAATCTCGACGGAACAACATTATACCTTTCGCTGGCATCAATTTTTGTGGCGCAGGCTGCCGGAATTCATTTGAGCTGGGATCAACAAATTGTGATGATGCTAACACTTATGCTTACCAGCAAAGGAGTGGCCGGAGTTCCACGGGCTTCGCTGGTTATTTTACTCGGAACCGCGGTTTCTTTTGGACTTCCGGTGGAGCCCATTTTTATTATTCTCGGAATTGATGAACTAATGGATATGGCGCGCACCTCGGTTAATGTAATCGGAAATTGTCTGGCTTCGGCAGTTATTGCACGCTGGGAAGGCGAACTGCAAACAGAACAAAATATTCTTCCGGCCGATTTAGGAACAGTTTAAGAATAAATAATTATCGCAATTTATATCGAATAGAAAATCAGGCAGATATGAAATTAATTCAAAAACAGGGTTCAAGAAAAAATGAATTCGAGCTCAATGGAAATACATTACATATAAAAACCAAATCGATGGGAGAAACAAAAGAGTGGTCGGTTGATGTGGAATATATTGGGGAAGAACGTTATTACAAAACCTATTCCCGGCTGGGGCCAAGAATTGTGGGCTCCCTGTTTTTCCTTGTTTCCCTTGTATCGGTTGTTGGATTCTTTATGGAAAAGGACTGGAGCAATGGTGACAATATTGGAGCTTTAATTCTGGGCGTTTTTCTGTTTGGCGGACTCGGACTGCTTGCATTTTTAGCACCTGTGAGAAATGAATTGTATCTTGTTGGAGGTTCTGCCCAGGTTATGTTTCTGCTTAATTCGCCATCAAAAGAAGAAATGGAAAACTTCATTCAGGAAATTATAAAACGTTCAAAGAAAACACTTCTCGAAAAATACGGTAAGATTGACATTGATTTACCGGAAGAAACACAGTTTAACAATCTTTACTGGCTTAAAAACAGAGGGTTACTTTCAGAAGAAGAATATGAAGAATTGAAAGAGGAATACAAAGTCAGGAAATTAATGAAATAAAGGCGGGGCAGTTCACCAATAATAATAAACCCGGAACAGAAACTTAACTAAACGTTGGCCAAGCAATTGAAAACCCGGAAAGCAATCCGGATAAAACAGGTTAAAAAGGAGAAGAATTTGCCATTCATTTTGAAAAACCTACCATTAATACAATAAAAGCCGCCATTCGCTAAAAGCTGCGTTAACTACTGTTTTAAGTTTTATCTTTGTTTGTATGACGAAGTATAATGCCATAATTATTGATGATGAACTGAATGTCAGGCAGACACTAGAGATACTTGTACGGCAAAATTGTCCCGAAATTCAGTTGGTTGGGAGCGCGCAATCGGCCGAAGCAGGCAGGCAACTTTTGAAAGCTTTTAATGTTCATCTGATTTTTCTGGATATTTCGATGCCAAATGAAAACGGGTTCGATTTTATTGCTTCCATTCAAAAAGAAAATTACGCCATTGTTTTTACAACGGCTTACGAAGAATATGCTTTAAAAGCCATCAAAGCAAACGCCATCGATTATCTGCTAAAACCCATTAATCCGTTGGAACTAAAAGATGCAGTTTCGAAAGCTGTTTCCTATCTTAACATGAGGGTACAAAAAACAGAGATTCAGAAAATATACAGCGAATCTTTGGAGAACCTGTTGCAACAGGTAAAAGGTGAAAAAAACCAGAGCAATAAAATTACGGTTGTTGAAAAGTTTGGATTCCGCATTGTTGAAGTGAATACCATTCGACATTTGGAAGCCGACAGCAATTATACAATAATTCATCTGTCGGGGCTCGAAAAAATTGTATCGAGTAAATCGTTGGGAGAATTTGAAAAAGTATTAGATTCCGAAATATTTTTCAGAATTCATAAATCAAGCATTATTAATTTGAACTTTTTAAAAGGATTCTCGAGTTATCAGGGGTATTTTGCTTTGATGGACGACAATACAAAGTTAGCGATATCACGGCGTCGCTTCAATGAATTCAGAGAAGCTGTGGAGTTGCAATCAAAATCATTCGATTAGTGAAAAAGAAATATTTAGTATTAACTATTTTCTTATTTCTCCTCCGTTTCACTTTTGCAGAAAATCCTTTTATTAAAAATTATACGATAGAAGACGGACTCCCAACCAACAAAATAATATATGTTTATCAGGACAGTAAAAGTTTTATCTGGTTTGCAACCGATGCCGGTGTTATCCGTTTCGATGGGCACAATTTTGTAAATTTTAAACAAAGCGAAGGGTTAAGCGACGATGTTGTTGTTCGGATTAAAGAAGATTTGCAGGGAAGAGTCTGGTTTCTTAATTTGAATGGAACATCAAATTTTTTTCAAAACGGGAAGATTTATAATGAGACAAATGCGCCTTTCCTCAAAAATCTGAAAACAAATTTTTATTTAATTGATTTTTATGAGGATGCCGATTCAACACTCTATTTTTACAACACTGCCTCAGAAGTTTTTGAAGTAAAAAACAACGAAATCGTCGATTATTTCGATTTCGGATTTGGCAATCCCTCCGATGTTGGTCTGCTTTTTTTTGGAAAATCACTAAAAAATGAATTCCTTTTATGGACAGCGCAGGGAATTTATTCTTTAAAAAGCCTCAACGATATTCCTCGTTTAACATATTGTTCACCGGAATCGTTGGTTAAATGTTTTTCTATAAATAAAAATAGAAATCTTGTACTTGATCGAACCGGAGTACTAAGTATTTTTAATGATAATAAACCAGAACGTAAAGTATTTAATCAAGTTGAAACTTTGTACATTAATTCTGCTGCGGTTGATGGCGATAATAATATTTGGCTCGCTTCCTACGATCAAGGGGTTTTTTGTATAAATGAAAATAAGATTGTACTTCACCTTGATATTAAGCAAATACAAGGTTTTATCGTTGACAATGAAAAGAATATTTGGATAACATCTTCAAGTGAAGGTATTTATAAAATAAATCCGGAATTAAATAAATTCAATTTTATTGACAATAGTGAATTTGAAAACTTAGGGGTCAGGGATTTGGAACCTAGTCATAATGGAGGGCTTTGGTTAACAAATGGCAGGTCAATTCAAATGATTTACAACAATAAGCTAGTTGATAAGAAAATAGAACTCAATGGAAGTGTACTTAATAACATTTATGAACTAAAGAACAACACAATAATTACAAACAGCAATGGAACTGAAGTTTATGCAATTGAAAAAGTAAAGTACAATCCGGTTTTAAATACTTTTGAATATAGAACACCAATTAAATTAGCATTTGTTTTAAAAAATATTGCTGTTAGTAATTCTGAGAAGTTTATTTATTCTTCTTTAAATAACTCTATTTCAATTGTTAACTTGGAAAAGAATTACTATTTTTCAACATATCCCCAGAGATCGACAGGGAGAATAAATAATATTTTTTTTAACAGAAAGAACCAATTGGTTATTAATGCAACAAGGAACTTTGTTTTTTTAAATGACACTTTACGAAATTCCACAGAACTTGCAAAATATAATGGTCAAAAAATAACGTCACGCCTTACGATTGATAAGCAAAATGAAATTTATAATATTATTGGCAATCAACTTATATTATGTAACGATTCCGGCACTTTTGATTTAGCTGAAAAATTCAGGACACTCATCGATTACAGAATAAGGAATCTTGCCTACAATGACTCAACACTTTTCTTTTTTACTTCCAATTCTGTTTATTTCATCAATAATCCTTTACAGATTATAAAGGGCAAATCACCGGTACTTAACAGGCTAAATGTTGAATTCAAAGATATCAATGATATTCTTATCATAGAAAACATCTTGTACATTGCATCTTATGACGGAATTATTTCGATTCCGGTAAAAGACTGTGTAACAGAAGAAGAGAAACGACCTAAACCTTATTTCTACAAAATTTTTCTCGACGATGAAGAATATGACTCAGATTCCGAAGAAATTGTATTTAAGCACCGAAAAAGATTAAGTATTGAATTTGCCAGCCTGAATTTCTCACCCTATCCATCGAACTATTCTTACAAGCTTGAAGGAATTGATCAAAACTGGATCAGCGGAGAGGGGACAAGGGTTGTTTACCTGAATTTGTCGCCCGGCCATTATTCTTTTAAACTGAAGGCACGAAAAGGAATGGAAAATTACAGTGAAGAAGTTGTACTCCCAATTGTTGTAAAACCAACCTTTTTCCAAAACCGAATCATTCAGACATTTATTGTTCTATTTATTCTATTTGTTGTTTTTGTAATTATTTGGTTGGTTTATGCCAGTCAGATAAAGAAAAAAGAAATCGAAAGTACACTGATTACACTGGAACATAAAGCGTTGCAATCGATGATGAACCCGCACTTTATTTTCAATGCGCTTGGTTCAATTCAACGATATTTGTTGCAGAACAAAGCGGAAGAAGCCGGTATTTATTTATCACAGTTTGCCAGGCTTATTCGTCAAAATATGAATTCGCTGAAAACAAATTCCATTTGTATCGACGATGAGGTGGAACGGTTAAGAAACTACATCGAGTTGGAACAATTCAGAATGAACAATAAATTTGAATATACCATCGATGTTGATGATGAAATTGATGGCGACGAGCTGGGTATACCTTCCATGGTTGTTCAGCCTTTTGTTGAAAATGCCATTTGGCATGGCATTTCACCGCTTCCCGAAAATGGGAAGATCAATATTAAATTCAGAATTAATGACGAAAACAGCGTAATTGTAATTGTTGAAGATACTGGAGTAGGAATTAAAAAAGAAAGTGCAAAACCTAAATCGGAAAACAACCTGAACATGGGGGTATCTCTAACCGAAAAACGGTTAAAATTAATTGGTGAAAAATATGGGGTACATGCCAAAGTAATCTCTGAAGAATTATTGCCGGGGGAAAACTTTCCGGGAACCAAAATAACCTTAATTGTCCCTCTAATTCCTTAACTCAAATCTAGCTTAATTCCATTTAATAAATGGAATATACCACATATCAATATTTCCATACCGCACAATAACTAACAAAAATTGTTTTCGTTCTATTCATTAATATTGAATTGTTATTGAGTTAGTTCTTTGTTTTTTATTCAAAACATACGTTACTCCAGGTAAAACAGATTAAAATATTTCCCCAAATTATTATTCCTGGCTGCTGTGTCCTCCTCAAATTCGAATTACGGTTTATGTTTTGGTCAACTGTTTCCTAATTACCACCATGGAATCCAAAAAATACAGGTGTCCAAAGAACAAGTAAAATGCACAGTAAAAAAGGTTTGTTATAAGCCGGCTCCGCGCGAGGCCGGCTTTTCTTTTGCTAAATCATAAAAAAAATTACAATTTTTAATTTTGCTTAGTAACCAATCACTGTATTTTCAGGTATTGATTACAAATGCACAAAGTTGCAAAGGTTAAAAACGAAAGCAAAAGTATAAATGACCAGACTTTTAAGTGACGAAATACTGATGTTGCACCTTGCCCGCGGCGATAAAAAAGCGGCAGGTATACTTTACGACAGGAACTTTAAAAAAGTGTATGGTTATTTTTTACGTATGACAAACGATGCTGAAATAAGTCGTGACTTAACCCAAAATGTATTTGTGAAAATACTGAAATACTGTCATAGCTGGCGTGAAGACAAAGTTTTTGCCTACTGGCTTTTCAGGATTGCGCGAAATATTCTGGTGGATTATTTTAATGAATCACGGAAATTCTACGATTTTGAGAATAACCTTGAGATTTCTGAAAAAGATCAAACCGAATCCTTTAAAGAAATGGAAGCCAAAGAATCGTTTGCTTTTTTACTGGAAGCCATGTCGCAATTACCGCCGTCGTATCGCGAGTTAATTGAACTTAACCGTTTCCAGGGTTTCTCTTACAAAGAAATAGCCGAAACTACTTCAACAACAGAAAATGCGGTTAAGGTAAAAACGTTTCGTGCCATTCAGAAATTAAAAGAAATATATACCAAAATAATAATCGACTAGCCATGAAATGTGAAGAAGTAAAAATCAATCTCCCCGAATACATCGACGGGAAACTCGAAAAAACAGATTCCGGAGAAATTGAAAAACATCTTCAATCCTGTACGGAATGTAGTGAGATTTACACCGGGTTAAATTCATTTTTAAAATTCACCGACTCATTCCCCGAAATTGACCCGCCCACCGGAATGAAGGAAGAATTTATGAAACTGGTTGATGCTGAATTTGGTGTTACAAAAGAAAGACGGCTGATTTTTCCTGATTGGTTAAAAGTGGCTGCCATGGTTTTTATCGTTCTCGGAACTTTTGTTACCGGTTATTATTCGGGTTCAAAAAACAAGGAAGTACAAAAGTTGAACTACGAACTCGCTCAGCTAAAACAGGAAGTAATGCTGGCCGGGTTGCGCGATTACTCCGGGCCGCAAAAAATTGAAGCTGTTTATTCCGTTAAAAATTCGGAAGTGGTAGGTGACCAGATGGTAAATGCATTGGTTTTTACCATGAACAGCGACAAAAATGTAAATGTGCGACTGGCCGCAATTAATGCTCTTTCGGAAATGATGGATAAAAACGAAAACATTAAAAAGGAGTTGATTAACTCACTCTCCATTCAGGAAAATCCGTTGCTTCAAATTTCACTGATTCAGATTTTATCCGAATCGGGGGTAAAAGAAGCAAAGCAAAAAATTGAATCAATCTCGCAGGATGAAAATACAAATCAACAAGTGCGAGATTTTGCAAAGGATATGGTAAAAATCATATAAAAGGAATTGGCGTTTAAATGCCGGCAAACTCCGATTTCTGAAAATTAACTTTAAAAAAACAAATCATGAAAAAAGTAACAATTTTTATAGTCGTACTCATTTTTCCACTATTCACTTTCAGCCAGATGAAAAAATACGAGTACACTCCAAAAGTGAAAAACCGGGTTGAAATTAAAAACCTGCTGGGAGAGATTTCATTAAAAAATGCCGGTGGAAATTCAATCGTTATCGAATCTGATTTCAATATTGAAAAACCCGAACGGGCTGACGGACTAAAACTGCTGGGATCTGCCGAAGACAATACTGAACTTGGCGTTAATGTAAGTGAAGAAAATGGCGTTGTATTAATTACCGGTGTAACCAGACAGGTAAAAGATTACAGTTATACCATTTCCATTCCCGAAGGAATTGCAGTGAGCCTTGATTACAGCAGTCCGTTTGCCAGTGGCGAAATTATCGTAAAAAATTACAAAGGGAGCCTCGAAATCAAGACTTTAAGTGCAAATGTTACCCTTGCCGAATGTACCGGCCCTTTTGCTGTAAACTCGATCAGTGGCAATGTTGAAGCAGTATTTAGCAGTGTAAGCCAGAGCGAGCCAACTTCACTGGCTTCGGTGAGCGGTTTTGTCGATGTTACAATTCCGGCTTCAGGAAAAGCTACCATAGAAATTAACAATGTAACCGGAAATGTGTACAACAATCTCGATCTGAAAAACGACAAACCCGAAAATGAAGACAACCGCGCCGCAGGAATGGCTTCAATAAAACAAAACAAAGGAAACAAATACACGCTAAACGGCGGTGGTCAGAAAATGATTCTGAATTCGGTTTCGGGAAATATTTACCTCCGCAAAAAATAAAAAGCCATGAAAAAGATTTTTATTACTATCGCACTGGTAATTCTTGTTTGCGGGTTTGGATTTGCCCAGAAAAACGTGGATAAAATAGTGGAAGTAAAAGGGGGAAAAGCTGAAATAAAATTCGATTTTGCCGATAATATTAAAATTGAAACCTGGAAAAACGATTTTGTTGAAGTGCATGTAACTGTTGATATCGACAATAATACCTACAATGATTTTTATGCCCTGAACGTAAACGAAAAGGGTGGGAAAGTCCAGATTGAAGAAAAAGTTGATTTCGACGGAATAAAAAAGAAACGGGGCAACGACCGCTGGAATAATTTTAATACTGAACTGAATTACACATTGAAGGTTCCCGAAAGCCTCGATTTTGATCTGAATACGATTTCCGGAAAGATTGAACTGATTGGCTGCCTTGGAGAAATGAAAATAAATTCGGTGAGTGGTTTTATCGATTATTCGGTTCCGGCCAGCCACAAAACAAAAATCGATTTGTCGACGGTTACCGGCGATGTGTATTCCAACCTGAAATTCGACAATAAAATCCCGGATGAAATTTCATGGGTGGGAACATCGCGAAAACTTTCAGTAAACGGCGGCAATATTCCTGTGGAACTCAAAACTGTTAGCGGCGATATTTATTTGCGAAAATTATAAGCGTAAAACAGTTCCGTGCAAAATGGCTATCCGAAATAAAAACGGGTAGCCATTTTTTTATCCGTAAATATATGGAACTGAACAAAACAAACTTCTGTTAACACTCGTTTCTTAGAAAGATTGTTATACCGGATGTCGAAATTCAAAATTGAAATACAGATAACCCTGCTTTCCGTTTTTATTGGGGTGGTTGTGGTTGCTTCGGGCTATTTTGCGTATCAAAGTCTTTCTGAAATAGTAACTCTTATTCATCGGGAAGCTGTTCCAAACAACCGGCTTTTTATTATAAAAAACCTGGCCGCCGACCTGGCCACTCTTGAAAATAATGCGCGGCTTTACATCTTAACCGACGAATCTGAAGATTTGCAACCCTATAACGAAACCCGGCAAAAAATCAATTCTACGTTAGAAACCCTGCAAAACCTTCCGACGGAAAGCATGGAAGAAACGCTGTTTAGCGATTCGGTTTGTTCGCTGGCCAATAGTAAAACACAACTTTGGCAGCAAATTTTAATTCTTCATCAGTCGGCAAAAGGAATTGATCCTGGTTTTACTGAAATCTATTCAAAACTCGACGAAGTTAAACTGGATACCATTAAAACTGAAACACCCAAAAAAGGTTTTTTCAGAAAAATATTTGGTACAAAAAAGGTAGACGTAGACACAACAATTGTAGAACGAACGCCTGACAAAGAGGAAATTTTGCAGGAAATTCAAACCCTTGAAAATGAAATAAAACTCAAAGGAGATGAAATAAATACACTTGAATCGCAACTGATTGAAAAAAATCTGGTTCTGGTTCAGAAAATCAACAAACTGATTGCAGAGGCCGATCAAAAAGAAAACAATAAACTGCTTTCAAAAACAGGAGAAGCCGATCGTTTGGCAGAAATTACTTACCAGCGGTTAAAAGCATTTTCAATTGCTGCTGTGCTTCTGCTTTTATTGGCTTTGTTTGTACTTTTCAACTACCAGCGCAAATCGAGAAAATACCAGCTGGCATTGAAAAAGGCCAAATTGCAAGCTGAAGATTTAGCTGCTGCAAAAGAAAAATTTGCTGCCAATGTTACACACGAACTTCGGACTCCGGTAAATGCAATTTTTGGGTTAACCGAACAACTGCACCAAATGTCGCTCGATAAAAATGCAAAAGAAATGGTCTCGGTACTTTCGAAATCGGCAACTCACCTTAAGAGTGTAGTTAACGACACGCTCGATTTTACAAAAATGCAGTCGGGAAAATTAAAACTCGAAAATACAGATTTCTCTCCGGCAGAGGTTTTTAATGAAATTGTAACGATTCAAAAACCGGAAGCTCAAAAAAGAAACAACAACCTGGTTTTTGAGTGGTTGGGCGAAAAACCGGAAGCTTTGCTTGGCGACCCGATGCGGCTAAAACAAATCCTAATTAACCTGATTGGAAATGCTATTAAATTCACTCAAAACGGAGAAATAAAACTCGAAGTAAGTTGCAAAACTGTAATTAACCGCTATCATTTTTATATTGCGGTTTCCGACTCGGGAGTTGGAATTTCAAAAGAGAATCTCAAAATAATTTTTGATGAATATGTTCAGGCTGAAAATACAAAAGGTGTAAAAAATGAAGGAACCGGGCTTGGACTTTCAATCGTTAAAAAACTGGTCGATTTGCACAAAGGGAAAATTCAGATTGAAAGCGAACCTGGAAAAGGAACAACGATAAAAGTTGAAATCGCCTACCCGCCGGGAAATCCTGAAAACATTTCAAAAACAAAACCAGAAAAAACAGAAGTTCCTGAATATTTAAAACAGTTGACGTATTTAATTGCCGACGATACCGATTACAACCGTTTTACGATAAAAGGGTTACTAAAAAACTGGGGCGCCCGGTATTTAGAAGCAACAAACGGGAAAGAAGCTGTTGATTTGGCCATTCAAAATTCGCCCGATATAGTTTTAATGGATTTGCGCATGCCGGAAAAAAACGGCATTGAAGCAGCTATGGAAATTCTGAATAAAAAACCGGGGACAACAATAATTGCCGTTTCTGCTTCGGGTGAAGAAAAAGATTTAAAAACCTCTTTAAATGCAGGAATGGCAGGGTTTCTTCTAAAACCATTTTCAGAAAACGAATTGATTGAAACATTGATTTCTAAAAAAAAGGAAATTCTATTGCCCCCCAAAAATCAGAAGCTTAAAATTAATCCGGAAGAAATGAAACGGCTGGCCAACGGCGATGAAGCATTTTTTAAAGAAATGATTCAGCTTTTTATCACTTCGGGCGAAAAGGGACTGCAAACCATTGAAGAAGCGTTGCAAAACAAAAATACCGGTACAATCAGGGAAACGGCCCACAAACTGGCGGCTCCCTGCAAACACCTTCAGGCTGAAAATTTATATCAAAACATAAAATCGCTGGAAAAACTGGCACTGGAAAAATCTGAACCCAAAAAACTGGAACCGGTTTTTCGGCTGGTAAAATCTGAACTGGAGGAAATAATTGTTCTTTTAAAAAATTACCTCGGCGAAATGCCAAATAAATGATAATTTTAAACTTTAACTGAGGTAAAAAAGCCCGTTTTTATGGAGGAGAAATCTTTTAAAATATTTGTGGTTGAAGACGATGATTGGTACAACCGGTTGCTTGTTCATAATTTATCGCTGAATCCCGATTACGAAATTGAATCGTTTTCGAACGGAAAAGATTGCCTGAAAAACCTGCACAAAAATCCGGATGTAATTACGCTCGACTACCGTTTGCCCGACATGGAAGGGCTTGAAGTTCTTAAAAAGATTAAAGCAGAAAATCCGGAAATACAGGTCATTCCGATTTCGGAACAAGACGATATTGAAATTGTGGTTGAACTCTTAAAACACGGCGCTTACGATTACATTGTAAAATCGCGCGACATTCGCGAACGGCTGTTAAATACGGTTCAGAACATCAGAAAAGGTGTGCGGCTGAAAAATGAAATTGTTTCGTTGCGCAGCGAGGTTAAAAAGAAATACAGCTATCAAAACACAATAATTGGCAACGACAAAGCCACGCAAAAAATTTTCAGTTTAATTGAAAAAGCCATGCGTACAAATATTTCGGTGATGGTTACCGGCGAAACCGGCACCGGAAAAGAGCTGGTGGCAAAAGCTATTCATTACAATTCGGTGCGGGCAGGAAAAGCGTTTGTGGCAGTTAACATGGCCGCCATTCCCGCCGACCTCGCCGAGAGCGAACTTTTCGGGCACGAAAAAGGCGCTTTTACAGGAGCAAATTTCAGAAGAATAGGAAAATTTGAAGAAGCCAGCGAAGGAACACTTTTTCTCGACGAAATTGCAGAAATGGATGTGGCGCTGCAAGCCAAACTTTTACGTGCGCTGCAGGAAAAAGAAATCATTAGAATTGGCAGTAACAAACCTGTAAAAACCGATTGCCGGATTATCGCCGCTACCAATCAGAATCTTCAGGAAGCTGTTTTAAAGGGCAATTTCAGACAGGATTTGTACTACCGTCTTTTGGGGCTTTCCATTGAACTTCCTCCGTTGCGTGAAAGGGGAAACGATGCAATTATTCTTTCAAAACACTTTGTAAAAGAATTTTGCAACGAAAACAACATGCCTGAAAAATCACTTTCAAAAGAAGCGGTTGATAAACTTCTGGCCTACTCTTTCCCTGGAAATATCAGGGAATTAAAATCGGTGATGGAACTGGCAGTCACGCTTTCCGACAACGATGAAATTGAAGGGGAAAATATTATTTTGGGAAACGAGGCGCTTCTTCCCAAAACCATCGATTTTGAAATGAGTTTGCGCGAATACAACATCCGGATTGTAAAAAAATACCTCGAAAAATACGACAACAACACCAAACTGGTAGCCGAAAAGCTCGACATTGGAGTGGCTACCATTTACCGCATGTTAAAAGAAGAACAATAAATTTGAAAAACACTCTCCATTCACTATCATTTTGATAGCACACTATCAGAATGATAAAGAAATTTGACTTCAGTCAGAAATTAAAGTTCTGAAAAATAACTCTTTACACAATAAAGTTGTATTGGCATTTCTTTTGGCATTGATATCCATGAAATTCAAACGAATAAAAACTTAATAAAGAAATATCATGGAAACAAAAAGGAAATTTAACGAGAAAGGAATTTTAGCAGCCCTCTTAATTTTAGTGACGGTAATTGCCGGAGTGGTCCTTATTCAAAACAAAAACAAATTGAACCAACTCTATTCGCAAAATTCCGATTTAAACATGACACTCGAAGAAAGGGATTCGCTGGTAAATGAAATGAGCAACACTTTCGACGAAATTGAAAAGAACCTCACTTTTGTGCGTGACAAAAGGAGCCAACTTGAAATTGCGCCGAAGGAAGGAGTTAAAAATCAGAAAGAGCTTTTAGTGGCAGATATTAAACTGATGAACGAAATGCTGGAACAAAGCAGTGTTAAAATTGAAGAACTGGAGAAAAAATTAAAGGCATCGGGAATCGATATTAAATCGTTTAAAAACAAAATTGCACGGTTAACGCAAAATATTGAAGACCAGAACAACAGTATTGCAGAGTTAAGATCGGAATTGGAGCAAAAGGATTTCCGAATTGCTCAAATGGGTTCCCAAATTGAGGAAATGGATGGACAGTTGGCCGATTTAAACGAAAATTTGGCGGTAAAATCCGACTCTATTCATTCGGCGGTAAATGTAATTGCCAAACAGGACACTGAGCTGAACAAAGCATTTTTTACATCGGGATCGTACGAAGAACTGGAAAAAAACGGGGTTCTTACAAAAGAAGGTGGATTTCTTGGAATTGGTAAAAAACAGGCCATCAGCAACGAATTAAACCAGGAATATTTTACCGAGCTCGATAAAAGAAACACCAACTTTTTCCCGTTGTTTTCAAAAAAGGCAAAGGTAGTTTCGGAACATCCCGACTCTTCGTACCGGTTTGTTTACGATGGCGACCAGATTACTTACCTTGAAATTGAAAATCCGGAAGAATTCTGGAAACTCACCAGCTACGCAATTATTGAGACGAAATAGCAGCCAGATTTTGTTTCACTATACAATTGTTTTCCTGCAATCATCAATGTTTTGGTATTATCTTTCTAAATCTCTGTAAGTTGCGGGAAACAAACCAACTCCGGGTTTTTGCCCGGAGTTTTTTATTTTTTGTTACGAAAGGAAATACTGCGCAGCCAACGAATGAAGTATGAAAACGGGAATTTTTATTGAAGCACAAATATTGAGAATTAACTTATTTATCCGACGTTGTGTTTTCATAGTTTTCCATGCAAAACGAACGCATCCCTGATTTTCTGTTTATGATTTGTTTCAGTACAAATGGTAAAATATGCCCGGTAAAACAAAAAAATGCGAGGTGGAAATCCCGCTAAAATATAGTTGTTCAGGCTTAATTTTGAACTCATCTCTATTTTGCTTATTTTTAACAGGACAACTCCAAAGCAAATGAATACCTACAAAAAACTTAACATCAAAGACTGGGCAGTGGAAGACCGCCCGCGCGAAAAATTACTTTCAAAAGGTTCGCGTTCATTAACCGATGCCGAACTGATTGCCATTTTAATCTGTTCAGGAAATCTTGAGGAAACAGCCGTGGAATTGGCAAGACGAATATTGCAGTCGACAAACAACAACCTGGGTGAGCTTAGTAGAAAAGGGATTGATTATCTGAAAACATTCAACGGAATTGGCGAGGCAAAAGCTGTAAGTATTGTTGCAGCACTCGAACTGGGAAAACGCCGGAAGGAGGCCAACGTTTTTGTAAAACAAAAGATCTCAGGAAGCAGCGACGCCGCTGAGTATTTTCAGCCACTTCTTGGAGATTTAAATCATGAAGAGTTCTGGATTTTGCTGCTCGACCGTGGCAATAAAATTATAGACAGTTTTATGGTCAGTCAGGGAGGAATCTCGGGAACTGTAATTGATGTTCGGCTCATTTTAAAAACCGCAATCGAAAAACTTGCCAGCTCAATCATTCTTTGCCACAATCATCCTTCGGGAACATTGCAGGCTTCGGAAGCCGACCTCAACATTACCCGAAAAATAAACGATGCTGCAAAAATAATGGACATTTCGGTACTCGATCATCTGATAATCGGGCAAAACAGTTATCTTAGTCTGGCCGATGAAGCAATGCTGTAAATCTAAATTTCAACCCGATGATTTTAGTTTTTTGTGATGTTATTAATCCGAGAATCGAATATGCAACCCGGTTAATATTTTCACAAATTTTGGGTGTTGAAGTTAATTTTACTACAAACAAAAATGAATTTTTTACTTCGGATTTGCCCAAAATAAATTACTCTGGACAGAAATTTGGCGGCGAATTTTACATCAAACCCAATCCATTGTTATTTGAGAAAGGAATTTCAGTACAGAAAATCCAACCCGTTCAATACAAGGGGGAAATTTGTTTTTTTGAAAGTTCGGAAGATTCTGTTTTTCCTTTCGATCCGTTTGCCGCAGCGTTTTTTTTTGCTACACGGTATGAAGAATACGGTTATTCGGGCAATGAAAATTTTGGACGGTTCCCGGCAGGCAAAAGTTGGCTTTCAAAATACAACCAGCTAAAAAAACCGGTGATAAATATCAGGGCTAATCTTTTGGCTGAAAGCTTCAGGAACATTTCCCGGAGCTGGTTTTTCCCGAGCGTAAATTTAAGTTCCTTTCCACCATCGATGTAGATAATGCTTGGGCCTTTAAACACAAAGGTTTTTGGCGAAGTTCGGCGGCATTTTTGCGCTCTGTTGTTCGTGGCAATCTGAAAGAGGCCCGGCTGCGTTTAAATGTTTTGGTGGGAAATAGAAAAGATCCACTTGAAATGTACGATTATCTCGACTCGGTTTTTAAAGGAAACGAAGAAAAAGTAAGGTTCTTTTTTTTGCTGGGCGATTACGGGAAGTTTGACAAAAATATTCCGCCTAAAAACAAATATTTCAGAAAATTAATTCAGAAAACAGCACAAAAATATGCGGTTGGAATCCATCCGTCGTTTGCAGCCGGTCAGGAAAACGGCAGCTCAAAAACCGAAAGGGAGCTTTCCCGAATAAAAAATATTTTGGGTGAAAACACGGAAAAAAGCAGGCAACATTTTTTGCTGCTCCGGTTTCCGCAAACCTACCGTCGGTTGCTGAAACTTTCGGTTCGGGAAGATTACACGCTGGGATATGCCGATCAAACTGGATTCAGGGCCGGAATTTGTACCCCTTTTTATTTTTACGATTTGGAGCGCGAAGAAACAACAAACCTTTTACTTGTCCCGTTTCAGGTGATGGATGTAACGTTGCGCGAATACATGGGTTTAACCCCTGAAGCAGCCGAAAAGGAAATTCTGATGTTGATGTCCGAGGTTAAAAAGGTAGGTGGAACTTTTGTTGGTATCTGGCACAACGAAACGGTTACCGATTACAATGAATGGAAGGATTTTCGCAAAGTTTTTGAAAAAATGAACAAGACCGGATTTGCGTGGGCAAATGAATAAAAACGAAGAAATACAATACGTTGAACACCCGAAAATCGATTTCGGAAAATGGAACGCCTGCATTGAAAATGCTCCAAACCGCCGAATTTATGCGATGGACTGGCACCTCGACCGCACCTTAGAAAATTGGGATGCCCTGGTTTTTGGGAATTACGATTTTGTGATGCCGCTTCCGGTGAAAAAGAAACTGGGAATTAAATACCTTGTACAGCCTTTGTTTTCGCAGCAAATGGGAATTTTTCCAAATCCGCCCGATGAGATTGCGCAGCTTTTCTACCAGAAATTACGCGAGAAATTCAAGTATCTTAACATTCAGCTAAACGCGCAAAACAAACTGCTAAAAACCGAAAGTGAAATTCAATTTGTTCCGCGCAAAAATTACGTGCTTCCTTTAATGGACAGTTATTCGGGCCTGGTTTCTGCATATTCAACAAACACAAAAAGAAATCTTGCAAAGGCTCAAAAAAATCAGCTCAATTTTATTTCTGATATTCGGTTGGAAGAATATCTTGAATTCAAAAAGGCAAATCTTCCGGTAAAAATTAGCACAAACGAATTACTTCGGCTGAAAAGTATTATTGCTTTCGAGCAGTTTAAAAGTCTGGGTAAAATTTACGGTGTTTACACTTCGGAAAACGAACTTTGCGCGGCAGTTTATTTTTGCAGTTTTAAGGAGCGGGTTACGTATATGAACGCGGCTTCGAACGAAGTCGGGAAAGAACTTGGAGCGATGACTTTTTTGGTTGATCGTTTTATTTCTGAAAATGCCGGCAAAAATGTTGTCCTCGATTTCGAAGGTTCGATGATTCCCGGAGTAGCCCGGTTTTACCAGGGGTTTGGCGCTTCTGAAGAAACCTATTTTCAGCTTAAATACAATCGTCTACCTTTGCCGCTGAGGTGGCTAAAACGCTCATGAAAATGAAAAAATTTCCCCGCGTGATAAGTAAACAGTTGGGTCGGTTAGTTTCCGAAAAATCGATTTTTAAAGTGGCTGCCCCGGTATTTTTACCTTTTTACCATGTTGTGAGCGACGAAAAATTACCCCATATTTTGAATTACAATTACCGGGATTCAATACAGTTTGTAAAGGAACTCGATTTTTATTTGAAATATTTTAAGCCGGTTTCGTTAAAATACATCGTTGAAAACCGGCCAACAAAACAAAAGGTTTTTCACCTCAGTTTTGATGATGGCTTGCGTGAATGTGCCGAAGTAATTGCCCCAATTTTATTGCGAAAAGGAATTCCGGCTACTTTTTTTGTAAACACTGGGTTTGTCGATAATAAGAGGTTGTTTCACAAATACAAGGCAAGTTTAATTTTGAGTGAACTTCAGAAAAAACAAAATCCCTCAGCCGAAAAATTGTTGGCTGAAAATAATCTTGCCGGTTCAGCGGTTTTAAAAGCTGAGTTTGCCCAAGCCAGAATTTTGGATGATGTTGCGGAAATACTAAATCTTGATTTCGGTTATTTTTTGAAAACACAAAAACCTTATGCAACAACGGAGCAGATTCTGAAATTACAAAGTGATGGATTTTCCATTGGCGCTCACAGCGTCGATCATCCTGAATTTTATAACCTTTCGGAAGAGGAACAATTGGAGCAGGTACGAACAAGTATGATTTGGCTGAATGAAAATATCGAACCGGAAATAAAAACGTTTGCGTTTCCTTTTACCGATTTTGGCGTGCCGGTGGGGGTTCTGAAAACCATTCATAAAGAACAGTTTTGTGATGTAACTTTTGGAACAGCAGGATTAAAATACGATAATTTTGGAACACATTTGCAACGTTATCCGGTTGAAATTTCTGGAGACTTTACGACAAATCTGAAAGGGGAGTGGGTGTATCTTTTACTTCGGAAAACAATTGGAAAAGCAACGGTAGTACATTGATGCTTGAAATTAGAAAAATACGGTTGAACGAATTGGATGATTTTGTAAAAAGCGAAACATTCGGTCGGTTTCAGGAAGTTCCGATAACTCCGGCACGGGTAAAATCGTTTTTGGAAAATCCGCGGGCAAAAGCTACGGATGTTGTACTTTTTCTTGGTTTTTTTGAAAAAAAATTAGTTGCATTCCGAAGTTTATTTGCCGACGAATTGATTTCAAAAGGCGAAAAAATACGGTTTGGATGGTGTAGCGGTAACTGGGTTCACCCCGATTTCAGGAGAAGAGGGTTTTCGGAATTGCTGTTGAAAGAAGCCTACATCGAATGGGACAGAAAACTGATGTTTACTAATTATGCGGGCGAATCGGAAAAATTGTACCTGAAAACAGGATGGTTTTCGCCGGTTCACCAGTTTGAAGGGGTTCGTGCGTATTTGTTTCCAAAAACCCGCAAGCTAATTCCCGGTACCTCTAAAAATGTTTTTTCTAGGTTTATTTTTTCTTCAATCGATTCAGGTATCAAAGTAGTTTCGTCGCTGCGTTTGTTGTTTTTTTCTCCTTCAAACAATCCGGAAATACGCTTCGAAACTTCCGAATTTCCTGATGAAGCCTGTTTTCAGTTTTGTAAAAATAAATCAGCCGGGTTTATTTTGAGGCGGGGCGAATCCGAATTGAAATGGATTTTTAACTACCCCTGGATTTCCACTTCCGATCGTTCTTTTGTTTCAAAATATCCTTTTTCTTCATATTCCAACGATTTTTATTACCGGACTGTAAAAATATTTCAAAAGGAATTGCTGGTTGGAATTTTTATTTTTTCGGTACGCGAGGGGCATTTAAAGACACTTTATTTTTTGGGTGAGTCGGGGAAAGAAAAGGAAATTACGGTATTTCTGAAAAAGTATTGCGGTCGGTATAAAATTGAACGGCTGACAGTGTACAATCAGCGGGTTGCTGATGAAATAATTAAACGAAAATTCCCATTTTTGCAGGCGAAAAAATACGGCCAGAAAATATACAGTACTTTTCCGGTAGAAATTACCGGAGAAGCAATGTTTCAGGATGGAGATGGCGATTTGTTTTTTACTTAAAAAAGAACCAATGGAAATTAAAGTTTTAGGCGGAAATCATTCAATTTTAGATCAGTTTTTAGCTGAAATCAGGGACGAGAATATTCAAAAAGACCCGTTGCGGTTTCGGGAGAATCTGTATCGAATTGGCGAGATTTTCGCGTATGAAATTAGTAAAACGCTCGATTTTTCGGAAACTGATGTTGTTACTCCGTTGGGAGTTGCCAAAGTGCCAAAATTAAAAAAACAGCCGGTTCTGGCAACTATTTTGCGCGCAGGACTTGCCATGCACAACGGACTTTTGCGCATTCTCGACCGTGCCGAAAACTGTTTTATTTCGGCTTTCAGAAAATATACCGAGGGTGGAAAATTTGAAATAGAATTTGAATACATGGCATCGCCGTCGCTGGAAGGGAAAGTGGTTATTTTATCCGATCCGATGCTGGCTTCAGGAAAATCGATTGAAATTGGTTACGAAGCATTGTTCAGCAAAGGAAAACCTTCGCATGTTCATTTGGTATCAATCATTGCCAGTCAGCAGGGAGTTGACTATATAAAGAGAAAAATAACGGCTGAAAATGTTACGCTCTGGCTTGGCGCGGTTGATGGGGAAATGACCTCAAAATCGTACATCGTTCCGGGGTTGGGTGATGCCGGTGATTTGGCTTATGGTGAAAAAATAGATTCGAAATAAGAAAAGAGGCCGTCCTTTTTGGAAAGCCTCGTACTATCATTGATTTAAAAATAAACCTCAACATTTACATTATCGCGATCAAAACCTTTGTCTTTTAAGATTTCCATGGCATCGAAAATCATGTCGCTGTTTCCACAAAGATAAAAGGATGTGTTTTTATCAAAGTTTGTTTTTTTCAGGTACTCGGTTAATCTTCCATGGTAATCTCCCTTTTTGTCGCGCGAAGTGCAAAGTACCAGGCGGTCGCGTTTGTAATCCTCCATTTCGTAAGCTTCTTCCGTAAAGCGAATTCCGTGAATCAACTGGTAATCCAATTCCGGATAACTTTTTACAATGCTGTGGAAAGGTGCAATTCCGGTTCCGCTTGCAATAAAAACATGTTTGTGTGTTTCCAGTTTTTTTGTGTCGAGGCCAAATTTTCCAAACGGACCGTGAACTTCTACCAAATCGCCTTTTTTCAGGTGTTTTAATTTTGGTGAAAAATAACCTCCATCTACCTCTTTTACCAAAATCTGAAGGTTCTCACCTTCTTCGGCACTGTAAATCGAGTATTCGCGGCTTTGATAATCTCCTAAAATTGAAATGGAGATGTGCTGACCTGCGATATATTTAAACCTGCTTTTGGGCAAAGTAAGTACAAAAGTGTTCTCTGTTAAATTTTTAATATCAATTACTTTATAGTAATGAGCGTCGATTTGAACTTCTGGTTTCATCTGTATTGTCATAGCGATTTTCAAAAATTTGTGCAAAAATAAAATTAAAAAAACAAATAAAGATATTTAAGTATCTTTTTTGGCCGATATTTATAGAGTTTTAACCGATTTTTAACAAAATTGTTCGAACTGAAACTATATTTTTAATCTTTATTTTATAGATTTTATTACGAACTACATTTCAAATTAAAGCCAAAATTTTTACAAAACCATGAAAACTTTAATCACCTACTCAACATCGCACGGATGTACTGAAAAAACTGCGCACGAATTAAAAGAATTACTCGGAAACGAAGTTCAGCTTGTAAACATGAAAAACAATCCGAACATTCATCTTTCAGATTTTGAACGTGTTATTATCGGCGGCTCCATTCATGCCGGGAAAATCCAGAAAAAGGTAAAGGATTTTTGCATTCAAAATCTGGAAGAGCTAAAAACCAAAGAAATCGGGTTGTTTATTTGCTGCATGGAAGAGGGACAAAGTGCACACAAACAGTTAATTGGTGCTTTCCCTGGTGAATTGTTGGAAGCGGCAAAATCGACCGCCGTTTTTGGTGGCGAATTTGATTTTGGGAAAATGAATTTTCTTGAAAAACTGATTGTTAAGAAAATTACAGGAGTAAAAAGAAACACGTCAAAAGTTGACCACCAGGCAATTCGTAAATTTTCAAAACGAATGGACACTGTATTTAATCCGTTCCTGTTCCTGGTTTAAAAGTTCAGGTAAAAATCGCGGGTAAGCTCGCGGTAAGAAGCAGAAAACTGTCCTCCCGGTTCTTCAAAAATAGTCAGGGAGTCTTTTAATGTTGCTTTTTGAATTTGGCTGAATTCCATTAAATAACGGTTCGGTTCTTTTTGCGGAGTTGGAATTATTTTGGTTAAACGAACAAGATGAAGGCCTTTTTCTGAAGCAAGGTCAATAAGTTTTTTAGCCGGAATTACAGGCAGAATTGCAGCCAGCTTACCTTCGGTTGAAAGGAGTTTTTTACCTCCTGAAACTAAATCGGGTAGTGGTAGCAAATCGTTGTGTTTTGCAATGGCAAGGTTGCTGTTCTTCGATTTTTTGTCGTTGAAAAAAAAGGGTGGATTGGAAATAATCAGATCAAATTTTTCAGAACTTTTTTCAGCAAATTCCTGAAATGAAATATTTTGAACAAAAAGCCGCTCCGGCCAGTTTGAATTTTTACAGTTTTGAAAAGCTTCTTCAAAGGCATTTTTCTCGATTTCAATTCCGGTAATCAGGGCAGAAGTTCGTTGCGCCATCATAAGCGCGATTAATCCGGTGCCGGTACCAATGTCGAGAATATTTTTTTCGTGCTGAACATTTACCCAGGCGCCAAGTAAAACACCGTCGGTGCCCACTTTCATAGCTGCCTTTTCCTGAATAATCAGAAATTGTTTAAACTGAAAATAGTTGTTCCTGCCCATTACATAAAAAGGTCAGAGCCGCCTTTAGAATTAAATTTTTTTTATTTACACAAAACAGTTTTTTCTTCTAATATCAATGTCATTTGCTTTGGGGTGTAAGATTTTTCTTGCTTTGAAGTTAACTGTGATTTGTTATTAGTTATCCGGGATTTCATTTCAGCGTTAGTAATACTATCATTCAATTTTGTATTTGATAAAATAGCCTCATAAACTGCATTCCTATTTGATTCTTTTGCCCCAACGTGGTAAAAATGCTCTTTTGTGGCAACATAACAATCGTTCCATACTGAAAAAACATAATCATTAGTCCGATATTTATTGCTTAACCAGGTCGATAAAATAAACTCACATCCAGAATTAACTAATCCTTTATGCAGAAGCATTTCTTCTTCTTCTGACCATGAATCAAAGTAATCAACGTGTCTACCAATGTATGGAGGGTCTGCGTAAACTAAATCTGACGATTTTAATTCAGAAATTGTTTGTTTAAAGTCTTGATTTATAAATTCATAATCTCCAAATTCAATTATTTGGGAAATCATTTTAACTTGATTTGATATTTTGGTAATTAATGCCGGGGCAAAACGGTTTGGTTTTCTACAAAACGGAACATTAAAACCTCCTTTTTTGTTGAAACGCATCATCCCATTGAAACATGAACGACTTAAAAAAAGGAAGTCTAATGGATTTTCTTTTTCGTTAAATCTATCTCTTACAACATAATAATGTTCTCCGTTTGTTTCTAATAATTTTTGTCCTTCTTCTGAAAGAAAGTGTTTTACGATTCCACTTGTTATTTTTTTTTGTTGTATTGCCTTATAGAAGTTTATTAAATGGGGATTACTATCACATAACAAAGCTTTTTTCGGTCTAATGTTGAATGCTACCGAGCCAGTTCCCATAAATGGCTCAACCCATCTGTCATATTCAACATTTTGTATGTTGGCATCAATCCATTCAACCAATTTGGTCTTTATTCCTTGTGATTTTATAGGCGGTACTACTGGCATTATTCTTTGTTTTTTCGTTTGGGTTTAACTGTATTTACTTTTGTGGAATCAATACCTTTAAATTCAAGAAATTCAGAAAGTTTTGTCAACTTTTTATAAACTCCTTTTTTATTCGGATCCGGGACTTTTAAAACACCTTGATTTATCCAAAATTCGTCAAATATTTTTTCTCCAAGATGGATAAAAACCCCATTCCCTTTTAAAATATCTTTAATGAACTGGATACTTCCAATATTTGCGGTGTTTCCACTTCCACCTTTGTCACTAGAAATTTTCCACTTTTCTTCTGCAAAAAATACAAGGTCTTTTATCACTGAATTAATTTTATCCAGATCAGACAATTTTAAAATTTTTGTTTCATCAATGTCTGTTGATAATGCCCTTGTGTATAAAATTCCCAAACAAATATGAGCAGAATAATCAGCATATGGAAATTGAATATTTTTTGCACTTGTTCGTTTTCTAAAATATTCTCCATGCGAACCAAGTGTAAATCCATTGCAAAAACCATCATAATCTTCTAAACGATAGGTGGTTTTTATATCAACAGCAAATTTTATTTTTGCGTCTTTTTTACTGACAAATGATAAATCAGGATACCAGTTTTGCATTTCAGCAAGTACAATGTTGTATTCATTTTTATCGGCAAATTCTTTAAATTTAGGAAACAACTGAATTTCAAGAATTTTTGAAATAATTTTTGTATCGGAGGAAACGGTATAAATATTTTTGTTAATATCAATAAATCCTTTGACTTTCCAATTTCCGGCATTATCGGAAACATATTGAGTAAGATCTGTCGCAAACTCCTTTAGTTTATTCAAGAATTCTTGTTTTGAGTCTCCCATTCTTTAAAGAAATAATTAGTCGAAAGATACGAATATTTATGTGTTTATTTCTGGGGTTTTAATTGTTGCCAAATATCTCAATTTTCTTATGAATGGGCTTTTCTTAATATTTTGTGCGAACCTCTGTATTTGAAATACATGAAGGTCAAAATTTCTCAAAAGCTCCCAACCCGAAAAGGGCAAAATCGTATTTGACGGGATCGGCCGGGTCGAATTTACGAAGCTCAGCAGTAACTTCTTCCACCGCTTTCCAGTCGTCTGATTTACGTTGCAAAATTCCAAGTTTTCGTGCAACATTGCCCGTGTGTACATCCAATGGTAAAAACAGAGCCGAGGCCGGAATTCCCGCCCAAAGTCCAAAATCTACACCGCGGTTGTCATTTCTTACCATCCAGCGCAAATACATATTCAGCCTTTTCCCCGATGCTCCTTTCGAAACATTTGAAATGTGTTTTTTTGTACGTTCGCCTTTTATTTCAAAAAAAACAGAATAAAAAAATTCGAGTGCCGATTTTACACTTTGGTTTTGCCGGAATCCCCGTTCAAAAACCTGTTGCAATCCACCGTGGTTTTGATAGATATTTTTTAATGAACGGATAAAATAAATACAGTCGTTGCCGTTAAAAGTACGGTGAACAAAGCGCTGCAGAGTCTCCAGTTCAAAAGATGAAGCATTCAGAATAAAATCGTGGGGCCGGTTATCCATCATCGACATTAACCGGATCGCATTTTTAATGATCGACGTTCGGCTTCCCCAGGCAATTGTTGCAGTTAAAAAACCTCCAATTTCAATATTTTCTTTTTCTGAAAAACTTTTTGGAATCTGAATGGGATCGGAGTCAATAAAAAACGGTCGGTTGTATTTGTCGGCTTTTTCGTCGAGAAATGCTTTCAGTTCTTCAAATTTCATTTTTGCGGAATTGTTAGACAATCACACCGTCTTTTATGTGGATTATTTTGTCGGAACGTTCAGCAAAATTGTCGTCGTGGGTAACAATAATAAAAGTTTGCCCGAAATCGTCGCGCAGTTTGAAAAGCAAATCGTGCAATTCGTCGCGATTGGCTGAATCGAGGTTTCCCGACGGTTCGTCAGCCAAAATCACGGATGGATTGTTTATTAAAGCCCTGGCTGCTGCAACACGTTGTTTTTCGCCGCCCGAAAGTTCCGAAGGTTTGTGTTCCATTCGTTCCGACAAGCCTAAATAATGAAGCAGTTCTTTGGCTCTTTTTTCAGCTTTCAGTTTCGGGGTTTTGGCAATAAAAGCCGGAATACAAACATTTTCGAGCGCTGTAAATTCGGGTAATAAATGATGGAACTGAAATACAAAACCAATTTCTTTGTTTCTGAAAGCTGCCAATTCGTTGTCGGAAAGCGACGAAATTTTCTTGTTGTTATAATAGATTTCTCCGCTGTCGGGATTACTCAATGTTCCCAGAATTTGAAGTAAAGTTGTTTTTCCGGCACCGCTGGCGCCAACAATGGAATAAAGTTTTCCTTTCGGAATTTCAAGATTAATTCCCTTTAAAACATGAAGGTTTCCGTATGACTTTTTTATATCAACAGCTTTTATCAAAGTATTTTTTCTTTAAAACCTTAAATATAGAGGATTATTATTTCCCTTGACACATAAATCAGATACAAAAGCACAAGAAATATTCCTGTAAATTTTCCGATGCGCCATTTGCTGAAAACCAGCAAAAGAAACAAAATAATTACTGAGGCAAAAAGAATAATTACCGGATACAGCATGTTACCTTCGCCAGTACCAACAGTTCCGCCGTGAATAAGCATGTAAATCAGAAACGGCAAACCCAGACCAACCAGAATATCGAAAATATTGGAACCAATGGCGTTACTGACCGCCATATCGCCGCGACCTTGTTTGGCAACAATCATCGATGAAAATAAATCGGGTACCGAAGTGCCGACGGCCAAAACGGTAAGGGCAACAATCGCTTCCGGAATATTCAGAATACCGGAAACAAGAACGGCAAGTTCAACCAAAGCCCAACTTAAGGCTGCAATTATTACAATAGATTGCAGAAATATCAGGTAGTAATGTTTTTTATCGGGGAAAAGTCTGCACAAAATTTTGTCGAAAAAACCAATGAGGCCTTTTTTGTCGCAGTTTTTAACCTCGCCTTCTTCATAACTAAGGTCGTTATAAGGCAAAATTCGTTTCCAGTAAATGGCGGCAATCACATAAAATACATACACAATCAGCAAAAAAACTGATTCAATAACAGAAAACGAACCGTCCCAGATAAAAAATACAAGCAAAGTAACGGTAATGGTGTAGAATATTAAATCGCGGGTAACAGGTTGCCAGGTGAGTTTTGTTTTCCGGACAATTGCCGAAGCCCCGACAATTACCAACAGGTTAAAAATGGCGCTTCCTACAATACTTCCCACACCAATTGCTTCGTGTTCGCCGGGTTTAAAAACGGCAAAAAGGGCGACAAAAAGTTCGGGCGCACTTGAGCCAACAGCCATTAATGTAGCTCCTGCAGCATCACTTGAAAGTTGTAAATCTTTGGAAATATTATCCAGCGAATGTATGAAAAACAAATCAACAATCCGGGCAAGTAATACAAAACAGGCCAACAGTGCCAGTATGTATATTATTATCATTTTTGGAAGGCTTTATTTCAGAGCGCTAATCTTCAAATTTATCTTTGATTCCCTGTTTTATTTCGTTTGTTTCTTTGGTTACGGTTGAGGAAACATCCCTGATATCTTTTTGAATATCGGAAGTGTGTTCATCCAGCTCGCGTTTTATTTCGTTGGTAGCTTTTTTAAACTCGCGCATTCCTTTTCCAAGAGTTTTGGCAATATCAGGAATTGCCTTTGAACCAAAGAAAAGCAAGGCCAGCAACATAACCAGAACAATTTCTCCCCCGCTGATAAAAAGTATGTAGTTTGTCATCGTTTTTTCATTTAACGCACAAATATACAAATTGGAAACTACCCGGCTTAAAAATTGGGGTAAAAAAGTTTATTGTAAACGAATTGGAGAGGACAATTTAATTTTCACAAAAGCGAAAACAAAAAGAGGCTGCCCGATTAAGGCAACCTCTCTTACTCTTGAATTGATTGATTATTTTGCTTTCGCAATTAATTTTTTGAATTTGGTCTGTGTTTCGTAAACGATTGGAGCAGCAACAAAAATCGATGAATATGTACCGACACCAATACCAACAAGTAACGCAAAAATAAATCCGCGGATGTTTGCACCACCGAAAATGAAGATTACCAGCAATACTACAAGTGTTGTAAGCGAAGTATTCATTGTACGGCGAAGCGTGCTATTCATTGCGTGGTCCATGTTTCCTTCCAGGTCGCGTTTCGGATACAACTTCAGGAACTCGCGGATACGGTCGTAAACAATTACCGTGTCGTTGATAGAATACCCGATTACCGTAAGAATTGCTGCGATAAACGACTGGTCGATTTCGAGCGAGAACGGCAGAACTCCGTGGAAAACCGAGAAGAATCCAAGTGTAATTATGGTATCGTGGGCCAGCGATACAACACCGCCAAGACCATATTTCCAGTTGCTGAAACGAATCATAATATAAAGGAAGATAATTATCAATGCGAAAGTGATTGCTATAATTGCATCTTTCTTAATGTCATCGGAAATGGTAGGACCTACTTTCTGAGAACTCATTCTGTGGTTTTCAATAAAATCCTGATAAGTGATGTCGCCAATCATTCCACTTTGTTTCAACCCTCTGTACATGGCTTCTTCAACCTGGTTGTCAACGTTTTCCGACAAATCGTCGATTTTGTATTTGGTAACAATACGAACCTGGTTGTCCGATCCAAAAGTTTTTACTTCAGGAGCTGAACCAAATTCTACTTCCAATGCTTTTTGTACATCGGTAACTTTAACATCCTGGTCGAAACGGATGGTGTAAGTACGTCCTCCCTGGAAATCGATACCGAGGTTAAACCCGCGTACGGCAAACGAAATAACCGAAATAGTAATTAATGTACCTGAAATGATATACGCAATCTTACGTTTTTCAAGGAATTTGATTTTTGGATCAACCAACCAGTTGGCAGTAACTTTTGAAGTGAACGTAATGTTTTTAGAATGTTTTAACTGCCATTCAAAAATCAAACGGGTGATAAAAATGGCTGTAAACAATGAGGTAATAATACCCACCATTAACGTTGTTGCAAAACCTTTGATCGGACCTGAACCAAACAGGTAAAGTACAATACCAGTCAGGAATGTAGTTACCTGCCCGTCGATAATTGCAGAATATGCATTTTTATAACCGTCGGAAATGGCCAGTTTTATACCTTTTCCTGCACGTAGTTCTTCCTGAACCCTTTCGTAGATAATTACGTTGGCATCAACAGCCATACCCATGGTAAGCACAATACCCGCGATACCTGGCAAAGTAAGCACGGCACCCAGCGAAGCCAGAATTCCAAAAAGGAAGAACAAGTTCAGAATTAATGCAATGTTTGCCGAAAGACCTGCTTTTTTACTGTAGAAGAAAAGCATGTAAATAAGCACCATTATAAAGGCGAAAACAAACGAGTACATCCCTGCATTAATCGATTCTTTACCCAGCGAAGGACCTACAATTTGTTCTTCCACAATTCTTGCAGGAGCAGGCATTTTACCCGATTTCAGAATGTTTGCAAGGTCTTTTGCTTCTTCAATACTTTCCAGTCCGGTAATGCTTGAACGGCCACCTGAAATTTCGTTAATTACGTTTGGAAAAGAACGAACATAACCGTCGAGAACAATGGCAATCGATTTGCCTACGTTTTCTTTTGTTAAACGCTGCCATGTTTTTGCACCTTCAGCATTCATACTCATCGATACTTCAGGTCTTGAACCCATTTGGTCGTAATCCTGGCGGGCGTCGGTAATTACATCACCATCGAGCGGAGCGCGTCCGTCGCGGGTTGTAACTTTTAAGGCAATCAACTGAAAATAATTTCCGGCCTGGTCAACTGGTTTTGCTGTCCAGCGGAACATCATATTTCTTGGGAAAATATTTTTAATCTGTGCCATATTCAGGTAAGCATTTACCTTGGCTGTATCTTTAAAATGAGAGATACCTACAACCGGACCCTGCATTAACTGACCGGTCTGGCTTGAATTTGGATTCAAAACAGCAAACAACGGATAGTCTTTTTTGAAATTGGCCAGATTGTCGGCATTGGCACCTGTTGAATCGGCTGATGCACCTGATTCAAGTTCTGAAAGCAGTGAATTTTCGGTGGTTGTGTCGGTGGCAGCAACTTCTGTTTCGGTTGTTTCAGCAACTTCTGTTGAGTCGGTAACACCGTTTACACTTTCAAGTTCTTTGATTTTTTGGTTGGCTTCAACCAAATACTGATAAGCTTCCTGGTTGTCGTAAGTTTCCCAGAATTCGAGCATGGCAGTTCCCTGCAACAGGTTACGTACCCTGGCCTGGTCTTTTACACCCGGCAATTCAACCAAAATACGCTCTTTGGTTTGCAGTTGCTGAATGTTGGGCTGAGCAACCCCAAAACGGTCGATACGGGTACGAAGAATGTTGAACGAATTATCGATGGCGGCATTGGTTTCTTCGCGAATTACTTTTAAAACGTCGGCGTTGGTAGAATTGAAATTAATTCTGTCGCGCAGTTCAAGTGTGTTGAAAACCGATGCCAGTTTCGCATTTGGATCGATTTGTTCAAAAGCCTGACCAAAAAGCGTTACAAAATCTTCGGTACTTGAACGCTGCATTTCCACAGCGCGTGCTATTGCAGCATTAAATGTTGAATCGGTGTTGTAGTTCGATAATGCTTTAATCAAATCAACAACCGAAACTTCAAGGGTTACGTTCATCCCGCCTTTAAGGTCGAGACCGAGGTTCATTTCAAGCTCTTTTACCTCTTTGTACGTAAATTTTTTGAGCCCTAAAAAATTGTAAACAGGTTCACCCGAAATAGAATCAAGATAAATGTATTCTTTGTTCGGATCTCCCTGTGCGTATTCAATGGCTTGTTTTTCAATCTGTTTTGCCTTCCAAGTAAAAGAAAGCTGGTACACACAAACAGCAGCCAAAAGAATTGCAAACGATAAAATTGCACCTTTGTTTTGCATTTGAATTTAGATTTTAATGTTTAAATTTTACTATTGTTTTTTTATTGAATTCAGATTTGAATCGAAAAATGAATAGTGGATCGCAACGATCCTGTCCCTGTTGAAAAAGGAAATTTATGAAAGCAATGGAACATCATCGGGGAAACTGTAGAAATAGTTTCTGAATACCAGAAAATGATGCGACAAACGGAGGGGTTCTTTTATCTCCATAGCATCGGTTTTTATTACCTGGTAGTTTCGTAACTGATGATATTTTTGAAGTAATTTGTCGTGTGATTGCTGAAAAAACTTACGGTCGGGAGTGTTTTGAACCGTGGTTTTTACATTAATTGTGGTGCTTTGCGCGAAAAAATAAACTCCGGGTTGTTCAGCATTATGTCCCTGCTGCGAATTTTCTTCTGCAATTTTTACCGGATTATGTTTCAAGTAGCCATCGAGAACAAACGCCACGCCAATAAGTGTGGCAAACACTACCAGCTTCAGCCATTGTTTTTTCGATATTTTTATTCTGATCTTCACTACTTTAGTTTAAAGCGGAGCAAATATACCGAAATAGTTCAGGTTTGCAAAAATGAAGTACTTAAATTTGAAAATGAAATTTGAAAGAATGCAGCAACTTTTTGTTTACGGCTCGCTTTGTTTTCCCGAAATTGTGGAAAAACTTACCGGAAATATTTTTGAAACAGAGCCTGCGGTTTTGCACGGGTTTTTACGGCAAAAAGTAAAAGGCTGCGATTATCCGGCAATAACAAAAAAGGAAGGAGAAAAAGTTGAAGGTTTCCTCCTAAAAAATCTGAATGAAAGAGCGGTGCAAATCCTTACCTTTTTTGAAGGCGATGAATATCAAAAAGAAATTGTTGATGTGGAAACTGAAATAGGGAGAGAAAAGGCGCTGGTTTTTGTTTGGAAAAATTCACCGGATTTATTGGAAAAAGGAGACTGGAGTTTTCAGACTTTTAAAAAAGAATCGCTGCCGGTTTATCTCGAAAAAATTATTCCTCAAACGTTGGAAGAATATGAAAAGAATTGTCAAACATTTTAAGCTTATTTTTTTTGTTTTGTTGCTGGCCGATTTTGTTTTTTCCTTTTTACAATATTACAATACTCCGTTGTATGGCGATTTGGATGGAGTCTTGCCAAATGAAGATATTCAGAAGATATTGAACGATCCCTTGGGTTTTCATGCTGTTTTTTCCGGAGAGAAACACATAAATCCGAATCGTTATTTTTCACACCTCGCGTTAATGGAGTATTTTCAGCATGTTCCTTTTTGGTTGCAAAGAGTCACAAATCCAATTGCTTCGGTTTATCTGGCTTCAGCAATTATAAAATTTTTAATACAGGTTTTATTTGTATTTGGCTTGTCTTTTTTTATCTCTGAAGGGAAACGAATCCGGATAAATGATTTTTTATTGTCAACAATTTTGATTTCCCCACTTTTTCAGGTGTACGGATACTGGAGTCGGTTAGGAATTGTAGATAAATCGGTAGTTTATACCTTTTTTTATGCACTTCCGCTGGTGTTGCTCTTGTATTATATTGTTTTGTTGATGAATTCATTTAAAAGGCAAAGAAATTTTCATCCAGTAATTTTTGTTCTATTGTCACTGTTTGCAGTAGTTTTACCGCTTTCCGGGCCGCTTGTTCCGGGAGTTGTATTAACATCGTCGGCTGCTTTTGCTCTTTTGTTTTTTGTCAGCAAAGAAATCAAGACAGAAATATTATTGAAAATTCCAATTCAGATCAAGTTTCTTTGGATTTTTATCAATCTGTGGAGTTTGTATTCTCTCTTTTTGGGGAAATACGATTCGAACTATTCCACAGATTTGATTCCGGTCTGGGAAAGATATTTGCGTTTGCCCGAAGGTATTTGGAAGCAACTTTTTCATTCGGCAGGATTTCCTGTTTTACTGGCGCTTATTTTACTGAATTTGTATCAGCTTAAAAAAAATGCCGACATGGCAACCTGTAAAAAATTGTTTCAGCAAATAAAGTGGATTGGGTTGTTCGCACTGCTTTATATTTTGTTGTTGCCTCTGGGGGGTTACCGGCCATACCGGCCAAGAATTATCAGGTACGATACATTTATGCCGGTTACCATAGCCTTGATTTATTTCTTTGGTATTTCTACTTTTACTTTAGTGAAATGGTCTCTTGGTAAAACAAAGAAGATCTATTTATTGATGATCACTATTGTATTGTTGTTTTTTACCTTCGCCGATTTTGAAGGATTAACTGAAAACAGATGTGAGCGCAATGCTTTTAAGAAAATTGCCTCAGCAAAAGGACCGGTGGTTGAAATTCCTGAAAATTGTAATGTTTTGTCGTGGAACCCTTCGAATGATTACAAAGATTCAGAAAAACGCTCTGAGTTGCTTTATTTCTGGAATATTACAAATGAAAGAAAGCTTTTTTACAATAAACAATACTGAACACTTGTTTTTTGAAATTGGTTTGTTATTTTTGAATACAAACTCCCTGCATATTAAAAGCAGGCCGCCAAAACAAAAAAATGAAGTATTACATCAGTTTCCTCCTTTTGTCAGCATTGTTTTTCCAAAATTCAGACAAGAAAAACAACAAAGATTTGCCGTTAATATGGCCTTGTTTCCTCCGGTTAAAAAAAAGAATTATTTTCTGGAGTACAGTAATACGCATGATCGTGAGATTGAAGTGCTGTATGATTACAGGATTGGTGAATTAACGACATTGTTATCCGGAATTGAAATAAAAGGAGGGCACTTCTGGGGATAGGAAGTGAATAAATTAGTTTGGGTTGAAGGAATGAATTACTTGCCAACAGTGTATTTCAATTGAATATTTAATTATAATAAAAAATCTAAAAAATGGAAAAACAGAAAATTAGAATTGTAATGATCTTGTTAATGATTATTATTCTTTTCATGAATTTTACTCTTATGGGACAGCAAAATAAGTATGAAATGAAGGTAGGAGCGATTGTTGCTCAATATGTTAAAATTGAGGAAGGTGATTTTACTTCAGTTCCTGGTTATTACAATTTCCCAATTAGTCCAGGCATAGAATTGTTATTATCGAGACATTTATGGGATAAATTTTCAATTGAAACTGGCATAAACATACAACAGGGGAATGTCTCTTCTTATGTAAATGAAGTTCAAAAGCGATTTCATTTTACAGAAGTAAGTATCCCAATTTTGTTACAAAAAACGTTTTTATTAGACAATAACAATAGTTGTTATTTTTCCACGGGCATTTATTTAGGAAAGGTTATATCAATAAAAGATGATTATTATACTAGCTTTGGATGGGAAGAATCATCAGAAATACAAAAGGTAATTCATTACTCTGATGATAAAACCATGAGTGATTTATATATTGACCTTGGTTACTCAAAACCTTTAACTTCAAAACTTAATATTTCATTTTCTCCTTTTTTTAAATACAGATTTAATAGCACGTGGCTTAATTATCATTATAAGAAAATTCATTATGGTATTAAAATAAATGTTTCACTTAAACTCTAAAAAAATGAAGATTATATTTGTTTTTCTTTGGCTTGCTTTTTACAGTACATCAATTTTTTCGCAACAAAGTGAGAGTAGATTTGTTGAAGGTTACAGTACTGTAGAATTGTTTGAAGATTTCACAAGTGCCTTAGATTTAATTACTTGGTTTCCCACCACTCGTACTCTTAAAGGAGAAAATGGTAATCCATTTATTTTTATTGATAGTACCGCAACTATTAACGTTGATGTTAATAATAGTCGGTTATGCCTTTCTATGTTGAGTTCTCCAAATTACACAGAAACAACTTGGGATGGAGATACAATTGTTGCAGATTTAATAGCAGGAGAAATAAATTCAGAAGAATTTTTTTCTTACGGCATTTTTGAATGTAATGCAAGATTTGCTCATAATTTTGGATCCTTTCCTTCCTTTTGGCTTTATGGAGGTGGAGGGGTAGATTGCTCAATTGAGCATATAAATGAAATTGATGTCGTTGAGTGTAATGTGAATAGTAACCATGGTAGTCCCTTGCCTATGTTGCAAAATCATATTTTCGATTATCCACCACCATGTGGAACAGCGGAAGGGCATGAATTTAATGAAACACAAGGAGTGGACTGGGGATGTTAATCATACCTTTAAGTGTATTTGGACACCGTATAGAATTACATTTTGGATTGATGGTACTCTATAAAAGAGGTTATTAATCAAGGGCAAAGTTGGTATCCAAATCATCTCTTAAGAGTTCTTTTAAGTCAACAGGTTCAATCTGGAACTGTTGTTGTTCCTCAGACTTCATATTTTAATTGGGTAAGAGTTAAGGAATTTTTTTTGGCACCAGAAATTACATGCGCTGATGCTATTTGTTCAACAGAAACATCAATTTTAGATGTTGATACATTAGCAACAAATATAACCTGGAGTTTGACACCCTCCAATTTATTTTCTGGAGCAACCAGCGGGATAGGAAAAACAGCAACCATTACGCCTTCAGGCTATTATAATGGAACAGGAAGAATCACTTATAATTTTCAAATGCCTGGAGGAGAATCGTTTTCTATCGAAAAAACTTTTGGTGTAAAGGGTCCAAAAAATGAGGATATAACATTCGATGTTTATACTTCTAATGGCATACTGGCAACTCAAATGTATGGAACTTGGTTATTGTGTCCTAATACTACTTATCATATATATGTGGAAAATGACAATTCTTCATGTTCAACATCCAATTATACATGGTCGGTTCCGTCTGCCTGGACAACATATTATACTTATCAGAATATGATTTCAGTAAATACTAATTCGAGTCCAGGTGGTCCGGTTTCGGTAACAGCAAATACCTGTTGTAATAATAATGTGACAATAATTTCAGGTTATATGGGCAGTAATTATAATTGCAGTTATTATTCCATGCTTTTATCACCTAATCCGGCTACAAGTGAAACCGTATTGACACTGGTAGCAAATTCAGAGGAGACTATTTTCGATGAAAATGTTGAATGGCAATTGGAAGTTTATGATAAAGTTCAATTATTGAAAGAAAAGAAAACAAAAATAAAAGGGAAAGAGGTAAAAATTAAAACATCTGGTTGGGCAGACGGGATATATTTTATTAGGGTTAGATATAAAGATGAATTAGTTCTAGGAAAATTAGTAGTAAAAAAATAATTATTACGTTAAGAGGTAGCCTTCAAGCTACCTTTTAAAATTCAGAACAATTAATTTTCTTTTATAATCAATCACCGCTTTGTGTTTCATCAGGAAATCGCCGCCGATTAATCCACAAATTTCGATGCTGGTGGCGCGGTGGTACAACTCGTTAATGTGCGAGAGATCAATCAAAGCCACTTTCATGTTTTTTACTTTAAACTTTCCAAGGGAAAAGAAGGGTAAAGTGGCAATTTGTGTAACTAGTGGTTTTTCACCAATTCCGGCCGAGTGAATTTCTTCGGAATCGTCATCCTGTAAATAATACTTTTCAAGGTTTTTGTCGAATACCGTTTTCGAAGCCCCGGTGTCAACAGCCCACGAACCTGTCGCACCGTCGGGGAACTTTCCTGTAGCAATAAGATGGAAATTCCCTTCTTCGAGTTCTACAATTTGTATCGGTATTTTAATCTTCATCGGGCTAAAGTAGATAAAAAAAACGGTTGATTCAGTGAACCAACCGTTTGATATTTTGCTCTGGTTATATTAATTCTTAAAGAATATTCATTCCGTCTAAAACATCCATAACACTTTTTACTGAGTTGGCCGATTCAACCAGCAATTGTTGTTCGTCAGCATTCAAAGCAACTTCAATAACCTGTTCTACACCGTTTTTGCCCAGTTTCACCGGAACGCCAACAAACATGTCGTTCAAACCGTATTCACCTTCCAGTTTAACACAGCAGGGGAAAATACGTTTTTGATCCATTACAATGGCTTCCACCATTTGGGCAGCAGCCGAACCCGGTGCATACCAGGCCGAAGTTCCCATAAGGTTAACTAATTCGCCGCCACCTTTTTTGGTACGATCGATAATGGCATTCAGTTTTTCTTCGTCGATTAATTCGGTAACAGGGATACCTGAAACAGTGGTGTAACGTGGCAGCGGAACCATGGTGTCGCCGTGGCCACCCATTAACAATGCCTGAATGTCGCGCGGAGAAACATCCAATGCTTCAGCAAGAAAAGCACGGTAGCGGGCAGTGTCGAGAACACCGGCCATTCCCATTACTTCGTTTTTCGATTTTTTTGCAGTAATATAAGCAGCGTAGGTCATTACATCCAACGGATTGGAAACAATAATAATTTTTGCTTTTGGCGAATATTTTACAACGTTCTCGGTAACGCTTTTAACAATTCCGGCGTTGATTGAAATTAAGTCGTCGCGGCTCATTCCGGGTTTACGCGGAACACCTGAAGTGATAACAACAACTTCCGAATCAGCAGTTTTTGAATAATCGTTGGTTGAGCCAACCAAACGTGTATCGTAATAATTGATAGGGGCTGTTTGCCACAAATCTAAGGATTTACCTTCTGAAATTCCTTCTTTGATGTCAACCAGGACAACTTCCTGAACGATGTTTTTTTCGGCAACGATTTGTGCACAGGTTGCACCAACATTACCAGCACCAACTACAGTTACTTTCATTTGATAATGAGTTTTTTATGATTTTAAAAGTCTTATAATTATAACAAATAAATCTCTAATTGTTTTAGAGAGCGCAAAGATAATTGATTTTAATGATGTTTGTTATTATATCCAAGTGTCAATTCATGGGGTTAACATTTTGGTAAAATCAATGTTTCTCTGCGAGCTTCTTTGTCGGTTATAGTTGATGTATTGTATGTTTTGGTTAATTTAACCAATACGTAATTTTCAGCACCAGCGCGCGGTTGCGCGAGTTCCAGTTGCCGGTAAAATAATTGTCGGTGTACACCAGAAAAATATCTGAAACCGGCTGGTACCTCCACTGCAAACGCGAATTGATATTCATGTTATCGATTTGTTCGTTGTATTGTACAAACGTCGACCAGAACAGTTTGTCGGTGAAAGTAACATCGAGTTTCGGGCCAACCAGCCATAATTTGGTACGTTCAAAAGGTGCACCCAGATCCATGTCAGTATAATTGAAATTCAGGGCAAAATTTATGTAGGGCTGGTAACGGTAACCTACTTCTCCTGTAATGTATTGGATATTTCCGGTGTACCAGTTGCCTTTGGCTGCTTCGAACGTGTAATTAAACATTGTTTTTTTTGTAGAAAGGTAGGTTACAAAAGCGCCGCCAAAATTGTGTTTTGAACCGGCTTCAAGATAGTGGTTGCTAATGTGGGTTGGGTCGAAATCTTGTTCCAGTTCAACAAAATAATCTTTGTAACCAGCCACTAAAGTTGACCGATCCTGGAATTCAAACTGGTAGCTTATTGCGTTTTCGTGTTCAATTTTTTTGAATTCAGGATCGAAGTAATACATAAAATCGAGAGAAATTCCATGGCTTGTTACCCGTTTGTTCGGAACAAAAAGGTAAGTAATTTCGGGGCTGAAAAAATTATAACCGGTTCGCTGAATATAACCGACTTCGGCTTTGTAGTTTTCGCCAATCGAGCGTTGTACCATTTCAACCTGAAGATTTTTTGTTTTGTAACCCAAGCTCGCACCTTGCGCATATTGTTTGTCGGGGTTACCCGGTTGGAACGAACGATGATAAAATAATTTTCCTGTCCAGATGTTGTCTTTGCTGGCCAGGTTGTAGTCGAATCCAAAAACGCGGTTGAAATTTCCGTTATCATCGGCAGGTTGTTTCAGGTATTCCTTGTTTACGAAAATAAACCCGAAGTTGGAGCGGGCAAACACTTTTTTCTGCACCGAAGCAACTGTAAAATTCCGTGCTAAAAAATTGCTTGTTTCCTGGGTTGTCATATTCATAAAGCCAATCCGCCAGTCGTTGCCAATTTTTCCGCTGAGTCGGGCTCCTGCCAAAACAGGCGCGTCTAAACCAATACGGCGCGAAAAAAACGGAGTAACCGTAGTTGTTCCAAAACCTGAAAAGAGGTCGTTGTTTTCAAGAAAGAATTGTCGTTTTTCAGGAAAAAACAATTCAAAACGGTCGATGTTGGTCACCTGCTGGTCGACTTCAACCTGAGCGAAATCGGGATTGTAGGTCAGGTCCAGATTCATAGAAGACGAGAATCCTACTTTAGCATCGAAACCAACGTCTTTTTTCCAGACATTTCCTGTGTTTTCTTCAAAATTGTTGGAGTATCCCGCAAAAACGTAGGGAATAAGAGAGTACATAATTTTTGATTTTGGCAGCGGATCGTCAAAATTCAACACACCAGCGTAAGCAAGACTTGCCGTGGGAAATTGCCTTGGCACCGGCGCCCACGACGATTTTTCGTTGGTTTTTAAATCAAGCCGGCTAAAGTTGGCATTCCAGGTTTTTGTTCCCGAAGGATAGCGGACCGATTTAAACGGAATGCGCATTTCGGCTGTCCATTTGTCGTCGTAATGTTTTACTTTCGATTCCCATTTACAGTCCCAGTTCAGGTTGCTGGATGCACCGCTAAACATAACTCCGTCCCATTTGGCTCCCGAAGCCGAAAGCCCGAATGTAAATCCGTTGGTTTGATCAAGGAAAGTATCAAAAAACACCAGAAAGTTATCGTTGTTGTTGAAAACAAAGTCGCGCCGGAACGATTCCATAATTCTTTTTCCCGGAACGGTGTCGTGAAAAGTAAAAGCCAGGTAAAATGCCTTGTCATCGTAGGTCATTAAAACTTCCGACGGTTGAATGGCAAATCCGGTATCGATGGGCTGTACCTTGTGAAAATTTTCGGCTTTTTCAGCGCTCAACCATGCGGGTTCGTCAATCACTCCGTCGATGGTAATCGGAGAATTGGCCTTTTTTATATGTAGGATAAAATCTTTGTTAAAGGTGTTGCCGGGTGCCTTTTCTTCTTTTTGCGCAAAACCGCTAAAAAAAGAAAATGCTAAAAAAAGAAAGAGCAGATTTTTCATCTTAGTCAATTAATTAGTTGGTTAAAGAAGGGCAAATATATTCAAATTGTAAGGAATACGTTGTGAAAGACTTTCATTTTTTGTGCTACTTTCAAAAATCTTCCAGGTTTATTGTGAATGTAAACTAAAAAAGCCCCGGTTTTTCAACCAGGGCACAAAAAACAATGTTCAAGCATGACATCGGGGAAAGGTCTCCCCGCCATCTTTATATTTTACAGTTCAATCGGTAATCCGTTGTAGAAGTCGAGAATTTTTGTTCTGAAAATGTATTCGTAGCGAGCCTGCAGTAATTCCGATTGCGCAACGGTAAGGTTATTTTTACTTTGGTTATACTCCACAGAGTTTACCATTCCCACATTAAATTTTTCTTCGGTATATCTGAACGCTTCCTGTGTTGAATTTACAGCTTTTTCGCTCGAAATGTAACGGTTTAAAGCTGCCAGCGCATTGGTGTACGCTTGTTCAATATCTTTGCGCAAAACATTGCTGGCCGACTGTAACCGGTATTCATAATCGGCAATCTGAAGTTTGGCGTTCGAAATGCCGTTTTTTACCTGGAATTTATTGAAAATCGGAACAGTCAGTGTTAATCCCATCGAATACCTTTTGTTGTTTTTCAACTGTTCTGAAAGGCTGATGTCGTTTCCATCAAAATCAGAATACTTGTTGTTGTAAAGGTTGTAGTAGTTTGCCCCAAAACTGAGTGAAGGGTACTGGTTTCCTTTGGCAATATCGAGTTGCCGTTTTGCGCTTTCCACTCTGTATTGAGCTGCTTTTATTTCAGGCCGCACATTAATTGCATTTTTGAAAACGTCGTACGAGTTGGCCATGGAAACGTTGGCTTTTATTTCTGGGAGTTTGGGAACTTCAACTTTAAAACTTTCCGACATTGGAAGTTCCAGCAGCTGGTAAAGTGTAAGGTACGTTAACTGAACACTGTTCTGACGGTTTACCAGCGTGAGCTCTTCCTGTGCCAGTTGAGCTTCAATTTCGAGCAGTGCCCCGCGGGCAAGACTTCCGGCATCGACCAGTTGTTTGGTGCGTTTAATCTGCTGTTGGGTAACTTCAATCTGAGCCTGTGCCACCTGTTCGAGTTCTTCGGCAAAAAGAATTTCGAGGTACGAGGCGGCAATGTTCAGAATTAAGTCGTCTTTGGCTTTTTCGTAATCCTGCACAGTGGCCAGCAAATCGAGTTCGTTTTGTTTGATCGTGTTTTGCAGAATAGAACCGTTCCAAAGCGTAACATCAGTTGAGAGATAGCCGTTGTATTGCGAAGAGTTTACATTTTTATACGTGTTGTCGTAACCCAACGAACGACCAAAATTCATGCTGTTGGATAATCCACCGTTTAAATTGGGCAGGCGGTTCGATTTTGCCTGGCTTACCTGGTTTTGGTAATATTGGTTGTTCAGTTCCTGTTGTTTTATCTGAATGTTATTTTCCAGGGCATAATCGACACACTTTTGCAGCGACCATGATGGTTGGGCAAAACCTGCCGATGCGGCTGTTAACAGTATTCCAAAAATCAGGGCAAAAAGATTCTTCATTGTATTTTGTTTTTTGTTAAGCTAATGTACATAAACCCAAATTAATTCCCTAAAATTAACCTTGAGCGGCTTCATTTTCTTTTACTTTTTTAGGATCGATTTTTTCACCTTTTACTTTGTCTTCGGCTTTCAATCCTTCTGTAATCTCAATATTTATTCCGTCGGAAAGTCCGGTTTTAACGTATCGTTTTTCAAACTGCTGATCTACGCTGGTCATTGTTTCAACGTACGACGACTTGTCTTCAAATTTTAGCAATCCTTCAGGAATAACCAGAACACTGTCTTTTCTGTCGAGTACAATGTTTGCGTTGGCGCTGTAGCCCGCGCGGATAAACTGGCCTTCCTTTAATTGAACGTTTGCCTTAATTTCGAACTGAATTGCCCCGTTTTCTTCTTTCCCTTTTGGTGAAATGTATTCGAGAATAGCATCGAATTTTTCTTTGTCGATGGCGCCAATTTCCAGTTCAATAGGCATACCTTCCTTAATTTTTCCAACTTCGGTTTCGTCCACTTTTCCTTCAAAAATAATGTCTTTCATATCGGCAACCGATGCAATGGTTGTTCCGTCGTTGAATGTGTTGGCCTGAATCACAGAATTTCCCACTTCAACCGGAACATCGAGTACCATTCCGTCGATAGTTGAACGAACCAGGGTATTAGTAGCGCTTTCTGCCTTTTTTGTTACACCGTTTTTAATTAATTCGAGATTGTTTTCTGCGGCCGACAATTCTTCTTTTGCTGAATCGTAGCCAACTTTGGAAGTTTTAAATTCATCGTACGAAATCACATTTTTATCAAAAAGTTTCTGCTGACGGTCGTAATCGATCTGCGCATCTTCGAAATTTATTTTAGCCCTGTTCATTCTGGTTTCGGCTGCATTTAACGTTACCATGTCGGGGATAATTTTTATGCGGGCAATAATTTGTCCTTTTTGAATCCGGTCGCCGGCTTCAATAAAAACTTCGTCTATAATTCCTGAAACCTGTGGTTTTATTTCAATTTCCTTTCGGGGAACAACCGAACCTGTTGCAACGGTTTTCATAACCACATTACTGACAAACGGGTTTTGCGTTTCAAAAACTTCGGGTTTCTTTTTCGATTTGTTGTAAAGGAAAAATAATGTCCCTCCAAAAATGGCAATCAATACCACAATTCCTAAAATTCTAAATACCTTTTTCATGACTTTTTGTTTTTTGTTTTGACAATTGTTTTCTGTTTTATCTTATTGAATTGAATCTTTACTAATTCATCCTTAATCCTTAATCCTTAATCCTTCCCATTTTAACCTTCCTAAATTCCTTCATCGCGCAAAGCATCGATGGGTTTAATTTTTACGGCACGCCGGGCAGGAATCATTCCGGCGCCGATTCCGGCAAAAACCAAAACGGTTAATGCTGAAACTGCCATGTTAAAACTGATTTCGGGGCGGCGGAAGAAAATGTCGGTTCCGCCCGAGTCGAGCGCCATATTTAGCAACTCAAGAATTCCTACACCCAGCGCCAGTCCGATATAACCGGCAATTACTGTGAGAAAAACACTTTCGGCAACAATGTGTGTGATTACTTTTCCGGGAGTTGCCCCAATGGCGCGCTGGATACCGATTTCCTGCGTGCGCTCTTTGATAATTACAAGCATGATATTACTAACACCAATAATTCCTGCAAACAAAGTCCCGATTCCTACAATCCATGTCAGAATCTGAATTCCGTTAAACAGGCCCATGTATTTTACCCATTCCACTTCAATATTGAACGAACCAATGGCCTGAACATCGTCGGGTGCAATGTGATGCCGGTCTTTGAGCAATTCTTTCAGTCGGGTTTCTACTTTGCTCACAGGAACTCCCGGAACCGAGGTAACTGCAAAAAAGTGAACAACATCGCCAAAATTATAGGTTTGCTGCATGGTGGTAAACGGAATCATTATGTTTTCTTCTTTCCGGTTTCCGTTAAAATTTACACGGGTTTCGGCGTGCACAACACCTACAACCTGAAAATAAACGCCGTTAATTTTTAAATATTCGCCAATCGGATCTTCGTCTTTGTCGAACATTACTTCAACCACACGTTCGCCGATGATACAAACTTTCCGGTTTTGAAGAATATCGATTTGGTTCAGCAACCTGCCTTTTATCGGAGTCCACGGGTCGATTTTGAAAAATTCGGGATAATCACCCGAAATATTAAAAGCGCCGGTTTTTTTACCGCGAATCGTGTTGTCACCGCTGTTGTTATTTGTTCCGAACAATTTTGGAGCAATGTATTCAATGTCTTTTAAATTGGTCCGAATGTATTCAATATCGGTATTTTTATAATCCCAGCGTCTTCCACGCTGAAATCCTTCATAGGGTTTGCTGGTGGGTTCGGTCCAGAAAAAAGCTGAATTTGAGGCAAAAGCTTTTATCCCGTCCATCACTCCGTTTTCAAGGGCTTTGCCGGCTCCCGACATAATAATGAGCATAAAAATTCCCCAGAAAACCCCAAAAGCGGTCATGAAACTGCGCATCCTGTTTTTCTTCAATGCGCTCAATATTTCTTTCCAAAGATCAAAATCTAACATTTTTTTCGAGTTTAATGTTTAACTATTCGTCGCGCAGGGCTTCGATGGGTTTAATCCGGGCAGCACGTTTTGCAGGAATATATCCGGCAAAAGTTCCGGCAACAATGAGAAGCATGGTAGCAAACATCGCCACATTTAAATCAACTGTCGGGTTACGGAAAATGGTGTCGCCGTTTCCGCCGTTGGTGGCTGCCGAGGCTGCATATTGCTGTTCCACAATAAAGTTCAGACCTTCCATTAAGCCGGTTCCGAGCACCAGCCCGATGTAACCTGCAATGGTGGTAATTAAAATCGATTCAAGTAAAATTAAACCAACCACCGAACGCGGACTTGCGCCAATGGCTTTGCGAATGCCAATTTCCTTGGTGCGTTCTTTTACAACAATTAGCATAATATTGCTTACGCCAACTACACCGGCAATCAATGTCCCAATACCAATTATCCAGATAAAAATTTTAATGGCCTGGAAAATCTTCATGGTTTCAATCACATCTTCAAGTTTGTTATACGACCCAAGCGCCGATTCGTCGGTAACATCGAATTTGTGTTTGCGGGCCAGCGTTTCGCGCACCCGGTTTTCAATAACCTGGCTTTCGGCAACGGTTTTGGCATCGATGGTAAGCGCAAAATTATGCAGGCGGTTTGACCCGTTAAATACTTTCTGCCCTGTAGTAACGGGAATGTATGCATTTCGGTGCCGGGTGCCGCCGCTTTCCTTACAAATACCAACTACTTTAAACGGAATGTTGTTGATTTTTACATACTCGCCAATGGCATTTTTATCTTTGAAAAGTGCGTCGTAAATGTCTTTCCCAATGACAACCGTTTTTCGCGCCTGGTCAATATCGATCTGATTGACAAACCGGCCTTCCACAATTTCTATCGATTCCACTTCTTTTAAATCGGGATGACAGGTAATTGCTGTATAATCGCCGTATTCATTTCCGTACGAAAATTTGTTTCCGCCAATGTAATATCTCCCCGACGAATATTCAATTCCGGGCATGTCTTTTAAAAGGTCGTAATCGCTGTTGGTGAGCCTAATCTGGCGGCCTTCCTTCATCCCCTGATAAGGGATGCTGGTGTTTCCGCTCCACAACCACATGGCGTTAATGGCGTTGCGTTTAAAATTTTCAGAAACTCCGTTGCTTAATCCGTTTCCGGAACCCAGCAAAATCATCAGCATAAAAATACCCCAGGCCACGCTGAACCCGGTGAGAAAAGTTCTCATTTTATTTTTTTTGATGGTGGCAAGAATTTCCTGCCATTTATCGATGTCGAACATGTTTTTTTGGTTTAATGTTGAAATGCGATCAATTACAGAAGTTCAAAACAACTGCGACTGACAACTGCGACTGATTACTGCGACTGATTACTGCGACTGCCAACTGATCACGCTGTTTCCAGCTCTTTCATGTACTGATGCTGCCAGTGTTTTAAATCGCCGTTTTTAATAATTTCGGCAATGTTTCCGTCTTTCAGGCGAATAATTTTCTGCGTCATTGCGGCAATATCGTGCTCGTGCGTTACCAAAATTACGGTTATTCCGTCGCCGTTAATTTGTTTCAGAATTTGCATTACCTCGTACGAAGTGCTGGTGTCGAGTGCACCGGTTGGTTCGTCGGCAAAAATTATTTTTGGGTTCGAAATCAATGAACGTGCAATGGCAACCCTCTGTTTTTGTCCGCCCGACATTTCGTTCGGCATGTGTTCGGCCCACGGAAGAAGTCCCATTTTGTCGAGGTATTCCAGCGCTATTTTGTTTCTTTTTTTTCGGGGAACTCCCTGGTAATACAACGGGAGCGCTACATTTTCCATGGCATTTTTAAACGAAATCAGATTGAACGACTGAAATACAAAACCAACCAGTTCGTTGCGTAATTTGGCTGCCTGTTTTTCGCTCATGTCTTTTACCAACTTTCCGTTTAAATAATACGAACCTTCGTCGTAACTATCCAAAATACCCAAAATATTCAGTAAAGTTGATTTGCCCGAGCCGGACGACCCCATTATCGAAACAAACTCTCCCTGTTTAATTTCCAGGTCGATTCCTTTTAAAACATGCAATGAATTGTTCCCGGTGACATACGATTTGTGAACATTGTTAAGACTAATCATGGCTCTAATTGTTTTCTGTTTTTGTTTTCTGCTTTCCGGTAGTTTTACCTGTTTCCGGTTTTCAGGTTAAAATTCATAAAATCAATGTTTACAATGGTAATTTATTCGATAAACTCGCTTTTTACTGCGGCGAATAACTGTTTTCGTTTGTTTTTTGAAACATTGTTTTTTCTGAATTACATCCGTTTGACGCCCAAATAACGATTTTCGTTACAGGGTAAAATAATTTTTACTTTTTTGCATTTTGAAAAGATTTATTGAAAGCCGGTTGTTATATTATTTATTGTTTCAGGCGAAACAACTTGTAGCTTTCCTTAATTTTGAACTGAAATTAAAAGAGAAATGGGATTTAAATCGATATCCTTAAAAATGCCTACTGATTATTCTGAAGAACAACTTCGGAAGAAAATTGAAAGGGAACTTCGGATTAAAAATTTTAGTTTTCAGATTGAAAACAAAAGTCTTGACGCGCGAAAAAAACAGAACATTTTCTGGATGCTGAAAGTAGGAGTGAATTCAACTGAAATTAAAGGCGAAGAAACGCTTGCCGGAGAAAATCTGGAAATTCCGTACAAAAACAGAAAAGAACAAGTGGTAGTGGTTGGCAGTGGTCCGGCAGGTTTTTTTGCTGCTTTTGTTCTGCAAAAGGCCGGTTTTCAGGTGTCGTTGATCGAACGTGGATCGGATGTGGAAAAACGTGGAAAATCAATTCAGACTTTTGAAAAAACAGGGATTTTTGATGCTCAAAACAATTATGCTTTTGGCGAAGGCGGTGCCGGTACTTTTTCCGACGGAAAATTGACTTCGCGTTCCAAGCACATTTCAAAGGAAAAGCTTTTTATTCTTGAAAGTTACATCAGCGCTGGTGCACCTGAAGAAATTGCTTACCTCACACACCCGCACCTGGGAACCGACAATCTTCGGAAAATCGTCAGGAACCTGCGGTTTCAATTGGAAGAGTTGGGAGGTAAAATCTATTTTGAAACCCTTTTTCAGGATATTGTAGTTAAAAATTCAAAAATAACAGAAGTTGTAACTACTGCCGGAAACTTGCCTGCCGATGCACTTTTTATTGCCCCCGGTCATTCTGCTTACGAAACGTATCGCATGCTAATTCGGCGGGGCGTACCTTTTCGGACAAAAAATTTTGCCATTGGCAGTCGCATGGAACACCGGCAGGAAATTATTAATGTGGCGCAGTGGGGCACACCAAAACTGCCCGGTGTAAAAGCGGCGGAATACCGGCTCACTTCTCAACCTGACGGGAAACATCCGGTATTTTCGTTTTGTATGTGTCCGGGAGGAATGGTGGTTCCTGCAGCAGCTTACCCCGAAACAAACATTGTTAACGGCATGAGTTATTTTCGTAGAAACGGAAATTTTGCCAATGCGGCCTGTGTGGCCGGTGTTCATCCCGACGAACTTGCCGGAAAACCGGTTTCTCCTCTCGAAGCGCTGGAATGGCTCGAAAATCTGGAGGCAAAATTTTATCAGTTTACAGGAAATTATTCGGCACCTTCGTGTTCGATTTCCGACTTCTTAAACATGAAGACAAGACAGAAAAATATTGAAAGCAGTTATCCGCTGGGATTGGTTTCCGCATCGCTGTGGGAGCTTCTGCCAAAAACTGTTGTAACTTCAATGCAGTCGGGTTTACTTGATTTTATCCGGAAAATGCGGGGATTCGAAACCGGAAACCTGCTTGGGCTGGAAAGTAAAACTTCGTCGCCGGTCCAGGTGGTCCGCCAAAGCGACGGGCTGGTTGAAGGATTTGCAAATTTATATGTTGTTGGCGAGGGCAGCGGTTATGCTGGAGGTATTGTTTCGAGCGCAGCCGACGGAATAAAAGCGGCAATGAATTTCATTTTGAATAATTAAACTATAATTAAACCGATGTTACGATTTTTTCTTTTTCTGATTTGCGCAGTTTTTGTGATAAAAAGCGAAGCTCTGTTTGTCTGGCCAAACGGGGCCAAAGCCGCTGTCTGTTTTACTTACGACGACGGACTTGATTGTCATTTGGATGTGGTTGTTCCACAACTCGATGAATTTGGATTAAAAGGCACCTTCTTTTGCACCGGGAATTCTGAATCGTTGTACAAACGTACCGAAGAATGGCGAAAAATTGCAGAAAATGGCCACGAATTGGGAAACCACACACTTTTTCATCCGTGCGACGGCACCAATCAGGATTGGGTAAAGCCGGAATACGATTTGAACAATTATACCGTTGAGCAACTGATTACCGAACTAAAAACAGCGAATACCCTGTTAAAAGCCATCGACGGAAAAATAAAACGTTCATTTGCCTATACATGCAGTAATTATGTAGCCGGGGGAAACGATTTTACCAACGAATTAAAGCCTCTTTTTTCTGCAGCCCGCTGCGACGGACCAATTCCTGCATCGATGAAAGATTACAACATTTATAAAACCCCAAGTACGATAATGATTGAACTTTCGGCGGAACAAATGATTGCTTTGGCTGAGGATGCCAAAACCAAAGGGACAATTGTTGTTTTTATGTTTCACAGTGTTGGCGGCGGTTATTTAAATACCGAAGTCGGAGAACATTACAAATTGCTGAAATATATCAGCGAACATTCCGACGATTATTATAACGCTACTTTTGGTGAGGTGATGGATTTTATTCAAAAAAATCAAAAAACGCAATTTGAGTAAAGTATAGAATATGCATAAGAAGCCGGAAGTGGAGAATGTTGGTGCAAAAACTGTAAAATCAAAATCAAATTGAATATTCATTTTTGTTGCGATTACTATTCCTAATTCAAATCGATTATCTTTGCGCTGATTTTTAATGAATTGAAGAGCAGGGCAGCAAAAAGGCAAAGAAAAAGTTCTGATTTTTCAGCACAAACAAAAACAAAAGAATGGCACACAAAGCAGGTTTTGTAAATATTGTCGGAAATCCGAATGTGGGTAAATCAACCATTATGAATGCGTTGGTGGGAGAGAAGTTGTCGATTATTACGCAGAAAATGCAGACCACACGGCACCGGATCAAGGGAATTGTTAGTGGCGACGATTTTCAGATTGTGTATTCCGATACGCCGGGCATTTTAAAACCCAACTACAAATTGCAGGAAACCATGATGAAATTTGTGGAAACTGCGCTTCTTGATGCCGATATTATCCTGTTTGTCACCGATGTTCATGAAAAAGCGGGTAAGAATCCGGAGTACATTGAAAAAATCCGTAAATCGAACATGCCGGTAATTGTGCTGATCAATAAAATTGATTTATCGAATCAGGAGGAAGTGCTGAAACTGTTTGATTACTGGAGCAGCACTTTTCCGGGAGCCAATGTTTTCCCGATTTCAGCAAAAGAAAAATTTAACATCGAACCGATTTTTGACCGGATTCTGGAACTGTTGCCCGAAAGTCCGGCGTTTTTCCCGAAAGACGAATTGACCGATAGAAACGAACGGTTCTTTTTACAGGAAATTATCCGTGAAAAAATTCTGCTGAATTACGAAAAGGAAATTCCTTATTCGGTGGAAGTTGAAGTGGAAGAATTCAAGGAAACTGAAAAGATAATAAATATCAGGGCGGTAATTAATGTGGCGCGTGAAAGCCAGAAAGGAATAATTATCGGTTACCAGGGAAAAATGATCAAAAAAATTGGCTCGGAAGCGCGGATGGATGCCGAAGAGTTTTTTGGCAAAAAGATTTTTCTCGAATTGTTTGTAAAAGTGGCAAAAGACTGGCGCGACAAAGACAAACAACTGAAAAACTTCGGGTACGATGCGTATTGATTTTTAGTAATTAGTATCGTTCAGACAAGGGTCTAAGTTTTAAATAATTCCGATTTTTAAGTCGGAGAAAATGAAATAGTAAAAGAAAGGGTTTTCAACCCAAAAAAATAAAAGGATTAGAAATGAGCAGCAAAATAGCAGCAATTGTGGGTCGTCCGAATGTAGGGAAATCGACATTGTTTAACAGGATTACCGAATCGCGTAGCGCGATTGTCGATGAGATTTCGGGAGTAACTCGCGATCGCAATTACGGAAAAGGACTTTGGAACGGTGTTGAATTTTCAATCATCGACACCGGTGGTTATGTGGTAAATTCCGACGATGTTTTTGAAGCAGAAATCAACAAACAGGTGCATCTTGCCATTGATGAGGCGGATGTAATTTTGTTTGTGGTTGATGTTGAAGCCGGAATTACCGACCTCGATGATGCTGTTGCCCATATTTTGCGCCGGACAAAAAAGGAAGTTGTTCTTGCGGTAAACAAAGTGGATAACAACCAGCGGATTATCGATGCGCAGGAGTTTTATTCGCTCGGGTTGGGGGAAATTTATTGTATCTCGTCGATGACCGGCAGCGGAACCGGCGATTTGCTTGATAAAGTGGTTGAAAAATTACCTCAGAAAGAAGAGTCTGAAGAAGATTTGACTTTGCCGCATCTTTCGGTAGTGGGCCGTCCGAATGTTGGAAAATCGTCGTTTATTAATGCGCTGATTGGCGTTGACCGAAATATTGTAACCGATGTTGCCGGCACAACACGGGATTCAATCCACACGCGCTACAATAAATTTGGCCACGATTTTATGATTATCGACACCGCAGGATTACGTAAAAAGACAAAAGTTCATGAAGATTTGGAGTTTTATTCGGTTTTGCGTTCCATCCGAACCATCGAAAATTCTGATGTTTGTTTGCTAATGATCGATGCTGAACGCGGCATGGAAGCCCAGGACATGAATATTTTCAACCTGATAATTAAAAACAAAAAGGGTGTAGTTATTTTGGTGAACAAGTGGGATTTGGTTGAAAAAGACAACCATTCAACCAAAAAATTCACCGAGGAGATAAAAGAAAAAATAGCACCGTTTACAGATGTGCCAATTCTTTTTATTTCAGCAAAAACCAAACAAAGAATACACAAGGCGCTCGAAACATCCATCGAAGTTTTCGAAAACCGGCAGCAGCGCATTAAAACTTCCGATTTAAACGAAGTTTTGCTCGAAGCTGTGGAAGCTTACCCGCCACCTTCAGTAAAAGGGAAATTCATAAAAATTAAATATGTAACCCAACTACCATCACCAACACCAAGTTTTGCGCTTTTTGCCAATTTACCACAGTACGTAAAAGAACCGTATCGCAGATATATTGAAAACAAAATCAGGGAAAGGTTTAATTTTTCGGGAGTGCCCATTCAGGTTTTCTTCCGGCAGAAATAAAAAATGCGGCTCGTTTTCATCGGGCCGCATTTTTTATTTGCAACTAAATGTTTTTTATTTGGTAGGACGTACAAAAATGCTGTCGTCAACCGGGACGCCGAATTTTACTTCTTCCATAATAACTTCGCCTGAACCCATTGAAGTTTCCGAAATTATTTTTGTAGCGACTTTAATCCCGTCGAAATCTTTATAATCGGTTGTTTTTTGGGTAACATTCATTTCCTGCCCCATTTGGGAAACTTTTGCTTTTACCTGCGAAACAAGATAAGTGTTGGCATCGATGTAATAGTTTTTTACGTTTCCTTTATTGTCGGTTATTTTCAGGTTGTAATTGTCTTTTCCGTCAACTGCTTCTTTTCCGACAAGTTCAATTTTAGATCCTTTTTGTTCGTAGTTGTACAATTCGCCTTCCAGATTGGCCTGATCCATAGCCTGATCCAATTCAGGCCCGGATAAATCCTGGGGATCGGCGCTAATCCACGGCGCAATCATCCATCCTTTTTCTCCGTCGAAAGCCTGAATCATTTTTTGACCCATCATTTCCATTTCCATTTTGAATTTGTTGGGTTTTTTCATGGTCATTACCATTGGAATTTCCATACCCATCTGGCTTACTTTGGCTTTTATTACATAACTTTCAACATTTACGATTTTGTCCTGGCCAACAGCTTTGAAATGTTTGTCGAGAATTTCCTTCACACTCTGAGCCTGCAACATGCTCATCGAAGAGATAAGAAATAAAACGGCAAGAGTAAAGATTGTCTTTTTCATTTTTTCATTTATTTTTTTGATTTTTAAATAGGTACTGAAAATTGAAGGGAAGTTACAAAAAACAAAAGTTTTTTCATTCCGGTTAAAAATATATTTCAGCAACGATGTTTTCGAAAGAAACTCCTTTTTCAATAAGGAAATCGCGCACTTCAACAACCATCAGCGCTTTTCCGCAGAGGTAATATTTAACCGGCGGGAATTCATCTATTTCAGAAAGGTAATTTGTAACTCTTCCCGGGAAAACATCGCACGAGGATTCGCGCGAACAGCAACGGACGTAGTTGTTTCCGAGAGCCCAGTCGAGATCATCTTCAAAATAAAACTGGTTTAAATAACTAACTCCGTGAATCAGTTTTTTGTTGCTGAAAAGTCCGGATTGAAACATGCTGTAAAAAGGTGCAATTCCGGTTCCGGTGGCAATGCACCAGGCAGGTTCTGAAGATCCCAGAAAACTTCCATAAGCCGCTGAAACAAGAATTGTATCTCCCGGAATGTAAGTTGCCAGTTTGGGTGTTAAAAACCCGTCGTCTTTTATGTTGAATAAAATGCGGACTTCTTCTTCGTGGTTTCCGCTGCAAATGCTGTAAATCCGCGGTGGGTGTTCGTAGTCGACAGCTATTTTTATCACCTGCCCGGGGATAAATTCAAATTTCCGCCGAAAGGAAATCAGGTGAACGCCCGGCGAGATTTCTTCGTTCGACGTTATTTTAACCTCAACCAATTCCGGTTTTGTGCTTTTTGTTTCTTTTTTCTGCATTTACAAAACTATAAGTTTCTGAATGAAAAGGTGACAATCAGATTTTCATCGGAACTTACAAAAATGTTGTTGATTTTGTAGTAAACATTCAGGGTTTTGGCCTGTGCAACTTCAACGGAATTACCGCTTATTTCCACCGGTGTTATCTGGTGGGCTTTCAAAACAATATTTTGCGGGGCATCAAAACCTACACCCGGCTGCACCAGTTCAAGAAAGTAATTAATGTCGGAATTGTTAGTGATATTTATTCGGTTGGTAGTTTCGTTTTGAATGCGTAGCGCACTGTTTGGAATATCGAGCGAAGCAAAAAACAACGGTTCAAGCAGCGATGAATTTCCCATCAGTGTATTATCGAAATAAACAGCAGTGCGGCGACTGAAAAGCGCTTCCTTAATTCCGCCGGCAGTGCGGCTTTTGGCAAAAACCAAAGTAATCGGACGGTGGTTGTTGTTTAAATCGTACGACATCCCGATTGGACCATGAACATCGGAATTGCAAAACATTGTGAGGTTTTTTTGGTTGGCCCAGTCAATAGCTTCGGGGTAATATTCACTGCTGTTGTACACTTCAATACCGTGCAGCAGGTCGCTTTTTAGCAATTGTGTATGTTCGTTCCACCAAACCGTTGAGTCGGGTTGCTGGGCTTTCCAGCCTGGGTGGTTCCAAACAATAAATGCACCCTGTTCGCGCGCTTCTTTTAAAGCATCGGTTACTTTATCGCGATCGAGCAAAACAGCATTTCTGATAAAAAGAGCATTTAAATGACCGGGAGGCATGCTGCGTGTAATTTCCGCTCCGCGAATCAATATAATATCCAGTTGTTTGGCCAGTGGCTCTGCAATTTCATACGAGCGGTTGTGCCCGGCAATTACATCTTTTGAATGCGGTCTGTATTCAATATGATCGGTAATAGAAATGGCATCCAACCCTTCACGCCAGGCTTCTTCAACACGCACGGTTGGCCAAACTGTTCCATCGGAAAAAACTGTGTGCATGTGGAAATCGCATTTTAGTGTTTGGTAGCCCGAAAAATTGGGAATGCTGATAATTTTTCTCGATTGTGCTGATAAAAAACCAGTTACAAGTAAAAGTGAAATCAGTAAAAATATTTTTCTCGTTTGCATAACCCTGTCATTTGTGGATTGAAAAATCAAAAAGTAAATATCAATTATTTTATTCAACATTAAAATATTAATGGTATTAAATATTTATGAATTGTAAATGAATCATTAAATTTAGCAAAAAGACTTCAATCTTTTAAAAAAAATTAAAAAGATTGTTTTTTGAAACGGATTTTATTTCGATCTTTGTAAAACAATTTGTATGGAAAATCTTTTTAAAAATACCGGTGGGCAAAGTCAGGCTGTCGAAATAAAAAAGACAAGTCATAAAAAGCAAATACTGCGTGCAATCTATTTTTCAGGCCCATTGTCCAATTCAGAATTATCGAAATTAATAAAGTTAAGTACCCCAAAAATAAACAGTTTGCTGGTTGAATTGATTGAAGACGGACTGGTTACCGATTTGGGGCGTGGTGATTCCAGCGGTGGCAGACGGCCGAATATTTATGGTTTGGTTGAAGACGGATTTTATGTGGTTGGAATAACAATTAATATAACCCGAACAATTATTTCAATTTTTAATGCGAATAACCAGGAAGTAAGTGGGCCGCATTATTTTCCGATCAAACTGAGATCGGATATCGGGGTTTTTAACGAGGTAAACCGCGAACTGGAAAAAGTGGTTCAGGAAAGCAACATTTCGAGAAATAAAATTCTTGTTGCCGGGATTGAACTTCCCGGGTTGATCAATCAGAAACAGGGAATTAATAAAACCTATTTTCCACATGTACCCAATTTGTACGAAGAGCTGGTACAACTTTTCGGAATTCCGGTATATTTTAATCACGATTCGAAAGTACGGACTTTTGCGGAACAGCATTTCGGTTTAGCAAAAAACAAAAAAAATGTGTTGATGCTTCAAGCCGACTGGGGTCTTGGGCTCGGGATTATTATCGACGGAAAACTGTACGCAGGAAAGTCTGGGTATTCAGGCGAGTTCGGTCATCTCCCGATTGCAGATAACGGCATTCTTTGCGCCTGCGGGAAACAGGGTTGCCTCGAAACTATTGCGTCGGCCACTGCGGTGGCGCGTATGGCAAAAGAGGGAATACGTAAAGGAAGTTCGTCGCTTATTCAGGAACTGGTAAAAGACGATATCGATCAAATCGAAATTTCGCATGTTATTCAGGCGGCCAATTCAGGCGATCAGTTTGCCATTTCGCTTTTTTCGGATGTTGGTTACTGGCTGGGGCGTGGAATTGCATACCTTATCCAGATTTTTAATCCCGAATTAATTATTATCGGTGGAAGGGTAGCCGAGGCAAGCCAATTTATCAGTGCACCAATTCAACAGGCCATACACACATTCAGCAACCAGGATATCAGCAACGATATGGAAATTAAATTTTCTGAACTGGGTTCAAAAGCAGGAACAATGGGGGCTGCAGCATATGCTCTCGAAAAAATATCATTTTCTAAATTATAAACAATGGAATTAAATCTTTCAAAGGTTGAACAGGCATTTTTTGAAGAGGCTAAATTAAAAAAAGTTTCAACCCGAATTCCGTACATTCCGGTAGATAGTTTTCCAAAACTGGGTTTGCTTTCTTCGCTTAGTTTTATCGAATGGGTGAACGAAAATCCAACAGGGGTTGTAAGTTTGCCAACCGGCAAAACAGCACAGCATTTTTTAAATTACACCAAACTTATTCTTGAAAACTGGGACACCAAAAGAACACAGGATGCCCTTGCAAAATACGGTTTGGGAGGTATTAAAAAGCCAGTTTTGAATGAATTGCAGTTTGTGCAGATGGGCGAATTTTATCCAATAAGTTCATCTCAACACAACAGTTTGTATAACTATGTAGAGAATTTTTACATCAATGGTTTTGGCCTCGACAAAGAAAAAGCTCTGCTGATTAATTCCGACGAAATTAAACTGGCACAGAACAAACATTTTTCTGAAGTTTTTCCTGATTTCACTATTGATATAAAACTTCGTTACCGCGAAGCAAAATCGCAATTGGAGCAGTTGCAGCAGGAATCGATTTTCAAAATCGACGACTGGTGTACCAATTATGAAAATAAAATCAGGGAAAAAGGTGGTATCGGATTCTTTTTGGGCGGCATTGGTCCCGATGGGCACATTGCATTTAACACCCGCGGCTCCGACCATTTTTCTGCCACAAGGTTAACAAGGACCAATTTTGAAACTCAGGCAGTTACCGCCACCGACCTTGGAGGAATTGAAGTTTCCAGAAACAGGTTGGTTATAACTGTTGGATTGGGTACCATCGCTTTCAATCCAAACAATAAAGCCATAATTTTTGCAGCCGGCGAAGCCATTGCCGACACTATCAAAGATTCGCTGGAAAAAGAACCTTCCGTACATTACCCGGGCACGTCGTTGCAACGCCTAAAAAACAGCCGTTTTTATATTACGCAAAGCGCCGGTGTAAAACTGGAAGACAGTATTGACTGTTATTATGATTGCGGTGAGTGGTCGCACAAAAAGACCGAAAGGGCAGTAATCGAACTTTGTAAAAAAATAAACAAATTTGGAGGGAAACTGAAATTGGAGGATCTTCAGGCTGATAAATATTGCAGCCAGATTCCCGACTTAAATGAAAATACGGTACAAACGGTAATCGATTCCGTTTTGGCTAAACTGAAAAAGGGGATGCAGAAGGAAACCAACCAGGTATTCTATCATACCGGGCCTCACCACGACGATATTATGCTTGGAATTATGCCGATTACCAACCGGCAATCGCGCGACGCCGGCAACGAAATGCATTTCGCAGTGGCAACCTCCGGATTTACTGCAGTTACCAACCATTTTTTATACGACCTTTTAATAGACACACAGAATTTAATCGGGCAGGGTAAAATTGAAATGATTTATTTCCCCGATTTTTTTGAAGCCGGTTTTAAATTGAAATGGGATAAAGACGTTTATCATTACCTCGATAATATTGCAGCTCAAAATGTTGAGGAAAAACGCAGGGGAGTTTGCCACCGTGTAATAAGGGCAATGGTTCAGGTTTGGGAAATTAAAAATGAAGCACAGCTCAACGATGTAATCAACGAAATACTCGAATCGTTAAAAAACAGTTACGACGGAGGTAAGAATCCGCCAAAAATTCAGAAGCTGAAAGGGATGATTCGCGAATTGGAGGAAGAACTGGTTTGGGCACATTATGGGATTGCCGTTAAAAATGTTCACCACTGGCGGCTTGGTTTTTACCAGGGCGACATGTTTTCGAGTCAGCCCGATTTGGAACGCGATGTAATGCCGATTGTGGAAGAGTTCAGAAAATACAAACCAACTGTAATCAGTCTGGCCATGGATCCGCAGGGAAGCGGACCCGACACTCACTACAAAGTTTTGCAGGCAATTGCCCGGGCAGTAGATGTATGGAATAAGGAAGAAGATTTAAGCAACCTGAAAATTGTTGGATATCGTAATGTTTGGTTCCGCTACAATCCGTGGGATGTTGAGGCAATTGTTCCGGTTTCTTTAAATGCACTTGCCACGCTCGACAAATCGTTTTCGGAATGCTATGTAACCCAGGTAAATGCGTCGTTTCCGAGTTATCAACTCGACGGGAAATTTAGTGCACTCACACAACGGGTTTGGGTTGAACAGCACAAACAAATTCAGTTTTTACTGGGGAAAAACTTTTTCTACGAAAACGATTCGCCACTTTTGCGCGCAACACACGGGATGGTATATTTACACGAACTAAATGTGGAACAATTCCTGAATGAAGCTTTTTCACTTGAAAAATCAATGGAAGGAATTTTTTAATAATAACTGTATGAAACTAATTATTCAAAAAAATTACGAAGAGTTAAGTCGGTGGACTGCCAGATACATTGCAAAAAAAATCAATGATTTTAATCCTGATGAAAACCGGCCTTTTGTGCTCGGATTACCCACTGGTTCGTCGCCGGTAGGAACTTACAAAGAGCTTATAAAACTGAATACGGCGGGTGAAGTTTCGTTTAAAAATGTTGTCACTTTTAACATGGATGAATATGTTGGACTAGCCGAAGATCATCCGGAAAGTTACCACAGTTTTATGTTTGAAAATCTTTTTAATCATGTTGATATCGATAAAAAGAACATTCATATTCTTAACGGTAACGCAGTTGATGCGGAAAAAGAATGTGCTGACTACGAAGAAAAAATCAAAAGTTTCGGCGGAATTCATTTGTTTTTAGGTGGAATGGGAGCCGATGGACATTTGGCTTTTAATGTTCCGGGGTCGGCATTAACTTCAAAAACAAGGATGGTAAATCTGAATTACGATACTATTGTTGCCAATTCGAGATTTTTCGACAACGATCTTGAAAAAGTTCCAAAACAGGCGTTAACAGTTGGTGTACAAACTGTTATGGATGCCAAAGAAGTTTTAATTGTGGTAAACGGGTACAAAAAAGCAAGGGCTTTGAAAAATGTAGTTGAACAGGGTGTTAATCACATGTGGACTCTTTCGGCCTTGCAACAACACCCGTGTGGAACCATTGTTTGCGACGAAGAGGCAACCATGGAACTAAAAGTAGGTACCGTAAAATATTTCAGGGAAACCGAATAAATGGAATTCCGATAAAAGAAACTGCCCACCTGGTAATCCGAGTGGGCAGTTTTGTTTAGCTAATCCCGAATTGATTTGTGTGAAACACATCCCGAAAATACATTTTCTTTCGATTTGAAACAAACAATATTCCGGCTTAAGATATGTGTTTTTAAATATTCATTTTCTTTTTAAATAAGCAATAATTTTCTTAGGATGTAAATCCTTTTGTGTCCATTTTTTTCATGGGTTTTATTACCACTTCCTTATTGCACGAAGGGCAAATATAAATCTCGCAACCCGTGCAGGCAAAGCAATTGCTGCATGTTCGCGGAACATCGAGGTTTGAAAATTCGAATCCGCAATCGGCACATTGGTAAAACTTTTCTTTTTTACCTCCAATCATTTCCTAATGTATTTGAAAAGGCGGAGAATCCCGAACATTATCACCAGTGTGAAAATAATGGCAGCGCCCGAAGGAATATCGAGGAAATAGGAAATAAACAGACCGGAGATTGTTCCTATAAAAGCAAAAACCGATGATAAAACCAGCAGTTTTTTGAAATCTTTGGTGAACAGGTTTGCACTTGCCTGTGGAATTGTCAACAACGAAAGAATAAGAATTATTCCTACTACGCGAATATTCAGCACCACTGTCAAAGCAATAAGAATGATGGTTAAATAATTGAAAAGGTTCACCGGGAGACCGGCTGCGCGGGCAAATTCTTCGTCGAAGGCTATAAAAAGGATTTTGTTTAATAAAAGTGAGAAAAAAACAATAATAATCACATTCAGAATAAACATCCACCAAAGTTCGGTAATAGAAACCGTTAGGATGTTTCCAAAAAGATAACTCATTAAGTTTGGTGTGTACCCCGGTGTGAGGAAAATAAAAATTATTCCCAGCGCCATTCCCAGCGACCACCAGATAGCAATCGACGAATCTTCCCTTATTTCGGCAACTTTAGTAAAAAACTGAATCCCGAGTGCCGAAAGAATGGCAAAAAGTACAGCTCCCAGCAACGGATTAAATCCAATAAAAAATGCAAGGCCAATCCCTCCAAACGATGCGTGGGTTATTCCTCCACTGATAAAAACTATTCGTCGCGAAACAATGTAACTTCCTATAATGCCACACGAAATACTGGCAAAAACCGCAGCTAGAAATGCTTTCAGAAAAAAATCGTATGAAAATAATTCGATAATTGCACTCATATTAATGATGGTGTTTTAAAATGGTGTGGGGAATCTGGCCGTGAGAAATAATCTGAATTGGACAATTGTACCCGTCGAGTTGATCCTGGGTTATTTTGTTGCTGGGGTGATAATGCAGGTTTCCGTTTACACAGGCGATGGTTTTAACATAGGTTGAAATAGTTCCTAAATCGTGCGAAACCAGAACAATTGCCATTCTTTCATTCAAATGTCGCAGACGTTCGTATAATTCGCCTTCAAAACGGTTATCTACAAAGGTATCGGGTTCGTCAAGAATCAGGATTTTTGGTTCGCTTAAAAGTGCACGGCAAAGAAAAACGCGTTGCATCTGTCCGCCTGAAAGGTCGCCAATGGCTTTGTTCCTGATATTTTCAATTCCCATTTCCACAAGTAACCTTTCAGCTTTTTTCTTTACTTCGGAAGGTTTCATTTTAACCTGGCTTTCCATTAACGAACCCGAACGAACTACATCAAAAACCGTAATTGGAAATTTACGATCGATATGCCGTACCTGTGGCAGGTAACCAATTGGTTTTTTTCTTCCGTCAATATCAGAACGAAATATAATTTTTCCTGCCGAGGGTTTTAAAAGTCCTAATATAGCTTTTAGTAAAGTGGTTTTGCCTCCTCCGTTTGGCCCGATTACACCAATAAAGTCGTTGTCAAAAACCTGTAGGTTTACTTTTTCAAGCACCTTTATTTTGTCGTACCCGACGGTTAGATTTTCTATTTTTATTAAAGGTTCCATTAAAAGTTATCAATAAAAATTTGGGTCATTTGGCGCAGGTTTTCCTCCCAGTCAGGAGCTAATGGACTAACCTGAATAACCTGTCCGTTAATTTCTTCAGCAAAAACACGCGCATGTTCTTTATCGAATTCACTTTGAATATAAATAACTTTGATATTTTCGGCTTTGGAAATTTTTACTACTTCGGCCATGTGTTGCGGCGTTGGTTCTTTTCCCCCCGATTCGAGCGGATACTGATCCAATCCGTAATCGCGTGCATAATAGGAGAGACTTGGGTGAAATACAATTATTTTTCTTCCCTGATAATCCTTCAGCTGGTTTTTAATATCGATGTTTAACTGGTCGATTTCTTTTACAAATTTAAGGTACTTCAGGTTGTATTCATTTCCTTTTTCGGGGTTAAGCAAAGTGAGTTCATCGGCAATTTTTTTGGCCATTTTTTTCACGAGAACCGGAGAAAGCCAGATGTGAGGATCGATACCGCTTTCGTGGACATGTCCGCCGTGTTCTTCGGTTTCGGCAATTAAATCAAGACCTTCAGAAAGATCAACAACTTTCATTTTAGGGTTGGCCTGTTCAATTTTGTCTTTCCACGAATATTCAAAACCAATGTGGCCAATCCGGAACCAAACATCGGAATTGGCAATGTCTTTCAATTGCGAAGGCAGTAAATTACCTGCTTCGGGAGTTGTTCCCGGCGGTACCAAAACGTTAATATCGAAATCGTCGCCGGCGATTTTTTTCACAAAAGTAATTTGCGGAACAATACTCACTGTTATCACTTTCTTTTTGTTTTCGGCTGTATTTTTTGTTTTGTTTGAAGAGCATGAAAACAGTAAAACTGTAGCTATCAATATCAGAAAAAGTTTTTTTATCATGATTGTTTCAGAATTTTGTTCAGATTAAACAACAAAGAACAAATTTAGTTTTACTTCCGAAGAATATAAAACTATTTGATGTTCATTTTTTTTACGTCTATTTTTTTTGGAGGTACAGGGTCGTAGCCGTGCGTTCCCCAGGGGTGACATTTTGAAATGCGCCGGGTTGCCAGCCAAAATCCTTTGAACGGGCCGTGTATTTTTATGGCCTGAACCGCATATTCTGAACAGGTTGGAATGTGCCTGCACGACGCCGGTGTTAGTGGTGAAATGGCGAATTTGTAAAAATAAACCGGTAGTAACAGAATCCAGCCAACAGCTTTTAATATTGCTTTTCCGATTTTTTCCATGTTAAAATATTGGGCAAATCTACAACTAATTTCAGATTAAGGTGGCTTAATTTTAAAGATTTGGATTTTGTAAAGTCAGAACAAAGTTTTGTTCAATTGAAATTTAGTCACTTTACTGGCTGAGCAGATTTCAAAAAGTTTAATTTTTATTCGAAATAAATAAGCAGTTTTAGCTTTATTAACAAATAGAATTGTATAATATTTTTAAATTTGCTCTGCTACAAAAATATAGTAAACATTAATCTATTGATTTTTAAATAAGAGTATTCTAATCAACCTATTAAAATTTAATTATTAATAAATAATAACAACTATGACAACTAAAAATCAAAATTATTCGGTTCCAATAATTATGATGATCTTACTTTTTGGTATGATCGCATTTGTAACCAACCTTGCTGCTCCGATGGGAGTTGTTTTAAAAAGCCAGTTTGGGGCTTCTAACCTTCAGGGAATGATGGGAAATGCCGCGAATTTTATTGCATATGCTGTAATGGGAATTCCAGGTGGACTTTTGCTTCAGAGAATTGGTTATAAAAAGACCGCTCTAATCGCAATAGCAGTAGGTTTTGTGGGAGTTGGAATTCAATATTTATCAGGTCATGCAAGTGAAACTTCTGCATTTACTGTTTACCTTATTGGTGCATTTGTTGCAGGTTTTTCAATGACACTTTTAAACACCGTTGTAAACCCAATGTTGAACACCCTTGGTGGCGGTGGTAATAAAGGAAACCAGTTAATTCAGGTTGGAGGTTCTTTCAATTCAGTAATGGCAACTTTTACCCCTGCTTTTGTAGGTATTTTAATTGGATCTCAGGTCGCTAATGCCAGAATTACTGATATTTTCCCTGTGATGTACATTGCACTGGGTATTTTTGCATTGGCTTTCTTTGTATTGCTGGCAGTTAATATTCCTGAACCTCACGTAAGTGCTGCATCAGAATCACTGAAAAGTCTGATGTCAGGTGCTATGAAATTCCGCCACTTCATTTTCGGAGCTATCGGAATTTTTGTTTACGTTGGTGTTGAAGTAGGAGTACCTGGAACACTGATTTTCTGGTTGACTGATCCAAGTGCATCCATTGGAATAGATGCAGGTACCGCAGGTTCAGTAGCAGGAACATATTGGTTGCTAATGCTTGTTGGTCGATTGGTTGGAGCATCTATTGGTAGCAAAGTATCGAGTAAAACAATGTTAACTTTTGCCTCATTTGTTGGTATGATACTGGTTCTTTTGGCAATTATTTTACCTACGTCAAGCGTGGTAAGCATGCCGGTATTCCAGGCTCAAGGTAGCTCATTGTCGTTCGTATTTGCTCAAGTTCCAATCAATGCAATGTTACTTGTACTTGTAGGTTTGTGTACTTCTATTATGTGGGGTGGCATTTTCAATCTTGCAGTTGAAGGTTTAGGTAAATTTGTAGCTGCAGCTTCCGGTATATTTATGACTTTGGTTGTAGGTGGAGGACTTCTTCCACTGGTTCAGAATGCGGTTGCCGATGGCGCTGGTTTCCAGGTTTCATACTGGGTTCCGTTTCTGGGTCTGGCATACCTGTTCTTCTATGCAATCATCGGTAGTAAGGTTACAAAACGTGCCGACGGAGTAGAAGTAAAAGCTTAAGATACTTTCGAAACGCTGCAATTGCTTTTTAATGAAAAACAGTTGCAGCGTTTTAGTTTAGAAAAATATAGAAACAAATAATGAATTATGAAAAAAGTAGCAATAGGAGTTGATATAGGTGGTACAAATACAGCTATTGGTGTTGTTGATCAGGACGGCCATGTAATGGTAAAAGATAATATTGCAACGCCAGGGCACGGTGATGTAGATAGATATATTTCTGACCTGGCTTCAGCAATTAATGAGTTGATTAAATCGGTTAAACTTTTAAATCCTGAAGTTGAAATTTTAGGTATTGGTATTGGTGCACCTAATGGCAACTATTATAGCGGTACTATTGAATATGCTCCAAACCTTTCATTTAAAGGTGTGGTTCATTTAATAAAATTACTGAGAAATCATTTTCCTGAATTACAGGCTTTGGCATTAACAAACGATGCGAATGCAGCTGCAATTGGTGAAATGATTTATGGTGGCGCCAAAGGAATGAAAAACTTTGTAATGTTCACTCTCGGTACTGGCGTTGGAAGCGGTATTGTTGTTAATGGTGAGTTGGTTTACGGAAACGACGGTTTTGCCGGTGAATGTGGTCATACTACATTGGTTCCCGGTGGACGTGTTTGTGGTTGCGGCTCTTTAGGGCACCTCGAAGCGTATTGCTCGGCTCCCGGTATGAAAAGAACTGCTTTTGAACTCATGGTGAAATACAATGCCAACGATAGTATGCTTGCCAATAAATCGTTCAAAGAACTCGATTCAAAAATGATTTACGACGCCGCTGTTCAGGGTGACAAAGTGGCCTTGGAAGTTTTTGAAAAAACAGGCGAATGGCTAGGTATGGGATTGGCGGATACCGTTCATCATTTAAGTCCTGAAGCAGTGTTCCTGTTTGGTGGGCCAACCGCCGCCGGTGACTATATTTTCAAACCAACCAAAGAAAATATGGAAAAACACCTGCTTCCGATTTTTAGAAATAAAATCAAAATTTTACCTTCTCAATTAAAACCTGGTGATGCAGCAATTGTTGGAGCCAGCGCTTTGGTTTGGAAAGAAATTGAAAATTAATTTCAATCGAAATAATAGAAAAGCGGGTCGTATTCGATTCGCTTTTTTTGTTTTATAAGCTCCCGCTTTCCTGTTCCTTTTTTTATTTTTGAAAGATGAAGCAACATCTCTTTCTGATTATATTTCTCTTTTTCAGAACGTTTTTTGTTTTTTCTCAGAACGTTGATTCAGTATTTATCGAAAAGATGGTTTTACAGGAGTGTAAAAATTTTTCAAAAAAAGCTGCATTTGTTGAAAATTCTGATTACAATTCATACGATCTTATTTATCAGAAAATGGTGTGGGAAATCGATCCTGCATTCCGCTACATTAAGGGCGAAATCACATCAAAAATAATGAGTGCTTCCGATTCACTTGTTTTAATAACTTTTGATTTATCCGACAGCCTGAATGTTGATTCAGTTGTATACAACAAAAATTTACTTGAATACACACATTCAAACAATAAACTGAAAATTACTTTTCCTGATACTTTACGAATGAACGAAACAGATTCGTTCTCGGTTGTTTATAGCGGCATACCTGCTTCGAGCGGTTACGGCACTTTTGTTCAGACAACCCACAATAATGTTCCTGTAATCTGGACACTTTCAGAACCATATGGCGCAAAAGACTGGTGGCCTTGCAAAGAGTCACTTTTTGATAAAATCGATTCAATCGACATTATTGTTACCTGCCCGGAACAATATCGCACAGCAAGTAACGGAATTGTTGTGGCCGACACTGTTATAAACGGATTTAGGACAATGCATTGGAAACACCGTTACCCGATTGCAACATACCTGGTTGCGATTGCTATTACCAATTATTCAGTTTATTCCGATTTTGTGGATTTATCCGAAAACCGCAAATTGGAAATCCTTAATTATGTTTTCCCGGAAAATTTATACAACGCAAAACAAAATACAGGAGTAACGGTAGATTTTATCAAATTGTACAATCAGTTGATTGGGGAGTATCCTTTTTCTTCTGAAAAATATGGTCATGCGCAGTTTGGCTGGGGTGGGGGAATGGAACATCAATCCATGAGTTTTATGACAAATTTCGGTTTTAATATTGTGGCTCATGAACTGGCACACCAGTGGTTCGGCGATTATATTACAACAGGAAACTGGCACGACATCTGGCTGAATGAAGGATTTGCCACCTATTTCAATGGACTTGTCTACGAAAATATCAGGCCGGAAAATGAATGGCTGACCTGGAAAAGAAATAATGTTGCTCAAATTATAAGCAGTTCAGATGGCTCTGTTTATGTAGAGCATACTACAAATATTAACCGTATTTTAATTACAGGCTTTCGTACGCAAAAGGGGCTCATTTGCTACATATGCTTCGATGGATTATGGGAGATGATAATTTTTTCACAGCCATTCGGAATTATTTTAACGATCCTGAAATAGCCAACGGTTTTGCTCAGAATTACCAGCTGGTTCAGCATCTTGAAAATGTTGCCGACACCAGTTTCACAGAGTTTTTTAACGATTGGTATTATGGTGAAGGGTACCCGGTTTATCAGGTAAATTATAGCAATGATGGGGATGGAATAGCAAGAATTCGACTTTCACAAACAACTTCGCATTCTTCAGTCGGTTTTTTTGAAATGCCTGTCCCCGTTCGTGTATATAATTTTAATTACACCGATTCGGCAGATTTCAGATTGAACAACACTCAAAACAACCAGGAGTTTACAGTCTTTCCAGGTTTCGAGATATCAGATTTGGTTGTCGATCCAGATTTTTGGCTGGTTTCAAAAACTGCGTTAATTGTACAGAATTCTGAGATTGATTTCCCCCAAGATATTCAAATTTATCCAAATCCTTTTTCTGAAAATATTTGGATTTCGGTGCCGCAAAGTTATTCGCCTTTTCAACTTGAGATTTATTCACTAAAAGGTGAATTACTTCAGGTTTTTAACGAAAATCAATCAGAAATAAAACAGGATGTTTCCCCGGGAATTTATGTGCTGAAAATAACAACTCCGAAAGGTGTTTATGCACAAAAACTGGTAAAACAATAATTCAGGTTACCAGTTGAATTTTATGGTTTGAATCAGGTCGGGGTGCAAACTTAACGGAACCGGACTTATTCCTGCAACACTTTCTACCAGCTTTTTTTTTTCTTCTGAATACCCTTCCTGTTTTCAGCGTTGCAACACCCTAAAAATTTTTTGAGATAATTTCGAACAATTCCTTTTGTTCTGTGTCCATAGTCAGCAGCCTTGTTCTTGTGTGCCCTGAGTCAGGAAGCGTGTATTTTACCTGGTACATATTGTGTGTCAGCTCAGCTGCCTTTCGGAGCGAAAGTGTTGATTTTTCATGGTATAGGACCCGTTCCAATTCTTTATAAATACAATAAGCTGTAAAGGCAATACAAAGGTGTGCTTCAATGCGGTTTCGCAACCTGTGATAGATTGGCCTGATACGCAAATCGGTTTTTGACATGCGGAATGCTTTTTCGATGAGCCAAAGATTTTTGTAGTTTTCCATTACTGCCGCATCGGTCAGGCGGGTATTGGTCACGTATCCTTTCAGTCCATCCCAAACTTTGTCCTGATTGTACTTTTCGTAATCGATTTCAATGGATACCTCGCCCGATAATTTCAGGTATTTATTGTAACCCCGGTTGTTGATGTTCGATTTGGTAAGCTTTCCTGCCCGAACCTGTTTTTCCAAACGGGTCAGACCTCTTTTGCGGTTGTATTCGTCTTTCGAGGCCCTGCCGGTGGAATAATTGACAATCAGCCTTGTTCTCTCATCTTTTGTAATACTGGTGGTATCCCCATCAATGAAAACGTGCTGAAGTATTTCTGTTTTTATTCGGCCTGATTCATTTTTCAGACGGGCACCAAGTATGTACTCATAACCGTTAGTTTCAAGAGCAGCGATATTATCGTTTGACAACAATCCCGAATCGGCAATCACCACCAGCTTGCCAAGTTTAAACCGTTGCTCCATCTTCTCCAGAAATGGAATCAGGGTGTGCCCTTCGTAAGAGTTGCCCTCAAAAATATCGTACCCGATGGCATAACCTCCCAAACCAACCAGAAGCCCGATAAATATTTGCGGGTTCTGGTGCCTGCCGTCTTTCGAAAAACCCGTCTTGCGCAGGTCGTCTTCATCGCTGGCTTCAAAATAAAGCGTGGTCATATCATAAAACACCACACTGATGTCCCCATTTAAAACTTTCATTGTATGGGCAAAGGATATTTGCTCTACCTGCTCTTTAAGCCTTGTGTTCAACTTATCAAGAAAACGATAGACCGCATCAATGTTAAGCGTCACACCCTGGTAACGATAAAGGTATTCGATGGTTTTTAGCTTACTCAGGGGAAAAGCAAGCCGCGAGATGACCAAATGCCTGAATAGTTCTTCACCAAACTGGTTAAACCCAATATAATCGAAAATTTTTCCGAAAACCAGTTCAGGGCCTACTGTCTGAATACTGGAGTTATCAAGCGATTCAAATACTTTTTCCACAAGAATATCATCAGGAGATGTAAACAAAGTTAATGGTCCTGATAAACGATCAATCTCTTGTTGGGCTAATTGGGTGAGCCTTTCTATTTCCTGCCGTGTGGTGGCAGAACCTAATGATTTAACTACTTTATACTTGCCCCTGGCCTTGCTAACTATCTGTATGCTAACACTTCCACTGCGATTTTTTAACTCTCTTACAAACATCTGAAAAATTTTGCAACACCCAAATTTACTAACCTGTAATTGATTTACAATGAGTTACACGGGTGTTGCAAAAAAGTGCGGAAAACAGGAGATTTTTGGCTGGTTTCAAAAACTGCGTTAATTGTACAGAATTCTGAGATTGATTTCCCCCAAGATATTCAAATTTATCCAAATCCTTTTTCTGAAAATATTTGGATTTCGGTGCCGCAAAGTTATTCGCCTTTTCAACTTGAGATTTATTCACTAAAAGGTGAATTACTTCAGGTTTTTAACGAAAATCAATCAGAAATAAAACAGGATGTTTCCCCGGGAATTTATGTGCTGAAAATAACAACTCCGAAAGGTGTTTATGCACAAAAACTGGTAAAACAATAATTCAGGTTACCAGTTGAATTTTATGGTTTGAATCAGGTCGGGGTGCAAACTTAACGGAACCGGACTTATTCCTGCAACACTTTCCACCAGCCTTTTTTCTTCTTCGGAATACCCTTTTTTAGGGAAATTAAACTCAACTATTACTTCGCCCACACGACGCGGTTCGCTGGCCATAATTTTAGTCACATTTACCTCAGTACCTTCCAGATCGATGTTGTTGTCGCGGGCTTTTATTCCCATTATTGTCATAATGCAGCTTCCCAGTGCAGTCGCCAGCAAATCGGTTGGTGAAAAAAATTCGCCTTTTCCGCGGTTGTCTGTAGGGGCATCGGTAATTACTTTGTTTCCGCTTTGTAAATGTTCATTTTCTGTACGCAGTTCGCCCAGATAGATGGTTTTTATTGTAGTCATTTTCTTTGTTTTTGTATTCCTGATTTGTCTAAAGATACAACAATTTTGAAGTTATTATTACCGTTTCAAAAAACAGTGCAAAAAGTTCTGGATTATAGGTTTTGTGGTAAATTCTAATTTTTCTACAAAGGTTTTTGGAAATTTGGTCTAAAAATTTTGAGTTTGTATCTTACTCTATTGTCAATTCAAACGAATGATGTATTTTCATGGCACGAATTTTAAAAAAGTTAACACCGTGTCGATTAAAAGATTTGGAGTTTCGTTGGAAGAAGAATTACTTGAAGCTTTGGATAAATACGTTCAGAACAACCGTTTTTCGAACCGTTCGCAAGCCATTCGCCATTTGATTGAAAAAAATCTGGTGGAGGAAAAGTGGCGTTGCGATAATATTGTTGCAGGTGCAATTGTTTTGGTATTTAACAACCAGAAAAAGGATATTCTGAAAAGGTCCTCCGAAATACAGTTTGAATACAGCGATGTAATACTTTCAGTACAGGGATTTTATTTGAACGAACAAAACTACCTTGAAATTATTGCTGTTAAAGGACCTTCAAAAACATTAACAGAAGTCTCGGAAAAGTTGATTGGTATTAAAGGTATTCAACACGGTAAACTGGTAATGAGCAAAGCCGGTTAAATTTTTTTTATCCGGGTGGTAACACGTTTATTTATTTTGGTAACACATTTATATTGTTTTTTATGCACAATAGAACAACTTCGTTAATTTTAGCCTTGATATTTGTAGTACTTTCATCGATTGCAAACGCACAACTTTCGTTTTTCAAAGACACTATTCAGATTGACGAAGTTGTGGTAACCGGATCGCCTGTTAAAGTTACGCTGAACAGTGTTCCGATGGCTGTTTCTGTGGTTGGGAAATCACAGATCGAGGAAACCGACGAATCGGCCTTATTGCCGGTTTTGAACGGCAGAGTTCCTGGGCTTTTTGTAACGGAAAGAGGAATTACCGGTTTTGGCGTTGCTACAGGCTCAGCCGGGCAAATTTCAATTCGGGGAATTGGTGGAAATCCAACTACAGGAGTTTTAATGTTAATCGATGGCCACCCCCAGTTTATGGGAATTATGGGTCATCCGCTGCCCGATTCGTATGTGGCCTCCGATGTTGAACGCGTTGAAGTAATTCGTGGGCCGGCTTCTATTTTGTACGGCTCGAATGCCATGGGTGGTGTTATAAATATTATTACGAAAAAGCAGGACAAAGAGGGAATACATGGAAATGCGAGAATTTCGTATGGTTCGTATAATACGCAAAAATACATGGGGGCTTTTGGTTTCAAAAAGGACAAATTCAGCGCTTATTTTTCTGCCAACCGCGATAAAACAGATGGTCACCGCGAACACTCCGATTTCAAAATAAATAACGGTTATCTGAAACTGGATTATAATTTTAGTGATCATTTTTATGCATCAACCGATCTTAGCCTTGCAAAATTCGAAGCTGCCGATCCCGGCCCCGATACAATAAATGCAAGTTATGGAGAGTCGATTGACATTCTTCGGGGTTACTGGGCTTTTACACTTCAGAATGAATTTGAGAAGTCATCCGGTTCATTAAAAGTATTTTACAATTTCGGAGAGCATGATATTACCGACGGTTTTCATTCCAACGATAAAAATTATGGTATTAATTTGTATGAATCGCTCCGGCTTTTTAAAGGAAATAACATCACCGTTGGGGCCGATTTTGTGAATTACGGTGGCAAGGCTGAAAATTTGTTTGCAATGAATGGTGCCGGTGTTATTTTCGCTGATACAGCGGTGAACGAGCTTGGTATTTATGGTTTTATTCAGCAAAAAATTGGTGAAAAACTTACTTTGAACAGCGGCTTGCGTTTTCAAAACAATAGTATTTACGGTGGGCAATGGATTCCTTCAGCCGGGTTTGCTTTTAAAATTAACAGCGCTGCAACCTGGAAAGGCAATGTTTCAAAAGGATTCAGAAGCCCTACATTAAGAGAACTTTTTATGTGGGGACCGCAAAATCCCGATTTGGCTCCTGAATCAATTGTGAGTTACGAAACCGGAATCCTGAATACTTTCTTCTATAAACGGGTAAGTACCGAATTAACTGTTTTTCATGTTTCAGGAGATAATCTGATAACAACTGTACCTGTAAACGGAATTTTAAAATACTTGAATTCAGGGGAAATCTCTAATAGTGGGGTTGAAATGGCTGTGAATGCAGAAGCGGGTAAAAACCTGTTTTTGAACTGGACATACAGTTTTATTCATATGAAAAATCCGGTTTATGCAACACCCGAACATCAAATTTATTTTAATGCGCATTACCGGTTAAACAAATTTCAGCTCATCGGAAGTATTCATCAAATTATCAATCTCGACAATGACGCTTCATCTGTTGTAAATACTGTGGATTATACTTTATTACAGGCGAAAGTGATGTGCAACCTGACCCAAAGTTTAAAAGTTTATGTAAGTGGAGAAAATTTGTTAAATCAGAACTATCAGGTGAACCGGTATTATACCATGCCGGGCGTAACCTTTTTGGGCGGTCTTTCCTATGTTTTCTGAAACAGGATTAACGGTTTTGTAAATCGTTTCTGAAAGAAGTTCTCACACAGCGAAAACCAACGTAAGATTTAGCTGTGTCCTGGTATTCAAAAGAACGTGTTGAAGTCCGAATAAAATAGGCCATGTCTTTCCATGAACCACCCCTTACAACTTTTCTTTTCAGAATCGGTGGATCGTCGGGTTTTGCATCATATTGAAGGTTGGGGTTTAGATCGTTTATTACGTTGTAGGCAGCTTCGTAAAATGCAGTGCTGGTCCATTCCGCAACGTTTCCGGCCATATCGTACAAACCATAGGGATTTGGGTCGAATTCACCAACCTTCATGGTTGCAGTGGTTGTTGGGCTGTCGGCAACATAATTTCCGCGCAGAGGTTTAAAATTGGCAACAAAACAACCGTTAACATTTCGGGTATAATAACTTCCCCAGGGATATAACGAGTTAAGTAATCCGCCACGTGCAGCCAATTCCCATTCGGTTTCAGTGGGCAAACGGTAGTCGTGGGCCGGTGTTTCTTTTAACCTTGAAGTATAATTGGCCTGTAGGTTTGTTCTCCAAACACAAAATGCTTTTGCCTGTTTCCATGTTACTCCAACTACGGGATAATCGTCGAAGCTCACATGAGAGAAATATTTTAATGTAAACGGTTCGTTGTAGGAATAGGTAAAATCCCTAATCCAGCAAAGAGTATCGGGGTAAACCGGAATCCTTTCATGCATTAGAAATGAGCTCCTGTTTTCAATGGGAATAACTTCACCTTTGGCTGTGGTTACGGTGCCGTTGTATCTTTTGTTTATATAATCGTAACTGTTCTGGCGTTTTGCAGCCTGGTCGTAATCAACCCAGTAATATTCATAAAACAACTTCCGGGCATCGATTTCTTTTTTGTAGCCAAATCGCTCTTCTTCCGGAATATAAAGTTCCTCTAATGCCATCTGAACGTCTGGTTCGTCCCATTCAATTTTTATTTCCCAGACCAATTGCGGTGTTTGTAATGGTACACCATAGGCATCTTCGGTAACCAGATAATCGGGATCTGAATTTCCAAGCAAACTTCTTGCAATGGAATCTCTTACCCAATAAACAAATTGCCGGTACTCATTATTTGTTATTTCTGTATCGTCCATCCAAAACGATTCCTGAGAAATAGTTCTCGATGGTGTCCCCTGGTGAAGCACTTCGTCGTCGGAGGGGCCAATTTCGTAGGCATCGCGACGGACATAAGCCATTCCGTAGGGGGTTGGTTCAAACCACTCTTCCCCCATTCTTTCCTGGCCGGGTAAATACAGGTTAGGTTGTTTGCACGAATGAAAAAGCAATGCAATAAATGCAGAAATATATAGTAGCGCTTTTTTCATTCCATTAATTACTGTTTGACACTTAAAGAAAACGGATTTAATTCCGGTTAATTATACTTTGGTATTAATAAAAAAGCCTTATGCGTTTTCCATAAGGCCCGATAAATATCGATTAATAAATTAATATTCCCAAAGATCCTGTTCGAAATTAAATATCTCGTCTTCGATTTTTTTCGACTCAAGCATGGCATCTTTTCCGCTCAAGTAAGCATTTATCCGACGGTTGTTGTATACGTTGGATTCCTGAACAATATAACTGTTAAAGTATCTTTTTATAAACATATCGTCGAACGACAACTGACTTGCGTCGTTATTTGGATTCAGGATTAAATTTGTAGCCAAAAGATTTCTGGCTTCGGGGAAATACACCCAAAACACCTGTGTGCGCTGAACCTGACCGGAAGCATCGTTTTCGCGAACAAATTCACGAATCGGACAAATTCCGATAATGCGTACATTAAGCATTGAGTTTTGTTTGTCGAAATACCATTCTTCTTTAATCATGTATTGTTTGATTTCACTGGGACGGATTTCGCCATCAATTGTAACGGTTTCCATCTCCCCTGTGTCGAAATTTGGTCTTTCAACCGTACTTGCTTTTGCCCCAAACGATTCTTTTACCTGTTCATAAGTCATCGGTATTTTAAAATCGTCGTCGCTGGCGGCGCTGTAAGGCGTAATTTGCCCGTTCTTAATTCCCTCCAATAACAAGTTGATTAAATTTAACCTGCCATCCATTTCTGTAGTTGGATAATAAAACGGGAGGTTCATTTTTTCGCGCAAATCGATAATTCTCCATACTTTTTTCGACCAGAAAACATCGGCTTCCCTTACACCGGGAAGCGGCATTGGTTTTTTCTGATAAATGTCGGTACGTTTATAGGCGCCGTTTACAATCTGTGCGCTGGTTTGTTTTTGTCCAAAAGAAATCAGAAAAACAACTACACCAATATATGTTATTAACTTTTTCATAATCTATTTAATTTTGAATGAAATCGGAGCCAAATCGCGGGTACTTCCGTCGTCTCCAACTGCTTTAATTCCTGATATATAAACGATACTGCCAATATTTAATCTTTTAAATTCGTCCAACTGAGCTTGGGTAAACCTGTTATTGTTTGATTTTGAAAGGTTTGTGTATCCGGTTGCTCCTGTTGTCTGAACTTCAAATTCAGTAATAGTGTATTTAAATTCAAAGTCAAAATCTTCCAATACGGCCAATACGCCCTGTTGAACGATTAACTCTTCTTTTCTGATATCACCTCCTTTTTTTCCGGCTACTTTGGCTACAGGATCTGGTACTTTTTTAACCCTCCAGTTGGATGTTGCAATTAAACGGCTTGCCCCCCCAATGTTTGCATAAACCGAGACTGTTGTTTTTCTGCCCTGTTCGTCAAGTTCGGCGGGTTCAATAACAAAACTGTCGCCAACTTTAGTCACCTTCCCGTTAGTCATCTGAACAGAAAGGTTTTCTTTTGGAATACCTCCGCCGCCAACATCGAACGGGTTTTTTAATCCACGGTAAAATACGTTCATTTTGGTTGCCGACATGGTAACACTTGGAGCAGTAACCTGGTAGCTTTCATCGAATTTGTAATTCTGAATAATACCGGCCGGTGTTTTGTATTTGATTAATCCGCTCCATTTAAATTCACCAATCTGATTTGCAGCAACTTTGTAGGTTGCTTTTCCATCTTTTACTTCAACCTTACGATCGTTTATAAAAATTTCGGGTTGTTGTGTAGTATCTTCTGCAGCCAAAAATACTTCTGCTACATATTCGTCACCCTGAAGAACTACGTTTGAAGTTGGAATAACTCTTGCGCCAAGTTTGTTAAACTTGAAAGATCCTGCATCAATCTGGGAATACAGGTACTTAATAAGGTTAGCCTCAGCGTTTCTTATATCAATCTGAATTTTTGATAGCAATGTCATAACTGCTACCAAGGGTTTATCCTCAAAATTCTGAACTTCCCATGTCTTTTTTTCGCCATCCTTTAAATTTACAATTGGGTCAGACGTGTCTAGTTCCTGATCGATGGTGTTTCTTAAATCCAGATCATCTTCGGATAATAATCCCACCATAGTTTCCCTGTAGCCGATGATTTTAGTTTTTAACTCTTCAGCCCTTTTTTGAGTGATCATCATTTCAGAAGGACCATTTAAATCATCTTCTTTTTTTATTTCTAGTGTGTCACCACTTTCAGTAATATAAGTATATAAATCCGGATTAAGCGGATTTTCTTCATTCACAAGGTTACTTCCGGAATTTTTTACCAAATCTTCTTTTAATGTATTAATGTATGAAATCATTGAAGCAGATTGTTCACGCACAATATCGGCCTTTTTTTTCCATTCTTCCACTTTGGCCGGATTTTCAATGTATGCCTGTTCGAAAGATGAATAAACCTGGGCATTCTGCAGGTCAACTACCTTAATGGTTTGAAGTAGGCTGGAATCTACTAAACGGAAGGCTTCCAGGACTTCAGCTGCAACATTCAATGCCAACATTGCCGTTAGGACAATGTACATCATGTTTATCATTTTTTGCCTCGGCGTTTCCGGACAATTCTTTGCACCCATAACTTGTTACTTCAAAATTTTACTTCCTGTAACTCATTGCACCCAACATGTTTCCATAAATGGTATTCAGTGCTTCCAGGTTTTTATTCAGTTGCTCTGCGTTTTCTTTGTATTTTTTCAGCTCATTAACCGATGAAGAAAGAATTTCATTCATCTGAACCAAATCCTTATTAAATTTTTGACTGGCTTCAAACTGGCCTTTTGTGTCTTTCAGCTGAGTTTCAAATGTGTTGTTTAATGCATGAATATTTTGATTCAGTTTTTCCAGGTTCCCCGCATATAATTTTGAACTTTCCCCAATTACGTTTAATCCGTTTGAAATTGAACCGGATGCATTATCGAATGTTGAAGATAGTTTTCTGCTTGTTTCGGCAAGTTTGGAAGAAAATTCTTCACCGCTCTGTTGCATTTTAAGAATTGCGTTTTGACCGGATTCGGAAAGTTTGTTTGCTGTGGAATTGTAGGATTCAACAAGGTTCCCAACCGATTTGTTAATTGAGTCGTTGGCGCGGGTATTTATTTGTGCCATAACACTCAACGATTCAGAGGCTGACCCGATGTTTTTTACATACATGTCGGTGGCCAAAGTCGCTGAGGATATATCGCTGATACTGCGGGCAGTATTACTTAATTCATTTAACCCTTTACCAACTTTGTCGAGTAAATCGGGTGTTAATTCCGAACTCGAAAATAATTCGTTAAACCCTCTTTTATTTCTGCCTCCAAGTTCTTCTATGTCAGCCAACTCGTAGTCTTCTCTTAACTCGGGGTAAACTTTGCTCCATTCAGGGACTTCCAAAGGGGGTTCGAATGCTGACAGAAAGAAAATTAAAGCTTCTGTAGTAAGCCCAATAGCAAGTAATACTCCTGAATACTGAATATGTTCAAGTTTGAATAAAGCTCCAATCAAAACAACTGCAGCACCCCAACCATAAACATACCCCATGAATGTCTTCCAACGCTTTGTTTTAAATACTTCTCCCAGATTCATATCTCTTAGAATAGATTATTTTTAGTTAAACTCATCACCAAATGTAGAACGAACACAACGAAACCCAATGTATGATTTGGTTGTATCCTGGTATTCATACGATCGTGTTGAAACTTGTATGAATTGTGAAATGTCTTTCCACGAGCCACCCCTGATTACTTTTCGTTTCATCACTGGCGGATCATCGGGACGTGCATTGTAGGTAAATGTTGGGTTCAGATCGCTGAAATAGTTGTAACCTGCTTCGTCGAAGGCAGTTTCAGTCCATTCGGCAACGTTACCCGACATATCGTACAGTCCAAATTCATTGGGTTCGTAACTTCCAACTTTCATTGTACCTATCCCTCCGTCTTCAACATAATTACCGCGCAGTGGTTTAAAATTCGCAAGAAAAACACCCTCGTCGTCTCTTGGATAGTAACCGCCCCAGGGATACATTGAAAAGTTTTTGGTTCCTCTGGCTGCATATTCCCATTCTATTTCTGTAGGTAAACGGTATGCTTGCAGTTCAGGTTCCCCTTTTGAATTCAAATAATCGGACTGGACTTTTGTTCTCCAGCTGCAAAATGCACGGGCCTGTTCCCAGCTTACGCCCACAACCGGATATTCATCGAAGCCCGGATGCCAGAAATAACGGGTTGCCCAGGGTTCGTTGTATGAATAGGTAAAATCTCTTATCCAGCAAAGTGTATCTGGATAAATATAAGTTTGATCGTGCATTATGAATGACGAGCGGTTTTCAATGGGTTTTAATTCCCCGTTAGCATCGTAAACACTTCCGTCATAACGTTGAGTTTCAAAATTGTAGCTATTGGCACGTTGGGCAGCCTGTTGATAGTCGATCCACCAGTATTCATAGAGCATTTTTCGGGCATCTATTTCTTTTTTGCCAAAGAATCTTTCGTTTTCCGGAATGTATAAATCCTGCATGGCCATTAGCATATCGGGATCTTCCCAGTCGATTTTTTCACGCCAGTTAATTAACGGCGGATCTATCGGGTTTCCTTCCCGATCTTCGGTGATCAGAAACTCGGGGAATTGATCGCCAAGCATTCTACGGGCCAAAGAATCGCGAACCCAATTTACAAACTGACGATATTCTGTATTGGTAATTTCAGTGTCGTCCATCCAGAATGCTTCCTGCGAAACCGTTCTTGTTGGTACACCAGATTGGCTTGCATCCTGATCGCTGGGGCCAATATTGAAACTACCTCTTCGAACATACACCATACCGTACGGCTGGGATTCACTCCACTTGCCCCTGTTTTGTACCCCAACAAGCTCTCCGTTTCCACTTTGATAACATCCGTAGAAAGTGGTTAAACCAAGGAGTACACTTCCAATTAAAAGAATTTTTCTCATAGCACAACAAAAATATGGCTTTTCTTATAAAAATCTTACACTTTTATATTTTTGGCTCCTGTTTTTTTCTAAATCAATAGAGTAAGTTACAAATATTTCATGCGAGCCAAATGCATAATAACCAATTGCCGACGTTACCAAGTCGAAGGAATAACCAACTTTTAATCCGTTAATCATTTCCATTCCCATAAGTAACGAAATAGCGTCATTTAAACGATACGACAATCCTCCCCAAAACTTATTGTCGTAAACAATGTTGGTATTTAAATCCAACTGCCAACCGGCTAAATCGGTTTTTAACAATACCGATGGTTGCAACTCAAATAACGGGTCGGCAAGTTTTATATTGTATCCACCCATCAGATAATAGTGTCTTGCGAGGTACGTGGTTGCCTGATCGGAGAATTGAATACTTGCCTGGTTCAGGTGCGTTGCCGAAAGCCCAAGGAAATATTTGGGTGTTGTTAAATATGCCCCCAAACCTACATCAAAGGCCATTTGGCTGACTTCTCCCTGCGGTACTCCCGGGTCGGAACCCGGAGGTGTAAATATAATGTCATCCAAACCATCGTTACTAACACCTTCTCCCCAATCACCATTATAACCTTTTGTCATTAATCCCATTGAAAGGCCAATTCCCAAATTCCCAATATTCAGCGATGTTTTATACGCGTAATTAAAATTAACTTCTGTGGTTTTTTCAAAACCTGCCTGATCGCTGATGATGTTTAGTCCTATTCCTCCTGACGCTCCAAAAGCATTAACAGCAGCATCCATGCTAAAAACCAATGTTTTGGGAGCTCCTGTAAACCCTTCCCATTGATAACGGTTCAGTAACAAACCGCTGATTGCTTTTTCAGCCCCGGCGTAACCCGGATTTACACCCAACTTATAATACATAAAGTTTGTGTATTGCGGATCCTGTTGACCATAAGATGCGAATTCAAAAACAAATAACAAAAAGAAAAAAGCAATTATTTTTTTCATAAACCTTTTATGCATCTTATATTGTTTTCAACCGGATTAAAGAAATAAAAAATTGTTGTTTGCAACAAATATTCACCATTCAGTATGCAAAGAACGTTAACTATTTGGTATTATTTTTCAAAATAATCAATTTTTTGAACATAGTTTAACCATAAATCAGGAATTTCATTCTTTGATGCCTGCTGGTATTCTTTTTCCGAACAGGCAACAATAATTTTTTCATCTCGTATTGATTGAATTTCAACCCACCAGCGGGAGGTTTCCTTGCTGAAGAAGAATTTCAAAGGTTTTTCCAGTTCGTCTACTTCCACTTTATAAATTAAAATTTTATTGGTGAGGTATTCCAAAACAACAGTTCTGTTTGTTAATCCTTCCAGAAAGTACCATAAAATTTGTGCCGCCAGTTTAAATGTTATGCCAAAGCTATCTTTTTTAAACTCAGTTTCGAATAACCCGAATACTTTAATTTTATTGCTAAACCCGCCATATTTTGCCAGTTGACAGATTTCGTTGCTTTGTAACCCGTTCGGATTTGTGAAAGAACTTCCTGCTATTTCAGCATATTTAATAGAGTTCATATCAAAGATAAGAACATTTGTATTGCGTAGTACCGGTTCAGCACATTTTAAATTTTCGTTCAATTCCCCCAAACTCAGGTGTTCGCCAAAGCCGTTGGTTTTTGAAAATAAATCGGTTGAAACCAAATGCCGCTGGTATCCGAGCAGGTTAAACTGAAACAGGTTGGATTGTTTTTGGAAAATACGCGAAAGGTAATTTGTTGAATCTATCGTGCCTTTTCCTCTTTTTACATCCAGAAAGGCATCGATTGATGAGAGTGTAAAATATTTTTCGCTTTTAAATGCTTCACAAATTCCAACCGACAAATCTGAACTTCCGCCTAAAATTATGGTAACAATATTTAATTCTGAAAAATATTCCACAAGATCGCGAATGGCAAGCTGGGTTCCTTTTGAACCCGATGAAATTTTAAGATCGCCCAAATCGGCAATATTCAATTTGTGGTTGAATCCGGCCAGGTTGTACAATTCTTCCCTAATTTTTTTTGTCGATGAGTTTTTCCCTTCTTCCCACACGCCATCGAAACAGGGTACGCCAAACAGAACTGCATCGACTTTCCCCAGCGTTTTTTCGGTGAGTTTCAAGGTTGTTTTTTCGATGGAGAGTCCGAGTGTGTATTTCCAGTTGTCCAGATTTTTTTCTGAAAAAACTGAAAAATCAACCGGGTTAAAATATTGTTGTACGTCCATTTCTTTAGGTTATAAAAAAAAGCAAATGAAAAATTCATCTGCTTTGTTTTGCTATTTCTTTTTTCCTCTTTTTGATTTTGGGTCCGGAGAATTATTAATAATAGTCACACAATCTTCGAACGATAATTCTTCGGCTTTTGTTTTTTTAGGAATTTTATAATTGGCCTTTTTATAAGAAATATAAGGTCCCCAGCGGCCGTTTAAAACTTTTAAATCGGCATCTTCGGCAAAAATTTTGATAACAGCGTTTTTGTCTTTTTCGCGTTTTGCTTCGATAAGTTCTATGGCGCGGTCGAGTTCAACGGAAAAAGGATCGTCATCTTTTCCGAGCGAAACAAATTTGTTGTCGTGTCTGATGTACGGGCCAAACCTTCCGATGGCAACTGTAACTTTTTTCTTTTCATATTCACCCACTTCACGAGGCAGTTTAAAAAGATCCAGCGCTTCTTCCAGTGTGATTGTTTCGAGGTGTTGACCTGCCCTAAGGCTTGCAAATTGCGGTTTTTCACCTTCGCCGTTGGTTGCCTCACCCAGTTGGGCCAGCGGTCCAAAACGGCCGATTTTTACCGAAACCTCTTTTCCTGTTTTTGGGTCGGTTCCTAAAATCCGTTCTCCTTTCGAACGTTCCGAATTTTTTAGCGCGTTTTCAACTTTTGGATGGAAAGCCTGATAAAAAATATCCAGCATTTCGTTCCAGATAAGTTTACCTTCAGCAATGTCGTCGAATTCTTTTTCTACATTGGCTGTAAAATTAAAATCCATAATCTGGTTGAAATTGTCTACCAGAAAATCATTAACGACCATTCCAATATCCGTCGGGAAAAGTTTTGACTTTTCAGCCCCGGTAATTTCAGTCCTGGTTTGTTCACTGGTTTTTCCGTTTTTCAGCGTAATAATATCGAAACTGCGCTCGGTACCCGGTCTGTCTTCTTTTACCACATAATTTCTGTTTTGAATGGTTGTGATAGTAGGAGCATAAGTTGACGGTCTTCCGATGCCAAGCTCTTCGAGCCGTTTAACCAGCGATGCTTCTGTAAAACGCGGTGGCCGCTGCGAAAAACGTTGTGTGGCTACCATCGACGAGAACTGAAGTTTTTCACCGGCTTTCATTGGCGGAATTATTTCGTCGCCGTTTCCGTTGTTTCCGTTTTCGTCGTCTGTCGATTCAATATAAACTTTCAAAAAACCGTCGAAAATTAATACCTCGCCCGTTGCAATAAATTTTTCAGGAGAGTTGGAAACAGAAATGGAAACCGTAGTTTTTTCGAGTTCTGCATCAGCCATTTGAGAAGCAATTGTGCGTTTCCAGATAAGTTCGTACAAACGTTTTTCCTGGCTTCCGGCATCAATGGTTTCATTGTCCATGTAAGTCGGACGAATAGCTTCGTGTGCTTCCTGTGCTCCTTTTGAAGTGGTTTTGTATTTTCTGATTTTCACGTATTTTTCACCATGAAGATCAAGAATTTTTTGTTTTGAAGTGTTGATGGCCAGGCTCGAAAGATTTACCGAGTCGGTACGCATGTAGGTAATGTTACCGCTTTCATACAAACGCTGTGCAACGGCCATGGTTTGCGAAACCGAAAATCCCAGTTTGCGGCTGGCTTCCTGTTGCAAAGTGGATGTGGTAAATGGTTTTGCAGGCGATCGTTTTGCCGGTTTTTTTACAACATCTTCAACCCTGAATTCTGCAGTTTTGCATTTTTCGAGGAAAGCCTGCGCCTCTTCTTTTTTCTCAAACCGTTTTGAGAGTTCTGCCTTTAATTCAGTAAAATTTCCTTCACTGTCTTTTACCCGGAAATAACCGTTGACGCGGAACGACGATTCACTATTGAAATTCATGATTTCGCGTTCTCGTTCCACAATTAAGCGAACGGCAACCGACTGCACCCTTCCGGCCGAAAGTGAGGGTTTTACTTTTTTCCAGAGCACCGGAGAAACTTCAAAACCAACAATCCGGTCGAGAACCCTGCGCGCCTGCTGTGCATTTACCAGATTCTCGTCGATTTTTCTTGGATTTTTAATGGCCTCCAGAATGGCGTCTTTTGTAATTTCGTGAAAAACAATCCTTTTGGTGTTTTCAGGTTGAAGTTTTAAAACTTCTTTCAAGTGCCAGGCAATGGCTTCCCCCTCGCGATCCTCATCGGAAGCGAGCCAGATAGTCTGTGCATCTTTGGCAAGTTTCTTTAATTCAGTTACGATTTTTTTCTTGTCGGGAGTAATAATATACTTGGGAAGAAATTTCTTTTCGATGTCGATTCCGAAATCCTTTTTCTCCAAATCCCTGACGTGTCCCATGCTTGAGGTTACAAAAAATCCTTTTCCCAAAAACTTCTCTATGGTTTTTGCTTTGGCTGGTGACTCAACAATTACAAGGTTTTCGTGCATATGCTTTCTGTTCCTTTTTCAAAAAATTTCTGCAAATTAAAGAAAATGAATTGCTAAGTTCAAAATTTAACGCGCTATTTTTTATTTTCTATTGTATTGATAATGATGATTTTATTTTTAAGGGCTTAAAATAATAGCTGTTTTGTGAGCGTTTAAACAATTGCTGCGTAGGCAGAATCATATATATTTGCTTTGTTTTTAATTCCGGAAATCTATGACTGAAAAGAAAAATATTTTTATCAGATACATTATCGCATTTTGGACTGTCGTTGTACTTGGAATTGTGGGGGTTTTCCTGCTTTTCTTTCTGATTGCCAAGGGGAAACTCGGTTTTATGCCAAGTTTTGAGGAGCTTGAAAATCCGCAAAATAATCTCGCTACCGAGATTTATTCGGTGGATGGGAAAGTACTCGATAAATATTTTATCCGCGAAAACAGGACCTATGTAAATTACGAAAATTTACCACCCGATTTGATTCATGCATTGGTTGCAACCGAAGATGTAAGGTTTTACCGTCATTCAGGAATCGATTTAAGAGGGTTAATTCGTGTTGTGAAAGGAATTTTAACCCGTGATACGAGTTCGGGAGGAGGAAGTACATTAAGTCAGCAGTTGGCAAAAATGCTTTTCCCGCGCGATGAAATGGACAGCGGGCTTGCCCTTGCCCTTCGAAAATTTAAAGAATGGGTAATTGCGGTTAAACTGGAGCGCAGTTATACCAAAGAGGAAATTATTTTAATGTACCTCAACAAATACGATTACTTAAACAATGCGGTTGGAATTAAAACGGCAGCCCAGGTATATTTCAGTATTCCGCCCGATTCATTAAAACTGCACCAGGCGGCTATGTTGGTGGGAATGGCGAAAAACTCGTCGTTGTACAATCCGGTCCGGAGACCTGAATTGGTATTGCAGCGCCGGAATGTGGTGTTGAACCAAATGTATAAATATGGTTATATTTCGAAGGAAGAAAGGGATTCGGCAAAACAATTACCACTCGACCTGGATTACCACAAAGTGGATTACAAAAGCGGAGTTGCCCCGTATTTCAGAGAATATTTAAGGTTAACAATGACTTCCAAAAAACCGGAACGCGAAAACTATGCTTCGTGGCAGAATCAGAAATTTGTGGAAGATTCGGTGGAATGGGAAACCAATCCGCTTTTTGGCTGGTGCAACAAAAATTTAAAACCCAATGGCGAACCTTACGATTTGTACAACGACGGGCTGAAAATTTATTCGACAATAGATTTCAGAATGCAGAAATATGCAGTTGAAGCCGTTGAACAACATTTGCGTTACGATTTACAACCAGAATTTGACGGAAGTTTTAAATCGCTGAAAAATCCTCCTTTTTCAAACGATATGACAGCCGAGGAGGTGGACGATTTGCTCAACAGGAGCATGCGTCAAAGCGAACGTTACCGCGTTTTGCGCACCGAAGGGAAAAATGCCAAACAGATAAAAGATGATTTTAATACACCGGTTGAAATGACCATTTTTTCGTGGGCAGGTGATAAAGATACGATAATGACACCGATGGATTCCATCAAATGGTACCTTCGTTATTTCCGTTCGTCGTTTATGGCCATGGATACCGAAACCGGGCAGGTTAGAGCTTACGTTGGCGGACCGAATTACAAATATTTTATGTACGACATGGTGAAAGACGGAAAACGTCAGGTGGGTTCCACGGTAAAACCGTTTTTGTACACACTGGCCATGCAAAATGGTTTGACTCCCTGCACAAAAGTTCCGTATGTAAGTCAACAGTTTCAAATGCCCGACGGAAGTATTTACGAACCTAAAGATTCGGATGTTGACGAAGAAAAGGACGGGAAAATGGTTACACTGAAATGGGGTTTGGCGAATTCGAAGAACAGGATTTCGGCCTGGGTATTGAAACAATTTAATCCGGAAGCGGTTGTTGAAGTGATGAAAAGGCTTGGCGTTTACAGCCCGGTCGATCCGGTACCTTCCATGTTTCTTGGAACATCAGACATCACGCTTTACGAAATGGTGGGGGCATTCACTACTTACGCCAATCTGGGCGTGTTTATTAAACCCTATTTTGTAACACGGATTGAAGATAAACACGGCAACGTAATCGCAACATTTCAGCCTGAAAAACACGAAGCTATTGATGAAAAAACTGCGTATTTAATGTTGAAAATGATGCAGGCAGTTATAAATGAAGGAACCGGAGTCCGGTTGCGCAACCGTGATAATTATGGAAAATTTACCATGCCGATTGCAGGCAAAACAGGTACTACGCAAAATCATTCCGACGGTTGGTTTATAGGGGTTACTCCGAAATTGGCTGCCGGGGTTTGGACAGGCGCCGATTTGAGAAGCATCCATTTCCGTACAATCACCAGCGGACAGGGAGCAAACATGGCTTTGCCAATTTGGGGGTATTTTTATAAAAAGGTGCTGGCCGATCCTACTCTCGGAATTACAGAGGAACAGGTTTTTAACAAACCGTTGGATTTTGATGTGAATATGAATTGCGGCGACGAAGACGGGCAGAACTCTTCTTCGGGTGATGAGGAATTCTTTTAATCGGTTAAACTGAAGGATAGATTTTCAGCTCGTCAAAATTTGTTTTTTCTTATTTTTTCAAACTGAAGTTCAGAGAATGGTTTTCCTGTGCGTTGCTGCACCGGATAGCCAATGGCAATTATGCTTAGAATTCCAAAATTTTCAGGTATTCCAAGCATTTCCTGAATATATTTTTCTGATGTTACCGACTCGGAATGCATGCGGTTTCTGACTTGTACCCAGCAACTCCCCAGTCCGAGCGATTGGGCTGTTAACTGAAGTAAAATGGAGGCAATCGAACAATCTTCAATCCAAACGTCGTTTTTGGTTTCGTCGGCACACACAACCACTGCCAGCGTTGCAGTTTCCAGCGGCGATGTTCCGTGAGGTCTGCATTGTTTCAAAAGACTTATTTTTTCGCGGCTGTTCACAAAAATAAATTCCCACGGATTTATATTTTTCGATGAAGGCGAACGCAGCAAAGCTTCCTTTAAAATATCCAGTTTCTCAGGTTCGACGGATTGTTCAGTAAATTTTCGGATACTTCTGCGGTTTCTTAAAATTTCAATCATTGGAGTAATTTTTCAAAACAGTGACTGTGATGGTTTTCTGCATAAATCCCGTAATTGGGAATTTTTGAGTAGCCTGCCTTTTGGTACAATGCGAGAGCTTCGGGTTGCCGGTCGCCGGTTTCGAGCCAAATTTTCCGGTATTCCATTTCTTTCGCCGTCATTTCAAGGGTTTTAAGAATTTCTCTGGCAATTCCTTTTCCCCGGAATCCGGGTTTTACAAACATTCTTTTTATTTCGGCAATTTCGTTTTTGAAAAGCGGACGGAGCGCCCCACAACCTGCCGGTTCATTTTCATAAAAAGCAATCAAAAAAACAGCTTTTTCCCCCGCAGCATCTTTGGGGTGAAAAGCGCCTGATCCATCATCGGAAAAATTGTAACGGTGAGAAATATCGGCTGAAAGCTCCCGAATCAATGTTTGTGCTGTGTCCGAAAAAGGATCGGCTTTTTTTATTGTAATCATGCCGGCTTATTTTCAACAAAAGAAAGAAAAAAGATTGACCCGGCCTTTGTTTGAATTTTATTTCCGAATCGATTTCAAATAAAAATAAATTTCTACCTTCAACACATCAACAAAACCTTTCGAAATGAAAAAAGCAACTGTTTTGTCCTTTGTAACCCTGTTTTTATTTTCGTGCGGAAGAAATTATTATTCGGTCTACGATTTTCAGAAGGTGGAAAAAATCGACTCGCATTTTCATATTTATACCGATTCGAACAATTCGGTTGAACAGGCGCTGACCGACAATTTTAAACTTTTTGCCATAAATACATATTCGGGCACTTGCGAACGTGTGGTTGATGCCCACCAGTGGTTAAAAAATGCTGCGGATAAAAATCCTGAAACCGTTGCTTTTTCAGCCACATTTTGTCTCGACGGCTGGGATGAAACCGGCTGGGCGGAAAATACAATTTCGTGGATTGACCGTTGTATTGCCGACGGCGCCAATTCGGTAAAAGTGTGGAAAAATATCGGTATGGAATTCAGAAACAAAGACAGTGTTTTAATTATGATCGACGATCCTCATTTTGATCCTATTTTTAAACATTTGGCTGAAAAGGGAATTCCGCTGGTCGGGCATTTGGGCGAACCTAAAAACTGCTGGCTTCCGGTGGAAGAAATGACGACCAACAATGATAAAAACTATTTTAGTGAAAATCCGCAGTACCACATGTATCTTCATCCCGATTTTCCTTCGTACGGAGAACAAATGATTGCGCGTGACCGGATGCTGGAAAAAAATCCGGATTTGGTTTTTATCGGTTGTCATTTGGCCAGTTTAGAATGGAGTGTGGATACGCTGTCCGAATTTCTCGACCGGTTTCCGAATGCCGCTGTTGATTTGGCGGCAAGAATGGGGCAGTTATTTTATCAAACCCGCGAAGACAGAGAAAAAGTGCGCAATTTTTTTGTGAAATACCAGGATCGCTTAATGTATGGAACCGATGTGATTGACCGCGGCCAGGAAAAAGAATCATTTCAAAAAGGATTGCACGAAACATGGTTGCGCGACTGGGAATTTCTGGTTTCCGGAAATACCATGACAAGCGATTTGATCGACGGTGAGTTTCAGGGGTTAAAACTTCCGAAAACGGTTGTCGATAAAATATATTCGACCAATTTCAAACATTGGTATAAAACTTTCAGGTAATATTTATCTGAAAATCAGGTTAGGGCAAGTGCAATAGAAACGCCAACAAAAGTTCCGATAATATACCCCAGAATTCCGACTAAAATACCGGGAGTAATCAGTTTTTTCTGCCCCAGCGAAGCGGCCATTGGCGCAGCAACAGAAGGCCCCATTATATTGGCTGCCGACGAAACAATAACTTCATGAACATCGAGTTTGAAAAGTTTTGCCAGCGAAATAAGAAAAATAAGGTGAAAAAACATGATAACAAGATAAAAGGCCAAAACCGGTAACCCGATGTGAAGAATATCCTGCAGGTTGGTGGCTGCCCCGACAACCGCTAAAAACATGTACATCATCCACAACCCGATGGAAAAGGCAGTGTTTTCGAGTATTTTTAATTGTTTGGGGAACAGGTTGGCAACAACAATCGATAAAATAGTGATGATGAGGATGCTTAAATTTAATTCAGTATGAACCAGTTTTTGAATAAAAGGGGAAACAAAAGTTCCGGCTGCGGCTACCAAAATGGCAACAAACAGCGAAACAGCAAAACGTTCCAAAGTAATTTCGTGTGGTTTTTCTGTAGTTGAAATGACCTTGGTTTGTTCATCGGAATAGATTTTTGGTTTAACAAAAAACCGTGAAAGAAAACCCGCCGAAGGGATTACAAACAAAAGCAGCACGTACAAATTTGCAGCTACATTGTCGATGGCAAGGGTTGTTGTAAACAGTGGATTTGTACTGAAATTCAAAATTTCGGCTGTGGTTACAAAATTGATGCTTCCGCCAATTAATGTTGCTGCAATAATCCCGGCTGTATTTCCTGAACCTTCACCCAAATCAATAAGATAAAAAGCCAGAAAACTCCCCAAAACAACACCGATTGCACCAATAATGTAGGCCAAAAGTAGTTTGCCGCTTTCCCGCACTATTTTCATCAGGTTTGAACTGAAAAGCAACATAGGAATGGCAACAGGAATGAAATAATCAAAAACAAGTGAATACACTTCAACTTTAATTTTTGGATTTGAAGCAGTTGGCACAACACCGGCCATCGACAAAATTGACATGGAAATCATAGTTACCAAAATACCCGATACTTTTCCAAACCATTTTTTGTGTTCGGAATAAATTCCAAAAGCAGCTACACCGGTAATTATTAAAAACAAAACCAAATGGTTTTCGGGTGAAATTAAAGATTGCATATCCAAAAATATTTAAAAATAAAGGCACCTTTTTTAAGATGCCATCTGAAATATTTATTTTAATCCGCTCCGTTCCAAAAGGGCGTCAACCGTGGGTTCCTGTCCGCGGAAGCGTTTGTACAAAATCATCGGGTGTTCGCTGCCACCTTTTTCGAGTATGTTTTTACGGAACGAATTTGCCACCTCCCTGTTAAACAGTCCTTGTTCCCGGAACATACTAAAAGCGTCGGCATCCAGAACTTCAGCCCATTTGTATCCGTAATAACCGGCTGCGTAACCACCGGCAAACAAGTGGCCGAACTGTGTGCTCATGCAGGTTTCTTTAATTACAGGGAAAAACCGGGTTTTCGCCCATGCATTTTCTTCAAATTCCTTAACATTTCCTTCGTACTCATTTTCAAGCGTATGCCAGGCCATGTCGAGATAGCCAAAACTCAACTGGCGAAGCGATAAATATCCTGCCAGGAAATTGGATGAGGCCTTGATTTTTTCCACCAGTTCACCGGGAATTTTTTCACCTGTCTGGTAATGTACGGCAAAACGGTCAAGGAAATCTTTTTCAACCGCCCAGTTTTCCATAATCTGAGAAGGCAGCTCCACAAAATCGCGGTAAACATTGGTTCCCGACAAACTTATATAGGTTGAATTTGCCAACATCCCGTGCAAAGCATGCCCGAATTCGTGCAGAAAAGTTTCAACTTCAGCGAAAGTTAGCAGTGCCGGTTTTGTTTCCGTTGGTCGTGTGAAATTCATCACAATAACAATGTGAGGTCTTGAATCGACGCCGTTTTCAATCCACTGGCCTTTAAAATCGTTCATCCACGCGCCGCCCTGCTTTCCCTCGCGCGGATGAAAATCGGTGTACAATACCGAAAGAAATTTACCGTCGGCATCAAAAACTTCGTACGGCACAACTTCTTTGTTGTAAACCGGAATATTTTTGTTGGGTTTGAACGAAATACCGTACAATTCGGTGGCCAGGCCAAAAATTCCGTCGGTTACTTTGCCGAGTTCAAAATACGGTTTCAGCATTTCATCGTTCAGATCGAACTTTTCCATTTTTAATTTTTCTGAATAATAGCTCCAGTCCCACGGCATAATTTCACCTTCAAAACCCGATTTTTTGGCAAATTCCGTTACTTCTGCCTTTTCTTTTTCAGCCACCGGAAAAGAAGCAACAAACAAATCGTCGAGCAATTTATAAACACCCGCCGGATTCATGGCCATTCGCTGTTCAAGCACATAACCGGCATAATTTTTAAAACCGAGCAGTTGCGCCATTTCAAGCCGCAACCGTACAATTTTTTTAACATTTTCCTGATTGTCGTATTCGTTGCCTTTAAACGACTTCGACATGTACGCGAGGTACATCTGCTTTCTCAGGTCGCGGTTGTCGGCAAATTTCATAAAAGGGAGGTAGCTTGGCATGGTAATGTTGAAAATCCAGCCCTCTTTTTCTTTGTTTTTTGCAATTCCCGCAGCGGCTTCCAATGCACTTTCCGGCAATCCCGACAACTGACCTTTATCGGTGATGTGCAGCTCGTAACCGTTGGTTTCTTTTAATACATTTTCTTCGAATTTCAGTGTGAGTATCGAAAGTTCGGTACTCATTTTCCTGAATTTTTCTTTGTCGGTTTCTGAAAGATTAGCCCCTTTTCGTACAAAATTTTCGTAGGTATTTTTCAGAAGTGTGGTTTGCTCAACCGTTAGTTCAAGGTTTTCTTTTTGATTGTAAACCGTTTTTACTTTTTCAAAAAGTACAGGATTGAGTGTAATATCGTTTTGAAATTTGCTCAGCATTGGCGAAACTTTTTGAGCAATTTCCTGAAGTTCGTCGCTGGTTTCGGCACTTAGCAAATTGAAAAAAGCGCCGATGGTCCTGTTCAGCAATTTCCCTGAATAGTCGAGGGCGGCAATTGTATTTTCGAAAGTGGGGTCTGTTTTGTATTCAGCGATTGCTTTTATATCGTTTTCACCTTGTTTTATGGCTTCTTCAAACGCGGGTAAAAAATGTTCGTTTTTAATTTTTTCGAAGGGTGCAGTTTCGTACGGGGTATTGAAATTGCCTAAAAGCGGATTGTTTTCTTTGTTAACGTTTCCCTGATTCATGAGTACAATAATTAAAACAATAAAATTGAATTTTATTCAAATATTCTGTAAATACAAGCGTGTTTGGTGAATGAACTGATTTTACATTCAAGACAAAAAAGAAAAAAGAATGTTCTGAAAAGAGCGGGTTATTTCTTTTTTCCTTTCTTTTTTTCGACCGACCAGCCGAATTTGCCGATTTTTTTACCCAATCCGAAATAGTGGCCGTGACTGTAAACCAGTGGTTTTGCTTTTGAAAAGCTGAAAGCGTCTTCTTCGTTCAGGTATTTGTCGTCAACTGAAACACTTACAACATCGGCAATAAACATGTGATGTGTTCCGAGTTCAATAATATTCTTCACTTTGCATTCGATGTTTACCGGCGATTCTTCAATAATGGGGGCTTTTACCACTTTTGCCGGGGCGGGGGTAAGGTTCATCTCCTTCCATTTGTTGTATTTCCTTCCCGAGCGGCACCCGCACCAGTCGGTGGCACGGGCCAGTTCTTCGGTGGTGAGGTTGATAACAAATTCTCCGGTGCGTTTAATAATTTCGTACGAATGCCGGCCTGGCCTCACCGAAATGCTGCACATGGGCGGGTCGCTGTTGATGGTTCCCGTCCAGGCAATTGTAATTATGTTGTATTCTTCCGGAGTTTCACCGCAACTCACCATTACCGCCGGTAGCGGATAAATTATGGTGCCCGGTTTCCAGTGTGTTTTTGCCATATTTTTAACTTAATCTACCGGGTCTTTCCAATCGCCGTTTTCCCTGATTAACTGTTCAAGTTCTTCCACCGCATTTTCATAAGGAATAAGACGTTTCAGTGGTTTTAGCCCCTTGTACAGAGTTACTTTATTGTTTCCGGCGCCAACAAAACCGTAGTCAACGTCGCCCATTTCGCCGGGGCCGTTAACAACGCAACCCATAATACCTATTTTCAGGTGGTCGAGGTGTTTGAAATGTGCTTTGATATTCAGCGTTGTTTCGTGCAAATCGAAAAGTGTGCGGCCACAACCCGGACAGGAAACAAATTCGGTTTTTGAAACGCGCATGCGGCTGGCCTGTAAAATTCCAAAACTCAGGTCTTTCAGTTCGGTGAAAGTAATGTTTTCGTTGTCGTTCGAAATGCAAATTCCATCGCCGTAACCGTCGAGGAAAAGTCCGCCCAAATCGGCAGCAGCTTTAATCTGCAAATCTTCCAAAGTGTCTTCTTCATAACGACGGTATAAAACAACCGGAACCTTCCAGATGTGTGTTTCCAGGCTCATAAAGAAAGCACGCAATTCAGCAAACGGATTTTTGTTGAAACTTTCCAGAATAAGTACTGTCTTCCGCGTTTGTTTTAGCTTGGTAATAATTTCGGGGTGTTTTTCCATAAAACGGTCGAATTCCATTTTATTGGTGCGGATGAATTTCATCCTTCCCCAGCGTGTGCTTTCAAACAAATATTCTTCAAGTGTAATTATCGGATATTCTTCGCCTTTGATGTCAAGAATTTTGTTTCCTGAAAGGAAGTAATCGGGAATCATTTTTCCACGAATGGGCAGCAATTCCTGCAAACTTCTTTCGCTTAAATCGGCCACAACTACGGGAAGTTCGCTTCCTCCCATATTCAGAACAGGGCGTGTAGACCTGCGTTCGTATTCAAAAGGATTGGGCTGGGCAATCATTGGAGCCGTAATCGGCTCGTGATCCTGGTAGCTTTTAAAATGGTTGACCAGTTTAATGGCCACCGGAATTTCGCGGACCGGTTTTTCGGTTAACGAAACGCGAATGGTATCGCCAATTCCGTCGGCCAGCAAAGCGCCAATTCCAACGGCCGATTTAATACGTCCGTCTTCGCCTTCGCCTGCCTCAGTAACTCCAAGGTGAAGCGGGTATTTCATGTCTTCAAGCCGCATTCTGTAATTCAGCAAACGAACGGTGCAAACCATTACCCTGGTGTTGCTCGATTTAATGGAAATGACCACATTGTTAAAATCAATTTTTTTACAAATGCGCAAAAATTCCATTACCGATTCTACCATTCCGGCTGGAGTATCGCCGTAGCGGCTCATCACCCTGTCGGAAAGCGAACCATGGTTGGCCCCGATTCTGAGGGCAGTGTTGGTACTTCTCAGCATTTCAAGAAAAGGAATAAACTGTTCTTCAATTTTCAGCAATTCCTGTTTGTATTCCTCGTCGGTGTAAACACGGTTTTTAAACTGGGCTCTTTTGTCGTAGAAATTTCCCGGATTGATACGAACTTTTGAAATGGTTTTAGCCGCAATTTCTGCCAGCTTCGGGTTAAAATGAATGTCGCCGATGAGCGGAGTATTGTAACCCCGGGCAACCAGTTCACTTTTTATATTTTTCAGGTTTTCAGCGTCATAAATTCCTTTCACGGTAACACGTACATAATCGGCGCCGGCTTTAATCAAACGTATAAGTTGTTCAACAACAGCATCGGTGTCTTTTGTACTGGTGTCAGTCATGGTTTGTATGCGAATCGGATTGTTTCCTCCTACCGGAACGCCTCCAATATTCACTTCCCATGTCTTTTGTCTCTCGTAGCGGGTTAAATCCTTAATATAATTGAAATTACGATCCTTCATCTAACTAATTTTATACTGTTTGCAAATTTAAGTTAATGCTTTCAAAATAAAAAGAATCAACTATTTTTGTTTTCGTTAATAATTGTATGACAATAGAAACGAGGAACATAACAAAATTGTTTGGAACCCAAAAGGCGCTCGACTCGGTAAATATCCTGGTTAAAAAGGGTGAACTTGTTGGTTTTTTGGGGCCTAACGGGGCGGGGAAGTCAACTTTAATGAAAATTATTAATGGTTATTTACCTGCCGATTCGGGTGAAATTTTTGTAAACGGGCAAAAAATATCGCCTCAAAATCTCGAAGTCAGAAAAAATATTGGCTATCTGCCGGAACATAATCCGTTGTACACCGATCTTTTTGTAAAAGAATTCCTTGAAATTACAGCCGGATTTTATTCGATTGAAAACAAAAGAAAGCGAATTGCCGAAATGATTGAACTCACGGGATTGGGCGACGAGCAGCATAAAAAAATCGGGGCGCTTTCAAAAGGGTACCGGCAGCGCGTTGGGCTTGCACAGGCACTGATTCATAATCCTGCGGTGCTTATTCTCGATGAACCAACCACCGGGCTCGACCCGAACCAGTTGGAAGAAATCAGGCATTTAATCCGTGAAATAAGCAGAGAAAAAACTGTGATGCTCTCGTCGCACATTATGCAGGAAGTGGAGGCGGTTTGCAACCGGGTAATCATTATTAACAAAGGTAAAATTGTGGCCGACGGAGGAATTGCTGAAATAAAAAGCGGCAGTTTGCAACAAAATCAGCTGGTAATTGCCGAATTTAAGGAGGAGGTTCCGGAAGCAAAAATTTTACAAATTTTGGGCGTTGAAAATGTTGTTCGAAACGGAAATGTTTGGGAGATTTTATCGGATGGAAAAGAAGATATTCGCCCGGCAGTTTTTGAATTTGCAGTTCAGAATAAATTTACCCTTTTAACTTTGCAGGAAAAACAGCAGAACCTCGAAAATGTGTTCCACCAACTGACACAGAACAGAAGGTAATATTTTAGCTTTTATCGATATATTGAGCAACTTCACCGGTTTGAGTATCAACATAAACAGCAATTGTATAACCTGTGTAAGGCAGTTCAACCGTATTTACGCACCAGCAATCCCTTATCTCGTAAGAATTGCCTTGTTTAATTTTTAGCAAAATAATGTGAGAATGAAAGTTGTATTTTGTTTCCCAAATATCTCTCCCGTTTCGTTTTAAGACTTCATTGCGGGCTATGCGAAAAGCTTCATCTTCGCTATAAATAACATCTGCAGGGATTTTTACCTCGGGGAACCAGTTCCCTGTAATTTCTATGTACCCTTCTTCCAGTTTAAAATCGAAAGCCAATTCCGGGCCTGATATATATTTCCCATTGATTCGGTTCTGCACCAAATAGAATTTGTATTTTACATTCTTAATCATCTGTTCCCAGCTTTCAGGGAACATTTCCTTGTCATCGTAAAAACTTCCAATGCTGGTTCTTCCTCCGGGTATTAAATAAGGGGCTTTAATTAATATTTGATTTTCAAGGGTGAATATTTCATCCTCTGGGATTCCCATGAAATCCCTGTATTTTGTGATGAAAGAATCTATTTTACTGATAACAAATTCTTTCGAAATTGAATCGTCCGGATTTGTTTGTACTTTCCCTGTTACAAAACCGTATTCGTTTAAACTTAGTCCGTCGTAAAAATTGATGTTATCAAATTTAGATTTGAGATCAATCCATGCTGAATTGGAGAGAGGTGTATACGAGGAAGGATAACCGGATTCAGGCAAAGGCCTTACAATAGTTTCCTCCTTGCAATTCGAAAAGATTAGCAGTGTGATTAAAAATAAAGGAAGGTGTTTCAAAGGTTTCATGTTGTTCTCGGATTATATGTTTTTGTCGTTTTCCTCTGCTGCTGAAAGATTATGTTGTGTTCACAGTGGTTAAATGTATTTCGAATAATCTATCGTTTTTACGACTTCGCCCGTTTGGGTGTCAATGTAGAACCTGTATTGGATATCCCAAAATGTAACGCACCAGCAATCGTGCAACTCATAACCGTTTTCAAGAAATATCGGTATCACTTTTTGTCGAACGTCAGTATTTTCATCCAAGGTAGAAATATTTTTACCTGAATCTTTTTCGCCGCATTTTTTTGCAATAACAACAGCTTCGTTTTCCGAATAGATTTTATTCTCAGGTACTTTTGCATTTGGAAACCACTGACCCGAAATGCCAATTTTATTTTCCTCAAGGTTTAAGGCAAAAGTAATTTCAGTGTAATCGATTTGGTGGTTTTCAATGTATTTCTGTGTAAGGGAAAAATAATGCGTACTTTTTTTACTCGACTCTAATTCAGTTGTGAAATAGTCTTTTACAGAGACATTTACCCCGCCTGTTGTCCGGCCCAAAACATCGCTTTCAATATCGATTGCCGAAATATCGGAGATACCCATAAAATTGCAATATTTTGTCGTTAAGCCTTCAAGCGCCAAAATAAATCCTTCGGGTGTGGTTATTTCTTTATCCGTTGTATACCATCCTCGTAGAAATCCAAAGGAGTTTATGGTCAGGTCTTCGTTGGTGTTTACCTGGTTAAATGTTGAAATAAGTACAGATAACCGTGCATCGTCCAGTTTTTGATAAGTATAAGGATAACCGGTTTCGGGCAAAGGTTTTTGAATTGCTTCATCATGGCATGAAAAAAGCAAAAGAAACGCGGGAAAAAGCAAAAGATGTTTTAAAGGTTTCATATTGTTTTGGTTTAACAGTTTTTAGTTGACTCAAAATTATAAAAGTTTACCGGAAAAAGGAATTCGATTTTTCTTATAACAATTCTAAATAAGTTCTTTTTTATTCAAAATAAGAGTGTTATTTTTGTCCCCGCTACGTGGAAGGATTTGAGATTGATTGCAACCACATGAAAAAATGCTAAAGCAATCGTGCTTTATTTTCAAGATTACAATCAAAAATATCCCGCAGCCTGAATATTTAATGTTGAATTGAGCTGAAGGTTTTCGGCTAAAAATTAGGGAAAATGAGTTATTTATTTACAAGTGAATCGGTTTCGGAAGGACACCCGGACAAGGTTTCCGACCAGATTTCGGATGCATTGCTGGATCAGTTTCTGGCATTCGATTCGAATTCGAAAGTAGCGATTGAAACACTGGTAACTACGGGTCAGGTAGTTGTTGCCGGCGAAGTAAAATCGCAAACCTACGTCGATGTGCAGGAAGTTGCACGCGATGTAATCAATAAAATTGGTTATACAAAAGCGGCTTATCGTTTCGATGGCGATTCGTGTGGCGTTTTGGTGGCTATTCACGAACAAAGTCCCGATATTAACAGGGGTGTCGACAAAGCTGATAAAAAGGATCAGGGAGCCGGCGACCAGGGAATGATGTTTGGGTATGCCTGCAAGGATACTGACGATTTTATGCCTTTGCCGCTCGAATTGTCGCACCGTATTTTGCTCGAACTCGCTGAAATACGTCGAGAAGGAAAAACAATGACTTATCTTCGTCCGGATGCAAAATCGCAGGTTACCGTAGAGTACACCGACGAAAATGTTCCGGTTAAAATTCACACCATTATAGTTTCAACGCAACACGACGAATTTGATGCCGACGAACCCATGCTGGCAAAAATCAGGGAAGATGTAATTAATATCTTAATTCCGAGAGTGGTGGAAAAATTGCCTGAATATTTGCAGAAACTGTTTGGCAGCGATATTATTTTCCATGTCAATCCGACCGGAAAATTTGTGATTGGCGGACCTCACGGCGACACAGGACTTACCGGCCGTAAAATTATTGTAGATACTTACGGTGGCCGCGGGGCTCACGGCGGAGGTGCATTTTCGGGGAAAGATCCTTCGAAAGTCGACCGTTCGGCAGCTTACGCCGCACGCCACATTGCTAAAAACCTTGTTGCCGCCGGAGTTACCGACGAAATATTGGTGCAGCTGGCTTATGCCATTGGTGTTGCCCAACCGGTGGGAGTTTATGTAACTACTTACGGCCGAAAAAATATATTGCTTTCCGATGGTGACATTGCAGAAAAAGTAAAAACTGTTTTTGATCTTCGTCCGGCTGCTATTGAGGAACGGTTAAAATTGCGTAACCCGATTTACCTGGAAACAGCTGCTTACGGGCACATGGGAAGAACTCCGGTGACGGTGAAAAAAGAGTATAATTCACCGTATTTTGGAAAAGTTGAAACCGAGGTAGAGCTTTTTACCTGGGAAAAACTTGACTTTGTAGAAAAGATCAAAGAAACTTTCGGGATTTAATTCCGGGGGTAGTATTAGTAATACGCCCGAAGGACGGTCAGCCACGGCAGATCGTCCTTTTTTTCATAAAAATAGCCGCTGTTTACTGTAACTTCTTTTTACTTCAGTCGAATAAAAAGTTGACAATCGTTCAACAAAAATCAAAAGTCATGGAAGAAAAATTGGTTACAATTGTGGTTTTGCCTTATTCAAAAGCGCATATTCTGAAAATGCGGCTGGGGGCAATGAACATTGAGTGCGATTTGGAAAACCTCGATGTTTCGGAAGGGACGGTTTCGTATGCAGTAAAAGTGAGGGTGATGGAAAAAGATGTTGTTCATGCCATGCCGGTTCTCGACGATCTTCTGGGACGAAAACTTGCTCCTTTTATTCCCGAAACCGATGTAAAAGACAGACATATTCTGGTGCCGGTTGATTTCTCCGTCGATTCGGAAAAAGCCTGTAAAATGGCGTACAATATTGCCAGACATCTCGGAGTGAAAATTGTTTTTTTACATTGCTACATCAATCCTCTGATTCATTCAATTCCGTTTAGCGATGTTTATGCTTACGATCCTACGTTGCTTGTTAAAATGGAGTACGCCGAGGAAAATGCAAACGAAAAGTTTCAGCAATTCATTAAAAAAATGGCGAAAGCCATCGGCAAAAAAAAGTGGCAGGAAATTACGTCGGAATTAATCATTAAATCGGGTTACCCCGATGAAGATATTTTGGCTTATGCAGAAAAACACAATCCGCTGATGATTGTAATGGGGCGTGGTGGAAATACCGAATATGCTGAAACAGTAGGCAGTGTGGCTGTCGATGTAATTTATAATGCGAAAGTACCCGTACTCGTAGTACCCGAAGATTCAACAACAAAAGAGCTGAGCGAATTTACAAAGGTTTTGTATGCTACCGATTTCGACGAAAAGGATTTTGCAGTTATCGATAAATTGCTGACCATTTTAAAACCGTTCGATGTGAAACTGATTTGTGCACACGTTGGTCAGCCTGCCGGAAATGGCTGGGATTTGGCGCGAATGCAGGGGATGAGGGGAATTCTTCATGAAAAATATACTGAAAAAGCTTTTGAGTGCCGGTTGGTGGAAGGAGACGATATTCTGGATTCGCTGCAAAAAATAATCGACGAGGAAAAAATCGATATTCTTTCGTTAACAACCCACAAGCGAAACATGATTTCGAGGTTGTTTAATCCAAGTTTTGCGCGAAAAATGGTATTTCATACACACACCCCGTTGCTGGTGTTTCATGCTTAAACAGTGGCCGACATATCTTTTTTCAGAAAATCAGCAGTTTGTTTTACCGAAGTGGAAATAGGTATGTATTGAAAATTGAACAAACGCGTAATTTTACTCCCGTCGAATCGATTAATTTCGTTGGAACTGGCCACTGTTTCACGCGTAATTGCTGAAGGTTTTCGCGTTAGCCAGCCTGCAAAAACTGCTGCCCGCCAAACAATTCCGAGTAAAAAGTTAGAGCTGAAATATTTTGGCCTTGGTTTTTCAAGGGTATCGGCAATTTGTGAAAACAGTTCGCGAAAACTTATATTTTCAGAATTCAGAATATAGCGCTGGTTTTTTGCGGTTTCAAAAACTTCAGAATTCATAAGTTGAACCATTGAACGTACAACATCTCTTACATCGACATACCCGGTAACCCCGCGGGTGTAAAACGGCATTCCGTCCCAAATGGTTTTAAAAAGTTTTGCACTTCCCGAATTCCAGTTGGCGGGCCCTAAAATTATCGACGGATTTACGATTATTGCATCAAGTCCTTCTTCAATTCCGCGCCAGATTTCAGCTTCCGAGAAAAACTTACTTTCGGAATAACCCGACACTTTTTTCGATGGAATCCAGTTGGTTTCTTCGGTTACCGGTTCACCGTTTTGCAACCGTCCAAGCGCGGCTATCGAACTAACATGGCAGATTTTTTTCACCCCGTTTTCAATGGCTGCGTTTACGAGGTTGGCCGTTCCTTCAACGTTGTTGTGAATCATGGTTTCACGTTCCGACGAACGAAACGAAACAATGGCGGCACAGTGGTAGATTTCTGTAACTCCTTCAAGGATTCTTTCAAGCTGAAAATAATCCAGAATATCGCCGTCGACCCATTCAATTTGATTAAAAAGTTCCTGCGGTTTTTCCGAATACCGGGAAAAAGTTGTCAGCACCTGCTGCAAATTGCTGTTTTTGCGTTTCAGCGCTTTTACTTTTTGCCCCGAATTTGTTAATTCGAACAACAAATGAGTGCCAACCAAACCTGTTCCGCCTGTTACAAAAATCATAGTATTTTTATTAGCTGTTCCACGGGGTAATTGCTTTTGCCCCAAATTCTTTTGCCGAAATTTTTTCCATTTTCACTCTGATCACTCCTACATTTTCCACCGAAGGTTTGCTGAACTTAAATTCGCGGTCGCTGTATTGTTTCATTATTTTTTGAAGGCAATCGTATTTTTCATCGTAATCTTCCACAAATTCAACCGTTCCTTCCACCAAAACCGATTTCGATTTTACACGGTAACTGCAACCCACGCGAACATCCTGCCAGGCCAGTTCTTCGCCCAAAGTCCAGTTGATGCAAACTTTTTGGTTTTTTTTCAGGGTTTCCCACATACGGCCGCTTTGTGCCGAGTGAAGGATGACCGAGTTGCCGTCGAGTGCAAAATTCATGGGCAGAATATACGGGAAATCGTTTTCCGACATCGCCAGATAACAGGTTTTGCAGGCTTTTATAACTTTTTCAATTTCTTCCCGGTTTTCAATAAAATAGGTTCGCATGCCAATTTTTTTTGGTTAAATAAAAGTACGGTTGCCAAGTTTGTCTGAAAGGAATTTTTCCACCCTTTTCAGGTTCATGTATTTCGACTGTTCTTCAATAACACGGTCGAAATCGTCGGCATCAGAAGCATCATTGATGTGTTTTTCAATATCTTCCATCATCATTCTGATTCTCCGTAGTTTGTATTCGTAAATAATTTTCGGAATCAGCAAATCCAGAATGTCTTCTTCTTTTTCGGTGTATGCACCGGCTTTGCTCCAGCGTTTGCTTTCAACAAATTTTTCTGAAAGGAGGTCGGTGGAAAGTTTGCTTACCTCGCCGTTGGGGTGATAAATAAAATGTTTCCAGGGATCGAAGCTTTCATTTTCGAGGTTGTCTTTTACTTCGTTGAAAATGATTTGAAACAGTTGGTTTCCGGAAACAAGATCATCGTTTTCAAGTTCGTTGATCATAAATTCACCCACTTTTACTATTTCTGTTTCGTTTGGATTTTCTTCATTTTCTAATTCAAACAGCGGAGCCTGACAATGTTTCAACAGGAACCGCAGAAATTCGGTTTCTTCTACTAAAAATTCTTCAGGTTTTTGTGCCGGAACAATTTCGGGTTGTGTGGCCGGGCGCTTTGCATTTTCCCGGATTTCTTTTTTCTGAAAATCTTCGGTTTGTCGGGTTTTTTGTTTGTGAATTTCGCTGTAAAGAACTTCTTCACTAACGTTCAGTAATTTACTGCATTCCCTGATGTACACCGAGCGGGTAATGGTGTCGGGAATAACAGCTACCGAGCGGATAACATCGGTAATCAGCCGTGCTCTTGCCACCGGGTCGTTTTCGGTTTCTTTCAGCAAAAGCCGGGTTTTGAACTGAATAAAATCGGTTTCATTTTCCTTAATAAAATTCTGAAATCCGCTGGCGCCCATTGTTTTTGCAAACGAATCGGGGTCTTCGCCGTTGGGAAGGAGCAAAACTTTAACATTCATTCCTTCTTCCAGAACTAAATCGATTCCACGCAGCGAAGCTTTTATTCCGGCAGCATCGCCATCGTAAATAATGGTAATGTTTGGCGTGAAACGTTTTACCAGCCGAATTTGGTCGGGAGTAAGCGCAGTTCCCGACGAAGCTACCACATTTTCAATACCGGCCTGGTGCATCGAAAGTACGTCGGTGTATCCTTCCACAAGATAACATTTGTCGTTGCGGGTGATTTCGCGTTTGGCCTGAAAAATACCGTACAAAACCTTGCTTTTGTGGTAAATTTCCGACTCGGGTGAATTGAGGTATTTTGCGGTGTTTTTGTCTTCTTTCAGAATGCGGCCGCCAAAAGCAATTACACGCCCGGCGAGGTTGTGAATCGGAAACATAACACGTCCGGCAAAACGGTCGCGCATCCAGTCGTCGCGGACAATGGTAAGTCCTGTTTTTTCCAGGAAATCGATTTTGTAGCCCTGTTTTTGAGCCGCTTCAGTGAAAGGGGTTTTTCCGTCGGGGGCAAATCCAACCTCAAATTTTTTCAGAATGTCGTCCCTGAAACTGCGTTCGCGGAAATAGCCCAGCCCAATAGTACGGCCTTCATTTTCATTCCACAAATACCGGGTAAAAAACTGCTGTGCAAATCCTGAGACAATCATCAGGCTTTCGCGTTCGTCTTTTAATTGTTTGTCTTCCTCGGTTTCCTCTTCTTCAACAACATCGATATTGTACTTTTTGGCCAGCCATTTTAACGCTTCAGGGTAGGTGAGGTTTTCGTGTTCCATAATAAAGTTCACCGAGTTGCCGCCTTTTCCGCAGCCAAAACATTTAAAAATTCCTTTGGCCGGAGAAACCGTAAATGAAGGCGTTTTTTCGTTATGGAACGGGCACAATCCAAGCATGTTAACCCCGCGTTTTCGCAGTGTTACAAAATCGGAAACCACGTCGGTAATTTCGGCGGCATCCAGAATGCGTTCTATCGTAGCATTGTCAATCACGGTTACAAATGTAGAGATTTCAAGTTAATGAAAATTGAAAAATGTAGTTTTTGGAATATTCATTTTGTTGTACTTTTAATTTATGAAAAAGAAACTCGTTTTTCTTTCGGGAGCAGGAATAAGCCAGGAGAGCGGACTGAAAACCTTTCGCGACATGGGTGGTTTGTGGGAACAATACGATGTTACCGAAGTGGCCAGTCTGGAAGCGTGGCCGCGGAACCCGGAATTGGTACTGCGTTTTTACAACGAACGCCGCAAACAACTTTGGGAAGCAAAACCCAACGCCGGCCATTTGGGAATTGCAGCCCTTGAAAACGATTTTGATGTTGAAATTATAACCCAAAATGTGGATGATTTGCATGAACAGGCCGGAAGTACAAAAGTTTTGCACCTGCACGGCGAACTCCGGAAGGCACGCAGTACCATCGATCCTGATTTGGTGTACACGCTCAAACACTGGGAATTGAAACTGGGCGATAAATGTGAAAAAGGCAGTCAGCTGCGGCCGCACATTGTTTGGTTTGGCGAGGCTGTTCCCGCAATTTCGCAGGCGCTTGCAATTGTTCAGCAGGCCGACATTTTTGTAGTTATTGGAACTTCGCTGGCTGTTTATCCGGCAGCAAGTTTAATTCATTATACAAAAGCGGAAATTCCTATCTTTGTTGTAGATCCGGGTCTGCCGCAGCTTTCGGGGAAAAATGCCAAACACATTAGGGAGAAGGCCGGCGCGGGGGTCGAAATACTAAAACGCGAACTTGAATAAAATAAGTATGATTAGGAAAATTATTTTACCGGCGCTTTTTCTTCTGTTGGCCAATTTTGTTTTTGCCCAGCGTTTTGAAGGCGGACTTTTGGCTGGTTTTAACGGGACCCAGGTTTCGGGCGACTCGTATTCGGGGTATTATAAACCCGGGATTTTGGCGGGAGCTTATGTTCAAACCGACATTGCACCGGCTGTTTTTGCCGGAATGGAGTTGAAATATTCACAAAAAGGTGCGCGAAATAAAATTAACGACCAGGAGGACGACCCGGATAAATACATTATGCGGCTGGGTTACATCGATGTACCGGTTTTTGTCGGTTTTCGCACCAACGACAAAGGAACAATTCTGGGAGGACTTTCTGCAGGTTATCTTGTAAGCGCTGCCGAATACGATGAATACGGTTTGTTCCCTGAAGAAGATACGCACGAATTTAATAATCTGGACTTACAGGCTTTTTTGGGGTTTCAATTCGACATGCTCGACAATGTAAAAATCGATTTGCGCCTGGCATATTCGGTTTTGCCCATTCGTGGAAATCCTGAAAATGAATTGTGGTACTGGCGCCAAAACCAGTTCAATAATGTAATTTCCCTGGCATTGTATTACCGTTTGGGACGCTGAGAAATACTGATTTTGTTTGGGTTGTTTCAGAAAAACTGTTTATTTTCCGAAAACCCAGCCGATTCTGATTCCTCCGGTTAATGCAATCGGAAAATCGTCGGGCGCAACAATAAATCCATAATTCAGGGTCTCATATTCGTCGCCGCCTAAACCGTAGCCAATACCACTGTAAATATCAACAAGGAACGAATTGTCGAAAACCCACTGTTTTCCGAATTTTAACATAAAAACCATTGAAAAGTTGTTCTTCCTTTTTCCCGACGAAGAATAATAATCTTCGTTCCAGTCATAGTAATAGTCCCAGTCGTCGTAACTCATGTAACGCATTGCAATTTCGGGGGCAATGTAGGCGCCTTTCAATATGTGTGCGTAATGCATCCGTGTTAAATAGAAATCAGGGCTTTTGGTCATTTTGTAAGCAAGTTTAGTATAAACACCACGCGGATTTAGTTCCTGGGTGTCGAATCCCAGCCCAACAATTCCCAACGCTGTTTCCCACGAACGCCCCGGGCGGATACTTTTCTCATAAGCAAATTCGGTATTTCCCATTAACGGCGAAAGAAAGTTAATTTTTAGCGCCTGTGTTTTTTGCCCTGCGTAATATTCAGGGTTCGAAAAAGTGTTTTTACCAATTTCAATCACCTCGCCGGTACTGAATTCCACACGATCGACCAGGGCATTGTCGATACCAAAAATAAGCTTCGGATTTTCTGAATAATAGTATTTAATTTCAATAGCCCCCAGTTCTGTTACTTTACAGTTGGTTGTATCTCCCGATATTTTTATAATTAAATCCTGCGCAGTAGCAACAAAAACCAGAAGCAGCAAGCATAAGGTAGTTAATATTTTCATGGCTTTTTATTCAGTGAAATTAGATTTGTTGCAAAGGAACATAAAAACAAACATTTATCAAATACTGAAGGAACCTTGTTTAACAAAACTTAAAGGAATTTTGTATTGATTAAGTGTTTCGGAATTTGAAAGGGTTTGATGCCTGGTTTTAACTTTAAAAATGGCTGGTTGTTCAAAACTCTTTTTATTGTTTTTTTAGAAAAAGTTCCTGATTTGTTTTGTTTATGAAAACAATCCACTCCCCTGAATTGTCTATTAGATCAACCGATTTAATACAAAAATATCTGAATATGACCCGAAAAAGTTACATGAACCCTTACCTGGCCGGAGTTCTTCTGGGATTGGTTTTACTGGCAGCCATGTTTTTTTCCGGCCGCGGGCTGGGTGCCAGCGGAGGTTTAAAATATGCTGTTGTGGCAGCTGTTAAAGTGGTCGACGAACAACATGCCCTGGAATCGCCGTACTACAGCAAATATTTCGAAGACAGTGAAAACCCGCTGACCAACTGGCTGACCTTTGAAGTTTTGGGAATGTTTTTGGGCGGGTTCCTCTCGGGAGCTTTGTCGGGAAGGTTAAAATTCAAGATTGAAAAATCACCAAAAATTACCAATAAAAAGCGGCTGTTTTTTGCTTTTCTGGGAGGTTTGTTTTTTGTTTACGGCGCTCAGCTTGCACGAGGTTGTACCAGCGGTGCGGCGCTTTCGGGAATGGCCGTTCTTTCGGTGGCCGGTTTTGTAACTATGATTTCCATTTTTGGTTCGGCTTATCTTTTTGCCTGGTTTTTCAGGAAACTTTGGATTTGAAAGTTCCGGGTTCAAAGTTTCTAGTTCAAAGTTTCGGGTTTATAGTTTGAAAAAAATAATTCAATAAAATAATGGGACCAGTTTCAGTATTAAATAATCTACCGGTAGCAGTCGATTTGCTGATTGCTTTTTTAATAGGGACCGGTTTTGGCTTTTCGCTTGAGCAGGCCGGTTTTTCGTCGAGCCGAAAACTGGCAGGTATGTTTTATGGCTACGATACCACGGTTTTGAAGGTATTTTTTACCGCAGCCATAGTTGCACTTGTGGGCTCGCAATTGCTCAGTTTTTTTGGTTTGCTGAATTTAAATCTGGTGTATGTAAATCCGTATTATGTGGCAGCTTCGTTAATTGGCGGGGTAATTATGGGAGCCGGATTTATTATGGGAGGTTTTTGCCCGGGCACCGGAATCTGCGCCGTTTCCATCGGGAAAATAGATGCTTTGTTCTATCTGTTTGGCGGACTGACAGGCGCTTTTCTTTTTGCAGAAACATATCCGTTTATTCAAAAAACTGCCAACGGAAGTTACAAAGGCCCGGCCCGTTTGGATGAATGGCTGGGCATTTCGCCGGGAGTTTTTACTCTCATTTTAATTGTTGCTGCTGTAGTTTTATTTTGGTTTTCGGAACGGGCAGAGAAAAAATTCAACCGGCCGGAAATTACTTCAGAATTATAAAATCGAAAAGAATGAATGCAAGAATAAATCTTACTGTTTTGTTGTTGGGCGCCGGTTTGATTTTGGCCTTTTTGCCTTATAACCCATCAAAAAGTTTTCAGCTGAAACCGGCAGAATTGCTGGCTGAATCAGCAAAAGATTCGTTTTATTGTTCGGTGGATGAAGTAGCGCGTTTTGTTAATTCCGAAGACACCACCGTTCAATTGATTGATTTGCGGACATCTGAAGAATTTATGGAATGCAACATTCCCGGCTCGATAAATATCCCTTTCGACGAGTTGCTGAATCCCGACTGGGAAGGTTATCTGAATCAAAAAAAGGTTCGGAATATTTTTTACGGAAACGGCGAAAAGCTGGCGGTTGAAGCCTGGACAATTGCTGCCGGGCTCGATTATAAAAATTGTTTTGTTATGCAAGGCGGTTTGAACGAGTGGTTTAAAACGGTTATGTTGAGTCGTTTTGAGGGCGACCGGATTACCCCGCGCGAAAATGCCATTTTTGAAAACCGGTACAAAGCCCGAAAAACTTTTACCCAAATAAACAGTTTACCCGACAGTTTAAAAATGCAGTACCTCGCAGCAAAACGGCTCGAAGAATCGCAGTTGGACGGAGGTTGCGAATAAAACAAAAATCGAAAAATGAATTCATTTAAAAATATACGCTGGGTTGCACTGGTACTTCTGGTGTTGCTTGTTTTGGTGGTAATACGTGTTTCCAATAAAAATCTGTTTAAACAGGATGCCGAAAAATCTGTTTTGGCAGGTAAAACCAACACGGTTACATTTCGTGAACTTGAAAATTTGAAGCAACCTTTTGTTGTGGTGAATATAAGTTCGATAGCGACTGATTCAAATTTGCGTTTCAATTCAATTCAAATACCGCTGGAAAAATTACTGGAAAAAGAAAACCGCGGCAAACTGGAAAATACACAGGGAAAGATTCTGCTTTTTTCTGAAGACATTTCGGTTTCAACAAAAGCATGGGTTATTTTAAATCAGCTGAATTTTGACAACGTTTTTATCTTGGTTCAGGAGAATCCGGAAGTATTAAAATACAAATTCCGGCCAGACACAACGGTCGGACCGGAATTGAATGATTAGAATAAAAAATTCGTTATTTCTCGACCGGATAATTTTCAATCTCAGCTTCGGTAAAAGGCAGCCACGAAAGCGCTTGTTCTTCCTTTAGCATTTTGTCGTACATGAAGGCGTTGTTTCCAAAAGTGAGTGTTTTGGCATCGTAGCCAAACAAACGCAAATAGGCAGTAACAAAACTCGAATTGTGTCCGGTGTTGCAGTAAACCACTACTTGTTTGTCGGCCGGAATGGTTTGCATTTCAGAAACAATGCCAAGTGTTCCGTCGGGTTTGTAACGGATTGCGCCCGGAATGTGCCCCGATTCGTATTTGTCTTTTCTGTCGTAATTGATGGTGTAATACATTTCGGGATTTTCAAATACAGTGTTTGCTGAAATCAATGCGTCGGAATAACCGGCTGCAAAAAGCGAATCGATTCGTTCCTGAAGAATTTCTTCTCCCGAAGTTTTACCGGTTTTTAATAGCGGAAAATCGGCAGCATCGGCTTTTGCATTGTTCGAAGTTTCCAGCCGGTTTTCATAATCGGAAGAAATATTGGCAAGCCACGAACTTTCAGCAAAATCCTTGTTCCAACCGCTCATTCCCCAGCGCATGGAATACACATTTCCGTAACCGGCCAGCCGCAACAGCGAAGTGGCATAACTCGAAATCTGCCCTGAATAACAAACCAGAATGATTTTGTCGTATTCAAACGGTTTTATGTCGTTTGCGAAATATTTGGACAATTCAGTGAAATCAACATTTTTAGCACCTTTTATGTGCCCTTTCGCAAAAGCTTCATTCCCTCGCAGGTCAATTATCAAGTTGTTTCCACCGAGCGATTCATAAACAGAAGAAGGTTTTATTAACGATGGAAATTCGCGGCCATTTACATAGTCGCCCATTTCATCGAGCGTGTTCAGCAAAGTTTTGGCTTCGCTGTTAATTTCAACCGTTTTTGTTTCAGTGGCAACCGGTGCTGTGGTTTCCTGCTGCTGCGACGGTTTCCCTGAACAGGAGTACAACACAACAGCGAGAACCGCTACTGCAAGAATTTTATAAAAATAGAATTTCATTTTTTTTGGTTGAATTTTTAGCCGTTATTTTCTATCGGGTTCATGTCTTTGTCGAAACGTAAAGTTTCGGTGCGGCGGCCCTGTTCATCGTATTTGTATTCTAAAATGGCAACTCCGTTGTTCGGATTGTTGATAATGTTCATATTTCCATCCATGGAAATAGATTTTACCAACGCACCAAATTCGTTGTATTCATTTTTGGTAACCGGAACATTTTTTCCACCCAAATATTCTTCATCCTGATCGTACATGGCAGTGAGGATTACGTTGCCGTTGCCATCCAAAGTGTTTTCGCGTTTTGCCCATCCCCAGTATAAATTCGAAAGTTGCCCGGTAGTATTGTGAACCGAAAAAGTGAGCAAGTCGCCATTGGTATTGTTGGCAAATTCAAAGTAAGAAACACCTGCGTCACCGCAATTTTCTTCAGTACAATTGTAAAGTGTGTCGGCATCGTAGTTGGCCATTCGGGTAACAAAACCGTTTTCGTCGTATGAAAAACGCAATTCATAAAACGGGCAAAACGGATTCATTACTGTTTCTTCGCCTGCAAGATTGTAGCGTAATTCCCTGATCATTCCGTCGGGAAGTTTAGTCCACACATAATTGTGAATTTTGTTTCCGTTTTCAATAGCCTGGCCGTTTTCATCGAGGAAACGCATACCAATGCGCTGGCCGTTTTCATTGAGTGTGTATTCAAATGCCGAAGCTCCGTTGTTTTTTGTCGGCTGTCCGTTTTCATCAAAGAATTGTTTTAGCTGTTTGTCGCCATCGTAAGTATAGGTTACTTTAGCGGCACGCAGTCCGGAATAACCGAGCAACACGCCATTTCTGTTGTATTCCACCGATGCCAGAGTTCCATCTTCGTTCCAGGTAAATTTGTAATTGTTTACACCGGCAGCTTCATCCGCAGTAATCGGGTGGGTGCCTTTTTCCAAATCGTAAGGAGTTTCACTAAACAAAATTTGTTTGTAATACTTTACATTGCTCTGCGCTTCGGTTTGTGCAGGTTTTTGATTGCACGCACCAATCGCAAGTACAACCATTGCTATTAAAATCAGACGGGTAATTTTCATATTTTAAAATTTAAGATAATTAATTCTTTTATTCGGTTTAACAGATAAAAACCTCAGTTTGTTTATTCTGGGGAAAGAAAAAGATGTAGAAAAGGTGAGTATTAACAATTTAGATTTTAAGAGTTTATCATCCATTTTGAAAAAATATCGAGATAATTCCAAAACGATTTTAATATATCTTCAGGTAAATCGAGTTTTTGAAGGGCCGATTGGTAACAATTGAGCCATTCAACCCGAGCTTCGGGTGTTATTTTGTGGGGCAAATGGCGTTTAAAAAGCATGGGTTTTCCCCGGTTTTTACTGAAATACATCGGGCCGCCGCATACCTGGATAAAAAAATCGGCTGAATTCTGTTTTGCTCTTTGCAACCCAATTTCATTTTGCGGAAATAGATCTTTAACTGAACTTTGTGCCAGCAAATCGTAATGGTCGCTCACCAATTTGCGAATGCCTTCTTCACCCATAAGTTTTAAAAATTCTGTCGATGGTAAAACTACGTCGGGGCGCGTCCCGGGTACATATTCTGAAATAAAAAATTCCATTTGTTTACATGTTTTTTCATCTAAACAAATGGAACGTAAAGAGGTTGAGTTTCCCTAAATTATCTCATGGAATTGTTTCATGGCAAAGGATTTTTATAACAGTATTTGCTGTAAACTATTACTGAATCGGAATATAAATTTCGGTGCGTAATTTTTCTGGCGCAGTATCTTCTGGAGTATTCAGGTATTTTTCAAAACAAGGAATGTTTCGCAGTTCTTTTCCGCTTTCGGGCAACCACTTACCAAAAATATAATCGTAACTGTTTTCCAGTTTTTCATAAGCCCCTTTGTGAATAAAAACAGCGAATTTCCCGCCCTGAATTTCCTGTACTCCTATTGGTCCGTCGGGTTTAACATCTTTTGTAACCGCAATGCAGGCATCGTAACGAAGTTTGTCGGGCTCTGTAATTTTGGGATCGTCGTGGCTGATTCCAATAAATTCGGTTTTAAAACCAAACAACCTTTTTTCTTTTGCATACCCGCAAATTGTTTCCCAGGCTTTTTCCGAACTTTTGTTGTAATTTCCCAACACCGTTGCATAAATAACTTTTTTGGGTTTTAGAACTTTAATTTTGGGTTCCAGACTTTTTAAACTTTCCATGGCATTAAATTTTACTTTTTGGTTTTTTAACTGAAGTGTTATTTCACTGTTTTTGCGGTATTCAGCCGGCGAAATTCCGTACCGTTTTTTAAAGGCCTTGTTAAACGACGACGGATTTTCGTAACCAACTTTAAACGCAATTGCATTAATTGCTTCATCGGAATAAATGAGCAAACTCACTGCGGTTTCAAGCCGGATGCGTGTAATGTAAGCGGCCAGCGGTTCACCCAGATAACTTTTCATTATACGGTGAAAATGATACGGAGAATAGTTCCCGATTTCGGCCAGTTTCGAAACATCGAGATTTTCACCCAAATGATTGTTGATATGACAGACAACCTTGTTAATCCGTTCGAAATAAAAATTCTGAGTGTCGGTTTTTACGTTCATTTATTCGTTAATTGACAAAACCAAAAGTAGACTACGGTGCGGAAAACGAATTTTCCATTCTTGCTAATTTATGTGATTTTTTAATTACAAATCGGCAAAAGCAAGTGTTGCAACACTTACAGTGGTGTCTTTTATTTTTAATAGCTGGAAAGCACATGCTTCAAGCGTTGAGCCGGTGGTAATTACATCGTCGACGAGCAGAATGTGTTTTCCGTTAAATGCTTCCGGGTTTTTCAGACCGAAAATGCCGTCCACATTTTTCCATCGTTCGAACCTGCTTTTTCTGGTTTGTGTTGAAGTAAAAGTTTTGCGGTACAAGTTATCCGTCGAAACTGGCCGTTGCATGGTTTCCGCAATTCCGGCTGCAATCCAGTCGCTTTGGTTGAATCCGCGTTTTTTCTCTTTTTTTGGGTGCAACGGAACAGGCACAATAATATCTACGGATTGAAAAAGCGGCGATTCTTTTAGTTCAAAACCAAAACGTTTCCCGGTTTCAAAACCCAGTTCTTTTAATCCGCGGTATTTTACCGAGTGAATCAATTGCTGGTACCGGCTGCCTTTTTTGTACGAAAAGTAAGCCGTTGCATTTTCAACCTGAACACGGCCCCAAAAAAGTTGGGCCACTTTGTTTTCTTTCTCATACTGAAAACGGGTAACCGGCAAATCATGCCAGCAGTCGAGACAAATAAAATTTTCCTGGTTAATCAAACGGTTGCCGCAGGTTACACAAACCGGGGGAAAAAACAGTTCAAGAAAATCGTTGAAATATCGGGCTAACTTTTTCATGAAGAACAAGATACAACTATTTATGTTTTTTTGTTCAAAGTAAATTAAAAACTTGTTTTATTGTGTAATAAATCTTTAACAGTCAATTAATTGAATTGTAAAGTTTAGCTGGAGAAATCGCCGTACATTGCAGTAGAAATTTGTACTGTCAAATTATAGAATTTATTTTCCCACCTTCTCTATTTCTTTCTTGAAATTGTTCCCAGGTTGTCTTTCCCGAGGCAACCTTTTTGTTTTTTTTGAACTAAATCTTAATATCTGGAAACAACAAATATGTTGTAAAAAAGAAATCGGATAATTTTTTAGGTAAAATCCGGAAAAAGCTCGTCTATATTATTAACGACATCAGCTGATTTCGGTTGAAATTATGTCGCTGTAAAATTTAATGTTTCTAAATATCGGTTTTCCGTTTTGAAATATTAATCAAACCTGTGGTAATTTATTATTTTTGAAGCATTCCAACAAAAGGAATGCTGAATTAACTTAACCAATTAAAGATGTTCAAAAAAGTAGGCTCTTATTTGAAAAGGAAAATTCTCCTGGTAATTTTTTTGGGATTTGCTTTGGGTATCATTATTACACTGCTTTCATACAAAGTAGTTGAAACCACTTCAACCAACAAATCGTGTGAAGTGTGTCATGTTCACCCGCATGTTTTTGATTCCTGGAAACTGTCGGTTCATTACGATACCCGTGTTGGAATTCACATTGGTTGTGTCGATTGCCACCTTCCGCCCGAAGGTGAAGGCTACCTGAAAGAAAAAATGAAGGCTTTTGCCCGCGATGCCTACGGTTATGTTTTTAAAGACAGCGCCGATTTTAACTGGGAAGCCAAATCAACTCTGGAATATGCAAAAAAACATACATTTCAGGCTTCGTGTGTTCATTGCCACGAAAACTTGTTCCCGCTTACTTTAACTAAAGAAGGCCAGGATGCGCATTTGTATTACAGTCAGAAAGAAGGCGAAATTGCCTGTATTAACTGTCACCTGAATGTAGGACATTACGATCCGAATGCATTACATGCCAAAAATGTTTCCTTTGGAAGTACGGGTGGTGAGAACAAGGAAATTTTTACCGAACCTGCAACAGTTGCATCGTTCGAAAATTTTACCGAAACCGTTCCGGGAACAACCATTTCATTTAATATGAAAGCGATTCCGGGTGGCTCGTTCAAAATTGGTAGTCCCGAAAACGAAACTTACCGCAAACCCGACGAAGGTCCTCAAAAAGAGGTAAAAATTAGTCAGTTTTACATGGCTGAAGTTGAAGTAACCTGGGACGAATATCTGGCATTCTACACCGCAACCAGGGCAGAAGGCCGTTCAACCGACACAGAAGGAACGCGCACGCAAGCCGATGTTGATGCTATTTCAGGACCGACTCCTCCGTACGGCCAACCCGATCAAAACTGGGGTCTTGGCGACCGGCCTGCCATTACCATGAGTTACCATTCGGCAGAAACCTACTGCAAATGGCTGTCGCAGGTAACCGGAAAAACCTACCGTTTACCCACCGAAGCAGAGTGGGAATATGCTGCACGCGGCGGAACCGAAACTCCTTTCTTCTTCGCAGGCGATCCAAAAGATTTTGCTGAAAAAGGTTTTGTTGGGAAATTATTCGGGAAAAGCAGCGATGAAATAAATAATTATATAGTCTACGAAAAAAACAGCAGCGCAAAAACTGCCCAGCCCGACAATGTTGAAGCCAACCCGTTTGGACTGAAAAACATGCTTGGAAATGCTGCTGAATATTGTTTGGACTGGTATGCTGAAGATGCTTATCAAAAACTTCAGGATGGCGCTGTTGATCCGAAAGGACCTGCCGCTGGCGAAGAACATGTTGTCAGGGGAGGTTACTTTAACAGCCCGGCTGGCGAAGTGAGAAGCGCTTCCCGCGACTTTACAAAATCGGTAGCCTGGTTAAAAACCGACCCGCAAATGCCAAAGAGTATCTGGTGGTTATCCGACTGTAATTTTATAAGTTTTAGAGTTGTTTGCGAATTTGATGAAAAAACCGGAAAAAATTAATAATTTTAGAATCCTAAATTCAACTAAAACATTTTACTATGAGTAACAATAATTTTTCAAGAAGAAAATTCATCAGTGGCGCTGCTGTTGTAGGTGCTGCCGGTGCTATGGGAGTTGGAACTTTGTCATCATGTGCAGGTGGAGGCGGCGCTGCTGCTACCGGTAATTATGACTGGACAGCAAGAGATTTAAATTTGCCCCCGCTGCTCGATACTATTCCTGAAGGAAAAGAATTAAAAGCAGGTGTAATTGGTTGCGGTGGCCGTGGTTCAGGCGCAGCTTTTAACTTCCTCGATGCAGGAAGCGGATTAAGTGTTGTAGCTTTGGCTGATGTTTTTCAGGATCGTATTGATGATCTTCAAAAGAAACTGAAAGAACAAAAAGGCGTTGAAGTACCCAATGAAAAATGTTTTGTTGGTTTCGATGCTTATCAAAAAGTGATTGAATCGGATGTTGATATTGTAATTCTTGCCACTCCGCCAAAATTCCGTCCTGAACATTTTGAAGCTGCTGTAAAAGCACGCAAACATGTATTTATGGAAAAACCTGTGGCTGTTGACCCTGTGGGAGTTCGCCAGGTAATTGCTGCTGCAAAAATGGCTGAATCACTTGGATTGAAAGTGGTTACAGGAACACAACGCCGTCACCAACACAAATATGTAAATATTTTAAAAGAATTAAATAACAATGCCATCGGTAGAATTGTAACCGGTGAAGTTTATTGGAACGGTGGTCAATTGTGGTACCGCGAAAACAATCCTTCCTGGACAGAAATGGAATGGATGATTCGCGACTGGGTAAACTGGTGCTGGCTTTCGGGCGACCATATTGTTGAACAACATGTTCATAACATCGACGTAGCTAATTGGTATATTGGAACACATCCTACAAAAGCTCTTGGTTTTGGTTCGCGCCAGCGCAGGGTAACCGGCGACCAGTACGATAATTTTGCTGTTGATTTTATCTATGACGATGGAATGCACATTACAAGTACCTGCCGTCAGATCAATGGTTGTACCAATGCAGTAAACGAAATTTTCCACGGTACAAATGGTCACGCTTTCACAGCCCAGGGCGGAACAGCAAGCATCACCGACCTTCAGGGAAATACACTCTTCTCGTTCGAAGACCACGAAACCAGTCCGTATGTACAGGAACACAAAGATTTAGTTACAGCTATTCGCCAGGATATTCCTTGGAACCAGGCAGAAGAAACAGCCAACTCGGTAATGGTTGCCATTATGGGCCGTGTTTCGGCATACACCGGAAAAGAAGTTACCTGGGACGAAATGATGAACTCTGATTTGAAACTCGGACCTGATACTTATATTATGGGTAATATCGGATTTATGGCCAATGCCAAAGTTCCGGTTCCTGGTTCTGACGAAAAATCATAATTGTTTAGCATCAATCTCTTGATTTTGAAGCGAACATAAAATATTCCCCGGTAATTTGTTTGCCGGGGATTTCTTTATTCTTTCTGAAACGAAAGAAATAATCAATCAATTCGAAAGTAAAGCCGTCTGTTCTGTGGCAGATGGCTTTTTTATGTTAAAAAAACAGGAAGAAATGTTTTTGTTGATTGGTAATTTTATTTTTTACATTTTTATAATTATATTCGACTTCATTAATTCTCAAAATACAAAATCATGACACGCTCGCCTCCGAATCATTGAATTTCAAAAACATTTCAATTTATTTTATAAATCTTAATTTATTTATTATGAAGTTTTTATACATATTCTTAATATGTTTTTTAATTACGTTAAGCCCGGGTACTATATTTGGGCAAACCACCAAAGAACTAAAATATGCGGCTGCTGTCGATGTTTTAGGCATGTTTGATAACGGATATCCCGATAAAGTGATTTTTAAAATTCTAAAGAGCAATCAAAACGGTGTTCAGGGGGCATGGCGTATTGGCATTGATGCTGAATTAGCTAATATGAAAATTGAAGGGACACAAGATGGTAATAATTATGAATTGTGGGATGAAGAAAAACGATCAATTCTTATGTTATCATTGGGGTATGAGAAACATAACTATGTTAAAACTACAAATTTGTATTATGGTGTTGATTTAAAATCAATATTTAACAGGACAAATGTGCCTGAAGGAGAAGCCGGTGACTCTGATTTCTTTCGGTTTAATTTAATCCCATTTGTAGGAGTTGAAATTCCAATCTCAAAACATTTTTCAACATCGATTGAAGCAGGAATTGATAACCATATTTTAATAAATAAGAGTAACTCAAGTGATATTAATCCCGATAATATCACAAAAACAACTTGGCTAGTTTCTGAAATATCATTGCCATATACAATTTCTATTAATTATAAATTCTAAAATTATGAGATCATTTATATTGTTAATATTGTTTTCTTTTGTTTCGATATTTTGTTATTCGATTAACATAACAATAGCAAAAGGTGAAAATACGCCTGATATTGTTTGTAATGAAACACAGTATAACTATATCGATAGTCTATCAGCCGCACTACCGAGCGATTATGTGGTAGAATGGCAACCTAATAATGGAATAACTGTTTCTTCTGGAACTAACAGTGCAACCATAAAATGGCAAGCTGATTCTGAAACGGACGGTAGCACTGGTACTTTATATGCGGTAATAAAAAACGCAAATGGCGACATAGTTGCCACCCCTCTAATTCTATTACAGTTACAATTAAATCCATAAAGCACTTAAAACCCACACTAAGTCCTAATTTTGCAGGGCAATGGAACCTGTCGCCCTGTTTAAGCGGGTCACAGGTTTTTGATGCTACCCAACTTAAAGTTCCGGGGACCGGTGATAATGTATACATTTATGAATGGTTAATCCCTAATGGTTGGTCACTGGATGGACAACCCAGTAATGGAACTACTAGTATTCCCGGGAACAAAACTGTAACCATCCATTATCCTGCAAACCATACGGAAGGAACAATTAAAGTAAGGGGGTATCATGCTGTTTTTGGTTGCGGCGATGGTGTTCAAACAAGTTTGTGGAGCGATGCTATAAACGTGAAAAGGTTACCTGTCTTTGAACTTACTGCAAATAAAGCATGGCTGTTTTGTGGTGATACAAATCCGGTATCTTATACTTTAACGTGCACAAATATGCAACTTCCATGTGCTGCATATTTTTGGCAAAATAGTTCAACATCAACAGCTAATAATACGTTTTCTTACACTCCGGATGGAACCAATGATTTTACTGTTGTAGTTCGGGTGGTTTATGGCAACAGTGAACAAACAGTATCAAAGACTTTGACTTATAAAGTTACTGATCCGAATCATTCACCATTTATAAATGGAGCGGATGCAATATGTACCGGTGCAACAGAATATTATACAATAGCAAATGTGCCAGCAAATTATAATATCGATTGGAGTTGCACAGGAAGTGTTCAATTAAAATCAGGACAAGGAACAAATAATGCTGAATTTGAAAATACAGGTACCGGAGATGCAACAATTGAAGCCCAGATTAATACAAATTGTGGCAAGTATCCAGCAAAAAAGAACATGATAAAAAATGTCAGGGCAGGTAAACCTGCAACTGGTTTATATCCTGATAATATTATTGGGCCCGATTGTATTGCATTGGGAGAAAGCAATGCATTTTTTGACGGGACACCAACACCCTTAGTTATTTCCGGGGCAGAGTGGTATAATTGGACAATATATCCTACCGATCCTTATGTACATGTTTATCCTTATACCAGTCAGGCGTCAGCCCGAATAGAAGTTGGGTATGGGGCTTCAACAGGAAGTTATACACTTTTTGTAACTGCAGAAAACCAATGTGGTACTACGGGAAATGGTTGGGCTAGTTTTGATGTTCAAACAGAAAGTAACTGCAATAGAGGTTATTATATGACAATGTTTCCTAACCCTGCCAGTGAATATGTAGAAATTAGCTTTACGTCAGAAGAAGAAACAATTGATAAAAATGGGAAAATTTATATTGATAGCGGGGACGAAGTAGAAACGCCAGATGATTTTAGCGAATATCAAATTGAGATTTGGAGTGAGAGTCAAATGTTGGTGAAAAAAGTCAAATCAAAAAATAAATCTTTAAGTATTTCGACAAAATCATTGGTCCCGGGAAACTATTATCTGCATTTGATAATAAATGGTAGCATATACAAACAGCAATTATTGATAGAAAAATAGTCTTAAAAGAAAGTCCAAGATGAAAGCCATTAATCTTTTGATTAGTGGCTTTTCCCATTTTATTTCTTCATCAAAAATCTTTTGAATTTAAAATTCAAACCACTGATTTTTGCATTAAAAATGTACTTTTGTACCTTATTTTAAAAACCGAGGTGTTTAGAATCGAGTATTATGGAAAGAATTAAAATTAAAGACATCCTGCAAAAAGGGGAAACAGGAAGCAAAGTGGTTGCCAAAGGCTGGGTAAGAACAAAACGCGGAAGCAAAAATGTAAACTTTATTGCGTTAAACGATGGTTCAACCATTCATAATTTACAGGTGGTAGCCGAAGTTGCCAATTTTGATGAAGCCGTATTACGCGAAATAAATACCGGGGCTGCCTTGTCGGTTTCAGGAACCCTCGCCGAATCGGCAGGAAGCGGGCAAAAAGTAGAGCTGATTGCTGAAAAAATTGAAATTCTTGGAAAAGCCGATCCTGAAAAATTTCCGATTCAGCCCAAAAAACACTCGCTTGAGTTTTTAAGGGAAAATGCACACCTGCGTTTCCGCACCAGTACCTTTAGCGCTGTTTTCCGCATCAGGCACGCCATGGCTTTTGCCATTCACAAATATTTTAACGAAAAAGGCTTTTGTTATTTGCACACCCCGATTATTACTGCCAGCGACGCTGAAGGCGCCGGGCAAATGTTCAGGGTTTCGGTACTCGACGCAAAAAATCCTCCGTTAACAGAAGAGGGAACCATCGATTTTTCGCAGGACTTTTTTGGAAGACCAACCAATTTAACGGTTTCGGGTCAGCTGGAAGGAGAACTGGGTGCAACAGCGCTGGGCGAAATTTATACGTTCGGGCCTACTTTCAGGGCTGAAAATTCAAACACCACCCGCCACCTCGCCGAATTCTGGATGATTGAACCTGAAATGGCTTTCTACGATTTGAAAGACAACATGGATTTGGCGGAAGAATTTCTGAAGTCGCTGATTAAATATGCGCTCGAAAATTGTATGGACGACCTGCAATTTTTGGCTGCACGCTTAAATGAAGAGGAAAAAAGCAAACCGGCAGACCAGCGTTCGATGGATTTGATTGAAAAACTTGAATTTGTTTTAAACAACGATTTTGTGCGTATTACGTACACCGAAGCTATTGATATTCTGAAAAATTCAGCTCCGTATAAAAAGAAAAAATTCCAGTTTCCGGTGGATTGGGGAACCGACCTGCAGAGCGAACACGAACGTTACCTTGTTGAAAAACATTTCAAATGCCCTGTAATTCTTACCGATTATCCGAAGGAAATAAAAGCATTTTACATGAAACAGAACGACGATGGAAAAACCGTTGGCGCTATGGATGTTTTGTTCCCGCAGATTGGTGAAATTATTGGTGGTTCGCAGCGCGAGGAAAACCTCGAAAAGCTGGAAACCCGAATGAGTGAAATGAATATTCCTGTTGAAGAAATGTGGTGGTACCTCGACACACGACGGTTTGGTTCGGTGGTTCACAGCGGTTTCGGACTTGGTTTTGAACGTTTTATTCTTTTTGTTACCGGCATGGGAAATATCCGCGATGTGATTGCCTTCCCGCGCACCCCGAAGAACGCCGAATTCTAAATAAGAAATTCGGAGAGCGGCATTAAAAAAAAATGCTAATTTTACGGGGTTAATAATTGGGATATGGAGCAAAAACTGTCGTTACAACAAAAATTGCTTCAGAAGCTATCGCCCCAGCAAATTCAGGTGATTAAGCTTTTGGAAATCCCGACTATGCAACTTGAGCAACGGATTAAAAAAGAACTGGAAGAAAACCCGGTACTTGAACTCGAATCTGACAATCCGGAATTTGAAGAAGAAGCCGAAGCTCCGGAGTTGAAGTCGGAGCCGGATGAGGATGATGAGGAATTTTCATTCGACGACTATTTGAACGACGAAGATGAGATTCCTTCCTATAAGTTAAATACGAACAATTATTCGAAAGACGACAAATACATTGATGTCCCGTTTTCTGTCGGGGCAACATTTCACGAAAATTTATACGATCAGCTTCGTCTGATAGATCTTACTGAACGGCAAAGCCAGCTGGCAGAATATGTTATCGGGAATATCGACGACGACGGTTATCTGCGACGTGAGTTGGAAGCCATCAGCGACGACATTGCTTTTAACCTGAATATGGAGGTTTCGGAAGAAGAACTTGGGCAAATTTTAAAAGTGGTTCAGGAACTTGATCCTCCGGGAGTGGGAGCCCGTGATTTACAGGAATGCCTGGTGCTTCAGCTTGAAAGAAAACATGGAAAAGAGTATAAACTAGCCAAAGAAATTGTAAAGGATTTTTTTATAGAGTTTACTAAAAAACATTACGATAAAATTCAGAAAAAGCTGGAACTCTCCGACGAAGAGCTGAAACAGGGAATCGATCAGGTGCTGAAACTCAATCCAAAGCCCGGAAGTTCGTACAGCAATCCGCTGAACAAATCGAACCAGCACATTGTACCCGATTTTATCCTCGATAACCTCGACGGTGATTTGAACCTGTCGTTAAACCAGCGGAATGTTCCCGATTTGAAAATCAATGATACTTACCTCGAAATGTTGCATTCGCTGAGCGACAAGGGGAAAAACAAAAACCAAAAGGAAGCGCTTCTTTTTGTAAAACAAAAACTCGATTCGGCCAAATGGTTTATCGACGCACTTATGCAACGGCAACATACGCTGCTGATTACCATGTCGGAAATCATCAATTTTCAGAAAGAGTATTTTATGGAAGGCGATGAAACCAAAATGAAACCGATGATTCTTAAAGATATTGCGGAACGGACAGGCCTCGATATTTCAACCATTTCGAGGGTTTCGAACAGCAAGTACATTCAGACCCATTTTGGAATTTATCCGTTGAAGTTTTTCTTTTCAGAAGGAATGCAAAAAGATGACGGAGAGGAAGTTTCAACCCGCGAAATCAAAAAAATATTGCAGGATTGTATCGAGAATGAAGATAAACGACGACCGCTTACCGACGACCGGCTGGCCCAGATTCTGAAGGAAAAATCGTATAACATTGCACGGAGAACAGTAGCCAAATACCGCGAACAATTAGGAATTCCTGTTGCCCGCCTGCGTAAAGAGCTTTAAAATGGCAGAAAAAACAGCTAAATTTTTATCTATACTTTTTCACCCGGTTTTGGTGCCAACACTGGGATTTATTTTATTGCTGAATACCGGGTTTTACTTTTCCATGATTTCGTGGGAAGCCAAACGGTTTATTTTGCTGGTAATGATTTTTACCACCGGAATCCTGCCTTTACTTACTGTTGCAGTAATGGCGCTGAATCCAAAATTCGACCTTTCGATGGAAAGCACCCGCGACCGGATTATTCTACTGCTTTTTACCTCGGTATTTTATTACATGGGGTACATGATAATGAACAAAATGAAGGCTTTCCCGGTGTTTAAACTTTATTTGCTGGCTTCGGTGATTGTGATTGTATTTTTGCTGCTGGTTTCGTTCCGTTGGAAAATAAGTAGTCACATGGCAGCACTGGGAAGTATAACCGGAACCCTTTTTGCCTTGTCGTTCCGGCTGGGGGTGAATCCGTTTTGGGCTATTTTAACCACAGTAATCGTTTCTGGCGCAGTAGGAACAGCACGGTTGCTTTTAAACAAACACACCCTCGGACAAATAATTGCCGGTTATTTCGCGGGGTTTTCTGTGTTATACTTGATAATGTATTTTGTCTGAATTTATTTATTCAACAAATTTATACCCGATTCCTTTTAACGTTTTGATGTGATCGTTACCGATTTTTTCCCTCAGTTTGCGAATGTGGACATCGATGGTACGGTCGCCAACCACTACATTGTCGCCCCAAACCGAATAATAAATTTCTTCGCGGGTAAATACTTTACCTGGTTTTGAAACAAGTAGCGACAACAATTCAAATTCTTTACGCGGAAGAATCATTTCGTCGTTACCCATACGAATCAAATATCTTTCCTTGTCGATAAGCAAATTGCCAATGGTAACAGTGTTCGAATCCTGAACAACCGGAACTTCGGTGGTTTCACCGGTTCTTTTCAGCAATGCTTTAACACGGCTCACCAAAACTTTTGGGCGGACCGGTTTGGTGATATAATCGTCGGCACCGGCTTCAAATCCTGCAATTTGGGAGTAGTCTTCGCCGCGGGCTGTTAAAAATGCAATAACTGTATTTTTTAAAGAAGGAATTTTCCGCAATTCTTCACAGGCTGCAATTCCGTCCATTTCAGGCATCATTACATCAAGAATAATCAGATGTGGAATTTTTTTCTCCGCAACTTTTATGGCTTCAATACCATTTTTTGCAGTAAAAACCTGATATCCTTCTTTTTCAAGATTGTAGCTGATAAATTCGAGAATGTCTATCTCGTCGTCAACTAAAAGAATTTTAAATGTATTTTCACTCATTGTAGCGATTCTTAAATTACAAAAGTAGATGCTTTGAATTAAAGCTTTATTAAAAATACAATAAATATGAATTAAGACAAAGTTAGCCGATTATTTGGCTTTTTCAAGTGTAAAAGTAAAAGTAGTTCCTTCGTCTAAAACACTTTGTACATTAATGGTTTGATTGTGGGCTTCAATAATGTGTTTAACAATTGAAAGTCCAAGGCCGGTTCCGCCCTGTTCGCGCGAGCGCGATTTGTCGACGCGGTAAAAACGTTCAAAAATTCGGGGAAGATCTTTTTTATCAATTCCGATTCCGTTATCCGAAACCTCGATCATAATTTTTTCATCAAAATCGTAAAAACCAACTTTTATATACCCTTTTTTCTTTCCGTACTTAATTCCGTTGGTAATAAGGTTGGTAAATACTTCAATGATCCGTTTTTTATCGGCGGTTATCAAAATTGGTTTGTCGGGTTTGTTGGCAAATTGAAGCGAAATTTTGCGTTCTTTCGAAAGCATGTGTTCCAGCTCAAAAATTTCTTCGGTAACTTTTACAATATCGAAAACGGAATATTGGGGTTTTAATTCGCCGGTTTCGAGTTTGGTAATCGATTCCAAATCTTCAACAATAGAAATCATGCGATCGATGCTTTTTTCAGAGCGCATCAGGTACAGTTTGTTGATCTTCGGGTCTTCGAGTCCACCTTCGAGCAACGTTAAAATGTATCCCTGAATGTTAAAAATGGGTGTTTTTAATTCGTGCGAAACATTTCCTACAAATTCTTTACGATAGCGTTCCAGGTCTTTTAATCGTTCAATTTCCTGCAATTGGTTTTGCGCCCATAATTCTACATCGTGTTCAACCTCAGTAATATCAACAAATCCCTGTTTGGTTTTTAATTTTGCTTCTTTTCCTTTTTCAGGGAAATAATTGATAATTTTATAAATAGGCTTAATCTTTTCAGAGATAAATTTGTTCAACAGAAATTGAATTAAAAAGTATGTTAAAAGGAAAAATACAGCTGAGGCAACTGAATAAATTAAAAAAAATGAATTAGTTTTATAAGCAGCAATTCCAACAATATAAACTATGATTGTTAGAATAACCGAAAGAATTAAACCTACCTGTCGCGTCGATAATTTATTCATGTTTGCAATATTAATGGGTACAAATTTAGAAAATTATTGTTATTCGCTGATTAACAGTAAATTCATAGTTAGTTAAAGTTTATTTAATATTTAATATAAGCGTATATTATTTCTTAGAGTCTATATTTGCCGACCATCAATAAAAACTAAATAATGGAAAATTTTTATTTAATTCTTGTTGTTATTTTATTTGCCCTTGCCATTTCTGATTTAATAGTTGGGGTAAGTAACGACGCTGTTAATTTTCTCAACTCAGCCATTGGCTCAAAAGCTGCTCCCAAATGGATGATTTTTTTAATGGCCAGTTTAGGTGTTTTAATTGGTGCAACTTTCTCCAACGGGATGATGGAGGTTGCAAGGAAAGGAATTTTTCATCCCGACATGTTTTATTTTTCTGAAATCATGGTCATTTTTTTGGCTGTAATGATTACAGATGTTATTCTTCTCGACATGTTTAATACCTTTGGAATGCCAACATCGACAACGGTTTCCATTGTTTTTGAACTTTTAGGTGCAGCAGTAGCTGTTTCAGTAGTAAAAATAAAAAGTATGGGCGGAACCATGCTGGAGTTGTCGAACTATATTAATTCGGAAAAAGCGCTTGCCATTATTACGGGGATTCTGGTCTCGGTGTTTATTGCATTTACGGTGGGGGCGATTGTGCAGTACATTGCCCGGTTAATTTTTACATTTCAGTACCGAACCCCAATGAAATATTTTGGTTCTGTTTACGGTGGGATTGCCATTTGTGTGATTACCTACTTTATTTTTATCAAAGGTATTAACGGGTCTTCTTTTGCTGAATATGAAATCAGCCCGGGAGTAAAACTCGAAGAGTGGTTTGCCAATAACACCGGTTTGGTTCTTTTATACAGTTTCCTGTTTTGGGTTGTTTTTATCCAGCTTTTAAAATGGCTGTTTAACATTAAAATTCTGAAAGTAATTGTACTTGTCGGAACATTTGCACTGGCCATGGCATTTGCCGGAAACGACCTGGTGAATTTCATTGGTGTTCCTTTGGCCGGGTTCAATTCGTTTAAAGCATGGATTGCTGCAGGCGCTGTTGCTCCCGACAGTTTTACCATGGAAATGCTGAAAGGAAAAGTAGGAACGCCCCCATACATGCTGTTAATTGCCGGGCTGGTAATGATTGTTACTCTTATTTTTTCCAGAAAAGCACGTTCGGTAGTTTCCACAACAGTTGATCTTTCGCGCCAAAGCGAAGGCGACGAACGGTTTGGGTCGTCACTTGCGGCGAGGATAATTGTACGCGGTACTACTAATTTCAATAAAACAGTTGTAAGTTTAATACCGGCACCAGTTTCAAAATTTATAGGCTCGAGGTTTACACCTTTTTCATACAATAATCCCAACGATCCGGAACCGCCGGCATTCGACAAAATCAGGGCCTCGGTGAACTTGGTTGTAGCCAGTATCTTAATTGCTTTCGGAACTTCGCTTAAATTGCCGCTTTCAACAACTTATGTAACTTTTATGGTTGCCATGGGTACTTCACTTTCCGACCGTGCCTGGGATCGTGAGAGCGCTGTTTATCGAATTTCCGGTGTATTTGCTGTAATCGGCGGTTGGTTTTTAACCGCTTTAATTGCGTTCTCTGTATCAGGATTAATTGCATTGCTAATTTCGGTTAGCGGCAAGTTTATGATTTTCATTTTTATTATTGTTGCCATTTTGATGGTTGTTAGAACCCACTTGTTGTACAAAAAACGCAATGATAAAACCAAAAATGAAGAGGAAGATGTTATCAGCGACCACGATGCTTCTCAGGAAATTATTGTTAAAAGTTCAAAACAGGTTCTTAGAGCAATTTTTTCTACCAACCACATTGTTTCACTTGGTATTGAAAGCTTTTTGAAAGAAGATAGAAGCGGTCTTAAAAATGCTCAGCAATCGTGTGCTGAATTTTCAAAAAAGGCCAAAAAGAACAAAGATAAAGTTTACACAACCGTTAATAAAATTACGGAAGGGTCGCTTGATACCAGCCATTTTTATGTACAAATGATGGATTACAAAAGGGAAATGTCGCATGCTGTTCATTTTATGATTGAACCTATGGTTAAACATGTCGAGAACAATCATAAACCATTTTCCGAAGATCAGGGTGAAGAACTTACTCGTTTGGTTACCGAAATTGATACTTTCTTTAATTTTATGCTCCATGCTGTTAAAGAAGAAAAATTTAACGAATTGGATGCTATGGTTGAAAAACGCGATAAAATATTTGAGTTTTTAAGCCGGATGGAAAAGAACCAAATCAAACGAATTAAGAATAAGCAGGTGAATACTCGCAATTCACAACTTTATTTTAAAATTATTTCAGAGATAAGAAATCTAATGCTTTATTCAGTGAACCTGATAAAATCTCAACGCGATTTTATTTATTATACACGCAAAACGAAATAGCGAAATATAAATATATTTTGAAGGGCCGTCTTGAAAAAGATGGCTCTTTTTGTTTCCTTCTGATTGTAAAGGGTTAACATGCAGTTTTATTGGTTATTGTACATTTATCTTATTGTTTAACGCATTGTTACACTTTTGGTATGAGCTGTTTTTTAGAGTTAGAAGTGAACCGATGGGTTTATAAACATATCTTTTTATACCGGCTTTCCACATCGGGAAAACAGTGAAATCTCCTGCTAATTCTGATAAGCTGAAGTTTCTGTCCATTTCTAAAAATTTGTTTCACAGGTTGCTAACCGTTTTGTAATAGTTCTGAAACATTAATCTTTTTTAATCTTCATTTAATTCTTTTTTAACCAATGTGCTTTGGGCGGAATTTATTTTTGAGGCCGTTAAAAACAAATTATCCGTCCTATGAAAAAACTTTTTGTAATACTCTTTTTATTGTTAACCCTTTTCACCCTGAATATTTATGCCGATTCGGATGTGGATGGCAACAAGGCAGTAATTACCGGTCGTATCGTTGACGACCAGGGTTTACCTTTGCCGGGAGCCACTGTATTGGTTCAGTCACAAAAAACAGGGACTGTTTCCGATGTTAACGGGTTCTATCGTTTGCCTGCCATTGCAGCCGGTAATTATGAAGTAACGGTTTCATATATTGGTTTTAAGGCTCAAACTCAGGAAATATCAGTTAATGCTGGTGAAACAAAGGAACTTAATTTTAAATTACAGGCCGGTATTGATATCGACGAAGTTGTAGTAAACGGCGCGTTGCAGGGACAATCAAAAGCATTGAACCAGCAAAAAAACAGTATGAATATTACCAACATTATTTCTTCCGATCAGGTGGGGCGTTTCCCCGACCAAAACGTTGGAGATGCATTGAAACGTATTCCCGGAATCAATGTTCAATACGACCAGGGGGAAGCCCGTTTTGGAAATATTCGCGGAACTTCTCCTGAATACAACTCTGTTGCAATTGATGGCGATCGTATCCCTTCTGCCGAAGCAGAAACCCGTTCCATCCAGCTCGACCTGATTCCTTCGGATATGATTCAAAGCATTGAAGTAAATAAAGTAGTTACTGCCGATATGGATGCCGATGCTATTGGCGGTTCTGTAAACCTTGTTACAAAATCGAACCCATATACACGCCGTATTACCGGCTCGGTTGGAGGGGTTTATAACGCACTTCGTGAAAAAGTTGCCCCCAATGTTTCCCTTTTGTATGGCGACCGCTTTTTTAACAATAAACTGGGTATTACTCTTGCCGGCTCGGTTCAGGATCACATAATGGGTTCTGACGACCTTGAAGCCGAATGGAATGACGAAGGTTTGATGAAAGAAATGCAGGTACGTACTTATTTGATTGAGCGTTTACGCCAAAGCTATTCAGGCGCCATCGACTATAAGTTTAACTCCAATAATAAAATTGAAGCAAAGATTATGTACAATCACCGTAATGACTGGGAAAACCGTTACCGTGTGGTTTACAAAGACCTGGATGAAGATGTGGCTAAAATAGAACGTGAAATTAAGGCCGGTACGCATAAAGATGCGCGTTTGGAAGATCAACGCACCATTCATTTTGCATTAAACGGCGAACACCAGATTGGCGCCCTCGAAATTGACTGGAGCAGTTCTTATTCAAAAGCAAACGAAGATCGTCCGAATGAACGTTATCTGAATTACGCAATTAAAAAAGTACTGTTTGAACAGGATGTTACCAACCCTGAACAGCCAAAGGTTATTATTAATACTGCAGCTGCCCAGGATTTTAACAGCGATTGGAAATTTGACGAGATGACAGAAGAACATCAGTACACCGAGGATATCGACAAAAAATTTAAAGTCGACATGAAACTTCCATTCAGGAATGGAACAAGTGTTTTAAGGTTTGGCGGAAAATATAACGGTAAAAGTAAAAATCGCGATAACGACTTTTATAATTACAAGCCCACGGATAAAGATGCTTTTAATGCCAACACTTTTAATAATACAATAGTCGAAACAAAAGACAATTATTTGGCCGGTAATTATGTAGCCGGGACTTATGTAAATGTTAAATTTTTAGGTGGATTAGACTTAAATTCAGCAGATTTTGAAAAAACTCTAAACCTTGAAGAATTGGCCGGGAACTTTGATGCATCGGAAGATATAACCGCCGGTTATGTACGTTTCGATCAGTCATTTGGCGATTTGGATATTGTTGCCGGGGTGAGGGTTGAAAACACCACTAATAACTATTCGGGAAAAAAATTGATATTGGATGAAGAGGGTGATGTTGAAGATCTTATTAACACAGAAAAGGTCGATCACAGCTATACAAATGTATTGCCGTCGCTGTTGCTAAAATACGAGTTTGGAAAAAACACAAATATCAAAGCAAGTGTTACCAATACCCTGGCAAGGCCAAAATATATCGACCTTGTTCCGCGCGTTGAAATTAGCAACGAAGACAACGAAATTCAAATAGGTAACCCTGATCTTACCCCAACTACTTCAATCAATTTTGATTTAATGGGTGAGCATTATTTTAAATCGATTGGCGTGGTTTCAGGAGGAGTTTTTTACAAAAACATCAGCGACTTTATTGTTGACGGAATTCAATCCGATTACACTTATTTAGGCCAGGAATGGAAAAAATTCACACAACCTATCAACGCGGGCGATGCTACATTGTTGGGTGTTGAATTGGCATTCCAGCGCCAGTTCGACTTTTTGCCGGGCTTTCTCCGTCAGTTCGGATTCTATTCAAATTACACGTATACAAAATCTACGGTTAGCAATTTTCAAATTGAAGATCGCCAGGATGATGATTTAACTTTGCCCGGAACCCCGAAAAATACGTTAAATGCTTCGTTGTATTACGAAGGGAAAAAATTGTCGGTAAGGCTTTCTTATAATTATGCCGGTGAATTTGTTGAAGAATACAGCGATAAAGCTTTTGAAGATGTTTATTACGACAAAGTATCGTACCTCGATTTTAACTCAAGTTATAATTTCAACAAAAACTTTGCTTTGTTTGCCGAAGTAAATAATATTTTGAATACTCCGTTGCGTTACTATCAGGGAGAATCTAAATATACTTATCAGGCAGAGTATTACAACGTTAAAGTAAATTTCGGGTTGAAATTTAATTTCTGATGTTTGGAATAAAATTACCAGGCACCAAATTGGTATAAAATAATATGTGGCTGAGAATCTGAATTTGCAGGTTCTCAGCTTAACTACTTTTAATGTTATGGCTTATGAATAATTATTACGGATTTATTGCTTTAGTATATATTTTAGTGCTAGCCTCCTGTAATGCAAATCGCCCCAGCGAAGGTTCAAAAAAAGCAGGGTTACATATTGAACCAACGGTTCAGGCGAGAGTGGAAACACAGCCCGTACCTGAGAAAAAAAACGAAGATTCTGCTGATGATCCTGCCATTTGGATAAATAAAAAAAATCCTGAAAAATCAATCATTTTTGGGACCGATAAAAAAGGGGGAATGGTTTCCTACAATTTGCAGGGCGATGAATTGTTCTATTTTTATACCGGAAATATGAACAACTGCGACCTTCGGTGCAGTTTTGTTTTAGGCAACGATACCATCGATATTCTTGCCGCCTCCAACCGTACCAGCCATTCGCTTTCAATTTACAAGATTCGTGAAAACGGAATGCTCGATACCTTGCATTCGCGCATAATTTATTCTGAAATGAAAGATGATGTTTACGGTCTTTGTATGTACAAAAGCCAGGTTTCGGGTAAGTTTTATGTTTTTATGAACAGCAAAGCCGGAGAAGTGGAACAGTGGGAACTAATTGCTGCAAACAAAAGAATTGATGCCAAACTTGTCCGTTCTTTTTCGTTACAAACGCAAACCGAAGGAATGGTAGCCGACGATGAAAAAAGTGTTCTTTATATTGGTGAAGAACAGGTTGGGATTTATAAGTTTGAAGCCGAACCCGACGGTTCGAACGAAGGAATTTTAATTGCGGAAAGTTCTGAAAATAACCCAAATATTAAATACGATATTGAAGGGTTGGCAATTTACGACCAGGGAAACGGCAACGGTTATTTACTTGCCTCTTCGCAGGGAAATTATTCCTATGCCATTTTTGAACGGCAAGGCGATAATAAATACCTCGGAAGTTTCAGAATTACCGATGGAACAGTTGATGGTGTGGAAGAAACCGATGGAATAGATATTACATCGTTGCCACTGGGAACCGACTTTCCAAAAGGAATCCTCGTTGTTCAGGATGGCTACAACTATGATAAAAGAAAAAAGAAAAGCCAGAATTATAAAATTATTTCCTGGGAAGATGTAGAAAAAGTGATAGCGAAATAATTTTCAAAAAAAATAGTATCCGAAAATTAAAGCCCATAAATGTTAATTCCACAAACTTTAGATTATTGAGATAGTTTAAAGATAAACAGCCAAAATATTCAGGCTGTTTTTTATTTAGAACGTTGAGGTAAATGTGCAAGTTTTCTACAACTGTGTTCAAAACGCAATGTGTAAAAACAACCTGAAAAGCGGTTTTTTACACTTTTATTTTATTCGTAACGCAACTGTAATAATTAGTTAATTTCAATTCATTTCTTTTGTCGAAATATAGTTTTTGCAGTGAAAAGCAGGGAATTAGAAGTTTCGGTGATTTCGGATTTACATTTGGCGACACATGCTTGCAAGCCTAAAAAGGTGCTGAAATATTTAAAATCAATTCATCCGAAAACATTGATATTGAATGGAGATATTATTGATTCGTGGCGTTTCAGCCGGAATTATTTTCCAAAAAATCATTTAAAAGTCGTCCGTCAATTTATAAAAATGATGGAGAAAGGAGTTCAGATTTTCTACATTACCGGTAATCACGACGAGTTTCTCAGAAAATTTGGCCTGACACAAATCGGAAACCTGAGGATTGTAAATCAGTTGGTTTTGGAATTGGATGGGGAAAGAACCTGGCTTTTGCATGGTGATATTTTCGACAATATTATTCATAGTACAAAGTGGCTTGCAAAACTGGGGGCTGCGGTTTATGGTTTGCTTACCATTTTTAATAACGCTCTAAACCGCATATTAAAATATTTCAGGGTAAAAGAAATTATCATTTATAAAAGCTTAAAAAGGAGGCTAAACAAAGATAAATCGGACTTGAACCGGTTTGAGAAAATGGTTGTCAATTCGGCCGTGTTAAAAAATTGTAGTACCGTAATTTGCGGTCATACACACAAACCGGTTGACAAAGAAACACAGATAAACGGTAAAATTTTTCGGTACCTGAATTGTGGCGACTGGGTGGAACATTTTACGGCAGCTGAGTATTACGACAGGAAATGGCATCTTTTTTATTTTGACGGGCCTGACGATGAATTGCAACCCGATGAACTTGATATCCCCGAAGACCGACAACTCTATCGTTCTCTGGTTAATGAACTTATTTATACTAATATACTGTAATTGTGAAAATTCTTTATGCTATACAAGCCACCGGTAACGGCCATCTTGCACGTGCGCGTGAGATTGTCCCAATCCTTCAAAAATTAGGCGAAACCGATGTTGTTGTTAGCGGGACACAGGGAGATATTTCGCTTCCGTTTGAAATAAAAAGCAGCTTTTATGGTTTCAGCTTTATTTTTGGGAAAAAGGGTGGGGTCGATTTTCTCCGAACGGTTTATAAAATGAAATTATTCCGTTTAATCAGTGATATTATCTTATTCCCGGTAAAAGATTACGATTTAATTATCAACGATTTTGAGCCTGTTACAGCATGGGCCTGTAAAATAAGGAGGAAAGAATGTGTTGGGTTGAGCCACCAGAATGCCGTGTTGCATCCACTGGCTGCCAAACCATCGAAAAACGATTTTTTTGGTAAACTGGTTTTGAAATATTATGCACCGGCCAGTGTTCGTTACGGATTTCATTTTAATGCATTCGACGGGAAGAATTTTACTCCTGTAATAAGAAACTCCATCCGAAAGGCTACTCCAAAAAACAAAGGGCATTTTACGGTGTATTTGCCGGCTTTTAGCGATAAGGAAATTATAAAATTACTCGAACCTTTTCAGCGTGTACGCTGGGAAGTATTTTCAAAAACCTGCACAAACGAATATCAAATCAGAAATATTCATTTTTCGCCGGTTTCTTATGAAGCTTTTAATGAATCGTTTGTTAACTGTGCCGGAATTTTCTGTACTGCTGGTTTTGAAACACCTGCCGAAGCCATTTTTATGGGTAAAAAACTGTGTGTTGTCCCCATGAAAAATCAGTACGAACAAGCGTGCAATGCAGCGCAGCTGGCCGAAATGGGAATTTTTGTGATTGAAAATAACTCCGGTATTCAAAGTCAGGTGGGAGAGTGGTTAGCCGATAATACGTTCATACATATTTTCTATCCCGATAAAACTGCTGAAATAATTCACGAATTGGTGAGGGCACATGCATTGAGTTGCGACAGTTTTTCACTTAAAAATCTTGCTTTTAGAAGTTTGGGATAAGAATGCTTACTTTTTTAATGGCAACTTTTTGGTAATTACCCCCGACAACCTGAAAAATGCTTTGTAAAGAAAATATCCTGAAATTAAGCCGGTTATTCCCCACATTGCAATACCTCCCACAACCGATTCAAACAAGTAATAAATTGTATCCCAACTTTTAGCAGAGAAAAAGTTTTTAAACGATATTTCAGGGGAAATATGATTGTCGCTAAAAAAAATCAGGCGGCCGGCTTTTAAAAAAGGGACAGTAAAAATTAATTGTAACGGTGTTGCCAGCCAGTTAACCGTTAACATTAAAACAGCGTTCAATCTAAACAGAAAAATAGCGGCCAGGCAAAGAGCCGTTGTCATTCCAAATACAGGAAATAATCCAAGATAAAATCCAACGGTTATCGACAAGGCCGCTTTTTCAGAAGAGTCTGAGACTGACAGCAGGTTTTTATTTATTTCAGAAATACTTTGGTTCCAACTTCTTTTTATCATTTGCATTTCAATTCTTTATCCGATATAAAGGTAAAACCGGATTACTACCTTTCTGTTAAAAATTGATTAAGTGATTTTCAAATTTCGGTCGGCTTTTATTAAGAAATAAACTGCGGGATCGAATTCCCGATTTAAAACAAAATCCCGCATTGCATTAAGAAACAATTACTTATCAATAGTTTTCTTAAACAATTTTTTAAACGTTCATTAATCGAAAATTAATGGAAACTCTTCAGGAAATATACAGTTAGATAGTATTTTCGGGCAGTTAAAATTTTCAAATATGGTAATGAAAGCAAAGTTAATTCACAAATCGTACATGACGTATTTTCATACATTTTTACCTGTATATTTTTACGGGATGCCTAACGGGAAAGTATATTGTATGTATGCCCAGTTTTACGATTCAGCAGTAAAAAAATCGGAGCTTGAATTTGTTTTTGCTGAGCATGAAGATTTTTCTTACGATTATCAAACCGGGAAAATCAGAGGGTACGGGCAAAATGATATTTCTTTGAATTTATTTAGGGAAATGGTAGAACAACCAGATCCGCGGATAAAAAATATTGAAACACAAGGCGGTTTTGAAAGTTATGCAGATGCGCAACATTTTTTAGATAATAACCTGGAGATGAAAATAAATAGTTTTGAATTAGAGACGGCATAATTTTAATTCAAATCTATATTACGCTAAAAAAATTATTTTAATATTCTGACCCACCGATAACTAAATGTCAGAATGTAAAGCCTGTAATTGCAGGCTTTTTTTAATTTAATCGGCTAAAAGAGTCCAGCCTTCCAGCCAGTTGCTTTCGCCAAAAGCGCCTTTAAAATTTACAATTTGAAACCAGTTTAAAGGATATTCATACAAATCGCCCTGGATTTTATTTTCCGGTACATAACTTCTGTCCGCCCAGTTTATGTAAGGATTTGCCACTTCGTTTTTGGCAATATTGAAGTAACTGGCCCACTCGTTGTGTTGTTCGGTAGTAAAAACTCCGGTTAAGTTGAAAATGGAAGAGGCAGCTGAAGATGCTACCTCGTAAAACAGATTGTTCCGGATTGAAAGATTTCCCTGTTGCCATTGGTAATAACTGTCGTTACGGGCATCGGTAACTTCAACAAGGGCGCCGTGGAGTTTATTTATAAAAACCGAATTTGCGATGGTCCCTCCCGCATTATTTTTGAAGTTAATACATGCACCTTCCGATGTGTTCCCGTTTCCAATTAATGTAACGTTAAAAATATTGGGCAGGGAATACGGTAATCCGTTTACAGGTTCGACACCGCCTCCGGCCTCAATCAAATTGTCTCCGTGGTAGTTGGTTTGAACAGCCAGCCAGTATTGACCGTTCCCCGACCAGCCCAAGTCGTAATCGAAGGCATCGTCGCCACAACCCGAAACAACCATGTGTTTCAGGTTAACTGTTCCTCCAAAAATTTCAACACCGTCGTCTTCGTTTGCAATTACCTCAACATAATCGATTTCAGTTTCGCTGCCCACCCCACCCAGTGTAAGCCCGTTAATTTCGTTGCCATCGCCGATGTTTGTTCCTCCGTGCCGGATGGAAACATATTTAATACTTCCCGAATTGTCTTTTTCGTCTACTCCGCCATAAATTCCGCGTGGTTCGGCCAACGGAATACCTTCAATTAAAGCTTCATTTCCTTCGAGGTTTACAGGTGCATTTCCAAGAATAATAAGTCCTCCCCATAACCCGGTTTCGGTTTTATTAACCGAGCCGTTTAAATCGTCATCTTCCGATGTAAAAATGATTGGTTCGCTGGCTGTGCCATTTGCAATTATTTTTCCGCCGCGCGAAACAATTAAAGCACTGGCATTTTCCCCCTGTCCTGATTTGAACCTGATTACAGTACCCGCTTCGATTGTAAGCGTTTGCCCGTCGTTTACAAAAACAAAACCTTCAAGAATATGTTCTTTGTCTTTTGTCCAGGTTACAGTGCCTGTTCCACTGCCATCATCAGTAATTGCTTCCGTATTATTTTCAACAAAATATTCGCTTTTTCTACAGCCGAATACAAAAAATACAGGGATAATTACGATTAAAAGAATGTATTTCATTTTTTCGATTTTACATTTTAACTTCCAAATCAAGAAAAATAAAAGCACTGCCATCCATGTTTGCTGCCCAGGGGTACCAGTCGTGGTAATTTAGAGCCATTTTTATATTTTTTATCGGGCTGAATTGTATTCCGGCAACAAGGGCAGTCCCGTCATCCGACAAATTCCAAGGGTTTGATTCGCCTTCCAAAATGTTGGAACTTATTTTATCGTAACGTGCAAAAAGCTGATACTGGCTGTTTATATTATATTTCCCGTAAAACGACAGGCCAAAAATATTATGGTTCTTTTCCCATTCATTGTTGTTTTTGAAAATTACTTCGCCGGCTAGGTTCCATCTTTTATTGTGATCGTAAGAGGTAAAAAACAACAATGTCGATTCATTCAATTCATTGTAAGTGAAATCGTAGAAAACACGGCTTGTAAGGTTTTTAGGTAAAATAAAGGTGGCGCCAATACCGTATTTAAAAACGTCGTCCATTTGAACGCTGTTGTAGCCTTCACCGTTCATTATTGTGAAATCGACATCGAAAGCCGGACTAAATGTGTAGTGAAAATTTACCCCCAGGTCAGCCGACGATCCCAGCTGGTACTCATCGGCCAGCGATTTCATAAGGTAGCGTCTCTCCCATATTTTTTCCTGTAAATTAAATTGCTTTAAGTTTATTAACCCAAATTCAATGGTTAGTTTATTCGAATTGTATTGTAAATATGCATTTTTGAAATAGGCATACCTTCGTAGTTTTGAGTAAGGTGAAAGGTCGTTTGGACTACCAATATCAACATTTATTTTTGCATAAAATTCCGGGCTGAGGTTGTATTCATATCCGATATATCCGCGAACCAACTCGAAAGCTGCTTCATCGGTGCCTGAAATTCCCTGGTGGAAATTGGCAAAAATTGTGGCAAATGCTTTACCTGAAGGAATAAACTCTTCCTGTGAATAGAGATTAATTGTGCTTAAAAGAACTAAAACAGTTAAAAATTTGGTTTTCATTATTTGTTTTAAAGTTTATTTGGGCGTAAATATAAACCATAATGAATTAATGTTTTTGTAATCGATTTTTAATTTTAATGTTATAAGTTCGAATCCATTAAGTTATGGTTAAATAAATATTAATTTGATGTTTATTCTTTGTGCCTGACGATTTTAGAAATGCCTGGTTTTACAGTGCCTAAATATTTCAGACAGAAATGTTTGATTTTTAAATTAACTTTGTGTTTCGTTAACAGGGACATTTATAAAAATGGAAAAACAAAAAGTACTTATTGTAGACGATGAAAAGGATCTTTGCGAGATTTTGCAATTCAATTTGGAAAGCGAAGGTTTTTTAATTGAAATAGCCAATTCGGGAGAGGAAGCCTTAAAAAAATCGTTGGAGGAGTTCGATTTGATTCTTTTGGATGTAATGATGGGAGGGGTTTCAGGATTTAAAACAGCTAACATTATCCGTAAAGAAAAAAAGCTCGATGTTCCAATAATCTTTCTTACCGCAAAAGTTGAGGAAAATGATGTGCTTACCGGATTTAACGTTGGGGCCGATGATTATATTTCAAAACCATTTTCAATAAAGGAAGTAGTTGCGAGAATAAAGGCCATTCTGAAAAGGGGCGCCGTTTCCAGAGACGCCGGCAACCAAATTATTTTCGAAGAATTAAAAATCGATATAAAGAAAAAAGCACTTAGTATTTCAGGGCAAAACGTTAACCTTACACGAAAAGAGTTTGAAATACTTTCCCTTTTGCTGAAAAATAAAGATCAGTTTATTAGCCGGGAAGAAATTTTGCAACGCATTTGGGAAGACGATGTAATTGTAACTGAGCGAAATGTAGATGTAAACATAGCCCGGCTCAGAAAAAAAATCGGAAATTACGGGACGTACATTAAAGGAAAATCGGGTTACGGTTATTGTTTTCAAAATGAATAGTTTTTTCTTTAAGAAAAGATTGTGTGGCGTAAATCATTTAGGGGCGAAATATTCCAGTACTTTATAATTGTTTTTGTTTTTTTTACAATTGCAATTCTGGCTTTCCAGTATCAGCGGGAAAAGAATTACCGTATTGCACAGCTTGAAAATACCCTCGATAACATTGCAGAAATTACGTATCATTTTATTGAACAAAACAACCTGGTAAAGGAAGGCAAGGTTCAGCGAATAGACGAGATAAGAAATATTATCCCTCATTTTAACACCAGAATTACCGTAATCAATAAAAAAGGGCATGTACTTTACGATAGTTATGTTGACGACTATGTTGAAATGGAAAACCACCTTCAACGTCCCGAAATTCAAAAAGCGCTGCATTATCAAAAAGGATCCAATATTCGAAAATCGGCCACCACATTGCAGGAATATTATTATTACGCAAAAAATTACCCCGATTATTTTATCCGGACGGCTGTAGTCTACAATGTAGAAATCAAAAATTTTCTAAAAGCCGAACGGATATTTATATTTTTTATCATCGTTATTTTTGCAGTAATCGGGACCATTTTATTTTTTGTTACCGGGAGGCTTTCTGATGCAATAACAAATTTGAAAGACTTTTCATTAAAAGCCGGTGAAAATGAGCTTTTCGATCAGGATGTTAAATTTCCCGACAACGAACTGGGTATAATAAGCAAGCAAATTGTTCAGATTTACAATAAATTGAAAAAGGCCAAAGACGAGCTGTCAAATGAAAGGGAGAAATTATTCAACCATTTAAACGCAATTAATGAAGGGATTGCTTTTTTTAATAAAAAGAAGGAAAGTGAATTGTCAAACAGCCATTTTATTCAGTTTATTAATATTATTTCAAAGAAGACAATACGTTCTTCCGAAGAAATATTTAAAATGAAAGAGTTCAGGAAACTCGACAAATTTGTTAATTCCTGTTTAATTTCCAACCAAAGGATTTTTATTGATTCATTGCCCCATTTAGAATTTATTATTGGAACCAACGAGCGTTATTTTAAAGTTCAGAGTATTTTCTTTCAGGATAAAAGTTTTGAAGTAATGTTAACCGATATTACCCGCCTCGAAAGACGCAGGTTAATGAAACAACAACTTACATCAAACATTGCCCATGAATTAAAAACACCGTTGGCTTCAATAAAAGGTTACCTCGAAACTATTCTGGACAATTGGCCCATTCCGGAAGAAAAACACAAATATTTTTTGGAGAAAGCTTTTTCACAGTCGGAGCGTTTGACCGATTTGATCAATGATGTTTCGCTGCTCAACAATATTGAAGATGCCGGTGAATTGTTTCAGTTTAAACCTACCGATATAAAAAAAGTAGTAAACGATGTTTACGAAAATTTTTCGATTAGAATGGAGCAAAAACTGATTGTTTTTTCGGAAAATGTAAATGAAGGGACAATTGTAAATGGTAATGAATCACTCTTGTTTTCCATATTTCAGAATTTGGTGGAGAATTCAATCAAGTACGGAGGGGAGAAAATAAAGATTGCAATCGATAATTATCATGAAGATGGTAAGTATTACTACTTTTCATTTTCTGATACCGGTCCGGGAATTCCCGAAGAACACCTTCCCCGCATTTTTGAACGTTTTTACAGGATTGATCATGGCCGCACCCGCGAATCGGGAGGAACTGGTCTTGGCCTGGCAATTATTAAAAATGCTGTGCAATTGCACAAAGGGGAAATTTCAGTTAAAAACCGGCCCAAGGGTGGAATCGAGTTTTTATTTTCCATTTCAAAAAAATGAAGGAATTAATTTAACAGTAATCTTTTTTACCCCCTAATGTTAATCTTAAATATTTTCTATGTAGCAGTATTCCATGTGTTTATAAGCAATCCGCATGAAATGTAACATACCATTAAAGGTTCATTAATCGAATTGTAATATAAAGCCCATTAATTTGGGTGATTTTTAGAATTTAATATAAACACTGCAAAATTTTTATGAAGAGATTCTCTATTATTGGTATTTTATTACTAATCGTATTTATTTCACAAGCACAGGAAGGAACTATTAAGGGTGTTATTACCGATGCAAAAACAAACGAGTCGTTAATAGGGACAACGGTTGTTATTCAAGGGACAACACAGGGAACAATAACCGATTTTGACGGTAATTTTGTGATTACAAAAGTTAATCCGGGAAATTACAATTTGGTTGTTTCATTTATTTCTTATGAAACCCAGGTTCTCAGGGTTGAAGTAACGAAAGACAAAGAAACAATTGTTAATGTGGCGCTTGCGCCAGCCACACTCGATATTGGTGAAGTTACCGTTACAGCTCAAAAACGTACAGATACTGATATTTCCATGCTAAACAGTTTAAAAAGCAGCAATTTAATTGTTAGTGGTATCAGCTCGCAACAAATTGCAAAAAGCCAGGATAAGGATGCCGCTGAGGTAATCCGCAGGGTTCCCGGAATTACAATTAACGACGGACGGTTTGTAATTGTAAGAGGATTGGTTGAACGCTATAACTCTGTTTTGGTAAACGGTGCTACTGCACCGAGTTCGGAAGCCGACGTGAGGGCTTTTTCTTTCGACGCAATTCCGAGCAACCTTATCGAGAATATTATGATTTACAAAACTCCGGCGCCTGAATTACCTGCCGATTTTGCCGGTGCTGCAATTAACGTAATCACAAAAAATACAGCCGACGAAAATTCTTTTGTTATTTCCTATTCAACAGGCTATAATTCAAATTCAACAGGAAAGGATTTTAAAGTACAAACCGGAGGTAAAACCGATTGGCTGGGTTTCGACGATGGAACCCGCGAATTACCTTCGTCTTATCCTTCCACTGAGCGTATGACTGAATTGTATCAATGGTATGTTGCCGATGAGATTGCAGACAAAAAGGCGGAACTGACTCAAATAGCAAAAGATTTTAACAATGACCTTTGGAAGATAAATTCAAAAAAAGCAATTCCCGAACAGAGTATTAATGCTGTATTTACCCGTCGTTTTACTCTTGGAAAAGTTACCGGGAGCAATATTACGTCGGTTAATTACGGATATAAAGAGAGTTATGAGGAACAGCTGAAAAACCGTTACTATGCGCCCGATACGGCAACAGTTAGTCCGGTTGAAGCATATAACTATGCCGATGATTACTATAACATTACTACAAAATTAGGTGTTGTACACAACTGGCTTTTGGTTTTTGGGAAAAACAATAAAATTGAGTTCCGTAATTTTTTCAACCAGATGGGAAAATCGACGGTAATTGTCCGAAACGGCCTCGATTATTATACAAGTTCAGTGGCTGATACATTGCAGGAATATGAAATGGCTTTTCGCAGTCGTACAACTTATTCCGGGCAATTGGCCGGGACATTACATTTCCGCGACAACCTTACCAATATTGATTTTATGGGAGGTTACTCGTATGCAAACCGGAAAGAGCCGGATATTAAACGTCTTTCGTTTGAAAAATATTATTCCGACGATGCTGACGATGAACGAAATGGCCTTTACAGAATGATTATTCAAAATGAACCTGTTCCGAGTGTTGGAGGAAGGTTGTATTTAAGCACAGATGAAAATATTTATAACGGAGCTTTAAATCTTGAACATATTTTTCATGCGCTCTCACGCGACTTTACCTTAAAAGCAGGTGCTTTCTATGAACACAAATATCGTTCGTTCAGTGCAAGAAAAATTGGAATGGTTTCAACCCGTAATTTTCAACTCAACCTTTTTACACCTTACGATGAACTGCTTGTTGACGATAATTTTTATGCCGACGGTGGTTTCCTTTACAAGGAAAAAACAAATCCAAATGATGCTTACAATGTTTCCAGCGATTTAACAGCTGGTTATATTGGTCTTAGAATTCCGTTTATTCATTCAAAGCTGAATTTGTATTCAGGAGTACGCGTTGAACAATACAGCCGTTTGTTGTCCGATTTCCAAAGCGACAAAACCGTAACTCCCGATGTTAAATATAATACCACTGACTTTTTCCCTTCCGCAAACCTTTCGTTTAATATTACTGAAAAACAATTGGTTCGATTTGCCTACGGGAGAACAATAAACCGCCCCGAATTTAGGGAAGTGGCACCTTTTGCATTTATTGATTTTGAAAAAAATGCTACTGTTTACGGTAATACAGAGTTAACAAGTGCTTATGCCGACAATATCGACCTTCGTTATGAATGGTATCCATCGCCAACCGAAACTTTTTCATTGGCATTTTTTTACAAAGATTTTACCAATCCAATTGAAACATTTCTTATTCCCTCGGGGAATGGGTGGGATTATAAACCATTTAATACAGAAAATGCGTACAGCAAAGGAGTTGAGATTGATTTGCGTAAATCGCTTTCGAATTTTGAAGAAAGCAGCAGTTTTCTTCGCTACTTTAAAGATTTAACGGTAGTATTTAACACCTCGGTTATTAATTCAGAAATCACTACCGATCTTTCATTCGCACGCGAGCGCCACCGTATTTTGCAGGGGCAATCACCTTATATTGTTAATCTTGGAATGTTCTACGATAATAGCCAAAATGGTTTGGTTGTTTCGTTGAATTACAATGTTATTGGTAAAAAGATTGTAGCGGTTGGTACAAGGTCGACTGACGGTGAAACAACGACCCCGCATACCTGGGAAATGCCCCGGAATTTGTTGGATTTATCTGTTAATAAACGATTTGGGAAACACATTACTGTAAAAGCAGGAATTAAAGATATTTTAAATGAGCCTGTTAGGCAGGTACAGTTTGAAGATGTAGTGCTTGCAAATGAAACTAAAGTTATTGAGCAACGGGTTCTTTATTACAAAACCGGAACAACAGTTTCCGCTGGGATTACTTATAAATTTTAATTGATAAAAAAACTAAAAAAATTAGTTATGAAAAAACTTTTACTTTTCGTTTTTATGGCAGTTATCGGGTTAACCGTTAATGCGCAATCAATAGAAGATTCATTCTTTGATCACGTATCCTATGTAGGTGCATTTGGCACCACGGACTGGACGTCAGGCTGGTCAAATTTTGACCCGCAAAATACAGAATATCCAACTCCAACTGTAACCAAAGGAAATGGAGACATGAGTTACAGCGGTGGTACGAAAATAACCGCAGATGATACCTGGAGTGGTGTAATCAAGTTGGATGGCTGGGTTTATGTTCAGGATGGAGCAACCTTAACCATTGATGCGGGAACAATTATCAGAGGTACCTCAGGTGCATGTTTAATTGTAGAACGCGGAGGTAAAGTTATGGCCGAAGGGACAGAAAGCTCGCCAATTGTATTCACCTCGATGAATGCAGCGGGTAACCGTGCCACCTGTGACTGGGCCGGAGTTATTATTTGTGGAAAAGCTCCGAATAACAAAGGAACAGATGTAACCATTGAAGGGGGTGTTGGTGCAACCTTTGGCGGAACAGAATCAGCAGACAATTCGGGTGTACTACGTTATGTACGTATCGAATTCCCTGGTTACGACGTAGATGGCAATGGCAACGAGATCAACGGATTGACAATGGGCGGTGTAGGAAGTGGCACAACCATCGACCACATCCAGGTATCGTATTCCGGCGACGATTCTTATGAATGGTTCGGAGGTTCTGTAAATGCCAAGTACCTGATAGCATATTCAACAGAAGACGATGATTTTGATACAGACAATGGTTTTTGTGGCCATGTACAATATGCAGTTTGTGTGCGCAACCCGGAAGTTTGCGACAACGATGGGGCAAGAGGATTCGAATCGGACAACGATGCCGCTGGTTCAGAAGCAGAACCATATACGACAGCAGTTTTCAGTAACGTATCGCTTTTTGGACCATCAGTAGACAATTCAGTTCAGCAAAAGCACGATGTTGGTTTAATGTTGCGCAGAAATACAAAATTACAGGTTTACAACTCAGTAGTAGTAGGTTTTGTGAAAGAGGCTTTAAATGTTGACGGAACAGTAACCCAGGCAGGGGCAGCAGCCGATGATTTGAAAATCCGCAATACATTCCTTGTAGCGAGCAATGGTAAATATTTCAAAGTAGGTACATCGGGTTGGAGTTATTCAGACTATGCATCATGGTTTATGACTGAAAGTTATGAAAACGACACACTTTCATTGGCCGCTTTAAAAACAACTTATCCGCTTACAATTACTGCTCCTGATTTCTTGCCACAGGAAGACTCTCCGTTGCTTACAAAATCATCTTGGGGTGTAGCTCAGGGAGCTGCAGGTTCAATTGATTCTTATTTCTTTGATCACGTATCCTATGTAGGTGCATTTGGCACTACCGACTGGACGTCAGGCTGGTCAAATTTTGACCCGCAAAATACAGAATATCCAACTCCAACTGTAACCAAAGGAAATGGAGACATGAGTTACAGCGGTGGTACGAAAATAACCGCAGATGATACCTGGAGTGGTGTAATCAAGTTGGATGGCTGGGTTTATGTTCAGGATGGAGCAACCTTAACCATTGATGCGGGAACAATTATCAGAGGTACCTCAGGTGCATGTTTAATTGTAGAACGCGGAGGTAAAGTTATGGCCGAAGGGACAGAAAGCTCGCCAATTGTATTCACCTCGATGAATGCAGCGGGTAACCGTGCCACCTGTGACTGGGCCGGAGTTATTATTTGTGGAAAAGCTCCGAATAACAAAGGAACAGATGTAACCATTGAAGGGGGTGTTGGTGCAACCTTTGGCGGAACAGAATCAGCAGACAATTCGGGTGTACTACGTTATGTACGTATCGAATTCCCTGGTTACGACGTAGATGGCAATGGCAACGAGATCAACGGATTGACAATGGGCGGTGTAGGAAGTGGCACAACCATCGACCACATCCAGGTATCGTATTCCGGCGACGATTCTTATGAATGGTTCGGAGGTTCTGTAAATGCCAAGTACCTGATAGCATATTCAACAGAAGACGATGATTTTGATACAGACAATGGTTTTTGTGGCCATGTACAATATGCAGTTTGTGTGCGCAACCCGGAAGTTTGCGACAACGATGGGGCAAGAGGATTCGAATCGGACAACGATGCCGCTGGTTCAGAAGCAGAACCATATACGACAGCAGTTTTCAGTAACGTATCGCTTTTTGGACCTTCAGTAGACAATTCAACCCAGCAAAAGCACGATGTTGGTTTAATGTTGCGCAGGAATACGAAATTGCAGATTTACAACTCAGTAGTAGTAGGTTTTGTAAAAGAGGCTTTAAATGTTGACGGAACAGTAACCCAGGCAGGGGCAGCAGCCGATGCTTTGAAAATCCGCAATACATTCCTTGTAGCGAGCAATGGCAAATATTTCAAAGTAGGTACATCGGGTTGGAGTTATTCAGACTATGCATCATGGTTTATGACTGAAAGTTATGAAAACGACACACTTTCATTGGCCGCTTTAAAAACAACTTATCCGCTTACAATTACTGCTCCTGATTTCTTGCCACAGGAAGACTCTCCGATTTACAATGCTTCTTATTGGGCAATACCTACTGCAACTCCGATTTATACAGAAAAGGCTTTTTCTGTTACGAATTACCCAAATCCATTTACAGGAACAACAAATATTGAAGTTTCATTAAACAAAACTGCTTCTGTACGTATTGTTATTTACAACATGTCGGGTACAGTAGTAAGCGATACTTTCAATAGCGATCTTTACAGCGGAACTTACAATTTCACATTTAACGCTTCTGGTTTACCAAGCGGGATGTATTTTGGAAAAGTTATCGTTGGAAACGAAGTTACAACATTAAAAATGTTGGCTCGCTAGAATACTGAATTTTATTGCAGTGTTTAAATACATGTTGGCATTTTTGAATGCCATTAATGAACTCCGGGATTTTCCCGGAGTTTTTATTTTTAGTGCTAAAATGAACTTGTCTCAAGTATAAATGTATTCTGGTTTCGTACGTTTATTAAAAAGATTTTGTCTTTTGAAACTTTAGGTGAAAGGTGTATTTTTTTAATCAACTTATTTGCTTATATTTCAATAAATTGCAGTATTTATAATTTACTTAAAACAACTTTTGTGTTGTAAAAGTGTTTGTGAACATTATTAAAATATTAAAAAAATGTTGCAAAAATGTTACATAGATGGAATTTAGTGTTAATTTTGTGTTAACAAACCTGAAGTAAAATATTTAAAAAAGAAAGGAGGCCACCATGAAAACCTTGGTAGCATTTGTAGGATTAATGTTCGCATTTGTAACAAACGCACAAGAATTGAAAGAAGTTAATGGCATTTATTTAGCCGATAATAATCCTTATACCGGAGTTTATAAAACTTATTTTGATAACGGTAATGTTAAAATGGAAGCTGCATTTATTGACGGCAAAAAAGATGGTCAATGTTTAATATATTTTGAAAGCGGGGCTTTAAATGAAGTTCGTTCCTATAAGAACAATGAAATGAATGGCATTTGGCTTACTTATAATACTACAGGGAAAAAAGTTGCTGAAGCCAGTTATAAAAACGGATTGAAGAATGGCAACTGGTACGTTTGGAACGATGAAGGTAACTTACTCTACGAGATGAGCTATACGGAAGGCGTAAAATCCGGAGTTTGGAAAAATTACGATGAATACGGAGTTGTTGTTAACGAAAGAAATTACTCAGAGATGTAAAATATTGTATTGTCGAAATGCATGAAAAACCTGTTCGTAAAAATTGAGCAGGTTTTTTTATGCCGTTTTTCACCATAATACCTCCTTTAATTTTTTTGTAACATTTTTTTAATCAACCTCTAATAAGTGCCTGATACTTTTGTGCAAGAATTTATTCAGTGATAATGAAGTTTTATTTAACTTTTTTCTTCGCATTAGTAGTATCGTTATCTGGGGTTGCCGATGAAAAATCAACCGAATCAAAAGCAACAGCATTAAAAGAGAATTTAATTTATGTATGTGGAAATGTAAAAGATATAAATACAGGTGAATTACTTACCGGAGTTGAAGTGAAATTGGAAGGTACTGATAAAAAAACATACACTGATTTTGAAGGCAACTTTTCATTTTCAAATGTAGTTCCTGGTGTTTATAATATTTCGTTAAGTTACATTTCATATGAAAAAATAAATCTTCCCAAACAAACACTCGATGGGAAAAATGATATGTTTGAACTGAACCTTCATCCCTTGAATTAAATTATTAAAAAAAATAAATTTTGCAGGCCATCTTTGAGGTGGCTTTTTTATTTTTATAATCTCCAAAATAATGATCATGCAAATAGCTGTTATTTTCGATATGGATGGTGTAATCGTCGACAATGGCGATTTTCATTACCGGGCCTGGAAAAAATTTTGCGAGAACAATAACATTGCTTTTTCGCAGGAGAAATTCAGAAAAGTTTTTTTTGGAAGAACAAATGAGCAGGTTTTGCCTGTTCTTTTTGAACGCGATTTGTTGAGAGAAGAAATTCAAAAACTCGGCGATGAAAAGGAGGAAATTTACCGCGAAAATTACCGGCCGTACTTAAAAGCTGTTACCGGATTGGTTCCCTTTTTAGCTGAATTAAAAAACAACAAAATTGCAGCTGCGGTGGCAACTTCGGCTTCGCCCGAAAATGTTGAATTTGTTTTGAACGGCCTTGGAATTAAACACTTTTTCGATGTAATTATCGACGATTCCATGGTTTCGAAAGGAAAACCCGACCCCGAAGTATATTTGAAATCGGCAGCAAAATTAAACATGAATCCGCAATACTGTGTGGTCTTCGAAGACAGTCTTTCGGGAACAAAAGCAGCGTTCGAGGCGGGCGCAAAGGTGGTTGCCCTAACCACATCCATCGATGCATCGGAGCATAAATACGCGCAACATATTATTTCCGATTTCTCTGAAATTTCGATTAACTTTATCCTTCAGAATTTATTCAGCTAAACTACCGATATGAAACCAGCATTCTTTTTTGTTGTTTTTGTTTTGTTTGCCCTTATTTCGTGTACCGAAAAAACAGTTGAAATTCCTTTGGCCGAACACCCAAGGCCCGATTTTGAAAGAGGTGTCTGGCAAAACCTAAACGGGGAATGGCTTTTTAAACCCGATTCAGCCAATATTGGATTAAATGAAAACTGGCAAAACCAGGCCGAATTTTTCGACCACACCATCCTGGTGCCGTTTTCGTGGGCAAGCCCGCTGAGCGGTGTTGAAATGCCAAAAGTAAATGTAGGATGGTATTCAAGAACTTTTATTTTGACCAACAAAAAATTGTGGGAAGGAAGAGATAAATACCTCGTTTTTTCTGCCTGCGATTTTAATACAACCGTCTGGATCAACGGCAAAGAAGCCGGAAAACATTCGGGTGGTTATGTTCCTTTCAGTTTTAATATTTCTGAATATTTGAAGGAAGGCGAAAATCAGGTGGTTGTTCGTGTGGAAGACGAAGAACTCGACAACCGGCCTTCAGGAAAACAATATTATGGAAATGCAAAGGGAATCTGGAATACCGTGTATTTGGAAGCCCGCCCGGAAAACTACATTTCAGGTATAAAATTTACTCCCGATATCGATAAACAGGAGGTTGCGGTTGAAGTCAAATTGGCCGAAAATTCAACAAGTCCGCTCAAATTTAATTTGAAAGGGAAAGGTAATCCGGTTAATTTTTCAGGTGAAATTCCAGCTGGACAAATATCGGTAAAATTTACTGTTCCCGTTAAAAATATGAAGCTTTGGGACTTGGACAATCCATTTTTGTACGAGGTTTCCGCAAGTATTTCAGGAGAAAATATCGATGACGTGGTTTCTACATATTTTGGAATGCGGAAAATTTCAGATGTAGAAATTCCCAGACAAGATTTTCAATATGTGGCTTTAAACAACAAGCCGGTTTATATGAAACTTACACTCGATCAAAGTTATCATCCGGAAGGATTTTACACTTTTCCTTCCGATCAGTTTATAAAAGAAGAAATTCAGCGTGCAAAAGATTTGGGATTGAACGGTCTGCGCATTCACATAAAAGCTGAAATGCCGCGTAAATTGTATTGGGCCGATAAGCTCGGTTTGCTGATTATGGAAGATGTTCCGAATTTTTGGGGCGAGCCCGACAGCACAGCCAAAGCCAATTGGGAATATATCGCTGAAAACGAAATGGCTCGCGATTACAACCACCCGGCAATTTTTTCGTGGGTACTTTTTAACGAAACCTGGGGTTTGTTCAGCACCGACGAAACAGGGAAACGTTCGTACACGCCCGAAACACAGGAGTGGGTTCGCAGTTGGTACAACAAAGCCAAAGCCGCAGACCCGACCCGGCTGGTGGAAGATAATTCACCCTGCAACTGGGATCATGTGGTTACCGATATAAATACCTGGCACCGTTATTCCCCGGCACGGCATTGGGCCCGGTTCTTCGACACGATTCTCGACAGTACTTTCCCGGGGTCTTCTTTTAATTATATTGGCGAAAATGTACAGACCAATGCGCCTATGTTTAACTCCGAATGCGGCGCAGTTTGGGGCTACAACGGCAGCACCGGCGACATCGATATTGCATGGGAATACCACATTATGATGAACGAATTCAGAAAACGTCCGAAAATTGCCGGATTTTTGTTTACCGAATTTTACGATGTAATCAATGAATGGAACGGTTATTACCGTTTCGACCGCTCGAAAAAAGATTTTGGCCTCGATGAACTTTGCCCGGGAATGACAATAAAAGATTTTCATTCCGATTTGTATGTGGTTTCAGGAAAAGATTTTTTCCAAACCGTGCAAGGTGGAAGCGCTATCGAAATTCCTGTCGGGATTAGCACAGTTACCAATGAAATTCCTGTCGGGTTAAAAGTGAAATATTCAGTTTACGGCTGGGATGAATTGGGTGAAAAATTTGATGTGACTTCCGGCGAAATTGCAGTTGAAGCACAGCCTTTTGCTTTTACCGAACTTTCGCCGGTCGAAATTCATCTTCCCGATAAAACAGGGGTAATGATTTTTGCTACTTCTCTTGAAGATGCTTCAGGAAAGGTAATCCAGCGCAACTTTGTCCCTTTTAAAATGAATGGGAACTGGAATGATTTGATTATACTTACTAAATCGCCGTCAGAATTCTCAGGGTCGGAATGGTCGGTAAAACAATTTTCTCCTCAAAACGGAAATAAAACCTGGGGAATGGGTTCCGGATATTTTGAATATCAGTTTGAAATTCCTGGAAATATGAATGCGGATGAAATTGAAACTATTGAATTTCGTGCAGAACTGGCGTCACGGTATCCACAGGAAAAGTACCTGGAGGAAGGTGATACTGAACGGATTGGCATGACTGTAGTTTCTGAAAAAGGCCGGATTCCGGGGTATGGAAAAAACAGTTATCCGCAAACCGATGAAAAACTACATGGCTCGCTCGTAAAAATTACTGTCAACGACCAGCTGGTAAATACCGTTGAACTTTCTGACGATCCGGCAGACCACCGGGGAATATTATCGTGGATGAACCAGGAACCGGGCTGGGAGTGGGGAAGCACAGACCAAAGCAAACCCTGGTTGCTCGATGAAGCAGGTTCGTACGGATATTTGGTAAAGGCTGAGTTGGATGAAACATCAAAAAAATCGGCCATTGAAACAGGTAAGATAACCGTTCGTCTTTTTGTTGATGAATCGACCGAAAACCGCGGCGGAATTTCAGTTTACGGCAAAAATTCGGGCCGCTTTCCTTTGGATCCGACAATTGTAATCAGCACAAAAAACTGAATACATCCCTTCTTATTTGGAAAGAATAAAAGTTGACTTTTTATTTACATTTTAAATACTGAATTTACATTTTGGCAACATTATGTAGTTTCTGTCTGATAGATTTGTTTTGCTAAATCGAATCTATCGCAATGAAAGGAATTTTGTTTCCGCGAAAATTTAAATTCGCCGGTTATGTGTTAATCGTTCTTGGATTAATTTCAGGTTACCTGTATTTTCTGGGTGGAAAACCCGATTTTCTGACTTCTCCTATTTTTGCTGTCATTACTTCCTATGCTGAAACTCGCTACTTGGTTTTGGCCCAAACTAACCTGCTCGACGAAATAGCAGCGGTATTTATTTTGATCGGGCTAATCTTTATCGGTTTCTCAAAAGTTAAAAATGAAAGCGCCGAAGTTCAGTCCATCCGGCTGAAAGCGTTGATTGTTGCGGTTTATTTTACAGCAGTGCTTTGGATAATTGTTTTCCTCCTAATCTACGGTTGGACAATCTTTATCTTTTCAACTTTTGTCTTTTATGTTTATCTGCTGCTCTACATTGGCATATTTAACTATTTGCTTTTCAACCTAAAAAATCAGAAATCTTAAATACTATAAAAATGAAAACGAAATCTATTCATTTGAACCTGTGTGCACTATTAATTTTAATGGCTGTAATTTTTTCCTCGTGCGATTTAATTGGTAATGGAAAAGATTTGGGTGGCGATCCTTCCCCCATGGGTGATGTAAATAACGAATTTGGAATTATGTCTTCAGGAATTCCCGGGGTTAGTAACCCTCAGGCTGTTGTTACAGCAAAAAACGGCGACGTATCAACCGTTACTTATTCAGCAACGATTACCGACCCAACGTTGCTGAACATTGTAAAAGCCATGCCCGACGTAACTGTTAGCGGAAGTACTGCCAGCGTTAGCCGCGAATATCGGATTACCACCAAAGGTTTTCAAAGCGTTTATGAAGAAGGTAACCTGACTATTGTGGATTACGATGCCAAAGTGGGCGATAAATATTCACTAACGCACAACGGTAATAAAATTGTTCGCGAGGTAAGCAAAGTTTCAACAGAAGACGATTACAACTGGGGTTTTATGCTTATAAAAACAGTTCAGGTAGAAGAAACAGGGAGAGGGCTTCCCGGAGTTTCAAAAGTTGTTTTTGTGGCAAATCATCGTTTTGGTATGGTGGGTGTAATGATTTATTTTGAAGATGGCTCAACCAAAACCATCGGAATTGTTAGCGACGCGGAAAACGATTAAGTAAAATAATTTTACACCCGGTCCGGTTTTGATTTTTGAAGGTCGCGAAAACGTCCGGGTGTTACTCCTTCTTTTTCTTTGAAAACTCTGATAAAAGTATTCAACGAACCAAAACCAACCGCCTCGGAAATATAATTCATTGAATAGTTTTTGAGTAAATCGTCGGTGAGCATTTTTTTTGCCTCTTCGATGCGGTACTTGTTTACAAAATCGCTGAATGAACACGAAAAATCTGAATTAATAATGTTCGAAACATACGTACGGTTGGTTTGCAGTTTTGATGAAACCTGGGTAATTTTCAAATCAGAGTTTTTATAAATTTTATCTTTTCCGAAAAGGTTTAAGAGTTGTTCCTTCAATTGTACATGGTTAAAATCTTTTAGGTTTTTTTCTATTGATTTTGATTCGTCGGAAACCAATTCCAACACGGAATGGTTCTGCATGTATCCTAAAAAACCTATAGAAAATAACATTACACTGAAAATAAGCGAAGGAATTAGCAAAAGCAAAGGCGAATCAAGAAATTCATACCTGCCTATGATATTAAAAACTACACTCATTATTGAAGTTATCACAAAGGAGGAAAGGAGAAAGTTTACCCAAACAATGGTTTTGCTTTCGAGATTTGAATAAAAATTTGCAACCCTTTTGTTGTATTGAATTACCAGTTTGCGTCCGAAAATCAAAAAGAAAATTACCTGGATGGCAAAAACAATCCGACCGGTAATAAAAACAATTTTCTGGCTCTGCATTAGTATGGTTTCCGAAATCTGGGTATCATTTTTCAGGAGGAAATGGTGCAGGTAGTCAAATCTTTCCTGAGGTTTCATTAAAATATAAATCAATGCAGTTACCACAGATAATATTACCGCCGGAATAAAAAGCCTTAGGTTCTTTGGGGTGTACCCGGTTTCAACAGTAAGTATTTTAATATACCAATAATAGAGCGGATACACCGATAAGGATGCTAAAATGTAAATAGAATCAAAAATGAGATATGCTTTTTCAAATTGTTTAAAAAATAGGGCGTGCGATAAATACACCAAAAAAGCAAAGATCATAAAAACACTTAAGAGCCTTTTTGCTTTGTTTTTTTTTGTATTTGATAAAAGCAAAACAATTGTCCAGAAAAAAGTAACATACATGGGGGTATAAATTATCAAGTCTTTGACCATTTAATTATACCTTTTACTTTAGGTGAAAATACATTTATTTTTTATGAATTTTACAATTTGGTAATTGAATTTACGATTTGGTAGAAATTTAGCGACATTTTAAAATACTTTTGAGGCATTACTAATGAATAAATTCAATCTTGGTATTTTAAATATTTACCTGAATATACAATATAGTAGCAAAAAAAAGAGGCTGTTACCGTAGTAGGTCAGCCTCTTGCTTTTTTATTGCAACACTATTATATTTCAAATGAGTCAACTTCGCGATAAGCTTTAATAAAAGCAAGTTCCCCTTCTTTGCCCGGAATACTTTTTCCATGTTCACAACACAATGTTCCGTTGTAACCTTTGTTGTAAATGTGTTTGAAAATGTTCTTGTAATTTATTTCCCCGGTAGTAGGTTCTTTTCTTCCCGGATTATCGCCAATGTGGAAAGCTCCGATGTAATCCCAGCAAATATCCATGTTCATAATCAGGTTTCCTTCTGTAATTTGCTGGTGGTACATATCATCTACAATTTTACAGCTGGGGTGATTGACTGCAACGCAAATTAATTTTGCCTGAGCCATTTTTGTAAGGAACAATCTTGGATGGTCGACCTGGTGGTTTAACGGTTCGAGAACCAATTCCAACCCTGTTTTTCCGGCAACATCACAGCAGGCTCTCATGTGTTCAACCACATTTATTGTCTGATAATCCCAATCCATTTTTTCATCGTAAATACCGGGTGTAATCAAACCTGTTTTGGCTCCTGTCCTTTTTTGGACTTCCAAAGCCTCTTTGGTTTTGGTAACCACCATTTCACGTACTTCCTTATCATCGGTTACCATGTATTTTTTTCCGTGGTCGGCATAAACAATAAAAGGGCCTAAATCGAGTCCAAGTCTGGCCAATTCATTTCCAATTTTTTCCTGCATTTCAGGAGTCCTTCCGGCTAATCCGTTGTCAAAAACTGCGGTAAAACCCTGATCGGCAATGAATTTTATATTTTCAATCGGATCATCGCCCACATGTTCACGGAAAGTTCCAAGGCCAGGAGCATATTTTAATTTGAATTTTGCCGAATTTGATAAAACGGCTTCTGATGCCGATACGGTATTTGTTATTGCCGCTAAACCGGTCAATACAATTCCGCTGGCTGCTGTGTTTTTAATAAAATTTCTTCTCTTCATGGTTTATTGGTTTATAAAATTGAATACATATATGAAGGTAAAAATAATGAAATGTTGATGATTATTGAATTATTCAATAAAATCTTCCTCACTTTTCTTTTTATATCCTTCTTTTCCCTTTGCTTCCTTTGAAAAGAGTTGCTAATTTTAGCAGCTTAAATCTAAATCAACAAAATCAAACTAAAATGAATAGAAAATTAAAAATGGGAATGGTAGGTGGAGGTTCCGATGCATTTATTGGGGCAATTCACCGTTTGGCTGCGTTTATGGATAACCAGATTGAGCTGGTTTGTGGTTGTTTCAGTGTAAATCCTGAGATTTCAAAAGCCTCCGGGAAACTTTATTATTTGCCTGAAAACAGGGTATATGAAACTTACCAGGAAATGTTTGAAAAGGAAGCTCAGCTTCCTGAGGGCGAACGGATGGATTTTGTTTCTATTGTTACTCCCAATTTTGTGCATTTTGCTCCGGCAATGATGGCGCTTAACAACGGATTTAATGTTGTTCTCGACAAACCAATAACTTTCACTCTTGAAGAAGCATTGCAATTAAAGGCAAAAGTTGAAGAAACCGGTTTAACGTTGGCGCTGACTCATACATATTCGGGTTACCCGGCAGTTAAACATGCCAAACAAATGATTGCAGACGGAGCTTTGGGAAAAATCAGAAAAGTGTATGTGGAATATCCGCAAGGCTGGCTTTCTGCAAAAGTTGAAGACCAGGGAAATGCACAGGCTTCCTGGAGAACCGATCCAAAACGTTCAGGAAAAGCAGGTTGTATGGGTGACATTGGAACTCATGCCCATCATTTGGCTGAATATGTTTCGGGATTAAAAGTTACAGAACTTTGTGCCGAATTGAATGTATTTGTTCCCAATCGTTTGCTCGATGATGATGGTGCTGCTTTGTTGCGTTTTGAAAATGGCGCCACAGGAGTTTTAATGGCAACACAGATAGCGGCAGGTGAAGAAAATGCAATCAAATTAAGAGTTTATGGTGAGAAAGGCGGGTTGGAATGGTTTCAGCACGAACCAAATACTCTAATCTTAAAATGGATGGGGCAACCCACTCAGATATTGCGCGTAGGAACCAGCATGAACAGCGCTGTTGCTGCTCATAATACAAGAACTCCCGGAGGACACCCGGAAGGTTATCTCGAAGCTTTTGCAAACATTTACCGCAATTTTGCCCAAACTGTTATGGCAAAAATGGATGGTAAGAAACCTACGCCTGAAATGCTCGATTTTCCTGGTGTGGAAGATGGAATTCGCGGAATGCAGTTTATCGATACGGTGGTAAAAGCCGGTTACGATGATCAGGTAAAATGGGTCAAATTTGCTGAATAATAAGTATTTATAAATTAAAACTAAAATTATGGGAAGGCCAGTTACTATATTTACCGGACAATGGGCCGATTTACCCCTTGAGACCATGTGTGAAAAAGCTACACAGTTTGGTTACGACGGACTCGAACTTTGCTGCTGGGGCGATCACATGGAAGTTGCTAAAGCGGATCAAAACTACTGCAACCAGAAAAAAGCATTGCTTGATAAATACAATCTGAAATTATTTTCAATTTCGACGCATCTTGACGGACAATGTGTTTGTGATCCCATCGATCAACGACATAAAAGTATTGCCAGTCCGCATGTTTGGGGCGACGGAAATCCGGAAGGAGTACAAAAACGCGCAGCAGAAGAAATGATTAAAACTGCGCAGGTAGCAAAAATGCTTGGGTTGAATACGGTCAATGGTTTTACAGGTAGTCCAATCTGGCACCTTTTGTATTCGTTTCCACCCGTTTCAAAAAATATGATTGAAAAAGGGTACGAAGATTTTGCGAAAGTTTGGATACCTATTTTGGATGAATACCAAAAGTTGGGAGTGAAGTTTGCACTCGAAGTCCATCCAACTGAAATTGCTTTTGATATTCACACAGCACACCTGGCTTTAAAAGCTTTGAATTACCATCCGGCTTTTGGATTTAATTACGATCCAAGCCATTTCGGATACCAGCATGTTGATTATGTCCGTTTTATTTATGAATTTTCTGATCGTATTTTTCATGTTCATATGAAAGATGTGTATTGGAGCGATGTGCCAACCGGAGTTGGTGTTTTTGGCGGACATATGGATTTTGGCGACAACCGCAGGTACTGGAATTTCAGAAGCCTTGGGCGTGGAAAGATAAATTTCGAGAATATTATCAGGGCGTTGAATGATATCGGGTACAACGGTCCTTTGTCGGTTGAATGGGAAGACAGCGGAATGAACCGCGAAGCCGGCGCTGCCGAAGCCTGTGCTTTTGTGAAGAAAGTTGATTTTGCCCCGTCGGATGTAGCTTTCGACGATGCAATGCAAAAAGATAAAAATTGAATATATGAAAGTAAATGAGTTTATCAGTAGAAGATTTTGCCGTTTTTTTTGAAAAGGATCGGTTTGCAAAAAATGCAGGCATACAATTGCTCGATGTTTCTCCCGGTTTTGCCAGGGCTCAAATGAAGATTGAAGAAAATCATTTGAATGCTGTTGGTGTTGTTCAGGGAGGGGCAATGTTTACTCTTGCCGACTTTGCTTTTGCAGTAGCTTCTAATTCTCACGGAAGGGTAGCCCTGGCAATTCAAACCGAAATATCGTTTTTTAAATCGGTTACTTCCGGAGTTTTAACAGCTGTTGCCCGGGAAATTTCCCTTCACAATAAACTGGCAACATATCTAATTGATATTCTTGATGAAAAAGAGGAAAGAATAGCCCATTTCAAAGGTACTGTTTACAGAAAAAATGAAACAATTTCTTTTATATAATTTATAACTAATTCAACTAATAAAAATGACTGATAGAAGAAGTTTTATTAAAAATTCGGCACTGGCAACTGCAGCTGTCGGATTAACGGCTACAATGCCGATGGCCATGAATTCGTGTGCAGGTGCCAACGAAAAGCTGGTGTGCGGATTGATTGGTGCCAACGGCATGGGTTTTAGTGACTTACAGGCTTTTCTCGGCCAGAAAAACACAGAGTGTGCCGCCATTTGCGATGTAGATGAAAATGTGTTGAACAAACGAATTGCCGATGCCGAAAAAATTCAGGGAACCAAACCCAAAGGATTTACCGATTATCGAAAACTGCTTGAGGAACCGGGAATTGATGTAATTATTATTGGTACTCCCGACCATTGGCACTGTTTGCCAATGGTTGCAGCCTGCCAGGCAGGAAAGGATGTGTATTGTGAAAAACCGCTCGGAAATTCCATCGAAGAAATAAATATTATGGAACGAGCTGCAAAAAAATACAATACAGTTGTTCAGGTTGGAATGTGGCAACGTAGCGACCCACACTGGCGCGACGCTGTTGAATATGTAAAATCAGGAAAATTGGGTAAGATTCGTACGGTTCGTACTTGGGCTTATCAGGGATGGATGGGAAATATTCCGGTTCAGCCTGACAGTGATCCACCGGCAGGTGTAGATTATGATTTCTGGTTGGGACCTGCCCGGAAACGTCCGTTTAATCCCAATCGTTTTCATTTTAATTTCAGATGGTATTATGATTATGCCGGTGGGTTAATGACCGACTGGGGAGTTCACATCATAGATTACGGTTTGTTTGGAATGGGTGATCCTTCGCCAAAATCAATTATGGCCATGGGTGGAAAATTTGCTTACCCCGACGATGCAGCCGAAACACCCGACACTTTGCAGGCTTTGTACGAATTCGACGGACATACCATGTTGTGGGATCACGGTGTTGGTATAAACGGTGGTTATTTTGGCCGCGATCACGGTGTTGGTTTTGTAGGAAATAATGGAACTCTCGTTGTCGACAGAAACGGCTGGGAAGTTATTCCGGAAGTAAAACAAAACAAAGATTTGATTGAACGTGTTCCTCTCACAAAAGGTACCGGCAAAGGTTTGGAATTGCACATGGCTAACTTTATTGAAGGAGTAAAAACACGCAACCAGAATTTGAATGCAAATATTACTGTTGCTGCAAATACTGCCCGGGTAGCTCATTTGGGAAATATTGCGCAACGCACCGGAAAACGTTTGTACTGGGACAATGCAAACAGCACTTTTATTGGCGACGAAGAAGCCAATGCTTACCTGGTACCGACATATCGTGCACCATGGGAATTGCCGAAAGTTTAAATTTTTTTTAGTTATAATTAAGACAGGTTCAATCAGAGCCTGTCTTTTTTTGATCATTTTTTCTTGTATACGGAGTTAAAAATTCACATGATTTAAATTATAGCTTGGTTGTTGATAACAATTGTTCAACCGATACTTTGAATAGTTTATCGAAAAAAATTCTTTTCAGATCTTCATATAGAGTTATTTACATATATTTTGAATCATTTTAACATTGAGACAAAATGTTTAATTTAAAAAATCGAAACAACAATTAACGCTTTAACATGAAAACAAATTCACAACCAAGATTATGGTATGTCGACAATCTTAGGATTTTTTTGATAAGCCTCGTAGTTCTGCTTCATTTTAATATTACTTATGGCGGCCCGGGAGATTGGTATTATCGTGAATCAGAAGCTGGTTTCCCCGAAATAATCCTGCAGGCTATGTTTAATATTACCAACCAGTCTTTCTTTATGGGAATGTTCTTTTTCATCTCTTTATTTTTCACTGCTTCATCTTTGAAAAAGAAATCGGTTGGCAGGTTTGTCAAAGACAGGCTGCTTCGATTGGGAATTCCGATGGTAATTTTTTATTTTATATTGAATCCACTGACAAATTTTATTATATATCGATTTATTCGAAATGAAGATGTTACGCTTTGGGGATTTATTACAAATCAACGTGCATGGGGTTTTGGACCAATGTGGTTTGTTGAAGCGCTTCTGCTTTTTTCATTGATTTATTTAGTGCTAAGGTCCAAATTCAATAAAATAAGAATAGAATTTCCTGTACCATCTAAAATTATTATTGCTGCTGTTTTTATCGGGTTACTTCAGTTTTTTATCCGAATTTGGCTTCCGGTTGGCTGGAGTCAGCCTTTTACTAACTTTCAGTTTCCATTTTTTCTGCAGTATATTTTTCTATTTTTCTTCGGAATTGTTGCTTTTCAAAACAACTGGCTCGAAAGCATCTCCTTCAAAACAGGCAAGCGATTTTTTATTTTTTCGCAAGTTTTAATTTTACTTATTCTGCCAATTCTCTTGTATTTTGGTGCAAAAGAAAATGGAATAGAATCTTTTGTCGGAGGAGGAACATGGCAAAGTTTTGCCTGGGCAATTTGGGAACAGGTGACAGGTTTTTCATTAATTATCGGGCTTTTAGGTTTGTTTAAGAAATACTTCAATTCGCAGGGTGTTTTCACTCAAAACCTTTCAGCAAGTGCTTATGGGGTATTTATAATTCATCCTCCGGTTATTGTTGGAATAAGTGCAATTTTTGTTCACTGGGAGATAAATCAACTGTTGAAATTAATTGCTTTGGCTCCGGTTGCATTAACGGTAACATTCTTAATTGCCTGGCTTTTAAAACAAATTCCCGGGTTAAAATCAATTGTATAAAATATGGCTTTGAGAGAAATCCGTCCGATGATTTGGACCAAAGAATTAAAAGAAACCGTTGTTTTTTATACTGAAAAATTGGGATTTACTTGTGGTGAATATAACAAATTCTGTGGATGGGCAGCATTTCACCGCGATAATATTGAAATAATGGCGGCGCTTCCAAATGAACATTTTTCGTTTGAAAGACCAGTTTTTACAGGGGCGTTTTATATTTATACCGATCAGGTTGATAAAATTTGGGAAGAGTTACATGGGAAAGTGCAAATTTGCTATGCGATTGAAAACTTTGAATACAGGATGCGTGAATTTGCCATTTTTGATAACAACGGTTACATACTACAGTTCGGGCAGAAATTGAGTGATGTTTAAATTTGTATCTTTAACTTTTATAAATTACCTAAATCAAGAAAAATGACATACGTTGCAAATGAAAACCGTTACGATTCGATGATTTACAATCGGTGTGGTAAATGGGGATTAAAACTACCTGCCGTTTCATTGGGTTTGTGGCACAACTTCGGAGGAATCGATAATTACGAAAACAGCCGGGCCATGTTACACCGGGCTTTTGATCTCGGAATTACGCATTTCGATTTGGCAAACAATTACGGGCCGCCTCCCGGTTCAGCAGAAGAAAATTTCGGACGGATTTTGAAACAGGATTTTAGTGCTTACCGCGACGAGTTAATAATATCTTCAAAAGCCGGTTACTTAATGTGGCCCGGTCCTTACGGAGAGAGGGGAACAAGAAAGTATGTACTGGCAAGTCTTGACCAAAGTCTGAAAAGAATGGGACTGGAATATGTCGATATTTTTTACTCGCACCGGCCCGACCCGGATACACCGCTGGAAGAAACAATGATGGCGCTCGATCGCGCTGTCCGTTCCGGAAAAGCTTTGTATGTGGGAATTTCGAATTACCCGGCTGATATGGCAAAAGAAGCTTCCCAAATTTTAAAAGAACTGGGAACGCCGTGTTTGATACATCAGCCAAAATATTCGATGTTTGTTCGTTGGGTGGAAGACGAATTGCTCGATGTACTCGAAGAAGAAGGAATTGGTTGTATCCCGTTTTCCCCGCTGGCCCAGGGTTTGTTAACCGACAGGTATTTAAAAGGAATTCCTGAAGGATCGAGAGCTACTCGCGAAGTTTTTCTTAAAAAAGAAGATGTTGAAACTGCGCACAACAAAATTGTTCAACTAAATGAAATTGCACAACAACGTGGCCAGTCGCTGGCACAAATGGCGCTTGCCTGGGTTTTAAAAGACAAACGGATTACTTCTGTTTTGATTGGGGCCAGCTCGGTTAAACAAATTGAAGATAATGTGGAAACACTGAAAAATATTGCATTCTCTTCGGAAGAACTCAAAAAAATAGAAAAAGTATTAAAATAGAACTGACTTTTTTAAATGAAAAAGCTCGCCATTCAGCGAGCTTTTTTCGTATGTTTTGTTAAAACTTCTTCAATCTATAAAAAGATCAAAGGCTAAACAACATCTCCGCTCCCCAGAAGAGGGCAAAAATGACCGCCATTCCGGCAACTGTTCCTGCCACCAAAGAAAAAATAAATTTCATCGGCAACTTCTGCTTTTCATTTTCAGGATTTAATGTTATAACTACCTGATTCTGATTTGCTTTTGTTTCCATTGTTTTCAAAATTGGTTAAAAAATACCTATTTGTCTTTTGCAAAAATATGACTTTAAATCGATTAGTGCTATACAACATATGTTAAAACTGTTTTCTGTTAAATTGCTGTTAATTTGATAGATATGAAATAGAAACGTTTTTTCGTAGGAAAACGTATGCTTTTAAAGCTTAACTTTTCTTAAAAATGTTCAACAAAAAAGGGAGGAAACGGAGAGTGATCCATCAAAATGAAGGGGCTCAAAGTATGCTTTAAATACAAACCGGTTTTAAAAATTACTTTAACAATCCTTTTGATATAATCCAATCAGACAAATTCATTTTATAAAATGAAGTCGCTTGCAGTTTGAATTATAATTTTAACTTTACGTTCTGATTATTAGCTTTTTGAATATTATTGATAGATTTTTTACTTTAAATGAATTTAAAATGAGAAGGCCAATCTGTTTTTATTTTATGTTTTTGTTGTTTTTGTTTAACGGGTGTTTGGATAAAAATATTGAAGTTGATGAGGAAAGTTTAACAAATCAGCAAAGAATGCAGTTGTTAAAAATCGAAGATCCGTCGATTTGGAATACTTTAACAACACAGTCTATCGATCTGGGAGAGTTGGAAACTTCTGCTTTAAAATCGGCAACAGCAATTCAGGAATATCCTAAAAATGGTAAGTACTATTTTGCGTTGTACGAAGATTTATTTCCTTATGAAGGCGATTATGATTTTAATGATGTAATTATAAAATCGAAAATAGGGCTGCAAAAATCAGGAAATACAATATCAGGTTATGTAAATTCTACATTACACAACAGGGGGGGAGGTAAACCTGCAAATATTGGCTTGATGTTTTACGAGGTTAGCGGAAAATCGTATACCCGTATTGATAATGAAAATATTACTGTTGACGGGGAACAATTAGAGGCTGGCGGAGACCCATGGAAGAAACCACTGACAGAGCTGGGAAAGGAGTGGCAAATAAACTTTTCGTTTACAAATGCCAGTAATAATATTTGGATTTCCTATTTTATTTACACTGATCAGGAGATTTTTACCGGGGGATTTGCACCCTCAAAAATTAAAAAATTTGATATTCCACAACCTGATTTTTTAACCAAACGAAATTTACCCTGGGGTTTGGAGATTGAAACAGAAAGTTTTGCCATTCCGAACGAAAAGGAATTGTTTTTGAATGCTTACCCTGAATTTAAAGAATGGGCAGAATCGGGGGGCGTAAAAAACAAAAAATGGTATGAATCGCCGGATTCAAATTATACTCACAATTAATTTGGGGAAACGATATAAAAAAAGACGCTTTTAGCGTCTTTTTAATTTATGATCGTTTTCAATTATGTGGCCGATTCAAACTGTTTCAGGAAACGGACATCGTTTTCAAAGAAATGTCGGATATCTTTTATTCCGTAGCGAAGCATGGTAATGCGTTCAATTCCCATTCCAAAAGCAAAACCGGTGTATTTTTTACTGTCGATGTTGCAAGCTTCCAGAACATTCGGGTCGACCATTCCGCAGCCTAAAATTTCGAGCCACCCGGTGTATTTACAAACGTTACAACCTTCGCCACCACAAATAGAACAGCTAACATCCATTTCTGCGCTGGGTTCTGTAAACGGAAAGTACGACGGGCGCAACCTTATTTTTGTGTCTTCGCCAAAAAGTTCTTTGGCAAAATAAAGCAGCGTTTGTTTCAGGTCGGCAAACGAAACATTTTCATCAACATACAATCCTTCAATTTGATGAAAAATACAATGCGATCGTGCTGAAATAGCTTCGTTTCTAAAAACGCGGCCCGGGAAAATGGCACGGATTGGTGGCTGAGTTCTTTCCATCACTCGAATTTGCACGCTCGAAGTGTGCGTACGTAATAAAACATCGGGAGCTTTTTCAATAAAAAAAGTATCCTGCATGTCGCGGGCCGGATGTTCAGGCGGAAAGTTCAGTGCCGAAAAAACATGCCAGTCGTCTTCAATTTCGGGACCTTCGGCAACTGTAAAACCAAGCCGGCCAAAAATGCTGATAATTTCATTTTTTACCAGTGAAAGCGGATGACGTGTTCCCAATTTTAAAGGCTCTCCAGGCATCGATAAATCCATTCCCGAGTTACCGCTTCCCGCCGATTCAAAGGCTTCTTTCAAAGCGTTGATTTTTTCCAGGGCAAAATCTTTCAAATCGTTAATGGCCTTTCCTACTTCTTTTTTCTCTTCTGCCGGAACATTTTTAAAATCGGCAAAAAGCTGGCTTACAGTCCCTTTTTTGCTGATGTATTTTATCCGGAGCTCTTCAACTTCATCCATCGTGGTAGCCACTGCTTTTGCAATTTCTTCCTGTAACGCTTTGATTTTATCTAACATCTTTTTCTGTATAAGATTTAAAGCCACAAAGATAATGATTCAAATAAAAATTAGCTGATTTGGAATGATGAATAAACAGAAGGTGTATTTATTCTTAAAAGACTCGTTTTTTGTACATTTTGTAAAGCAAAATAATAAATGTTGAATGTAACGCAGCACCAATCAAAAAATCAAAATAGAATGGAGAACTGAAGGTAATGTTGTGCATTGTTTCAAAAGTCCAGTAAAAGGGAAGTATTCCAATCAGCAATTTCAACGGGCTTTCGACAAAAAAGGCAAAAACAGGAATAAACAGAAGTATATTTAATCCTTTATAAAGTGTTGCCGCTTCAATTTTGTTTTTTGCAAATGCAGTAATTGAAAAGGTAAGTATCGGGGGAATAAGGCTGAAAAGAAGGGAAACCACCAAAATTTTGAAGAAGGCAGGTTGAATTAACCCGTTCAGAAAAAGAATAAAAACCGAAAATATAAAACCCAGAAAAACCATCAGAACAATTCTGATGTGCAGAATAAAATTTTCAGGAACCGGCAGAATTCGCAGCATGGTGTGTACATTTTCATCGCGTTCGTCGAGTAAAATAAAACCAATTAAATAGGAAGGTGTCGAGGCTGTAACCGATGTTAAAACGGCAACAATTAACCAGTAATAATCAGGAAGTACAGGAAAGAATTCTACCAAATGAGGAATTCCAAACCTGCAAAGGCAAACAATTGCAACCGGAACAATAAACATAATTACCAGACTTTTATCTCTAAAAATAAGTTTGAGGTCGTTTTTTAGGATGGTGAAAAACAGCTGCATATTTTATCCTCCTCTTACTATGTGTTTAAGAAACAGTTTTTCAGAAATACGATAGGTAATGAAAATGGCAAGCGATAAATAACCGATAGCATAAATTGTTTGCCCAAACGAAACGGGTTCAAAAGTTCCCCGAAAAAGAACAAACGATGCCTGTGTGGGGAAAAGATAAAACCACCAACCGTGTATCAGGTTAAAAAAATGGAGATACGGAAGCGAAAGCGGGGCAATAAAAAGTGGAATTACTACAATGTACTGGTTGAAGGTTTTCACTTGTGTAACTCCAATAAAACCGAGAAAAATAAAAAACACCGACGAAAGGAATGTGGCAACGGTAAAATAGAAATAATTGAAACTGAAACCGTGGCTGGCAAAAACCATGGCAAAACAAACAAGCAATGAAATTATGGTTAACGAAATTGCTTTCGAAAAAAGATACTGCCCGGTTTTTACCGGAGTAACTACCAGCGCCTGCAACGTATTTGCACTTTTTTCAAAAAGGACTAAAACTCCGGTGAAAATAAATCCCATAAAAGTAGGATCGGAGAAAATGAGTGCGATTAAAATATCGTCTTTTCCCCGCAATCCGAGCAAAAGAAAAAGCGCAGTGTAAAAAACAGCAATAAAAACAGCCACCGTTAAAATGTTGTTTTTAACCTGCAATTTTATGTCCCAGTAAATTAACCTAAAAAGTATTTTCATGGTTTAGTAGGTTTTTGCCGGTTACCTGAATAAAAATATCTTCGAGAGAAGCTTCCTTCGAATGAATGGAGCGAATATGATTTTTTCGCAAAAGTTCCAGAAACCGGCGGTTTTCAGCAAGACCTTCAATGTTGAATTCTTCAGAATGAATACCGCTGTTTTCGTATTCCACATTTACTACCCGTTTCCCTCCGAGCTGTTTTATGTTTTTTGGCGAATCGATAATCTCCAGTTTTCCGTCGACGATAAAAGCAACACGGTCGCAAAGTTCGTCGGCGTCGTGCATGTTGTGGGTGGTTATAAAAATAGTTTTACCCAGCTTTTTTTGTTCCAGAATGAGGTCTTTTATTTTTCGGGCATTCACCGGGTCGAGTCCCGAAGTAGGTTCATCGAGAAACAATATTTCAGGGTCGTGCATAATTGAACGGATAAAATTGAGCCTCATTTTCATCCCTTTTGAAAAGCGTTCCACTTTTACATTCGCGTCTGCTTCCAGCCCGACTTTTTTGAGTAAGTCAGTTATATTTTTTGGTTTTTTGCGGTAGAACCCTGAAAAATACTGAAGGTTTTCAAGTGCAGTCAGTTTCAGGTAATGGTTGGGCAATTCGAAACAAACTCCGATTTCGTTAAACAAACTTCCATTCGAGGTATTCAGGTTCTTTCCGGCAATTCGGATTTCGCCCGAAAAATCGCTTAATAACCGGATAAGTATTTTTTGTGTTGTGCTTTTACCAGCACCGCTTGGTCCCAAAAACCCAAAAATTTCTCCGCGGGCAATCGTAAATGAAATTTCTTTTACGGTTGGTTCCGTATTTTTAGGATACCTGTAAACCAGATTTTTAACTTCAATCATTTTTGTTGAATTAAGCTTTTATTCCACTTTTAATGATGGCCAGAATTTCGTCTACAACCGTCATTATTTCTTCTTCTGAAACCGGGAAAAGATGGCCTTTTTTAATGCTTTCCTTAAAATCGATTCCTTTAAATTTTGCGAGGTAATCGTAAATTCCGAGTTGTGTTTGAAATATAAAATGTGCTGTTACATCCGCCGAAATCTCTGCCTTTAATTCACCTTTTTGCTGGTATTTCTGAACCAGCTGACTTGTAAATTTTATCACATTAATTACCATATCTTTTACGATTGTACCTGTTTCTTCCACATTGCTTTCCTGCAAAGCGTTGTACAAAAAAATGCTTTCAAGCGGATGTTTTAAGTCGAAAACTACTTTGTCGCGGAAATTTTCACGCAGAATATCAAAAAAGCTCAGTGTTTCATTTTTCAAAAGATGGCCAAGTTGCCCCATCCGTATTTCGTAGGCATTTTGAATGAGAAAAGAATACAAATCGAATTTGTTTTCAAAATAACGGTAAAAGCTGCCTTTGGCTACGCCCAGCTTTTTTACAATATTCGACAGCGACGCAGAAAGATAATTGTTAAAAGCAAACTCTTCGTACGCAATTTTTAACAGCTCTTCTTTTCGTGAAGAATCGAGATTATAGAACGTTTGTAACGGCATAATTTAGAATTTAAGCGACTGACTGGTCGCAAATATAAAACAAAAAAGCGACTATTTGGTCGCCTTAACGGTATTTTTTTCGAAATATTCTTAATGTTTTGTAATACAGTGGTAAATTACAATTCAGTTTAGCCTGATTTTCATAAAAACCGGTTCGTGGTCGGAGTTGATAAAACCTTGAGAAAGCACCTGTATTTTTTCAGCTTTAATGTTTGGTGAAAGAATAAAATAGTCGATAATGGTAACTTCTGTTTTTCCTTTTACCAGTGGAATATCAACCGCCCGGTTGGTACCGTGTGCCGGATCATAAATTATCGTCCAGTTCTCAGGGAAAAGCGAACCGTCGAGAATTTCCCTGAAAACGGCAGGGTAGGTTTTATCAACTTTTTCTGGATTGTAATCGGGTGGATTCTGGTTCCAGTCGCCACCGGCAACCACATAATTTTCTTTGTTGTATTCTTCGAGCATTAAATCGCGGATTAACGGCATTTCTACATCACGGAGTTTACCACCGGCGTCGTAAGCCGAGTTGTGGGTGTTCATCAGAACAAGTTCTTTCCCGTTTTCCATCGGAAATCGTGAAAGCACAAAACAACGGTCGAGCATAAACAATCGTTTTGGCCAGGCATATTCCGAAAAATAGGAGTAACGTTGCGATGAAACCGGCCGGTATTTCGAAAGGTTCATTTGGCCCATTTCTACTTTTCCCATGGGATTTGTAAAGGGCAGCGGCACAAATTTCACGTTGTAGTTTATACCGAAGGAAGAGGTAAATCCGGGCAAAATATGTTGAATCATTTCTGTTTCATCCTGCCTGCCTGTGCGCTTGGAATTTTTATCAACTTCCTGTAAAAAAATAAAATCGATACTGTCGGCAGTTTCCAGATATTTTAATGATCCTGCCGTATATTTTTGAACGAGTTCTTTGGTTGGGTGAACCATTTTTCCGCCGTCGTAAAAGAAATCCATTTCGGCGCCCAACCCAAAATAACCAACATTCCACGTTAGAAATGTATAAACTGAATCGGAAAGTTCCTTGTTCTCGTTGGGTTGCTTTATTGTTAGTTCGGTAATTTTATCCGGTCGGTAATCTGTTGCTGTGCCGGTTCCAATTACAACTGCGAGGTACAAAACAATAGCCAACACCGCAAAAAAGAATATTTTGGCAAAAGCAATAAAAATGTTTCTCATATAAAAAGATTTCGTATTAAATGTAGTGAACTTGTTTACCATAAACAATTTTAAAGAACATTTTGCTCTTTAGTATCCGGGAAAAATCTGAAATTTGCGGAAAACTTAGTTTATCGTTTTATTATGGAAACCAAAATTGTTTTGAAACGGGTTGGTTATTCAAACGTGGTATTGATTGTTAACGGAAATAATTCGGTGTTGATTGATACCGGAGTGAAAGGCAATCTGAACGTTTTTCAGGAACTTTTTTCCCGGTACAATTTAAGCCCGGAAAATATTAAACTGATTGTTTTAACGCATGTTCATTTCGACCACACCGGGAATTTAAATGAACTGAAAAAACTAACCGGGGCAAAAGTTCTGGTTCATAAAAATGAATTTGAAAACCTGAAAAATGGGTTTATTCGTATTCCTGACGGGCAACTATTTTTTACAAAAATTACCGCTGGTCTGGGGAAATTGTTTTTTCCACGAATTACCTCGCCAAAACCGTTGGTAGCAGATTTTATCAACAACGATGAATTTGATTTAACAGAATTCGGAATAAACGGGAAAGTGATTTCAACACCCGGACATACACGGGGTTCGCAGTCGGTGCTGATTGGCGATAAGCTAATTGCCGGCGACACATTCATAAACCTTCGAAAAGGAATGATTTTTCCACATTTTGCCGAAAACCCAAAACAGGTACTTAAAACCTGGGAAAAGCTGTTGCAGATGGGTATCCGCGAAATTTATCCCGGACACGGAAATAAATTTATCGTTGAAAAAGCTGTTGCAGCTTACAAAGAATGGAAAGTAAAGTTATTTTCAGAAACTATTTAATTTCGAAAGTAGTCTCCCCAATTACATTTCCATCAGCAAAAAGATCGATGGTGTATGTTCCGGCCATTAATTCAGGTTCTCCTGCATTGTCCCAGAAAATGGCGACCGGCAGTTCCTGGCCTTCGTAATTTACTTCACGCATGGCAGAAAACGGAATTTTAACATCTTCGAACTGGAACAAATCGTTGGGCGATTTTGTCATAAGCAGCTGGTCGGGCCGCATAATTCGTGCGTAAATATTTTTGGCCCCGCGTTTTGCCGTTACGTTTTTACTTAAAACAAAATAGATTCTGATTTTTTCTGTACGTTTTGCGAATTTTGTCTCTTTGCTGCGATCGTTCAGCGGTTCGGCAAGCAGTTCCCTGGCTTCAAGTTGTGCCGCACGTTGAAGGTTTTGCTGCAATTTTTCTTTATCCTGACTTAATTGCTGATTCTCGGTTTCAACCCTTTTGTATTGTTCTTTTACTTCGAGGTTTTCTGCCATTAATTCCTGGTTTTTGCGGTTCAGCGAATCCACCTGAACAACATAATCGCGCATAATACCACGAAGCGTATTTACCTGGTTTTGATAATTGCTAATGGTTTGATAACTCACTTTTTTGGTTTGTTCCACCTCTATAAGCAAATCTTTTACTTTTGTTTGAGCAATTAATAATTGTTCGTTAATGGTATCATTTTCTGTTCTTAGCGAATCGTAACTTGCCGAAATCTGAGTTAGTTCAATCTGAATCGAATCTTTTTCAGCTTTAATATCAGAAAGAATTAAATTGTGCTCCCGTTTTTGTAAAAAAAACAGAACAACTACAATTAACAAAATAACTGACAAAACAATAACAACAATGTTATTCCGCTTCATCCGGGCGATTTGATTTTTGTCGGTATTTATATTATCCATAAACGAAGAAAATTATCAAGGTTACAACGTTGCAAAATTAATAATCTTTTATGCCGGAACAAATAAATAAAAAGCTGCCTGAGAACTCAGACAGCTTTTTTTATTCAAATAAGATTTCCGATTTTAACCGAGAAGTAAATTGTTCGAGGCGAAGTGGGCCCGTAAATATACGCCGGGTCGCGGTCGATTCCAGTGTCGAAATCGTTTTGGTAACTGTTGAAAATGTTTTTTACACCGCCGCTGAATTGAATTCCTATAATATCGGTAAGATTTACATCGTAACTTAATTTAATTCCGGCATCGAAAAAATCATCCGATTTGTGTAACTGGCCCAGCAACGGATCGGTTGCCAGCGGTCCGAAATAAGGAACCAGCATCGAACCAGAGTAGTTGCCGGTAAAAGCAACGCTGAAACTTTGTGTAGGATTGTAGTTCAGGCTGATGTAACCATAACTGTCGGGCGAACGGAAGAAATGGGTTTCATTAAATTCCTGCGGTTTGTCGAATTCGCTTTTTTGAACGGTAAAACCAGATTGCAACTGAATTCGCGCCGAGGGTGATGCATTCATTTCCAGGTTTACTCCCTGAACGGTTGCCCCGTCTTCAGCATTTACACGGGTGTAAACAACTACGCCGTTTTCGTCGACTGTACCGTATTCATTGGCAAACGGGTTTAACAGCCGCGTATAAAAAGCTTCTGCTAAAAACTGAAATTGCCATTTCCCGTGAGTTTCTGTAAAATCGAGCGATGCCGTAAAACTGTTCGATGTTTCCTGTTTCAGGTTTTCATCGTTTTGATGCAGGACTTTTCTTGAACCCGAAGTTTCGATGTGCAAATCTTCGTCGAAAATTTGCGGTGCGCGGAAACCACGGGCAAAACCGCTACGAAATTGCAGGTGTTCCGAAATGTTGTATAAAACGCTAACCCTCGGACTAAACACATTTCCACCAACATCGGCGGTTTCATCCGTTTTGTCGGTAATGTTGTAATTGTCGTACCTAATTCCAGTGGTTAACACCCACTTTTCACTTTTCCACTCCGACTGTAAAAAAAGTGCTTTTGTGAGTACTTTCTGGTCGGCAACCAATGTATTTCCGTAATGTATATTTTCTGAAATATCGTAATATCCCAGTTTTTTGTCGGTGAGGTTGCTCCCGTTAATTTCACCGCCGGTGGTTAAAGTTGCCGGCAAAAAAATAAGAAGCTCTTTTATGTATTGCAGGCCTGAAGTAAAAGTAAAGTCGTTGGTTTTTCCGTAAGCCGATAAATCCTGGTTGGCGCCGTAATACGAATCGCGGTCAACGCTTTGCCCCGAAAAAAAAGCAGAAAATTTGTCGTTTTCGTTGAACAGCAAATCGAAAGTTGCAGCGGCACTGTTGATTTTATGTTTTACACTTTCGGTAATATCCGATTCGTGCAGCGGGAGATCAAATTTATTCCCTCCGCGCCTGTATTCGTTGATGTTAAAATAGTCGACAGTCAGTTTTCCGCGGTTCGAAAGCCGCTGGAAAATGCGGGTCCCGATTGTTGTGTTTTCAATTAAAGCCATTTCAGAAAAACCATCGCCGTTGGCATCGTAAGGATCGCGGGTTCGGGTAAATCCAAAAAGGCTCATTCCTGTTTTAAAATCGTCGCTGATAAAAGAGCCGTTAAAATTGAGCGATTTATCATCAGCAGTGTTACCGTTGGTTCCAACACCGGCAACGCCGTAATTCCCTGAAACTGAAAAATTGTTTGAAACCGGATCTTTGGTAATCAGGTTAATGGTTCCGGCAATGGCGTTGCTTCCGTACATTGCAGAGCCACCACCGCGGATTACTTCAACCCGTTCAATCATATTGGCAGGAATCAGTTCGAGCCCGTAAACTCCGGCCAGCCCGCTAAAAACCGGTCGCGAATTAATAAGAATCTGCGAATAAGGCCCTTCCAGCCCGTTCATTCGTACCTGCGAAAAACCACAATTCTGGCAGTTGTTTTCCAATCGCAACCCAGGCGAAAAATTCAATCCTTCGCTTAAAGTTACATTTTGAGTGCGTTCAAAAAGTTGTGGATTTATGCTGGTTACAATGGTTGGCGTTTCCCGTCGGCTTTTGGTATTCCGGTCGGCTGAAACCACTACTTGTTCAATTCCAATAACATCGGGGGTAAGTTCAGCCAAAATAGTGATGCTTTTTTGGGCTTCCAGTTTTACTGTTTTTTCGAGCGTTTTGTACCCAATTGCTGAAATTACAACGGTTTGGTCGCCAACCGGCAAATTGGTCATTTTAAAATGCCCGGTTGCATCGGCAGCTGTGCCAATGGTTGTTCCTTTTATCGACACGGTTGCGAACGGAATATGTTGTCCTTCCGACTTTACATCACCAAAAAGCATGGCATCTGTTTTTGGTTTTTTGTCGGGCTCATCGGCATTGCTTATTTTTCCTGTTACAAGAAAAAACAAACAAAATATAATAAAATATTTCATCGGTAAATATTTCGAATTTAGTTGTAAATGAATTCGTTCCCCTTTCAGTAGAAAGTAAAGGTGAAGTACTTCTCTGCTAAAAGGAGTGCTGTTTCAGAATAATTTCACAAGTGAGTTTTATTCAAAAAAAGCAACGAAATAAAAATTTGGAAAGGAGGTTGATTTGTGTGTTTTATGAAGTAATAGCGGGTGGGCCTCTTGGCTCCTTTAATTTTATGGAAGAAGAATATTTATTTTCTTCGTTGATAATGCAGTAAAGACTTGTATTTTGTTCATTTTGAAAATCGAACTCCGGATTTTCGGGAACAATGAAGTTTCCGGGGTTTAAAACATGAAATAAACAAATTTCGGTTTTGGTGTGGTTGTGGTTGTTGATGGGTTGCCCGTTTTTATGATCTACCGGGTGTGTGTGGGTTACAACAATCCCGTTGGGATAAAAGTGAGTGTGCTTGTTCAGAATTGAAGTTTGGGCAATATAAAAATGTACCGGAATTACCAGCAGGAAGATTATTTTTATATTTTTTCTGATGTATGCCACTCTGAAAATTATGAGTTCATAAATTAAGAATGTTTCCAAATAGTAAAGCGGGGGATTGTTATATTTAACAATTTGTTCAAACCATGGCAAAACGTAAAACAGTAGTAAGAATGATAAGTTTCGGGGAGTATTCGAAGTGGGAGCGTAACAGCAGACAAATACCCAGGATATTAAATTTTACCACCGAAATAGAAGCTGAAATCGGGACAGAGTTTGGTTATGTTTTGCACATCAGAAACGGAAAAGGGAAAACGCTCGAATTTTGTATCGAACATCCTCCTTTTGCCGGAAGCGACGGAAAAACAGCGCCTCCTTTTACCGGGGAGGAATTTATAAAAACCAACGATTTCGAATTTTATCTTGGTGATTGTATTTGGGAGCCGCTCGAAGATAAATTAGGCGCCTGGGAAATCTCCACCTTTTTGGAAGGTGAGGAAATTGCCCGCAAAATTTTCAGGCTGATCAAAAAATGAATCAGTTTTAGGCTACCTTTTTTATTTCAGCCGAAAGTTTTTCAAAAGCTTTGTCGGCTGTAATCAGCATATCGGCAACCAGTTTGTTGTAAAATTGTTTTACCATTTTCGAATTGTCTTTGACATCGGGGTGGTTGGCCCTAACACGCAGGTTGCGGTGTTCAATAATTGCTTCGCTTACAATTTCGAGAACGGCCTCACGGTTTACTTTTGAGTTTTGCTCCAATACCATAAAACAATCGCTAATTACCAGCGACATCAGGAAATCGATGTCTTTTTTCAGATTCTTTTTGCTTGCCATAATCTTTATGATTTTCAAATAAAGGTATAAAAAAGATAAAACTGTTTTTAATTTACTGTAAAATATTTAATGGAAACACAAGCCCGGAGTTTACCTCAAAATGTTGGTGCTACCACCACTTCCCTGCAAAAGGTTGTTTTGCTGTTTTTGTTCGTTTTCACTTTCTTTCCTGGCTTTTTCTTCTGCTTCTTTTCTTTTTTGTTCTTCCAGTTCTTTATCTATAATATTTTTGGTGAATTCAGGATTCTCGTTAATTTCCCACGCAATCTCATTGTCCCAGTTCGAACGTACTTTAATAATTTCGTTGTGGTAGGCAACTTTCTCTGGTTGGTATTTGTCCTGAAAACTTCCGGTGTCCCACTTTCCGTTGTTATTGTCGTCGTAAATTATTTTTACCACGTATTTTTCAGGCGGCAAATAATCAAAGGTAACCGTTCCGTCTTCGGCAATTGTTTTTTGCTGAAGCACAGTTTCATTGTCGTCATTTTTAAGCAGTTGGGCAATTATCGTCGATTTTACTTCGGTGAAATTCAACAACACACGTCCGTAATAATCTTCTTCGCGTGTTTTGAATTTTTTTATCAGTTGCGTACTGGTAATTCCGTAAATATTTTTGCAAGCCGCCGAATCAATTTCGAGCGTATAATTGGTTTCAGGCTCCCATTTGTACGATAAATTAAAGGTACGGTAAATCGACGAATCCTTTACAAATGAACATTCAAGAGGCGTTTGTAACGTATCTTCCGTCAAATAAAGTTTTACTCCGGCGGCATCGAAACTTTCAACCGGCTCCGGCGATTTTATTACAATGTCTTCGTTCAATTCAAAAACAGTCCCGATGTTTGTGGAAAGATTAAACTGCGGAACAGGCGGTGGACCTTCCTCTTCGTCTCCCTTCGGTTTTCTCCTTTTTCGGGATGAATCTTCATCGGAGCCTGTAAATCTTAATTCGAGTGTATCTTTTTGAACGTAAAGCTGTTTAGCTGTATCAAGCTGAAAATACGAAATTTCCAGCTTTAAGGTATCGATGTTTGCCAGCGTTGTATCCGTAATCCAGAGTGCAATTGAATCCATTTTTGAGTTTGGCTCCAGCAAATACCAGTTTTCAGCCTGCCTGTCAACCAAATTAACTTCGAAAGTATCTTTCACCGATTCCTTAAAAATAAAATTGCACTTGTACTTCGACTCGCGGTTGTACGAATCGAGGAACTGTTCAAAAAGATCTTCAGAGAAGTACCGCATAAAAACCGGTCCGGGGAAAAAGTGCGTGTACCCCGAAATAAGAAACGAATCGAGACCGCTAACCAGTGTGTCCTGGGTTTCATCGAATTCGGCATAAGGAACAATTAACGAATCGCAAAAGGCAATTTCTTCCGCACCTTCGTTGTACATTAAATCGGCGTTGGCATCGTTAATGGCAAACAGATTGTATTTTCCGGGCGGAATATTGTCGATCATAAATAAACCGGTTTCATCGGTTTTGGCAATAAAATCGGGGCGAAGTTTAAAAACCGCCGAGTCGTGCAGGTTTTCATGCAACATTACCAATGTGTTTTCCAGCGGTTCGAGGTTAAAACTGTTTAAAACACGGCCGGCCACACGCAGCGAGTCGTAAGTGTCGCCGGTGCTGAACGAAAACCGGAATTTCTCAAACGGATTGTTTTCGTTGTTGTCGGAAATTGAATTTTTAAAATCCATCGAATACGTGGTGCTGTCTTTCAAATCTTCGTTAAACTGAACCACCAGCGTTTTCGATTTGGTGTAAATGGTCGGCCTTTTTGTAAGCGGCGGCGAAACCACCAGCACTTCCGAAACTTTATCCGAATTTATATATTCATTAAAAGTAAACCGGACATTGTCGCCGGAATAATCCAATGCCTTGTATTTTGGCTGTGTATTTAAAAGTAAAGGGGGAAGCGAATCGCGCGGACCGCCGACGGGCATTCCCTGGTTGGCACACGACGAAATAATTACAATCCACGCCAGGGCGCCAACAATTAAAAGTGGTATTTTTCCTTCAAACTTCATTCGCCTAAAAATGGATTACAAACATACAAATTCCTGCAAACATTGAATGTTATGTGTTGTTAAATTAACTTTGAGGGCTCTAATTTTCCTTAATTTTTATGCAAAAGAACATGCATACTATTTTGCCAAAACCCTTTAATTACACTTTTGTAAATCCCGGGTTTTATGATTTTCCAGAAATTTTGAACCTGCAAAAAGAGGGTAAAAGAATTCGGATAGTTTTTGAAAATGACCTGTTTAGAATCGATTTTTTTCAGGTTTCCATGCTCTTCCCGTTTTATTTTTCAGAAGTGTTTCATAAAAAATATGAATGGGAAAAGTTCAGAAAAGCGATAAAAACAGTGCCTCATTTGTTTTTGTCGCAGAAGGTTTTTTATATAGGAAATAGAAGAAAGGCACAATTTGCCGATGTTTTGTTGAAAAACCGCTTTCAGCAAAAAATGCAGGTTCTTTTGCCGGAACAAAAAAAGGCGTTCGATTTTTTGAACCCCGATTTTCAGACCGGATTGTTTTTTCAGGAATACAGAATGAATGTGTCGAGGTTTTTTATTGAACTTTTGCATTATTTTGCTGAAAAGGGCGGGGAAGTGAAAATACTCGAAAAGGAAACGTTCAGCAAGGAACTGGATTTTGGGAAAACGATTTTCTGTTCAACCCACACAACGACAATTTTTAAAGCTTCTGTAGAAACATTTCCAGGATTTTATATGCAGGTTTTGTGGAACAGCAAACGTTTTTGTTTAAATGAAAATGAAAATGTTTTGGAAATTCAGATGGTAGGAAAATCAGAGAATCCCGTTGAAATAGAAGAAATCGTGCAACTTTTGGAATTTTATTTTCGCATAAAAAAGCCTGCAGTTAAGATTGAAAAAATTCCACTTCAACTTTCTTTTTCGGTTTTACATGAAATTGTTTCTTTGGTTGAACCTCCGACTCCCGGCGCTTTTGAACAGGCCGGGTTTGAAAATATGTTTGAGCTTTGCCGCGAGAAATTCGACATCGCCCGCCAAACAGGAATCGATTTCCCTGAATTTAAACTGCTGTTTCACAGGTACGGCAAAAATATCGACGAACTGATTGACCGCGCTTACGAAACAATGAACGAAGTCCGCGAACCTTCAAAAATATGGGCAAAAACCGAAGCCGCATTTCAAAAAGAAAAGGAATGGAAAAATTAAGCATTGAATAAAGTTCTGTTCAATGAAATAATAGTAACTTGTTCGGCAAATTGAAAAAAACCATGGTAAAAAAGAAGAAAAAATCGAAATTCATAAAAAATAAAAAAACCGGAACACTCAATAAAAAGAAGCTTAAAAGTGCGATTCTTTCAATTTTGTACGAGGAACCTACAAAGACAGTGAATTACAAACAGATTTCGACCTGGCTGAATATTAAAGACAGCGAAACGCGAATGCTGGTAAATGTGGTTCTTCAGGAACTGGCCGACGACGAAACCCTTGATCAGATTTCGCGTGGTAAATACCGGTTAAAAGCCAAAACAGGAACGGTTAGCGGAATTGTTGAATTGCAGCCGCAGGGTTTTGCATATGTAAACAGCGATGAGCTTGATAAGCCGGTTTTGGTTTCGTCGCGCAACCTGAAACATGCTATGGAAGGCGATAAAGTTCGCCTGCATTTGTATGCCCGCCGTAAAAAACACGATTTGGAAGGCGAAGTGGTTGAAATTATCGAACGAGCAAAATCAGTATTTGTAGGAACGGTTCAGGTGTCGCGGAATTTTGCGTTTTTGGTTCCTTCGGGGAAGGTTGGTTTCGACATTTTTATCCCGATGGAAAAACTGAACGGCGCCAAAGACGGGCAAAAAGCCATTGCCGAAATTGTGGAGTGGCCTACTCATGCGCGCAGTCCGTTTGGCCAGATTACTGAAGTTTTAGGAAATACCGGCGACAACGATGCCGAAATGCACGCCATTTTAGCCGAATTTGAGCTTCCTCATAAATTTCCTGAAAATGTTGACAGGGCAGCAGAAAAAATTCCGCTGGAGATTCCCGAAGAAGAATACAATAAACGGCGCGATGTTCGAAATGTAACCACATTTACTATCGACCCGTTGGATGCCAAGGATTTCGACGATGCACTTTCGTTGCGAAAACTGGAAAACGGAAACTGGGAAGTGGGGGTTCACATTGCGGATGTTACGCATTATGTGGTTCCCAATTCAATAATTGAAGACGAAGCCCAGAAACGTGCAACTTCGGTGTATCTGGTCGATAGGGTTGTGCCAATGCTTCCCGAGCGGCTTTCGAACGGAGTGTGCTCGCTTCGGCCCAACGAAGATAAACTCTGCTTTTCGGCTATTTTTGAACTCGACGAAAATGCGCTCGTGAAAAAGGAATGGTTCGGAAAAACGGTTATTCATTCGAACCGGCGGTTTGCGTACGAGGAAGCGCAGGAAATTATTGAAAACAAAACAGGCGAATTGTCTGACGAGCTTCTTACTTTGAATGATTTGGCCATAAAACTTCGCGATCAACGGTTTAAAAAAGGTTCCATCGCATTCGATCGGGTAGAGATAAAATTCAATATCGATGAAAAAGGAAAGCCGCTTTCGGTGTATTTTAAAGAAGCCAAAGATTCAAACAAACTGATTGAGGAATTTATGTTGCTGGCAAACAAACGGGTTGCTGAAAAAATCGGGAAAACGGGGCCTAACAAAACGGCAAAAACCTTTGTGTATCGAATTCACGACAAACCCGACCCCGACAAACTGGTTTCATTTAATACTTTTATTCACAGGTTTGGCTATGGAATTCAGCTTACCACACCCAATGCAATTGCAAATTCGATCAATAATCTGCTAAACAATGTGAAGGGGAAAAAAGAACAAAATGTGGTTGAAACACTGGCAATCAGAGCGATGGCAAAAGCTGAATATTCTACCAGAAATATTGGGCATTATGGTTTGGGTTTCGAACATTATACGCATTTTACCTCACCGATTCGCCGTTATCCCGATATGATGGTGCACCGGCTGCTCGAAAAATACCTCGAAGGAGGCCGGTCGGCCAATGAACAGAAGTATGAGAATTTGTGCCGCCACTCTTCCGATATGGAAACCAAAGCTGCCAATGCCGAAAGATCTTCGGTTAAATACAAACAGGTTGAATTTATGCAGGATCACATCGGAAAAATTTACCCGGGTGTAATTTCAGGAATAACCGAGTGGGGAATTTATGTTGAACTTGAAAATAAAATTGAAGGGATGGTTCCGATTCGCGAACTGGATGACGACTTTTATATTTTCGATGAAAGAAATTATGCATTGGTTGGCCGGCATTCGCACAAAATATACCAGTTAGGCGACGAGGTAACTGTAAAAATATGGAGGACAAACCTGGAACGAAAACAGCTTGATTTTTTACTTGCCAAAAAAGAATTCGGAACCGATTTCGAATATTAAGAAATAGAAAGCCAGTAAATTAAGGGTTTTTATAGATTGCAGCTGTAAATCGTCTGTAAAAGTGAAATATTCAAAAACGGTATAACGGGAGAAATAATTAGTTATATTTGCCTACTTTATATTGTTAAAAAAAACAGGCAGGAAAAATGCAAGTCAACCACGAAAACGGGAATAAAAAAGACCAAAACAGGGAAAATATCTTAAAAATAGCCCGTGAAATTTTTAGCAAATACGGTTATAAAAAAACAACGCTCGACGATATTGCCAACGCCGTAAGAAAAGGGAAAAGTTCGCTTTATTACTACTTTAAAAGCAAAGAAGACCTTTTTCAGGCAGTAATTATGAAAGAGGTTGAAATTCTGGCACACGAGCTCGAAATTGTAATTAACCGGAATACTGATCCAGTTGATAAATTGCGCGATTATATTTTGACAAAACTGGCAACTTTCAGAAGTCTGGCCAATTTTTATCATGCCATTGAAACGGATATTACTGCAGTCGATTTTATTGATGAGGTAAAACACAAATACGAGCAGGATGAAATTCGAATGATCAAACGCATTTTAATTGAAGGAGTGCGAAAAGGCGAATTCGAGATTTATGATTTTAATCTTGCTGCCATTGGAATTACAACAGCCATAAAAGGTTTGGAAATGCCGCTTTCTGCGGGTAATTACGGAAAAGTAAACCTCGAACGCAGCGTTGATATTATTCTGAAAATTATGTGTTACGGAATTATGAAACGGTAATTTTAAAGCATAAATAATGAAATGCCCGGTTTTTTAGCCGGGCATTTTTTATTCTGTTTAATCCGTAATTACCACTTTCATATCGTAGCCTTCCACTTTAATTTTTCCTCCCGAAGTACCGCCAACCAGTTCCAAATCGCTGTTTTCCTTAATTTGTTTTACAACTTTTACCGACTCGGGAATATCTACCTTTGGGTATTTTATTTTGAAGTCGACCTGAAAAGGTTCACTGCCGGCATCAATATTTAGTTTGCCATATTTTCCAAAAAGCGAAACTTCGGAAAAGTCCTTTTTTAATCCGCGAATCGTAATATTATCGTCGTAACCGTTTAAATAGAACGATTCCGTTTCGTCGAGTTCATATTTACCATATTTGCTTTCAGCGATTTTTATTTTTTCAGTTTTACGCAGATAAAAATCGTCGTCATATGATTCGGCCACATTCAATTCTTTAACATCGCCCAGTTTTAATTCGGAATATTTTCCGGTGTACGAACCTTTTTTTACCGAGTTTAGCTGAATATTGCAATCGTATAGTTCAAGCTGAAGTTCGTTTATATTTCCGCGGGAAACAAAATCGGAGTATTTGGCGTTCATATTCAAACCGCTTAATTCCTTAATATCAAAGTTGTCGTCGTAGGACTCGATGACCAGGTTGCCGGTTTTTTCACCTGTTAATTTTGAATATTTCGATATAATTTTTGCGTCTTTGCAGGAAGTGAATTCCATGTCGGTGTCATAAAAATTAATTTCAGTTTTTTGCTGAATATTGTCGAGATATACTTTTGAATATTTGGCCTCCATTGAAAAATCTTTCGAAAAACCCGCCGCATGTAAAGTACTGCTGTACAAAGTAAATTCAGCTTCGCCATCCAGCGATCCCAGTTCAATTTCGCTGTATTTGTTGTTTAAATCGAGGTTGGCAGTTTTGGGTATCCGGAGTTCGTGGCGTACCTTAAATTCCTTGATTTTTACTTTTTCACCGCTCAGCAAAGTCATGGTTTGCCGGTTGTTTACCGACATAATATTTTTGTAAAAACGGGTGTCGATTATCAGTGTGCTTCCAACAAGGTTGAATTTAAAATCGTCGACTGCTTTAATTACTGCATCGGCTTCTGCTTTTGAATTGGCATTAATTTCAACCGAGGTAACCATTTGAACCGTTTTTTCATCGGTGGTAACAATTTTTAAATCACCCGACTGGTTGTCGATTTTAATGGTTACATCGCCCGGAACGACAGCATTTTTACTTACTGATTTTGAAGCTTCAAAATTTTGCGCCCTCATAAAAACGGGCGACAACACTACTAAAAGTGCCAGAACAATAGATTTAAAGTGTAATGTTTTCATAGTTTTTTTGTTTTTCGATTTCCAGCGAAAGCCGGTTCAACAGTCGTATTTTTTTTTCGTAATAATCGAGCAGTGCGTGAATAATTTGTTCGTTTTCGCCGTTGTTGTACAATTCCTGTTCGTAGATTTTGTATACTTTATCCAGCTCGTTCATTTCATCAAACAGAAATTTGAACTCCGATTTTTCAGCCGCAGTGAGCGGTTCAATTTCCTTCCATTTTTTTGCAACTGTAAGTTTCAGTTCGGCTTCCTGTTCACCCAAATCTTTTGAAATATCAGAAAGCGTAACCACAACAACTTTATCTTCGGTAGTTTCTTTCACCACAACATACGTTGCCAAAACTCCGAAAAGGAAAACAGCCGCAATTTTCCAGAATTGGTTGTCGGGTTGTTTATGTTGCCGGTTCGTTTTTTGCTGAATTCCATCCCAGATGAGTTCATTATCCGGAATGTCGGCGTCAAGCTTCAACCGGTTTTTCCTCAGGTATTTTTCTATCTCCAATTTCATAATTCGCTTCTTCTATCAATTTTGCAAGCAGCTTTTTTGCTCTGAAAAACTGTGTTTTAACCGTCGATTCGCTAACGCCAAGCTGCCTGCTTATTTCGGCATGTTTCATCCCTTCCAGCGCATGTAAAACCAAAATTTGCCGCGCACCTTCGGGTAATTTTTTAATAAAATGATGAACGATTTCCGGATTTGTCGCCTCTTCTATTTCTTCCTGAATTTCTAAATGCCTTTCCGAAATGTTTTCCAGCGAAAACCAATCGTTTTTTTCTTTTCGCATCACATCAATGCACCGGTTTATTACAATTCTTTTCAGCCAGCCAGAAAATGCTTTTTCATCGTTTAGTTTGTACAATTCAGAAAAAGCCTTTGCAAAAGCATCCTGTAAAATATCTTCAGCTATTTGCCGGTCGCCGGTCATACGAATTGCAATGTTGAACATGGCTTGTGAATATTGCCTGTATAATTTGTACTGTGCTTTCACATTGCCGCGTTTACAAAGCCTAATCAAATGATTTTCGCTATCGGTAAATAGTTTCAAATTTTTATTGTTTACCTGTAAGACGAATTATTTCCAAAAAGGTTGGAAACCGTTTCTCTTTTTTAAATTTGTACCTGAAATTAAATTATTTGAGCTATGTATATTGTTCATGTTTTTGTTCATGTGAAAGAGGAATATGTTGAGGATTTTATTGATACAACAGTTGAAAATGCGAGAAACAGTTTGCTGGAACCTGGAATTGCAAGGTTCGATGTAATTCAGCAGCAGGACGATCCTACACGGTTTGTTTTGGTTGAAGTTTACAGAACGTACGAAGATCCGGCAAAACATAAAGAAACAGAACATTACCAAAGGTGGCGCGACGAGGTGGCGCACATGATGGCAGAACCGCGTTCGTCGGTTAAATATTACAACATTCACCCAAACGAAGAAGGATGGGATTAACTTTTGATTTTGCAACAGCAACGAAAATTATTTTTGGAAACAATTCTGTTGAAAAAGTTCCTGAAATAGTCGCTTCAAATGGAAACATTGTTTTGCTTGTTACCGGAAAAAACAGGAAGCAGGCGGAATTGCTGGGTGCAAAACTTCAAAAACTGGATTGTAAGATTTTATATTTTTCGGTTGAAAAAGAACCGACAACTACGATAATTGAAGAGGGTATTAATCTTGCACGTGTTGACGGTTGCAATGTGGTTGTCGGGTTGGGAGGCGGAAGTGTCATCGACAGTGCCAAGGCAATCGCAGCCATGGTTCCGAACAAGGGAAGTTTAACCGATTACCTTGAAGTTATAGGATTAGGAAAACCTTTAACAGATGCGCCTTTACCGTTTATTGCCGTTCCAACAACTGCCGGAACCGGTGCAGAAGCAACAAAAAACGCAGTTATAAAATCGGAAGAATACCAGGTAAAGGTGAGTTTGCGAAGCGATAAAATGTTTCCCGCTTTTGCAATTGTCGATCCTGTTCTTTCGCTTTCAATGCCGCCTGCATTAACGGCCAGTACCGGAATGGATGCCCTGACTCATTTGCTGGAGACTTTTGTTTCCAACCAGTCGAATCCTTTTATCGATGTCTTTTGCCGTGATGGAATGTGCCGGATTTCAACATCACTGGTAAAAGCATTCAAAAACGGAACTGACATTGTTGCCCGTGAAAATTTATCGATGGCAAGTTTGTTGGGAGGTATGGCGCTGGCTAATGTAAAACTGGGTGCAATTCACGGTTTTGCCAGCCCGATGGGAGGGATGTATCCAATTCCGCATGGTGAAGTTTGCGCCTCTTTGTTGCCGGCAGTTTTTGATGTAAATATTTCAGCATTAAAAAAGCAGGGAAAAGATTTGAGCAGATTCGACGAAGTTGCTCGTATTTTTTCAGGAAACCCAAATGCAAAGGCTGAAGACGGAACAGAAATTTTTGAAAAACTGGTTCGTGAGTTAAATATTCCGCGGCTAACTTCTTTTGGATTAATCAAAACCGATTTCCCTGAATTGGTTGAAAAAGCAAAAAATGCCAGTAGTATGAAAGGGAATCCTGTAAAACTAAGTGATGATGAACTTTTTGTAATTCTTGAAAAATCGCTTTAGACATGTAAAAAATATCGCGGAATAATTTTTGTGGAATAAACCGTATCTTTGTCACATAGATTTAAAAGTTATGATTGGAAAATTTTTTCATACACCACAACCCAAAGGGTTTTATATTCCTCCGCGGTACTACGATCCCAACAAGGAAGCAAGGGAAGATCGGGAAAGAAGAATAAAAGAGGAATTGGGAATTGTTGATGAAAAGGTAGACGATGGCAAACCGTACCGTCCGAACATTAAAGGACAATTCCGGATGGCGCAGGGAAAATCCAAAACCTCAGAAAGATCAAGGCAGGCTTCCAATACGCGGTTAATTATTTTAATCATGATTCTGGCGCTTGTTTTTTATTTATTTTTTTATTCTGATTTTTCGTTTTAGTGAGCGATATAATACAGCTATTACCCGACTCGGTTGCCAACCAGATTGCCGCCGGTGAAGTTATTCAGCGTCCGGCCTCGGTGGTAAAAGAACTCGTTGAAAATTCGCTTGATGCGGGGGCTACCGAAATTACAGTTCATTTAAAAGATGCCGGTAAAACACTGGTTCAGATTACCGACAACGGTTGCGGAATGTCGCCAACCGATGCGCGCATGTCGTTCGAACGGCACGCCACTTCAAAAATAAGTTCAGCCAACGATTTGTTTTGTATTCGCACCATGGGTTTTCGCGGCGAAGCACTGGCTTCGATTGCAGCAATTGCCGATGTTGAAATGCGTACCAAAAGAATGGAAGACGAGGTGGGCTCTTTTATTCATATAGTTGGTTCGGAGGTAAAAACCCAGGAGCCTGTGGCATGCAGCAACGGAACAAGTTTTCTGATAAAAAACCTGTTTTTTAATGTGCCGGCCCGGCGAAAATTTCTAAAGGCAAACACTACCGAGTTAAAACATGCAATTAACGAAATTCAGCGTATAGCCATTCCAAATCCGGAGATAAAGTTTTCGTTTTACCACAACAACGCTCCTTTGTACGAGCTTCCAAAAACCAATTACAGAAAACGTATTGTCGATGTATTTGGGAAAGGTATAAATCAAAGCCTGGTGCCGGTCAGCGAAGAAACCAGCCTGATTAAAATTCACGGATTTGTTGGCCAGCCTAAATTTGCACGTAAAACAATTGGAGAGCAGTTCTTTTTTGTTAACGGTAGATTTATGCGGCATCCGTATTTTCATAAAGCAGTTATGCAGGCTTTCGAAAAATTACTACCACCCGATGCTTTTCCATCGTATTTTTTGTTTTTTGAAATTGATCCGGCAGATATTGATATAAATGTTCACCCTACAAAAACCGAGATTAAGTTTGAAAACGACCGGGCACTCTGGCAGATAATTCATGCTGCAGTGCGCGAATCGCTTGGAAAACACAATGTTGTTCCGTCCATCGATTTTGATCAAAGCGGAAGTATCGATATTCCTGTTCCTCAAAGAGATCGTTCGAATATTTCTTTTCCCGAAATCAGGGTGAACCCGGAATACAATCCTTTCGATACGGATAAGTCGGCAGTGTCGTTTGGGAATCAGACGTTTAAATCTGAAAAAAGCAATCTTGGTCATTGGGAAGATTTGTACAAAGGAGCCGAAAAAAGTGAACCTTTATTTTCTGAAAATATTCAGTCAGGAACTTCGTTGGACAAAGGTTTATATGCAAAAAACAGAGAATATTTTTCAGGAAAGAAAATACTTCAGCTAAAACAAAAATACATACTAACCCCGGTAAAATCGGGTTTAATGGTTATCGACCAGAAAAGGGCGCACGAGCGTATTCTTTTTGAAAAATTTATGGAGGTTCTAAAATCGGATTCTGTCGCCAGCCAGCAGCAACTTTTCCCGCAAACCATTGAATTGAATCCTGCCGATGCTGAATTGCTGAAAAGTATTTTGTCTGATTTATTGTCGCTGGGTTTCGATATCCGTGAATTTGGAAAAAATACCTTCATTATAAACGGGACTCCGGGAGTTTTGGATGTTTCGTCGCCCGAAATAATTATTGAAAAGCTGCTGGAAGAATACAAAAATTCTCCGCTCGATGCTAAAAAGAAAGCAAAGGAACAAATTGCAATTTCGTTGGCAAAAGCTTCGGCGCTCGACTACGGAACCGATTTAAAACAGGAAGAAATTGATCATTTGATAGACAATCTTTTTGCCTGCGCAACTCCCAATTTTTCGCCCGACGGAAAAAAGGTTTTAACCATAATTCCGACAGAGGATATCGAAAAAAGTTTTTTGAGGTGACAATATGTCGTTATCTTCGTGAAATTTGATTTTGGTCTGGCAATTGTAAACCAGTAACCGCAAAAGAATATTTTAAATAAAGCACAACAAGTACAAACAGAAGACAGTTGATTTTGAATGGTTTTTCTAAAATCTGTTTCCGACTACTGTCTTCCGATAATAATTAAACAATGAATTACAGGCCTGTTTTAAATTCAATCCCTCCGGTTGTAAAAAATCTTATTATCATAAATGTTTTGTTTTTCCTTGCCACAGTAGTAATGAAAAATATGGGTGTCGATTTGGTTGCCTTTTTTGGGATGCACTACCCGGGTTCCGACAAATTTATGTTGCACCAGATAATAACTTACATGTTCATGCACGGCGGAATTACGCACATTTTCTTTAATATGTTTGCTCTTTTTATGTTTGGCCGTGTGCTTGAAAGTGTGTGGGGGCCCAGACGTTTTCTGATTTTTTATTTTGTTACAGGAATTGGTGCCATTGCATTTCAAACCCTGGTAAATTATTTTGAATTTTCTTCCATTCATAGTACAATTACAGCATTTCAAAATACTCCGTCGCCAGATATTTTAGAAAAATTCGTCAATAAAAACCTTCCCAACGCAACTACTCAGGTCCGCGATTTTATAATGACCTGGTACAACGATCCTACAAATACTTCCTATGCGAACGAAGGATTAAATCTGATGAACCGGATTTTGGAACTAAAAATGGATGTTCCAACGGTTGGTGCTTCAGGAGCAATTTTTGGTATTTTGCTGGCTTTTGGAATGTTATTTCCGAATACCCAGTTAATGTTGCTTTTTCCTCCTATTCCGATTAAAGCAAAATATTTTGTTCTTGGCTACGGTTTAGTTGAATTGTATTTGGGTTTTTCAAATTCGGGCGGAAATGTTGCACACTTTGCCCACCTGGGAGGAATGTTGTTTGGCTTTATTATGATTAAGTACTGGAGTAAAAATTCAAGGCATTTTTATTAGCAATGGATATTTTTAGTGAAATAAAACAAACGTTTAAACAAGGTTCGGCGTTAACCCGCCTGATTTATATTAATCTCGGTGTTTTTTTACTGGTTAAACTGGTTGCAGTATTTTTTATTTTGGCCAACCACAGATTTTCATTGGAATACTGGCTGGCGCTTCCTTCCGATGTAACGCAACTTCTTCATCGCCCTTACACTATAATTACCTACATGTTTTTGCATGAAAACTTTCTGCACATACTTTTCAATTTGCTTGGATTGTACTGGTTTGGGAAGATGTTTTTATACCATTTTGAAGGAAACAAGTTGGTGAGCCTTTATTTGTTGGGTGGAATTGCCGGAGGGATTTTATACATTGCGTCATACAATTTTTTTCCGGTGTTTGCGTCGGTTGATGGCATTTTACTAGGAGCTTCGGCTTCGATATTCGCGATTTTGGTTGCCCTGGCAGTTTACGATCCCAACCGTGAAATTTACCTGTTTTTCATCGGTAAATTTCCTTTAAAATATGTGGCAGCTTTTTATGTTTTACTTTCGATACTGAGTATTTCCACAACAAATCCGGGCGGAAATATCGCCCACGTAGGTGGTGCAATCTGGGGATGGTTTTATATCAGCCAGCTTCGCCGGGGAAAAGACAGGGGTGCAGGGCTGGTAAAATTTATAAATCGAATTCCGGATATGTTTTCCGGGAAACCCAAAATGAAAGTTACCTACAAACAACCACCGCGCGACGACCATGAATATGCTCATCAGAAACATGTTCAGCAGGAAGAAATAAACCGTATTTTGGATAAAATAGCAAAGTCGGGTTACGAAAGCCTGACCAAACAGGAAAAGGAATTGTTGTTTAACCAGGGGAAAAAATAGTATTCAGTTGTCCTCGCTTTTCTCGGTGTGTGCCTGGTAAATACTGGCATTCAGTTCAAACCCAATCAACAGAATCAGTGACATTACATACATCAGCAAAAGAACAATCAACAGTGTTCCGATAGAGCCGTACAATTTGTTGTATTGGCTGAAATTATTGATGTAGTAAGTAAAACCAACAATTGTCCCGATGCTCAGAATGGTAGCAAGTGTTCCTCCGGCAGAAATAAACCGCCATTTCGATTTTTTGGCCGGCGCCATATAATACAGAAAAGAATACGCAAAAAAGAACATCGAAACCGTAATTACCCATTTCCCAAAGGTAAGCAGGTATACGGTGAGCGAATCACGCAAAATACTTTTTTCAACCAGAAAATCAATGAAAGTCTGCCCGCTGGTTAAAAGTGCAATGGCAATTGTAAGCAAAACCAAAAGAATAAAAAGCAAAATAATTGCCGCCATTCTCTGGCTAAGCCAGTTTCTTCGTTTTATGCTGTGAACGGTAGCATCGAAAGCGCTCATCATTGAGGCCAGTCCGTTGGTGGAAAATATCAACGCCATAAAAAATCCCAACGAAAGCAAATCTCCGCGCGGCTGCATAATAATGTCCATCAGTGTATCTTCAATGGTGGCGAATGTACTTTCCGGAACCACATGTTTTATCATCATGAAAAGTTCATTCTGAAAATTGTTGATTGGGATGTATGGAATTAAAGTGAAAAGAAAAATCAAAGCCGGAAAAAAGGCAATAAAAAATGAAAAAGCAATGGCGGAGGCACGGGTTGTAATTGCGCCACTTACGATACTTCGCCAAAAGAAAAGAGCCACATCGTAAATGGGCACACCGTCGAAAAACGGAAAAGACACTTTTTGCGCTTTTTCTGCAATTCTTTCTCCAAGTCTTTTAAAACGGGGAATATTCAGAAAACCCAATTTCATGGGGTTGTCACTGTTTTTCAATTCTTAGCTGATGAATATATTCTTTACCTTCGTTTTGTTTCAATAAAAAATAAATTCTGAAAATTTCACCTTTGGTTGTTTCAATGGTACCAATTACCGATTTTGCCCCTTCTTTTCCACTTTCATGAATGATCTTGAATTTTTTTTCAGGATTTGGAGAAAAGGTGCTGAAAAAATCACCGACAATTTGTTGCGCCTGTGCTTTGCTGTAAACGTTGTTGTTATCCAGAACTACCAGGTCGACATTCTGGTTGAAATACTTCGATAAAATTTTTGCATTCCCCGATTCCAGTCCAACAATAATATCGTTTGGAATTTGTGCCTGTGAAACAACTGTTGAAAATACCAGACCGGCAAAAAGAACAAATGCTAAAACTATTTTTTTGAATATTGTCATCTTTTCTGTTTCAATTATTAAGTGCCATTCAGTTAGCAAAAACTATGCAAAAACAATATAAACCTTTTATTTTAGTGTAAATTTATAAAATTATAATTCAATTAACCGAATGAAAGTCACTTTATTGGTTGTGGGCAAAACCGACAAGCGCTATTTTCAGGAAGCAATCGACGAATATGTTAAAAGGCTGAAACATTACGTTCCTTTTGAATTTGAGGTGATTTCGGATATTAAAAATGCAAAGAATCTTTCAGAAGAAATGCAGAAGATCAAAGAAGGGGAACAAATTTTATCAAGAGATTTTGTTGCAAAAGAAATGCATTTGTTTGATGAAGGAGGGCAAATGTTTTCTTCGCGCCAGTTTGCCCAATTTCTTGAAAAAAAAGCGACGAGCGGCTTAAAAGAACTGGTTCTGGTAATTGGCGGGCCTTATGGTTTTTCATCGGATGTTTATCAAAAGGCGCACTCGAAAATTTCTTTGTCGCGAATGACTTTTTCTCATCAAATGGCTCGACTTTTGTGCATGGAGCAAATTTACCGGGCTTTTACCATTTTAAAAGGAGAACCTTATCATCACGATTAATATGTTGCTGAAACTGAATAAATATACATACCTGATTTTTGCCATCAGTTTTTTTATTGTTGCAGCAATATTTGAAAACGGGTTACTAAAAAAACACCCCGAAAAACATTTAATTCAGGATTTTCAGGTTCATTTAAATAAAGATGAAACCAATCTTGATAAATACCTTCAACATATTGCATCCTTGGTGATTTCCGACGATTATATCACCGATATTTATGATTATCTGATAGCGGAAGGACTGATGCTCGAAAACAACGGCATTGGTTTTTTAATTTACCGAAACGGGGAGCTGGATTACTGGTCAGATCGTTCCATTTCATTCTTCGAAAACCTGGCTCAACTGGAAACTACCAACGGATTGTTAGTCCTTCCAAACGGTTATTACCTGGCCAAAAGTATTGCTGTCGGAAAATACAATATTGTTGGGTTGCACCTCATTAAAAACAATTTTCGTTATACCAACAAATACCTGAAAAATACTTTTTTTCACGAATACAAACTTCCTGAAGAATTTAAAATTTCGGAGAACAAACTGAATGGAGCTTACCCGGTTTACAGCGAAAGTGGCAACTTCTTATTTTCTGTCATTCCTGGCGGACAATATTTGTGTACCCGCGATCAGCTCTATTTCCCCGGATTTATTTATTTGTTCGGATTAATAGTGCTTCTTTACTATTTCAGAAGGGAAATTCTCGAAACAAATGCATCGTTTTTTCTCAAGCTTTTTGCACTTGCCATTGCCCTTTTTATAGTCTACTGGCTTCATTTATTGTTTAAAATCCCAAAAGTTTTTTATGAACTGCAATTTTTCAGTCCCGACTATTTTGCGCTAAACAGCTGGCTTCCTTCGTTGGGCGACTACTTTTTGCTGGCCCTGTTTTTCTTCTTCTGGATGTACAATTTTACCACCGATTTGAACCTCGGTGAAATTCATGAAAGTTCAAAAGTATCTCGAAAACTGATAGTTATTCTATTGTTGCTTTTTGCCGGAAGTACTTATCTGATTGTAAATTATTATATCGAAGAACTGATCTCAAATTCCACAATTTCGTTTTCCCTCAATAAAATAACAGAAATTAAGGCGCAAAGTGGGTTAGGGATTTTTGCAGTGAGTTTGTTCCTGTTCGCCATTTTGTATTTCACCATAAAAGTTAACGAACAGGCCAGGGACGATTTTAGTTTTTTAGGATTAACAGGAGTAGTATTCGGAATTTGCGTTTTCCTTGCTTTTGTACAATATATTTCTGTAGGAAGAGTCACCTACCCGATGTTGTTGTTCTTTTTTGTTTCTTCGGTGCTGGCCATTTTATTTGGGAAAAGTTACTTGCAGAAATTTACATTAAGTTACCTCATAATTTTTGTTTCGGTTACCTCGGTGTATTCGTTGTATGTAATTTATAATTCAACCATTAAAAGAGAAAGGGAAGTGCAAAAACTTCTGGCAGTAACTTTGGTAGCTGAACGCGACCCGGCAGCCGAAGTTTTTCTTGCTGAAATTCAGAAACAAATCAATGTCGACTCGGTAATTCCGGAAATGTTGATGGAGAATGATGATGAAATGCGCCAGCGCTTGGAAGAATATATGCAACAAACCTATTTCGATAGTTATTTCAGGAAATACCTTTTCGACAGTTGGGTTTGTACTGTCGACGATAGCCTTAATATTTCCTACGAAGACCGGATGGCGCACTGCTTTTCGTTTTTTGAAGATATGATTAGCTCGCAGGGGTACCAGATTCCGGGAACCAATTTTTATTTCATGGACAACATGAACGGGCGAATTTCATATACCGGGAAGTTAAATGTAAGCGGTATTTTAATTTTTATTGAATTAAATTCCGATTTGCTTTTTGAAGGTATTGGTTTTCCTGAACTGCTGATTGATAAGTCGATGATGAAGCCCGATAACTTTAAAAAATTCGATTATGCCAAATATTACAACGGCGAATTAACCGACAAATACGGCGATTACAACTATAACTTTTATGTTGATTCGTATATTTTTTCCGACGATGAATTTTCGTCGCGAAAGTGGGACGGAATGGAACACTTGATTTATCACACCCGCGAGGATAATTATGTAATCGTGTCGCGCGAGTTATATACAATTGTCGATTATTTAATTTCGTTTCCTTACTTGTTTGTTTTTTATTTGTTGCTGGTAATGGTGGTTCTTTTCGTTGGAAGCAAAACCATTCGCAGCAGAAAAATACGATTCGATTTAAAATTCAGAATTCAGTCAGCCATTATTTCCATCGTTTTTGTTTCGCTACTGGTTGTGGCATTAATTACTATTTTTTACAACATCGACCGCTACAAAACCAAACACCGCAGCGATTTAAATGAAAAAATGAAATCGATTGCCGAAGAAATTGACATGCGGCTGGAGAATGTCGATGAAATTTCGTTCGACTCAGAAGAATGGCTCGACACTGAATTGTCGAAACTTTCCAACATTTTCCGCACCGATATTAATGTTTATGATCCGGGAGGAAAAATAATTGCCTCTTCCCGAATCGAAATCTTCGATCGGGGATTGGTTTCTTCCAGAATAAATGCACAGGCTTTTTATGAAATTTCGGAAAACTATCAAATCAGTTATTTTCAGCCCGAAAACATCGGGTTGCTTTCGTATTTGTCGGCTTACCGCCCTATTGTAAATTATCGCGGCAATTATCTCGGATACATTAATCTTCCGTATTTTATCCGACAGGACAATTACAGTCAGGAAATCTCAACATTTATTGTGGCTTTTATTAATTTGTATGTTTTGCTTTTCCTTGCAAGTATTATTGTTGCTGTGTTTATTTCGAACCAGATTACACGGCCACTTGTGGTTATTCAGGAAAATTTGCAAAAAATGCAACTGGGAAAACGTAACGAGCCGATTTTATACAGCCGGAAAGACGAAATTGGCAGCCTTGTAAAAGAATACAACAAAAAAGTTGATGAACTTTCAGTGAGCGCCGAACTACTGGCACGTTCCGAGCGCGAATCGGCATGGCGCGAAATGGCAAAACAAATTGCCCACGAAATAAAAAACCCGCTTACTCCAATGAAGCTGAATATTCAGCATTTGCAGCGCGCGCGCGGCGAGGGCGATGAATTCAAAAAATACATTGAACGTGTTTCGGCAGTGTTGATTGAGCAAATTGATAATTTATCGAACATTGCCACCGAGTTTTCCAACTTTGCAAAAATTCCGACTGCCCGCAATCAGGTTTTCTTTTTAGCCGAACAACTGCAAAAAGTAATTGCACTTTTTGAATCGCACGATCAGGTGGAAATCGATTTTTATTCGAACGGGCTCGAAAATATTGAAGTAAATGCCGATCGGGAGCAACTTTCCCGGGCCATTATCAACCTGATAAAAAACGGTATTCAATCGGTTCCTGAAAACAGGGACGGAAAAATAAACCTTCTTTTGAACCGGCGCGAACATATGGCTGTAATTGCAGTTACCGACAATGGAACAGGAATTCCGGAGGAATTGCGCGAAAAATTGTTTAGTCCGAGTTTTACAACCAAAACCAGCGGAATGGGGCTCGGGCTTGCCATTGTTAAGAATATTGTAGAAAATTTTAACGGCAAAATTTGGTTTGAAACAGAAATGGGAAAAGGAACAACATTTTTTATTGAAATACCGGTTTTCGAGCATCCCGAACCAATTGTCAACAAAACACGGCGTAAATAAAGTGTTTATTTTTATCTTTAAAACCGATAAAATTTAAAGCTGATGGTACCACTTTCATTCAAAGAAATAGCAGCACGTTTAAAAAGTATGGATTTGCCTGAAATCGATTTGGTTATCGGAATTGGTTCCGGCGGATTTGTGCCGGCAGGTTTTGTTGCCTTTCATTTGAATGCCGATTTGCAGGTAATTTCAATGAATTACCGCGACGAAAAAAACAACCCGCGATACGAAGAACCTGTTTTGCTGCAAAAACCGGAGTGGAATCTTGAAGGAAAACGGATTCTTCTGGTCGACGATGTTTCGGTAAGCGGAAAAACAATGAATGCCGCCCTGAAATTACTTGAGGGGTTCGACGTAAAAACGCTGGCCATGAAAGGGAAAGCCGATTTTGTGCTTTTCCCCGAAATAAAAGATTGTGTAAAATGGCCCTGGAAACTTTAAACCCAAAACAATGAAATTAAACAAGTCAAAATGGTTTCTTGCAGCGGTACTGTTGGTGCTCACAACAACGATGTACTCGTGCATGGTTCCGGCAAACAAAGAAGCGTACCTCAAAAATTTCAAAAGTTTTGTAGAAAGAGTAGGAAAAAACCACAATGATTTCAATAAGAAAGACTGGAAATGGGCCGATACAACTTTTGATAAATTCAGCAAAGACTGGTACCGGAATTATAAAGACGAGCTTACTACCGACGATGAACTGGAAGTAATTGAACTTAAACTGAAATACCAAAGTTACAAACAACCCGATGTAATTAAGCAGATTTACAAAGATCTGGTTGAAAATGAAGGAACCGAGTTAAAAGAAAAAATCAACGAATATATTGATAATGATATGGATGAGGATGTCGACCATTTGATCGACGGCATGAAAGAAATAGGAGATTCGGCCATGAAAGTTGTAGAAGATGTAATTGAAAAAATTGATAATCGCTTTTGATTCGAAAAAGACGCTGAAAAACAACTTGAATTTCTTTTAAAATCATAATTTTACCCCAAACCTAAATCCAACGTAACAATGAATATTTTTAAATCGTTATTTGCGGTAATTTTACTTTTTACCGTTTTTGCGTTTTCCAAAGAGAAAGATCAATCGTTTAAACCGGGCGAATTGTGGCCCGATAACAATGGTGTTCATATTAATGCACACGGAGGCGGAATTCTGTTTTTTGAAGGGAAATATTATTGGTATGGCGAGCACAAAATTGAAGGCAGAAAAGGCAACCAGGCTTTGGTGGGAGTGCATTGTTATTCATCAAAAGATTTGTATAACTGGACAGACGAAGGAATTGCAATGTCGGTTAGCGAAGATCCAAATAGCCCGATAACTGCCGGTTGTGTAATTGAACGTCCCAAAGTAATTTACAACAAAAAAACAGGCAAGTTTGTGCTTTGGTTCCATCTTGAACTAAAAGGGCAGGGGTACTCGGCAGCACAAACCGGTGTTGCAGTGGCCGACAAACCTACCGGGCCGTACACTTTTTTAAAAGCCTTAAATCCAAATGCAGGAATTTGGCCGGTTAATTTTTCCGAAGATTTGAAGAAAAAAACATTTTCCGGTGATTTAAAAGATTGGTCGGAGGAGTGGATTCAGGCAGTAAAAGATGGTTTATTTGTACAGCGCGATTTTGAAAAAGGACAAATGGCGCGCGATATGGCTTTGTATGTTGATGAAGATGGTAAAGCTTACCACATTCATGCTTCGGAAGAAAATCTTACGCTTCATATTTCGGAACTGAATGACGATTATACCGGTTTTACAGGAAAATATATTCGGGTGGTTCCAACCGGGCACAACGAAGCTCCTTCCATTTTTAAACGCAACGGTAAATATTATATGATTACCTCGGGTTGCACCGGCTGGGCGCCAAATGCTGCACGTTTACTGGTTTCTGACTCGGTTCTGGGGAATTGGGAGTACATTGAAAATCCGTGTGTTGGCGACGACAAGGATTTGACATTTCATTCGCAAAGTACGTATATTTTGCCGGTAGCAGGGAAAAAAGACGCTTTCATATTTATGGCAGATCGTTGGATTCCAGAGAATGCTATCGATGGCCGTTATATCTGGTTACCTGTTCAATTTAAAGAAAACGGATTGCCTTTTCTGGAATGGATGGATGAATGGAATCTTGGCTTTTTTAAATAAACAATTTTATTTTTGCCCCCAGTTTTCATGTGTATAAGATTTCAATTTGGTGTTCAAGAATTATCGTACAGCGAGGTTTTTAATCAAGGACAGCAACGACATGGAATTTGCTTGAAAACTTATTTATTTCTTTTGGTGTTTGGCTTAATCATGCTCATTTCATAACTTGAGTTTCGTTTTTAACTGAAACTGTATTGTTATGAAGAAAGGATTTATTTTTCAGATTTTATTGGGAAGTGCTGTGCTTTTTTTTTCCTGTAATTCGGGAACATCAGACTTAACCAGGGAAGAGTATGCAGCGTGGTTGAAAAAGGGCAATGAAATTTCGGCTTTGGCACAAAGCGTTTTGCTTGCCAACGTAGGAAATGCCATTCAAAAGGGAGGCCCCGAATACGCCGTTGAATTTTGTAATCTGAATGCCGTTTCAATTGTCGATAGTTTGAATGTGGTAAATAATTGCGAGATCACACGTGTTTCGGATAAAAACAGAAATTCTGAAAACTTCCTTAAAAGTGAAACAGACAAACTGATCTGGCAGGTGCTTAACAAACGGAATCCAGAGGAAAATCAGGATACTTTAATTGTAGTTTCGAAACAAATTGTTTACTACAAATCTATCAGAACCGGCATGCCGGCCTGTTTAAAATGCCACGGAATTCCCGGACAGGATATTTCAGTTTCAACGTTGGAAAAAATCAACAAGCTTTATCCGAAAGATTTGGCAACCGGTTATAATTTGAATGATTTCCGGGGATTATGGAGGATTTCGTTTAATGATTTGGACTAATCTAATAGTTTACGAATACAGTCCCCGTTTTAACATCGCCATTTCCAAGATCGAGAATATAAACGTAAGTTCCCGACGGTAATCTGCCTGAGCCTAGTGTAAGTTTATTTTCGGAAGTACCCCACCACCATGCAACTTCGTCAGATCCCCAGTATTCGAGATTTCCGTAGTGTTCTTTTTCAAACAGTTTACTTCCTGCGCGGTTAAATATCATCAGTTTTGCATCGGGATAACGTTGGATACAGAAAATCTGGAAGAAATCGTGAACTCCATCGTCGTTGGGTGAGAATGCATCTGGGATAAACAATGAACAATCGGTTTCCACATCCAAATAATCAGGATGTCCGTCAAGATCCATATCGTCGTTGCTATAATCGCCGTCGTTGTTCCAGTCTTCCTCCCGGGTCATAAATTCGTCTTCATCGTCGTTCGGATCGCGCCAGTCGCGAATTCCATCCCCATCGAAATCCTGCAAAGGTGCATTGCTTCCAACTTCGTTGTATGGTGTTGTCGGTTCTTCGTGTGCGTCATAAATATCGTACGCATCATCCAATCCGTCCCTGTCGGTGTCGGTGAATAAACGAACTACATCAGGCAAACCGTTGGCATCTTCATCGTGCCCTTCAATATAATCGAATACGCCATCACCGTCAGAATCCAGGTCAAGGTAATCCGGTTTTTCATCACCGTCAGTATCAATCGGAGTGAATTGTCTTCCTCCGTTATCCGGGTCATAAGCATCGTCCCAACCGTCGTTGTCGGAATCCGTTCCGGTAGGTGCAATGTAATTTGTTTCACCCTGCCCTTCAACATTGTCGGTAATACCATCGTTGTCCGAATCAATATCGAAGCTGTCGTACTCGCCGTCGCCATCGGAATCGATGGTACGGTCGCCTTCAACAACATCGAGAATACCGTCGTTGTCATCGTCAATGTCATCAATGTCAGTGATTCCGTCGCAATCGTTATCGGGCAATACAGTAATATAAGCAGTGGCCGTGTCGCACTTCGAAGGTAATCCGCGGTCACAAATTTCGTAAATAAAGCTGTCGATTCCGATAAATTCATCATCAGGTTGGTACATGAATGAACCGTCGCTGTTAATGATTACGTTTCCGTGAATGGCATTAACCACAGGTTCGGTATTTATGCTGAATTGATGGGAATCCGGATCGTCGTCATTTTGTGTCAGATTATCGGAAAGCATAAAACACAGCATGGTAAAATTATCGTCGACAGCAATCGGTGCAATATTTGTTTCCAGAACATAAATTACCACACCTGCTGTTGCGCACTTAGGTTCACAAGGAATACCATCGTCGCAAATTGAATAAGCCAAAATATCGGTTCCTGTAAAATCGGGGTTAGGAGTGTAGGTAATTACACCGGTTTCCGAATTTACATCGGCAATACCATGATTAGGACCGTAAATTGTTGAAACTGTTGATGATATTACATTTGTTTTTTCGTCGTAGTCGTTTTCGGCAACATAAATGTTGGTGGTTGTATTTAAAACCATATAAATGGTGTCGTTTTGAGCAATAGGAGCAATGTTCCCAAAAACTTCAACTTCAGCAACACAAGTTGTCGTATTTCCATTGTTGTCTTTTGCCGTAACATTTACGAATACGGTTCCAATGTCGTCGCAACTAAATTCGTAATTGTCGAGTGTAAATTCAGATATGCTGCATTCGTCGTAACTACCTGTCAGAATTTCTTCTGCTGTTAATGTGTACGATGCATTCTGATCGAGCTGAACCGATATGTCCTTACAAGCAATTACCGGAGCAATTGTATCGATAACGGTAACATTTGTCGTACATTCTGAGACATTACCTTCACCATCGGAAACTGTTAATTGAACAAGGTTAACCCCTGTATTTGTACAATCGAAGGTATTCATCGAAATTGTCATACCTGCAATTCCGCAGTTATCCAACGATTGGTTATTAATAGCGCCAATGTTGATCTGTGCATTTCCGTTTTCATCGAGATAAATCATTGTATCGCGGCACGAGGCAACCGGTGGGATAGTATCTTTCACCGTAATTCGTGTTGTACATTGCGATTGATTGCCGGCTTCGTCGGTTACTACAACAGTTATCGTCTGTGCATTTGTTGTGTTTGAACAATTGAAATCAACGCGACTTGCCCAAATGTCGAGGTTGTTAAATGAAGTACAATTATCGCTTGAACCTGCTCCAATTTCACCCAATTGAACATCTGAGAGAACAGCATTTCCGTTTTCATCGAGGTAAACAGTTATTTCATTGCAAACTGCAGAAGGTGCAATTGCATCGGTCAATTTTATTGATTGTGAGCAGAAATCAATATTTCCGCAGTAATCTTCAATACCATACCATCTGCGAAGTTGAATTACATTGTTGTTCTGAACTTTGTCTTCGTACAACAATCTGAAAGAAGACGGATTGATTGCACAGTTGTCAGAAACTGAACCTCCGGCATTTACAAATTCCTCAAGTGTTGTATAAACTGGCGGTCCGTCGGAAATACATTCAGCTGAAACATCAGCCGGGCATGAAATTTCGGGAGGAACATTATCTGAAATAGTGATAATATGTTCAACGGTGCCAATATTTCCGCAATCATCGCTAATCTGATAAGTCCTTACCAGATTTTTCGGGCAAATTGTATCGGTTTCGGTTTCGCCGGTAAATGCAAATGTACTTTCATCAAAACCTTCGTTGTCGAAAGCCCTTCCGCCTGTAGCATAAAATTCGTTATAATTTTTAAATACCCCGGGAACATCTTCCGGACAAGTTACGGTAATGCTGGTTGGTTGGGTCATTCCCGGAGGAATTACATCTCCTTTGGCAACAACACGGACACAGGTAGACATATTTCCGCAGAAGTCGTAAATCTCGTAGGTGTAGTATAACAATTCCGCACAATTTCGTTGCTGCTGCTCCATTGAAACAAACCGGAACGAAGAAGGATCAATGGCACAATTATCTGTAATAATTCCACCTGCATTAATGAATTGCTGATAACTGTTGAATGGCGGCGGATTTGCTGCATTGATGTCCAAAGTATCTCCTGGTGGGCATGTCATTTCAGGGGCAATTGTATCGGCAACAACTACTTTCTGTGTAAATGTTACGGTATTCCCGCAGAAATCGGCAACACTGTAAGTATTTGTAAATGTTTTCGGGCAAATTAGTTCACCTGAAACAACCTGTTTAATTAATGTAAAACTGTTTTCATCAATTCCGCAATCGTCATCAATTTCTCCTCCAAGTACAACAAATTCGTCGTAAGTATCAAATGCTGTTCTTGAACAAACCATCGTTGTATCGCCCGGAATTGAAACAATTACAGGTGTAATGGTGTCGTTAACAACAATTTTCTGAACGTAATTCAGAACATTTCCACAGTCGTCGGTAAAGCGGTAATAACGTTGAACAGTTTTCGGGCATTCATCGCCAACAGCAACATCACCTATGTATTCTATGGTTGGAACAGAACAGTTGTCTGTAACAAAACCACCTGCCGATCTGAATTCTTCGTAATTGTTGTAAGGTTCCGGTAACCCGCAGGTTCCTGTAATTTTGCCGGGTTCAGCAATCAATACCGGGGGTTCAACATCTTCTACAGTAATTACTTCATTCGAGCGTCTGATATTTCCGCAAAGGTCAGCTATTTCATAAACTCTTATAATTGTTTCCGGGCATTTCCTTCCATCGCTAGATTCCCTTACAAATCTGAAGGAAGACCAATCAAGTCCGCATTCATCCTGAGCATATCCTCCGTTGGATTCCAAATCAGCCTTATTTTTATAAATCTTAATATTTTTGTATCCGTTACAATCCACTGTTTTTCTTGAGATGGTCATAAACGGAGTTGCTAAATCATTAATTATAATTATTTGATCACAGGTAACTGTTTCACCGTTAAAATTAGAGACGGAATAAGTACGCGTAATTGTTTCAGGGCAATGTTCGTTATCAGATGTCTTATTAATTAAAGTGAATGAAGATTCGTCGATTGCTGAAGGTGAGCTGTAAGCACTTCCTCCGCTATTTTTAAATCCTGTAAAGTCATAAGGTGGAGGAACAGCATCGAGATTACAATTTAAGATAATTGTTGGGGGACAATTTAACTGAAGCAATGAAGTTTTGTACACAGTAATAACCTGATCGCAATAAGCTACATTGCCGCAAGAATCTGATATTTGATAAAGCCTGGTTATTATTTGTTGGTGATCGTCTCCAACCAAGGTTTCGTTTGCCAACCGGAAGGAACTTTCAACAATACCACAATTGTCTGAAGCATAACCTCCTGCTTCAACAAAATCGGAATATCTTTTAAGTGGGGAAGGAACTTCCTCTCCACTAAATTGGTTAATTATCAAATCATCCATGCATTCAAGTACAGGCTTAATTTCGTCGTTAATAATAATGTTATGGGAGCAAATAAGCGGGTTGCCGCATGAATCCTGAATTTCATAATAACGGGTTACGGTTGTCGGGCATGTTTCGGCGCTTGAAATTTGTCCAATCATAGAGAACGAAGAAATATCTATTCCGCACGCGCTGAATGCATAACCGCCGGCATTTTCATATTCCGTGTAATTATTAAACGGTTCCGGAACATCATCCCAACAAATAACTTCAACCTTTTTCGGACAATCGATTTTTAACCGGGCGTCGCCTTCAACAATAATTTGTTGTTCACAAACTGCACGGTTTCCACAAATATCGAATATTTCGTACGTTCTTGTAATTGTTTCCGGGAATTCATTTCCATCTGAAACTTCACTGAAAAGGGCAAAAGTTTCCCCGGCAAGTTCGCAGTTGTCGGATGCATTTCCACCGGCTGCAACAAAATCGGGATAAGTTTCAAAAGCCAGCGGCACTGCGCCATTCGGTTCAATATTAATATCTTCCGGACATTCGATTTCCGGATTTGTTGAATCGTAAATTATTATAACCTGTGAGCAACTTAATGCATTTCCGCAGCTGTCTTCCACCTGGTAGGTTCTTGTAATTCTTTCCGGGCAAAGGTTATTGTCTGAAATCTCGCTCAACATTACAAACGAATCTTCATTTATTCCACATTTGCTTGATGCAAATCCACCGGCACTGACAAAGTCGGCAAAAACGGTATAAATTTCCGGCGCTTCGTCTTTACATTCTACCAAAATTTCGTGGGTTCCCGGACAGCTAAACTGAAGTTCAAGATCATTCAGCAGAATAATTGTTCTGTCGCAAGTGGCTATGTTTCCACAGGAATCAGCGATTTCATAAACCCGAATTAATGTGTCGGCCACAAGCCCGATTCTCACCGATTCTGTAAAACCGAAGGTCGATTCATCAACGGCACAGTTGTCGGTAGCAGAACCTCCTCCCGCTACAAAATCGGAATAGTTGTTTAATGCAACAGGCATCGGAGCCCCAGCAGCAACTGTTGTGTCTGGCGGACAAGTAATTTGGGGAGGTGTAGTATCGTTAACAATTATTATTTGCGTGCAAACAACTGCATTTCCGCATGAATCGGAAATCTGATAATACCTTTCAATGGTTTCAGGGCAATTCTTTCCGTCCGAGATTTCGCTCGCAAGTGTAAAACTGGTTGAGTCAATCCCGCATTTGCTGAAAACAGTTCCACCGTCAGCAATAAAATCGTTTACCAAAGAATAAGGTGCCGGAACATCTCCATAACAACCTTTTTCAATGGTTGAAGGACAAGTGATTTCTGTTCCTGCATCTGTTTCAATACTTATTATTTGTTCACAGGTGCTACTGTTTCCACATTCATCAGTCAATTCGTAAGTTATTGTTAAAGTGTCAACCATGTTTCCTGAAATTCGGTTTTCAACCAGAACTGCTATCGTAATGTTGTTTACATCTCCACAATTATCGGTAACATTTCCTCCGGCATTTATAAATTCCAATAATGTTGAATACGAAACAGGAATATCGTCTCCAACCGGTACAAATAATTCAGGAGGACAAGTTACCATTGGCGGAATGGTATCATTAACAATAATTATTTGTGTAGCAGTGTAGCTATTCCCGCAATCGTCTTCTGCTTTCCAGATTCTGATTACCTTCATTTGATTTTCGCAGGTATAATCTGAAATGATTTCTTCGAAATCAACCGGAACCACACCACAATCATCATAAGCTGTCAGTACCGGAGCAGGTGGCAGATCGTTCTTGCACTGAATTGTTGTATCGGCAGGAACACTGAAGAAAACAGGAGGGATCGTATCTACAACATGAACAACCTGGGTAAATTTTGCATTGTTTCCACAGGCATCTGTTGCCGACCATGTTCTTGAAATTGTCAATAAGTTAGTACATGTTGAGTCGCTTATAATTTCGGAATAAACAATTGGAATAAATCCACAGTCATCGGAGGCCGTTACATCGGCTGTTGGCGTCATTTGCTCGCGACATGTGATTGTTGTATCTGATAAAATTGTTGTGAACACAGGAGCCACAGTATCGATAACTGTAATCACCTGTTTTTGGGAGAGTAGATTCCCGCACTCATCGACAGCTTCCCATGTACGGGTAATTGTGAGCGTGTTTTCGCAGATTGAATCGGAAACAGTTTCGGTGAAAATAACAGGCACAGAACCGCAGTTGTCTGATACGGTAAGAGTAGCCGCCGGCGGCACCAAATCGATGCATGAAAGAGTAGTATCGTTCGGTGCCTCAGAGAGTGTTGGCGGTATAGTATCCACCACATTAATGATTTGAGTTTTAACGGTAACATTTCCACACTCGTCAGTAGCAGTCCATTTGCGGGTTATTGTAAGCAGGTTATTGCAAATTGAATCAGAAACGGTTTCAGTAAAAATAACGGGGACAGAGCCACATGCATCAGAAGCAGTCACCTCCGTGAGCGGAGGGATATTCCCCATACAATCGATGGTTGTATCTTTCGGGACATTCAAAACAATAGGCGAAGTTGTATCGATAACAGTTACGGTTTGGACAGCAAAGGCATTGTTTCCGCATGCATCTGTTGCAGACCATGTCCTTGTAACTGTCATCGAATTGGTACAAGTTGAATCTGATATATTTTCAGTAAAAATAACCGGGAGGTGTCCGCATTCATCGGAAGCAGTGACGAATGAAACCTGAGGCAAATCGGCAAAACAAGAAATGATTGTATCGCTAAGCGGGGGTATAATAGTGAACACAGGAGCCACAGTATCGATAACTGTAATCACCTGTTTTTGGGAGAGTAGATTCCCGCACTCATCGACAGCTTCCCATGTACGGGTAATTGTGAGCGTGTTTTCGCAGATTGAATCAGAAACAGTTTCGGTGAAAATAACAGGCACAGAACCGCAGTTATCTGATACGGTAAGAGTAGCCGCCGGCGGCACCAGATCGAGACAAGACACGGTAGTATCGTTCGGTGCCATAGACATTGTTGGCGGTATAGTATCCACCACGTGAATGACCTGGGAAGCCGACACTGTGTTAGCACAGTTGTCGGCGGCGGTCCAGGTCCGGGTGATGGTAAGAAGGTTCATACATACAGAGTCGGAGATTACTTCGTTAAACAGGACAGGTACATCCCCGCACATATCGAAAGCCGTAATCACAGGAGCAGCAGGAACGAGGTCTTTGCAATCTACGGTTGTGTCTGTTGGGTAGAGAGATAGAACAGGAGCCACAGTATCGATAACTGTAATCACCTGTTTTTGGGAGAGTAGATTCCCGCACTCATCGACAGCTTCCCATGTACGGGTAATTGTGAGCGTGTTTTCGCAGATTGAATCGGAAACAGTTTCGGTGAAAATAACAGGCACAGAACCGCAGTTGTCTGATACGGTAAGAGTAGCCGCCGGCGGCACCAAATCGATGCATGAAAGAGTAGTATCGTTCGGTGCCTCAGAGAGTGTTGGCGGTATAGTATCCACCACATTAATGATTTGAGTTTTAACGGTAACATTTCCACACTCGTCAGTAGCAGTCCATTTGCGGGTTATTGTAAGCAGGTTATTGCAAATTGAATCAGAAACGGTTTCAGTAAAAATAACGGGGACAGAGCCACATGCATCAGAAGCAGTCACCTCCGTGAGCGGAGGGATATTCCCCATACAATCGATGGTTGTATCTTTCGGGACATTCAAAACAATAGGCGAAGTTGTATCGATAACAGTTACGGTTTGGACAGCAAAGGCATTGTTTCCGCATGCATCTGTTGCAGACCATGTCCTTGTAACTGTCATCGAATTGGTACAAGTTGAATCTGATATATTTTCAGTAAAAATAACCGGGAGGTGTCCGCATTCATCGGAAGCAGTGACGAATGAAACCTGAGGCAAATCGGCAAAACAAGAAATGATTGTATCGCTAAGCGGGGGTATAATAGTGAACACAGGAGCCACAGTATCGATAACTGTAATCACCTGTTTTTGGGAGAGTAGATTCCCGCACTCATCGACAGCTTCCCATGTACGGGTAATTGTGAGCGTGTTTTCGCAGATTGAATCAGAAACAGTTTCGGTGAAAATAACAGGCACAGAACCGCAGTTATCTGATACGGTAAGAGTAGCCGCCGGCGGCACCAGATCGAGACAAGACACGGTAGTATCGTTCGGTGCCATAGACATTGTTGGCGGTATAGTATCCACCACGTGAATGACCTGGGAAGCCGACACTGTGTTAGCACAGTTGTCGGCGGCGGTCCAGGTCCGGGTGATGGTAAGAAGGTTCATACATACAGAGTCGGAGATTACTTCGTTAAACAGGACAGGTACATCCCCGCACATATCGAAAGCCGTAATCACAGGAGCAGCAGGAACGAGGTCTTTGCAATCTACGGTTGTGTCTGTTGGGTAGAGAGATAGAACAGGAGCCACAGTATCGATAACTGTAATCACCTGTTTTTGGGAGAGTAGATTCCCGCACTCATCGACAGCTTCCCATGTACGGGTAATTGTGAGCGTGTTTTCGCAGATTGAATCGGAAACAGTTTCGGTGAAAATAACAGGCACAGAACCGCAGTTGTCTGATACGGTAAGAGTAGCCGCCGGCGGCACCAAATCGATGCATGAAAGAGTAGTATCGTTCGGTGCCTCAGAGAGTGTTGGCGGTATAGTATCCACCACATTAATGATTTGAGTTTTAACGGTAACATTTCCACACTCGTCAGTAGCAGTCCATTTGCGGGTTATTGTAAGCAGGTTATTGCAAATTGAATCAGAAACGGTTTCAGTAAAAATAACGGGGACAGAGCCACATGCATCAGAAGCAGTCACCTCCGTGAGCGGAGGGATATTCCCCATACAATCGATGGTTGTATCTTTCGGGACATTCAAAACAATAGGCGAAGTTGTATCGATAACAGTTACGGTTTGGACAGCAAAGGCATTGTTTCCGCATGCATCTGTTGCAGACCATGTCCTTGTAACTGTCATCGAATTGGTACAAGTTGAATCTGATATATTTTCAGTAAAAATAACCGGGAGGTGTCCGCATTCATCGGAAGCAGTGACGAATGAAACCTGAGGCAAATCGGCAAAACAAGAAATGATTGTATCGCTAAGCGGGGGTATAATAGTGAACACAGGAGCCACAGTATCGATAACTGTAATCACCTGTTTTTGGGAGAGTAGATTCCCGCACTCATCGACAGCTTCCCATGTACGGGTAATTGTGAGCGTGTTTTCGCAGATTGAATCAGAAACAGTTTCGGTGAAAATAACAGGCACAGAACCGCAGTTATCTGATACGGTAAGAGTAGCCGCCGGCGGCACCAGATCGAGACAAGACACGGTAGTATCGTTCGGTGCCATAGACATTGTTGGCGGTATAGTATCCACCACGTGAATGACCTGGGAAGCCGACACTGTGTTAGCACAGTTGTCGGCGGCGGTCCAGGTCCGGGTGATGGTAAGAAGGTTCATACATACAGAGTCGGAGATTACTTCGTTAAACAGGACAGGTACATCCCCGCACATATCGAAAGCCGTAATCACAGGAGCAGCAGGAACGAGGTCTTTGCAATCTACGGTTGTGTCTGTTGGGTAGAGAGATAGAACAGGAGCCACAGTATCGATAACTGTAATCACCTGTTTTTGGGAGAGTAGATTCCCGCACTCATCGACAGCTTCCCATGTACGGGTAATTGTGAGCGTGTTTTCGCAGATTGAATCGGAAACAGTTTCGGTGAAAATAACAGGCACAGAACCGCAGTTGTCTGATACGGTAAGAGTAGCCGCCGGCGGCACCAAATCGATGCATGAAAGAGTAGTATCGTTCGGTGCCTCAGAGAGTGTTGGCGGTATAGTATCCACCACATTAATGATTTGAGTTTTAACGGTAACATTTCCACACTCGTCAGTAGCAGTCCATTTGCGGGTTATTGTAAGCAGGTTATTGCAAATTGAATCAGAAACGGTTTCAGTAAAAATAACGGGGACAGAGCCACATGCATCAGAAGCAGTCACCTCCGTGAGCGGAGGGATATTCCCCATACAATCGATGGTTGTATCTTTCGGGACATTCAAAACAATAGGCGAAGTTGTATCGATAACAGTTACGGTTTGGACAGCAAAGGCATTGTTTCCGCATGCATCTGTTGCAGACCATGTCCTTGTAACTGTCATCGAATTGGTACAAGTTGAATCTGATATATTTTCAGTAAAAATAACCGGGAGGTGTCCGCATTCATCGGAAGCAGTGACGAATGAAACCTGAGGCAAATCGGCAAAACAAGAAATGATTGTATCGCTAAGCGGGGGTATAATAGTGAACACAGGAGCCACAGTATCGATAACTGTAATCACCTGTTTTTGGGAGAGTAGATTCCCGCACTCATCGACAGCTTCCCATGTACGGGTAATTGTGAGCGTGTTTTCGCAGATTGAATCAGAAACAGTTTCGGTGAAAATAACAGGCACAGAACCGCAGTTATCTGATACGGTAAGAGTAGCCGCCGGCGGCACCAGATCGAGACAAGACACGGTAGTATCGTTCGGTGCCATAGACATTGTTGGCGGTATAGTATCCACCACGTGAATGACCTGGGAAGCCGACACTGTGTTAGCACAGTTGTCGGCGGCGGTCCAGGTCCGGGTGATGGTAAGAAGGTTCATACATACAGAGTCGGAGATTACTTCGTTAAACAGGACAGGTACATCCCCGCACATATCGAAAGCCGTAATCACAGGAGCAGCAGGAACGAGGTCTTTGCAATCTACGGTTGTGTCTGTTGGGTAGAGAGATAGAACAGGAGCCACAGTATCGATAACTGTAATCACCTGTTTTTGGGAGAGTAGATTCCCGCACTCATCGACAGCTTCCCATGTACGGGTAATTGTGAGCGTGTTTTCGCAGACAGAATCAGAAACAGTTTCGGTGAAAATAACAGGCACGGTTCCGCAGTTATCCGATACGGTAAGAGTAGCCGCCGGCGGCACCAAATCGATGCATGAAAGAGTAGTATCGTTCGGCGCCTCAGAGAGTGTTGGCGGTATAGTATCCACCACATTAATGATTTGAGTTTTAACGGTAACATTTCCACACTCGTCAGTAGCAGTCCATTTGCGGGTTATTGTAAGCAGGTTATTGCAAATTGAATCAGAAACGGTTTCAGTAAAAATAACGGGGACAGAGCCACATGCATCAGAAGCAGTCACCTCCGTGAGCGGAGGGATATTCCCCATACAATCGATGGTTGTATCTTTCGGGACATTCAAAACAATAGGCGAAGTTGTATCGATAACAGTTACGGTTTGGACAGCAAAGGCATTGTTTCCGCATGCATCTGTTGCAGACCATGTCCTTGTAACTGTCATCGAATTGGTACAAGTTGAATCTGATATATTTTCAGTAAAAATAACCGGGAGGTGTCCGCATTCATCGGAAGCAGTGACGAATGAAACCTGAGGCAAATCGGCAAAACAAGAAATGATTGTATCGCTAAGCGGGGGTATAATAGTGAACACAGGAGCCACAGTATCGATAACTGTAATCACCTGTTTTTGGGAGAGTAGATTCCCGCACTCATCGACAGCTTCCCATGTACGGGTAATTGTGAGCGTGTTTTCGCAGATTGAATCAGAAACAGTTTCGGTGAAAATAACAGGCACAGAACCGCAGTTATCTGATACGGTAAGAGTAGCCGCCGGCGGCACCAGATCGAGACAAGACACGGTAGTATCGTTCGGTGCCATAGACATTGTTGGCGGTATAGTATCATTTACTATAATAATCTGATCAACAGTAACAAAGTTTCCACAAACATCTGTTATTGTCCAGATTCGGATTATTGTTAACTGATTTTCACAAATTGAATCAGAAATAGATTCAGAAAGAACAATATCAACATTACCACAATAGTCTGAAGCTGTAATAGTTTCAGGAGCAGGTACATCGTTAATACATTCTACAATTATATCTTTTGGTTCATTATTTACTATCGGTAATGTTGTATCATTAACAGTAATTTTTTGTGAAATGGAAGTTGAATTTCCACAAGCATCCGCCCCTATCCATATTCTCGTAATTATAAGTTTACTAGCACAAATTGAATCAGATATTGATTCACTAAATATTATTGATACATCGCTACAGTTATCAACGCCTGTAACCACAGGGACTACAGGAACATTACCGATACATTCTATAGTTGTATCTGACGGTATTAATGATAATACTGGTGCAATTGTATCGTTGACATAAATTAAATGGGTGCAGACTGCATTGTAATTACATGAGTCAACTACTTCATAAGTCCGTTCAACAATTGTTGGACATGTTCCTGTAAAGGTTTCACCAATAAAATTAAATTCCTCGATTCCTCCATTATCAATAATTGTTCCTCCTGCTGCAATAAACTCAGCCTTGTTTTGGTATGCCGGTGGAATATCTGTTTCGCAAAGGACTGTTGTGTCAGGCGGACAGGCAATCTGTGGAGGAATTGTGTCACCCTGATAAATATAATGTGTGCATTGTGTTAGATTTCCACAGGAGTCAATTACCTGATATACTCTTTCAATTACGCGTGGACAGTGGCCACTCATTTCCTGGCTGATTAAATCAAATCTTTCAATGCCACAATTATCATAAGCTATTCCTCCCGCTGTAATGAATTCATCCAATGTTAAATAAGGCTCAGGAACATCATTCATTTTTTGAACAAAAGTATCCGGAGGACAAACAATTACTGGATCAGTGAAATCGTTAATTGTGATGAATTGAACACAGCTGGCTGTATTATCACATGAGTCAATAGCCGTAAACGTCCTTACAATTGTTATTGGACATTTTCCTGTAACTGCATCAAAATAGTTGATCTCTTTTATTCCACAATTATCTGAGGCATCACCTCCAATGTTGGTTAAATCAGAAAGATTAATAATTGTTTTAGTAGCTGAATATGGCAATGAAAGCATGATATCAGCTTCTTCTAAAGAGCAGGCTTCATAACTTTCATCTTCAGGACAAGAAATTAAAGGATCGATAGTATCATCAATTATAATTAACTGAATACATTCGGCTGAATTTCCGCAGTTGTCAGTGGCAGTCCATATTCTTGAAATTATTTCAGGGCATTTATTTCCATCAGAGGAGTCTCTGTATGAAATAGTCACGGGCATACATTCATCAAAAGCTGTGGCAACTCCTGTAAACGATGTGTCTGAAAGTTCAAAACATTCTACTGTTGCATCAACGGGGCAATAAATTTCAGGAGGTGTATTATCGCCTGTTTCAATTATCTGAATGCAGGTTACTTTATTGTCACATCCATCAACGGCTTCCCAAATTCTGTATATGGTGAATTCAAGAGGATTATTTCCCGGAACAATCGAATCGTTATAAGTTACAAAAGGATTAGGATCACAATTGTCAGTTGCCGTTGCCCATCCTGTATTTGAAGGAGCTGTATCGGTTACTGTATAAATGGTTGTATCGGGCGGACATACAATTTCAGGAAGGATGGTGTCATCAATCTTAATGGTTTGTATACAGGTGTCGCGATTATCACATTTATCGGTTACTATATAAGTTCTTGTAACAGTAATAGGACAAGTTCCTGTTGAATTATCAAAGTATAATATTTCTTTTATTCCACAGTTGTCGTTGGCATCTCCTCCGGCAGCCTGTAATTCATTCAGGGTTATTATTGTTTCTGTTTCTGAATACGGAAGTGTAGTTTTAGTTTGAATTATTGATAAATCGCATGCTTCATAATCTGCATCAGGCGGACAAGTAATTGTTGGTGGAATGGTATCTCCTGCAACTGTGAAAGTTGACTTACATTGAACGGTATTGCACAAATCAGTAACAATATAAGTAAATGTTATTTTTCCGCCGCAGGTCATATCAGTTAGTGTTGGAATTTCATCGATATTGTCTGTTGGGCTGCACCCGCCGGAGAAAGAGAATCCAGCAGTCCATGTATTGTATGCAGTTTGAATGTCGGATTGAGAAGAACATGTTGGTAATTTTATATCTGTAGGGCAGGTAATAGTTGGTATTAAAGAATTGGTGACGATAAAGTCAGCAGAAGTTGTCTGCGTGTCGCATATATCAGCGACGGTCCATGTAACAGTAACCGCGCCACCGGCACAGAAGTCGATGTAGGTGTTGTTCCAGTCATTGGAAAGAGTAGGGCTGCATCCCCCGTTTTGAGCGACAGCTGTCGTCTGAGCGGCGAGCCAAGCGTCGAAGTGAGCGTTTAGGGCCGTCTGAGCCGCGGCGATGTTATTGGAAGCGTCGTCGAAGTCACAAGCGTCGACGTTTAGGTCTGCGGGCTGAGTCAGGGTCATCGGCGGCACGGGGTTTACGGAGTATGTAGCAGAAGTTGTCTGCGTGTCGCATATATCAGCGACGGTCCATGTAACAGTAACCGCGCCACCGGCACAGAAGTCGATGTAGGTGTTGTTCCAGTCATTGGAAAGAGTAGGGCTGCATCCCCCGTTTTGAGCGACAGCTGTCGTCTGAGCGGCGAGCCAAGCGTCGAAGTGAGCGTTTAGGGCCGTCTGAGCCGCGGCGATGTTATTGGAAGCGTCGTCGAAGTCACAAGCGTCGACGTTTAGGTCTGCGGGCTGAGTCAGGGTCATCGGCGGCACGGGGTTTACGGAGTATGTAGCAGAAGTTGTCTGCGTGTCGCATATATCAGCGACGGTCCATGTAACAGTAACCGCGCCACCGGCACAGAAGTCGATGTAGGTGTTGTTCCAGTCATTGGAAAGAGTAGGGCTGCATCCCCCGTTTTGAGCGACAGCTGTCGTCTGAGCGGCGAGCCAAGCGTCGAAGTGAGCGTTTAGGGCCGTCTGAGCCGCGGCGATGTTATTGGAAGCGTCGTCGAAGTCACAAGCGTCGACGTTTAGGTCTGCGGGCTGAGTCAGGGTCATCGGCGGCACGGGGTTTACGGAGTATGTAGCAGAAGTTGTCTGCGTGTCGCATATATCAGCGACGGTCCATGTAACAGTAACCGCGCCACCGGCACAGAAGTCGATGTAGGTGTTGTTCCAGTCATTGGAAAGAGTAGGGCTGCATCCCCCGTTTTGAGCGACAGCTGTCGTCTGAGCGGCGAGCCAAGCGTCGAAGTGAGCGTTTAGGGCCGTCTGAGCCGCGGCGATGTTATTGGAAGCGTCGTCGAAGTCACAAGCGTCGACGTTTAGGTCTGCGGGCTGAGTCAGGGTCATCGGCGGCACGGGGTTTACGGAGTATGTAGCAGAAGTTGTCTGCGTGTCGCATATATCAGCGACGGTCCATGTAACAGTAACCGCGCCACCGGCACAGAAGTCGATGTAGGTGTTGTTCCAGTCATTGGAAAGAGTAGGGCTGCATCCCCCGTTTTGAGCGACAGCTGTCGTCTGAGCGGCGAGCCAAGCGTCGAAGTGAGCGTTTAGGGCCGTCTGAGCCGCGGCGATGTTATTGGAAGCGTCGTCGAAGTCACAAGCGTCGACGTTTAGGTCTGCGGGCTGAGTCAGGGTCATCGGCGGCACGGGGTTTACGGAGTATGTAGCAGAAGTTGTCTGCGTGTCGCATATATCAGCGACGGTCCATGTAACAGTAACCGCGCCACCGGCACAGAAGTCGATGTAGGTGTTGTTCCAGTCATTGGAAAGAGTAGGGCTGCATCCCCCGTTTTGAGCGACAGCTGTCGTCTGAGCGGCGAGCCAAGCGTCGAAGTGAGCGTTTAGGGCCGTCTGAGCCGCGGCGATGTTATTGGAAGCGTCGTCGAAGTCACAAGCGTCGACGTTTAGGTCTGCGGGCTGAGTCAGGGTCATCGGCGGCACGGGGTTTACGGAGTATGTAGCAGAAGTTGTCTGCGTGTCGCATATATCAGCGACGGTCCATGTAACAGTAACCGCGCCACCGGCACAGAAGTCGATGTAGGTGTTGTTCCAGTCATTGGAAAGAGTAGGGCTGCATCCCCCGTTTTGAGCGACAGCTGTCGTCTGAGCGGCGAGCCAAGCGTCGAAGTGAGCGTTTAGGGCCGTCTGAGCCGCGGCGATGTTATTGGAAGCGTCGTCGAAGTCACAAGCGTCGACGTTTAGGTCTGCGGGCTGAGTCAGGGTCATCGGCGGCACGGGGTTTACGGAGTATGTAGCAGAAGTTGTCTGCGTGTCGCATATATCAGCGACGGTCCATGTAACAGTAACCGCGCCACCGGCACAGAAGTCGATGTAGGTGTTGTTCCAGTCATTGGAAAGAGTAGGGCTGCATCCCCCGTTTTGAGCGACAGCTGTCGTCTGAGCGGCGAGCCAAGCGTCGAAGTGAGCGTTTAGGGCCGTCTGAGCCGCGGCGATGTTATTGGAAGCGTCGTCGAAGTCACAAGCGTCGACGTTTAGGTCTGCGGGCTGAGTCAGGGTCATCGGCGGCACGGGGTTTACGGAGTATGTAGCAGAAGTTGTCTGCGTGTCGCATATATCAGCGACGGTCCATGTAACAGTAACCGCGCCACCGGCACAGAAGTCGATGTAGGTGTTGTTCCAGTCATTGGAAAGAGTAGGGCTGCATCCCCCGTTTTGAGCGACAGCTGTCGTCTGAGCGGCGAGCCAAGCGTCGAAGTGAGCGTTTAGGGCCGTCTGAGCCGCGGCGATGTTATTGGAAGCGTCGTCGAAGTCACAAGCGTCGACGTTTAGGTCTGCGGGCTGAGTCAGGGTCATCGGCGGCACGGGGTTTACGGAGTATGTAGCAGAAGTTGTCTGCGTGTCGCATATATCAGCGACGGTCCATGTAACAGTAACCGCGCCACCGGCACAGAAGTCGATGTAGGTGTTGTTCCAGTCATTGGAAAGAGTAGGGCTGCATCCCCCGTTTTGAGCGACAGCTGTCGTCTGAGCGGCGAGCCAAGCGTCGAAGTGAGCGTTTAGGGCCGTCTGAGCCGCGGCGATGTTATTGGAAGCGTCGTCGAAGTCACAAGCGTCGACGTTTAGGTCTGCGGGCTGAGTCAGGGTCATCGGCGGCACGGGGTTTACGGAGTATGTAGCAGAAGTTGTCTGCGTGTCGCATATATCAGCGACGGTCCATGTAACAGTAACCGCGCCACCGGCACAGAAGTCGATGTAGGTGTTGTTCCAGTCATTGGAAAGAGTAGGGCTGCATCCCCCGTTTTGAGCGACAGCTGTCGTCTGAGCGGCGAGCCAAGCGTCGAAGTGAGCGTTTAGGGCCGTCTGAGCCGCGGCGATGTTATTGGAAGCGTCGTCGAAGTCACAAGCGTCGACGTTTAGGTCTGCGGGCTGAGTCAGGGTCATCGGCGGCACGGGGTTTACGGAGTATGTAGCAGAAGTTGTCTGCGTGTCGCATATATCAGCGACGGTCCATGTAACAGTAACCGCGCCACCGGCACAGAAGTCGATGTAGGTGTTGTTCCAGTCATTGGAAAGAGTAGGGCTGCATCCCCCGTTTTGAGCGACAGCTGTCGTCTGAGCGGCGAGCCAAGCGTCGAAGTGAGCGTTTAGGGCCGTCTGAGCCGCGGCGATGTTATTGGAAGCGTCGTCGAAGTCACAAGCGTCGACGTTTAGGTCTGCGGGCTGAGTCAGGGTCATCGGCGGCACGGGGTTTACGGAGTATGTAGCAGAAGTTGTCTGCGTGTCGCATATATCAGCGACGGTCCATGTAACAGTAACCGCGCCACCGGCACAGAAGTCGATGTAGGTGTTGTTCCAGTCATTGGAAAGAGTAGGGCTGCATCCCCCGTTTTGAGCGACAGCTGTCGTCTGAGCGGCGAGCCAAGCGTCGAAGTGAGCGTTTAGGGCCGTCTGAGCCGCGGCGATGTTATTGGAAGCGTCGTCGAAGTCACAAGCGTCGACGTTTAGGTCTGCGGGCTGAGTCAGGGTCATCGGCGGCACGGGGTTTACGGAGTATGTAGCAGAAGTTGTCTGCGTGTCGCATATATCAGCGACGGTCCATGTAACAGTAACCGCGCCACCGGCACAGAAGTCGATGTAGGTGTTGTTCCAGTCATTGGAAAGAGTAGGGCTGCATCCCCCGTTTTGAGCGACAGCTGTCGTCTGAGCGGCGAGCCAAGCGTCGAAGTGAGCGTTTAGGGCCGTCTGAGCCGCGGCGATGTTATTGGAAGCGTCGTCGAAGTCACAAGCGTCGACGTTTAGGTCTGCGGGCTGAGTCAGGGTCATCGGCGGCACGGGGTTTACGGAGTATGTAGCAGAAGTTGTCTGCGTGTCGCATATATCAGCGACGGTCCATGTAACAGTAACCGCGCCACCGGCACAGAAGTCGATGTAGGTGTTGTTCCAGTCATTGGAAAGAGTAGGGCTGCATCCCCCGTTTTGAGCGACAGCTGTCGTCTGAGCGGCGAGCCAAGCGTCGAAGTGAGCGTTTAGGGCCGTCTGAGCCGCGGCGATGTTATTGGAAGCGTCGTCGAAGTCACAAGCGTCGACGTTTAGGTCTGCGGGCTGAGTCAGGGTCATCGGCGGCACGGGGTTTACGGAGTATGTAGCAGAAGTTGTCTGCGTGTCGCATATATCAGCGACGGTCCATGTAACAGTAACCGCGCCACCGGCACAGAAGTCGATGTAGGTGTTGTTCCAGTCATTGGAAAGAGTAGGGCTGCATCCCCCGTTTTGAGCGACAGCTGTCGTCTGAGCGGCGAGCCAAGCGTCGAAGTGAGCGTTTAGGGCCGTCTGAGCCGCGGCGATGTTATTGGAAGCGTCGTCGAAGTCACAAGCGTCGACGTTTAGGTCTGCGGGCTGAGTCAGGGTCATCGGCGGCACGGGGTTTACGGAGTATGTAGCAGAAGTTGTCTGCGTGTCGCATATATCAGCGACGGTCCATGTAACAGTAACCGCGCCACCGGCACAGAAGTCGATGTAGGTGTTGTTCCAGTCATTGGAAAGAGTAGGGCTGCATCCCCCGTTTTGAGCGACAGCTGTCGTCTGAGCGGCGAGCCAAGCGTCGAAGTGAGCGTTTAGGGCCGTCTGAGCCGCGGCGATGTTATTGGAAGCGTCGTCGAAGTCACAAGCGTCGACGTTTAGGTCTGCGGGCTGAGTCAGGGTCATCGGCGGCACGGGGTTTACGGAGTATGTAGCAGAAGTTGTCTGCGTGTCGCATATATCAGCGACGGTCCATGTAACAGTAACCGCGCCACCGGCACAGAAGTCGATGTAGGTGTTGTTCCAGTCATTGGAAAGAGTAGGGCTGCATCCCCCGTTTTGAGCGACAGCTGTCGTCTGAGCGGCGAGCCAAGCGTCGAAGTGAGCGTTTAGGGCCGTCTGAGCCGCGGCGATGTTATTGGAAGCGTCGTCGAAGTCACAAGCGTCGACGTTTAGGTCTGCGGGCTGAGTCAGGGTCATCGGCGGCACGGGGTTTACGGAGTATGTAGCAGAAGTTGTCTGCGTGTCGCATATATCAGCGACGGTCCATGTAACAGTAACCGCGCCACCGGCACAGAAGTCGATGTAGGTGTTGTTCCAGTCATTGGAAAGAGTAGGGCTGCATCCCCCGTTTTGAGCGACAGCTGTCGTCTGAGCGGCGAGCCAAGCGTCGAAGTGAGCGTTTAGGGCCGTCTGAGCCGCGGCGATGTTATTGGAAGCGTCGTCGAAGTCACAAGCGTCGACGTTTAGGTCTGCGGGCTGAGTCAGGGTCATCGGCGGCACGGGGTTTACGGAGTATGTAGCAGAAGTTGTCTGCGTGTCGCATATATCAGCGACGGTCCATGTAACAGTAACCGCGCCACCGGCACAGAAGTCGATGTAGGTGTTGTTCCAGTCATTGGAAAGAGTAGGGCTGCATCCCCCGTTTTGAGCGACAGCTGTCGTCTGAGCGGCGAGCCAAGCGTCGAAGTGAGCGTTTAGGGCCGTCTGAGCCGCGGCGATGTTATTGGAAGCGTCGTCGAAGTCACAAGCGTCGACGTTTAGGTCTGCGGGCTGAGTCAGGGTCATCGGCGGCACGGGGTTTACGGAGTATGTAGCAGAAGTTGTCTGCGTGTCGCATATATCAGCGACGGTCCATGTAACAGTAACCGCGCCACCGGCACAGAAGTCGATGTAGGTGTTGTTCCAGTCATTGGAAAGAGTAGGGCTGCATCCCCCGTTTTGAGCGACAGCTGTCGTCTGAGCGGCGAGCCAAGCGTCGAAGTGAGCGTTTAGGGCCGTCTGAGCCGCGGCGATGTTATTGGAAGCGTCGTCGAAGTCACAAGCGTCGACGTTTAGGTCTGCGGGCTGAGTCAGGGTCATCGGCGGCACGGGGTTTACGGAGTATGTAGCAGAAGTTGTCTGCGTGTCGCATATATCAGCGACGGTCCATGTAACAGTAACCGCGCCACCGGCACAGAAGTCGATGTAGGTGTTGTTCCAGTCATTGGAAAGAGTAGGGCTGCATCCCCCGTTTTGAGCGACAGCTGTCGTCTGAGCGGCGAGCCAAGCGTCGAAGTGAGCGTTTAGGGCCGTCTGAGCCGCGGCGATGTTATTGGAAGCGTCGTCGAAGTCACAAGCGTCGACGTTTAGGTCTGCGGGCTGAGTCAGGGTCATCGGCGGCACGGGGTTTACGGAGTATGTAGCAGAAGTTGTCTGCGTGTCGCATATATCAGCGACGGTCCATGTAACAGTAACCGCGCCACCGGCACAGAAGTCGATGTAGGTGTTGTTCCAGTCATTGGAAAGAGTAGGGCTGCATCCCCCGTTTTGAGCGACAGCTGTCGTCTGAGCGGCGAGCCAAGCGTCGAAGTGAGCGTTTAGGGCCGTCTGAGCCGCGGCGATGTTATTGGAAGCGTCGTCGAAGTCACAAGCGTCGACGTTTAGGTCTGCGGGCTGAGTCAGGGTCATCGGCGGCACGGGGTTTACGGAGTATGTAGCAGAAGTTGTCTGCGTGTCGCATATATCAGCGACGGTCCATGTAACAGTAACCGCGCCACCGGCACAGAAGTCGATGTAGGTGTTGTTCCAGTCATTGGAAAGAGTAGGGCTGCATCCCCCGTTTTGAGCGACAGCTGTCGTCTGAGCGGCGAGCCAAGCGTCGAAGTGAGCGTTTAGGGCCGTCTGAGCCGCGGCGATGTTATTGGAAGCGTCGTCGAAGTCACAAGCGTCGACGTTTAGGTCTGCGGGCTGAGTCAGGGTCATCGGCGGCACGGGGTTTACGGAGTATGTAGCAGAAGTTGTCTGCGTGTCGCATATATCAGCGACGGTCCATGTAACAGTAACCGCGCCACCGGCACAGAAGTCGATGTAGGTGTTGTTCCAGTCATTGGAAAGAGTAGGGCTGCATCCCCCGTTTTGAGCGACAGCTGTCGTCTGAGCGGCGAGCCAAGCGTCGAAGTGAGCGTTTAGGGCCGTCTGAGCCGCGGCGATGTTATTGGAAGCGTCGTCGAAGTCACAAGCGTCGACGTTTAGGTCTGCGGGCTGAGTCAGGGTCATCGGCGGCACGGGGTTTACGGAGTATGTAGCAGAAGTTGTCTGCGTGTCGCATATATCAGCGACGGTCCATGTAACAGTAACCGCGCCACCGGCACAGAAGTCGATGTAGGTGTTGTTCCAGTCATTGGAAAGAGTAGGGCTGCATCCCCCGTTTTGAGCGACAGCTGTCGTCTGAGCGGCGAGCCAAGCGTCGAAGTGAGCGTTTAGGGCCGTCTGAGCCGCGGCGATGTTATTGGAAGCGTCGTCGAAGTCACAAGCGTCGACGTTTAGGTCTGCGGGCTGAGTCAGGGTCATCGGCGGCACGGGGTTTACGGAGTATGTAGCAGAAGTTGTCTGCGTGTCGCATATATCAGCGACGGTCCATGTAACAGTAACCGCGCCACCGGCACAGAAGTCGATGTAGGTGTTGTTCCAGTCATTGGAAAGAGTAGGGCTGCATCCCCCGTTTTGAGCGACAGCTGTCGTCTGAGCGGCGAGCCAAGCGTCGAAGTGAGCGTTTAGGGCCGTCTGAGCCGCGGCGATGTTATTGGAAGCGTCGTCGAAGTCACAAGCGTCGACGTTTAGGTCTGCGGGCTGAGTCAGGGTCATCGGCGGCACGGGGTTTACGGAGTATGTAGCAGAAGTTGTCTGCGTGTCGCATATATCAGCGACGGTCCATGTAACAGTAACCGCGCCACCGGCACAGAAGTCGATGTAGGTGTTGTTCCAGTCATTGGAAAGAGTAGGGCTGCATCCCCCGTTTTGAGCGACAGCTGTCGTCTGAGCGGCGAGCCAAGCGTCGAAGTGAGCGTTTAGGGCCGTCTGAGCCGCGGCGATGTTATTGGAAGCGTCGTCGAAGTCACAAGCGTCGACGTTTAGGTCTGCGGGCTGAGTCAGGGTCATCGGCGGCACGGGGTTTACGGAGTATGTAGCAGAAGTTGTCTGCGTGTCGCATATATCAGCGACGGTCCATGTAACAGTAACCGCGCCACCGGCACAGAAGTCGATGTAGGTGTTGTTCCAGTCATTGGAAAGAGTAGGGCTGCATCCCCCGTTTTGAGCGACAGCTGTCGTCTGAGCGGCGAGCCAAGCGTCGAAGTGAGCGTTTAGGGCCGTCTGAGCCGCGGCGATGTTATTGGAAGCGTCGTCGAAGTCACAAGCGTCGACGTTTAGGTCTGCGGGCTGAGTCAGGGTCATCGGCGGCACGGGGTTTACGGAGTATGTAGCAGAAGTTGTCTGCGTGTCGCATATATCAGCGACGGTCCATGTAACAGTAACCGCGCCACCGGCACAGAAGTCGATGTAGGTGTTGTTCCAGTCATTGGAAAGAGTAGGGCTGCATCCCCCGTTTTGAGCGACAGCTGTCGTCTGAGCGGCGAGCCAAGCGTCGAAGTGAGCGTTTAGGGCCGTCTGAGCCGCGGCGATGTTATTGGAAGCGTCGTCGAAGTCACAAGCGTCGACGTTTAGGTCTGCGGGCTGAGTCAGGGTCATCGGCGGCACGGGGTTTACGGAGTATGTAGCAGAAGTTGTCTGCGTGTCGCATATATCAGCGACGGTCCATGTAACAGTAACCGCGCCACCGGCACAGAAGTCGATGTAGGTGTTGTTCCAGTCATTGGAAAGAGTAGGGCTGCATCCCCCGTTTTGAGCGACAGCTGTCGTCTGAGCGGCGAGCCAAGCGTCGAAGTGAGCGTTTAGGGCCGTCTGAGCCGCGGCGATGTTATTGGAAGCGTCGTCGAAGTCACAAGCGTCGACGTTTAGGTCTGCGGGCTGAGTCAGGGTCATCGGCGGCACGGGGTTTACGGAGTATGTAGCAGAAGTTGTCTGCGTGTCGCATATATCAGCGACGGTCCATGTAACAGTAACCGCGCCACCGGCACAGAAGTCGATGTAGGTGTTGTTCCAGTCATTGGAAAGAGTAGGGCTGCATCCCCCGTTTTGAGCGACAGCTGTCGTCTGAGCGGCGAGCCAAGCGTCGAAGTGAGCGTTTAGGGCCGTCTGAGCCGCGGCGATGTTATTGGAAGCGTCGTCGAAGTCACAAGCGTCGACGTTTAGGTCTGCGGGCTGAGTCAGGGTCATCGGCGGCACGGGGTTTACGGAGTATGTAGCAGAAGTTGTCTGCGTGTCGCATATATCAGCGACGGTCCATGTAACAGTAACCGCGCCACCGGCACAGAAGTCGATGTAGGTGTTGTTCCAGTCATTGGAAAGAGTAGGGCTGCATCCCCCGTTTTGAGCGACAGCTGTCGTCTGAGCGGCGAGCCAAGCGTCGAAGTGAGCGTTTAGGGCCGTCTGAGCCGCGGCGATGTTATTGGAAGCGTCGTCGAAGTCACAAGCGTCGACGTTTAGGTCTGCGGGCTGAGTCAGGGTCATCGGCGGCACGGGGTTTACGGAGTATGTAGCAGAAGTTGTCTGCGTGTCGCATATATCAGCGACGGTCCATGTAACAGTAACCGCGCCACCGGCACAGAAGTCGATGTAGGTGTTGTTCCAGTCATTGGAAAGAGTAGGGCTGCATCCCCCGTTTTGAGCGACAGCTGTCGTCTGAGCGGCGAGCCAAGCGTCGAAGTGAGCGTTTAGGGCCGTCTGAGCCGCGGCGATGTTATTGGAAGCGTCGTCGAAGTCACAAGCGTCGACGTTTAGGTCTGCGGGCTGAGTCAGGGTCATCGGCGGCACGGGGTTTACGGAGTATGTAGCAGAAGTTGTCTGCGTGTCGCATATATCAGCGACGGTCCATGTAACAGTAACCGCGCCACCGGCACAGAAGTCGATGTAGGTGTTGTTCCAGTCATTGGAAAGAGTAGGGCTGCATCCCCCGTTTTGAGCGACAGCTGTCGTCTGAGCGGCGAGCCAAGCGTCGAAGTGAGCGTTTAGGGCCGTCTGAGCCGCGGCGATGTTATTGGAAGCGTCGTCGAAGTCACAAGCGTCGACGTTTAGGTCTGCGGGCTGAGTCAGGGTCATCGGCGGCACGGGGTTTACGGAGTATGTAGCAGAAGTTGTCTGCGTGTCGCATATATCAGCGACGGTCCATGTAACAGTAACCGCGCCACCGGCACAGAAGTCGATGTAGGTGTTGTTCCAGTCATTGGAAAGAGTAGGGCTGCATCCCCCGTTTTGAGCGACAGCTGTCGTCTGAGCGGCGAGCCAAGCGTCGAAGTGAGCGTTTAGGGCCGTCTGAGCCGCGGCGATGTTATTGGAAGCGTCGTCGAAGTCACAAGCGTCGACGTTTAGGTCTGCGGGCTGAGTCAGGGTCATCGGCGGCACGGGGTTTACGGAGTATGTAGCAGAAGTTGTCTGCGTGTCGCATATATCAGCGACGGTCCATGTAACAGTAACCGCGCCACCGGCACAGAAGTCGATGTAGGTGTTGTTCCAGTCATTGGAAAGAGTAGGGCTGCATCCCCCGTTTTGAGCGACAGCTGTCGTCTGAGCGGCGAGCCAAGCGTCGAAGTGAGCGTTTAGGGCCGTCTGAGCCGCGGCGATGTTATTGGAAGCGTCGTCGAAGTCACAAGCGTCGACGTTTAGGTCTGCGGGCTGAGTCAGGGTCATCGGCGGCACGGGGTTTACGGAGTATGTAGCAGAAGTTGTCTGCGTGTCGCATATATCAGCGACGGTCCATGTAACAGTAACCGCGCCACCGGCACAGAAGTCGATGTAGGTGTTGTTCCAGTCATTGGAAAGAGTAGGGCTGCATCCCCCGTTTTGAGCGACAGCTGTCGTCTGAGCGGCGAGCCAAGCGTCGAAGTGAGCGTTTAGGGCCGTCTGAGCCGCGGCGATGTTATTGGAAGCGTCGTCGAAGTCACAAGCGTCGACGTTTAGGTCTGCGGGCTGAGTCAGGGTCATCGGCGGCACGGGGTTTACGGAGTATGTAGCAGAAGTTGTCTGCGTGTCGCATATATCAGCGACGGTCCATGTAACAGTAACCGCGCCACCGGCACAGAAGTCGATGTAGGTGTTGTTCCAGTCATTGGAAAGAGTAGGGCTGCATC
>CAXXTY010000002.1:0-3968110 GCA_963662825.2 uncultured Draconibacterium sp.
GTAATTTCATAAATTCCGCAATTATCAGAGGCTGAAATTCCTAATATTGCAGTATCTGCTAGATTGATGGATATTGGAACAGAGCTGAAAGCTAATTCAGTAGAATCTTCAAGAATATTTAAATTGCATCCAATAAGATTTAGATCACCAGGACAAGAAATGGTTGGGGGAGTAGTATCGTCGATGTAAATGAATTGCACACAAACGGCGGTATCGCCACAGGCATCTATTGCTGTCCATGTTCTGGCTATTGTTTCAGGACAGGTTGCCCCATCTGAAAGATCTGTGAAAGTTAAAGAGAGAGGCTCACATTCTTCTAATGTTGTTGGAACTCCAGTAAATGCAGTATCAATAGGTTGGTCACATTCTAATGTTACGTCGGGCGGACAAATTATTTCCAGTGGTGATTGATCTTCAATTGTAATAATCTGAATACAACTGTTATTGTTTCCGCAATAGTCATTCGCAGTCCATGTTCTGTAAATAATGTATTCATAAGTGTTTATGGAAATAATAGAGTCTGAAAAGGTTGGTGTCACGGGGTTTGTACAATTGTCAGTTGCTGTTGCTGTTCCTGTAAATGGAGGTTGGTCAGAATCTGTTGTGGCAATTGTAATATCGGGAGGGCAAATAATATCAGGCAGAATATTATCATCAATGGTAATTGTTTGAGAACACTGAAGAATATTATCACAAGAATCGGTGAGCGAGAAAAGTCGGGTAACAATAGTTGGGCAGGTTCCTGTGCTATCATCGATATAGGTTATTGTTTTTATTCCGCCTACAACGGAGTAATCACCTCCAATAGTTAAAAAATCGGCGATTAAAATTTCTGTTGTATCGGGAGCAAATGGTAAAGAAGAAATGTCTGCGACCGAACATGCCTCATAATTTTCAGCAGGCGGGCAAGTTAGAACAGGTTCATCTACCTGCGGGATTGTAACAGAAAAGGCCGAAGCGGCACAACCATTGGCATCTGAAACTGTTACAGTGTATGTTCCTGCAGATAAATTAATAGCTGTGGCCGTTGTTTGTGAACCTGCGGCTACATCCCACAAATAAATATAAGGTTCAGTCCCTCCTGTTGCAGTAATTGTTGCTGTTCCATTGTTTCCACCATAACATGTTATACCTGTATATGATGGGGGATCGGCAATAAATGGCAAAGGTTCTGTTATAACAATAGAATCAGTTACCGAACAATTGTTTGCATCGGTTACTGTTATGTAATATGTTCCGGCAGTTAAATCGGTTGCGGTTTCAGTTGTTTGTCCGTCGCTCCATAAATAATTGTATGGACTTGTACCGTTTGTTACTGTTGCAGTTGCAGTTCCATCGATGCCTGCATTACATAATGGGTCGATTGCTAGAATAGAAATTACAGGCGAAGGATTTATTGTAATAACCATTGTATCGCTTACTCCAAGGCAGGGCCCGTCAGGATCGTTAGACGAAAAAATTAATGTTACTATTCCATCGGTAATTTCTGACTCACTTGGTGTATATACTGCGTCAGGTGTATTCGAATCTGGCATAAAAGTCCCTGTTCCTCCGCTCCATATACCAGTTGTTGCTCCGCCTCCTATAAATCCGACAAGAGTAACTTCAGGACTGGACTCACACACTGACTGATCTTCTCCGACATCGACAATAGCTACAGGAAATACTGTAACGCTTATTGTTACAGGAGAAATATCGCATCCATACCCATCGGTAACTACCAAGGTATAATCGCCTGAATATGTTTCATCTGCGTTTGGTATTACAGGATTTTCTTCCGTTGAAGTAAAACCGTTTGGCCCGTTCCATGAAAAGGTAACGGGTTCTTTTCCTCCTGTTGTATTCGCAAATAGTTTTAGTGTGTCTCCGCTGCAAATATCTTCCGCAGCAGGATTAATTTCAGCAGGAGAGGGGTCGAGTGTTCCAAATGAAATATCATCGAGCCCAAAATCATTTTGATATAAACCAGGCTGAAGGTCGCGAACTTGTACTACCGCTGTAGTTGCTGAGCCGGAATTCCACATACCATAAAAGCGGAATTTTTCCAGCCACGGGTTATCGTCTGAATTAGTCCCTTCACTAAGTAGAACCGTTGTCCCAACTAATTGACCGTTAATTCTAAAGCTCAGCTTAGGTATTGTTCCTGAACCCTGGTAAAAAATATTTAAAGCCCATGCCGAAAAATAATAATTGGTATTGGGTTCGATGGTAATAGTCTGTTGCCAAACTACAAGACTGCTATCTGTTCCGTCAACAACCATATAATAGCCATTACCTGTTGTGTGGTCATGTGCGCCGTGGAAATAGTCAGGGTTAAAATCGGCTGCATTGGTTTCAAATGAATAATGTCCCGCCGCGTAACTTGTGGGTGTAGGTGAATATCCATATTCATAGTCTGTATAAAAAGTACTGGCCCCCGCAGATCCCATTTCAAAATCTCCGTTTACAACTAATTCATTTGCTACATTAATTGATGCCTTGCATGAACAGCCGTATGCATCTTCCACTGTTACCCAGTAAGTGCCTGCTTCATCAACGTCAATCCATGAATTGCCGTTGATTTGCCCGGCTGGCAAAGGTTCCCAGTAATAGGATGCGTATGAACCTGATACTGACAAACGGATTTTTGGCGCAACAGAGCAATAGTCGGCAGTGATGGTTGCATTACAGGAATTCCTAACATTGACGGTAACCGAAGCGCTTCCCGGGCAGTTTGTATTTGGGTCGGTATAAGTAACTGTATAAGTAGTTGTTTCGCCCGGGTACACATTTGTTGGGTTGGCTTCCGTAGAAGTAAATCCGGCAGGGTCAGAAGTCCATAATATACTTGCAGCAGAGGTTGGGGTTCCTGTAATTGTCACATTATCAATTGCCCAATAATCGTCATATCTTCCATCGTAATAGAATCGAATATACAAATTTGACTGACCAACGTATCCTGATAAATTGAAAGTTGCAGAAGCAAATGAGTTGGGGCTTCCCTGGTCGCTTGTGAATTCATTAATTAAAGTCCAGGTACTTCCATTGGTAGAAACCAAAATTTCTGCATGGTCGGAAGATCCTCCTGAATTATAATAATGTTCAAAATTTAATTCCAAAGAAGAATATCCCACTGTATTTATTGTGGCTGTTAATGTCGATGTCCTGTCCGCACTTCTCATGTCGGCCACATAAAACTGACTTCCGTTATATATGTAATTTCCTCCACCAATGTCATAGTTACTGCTTAAAATCCATGAACCATTGTTGTTGTTATCCGGGCTTCGGGTCCATCCTGTTGGTGTTGAGTTAAAATTCGAAGATAAAAGTGTTGTAGGGATACTACTTACAATGTCTGAACCTGATGAAAGATCAACACTTTCCCCGGGACAAATTTCTGTTTCCGATGCATTTGCTGTTACATTGGGAGATGGAATTACAACTACATAAACCGGGTATGTTACCGGATTGTTGCAATCGTTCGAAGTTAATGTATACAAATAAGTAACCCCAACCGGATTTGAAGTTGTATTAATAAGAACTTCATTCGGGTTCCCTGTTCCTGAAGCGGAAGGATTGCTGATTCCCGGAACAGCTGCCCTTGTCCATGGAAAAGTTGTGCCGGATACATCACTGGTAGGCGTATATGAAAATGCAGTCCCGCTACAAATATCAGGAGGATTAATTGAACTTGTAAGTTGTGGCGTTGGCGTTACCATTACCACAACATTCTGTGTATTTGTACATCCGTTTGCTGAAAGTGTGTAAGTATATACAACAGGGATGGGTCCGCTGGTTGTGTTTTCAAGATATTCATCCGGATTATTGGTTCCTGAATCCGCCAGATTACTAATGCCGGAAACGGTTGCCCGTGTCCATGTAAATGTCGTTCCGGGTGTATTGCTAGTCGGTATATAAGTAAAAACCTCGTTGCTGCAGATTCCCTGAGGTGTTAATGTACTAGTTAATGTTGGCGATGGGCTTACAACAATTGTTGCTGTTCCTGTTTGTGTGAAAGTGCAGTTTCCTGATCCTGCAACACTGACCAGATTGTAGTTAAAAGTTCCGTCGGTTGATGTTGGCACATTAAGTGTAACGGAGTTTCCTGAAGTTGTTGTTATGTGTTGATTTGTACCATTGTTAATATTGTATGTGAAAGTATAAGGTCCGGTGCCTCCGGTTGCTGTAAAAGTTATTTCGGGTTGAGTTTCATTCTGACATAATGTATCTGAACCTGAAATAGTAGCTGTTATTTCAGGCCTTACCGTAATAGTTACGTTCAGTTTGGCTCCGTTGCAACCGTTTGAAACCGGGGTCACCTGGTAAATAATGGTTGCATCGGCAGTAGTCGTATTGGTTAAAGTTTGGATTAAATTTCCCGTTCCGCTACTTCCGCCTGTAATACTTCCTGCCGGATTTATACTTAAAATATCCCATAGGAAAGTAACTCCTGAATATGAACTACTTAAGATTATATTGGTTGAATTTCCTGAACAAATTGTTTGAGAAACGGGCGAGGCTGAAACATTGGGAAGCGGAGCAACTGAAACATGAATAGTAACAGGTGTCCCTGTACAGCCGTTTGCCCTTGGTGTTATTGTAATTGTTGCATTTCCTGCCAAAGCCGTAAAAGAAGGAATTTGTGATATGCCTGTTTTGTTGGATAATCCGATGGAGGCGCCTCCTGTTATATCAAACACAACTCCTGTTGGTTCACCGGTTAATGAGGTTGCAGTTGTAATTTCTCCCTGGCAATAAAACAGTGAATCCGGTGCATTGGTTACAATAGGGGTTGGATTAACGGTTACTGTTATATTTACAGGAGTTCCCGGGCATCCGTTTGCAGTTGGAGTTATGGTATAAACCGCAGTCCCTGCCACAATTCCTGTAGCAGCAAGTGTTTGATTAATTGCTGAACCACTTCCGTCTGTTGCACCGGAAACACCTGTCTGAACAACTGTCCAGCTAAATGTTGTTCCTGAAACACTGCTGCTTAATAAAATATTTGTTGTATTTCCTGAACAAATGGTTTGCGAAATGGGAGTTGCAATTATATCGGGTGTCGGGTTAACGGTAATTGTGAATGTTTGAGGCGAACCAAAACAGTCGATCCCGTTGAGTGTATAAACAGGTGTTACTTCAATGGTTGCGATAACCGGGCTTGTGGTAGTATTTACAGCTGTAAACGAAGCTATATTTCCGGTACCTGATGCTGCCAGGCCAACAGATGTATTATTATTTGTCCAGGTGTAAGTTGTGGCGTTACCCCCGAAACTAACTAAATCTGTACTTTCCCCGTTACATTTAACCTGATCGGAAGGATCGGTTACTGTAGGCACCGGACTAACCGTAATAAGGATACTCGTACTTGTTACACTACCGCATGAATACGTTCCGTTATCGGTTGCAATAATATGGTAATATGTAGAACTTGTAAGCGACGGTGGTTGAAATGTTAATGAATTTGTCCCAACATTGATCCATGTTGAATTGTCGGTGCTGCTTTGCCACTGGTACGAATAACTTGTGCCCGAACCTCCGGAGGCTGCCGTGGCAGTCAATTCCGTAGGTGATGTATTGTAACAAATGGTTTGATCTCCGGTAACAACAGGTGTACCCAATTCGTCGAGAACTGTTATTTCCCTGTCAAAATTATCGCTGGTTACGTTGCAATCAGCTCCGGTGGCATCGAAAACAATCGTTACTTTATACTTTCCACTTTCTGCTGAGGTAGCATTTGTAAAACTTATTGTTGCTGAATTTGAACCCGATATTATTCCATTATCTGAAACATCAGCCCAGTTGCCCGGTCCAATATATTTTTTCCATTGATAAGAGAGTATATTTTCCGGATGATTGGTTACAACGGTATAAGAGAAGTTACTTCCATAGCAAATAATAGAACTTGTGACAGATGGAGTGGGTTTGGATGGATTTACCTCAGTAATTTTGTTGACGGTTAAGGTAACAATATCTGATGTTACACTGCACGAAGGGAAAGATGAATTTGAAATTATAACGCGGTACTGGGTTCCGTCTGGTGCATCAGAATTTCCAACGTTATTTAACCTGATTTCACCAGGATTTGGATAAGTAACATTTGTTTCCGGGGGAATGTCGGTAAAACTGCTTTCAGAAGGTTTTTTGCGTTGCCAGGTATAAGTAAAAGGACCGGTTCCACTAGTGGTTATATTGAAATAAACAATACGTTCATAACAGTCTGTTTGCTCAACAGGCTGAACCGTAATATCGGGTTCTTCATAAAATATTATTGATTTTGTATCTGAAATATTACCGCAAACAGCGCCCGTTGTAGTGAGCGTAAAATTAACAGTTCCAAAAAAGTTTGGGTCGTTGGGTGTCCACTCTGCGTTGTACGGATCGATAGCCGAAGGACTAAATGTTCCCGATACATCCGCGGTCCAGATTCCACCGGTAACTCCGCCTCCTACAACTCCTTGTAATGCAACGGAAGATTCCCCCTGACAAACGGGAGACATTGCAGGTCCTGCATTCACAGTTGGTTGTGGTTGAACTTCAATGTCTTTTGATTCATAATTTGTTCCGCAACTGTTGCTTGCCCCTAACGTTAAAGTTGCCGTGCCGGTAAAACCTGATGGAGGAGTCCATGTTGCATTGGGATCGCTGATTGAAGAAAACGTTCCGCCTGCAGAAGATGTCCATTCAATTGAAAATGGAGTTCCACTAACAACAGCTCCCAATGGATCAGAAGTGCCTCCAATGCATATATCATCCATTACAGGGCCAATATCAACAGGTACATCGTCTATTGATGCGTCAACTTGTATAAGATAAGTTTTAGTTGCAGCGGGGCAGGGATAGTTACTCACTGTCATTGTTAATGTTACCACATTTCCGGCGTCACCGGGTCCGGTAGTATAACTTGGTGTTAAGGTTGTTGCACCGGTTAATGTCCCGGTTCCGTTATGTGTCCAGAGAATGGTCCCGTTTGTTGCTGATGCGCCAGTAATATAGGCAGTACCATTTCTGCAAATTCCTTCGGGTATGGATTGAATTATTGTTGCGGTTGGCGTTAAATTATTGGTTAGAACAACATCATCAGTTGAAACAGAGCAGTATCCGTTTGAAATACTCCAACGCAGAATTGCACTTGTTCCATCAGGGACTCCTGTAACCGAGGATGTTGGGGAATTGATGGATGAAATGGTTGCTGTTCCGCTAACTATACTCCACTCTCCGGTTCCAATAACAGGACTGTTTGCTGCAAGGGTAAAATTACCATTTTCACAATTACTTTGGTCGGCGCCGGCAGTGGCTGTTGTCGGCGTGGCGTAGTAATTAATGGTAATGTCGGCAGTACTTGGCGTACAAGTTCCATTGCTTATAGTCCATCGTAAAACATAAGTTCCGTAAGAATTAGCGGTAAAAGTTGAGTTTCCGCTGGCTGCATTGCTGAACGAACCTGTCCCCCCGCTGACAATACTCCAAGCGCCTGTACCGTTTACCGGAGTGTTTCCCCCCAGTGAATTACTGAGCAGCGAACCGCAAATATCCTGTGAAGTGCCGACAGTGGCTGTTGTCGGCGTAGCGTAGTAATTAACGGTAATGTCGGCAGTACTCGGCGTACAAGTTCCGTTGCTTATAGTCCAACGTAAAACATAAGTTCCGTAAGAATTAGCGGTAAAAGTTGAGTTTCCGCTGGCTGCATTGCTGAACGAACCTGTCCCCCCGCTGACAATACTCCAAGCGCCTGTACCGTTTACCGGAGTGTTTCCCCCCAGTGAATTACTGAGCAGCGAACCGCAAATATCCTGTGAAGTGCCGACAGTGGCTGTTGTCGGCGTAGCGTAGTAATTAACGGTAATGTCGGCAGTACTCGGCGTACAAGTTCCGTTGCTTATAGTCCAACGTAAAACATAAGTTCCGTAAGAATTAGCGGTAAAAGTTGAGTTTCCGCTGGCTGCATTGCTGAACGAACCTGTCCCCCCGCTGACAATACTCCAAGCGCCTGTACCGTTTACCGGAGTGTTTCCCCCCAGTGAATTACTGAGCAGCGAACCGCAAATATCCTGTGAAGTGCCGACAGTGGCTGTTGTCGGCGTAGCGTAGTAATTAACGGTAATGTCGGCAGTACTCGGCGTACAAGTTCCGTTGCTTATAGTCCAACGTAAAACATAAGTTCCGTAAGAATTAGCGGTAAAAGTTGAGTTTCCGCTGGCTGCATTGCTGAACGAACCTGTCCCCCCGCTGACAATACTCCAAGCGCCTGTACCGTTTACCGGTGTGTTTCCGCCCAGCGCATTACTGAGCAGCGAACCGCAAATATCCTGTGAAGTGCCGACAGTGGCTGTTGTCGGCGTAGCGTAGTAATTAACGGTAATGTCGGCAGTACTTGGCGTACAAGTTCCGTTGCTTATAGTCCAACGTAAAACATAAGTTCCGTAAGAATTGGCGGTAAAAGTTGAGTTTCCGCTGGCTGCATTGCTGAACGAACCTGTCCCCCCGCTGACAATACTCCAAGCGCCTGTACCGTTTACCGGAGTGTTTCCCCCCAGTGAATTACTGAGCAGCGAACCGCAAATATCCTGTGAAGTGCCGACAGTGGCTGTTGTCGGCGTAGCGTAGTAATTAACGGTAATGTCGGCAGTACTCGGCGTACAAGTTCCGTTGCTTATAGTCCAACGTAAAACATAAGTTCCGTAAGAATTAGCGGTAAAAGTTGAGTTTCCGCTGGCTGCATTGCTGAACGAACCTGTCCCCCCGCTGACAATACTCCAAGCGCCTGTACCGTTTACCGGAGTGTTTCCCCCCAGTGAATTACTGAGCAGCGAACCGCAAATATCCTGTGAAGTGCCGACAGTGGCTGTTGTCGGCGTAGCGTAGTAATTAACGGTAATGTCGGCAGTACTCGGCGTACAAGTTCCGTTGCTTATAGTCCAACGTAAAACATAAGTTCCGTAAGAATTAGCGGTAAAAGTTGAGTTTCCGCTGGCTGCATTGCTGAACGAACCTGTCCCCCCGCTGACAATACTCCAAGCGCCTGTACCGTTTACCGGAGTGTTTCCGCCCAGCGCATTACTGAGCAGCGAACCGCAAATATCCTGTGAAGTGCCGACAGTGGCTGTTGTCGGCGTAGCGTAGTAATTAACGGTAATGTCGGCAGTACTTGGCGTACAAGTTCCGTTGCTTATAGTCCAACGTAAAACATAAGTTCCGTAAGAATTAGCGGTAAAAGTTGAGTTTCCGCTGGCTGCATTGCTGAACGAACCTGTCCCCCCGCTGACAATACTCCAAGCGCCTGTACCGTTTACCGGTGTGTTTCCGCCCAGCGCATTACTGAGCAGCGAACCGCAAATATCCTGTGAAGTGCCGACAGTGGCGGTTGTCGGCGTGGCAATTACTGTTATTGAAATATTATGGCTACTGCTGATGCATCCGTTAGTACTGTTTCTTACTGTTAATGTTGCATTGTAAGTAGCGGCACTGGCACCGGCAGGAATAGTAATAATTATCGGGCTAGCTGGCAAAGTATTATTTGTAATATCAATAAAACCTGCTGAATTTGCTGTGGCATCAAAATCAATATTATATTGGTCCGGATTATCGATAGTAGCACTGTAAGTAAGCTGTGCCGATGTTGAACCCTGGCAAACCGAAGGATTTGACCCAAGTGTAATATCTACGGTACAAACAATATAGCTTATAATAACCCGGCCGGCGGCACCGTTTGTATTACTTCCACTATCATCACCTCTTCCGCCGCCACCACCACCGGGGGCTATTCCTTGTGCGCTATTTGGAGACCCGTCATTATCTGAACCTCTCCCTCCATCACCACCTCCGGAATTTCCTGTTCCTCCAGCTCCTCCAACTCCACCTGAAGTTCCATTTCCCCCATTATTGCCTGAACCTGTAGAAGATCCGGATTCGCCTCCTCCTCCTCCTCCTCCATTATCCCCACTGACATATCCATTTCCTCCATTGCCCCCTGAATATGATATGAATCCGGTAACACCTCCGGGATCTGTGGAGGCTGCACCTCCGGCACCGCCATTGGTAGCAACATTGTTTCCAACAACCCCCCTGTTTCCACCATTTGCTACTATTACATCAACAGAAGAATTTCCTCCATCATCGGTTGCATTGTTGTTGTCGTTGTAAACTCCTCCTGCTCCAACAACAATAGTTATTATTTGCCCTGGTGTAACAGTAATAGTTCCACTCGTATATGCACCGCCACCCCCACCACCTCTCGCTCTCCCTGATGTATTATTTCCACTACAACCACCACCTCCCCAGGCCTGCACAGTAATTTGTGTGACTCCGGCAGGTACCGTGAAAGTATATGTTCCTGGTGTACTATACGTTTGGGTCTGGGCGATAACAGGTTTTGAGTTTAACAGACTTGTTGATAATAATAATCCTAAAAGAAGGTTCTGAAATCCATTTTGTTTTAATATTCTTTTGTAATTGAATGTTATATGTAAAATAGAACAAAAGTATTTTATGATTCTTTTTAATGAATCATAAATATTATTTGGTTTTTTAAGTTGAGATAAATTGTGTTTCATAGGCAGCTAAGTTTTAGGTGAGTATAAACAAAACTGCCTTTTACAGCAAGTATCCGGTATTTTAATTCAGAGGAAAAGAATAAAAATGGTTGTACGTATTTATGCTTTGTATGATTTATTTTTTTTGAAAAATTGTTTTTTAGAATTTGTGAAATTATGATAAATAAAATAAATGATTTCATTTCTTTATTGGATGAGGGAAAATGCTTAATCTTCTTTGAAAGAAATCTTTCAATAAGCTTATGTTTTATGTAGTTGTAAGTAAAAGGAATCGTAATATTTTGAGAGCGAAGTTTAGTAGTTAATGGAAATAAAAAACCTCCTTCCAAAGAATTATTAACTTTTCCAGAATAATTCAATGATAGAAATTTGTTGATAATAGCACCCTTTATAACAGCTACCGCCTCTGTTAAAAAAAATGTTTTGAGTACAACAAAAAATTTAATGACTTTTATGTCACCGTCTTTTACCATTCACCATCACCCTGCACATTATATGTGCTCTGCCATTAAAAAGTGATATCAAATAACCGCCATTATTGATATTCACAAGCAATTTAAGCTATTTATATAATTTTTAATAATTTTTTATCAGTTTTGTGTCTATTCCTCTTATTAAACAATGGGTTTATGTGCGAATATAGTGAAAATTGGTAAGATGATATTGGTTTTATGTAAGTTATAGTTATCAAATGCCAGTTGTTAAAAAAGTGGATTATATTTATTAACTAACCCGGATTGTCTATTATTTTCAGTTTTAGGGTAAAATTAAGTTGAAAAAATTGTTTAGAAATATTTTGATCGGACATAACTTCTTCCGTAAAAGTCGATGTCGTAACCTAAGCTAAATTCATAAGTGCCAAACTGATAGGGGTAGATTTCGGTATAGGTTACATCCATTGCAAAACCAATACGCATATTATTGTTCAATATCCATTGTGTGGTAAAACAAACGGCATCCCCCGAACGGTACATGCCACCAAGCCAAAGTCTTTCTTTTAGCATAAAATTTATTCCAAGATCGTATTGTAAGGGATTATCCATGGCTGCCCTAATCAATACAGTTGGTTTAAAAATTAAGTTATCCGATGGTGTTAAATGAAAAATATAACCGCCGCCCAAATACAATGTTCTTATTTCGGCTTGAGTTGAATAATTATTGATGTTTGTTTTGAAATCATTTTCAACCAATCGGGGAATCGATAAGTTAATGTAGTAATTTTCCTTGTACAAAAATGCGCCAAACCCGAAATTAGGGAGAAATTTCAAATCAACATCTTCCGCAAAAGCTTCATCGTACTGTTGGTCGGGATACAACTGATATTGAGTTAACGGGTTTTTGTAATTCATAAATCCAAATTTCAATCCAAAGCGAAGCCTGGTTTGAGGTGTAATTGCTATTTCATACGAATAGTCGGCAAAAATACTTAACCGGTTTTCTAATCCGAAATGATCGTTGGTTATGTTTAGTCCCATGCCAACGTATTCATTTTTTAGAGGAGAATGAAGTGATATGAGTTCGGTTAAAGGGGTTTTATCGATGCCTGACCACTGTTTCCGAATTAGCGAAGAAAAACCAACTTTTTCCCACATACCTGCGTAAGCCGGATTGATTGCCTGCATGTTGAACATGTATTGGGTCATGATAGGATCTTGTTGTGTAAATCCTTTTATTGTAAACAGCAAAACAATAATTAATACTATGATTTTTCTCCTGTTTCCCTTTTTCATCGCTTAACGGAATAAAATCCGCAGTACAAACTACGAATTTAAAACAAATTAGTCAATACAATGGCGTTCAATTAAAATTGTCAGTGGTTTGTAATTCATAACGAAGTTAAAAAAACCTTTTGGATTGAAACAATTTTAATTAACAGGGAAGAAATAATATATTGAATAATGTGCTATTTATTAACCATCCCCAACAATACTTTTACCGCTTTTTTCAATTGCTCATCTACATTTTTACCCAGGAGTGCCGGATTGTTTTTAATGATATAATCGGGCTCGGTTTCGAGGTTTTCCATCCAGTCTCCGTTCTTGTCTTTTGAACTTACAGGAACCATGCCCCAACGGATGTTTTTATCGGAAAGGCGGTTCCGAACCAAACATTCGGGTGTTGTTTCCATATTCGATGTATTTATCGCCTGTAAGAAACATGGTCAGGTCGGAAACAAGGTCGTCACCGCCGTTTAACCCGCATTATTCATTAGGGATTTAATAAACAGCACTAATGATTAATTTTGTTAGTTTATCGAATAAAAAAGTTTACACTCATATGGTTAATTTACCGATAGAGTATTCCGATAAAAAAAGTGACTCCTTTTGGTGGAATGAGTTTGATGAAACGTTTTGCTGATTCAATCGGCATTAGGGAATATCTGTCAATATTAGATTTACCCGAAAAAGGCTTATATATTTAGGGCATGGAGTGTAAATCATGCAAAATAGAAAGGTATTGAAGATTGCTTCAAATGCAAAAAGAAGGCCTTAGCTCGATGGAATTTTTGCAAAAGTTGAAAACATTAGTCCTCCTTTTGATTATTCTAATGCATAAGCCGGGTTTAATCAATGCAGATACAAGTTTACTAAAAGTATCAATTGCGAGTTTACTGGCAGAATTAATCTTTCTGACATCTGCATTTTTCATATAAAAGGCAGTAACTTTTTACTAAGTAATTTTCTTTCTCTCAGCAAATAATTTTTTAGAGCCACTTCAAAAGTGAATTTAAGTAATATTTTTTCAGAAGATATATGGTGTTTTGAACCGATAACACTCTGAATCGTTGGTAAAAATGCCACAAGGTTAGACAACAAAAAGCTTAATCAATAAATCGGACCGATTTTATGTTCCCATTATTACGGTTGATTGCAAAATTCAGAAAAATTTCGTGTGTATTGATGTTGCCGGGTTCCAGGATTTTGGTATTCATATTGGTTTTAAAAGCATAACCAAACATAATGTTGGATGTAATACGCATTCCTGCATTTACTATTAAATCTTGTCCGTTGCTGTAAGTAAACCCAACCCATACTTTGTTTTTGTAGAATGTTGTTAATCCGGCTTCACCGTACAGTTCGCCCTTCCACATACGAAAAAGTACATTAGGATAATACCTGAGCGGGTTATTGGCATTTACCACATATTGTGCATATCCGTAGTAGTGGGTTACCGGATTTATATTTTCAGGAGATGCGATTTGTTTTCCCAGGTGATTCACCGAAAAACCGGTAAATAGTTTATCCAATTGAAATTCAACCCCAAAATCAAAATCGGGATTTGTGTAGGAATAATCAACATAGCTCATTGGATCTTCATCGTCATAAAAGGTCATTTTTGTGGCCTCTAACTTGTGGTTGATAACCCCTGCTGCTAAACCGAGGGAGAAGAATGATTTTTCGGACAGGGCAAATTGTTTGGCCACCCTCAGTTTTACCTGTTGTGCTTTATCGTAACCGATAATATCGTTGTTGATTGAAAGCCCCAGTTTGTAATTATTCCTCAAAGCACTAAAGTCGGCCACCTGGGTATTTGGGTGTTGTTCAAACCCGGTAAATTCGTTATTGTAGAGCAGAAATGCATTAAAATCGTTGTTTTGAATAAACGATGCCGGGTTCATTGCATCGCGGTAAAATATGGTTTGGCTTAGTTTAAAGTCCTGGGCCTGCAACGAAATTGCAAAAAATACAAGGTATAGAAGAATGCTATTCTTTTTCATACGGTTAATTGCTTTATTTTTTTGTGGCTACGATAAAACAGTCGGCAAATCCCTTTTGGCGGCAAACTGCCCTTATTTTTTCAGCTTCATTCTTTGTTTTAAAATCACCTAACTGATATTTATTGAGTGCCCCTTCAGTAGTTACATGCAAAGTGTACTCCTGAATCAGCTCGCCAATATTCTCAAACGGTTTCTGGTCGTCAGGAATATGTTGTGTGGCCAGCAACTGAATACGGTAAACGGTTTCGCTGCCCGGTGAACTTGCTGGCTTAACTTCCTTTTCCTGATTTGAGGAACTATTTTTTTGTAAAACTGTATTTGTCATCCAGGTTTCTGTTTGTGTGGCAGGTGTTGGAACAGGCTGGGAAGAAATATCTATTTCTGAATTAATTGACTTACTTCCATTTGCGGTACTTACCATTCCTGTTATTTCAAAAGTTGTCCTACGGTTTTTTTGATGTTCTTCTTCTGTTTTTGCATTTTTAATTACCGGACGGGCTTCTCCAAATCCTTTGGAGTGTAGCCGTGCTTTCGCAATTCCTGCATTTATAAGATAGGCTACCACGCTGGCGCTTCTTCTGTCGGAAAGGGTGAGATTATAGGCTTCGGTCCCCCTTTCATCGGTGTGTGAATAGATATGAATTGTTACCTCAGGATTTTCATTAAGCAGATTTACCAATTTGTTAAGCGAAGTTCTTGATTCAGGTAATAAATCTGCCCGGTCGAAGGCATAATATATATCTTCGATGGTAAATTCAACTTCGTACAAGATTGGTATAAGTTTAAAATCGGTATCGTATCCGTTTTTTGAACATATATTTACCACGCTTGTATTGTCGGGAGTAACCATGGCTTTGGAATCTTTCAAATAGTCTGGCTTGAGTGCACGTAATACAATGTAGTCGTTTGACGGAACATTTTTAAAACCATAATTTCCAAGCGCATCCGAAAATGTAGTATCAGTAACTCCCCGCGAACTTGACAAAACTATTTGTGTCCCTGCAATCGGTTGTTTTGAATATTGGTCGGTTACTAATCCGTTAACTGAATGTATTCCAGAATTGTTGAACATAACCAATAAAAGTTCTTCTTCCAAATGACAGGGGACATTGACTGTTTTGCTGATATATCCGTCTTTGATAAGTTTTAATGTGTGCAGGTGCCCGCAATTGGCATGTGCCGAGCCCGGAATATAAAATGCTCCGGTTGAATCGCTGTAGGTAATTTTTTCTGTAACGTTGTCGGTGGAATAAATTAGTTTGACATTGGCCAGTGGTTGTGCTGTAATTGAATCGACTACCCGGCCTGCCAAATCTTTCAAAAAGATATTGTGTGAAAAGGAATAAATATCATCGCTTTTTCCTGGTTCTTTATTGGAACAGTAGTAACCACCGTTCAACAAAGGCTTAAGTAAAATACTGAAATCGTCGCCGGTTGTATTTATTGGAGCCCCAACATTTACAGGGGGCTCAAAAATATTGTCGGTTTTTTTTGAGAAGTAAATATCGAGGCCTCCCATTCCAATGTGTCCGTCCGAAGCAAAAAGAAGTATCGAGTCTCCGACTACCGATGGGAACATTTCATCTTTGTCGGTATTGATTTCACTCCCCAGGTTTACCGGGGAACCCACGCTGCCATCAGCCAGTACAGGAGCTTTCCATAAATCTTTTCCGCCAAAACTTCCAGGCATATCGGATGAAAAATACATTGTTTTACCGTCGGGCGTAAGGCAAGGGTGTGCATAATTATATTGCTCGTCTCCCATGTTCACCCATTCCGGTGATGACCATTTGTTTTTTGTATATTCTGATTTCATAATCCGGCACACTTCCGGACTTTTTTCACATTGTGTTAAATAAGCAATTTGTAAACTTGGCAGGTATGAAAAAGTACCTTCGTTGTAAGGCGTATTAATACTGCCAGGAAGAGGGGTAGGGGCGGTAAAGGTTTGGGTAGCACTATCGAACCTGGTAAAATATAAATCAGAATATCCTTCGTTGGTACGGCCATGGATGCTTGAATAATTATCGACAATACGCTGGCTTGCAAAAATCAATTCGTCATCAAAATATCCAAGACCAAATTCACTTTCCGGCGAATTAAGCTGGGTTAAATTTACGACCGGAGGCAGATTTTCTTTTTTTAATTCGGAAAGAGCAAACTCACACGATTTTACCATGCGTTTTATTTCCTGATTTTCAGGCTCGTTATTTTCCAGTGCTTTGAATAAGGTTAATGCCTGATTGATTTGACCCGATTCTAAAACAAGCCGGGCATATTTTATTTTAAATTTGTTATCCGGATTTTTTTCGAATTGCAAGAATTTGTCGTACCACGACAATGCCTCGTTGTACCGGTTTATTTCTACATAACAATCGCCAATTTTTTGGTAAATCGGTATTAGTTTCGTATTGTCTTTTTCTGTTTTTGCTATTTTTTCGTAAAGACGAATGGCCTGTGTAAAATTTTTCCCCTGAGCTTCCAAATCGGCATTTTGCAATTGCAGGGTTTGAGCTTTAGCTGTAAAAAGTAAGCCTGTCAGGAAAAGGAAGAGAAGTATGCATTGTTTTTTCATTGGTCGGGTAAGTTTTTGTTATTTGCGAATTATGGTTACCGGTCCCTTGTAATAGATTTCTTCTTCATTGTATAGAATGTAAAAGTAAGTTCCCTGCGGCATTTCCCTTCCATTGAAAGTTCCGTCCCATCCGTCCCATCCGTCATAAAGTATTTTCCCTGAGCGATCGAAAACAGTTGTTCTTCTTCCATGCATGAGTAAATCGTTAATCCCATCGCCATTGGGCGAAAAGGCATTAACTTTTTTAATCTCGGTGATTAAATAATTGTTGGAGCCAAGGGCGCTTTCCTTATCACTTTTGCATCCGTTTTCTCCGGTAGCAATAACATAGATACGTTCTAGTGTAGCTACAATATTAGAATAATTAAAGACAGGACTTTTCCCTGAGTAGAGCAAATTGTCGTTTTCATCGTAAAACTCGTACAACGACAAGTTGCCCGGATAAGCTGTTACTGTGTGGGTTTCGGGATCGCCTGAAAGGGCAACAACAGGTTTTTCTGTCACTTCAACATAAATGGCCACCTGTGTTGTACACCCCTTGTTGTTGGTAACTTCAACAGTATAAACATTACTGGTTTCCGGCTCAACAATAATCTGACTTTTGTTTTCACTGGTACTCCAATTGTAGGTGTAATATGGCGAAGATGAGACACTTAATACAACACGATCTTCAGCACAGGCTTCTACTTCGTAATTGTATTGCGCAAAAATAGGACTGATTTCGAGATTGAAAGTGTCAATGTAATTACAAACTTCACCAATTGCCTCAAGGAAGATATTTATTGTTCCTGATTCCTCGTTGGCAGGAATGTAGGTAGGGTCCAGTGTGTTGGTGTCGGTTAAATCTCCTTTGCCGTTGTGCCGCCATACAAAGCCAGTCTGGTTTTCTACTGTACCGTGAAAAGTAATACTTTTGTTGCTACAGCTAAAACTTGTGTCGGCAGTTATTGATGCTGTTGTTGCTGAAGTATAAGTAACATAGGTAGTATCAGAAACATCCTCGCAATAGTCAATCCCGTGCCCCGTAATAATGAACCTTATTTCACCAAGTTCATTTTCATCTGGGATGTAAACAACATTTAGCGAATCGTCGGGTGTGCTTTCAAAATATCCCTGTCCGTTGTGTTCCCAGACAGGTTTTGTTGAATTGTCGAATTTTACCGGAGAAAGACTGTAAAAAGAGCCAGAACAGGCAAATTCTGGTTCCGGGGCAACTACAATCGGCCTGGGGACTACCGAAATTGTAATTTCCTTTGTTATGCTTATTTTATTTTCCGTATCATAAACAGTGACCTTGTATTGGGTTGAACGGGCTGGTTTAACAATGGGGGAGTCGCTGTGTATTGAACTTATGTTGTAATCTGGCGACCAGGTTACTTCCAACTCAGGTGTACCCATAATTCCCAGGTATAAAAATAACTGTGTTGAATCGCCTTCGCAGATTTTTGTTTGTCCCGCTTCAACCAATACCGATTGGAGTTGCGCATGTACTATAAATACTAGTAGTACCTGAATGCCGGTTAACAGAATTCTTTTTGCCATTGCATGTCTAAATTTAACACAAATACACACTCAGTCAGACTGAAATTTAAACGGGAGTGTCTTTGTTTGTTTCTTTCTTAATACGGATTTCTAATCAATACAAAAGTAAATTAATGAAATTAAATAATCAATATTTAATGTTTTAACATTATGTTAGATTTTGTGTAATTTCGTTTGTTTTGACCCGCTTAGAGATCGGGCAGCTATAGTTTGCTACGTTTTTCCAGCAATCTGAGTTAATTACTAAATTTTTATATTCAGGAACATTATTTGCCTTGGGTTTTTATTTAAATTGTTGTAAATAAATTATTTGTAAGCCTTATGTGGTTGATTAACAGGTTGAACTGGTATGTAGTGTTCGTGGACTTTTTGAAATTGTTTTCTCGAAATTTTGTGTTGCGTAGGTCTGTTTATTTTGTAAATAACACTGATGTGATAGATGCTAACAATACGAATGACTATTTTCTGTTGATTATCCATTTTTGTTGATAAATTAATTCTTCAATGGGATGAAAAATGTAATTTTGTTCCGAGAGACAGAAAAATTAAATCTGGAGATTTTCAATTTAAAAGATAAAAGCGGCGAATCTATCCGATGAGAAATTGTTAAGACGGACTTTTGAAGATTGGATAGTACGCCGCTTATTTTATTTTGATTTTTTGCGTCCTTAATATACTGTTGAATTTTTTCGGGTTTGAAAACAATCAGAAAGCTAAAAAAACGATAATAAATTTTCTGTGTTTTTACAATTCTTTTAAGAAAATTACGCTCATCTCAACAATTCATCAAAACTACGCAATAATTCATTACAAAGCGAGCTACACGTTGTCAAGAACAGGCAAAATCTATAAAAATCAGTTTTTTTGAAACTACTTATCAGTATTTTTTACCTCTTTGTCAATTATAAATACATTTCTGTTTTTCAAATTATAAACACCAAATTCCCAATATTAATTTAATCAATATTGAAAGGTAAATTTTCATACATCAAAACTTCGATTTCTAGCTTAATTTTACTATTATTTAAGTTGAATTTACTTTCTGATTAATACAAATAAGTGCTGTTTCTATTTATACAATTTCTCAAAAAGTTATTTTCTTGGAATAATTTTATTGTCAGTAAAAGCATTCAAAATGCCAGATATTGAATGCTTTAAATTTTTCCAAACAAGAAACACTCTTTTTACGGAACTAAAAAAAGTGTCATATTTTTGCGATAGTCCATTTTTTTGTATTTTCCCATCCTGAATCAACAAAAATTTATCATAATATTTAAACCGCTTTAAATGAAAGAAACAACCCAACTATTTTTTTTAATCCTTTTAATCTTTGGATTGGTAACTTCGTGCCAACAACCAGCCCCGAATGTAGATTCACATAAAAACAATGAATTCCGGGCTCCGGCTTATCCTTTGGTTACCATTGACCCGTACACCAGCGTTTGGTCAACTTCCGACCAGCTTTTCGACAGCCCTGTAAAACACTGGACAGGAATAACGCAGTCATTTATCGGTGCCATTAAAGTCGATGGGCAGGTTTACCGTTTTCTTGGAAAGGAAAATATTCCGCTCCAACCGGTAATTCCAAATGCAAAATACGAAAAGTGGACGGGCAAATTTGTTTTCAACGCGCCGGCAACCGGTTGGGAAAATCCCGATTTTAACGATTCAGCTTGGAAAACCGGAAGTGCAGCTTTTGGAACGGAAGGAATGGAGCAGACGTCGACTGTCTGGAATACCAAAGAAATTTGGGTGCGCCGCGAATTTACATTTCCTGACACAGAATCTTCCTATGAACTTTTTCTGATTTATTCGCACGACGATGACTTTGAACTTTTCCTGAATGGGAAAGAAATTGTAAACACCGGAAACCGAGCCAAAAGTAACGTGGTTTTAAAACTCGACAATAGCCTTTTAAACACAAACGGAAAAAATGTAATTGCAGCACATTGTTTTGATCGCGGCGGACTTGCCTATGTTGATTTTGGCATTTTCAAAGAAAACGATGAAAAAGAAGTGTTTGCACAAATAGCTGTTCAAAACAGTGTTGAAATGACAGCCACACAAACCAAATATAATTTTACCTGCGGCCCGGTTGATTTAAACCTCGAATTTGTTTCTCCCTTGCTTCCCGATGATTTGGACCTGCTTTCGCGTCCTGTTAACTATGTAAATTACAATGCGACTTCGAATGACGGTAAAAAACACAACGTTCAGATTTATTTTGAAACAACACCCGAGTGGGCGGTAAACGAAATAAGCCAGGAAGTTTCGGTAAGCAAAGGAAACACAAGCGGTATTTCTTACCTGAAAGCCGGGACTACCGAACAACCGATACTTGGGAAAAAAGGCGACAATGTGCGCATCGACTGGGGGCATTTTTACATGGCTGCCAAACCTGACCAGAATACAACGGTCGGAATCGGCGATTTTATCACCGCAAAACAGGAATTTATTTCAAAAGAAATCCTTTCGTCGGGTGTCGATGAAGTTACTGCTGTGATGAGCAAAAATATGCCGGTCATGTTTGTTGCCAACAACCTTGGAGAAATTTCAACCGAAATAAAAAGTGGTTATCTTTTACTGGGTTACGACGATATTGAATCGATTCAGTATTTTGTCGACAATCTGAAAGCATGGTGGACTCGTAACGACACAGTTTCTTTCGACGAAGTTTTAACGGCAGCAACCTCTGAACAGGAAGAAATTCTTTCGCGCTGTTCTGATTTCGACCATAAAATGGTTGCTGAAGCGCTGGAAAAAGGCGGCGAAAATTATGCAAAACTTTGTGTTCTTGCTTTCCGTCAATCCATTGCAGCGCACAAACTTACAAAAGATACACAGGGAAATATTCTGTTCCTTTCAAAAGAAAATTTCAGCAACGGTTCTATCGGCACTGTCGATGTTACCTATCCTTCGGCACCGTTGTATTTAAAATACAATCCGGAATTGCTAAAAGGAATGCTAAACCCGATTTTTTATTTTTCTGAAAGCGGAAAATGGGCCAAACCTTTTGCCGCCCACGATGTGGGAACCTACCCGCAGGCCAACGGGCAAACCTACGGTGGCGACATGCCGGTGGAAGAAAGCGGAAATATGTTGATTCTTATAACCGCCATTGCCGAAATGGAAGGAAATGCCGATTACGCAAATCAACACTGGGACGTGTTAACAACATGGGCCAATTATTTACTGGAAAACGGATTAGATCCGGAAAATCAACTTTGCACCGACGATTTTGCCGGGCACTTTGCCCACAACGTAAACCTTTCGGTTAAAGCTATTATGGGAATTGCCGGGTATGGAAAACTGGCCGGAATTTTAGGGAAAACCGAGGTGGCTGAAAAATATACTTCCGAAGCAAAACGCATGGCACAGGAATGGATGAAAATGGCCGACGACGGTGACCACTTCCGACTGACTTTTGACCAGCCCGGAACCTGGAGCCAGAAATACAACCTGGTTTGGAACAAATTGCTCAACCTGGATATTTTCCCGGAAGATGTGGCTCAAAAAGAGATTGCTTATTATCTTACAAAACAAAATATTTACGGATTGCCGCTCGATAACCGGAAAACTTATACAAAATCGGACTGGATTGTTTGGACCGCAACACTTGCCAACGACAAAGAGACCTTTGAAAAATTTATAGATCCGTTGTTCAAATTTGTAAGCGAAACTCCGGATCGCGTACCGATGAGCGACTGGTACGAAACAACCGATGCTACCCAGGTTGGATTTCAGGCCCGCTCGGTGGTAGGCGGATATTTTATTAAAATGCTTGAATAACATATATAGAATTAGTTTGTACAACACTCCTGAAGTATGAAAATACGGAAGGGGTGTTGTTTTTGTAAATCAACTTAAACCATTAAAAAAACATTTCCTGACCAATGAAAACCGGTATTTATTTTTTTCTGGGATTGATTTTATTTTCGTTTTTTTCCTGCAAAACAGAAAGGGCCGAAATAAAAACAACGGTTGTTGCCCGTCCCGATTTAACTGCAAAAAACGATTTTTATCTGGGAAACCGTGCACCACTTCAACCGGCACATTTTATCAAACTACCGCTGGGAAGCATTCAGCCGCAAGGTTGGATTCAAAATCTGCTGGAGCTGCAAAAAGACGGACTTTGCGGACATCTGGGCGAAATCAGTGCCTGGCTCGACAAGGAAAACAATGCCTGGCTTTCGGAAGGCGGCGATCACGGTTGGGAAGAAGTTCCGTACTGGCTGCGCGGTTATTCCGATATGGCTTTTATTCTCGGTGACGAGGAAATGAAAAAAGAAGCAATGGTTTGGATCGATGCCATCATTAACAGTCAGAAGGGAAACGGATGGTTTGGGCCCGAAGTACGATCCGGCACCGGAAATCCTGATTTTTGGTCGAACATGATTGTCCTTTTCACGCTTCAAAATTATTATGAAATTTCGGGCGATCAACGTGTAATCGATTTTATGACCCGGTATTTTCAATACGAATTATCGGTTCCCGACGAAGCATTTTTGTCGAGTTACTGGGAAAACAGCCGGGGTGGCGACAACCTCTACAGTGTTTACTGGCTATACAACCAAACCGGTGAAAAATTCCTGCTCAATCTGGCTGAAAAAATCCACAGAAATACCGCCGACTGGACACAAAAATCGACCCTGCCCAATTGGCACAACGTAAATATTGCACAGTGTTTCAGAGAGCCTGCAACCTGGTTTATGCAAACCGGCGATTCAGTGAATTTCGAAGCAACCTACAACGATTTTTATTTAATAAGAAGAACTTTTGGCCAGGTTCCGGGAGGAATGTTTGGTTCGGATGAAAATGCACGAATGGGTTACATCGACCCGCGCCAGGGAACCGAAACCTGTGGTTTTGCAGAACAAATGACCTCCGACGGAATTTTAACACGCATTACAGGCGACCCGATGTGGGCCGACAATTGTGAAGATGTTTTGTTCAACAGTTTTGTGGCTGCATTTACCCCCGATATGAAAGCGCTTCGGTACATCACCTGCCCAAACGGTGTTACTGCCGATGCTGAAAATCATTCTCCGGGAATAGACAACCGCGGACCCTTTTTAACTATGAATCCGTTCAGCAGTCGCTGCTGCCAGCACAACCACGGGCATGCGCTTCCCTATTATATCGAAAACCTGGTAATGGCCAGCAACGACAACGGTTTGGCAACAATAATGTACAACTCGTGCACAACAAAAGCCAAAGTAGGTAATGGAAAAAAAATTGAATTGATTGAAAAAACCAATTATCCTTTTGAAGAACAAATTCAATTCACAATAAAAACTCCGGAAAAAGTTCAGTTCCCCATGTATTTGCGGATTCCGGGCTGGTGCCAAAATGCTTCGGTTGATATAAACGGTGAAAAAGCAACGGTTGAAGTTGCAGCGGGAAAATATATCAAACTTGAAAAAGATTGGTCGGATGGAGATCAAATTATATTAAATCTTCCGATGGAACTTTCAACGCGAACATGGGAAGTCAACCAAAACAGTGTTTCGGTAAATTACGGGCCACTTACCTTCTCATTGAAAATTGATGAAAAATACAACAAAATAAACAGCATTCAATCCGCAATCGGCGATTCAAAATGGCAAAAAAATGCCGACCCTGAGAAGTGGCCTGCCTACACTATCGATGCTGAAAGTCAGTGGAATTATGGTTTATTAATCAATAAAAACAATCCGGTCTCATCGTTCAAAATCGTTCATAAAAACTGGCCTGCCAACAATTATCCGTTCACACCCGAAAATTCTCCGATAGAAATACTGGCCAAGGGGAAACAAATTCCGGAATGGAAAATCGACCAATTTGGATTGGTAGATGTGTTGCCCTTGTACCCGGTAAAAACAAACAAACCGGCTGAAGATATTACCCTAATTCCAATGGGAGCAGCACGATTACGCATTTCTGCATTTCCGGTTGTAAATTGAAAAAAATTCAAAATGAGAAATAAAATTTTAATGACCTTGTTTTCAATTTTGGTATTTGCAGCATGTACCAAAAGTGAAAATTTGCCTGAAGACACCGTGAAAACCAACTTTACCAATCCGGTTTGGGACGGTGCAGACCCATGGATGGTAAAACAAGGCGATGATTACATTTACTGCTTTTCGGCCAATAACGGAATTGCTGTTTCGCGCTCAAAACTTATGACGCAAAAAGGCGAAACACGAACCATCTGGAAAGCTCCTTCCGAAGGCTGGAACCGCGCCTGTTTGTGGGCTCCCGAAATTCATTTTATCGACGGACACTGGTATGTTTATTATGCAGCCGGAGAATCAGGCCCGCCGTTTATCCACCAGCGGACCGGTGTTTTGCGTTCAAAAACCGACGATGTTTTCAGCGAATACGAAGACATGGGGATGCTAAATACAGGCGATAATCCTGACGACATTTCAAAAAATATCTGGGCCATCGACATGACCGTATTTGAACACAGCGGAAAATTATATGCGGTTTGGTCGGGCTGGCTAAAACAAATGGACACCGATGCCACACCACAACACCTTTATATACAGGAAATGGAAAATCCGTACACGCTAAAAGGAAAGCGCGTTTTGCTTTCGTCGCCCGAAGAAAGCTGGGAAACCGGTGGCCCGTTGAATTTAAACGAAGGCCCCGAAGTTCTGAAAAACGGCGGGCAGGTTTTTATTGTTTATTCCTGCCGCGAATCGTGGCTGAAAGAATACCGGCTAGGTTTGTTGCAACTAAAAAACACGGATGCCGATCCTTTAAATCCTGAAAACTGGACCAAAAAAGGCCCTGTTTTCGAAGGAAACAATTCGGTTTACGGCGTGGGACATGTTTCATTTGTTAAGTCGCCTGACGAAACAGAAAACTGGATCATTTATCATTCAAAGAAAAATACAGAACCCAACTGGGAGCGCAATGTAAGAATGCAGCCATTTCAATGGAATGCCGACGGAACACCTGATTTTGGTCGTGCTATTAGTGCCGGTGTTAAAATCAACCGCCCTTCGGGTGAAGTTGAAATCGAGAAAAATTCAATCAAAAAATAATAGAACAAAATGAAAGGAAGTATTTATTTTCTGACGTTTCTGCTTTTTGCTGTTGCAGCTTGTCAGACAAAAACCGAAATCAGCAAGCCGCAAACAGTTATGCCAAACATCTGGACCAAAGAGCAGGCCGACGCCTGGAGTGTTGAAAACGGATGGTTAAGAGGCAGTAATTTTAATCCGAGTACAGCAATTAACCAGCTTGAAAATTGGCAGGCCGAAACATTCGATCCGGAAACCATTGATCGCGAACTGGGGTGGGCCGAAAATATTGGCATGAATTGTATGCGCGTTTATTTGCATCATGTTGCCTGGGAAGTGGACAAAGTGGGATTCAAAAATCGTATGGACAAATATTTGGAAATTGCCAATAGTCACGGGATTAAAACCATCTTCGTAATTTTCGACGATTGCTGGAATGCAACCTACCACGCCGGGAAACAGCCCGATCCCAAACCAGGCGTGCACAATTCAGGCTGGGTGCGCGATCCGGGCGATTTACTTTATGAGGATTCAACCCTCGTATCACTTTTGGAAGATTATGTAAAAGATATTCTCACCACATTCAAAGACGATAAAAGAATTGCTTTGTGGGATTTGTACAACGAACCCGGAAATTCAGGGTACGAAAATAGATCTTTGCCGTTGCTGCAAAAAGTTTTTGAATGGGGCTGGGAAATCCGTCCGTCGCAACCGTTGTCGGCGGGAGTCTGGAATGCGTCATTAAACGACCTGAATAAATTTCAGCTTGAAAATTCGGATATTATCACTTACCACAATTACGAAGGACCGGAACAGCACCAGGCAGCCATCGACACCTTAAAAAAACGCAACCGTCCGATGGTTTGCACAGAATACATGGCCCGCAGAAACAACAGTTTGTTTCAAAATATTATGCCCATGTTAAAACAGGAAAATATCGGGGCCATTAACTGGGGGCTCGTGGCCGGCAAATCGAATACAAAATACGCGTGGGACGAACCAATTCCCGACGGCTCGGAACCGTCGCTCTGGTTTCACGAAATTTTCAGGCCCGACGGAACTCCTTACCAACAGGAAGAAGTGGATCTGATAAAGAGTTTAACAGGAGCAGAATAACAGGTTAACCCCCCAAAAATTTTTATCATTTTTCATCACAAACCAAACAAACAATTGGTAAAATGAAAGGAATCGTATAATTTGCCGGTACTTTTAAAAACTTGGAGTTGTTCTGTTTTTTAAGTAAAAAAATGAAACAACCCGGGATTATTTACCAATTAAATTAAACCTAATGACAAATCGTGTTTTTCATTCCATTCTTGCTTTTACGCTGATTGTTTTTTCAGCTTGCACTCAAAAAGAACCAGTAAAAGAAGTAAAAAGCTGGGCAATTGGTCCGTTCGAAAGACCTGAAGGAGTAAATCCAATCATCACTCCTTCACAAAAAACATTCTTTTGCCCGATGACCAACGATACCATTCCATGGGAAAATGGCGACACTTTTAATCCGGCGGCTGTTTTGAAAAACGACACCGTTTGCATTTTGTACCGGGCAGAAGATCAATCGGGACAAGGTATTGGAAAAAGAACTTCGCGCCTTGGTTTTGCCCAGTCGGTTGATGGGGTTACTATTGTGAAACGGTCCGATACACCGGTACTGTTTGCAAACAACGATGATCAGTCAGATGCCGAGTGGCCGGGTGGTTGCGAAGACCCGCGAATTGCCGTAGCCGAAGACGGAACTTACGTTGCTTTGTATACACAGTGGAACAGGAAACTGGCGCGGCTCGCGGTTGCCCATTCCAAAGATTTAATTCATTGGACCAAATACGGCTCTGCTTTTGCCAATGCATATGAAGGAAAATTTTCAACAATGTTTACCAAATCAGCATCGATTGTTACAACGCTGAAAGACGGGAAACTGGTAATTACCAAAGTAAACGGAAAATATCTGATGTACTGGGGAGAACAGGGAGTTTTTGCCGCCACTTCCACCGATTTAATCAACTGGGAACCGTTGGTGGATGAAAACGAAGAATTGATTGCCCTGGCAAAACCGAGAAAAGGATTTTTCGACAGCGACTTAACCGAATGCGGACCACCGGCTGTTTTAACTGAAAATGGGATTGTATTGATTTACAACGGAAAAAACAAAGCCGGAGCAGAAGGCGACACCACTTACACGGCAAATGCCTACTGCGCCGGACAATTTCTTTTCGATAAAAACGACCCGTACAAAATGCTCGATCGTTTGGACACGCCATTTTTAATTCCTGAAGAATCGTTTGAAAAAAGCGGGCAATATCCTGCGGGGACTGTTTTCGTTGAAGGATTGGTTTTTAATAAAAACAAATGGTTTTTGTATTACGGATGCGCCGACTCGCGTGTTGCCGTGGCAGTTTGTGATGAAAACAGAACTCAACCTGCAAATTAAATTTTGCCTTCTGAATAGAAAATGTAAAAAGAAACGGAATATTCATCCGGTTATAAAATTGAAATAATATGCACAAAAGAATAAAATTGAAAATAACTTCAAAAAGAAGGATTTTAACTTTTTTAATTGTCGTTTTAATAGCGTTGCAAGGGTTTTCCCAAAATTCCGGCAACCCGGTTTTTAAAGGCTGGTACGCCGATCCTGAAGGTATAATTTTCGATAATCAGTATTGGATTTTTCCCACTTATTCAGCGCCTTACAACGAGCAGGTTTTTATGGATGCATTCTCGACTCCGGATTTGATCAACTGGACAAAACACGAAAAAATAATTGATACCACCGCTGTAAAATGGGCCAAACGCGCCATGTGGGCGCCGGCAATTGTAAAAAAAGACAGTCGTTATTTTTTGTTTTTTGCTGCCAACGACATTCAAAACAATGAAGAAAAAGGCGGAATCGGAATCGGTGTTGCTGAAAAACCTGAAGGTCCGTACAAAGATTATCTTGGAAAACCACTGCTCGACAAATTTCACAACGGCGCACAACCCATCGACCAGTTTATTTTTCACGACAAAGACGGGCAGTATTACATGATTTACGGCGGCTGGCGACACTGCAATATCGTAAAAATGAAAGATGATTTTACAGGATTTCTGCCTTTTGAAGATGGGACAGTTTTCAAAGAAATAACTCCGGAAGGTTATGTTGAAGGACCATTTATGTTTATCAGAAACGGTAAATACTATTTTATGTGGAGCGAAGGCGGCTGGACCGGCCCCGATTACAGCGTGGCTTATGCAATTGCCGACTCTCCGTTCGGGCCTTTTAAACGTATTGGTAAAATTCTGAAACAGGATCCAAATGTAGCTACCGGCGCCGGGCACCATTCGGTAATAAATGTTCCCGGAACCGATGACTATTACATTGTGTACCACCGCAGGCCGCTGGGCGAAACAGACGGAAACCACCGCGAAACCTGCATCGACAGAATGTATTTCGACGAAAACGGGTTAATAAAACCGGTAGTAATTACGTTTGATGGAGTAAAAGCCAACCCACTGAAATAGAGTCGAATCAATAATATAATACTTACAAATTTTCAAAATGAAAAAAATATTTCTTTTTACTTTAACTATTTGCCTGTTTATTAATGGAATGGCGCAGTGGCAACCTGCCGGAGACAAAATCAAAACCAAATGGGCAGAAGAAATTGATGTAAATAATGTTTTGCCGGAATATCCACGTCCGATGATGGAACGCAGCGACTGGAAGAACCTCAACGGACTTTGGGAGTATTCCATCACAAAAGCCGGAGCTCCGCAACCCGCAGCATTCGATGGAAAAATTCTGGTTCCCTTTGCGGTTGAATCCAGCCTTTCGGGAGTTCAAAAAAGAGTGGGTGAAGAAAACGAACTTTGGTATAAAAATACGTTTACTATTCCTGTTACCTGGAAAAACAAAAAAGTGCTGTTGCATTTTGGAGCGGTCGACTGGAAATCTGACATCTGGATTAACGATATAAAAGTTGGAACACACAAAGGCGGATACACTCCGTTTTCATTCGACATTACACCTTTTCTGAATAAAACAGGGGAACAAAATCTGGTTGTAAAAGTTTGGGATCCTTCCGACAAAGGATTTCAACCGCGCGGAAAACAAAACAGCGACCCGCGCGGAATCTGGTACACTCCCGTAACCGGAATCTGGCAAACTGTTTGGTTGGAGCCGGTAAATGAAAAATTTATTCAGAATGTAAAATCAGTTCCAAACATCGATAATGAAAGTTTGAATGTAGAAGCCACTACCTGTGGAACTTCATTGGGCGACTATTATGAAGTTGCAGTAAAACAAGGCGAAACAACAATTTCAACAGGAAAAGCTGTTACCGGTGAAACCGTTGACATTTCTGTTCCCTCGCCAAAATTGTGGAGCCCGGAATCGCCGTTTTTGTATGATTTGGAAGTAAAACTTTTTAGCAACGGGAAAGTAGTAGACGAAGTAAAAAGCTACTTTGCCATGCGAAAAATATCGACAAATCGCGACGCAAACGGAATTGTACGGTTACAATTGAACAACAAAGACTATTTTCAATTTGGTCCGCTTGATCAGGGTTGGTGGCCCGACGGATTGTACACTGCCCCTACTGACGAGGCTTTAAAATACGATATTCAGAAAACCAAAGATTTTGGATTTAATATGATTCGCAAGCACGTAAAAGTGGAACCGGCGCGATGGTACACACACTGCGATAAACTTGGAATTCTGGTTTGGCAGGACATGCCCAGTGGAGACCGTTCTCCTCAGTGGCAAAACCACCAGTATTTCGATGGAACAGAATTAAAAAGAAGTCCCGAATCGGAAGCCAATTACCGCGCAGAGTGGAAAGGAATTATGGATTATTTGTTTTCTCATCCTTCCATTGTTTGCTGGGTGCCGTTTAACGAATCGTGGGGGCAATTTAAGACCGAAGAAATCACCGAATGGACAAAAAACTATGATGCGAGCCGTTTGGTAAACCCTGCCAGTGGCGGTAACTTTTATCATGTGGGCGATATGATTGATTTACACAACTACCCCGGCCCGGCAATGTATCTGTTCGACGGAACCCGTGCAAATGTTCTGGGTGAATATGGCGGAATTGGTCTGCCTTTCGAAGGACATTTATGGGCGACCGACCGTAACTGGGGTTATGTACAATTTCAAAATTCAAAAGAGGTAACCGACCAGTATGTAGAATATGCAGAACAACTTTTGAAACTGGTTAAATCGGGTTTTACGGCAGCAGTTTACACACAAACTACCGATGTGGAAGGCGAAGTAAACGGATTGATGACGTACGACCGGAAAGTAATTAAAATGGCTGAAAACCGGGTTCGCGAAATCAATCAGAAAATTTGCAACTCATTAAACAAATAACGATCGCATTATTCGTATTTCGAAAAATAAATAGAACACCCGGATTTACTATTTCCGGGTGTTTTCTTTTATTCTCAGTTTGGTTTTTCACATTTCGGCATATTTCCTTATTTTCGGCAATCAAAATTCGAAATGATGGAAATTGTCGGAATGGATGGATTTGCGCTGAATCCGGGTGATTTAAGCTGGAAGGAAGCAGAAAAACTGGGAAATTTTACGATTTATGAAAGAACACCGCCTGAATTAACGGTTGAGCGTGCTAAAAATGCCGACGCTGTTTTTACCAACAAAGTTGTTTTCGACAAAACAGTTATTCAGCAACTTCCAAAATTAAAATATATTGGTGTTTTGGCAACCGGCTATAATGTGGTGGATATTGAAGCTGCCCGAAATGCCGGAATTGTGGTCACCAATATTCCTGCGTACAGTACGGCTTCGGTGGCGCAAATGGTTTTTTCACACATTCTGAATTTTGTACAAAATGTATCCGTTCATGCAGAATCGGTTTCAACGGGCGAATGGGCAAAAAGCAAAGATTTTAGTTACTGGAAAACGCCGCAAAATGAACTGGCGGGAAAAACTCTCGGAATTATCGGTTTTGGTCAGATTGGTCAGGCTGTGGCCAAGATAGCACTGGCCTTTGGTATGCAGGTTATTTTTAACAACCGCAGCAAAAAAGAAACAGGGTTGGAAGCCAGTCAGGTTGATTTGGATACGCTGTTTTCGCTTAGCGATTTTATAAGTATTAACTGTCCTTTGACCACTGGAAATGCCGGTTTTATAAACAAAGCCGCTATCGAAAAAATGAAGCCCACCGCTTTTTTGGTGAACACGGGCCGGGGGCCGCTAATCAATGAACAGGACTTGGCCGACGCATTAAATTCAGAAAGAATTGCCGGCGCCGGACTCGATGTTTTATCCACCGAACCACCTTCAGAAAATAATCCGCTGCCAAAAGCAAAAAACTGTTTCATCACTCCGCACATTGCCTGGGCAACTTTTGAAGCACGCACGCGCCTGATGCAAATTGCCACCGAAAACCTAAAAGCATTTCTTGACGGCAATCCCAAAAACAAGGTAAATTAAAAACCTTCCTTCAATTTAGCCGAAGAATATTTTTCCAGCTTTATTTTCAAAACAGTTAATAAAGATTAAATCGTATTCTTTTAACATTTCAAACGAAACAAATTATTGCACCGGGCGTTTTAAATTCGTTACAGTTTAAAATGGCCATGAAAATTATACACGTTGTTCTGCTGGCATCGGTGAAATATATTCTTACACTGCCGTACGCCATGATAATCGGTCTCGATTACAAGCAAGCTATTGTTTCTGTTTTGTTTGGCGGAATTGGCGGATTTCTGTTTTTTTATTACCTGAGCAAACGTTTTATTGTTTTTAGCAATAACCTCTGGCCTTATTTGTGCAAAATTGTGCCCGGCCCAATAAAAAAGCGTTACCGGTTGTTTTGCGAAAGAAAGATTGAGGAGGCAAAAAAGTCGCGGAAATTTTCAAAACGAAGCCGTTTTTTTGTGCGCTTCCGTAAGTCTTACGGATTTTGGGGAATTATTGTAACAACACCTGTTTTTTTAACCATTCCGGTCGGCGCATTTTTGGCCAACAAATACTACTCACAACGCCGGAACATTGTATTTTATATGATTTTATCTATTGTTGGCTGGGGTGGTGTTTTGTCAGGGCTGATTCATTTGTTCCCGAAAGTATTTTTCTAATTCATTGCGGTTTTTCTGAACAAGTTTTTCATCCGCTTCAAGAAATTCGACCGCGCCTGTTTCTTCCCATAAAATCCATTTGGCCTGAATATGTTCATTTAACCTGAATTCATCGTCAGAAACTTTGCATAAGAACGGGATCAATTCAATCTTTTTGAATCCGTAATCAAACTGAACCGGCAATAAACGCTTTACAATTTCGATTTTCATTTCCAGTTCTTCATCGATTTCACGTTGAATACATTCTTCCTCAGTTTCTGCGGCGTCTATTTTTCCACCTGGTAACTCCCACAAAAACGGATGATCGGAACCGGCACCGCGCTGAGTTATTAATAACCGGTTTTTGTGCTGAATTATGGCGCAGGTAACTCGTATCATTTTTCAAAAATAGAAAAGAATATTTTGATGAGGCTGAAAAAATTATCTTTGTAAAAATGTCGGACGGTGAAAAAAGAAGAATTAATTGAACTTATCGATTCGTGGGAAAATCTCGAATTTTTAGTACACGAAATTTCCATTAAACCGGAACTTTTTTCAGAATTAATGGAAATTGCTTTGTACAATCCCGCGCAGAAAACATGGCGGGCTGCTTACCTTGCCGATAAAATCCATGATGAATATCCTGAGTTGCTCCTTCCTTATCTTGAAAAAATAATCCAACAGTTGGAAGTGGAGGAAAATTCAAGCAAAAAAAGGCATTTTCTGAAATTGTTGAGCATGAACCAGATTCCCGAAAAACATTATTCATTTTTAATGGATTACTGTTTAAATACCTTTGGCAGCGACAAGGAACCACCGGCTGTACGTGTTCATGCCATGCAGGTTTTATATAATATTTCGGAAGAAGAACCGGAATTAAAACCAGAAATCCTGGCCATTATCGAACATGAAATTGAATACCATGCCACTGCCGGAATCCGTTCGCGGGGTTTAAAATTAGCAGAAAAACTTCACCGTCAAATCAACGGAAAAGACTAAGAATCCTTTGGTTGTCCTATTTCTCCCTGCAACCTTTCGATAAGCGTTTTTAATCTGTTATCAACTTCATTATACAGTTCTTCCTGGTTGTATCGATGCGCCAAATATTGAACATTTTTCAGCATTGTAAGCTCGCGGTCCTGGTCTTCTTTTGCAGCTGCCGCCATATTGTTGGGCAACGACAAATAATATTCAATTTTTGCAAAACTGTTTTCAGCCACAATTTTCATTAATGCAACCGCTTTTTCATCGGCCTTGGCAACAAAATATTGTTCAATGGCCTGAAAGGAATCGTAAGTTAACGGAATCCTTTCGTTGGGGAAGATTTCGAAAAGTTTATCGAGCACTTCGATGGCTTTATCGTTTTTCCCTTCATTGTTTAACGATTCGGCAAGCCGGGCAAACATGTACCTTGCCTGCAAAATGTTAACTTCCCTTTTGTTGTATTCATCAAGAAAAATATCAGGATCGTTTACATTTCCCCAAACGAATTTTTTCATCACGTTGTTGTACAAAATATCGGTGTTTATGTGACCGTAATAAATTCCTGTACGCGGAGTTTTTATAGGTACAAAACGGAAAGCCAATCCTTCGAACTGCAGGTAATCTTTAAAGAAAATGCTGTTTACGTGAATCAAACTGTGGTCGATATATATGGGGCGTTCCCAGTTGTTGGCTGCAATAATGTTCAGTACAGCCATTTCACTTTTGGTAATATAACTTTTGGTAATCTGGAATTCGATTTTGTCGACAATTAAATCAGAATCTTCAGGCTGAACTGTTCCGGTTTCCAAAACTTTATTTTTTTCAACTGTGATGTGAAAATTTCTGGCCGGCAAATAATCCATCATTTCACCGTTCGAAACTTTAATTTTTGAACGTACATCGTCGCTTCCCAGAAATTCCATGGCACTGCTTAATTCAATCGAATTTTCAAATCGTTCCTGAAATAAAACGGCATCCATTCTTCCGGTATAATATTGTTCCTTTTTAAACGAAAAAGGCATGGGGGCAGCGTCGTTTGATGCCATTCGGTGTTGCGTAATGTACCAGTCCATCCCCAAATAACCGATGTTGATTATTTTAATATCGGGGCGGACCCCTTCTACTTCCTGCACATACCAAAGCGGAAAAGTATCGTTGTCGCCGTAAGTAAAAAGAATGGCGTTTGGCGCACACGATTCAAGATAATTTTTTGCATAATCGCGAGTCATGTAACGCCCTGAGCGGTCGTGGTCGTCCCAGTTTTGTGAAGCCAGGATTCCGGGAACCAACACGAGTGAAACCAACGTTATAAGAATTGCTGGAATTGCTCCTTTCCATACTTTACTTAATGCTGAATATAACGCTAAAACAGCCAGTCCAATCCAAATACCAAAAGCATAAAAAGAGCCGGCATACGAATAATCACGTTCACGAGGTTGCAATGGTGACTGATTCAGATAAACCACAATTGCAATACCTGTAAAAACAAAAAGCAGGAAAGTTACAAAAAAGCCCTGCTTTCCTTTTTTCCCCTGATTGTACTGATAAAACAGGCCTATTAATCCAAAAAGCAAAGGCAGAAAATAATAGGTATTTCGCGACGGATCGTTTTTCATAAAGTCGGGCATTGTGTCGGTCGGGCCAATTTTTGCTTCGTCGAATGCTTTAATTCCGCTAATCCAGTTTCCACTGGAAAAGTTTCCGTAACCCTGAACATCGTTTTGGCGGCCCACAAAATTCCACATAAAATAACGCATGTACATGAAACCTACCTGATACGAAAAAAAGAACCTCAGATTCTCACCCATCGTAGGCCGAACCAATGTTTGAACTTCACTGCGGTCTCTCACCCTGACAGAGCGCCCTTTTATATTTCCCCAATCCTGATATACTTTGATGTGATCAGGATTATTGCTGTACATGCGGGGGAAGAAAGTTTCAAGTTCTGGAGCATAATCTGTTTTTGCTGCCACCGAGCCGGTTACTTCGTATTTTCCATCCACTTTGTTGTATTGTTCTTTTTCTCCGGAAGTACCGGTTGCCGGAGCCGTGTAATATTGACCGTATAACAACGGTCGGTCGCCGTATTGTTCCCGGTTTAGGTATTTTTGTAGGGCAAATGCATTGTCGGGCCAGTTTTGGTTCATTGGCGGATTTGCCGATGAACGTATTAATATTACTCCATAAGTTGAATAACCTATCAAAATTACAATAACCATTGTAACTGCGGTATTCCAGATTGCCATGTTATTTTTTCGGGTATAACGGAGCGCCCAAACAGCGCCCGCAATTACAGCCACTATAAAAAACAAAATTCCTGAATTAAAAGGCAATCCAAATCCATTCACAAATATTTTATCGAAAATGAAAGCAATTTTTGGAACGCCCGGTATAATTATATATTGAATGCCTCCCAGTAAAGCCACTGAAATAATCATTGCCAGGATTACACCCTTCCACGAAAATTCATATTTTTTAAAATAATAAACCAGTCCTATGGCAGGAATAGCCAACAAATTCAAAAGGTGCACACCGATGGACAAACCAACCAGATAAGCAATAAGAATCAGCCACCGGTTGGCGTACTTTTCGTCGGCTACACTTTCCCATTTCAGAATAGCCCAAAAAACAGCGGCAGTAAATAACGACGAAAGCGCATAAACTTCGCCTTCAACAGCCGAAAACCAGAATGTATCGGTAAAAGCAAAAGCCAGCGAACCTACCAGGCCACTTCCCCAAATGGCTATTTGTTCTCCAGTGGTAGTATTCTCTTCAGAAACTAATTTTTTTGCCAGGTGTACAATGGTCCAGAAAAGCAACATTATTGTTCCTGCGCTTGCAAGTGCCGACATTGTGTTTACCATTACCGCCGCCTGTGAATTGTCACCTCCTGCAAATAGTGTAAAGAACCTTCCCAAAAGCATGTGGAAGGGCGCTCCCGGCGGGTGGCCAACTTCAAGTTTAAAAGCACTGATAATAAATTCACCGCAGTCCCACCAACTAACTGTAGGTTCGAGAGTTAAAAAATAGGTTACGGCGGCAACAACAAAAACTGCCCATCCCAGAATATTATTTATTAAAGAGGCCTTTTTCATTTTTCAATATATTAATGAACAGGGGCAAATATAAGGTTTTAATAAGGAAAGAACAGAACCATTTTATACATTTATAAATATTGAATGAAGAGTAGTGTCAAAAAAAGTGGGCAGAATGTTCTGAAAAGAAAAAAATTTATATTTTTGCACGGTCTTTAACAAAAAGGCATGAAATGATTGACCTGTGGTGTAATTGGCAACACGTCTGATTTTGGTTCAGAAGAGTCCAAGTTCGAGCCTTGGCAGGTCAACCAAAATTTTCAGGAGCATTAAAGTGCTCTTTTTTTGATTACATTTGCAACACTGACCTGTGGTGTAATTGGCAACACGTCTGACTCTGGATCAGAAGAGTCCAGGTTCGAGCCCTGGCAGGTCAACCGGAAAAAAGCTTCACATTTTGTGAGGCTTTTTTTGTTGTACTGGCATGTAACTTTTGCGACCGGAATACTTGAGGGATAAAAAAAGAGAAGCAAAAGCTTCTCTTTTTTTGTGGTGCCACTCGGAGTCGAACCAAGGACACACGGATTTTCAGTCCGTTGCTCTACCAACTGAGCTATGGCACCTCTTTATTTTGGTGTGACAAAAGTAAACAATTTTTCAAAACCGCAAAGAAATTTTTTCTCAAATCAAAAGAATCGTAAAAAAATTCAAAAACCGGTACCTTGTTTGTGTTCATCCTTTCTTTTCTTACTTTTGCTGCCTTATTTATTTTGTGAATGGTAGATACTGATTTTCTGACATATAGACTGGCGAATGGCATTCGTGTTATTCACCAGCAAACCGACTCACCGGTAGCACACCTGGGTATATTAATTAATACCGGCTCGCGCGATGAAACCGAAAAAGAGCATGGCTTGGCTCATTTTATTGAACACTCGGTTTTTAAAGGCACTAAAAAAAGGAAGGCTTTTCATGTTTTAAGCCGTATTGAAGATGTGGGCGGCGAGCTAAATGCCTACACAACCAAGGAGGAAACCACACTTTTTTCCACTTTTTTGGCTGAATATTATGAGAGGGCGGCAGAGCTTCTCAGCGATATTCTTTTCAACAGTGTTTATCCTGAAAAAGAACTCAACCGCGAAAAGGAGGTAATTAATGAAGAAATAAATTCGTACAAAGATTCGCCTTCAGAATTGATTTTTGATGAATTTGAGGAGCTTGTTTTCGACGGCCACCCTATTGCACGAAATATTCTTGGAACCAGTAAAAACATTAGCAAATTTAACCGCGAAACCATTTTAAAATTTATCGATAACAATTACCATACCGATCAAATGGTGGTGAGTTCGGTTGGGAAAATACGTTTTGACGAATTGTTGAGAATAGTTCAGGAATATTTTGGAAGTGTTGAAGCAAAATATCGGATTAATGACAGGCAAAAATTTGAGAATTATATTCCTGCGCAAAAGTCATTAACAAAAGACACTTTTCAAACCCATTGTGTTTTGGGAAATATTGCTTACGATACTAAACACGATAAGCGAATTATTATGGTTTTGCTGAACAATTTGCTGGGCGGGCAGGCGATGAATTCGAGGTTGAACCTGGCCCTGCGCGAACGCAAAGGACTGGCTTACAATATTGAATCGAATTATACGGCATACTCCGATACCGGGTTGTTCAATGTGTATTTTGGCACCGACAGGGAAAATTTCGAAAAAGCGTATAATCTTGTTCTGAAGGAGTTTAAGTTGATTCGAGATAATAAATTGGGCGCTGTTCAGTTAAGTAAAGCCAAAAAACAACTGATCGGGCAAATTGCAATTTCTACTGAAAGTCACGACGATTTAATGCTGACTATCGGAAAAAGTTTTCTTTTGTACGATACTGTAGATCCGTTGCGCATGGTTTTTCAAAAAATTGATTCGATTACTGCCGGAGAATTACTGGATGTAGCCAACGAAATACTGGATGAAAACAGGTTAAGTCGCCTTATTTACTTGTAAATGAATAAACTGGAAAAATATATACTCGATCACATTGACCCGGAAGATGAGATTTTACGGGAACTCGATCGTGAAACACATTTAAAGGTTTTGGGTGCCCGCATGTTATCGGGACATTTACAGGGCGAAGTTCTTTCCATGCTTTCAAAAATGATTCAGCCTGAAAATATTCTTGAAATTGGCACTTTTACAGGTTACTCAGCAATTTGCCTGGCAAAAGGGTTGCGCGAAAACGGTAAATTAATTACGATTGAAATCGACGATGAGCTTGAAGTTTTGGCTCAAAAATATTTTGAGAAATCGGGGCTTGGTTCAAAAATTACCCACTTCACCGGATCGGCCCTCGAAATTGTCCCAACTTTAAAAGATACTTTCGATCTGGTTTTTATTGATGCCAACAAACGCGAATATCTTGCTTATTACCACTTGGTTTTCGACAAAGTAAAAAGTGGTGGTTATATTATTGCCGACAACACATTGTGGAACGGAAAAGTTCTTGAAAAACCTTCGCCCGACGATGGGCAAACCATTGGAATTTTAGAGTTTAACGACTTTGTGAAAAACGACAACAGGGTGGAAAAGGTGATTCTGCCGCTTCGGGACGGGATGACTGTTATCCGTAAAAAATTGATCTTAAGTTAACGTATTGAATGTTTTTTTGATTTTCAATTTGTAAAAGATAGAAAATTAAGCTACTTTCATCCTGCATTTTTACATGCCGGACGTTTAAGAAAATCAATATTTGTTATTTTTTATTATGCGGAAAACAACTGCAGAAATAAATGCATTATTCGAAATTATTCTCGAAATTGTACATGTTGAAATAGTTGTAAAATGCTAATTTTATTATTGTAGAATCAAGTCTATTTGTAAACACGATGACTTACAATATTTTACCCGAAGAAATACTGGAAAACATTCCTTTAATCTATTATATAATTGATCTTGAAACATTCGAGATTCAAAAAACGAACAATCCTGCTTTTTCTTCAACAGCTACCAAATGTCACAAATTTCTTTTTGAAAAAGAAAACCCCTGCGAGTTTAAAAATGAAAATTGCATTTGTAGCCGTTTTCTAACTAAAAATGAAAAAGCCAGTTTTGTTATCGAAAATAAAAAGGGCAATACAAAAGAAATTTTCAGGGTAAATGCTTCGCTGGTGGGGAAGAAACAGGCACTTGTTTTTTATGAAAATATTACAGAAGTTGCATCCATTCAAAAAGAACTAAAAATAAACAACAAAAGGCTGGAGCGGGCTGAAACACTGGCTAAATTTGGTTCGTGGGAAATAAATATAAACGATAATTACGTGTTTGCTTCAAAAGGAGCAAAGCAGATTTACGGCGTCGATGAAACAAGGTTAAAACTTGATGAAGTTAGAGGGTTTGCCTTGCCTGAGTTCAGGGAACGTTTGGGAGTTGCATTACATAATTTAATTTATAAAAACGAACCGTATAATATTCATTATAAAGTAAAACGGAAAAACGACGGCGCAGTCAGGCACATTCATTCGATAGCCGAATACCGCGAAGACAAAAAAATGGTGTTTGGCGTAATTAACGATGTTACCGAAACAGAACTTACACAATACGCTTTGATGGAAAGCGAAAACAGCCTGAAACAACTCTTTGAGAATATGAACAGCGCTTTTGCTTTTCATAAAATAGTAACCGACAGTAATGGCGAACCCGTTGATTATATTACCCTGGATGTAAATCCGAAATTTGAAGAAATAAGCGGGGAGAAGGCAGAGGACATTATTAATAAAAGTATTCTCGAAGTTCATCCCGATACAGAAAAGTTTTGGATTGAAATTTATGGAGAAGTAGCGCTCACCGGAAAGGCAGTTTCGTTTTCTGAATATTCGGAGCAAATGAAAAAGTTTCTCGAAATTTCAGCCTATTCACCTCGGAAAAATTATTTTGCGGTTACTTTTAACGACATCTCTGCAAAAGTTAAATCGGAACGGGCATTGAACGATAGTTTAATGGATTTGAAAATGGCACAGCGAATTGCTAAAATCGGAAGCTGGAAATTCAACCCCGAAAATAAAACCTACAAATGGTCGGATCAGGTGTTCGATATTATTGAAAGAAAACCCGAGAAAGGGCCACTGCGTTTTAACGAACTCGAACCTTATTTTTCATCCGATGATTTTCAGAAATTCAAGGAATCGATCGATGATACACTCTTTCATAAAAATCCGTTCGAAATTCAGTTAAGATTATTGTTGCCCGGCAACCGCTCAAAATGGATTGAAGTAATTTGTCAGCCTGGCGAAATTACGCATCAAAACGAATATTTTCTTCGGGGAACTGTTCAGGATATAACGGCGAATAAAAATGCCGATGAAGAAATATATCGTTCAAACCAATTGCTGAGAACGGTTATCGATAATGTTACCGATGCCATTTATTTGAAAGACACACAATATCGGAAGTTAATTGCCAACCTGGAAGATACCCGCCGAAGCGGTTTTGAAAAGCCGGAAGATATTATTGGTAAATCGGATTTTGATTTGTATCCCTTCGACGTTGCACAAAAATATGTGGATGACGATCGGAAGGTTATCGAAAATGGGGAAGCGGTTGTAAACAAAGAAGAAATTTTGCCCGATAAAAAAGGAGACCGAACTATTCTCACCTCAAAATTCCCGTTAAAAAACGATAACGGCGAAATTTTAGGACTAGTTGGAATTGGTCGTGATATTACTGAATTAAAAGAACATGCTTCGAAAGTTCACATGCTTCAGCAAACTGTTGAACAAACCCCGCTGGCAGTTTTAATAACCAATCCTGAAGGGAAAATTGAATATGTAAATGCAGGGTTTACAAAAATTTCAGGCTACGCGCCAGGCGAAGTAATCGGGCAAAAAACGTGGATATTTAAAAGTGGTTTTCACGATGAAAAATATTACAGTAATTTGTGGGAAACAATTTCTTCAGGGAAAAACTGGTACGGCGAATTTTTCAACAAACGTAAAAATGGTGAAACGTATTGGGAAGGCGCGGTGATTGCCCCAATCTTCGACGAGAAAAACAATATTATCCATTTTGTTGCCATCAAAGAAGATATTACCGGGAAAAAACAAATGATCGATGATTTGAAAAAGGCAAAAAAAGAGGCGGAGGAAAGCAGCCGGTTAAAATCGTTGTTTTTAACCAATCTGAGTCACGAAATCCGTACCCCTTTGAACGGTATCCTGGGGTTTTCCAATATAATCTGTTCAGGGATTGCGGAAAAAAATAAACTTGAATATTACGGGAAAATTATCGAAAAATCGGGGAACCGACTAATGAAAATGGTTGACGACATAATTGACATTTCAATGCTTCAATCCGATCAAATGCGGTTTGATTTTGATAATTTTAACCTGAATGATATGTTGCAGGATTTGTATTTTTCGGTTGGAAATTTATATCTTGACAAAAAGGACATTGTTTTAAAACTGGTGAAATGCAGCAACGAAAGCTTTACTCTTTTTTCTGATAAAAACAGGTTGAATCTGGTAATGACAAATTTGCTTTTTAATGCCTATAAATTTACAGAGTCGGGCGAAATTAAATTTGGTTTTTTCAGTTCGGCGGATAACGAAGTAACCCTTTTTGTTAAAGATACGGGAATTGGAATTGCTGACGATAAAAAGAAAGTAATTTTTGAAGCATTCCGCCAGGCAGAAGAAGGTGACGCGCGGAAATTTGAAGGCTCGGGGCTTGGACTTGCCGTTGCTTCCGGTATACTTGAAAAGTTGCAGGGGAGCATCAATGTTGAATCGGAACTGGGAAAAGGTTCTGTTTTTTATATTAAAGTTCCAGTAAACAAAATGTAGAAATTTTTAGAGAATGGATACAAAAAAAATAATTTCGATAGAAGACAACAATGCAAGTGCCGAATATTTAAGTATTGCCATTGAAATGTTGGGTTACGAGCACATTAATTTTAGTAATGCAAACGATGGAATTGAGTTTTTGCGTAAAAATACGGTTAGCCTGGTTTTAATGGATGTGCAGTTGCCCGGTCTCGACGGGTACCAGGCCACGCGAATCATAAAAAGTGAATTTCCAACAATACCCATAATTATTCAAACCGCTTACGCCATGAAAGGCGACAAGGAAAAAGCTTTGGCTGCCGGTTGCGACGCTTACATTTCCAAACCCGTTTCGCTGAAAGCATTAAAAGAAAAAATTATCGAATTGCTAGGTTAAAAATTTTCAGCGTCAATTGGTTTGTTGTGCCGCAGTTGTATTTCCAGGTCTCTTTTTTCTGTTTTTCTTCCTGCTTCTGTGCGATTTTTGCTGGTCAAAACGATCGATGCGATCTTCCAGCGAAACTTCCAAAGTATTCTCTTTTGTTTTTTCTTCCGGGTTTTCTGAAATGGTTGGTTTAATTCCGCGCTTGTTTTTCTGAATAATATTTTTAACTTCTTTAAGCGAAAGTTTAAAAGAATTTCCGGGAACTCCATCAACCAGAAAAAACCAGATTTCTTTTTTCAGGTAATCGGTTTTGAAGGGTTTTGCAACTCCTTTTGCTGTTTCGAGAAAGAGTAATTCCTGCGGAAATTCGTTTTGTGCTTCAATGTAAACATCGAGTTCGTAAAGCAGACAGCATTTTAACTTTCCGCAGGCGCCGGCCATTTTTTGTGCCGAAGGTGAAAGTCCCTGTTTTGTAATTGCTTCGGTTGAAATAGTAGAAAAATCGGTACGCCAGCTCGAACAGCAAAGTTCGCGGCCGCACGACCCGATTCCGCCAACCAGCCCGGCTTCCTGGCGTGCGCCAATTTGTTTCATCTCTATTTTTATGTGAAACTCCTGTGCATATTTTTTTATCAGTTCCCTAAAATCGACCCGGCCTTCGGCAATGTAATAAAAGATGGCTTTGTTGTTGTCGCCCCTGAATTCAACATCGCCTATTTTCATGTCGAGACCCAGTTCGGAAGCAATTTGCCTGGCCCTGATCATTGTCGGTTTTTCGCGGTTACGGGCAGTTTCCAGTTTTTCCAAATCAATGGGAGTTGCCTTCCGGTAAACGGTATTTCCCGGATAACGATCCTTGTTTTTGATTTTCCTCTGAAACTGTTTTTCAGCCAAATAACCCGTAAGCATTACTTCGCCAACATCGTGTCCGGGTGTAGTGGCCACAACAATTTTATCGCCCCTTTTTAAAGGAATGCGATTGGTGTTAATAAAGAATTCCCTGCGTGTCGATTTAAACTTAACTTCAACTATATCTGATTGTTCTGTGGTGTCAGGCAAATCGTTGACCCAGTCAAAAACATCGGTCGACTGGCCGTTTGCTGAATTATTAAAAGAACATCCGTTACAACTCATTTTTCCTCCCTGCTAAATAATTCGCGACAAAGATCGAAAAAAAGATTTAATTGTCGTAAATTAATGCAATCTAAATTAAAATTTAACTGTATGAATTTTGGGGAAATTATTTCTGGTATTAACTTTTGGGCAGTATTGGTTGCTGCTTTGAGTGCTTTTGTAATTGGCTGGCTTTGGTACGGTCCGCTGTTCGGTAAAAAATGGATGGAGCTCCATGGGTTCACAAAAGACGACAACGCAGGAGTTTTGCCGATGCCGGTGATTATGGTTGTAAATTACATTGCTACTGTGTTGGCGGCTTTTTCAATTGCCATGTTTATTGGCGCTGAATCAGACCTTTCGTTTGGTGTTTTTGCCGGATTAATGATTGCACTTTTCTGGATTGGCACCAGCAGGCTTAACGATGTTTTGTACGAACGCCAGCCTTTTGCGTTGTACTTGATTAATCTGGGCTACAACGTTGTGATTTACATTGTTATGGGGGCAGTGCTTGGCGCCTGGCATTAAAAATGAAATTCATTATTTTTATGAGCAGGATTCTTTAATTATCCTGCTTTTTTGTTTCTTTAAACCCGAAAATATATTTAGCAAAAACAAAACCGATGCATAGTAAAACGGCGCTGCTTTTTATTGTATTCCTTCTTTTTTCGGTGGCTTTACCGGCCCAGTCTACAAAACTTTCGCCCCTGGCCGAAATTAGCGTACTTACTTGTAGCCCGGGAACCGAAGCGTATTCCGTGTATGGGCATTCTGCTTTTCGAATAAAAGACGAGCAGTACAATTATGACATGGTTTTTAATTACGGAATTTTCGATTTTAGTGCACCAAATTTTATTTACCGTTTTGCCGCCGGAAAAACCGATTATTTGCTGGGGGCGTACCGGTTTAAAAGTTTTTATGAAGAATATGTTGATGAACAACGGAGCGTAATCGAGCAGGTTTTGAATATTTCTCAGGTTGAAAAGCAAAAAATATTCGATTTTCTGGTGTGGAATGCGCAACCTGAAAACCGTGTTTACCGGTACAATTTCTTTTTCGACAATTGCGCTTCGCGAATGCGCGATGTGGTGGAAAAACAAGTGGAAGGCAATATCATATTTCCCGAAAAGCCTGAAGAACCTAAAACTTTCAGGCAACTTATAAAAGACTACCATTCAAAATTACTCTGGCTGAATTTTGGAATCGATTTGGTAGTTTCGGCACCGGCCGACAAAATAGCAACTGTTTCCGAAGAAATGTTTTTGCCCGATTATGTTATGAAGTATTTTTCGGAAGCCACCATTAAAACTCCGGAAGGAACCCGGCCTTTGGTAAAGAAAACGCAGGTAATTTATCAGGCGCCGGTTTTAAAAATTAAAAGCGGAAGGGTTACCAGCCCTTTTGTAGTTTTTGGATTGTTATTTTTGCTTGTATTTTATGTTTCGATCCGGCAAACCAGAAAAAGTTCGGTTGCATCCTGGCCCGATTATTTTGTTTACGGTTTTACAGGGTTAATGGGAGTTGTAATGTTTTGGTTTGTTCTTTTCTCGGAACATCCGGCCATGCATCCCAACTATAATTTGCTTTGGGCAGTTCCGCTGAACCTGGTTTTTGCAATTCTTTGGAAAGTTAGAAAATGGCGGCCAAAACTTCAGTATTACCACCTGGTAATTTCTGTCTGGCTTATTTTGGTAGTTTTGTTTGAATCGTTTCTGCCACAGAAATTTCATCCGGTACATTATCTTTTTGTTTTGATGGTATTAAGCCGGTCTGTTTTGCATTCTGTTTTCATTTTGAAAAAGAAAAAATAATTGTGGGCTTAAAGTTTTGACAATGAAATATTTATTTCTATTGTTGAAAAAAATGTATGAACAAATTACTTCGCATTTTCCTTCCTGAAACGAAACTTTTATCTTTGTTTTTCTTTTAAATTTTTAAAATTTCCGAATTGGCAGATTCAAAAAAATACGTTGAAACACCTTTAATGAAGCAGTATTACGACATTAAAGAGAAACATCCTGATGCAGTATTGCTTTTCAGAGTGGGCGATTTTTACGAAACTTTTGGCGACGATGCCATAAAAGCTGCCGAAATTCTGGGAATAACTTTAACCCGCCGTGCCAACGGAGCTGCCAGTTATGTTGAACTGGCCGGGTTTCCGCACCACGCACTCGATACATACTTACCAAAACTGGTTCGCGCCGGACAACGTGTGGCCATTTGCGAACAACTCGAAGATCCGAAACTCACCAAAAAAATTGTAAAACGCGGAATCACCGAGTTGGTAACTCCAGGCGTTTCCATCAACGACAATATTCTTGAAAACCGCGAAAACAACTTCCTGGCTTCAGTTCATTTCGACAAAAAAATGGCGGGTGTAGCTTTTCTCGACATCTCAACCGGCGAATTTTTAACCGCGCAGGGAAATTACGAATACGTTGATAAGCTGCTCAATTCATTCCAGCCAAAAGAAGTTTTGTTTCAGCGGGGCAGGGGCAAGGAATTTACTGAAATTTTCGGAAACAAATTTTACACCTTCAATCTCGAAGACTGGGTGTACACCACCGATTCGGCCACCGATCGACTGATGCGCCATTTCGAAACGTCGTCGTTAAAAGGGTACGGTATTCAGGATTTACAACTGGCAATAATTGCTTCGGGCGCCATTCTGAATTACCTCGATATAACACAGCACAACAGGTTAAAACATATCACCGGATTAAGCCGGATTGAAGAAGATCATTACGTTTGGCTCGATCGTTTTACGATTCGGAACCTTGAACTTTTTTCACCGCTTCACGATAGCGGAAAATCGCTGATTCAGGTTATCGACAAAACCATTTCGCCAATGGGGTCGCGTTTGCTGAAACGCTGGCTGGCTTTGCCTCTCAAAGAAGTAGAGCCGGTTAACGATCGTTTGGATGTGGTGGAGTTTTTTCTGAAAAATCCCGAAATCAGGGAAAATCTGGAAGAACACCTTCGACAAGTGGGCGATTTGGAACGACTGGTTTCAAAAGTGGCAGTTGGGCGGATTAATCCGCGCGAAATGGTGCAGGTAAAAAGTGCGCTGAACGCAATAATTCCAATCAAAGAATTGTGTGCCGATGCAAAAAATAAAACGCTGAACCGTTTCGCCGAACAACTGAATCCCTGCGATATTATCCGCGAAAAAATTCACCGTGAAATTGTTCCCGATCCACCAACAGCCATAAACAAAGGAAAAGTAATTTCTGCCGGAATAAATTCAGAACTCGACGATTTGCGCGACATTGCCTATTCAGGAAAAGATTACCTCGCCAAAATTCAGAAACGCGAAAGTGAACGTTGCGGAATTCCTTCATTAAAAATAAGTTTTAACAATGTTTTCGGGTATTATATAGAAGTACGGAATACACACAAAGATAAGGTTCCGGAGGATTGGATTCGGAAACAAACGCTGGTGAGCGCCGAAAGGTACATTACCGAAGAATTGAAGGAATATGAATCGAAAATTTTGGGCGCCGAGGAAAAAATGCAAACACTCGAAACCAAAATATTCACTGATCTTATTTTTGAGTTATCGGATTATATTGCGGCAATTCAGCTGAATTCAAATATTCTGGCGAGGGTCGACTGTTTGTTGTCGTTTGCCACCTGCGCCACTGCTTACGGTTATTTCCGACCAGAAATTAACGAAACAAATAGTATCGATATAAAAAATGGCCGTCATGCTGTAATTGAACAGCAGTTGCCCATTGGCGAGTCGTACATTGCAAACGATGTTTATCTCGATCAGGACGATCAGCAGATTATAATTATTACAGGTCCGAACATGGCCGGTAAATCAGCACTTTTGCGCCAAACAGCTTTGATTGTTTTGTTGGCTCAAATGGGAAGTTTTGTTCCCGCAGAAGTGGCAAAGATCGGATTTGTCGACAAAATTTTTACGCGTGTTGGAGCGTCCGACAATATTTCGCTGGGCGAATCAACTTTTATGGTTGAAATGAACGAAGCCGCCAGTATTCTGAACAATGTTTCCGACCGAAGCCTGATTCTTTTTGATGAACTTGGCCGCGGTACTTCCACGTACGATGGAATTTCAATTGCCTGGTCGATTGTGGAATACCTGCACGAACACCCGCGCGCCAAGGCGAAAACGCTGTTCGCCACACATTACCACGAGTTGAATGAAATGGAAGCGGCATTTTCGCGTGTGAGAAATTTCAATGTTTCCATAAAAGAAGTGGGAAACAAAGTAATATTTCTGCGCAAACTGGTACGTGGCGGAAGCAACCATAGTTTTGGTATTCATGTAGCCGGAATGGCAGGGATGCCAAAATCGGTGATAAACAGGGCAGAACAAATATTAAAAAAACTCGAAGGAGGAAAAGAAAAGGAAAATCTGGCCAAGCCGCTGGAAGAAATTGGAGGTAAAAGAGAGGGGATGCAGCTGAGTTTTTTCCAGTTAGACGATCCGGTGTTAAAACAAATCCGCGACGAGATTTCGCATCTCGACATCAATAATCTCACTCCAATTGAGGCTTTGAACAAATTAAACGAAATAAAAAAGCTCACGGGACTAAAATAAAAGGTCATTTTTTTTTCAATATTTTGTCAGAAAAAAAAATAGCAATATATTTGCAACGCTTTAAAAGAAACGTTCTGTAAAATATGCGGGAATAGCTCAGTTGGTAGAGCACGACCTTGCCAAGGTCGGGGTCGCGAGTTCGAGTCTCGTTTCCCGCTCGATTTTAAGGATGCCCAGGTGGTGGAATGGTAGACACGTTGGACTTAAAATCCAATGATCATTATGATCGTGCGGGTTCAAGTCCCGCCCCGGGTACCAATTGCGGGAATAGCTCAGTTGGTAGAGCACGACCTTGCCAAGGTCGGGGTCGCGAGTTCGAGTCTCGTTTCCCGCTCAAAAAAGAAAAGGAAGCAGAAAAAAGCTTCCTTTTTTCATTATGAAATATTCAGTTTACATTTTATATTCCCCATTAATTGATAGTTATTATAAAGGGCAGACATCTGATTTGCATGAGCGAATTAGACGTCATAACAGTGGATATGAAAAGGCAACAAAAAGAGGTGTGCCCTGGCAATTGGTTTGGAGTACGGAAAAAGAAACACGTAGTGAGGCGATAATCTTAGAGAGAAAGCTGAAAAATTTATCGCGAGAAAAGACAAAACAATTTATTGATAAATATAAAAATGAGTTGGGTCGCGAGTCCTGATGTTTCCTGAAAGGAAAATCAGGATGCTGACCGAAGCGTCAACATTCGAGTCTCGCCTGTACTGACCGAAGCGTCAGTATTCCCGCTCAAAAAAAGCTTCACATTTTGTGAGGCTTTTTTTGTTTGGTTTCTGCAATAATAATTTGCGATAATGATTTTAAACTTTTCATTACCTTCGCAAAAATCATAATTAAACCGGCTAAAATGAAAAAACATCTGCACTTTGTTTTGGGAATGGGAATTTTACTTTTCCTGTTTTATTCCTGCGAAAAACCTGTTTCGCCTGTTGAACAACCCAAATTTATTACCATTAACGGTCCCGATTTGGTAGCTCCCGACGGAAGTAAATTTTTTATCCAGGGAATTAACCTGGGGAACTGGCTGAATCCGGAAGGTTACATGTTCAAATTCAGCAAAACCAGTTCTGCACGGTTGATCGACCAGGCTTTTAAAGAAATGGTGGGCCCCGATTTTACCAACGAATTCTGGCAGCTTTACAAGGACAATTATATTACCCGTGAAGATATTCGATACATAAAAAGTACCGGTGTTAATTCCATCCGAATTCCTTTTCATTATAAGCTTTTTACCGATGAGGATTATTTGGGAAAAACCGCAAACCAGGACGGTTTTCAGCGTATCGACAGTCTGGTGGAATGGTGCCGCGAATCGGAGTTGTACCTGATTCTGGACATGCACGATGCCCCCGGCGGCCAAACCGGCGATAACATCGACGACAGTTACGGTTATCCGTGGTTGCTGGTGAGCGAAAAAAGCCAGGAGTTGTTTACCGAAATCTGGAAAAAAATTGCCGACCATTACAAAAATGAACCGGTAGTTTTGGGTTACGATTTGCTCAACGAACCGATTGCCACTTATTTTAAAGACGACGAGGACATGCTGAATGCCAATCTTGAACCACTTTACAAAAAAGCCGTCGAAGCCATTCGTCAGGTCGATACAAATCATATTGTTTTGCTCGGCGGTGCACAGTGGAACGGTAATTTTAAGGTTTTTACCGACTCGAAATTCGACGATAAACTGATGTACACCTGCCACCGTTACTGGTGCGATACTTTGCAGGCAAACATTCAGGATTTTGTGGATTTCCGCGACTCGGTTAATTTGCCTCTGTACATGGGCGAAACCGGCGAAAATACAGATGAATGGGTTGGCGCCTGGACCAGGTTGATGATTAAAAACAACATCGGTTATCATTACTGGCCGTACAAAAAAATGGGAAGTCCGCGTTGTATGGTTACCATTCCGACACCCGAAAACTGGCAAATGATTGTCGATTTTGCTGAAGGTCCGCGCGGAAATTTCAGCGAAATAAGAAGTACCCGACCCAACCAGGAGTTGGCTAAAAAAGTAATGTTGGAATACATCGACAACCTGAAACTTTCCAAATGTCAGGTAAATGAAGGATACATAAAAGCAATGGGAATGAATCCATAAAAAGAAAAAAGGATGTTTTCAATTCATCGAAAACATCCTTTTTTTTATTTATTTTTCAAGTGTCAATCGCCAATTGTTTTTATCAGTTTTCCCTTTTGAACCTGTGCCGAAAGTTCCATATCGTTGAGTAAAGCCAGTTCATTCATTTGGCTTTGCGGAACATTAAAATACCGCAGTGCATCGGCAAAAGTTCCTGAATTCCGAACCGCCTGAATTTTTATTCTTTTGGGTTTTACATTCAGTTTTGACGCTTCAGTAAGTTTGTTGAAATTTCCCATGGTCGCTTCAAATGCGGAAAGGTAAGTGTTGAAATTTGCTTCGGTGGAAACTCCGTGGAAAGTATAAACTGCGCCGTTGTATTCAATAAAATAGGAAAGCACTTTAATTACCTGCTGAGCCCCGGTTTGCTGGTTGGTTGAAACCTGTTGCGAAACCATCGCGGTGGCGGGCAATCCGTTTACCGAAACTTTTTTACTTTCCAGCGAAGTCAGACTAAAATCGGTAAGGGCAGTTTTTGCAGCTTCGTCGGCAGTATTTTGTTTTGCCAGAGTGAAAATAATGGCTGCGTTTCCGTCAGCAGAGGCCATTTGAACCTGCATGGGTGAATTTTCGAGCTGCCAGCCTGCCGGAACCGGGTATTTAAATCTTAATTCCGGGTGATAAAACATGTTGTTTTCAACAAAACCCTGACGTGGATCCTGACCATAAACAATGCCGTCGACAAGCCGCAAATAGCTGTCAGAATTTACAGCCCAACTGGCCAATTTTAAGCTGTCCTGCCATGCTGTAGCACGTTTGTTAACATCGTTGTAACGATCGCCCGGATCGGGATGGGTCGACATAAACGTTGGAACACCGGCGCTTTTGCTTTCCATTTCCATTTTATTCAGCACGTTAAAAAAATCGGCCATTTTATGAGCGTCGTACCCAATTTTTGAAGAATATTCAACTCCCAGTTTGTCGGCCTCGCGTTCGTTATCGCGGCTGAATTTCAGGAATAAAAGTTCCATTCCCTGCATGGCGTAGTTGGCAAATTGCCTGAAATCTTCGGAAGCAATCATTCCGCCGACTAAAATCAATTGGCCAAGTTGCTGTTTGCTTTGCTGACTGGCAGTGTGCCGGGCAGTTACGTGTCCCATTTCGTGCCCCATTACGCCGATCAGTTCTGCTTCGTTGTTGAGTTGAGCCAGAATGCCGCGGGTCAGGTAAATGTAACCACCGGGCACTGCAAATGCATTTATAACCGGCGAATCCAAAACCCTGAAATGATATTGTAAATTCGGTCGGTGTGAAATTTTGCCCAGTTCGTTTCCTTTCTGCGTGATAAAGTTGGTAAGATCGGCATCTTCATACAAACCAAAGGTGGCAATTACTGTGGGGTCGTATTGAGCGCCCAATTCAATTTCCTGGGCTTCCGACATAAGCATCAGCTGTTTTTTGCCCGTCACCGGATTTACTGCACACGAAGGAACCAGTAAAACCAAAGCGGCAATTAAAGTTAGTTTCGATAAAATGTGTAAGCGTTTCATATTATTTGATTCTTTAAATTCAGTTTATATTTTGAAATCCCGAGTGGGGAAATTTGTACATTAACCGTTAATTGGTAAATTTAGCGCAGTTCAAACAAATTCAGAAATATTTTTCAAATTCATGCAAAATAAGAAGCCGGTTTTTATTCTTTATTTTTTGTTGAGTTTACCAATTTTTGGTTTTACTCAAAAACAAGCGCTCGAAACGATTGTTCAGCAGGATTTAAAACGCCATTTAACTTTTATTGCTTCCGATAGTTTGCAGGGGAGAATGATTGGGACAGGAAACGGACTTGAGATCGCCGCCGGTTATCTGAAAAAAACAATCGAAGAGATGGGATTGAAACCGGGCGCTCCGGATTATTCACAAAAGGTTGAAATTTTGGAAAAGGCTCCCGTAACTGAAAAAATTTTCATGGAAGCTGTCAACAAAAATGGGAAACCTGTTTTACACACAGGAGATATTATTGCTCTCGATTCACGTGTGCAATCGGTATTTTTTGAAAGCGAAGCAGTTTTTGCAGGGTTCGGATGGAAAGATTCAGTGTCGGGTTACGACGATTTTAAAGACCTCGATTTGAACGGTAAAATTGTTTTTGTTGCTGAAGGAAATCCTGAGATTTTCACTGATGGAAATAAATCGTCGAACAATGCGGCGGAGAATTTTAAAACGGACGAAGCTTTTAAAGCAGGCGCCAAAGCAGTTGTTCTGGTTACTTCGCCAAAGGACAGGCAAAACAAGACATTTCAGCGGCTTGAACGTTACAGCAAAAGACAGAGCCTTCAACTCAACACTCCTTCGGAAGAAGGAAGGAATTATTTTATAACAACTTCTGACGTAGCAGATAAATTTTTGGGCGGAAAAAATAAATACAGAAAATATCTTGCATCCATTTCAGGGGAAAATAAGCCCAATTCTTTTGCGCTGAAAGACAAAATCAGACTTTCGTACTGTGTGAATTCGAAAGTGATTGAATCGGAAAATGTAATTGGAATTGTTGAAGGAAGCGACCCGGAATTGAAAAATGAATGTGTGGTTTACATGGCGCATTACGATCATTTGGGTGTGGCCGATGATGGCGATGTGTACAATGGCGCCGACGATAACGGTTCGGGAACTGTAACTTTGCTCGAAGTGGCCGAAGCTTTTTCGAGCCTGGAAACAAAACCCAAAAGAAGCATTGTTTTTCTTTGGGTAACTTCGGAAGAGCTGGGAATGTTTGGTTCGAATTATTACTCGCAGCATCCGGTTTTCCCGATGGAAAAAACGGCAGTCTGTATCAACCTCGACATGGTGGGCCGTGTTTATGAACCGCGCGATTCGGTCTGGAACAAATCGCCAAAACTGGTAAAGGATTTTGATGGCATTTTTACGCTTACCAACAACGTCTGGCCGGGATTACAGCAAATCAGCGATTCAATCTGTAGCGAACTGGGGCTGATTCCCGACAACACATTACCTTCCAATTTTTTGCGCAGCAGCGATCATTACAATTTTCATAAAAATGGTGTTCCCATTTTAAATGTAGCTAACGGTTATCATGCCGATTACCACAAACCCACCGATGAAATTTCAAAAATTAACTTCGACAAAATGAAACGGGTGGCCGATTTTGTTTTTATGGTGGGAATGGAAGTTGCCAACCGACAAGAGACGAAACAGCCGTAAGAAAAATAAAAATGGCATCTCTTGTTGAGACACCATTTTGTAATTTATTTATTCATTGCAAGTTTTATCGGGCAGCTTTTAACGCTTCGGTAGTGGTATAATATTTTACAATCATATTCGGAACCTCCCATTCCGGAAGTTTTCCGTCAACAAGAAAATGCAGGTAGTTTTGTGTAACCTGTCCAAAATGGGCTTCGTGGCCTACTTTAAATTCTTCGGGAATATTTAGTTTCCAGGTTTTGTTGTTGAGTTTTTCAAGTTTAATACCTGCGTATTTCGAAGTTAAACCCTGAACTGCATTGTAAAGGTAACCCACAAATTCCTGGATGTCGAAATCTTCACCAGCTTCGATGTAAAGCTGAGGTTTGTAATTTTCTTCAGCTCCTTGCTTAATAATAAGGTTGCAGCGAGTTCCCCGCATAATGGAGTAGTGCGTGTCGCCGGTGCCTTCGGGCGCTTCAAAATTCCAGATAACCGAAACTTTGGCATGAACTCCTTTCAGTGTATAATTGAATTCACCGTTACTGTAAACTTTTAAAACATCGTTTTCCACATTGTTTTGAAGAAATTCAGGATAATTTTCAAGTTGGGTAACTTTTGTAAACATCGCGTGGGTTAAATCGGTGGTCCAGCGTTTTGCCGATACGATTTGAACATCGGTTTTGTCAAGTACCACTTCTGGAAAAGCTTCCCATTGAATCAGGTCAACCAGGTGGGTCGTAACATCAACAATTCCTTCGCCCTGCTGATTGGTGTCGAAAAACCAGGACGGACGTTTTAACGGATTTCCTGAAACATATTTGAAAAAATGATGGACGCTTTCCTTGGTAATGGCAGGCTCAGCTTCTGTTCCGTTTTGAAGTGTGCCGAAAACTTCGGGTATCTGCGCAAGTTCGCGTTGCAAAATCGTAGTTATTTCATACCGTTCGGTCATGATATCGTACAGCAAAACACCTTTTTCAGCCGCCACTTTAAATGCCTCTTCCAGTTTTGGAAATTCTTCCGGCGAAATAACCATGGGTTTGTCGGCCAGTACATTTATACCTGCCTGAACAGTTTTTAAAATGTACTCTGTTTTTTTAGCGTTGTTCCCCGCAGTTACCATCACATTCCCAGGTTTCTCAGCCAGCATTTTTTCCAGAAAATCGGAGCCGGTATATACTTTTTCAATCCACGAAGTAGGATCCTCTTCCCGTGTGTTGTACCCGTCAATCAATGCCAGGTGCCCCTGAACATCGGGTCCTTCGGGAGCATAAACATAAGCAGTCGGGTCGACCTGTTCGTACATATTTTTCTGAACCAGCGCCGCATGAAAATGGCCCGGATCAAGCGTCATAATTTTTACTTCTCCCTTTGCTCCTGTAAACATGGGTTTTTTTTCTATGGTTTCACTTGGTTTTTGATTACCTGTGCACGCAGCAAATAAAGCTGCAGTAAACAGAGTAACGAAAGGTAGTTTATTCATTTTTAAAACGATTTTGTTGATTTCCGTGTACGCACACAAAAATACAATTTTTATTGAACCGGATAAATTTTTATGCCGGTTTACCTGCTTTCTTTGTTTTTGAAAGGTAGTTCTAAATTGATTTTATGACGTTATTCCAAATTGTTTATCGGTTATGAATATTTGTGAAACCCTTCCAACTTACTCGCAGGTCTTCCAAAAATCAACATCATGAATTATTGAATTCCTCTTGGTGAAGCCAACTCAGGATGTTTTTTTCTATTAAATAAGATTGGCATCTTTCAGCAGTTCTTCCATTTCAAGTTGAACCTCTTTTGCAGCTTCTCCGGCTTTTTCAGCAAAATCAGAATCGGCTGAAGCATAAATTATTCCGCGTGAAGAATTTACTAAAAGTCCGCACCATTCGTTCATGCCATTTTTTGCAACTTCCTGTAAACTGCCGCCTTGTGCACCCACTCCGGGAACTAAAAGGAAATGTTCAGGAACAATTTCACGTATTTCTTTCAATTTTTCAGCTTTTGTAGCGCCAACCACATACATCATATTTTCGGCATCGCCCCAGCTTTGTGAGGTTTTCAAAACTGATTCAAAAAGCTGGTCGCCGGTTTTTTCATCTTTCAGAAATTGAAAATCGAAAGCGCCTTTGTTTGAAGTTAACGCTAACAAAATCACCCACTTGTCGAGGTAGGTCATAAATGGTTTCACCGAATCTTCTCCCATGTACGGAGCCACTGTTACCGCATCAAAATCGAGTTTGTCGAAAAAAGCACGGGCGTATAAATTGGAAGTATTTCCAATGTCGCCGCGTTTTGCATCAGCAATCAGAAAAATCTCAGGATGTTTTGAACGTAGGTAAACTACCGTTTTTTCAAGGCTTTCCCAGCCCTGCCAGCCTAAACTTTCGTAAAAAGCCAGATTGGGTTTGTAAGCCACTGTATATTCTGCGGTTGCATCAATAATTTCCTTGTTGAAGGAAAAAATCGGATCGGAAGTATCCAGCAGGTGTTTTGGAATTTTAAGGATGTCGGTATCTAATCCAACGCACAGGAAACTGCGTTTTTTTTGAATTTGTTCGAATAATTGTTGACGGTTCATTGTAATTTTTGTTTCAAGTTTCAAGTTGAGAAAAAGGTACAGCATGAAACATTTTTAAATTTCAGCTTCTTTCAGTTTTTCCGCGTTTTCTTCAATCATCAGTTTTTCGATAATTTCGTCGATTTCGCCGTTAATAATGGCTTGCAAATTATAAAGAGTCAGGTTAATGCGGTGGTCGGTAACGCGGCCCTGTGGCCAGTTGTACGTCCGGATTTTTGCTGAACGGTCGCCGGTAGAAACCATGGTTTTGCGTTTCGATGAAATTTCGTCGATGTATTTCTGGTATTCCATGTTATAAATACGTGTACGCAATTCCGACATAGCTTTGGCGAGGTTTTTCAGCTGCGATTTTTCGTCCTGGCAGGTAACTACAATTCCGGTAGGAATGTGTGTTAAACGAATGGCCGAGTAAGTGGTGTTTACCGACTGTCCGCCCGGGCCCGAAGAACAGTACGTATCTTTTCTGATGTCGGCTTCTTTCAGTTCAACATCAAATTCTTCAGCTTCGGGTAAAACAGCGACAGTTGCCGCAGAAGTGTGCACGCGGCCCTGGGTTTCGGTTTGCGGAACACGCTGTACACGGTGAACCCCCGATTCGTATTTCAGAATTCCGTAAACACCTTCGCCCGAAACTTTGGCAACAATTTCCTTGTAGCCACCCGAAGTTCCTTCGCTGATGTTGGTAACTTCCATCCGCCAGCCTTTTTGTTCAATAAATTTAGAATACATGCGGAAAAGGTCGCCGGCAAAAATACTGGCTTCGTCGCCGCCGGTTCCGGCGCGGATTTCAAGAATGGCATTTTTGCTGTCTTCCGGGTCGGCAGGAACCAGCAAAAATTTGATTTCCTTTTCTTTTTCAGGAATCATTTTTTCAGCTATTTCAATTTCTTCCCAGGCCATTTCGCGCAATTCCGGGTCGGATTCCTGCTCCAGGATTTCTTTCCCCGAAATTATATTGTCGACCATATTTTTGTATTCCCTGAAAACCCCAACCAGTTTTTCCAGGCTTTTGTATTCCTGGTTCAGTTTTACGTAGCGTTTCATGTCCGACATTACTGAAGGGTCGGTTATTTGTTGCTGAATCTCTTCAAAACGATGTTTGATTGATTCGTATTTTTCCAATAATTCGTATTGTGCCATTTTTCTGTTTTTTCAAATTTCATTTCCGTGTACGCGGAATTATAATTTCTTGTTTTTGAAAATTTTGTCGGGAGTTTTTGAATTCAGTGGAGCTAATAAAAATAGGTTCCCTTGTCGGAAATGATGGATAGTTTTTTCCCGTTAAAAGGTTCAACACGGCCAATTATCTTAGCTTCAATATTGAATGATTTGGAGATTGAAATTATTTCTTCTGCAATTTCGGGCTGTGTATAAATTTCGAACCGGTGACCCATGTTGAATACTTTGTACATTTCTTTCCAGTCGGTACAGGATTGTTCCTGGATTAATTTGAAAAGCGGCGGAACCGGAAACATGTTGTCTTTAATTACATGTACATTTTCAACAAAATGAAGCACTTTGGTTTGCGCTCCGCCCGAGCAGTGAATCATTCCAGAAATCTGGCTTCTGTATTTATCCAGTATTTTTTTGATTACCGGTGCGTAAGTTCTTGTTGGAGATAAAACAAGTTTGCCGGCATCAATTTTCAATTCCTCAACTTTGTCAGTCAATTTGCATTTTCCTGAATAAATTAATTCAGAAGGAACTTCCGGGTCGAAACTTTCCGGATATTTTTCAGCAAGATATTTTGAAAAAACGTCGTGGCGTGCAGAGGTTAATCCGTTGCTTCCCATGCCACCGTTGTATTCGGTTTCGTAAGTTGCCTGCCCCGATGAGGAAAGCCCGACAATTACATTTCCGGCTGAAATTTTATCGGCAGAAATTACATCGCTGCGTTTCATGCGGCAGGTTACGGTTGAATCGACAATAATTGTACGGACCAAATCGCCCACATCAGCAGTTTCGCCGCCGGTTGAATAAATGGTAATACCCATTTCGCGAAGCGTTGCCAACAATTCTTCAGTTCCGTTAATAATGGCCGAAATAACCTCGCCCGGGATATTGTTTTTATTTCTTCCAATGGTAGATGAAACGAGAATATTATCGGTAGCACCAACACAAAGCAGGTCGTCGACATTCATAATCAGTGCATCCTGTGCAATTCCTTTCCAAACCGAAAGGTCGCCTGTTTCTTTCCAGTACATGTACGCCAGCGACGATTTTGTTCCGGCTCCGTCGGCATGCATAATGTTGCACCACTCCGGATCGCCACCTAAAATGTCGGGGATGATTTTACAAAAAGCCTTTGGAAACAGACCTTTGTCAACGTTTTTTATGGCTTCGTGAACATCTTCTTTCGAAGCTGAAACTCCCCTGGCATTGTATCTCGATTCAGTAACCATTATTAAATTTTGGTTTTACAGTTGCAAAATTAATATTTTCTCACAACCTAAACGCAAAAAATGGAAAGTCGAGAAACCGGCTTTCCATTTTATTGATATTGTATTATTAATCTAAGCGTATAAAAACCGCTTGATTTTTTTTGTCGGAGTTTTTTCAAACGGGCTGGGTTGTAAAATTACCTGTTGAATGCGCGAGAATTTGTTGACCTCTTCATTTACCTTTTTCTGAATCTCTTTCAATATTTCTTCTGATTTTTCCTGCATAAATTGCTGCGCTTCTGCTTTCAGGTTTTTAAACTGACTTTCAATTTCTTCCATGTTAAGATGAATCATTGCCACCAGTTTGCCTTTTTTCTGAATTACCAACGATTCAAGAACATAACGCATTTTGTTAATTACCGATTCAATTTCTTCGGGATAAATGTTTTCGCCGCTGGCGCCAACAATCATGGTTTTTATCCGGCCTTTAACATAAACCAGGTTGTTTTTGTCGAAATTTCCACGGTCTCCGGTTTTAAACCAGCCGTCTTCGGTAAAAACTTCCTGTGTTATTTCGGGTGCTTTGTAATATCCTTTCATTACATTGAGTCCCTTGGCCTGGATTTCACCTTCGCCGGTAAGTGGGTCTGCATCACCTATTCTTAAAGTTACCCCTTCCATCGCAATTCCTGTTGAACCTAACCTGCGGTTTTTGCCAACTGCACCGGCAAGAAGTGGTGAAGTTTCGGTTAATCCGTAACCGATTGCGTATGGGAAATTTCCTTCGAGCAGAAAACGTTCAACCGTTGGGTCGAGTTTGGCCCCGCCAATTCCGAAAAAGTGAATTTTTCCACCAAAGGTTTTGTGGAGTTTGCCTGCCGCAATTTTATGCAATCCTTTTCGAACCGGTGGCACAGAATATAAGAACCGCATCAGGCCATTTTTTTGAAAGGTCGGATAAATTTTGGCTTTAAATATTTTTTCAATAATTAATGGTACTGAAAGCATTATGGTTGGTTTTACCAGCTGAAAAGCAGGTAGCAAAACCGATGGAACCGGTGGTTTGCGCAAATAATGAACCGATGCACCGTATTTTATCGGTAATAAAAAGCCAACTGTATTTTCCAGAGTGTGCGATAACGGAAGAATGGATAAAAACCGATCCGAAGATTTAACTTCCTGCAAAGTTGCACACTGCTGGGTTGTCCAGGCCAGGTTCTTTTGTGTTAACATTACACCTTTCGAATTTCCTGTAGTCCCCGAAGTGTAAATAATCGACGCCAAATCTTCTTCTTCAACTTCAGGACGCGCGTAACCTTTTGAAACAACCGGTATCGAAGAACAAAGCAAACCCAAATGGTCGGCAGGTGTCTCTTTTGGAATAATTGCAAAAGAATCAACCAGAATCATATTACTTAACAGGTTCGCAGTGGCTTTGTTAACAGTCTTGTATAAGTTTTCGGAAATAAATAAAATTTTAGCTTCCGAGTGTTCTATGATCGTTTTTATTTCATTTTCGTGAAAATCGGGTAAAATCGGTACGGCAACTGCACCAATCATTGAAATTGCAAAAAATGAAACTCCCCAGTTGGGCATATTTGTGCTCAAAATAGCAACTTTGTCGCCTTTTGAAACGCCAAGTTCGGTAAGTAAATCGGCAAGAAGCTCAATGTCGTTGCCCATTTCACTGTACGTATAGTTACTTTCTCCGGCAAAAACAACTGAAGTTTTGTCGGCATAATTTTTTATGGATTCCTTGATTAATGAGGGCAAGGTTAGTTTCGACTGATCCACCATACTTTTTTTCTAAAATTGTTCCTTCTAAATCGTACTGTCGAGAATAAAACAGAATCTTTTCTGCTTTGTTCAGATTACAAAATTAGTTAAAAAAACATTCATTTATTTGATTTGATGAAAGATCGTGTGTTTGTTGTGTTTTTTTAAGGTTTTGAAACTAAGTTTGTTACCTGGGATGTTTTTTTTGTTAACAATTTTTATGGATTGATTTTAATTGTTTTCGGTTTAAATTTGCTGCATGTATGATGGAAATACAAAAGATAAGATTCGGGATAAAACGGAAGTTTTTGTAAAGGATTTGTTTGAAAATGAAGGTAGCGGACATGACTGGTGGCACATTTACCGGGTTCGGAACTTAGCGCTGAAACTTTGTGAAAAAGAGGGCGGCGATGGTTTTATTATTGAAATGGCAGCTTTGCTTCACGATGTTGACGACTGGAAGTTAAATGGCGGCGAAAGACCGGAGAAAGCCCGAAAATGGATGGAATCGGTGGACCTCAGCGAAAAAAACATAAAAGCAATTCTGCAAATAATCGATCAGGTTTCGTTCAAAGGGGCAGGTGTTGAAACCAAAGCAACAACTATTGAAGCAGAAATTGTTCAGGATGCTGATCGGCTGGATGCCATTGGCGCTATTGGAATTGCAAGGACTTTTGCTTACGGCGGCAGCAAATCGCGTTTGATTTACCACCCCGAAATTCACCCTGAAATTCATTCTGATTTTGAAGGTTACAAAAAAAGCACAGCGCCAACAATCAATCATTTTTATGAAAAACTGCTATTGTTAAAAGATCGCCTGAACACAGATACTGCCAAAGGAATTGCAATAACACGACACACTTTTATGGAAGATTATTTGAGCCATTTTTTTGATGAATGGGACAATAAATCATAATTTAGGAAGTATTTATTATGTCGGTTTTGTTTTCTAATTTTGAAGAAAATAACGGAGGGATAATTTGATAAATTCTCCCGAAAATTGAAAAGAAAAAGAACAATCACCCAAAAAAAAGAGAGCTATGAAAATTGAACATATTGCCATTTGGACTTATAATCTTGAAGGATTGAGAAGTTTTTACATGCATTATTTCGATGCGTCTTCCAACGAAATATACCACAACCATTCCAAAGAATACCGTTCGTATTTTCTGACCTTCGATGGCGATTGCCGTTTAGAGTTGATGGAAATGCCCGGGGTTCCGCATTCAAAAGACAATACACTCAAACAATTTACCGGTTTTATTCACTTTGCGATTCAGGTTGCATCGAAAAGTGAAGTAGATAAACTTACAGAAACGCTCAGAGATGATGGTTTTAAAATAGTAAGCGAACCGCGAACTACCGGAGATGGTTATTACGAAAGTGTGGTGCTCGACCCGGACGGAAACCGTGTTGAGATTGTAGTTTGAAAGTTTTCATTTTACCAATCGTCATAAACAGTAAGAATAATACCGGTTTCGTATTCCTGTGCCCCCATTGTTATAGAAAAACCACTGATGCTTAGTTGTAAAGGAATATTTGTAATTTCCCCTTTTCCTCTGAAAAAATAAGAAGGAGAATCGGTAACTGGAAGATAATTTTCACCGTCATGAATGTTTGAATGGCCGTTGCTCCCATTCCTGTAACCGTCGCCGGTTCGTTTGATAAGTAACGATAGTTTTGGATTCCAGTTGATGTCGGATTTGTTGATTTGGATTCTCCATTTTTCGTTGGGGTTGTCTCTTTTATCCCAGTCGTTGGAATAAAGTACTGAAATTTCAATATTCGATTCACTTTCAATATTCGGAGGGAAATCTGCGCCTGCTTCACTTATGACATATAAATTGTTAAATGTGGCATTTCCCTGTACTTCCACAACCATGGGTTGAGCTTTTGATGAGAAGCATCCAACCATAAAAATCAAAAGAATTAAATATTGTTTCATAATATATTTCAATTGTCGGTAATGGTGTAAAGTACCGTGAAAAACGATTGTTCGCTGGGTTTTAAAAGCGAATAGTCTTCTACTTCAACAGAAAATGTGAGCAGGTGTCCGTTGTTTACTCCGTCGCCTGTAAAACAACTTCCTACGCCGGTTATAATTGGCACAGGCTGGGATGAAAGACTTACTTTTGAGGTTGGCTGGCCAAGTTCTCCGTTTCCGCTTCCTGTATAGGACGACGCTTCCAGATACAATGTAACTCCGCGAGGAAGATTTCCCTGGGCAATTTCGGCGACAATCGTGCGTGTTGTTTTTGAACTGGCCAGCGCCGAAGAATAATTTATCCACAATTGTTCCTCCGAAGTTTCATTTACAACCATCGAGCTTCCCGATTCATTCGAAGGTATTATTGTGAAATTAATATTATTGCCCGAATTTGATTCAATATCGATGAGTGCAACTTCAGGAATAGAAAAAAAGACATTGATTTGGCCTTCGTCGGTCTGTGCCTGCCCTGGTTTTGTGCCAAAGCCGGTTAAAACCAATATTAATATTACCGAAGTTGTACAAATGTTTATTTTGTTTTTTTGTTTCATTTTGCTGATAAACTTTCGATTTTACCGTTTTTAAACAACACAACAAAAGCGCCTTTGTATTTCTGTTTTAATCTTGCTTTTGCGTTTTCAGCTTTTTCTAAAGTGTCGAATTTCCCAATAAAATATTTGTGTAAATTATCAATTTCTTTTTCGAAATCAAACGGTTCTTCTTTGAAAAATCTTGAGTTGGGTTTAACACCCCGTCGGAAAGCGCCAATCTGAACAGAATAAAATATTGAATCGTTTTTTGCACCCTGCGGGGCGCCTGGAGTGTTGTTTGAAGTTATTTTGATTGTGCCGGTTTGTTTAAGCAAAGTTGTATTTGTACCCGAGTTTGAAAGAGAAAGCCCTTCCGATTTGAAAATGATGTTTCTCTTTTTGGGTGTTATTTGAACAGGTAGATTTATCCGGTCTCCTGAATTCAGGTTCAGATTATAAACTGAATTTTCGATTTGGAAAAGTTCGGGCAAAGAACCGGTAAATATTTTTAATGTCCAGTTTCCCGGCCTGACCAGTGGAAACGAGAATTTCCCGTTTTCGTCGCTGGCAATTCTGAACTGCTCAATTTCGTCGCTCAGTTCCAGAACGATGTTTTCTACCCGAACATCTTCAGCGTTTGACGGCCGGTTGGTTTTGTCGTATGTGATTTCACCTTCAACTTTGGCCCCTTTTGTAATTTTAAAGTTAAGCTGTGTTTGATGGTCTTCAATGATTTCAATTTCAATCGGGTTGGGAATGCTTGTAGTTTCGTCGATCTTAAAAGTTGAACGATCGATGTTCAGAAGCTGAATACCTGGTGTTACTGTTTTGAAAGAAAACTCACCGTTTTTATTTGTAATCATTGTTTTGTTGAGCATTGTTAAAATTACTCCTTCCACAGGTTCATCAAAATCATTTACTATTTTACCGGAAATTTCACCGGCTTTTATCACCTGTTTTAAAGGAATACCAAATTCGTAGGTGTACGTTGCAGCCATCGAAAATTCAGGATTGTCGACCTGATTTCTGAAAAGGGTGTAGTAACTTCTTAATGAAAGAGTGTGTTTTTTCAAAAAACGGTAATCGAGATTTAGTTGCATTAAATTTCTGTTTCGGTAATAATCATCAATGTCGTAGGCATTTTGAATGTATAAATTCCCTTTCAGGTTTTTACTTATTTGGCTCGTAATGTTTATTCCCGCCGTTAAATTCCGCTGTTCGTTGGTTACAAAGCTGTTTAAATTCGACCATGTTCCGAACAACCTGACTGAATTCAAAGCATTAAGTCTGTACATAAAATTTAAGGTTCCACGGTAAGTTTCCTGTTTGTTCTCAAGCGACTGAAGCAGAAAATTGGTGGTGAATCCGTACTCACCCAAAAGACTATATTCGAGTTTTCGCATTCTTTTCTCTAATTGGGTGTTAACCGATTTTGTATTGTAATGAAATTTGTCGAGGGCAAGTCTGTCTTTTCTTTCATATTCCATCCAGTATATTTTTAGGAAAGTATTTGAACCAATGCTGTAGTTTAACATTGCCCGCACCGATTTTGAATAAGGTGCATAAACAAAAAAAGTATCGAGCTGGGCGTTGGTGTAATCTTGTCGGGCGTAAATTCCAAGGTTTATTTTTGGGGTAAAATGAACCGAAAATGAACCGGAATAAAATTTTGAATTGGAAAAATATCCCGGGTAATTTTTACCTGTGTAAATATAATTTCCAGCCAAACGAAAAATGGAAAACCGTGTGTTAATGTTTGCTTTTACTGCCTGATCCCAGGTATTTTGGTAAAGTCCGCGTGAATACTCCAGATCGAAGGAAGAATTTTTTAACAATTGAAATTTTGTATTGATACTTCCCATGTAAATTATTTCGTTTGAAAGCGCTTCCTTTTTTGTGACATAATACAAACTAATGTTGTTTTGTTTGTTCTTTTCATATCCTGTATAAATGGCAAATTCATCTGAAATATTATCGTAAAACCGCGGTTTCACATAAAGAAAGCCTACATTGATCCCATTGTTGAAAATCACCTTGTTTTCTGTTCCCCACCCGTAGCGCGCTGACTCTGTTAACGGAGTAAATGAGTACGAATTTTCTCCTGCAAATACTTCAAGATTTTTGTTTTTATATGAAATGTAATACTGATCGTACATTCCCATAAAACTAAGATTGGTATTGTTGGGGCCGCGTGCCATAAATTCCAGTTCATGTTTTCCCCCCGGATCCAGTGTGCCGCTGCCCGACAATTCAAACTGGTAACCCGAAACAAATGTTTCATTCTGATTAGTTGCAAGATAACTGGCCGATAGTTTTATGGGATACCGGAAATACAAATCCTGCTTTTTGTTAATAACAGGAAAAATCATAACCGATCGGTTCTGGCTTTTAATTACATCCCCGCCAACTATAGCCTGAACTTTGATGAATTCATTTTTTGTGGTTGTTAAATTTTTTGATGTTTCACGCAAAACCGTAAAATACGCCGATTCTCCCGGGTTTAATTCAATATCAGCTTTGTCAATTTTATCTATGTTAAAGGTTTGGATGAATATTTTCTTTTTTGTATTTCCCTGGTTTTGTAAAAGAAATTTAGCAGAAATTGGATTGCCGGCAAAAACACGTTCAGGGGCATCAACCAGTTGCATATTTATGTTTATAATCTCATTTACTTTAAATACTGTTTTATTGGAAGCAATGCTTTGTTCTGTTGCGTTGTTTACAATGTCAATTAAAATCTCGTAATCTCCAACTGGGTAGTTTGATGGAATTTGCAGTGAAACAATGGATACTTTTTGCTCTCCGGGTTTTAATCCGATTTCCTGAATGTTGGTTATTAGGTTAACATTTGCCGGAAATGTACATTTGGGAATAACCTGTAGTTGGGTTTGTGAATTGTTTCTAATTAGCACCGGCAGATTAATTATTTGGCCGGGCAGGATACTGTTTTGTTTTTTTATAAATTCAATGCTGACAGGTTGATTTACCTGGCTTTGTGCTGAAAATCCAAGAAAAATAAAAATGAAACACGCGATAAGTAAATTTCTTATCATCAGATAATTTCAATCGTTAAATTAGTGCCGTAAATATGCTCTTCGTCGCAATCGGCAACCAAAACACCTGTATAATTTCCGGGTTTAATTCCTTCCAGTATCAGTGTTATTTTTACAGTCGTGTCGGGGAAAGTCTTTTTTCTTCCAGCTTTAAAAATCCCAGCCGAATTTCCTGCTTCATCGAACAATTCAATGCTCATTTCAGGTTTTAACATTCTTTCGCCGGTATTTCCAACAACAACATTAATTACATCAGCTGTATCCTGTTTTGCAAGTTCTAGGCCCAGAAACTGAAGATCGCTGGTGCCGGTTTCCCCCAATGTCGTTACAATTTGAACTGCATATCTGATTGCGGTTCTTATGGTTACACCGCTCTGATAATTGGCAGTGTCGGGAGGAATAATTCCTTCAACCATAATTACACTCCAGTAGGTTCCTTTTAAGCTGTCGTTGTCGGGTACTTTTACTTCAAAATCGATGGAAGCAATTTCGTCGGGTTTCAACGTCATTAATTCCGGGTTAAATGTAATCCAGTTTGCATTCGAACGCTGCATTGTTCCGGGAGGCTCGTGTTTGCTTTCACCTGTGTAAGAAAACCAGTAGTCGCGCAAATAAACCTGCACATCTTTCTCGCTGTCGGCAGTATTTTGCAGTTGTATTGTGCCTCTGTAACTTTCTCCTTTCTGAACCACATTCTCGTGTGTCAGGCCGTTTAGTATAACAATGCTGGCGTTTGAAAATAGTACAGGAAAAGCAGATAATATAAGTAGGGCTAATTTTTTCAGGTTACAACTGACTATCATTGTTAGTAATATATGGGATGAAAATTGATTTAATTAATGCTAATTTATCAATCTTTAGCTTTTTAACAATGAATCGGCAGTTAATTTTGATCCGTTAAGGTATAAACGATATTTATTGATTCATTTTTATTTATGAGGCTGGAGTATTCCGATTCGTCAATTTCTATATTATAGGTAAGTAAATGTCCGTTGTTTGTTCCTGTTCCAGTATAACAACTACCAATATTGGTTATTATGTCGGAAGGTTCGTTTGTTAAACTTACCTCTCCCGAAGGATTTCCCATTGTTCCTTTTCCAGAACCTAAAACTTCTGATGCCAGTACTTTTATACGAATGCCTTTTGGTAATTCTCCTGAAACCATTCCTACAATTTTACGTTTGTGGTTTTCACCGGCGATTATAGAAGAATAATTAATCCATATCTTATTGTTGTCCGATTTGAAATCTTTAACAGAACTGCCGGCTTCGGTTGGTGCAATAGCCGATACCATTAAATTCTGGTCATTTTCAGAAATTAGGCCAAGAAGTGCAACTTCAGGTATTTCACATGAGATTGAATGTTTTGCCACATTGTTTTGCGTAAATGCCAAAATCGGCAAAAAAAACAAGATTGTTAGTATTAATATTGCGTCCTTAAAATTCATGTTTAAAATTAGAGATAAGCTGAATTTTAAAGAATACTCTTTTTGCTGATTATTGGGTTAAAAATTCTGATTTTTAGGTGAGTTTAATACACTATTGCCGGTATCATTGTTTAAAAAATTTCTGTTTAAATACGATGGTTGATGTATCTTGTTTTTTTTGAATAATGTATTCTTAAAACAAAAAAGGCTGCCGGGAATAACCGACAACCTTGAAAAGCTAGTTAAAAATATATAAACTAATTCCCCGTAATCGTATAAGTAACCTGAACTTCGTAGCTTTTAGCCATTAAGTCAGCGTATTCGTCATTGTCCATATTCAAAGTATAAGTCAATTGGTGTCCGTTTTCGAACCCTGAACCTGTATAGCAACTCCCGATTCCTGTAATCAGGTTCTGTGCATCTTCCGAGAGGGTAACACCTCCTGAAACCGGTGTGCCTTTTGTTCCTTTTCCTGTTGAAGCAGCATTACCTGCCTGTAATTTAATACTTACACCTGCGGGCAAATTATTCTCGTTGTCAAGTTCAACCGTAATCTCACGTGAACTGCTGTTGCTGTTTCCTGTAACAATCGAAGTGTAATTCAACCAAAGGCTGTTGTCGGTTGCGGTGCTGAAATCTACAGCTGACCCTGCTTCAAGACTGCTTACATCTGGCTTCAGTGTAATGGTACCGGCTTCGCTGCCACCTTCTTCTTCAATGTCAACAATTGCTACTGTAGGAATGGTAATTCCAACATTGTGTGAAGCTTCTTTAGTATCGGTGTCGCCCGATGAAGGAACAACCACTTGTACTGCCATTGATAAACCTGAGATGAACAAAACTGTTGCTGCTGTTAAGACTAATTTTTTCATGATTTTGTATTTTTTAATGTTTGTAATTTCCTTTTTTGTAATTCACTTTTTATTTTTTCATCTTTAGCGTCGATGTGCCAGAATAATTACAAGCGAAATGCCAAAATACACAAAACACTATAAATCAAAATATTAGAAAAAATACAACCAAAGCTGACAGGTTGATTACGGGACTAATTTTCCGAATATAGGATATTTATTTGTTTTGGGAATATTGTGTGGGGCATTACCGGCTGGAATTTATTGGGATTAATCTCTCAAAATAAATTAGGGGTTCAGTAGGTTATATTATTTCCTGGTTTTTAAATTCAGAAAAAATCCGGCAGCAATTTCCAATTCCGAATACCATTCTTTTCCATATTTTCGAATCAAAGGCTCTTTTAAGAATTTGTACAATGGTAACTTTTCTGCGATACCACAGGATCTTGCAGGTTTGCAAATGTTGATTTCCTGGTAATTAACCGCATCAAATCTTTTGTATTCAGTGATTCGGATTGGAAACAAATGACAGGAAATTGGTTTTCTGAAATTAGTTTTTCCTTCAAAAAACGCTTTCTCAATGCTACATTTAAGAATTCCTGCATCGTCGTAAAAAGAATAAACACATTGTTGATTATTTACGAGAGGAGTAACTAAATCGCCATCATTGTCTATAACGGAGAATCCCTGTTTTTTTATCTCTTCAATATGATTCTTCGGCAGGTAAAGAGCAAAAGTCAAAAAATCGTTTTCAATAAAAGCCGTTTCCTCATCAGTTAAAGGAGCACCGGAATCACCTTCAATACAACAGGCTCCTTTGCATTTTAATAAATCACATAGAAAATGTTTTGTAAAAACATCATCGCTGATTAATGTGCGGCCAATTTCAATCATAATATAAAGGAAAACCCCCTCCAAAACGGAGAGGGTTATTTTGAGATATTTATTTTATCAATACTTTTCCGGTCATTTCTTTTGGTATTTCCAAGCCCATAACTGAAAGAAGGGTTGGAGCAACATCAGCAAGAATTCCGTTTTCAAGTTGAATATCTTTTTTGTCGCTGATAAAAATACAAGGTACCGGATTCAAAGAGTGGGCTGTATTTTCAGAACCGTCAGGATTTATTGCATTATCGGCATTTCCATGATCGGCAATAATCATAATGTTGAAACCACCTTCCAAGGCTGCTTCAACTACTTCTTTGGCACACTGGTCGACAGCGGTAACGGCTTTGTAAATAGCATCGTAAATGCCGGTATGTCCAACCATATCTCCGTTGGCAAAGTTCAGACAAACAAAGTCTGCTTCACCGTTTCTCAATTTGGGAACAATGGCATCTTTGATCTTTGGAGCCGACATTTCAGGTTGTAAATCGTAAGTAGGAACTTTTGGAGATTGAACTAAAATCCTGCTTTCGCCCGGGAATTCCTCTTCACGGCCACCACTAAAAAAGAAAGTAACGTGTGCATATTTTTCAGTTTCTGCAATTCTGATTTGTTTTAAACCAGCGTTCGAAACTATTTCACCCATTGTGTTGGTTACGTTTTCTTTGTCAAAAATAACGTTGATACCTTTAAAATCGGCTTTGTAATTGGTCATGGTGTACCATTGCAAATTCATTGTTTTCATCCCGTATTCAGGCAAATCCTGTTGGGTAAAAGCAATGGTTGTTTGGCGCAAACGGTCGGTGCGGAAATTGAAACAAATCACAACATCGTTTTCTTCAATTTTTCCAACCGGGTTACCATTATTATCGACCATTACAATTGGTTTCATAAATTCGTCGGTAACTCCGTTATCGTAAGAAGCCTGGATCGAAGCCAGCAGGTCGGTCGATTTTTCGCCTTCTCCTTCGGTATATAAATCGTAAGCCAGTTTTAAACGGTCGTAATTTTTATCGCGATCCATTCCGTAATAACGGCCAATTAATGAGGCAAATTTTCCTTTTGTTGGTTTTAAAGCTTCCAAATCAGTTTCAACAAAACCATAGCCCGAACGAGGATCGGTATCGCGGCCGTCCATTAATCCATGAACAAAAATATTCTCCAGTCCCATATCGGTGGCAACCTGACATAAGGCAACCATATGCGAACTTAAAGCATGAACACCGCCGGGGCCAATCAACCCGATGAGGTGTACTTTTTTATTATTTTCTTTGGCGTATGTAAAAGCTTTTACAATTTGCGGATTCTGCCACAACGATTTATCACGGATTGCTTTGGTGATTTTTACCATGTCCTGATAAAGAACACGACCCGAGCCAATACTCAAGTGGCCTACTTCCGAGTTTCCCATTTGTCCGTCGGGTAATCCAACATTTTCACCACAGGTAAGCAATTGCGAATTCGGATAAGTTGCTTTTGCATAATCCATAAAGGGGGTTGGAGCAGTAGCAATTATGTCGCTTTTCGAACCATCGCCGATTCCCCAACCATCAAGAATCATCAGTAAAGTTTTTTGTATTTTAGCCATATTATTTTTGTTATTTAATTTTTTTTCAAAAGATCAGACAAAAGTATCTTTTTTCCATCCAATTAGAAAATAACAAACAACTTAGCGAAATGATTTAACAAATTTTTCGTGTGTTATTTAGTTTTTCAGAATTACATTTGAATTTTAAAAGTAACGCAACCAAAATCAGTTTCAGCTCATCTCACTAAAACTAAATTCTGAACGATGAAATACCGAATCTTTATCATCCTTTCCTTTTTTCTTTTTTCATGTATTAGTGAAGACATAGTTTTCCCAAACAGTAATTCAGAAATAAATATTTACCTGGTTAAACAAACCGATACAAAATATTTAAACGAAAATATTGATTTGGATGATTTGCAATTGGATGCAGTTCCCTGGTTAAAAAGTTCGGAAATAAAATTTTACGACTGGTCGGCACATATTTTCTATCTGAATACTGAAAAGGAAAAGGAAAAATATGCGGCGCGCAATTTTGTTGTAAAGGCTGAATATAAAAACCAAATAAAATCAGAGTCGCTTTTTATGGGTGTTTTCTTTCCGATGTATTTGTCTTCAATTCCTTCGATTCCTTCAATTTTGGCCAGCGACAATTTATTTTTTCCCGATGATATAATTTATTTCAACCAGTTCGGGTTGAATGGCGGTGAAATGAACAAACAAACAAAATTTAAACAGGCTCTTATCGACGCCGATTTGTATCGCGAAGGAATTGACGTTGAGATGGTAAAACTTGAAAGGAAAAATGCTTCAACCTTGAATTATACTTTTAGGGTTACAAACAATGACAAAGAAAGTATTTATGTTCTCGATCCCAATAAAATGGGAGAGGGGCGTTTTCATTATTTTACCAATGGCGTTTCGTTAAATACGGGGCAAGCATATTATTCAGCTGAAAATCAAAGTATTCAGGTGTCTGAAATTGAAAGCAGGTGGTATTACAAACTTATTCCTCAACAATCGATGGAACGTACTGTTACTTTGTCCGGCTTTTCAAATCTTCCCACAGGAAATGTGCATTTCCGTTTTTCCTTCCCCGGCGCAAAAGTGAAAAAAGGGGAGTGGCAAAAAATCGATGGCCGAATCTGGCTCGGCGACAAATATATTCAGGGAGATCTGACCTTGTAGCAAATTCATTTACATTTCATCCCTCAATTTTAACAGTTCGGAAGGATTGTTTTTTACCGGCGCTGGTTTCATCTGAAATTTGAACCAACATTCGCAAGAATGAACAATTCAAACAGAAAATGGAAACAGAATTTTACAGTAAAATTTCGAAGCCATGAAAACAATTCTTTTTTTCTTTTTAGCATTCTTTTCCTTTTTTGCTGAAGCACAAACTTTAATCAGCGGAAGTGTGAAGTCGGAAAACGGCGAACCTTTGCCCGGTGTAAATATTTATCTTGAAAACACTTATGACGGAGCCAGTTCCGACGAAACCGGAAACTTTTCTTTTACAACAGAAGAAACCGGACCATTCAATTTGAAGGCAACTTTTATCGGGTACAAAAGCTGGCAAAAAGAGGTCGATCTTTCCGAAGATATTCAGGTTGAAATTGTTTTGGCTGAAAGTGTAAATACGCTCGATGCAGTAACAATTACTGCCGGAAGTTTTGCTGCTTCCGATGAATCGCGGGCTTCGGTAATGCAGCCGCTCGATGTTTACACAACTCCCACTGCAAATGGCGATGTTATGGCGGCAATGCGTACCATGCCCGGGACACAGGCAGCCACCGATGACGGAAGATTACTGGTTCGCGGTGGCGATGCCTACGAAACGCAAACTTACATCGACGGGTTGATTGCTGCAAAACCGTACTATTCAAAAACTCCGGATATTGCAACACGCGGACGTTTTGCCCCTTCACTTTTTAGCGGTGTCAATTTTAATTCGGGCGGGTACTCGGCAGAATACGGCCAAGCGCTTTCTTCTGTTTTGGTACTGAATTCGAACGATTTGGCAGAAGACGACAACAACGGGATTTCGGTGATGAGTATTGGCGGCGAACTCAACAAAACCAAACGCTGGGTAAATTCTTCGTTGATGCTTTCCGGCGGATATACAAATCTTTCAGTTTACGACAAACTTTTTAACAGCGCTGTTGACTGGGAAAAACCGGTGCAGTCGGTGAACGGAACCGCAGTCTTCAGGCAAAAAACAAATTCACGAGGTCTTTTTAAAGCGTATGTAACTGCCGATTGGGGAGATCTTTCCTATTTTGTTCCCAACGGAAATGAGACAATGCGCATTTCAAACGGCGGAACCACGGTTTATTCCAACTTTTTCTACCGCGACTGTTTGTCAGAAAAAACCTGTTACAACGCAGGTGTTTCTTCTACATTTCAAAACAACAAAACCGGGATTGATCTTGACGATGTAAATACAAATGAATTAAATGTTGAGTCGCGTTTTTCAGTAATTCACGATGTTTCTGAAGGTGTTAAAATTACCTGGGGTTTAAACGATACTTACAACAAATACAACCTGGATTATTTATTAAATGAAGGCGAAAAATACAACCTGAATTTTAACGATAATTTGGTGGGTGGTTTTGTTGAAAGTGAAATAAAGTTTAGTAAAAACTTAGCTATCCGTCCGGGACTTCGTTCCGAATATTCGTCGGTAATAAACCGATGGAATTTGGCCCCGCGTTTTGCACTTGCTTTTAAAACCGGTAAAAACGCTCAGATTTCGGGTGCGTGGGGTTTGTATCATCAAACACCGCAGGCCGAATATCTTCGCTGGACAACCCAGCTTCAGTTTGAAAAAGCCATACATTACATTTTAAGTTACCAATCAGGCGATGTTGAGAAACGGTTGTTCCGTGCCGAAGCTTACTACAAAACCTACAGCAATTTAATAACTTATCAGGCTGAAAATGAATACAATATTTCGGATATTAAAAACTCCGGAAGTGGTTATGCAGGCGGTGTTGATATTTTTTGGCGCGACCGCGAAACGATCAAAGGTTTCGATTACTGGGTAACTTATTCGTACATCGATACTAAACGAAAATACCAGGATTACCCGGAGAAAGCCACGCCGTATTTTATTTCGAAACACAACTTTTCAATTGTAGGAAAATATTGGGTGAGCAAAATTACCACTCAATTCGGGGCTTCTTTCTCGGCAGCAAGTGGCCGGCCATACAACGATCTGAATTCGACTGCTTTTATGAACGAAAAAACAAAGCCATATTCCGATTTAAGCCTGAATATGAGTCATGTTTTTTACATCGGAAACCAGTATTCGGTTCTTTATTGTTCGGTAAACAATGTGCTGGGAAACAACAATGTTTTAACCTACCGGCCAGCCGGATTTTCTGAAGCACAGGGAAACTACACCATGATTCCGGTAAAACGCGACCTGAAACGAATGGTTTTTATCGGACTGTTCCTCAATTTTTAGAAAAACAGTTCATCCGGTAAAATCAACAGTTCGGAAACGAAAGTTTTCAGAAATAACCAAAGTGTTAGAATTTTGAATCAAAATAAATTTTAAAACTAAATGTCATGAAAAGAATTATTACCATCACTATTTTACTGGCCATTTTTGGCAGCAGTGTATTGGCTTCGAACTACGAAGAAACCATGGAAAAGAACATCCGAAAAATGTATACATTAACTACACCGGGCGATCTGGTAAATATGGCCAACCAGTTTCAACGCATTGCAGGTGTTGAAAAGGATGAATGGTTGCCGCGTTATTATGCTGCCTATTGTTTTGTGACATCAACGTTGTACGGCGAGCTTTCCGAAGACGAAAAACACCAGAAACTTGACATGGCCCAAACCGAAATGGACATTTTAACCGAAAAGTTTCCTGCTGAAACGGAGATTCATGTTTTGCAGGCTTTTCTTTATGAATTAAGAATTACCAATATTTCGAAGGGAATGAAATACTCGGGAATGGCCAACGAAGAACTGGCACAGGCTGAAAAGATGAATCCTGAAAATCCGCGGATTTATTACCTGCGCGGAACAAATACTTTTCACACACCAAAAATGTTTGGCGGCGGCCCCGAAAATGCAAAACCACTGTTTGAGAAGGCCGCCGCCAAATTCGAAAGTTTCAAACCACAAAACAAGTTGTATCCCAACTGGGGAAAAGAACACAACAGCCAGATGTTGAGCCAGTGCAATTGATTTGATACAGAGCTTAAAACAGTATTGGGTGGTTCGTTAAATTCAGAACCACCCGTTTAAAGTTTGTTGTGAAAAATTTCTATCTTGAACGAGCAAAATGTATAGTAAAATTCAACCTGTGAAAGGGAAAGTCAAATCAAATCGTATCTACGAACCGGGGATCGAAAATCCGCGAAAAAACAAAAAGAGAACTAGAATTAACTGGGGTCTGGCCATTCTTGTTTCCATTTTAATCGGGTATATCACCAGTGTTTTATTTTCCGGCTCATTAAAAATCACTTTAAACAGTTTTCTGTGGAATGCCGGTTATTCTGTTAGTTTGGGGTTGCCGCTTTTTGCCAACGGTTATCTTTTCGAATGGTTTGAAAAGAGATACATCGACTGGATTAAACGCCCCGTAAAAAGTGTTTTTTTAGCATTGACAATGCATTTTGTTTATTCAAGTTTTGTAATTCTTTCCGTAAACTGGTTCTGGTTTATTTTTATTTTAAAGCAAAACAATACAAATTTCTGGATTGGGAACCGGTCTACAATTGTTTCGGAATACATCATTTTTGTGATTGTTGCAGCTATAATTTATGCCATTTCATTTTTCAGGGCGTGGCGGGTTGAAGTTCGCGAGTCGGAACAGATAAAACGTGAAGCGCTTTCGTTGAAATACCAGGTTTTGCAAAATCAGGTAAATCCGCATTTTCTTTTTAACAGTTTGAATGTTTTGGGCTCGTTGATCGACATGGATACGGAAAGTGCAAAAAAATTTACGCGCGAACTTTCGTTGTTTTACCGAGATGTGCTGCATTTTAAAGATCAGGATATTATTTCGCTGAAAGAAGAAATTGCTTTTGTGAAAAAATACATTTACCTCCAGCAAATCAGGTTTGGCGAAGCGCTCGATGTCGAAATAATTGCCAATGAAAATGTGGATGGAAAAGTAATTCCGTTGTCGTTGCAGGCGCTGGTTGAAAATGCGGTGAAACACAACGAAATTTCAAAATCGAATCCTTTGAAAATTGTAATTGCCATTACCGACGACCACGAGTTAATCGTTGAAAATAATATTCAACCCAAAAATATTTTAGAGACAGGCAGCGGAACCGGATTGAAAAACCTGGCCAGCCGGTACGAATTTCTTACCGGGAAAAAAGTTACCATCAGCGAAAACAACCATTATTTCAGAGTAATTTTACCTTTAATTGAAATAAATGGCTGATAAATTAAAAATATTAATCGTTGAAGACGAACCACTGGCAGCGGCGCAGTTGGCAGCAATTATTGCATCACTGAATGAAAACGCAACAATAGTAGCAGTTTGCGACACCGTAAAATTGGCTGTAAAATGGATTTCAGAAAACGACCCGCCCAATCTTGCTTTTTTTGATATTCAGCTTGGCGACGGTTTGAGTTTTGAAATATTTGAAAAGGTTGATTTGCAATGTCCGGTGATTTTTGTTACAGCTTACGATCAATATGCCATTCAGGCTTTTAAAGTGAACAGTGTCGATTATTTGTTGAAACCCATTGATAAAGCGGAACTGGCACAGGCTTTTCAGAAATTCGAACGATTAATGTTGCCAAAACCTTCGAATCTTTCACCTAAAATTATAGAGGAAATTGTTTCATCGTTCAGCCGGAAAAAGTACAAAGAGCGGTTTTTAGTGAAAGTGGGAAGTCGTTTACGCATTGTTGAAATTCAGGATGTACTTTATTTTTACAGCTTTCAAAAAGGAACATTTCTGAAACTAAACGACGGGAAAGATTATTTTCTCGATTTTACGCTCGAAGTAGTGGAAGAAATGATTGACCCTTTGTTGTTTTTCAGAATAAACCGAAAATATCTGGTGGCTTTAAAATGTATTCAGGATGTAATTTCGTACAGTAATTCGCGGTTGAAAATCAAAGTTTTGCATCCGTTGGATGACGATTTTTTGGTGGCTCGCGAGAAAGTGAAAGATTTTAAGAATTGGGTGGAAGGTGAATTTTCAGAATCCTAGTAATGAATAATTCGCTGAACTCCGTCGTAAATCAGCCAGAAAGAAAACAATGCAAGAAAAGTAGCGCAGGCGCCAATTAAAATGCGATAAACTTTATTGCTGAATACTTTTCTTCCTTTTCCAACAGCAAATGAAATGGAGGAATACCAAACCAGATCGCCTAAAATATGCCCGGCAAAAAAAAGTGCAACACCTGCGAATCCCAGTTTTTGCGAGTGTAAAACATACCCCAGTCCGATGGTCGCCCACCAGATTATCCAGTACGGATTGGCAAGGCTCATTAAAACTCCGGACAGGTAAACATTTATTTTATTTTTTGAATTTTCAGAAGCTGCCAGTTCAAGTGTAGGAATAGAGCGAAACATTCCCTGCGCCATCCAAATCATAATTGCTCCACCGGCAATGGCCACAATAATAAAGAAGATTTCGTTTTTTAATAATGGCGTAAGACCTAAAAACAAGGCAAATAAAAGAGCCAGTTCAAGAAGAGCATGACCCGCAATCATTTTCGGGCCTACCCACGGTCCGCTTCTGGCACTTTCGCCAATAGTTGTGGTTAAAAAAGGCCCCGGCATCATGGCGCCGCTAAAAGCCACAACAAACGATGTGGAAAATATGGTCAGATATGCAAGCATTCCCAAAGATAGAAATACCTTTGATAAAACGAAGATTTTCTTTTACAGGCGGTTGTTTACAATGTTGTTGTAAATGGAGCCAAACATCAGCCGAACACCCACACCGGCGCTTACCTGGAAAGAAGAGGGCAACTGTACTTTATTCAGCAAAATATCTTCGAGCGATACATCGCCTTGTGCCAAATAAATCTGGTCGTGAATATTTTCAACCCTGAAATCGAAATTGACAGAAAATCCGCGAATGATTCGAATGGATAAATCGGTATTAAAAGTTACCCTGTTTTTGCTGAAATCGTGCATGTAGTTGCTTGCATTGAATCCTGCCTGAACTTCGCCCCAGGTTTGTACCAATTGCAAATCGAGACGAAGTGACTGTTCCCATAAACTTTCATCAATTTTTCCGAATATTGATGTTTCGTAATATTTGTTCCATTTAGGACCAACATAATAAGCAATGGTAAACACTTTTCTGTCGGAAATATCCCACGGGAAAATGTTGTATTCAATGGCTGGTTTGGCAGAAATCGAATAGAGTAAGTTGCTGTAATTGCTGTTGTTGTAACTTAAAAATGCTCCGGCCGACCAGCGTGGCGACAAACTTTTTACAATGCTCGACGAAATCGAATTATTAATATTCTCGGAGCGGTAAATTTCTCCATCACTTTCGTACTCCTGAGTTCTGACACTCATTCTTCCGTTATTTCTGAATTTCCAGTCTTCGGTAACTTTATCGGCCCTCAAATTATATGTGTAGTTGAAATTCTTACGGCTTTCTTCGAGGAAAACATTTCCGTTAAAATCGCCTCTGAATGTCCAGTTGTGCCAGGGATCTTCTGTTACTGTGGTTACCGCTTTCTGCTGTTCTCCTTTGTACCGGATGGAAATATTATTGGAAACTTCGGTTTCATTGGCATACGGCATTAAACCCAAAGTTATGGCATCGGCAATTTTTTTGCGTTTTTCTTCCTGTGTGTCGCTCGATGCGGTTGTACAGGTTAAGGTGTATTCCGAAATATTTTCAAAAGTTTTGTTGTTGTACATTATTGAATATACATTGCCGCCTGAGCCACTCGTACGACTGTTAATGATAATATGAACATCGGCAACGGCAGGATCGTTAACAAAATCGATGAACTGGATGTTGCGCCTCATGTAATCGAAATCGATCCAGATTCCTTCGATAAAAACTTTGGGTTTACCTTCTTTTTTATCGTAGGAATATCTTCCGTTAACTTTCCCGTCTGATGGATTACTCCCGGCGAAAACCGTAAATGAACCCGATAAAACAATAAATAATGAAAGGATTATAGACTTGGAATTCATTTGTAGAAATCTTTTTAGTTGGTTTTTGCAAATGTGATTAAATTTTTCGGGAACACAAAAGCAAAAATCATACAAAACTCCATAATTCAGTTTCAGAAAGAAAAAATTAAGGTTCAAAAGATGAATGTTTGATAAATGGCATAAAAAGAAAAAGCCGACCTTTTATTAAGATCGGCTTTTATTATAGTAGAAAAATTATATTCTAATAGAATTTTGATCTTCTGTCAACTATTTCAGCAACATTTTTCTGAGCAGTATAAGCTTCTTGTGTGGCACGGTAATTCAGGTTTTGAGCTAATCTGAGTTTTTCACCTGCAACATCCTGGTTGTTTTGTTCGTTAACCGAAACAACTTTAACAATAAACACTCCGTTGTTTCCTGCAATTGGTTCCGAGATTTTATCGGTTCCAAGAGCAGAAGCAGTACCAATAACTGCAGGTTCAAGACCAACTCCGGTTAACTGGAACGAGTTGAAATTTAGAGCGGAAGCATGTTGAACAGTTGTTCCCAATTCAGCTGCAATGGTTTCCATGTCGGTTTTTCCGGCCATTGCACTTTTTGCTTTTTCTGCGAGTAATTCGGCTTTTTTATCTTTAATAACGCTCAGTTCAATTCTTGCTTTAACATCTTCAAACGGAGAAATTCCTTTTTCGGTTTTTCCGGCAAGGACCGCAATAATATAATTGTCGCCCAACTCAAAAATTGGTGTTCCTTCCTGACTGACAATTACATCACCGATTTCAGAATCGTATGCAGCGCGAATCATTTGCCGGGCATTGTCGAGGCCGGTAATCTGACGGTCGTTTTCACCAACATTAGCCACCTTTTTTGTAAGTTTTTGTTCTGTTACAGCAGCATCGAAATCATCTTTTGTTTTGTTTTCGCTGGCAAATTTGCTGGCTACAGAATAGGTGTCCTGGTAAGTACGTGTACTCGGAACAACATTTCTGACAATATAAGCAACTTGTACCTGTTTGCTTAAAGCGCTGCGGTTGGTTGTTTGAATAATATGAATTCCGTATTGGGTTGCAACAACAGTAACTTCATTTTTTGCATTTTTGAATGCAGCTTCTTCAAAAGGTTTTACCATTTGGCCACGGCTAAACCAGCCTAAATCTCCACCTAAAATGGCAGAGCCCTGGTCTTTTGAATACTGACGTGCCAAAGTAGCAAAATCGCTTCCGTTTTCAATAGCCGTTTTTAAACTGTCGGCCAAAGTTTGTGCGGTAAGTAACTCAGCCTGGCTGTTAACCTGAAGCAAAATATGACGGGCTTCCACTGAATCGGGTAACATTTCGATGGCATTAACTTTAGCAAGTTTGTATGCGTCGTTTTCGAAATACGGGCCAAAAACCTGATTGGTATCTGCGCCTTCTTCATAAATCCAGTTACCAATGTTTTCGGGCAAACTTTCTTTTTTGTACCAGGTATTGTCGAAACTTACATCTGAATTGGCATTTACAAACTGTTCATTATCGGTAGTTGTTTCAAAATCGGCTTTAATATCTTTAATCCAGTCTTCAGCCGTTTTGAAATCGGCAGCCGAAGGTTTCACCGGAAAAGTAATGTATTCAATTCTACGTGTAGTTTCCTGTTCATAATCTTCTTTATGCAAGTCATAGTACGATTTTAAATCTTTTTCAGTAACTACAACCTGGCTGTCGGCAATTGTGTTGTGATTCAGTAAAATAAAATCAATGTTTACTTGTTTGTTTCTTGCATCAAGGCTTTCCTTTGCTTCTTCGGTTGTAATATACATTCCTTTTCCAACCATATTGGCATATTTCGATTGAATTCTGTCTTCAGAAATTTGTTTTTCAATATACAACCAATATTGTTTTTGATCCGGATCAACACCGGTGTCAAGGTTTTTAAGGAAACTTACAATTGCATTTTTATCTACCTGCCCTGTATTTGGGTTGGTAAATAATTGCTGAATTATTGGATGAAGGTTGGAGCCCTGAATCATATCGTACAATTCCTGTGAACTAACGGCAATTCCCAAATCGTCATAAACTTCGCCCATAACGATGTCGCGAATCATAGTTTGCCAGGTTTGTTCACGAAGTTGAACCCAGGTATCTTCTGTAATTTGAGATTGAGAAGTATTCAATTTATAAATTTCTCCCAATTCTTCAACCTTCTGCTGAAAGTCGGGATATTGAATAGTCTGTCCGTCGATTTCACCAATTTGAAGCCTTTGTTTCTGAAATAAAGAATTTCCTGACCTCAACATATCGCCAAGGATAAACGCGGCAAGCGAAACACCGATAACTATTGCAACCAATAATCCTGCTTTCGTTCTAATCTTTTCTAACGTTGCCATTGAATAACAGTAATTTTAATGATTTTTCTACTTAAATTTTTCGAGCTACGAAGATAACAATTTTCAATATTATACCTGAACAATTGTTTTTTTTTTAACAGGCGATTGTTGAATTGCGTAATTTATTGATATTTAAGCTGATTGTGTTCAGGATATGTGCTTGGAAACTAATCGTTCAGTAATGTAAGTTTTACTAATTCGATTTTTGTACTCGTAGCTTTAAGGATTTTCAGCTGAAAGTTATCAATTTTCAGCTCGGTATTTATTTTTGGAATACTTTCGTAATTGTATAAAATTAATCCTGCCAAAGTTTCAAAATCTTCCGATTCAGGTAATTCGAAAAAATATTTTTCATTTAGAAGATCGATTTCAGCACGGCCTGAAAAAATAAATTCATTGTCGTTGATTTTTTTCTCAATAATGTCGCTGGTATCGTGTTCGTCTTCAATTTCACCAAAAATTTCTTCCAGAATATCTTCGCTGGTTACCATTCCCGATGTACCGCCAAATTCATCAACCACAATTGCAATGCTTCGGTGTTCCTGAATAAAAGTGCTGAGCAGTTTGTTTGCCGGCATTGTTTCGGGAACTATTAACACTTTCTGAATGTATGGTTTTATAGAAACCGGGTTTTGAAAAATTACCGATGAATGTACATACCCGATAATATTATCGATGTTTTCTTCGAAAAAAAGGATTCTTGAATAACCGGTTTCAACAAATTTCTGTCTTAATTCGTCGATGGTTGCATTAATTTCGAGCATTTCAATTTCGGGTCGGGGCACCATAATCTCGCGTAATTTTACCTTCGAGAAATCAAGGGCATTTTTAAAGAGTTTTACTTCTTTTTCAATGTTTGCCTTTTTTTCAATACTTACTGCATCGTTTTCATTCACAAACTCATCGAGGTCGATTCGGCTGAAAACAATATCTTTTGGCGATTTTTTTATATCGGTTTTCAGAAAGCGCTTAATCAGCGTGTTTGTAATTCCGATAGTAAAACTTGTAATTGGGTAAAACAGAATATAAAACAGTGCCAGTGGAAGTGCAAAAACAGTAAGAATGGCATTGGGGAAAATCCTGAAAAGTGTTTTAGGAAGAAATTCGGCAAATACCAGAATTATTAATGTGGAAACAACAGTCTGAGATAGAAGAATAACAGATTCCGACTGAATATATATTCTAAAAACCGGCTCCAGCAACCCTGCAAAAGCGATACTGTAAATTACCAGTGCAATGTTGTTTCCAACCAGCATGGTGGCAATGTAGTGGCCGGCATCGGCTGTAACAAACCGCAGTATTTTTGAACTGAAAGGTTCCGATTTTTTGTCGAGTTCCAACCTCAATTTATTTGCTGAAACAAAGGCAATTTCCATTCCCGAGAAAAAGGCGGATAAAACAATTGTTATCAGAATAATAAGAATCAGGTTCATGCTGAAATTTATTTTTTGAACTCCAAAGTACTGTTTTCTGATTGAATATCAACAGGTTTTTTTTCCGGATTTATTCCACTTGAATCGGGTTGACCGTTTTCCTGTTTTTCCATACTTACGTAAATAGTACCTGTGGGATTCTTGATTCTCCAGTTTTGTAACGTTTGATCCGATTGAAATCCTACTCCTTTAATTATCTGGTCGGGTCGGATTATTCGGACAAATTCTTCAGTGTAAATCTTACCAGCATTCTCTTCATAAAAAAGTTGCTCGGTTTTCAGGGTATCGCCCTGGGCATTTGTGGCAATTACGTTGTTTTTTGCCTCCCATTTTTTGTCCTTGTCGTACTGTTTGGCGTAGTTGGCTGTAATACTGGAAATAATTTGTTTGTTTTCGTCGTATTTAACGAGTTCTATTCCTTCCGGAAATTCGTAATATGCATCGCCTTCATTTTCGTAGCGAAGCAATTTTGGGGTTCTCAGAAAATAGCGGATTTCGCCTGAATCGGTTGCGATAGTCTCGAAATTTGTTGCTTCAAGTACCGGGAGGTTCTCGGAGGAACTAAAAGCCTTGATTTGTTCGATGTTGTTCTCGCAGGCATAGAAAAGTATTGCAGCCCCTGTAAAAAGAGCTGCAATACCAAGGTTTTTAATTTTTTGAAATACTATTTTAGAACCGGACTTTTGTAGATTCATTTATCCAGCCTTCAATTTTATATGAATGTCCTTCCTGTAAACCTTCCATAAAAGCATCTTCTTTGTTAGGAAAGTATTTTTTATAGTCGTTTGCTTTCTGGGCTGCATCGATTGAACATTCATCGCCTTTGCGTGCTTTGTTGTAATAATCAACGGCTAACCAGAAAATTGCCGATTTTTCAAGATTTGAACCAGAGAACGAACGGCTTGCTGAAACATAAATATCTCCGATTAACATATTTGCTTCACAGTTATCAGGATTGATTTCAAGAACTTTTCGTGCATAATTTCTTGCTTCGGGTAGTGATCCTTCACTGTATAAAACTTTTCCGTATTGCAGATAGTATGATGCAAGCAATTCTTTGTCAGTTTCCTGCTCCATAGCCATTTTATAATATTCTTTTGCTTTTGCAATTTCACCTTTTTTGATAAAACGGCGAGCCATGTTGTAGGCAGCCAAAGCCGATGGTTCAAGTTCATACAATCTTTCGGTAGCCTGGGCAAAAAGTTCACTTTCGTCGCAGTTTGCACGACCAAGGCGAAGCAGCATTCCTTTAATAAACTCTACATCGTTGCCTTTTTCCTGGAATTGTGGTGTAAAAATATTTACCAAAGCTTCACAGTCGGCAGCACCCGATGTTCCAAAAATACTTTCAATATAGGGTTGAATTTGTTTCATTCTTGAAACGCGGTCAGCATCTGCATTTGCACTAATAACTGCATTAATAATGCTGTTGCATTTATCGTAGTTGGTAATTACGGTTTCTTTTGAAATCTCGCCCATTTTGAACAACGATTTTGATGTCTGCATTAACAGAACCAAAATAGGAGCTTCAGTTTCGTTGCCCTGATCATTAATAGATTCGTTAATCCATTCATAACCACTTTTTAAAGCAGTTTTTAACTGATCGCCTTCCAGGTTTTCATCCAGTTTGTATTTTAACCAGTCTGAACCTTTACGGCCCTTAACATAACCTTTTTCACCAAAGTTTTTGATACGGTTATCGTAAATTTTCATCAATTCCTGAAGCGCTTTATCTTTATCTTCAGGGGTTTTAGCATTTTCAACCATCGACTGGTACATTTTTGCTCCCTGAATGTAAATATTTGCTGTTGATTTAGGGAAGTCGGTATATACTTTTTTCCAGTGCGGTAATGCCGATTTATAATCATCCTGTTTGTAAAACTCAGCATACATTGACAGTTCGTTCATATACTCCTGGTTCTGCTCTTTGATAAGCTCTTCGTGGCTTTTGTTACTCACTCCGGCAGAATTACCAGTTTCGCCTTCGCCCGGCATGTTGCCATCGAAAGCAAAATCGATTTCATCGCCTGAATTTTCAGCCAGATCAAGTCGTTTAATGTCGTCGATGTAGGTGAATTTTAACCATTTTGATTTTGGGTCAGCCTGCACTTCATATTTTCCGTCAAAACTTGTCATCATGCTGCTGCCTTTGTGTGCTTCAACCGTAATTCCGGCTGCCGGCTTACCATCGAGGTAAACAGTTCCTTTAATTACTCTTTGCCCCATCGCAAAAGTTGCAGCGAAAACAACAATTGAGGCAAACAAGAGTGTTTTTCTAACGATAGCTTTCATAGTAGTATTAGTTTTATTTTTTTAATTCTTCTAATCATATCTTCTTTTCATAAACCATAAATCCTGCAAGTTTACACTAAGATTTAATTTTGCGTATCTCTCGGATATCAAGTCGGCCGCTGTAGTACCTCGTTTCCCAATTTCTGCTCCAACATTAATAGTTGAATTTGAACGATAAATTGGTAAACCAACTCCAAAACTTATGCCAAAATCATTAATTTGCTGATTATTAAGAATCAGATATGATTTTTCATATTTCATTCCTGCACGGTATGCAATTCTGTGAACGTAGCTGCGAATGGAAAATTTATCAGGTATCCACTCTGCGCCAACTGCAAATTTATCTAAATCAGTTAAAACTGGATTAATTGAACCAAAAAAAGTTGCTTTTGACCACGTTTGATGATAATAATCGACATTAAATTCTACTTTGTCTTTTATTACATATGAAGCACCAAATCCATAAGTGACAGGAAAAGTAATTGATCCCTTTTCTTCATCCTGGAAACTTAAAGTGTCCTGATCAGTAGTTGAAGAAGATGTTAAATTTTTCTGAATAATTTCGGAACGGAAAGCTGTGTATTCAGGTTTGTTCTCTAAAATGGCTGCCAGTGTAAGGTTTTGATCTTTTTTCAGCGGAATGGTTGCCTGTACTCCAAAATCGAAACCAAACTGGCTAACTCTGATGTGCTCGTAACGTTGAGAATTGTAAAAATCAGAAGCATCGAGAAAATACAATTCTGCATTGTGAGTAAGATTCCCAAACAGGTAATTCAAATTGGCTCCTATTGAAACATTCTTAAAAGGTTCGATGGCAGCTCCAAAATAGGCGCGCGACAAAGAACCCTCTCCATAATAATTAATGGTGTAATTTCCGGTGTTTTCCAGATACTCGTCAATTTTAACATTATAGCCGATATCCGAATATGGAGTTAACCCGATACTTGATGCAAGCCAGTTGGTAATTTGAAAATTCATGGCAAAATACCTGAAGTTTACGTCGCTTGTACGCATAGAAGTAAGGTCGTTTTTGTAATTCGAAAATTTTCCGTTCACACCAAATTCAAATAAAAAGTTTAGCGAATCGATGGCTGTGTAGGAAGCCGGATTGGCTGTATTGATCTGTAACGAATTTCTGCTGGCCAGTGAAGCACCACCCATGGCAAATGTTCTTCCAAGACTTCTTGATTGCAAATCGCCAAGACCAAACCTTGAGTAAGGCGAGGTTGTGTTATTGTTGAACTGCGCAAAAACTATTGCCGGAAATAACAGTAATCCGATAATAAAATAAGCTTTGCTATTTTTACCCATTATATTCTAATATGCTGTTTAAGCCTAAGGCTACTAAATTGAAATGTACAAAGAAAGAATTTTTTAATTTTTTATCAAAAAAAATGGCATCACCTCCAGTAATAATAACTTTTAAATTACTATAAAAAACCTTAAACATTTCGATTGTTTTTTCCACTTCGTAGATAAAACCGTTTTGAACGCCGGCTCGGACTGCTTCTTCGGTTGTGGTTCCATACAATTTATTCAGGTCGTTTTGCTGAATAAGAGGTAATTTATTGGTAAACTGGTGAAGCGCTTTAAATCTCATTTCCAGCCCAGGCGAAATATTTCCTCCCAAATACTGGTTTTTCTCGTTTATCAAATCGTAGGTAATTGCAGTGCCGGCATCAATTACCAGAACATTTGTGTCGGGATACAAATCGTTGGCTCCCACTGCCGCTGCAATTCTGTCTTTTCCAAGTGTGTCTTTGCTCGAATAAAGATTCTCAATAGGCAACCGGGTTTCTGCATTCAGTTCAATAAATGTTTCAAATTTGTTTTGCAGCGCACTTTTTAAACTTTCCGGATATTCTCGTACTGAAGACAAAATTACTTTATCCAGCGAAGGGTGTTCATTTTTTAAAACATCAATGTGTTGGGGTAAAAATTCATCAACCGGAACAGTGATTAATACTTCCCCGCGATTGAACAACGAAAATTTTGTTCGCGAATTGCCAATGTCGATAACCAGGTTCATAATTACAACAATCGCTGGCTAATATCGAGTGCATTTACTGAATGAGTAAGAGCTCCAATGGAAATATAATCGACTCCAATCTCAGCTACTTCCCTGATTCTTTGCAGCGACATGTTTCCTGATGCTTCGGTTTTCGCACGTTTATGAATAAGTTTTACTGCTTCAGCCATTAATTCTGTACTCATATTATCGAGCATAATAATATCGGCGCCTGCATCAACAGCTTCCTGTACCATGGTTAGGTCAACCGTTTCGACTTCAATTTTAATGCTAACCGGAACATTGGGACGAATGGCTTCCACTGCTTTTTTTATTCCGCCTGCCACCTGGATATGGTTGTCTTTTATCATTACCATATCGTACAAACCGATTCTGTGATTTGTTGCTCCACCCATTTTTACCGAATATTTATCGAGGAATCGATAACCCGGTAAAGTTTTTCTGGTGTCAAGAATTTTTGTAGTTGTTCCTTCAACAGCTTTTACAAACTGGCTGGTGAATGTAGCGATACCCGACATTCGCTGTAGAAAGTTCAAAGCAATGCGTTCACCGCTTAACAAAGCCCGGTAATTGCCCGAAAATTCAGCAATGGTTTCACCTTTTTTTACACTGTGCCCGTCGGGAATAAAAGTTGTCCATTCCAGATTGGAATCAAATTTTCTGAAAACCATTTCTGCAACCGGTAATCCAGCAACAATTCCATCGGCTTTAGCTACGAACAAAGCCTTTTTACTTTCGCCGGGCGGAATTAAATTGTTGGTGGTAATATCGCCTTCGCCAATGTCTTCCGCAAAGGCAAGATTGAAAAGTATTTCTGCCGATTTTAAAAGTTTATCCTCCATGTTTTCCTATTTTCTTATCGGTTCGAAGTGAAGTTTTTTCCCTTTCTGCTGAATACTGTGTGTTCTGAAATCGATATTTTCTTTCTGAAAATCATCACGAATATGTCCGCCGCGGCTTTCTTTCCGCGCCAGGGCTCCCTGGGTAATTAATTTGCAAATGGTAACCGAATTTTTAATTTTCAGCAAATTGTATTCATTTTTTGTGTCGCTGAACTCACTTCCAATTTCATTTAACCTGTTCAGGGTTTTTTCCATGCCTGCTTTTGAACGGACAATTCCCAGATTTTGCGACATTAGTGTAGCAAGTTCGTTCTGAATTCTCAGAAAAATTGTTTCGTTCTTTTCGTCAACATAAGTGGCTTCAAAATCTTGCATGGAACAATTGCCGGGTTCAAGTTTCGAAGCTTTGTCGCTGGCCCTTTTCCCAAAAACCAGACATTCGAGCAATGAATTGCTGGCCAGCCGGTTGGCGCCCATAACTCCTGTTGAAGCTGCTTCGCCGCAAACAAACAAACCTGAAATATTGGTTTCACCGTCGAGGTTGGTTTTAATACCGCCCACCATGTAATGCGCTGCAGGTGAAATTGGAATTAAATCGCTGGTTAAATCAAGATTGTGTTCCTTCAACTGGTTGTAAATGTGCAGAAACCGTTTCCTGATTTTTTCCTTGTCGAGGTGTTTCAGTGAAAGATAAATATGGTCAGTATTCGATTTCTGAATTCTTTTGAAAATGCTGTAGGCGACCACATCGCGGGGGGCAAGTTCTGCCAGCGGGTGAATGTCTTTCATAAAACGTTCGCCATTTTCGTCAAGCAGCCAGGCACCTTCACCACGAACGGCTTCACTAATTAAATAGGCGTCTTTCCCTGGAATGGATAGTGCTGATGGATGAAACTGAATAAATTCCATGTCGGCAACACGGGCTCCGGCTTCAAAAGCCATTGCAATTCCGTCGCCGGTAGCAGTGTGCGGATTTGTTGATCGAGCGTAAATTCTCGATAATCCGCCTGTGGCAAGAATTACAGCTTTTGTTTTGAAAAGAATATTTTCCCTGGTGGTAAAATCATAACCCTGAACACCTAAAATACACTGGCCTTTTTGCAACAATTTAATTGCCGCTACATATTCAAACGATTGAATGCTGGGTTGCTCTTTAACTTTCTGCAACATAAAACAGGTCAGTTCCTTGCCTGTAGCATCGCCGCCGGCATGTAAAATCCTTCGTTTTGAATGTCCTCCTTCCAGCCCGAGAACAAATTTCCCGTTTTTTTTGTCGAAAGGCATTCCCATTTCAATAAGTTCCAAAACTCTTTCGCGGCCTTCGTTTACAAGAACTTCAACAGCATCGTAATCGCAAAGGCCTCTTCCTGCTACGCGGGTATCGTGCAAATGTTGTTCAGGAGAATCATCTTCTGAAATGGCGGCGGCAATTCCCCCTTGGGCATAATAAGAGTTGCTGGTGTCTAATTGCGATTTTGTAACAATGGCAACACTACCATGTTTCGATGAATGAAATGCAGCAGTTAAGCCTGCTAATCCACTGCCAATAATAACTGTATCAAATTCAAGTATTTGCATTTATCTGGTTTTCGCAATCGACCCGCAAAGGTAGTATTTCTTTCATGCAAATACATGAATTTTATTACGATTAGAAAAAATGTTACGGAAGGTAGTCGGGGCGAATGGGAGAAAACAATTCAATAACCAATGAATCTTCCAATACTTTTACTTCATGTTCCACATTTTCAGGAATACACCAGCTGTCGCCCGGTTCAGCAGGAAACCAGGTTTCATCAATTCTGAAATTCAGTTTTCCGGAAATCAAATAGCCGGTTTGTTCATACGGATGTTCGTGTGCAGGCAGTGAATAGCCTTTTTCAAGTTTGAATTCGCAAAGAATGGTTTTTTCCTCGAAAGCAAGCGGCCGCATGGTAACACCTTCAATTAAAGGGCGGAAATTTCTTGTGTCTTTTTTTGTAAACATGGTTTGTAATTAAATACAATTATTTTGGTATGCAATTAAAATTGGAGATTACTTTAAAATGATTACAAAATTGTAAAAAAATCAAATTTACGAACCGTGTTGGAGCAAATTATTTGTGTTTTAACAAATATATTGGGAAAGCTCATTATCAGGCGTTATTGTTTTCAGAGAAACAAATATGTTAGTAAAATAACAGGACACGAGCAGGAGATAATCTCAAAATTATTGATATTTTTTTTAAATGGTTTTAAACCTAACCCATACTAAAAGGTCTAAAACCGAAATCTGAAGTTTTGTAGTTTCAGGTTTTTGTGTTTTTTCTATCCCGATCTATTTTATAATCAAAACTTACAACTTGTTACTTGTGGAATAACGATTTATTCCATGGGAATTATATTATTTCCCAAAAAGCTATTAACCAATTAAAAAATGTTCAAAATGAGTTGGAGGAAGATTACTTTTATTGTAGTGGCCCTGATTGTTTTGCTTGGAGGATCGGCGGCATTGTCACTAATTTTTGTATCAATGAAGCCGGAACCGGCAAAAAAAAATGAAGCGGAAATACTTAGGTCGGTACGAACTGAAATAGTTAAATACTATGAAGTTGTTTCACCTGTTGTCCGTTCAGGAAGAGTAAGTTCAAGCAAGGAGGTTTTATTGGTTGCCGAAGCCTCTGGAAAGATTGAACCAGGTGAAATTAAATTGAAATCAGGAGAATCCTTTAAAAAAGGACAACTACTGGGAACAATTTATAAGGATGAAGCTGAACTTGCTTTGAAAGCCAGTAAAAGCAATTTCCTTAATACGTTGTCAACAATTTTACCCGATCTGAAAATCGATTTTCCAAACGATTACAATGAGTATTATACTTTCTTTTCAGGGATAGAAATAGAGGAAGATTTACCCAAATTTCCGGAATTGAATGATCCTAAATTAAAGGTGTTTTTATCCAGCAAAGGAGTATTGAGTGAGTATTATTCTATTAAACAGGATGAAAAAAAACTGAGCAGATATTTATTGTTTGCACCCTTCAATGGTACTTTTACAACCGTAAATTATGAAGTTGGGTCGTATGTTAATTCCGGTGGGCAAATTGCAAAAATGATCCAAACGGATGAACTCGAAATAGAAGTGCCGGTAGAAAACGCGAATAGTCAATGGATAAAAATTGGTGATAAAGTCAATGTTTTTTCTGAAGACGGAAGTTTTAGCGGAAAAGGTGATGTGGTTCGTATTTCAAATTATATCGAAACCGAATCTCAGTCGCGTAGTATTTATGTGAAGGTTCCGAATTCAACAAACAATTTTGTTTATGGCCAGTATTTGAAGGTGGAGTTTCCGGGGCAAAAAATTGACTCGGCAATGGAAATTCCGCGTTCCGGAGTATTCAATACCAACGAAGTTTTTGTTGTTATTGACGGTAAACTAAAAAAGAAAAGCATAAACATTCTGAAGTGGAATGAGTCAACGTTGATTTTTGACGGGCTTGAAGAAGGGTTGAATGTTGTAACAGAAGCACTGGTGAGTGTAAAAGAAAACAGTCCGGTCAATATTTTGGGAAGCACGGATAATTCATCCAAAGGAATTATCGAAGAACAATCACAATCGGGGAGGTAGTTTTATGAAGAAAGTGGTTGAAATTTTTGTCAAGTTTCCATTTTATGCAAACTTGATTATTGTTTTTTTGATTATTGTTGGAGGTTACAGCCTTTATTCAATGAAAATGTCGTCCTTCCCTGAACGTCCTTCCAAATATATTTTTGTTACCGTTTCTTATCCCGGGGCATCACCGGTTGAAATGGAAGAAGGTGTTACTTCGCGAATAGAGGAAGCTGTGCGGGCCATTCCCGGGATTTATGAAATTAATTCCAGTTCTTCTGAAAACAGTACGAGTGTTTCCATAGAAATTTTACCCGGATATGATATTGACGAGGCGCTTATCGAGGTGAAAAATGCTGTAGATGGAATTTCGTCTTTCCCAACCGCTGCCGAACGGCCAATAGTTTATAAACGAAGGACTACTTCGCCAGCAATGCAGTTGTTGGTTACCGGCGATGTAGATCTTATTACTTTAAAAAGTTATGCACAGAAAATTGAAGAAGATTTTTTGGCATCTGGAATCATTAGCCAGGTTTCACTGGCAGGGTACCCTTCCTTGGAAATCTCTGTTGAAACAAAAGAAGAAGAACTTTTACGGTACGGTATCACATTCTCGGAACTACAAACGGCCATAGAAAATAACAACAAAGACGTATCTGGCGGAGAAATACGTTCAAGCAAAGAGGAGTTGCTTATTCGTCTTCGATCCAGAAGTGCCGATCCCAACAAAATCGGAGATATAGTTTTAAGGGCAAACGAGGACGGAAGCGTTATCCGGATTCGTGATATTGCAATGGTAAAAAAGAAATTTGCTGACACACCACGAAAAACATTGGTAAAAGGGAAACCCGTGGTTTACATTCGGGTTCAGAAATTAATTACTGAAGATTTGGTCGATATAACTCATTATATAAATGATTATGTAAAGGAGTTTAACGCTAAAACACCGGGTGTAGAACTTGAAATTTCGCGTTCATTTTTGGAGGTTCTGAAGAGTCGGCTTAAATTGTTGTATGTGAATGGCGGACAGGGATTGTTTTTGGTTGTTTTAATTTTGGGTTTAATGTTAAGTACCCGCCTGTCGCTTTGGGTTGCCTGGGGAATTCCTTCATCTTTTCTGGCCATGTTTATTGTTGCCAATTTAATAGGGATTACAATAAATATGATGTCGCTTTTTGGGATGATTCTGGTAATTGGGATTCTCGTGGATGACGGAATCGTAATCGGTGAAAATATTTTTCAGCATTTTGAATCGGGTAAAAGCCCGATGCGGGCTGCAATCGACGGAACGGTTGAAGTTATTCCTGCTGTAATTACTTCGGTTTTAACAACTATTGCTGCGTTTGCCCCGCTTCTTTTTATTACCGGCCAAATGGAAATGATGTATGAAATGGCTGTAATAGTAATTCTAAGTTTGATATTCTCTTTGTTTGAAGCTTTTCTGGTTTTACCTGCACACATAGGAAATAAAGTTGTATTAAACAGAAAGGTTTTTAGTGCAAAAGCAAAGGGCCTAAGAAAATATATTGAAGGGTTTATTGGTTGGCTGCGCGATTATGCCTACGACAGGGTAATCAGGTTGGTTTTGGAATGGAGATACATCGTAATTGGTATTCCTTTGGCTATGATGATTATAACCGGTGGTTTAATTGGCGGACGTATGATTAAAACTACCTTTTTTCCCAGAATGGAATTTGACGATTTTAATATAAATATTGCTTTTACTCCTGGCTCGGGCGAACAACAAACCATGGGATACCTGGAAAGACTCGACAGTATTGTTTGGGTGGTAAATGACGAAATGAAAAAGGAATACAGCAGTTCAAGAGATTATATTGAAAATAGTATTCTTACCCTTGGTAGTGGATTCGACGGCGATGAAAGCGGCGCTCATACCGGTAATATTGGAGTAACTCCCTGGGATTCTGAAGAGTCGGGAATAAGCGCTTATGAAATTATTCAACGAATTAATAAAAAAGTGGGAACAATTCCGGAGGCTGAAAAATTTACCATTGGAGGAAGTAACCGGTTTGGTTCACCTGTTTCTATTGGTTTGTTGTCATCCAATGCCGAAGAACTCGATTTAGCCCAGGAATTTCTTATTGAAAAACTTCAGCAGGATTCTCGTTTAAAAGACGTGGTTAATACAAACCCGTTGGGGAAACAGGAAGTTCGGTTAGATTTAAAACCAAGGGCTTACATGTTGGGATTCGATGAAGTAACCATTGCCAATGAGGTTCGTCAGGGATTTTACGGAGGCCAGGCACAACGACTCCAGGAAGGACGCGATGAACTGAGGGTTTGGGTTCGTTACCCCACTGAAGACCGGCAAACAATTGGACAGATGGAAAAAATGAAAATTAAAGCTTCTTCCGGTGAATATCCTTTAACCGAGCTTGTTGATTATCATTTGGAAAGGGGACCGGTTACGATTAGCCGTTTTAACGGAAAAAGGGAAATAAGGGTGGAAGCTGAAATGATGGATCCCGACGATTCAGCCATTGAAATTCTGGACAATATAAAAGCAAATGTAATTCCTGAACTAAAAAGAAATTTTCCCGGGTTAACCGTTGAATACCAGGGCCAACAAAAAGAAAGCGTGAGAAGCGGAAACGACATTTTAACTTTTTTCCCTCCTGCATTTCTGGCCATTGTTTTTATTCTAATGATTCATTTCAAATCATTTGAACAACCAATGATCATTATTATTTTAGTTCCAATTTCAATTCTGGGTGCGATTTGGGGACATGGAATTCATGGAAAACCACTTTCAATATTGAGCTTGTGGGGTGTTATTGCCCTCATGGGCGTTGTTGTTAACGATGCTGTTGTGTTTTTGTCGAAATTCAATTCATTAATTGCTGAAGGATTTGAAGTGAGGGATTCCATTATTCAGGCCGGGAAAACAAGGTTAAGGCCAATACTTTTAACTTCAATTACCACTTCATTTGGATTATTCCCAATTATTCTTGAAAAAAGTTTTCAGGCGCAACAACTTATTCCAATGGCAATTTCATTGGTTTATGGTGTGGCTTTCGGTACATTATTTCTTTTGTTGTTTTTCCCTCCTTTGATTCTTATTTTGAATGATATTAGAAGAGCAGTCAGACAATTTTGGTATGGAAGGAAATTTACACAACAGGAAGTTGAAATTGCATGGATTCATGCCCAACGTAAAATCGATGAAACTATTTATGTTGAAAAGGAGGAGGATAAATAATGAAGGCAGTATATTTTTTAATATTTGGATTTTTTACATTCGCGGCTGTGGCACAACAACCGCTAACTTTAAACAATGCTATTGAGAAGGCGCTGGAGAATAACTACCAGATACAAATTATAAGAAACGACCAACGTATTGCTGAGATTCAGAATAACTGGGGCGATGCCGGCCGATATCCCTATATAAATTTGTCTCTGGCCGCAAATAACTCGTTTAATACGGTGGAATCTGAAAATTATACTTCAAACCGTTTTACCGGTGGCCCATCACTGAATTGGACTCTTTTTGACGGTTTCTCTGTACGAATTGCAAAACAGAAGTACGAAGAATTGGAACAACTCTCCCGACAAAATACCGCTACTCTTCTCGAAAGTACAATTCAATCCGTTATTCTTGCTTATTATTCTGTTTTACTTGAAAAAGAAAAACTGGAAGCATATCGTGAAGTTATGACTCTTTCTGAAGATCGATACAAACAAGCCGAGGAAAGGAAAAACTTTGGAACCTATGTAACCTACGATGTTTTACAGGCACAGAATTCATATTTGTCTGATCGTTCCGATTTTTTAATACAGGAGGTTGCCTATAAAAATGCCTTGCGCGATTTAAACTATCTTATGGCTGAAAAAGCAACGGTTTTGTACAGTTTAACTGATAGTTTCAGTGCTATTCCTGTTGATTATAATCTTATCGATTTGGAGGCTCAAATGTTTTCAAACAACAAGAGTTTGCAAAACCAATATGTAAATCAGCGTTTGCTTGAGAATTCAGTGGCTTCGGCAAAAAGCGCATTTTCTCCGTCACTCGATTTTAGTAGCGGAGCCACCGCGACAAGTGCAAGAACAGCTTTTGTAAATTCAGGAACAACCTGGGCAAATTCAGCATCCTTTTACGGGAACTTTACCCTGAGTTTTAATCTGTTTAGCGGAGGAAGTAAAAAACGGGCTTTACAGATTGCAAAAATTGACGAACAAATCGGTCAAATTGAAATTGAGGATATGCAACTCGATTTGGTCAATAGTTTATCCAATTTGTTTGAATATTATCAGGTTCGTAAAGAATTGTTGTTTGTTGCTGATGAAAATATGCAGGCTGCAAAACTAAACATGCAGATTTCAAAAGAGAAGTTTGAGTCGGGAGCTATTAACTCCTTCAACTTTCGCGATGTTCAGAATATTTATCTAAACGCCTCGCTAACAAAATTGCAGGCGATATATAATTTTATCGACTCTCAAACTTCGCTACTGCGATTAACCGGTACAATTATTCAGGAATATGAATAAAGAAAAAGAGGCTGTCTAAAAAGTTATTTTAACCGTTAAATGCGCTAAGTTTAACGCAAAGTACGCAAATTTAATCTGCTAATTTATAAAGCTTTGCGCTCTTTGCGAATTTCATTGCGATCATTGCGGTTAAATATTTTTGACTTTTTGGACAGCCTCTTTTTCTTATGATTAGAATGATATGCTAAGCGTAATCCATTATTTTTCCCGAAATCTGCAACAACGAAATTTCAGCCAGTTTTGTTTGGTATTTCACCGAAATTAAACGCTGTTCAGCATCGAGTAAACTTTTCTGAACTTCGCGAAGTTCAAGTCCCGATAAACTTCCCAGTTTGTAACGTTCAAGAGCAATTTCGAGATTTTCGCGTGCAACATCAAGATTTTGTTCTTCCATTTGAACCAGTCGAAGATTGTTTTGATATGCATTGTAAACCGTTAGCAATTCAGCTTTTATATCCTGTTCTACTTCCTGAAGGCGGATTACTTTGTTTTCAACATCTAACTGGGCATTTGTTTTTTCACGCTTGCGGTTGTTACCGTCAAAAATATCCATGCTCAGGTTTAACCCATAGTTGAATGCCCGGGCTTGCTGGTTGTTTATGGCGAGTGTTCCGTAGTCGCTGATTGAACCTGTTCCATAACCCCGGTAGGTATAAGTGTATCCCGAAGATAAATAAAGGTAAGGATATGCGCGCGAAGCAATAATTTTGTAATCGAGTTCAGAAATCACCTGGTTTTTTCTGGCCACCTGAAGGCTGGTATTCAATTCCAAAGTAGATTCAAGCAGAACTTTATAAACAAGGTCAGGATTAAAAACAATGGAAGAGTCTTTAACTCCAATCTTATCTTCCATGTTTTTTATAGCCATTAATTTTTTCAACCTGATTTCCGATTCAAGAATGTTCTCGTTTTGTTTGGCAAGATTCGAACTGTCGGCGTTCAGGTAAACAATCGACTGCAAAAGTTCGAGTTTTGATGAAGCTCCCAGTAAATACCGTTCTTCGTCGATTCTTACACGCTCACGCGAAAGTGAAACCGCGTATTCCATGTTTTTGAAATAATTGATTTGCTGTATATAATAATAGTATTCAGCAGCAATCTGAGACACCAGGTTTTCCATTGACATTTGCGTGTTGAGTTCGCCAATGTTTTTCAATTCGTTCAATTTCTGGTACGTTGTTTTCACATTAAAACCGTCAAAAATGGTCATGGTTAAACTTAAAGCAGCGGTTCCGGTTGTATTGTAAATATCGCTGGAAACACGTTGCGATCCGTCGTTCATGTTTTGAGTTGTGGTTGTTAAATTTCCTCCGTAACGGTTGCTGGTTGTAACTGTTGGAAGATAGCCTGCATTTCCGAGAGTAACGTTATTTCCGGCAACTTCTTCCTGGTTGCGTACTACTTTTAGTGAATAATTTTGTTCGAGACTGGTTGTTATACAACGGCTCAAATCAAAAATTTCCTGCGCTTTTGTGTTTTCAAAAACAAAAAAGAAAAGCAAAAGCAACACTATTTTATTATTGAATTTCTGCGGATTCAATTTTTTCAGAATTTTTAGATTCATTTTTAAATGTTTTAGATTCGCTGGAAATAAACAGATAAATACCCGGCACTACATACAAAGTAAGGAAAGTTGAAATGGTTAACCCACCTACAACAGCGATACCCATGGCAACGCGGCTTTGAGCTCCTTCACCCAGACCCATGGCCAGCGGAAGGATTCCTAAAATTGTAGATAAGCTCGTCATTAAAATAGGACGGAACCTGGCAGCCGATGCAAAACGGATGGCTTCGGCTTTGCTCATGCCGGCTTCTTTTCGCTGGTTGGCAAATTCAACAATTAAAATACCGTTTTTCGAAACCAGACCAATCAGCATGATAATACCAATCTGGCTGAAAATATTCATGGTAACGTTAAAATACCACATAAAGACAAAAGCTCCTGTCAACGCAAGCGGAACGGTCATCATTACGATTATCGGGTCCTTGAAACTTTCGAATTGTGCTGAAAGTACCAGGAAGATAAGAACAATAGCTAAAAGGAAGGCAAACATCAAACTCGACGAACTTTCCATAAAGTCTTTTGAATCGCCGGCAAGGGCAGTTCTGAAAGTGTCGTCCAGTACATTTGCAGCAATTTTGTCCATTTCGGCCAATCCTTCGCTAATGGTCCTTCCTTCGGCCAACGCCGATGATACAGTTGCTGAAACAAAGCGGTTGTAACGGTATAATTGTGGCGGGGCAGTAGATTCCTGCAGGGTAACAAAGTTGTCGAGCTGTACCATTGCTCCGGTACTATTTCTAACATACAACGATTTCAAATCGAGCGGTTTGTTTCTGTCCTGACGCGCAAGTTCCCCCAGAATCTGGTATTGCTTTCCGTTCATAATAAAATAACCAAAACGCTGTCCGCTAAGTGCCAACTGAAGTGTTTGTCCTATATTTTGGGTTGAAACTCCAAGCAGGTTAGCTTTGTCGCGATCGATTACAATCTGAAGTTCCGGTTTTGTAAATTTCAGGTTTACGTCGGGCATTTCGAAAATCGGATTGTCCTGTACTTCTGCCATAAACTTAGGTAGAATTTCACGCAACTTTTCGATGTTTGGCGCCTGAATAACATACTGAATTGGCAGGCCTGCCCTTCGTCCTCCGAATGTAGATTGTTGTACTACACTTGCTCTGGCTTTGGTCATTTTGCGTAACTCGGCAGTAAGCTGGTTGGCAATATCCTGCTGCGAGCGCGTTCTTTCAGAAGGATCGACCAATAAAACACGGATAAATGCTGAACTTCCGCGAATCATTTCGGTTACTTTGTCTGTTTCAGGAACGGTGCGTTCCACCAGGTTGTTTACATCTTCGGCATAAGCATAATTGTATTCGTACGTTGAACCTTCCGGCGTTCTGAAACTAATGTTTAGCTGGGAACGGTCTTCCATTGGAGCCATTTCTGCAGGAATAATTTTCCAGAAGAAAAAGATAAATACAGCCGAGGCAACAAGAATTAAAATTGAAATGTATTTTTTCTTCAAAAAAGAATCAAGTGAGTTCTTATAAACACTGTTCAATTTAATAAAAAACTTTTCTGTGAAATTGTAGGCTTTGCTTCTGTTGTGTCTTGTTTTCAAAATTTTTGTTGAAAGCATCGGGGTGAGCGTCAAAGCTACAAACGCAGAAATAGCTACGGCTCCCGCAATTACAATACTGAATTCGCGGAAAAGCCGGCCTGTCATTCCTTCGAGAAAAACGATGGGGAAAAACACTGCAATTAATGTAATTGTGGTGGCGATAATAGCAAAGAAAATCTCGTTCGAGCCTTTTATCCCGGCTTCCATCGGCGACATTCCCTGTTCAATTTTTACATAGATGTTTTCCATCATTACAATGGCGTCGTCAACAACCAGCCCGATGGAAAGTACAATTGCCAGCAATGTTAAAACATTAATGGTGTACCCGGCCATGTACATGATAAAAAATGCCCCAATCAATGCAACCGGAATTACAAGAATTGGAAGAACTGTTGTTCTCCAGTCGCGCAGGAAAACAAAAATAATAACCACCACCAGGAAAAATGCCAGGTAAATGGTACTTTCAACTTCTTTGATAGAATCGCGGATATATTTTGTATTGTCGAAACCAATTTCGATTTCAACATCGTCGGGCAAATCTTTTTTAATGTATTCCAGTCGATCGTAAACAGCATCAACTATGTCGATGTGGTTGGCTCCGGGTTGCGGAACAATAATGGTTCCAACCATCGGAACGCCGTTCATTTTCATAATTCCGCGAATGTCTTCCGGTCCAAGTTCGGCGCGACCAATATCGCGAACACGAATTACCTGTTCTCCCGACTGTTTTAAAATCAGGCTGTTAAATTCTTCGGCGGTTTTCATTAACCCCAGCGCGCGAATGGTTAGTTCGGTGGAATTTCCTTCAATACTTCCGGCAGGTAATTCTACATTTTCGCGGGTGATTGCATTCCTTACATCGAGCGGTGTCATTTGGTAACCGGCAAGTTTTGCAGGATCGAGCCAGATTCGCATGGCATATCTTTTTTCACCCCAGATACTTACCGAACTTACTCCCGAAATGGTTTGCAACTGTTCCTTAAATGTGAGTTCAGCAATTTCAGAAAGTTCGAGCAGAGAGCGATTTTTGCTTTTTACTGCAATAAACATGATCGGACTGGCGTCGGCATCGGCTTTCGAAACGGTAGGCGGGTCACAGTCACGAGGAAGAAAACGTTGGGCTTGCGAAACTTTATCGCGAACATCATTGGCGGCCGTTTCCAAATCAACAGAAAGTTCAAATTCTACTGAAATGCGGCTACTTCCCTGGCTGCTGGAACTTGTTAATGTTCTGATTCCCGGAATACCGTTGATTGACTGTTCTAGCGGCTCGGTAATCTGGGTTTCAATTACATCGGAGTTAGCTCCCGGGTAGGATGTGCTGACAGAAATAATAGGTGCGTCAACACTTGGGAATTCCCTCACCCCGAGGTAGGTCATCCCAATCGCCCCGAAAAGTATTATGACCATTGAAAATACAGTGGCCAATACCGGGCGTTTTATACTTAATGATGATAAACTCATGACGCTACTGAACTAAATTTGAATTGGTGACCAAGGTATCGAGCTGAACCGGCAAACTTTGGCGCAACTGTAATGTTGCAGTAGTAAGCAAAGTATCACCAAAATTCAATCCCTGTTTTACCTGTATGTGTGATTCGGTACGCAAACCGGTTATAATTGCTTTTTGTTCGGCTTTCCCGTTTTTATAAATAAATACCTTTTCACCGTCCATTTCAGGAATAACAGCTTCAGAAGGAATTGAAACGGCATTTTCAATTTGCGATAGTTTTACGGTGACACTGGCGAAACGCCCGGGTTTAAGTTCTTCGTTTGTATTTGGATAGAGCGCCCTTACAACAATAGTACGCGTTTCCAGTTCAACTTTAGGATCAACCGCATAAACTTTAGCCTGAAAATCATCGGTGAAACCGTCGACACTAAAGGAAATTGGAAAACCGGGAGTTACTTCTCCTGCGTAACGTTCAGGAATTGAGAATTCAATTTTAAGCGGTTTTACTTTTACCAGCCTTACAATTTTTGTTTGGGTGGTGGCGTAAGCGCCTTCACTCACCATTCGTAAACCTACAATTCCGTCGAAAGGGGCACGAAGTTCGGTTTCAGCAATACGGGCTTCAATCAGTTTTATATCAGCCTGGAGCGACTGCAATTCAGTTGAAATCTGGTCGTAACTTTCGCGGCTGATTGCATCGCGATCGAGCAGTTGGCGCTGCCTGAATTCCTTTTCTTCCGAAAGTTTGAGCTGTGCCTGCAATTTTAACAACTGTGCCTGCAACTGACGGTCGTTAATTTTAGCGAGCAAATCGCCTTTTTTTACACGGGTGCCTTCTTCAAAATAAATTCCAACAATTTTACCCGAAGTCTCAAACGATAATTCAACTTCTTCGTCGGGCAGCAATGAACCAACTGCTTTTCTTAGTTCACTCATTTCTGTCGGTACCAGCACATAGCCACTTGCTAAAAGCGTTTGGCCTCCTCTTCCTCCACCTTGTTGCATTCCTGCCTGTGGTGAATTTCCCTGTTTCGAAAACATTGGTTTTAATTTGGGGTAAAGAATAATTACCCCCATTACAAGAATCAACAAAATGGTTGTTGAAATCCTGAAAATCTTTTTTGTTGCCACAATATTTATTTTAGTTGTTTTGTTTGAATTAATTGATAAAAAAATTGGACTCAAATAAACGAAAAAGGTTGAATTGAGATTTTAAAATTCTGCAACATTAACAATTCATTTACTTTTTAAATAGATAAAAACAACCGTTTGAAAGATGATTTTTAGCGTTTCTTCTGATTCAGGGGTGTAATTTTATGATTTTGACCAAAAAATAGGGCGACACATGGTTGTTGTTAATTCGTGAATGTGACATTCCTTTTATTCAAATAAAAAATAATATTTACACCTGCAACCGGTAAAAACCGAAGTAAATAACCTTCATACATTCCATCTTTGATTTTTGAGTTTTCGTGGAGGAGATAATTAATTCCAAGTTGTGGCTCAATAAAAATATTTTTTGTTAGAGGAATTTCACGAGCAAAAAATACTTTCAGCAGTTGAGCAGAAGCCTCCCTGTGGCTGCTGTTTGAATATAAAAATGTGACTCCTGTATTGGCTGTCCACAAATTACGGCCGGCTTTTTTGTTGATTTTGCCAAAGTATAAAGCGTGATTGAATCCCGTGAAAAAATATTGTTTGCTATCGGCAAATTGTAAATCGTTTCCAAATTGTAAATCAACTCTTGCTTTAGGAGAATAATGATATCCGATTCCAACAGAAAAACCTTCGGGAATGGTTACTCCGGTTGAAAAACTAAATCTTTCCTGCGATTTTGAAACCAACGGCATCGACCAAAATAAACAGCAAATAAAAAGTAGTGTATTTATTTTCATGGTTTAATGCAGACGTTTTTTTCTGAATTAAAGTTGCTTTAGCCGTATTATTTCATCCCACACTTTTTTATTTACAGGAATTCCGTTTTTCAGATTTGTTTCCCTGGTATTTGTAATTCTTTCGCCCGGATACCTGATTTCTGAGAGTTCATTTTCGGGAACAGAGTTTTTTAAATCATTAATAATTTCAGAAATAGTATGTTCAATTGCCGGGTAATTTTTCAGGTTTTTTAAATCGATGGCAATAAAAACCTGCGAAACGCCGTATTCTACCTTGCTTTTGCTTATTTCATGGGTGGCTATTCCACCGGATAAAATGGCAGCAAAAATATCGAGCAACAACGATAAACCGGCGCCTTTCCAGTAGCCAATCGGAAGTGGCCTTTCTGATTCCAGAATTTCACCGGGCTGGTTTGTGAGTTCTCCTTTTGTATTAAATCCTCCGGCAAAAGGCAATTCTTTTCCTTCCATTTTTAGGGTTTCCATTTTACCATACGAAAACTGACTCATGGCAAAGTCGAGAACAACGACACTTTTACCAAAAGGCAAAGCTAAAACCATGGGGTTGTTTCCTAGTTTGCAGTTGGTAGCTCCCCAGGCCGGCATGTTTCCAATGGTGTTGGTCCAGGCAATAAATGCAAATCCATTTTTTGCCGCCTGATGGCCGTAAAGTCCAGCCCGCATCCAGTGGTTGGTGTTGGCAATGGCAATACAACCTATTGTATTTTTTTGGGCCAGAAACATAGCTCGTTCCACGCAAATTTCTGCGTTTAGTGGTCCGGGGCCAAGATTGCCGTTCCATTGTTCCATTGCTCCGGCAGCAAAAATCAATTCGGGTTCAGCATCGGGTTTAATGTATTTTTTTTGAATGTATTCAACAAAACGGGGAAACCGGTTTACTCCGTGCGAATAAATACCTTCCAGGCTGTTGATGGCAAAAATCTCCGCACAACGTTTAGCTTTTGACGGTTCAAAATTTAAGTTGAGCAAAATTTGTTCAAACTCTGCTTTCATCTTTTCAAAAGGAATAAAAACTGTACTCATTTTAAAACGGTTTTCCAGGTTCTTTTTTTGTTTTTTTCTTCTTTGTCTCTGAATGCTTTTTCCAAATCAATTCCCTTGCGGTTGGCAATGGCACACAGATAAATAAAAATATCGGCCAGTTCGTCGCTGATTTCTGAAAAATCGGAATTGACATCGATGGCTAACCCTTCGGATTTTCGCACTGCTTTAAAAAGTTCACCGATTTCTTCGCCCAAAAGCAGGCATTTATCGCTGATGGTTTGTTTCGAAAAACCCCGTTCTTTTTCCAGTTCAACCACATATTCCTGAAAAACCGATAATGTTGGATTTGATTTTAACTCGGGCATATTAGTAACGTATTGTTGAATTTGGGGATTAAATTATCAAATAAAAACAAAAGGGAAAAACCGGTTTGATTTTTCCCTTTGTTTAGGTTTGTTCATCCTTTATTTTTTACCGCTACCTACCGGAATATTATTCAGAATTAAAATATCCTGAGTTCCACAAAAAGTAACTCCACCAACGGTTTCGCCAACCAATTTCAATTCGTTGTATTCTCCAATATTCATGGGGAGATTTTTAACTTCACGCATTATAAATTTTGCCACGAAATTTCCCCGGTCGTCCGATTTCCAACTGTTTATAGGAATATTGTTCAAAAATACGGTTGAGCCAACCACCAGGTTATAAGAGATGTCGGTGTGAATTGTAACAACCTCCGCTTGATTTTGCAGGTTCAGAACATTTGGGGCAACGTAAAACAAGATACAAATTTTCGCACGGGTGTTGTGTGAATTGATTTTGCAGCAATTTACGCTTCTTTTACTTCGAGCAAAAAACCACTGCCGTGAATGTTTTTGATTTCGATGTTTGGATCGTCGGCGAGGTATTTTCGAAGTTTGGTAATAAATACGTCCATGCTCCGGGCGGTAAAATAGCCGTCGTCGCCCCAGATTTTGCGCAAAGCAGTTTCGCGTGCCAGCAGTTCGTTTTTGTTCTGGCAAAGCAATTTCAGCAAATCCGATTCTTTGGGCGAAAGTTTTTGTGTTTCGTCGTTTCGGATAATCTGCCGTAATTTTGAATCGAACCGGTACGAAGCAATGGAAAAAATAGTATCGTTGTTTACCGGCTCTGTCGACTGCCGTTTTATTATGGCCTGAATTTTACAAAGCAACACTTCCGTATCAAAAGGTTTGGTAATGTAATCGTCGGCGCCCACATTGTAACCGCGTAAAATATCTTCCTTCAGTGTTTTTGCGGTAAGAAAAACCATGGGAATGTCTTTGTTGATTTTCCGGATTTCGGTGCCGATGGTGAACCCGTCGATGTTGGGAAGCATTACATCGAGAATGCAGATGTGGTATTCACCGGCACGAAATTTATCGACAGCGTATTTTCCATCGTCGACCCACGTAACTTTATAGTCGTTAATTTCGAGGTACGATTTTAATACCGCGCCAAAACTGAGGTCGTCTTCCACAAGAAAAATATGATAAATCTGGTTCATTTTATTCTTTTACAAATGGGATAAACAAATCAAAACGACTGCCTTTTCCGGGTTCGCTCTGCACCGAAATGGTTCCGCGGTTGGCTTCAATCACTGCTTTTACATAACTCAAGCCCAACCCGAACCCTTTTACATTGTGCACGTTTCCGCTGGTTTGCCGGTAAAATCGTTCGAATATTTTGCTTTGCACCGCCTTGCTCATTCCAATTCCTTTGTCTTCCACCGAAACTACAACTCCTTTGGGTTTGTTGGTTGTTTTAATGGTAATTTCAGGTTTTTCTGCGGAATATTTGTTGGCATTGTCGAGCAAGTTATAAATAATATTTGTACAGTGAATTTTATCGGTTGTTACGATTGGGTTGGTTGCCGCGAGTTCGCTGGTAATTTTTCCGCCGCGTTTTTCTACCTGTAAAATAATGCTTTGCACGGCATCTTCAATCAGTTCATGAATATCAACAGTACCCCAGGTAAATTCAAAATCTTTTTTATCAAGACGCGCGATGGTCAGAATATCTTCCACCTGCCGGTTCATGCGGTTGTTTTCTTTTTTTATCATTCCGGCAAAATAACGGATCCTTTCCACGTCGTTCACCACTTTTTCGTTGGTAATTGAATCGGTGGCTACCGAAATGGTGGCAATCGGTGTTTTGAATTCGTGTGTCATGTTATTGATGAAATCCGATTTCATTTCCGATATTTTTTTCTGTCTTAGAATATAGAAAATGCTCAGCGCGAAAGTGAGTAAAATAATCACCGAAAAAAGAAACGAAGTTACCAGCAACCAGTTGAGCGAGCGATAAATAAAACTTTCGCGCCCTGGAAAATAGACAGCCAGTTTCATATTTTTTTGAATAATATCGTTGGGGTACAAATCAACCTGGTAGTCGGTGTTCATTAGTTTTACCGAATCGGTTACCAAAGAATCGGTGGCTAAAAAAGTAGTGTCCTGGATTACCCCAAATTCAAAATCAATAGGAATATCTTTGTTTTTGAGTTCTTCGGCCAATACATTTTTTATCAGGTCGGTGTCGATGGTTTGAACGTCCCACGCCGAAATTTCGGTGACCACTTGTTTGGCAACGGTTTTCAGGCGGTGAGCTTTTAATTCAACCCGTTTGGAAATGTCGGGCGAAATTACAGCAAATGTGTCGAGCCCGGTTATAATCGAATCGATTTTTACAAGGCCAGAAGAGTAAAATGAATCAATGTCGGTAACCAGCGAGTCTTTTTGTAGGAAATAAATGTTTTTATCGGTGTCTTCCGGGTTTAAAATAATATGTTCAAAGTTGCTCGAATCGGTATCGAAATCGAAAGAAAAGGCATACGATTGTACTGTTTTTTTATTGTCGGAGTCGACTTTTATTTCAACCCGCGTGTTTTTATTGTCGGGTGAAATTTCGCGGATAATTTTAATCGGGCGTGAGGGTATTTTTGATGAGTCGAATTCATGTACTAAATCAGGTGGAGGCGGAACAAAAATATCAAAATTATTATTGGCTCCTGAAATCCAGTGTACAGAATCGGCAAAAACCATCCGGTTTACAACACCGAAATTATGAATGTCTTCAAGTTTTGAAACCGTATTGTTTAAAGCCTCATTTACGCTTCGGCCAAAAAGTTCGTTTTTTACCCGCATGGCATTGTTCATCCAAACCAACTGAACCGAAATGATTCCAAGAATGGAAATCCCCATCAGAACGATTAAGCCGGTAATAATTTTTTTGTTCATGGTTCAAATATAGAGAATTATATAGGCTGAATTTCGATTTTAACTTTTCCTTAACAGATTTTAACCGGGTCTTAACTGATTGGTTCAATGCTGTTAAGCTATCTTTGTTTCAGAATTCAAAACAAGTAAAAACATAAATTATGAAACGTATTTTTTCGATGATCGGAATTTTAACCCTTTCCGCATTTTTGCTCAGTTCATTTTCATTGCGTGAAAATCCGCAGGATCCGCCACGCGGGAAAAAAACTGAACGACACATTAAAATTTCAAAAGTCGATGACGAGGGGAATAAAATTGAACTGGATACCATTGTAAACAACGATGAGCCTTTTGTATGGAATGGCGACACTATTGGCGGCGACAGCAATTTTAAGTGGCTGGCCAAAGACATTGATTTGGATTCGCAAGGAAATATGAATTTCGACATTGACATTAGCGACGACGATGCAGGAAATGTTTTTATGGTAAAATCAGGAGGAAAGGGTTTTGCCAAAAGCTGGCAAGTGCAAACCGACGGCGACTCAACCAAAGAATATACCATTAGTATTGTTGGCGACGATAATGAACCCGGCGATATAATGATGTGGCACGGGGCAAACGATGGCGCACATACTTTTGTAATGCCACCGGTTCCGCCTGTTCAGGTTCCGCCGGTTGCTCCCAAAATGATGTTTTTCGGAAAAGACAATGCCGGAAATGTAATTGATTTGAGTGATCCCGGAGTTATTTCCTTCAAAAAGAAAAAACTGAGCGGTGGGCGCGAAAAAATTACAATCATTCGAAACGAACCGGATGAAAATGTAAAAAATGTGGAAGAAATTATTGTTACCGGAAAAGGCAACAAAGCCATGTTTTTTGGCGATTCACCAAAAGTTGAAAAAGTTATTGTAACCGGAAGCCCCGATAAAAGGATGGAAGTAATTGAAGATACCGATGTAATGCACCTCGACAAAGGTGATGGAAAAATTAAAGTAATTCAGGAAGACGGTAAAAAAATCATCATCAGGGAAATTAAGGAAGGCGACGAAAAGAAAGTCGAGGTTAATGTGGAAGTAGAAGAAGAAGGTCAGGAAAATAATTAAACAGCAAACGCGTTAATAGAAAACAGACTTTTGTTTTATTTCGATTTCATGTATTCGTAACAGTCTGTAGCCGGCTCTGCAAAGGACCGGCTTTTTTGTTTATTACGGAGATTAAAACTACGGTTGTCAATATTTATCTGTCATTTCGACCAAAGGGAGAAATCTGTTGCAATAGTAATTTTAAATCTTCATGGAATTAGAAATGACAGCGACTGGATTTTTATGCTTGCTGTTTCAGGAAAAAAAGGAAAGTTTTTTATGGATTTAAACTGCCGAACAGGTTTTTAGCTATCCAAGAACTTGACCAGGAAGAAAAAAGCATGGTCTTTAAAATGATAGAGTCTTTCTTAACTAAGAAAAAATTTAAAGACTTCTTTATAAAAATATTGCTTCTTTATAAAAGTAAAAAGCCCGATTGCTCGGGCTTTTTTATTATCCAAAGAAACTCTTTCCTTCTAACAAATTTTGCTTTATAATTCCATACAGTATTGGAATTACAATAGATAATATCAAGTACAGAATAATACGCCATCCTTTCTTTTGTTTTTCTTTACCTGTTTCCGTTTTCCAAATAGCTCTATACTCCCTGTATTTATTAGTTTTCACATATTTATTCCAATTGATTATAGGAAAAATAATTATTAATGGTAAAAACCAGTATTTTGAAAAATTGTCAGGAATTGGATATTCCCAAAAAATTCGGATGAGTATAAACAAATCAAGAACCGTAAAAAACTGTATTAAAGAAATAACCAAAGAACTTGTCATCTCTGCTGATGAATCTTTCTTCTTTTTATAAAAATCACATATTCGATAATATGAGTAATCAAATAACTTCATAATTGTTAGTTTACCAAGGTTTCCAAGATGCATTAGGGTCAGTGAAATTACTTTGAATAGATTCTCCAATTGTTTTTCCAGAATATGCTTGCCATCCAAGGTTTCCAACAAAGTATAAGCCAGAAAGCGCCCAACCAAATCCAGGAACAAATGCAACTCCTCCCATAATTAAGTCAAGACTATTGCTTACATTAACACCATTTACTGCCATATCAACTCCTGAAATTGCAACTCCCGCATACCCAAGTACTCTGCCAGTAGTTCTAATGGTTGGAAGTGAATGCTCAATTGTTTGAGAAAAATCGCCAGCTATCGCCCTATTAATCCTAGCTTGACTAAGATATTCCCATTCTAATAATTCTCTACCTTTTGTAGCTAAGCCTACTCCACCTATAGTTTCACCTGTATAGTTTATGTAGTCTTTCCTACCATCCCCGCTATTTGTGGCGCTCCCATTTCCATTAGTGATTGATGTTTTTACACTGTAACTACCAGTGAAATTAAACAATGCAAAGACAGCTATATTCCCAAATGGATTTGAAATAAGAGCAGTATGGTTGTCTATCCAACTTCCCCGCCCAAGATAAATCTCAAAAGCCACTTCAACATCTCTTTCGGCATTGGGTAAAATCTTATAATTAAATACTTCATCAAAAGTAATTATATTTCCATTTGAGTCATAGTAATAACCTGAAGACCAACTGTACTTATATGCATCTCCTGGGCTGCCACCTCCGCCAACAATATCAAAACTATTAAGATTATCACTTTTCCCAACATTGTTGCTGTAATCTCTTGGTGTAGAGTAGTCCGGTGTTGAAGACGAAGCTTGTGTGAGGTAATGCAACTCGCCGCTGGGGTCAACATATTTTAACGGGTTGTTAAAACCATAGGAATACCGGTTGTAATGCTGGCTGTTCATCGGGTTTTGTATGTTGTTGTCGGGGCTTAAGAAGCGGGCAACCAGAGGGTCGTAAAGCCTTCCGTTCATGTTATACAGTTTAAACTGTTCCAGGTATTCGTGGCCGGTAAAACCCCTGTCGGGCAGTAAATCGGTTTGCGAAGGGAGCGTGTAAGTCCAGCTGGAGGGGCTGCGCCGTCTTCCCCAGGCATCGAACGAATACCTGTTTTGTACGGCGCCCGAAGTGTTGGTAACATGCGTAATGGTACCAAGGTGGTCGCGCAAAAGGTAATAAAAGGTTTTGTTTGTTCCCTGTTTTACGGCAAGGATAGGCGCAGAATAAGCATCGCCGCCTATCCAGGTGTATTCTGTGGTAGTACTGCCTTCTATTTCTTTTATATAACGGCTACCGGCATACCAGCGGGTAAGTATGGCGCTACCGTTTTGTTTAACTTCCATTTTTGCACGTTGTCCCGAGCTGTTGTATTTAAATATAGCCTGGTACGGATTTTCGGTAATCTCAGAAGGCTGTTCGAACGATGTGTACGTTATTGTTTGATCAACCGAAGGGATAAGTAAATTCGATGAATTAATTTCTGTTACCGCATAGGGGTTTGTTGCATGGGTGTAGGCATATTCTCCGGGCACCAAATCGTTTTTTGTTAATATATTGCCGTTATTGGCATATTCCAGTGTTAAATTCTGGGGGCCAGAAACGGTTAATAAACGATCGAGGTTGTCGTAAGTAAATGTTTCAGTTTTAATTTCGCCCGGAATAGAGTCTTTTCGCGTAGTTAAATTACCTGTAACAGCATTAAACGCATAGCGGTAATCCTGCCGGTATGTAGAACCTACCCTTGCTTTTGAATGTTTCGGAAATCCATAACTGTCGAATCCAAATTCACCAATTAAATATGCTCCATAATTAGCTCCCGTTATTTGCATTCGTTCATTCATATTAGTAATCGTGTAAACAGCATGATTTAGTTCTGCTGAAACACCTGACAGAAATCCATTCTCGTTATAACTGTAGGTTTCGGTTATTTCCGATGGATGAGTTCGCGTTTTAAGTCTGCCTTCTTCATCGTAGGTAAAAGTAGTGGGAAAATTGGTTCCTGCAATGTATTCAGCAATGGAATCTATACGTCCGTAAATGTCGTATCCGTAACCACTGTTTATATTTGTAGTGGAATTTGTAATGCCTGCAAGTTGTTTGTTCGAATTATAATTATAAACATCAGTTCCTTCACCTGTTGGGTGTTGAATTGTGTTTATTCTTCCGTCAGCATAATAGTTGTAAGTGGTGGTTTGGTTTCTGGCATTTTTCTGGGTTAGTAACTGGCCGTAAGCATTCCATGTATATTCAATAGTTCCTGTACCCGGGTCGATAAGTTTTTTCTTATTTCCAGTTAAATCATATTCCAGGGAAACAGTGCTTCCATTGGTCAATATTGTTTTAACTGAACCATCAGGGTAATATGTATATATAATATCTCCTCCGTTATCGTGAGCCGTGGTTACCAATCCCATGCTGTTTGTTTCCTGCCAGGTTGTTTTTCCTCCGGTTGTATTAGTAACCCTGTTCGAACTGTACGAATACGTGGTATTCCTTCCCGAAGGCCGTGTTGTTCCAAGAATTCGTCCGTTGGTGTCGTAAGAATTTGTATTCCATTGTGAAGGAGACGATGAAGTGCTTGGTTCTGAAATACGGTAAACCTGGCCTTTGGTATTATATTCGGTTACCGTATATATATATGAACCGTCAAAACCTTTTACATCGTTTTGAATTTCCCGTCCAAGTTCGTCGTACCAATAAATACTTTCAGAGCCATCGTTGCCTGTTTTGTGTATATTGTACACGGCATAAGCTGGTCCTCCCGATAACCCCCAGTTGTAACTTACAGAAGAAGAAACCCCATTTGATTGTGATTCAGTAGTCGACCTACTCATATTGTCATAATAATGTGCAGTAGTATCATTCAGATAATTAATTTCAGTCGATAGCCTTCCATAAGTGTCGTAGGCATATTCTGTCTCATGCAATAATGGGTCTGTTAGTGTTTCAACCCTTACTCCGTTTGTCTGGTAAGTGTAATTCGTTTGCCGTGTGCCCCCGTTAGCACTGTATTCGTATATCTGAGTAAGATTTCCCTGTGTATTGTAATCATTATTTTTATAGATATACCAGTTAGAGCCTTCAAGATATTTTACATAGTCAGGTTTTAGTTTACCATCGGTTGAGTAGGTATATGAAGTTGTGCGCGAAATAGATGTTTCTCCGCTTTTTGCATAAGTTTCATTCACACTTTGCAGTCGCCCACCAATCCATTTATATGTAGTATTGGTATCGTAACCGTAAACAATGGTTTTTGTAAACCCATTATTATAATTAACACTTAGCTGTTCAAGATTTCCATTCGTATTGTTATATGAAAATGTATTTGTAACACTATGCCCTGTAATACTGTTGCTTTTTGTTGTTGTTGAAATGTATGGGAAAATGACTCCTGTTACCGGGGTTTTGTATTCCCAGTTAAAATTTTCTGTAGATAAAGTAGTACTACCGGCTTTTATAATTGTTGAGGTTAGTTTTGTAAAATACTTTGTAGCATCAAAACCATAATTATTTTCGGTAATTAAATTATTGGCAACATCAGTAACGGTTTGTTTTGTCATACAAAGCAATCCTTTTCCTTGCCGGTGTATTTTTAATCCCTGGTAAGAATAGTTGGTGGTATTTTGACTGCCTCTGCCATTATCTTTCAAAACGGACTTAACAACCTGAATTGGACCCTGATAGTCCATTACAGGAAAAGTAGCACCAGTCCCTTTTGTATATGGGGCTCCGTATTCAGCTATTGATTGATATGATATATTTATTAAAGCTCCAAGACCATCGGCAATTTTCTCCAATAAAATATTATTTATACTTCCTGAATTATACACTTGATAACCATTCCACCAACTCGATTCAGCATCAGTGCATAAAAAGTCAGTCCGGCCATCTCCGTCAAAATCAGCGACACTGAATCTATATTTATCTGTAGGGTAATTTGATAAGTTATGCGCATATAAACTTGTTCCGTTTTTTCTTGAAATATAATAATACGAACCATTCCAGCTATCGTCTGAAGATGTAGCCATAATATCGGAAGAGCCATCGCCGTTAAAATCACCTATCCTTACATAATCATCTTTCAGGTTATCTTTTAGTTTTGAAAGGGTATTAATATTAAAGGTACTTCCATTGGAAATATGTAATTCCCAGCCCGTTTTTAATTCATATTCAGTCCCATTGACCGATTTTCCATAAAGGAACATATCGATCTTTCCATCGCCATTAAAATCTCCTAAATTGAAGAAGTAATATTTTGACGGAGCCATGTTGCTGTATATTTGATTTAGTGCAGAGCCGGAAAAACTATATATTTTTAACCCGTTATATTCAATGCTCCATATATCAGCTTTTCCATCGCCATTGAAATCACCGGATAGAACCTGTGATGTAAGGGATGAAATGGTTCCTGAGGCTAATAGATTCATTGTTGAGGTTAAGCTTCCACTGCTATTGCCTCTTGAGTATATTTTCCAGTTTCCATTAGCGTCATTGATGAAAATATCATTTATCCCATCACCATTATAGTCTGTTCCTGAAATTTCATTATCGTTTTCCTGTTTTTCACTTTTTCTTCTGTATTTGCCACTAATACCGGTCTCTGAATTATTTGTCTGAGAACATATTGATGTTGAAGAAGAAAAGGCGCTCCCGGTATTAATTATATATTTGAATGTAGAAGTTCCGGAGCTCACAGATTCATATACTATATCGTCTTTCCCGTCGCTGTTTAAATCAATAATCCTAAGGTCCTCTAGCGTACCAAAACTAAATGAAGTACTTTGATAAGCGTAGTTAAAATTATCATTCCCATCGCCATAATACATTTTATATCCAGTCCAGGTAGCATTAGCATTTGGAAGACATAAAAAATCAGTTTTTCCGTCTCCGTTAAAATCTCCGGGATATAAATCAGACTTATAAGTTACGTAACTATGTGTTGTATTGTTTTGAGTGCAAGAAAAGGATACTATGTCAGGTGTTTGATAATCGAACGCTGTTGAATTATACCTGTCCGTTCCTATTCCATATTCAACTATTTCATTCAGCACCGAATGCTGGTTGTAATATATTCCTGAATAGTTGTATTTGAACTCGTATTTTTTAATTATGCCTGAATTATATTTTATTTCAATTTTATCCAGTAATAATTTCTGAACCACTTGATTCCCATTTAAATATAGAAAAGTTGTGTCAATTCGTTGCTTATAGTAAAATGTTACCTTATTAGGGCCATAAGAAATTTCACCGATATAATTAAATCCTTCATCCTTAATGTAGGAAAAATCGATATAATTTCCGTAAACATCAGTAATTCTGTTAACATACCAGTTTACAGTTTCATTCAACCCTGAAACTGTTTGATCCGCATCATTGTCATAGCCATATTGATAGGTGAGTCCATCTTTTGTTTTTACTTCAAATTTATCAGGGCCATAACTTCCGGTATAGCAAGTAACTTTACTGAATATATCATTTGCTGTCCTATAAACTGAACCATTAGCTCCATATGTGCCTGAAGTACATATCAATCTTTGACCGTCTAATGAAAACCTGTCATTTGAAGAAATCTCGACACCGGAATAACTTGCATCATAATAATGTGTTTTGGGGCTCCTGCTAATTGCTGACAATCCACTGATATTCCATCCAAAACCCGCTACTCCTGCACCTGAAAAACTATTATAAGTTAAAGATAGTGCAGGCATTAAACCCGCTACTCCAGGAGGTAAGTCGAGTGGAATACTATATGTTGCTTCTCCTAATGAGTTTGTGCTAAAGACACCCTTGGTTGTGCCAACTTTATATGAGGTATTTAGAGATCTGTTTTCTGGATCAACGAATGTTTGATAATCGGTGTTTTCAGAAACTACTGGATTTACAATTTGAGCCGTCATTATACTGCCATTTGGAGTATACGAATACTCTGGGCCAAAAGTAATACTATTTCTAGCCTGGTGGGTTTGAGGTCCGGATTCAGCCGAGGTTAAGATAATATCAAATTCCTGACCAAAAGAATTTAGACTACCCACCAATACAATGATGAATAATAAAGATAGATTTTTCATTTATTATTTAATTATGTTTGGGAGAATTAATTTTTAAGAATTTTCCATTCTGATGTTGATTGTTCCAATGATACCCTAAGAATGTATATTCCTGCCGGAAATCTTGTCAAGTCTATCGTATTAATTTTATTTGAGATGTTTTTATTTATTAATGTATTTCCCTGAATATTAAGCAGGAGAATACGAGCCTTTTTGTCATCAATTCCAGTCAATTCAACCTTCAATTTGCCTTTTGTTGGATTAGGATAAATATGTATCTCAAAATCAGATAAGACTTCCTCAATAATATCTTCGTCAAAGGATGATGCGTTATCGTTTGGCAAGTGAGCACTTTTTGTAAAATCAATGGTACGATCAATTCTGTTGCCACTGTCATCATATGAATATACATATGTTGTATCCATGCAAGCAAATGTTGCGGATACTTTGATAAGTGAAAACAGAAATACTATTAACGATAAATAATATTTTATTTTCATGATTGTTTGGTTATTTTGTAGCAGATTCCAATTTTTCAATTCGTGATTTTAAATCATTAATTTCTGTTTGCTGCTCTTGAATTGTTTTGACAAGCACAGGAATAAGTTCAGTATATCTTATGCCTAAAGTTCCGTTTCCCCGTTCATTTACAATCTCGGGGAATATTTTAATAACTTCCTGGGCAATAAAACCAAAACATTCTTGATCTTCATTAATTGGAACTGGGTTTCCTTCTGAGTTTGTTCTTTCCTTTAATTTGTATTTTACCGGCCTTAACAAATTCAATTTATCTGACATTTTGGAAAAATCTGTTATATCCTTTTTAAATGAAATATCAGAGTCAATATCAGGTGTGTTAGTAAATACAGGATTAATTGCATAAAGATTTGGCCATCTGTCAAAAAATGCTCCTAAGTCTATATTCCCTGTTGGATAGAAATCTCCGGAATTAAAAAGAATGGTATATGTTCCATCATTGAATCTTAAATTACCGGAAACATCTAGTTGATACGTTGGAGAAGTGTTATTTATACCAACTTTACCTGTGCTACTCACTTTAATTTGTGAATAAGTACTAAAAGACATAGCTAAAAAGCTAAGTACGAAAATAATAGAAGAATTTTTCATAGTTTTGAAGATTATGTGTTTTATAGCGCTAACTATAAGACACGGTTAATAAATATTACACTTTAACCCGATCAAAAGATCGGGTTTTTTTATTCTTTTTAGTTTTGCTGCTCTGGGGACATAAAATTTTTTTTATTAGTTTTAAATGATGTGGGCTTATACTTTATATAAATATTACTTTTTTTTTTAAAAGGTAATCTGTTTTTTGGAAGTATTTTTTAATATAAAGTATAACTTATTGAAAAGGAGTATCTTATATTGTATTGTTGTTTGAATGATGTTGAAAACTCAATTTATTAGAACCATAAAGATATTTTATAGAAAATATACTTTTAAATATAAATTCTGATCCATGAAAGTCTCTGTTTTGTTTTCAATTGCAGCGGTTTTGCTTTTTAATTTTTGCTCGGTGAATAACGAAAATGAAAAATCTCCAATTCGAATCCGTGAAGTTGTCGACACCGTTGGTTTTGCACATTTAGATTGGCAGACCGATTCTGTGGTTTCCAGGATAACTTCGGAATTTAGTGCAGAACTGGCACAAGTTGCACAACCAGAAAATGTAAGCTGGAGAGCTGCTGTTTGTCCGCACGATGATTATACTTATGTGAGCTGGTTGTATCCAGCAGTATTGAAAAATCTGAAAGCCAAAACTGTAGTTATTTTTGGGGTAGCTCACAAAGCCAAAAACTTTGGTCTCGAAAATCAAATCATATTCGATAGTTTTGATGCTTGGAAATGTCCGTTCGGGAATGTAAAAATATCGCCGCTGCGGGAGAAAATTATGGAAGATTTACCCGAAAATCTGTTTTTGGTTCACGACAGTATGCAAACTGTGGAACACTCCATCGAATCGATGATTCCGTTTTTGCAAAAACAAAATCCCGAAGTGGAAATTATCCCGGTTTTGGTTCCCTACATGCCTTTAACAAAAATGGATGAAATTTCAAAGGCATTTTCGGCTGCCCTGCAAAAGGCGGCAACTGAAGAAAATCTGGTTTGGGGAAAGGATTTTTCAATTTTAATAACAACCGACGCGGTTCATTATGGCAACGAAGAGTGGGGCGGCAAAAATTACGCGCCTTTTGGTTGCGATAGTTTGGGTTACGCAAAAGCCGTTGCATTGGAAAACGAAATAATCGATAATTGTTTTTCAGGTGAACTTTCCGATGAAAAGGCAAGCCGGTTTTTTCAATACACGGTTCAGGACAGCGATTTCAGAGAATACAAATGGACCTGGTGCGGAAGATATTCCGTTCCGCTGGGATTAAAAGTGGCAACTCAACTGCAATTTTTAGACAATACCGGGCCGTTGCAGGGAATTCCGCTGGGTTATGAAAATAGTATCAGTCATGCAGAATTAGCTGTGGAAGATTTGCATATGGGAAAAACTGCAGTGGCTACTCCGAACCACTGGGTGGGTTATGCTGCCGTTGGATTTCGGTAATTATTTATTGTTTTTTATATTTTAATGCTCCAATATTATGTCTTGTAATATTGCACGAGAATTACTATCAACCAGAACTATTTATTGAAAATATTTTAAGTTTAAATTAAAATTTGTCCCATTTAATCATAAACGAAAACCTGTGCTGAACCATGAAAAAACTACTCAAAAAAATCTTGTTCTGGTTGTTGGGAATAATGGCTTTTATTGTTTTAACGGGAGTGATTCTTTCCTTTTGGCCTGCTCCGTATAAAAATCATCATCAGGGAATTTCGCCTGAAGAAGCGATTAAACTGCGCCACGAGTATTCAGGTGCACACAACCTGATGACTACCAGTGACGGTGATACATTATTTTTTCGCCGCTGGGAACCTGATTCGGTGGTAGCCGAAAAAGAAGACATTGCGGTGTTGCTTTTTCATGGTATTACTGCTTACAGTGGCGCATATGAAATGGCCGGAGTGCCAATTTCGGAAGCCGGTTATACGGTTTTTGGCCTCGATTACCGCGGGCACGGTTTGTCGGATGGTAATCGCGGCGATGCGCCAAACAAAGAACGCTGGATTGCAGACCTGGCCGAGTCGGTGAAATTTCTAAAAACATTAGGCTACAAACGGGTAGTAATCATGGGACACAGTTTGGGAGTAGCTGCTGCTATCTGCGCCGCCAATGCTGTTCCAAACGAGCTGGCGGGTGTAATCCTGCTTTCTGGTGCGTACGAAAGTAAAACCGGAGATTCTGTCGATCTCCTTTCCTTTTTTCAGAAAGTAAGAATTCTTTCCAGTGCCATTTTCCGCCCTTCACATCAGGCCGTGGAATATTATCGAGAAGGTATGCTTGGCATAAACGATCCTTTGTTTTCATACAAATATACATTTCGTTTTCTTACCATGCTCGATGTTAAACAACTCCGGATTCCGGAAAATTTGGAAGCTCCGGTGCTGGTAGCAGTTGGCGATCAGGACGAGATGTTTGATGTGGAAAAAGTACGCGAATTTTACGACCAGGTTCCGGGTGAAAATAAAGAATTTCTGGTGTGGAAAGGCGCTACACATGCCGAAATCAGTAGAGAACACTGGGAGCAGATTGTAGATTGGCTGGACAGAAAATTTCAAACTACAACTGAGAAGTTTAGTGAAAACTAATACAAAATTATAAAGTCATTTTTTCTACTTCTGAAGAAATAAAGTTGAATTCTTCGTTGGTAAGTTCAAACAATGCCGCTTTTGCATTTTGCACCGATTGTTCCGCATTTCGGGCGCCGACCAGTGCGATGGTAATTCCTTCTCTTTTAATGGTCCAGTTTAAAACCAGCTGACTTAGCGTTGCACCCTTTTCATCGGCAATGGGTTTTATTTTTTGAAGAAAATTGTTGGTTTGAACAATGCTTTTTTCAGAAAAGGAAGGATGAGCAGCACGGTGATCGCCCGGTTGAAATTTATACCCCGGAGTTATTTTGCCGGTGAGTAATCCTCGTTCCAACGGACTGTAAGCCAGAATCGCCTTGCTGTTTTCAATGCAATAAGGTACAGTTTCTTTTTCAATGCCTCGGTTTACCATACTAAACGGAACCTGGTTGGAAACGATATTTACCGCTTTTTCAGCTTCGGCCATTTGTGCAGCCGAATAGTTGCAAACTCCTGCATACCGCACTTTCCCCTGTTCAATCAGGCGGGAAACGGCTTCAAAAGTTTCTGTAATGGGAGTAGTTGGGTCGGGCCAGTGAATCTGGTACAAATCAATATAGTCGGTTCCAAGTCGCCGCAAACTTTCTTCGCATTCCTGAATTACGCGTTCCTTTCCGGCATATTTGTAAATATCTATTTCTTTTCCCTGGTTGTTTTTACTTTTGAAATAGAACTCACCATTATCGCAGTTCCAGCTCATTCCGAATTTGGTCAGAATTTGCACTTTGTCGCGGGGAATTCCTTTAATGGCTTCTCCAACAATTTCTTCGCTGGTTCCCTGGCCATAAATAGGAGCAGTGTCGATGGAAGTTACCCCCAAGTCGTACGACGCACGAATGGCTTCAATGGCATCGTTTCGTTCTGTTTTTCCCCACATCCAGCCACCGGCTGCCCAGGCGCCAAAAGTAATTACTGAAACATGCAACTCGGAATTGGAAAGTTTTCTGTATTTCATTTTCTGTGAATTTTAAATTTCAAAAAGTACAGTAAGTTAAAAATGAGAAAAGTAAATTGTTCAAATAAAATAGAAACAGACCACATCAACGGGTGATCTGTTTTAAAATCCAAATTTATAAAATTAGCTATTTGCCGGAATTGCTGACAAATGCAATGCGTTTGCTGTCGGGCGACCACGACGGAACATTAATGGTTCCCTGGCCTCCGTACATGAAGGCAATAACTTTTGGCGCTCCACCGCTAACAGGCATCAATCGCAACATAACTCTTTTGTATGTAGGGTGCGCATTTACATCGATGGTTGGCGGGAATGAAATCATTACCATCCATTTTCCGTCGGGTGAAATGTGCGGAAACCAGTCGTTGTATTCATCAAAAGTAATCTGTTCTTTGTCTGAACCATCGGGTTTCATTCGCCAAATTTGCATGGTTCCCGAAGTACTTCCGTTGTAGTAAATATATTTCCCGTCGGGCGAATATTCACATCCGTCGACATGTTCACCCACTTTGTTGTTGGTTAGTTTAACTTCTTTGCCTCCGTTTATCGAATTTTTGTAAATATCATATACCGCAACTCCGTTTCGTTGGGCCACATAAACCACTTCTTTGTTGTTGGGCGCCCAGCCGTGCCAGTACGATGGAACATTGTCGGTAATTTCCTTTGGTATTCCTCCTTCGAGAGGTAAAACGTAAACCGAAGAACCACGACCTCCGGCGCCATCGCGACTGTGACTAATGGCCAGCAGTTTTCCGTCGAAAGAAATTCCGTGATCATTGTTAAGTCGGTCGGCAAATCCGGTATTGAGTTTTTCAAGTTCGCCACCATCCACTGGAATTTTATACAACGACCCTTCCATGTTGAAAAGCAATTTGTCACCGGCAGGCATCCAGTTGGGAGCTTCAAAACTTCCCTGTTTTTCATAAATTACTTTTCGTGTTCCGTCAAAAACATTCATGATTTCCAACCGGCAACCCAACCAGCCTTCAGAATAAGCATTGTAGTTGTCGGCAACCGGCTGGTCGATGCGAACATTCCAGATTTTTGCGGTTTCAACTACATCGGGATTGTGCGATGTAATAAATAAACCGGCAAGCACTTCTTCCGGAAAATCCATTTCTCTGCTTCCCAGTTCCTGCAACGGTTCGCCCGGATGAGCAGCTCGGAAAATGATTTTGTTCTTAACACGTTCCAACTGAATTATGGTATAATTTTTTTTGGGTGTGAAAATTTCGTCCTGTGGATCGCGCATAAAAGCGCCACGCAAAACGCGCCACTGCAAAACCGTTAATCCGTCGCCGTGCAAAACTGCCGAACAATGGGCTGCATTGTCTTCTTCCGATTCCCGCACCATCCAGCCGATTTTTCGGTGCGGATCGGTTCCTTCGCCTTCAAAAGCAAAATTGGCAGTCAAAATAAAATCCCCTTTAATTTTATTAAAAAGGTAGTTGAACTCGTCGCGTTCGAACCAAACATTGTAACCTGCTCCTTTTAATGTGTAGGTCTGCGAACTTTCATCGTAAGAAGCCCCGCCTTTTAATTTGGGGTTTCCAATGTCTTTGTTGAATGAAAAAATGCCCATGGGTTGTTGTGCAAAAGTGTTTGTGAAAAACAACACTAAAACGAAAGATAGAATTTGTTTCATAATGGTTTGTTAGTTTTGTACATAACGAAAATACTAAAAAAGAACTGGAAAGAAAACTTGATTTTGATTTCTTTGCCTATCAATACAAAATGGTTTTATCCGGGTAATTTGTTTCTTCTTAATTCCAGTATTTTTTCAAGTTCAATGGAATCGAAAGCATGTAAAATGTGCTTTTCGGTGGCTTCGAATCCCACTTTGTAAATCTCTTCCGCTTTATTAAAACTGAAGGTAGTAAAATCACGTGTTTCGGGAGGTTCAATCAGAAAATCGCAGAGTTTTTTGCTGTCTTCCACATTTTGTGCAATTCCGAGCCTGAAACATCTTTCCGCCACGCTCATCATTCCTTTTACTTCTTCTTCGGGGCCGTTGTGGTTAACATGAACACCAATTAGTAACTGGCATTTGTCGCGAATACATTCAGCCGGGAGGTTGTTTAAAAGTCCGCCGTCGACGTATGTTTGCCCGTCAATGATTTGTGGTTCAAAAACTACCGGAATAGATGCTGAAGCCAAAACCCACTGGAATAATTTTCCCTGCGATTTGATTTCAATCAGCCCGCTGTTCAGGTTGGTTACAGCGCAATAAAACGGTATTTTCAAAGTTGAAAAATCATCGGTTTTAATCATTTCTTCCATTACAATTAAAACTTTGTCCATGTCGATTAGCCCGCTAAAAGGCATGTGCCAGTTTACTAATTTGTGGAATTTTCGGGAAGAAACAATTTCCAGGATCTGTTTTGGGGCAAAACCTGCGGCATAAAAAACTCCAACGATTGCACCCATGCTTGTGCCTGAAATAATTTTTGGTTGAATGCCGTATTTTTCAAGCGCTTCCAAAACGCCAATATGAGCAATGCCGCGTGCGCCGCCGCCGCTCAGGGTAATTCCAAACCTTACTTTGCGGTTTTCAAGTAACTTTGTATTCATGAAAAAGGATTTTATTCAATAAAATTATAAATTGAATTTGAATCATGAACAGAAGTACCAAAAGAAAAATTATCAGATTTGTTCCCAGCCCATTCTGTAGGTGTGACGAATCCATTCTTCGGTTGCTTCCAGGGCCGGAAGTGTTGCATAGTCTTTCTTAAACTTCGGATCTCCATTTACAATTTCAAAATTGTCGCGCGTTAAAACGCGCAGTTGATCGCCCGGGCCAATGTTGGTAAAACGCATATTCGGGCCGTCCCAGATTAGTTTTCGTTGTAAACTTTGCAACCGCACTGCCAGCACTCCCATTACTACCATTTCATTCAGAGGGCCTGAGTAATTAAAGTTTGATGAAGCTTCCAACCGAGCGCTTTTGTCTTCTTTGCAGGCGCGAATCCAGTCTTGTTCGTGGCCGCCGTTCATTGCATTTGAAATTCTCCGGATACTTTTTGCCGGTTGTTCGAAATTTGCCATTTCGCGTATTGGCAACAAAACCGGATTTTTTCCGTAAGTCCCGCACATTAATTTTCCGCGGGTGCCGTAAAATACGCAACCTCCGTCGTTATCTCCCATTTGTTCGCCGGCTTCCAGCTCGTCGGGGCGGGGAGGCATTAAACCACCGTCGTACCAATGTACCGAAACTTCGGGCATCCCAACTTTTGGAAGGTTATCTCTCCGGGGAAATTCATATTTAACAAATTCGGCATATGGCGCCGATTCAGTATTTACAGGGGTGGAAGAACCCTGCACCGACGAAGGATATTGTAACATCAGCGCTTTAAATACCGGGTCTAAAATATGGCAGGCCATATCACCGAGAGCGCCGGTTCCAAAATCCCACCAGCCGCGCCAGTTCCACGGAGTGTAAATTTCATTGTAAGGTCTCATTGCTGCCGGCCCGATAAATAGGTCCCAATTTAATGTTTTGGGAATTCTCTGTTCTTTTTTTGGCCTTTCCAAACCTTGCGGCCAGATGGGGCGGTTGGTCCAGGCATCAACATGGGTAACTTCGCCAATTGCACCTGCCCAAATCCATTCACAAACCAAACGAATACCTTCATCCGAGTTTCCCTGGTTACCCATTTGCGTGGCTACACCATATTTATTGGCAGTTTCACGTAAAATTCTGGATTCATAAACCGAATGTGTCAGCGGTTTTTGCACATAAACATGTTTCCCTTCGCGCATGGCAAGAACTGCCGGTAAAGCATGAGAATGATCGGGTGTGGCAATTAATACTGCGTCAATGTCTTTTTGTTTGTCGAACATTTCGCGGTAATCCATGTATTTTTTTGCCATTGGCCACCGGGAAAAGGAATTCTTTTCTGCATAACCCCAGTCAACATCGCACAGGGCAACAATATTTTCGGTTTCCATATTCCGTAAATTGTTGTATCCCATTCCGCCAACACCAATACCTGCAATGTTCAGTTTGTCGCTTGGCGGTTTGTGCCCCAGGCCTGCAATTACTGTTGAAGGCAAAATGCTGATTCCGGCGGCAGCCGAAACTGTGGTTCCAATAAAATTCCGACGCGATAAAGTACTCTCTTTTCCCATATTTATATATTATTTTCAAGCCTTTTAAACCGATTGCAAATTAGAAAAAATAACTGCACGAACCTATTCTTTTAATATTTTGAAAGAATTTTAAACAATCCTTCACGAAAAAAGGGTGCCTGAAAAACAAGCACCCTTTTGAATTATACATAATTGGTTGATTAAGCTGGCATATCAGGTAAACTCCATGGTTTACGGTAAGTATGTTTAATCAATTCAGCAGCAAATTCTTTTGCAGGAACCGGGTCAGTCCAGGTTTTTGCAAATGTTGGGTGACCATCGTGGATAGTGAAACCATCTTTGATAACGGTTTTGATTTGTTCGTCATCGCCAAGGTTAGTGAATTCCATTTTTTCACCGTTCCAATCCAACGCTTTGTTAAGCGACTGCAAACGAACGGCAAGAACACCCATAACAACCATTTCGTTGAATGGACCTGCTTCGCTGAAATCAGATGCAGTTTTAACACGGTTTTCCGGAGTTTCTTTACAAGCGCGAACCCAATCCATTTCGTGGCTGGTTTCTACTCTTCTGCGGAATTTCGGAGCATCAGGAGTACGACCTGAAAGTAACCATGGATTAACGCCGTAGCAACCACAAACGAGTTTGTCTTTTGTTCCGTGGAAAATTACGCCACCACCCTGGTCGTTCGGATTTTTGCCAGCTGGCCATCCATCAGGAAGCATTGGTTTAATACCGCCGTCGTACCAGTGAACGTCAACCTGTGGCAGAGGAGCATTTTTCTTCGAACCTTTCCATGCACGTTTTGGAGTACGTGAAGGATAAGTAAGTTTAACTGATTGGGCTACAGGAGCACAGTCTTGCAGTAATAAAGTTGAATTACCTTGTGCTTGAATCGGATAGCCTAATTCAAGACCAACAAATACAGGGTGTAAAATATGACAAGCCATGTCGCCCAAAGCACCTGTACCATAGTCCCACCAGCCACGCCAGTTCCAGGGGTGATAAACCTGATTGTAAGGACGCATTTTTGCAGGACCAGTAAATAAATCCCAGTCTAAGGTATCAGGAACCCAGTCGCCTCTTTCCGGAGTATTCAATCCCTGTGGCCAAATCGGACGGTCGGTGAATGCTTCAACTTTTGTTACTTCACCAATTTCTCCATTTGCCAGCCATTCACAGGTTTGGTTAACACCTTCACCCGATGAACCCTGGTTACCCATTTGAGTTGCAACGTTATATTTTGCAGCCAGTTTAGTTAACAACCTTGATTCATAAACAGTGTGTGTTAACGGTTTTTGTACATAAACGTGTTTTCCCATTGTAATGGCATGGGCAGCGATGATTGCGTGGGCATGGTCGGCAGTGGCAACAACTACTGCATCGAAATCTTTACCCATTTCATCGTACATTTTTCTCCAGTCTTTGTACTTTTTAGCTTTCGGGAAACGATCGAATACACCATTATCGGCAGTGTATTTCCAGTCAACGTCGCAAAGACCGATGATGTTTTCCGATTCGAGGTTTTTCAGGTTAGCAAAACCCATACCGCCAACACCAACACCTACAATGTTGAGTTTGTCACTGGGCGCTTTGTGACCCAAGCCTGCAACAACATGGCTGGGTACAATTGAAATACCTGCAGCTACAGCTGCTGTAGTTCCCAGAAATGACCTCCTGGAAACTGTGTTCTTATTCAATTTTTCTTCCATAATAATTTGATGTTTTAATTGGATAGGCATCTATCAAACTAATGTTATTTTTTCAAAAACCTGCTAAATATAGTGATATTAAAGGTTAGTTCAAAGATTAACATCTTGTTTGTTTTATAGTAATTTAAACTTCAAATTCATAGGTAAAAAATGTGCTGTGTTATTTCAAAAATCAAATGCATTCTACTTCAATTAATTACTTCTGGAAAAATAGCTTTTTTCTATTCGGCTTCAATAAAATCAATTTGATTGGCGTAAATCCAAAATTTATCTTTGTCAATAATTTTGAATAAATCTTAATAGTAATAACCTGAAAAATTATATCATGTTAACAGTAGGAGATAAATTTCCGGAGTTCGAAAAGCAGGCAGTTGTTTCGCTTGAACCGGGTAAAGAATTTAAAACATTAACTTCGGCCGATATCAAAAACGGAAATTGGACTGTGTTTTTTTGGTGGCCGCTCGATTTTACTTTTGTTTGTCCAACAGAAATAACATCATTCAACGATCATTTTGAAGAATTTGAAAAAAGAAATACCAATTTAATTGGCGCTTCTATCGACTCGGAATATGTTCACCTGGCCTGGAGAAATAACCACGCCGGTTTGAAAAAGCTGAAATTCCCGATGCTCGCCGATACATCAAAATCGCTTTCGGAAGAACTCGGAATTCTTGAAAAAGTAAACAAAATTGCATACCGTGCAACATTTATTATCGATCCGGATGGAATAATCCAACATGTTTCGGTAAACGGGTTAAACGTTGGAAGAAACGTAAATGAGACTATTCGTTTGCTCGATGCTTTCCAAACCGGGGAACTGACTCCTTGCGATTGGGTTCCGGGAGAAGCAACTTTATAAATCAACAACAAAAAATCAATAATCATGACAGTTAGAAAAGTTAAATCGGTTTGGCAGGGAACACTGAAAGAAGGCAAAGGTAACATGGATATAACCGGATACAGCGGTCCGTTTACTTTTGCGTCGCGTTTTGAAAATGGAAAGGGTACTAATCCTGAAGAGTTGGTTGGAGCTGCACATGCAGGATGTTACTCTATGTTTTTATCGGCTCTTATTAGCGGTGAAAACCTGGTGCCTGCAAGTATTGAAACTGAAGCTTCTGTTACTTTGGGACAATTGGATGGCGGCCCGGCAATTACCAATATTAAATTGGAATGTGTGGTGAAATGCGATGGCCTTTCGCAGGAGAAGTTCGCTGAACTTTCAAAAGCGGCGAAAGAAAAATGCCCGATTTCTAGATTGTATGCCGGTGGAACTGCCACCATTGAATTGGATGCAAAATTACTATAGTAAGATATAGAAAAGGAGTAGGAGTTATCAAACCAGTGGCCTATATAAGGTTGTGGTGATGGTAAAGTGGGAAGAAAAAAAGGGGTTGTAGTGACCATAGCCGTCAACCTAACGTCAAAATTATGAGTATGTAGCTGTTTTTATCCCCATTCCTCTTGAGAACAGGGTTAATTTTGTTAATTTCACTCATATCAAAGAACATTTTAAGTTATAAAAACGGGATTGAGATATCAGGACTCTTCCCGTTTTCTTTGTTGAATATAACCATAATATATTGAATATCAAAATAATAGTTGGATTATTTCTTCTAATCCGAGCTTGTTTTTCTTTCTTTCCAACCAATGATTTCGGGATAATATTTTCTCAGCCCAAGCCATAAAGTGAGTTAGTTTCGATGAGTCCTTTTTTAGTTCAATTCTTAACCGGTAGATGTTATCAAACAAAGTTTTAAAACTTTTAATCAGGCTAAGCAGTTTATCGGTTTTCTTATATATCAGAGGACGTTTGTTCATGATAATGCTCCAGTTGACAATCATCATGAGCAGTTTAAAATACAGGATACACAGCCACCTGGTATATTTGATGTTTCGGATTTGATTTACACCCAGTATTGATTTCCATATTTTGAATATCAATTCAATTTGCCAGCGGGTTTTGTAAATCGCAGGAATGATCTCAGCAGGTAAAACATCTTCAGGGACATTAGTAACGATCAGGCTAAAACGGGACATCAGTTTAAATTTTTCGCTACTAGTGTATCCCTGGCTTTTACGCTTTTTGTCTGCCTTGCGTAACCGTTGCTGGTAGATTTCTTCGGGCAACAGGTCAATAATCAGTCGAACCGGTATTTTTGGTTCATTGCCGATGAATATTTTTTTCTCTATCCGTGTCAAACCATATTTTTTCATGTGCCGGTAGAGGGAACTGAAATCCATCTGTTGAAGTTCTCCCGCTTTGAACTCATAGACAATTATTTTGGGGCGAAGCCTGGAAATAAAAAATGCTTCTCTTTCTGCAATGTTTAAAAAGGATTTAAATGCAAAATAGCCAAGGTCACGGATGATAAGGTCATTAGGCTGAACAAGATCAAAGGTTTCAAGCGAATCTTTAACATCCGGCCTGTTTGCTGCCGTCAGGTTTAGGTCGATTATTTGACCACTTTTTAAGTCAAATTCAAACTGGAGGCAAGCCCCAGCTTTCGATGCAGCTCCTCCCGAACCTGGGAGATGTTCGCTGTATTGTTCCGGGAGTTCAAAGCGGGTCGAATCTTTGAGAACAACCCGGTTGAATAAATTTAACCATGCACCATCAAGCTGACGATTCAACTCGCACTGAAGTTGTCTTTCGATCAACAATTTCAGAAAGCTTACTGTCTGGTCATTGAACCGTTTGTCAATGCCTTGTTTGCTAATTCTAATATCGTGTGAAGACTGGGACTCAATGGCAAGCTGATTCAGACTTTTTGACACTGTAGAACTGGAATCATACATCATCAAATCAAAAAACACAAACGGGTTTAATTTGGATTTACGTTTCTTAAATCCCGTTTTTATTGCTGCATCCATCAATTCTTCTGAACTGAACAGCCTCTCTAAAGAACTTGTTATTTCCTGGGAATTGTTTTTGAATTCCCCCCTTTATATTTAGATAAAAACAAAAAAACGGACTTGCCAATCAATAATTTGGCAAATCCGACTTTCTTAGGTTGACGGCTATGGTTGTAGTGACCCCTTTTTTAATTTTAGATATATGGAAATCAATTGTTCAGATTTACCAGGTTTTCGAACAACGATTTGTTTTGCTCAATTTTGTCTTCATTACCGTAAACACAAATGTCGTTCTGGTTCAGAATATCCTGCACCATTTTGCTCATCGCTTTCAAATCGTCAGGAGTGGTTGCCAAAACAGCTTCGCGTTCGGCTTTTTTGAAATCGAGCGTTGTTTTTTCAAAATAGCGCTGGAAAGCCAAATCACCTTTGTCGGAAACATTCATTGGAAAATCGAGGTTTGAAATGGTGCCGATAATAAAACGGGTCATTCCTTTTTCATCCACCTCGAAGTTGGAAAGAAATTCCGGCGATTTGTCGAAATTATCCAGCGTTTCTTTCAGATTGGGATCACGGTACGAAGCAAAATAAACATTGCCGTTGGGCGAAAATCCGCAGAAACCGCCGTAAGCGCCGCCAATTACACGCACCTGATTTTGAAGCCAGTCGGTGGAAAGCACTTGGTTCAAAACACGCATTTTTCCGCTGTATTCGTAACCCAGCTTTTCAAAATTGTAGCCTTTTACTACGTACTGTACTTTTGATGCAGTAAGCAAACCTTCGTTTTTCTTTGTTAAATCGAAATTCCAGTTTTGTTCAGTTTTTTCGCCCTGCGGAAGTTTTGAAACAAAAGTATTCATGGCAGTGGCAAAAACAGGATAATCTTTTTCGGAGCAGGTTACACCGCCGGTCAGATTTCCTTGTTTGAAAAGCAGGCCGGCAGTTTCTTTCAGTTTGTTTACAATTTCATCTGATTTTGTTTCAAAGTTTTTGGATAAATCGGTAATAAACTGGTAGTATTCAATTCCGCCTGTAATTTCATTCAGCATCCCCGAATTTGAGAAATACGAATTCACCCTTTTCATGGCATAATTCAGACCGTTGTTTTTTACATCTGAATCAATTCTCGCTTGCTGGCGGGTAATCAGTTCTTTTAAACGCTCTTTGTCTTCAAATTTCGAAGTATTCAGAATTTCGGCCACCAATTCAAAAAGTTTGTCGGTTTTTTCCATGGTAGCTTTCGAAGTCACAATAAATTTTGGACGGATCGATTCATCCGATAAATTTTCGTAATAAATGTTTGAGTAGGTGTTAAATCCGCCGGTGTGAATGTTAAGTTCGTTGCCCAAATCGCCAAACGAATAATCTTCAGTATTCATTTTTCCCAAAACCGTTGAAAGCAAGGACGAATAGGGTAATAATTCCTGTGGCAGAGACTGCAAGTCAAAATACAGATTTACATAAATAATATCGTTGGTAAAATCGTCGTACTGCAAAACGGGAACATTGTTTTCTGTTTTTTCTGTTACAGGAAACCATTCCACATCATTGCCAATGTCGGACAATGCGAGCATTGGAATGGTTGCCAGCGCTTCGGGAGTGTCTTCTTTTTTCTGATAATCAAGAAGTTCATTGGTTTGAGCAACCAGTTTCTCAATTTCTTCGGCTGACAAGCTGGCTTTGTATTCTTTGAGTTCTTCGGTTGTTTTTGCATCAATTTTAGCCTGCAAACCGGGTTCAGGTTTTAAAACCATCAATAAGGAATGCGGATTATCGATGATGTAATTCTGAACGGTTTTCTGTAGCCAATCGCTGTCGAGCGCTTTTTTTACTTCGGCCAGCGGTTTGTTAAATTCAAGTCCGGTAAAAGGATTGTTGCCAAAAAACCACGGCTGGTATGTCATCATCAAACACATCAACCCTTTTTGTGCGCTGTCGCCTTCTTTCAGGTTGAATTCCATCCGGTTGATAATTCCTTCAATCATCGAACGGTCGAAACCTTCGCTGGCTACTTTGTTTAAAGTATTAAAAACAATTTCTTTAAAACGGTCTTTGTCTTCGGGATTGGCATTCTGAACAACTATCTGAAAAACATTTTGTTGGGCTTCATTAAACGATGCCCGCACATCGCGGCCAATACCGGCTTCCTGCAAAGCCAGCCGCAGTGGCGCCGATTCGTGGTTTACCAAAGCCTGGGTCAGCACATCGAAAGTCATACACAAAGCGCGGTCGGTACTTTTACCGGCAACAAAACTCAACGACAAAAATGTCTGGTCGTTGGTGGGTGCACCTTCGGGAACAGCAAATGTTTTTTCTGCTTCTTTCATGGCATCGAAAGGTTTCTGCAACGGAATTTCGATTTTTGTGCCGTCGTTGTCGTATTTCGACAAGTATTCAGTATCGATAAATTCGAGTTCTTTGTTCAAATCGCCGTTTCCGTAAAGCAAAATGTAGCTGTTCGACGGGTGGTAATATTTTTTATGAAAACTGATAAAATCGTCGTAGGTAAGTTTTGGAATTGCTGTTGGATAACCTCCCGAAGCAACACCGTAGGTATTGTCGGGGAAAAGTATTTTGTTGGTCTGGTAATCGAGTTCCCTTTCCGGACTGGAATAAGCGCCTTTCATTTCGTTGAAAACCACACCTTTGTAAGTAATTGGCTCGTCGGCCGAATTTAATTCATAATGCCAGCCTTCCTGTTGCAAAATTTTCGGATCGGAATAAATCAGCGGGTTAAACACGGCATCGAGGTACACGTGCATCAGGTTAAAAAAATCTTTGTCGTTCATGCTGGCCACCGGAAAAGTTGTAATATCGGAACCGGTCATGGCATTCAGAAACGTGTTTAACGAACCTTGTGATAAAACATCGAACGGACTTTTTACGGGGAAATTTTTCGAACCGTTCAGCACTGAATGTTCCATAATGTGCGGTGTTCCGCAGTCGTTTTCGGGTGCTGTTTTAAAAGCGATGTTAAACAATTTGTTGGCATCGTCGTTGGCCACTTTTAACAATTGAGCGCCGCTTTTTTCGTGCGTGAAAAGATAACATTTGGCATTTACCTCTTCCACAAATTTCTTCTCAGTCAATTTAAACCCATAATAGGTTTCGCCGGTTTTGAACTGTTCTTTCGGTGAACATGCCCACAAAAGCACCAGTGCCGAAAGTACAAGAAACCGTAAAGTCTTTGTTTTCATTGAATTTGATTTTAAATTTTAGTGCAATTTTTTTCTTTCCTATTAGTCGGAAAACAGATGAAAAATTACAAAAAAATCACGGATAGTCTGTAAAATACAGTTAAAACTGTAAAAGTGAAAAACAAAAAAGGAACCCGTGAAAGTTCCTTTTTTTAAATGCTGTTGTTTTTTATTGAAGTATAAATTTTATGGCAATCCCGACAGCTTTTCCTCTAAATTCAGGGATGTCAACTTCGGGAATTTGCTGAAGTACATAATGCGCTTCTTCAACCAAAGCAGGGTATTGTTTTTCTTTGTCCTGATTCTTCGATTCTCCCTTTTTATAAGCAACCACAACAATTTCATCCAATTGTACAATATCTTCCTGTGTAAATTGGTGTACCGAAACTACTTTGTTTGTTTTTCCAAATTCAACATGAAAAAATACGGTTCCCTGTTCATTGTTTTTCTGTGCTTCCACCGGATATTTGATTCTTCCGGCAATAAATCTCCGCAACTCAAGTGGTGTTGTGATTTTTGCACTTCCAGCAGTATTATTCGTGGTAATTACAATTACTCCTTCTTTTCCTTTGTCACCGTAAAGGGCTGTTGCCGATTTGTCTTTTAATACCGCAATGCTGGCAATCTCTTCCGGTGGCAAATTGACTTCCTCTATCGATTTAAATTCTTTCCCATCGACAAAAACCAGAGGTTTCCCGGGAATTTCGGCTACATTCGCCTTTTCAATTTTTTTCGAAGTGATGATAACCGCGCCGTTTTTTGCTTTTTCGCCATATTTTGCCACTGCCGACTCACCTTTCAAAACATCAATCGATTCGATGGTGTTGGGATCAACCAGTTCAATGTTTTTCATTTCTATTCCGTCCACAATAAAAATCGGTTCTTCGCCGGTTTGGGCATTCCGAATGTTTAATACTCCATCTCCGGCTGGTTTTTTACCATAACCAACTACTTTGATTTGTGTGGGATCGTCGGAGTTGTCTTTTTGCAGGGCAATGTTGAATTCGGTTTTGTCGCCGGGCATAATTTCGGCTCTTTTGAAACCAATCATTGAAAAAACAAGCACGCTGTTGTCCGCTGTTTTAATGACATAATTTCCGTTGTTGTCGGTAACTGTACCCGATGCCGTTCCTTTCACAATTATAGTTGCTCCAGCAAGCGGATTCCCGTTTGCATCGGTAACTTTTCCCGAAACGGTTTTGTCGAACTGATTGTTTTGCGGTTTTCCGTCCAACCCAACTTTGATGCTTTTTTTATAACTGTCGGGGATGTTAAATTCTACAGGAACGGTTAACGAGGTATTTACAATTTTTCCGTCTTGTTTGCCGGGTTTCCAAAGCGGTAAATTACCAACCACACGCAAGGCTTCTTTGTCAAGGGCGGGTTCAACCTGCCTGCTAGGTTTTGGATTTACCACTTTTCCATTTTTATTTACCACAAAAGTTACATAAACAATTCCCTGAATTCCGTCTTCAAGCGCAGTTCTCGGGTAAATAATGCTGTTGGCAATGTACTTTTTGAGCGCCGGGTTTCCTCCCGGAAATTGAGGCGCCTGTTCCGGATCGGTAAAAACCGGTTCATCTGAATTTTCTTCGGCAGGATATCCAACTACATAAATTTCGTCGGTATTTTTTGTTTTTTCCGGCTCCAGTTGAACATCGATTTCCGATTTTTCACTCACGGTTATTTCCTGTTTTTCAAAACCAATCATTACGAAAATCAGGCTTTCTGTGTTTTCGTCAATTTCTATCCGGTAATAACCCTGTCTGTCGGTGACGGTTCCAACGGTCGAGCCTTTAACAACAATTGCAGTTCCTGAAATTGGATCGCCATTTTTATCGGTAACTTTTCCTGAAACCGTTTTTTTATCCGTCAGCGAAACCGAAATTTTTGATTCTCCGGTTTTGAAATCCATCACTGTGGCGTCTTTGGCTGTTTCGCCGTATTTTTTTACAGCATCGTCGCCGCTTAAAACAGTTAACGATTCAAAGTTGTACGTTTCTTTTTTCCCGATTTCTTCGCGGCCGATTAACTTCCCGTCGATGGCATACAATTCTTTTTTCGGTTTTTCGGTTTTTGCCTGTTGTTCTTCTGTTGACGTTAATTCGTCGAATTCAGGATTTGTTCCCGGAACATAATCGGTTGTGCGTATGAGAAATTTCAATGCTTCGCCTTCGTCTTCGTTCATAATTAACATTGAAGATTTTACCTTGTTTTCATCCAGGTTCAGCGCGTCAACAATGTCTTTCCCGTTTATTTCTTTTGAAAAATCGAGGTGACTGAACTTCTCCGATGTCAGCGGGATTTCCACACCATCGACAATCAGAACGGTATTTTTTGACGCGGGCGCCTCTTTAATTTCGGTTTTTACTTCGCGTGCCGAAAGACTCATCACCAAAACGGCGAGCAGTGGCAATACAAGCAATTGTTTTAAAAGGGCAAATTTGTTTTCTGTTTTCTTTTTCATCATAATTATGCGGTTTTTAAGTTGAGAACCGTTCAGCGCGGTTAAAAATGGGGCAACACCTTTTTTGTCGGCCATTGCAACCATCGCCATCTGGTATTTTTGAGGATTGAATTTTTGTGCAATCTGGTGGTCGGTTTTGTATTCGAGATTGTTTTTCACGGCATCTTTCAGTAACCAGGCAAACGGGTTAAACCACTGAAAGAGAAATAAAATTTCAACAAAAAGAATGTCGAACGTGTGTTTTTCATCCACATGGATTTTTTCGTGGCACACAATCATTTGCAGGTTTTCACTTTTTAGCGTTTTTTCTGAAAGCACAATTCTGCGGAAAAAGGAGAACGGATGTACGTCTTTTTTGGTAATATTTACCCAGCTTTCGAACAATTGCTGAAGACGGCTTTTGTGTACGATTTGAACCGCCCTGAAATGACCAAGCAAAAGATGAAACAGAAATCCTGCAACCCCAAAAACATAAAAACCCAGCAAATAATGGTACCACTCCGGTTGAAATCCGGGCTGTACAATTTCGGTCGAAGCGGGGAGGTAGGCAAAACTGTTGAGGTCGAAGTTGGTGGGTTCGATGTATTTTACGGTGGTAAACCTGATGAGCGGAATCAGAAAACTCAGCATCATGGAAACCGGCAAATAAATGCGGTTAAATACAAAATGTTTCTGATTTTGAAAAAGCATCAGAAATGCCAGGTAAAACGCTCCGGCAGCAATGGCAGATTTTCCGATATAAATGAGGAAACTTTCCATCAGTTATCGTCTTTTATCATTTTTATCAGCTCTTCCAGCTCTTCGGGCGACAAACCTTTTTCCTTTACAAAAAAAGCAACAGCGCTTTTGTACGAATTGTCGAAGTAGTCACTCACCACCTGTTTCATAAAGGTGCTGCGGTATTCTTCTTTGGTCATCAGCGGAAAATACTGGTAAGTATTTCCATATTGAGTGTAGCCAATAATGCCTTTGTCCTGCAGCAAACGCACCAACGACGAAACCGTGTTGTAATGCGGCTTCGGGTCGTCGTACTGTTCAACAATATCTTTTACAAAAGCTTTTTCCAGTTTCCAGAGGATTTTCATTACTTCCTCTTCTTTGCGCGTTAGTTTTTTCATTTTAGTATGTCTTTCTTTTGTCATCCCGACGAAATATGAGGAGGATTCTTTTCAAATTATGCAGATTTCTCTTCGTCATACAACGCATTCAAAACGACAGTTTTTAAATTCAGAAACAAACATACAACTGATTTTTCAGTTTCGCAACTATTTTTTCAGTTTTTAAACTGAATTTTCAGTTGTTTGTATTATTATTCTATTAAATTGTTGAATTTGTGGTTTTTAGAATATTGGCTTAAAGTTTTTTCTGAAGAATTATTCGGCTTTCCAAATTGTTTTCCTGCGGAATAAGACCGATGATCTGAAATCCGTTTTTTAATCCGAACAAAAGCATGTTTTTGAATTTATTTCTGGTTTTAAACTGAATAAATTCATATCCGCGTTTTTTGGCTGTTTGCTCCATTTTTTCGGAAAGTTTTTTGGCAATTTCTTTTCTTCTGAATTCGGGAAGAACACCGCCCAGCCACGAATAAAATATGCTGTTGTCAAACCGGTTGTAGCCAATTTTACAACCCGCCGGAATATCGTTAAAATAAGCCACCAGAATTATCGCGTCGTTTTGCAGCCTATTTTCAAATTCCTCGGCTGAAAATCCACTGGAGAACTCTGGAATTTGTTTCAGAATTGCCAGGGCAACATCAAAGTTGCTCGTTTCTTCAATTTTAATCATACCGATAAATTAAAGTGTTAAAATAAAAAATGCTGCCCGTTTTTGAGCAGCACTTGTAAAATATATTTGAAAATGGCGTATTAAAATTCTCCTCCACCCATATCCATGTTTCCTTCTCCGCCTCCGTTATTTCTGCGGTCTTCTTTAAAATTGTTCAGTTTGTAGCTCAATGTGAGCATAACAACGCGGGGTTCGCGTTTCCATTCGAACCAGCTTTTAAAATTTTCGCCGTACGAAATACGTTTCATGCGTGCTGTCCCCAGCGGGTCGCGAACGCTCAAAGTGGCGCTCAGTTTGTTTTTCATAAATTCCTGGCGGTACGAAATGTTGGTGAAAATCATACTTTTCGATTCGCCTGTTGCAGAAACCGACGGACCTCTGTAAAATCCCTGGATTTGCATTCTTGAATTTTCCGAGAATTTGAAAGAGGTATTCATTCTGCCAGTCCAGTTGGTACTTTCGCGATCGATGGATTCGCCGTTCAATTCGCCTGTAATTTTATAGTTGAACATTGAAACACTGGCATTGACCATCAACCATTTGGTGAAATTTACATTTCCGGTAAATTCAAGCCCGGTAGAAAAATCCTTGTCGAAATTGTCGGTGTACATGTAATAAACTCCGTCTTCACCCAGTACTTCATAACGGTCAATTTTATTGTTGGTTACACGGCGGAAAGCGTCGAGTGTAATAAACGAACGGCCAAATCTTTTCATCATTCCCAGTTCGTACGAATCGGTGTATTCGGGTTTTAAATCCGGATTTCCGTAACGAATGGTGTAGCGGTTAAAATAGTTGGGCGACGGGTCCAAATCCCAGCCGCGCGGCCGATCGATTCTGCGGCTGTAACTGGCCATTATTTCGTTGGTTTCCTTTAATTTATAGGAAAGGTGCAGGGTGGGAAACAGGTCGAAACGATTTAGCTTCGATGCAAAAGCTGAGTTTGTATTTTTGATTTCACGGTCGGTTAATTCTCCCCGTAATCCGGTCATGTAATGAATTCCGCCCAGCGAATTGCTGAATGTGGTGTAAATGGCATGGATTCCGCGCTTGAAATCGGTTGAGCTTGTATATTTGTCATTGATAGTCCAGGTGTCGGAAAGCTGATCATAATCCCTGAAATTCAAATCCTGGTAATTGTTTTCAATGCGGCTTTGCATACCTGCTTCCAGTTTTCCATCCTTGCTGAACGGAAATGTGTAGTCGAGTTTAAACCTGAATTCTTTTTGCTCTTCATCTTCAACAGAAGAAACACGGTCGAGGTATTCGTTTGTTTTTACGTAGTTTTCGTTGGAAATAATTTCACTTTCTTCTTCGTTGTCGCTTCCTTTTTCTCCTGAATAAAATGCCATGGCTTCCAGTTTATGTCCCTGGCCGTTAAAATTGTGCTGAAAATTTAAAGTTCCACTGTAAAAGTTGTTTTCTCTGGCTGAGATTTGCTCATTTACAGTAAAAATTTCCTCGTTTGCAGGAATAGAGTAGGAGTGCGATTTTCCTCCTCCATTATCGGTAGAGTTTTTTGACCGGCCCGTTTCACCCGACAATGAAAGTGTTGTTTTTTTCGAAAGAAACAGCTCGATTCCGGCTTTGTAGTTGTTGCCGCTGCGTATAAAATTTCTGTTCCCGTTAATGTCGAGATAAAAAGTTGTATCGTTTACATACGATTCACGTTCCGATTTCATTTCTCCGAAGTTGGTTTCATTTCTCCAGTCGGCGCCGGCAAAAAGGTTGTATTTTTCGGTGCGGTAGTTGAGTGTAAAATCGCCGCGGTATTTGTCGCCGGTACCGGCAGTGGCATTAAAAATTCCGGCAACGCCGTTCATCGAATTCTTTTTCATCACAATATTTATGATCCCCGAATTTCCGTCGGGTTCGTATTTTGCCGATGGATTTGTAATGATTTCGATGTTTTCTATTGCAGACGAAGGAATCTGGCGCAATGCATCGCTGCCGCTTAAAACACTTGGCCGACCATCAATCAACACTGTAAAATTCGATGATCCGCGCAATGAAACATTTCCTTCAATATCAACCTGAACCGAAGGCGTGTTTTCCAGTGCATCAACAGCAGTTCCTCCAACTGCATTGATAACCTGGCTGACATTTACCACTTTTTTGTCGAGTTTGAATTCAACCGGTGCTTTGTCTGCCACAACGTCAACACTTCCAATTTCAACAGCCGATGCACTTAATTTTATGTTTCCTGAGTTGAAGGAGGGGTTTTCGTTGTTCAGTTTAATGTTTTTAACTTCCGATTTGGTAAATCCGATAAAGTTGGCTTCGAGGTAATAATCGCCGAGGGTTAAACCTTTAATTTCAAATTCTCCTTTTTCGTTGGTTATTCCACCGGTAACCAGTGAAGAATCGTCGGTGTTGTAGATTGCAATGTTGGCAAATTCCATCGGGTGCCCGGTGGTTTGGTCAACAACAATTCCTTTGATTAATCCGGGCCTATCGTCGTCAATGTTCAAAGTTGACGGCTTTACCGGCGAAGCATGTCCCAAATAACTGAAATGTGCAATCAAAATAAATAATCCAAATAGTTTTTTCATCTTTTGTGTTTTACGTTTTCTGTTCATTTTTTTGTAGAATCAATAAATAAGACAAAGAACTCTTTTATGGGTTTGATCCGGCAGTTGTTAATAAGTTGTTAAGGAAGTTTTTCTTCTTGATTTTTTGTATTGAACAAGATACAACCTTCTAGTATTCAATGTTTTGATTTCGAAAAACAATATCAAAAAAAAGCCATCCCAAAGAAGGATGGCTAATAACAAAACTTAAAATTTATGGAAAAAGAACCCCTGTCCTTAGACCATTGCTATTGTGACTAATAGTTTTTTTGATCGTATTTTCTAATGTCGAAAAGGCAGAATTAATTATTTCTGCAATTTTAATTTCGAATTATGTTCTCAAAGTTTAAATTTGTTACAGATTGTCAAAGAAAAAACCTACTCTAAAAAGTAATATTTAACACAAAAAAAATGAATGATCAACAACTAAATCCGCAATCGCCCCCGCCAAACTACCTGGTATGGGCAATTTTAACTACCATTTTGTGCTGTTTGCCTTTTGGAATCGTTTCTATTATTTATGCAGCACAAGTAAATTCCAAATGGACTGTCGGCGATTTTGACGGCGCTAAAAGTTCAAGTAAAAATGCCAAAACCTGGGCTTGGGTTTCGTTTGGCGTTGGGCTGGCAGGAGTAATTATCTGGGCAATTTTAGTATTTGTCGGTGGCCTGGCAGCTATTGGTTTAGACGCGCTTGATTTCTAAAATGAAAAAAATTATTCAGGGAGGATTGCTGATCGTAATAATTGGATTGGCAGTCCTTTTTTTTATGCTTGATCCCGCAAAGCACACCATTTTTCCGCGTTGTCCGTTTAATGTCCTCACCGGATATTACTGCCCTGGTTGTGGCTCGCAGCGTGCCATTCACAGCCTGCTGCACTTGAATTTTGCAGGTGTTGTCGGGAACAATCTGTTATTTTTACCGGCGTTGCTTTTGGTGGCTTATCATTATTTGCATCCGCATTTTAACCGTTTTTTGGGCTGGAAACTTCCCAATATTTTTTATTTCAAAATAACCCCCTGGATAATTTTGGGTGTAATCGTACTTTTCTGGATTTTAAGAAACCTGCCGTATTATCCCTTTTCTGTTTTGGCCCCCGATTAATCCAGTTTAGAAAAACGATAACCGTTGGTATAGAAATATTCGATTAGTTCGTCGAGTAAATTGTAAAATTTGTCTTTTCTGGCCGGTTCGGTTCCTGCGTGAATTAGCAAAATTGCCCCGTTTAAATGTTCCGGTTCGTACTGCTCAAATATTTTCAGTTTGTTCCAGATTTCCTGCGACGACTTGTAATTTTTCATATCGGGTGTAGTATAATCGGCATTGGTTCCGGTTCCGGGAGTAAAATTCACCACTTTAAGTCCCAGGTTTTCGCACCAGTTTATTATTTCGCTGTTGCACCATTCGTACGGAGGCATAAAAAAAGCGGCACTGTTTTGCTGAATCCTGAATTTCTTTAGTTCTGAATAATTATTTTCCAGGTCGGTTTTAAATTCATCAAAAGAAACCAGCGTCGAATCCTGATTTTCCCAATCGCAGTAAAGCAAGTGTTTATCGGAATGCGGACCCACATAATGTCCGGCTTTTACAATTTTTCTGATTATTTTTTTGTGGTCGCAGTTTCTCAAAAAATTTCCCGTAAAAAAGAAGGACGCTTTTATCTGGTGATTTTTAAGCGTGTTAACAACCTGTTCGCCGCCTTCAAAAAGTGAATCGGCGGTAAAAACCAGGTAAATATTTTTCTGTTCCGGATGAATACGGATAATTGCCCCGGTTTTATCTTTTTCATAGCCAGTATTTTCTGATTGTTTTTTACCTTCATCTTCCAATGATGCCAGGTAAAAACTGAGGCTGGCAGTACCGTCGAGGGTGGGTTCGTTGGTGGAATAGTCGCCGGTATCATCGTGATAAACCGCAATCCCGTTGTTAAAAGCAGCGTATTCATCTGGATTTTGCAAGGCAATTCCTATTTGTTTTTTGTTTCTTTCCGCGTCAATCGGGCCGTCGACCAACCCGCCGGGAGTTGTGCCGCCCAGCAAAACGGTGTACGACGAGTGCGGCAACATGGGCGAATCTTCAACACCGGGTAATCCGCAAATCATCGCTGTTCCCCACGGATTGCATCCAAAAAGCCAGTCGCGCAAAGCTGCTTCCATTTCTTCAAATTCAGCATCACCGGTTGCCTGCTGATAAAGTTTTGCCTGAGTTATGGCCGCGGCAACCAGATTGTTCGAACACCAAAGAAATGGCAACCCAAAAAAGAAAGGGTCGTTTTTTCCACGATTAAAAAGCAGTTGCAGTCCTTTTTTATAGAATTCGGAAAACTCTTGATTATCGTTTTTCGCCACAAAATAATGCCCGAGGTTAACAAACGGGTACGATGCATAATGTCCGGCAGTATCGTTCTGAATCCACGGGCTCACCGGTTCCTGTTTTCCCCAGTATTCGGCTTCTTTCAGAAATTGGTCTTGTTTGGTAAGATTGAACAGTTGTGTGGCGGCCAGTTCCAAATCGTCGGCAAAATTGCTTTCTTCATAAAAATAAGGCGAAACATTACACGCGGTTTGTGAAAATCCGGTGTCGGAGAGTGCAAAAGTCCAGGCTTCCTGCGCTTTTTGGCTCATTAATTTTGAAAATGCCGGATCGGTTTCTTCAAAAAGCTGTGCACCAAGGGCAAAACCCGAGGCGAATTTTCCGGCAATGGAAGAAACGCCGGTCGATTCATTTTTATATTTGGCCAGCCCTTGCGGTTTTCCGGTAACAAAATATACCGGGCGGTAATCGCCCATTCCGTAATCCGATTTGTCGCCGATGGGCAATTTAAAACCAATGTGGTCGCGGTCGTCGGCAATTTGGTTGTACATTTCACCCGGCGCCGGATTCATTTTCAGCATCCATTCCAGGCCCCATTTTATTTCATCGAGAATGTCCGGAATTTTGTTGGCTCCGGCATTTCCTACGGCGTCGAATTTATCGCCATAAACTTCGGGGAAGTTCTGGTAGGCAAACATCATCTGAAAAACGGAGTTGATGGAAGTGGTTGAATATTGCAGATAATCGGTGGCGTCGTGCCAGCCTCCGGTAACATCTATTTTTTCACCCGTTTTGGTGGGATGCTCCACAATAATTCCGTCGTGGGTGTGGCACGAATCTTTTAGAAAGGGATTGTATCCGCACTGTTGCTGACGAATGTAATTCAGTATAAAATCGGCGGTTTCGGCATAAACATCGCTGTTAATCCTGAAATTGGGTGAACGGATTTCTCCAACTTTTATATAAAAACCACCTTCCGAATTTAGTTTCGAAAAATTGAGGCGCAGCGCCGTTTTCATTCCCCATTCGCCGGCATTTTTCGATTCTGTTTTTCCTGTAAAAACAACTTCATCCGAAAGTGTTTTATGAACCGTAAACGTTGAAACCTCTTCTTTTTCCGAAGAAAGAAAAACGGCTACTTTTACCGAATTGGGCAGGTAACCCAACTGGTTGATGCGAATAACTTCAACAGCGTTTATTGATGAAGAAATTATCAAAACAAAAAAGAGGAAAAACAGTCGGTTCATTTTAATAGTATTTTTTCAATTCAGCTCCTGTAAAATAATGGCTTAAAATTTCTTTGTACGAATACCCTTTTTCGCCCATTACGGCGGCTCCAATTTGGCAAAGACCAACACCGTGGCCCCAGCCGGCGCCGGTTAACACAAACTTTTGCGGAATTCCGTTTTCAATTTCCAGATGATCGACAACAAATGCGGAGCTGTACAAATGCGATTTTGAGAACCATTTTCTGATTTCGAGTTCTTTTCCAACCGTAAGCGTTTTTTTTGTCCCAGTAATTTTCAGTTTAATCATCCGCCCGGAGAATCCGCGCTCCACAGGTTCCAATTTTACGATTTCACCAAAATCGATTCCCGAACGTTTTTTTACCAGTCCCGAAATTTCCTGTTGCGAATATTCCACTTTCCAGCGGTAAAAGTCGGTGGTTGCCTGGTCGAAATCGGGCAAAACCTGCGACAATACTTTTTTGTCGGTGGTGTTACAAAATGCCGGCGGATTGTTGCGAATCCAGGTTTCGGCGTGAGTTTCGCTTTCCAAATCGAGGTTGAAATTTGCCGGAGCTTCCGGGTTATCAATTATTTTTGAGAGGTACGGATGAACCACCGGTTCCCACACTTTTTCAAAACTTTCAGCTAATCCGCCGCAACATTTCGAAAAGCGGGCATCGCAGATTTTTTCATCGTAAACCAGCACTTCACCAAAAGTTTCGGCTACAGCCTGCAACGATTTTTCTGAGTGGATTTTTGTAATTCCCTGGTAGCGCTGGCAGTGGTCGTCGGCACAAACATCGAAATTGTGATGATCTTCGCGGTCGTACCAACGAATAATTTCATCGTCGGTTTCGTGCGAGGTCTGATATAATCCGCCGCCGGCTTGCAACGATTTTGTTTTTTCAATCTGCGCCAGCAGCCAGCTCCGCGAAATTACGGCATGTGCTTTTAGCAAATCGGGCGAACTGGTGGCACTCATTTCCGACGAAATCACACTTTTAAGGTATTCCTCCAAATCAATTTCGTTAATGGCACGCACTTTCCCGTTTTCGGGAATCAGTTTTAAACTGCCTTTGAACCGCTGGTTTTCCTGCTGTTCCCAGTGAAAATCAACTCCAATGGTTACATTCTTCAATTCAAAAAATGAATTATTTTCAGAAGGCACCAAAAGAATAGTTTCAGCTTTTATTTCGGTGCCGGTTTTGTCTTTCAAAATAACTTTTTCATTTTGAACAGTAGCTACAAAATCGCCTGTTTCTACTGACTTTTCGTTTGTTTGAAATGAGCCGGAAAGTGCAAAATGTAATTCCTCGCGGGCTAAAATTCCAACATTTATTTTTGGTTGTGTTTTCATAATTATCTCGCAAAAGCGCAGTTTTATAAATTAAGTTTAAGCTGAATGATTAAGTTTTTAAATTTATCGTTGCCGATTGTAACTTCCTCATAAATTTCGGCCACTTCTTTTTTTGTTATTTTTTTGAAATCTTCTTCGCGCGGCAACACCAAAATGCCACCCAGTTCAACCGCTGCCGGGCCTGTAATAATTTGCTTTTCGCCGGTTTTGAAAAAATGCGACGGACGTTGTTTTTCGCGGGGAAAAATAATCATCTTCCATTTGTTTTCCGAAAAGGTACAAAGAATGTTCATCATTGGTTCTTCTACAGAATTTGTTTCAAGCAGATGATAAACCGATTCAAACTTTTCGGCAATGAATTTTTTATCCGCAGAAACGACGGCGACAAAACGGCGCAGGTAATTTTCAACCGCAATTATTTCTGAATTTTCCTGTTGAAACAAAATTTCAGCATGATTTTTTCTGAGCGTTTCAAATTCACTTTCAATGGGAAGAAAACCGGTGTTTCCTGCCTGAAAATGGAAATGGTCGGGAGCCGAAGCGCCACATTGCGGACCGTTGTAAAAAACAGTAAATCCGGGCAGGTTTTGGCTCAAATCGAGCAGGTCATCTATATACGGTAAGATTTGCTGCGGAGTGTGGTCCAGATTTGAAATGGTTAAATGTTTTGGAAAAATCGGGAACGGATTTGTCAGAATCAGGTATTTGTCGTGAAAAAGCAATCCTTTTTGTTCCGGCGGTAAATTTTTCAAACATAAAAAACACGGACGTTCGGAGATGCTTTTGGCATCGGTTTTTGCCGCCGACGAGCGAATGCGTTCGGCATTGAACTGCGTGGTGATTTTAAAATGCCCGAAATCGAAATCTTTGGTTTGAATGCGGTTTAATGCAGCGAAGTTTCTGCCCGGGATTTCCCAGGTAGCTTTTTGCTGTTCAACCAGCGCCAATGCCTGTTCGTTCAGGTTTTCTAACGAACCGAATTTTGAAAGTTCTTCGGGCGATATGATTTTTGTTTCTGTCATTTATAAAATTCAAGGCTAAAGCCAGGTTCTCACTTCTTTCGTTACTTCACCAAGCTAAAAAATGGTGTTGCTTTAAACTGCGACTGTTCACTGCGATTGAATACTGTTTACAGCGACTACTCGCTACCAACTTTCTTCAACCTTGCTCTTAATTCAATCGTCCGAATCCGGTCTTTGTAAAGGTTGTGTGCATTTTGTTTATTAATGTCGAGCGAGGCATCGGTGTTGTCGTCCCAGCGGCGGCACAAATAAACCGGTTCGTAAATTCGCCCGATTTTGTAAGTGCGCGAAATCGCCAGTCCAACCGCATAATCTTCGCCGTAACTTGTATTCGGAACTTTTATTTCGCGCAAAACAGGCGTGTAAAAAGCCCGCGGCGCGCCAAGTCCGTTGATGCGCAACGCATTGTTTGGCCCGTTGTCTGGAGTCCATTCCTTGTGGTCGATAATTCCCGGAGGAATTTCTTCCAGCGCAAAATTGGTCATTTGGTACGAGCCAATCACCATCGCACTTTTTTCCTCGTAAAATGTATCGATAATTTTCTGCAAGGTATTTTCCGACGAATACAAATCGTCGCTGTCGAGCTGAACCGCAAATTTTCCACACAAATCGCTGCAAACGGCTTCGTTCCAGCAGCCGCCAATTCCCAAATCTTTTCGTTCAGGAACCATGTGAATAAGTTCGCCAGCTTTGGCGAATTCGGCTAAAATATCGGTAGTTCCGTCGGTAGAATGATTGTCGACCACAATTAAGTTGAAGCTGAAATTTGTTTTTTGCTGAAGAACCGAAACAACAGCATCTTTTATCGTTTTTATGCGGTTTCGAACCGGAATAACCACCGAAGCTTCCACCGGAAATTCCTGTTCTGAATAATCGATTTCCTGAAACGGAGGTTGCAAAAAGGCGCCAACTTTTTTGAGGTGTGAGGTACAGGCTTTTTCCATTTCGATTTGTTTTTCACGGGCGCTGCCACTCACATAATCGAATTGTTTTTCGCCCGATTTGCGGGTGTCGGTTTCTACCATGGTAAATAAAAATTCAGGAATCCTGACTAATTCTCCAAGTCGTGAAGCCAACAAACGGAGCGCATAAAACCCGGCAAAACGAAATTCATCTTCAGCAAAACTTTTCAGCACTTCGGAACGGTAAAACTGCACGGGGCCAAAATTAAAATCGTCGCGCAAACTGCCGGCCTGGTAATCGATAACAGGGTGGTTCGACTGGTGGCCGTTTTTAATTTCCATATAATCGGAATAAACCATTGCAGCCCCGGTGTTTTCTGCTACCTGAATCAGTCGTTCTATTGCAAACTGGCCAATTTCGAGCTGAGCGCTGCGCAATGCAATCAAAACAAATTCAGCTTCACATTTTTCAGCCATTGTTTTTATCGATTGCGCGGAAAGCGGCTCTTTTGTTACCATTGTTTCAGCGCCGTTAAATACAACCGGTTCGGGTGAAACTACATAAATGCAGTTTGTGTTTTTATTTTTAAGAAGTTCGGATATTACTTTTTCAGTCTCTTCAATTCCGCTAAAGGCAAGAAATACGTCTATTTTATTCATAAGTAAAATATTTCAGGCAAAATTATAAAATCAGAATTGAAACTATTAACGCTTCAGTACATTTTTGATTTTGTTTTTTGAACAGGCATTTTGTTTCGGTTGTATTTTTTGTTGTGTGGTATGTGTGTGTTTTTCAGTTTTTTAGGGTGTGTTTGCTTTGGACTGTAGTTATAACCGGAACTAATATTTATTTGCATGACAAAATTTAACTTTATCATTTTTCCCGTTTTGTTTTATTTCTGGGGATTGAGTAATGTAAATGCTCAGTACCTGGTGGTAAAATTTCAGGACGGAAGTCAGGAGACCAAAGAAATTGGGTTGCTCCAAAACCTAAAATTTCCTGATAATCTTTTGCAGTTGAGTTATTTTAGCGGTTCGACAGAATCCTACGATTTGTCAACGGTTCGTACAATTTATCTGCAACAGTTTTTAACAGCAGCCGAAGATTTTTCGCTCGAAAACAGCAGCGAAATTTCAGTCTATCCAAATCCGGCTACACAGCTGATTTATTTAAAAAATGCACCGGAAACAGAATTTCTGGTTTCAATTTACAGAATGGACGGAACGTTGGTGCTGAAGAAACAAATTACTTCGCAAAATGAAGCGATTAACGTGGGTAATTTGACGGATGGGCTTTATCTGATTAAAACAAACAACCAGGCATTAAAATTTATCAAAAAATGAAAAAAGGACTACTGCTTTTGTTTTGCCTGGTAAACAGTTTTGCACTTTTTGCCCAGGAAAAAATGTATATACACACCTCTGAAAATGTGACTTTGGGAGCTTTGATTTCTGACGTTGACAGCGTGTATTTTGGCAATGACGGATATTCAGTTTATTTTGAAATTGGCGACAGTCTGGTAGAATTCGGTATTTCTGAAATCGACAGTATTTCGTTTGGCGACGATTCTGAAACAGTTTCTGTTGTTTACAACGGAAGTTCGGTTTCGGTAATAAATCCGCTGGCTTTTGAAGGTGTTTCGGTAAATTTCGATGGCGCCGATGTTGTTGTGAATTCTTTGCTCGACGATCGAAAAATTGACTATGAGCTTTCGGGAAGCACTTCCGACGGGATGTTTAAAATCTACAGCGATTATAAATACAATTTGATTTTGAATGGTGTGAATATTACCAACACCGACGGCGCAGCTATCAATATTCAGTCGGGTAAAAAATGTGACTTGATTCTTGAGGATGGCACCGTAAATACACTGGAAGACGGAAGTTCATACGCCGAATCCGAAGAAGATGAAAAGTCGGCCCTTTTTAGCGAAGGACAAATTATTTTTAGCGGAACCGGCAGTTTGAATGTGACAAGCAATTCGAAACATGCCATTTGCAGCGACGATTATATTTCTGTTGAAGAAGGTACAATTACGGTTGCCTCGGCGGCAAAAGACGGAATTCATGTCAACGATTATTTTGAAATGAGCGGTGGAACCCTGAATATTAAAGCCACCGGCGACGGAATTGACGGTGATGAAGGTTACATTTTAATTACCGGTGGGGAAATTACAATTTCATGCGCGAGCAGCGATGTAAAAGGAATTACCTGCGACAGTGTGATGACAATTTCGGGAGGAACAATCGATTTAACAATTAACGGAGATCAGTCAAAAGGATTAAAATCGGGGCAGTCGATGTTTCTTGAAGGCGGTGATATTTCAATTACTACTTCGGGAAATGCAGTGCTCGAATCGTCGGGTTCCGGGTACGATCCTTCGTATTGTTCGGCCATAAAATGCGATGAAGATGTTTATGCTACCGGAGCGGATATTACCGTAACAAGTACCGGAAAAGCCGGAAAAGGAATTAGTTGCGACGGCACTGTTTCAATTACCTCCGGTACTATTGGTATTACAACAACCGGGAGCGGTGCAACGTATAAAAATTCGAGTGGAGTAACCGATGCATATACAGCAACTGGAATCTCGGTGGATGAAAATCTTTCTATTGACGGTGGAAATATAACTGTAAGCTGTTCGGGGGCCGGCGGAAAGGGAATTTCTGCTGACGGTGCTTTTACTGTTGGTGAATCAGGGACTCCGGTAATTAACGTAACAACTTCCGGCTCAAAAATACAAATCAGCAGCAGTGATTATGCCGAGGCAAAAGCCGTAAAAGTTGACGGCGCTGCAACTATCGAAAACGGTACAGTTACCATTTCTTCTGCCGACGATGGAATAAAATCGGAACAGTCGGTAACCATAAACGGCGGAGATATTTCAATTACAAAATCGGTGGAAGGAGTAGAAGCACCAATTATCACAGTCAACGATGGCAATGTAAGCGTGGTTGCCTCCGATGATGCTTTTAACGCTACTTACGGAAATGGCAGTGAAAATAACGACGGAAGTTACATTTATTTGTATGGTGGTTATGTTGTATTAAATACCTCGGCTGGAGACGGACTCGACAGTAACGGCAATATTCAGATGACCGGAGGAACAGTTGTTGTTCACGGGCCACAGTCGAGCCCCGAAGTGGGTATCGATGTTAATGGAACATTTAACGAAAACGGCGGATTTTTAATCGTTTCCGCTCCCAATTCAAATATGGTGGAAGGACCTGCTACCAGTTCTACACAATATTCACTTATTGCAACTACCAGTACAAATCTTTCTACGTCAACTTTGTTCCATATTCAGGACTCGCAGGGAAACAGCCTGGTTTCTTTTAAAGCAGCCAGAACATATTCGGCGATTGTATTTTCCTCTTCCAGCCTGAAAAGTGGATCAACATATTCGATTTATACCGGCGGAACATGTACCGGAACTGAAACTGACGGATTATATTCCGGCGGAACGTATTCCGGCGGAACGTTGAAAAAAAGTTTTACGGTTTCTGGTAAAGTGACTAAAGTCTCGTTTTAATAGAACGCAGACGATTGTTATGTGATTTTAGATTGTTAGATAAATCGCGGCTTCTGAGAAATGTGTCAAACCATATTCACGGAAGCCGCTTTTATTTGTGATTCCAGTCAGCGAAATTCATCCAAAACTTGTGGTTCACAGTTGTATTTTACTCATTGGAATAGTTACTGGGGATGCCTATTTTTTTGTTGATGAAATTATCCAATCCTTTATTTGCTGAATGAGTTTGGCAACCGTCTAAAAACAATTCATTTCTTTGATAATCGGGGTTCCTTCCGCATTTTCTATTTCAAGTTTGATTGCAGTAACTTTTTTGTCGTCTACCTTTTCAATTCGTTTATGTCCGATACAACTTCCTTCGCTCAACGGTTCCCATTTTTCGTTTTCCTTTGCATAAAGTTTGTATTTTCGAATGCGTTCCCCTTTTGAAATCTCTTCCTGAATAACCACAAAATTTACCGTTTGCGGCGATGTAAAGTTTATGGTGTAAATGTTTCCTTTTCCTTTTGTGCTTCCCAGCGATTTTGCAAACCGATTGTTTACTTCTGCACCAAAAGCAGCAAGCTGTTGAACATCGGAATCGGGAACAAGACCTCTGTCGTCAACTACAATTCCTAAAAGCATGTTGGTATTTCTGCCCACACTCTGAACATACCTTTCCATCAAATCATTTACGCTCCGGAGTGTGCTGTCTTCGCCGGCATGCCAGAACCAGCCTCCCTGAAATGCATTTTCACGCAGCGGGAAATCGGCTTCTCCCGGACACCAAAAAGCGCCATCAGGATTTCCGTTTAATCCTTTTATCTGAACCATTCCCGTTGCAGTTGTGGTTGAATCGGCCCTTGCCCAGCAGGGGTAAGGAGCCACGCCATTTTCGTTGCCAACCCAGCGAATATTATTGGCAAAACCGTAAGGTCCCTGAAAAGCGATGGCATTGGGTTGGTATTTTTCAAGTAACGAAAGCATTTCAATACCGCCTTTGTCGGGAGGAAGAACTCCGCCGTCGAACCAAATTTCAAACAAATCGCCGTATTGTGTCCATAGTTCGGTAAGTTGTGTTGTAACTATTTCGTTGTACTTTTTTTGTTCCCCGGAATCGCCCGATAAAACGAGCCCCGGATTATCGACATGACAAAATGCATTTGCAGAAGCGCTGGCATACAATCCGGGTTTTAAGCCAAATTTTTTGCACGAAGCAATAAAATCTTTAACAATGTCGCCTTCCCCATTTTTCCAGGGTGAATTTTTTATGCTGTATTCGTGTGCTTTTGTTGGCCAAAGACTAAAACCGCTGCAATGTTTGGCTACTAAAACGGCATACGTGGCTCCGGCAGATTTTGCCGCTTTTATCCATTGGTCGGTATCCAATTCTTTTGGATTAAAAACAGATGGATCGGGTTGGTAATCCCTGGTTTCGCGCCATTCGTACTCCGGATCAAAAACCTGTACATCGAGGTGAAACAGTGCGCCAATTTCTGCATTCGACCATTCCTGGTGAGCCTGTGTTGGCAAAACCTGGTCGGTGGGGGTTTTACACGAAAAAATAAACAGGAAAACAACAATCAGAGAAAGCAATTTTGAATTCATAAATTAGGTTTAGTAAATAAATGTTCTGCCAAATGTGCGGGAGTTTTTGTCGGTCTGCAGGGATTCGAACCCTGGACCCGCTGATTAAGAGTCAGCTGCTCTGCCAACTGAGCTACAGACCGTGGTGCGTAAAAATACAATATTATTACTGGCACCGGAAATATTTTGTTGAATTATTCGCTTACAGTTTCAGAATTACAGGCTTGCTCAGTTCACTTTCGTTGTTCAGCCGGTCGAGCACCGATACACGGATTTCATACTTTTTCTTTTTGTTGTTGAACTTAACAAATTTGTGTGTAGTTCCTTCGTATTGAATAACAAAGTTTTCCGGGTTTGAACTATCCAAAACACTTCCTTTTGCGTTTCCGTAAATCAGAAAACGAAACGGCTTATTTGTTTCTTCGGTGTCTGTCTGAACTTTCCATTTAACTTTTTTCCCCGATTTTTTAATTTTCGAAACCGGAGCAGGCGGAACATTATCAAGCCACGGCATGGGTGGCACCAAAGCAGGATATTTGTAAAGGTTTTGTTTCAGGCTGTCCTGAAAACCCATCAAATTTCTCAGAAAATGTTTGCTGCTGTAAAATGCCGAACCTTCAATTTCGGGGATAGTTCGCAACAACCGTATTTGTTTGGGAAGTTCTCCTGGCAAAGTCCATTCTTTTACGTTCGAAGTGGTTTCGCTTTTGTACACGGCATGACCAATGTACATGGCTTGACCGTAGGTTTGGTTTTTCCACCAGTTGGCCAGTGTTTCAAAATCGACCGTGGGGTGGCCGATTTGCCAGTACAATTGTGGCAGACAGTAATCAATCCAGCCGTTTTTCTGCCATTTAATAATGTTGGCGTACAAATGGTCGTAATTGGTTGAACCTGCCTGTGTATCGGAACCTTGCGGATCGTCGGATTTATTTCGCCAGACGCCAAACGGGCTGATGCCAAATTTCACCCACGGCTTTGTGGCTTTTATTGTGTCGTTTAACATTTCAATAATAATATCCACGTTTTCGCGGCGCCAGTCGGCTTTGTTTTCGGGTAAAAACCCACGGCTGAATTTGGCAAACGAAACAGTGTCGGGAAATTCTTCTGCCAGCGGGTACGGATAAAAATAATCGTCGAAATGAATAGCATCCACATCGTAGCGCGAAACAATATCTTTTACCACTTTTGTAACAAATTCGCGGGTTTCCGGCAATCCAGGGTCGAAATACAATTTGTTTCCGTATTCCAGAATCCAGTTGGAGTGTTGAAAAGCAACGTGATTTCCGGCGAGTGGCTCAGCGGCATTTTGCGCCACCCGGTACGGATTTAACCATGCATGCAATTCCATTCCGCGTTTGTGGCATTCTTCAATCCAGAATTGCAGCGGGTCGTAAAACGGGTCGGGCGCTTTTCCGGGGGTTCCGGTCAGGTACTTCGACCACGGTTCCAGTTCCGACGGGTAAAAAGCATCGGCTGTTGGGCGTATTTGAAGGATTATTGCATTCATTCCCAAATCACGGTTCATGTTCAGAATATCAACAATTTCCTTTTTTTGCTGTTCGGTTGAAAGTCCTGGTTTTGAGGGCCAGTCGATGTTGGCAACCGTAGCTACCCAAACCGCGCGAAATTCAAATTTCGGAGCTTTCTCCTGAGAGCAAACATTCAAAACTAAGAAAAGCAGTACAATCTGAACCGGAATTTTTCGCATGGTAAGAATGAATTATTGTTTCAACAAAAGTATATTTTACGAAAACATCAGAAAACCTTTTTATCGTTTAAAATGAATATTTCGGCAGCTAATTTTTTTAATTTTGCGCCATGATTTTAATTGCAGACAGCGGTTCAACCAAAACAACCTGGTGTTTTATTTCTCAGGAAAATGAAATGGCTATTTTTTCCACCGGTGGAATAAATCCTTTTTTCAGAACAACAGAAGATATTTATGATGAATTAAAATCGGATTTGGCGCCAAAAATCCCGGGGCCGGTAAAAAGTATCTTTTTTTATGGGGCCGGAATTGTAAATGATGAGGTGGGTAAGGTTGTAAAAAATGCACTTACTGAAATATTTGAAGGGGCAACGGTTGAAACAAACAGCGATTTACTGGCTGCTGCCCGGGCCACACTTCAGCATTCCGAAGGAATTGCCTGCATTTTGGGAACCGGTTCAAATTCTTGTTTGTACAACGGCGAAAAAATTGCTGAACATGTTCCGCCGCTGGGTTTTATTTTGGGCGACGAAGGTAGTGGTGCCGTTCTCGGAAAAAAGGTACTGGGCGATTTTCTGAAAGGAATTATGCCCGAAAAACTGGCTGCAAAATTTCAGGATAAGTTCCCTTTTCAATATACCGAATATCTTCAAAAAGTATATAAACAGGAACGTCCGAATAAATTTCTGGCATCGCTGGTGCCTTTTTTAAGCGAGAATTTGGAGGATGATTATTGCAGAAATCTGGTGGCGAAATCGTTTGAGGAATTTGTGGAAAGAAATGTTCTTCAGTACACCAATTGCAGGAATTGGCCTGTTTGTTTTGTGGGGTCGGTGGCGTATTATTTTGTTGAAATTTTACAGGAAGTACTGGTAAAAAAAGGATTAAAAACCGGAACTGTTTTACAGGAACCCATGCAGGGGTTAATTCAGTTTCATTCAAAAAAGAACAAATAGAAAATGGTAAATATTACTGAATCGAGTTCAAATTACGACAATCTGGAAAAGATGTCGGTTCGTGAACTTTTGGAAGGAATTCACAACGAAGATAAAAAAGTGTTGCCGGCGGTAGAAAATGCAATTCCGCAGATTGAAAAACTGGTTTCCGAAATTGTTCCGCGGGTAAAAAAAGGAGGCCGTTTGTTTTATGTGGGAGCTGGAACCAGCGGACGGCTCGGTATTCTTGATGCTTCGGAAATTCCACCAACTTACGGGGTGGGTTACGGTTTGGTAATCGGGTTAATTGCGGGTGGCGATCAGGCCATTCGAAAAGCTGTTGAATCAGCCGAAGACAACGAAAACCTTTCCTGGGAAATTTTAAAGGAACACAATATAAACGAACTCGACACAGTAGTTGGAATTGCTGCTTCGGGCCGCACTCCTTACGTTATTGGCGCTGTAAAAAATGCCCGTGAAAACGGAATTCTCACCGGTTGTATCACCAACAATCCGGGAACAGTTTTGGCTCAAAATGTGGATTTTCCGATTGAGGCTGTGGTAGGCCCCGAGTTTGTAACCGGAAGTACGCGTATGAAATCGGGGACAGCACAAAAGCTGATTCTTAATATGATAACCACAACGTTGATGATTCAGTTGGGCCGGGTGAAAGGTAATAAAATGGTTAATATGCAATTAACAAATCAAAAGTTAGTGGAACGCGGTACACGAATGATTATGGATGAACTCGGATATTCTGAAACTAAGGCGAAAAGATTGCTTTTGTTGCACGGTTCAGTTCAAAATGTACTTGATGAATTCAGAGGTGAAAGGGTTTAATTGGTTCTCTTTTAATTTTTAGTAATTGTGAAAGAAAAAAAATAATATATTTGTGCATTGAAATGATAAATAAATCATTATCACAAAAACATAAAATTTTGCAATTAAGTTTTTAATTAAGATATTTAAGAAAAATCATCGGACTTGCCGTTCTGGTAAGTTTATGGTTTATTAGGTTTAGTTGGTTTAGGTTAGTTCCCGTAAAACGGAACAAAAAAGGCTGTCAGAGGACAGCCTTTTCTTTTATAAACGAATGCTTTCAGAAATGAATGACTTAACTTTGTAAAAAAAAGGGGATAATGAAAACACTGATAAAAAATGCAACAATAATAAATGAAGGGTTAAAATTTAAAGGAAGTGTTCTGATTCAGGATGATAAAATTGAACGAATCTTTCCACATGTAATTCCTTCAGATTTTGATTTAAATCAGGTTGAAATTATCGATGCCACCGGATTGTTGCTGATTCCAGGAGTTATCGACGATCAGGTGCATTTCAGGGAGCCCGGACTAACTCACAAAGGTGAAATTTCTACTGAAAGCAAAGCCGCAGTTGCCGGTGGTGTTACTACTTACATGGAAATGCCAAACACAAACCCGCAAACAGTTACCCAGGAATTACTGGAGCAAAAATACCGTCGCGGGGAAGAAGTCTCGGCAGCCAACTTTTCATTTTACATGGGAACAACCAACGACAACCTGGAGGAAGTACTAAAAACAGATCCTGCAAAAGTATGCGGTATTAAAATTTTTATGGGTTCTTCTACCGGAAACATGTTGGTCGACGATGAAAAAACACTTTCAGAGATATTTAAAAATGCTCCTACTATAATTGCTACGCATTGCGAAGACGAAACTACCATTTTACAAAATACTGAAATTGCTCGCCAGCGTTACGGTGAAAATGTCCCGATTTCGCGACACGCACACATCCGCAGCGACGAAGCTTGTTATATTTCTTCTTCAAAAGCGGTAAATCTTGCTGCCAGATTTAACACTCGCCTGCACGTGCTTCACCTTTCTTCAGCAAAGGAGATGAGTCTTTTTAATGCCGGAAAAGTAACGGATAAAAATATTACAGCTGAAGTTTGTGTACACCATTTGTGGTTCGACGAACGCGATTATATAAACTACGGAACGCGAATAAAATGGAACCCTTCGATAAAATGTCCGAAAGACAAGGAGGCACTTTGGGAAGCATTGCTGACGGATAAAATTGATGTTATTGCCACCGATCACGCGCCTCACACGCTGGAAGAAAAAAACAACACTTATTTTAAAGCGCCTTCCGGTGGACCGCTGGTACAACATTCGCTGGTAGCTATGCTCGAAATGAGTAAAAAAGGTTTTATCACTATTGAAAAAGTAATTCAGAAAATGTGTCATGCTCCGGCCGATTTATTCCGAATCGACCGTCGCGGCTATATTCGCGAAGGTTATTTTGCCGATTTGGTTTTGATAGATCCTCATCAAAGCTGGGTAGTTTCACCCGAAAATATTTTGTACAAATGTGGCTGGTCCCCCTTCGAAGGAACTGAATTTAGTCACCGTGTTGTAAAAACTTTAGTCAACGGCAAAACCGTATTTGAAAACGGGAAAATTGTAAATAACATTTTTGGGAAAAGAGTTTTGTTCAACCAATAGTTTTGTTATTGTTTTAGCGGAATCCTATTTTTATTGACCTCATTCAGATTAAAGCAGTTTTGCATTGAAACTGGTATTGGTTTTTTTGCTTTTAAATTGTATTTTTTATAGGCAAATCAACTTTTCCACCTATGAAAAATATACTATCATTCATTGCCATTTCAGCAATTATTGTTTTGTTCGTCATCCCGCCACATTCTTTTTCGTCCGGTTCAACAGGTTTTCAGCAGCAAAACTACGGATTGTATTATGTTCCGGTATCTTCGGAATGGAGTTTTAATTCTTCTGAAAGTTCTGGCGAATTCTATGTTTTTGAAAATTCTTCAAAAGGATTAAAAGTTAGTATTAAAAAGGAACCCTGGTTTTGCGAAACCAAACAGGATTTTAATAGAATTATCCTTGAAATTATTCAGGGCTATTATAAAAGGCAGGAATTTATGGAGCTGAGAAAATCGGCAGTGCCTTATTCCTGTTTGGGTGTAAGCAACATGCACATGCTGAAAATAAAGTCGCGCACTTCGTCGCAACCCAAATTTGTGCTGAACCCACTTATTGAAACACAAATGTATTCCATTGAGATACTGGAACCTGCCAACCGGAATGAACCTTCACCGGAGGCATTAAGTTTTATTGCAGGTATTACACTTTCACCCGGAAGCGAAGTGGTTTCAAACACCAGATCGACTTCAGTTCAGCAAAATGAAAGAATACGTCAGACATCAGTTCAAACTCCGGCACAAAGCCAAACGGCTGCTGACGACGGACTTTCGGCTTTTAAAAAGATAAAAACAACCGCGCCGGTTCAAACAACTGCAACGGCTCAATCTTCAACTGCAGTTGAAGAAAGGAAAAACGAAACCGTTTCAAATCCGGTTGCAAAAGAAACACCAAAAATCGCGGCAACCAATGACGTAAAACAGGCTTTTGTCCCGACTACTTCTATTTCGATGCCGGATGTAAAAATTGAAAAAGGGATTATTCCGCAGGTAAAATTTTCGGCAACCGACCCCTGTTCTCCGGGAAATCCAGGTTCAAAAGGATTACCGTGGGAAGATGCAGCGAAAACAGAAGTTAAACTACCTTCAGGAGCAGATGCAGCAATCCCGGCTGCTCTCCCCGATATTAAAGAACTTTCTGATGTTTCGTACAATTCGGCTGTTTCGGCAGCTTTCGAAGGAATGCGGTTGGTTTACGGTCCGCTGCCCGACGACGAAGCAAAAAAATTCGAAGCCGCATGGACACCGCTTTTCGATTATCAAACCCAGGAAATTATCGATTATCTGAATAAATTGAATCCGATGGTGTGCCAGTTTCTTGCAAGCCGCGAAGCATACACCCGAACATTGAACGATATTCAAATGGTTTTGCTCGATGCTGCCATGGCAATTGAAATGGATGAACAGCAGGCATGGGAAGCTGCCATGGCAGAAGCAGGATTGTATTCTTCGGCTTTGCCGCCACTTGAAGCAGGCATGAAATCACTGGCCAAACAAATTGAAGCTTTAGGAAATCCGCCCAATCCGTCGGATGCAAAATGTGAGGCCCGCCGCCGTTACAACCGAACGTTTCAATCAACGGCAGTTCCCGAAGGATGCTGGGCCGGGTTTCACGATAATTTATTTATTTCCTCGCCTGAACTTGGGCTGGTTTACGATCCTTTTTTCGAATATATTTTTAAAGTAAACGTCGGAGGTGCCGAAAAATATTACGGTCTCCGTGTTTGTATGGATTGTAACATTGGATTTACTTCAACACGGGGAAATGTTTCTTATGGTAATTACAGCGATAAATTTATCCGTGAAAATATGATGGGAGTTGAAACTTACACTGGCACCTGGATTGACGGTCCGCGGGAAGGTCAGTTCTCACAATTTGTGCAGAAATTTGAATATCCGAATATTCCTGAGTTTTCTGAAACATCAAACGGAACTTTATTAAATGTACTTGAAAAAGACAGAGCGGAGAATAATGGTTCTTCTATTTGGGAAAATACAATTCAGAAATGGATTCAAAGCAAAACATTTGCACATGCATTTTACGAGAAAGCGCTGGAATGGGAAGCTGAAAACCGTTGGCAGGATTATGAATTTTCTGATGAATCGTGGATGACTCCCGATGAGCTTTTGCTCGATTTTAATAACGAAGTAGGGGGTTCACCAGCGGTCAGCACCAATACAAAAAAACAGGAATCTGCCAAACAACCGGCAACCCAGTTAGCAGTTTCAGCTACTACTGACGAAGCCAAACAAGCCGAACTCGACAGAAAAGAAGCCATCGATTTTCATACTGAAATGGTGGATGTACTAAAACATAATCTCGACCGTGAAATGGCAGAAAGAAATGAAGTAATGAAATCTCTTTCACAGTCGAAAAACAAAGCCGAAGCAGAAGAACACGCCCGGCGGCTCGAAGAATTGAATATGCGGATTATTGGAATACAATCGAACATGCAGTCGGAACAGGATTTGGTTTCCTCTTTTAAAACCGGCCAACTGGTACATACCCGCACTGTATTCGTCGAATATGCCCGGGTTAAATTCATCGACGACATCAGAGAAAACGCTGCGAGGATGGATGCAACGCGCAGAATAGCAGAACGTATCGACCGCCAAATTGAATTACTACCACCAGAAATGAGGGCAGAAGCACGCGAACGAGCCAGTAAAATTCTTGATGGAAAAACCGTTGGGTCAGGAGATATTGAAAAGGCAAAAGAATTGGTCAATGCTTTTAACAATCAAATTCAGGGTTATGCAGAATACGACCGGGCCAAAGCCGAGGAGGCAGAAGTTGATGCAAGTGAAAACGAATTCTATGCGAAAACAACAGTTATGGCTGCAGGCGCATGTTTTGTCGGTTTTGGTTCGGCAGCCCTGGCTGAAGCGTTTGGCGCTGAGGCGGCAATTGCAGTTTACGGTCCCAATGCCTTGGGGGCAATTTACGGCGGTGCAACAGGAACAATTGCCGGTGGACCAAAGGAAGGTGTGATACAGGCTATCTCGTGGATGTCGCCAAAAGGTTTTGCAGCCATGCAGTTTTTGGAAGGTTATGAAAATGCAGGTTATCAGAAGGATGCAACAACCTCGACTAAGGTTTGGGAAGGGGTGAAACAAGCCGGAACAGCTTTGTTTTTAGGTAAAGTTATTGAATATGGTGCAGGTTTGGTTACCAAGGGAAGTTTAATTGTTTTCGGAAAAGAAAGCCGTTTGTTTAAACCGGTTGTTTCTACTCCGGGGCAGCGCTCAACTCAATTGCTAGATGCCATGCGAACCACACAAAAAATAACAAATGCTCAGGACGATGTAAAAGCATTTCAGAACCTTGAAGTTGAACTTGCTGTTTTAAAACGAAATCCGGCCGCAAATTCTCAAAAAATTGCTCAAATGGAAGCTGAATTGCAACAACTGTCAGCATCCTTAAATGCAGATTATTATGCCAAATGGCTGTTTAAGTATAAGGCGTCGCCGGGTTTACGCCGACAGTTCGATTTAAGGGTTCAAAAAAATTATTCGGAAATGACGCCAGGAATGATTACCCGGCTTGAGCAACAAGGTTACAATATGGAAAACATAGAATTTCGCCAGTTTCGAAATGCGACCAGCAGCGGTTCTTCAAGTATGGACCTTGACCTTGGGCCTGTGATGAAGGGAACAACAAACGAGCCGGGAATCCAAATGTTCAAAAGTAAAATGGTGATGAAAAAAGACGGCAGTATGGTTACACTTGAACAGTTTATGAAAGATTCACAGGCTGCCATGAATGCTGAATACAGGCAATTGCACGGAATAAGTGCACCGTCATCGGATATGAACATGGTTACTTCGGCTCATGCGGAGGCTTTTTCAACTCCTAAATTATTGGATCACAACATCGATTTTTCTTCTTTTTCGGTAGAAGAAGTTGCAAGTATTGGAAAAGTGCTAAATGTTAAAATGGATGGGATTAATAAAAATGTGATGATGACCAATACCACAAAAATGCAGGCCAAATGCAGGGAGTCAGCCAAGGAAATTGAAAATATGTTGCTTCGTAAATTGCGTTCCGATTTACAGAAAGCACCCAGTGGCAGTCCGCAGCAGAAACAAATTCAGGCCGACATAAATTACTGGGAAGACATGCTAGCCCGTTTCAAAAATATTGGAATGGAAGAAACCAACCCAATGAAAATTATTGAAATGAACCGGCAAATTATGAAGGACACTGGAGGAAAAGATGTAACTGGTGTAATAAATGATTTAACCGCAGCTTTTGGAAAATAGATTTACTTTTTTGATTTTCTTCAGTAATTAGAAGGTAAAAGCCTTCCCTTTTTTACCAATTGTTGATTGTTAATTAACATTTGTTGGAAATGAACTTGGCTATTTCGCAGCTATTTCTTATTTTGTATTTAAATCGCAATTTGATTAAAAATAGACCTTAAGCATATTTAAATCACTAATATTTAGTTTAACCTTAATGAAATTTTATGAAACATTTATTTACTTCATTTGTGTTTTTATTCTTTGTTTACAATGTTTTCTCCCAGGTTCCCGACGCTTTTAATTATCAGGCAGCCGTGCGAAATAATTCAGGAGAAATTATTGCAAACACCAATGTCTCTTTCCGAATTTCCATTTTGCAGGAAACTGAATCGGGTACTGCTGTTTATGTCGAAACTCATTCGGCACAAACCAATGCTTTCGGGCTTGTTAATTTGAAAATAGGACAAGGAATACTGGTTAGCGGTGTTTTTGATCCGGCAAGCTGGGGTGGAACCCTTCATTTTATTAAAATTGAAATGGATGTTGAAGGAGGCAATAATTTTGTTCATTTGGGAACTTCTCAATTACTTTCTGTTCCTTATGCTTTTCATGCAAAAACAGTTGAAATTGATAATGTGGACGATGCCGATGCCGATCCGCAAAATGAAATTCAGACTTTGGCGCTGGCCGGTTCCGAACTTTCATTATCGAATGGCGGTGGCAGTGTAACTTTACCGTTGGGCGAAGGCGGTGATAATTGGGGAACACAAACCGTTAACAGCGATGCAACACTCGATGGCGACGGAACTGCTTCAAATCCTTTATCGGTTGTTGGCGATTTAACCGACGACCAGACACTTTCACTTTCAGGAACCGATCTTAGTATCCTGGATGGAAATACTGTTTCGCTTTCATCACTTTCTTCCCCGTGGGAAACTGCTGCTTCGGGAATAAAATTTACCGGGGGCGTTGTTGCAATAAATCAGGAACCATATCTTACTGAAGGTAAATTACAAATAGACGGAGCAGGCGGAATGGCTATAAATATTCGGAATAATGCAGGACAGCCTACCATTAGTGCATATAACTGGATGGAAGGGCAATTATCAGCTGCATTTGGTAAGATAATGATCACAGATGGAACTGAAGGAGACGGTAAAGTACTTACATCTGATAACTTAGGAAAAGCATCATGGCAAACACCGAAAGAAAGCCCCTGGACTGAATCAGGTTCCGATGTATATTATCTTGGCAGAGTCGGAATAGGGACTGCCAGCCCATATTTCAAGTTGAATGTAAATGGAAGTGCCGGAAATGCCTATGCAAGTTTTCAAAACAATGCAACCGGGAATACCTCCAACGATGGTTTAGTGATAGGAGCACAATCAGGTAGTGGAAATAGTTACATCTGGAACTATGAAACCAGCAATTTAATTTTCGGAACATCCAATGCTTCTGCTATGTCTATCGCGTCATCCGGAGATGTTTCTGTTTCTAATAATTTAATAGTAGGAAAAGAAGTCTACAATGCCGACACCGGCTCAAACAATTTGCTTCCGTTTGCTTACGGTTATGTAACCAGCGCTGGTACACTTTCGTCAGGAACATCAAATATAGATTCAGCTTCAAAAGCTTCAACCGGTCAATACAAAGTAAATATTACAGGTCTTGGAAGTGATTACATTGTTATGGTAACTCCTAACCAGCCAACTGCATTTTTAACCGGAGTTGTTACGGCAAGAGGAACAACGAGTATTACCGTTGCCATTTGGGATACCAAAAACGATGCTTATTACGACGGTGGGTTTTCTTTTGTAATTTATAAACCGTAACTTAAATAAGATGAAAATAGCAATATTCACTTTTTTGATGGTATTTGTTTTTACCTTTTTGCAGGCACAGGAAGTGGTGTCAACTGCCGGGGAAACAAACACCGCAGGAAATCTGGAGGTTAGCTGGACTGTGGGCGAGCCGGTAATCAGTACTTTTTCAACCGACAATTCGGTTTTAACCCAGGGATTCCATCAAACCAAACTAATAATTACTGCCATTTCTGATATTGTTGATTCGAACATCAAAATAAAAGTTTATCCAAACCCGACAGAGGAATTCGTTGTGGTTCAATTCAATGAAATAATTCAGAACTCTTCATTTTTATTGTTGAATATGAATGGAAGCGAACTAGAGTCGGGGATGATGGACGCTGTACAAAAGCAAATCAATTTATCGGGTTATGCCAGCGGTACTTACTTGCTGCATATCCTGAAAAACAACGGAGAAAGACTTCAAACCTTTAAAATTCAGAAAAAATGAAAAAGTCGGCTTTACTTGTTGCTTTGATGATTTTTGCAGCCTGTGTTATTGCCCAGGTACCAAAGGCTTTTAATTACCAGGCAGTTGTCAGGAATTCTTCGGGAGAGATTATTGCCAACCAGGATGTTTCATTTCGTATTTCCATTTTGGAAAATTCAGAATCGGGAACAGCGGTTTATGTTGAAACGCATACTTATCGAACCAACAATTTTGGTTTGGCAAATCTAAAAATTGGTAGAGGAACAAAAATTAGCGGAACATTTGAAGCCGAAAACTGGAAAGAAAATTCACATTTTATTCAAGTGGAAATAGATCCCGAAGGCGGAAGTAATTTTTCGCTTTTGGGAACTTCCGAATTGTTGTCGGTTCCGTATGCTTTTCATGCAGATACAGTTGAAAACGATGCTGTTGAAGATGCTGATGCTGATCCGTTGAATGAAATACAGGCTCTTTCTTTGAACGGTTCAACCTTGTCGTTGTCAAAAAATGGCGGCTCAGTAGCTTTACCATCAGGAAGTACCAGCCCATGGCTAACCAACGGTTCAAACATTTATTACAATTCGGGCAAGGTGGGAATTGGAACAGAAACACCAGTTAACCTGCTCGATTTGAATGGCAAGGATGGTAATGCATATCTGCGGTTTAACACAAACGGAACAGGCACAAATACCAACGATGGTTTGCTTCTCGGTATTTATAACGACGATAAAAGTAGCTGGCTCCTCAATTATGAAAATTCGCCTTTAAAACTTGGAACAAATGGAACAGCATATTTAACAATTTCTGAAGAAGGAAAAGTTGTTGTTGGCCAGGCGAATCCAAATTCAAACGGAGCATTAACTATTTATGGGAAATCAAGCAATGCGTGGATTTCCTTTAATAACGATGCAACAGGAAACGCTTCAACAGACGGAATGGTAATTGGTCAGACACTCAATAATAACGGTGTATACATCTGGAACCTTGAAAATTCGCCTATGATTTTTTCAACAAATAACCAACAAAGAATGGTGATTAAAGAAGATGGAAATGTTGGTATTGGAACATTAAGTCCAAATTCGAACGGGAAGTTTACCATTTATGGAGGAACAGAAAATGCCTGGATTTCATTCAATAATGATGCAACCGGAAATGGACCGCAAGATGGCATGATAATCGGAGAATTATACAATAATACAGGTGTTTACGTTTGGAATCTTGAAAACACACCCATGAAATTTGCAACAGACAATTCAGTTAGAATGACTTTGGGGGCAAATGGATATGTTGGTGTTGGCACAGAGTCTCCTTCGGCAGGTTTTCATTTAAAAGGTACAGGTTTTCCTTCGTCTTTTATGTATATTCAGTCGGATGCCGGGCAGGATGCCGGTATACGTTTTTATGAAGGCTCCACCGCGAAGTGGCATATTTTTAATAATTCGGCATTGGGAGGATTGCAGATTTATAACAATGCAGGAAATACAGCCATTTTTGCCAAACAATCGAATTCATATGTTGGAATCGGAACTACATCTCCAACGCAGGCACTACATGTTGTTGGAAACGCTTATAAAACCGAGGGTGGCACTTCCTGGGCAACTTCTTCTGATATTCGGCTGAAAAATCTACTCGGTAATTATTCAAAAGGATTAACAGAAATTATAGCCCTTCAACCGGTGCGATATGTTTATAAAAAGGGTAATCCCCGCCAGCTGAATTCTACAACCGAACAGGTTGGATTTGTAGCTCAGGATGTACAGAAGATTTTTCCGGAGGCTGTTTCAACGGGTGAAGACGGATATCTTGATTTTAATATTCATGCCATAAATGTTGCTATGGTAAATGCAATAAAAGAGTTGAACGAAGAAAACCAGCAATTGAAATCGAAAGTAGCCATAATGGAACAACGGCTCGAACAGATAGAAGCATTGGTTAAAGCGAGCGCTTTAAAATAAGCAGCTTGTTAATTTGGGGAATACGAAGGGCCACCGGAATTTTCCGGTGGTTTTTTATTTTATGCTGAATTTTGCACGGACCTGGTACGAAAGAGTAATGTTTTCAACCTGATCGACACTTTCGGGAGCAGTTTCTGCACTGCGCATCATCGGCATGGCGTACATGGGGCGAACATTTCCGTCCGACATTTCAATTATCGAAACAACCTCTCCCAATTCTTCCCCGATACTTTCAACAAGATATTTTGCTTTGTCGTGTGCATTTTTCAAAGCATCAATTTTAACCTGCTTTTCAAACTCTTCCATTTTTGAATGGTTCAGTTCAGCAATGTTCATGTATTTAATTCCCTTTGCATCCTGAATCTGCATCAGCTGGTTAATTTTCGACAAATCCCTGATGTTTACAATTAACTGTTTGCTGTATAAAAATTCTTTTCCCCTGTAGCGCCAGTAATTCCCCAAACTGCCAACAACAATATCGTCTTTTTCAATGCCTACTTTTCGAAGGTTTTTTATTAGTTCATCTTCAATTTGCGACAACGGAACCTTGGTTTTATAATCTTCGAAATCTTTCTTTTTCTCAAATTCTTCCTTCCAGTATTCTTCAATACCAATGGCAAACTTAATTTCGTCGGGTTCAATTTCCATTTCGGCTGAACCTTTTACTTCTATAGTTTTTTGCGTTTCCTCAATTTGTGCCGATAAAAGCAATGTGTTGAAGAAAAATACAACAGCGATTACATATTTAGTTTTCATGTTTAATTTTTTTGAAATTTAAGAAACACCTTTATTAAAAACAAAAAACCACGAAAACTATTGTTCCCGTGGTTCAACTATATTTTAATTGGTATTATAAAATCAGCATTGCATCGCCATAAGTACCAAAGCGGTAGTCTTGTTTTAATGCAGCTTTGTAGGCTTCCATAACAAAATCGTAACCTCCGAAAGCAGCCACCATCATTAACAAAGTTGAATACGGCAGGTGGAAATTTGTAATCATCCGGTTGGCAACCCTGAAATCGTAAGGTGGGAAAATAAATTTGTTAGTCCAGCCTTCAAACGGTTTCAAATGTCCCTGGGTTGACACTGAACTTTCGAGTGTTCTCATCACTGTAGTGCCCACTGCGCAAATGTTTTTCTTTTCGTCTTTGGCATTATTCACCACATTGCAGGCTTCATCTCTAATCCAAATTTGTTCCGAATCCATTTTATGTTTGGTTAAATCTTCCACATCAACGCTGCGGAAATTACCCAATCCAACATGCAGTGTAACATAGGTAAAGTCGATGCCTTTAATTTCGAGTCGTTTTAATAACTCGCGACTAAAATGCAGACCTGCGGTGGGAGCTGCAACAGCACCTTCATGTTTTGCAAAAATGGTTTGGTACCTGTCTTTGTCTTCGGGCTGAACAGGACGTTTGATAAATTTTGGAAGAGGTGTTTCTCCAAGTCCGTATAACGTTTTTTTGAATTCGTCGTACGGCCCATCGAAAAGAAAACGCAATGTTCTTCCACGCGAAGTGGTGTTGTCAATAACTTCAGCAACCAATAAATCGTCGTCACCAAAATAGAGTTTGTTACCGATTCTTATTTTACGTGCAGGATCAACCAGTACATCCCACAGCCGTTGTTCGCGATTGAGTTCGCGCAATAAAAATACTTCGATTTCAGCACCCGTTTTTTCCTTATTTCCATATAAACGTGCAGGAAAAACTTTGGTGTCGTTAAAAACCATTACATCTTTATCATCGAAATAGTCAAGCACATCTTTAAATAAACGGTGTTCTATGGTTCTATTTGCCCTGTTAAGTACCATTAATTTCGATTCATCCCTGTTGTCGGCAGGATGTAACGCTATATTTTTTTCACTTAATTCATACTTGAATTTCGATAACTTCATATCAGAATATTTTAATTTTTATTTATCACTTTTAAAAGCAGGTTGTAATTACCGGTTTTAGTTGGTTGTTTTTTCTTTTCAGGCTCGGTTGTACGCTTGCAAATTTAATTGGTTTCAAATGCATCGAGATTATTTAGAAAAAAATCAATGTCCAATGCATTTTCAACTTTAAATTCACCAATCCTGGTTCTTCTTAAATCCGACAAATATGCCCCGCAACCTAATTCTTGTCCAATATCGCGCGCCAAAGCACGAATATACGTTCCTTTGCTACAAACCACATTAATTTTTACAAAAGGTGGTTCAAACAACAAAATATCAATGTTTTCAATAACAATTTTCTTAGGCATAAGTTCTAAGTCCTTGCCATTTCTAGCATATTCAAATGCCCTTTTACCATTTACTTTCACAGCTGAAAATACAGGTGGCACCTGGTCGATTTTGCCTGTAAATTTTAAAATTGCTTCCTCAAATTTTTCCTTTGTTACAAAAGAGAAATCAGAAGTTGTATCTTCTTCGGTTTCTTTGTCGAATGACGGAGTTGTTGCCCCTATTTTCAGCGTTGTTACGTACTCTTTTATACCTTCCTGAAATTCTTCTATTCGTTTGGTTGCCTTGCCTGTGCAAAGTATCATTAACCCTGTTGCCAAAGGATCCAACGTTCCGGCATGACCAACTTTAAGCTTTTTAATTCCTATTTTCCGGCACAAAACATTTCGCACCTTTTGAACCAAGTCGAAAGATGTCCAATGCAGGTTTTTGTCGAACAACAAAACCTCTCCGCCTAAAAAATCATAGGTATTCTTGAGGTCGATCATTGCAATAATCTAATTTACAGCTGCTTAAGTTTTTGCGCAAAAAATCAGGCTGCAAATATAGCAATTAGGCCAATAATAAGGCAATAAATAGCGAAATAAATTAATTTTCCTTTGCGTACAATTTTTATCATCCAGGAACATGCAAGCAGCCCGGAAGCAAAAGCTGCAACAAAACCAACCAATAGGGGAAGTGTCCCGATTTTTTCTTCTGAAGTAAAATCACCGCCAACGATGTCGAGAAATGCAGCGCCCAAAATTGGGATTAAAACCATTAAAAATGAAAAACGCGCCATTTCTTCCTTTTTCGTTTTTAGAAGTAAGCCGGTAGCAATAGTAGAACCGCTCCGTGAAATTCCGGGTAAAACAGCCACTGCCTGTGCAATACCAATAATAAATGCCCTGAAATAAGTAACTTCTCCCTCGCCGGGTTTAACAAAGTGAGTTAATCCGAGTAAAAAAGCTGTAATCAGAAGCATGCTTCCAACAAATACCAAGTTACCAGTAAAAAACTGTTCGATTTGTTCCTGAAAAAGCAGTCCGATAAACAATACCGGCACAGCTGAAAGCAACAGTTTGGCAATGTACTGGGTCGATTCGTTCCAACGAAAGGCAAACAAATCTTTTAAAAGAACAAAAATATCTTTTCGGAATACAATTAAAGTACTTAAAACAGTTGCCACATGAACAGCTACCGCAAACAAAAGATTGTCACCAGAGTGATCACCGAGAAGAACGTGGCCAATTTCGAGATGACCGCTGGAACTCACCGGAAGAAATTCTGTTAGACCCTGGACCAACCCCAGTATCAGTGCCTGAATTGAATTCATATTTTTTTGCGTTAATTGTCGTCTTTGGGTTTTTTCATGATGGCATAAATTTCGAAAATGAAACCAATCAATAATATTACCGGAGCCAGGGTGATTCTTCTGAAACTAAAAATTTCAGGATTGAAGACGTTGGGATCGTCGCTACCGCCGCCGGCCATTAAAATAAAACCAATAAGTATTATTACAAACCCGATTGCCATTAATTTGTAATTTTCTTTTCCGAGAGCAAAACCTGTGGTTTTAACTTCTTTTTCTTTTTTTGCCATTGTTTCTTTTGATTGTCGCGATAAAGATAGTTAATAAAATAATTCATCAAATTTCAACCGCAGGAATTTGTTCACTGCGAGCAGGGTTGAAAAATATGAAATAAGCATTCCAAGGATTATAACAAATATAAAAACAGCGCCTGCAACTATTAAATCGTCAACCGAAATAATACCGGTAAGTTCTTTTTTGTATGTGTAAAATCCACTTAAAACCAAAACGTTGGCGATTACAGCCCCGTAAAATCCCCAGTACAAACTCCGGTGAATAAAGGGTTTGCGAATATACGGGTTACTGGCTCCAACCATTTGCATGGTATTTATTGAAAAACGCTGAGAGTAAATCGTGATTCGGATAGTATTGTTGATTAAAGCCACAAAAATAAAGGTTAATAAACCACTCAGCAATAAAAGAATAAAACTGATTTTTTTGACGTTTTGATTGATAACAGAAACCAGGTTTTTCTGGTAATAAACTTCTTTAACTTCCGGAAAATCCAGGAATTTCTTTTCAATGTTATTTAAACTGTCGGGATTGGTGTAGCGGGCAAAAAGTTTTACATCGATCGACGAAAAAAGTGGATTGTATCCCAGAAAACCGGTAAAATCTTCACCCAGTTCTTCCGCAAGTTCTATGGCTGCGGTTTCCTTGTCGATATAACGTGTCGATTTTACATACTCGGTCGAACTTAATGTTTTTTGCAGCTTAATAATTTCAACCTCTTTTAAATCGTCCTGCAAAACCAGTGTAAATCCAATTTTTTCACGAACATATTCCGACAAACGTCCCGCATTCACCAAAATTAAACCAAGAGTACCCAGCATTATCAGCACAAGCGAGATACTTACCATGGAAGTAACCCACGAACTGAAAATCCTCTTTTTTAATTTTTTTGGTTTCTGATCGGCCATTATTTTACGATTTACCGGTGAAAGCAAAAGTATAAAATATTTGGTACAGAAAAATTTGTTTGTTTTTTTCGAAACAGAAACTACTAAATTTTCGCTGTTGAAAGGAAGAAAGGTGAAAAATACAGCGGTTTGTTTTGCAGGAGTAATGTGAAAAATAGCATTCAGATTAACGCAATGTAAAACACTGAAAATTTGGACATTATTTTTTTGGAAATCAGAAAAAAGAAAATACTTTTGCAGTCCCGATTATTGTCCTTGAAGAGAGGATGTGTAAATAGTTGATTTACTTTGCGTAACGAATTCGGTTAAGTATTCCGTATTAAACGAAAAAGACGGCACAAGGGAAATCACAAAGTGTTAAACGAAAAAAAACAGAACAAAGTGGATACACTTAGTTACAAAACAATTTCGGCAAACAAAGCCACTGTAAATAAAGAATGGGTTATTGTTGACGCTGAAAACATGGTTTTAGGACGATTGGCTACCAAAGTGGCTAAACTCTTAAGAGGTAAATACAAACCGGAATTCACTCCGCACGTTGATTGTGGTGATAACGTTATTGTTATTAATGCTGAAAAAGTGGTGCTTACCGGTAAAAAAATGACCGATAAAATTTACTTACGCCATTCAGGTTACCCGGGTGGACAGCGCGAACAAACACCAAGGGAAATTTTAGCAAAATACCCTGAACGTTTGGTTGAAAAAGCAGTGAAAGGGATGTTGCCAAAAAATAAACTGGGCAGAAAAATCTACGGAAACCTGCACGTTATAATAGGTGCAGAGCATAAATACGAAGCTCAGAAACCTAAAGTTGTTGACTTAAATTCGATTAAATAATGGAAATAGTAAATACCATAGGACGTAGAAAAACAGCAGTAGCACGTATTTACCTGAGCGAAGGAAAAGGTAATATTACTGTTAATAAAAGGGAATTAAAAGATTATTTCCCGACTACAACTTTGCAGTACATTGTAATGCAACCGCTCAATAAACTTAATGTTGCTGAAAAATACGACATTAAAGTAAATTTGGATGGTGGTGGCCCAAAAGGTCAGGCTGAAGCTGTGCGGTTGGCTATTTCAAGAGCTTTAATCGAAATTGATGCAGAAGCAAGAAAATTACTTAAACCGGAAGGTTTCTTAACCAGGGATCCGCGCGAAGTGGAACGTAAAAAACCTGGTCAGCCAAAAGCAAGGAAACGTTTCCAGTTCTCAAAACGTTAATATTTATTTATCAATTATATGGATCTAAAACGGTTGAGATCTCCAGAGCGCCGGGGCTACTCAACGGTTGCTTTTAGAACATAAAAAAAAGTAAACAGATGCCAAGAACAAATTTTCAGGAATTATTGGATGCAGGTGTACATTTTGGTCACCTGAAAAGAAAGTGGAACCCAAACATGGAGCCTTACATCTTCATGGAAAAAAACGGTATCCACATCATTGATCTTCAAAAAACAATAGTAAAAATCGATGAGGCTGCAAAAGCAATCAAACAAATTGCAAAATCGGGCCGTAAGATTTTATTTGTTGCTACTAAAAAACAGGCTAAAGATTTGGTTGCCGATCTAGTAAAAGGTGTTGGAATGCCTTACGTAACTGAACGTTGGCCGGGCGGTATGCTCACTAACTTTCCAACCATCAGAAAAGCGGTGAAGAAAATGATCTCCATCGATAAAATGATGAAAGACACCAGTTGGGATAACCTTTCAAAACGTGAAAAACTGCAAATTACACGTCAGCGTGCCAAACTGGAAAAAATCCTTGGAAGTATTTCCGATCTTACCCGTTTGCCTGCTGCATTGTTTATTGTCGACGTAGTGAAAGAGAAAATCGCCGTTCGTGAAGCACAGCGTTTGGGTATCCCGGTATTTGCTATTGTGGATACAAACTCGAATCCTGATGGAATCGACTTTGTAATTCCGGCAAACGACGATGCTTCTCAATCGATCAAACTAATTGTTGGCGTTATGACTCAGGCCATCAACGAGGGTTTGACTGAAAGAAAAGCTGAAAAAGACAAAGAAGACACTGACGTTCCGGTTTCCAAAAAATCTAAAAAGAGAGTAGCCAAAGAAGAAGACTTTGAAGAAGAAGAGGATGAAGATGTTGACGAAGACGTTGATGATGAAGACTCTGATTCAGATGAAGATTAATTCTAACGAGGTTATTTAAATTATAAAACCATTTAAAAACGAAATTTTATTATGTCTTTTACAACAGCCGACGTAGTTAAATTACGGAAAGTAACCGGCGCAGGGATGATGGATTGCAAAAACGCCCTTGCTGAAGCCGAAGGTAATTTTGACAGAGCCCTCGAAATTATTCGTGAAAGAGGAAAACTTGTAGCCAGCAAACGTGCCGACAGGGATGCCGCTGAAGGTGTTGCTTTAGCTAAAGTTTCAGAAGATAAAAAAGTTGCTGCATTGGTAGTTTTGAACTGCGAAACCGACTTTGTAGCCAAAAATGAAAACTTTGTAGCTTTTGCTGAAAGTATCCTGAATGTTGCTTTAGCCAACAATGCAGAAAATCTTGATGTATTGAAAGCATTGGAAATGGACGGCAGAACTATTGAAGCCCAGGTAACTGAGCAAACCGGTGTTATCGGTGAAAAAATTGAACTTTCATACTACAAAAAAATCAGTGCCGAAAGTGCAGTTGCATACATTCACCCGGGGAACAAACTGGCTACCATTGTTGGTTTCAATAAAGGTGAAGTTGAAACTCAGGTTGCCAAAGATGTTGCTATGCAAGTAGCAGCAATGTCTCCTATTGCAGTGGATAAAGATTCTGTTTCAGCCGAAGTAATTGAAAAAGAATTGGAAATTGCAAAAGAAAAATTCCGTCAGGAAGGAAAACCAGAAGCTATGCTCGATAAAATTGCGCAGGGTGCTTTGAATAAATTCTTCCAGGAAAGTACACTGTTAAATCAGACTTACGTTAAAGACGGAAAAATTACTATTAAAGAATTTCTTGCACAGAACGACAAAGGTTTAACTGTTACAGAATTCGACCGCTATTCTTTGAATGCATAATTAAAAGCTGAAGAATATTACAAAAGGCCGCTTAATTTTGAGCGGCTTTTTTTGTGTTTATTTCGAACAGAAGCGAAAGCATCATCATACTTTTACCGGTTTTTTGTTCATCTTCCGAAATATATGAGTCTGGAATATTGGCATACCGGGGATAAAACGAGAACTCAATAACCGGTTTAACTGTTGGAGAGGCCGCTTTAACAGGTAATCTTAATCCTCCCAGGACCCCAAAATAAAACGAGTTAAAAAATTTTTTTCCACTTGTGTCTATCGTTTCTGAGCCATAGGAATAGTGAGATTGAAGGAGCCACCAGGAATCTTCTCCTGTTGTTTTTGAATACAAATAATAACCGGCTGTCAGTCCAAAATACCACTTGTCTTTGTCTTCCTTGAGGTGTTCGTTTTCGTAAATAATTTTTGAATAAACTCCAATTGCCTGGTGTTTTAATTCAAGTGATGAGCCGCCTCCGTTTCCGCCTCCGTTTTCATTTTCATTAAAAACAAAAAATGCAAAACCGGGTGTAACCGAAATTGAAGGAGTTGCTGAAAATTCAATTAACCCGGGTTTTTCAACAAACAGACTTCCCCGTTTGTAGGTCATGGAGTGGGAACCACCGGAATTCGCATCAAAATTTTGGGTGAAGAAAAAAGGAAATCCGCCGCCGATTGTAAATGTTGGTTTTTCCTGTGAAAAAACGGTTGCTGAACCAAAAATAAACAGGATAAATAAAATTGTGCATTTCATAATGAAGGTTTTACAATAAATTTGAATGGGTTTAAAGTTATATATCTTTTGAAGAAATTACAATTTGTTTTTGAATATTAGTGTTAAAATATGGTTTCTTTTCATCCAAACCCGCCGCCACCGGGAGTTTCAATAACAAATTTATCACCGGCATTCAAGTTGATATTTTGAATGGAATCCAATTGAATTTCTTCTCCGTTTTTCCGGATTACTTTCTGGTTTCCGGCTTTTCCATCTTCTCCTCCGTTACTTCCAAATGGTCCTGATTTTCTACGTTGCGAAAGTACGGAAAGGTTCACCGGTTCAAGGAAAGTGATTTCGCGGATTACACCGTCGCCTCCATTTCGTTTGCCCTTTCCTCCCGAATTTTCCCGTACAGAGAATTGTTCCAGCCTCACCGGGTAGCGGTGTTCAAGGATTTCGGGATCGGTAATCCGGGTGTTGGTCATGTGATGATGAACAGCGCTGGCACCGTTAAAATCTTCGCTTGCACCACAACCGCCACAAATGGTTTCATAATAGCCAAAATTTTTGTTGCCAAACAATGTGTTGTTCATGGTTCCCTGACTGGCAGCCGAAACACCGAAGGCCTTCAAAAGTGTGTCGGTGAGCCGCATACTAATTTCCACATTTCCGCCTACTACTGCCGGGCATTTTTTCGGGTCTTCATCAAAATCCGGGTTCAGCAAACCTTTAGGCAAAACGAACGAAACCGGTTCATGCAAACCGTCGTTCAGCGGAATTGATTCGTTCAGCAACAACCGCAAAACATAAATGGTTACGCTGTTTACAATGGCGCGCGTAGCATTCATATTTCCGGGGTGAACAGGCGAACTGCCTGTAAAATCAAAAATGCATTTCCCGTTTTCAAGTGTGATATTCACATTCAGTGGGGACCCGTCGTCAAGGAATTCTGTGGCTGAATAAATACCGTTTTTAAATTTCTTTAGCGTGGCCTGCATTTTTTCCGCAGCGTGATTACGGAGCAAATCCAGGTATTTCTGAACGGTATCTTTTCCGTAAGTTTTTATCAATGCAAGCAGAGCATTCGAACCGTTCTGATTGGCGGCCAGCGCGGCATTCAGATCGGCAAGGTTTTCCTCCACCGAACGTGAAGGATAAGTTGCATTCTGAAGAATTTCGCGCATTCCTTCCCAATTTACTTTTCCATTTTTTACCAGGTAGAAAGGTGAAATTACTACGCCTTCTTCTTCCAGATTTTTTGCATTGGGAGGCATCGAACCCGGACTGATTCCGCCAATTTCGCTGTGGTGCGCACGGTTCACCACAAATCCAACGCGTTCATTTTCATAAAAAACAGGAGTTACAACTGTAACATCGGGCAGGTGCGAACCGCCGTATTTTGGGTGGTTGGTAACAATGGTGTCGCCTTCCTCAAATTCGAAATGTTCGAGCAAAGTTTGGACGCAAACACCCAAACCTCCCAAATGTACCGGAATGTGTGGAGCGTTGGCAACCAACCTTCCTTTTGCATCGAGCAGGGCGCACGAAAAATCGAGCCTTTCTTTAATATTCACCGAAAGCGACGTACGTTGTAACAAAGCACCCATGTTTTCGGCAATCGCCATAAAACGGTTGGTAAAAAGTTCGAGTTCAGTTTCGCGGGTTTGGTTTTTTGTTGTCGCGTTTTCAGTTTTGATATGATTTAAAATTGCTGTTCCGTTGTGTTGCAATTGCAAATTCCACCCCTTTTTTACAAAAGTGGTCGAAAAGTTATCAGCAAAAATTGCCTGACCTGAAAATGTTGCTCCGGGTTGTAAATTATTTCGCACAAATCCCGGAGTTTTATTTTGCGTGAAAAATGACGGTTCGGGCTTGAATTCTTTCGTTGAACTGATTTCTGATTCTTTTATTCCGGATTGAACAGAAGCCACAACACGCAACGATTCCACCTCAATTTCACGATTGGAAACTGTGTGGCCGTAAATTTTTAAATATTGTTCGTTAAAGTCGGAAATCAGCTTTTCTTGTTCGGAAAATGGAATTTCAAGGCTTGAATCCTGTCCTTTAAAACGAAGAAAAACCATTTGCTGCCTGACTTCAATTTCTTCTTTTTTGAAACCTTCGTCTGCTAATTTTTGAATGGCTTCCAGTCCGATTTCAGCAAAAATATTTTTTAGATGGGATTGTATTTCATTTAATTTTTTCAGGATTTGTTTCTCAACAAACCTTTCAACCGATGCATTTCCAATTCCGTAAGCACTGAGTAATCCGGCATCTTTGGGCAGAAGTACGGTTTTTATCCCAAGAATTTCGGCAATATCGCAGGCATGCAAACCACCGGCGCCGCCAAAGGCAACCAGCGCAAAATCTTTGGGATTGTACCCTTTTGAAATAGATATTTTTCGAATGGCGCCGGCCATAATTTCGTTGGCGATATCTACAAATCCGTTTAATATTTCTTCGGAATTTCGTTGAACACCTGTTTTTTGTCCAATTTGCAGAATGAGTTCTTCGAGTCGTTTTTCTGCTGCTTCCCTGTAAACAGGAATTCCAAACTGCCGGGTATCGAGCCGGTGAAGCAACAAATTTACATCGGTGATAGTAAGCGGCCCGCCGGCGCCGTAACACGCAGGTCCGGGAAAAGCGCCTGAACTTTCTGGGCCTACAAACAGTTTATAACCGTCGAAGCCGCAAATGGAGCCGCCTCCCGCAGCCACTGTTTCAATGGCAATTGCCGGACTGTTGATTTTTGCATCGCCAACCTCCAGTTCAAAACGGTAATCAAACTCTCCGTCGATGCGTGAAACATCGGTGCTGGTTCCGCCCATATCAAAAGTGATGAGTTTCTGAAAACCGTTTTCTGCGCCAATTTTTTTCGCACCAACCACACCGCCTGCCGGGCCACTGAGCAGGCTATCTTTCGGATGAAAATTGCGGGCAGAAACCAAACCGCCGGCGCTGGTCATAATTTGAAATGATCGATCACCGGTTTTTTCTGAAATACGGTTTACATAGTTGTAGATAATCGGCGATAAATATGCGTTTACAACTGTGGTTTCAGTGCGGTTCAGAATTTTAATGAGCGGCGAGAGTTCTGTGGAAACTGAAATAAATTGAAAACCTTCGTTACGCAGAATTTCAGTAAGCTTTTTTTCATGTACAGGATTGATATAAGCATTCATCAGGGAAACGGCAACTGCTTCAATTTCATCTTTTTTTAAGGTCTGCAACTGCTTTTTGATTTCAGCCACGTTCAACTGTTTTAGCACATTTCCTTTGGCATCGATGCGTTCGTCAATTTCCAGAATATGATGCGTTATTTGTTTTCGTTTCTGTACATTCAGAGCAAAAATATCGGGGCGGGCCTGAGTTCCTATTTCCAACAAATCTTTAAAACCTTTTGTAACGAGGAACAATGTTTTTGCCCCCTTACTTTCGAGCAGCGCATTAGTGCCTTTGGTAGAACCCAATTTCAGCGAAAGGTCTGGAAAATTTTCGTTCAAGGCAGTTTGTGTAATTAGACGGGCGCCCAAAACCGGCGCTTCCTCGTTGGAAGTGATTTCGAAATTTTTTCCGGTAATATTTCCGGTATTTGAAATTGGATAATTCAGCTTCAGGATTCTGTTTTCAAAATCGTAGTTTTCAATCTTCAAATTTTCGTATTCCGCTCCAAGCAAACGAAATGAAAATCCTTTCAGAATATCGCGCTGCAGGTTCCAGCTTTCCGATATTTCAAAATGTGTTTCAGAAATCGCTTTCTGGATGGTTCCGCGCAAACTGCTGCTGCTTAAAACTTTTTGCCGGTATTCGTTTCCTGAATTATCGATTCCGATACAATCGGTAAATGTACCGCCGGTATCCACAAAAAGCTGAAAATATTTTTTTGTCATTGTTTCTATTTTGTTTTCTTATTCCTCTCTTTTGGAGAGGTTCGTAGAGGCTTTCTTTCCCTTCATCCAAACCCAACCCGATATTACAATTGCCACCACAACAATTCCCCAAACTACTTCATTCCCCGGAACAATTCCGGAAGCAAACGCACTGTAACCTGCTTTTACCGCGCTGTTCAAACCCAAAATCAATGTCACAAAAATTACAAGTATCATAAAAATGTTCAGTAAAAATGGATTTGATTTTTCGCTGCCAACAATGTTCCGGTTATTGATGACGATGAATAAAAAGATGCTGACAAAAGGCAGCAAAAATCCATTGAGTGCCTGCGCCAGAATAATGGCCGGAATAGGTTTTACATTTCCAACCGAAAAAGCAATTCCTGCAATTAAAATTACAATCCACCCGATTTTAAAATTGAACGATCCGGTTTTCCATTTTTCAGAATTTTTGTTTCCGAATAAACTTTTCAGCGTAATTGCCGCAGCCAACGGAGCTGTAATTGTGGAGGTAAAACCGGCTGCAAAAAGTCCGAATCCCAGCAAATATTTTCCCGCCGGACCAATCTTTTGTTGCAATGTTGCCGAAAGTTCATCGAACGAAAATGAACCGGAAACAGAAGTTCCAACTACCAAAACTGCCATCGAAAAAAATCCGCCCAACAAAACAGCAACCGCCAGACCGAAACGCATTTCTTTGATGGTCTGTTTTTGTGTGGAAATTCCGGAGCCTAAAAATAAATTGTACGGGACAATTGTAGTTCCAATCAGCCCGAGAATAAGTACGCCTGCTTCGCTGCCCGACGGAATCCGCGGGACAAAAGAGTCTTTTAGTATTTCAGAAAAAGAAGGCTGAATTAAAACGGCAGTTATCAGAAAACCGATACCCATAATTACAACCAAAAACCCCATGATTGTAGAAATGATTTTCAGCGACGGGATGCTCAGGATTGTTGCTGCAACAGCTCCAATGATGAGAACCAAAATATACGAAGGGACATTAAAAATGAGTTGAAATCCGGCGGCGGCGCCCAGCAAATTTCCCATTTCGTAAGCAGCGGCGCCCAAAACAATGGCGCCCAGCACCAGTGATAAAACAAGCCACTTCGACTTACTTTGTCTAAACTGTTCAACAATGGCCTGGCCGAGGTTTTTTCCTGAAATCATGGTCAGGCGCGCTGCAGCTTCCTGTAGTAAAAGACAAGCTAGCGTTGAAAATACCAAGGCCCAAAGCAGTTCGTTTCCAAACCCAGCACCCGATTTGGCTGCGGTTGTTATGGTTCCAGGCCCGATAAAAGCTGCCGAAACCACCGACCAGAAAAGAATGTTCAGAATGCGTTTTTTTGCCGACATATTTCAATTTGAGGCTCCAAAATACAAATATCAAACGACAACCAATTCCGGATTTATTGAAAAATAGGAATATGGTAAACTTTGATTGCTTTTGGAATTTGAATCTTTGTTATTTTGAAGTTATATCAATTATCCAGTTTTTTAAAATCTCTAAAACTTCCGGCGAAATGGTTTCTTCAATTTCGCCGTATTCGGTAATGGCGCCGGTTTTACATTCCTGAAAAAGGTGGTTCAGGTTTTCTAGTTTTAGGGTTTTGAATGTCTTGTTTCCGCCTTCCGAAAGCGCTTTTTTAATGGCTTCGAGGTTATCATCGGCAGGAACCTGGACATCTTTTGACCCGATTAACGCCAAAACAGGGTATTTAACTTTTGTCAAAGTCGGGTAGGGATCGTAGCGGAGGAAAAACTGGAACCACGCATTGTTAACCGATGAAACCCGCGCATCGATGGCTTTTTTTTGTTCCGGATTCATCATTGGGTACATTCTGCCGGAGTACGTTCGCTGAAGCCGGTCGATTTGTTTTGCTGAGTCGGTTTCGTTCAAAATAATATCGAAAATAGTTTTTTGTAGCTGGCGGTTTTTATCGATAACATCCTGCGGCATTCCTGCGGCTGCCAGTGTTAAATCGTTTTGTTTGTATAGAATTTGTTCACCATTAATTCCGGGGCCTGCCAGCAAAACAACAAAAGCAACATCGTTTGATTTTGTGGCAACAATCGGCGCAATTATTCCTCCTTCACTGTGTCCAATCAAGCCAATTTTTTTTGTGTTGATTTCTTTTTTTGATTTTAAAAAATCGATTCCGGCCAAAACGTCACCGGCAAAATCTTCGCTGGTGGCATCGGCAATGTTTCCTTCCGAGCCGCCGACTCCGCGGTCGTCAACGCGCAAAACCGCAATTCCGTTTCGTGTCAGAAAATCGGCAATTACGGCAAATGGTTTGTGTTCGAAAATCGTTTCGTCGCGATCCTGTGCACCCGAGCCGGAAATCATAATTACTGCCGGGCATTTTTTTGCTTTTTCAGGCCGTGTTAAAGTGCCGGTCAGTTTGAATCCTGATTTCGGGTTCAAATATTCCACTTCTTCAGAAACATAAGGAAACGGGGGCTGCGGTGTTTGCGGCCGTTTTATTTCTGTGAAGGTGTTTGTTTTTGAAAGTGAAAGTTGAATTTTCATTCCGCCCTGGCTCCAAAATCCCGACATTGTTGAATCGTTTTCAAATACACCTTCAAAATTACCATTAATAACAGCGATGGAAAGTTTCAAACTGTCGCCAGTAAAAACGGTTCTGCTAACCGGCAAATCTTTGGCTCCCTGCACGGGAACATCCAGTGTGCTTGTCAGACTGTCGCCATCCGCCGAAATTTTAAAAATTATTCCTGTATTTGAAGTTACCGATTTTAAAGTGCCGCTCCAGTTTCCGACAACTTTTTCAAACGGTAATTTTTGTGCAAAAACATTTATGTGAAGAAGAATAAAAGTTAAAAGAAATAGTACCGGAAATTTGATTTTATTCATTTGATTTTTAGTGTAAAGCTAATTTTTCTGATTCAAATTGCTGAAAAAACTGTTGGATTTTCTTTAAAAGAAATTGCTTTTTAAATCGGTGTATTGTCGTTTTTTTTAAATTCGGCACAAAGAAAAACGATGCATCCCGAAAAAAAACAGTTGGAAATTTTATTGGTTCATTATTTCAGAGAACAGTTGGAAACTTTTCCGCGCGGAAATCTTGAACCGGCAGAATCGCCCGATTTTATTCTTTCGCTGAAAAATCATCAGAAAATAGGAATTGAACTCACCCGTTTAAATCCGGGAAACGCCAATACACCCGATGATTTGGCGAGAGAACTGATTCGTGAACGGGAACATCTAATTACTTTAGTCCGCCATATTTTTGAAAATGAATTTCAGCACAAACTGTTTGTGAAATTTTTGTTCTCCGACGAAGTTTTTATAGAAAACCCGCGGCAAATGATGGTGGCGGTTCAAACGGCAGGTTTGATAAAAACGGCGCTGAAAAATAAAGTCCCGGGTAGTTTTTTCAGAGTTTCAATGCAATCCGGCGAGCTGCCGGCAGGAATAGAACAAATGCTGATTGTAGGTCACCCTTCGCTGGAATATTCGGTTTGGGAACGCTCGAACAACCTCGGTATTTCCACCGACGTGGTCGACGACATTAAAAAAGCCATTCATAAAAAAGATGAAAAACTGAAATTGTACCAGAAACAGCGGCTGAATTACTACTGGCTGCTGATAACTACCGACCGGCTTCGCGGTGTAAAAGATTACAATTTGCCGGAGAAAATTTTGAACCATTCTTTTCAGTCCTGTTTTCAGCACGTTTTTTTGTTTGATTTGATAAAATCGGTTGTGTTCGAACTGGTGTGAACGGGAGATTTATTTTATATCAAATTTAACCAAATCGTAGGTCAGGGGATTTGAAACACAAAAAACTTCACCCTGTGGATTCAGCCCTATTCTTAAAATCGGATAATCGGTACGGTATTTTGCCAATGGCTCTCCTTTTATGGAAAATACCATAATTGTTTTTGGCTGATTCGGATCGTCTGCTCTCATTGCATGCATCCCTTCACCATGATAAATGGCATAGATTTTTTCGTTGGTAACAGCGGCATTCATAAAACCAATCAGGTTGTCGTTTTTAAAGTAAATTCTTCCGTTACTCATTGTATATTTTACATCGGTAATCCAGTGTTCCCATTCCAGCGAAAAAGCTTCATTTTCTATTTTATAACAGGCAATGTACCCAAAATACATAGCAGTAAAAATGAGGTGTTTTTTATCGGGTGTCAAAAAAATACTGCCCGAATTCAATTCCCAGTAAAAATTATTACCTGCATTTTTGGGTTTAAACGGCAATTTCCCGTGTTGGGTAACCTTATTGGTTTCCAAATCAATAAGAGTGAATAAATTGTCCTGGAGCATTCCCATTCCCAAAACCTTATTTTCATTCAATAACCTTGTTTGAAATATTCGTTTCATTTCTGTTTCATTGAATTTTATGGTATGAACAGGTTTGTCATTGAAATCGTTGAGGTTGCAGAAATGCATTTTTTTATATGTTGCATCGTAAAGGATAAATTGTTCACCATCTTCTGATAGTTCGTTTAAATGAGGAGAAATCATTTCGTCCGGACCTCTTCCTGCTTTTCCAAATTGAGTAAAAAGTGAATTGTTTTTGTAGTTGTAAACTTTAATAAAATCTTCTTTTGCTCTGATGTCTTGTGTAATAAATAGTGAATCGTTGAAGAGTATTTCTCCAATTCCCATTGCAGGAATATCGTGAATTATTATTTCCCCTTTTATATCGGCCTCTTTTTTGAATTTGATTTTTTCCTGTGCGTTAGTAGAAAATGAAAGAATAAGGAAGAGAATAAAACAGATTGAATTTTTCATGTGAATATAGAATTAAGTAAGTAATTTGTTGAGGATAATCCATGAATGCACATGGATTATCCTTAATTTTTGTTAATCTGGTTCAATTGGATCTATTAATCCACAATTGTAATTACCATCTCTTTCTTCTCCATTACAATCCAAGCATTTACTAACATGGTTGGTTGTACAACATTCACATGGTGCAGGAGGCGGTGCCGGTGTTGGTGATGAAGTTGAATTCAAAGCCAAGCCTAATAAAAAGACAGCTATTAAAGTTTTTATTGTTTTTTTCATTTTTCTATGTTTTATAAGATTTTTGTAGCCCTACTTTTTACAAATGTCAGTTTGTAAAAGTGCTTCCCGGATGGTAGTTTTGTATGGGCGGTTTTTGAAAACTGCCTGCCTTCCCGGGCCGGGAACAAATTAACGCATGCGACTGCCCCCGGGAAGGCTTACCCAATAAACTTATTTTTGTCTGAAAGAGTTAAAGTTGTCATTATTTATTTATTGCTTCCTGTTTCGGGGTGCGAAGACAGGGTTTAACATTTTGTTTGTTGTTTCGAATTTATCAAACAGGAATTAAAATACAAAATCTATTTTTTACAGATGTCTCGTTTTTTTTTTGAATAATGTGTTGGTTTTTAGTGAGTTTTGTACATATGGAAATGGCTGGTGTTTAAAAACAGATAGTTTTAAGGATTGCTTTTTGCACTTATGTAAAAAAAAGGATGTCATCTGTCAAAAAATGGAATCCTTTTTTAATCCTGTTCAGCATCGGCAACACACCGGAATCCAACGGTTGCTTTGCGTTCAAAACCCTGCGAAATCCTCAGCAACATTTGTCGCCAGCGCAGGTTCTTCGGGCCGCCCTGAACATACCACCAGCTGTCTTCGGGTTTAAAATAACTTCCACCTTTCAACATCACAAATGAATAGGTACAATCGTCGTAAACATCGTTGGTGAGCTGCCACACCGAGCCCACCAAATCCTGTAACCCGTTTGGGTTTTCGCCTTTTGGAAAACTGCCCACAACATCCAGAAATCCATTTCCCGGATTGCAAAGTGTTGAGTCGATTCCTTTTAACGTTTCTACGGTGAGCGTGCCGGTAATTTCCTCTTTTTCTGAAGTAACCTGAATTTTATCGCCCCACGGCCAGTCGTACAGTTTTTCGGTTTGGGCAGCAAATTGCCACTCCATTTCGGTTGGCAAACGTTTTCCGGCCCATTTGGCAAAAGCCTGCGCATCTTCGTAACTTATGTAAACTACGGGTTTGTTTTCTTCGCCTGGAACCGGTTTGCCGTTTTTCCAGTGTTTCAGAAAGTTTTCTGAATCGGAAGGTTTGTATTTCGATTTTTCGAGAAAGACCAAAAATTCAGCATTGGTTACCGGGAATTTATCCATATAAAAAGCGGGCATTTTTACTTCTTCTTTTTCCAGAACTTCAGGATAAGGAATAAAATAATCGCCAAATTCCACCTTCATTTTAAATTTGCCAGCCGGAATTTCTACCATCCCCTGCGGCGCTTTTGCATATTTCTGAGTTGTATTTTTAGTGCTGATTAACCGTGCCGAAGCCGGTTCAAACAAAATAATCTGTTCGTCGGCCAGCTGCCCTTTTTCAAAAAGCTGAACTACAAATTTCCCTTCTTCACGGCCAAATTCTTTTAACAACCGAACCGTTTGTTTTTGAATGGAATAATTTTTCCATTTTCCTTCGTAACCCGGCATTCCGGCATAAATTTTAATGCTGTCGCCACGACTGGCTGAAAAGGTCAGTTCATCAGCCGGAAGGCTGAAATTTACGGAGAGCAATTTTTGAAATTCGGCAATCGTACCCACTGCGCCCTCGTTGTTGGTGCCCAGGTATTTTTCTGAAAATGCTTCCACATCGGCAACGGCGAATATTTTATTTTCAAGTGTATCGAGCTGCACCGGTTCGTGGTTCCACAAATCGATAAAATGTGTGTTTTCTTTGGGTTGAACTTCAAAAAGCGGTTGGTTAAATCCTTGCGGAATCAAACTGAAAATGGTATAAACAGTTTTGTTTTCCGCCGGCCATTTATTTACAAAAATATTATCGGTGGTTGTTTTGATGAGCGGAATCCAGTTTTGCTGCGTAAAGTTTTCTGCGTTTTCACGTTGAATCATCAGAATTTTTCCGAGATATATCCATTGCTCGTCGAGCCAGTACGGGCGGCCGGGCGAGAACAGGTTGTTTTCGGTTCCGTAGCCGTTAAACAATGAAAGCGAATACTCGCGTTTTATGCGTTCTTTTCCAACTTCCACCACACGGAAAATGGCAAATTCAGGTTTTATCAGTTTGTTCAAATTCAACATGGGGCAATAATAAAGTGCGTTGTGCACGCGGCCGCTGACAATGCCCTGCATATCTTTTGGAACTGCCATTCCTTCGCTGTACATTACCACGCCGTTGCCTCCATTGTCGCCGGCTTTTTGCAGTTGTTCGGTGGAAGCTCCCGAGCAGTCGAGCACCACACCGTCGGCACCGGTTTCACGAATCGATTCTGCCAGTCCTTCATACGGATCTTCGCTGCGCGTGGCCGTGTCCCAGGGTTTAAAAGCAATGTAAAAATGCGAATTGTTTCGGTGTGTTAAATCGGCGAGTTTTTTTACTGCCGGCATTCCGCCGGGCATACTCCGGTACATGTCCCACTGGTTTCGCTGGTCCATTCCCAGTGCCGGCCAGGTGGGCCAGAGTCCGTAAATTTCAGCACCACCCAAAACTTTGTTGTTAAAATCAATAAAATCTCCGAATGTGTAACGGTTTTTTTCACTATCGTAAATGTTGTGATCCCAGCCCATCATCAATTGACAGAGATAGGTGTGACGCACCCATTTCAAATCTTCGCGTTCAAAAAGCGAGTTGTCGAAGTTTTCCACATTGTACAGCATTTTTTCCTCGAAAACTTTTCGCAACCCTTCCTGCCAGTCGCCCGGGAAAGTTTCCATCCAAAGGTTGTATGTCACCGAACCTCCCGGAAAAAGAATCGTTTCGAATCTTCGGCGGGTGGCATTTTCCCAGCTTGTTCTGCGTGAAAGTGCGGCAATTTTTGTATCAGCCAGATTTAGTTCCGAAAAACCCAGTTCCCAGGCATTGTCGGGAATAATTACATTTACCGGTTGAAAACCCGGCCGAAAAAGATGTGTTCGCGAAAGGTAGTGATCTCCCAGTCCGGTGATGTAAACTTTCTCAGGATTTTCGCCCAGCGGAACAACATTGTGAAGTGTAATTGTATCGGTTGAAATATTGGTGAAAGTGATTTGCGATTGCCAGCCGCCGTTTTTTATTTCAGAACTTTTAACCTCCAGCCTGATTTGGTTTTCAAAAGATTTTAAATCTGAAGAAAAATAAAGGTTATCACCGATTTTAAAGGAAACCAGCGGTGTATTTTGAACGAATTCAGTTTTGTTTATCGTCTGAATCTCAGCAACAGATATTCCTTCCTGGGTTGAAATTTTTATCTGCTGAATCTGGCAAAGTCCAACAAAAACCATGAAAACAAGAATGTTGCTAAGGAATACTTTTTTGTACATCTCTTTACTATTTCAATGGGCGGGCCGATTCTTTTGAAGTCGGAATCCAGACCGCCATTTGTCCTTGTCCGCGGTGCGACCAGGCGTAGTACGGAATGGCTGTAAATTTTCGCGACCATGTTTCAATGATTTCGCTCGCATCGGTCTTTTTCGCACCTTCGGCCTCTCCGGAAATTACATTGACCCCGCCCAGTAAATTTGATTCAAATTCGGAGGTTAAATTTGCACTTTCGGGCAAAACCAAACTCAGAATGTCCGGATTTTCATAATCGGCAAATTCAGCACAATAAACCACCGGCCCGAGTTGCAAAGCCATTTTTCCGCGGTCGTCCTCAATTTTTTCATTGGCTCTGATTCTGCGGATTTCAAAAGGAAAATTGATTTCTACCACATCGCCGTCTTTCCAGTTTTTTGAAAGGATGGCGTAACCGTTTTCCAATTCGGGTGTAACTTCTTTCCTGTTTATTTTAAAAACCGGTTTTGAACTTGGTTCATTGATAAAAGAATACAGATCGCCCGGAACCGGATTTTGCGCAGCCCAGTCGGGAATGCGAATGTAAAGTTTCGATTTTACCGGTTTTTCAGGCTGAAGTTTAACGGTAATATTTCCGTCCCAGGGCATGTTGCTGTTTTGGGTCAGTTGCAGGTTGCCTTTTTTTGTTTCAAAAGTTGTAGTGCTGGGAACAAACAGGTTGATGTAAATACGGTCGTCTTTTTGGGCGTAAATATAATTCGGCATCGAAGGAATAAACCGCGAAATGTTCGACGGGCAGCAGGCGCAACCAAACCACTCGCTTCGCTGGTGTTGTCCTACCGATTCCAGTGGATTAGGATAAAAAAAGTGATCGCCGCTGAGCGAAACCCCCGAAAGTACATTGTTGTAAAGCGAGCGTTCCAAAACATCGATGTATTTGGCATCGCCGGTCATTAAAAACATACGGTAGTTCCAGAAAACATTGGCAATGGCGGCGCAGGTTTCGCAATACGCACGTCCGTTGGGTAATTCATACGGGCCGCCAAAACCTTCGTGGCCTCCTTCAGCGCCAATACCACCGGTGATGTACAGTTTTTTGTAAACCACATCTTCCCATATTTTTGTAATGGCATCGATGTATTGCTGGTCGCCGGTGAGTGCGGCAACGTCGGCCATTCCGGTGTACATGTAGGCAGCGCGGACAGAGTGCCCGACCGCTTCGGTTTGTTCCACAACCGGCAGGTGCGACTGGTTGTATGTTGTTTTTTCGCCGTATTCACCTTTGCCGCGTATGTCGAGGAAAAATTTGGCCAAATCGAGATACCGTTTTTCTCCGGTTACACGGAATAATTTCACCAAACCGATTTCAATTTCCTGATGTCCCGGATAATTTTCGAGTTTTCCGTAGCCAAAAACCGAATCCACCAAATCGGCGCTTTTTATGGCAATGTCAAGGATTTTTCGTTTTCCCGTGGCCTGGTAATATGCTGTGGCTGCCTCGTAAAAATGGCCGAGGTTGTACAATTCATGGCTTAAATCATCGACGTTAACCCAGCGTTCTTTTCCCGCCCATTCATGTGCATTTTCGCCCATTATGGTGCGGTTGGTGTACAAATATCCGTCGTCTTCCTGAGCTGCTTCAATTAAATCAATCAACGAATCGATGGTGTGTTCCATTTCCCTGTCGGGAAAACTTTGTAGCGAGTATGCAGCGCCTTCAATAATTTTGTAAACATCTGAATCGTCAAACGGGTAGACCGAACAAAATTCTCCCTGCATCAGTCCGCCGGCAATGGCAAAATTATCGATGCGTCCGGTTTCTTCACTTTTCTGAATTGCAATAGGAATGGTTACATCGTGGTTGGTTTTTATCCGTTTCGACCAGAAGTTGTCAATCACTTTTACTTTGGTGAAGGGTACCGGCGAAATCGGGTATTCGTTTTGGGCAGGTTGTTGTTTTTCATTGCAGGCGAAAAGGAGAAAAACGGCTATAAAAAGGAGAAAAACTGAACGCATAATTTTTTGGTTTAGATGGATAAAACAGCTACTTGTTAAACCGCAAAGTTCGCAAAGCTTACGCAATGAATTTAAAGTTTGTTTACAACTCTTTTAATTCCATTTTTAAGCAGAGCGACATTAAAATTAATTAGTAATCCTAGTTTACAATTAGAAAGTTTCAAATATGTTAGGATTTGTGCGAGGTGCACATCATTTAGTGCTTCAACTGATTTTATTTCAATTATTACTTTTTGATTTACTAAAACGTCAACACGATAACCAATTTCTAGTTTTACATCATCATAAAACAGTGGAAGTGGTTTTTGTTTCTCTACGAAAAGACTTTCTTTTCTTAATTCATAACACAAACATTCTTCGTAAGAACTCTCTAAAAGTCCGGGACCAAGTTTTCTGTGAATTTTTAAGGCAGAATTAATAATAATCTTTGATAATTCATTTTCACTTAAATTTTTCATGATTGGTGGTATTTGATTGATATTTAGTCAGGGAAACGAACTTTTTTTGTGTTCATTGCGAAATCTTTGCGTTCATTGCGGTTAAACTCTAGTTTACAATTGCGGCAATTGCGGCGCCAAGCAGGCTCGAATTGGCTACTTCAACAATTTCATAAAAACGCTGGTTTTCACCCGAAAGAAATTCTTTCAGGTATTTTTCAAACATCATTCTGAAATTTTTCAGTTTGTAAAAAGTTGTTCCTTCAATGGTCATCAAAACGGGTTTTTCGCAATCTCCCGCTTTACCGGTTTTCAAAATTACAGCAGCTAAATTGGCAGCCACCAGTTTTGCAGCCCGTTCAATCATTCCGTCGATAATAAAGGTAGCCCTGGTTTTTTCTTCTTCCGATATGAGCGCTTTTTCCAGAGTATTTGTTTCCAAATCGATATCGAGAACAAATTTGTTTACCTCTTCCGAAGAAAGTTCGGGAAGTTTTTCGATGTTTATTTTTGATTCAGGGAACAAACCTTCTGCAGCAGCCATTTTCAGGGTAGTAGTGCAAAGTCCGCCAAGATATCCTCCCGAGAACATTTTTTCGAAGGAATACCGGCCCGGATTTTTTGTAGTATTATCGAAAGCAATGTCGATATCGGAACGGTACATTTTGTCGAAATTTCCCGATTCAATATTGATAATCTGGCTGGCATTCAAATCCAAATCCGGTGTTTTTGTAATGTTTTTATTGGCTTCAATATAACAAGTATTTGTACCTGTTCCGAGAATAAAACCAATGTAAGTATCGTATTCTTTTCCGGCAGTAGCCGCCTGTCCGGCAAGCAAAGTAGAAACGGTGTCGTTCATCAGAACCATTTGTTTATCGGGCGTTCCCATGGCTTCGAGCAGGTTTTTGCCAATCATTTCACCAACCACTTCCGGCGCCTTTACTTCTTTGCTCCATTCGATCAGTTTTCCGTCTTTGTTGGGAAAAATTTCTACTGCATACGAAAAACAAAAGCCTATTTTTTCAGAAACTTCTTTATAGTCGGCAAGATATTTTGCAAAAGTTTCAAAGAATTCTTTTTTTGAAAGTTCAGTATCAACCGCCGGCATTTTATTGTGCTGAAGATTTTCAGTAATCAGTTGCATATCGTCGTCGAAATATACTTTCGCTGCCCTGAAATTGGTCCCTCCTGCATCGATGGCCACAACCGGTTCGTTGGCTACCAGTTTGTTGTTGGCTTCAATATAAGTCGGAATCATTAACAGTGAGCTTTCTTTTCCGGCCAGCCCGGCATTCATTTCATCCAAAAAAAGTTGTACCAGCTCGTCAATGTTTAATTGAGCGGCTGTCATTTTGTGATCTTTTAAGAATTGAATTGCTTTATTCATTTTGTTGATTATTTAGTTTTACAAAACATTTTCAAGTTTAAATACCCAGGCATAATTGCCCGGATTTGTGGCAGGAGTTAAATTAGGTATTGAAATCGTCACGGTTTTTCCTGACTTCTTATATTGAACATTTCCTTTAAAACCCAGCAGCGAAACAGAATCCGGTTTTTTAATCCCTTTTACTGAAATGGCATCGGCAGGAAATTCGGTGCATAGTACAAAAAGGTCGTTTCCTTTTTTTGTAAAGAAAATATGTTCCTGTGAATTTTCTTCTGCATTCTGCCATTTTCTCGTATTATAAATGGCTTCACCGTTAATTTCAAGCCAATTTCCAATGTCGAGCAAACGTTGTTGTTGAATTACGGGAATTCGTCCGTCGGCAGTTGGGCCCACATCAAGCAGCAGGTTTCCGCCACCGGCCACTTTTTCAACCAGCATGCCAACAAGCGCATCCGAAGTCATGTAATTGTCCAAATCTTCCACCTGGTTGTACCCGAATGAAGTTCCAATTCCACGACATTCTTCCCACGGGCGGGTAGTTTCGCCAACTCCTTTCTGGTCGTGAACAAGGTCGTATTCTGTGGTAAAAAATCCTCCGTGAACACCTCGTGTTTCCTTGCCCCAGCGGTCGTTAACACAAACAGTTTCCTTTACCGGCGATTCGTTAAACAACCAAGCCAGGAAATCGGTACTTTTCCAATCCTCGCTGGGGTAGTCCCACTCTCCGTCGGTCCAGAAAAGATCGGGCTTGTAACGATTTACCAAATCTTTCATTTGCGGAAACATGTGTTCATTCACATATTTTTCGAAATTGTTTTTGTAAAGCGGATTGTACCATTCATAAAGCGAGTAATAAAAACCCATGTGCAGTCCGGCGTTCTTAACAGCTTTAGTCAATTCGCCGCACAAATCGCGGTGCGGACCAACATCAACGCTGTTCCAGTTCCAGCTTTGTTCGCTGGGCCACAATGTAAAACCCTCGTGGTGTTTCGATGTAAGGACAACATAATTTGCGCCGGCTTTTTTAAAGATTTCAGCCCATTTTTCAGGTTCAAAATGACGGGCATTAAAACCGGCAGCAAAATCCTGGTATTTGAAATTTTCACCGTACGTTTTGTTGTGGTAATCGCGGAAAAGTTTTCCGGCTTCACTGTCTTCGTTGCTGCGCCACCAGTACCATTCGGCGTATTTTGCATACACTCCGATGTTGGCATCGGCAGGAGCCCACGCCGGAACAGAATAGACGCCCCAGTGAATAAATATGCCAAATTTTGCATCTTCGAACCACTCAGGAACAGGGCGGCTGTCAATCGATTTCCAGTTGTTTTTGTATTTCTGACTGAAGGTTAAAAGCCCGGGGAAAAGCATCAAAAAAAGAAATATTGTTTTTTTCATTTTAACAGGTTTAGGTTGAAATAATACCAAATACGATTAGCGATTCTCCCTACAATATTATAAAAATTTCAACTCTTTTTTGTGAATTTGGCTCTTTACAGCTGATTTAATATTTCAGTGGTTTCTAAAAATCGGGAGTCTTCTTCAAAACAAAAACATTTTTTGCGCAAATCGATAAAACACTTAAACATCTTTTATTGTATGTTGTTTTTATGATAAAAAGAGTCACAATTCAACTTCAGGAGAATTTTGGCAAACAACCGTTTAACTTAAAATGAAAATTTATGAAGAATTCTACTCCATTCAAATTTTTTGCAATTTTATTTCTGTTTGTTTTCGTAACAAAGGTCAATGCACAAATCAGTATAACAGCAAGTGATTTTACTGCTTTGTTCGGACTAGGGGAGAAGTTTACCACCTATCTTGACACGACAACTCCACAGATTAATGTGGGTGCCGCAGGGCAAAATACCTGGGATTTAACAGGGCTGGTTGCATCGAGTGAATTTGTTACTGAAAATAAGGATAAAGCTACGTCGCCGTATGCTTCCGATTTTCCTGATGCGCAATATGCATCGAACTATGCGGGAGTATTTTCAGGTGTTTATTCCAACATCTGGGTGTATAGTTCTGTTACCACCGATTATGTTACTCACGGAACAGGAACTGTGGCGAATGCTGCATCGGGAAACCTGAAAACAGTAATTAAATTTTCGCCGGCCTGGTCACATTACAAATTACCCATAAATTACAACGATGAACAAACTTATACAGGTACCCAAACCATAAAAAGCACGATAACGGTTCCTGTTGTTGGGGAAGTTGTTACCACTATTGAACAAAATGTGGAAGTGGTCCAGCACGTCGACGGTTACGGTGTGGTTACCTTTCCCGACGGAAAAAAGTTAAATGCTTTAAGGGTTGTCGAAGTTTCAACTTTTAACAACAACGGACAAATTTCAACTTCATCGACCATTGTTCTGATTACAAAAACCGGGGAAAGCGTTTCATTCACGCCAACAAATCAAAACGAAACTACAGGTGTTATTGCGATTGAAAATGTAAGCTGGACAACCGGCAACGGAACAAGTATAACTGCTGAAGTGCCGGCAGCACCTTCGGGTTTAACGGCAACTCCGGGAACAACAAGCATCGAACTTTCGTGGAACGATAATTCTGACAACGAAACCGGTTTTAGTATCGAAAGAACAATAACCGGTGGATTTTTTGCATTGATAGGAAATACAGCAGCCGACGTAACAACTTTTACCGACGACAATGCAGCACCCGGCATTGAATATACTTACCGGGTACGGGCTTACAACAACGATACGCTTTCTGCCTACAGTTCTGAAGCAAATGCGATGATTGAAATTGCATCAATTACCGCTCCTTCAGGATTAAGTGCAACTGCGGGCGAAACTTCAATTGATTTAATGTGGACTGATAATTCTGATAACGAAACCGGATTTAACATTGAACGTTCGGCTAGCGGTGGCGCTTTTACGGTAATCGGGAGTGCAGCTGCCAATGCAACTTCGTACATTGATATGGATGTTATGGCCGGTATTCTATATGTTTATCGTGTTCAGGCTGAAAATAATGACACAGTTTCGGCTTACAGTTCAGAAGCAAATGCGATGATTGAAATTGCTTCGATTAACGCTCCCTCGGGATTGAGTGCAACCGTAAATGGAACGTCAATCGATTTAATATGGACAGATAATTCTGATAACGAAACCGGATTTAACATTGAACGTTCGTCTGGTGGCGGCGCTTTTGCAGTAATCGGGAGTGCAGCTGCCAATGCAACTTCGTACACCGATTCTGATGTAATGACAGATGTGGAATATACTTACCGGATTCAGGCATTGAGTGATGATACTGTTTCTGAATACAGCGCTACTGTAAGTGCGACCATTGTTTCTACCGGTATTTCAGAAAGGGGAAATTCCGACGGATATTTTCTTTCACAAAATTATCCCAATCCGTTCTATTCAAAAACAATTGTTTCTTTCAGAATTCCCAAAAACGAAAATGTAACGTTGTCTGTTTTGAACCTTAGCGGAAAAGTGGTTCGGGTAATTACAAGTGGTGAACTGCAAAAAGGTGAGCACACCTTCGAATTTAATGCCGACGGACTTGAAAGTGGAACATATTTTTTCAGAATTGTAAGCGACAATTTTACCGCTGCAAAAAGTATGATGATTGTTAAATAATTTTTATGTGATTGTTTTTATATGAAAAGGATGCCGGCAATTTTGCGGCATCCTTTTTTGTTATTTCATTTAAAAGAATTGTTTTGAGGTTCGGTTTAAACCTTACTTTTTCATATTTTTCAGAAAATCAACAACATCCTGGTGTTTGTTGTTCCCGGCAAAAACAAGTGCATTGTCACCGTCGATATCTATCAGGTTTGGATTGGCGCCAAAATCAATCAGAATCTTTACATTCTCCAAATGACCTTCTGCAGCTGCAAACATCAATGCAGTAAAATGTTCCTCATTGTCCTGAATGTTGGTTTTAGCTCCTTTTTCAAGCAGAATTTTTACCGTTTCAGGGAAAGGGCCCGATGCTGCAAACATTAAAGCAGAACGACCGTTTGTATCGGTTAAATCCAAATCTGCATTATGCTGAAGTAATTCCTTTACCACCGGATTGAAACCGTTAAACGATGCGTACATTAATGCGGTGCGGCCATCGCTGTCCTGCTGATTAACGTTGGCATCGTTTTCAAGAGCTTCTTTCACTTTGGTAAGGTTTCCCTCGGCAGCTGCCGGAATCAGTAATACCGGTGTATTATTTTCAGGAGTTGTTTGTGTTTTATTTTCAGTTTTGACAGTTTGATTTTCTTTTTTGCCGGTGTTGCAACTCAAAAAATTCAACACAAAAATTATCATCATGATTTTCTGACAGCCGGATATAAAATGTTGTTTTTTTCTCATAATACGCCGAAGTTAATGCATCAATGCATGTTTTTGCTTCTACTATGCATTCTCATTTTTTAACGGGGACGTTTCCAATACTCTATCATAGGATTGGCTTTCACTTTTTCGTTGTACTCGTCGATAAAATGTTGGTTGAGCGAGTCGCTGTCGTTGTATTTTATCCTGAGTTCTTCCAACTGCCGGTGAAGTTCGGTTTTTATTTCGTCGTAAGCCGGGTCGTTGTACACATTTTTCATTTCCATCGGGTCTTTTTCCAGGTCGTACAATTCCCATTCGTCCATGTCGTAATAAAAATGAATGAGTTTGTATTTGTCAGTGGTTATGCCGTAATGGCGCATCACATTGTGTTCCGACGGATGTTCGTAATAATGATAGTAATGTGCTTTTCTCCAGTCGGAAGGTGTTTCTCCTTTCAGAATTGGGAGCATACTTTTTCCCTGCATGTCGGCTGGAATTTCGGCGCCGGCAATGTCAATCAGTGTTTCACCAAAATCGAGGTTCGAAACCAGGTCGTTGTTTACCGTTCCCGGCGCAGTTACCCCGGGCCAGCTGATCAACAGCGGTGTACGCAGCGATTCGCGGTACATCCAGCGTTTGTCGAACCAGCCGTGTTCGCCCAGGTAAAATCCCTGGTCGGATGTGTAGATTACAATGGTATTTTTATCCAGACCGGTTTGCTTTAAATAATCGAGCACGCGGCCCACACTTTTGTCGACGGCTGCCACACAGGCCAGGTAGTCGCGCATGTAACGCTGGTATTTAAACCGGACCAAATCTTTTCCCTGCGGGTTGGTTTTTATGAACTCTTCGTAAACAGGCCCGTACACTGCATTCCATTTCTCCAGCTGTTCTTCGTTTAATCCTGCCCTCGGGCGGTCCGACATTTTCAGGTCGCGGTCCAAAGTCATGGTATTGGCAATGGTCATGTTGTTCAGGGCAGCAGCCTCTCGATCGCCCGAATAATCATCAAAAAGGGTTTCCGGCTCGGGGAAGGTCACATTTTCGTACATTCCCAGTTCGTTGGGTCCCGGGTCCCACGAGCGGTGCGGCGCCTTGTGCCACATCATTACCATAAACGGTTGTGTTGAATCTTTTACCCCGCTGAGCCACTGAAGGGTTTTATCGGTGATGATTTCGGTGGCGTATCCTTCCGTATTGTACTGTCCCTGTTGGTTGATAAATGCGGGGTTGTAGTAACTTCCCTGTCCGGGCAGAATATCGAAATAATCAAAACCGGTGGGTGTCCCTCCCAAATGAAGTTTCCCGATTACAGCAGTTTTATAACCGGCTTTCTGAAGTTCCTTGGCATAGGTATTCTGCGAGAAATCAAATTCAGAACCCATGGTATTGTCGATAAAACCGTTCAGGTGGCTGTATTTCCCGGAAAGGATGGTAGCCCTTGATGGTCCGCAAATGGAATTGGTGACCAGGCAGTTGTTAAATCGCATTCCCGCTTCGGCCAGCCGGTCGATGTTGGGCGTGGGTGCAAGTTCAGACAGGGAACCACCGTAAGCACTGATGGCCTGGTACGCATGGTCGTCGGCCATAATAAAAATGATGTTGGGGCGCTGCGGCGGTTGTTCTTTTTGGCTTGTCGTACAACTCAGAATTGCTGTACTAAAAACGATAAGCAATAGAAATGAGTTGGTTAGTTTGTTTATAAAAGTTCTCATTTTACGGTGTAAGTTTATTTTTATTGATTGAATTTGCTTTGTCAAATCTTTTTCGCATTTCTTCCAAAATCGCTTTCTTTTCAGGAGTTTTTATAAGATTCTGAAATTCTTCAGGGTCAGTTTCATGGTTGTATAACTCTTCATTTCCGTTATTTACACCTTCGCCCCAGCGTGTGTACCTGTAGTTTCCAAAAGTAAGCGTGCCCGAAGTTCCTTCGTAGGACGTGGTAAAAGCTTCTGCATTGGTATCAATTTTTGAACTGTTTTCAATAAAATCGACCAAACTTTTGCCCTGTAAAATTGAAGGAGCTTTTTCTTTAAATCCACACAAATCCAAAAGGGTGGGGTAAAGATCGATGAGTTCGATTATCGATTTACATTCAGTGCCGAAACTTTTTTCAAAACCCGGAGCTGAGATAATCAAAGGAACCCTGACAGTGCCTTCCCACAAACTGGTTTTTGCCCAGCAATCGTGTTCACCAAGATTAAATCCATGGTCGGAAAGAAAAATAACAACCGTATTTTTTCTCAAATCAAGCCGGTCCAAAGTATTTAATACACGCCCGATTTGCTCGTCCATAAATTTAACGCTGGCCATGTATCCGCTAATTGTTTTCTTTTTTTGAAGCTCGTCCATGCCGTAATTCTTTTCATTTTGTCGGGCAAGGGCTCCTTCCGGAACATTATCCGAAATTCGAACCAACGGAAGTTCAACCTCGTCGTCAGGATAATTTTCGTAGCAACTTTCGGTTGAGATTAGCGGAACATGAGGTCTTACAAATCCAACAGCAAGAAAAAACAGAGAATCGGGTTTCATCTTTTTCTTGTTTTGCGCTCCCGCTGGAACTTTTCCTGCCCGGTTTTCGAGGATGGCAATGGCCTGGCTGGCAGCCAAATAATCGGTTTGATAAAGTGCCAGACTGTCGGGTAAAATTAACCTGGAAAAACCACCGCCGTAATGATTCATTTTTGGCGAAAGCAACTCCAGATTTCCAGGACTGTTTGTTTCCGGGCCCATCACATTGTAAGCATAATCCCACGAGTCAGGTTCATCTCCACCGGGTTCTCCGCGTTCAATATTTCCAGGCACACCCATGTGAAAAATTTTAGAAACCCGCGCGGTAAAATAGCCCTGTTCTCGGAAAAAACCTGCCATTGAAGGATGATTTTTTAATGCAGGATTAATTTTTTTGTAGCTGCCGGGGGAATCGTCGTTTACCAAAATCCCGTTAGTTTCAGGATATAAGCCACTCATAATCGATGCCCTTGACGGACCGCAGAGCGGATACTGGCAATAAGCACGTGTAAACCGAACACCCGCTTCAGCAAGCTTGTCAAGATTTGGAGTATGTTTGTCAACTTCCATGTAAGGGCCGATTCGGGTATTTAAATCGTCGGAAAAAATAAGCAGAATATTAGGCTGGGCGGATAAAAACGAAGGTAGAAATACCAGAGCAAGGAGTGCAATATTTTTTACAGGATTAAATAAAACTTTTAATCCTTGTTTAATTCTTTTTTGCATGATTCAAATTTTTGCTGACAAAAGTTATTTGGACTGACTCTCGAGATATGCATCGAGGTATTTTTTGTCCAATTCATCGCTGTCGCCATATTTGGTACGCAATTCCGTTAATTTTTCGTGCATCATTTTTTGAACATCAGCATATTCCGGTTCATCATAAACGTTGTGCATTTCATTCGGATCTTTTTCCAGATCGTACATTTCCCATTCGTCAATGTCGTAATAAAAATGAATGAGTTTGTAACGATCGGTAGCAACTCCATAATGGCGTTTTACCATGTGTACCGCCGGGTATTCATAATAGGTATAATAAATAGCGTCTTTGAATTCAGTTGTTTTTCCTGCCACAAGGTTGCGGAAGGATTCACCCTGCATTTCTTCCGGAATTTCGACTCCTGCATAATCGAGGAAAGTTGGGGCAAAATCGAGGTTTTGAACCAGGTTGTTGATTTTTGTTCCCGGCTCAATTTCTTTCGGATAACGAATGAGCAAAGGTGTTCGCAGCGATTGTTCGTACATAAACCGTTTGTCGAACCAGCCGTGTTCGCCAAGATAAAAACCCTGATCGGAGGTATAAACCACAATTGTATTTTCTTCCAGACCAGCTTCTTTCAGGTATTCAAGAAGTTCACCAACACCATCGTCAACCGATTTTATGCAGCGCAGGTAGTCTTTTATATACCGGTTAAATTTCCATTTTGCCAGTTCAAGTCCTTCCGGTTTGTTTTTCAGGAATTCCTGATTTTCGCTTTCATAAGCCGCCATCCAGTTGGCACGCTGTTCGTCGTTCATTCTTTTCAGGTCGGGAACAAAATTGGTGCTGTCGCCGTTCGGATCCACGATAAATTTGAAATCGTGTCCCCACATCATATCACGGTTAATTTCCATTTCCTGTTCTTTTGCAGCCCTTCCCCTTCCTGAATAATCATCAAAAAAAGTTTCAGGCAAATCAAAAGTTTTATCATCGTAAAGGTTCACATATTCAGGGGCTGGTAACCAGTTGCGGTGCGGTGCTTTCTGGTGGTACAACAAACAAAACGGTTTTGCCGGATCGCGTTTGTTTTTTAACCAGTCGAGGGCAGTTTCAGTAATAATATCGGTTACATAACCTTCTATTCTGATTTGTTTTCCATCGATAAGAAAATCGGGGTTGTAATAATTTCCCTGCCCGGGAAGAACCATTGAAAAATCGAATCCCTGGGGAATTCCGTCCATATGTATTTTTCCAATCATTGCAGTTTGGTAGCCGTTGGCCTGTAGTAATTTCGGAAAGTTGGGCTGGTCCCAGTTAAAAGCCTGTACGTTGTCAACTTTTCCGTTCATAAAACTGTGTTTCCCTGTTAAAAGAACGGCACGGCTTGGCGCGCAAAGCGAGTTTGTTACACAGGCCCGGGTAAAAATGGCCCCTTCGACTGCCAGACGATCGATATTTGGCGTTTCGTTTAAACCATAGCCGTACGCGCTGATAGCCTGGTATGCATGGTCGTCGCTCATTATATAAACAATGTTTGGCTTTTTCTGTGTTTCTTCTTTTTTTGTATTGCATGAAAACAGTAAAAAAAACACAGAAAAGGTTGCGACAACAAAAAATATAGTTCGATTCATTTTGAATTATTTTGGATTTGCAGCGAAATTTGTAAAAGTACAAAATAGGATAGCTTTTAGAAAATTCCAAAAGCTATCCGTTGTCTAACTAAACATTCATGCTACTATTCCCATCCTGTGGTTTGTTTTAATTCAGGATTTAAATCAAGTTCTCTTTGAGGAATAGGCATTAAAATCATATAATCTTTAACGTTTTGGGCTATTTCAGTTTTGTTGCTTTCGGCAACTGAAGCTTCGTAGGCAGAATGTTCTTTCATGCGCTGAACAAATCTTCCTGTTCTTACAAGATCAAACCAGCGGTGACCTTCCATTGCCAACTCCAGCCGTCTTTCCTGCCACACGGCAATTCTGAAATCGGCCTGTGATAAACCTGTGTAGTCGTGAGCGGTTGAGTTAAATGCTCTTTCCCTTACACGGTTCAGGTAGTCGTGGGCTTTGGTTGTTTGGCCTGCTTCATTGAGTGCTTCGGCATACATTAGAAGTGCATCGGCATAACGAATAATGTGCATATTGCAGTCGGAATTACCCGTAATTGCTTCATTTTCTTCCCAGTATTTTACAAAAATCGGAATAGAACTTTTATGAATGGAACCGTCTTTCAAACTTACAAAATCGGTTCTGAAAGTTTCAGCTTTTCTTTCATCATCGTCCGAAAACTGGGAATACAAATCGATGGTTGGAATATCGGCTTCGTTAGAGTTGTTCAAACCGAGCGGGGCGAAACCGTTGGGCAAGGAGTATTTTGGTCCCTGTAAAGTCATGGCGCTGTTACCGTGCCCCGGAGGATCCATAAATTCAATACTAAAAACCATTTCTTTTCCGTTTTCAGTAGCTTTTTCCCAGTTGTCGCCATAATAATCGTGCAGTCCGTAACCGTAAGTCGATTCACTTTCAACTACTTCGGCAAGTTTTGAAACACATTGACTGTATTCGTGCATAGTTAAATAAACTTTTCCGAGTAATATTTTAGCTGCACCTTTTGTGGCTCTGCCTGTTTCGCTCGAAGGGTAGGTCGCCGGCAAACTGTTTTCAGCATCAGTCAGGTCAGAAATTATTTGCTGATAAACCTGATCGGCAGGAGTTCTTGCACCCAGCGCATCTTCCACACTTTCGAGTTTTAGCACCAAAGGAACATCTCCAAAAAATCGGACAAGGTTAAAATAGTACAATGCCCTTAAAAATTTGGTTTCACCAATCAGCCTGCTTTTAATGGTTTCGTCCATTGTAATGTCGGGAATATTGTTGATTGCGGTGTTTGCCCTTGCTATACCCGAGTAACAATATTGCCACATTTGGCGAACAAACTGATTTTCAGAAGTATGTCGTAAATATTCAAGGTTCTGAAGATATTGGTTGGGCATTCCTAATCCGTTTTTTTCATCGTCGGCAGGTAACGCATTCAACAAGAAAATATACCTTTCGTAAATGCTGTACAATTGCTGGTAGACTGCGGCAACAGCAGCTTCAGCATCGGTTTGGCCACTGTAAAAATTTCCAACCACATATCTGTCAACCGGGCTTTCTTCCAGAAATCCTTCGCATGAATGAAAAATTCCACTTGCAGCGAAAATAAAAAGGATGGATATTATTATCTTTTTCATAGTTCGTACGTTTTAAATTATTTAATAGTCAGGTTAACACCAAGCATAATCGTTCTGGCTTGCGGATATCCACCGAAATCTTCTCCCATTTCAAGGTTGGTAGCCCCTCTGTAACTTACTTCAGGATCGTACCCTCTGTAATTTGTAAAAGTCAAAAGGTTTTGTGCTGTCAGATAAACCTTTAGGGTTGAAATGTGGCTTGAACTTAATTTTGGGAAAAGATAAGCCAGCGTTAAAGTTTTCACTTTCAAATAAGAACCATCTTCGATGTAGGCGCTTGAAAAAACAGCAGAACGGTTGGTTGTGGCCACCGGGTATTTGTTGCTGGGTTTCGATGTTGTGAAGCGGTTAACCAAATCGGCGTAAACATTTTGTCCGCCGGAAGGTAATTCAAGTTCCATGGCATTGTAATTAAAAATGTCGTTTCCGTAGCTGTACTGGAGGAACAAATTCAATTCAAAACCTTCATAGCTCAAGGTGTTTGTAATACCGCCAAAGAAATCAGGGTTTGGGTCGCCGATAACGGTTCTGTCGTAAGTTGCACTTATTGAACCGTCTGGAGTATCGCTGGCGCCGCTTAAATCTTTGTATCTTCTTCCCCCAACCCAGTTGGTTGGCGATTTCGGTCCCGCAGCCAGCTCATCGGCATCCTGAAATATTCCATCAAAAACATACCCGTAAAATAAGCCAATAGGTTGTCCAACAATTAACCGGTGTACCTGTCCGGTTTTTAAGTGACCGTCGTCACCACCTACGTCTTTGTATTGCTCACCACCCAATTCAAGAACTTTATTTTTGTTGAAGGCGATATTAAAACTTGTGGTCCATTTCAACCGGCGGTTAATGTTGTCGGTTTCAATGGCAAGTTCAATACCTTTGTTTTCAACACTACCAATGTTTTGCAGCGATTCATCAAATCCTGAAACATAAGGAACGGCTACGCTGTAAATAAGGTCGGTTGTTTTTTTGTAATAATAGTCGGATGTAATTCTTAACCGGTTTTCAAAAAAGCCCAAATCCAAACCAATATCCAACTGCGAAGTTTTTTCCCATTTTAAGTCAGGGTTCGGAATTTTGTTTGGATAAAACCCTGTAACCAGCGCACGACCAATGGTGTAAGTGGTACTTGTAAGGGTTGGCAACGAGTTGTATAACCCGATTTCCTGGTTACCGGTAATCCCGTAACTGGTTCTTAATTTGAAATTGTTAAATACATTCAGGTCTTTGATAAAATCTTCTTCGATTAACCGCCACGCAAAAGAACCTGACGGGAAAAATGCATATTTATTGTTTGTACCGAAACGGGAAGAACCATCGACACGTGCATTGAAAGAAAACAGGTAACGTTCTTTAACGTTATAGTTTACCCTGGCAATGTACGAAAGCAGGCTCCAGTCGGTATTCGACGAAGATGGCTGGTTGTAAACCGCTCCTGCCTGTAACGAATTTTCCTGTAACACATCGTTTACATAATCCTGCGAAGAAGCTGAAACATCTTCGTAATGGTTTTGCTGAGCCGTAATACCGCCTAACAATGAGATATTTTGATTTTCATTGATTTGTTTGTACCAACTGATGGTGTTTTCATTTAACCAGTTGGTCGTAAAACCGGCGCTTACAGTAGCTACGGCAACGCCACCCGATTCATAAATGTTTGATGGGATAAATGTATTGAATTTGGTATTGAAAAGGTCAACGCCAAAAGAGGTTTTTATTTTTAAATCGGGCAGGATTTCCCATTCACCAAAAACGTCACCCAAAAATCTTACGGTTTGGTTTTCACGAATCATTTCGTCGGCTGTTCCAACCGGGTTTGCATAAACAATACCCGGGCTGTTTACCAAAGTATATTGTTTTAATTCTTCGTTTTCAAAAATTGGCGAAACCGGATTAAATTTTAACGCTGCCGAAACAACACCTGTGTTTCCGCCACTGTCGGTACGAACAGCATTCGAAATGGTCTTACTTGCGCTGATGTGTGTGCCAAGCCGGATATTATTTACCACATTTCTTTCCAGGTTTACCCTACCAGAGTATCTTTTAAAATCGGAGCTTCTGATAATCCCCTGTTGGTCGTAATAGTTAGCTGTCACCGAGTAAATCATTTTTTGGTCGCCGCCGTTAAATCCAAGCTGGTAATTTTGCGTTGGCGCCGATCTGAAAATTTCTTCCTGCCAGTCGGTTCCATTTGGATTTTGCCGGATGGCCTGCATTTCCGATTCATCGTAAAATGCAGTTAATCCATCGTTTGTGTAAGCTTCGTTTACCAACTCTGCATATTGAAGGGCATTCATTACATCGATTGTTTTTACTACGCTTTGAATACCGTAAGTTGCATCAAAAGTAATGTTGTCGGTGCCTCTTTTCCCGCTTTTTGTTGTAATAAGAACAACTCCGTTTGCTGCGCGTGCTCCATAAATTGCGGTGGCGGAAGCATCTTTTAAAATTTCGATGGATTTAATATCCGACGGATTAATGGTTGACAAACCACTCATTTGCGCGTTCCCTCCGGTATTTCCAAAACCTGAACCATTGTAAATCGGAAATCCGTCGATAACATACAAAGGTTCGTTTCCCCCCTGTAATGAACTTGTTCCGCGAACACGAATTGAAGCAATTGCTCCCGGCATCCCCGATGTTTGTGTTACCATAACACCCGAAGCACGTCCAACCAAACCCTGGTCGATCGATGTCATTGGTGTGGCTTGTAATTCGTCGGCTTTTACCGAAGAAACAGCTCCCGTTAAATCACTTTTTTTCACGGTTCCGTAACCAATAGCGATAACTTCATCGAGACCGATGGCTTCTTCAACCATGGTAGCACTTATCTGCGAACGATTTTCAATCTGAATATCCTGCGATTTCATTCCAACAAAAGAGAATTGCAAAGTTTCATTTCCTTTAATATTCGAAATTGAATATTTTCCGTCAATGTCTGTCACGGTTCCATTGGTCGTTCCTTTTACAATTACGGTAACTCCCGGCAGTGGCTGCCCATTTGAATCGGATACAATTCCTGAAACTGAAGTTGGTTGTTGCGGTAAATTGGCTGAATAATTATTTTCAGTCATTGAAAGTGCAATTTGCCTTCCTTTAATAATGTAGTTTACATTTGTGCCTTCAAAAACATCATCAAGAATGTCGCTAATGTTTTTATTTTTAGTTGAAATGGATGTTACTCTGTCAACATCAACTTTGTCGCTGTAGAAAAAACGAAATTCACTTTGGTCTTCAATCTTGTTTAAAATATCCTTTATTGTTGTGTTTGTGGCATCAATGGTAAGTTTTGTTGCCTGCGAATAACTCTCCGATGCCAAACTGCCAAAGAAAGTGATCAGAATTAGGAATACTGTTAGTTTCATTTTTTTTAGCATTTTATATACCGTAGGCGTACAACCCCGGTATAACCGATTTTTTTTCATAGTTTTGTTTTTGGTTTAATACTGTTTAAATCAAAATTTTATTGAGGTGAAAGACTACCTGACTTGGCGGACAGTGGTTTTTTACCTCTTTTTTTATAAGTTTAGTTTTAAATATCGGGATAAGACAATTGTTTATCTCTTCTGATATTTTGGTTTTATTCGTTTATTATTCCATAGGCAAAAATGGTTTTTGTTTGAATTTATTATTTTATTGATTTTTGTAGAACAATCTGATTGTACGTGTTTTTTCGTTGTAGTTGTAATCGATTGGAGCGGTAACTTTTAAAAGCTCCAAAACTTCGCTGAACGATTCCATTTCAAGTGTACCCGAATACCAGATTTTGGATAAACGCGGATCGTTATCCAGTTGAATTGTAACATTGTACCAGCGTTCCAAACGTTTAACCGCTTTGGGAAGATATTCTTCGTTAAAAATTAGTTTGCCGTCTTTCCACGAAGTATAATATTCGGTATCAACATTCATAACACTAATGTGAGAATTGAAAATACTGGCCTGCTGACCGGGTGTTAATGTTACTGTTTTGTTTGTATTTCTTTCGGTAACACTTACAACACCGCTTATCAAAGTTGTCTCAAAGTTTTCATCTTTAAACGATTTAACATTGAACGAAGTTCCTTTTACTTTAACATCGCCGTATTCAGTGGAAACAATAAAAGGCTTGCTGTCTTTTTCAACTTCAAAAAATGCCTCGCCCGTCAATGTTACAGGCCTGTTGTCTCCAAACTCTGAAGGATACGAAAAGCTTGATCCTGAATTTAGCCATACTTTTGATCCGTCGGGTAAAACGATATTTGTTTTGGCGCCAAACGGAACTGTAATGTTTTGGACTACAATATTGCTTTTGTCTGTGTTTATCTGAAAAAAGAGAAAGGTTAAAACTATACCTGCCAGAAATGCTGCGGCAACAGTTGCAATTCTGAAAAAAGAAGTTTTTGCCGGCCTGTTTTTTATTTCAACCCGATTCAGCAGGTTTTGCCATTTGATTTCCAGCTTTTTATCCGGCGAATCAATTATTTCTGTGTAAATACTATTTTGAATGGAACGAAAATGTTCCCTGTTTTTTTCACTTTTATTGATCCAGGAAAGCAGCTTTTTTTCTTCCTCTTCGGCTAAATTCCCGTTTATAAATTTCCGAATCAGTTGTTTTATTTCAGTATCAATCATTATTCTGCTAACAGTGTTTAATGAATAGACAACCGGAGCTGATTTTTACCAACCCTGTTTTGTATTTTTTTTGAAGAAATATGAAAAATAAATTCTGAAACGATTTAAAGTATCGGGCTGTCTGATTCTAAGAATTCATTTTGAGACTGTAAAACAAGAAACAAAATCAAAGTCGGAGATAATTTCTTTTGTGCAATCTGAAATCCTTTGGCCAGATGTTTGTCGACCATGGTTGTTGAAATTTCCATTAACTCTGCAATTTCGCGGATTTTTTTGCCTTCAATCCATTTTAACCGGAACACAGTGCCGCATTTCTCAGGCATTTCAGAAATCACTTTTTCCAGCGCCAAAAAAAGTTGTTCTTCCATCGACACAAAAGGTTCCTTCAACCCAAAACTAATGTGGTATAATTCTTCTGTTTCCAGTTTCAATTGTTTGCTGACGTAGTTTTCCTCGATTAATTTTCTTTTAATCGAATTCAGACACTTGTTTTTAACCGTAGAAAAAATGTATGCTGAAAACTGATTTTCATTTGTGAAAATATCACGCTTGTTCCAGATTTCAATAAAAGCTTCCTGCACAAAATCTTCTGCCTGAAACGAACTTTCAGTAAAAATTCCGGCATATTTTATTAACCGGGGATAATAAATTTTGTAGAGTTTTTCAAAATCAGAAATCCTTCCTTTACTAAAATCCAAAATAACTTCTTCTATTTCAGTATTTTTGCGCATAGCCGGTTATTAGCGAAACAAAAGTATGAAAAATTAATCCATTTTAGTTGGCAAAAATCAGATTGATGTGCAATGAAAAAATGGGATTTGTAAATCATAAAATCTGAACTTTAATTTGTTAAGAATATTTAGTTTTGTGTGTCACCTTGAAAAATTAAATTATGAGCCGGGTTTTATTCGCTTATTTATTTCTGATTTGTGAAATTGTTTTCGGTCAATCAGAAATTTTGAAAAATGAACAAAAGAGTTTATTTCATGAACTTCAAACAAATTCAAAAGCAAGTCTGCGCGGACTTTTTGTTGTAAATGAAAAAGTAATTTGGGCCAGCGGTACGGAAGGAACTGTGCTTCGTTCGGTCGATGGTGGCGAAACCTGGCAGAATTTTCAGATTGAAAGTGCCGAAAAAAATGATTTTCGAAGTATTCATGCCTGGGATGAAAACCGGGCATTGGTTTTTGGAATTGCCGTCCCCGAGTTTGGATGGTTAACCGAAAATGGCGGAGATTCGTGGCAAGTAGTTTTTCGGGATTCAACAAGTGGAACTTTTTTCAACAGTTTAAAATTTGCCAATTCTGAAATGGGTTTGGCTGTCAGCGATCCCATCAACGGGAAACCTTTTGTACTAAAAACTTCAGATGGCGGAAAAACCTGGCGTAAAATTGAAAATATTCCCGTTTCAAAAGAAGGTGAGGCTAACTTTGCCGCATCAAATACCTGCATCGAGTATCTGCCGTCAGGAAAAGCCTGGATAGCAACCGGAGGAAATATTGCACGGGTTTTTTATTCCGACGATTTTGGTGAAAACTGGAATGTTTCTGAAACGCCAATGATTCAGGGTAGTTCTTCTTCTGGAATCTTTTCGGTCTGTTTTGAAAATGACTTGAACGGTGTTGTAGTTGGCGGCACATACGATAAACCGGAACAAAATAAAAACATCGCTGCATTTACAACCGATGGAGGGAAAAGCTGGATTTCTGCCGAAAAAATGCCCAAAGAATACCGTTCGTGTGTGCAGCAGGTTAAAAATGAAAAGGTTCATTTTGTTTTTGCTGTAGGAAAAACCGGCTGCGATATTTCTTTCGATAACGGAAAAACCTGGAATTTCAAAGCCGAAGAGAATTATTACACGTTTCGTGCTGTTCCCGGAAAACTTTCGGGTTTTGTGGCGGGTTCGGAAGGGAGAATTGCTAAAGTTGATTTTGAATAAAAAAAAAAACGAGCCGGAATTTCAGCTCGTTTTTAGTACTATTTTTTTTTGAATTATTCTTCCCAGGGAACCAAAGCCGATTTGTAATAGTCGATTCCTTTGGCTTCGAAACGTTTTCCGTATTTAGCAAGCCGGGTTTTGTATTCGTCCCAGTTTCTTTTATCGGGGGCCGACCAGCCAATTTCAGCATAACCGGGCAAACGTGGGAAAACCATGTATTCCACTTCGTCGATATTGGTTACTGTTTCCGACCACAGCGGAGCTTCAACACCTAATATATTTTCTTTAGCAATACCCGGAACCAAGGTTGCGGGATCCCAGGTGTAACCGTGATCGATTTCAATATAACCGGCCCAATGTAATCCAAGGTGCGTGGTTGAATCGTACTGCATGTCGAGGTAAGCACGCGATGCCGGCGACATAATTACTTTGGCGCCTTTTTCAACACCCATTGTTGTATTTTCAACATCGGCCCAAAACTGAACGGTTGAATTTTCCACCGGTGTGGCGTTGGCAATTTCGTCCCAACCAATTACTTTTTTTCCATATTTTACAACAATTTCCTGAACACGGTTTACAAAAGGAATGTAGTCTTCCAGCGGAGTGGAGTGCGATTCGTCGCCGCCAATGTGAATGTACGGGCCCGGATTTAGTTCTGCCAATTCGCGGATTACATCGTCGATAAATTCGTAGGTATATTCACTGCCGGTACAAAAAGTACTGAACCCGACTTCGGTGCCGGTGTATAATTCGCGGGCTTTTCCGTCGCAATTCAACTCGGCATACGAAGCCAGCGCTGCATTGGTATGTCCCGGCATATCAATTTCGGGAATTATGGTAATTTGCCTGTCGGACGCATAGTTTATCAGTTCGGTGTACTGTTCCTGTGTATAAAATCCGCCAACACCGCCGCCAACTTCAGTGCTGCCGCCAATTTCGGTAAGTTGTGGGCGCGATTTAATTTCAATACGCCAACCCTGGTCGTCGGACAAATGCAGGTGAAGAATGTTCATTTTATAATCGGCCAGAAAATCGATGAATTGTTTTACTTCTTCTACATTAAAAAAATGACGCGAAACATCGAGCATGGCGCCACGGAAACCGTATTCAGGAAAATCGCGGATTACTCCGGAAGGAATCAGGGGCTTTTCTCCTTCAGCAAGTTTTACCGGTAATGTTTGCAGCAAAGTCTGAACGCCGTAAAAACATCCGGCGGGTTCATTGGCGCTGATGGAGACAAGTTTTTTGCTAATGTTCATTTCGTATCCCTCGTTTCCAATTTCACTGTCTTCCGAAACAGAAAGGTAAATTCCTTTAGCGGGTAATTTGGCAGCCGTTTCAATTGTTAATGAAAATCCGGTGATGCTGTTGATTTGAGCTACCAGGAAATCGGCAGTTTTTTGCAATTCAGCAACACCTTCCTGCACATAAACTACTGTCGATGGAGTAATTTCAAAAGCATTTCCAGTTGCAGTAACGCTAACCGGTTGCGGAATAAAGACAGTTTTTGTTAAATCGGTTGGAGTTTTTTCGGTACATGAAACCTGCATTAGAAACAGGCCAAGAATCATAAATACAAATAGTTTATAGTTTTTCATAGATAAGATGGTTATTTGTTTGCTATTACGATATAAAAGTATTGAAATGTATTTAGTTCGCGAATAAATTCAGAAAAAACTTAACTCCACGTAATCGGTTCTGGATGAATGGTTGAAATGTATCCAAACTCGTTTTTTATTGCGGTTTCGATTTTGGTACAAATTTCGTGTGCTTCTTCCAAAGGCATTTGGGGAGGAAGTTTTATGTGGCAACTCAGTTCTGTATGGTTTCCGTAATTATGAACATGAATGTGGTGAAGGTGCAGCGGTTGGTTGCAGGCATTTTGTGCTGTTTGATGAATTTTTTTTAAAAGTTCTTCAGTAGGACTTTCACCCAGCAACGATTGTATATCTTTTGAAAGAATTTCGAAACTGGCCCAGCCAATCATTAAAGCCACAATAAAACTTAAAACGGCATCGGTCCACCAGAAATATTTTCCAAAAGCAATTCCAATTAAAATTACTACCGACGAAAGTGCATCAGTCCGGTGGTGCCAGCCGTCGGCTTTTAAAATGGACGAGCCTGTTTTTTTTGCAGCCCAAAACGCATATTGAGCCATACTTTCCTTCACAAGAACAGAGGCGATGGTCGCAATCCAAGCAACAGTTCCAAAAACAGTCTTTTCTTTTGAACTGAATTTTTCAAAAGCGCCTACCACAAAATCAAAAGCAATAATTGCCAGCATTACACCAATAATAATGGCAGCAATGTGTTCAGCACGTCCATGGCCAAACGGATGGTCATCGTCGGCAGGTTTGCGCGATATTTTACCGCCAATTAAAACAATAACCGACGAAACTGAGTCGGAGAGGGTGTGCCATGCATCGGCAATCAGAGCCAGCGAACCGGTTATTATGCCGGCCCAGTATTTTAATCCAAACAAAACAATATTGCCGATAATTGAAATCCAGCCTTCTTGTTGAATAAATTTGCTTTTATCCTGCATTAATTGGGATTTTCCTTCAAAAATAGTAAAATCACGAATTATTGTTCAGCAAAAGTTTGGAAAGTTCGGGTTTGTAATTTCTTCCAACCGGTAACTTTTTTTTGTTGATTTCAACAAATCCCGGCCCGATGGATTCAATTTTGGGAATGGAAACAATGTAACTCCGGTGTATTTGAATAAATTGATTTAAAGGCAGGCTTTCCATCAGGTTGCTGATTTTTTCCTTTGAAATTATTTTTCTTTCGTTGGTGAAAACAATTACGTAATCGCCCATACTTTCAAAATAAAGAATGTCGCACAAATCAACTTTGTAATGTTTTTTATCCGCTTTCAGAAAAATAAAATCGCGCGAATTTTCAGTTTCTGTTTTTTGGGTGGTTGCAGTATTTTGAACCGACTCGTGTTCCAGGAAATGATTGATGGCTTTGGTAAAACGTTCAAACGAAATGGGTTTCAACAAATAATCGATTACATTCAGTTCGAATGCTTCAATGGCATAATCGCGGTACGCAGTGGTAAAAATTACTTTGGGAGGGTGGGAAAGCGAGCGTACAAAATCGACTCCGGTAATTTGCGGCATTTGAATATCGCAAAAAAGAAGATCGATGTTTCCCTGAACAAGAATGGGCATAGCCTCGAGCGCGTTGTTACACTCTGCGATCACTGTAAAATTGCTGAAGGAACCAAGATGGTTTTTTATCACCCTGATGGCAATGGGTTCATCGTCGATAATTACACATTTATACATTTTTCACCTCCAGTTCCAGGGTTAAATTTACCGAAAATAATTCGGGCTGTTCTTCGATGCTGAGAATATATTTTTCAGGGTAAATTAAATCGAGCCTTTTCCGCACATTAATTAAACCAATTCCTTTGCTGAAGTTTTTATTGGTTGCAGCTTGTTGATTTTTTGAATTCTCAATATTGAAAATAACATTCTTACCCACAATGCTGAGTTTTATTTTTACAAAAGCCTTTCCCGGGAAATTACTGACTCCGTGTTTAAATGCGTTTTCAACAAAAGGAAGCAAAATTAATGGGGCAATTTTCAAATCTCCGGTTTCTTTCGCAAATTCGGCTGTCAACTTTAGTTTTTCGGAGTACCGTATTTTTTCAATTTCAAGATAGTTTTTCAGGTTGTTTATTTCTTCCGAAAGGAGTACACTTTTTTCGTCGCAACGGTATAAAATGTAATCCAGAATTTCGGAAAGTTGCAACACGAGCTGGGGCGCCTCGTCCGATTTTTCCAGTGTTAAACCGTAAAGATTGTTCAGGGTGTTGAATAAAAAATGCGGGTGAATCTGGGCTTTTAAAAGTTTTAATTCGGCTTCCTTTAATTTTAGTTCGGTGGTAAGCTGGTTTTTTTCAAGCTGGTTTTTTTCCTGCTGAATAAAAAGGGTACGTTTGAATAACTTGGCTGCAATAGCAAAAAAAACAACAAAATTCACCGTAATTACTTGCCATTCAGGGTGAAGAATGGATGGAGCAATAAAAAATTTCCTGTTCATAATAAAAACAAGTGTGAACGAAACCACCAAAAAGGAGATCCAAACTGTAACTAAAAGGGTGTAAAAACTAAAGAGAAAAAATTGTCCGTAACGTTTTTTCCAGAGAAAACGCGGAATAAGAAAATAGTTAAAAAAATAGGTTGTCGCCATTGCCACAGGTAGCAATCCAACCGACAGCATAATGGTAATTTCGGGCATTTCGCTGTTCAAACTAAAAAGAATGTAATAAAAAACGGCAATCAAAATCCAGAAAACAACATGTGTTGAAATTCTGATTAGGCGCGAATTCTCCAGTAGCTTTTTTGTATTCAGTATTTGAAATGTCATACTTCAGCTTTGAAAATTGAAGGTATAAATGATTTTGGAGAATGTAAAATTCAGTCGATTAAAAGCAGAAAAAGCGGGTTGAACTTCAAAATTGTGGATTGTTTTGTAGCTTTATTTCTGATTTGCAGTTGAAATGCAGTTTTTGGTTGTTCAACGATTTAATTACCCTGGATTTTTATATCGTTTGTAGATTCGGTAAACAATTTTAAAAATTACAACAATGAATTTATCGGAAATTTATTTCACAGGAGGTCCTTATATGCATGTTATTTCATTAATGGCCGTGGTAGCAATAGTTGTTACCGTGTGGAAAATTGTACAAATGTTTACCAAAAATCAGTACAATTTTAAATTGCTCGATCTGATTTTAATGGCAGGTTCGGTAGCCGTTGCGGTTGGTATTTTATCGCAAATTGTTGGAATAGTAGAGGCTTTGGAGGCGATTCGTGTTGCCGGGGATATTTCCCCGCAAATTGTTATGGGAGGGGCAATTGTAAGTTGTTACGCACCTATCTGGGGATTTATCGTTTTTATTCTTTCGACTTTGTTTTATTTTGTTCTGAAGGAGTTTATCAAAGCCAAACAACCGGAATAATTAAACAGTGGTATTCGACAAAAAGTGGGCTGGCGTAAATTGCCGGCCTATTTTATTTTCTCTGAAACTTTGCCGATAACTTTGTTGAAAAAGGGGATGTTGTTCATTTTTTCAAAGAGGCTTCCTTTTCCGTAATGGAGAAAAATATTTCTTACATAAACAAAAAGTCCCATGCTGTGCGATACAAAAAGCACGGGGTCGAGTCGATAAACCGAGTAGGCAAAAATCATTACCGAACCAATAGTGCTTATTACCCAGAAACCCAACGGGAATAACGATTCCTTTTCCCTTTCGGAATAAATCCACTGGTAAAAAAAGCGGGAAATAAAAATAATTTGTGCAATAGTACCCCAAACCAACCAGAAGAAGGAAATATTTTCGTTGTTAAAAATGGAGTCGAAATTTCCTGAAAATATAAGCCAGCCTAAATAAGCCAGTGGAATTACTACAGCAAGGAACCTCGACAGCCAGTACATTTTTTTCCAGGCATTTTTTAGCTGAATGTTTCTGATATAAATGGCGTAAACCAGAAACTGGCCTACAATTATGGCGAAGTCGTTGCGCAAAATTCCGTAGGTAAGCATTAAAACAGATCCGATCAAACTGAATTGCCAGTACACGACAGGAGAAATAACTTCACCCTCTTTCTCCGAAATAAACCACTGGGCAATGGTCCGCACAAAAAAAAGAATCTGGGCTAAAAACCCCAATGCAAAAATCAGGTAATTGTTCATTTGCTTAAAAATAGGGGGCAAAGATAAAAAATGTTGTTTGTTTGAATGTTGCGGACAGATTAATTTTACAAATTCTCAAGCATTCCCAGCGCTTGTCTGGCAGCATTTTGCTGTGCTTCTTTTTTTGAAGTTCCAACACCACGACCAACTTCTTTGCTTTCAACCTCAACAACGGCAATAAATTTGGGTGGTTTCGATTTGTCGGTTATCTCTTCGGTGGTTTCAAACTTTACATCCTTTTTATTCTTCTGGCTCCACTCAATAAGCTGGCTTTTAAAATTATTGTCTTTTTGCTCAATTTCGTTCAGGTTAACAAATTGTGAAAGTATTCGTTTGGTTACAAAATACTTGACGGTTTGATAATCTTTGTCGAGATAAATAGCGCCAATCAATGCTTCCAGTGCATCGCCGTAAATGTGGCTGTTATCGATGTTTTTGGTTGTGTTAGAATCGATAAAAACGTTCAGCCCCATGTCGTAGGTAAGTTTTGTTAGAAAGGAGCGGTTTACCAGTTTTGAGCGGGTTTTTGTAAGAAAACCTTCGTCTTCCTGGGGAAAACGGTTGTACAGGAAATCTGCAATAATGGCGCCCAAAATAGCGTCACCAAGGTATTCAAGCCGTTCGTTGTTTACATAATTTCCCTGCGAGTCAACAATTGAAGCTGATTTATGGATAAAGGCAATGTCGTATAATTTGAGGTTTCCGGGATAAAAGCCAAGAATATCTTTCAGAAACAAGTAAAACTCTTTTCGAGAAGACGAAAAGAGTTTTACTCGTTGTACTATTTTCCTAACCACAGTCGTCTATAGTTTTTTGAAAACTAAAGTTGCGTTATGACCACCAAAACCAAAAGTGTTGCTGATGGCAACATTTACTTCACGTTTTTTGGCAACATTGAATGTAAAATCGAGGTTGTTGTCAATTTCAGGATCGTCAGTGAAATGGTTGATGGTAGGAGGGATAATGCTGTTGTTTATTGCTAAAATACAGGCAAGCCCTTCAACGGCACCGGCGGCACCGAGTAGATGTCCGGTCATTGATTTTGTTGAACTGATGCTTGTTTTGTAAGCATATTCACCAAAAACACTAATAATGGCTTTTGGTTCTGCAATGTCTCCTAAAGGGGTCGATGTACCGTGAACATTAATATAGTCCACGTCCTCAACGTTTAGGTTAGCATCTTCCAAAGCCCATTTCATTACCAGGGTTGCCCCGCGGCCGTCAGGGTCGGGTGCTGTCATATGAAATGCATCGGCCGACATGCCGCCGCCAACCATTTCAGCATAAATTTTAGCTCCACGTTTAACAGCGCTTTCATAGTCTTCAAAAATGAAAGCAGCAGAACCTTCACCCATAACAAAGCCATCGCGGTCTTTATCAAACGGGCGCGATGCTGTTTTAGGATCGTCGTTACGGGTTGAGATGGCCCTCATTGAATTGAACCCAGCCATTCCTGCTTCGTTAACTCCTGCTTCAGAACCACCTGTCAACATAATATCTGCTTTTCCAAGACGAATCATATTGAATGCTTCAATCATGGCATGGGATGCAGATGCGCAGGCAGAGACCGTGGTAAAATTAGGTCCTCTAAAACCGTATTTAATAGAAACCAATCCTCCTGCAATGTTTGCAATCATTTTTGGAATGAAGAATGGCGAAAAACGTGGATTTTCCTCTTTGTAACTTCTTACTTCCTCAAAGAAAGTTTGAAGCCCGCCAATTCCTGCACCCCAAATAACACCGCAACGGTCATGGTCAATATCATCCGGGTTTAAACCTGAATCTTTGAATGCCTGGTCGGTGCTGGCAAATGCGAATTGTGTGTACAAATCGTATTTACGGGCATCTTTGCGATCCATATATAATTCAGGATCGAAATTTTTCACCTCACAGGCAAACCGGGTTTTGTGCTTTGATGCATCAAACCTTGTGATTTGTGCTGCTCCGCTAACCCCGTTTATAAGATTATCCCAATATTCCTGAACGGTGTTCCCCAGAGGATTAACGGTTCCAATTCCGGTTATAACTACCCGCCTTAATTCCATAAATAATTCTTCTGTGTATAATTACTTGAGAGCTTCTTCGATATGTGCAATAGCTTCACCTACCGTCGAAATTTTTTCGGCCTGGTCGTCAGGAATTGCAAGATCAAATTCTTTTTCGAATTCCATGATAAGCTCAACTGTATCCAGTGAATCTGCACCTAAATCATTTGTGAAAGAAGCTTCAGGAGTAACTTCACTTTCATCAACGCCTAATTTATCAACGATAATAGCTTTTACTTTTGCTGCAACGTCAGACATAATTGTAAATTTTGATTAATACTAATTTTTGTTTTTAAATAATTCCGTGCAAAGTAATAAATTTACGGTTTATATTTCAAAGAAAAATCTGAAAAAAAGATATAAACAGAAGGAAAGAAATCATTTGCAAGGTTCTTAAATTGAACAAATTAGTCAAATGTTCTGACCTGTAATTTCAATATAAAATGAATGTTAAGAAAATAGCGATTTTTGCTTCAGGATCGGGTTCGAATGCAGAAAATATTATAGACTACTTTGTTCATAATGAATATGTTGAAATTGATTCGTTATGGTCGAATAATCCAAATGCTTTTGCATTGAAAAGGGCGGAAAACAAAAATGTAAAAACCTTTGTTTTCAACCGACAGGAGTTTTTACATACGAAAAATATTCAAAATGAACTTATAAAACGTGAAATTGACCTAATAGTACTATCCGGTTTTTTATGGTTAATTCCCGAATATTTGGTTGAAAATTTCAAAATTATAAACATTCACCCGGCTTTGTTGCCAAAATACGGTGGCAAAGGAATGTATGGAATAAATGTACACCAGGCGGTTGTGGACAACAAGGAAAAGGAATCGGGAATTACCATTCATTATGTGAATGAAAAGTACGACGACGGACAGATAATTTTTCAGGCAAAATGTGAAGTGTTACCTGCCGATACGCCAGAAGAGGTTGCAAATAAAGTACACGCGCTCGAATACAAATATTTTCCGCAAGTGATTGAAAAAGTGCTTTTCCCGAAATAGTTTTCGGGTTGTGGTTTATATTTCGGCTTGGCTGGTTAATATTGTTTACAATTTATGCTCTGAAGTTAAATAATGTTAAGTACGTAATACGCTGCGATTCATTAAAATTATCTTTGACGCATGAGCAGAAAAATGTTAGTTACTTTGATTTTTATGATGGCCGTTGTGTTGGCAGGGCTAATATTTGTGCAGTTGCACCTGATTAAAAAAGCGGCTGATATTCGTGAGGAACAGTTCAATCAACTGGTGACAAATATTTTGATAAAAGTTTCAGATCAATTACAACTTTATGAAATAGAAGAAGCCCGAATTAATGCAGCAAAGGGTGAAATTCCAAGTATTAGTCCTTCGAACTCGGATTTTAATGTTTTTCCGCGAAATAATTTTGGCGTTGGTTATCGTTGGGAATTAAGCATTACCGATAACGGAGTTCAAAGTGTGCAAGAAAGTTATCATTTGCAGTTTGGCGATTCGCTCGATTCTGTTGAAGATTTTACAAATTCATTACTGGGAAATAATTCCGATTTCAACCAAATGATGCGTGAAAGACAGCGAAGACAGGAACAGTGGTTGCGCAATTTGGACTGGACAAATTATAAAATTATTCTTGAAGATCGCCCGATAAACGAACGTGTCGATTCAACTTTTCTGGAGCAGGCACTGGCGAGCGAAATCGCTGAAAGAGGAATTACCCTCGATTATAAATATGCAATAAAAAATTCCAACCTGGGTGTTAATAAAATTATTTTAGGTTCTTCGAATTATAACCCTGGAAACCGGAAAAAGGAATTTTCGCAACCGTTGTTTCAAATGGACAGGAGCGGCGCCAAACCCAATTATCTTTACCTTTATTTTCCGAAACATTCGAATTATTTGCTGGCTCAAACCGGATTGACTATAATTCCTACCATTATTTTAACTGCCTTATTGATTGGTATTTTTGCCTACACAATTATGATTATTTTCAGGCAGAAAAAACTTTCGATCATTAAAAACGACTTTATTAATAATATGACTCACGAGTTGAAAACTCCAATTTCAACCATTTCTCTGGCTAGTCAGATGTTGCAGGACGGAACTGTTACAAATACTCCGAAAACTATTGAACATCTTTCGCAGGTGATTAACCAGGAAAGCAAAAGATTGAGTTTTCAGGTAGAAAAAGTGCTGCAGATGGCTGTTTTTAATGAAGGTCGTCTGAAATTTAAGTTTAAGGAATTCGATGTAAACAACATGATAAAAAATGTTGTGACAAATTTTGAACTTCGGGTAAAAAACAAAAATGGTATTCTTGAAACCGAAATTAATGCTGAAAATCCATTAGTGAAAGGTGACGAAGTTCACATTACAAACGTTATTTTTAACCTTTTGGACAATGCTATGAAATACAGCAAGGAAATTCCTGAAATAAAGATTATAACTGAAAACAAAAAAGATTCTGTTGTAATTTCTGTGCAGGACAAAGGTATTGGGATTTCAAAAGAACATCATTCGCAGATTTTCGACCGTTTTTACCGTGTTCCTACCGGAAATATTCATAACGTAAAAGGATTTGGTTTGGGTTTAAGTTATGTGAAAAAAATTGTTGATTCGCATAATGGAACAATAAAAGTTGAAAGTGAGTTAAATAAAGGCACAAAATTTAGTATCTTTTTTCCACAATTAAATAAATAGACATGGAACAAAAAACAAAATTACTACTGGCTGAAGATGACGAGAATTTAGGATTGTTGTTAAGAGAATATTTGATTGCCAAAGGTTACGATGCAAATCTTTTTCCTGATGGCGAAGCAGCTTATAAAGGTTTCGTAAAAGAACACTACGATATTTGTATTCTGGATATTATGATGCCCAAAAAAGATGGTTTCACACTGGCGAAAGATATCCGGATCATTAATTCCGATATTCCGATTATTTTTTTAACAGCCAAAAACCTGAAGGAAGATGTGCTTGAAGGTTTTAAACTGGGGGCCGACGATTATATTACCAAGCCGTTTAGCATGGAAGAGCTGATTCTTAGGATTGAAGCTATTTTAAGAAGGACCTCTCAGGAAAGTCAGTCAACTACGCAGCAGGTTTTTACGCTTGGAAGGTATACTTTCGACACCCGCAAACAAACCTTGAGCCAAGGCGAAGAAACTGTTAAACTTACGACCAAGGAAGCCGATTTGTTAAAATTGCTTTGCCAGAATGCCAACAAAATACTGGAACGAAATTATGCTTTAAAATCGATCTGGATCGACGACAATTATTTTAACGCGCGTAGCATGGATGTTTACATTACCAAGTTGAGAAAACATTTAAAAGATGAACCAACCGTTGAAATTATAAATGTCCACGGAAAAGGTTACAAACTTATTATTTGATAAATATCCCCGCGAAAGCGGGGTTCTCAACGAAAGTTATCCTTTTATATATTTTTTTGAATTCTGTTTGTACGTAATTAAAAAGGCATTAATCCAGTTTTAGTACAGCGAGAAATGCTTTTTGCGGAACTTCAACATTCCCAACCTGTTTCATTCGCTTTTTACCCTTTTTCTGTTTTTCAAGCAATTTCCGTTTACGGGTAATATCTCCTCCGTAACATTTTGCGGTAACATCTTTGCGAACAGCTTTTACTGTTTCCCTGGCAATAATTTTAGCCCCAATGGCTGCCTGAATAGCTATGTCGAATTGTTGACGAGGAATTAATTCTTTCAGTTTTTCGCACATTTTTCGCCCAAAATTATAGGCGTTGTCAAAATGTATCAAGGTTGAAAGTGCATCCACCATTTCACCGTTTAAAAGAATGTCGAGACGAACAAGTTTGGCCGGTTTGTATCCACTTACATGGTAATCGAACGAAGCATATCCTTTTGAAATACTTTTCAGTTTATCGTAAAAATCGAATACAATTTCACCAAGTGGCAGATTAAAAACCAGTTCAGCACGTTCGGCAGTCAAATAACTTTGGCTGACCAGCGTACCTCTTTTGTCGAGGCACAATTTCATAATCGCCCCTATAAATTCCGAAGCAGTAATAATGTTTGCCCTTATGTAAGGTTCGTCAATTTCGTCGATGGTTGTACTGACCGGCATTCCAGATGGATTGTAAACGGTTTGCGTTGTGCCGTCGGTCATATGAACTTGATACGAAACGTTTGGAACAGTGGTGATTACATTCATGTCAAATTCACGTTCAAGCCGTTCCTGGATAATTTCCATATGCAAAAGTCCAAGAAAACCGCAACGGAATCCAAATCCCAAAGCAGCTGAAGATTCAGGTTCAAAAGTTAGTGAAGCATCGTTCAGTTGCAATTTATCCATGGCTGTACGAAGATCTTCATAATCGTCAGCATCAATCGGATAAACGCCAGCAAAAACCATCGGTTTAACTTCTTCGAAACCGGAAATAGCTTTTGCACAAGGATTTTTTACATGTGTAATTGTATCGCCAACTTTAACCTCTTTTGCCGTTTTAATACCTGAAATAATATAACCAACATCGCCGGTTGAAAGCACATCTTTGGGGATAAGTCCAAGTTTCAGAACGCCGATTTCGTCGGCATCGTATTCTTTTTCAGTAGCAACAAATTTCACCAAATCTTTTTTTCTGATTTGGCCGTTAATAATTTTGAAATAGGCAATAATTCCACGAAAAGAATTAAAAACCGAATCAAAAATTAAAGCCTGTAGCGGCGCATCGGGATCACCTTTGGGAGCAGGAATCCTTTCAACAATTCGGGTAAGAATTTCTTCAACACCTAAACCTGTTTTGCCACTGGCCCTGATTATGTCTTCGTGGTCGCAGCCGATTAAATCAATAATTTGGTCTTCAACAAGTTCAGGCATGGCATTGTCGAGGTCCATTTTGTTGAGTACAGGAATAATTTCCAGGTTGTGTTCAATGGCCAGGTAAAGGTTTGAAATTGTTTGCGCCTGAATTCCCTGGGTGGCATCAATAATTAAAAGTGCACCTTCGCAGGCGGCAATTGAACGCGAAACTTCGTACGAAAAATCAACATGTCCGGGAGTGTCAATTAAATTCAGTTTATATTCGGTTCCTTCGTGCAAATAGTCCATCTGAATAGCGTGGCTTTTTATCGTAATTCCGCGCTCCTGCTCCAGTTCCATGCTGTCGAGTACCTGGTCGTGCATCTCGCGTTCGCCAACAGTTTTGGTATGTTCCAAAAGACGGTCGGCCAAGGTACTTTTCCCATGATCGATATGAGCTATTATGCAAAAGTTTCGGATGTTATTCATTCAATTGTAAATTAGTTCGAACCTGTTTAATATTATTCAGACAAAATTTTCGCAAAGATATTTATTTTTTGAAATCTTACATTCCGCGCAGAAATTTCAAAAATAACCAAACTGAAGGTAACGTAACAGTTCTTGAATAATTTCAAAAGCCGTAAATAACCTTTTAATCATTCACTTTACTTGATGCTGCAACATTCAGAATTCTGATTTGTTTTTGCCAGCCAGATTATATTTTATCGTAGAAAGTTTTATTACCGATTTTCAAAATGAGAAAAGGAATTCTCAATTTTTGAACAAATTTCATATTGTACAATGTTTCTTAAGTGAGATTCTTAGTTTATAAATGAAAATACTATCTGAATTTTTGACAATTTTTCTTGTTCTGATTGTCGTAATTGTCTGGAATTGTTCATAGTGAATATAATTTGTGTCAGTCTTTCCGTCCTTTGTTTCTTGCCATTTATGTATAATATCAGGTTAAAACGGGAATTAGCCGGCAAACCTAAAAAGTGTTGAGGACTGTGTTGTTTTAATTTTGAAAATTATTTCTGGCACGCAATTTGTATAAAGTATTTTAGTCATGAAAACAATTAAACAGAAAACAGAGTAAACAACGTTCTTCAGAAAACATTAAAAGACACTTCACAGCAGATTGCTGTTTTTTCATAAGTTTGGTTTAGTTAGGTTTAGTTTTAATCCCGGGACAGAGGTTCCGGGATTTCTTTTTTATACTACTTTGTTTTTTAATACTCAACCTTTCCGGTTAATGCAATATTTTTAACCCTTTCAAAAACCGTCATTCTTTCTTTTTTGGCAAGTGTGGTAAACGATTGCTTCGGCGTGATTTTCTCTCAAATAAAGTTGTATTTTATTTCCCTAAATCAGAATAGAAATTGGTAATTATTCTGCAAAATTCAGAAAATAGAAAAGTTCACCCACTAACAACTTGTACGTACAAGTTTTATTTTGTAGATTTGAAATCATGAAAAAAGGAAGTGATAATCCTAAATATCAGGAAGTAAAAAACTACCTCAAAGAATTGATTCAGCAAGGAAAATTTGAAATTGGAGATTTGCTTCCCTCTGAAAATGAACTTTGTTCTAAATTCTCAATCACAAGGACAACCTCCCGAAAGGCTTTGGATGAATTATTAAAGGAAGGTTACATTGAGAAATTACGTGGAAAAGGAAGTAGGGTAAAGGAGAGGAGACAATCGCTTGGATTATTGACGGTTAAAGGTTTTTCAGAGGTTATTGGGGAAAAGGCAAAAACTATTTTTCTTCAGAAACCGATGGCTTCAGAGTGGAGTAAAGAAATAACTTTTCCTGTGGATGCTGATGAAATTAACACGGAGTGTATATTTTTTGAACGTTTAAGATGTGTGGATTCGTCTCCTGTGATGCTTGAGAAAAACTGGTTTTCGTCGGTGGCAGTGCCGGGTTTTTTAACCATGGATTTTATTGATGAATCGTTTTTTAAAACTTTAAGTCAAAAATTTCTTATTGAAATAACAGGTTCAACCCAGGAAATCAGGGCGGAACACGCTGATTATAAAATAGCTGAAATATTAAAGGTTGAAAAGCATTCACCAGTTTTACATATTTCGGTTCATTTTTCAACAAACAATAAAAAATTCAATATTTACAGCGAATTGTACTGCAATACAAAGGATTTTCCTGTTGGTAATCAATATTATATGGTGTAATGAATTTAAATTGAATAAAATATGAAAAAGATTACAGTATTATTTTTGGCATTATTTTTTTGTGTTACGGTAAATTTTGCCCAAACCAAATCCATAAAAAAATCGGTGCCTTTAACAGAAGCATCCCCTGAAAGTGTGGGTGTTTCTTCGGAACGAATTTCACGAATCGATAAAATGTGTCGGGACGAAATTGAAAAAGGCAACGTTCCGGGAATTGTTTCGCTCGTGACAAGAAACGGTAAAATTGTTTTTTGGAAAGCCTACGGGATGGCGGACAACAAGGAAGGACGAGCAATGAAAAGGGGCGACATTTTCAGAATTGCATCTCAAACAAAAGCTATTACTTCTACCGCAGTGATGATGCTTTGGGAAGAAGGCAAATTTCAGCTCGACGACCCGATTTCAAAATACATTCCTGAATTTCAAAATCCGCAGGTTTTAAAGACGTTTACTTTTGGCGATACTACCTGGACAACCGAACCTGCCAAATCGGAAATTACCATTCGTAATTTGCTTTCACACACTTCAGGAATTGGATATGGCGCCATCGACAGTGACGAACGTTTCCAAATGATTTACAAAAAAGCAGGAATTATCGATGCATTTACCACTGAGAATGTAACTATAGCCGAAAACATTAAAAAACTTGCAAAACTGCCGTTACACCACAACCCCGGAGAAAATTTCACATACAGTGAAGGGTTGGATGTTCTTGGTTATTTTATTGAAATTGTTTCGGGAATGCCGCTTGATCAATTCCTGAAAACCCACATCTTTGATCCACTGGGAATGAATGATACCTATTTCTACCTGCCCGAAAATAAAGCCAATCGTTTGGTTGTTGTTCAGCAAAATGAAGGAGATACATGGGAAAAATTTCCAAATGATTTTTTTGATCCTGACTACCCGGTAAAAGGAGCAAAAACGTATTTTGCCGGGGGAGCAGGATTGTCGAGTACGGCAAAAGATTATGCGACTTTTTTGCAAATGTATCTGAACGGCGGGGAATTGAACGGCGTTCGATTGTTGAGTCGCACCACTGTCGATATTATTTTAAGTAACCAGATTGGCAACATTTGGGGCGACAATTCGGCTACAAAGTTTGGTCTGGCTTTCGAATTGGTTACAGCAGCAGGCCAGGCAAAAGGCGGTTTGGGTAGCGATGGTACTTTCAGTTGGGGAGGATATTTTAATACACAATATTTTGCTGACCCAAACGAAAATATGATCGGTATTATTTTCAAACAAACCCAGGGACCAGTTAATGATTCCTCGGGCTGGAAATTCCGTCAAATGGTTTTTCAAACTATCGATGATTAATTCAAAATATAATGACAAATCCGGTATATTCTTGCCTTTGGTTTGATAATCAGGCCAAAGAAGCAGCACAATTTTACTGCTCGGTTCTGAAAAATTCAAAAAATACCTCGGAAACTCCGGTGGTGGTTTCGTTTGAATTGAACGGAACAAAAGTAATAGGTTTGAACGGCGGGCCAATGTTTGAAAAAAATCCCTCCATTTCGTTGTTTGTGTATTGCGATTCAGTTGAAGAAACCAACCGAATCTGGAATGCATTAATTGAAGGGGGCAGTGTTTACATTCCCATCGATACTTATCCATGGAGCGAACGTTACGGCTGGCTGAAAGACAGATTCGGAATGACCTGGCAAATTGCTTCAACAGGCAACAATGATGGGGTTTTGAGAGTAATGCCTTCGCTGCTTTTCGTCGGAAATCAGTTTGGAAAGGCAGGAGAAGCAATTCAACTTTATTCCCGAATTTTTAAACAGGCATCAACTCAAATGTTGGTGAATTATCCGGAAGGGGATGTACATGAAGGAAAAGTGTTGTATGCTGAAATTGATTTAAACGGCGCTCAATTGGTATTTATGGATGGACCGGGAGAACACAATTATGCTTTTAATGAAGGAGTTTCGTTGGTTGTGGAATGTGAAAATCAAGATGAAATTGATTATTACTGGGAAAAACTTACTGTGGGAGGCGAAGAAAGCATGTGCGGCTGGCTGAAAGATAAATTTGGAGTTTCGTGGCAGGTATTTCCCAAAATACTAAACCAACTGATGAGCGATCCGAAAAAGCGCCAAAGGTTTTTGAGTCGTTCAGAAACATGAGAAAATTTGAAATTGACAAATTGTATTTCGATTAAATAATTCATTATGAATAAAATAAAAGAACTAGCAAAAATGATTGACCATTCCGTTTTGCATCCAACATTAACCGATGTCGATTTGAAACGTGAATGTGAAGTGGCAAAAAAATACGATGTGGCTTCAGTCTGTGTAAAACCGTATGCAGTAAAACAAGCTGCTAAGATTTTAAAAGGTTCCGATGTTTTGGTGGGTTGTGTTATTGGTTTTCCTGCCGGGAATTCAGCCATCGAAGTAAAGGTTTTTGAAACAGAAATTGCTTGTCGCGACGGGGCCGTTGAAATTGATATGGTCATAAATATTGGCAAAGCTTTGCAGGGCGATTGGGATTACATTGAAACAGAAATTGCGGCTGTAACCGAAGCTTGTCATAAAAACAAGGCTATTGTAAAAGTAATTTTTGAAACTGATTTTGTTTCGAAAAAAGAAGACATTACAAAGCTTTGTGAAATTTGCACCAAAGTTGGCGCCGACTATGTAAAAACTTCTACCGGTTTTGGTTTTGTAAAAGGCGACGATGGAAAATATTCTTACGAAGGGGCCACAATTCCGAACCTGGAATTAATGAAAAAAAGTGTGGGACCAAATGTAAAAGTAAAAGCTGCCGGAGGTGTTCGTTCGCTCGACGGTTTGCTCGCTGTTCAAAAAACCGGAACTGCGCGGTGTGGTGCAACGGCAACAATTGCTATTTTGGAAGAAGCAAAAAAACGTTACAAAAATTAACTACTTTCGGTATTTCAAATAAATACTAAACTTAAAACCTGACTTATGTTTATCGTCGATTCTTATTTATTAGCTGTTTTGTTTTGTGCGATAACCATGCTCTGCTGGGGCTCGTGGGCGAACACACAAAAACTGGCATCGAAAGAGTGGAGTTTTCCGCTGTTTTACTGGGACTATACTTTGGGAGTAATTCTTTTGTCACTGGTTTTTGGACTCACTTTGGGAAGTTCAGGAAGTGCCGGTGAATCGTTTATCCCGAACCTTTTAAATGCAGCGCCCCGGGCATTTTTGTTTGCCTTGCTGGGCGGTGTAGTTTTTAATATCGCTAATTTATTGCTGGTTGCTGCCATCGAAATTGCCGGAATGGCAATTGCTTTTCCGATTGGAATCGGGCTTGCATTGGTACTTGGCGTTTTCAACAATTATCTGCCCAACCCTGAAGTTTACAATGCGTTGTATTTGTTTCTCGGAGTTGGGCTGGTAACACTGGCAATTGTTTTGAATGCTGTCGCCTACAAAAAAGTTACCCAGGGAAGCAAATCGACCAAAGGAATTGTTTTGTCGCTGGTTGCCGGTTTACTGATGTCGTTTTTTTATCGCTTTGTTGCCGACTCCATGTCGACTGACCTTACAAATATTACAGAAGGTACGTTCACTCCGTACACCGCAGTTTTTGTATTCTCCATCGGTATTTTTATTTCCAATTTTATCTTCAATGTTTATTTTATGAAAAAGCCTGTTTCGGGCGAGCCGGTAACTTTTAAAATGTATTTCAAAGGAACCGCAAAATTGCACTTGGTGGGAATTTTAGGTGGAATAATCTGGAACATTGGAATGATGCTGAGTATTATGGCAGGCGACATTGCCGGCTATGCCATTTCGTACGGTCTGGGACAGGGAGCTACCCTGGTTGCTGCTATTTGGGGCGTATTTGTGTGGAAGGAATTTAAAAATGCACCCAAAGGAACAAACGGTTTGCTGGTGTTTATGTTTGCCAGTTTTGTGGTTGGTTTGGTTTTGATTATTCTGGCAAATGGAGCTTAATTCTGAAATTTATGAAAAATAAAATCGTTGTCATCGGAAGTTCGAATGTCGATTTAATTATGAAAATGGATCACCTTCCACAAAAAGGTGAAACGGTTACCGGTGGAAAATTTATGCAGGTTTACGGCGGAAAAGGGGCAAACCAGGCGGTTGCCGCTGCCCGTGCCGGAGGAAATGTGGTTTTTGTAAGTTGTGTTGGCGAAGATGCTTACACTCCGCAAATGGTGAAAAATTACCGGAACGACGGAATTGACACCCGTTTTGTTTTTCAGGAAAAAGGAGTGGCCAGCGGGTATGCTTTAATTATGATCGACAATTTCGGGGAAAATATTATTTCGGTTGCCCCGGAGGCAAATCAGCTGCTTACTTCTGAAAAAATAGAACTGGCGAATTCTGTTTTTGATGAGGCTGCAATTATTGTTATGCAGTTTGAAATTCTGGAAGAAACGGTAAAATATGTTATCGATACAGCAAATAAAAAAGGCATTCCGGTAATGTGGAATGTAGCCCCGGCAAAAAAGTTTGATTTTAGTTATATTTCAAAAACAAACATTTTGGTGTTAAATGAAATTGAAACCCACTTTTTATCTGGAATTGCGGTTAATGATAAAAAGGATGCAGAAAAGGCAGCAAAAACGCTGATTGCGAAAGGTGTTGAAAAAGTGATTGTTACTCTTGGCAAAAAAGGTGCGGTTGCTGTTTCCGAAGAAGAAACAGAAATTGTACCTGCTTTTAAAGTAAATGCAATCGACACAACAGCAGCCGGCGATACTTTTTGTGGAACTTTTGCCGTGGCATTAACCGAAGGAAAATCATTAAAAGATTCATTGTTTTTTGCCAGTGCGGCTTCTGCAATTTCGGTAACCAAAATGGGGGCGCAACCATCGGCACCAACCCGCGAAGAAATTGAAACATTTATGAAAAAGCACTCAGAAGAATATTAAAAGGAACTAATCATCGTCGTCGTCTTCGTCTTCCCCGCTGAATTTTTCGGGATAAGGTTTTTTTCCGTTCATGGCAAACCAGATTATTCGGTTGAATAAATCGTCGTTTCCGGCATCCACCCTGTCAAATTGCGGTTCCATGCTCTTTTTTGCATAGTGCAAAGCCGGGCCTTTTAATTCCGACAAGTCTGCATTCATTTCATCCAGCGGAATGTTGTTCAAAACCGAAACAAACGGAGTTAAATCGGCAGAATTATTGAAACAATCAAACATGGGCATCGCAGTAGCATCCATAATGTTCATGGGTGGCAGGCCAAGAATTTGTTCAATGGTACGTATCATCGAAACCTGGTTGTAATTGGTGCGGTTGGTTTTATCAAACTTTGTGTACGGACTAGCTACCAATCCAACGGTGCGGTACGCCGAAACATGATCCCAGCCGGCCTGTGAATCGTCTTCGGTAACAAAAACTGTAGTATTGTTCCAGAACCGGCTTTTTGTAATGGCTTCCAGGATTTGCCCCAAAGCAAGATCATTGTCGGCAACCATGGCACGCGGCGTTGGCAGGCCGGGTCTGGTTCCACCGGTATGATCGTTGGGTAAAGCAATAATAATTAACTCAGGCCACTGGTCGCCTTCCATATTTTCGTAATTGTTTAACTCGTCGATAAATGTTTTTGCACGAAGAACATCGGGGAAGTTGTGGCTGTCGTAACCCGGATAATTCTGACTCAATATTTCGCGAACCGGCGCAATTGTTGTTGTATTTTCGAATTCAACTTTTTCACCGTTTTTGAATTTTGTATAAATATCGGTCCATGAAAGAGTATTGTCGTACTGCGGAACACAGGCTTCACCATAAATCCGAACACTTTTTCCGTGTCGTTTTGCATTGTCCCAGATAAATCCGGTAGGCGCATAAACCAGCGCATCTTCCTGTACATGCGGATAACTTCGGAACCAGGCGCGGACATTTTTTTCAATATAATCGGTTACAATGGCCATGTCGGTCCACTGGTGACCTTCAGCAGAACATTTTCCTGCGACATAAAAATTATCGAGCAGTAAAAAGTCGTCGCAAATTTTGTGGGTATTGGGTGTAATTTCTTTTCCGAAAATACAAAGCGAAGGATCGCCGTCGCCTGCTGAAACATCGCCTAAAATCTGGTCGTACGTTCTGTTTTCCTTGATAATATAAACCACATGTTTAAAAACCGACGGTTCACCAATTCTGGCAGGAACAGGAACCGGTTTGGCATTTTTCCGAGGCAACTGTTCCGAAAGTGCAATTCTGAAATGCTGGTTGGTTTCACTTACTGTTTTGGAATAATCGGCCAGTTGTTTTATATCGGGCAGCGGAATTACCGAAACCGAAGCTTTCATTTTGTGGCTGTTGAACGAAACGGAGCCATTTTCAGCAATGCTTGGAATACGTGCACCTTCAGCTTCAATATTTGCAACATATAAAAAGTTGTCGGCCGACAAACAAACGCCGCCAGGATAGGCGCCGGTTGGAATAAATCCGGTGATTTTACTTATTTCCTTTTCAGCGTTCGATGAGGCATTTTTACCCAGTTCAATCACTGCCAGTGCATTGTCCATCCCGTTCGCAACAAAAAGTGTTTTTTCGTCTTTTGAAATTGCCAGCCCGTTTGGAGAATCTCCCCAATACGGATTGTTTTCTTCTCCCAAACGAACAGAAATAGTTTCAACAACTTTATCGGTTTCAGTATTCATTACTGAAATTGCATCGCTGTTGGCATTGGCTACGTAAATAAATTCTTCGTTTGTACCGGCTATAATATCGTTGGGGTGCAGCCCAACCTGAATTTCTTTTTGTAAAGTTCCGTCGGCAGGATTATAAACAGAAACAGTGCCTTCACTTGTGGCACCGGTTTCAGTGTCTACTTTTGCATTTCCCCAGGGAACTCCGGCAATGTTTGTGTCGTTTTCCGCCGGTAGAGAACCGGCCCAGTTGGTAACATAGATTTTCCCTTTTGCTTTTGAAATTCCAAAAGGTGCAACACCGGTTGCCGATGTCCATATTTTTTCTCCGGTTTCGGTATTTATTTTTACCAGTTGATTTGCCCCGTTCAGAACAACATACAACACGGTTGTGCCATTTTCTTCATTCAGAAGTACTTCGTTGGGAAGCGCCGAAGCGGCTGGTTTTTCAGCAATAAAATCGTAGGTTTTTTCAAGTTTTAGTTTGTTGCCGTTCCATGCAGCTTTTATCACGTATGATTTTCCGGCATTTCCTGAAGCGCTCCAAAAAAGCTGATAATCTTCCTTTGTCTTTAGCCATTGAATTCCTGAAAAAGTATTCATTGCATTTTCTTCAGGCAGCAATTCTTTTAAAGTTGTACGGTTTACTATTTTTTTGTCGCTGGCTGAAATAATTACCACTGAATAACGGCCTTCAACCACAATCCATTTTTCGTCGGGCGAAACGGCACAGTCGAGAGCATGATTTTCCAGCTCATTGTCGCCAAAATAAAGCTGTTCGCCGGCAGGATTTATCCAGCGGTTGTAAGGCATTAAAACCGGAAGCTGGTCGTCGGTTAATGTCTGACTTTCATAAGAAGTAAGGTGTTTGGCCTGTTGCTTTTTGTCTTTTTTGCTTTGTGCATTTGAAGGTATTACAACCTGAATGAAAAAGACAGTGATTAAAAGACGAACAATTAATTTCATCGCTCTAATTTTTTTGATGAATAACATTTCGGGGTGAAGAATGTTTTCACCCGATGATTCAGTAATTTTTGTCAAAATAAGCTAATTTTCCTTTTCCCTGTTTTCCAGCCTGTATTCATCTCTTTCCTTGCTTTCGCGAATCATGTCGTCCATGTTATCCAGTTCCGGTGATTCTTCGAGCGCTTTCCAGTCGAAATTTTCATCAAACGGATCGAGCGCTTTTTGTGGTTCAAAAATCCGGGCATCCACCGGAACAGCTTTGTACGGAGTAAAATCCGGGGTTTCAGTAAAAAAATCAGTCAAATCGTTGGCTCCCGCATCGTATTGGTTCAGGTAGGGCAAACCCAAAATATTCCAGAAGGTTTTAAAAATGCTGCCAAAACTGTAATGAACATGACTTACATAATTTTTTTTCCCCCAGGGAGAAATGAGCATCAAAATACTGCGGTGCGCATCCACATGATCCACCCCGTTTTGTGCGTCGTCTTCGGTAATTACAACCAGTGTATTTTCCCAGTACGGCGTGTGTGAAAGAAATTCCACGATTCTTCCGACTGCCAAATCGTTGTCGGCCATGTAACTTTCGCGGAAAGGATAACCGGCTTCCGGACGATCGCCTGCTCCGTGGTCGTTTGGAATAATTACCGTCATTAACGAAGGCATCGTATCTTTTCCGTTCATCCACTTTTCGCTGAATTCTTTTATAAACTGGTCGATTCTGAACTGGTCGGGAATAGCAGTGTTGTACGTTGGGTATTGTTTTGAAGTACGGTCCCAGATGGGTTGTGGCAGCGGGTAATTCACATAATGCCTGATTCCTTCATATTTGTATTTTTCATCGTAAACAGCCGGTTCAAACATAATACTGAAGCCAAAGTTGTAAAAGTCGATTTTGTTGCGTTCCAGGTGGTCCCACATCGAGCCGGCTTCGTTATAATCTTCCGGATAAATGGCTCCGGCAGCACCGTTCATGGCATAAATTCCGGGCGCTTTCGAATCGAATTTAAAACTCCGGTTTCCTCCATAACTGGCTGCTGTGCAACTTTCTGTCCATTCGTTCGGGTAGGTATTTACCAGCCAGCGGTGTCCGTCAGCCGAAACATCGGAATCAACATAAAAATTGTCGGAAATGGCAAAATCGCCGGCAATTTTTAAATGATTTACCATAACATCGGCATTGGAAACCGAATCTGTTTTATTGCTGTTTATGAATGAAACGCCCTTACCGTAACGTGCCGGTTGTGCCTCACCGTTTGCATTTTCCACCTGTCCGAAAATTTCGTCGTAGGTTCTGTTTTCTTTTGAAATAAAAACGATGTGTTTAATTGGGCTTTCTTTTTCACCCGGATAGAGTGGAACAGGATTGTTTTTGCGTCCTGCATATTTTTCAGAAGAAGCTTTTTCAAAATGAAAATTATTGGCAATTACTTTTTTGGTTAACAATTGTAATTCTTCATCGGTAGGAATGTCAATTACCTCAACAGTTCCTTTCATCAGCGAACCGATGTAACTTCCTTCGGGGCCGCGGTTAAAAGTTGAACCTCCGTTAGGGCCGCTGCCAAAACCTTTGGCGTTGGCAACAATCAGTTTTTTGCTGTCGTTGCTAACTTTTAGTTTTGCCGGAAACCACCCGGTTGGAATATAACCCAGCACATTTAGTTTTACAGCATCGATTACTGCCACAGCATTAATTCCTGAACAAGCCACAAAAAGTTTCTGTTTGTCGGGCGAAAGTTCCAGCCCAAACGGAATCACTCCCCTGAACTGTTTTATGCGACTGTCGGGTTTTAAATAAATGGTATTAACAACCGTGTCTTTTTCGATAGAAATTACCGAAATATTATCGTTTGTTCCGTTGGTTACAAAAACATAGTCGTTGGTGGCCACAAGCGAATTAGGACTTGCACCGCCAACAGCAGGGATTCCTTCAACCAAAGCGCCCACAAGGTTGCCGGTTTTTGTTTTGGCAATTACTTCAGGCGAACCGGGGTTTTCAAGACTAACGGTAAAAACTGAAAAAGCATCGGGTGAATTCATTTCCCCCAGACCGGGAACCTCCAGGCTGTCTGTGTGAATCCCTTCTTTCATTTCTTCGCTTCCGTAACCAAACGCCGGGAATTTCATCGCTTTCTCAACGGCATTTTCTTCGGTAATCCCTTTTATTTTGCTGTATTGAAACATGCCCACATTGGCCACATACACTTTCTTTTCATCGGGTGAAAGACAAATTCCAAACGGATATCTTCCCACGGGAACACTGTGTTCCAATCGATTGGTTTCGGTATCGATAATTAACATTCGAAAACCGATTTGGTCAACCGCGTATAGTTTTTTCCCGTCCTTCGAAAGTGTCATATCGCCAATGTACCCGTCGGAATAATCCGCGGAGTCGGAAACAAAAGAGCAGTCGATAAATCCTTTTTTCTCACCGGTTTTCAGGTCGAACATAAAAATTTTGTTTTCCTGTCCGCCGGCGACATAAACTGTGCTGTTGTCGTTCGAAACGGCAAGTCCCATAAAAACCGACGCCAGCACGCCTTCATCGGTCGATGGTCCGGGTGGAATTTGCTGTACTTCCGGATTTTCAGAAAGAATATTCCGGATGATAGTTATCGAAAGCGGATTTATGCCCGAATTGGCTGTAATTGCTGTATTCCCGTCGGGGCTGAGTGTCAACCCAAATGGATGAGGCGCAACCACAATACTTTTCCCGGAAGGGGTCAGCAACCTTCCGTTTGGAATTACAGTTTCACCGGTTTGGTCGATCGAAACAAAACGTTCGCCTGCCGGAGATGAAATAATCCAGGGATCAACTTTTTTTTGGTTTGAACAAGAATAAAAAACAAGGGGTAAAACAATAACATATAAAATTAACCGACGCATCATATTTTTTTCATAAAGATAAAAACAGACACCCGATAATTTCAGTGAATTCTGTAAATTTTCGAATAACTTTTTATTGCGAAATTATTGTTTGATGATTTTATAACTGTTTTGGCTGCCGTCTTTAAAATTTACCTTCAGCAAATAAATACCGGAAGATAAATTTTGAACTCCGATTTCCGTTTGTTTTGATCCGATTTGTTGTTTTTCACTGATTTCTATTCCTGAAAAATTGTAAACCTGAATGGCTGTAATTATTTCAGAAGATGAAATTAAAATTCTGTCAGTAACCGGGTTCGGATAAATTTTAAGATCAGCCAGATCAATTGTCTCTGCTTCAACATACAGATTTCCCTGGTTTTGTGTAAAACGTTCGGCAAATTGTTGAAAATAGAGGTTGGCAATTTCGGCGTTGTGAATAATCAGAATATTTTCGTCGTTTTTATCGTTGGCAGAATTGCTCCAGTTGTGGCTGCCAGTAATTACCTGCGGGTCGGAAGCTGCAAAATTTGCATCAATAATTGCCAGCTTGTTATGAAGAATTCCCGCAACATTGTCGTCGAAAACAAATTTGCCTTCCGCTAAAGTTTGATTTAAAATGTCGTTTACAGTAGTTGTATTGTCGTTAACGTAGTTGGTGATTATCTGAACTTCAACCCCGCGCTGTTTGGCATCGCGAATGGCATTGGCAATATCAGTGCGGGTAATCAGCATGGTTTCAATTTCCAAATCGTTGTCGGATGTATTTATGGCGTCGATAATTTTTTGGTTGGTGTTGTCGGAAGGACTAAAATAACATTCAACTGTATTTCCCCCGATATTGAAAATGTGCGGAGTGTTGTCGGTTTTGTCGGCGCCAAATTTCGCATTCGACGAAACCGGCTGATTTGTTGCCGAACCCCACATTTCTTCAAATTCAATTTGGTAGGTTTTTGCCAGTGTTTGATCCTGAATGAAAACCATGTTGTTGGCATCAGAATTTATCTGGTCGTAGGTAAGGTTTGTCGAACCGGTCCAAACCCATGGTTTTTCTGCATTTTCAGAAGATGCATCGAAAATTGCAAATTTGTTGTGCATTATTCCGCCGTCCTGAATTTCGGGACGTACCAAAACCGGAATTTCACTGTCGAGTTCATAAGTTCCTAAATGTGCTGTTGAGCCACAGGTGATAAAACGTATCGTAACTCCGCGGGTTTTTGCCGAATTTAATGCTGCACTAACATTACTTAATCCTGAATTGTTGATGTTGTAAATACAAAAATCGATGGTTTCCTGTGCACGGTTAATGTAGTTTATTAATGTGTCTTCCAAAGCGCTGCCAATGTTTTCGGCTAAACTACCGGTTGAAAGTGTCTGATCCACTTCGGTATTGAAATAAACTTTTATTTCGCCGGAAGAATTCGATTGTGTTGCATAAATCCCAACCGGTGCAAAAGCAGTGTCACCTTCAAAAACAGAAAAAGGTTGTGCATAAACAATAGATGCAGGTTCCAATCCTGAAATATATGCCAGGTGAAGAAAATCTGTTTCCGAAGTAAGCGCTATTTCCGATTTTATATAATTCCAATCCGACTGTCCCGGCAATTTGTATCTTACTTCCGAAGAAGCATCCATGTCGGTTTCCCAGGAAAGGCCAAATTCATTTTTTGAAATATCCTGAACAGAAACCGGCGACGTAAAAGTTACTGAAACTGTCGAAATAAAATCGTCCATGTCGCGCGGAAGTAACTGGTAACCTGTTTGAACATTGTTGGATAAAGTTGAATACTGCGAACAAATGGCAACCAGGTTAAATGTGTCGGTTGGAATTACCTGTCCAACAATTGGTGAACTGCTGCTGATTCTTAAAACTCCGGATTTACCGTCAGCGTTGAAAGGATAATTGGTGTTTCCGGCAAAAGTTCCGCCTGAACTTGTAAAAACAGCCTTGTTAATTTGTATCAGTTGGCCTTCGAAGGATTCACCTATTTGGTCGACAGAAATTACTTCCGCCGCCGGAAGTTCATTGTCCGATGAATGTACAACAACTGAAGTAACCGGATCGAGCTCAAGTAAATTGTTGTAGTTTTTTAATGTTCCGGTAATGGTAACTGAATCGCCGCGATTGACATTTCCAACTGAACTTCCGTAAGCAGCCAAACCTGCTGTTCCGTCCTGAAAATAACGGATGCTTCCCAACTCATTGCCGTTGGTTACAATTCCACTAACCGTGACTACCTGTCCGACTAAACTTCGGGCATCTGAAATATTTTGTTGGGCAAAAACGGACAGGGCAATTAACAATGCGAAAAAAGTAAATAGTGCTTTCAAACCTTCAAATTTTAAATTGAGTGGTGAAAGTAAAAAAAAATGGGAGAATGATTTATGAAATTTGATTAAATAAATGAATGGAAATTAACTTCCGGAAACAACAAGCTTTTTGGTTACTACTTTTTCCGATGAGGTTTTAATTTGAACAAGATAAATTCCGTTGGGTGCATTTTGCAAAATTAAATCCACTTTGTTAATCGGTAGTTCGTATCGTTTTAGTACAACAACTTTGCCTGTAATATTGGTAATTCTTATTTCTGAAAGTTCTTCATTGCTTGTTTCGATGGTAATTTTTTGATTGGTGCACGGATTTGGGTAAATTTTTAATTCAACCTGTTTGTTTATATCTGTTGAATTATTGTTCCATCCCGATGAAAAATCACCGGGATTTTGTGCGAATCCTGCTACACTGAATATTAAAATGGATATTATGAGTAAAATTTTCTTCATGACCAATCTTTTTTCTTCGTTTTTGCTTCACAAATAACATGCCTTTATTCATTAAGACAATTTAATTCCGAAATAGTTGCAATGCATTCTCCAAATCTTCCGGAGTATCAATTCCAATACTTTGGTGCCGGGTTTCTGCTGTTTTTATTTTAAAGCCGTTTTCCAGCCACCGCAACTGTTCCAGCGATTCAGTCTTTTCCAGTTTCCCTTGTTCCAGTTGAGTAATTTTTTGCAACACACTGGTTTTGTAGGCATACATTCCAATGTGAGCCCAGTATGTGTTTTCACTTGCCCAGTTCTTTTGTTCTTTTCCTCGGAAATAGGGAATGGGCAAACGGCTGAAATAAAGTGCGTTTTTAAAGTTGTCGAGTACAACTTTGGGCCGGTTTGGATTTAAAAGCTCTTCTTCGTTTTCAATCTTTTTTACCAACGTTGCAATATCGGTTTCTCCCGAAAAACACGATTTCAGCAAATCAATTTGTTCAGGCTGAATAAAAGGCTCGTCACCTTGTACATTAATTATTACGTCGAAATTATTTTCGGCGGAAATAATCCGCGCAGCTTCGGCACAACGATCAGTTCCGCTTTGGTGCAATGAGGAAGTCATTACAACTTTTCCGCCAAAATTTTGAACGGTTTTAAAAATGCGTTGGTCGTCGGTGGCAACCCAAACATTTTCCAAAGCTGCCGAAATATTTTCATACACCCGCTGAATCATGGGTTTTCCATGAATTTTGGCCAGCGGTTTCCCCGGGAAACGCGTCGACTCGTAACGGGCAGGTATAATTCCGACAAATTTCATTCAGTAAATTTGAAGCAAATATAATTATTTGGCAATACGAAACAGTTGAGGGAACACGGAATTCTTTTTGACACCACCGCTTTGAACTTCCTGTTTATATGTAAAAAAGGTTAATATTATTCTGAAAAATAGCATTGCGGATGAAAAATTGTAAATTTGCGCTTTATTCGCGAAGAGATTATGGATATTCAAGGGATAAAACAAAGGTTTGAAATTATTGGTAATTCACCCGGATTAAACAGGGCGATTGAAGTTGCGGTACAAGTGGCCCCGACCGATCTTTCGGTTTTAATTACCGGGGAAAGCGGGACAGGGAAAGAAATTTTTCCGCAAATCATTCATCAGTTTTCAAGCCGGAAACACGGCAAATATATTGCTGTAAACTGTGGTGCTATTCCGGAAGGAACCATCGATTCAGAACTTTTTGGTCATGAAAAGGGAGCTTTTACAGGTGCTCTTGCCGATAGAAAAGGTTATTTTGAAGAAGCTGACAGCGGGACTATTTTTCTCGATGAAATTGGTGAACTGCCGCTTTCTACACAGGTGCGTTTGTTAAGGGTGCTCGAAACCGGTGAGTTTATTAAAGTTGGGTCTTCAAAAGTTTTAAAAACAAATGTCCGGGTAATTGCAGCAACCAATGTTAATATTCCAAAAGCAATTGATGAAGGAAAGTTCAGGGAGGATTTGTATTACCGTTTGAATACAGTGCCAATTTCAATCAGTCCGTTGCGCGAACGCCCGGAAGATATTCATTTGCTGTTTCGCAAATTTGCCCGCGATTTTGCTGAAAAATACCGTATGCCTTCAATTCAGCTCACCGATGAAGCGCGCATTTTACTTGTGAATTTTACCTGGCCGGGGAATGTGAGACAGTTGAAAAATATAACAGAACAAATTTCAATAATAGAGCAAAACAGGGATATTTCAGCCGATGTACTTCGCGTTTATTTGCCCGATAATTCTCGAAAACATCTTCCGGCATTGTTGTCGAAGGGACAGGAAAATACGTTTGCCAACGAACGTGAAATTCTGTACAAGGTTCTTTTCGATATGAAAAGAGATGTTACCGATTTAAAAAAACTGGTACTCGATTTACTCGAAAACAGGGAAGCGCCGATTTCGGGCGACCAGGCGCAAATTATCCACAATTTGTACAAAAATGAAAGCGGAAGTTTTGTTCCCAACGAACCACAGGTAAAACACATTCATGTTGACCCGGTGGACAAAGAAAATATTCAGGACACTGAAGAATATGTTGAAGAATCGCTTTCGCTGGAAGAAAAGGAAATTGAATTGATTAAAAAGGCCCTTGAAAGACACAACGGTAAACGTAAATACGCTGCGCAGGAGTTGGGTATTTCAGAAAGAACGCTTTACCGCAAAATAAAAGAATACGATATTAATGGTTAAAAAATGAAAACACGGATCGGTTTATATAGTATAATGGTATTCATGCTTGGCGCGGTTTTGAATTCGTGCTCAATAAAATATTCATTTTCTGGAACAAATTTATCGCCCGATATTAAAACATACTCGGTATATTATTTTAACAACCGGGCAAGGTTGGTTAATCCAACACTCAGCCAGACGTTTACTGAAGAGTTGAAAGATAAACTTCGCAGGCAAACTTCTTTAAAAGAAGCAGCAGAAAATGGTGATCTTATTTTTGAAGGTTATTTCGATAATTACGAAGTTCGGCCAATGTCGATTCAAAAAGACGACGCAGCCGCTCAAAACCGACTGACAATTTCGGTAAAAGTGAAATATACCAACAGCAAAGACCCGGATGTAAATTTTGAAAAATCATTTTCTGCTTTTGAAGATTTCGACAGTACCCAGAGTTTGAGCGATGTTGAAGATTCGCTGGTTCCCGATATTATCGATAAACTTTTGGAAGATATTTTTAACGCAACCATTGCAAACTGGTAAAAAATGCAAAAGGAACGGTTTTATTATCTTATGGAGAATTTTGAGGAGCTGGATGAACAAACGGCAGATGAACTTCAAAATGTAGTCAATGAGTTTCCGTATTTTCAAACTGCGCAGATATTGTATTTAAAAAACCTGAAAAAAATTGATTCCCCTGAATATGAAAACACTTTAAAAAAAGTAGCGGTAAAAATTTCCGACAGAAAGAAATTGTATCATTTTCTAAATTCCGGGGAGAATGCAAATCAAAATAAAAAACAAATTCATATTCAAAATGAAAGCGCTTCAGCATTTCAATTGAAATATGACGACGATTTTACCCGGGGAAATTCACTCATCGATAAATTTTTATCTTCAAATGCCGCGATTATTACACCAAAACCTTCAGAAAACGAAGCGATTCAGTCGTCTGAAAATGAGGTGATAAAAAAATCGGTGGAAGAAAATGATGAAATTATTACCGAAACTTTAGCCATGATTTATTTTCAGCAAAAAAAATATGACAAAGCTTTGGATGCATTCCGCAAATTAAGTTTGAAATATCCGGAAAAAAGTATTTACTTTGCAACCCGAATTGAAGAAATAGAAAAATTAAAGAACATTTAATACCGACAGAAATGTACACATTAATAACCGTTTTAATATTCATCGTTTGTATTCTTTTGGTACTTATTGTATTGGTACAGAATTCAAAAGGTGGTGGACTGGCAAGTAACTTTCAGTCGTCGAACCAGGTAATGGGCGTTCGTAAGACAACCGATTTTCTTGAAAAAGGAACGTGGTTTTTGGCCGGCGCTTTAATTGTTTTGTCCATTTTAGGTTCAGCTTTTATTCCACGCGAAAAAGCAGGTGTTGATCAATCGATGGTTCAAGACGAGATTGAAAACACTGTAGATCCTATGCAGGTGCCGAATTTCCCGACAACTACTCCGTCGACTCAGACTCCTGCTGACAATGGAACACAAACTCCCGCTCCAACAAGCGAAGAAGGACAACAATAATTTAAATTATTACAATATTTAAAAGCCATTCAATTTTTTATTGAGTGGCTTTTTTGTGTTTTAATGGTAGTCCTACTAATTGCCTTTTAGGCACTGAAAATGATATTTATTTCTTTCGCTGCCACCCTGTCAGAACTTGTGTCATTGTATTTAATGGGTTGAAATTTAGATGATTTAGTTGTTTTGGCGGCAAAAGTTTATGGTTGTCTGTGAAAAAATGTCTTTGTTTTGTGTGATTTGTTGGTTTAGTTTTGAATGGCATAAAATATGATAATGCAGGGTGTCGATTTTTGAAAAATTTAATTTGTTTAATAAAAAACTAAACAACTATGGCAGATTTAAAAGGTAAAATTCTGGCAGGAAAAATCCTGGTTCAACCCAGGGCAGCAGAGGAAAAAACCGTTAGCGGAATTATTATTCCCGACTCAGCAAAAGAAAAACCACAGGTAGGAACGGTTGTTTTAGCCGGAAATGGCAAAAAAGACGAACCGATGGAATTGAAAGTTGGAGATGTTGTTTTTTACGGTAAGTACTCAGGCACCGAGTTGAACATTGATGGAACAGATTATTTGTTAATGTCACAAACTGACGTTTTGTACATCGCTTAATCAAAATCAAAAAAAGAAATAAAATGGCAAAAGAAATTAAATTCAACATTGAAGCCCGCGATTTGTTGAAAAGCGGCGTTGACCAACTGGCAAATGCTGTGAAAGTAACCCTTGGTCCTAAAGGACGCAACGTGGTTATTGAGAAAAAATTTGGTGCACCTCAAATTACAAAAGATGGTGTTACTGTAGCAAAAGAAATTGATTTAAAAGACCCGTACGAAAACCTGGGCGCCCAAATGGTAAAAGAAGTTGCTTCGAAAACCGGCGACGATGCTGGTGATGGAACCACAACTGCAACTGTTTTGGCTCAGGCAATTGTAAATGTAGGTTTGAAAAACGTTGCTGCCGGTGCAAATCCAATGGATTTAAAACGAGGTATCGACAAAGCTGTTGTAAAAGTTGTTGAAAGTATTGCTAACCAGGCTCAAACTATTGGCGACGACTACGCTAAAATTGAATCGGTGGCAAAAATTTCTGCCAACAACGACGAAGCTATCGGAAAACTGATTGCCGAAGCCATGCAGAAAGTTCACAAAGAAGGTGTAATTACTATTGAAGAATCAAAAGGTACCGATACTTATGTTGATGTAGTTGAAGGTATGCAGTTCGATCGTGGTTATCTTTCGGCTTATTTTGTTACCGATGCTGAAAAAATGGCTGCTGAACTCGACAGTCCGTTCATTTTAATCCACGACAAAAAAATCAGTACCATGAAAGATCTTCTTCCGGTGCTGGAACAGTCGGCTCAAACTGGTCGTCCGTTAATGATTATTGCTGAAGATGTTGACGGTGAAGCGTTGGCTACTTTGGTTGTAAACCGTTTGCGTGGTTCGTTAAAAGTTTGTGCAGTTAAAGCTCCCGGTTTTGGCGATCGCAGAAAAGATATGCTCGAAGACATTGCAATTTTAACCGGTGGTACTGTAATTACCGAAGAAAAAGGTATGAAACTCGAACAGGCTACTTTAGATATGCTTGGTCAGGCTGAAAAAATTACTGTTGACAAAGAAAATACTACAATTGTTAATGGTGCCGGTGAAACAGAAACTATTGCAGCCCGTGTTGGTCAGATTAAAAAACAGATTGAAGTAACTACTTCAGATTATGACAAAGAAAAATTACAGGAACGTTTGGCAAAATTAGCCGGCGGTGTTGCTGTAATTTATGTTGGTGCTGCTTCTGAAGTTGAAATGAAAGAGAAAAAAGACCGCGTTGACGATGCTTTGAGTGCAACCCGTGCAGCTGTAGAAGAAGGAATTGTTCCCGGTGGTGGTGTTGCTTATTTGCGCGCAATTGCTGATTTGGACGGAATCAAAGGCGACAACGACGACGAACAAACCGGTATCGAAATTATCAAACGTGCTATTGAAGAGCCGCTTCGCCAGATTGTTGGAAACGCCGGAAAAGAGGGTGCTGTTATTGTTCAGAAGATTAAGGAAGGTACAGGCGACTTTGGTTACAACGCCCGTGTTGACGAATACCAGAATTTATATGAAACAGGTGTTATCGACCCGGCTAAAGTTACCCGTGTTGCTCTTGAAAATGCAGCTTCAATTGCAGGAATGTTCCTGACAACCGAAACTGTAATTGTTGAAGAAAAAGAAGATCATCCGCAAATGCCGGCAGGTCCCGGAATGGGCGGAATGGGTGGAATGATGTAATAAAATACCACACAATACAAAGGAAGCTCTTCCCGAAACGGGGAAGGGCTTTTTTTTGCTTTCCGAAATCCTGACGATTGTCAGACATTGCTTTTTAACATCTTTTTTTCTTTGCTAAAGTTCTGTTTTTCAATGCCTTGAATTCTGTTAAATTTTATTTGAATTTGAATTTTTAATATTCCAGATTCCTACCTTTACCAAATATTTTAAAAATTATTGAGATGCATGCAGATATAAACGAATTCATCGCGAGTTTGGAGAAAAGAACTCCGGGAGAAAGTGAATTTCATCAGGCTGTTGAAGAGGTAATTGGTTCTGTTTGGGATTTTTATGAAAAAAATCCGCGTTATCAGAAAGCAAAAATATTGGAACGAATGGTTGAACCCGAGCGGGTAATTATGTTCCGTGTTCCCTGGGTTGACGATCAGGGTGAAGTTCAGATAAATCGTGGTTACCGTGTTGAATTTAATTCGGCTTTGGGACCTTACAAAGGAGGTTTGCGTTTTCACTCAAGTGTAACCTTGAGTATTTTGAAATTTTTAGGGTTTGAACAAACATTTAAAAACAGTCTCACCACTTTGCCGATGGGCGGTGGAAAAGGCGGTTCCGATTTCAGTCCTAAAGGAAAATCAGATGCGGAAATTATGCGTTTCTGCCAAAGTTTTATGACAGAATTGTATCGCCACATTGGTGCGAATACTGACGTTCCAGCAGGAGACATCGGGGTTGGTGGACGTGAAATCGGTTATCTTTTCGGACAATACAAAAGATTAAAGAATGAATTTACAGGTGTTTTAACCGGAAAAGGGCTTGCCTGGGGTGGAAGTCTCATTCGTCCGGAAGCTACAGGTTTTGGTGCCGTTTATTTTGCGCAACACATGTTCCACAGAGTTGGGAAAGATATCGAAGGACAGAAAATTTCTGTTTCCGGGTTTGGAAACGTAGCCTGGGGCGCAATTTCTAAAATCAATGAATTGGGGGGAAAAGTGGTTACTATTTCCGGCCCCGACGGATATATTTACGATCCGGAAGGAATTTCGGGAGACAAAGTGGATTATTTACTCGAACTCAGATCGACCAATAACGATATAGTTGAACCTTACGCTCAGGAATTCGGAGCCCGGTTTGTTGCAGGAAAACGTCCGTGGGAAGTTCCTGTTGATTTGGCAATGCCATGTGCAACCGAAAATGAAGTTGGTTTAGAAGATGCAAAAAACCTGGTGAAAAACGGATGTACAATGCTGGCCGAAGCATCGAACATGGGTTGTACTGCAGAAGCTGTGGAATATCTGGGTGAACACATCGATTATGCTCCGGGTAAAGCAGTGAATGCCGGTGGTGTTGCTGTTTCAGGGCTCGAAATGTCACAGAATAGTATGCGAATAAACTGGCCTAAAGAGGAAGTAGATATTCGTTTAAAAGGAATAATGAAAAACATTCATGAAACTTGTGTCCACTATGGTAAAAATGGAAATTCTGTCGATTATGTAAAAGGGGCAAATGTCGGTGGTTTTGTTAAAGTTGCCGAAGCAATGCTGGCACAGGGAATTGTTTGATAAAGAACAGTGTATCTTATTTTATCCCGGGATACGTTAAATTTAATCTATTGATAAAATGAAAATGTATTTCGGGATAAAAGTCTTTTATATATTCGTCGAAATTTATTTCGAAAATGCTTATTGATACACATTCTCATATTTATTTGGAAGATTTTTCACACGACATCGACGATATTATTCAAAATGCATACAATAATAATGTTAAGAAAATTATTCTTCCAAATATTAATTCAGGGAGTGTTAAACATCTTTTGGATTTGTCTGATGCCTACCCGCACTTGTGTTATCCGTTAATGGGATTGCATCCAACTTCAGTAGGCGAAGATTACAAACAGGAACTGGAAGCTGTTGAGTATTGGTTCGACAAAAGAAAATTCTACGGCATTGGCGAAATAGGTATCGATTTGTATTGGGACCAGACCTATATTAAAGAGCAAAAGGAAGTGTTCCGTCACCAGTTAAAATTAGCTAAGTCAAATAAACTTCCTGTTGTAATTCATTTAAGGAATTCTTTTAAGGAAGTATATAAAATCGTGGAAGAGGAACAAGATGGAAATCTTACAGGAATTTTTCACTGTTTTTCAGGGAAAGAAGAAGAGGCTAAAAAAATTGTGAACCTTGGATTTTTGCTTGGTATTGGCGGTGTGGTTACATTTACAAACAGCGATTTGGATAAGGTTATTGAAAAAATCGACATCAAAAATCTGGTTCTTGAAACCGATGCCCCTTATTTGGCTCCTGTTCCCAAAAGAGGTCGAAGAAATGAAAGTTCTTATCTTGTTTATGTAGCTCAAAAAGTAGCTGAAATTTATAACATTCCGGTAGCTGAAGTAGCAGAAATTACAACAGCAAATGCCAGGAATTTATTCGGAATTTAATAACTTGCAACTTCATTTAACTATTTTTTAATGAATGATCCCGGTAAAAGGAATACATCCATTTTGATCATTTATACTGGCGGTACAATTGGCATGGTACAAAATCCGCAAAATGGTACATTGTCGCCGGTAAAGTTTGATCAAATTCTGGACGAAGTGCCTGAGTTAAAAAAGTTTAATTACAAAATTGACACTGTAATATTTAATCCGGTACTTGATTCTTCAAACATGAATCCGGAGGTTTGGGTGAAAATTGCCAAAACAATTGAAAAGAAATATAACGATTATGATGGTTTTGTAATCCTGCACGGAACCGATACAATGGCTTATACTGCATCGGCTTTGAGTTATATGTTTGAAAACCTGGATAAGCCAATTATTTTAACAGGTTCGCAACTACCCATTGGTATGCTTCGAACCGATGGAAAAGAAAATCTGATAACTTCGGTTGAAATAGCAGCCGCCAGAAAAGATGGGAAAAGTCTTGTTCCTGAAGTTTGTATTTATTTCGATTTTCATTTATACCGTGGAAACCGCACCATTAAAAGGGACGCTGAACAGTTTAGCGCTTTTACATCTGTAAATTATCCGGTTCTGGCAACTGCCGGAGTTGACATTCGATATAGTACTGAATATATTTATTATCAGGAGAATAAAGGAATTTTGAAAGTAAATCCTGATTTTGACGATAATGTAGTAATTCTGAAAATGTTCCCCGGAATCAATCAGAAAGTGTTTAATTCAATCATGAATATTCCGGGTTTAAAAGGAGTTGTATTGGAAACGTTCGGTTCAGGAAATGTGCCAACATTAAGGTGGCTGATTAATTGCATTAAAAAAGCAATTAAAAAAGATATTGTAATTCTGAATATTACACAATGTGAAGGAGGCCGCGTTTCAATGGGGCAATACGCAACCAGTATGGAATTGCTAAATGCCGGCGTAATTTCAGGAAGAGACATGACAACAGAAGCAGCAATTACCAAATTAATGTTTTTGTTGGGACAAGGGCTTGCAACCAGTGAAATTAAATTGTATCTCAATAAAAACCTGCGCGGGGAAATAAGTGAGTAGCTTATTTTTTTTTCGCAATTTTTTATTAATTTGCAGGCCTTATTTTGGCATGTCAGTTTAATCACTGGAGAGATGCAGGAGTGGCTTATCTGGCACGCCTGGAAAGCGTGTGTACTGCAAAACGGTACCGGGGGTTCGAATCCCCCTCTCTCCGCAGAATTGAGAGAAAAAGTAGGAAAACAAAAAAGAGGTATATTATTTGTGGCAAAAAGCAATATTTTAAATATTTAAATCAATACAATCAAAAATCAAGAGATTATTAATTAAAAATTCAAATCAATTATGAAAAGACTATTCGCGTTAATAGCAGTATTTGGGATGCTGTTTTTTGGAGCATCAAAAGCTGTAGTTGCACAAGATGAGGCAGCTGCACAAGAGCCGGCATCTACAGAAGTTGTGGATTTAGCTGCAAATCAGGAAGAACAAGCCGCTGCTACTGCTGAGGAAGGACAATCGTTACACAGCCAGTTAAAACAAAAGTTCATTGAAGGTAATCCTACTTTCATGTCATTTGTTTTGATTTCTCTTATTTTAGGTTTGGCTTTTGCAATTGAAAGAGTTCTTTATTTGAACCTTGCAACGAGCAATACCAAAAAATTATTGGCAAAAATTGAAGAGGCATTAGAAAACGGTGGTGTAGAAGCTGCAAAAGATGTTTGCCGTACAACACGCGGTCCGGTAGCAAGTATTTTCTATCAAGGTCTCGACAGAGCAGAGCATGGAATCGACATGGTTGAAAAATCAGTTGTTTCTTATGGTGGTGTTCAGGCTGGTTTGCTTGAAAAAGGATTAAGCTGGATTGCACTGTTTATTGCTCTTGCACCTATGTTAGGGTTCCTTGGAACAGTAATCGGTATGATTCAGGCATTCGATGCTATCGAAGTTGCCGGAGATATCAGCCCTACTTTGGTTGCCAGTGGTATTAAAGTAGCTTTGATTACAACCGTAGGTGGTTTGGTTGTTGCTATTATTCTTCAGATTTTCTATAACTATTGTATTAACAAAATTGATTCAATCATCAACAATATGGAAGACGCTTCCATTTCTTTATTGGATCTTTTGGTAAAACATAACATAAAAAAATAGTAAAACCATGAGTAAAACAGGAAAAATAGTTACCATATTTTTATGGGTACTAATTATTATATCTGCAGTACTCCTGGTGTCGTTAATGGCTAATATCAGTGAAAACGACCAAGATCCGACAATGGGGAGCTGGATTAATTCAAATCTTATTTGGGCGTATGTTTTAGTAATTGCTGGTGTAGGAGTAATTTTAGTATCTGCCGTAATGCATGCAGTTTCCGATTTAAGTTCAGCTAAAAAAGGCTTAATGGCTGTCGGATTCTTCGCAGTGATTGGTGTAATTTCATACGCTCTTTCTTCGGATGCAATTCCGCAGTTCCTGGGTGTTGAGAAATTTATTAACGACGGAACACTTACTGCAAAAGTTGCTAAATTGGTTGATATGGGTTTATATTCCACTTATATTTTAATTGGAATTGCAATCCTTTCAATTGCATTTTCTTCAGTAACCCGTTTATTTAAATAATCCCTATCGTGGGAATAAAACAGGAAAAATAAATTATGGCTAGAAAAGTACCTGAAATACCATCAGCATCATTGGCAGATATTGCTTTTATGCTGCTCATCTTTTTCCTGGTAACAACCACGATGGACGTTGACAGCGGTCTTGAAAGAAGACTTCCACAATGGGTTGATCCAAGTACTGTTCAGGATGACGACCAACAAATTAACGAACGTAACGTGTTCGTAGTTTTGGTAAACCGGAACAACGACTTATTAGTGGAAAACGAGTATATCGATATTAAAGATCTTCGTGAAAGGGCTAAAGAATTTATGCAAAACCCGTACAATTCGGATAATTTGCCTGAAAAAGAGCCTAAAGACGTTCCATACTTTGGTGAAGTAATGATTACAAAAGGAGTTATCTCTTTACGTAACGACTTAGATACAAGGTATGGTACTTATATCGCTGTTCAAAACGAACTGGTTGCTGCCATTAATGAATTGAGGGATGAAATCTCAAAAGAACATTTCGGAAAAGCTTATAATGATCTCGATAGTGATCAGCAGGAAGCTGTACGCGATATTTATCCTTCAAGAATCTCAGAAGCTGAACCAAAAGGTAAAAATGTAGGAGGAAATTAATTATGAGTAAATTCAGAAAAAAGGGAGGAAAAGAATTACCTCCAATTTCAACAGCATCGTTACCTGATATTGTTTTTATGCTTCTATTCTTCTTCATGGTTACAACAACCATGCGTGAAGTTACTTACAAAGTGCAAATCAGGCTTCCTGAAGCGACTGAATTAAGTAAACTGGAAAAGAAATCTTTGGTAAGTTATATTTACGTTGGTGAACCGTTGAAACAATACCAAAAAACTTTTGGTGTGGCTTCACGAATTCAATTGAACGATGAATTTGCTACCGTTGAAGATATCCAGGATTATGTAATTGCAGAACGCGAAGCAAGGGCTGAAGAAGAAAGACCATCAATGGTTACTTCTTTAAAAGTTGACGATAACACTAAAATGGGGATTGTTAATGATATAAAACAGGAACTGCGTAAAGCTGCAGCTCTTCACATTAACTACTCTTCCAGAAAACGTGTTCAAAGATAATTATCTTTAAAAGTATATAATGAAAAAGGGAAACCGTTCGGTTTCCCTTTTCTTTTGTTACGAGGACTTGTTTTTATTTCTTTTTGATATCTAATTTCAAATTTAACTCATCCAGTTGTTCCTGAGAAATTGGAGCAGGGGAGTCGTTCATAACATCGCGACCAGAGTTGTTTTTTGGGAATGCAATAACATCGCGAATTGAATCCAATCCTGCAAAAAGCGAAGTTAATCTGTCGAACCCAAAGGCAATTCCTGCATGTGGAGGCGCACCGTATTTAAATGCATTCATCAGGAATCCGAACTGAGCTTCTGCCTGTTCTTTGGTGAATCCCAAAACATCAAACATTTTCGATTGTAATTCAGAATTAAAAATTCTTACCGAACCTCCACCAATTTCAACACCGTTTATTACCAGGTCGTAAGCATTTGCACGTACTTTTCCCGGATCGGAATCAAGAAGTGGAATATCTTCCGGTTTTGGCGAAGTAAAAGGATGATGCATTGCAAAGAAACGTTTTACTTCATTGTCCCATTCCAACAAAGGAAAATCGACAACCCAAAGCGGTTTGAATACATCTTTTTTTCTTAATCCAAGCTGATTTGCCATTTCAAGGCGAAGTGAGCCAAGTGCATCGAGCATGTGTTTTTTATCACCCGAAAGTACAAGAATTAAATCTCCGGGTTCAGCTCCGGTTTTATCCGCCCATAATTTTAAATCTTCGGTAGTATAAAATTTATCAACCGATGATTTCAGACTTCCATCCGTATTGTATTTTACATACACAAGGCCTTTGGCGCCGATTTGCGGACGTTTTACCCAATTTGTCAACTCATCGAGCTGTTTGCGGGTATATTCCGAACATCCCTTTGCACAAATTGCTCCAATGTATTCAGCCGAATCGAAAACGCTAAAACCTTTTCCTTGTGCCAATTCCGAAATATCATTCAGTAACATTTCAAAACGAATATCGGGTTTATCAGAACCATATTTTTCCATGGCTTCGGAATACGGCATCCAGGGAAATTCGTCGAACTCAATATTTAGAACCTCTTTGAACAAATGACGGGTTAATCCTTCAAACATTTCAAGCACATCTTTTTGCTCCACAAACGACATTTCGCAGTCGATTTGAGTAAATTCAGGCTGGCGGTCGGCACGCAAATCTTCATCTCGGAAACATTTTACAATCTGGTAGTAGCGATCGAATCCGGCTACCATTAAAAGTTGTTTGAAAATCTGCGGTGATTGTGGCAATGCATAGAATTCACCCGGATTCATTCTTGAAGGTACCACAAAATCGCGGGCGCCTTCAGGAGTAGATTTAATCATAACCGGCGTTTCAGTTTCAATAAAATCTTTTGAATTCAGGTAATTCCTTGTGTAATGTGCCATTTTTGCACGCAACTCAAGATTTTTCCGCACAGCATTTCTACGCAGGTCAAGGTATCTGAATTTCATACGAAGATCATCGCCACCGTCGGTATCATCCTGAATGGTAAACGGTGGAACCACTGACGGACTTAAGATTTTAACTTCTATCAGTGCAATTTCAACATCGCCGGTGGCAATATTTTTATTTTTACTTGAACGTTCCCTGACAATTCCTTTTGCCTGAATAACGTACTCGCGTCCGATTTCCTCCAATTGGGCAGCAACCGATTTGTCGGTGTTTTCGTCAACAACCAGCTGTGTAATTCCGTAACGATCGCGCAAATCGATAAACGTCATTGCACCTAAATCGCGGATTCGCTGCACCCAGCCCGAAAGCGTGACTTCAGCGCCTAAATTTTCAATTCGCAGTTCACCACAAGTATGAGTTCTGTACATGATACCTTTTTTATATTTTGGTTGCGAAAATAAGAAGATTTTAGCAATTTCAACCTGAATTTTAACAGCCATTTTTGAAGATTTATGATTGAACCTTTTAATGATGAGTATTTTATGAAGAGGGCTTTTTCAGAAGCTCTTGCAGCTTTTGAAAAAGGAGAAGTTCCGGTAGGCGCAGTTATTGTTTCGAACCAGAAAATTATTGCACGGGCGCACAATCTTACAGAAACATTAAACGATGTTACTGCCCACGCCGAAATGCAGGCGATTACAGCAGCAGCCAATTTGCTTGGCGGAAAATATTTGAACGACTGCACTTTGTATGTTACTGTTGAACCTTGTATTATGTGCGCAGGTGCTTTGGGCTGGTCGCAGATTGGCCGTGTGGTTTATGGCGCACCCGATGAAAAACGGGGATTTAAAAAATTTGCTTCGAAAGCATTGCACCCCAAAACCGAAATAACCGGAGGAATTCTGGAAACCGAATGTTCGGAACTGATGCAGGAATTTTTCAGACAAAAAAGATAAGGTTTTGTGAACTTCGTTTCGGTTTAAAATATTGCTTTTTATTCTTATTCGTTTTTTTACAAAGGCAAATATTTTTTTTAAGTTTGACATTCTAAATTTTTTAAAAAGAAATTTCAGAATGACACATAAATTTTAAATCAACTGAAATAAAATGGCTGAATCAAAACGATTGATTTCCCTCGATGCATTCCGCGGTTTTACTATTGCTGCAATGATTTTGGTGAATAACCCCGGAAGTTGGAGTCATATTTATACACCGCTGGAACACGCGGAGTGGAACGGGTTAACACCTACCGACCTCATTTTCCCTTTCTTTGTATTTATTGTCGGGGTTTCCATTGCTTTGGCATATTCAAAACGCCTGGCCGCAGGAGTGCCGCCAAAAAGTATGTACAGCAAAATAATTTTCAGGGCGGTTAAGATTTTTGCTGTGGGAATCTTACTTTGGTTGTTTCCAAAATTCAATTTCGAATCCATCAGAATTGCTGGTGTTTTGCCGCGCATTGCTATTGTTTTTCTTGTATCAGCCCTTTTGTTTCTGAATACAAAGTGGAAAACTCAGGCTATAATTGCAACCGTTTTGCTGGTGGGTTACTGGCTTGCCATGGTTTTAATTCCAACGCCTGGGTACGATTCGGTTATGCTGGAGCCCGGAGCAAATCTTGCGGCCTGGGTCGATAGTAAATTTTTACCCGGTTACATGTGGCAAAAAACCTGGGATCCCGAAGGTATTCTAAGTACTTTTCCTGCAATAGCAACCGGTTTGACGGGGATTTTGGCAGGGCATATTATTTTGAGCAGTAAATCACAGGAGCAAAAAGTAATCACTTTGTTTTCGGCGGGTTTTTTCGCGTTGATTATCGGATTTTTCTGGAATTACATTTTCCCCATCAATAAAAATATCTGGACCAGTTCGTTTGTGATGGTTACTTCGGGACTGGCTTCCATGGTTTTGGCCACAAGCATTTATTTTGTTGACATTCTGGGACGAACGCGCTTTACAAAACCCGGAATAATATTTGGCGCAAATGCAATTGCTGTTTATGTTTTATCCGATGTTTGGGGACAATTTTTCTATAACATCAAATATTTTGGAAGCAGTTTAAGCGGCCATTTTATGCAACTTTTTGAAAGTGCAGGCTGGAACATGAAATTCGGAAGCTTTTTGTTTGCCGTAATTTTTATCTGTTTCAATTTTATTCCGGCTTATTTTCTGTACAAAAAGAAAATTTTTATCAAGCTTTAATTTCGAAACCAACCTTCTTTAGATCGTCCCAAAAACCGGGGTACGATTTTGTAACAACCATCGGATCGTCAATTTCAGGTTCGAATCCGGCGAGTGCCATTGGTGCAAAAGCCAGTGCCATTCGGTGGTCGTGGTAGGTTTCAATTCGAGGATTATTTTGAACCTGTGAATCATCTATTTTTCCGTTCCAGGCTAGTTCCCCGTGAGCAGGTTCCGTAATTTTCGCACCAAATTTTGCCAGTTCGTTTTGCAACGCGGCAATCCGGTCGGTCTCTTTTATCTTCAGAGTTTTCAATCCGGAAAAATGAAAGGGAATATTTTTGGCAACACACAAACAAGCCATGGTTTGTGCTACATCAGGGTTTTCAATAAAATCGAGAACAAGCTTTTCAGGTTTTATGTTTTCATTTTTTGAAAGCTGAACACCGTTTTCTTTTTGAACAGAAAAAACTCCAAACTGCTCAAACCATGCTGCAATATTAGCATCGCCCTGTAAACTGTCCAATTGAAGGTTTTCCAGAAAAACGTCGCCTTTTTCAGCCAGAGCCATTATCTGATACCAGTACGAAGCGCCCGACCAGTCGGCTTCAACCGTAAAATCCATCGGAAAATAATTCTGTTCAGGAACCGTAATTTCGTGGCCTTCCCAGTGGTATTGTATCCCGAATTTCTGCATCAGTTTTAAAGTGAGTTCAATGTACGAACGGGAAGTAATATCTCCGGTGAGTTTTAAAGTCAGTCCGTTTTCAACCGTTGGGGCAATCATTAACAAGGCCGAAATATACTGGCTTGAAATACTTCCGTCTAGTTCCAGTGTTTGGCCTTTTAAATGCGACCCGTAAATTTTTAACGGCGGGAAACCTTCGTTTTCCAGGTATTCAATTTTTGCCCCTAGTTGGTTCAATGCGTCAACCAGAATTTTTATCGGGCGTTGTTTCATCCGTTCCGAACCGGTAACTTCCCATTCCCCAACTATTTTTGAAAGGAAAGCGGTGAGAAAACGCATCGCCGTTCCGGCATGACCAATATCGAATGTACTGGTATTTGAATTCAAAGCAGCCGTTAAAACATTTGTGTCGTCGCTGTCGGATAAATTCCGAATCGGGTAGGGACTGTAACACAGCGCACCAATAATTAAAACCCGGTTGCTGATACTTTTCGACGAAGGCAGGTTGATGGTTCCTGTTATGTTTTTTTGAATTGTGGAAACCTGGTATCTCATTCCGATTTTTTGAAACTAGTTTAACGCTTTGTAATAGTCCAGTGCTTTCAAAACCAGCTCTTTTTCGCAGTTCTGATTGATTTCAATTTTGCCGGGTTCGGGAAGTAAAGTGAAATTTATTCTGCCCGATTCGTTCTTTTTGTCGTGTGTCATCAGTTCGAAAAGCCGGTCGAAATCGGCGGTCGAAATTTCAAACTTTCCGTAAATTTTCAAAAGCCACGAGTTTAGTAAATTCATTTCATTTTTTGGAAAATTGCACTTTTCAACCGAAAGGAAAAGTTCGGCAATCATTCCGTAAGCCACTGCAAAACCATGCAAAACAGGCCGGTTTTGTTCCATCGCCAGACTTTCAAAAGCATGGCCAACCGTGTGGCCGAAATTCAATGCCTTGCGAATGTTCTGTTCCGTTGGATCGTTGGCCACAAAATACTCTTTTACGTTTACAGAATGACGAATTATTTCCTGCAGCAAATCGTAATCAACGGTTTTAATATCAAATTCTTTCAGTTCTCCCAAATGTTCCTGATTGTGAATCAAACCGTGTTTTATCATTTCAGCAAAACCCGAAACAAAATTTTCGTCATCGATGGTTTTCAAAAAATCGGTATTTATAATTACGGCAACAGGTTCTTTAAAAACCCCGATTTCATTTTTCAAACCGTTAAAATTAATACCGGTTTTTCCTCCAACCGAGGCATCCACCTGCGAAAGCAAAGTTGTGGGCACATTTAGAAAATCCATTCCACGTTTGAACGACGACGCCGCAAAACCTGCCAAATCGGTGAGCATTCCTCCGCCGATATTTATCAGCAGCGATTTCCGGTCGGCGCCGTTTTTCGACAAAAATTCCCAGATTTTAGTCACCGAGTCGATTTTTTTGTTGTTTTCTCCCGATGGAATTACCACTTTCCCGATTCCGTTATCCGCAAAAAAAGAGTCGAATTTTGTAATCCAAAGCTGGTCAACGGTTTCTTCAGTAGCTAAAAAAACTTTTCCTTTCGGATATTTCTCAATCCAGGGTAAAAGTTCTTTTTCCAACGAGCGGCTGTAAATTATTTTGGAATAAATTTTTGAATTTCCCATACTTAGCTGTTAAATTGCGGTAAAGTTACAATAAATTTGGTTTTTGAATTTTGAAATCCAAGCGGGCACCCGAAATTTTAGAAATAACATAACTGAAATGAAGATTGAAAACAAACGAAAAGTTGCGAAACTGCGCAAGATTTTTTATCTGGTGAGCGTGTTGATTGCACTTGCTGCATTGGCGCTTTTTCTTTTTGATTATACCATGTATGCCATTGCCGCAGTCGGCGGGTTTTCGCTTTGGTTTTTGTATTTTCAGGTGGCCGACTACCGATACATTCACTTTAGCGACGGGGACGAAAAAATTTTATTGCGTTATTTTAAAGCCATCCGTTTTGGAAAAGGCGAATACAGCAGCATTGAATTTCCCAAAGATTTGCTAAAAAATGCCATTTTTGAAAATTCATTTTTTGGAAAACTCAGCGATTTAACACTGGTAGTAAAAACCCAAAGAGGTGTTGCTGAATTTCCGTCGGTTAGTTTGTCGGCTCTTTCGCTCTACGAACGCAAAAAAATTCAGCATGTACTAAACGAAATATTGGAAGCTTAACGCAATTCCCACAAATATGGACGAATCCCTGAAATATAAAATTGCACTTTCCATGATTCCCGGAGTGGGTGGAATTCTGGCAAGAAATCTTTTGGCGTATGTGGGAAGTGTTGAAGGTATTTTTACCGAGTCGCTGCAAAACCTGAAAAAGATTCCCGGAATTGGTGAAATAAATGCAAAACGAATCAGGGAAAGTAATGTTCTTCCTTTGGCTGAAAAGGAATTGGAGTTTATTGAAAAGAAAAACATCAAGGTATTTTTTTACACCGACAAGGAATTTCCGCGGCGGCTGAAAAACTGCGTGGATGCGCCGATTTTAATTTTTACCCGGGGAAACATGGACCTCGACGAACAACGTGTACTTTCCATTGTTGGAACGCGGAACGCCACCGATTATGGTAAACAGGTTTGCGATGAACTTGTCAAAAATCTGTCGGAGCGGAACTACCCGGTTTTAATCGTCAGTGGGCTGGCTTACGGAATTGATGTGCAGGCACACAAATCGGCATTGAAATATAATTTGCCAACTGTAGCAGTGGTTGCCCACGGATTAGATAAATTGTATCCCTCGCTGCACAAAGAAATCGCTGAAAAAATGCTTGAAACTGGTGGGTTGGTGACCGATTTTCCGAGCGGGACAAAAATAGATCCGCCCAATTTTTTGCGGCGCAACCGGATTGTTGCCGGGCTCGCCGATGCTACAATCGTGGTTGAATCGGCCGAAAAAGGCGGCGCTCTGGTCACTGCTGATATTGCCTCTTCGTACAACCGCGATGTTTTTGCTTTTCCAGGTCGTGCCGGCGACAACTTTTCAAAAGGCTGCAATCAACTGATTCGGAACAACGGGGCCAGTTTAATTGAAGGAATTAACGACCTCGAGTTTTTTATGGGTTGGGAAACCAAAAAGAAAAAGAAAAACACACAGTCGTCGCTGTTTGTTGAATTATCGCCCGACGAAGAAAAGGTGGTAAAACTACTGCGTGAAAGCGGCGAACTTTTTATCGATCAGATTTCTACCGAACTTTCTTTACCAGTTAGCCGTGTTTCGGCGCTTTTGGTGAATATGGAATTTAAAAATGTACTTGTGTCGCTGCCTGGGAAAATGTATCGTTTGACGTAGTGTCCTGATTTTGCTATTTTTGCACCATGAAAGAAACATTTGAAGATTTAAAAATATCGAAAGCCATTTTGCGCTCGCTCGACGAGATTGGTTTTACCGAACCAACTCCCATTCAAACCGAAGCCATTCCGAAAATAAATTCGGGAATCAATGTGGTGGGTGTGGCGCAAACCGGAACCGGAAAAACGGCAGCGTATCTTTTGCCCTTGTTTACCAAACTGAAAAAGGTGGAAGGCGTTGATCCGCGGGTGTTAATTTTGGTGCCAACGCGCGAACTTTCCATCCAGGTGGGCGAAGATATTGAAGAGCTGACAACCTATTCCGATTTGCGTCATGCCGCAGTTTTTGGTGGAATCGGCTGGACAAAACACGCCGATTTGGTTACTCCCGGAGTCGATATTCTGGTAGCTACTCCCGGCCGGCTTTGGGATTTGTACCGCGCCGGAGCGCTCTCACTGAAAAAAATAAAATACCTGGTAATCGACGAAGCCGACCGGATGCTTGACATGGGCTTTCTTCCGCAACTTCGACAGATTCAGGAAATAATTCCTCAACGCCGACAAAACCTGCTGTTTTCGGCTACTTTTTCTGAACGCGTTGAAAAAATGGCAGAAGAATTTCTCGATCATTATGAAAAAGTAAGTGTTGCACCTTCGGCAACAACGGTAGAACAGGTTACACAAAAAGCCTACAAAGTTCCGAATTACCGCACCAAATTAAACCTTATTCAGTATTTGCTGAAAGACGAAGAAACTTTTTCGAGGGTGATAATTTTTGCCAAAACCAAGGAAAATGCAGAGGGGATTTTTAAAGTAATTCAACGAAAAACAGAAGGTGAAAAACGAATTCTGCACTCCAACAAAGGACAAAATACACGAATCAATGCAATTCAGGCTTTTAAAGAAGGCGAAGTGAGGATTCTGATTTCTACCGATGTTTCGGCGCGCGGTTTGGATGCCAGCCACGTTAGCCATGTTATTAATTTCGATTTACCCAACAATTACGAAGATTACGTACATCGAATCGGTAGAACGGCACGCGCGGGAAACCGTGGAGATGCAATCACTCTGATAGAACCTTCGGACGAGTGGCACCTAAAAAAAATTGAAGAATTGATTCGTGTTAAAATTCCGCTGATTGATTTGCCGGGCGAAGTTGAAGTTGTGGAATCGACTTTTGAAGAAAACCAGATGCAACTGCGCGAAATCGACCGCCAGCGAAAAATAGACGATCCCACTTTTCAGGGCGCTTTTCACGAAAAGAAAAAAAGAACCGGGCCGCAAAAAACGTATGTCGATAAGTTCAAAAGAACCAAACCTCGCCAGAAGCGTTCAAAAAATAAAAAGTAATTTATTGCAATTTTATTGTTTGTGTTGCTTTTACTTCGCCGTTGACAACAATTTCAAATTTATGATCGCCGGGAAAGTGTTTCCGTGTCGACATTTCGGCAAACGAATGTTTTTTCTGAATGGCGTGGATTCCCGGTTTTAGTTCCACCTCTTTCATTTGAAAAACTTTTGGTGAAGGTTTGCCCGACGATTTGATGTAGTAAACAATGTATTCGAGCCTAACTTTTTGTTTCTTTTTTGTGTCGAGTTTTAAATCGAATGAAAAGGAAATTTCATCGCCAATGTTTGGTGTTAAATCAGAAAAACTGAGATTTTCGATTTGCATTTGTTCGGGATTGGCAAATCCGAAAAGAAGCATTGCTCTTTTGTTCCCCTGTTTTAGCAAAGTGCGGCAGGCCTGTTTTATAATCCAGTCGGTGCGCGGAGATTTGCCTTGCCAGCGTTCGCAGATTTCAAGCACCAGTTTCGGGTGATCTTTCGAAATGTCGTTTAAATTATTGGCAACGCTTTTTTGGACAAATTCTTCGGGATCGTCTTTTAGTTTTTCCAAAACAGGTAAAACCGGCGACGGATCTTTTTTCAGCGCCGGAATTCCCATTCCCCAGGGCAAACGCGGCCTGCAACCTTCGCTGGCAAACCGGCGTACCCTGAAATCATCGCTTTCGGCCCACCGGTACATATATTCCATGGTCCCTTTTACATCCCGGTTTAAAAACGGGCGGATTCCAAATTCCGATGAACCGCAGGTTGTTAAAACTCCCAGCGCAGGAATCGATATTTCGGGATATTGCAAACCATAAACTTCAACATAATCGGGCAAAACAATGGCTTCGAAACCTTTAACTTTTGGAACAATTGTCTGAAGAATTTTTACCGATTCAGAAAAATCGGCAGGTAAAAATTTATGCATGCTCATTGTTGTATGGCGCATTTTTTCCTTTAATTCCCGATTGGGCCAGTCGGCATCGCACACTGTATTTACAAAACTTTCGGAATCAAAAGCCGGGTATTCTTCTTTTAAAATTTGTGCAAAATATTCTACTTTTTCTTGCGGGAAAAGTATGTCTTTCAATTTTTCAGGCATCGGTTACGTTTTTGGTTGGAGGAATAAAATTAAGGAAAAGATTTCAAATTAAAATCAATTCATCCAGGTGTTTAAAAAGATTTTCCTGTTGTTGAACCAGCAAATTATGTTCTTTTTTATTGAAGATTTTTAGCATAAAAAAACGGGTTCTGCCGGTTATTTTTCGCAAAAGAATATACCATTGAAAAGCCAGTTTTCCGGCCAAAGGCAAACTTGCCAGAAACAGTATTTTGAAAATAATTCCGGGAATAAGCCAGCCCAGAGCTGTCAGTTCAAGAAGATAAACAACAGGGAAAAGTACAATACCGGCAACAAGGAAAAAACTGCTCCAGAAAGTCCAGTCGCGTACTTTTTTGCGGATGAGCCGGTCGATAACAAAAAACGGAACGGCATTTAAAATGAAACCGTACAGAAAAAATGGCAATCCGAGCAAAAGCAACAACTTGCTTCCGGCAATTTTTAAAAAATTGCTTTTTCTTTTTTCAATAACCCAGCTTCTGAGTTTGTGTTTTTTTACATTGGCCAGGTAATTTTTTACTTCGGAAATTAATTGCTTGGTTTCTTCGGGTTTTTCGGTTTCAAGTTTATCCAAATGGCTTGTGAGAATTTGGTCGGATTTGAAAAGACTCTCTGCGGATTTTTTTAAACCGCAGCGTTTCCGGAAGTGTTTTCCATAAATTTCCCGGATATTTTCAAAATCAGCATAATGCGTTTTGCTTTCGATGTTGATGATGAGCGGTAAAATAGCATCGCTTATTTTCTGACGAAGCTGAACGGTTGCATTGTTCGGATTTACCTTATATTCATCGAGATAATCCTGAACGGGAATCGGATCGCCAAAATTAATCATCACCGTGCGGTTGAATTTCCAATAATGGCTGTAATAAATTCCAGTGGGGATAATTTGAATGTCGAGTTTGAACCCGGCTTTTTCTTCAGCAAGAAAAACAATACGCGGCACTGCTTTTTTGTGCACCAGCATTTGGCGTTTTCCCGAATGAGCAGCTTCCGGAAACAGTGCCAGCGCTGAATTATTTTCAAGTACTTTTATTGAATCGGTGAAAGTCTGGTCATTTTTTGCCAGGTTTTCTTTTCCGTCGCGCAAACGGTACACCGGCATAATTTTCAGAAATCTCAGAATTGCACTTACGGTTTTCGATTTGAAAATATCGGCGCGACCCAGCCAAACCGGCTGAAATGGCGTATTTAAAAGTACCGCCATCGGGTCGCTCAGCGCATTTTGGTGATTGGGCGCAAAAAGTATCGGTTTGTTTTTAGGAATTTTTTCTTTTCCTGTAATTACTGTTTTTTTATGAATAAGCCAGTCGGCCAAAGTTACATATTTTTTCAAACACCAATAACCAAACGACCATTTTTCGTACTTCATGCGCTATTTTTTCAGCAAATAAATAAAATTTTTTTAAATGCTAACCGACTTATAAAGTTTGGGAAGTCACCGGTTCCTGAATTTCTTTTTTCGACCAGAGCGTTGATAATGTTAACCCGCTGATGATATGCCAAACACCCCACCAGGCTGCAATAATCGTCATTCCACCCAATTCAAGTTCTGGAGGGAATATTTTCGGGTTGAACATCAATACCAATGCTAAGCCCGAATTCTGGATGCCGGTTTCAATGGTGACGGTTCTGCGATCGATTCTCGGCAATTTAAAAAGTGTTGCTGTCGAGAAACCGGATGCCAGCGCCAGTCCGTTATGAATGAGGACAATAATAAACACAAGGTGGATGAATTTCATAAAATGATTGAAGTTGGCCGACAACATGATTATTACAAATGCAATAAAAATAACAAAAGAAAGCTGACGGATTGGCTTTTTAATTTTGGCAGTGAGCCGCGGCAGGTACATGGCAAATAGAACTCCCAGAACTACCGGAATTCCTAATAAAATGATAACGGTTTGTACCATTTGCATAAAATCGATTTCGATGGGGACAAGGTAAGTTCCTGCACCGCCTGTATTGTAATAGTTGATGTATATTTTTCCCCAAAAAGCAAAATTCAGGGGTGTCATAAATGTGGCAGCGAGTGTGGCAATGGCAGTTAAACTTACCGATAACGCAACGTTTCCTTTGGCAAGGGCACTCATAAAATTGGAAATATTTCCGCCCGGGCAGGCTGCAATCAGAATCATTCCCAATGCTACAGTTGGTGTTGGATTTAAAACCAAAATAAACAAAAGTGTTACTGCCGGTAAAACTATAAACTGCGAAAAAACACCCACCAGAGCCGACTTGGGTTTCATTAATATTTCTTTGAAATGTTGAAGTTTAATGTCGAGAGCAACTCCAAACATCACAAAAGCGATAGTAACATTTAGTGCAAACAAACCTGAAGGGGAGAAATTTAACCTGACATGGTCGAGAACTTCCAGTGCTTCTTTCATAAGTTTTTATTTTCAAATTGCTAATCAAAAACCAGCAATAATTAATTTGGTTTTACGGTTTATCAAAATTTGAAACATTGAAATTAAAAAAACTATTCAGAATTCCAATAAAAAGCCGGAATCCTTGGACAAAGATTCCGGCATTAGAATATTATAAAATGCTTTTATTTTCCCAGTAAAAGTTTTTCCATTTTGTCGTGAACATCAGTGTTTTCCATTATTCCGGTAAAGTTTTCAGCGCCCGGGCCGTAAGCAAAAACAGGCACCATCACCGCAGTGTGTTCCCCGTAAACAAAACCTCCTTTTACCATACCGGTATTCAGGTCGCCATCCACAATTGCCATTCCACCGGTTTCGTGATCGGCGGTTACAACAACCAGCGTTTCGCCGTCCTTGGCAGCAAATTCAAGTACTTTTCCAATGGTCTGGTCAAAATCGAGCATGTCTTCAACAACATAAATTGTACTTCCGGCGTGGCCGCCCCAGTCGATTTGAGAACCTTCAACCATTAAAAAGAACCCTTTTTTATTGTTACTCAGGATATTTAAAGCCGTTTCTGTGGCTACAGGCAGCATGTCTTTTCTTTCGGCAACGCGGCCGGTGTGAACCGGGGCAACCAGTCCAGCCAGTTTCCCGCTTTTTACATCCTTAATTTTTGCCATGTCCTGTTCAACATCATAGCCTTTGGCTTTTAATTCCTCAACAAGGTTTTTTCCATCGGCACGATTGGCAAAATGGTCGTAACCGCCGCCAATAAAAACGTCAATATCTGTTTTCATGAAATCGGCGGCAATGTCTTCGTAACTCGAACGGCTTCCCTGGTGCGCAATAAACGATGCCGGGGTGGCATGAGTAATGGCCGAAGTTGAAACCAATCCTGTGGAAAGTCCTTTTGCTTCTGCATCTTCGAGGATAGTTTTTATCGGGTTCTGATTTACATCGACACCGATGGCGCCGTTGTAGGTTTTTTGTCCGCAGGAAAGCGCTGTCCCACCGGCTGCCGAGTCGGTAATAAAATTATCTGACGATTGTGTTTTTGAAAAACCAACATTTTTGAAATTGTCAAGGAAAAGGTGCCCGTGATTTGCTGTAATTCCTGCAAATACTTCGCTTACACCCATTCCGTCGCCAATGAGCAAAATAACATTTTTAGGTTTCTTTGCTTTGAATTTTTGCGGGAATGTTTTTACTGCGTACGGTTCTCCTCCGAGATACGTTTTTTCTACATCGTCCGATTTTGCTGTCAGGTAAGCATCCTGCGCAAAAGTCGATAAACTCATTCCCAGAATAAATATTAGAAAATAGATTTTTTGTAGCATAACTGTGTTTTTTATTTTGAAAGTTTAAAAATAGCCTAATTTGAATAGGTTTTAATTAATATTTTGATAAAAAATGGTTATTTATTTGAAAGCCGGTTTACCCGAATTTGCGCAGTTCGTTTTGATCAAAATCGGTGTTTAAAAAGAAAACGGTTCCTTCTTTTCCTGTATTCATGCGGATTACATCCATAATTATAAAATTGCTTAAAATATCTTCTGCATCTTTTCGGGAAATGTGGGCCAGCCGCATAAATTTTGAAAACGATATTTGCTGGTTGTTCTGAAGATAATCGATCAGGAATTTTTCATCATCGGAATAAGAGAAATAAATTCCCCGTGGACTGTTTTGTTTCTTCCATACTTCAATCTGAATTTTATGTGCCAGTACATTTTCATCTTTCATTCTTACATAGGCCAGCCATTTCCCGTTTTCGTCGCGGGCAAAATGTGGTTTTTTATCGCTGGGTTCAATGGTAATTTCAAGAACGGTTTTTCCCTCCACTTTCCATTCTTTGGTTAAGAAACGGATGGGCGGGTCGCTGTAAATTTTGGCAGCGGCTTCAACCATGTAAAACTCTTCGTCGGTACTGATTCCTGCAATTTTACGGTTATCTTTTACGCCAATCAGCAAACGTCCGCCATCGGTGTTGGCAAAGGCAACCAGCGATTTGGCAATTTTTTTTGAATCGTTAATGCAGTACTTAAAATCCTGCTGCTGGTGTTCTCCCTCTTCAATTAATTTGTACAGGTAAAAACTCAATGTTTTTTATTTAAACGTCAATTCCAAAAAGTATGCGGGCCAGGTAACCCAATCCAAACGAAATCAAACCAACCACAGTACTTAAAATCACCATTTCGAAAAAACGCTTTTTGAAAGGCTGTTCGTTGGCCACCGAAATATAATAGGTGAACAGAAAAACGACAAAAATGGAATCGACAACTGCAACGGCAAGGCTTATAAACGGCGATGCAAAAATGAAATAAGGTGCCACCAGGAAAACAACCGCAAAAATGTAGGCGATTCCGGTAAAAATGGCCGATTTTACTGCGCCTTCTTCTTTGCCTTCCGATTTATTTGAAAGATATTCCGAAGTGGACATGGAAAGCGCGCCTGCAATTCCGGTAATAATTCCGGCCAGCGCCACCAGTTTGTTGTTTTGAAGAGCAAAAGTCAACCCGGCAAGTGTTCCAAGAATTTCAACCAGCGCGTCGTTCAATCCCAAAACAATCGACCCGATATATTTTAAATGTTCCTCGTCGATTAATGCAATCAGTTCTTTTTCGTGTTTGTTTTCGTCGAGACTAATTTTTATGGCTTCCGGAATTTCCCTGCCAATTTCGTTGTAATTGATTTGGGCGCGTTCTTCGCCGCGTTCCATCAGTTTTAATCCGAAAGTAAGTCCAAAAATCCGCGAAATCCAGTAATATTTGGTAATGTCCCATTTGCTGGGATCAACCTCGCGACCGGAATAATTCATCCAAATTTTGTAGTGGCGCAATTCGTCGTCGGCAATATCGCTTAAAACTTTTTTGTTGGCCGGGTTTTTAACTTTTCGCGACAAACGTTTGTAAATATGATATTCGGTTACTTCGGCACGTTGTGCTTTAATTATTTGCGCCCGGACCAGTGGCGAAAGTGGTTTCATGTCGAGTTTGATTTAAGTTATTTTAGCCATTCGAAAGTTACATAATGATCCGGACTCATCCCCAGGTTTTTGTATGTTTTGTGCGCCGGATAATTCGATTTGTCGGCATACAAACGGATTCCTTTCAGTTTGTCGCTGTTTTCAACCATTTCCTTTAAATGGGCGTACATATTCCGGTAAACTCCTTTTCTTCTGAATTCGGGCAAAACGTAAACCGACTGAATCCATAAAACAGTACCGTTTCTCCAGTCGCTCCACTCAAAAGTGGTCAACAGCGAGCCGACAACCTTTCCGTAGGTTTCGGTAACATAATATTTTCCTTTCGAAGTATCGTTAATTACTGCAGCAACACCTTTTTCAACAGTCGGTGCGTCTAATTCAATCCCTTCGGTTTCGCGGGCCATTGCAAGCTGAAAACCTACAATGCTTTCCTCGTCTCTTGGTTGTGCTTCTCTTACAATCATAAGCTTAATAAATGTTCAAAAATAACAATTCCTGAAAATTCTCTGTTATTTATTCATTTCAATTCAATAAGTCTGTTTTAATCTCTATTTTCGAAAACACAAACAACAAAAACAGCTTCGGGTTTATGAATAAAAAAATAAAAGTGGTGGTTGCCTCAAAAAATCCTGTAAAAAAACAGGCTGTGCTCGATGGTTTTTTGTCGTATTTCGATGAAGTTGAAGTGGAAGGTGTGAATTGCGAATCGGGTGTTTCAGACCAACCCATGAGCGACAATGAAACAAAATCGGGCGCCATTAACCGGGTTGAAAATGCAAAACGTAATTTTCCCGAAGCTGATTACTGGGTGGGAATTGAAGGTGGAATTGAAAAGCTGGAAAAAGGATTGACTGCTTTTGCCTGGGTGGTTGTTGAATCTTCTGAAAATTACGGCGAAGCGCGTACTACTTCTTTTTTGTTGCCGGCAAAAGTTGGCCAATTGATTGAACAGGGATACGAACTCGGGGCGGCAAACGATATTGTTTTTGATGAGAAAAATTCGAAACAGAAAAACGGGGCTGTTGGTCTGCTTACTAAAAATAAAATAAGCCGGACTGAACTTTATTTGCAGGCTGTTCAGCTGGCTTTAATTCCTTTTGTTAATCCTGAATTGTTTTAAGAGAAAGTAAAAACAATATTGGAACTTGTTATTTATTTCTGATTCTTTCGAGAATATCTTCAATTTTAATCCGCTCTTCTTGGAGAAGAACCAACTGAAGCTTTTCTTTTTCAAGCAAATTGCTAACCATCGGGCCAACTTCTCCCGTGATTATTGTACTGACATTTTCGTTTTGCAGAAATTTAACCAGTTTAACGCCGCTGTGTTCCGAATTCTTGTATGGATTTTCAATGATTGAAAAACTGTTACTTCCGGCGTTGTACAAAACAATGTTTTCACATTTTCCAAACCTGAGGTCAAGAAATGATTTTTCGGTTTTTCCTGCTGAAGAAATTGCAAATATCTTATCCATTTTTAAACATTTGATTCTGTAATATAACAATTAATCTGTAAAAAGTTTCAGATTTTAGAAATGTTTAATTCCTCCCAGTATTCAACTGCCCGGCGGGTGTGAGGAATAACAATGGTTCCGCCCACCAAATTGGCAATAGAAAAAACTTCAAAAATCTCTTTTGTTGTAACCCCTTGTTCAAAACATTTTTCAAGATGGTACTTAATACAGTCGTCGCAGCGTAAAACCATCGATGTGGCCAGCCCGAGCATTTCCTTTACTTTTGTACTTAAAGCACCGTCCTGGTAGGCGAGTGTATCTACACTGTAAATGCGTTTCATCACTTTGTTGTCGGCTGCCAGAATTTTTTCATTCATTTTGGCGCGGTAGGCATTAAATTCTTCAACTAACTTTCCCATGTTTTATTTTTTTGAAATATCTCCAATTAACGTGGTTTGTGTGCATTTAGAGATGGTAACATCCACAAAATCGCCTTTTTTGAAATCATATTTCGGAAATACAACCACCTTGTTTTGCGATGTTCTTCCAAACAACATTTCGTCCGATTTTTTGGAATATCCTTCCACCAGCACCTCAAAAGTTTTACCGATGTCGTTTTTGTTGCTTTCCAGCGAAAGTTTATTCTGGAGCTGGATAACTTCGTTTAACCGCCGGGTTTTTATTTCTTCCAGAACATCGTCTTTTAAATGTTTGTGGGCGTAAGTTCCCGGGCGTTCAGAATATTTAAACATAAAAGCCATGTCGAATTTCACCTGTTGCATCAGCGAAAGTGTATCGGCGTGATCTTCTTCGGTTTCAGAACAAAATCCGGTAAAAACATCGGTTGAAAGTCCGCAGTCGGGCACAATATTTCGAATAGCCTGAATACGATCGAGGTACCACTCGCGATCGTATTTGCGGTTCATTAAATTGAGTATTTTTGAACTTCCCGATTGCACCGGAAGATGAATGTGTTTGCAAATGTTCGGATATTCAGCGATTTTTTTCAGCACTTTGTCCGACATGTCTTTGGGGTGCGATGTGGTAAAACGAATCCGCATTTTTGGATCGACTTGCGCTACCATTTCCAACAAATCCCAAAATTTCACCGGTTTTCTTTCCCCTTCGGGCAACCATTTGTACGAATTTACATTTTGTCCCAAAAGTGCTACTTCCTTATATTTTTTTGCTGAAAGGTCGCGCACTTCGTTCAAAATATCCTGCGGGTCGCGGCTTCGTTCACGACCGCGCGTGTATGGAACAATACAGTAAGTACAAAAATTATTACAACCGCGGGTGATGCTTACAAAACCCGAAATAGCTTTATCGCCAATACGTACCGGAGTAATTTTATCGTACGTTTCGTTGGTCGAAAGTTCAACGTTAACTGCTTTACTACCTTGTTCCACTTTGTCGATTAAATATGGGAGATCGCGGTAGGCGTCGGGGCCGGCAACCAAATCGGCAGCCCCTTTTTCGAGAAACTGCTCGCCAACACGTTCGGCCATACAACCCAAAACGCCAATCACAAGGTTCTTGTTTTTCTTTTTTAAACTGTTGAACAAACTGAGGCGTCCCCAAATGCGTTTTTCTGCATTGTCGCGCACCGAACAGGTATTCAGAAAAATGGCATCGGCTTCTTCAACCGATGCTGCCATCGTGTAATTTTTTTCACGTAAAATGGCTGCAACTACTTCGCTGTCGGCAACATTCATCTGACAGCCATACGTTTCTATAAATAATTTCTTTTCCTTCATTTTCAAAAAACAGGGGCAAAGTTATTCATTTTTTGAATTTTATTTTCAAAAAGAAGACATTGAAGTTTTATGCCGAATAAAAAATGGTAAAGTAAAATTAACAATGGGTTAATGCAATTTTTGGTATATGAAATTGATTCAGAAAAGGAATGTAAATAAAATGCCGTTTCTTTTAATTAACCTTTGCAGGTAGTCTGAGTAAGAAGAAAATAAACGCTGTCAAATTTTGAAATAGATAAGCTTTTATTTTTTATTAACATTAAATTTAGTTTCAAATACTGTTTGTAAGGTGGTGTTACAGGTTTCAGGCAATGTGTGGTGGAAAAGTCCGTTATCATATTATTGGTTTTTGAATTATATTTGCACACTCAACAAATGGAATATGAGACGACTTTTTCTATCCATCTCAGCCTTGTTTTTTTATCAGTTATTGCTCGCGCAGGTAACTTTTCCTACCGAGCTCCAAAACGAAAACGATTCCACGGTTTTATTTGAAAATTTAAATGTGAACGAAGATCCGCGTTTGCAGAAGCTGGTGAACTGGCAAATCGAGAACAATAGAAAAAGAGAAGGTATTGATGGATACCGGGTCGAAATATTTTTTAGCTCTAATCTGGATGCTAAACAAAAAGCATTGGAAAAAAAGGTGGAGTTCCTGTCGAAATACCCCGACTATAATGTGCATGTGTTGTTTGTTGCACCAAATTTCAGGGTCAGGGTTGGCGATTTCAGGACAAAAAACGAAGCGCTGAAATTGTTTAAAGAAATTGAAAAAGATTACAGGTCGGCGTTTGTGGTGAAAGATATTATAAATTTCCCAATGGTGAAACCAAATAGTTATGAGTGAACAAATTAAGCATGAGTGTGGTATTGCTTTAATCCGTTTGTTAAAACCGTTGTCGTACTACCAGGAAAAATACGGAACCTGGAAATACGGTTTGAACAAACTTTACCTGTTAATGGAAAAACAGCACAACCGCGGTCAGGACGGAGCTGGGTTAGTATGTGTGAAAAATGACCTGAAACCCGGCGCCGATTATATTAACAGGTTTCGCTCGGTGGAACAAAATCCGATAAAAGATATTTTCGATAAAGTAAACAAACCCCTTAAAAAGGCTTTGCGAAACAAGGAAAATATTGAAGATGCCGGGTGGGCCAACGAAAATTTTCCGTTTGCAGGGGAACTGTACCTGGGGCATTTGCGTTACGGGACTTTTGGTAAAAACAGCATCGATTTTGTTCACCCGGTAATGCGCCAAAACAACTGGAGGTCGAGAAACCTGGTTTTGGCAGGTAACTTTAACCTCACAAATACCGATGAACTTTTTAAGGTTTTGTTGGATCTTGGACAACATCCAAAAGCTTACACCGATACAGTAACTGCGCTCGAAAAAGTAGGGCATTTCCTTGATGCTGAAAACGAGTTGCTCTTCAGAAGATATAAAAATGAAGGTTACAAAAACAGTGAGATTTCCCCTTTGATCGAAAAAAACCTTGACATCCCAAATATTCTGGAACGTGCTACCAAAGACTGGGACGGTGGTTATGCCATGGCCGGATTAGTTGGGCACGGCGACGCTTTTGTGGTTCGCGACCCTTGGGGAATCCGCCCGGCATTTTATTATTTCGACGATGAAATTGTTGTTGTTGCTTCTGAACGTCCGGTGATTCAAACGGTTATGGATGTAAGTTTCCGCGACGTAAATGAAATTGGTCCCGGCGAGGCGCTGATTATTAAAAAGGACGGTTGGATCAGCAAGGAAATGATTCGGGTTCCGCACAAAAGAAAATCATGTTCTTTTGAAAGGATTTATTTTTCGAGGGGAAGCGACAGGGATATTTATCAGGAACGCAAGCAGTTGGGTAAATTAATAATACCCACTATATTGAAAAGTGTAAATTACGATTTTGAAAATACCGTTTTCTCATACATTCCAAATACCGCAGAAACAGCTTTTTACGGAATGATGGAAGGTGTCAGGGAATATCTGGTCGACTGGAAAATTGAGCAAATCAGAAAGAAAAACGGTTCGCTCACCGACGAAGACATCAAAAAAATAATTTCGCTTGAGCCCAGGATGGAAAAAATTGCCATCAAAGATGTTAAGCTCAGAACATTTATTGCCGACGATGCCAGTCGCGATGATTTGGTGGCCCACGTTTATGATGTTACTTACGGCGTTATTAAAAATGACATTGATACGCTGGTTATTATCGACGATTCAATTGTGCGCGGAACTACTTTGAAAAACAGTATCATTCGTATTTTGGATCGTTTACACCCGAAAAAAATTATTATTGTTTCGTCAGCGCCTCAGATTCGGTACCCCGACTGTTATGGAATTGATATGGCTCAACTTGAAAAATTTATTGCTTTCAGTGCAGCCATTGAATTATTAAAGGAAACCGGGCAGGAAGCGATTATCGACAGAGTATACAAAAAGTGCAAGGAGCAGGAAAATCTTCCCAAAGAAGAAATGGTGAATTATGTTCGTGAAATTTACAGACCTTTCACTGCCGAACAAGTTTCAGCTAAAATTACTGAGTTGTTAAAACCGGTTGACTGTGGTGCAGAGATCGAAATTATTTATCAGTCGATTGAAAATCTGCACAAAGCTTGTCCGAACGATTTGGGTGACTGGTACTTTACCGGAATTTATCCTACACCGGGAGGTAACAGGGTAGTAAACTCCTCATTCATTAATTTTGTTGAGGGTAAACACGAAAGAGCGTATTAGAAAAAGGGGAAGCTTTAATCAGATTTCAAAATTAAATCCCTTTTGAAGCAACTCCTCGTATTTTTTCTGATTGAACCGGTAATAAAAGGCTCCCTTCTTAGAAGTTTCTTTTTCCTTTTCTTCAAGTTTTATAAGCAAATCCATTGAAAGTAGTTTTCTTCTGAAATTACGTTTGTCGAAAGGAGTTTGATAAATGGCTTCGTATAAACTTTGTAACTGTGGAATGGTAAATTTCTCGGGTAGCAACTCAAAACCGATGGGTTGTGTGCGTGCCCTGATTCGCAGTTTGCGAAGTGCTTTTTTTACCATTTCGTTGTGGTCGAAAATCAGGTTCGGCAATTCGGAAAGTGAAATCCAGTAAGCACCGTGTTTGTTTGCCAGTTCGCGGTCGTAGTCGTTCAGTTTTATCAATGAAAAATAGGCAACCGAAACAATTCTGCCTCCCGGGTCACGATTAAGATCGCCAAAAGCATACAATTGTTCCATGTAAACATTGTTTAAACCTGTTAATTCGGCAACAATTCTTTTTGCAGCATTGTCAAGGCTTTCTTCCGGATTTACAAATCCCCCCATTAACGACCATTCTCCCAAAGCCGGTTCAAATTTTCGTTTCAGAATAAGCAGTTTTAACTCCCTTTCGTTTTCATTGAATCCGAAAATGATGGAGTCGACTGCCAAAAGAATTTTGGGATGTTTTGAGTAAAAATCCATTGTCGTTATTCAGGTGTTGGCCATTGACTGTTTTCCTTGTCTTTCACATAGGTTTCAATATGGCGATCCCTTTTTACTTCGTAAATATCGTTAATGGTAACAATAATTCCGGTTTCCAGAACCTCACCAAATTTTTCATTTACGGCAGTTCCAAAAGTTTTCATCGACGGTGACAAATTCATATAAGCGTTAATAAGCGGCGGAACATTTTCACCATATTGCCGAACCGACTGAATTAGAATTTTATAATCCTCTTTATAATCCTCTCCAATGAAAATCTTTCTCATTTCATCCACATTGTAATTGAATTCAACCGGTTTTTTGGGATAAACCAGATTCTCTTTGTCGCGGAAATATTTCTTGAAAAAATACTGAATCAGGTTTCTTGCATCGTTGTGAAAGTGAGAATACATGGTTACTTTTCCAAAGAAATATTTTATTTCAGAATGGTCGACGGTTAAAGCCCCAAGTCCGTCCCAAAGGTTGTCGAGTGCGAAAAGCGCTTTTGCTCCAGCTTTGCTTGACTGGTATTCAGGCTGAACAAACGATCTGCCGAGTTCCAGTGTATGCGGCAAATAATGATCGATAAATTCTTTTGAAAAGTGAAATAAACGAGCTGTAGCAAGTCCAACTTCTCCGTTTTCATCAATTGCAGTTTCACCGCCAAGCAGGTAGCGGTAACCGCCAAGTATTTCCTTGGCGTCGGGGTCCCAAACTACAAGTTGTCTGTACGGGACATCGGCTGTGTCGTACGCATCAATGTCAGTTTCTTTTCCTGTGCCACCACCGGCATCCCGAAAAGTTATTTCACGAAGCCGGCCAATTTCATGCATAATTGACGGCGAATCGTGGTGCGTAATCACATATATCTCGTTTCCACCCTTGTTGGTTTTTCTGAGTAATTTGTCGGGAGTTAATTCAGCGTAAATTGCTTCTCTCGGAAGCGCCTTTATTATATCTTTCATCTCCATACGCTTTTTTGAAAAATGGAATACAAAGTTAAAAAAATTAGCCCAAGTTTATCTGCCTGCTCTTTTTAATTTCTGCGAACTTTTACTTTGGAAGAGCGTAAACCAGCCTTTTTACATATTCAGCCCATTCTGCCTGGGTTTTGCTTTTGTCGAACATTTTGTACGACAGTGGTTTGCCAAAATAAATATGAACATCAGTATTTCTGTGTTTGTATGTTTCATCGGGCAGGAAAAACATTTCAAGATTCCACTTTATTTTGAAAAACTTTCTGAATTTGGCAAGCCTGTAAAAACGGTTAGTATTTCTGCCTGAAACAAATACAGGAATAACATCGCGCCGGTATTTTATCGATTTGGCAATGAAATGTTTTTTCCATTCCAGATCCATTATTTTTCCTTTAATTTTTCGTGATGCCAGCCCGGAAGGGAAAATCAGTATCTGTTTGTTTGAACGATAAGTTTCGTCCAGTATTTTCGCAACTTCCCGACTGTGCCCCCCGTGTTTGTTTACCGGAACAAACATAGGACTCAGGTTTGAAATATTCATTAAAATATCGTTGCTGAGAAACATTGGCGATCCAAGAAGTTTATCCACATTTTTAAGAAGCAGCATTCCGTCAAAACCTCCCAGCGGGTGATTGCTGGCAAAAATAAACTGTCCTGATTCAGGAATGTTTTCAGTGCCATGTATAAATTCGCGAACATTGAATTCTTTAATAACCTGGTTGATGAATTCGATTCCGTAAAGGTGGCCGTTTCGTTGCAGAAAGTCATTTAAAAAATCAACATGAATTATTCTGTCTAAGTAACTGTAAATAAAACCCGGCATTACTTTTGCCAGGCGCCGACTTTTCGAGGCAAAGACCTCCCTGATATTTATGGGTTTGTACAAAGTTGTTTTTTGTTCTTCCACCTTGGATTTTTGCGGCAATTAAATAAAAAATGAGCAAAAAAAGAAAAATAAGGAGAGCGGAATTGTGTCCTACTGAAAATTGAAATTCGAAAACATACGTTTTTTTATGCCGGGATAAACGGGGATAACCGAAAAATGATTACTTTGCAAGGAGTTATTAACGAGTGTTGATATGTTTTTTTGTTAATAGTAAGTTGTTGCTTTTATGTTGTTTATGTGTTTGTGTATTTTTCGCATAGTAAAGTTTTTAACAAATTACTAACAGATTTTAAACAAAAGAGGCCATTTTTTTTCTGTGGAATAATGTGTCACTGAGTGGAATGATATGGAATTAATTCCTATTTTTACATTGTTAATTGGAATAATTTCGAATGGCAATTTTTGTTGGAGAGCATACTGCAAAAATCGACGATAAAGGGAGAATCGTTTTTCCAGCCGCTTTTAAAAATGCGGCTGGTGAAATGGCACTCGATTATGTCATTCTTGAAAAAAATCGTTTGGGGAATTGTCTTGATATTCACACCGAGCAGCGTTGGGTTGAAAAAGTGAATGAGTTTCAAAGCAAGTTAAATCCCATGGAGCCCAAACACGATAAACTGCTTCAGTTTTATTTTCAGAATTTTACAAGAATTGGAGTAGCCCCTAACGGCAGAATTAATATTCCTGCTCATTTTTTGAAGTTTGCCGGATTGAAAAAGAACGTAAAGTTTATCGGAATGTTTACTTCAATCAGATTGGTCGCCGACAGTGAAATTGCTGAAGAAGAAATGACCAATGATGAGTTCTTAAGAATGTTGAGTGAATTGAATGGTGGAAGCGACAAATAAAAGTTCGAATGTTACAACCGTATCACATACCGGTTTTGCCGGACGAAAGTATAAAAGGGCTGAATATCCGTCCGGGTGATGATGTAGTTGATGCTACTTTTGGCGGAGGTGGTCACTCACGGTTAATTCTTCAGGTTTTGGGTGAAGGAAGACTTTTTGCCTTCGATCAGGACGAAGATGCCGCCGCGAATGCTTTTGAAGATCGCCGGCTCTTTTTTGTACGTCACAATTTTCGGTATCTGAAGAATTTCCTGAAATATTACGGAGTAGAAAGTGTTGATTCTGTTTTCGCCGATCTGGGGGTTTCTTCCCACGATTTTGATGTTCCCGAACGCGGATTTTCTTTTCGCTTCGACGGCGACCTCGATATGAGGATGAACCGCAATGCCAAAAAAGATGCAGCCTCGGTTGTTAACGAATATTCCGAAGAACAGCTGGTTTTCATTTTTAGAATGTATGGCGAAATAAAAAACGCAGGTCGGTTGGTTGCTGAAATCATGAAAGAAAGAAACGATTCGATTATTAAAACCACCACTCAACTAAAAGAAATAGCATCAAAATGCTCGCCCAAAGCAATTGAAAACAAATATCTGGCGCAGGTTTTTCAGGCACTTCGTATTGAAGTAAATGATGAAATGGAAGCTCTGAAGGAATTTTTACTTTCTGCGCTTGATGTCCTAAAACCGGGAGGCCGGCTGGTTGTGATAACTTATCACAGCCTCGAAGACAGGCTTTGTAAGAATTTTATGAAAGCAGGAAACTTTGAAGGAACCATCGAAAAGGATTTTTACGGGAATATGAAATCACCTTTCACTTTGGTGAACAGGAAAATAATTATTCCCGGTGAAGAGGAATTGAAAAACAATACACGTTCACGAAGCGCAAAATTAAGGATTGCAGAGAAAATCTGACATGGAAGAGAAGGCAAAAAACAATAAGAAAAAAGGTGGTGTCAAGTCGTTTATCGGAGGGACAATTCTTACCGACGACAGGATTACAAAGCAATTACCGTTTGTGTTTTTTTTGGCTGTGCTGGGAATATTGCTCATTGCTAACCGAAACTGGTCTGAACGTACAATCCGGAATGTGGAGGTATTAAAAGACACGCTGGACGAACTTCGGTCGGAATCGATTACAATTTCTGCCAAACTGATGGATGCAAGCCGTCCTTCAGAAGTTTTGAGAAAGGTGGAAAATGCAGGAATCGATTTGCAGGAGCCGATTACTCCGCCTAAAAAATTAATTGTCGACAAAGATTAAGAAATGGGAATCCGCAGATCAATCATATCAAGAATTGCAATTGTATATTTCATCCTGCTCATTTTTGGGGCAGTAGTGGTTGTGAAAATGATTTCTGTTCAGCAGATTAAAAACGACCGTTGGGAAAAAATTGCCAAAAATCTTAATGAAAATACGGTAATTGTTGAACCTAACCGCGGAAATATCTGTGCCGACGACGGCAGTGTTTTGGCTACATCGGTGCCGGGTTATTATGTCAGAATTGATTTGGGTTCGGAAGGTGTAAAAAAGGTATTTTCAAGTGAAAGAGATTCTCTCGCAATTTATTTATCCAGGTTTTTCAGAGATGCTTCATCTCAGGAATACAAACGCAGGTTAAACGAAGCTTACAGTAAGAAAAACCGTGGCTTTTTACTTACGCCTCGTAAAATCGATTATGTTGAACTTCAGCAAGTGAAAAAGTTTCCGATTCTTCGCAGGGGAAGGTTTGGCGGTGGTTTAATTGTTGAACAGGAAAACAAACGAATTACCCCCCTCGGTAACTTGGCTTACAGAACTATTGGCGGTTTAAACAAAGGTGTTGGCGGCGGAATTTACGGAAATGTGGGTTACACAGGTTTGGAAGGCGCGTATGAACAGTATTTGCGTGGAGAAGATGGCGTAAGTTACCGCCAGAATCTTTCCGGTCGCTGGATTGCCCGTACCGAAATTGAACCCAAAGATGGAATGGATATCGTTACAACAATTAATATAAAAATTCAGGATATTACGGAAAGTGCCCTTTACGATCAGCTTCGGAAAACCAATGCAGAGTGGGCCACGGCAATTGTGATGGAAGTTAAAACAGGCCAGATAAAGGCCATTGCAAATTTGGGACTCGAAAACGGCAACTATTACGAAAATTACAACTACGCACTTGGTCACGCAGGCTGTTACGAACCCGGTTCAACCTTTAAATTGATTTCACTGATGGCGGCCATGGAAGACGGGCTGGTTGATACCAGTGATGTTTTCGATACAGGAATTGGTTTATGGAAATACAAAGGACAACCAATTAAAGACAGCGATTACGGACACGGTGGCCATGGTGCAATTACCGTAAAAGAAATTTTTGAACTGTCTTCAAATGTTGGAGTGGCTAAAATCATTACCCAGTGTTACGAAAACGACCCCAAAAAATATGTCGATCGTGTTTTCAGTTTTGGTGTAAACAAACCACTTGGTGTGGAGGTTGCCGGCGAAGGAATACCTTATTTTAAATATCCCGGAGATAAAGACTGGTGGGGTACAACCCTGGCCTGGATGTCGTACGGTTACGAAACAAAAATGACACCGCTTCAGATTCTGACATTTTACAACGCCGTTGCCAACAACGGAAAAATGGTTAAACCTTTTTTAGTGAAGGAGATTCGCGACAACGGCGCAACCGAAAAACGATTTAAAACACAGGTTCTGAATTCTTCGATTGCTTCAAAAGAAACCATTGGTAAAGCTAAAAAAATGTTGGAAGGTGTTTGTGAGAACGGAACGGGAAAAGGATTGCAAACGTCCTATTTTAAAGTTGCCGGAAAAACAGGTACAGCACAAATTTCAAGCAGTAGCAGCGGGTATCAGAAAGGAATGTACCTCGCTTCATTTACAGGATATTTCCCTGCTGATAAACCCAAATATTCGATAATTGTAACGTTTAACAATCCAAGAGGGGGAGCTTATTACGGGGGGTCAGTTGCAGGTCCGGTTTTTAAGGAAATTGCTGAAAAAATTTATGCCTCGCAGATTGTAATTGAAGAAGAAAGTGATGCAAACGAGGATGAAAAGATAAAACTTCCTGACATTAAAAAGGGAAAATCAAAAGATATTATTCGTGTTGCCGACGACCTTGATTTGGACATAAAGGGAAAGCCTAAAACCATGTTGGCATCGGTAAAAAAGGAAAACGACCAAATTATTTTAAACAATAACGAAATCAGCAACGGTGTTGTCCCCGACGTTCGCGGGATGGGCGCCAGCAATGCAATTTATTTGCTTGAAAACCTGGGTTTACATGTGAATGTGAACGGCGTTGGAAAAGTAAGATCACAATCGTTAACTCCGGGGTCAAAATGTGTTCCCGGGCAAACCGTATCGATTACATTGAGTTGAAGATGAAATTAGAACAGTTAGTAAAATACAGTAATCTTTTAGAAGTTGCCGGTACTTTGGATCGGGATATTTCAGGCATTGAATTCGATTCGCGAAAAATCGTACAGGATTCGGTTTTTATTGCCCAGCGCGGAGTGCATGTCGATGGTCACCGGTTTATTTCAGTAGCTGTTGAAAAAGGTGCCGGCGCTGTGATTTGTGAAGAATTTCCAGAACAAATTCCTGGATCGGTAACTTTTATTAAAGTCGCCGATTCAAACAAAATTCTGGGAGAACTGGCTTCTGTTTTTTATAAAAAACCTTCTTCAAAAATGAAGGTGGTTGGTGTTACCGGAACCAACGGTAAAACAAGTATTGCCACACTTTTGTACAAATTGTTTTTGAATCTGGGTTACAAAGCCGGGCTCATTTCAACCATTTCCTATAAAATTAACGAGAAGGAAGAAACGGCTTCACATACAACACCCGACGCATTGAAAATACAGCGTTTAATGGCCGCCATGGTTGACGACGGCTGCGAGTTTTGTTTTATGGAAGTTAGTTCGCACGCGATTCACCAACAGCGAATTGCAGGAATTGAATTTGCCGGTGGAATTTTCACCAACATTACTCACGATCACCTCGATTATCACAAAACATTTGCTGAATATATAAAAGCGAAAAAAGCATTTTTCGATAACCTGCCTGCCGAGGCTTTTGCAGTAACCAATATCGACGACAAAAATGGTTTGGTGATGTTGCAAAATACAAAGGCAAACAAGTTAACCTATTCTGTGGGAAGAATGGCCGATTTTATGTGTAAAGTTCTCGAAAGCCATTTTGATGGAATGTTGCTGAACATGAACAGTCATGAAATCTGGGCACGTTTTGTTGGAAAGTTCAACGCATCGAATTTGCTGGCTGTTTTTGCCACGGCTGTTAGTTTGGGGCAAAACGAAGATGAGGTTTTAACACAAATAAGTTCGCTTGAACCCGTTGCCGGTCGTTTCGAAGCCATCAGAAGTAACGATGGGAAAATGGCCATTGTTGATTACGCCCACACTCCCGACGCATTAAAAAATGTTTTGGCTGCTATTTCTGAAATCAGAACGCGGAACGAACAGGTAATTACAGTTGTTGGGGCAGGCGGTGATCGCGACAAAACCAAACGCCCCGAAATGGCCAGGGAAGCTTTGCTGGCCAGCGACAAAGTAATTTTGACTTCGGATAACCCACGCACTGAAAATCCGGCGCAAATCATAGAAGATATGGAAGCCGGTGTGGAAGCCCAATTTAAAAACAAAGTCGTCTCCATTGAAAACAGAAGGGAAGCCATAAAAACAGCTGTGCTGATTTCCCGCCCCGGAGATATTATCCTGGTAGCCGGGAAAGGGCACGAAAATTATCAGGAAATAAATGGTGTAAAATACCATTTCGACGACAAGGAAATAATTAAAGAGTTTTTTGGTATTGAATAGAAAATCGGCCGTATGTTATATATTTTGTATGAGATATTAGAAAAATTTGACCTTCCCGGAGTTGGAATGTTTCAATACATTTCGTTTCGTTCAGGTGCCGCCATTATTCTGTCGTTGCTGATTACTATGGTTTTTGGTAAAAAAATAATTCGAATGCTGCAACGCAAACAAATTGGTGAAGAAATCCGTGACTTGGGACTTGAAGGTCAATTACAGAAAAAAGGAACCCCGACGATGGGCGGGATAATCATTCTTTCAGCCATAATTATTCCAACTCTCCTTTTTGCAAGGCTCGACAATGTTTACATTCTTTTAATGTTGATTACGACAGCATTTCTCGGGTTAATCGGTTTTATCGACGACTACATCAAGGTTTTTCTGAAAAATAAAAAAGGTCTGGCCGGAAAATTCAAAATCCTCGGTCAAATCAGTTTGGGTTTATTTGTAGCCGCTACTCTGTTTTTAAGCAACGATGTTGTTGTTCGTCAGAGGGTTAAAAACGCACAGGGAAACGAAATTCAGCAGGAAACAGTTAATTCTGAAACAGGCGAGAAAAGTATGCAATACGTTACTGAAGATGTGAAATCTACCGTAACTACAATCCCGTTTATCAAAAAAAATGAGTTCGATTACAAATGGCTGGTTGCATTTGCCGGCGATGCAGCATCGTGGCTCAAATGGGTTTTATACGCACTCATAATAATTTTCATTATTACATCGGTTTCAAATGCAGCTAATTTAACCGACGGGATCGACGGTCTGGCTTCAGGGACTTCTGCAATAAGCGGAGCAACGCTTGGAATTTTAGCTTACGTTAGCGGTAACATCATTTATGCTGATTACCTGAATATTATGTACATTCCAAATATTGGCGAATTAACCATTTTTATTGCTGCATTTATTGGAGCTACTGTCGGGTTTTTGTGGTACAATTCGTACCCGGCACAGGTTTTTATGGGCGACACCGGAAGTTTGGCGCTTGGAGGAATCCTCGCTGTTTTTTCCATTATCATCAGAAAAGAAATTTTAATACCACTGCTTTGCGGAATTTTTCTCATCGAAAATTTCTCGGTGATGATTCAGGTGGGGTGGTTTAAATATACAAAACGCAAATTCGGTGAAGGCAGGCGAGTGTTTTTGATGAGCCCCATTCACCATCATTACCAGAAAAAAGGTATTCCTGAATCGAAAATTACAACCCGGTTCTGGATTGTCGGAATTATTCTGGCAGTTATTACAATAGTTACATTAAAAGTGAGGTAAGTTGAAAAACAAATTGGTCATATTGGGAGCCGGCGAAAGCGGCGTGGGTGCAGCCATTCTTGGTCAGAAAATGGGCTACACTGTATTTGTGTCTGATTTGGGGAAAATCAAGGAAAAATACCAGAAAGTGCTTTCCGGATATTCCATCGATTTTGAAGCGGAGAAACACACAGAATCTAAAATTCTTGATGCCGAACTGGTGGTAAAAAGCCCGGGTATTCCTGAAACTGCACCACTAATAAAAAAACTCAGAGAGATTGATATTCCGGTTATTTCTGAAATTGAATTTGCAGGAAAATACACTTCGGCAAAAACCATTTGTATAACCGGGAGCAACGGGAAAACAACAACTACCCTGCTTACTTATCACATTTTGAAAAATGCCGGGTTCAATGTGGGGCTGGCCGGAAATGTCGGGAAAAGTTTTGCATGGCAGGTGGCCGAAGAGAATTTTGATTATTACGTTATTGAACTGAGCAGTTTTCAGCTCGATGGAATGTATGATTTTAAAGCCAATGTTGCGGTTTTAATGAACATCACTCCCGACCATTTGGATCGCTACGGGTATGAAATGCAAAACTACGTCGATTCAAAATTTCGGATCATCCAAAACCAGACAAACGAAGATTATTTCGTCTATTGTTCCGACGACGAAGTCATTCAAAAAGAACTAAAAAGAAAAGAAATAAATGCCTGTGCTTTGCCTTTCACGCTGGGAGACCCCGCTGAAAATGGCGCAGGAACAGAGGGGAATCAGATAATTATAAATTTTAACCAAAACCAATTCAGTATGTCTATTCTGGATTTATCACTTCAGGGAAAACACAACACTTACAATTCGATGGCAGCAGGAATTGCAAGTATGGTTTTTAACATTCGTAACGAACAATTGCGGGAAAGTCTGGCCGATTTTAAAGGTGTTGAACACCGGCTCGAACATTTTCTGAAAGTTCACGGAATTGAGTTTATCAACGATTCAAAGGCGACCAATGTAAATTCAACATGGTATGCTTTGGAAAGCATCAACAAACCTATTGTTTGGATTGTAGGCGGCGTTGACAAAGGAAACGACTATTCCATGTTGTTCGATTTGGTGAAAGACAAAGTTAAAGCAATTGTTTGCCTTGGAAAAAACAACGCAAAATTACATGCAGCATTTGGCGACAAAGTAAAAAATATGGTCGATACAATGAGCATGGAAGAAGCTGTAAAAGCGGCTTACTACCTATCGCGCAACGGCGATACCGTGTTGCTTTCGCCGGCTTGTGCCAGTTTCGATTTGTTTGAAAATTATGAAGACCGCGGCGCACAGTTTAAACGTGAAGTAAGAAACCTGTAATATGAATTTCGAATTTGCCAAATATTTCAGGGGCGACAGGGTTATCTGGATGATTCTGCTGCTTTTGTCGTTAATGTCGCTGTTGATTGTTTACAGTTCAACCGGGGCGCTGGCTTACCGTCAGGCGTCGGGAAATACCCTGCATTATTTAATCAGGCAAATATTTTTTATCGGAATTGGTTTTGGGGTAATGTTGCTCATGGTAAACGTTATTCCTGTAAAAATTTATTCCATGCTGGCTAATTATCTGGTTTATTTTAGTATAGGATTGTTGGCGCTTACTGTTGCATTAAAATTTGCCGGCATTGTAAAAGGTAGCGGAAGAACACTGAGTTTAGGGCCGCTTTCATTTCAGCCTTCCGAAATTGCCAAAATTTCACTCATTATTTACACGGCTAAAATTCTGGGCAAAAAACAAAAAACGTCCCGCGATTTATTTTCGGCATTTAAAAAAATAATCATTTTCACCGGCGCTATTTGTGGATTAATCTTTTTATCAAATTTCTCTACTGCGTCGTTGCTGTTTGCCACAATTATGACAATGATGTTTATTGGCCGGATTCCTCTCAAATATCTGGCGCTTGTTTTTGTCGCCGGCATTGCGGTTGTGGTTTTGGTTTATTATACTGCCGATCTGGTTCCCGATTCATTTTCGAGGGTTCATACCGTAAAGGGAAGGATTGAGCGTTTTATCCACGGAGACCCTAGTTCTGAAGTTGGAATTACGCAGGCCGATTATGCCAAGCTTGCCATTTACGAAGGTGGAATTATCGGAAAAGGCCCAGGCCATTCCGACGTGAGCAATTATATGGCGGCTGCTTATAACGATTTTATTTTTGCAATTATAGTTGAAGAATACGGTTTGATAATAAGCACCGGAGTAATATTTCTTTACCTGGTTTTCTTTTTCCGGGGAGTGGTAATAGTCCGGCGCTCGACAAGAACTTTCCCGGCTTTTTTGGTTACCGGGTTTACCTTGTTGCTGGTTTTTCAGGCCATGATAAATATAGGTGTTTCAAGCGGGGCGCTGCCGGTAACCGGGCAACCTTTGCCGTGGATTAGTCTTGGCGGAACTTCACTGATTTTTACGTCGATTGCATTTGGCTGCATTTTAAGTGTAAGTTATCAAAACCAGGTGGATCGCGAGATTCAGAAACAACCGGTTCAGGTGAATGCGCCTGACGAAGATTACGAAATGGAAAAATAATGAAGATTGAACGCGTCATATTAAGCGGGGGTGGAACCGGCGGACATATTTTCCCGGCGCTGGCCATTGCAAACGAAATCAGCAAACGAAATCCGGAGGCTGAAATTTTGTTTGTGGGCGCTTTGGGAAGAATGGAAATGGAACGGATTCCCGCTGCCGGATACAAAATTGTAGGTTTGCCGGTGATGGGTTTTCCCCGAAAACCGGGGTTGAAAATGTTTACCTTTTTTGTGCGGCTTTTTAAAAGCGCTTCAATGGCACGAAAAATTGTTCAGGATTTTAAACCGCAGGTTGCCATTGGTGTTGGCGGGTACGCCAGCGGACCGCTGTTGCGTGCTGCCGCCCGTAAGAAAATTCCAACCCTGATTCAGGAACAAAATTCGTATGCCGGAATTACCAATAAACTGCTGAGTAAAAAAGTAAATGCCATTTGTGTGGCTTACGATAAAATGGACCGTTTTTTTCCGGCTGAAAAAATCGTTTTTACAGGCAATCCTGTACGCGAAAACATGGTGAAAAACCGTTCAGAAAAAAGCGAAGGACTATCTTTTTTCAGTTTACAGGAAAATGACAAAGTTATTCTGATAGTTGGCGGTAGTCTTGGGGCACGTTCAATAAACAATGCCGTTCTGAAAAATATTGATTTTATTGCAAAGTCGGGCGTCCGATTTATCTGGCAAACCGGCGCCATTTATTATGAACGCATTCTGAATGAATTAAAAGATAAAAAACCGGAAAACCTGCATGTTCACCAGTTTATTTCGCGGATGGATTTGGCGTATTCCGTTGCAGGGGTGGTAATTTCAAGAGCCGGAGCAGGAACCATTTCCGAGTTGTGTTTGGTAGGAATACCTTCAATTCTTGTTCCTTCGCCAAATGTTGCTGAAGATCATCAAACAAAAAATGCAATGGCTTTGGTTGAAAAGGAAGCCGCTTTGATGATTCGCGACAACGAAATTGATGAAAAACTGATGCAGGAAGCGGTTCTGTTAATTAACGATGAGAAAAAATGCAAGGAGTTGGCTGTGCAGATAAAAACGCTGGCAAAACCCAATGCTACGAAAGATATTGTGGATGAGGTAGAAAAAATTCTGCAGCAATGAAGAATCTTCAAAATATTAAAAATGTGTATTTCCTCGGAATCGGGGGAATTGGAATGAGTGCGCTCGCCCGCTATTTTAAGTTTACCGGGCGAAATGTGGCCGGTTACGACAAAACACCGACAGCTCTTACAGAGGCAATGCAAAAAGAAGGAATTGATGTTCATTTTGAAGACGATATCCGAAACATCCCCAAAAACTGGGATCCGGCCGAAACACTGGCTGTTTTTACTCCGGCGCTGCCCGACGACCACAGCGAACTTTCCTGGTTCAGGGAAAAACCAATTGGTTTGTTGAAACGGGCAAAAGTTCTGGGTTTAATTTGCAACGAGCAAAGTGGAATTGCCGTTTCGGGCACACACGGTAAAACAACCGTAAGTACAATAACAGCAACCATTTTGAATGAAACGGCGGCAGGCTGCGGGGCATTTTTGGGAGGAGTGTCTAAAAATTTCGGGACCAATTTGTTGCTCCCAAAAGACGATTCACCCTGGATTGTTGCCGAAGCCGATGAGTTCGACCGTTCGTTTCTGCATTTGCAACCACAACTTGCAATGGTTACTTCGGTTGATGCCGACCACCTCGATATTTACGGCGATCGCGATAAAATTGTGGAGTCGTTCGAGAAATTTATTTCTCAGATAAAACCGGATGGTAAGCTTGTTATCAAAAAAGGGGTGGAATTAAATACCGAAAAAACCAGCGCCGAGGTTTTCACCTATTCGTTAAAGGAAGATGCTGATTTTACCACTATCAACCTTCATTTGGATGCTGAAGATGCCTGTTATCGGTTCGATTTAAAAACTCCTGACGGAATAATTGCGAATTTCAAAATGAATTATCCGGGGCTGGTAAATGTCGAAAATGCAGTGGGTGCGGCAGCTCTTGCATTTCTTGCCGGAGCTTCGGCCGATGAAATAAAATCCGGAATTGAAAAATACCAGGGTGTGGTTCGCCGGTTCGATGTGCGTTACAAAACTGAAAATCATATTTATATCGATGATTATGCACATCATCCAAAAGAGTTGGAGGCTGTTATTACTTCGGTAAAAGCGCTGTATTCAGACAGGAAAATTACCGGAATTTTTCAGCCGCATTTGTACTCGCGCACCCGCGATTTTGCCGCTGAATTTGCTGAAAGTCTCGATTTGCTCGATTCGGCCATTTTAATTCCGCTATATCCGGCACGAGAAGAACCAATCAGGGGAGTATCATCTGAAATAATTTTTACCCGGATGAAACTGGAAAATAAACTTCTGGCAACAAAAGAAGAAACCATCGAATGGTTAAAAAATAACAAAACCGATGTGGTTTTAACCATGGGCGCCGGCGATATCGACCGGATGGCTGTGCAAATTATTGATGTATTAAAAAACAAAAACTGATGTTGCGAAAATTGATGAAATTGACAGGTTTGCTTGTGTTGATCGTTATTTTGGTCACCACGCTTGCTTTTACTTCGCACGAAGGGAAAAACATAGCCTGTAGCAACATCGAAGTCGATTTCAAATCCGACGATATAATCCGGTTGAGCCAGAACGATATTTTGAGGATGGTAAAATCGGTCGACAGTAAAATTGTGGGAAAATCGCTGAATGAAATTAATTCCGAAGAAATAGAGCTGGAAGTTGAAAAGAACAAGACCATTGAAAAGGCAGAAGTTTTTAAAGTGCTGGTAAAAGACAGTACCTCTTACAAAGGAATTCTTACAGTAAAGGTAAAACACCGCAAACCGGTGGTTCGCATTGTTACAACCGACGGAAGTTACTACCTCGATAAAAAGGGGAACAGATTTCCTGTGTCGATTAAATATACTGCCGATGTTTTGGCAGTAACCGGAAAAATAAGTGAGAAACGCGCTGTCGAAGAATTGCTGCCTTTTGTTCAGTACCTTGAAGACGATGATTTCTGGAAAGCACAGATTCAGCAAATACATGTGCAGGCCGATGGCGACGTAATTCTTACTCCTCTCATTGGCGATCAGTTGATCGAACTGGGAAGTTTTGAAAATTACGAGAAAAAACTCAGAAATATGAGGGCCTTTTACGAACAGGTCCTGGCTAAAAACAATTGGGATAAATACAAATCAGTGAGTGTAAAGTACGAAAATCAGGTAATCGCTAAAAAGAGATAAAAATGGCTTCAAAAAGTAATCTTTCCGTTGTAGTTGACATTGGCACGTCGAAAATAGTTGGATTAGCCGGTCTGAAAAACGAAGAGAACAAAATTGAAATCAAAGGTATTTCAAAGGTTCCTTCGCGTGGAATTAAAAGAGGTGTGGTTTTTAATATAGAAGAAGTAACCACCGTTTTGCGGGAATTGTTCGATGATCTGGAAAAACAGATGGAAGAGGAAATTACTTCTGCGTCGGTTACATTTGCCGGGCAACATATGAAAACTGTCGAATATAGCGCTTATCGTTTTACTTCGGACGAAGGGATCGTTTCGAATTTCGACATTAACGAATTGTACAACGAAGCCCGAAATCATAAAGTTGAACAGGATTACAGAATTGTTCATGTAATTCCGCAGTCGTTTGTTATCGACAACGATATTAAAGAAATAAACCCGGTTGGCATTACCGGTCGTAAAATTGAAGCCAACTACAAGTTGTTTATTGTCCCTGAATTTCATTTGCTAAATCTTCAACGTGTCTTCGACCGTATTGGCGTTAGTATTGAAAATCTTGTGCTTTCACCACTGGCCATTGCCGAAGCTACACTTTCGAACGATGAAAAAGAGGAAGGTGCAATTATGCTCGACATTGGTGCAGGAACTACAAAACTAGCGGTTTATTACGGAAGTGTTTTAATTCATGCCGCAATAATTCCTTTTGGCGGAAGCGTAATTACCAAAGACATAAAAGAAGGTTGTTCTATTTTGCCCAAATGGGCCGAACAACTAAAAGTAAAATACGGAGAGGCAATGGGCGATTTTGCCGACGAGCAAAAAGTAGTGACCATTCCCGGTTACAACGGCTGGGATCCCAAAGAAATTACATTCAAAAGCCTAGCATTTATAATTCAGGCCCGTTTGGAAGAAATTATGGACAATGTAAATTTCCAGATTTCAAAATCGGGTGTCGAAGAAATTGGTTCAGGTGTAGTAATTTCAGGAGGAACAGCCAACTTAAACAATATTGTAGCATTGGTGAAATTTCGGGTCGGAATGGATGCACGGAAAGCATTTCCGGTAATTCATCCTGTAAACAGAAGAAAAGAGTTCCAGGAACAGGAGCTGCTTACTGCCCTTGGTTTGCTGAAACTTTCACTGAAAAACGAAATGGTTTCAAAAGAGATTAGGACTACGCCAAAAGATAAAGACAAAAAGAAAAAGGAAAAAAACGGTTTGTCTTCGTGGCGAAAAGTAGTGCAGGGTGTACTCGACTACATCGACGATGATAACGACGATTTGGCAATGAATTAAATGAAAAGGATATGACCGAAGAATTAGTAAACTTTCAATTTCCAAAAGCTTCGTCCTCCATTATAAAGGTAATTGGCGTGGGCGGCGGTGGTTGTAATGCCGTCAATCACATGTACGAAGAGGGAATTACGGGTGTCGATTACATCATTTGCAACACCGATTCCCAGGCGCTGGAAGTAAGTCCTGTTCCGGTTAAAATTCAACTTGGGGCTACATTAACCGAGGGCCGCGGTGCAGGCAATCAACCTGAAATGGGAGAAGAAGCAGCAAAAGAGAGTTATGAAGACTTAAAAAATGTGCTGAAGGAAAATACAAAAATGGTGTTTATCACTGCCGGAATGGGTGGAGGAACCGGAACCGGGGCTGCACCTGTAATTGCAAAACTGGCACGCGAATTAAAGATTCTTACCATTGCTGTAGTTACCATTCCGTCGCCTGCCGAAGGGAAAAAGCGCTTCGGCCAAGCCATGAAGGGAATCGAAAAACTCGGTGAATATGTCGATAGTATGCTGGTGGTTAGCAATCAGCGGTTGCAAAATATTTTTGGCGATTTACCCGCTCGCCAGGCCTTTAAAATGGCAGATAACATTGTTACAACAGCGGTAAAGGGAGTTGCTGAAATTATTACGATACAGGGAAATGTAAACATCGACTACGCCGATGTTTTTACGGTTATGCACAACAGCAAAGTGTTCATTATGGGAACCGGTTTTGCTATTGGCGAAGGCCGTGCAATGGAAGCTGTTAACCAGGCGCTTGAGTCGCCGCTGCTTGATAGCAACGATATTTACGGAACTAAAAATATATTACTGAATATCATTTCAGGAAAAGAAGAAATCAGGATTGGGGAAATTGGAGAAATCATTGAAGCATTGCAGGAAAAAGCCGGACAGGATGCCGATATTATCTGGGGTAACGGCTACGATGAATCGTTGGGCGACAAAATAAGTGTAACCATTTTGGCTACCGGTTTTGTTACCAACCCGAACCGGATTCTTCAACCTAAAAAAGAACCGGAAAAATTTGATCTCGAGGATGAAATTCAGGAGAAAAAGGTTGCTTCTGAAAAAGAACCTGATTTAGTATTCGAGCCGGAAGAAGAATTGGAAGATAATCTGGTTTTTTCGCTCGATGATGATGAAGAAGAAGAGGAAGAAGAAATTATTGAACGTCCCAAAAAAGTTCAAAATGAAAAATCAATCTTCGCACGTAAAAAGAAACCCGAGCAAAAGAAAAAGATTAAAGTTGACAAACCTGTAGCTGAGCCAAGTATTGACAACTGGTTTTATAAAAATTTCGGTTTGGGAAGATTGTTTGAAGAAGATGACGATCAACCTTTTGAAGAATAAACCCTTTTAACGAAAAAAATGGATATTATGGAGAAAATGGCAGACTTTTCATTTCCCGACAAAAAAGGGTGTGAAATAAAAGTAGTAGGAGTTGGAGGAGGTGGTGGAAACGCCGTAAATCATATGTTTAAGCAGGGTATCAAAGATGTTGATTTTGTTGTATGCAACACCGATGCCCAGGCGCTTGATGCCAGTCCGGTGTATACCAAGGTACAGCTTGGGGCTGCATTAACCGAAGGACGCGGCGCCGGGAACAAACCTGAAAAAGGAAAGGAAGCGGCTCTCGAAAACATTGAAGATGTAAAAAGAGCTTTCGGGAAAAATACAAAAATGGTATTTGTAACTGCCGGAATGGGTGGCGGAACCGGAACCGGTGGCGCTCCGGTAATTGCTGAAACTTGTCAGGAATTGGGTTATCTCACTGTTGGCATTGTAACCATTCCTTTTCGTAATGAAGGAAGAAGACGTATAAAACAAGCCGTTGACGGGATTGAAGAGTTGGAAAAACATGTCGACGCTTTGCTGGTGGTTAATAACGAACGCATCCGCGAAATGTTTGGCGATTTTGGAATATCGGAAGCCTTTTCGCGCGCCGATAATATTCTGGCGACTGCAGCCAAAGGAATTGCCGAGATTATTACAGTACCCGGTTATATTAACGTTGACTTTGCCGATGTAGAGACTGTTATGCGCAAAAGTGGACTTGCAGTTATGGGAACGGGTATTGCCAGCGGCGACCAGCGTGCCGAGGAGGCCGTGGAAAAGGCATTGAATTCACCTTTGTTGAATAATAACGACATTCGCGGTGCAAAAAATATTCTGCTAAATATTACTTCGGGGAACAAAGAAGTTACCATGGACGAAATAGGCAGAATAACGGATTATGTTCAAAATAAAGCCGGTTTTGCCGCCGACCTGATTTGGGGAAACGGCAAAGACGAAGAACTGGGTGACGATATTTCGGTTACGTTAATTGCAACGGGTTTTGGAAGGAGTAGCATTCCAAAAATTCTTGGCACCAACACCGTTGAAAGGGAAGAACACGTTCTATCTGAAAATCTTGTGGAGAAAGAACAGCCTGTAAACAGGATAGTTGAGAAAAAACCGGCGGGTAGTACCAGGCAAAAAACCTTTGAATTCGATATTGCTGAAGAAAAGGAAAAAGAAGACTCTGAATTTGAAATGCTTTATCCGAATACAAGCCACGAAAGACATGCTCCTGAAAAGAAAAATGTGGTACTCGATTATTCCACTATCAGTGACGATGACGTGGATGAACTGGAAAATATTCCGGCTTACAAACGGCGACAGCTACGAATGAATGATCCGGCTTACAAAAAAAACAAAGTTTCTCGTTTCTCTGTAACCCGCGAAAACAATATAACAGATAAAAATTCGTACATCCATAAAAAAGTTGATTAACTTTAAAACAAAAAATCATGACAATTTTTGAAAAGGTAAACGAAGATATTAAAGAGGCTATGAAAGCCCGTGAAAAAGAGAGGCTCGAAGCGTTGCGAAACATCAAAAAAGTAATGCTTGAAGCAAAATCGACCAAAGGTGCAGGAGCAGAACTTACCGACGATGAGTCGATAAAGATTATTTCAAAACTGGCCAAACAGGGCCTCGATTCGGCAACCATTTACAAAGAACAGGGAAGAAGCGATTTGTATGAACAGGAAATGGGGCAGGTAGTTGTTTTTGAAAGTTTTCTTCCAAAAAAAATGTCGGATGAAGAATTGACTGCGGCTGTTAAGACAATTATTGAAAAAACCGGCGCTTCTTCAATGAAAGATATGGGAAAAGTAATGGGAATTGCCAGCAAAGAATTGGCCGGGAAAGCCGATGGTAAGGATATTTCAGACAAAGTGAAAGGTTTATTGCAGTAGCAAAAATGTGTTTCAACTAAAAATGAAAAAGTCAGGAGTTTATTGTTCCTGACTTTTTTATTTTAATTAATCGTCGTAATCTTCTTCGCCACCACCGTCGTCCTCGTCACCATAATCGTCGTCGTCGTAACTGTCGCTGGTTTCTTCTTCTTCGGTCATTTGTTCGGCCACATGATCCAAATCAGCATATTTGTCTTCATAATCTTGTTTAACGTGGCTTTTCAGGAATCCGTCATCATCGTAATCATCATCCTCGTCAACAATCTGAATAGCTTCATTTTCAGTCATGCGAAGCATGTAATAACGGTCTTCGGTTTCAAATGGGAGCGCCGAAACTTTTATCCCGTCTTTGTCGAAAAAGTGAATTAAATGTTCGGCAAAACCATCGGCATAAACAAGTTTAATTTGTTCTTGCAGTGCTTTGTCTAACTTATTGTAATCTTTAATAATTTTCGGTTTATTAATAGGTGCCATTTGTCTTTTATAAGTGGTAAATGTTAAAAATCTATTTAAAAGTCTGTAAATTAAATATTTGTTTGTATCAGCTGTTTCAATATTTTGGTTTCATTATACACAACAAATAAATATTTTAGATCTGATATTTCCAACAGTTATGTGTTTTTTTTTACTGCCTTTTTCTTTGTAACCAATAAAAGGAGTCTTCATTGCTGTTTCTAAAGTATGTACATGTATTAAGAGAGGATCTTTTTTCTTTCGGGCATAAAAAAAGGGATAAATTTTTCCTATCCCTTTTGAAATAATATTTTTTTGCTATTATTCCTCGATAATTACAATCTTCTCAATTACGTCGCCTTGCCTGATTTTATCGATAACATCCAGGCCTTCATACACTTTTCCGAAACAAGTGTGGTGCCCGTCGAGATGTTTTGTGTTTTCGCGGTTGTGGCAAATAAAAAATTGCGAGCCACCTGTGTTTCTTCCTGCATGGGCCATTGAAAGTACGCCTTTGTCGTGGTATTGGTTTTTCCCGTCAAGTTCACATTTTATTGAATAACCCGGACCACCAGCGCCGGTGCCATCGGGGCAACCGCCCTGAATAACAAAATTAGGAATCACACGGTGAAAATTAAGTCCGTCATAGAATCCTTCTTTTGATAATTTTACAAAGTTGGCTACTGTTCCCGGAGCATCCTCTTCATAAAATTTTACTTTCATTATACCTTTTGCAGTATGGATTTCTGCTAGTATCATTTCTTTCTTTTTTTGAATTTTGGCACAAAAGTAGAAAATCTTCTGAAATAGTTTCAGTAAATCTATGAATATCCCTGAATTCCTTGCTGATTAAGGATTTTTAACAATTCGAAACATCAAAAATCAAAAAAAATGATATGGATTATTGATTGTTTTCAAGACCATAATTTTAAGCTGAATGTTTGTTTTTTTTGTGAACTGAATTTTTAGAAAGAGTTACCTGAACCATAAAAATAAATATATTTGTATCTGTTCAAAAAAAGGCCACTTTAGCTCAGCTGGTAGAGCAGCTCATTCGTAATGAGCAGGTCGTGGGTTCGAGTCCCATGAGTGGCTCTTTTAATTCAATTCAGCTTTAATTATCCCAGCCCATTTTAAATAGCCGGCGCCTGTCAAATGAAGTCCGTCGTTGGAATATTCCGGATTCATAAAATCAGTTCCTTTTTCAGTAAACGAATGAAAAAGATCGATAAAACCGAATTTGTTTTCCTTGCACCATCGCTCCAGTTTTTTGTTGATTTCGAGTACATCGGGCGTTCTTGTATTGTGTCTTGGAAAATTATCGAATGCCGGATTTACCGGAAGAATACTTTGAATAAAAACTTTTGTTTCAGGTGATGCACTTCGTATTTGGTTTGCAATTTTACAGATGTTTTCGAAAACTGTATCGGCAGGAATATTTCTTGAAAGGTCGTTTATTCCAATCAGTAAAAATACTTTTGCAGGTTTTGAACGTGTTACTTCGTCGAGCCGGTAAAGAACGCCCTCCGTAATGTCGCCGCTAATTCCACGGTTTTTTATATTCGGATTTTGAAAAAGTTCGCTCCATTCGCATCCGTCGGTAATGCTGTTGCCAAGCATTATTATTTCGTTGGGTGTGTCGGGCAAATTTTCGAAAAGGGTAAGCCGCTGGTTATAATAGGTGCCAAAACTATTGTCTTGCGCTGCCAGTTGGAAAATGCTGAAAATAATTATCAGTATAGAAAAACAGGTTCTTTTCATTGGTTTATGTTTTTTTGCGATTCAAAGATAGCTCATTAAAAAAGATTACTCAAAAATGAAAGGAACAATTCAATCGTTTTCCCTGTTTGCTGTAGTAGGTTTTAAAGTAACCAATTGTAGCAAAACAGCTGCGGCTACCGGAATAGAAAGTAAAGCCATATCTCTTCCCAAATGTCCCGAGTCGGTTGATTTACCAAGCAATTCTGTAACAAAAGCTCCTGCAAAAACTCCGGTCAGATTCATAAGTCCGTAACCGGCGGCGCGCTGCCGTGGAGAAATAAACTGGCAAAGAATAGGCATGTTGTTGGCATCGAACATTCCAAAACCAATTCCGAAAAGAACACCGCCACTCAGAATTCCGGCAAATCCTGCACCAAATCCAAGCAATAGCAAGGCAGGAATTAACAAGCTCAGTCCGATTGCCCCTGTGTAAATTCGTCCTTTCAGGTTTTTTTGAATCCAGCGGTCGGAAATGATTCCACCAACGATAACTCCCAAAAAAGATGAAGCTGCAATGGTAATGGTAGCCAGTGGCCCGGCTTTCGACATGTCCATTCCCAAGCTTTCTGAAAATAGAGTAGGAAGCCAGTTTTTTGTTGCCCAGCCAGGGAAACTGGGCGCAGCAAAATAAAAAAGAATCACCCAAAAACTTACCGTTCCCAAAAGCATTCCCAAACTTTTTGTTATCGATTTGAATCCGCTGATTTTTGCCGTAATGTTTTTATTTTCTTTTTGGCTGACAAAACGGTCTTTCTTTTCCCTCAGAAATATAATGAGTACAAGACTGTAAACTATTCCAATTATTCCGAACGAATGAAAAGTAGTTTGCCACGAAAACTGGTGAGCTACTGTAGCACCAAAACCGCCAATGGCCTGACCAAAATATAAACCGGTCATGTGTATTCCTACAGCCAGCGAGCGGGTTCCTTCTTTGTGGTAATCGGCAATGAGTGCCAGCGCAGCGGGAATGTACAAGGCTTCACTGATTCCCATAATAGCGCGCAAAACATATAAAACCTGAAAACTGGAAGAATAACCCATTGCAAGAGTAACGCCCGACCAAACCGCCAAACTCGAAACAATTAGCCATTTTCGGTTAATTCGGTCGGCAATTAATCCGGCAACCGGGCTCATTAAACCGTAAATCCAAAGAAAAACCGCCATTAAACGGCCAAAGTTTTCTGCTGTTTTCAATTCCTGAATGTCAATCATCATCGATACTTTCATGGTCGAAAGCATTTGACGATCCATGTAATTTAACAAAGCAACTACCCAAAGGAGGGCAACTACAATCCAGGGGTAAAACAATTTTTCTTTGTTCTGATTCATTATAACAACTTTAATTATGGGTTACATTAACCAGCACTTGTGTACAGTTAATTTCAGCAGTTCTAACGCCAGGTTTAATTTCACCGTTGGGAATATAAAATGTATCTCCAATTTTCACCAACGATGTTGTTACCTGCGCCGGGAAAGGAATTTTATCGGTTGAAATGCATTTGTTGGTTAGGGTGTTGAAAATAAATATATCGCGACAAAATCCCGGGTGACTGGTCAAATGATTTATTTTTTGTTCAACAAGATTTTGTTTCTTTTTTCCCTCTTTTTCTTCTGAAATCTGAATGTTGAATTCTTCTGTTTTGTTGAATAATTTTCCGTTGTCGCCGCCAAACAGGAGAATAAAGTTTTCTCCAAAAGCAATACCGGTTCCGGCAGCAAGTGGTAAAGGATTTTTTTTGTCGCAGGCAATTTCACCTGTTTTTTGCCAGTTCTTTTTTGACGGCGAATATTTCCAGATAGCACTAAAAAATTTAGTCAGGTTGCCGGTTTTGTTTCGTCCTCCCAATACATAAATGCACTTTTCTGTTCCGTCCCACTGACCTACAACAACAGCATGAGAAAGGGGTACCGGCAAGTCGGGTAATTTTTTCCACGAAAAAATTTCTTCAGCAATATTTGCACAGTAAAACGATGAAACGGCCTGGCTGCTTTCCAACCCTCCAACTACAAATATTTTATTGTCAATCGTCGAAATTCCGGCATTGGAAACCGCAACCGGAAAATCCGGTAACTTTTCAAATACAAAGGCATTGTTTTTTTTTGAAATTTTGAGAACCTGTGCAACCGGGCCATTAATATTTTCGCCGCCAACACAATAAATGGAATTATTTTTTGAAAGACAAGCCGTATAAGCCATTGGTTTCGGCAATTTTACCGATGAAATTTGCCACCTGCTTTCCGCTTCACCGGGTTTGATAAAAAATAGTTCGTCGTAATATTTTTTTGTTCCGCCCAGCCATGGTAATGTATCTGGAAAATTGGAACCGCCTGCAATTATCAGCTCATCGAAAATTGTTCCCGAAATTGCTCCGGCCAGGCCTGGTTGTATTTTTTCTTCCAAAGAAGGAATGAGGAGAGGTAGTTTTTTCCAGTTAAATTCAAATGTTGTCATGCGTTCACGGGTATTACACGAAGTTAATACAAATGTCAGTAACAGTATTTTTATGGTATCTTTTTTCACCTTACTAAATTTTGGAAAACCAGGCTTCCATTTCTATGTTTTTTACATCGTTGCAGAATAATGCATAACTATTTTCATTCATGTTTTTTACAGGCGCCCGAAATTCACCACAATCAAATCCAATGTATTTCATGTAGGCTTTTCCTGTTGCAATTCCGCCGTATTTCCCGAGTAGCCGAATCATATCAATCGACATCTGCTGAAGTTTCCGGGCCAGTACCAAATCGCCGGCATCAAACGCTTCAATGAGTTTAAGGTAGAGTGGGGCAGCATAATTAAAAGTGCTTCCTATTCCTCCTCGGGTTCCTAAAACCAGTGCTGAGAGAAGATTTTCGTCGCGGCCCCAAAGCATGTCGTATTTGCCGTCCATAAAATTGAGGCAGCTCTGGAAATCCATAAAATCTTCGTGGGTGTATTTAATTCCGGCAAGGTTGGGAATTAGCGGTGCAGCTTCTTTCAGAAATTCATACATTGAAATATTGCAACCGGTCAACACCGGGATGTGATAAAAATACACCGGTATTTGAGGTACAGCTTCTGCAATTTTGGCGCAAAATTCAACCAGAGTTTTGGCATTTGCCGGTTTGAAATAGTACGGAGCAAGAATTGCAATGGCGTCCACCCTGTTTTCTGCTGAATGAAGCGCATTTTCAATGCATTCCATGTACGAAGTTCCACCCACCAGATTTATGATTTTGATGGTTCTGTTTTTGGCAACTTCAGTCCATTTTTCGGTGATTTTCATTTTTTCTTTTTGGGTCAGCGAGGCTCCTTCACCTGTAGAGCCGTTAATAAATGCCCCAACTACTTTGTTCTTTTCAAGCAATTTGAAGTACGACGGAATTTTATCCGTGATAATTTTACCGTTTTTGTCCATCGGGGCAAACGGTGCAGCAATAAGGCCGTTGATTTTATTCATGGTTATTAATTCTCAGTAGATTTAAAAAATTCTGAAACCGGTATTTTCTGAAAGTAAAGTTCTTTTGTTCCTTCGTATAAAATACCTATGGTTTTGTTGTCAATTATAGTTAAACAGGAATAGCCGTAACCTGTATTTTCATTGATTTCAATCTGGAATTCAGCAGGCCAGGTCTTTCCTTCATCCAAACTGGCTTTAATTGTCATGTTCGAACGCTGGTATTTGTTGTTTGGGTTCGAAAAGAACAAAACATGTTTTGTTGTTCCGTCGATTGTTACATTTCCACCAATAATGCTGGCCATACAATTCGATTCGGGTAAAGCCGAATTTGAAGAGGAATGCAGTTTCCAGGTTTTTCCCAAATCAGAAGTAACAGCAATAGCCCGTCCGTTGGTTTCACTTTTGTCCTGTCGGTTTCTGTCGTCGCGCATGTTCAGCATTAAACTGCCATCCGAAAGTTCCACAATCTGGGCTTCAGTGGTGTTCGATTTCGCTCCGGTGCCAATACTCCATGTTTCGCCGTGATCTATGCTGTAAACAATGGTAGAGTGACAAGTGTACTGTCCGCCGTCGATGGCTTTTTCACCAATGTCAGCTTTAAATTGAGCAGGGAAAACCAACGTGCCGTCTTTCATGGTAATTCCTCGTCCGGGGCCTTGTAAAAGCAACTGCCATTTTTGATTTTTAATTTGTTGAGTAATGTTTACCGGTTCCGACCAGGTTTGTCCGTCGTCGGTACTTTTTACCAACACAAACTGCCCTGTTTCATTGGGTTTAATTCCGGGTTTTGAAGCCCACCAAACTGCGTCGTTTTCTGTTGCTCCGCTCAGCCAAAGTGCAGCCACCCAAAGAGTGCCGGTTTGTGTGTCGTATAAAACACAGGGGTCGCCAACGCCGTTTTGTTTTTCAGGCCGCCCGCCCCATTCACCCATATCCATAATTATTTTCATGGGCTCCCAGGTTTGACCACCATTCGTGCTTCTGCTCATTCCAATGTCAATATTTTCCTGTAAATCTTTGCTGTTGTTATAACGGGCATCGTAAACGGCAATTAATGTTCCGTTGTTGGTGGTAACCAGTCCGGGAATCCGGTACGTGTCGTAATTGTCCTGTCCCTGCGAACGAATTGCATGGCCCAGCCGAATTGTATTGTTTTTTGAAGGTGTTATTTTTTGAACGGTTTGATTGCTGAATTCTATTTCAACAGCTTCTATGGTAATTGTCGAATCCAGGTTTGCGTTTTGTTGGGCAGAAAAAGACAGGACAAAATATTCTTCAAATTTATTCAAACTGAATTCAGTGTTTATTTTGGTCGCTTTTTTTATTTCTGTTGAATTTCCAATTTCATTTTGAATGGCTTCTGAATTGGGTTTATCTGCTGAAAAAAGTGTTACATTTTTCAAAATCTTATTAACAGAGGTATTTGAAAACAGAATAGAAACTGCGTTTATTGTTTTCTGTTCACCGGAATTTTTTTGAACAGAAATAAAAACAATTTCATTCTTTTCTTTTTCAGTCAAAAGAGGGATTTTTTTGATGTCAAGTCTGATTTCGGGCTCATTTTCAAAACTTTCCGAAGCATTTAAGGGATTTTTGTTGCAGCTCAAAACCAAAAACAACATCATTAAAAAAACAACAATGAATGTATTTTTCATCGGGTTGAATTTAAGTGGGTTAGAGGAGAGCTTTTGTTGCAAGCTCTCCTTTTTGCCTCAGTTAACTAACAAAACTAAATCTATAAAAAAATCGTGATTAATAACCTTCGGTTTGTATTAATTCCGAATCGTTTGCCAACATACTTTCCGAAATGGAATAATAAATTTTGTAGGTTTCCGAAGCATTTAGTGAAGCCACTTCATCGAAAACAAAGGTACCTCCGGCACGAACCAAATCCCACCATCTTTTTCCTTCGCCAACAAATTCCTTGTACCTTTCGTCGAGTATGGCTTTTGTATTTTGCTGGGCCGTTCCGTTTGTGTATTCATGGCCGGCAAAATTCTCACCGTAAGCACGTTCCCGAACCAAGTTGATTTCAGTAGAAGGATTTTCTCCGAGATTATTTTTTGCTTCGGCAAGTAAAAGCAGTACATCGGCATAACGGTACACCGGAATATTGTTGTAACTCCAGCGTGTTCCGTCATCGCCAACTATTCCGAGAAATTTGTTCAGAATAGCTCCCTGGTAGTGCGAGTCCCCGGCTTGAAAAGGTACGTGAACATTTCCATTGTCGTACACTCTGATAAAAGTATTTCTGCGCTGATCCAGGGTGTCATCCAGCAGAAGAAGGGTTTTTTCCGAAGCGCCGTAACGACTGAGGCCATTTACTACCAGACTACTTATGGAATTGCCTTCTTCATCAAATAAACCAACCAAATCGACCGCCCTGGTTGTAAAATAACTTCCGTAAAAATTACTTGCCTGATCTTTTTGATAATCAATAGTGAAAATGAATTCGTTGTTGTTTTCGTTGTTTTGCCCCCAAAGATTATTGTAGTCGACAAGCGCAAATCCGGCAATTTGTTCGAGTGCTGATTTTGCTTCACTAAAATCGCTGTCGCCACCGCCAAGAACTTTTCCCGACCAGATGTATGCATCGCCTTTTAATGCAAGTGTTGCCACTTTCGACCAATAGGTTTGTTTGCCCAGCCAAAGACTGTTGTCGGTTCCGAAGTATTCCAGTGATTTTGCAATATCGTTTTTAATTTGCTGCATGACTTCAGTTCTGGGTGAACGCGGTTTTTTCAGTTTCTCCAAATCCACTTCCAACATCGGTTCAGTGTTTATTGGAACATCGCCCCAGGCTTTTACCATCGTGTAATAAATTTGCGCACGCAATCCGAAAGCCTCTCCAAGCATATGGTTTTTTTCCGATTCATCGTCAAATTCTACAGTTGGCGCATTTTTAATAAAATCGTTGATATAGTGCAGTAATCCATAAAAATTAGCCCAATTGGAAAAATATACCAGGGTAGCGCTGATGTTGTTTGCCATCAGGTCGACATCGTTGGGCGAATTTGCAAATGTGTTGCCTCCCCAAATATCGGAGCGGACTTCTCCCATTTGCCATTGTGTGAAACTGTAGGAGCGGAAACTGGAATAAATTCCAATATGAGCTGCTCTAACGGCCTCTTCTGAATCCCAAAATCCGTTGTAGGTAAGGTCGCTTTCAGGTTTCATGTCAAGATTACATGACACCAGAAACAATATGCTGATAAGTATTAAAATATATTTTTTCATGATTTGTACTGCTTAAAATGTTACGTTTAAACCAAAAGTGTATGTGCGTGGAAGAGGAAATCTTCCGCTGTCGATTCCTGAATCCGATTCTTCGGGTGAACTTCCTGAGAACCCATTAAAATAAGCTAGGTTGGCCCCTGAAATATATAGCCTGACACCCTTGAAAATGTTATTGGCAATTTTACCGTCAATGTCGTAACTGAGTGTTACTTCCCTTAAAGCGAGATAATCGCCTTTTTCCCACATTCTTGAACAGCTGTTATCCATAGAGCCCTGATCGCCACCGGCAGCGAGATGGTTTCTTTGCCTGTCAACCAAAGTGAAAATCGGCACATTCGACGTTGGATTTTCCGGAGTCCACGAATCTACAATTTCAATTGGCCCGTTCTGGTTCCCCTGGGTTTGTGCAATTCCTTTTACACGGCGCCCGTTAATTATATAATGGCCGATTGCAAAATCGGATTTTACATATACACTGAAATTTTTGTAGCTGAATTCTGAAGTTATTCCACCGGTGAAATCAGGAGTCCTGCGCCCGATAACAACTCTGTCGAGGTAGTTGATTACATTGTCGCCGTTTAAATCTTTCCAGCGGGTATCACCCAAAAAACGCTGATTTTTCCGGTAGGCAAATTCCACAATTCGTCCGGCGTCGGCATCAATTTCAGCCTGAGTATGGTAAACACCGTCGAAAACATAAGCGGTAATTACATCAAGTCCTACTCTTTCTCCTTCCTGCAAGCCACCGACATATTTGGTGCCTCCTGTTTGCGGATCATAAATTTCGGTTCCGCCCTGACGGTTTTTATCCACGCCGTTTTCAGGCAGTTTTTTTGCATAGTTCTTTACTGAATAATAAGTTAATCCCAAATTCCACGTAAAATCCTTGATTCTTAAAACCTCGGCATTTAACTGAAGCTCCAAACCCCGGTTCTGCAAGGTTCCGTTGTTGGTTGTAATCGATGAAAATCCTGTCCAGAGGGGTAAAGTAAGCGCTGCAAGTTTATCCTGAACATCTCTGACAAAGTAGTCGGCAATCAACGAAATTTTGTCGTCGAGCAAGCCTAAATCCAAACCCATGTTCAGGGTGGTTGAACGTTCCCATTTTAAATTGAGCAAAGGTAACCCTGTATTTGCATAACCCAATTGTGTATCGTAAATCGAAGTTTGCCCGTAAGTGCCAAATACGCCAAAATTGCTTAAAACATCGATGTTTCCGTTTACACCATAGCTAAGGCGCGGTTTAATTTTGCTGATTGTATTTTTTATGTTCGATTTTTTGAAGAAATCTTCATTGTGAACATTCCACCCGGCAGAAATTCCCGGAAAGAAATCGTATTTGTTGTTGCCCAAACGCGATGTTCCGTCGTAGCGGAAGGTTAATCCAAACAGGTATTTATAATTGAAATCGTAGTTTACCTGTCCGAAAAGGGAAGCAATTTCATAACCTGTGTGGTATGAATACGGAACGCCGCTGGCTTCAGAACCTACATTCATAGTATAAATAAGGTCGGTTGGGGAAAGCCGGGTTGCTGCACTAAAAGTGAAATACTTTTCCATAAAATATTCAGTTCCTGCCAACGCACTTAAATTGTGCTCACCCAACGATTTTTTGTAGTTTAATAAAGCTGTAAGCTGATCGCGAAGCGTTCTCTTATACGAAGCAGATGATTTTCTTTCGGTTATCAAACTTCCTGAATTCAGATAAGCTTTGTTAAACGATTCGTTTGTATTGTTGATGGAGAAGTGACTACCCCGAACTGTTAAGTTGAAATCATTCAGGAATTTATAATCAAGCTGAGCAGAACCGGTAATTCTTTCTTCAAGATTTGAATTCACAAATTTATCCTGGTAATACAACGGGTTTCCGAAGCCCAAATAAGTCCCCGGCTGATATTCATTTGATAAACTACCGTCAGGATTGTTGTTGTAAATTCTTGAAGTGGGCGCCAATCCGGCAGTTCTTTGGAATAAATTGTAATCAGAATCGTATGGAAGTGCCTGGCTCGAATTCGCAAAAATGATATTTGAACTCACTTTCAGGTTTTCGGTAATCTTGTATGAACCGTTAAAAGTACCCGAGAAGCGAGTGAAAGCTGAACCGTATACAAGTCCGTTGTCGTCCATGTAACCTAATCCCAGATAGTAGTTTCCTTTATCGTTTCCACCATCAAACGACAAACTGTAATCCTGAGAATAACTGTCCTGATAGAAAAGCTCGTTCATCTTGTTCTCCTGGAAAATCAGATTTGTTCCCGGATTGATTGGATCTTCAATGGTTTGCCAGCCGTCGTAATTAAGTAGGTACTTGTTTGCATCTGTCAAAACCATTGTAGTATAAATCGAGTTTGTCGTATTATTTCCGGTTGCAGCAGCATGTCCGCCGGTTAAAAACACGTCTAACCAATTGTACCCCATTACTTCCTGGGCTGCCCTTACTGCCATTCGGTTAAATTTTACATAGTCGGCAGCACCTAAATATTCCATCGGGTCGTTGCGGCGCTGATTGGTGGTATATTTGGCACGGAAGGTAATGTTCGATTTTCCGGCTTTCCCTTTTTTTGTGGTTACCAAAATTACCCCGTTGGCAGCTCGTGCTCCGTAAATTGCGGTTGATGCTGCATCTTTTAAAACTTCCATCGATTCAATGTCGTCGGCGTTTAATGCATAAAATGAACCGGGCATACCATCGATTAAGATCAAAGGACTACCGGTTCCTGAAAAACTTGTTCCACCCCTGACAACCATGCTTGGTGTTGTTCCAGGCTGCCCGGTAGTTTGTGTTACTTTTAATCCCGCAATTGTTCCCTGCAATGCAGTTGCTGCATTCGCACGGGGAACACTTTCCAAAACTTTTGTATCCAGTTTCGAAATTGAAGTTGTCATTTCGGCCCGCGACTGTGTAGAATAGCCGGTTACAACCACTTCGTCCAAAGCTGTTGTTTCCGTTTCCAGGTAAATGTTCAGAATTTGAGAAGAACTAACCCGAACAATTTGTGATGTGAACCCAATCATTGAAAACATTAATTCGGCTTCACTTGTGGGTACTTCGATGAAATATTTTCCATCGGCATCGGTAGAAATGCCATTGGTTGTGCCAGTAATAATTATATTGGCACCGGGCAGTGGAACACTCTCAGCTGCATCCATAACCTTGCCTTGTATTACAATTTGTGCCAGACCGCTTGTTATTCCGGCAAAAAACAGGTAAAGCAAGATAATAGCTTTTTTAGTCAGAACTTTTTTCATAAACTTGATTTTTATTGTTGTTTTATGTATGACATAATACGACACAAATATATAGAATAGTTTTTTATTTCAAAATGATTTTTAAAATTTGCAGAACTTTTTAATTGATTCAACAATAAAATATTATGACAAATCAGGATTTGATAAATCTGATTCCTGCAATAGATACAAGCAGTTTGGTGGATAAAGTGGAAATGCAACTGCTTGAGATTTTTATAAAGAAAGGATTAAAGACAGGAGATGTTATTCCAAAAGAAGTGGAACTGGCCAGTGCTATGGGAGTTAGCCGAACTGTTATCAGGGAGTCGTTAACCCGTTTAAAAGCAATGGGGTTGGTCGATTCTAGAAAACATAAGGGGACCGTTCTTACAAGCCCGGATTTGGCATCAATTCTTCAAAAATCGATGATTCCGCGAATTCTTGACGGGGCAACATTAAAAGATATTTTCGAAATTCGCCTTATTCTTGAAATTGGTATGGCTGATTTAATTTTTCAGCACATTACTCCCAAAGATATTGAGGATTTAGAAAAAATAACCAACATTGAACCAGAATCGACAGAAGATATTTTGTTCGATATTAAACATGAAATTTTGTTTCACGGTAAGTTGTATGAAATTACAGGAAACCAAACGTTAAAAAGTTTTCAAACTGCTTTAATGCCTGTTTTCAATTATGCTTACGACAGTGGCTTGATTAATAAACCAATAAAAAAGAAAAAACATGTTTCACATAAAGAATTAATTGATGTATTAAAACACGGAAATCCAAAAAAATTCAGGGAAGCCATGCGCAATCACCTGGAAAACCATTTCAATCGATTATTTGATTAGTAATTCTGTTTTTTTCTTTATTTAATTTTTTACAATTTTACTGTTTTGCCAGTCGGAAAATTGCCGAAGCGTGCGGCTCTATTTCTTTTGAAAAGGTTTCATTGTCAATTTGAGTTTTTTCTTTTGTCCATAAATCCCGGGCAACAAATTTTCCTTTCAAATTGAGTTCAGAAAGTTGGATTGAAATTGTTTCCTCGTTTGTATCGTTGCTGTTAAAAAACGCAATGTATTTGTCGTTCGAATCCGGAACATCTGCCGTCCAGATTACAAGTCCATTTTCGTTTTTTAACTCCCGGTTGTTGATGCTGTTTTGATTGACTTCCAGTACATCTTTATTTGTAATCAATGAAAGGGTAAATTCGTCATTATCCGGCAAATTGCCTCCAAACATAAGTGGAGACCTGAATATTGCCCATAAATTCATTAAAGTGTATTGTTCATTTTTTGTAAATCCGGTCATCCTTTCGTCGCCACGTTCGCCTCGAATTGAAATTCTTCCCAGCGGTAACATGTCGGCATCGGCCCAGTGCCCCGGTCCACTGTATTGCGCCCAGTTTTTACAAAGTTCAAACATGGGAGCCATGTACCGCCAGTTGTCCCAGAAATCGTCACAAATTCGCCAAAGATTAGCATGGGTTTTTACATGTTCAGCATTTTCGAGTGGAGTAGCGCCTGGCGAAGTACTTAAAACCATCGGTCTCCTGCAATTATCAATCGCTTTTCTGATAAGTTCAATTTCGGCCTGGTGATAGGGCCGCGAAAGATTGTCAATTTTTACATAATCGACATTCCAGGAAGCATACAATTCGAACAATGAATTATAATATTCCTGTGCTCCCGGTTTTGAGGCATCTACCGTATACATGTCTCTTAGCCAGTCGCATTGTGATTCTTTAGAATAAATATCTGTAGCCTTTTTATCGGTCCCCTTTACAGGAGTATTCTTTTTCACAGCTTCCACCGGAATTCCACGCATTAAATGTATTCCGAATTTTAATCCCCGGGAATGTACATAATCAGCCAATGGTTTAAAACCTTTTCCATCGGCAGCTGAAGGGAATTTATTGTTTGCCGGAATTAATCTTCCAAATTCATCTATACAAAAAACAGGATCGGTTTGATTGTAGCCGTGCGCCTTGGTATTTTCTACATACCACCGAATGTCAACAATAATGTATTCCCATCCAAACGATTTCAGGTTGGCCGACATATAATCGACATTTGCTTTTACCTCACTTTCTGTAACAGTAGGGCCATAACAATCCCAACTGTTCCATCCCATGGGCGGTTTTAAAGCATTTTTGTAAAATTCTGGTATTTGTTTTTGCTGAGCCTGTTCCTGTGCAAATGCGAAATTCAAACTAAATACAGACAGTAATATTAAGGCAAAATAATTAGGTTTCATTGGTATAAATGTTTTACACAAATATAATGAAATGTATGAAATACTTTTAATGAAGGTTGGTTAAATCAAGGAAGAGTCATTAAGGAAAAAGGATAATTAAGTGAAAATCAGGATTATTGAAAAGAAAGAAGGAGGCTCATCAGCCTCCTTCCTAAATGTTAACCCCCAAACACACAATATGGGATGAATCCCAAATGCGGTTCAAAAATAATTAAATTTTTCATACAACAAGATTTTTATTAATTTTTTTTTGCTTACCCGTTATCATGCCAGTAATTCGAAGCCACTGCAATGGTTAGCCTGTCGAAAAGCCTATCGCCAAAATATCTTCGATTCAGCTTATAACAGAATTCGTCAAGGTAAAGCTGTAAATATTTGCCTTTAATTTTATGATATATTCCCAAAAGAGTACGTTTCGCATTGCTTATTGCTATGTGTACCCATTGTAAAGTTGTTTTGGTTGTCTCATTTGTTGATTTCTCTGTAATGTGAACTTCAACAAAGTCAGCAATATTAATGTAGCTTACACTTTTATCGCTAAAAACGATACTTTCCTCAGCAATATTTTGCTCAACAAACTCATTGACTTTATCTGAAGTGTGCCCATCAAGGACTTTCATTTTAAAATACCTGCAATGTTTCCCTTTTTTCCCTGATTCAAGGTCTTCCAGTGGAGTTGATTCTGCTGCAACGGCAACGTTCATTTGGCGCTGACTACCTTTCCCTCGCTTCAAGTCTTGCTTGTCTTTCTCACTGGTTTCGGTTTCAAAATAGGCCTCGTCAAATTCCACCATCCCGGTCAATCCATACATGTTGTCACGCTTGCCCATAGCTTCGCGTATCTTGTGCATCATAACCCAAATTGTTTCATATCTGCTGTGCCCCAGCTGTCGTTGCAACTCTGTCGCAGAGATACCTTTCTTACTAAAACTCATAAATGCCATGCCAAGGTACCATTTGCGGATTGGAAGCTTGTAATTTTCCATCATTGTACCGCTTCGTAAACCAGTTCTGAAACGGCATTCTGAACACTGCCACTGCCATTTGGCTTTCAACCAATAATGTTTGGTACACCCACATCTTTTGCAAATAACACCTTGCTTCTCACGTACTCCTTTAAAATGCTCCCTGCAACTTTCTTCGTCAGGAAAGGATTCAATAAATTTGATAATATTCATATCATTTCTGTTTCCCATAAGATAGCATTTTATATATTAGTGGCAGTATCTCGTATATGCAAATTTTTTTTAACGATTTGTTAGTTGCGTTTTTAAGAAATTGAAAAACAAAAATAAAGCGTTTATATATGCCAACCTCTGTGGTGTTTTGTTTGGATAAGTGTTGAAGAATATTAAAACTGCCAAATTCAATATAAAACAATTAGGTTAACATATTCGTATATCTGCCAAATATTGCACTAAAAATCCACGGCTATGAAAATCAAAAATTTTTATATAAGCTTTTTGTTTGTAATAATGGCATTTTCGGGTTATTGTCAATTGCTTGAAATTGATTGGGAAAAAAGGCTGGGAACCCGCAGCCTGGATATTTTTACTGATGTGATTGAGAATTTGAATGGGGGATATACGGTTGTTGGTTCAACCGTTCCTGAAGGGAAAAATGACCTCGATTTTTGGTTGATGAATTTTAATCGCGATGGAAGTGTTGCTTCCTCAAAATCGTTTGGAACGGAAAAGAATGATTACCCGGCAAGTGTTGTACAATCTTCCATTGGCGACTTTATTATCGTTGGAAAATCGAAAGTAGCTGAAAATGAATTTCAGTCATTCATTATTAAAACTGATGCTGAAGGAAATGAACTTTGGCAAAAATCCATCGACGGTACCCTGCAAAATTTTATCAAAAGTGTAATTGTATTTGATGATCAAACTTTTAATATTTGTGGAACAAAAATTTCAACAGAAGGAAACTCAAATATTTGGGTTGCAAAATTTAGCGCTGAAGGGGATTTGGTGTGGGAGAAAACTTATGGTGAAAATAAAAATGCACAGGCTGAATCGATGAGAAAACTTCCTGACAACGGATTTGTGATTGCAGGAAAAATTTCGGACAAAAGTGTTCAGGATGCCGATTTATGGTTGTTCAGGTTCGACAGTAACGGCGAAAAAATGTGGGACAAAAGAATGAACTCCCCCGGAGTAAATGTGTTGCCTGAATGTGTTTGTTGCAGTCCCGACAATAACCTGGTAGTAGCCGGCTGGTACGGCACCTGCATGAATGATATAAATTCAGAAAATCCGATTTTTGATTACGACCTTTTTCTGGCTAAAATATCACCCGAGGGAAAAGAGATTTGGACAAAAAACATCGACAGTGAAGGATCGGAAGGAGGAAATGCCATTGTTGTGAGACCCGATGGTAAAATTGTGATCGCGGGCATTAAAGAGACTTCATTTTTAGGAAGGGTTGGCTCATGGATTGTTGTTACCGATGCCGAAGGTAAAATTCTCAACGAATCGGTTTTCCCGTTTTATTTTGGAAGCGATAAAGCTGCCGATATTATAAATAGCTCCGACGGAGGGCTGGTTGTAATTGGTCCGGGGGAAATGGACCCGGAAATAAAAATTGGCGATGGGTGGATTAAAAAATTCAAAGCATTTTAATTCTTTTTTTTACCTTTAAACACTGCATTAAATTTGAATTTATGAATTTGAAATTGTTACTTTTTATTCTATTATTTGCATCGGTAACTTTTGCTCAGGCTCAATATCCGGAAATTAAAACTGAGCTTGACCGAAAAGTGAAAACATTTTTGGAAGAAAATGCAAACAACTGGCGCGACATGAATGTTCCGCTTTCTGATGGAAAAATACTTTATGATTTAATTGTTGAAAATAATTATAAATCGGCTGTTGAAATTGGAACTTCCACCGGACACTCTGCCATTTGGATTGCCTGGGCATTAAGTAAAACAGGAGGAAAACTTATTACCATTGAAATTGATAAGGACCGGTACATGCAAGCCAGGGCAAATTTTAAAAAAGCCGGAGTCGCCGATTTTATCGATGCAAAGCTTGGTGATGCTCATAATCTGGTTCCGGGGTTGCCCGGAAAATACGATTTCGTTTTTTGTGATGCCGATAAATACTGGTATAAAAACTATTTTATTAGTATGGAACCTAAAATTAAGATTGGCGGATGTTTTACTGCACACAATACTGCGCAACGTACACGGGGAATTCGTGAATTTCTCGATTATGTTGAAAGTTTAAGCAATTATAAAACAACCATAAATCGTGAAAGTCGTTCGGGTATATCCATAAGTTTTAAAACCAAATAAAATAAATCATTTGGAATCGCCGGGAAAACTGGAAAGAAAGCTTGGGCTTTTTCCTGTTGTGAATATTGTGGTGGCCAACATTATTGGCGCGGGAATTTTTACAACAACTGGTTATTTAATGGGCTACCTCGGAAATGCATGGATAATGCTGATTTTGTGGATTGTCGGTGGTCTGATTTCGTTTTGCGGCGCCCTGGCCTTTGGCGAGTTGGGGGCAGCTTTTCCTGAAGCCGGCGGTGAATATGTTTTCATATCCAAACTTTTTCACCCACTGCCCGGATTTTTAAGTGGATGGTTGTCTTTTATTGTTGGTTTTTCAGCTCCCATTGCCGCTTCTGCTATAGGATTTTCAAAATATTTTATCTGGGCATTCCCTAAATTCCAAACTCAACTAATGGATGTAAGTTTTATCAGCCCCGATGTATTCAGCCGCTTGCTGGCTATTTTTATAATACTGGTTTTTATTTTTATTCATTATCGTGGAATTGTATTGGGTGCAAAAGTACAGAACTGGCTCACCCTTTTGAAAATACTTTTAGTGGTTGGGGTAATCATTGCAGGTTTTGCCTGGGGCAAAGGGAATATGGATAATTTGTCAGAATCGCCGCCTTTTTTGTTCAATTTTAAAGGATGGAAATCAATTGGTTTGTCATTAATGTTAATCATGTTTGCTTACAGTGGCTGGAATTCGGCAACTTATATTGGCTCTGAAATAAAAAATCCTGTCAGGGTGATTCCGCGTTCATTGCTTATTTCCACCGGAATTGTAACAATATTGTACATACTTTTGAACCTGTTTTTTATTTACGCCATTCCCGGTGAAAAAATGGTAAACGAACCCGAAATTGGTGGCTTGGCTGCTGGTCTTGCCTTTGGTAAGGTTGCTGAAACTGTTATTTCATTACTTATTTCATTTGCACTTTTTTCTTCATTAAGCGCTTTTATTATACTTGGACCCCGCGTGTATTATGCCATGGCCAAACAGGGTTATTTTTTTCGGTTTGCCGCGCAAATTCACCCCCGTTTTAAAGTGCCTTCGTATTCCGTTTTATTGCAGGGAATTATTGCCATTGTAATGGTTTTGTCGGGAACTTTTGAGCAGATTTTAATTTATATGGGATTTTCCCTCGGCATTTTTCCGGTTGTTGCCGCTTTTGGTGTTTTCAAACTTCGGAAAAACAAAACCAGTGTTTTAAAGTTGCCGGGCTATCCGTGGGTGCATGTAGTTTTTATTTTGTCAGGAATTTTAATGTTAGTGCTTTCTTATTTTGAAAAACCGGTGGAATCGACAATTGCTGTTTTGACTGCCCTTTCAGGAATACCATTTTATTACTGGTTTAAACGCAAAAACGGCTAATCCGAAGATTTCGTTTCCAAATCAGCCAGCATTGAATCGATCTGCTTTTTTACTTCATTTTGAAGGAGTTGAAAATCTGAGTTTACAACCGGATTTCCATAACGAATATAAACTTTCGAAATCGGTTTTCCCATTTGTCTGAAAAAATGGCCTAAAAAAGTATCGTTTCCAACCCATGCATCTTCACTGTTTTTATAATGAATAGCCATCGGAATAACGGGGATTCCGGTCTCCGCAGCAATTTTAAAACTCCCTTTTTTGAAAGGTTTGGTTTGTGGTCCTTTAAATGTTGTTCCTTCAGGAAATAAAGTCACCGGAATATTTTGCTGAACCGATGCTTTTATTTTGTTCATGGTTGTAATCAGGCTTTTTATTTCGTTGCGATCAACAAAAATTGAATTTGTAATTTTACCGCCTGTTTTTGCGAAAGGCCATTTTGCAACCTCGGCTTTTCCAACCAGGGCCGATGGCGTTAACCCGGCAACAATAAAAATATCGAGATAACTACGGTGATTTGGCATTAATATAAAATTTCGGGTTTTGGGAAGGTCATTTTTATCGATTTTTAAACCCAGAAAAAAAATGATACTTTTTCCCCATGTTCCAAATACCCAACGTTGCAGTTTCTGGCTAAAACCTGAAAATTTTAACCAAAACCAGCCAATAAAAACAACATAACCCGACATAAATAATACAAACACAAGCCTTACAAAAGCCAAAGGTGAGAGTATTATGGTGCGCAAAAATTTCATCAGAAAAATTCTTTTCAATTAGAATTTGAAAATAGGATAATTATTTAACAGGAAACAAAAATGGAAAGGGAAATATGCTTTGAATTTATTGCATGTTTTGAAATCTAAGCAATCTGTTCATTCAAAAAATTGTTTTTGTTCGACGTTTTTGTCAAAAATTCGATTCAAAATTAATCATTAACTTTTTTATCAAAAAAAGGTTTAAATTGTTTTACTAATTGGGTGAATGTATAAATTTACTACCTGAAAACATGAACAGATAAACAGAAAGCGTGAATAAAAAATTGCTGATACTGGCTTTTTTTATATGGCCTGTATTGTGCGCAGTTGCACAAAAAACCGAAATCTCCGGAAAAATTACGGAAGCCGCCACCGGCGATCCAATTCCTTATGCCAACATTGTATTTAAAGGGACTTACATTGGTACCATGTCCGATATTAACGGAAATTATCACCTTTCAACCAGCAATGCCGGAACCGAAATCGATGTTTCTGCCATCGGTTACAAAAGAAAGTCAGCCACAATTCAACCCAACCAGAAAAATGAGCAGAATTTTGTTTTGGAGGAAGAAATTGTAGAACTGGGTGAAATAAAAATCCTTCCGGGAGAAAATCCTGCAAATATTATTCTTCGAAAAATTGTTGAAAACAAAAAAAACAACAACCCAGCAGAATTTCCTTCATGGTACAGCCAGATTTACTCAAAGACTGAATTCGACATTAAAAATGTAGATGCAAATCTTCGAAATAAAAAATTGCTCGAACAGTTCGATTTTGTGTTTGATTATATTGATACACTCGACACCAAAAGTAAAACATTTCTGCCGGTATTTTTTAATGAAACCGTTTCGAATTACTACCACGACAGCGGAACAAACAAAGATCACGAAGAAATTATTGCCAACAAGGCATCGGGAATGACAGTGGATATGTTTTCGCAATTTTCCGGTAAAATGTACGAAAACATAAATATTTATGAAAACTACATGACGTTTTCAGATATTGGTCTGATTTCACCGGTGAATAATTTGGGACTCCAATTCTATAAGTATTATCTCTTGGATAGTGCAATTGTTGATGGTTCGAAAATTTATGAGATTTCGTTCAGACCCAAACTGCCGCAGGAACCTGTTTTTAAAGGAAAGTTTTGGGTTGAAGACGGGAGTTTTGCTCTAACGAAACTCGAAATGCAATTATCGGAAAAAGCCAACGTAAACTTTGTAAACAATCTTCAATACAAGATTGAATTTCATAAAATCGGCGAAAAGTGGGTGCCCCGCGATGAATCGGTAATTGCAGATGTTGATGTTCAAAAAAATAAGGATTCCGAAAAAATGGGGATCATTCTTCGAAAAAACAATATATATCAGAAATTTAATTTTCAACCGGTTTCATCGCTTGTGAAAGGATTTAAAGAGCCAATTATTGTTGCCGAAAATGCAATGAAATTCAGCGAAGAAAACTGGGAAAAAATGCGTCCGGTAGAACTTCAGAAACGCGAAAGTGATGTTTATGAAATGGTTGATTCGATAAAGAATGTAAAGTTGTATAGAACGGCTGCCGAATATGTTTATATGTTTTTTTACGGTTACCGCGATTTGGGAAAAGTTGAACTTGGTCCATACTATTATATGTATAGCAAAAACGAAGTTGAAGGTTCGCGCTTCCGGCTCGGGGGAAGAACTACGTATAAATTTGATCAGCATTTGCGCTTAAACGGCTACGGCGCTTATGGAACATTAGACGATAAATTTAAATACGGGGGTGGTCTGGAATATTTCTTTTCGGTGAAACCGCTTCAACAAATTTCACTTCAGGGAAAACACGATCTTGAAATGTTGGGGAAAAGTGAAAATGCTTTTATGGAAGAAAATATTATGACAACCATTTTAAGCAAGCGCCTCAATTCAAAATTAAACATGGTCGATAAACTCGATTTTGTGGTTAAAAACGAGTGGCGCCCCGGACTGATGAACGATTTTGGAATTTCATATTCAAAAATTTATTCAGGTGCATTCGTGCCTTTTATCGATAATGATGGGAATGAAGTGCCTTTTGTAAAAAGCGGCGAATTAAAACTCGGGTTTAGGTATGCTCCGGGCGAAGACATTGTTCAGGATAATTTTGAGCGAAATTCTTACGCCAATTACGATCCTACTTTTTCGTTTCATGTTACAAAAGGGATAAAAGGGTTTTTGGGAGGAGAGTACAATTATCTGAAAATGAATGCCTCGCTTTCCGACAGAATTAACTTAAATCCAATTGGTTACAGCACGTATTACCTGCAGGCAGGAAAAATATGGGGCGATGTCCCTTTCCCGTTTTTGAAAATTCACGAAGGAAATGAAACGTATGCCTACGATATTTATGCTTTCAACTTAATGAATTACCAGGAATTTATCAGCGATACGTATGTAAGCCTGTTTTGGGAACATCATTTTGTGGGCTTTTTTCTGAATAAAATGCCGTTGTTCCGAAAATTAAAATGGCGCGAAATTGTTGGCGTCAGAAGTCTGTGGGGAAATTACAATACCAACAGGCAAAACAGCTTTGTACTTTCGGGCGATATGAAAGGATTGGGAAATATGCCATACACCGAGTTTTCGGTTGGTTTGGAAAATATTCTGAAAATAATCAGGGTCGATGGTGTTTGGCGTTTCAACTACAACGAGCAATCGAAGCACCAGTTTGGAATTTTGTTTTCAATGCAATTAACTTTATAGAAATAAAAAAGCCGGAAAAAATCCGGCTTTTGAGGTCTCTGGCGGATTCGAACCGCCGTACACGGTTTTGCAGACCGCTGCCTAGCCACTCGGCCAAGAGACCGTTTTTAAATTCGGAATGCAAATCTATAAAAAAATGCAGTTCCCGCAATAGTATGCACTAAGTTTTTAATGGTGTTTGTTGTATCGTTCGAAAAGGATGATTTCTTTTCAATACAAAAGTTTGATTTTTTCTTTCTGAATTTTTACGTTTAATGCATACAAAAAACTTTTCTCACTTGTTGATTTTATAAATTCAGATGAAGTTCTGAGCTAAATAGAAATCTTATTTTTGATTGTTATAATGAAAAAAAATACTCTTCGGTATAATTAAAAACAAAAGGCTGTCTTGTATTATTCGAAGACAGCCTCTTTACATTAATATATGTTTTTTACCAGACTTCTGATGGATTTGGGCTTTTGTACCAATTTTTACTTGAAGTGCCATTCGATTCTGCCCAATCAGCAAATTTGGAATAAGCGCTTGTAATTGCCGTTTTTTCAAGAGGATATTTAAATGGCTCTAATATTAACAATCCCCAGGGAAGGTTATTCTCTGTTTTGTAATACCTTCCATTGGTAGGCGAAGAAGTATCATTTAATGTCCCAAACTCATAAGTCATAAGATTTGTTGGCTTCCTGTTGGCAAGGTGGATTTCTGTTCCCCTGTCCTGATTCTTAATGAGGAAGAAGTTAAAGCTGGAAGAGCTAAGTTTATCCAGGCTTAGTGGACTGTTTTCAAATGAAATGGTTACTGTTACTTCGTTCGATGTTCCAACATATCCATTATTAACAGTATTAAACATTGAGCCTCCTGGCCTTGTTAACACATTTTCAATATTTTCAATTGCAATAATAACAGCTTTACTTTGGTTGGCTTCTGTTCCGTTGCTGTTAAGGTTAATACTGCTTCCCGATTTTCTTATCGTTCCAGTTACAGAACTTACCTCCGAAGGAACAATATTGTCGAGTTGGACGCCTAACCCATTTTTGTAAGAAGCCCCAACTGCTTTTATGTTTATGGTAAATATTAATTTAACAACTTTATTGCTTGAATTGGTTACATATGTCCCTTGTAAAGAGGCAACAAGGTCGTTAAAATCATAGTCCCCTTTCGATGGCCACAAATCTTCAAACATTAGAGTTGCGGTGTTGTTTTTGCTTGGAAAGTAGGATTGATAGGCACTTCCTGCATCATCCGGTGCTGCATCCTGAGTGTCAGCAACTCCGTCGTTATCGCTATCTTTTATTGGCGGTGTAAATCCCGGATTGCATTCGTTGGTTGTAACCGAAGCTTCGCAATAGGTAACCGAGGCATCAACGGTTCCGTTATTGTTTTCAATCCCATTTTTGTCGCAGATATCAATTTTACCGGTTACAGAGCCGCTTCCATTAATATTTGTTGTATTTGAGATGCTAAAAACTGAATAAATGCTTCCTTCTCCGCTAATATGGCTGTTTACAATCAGGTCGGTTGCTACTACCAATGCCCCGTCTGTCATTTCGTTTGTTGAATTCGAATTAACGGTGAACCTGCCTCCTGCGTAAATGTATCCGCTGTTTATTAATCTATCACTTTGGTTAATATTTCCTGTAACAATAAATTGGCAGTTGTTTATAAAAGCGGCCTTGTTATTGTTGTTAAAGGAACCCGATACTTTTAATGTACCACTGTTTTCAACATGAGCATTATTGTTGAAATTTCCGCTAATATTCAAACTGTTTGTATTGATTAGCGTGCCTCCTGAATTTACGTTGTACTCCGAGGAAATATTTGCCACGCCATAATTTTTAAAAATTCCGTTTGGAGAGAAATTTCCGCTGCACGTAAACACACCCCAGTTGTCAATTTCATAGTTTTCTTTGTTCAGGTTTATGTTTGATGATTGGAGTGTTCCGCTTGTTGTTATTTCTATTTTTACTGAAGGGCTACCGTTAAAATTGATGTAGGATAAAATAGCATTCCCGCATATTTTCAATGTTCCGCCAGCATTTTGGAATGTTATTCCCCCTGTGAAATTTCCTGGCATGCAGTATGTTTTTCCACCATCGATAACAATATTGCCTGATGTTGCAGTTATTGTCTCGTCACACCCTGAAGAACAATCAGGACTAGCCGGGGCGCTACCACTGACGATTGCAGCGCTTTTGGTTGTCAAACTGCCCTCTTCAAATGTGTATTCAATAAAATTATTAGCATAAACAGAGTCCAGAATTGATTTTCCATCAGGAAAGTCACAAGAAAGATACAAAGTCGTCAGATATGATGGTACCTGGATTTCGTATTCGAAACTTGTTTCATTTGTTACCCCACAATTAACAATTAAATCGCCGCCTTCTTCAGGATTACCATTATAAATTGAAATTTTTGAAGATAGTTCAGGATTCTTTGAGATTGCACTTAAAATAAAAGAAACATTTTTTGATGTCTCCCATGAAAAGTTTTCTGATACCTCAATGTTGTTCATGTTTTTCTCAACGGGATCGGAACTTGTATAATCCGGTTCTTTTAAGCATGAAGTAAAGAATAATATAAGTATCGGCAATAAAGCCAGCTTCGATAATTGATTTTTCATTATTTTATTTGTTTTTATTATTAAAATATATTAATACTATTAAGTATCTTATTTGGCATTGCAAACAACAAAAATCAATCTCTATTTTTTAATTAATTCATAATCAAATCTTTATGATTTTGTTCTTTGTGTGGAGAGTCTTGGTGTGGGACAAATTTGTTTTGTGTTTGGATTTTGTGTTATTCTGGGATTGGCGATTGGCGGTTTTTAGCTAATAAATTTTTGTTATTTTGATTTTTCAGAAAGCGTAACACTTACTCTTTCTATTTGTCCTCCCATCGGTGGATTAAGTTTTGAAATTTTTATTTTGGCTTTTTCAATTTCAGGAAATTTTAGAAAAAGTACATCCAGAATTCGTTGTGCCACATGTTCCAAAAGGCGGGATGTTTTTTCCATTTCCGATTTAATGAGCAAATAAACTTCCTGATAATTTAAGGCATCGTTTAAATTGTCGGAATTAGCAGCTTTTGAACAATCGGTTTTTATTTGAATATCAACCTCAAAATTATTCCCAACTACTCTTTCCGCTTCAAAATGCCCGTGAAAGGCATAAAACTTCATCCCTTCTATTTTAATCAATCCCATTCTTTTTCCGACGAAATTAAGAATTAGTAATCAAAAGCGATAATTCACAAATGGTATAATTGAACTCACAAATCATTTTTTACTTTTGTGTTAACAATTTCAGTATAAATTTTTAGCAATGGTAGATAACTCTGTAAACAACGAACAACAGAAAAAAGCTAATTTCATTCATGTTCAGATTGAAGAGGATTTAAAAAACGGCAAGAACGGAAAAAGGGTACACACGCGGTTTCCGCCCGAACCTAACGGTTATTTGCATATAGGTCATGCAAAATCGATTTGTTTGAATTTTGGAATTGCCCAGAAATTTGACGGGAAAACCAACCTGAGGTTCGACGATACCAATCCTTCGAAAGAAGAAACAGAATATGTTGAATCGATCATGAACGACGTTCGCTGGTTGGGTTTCGACTGGGAAGACAGGCTTTATTATGCTTCCGACTTTTTTCAGAAACTGCACGATTTTGCGGTTCAGTTAATTAAAGAAGGGAAAGCCTACGTCGACGATCAAAATGCAGAAGTTATCAGTTCGCAAAAAGGAACGCCAACGCGGCCGGGCGAAGAAAGTCCGTATAGAAACAGAAGTGTGGATGAAAACCTCGATTTGTTTATGAAAATGACAGCCGGGGAATTTGATGAAGGTTCCTGCGTTTTGCGTGCTAAGATAAACATGGCTTCGCCAAACATGCACATGCGCGATCCCATTATTTATCGCATAATGAAAGCGCATCACCACCGAACCGGTGATAAATGGTGTGTTTACCCGATGTACGATTTCGCACACGGGCAATGCGATTACTGGGAAGGAATCACTCATTCAATTTGCACACTCGAATTTGAAGTACACCGGCCGCTTTACGATTGGTTTGTCGATCAGCTGCAGGATTCGGATTACCGTCCAAGGCAGATAGAATTTGCACGTTTAAACCTTACTTATACAGTAATGAGCAAAAGAAAATTGCTCCAGTTGGTAAAAGAAGGTCATGTAAACGGTTGGGACGATCCGAGAATGCCCACCATTTCGGGATTGCGCAGAAGAGGATACACTGCTGAGTCGATTCGTAATTTTTCAGATCGCATCGGAGTAACAAAAGTTGATGGTGTAATCGATGTTTCGTTGCTCGAATACAGTGTGCGTGAACATTTGAACAAAACTGCACAGCGTGTAATGGGAGTGTTGAATCCACTAAAAGTTGTAATTACCAACTACCCTGAAAATGAATCAGAAGAACTCGACGCTATAAATAATCCGGAAGATCCGGAAATGGGCAGCAGAAAAGTTCCGTTCTCGCGCGAACTTTATATCGAACGCGACGATTTTATGGAAAACCCACCGCGTAAATTTTTCCGTTTATCACCCGGAACAGAGGTTCGCCTGCGTTATGCATATTTTGTAACGTGTAACGATGTTGTTAAAGATGAGAATGGCGAAATAACAGAATTGCATTGTACATACGATCCGGCTTCGAAAGGTGGCAATTCACCCGACGGAAGAAAAGTTAAAGCTACTTTGCACTGGGTTTCGGCAAAACATGCGGTGAAATCCGAAGTCAGGTTGTACGATAGGTTATTTAGCGATGAAACCCCAGACGGACACGAAGCTGATTTTCTCGAATTTATGAATCCGGATTCTTTGCAGATTTTACCGGAATGTTATCTCGAACCGTTTGTGAAAAATGCAAGACCTCTCGACCATTTTCAGTTTGAAAGACTGGGGTATTTTAATCTCGATTTCGATTCAACTGCTGAGAAACCAGTCTTTAACCGAACTGTTCCATTAAAAGATTCGTGGGCAAAAGAACAAAACAAAGGATAATACAAAGCGGGAATTTTACCCGCTTTTTTTGTTTCTCCTCTTAATTTCAAACTTTTTACCGATTCATTCCCTGTGTTAACCGAATGTTAAGTGCCTTCGGTTTTTGCTTTTTCTACATTTGTTTCATAATTAAACAGAAAAGACTTTTGTTATGAACAATGAACCGCAAAATAATAATTCGAGAGTCGTCTTTGCCTTTGTTTTAATCTTTGTTGGTATTCTGCTCGTGCTAAAACGACTTGGAGTTTACTGGAATATCAATTTTGGCGATTTATTTTTCCCTATTCGTCAGTTCTTTCACGGATGGGGACATTTTATTTTTTCATGGCCAATGATCCTAATTGTGGTCGGGTTAATTCTTTTGGCTGGCAAGCGTTCTTTTGGAATAGTATTTATTGTGGTTGGCGGAATTTTTATTTTACCTAAGTTGTTTTATTTGCCAGGGCTTACAATTTCGTTGTTGCTTCCGGTTTTGCTTATTGCTATTGGCATTGCAATGGTTGTAAAACGTATTTAGTAAAATATCATTTAAATTGAAAAGGCGGTTTTTTATCGGTATTTTTCAAGGAATAATGTTTTAGAAGGGTATATTTGAAACTGTAAAAAATTTAAAAATGGAAAGACATAAATCATCGGGAAATAGAATTTATTTCGGTTTATTTCTAATTGTTGTTGGCGCATTTTGGATATTGGAAAGACTCAACCTGATTCCGGATGTTTGGAACGATGTTCTTATTTCGTGGCAAATGTTGCTTATTGGAATTGGAGTTTTCTCACTGATTGGAGGAAACCGGACTGCCGGTACGGTTTTGATTGTAATCGGCGGATTTTTTCTGATACCTGAAATTATTATTATTCCCTACGAAATAAGAAGAATTGGCTGGCCGTTGTTGATAATCGGAATAGGAGTAATTCTGCTGGTAACGCACAAACATAAAAATGTACCTCCTTCTTTTGAACCGGGAAAATACGGGATGGATTATTTCGACGATTTTGTAATATTCGGAGGGAGGGAAGTATTTATTAACTCGCAGAATTTCTATGGCGGAAAAATTACCACTGTTTTTGGTGGTGCCGAATATGATCTTCGCAATGCGCTGCTTTCAGGTAATGGAGCAGTAATCGATTCAGTTTCAGTATTTGGTGGTTGTGGTTTTAAAGTTCCGCCCGACTGGACTGTTAAAAACGAAGTAACCGCCATTTTTGGAGGATTCTCCGATAAAAGAGGCTCAACACCACATCAGATCAATCCTGATCATTCCAAAACTTTGGTAATTAAAGGTTTTACTGCTTTTGGCGGAGTTGAAATTAAACACTTTTAGTGGATATGGATTTTCGTCATCCGTTTATAACTAATCCAAGAATTGCCATTTACTACGGTATGTTCTGGATGGTGGCTGTTGCAGCAAATATTCTTGTACTGATTTTCGGTAACAATGTCGACCCTATTGAAGCAATTATTCAGGTAAGTGCGTTTATGCTTTCGTTTGCTGTTTTTGGTTCTGCAATATGGTATGTAATCAAATTTAGCACACTCGAAGACAATTCGTTTTGGAGGATAATTTTTGCTCATGCCATTGCCGCTTCCATTATTATTTTTATTTGGTTGTACTTCGGAATTGTTATTATCAAAATTTTCCATCCAAGCCCTTCCGATTGGTTCGAAGGAAATAAGATTGCCAACGGAATTTTCAGCGGTTACGCCATGTATACCATTTATGTGGTTTTCTTTTATGCCATCAATTATTACAATGGGTTTACTGAAAAACTCAGAAGCGAAGGTAAACTGAAAGCGCTTGTAAAGGAAGCAGAATTACATGCGCTGAAATCACAAATTAATCCGCATTTTCTTTTTAACAGCCTTAACAGTATTTCATCATTAACCATGACTGATCCTGCAAAAGCGCAGGAAATGGTTATCAACTTGTCGCAACTGATGCGTTATTCACTAAAACACGATCAGAACGAAAAAGTATCATTTCAGCAGGAGCTGGAGAACAATAAGTTGTATTTAAGTATAGAGAAAGTGAGGTTCGGAAAAAAACTCAACCCTTCTTTCGAGATTGATATAAAAGCGATGAAAGCTGAAATTCCGAACATGATTTTGCAACCTTTGTACGAAAATGCTATAAAATACGGTGTTTACGAAGCTACCGAACCTGTTGATTTGAAAACCAAAGCCCGAATTGTTGAAAATGATTTGGTTGTTACCATTAGTAATACTTACGATCCAAATGTGCTGAGTAAAAAAGGCGAAGGAATCGGATTACGGAATATTCGCGAACGAATGCAAATAATTTTCGGAAATCCTGCTTTGTTGAAAATTGAAGACGATAAAAAGGAATTTAAAGTTACTTTAACTATACCTCAAAAATAGCGTAAAATGGATGATAAATTACGAACGATTATTGTTGAAGACGAGGAACTGGCCCGCAACTTATTAAAATCTTTTTTGAAGGATTTTGAAAACATTGAATTAATTGCTGAATGTGAAAATGGTTTTGAAGGGGTAAAAGCAATCAACGATTTGCAACCCGATCTGGTTTTCCTCGATATTCAGATGCCCAAAATTACCGGCTTCGAAATGCTGGAATTGCTGGAACACAAACCGCAGATTATTTTCGCAACTGCTTACGATCAGTACGCTTTGAAAGCTTTTGAATACAACGCTGCCGATTATTTGTTAAAACCGTATTCAAAAGACCGCCTTGCCGAAGCTGTTGATAAGGTAGTCGACCGGATTCAAAAAGAAGGCAAATCATCTGACATCGCCGAAAGAATAAGCGATTTTCCGAAAGAAGAATTTCTTGACCGGGTGGTGGTGAAAGATCGCCATAAAATTCACATTACTCCCATCGATCAGGTACGGTACATTGAATCGATGGATGATTACGTAATGATTTATACAAACGAAGGACGGTATATGAAACAAAAAACAATGAAGTATTTCGAAACCGCGCTCGACCCGAAAAACTTTATTCGCATTCACCGTTCTTATATTGTGAAAGTTGACGAAATAAACGAAATTCAGCAATACGAAAAAGAATCGTACATTGTTATTTTGCACGATAAAACAAAACTGAAAGTGAGTAAAACAGGGTATAAAAATTTGAAGGATGTTTTAAATTTTTAATCCTTCAAAACCTAAAAATATAAATGAAGAAACTTTCTCAGAAACGAGGAAGTTTTTTTTGTTTTTGGAAGTTTTGTTTTCTATTTCAGAACATGGAATTTTTTCAAAACTTAAAAATTCAGTTTGAAACGGAATCTAATTGACTTTCGTTTTCACGAGGGTGACAATTGTCCTGTTTGATTAAGGTTTTCCTTTGTATTTTATCCGTTTATTTTCTGTGCTTTGGAATAATATCAAAACAATAATTAAATAATAAACTGATTATGAGAAAGTTTTTACTTTTATTGGTTGCTGTTTTTTTAGCTTCAACAGTAACATTTGCCAAAAAGGATGATGAGGCTAAAAAAGAAAAGGGTGATACAATAATTACCAGTGGGTTGGTTAGTGGTTTAAAATTCAGAAGCATTGGTCCGGCCTGGGCCAGTGGACGAATTGCTGATTTTGCTGTAAATCCGGGAAATCCGAAAGAATATTATGTAGGAGTTGCCAGTGGTCATGTTTGGAAAACTACCAACAACGGGACCACATGGAAACCTGTTTTCGATAATTACGGAGCATATTCCATTGGTGTTGTTGTACTCGATCCGAACAATTCGAACGTGGTTTGGGTTGGAACGGGCGAAAACAACCACCAGCGTGCTTTGGGTTATGGCGACGGTGTTTACAAGTCGGTCGATGGAGGAAAATCGTTCAAAAATATGGGTTTGAAAGAAAGCCGGCAGATTGGAGGGATTGTTATCGATCCCAGAAATTCGAATGTTGTTTTTGTAGCTGCTGAAGGTTCAGCTTGGGGCCCGGGGAGCGAACGCGGTTTGTACAAATCGACGGATGGTGGCGAAACCTGGAAAAAAGTTCTCGAAATTAGCGAAAACACAGGAGTAAACAACGTAAAGATAGATCCCTGTAATCCTGACATAATGTATGCTACTTCAGAGCAACGTCGCAGAACATCATTTACTAAAATTGGCGGTGGTCCTGAATCTGCAGTTTATAAAAGTACCGATGGCGGTGAAAACTGGCGTAAAATTACCAAAGGTCTTCCCGGTGTCGATTTAGGCGGTATGGGAATTGATGTGTCGCCTGTCGATCCGAATGTAGTTTACCTGATTGTGGAAGCAGCCGAAGATAAAAGTGGCTTTTTCCGTTCGACAGATAAAGGCGAAAGCTGGGAAAAAATGAGCGACCACGCTTCCAGTGGACAATATTACAACGAAATTGTGTGCGATCCGAAAAATGTGGATAAAGTATATTCTACCGAAACTGTTTCATCTTACACAACCGACGGCGGAAAAACCTGGAGCCGGATCAGTACAAATGGTCGCCACGTTGACGACCACGCCATTTGGATCGATCCGCGCGATACCGAACATTATATGATTGGCGGTGACGGCGGTATTTATGAAACCTGGGACTCTGGCTCAACTTTCGATTTTAAGGAAAACCTTCCGGTTACCCAGTTTTACCGCGTTTTTGTCGACAATGCAGAACCTTTCTACAACGTTTATGGCGGAACCCAGGATAACAATTCAATGGGAGGTCCTTCGCAAAATCTGATGCGCGACGGTGTTATTAACGATGAATGGTATGTTACACAGGGCGGCGATGGATTCTGGGTAGCTACCGATCCTAAAAATCCGGATATTGTTTATACCGAATATCAATATGGAAATGTGGCTCGCTACGATAAAAAAAGCAGGGAAGGAATGGACATTAAACCGCGCGAAAGGGAAGGTGAACTTACGTACAAATGGAACTGGAATGCTCCGTTAATTGCAAGTACACACAACGGAACACGCATTTATATGGCTGCAAACAAAGTTTTCCAAAGCGACGACCGTGGCGATACCTGGAAGGTAATCAGCGATGATTTAACCGCAAAAGTAGATCGCAACAGTTTCCCGGTGATGGGAAAATACTGGCCGGCAGAAGCAGTTGCCAAAGATATTTCAACTTCGCAGTGGGGAACAATTGTTTCGCTGGTTGAATCGCCGGTGAAAGAAAATATGTTGTATGCAGGAACCGACGACGGTGTAATTTCGGTTACAGAAGATGGAGGAAAAACCTGGACTCAGGTAAAATCATTTCCCGGAGTTCCCGAATATACTTATGTAAGCGACATTTGGGCCGACCGTTTTGATGAAAATGTAGTTTATGCCACTTTCGATAACCTGAAACGCGACGATTTTAAACCGTATATTTTCAGAAGCAACGACAAAGGAAAAACCTGGGAATCCATCAGTGGAAACCTTCCTGAAAATGGTACGGTTCATACAATTATCCAGGATTATATTCGTCCTGATTTACTTTTTGCCGGTACTGAATTTGGTGTTTTCTTCACCATCGACAACGGTAAAAACTGGGTTCAACTAAAATCGGGTATCCCCACTATTCCTGTTCGTGATATTGCTATGCAGGAACGCGAAAGCGATTTGGCTTTAGCAACATTTGGCCGCGGTTTTTACATTCTCGACGATTACAGTTCGTTGCGCCAGATTTCACACGAAATGGCCGATAAACAAGCTTATATTTTCCCGGTGAAAGATGCCCTTTTATATATTCAGGACAGCAATAAAGATAACCAGGGAAGCACTTACTTTACAGCTCCAAACCCGGATTACGGCGCTACTTTTACCTATTATCTGAAAGAAGTTCCGAAATCGAAAAAAGATATTCGCAAAGAAGAGGAGAAGAAACTGTTTAAAGATGGAAAACCAATTCCGCAGCCTACTTTGCGTGAACTTCAGCTTGAAGACGAAGAGGAACCAAGCCACCTTATTTTTACAATTTACGATGAAGGCAACAACGTAGTTCGCCAGTTAACAAAATCTCCTTCAAAAGGAATAAACCGCATTAACTGGGATTTGCGTTATGCAATGCCAACAAGTGTTCGTGTTAACAGGAATTTTAATCCTGTGCAGGGAGAACGCGGTGGACGCGGAGGTGGTGGCATTCTGGCAATGCCCGGTAAATACAAAGTGGGTTTGCAAATGTGGCACGAAGGTGAATTAACCGACCTTGTTGCTCCGGTTGAATTTGCCTGCAAAAAACTGAACAATACTTCGTTGCCAGCCGAAAATTATGCCGAAAATATTGCGTTTGCGAAAAAAGTCAGCAGCCTCGCTATTGCAGTTGTTGGTACCGGACAAATGATTAATGATGTTTCTTCGAAAGTAGAACACATGAAACAAGCCATTTATTCGACGCCGGGAGCCAGCCAGCAACTGATGGACAAAGCCCGTGCTTTGGGTAAAGAACTGGAAGAACTGAATTTTAAAATGAACGGTGTTGCAGCTAAAGCCAGTGGAGAAGAAGTGCCGCCGGCACAGGTTTCAATCAACGACCGTTTGGGAAATATAACGTACGCTCATTACGGTTCAACCAGCGGAATTACAACAACCGAAAAAGAAGGTTATGAAATTCTTGCGCGGGAATTTCCTCCGGTTTTGGAAACTTTAAAAAGAATTGTTGAAAATGATATTCCGGCGCTGGAAGCCGAGCTGAACAAAATTGGCGCTCCGTGGACTCCCGGAAGAATGCCGGTTTGGAATAAGTAGGAAGTATTGATATTTAGATATGAATTGAGAGAAGCCCGGTTTTGCCGGGCTTTTTTATTCATCATCTGCTCAAAATTACTTATTCAATCGGCTGCGTTTGTAATATGGTTTTTCTTTTACACTAAATTTCCAGGTAAGTTTTGTTCCGATTGTTCGCGGAGCTCCCGGAATTTGAGTCGGAGCGCCAAATAAACTACCTGTATTTCCAGCACTTACAATATATTCTTCTTCCAGTAAATTGCTCCCGTAAACTGCCAGTGTAATTCCCTGGTCGGGCAATTCAATACCACCGCGGAAATTTAGCAAACCGTACGAAGCCTGCTCCAGTCCAGGAGTGTTGGCGTCTTCAAAATAAATTCTTGATTGCCATATATAACTTGGCGTAGCAAACAAATACATTCGTGGTGCAATCTGAATACGTCCGTTTAATCCGATTGCAAAACTGTGTTCAGGAGTGAGGCGAAACATGTTCCCTGCATATTCCTGTTCTTCTCCGTAAACATTTAAACTGTCGAACCGTGCATGAATATAAGCATAGTTTCCAAAAATTTCGAGGCCTTTTAAAATGGCCACTTTTAATGAAGTTTCAGCACCATAAGCGGTGGCTTTTCCGGCATCTTCAACAATGTAGTTGAATTCACCCGAGTCGGCTTCTGCAACCCAGGCTGAAGTTTGAAAGTTTTTGTACTGCTGGTAATAAATTCCGGCATCGAACCAAACACGCTGTTTAACTGAGGTTTTAAATCCAAGTTCATAATTGTCAACAATTTCGGCATTCATAACCTGCGCTTCGTCGGCGGATGTAAACTGTAAAACCTTGGGGCGCCTTCCTTTTGAATAGCTTAGAAAAACATTGGTGTTTTCGTTAAAAGCATATTTTATTCCTCCCCGGTAGGTAAATGCCAGCGACGATTCCTTGATTTCTTGTTCAGCGCTTTCAGCAAAAAGTAAATTCGGATAGTTGCCTGTTAATAAACCTAAGGTTGAAGGAGTGTCACCCGTTAATTGCGCCCGGTTAGCCAGCTTGAACCGTTCTGAAACCGCACGAGCACCGGCTGTTACACTTATTTTTCGGGTCAACTGGTAGCTAAAATCAAGAAATCCTTCGAGGGAACGGTTGGTTGCATGACTAAAGTTTTCTTCCTGGTGGTTTTGTGGAAGCGCCAGCCCTGCTAAATTTCCCAAAGTGGTGGTGTCGTTTGGCAGAGTTGCAAATGAAACAGGTTGTCCGCTGGCATCAACAAGAGTACCCGTGTTGAAAATCAGATTGAACATGTCTTGTTCATTGGTCGAAAACCAGTAATTCTGCGACGCTTTTTCCAGCCAGTAACTTCCTCCCAGACTTCCGCTTAACCGGTTGTTTTTTGTGAAATTGTAGCGCAACTCCTGGTACAACTGCCAAGCGTTTGTATTGTCGCTCATATCGATGGCTGCGGCAGCGGTTCCGTCGCCGTCCCAATGCGACGAAGTTCCGGTATTTCGGTACGAAGTGATTGAAGTATAAAAATTATTTTCACTTCTGAAATGTTTCATGGTCAGTGTGGCATCAAAAATATCTCTTTTTAAACCCAGATTTTCACCTTGTTCCAGTGAAGCTTTGTAGTCGAAAGGATTTGTGCTGCTTTCCGTGTTCGGGTAATTCATGCTCATAAAACCAAGTCCCGGATTATTGTCTTTCTGAACATTCACAATCAAATCGATTTTGTTTCTGAAAGAGGGGAGGGCCCGGATTGAAAACCGGCCGGCCACTGTATTTTTTCCGTTTAAATTTCCGCCAAAAGTATTTTTGATGTACCCGTCGTAATAATCGTAAACACCGGCAGCGCGAACCATCAGTTTATTTTTGATAACAGGAATATTTACAGCGCCGTTTACTTCGCGCTGATGGTAATCGCCGACACCTGCTGTAATATTTCCATAAAAATTTCCGGTAGGTTTGTTGCTGATGTAGTGGATAGCGCCAATTTCTGCCCCTCGTCCGAAAAGCGTATTTTGGGGGCCTTTTAACACTTCCACCTGCTGCATGTCGAACAATTCTACTGAAGAAGTACTGGCCCTGCTAACCGGTACATTGTTGTAAAAAACTGAAATTCGGGGTTGTGCAGCCGGACTCACTTCGTCACTTGTAACGCCGCGAATTACATAGCCCGGGCGGTCGGCTCCCTGCATTCTTATCTGCAATCCGGGAACAAATCCGGCCAGTTGATCGAGTTCGGTTATGTTGTTTTCTTCCATAAATTTAGCGTCGATGCCGCTCATGGTAATCGGAACATCGAGGATTTGTTGCTCCCTTTTTTGCGAAGTCACCGATATTTCTTCAATTCGAATGTTGTCTCGGTCGAGTGTAAAATTCACATAATTGTTCCCCGACTGCAACTGAAAATCGATCGATTTGGTTTTAAATCCGACAAATGAAGCCTGAATTCTTGTAATTCCCTGTTCAAGGCCATAAAAGAAATATTCTCCATTTTCGTTGGCATGAACACTCATTTTTGTCCCAACAATCGTAATATGCGCGCCGGGCAACAGATTATCTTCAGCATCCCTTATTTTCCCGCGCACATAAACCGGAACCTGATTTTTTAACTGAGTTACTTCCTCAGTTTTCCGGTATTTGCGTTTCACCTTTTCCCTTTTCTTCTGCTGGGCCTGCACCGGGAAAACAAAGGCAAGCAGTAACAGGAATATAATGAATTGTTTCATGGATAAATATTTTCAATGCTTTACGTAAAAAACGAAAATAATGTATTCTTATTTTCATTTTCAAAAGAATAAACAGAATTGGAAATGTAAAGTTGTTATTTTATGGAAAAAACGGGCAGTTTTAGCCATATAGAAAATTCGTCGATTGAGTTTTGTGCCATTTCTTTGTTCTTGCAAACTTTTATGGCAAAAGCCGGCTTTTTTGCTTTGTTCACCAGAAAAATCCGGTAGTCTTTTTCAATCGTCGAATTGGTAAGATTAGCCCTGCTGGCAATGGTATTTACATGTTTCATCGGCACCAAAGTTAAGCCGATAAAAGCATCAATATTTTTCCATTCGCCGGTTTTTATACATCCGAAAAAACTGTTGTACTGTTTTATCCTGTGATTGGTTGTATCTACTTTTACGCCGGAGTAAGCTGACATAAAAAAGACAATTAAAATGACTATTGTCGCTCCAAATACAATATTTCCAGTAAATGTGATTGCAACACCGGTGAGTAAAAAAATAATTGCTACAAATATTTTCGGGCCGGTTAGCAATCGGTCGATTTTGTTGTTGATGATCATTTTTCGGGTTTTCCCAAAAATAACGAAATTCAGCTTATTTATGGTATAAATCAGTGTAGCTGAACGAATATTTTTGAGTTTCACCAAAAGAGAAATTCCATAAAACAGAGTTCAGATTTCCATATTCATCGTACCCAAAATCGATGGTTGCATTAAATTTTTCACCGGTAAATGTGCCTTTTTTTATGGTGCCATTTTTTGCGTGTTCAAAAGTAATTTCCCCGGTGAGCCAGTTGTCGAAATTTTTCCAGACCGCTTTTTCCAGTTCTCCTGTTTTCGAGTAAAAATATTCCTCGTCGCCGTTGGTTCCATTAGAATGAGTAAAACTCCGGTGGGTTAATTTTCGGTTTTTGTTGAAAGTATAAATAAAAGTAGCCGTTGAACCGTCGTTGTATTTCCGAAGCGATTTTTTAAGAATTCCGTTTTCGTCGTATTCGAACGATGTCGTGGTTTTCAGGCTGTCGGATCGCACAAATATTTTTTCAATGAGTTGCCCTTTTTTTTCGTATTTGAAAAACGACGGACCGCCGGTTTCCCCGTTGTAACTGTAATTTTCTTCCGTTAAACGAAAACGGTTGTTTTCACCGATAAAAACGTTGGAACTGGTGTAACTTTTGGGAAGCGGAATATATTCCCAGTCGAAAGTCTGGCTCCACCCGGTAGTTATCCATTTTTCCATTTTCAGGTTCCCGTTTTCAAAATATTCAAAAACAATGTCGCCCAGTTTTTTCCCGTCCCTGAAAATCTCGCCCGATTTTGGTTCGCCTTTTTCATTGGGCTGATAATCGATTTCGCCATCGAACCAGCCGTTGTATTTGTTGCAATTGATTTTTACCAGCGCCCCGGCCCCGTTGTATTCGAAAACCGATTTGCCGGCAATTCCGTCGGAGCGCGAAAAATCTTCGGCAGTTTTTCTGCCTTTTTCATCGTATTCGTATTTTAAACTTGAAGTTATGGAATCGGAAAATTCGCGGTATTTCTCAACCAGTTGCCCCAATTCGTTGTACCTGTAAAAGTTATTCGACCAGCGGCTGTTGTCGAGCAATTGCCAGCGTCCTTTTATCATTTTTTGATTGCCGTCGTACTCGAACCACGAAATTCCTTTTTCGCCCGAACTGTTTTCATAATTCAGAATTACAGGAAACTCTGTTTGTGCTGAAAGAATTACACAGTTCAGTACAAAAAACAAAACAAATAAAATTGAATACGGAAACCGGAGTTGACTGCTCATTTTTTCTTTAAAAATAGAAAAACCGGATGGTTAAAATCTTGAAATTTGACCACTTTCACGCGTTGTTCTGCAAAACGCAGAAAAAAATCTGCAAAGCAAAAGTTTGGGATTATTCCAGCACCAGGTTTCTTTTTTCGATATAATTGTGCCAGAGAATGTAGGTGGCCGCCGATTGAGAAGGCGAAAAACGTTTCATGTAATTTACAATGTATTCTTTTGAACTTTCAGGCGAAACAAGTTCCAGTTCGTACACCGATTTTATGGTAGCGAGGTCGCCGGGAGGAAAAATATCGGCAAAAAGCAGGCTCATTAAAACGTACATATCGATGGTCCAGTGCCCGATTCCTATAATTTGAATCAGGCGGTTGCGAATCTCCGGCTCATCCATTTTATTGATTTCTTCAAGATTGAGGCGGTTTTCAATAATTTCGGAAGCCAGAATTTTTGCATACCGTATTTTCTGGCGGCTGAAATAACAGGTGCGCAATTCCTCGTCGCTCAGTTGGAAAAGGTTTTCGGGTGTTACTTCTTTTATACAATCCTGAAGTTTTACAAATGCTGCTTTTGCCGCAGCCAGCGAAACCTGTTGTTCTAAAATGGTGAGAATAAGCGTGGCAAAATTTGGGGTGCGTTTCCACAGCGGCGGGTAACCGTACTTTTCGATAACCGGTTTTAATTTGGGTTCAATTTCAAGACACCGGTCGCATTGCCGGTAAAAATCACCAAGGTTTTGAATTCGCTGCATAAAATCAAAAGTAAAAAGTTATTCTGAATTTTTTTGAAGTTTGTTATGCGCAGGTTTACTAAAAATTGCAAGCTTAAAAAGAAAAAGAGGGACGCCTGGCGCCCCTCTGAGAAGGCAATACCGAATTAAATAAATTAGTAATGTTTCAATTGATTGTTTTTTCTGCCTTCCTGTATCAAAAACGCGATTGGATTAATTTTATTATTGCTTTAACATTTATTTCGGTTTTTTCAGAAATGGGTTTATTCAGAAAGAACAACCTGTAAATTTTCAGTTCCTCTGATAAAAAGGTTACTTATACTAAATGTGTTCATGTTGTTGCCGATGGTTACCATAATTTCCCCATGGGTAGGAATCGTAAAGTTCTGGGTTTCGGAATGTAGGTGAAAAGGCACGTCGGAGCTGTTTTTCAGCGCTAATTTTTTCCCTTTTTCTGAGGTAGAAATTAATTGTACTTCTACAGCGGCGTTAAAAATTTCTGTCAGGAATTTTTCGTTTCCGGCAAGAATGTCACCAAACCAGGCCACGGTCCGCCGGGCAAACAAAGCCTCTTTTAATGCTTCTTCTGAATGGTTTTCAGCAAAAACCAACGTTAACGGGCGGTGGTATTTTTGAAGGTTGTACATTCCTGCAGTAATTCCATGAATATCGGAAGTAGCCACCGGCGCCAGGTTTTTATCGTTGCACCAATTGAGCGAAATTGGGTACCATTCTTTTTCATTAAAAACCTCCACGGCATGTAACATCCCTTTTTCCAGAAGCTCTGTGTGTTCATCCCACCAAAGACAAGTATCGGGTTGTTGCGCTTTCCAGCCGGGGTGGTTCCAGATAAAATAGGCGCCCTGTTTTTTGGCTTCTTCAAAAGCTTGCCTCCAGTCGGTTTGATCCAAAGCCTGCGTGTCGCTTAAAAACAGTGCGTTAAAATGCCCGGGAGGCATGCTGCGTGTAATTTCGCCTGCATGAATCAGGATTATGTTGCGTTCTTTCGCATATGATGAGGCAATTTCATAGGAAGAATTATCGTTGCCGCCTACAAATTTTTTTGATGGATTGTTTTCAATGTGATCGGTAATAGCGATGGCATCCAATCCTTCCTGCCAGGCTTCATCAACGCGGACGGTTGGCCAAACAATTCCATCGGAAAAAACTGTGTGCATGTGAAAATCGCATTTTAATGTTTGATAACCGGGGATGTTTGGAATTTGTATGGTTTTTCTCGAATTGTCGTTTAACAGCTCGGGCATTTGAATGTTGTTGGCATTCTGCGAAAAGGTCAAAGTCTGTATTAGAAGGAGATTGAATAATAAAAGTTGTTTAATCATAATTGTTGCTTTTATTTGAAAGGTCCACCGGTATATAAAAACCGGCAGACCCTTTCTTTATTAATTCTATGAAAAATGGATTATTGCAGCCACCAGGGAGCTACCCTGGTTTTGTCGTTACCTTCACCAAACTGACTTGTAATAGCAGCAGCAACATTTTCACTGTTTTGCTGGTATTCGCTGGTTGGATACATCCACCGTAACGGAGGGGTTATTCCCTCAATTGTCCTGAACTCAGGGTAACCGGTACGCAAATGGTCGAAGTACATTCTCCAGCCTCCCTGAAGAAAAGAAGGGATGTATTTCTGCATCATTATTCTTTCCAGTTTATCGTTGTCGCCGGTAGCATTTGAAAAATCAACAAGTGATTCAGATAAATAAGCTTCGGCAGCGGTTTCATTAACATAATCAGCGTAATCTGTTGCGTAAGTATTGTAAAACTCAAATGAAGCTTTTACTGCATTTTCGTAATGGTCTTTGGCCGAAGAATTTATCCAGCCACGAACACTGGCTTCTGCCAAAATCAATTCCAGTTCTGAATAACCCATAAACATGTGAGGTTCGGTAGTTGGATCGGTGGTGTATCTCAGGTTCACTTTTGAAACTTTACCATCAATAGCTTTCAGGTTTACATCGTTGTAAGGGGCAGTAGGATCACCTCCTTCGTAGGCGGCAAAATCGTTGATAGCCAGTCCGGCTTCCTTGGCAACACGGGTTTGTCCGCAGAAAATAAATAAGCGGGGATCGTGTCTGTCCTGCAGGCGTTGGATAAATGTTGAATCCATGTAACGTGCCGAACCGTAACTACTGCTGTTGTATTCGGTGTAGCGGCTTCCCAGTTCATCAACAAAATAGAGCTGACCGTTGTCGGCATTCGATTCAATTAAAGGTGAATTTGTAAAAATGCTTTGGAAAGTTGAAACTACATTTAAATCGGAATCAGAAGTTTTTCCCGACAGAGTAATCAAAACTTTCAGTCGGAAAGAATTCACACATTTTCTCCATTGTTCAGTGCTTCCGCTGTAAATAATATCGCCGGCAACAATACTGTTGTCGCTGGCCAAAAGTTCATCGGCTTCTTTTAATTCCTTTAAAATGCCAACAAAAACTTCCTTTTGAGTATCATAAACCGGAGTGTAAATTTCGTCGGTTTCGCCTTTTAGTGCATCGCTGTAAGGAACATCGCCAAAAGTAAGCGTTAATTGAAAGAAGTAGTAAGCGCGGAAAAATTTTCCAAGGGCAATATAAGCCGGACTTTCAATTCTTTCTGCTTCCTCAATCATTTTGGTAACATTCCGGAGCTGGTTGTAGGCATCAAAATCTCCGCGGGTCCAGGTGTAATACTGGTTGGCATCTTCACCGTCGGTTTGAACAACCATGCGAGAGGCAAACATGGGACTGACACCTTCTACCTGGAAAGCATTCCATTCGATATTGGTCAATAATAGCTGCGGATGTGTTTCCGGTACATTGTTCGGGTTAACATTTAGTTCGGTTAAATCGGTACACGAACTCAAAACCAAAACAAAAAGTAATAATGTTAAAATATGCTTTTTCATTTTTCTTGTCTTTTTTTAATCATCGATTCATTAAAATGTAACTGTTAATCCAAGACCGACATATCGAGTTGACGGGTCCTGTAAATTTTCGTCATCACCGTAATCCGGGTCAATAATGTTGGCTTTTTTCCACATTAAAAGGTTGTAACCGTAGGCAGTTGCTTCAATTTTTTTGAAAGCGTTGATATTGATGAGATCGGTTAAATCGTAGTTAAATGCAACTTTTCTCAGTTTTACATAACTACGGTCGAAAATATTGGCAAATTTTTCGCTTTCATCCTGAGACACTTTTGCACGGTACGGATAATTCTGACACCAGGTTTGCCAGCTTACCGCAGTTTCGTTGGTTTTGTAAACGCGGGTATCTGAAATTACATTTCCGTCGGTGTCGGTTGTAAGTTCACCGCTAACTACGTTAACAGCTTCGGGAACATAAACTGCATGTCCGGCAGCATACTCTGCATCGCGGTATTCAGTCGAGTTCGGATGCTTGCCACCCCACCACATTTTTTCAACAGAGAGCGAACGTATTACACCGCCAATTGCGCCGTCGATGTCTACATCGAGCGATAATTTATTGTATTTAAAGTGGTTTTGTAAACCGAATCTCCAATTGGGATCCAAATGTCCGAACATCTGTGGATTTGGATCTTTGGAAGGTAATCCGGTGGCTTCCGAAACAATTAATTGTCCATCGGCAGTTTTCATCCAGCCTGTTGCATAATAATTGTCAACCCGTTCGTTTAACGAATAATTGCCGTACTTTTTATCGCCTCCATAAATGTCAGTAATTTTTTTCACGCTGGTTGTCCAGTTTAAACCAAGGTCCCAACGGAAGTTGTTCTTTTTAACCGGGTTGGCGCTCAACATTACTTCAAAACCGTTGGTTGTGTATTGGTTTCCGTTTACTTTTCTTGAGTCGAAACCGCTGGCCACTGAGGTTGGCAAGTCAATAATCTGGTTTTCATCAACAATATTGTAATAAGTAAGATCAAAACTCAGCCTGTTTTTCAGAAATACCGAAGAAAGGCCCAACTCAAAAGAAGTTGATTTTTCAGGTTTAATGTTCGGATTAACAATGGTTGAAGGGTAACTTACTTTTGAATTACCGTCGTACATACCTGCATTGCTGTAGTAAGACGAAGTTTGGTAAGGCGATAAATCGCTGGATACTTCGGCCCACGAACCATAAATTTTCAAATAGTCAACTGCTTCGGGTAACTGAATTAAGTTTGAAACCAATGTACTCAGTGAAACCGAAGGATAGAAATAGGAATTGTTGCTTTCGGGTAAGGTCGACGACCAGTCGTTTCTTGCTGTCAATGTCAGGAAGAACGAATTTACCATGTCCATGGTCAGTGTTCCGAAAACGCTTCGTATTTCGCGTTGTTCATAGTAGGTGGAAGCTATTACATTACCGAGTGAATTGTTCAAACTGTAAACCCACGGAACAACCAATCCGTCGGTAGCATTGTATTCCTGCTGGTATTTTTTGTAGAACATTGAAGCACCGGCGTTAACGCTCATTCCAAATTTTTCTGAAACTTCTTTTTTATACGAAAGCAGAACATCATTATCCACGTTTACCTGATCGGTATTCCATGTTTTGTAATCCCCTTCGCGCGGGTCGTCGTAGTTCAGGTACGATTTTGGGCTTTCCCTGTCTTCAAAAGTATGTTTCAAAACGGCTGAACTTCTTCCTTGCAAACTTAAATCGTCAGTAATGTCCCATTTCAGTTTTACCTGGCCGTTTATTGTATTTCTGTCGTATTTCTGGTTTAACTCGTAAGCAGCAAAATATACGTTGTTGTACCAGGCGTAATTGTAGTTGGCCTGTCGGTAACCTTCCTGTCCGGGAATATAAAAGTGGTTTCTGAGGTCCTGTCCGTTAACGTCGTCACCCATCCAGATTAAAATCGTGTACATGTGGTTTTTAGGCCCGTATCCGTAGCGTGGATAGTTTGGAGAATATACTTTATTGTAAGATAGTTTGGTGTCGAGCGTTACATTTTCAGCAAGATTATATAAACCATTAAAAGTTAAACCGCCGGTTTTTAATTCCGAGTTCGGAACCCTGCCTCTTTCCGATTGGTATGTACCCGAAACCCGGGTTGACGCTTTTTTGCTTTTTGAAGCAATGGCAAAATTTGTTGTTGAAACAACACCTGTTCTCATAAAATCTTTCAGGTTGTTGTGGTATTCCCATGCGATTGGCACCCTTGAATAGCGCGATTTGTTGTCGTATTGCGTACCCGAAACATCTCCGTACCATTCAATGGTTTCACCGGTAACGTTGTCGTAAATAGGGCTATTCCATTGCGAAATCAAAAGGTTGTCAGAGAATTTTGGCCCCCAAATCATATCGCCGTCCGAAATACCGCCATCCTGTCCGTCCCAGAATTCATACTGACCGTTTGAACCGTTTCCGTATTCAGTTTGTGTTTCAGGAAAAACGGTATAGCCGGCCGAAACCATTGTGTTGTTTGAAACTGTTATGTTCAGGCCTTCTTTTTCTGCATTTTTTGTGGTAATAAGAATTGCCCCGTTTCTACCCCGCGAGCCGTAAAGTGAAGAGGCTGTCGGACCTTTCAGTACAACAATGTTTTCAATATCAACTGAAGTAACGTCGTAGAAATCGGTTTCTACCGGAATTTCATCAACTACAATTAATGGCGATTTTCCGCGAAGTTTAATATCCGGGTTTTGAAAAATCCCCGTTTTGGTATTTACGGTTAGACCTGCCACCTGGCCACTTAACATATTTCCCATGTTGGGCGCGTTTACACTTGTAATTTCTTCGGCAGAAACTTCCTGGGTTGCATAGCCAATCGATTTTTTTTCCTGGCTGATACCCAGTGCCGTTACAATAACTTCGTCGATGGCCTGAACACTTTCCTCCAAAACAACATCGATTTTTGTTTTGCCATCAACTACAACTTCTGCCGGGGTATAACCCATAAACGAAAATACAAGCGTGCTTTTGGCATCTGCTTCAATTGTGTAATTACCGTCTGCATCGGTTACAACTCCGTTGGTTGTCCCTTTTTCCATCACTGCTACTCCCGGAAGTAAAGTTCCATTTTCCTCTGAAACTTTTCCGGAGATTCCCTTTTTTTGGGCAAATATGCATGTGCCCAAAAGTAAAAATCCAATTGTTACAATAAACTTTTTCATAAATGAATAAAAATTTGGTTATAATTTGAAATAAATTTCAAGCTTGTTTAAAGCCAATTATCTTCCCTTTTTGATATTTGTTTTAATATCAATTATCTGATTTTTAAATAAATGGAGTTGATTTAATTTCTTTCTGAAAAATGAAATAATGCGCTTTTCATTTTTGAAAGTTTGTTTTTGTTAGAATTTGTACCGATAGATTTGTTTTTTCATGGTTGCGGATATTTAAAGTGGTTTACTTTTTCTGTTTCTAAAATTCAGTATTCGATTTACTATTTAATACCGATGCAAAGAATCGTTTTTTATATAAACTAAATGTTTCATTAAAATTATTGAATCGGTAAAAAGTTGCGGGCGGATGTTAAGTTTTGTTAAAAAATTCAGAGAGAACCGGAAATTTTTAAAAATTAAAATAAGAAACAAATGTTCTTTATTTTGATGTTAACTTATTTATAAAAAGGGTTGTATGTTTCTTTTGTGGGGGAAAAGAGTAGAAGAATGCAGACGTTTATTTTTATTTAGAATTTAAGTCACATTTAAGAATGATTTCAGAAATTGGTAAAGTCTTTTTTGAGGTCTGATTCAGAAAAAAATTCAAGCAAAAAACGGATTTATTTTCAGTTACAAATGCATTACTTTTTTGTTTCGATTTATTCAAAACAATAAAAAAGAGGCTGTCTAAAAAGTTATTTTAACTGCTAAATGCGCTAAATTTAACGCAAGGTACGCAAATTTAATCTGCTAATTTATAAAGCTTTGCGCTCTTTGCGAATTTCATTGCGATCATTGTGGTTAAATATTTTTGACTTTTTGGACAGCCTCTTTGTTTTATGAAAAATAGATTAGAAAGGAATCAAACAAGTCCCTGCGCCAGCATTGAATTGGCAACTTTAACAAAACCTCCAATATTCGCGCCTTTTACATAGTTGATAAAGCCATCGGGCTCGGTGCCGTATTTAACACACATGGTATGAATATTTCTCATAATGGAATGCAGTTTATTGTCAACTTCTTCGCGACTCCAGGCCAGGCGCATGCTATTTTGTGCCATTTCCAGTCCTGAAACTGCCACACCGCCTGCATTTGCTGCTTTTCCCGGGCCGTATAATATTTTAGCATCCAGAAAATGGTGTTCAGCGTCGTAGGTACTTGGCATATTTGCGCCCTCTGCAACAGCGATACAACCATTTGCAGTGAGCAATTTTGCTTCGTCGCCACTAATTTCATTTTCAGTGGCGCACGGCAGGGCCACATCGCATTTTATACTCCACGGGCGTTGTTTGTTGAGATAAGTTACGCTATATTTTTCTGCATATTCACTGATTCGCCCACGGTGTACGTTTTTCAATTCCATCACAAAATCGAGTTTTTCCCGATTAATTCCATCCGGATCGTAAATTGAACCTGCCGAGTCGGAAAGAGTTACAATTTTCCCGCCCATTTCAATCACCTTTTCAGCGGCAAACTGGGCAACATTTCCCGAGCCCGAAATAGCAACTACTTTTCCTTTAATCGTTTCTCCTCGTGTTTTTAGCATTTCTTCAGCAAAATAAACCGTTCCGTAACCGGTAGCTTCGGGCCGTATCAAAGAACCTCCCCATTCAATTCCTTTACCGGTAAGAACGCCGGTAAACTCGTTACGCAGGCGTTTATACTGCCCGAAAAGAAACCCGATTTCGCGGCCACCAACGCCAATATCTCCGGCCGGAACATCGGTGTTTTCTCCAATATGGCGCGAAAGTTCGGTCATAAAACTCTGGCAAAAACGCATTACTTCGTTGTCGGATTTATTTTTAGGGTCGAAGTCAGATCCACCCTTTCCACCGCCCATGGGAAGCGAAGTCAGGCTGTTTTTCAAAACCTGTTCAAAAGCAAGAAACTTCAGAATTCCCTGGTTTACCGTTGGGTGAAACCGCAGTCCGCCTTTGTAAGGTCCAATTGCACTGTTCATTTCAATACGGTATCCACGGTTAATGTGAATGTTTCCCAAATCGTCGGTCCACGGTACCCTGAACTGGATAATGCGCTCTGGTTCAACCATTCGTTCCAGTATCTTTGTTTGAAGATACCTGGGATTATTTAACAGGAATTCAGCCAGCGATTCAATCACTTCCTGTACTGCCTGGTGAAATTCAGGCTGGAGTGGATCTTTCGCTTTTACATACTCCATAAAATCATCCACAAAGGTTTTTGAATTTTTTGTGTTCATCTTGCATCGTATTTTTTAATTTTAATAATTTAAGTTACGAAAAGAAAGGGGGTAATATCAAGCTGTTTTTCAGCATGTTGAGGAAATATGAATTGTCTGGATTGAAAACATTAAAAGTTTCAGGATAACAATTCAGAAGTTTGATTTGTATTTTTCTTTCAATTTGATATTCATGACAATTGTCATTATGTGTGTAGATTTTTGCCAGCGTCATTTTTTTGAGTTTCGTTGCTGATATTGACTTTTTTCATTAAAATAAATCGAATTAAATTTAATCAAAAACAATCGGGCAAGGTTCATCAAACAAAATCTTTATCTTTGCGGCTTTACATTCAGAATCTTATTCAACAAAAGAAAAATGGAATATAATTTCGCGGAAATTGAACCCAAATGGCAGAAGTACTGGGAAGAAAACAAGACATTCAAAACTCCCGATGATTTTTCAAAACCAAAATATTACATCCTCGATATGTTTCCGTATCCTTCGGGAGCCGGATTACATGTTGGCCATCCGGAAGGGTACACGGCAACCGATATTTTAAGCCGGTACAAACGGATGAAAGGATACAATGTGCTTCATCCGATGGGGTACGATGCTTTTGGTCTTCCGGCGGAACAATATGCCATTCAAACCGGAACTCATCCGGCAGTTACCACACAAAAAAACTGTGACAATTTCCGTCGCCAGATCAAATCGATTGGCTTGAGTTACGACTGGGATCGTGAAATAAATACTACCGACCCAAAATATTTCAAGTGGACCCAGTGGATTTTCAAACAGTTGTACAATACCTGGTTCGACGACGAACAACAAAAAGGCCGTCCGATTTCAGAATTGCCCATTCCCGAAGAAATTCAAAAACAGGGCAAACAAGCCGTAGTTAAATACATCGGTGAAAAACGGCTGGCGTATTACGACAATGCGCAGGTTTGGTGGTGCGACTCATGCAAAACGGTTTGTGCCAATGAAGAAGTTTTAACCGACGGGTCGCACGAAAAATGCGGAAATCAGGTTATCAGGAAAAATCTGAAACAGTGGCTGCTTCGTATTCCGCATTACGGTGAACGCTTACTGAATGGTTTGGAAAGTCTTGACTGGCCTGCCGGTGTAAAAGATATGCAGCGCAACTGGATTGGCAAATCGACCGGTGCAGAAGTTGATTTTGAAATTGACGGATTGGGCAAAAAACTACGGGTTTACACCACACGCCCCGATACTTTATTTGGAGCTACTTATATGGTAATTGCGCCGGAACATGCGCTGGTGAAAGAAATTACCACTGACGAAAAAAGAGAATCGGTTGAAAATTATATAAAAGCGGCAGCTTTAAAATCGGATTTGGACAGAACCGATTTGGCCAAGGAAAAAACCGGTGTTTTTACCGGACGTTTTGCTATTAATCCGGTAAACAATACAAAAATTCCAATCTGGGTTGCCGACTATGTTTTAACCGGTTACGGAACAGGTGCAATTATGGCTGTTCCTGCGCACGATACACGCGACTTCGAATTTGCCAAAACTTTAGATATTCCGGTGATTTGTATTCTCGATCCAAAAAATGCCGAAAATCGTGAAGAGGTACTCAAAGGCGATGCTTGCTGGACGGAAGACGGAGAATATATTAATTCAGCAAATTCTGAAACAGGATTGAATATTAACGGGCTGAACAAAACTGTCGGAATTCAGAAAACGGTAGAGTGGCTCGAAAGTAAAAAAATTGGAAAAGCAACTGTAAACTTCAAATTGCGCGACTGGTTGTTTAGCCGCCAGCGGTACTGGGGCGAACCGTTCCCTGTAATTCACTGGGAAGACGGTGAGGTTACCCTGGTTGAAGACGAAAACCTGCCGCTGCAATTGCCCGATTTGGAAGAATACAAACCCAGCGAAACCGGCGAATCGCCATTGGCAAATGCCGACGACTGGCTGATTGTAACCGATAAAAACGGAAGAAAAGGCCGACGCGAAACCAATACAATGCCGCAGTGGGCCGGCTCGTGCTGGTACTACCTGCGTTATATCGACCCTATGAACGAAGAATCGATTTTCGATGTAAAAAAAGAACAATACTGGATGCCGGTTGATTTGTATGTCGGCGGAGCAGAACATGCAGTTTTGCATTTATTGTATTCGCGTTTTTGGCACAAAGTTCTTTTTGATTTGGGAATTGTTTCCACCGACGAACCGTTCCAAAAACTGTTTAACCAGGGAATGATACTGGCGTTTGCGTACGAAACTTCAACCGGCGCTAAAGTAGCATCTGATTTGGTGGAAGAAAAAGACGGAAAATATTTGCACAGGGAAACCGGTGAAGAGTTAAGACAGATTGTTGCAAAAATGTCGAAGTCGTTGAAAAACGTGGTAAATCCCGATGACGTAATTGAACGTTACGGTGCTGATTCGCTGCGTTTGTACGAAATGTTTATGGGGCCGCTCGACGAACGCAAACCCTGGGCTGAAAACGGTGTAAAAGGGGTTTTTAACTTTCTGGGCCGTGCTTACCGCTTTTTTACCGAACCTGAAAATATAGTTGAAGGAACAGAGGACAAAGAGGTGGCAAAACTGCTGCACCAAACCATTCAAAAAGTGGCCTTCGATATTGAACACCTGAAATTTAATACCGGTATTTCAGCGTTGATGGTTTTTAATAACCTGGCTATTAAAAAGGGAAAAGTAACCCGCGAAACGGCGGCAACTTTTGCAAAAATACTTGCTCCGTATGCTCCGCACATGGCCGAAGAATTGTGGTCGGGTTACGGAAACAGCAAAACACTGGCTTACGAACCCTGGCCCGAAGTTGACATGAGTTTGCTGGTGGAAGATACGTTTGAATTCCCGGTTTCGTTTAACGGTAAAATGCGTTTTCAAATTAAACTTCCGGTAGATGTTACTGCTGCCGATGCCGAAAAGGCAGTACTTGCCGATGCACGTTCAGAAAAATGGATGGAAGGAAAAACGGTCCGGAAATTTATTTTTGTTCCGAAAAAGATTATAAATGTGGTGGTTGGCTAGCATTGATTTTTTTGATAAAAATATCTTCAGCTAACTATGAGTTACTGATGAGAAAAATAAAAGCCGTGATGTTTATTCAATAAAAATATCACGGTTTTTTATTTGATTTCAGAAAAAGAAATTATTAATATCATTTAATGACACCTAAAAACCATCGGGGAAGATCTTTATTTTAATCTCTAAAAACATTTTAATTACTACTTTATGTTACTTTTATAAAGTAGTAAAAGTTAATGAATTTAAGTTTGACAAGGGAAACTCCGAAGATAATTTTACAGTTTCTGAAAGATAAAACCGGATATGATTTTTCAGGAAATAAATCAGCGATGCTGGAGAGAATCATTTCAAGACGTGTGAATGTTTATAATTTTGATTCCCTTGAAGAATATTACCGGTTTCTGCAAACAAATACCGAAGAATTGGAAAAATTAGTTAATCATTTGACCATTAACGTTAGCCGTTTTTTTCGAAATTCATTTGTTTTCGAAATTATTGAACATGAAATACTTCCTGTTCTTTATAAAAATCTGATTAGCGAAACAAAAAAAGAATTAAGAATTTGGTCTGCTGGTTGTGCATCAGGAGAAGAACCATATTCGCTTGCAATTTTATTGTATGAATATGTACAAAAGAACAGACCCATACAACTACAGTTTTTTGCTTCCGATATTGATACGATAGCTTTAAAAGCGGCTGAATCTGCGGTTTATAAAGCTGAAAGCCTTTTGGAAGTAAAATTTGGAAGGGTGAGTAATTTTTTTAATGCTTCTGAAAAGATTTTTGAACTAAAAGAGGAAATAAGAAACATGGTTCATTTTTACCATTACGACCTTTTGGATAAAAAAAGTTATACTTTACCCGATAGTGTTTTTGGTGGGTTTGACCTAATATTATGCCGGAATGTTTTGATATATTTTGAACCTGAATATCAGAAACTGATTTTGGAAAAATTGTATCGTTCTCTGAATCAGGGAGGATTTTTAATACTTGGTGAAGCTGAAATGCCTGTTGATGATTATGTGAAAAAATTTGATGTTTATAACAGTAAATGCAGAATTTTTATTAAACATAAATAATTGATTTTGATAGTTATTTCGAAGAAAATATTAATCAAAACATTTAGTATCATTGAAAAACTTTGTCGACAAATCTGAAACCCGGTAAACCTCAGTTACACCTCAATAAGAATAGATTTATAAGCCGGTAGATTAATAATTTTCCTCTTTAAAAATGTTAAGGAATATAATGTCGGAGAAAAGGAATAGAAAATAATTTGAAATTGATCTTTTTTATATATTTCGTAAAAAATCAAACCAACCTATGAAACCATTTCAATTCAAGTCGGTGCGAACTAAACTTACCTTTTGGTTTAATCTAATTGCCCTTTTGCCGCTGGCTTCGGTTATGGCACTTATTTATTTTAACCAATTAGCGGAACTGAAAAAGGAAAATTTTGAAAAAATTGTTACCATCAGAGACTTAAAAGTTGGGCAATTACTAAACTGGCTTGATGAACGTTCATCAAACATGGAAACATTGGTTTCTTATTTGGAATCAACTGGTATTGAACAATTGACAAAAGAAAATGCCGGTTTAAATGATTATAAAAAATCGCAGCAAAATATCAGGAGGGTTATTCAGCATTTTAATTCAAATTATTTATCCTATGACGAGGTTTTTATTCTTCACCCTGAAACTGGGATCAAAGTTGCATCAACCAAAAGCTATACCGAAGGAGAAGATAAACACGATGAGGTTTATTTTACCGAGCCCATAAAAACACGAAAAATGTTTATCCGCGATGTGTATTATTCTACTGAAATAGCCGATTATGCCATGTCGTATTCAGTCCCTATTTTTGAAAACGGAGACGAAGCGGGAAGAATTACGGGGATTTTGGTTGCCCGGATTGACCTGGAAAGTACTCTTTTCAAATTATTGCTTAATCGGACAGGTCTTGGAAATACCGGTGAAACCTTGATTGTAGACAGAAATGTTACAGCACTGAATGAATTGCGCTGGTTTGAAAATGCCCCGCTGAACCTGAAAATATCGGCACTTCCGGCTGTTCAGGCTTCACAAGGAAACACAGGAGTTGCTTTTACAAAAGATTACCGTGGTGTAAAAGTGTTGGCTGCTTTCACATTTATCCCTGAAACAGGTTGGGGGTTTGTAAGTAAACAAGATGTTGCTGAGATCAATGCCCCTGCCCAAAGACTACTGCTTTATTTGTTTTTATTCTTTCTTTTTACAGCAGGCGTAGTTGGATTGATTGTTTTCTGGCTGGGAAAAACGATTGCCGGGCCCATTCTTCACATGGATCAAACCGCAAAAAGAATAAATTCAGGAGATTATTCCGCACAAAATATTGTAATCTCTTCCGATGAGTTAGGCTCCCTGGCTTTAACCATGAATAATATGACCCGGCAAATTGTTTCGCAGATAAATATTCAAACCGGAATTTCAGAAATATCGGAAACTTTACTGGCCCAAAATGAAATCAATAGTTTTGCGCAACAACTCCTTCGAAAATTAATGAAAACTATCGGGGCGCTGATGGGGGCATTTTATGTGCTGAATGAGAATAATTCTCTTTTTGAGCCATATATGTCGGTGGGAATTAACAGCAAAGCTTTGCGGAATTTTTCTTCAGACAAACCGGAAGGTGAGTTTGCTCAGGCTTTGTTAACCGGCAAAATATCACACATTAAAGATATTCCTGGCAATACCAGGTTTACATTTAATTCAGCAACCGGAAATTTGTTGCCCAACGACATTATTACCATTCCAATAATTGTAGATTCTGTTATTGTTGCAGTAGTCTCTTTGTTTTCTATTCGTCCGGTTGAAAAAGAAGAAATTGAAATTTTGGAACATTCATGGCAACCGATCAATACTTTTTACTCGAATCTCCTTGCCAACGAGCGCACCCGTACTTTGGCTGAAAGCATGGCAAAAATGAACCATGAACTGGAAGCCCAGTCGGATGAACTTCAGCAACAAACTGAAGAACTGATGCAGCAAAACTACGAACTGGAAATACAACGCAAACAAATTGAACAAGCCAACCGGTTAAAAAGTGAATTTCTTTCGAACATGAGCCACGAGTTACGAACTCCGTTAAATTCTGTAAATGCATTATCTCAGGTTTTATCGATGACCGCCGGTTCAAAACTGAATGAAGACGAAAACAATTACCTCCAAATTATTAACCGGAATGGAAAACATTTGCTCTCGCTGATAAACGATATTCTCGATTTATCAAAAATTGAGGCCGGAAGAATTGAAATTACCCTTTCTGAAGTATCGGTAAAAGGAATTGTTAGCCGTGTGGCAGAAGTTTCTGAACCGCTGGCAATAAAAAGGGGAATAAAACTGGAATATGAAATTGCCGCAGATGTTGATTATATCGAAACCGATGAATCAAAATTAAGCCAGATTTTACTGAACATTTTAGGAAATGCGATAAAGTTTACTGAAAAAGGTACAGTAAATATAAAGGCAAAAAATGAAAACAGCTTTCTTTTGCTGGAGATTTCTGATACAGGTATTGGCATTAGCGAAAAAGATTTACCTTATATTTTTGATGAATTCCGTCAGGTCGATGGTTCATCGTCGAGAAATTATGAAGGTACCGGGCTTGGTTTAGCCATAGTTAAGAAATTAACAGAAACACTCGGAGGAATAATTCGTGTGAAAAGTATTCCCGGCGAAGGTTCTGTTTTTACTGTTGAAATACCTTTGAAATTTAAATATACAGAGAAATCAGAAATTAAAACGGTTGATAAGTTTCCGGATACAAATCTGAATTCACAAACAAAACAAATATTAGTTGTCGATGATAATCTGAAAACCGCGTTATCTATTTCCAATTATTTGAAAGAAGCTGGTTTCGACACATTTATTGCCACCGATGGGAAAGAGGCGTTGAAGATGGCTGAAAAATATCAACCATTTGCCATTACTCTCGATATAATTATGCCCGGTCTCGACGGTTTTGAAGTATTGCAAAAACTGAAAGAAAATTCTGTAACACAACATATCCCTGTTGTTATGGTTTCAGTTTCCGATGATTCACAAACAGGTTTTGCACTTGGTGCAGTTGGATATATCAATAAACCGGTAGAAAAAGATATACTTATCCGCGAAATCAATCACATTCAAAAACATTCAAAAACTATTCTGATTACCGACGACAACCCGTTTGAACTGGATCAGATTGCGCACATACTTCGCGAAGCAAAATACAAGGTTTTACTTGCACACAGCGGAGAGGAATGTCTTGAATGTTTGAAAAAAGATATCCCTGATCTGCTTATTCTCGACCTGATAATGCCCGGAATGGATGGATTCGAAGTACTTGATGAAATTAGAAGTAACCCCGATACCCAAAATCTACCTGTTATAATTGTAACGGCAAAAGAATTGAGCGATCAAGAAAAAATTCGGTTAAGGGGAAGGGTTATTACGGTTATAACCAAGGGGAAAACCAACCATGAACAGTTAAATCTGCAGATTGAAAAGATAATACGTGAAATACAGGTTTCAAAGCCGAACGCAAAAACTGAAAAATATACTCAAAATCCTACTATTTTGATGGTTGAAGACAATTTTGATGCTGTGATTCAGGTAAAAACCCTGCTGGAAAAATCGGGTTATAACATTGATGTGGCAAAGGGAGGTAAACAAGCTGTTGAATATGTAAATCATAAAATTCCCGATGGTATTATTCTCGATTTAATGATGCCCGAAATGGACGGATTTGCAGTACTGGAAACTATTCGAAATACTCCGGCAACCCGAAATATTCCGGTATTGATTCTTACTGCCAAGGATTTATCAGCTGAAGATTTATCGCGCTTAAGTTCCAATAATATTCAGCAACTGATACACAAAGGCGATATTGATACCGACGGATTGCTTTTTAAAGTAAGACTCATGCTTGGTAACCAGCCCAGGTATCCTGAAACGCAAAAAAACAAAAGTGTTTTGCATAATGAAACATCGGTGACGTATAAACCGGTTAATCCTCAAATTCAATCTTCCCCGAAAATTGATAATAATGAAATTGAAGAATCTGAAGCCCGACAATTGCCTTTTGTTCTTGTGGTGGAAGACAATAAGGACAATATGACTACCATAAAAGCCATTCTGAATGGGAAATGTCAAATTGAAGAAGCATTTGACGGGGAAAAAGGATTGGAATCAATAAAGAGAAAAATACCTGACCTGATTTTACTCGATATGTCGTTGCCTAAAATGAGTGGAGAAAGGTTTACTGAAATCGTTAAATCGGACGAAAAACTCGGTAAAGTTCCCATTATTGCAGTTACTGCACATAATATGGTTGGCGACCGGGAACGGTTCCTTAATAGTGGATGTAACGATTTTGTTGCAAAACCCATCGCACCGGAAGAATTACTTGAGAAAATCAGTTATTGGTTAAAAAAATAGAAGTTATTGTTTATTTCTATTTCGTATGAAGAACTGATACGTAGTGAATAAATATGTTAACCCGGCTGCAAAAAATATGAATTAGTAAAGTTGAATTCGTAAAAATGAAAAAGATACTGGCTGTTGACGATAATCCGGATAACCTGATTACAATAGAAGCGATATGTAAAGTTCATTTGCCTGAAAGTTATATAATTAAAGCACATTCCGGGGCAGAAGGGATTGAAAAAGCATTGTCGGAAAAACCAGATGTTATTCTGCTCGATATTATTATGCCCGGCATGGATGGTTTTGAAACCTGCAGGCGGTTAAAGGAAAATCTTGTTACCCGGGATATTCCTGTTATTATGGTTACTGCCATTAAAACCGATACGGAAAGCCGGGTGAAAGCACTCAACTTTGGCGCCGATGCATTTGTCTCAAAACCCATTGATCCCATAGAACTAATTGCTCAGATAAATGTTGGGCTACGTATAAAAAATGCAGAAGATAAACTGAGACAGGAAAACCGGAACCTCGAAGAAACAATTCAACAAAGAACTGCTGAATTGGCAGAGAGCGAAGATCGATACAAAAGATTTTTAGATGCCAATACTGATTTGGTTTTTATCAAAGACTCCAACTTTAGATACATGGTTGCCAATCATGCAATTGCCGGATTTTTTAACAAACAACCGTCAGAACTCATTGGGAAAACCGACAAAGAGCTGGCTGAGGAATCATTAATATATCCCTGTAGTTCATCCGATCAAAAAGCATTAGCCACCTTATTTCCTTTTACTATAGAAGAACAATTGGGAGATAAAATTTTTGAAACCACAAAATTCCCCGTGCTTCTAAAAAATAATAAAATTGGAGTAGGTGGGATTTTACGCGATATTACTGAACGCAAAAAGGAACAACAGGCGTTGGAAGAAAGTGAAGAACGTTTTCGTTTAATTTCTGAAAACACCGCCGATACCATTGCTGTTTTTGATTTGGAATTAAAACATACGTTTGCCAGCCCTTCGGTATACAATCTCTTGGGTTATACTTCTGAAGAAGTAAAAAAAATTGGTTTAAAAGGATTTCTAACTCCTGAGTCCTACGAAAAAGCATCTTTGTTGCTTTCCAATGAACTTGAGTTGGATGCATTAGGAAAATCTGATCCAACCCGTTCCATCGTTTTTGAAAATGAAGAAATACGAAAAGACGGTAAAAAAATCATGGTTGAAACTAAAATTTCATTTATCCGCGATGCTGGAGGCCGGCTAAAAAATATCCTTACGGTTTCTTCCGATATTACTCAAAAAAAAGAAACCGAGACTAACCTTCGCGAAAGTGAAACACTTTTCCGCAATTTGGCATCTTCTACTTCAACAGCCATTTTTATTTACCAGGATGAAAACTTCTTTTATGTAAACAATGCTTTTGAGAAAATAACCGGCTACAACAACCGCGAAGCCTTACATTTAACGTTTTGGGAATTTATTCACCCCGATTACAGGGAATTGGTGAAAAACCGGGGACTGGAACGGCAATTGGGTGAAAATGTCCCTTCTCGCTACGAATTTAAAATTATTACCAAACAAGGTAAGGAAGTATGGGTTGACTTTACTTCGGAGAAAATAGAATGGCGTGGCAAATCGGCTGCCATTGGTAGTGCAGTTGATATTACCGAACGTAAAAATGCTGAAAATGAACTGTTAAAACTTTCGGCTGCTGTTCAGCAAAGTCCTTCGGCTGTGGCAATTACCGATACAATGGGTCGGCCTCAATACGTAAACCCACGGTTTACAGAACTTACAGGTTATCAAGTTTACGAAGTAAACGGCAAGAACCCATCGATTCTTAAAGCCGGGGATATGTCGGATGAAGTGTATAAAAAATTGTGGGAAACCATTGTTTCAGGTAAAGTTTGGAAAGGTGAATTTCACAACAAAACCAAAAACGGAAAATATTACTGGGAAGAAGCTTCGGTATCGCCCATTTTTAACCAGAAAGGTGAAATTATCAATTTCATAAAAATTGCCGACGACATTTCAGACAGAAAAAAATTAAACGCCGAAATCGTTCAGGCACGAAACAAAGCTGAGGAGAGTCGTTTATTGTTCGAAACCATCTTCGAAAAGGCCCCTGTGGGAATTTCTTTGTTTGAAAGCAAAACTGGTGTTTTTAAAAAGGTGAACGAAAAATACACCGAAATAATTGGTTATTCCAAAGAGGAAATGTACGGGATGGATTTTATAAAAATATCTTATCCCGAGGATTTACAGGCCGACCTTGATAATATGGAAAGGATTATCAGAAAGGAAATTCCTTACTTTGAAATGGAAAAACGCCTGATTCGGAAAGATGGCAAGATAATTTACGTTAAACTTGTAGTGGCTTCATTGGCCGATTATCCTGAATATTCCGGATACAGCCTTTCTCTGGTTCAGGATATTACCGAATCGAAACTCTTGTTTAATCAGCTTGAATCGAGTAACGTAGAACTAAAACAGGCAATACAAAAAGCTGAAGAAAACGAAAAACGGTATCGATCGGTCCTTAAAACCGCTTTGGATGGATATTGGGTTGTGGATGAAACTGGTCGTTTTTTAGAAGTAAATCAAGCCTATTGCCGCATGAGTGGATATTCAGAAAAGCAATTGCTCGGAATGTGTATTGGCGATGTTGATGCCATTGAAAAACAGGAAGATACTATAAAACGTATTGAGGCTATTCAAAATTATGGCGAAATGCGTTTTGAAAGTGTCCATCGAAGGAAAGATAGAAGTTTGTATAATGTGGAAGTTAGCGCTCAATTAAAGGAAAACGGGCAAATTGTTGTCTTCCTGCACGATATTACGCAACGTAAGAAAAGTGAACTCGAACTGATGGCTGCACGCGATAAAGCCGAACAAAACGAAGCACAGTTGCTTGAATCGCAAAGAGCTGCACGCCTGGGATATTATGTTTTCGATATCCAGAGGGACCGATGGATCAGTTCTGAAATGCTGGATGAAATCTTTGGTATTGATAGTTCTTTTTCAAAAGACATCGCTGGTTGGATAAAAATTATTCACCCGGATTTCAGAAATGAAATAGAAAAATATTTGATGAACGATTTCATTTTGCAAAAGAAAAATTTCAATATGGAATACAAAATCATTAATCAAAAAAATGAATCGGTATTGTGGGTCCACGATCTGGGCAAAATTGAATTTAATAAGAACGGGGAACCGGTAAAAGTTATTGGCACGGTCCAGGATATAACCGAAAGGAAAAAAATGATGGAAGAACTGGTAGTTGCCCGCGATAAAGCTGAAGAAAGCGATCGCTTAAAATCGGCATTCCTGGCCAACATGAGCCATGAAATTCGTACCCCAATGAACGGAATTCTTGGTTTTACCAATTTGCTTCTTGAACCCGATCTTACCAGCGAACAACGTGAGAATTTCATACAGGTAATCCAGCAAAGTGGCGAACGGATGCTTGACACGGTAAACGACATAATTGATATTTCGAAAATTGAAGCCGGATTGGTCGATGTTAATCTTTCCGAATTTAACCTGAACGAGAAAATGGAATATTATTTCAATTTTTTTGAACGGGAGGCTAAAAAGAAAGGACTTTACTTTACCTGTAAAAAGGGTTTGGCTGATAAAAAATCAATAATAAAAACCGATAAAATAAAACTGGGGGCAATTTTAACCAATTTGATAAAGAACGCTATAAAATTTACTTTCACCGGTGGAATTGATTTCGGATATTCAATCGTTCATAACAACAATCAAAGTTTTATTCAGTTTTATGTAAGCGACACTGGCGTTGGAATTCCGGCACACAGGCAAAAGGCTGTTTTTAATAGGTTTGAACAGGCCGATATTGACGATAAAATGGTTTTTGAAGGTTCCGGATTGGGGTTAACCATTACAAAATCGTATGTTGAAATGTTGAGTGGAGAAATTTTACTTGATTCCGTTGTTGGCAAAGGAAGCACATTTTCCTTTACAATTCCCTATGTCTCTATTTGTACAAAATCCGAAACTGATGTTGAGAAAGATGCAGTTTCATTCAACCAAATCAAAAATACCGGATCAACAATTCTTATTGTTGAAGACGATGAAATTTCGGCATTGTACCTCAAAAAAATCCTGGAGGGAATTTCAAATGCCATTATTCATGCATCTAATGGGGCTGATTCAGTTCGGTTATTTAAAGAAAATCCAGAAATCAGTTTGGTTTTAATGGATATTAAAATGTCCGGAATGGATGGCTTTACCGCAATGAACGAAATCAGAAAATTAAATAAAAATGTTCCGGTAATTGCACAAACGGCTTATGCTTTGGAAGGCGACAGGGAAAAAGCGCTTAAAGCAGGTTTTGTTGATTATATCACAAAACCAATTGATAGAAATTTGTTGATTGAACGTATCAAAATATACTTACCGGCAGAATAAATATTCTTCAGCAATTTTTACCTTTTTAATTTTTTTATCTGGTTAGTCACTTTTCTGAATTAAACGGTTTAGAAAAAACGCCATAAATAATTTGGGTGAATGAATACTTTTAGTTTATTCTCCTGAAATACATAAGTTACCGACCTGAATAATGCCCTTTTTCCTGTTTTCAGCGTTGCAACACCCTAAAAATTTTTTGAGATAATTTCGAACAATTCCTTTTGTTCTGCGTCCATAGTCAGCAGCCTTGTTCTTGTGTGCCCTGAGTCAGGAAGCGTGTATTTTACCTGGTACATATTGTGTGTCAGCTCAGCTGCCTTTCGGAGCGAAAGTGTTGATTTTTCATGGTATAGGACCCGTTCCAATTCTTTATAAATACAATAAGCTGTAAAGGCAATACAAAGGTGTGCTTCAATGCGGTTTCGCAACCTGTGATAGATTGGCCTGATACGCAAATCGGTTTTTGACATGCGGAATGCTTTTTCGATGAGCCAAAGATTTTTGTAGTTTTCCATTACTGCCGCATCGGTCAGGCGGGTATTGGTCACGTATCCTTTCAGTCCATCCCAAACTTTGTCCTGATTGTACTTTTCGTAATCGATTTCAATGGATACCTCGCCCGATAATTTCAGGTATTTATTGTAACCCCGGTTGTTGATGTTCGATTTGGTAAGCTTTCCTGCCCGAACCTGTTTTTCCAAACGGGTCAGACCTCTTTTGCGGTTGTATTCGTCTTTCGAGGCCCTGCCGGTGGAATAATTGACAATCAGCCTTGTTCTCTCATCTTTTGTAATACTGGTGGTATCCCCATCAATGAAAACGTGCTGAAGTATTTCTGTTTTTATTCGGCCTGATTCATTTTTCAGACGGGCACCAAGTATGTACTCATAACCGTTAGTTTCAAGAGCAGCGATATTATCGTTTGACAACAATCCCGAATCGGCAATCACCACCAGCTTGCCAAGTTTAAACCGTTGCTCCATCTTCTCCAGAAATGGAATCAGGGTGTGCCCTTCGTAAGAGTTGCCCTCAAAAATATCGTACCCGATGGCATAACCTCCCAAACCAACCAGAAGCCCGATAAATATTTGCGGGTTCTGGTGCCTGCCGTCTTTCGAAAAACCCGTCTTGCGCAGGTCGTCTTCATCGCTGGCTTCAAAATAAAGCGTGGTCATATCATAAAACACCACACTGATGTCCCCATTTAAAACTTTCATTGTATGGGCAAAGGATATTTGCTCTACCTGCTCTTTAAGCCTTGTGTTCAACTTATCAAGAAAACGATAGACCGCATCAATGTTAAGCGTCACACCCTGGTAACGATAAAGGTATTCGATGGTTTTTAGCTTACTCAGGGGAAAAGCAAGCCGCGAGATGACCAAATGCCTGAATAGTTCTTCACCAAACTGGTTAAACCCAATATAATCGAAAATTTTTCCGAAAACCAGTTCAGGGCCTACTGTCTGAATACTGGAGTTATCAAGCGATTCAAATACTTTTTCCACAAGAATATCATCAGGAGATGTAAACAAAGTTAATGGTCCTGATAAACGATCAATCTCTTGTTGGGCTAATTGGGTGAGCCTTTCTATTTCCTGCCGTGTGGTGGCAGAACCTAATGATTTAACTACTTTATACTTGCCCCTGGCCTTGCTAACTATCTGTATGCTAACACTTCCACTGCGATTTTTTAACTCTCTTACAAACATCTGAAAAATTTTGCAACACCCAAATTTACTAACCTGTAATTGATTTACAATGAGTTACACGGGTGTTGCAAAAAAGTGCGGAAAACAGGAGAAAATTAAATAAAAATGTTCCGGTAATTGCACAAACGGCTTATGCTTTGGAAGGCGACAGGGAAAAAGCGCTTAAAGCAGGTTTTGTTGATTATATCACAAAACCAATTGATAGAAATTTGTTGATTGAACGTATCAAAATATACTTACCGGCAGAATAAATATTCTTCAGCAATTTTTACCTTTTTAATTTTTTTATCTGGTTAGTCACTTTTCTGAATTAAACGGTTTAGAAAAAACGCCATAAATAATTTGGGTGAATGAATACTTTTAGTTTATTCTCCTGAAATACATAAGTTACCGACCTGAATAATGCCCTTTTTCACTGGACTTTACGAAAAACTGGCAAAAAAAGGATGTCATCTTTTGAAATGACAACATCCTTTTTCTTTTATTAGAATGTCTCGGTTATTGCAAAAAAGAAATTTCTTCCCGGACTGGAAACGCCCGAACTGTAAGGCCGGTAACGCTGGTCTGTCAGGTTTTCAATTCCTGATGTTATGGAAAGGTGATTGGAAACTTTGTACATTCCTTTAAAATTAAGTGTACACCACGAAGGAGAATACGGATTTCCGTTCGAATCGATCGCATAAATTTCAGTTTTTTCCTGTTCGCTCACAGTAAGTTCACCAAAAGTATATTCAGCCTGATATGCCGTGTAAAGTTCGAGTTTCAGGGCGTTGGCAGAATACGTCAGCCTCGAAATTCCGAATGCAGGCGCTGCATGTCTGGTCGGACTAGTTGTTCCGTCGTCCATTTCTTCAGTTCCTTTTTGGAAATTAAAGTCGGAAGAAAATCCAAACCCTTTGGGCAGTTTTATTTCAATGCCAGCCTGAATTCCGTAAACATTGGCGTAAGCTGCATTTTGAATCGCCTGCACTTTGCTCATTGTTCCGTCGTACATTATGCTGTCGAGGCCGTTGAGCGTAAAATCGCGGCGGACCATTGCATTGTTTAGTTTTGTGTAAAATGCAGCAAGATCAATTTTTACTGCATCGCCAAAGATTTTCGCGACACCAAAATCGGCCGAGTACGCGTACTCTGCATCCAAATCGGGATTGGGAACTACTACGGCACCCGGTTCCGAATCAAAAACTTTTCCCAGATCGTCGACGTTGGGCGAGCGAAAAGCAGTGGCCAGGTTGGCGCTGAACACCCAATCTTCATCAGGGCGGAAAACACCGCCCAAACTTCCGGTTAGCGCTCCCTGGTTTATTTTTGCTGTTGTAAACGGAAACGGATAAAAAGAAGTGTCGAAATCAGCATCAATTTTAAATTGGTTGTAACGAACGCCCGCCTGAAGCAGAAATTTGTCGGAAACTTTATACTGGTCGTTGGCATAAACAGCCATCGATTGCCAGGTTGCCTGTGGGTAACGCGAAGAGCCGTTTTCTACTTCTTTGGTTGAAATATTTTCCACTTCACCGGTAGAGTTTACATCGTTCAATACATATTCAGCGCCGTAATACAACGAATTTCTGTTGCTGGTGGCTTTTACAAAATCGAGGTTGGCAGAATAAGCTTTTACTTTTTCGGTTTGAATGGTGCGATCGCTTTTGTTCAGCGAACGGTCGATTCTGCTTTCCTCAAAAGACTGTTGTGCAATGCGCAGGGTAGATTGATCGTACAACGCATTTTCACCAACATGCGTAATGCTTAAATTATTCATCATCCATATTTGCGGGCCATAATTCCACTCAGCATAACGCGGAAGTCCGTTTTTTACGCGGTTGTGCCTGTCGTACCTTCCGTAAGGGGATGTTTCTGAATAGTGAAAACCATATTGAAAATCGAGCTTTTCGTTGGGTTTAAACCGTACTTTCTGCATCATGTTTATTTGCGAATATGCCGTTGGAACCTGCAGAAGCGGATCATCCTGGTAAACCACAACATCGCCGTCGTTCTGACGCTGCACATAATATGGTTTTATATATTCCGAAGGTCCGTGGCTTCCTTGTCGAAGATGGTCGAAATCAAAGGAACTGACACTGGTAACAAAAGCCCACTTTTTCCATCCCACATTTACGTCGAAGTGGCCTGTTTTTTCATTGTTTGCCCCTGAATAACGTGCAATCGCTTTTCCCGATGTAAGTGTTTCTCCGGAATAGGAAAGCTGTGGTGTCAGAGTTTGGAAACTCATTACCCCGCCAATAGCATCGCTACCGTAAATAACCGAGCCGGGGCCAAATAAAACTTCCGAATTTTCCATGGTAAACGGATCGAGCGAGATTACATTCTGAATGTTTCCACCGCGGAAAATAGCGGTGTTCATTCTTACCCCGTCAACCGAATACAACAACCGGTTGGTGGCAAAACCGCGAATCATCGGACTGCCTCCGCCTTGCTGGCTTTTCTGAATAAAAACTTTTCCTGAAATGTTCAGCAAATCGGCAGCGGTTTGTGGATTTTCAAAACTAATTTCCTGCGACGAAATGGTAATCACTTTTAACGGAACATCGCCCGACGATTGTTGCCAGCGTGCTGCCGATACAATTACTTCGTCGATATTCAGGTTGGTTTTTTCAAGGTTCAGTAAAAATGATTGTGATTCCAATTCAGAAAAAGCCACCGATGTTTTTTTAAAACCAAGCAGGGTAATTTCGATTTTTTCGGAGCCTTTAAAAGAGGAAATATCGGCCTGGCCATTTTTATTTGTAGTTGCGTATGCTTTTGGCGATTCGCTTATAATTGCAACAAGTTGCAGAGGCTCGCCGGTTTCTTTGTCTTTTATAGTTATTGTTTGCGAAAAACCGGAAACGACTGTTGCTAGCAATAACAGTAAAATATATAATTTTCTCATTAAGAATTGCTTTAGTTGTTAAGTCCCAATCGGACAAAATCTATCCTTTTCTAAATAGAATGTAGCTGTGTATTTAATGTTTGGGCTAACAAATTTTTGGTGGCGGTACCAAAGGTTTAAAATAAAAAGAAGTGTAAAAATTGAAATAACCGCACTGCAGTGAATTTAAAAATTCAGTATAAAGTTTTGGCGATATTTGTATTTCCTCGAAAAACGGTGTAAAAACAAAAGATACAAAACGCACTTGCTTTTTTTGTTCACGGCTTTCTTTGCTTTCGTCCTGTTCAGCCAGTTTTTTCAATTTGCAGTTTAATTCGGTTTCCTCTTTGTCCCACCAACACCAGTAATACACCGAGTCTCCGGAACTTTGCATCTGAATAACATCATACATTTGAGAATTATATTCAAATTCACGAGAATGTTCCCACCGCAACAAAGTATTCACTTCCTCTTTTGAAAATTTCAAAAGTACTTTCCTTTCGCTTTCTGAGTTGTTGGCAAGCAGGGTTTTAACCTCCGATTTTACGATTTGTTTTTTCTGTTCCAACCACAGGTATACGCCGGCCAGCTGCGAAAAAAGAACAAAAACAAGCAATAATATTGCAACTTTTTCTTTCAAAAATGGTTGAATTTGTTTTCACAAAGATATTAAGGCAAAGGCCAAATAAAATGATATTTATTTCAACTGGCGGCAATTATTGATAAAACATAAGTTTTAAATACCCTTTTGAAGAAAATTGTAAGTATCTGATATGAATTTGAGAAATAGGTTTCTTTTTAATTTAGAAAGTGTTAATTTTAATAATACTACAAAAGAACTAACTTAGATAAAACCATGCAACCCGAAGTATACGCAATAAAATCGAAAATTATAAACAGGATTATTTTTGTAATTGTTGTTTTTCTTTCGCCGGCTTATGTTACTGCTCTTTTACGGTGGATTGAATTGGGCTGGCAGAACATTAATATTGTTCATTCAGTACTGTACTTTTATATGATTTTTTTAACGATCAAACGAAATAAAATATCGTTCATATTCAAGGTATATTCGCTGGTTGTAGTTTTTGCCGTGTTAGGCCTGGCCGGTCTCTGGTTTTTTGGCTTTAGCGGTATCCATTATTTTGTAATAATCAGCCTTGCCATTGTTTCTGTTTATACCAGCAGAAAGAGTGCTATGATATTCATATCGTTAATTTCGGTTCTGTATATTGGAATTGGTCTTCTTTACACCAACAACGTAATCAATACTTCTGTTGATATGAATCTTTTTTTGCACAGTAAATATCAATGGATTACAATAGTATTGTCGGTTTTTGCCTTTAGCGCTATTTTTATTATTGGTTTTGGTGAATTGTCGAGAGAATTAATAAATAATATCGAAGAAAGAGATTATGTAAAAAGGCAACTGGAACTTAAAAATTATCAGTTGGAATCGTCGCATGAAAAATTAGACAAAACAATATCAGAACTCAGAACCCTGAATCAAACCAAAGATAAATTCTTCTCCATTCTTGCCCATGATTTAAAAAGTCCGTTTTCTTCAATCTTAGGATTGGCAGGTTTGCTCGACGATGATTTCGATAAATACGATACCGAACACCAGAAAATCTTTATTGGGTTAATTCATAAAGGAATTGAAAATGCCAATAATTTGATTGATGATTTATTGCTTTGGTCTAGAGCACAGCGCGACATTATTGAATTTAAACCGCAGCATTTGAATTTGTTTTTACTGGCTACAAAAGTGAAAAATATCCTTCAGGTTCAGGCCGATAAAAAATCGGTTGAAATTTGTGTTGAGGTTGATCCGGAACTGGAAGCCGACGTTGATGAATTTATTGTCCGTACAATTTTAAGAAACCTGGTTTCTAATGCCATCAAATTTTCGCATCAGAATTTGGGCAAAGTAACGATTTTTGCCGGGAAAATAAATGAGGATACGGAGGATGAGTGTATTGAATTCTGTGTTTCCGACAATGGAACAGGAATTCCGGCTGAAATGTTGCCGCGAATTTTCGATGTGGGCAAAAATGTTTCAACCCCGGGAACAGAGGACGAAAGGGGAACAGGGTTGGGGCTTCCCATCTGCTATGAATTTGTTAAAAAACACGGCGGGGATATTCGTGTTAAAAGCAGGGAAAAGGGTGGAACCTCTTTTTTTGTTACACTCCCGGCTCATTTTTCTGAAGTTTTTGTTTAGGTATTGGTTTGAAACTTGTTTTAAAAGCCAGGTTCTGCCTTGTAAAACCATTTAAATCTGAATTTTAAATCTATATTAAATCCCTTTTTCCTGACAAAGTTCACATTTTTTTACTCAACACCTTTGTTCTTTTGCGCCCGTTTATTCAATAATTAACAGGAAATCATTTATTTTGCGATGTTTACACAATTTATACAAATGCATCCAAAACTAGCGTCAGCTATTAAAGACTACGTGATAATAACCTTTGGATTACTAATGTTTTCCATGGGGTGGTTGTTGTTTCTTATTCCGGCCGAAATTACCGGCGGAGGAGTGAGTGGTATTGCAGCAGTTGTATATTTTGCAACTAAAATTCCGGTAAGTTTAACTTTTCTCTCAATAAATGTTGTTTTGGTTTTGGTTGCCATTAAAATTCTGGGTGCAAATTTTGGCGTGAAAACCATTTACAGCATTGCCGTTTTAACCGTATTTTTTGCTGTTTTTCAGAATGTTTTGAAGAAACCTCTTGTAGAGGATAATTTTCTTTCGGCAGTTTTGGGAGGTATGTCGGGTGGAATTGGCCTCGGCATTGTTTTTTCGCGCGGCGGAAGTACAGGCGGGACCGACATTTTTGCCATGATTGTAAACAAATACAGAAATATTAGTCCGGGCCGTATAATTTTATATTGCGACGTAATTATTATTGCATCGTCGTATTTTGTATTCCAGTCGCCGGCAAAACTGGTGTACGGTTATGTTACCATGTGGGTGGTTTCGTATTCGCTCGACTCGTTTTTGAGCGGAGCCAACCGTTCGGCACAAATGTTTATTTTTTCAAAAAAATACGAAGAAATTGCCGATTTTATTAATAATGAAGCCATTCGGGGGGTAACAATTTTGAATGGAATGGGTTGGTACACCAAAGAAGATACTAAAGTTATTATGTCAACCGTTAGGAAAAGGGAAACAGGTGCAATTTTCCGGAAAATTAAAGAAATCGATCCGGAAGCATTTATAACCATGGGAAGTGTAATGGGCGTTTACGGCCAGGGTTTTGAAAAGCTAAAATTATAAAATGAGGAATTTGGGGAAAGGATTACTACTTACTTTAAGTGTAATTGCTGCTGCTGGAATCGTATTTTCATGTCAGAATAAATCGGGAAAAAATACCGGACAGGATCAGGATTCTGTTGTTGTAGTTGAACCGGTTTTGAAATACGGAATTCCGGTTGATTCTTTTACCGTTGTTGAAGGTGTGGTTGAATCCAACCAGTACCTCAGCCAGATTTTAAATGAAAACGGAGTTGGCATGGGAACCATCGATGCCATTGCCAAAAATTCGAAACCGGTTTTTGATGTACGTAAAATACGAAGCGGACAGAATTACACTGTTTTTCAAACTCCCGATTCATTGAAAGAACCCCGCTATTTTGTGTATGAAAATTCTCCCACCGAATATTTTGTGTATGAATTGTTCGATTCGCTCCGGGTTTACCGCGGGGAAAAGGAAGTTCAAACCAGGCAACGGACAGCGCAGGGAGTGATTGAAACTTCGCTTTGGAACACCATGGCCGATAATCATCTCGATCCGATGCTGGCACTTGACCTTTCCGATATTTTCGCATGGACCATCGATTTTTTTGCTATTCAGCGGGGCGACCGTTTCCGTGTTATTTACGATGAACTTTTTGTTGATTCGGTTTCTATCGGAATTGGAAATATTTATGCTGTTGAATTTGATCATTACGGTCAGGAGAATTATGGATTCCGCTTTTTTCAGGACGAGCGTTTTGATTATTTTGATGAAACCGGCGTGAGTTTGCGAAAAGCTTTTTTAAAAGCGCCGTTGCAGTTTTCACGAATCAGTTCGCGTTTTTCCAACGGCAGGATGCATCCGGTTTTGCGCATTCGCCGACCGCACCACGGTGTTGATTACGCCGCGCCCAAAGGAACTCCGGTAATGAGTATCGGCGACGGAACTGTTGTTGCAAAAGCGTACCAGGCCAGCGGCGGTGGAAATTATTTGAAAATTAAACACAACTCGGTTTACACAACTACTTACATGCACCTTTCAGGTTACGCCAGTGGAATTACCAGCGGTGTGCGTGTACGACAAGGACAGGTAATCGGTTACGTTGGGGCTACCGGACTGGCTACAGGGCCGCACCTCGATTTTCGTGTTGAAAAAAACGGCAGTTTTATCGACCCGTTAAAAATGGAAGCGCCGCCGGTTGAACCGGTGAAACAGGAATTGATGCCAAAATATATGATCCTGAAAGATTCGATGATGCTTGAACTTCAGAAAATTGAATGGGCCGGCGAACATTTACTGGCAGAAACTGAAACAGGGAATGCAACTCCGGCCGCTGCTTCAAAATAAAACCTGGCGAATTTTAATAACCTTCGTATTTTTTCTGCATTACATTTAAAGTTTCGCGCAGCCACACTTTGTAGCGTGTATTTTCATCCCAGGTATTTCCGGCAGAGGCAAAATCGCAAAATGCAATTTGTTTGGGCTCGCGGTATTCGCCTTCCAAATCGGTGCCAAGAACAAGCGGCGCAGTAAATGCCATCCAAATGTTTTCGGGCTTGTTTTGAACCGGAGTTAATTCAACAAAACCATTTTCGTTTTGAATAACCGAAGTTTCATCCACAAAACCATCGGAAAAACGCGAGTCGCGTGCCAGAACCAGCGGACCACGCAAAATAGCCTGATATTCTCCTTGTTTTATAAGCTTGCCACGCAAATCGAAAGAGATTTCAATGCGATCGTTTTTATCCCATTTCCTTGTAATTTTTTTGTACGAACCGGGCAGGATTTCTCCAATTTCTTCTCCGTTTATTTTGATTGAATTTTTTTCACTCCATTCAGGAATTCGCAAAACAATTTCAAATTCACTTTCTTTTTCAGGTTGAACTTCAATAACAATGTTATCGTTTTCAGGATAGCTGGTTTTTTGCTGAATTAACACCGAATTTCCGTTTTCGAGTTTGATTTTAGCTTGCGATTCACAATAAAAGTTGATAAAAACAGAATTTTCCGAAGTCATAAACGAATATCCGGGCATGAGTGCAAATCCTCGCGGACCGTTGGCATTGCAACAATTTATATGCATTCCGCACTGTTCTTCTCCGGCATGTCGCCGGCCTTCCAGCGGACTGTATTTGGCAATTTCGGTGCCGTCGAATTTCATCGACGCCATTAAAGCATTGTAAAAGGTTTTTTCCACCTGGTCGGCGTATCGCGGGTTTCCGGTAACCTCAAGTAAACTGTTGCAAAGTTTCATCCAGGTCATGGTTACACAGGTTTCCATCGTGTGGTAGGTTGGCCGTGTTTGGTTCTCAATTCCGCGATACCAGCATTCAAAAGCCGAACCCGAACCGGCAATATTTATTTCGGTGTCGACGATATTGTTTGCGACATTTTCAACGGCTTTTAAATATTCCGGTTTTCCGGTAACCAGGTACAGTTGCAGCAATCCTTCGTAACACGACATCATTTCGTAAGCTTTCTGACCGTTTTCCCAACTCCACCAAACATCAGGATGCGGAAAACGCTCACTGACCCAAATCCCGTCATTTGCCTTGCTGATTAGTTTTGGCCCGTCTTCGGTTTCCCAACTGTTCACAATGTATTCGGCAAAATCGAGGTAGCGTTTTTCACCGGTGAGTTTGTACAAATAAACGATAGGTTCCAGCACCGAACTGCTGGCCATTCCGTGGTAATTGCCTGTGTAGGTAATTTCCTTTTTTCCTGGTCCGACCTGTGTTAAAAGGTGGTCGGCAACTTTTTGCGCTGCCTTTAAAGCTTCTTTCTGATTGGTTATTTCAAAATACCTGATCAATCCTAACATGCTGTATTTTCTACCCCAAATGTCCCATTGTGTTAACTGGCTTTCAGGAGTGTAATTTCCGATGTAACCGTTGGGTAACTGGGTTTCGAGCAATCCTTTCACGGCCGTTTGCATCATTTTCAGCAATTCCGGATCGCGGGTGTAGTTCCAGGCAGAAACAGCCGAAAGCATCCATTTTCCCCAAAATTCGCTTTGCCACAAACGCGTTTCTTTTTTATAACGGAAAGGTTCAACAAGGTGCTCAATGTCCTGTTTTTTTATTTGTTCAGAAATGCAGAGATCAATCTTTCCCCCCGGAAAACCTTGTAATTCAACATTGTTGGCCGGAACCGGGTTAAGCAAACCTTTGTCGGAAATACTTTGTGCATGTAAGAAAATAGCCGGTGTAACTAAACAAAAAGTTATTGTTAGCTGAAAAAGTAAATGTTTCATTGCAGAAAATTTGGTTTATAAGTTGGAATTAAGTTTACACTAAAGTAAGAAAATTGATTTGTTTTGTTTTTTATTTTGTGAACATAAATTAATTTTCAACAAAAAACTGGTTTTGTCTGTTAATTTTGAATCGACCTTTCAACAGCAGGAAATGGTTAACCGTTTATATTTGAGCCTGAGAAAGAAATTTTAAGAGTTTAACTTATTTAAATAAATAACGAGAAATGTATAGAACAAAAATTTTATGGATGATTGTTGCGGTGATGACTTTTGTTTCGTGTGTGAAAAATAAAAACGGGGTGCCGCTTCAAAATGCAACACCTACAAGCAACAAAGTTTTTGAGATTACTGAAGTAGTTCAGGGAGACACTTACACCTACCTGAACGTAAAAGAAAATATGAACAACCGCTGGGTAGCAGTTTCAAAACAGGATGTAAAACCCGGAGAGGTATATTATTACGACAACGCTTTGGAAATGAATAATTTTCACAGCAAGGAAATCGATCGCACTTTCGATGTAATTTATTTTGTAAGTCAAATCAGTAAAACCCCGTTGGCGCAGATGCAAAATCCGATGGGCGGCGGCGGAGCAATGCCTGCTCATTCAGGGAAAGTCGCGTCGGAACAAAACAGCGGCATTACCCTCGAAAAACAGGCCGGTGAACTTACTATTGCCAACGTTTTTGCCAACCGTAAAAATTATGAAGGAAAAGAAATTGAAATCAGGGGAATTGTAGTAAAAGTGAACGAAAGTGTGATGGGGAAAAACTGGATCCACATTCAGGACGGAACCAACAGCGACGGCAGTTTCGACCTGACGGTTACCAGCCAGGACTTGCCAAAAGTTGACGACGAAGTAACTTTTAAAGGTAAAATTACATTGGAAAAGGATTTTGGCGCCGGTTATTTTTACGATGTAATTATGGAAGATGCCTCCCTCGCAGGCAGTTCAGACAAAACCGTTCAGTTATAGAAATTTGTTTGCCTCTTTCAGGCATTAAAAAATATTCAGGAGTTCCCGATTCGTTTCTTATGAATTTGGAACTCTCTTTTTTTGGGTAATCTGGATTTAATTTTCCATTTTTGCATCGCATTGGGAACAAAATAAACCTGATTGAAAACGACCAAATCTATACTAAATCAATTTAATCCGGTATCTCTTTTGGAGATGGATGAAGCAAAACTTATGAACCGGATCGACCGGAAATACTGGTTTCATGCTTCTCAACTCCACGATTTTCTTACCTGTGCAGCTCCTTTTTACGAAATTCTCGAAATTAATGGTCAGCGGTTGATGGAATACCAAACCATGTATTTCGACACGCCTCAGAATAAATTGTATTTACTTCACCACAACCAGAAACTCAACCGGTTCAAAATTCGTCGCCGAAATTATGATTCCACCGGTTCCGTTTTTTTTGAATTGAAAAAGAAAACCAACAAAAAAAGAACAGTAAAATTCAGGATTGAAACAGATATAAATATTCAACAGATTTCAGAAGAAGAAAACGAATTTCTGAAAGAATACTTTCCCTTTCGGAATGAAGTTTTGCAACCGGCTTTGTGTGTGCAGTTCAAACGGTTAACACTCGTTCACAAAGAAAAAAGCGACAGGTGTACCATCGATTTAAGTCCGAAATTCAGGAATAAAAACGGTGAATTTTCTTTAGAGAATTTAGCGATTTTTGAATTGAAACGGGGCCGTAATTTAAACCTTTCGCCCACGATTTCCATTCTTCGCAAACTGCAAATAAGGAACTGCGGACTATCGAAATATTGCACAGGCCGTGCATTGCTTGAACCCGGTTTAAAACAAAATGCGTTTAAATCGCGCTTGCGTTATTTAAAAAATTTACATGAAAATGATTTTAACTATGCAAATACCAGGAATTAGTGTTACTCAAATTGAGGATTTCTCTTTTATGGCCATTCGTTTTGGTTTTAATATTATTGCCACTTTTTTTGTAGTGGTGCTGCTTTATGCACGAAACAGCAAACGAAAAGACTTTTATTTCAGCTACTTTGCCATAAGTATTGCGGTTTTTTTGCTTTGTTTTTTGCTCGAAAGCGTTAAACTTGAACTGGGCTTCGCACTGGGTTTGTTTGCCATTTTCGGGATTATTCGTTACCGCACCGACCCCATTCCAATCAAGGAAATGACCTACCTTTTTGTAATAATCACGGTTTCGGTTATCAATGCGCTTTCAAAAAATCAGATCGGTTATATTGAACTTACTTTTGTAAATGTATTGCTGGTGGGCGCTTTGTGGGCGCTCGAAAAAATTCTGATGCTGCGCCAGGAAGATTCGCTGCTTGTTATTTACGAAAACATTGAAAACCTGCACAAAGCCCGCGAAAAGGAATTGCTCGCCGATTTGGAAGCCCGCACCGGAATTAAAATAAAAAGGTTTCAAATTGAAAAAATCGACTTCCTGCGCGATGTGGCTCAAATCATGATTTATTTCGATGTAAGTTCAGCTAAAAAAGAAGTAAAATGAAATTAAAACGCTTTTTTTTGCTTGTGGTTTTTAGTGCATTTATTTTGAATGTGCATGCAAAAACCAAAAACTTCGGTACTTGGATCGAGCTTGATTTTTCAGAAAAATTTATGAAAAAGTTTGAGCTCAGTTTTAGTCCCGAAATTCGGTTGCAGGATAATTTTACCGTTGATGAATACATGTTCGATGGGAAGTTTTCGTATAAGCCTGTCAAGTTTTTTGAAATTGCGGCCATTTACCGGGTGAATATCGACGTAAAGGAAAGTGGAAATGAAACGCTTGGCCGTTTTGCCTTCGACGCTACTTTCAAAAAAGATTTTGGCAGAATTGAATCGTCGCTGAGGACACGTTATACCAATTATTTTGAACTCGATAATGACGACCCGGATAAAAAATATCTCCGCCCTCGTTTCAAATTTGAATACGATGTAAAAGGAAACAAAATCAAACCTTTTGTCAGTTACGAATTATTTAGAAACCTCGCCGACAAGGAATTCGACAAATCGAGATTTGATGTCGGCGCTTCGCGGAAGGTTGGTAAAAACAGCAAAGTGGGTGTATATTACCGTTTGCAAAACTATTTTTCCGATAAAAATTCGATTCATATTTTAGGGTTGGAATACGGAATTAAGTTTTAACTTTACAGAAAACAGCCCGGTTCCTGAGGGTTGTTCAAAATGAAAAAATTGCGCCGGTATTTTTGGAGATGTAATTATAATCTGAAAATTATACTTGTAATTTTAGAAAGTCAACTGAAAACTGTACGAAATGAAACAATTTGTATTTCTCCTTGGAATTTTATTTCTGTTTTTTTCCTGCAATCCTGAAAGCAAAGAACCTGTAAAAGATGAGGCAACCCTTAAACAGGATGCAAAAATGGAATGGTGGCGAGAAGCCCGTTTTGGAATGTTTATTCACTGGGGATTGTACGCTGTTCCGGCCGGCGAGTGGGCAGGGGAGGAAGTTCCCGGAATTAGTGAGTGGATTATGTTGCGTGCCAAAATTCCGGTAGCTGAATACGAAAAACTGACCTGGCAGTTTAATCCTGAAAAATTTAATGCTGAAGAGTGGGTGAAACTCGCCAAATACGCCGGCATGAAATACATTGTAATTACGTCGAAACACCACGACGGTTTTGTTATGTTTCATTCCAAAGCCAGCAAATATAATATTGTTGATGCTACTCCGTTTGATCGCGATCCGCTGAAAGAACTGGCCGACGCATGCAAAAAATACGGAATCAGGCTGGGCTTTTATTATTCGCAGGCACAAGACTGGCACGAACCCGGCGGAACATATTCCGGAATTGAACAGGGAAATCCGCACTGGGACCCAAATTTGCAGCGCGAACCGTTGATGAATTACATCGATGGGAAAGCAGTTCCGCAGGTAAAAGAAATATTGGAAAATTATGGTGGGCTCGATATTTTATGGTGGGACACACCCATTGGAATGACTGAAGAAGCAGCGCAGAAATTACAGGATGTTGCCAATGAATATCCAAATTTAATAACCAACAACCGTTTGTACCGGCCGTGGCCGGGCGATTTTTCAACTCCGGAACAGCATGTTCCGCCAACCGGCCTCGATTACGACTGGGAAGTTTGTATGACCATGAACACCAGCTGGGGCTACAAAAAAATGGACGACAACTGGAAATCGTCGGAAACATTAATACAAATGCTGGTTGATATTGCCAGCAAAGGGGGAAATTTATTGCTGAATGTTGGGCCAACTGCCGAAGGGTTGTTTCCTGAACCCAGCACCGAAAGGTTAAAGGAAATTGGTTTGTGGATGCAGAAAAACGGCGAATCGATTTACGGAACTTCGGCCAGCCCTTTTTTTAAACTTCCCTGGGGAAGGTGCACAACAAAAAAAGATGGAAATACAAACATTTTATACCTGCATGTTTTCGACTGGCCAAAAGACGGCGTACTTCGCGTTCCCGGACTGGAAGCCAGGATTAAAGATGTGTATTTGCTCACCAATCCGAAACAAAAATTTGCCTACCGGTTTAAAGACGGCGATTTACTGATTCATGCGCCAAGCGTAATTTTCGATCCGGTAAATACAGTGGTTGTGGTAAAAACCTCGAAGAATATGGAGATAACAAGCAATAAACCCGCGTTAAAAGAAGGCACCGTTTTACTACCAGCCGACTTTGCCGATATATACAATCCCGGCTACGGAACACACGCCGAATTGGCGGGAACAGGGAAAGAATCGGTAATTCAGAATTGGGTGGATTACCGGGCGCGATTGGAATGGATGTTTACAACTTCCGAACCCGGAAAATACAAAGTGGAAGCGCTTGTTAAAGTTAGTCAGCCCTGCAAGCTGAATGTAAAAGTGGGCGACCAGAATATTGAAGCAGAAATTCTTTCAACCGGCGAAAAATTTGAAATTCTTACGTTGGGCGAAATTGAAATTGGAAATACCGGCGACCAGCTGATTTCACTTACTCCGGTTCAGGAAAACTGGGGAAATGTGGAACTGATGTATGTGGAATTGGTAAAATTGTAAAAGAATTAGAAAGTACCGGATTCCTGTAAATGTTGACGAAAAGACAAAAAATAGTTCGTGGTATTCCTGGAATGTTGGTAGGTATCGCAATGATTGGGATTCTCGTTTGGGGAATATCAGGAGATAGAAAATGTAAAAAATTGCTGAATGATGAGAATTGTATTATAGAGTTAGTATTCTGTAAATATTCAACAAGGTCATTGCGGGGAAGTGGGTATGAAATATCGACCGGATTTGTGAGTACTAAAGACACATCGGTGTATTTCATAACAGATGCTTTTCTAAAGCCATTACCCAACGGATTACCAGTTGTAGTTAAGTATTCTCAAAAAGACAATACTTGTTATAGATTTCTTTGGGATTCAGTAACCGTATTTAATGAGCAAAAGGTTTTATTTTTCCGAATTAAAAATCAAGGAATAGATTATCAAATTACAGCTATCGATTAGCTTTCTGTAAATGTTTTACAGCAATTATTCATAAAAATTATTTATTATAATCGATGTTGAATTTGAATTGTAATTAAATTCGAAGCAATATTCTCTTTCTTTCAAACATAAAATTAAGAAACATGAAAACTTTCAAATTATTTTTTACTTCGGCGCTTTTGTTGTGCCTGTCGTTTAGTGGTTTTGCACAAACCGAAAAAGGAAATTTCTTACTTGGCGGGAGTAGTAGTTTTGAATACACCGCCTTAAAATTAAAACTTGAGAATAATGGTTCTTCCGATGATTTGGGAAAAACTACCTCCCTCGATTTTACACCGGGGGTAGGTTATTTTTTAGCCGATAATTTTGCTGTTGGCGTGGAAACTGCGCTAAGTCTCGCAGTAGATAAAGACGAAGACGATAACAAGGATAAATATTCTTCGGCGGTGGTAATTCCATTTATGAGGATTTACATGGGAAAGGGGAAAGTAAAGCCTTTTATTCACGGCGGGTTGGGACCTGGCTGGGCAAAATCGAAAACGGCAGGATACTTTAGCGATTACGAATTTTCTTATAAATTATTTGCTTACGAAGTTTCCGGAGGGTTGAGTTTTTTTCTTAACGATAAAGTATCGCTGGAAGTGGGGTTGGGATATGCATCGCTTGCAACAAAATACGATGACGACTATTCCGACTCAAAAAATATTACAGCCGGCTTTGGTACTTCTGTTGGATTCAATATCTTCTTGTAGGTTATGACGGAATTAAGAAGAACCGTTTTTTTTGTATTTCCCCAATTGTTGACCGTCAAACGATAACTTCTCTCCAACAGGTGATGTTTCAAGATGTTACCCTGGTAGCGGAAATGGATATGTTCTATATAACTACTGACATTGGTGAAACAGGTTTTCTATCATTAATAAATAGTATTTGATAAAATGGATCACAAAAATGAGAATAATAAACTTTAAAGGTGCAATAGTATTATGCACTTGTTTTGTTTTGCTTCTTTGTTCGTGTGCCGAAAAAGACAGGGGAAATAATGAGGATGAGGAAATTGTAACCATAAATGCGCTTAATAATACTAATCGTATTCAGTCATTTTTCGATCTTTTTGAACTGAACAAGATTGTAGCCCTTAAAACAGATGAAGCCAATTTAATCGGGAAAATAAAGCGGGTTAGGGTTGTACCTGATAATATTTTTATATTTGACAATCTGCGTAATACAATATTTCGTTTCGATTCAGAGGGGAATTTTTTAAATTTTATAGGGAAAAAAGGAGGTGGGCCGGAAGAACTAATACATCCGATTGATTTTTGGGTTGATGTTGATAATGAAAAAATTATTTTTCTTGACAACCAGAAAAAGATAGTAGAATTTACATTTTCCGGAGAATTTCTAAACAAAATAAAAATCCCGGTTTATACACAAAATATTGCGAAAATAACCGATGATAAATATCTTTTGGTTTCAGAGAACAGCTACAACGACGGAAGACTGAATTTTCTGTTTTTTATAGATAAACAAGGAAACATAATTGATGAAAAAATCTCTTTTATGGAAGACTTGGTTGAAAATTCCTTTAATCTTTCAACGGGTATAAATTTTTTTGAAGACGAATATACAATGTGCTTTCCTTTAAACGACACAATTTATAGCCTTAAAGACGATAATTTGTACAAGAAATACATTATAAATTTTGAAAATCAAAAATTGGATAAAGATGTATTTAAACGATGTAACGGGTCGGATGAGGTTATTAAGAAAGTGTATGAAACAAATAAAATTTTGTATATCCATAACTACCTTGAAACAAATGATATTTGTTATGCCGTTTTTTGGAAAGGGCACAATACCCTGGAAACTATCATTTTCAGTAAGAAAACCGGAAAAATCTATAATTATAACGGCAACTCAATTAGCGATATTCTTAGAGGTAGTTTTGTAAGTGCCACATCCAAAGGGCAAATGATTTACATTTATCAGCCGTACTTAAACACTGAATCTGATTTTAATTTCAGACTTAAATTTATGGACAACAATTATTCTGAAAATGAATCCTATCAACAGTTTAAAAAACAATGTATTACGCAAGAAAAGATAGATAACCCTGTATTGTTACTTTTTGAATTTAAAAAGGAAATGTAACCAAGGCATTTTTGTTATGCGGGTTTTAACAATAGCATAAATATTCATAGGTATTTAAAAAGGCAGAATTTTCTGTTTTGTTTTAAGGTCTTACTGTGTACTATTTGATATTTCTGTAATTCATTTGTAAGAATGATGGGTGGCTTTTATATCTTTTGAAGTAATAATTTAGTGTATATTATACTCAAAAAAGAGGCTGTTCCAAAAGAAGGATTCACACAAAAAAAAATGAAGAAAACAGCAAGGCTTGAAAAAAACTAAGTCTTTACTAGTTTTGCGCTTCTTGTAATATTTTGAGTGAAACTAAATTTTCTACTTTTGAGACAGCATCTTTTTTATTGAGTATATATAGTCTGCGCTACTTGCTCATTTCAGCAAAATATTTGTAAAAACGCGGGATGGTTTTTATACCGTTAAAAAATTGTTCGAGCGGGTAATTTTCGTTGGGCGAATGAATGGCATCCGATTCGAGGCCAAAACCCATCAAAACCGATTTTATTCCCAGCACCTGTTCAAATGTTGAAATAATGGGGATACTTCCTCCCGAACGCACCGGCACCGGGCGTTTTCCGTACACATCCTGGTAAGCTTTTTCTGCCGCCTGATAAGCCGGAATATCAATCGGGCAAACATAACCCTGTCCGCCATGGAGCGAAGTTACTTCCACTTTTACCGATTCGGGTGCAATTCCTTCAAAATGGTCTTTAAAAAGCCGGGCAATTTTCTGGTGATCCTGGTTGGGTACCAGCCGCGATGATATTTTGGCAAAAGCTTTCGACGGCAAAACAGTTTTGGCGCCTTCGCCGGTGTAACCGCCCCAAATTCCGCAAACATCAAACGACGGGCGGATACCGGTACATTCGGTGGGCGTGTAACCGTTTTCGCAGGCCAGTGCATCAACATCAATGGCTTTCATATAATCATCGACATTAAAAGGGGCGCGGCCCAGCAGTTCTCGTTCTTCAGCCGAAACTTCCAACACATCGTCGTAAAAACCGGGGATGGTAATTTTCCCGTGGTCGTCTACCATATGGTGAATCATTGAGCTTAAAACATTGATTGGATTGGCCACAGCTCCACCAAAAAGTCCGGAGTGTAAATCGCGGTTTGGCCCGGTAACTTCTACCTGCCAGTAAGCGAGTCCGCGTAAACCGGTGGTAATTGAAGGAATGTTTGGTGCAATCATCGAAGTGTCGGAAACCAGAATTACGTCGGCTTTTACCATTTCCTTGTTTTCCTGGCACCATTTGCCCAGATTGGGAGAGCCGATTTCTTCTTCGCCTTCAATCATAAATTTTACGTTGCAGGGAAGGTTGCCGGTTTTTACCATCATTTCAAAAGCTTTGGCGTGCATCATTCCCTGGCCTTTGTCGTCGTCGGCGCCACGCGCGTAAATTTTACCGTCGCGAATTTCGGGTTCAAACGGATCCGAATTCCATTTTTCAACCGGGTCAACCGGCATCACGTCCATGTGGCCGTAAACCAAAACCGTTGGCAACGCCGGGTCGATAATTTTTTCACCGTAGGTAACAGGATTTCCGGCTGTCTCAAAAACTTCGGCTTTGTCGGCGCCCGATTTCAGCAACAATTCTTTCCAGTATTCAGCAGCCCGGTACATGTCGGGTTTGTGGCTTTTTACCGAACTGATGGAAGGAATACGAATCAATCCGAAAAGTTCTTCCAAAAAACGATCTTTGTTTTCTTCAATATATTTATCGATAAATTCCATAATAGTGCATTAATTTATTTTGCTGGAAAATAGGGTTTATTCAGAAGATATAAAAGGATTTTTTATACATTTTAATTGTATAAGCGCACCTGTTTTATATACAATTTTCTTTTTCCGTTGGGAGAATCGATTTTAAACTCAATATCCAATCCAAAATTATCGAAAAGGCAATTGCAGGAATGCGGGACTTCGTAAAAAAAGTGTTTCTTAATCTGCTGGCAATAAGCTCCCAGCTGATACAATTCCTCGTCGGTTAAAACATTTTGCCCTTCAAATTCTTCGATGTTTGAATGCGACAAATATTCGATGGTGAAATCGCGCGAATTATCCAGCGAATAAGTATAAAGAATAAGTTGGTCGTATAAAATTCCGGGCTCGGGGAAAACAATACTGTATTCTTCGAACTGTGCGTTAACAATAAAACCCGGATTAATGTTATACAAATTTTTGGTAATTACTACGCCGTTGGCATCTTCGTTGGGGAAGGAGCGGTGTACCAAAATTCCCATTGCCGTTGAAAGCTGGTCGATTTTGTAGTATTCGCGTTCTTCAAAAGCCCTGAAATTCCATAAACTGGCCCACACTTTTTTTATGGCAGTTTCTATGGTTTTTGTGTCGTTGTCTTTTTTTGCTGAAAAAGAATCGTACAAACCCGCGCCGGAGAAAAATTCCAAATCTTCCGCGTTGGTAGAAGAGCGAAAACGGTAGGCATCGAAGTTTTTGAAATTTCCAATCTTATTTTTTACCATTTCAACCAAAGTTGCGTCAATTGGTGCATCGATGATTTTGGCCTGAATTTCTTCGAGTTTTGTCTTCCTGTATTTCTGGTTGGTTTTGAATGTTCCGTCGGCCAGAAGTTGTTCAATAAACGGTTCAATATTATTGTTTTTTACATGCTGAATATAGTAGTAAAACGGAATGGCAAATGGATTTTCAGGCGTTGGAATTTCTGGATTGTTTAGTTTAAGGAGTTCGGCAAAGTTGGCTGCTTTTCCTCCAATTAAGTTTACGCCGGAATAATCAGACGAAGATAAATCGATCAGTCCCGTGGTTGTTTCATCTTTGTCTAAAACATTTAAAGTTTGCGGTTCATTCCGGTTCCAAAAAGCAGTTGCTTCTTCAATGGTCGCTTTTCTTACCGAAAACGAATCGGCTTCCACATTCAGGTAAATTAACTGTCCCGTCAGCGAGTCGAGTTTTGGGTTTGTCCAGCCGTTACGCAAGGCCATGTTCGGCGTTCCGCGGTTGTGGCTTAAAATATTGATGTGGCTCAACGGTGTTTGAAATTCAGTGGTAATAATTCCTGCTACAACCGAAACATCGTTTGGAATTCCGTTTAGCAAAACAATGTCGTGTTTTCCAAGGTACGTTTTATTCAATTCATCTACCATTACTTTTCTGAGATAGCCAAATCCTTCAGCCAGATTTAAAGCCTGGTAGTTTTGCCCTTCGTATAATTCTGCGGAAGTGATTACCGGGATATTGTAGCAATTTTCCCATTCCCGGTTGTTAGGATAAAGAAAAATCTTGTCTTCCAAATACGAGGTGGAATATATTTTTTCCAACACTTCCCTTATTTCGGAGCAACTAATTTTGTCGCCGGCATAAAAACGCAGCACATATTTGTTCAGCGCTTTGTAATAATTGATTTCCCCCGGGAAAAGATACCGTTCCTCAGAATCGGTATATTGTGTCATGTTAAAGTGGTAATGTCCTTTGTTGTAGCCTAAAAATTGTTCAGCAAAATAATAATGAATTTCATACCTCTTGCTGTTCATATAATAAATGAGGTTTTTGTTTTGGTCGTAAATAAATTTCACCGATTCTACTTCGCCCTGGTTGGTTACAAACGGACTGCTTTGTAGCAGATAAAAAGCATTGTAATCGGGCAATCCGTTCAAATAATTTACGTCGTTTTCCGATTTTGACAAAAGTTTTATATGAATGAGTGTGTCTTTTGCCGCGATTTCAATTTGCTGTGCATAATACCCTTCTTTTGAGAAAATCAGCGTGTCGGGAGTTGTCGCATTTTTTTCGTTTGCTGAATTTTGAAGCAGGGTAATTTCATTGCCGGTTGAAAACAGTTTAACCGTTTCTTTTTTCTTTTCAGAAAGAATTTGTAAGATATAAATTCCGGTTCTTAGCCGGGGCAGGAGGTAACTTCCACCCACGCCAAGTTGCCCGGTTTTTAACAAATTTTTTCCATCAGTGGAGAACAGTTGCAGAGAAACATTTTCGCCAGGTGGTGCAAAAAACAAGTTAAAAACAATTTTAAATCCGGGGCTTTTTTCAGAAGTATTAAAAGACCACGAAAAACCGCCGTTATTGTCGGAAGTAATTGCAGTTGCCAGCTTTTTACTTTCGATGGTTACATTTGAAATGGGGGCGCCGGTAGCCAAATTGCTTGTTCTGCCAAATACAGAATATTGCGCACGTCCAACTTCAGGAACGAAGAGGACAAGAAGAAGCAACAGGAAATATGGCCGATAAAAAACAATCATACTCTTTTAGATGGAACCAGCGAAAAAAAAGTTGCGAAAGGTTGGTTCAAAAAAATAAAAAAAGGCAGCCCGTAAAAACCGACTGCCTTTGCAATATTATTGATGGTTTGTTTTAATCAACAATAGCTTTGAATTTTGGGTTATCGAAATATTTTACAAATTCGATATCGTTTTTGGCTTTTGCTTTCATTTCGGCATTAATAGTTACAGCAGCCTGCAGGCTTTCGAACAACAGGTTTTCTTTTGCTGTGCGTGCACCGATAATTGCTTTCAGGTATTCTTTCATGTAGCAACCTTCGCGTTCAAAAGCTTCCAAGTCTTTTAAAGCGCCGTTGTTGTCGCCGGCCAGAATTTTTGCCAAAGCAGTGTTTACATCGGCGTCTTTGCTGAAATATTTAACAGCTTTGTCGTATTCAGCTTTTTTGATGCTAACAATTCCGAGGTTGTAGTTTACTTCGTTACCAGCGCCAGAAGCAGCACCAAATAAAGTTTCGGCTCCTGAAATATTGCCGTCAACAAGTGTAGTGGCACCCAGGTTGTTTTTTACAATCGGTTCGTTGTTTTTCAGCTTTTCAGCTTTTTCGAACATCGGTTTTGCATCGGCATATTTCATTTGTTTTACCAAAACGTAACCTGCGTTGTTCGGACCTCTCCAGTCATCAGGATACACTTTAATGAATGAATTGTAAACTGAAAGTTGTTCGTTTAAATCTTCAAATAAAGTAGCTGCATACAACAATTCAGCAGGATTTAAAGAAGCAGGATCCGATTTTGCCAATGCTTTTAATTCTTCGTCGGTTTTTCCAATCAGGTCAACGCTGGTGGTCATTTTTGCACGACGAAGTTGTGGTAAAATCTGGTCGGCAACCGATGTGAAAGCTTCCGACAGGTTTTTGATTTCGCGTTCGCGAACTTCCGGGTCGTTGTACATGGAAAGAACACGCAGAATTAATTCTTTATCCTGGATGTTTGATTTTTCCATTTTTTCCTTGAATCCGTCCCAGTCTTCCGGAGTATATCTTGTTTTTAATTCAACATTAACACCGGCATCTTTTAATTTTTTAGCAAGGAAAGCCGAAGAAGTATTTTTTCTTTCAGCAGCCAGGGCAGTATTTAAATCGATAGTTCCATCGGGAGAAGCATATGCAGAAACTTCAACCTGTTTCAGGTCGATACGTTCTTCGTCGTTTGCTTTTTTAGTATAATCTTCCAATGCTTTTACATCAGCAGCTTCTGTTTCTTCTTTGCGTAAATTCGATTTGTTGATCAGGTAATGAATGTCGGCTTCCAATTCATCGGGAACGATTCTTTGGAAAGCATCGATATTCGGATCGTATTTCCCGGTGGTGTTGGCTTCGCGCTGAACGCCTAAAATTGCTTTTGGCATGTTAACTACCAGTTCGCTGGTTGCCATTACACCGTCGGCAATTTTTACCGGTTCGAAATCCAATGATTTTTTGCCTTTCGAAGCAGTCATGTAAACATACAATTCCGATTTGTTCATGGCCTTAACGTAGTCGGTGCCATCTTTGTAACTAAAACTTCCGCCGGTTGTATAGCTGATAACTTTGTTGTTGGCTTCTACTTTTTCGCCCTGAACAGTTACGGGTTCGTATTTTGTTTCACCACCTTCATATTTTAAAACAGGAGTTGCAACCAAAGTTGCTTTTTTGTTAAAATATTTTGCAGGAAATTTACCGTCAACAGCAACGTCTACTTTACCTGCATGAGCTTCAAGCACTTCAGGAGTGACTTTGTACTGAATTTGATCGGCATTTTTTTTCATTTTTTGCAAGCCTGCACAACCCGAAAGGAGTACAGCTGCCACTGAAACGACAATAATAGGTTTTAAGTTGAGTTTTTTCATAACGGACAATATTAAAATTTTAATGTAATTTATTCGAATCGCACACAAAAATAGTAAGCTTTTTCTTATATGAAAATGGCTAAACAAGTTTTTATCACAATATTAAACGGTTTATACCTAATTTATACTCACTATTAAAAATGGCTTCTTTGATACGCTGATAATGATCAGGATTTTTGACAAAATCGATGTTGTTGGTGTCGATAATCAGAATTGGAAAGTTGTTGATTTGTTTGAAAAAGTTGAAATAACCCTGTTTGATTTTTTCAAGATAATCGGGGTCGATGTCCTGTTCATAATCTCTGCCGCGGGACCCGATATTTCTTTTCAGGTTAACCACATCGGTATGAAGGTAAACGTACAAATCGGGTTTGGGCATGTTTTCCGAGATAATATCGAAAATCTGGCGAAAAAGCCTGTATTCGTCTTCCTTGAGTGTGTTTTGTGCAAAAATTGAAGTTTTCGAAAAAAAGTAATCGGCAATTAAAAGCGAATGAAAAAGGTCGAGGTTTAGTACTTCTTTTTTTATCTGGTTGTACCTGTCGGCCAAAAAAGAAAGTTCTAAAGGGAAAGAATATCTTTCGGGATTTTTATAAAATTTGGGAAGAAACGGGTTGTCTGCAAATTGTTCCAGAATCAGCTTTGCATCGGTTTCTTCGGCCAGCATTTTTGCCAGCGTTGTTTTGCCTGCACCAATATTTCCTTCGATTACTAAAAACTGCATGAATCGCAAATCAATTGTAAAATGAATTTCAAAAATAAGTGTTTCCTCTTATTTCAGCAGAAAAAAATGCAGGTTTACATCAATCTTTTTTCCGAACGGATTTTGTTGTCTTTTGCAGTTCCCCAAAAATAGCCGGTAATCAGTCCAATGGAAAAACCGATAATTAGCATTTCCCAGTTGTAAGCCGGAACTATTTTCTGGAGAATATAACCCAGCACAATTCCAGCAACCATTCCAAAAAATGAAAATAAATAGGAAAAATAATACGGGGTAAAAAAGCCGTGTTCTTTTTGCATGTGGTTCGAAAGGCGCGAAATAAGCCGGTCGTAATTGCGACGCGGTTGCCCGGGGAAATTTATGGCTTCCTCAATTTTTTCGACACATTCAGCAATTTCCTGTTTCTGCTTTTGGCAAAAAGGGCAGTGGGCTGAAAATTCATCCACTCTTTGAATGTTTCTTTTGAACTCGTCGACCCTGAAAAAACGGAGGTCACGTTCTTTTGTTCCGGCTAAGCTGGAGTCAATTTTTGAAATTATTTCACTGGACCATTTTTCCATTTTACGCTACTTTTATGGGTTTAAAATTACAAATTAATGGAAATCGGGGAATAAAAAAAACCGTTCAGAAATGAACGGTTTTTAAATGATTTTATAAGCTGAAGTTAGCTAAAATTCCAACTTGAAAATTGTCATTAATTATTATCGCGGCGCGGGCGGAAATTATTGTCTCTGCGATCCCCGCTTCTGCGATCGTCTCTTCTGTCACCACTTCTGCGATCATCTCTTCTGTCTCCTCCACGGCGGTCTCCGCTTCTGTCATCTCTTCTGGGGCCGCGATCTTCTCTCGGTGGGCGTTCAACATAACCTTCCGGTTTTGGCAAAAGCGCTTTACGCGAAAGTTTGAGTTTACCGGTTTTTTCATCAACACCGATAAGTTTTACTTCCATCATTTCGCCAACCTTGGTAAATTCTTCAGCCGATTCTACACGGTTCCAATCCATTTCTGAAACGTGTAACAGGGCTTCTTTTCCCGGAAGGATTTCGATAAATGCTCCAAAAGAAACTACCGATTTTACTTTACCGTTGTATACATCGCCAATTTCAGGAACAGCCACAATGGCTTTAATTCTGGCTTTGGCTGCTTCAATCGGTTCCAGTCCGGCTCCCGAAATTTCAACATAACCGATTTCGTCTTTTTCTTCAATAACAATAACGGTTTGTGTTTCTTCCTGAATGGCCTGGATGATTTTTCCACCGGGTCCAATAACGGCGCCAATCATATCTTTCGGAATCTGAATGGTTTCGATGCGCGGTACATTTGGTTTGAAATCAGGACGTGGTTCAGAAATAACTTCCATCATTTTTCCCATAATGTGCAAACGGCCTTCTTTTGCCTGTTGCAGCGCCTGTGCCAAAACTTCGTACGAAAGTCCGTCAACTTTAATATCCATTTGAGTTGCGGTAATTCCGTCAACAGTTCCGGTTACTTTAAAGTCCATGTCTCCAAGGTGGTCTTCATCACCCAGAATATCAGAAAGTACGGCATATTTATCAGAACCTTTGTCGGTAATTAAACCCATTGCAATTCCTGAAACCGGTTTTTTCATTTTGATACCGGCATCCAACATTGCCATTGTTCCTGAACAAACAGTAGCCATTGACGAAGAACCGTTTGATTCCAGGATATCAGTAACAATACGAACAACATACGGAAGTTCTGCCGGAATCATTTTTTTCAAAGCGCGGTGTGCCAGGTTGCCGTGGCCAATTTCGCGACGGCCCAACCCGCGCGGGGTTTTAGGTTCGCCAACGCTAAACGGCGGAAAGTTGTAATGCAGCATAAATTTTTCCTTGCCCTGAACGGTAACTCCATCGATGATTTTTTCATCCATTTTGGTACCGAGAGTGGTTGAAGTAAGTGCCTGTGTTTCGCCGCGGGTAAAAATCGATGAACCGTGTGCCCCTGGCAAATAATCAACTTCACCCCAAATCGGGCGAATCTGGCTTGTATTCCTTCCATCAAGACGGATTCCTTCATCAAGAATCATCCGGCGCATGGCTTCTTTTTCTACATCGTGGAAATATCTTTTGATCAGACCTTCGTGTTTGGCCAGGTCAATTTCTTCGTTTTCAGCATTTGCCGTTTTGTAGGTTTCAATAAACTCATCGCGAACAGCATCAAAAGCGCCCATACGTTCCTGTTTGTTTTTGATTTGCTGTTTTGCAATTTCATAACATTTGTCGTAAAGGTCGGCTTTTACTTTTTCGCGCAGCTCTTCCACGTTATTTTCGTGGCAGTATTCGCGTTTTACCACACCCAGTTCGGCAGCCAGTTCTTCCTGTACTTTGCAATGTTTTTTAATTTCTTCGTGGGCAAATTTGATGGCTTCAAGCATTACGTCTTCCGTAATCTCGTTCATTTCACCTTCTACCATCATAATGTTGTCGAACGAAGCGCCAACCATAATGTCGAGGTCAGCATTTGCAAGCTGCGAATACGTTGGGTTGATAACAAATTCTCCATCAATACGCGCTACTCTTACTTCCGAAATAGGAGTAACAAAAGGCACGTCCGAAACTGCGATAGCAGCAGAAGCAGCCAATCCGGCCAATGCATCGGGCATTTCTTCCTTGTTGGCTGAAATCAATGAAATCATCACTGCTGTTTCAGCATGATAATTATCGGGGAACAACGGGCGGATAGCGCGGTCAACCAGGCGTGCCGTCAGAATTTCTTCATCGCTCGGGCGGCCTTCGCGTTTCAGAAATCCACCGGGAAAACGGCCTGCAGCCGAGAATTTTTCGCGGTAATCAACCGATACCGGCATAAAATCTACATCTTCTTTGGCTTCTCTTGCCGACACAACTGTTGCCAGCAACATGGTGTCACCCATTTTTACTACAACCGAACCATCGGCCTGTTTGGCCAGTTTACCTGTTTCAATGGTAATAACCCTGCCGTCGGCAAGTTCGATTGTTTTGATTGTTGCGTTTACCATAATTTTAAAAATCTATAAATATTAAATAATTACAATGGGTGGTGAGGCTTTGCAATTTACAAAAAAGAAAGGCAACACAATGCATTGCCTTTCATTATTTTACTTACGTAAGTTCAACTCTTTCAGAATCGCACGATAGCGTTCAATATCTTTCTTTTTCATATAGTCGAGTAAACTACGACGTTTACCAACCAATTTAATTAAAGCGCGACGGGTGCTGTGGTCTTTTTTGTTTGCTTTTAAATGTTCAGTCAGGTGGTTAATCCTGAAAGTAAACAATGCAACCTGGCTTTCAGCGCTACCGGTGTCTTTCTCGTTTTTGCCGTGTTGGGCAAAAATTTCCTGTTTTTTTTCTGTCGATAAATACATTTTAAAGAACTATTTATTTGTTATACAATGTTTAAGCCGCAGCATTGCGTTAAATAACAACAGCTTAAAATTAATCGGCCACAAAAGTAGATAAAAGTTTTTGATTTACAAATGGTTTGATGTTGAAAGATTAACTTGTCTTTTGGTAGTTTTTACAAAAGTGGGCAGATATTAAGTATCTTTTAAAAGTTTCCCGTAAATTTATATTCTAAGCTAATTGTATATTAACGCTGAACATTAAACAGCTTGGTTGAAATAACATTAATTATCACTTCAAACAAATAACATATAAACAATGGGAATAAATTGGACAGAACATCTCGAACCTCTTTTTCAGGAATACGGAAAACGGAGGCATCCGCTGGATTATAAAAACCGTTATCAGCTGGTTGTAATGGTTGTATTATCGGCACAGGATTCGGATCGGCACATCAATGAACTTGCCCCATCTTTTTTTGAAACATACCCAACCATAAATGCGCTTTCGAAGGCGACGCCGGAAGATATTCAACGGTACATCGACTCGGTCCGTAATTTTGGCAACAAATCGAAATGGCTTGTAAAAATGGCTCAAATGGTAGGAGAAGATGAAAATATTCCGCATGAACTGGATGATCTCATAAAACTTCCGGGACTTGGACGTAAATCGGCCAACGTAGTTATTCGTGAATCAGGCGACAATGCAGAGGGAGTAATTGTAGACCTGCATGTTTTACGGGTAGCGCCGCGCCTGGGCATTGTCGCGCGGGAGGAAAATCCCAAACCCGAAAAAATAGAAAAACAATTGATGGCAGCATTCCCGCAGGAAGTCTGGAATAAAGCCGGTATGTCAATTTCTTTTTTGGGGCGTGAGATTTGCCGCCCCACAAATCCAAAATGCGGAATGTGTGTAATGAATCCTGTTTGCTCGTATTTTAGCGAATTGAAAAAGTGAATTAAGAATTTTACAGTCTGTTCTGAAAACAAAGAAGTTGTTTCCTGAGAATAATAAAGTTTTTGAATTTGAAACCTGAGTTTTTAAGCCAATTTAAAACCTTTGTAGATCGTTTACAGTTAAAACCCGAAAATTAAGTGCCGGCAAAAATATTTGACTTTACCATAAATTTGAAGTAATTTGAAGGTCAAAACAAATAAGTTAGCCCGAAAATGGTACCAGAAGAATTTCTCCAATACATTTGGGAACAACAACTTTTCAATAGTAAAAACCTCGAAACTGTTACCGGCGAAAAGCTGGAAGTTAATAATGCAGGCCGACGAAATCAGGATTCGGGCCCCGATTTTTTTAACGCCAAAATAAAAATCGGGGAAACGGTCTGGGCCGGGAATATTGAAATTCATAAAAAATCTTCAGACTGGATTTTGCACAACCACCAAAACGACAAAGCTTACGACAATGTAATTTTGCATGTTGTTGAAATTTATGATCAAGCGGTTTTTCGTTCCGGCGGCGAAGAAATCCCAACCCTTCTTTTAAAATACCCGGAACGCCTGAGAACCAATTACCAAAACCTGCTGAATGCCAAAACATGGATTGCCTGTGAAAACCAGTTTCACAAAATAAATCCGGTGGTGTTACAACTTGGTTTTAACCGGTTAATGATTGAACGGCTCGAAGCCAAAACCAGTGAAATTCAGGAGCGGCTCAAACAAAACAACAACGACTGGAACGAAACTTTTTATCAGGTGCTGGCCCGTTCGTTTGGTTTTAAGGTGAATAGCCTGCCCTTTGAAATGCTCGCAAAATCGCTGCCTCTGCAAATTCTGGCAAAACATAAAAACAACCTTTTTCAACTTGAGGCTTTGTTTTTTGGCAATTCAGGATTGCTCAACCAGCAACTTCTTGGCGACGATTATTTTCTGCAACTTCGCGAAGAATATTCATTTCTGTATAAAAAATATCGTCTTTCGGCCATTGAAGGGCATTTGTGGAAATTTCTGCGTTTGCGCCCGGTAAATTTTCCAACCGTTCGGATTTCGCAAATCGCCGCGCTAACGCATCGTTCGCACAACCTTTTTTCAAAGATTGTTGAAACTGATTCACTGGAAAACCTGAAAACCCTTTTCAATGTGGAGGCTTCGGAATACTGGAATTCGCATTACAATTTCAATAAATCAACTAAAAACTATTCAGTCAAAACATTGGGGGAAAGTTCAGTGAATACAATCATTATCAATGTGGTGGTTCCTTTTTTGTTTGTTTTTGGTGAAATTCAGAATAAAAACCAGCTGAAAAACCGTGCATTGGAATTTTTGGAAAAGTTGCCTCCCGAGAATAATTCTCTCATTTCGCACTGGAAAAAACTGGGCATTGAATGCCGTTCGGCCTTTGAAACACAGGCTTTGATTCAATTGAAAAATATATATTGCGAAAAGAAAAAATGCTTAAATTGCCAGATAGGTGTGAAACTTGTAAAAAGCAAATCTGAATTAACCGAATGACTCAGCAATACAATAAGTTCCAGGAAGTTTCGAGCCGGACTATCCAGATTGGAGTCGGGCTTTTGTTTTCCATTCTTGCCGTTGGAACACTGGGATATCATTATATTGAAGGGATGAGCTTCCTCGACAGCATTTATATGACGGTTATTACTGTATCGACGGTTGGATTTAAGGAAGTTGGCGCCGAACCCCTTTCGTCGGAAGGAAAAATATTCACAATGGGGCTCATTGTCACCAGTTTGAGTAGTTTGGCGTACGTAGGTTCAAATATGGCGCGTTTCGTTTTTGATGGAGAATTGGCAAATTATATAAAAACATACAGGGTGGACAAAAAAATTGCAAAACTGAAAAACCACGTCATAATTGTTGGTTATGGCCGAAATGGCGAGCAGGCAGCCCTGGAACTGGCTGAACACGGTGTTGAGTTTGTTATTGTAGACAAACGCGACAATGTTATTTCGAGGGTTCGCGAAAACCAGGAGTTGCTGTATATAAAAGGCGATGCCACACACGAAGAAGTGCTTGAACAAGCCCAGGTGTATAATGCGCGCGCGTTAATCGCCACAACGCCCGACGATGCCGATAATGTTTTTGTTGTTCTTACGGCAAGAAGCATGAATCCGGGGTTGACAATTATCAGCCGTGCATCGGAACTGGAGTCGCAAATGAAACTGAAACGTGCAGGAGCTACCAATGTTATTATGCCTGAACGAATTGGCGGACAGCGAATGGCAAAACTGGTTCACCAGCCCGACGTTGTGGAATTTCTTGAATATGTGCTGTTGCAGAAATCAAAAGATGTGAGCCTCGAAGAAATTTCGTGCAAAAATCTTTCGCAGCGTTTTGTTGGCAAATCGATTGCCGATTTAAAAGTTCGCGAAGTTTCGGGCGCCAATATTATAGGAATAAAAATCAGCGGGGCCAGGTATGTTTTTAACCCCGACCCGAAAATGATTCTTTCGCGCAACGACCAGCTTTTTGCCCTGGGAAACCCAACACAAATTAAAAAATTGAAAGAAGTTATGGTTTCAGAATCTTAACTATTTTTCCGGTTCTGCGTCGAACTTCTCAATAAAATCAGTGGAAAGTACCCTGAATTCTGTACGGCGGTTCAACGATTTTGCTATTTCCTGCTGTTCCGGTGTAAGTTTATTTATGAATTCTTCCGTAAGTTCGTCACCTCTTTTCAAGAAATCGTATTTCTGTGCTAATTCTTTTGTAACCACTTTCGGCCAGGTTTCTCCATAACCTTTGGCTACCAAGCGCTGCTGATTAATTCCTTTTTCAATAAGATAATCCACTACACTTTGTGCACGTTTTTGCGAAAGATCAAAGTTAAACTGGTCGCTTCCCACATGGTCGGTATGCGACATCAGTTCGATAGTGATTGTTGGGTTCAGAACAAGAATTTGTACCAGCGAATCGAGCGAAGATTTCGATTCCGGCAACAGCTCCCAGCTTCCGAATTCATAATTGATGTTTTCAATATTTATTGGCGAATCGGTTGGAGTCAGGTACAATTTGAAACTGAAATCCTTACTGTCTTCCAACCCGATGGTCGATGCAGAAGCTTTGTCGCGGAGATAACCGTCTTTAAATGCAGCAAAAACATAATCGGTTTCGGGCTGAAGTTTTAGCTGAAACTTCCCGTTTTGCGTCCGCATTCTCAGGTTAGTACCGTCGGTGGCAATAATACGCACAGTAACACCATCAATTTTATTCCCTGTTTCCTTGTCGAAAACTTCGCCACTGGCCTGATAAATTTTTGGAGGAACAACAAAGGAATACAAGTCATCGCTTCTTGAACCTTTTCTGTTCGAAGTAAACATTCCTTTGTTTTCACCCTGAACAAAAGCAATCCCGAAATCGTCGCCGGGAGAGTTCATTGGCGATCCCATATTTTCCACTTCCCATTCACCGTCGTCTTTCTGAACGGCTTTAAAAATATCGAATCCACCCATTCCGATGCGGTAATTGGAAGAAAAATAAAGTTCGCCGTTGTCGCGGACAAAAGGAAACATTTCGTCGCCAGGAGTGTTGATTGCAGAACCCAGGTTAACCGGTTTTCCGTACGAACCTCCCTGTTTTTCAGCTTTCCAAATGTCTTTTCCACCCAGTCCACCGGGCATGTCGGAAACAAAATACAAAACAGATTCGTCGAAACTAAGCGCAGGGTGTGCAGCAATAATACTGTCGCCAACAACTTGCAGTTTAATGGGTTCCGACCAGCTCCCCCTCGATTGTGAGGTTGAATACAATTCTGTACCCATCGCCTGCGATTTATCGTAACGGCAGCGGGTAAAAATCATTTGTTCTCCTGTTGAAGATAAAGTGGCAGCGCCTTCCTCGTCGCCGGTGTCAATAATTAAATATTCGTCGAGCAGTTTTGGTTCTTCCCATTTCTGACGCTGAACGCCAAAAGTTGCCCGAAACAAATCGGCGTAATTCTGGCCGGTAATCATACTTTCCTTTTTACCGGTTGCAGCTTTTCGGGTTGATGTAAAAATTATTTCGTTATCGCGACCTCCCACAAAAACCGGGGAGTAATCGCTTTCGCGCGAGTTGAGTTCTTTTATCGGATTAATAATGTGACGGGTTGGTTTAGCCACCCATTCCTGAGTTTTACTGATGGCTTCAAGCCCGGCAAGCGCACGTTCATCGTTGGGTACCGAATCGAGAAAAATTCTGTAGTTTTCTGTTGCAGCCTCGTAATCCTGCGTTGCCCGTAACATTTCAGCATTGTAATAAATGGCAATCGGATCGGGGTACCCGCGGCGAACGGCATTTTTATAATACAATGCAGCCATTTCGTAATCGCCAATGTAACGGTAACATTCACCCAGCGCAAATGCATATTCCATACGTTTTACACGGTCTTTTTCCTTCCGGCTGGCCTTCCGGTATTTTTCAATTGCTTTGTAGTATTCACCAATGTCCTGTGCAAGAATTGCGTCGCGTCCCAGCTTGCGTGAGCCGCAGGAAACCAAAGAAAGTACAATAAACGAAAGTATAATAAATCTGATAAACTTCATACCCAGTTCAATTTCGGGAAGTAAAAGTAAATTATTTTTTTTAATGACTGATAAATTAACGTTGGTTTACTCTTTTAAGTATGAATTCACGAAAAAAGGAGTTCAAAAAAAAGAGCCGAAAAATTCCGGCCCCGTTTTATCTAAATCAGTTATGCTAAAATTAGCGGACAAATAACAATTCACGGTATTTGGGCAAAGGCCATTTTTCGTTGTCAACAATCAATTCTAATTTGTCGATATTTTCACGAATATCATCGAGGAACGGACGGACCGTTTCATCGTATACTTTTGCCTTTTCAACAATATCTTCAATAACATTTGCCTTTTTCCTGGCTTCAATCATTTCCTTCCTTTTCCTTTTAATGGCTGAAATGTATTCACTAATTTCCTTGATTAGTTCGATTCTGCCGCTGGCCAGTTCTGCAAATTCTTCGGGAGTGAAAACTTCCTTCAGATTTTTAACGTTTTCAAGCAAAATGGTTTGATATTCCACTGCTGTTGGAACAATATGATTGATGGCAATATCGCCAAGAACACGAGCTTCAATCTGAATTTTCATGATGAATTTTTCGTATTCCACTTCAACGCGGCCTTCCAGTTCAGAGTCGTTTAAAACACCCATCTTTTTGAAAAGTTCCTTGCTTTCCGGGCGGAGATAAGCCGAAAGTGCTTCCGGAACATTTGTTACATTTGTAAGCCCACGTTTTTGCGCTTCTTTCACCCAATCGGCGCTGTAACCATCACCGTTAAAACGAATTGGTTTTGTATTTATGATTAACTCTTTCAGCTTCTGAAAAATAGCTTCATCTTTTTTAACTCCCTTTTCAATCAGTTTGTCAACATCTTCGCGGAAGTTGTTCAACTGGTTAGCCACTGCCGTGTTCAGCACAATTAAAGCCGATGCATTGTTTGCCGAAGAACCAACAGCCCTGAATTCAAAACGGTTACCGGTGAAAGCAAATGGCGAAGTACGGTTTCTGTCGGTATTATCAAGAATAATTTCAGGAATCCGTCCAATGTTCAGTTTTAAAGCTGTTTTTTCGTCGGGTGTCATTTTGCGGTCAACTACAGCTTCTTCCATCAAATCGAGCATGTTTGTAACCTCGGTTCCCAGAAAAACTGAAAGTATGGAAGGCGGAGCTTCGTTCGCGCCAAGACGATGAGCGTTGGATGCATTCATAATACTGGCCCTCAGCAAATCCTGGTTATCGTAAACTGCCTTCATGGTATTTACCACAAACGTTAAAAATTGCAGGTTCGATTTCGGATTTTTTCCCGGTGAATAAAGGTTTACCCCGGTATTGGTTGACAACGACCAGTTGTTGTGTTTTCCTGAACCATTGATACCTGAAAATGGTTTTTCATGAAACAAAACACGGAATTTATGTCGGCGTGCAATTTTCTGCATAATATCCATGGTAAGTTGGTTGTGGTCGTTGGCGAGGTTGGCTTCTTCATAAATAGGGGCAAATTCAAACTGATTTGGCGCCACCTCGTTATGTCTTGTTTTTAAAGGAATCCCAAGTTTGTAGGCTTCATTTTCCACATCCTGCATAAACCTGTTTGCACGCGTTGGGATGGATGAAAAATAATGATCGTCGAGTTGCTGGTCTTTCGACGAAGCGTGTCCCATTAAAGTGCGGCCGGTTAAAACCAGGTCGGGGCGGGCCATAAACAATGCTTCGTCAATTAAAAAATATTCCTGTTCCCAGCCCAAATTTGCACGAACCGAAGTAACTGTTTTATCGAAATACTGGCAAACGCCGGTAGCTGCTTTATCAACTGCATTTAAGGCCCGAAGTAACGGAGTTTTAAAATCGAGCGCTTCGCCGGTATATGAAATAAAAATGGTAGGAATGGTCAACGTTGTTTCACTGATAAAAGCCGGTGATGAAGGGTCCCAGGCTGTATAACCGCGTGCTTCAAACGTTTGTCTGATTCCGCCGCTTGGAAAAGAAGATGCATCGGGTTCCTGCTGTGCCAGCAGTTTTCCTGAAAATGTTTCAATAACACCGCCTTCGGCCCCGTGAATAATAAATGCATCGTGCTTTTCAGCAGTACCCTCGGTTAACGGGTGGAACCAGTGCGTGTAATGCGTGGCCCCGTTTTCAATGGCCCAGGCTTTCATTCCCTGCGCTACCTGATCGGCCATTTTCCTGTCGATGGTTGTTCCGTTTTCCACAGCATCGGTAACGGCTTTGTAGGCTTCTCTTGAAAGGTATTTTTTCATTTTCGACTGGTCAAAAACCAGCATTCCGTAAAAATCGGAAACCAAATTTTCCTCCCTTACAACCTCAACCGGTTGCCTGTTCAACACTTCTTTTAGTGCATTAAATCTGAATTGAGCCATGTCTGCAAATATTATGTCTGTTTATTTATCCAAAGTACAAATTTAATTTTTTTTCATCGAAACTAATCATTTAGACACCTTCTGCTGATAATTTTTTACATTTTTCTAACAAGGACTATTTATAAACAGGGGTTGTGAGATCAAAAATTATATTTTTCAACAAAAACACCCCGAAAGCAATTTTTATTGAGTTATATTTCTTAATCTGAAAACCGGTTAATTCAGTTGTTGCTGAAATTTTTTATTCAAAGGAATTTGAAAATTGGTGAAACATCGATTATTTTACCTAAAATTCCAATTTTCTCATGAGCAACAATGAAATCATACATAAAATTAAGCAATCAAAAGTCGGGAAAATAAAATATGCAGTCGCCGATATCGACGGCGTTTTACGATCGAAATACATTCACCCGAAAAAATTTTTTGATTCAGCAGAAAAAAGCATCGGATTTTGCGACGTTGTTTTTGGCTGGGATTCGAACGACTCGTGTTACGAAAACTCAAAAATAACCGGTTGGCACACGGGTTACCCCGATGCAAAAGCCCGACTCGACTTAACAACATTCCGCGAAATTCCTTGGGAAAAAAATATTCCTTTTTTTATTGCCGATTTTAGTGGCGATACAAAATACGAGATGGCAGCCTGTCCGAGAAGTTTACTGAAAAGGGTAAAAAAAGAGTGCGAAGATTTAGGTTTCAGTGCCATTTTTGCCCAGGAATTTGAATGGTTTAATTTTAGTGGAACACCTTCAGAAATTCAAAATTCAAATTTTCAAAATCTGAATCCGATAACGCCGGGAATGTTTGGCTACTCCGGTACGCGTACGTCGCTCAACCAAAATTATGTAAACGATTTGTTCGATTTGCTTGAAAAATTCGATGTTCCGCTGGAAGGTGTGCACACCGAAACCGGACCTGGTGTTTACGAAGCAACCATTATTTTCGACGATATTCTGGCTGCTGCCGACAAAGCAATCCTATTCAAAAACAGCGTAAAAGAAATTGCCTATCTGCATAATTTTGTGGCCACTTTTATGGCCAAATGGAACAGCAACCTTCCGGGCAGCGGTGGGCACCTTCATCAAAGCTTGTGGAACAAGGAAGGCAACACCAACCTGTTTTTCGACAAAAACAGAAAAAATGGCATTTCGGAAATTACCGAACAGTACATTGCAGGACTTTTGGTTTGTTTGCCCGAAATTTTACCAATGTATGCTCCCACTGTCAACAGCTACAAACGAATTGGCCACGGCGACTGGGCCCCGGCAACATTAAGCTGGGGAATCGACAACCGTACTGCTTCTGTTCGGGTGATTACCGGAAATCCGCAGTCGACACGAATTGAATTGCGCGTTCCGGGCGCCGACATGAATCCATACCTGACAATGGCCGCCTCGCTGGCTTCAGGAATTTACGGCATAAAAAACAAGCTGAAGCTTACCATTCCTGAAACTATAGGAAATGCCTACTCGGGTTCTGAAAACGGGAAACTTCCGGAAAATCTGAAGGATGCCACAGCAAAAATGGCTGAATCGAAAATTGCACGCCATCTTTTTGGAGATGAATTTGTTGAACATTTTGTAAAAACCAGGGAGTGGGAATGGCGCCAGTTTGAAAAGAAAGTTACCGACTGGGAATTAAAACGGTATTTCGAGATTATTTAACTTTGCAGCCGACTTAAAAGTAAAATTCGATGCAGAAAATCGACCATGTACAAATTATAAAATACGCCTGGAAGGAGTTTGATGACAGACATGAAATTAAAGGTGTTTACGATGTAAGCGCCCATGTTTCGACCAACCAGGTTTACAAAATTTCGTTTTACAACAGAGAACCCGTTTTTGCCAAACTTTCTGATTACGGAAAATTCGACGATTTCAGGGAGGACCACATTATTATTAATAATCTGGCCAACAATCTGGAAAGACCTTACGAAAATTTTTTGGCACAGTCGCTGGTAAAAAAGAACGAGTTGTTTGTTTACCGTTTTCACCAGGAAAATCACAGTGCCTGGGTAGTTTTTTACAATCCGATTAAAACGCTGAATAAATTGCCCCGCCGTCTCGATGAAAAGCAAATCAGAAAACTGGGGCGCGAAGTGGCACGGTTTCATATTGCATGCACCAATGTTAGCAACCAGTTGCCAAACCCGTCGAAAAGCGTGGTCACCGATATTCATAAATTGCTGTATTCGATCGATAAAAATGAGATAAAAATGTGCGATTCGCACAAAACACTGATTCTGAAACATTGCGAACATTTTCTGTCGAATGCCGATAAAATAAATTACGCTACTGAGTTCGAAACCATCCCTGTTTTTGTAGATTGGAATATTGGTAACTTTTCGATTACAGCCGACGGAAAGTTGTATTCGCGCTGGGATTATGACTGGTTTCGAATGTCGTCGCGTGTGATGGATTTCTACTTTTTCAGCCGCGTTGTGTCCGATGTTGGCGATCGTACTGTTTTCAGCTATCTGGTCGACACACTTATGGAAGAACGTTTTTTAATCTTTCTGAAAGAATACCACCGTATTTTTCCGCTCACCGAGCCGGAAATCCGATTTATTAAGGAAGCCTACCGTTTTTTTATTCTGAATTATGTAATTAAAGACGGGCCTTATTTTTTCAGACAATATTATTCAAGCAAACTTATAAAAGAAGCTTACGACACCTATTTCCCGGCACTGGATGCCAATTACAAGGTTGAAAAAATATTAAAAGCATTAAAAATATAATCCTGCAACTATGAGAACAAGAAGTTTCAGAAGTGTGGTAAGAGAGTACAAAGCCGTATTTTTTGATGCATTCGGCGTATTAAAAAACCACAAAGGATTAATTCCGGACATTGAGCAAACTTTTGAGTACCTCGAAAAAAAAGGTATTTATTATTATGTTCTAACCAACGATTCATCGCGCAGCCCCGAAGAACTGGCAAATTGGTATCAAACCCGTGGATTAAAATACATAACCACCGATAAAATTCTTTCGTCGGGAATGCTGGCCATGGAATTTTTCAAAACAAAAATTACCAACGGAAATGCCGTTGCTTACCTTGGAACTGCCGCTTCGGCACATTACATACAGTCGGTTGGGTTGAAAACTATCCCGGTAAGCGAAATCGATCTGAATGATTTGGAACAAATTGAATCGTTTGCTTTTCTCGATGATGAAGGATTCAACTGGAACGAAGACATCAATAAAACCATAAATCTGCTTCGTAAAAAAAATATGACCGTTGTGGTTGCCAATACAGATATCAATTATCCTGTAAACAGGAATGATATTTCTGTTGCAGTTGGAGGGTTGGCCGATTTGGTTGAAAGCATTATTGGGAAAAATTTTATTCGTTTTGGCAAACCCGATGCGCAGATGTTTTTGCTGGCCTATGAACGGGCTTTAAAAGATATTCAGGTTAAACGAAATGAAATTCTGATGGTTGGTGACACACTTTATACTGATATTATTGGTGGTAATAAATTCGGGTTAGACACTGCTCTTGTATTATCAGGAAATACATTGCCCGATATGGCAAGCATCAGAATCAGCAGTTCTGGAATAATTCCAACGTATGTCTGTGAATCTGCGGTTATCGAATAAAATCAATAAAAAAAGCTGCTCGAAATGAACAGCTTTTTTTGATTTATTATTGCTTCGATTACAATTTAGCAACTGCTTTGTGTGTAGTTTTGATAATAACTGCAGCAATTTTGTATGGGTCACCGTTAGAAGCCGGACGACGGTCTTCCAAACGACCTTTCCAACCATCTTCAACTGTTCCCACAGGAATACGGATTGACGAACCGCGGTCAGAAACACCGTAGCTGAAATCAGTAATTGAAGCAGTTTCGTGTTTTCCGGTTAAACGTTGATCGTTGTATGCACCGTAAACAGCAATGTGCTCTGAAATATGGTTTCCAAATTCTTCACAAATGGCAACAAATACATTTTTATCGCCACAAGTACGCATTAACCCGTTAGAGAAGTTGGCATGCATTCCCGAACCGTTCCAGTCCAAATCTTTTCCGAGTGGTTTTGGGTGCCATTCAACATCAACACCGTATTTTTCTGCAGTACGTTCCAGTAAGAAACGGGCAACCCAAATCTGGTCTCCGGCACTGTGAGCGCCTTTTGCAAAAATCTGGAATTCCCATTGTCCGGCTGCAACTTCTGCATTTATTCCTTCAATATTTAAACCAGCTTCAATACACTGATCCAAGTGCTCTTCTACGATCTGACGGCCAAAAGCTTTTGAACCACCTACGCCACAATAGTAAGGTCCTTGTGGCAGCGGGAACCCACCTGCAGGGAATCCTAACGGAAGTCTTGTCTGTGGGTCATACAGGAAATATTCCTGTTCGAAACCAAACCAGAAATCTTCGTCCTCTTCTTCAATGTGAGCACGACCATTTGTTGCATGTGGAGTACCATCAGGATTTAAAACCTCTGTCATAACCAGGTAAGCATTTTTGCGATCCGGATCAGGACAAACAAATACCGGTTTCAATAAAAGGTCTGAAGAACCGCCGGAAGCCTGGTTCGTTGAAGAACCGTCGAATGACCAAACCGGACAATCTTCCAGTTTTCCGCTAAAATTATCAGCCAAACGGGTTTTTGCTCTTAATTGCTGTGTTGGTACAGTACCATCAAGCCAAATGTATTCCAATTTTGATCTCATGTTGTAATAAAATTATTTGTTAATATAGATTTTTTTCAAAATTTCCTTACAAAAATATTTTAAAATGAAATTGACAACGCGACTTTTATAGCAAATTGTAAAAATTTAATAGTAATTTTACATTAAAATATAGATTTTTGTCACACCCCCTCATCATTTCAATACCAATACAAAATTAAATACAGTTTTTAATAAAACAATTAAATAATAAAAACCCTTATTCACAATAATGCATGTATTTTTGAACAACACCCCCATTATTGCACTGGTGTCATTTTTATTAACCAAATAAATTAGCGAAGGTACTTTTAAGCTGAATTTGTCTTTTATTTTTTCTGTAATTTTGGCAACTAATCATGTACAAATGTTTTAATTATTCAAAAAATAAATGCACATGGTTGTTAACAGACGTGATTTTTTAAAAACCAGTGGTTTGGCGACAGCAGGCAGTGTAGTATTGCCACCTTTCCTGCAATCGTTCAGCCAGATTAAATTTTCTTCAGAAGTGAAAAGTTACTTGGACCATTTTGAGGTTACTGCGGAAATACTTCAAAAAGTTATTTCTACTGCAATGAACAAAGGGGGCGATTATGCCGACCTTTTTTTTGAACATAAATTATCAGGGAATCTTGGGTTGGAAGACGGAAAAGTTAACCGCGCCTACTCCAATATTGATTATGGTGTTGGAATACGTGTATTAAAAGGCGACCAGACAGGTTTTGCCTACACAGAAACCACAGCTCTCGACGATATGCTGAATGCTGCAAAACTGGCTGCCAACATTGCCGACAATAAAAACAATTTCAATAGTAATACTGTGGCTGAAAAAATTCCGGCGAATTATTACACCATAAAAACAAAATGGGAAAATGTTTCGGTAAAAGACAAAGTTCCGTTTTTACAAAAAATAAACGACAAAGTTTTCAGCCTCGATGAAAAGGTGATTAAAACCAATGCCTTTTTAAGCGACGAAACAAGCTATGTTCTTTTTTACAATTCGGAAGGAGTATTGTCGTTCGACTACCGGCCGATGGTAAGTTTTGGCGCGGTTTGTATTATGCAAAAAGGCGATAAAATTGAAAATGCCTACGCAGCCCGCTCTTTCAGAAAAGGGTTTGAATGGCTTACCGATGAAGTGGTTGATGAACTTGCTCACGAAGCGGTTGATCGTGCCAATATATTGTTTGAAGCAACTAAACCAAAAGCCGGCGAAATGCCGGTAGTGATGGGAGCCGGAGGTTCTGGAATTTTATTGCACGAAGCTATCGGACATACATTTGAAGCTGATTTCAACCGAAAAGGAACTTCTATTTTCAGCGATAAAATGGGACAAAAAGTGGCAGAAAGTTTTATCAATATCATCGACGATGGAACGCTGCCGTTTAACCGCGGTTCCATAAATATCGACGATGAAGGCAATGAAGTTCAGAAAACTTACCTGGTAAAAGACGGCGTGTTAAACAGTTATATTCACGACAGGATAAGCGCCAAATTTTACGGCGTTGCACCTACCGGAAACGGCAGAAGGGAATCGTTCCGCAGTATTCCGATTCCGCGAATGCGCGCAACATACATGGAAGCCGGGCCACATTCAAAAGACGACATTATTTCCAATGTTGATTACGGGGTTTTTGTTGACAACTTCAGCAACGGCGAAGTACAAATTGGTGCAGGCGATTTTACTTTTTTTGTCAAATCGGGTTATTTAATTGAAAAAGGAAAATTAACGCAGCCGATCAAAGACATTAATATTATTGGAAACGGGCCACAGGCTTTGGCCGATATAACAATGGCAGCCAACGATTATGCCATCGACAATGGAACCTGGACCTGCGGCAAAAGTGGCCAGTCGGTGCCGGTAACCTGCGGGCTGCCAACCGTTTTGGTTAAAAAATTAACCGTTGGCGGAACAAATGCCTGATTTATTTCAAGTTGAAATTTTAAATTCGAAAAAATGACAAAAGAAGAAAAATATACGCTGGCCAACTGGGCAATGAACCATGCTTTACAGAATGGGGCACAACAGGCCGGCATCAGTATTTCGAACAGCAAAAACAGTAGCGTGGATGTACGCGATGAAAAAATTGACAAACTGGAACAAGCCATTGAAAACAACCTCACCATTCGTTTGTTTGTCGACAAAAAATATTCGGTTCATTCTACCAACCGTTTAAAAAAGGAAGAACTGGCCCGTTTTATTGAAGAGGCTATTGAAGGCACAAAATATCTTTCGGAAGATGAATTCAGAACATTGCCCGACCCTGAATTGTATTACAAAGGCGACGGTCCTGAATTAAAAATCCTTGACAATACATTCGATACCGTTGCTCCGGAAAAGAAAATTGAACTTGCATTTGCGGCTGAAAAAGAAATATTAGGCAAAGACGAACGCATAATTTCAATTACAACGTCGTATTACGACGGCTACAACGAGTGGGTTTTGGTGGCCAGCAACGGTTTGGCTGCCGACAGTTCAAATTCGTATTTTGGGTTGAATGCTTCTGTTTCGGTAAAAAGCGAAACTGCCCGGCCCTCTGCCGGCTGGAGTGAAAGCGCTATCTTTTTCGATCAGCTTAAAAAATCGGGAATTGGTGAAATTGCATTGGAACGGGCTTTAAAAAAATTAGGGCAAAGCAAAATCGAATCTGGCAAAATGCCGATGCTTGTTGAAAACAGACAGGTGGCCCGGTTGTTTAGTCCTCTGATTTCGGCGTTGAGCGGTTCTGCCATTCAGCAAAAAAATTCTTTTTTGATCGAAAAGATAAACGAAAAGGTAATTTCAGAAAATATAACGTTAACGGACGATCCGTTTATTCCGGGCGGCAGGGGATCGCGCCATTTCGATGGCGAAGGACTTGCTACAAAAAAGCGGATGGTTTTTGAAAAAGGTGTCCTGAAACAATATTACATCGACACATATTACGGGAAAAAACTCGACATGAAACCCACCAGCGGAAGTACCACAAACCTGGTTTTCGAAACCGGAAACAAGGATTTGCAGGAATTAATTTCTTCTGTTGACAAAGGAATTCTGGTTACCGGTTTTAACGGCGGAAACAGCAACAACACAACCGGCGACTTTTCTTTTGGTATTGAAGGTTTTTTAATTGAAAACGGAAAAATTTCCAAACCCGTTTCGGAGATGAACATTACCGGAAATATGCTTGAACTTTGGTCAAATGTTGCAGAAGTGGGTAACGATGTAAACAAAAATTCATCGTGGCTCATTCCTTCAATCTTATTTAACGGAGTTGATTTCAGCGGAATTTAACAAACAATAAGAATATAAAAAGGAGGTTCTATTCTGTAAATAAAGACGGCCTTAGTTTATTCCCGGAAATTGAGATTTGCGGTTTGTCTGAAATAGAATCATAAAAAAAATTGATAGAAAAGTATTTACTGTCAAAGTTTTTTATGATATGCGTTTTTCCTGATTTTTTGTTGATATGTTTTCCACAACCATGTGGATGGGAAAAGAGGATAAGAAAAAGGCAAAAATTAAATTATTAACAATAATAATTTCAAATTCATTTATGAAACTATTGTATTAAAAAGGTTAATTTTAACCACGAGAATTACTAAACCTTTTTTCTTTGCTCTTAAAAACTGTAAAAAATTTAGTTATGAAAAAATATAAATTGTTCTTCGGAATAATAATGATTTTTTGTGTGATGGGTACAACTTCGATATTGGCACAAAACGGTGACCAGATTTTAGACGGAATTGGTGAAACCGGCTTAATAGCCCGTTATACATTTGAAGGGAATACAAAAGACTGGGCCCGCAATAATTTACATGGCAATATTCAAGGTACCGATTTTAAATTTACAGACGACAATCTTTTTGGGAATGTACTTTCGTTAGGAGGAGACGGCGAGGCGTTTATTTCCATTCCGGGTGAATCGGTGGCGGGAGAAGAATCGCTAAGTATTACCGGCTGGATTTATTTGCGTTCAACAAAAAACGGGCAGATGATTTTCGATTTTGGTAAAAATGCCAATTCGCATTTTTTTGCTTCACTGTCGGGCACTGAAGGCAAAGAAGGTTGCCAGGCACAAATCGTAACCAATTCAAATAAATATAGTACAGTTTCACCGGCGCTGGCTCCATTTAAATGGAATCATTTGGCAATAGTAATCAATGCTCCGGCAAAAACGTTGAGTACATTTGTTAATGGAAAACTTGTAAGTGAGGAAAAGAATGTGGAAGTGGAATTGAACCAGCTTTTCGATACTAATTCAGCAAAAAACAATCAACTTTTTATAGGGAAATCACTTGATGGTGAACCTATTTTTTTGAATGCCAAATTGCACGATTTCCGGATGTACAGAATTCCGTTGAGTGAAGGTCAGGTTGAGGGGATTTATAATAACGCTTTGAAAAAGGACGGGGCATTTGTGAGAACAAGAGTTGAACCGGATAAAGATGTTCCAACCTTTCCCAATACAACTCCGCAATTGTACAACGCATATTTAACCGGTGTTCCTGATATTCGGGTGGAGACTGTTGTTGGCGATCTACCACGCTTGCCGCGCTTTGTAAAAGGAGTTTACAGCAACAATTTTGAAGGACCGGAAGTGAGAGTGCTTTGGCCTGCACCCGAAGATAACAGTCAGGTTCTTAGCCCCGGAACGTATACAATAACAGGCAGTGTTGCCGGAACCGACCTTCATCCCAATGCGGTTGTTACAGTAAAAGATGCCAAAGAACCTGCCACTCCCGAACGTACCCTCGAAGCTTTTTCTCTCGACCAGGTTCAGTTAAACACAGATATTTACAACAACAAAACAAAATTTATTGAGAACCGCGATAAATTTATAACAGGACTTGCCAATACAAATCCCGACAATTTTTTGTATATGTTTCGTAATGCTTTCGGGCAGCAACAACCGGAAGGCGCTGAACCACTCGGTGTGTGGGATAGTCAGGAAACCAAATTGCGTGGTCATGCAACGGGGCATTATTTAAGTGCTTTGGCCCAGGCATACGCAGGGTCCGGTTACGATGCGTCGCTTCGGGCTAATTTTGCCGGCAAGATGGAATACATGGTAAATACCTTGTACGAATTGTCACAAATGTCGGGGCAACCAAAATCAGCTGGAGGAGAATTTGTTTCAGACCCGTTGGCAGTACCACCGGGACCAGGCAAATCGGATTTTGATTCCAATTTAAGTGAGAAAGGAATTCGCACTGATTACTGGAACTGGGGTAAAGGATTTATCAGCGCTTATCCGCCCGATCAGTTTATTATGCTGGAAAACGGAGCAAAATATGGCACCGACACTACTAAAATCTGGTCGCCGTATTATACTTTGCATAAAATCCTTGCCGGATTAATGGATATTTATGAGGTGAGCGGCAATGAAAAAGCGCTGGAAATTGTAAAGGGAATGGGCGACTGGGTGTATGTTCGTTTAAGTAAACTTCCAACAACAACACTTATTAGTATGTGGAACAGGTATATTGCAGGTGAATTTGGCGGAATGAATGAAGCAATGGCACGACTATACCGCTTAACCAACGAGCCCCGTTATCTTGAATTAGCACAGTTTTTTGATAACATCAGGGTATTTTTTGGCGATGCAGAACATTCTCACGGACTGGCTAAAAATGTGGATATGTTTCGCGGTTTGCATGCCAACCAACACATTCCGCAGATTATGGGGGCTCTTGAAATTTACCGCGATTCGGATGTTCCGGAATATTTTCACATTGCTGATAATTTCTGGAATATGGCTACCAATGATTATATGTACAGTATCGGCGGGGTTGCCGGTGCACGAAATCCTGCCAATGCAGAATGTTTTACCAGTCAGCCGGCTACACTTTACGAAAACGGCTTTTCAGCCAGTGGGCAGAATGAAACCTGTGGTACGTACAATATGCTGAAATTAACCCGAAACCTGTTTCTTTTTGAACAGCGTGCTGAATTAATGGATTATTACGAACGCGGGCTTTACAACCATATTTTGGCCTCTGTTGCAGAGGATTCGCCTGCCAACACGTACCACGTGCCACTGAGGCCGGGTTCAGTAAAACAGTTTGGAAACCCTGATATGCAAGGTTTTACCTGTTGCAACGGCACAGCGCTCGAAAGCAGTACAAAACTTCAAAATTCAATCTATTTTAAAAGCGCCGACAATCGGGCGTTGTATGTGAACCTGTATATTCCTTCAACTTTAATGTGGACAGAGAAAAATATAACTGTAACACAATCAACTGCTTTCCCAAAAGAAGACCACACTTTGTTAACCATTAATGGAAATGGCAAATTCGACCTGAATGTACGTGTGCCTCACTGGGCAACCCAAGGTTTTTTTGTGAAAATTAACGGGAAAGATGAAAAAGTAAATGCAGCGCCGGGAAGTTATCTCACGTTAAACCGTAATTGGAAAGACGGTGACACCGTGGAGCTTCGCATGCCGTTTCATTTTTATTTGGAGCCGGTTATGGATCAACAGAATATTGCCAGTTTGTTTTACGGGCCGGTTTTGCTGGCAGCCCAGGAAAATGAGCCGCGAAAAGAATGGCGCAAGGTTACTTTTGATGCAAAAAATATTGGCAAGTCGATTTCGGGTGACCCTGAACAACTTGAATTTAATATCGACGGAATTGTTTATAAACCTTTTTACGAAACTTACGGGCGTTACTCGGTTTATCTCGATGTAACTTTGGAATAAATATGGCGAGTTTTTAAAACAATACTTCCTGTTGAAACTTGGCGGTAAGACGAGAGTATGGGTACCCGACCGAAACTACGACAAGCATGAAATTCAACGCTGTTGCCCCGGGAATTCGGGCGGGTCACCGCCATGTGTTATGTATTGTTATTCATAATCACAGATTAAATGGACTTCACTAAAATAGTGTCCAAACTGTACAACGAATTCATTTGTATTTAAATTTTCCTTAGTAATGCTAAATGAATTTCCACCACCTCCGTGATTATTGTGAATACAAAATGTATTGTTTTTTGAATCGATACCCATTAAACTAAAAATATATGCGTGCCCAAGGTTATAATCTCCATATAAAAAGTCCAGCTTGTTTCTTTCAAGAACAAATTTTTCATTTAAATAAATCTCAATAGGGATATTATAATTCATTGGAATATTTTGTATTGTATCTGAATTATAGAGAACTTCACAATTCGGAAATATTTTTAAACTTGGTTGGTATAAATCTGTATAATCCTGAATCTGAAAAAATAAATCTACGATTGTATCTTTGGGCCATCCGTTTGGATTGATAGTATCCCAATGTACAGTTTTGATGAGAATTTTCTTTAGCACCCTGTCTACTATTTGAATTTGTTTTGAACGTTGTGAGGTTGAGCCATTTTCGCCTTCAACAGTCAATGTTATAAGGTAATTACCGGAAGTTTCATATGAAATTACTGGTTGCTTTTCTTCAGACTGTCTTCCATCGCCAAAATCCCAGGAATATGAAATGCCATCTGTTGAAGTATTAAAAAGTGAACATGTATCTAATGTTGCCAATACGAAAGTTGAAACATCTTCTCCACGAAAATTAAAATCGGATTTGGGTTCTACTAATGTATCTTCTGAACAATTATTTAAAAAGGAAACTACAAATAAAATGATGAGGTATTTTTTCATGAGAATATAAGTTGTCAAATATTTAGTCAGATGTTTTTACTTAAAACAAGGTTGCTTTTGTACATAACAATAGAACATAAAAGTAAAAGTTCGCTTTCTGCGGGCTTTTTTTTGCTTCCGGCTTCCCGCTTCTAGCTTCCAACTTCCCTCATTTTCAGAAATAAATCCCACAAAACAATACCGGCACTAACCGAAATATTAAAGGAATGTTTGGTTCCGAATTGCGGAATTTCGATGCTGCCGTTGCAGATATTTACTACTTTTTGCTGAACGCCTTTTACTTCGTTCCCAAAAACGATGGCCAATTTTTCTTCCGGTGCTGGTGTAAAATCGGGGAGAGAAATGCTGTTTTCCACCTGTTCGATGGCAAAAACGTTATACTCAAGGTTTTTTAATTCGGCAACTGCATCTTCGGTTTTTTCAAAATATGCCCATTCCACCGATTTTTCAGCATCGAGCGCTGTTTTGTGAATTTCCTTGTTGGGCGGTGTGGCGGTAATTCCGCAGAGGTAGATTTTTTCAACCAGCAAAGCATCCGAAGTACGGAAAACCGAGCCGATGTTGTTGCAGCTTCTGATGTTATCGAGAACCACTACCAGCGGTATTTTTTTCGCATTTTTAAATTCTTCAACCGACAAACGGTTTAATTCGCTGTTTCTTAATTTTCGCATTCAACTTAATTTCTGAATTCAACAGGATTTTACCAGTCAACTTCTGCCCGACGTACCGGCATGGTCATACAACGTGCGCCGCCGCCGCCGCGTGCCAGCTCCGAACCGGCAATGGTTACCACGCATTTTTTATAATCGTTAACGGCAACTTTACCTTCAATAACATCGGTGGCCCTTAAAACTTCAAAACCATTTTTGCTGAGTTCTTCAATAGTATGGACGTTTCGTTCGTAGCCAATAATTTTGCCGGGAGCCAGTGCAAAAAAGTTAGCGCCACTGTGCCACTGTTCGCGTTCCTGTACCCACAAATCGTCTTTTCCGCCGCAAAATACAGGATTTAAATCAACGCCCAGCTTTTTCAGCGCTTTTGGAATGTTGGCTTCTTCCCATATTTTTACCACTTTCCGGTTTTCAATCAGAATATGAATGGTGCGGAAGCGGCTGGTTCCAAAAATAACTGGGTCGTAAACCATGCAGGTATCCGTGTCGAGGAAAGTAAAAATCATGTCGAGGTGAATAAACGACTCAGGTGAATTTGGCAATTCCTGAACAATAATATGGTGTGTTTCAGTTTTTTGCTTTTTTATTTTTTCGATGATAAAATCGATTCCCTGCGTGCTGGTGCGAAGTCCGGTGCCAATTACAAATACATCGGAGCGGGCCACCTGAAAATCGCCGCCTTCAATTTTAATCTGCTGACTTTTTAAAATACCGGTATTTTCTTTTCCCGGATTTACAACAGAGGTTTCAAACAATGGGTGGTTGCGAAAAATGGCGTCCATAATTATCGATTCGCGTTCGCGCACCGGGTTGGCCATTTTTCCAATCAGCATCGATTCGTTCATTCCCATTGCCGAATCGCGGGTGAAAAAAAGATTGTGCAACGGACGGAACAAAAAACGTTCGTTGTTCAGGTAATTGGTCAGGTTGTTTTTTTCAAGAACCAGCCCTTCCACCAGCAAATTACTGAGGCTGGCAGCATTGTACTGCAAAAGATCTTCTTCCAGTCCGGGAACCTGTTCGTGCATACAAATTTCTTTCAGCAAACTTGTTTTTGCATTTTCATTCTTTAAAAGTTCTGCCAAAAGTTCTTTTACTTCAAAAACAGTGGTGGATTTTCGTAAAACGCCGGCCAGTTGTGCATATTCGCGCGAAGCAATCGATAAATTCAGAATGTCGCTGTACAAGGCACGTTCTGCATTTTCGGGAGTCATATTCTCAACTTCGGAACCGGGAGTGTGAATTACAACACCTTCCAGTTTGCCGATTTCAGAGTTTATGCTGGTAATCATATTTTTTTTCATTTTTGTTTATACCCGTGTCAAAGATAAAAACTTTGTATTTGTGATAATTGAAAAACAAAATATTCGTTCTACTTTTACACGACAAAACAGAAAATTTTGAAACAGTTTTATAGCATTTTGCTGCTTCTTATTTTGCCGGTTTTTGTGGTTGTTGGCCAGAATAACGATTCGACAAAATATACGATTGGGCTGATTGAAAATGGCGACACGGTTGTGTACCGTCAGCTAAAAGAAGTGGTAATTATTCCCAAAGAACGTTCGAAACGGATGCAGCGCAAATATTCGCGTTATGTGGCTAAAGTGAAAAAAGTTTATCCGTTGGCAGTGGAAGCGCGTGAACTGTTGAAAAAATATGAGCCCCGGTATTATGCGCTTGACGATCAACGCGACCGGCGGAAACTCATGAAAAACCTGGAAAAGGAACTGCTCGACAAACACATGGATGAGTTGAAAAAATGGTCGATTTCCGATGGTCGTATTTTGCTAAAACTGATAAACCGTGAAACCGAACGTACTCCCTACAGTATTATTTCCGATTTCAGAGGCGATTTCAGCGCCGTTTTCTGGCAGGGAATTGCGCGTTTGTTTAAAAATAACCTGAAAGACGGCTACGATCCGGAAGGGGATGATAAAATTCTGGAAGAGGTGGTCACACTTATTGAACTGGGATATTATTAGCAGAAATGGAAAAAACCTACCGCACTTTTATTGCCGTTAAAATTGAACCGGAACCCGAATTGCTTGAACAGATGGATTCCTGCCGGGAGAATCTGGCCGGTGAAGCTATAAAATGGGTGGAAGAAAACAACCTGCACCTTACCCTGAAATTTTTGGGCGATACCACTGAAATTCAAATTGCCGAAATCAAAAAAGCACTCGATAAAATAGCTTCACAATTTCATCCTTTTACATTTTTATTGGAAGGTGTCGGTTATTTTAAATCGGGCGGGGAACCTAAAGTTGTTTTTGCGGGAATTAAAAATTTTACTGTATTGCAGCAACTTGCCGGCGATATTGAAACCGGACTTGAAAAACTGGGATTTGAAAAAGAAACAAGGGCGTTTAAACCGCATTTAACGCTGGGCAGAATTAAATTTCTGAAAAACAAAAGGCAGTTTTTTGATTGTGTTGAAAAATTCAAAAACACAAAATTTCAGCAGGTGAATATAAATGAGATACTATTTTATCAAAGCATTTTAAAACCGCATGGACCGGTTTATCTTCCTTTAAAAACATTCAAACTGAAATAAAACCATGATTGCAAAAACACCCGAATCTCCGTATTATGCCGTAATTTTTACTTCAGAAAGAACAGAAGGCGACAACGGTTATTCCGAAATGGCGGAAAGAATGGTACAACTTGCCCAAAACCAGGAAGGATTTTTGGGTCTCGAATCGGCGCGCGAAGAAATTGGGATTTCGGTTTCGTACTGGAAAGATTTGGATTCTATCAGAAAATGGAAACAGAATGCAGAACATTTATTAGCACAAAAAAGAGGAGAATCGGTTTGGTACAAATCATTCAAAACCAGGATTGCCAGAGTGGAGCGCGATTACGGCACAGAAAAATAACCGAAATATATAAATCTAGAACATGCTTTTCTGAAACCGATTTATCAAAAGAAGATCTATTTTTACGCGGGTTAATTCTTAATAAATATAAAATAAACAACCATGAGAACAACATTAATTCTGGTATTTTTATTTGGAATCCAGCATCTGCTTTTTGCGCAGAATGAATTTATTGAACTAAAAGCCGAACCGGCAAATTTTCAAGCCAAAGGTTTTTATATTCAGAAAGTTGAGGACGGACGAATCAACAGGGATAATATTGGTTTTGTGCAGAAAGGTGCATTTAACCGTAAAGTGACTGCCGATTTGAGAAACGGAGTGGAATCGGCAATTTTTAATTATCTGAAAACTTCTGTTTCGCAGGACACAGCTGCAACACCAATAATAATGCGCATTGTACATCTAAATATTTCGGAACGCACCAATGCTTTTAGCGAATACGGACGCGCTGAAATAGCGGTTGAATTTTATAAAAACGAAAACGGAAATCAGGGAAAAGTGTACGAAGCGGAAGCTTTTATCGACAAACCCGCAATGGACGTTACAAAAGGTCACGAAAAACGCATCAGGGAAGTTCTGTTAATGTGTCTTGAGAAATTTAACAACTCGGGATGGGAAAATGCAGTTCCCGTACAGAACCAGGAATTGCCTGTTGTTGAAAATGTTGTGGCCGCAAACACCCTCCCAAAGCAGGAACCTGTAGTATCATCGTACGGAATGCAGCAGGCACCGCGGTGGAACAGCCTCCTGACTTTTAATAAAACGTTGGGTGTAAATGCCGACGGATGGGCGTTAACTTATTACGGTTACACCAACAGTGAAAAAAGCAAATGGATTATTCCGTGGGTAATTTCCATCGAAAATTATACGGTCGATCCTACCTATTTTAGCCAGTGGGGATACAGTCAGGCACAGTTTAGTTATTACATGCCCGGAATCAGCGCATTTAACAAACTCAATGAAAAAGGAAATTTGATGGCCAATTTTACTTTTATGATTCCGGTGGGTTCTGAAAAATTAACCGATTACAGCGGAAGGGAATCGACGCATTTTGTGATTGGGCTGGCTCCAACACAGGGAATTTATTTTGTTCCTGAATCGAATTTTGGTATCACCTTTGGAATCGGCGTTTACGAAAAACTGATGACTTCAAAAGTATACAAAAGCGACATCGGGATTAAATTTGAATTTGGGTTGAAATTTTAGTCATAATGCAAATTTAAACATCAAATCAAATTGTTATGAAGTTCTCCGGAATTTTAATTCTTTTATTGTTGGTTTTTAATTTTGGTTTTAGTGGAATTGCACAGGAGGGCAAAAAAGAAAGCAGATTGTCGTTGGGCATTTTAGTTTCTCCCGATTATTCATATCGTACGTTAGTTTCGCAGGTATCTAATTCATTCGTGAAAGAAAGTCGGGATGAATTGGAAAAAGCAAAAGTAAGTTATACTACCGGATTATTTTTGAAATATAAATTAAGTGAAAAATTTACACTCGAATCGGGTGCTCAGTTTTCCGATAAAGGTGAAAAAGAATATTATAATTCGACTGATTTTGATACGGTGGATGATGACATTTTTCAGCCGGATGACCCCTGGATACCCAATGAAAAGACAACCGTTTATCATTACCAGTACATCGATATTCCAATAAAATTGAATTGGTATTTATATCGGGAAAAATACCGCATTTTTATTTCAGCCGGAATGTCGGCAAACTTTTTTTTAAACGCTAAGATGGTTAATCGTTTGAAATTTGATGACCGTGAGGATATTCTTTCAGGAAAGATGGACTATAATTTTCGCCCGTTAAATTGGGCAGCTATTGCTGGTGCAGGTATTGAATATTTTTTTCCTAACCGGATTGGAGTGAGAATAGAACCTGTTTTTCGGCATTCTGTAACAGCCGTCGAAGATTCTTCTTTAAAGGAATATCCTTATTCTTTTGGAATTAACCTAGTGGTTTTTCAGTAAAGATTGAAAAGATGTGCTTCAGTATTTCATATAAAATGGTTAATTTTAACATTTTCGAAAATTGTGAAACAAATGAAAACCAACGCACAACTCGATCTTGCATTTAATTTTGTTCAATTTACCGGGCAAAACATTTTTTTAACCGGGAAGGCCGGAACCGGGAAAACCACATTTTTAAAAAGTCTGAAAGACCGTTCTCCCAAACGGATGATTGTGGTGGCGCCAACCGGAGTTGCAGCAATAAATGCCGCCGGGGTTACCATTCATTCGTTTTTTCAGCTTTCGTTTGCCCCGCAGCTCGGAACAGAAAGCGAACAGTCGGGACAAATGCGTTTTAACAAAGAGAAAATCAGGATTATCCGCAGCCTCGATTTGCTGGTTATCGACGAAATAAGCATGGTGCGTGCCGATATTCTGGATGCCGTTGATCGGGTGATGCGCCGTTTCCGCGACAAAACTAAACCGTTTGGCGGTGCGCAGGTGTTAATGATTGGCGATTTGCAACAGCTGGCGCCCGTGGTAAAAACCGACGAGTGGAACCTGCTGAAACGCGAATACGAAACTGTCTATTTTTTTAGCAGCAAAGTATTAAAACAAACACAATATGTCAGCATTGAACTCAGCCATGTTTTTCGCCAGGAAGACAACCGTTTTATTGAAATTCTGAACAAAGTGCGCGACAACCGGCTCGACTCCAAATCTGTTGAAATACTCAATCAGCGCTATATTCGCGGGTTTCAGCCCGCCGAGGAGGATGGTTTTATTACGCTTTGTACACACAATGTTCAGGCCGACCGGATTAACAATTCGAAACTTCGCTCGCTGAATACAAATACAAAAGTTTTTACGGCGCGTATCGAAGGAAAATTTCCGGAGTATTCTTTCCCGACCGATGCTGAATTAAAGCTAAAAGTAGGTGCGCAGGTAATGTTTGTAAAAAACGATCCATCACCGGAGAAAAATTTTTACAACGGGAAAATCGGTCAAATAACCAAAATTGATGAAGAAGCTGTTTGGGTTTCCTGTCCGGGTGAAGAAGAGGAAATGGAAGTAACTCCGCTGGTTTGGGAAAATATGAAATATTCGATTGATGAAAAAACGGCGGAAATAAAAGAGGAAATGGAAGGCCTGTTTAGCCAGATTCCTTTAAAACTGGCCTGGGCCATTACCATTCACAAAAGTCAGGGGTTAACTTTTGAAAAAGCCATTATCGATGCTGAAGCATCGTTTGCCCACGGACAGGTTTATGTGGCGCTGAGCCGCTGCAAAACACTGGAAGGAATGGTTTTAAGCACGCCAATTTCAGGGAAGAGCATTATCAACGACAACACGGTCAGCGGTTTTATTCATCAGGTGGAAGAAAATCAACCCGACGAAAAAGCCTTGCACAAAGCCCGGCTGGCGTATCAAAAAGAGTTGCTTTTTGAACTTTTCAGGTTCAATTATTCCTTGTATCTGCTGAATTCTTTGAAAGGTATTTTTCAGGAAAACAGCACCACTGTACCCGAAATTCTGATTAACCAACTGAATAGGATTCAACAGAATTTCTCATCCGAATTATTGCAGGTAGCTGAAAAATTCCAGTTGCAGATCAACCAAATGCTGGAAAAGGAAGCCAATGTGGAAGAGAATGTAAAATTGCAGGATCGGATTCAAAAGGCTGCGGTTTATTTTGCGGATAAAATTCAACAGGTACTTATTACTGAAATAGAAAATGCCGATTTTGATGTGGATAATAAGGCAGTCCGCAAACAAATAAAAAACACGGTAACGCGAATTTTAGACGAAGCTGAAACAAAACTGGCGGAGTTCGAAGTTTGCCAAACCGGTTTCAATATAAAAAAGATACTCGATGCACGGGCCAAAGCCATTGTTGAAAATGAAAAACCAGCATTGAAAAAGAAAAAAGCGGTCGAAATCGTTGCTGACGGTGCAATTCCACATCCCGAATTGTACAAGTTGCTCAGGGCGTGGCGGTACGAAAAAGCAACAGAAATGGAAATTCCTGTTTACATGATTTTTTCGCAAAAAGCGCTGATTGAAATGGTGAATTATTTGCCCACCGATTCAGCAACGCTGCAACTTATCAACGGAATGGGGGCGAGGAAAATAGAGCAGTTTGGCGCCGACATTGTTCAAATGATTCAACTTTATTGCGATGAAAACAACATTGAGAAAGGTGAGATTCCTTTAAAAGCGGGGGCAAAAAAGGAGAAGAAACCCAAAGCAGATACAAAGAAAGTGAGTTTTGATTTGTTTAAAACCGGAAAAACTGTAGGCGAAATTGCAACCGAAAGAAGTTTAACAACGGCAACCATTGAAAATCACCTGGCACATTTTGTAAAGTTGGGCGAACTCGACATCAAACAATTTTTAAGCGAAGATAAACTCGAAAAAATTGTAGGATATTTCAAAAAAACTGAAAACAAAAGTTTTGGTGAAGCCAAATCGCATTTTGGCGACGAGGTTAGTTACAGCGAATTGAGAATGGCGTTGAGTTACCTCGAAAATATTTCTTCAGAAAAAGATCGCGAAAATTAAATTCATCAGCCAAAACAGTTTTGCAAACCGGTTTTTTGTTTTGGATAATTATCTTTGCCGCCTCAAATTCAGAAAATAAATTATGATTTCGGTTGACGGATTGGCGGTTACATTTAGCGGGACAACATTATTTAAAGACATCAATTTTGTGGTGAATGAAAAAGACCGCATTGCTTTGATGGGGAAAAACGGGGCAGGAAAATCGACGCTGTTAAAAATTCTGGCGGGTGTCCAAATGCCTTCTGCCGGAAAAGTGTCGGCGCCCAACGATGCTGTAATTGCTTACCTCCCGCAGCATTTGCTGGTCGACAACAGCCGCAGTTTGTTTGATGAAGCTTCGCAGGCATTTGCCGATGTTTTAAATATGCAGAAAAAGCTGGAGGAACTGAACCATGAACTTACTATCCGCACCGATTACGAATCGGATGAATACAGCAAAATTATTGAGGAAGTTTCTGAACTGAGCGAAAAGTTATATAGTCAGGGTGAGATAAATTTTGATGCCGAGGTTGAAAAAATATTGCTCGGACTGGGATTTCTCCGCGATGATTTTAAACGTTCGACCAGCGAATTCAGCGGGGGCTGGCGAATGCGTATTGAACTGGCTAAACTTTTGCTGAAAAAGCCCGATTTGATTTTGCTTGACGAGCCAACCAACCACCTCGATATTGAATCGGTGCAGTGGCTCGAAGAATTTTTAGTGAACGAAGCCAAAGCAGTAATTGTAATTTCGCACGACCGCACTTTTGTTGATAACATTACCACGCGCACCATTGAAGTTACGATGGGCCGCATTTACGATTACCGGGTAAATTACTCGAAATACCTCGAATTACGCGCCGAACGCCGCGAGCAACAACAGAAAGCCTACGATGAGCAACAGAAAATGATTGCCGAAACCGAGCAGTTTATCGAACGTTTTAAAGGAACATATTCAAAGACCCTGCAGGTTCAGTCGCGGGTGAAAATGCTAGAAAAGCTCGAATTGGTTGAAGTGGACGAAATGGATACTTCGCACCTGCGTTTGCGGTTTCCGCCGTCGCCGCGTTCCGGAAACTTTCCTGTAATAGCCGACCAGGTGGAAAAATCGTACGGAGAGCATTTGGTTTTTTCAAACGCAACTTTTACGATTCACCGCGGCGAAAAAGTGGCTTTTGTAGGTAAAAACGGCGAAGGGAAAACAACACTGGTAAAAGCAATTATGGGTGAACTGGAATACGGCGGAAAATTAACGCTGGGGCACAATTCGCTCATCGGTTATTTTTCGCAAAACGAAGCTTCGCTACTCGACGAAAAGTTAACCGTTTTTCAAACCATCGACGATGTGGCTAAAGGCGACATCCGCACAAAAATCAAAGATATTCTGGGCGCTTTTATGTTTGGCGGCGACAGTTGGGACAAACCGGTGAGCGTACTTTCCGGCGGTGAACGAACCCGGCTGGCAATGATTAAACTATTGCTTGAACCCGTGAATCTGTTGATTCTCGACGAGCCGACCAATCACCTCGACATGCGCACCAAAGACATTCTGAAACAGGCTTTGATGGATTTTGACGGAACATTAATCTTAGTTTCGCACGACCGCGATTTTCTTGACGGACTGGTGCATAAAATTTACGAGTTCGGCAACAAACGCGTTAAAGAATACGAAGAAAGCATCCGCGAATTTCTGCAACGCAAAAAAATGGAGCATTTGCGGGAGTTGGAGGTGAAACGGTAAAATGTTGTTTCTATTAATTTTCCGCAATTTCTTTTGTTGTTTCTTTTTCCTTTGTCGTTTCCAGAACGAGAGTTTTTAATTCTTCAAAATATTTTTCAAGTTCTGCTACTTTATTTTGTAAAGCTATATTTTCACTGGTGGCTTGCCTTAATTCTGCGATCTCTTTTTTCTGGTTTTCATTCTCAGCCTTTAATTCTGAATTTTGTTCGCTAAGTATTTTTGTCCTCTTTTCAAGTGCCTGCAAACAAATCATCATAATCCCATCCATATCTGCCGAAGCCAAAGTAGTATCGTTGCCAATTATACCGTATTCATCTTTCCCGAAATAATGGAATATCTCCTGTGCCATCGGACCATAGTGTCTGAATTTGGCAGGATTTTGTGTTTTATAATTCCATGAACCGAGTTTTAATTGTGATAAACTATTCAAGAAATAATCACCGTCAGCAATAATTATATTTTCCTTCTTTGTCGAATCAGAAACCGAAGACCAACTGTTGTCGCCATGGCTCATTGTAACTCCGGATACGCACGTCTCGGAGGTAAAAAGCCTATATCCGTTATCGAAGCGCATAGTCATTTGGCAATCGTCTGAGGCAGTAACGTAAAATCCATCATCATGATGGTCGCTAATGACCATGGAGCCATATTTCCCATTAGTATCAACATTAGTACCTATGGCTATTGAATTCTGCCCTGATGCTATAGTACGACAACCAATTGCAATGCCATAACTTGCAGTAGCGTGACTGTTATAACCTAATGCGAGGGCAAAATCGGCTGTTGAATAGTTAAAAGCGCCAATAGCGACCGATCCAGGAGCGGTTGCACGTGGTTGATAACCCATGGCAATTGAATATATGCCTATGTTGGAATCATCCCAATAAGTTGTTTCGGCAAGTCCGACCCGAAAAGCGCCTTGACGTGGATACCAATGTAAACGCAAACCTGCCCCGGGCGATAATGTCGTTCCTGTTCCATAAGTTCCGGTAGAAATTATTCCATCGGTTCCGGCAATATTTACCGGCCCGGCATCGGCAGTAATGGTTGAGCCGTGGTTGTATGCACCGTCAAGGCTTGTTGTATTGGAAACAGTTTGCCATGTAGCCAGACCATCGGCATCTGAAGTGAGCACTTTGCCTGCACCCGGTGTTCCGCCTGTAATTTTAATCAATCCTGCTACTTCAAGCGTGGTATCAGGATCGGCTACACCAATTCCTATGTTGCCGTTCTTTAAAACCGTTACAGCGTTTGAACGGTTCGAATCGTCGGTTCCGTTTCCTATTACAAAAAGCGGGTCGGTGCTTACCCATGAATCCGTAGTGCCATTAATCGTGTTATATTGCCCCAAAACCAATGAGCCATAAGCCTGGGCGGTAGTACTTATCCCCATCGCATTAGTGTATTTTCCGCTTGCGGTTGTTTTAAAACCGATAGAAGTTGATCCAATTCCACTTGCGATTGCATCCCATCCCATAACGGTAGAGTAATGTCCGCTTGCAGTTGTACTGGTGCCAAAAGCAGTTGAATAATCCCCTCCGGCATTAGTATAATATCCCATTGCAACAGACTTTTCTCCACTGGCAATTGTTTCATCCCCCATGGCAATTGAACAAAACCCACTGGCAGCAGCCCAATTTCCCATAGCGACAGAACAAAATCCATTGGATAGCGTGCTATAACCTGTTGCAAAAGAATAAGAACCAATATTGTCGGCATCCCAATAAGTAGTTCTAACATATCCTACCCTGAAAGCTGCTTTTTTAGGATACCACATCATACGTGTTCCTGAACCTGAAACAGCAAGGTCATTTCCTGTTCCAAATGTTCCGGTAGAAATCAGCCCATCGGTACCGGCAATGGTTACCGGCCCGGCATCGGAAGTAATGGTTGTGCCGTGGTTATAGGCACTATCAAGAGAAACAGGATTGGCCGCAGGAAGTTTTACGAAACCACCATTAGTAAGGTAAATGGTATCGTTGCTGATTGAAAGTACCTGTAACTCGTTGGTGGCAGAGGTGTCAGTATTCCAATTTGTAGTATCGGATGAGGTGATGCCTTTGGCCACAGAAACATTCCATGTCCTTACACCTGTTTTGAGTTCTGAACTGTCGGCGGCGAAAACAGGGTCGGTTTCGACAAAGCTGTCAAGTTTGTTGTTCCAGTTGTTTATATCTGCTTGTGTTATAACAGGTTCATCCCATGTACTTGTGTTCAGATCGAATGACCGGATGGCACGGACACAATTTAAATTCCTTTTGTTGCCAACATATTGAGTGCCACTGTTAAAATCCTGGTTCCATGCCTGGGCTCCGTCTTTTTCCGTTGAACTCCAATAGCAAAACGGCACAAATGCACTTCCTCCGTTCTCAATTGCAGACGAATCAATTGTTGTTTTATTATGGAACATTGAATCCAATTCATTTTTCGATGGTAAAAACCAATCATCATATCCATTTAATTCCAAAGTATCGCACAAGTATGCAGCATAATTCCCCGTCCCAAATACAGCAACTATTGAAGTGGTATTGAATTGACCCTTTCCCATTGCAGCTTCCGTACCGATTAAGCTGTAGTTATCATTAAAATTCCATTTTACCAAAGAACCTTGATCGCTTACTGCGCAAATTAATCCTGTATTTGTGATTGTGTCAATATTAAAAACAATACCTCCTTGATAAAACAACCCTATAAGATCGGATTTAGTTATCTCTTTAGAATCCAATAAATAAGAAAGGGTCTTGTTATCATTTGTAAGAGAATCAATAAGTTTATTTTGTAATGAATCGACATAGTTTTTAGTTGCAGCATCTTGAGTATCTTTAGGATCGGTAACATTTTTAAGTTGCGAACCTACCGAATCGTTTATTGCCACTATTTGGCTCAGTAGGGGCAATTTGACAAAACCGCCCTGTTCAATGTAAACAGTATCGTTGCTGATGAACAACAACTGTATTTCATTGGTTACAGAAGTGTCGTTGTTCCAATTTGCAGTATCGGATGAGGTGATACCTTTTGCCACGGAAGCGTTCCAGTTTCTAACCCCTGTTTTAAGGAAAGAGCTGTCAGTAGCGTAAACCGGGTCGGTTTCATCGGCATTGGTAAAATCGTCGGAAACATCTTTGTCCCAACCGTTGAAGGCGGTTTCATCACCTTTGATGCTGTCGCCTGTAAAATGTTTTAAATCCGTAATCTGAGCTTCAGTGATGGATATTCCCGTGCTTTTGTCCCACAAGGTAAACACCGGATCAGTTTCGGTGTAACTTTCCAATTTATTGTTCCAATTTGCAGTGTCGGTTGAAGTGATACCTTTTGCTATAGAAGCGTTCCAGTTTCTTGTGCCTGTTTTAATGAAAGAGCTGTCGGTAGTGTAAACAGGATCGTTTTCACTACTTAAAAAACCACTTACGTCCGGGATTTCGCTTCGCAGTTGAACTGTTGAATCAGCTAGCGCTTTTTTTGTTGCCAATCCGCTTAAATCCTGGTCGCCTGTGTTTATTCCCGAGAGATTTGAAAGGTGCAAAATGTCGGCTGAGGAAATTTGTGCCGCTTTGCTTGCTCTGTAAACAGGATCGGTCTCACTGCTTAAAAAACTACTTACATCAGGTATTTCGCTGCGCACACGGGCTGTTGAATCAGCCAGCGCAGCTTTTGTTGACAGATTACTTAAATCCTGATCGCCCGTATTTATTCCTGAAAGGTTCGAAAGGTTGGTAATGTCTTCTGACGTAATATTTGCTGCAGGGCTTACAGAATAAACGGGGTCATTTTCTGTAACTGTGCCGGAAACAGTTTCAGCAGTTTTTGCGTGTAATGCATACGGAACGCTTAAAATTTGGCTGACGCCGGTAATTGGTTCACCTCCGGAAATGGTAGTTTCTGTTTTAATAAAATAAATGTTATTTGCCCAGTTGATGGTTGAAAAATCACCGTCAATAACGGTGGCATCTTCACCTCCAATTTCAATGGAAACCAGTCCGTTGGCGTTGGTAACCGGATTTTGTGTTTCCACATAAACAGCTGTGCCATTTTCACTTCCCTGCAAAATACTTATTTGCATACTTATTTGTGATTCCCTGACCAAATTGTTTCCCGAATCACGGATAACGGCCTGGTAGCTCATTTTTTCAGGTGTTTGCGCAAATAAATTCACAGCAAAAAGAACTGCTGACAAAAATGCAATATACTTTTTCATCGCAAGATGTTTTATTTTTTTATGATTTTGAAAGTTTTAATATTTGATTTACCACCTTCAAGAATATGCAGAAAGTAGGTAGCCGGAACCAGCTTTGTCATATCAATCTGTGTTTTATCTCCGGTAAGTAATTTATTATTCAGAAGCCGGCCGTTCATATCGTACAATTGATATTCAAGGTCGGAAATAGTGTGGTCAGAAACAGTAAGTGTTAGGAAATCGACTGTGGGATTTGGATATGCAGCAATTGTTAATTGGATACCTGGATTTCGTTCAATTCCGGTAATTAAAAAGATTTCATATGGTTGCTGAACACCTTGAGCAATCGAACCTGAAATTCCGGAATGGGTTGTATAAACAACCTGGCCTATTGAATAACTTACCGATCCTCCGGAACCCGAAGCATTTCCTCCGGTAGTGGTAATGGTTTCCTGCGCTTGCAAATAAATTGAAAATAAAAGCAAACTGAAAACGAGTGCTACTATTTTGTTTTTCATTTTTTTAGGAATATGGATAAGATGAACGAAATCCAGATAATATGAGATTCATTATAAATGAAAGCAGAATTTTTGATTTATACAGGGTCTTATTGGATGATAACATTTAAACTTTGTTCCGATTTTGAAAAACAGGACAAGTTTATTTTAGGTTGAAATTAGCGTGAATTTCGACTGGCAAAAGTTCCCGGCGAAATTCCTTCTCTTTTTTTAAATGCAGTGAAAAAAGCGCTTCGCGAAGAAAACCCTGACATTTTACCTAAAGCTTCTAGTTTAATTTCTTTTGCTTTTCCTTCTTCGATAAGATTTTTGGCATGTTTTATCCGCCAGTCATTTTTGAAGTCGTTAAAATTTTCTTTCCGTATTTCCCTGAAATAATAAGCCAGATGATGAGCTGGAATATTCACTTTTTTCGCAAACAATGCCAGGTTACATTCAGGATTCAGATATGGTCTGAATTTTTCCATATAATTCTCAACTTTCTCACTTATTGAATTGAGATAGTTGGTTTCGAAGTCGGGTATTTGTTTTTTTGCTTTTGAATGTTCTTTTTCAATGGTTGGAATTTTGGGCAGGCCATATAAAATACCAGGGAAAAAGAAGGGTGATGCTAAAATTCCGACTAAACCTATTCCCGAAATTGTCTGCAATATGTTCAGTGAAAAAAACAAATTTAAGTTTTGTTTAATACCTACTTCGAAAATCTCAATCAGATGACCAATTATCAGTAGGAGCAAAAAACTTACTAAAACAAATAGCCATTGCTTCATAAAATGTTGTTTTGAAAGGAAGGTAAATTTGTCCTTTTTTTTGTAGTACCCGATAATTTTTAATGTGCCCCAACCTACATAAAACAGAACGAATACCGGCCGGCTAAGAAATATAAAAACAGAAGGGACATATTTGTATAAAATTGTTGGTTCTAATTTCCAGATGTAGTTGGGATCTTCAACAATTTTAGTTGCCAGCTCTACTTTATACGACCAGGATGTAAAAGTATAAGGGAGTGTTGTGAAAAAGAAAATAAGCATAGGAATTAAGTGCCAGAAATCGTTTCTTTTTAGACGATGGTTGTCGGTTAATATGCTTCTGAAATACAAATACAACATCGGGCCAACGAGGTAAGTTAAAAAGCCAATGTTTAAATAAACCAAGCCTGTCAGAACTATTGATTTTGAATAGAACAATGCATACTCGATTAAACAATAAATGCTTATTAAGAAAAAAAACAAACCGAGATATATTGTTGAAGGATATTTTTTGGCATTAAAATAAAGTAGGATAACAGAAAGAAAAATTCCTATTAGAGCCAGAAACAGAGTCATTTCTTTTACTTTCCTGCAAATTTAATTTTTTATCAGGATACTGGTTTTTTGATTAATTAAATTTCGATATTTTATTCACAATTTTCACTGAACGTTATTTATTTTCTCCACCAATTGAAAATGTATTTCAGGTCTTGAAACCAAAAGGTGGTTGTTTTTTCCGTCCCATGCATTTCCCTGCCAGTCGGTGAAAATACAACCGGCTTCCTGTGCGATTAAAATTCCGGCTGCAAAATCCCAGATTTCATCGCCCGAACAAACAAAGGCATCCGCCGCACCTTCGGCAACATAACACAATTCGAGCGCCGTGGTTCCCAGTTTTAAAATGTTGTTTTCTGAAGCCAATCGTTTTGAAAGTTCCTTGTATTTCGCTCGGTCGGTTTCGGCATATCCGTGATTCAGAAACAACATAGGAATATATTCGTTGCTAAATTTTGGAAGAACCAGTTTTGTTCCGTTACAGAAAGCGCCTCCTCCTTTAATAGCGTAGAACTCACGCCCGTTAACAGGATCAATGATAACTCCTACAAGAAATTCTTTTCCCTGCATTAGGCCAATGGAAATAGCAAAAAAAGGAAGTGAACGTGCAAAATTACTGGTTCCGTCCAGCGGGTCAATTACCCATTTTGGTCCGCTACATGGATTAAGAGTTCCGCATTCTTCGCTTAAAATTTCAAAATCAGTTTCTGAAGTTAAGATTTCAATGATTGCTTTTTCCGAAGCCAAATCAGTAGCCGTAACCAATCCTTTTGCATTTCCTTTAACCCTTGATTCTTTCGATTTTCCAAAATTTTCCTTTACAATTTTGGCGCCTGCGCGGGCAGCTTTTAAAGCAACTTTTAGTTCTTCGGAAAAATTGGTCATTTTTTTAGGTCTTAAAACCTTTTCCAAAGTTTTAAACTTTGGAAAAGGTTGTTAGGGAGGTGGTTGAAATTTTTAAATTCCAGGTGCGTTTGCCAGTAAATATTCTTCTGCTTCCACGTTCCACAAACCTTTGGTTTTTGCAACCAAAGTCGCCAGTTCTGCATAATACGGGTCGGTTTTACCAAATTCTTCAAAATCGGAAATAGCTACTAATGGCAAATTTTTGTGGGTATAAATTAATTTTTTTCCACCGGGAATGTGGGGTAAATTCAGTGTGGTTTCTGCCACAGCATTCAATCCGCCAATGTGGGTGATTAATCCGGCAGGATCAAGTCCTTTGCCCATAACATCGAGCGCTTCTACCATGTCGTCGTTGTTTCCTCCCGAAGTTCCAACAATGTGCGTGTAAGCGTAGTGAACGTTGTAAAAATTCAGTTTGGCTGAAAATTCAGGATTGGATGGTCCGGCGAAAAAGTTAAGACAACCGTCGTGCGCCAGAATTGCGTCGCCCTGTTCCACCACCGGAGTTACCGGGGCAAAAACAAATACATCGTCGTAACCGCCGCCCGATATTTCTTTCATGGTTTCCACCGGATTTTCAATGTTTCCTGTGTTTAAATAAATCAGTTCAATACCTTTTTCTTTGGCCCATTCTACCGGGAAAATTTCGGCAGCACGGTCGAGGCGATCCTGTGCAATATCGGTAACTACCATTAACGATGGTTTTCGGTCTTCACGATTGATTACATAATTGATGGCAGCCAAACCCATTGGGCCAACGCCGGCAAGAATGGCCATTTTCCCGCCTTGTTTAATTTCCATTTGGTGAATGTACGAACCCGGCTTGGTATGGTAGTTGGCGTGCATGGCGCCAATCACGCAGCTTAGCGGCTCGGCCAGCGACGCCGGGTAAAATCCGGGGCCTTCGTACGCCAGCAGACAATCCTGTTCAAGCACATCTTTCGGAATAATTACATAGGTTGCATCGCCGCCGATGTGTTGGTACGAATAACCCGGAGCGCTCAGAATTCCAACGGGGCCGTTTTCGTAATAAATGGCAGGCTGAATCGAATATTTTTGTCCGGCTTTGAATTTGTGCTGCCATTTGGCGCCTACTTCAACAATTTCTCCGGCAAATTCGTGCCCGATAATGATCGGATTTTCAGCTACATCGTTGGGCACACGTTTGTGATCGGTTCCCTGGGTTGCTGCTTTGTAGCTCGACATACAAATGCTGTCGCTCACAACTTTTGCCAGAATTTCATCTTCTTTGATCTGCGGAAGTTCAAACTCCTCCAAACGCAAATCTTTTTTTCCGTATAATCGTACTGCTTTAGTTTTCATATTTTTAGCTATTAGCCGCTGGCTTCAAGCTACCAGCTTTTTTATTACTTGATAACAACTACATAAATTTTTACAAGCTCGAAGCTTGAAGCTCGCAGCTTTCTTATTTCAACATATTTTGTCCGCCGGTAACCGGAACAGCCTGGCCGGTTTCGTATTCCTGATCGATAACGTAGAAAATGGCTTTTGCCACATCTAACGCAGTGCAGCCCCGGCCTGCCGGAACCTGCGTTTCATAAAACGCTTTAACATCGGCAATGGTTTTTGCTCCCGGAACTTTTCCGGCATTCAAATACTGCACAAACAATCCGTTTTGCGGGTCGCTCCACAACGGGCCATCAAAAAAGTTACCAGGACAAATGGAATTCACCTTGATATTAAACGGCATTAATTCCAGTGCAAAAGACTGGGTCAGGCCAATTCCGCCAAATTTTCCACCGGCATAAGCAAAGTTTTTATTGCTTCCTTTTAAACCCGATTTTGAGTTGATTTGAATAATATCCATATAAAAACCGGGTTTGTATTTGTGCTGAATTTTCATCACTTTTTGTGCATATTTCGAACACAGAAAATAGCCGGTGTAATTTACTTTGGTCATCAGTTCAAAAGTAGCCTGATCCATTTCATCGAGGCTGCCGGCGCGTAAAATTCCGGCATTGGAAATCATTACATCCAGACCGCCAAATTTCAGAACGGTTTCTTTTACCAGGTTTTCTACCGAAGCAGCTTCCGAAACATTTACATTTACAAAACAGGCTTTGTTTTTTGTGCCTTTTGAATTGAGTTCTGCTGCGAACTCCTGTCCTTTTTCTTCGTTCAAATCGGCAACAATTACATTTGCTCCTTCGTTGTGAATTATTTCAGCGATTCCTGCACCAAATCCTTGTGCGGCGCCGGTTACCACTACAATTTTATTTTCGAGCCTGCCCTGTGGTTTTCCGCCCAGCGACACTTTTTTGCGGTAGTTTTCTACTTCCCAGTTTTCGATAAATGCTACCTGATCGGGTGTCATCGGGTGCTGGCCGCCAAAGTTTTCGGATAGTTTACTGATTTGGCAAAAATCGTTTACAATGTCTTTTAAATAACCTACTGAAACAGCTGAGTCTTCGGCTGCAATTACCCCTTCATTCTGAATAAAAATGATTTTAGGTATTACACCGCGGCGTGATTTAAATTCGGTAATTTGCGTTTTTGCTTCCGAAATAACTTCTTCGGCAGTGCCGCTGTTTGCAATAAAAAGATATTCCGACAAACAATACACCATTTGATCGGGATTAAAAGGTTGGGAAATTCCCCGGACAAAAGTTTCTTTGTTCAGAATAAAGTCAGAAATCCAGGAACTGTTAAAAGCAGTGGCCACTTTTAGTTTTTCTTCGGAAAGCAACATGCGAACAGCCGGTAAAATATCAACCATTTTTTCTGAAACCGGAATTTCTTCCGAAACCGGAAATTTTGAAAAAGTTGCTTTCAGTTTTGATTCAACGCCGGCATAAATTCCGTGAATTTCGTCGATGGTGTTGGCAGCCACAAAAATTCCGTGGTTTTGAATCAGAACGATTTGCGGGTCGTTGCCAAACTTTTCGTTGTATTTCGCAATTTCTTCAGCAATAATTTTGAACAAAACAAATCCCGGATCGGAATACGGCACATACAATATTTTATCACCAAAAATCTCCAGTGTTTTTTCTTTGGAAAGATTGCTGCACATCAGTCCGTTTACCAGTGTCATGTGCGTGTGAACCACAAAGCTGTAGCTAAACAGATTGTGCAGCGAGGTTTCCACCGACGGACGCAACCCCGATTCCGGGTTGACACGTGCAATCAGTAGCGCATTTTTCACCTGTTCTTCGCGGGTGGCCGAATCATCGGAAAACTGTTGTTTCGGAATATCGTTCAGTTTTTGGCGGTCGAGTACACAAAACCCATTTTCGCCGATGCTGCCGAGGTTGATGCCGCTGGCTTTTATCCACAACTGTTTTTCATCTTTAAACGACGTGTTTCCGCCGCCGGCAATTACATATTCCCTTTTTTGCCCGTAATATCTCGAAACGTCAATTAATTCTTGTATTTCAGGTTTCATAATTTGTTTTTTTTCAAGTTGAATCTTTGTGGCTTCTCTTTGTGACTTTTGTGGTTATTTTTCTTGCCACAGAGAATTCGGAGGTTTTCACATTGAGTCACAGAGTTTTATCCAATTAAATTGTAAAATATTTTTCAATTACTGCTTTTCCCAATTCAACAAAATAAGCTTTTTCTTCGGTTTTGGCTTTTGCCCCTTTTAAGTATCCTTCGTTCCCGTTGGCAATTAAATACTGGTGCGCTGCCACCACAGCTGCTCCTTCGTAATTTATTTTTTTAAGTTCTTCATCAAGGTCAATTCCACCGCCGCAACTAAGTTTTATCGGATCAAGCTGCGGAGTGTTGTGTTCGCTGCCAAACGTAATTACAAATCCGTTTTTGTTGAAGTAGTTTACAAAATCTTTGAAAATTTCATATTTGTTTCTTCCCGGAATCAGTTCGATGGAATAGACATCGTTTTTCAGCAATTCCTGCAAAAGATTTTCCTTGTTTGCCTCGTAGTCGGTGAAGTTTCCGTTTCCAAAATCGAGCAGTACCGGGTAACACGGAATTCCACCCGCATCGATAATGATTTCCTTTACTTCTTCAAGCGAAAGAAAAGCTTTGGGATCTTCGGGGACAAACGCAGCGCCGCCTGCTTTTAAAAGATTTCCACGGATTTCATTTTCCAATCCGGCAACATCGTCGATGGCGGATTTTACGGTTTTTCCCCGGAATATTTTATTGAAAAGTTGGACCCTGCCCAAATCGCTTTCTTCTTTTTCAAAAATGGCAATCCGGATGGCTTGTGCAATGTGCCGTTCGCGGAAGAGATTTTTAGCCAGTCTGTTTTGAACTTCAGCGGGATCGAAATGAATGCCGATTTCGTTATCAGCAAAAAAAGCATTCAGTTTTTCTACCATTTCAAAAGTCTGACGGTTGCTTTCTTCCTGCAAATCTTTTACTTTTTTGAACGATGTTTTGCTCATCGCTGCCGGGTGCCGCAATCCTTTTCCGCTGAAATAGGTCCGTCCCGGGTTGTTTGGGTCGTTTACACGAATTCCGGCTTCCTGCAAATTGTTCTGCAGCGCCATAAATTCGATGTTAAACAGCGGGAATATGTTGTGTTTTTTTGCCTCTTCAGCAAATTCATCGTACCCGTCGGTGGTATAAAAATCGTTGATTCCCAGCACCGAAACACCTTCATTCTTTGCCAGTTGAAATGCCTGTTCAATTTCAGAAAAAGCGCTGAAAGAATGCGGTGTGTGAATGTGCCCGTTAATATCGGGAACCGGCTTTTGCGGCTGGTTTTTGTATCGGTTTAATAATTCTTCCGGCCCGGGGAAAGTGGTAAATATGCTTTTGTTCATTTCCATTTTTATCGATTTAATCACGTGCAAAATAATAGCAGCTGTTTGAAATAGCTGTCCTTTGGTATCCTGTCCGGTAAAATTAAGCAGAAAATCCGGAAGAAATCTGAAACTTTTGTAAACGATTTGTTGTTGATCCGGAGAATATTAAAAGTAAGATATGAGCAAAACTATACTAATGACCGCCTCTTTGTTGCTGGCGCTGGCAGTGGGTGTTGGCGCTTTCGGCGCTCACGGATTAAAATCGCACGTTTCGGCTGAAATGCTGCAAACATGGAAAACCGGTGTGGAATACCATTTTTATCATGCACTGGGATTGTTGCTGATTGGAATTCTGTCGTTAACAATTTCTTCAGATTATTTAAAATGGTCGGCCATTTTACTGGTTGTTGGAATTGTACTTTTTTCAGGAAGTTTGTATGCTTTAACTTTAACCGGAATTAAAACATTGGGCGCAATTACTCCCATTGGCGGGCTGAGTTTTATTGCCGGCTGGATTCTGTTTTTTATTGGTATTTGGAAAAATTTATGATCATCACAAATCAATTCAACATAAAAATTAGGATACCTGAAAATCAGAAAATTGGCAATTTTAAAATTGGACTTTGAAATTGGCAAAGCGAATTAATAAATGCCTTAAATTTGTTAACGATTAGTAAATAACTTGTTAGCACTTTGTGAAAGGTTTGGAAAGCAGATTTCTGAATCGTTTTTTTTAGCTACACTTGCAGCGAATTATGATTAATTATTGAAAAAGGAATGCAGAAGTTATTCATTTTGTTGATTCTGGTTTTTACTGGCGGAGTGTTGAATGCACAGTATATCAATACCGATTCGCTTATTACTATTCCGGGGGTTGAAACAATGTTAACCATTGCCGAAGCCGCTGAAGCTTTTCCTGAAAGCGATGTGATTATTAATTCGGGAAATGAAATAACTTTTGGTTCTGTGGGCGAATTGTTGACACATTTTTCGTTGCCTGCAACAGGAAAGGTGATTAGTCCGTTTGGCTGGCGTTCGGGAAGGATGCATACCGGCACCGATATTAAAAAGGAAAAGGGTGACACGATTTATGCGGCTTACGATGGCGTAGTTTCAAAAGCCCGGTATTATTACGGTTACGGAAATCTTGTTGTGCTGGAACATCCCAAAAATCTGGAAACTTACTACGGACATTTATCCGCATTTTTGGTGAAAAACGGCGATACTGTCCGGCAGGGGCAAGCCATCGGACTGGCAGGAAGTACCGGCAGGGCAACTACCAGTCACCTTCATTTCGAAATCAGGGAAAACCAAAAACCATACAATCCGGAGCTGGTGTTTGATTTTGAAAATTTAAGAATACACGAGGCAGTGGCAAAACTTGATAATCTTTCTGAAACTCAAAAGAACGCAAAGCCGGCTGTTTTTCAGTCGAATGAACCGTTAAAACAAAGTTATACTGTCCGTTCGGGCGATTCGCTCTGGAAGATTTCTCGCAGGTACAAAACTTCCATTCAGGCTATTTGTATGCTCAACAATCTAACCGAACAATCGGTTTTGCAAGTGGGGCAGGTGTTGAAAATGTTTTAGGTTTTTTACTGAAAAGCATTAAATCATCAGGAATTTGCGGATGTCTTTTAATTCGCCCGCCAAAACCAGAGTGTCGTTTTCCTTGTAATTGATGTTGTGAATTTCCTGATCCTCGATAGCTTGCGATGACGAGTACAATATTTTTTCGTTTCTTTTTAATGCCACAACTTTTAAATGGGTATTTTCTTTGAATGTTTGCGGCGAGAAAGGCTGATCTATCAATCGTTCAGGAACAAACAAATCTATAATTTTGAAGGTGTCGGAAATGTTGAACAGGTTTTGAATACCCGGCAAGGTAAGTTTTTGCGCCAGAATTTTGGCCAGTTCGTATTCCGGGTTTGTGGTATTTGAAATTCCGATTGAATTTAAAACCGCCAAATGAATGGATGAACTTTCGCGGCAAAGTAATTTTTTTACGCCAAATTTTTTCAACAAAGCGGCAATCATTACCGAAACTCCAAAATCGTCACCGATACAAACCACAAAAACATCGGCTTCTTTCAGCGGTAACAAACGCAATGCATGGGGATCGCTGGCGTCGAGGCAGATTGTGTTGGCGATTTTGTCTTTGAAAAATTCCACCTTATCATTGTTTTTATCCACCCCAAGCACATCGTGGCCCATCGATGTAAGAATTTTTGCCAGCGATGCACCGAAATTTCCAAGTCCGATTGTTACTATATTCATGTTACCGTTTTTAAGTAATTATTATGTTTTCTTTTGGCCAGCGGTACAACATTGCACTTTCGCTTCTTCGTTTTGCCAGCGAAAGTATCAACGTCATAATTCCCATTCTTCCAAGAAACATTAGCAGGATTAGAATCCATTTTGAACCTGTTGAAAGCAAGGGAGTAAGATTTAATGAAAGTCCTACTGTGCCAAAAGCAGAAAAACATTCGAAAATAATTTTTTCCAACCCAAATTCACTATCGATTAAATAAATTGCAAAAGTCCCTGCTCCAATAATCAAAACAGAAACGGTTAAAATAGCAAACGCCTTGTTTACCGAATATTCGTGAATTTCGCGTTTTAGTGTTTCGATGTGGTTTTTGCTCCGGTGAATACGAATAACATTCAGCAAAGCAATAGTAAAAGTACTTGTTTTAATACCACCACCTGTTGAGTTTGGCGAAGCCCCAACCCACATTAAAAGAATAAGAATTAATATTGAAGGTTTGGCTATTGCATCCATGCTGAAGGTATTAAATCCGGCAGTTCTAGGGGTAACACTCATAAAAAAGGAAGTGGCCAGACGTTCAGAAAACCCAAGCCCTTTTTGTGTTGAGTTGGCTTCAAGCATAAAAAACATCACTGTTCCAAAAATCAGTAAAATAAAGGTTGTAATGGTAACAATTTTGGTGTTGAATGTAATCATACCCACTTTGTGAACGTAAGGTTTTTGGTGGATTAGGGAATTGAAGAGCATTTTTATCTGTTCCTTGAAGAATGTGTACACATTTATAAAAACCGGGAATCCCAGTCCTCCCAAAATAACGAGGAAAGCAATTATATAATGCAGAAAATAGTTGTAACGTACATTCGAGTCGAACAAATTGTCGGTAAGCGTTGAGAATCCCGCGTTACAAAATGCCGACACGGTGTGGAAAATGGAAAAACGAAAATCGCCACCCCAGGTTCCGTTGCCATGCAGTCTCAGCGACCAGAAAATAAAAAATGCCCCGATAATTTCGATGGTAAATGTTATAACAATAATTTTCACCAGTGTTTTCAGAATGCCGGCATAACTATCCTCGCTCAGAAAGTCACGAAGCATCATTTGTTCGCGGAAAGAAGAAGTCTCTTTAAAAAAGAAACCAAAAAAGCTCGTGATGGTCATAACACCGATTCCGCCAATTTGAATGAGCGCCATAATAATCATTTTCCCAAGTGTTGTGTACCGCGTAGCCGTGTCGACAACTGTAAGTCCGGTAACACAAACAGCGCTGGTTGATGTAAAAAAGGCCTCGGTAAAAGATATTTTCGCTGTTGTTGATTGTGGCATCAAAAGCAGCAGACATCCAAAAAGTATAATAATTGCGAAACTCACAATAAATAACTGGGCCGGATTTAAATGCCGAATCAGAACATCGAGTTTCATTCGCGAGAGCTCGATAAAAAAAAGTGAGAAAGCAAAAAAGTGGAAAACAGAAAAGTGGAACAACAATTTCTCGTTAAAGAACCCTTTTCCAAAATGGCTTCTGAAGAAAAAAAGCACAAACAAAAATATTCCCAGCAGCAGATTGGCAAAAAATACTTTTCGGTTTACGGTATGCCGGGTGAAAATTATGGCGCGGAACAAATAAAGTCCGCAGGTAATGGGGAAGAGTATCAGGAAAAATTGATTGTAAATCAAAAGGTCGCCACTGGTGTGAACTGAAAATCCAATGTCGTAAATAGATAAAATAAAAAGTGCGAAAGTGAAAATGAAAAAGAGTTTGTTGATTAAAAGTTCCAGATATTTATTTTGACTTCCAGGATTGAGAATTGAATTTACCAGTTCGGCTATTTTCATATACAATGATTTCACGGTTCAAAATTAAATGAAAAGATTTCAACAAGAAAATGTTACCGTCAGTTTTTGTTTCAGTGTTAACATTCCTGAAATTTTTAGCTTTGAAACCAAAAGAAAATCCGGCTATCCCAAGCCGGATTCAAAAATACTTTTGGCAAAGTAAAAAGGGTGAGGAATGCTGAACTTCCTGATTACACATCCTCACCCGTTATTTTTAGATTCCCCGGGCATTTCTGTCGAGTTGTTCTTCTTCAGTAAAATCATTTTCAGATGCGTATCCGGGTAACGGCAAAATTCGTTCATGAATAGCATCGATAATCCATTCCGGTTGCGGGAAGAAATAATCTTCCAGTTCGTGAGCCGGAGTGATCCAGTTGCGCGAGCCAACCACTACCGGCGGTCCATCGAGGTAGTCGAAAGCCAGTTCGGTAATGTTTGAAGCCAAATCGCGAAGGAACGAGCCACGACCAGAAGCGTCACCTGAGATTACAATGCGGCCGGTCTTTTTGATCGATTCAATTACCGGTTCGTAGTTGAAAGGAACCAGCGAACGGGCATCAATAACTTCGGCAGAAAGATTATATTTTTCTTCGAGTGTTTTAGCAGCGTCCAAAGCGCGGTATAAAGTTGCGCCTACGGTTAAAATGGTAACATCGGAACCGGCTTTTTTAATGTCGGGTTCGCCGAGCGGAATTTCATAATAACCTTCGGGAACGCCACTTTCGCGGAACATTTCACCAATGTCGTAAATGCGCTGGCTTTCAAAGAAAACTACAGGATCAGTGCCTTGCAATGCGCTGTTCATTAATCCTTTGGCATCGTACGGAGTAACCGGGAAAACAACTTTTAATCCCGGAATGTGCGCTGCCAGTGCTGTCCAGTCCTGCGAGTGCTGAGCTCCGTATTTCGAACCTACCGAAACACGGATTACCACCGGCATTTTCAGCACATTGCCACTCATGGCCTGCCATTTTGGAAGCTGGTTGAAAACTTCGTCGCCGGCGCGTCCTAAAAAGTCGCAGTACATAATTTCAGGAATTACGCGGCCTCCGCACATGGCGTAACCAATGGCTGTTCCCACAATCGATGCTTCCGAAATCGGAGAATTAAACAAACGGTGATACGGCAAAGCTTCGGTTAATCCGCGATAAACGGCAAATGCTCCACCCCAGTCGCGGTTTTCTTCACCATAAGCAATCAGTGTCGGGTCTTTGTAAAAACGGTCGACAATGGCTTCAAAAATACCATCGCGTAAACCGTATGTTTTTATTTTTGAATGAGGTTTTCCGTTTTCATCGAACATGTACCGTTCTTTGGTTGAAAGCTGTTTTACCCGCGGGTTTTCTTCCATCGGATGATTTACTTCCACCGGGCGATCTTCCATTTTGTCGATACTCTGGTTGCTGAACATCATTTCGCCAATCAGATTCGGGTATTTTTTCATATCCATGTGAGGCGAAACTTCATCGTCGATGGCCAGTTTCAAGGTATTCGAAATTAATTCGGTTGTTTTTGTTTTGATGGTTTCCAGCTCTTCTTCTGACACAACACCGGCATTAACGAGTTCATTGCCAAACCAAACAATCGAATCCTGTTTTTCCCAGGCTTCCACTTCTTCTTTTGAACGGTACGAAGAAGCGTCGGAAGGAGAGTGTCCGCTGTAACGGTAAGTAAGAACATCGAGCAACACCGGACCCCGTTTTTCCTCAATAATTTTTTTCTTCCGTTTGTAGGCATCAATTACTGCCAGCGGATTGTAGCCGTCGACACGTTCGGCATGCATCTGGTCTTTGTTTAATCCGGCGCCAATTCGAGCTGCTACTTCGTAACCCATGGTTTCGCCGCACGTTTGTCCGCCCATGCCGTACTGGTTATTCATAATATTAACAATCAGTGGCAAACCACCTTTCATGTCGCCTTCCCAAAGTTCGGTAAACTGGTCCATGGTAGCAAAAGCCAGGCCTTCCCAAACCGGTCCGCAAGCCATTGAAGCATCGCCGATATTGGCAACAACAATTCCTTTTTTACGGTTTACTTTTTTAAACAGTGCCGCGCCAACAGAAATATCGCCCGAACCACCAACAATGGCGTTGTTCGGATAAACGCCAAACGGAGTAAAAAAGGCATGCATCGAACCGCCGAGTCCTTTGTTGAAACCGGTTTCCCGTGCAAAAATTTCTGACAAGGTTCCGTAAATCAGAAATTTAATGGCCAGTTCTTTGGTTGTTCCCTTGTGACCGGCTTTTACAGGCGCCAGTGTTTTACCATCGAAATGTTTTTCCATGATTTCTTCCAGCGTTTTGTCGTCGAGTTTATCGATGGCTGAAAGTCCTTTGGCAAGAATTTCACCGTGGCTGCGGTGCGAACCAAAAATAAAATCGTCAACATCGAGGGTGTACGCCATTCCCACGGCAGCAGCTTCCTGTCCGATGGAAAGGTGGGCAGGCCCCGGGTGATTGTACGAAATTCCGTTGTATTCACCCCTGATTTTGATGAGGTTTAACATGGTTTCAAATTCGCGGATAACCACCATGTCGTGAAAGATGCGCAGAAAATCTTCTTTTGAATAATTTTCTTTTTCTTCCTCAATGGTTTTGTTGTATTGGTTGATTGGAATTGGTTTGAATTCCAGCATCCCTGGTTTTCTTACTTCTTCAGGATTTATAAATTGAATTTTTGGCATTGCAAAAAATTTTAAGTTTTAATTAAAGTGAAAGGTTTTCAATCTGGTTTTTAATTTCAGCTAAGAAAAGTGTTGCTTCTCCGCCGTCGAGTGCCTGGTGATCGTAGGTGAGTGAAAGACCCATCATTGGAACAAATCCGTAAACACCTTCTTCAATTTCTTTCGGACGGGGAACAATTGTACAAACACCTAAAATGGCAGTTTGCGGTAAATTAATTACCGGAGTAAACATTTCAACACCGTAATTTCCCAGGTTTGAAACCGTGAAAGTAGCAGCTGCCGGACTTAAAAGATCGGGATTGATACTTCCTGAGCGGCAATTATTTGCTGCCTGCTGCAACTGGTACGAAAGTCCGGTAATGGAAAGATCGTCGGCGTTTTGAACCGCCGGAACCATTAATCCGCGCTCTGTATCCACTGCCAGGCCAAGATGTACTTTTTTGAACCATTTCATTTTGTCGCCATGGTAGTGCGTATTTACCTGCGGGAATTTTTCAAGGGCGCGAATTACTGCAAAACATACCAAATCGTTGATGGTTACATTCTGTGCAATTTTCCCTTCGGAATATTTTTTTTTGAATTTTTTGCGGAGTTTCATAACCTGGCGTGCATCGGCGCTCATATGGTGGGTGAGCTGAGCTGAATTTTGCAGCGACTGGTGCATGGCATTGGCAATAAGTTTGCGAATGTTTGGTATGGCTTTCATTTCAAAATCAACACCCGATTCCAAAACAACAGCCGATTTAACAGGTGCTTTTGCAACAGGTTCTGCTTTGGTTTTCGGTTCAGTTTTGGCTTCCGGTGCCTGTTTTACAGCTTTTGTAGCTTCTTCAATATCACGGGCAATAATTCTTCCGCGGGGACCTGTGCCGGTAACCAACTCCATATTTACACCCAGAGTTTCAGCCATTTTTTTTGCCAGCGGTGAAATGCGGATTCGTTGGTCAGAAACCACATCTTCTACTTCAAATTCAATAATCTTTGCTGATTCTTCTGCAATGGCAACTTCTTCCACTTTTTCGACTTGTTCGTTTCCAGGGGCAAATTCAGAAAAAGATTCTCCTGCTGCTCCAATTACGGCAACATTCGCCAAAACCGGAATTTCATCACCTTCATCAAAAAAAGTTGCCAAAAGGACACCACTTGTTTTTGCCTCTTCTTCAAACGATGCCTTGTCGGTTTCGTAGGAAAAAAGAATGTCGCCCTCGCTAACTTCTTCTCCAACCGATTTATACCATTGCCCGAGAATGCACGATTCTACCGACTGGCCCTGGCGCGGCATTAAAACTGGTATTGCCATATTTGTATTGGTTTTATTATTTAGTTTTACTTGTTAATACAAATTTTAATTTCAAGTTTAGTTTAAATTATTGATAATCAATAATTATATCTATTTTAATTGAAATTCGATGTAAAATTATATTTTATAACTTGTATTTACAAGTTGTTTTTAGTGTTTTAAAAATTTTTTAACTTTGGGGCAAAATGGAAAACATACCACAATATCGGCAATTGTACGAATTGCTCCGGAAACATATTTTATCGGGAGTGTATGACGAGGGAAGTTTATTGCCTTCAGAAAATGAATTGTGTGCCGTTCACAATATGACCCGGCCAACAGTTCGCCATGCACTCGAAGCATTGGTTCGCGAAGGTTTAATATTGAAAAAGCAGGGAAAAGGCAGTATTGTAAAAAAGCCGTTGCACAACATTGGTATTTTATCGATTGCCGGCACAGCTTCTGCCATTGGTGTGCGTTATCTAAAAACGGATATTCTTCAAAAACCTGTGATTAAAAGCTGGCCCGAATTTTTTCCATTCGAACTCTCGGAACTTGAAACCGAAGCCGGTTGTATTTATATGGAACGTTTGCGGTTTGTCGACGATCTTCCTGTTTTTTACGACATTAACCATTTACCCAACATTTACCTGCCGCGAATTACCAACCGCTCGTTTGAAAACAAATCGCTGTTTGATATTTTGCGGCAATTTTATGGGATCGAAATTATTGGTGGCGAGCAGAAACTGAAAGCAATTATGCCCGACACAAAAGTCAGGAAACTTTTAGAACTGAAAAGCGGACAACCTGTTTTGTACATGGAACGAAAACTCACCACCAACAAAGAAGGATTTAATATTTACTCCACCATTTATTTTAATTCTGAAAAACATTCAATTTTTGGTAGTTTCTGACATTTCTGTAAACTAAACAGATTTTTTTGCTGAAAATTTTTTACTCCTGTGTTATAATCCTACTTTTGACGGCTGTTTTTTGAAATCAGTTCATTTTCAGGAATAAAACTGAAAAGTAAAAATTCTTAACCGGTAAGAAAAAAAGGAGAAATGACCAATTCGATGTCGGAGAACCCGGTAGCTGTAAATGCAGGAGGAAGTCGGGCAACATTTGAAAATGAAAAGTACGGGCCGCACGAAAGAAATACTTTTGATATTTGGCTCGCTGTTTCCGAAAAACCAACACCTCTGGTTATTTATATTCACGGCGGAGGATTTATTGGTGGCGACAAATCGAAGTATTATGCTTCGGAAGATATAGTTCGTTTTTTAGATACGGGGGTTTCTGTTGCACTAATAAATTACAGGTTTATGAATGAACCTCCTTATGGAATTCTGGCCAGCATGAACGATTCGAAACGGTGCCTGCAATACATTCGTTTTCATTCAGAAAAATACAATATCGATAAAACACGCATTGCGTGTACCGGTGGTTCGGCGGGTGCCGGAACCAGTTTGTGGCTTGCATTTTCGGACGAAATGGCTGATTTGGAAAACACCGATCCGGTTTTGTGCGAATCAACCCGGTTAACCTGTGCAGGCGCTTTTGCTACCCAGTCGACTTACAATATTTGCCGCTGGAACAAAATAATCGGTTTGCCCGAGGACAATTCCCCCGAAAAACAACTTGAAATAGCCCGCGCTTTTGGTTTTAAATCGGCAGAAAGTTTAAAATTTCCCGAAGCGGAAAAAGTAAAAGATGAACTCGATTTTCTGGCAAAGATGAATAAAAATTCTGCCCCTTTTTTTGTTTTTAATAAACAAGCCGGTGGTATTCCCACCAATGTCGACGAATTGAATCACCATCCTTTTCATGCCAAAGCTTTAAAAGAAAGAGCAACAGAAGTAGGAGCAGAAGCTGTAGTTTATGCCCCGGAAATTGGAATCAGGGATGCTTCGGGAAAAGATTTGGTGGCTTTTTTTCTCGAAAAATTCAGTCAAAAGGAAAATTGATATTTATTCATTTTGTGTGAATATATATTCGTAAAACATGATAAATGTTTTGTTTTCACATAAAAATATAGATATTTGCACCCTTTAAACGTTTTGAGTATTAATTCGTAATACGTTTTTAGAGCTTAAAAATGGAGAACATTACGTAAATAGATTAAAACACTGAAGTTTTTACAAAAACTGATAAAAATACGATTGAAAATTTGAACAGATGAAAGTTTTAAAATTTGGCGGCACCTCGGTCGGATCTCCTGAAAATATGAGGGCGGTAATGCAACAGATTACCGATGGAGAACAAAAAATTGTAGTTCTTTCAGCCATGTCGGGAACCACAAATTCGCTGGTTGAAATTTCAAATTATTTATATAAAAAGAACAAAGACACAGCCTGCATTTTTGTTGGCAAGCTGGAAAACAAATACAAAAAGGTTGTTGATGATCTTTTTGTTTCCGAAGAAAATAAAAAGCGCGGAATGAAAGTGTTGAAGAAAAGTTTCGACACCATAAAATCTTTTACTTCAGGGAAATTCGATTTGGTGGGCGAAAATACAATTCTTGCCCAGGGAGAATTAATTTCGACACAACTTTTTGCCATTTTAATGGAAGAAAACGGTTTTGATGTAAAACTGTTGCCGGCACTCGATTATATGCGCATCGACGAGGATAAAGCTGCTGATTTGCATGCCATTCGCAAAAACATTAAAAAAGTGTTGAAAGAAGTGGGTGAAGCGCAGTATTATATAACACAGGGTTTTATTTGCCGGAATATAGATGGAGACATCGATAATTTGCAGCGCGGAGGAAGCGATTACACGGCTTCGCTGGTTGGCGCTGCCATTGATGCTGAAGAAATTCAGATTTGGACGGACATCGACGGATTTCATAACAACGACCCACGTTTTGTTGAAAATACCAAAAAAATTGAACAGCTTTCGTTTAATGAAGCTGCCGAGCTGGCATATTTTGGCGCAAAAATTCTGCACCCGCAAACGGTGTTGCCTGCCCGGGTTCAGAACATTCCGGTGCGTTTGAAAAATACAATGAATCCGTCGGATGGCGGAACGTTGATAACTGCCGAATCGGACGGAACCGGGATAAAAGCTGTGGCTGCAAAAGATGGAATTACTGCGGTGAAAATACGGTCGGGCAGAATGTTAATGGCCTACGGTTTTCTGAAAAATATTTTTGAAATTTTTGAGAAATACAAAACTCCGATTGATATGATTTCAACTTCGGAGGTGGCTGTTTCCCTTTCCATTGACAATACAAAATCGTTGAACCTGATTAAAGCTGAACTCGACGAATACGGAACAGTCGAGGTGGACGACGACATGTCGATTATTTGTATTGTTGGCGATATTATTCAGGAAGAAAAAGGTTTTGCTTCAAAAGTTTTTAATGCGCTCGACGGAATTCCTATCCGAATGATTTCGTATGGCGGAAGCCGGTTTAACATTTCGGTGCTGGTTCCCACTTCGCACAAAAAACAAACGTTGCAGGCACTCAGCGACAATCTTTTAAACAACGGACACTAAAATATCAGAATGGCATCTTTCACCGGGTGCCATTCTTTTTTATTCCAATTCAATTTTTAAAACTTCAGCTGCCTCGTACCTCGAAGTTAGTTTTATTTCGAACCGCGTTTCCAGTGGTTTTATTTCATCAAAAGCAATTTCAGGTTTGTTGTTTTCTTTCGAAAGGTGGCTTAAAAACACGTATTTCAGATTATCGCCTGCATAATTTTCGAGCAACTGAAAAGCCTGTTTGTTTGAAAGATGGCCGCGTTCTGAAGCAATTCTTTTTTTCAGAAAGTAAGGGTAACTGCCTTCCCAAAGCATTTTTTCATCGTAGTTGGTTTCAAGAAAAAGTGCATCGCATTTTCCAAGATGAGACAAAACATTTTCGCAGGGTTCTCCAATATCGGTGAAAACGCCAATGTTTTTTCCGCCGTATTCCACCCTGAACGAACAAGGTTCGGCTGCATCGTGGTTTTTGAGAAAGGCAAAAATTGTAAAATCGCCGACTTTTATTTCGGTGTCGGGTGAAAAATATTTTGGATAATCGGGCCGAAGATTTTTGTATGCGCCGTTGTATGTTTTTGCGGTGATGTAAACCGGAACATTCAGCCTTTTCCCGGTAACCCGCGCCCCGCGAAGATGATCGCTGTGTTCGTGCGAAATAAAAACCGCTTTGATTTTTTTTGGATCGAGGTTCTTTTCCTTCATCCGGCCAAGAATCTGTTTCAGCGAAATACCGGCGTCAATTAAAACGGCATCTTTTTCATTTCCAATATAATAGCAGTTTCCATTGCTCCCCGACGCTATCGCACAAATTTCCAGCATAGTTTTCGAAATTAAGCGCCGAAATTAGTTAATTTTTGCTGAAATCAGGTAATTGCCTCCTTTCAACCGTAAAAGGTTACGGCTTCTGCCTAAGTAATGTATTTGCGAAACTGCCTGATAATTATTGTTGTTAACAGTGATTTTCGGCAGTTCGGAAGGAACGAGAATAAAAGCTTCGCTGTTTCCCGGAACCGAAATTTCCATTTGCCATTCCGTGTCACTCGTTTTTAGATTGCAACTGATTTCGCCGCGAATGGTCGGAACTTTTATTTCTATTAACCCGAGACCATCGGGCTGTGGATTCACCACAAAAGTTTTAAATCCGGCGTCCAAAGGCTGAATTCCTGTTAAACGGCGCGGAATAATATTGGCAGGTGCCGAACCCCATGCATGGTTCCAGGTTAGGTTGGGTTTGAAAATCTCGTCCCAGGCTTCGGTGGTCATGGTTGAGCCAACTTTAATCATATTCATCCAGCTGCGTTTGTCTTCCGCTGTCATTAACTGAAGTGCATATTCCGCTTCTCCGGCATTGTACAAAGCTTCGAGCAAATATTGCGCCCCGTAAACACTGCATGCCATTCCTTTTGTTTTTATGTAACTGGCCACGCTTTTAATGTGTTCTTCGGGAACCAGGTTAAACGCCAGTGGGAAAATATTCGCGTGCAAACTTGCGTGGTCGGTCCCTATTCCATCGACAAAACAGCCCTTATTGTAATCGAACATATTTTGCATTATGCTGGCTTTTACCTTTTCAGCCTTTGTTTTGAAAAAGTTTTTATCCTCTGTTTTTCCCAGCGCTCCTGCTATTTCGCTCATGCATTGCAAAGCGTAAAAATGAAAAGCATTTACCACGGTGTTGTAATCGGTAAAAATGTACCCGTCGCGCTCGCCTTCGGGAGTTGCACCTGCATTGCTGGCTTGTTTATTTCCTACTGGGGTTCCGGCAGGCCAGTCGACAATATCGCGCATTTCGCTGTTTAAATGAATACTTTCCATGAACGCGGGTGTTACTTTTCCGGTTCGGGTGCTTATCAAACCGTCTTCCCGTTCAAGGGCAATTAATGTTTTCTTTTTGAGTTCGTCGTATACCAATGCCGGAAATTCAAGGTCGCCGGTGAACATGTAATGTTCGCGTACCATCATAACAGCATGCATTTGCCACTCGGTGGGCCAGCTGGCATGAGCCAGCAAAAAAGCTGCTGTATACCGGGCTGCCGAAAATTCACGATCGACCGAATAATGACCCAGTTGCTGAATATATGCGTCGGCTTCGTAAGGCATTCTTTCACGGTTCCCGTCGCAGTAAACTCCCAAAAAAGGCGTCGCTTTCAGCGTGTATTTGCATAAATCCCAAACTTTGTTCAGCTTAGTATTTGGGCTGGTAAAAGCCGAGGCATTTTCATCGAAATAATAAAACAGCGCTTTTTGAACCGGGAGTTGAATTTCCATACTTTCTGTACCAACAAATTCAACATAACGAAAAGGCAAAACTTCGGGGTAAAATGGCGCCAGTTTCTGGCTGTGCGGGTAGCTGGCTTCGTGGCGCGGAATGTCGACTGAGTAACTGTGAGTTCCTTTTTTAACAGTGATTTCGTATTTGTAAAAACCGATGTTTGAAACACCTTGATTTTTATTTACCGTTAAATCCTCGTTTTTTCTTTCACCCAGAAAAACCACCAGTTTTTCACCTTCATTTTTTGCTGAAACCGTAAACTCCAGCGCTCCGAATGCAGCTTTGCCAAAATCGGCAAACCAGCCTGAATCGGTTGTTTTTTGAAACAATTGGGGTTCAATATTCTGAAAAGTTGCCATTTGCCGATCTTCAGCCACCCAGTTGTTATTTCCAATTTTCACCCAGTTGCTTTGCCCCGGCCACTCGTTGTTCCGGTAAAATGTTGCGGTGTTAAATTGCTGCGGTTCGCTGTATTGGCTTTCAAAACCGTTTTCTCCCCAAACTTTTATTTTCCAGAAATACGTTGAATTGGATTCAAGTTTTTTCCCGGCATAAGAAAATTGGGTGGAATTGTTTGTCTCGGTTTTGCCGCTGTCCCAAAAATCTGCCTTATTTTCTTTCAACTGTTTAATCGATGAGGCCACCAAAACCCTGCAGGCAGTTTGCGAAATTCCGGCTTGCGGAAAAATCCAGCCAAATTCGGGTTCTGCGTCTGTAATTACTGCTTTTTCGGGTGCACGTAAAAGTTCGGTAAGCAAACCGGTGGGATTGTTTTGTGCCACAATAGCGATGTTAAAAAAAAGTATTGCCAGTGAAAGAAAAGTTTTTTTCATCAGATTTAGTTTCAAGGTATTATTTGTGATAATTCAGTTTCAAAGATATTTATTTATCCTTTTAAATACTTTTTGGGAGCAAAATAGCGTCGCCAAAAGGGTAATCTGGTAAGCGAAGTGTAGGTGATAATTTTGTTGAAAAACCCGAACCGGAGCAAAAAATGAAGAATCCTGTAACTGAAAAATAGTATCGGCAAACCGGTAAGTAAAATGAACAGCCATAAAAACAGGTCAACGTTATTTTGAATAAAACTTCCGGCTGGAGCAATTTTCAGCAAAATAAAAACAGGAATTACCGAAAAAACCAACCACCAGATTATTACCACAAAAAGATGAGGAGTTTGAATGGTTTTCTTCGGGCAAATGTTCATGCAGTGCATACAACTTTCGCATTTTTGTGTCCAGAAAGGGCGTTCGTTTTTCATTTGAATTGCCTGAACCGGACATTGTTTGGCACAAAGGGAACAGCCGTCGCAAAGGTTGCCCGCAACAAAGGTTTTTGACAGCGCAAACCGGCCAAAAAAATAGTACCCGATAGAAACCGGGCTGATAGCCAAATCGACGGGTAACGAAATTAATCCTTTGTGCACTTTTTTCCCGGAGAGCATTTTTTTGGCAAAGTTTTTTGTTTTTCTTTCACACCTCTGGAAAATGGAATCTACAACTTTTTGGCGCAATCCAGGGTGGATTGAAATCCAGTTCGACGGCAAATCCATGGGTTGCCAACCGCAAATATTGTAACCTTTCAATTTTAAAATCAAGGCCGGCAGCAATTGTGCAAGTCCGCTTAAACCCGGCAAAAAAAGTTTCGAAAGTTTCATGCCGGCGCGTGTATTCAGCAAAAATACAGGCAGGTTCGATTTTGGAAAACGAAGTAAAAAATTAATGACGACAGGGGGCGCATTAAATCCGTGGGTCGGGTAACAAAAACCGACGAGTGTTTTTTCGCTAAGTTCTGCGGTATCGATTTGGAGAGAAGGGGTAATTTTTACAATTTTGGCAGGAATTTGCCGGGTTGAAAATACTTCAGCAATCCACCGCGATGCCGCCAAAGCATTGCCGGTTCCGGTAAAATAATAAATGATAAGCTGGTACATTGGTTTTTATTTCAGGCATATCAAAAATACAAATTGTTGGGTTAAATGGGAAAAAAGGTAAAAAGTAAAATGCAGCATAAAGACATAATTTTTGTGAAATGCAACCGTTAACTTTTTTAATGAAAATGAAATAGGAAGTAATAGAAACTTAATGAGGGACATTCTGTTATTGTCTGTACATATCTTATAACAAGAAGTTAAGATTTTATGGGAAAGGGAAAACCACTGTTTGGGTTTAAAAAGTTGATCGTTGTTTTATTTTGGATTGGACAATCGTCGGTGCTTTGGGCGCAGATTTCTGATGGTAGTTTGCCCGAAAGTTTTTTATCGGGTACAAAAAGTTCTGAATTGGTTCCTTCGTTTTTGCTTGATTCAGTAAAGGTTGACAAACAAATTTCGGATGATAAAAACAACGGCATTCCAAACCGTTTAGGAGTAGTTCAAACTGTTAGTATCGATATAAAGGAAGTTGGTGTTCATACTACCAGCGGAAATATGAATATCTGGCGCTATGAAATTCAGAGTCCGGATGCACTATCGCTGGGTGTAAATTTTGAAACGTACGATTTGCCTGAAGGCGCCGGTGTTTTTATTTATAGCATCGACAAGCAAAAGGTGAGTGGAGCTTTTACAAAAAATAACAACAGCGAAACGAATCAATTGGAGCTGGCGCAGTTTCCCGGAAATTCATTGATTATTGAATACAACGAACCTGTTCAGGCAGAATTTGAGGGTCAACTGGTAATCGGTGCAGTTTCATCAGCTTACCTCGATTTAAAATCGGTTTCCAATTCCTGGGTGCAAATCAATTGCGGGGAAGGACAAGACTGGCAAACGGAAAAACATGCAGTTTGTTTGATGACTTTTAACGATGGAATTTATATGTATTATTGCACAGGGTCGCTGGTTAATAATGTGCGGGAAGACGGGACGCCTTATTTTCTGAGCGCAAATCATTGCATCAGCAGCAGCAAAGTAGCCCAAACTTTGGTCACTTATTTTAATTATGAAAATTCAACATGCAGTTCAAACGATGCTTCTCTCAGCCAGTCGCTTTCAGGAGCTTCGCTGGTGGCAACAAACAGCTATTCCGATTTTACTTTGTTGAAACTTTCGGAAAATCCGCCGGAAGAGTATACACCTTATTTTGCCGGGTGGAATGCCAGCGATGATTCTCCTTCAACCGGAACAAGCATTCACCACCCGGAAGGAAGTTACAAATGTATCGCGCTTGATTACGACGCACCACAAAGCTACCGTTATATATTACAGTGGGACGACGACAGCCGTTCGATGCCAAATTCGCACTGGGAAGTTTCGTACGATGTTGGCACCGATGAAAGTGGTTCTTCCGGCTGTCCGCTTTTTGATGAGAACAAAAGAATTATCGGGCAGTTGCACGGCGGCGATAGTGACTATTCCTATTTCGGCCGGTTTGCAGTTTCATGGAACCACAGCACTGTTACAACCGAACAATTGAAAAACTGGCTCGACCCTGACAACACCGGAACTTTGCGGCTCGATGGAATAAATACAAAAAATACGCCGCTGGCTGCTTTTTCAGCCGATGTTTCGTACGCGTGCCTGAATACAACGGTTTATTTTACCGACGAAAGTAAATTTTCACCCAAAACCTGGTTGTGGAAATTCGAACCTTCCACCATAACTTTTAGCAACGGAACTTCTGAAACTTCGCAAAATCCCAAAGTTATTTTCAACGAGGAAGGCCTTTACACGGTTACTTTAATTGCCGGAAATGACAATGGTTTTGATACTGTAAGAACTGAAAATTATATTGAAGCGGTTAGCCAGCTCGATGTTTCTTTTCCGGGTATTGAACATGAAATTACATTGTGTGGAAGCGAGTTGCAAAATTATGTTTTGGTTGCCGACGGTGCCGATAATTTTACTTTTGAAATTTCGGAAGCTTCAAATTTTGATATTGAAGTTAGTTCCGATTCACTGATTCTTACTTTGAAGGATCAATTTCTTGCCTACGGTTCATTCGATACTTACATAAAAGTTTCAGGAAGCCACGGAAGTTGTTTCGATTCCGACAGCATTTTATTACACGTGGTTATGCCTGCCAACGACAATATTGAATATTCGGCGGCACTGAAATTGGGGCGAAATTCAGGTTATTCCAACGAATGCGCCACTGCGCAAAGCAACGAACCTAATCCCTTGTCGTCCGATTCTTTTGAACCAAATTCAGTGTGGTTTACATTTTACGGCCCTTCCAACGGAATTATTTCTATTCAAACAGAAGGTTTTGATACACACATTGCTGTTTATGAGGCTGAATCGTTCAACGACATTTTAGACGATAATTATGCTTTGCTCGAAGTTGCCGCTAATTCATCTTCAGGTTCAGAAGCTGGCATCGAAAATTTACAGGTAACACCGCTGCAAAAATACTGGCTTCAGGTGTACGGCGACAATGGCGATTCCGGCGACCTGACTGTAACTCTGCTTGCCAATTCCATTGAAGTTTATCCAAATCCGTCATCAGGAATTTTTAACCTCACGGTAGCCAGCGAAGAAGTTGGGACAGTTGAAACCGAAGTTTTTTCTGTTACCGGACAAAGGGTGTATCACAATACTTTTCCATTGACGTACGATTCAAACACATTTACCATGGATTTATCGGGTGTTGCCAATGGAATGTATCTTTTCAGAGCAATAATTAACGGGCAAAAAATGACCAAAAAAATAATTGTAGCCCACTAATTATTTTACCAGTTTCGAAATAGCCCTGAATTCCGGCGCCGTTGAAGTTCGCGTTAGTTCGAAAAGCAGCGATTCGTACGAAGTCATCATAATTCCTTCAAAACGAAAACGTTCCCTGGCCAGTTCAAAATTTTCTTTTGAACGCGACGAAACACAATCCATAACAACCACCGGATTATAGACGGCTTCTTTTAAATCAATAGCAGTTTGAAGTACACAAACGTGCGATTCTATTCCGCAGATTACTACATTTTCTGCACCGGTTTCTTTTAGTTTTTCGATTACCGAAGGTTCATCGCAGCAACTGAAATCGCGTTTTTCAATAAAAGTAAAATCCGGTATCAACGATTTTATTTCGGGCAAAGTGTCGCCCAAACCTTTGGTGTATTGTTGAGTTACAACAGTTGGAATGGCCAGTTCTTTTAATCCGGCAATCAATATTTCGCAATTTTTCAGCAGGGTTTCCTTTTCCCACATCACCGGAAACAAACGTTCCTGAATATCGATAACCAAACCTGCTGTTTTCTCTTTTAAAATCCTCATTATATGAATTATACTTTTTATTTGAATTACTGCTAACTGAAACTGCAAACTGATTACTTTCTTAATTTTGCCTGTTCTCTCGATTTGTCGCCCAAATATCCGCCGTGGTGGCGTTTGGCGTATTCTTCGCTGGTGAAACCAATTTTATTCATCATCGAAACTACCAGTGCATCGCCAATTACAGTCATTACTGTGGTTGAAGTTGTCGGCGAAAGACCAAGTGGGCAAACCTCTGCCGGATTGCCGGTGTTAATAAAAGCATCAGCGCTTTTTGCCAAGTTACTTTCCGGGTTTCCCGAAATTACAATCAACGGAAGTCCGGGATGGAGGTTGTCAGCCAAATCAACCAGTTCCAAAATTTCACGGGTTTTGCCCGAGTTTGAAATCAAAAGTAAAATATCGTTTTCCTGAACAACACCTAAATCGCCGTGCTGTGAGTCGCTCGGGTGCAAAAAAACAGAAGGTGTTCCGGTTGAACTGAAAGTAGTGGCAATGTTCAGTGCAATTTGGCCGGCCTTTCCCATTCCGCTGGCGACCAGTTTCCCTTTTTTTATGTGAACACGCTCATAAATCAGTTCAATGGCCTGTTCAAAACTGTCGCTTATTGGAATATTTTTTATGGCTTCTGCTTCCTGTTCAATAACTTTTCTGATAATTTCTTCCATGGTCAAAAATTTGCCACAAATCTACATGAAAATTTTTAGCACTGAATCTTCGTATTGATATTTCATAAATGAACAATGTGATTCTTTTACTCAACATATGTTGAAAGTCATAAAAAAAGAACATATTGATAGGTTTGTATATATAAATAATTGGTACTTTTGACGATTATTTTCAAAAAAATTATTTCTAACAAATAAAGATGAAAATTCACGAATATCAAGCCCGAAATTTATTCAGGAAGTACGGGATTCCTGTTCCGGATGGTGTAGTCTGTCATTCGGTAGAAGAAGTTAAAGAGTTGGTTCCAAACGATGAAAAACTTCGTGTGGTAAAAGCACAGGTTCATGTTGGCGGCCGCGGAAAAGCAGGCGGTGTAAAACTGGCAAGAAACAAAGAGGAAGCAATCCAAAAAGCATCCGAAATTCTTGGAATGGACATAAAAGGCCTCACTGTTGAAAAAGTATTGATTGCTGATGCTGTTGATATTGAAAAGGAATTTTATGTTGGGTTAATCAACGACAGAAACAGCAAATCGGTTACGTTAATGGCCAGTGCTGAAGGTGGTGTTGAGATTGAAGAAGTAGCCCGCGTTTCTCCGGAAAAAATTATTAAAATGCCTATCAATCCTACCATGGGATTAATGGACTGGCAGGCACGTAAAATTGCTTTGCAATTGTTCAGCGATCCTGCGCAGATTCGTCAGACGGCTGCAATTTTGGTAAAACTCTACAAATTGTATGTTGAAAGCGATGCCTCGCTGGCTGAAATTAATCCGCTCGTTTTAACACCGGATAAAAAAGTTCTGGCCATCGACGGTAAAATGAATTTCGATGACAACGCTCTTTATCGCCAGTCGGAAATTTTAAAAATGCGCGAAGTTTCCGAAGATGAACAGAAAGAAATTGACGCCAACGAAAAAGGACTTTCATATGTAAAACTCGACGGAAACATCGGTTGTATGGTAAATGGCGCCGGACTGGCAATGGCTACCATGGATATGATTAAATTGTATGGCGGCGAACCTGCAAACTTCCTTGATATCGGTGGTTCATCAAATCCGCAAAAAGTGGTTGATGCTATGAATATTCTGCTTAGCGATAAAAACGTGACAGCAGTTATGATTAACATTTTTGGAGGTATCACCCGTTGCGACGATGTTGCACGTGGTTTGGTAACAGCTCTTACTGAAATTAAAACTGAAATTCCGATTGTAATTCGTTTGTCGGGAACCAACGCAAAAGAAGGACTTGAAATTATTAAAGATTTTGGTCTTCCAACGGTTTCAACCATGAGCGAAGCTGCTCAAAAAGCAATCGAATTAAGTAAGAAATAAAATAGCGCCGGGGTTTAACCCGGTGGGCAGCGACCCGAAATTGTCTCTGCCTGCTGTTAAATTCAATTTTAAAACAAAGAAAAATGAGCATTTTAATAAATAAAGATACCAAAGTATTAGTACAGGGAATTACTGGCCGCGACGGTGCTTTCCATACTTCAAAAATGTTGGATTACGGAACTAACATTGTCGGCGGAATTTCTCCCGGCAAAGGTGGAAGCGAAGTTGGTCATGTTCCTGTTTTTAATACGGTTGAAGAGGCTGTAAAAGCAACTGGTGCAAACGCATCGGTAATTTTTGTACCCGCCCCGTTTGCCGGCGATGCAATTCTTGAAGCAAGTTATGCCGGTGTTGAGCTGGTAATTTGTATTACCGAAGGTGTTCCGGTTCAGGATATGATTAAAGTCACACCAGTTTTAAAACAAAACGGGACCAAACTTATTGGCGCCAACTGCCCCGGTTTAATTACTCCTGGAGAATGTTTGATCGGAATTCTTCCGTCAATGATTTTCAAAAAAGGCAACGTTGGACTGATCTCACGTTCGGGCACATTAACCTACGAAGTGGTTAACATGCTTACTGAAAACGGAATGGGACAATCGACTTGTGTGGGAATTGGCGGTGACTCTGTTTCGGGATTGTATTTTATAGATTTGCTTGAAATGTATGAAAACGATCCACAAACCGACGGTGTTGTTTTAATTGGTGAAATTGGTGGCGATGCCGAAGAACAGGCTGCAGCTTTTATCAAAGAAAAAATGACAAAACCGGTGGTGGCATTTATTGCAGGCCAGTCGGCCCCTTCCGGAAAACGAATGGGACACGCCGGTGCAATTATTTCCAGCGGTTCGGGAACAGCTGAAGAAAAAATCAAAGCTTTTAACGAGGCTGGGGTTCCGGTAGCCAAAGAACCATCGGAAATTCCGGGGTTAATGAAAGAAAAATTGGGATTGAAATAATTTCAACAAAAAAATTACAGGCCGGTTGCTGAAAAAGTAACCGGCTTTTTTTTATCCTTTGCGTTTTATCTTGAGTTGCTGCCCGATATATAAACCTCTGTCGTCTTTTAAATTGTTGAGCTGCATAATTTCATTGCTCGAAATTCCGGCATATTTTTGTGCAATGTCCCAAAGTGTATCGCCTTTTTTTACAGTGTAGTATTCGTAATTTGGATCAAGTTTTACCGGTTCCGGCTGGGTTGCAGGTGTAGCCGATTTGCCAATCATTTCCTGTTTCTCGGCAAACGACATACTGGTTACTTTTTCGTATTTCTCCTTTTGGTTTTCGGGAACATAAATGACAAGTTTTTGTCCGGCACGAATCATATTCCTGTTAATGTTGTTCCAGTATTTCAAATCAGCTGAGTTTACTTTAAACCACGAAGAAATGTATCCGATATTGTCGCCCTGTTTAATGGTGTAGAAAACTTTTGCTTTTCCTTTAATATCGGCAGGAGTGAAATATCCGGCACTTTCGTTGGGTGTTACTAGTGTATTGTTTGGGAAATATTTCTCGCGGTCCCAGGCAAAAACAGTGGTGTCTTTATCAATAAAATCCATGATTTTATCCTGCGGAAGTACCAGTGGATACGGTTTATCCTTTTTACCCGGAATTATGTCGCGTCGGTACATCGGATTTAGTGAACGCAGTTCTTCTTTATCTATGTCCAGTGTAGCAGCCACTTGGTCAAAATGCAGATAATCGCTAACATGGATTGTGTCGGTTTTTAACGAAATTTCAGGCAGGCTGGGAGCCAGGTTGTGTTGCGAATAAAAATTCATTACATATGTTGCCGCAATAAATGCAGGAACATAACCGCGGGTTTCCCTGGGCAAACGGTAATAAATATCCCAGTAATTTGTTTTGTTTCCCGAGCGGCGGATGGCACGGTCTACATTTCCCGGGCCACAATTGTAAGCCGCAATTGCCAGTTGCCAGTCGTTGTACCTTTCATAAAGAAATTTAAGATAACGGGCTGCTGCATCGGTCGATTTTATCGGGTCGCGGCGTTCGTCGACAAAACTCGAGATTTCGAGCTTCATATTTTTTCCTGTTCCGTACATAAATTGCCACAAACCGTTGGCTCCAACACGCGAAAGCGCTTTCGGATTTAAAGCCGATTCAATAATCGGAAGATATTTCAGTTCAAGAGGGAGATCGTATTTGTCGAGCGCTTCTTCAAACATCGGGAAATAGTAGGCCGAAAGTCCCAGCATTTTTTCAACCTGATCGCGACGGCGTTCGGTGTACATTTCAATAAAATTTCTCACAGCACTGTTGTACGATAAATCAATTACCTGCTCGGTTTCCTGTAAACGTTCGATATAAACCGAATCGGGAAGGTTTTTTGGAAAAGCTTTTACAAAGTTCATTTCCCTGGAATCGCCGCGAAACGCATTTTCAATAAACCAGTCGTTATCCATCGAATCGAGTGTGGTGGAGAAAATATCATCAAGATTTTCATCCGGATCAATTAATTCATCAAAGTCTGAAGTATCTATTTCAATGGAAATGAGCGAATCTCCAGGAAGAGTAATTATTGAATCGGCAACCTGGGCAAAAGTTGTTTTAACTAAAAACAGGATTGAAATTAGAACGGCGGCGGTGAGAACTTTCTGCATAAGTTAAAAGTTGATGGTAAAATTTACACAATAAACCAATTCGTTGTTTACATTCAGCATCGAAGGCTGCCAAAACATGGTTAAATCATCGCTGATGTCGAAATTAAAAAGGTGGGCATCCACACTCGCATCAATAATGTTTAGTCCGTAAAACCCAAACATGCTGATAACCAGTAAATCGCGGTTGCGGCGGTAATAATCCTGGCGTTTGATTAGAGTTTCTTTAAGGTTACTTAGTTGAGTTGGGTTATTTAAATCAAATGCTTCAATTCCTTTTAATTTCAGGTAAGAAGTGGTTGTTTCATCAGTGTCAGTCAAATCTTTGTAAGCCGATTTTACCAACTGGTAGTTGTCGTTGTTCCAGTCGATAAAATATCCGATACCAAAAAAGCCGGCATAAACAAACGGGATTTTCCAGTATTTTTTGTTGTAAGCTTGTCCGAGACCGGGTAAAATTGCTGAATAAATGGTGGCTTTCCGCGGAGAGTGAACTTCTTCATCAGTTTTAACCTCCTTTTGTATTACACGGGTTGTGTCGGCATCAATCAATTGTGCCTGAAGGTTTAATCCTGAAAAAAGGATTAAAATAAAAAATATAGATTTTCTAAAAATTGAAATTGCCCCCACGCTTCTTTTTTTGCGCAAAAATAGAAGTTTACACCAAGTTTCAGGCTTTGACCTTCTGTTTATTTTTGATTTTCAATTATTTTAACAATTCTATCCAAATCTTCCTGCGATTTAAAAGGAATTACGATTTTGCCTTTTCCTTTGTCGTTCATCGAAAATCCGATTCGGGAACTGAAAATTGTATCCAGTTGTTTTTTTATAATTTGAAATTCTTTTGGAAATTTGTCTTTTATCGGATCGCTTGGTTTAGGTTCTTCATTGCTAAGGTCGCGAACAATTTCTTCCACTTTTCGAACAGAAAAGCCGTATTTAATGATTTGGTTGTAAATCATTTTCTGAGTTTCCTGGTCTTCAATATTAATAATGGCACGGGCGTGCCCCATTGAGATTACTTTTTCGCGAAGGCCTTTTTGAATAACAGCCGGAAGTTTTAACAACCGCAGGTAATTGGCAATGGTTGAACGTTTTTTTCCTACGCGGGTACTTAGTTCTTCCTGGGTGAATTCAAGCTCGTCTAATAAACGCTGGTAACTTACTGCAATTTCAATGGCATCCAAATCTTCGCGCTGAATATTTTCAACCAGCGCCATTTCAAGCATTCCATCGTCTTTTGCTTTTCGTACGTAAGCAGGTATTTTTTCCAGCCCGGCAATTTGTGCGGCCCTGAAACGACGTTCACCGGCAATAATCTGGTAGCGATCGTCTTCAATTTTACGCAATGTAATGGGTTGAATAAGACCGATTTCCCGAATTGAAGCCGCCAACTCTTCCAGTGCTTCTTTATCAAAATAGGATCTGGGTTGAAAAGGATTTGCCTCGATTTTGGTCAACTCAATTTCATCAATTCCGGCGCTCTTCATTTTTTCTGCATCGTCAATGAGCGCTCCTAGTCCTCTTCCTAATGCATTCCTTTTTGCTGCCATGGTCATACTTTAACTAATAACTACGTTTTTTTCTTTCGATATTTTGGTCATTGAGTTTCTCTGTAATATTTCGCGGGCCAGGTTCATGTGGCTAATAGAGCCTTTCGAACTGGCATCGTACAAAACTACCGGTTTTCCGTAACTTGGTGCTTCGCTCAGTTTAATATTCCTTTGGATTACTGTTTCGAAAACCATATCCTGAAAATGACGTTTTACTTCTTCGTAAACCTGGTTCGAAAGGTTCAGGCGTGCATCGTACATGGTCAGGAGAAATCCTTCAATTTCAAGCTGTGGGTTTAACCGGTTTTGGATAATTTTAATTGTATTTAAAAGTTTTCCAAGACCTTCCAAAGCAAAATATTCGCATTGTACCGGAATAATTACCGAGTCGGCTGCTGTAAGTGCATTTACTGTAATCAAACCCAACGACGGGGAGCAATCTATAAAAATGAAATCATAAATATCTTTCAGCTTTTCGATAGCGCTTTTTAGTACTTTTTCGCGGTTGGGGAGGTTTAGCATTTCAATTTCGGCACCAACCAAATCGATATGCGACGGGATTAGATCGAGGTTTTGAATTTCGGTATTCAGAATAACTTTTTCAGCTTCAATTTCGTCAACGATGCATTCGTAAATACTCGATTGTACATTTTTTACGTCGAAGCCCAGGCCTGATGTAGCATTCGCCTGAGGATCAGCGTCAATGATCAAAACCTTTTTTTCCAAGACTGCCAGACTGGCGGCAAGGTTAATTGTGGTTGTTGTTTTACCAACTCCGCCTTTCTGGTTTGCCAGCGATATTATTTTTCCCATCGATATTCAATATTTAATTTGAGCGGTTTCAAAGGTAATAATTTAGCTTGAACCTCTTTTACTTTTTTTATTTACAGGTGTTTGGAAATTGATAAAGTTCTGGGAGTGAGTAAGTAAAAATTTAAAAATTTTGCAATTTCATTTCATTCATCAACTGTTCCTTATCAATGGGGACAACTCCTATTTGCTCACAAACAAGCCCGCCTGCAATGTTGGCCATTAATGCAGTTGTTTTGGGCGATAATTCAGCTGCTGTTGCCAGACTTGCCACACTTAAAACAGTATCGCCAGCTCCTGAAACATCGGCGATATAACGGATTTCTGCGGGAAAATACTGTTCTTTTACCCCATTGCTAATAAAAACCCCCAATTCGGAAAGTGTTATAAAAATGAGTTTAAAGTTTTGTTTTACTTTGTATGCATCTGCTGCAACTTTTAAACCCTCGAAATCTCCCTTTTTTAGTGGAATTTCAATCCCTTCCACAAATTCTTTAAAGTTGGGTTTGAACAACGAAACATTTTTGTAGAGGCTGAAATTTCTTTTTTTCGGATCTACTGCTGTTGGGATGCCTTTTTGTAAAGCTATTTCATTTATGGTTTCAAAAAGGTTTGGAGTTAATACACCTTTGTCGTAATCAACAAAAATGATGGCATCTATTGTATTTTTTTCAATTACTTTTTTGATTGAAGAAATGAGTGTAAGCTCAAGTTCTGGTTCAATAAAATCGGTCGATTCTTCGTCAACCCGGGCAATGTGCTGACCTTTGCTTATGATCCTGCTTTTTACCGTAGTATTCCGTTTGGGATCGATAAAAATACCTTCGCGTGATAAATCTCTTTTTTCGAGCAGTTTTCTGAATTTTCTCCCTTTGTCGTCACCTCCAATTACTGAAAATAGAATTGGAGTTGCCCCCAGCGCCTGCAGATTTAAAGAAACATTGGCTGCACCGCCGAGCCGGTTTTCACGTTTGGTTACCGAAACAATCGGAATAGGAGCTTCAGGTGATATTCTTTCAACTTTTCCCCAAAGATAGGTGTCAACCATCGCATCACCAATGACTAACACTTTCATCTGGCTGAATTTGTCGAATATATGATTTACTTCTTTGCTGTTCACCAAGTTGTTTTAAAGTTGTACAAAACTATAAAAAAAACCTTCTTCGGTTAATGACAATTCCATTTTTTTATGTCAGTAATACATTAAAAATTATTACTACAATGGATCAACATCTACATTTATTATGCAGGTGCTGTTGTCGGTTTCCTGCCGGGTTAAGCTAATGCATTGCATAATAAATAGTTTTAACTCGTCGAGGTTTCTTTTTTTGTCAATTTTCAACCAAATTTCTTTGTTGTGCCAAAGTTGAATCCTACTTATTAACGGATATTCGGGGCCTAGTAGTATAATCGATTTGTCATTTTTCAGCAGTTTTGCAAGATGTGCCGAGGCCCTGTCAACAGTTTCTGGGTTTTTATGTTTGATTATAAGTTTTATTAGCCGGTAAAATGGCGGATATTTAAACAATTTCCGTTCTTCCATTTGCATTTTAAAAGCTCCAAAATAATCCTGTTTCTGAATCATTCCAATCAGCGGGTGTTCGGGTTGCGAAGTTTGAATGACTACTTTTCCACGGTTGTGTTTTCTACCGGCCCGGCCGCTTACCTGCAAAATAAGCTGAAACGCCCTTTCGTGTGCTCTTAGATCAGGGAAATTGATCAGGTTGTCGGCATTCAGAATTCCTACAACACTAACATGTTCAAAATCTAATCCCTTGGTAACCATTTGAGTTCCAACTAAAATATCAGTTTTTTTTGTTTCCAGGTTGTGAATTATTTTTTCAAAAGCATTTTTTGTTTGTGTAGTATCCAAATCCATTCTTTCAATTCGGGCATTAGGGAAAAGGGGTTTTAGTTCATCCTCAATTTTTTCGGTTCCAAAACCTCGGGTTTTAATTTCTGAAGAACCGCACTCGTCGCAAGCGTTTGGAAACGGCTGACTAAATCCGCAGTAATGGCAGGTTAACCTATTTTTGTACTTGTGGTAGGTTAAACTAACATCGCAATTTTTGCATTTCGGAATCCAGCCACACGTAAAACATTGAACAAAAGATGAATAACCGCGCCGGTTTTGAAATAAAATTACCTGTTCATTTTTACCCAGTGCATTTTCCATCAATTCATACAATTCGGGAGTTAAAACCGAATGCATTTGTTTGCGTTTGTACGCCCGTTTTACATCGGCTACCAGAATTTCGGGAAGTTCAACGTCCGAATGTCTTTTCAAAAGATTAACCAGCCCGTATTTTTTTGTGAGCGCATTGTAATACGTTTCAAAAGAAGGGGTTGCCGAACCCAGCAAAACTTTGGCATTGTTTTGCAATCCCAGAATTACAGCCATGTCGCGTGCGTTGTAACGCGGAGCCGGGTCAAACTGTTTGAATGAATTTTCATGTTCTTCGTCCACAATAAGCAAACCCAGATTCGAAAATGGCATAAAAACCGCCGAGCGTGCGCCTAAAATAATTTGATACCCTTTTTCCGGTTCATTCTGAAATTGCAACACTTTTTCCCAGATTTCAACCCGTTCCTGGCTGCTGAGTTTCGAATGGTAAATTCCCACTTTTTTCCCAAAAACATTTTTCAGTCGCCGAACAATTTGTGTGGTTAGCGAAATTTCAGGAACCAGGTACAAAGCCTGTTTCCCGGTTTTAATAATTTCATCGATGAGGTGAATATAAATTTCGGTTTTTCCGCTGGCAGTAATTCCGTGAATTAAAACAACCTGCTTTTCTTCAAACGAGCTTTTTATTTCCGCCAGCGCTTTTTCCTGGTACCGGTTCAGCAAATTCAAGCTAACCTGCGTTGTTTCATCCTCTTCCTCCAACCGCGAAACCTGTTGCTGAAACTGCACCAGAATTTTCTTTTGCACGAGCGCTTTTATGAGCGGCGAATCGAAATCGGTTTGTTGAAAGAGTTCCTTTTGTGCAACATATGGTTTTTGTTCTGGAGTAAAAGCACGTGAAACACTGCAAAAATGAATCAGAAATGCCTGTTGTTTTTTTGCCCGTGCCAACGACTCCAGATTTTCATTCAGAATTTGTTCATTTTTTATGTCTGAATGAAATTTTATAAAAGTTTCGGTTTTGGGTTTGTAGCGGGTATTTATTTTCTCCTCAATCTGAATCAGGTTTTTTCTTAACAGCGATTTTAAAGCTGAATATGAAAACTGTGTGTTCAGTTTTTTCTGAAGTTCAACAACCGAAGTAATTTCAGTGATATTGTTCAGTAAAATCGTTTCTTTTTCAGAAAGGAAATCATCTGTTTCAAAACATGTGAGAATTATTTTCGACTGGCTTTCCATTTTTAAGCCGGAAGGCAGGGCAGCCCTGAAAACATCGCCCAAAGTGCAGCAGTAATATTTGGCAATCCATCGCCAGAGTTCAAGGTTTTTGGGGAAAACCACCGGCGTTTCGTCCAGTATCTGCTTAACTTCTTTTACTTCAATGTTTTGTGGTTTTTTGTCGGTTAACGAAATGACCAGCGCAGCATAAAATTTTTTTTGTCCGAACTGAACCACAACACGTTGCCCTGCCTGAATGTTTTTTTCAAGCTCCGGCGGCACTTTGTACGTAAATGAATCGTGCAGTGAAAGTGGCAGTATTACTTCAGCAAAAATTTCCAACATGTTCCGGTTTGCGTTTGAACGAATGTAACTCAAAAAAAACGAAAAACCGAATTCTGTTTTAAACGCTTTTGTTGAATTTTTGGTCGATCCAGGCTGAAACTTTTTCCATCAGCCAGTTGGGTGTTGAAGTTGCGCCGCAGATTCCAACCGACTCAACATTTTCAAACCATTCATTCTGAATGTCCTCAATTTTTGCAATCATGTTCGAATTTGGATTTTCTTCCTTGCAGATAGAAAACAAATATCTTCCGTTGGAACTTTTTTCTCCTGCAACAAACAAAATCATATCGTAATTTTTGGCGAAATTTTTCAAGTGTGGAACCCGGTTTGAAACCTGTCGGCAAATAGTATCTTTAATTTCGACGCGCAACCCCGGATTTACATAGCTTTTAACAGCTTCGGCAATTTCATAAAAATCCTCAATTCGTTTGGTAGTTTGCGAATACAGCGAAACCGGCCGGTTGGGATCTATTTTCGAAATGTCGTTTTTATTTTCCAGGACAATAGCGCTGTAATTGGTCTGACCACTCAAACCCACAATTTCGGCGTGTCCGTTTTTCCCAAATATTACAATCTGCCCGTTTTCGCTTAGATTGCTCTGGTACGAATCGCGCACCCTTTCCTGAAGCGTAATAACCACCGGGCAGGTGGCATCTATCAGTTCAATGTTGTTTTTTTCAGCATGCTCATACGTTTCGGGCGGTTCGCCGTGTGCCCGAATCAGAACCTTACAATTTTCGAGCTTGAAATATTCTTCTTTCGAAATGGATTTCAGTCCCATTTTTTCAAGTCGGCTAACTTCTTCTCCGTTGTGAACAATGTCGCCGAGGCAATACAACTGAGGACTTTCGTTTAATTCGTTTTCCGCCGATTTAATGGCTTTTATCACCCCAAAACAAAATCCGGATCTTCTGTCTATTTCAATTTTCATGCTTGTTCTGTTATTTTCTTTACCTTTTTCAGAGCCCACTGTAGTTGCTCTTCGCGCGATAAATTGCTGTTGTCGAGGATAATGGCGTCGTCGGCTTTTTTTAGCGGACTCACTTCTCTGGTTGAATCGATTTTGTCGCGTTCCTCTACATTGGCCAGAATTTCTTCAAAATTTACTTCCAGCCCTTTTTCTTTTAGTTCCAGAAATCGCCGCTGTGCCCTTATTTCCGGCGATGCGGTCATAAATATTTTAAGTTCGGCATCGGGAAAAACCACAGTTCCAATATCGCGGCCATCCATTACTATGCCTTTGTTTTTGCCGTTTTCGCGCTGTTGTTTTACCATTTCTTTTCGTACTTCGGCAATGGTACTAATCGGACTTACATTTTGCGAAACTTCCAGCTTACGAATTTCATCTTCAATGTTTTCGCCGTTCATAAAAGTGGTGTTTTTTTCCGTTTCATGGTTCCAGCGAAACGTGATTTTTATGTCCTTTAAACTCGAAATTACATTTTCAACGTCGGGGTTACCGTTGGTAATCCAGCCGTTTCGAAGCGCAAAAAGCGTAACTGCCCGGTACATAGCACCACTATCGATATAAATGTAACCAAGAATTCGGGCCAGAGTTTTGGCCATGGTACTTTTCCCGCAGGAAGAATGTCCGTCGATGGCAATAACGATTTTTTTCCGGGTCATTTTTTTGAATTTAGAGCAAAGATAACGGAAATTTCAAATCAGATGAGCTTGTCTTTTTATTTAGAACTTATCGTTTAGATTAATGGCCAGTGAAAACAGATTGGAAGAACCTGCCAAATGGTAGCGCGAAGTGGCAAAATCGAAACGGAAACGTTTGACTTTTACACCAAATCCGAGCGACATCCCCACGGTTGAAACTTTATCGTCGAATTTTAACTCCTGCCGGCGCTGGTAATTGTAACCGGCCCTGATAACAAAATTCTCGGAAGGCAGCAGTTCAACACCAAGAATCGCGTGCCGCATAAATTGTTTGGCTAAACTTTCATCCGGATTATTAATGGAAATATCGAAAGTTTCATCTTTGTCGGAATCGGCCAAATCCCAGTGATTTAAATGCTGCAAAGTAAGCGACAAAATTACCGGGGCGTGCTGGAGCCTGCGGCTTATTCCGGCCTGCAAATCAAAAGGAATCGGTTCGCGGTTCCCGTCCTGGTAATAGGTCGAAATTTGAGTCCCGATATTTCGGGCTACCAAGGCCACGTTGGTAAGATTGTCTTTTGTGGCAATACTTGCACCCAAATCGAGCGCAATCCCAAACGAGCGGTAACTTTCAAGCGACGATAAAATCGGTTTTAGGTTGGCGCCGTAACGCAGCCGTTTGTATTGGTTTGAATAAATAATATTCAGCGCATATTCAGCCGCAGAAAATTCGTTTCCGGTTAAATCTCCTTCTTTGGTGGCTTCCAAAAAGTTGCCGTAATTGATGTAGTGCATTCCTACAGCGAAATTCCCGATACTATCGTACGAGCGTGCGTACGAAACATAACCGTAATTGATGTCGGCCAGGTAGTTCACGTAGTTTACCACCAGCATGTTTTCCATCGTTTTTTGTAAAGCCGCAGGATTGTTGTACGATAAATTTAAATCGGTAGAGTCGTTCAGCGCAATTTGGTTTCCACCCAGTGCGGCCATGCGGGCCGAATTGGTAAGCTCAAGAAACTGGTAAGTACTTTCACCTCCAATCTGGGCTTTTCCTAAAAAAATGATGAATACAAATAGTATAACGAAGTAAAACTTTTTCATTCGCAAATGCGCATTTTACATGTAAAACGCCAAAGGTATTTAAATATTATTTTCATTAAAATTAAAACAGCTTGAAATTACCTTGAAAAATGAAATACAACAACACTAAAATCAGGATTGAAATTAGTATTCCGATCAGGGTTTTTATGAAATTTGTACGTTGTTCGGCAATAAATTTTTTTTGTTGCTGAAGCCTGTATTTCGGCGAATACTTCTTTTTTAGCAGGTTTTCCAGTTTGTTTTCGTTCAGATGGTAATATTCGCTAATATCCCGTCCGGTGAAATGTTCCATTCCGCCGCCGTCGGGTTTGCTTCTTTTTGAAAGGAATTTTCTGGGTTTCATATTCGAAATCCAGCGTTGCATACCTAAACCACTGTAACCCATTTTAATTTTTTTGAGGAATTATTTTGAAGGCAATTTAACTAAAAATTCTGTTTCATTTCCTCAAAAATTTTATAAACCACCGGGCAGGTTTCGCAGTTTTTGTGAGAGAGAGTTAATATCTGGTAAAAACGTTTGCGGTCGGTGTGCGGGTATTCGCGACAGGCTTTCGGGCGGCTTTCGTAAACCATACAATAATTGTCGGGCAAAAGAAAAGGGCAGGGGTGTTCTTTGAAAACAAAATCGCCGTCTTCGTCGGTAAGAATGTACTGCTCTATAAATTCCGAAGATTTCATTTTCAGGTGTTTGGCCAGCCGTTCAATGTCTTTGTCGATTAACCGCGGACCAATGGTTTTGCAGCAGTTGGCACAATCGAGACAGCTGAACCCGGCAAAAGCTTCCACGTGTAAATCGTGTACAAAATCGTCGAGGTTTTTGGGCTTTTTCTTTTTTAGTTTTTTGAGAAAAGCCACCGTTTCCTGCCGGTTTTTGTCAGTTTGTATTTTTAGTTCCTCCGGTGTTTTATATTCAACTTTTTTCATTTTCCTGCTGATGACTGCAACTGCCAATTGTTCACTTTTTTTAGCCTTTTCGTTGTGTGGTTATTTCGATGGTTTCAAAGCTGCCCCGTTTCTTTTTACGTTTAATCTGCGCCAGGAAAAGTCCGGTAACAACCACTACTATTCCGCCAATTTGCTGAACTCCCAGGTTTTCATTCAAAATAAAAAAGGAAAGAATGGCTACAAAAACGGGAATAAGATTGATAAATGTGTTCGAACGGTTTACTCCCAACCGGCGAATACTTTGTGTAAAAAACACAAACGCAAGTGTTGAAGCAAAAACAGCCAGAAAAATAATGGCTTTAAAAGCCTGCGGGTGAAACGGTCGGGCAACAAAATCGTTGAATTCGAAAATAAGCCAAATGGGCAGAAAAAGAACGACTCCAATAATATTCTGATAGGCAATTATTGTAAAAGTATTGTACCGGCCAACCAGGTTTCGCAAAACGATGGAATATGAAATTGCAGACAAAACAGCCAGAAATTCGAGGCTGACTCCAAGCGGGGAAGCATCGAACAGGAAAGAACCGTTCAGAACTACTAAACCAACACCGATAAAGGAAAAAAGTAATCCGAGAGCATTCATCCATTTTACTTTTTCGCGGTAAAAAAACCAGGCTGCAACCGGCGAAATTAAAGGGATTGTAGCCACAATTACAGCGGCAACCGTTGAGGAAATGTATTTCAACCCAAAACTTTCGCCAATAAAATAAAGGAAAGGTTCGAAAAACGACATTAAAACAAAGAGCCAGAAATCTTTTTTTGTGGGTTTCTGAAGTCGTTTCAAACCAAAAGCAATGGTTGTCATTAACAATGCCGAAATGGCCAGTCTGAAAATTACAACCGTAATCGGATTATAACCCAGGTAGGCAATTTTAAACCAGATAAACGAAAAGCTCCAGAAAAATGCTGCTCCCAGCGCCGACCCAAATGCGAGGATTTCTTTGTTTCTCATAAAGAAAATAAAATTGAAGCGACAAAAGTAAATAAATTGAGGCCTTTATAAATAGTAATTACATTTAAAATTGGAATAAAAATCTTTATTTTGTTCTGAATACAAATTGAAGTAATTTGATTTTAAAACCAATTTAACCAAAAATTTATGAAAATGACATTGAAAAAAGTTTCGAAAAAAGTTTTGTTGTTTGCCGGAGTTCTGGCATGGGTATTAACCGGAATGATTTCCTGCACGCCTTCGGCTCCGAAGGAAGAAAAATTTATTGGGTTGCAATTGTATTCGGTCCGCGATGCAATGCAGGCCGACGCAGCTGCAACGGTAGCTAAAGTTGGCGAAATCGGATATAAGTTTGTGGAAGCAGCCGGTTATAGCGATGGCAAATTTTACGGAATGGAGCCTGCCGCTTTTAAAGAATTGTGTGAAAACAGTGGTTTGCAGTTTTTGGGTTCGCACACGGGCCAGGATGTACCTGATTCAACGACTTGGGAATCGACCATGCAGTGGTGGGATGAATGTATAACCGCTCACAAAGCTGCCGGAGTAAAATGGATTGTTCAACCCTGGATGGGGAATGTGGGCTACGAAAGCCTCGACGGTTTAAAACGCTACTGCGAGTATTTTAATGCAGTTGGTGAAAAATGCAACGCCGCCGGAATCCGTTTTGGATACCACAACCACGACGGTGAGTTTAAAACCGAATTGGAAGGAAAACCTGTTTACAACTGGATGGTTGAATTAACAGACCCTGAAAAAGTAATGTTCCAGCTCGATTTGTACTGGATTGTGGAAGGTGGTAAAAACCCGGTGGACTATTTTAATGCTTACCCGGGAAGATTCGAACTTTGGCACATCAAAGACAAAGCTGAAGTTGGCGCCAGCGGGAACATGGATTTTGCTTCAATTTTTGCAGCCAAAGAAATTTCAGGAATGAAATATGGTGTTGTTGAAGTGGAGGAATACAATTTTGATCCGATTGTAAGTTGCCAGAAAAGTCTTGAGTGGTTAAATGCTACCGACTATATTAAAATGTAATTTTACATCAAAAGAAAGGAGGCTGTCCAAAAAGTCAAAAATATTTAACCGCAATGCTCGCAATGAAATTCGCAAAGAGCGCAAAGCTTTATAAATTAGCAGATTAAATTTGCGTACCTTGCGTTAAACTTAGCGCATTTAGCAGTTAAAATAACTTTTTAGACAGCGCCCTTTTTATGTCAGAACTTTCCAAATTTGCAGGTGAGGCCAAAATTTAAACCGTTCAAAACATTGGCATCGGTTTCGTACAAATCGATGTTCGATGTGTAACGGTAGCTAAGCGTTGCAGCTGTTCTGAACCAGCGGGTCAGGTTGAATTCAAGTTCAACGGCCGGTTCAATCACAAAAAATACGTCGTGGTCCAGTTCGTTAAACGGATCGTATTCCCACGATTGCCAGCCATAATCTTCAATTAAAGCAACTCCACCCAATCCGAATAACACCGGAAACGAAAGATGAACTGCTTTTTTACCTGCTACAATCGGTTCAACAAAAATACCTCCGTAACCACCGGCCAGAGTGTAATTCAACGGATGATTCTCGTAATAGTAATAATAATCGAGGTTGTTTACAAAACCGTATCCACCTAAACCAATGGCCAGCGAATGATCAAAAATAAACGCCCCGCGGGCACCCGAAATAAAAGCATCTTTTCCGTCGATTTGAGAGTAGGCAAAAGTTAATGCCCCGTAAGCACCGTTGCTTTTGTTTTTTGAAAAAATGGTCTGAATCTGTTCATTGTCGTAGTAATCCTGTGCCCGGGCAAAAATAGTTCCCAGGGCCAGGAAAAAAATTAATGTTACTTTTTTCATGGCTAAAATTTATGTTAATTGTTTTCTAAAATGGTTTTCTGTAAGAATTGAATCAGAAAAGGTATTTAATGGTAAAAGCAAAATCGAAAAGCTGCATGTCGAGAGTTTTGCGGCCAAATACATCGAAATACGGTTTTACTTCAAGACCCAGGGAAACCGGGATTTCATAAAAAACATATTCCACACCGGCCAGACCGTCCAATCCTGCAATGGGTGAAGTTCTGGTTGAATACCAGCGGGTGTCGTAATTCCAGTGGGCTACATCCCACGATTCGTAACCTGCATGAATTCCGAGTCCGTAAAAAAATACCAGATTTTCCGAAAAATCAAAAAGATCGTACCTGTGGAATTCTTTTAAAGCGTGCAATTGTAAACCCCGGTCGCGGGTGCTAAGCAAAAGTTTGTACGAATTCTCATCGTCGGAGTAAAAACGGTATTCAAAACCCGAAGAAAGACCTCCGCGTAACCCGATGGCGTGCTGATAACCCTGTGCTTTTGAGATTAACGCAGCAAAAAGTACAAGAACAAGTATTAAAAACCTTTTCATAGTGAAGTATTTTAATCGGTCAATATTTTAGTTTTTTCTGATTACGTCTCCTGAACCTGAAATGTGTCTTTCAACCGACGGAGTACCGTAATAATATACATTTCCGCTTCCCGATATCGATGCATTTAAAAAACGTTCAACACTTACCCAAATATTGCCTGAACCTGAAATATTTGCATTACAATCGGATAGACTAAGATTGTAGGCATCGATTTTTCCGGAGCCACTGATTTTAAAATCGGCATTGTCGCTTATTCCTGAGAGAATCAAATTTCCGGAACCCGAAATGAGAGCGTCGGTAGTAACAGCATCAACCGCAGTTTCAATTGAACCCGACCCCGAAACTACGGCATTAAAATTATCGGTAACAAAATAATCGGTGGTAATTTCGCCCGAGCCGCTCTGGGTAACTGCATTTAAGTAAGGCATTGTGACGTAAACTTCCATGGGAAGGCGATTGTTAACATCGTGAATTCCCCGGATATAAATGCGCAGTGTGTTTCCGCTCACATTTGTTTCAATGTAAGGAACAATGTTCGACTCGGCATTTACCACAACTTCAAATTCGTCGCCGTTGGTAATATGAACATCAAATGCCCCTTCCGATTTAACTTTTGTAAAATCCAATGTAATTCTCCCTTCTGTGGCTGCAATTCCGTTTCCTCTAATCGTAAAATCTTCGATGCAACCGGTGGCCGCAAACAATACGACTACCGTACATACTAATAAATGTTTAATTGTTTTCATGGCTAAAAAATGTTTTCTGTTAATTGTTTATCTTTCAAATTTGATAGACAGGCTGTTTTTAATTTGGTTGCAAAAAATGTGAAAAAATGTAAAAATAATTTGTTTCGTTAATCTGCGAACACATTTATTTCGCCCATGTTTGCATTGATATACAGCTTTTTAGTGTTGCCTGTTCTCTTGTTGAAATAACCAGTAGTTTTTCTTTTGTTTTCCTTTTCATCGATCACTTTTTCCTCTTCTTTTTGCATTTCCCGACACAATCCGAGTTCAGTTTTTGTGTGCGTGATTTCGTACCCGAAGGAAGAGTCTGAATCAAAATAAAGATTGATATCGGTTGATTTTGATTCGATAAAAATGTTGCTGAAATCGGTGGCGGTTTTTTCCACATCCAAATCGCCGTATTCCGAGCGCAGGGTGAGCCGGTCGGTCAGTTCATTCAGCCTGAAATTAGAAAAACTTCCGGTGGCATCGACCAAATCCACAAGCCTGATCCTGAATTTGTCACGTCGCGAATCGGCGTCGAGTTCTTTTAGTTCCAAAATCTCAAACGTCGACGATTTACTTACAATCCGCAGCGATTCAGCCTTTTTAATATAAAGGTCGCTGTAATTCGATTCAATTCTTCCTGTTTTCATTTGGTTGATGGTAGCATCGGCAAAATTTAAGGTAAGGTTTGTTTTTCCTTCAAAATCGTGCGATTTAAGATTTCCGTTGGAAAGATCGAGGTTTACTTCGCCTTTGTAATCGCCGATAAAAATATCGCCAAATTTGTTTTCCACCTTCAGCTCGTTGGTTTTTGGCAACCAAACAGAATAATTTATTTCAATGTTTCCATCGCTTTGAAGCAGTGTTTCCTTGAACTTTTGTATTTCTTTTTCAATGCTGCTGAGGTTTTCACCCACTTGAGTCCTGGCAATCAGAAAATGCTGGCTGTCGGTAAAATCGAACTTAATATCATCCATCGATTTTTCAAGTCGCGAAAGTTTTTTCTCTTCCACCCTGATATTAATTTTAATAACTACCGAATCTTTTTCCCATGTATTCAGCTCAATTTTTCCGTATCTGTTTGAAATTTCAATCCGGGTTTGTGGCGTGACTTTGTATTGTTTGGTAATTTCCTTTGTGTCGGTAAACTGGGCAAAAATCGAAACCGGCAAAATCAAGCCAATCAGCAGCAAACTCCATATTTTAATATTTCCCTTCATAGTGTTCCTTTCTTTTAACATTTGATTTGTTCCAGAACATCGTCGACCAGTTTTAGCCGGGTGCGGTTGTTGTTAATCATGGCTTCAATAACGGCTTTGTTCGAAATGTTATCTTTTAAATCGTCTTTTAATACATCGTACATTTGTTCCAGTTCATTCAGATCGGCCTCTATTTCATCTTTCAACTCCGGAAAAGTGTAATAGCATTTTCTTATTTCCTTAAGTTTTCCGTTTACCTGCTGGGCATAAAATGCTTCGGCTTCAATCAGTTCCTTTAATTCCGGATCGTCGGAATTAGCAGCAAATTCTGTGGCTGTAATATTGGTTTTGTAAAAAAGAGCTGCAAAAATAAGAGTCAGAACAACCACAGCTGCCACCCTGACCAGGTAAAAATTCAGGCTTCTGATTTTGGTTTTTTTAGTTGAAGCAGAAATGTGCTCCCAAACTTTTGGTGAAGGTTCAAATTGATCGAATTCTTCACGATTATTCTTTATAAATTCTTCCAGCCGATCAGTTTTCATATCCAAAGGATTTTTGTTCTTTTAAAATTTCCACAACACGCCTTTTGGCGCGCATAAACTGGCTTTTCGAGGTAGATTCGGTAATGTTCAGAATTTGTGCAATTTCGCCGTGGTCGTAACCTTCGAGCAGGTAGAGCGAAAAAATCATCCGGCCTCCGTCGGGCAACAGGTTCATGGCATTTAAAACATTTCCAACAGTGTATTTCATTTCCTTCTCCTCTTCTTCCTCCGCCCTGTCGTAGTTGTAAATTTCTTCACAATACGTCAGTTCCACCTTTTTTCTGTTTATCGAATTAATACAGGTATTTACAACAATTCTTTTCAGCCAGGTTCCAAAACCCGATTCGAAACGAAAAGTATCGAGTTTTAAAAACGCCTGAGTAAACGCCTCCTGCAACATGTCTTCCGCTTCCTCGCGGTTGTTCATCATTCGAAAGCACACGTTAAACATGGCTCTCGAATACAGTTGATAGAGCTGAAACCGGGCTTTGTCGTTTCCTTTTTTACAAGCCTCAATAATTTTTATATGGTTCTGCTCTTTCTGTGCCAATTTTTCAACTTTCAATACTAATGACAAGGAAAAAAGCCGGGGGTTGCAAGAATTTTATTTCGAAGCTGAAATTATTATTTTTTCTATTTCATCTTCGGAATAGTTTGGAACTGCCCCGGGCCGTGAAGCAACAAAAGCTCCGGTAGCACAGGCGTATTCCAGCGATTTTTCGGGTGAATGAAAATGGGAAAGATGGGCGATTAAACTTGCCAGAAACGAATCGCCGGCGCCAACCGTGTCAACGGCATTTACCTGAAATCCGGGGTGTTCGTAGATTGTATTTCCGGTAAAAAGAAGCGCCCCGTTTGCACCACGGGTTACACAAACATCGGCACACTGGTAGAATTCTGAAAGCCATTCGGTAAGTTTTGGTAATTTGCCCGTTTGGTTGTGCCAACCCGCAATTTTTACCAATTCGTCGTCGTTCAGTTTAACAAAATCGGAAAGATGCAGAAGCTGTTCAACAAATTCCCGGTTATCAAACGGCGGACGTAAATTTACATCGAGCAACCGGGTTGCCTGTGACAATTCCAGAATTTCGAACAGAGTTTTTCGTGTCGTCTCGTTTCTCGAAGCCAGCGAACCATAAACAATAAGATCGGCTTTGGCAACAAGATTTTTCATTTCTTCGGTGATACAAATATTATCCCAGGCAACAGGCTCGCAAATTTCATACGTTGCATTTTTATTTTCGTCGAGATGCACCAAAACTTTGCTGGTATCCAGCTTTTCATCGGTTTGAATAAACCCGGTTTCCAGTCCCGCTTCCGAAAGGAAATTGACCAATTCACGCCCTTCATTGTCGTGACCAATTTTACTGATTACAACAGGATTTTGTCCCTGCTTTTTCAGGTGAATCGCCACATTCATCGGAGCGCCGCCAGGTTTGGCGCCGGTAGGCAACATATCCCACAATATCTCGCCGTAACAAAGTATGTTTTCGTACTTTTTATTTGCCATAGTTTTATTCGTTTCCTCAAAAATAGTTTTTTGTTGAAAGCATTCCGATTTATTTTTTATTTTTTGAATTGTAAAAAGAATAAAATGTTATATTTGCAACCGCAAAAAATACATGGTGGTTGTAGCTCAGTCGGTTAGAGCATTGGATTGTGGTTCCAAGGGTCGTGGGTTCGAATCCCATCTACCACCCGGTTAAAGTCCTGAGAGTTCAGGACTTTTTTATTTGGTTTTTTGAAGGGGATTGAAAAGGAATGATTGGGAAGCCCCGGAGAAGATTCGGGGCTTTTCTGCGACTTTCAAGGTAATGTTCTCCAGCCTTAGGAAAGTTTTGTGTGTATAAGTTCATGTCAGTGAGGTTTTGGAGTATTTCCTTTTAGAATATTGAATATTTCCAGATTTATAATTATCCTATTTCAACCATAAGATATTCCTGAAAGCCCTTGATTTTTTCACCGGGATAACCGACTGGATTACAAATGACTCGGGTATTTTCTATAAAATAATCCGATGTTTTATGAATATGTCCATGTATCCACAAATCGGGTCTGTAAATTTTGATGAAATCTTCAAGGTTTGAAGCATAACCGGCGCTTACTATTTCGTTTTTATACTGTTCCGGAATGGATTGAATACTGGGGGCGTGGTGGGTAATAACTACATTCTGTTTGGTTTTACATGCGGAAAGGCTTTCTCTGAGCCATTTTACCGATTCGTTATGCATGGCATGTAAATCGATTGAACGCATTTTTGAGTACGAGGGGTGCCTGCGTATCATTTTACAGTCGTTCATTTTTTGCTGGCACTCGTAACCGGCAACCATGGCATTACCCAAAAGTTCAAAATCGGTACACAAAGTTGTTCCGTGAAAAGTAATTCCGTTTATCTCAATCGAATCTTTTTCCAAAATATGAACATTGGTGCCACTGGCAAGATCTTTCAGTTTATATAATAATTTAGGATAAGCGTTTTTGTAATACTCGTGGTTCCCCAAAACATAAAGAACCGGAATGTGTTGCACCTCATTTAAAATCCATTCCAATCCTTTTGTTCCGATATGAATATCTCCGGCCAAAATAAGTAAATCTGCTTCTGAGTAATCAAATTTTCTCAGACCGAATTCGAGGTGTATGTCGCTTAGGATTTGGATTTTCATGATTCCTTAGTCCAAACTCTTTAATCTAAAACTTAATTAAAACTGTATTCCAAAACCAAACTGATGAATTATCTCCTCATTATAGATGACTCCATATTTTAAAACCACTGCATTTGAAATTTTAAGTATAACCCCTCCTTCAGGGAAAATTTTAAAGCCTGACTCTTCTGAGTTTCTTAACCAACCAGAACCATAAAAATATTCATTATAATCGTGTTCATCATAGAATTCATACAAGGCATAATATCCAGCACCTCCACCTACATAAGCCCATAAAGGATAGACAATTTTATAAGTTAGTCCGAAAGATAAAGCTGCATTACCTTCTTTTATTTCTCCGGTTGGATAAATCCCGGACAACTCATCACTCGTATAATTGTCTGTTTCTCCATCGATATCAAATTCAGTGAAGATTTCAGTGTTCATTTTCAAATTTAAATAGAGTCCGACCTGATTAATTAATAAGCTCCCCATGCTGAAACCCAGAGGGTTTATTTTATCATAGTTATACATATAGAATGCTGTACTATTCTGATTGAGTTTCCGGTAACAAATATTAAGTTTGGCTTTTACTTCTGCACTAAATTTCTCATTTGGATATTTATTAAGATATTTTTCATAATAGTTTTTTGCTTCACTGTAATTTTTAGCTTTATACGACTCGTTTCCAAATCTATAATAGCCACCTTCAAGAATATTTTTAACTTCCGAAGCATATTTACCGTACGGATATTTTCTGACATAATTCTCATAATCTTCAATATAATTGCTTTGTTTTGCTTTATTGTAAGCATTGAATTCAATTTGTTCATTTAATTTATCGGTGGCTAATTGAACTTTGGCGGTTGCGTAGGAATCATTAGGCATAAATTCAAAAGCTTTTCTATAAGATATTATGGCTTCGTTGTACATTTTTCTTTGATAAAAGCGCTCCCCTTCAGAAATGGCGTTTTTGTATTTATTCACTACTGCTTCTGAAGCATCCTCAATATCAACGAATAAACTTAATATTTCATCATTTAAATCTTGCGTAGCATCTCGCATATAGTTTGCAAAATAGTTATCTATTAGTTGTTTGGCTTTTACAAAATTTCCTAGTGCATAATGTATCTTAATTTTTAAGGCGAGAGTACGAGCTACTGGTTCATTTAAAGTATTTTCTGCTTTATCGATATATTGCAAGCTGTTATTAAAATCGCCTTGGTTAAACAATTTTTCTGCTTCAGTAAAATATAATATAGCCTTTGTGTTACTATCAAGCTGAGCATTAGTAACGTTAAAGGACATAACAAATAATAGTATAGGAAGAATTAGTTTTACTTTCATTTCGCTAGATTTTTAATATTAGTAATTTGCCTTTATATCCAGTTTGTAGATTCCAGCTTTTCTCAGCTATAAGGTTTCCTTTATCGTCATAAACCTTGAAGGCTGCGGTATTTGCTCCAACATCACCTTGGTTTAACGCTAATATCACAATAGCATTTTGTCCAAAATTCAACTCAAACCAATAAGATCTTCCTTCATTTGTTAGATATATATTGTCCTTTAGAACTTTTCCATTATTTATTATTCTAACTAAATCTCCATCTTGTTGACCAGTATCCTCACAAAAAATTCTAACTCGATTTGTTCTGCTTCTAACATTGCCAATAAACTGATCACTATTATCCGGTCTGGTATTTTCTTCAAAAGATTTTTCTTCGATCATTGTACCTCTTCCATTCCAGAAGTCTGTACTCTGTTTTCTTTTCTCGTCGTTACTCCCCGACCAGTAACTGTCTATATTTTTTTTTGTTATTTTTTCTTTAACTGGATTACTTCGCCAAAAATTATCCGCATCTTTTTTACTATCATCCACTTTCTTTTTTATGATATAATATGTTCCAATATCCCAACTTAATATCTCAGGAATTTCACCTTCATATAAATATATATAGGTTGTATTAGAATATGATTTTCCAGCTAGTACCTTTGCGTCTGTTTTAATACTAAACCAAGGTTTGTGATTCATGCCCATCCCATCAATTACATTATCTTTTTTATCAAATCCACAATAGAAAACAGTGCCATTTCGAACCCCAACGTCCATTGAAACAATTGGAAAACCAGTTATTTTTATGTCACTCCCAGAATTATTTGTCATTTTAGCAGAAATCTTCCAAATATGTATAGCTTTATCTGTATATAATTCTTCAACTGGATTATTGCAATATGTTTTTTCACCAGTATCATATAACTCGTAAGTTACAAGAATCCCATTGTCGTCATAATACAATGTTTTTGATTGTGTAAAACATGGTTTAGCCAGGAAAGAAAGATATAAGCAGTATAAAAGAAATGTTATATGTTTTGTCATATTATAAATAGAATTTAAAAAAAGGACCAAATTTTAATACATATTATTATGAAACAATTCCATAAGCTTACATTAAGCATTAATTAATTATAATATCCAATAAAAAGATTTACACTTCAGGAACGGCTCTAATATTAAAAATTCTATATCCATTATCAGCCGACCAGATAAGATCGATTACAATATCTTCGACATTGCTTACATCCTGATCCTTCGCAATATAATCGACAAAAATTCGAATTAATAGAGATTCGGATTCAACGGAAATATCAATTATTTCGCTTTTTATTGATTTAACAGTAACCTTGGTTGATTTGTCTCTTCTAATAAGCCAGGGTTCAACTTTTGGGTGGCTTTTGGCAAAATCAATTGCTTCTGTTAAAATTTTTGATGGGATGTTCATGATTGTTGGTTTTTAGTTATTTTTTAGTTTTTGGTGAGGTTCGAAATATTTACAAACCATTTTAATACCCTACTTTCAGGTATTTTTATCAATTCAGGGTATAAAGTTAGGAGAGAATTAAGCCTGTGTCAATAACAAGAATTTGTCATTTTTTATTCAAAAGTTGGTTTGAGTGGAACGACTGAATTTATTTCAATCCGTTTTCAATGGCAAAACTGACCAAATCGGATAGTTTATTTATGTTTAATTTTCCGTAAATATTTCTTTTGTGATTGTTTATAGTTTCATAGCTTCTTGATTTTAATTCAGCAATTTCCCTGGTTGTCATGCCATTCGCAATCAGTTTTGTAATTTCTACTTCAGTTTTGGTAAGTATTTTTAACTGTGTTGCCGAAGTTTCGGAGAGTTTGGCCACCGCAAATTTTACTGCAGTAAGAAGCTGGCTTTCGGTAAAAGGTTTTGTTATATAGGTTTCAGGATTTGAGTTGAATGCATGTTTAAGTGTTTCTTCATCGGTATGCGCCGAAATATATATTACGGGTACTTTAACCGTCATTTCTTTAATTATGTCAATGCCAGTTTTGGCTTCATCCAAATCAATATCACACAATATTAAATCCGGAGCCTGAACTTGCAGTTTTTCTTTCGCTTGTTTATAATTTAACGCAATTGCTGAAATTGAATGACCGTTTTTAATTAGGATTTGTTCAATTCCTTTGGCAACAATAATTTCGTCTTCTATAATTAGTATCGATTTCATAACTTAAAAATCAGTCAAAGTAACTTGGACATTCGCGCCGTTTATATTCTCAATTTTAACTGTTCCGTTATATTTTCGGGTTATATCTGCCACTAATTCCATTCCAAATGAATTTGTTGTGCTTTTTTGAGCATTTTTTGGAAAACCTACTCCGTCATCACTAACCTCAATAGATATTCCCTTAATGAGTTGCCTGGCATTAATATTTATGTGGGTTAATTTGTTGTTCTTGCTTGCGTTGTGCTTAATGGTATTTGTGAGCAACTCATTAATAATTAGTCCAATGTGTACAATATTTTCAACGGTTAAATCCATTGGTCTGTCATCAATGTTCAGGTTTAGTTTGTTCTCAATTTTGAACGATTGACCTATATATTTTATTAGGTCTTTTAAGTAATTTTTTAAATCGGGTTTAAGTGAGTTGTTGTCTCTGTACAAATGTTGATATAAGATTGTAATTGTGTCGATTCTTTTTCTTGCGTCATTTAACGCATCAGAAACTTTTGGGTTTTTGCTTTGGTACGATTGCAGTGTAAATAACCCCGAAATTAATTGCAAATTGTTTTTAACCCTGTGGTTTAGTTCTTTAAGTAATGATTTATTGAATTTGTTTTGTTGTTCAAGTTCGGTGATTTTAAAACCCAATTCTTTCTGGAAGTTTTCGGTGTCAAACTTAAACATGCTGATTGCTAAAGCAATAGAAATAATTGTAATGGCTACACACGGATAATAATGTACCGTTTCCAGAATTTTGTATTTGTCGGGGTAATTAATTGTTTGAATCAGGTATTTCGATAGTCCGAACAATATTGTTATATAAACGGTTAGCAGAACTAAATTGATTTTCTTATCAATAACATAGAATCCAATAATTAATATAACAAAGTTATAGTATTCGGTTCCGATGTCTCCAAAAAACAGAGGAAATATGATGAGGTAAGCGGCAAGTAAATAGAGAATTATGAATTTGCTGATGTTCCATTTTTTATAATAATTGAAGATAAAACTGGAGGCAATTAATATTACAGTCAGGTAATCAATAAGAATGAGTAAAGGGAATTTAAGTATTGCATTTAAAATTCCGAATAAAAATATAACCAGCGATGTTACTAGCAGGAATGAATTTACGATTCGGATTCTTTTTTTATCAAAAGAAGAGTTACAATTTTGAGTGCCAATATTAATTATTGAAGAATATGCTTGTAAGATTTTGTTTGTCATGGATTTGTAATATTTCCGTGGTGGTTTTTTAAAAGTGTGTTTATTATTGCAACCAGTTGAAGAATAGATTTCGGTGTAAAATTTTAAAAATGCCTGTGTTTATTGTTTTCAATTTTTGGTTCTCAACTATAAAAATGCATATAATTTTTATAAAATATCAATTTTTATTGTCTTTTGTGTTGTAAATCAATTGTATAACATTTGTTGGTTTCTATATTCGGTTTTAACTTTTTATTTTTGTACCATGAAAATCACCGGAATAATATTGGCTGGCGGAAAAAGTTTGCGTATGGGGGCTGATAAGGCAACGCTTGAATTGGATGGAAAAACGCTTTTGGAACGTGCCGTTGTATTCTGCCAATCGTTTTGCAATCAGGTTATAATTGGTTCGAATTCAGTGGTTCATGAATTCCCGGGTGTTTTGCGTGTCCCCGATGAATATTCAGATTGCGGACCGATGGGAGGCATTTATTCCTGCCTGAAAAAATCGGAAAACGAATGGAATTTTGTACTCAGTGTCGATGCTGCTTTTGTTGAACCCGGTTTTGTAACTTTTTTAATTTCTGAAGCAGGAGATTTCGATGCAGTAATTCCGGTTCATAAAAACGGTAAAGAGCCTTTAATTGCATTTTATAAGCGAAATATTTTGCCACAAATAAAATTGCAGCTTGAAAAGAAGGAATTCAAAATGCACTTTCTTTTTGAAAAATTAAAGGTAAGTTTTGTCGATTCAGACGAATGGATTTCAAAGTATCCCAATCTTTTTCACAATATGAATTCTCGTGAAGATTTATTGAATTTTGATTAAAATCAGCATTTAATACCATTCAGGAAGCACACATTTTTTACTTCTTTTTTCGAGCAAAGCATCAATATTGTTGAGGCTTTCTTTCATTATTGCTGAATTTTCGTCGTGGCAGGTTAAACAGGCACCGGCGGTTAAAATGCGTTTTTGTTGCTCTACGGTAAACGGAAAAACGTTGGTGCGTGTCGATACATATCCTTCGCGGTATTGTAAAAAACCAATCCAGGCATCCACCGGAAGGTTGTCGTGTGTATCGTTTTTGTATTTGGAATTGAAAATCCATTTTCCTTTTCCGTCTTTCATTTGATATGTTAGTTCTCCTTCTCCGTAGCCCAGCGCCACCGGATTGTTATGACAACTTTTGCAATCCCGTCCTTTTGCTGAAGTAGTGTGCGGTGCAGCCGGGGCATACAAACGATGGAAGATTTCAGTATCGTTTTCATTTTTTGTGAATGACTTTTTATCGATGGTCAGGATCATTCCCGGAATAACAGGGATAATTTCAGTTTTGTCTGCTGTTTTTCTGGTTCCCAACGAAGGTAGTTTGGCCTCGTACTGTCCAACAAATTCTACCCAACTGCCCTTTTTTTCTTTGTTTTCAATCATGTTGTAACCGGGGTCATTTTCGTCGAAAGTATTGTGGCAGCCAATGCAGGTAGGCGCCCACGACGTGTGGCAACTCGAACACGAAAGCCCGGAATGCGCATTATCGCGGGTACAAGCAGCAGCCGGCGCTTTCATAACCATTTTATTGTGGCTGTTTTTCGACAAGAAATAAACCGAGTCGTTTTCGACAAAAGTGTTGATTAACGCACGATTGTTTTTTTGAGTAACAAGAAAATTACGGTTATCGACATTTCCAAAACGTAAGGCTGCAATAATTGCCGATTCATTGTCCAAATCATTGGCAGAGACAGTCCTTGGCTGGCCGTCGATGTGGCAGTCGGAACATTGAACATCCTGCTGATTTTCCTGGTGAATGTAGTGGTTGCCATCGCCCATCAATTCATAAGAATGATGGCAATCGATGCATTCGATTCCAAGTTCATGATGCTCATCGGCCTGTTTTTTTATAAAAACACGGCTTTCTTCCACAAGGCGGTAATTGCTGCTGTCGGGCATTTCAGAAGCGGTTAGCGTAGTTTCATGCCAGCCTTCGTAATTGGTCGAAATCCGTCCCGAGCGGCTGTGGCAACCAAAACAATGATTGTTGGAAACTTTTAAACTGATTTCAGGATGTGTTTTAAGCAAAGTCCCTGAGTTTTGGGCCAAATTTTTTTGAGCTTCTTCGCTGTAATTCAGGTGGCAGGCCAGACATCCTCCGCCACGGCCGGTTTCTCTTACTGCGCCGTATTCGGTTTTTGGGTTTCCAAGGTGACAAACCACACATAAATTTCGCAAATGTTCGTCAGCCGGAGAATTGTCAAGTTTGTGAATATCGGTTAAACTGTCGGGTGAATCCTGTTCATTAAAAACAAAACGATCGACGCTAATTATTCCGTTTAGTGTTGCCATTAAACTTGTTGGGACACGTTCAGTAATTTCAGGATGGCATTGGGTTGTTCCACACGATTGTTTCGAAGTTTCAATGTTTCCTGGGATTAAAACCATATTCTTGTGTGATTGGTTTTTGCCTGTCGCAAATGGATTTCCTCCGTGACACGAGAAACAACCGATCGATTCGGGCGAATGCGAGTCGGTAAAACCGTGTGTTTCAGTGTGGCAAAACAAACAACTTTCCTTTCGTCCCATAATTACTTTGGATGCAACCGCATCTTTCATATCAAAATCGGGTGTAAAATCAATTTTGGGTGATTTGAAATTGTGCAATACGCTGTACGAATATTCTTTTTCCCAGGGGAAAATCCATTGCCAGCGTTCCCCCCTGAAAAACAGGCCAACAATTGTTAATATTAAGTAGAAAATGGTAAAAACCAACAAGCTTCTTTTGCTTAAAAAAACTAGTTTTTCTTTTGCTGAGTTTACAATGTAAACGAAAACCAGTACCGCCAAAAATATCAACAGCGACCACTCGGGATGTTTCAGCCAGTGAAGGATTTCCTGAAAACCTACAAAATACCACGGGCCTTTTACAGTGGGGTTTAAATTATCGTGTAAAGGTGCGCTAAAAAAAGTGCTTACGGCAAGAATCGTTAAAAAGGACAATACAAAATCCAATACAGGAGGCCAGAATTTCCGGCTGTGTTCCGACATGGTAACTGCAATAAAAACTGTAAAAGTTGCAATGTGATGGACATATATTAAGAGGAAACTGTCTGGATTTCCCAGAAGCGAAAAGGCAAGTGTTTTTCCAAAAAGCGGAATTCTTTCCGACAAGGTTTGCAAAATCTGCCGGGCTTGCAAACTATCGGCATCTGCTTTCAGCAAAAATCCGGTAATCATGGCCAGAAAAAGTATTAAAACGGCAACACTTAACCGAAACGCCATTCCTTTTTTTAGCCCTATTTTTTCTTTTGAATGATAGTGATCGTAAAGGTGAAGCAGGCTTAAAACAAGGAAAAACTGTGAACTCCAGAAGTGATAATTTCTAATAAGTGCAGCCCACGGATTAGCAGTAATTAAGCTGCTGATACTTAAATACGGATTCTCAATTTCAAAAGGAATAGCCAGAAAAATACCTGAAAGAACTACCAGCCAAAACATGGCCAAAGCCAGTGTGCCAAACGTTATTTTGTTTTTTTGGGCTTTCATTTCAGGCGGTGATTTCAATGTGGTTTCCATCGGGTGTAATCCGAAAAGGTACCGATTCGAGATTTTTAAATGCCGGTCCTTTTATAACCTTTCCATCCAAATCGTATTCCGATCCATGGCACGGACACACAATTTTACCCATCTCAATATTCCCGATTCTACAGCCAAGGTGGGTGCAATAGGCTGAAAAAACATTTGTTTTGTCGTTCCGGGTAACAACAATATAATTTTTGTAAAATGAAACAGTTTTGTTTTTGTTTAGCGGAAGTAGGCTTTCCTCCTTTTGGATTATTTCGAGGTGGTTAAATGTGAGTTTATTCCAGATTAAAACAAAAAAAAAGGCAATCCCGGCCAGCAATATCCTCAAAAAAGTTCTCCTGTTTTTGGATTTCATCTGAATTAACTTTAAGGCAAATGTAATAATTTGGTAGAATTAATAGGTAAGCTGCTTTTTCTTTGATACGCAATTTGTCTAACTATTGGATTTATTGGTGTTCCCGGTTTTATGATTTAACGGATATTTTATTTAGAACAAAAATAAATTAATGCAATTATTTGAAAAAGAAGCAACTATATATCGCCAATTCTTATTTGTCTTATGTTTACAAACTTGTCTTTTTGGAATCTCTATTTCTTTGTTTTTGTGGGCATTTATTTGTATTTAAATAAACATTAGTTCTTTTTGAAATGCGATGTAACTATCTTATTTTTAACGTTTTCAAATTGATTGGCTGTCTTAACTTTTCCGGTTTTACTTTTTATATTTGTCCGTTATCTAAAAATATAGATAGTTAGATATTGCTAACAATTGAATTATAGAAAAATTGCTTTATTCAGCTGATTTTAGCAATTGGAATATAAGAGAGGTTAAATAAAAAATCACGAATGAAAACAAGACGGGATTTTATTAAAATTTCAACTGTCGGAGCCGGAGTTGCTGCATTAAGTTTTAAAGCAATAACTTCAAAAGGTTTTGGTTTGTTCGATTCAAAATCGGAAGGGCCGGTTAGTGATGAGGATTTAACGCCTTATCCGACCTATTGTGAAGTTTGTTTCTGGAAATGTGCTGGTTGGGCTTATGTCGACAAAAGCGGGCGTATTCGTAAAATTGTAGGGAATAAAAACGATCCGCACTGTAACGGCCGTTTGTGTCCGCGTGGAACCGGTGGCGTTGGTATGTATTACGACGACGATCGGTTAAAAACTCCGCTCATCAGGGAGAAACGCGATGACGGGACGCAGTATTTCAGAGAAGCAACCTGGGAAGAAGCGCTCGACAAAGTAGCCGATAAAATGAAAGAGGTAAAAGAAAAGTACGGCGCTGAAGCTTTTGGGTTGTTCAACCACGGAACTCCGGGAAGCCAGATTGAACATCTGATGCGAGCATACGGTTCTGAATCGAATGCTGAACCTGCATTTGCCAATTGCCGTGGTCCCCGCTCTTCGGCTTACTATGCTACTTTTGGCGCCTACATTGGTTCACCTGAAGTTACCGATATAAGAGATACCGATTGTTTGGTGCTGATTGGTTCGCACCTCGGAGAAAACATGCACAATTCGCAGGTACAGGAAATGTCGGAAGCCATCGACAGGGGGGCTACCATTATTACTGTAGATCCGAGATTCTCAACAGCTGCCGCACATTCCAATTTTTGGCTGCCCATAAAACCGGCAACCGATATTGCGCTGTTAATGGCCTGGATTCATGTTTTAATTTACGAAGAATTATACAACAAGGATTTTGTTGAAAAATATACTTTCGGTTTCGATTTGCTGAAAGAACATGTCAAAACCATGACTCCGGAGTGGGCTTACGGAATTACCGATATTGAACCGGCAACCATTCGTAAAACAGCAAAAGCAATGGCCAGTGCGGCGCCGGCGGTTGTAATTCATCCCGGACGTCATGTAGTTTGGTATGGCGACGACACCCAGCGGGGAAGGGCAATGGCAATTTTAACAGCTTTGCTTGGAGCCTGGGGAAAACGTGGAAGTCTGTATTTGCCCGAAACGGTTGCGTTGCCAAAATTCCCGCAACCACATCATCCGGAACCGGAATGGACATGGAAAGACTTGAATGAAGGTAAATACCCGCTGGCTACTATGGGTATTACTACCGAATTGATGAAAGCCTCAGTTCCTCGGCTAAGCTATAAAAATCAGGTAAAAGCATGGTTTGTTGCCGGAACAAATTTACCACTTTCAATGCCCGATAAACCTTTGTTTAAAGAGGCGGCAGAGTCGGTTGAATTTATTGCCGTTATGGATACTATGCCAATGGAAATTACCGGTTATGCCGACGTAGTTTTGCCGGAAGCTACTTATCTTGAAAGATACGACTTCATTCGTGCGGCACAAAACCGTGTTCCAAACATTGCTCTTCGTATGCCTGCCACCGAACCACGATTCGATTCAAAACCAGGCTGGTGGATTGCTAAACAAATTGGAGAACGTTTGGGCCTTCACGATTATTTTAATTATGAAGATTATTCCGAAGTTATCGACTGGCAGTTGCAACAACTTGGCACTTCTTTAGAAGAAATGAAAAAGATTGGTGTAAAAACATATCCGCGCAAAAGCGGTCCAATGTATCTGGCCGACGGAGAAGATTACACTTTCAACACGGCCACAGGAAAAATTGAATTGTATTCGGTTGATTTTGCGGATCACGGATTCGATCCAATTCCAAAATATACCAAACATCCTGAACCACCACAGAATTTCTACCGGTTAATTTACGGACGCGCACCGATGCACACGTTCAGCCGTACTTCAAACAATCCGAATTTGTCGGATTTGATGAACGAAAACAACGTTTGGGTAAATCCGAAAGTGGCCGATTTGTGGGGATTGAAAAAAGGGCAGAAAGTATGGCTTAAAAACCAGGATGGAGCCATCACTTCGTTCCCGGTTGCGGTTCGTGTTACAGAACGAATTCGTTGGGATTCGGTGTACATGGTTCACGGATTTGGTCATTCCGATAAAAAATTATCAAGAGCTTTTGGCCGGGGAGCCAGCGATACGGAAATGATTACTCATGTGGCTGTTGACCCTATAATGGGTGGAACAGGTATGAGAGGAAACTTTATTACATTTTTAACAGAAGACCCGGCACTGGAAGGAAAGGAGGTTAAAGCATGAGATATGCAATGGCAATAGACACAAAGAAATGTGTCGGTTGTGGCGACTGTGTAGTGGCCTGCCAAACAGAAAATAATGTTCCACACGGTTATTGCCGCGATTGGATTGTGGAAAGTGTTGACGGGACATACCCCAGTCTTGATTTGGAATTCCGTTCCGAAAGATGCAATCATTGCGACAATTCACCTTGTGTACGTTGCTGTCCGACAGGGGCAAGTCATATTGAAGAAGGTGGTATTGTTGTAGTAACGCACGACAAATGTATAGGATGCGGAGCATGTATCGAATCGTGTCCTTACGATGCCCGCTACCCGCACCCGGAAGGTTATGTCGATAAATGTACCTTTTGTTTGCATCGCGTTAAAAAGGGTCAAAACCCCGCTTGTGTTGACGTTTGTCCAACACACTGTCTGCATTTTGGCGATCTCGACGATCCAAACAGCGATGTTTCTTTGGCGTTGAAGGACCGCAAGTGGAAAGTGCTTGCTCCCGAAGCCGGTACAAAACCTCAATTGTATTTTCTTACCTAATCCATAAAAAATTGTAAGATGAAAGAAGAATTATTTGTAAGTGGACGAAATATTCCGAATATCGATCCTTACCTGAATATCTGGCACTGGCAAATTCCGCTTTATTTGTTTTTGGGCGGTTTGGCTGCCGGAATTCTTTTCTTTGCCGGTTTTTTTGTGGTAAGGGGAAAAGAACAAAAGATGCAGGCGACAGTAAAATGGGCACCGATTTTAGCGCCAATTGCTTTGGTCCTTGGTCTTGGAGCTTTGTTCTGGGATTTGAAACACAAACTTTATTTCTGGCAGCTTTACACTACCATTCGTTTGGAATCACCCATGGGGTGGGGAGCCTGGACTTTAATGGCAATTACTCCGTTGTCGTTTGTTTGGGTAGCCAGTTATATGAAAGAAATATTTCCCTGGTGGAACTGGAAATTTAAGTTTTTGGACCAGTTTGAAGCGTGGGTTATAAAATACCGTGTCGGATTTGCCTGGGTAATGATGATTTATGCCATCATTCTTGGAGTTTACACCGGAATTTTGTTATCAGCATTTAATGCCCGTCCGCTTTGGAACACATCCATTTTAGGGCCTTTGTTCCTTGTTTCCGGTTTTTCAACCGGATTGGCAGCTACCATTTGGATAAGCAAGGATGCCAAAGAAAGGAAAATCCTTAGTCGTATCGACCTGGCATTTATTGTTGTTGAACTTTTCCTGATTATCCACTTGTTTATGGGATTTTTAGCCGGATCAGAAACTGCTATCGAAGCAGCCCGTTTGTTTTTAGGTGGCGAATTTACAGTTAGTTTCTGGGTGTTTGTGGTACTTCTCGGATTAGTTCTTCCGGCTATTCTTGAAACTCTTGAACTTTGGGGTTTTCACGTTCCGAAATGGTTACCGCCGGTAATGATTTTATTTGGTGGGTTTATGTTCCGTTTTATAATGGTTGAAGCCGGTCAGATTACACGTTATTTATACTAAAATCAATTTAAGTTTAAAATAATGAATATGAAAAATAATACTGATAATCAGCCAAAATACATAAATCCGTACCTCGGTGGTGTTTTGTTGGGGCTGTTAATCATTGTTACTGTGTTTATTACGGGCCGCGGGTTGGGTGCCAGCGGTGCAATTAAAAGTTCGGTTGTTACAACTGCCGAAGTAATAACACCGGAATTGGCAAAAAGCAACGATTACATGAATCAATTTATCAGCGACAACCATTCACCGATGTATTCCTGGTTGGTTTTTGAATCTTTGGGCGTACTGCTTGGCGGGTTATTATCGGGTGTAATTTTTGGCCGCATGAAAAAATTTCATGTTGAACACAACCCGAAAATTACAAGTAGAAAACGTTTGGTTTTTGCTTTGATTGGTGGTGCATTATTTGGTATTGGAAGCCAGTTTGGCCGTGGATGTACCAGCGGTGCTGCTTTAAGTGGAAGTGCAACGTTTGCCCTTGGTGGTGTCATTGTTATGTTTGCCATTTTTGGAACTGGCTACGCAATGGCATATTTTTTCAGAAAATTGTGGATTTAAGAGAAAGTTGACAGTCGCAGTCTCAGTTAAACAGTGGTGTAATTGCTGAGGCTGAACACTGAGACTGAACAAAATTTAATAGAATGAATCAATGTTTTATAGATAGAACAATAAAAAATTTAAAATATGGGACCTTTAATTCCTAATGGTATAATAAGCAGCGACTGGGATTTTGTAATTGCCATTTTACTGGGGATTGCTTTTGGGTTTATTCTCGAAGCATCTGGATTTTCCTCCTCCAGAAATATTACCGGCGTATTTTACGGATACAATTTTGTTGTTCTCCGCGTATTTTTTACTGCCTTGATTGTTGCCATGGTTGGTTTGATGTATTTTGATTACTTCGGCTGGCTCGATTTATCAAAGATTTTTATTCTGCCTACATACGTAGCGCCAATGATTGTTGGGGGTGTAATTATGGGACTTGGTTTTATTATGGGCGGTTTTTGCCCCGGAACCAGTTTTGCTGCCATTGCCATCGGTAAACTCGATGCGCTGGTTTTTACCATTGGCCTTTATTTGGGTATTTATGCATTTTCAATCGGGTACCCGTTAATCGAAGGTTTTTATAACAGTGGTAGTATTGGAAATGTAACCTTAACCGATGTAACCGGAATTCCCGCAAAATGGTTTGCTATTGCATTTACTGTAATTGCCCTTGCCGCTTTCTGGGGAACTATGCTGATTGAAAAACGTGTCAGAAAAAACATGACTCAATATAAATTTTAAGCCGATGAATAAAAATTATATATATCTGACCATTTTGATGCTGGTACTTGCTTTCGGTACTCTTTTCCTTACACGGAAAAACGAACCGGCGCAAATTGAACCGGAACAGCTGTTGCAGGAAATTATTCAGCCAACAAGGTACATAACTACCGATCAGGTTGCCAAAATGATTATTCAGGGTGACCCGTCATTGATGCTGATCGACGTTCGAAGTGAAGATGAATTTGGGAAATTTTCACTCCCGCATTCATTAAACATCCCACTCACTAACTTGTTGAATGAAGGTAATCTGGGATATTTCGGAGTTCCCGGAACAAAAGTGGTTTTTATTTCCGACGACGGAATAAAAGCCGACCAAATGTGGGTGTTGACAAAACGTCTCGGTTTCAATAGCACCTACGTAATGAAAGGTGGAATTAACCGATGGATGGAAACGATTATTGATCCTCAGGAACCGGCTGAAGAAGAACCGTACACTGCTTTTGAGACGTATTCATTTAGAAAAGGTGCCCAAATGTATTTTACAGGAGGAGCAACCGACGAAGTGGAAACGTCAAAAGTTGAAATTCAGGTGAACAGAAGGGAAAAAACATCAGCAGCTTCAGGTGGTTGCTAATCTTAATTAAACAAACAAAAATCTCGGACCATGCATGTACATGAATTAAATCCATGGAGAACTTTAATTGCACTTTCAGCATTTGTTATTATTCTGATTGTGGGATTTTTAACCATGTCGAAACCGCTGATTTCATATAAATCAGATATGAATCAAAGTGTAGAAATGCTCAACCAGGATGACGCATTTTTCTATCCGTGGCAGCTCGATGAGTTTATTAAAAACAAACCCCAGAATGTTGTCCTTTTTGACATCCGCGATAATTTTGTTTTTGGCCAGGGACACATTCCCGGCGCTGAAAATTTATCGGCCAACGATTTAACACAGGAACAAAATATCGAACGTTTGGGAAAACTTAATGAAATGGGAGTTACTGTTGTTTTATACGGTGAAGATCAATTGCAGGCAAACGGTCCCTGGATGTTGTTCCGTCAGGTTGGATTCGAAAATGTAAAAATCCTACTGGGGGGATTCCAATATTACGCCGAACATAAAGATGATTTGCTTTCTACAAAAGATGACAATTCATTCCTGAAAGGTGAACCTCGTTTTGATTATGCTGAAAAAGCAGCCCCAAAAGAAGGAACAGTTAGTACAACCGCAGAAAAACAACCTGTACAAGTTCAACGCCGTCAAAAAACAAGCGCCGCTGCTGGTGGATGTTAAAAAACCAAAGAATTAGATAGAAACGAAATCGTTTCAATTCATTTAAAAGGGAGTTCGGGAAAAATAATTCTGCACTCTCTTTTTGTTTAACTTCAGTGATTTTTTGTTTCTACTCTGCGCAAATGTAAATTTATTCGTTGAAGGAATAATCAAATGTTCGATCGATTTGAAAGAAATATTACTTACCTGAGGGTTTCGGTTACCGACCGGTGCAACCTGCGCTGTAGGTATTGTATGCCCGAAGACGGTATTCATTGGATGAAAAAAGAAGATATTCTTAGCATCGAAGAAATTGCTGAAGTAATAAAAACCGGTGCCGGACTTGGTATTCAGAAAATCAGGCTCACCGGTGGAGAACCGCTGGTACGAAAAGGAATTGTTGAGCTGGTGGAAATGATCAAACAGATTCAGGGAATCAATGAAATTACCATGACCACCAATGGACTTTTGCTGCCCGATTTTGCTGTCGATTTAAAAAAGGCAGGGTTGAACAGGGTGAATATTAGTCTCGATTCGGTTTCTCCGGAACAATACAAAAGGATTACGCGCGGCGGTGAACTGGAAAAAGTAATCGCCGGGATTCGGGCTGCTAAAAATGCAGGGTTGACGCCTGTAAAAATTAATGTGGTAAAACTTGGCAGCGAAGAACAGGATTTTCACGCGCTTAGAGAATTCGCCGCTGCTGAAGGAGTACAATTGCGTTTTATTACACAAATGGATTTGCGGACCGGCGAATTTGAACAGGTGGAAGGCGGTGAAGGTGGTAATTGTTTAATTTGTAATCGGTTAAGGTTGATGGCAAACGGAATGATTAAACCTTGTTTGTTCAGCAATCGTGAATTCAGTGTAAAGGAATTAGGAATAAAGGAGGCTTTTTTGAAAGCGCTCAACGCCAAACCTGAAAAAGGAGCGGTAAATAAAATAGGTAGTTTTTATAATATTGGCGGATAAATAGTTAAAAATGGCTGAAACATTTTCACACCTCAATGAAAAGGGAGAAGCAAATATGGTGGATGTGGGTGCAAAACCCGACCAGGAAAGAGTAGCAAAAGCTTCCGGCAAAATATTTTTGCAAACCAAAATGCTCGAACTAATCCAAAGCAATTCCATAAAAAAAGGCGATATTTTTTCGGTGGCGCGCATTGCCGGGATTCAGGCGGCCAAACAAACTTTTAGCCTGATTCCGCTTTGTCATCAGTTGCAGCTTACTAAAGTTTCGGTTGATTTTTTGGTGGAAGAAGATGGAATTCGAACGTTTTCACTGGCAAAATGTACAGGCAAAACGGGTGTTGAAATGGAAGCTTTAACAGCGGTAAATGTAGCTTTGCTCACCATTTACGACATGTGTAAAGCCGTTGACAAAACCATGGAAATGAGTGAAATAAAATTATTGGAGAAAACAAAAAATGACAAAGGTTAAAATACGATCCCTGAATATTTCCAAAGAAAAAGGAACTGTAAAACTTCCGGTCGATACCATTGAAATTATTGAAACCGGTGTAAAAGGAGATGCTCACGCCGGATACTGGCACCGACAGGTTAGTTTGCTTGGTGTTGAAAGTTTGAAAAAGGCCGAAGAGCAAAACAAACGAAAATTCAATTTTGGCGATTTTGGCGAAAATATTACTACCGAGGGAATTGAATTGCACAAATCAAAAATACTCGACCGTTTTCAGTGTGGCGAACTATTGCTTGAAGTAACCCAAATTGGTAAAAAATGCCATACCGGATGTGAAATTATGCAGCAGGTTGGAAGTTGTATTATGCCGGTTGAAGGAATTTTTTGCAGGGTTTTGAAAGGTGGAAATCTATCGGCAGAAGACGAATTGATTTATATTCCGAAGCAAGTAAAAATAATTATAATCACATTGAGTGACAGAGCTTTTAAAGGAATTTACGAAGATAAAAGCGGGCCGTTTGCAGCAAAATTGCTCAGGGAGTTTTTTGATGAAGAAAATCGACAAGTACAGATTGAAAACAAAATAATTCCGGATAATGCGCATGAACTGGAAGAAATACTCCGGCAGGCAGCCGCTGATAAAACAGATATTATTGTAACCACCGGCGGTACCGGAATTGGCAGCCGCGATATCACTCCCGATGTCGTGAAAAAGTTGCTTGACAAAGAGATTCCTGGAATTATGGAATTAATTCGCTACAAATACGGTTCGGAAAAACCCAATGCTCTTTTAAGCCGGAGTGTTGCCGGAGTTATACATAAATCGTTGGTTTATACTTTGCCCGGCAGTGTAAAAGCCGTTAAAGAATACCTCGACGAAATAACAAAAACGCTTGAACATTCTCTTCGGATGATCAACGATATCGATTCGCATTGATGTAATTTCTATGACAGAAAATTAATCGTAAGCCAACCTGATAGCTTTGTCGGCTAATGTTGGTTTTATTATTTCTTTCCAGTTATTATCGGCCCAGGTATTCAGGTTTTTGTGGGTGATATAATATTTTTCAGGAATGGGATGCGTTCCGATTACCACCTTCATCTGGAATTTTTCTTCAATAAATTTTTTAAAATATTCGATGTGCGGACAAGGCGGATATCCCACAACCAACCCGGTGGCAAAGTGAATGGTGTCGGCTCCGTTTTTTTTCATTTCCTCGGGAGCATACTCAAAATTTCCTCCCGGACAACCTCCGCAGCTTGTATATCCAACCAGTTCAACATTCTCATCTTTGCTGTAAATATCAAAAGCTCCTTCACGTTTTTTCAGCGATTTGAAGCATTTGCCCCCGGCACAATTCCGATACCGATCGCAAATAATAATGCCAATTCGTGTGGTTTTTTCCATTGTTGATAATTTTAAAATAAGACAAGGATTACGAATGAACCATAATCATTTCTTTTTCCAATTCGGCTTGGAGCTCGTTTAACCTTTCTTTCTGGCAATGCTCAGAATATATCCCTACAAAATCAATTACCTCGTTTTTGCTTACAAGACTTGCAAGAAAGGAATCGAATAAATGAAACTTACAGTTGTTCTTTATTTTTGAAATTATTTCTTTAAAAAACAGATATTCAGGTGTTTCCTGAAATTGAATAAAATACCTTGCTTCACAATCCTGATCCTGATAAATTCCTTCGAATATTTCGGTGAAGCTAGCATATTTTTTTGTATAAATCAGGCTTTCATACGGTTCTACTTTTTGAGGTGGGAAAAAATTAATTCCTGCATTTTGAAGTTCAGAAACCATAAGTTTCATTTGTTCTGTTTCGTTGGCCTGAATTTTTATACACTGGTAGTTTTTGTTTTGAAAGATCATTTGACCAGGTGAAACATGCAATTCAGCATTGTATTCTTTTTTTATTCTGGCAGCAATTTTAAAAACAACATCCTGAAAACAGATTACCGATTTTTTAACCGGAAGATAAAAATGATGTTTTTGATAATTTTCTTTATTTAAAGGGAAATTTCCTTTTGAATAATATCCGGGTAAAAAGTCAGATTCAAGAATCTGGATGTTCGTTTCTTTTAATTTGAGTGAAGCAACTTCAAGTTCCTGTGTAAAGCAGGTTAACCCTTCAAGATTTTTCGTTGGCATTACATTAGTTTTAAGGTTTAGTTATTTACTTATCGATATTGAGCGAGGTAATATCAAGAATAAAACCTTCCATTCCTACAATGCGGTTCCCGACAAGTACGGGATTTGCAGAAAGAATATGTTTGGCTTCTGAACCATCTTTGCACATTCGGGTAGCAATTTCACCACTGATAATTTCTCCGTTAAGTACTTTTTTTAGGGCATTTTCAAGTTTTTCCACTTGATTTACAGGGCGTGTGATTGAGAAATGTTTCCCAACAATATCGTTTGCGTTTTTATATTTATACATTTTAAGCCAGGCTTCATTTACATCTTCAATAATCCCGTTTTCATCGAGCCTATAATAACCGGCTCCGCTGTTTCTTACAGCATTATACAAATACTCACTGGTATTTTCATTTTCATTAAAATCGAGAATAAATCCTTCAACTCCGGTTATTTTATCATTTTCATACACCGGATTCGAAGAAAGAATGTGGTAACCGAAAGTTCCGTCCATTTTTTTTCTTCGGGCGGTAACTCCGGCAATGGAATTTCCTTTCATAACATCGTCGATTTGTTCAGTTAGTTTAACGACGTCTGATTTATCTCGGGTAACAGAAAAATGTTTTCCGATAATTTTGTTCCTGTCAGAGCAATTGTACATTTTTAGCCAGGCATCGTTAACGTCGGCAAATGTGCCGTCGCTGTTTAAACGGTAATAACCCGCTACACTTTCATCAACTGCTTTGTGAAGTTGTTTTAACCGTTCTTCTTTTCCATCGACATGAATAACCTCCCAGCCTGTAATCATGGCTTTAATACTCGCAAGAGGTGTTTCGCCCGTAGTAGTTAGGTAAACATGTGCAATAACAAAGGCCATCAATAACAAAGCGCCGAAAGTATGAATGATGGCAATATTGGTTAATCCCTCAATATACAACGTTTCGTTGGGATAAATGTAGGTCATGTAAATAATACCGGTGATGACCTGAATGGGCATTACGAGTAGTTTTAGTCCAAGGTAGATAAGCCGTTGCAACGGATTAAATTTATTGTAAATGGTTTTATGCGTTGGATGCGGGGCTCCTTTGAAAATGCCTGTTAAATAGTAATTAATTTGAGCTTTTATGTATTTGGTTGTTGGAATATATTGTTTCCATTCGCCGGTTACAAAATGCCAGAAAATAGCAAAAACAATTAGGACAAGAAAAGCCCATGCCGCAATGTTATGCCATTTTACTACGTTTTCAAATCCGAAAATTTTAAAAGAACCGTGCATTTCGAACCCGGTAAGTGCAAGAAAGAAAATTAGTAACGCCTGGCTCCAGTGCCAGAAACGTTCGAATCCACGGTATATATATGTCGATTTTTTCATAATTCAGAGAATTAAGTCGGTTTATTATTTTCTGTTTTTTACGATTCGAATGGAAGCATGTATAATAACACCCAGTGCAGAAATAAAAACAAGTAGGATTCCAATCCGATCCAGGGAAGTACTTTTATCGCGGCCAATCAGGTAGAAATCGTTCATGGAGGCGAGCTTGCCGTTTTTGTTGTGGCAGTCGGTACACTGAAGCGCCTGTTCCATCGGTGCAACCATATGATTAATGGGCCACGACATTTCTGTTTCAGTAAAACCATAACTTCCGCTAAACGATAAATTCATACTTTCCATGCCTGTTTGTGCTGCTTTAGTCCAGTCGAAATTTCCCCAGTAAGCGGTGCTGTCTTTGCCAAACAGATGCGGATTAATTAAAATCATGTTTTTGTTATCGTAGATCAAATTCGATCGGTGAACTTTTACAGGAACTATTTTTGAACGGTTGTCGGCGTAATTTCCAAGTAAAGTATTCATTTGAGTTACTTTTGAAGTATCAATCTTGTCACCCGCAACATAATGTTTGGCGGTTCCATTAAACCATTGGTATTCAGGAGAAACATTGTTTTTCCAGACAAACGAACCTTTTAATGTATGATAAGTAACATTTTCCAGACTGTCTTTTTTTATAATGTAACTACCGTCTTCGTTTCTTTGTCCTGCAGTCGACCAGTCCCAGTTCATTTTGGTTGAACTAACTTTTGCATAGGTTGGAATATGACAGGTTTGACAAGCCACTTTTTTTGAATGCTGGTTTAAAATGTGGTCGGGATGTGGCTGGCCGGTGTGGCATTGTTCGCAGCTTACCCGGTTGGTGTCAACTGAGGCAATGGAATAAAGATTTCCTGAAATATTATGCCGCTCAGTTTTATGGCAATCCACACAATTCATGTTGGCGCCGTCGATACCCATATGAACATCTACCTGGCGCGTTACCTGTTTCATTTCGTTGGCAATATCGCCGTGTTTTACGTTGTTGCCTCCACCGCCGGTAAAATGGCAGGCACCGCAATTTTCACGCCCCGGTTTTCCTATGTGGGTGGCAATTTTTTCATAATCAGGTTTGTAAAAAGTATTTCCGTCGAAAACAGTTTCTTCTGTTACCGGATAACCGGCGCCCGATGGAAATTTTTTATACGTTCCTGTTTTATCGTGGCAAATCAAACAATCTATTTTGGTGTTGTTTGCAAAATCGAAGGTATTGTCTTTCCATCCATAACCGATATGACAACTGGTGCAACGCGCTTCATTCGACGAAATTCCAATACAAAAATTATTCAGGATATTTTTCTTGCCCAGCTTGATGGTATCACCCTTTTCTGTAACATAATCGCGATCCCATTTCCAGTGCGATGTTTGCATAATTTCCTGATCGGTTGTGTTATGACACGACAAACATGCCTGGGTAACACTTTCCGGAGAATTAAAATTCTGGTGTAGTATTTCAAATTTAGTGTGATCTACTCGAGGTACTGTATCCCGGTAATAATTCACCAGCTTCACTTCTGTTCTTTGTTTTTTTGCTGAAGTTTGGTTGATGTAAATAATTCCAATTATCCATGGAAGGAAAATGGCAATAAATAAAATGAGTAGCTTAAAAAAGTTTCGTTTTGATTTTCTTACTGGCTCCATATTTATTTTGTTTAAAAACTTTCTGCGATTTTGAAACAATAATTAGTTGATTTACTTACAATATTCTATTTCGTTTTGTTTTTTGATAAAATGTAATTAAAACAACAAATGAACAAATGATTGAAACAAAAATATAAAAATTTACATATTAAAATATGTGCATTTTGCCATGTTTTATTTTTTGTGATAAATTGAGATCAAAATGAGAGTTCGTGGAATCTTTTTTATTAATGTTTTTTTTGTTATAATATTCTGATTAATATGAGATTGTGTGCATGTGGTAATATTTCTTCAGGTATTATTTTTCAACTTCTTTCTTAATATGTTATAAAATATTTTTTGAGCAAATGATTGTTTCTAAATTAAATTTCAATACAGATTGTTTTTTAAAAAAACAATACTGGTGAGAATATGTAATAACCAGATAAAGTGGATTTATTGAAAAAAACACCGAAGCGGAATTAGGTTCTTCTTAAAATATAAATGATAAAACAAATGTGTTAGGGCGATTAAGGTAAGTACCAAATAATTTCAGTATTAATTCAAAAAAATACCGATTTAACCTTTCAGTTTTATCTCTTTCAATTTTGCTTTGTCAACAATTTGAATGCTGGTTTTATCCATTTTAATAATTCTATCGTCTTGGAAGTCCTTTAATAAGCGGGTAACACTTTCCCTCGAAGTTCCTATTAATGAGGCAAGTTCTGTTTTAGTTAAATTGAGGTTGAAAGGATTTTCGCCATAAACCTGCTGGCAAAAATAGAAAAGAATGTTGGCCAGCCTGCCCGGCAACTGATGCTGAACATTTTTAATAAAACGGTCAAAGTTGTTCATTTCATCATTAATAATGTACGAAACAACTTCCGATGCAAATTCACCGTTTCGTTTTATCAACTGATCAAAGTAGTCGATGTCGAGAAAACACACCAAAGTATCGGTTAATGCATGTGCTGAAAAGTAGTTTGAATTATTTGTTTTGTTTAAATTCTGGATTCCCAGGTAAGCTCCTTTTTTCGATATACTTACAATGTATTCTTTTTCATCTGTAATTGTTTTGCTTAATTTTACAAACCCCTCGCGAATGTAAGTGATGTGTTTGGCCGGAGTGCCTTCCTTAAAAATAAGTTCACCTTTGCTGAATTTAGTCTGAAAACATCCTTTTTCCAGAATACTTAACTCATCATAATTTAAAACAGAAACAGCGCTTGACTTGATTACACAGTTTCGGCATTTAACATTATTCGATTCCATAATTCACGCAAAATTGAGTTTGTACAATATCACAAAGATATGAGATTTATGTCACATGTAATACTTTACATATGTTCATTGATTGTTTTATTTTTACATTAAAATTAATACGATGAAAAATTTAATCTTATTAATTGTGTTCTACCTTGAGATATGGGGAATACTGGGATTTTTTGTAACCATTACTTTAAGCTTTTTAGCCTGTTGTATCGGTCTTTCAAAAGAATTTTACGTTACGTCTCTTGTTGTTTTTGGAATATTGGCGTTGGCTTTTACAGCTTACAGCGTTGTTCGGAAGTTTTTATCTTACGGGCAAAACACTTCAATTAATGGATAAAAATGTGTTTGAAAAGGTTAATTAACCAATTTCACTAATCCTTTTCAGCAGCGGCATATTGATAATCTCGATAAAACCGTCTTCGTTTTTTATAATATTGTTGTCCTTGAAATCCTTAATTACTTTTACTACGCTCATGGTCGACATTCCGGTGAGTTCGCCCAAATCGGCACGAGATAGCGACAGTTTGAAAACAGGAGATTTATAAATATCTTCTGAAAGATAAACCAACGCATCGGCAAGACGACCGTTCAATTGTTTGTGGGTTAAACTTACAAAGCGGGCAAATGTAGAATTGGAACAGTAATTCATTGTTTTGATAATTTCCGCAGCAAATTTCCCATTGCTTTCAATAAGCTCTTTTATCGTTTCGTTTTCAATAATACAAATCGTCGAATCTTCAATGGCAGTTGCCGTATATGTATAAACTTTGTTCCCGTAAATCGAGGGTAATCCCATCAAATGACCGTGTGGTAAAATATTCAATACCAAATTTTTATCAGAATTTGGAATTTCCATATACAATTTCACCAACCCCTTTTTTACAAAATGAACATGGTTGGCAAAAGAACCCTGTTTAAAAATTGTTTCGCCTTGTTTAAAATTCAGTTGAACGCGATGTTGATTGCTTAATTCAAGCTCTTCATTTCCAAGCTGTTTGAAACAAGATGATTTGTTTCCGCAAAATAAACATGAATTTGTTTCTATTCCTGTTCCATTCATTTACCGGTGTTTTTTAGTCTGAATCAAAAAAATAACGATGTAAATATACCAAAACTCTATGCTACATATCGAAATATGTAATTCTATTTATATGAAAAAGTAAGTCTGCTTTATCTGTGTTCGTTCTTTTAACCATTTTTTGAGGGGTAATTTTGTACCTGTTCCAATTTATCATGAATATGAGAATTAAATCATTTTTAATCATTACCTCGACTTTGTTTGTTGTTTGGCTGGTATTGAATGGCAGTTTAAACGGCGAGGTTCTCATCTCCGGGGCAGTAGTGGCCATTTTTACCGGGTTGCTGTTTTGCAGTTCGTGCAGCATTTTCGAAGAAATAAGATTAACTCCGAAAGCACTGGTTTATACTATTGTTTACATTTTTGTTTTTATCGGCGAACTAGTTAAATCGAACTTAGATGTTGCCCGCAGGGTAATCTCTCCAAATCTTCCCATTAATCCCGGAATTGTTGAAGTGCAGACAAAACTTACGTCGAAGGTGGGGCGCATGATTCTGGCCAACTCCATTACGCTTACACCCGGAACTTTTACGGTTGAAATGACTGGCGACCGTCTGTTTATTCACTGGATTGACGTTAAAAGTACTGACATTGAGGAGGATACGAGAATGATTGTTAGCAAATTCGAAAAATACCTGGAGGTTATATATGGTTAATATCATTTTACAAATTGCCGGCGGAATTATGCTGCTTAGCCTGGTTTTGTCGCTATACCGCTTTTTTAAGGCAGGCTCGCTTGTCGACAGGGTTATTTCCTTCGACATCATGACTATTATATCAGTTTCGCTGATTGCGATGATAACTTATTTTTCGGGCAGGACGATTTACATCGATGTGGCCTTGATTTACGGTTTGTTGAGTTTCCTCAGTGTGGTGATTGTTGCACGTTACCTCGAAAAAAGCATGTAGTTATGGAAATAATACAAATAATTGGCGCATTTATTACACTCATCGGGTCTATTTTCCTGTTGTTGGGAAGTGTAGGACTGATTCGTATGCCCGATGTGTTTACCCGCATCCAGACCGGAACCAAGGCTTCCACGCTCGGGACGCTTTTATCTCTGTTCGGAATTGGGTTAATCGTTCCTCAGATTTTGTTGAAGATAATCCTGTTAATCATATTTATAATGATTACCAACCCGGTTTCGTCGCACATGCTGGCACGTGCGGCTCACTATATTGGTATCAAAAAAGCCGATGTAACTGTGGTTGATAAACTGAGTGAATTTGAGGAAATGCATGAAAATAACACTCAAAAAACCGAAGTAGAATGAACCTGACAGTTGTAATCATATTAAGCGCAATAATGCTCATCATGGCAGTTACGGCTGTGTTGCACAAAAAACTTACGGTTGCAGTAATTGCTGCCGGAGCAGTGGGGCTGGTTGCCTCGGTTTTATACCTGATTCTGGCAGCTCCCGATGTCGCCATGACCGAAGCCGCCATTGGCAGCGGGCTTTCTACCATCATCTTTTTTTATGTGTTGAATAAAATACGCAAAGCAAAATGATAAGGAAATTTTTTATCCTGATAGTAATCTCCGGTTTTGCAGCCATCTTCGCCACTTTATACAGCGATTTTGGGAGCAACGAAACCTTGTCGCCTTTGGCAGAACATTACGCCAATTACGGTGCCGATGAAGTAGGTGCACCCAACCTGGTAACTTCGGTGGTTGTAACTTATCGTGGATTCGATACCCTGGGCGAGGTTACCATTTTATTTCTGGTTGCTTCCATCATTGGTTTTTTCTTAAAAAAGAAACAGGAAGAAAAAGAGCATCCGGCAAAACGCGAATCCAGCGAAATCATTGTAACCGCATCAAAATTACTGGTTCCGGTGGTAATAGTTTTAGGAGTTTATGTATTTGTAAACGGACATTTAACCCCTGGCGGAGGTTTTCAGGGAGGTTCAATTATCGCTACGGCATTTATTATGTTGCTGATGGCCAATCCCGATTATTCAGTCAGTCACCGTATTATTTCGGCTGTGGAATCTATCTCGGGTATTGCTTTTGTCGTATTTGGAGTTTTCGGAATCTTGCTGGCCGGTGGCTTCCTCGACAACCATATTTTACCGCTCGGAACCTTTGGCCGCATTTTCAGTGCAGGCGCCATCCCGATAATTTATTCGCTTATCGGGCTAAAAGTCGGCTCTGAATTAACCAACGTACTCTCTAAATTTCAGGAAGTACAAAATGAAAAAATGTAAATCTATAAAAACCAGGAAATGGAGATTATCTCATTAATAACATCTTTCGCTTTGATGCTGATTGGTTTGTACGGCATCCTTTCCGATAAAAACATCATTAAAATGATTGTGGGCTTTTCGCTTTTCGATACTGGCACGCATGTTCTGATTGTAACCATTGGTTATATGCGGGGAAAAACAGCGCCTATTCTCGACAGTGCAGTGGGTCTGGACAACGTCTCTCAAAAAATTGTAGACCCGGTTCCACAGGCGCTTGTACTTACCGCAATTGTAATCGGACTGGGAGTTACGGCGCTTATGCTGGCGTACGCACTCAAAATGTACCAGGCGAAAAAATCTCTCAATATTGGCGATTTTAAAGAACTGAAATGGTAGGAAAATGAAAAGATTAGCAAATTATTTATCTCGGGTTTCACCCCTTTATCCCCTTAAGGGGAGATTAGCTGTTAATTCGCTTTCCCGGAATTTTTTTTCAATTACCCCCTTGAGGGGGCAGGAGGTGACGAGAATCTCAATATTACAGATATCTAACTTTTAAGTACAAAAAGATGAATCTAATTTCTCCGATATATATTGTTGCTGTTTCGCTGGGAGCAGGATTTTTCCTCGGAATGTTTGGGAAAAAGCTGCGACAACTTTCGTATTATCTGGTGCTAACGGTTTTGTTGTTCAACGCCTTTGTTTCGCTGGAGTGGTTATACGCGCTTGCAAACCAGTTCACCGGTACACAGCAGATATTTACGGCAGGTTTTCAGCCTCCTTTCTCCATCAATCTTTTAATGGGTTTAAACGAGGCTGTAATTACCGGTCTGGTAAATGTTGTGGGCTTGCTTGGCGCGGTTTATCTGTTTTCGGCATTTAAAAAGAACGGAATCGGGAGCCAGGTGGTTTTCCTTGTGTTGATTATGAGTTTGAACGTTGTTGTAATGTCGCGCGACCTGTTCAATATTTTTGTTTTTATGGAAGTGGGCAGCATTGCAACTGCGGGTTTGGTAATTCTGAAAAACGGGTTGAATGCCGTTTCTGCCGGTTTTAAATACATGCTTGCAACCGGAATTATCGCCAGTATCTTGCTCATCGGCATTATTTTTATGTACCGTTTTACCGGCTCGCTCAACCTCGATCAGGTAATTCAGTCCAATCCATTTATCAGTCGGGGCGCATTGATTTCAGCTTTCTTAATTCTGATGGCAATTATTCTCGAACTGAAACCGTTCCCGGCTAACGGATGGGCGCTTGATGTATATGAGGCAGCCAATCCCGGATTGTCGGCCATGCTTTCGTCGGCAGTGGCAACTGCCAATTTATTTGTTTTGTACAAATTTTCGGCGCTCGCTACCGATAACATGGTTTATTTTATCGGGCTGATGGGAATTATCACATTTATTGGCTCCAACCTTTTGGGGATGAACCAAACCAATGCCCGTCGTTTGCTTGGTTATTCTTCGGTTGGACAAATTGGTTTGCTGATGGCAATTATCGGTTTTGTGCCTCATTCAAACGAAAACTTTAAACTTATTTTTATAGGAATTCTTACCGGACATTATTTTGCAAAAGCCGGTTTATTCTGGATTTCGGGTCTTGTAAAGAGCTCTGATATCAAAGAATGGTCGGCATTGCGGAAAAAACCGGTACTGCTTTTTCTGTTCCTCACTTTTATTCTGGCTTTAACCGGATTTCCACCGTTCCCTTCTTTCTTCGGAAAATGGCAATTGGTGATGGAACTTTCGCAACAAGGAAATATCGTTGCAGTAGTAGCTATTTTGGTAGGTTCGTTCTTCGAAGTAGTTTATCTTTTCCGTTGGGCAGGTTATTCCATTAAATTTGATGCCGGAGAACTTCCCAAAATTGAGATAGCTAGATATATTCCGGTACTTCTTTTCGGTTTGGGAATTTATGCTGCAGGTTTTTATATCTCACAGTTCACTCCGTTTGGAAGCACTATAAATTATTTGCCGCTGGTGGTTGTAGTATTTCTTTTGCTGGTTGATTTTCTTCCTGCATTTGTCAAAAATATTCTTTCGATTGCAGCTACCGGATGGTTTGCTTATCTGCTGATTCCGGGAGAAGATACCTTAACTTTGGTTTTCACACTTATCTTTTTGGTGGGTGGAATTTTAACGTTGATTCCGGGGTTCAGTGTAAAAGGGAAACGCGAAGGTTTTTACCCGTCAGCCATGCTGATGTTTGGAGGCCTTGCCCTTTTAATTGATGCTGAAAATCTGCTGCAGTTCTTTTTTGCCTGGGAAATCATGACACTTGGTTCGTATTTCCTGATTATCCGTGGTAAAAAATCGATGAAACATGCTTTTAGTTACATGCTTTTTTCGGTGGGTGGTGCCTACCTGATTTTACTGGCTTTTGGAATGGTTTCCATAGGTAATTCTGGTTTGAACCTTGACCTACTTTCACAAATAAAATATTATCAGGCGCTTGCTATGTCGCTGCTGGCCGTTGGGTTCATGACCAAAACAGCGTCGCTTGGTTTACACATTTGGTTACCGGGCGCACATGGTGAAGCCGAATCGGATGTTTCGCCAATGGTTTCGGCTATTTTGCTGAAAGCCGGTGTTTTCGGATTGATTTTGATTATGCTGGCTTCGGGCGGACAGGACAATAACTACCAGGGTTTGTTTTATATTCTTGGCTGGGTTGGCGCCCTTACTGCACTTGTTGGTAACCTCGGCGCCATTTTCCAGGAAGATGCAAAAAGATTGCTCGCCTACTCAAGTATCGGTCAGTTGGGCTACATTTTATTTGCCTTTGCCATGATGTCGAACCTGGGATGGCTTACCGGTTTTACTTACACCATTAACCACTTCCTGTTTAAAGCATTGCTTTTCCTTGCCGTTGGCGGTGTGGTGCTTCGGCTGAAAACCCACAACATGTACGAAATGGGCGGGCTCATCAAACAAATGCCGTTCTCATTTATTTCGGTACTGATTGGGATTATTACATTGGCAGGTATTCCCCCGCTTTCAGGATTTGCCGGTAAGTGGCTGTTTTATAATGCGGTAATTACGAAAGGCTGGTATTTCCAGGGCGCAATTATTTTCTTTGCCGGCACTATTGCATTCCTATATTGTTTTAAACTCATTTATTCCATTTTCCTTGGTCAGTTAAAAGACAACCACCGGAATGTGAAAGAAGTATCGTTCTGGTATTTGTTGCCGCAATATATTTTAATCGCCGGGATTATGGTTTTCTCAGCCCGTCCACAATTGATACTGAAACCTTTGGGAGTTACGCTTTCATCCATGTTTCCTTCAAATCAGTTGGTATGGAACGGTTCAACAGCAGTAAGTACATTGGGATATTGGAATGCCACCACCATAATGTTGGTCATAGGAATCATGTTTCTGATTCTGTTTAGCTGGCTGTGGTTCATGAGTCGGAAGGCACAACCGGTAAAACAGTTCAACATGGTATATTCTGCTGAACGCCCGGAACGTCCTGAACTGACACACATGTCGCACAATATTTATGCGGGTTATAACAAAGCGCTCGGTTTTCTGGTAGCTCCTGGAATCACAGGTTTCTGGAATTATGTCACCAACTTTTTCGAGTCGGCAGGCAATTTTATAAGAAGAATTTACAGCGGAAACGGACAGAGTTATGCCGTTCACGTGGTTACCTATACAGTTGTAGTTTTTATCATTTATTTAAGCACCATTTAAATGGAATTTACTGTAAGCAAAATACTTTGGACCCTCCTCGGACTGTTTATCGTTCTGAATTGGGGGCTGGTGATGAGCGGTATCATGCGCAAACTTGTTGCCCGTGTGGGAAAACGTTACGGCATTCCGCTTTATCAACCGTACATCGATTTAATAAAGAATTACGCCATTCGTTCGCAGATTACGCACGGGGTGATGTTTTACCTCGGCCCGGTTTTCCGTTTGGCAGGCGGTGTGGGAATTTTCCTTTTTCTGCCGATGATTTTCGGAAACGAGCACTGGAGTAACTTTTCGTTTTCAGGCGACCTGGTTTTAATCCTGTACTTCCAGTTTTTTGGAATGCTCGGAATGGCGCTTGGAGCCGGTGAAGGTGGTCACCCAAATTCAGCCATTGGTATCAGTCGCGGGTTGTCGCAATTTACCACCATAGAGGTGCCTATGACTTTGGCAGTGATTTCCATTGCAGTACAATACCACACGCTTTCCATCTCAGAAATAGTGGCCGCACAACAAGGCGGGTTTCTGCACTGGACAATGATTACCAATCCGTTTGCCACAGCAGCAGCCATGTTGTCGTTGTTGGGAGCGTTCGGGCATTCGCCGTTTAACCTGGTAAAAGCGCCCAACGAAATTCCGATTGGCCCTCCAACCGAATACCATGCGACTTTTCTCGGTGTTTTACGTACCAATGCCGCCATTTTGCATGTGGTGGAAGCAGCGCTGTTTATGAATCTGTTTTTCGGGGGAGCCAGTAACTGGTTCGAACTTATCCTGAAAACCTTCCTGATTTATTTCTGGAGCGTTTTTGTGGGAGTGGTTTTCGCCCGGTTCCGAATTGAACAATCGATTCGCTGGTTCCTGAAAATTCCGCTGGTGCTGGGCATCATCGCAATAATTGTAGTGTTGTAAAAAATGAAGAATAAGATGAGCGAAAAAGATATTCACGATAAATTTCTTCACGAAGAAAATAAAAAACGTGAAGTTATTGCACCCGACGGGAGCATCATTGAAATTGACCCTTTGCAGGATTATTTCTGCGATGCGCGCCCGCAGGTAAGCGAACCCTACAAGGTTAAGGTTGTAGAAAAATTTCTGAACTGGGCACGTGCCGAATCGATTTGGGTGCTGGGTTTTGGAACCGGTTGCGGGAGTATTGAAATTCCGCCGTTAGTAACGCCCCGTTTCGATGCTTTTCGTTACGGAGTTCAGATGCGCCCGACTCCACGCCAGTCCAATGCTTTTATCATTTCAGGTTATCTGTCGGTGAAAACACTGAAACGTGTTATTCGCAGTTACGAGCAGATGCAAAACCCGAAATACGTTTTGGCGCTCGGTAGTTGCACCATCAATGGAGGTATGTACTGGGACAGTTACAACACCATTAACCGCCTCGATCACTACCTCCCCGTTGACGTTTATATCGCTGGTTGTATGCCACGCCCCGAAGCTTTGCTGGCCGGTTTTATGAAACTTAAGGAACTGATTAAAGCCGGGAAAGCTGAAAATGCAAACGAATACATCAAAAACCTCGACTGGTACAAAGCCAATCAGAAAAAAATAATTAAGGACTGGAACATGCCCGATTATAACTGGTAAGCTATGAAGAAATTTATTACAGATTTAAGCTATAAATTCAATATCTCCGAAATTGAATACCAACGGAAGAACCTCACGTTTCTGAGTATTGACAAGGAAAGTGTGATTCAGTTGATGTCGTACCTGAAGTATACCGAAGGGTTCAGTCATTTTGTTTTGATGACTGCCGTTGACTGGATTGAGGACGGGATTTTCCAACTCACTTACATCCTGAACAACCCAACAGAGAAATTTGATATCGGAATCCGCACCAAAATATTGCGTGAAAATGCCGAAATGAATTCAGCGCATCATTTGTGGAACCAGGTGGCTACGTACCAACGTGAATTGAAAGAGATGTTTGGCATTAATTTCCCCGGAAGTCCGCGGGTCAATGAATCTTTCATTCTTGAAGGCTGGGATAACATTCCACCCATGCGACGCGATTTCGACACAAAAAAATATTCCGAAGAAACGTACTTCCCACGTCCGGGAAGAGGTACGAATGACCCGGCTCAGTACATGAAATTTAAATTATATCCCAATGAGTAAACAGCATTGGCTTAATATAGGATACGACCGCAGCAAATACCCTGAAACGGGTGCCGACGGAAATCTGGTGATAGACAAAACATCGCACAAACTGGTAAAACTATGGCAAGGGCCGAACCATCCCGGTGTTACCGGGAATATGGCCATTGAGTTGACTATTAGTGGAGACGAGATTGTGGAAGCCAAAACACATGTTGGTTATTTGCATCGTGGTTTTGAGAAATTGTTTGAACGCCGGAAATACATTCAGGTTTTCCCAACCTGTATCCGTCTTTGTGTTGCCGAACCCGATTACAACGAATACAACCTGGCTGCCAGTGTGGAAGAATTGAGTGGAATTCAGGTTCCCGAGGTTGCACAATGGCTGCGCACTTTGGTACTCGAAATGGCACGTTTGCAATCGTTGCTGCGTGTTGTTCCCGGGCAGGGCGGTACAACCGGTTTGGGAATTGGCGTACAGTGGGGCGTTTATCTTCGTGATTTAATTCTCGACCGTTTTGAAGAACTTACCGGCGGACGTGTTTATCATATGTACATTATCCCCGGCGGTGTTCGTGGTTTGCTGCCTGGTGGTTTCAAAAAAAGAATGGAAGCTAACCTGAAAGAAATTGATGAGTTTATTGTGAACATCGACAATGTGATGTACAGCAACGCGGTATTTAAAAAACGTACGATTGGCGTGGGTTACATCGACCCGTCGTGGGTTGACAGCTACGGAATTGTTGGCCCGAATGCACGTGCTGCCGGTTTTAAACGCGATGTGCGTAAGGATTATCCGTATTTGAAATACAATGAACTCGACTTCGAACCACATACTGCAACCGAATCAGATATCTACACCCGCTCGCGTACACGCTGGTACGATTTGCAAATGACCGTTGATTTAATCCGTCAGATTATGGCAAAAATGCCGGACGACGGAGAAATTCGTGCAAAAACGCCAAATGTTCTACACTGGAAAATCCCCCAAGGTGAAACCTATGTTCGCTCTGAATCGTCGCGTGGCGAATATGGTTTTTATGTGGTTTCCGACGGGACCGAGTATCCGCGGAGAATTAACCTGCGCGGGCCAAGTTATACCCACGCTGTTTCGCTGCTTGAACACATGTTGGTGGGCGCAAATATTGCCGATGTTGCAAATATTATGGTTTCACTGCAAACCTGTCCGCCGGAAATCGAACGCTAGCATATTTATAATTTATTATTGATTAATCTCTATTGGAAATTTAAGTGAAGATGTTAAACAAAAGGATTAAAATAGCAAATGCCGCAACCGATAGTATAGACGGTTATTCAATAATAAATAATGATTAATAAATAATAAATCGAGGAAAATGAGTTCACTGAAAGATATATTGATGCCGTTTACTGCGTGGAAAAACGTGTTCAAAGAGCCGGTTACCGTGAAAGACCCGTTAAACGACAGGCCCGGAGCACCACGTTACCGCGGATTTCATAAAAACGATGTGAGTACCTGTATAGGTTGCGGCACCTGCGAATCGATTTGCGAAAACGAAGCCATCGATATGGTAGCCATTGCCAATTTCGAAACCAAAAACGGCGACAGCGGTTTACGTCCGAAAGTGGACTATGGACGGTGTTGTTGGTGTGCCCTTTGTGTCGATGTTTGTACAACCGGCTCGCTGTCGCTGTCGAACGAATACACTTGGGTAGATACCGACCCCGAGAATTTCAGGTTTATACCCGGAGTGGATAAAAAAGCCTGGGACGATAACGAGTTAGGCTGGAAGAAGCCGGCGAACGGCTACGAATTTTATCAGCTCGAACGGGTTAAAATGGAAGAACTTCATCCAGAAGAAAGAGACGATTCATTTATTGAAATTATTAAGGGATTCTCGAAAGAACAGGCCGAAAAAGAAGCCGACCGCTGCGTGGAATGTGGTATTTGTACTGCTACCTGCCCGGCACACATGGGAATTCCTGATTACATAAAAGCCATTCGCAACAACGATCTGGAAGAAGGTTTGCGCATTTTGTATGATACCAACCCGCTTCCCGAAATTTGCGGTCGTATCTGTACCCACAAGTGCGAAACCGTTTGTTCAATCGGCCACCGAGGTGAAGCACTTTCCATACGCTGGCTGAAACGTTACATTGCCGACCAGAATCCTTCTGAAAAATACAAAGCCATTCTCGAAACTGAATTCATTCAGAAAAATGGTAAAAAAGTGGCCATCATTGGCTCGGGACCTGCCGGTTTATCTGCTGCACATTACCTCGCAAAATTGGGTTATGAAGTCGAAATTTTCGAGAAACTTGCACAGGCCGGTGGTATGATGCGCTTTGGTATTCCTGAATATCGTTTGCCTTACGACCAGATTGACAAAGACATCAATTATATTTTATCGCTTGGCGTGAAAATTCACTACAATGTGAATGTGGGGAAAGATATTACTCTTGATAAATTAGGTGAAGATTTTGATGCAGTTTTTGCCGGAACCGGTTTGCATCTGGGACGCAGCACCCGCATTGAAGGTTCCGACCATGAAAATGTATATCAATCGATTGAGTTGTTGCGTAAGATTACCCAGGGCGAAAAAATTCATGTTGCTGAAAAGATTGTGGTTATCGGAGGTGGAAACGTGGCTATGGACATTACGCGCTCGCTGGCTCGTTTGCAAAAGCAGCTTTACGGCAAGGTTCAGATTATAACCACAAGTTTGGAAACTGAAGCAAAAATGCCTGCCGACCGCGAAGAAGTGGTTGAATCGCGCGAAGAAGGAGCAGATGTAATTCCGGGCTGGGCGCCCCAACGCATTGAAATTGAAAACGGGGAAATTAAAGGTTTGCACGTGGTTCAGTGTATGTCGCTGTTCGATGCAACCGGAAATTTCAATCCGCAGTGCAATATGGACAATGCCCGTTTCTTTGAAGGCGACATGGTGGTGGAGTCAATAGGTCAGGGCATGGATTTGAGCTACATTAAGGAGCCGTTAAAAGACGGGCTTGAAATGGGACCGCGTGGCAGAATCAAAGTAAATTCCGATTTCCAGACCAGCGTACCGTGGTTGTTTATGGGTGGCGACATTATTCAGGGGCCCGATGTAATTCACGGCATTGCAAACGGCCACAAAGCCGCAATGGGTATCGATAAATTTTTAATGGAATTGTAAAATCATACGTCATGGATATTTCAACCAGTTACATGGGGCTGAAACTAAAAAGCCCAATCATTGTTGGCAGTTCATCGTTAACCGAAAATGTGGAGAACTCGATAGCTTACGAAAAAGCCGGTGCAGGCGCAGTGGTACTGAAGTCGCTTTTCGAAGAGCAAATCCTTCACGATGTTGATGAACAGAGGCTTAACAATATGTATGGCTCGTTTAATGAACAGGAGTATTACGCGATGTATTACAGCAAAAAACATAACCTGACGCAGTACATCAACCTGATAAAAAAGAACAAAGAAGCGCTGAATATTCCGGTAATTGCCAGTATTAACTGCGTGTCGGCTGACGAATGGATTGCCTATGCAAAAATGATTCAGGATGCCGGTGCCGATGCCCTGGAAGTAAACCTGTTTTTGTTGCCCGCCGATATTCACGTAACTGGCATTGAAAAAGAAAATATCTATTTCGATATTATTGAAAAAATTAGCAATGCCATTTCCATTCCGTTTTCACTCAAGATCAGTTATTATTTCTCAGGTCTGGCAAATTTTATTTACCGACTTTCTGAAACCAAAGCTTCATCGGTGGTACTCTTTAACAAATTTTACAGTCCCGATGTGGATATTGAAAAAGAAAAGGTCATTTCCGGAGATGTGCTGAGTTGCAAGGAATTGAATACGATGACTTTGCGCTGGATTGGAATTTTGTACAACAAAGTGAATATTGAATTAACAGCTTCGCGCGGTATTTACAACGGGGAACAGGTAATTAAAAATTTGTTGGTGGGAGCACAAGCTGTGCAGATTGTTTCGGCAATTTATAAGAAAGGCCCGAAAGTTATCGAAAGTATGATTCACGATTTGGAAGACTGGATGTTCAGGCACAATTATAATTCAATTCAAGAATTCAGAGGAAAGGCCAGTCAGAAAAACATTAAGAAACCTGTATTGTTTGAACGCACACAGTTTATGCGCTATTTCTCTGATGCGGGTTATTAATCTTGTCCTTATTAATTATTTCAGATAGTTTATTTTAGAAAATTATACCTTGCTTTTTGCGGGGTATTTTTTTATCTATCTTTTTTTCTTCTGATTTTCTATTCAAATAAAGTAAAACTATTTTTACATGCTGAAACATAAATAGAAGTCCTATGTCAAAAATCCTGGTTGTCGACGACGAAAGAAGTATCCGTAATACGCTGAAAGATATTTTGGAATACGAAAAATACGAAGTAGATCTTGCAGAAGATGGAAACAGGGCGATTGAAAAAGTAAAAAGCGTAGAATACGATATTATTCTTTGCGATATTAAAATGCCGGGATTAGACGGGATTGAAGTTTTGGAACGACTAACTGCAATGGCCCCCGATACTCCGGTAGTGATGATTTCGGGACACGGAAATATTGACACTGCTGTGGATTCCATAAAAAAGGGCGCTTTTGATTATATTGAAAAACCGCTCGATTTGAACAGGCTCTTGATTACTATCCGGAATGCGATGGATAAATCGAACTTGGTTACAGAAGCCAAAATCCTGAAAAAGAAAGTCAGTAAAAAATTTGAAATTGTTGGCGAGTCAAAAGCGATAAAAGCGGTGGTCGACATGGCCGACCGTGTTGCGCCCACCGATGCACGGGTTTTAATTACAGGTTCGAACGGCACAGGAAAAGAATTGGTGGCACGCCGTATTCACGAACAAAGCAATCGCGCGTCGGGGCCGTTTGTAGAAGTAAACTGTGCTGCTATTCCTTCAGAATTAATAGAAAGTGAATTGTTCGGGCACGAAAAAGGGGCATTTACTTCGGCGGTAAAACAACGCAAGGGAAAGTTTGAACAAGCCAACGGCGGAACGCTTTTTCTCGATGAAATTGGCGACATGAGTCTTTCGGCCCAGGCAAAAGTTTTGCGTGCTTTGCAGGAAAGTGTTATCAGCAGGGTAGGAGGCGATGTACATATAAAAGTCGATGTGCGGGTTGTGGCTGCTACCAATAAAAACCTTGCTGAGGAAATTGCAGCCAGTAAATTTCGCGAAGATTTGTACCACAGGTTAAGTGTAATTCTGATTCACGTTCCTACATTAAATCAACGCGTGGAGGATATTCCGCTTTTAACCAGTCATTTTATCAAACAAATTTGCGGCGAGTACGGAATGACTGAACTTGATATTACAAATGAAGCCATTTCAGAATTACAAAAAATAAACTGGACAGGAAACATTCGCGAATTCCGAAATGTAATTGAAAGGCTTATTATTCTGTGTGACAGAAAAATAACTGGTGACGATGTATTGCGCTTTGCTGCACCATTGAAATAAAATCATATTTTATTTAGAACATCTTTGTTCGTTTTATACTTTCAATTTGTACAAATATTTCCAACCCGGAAACATTTTTAATTATTGCGTGTTTTTAAGATAGCCTCTGGAAACTGAAGAACACAATTTGTCATGGCGTATTATTAATCTTTCCCTCGGGAAAAAATTGTCTTCGGTTTTTCAGAGGTTTTTTTATGTTTCAATTTTGATTTCTAATATTCTACCTTGAAAAGATAAAATATTACATTCAGAATAATGTAGGTGAAAATGGTAAAAGTTAATCCGTAAAATTTGAAAGAAATTATCAGCGCTACGGCAATTACTAAAAATAAATAGCGGAACCAGTTTTTTTTCATGTTCAGCGATTTGAACTTGAGCGAAAACATGGGCAAATTAATTACCATCATTCCGGAGGTAAATATTCCAAGGAACAACAGATTTTTGGTGGAATACACCAGTTCGAACAAAGCCTGATTACCCGGACTTTGCAGAATTAAACCCAGCGAAGCCCACAGCATTCCATTGGCAGGGATGGGTAATCCGCGGAAAAATGAACTTTCCTGTGGAGCTACATTAAAGCGCGCCAGCCGAATAGCGCCAAAAACGGGTATCAAAAAGGCTGAAAAAAGTATCAGCCACTCGTACCAGTGAGCCGTGATTTCGTAAATGGGTTGGTTTTTTTCAAAAAGGGCAAATTCGAGCAAAGTAAAAAGAATTGCTCCCGGAGCCACTCCGAACGAAACTACATCGGCCAGCGAATCGAGTTGTTTGCCTATTTCGGAATATGCTTTTAACAAACGCGCAGCAAAACCGTCGAGAAAATCGAAAACCGCAGCCAAACAAATAAAAATACCCGCCCAAATAAGATGTCCGTCGATGGCAAAAATAGCGGCCATCGTTCCTGAAATCAGGTTCAGCGAAGTAATAAAATTTGGAATATGACTGATAATTTTTCTCATTGCAACTTTTTAAAACGTAGCAAGAACCGTTTTTCCACCTACCGACTTCTGGTTCATTTTAACTTCAATTTTTGCATTTTTTGGAACAAATACATCAACCCGCGAACCAAAGCGTATAAATCCGTATTCCTGTCCCTGTTCAATTTTGTTTCCCGGTTTTTTGTAAGTTGCAATTCGTCGTGCAACAGCTCCGGCAATTTGCCGCGATAATATCTCAGTACCGTTTTTCATTCTGAAAACAGCCGTGCACCGTTCGTTTTCTTCCGACGATTTGGCAACAAAAGCGGGATGAAAATGCCCCGAGATGTGGTTTACGTAAACCACTTCACCACCAACAGGAGCCCGATTTTGGTGTACATTCAGCGGCGACATAAAAATAGAAATCTGAATGCGTTCGTCCTTAAAATATTCTTTTTCAAACACAGGTTCAATCGCAACAATTTCGCCGTCGGCAGGAGCTAAAACATGTTTTTCGTTGGTATCGATTTTCCTGTTGGGTACCCTGAAAAAATAAACGATTAATCCCGCCAAAACCAACGAAGCAGCTATCAGCAAATAAAAAATAAAGTATTCTTTCAATAAGAAATAAATAATAACATCAAGCACGGCCAGTATTAAAAAGGCCACCGGTATTATTTTAAAACCTTCCTTGTGCAATTTCATTAAACATTTCCTCCTAAAATTAACCAGATATAAACTACCGGGACAGCAAAAAGCAGGCTGTCGAAACGGTCGAGAAAACCGCCGTGGCCGGGTAAAATTGTACCTGAATCCTTAATGTTCAGATCGCGTTTTATTTTCGATTCAAACAAGTCGCCAATGGTTCCGAAAGCAACAATTATCAAAGCAGCAATTATCCAGCTTAACATCGACAATGACTGAAAAATGACTGAATTCAGAATTCCCATAATTACGGCAAAAACAGCACCTGTAATTAATCCTTCCCACGATTTTTTTGGTGATATTTTGATACACATTTTATGTTTGCCAAACAAAGAGCCGCCAACATAAGCCATCGAATCGTACATCCAGAGGATAAAAAATATACCTGTTAAAATCCAGGGGTAAAACAATCGGTCGTCGGGAAAACCCGGAAAAACAATAAAGTTCAGCAAACTAAACGGAATTACTGTATATACAAAACCGCCAAGCGTTAACATGCTGTTTTGCAATGTTCCCGGTTTTTTTCGCATAACTTCGAACAGAAAGATAAAAACCATAAAAGGGAAAATGAGCAGGCAAAACTGGTATGGAATAATTTTTCTAACAGCTACGTAGCAAAGTATAAAAAACAATCCTCCCAGAATTAAGCCAACCAACTTTTGTGGTGTATAACCCGCTTTTTCGATGAGTTTGTAAAATTCGTACTGGGTAAAAACAAGGAGTGTCAGGAAAACTACGGCAAAAATCAGCGAATGAATCATTGTTCCTGCTAAAATTACAGCAACAAAAACAACACCGGTCAGCGAACGTTTAAATAGATCGTTCAATGTTTTAGGTTTTTAATGAGTTCAACAGCGGATGCCTGGTCTTTCTCTGCCACATAAAGACAAAATTCACCAAACGATTTGTAAGCTGTATCCTGCTGATTCAGAATAACAACCTTAATTCCTTCGTTCTCCAGAATTTCTTTGGCCATTTCTGCTTTGTATTCGTGGGCAGTAATATACACTTCTTTCCATCCTTGTTCCATGGTGCAAAGGTAAAAAAATCCGCGTATTAAATTCAGAATAAAAATACGTGAAATTCGCGCGGTCCGTGTGCTCCCATTACGAGTGTTTTTTCAATGTCGGCAGTACGGCTGGGCCCGGTAATTAATGTAATTTGAGACGGAAGGTTGTCTTTGTATTTTTTAATCATTCCTGAGTAGGCTTTGTCGAGGTAATCAACCAACTTGTTTTTTTGAGCAACAACAATGTGCACCGGCGGAAAAACAAACATTTGTCGGCCGCCTTTCGATGCAGAGCTGACCATTACCGAACCGGTGTGGGCAATCAGGAACTCGCAGCCCGTTATTCCTGCCTCCATATTTTCAGCTGTTTTTTCTGAAATTGAAAACGGAATTTCAGCCTGAATCAATATTCTCTGAAGATTTTCTTCGCTGCAATAAATTGTTTCCTTTGAAAAACGGCTTAACAATTCAGCCAGATTTTGAGCCAATTCCTTTTCTGAATTGCACAAATAAACACTCCCGTTTACCGCCTCCAGATTTTTTTTGAACGCTGTTTCCAGCTGCTCTTCAATCGGGTGATAAACGGGAGCATTAAAATCGGGCGAATCAGGAAGAACGTGTTTTGTTTTTCTGAGTTTGTCCAGAATTTCCTGTCGCGATGATTTCATATTAAGCTGAAATTGCTTCGTTTTCAGAATTTTCTTTCTGATTTTCAGCATCTATATTTTCTGAAAGCGGTTTTTTCTCTGCTTCAGACGTCAATAGTTTTGATTTATCCCACTGTCGTTTGCCAAATATATTTTCTAAATCTTCGCTGAAAATAACTTCTCGTTCGAGCAACAAATTAGCCAGTTGAGAGTGTCCTTCCTTGTTGTCTTTTAAAACTTTTAGCGCTCTGACGTATTGTCCATCGATTAGGATTTTTACTTCCTCGTCAATCAGTTCAGCAGTTTTTTCACTATACGGTTTAGTGAACGAATAATCCGATTGACCCGATGAATCGTAATAGCTTACATTTCCAACTTTTTCACTCATCCCGAAAATACTTACCATGGCATAAGCCTGTTTGGTAACTTTTTCAAGGTCGTTCTGGGCTCCCGACGAAACCCGGCCAAAAATCAGTTCTTCTGCTGCCCGTCCACCCAAAGCCGAGCACATTTCATCCAGAAGTTGTTCTTTTGTAGTAATCGAACGTTCTTCAGGAAGGTACCACGCAGCGCCCAGCGCTTTTCCTCGCGGTACAATTGTTACTTTTACCAGTGGGTGTGCATGTTCGAGCAGCCAGCTTATTGTTGCATGTCCGGCTTCGTGATAGGCGATGGTTTTCTTTTCTTCTTGCGAAATGATTTTATTTTTCTTTTCCAAACCACCGATAATTCTGTCGACCGCATCAAGAAAATCCTGTTTTGTCACTGCTTCACGGTTTCTGCGGGCAGCAATCAAGGCTGCTTCGTTGCAAACATTGGCAATATCGGCACCCGAAAAACCAGGTGTTTGTTTGGCCAGAAAATCAACTTTTACTTCTTCATTCAGTTTTAACGGGCGCAAATGAACATTGAATATTTCAGCTCTTTCGTTTAAATCGGGAAGTTCAACATGAATCTGCCTGTCGAAACGTCCGGCACGCATTAACGCACGGTCGAGTATATCGGCGCGGTTGGTAGCCGCAAGAATAATTACACCGCTGTTGGTGTCGAAACCATCCATTTCTGTCAACAACTGGTTTAATGTGTTTTCACGTTCGTCGTTGGAACCGAAATTGGGATTCCGTCCACGGGCGCGACCAATGGCGTCAATTTCATCTATAAATACAATACAAGGCGCTTTTTCTTTGGCTTGTTTGAACAAATCGCGCACACGCGATGCCCCAACACCTACAAACATTTCTACAAAATCGGAACCCGACATTGAGAAAAACGGTACGTTTGCTTCACCGGCTACTGCTTTGGCCAGCAATGTTTTACCGGTTCCGGGAGGGCCAACCAAAAGTGCTCCTTTGGGAATTTTACCGCCCAGTTTGGTGTATTTTGCCGGACTTCTCAGAAACTCTACAATTTCTTCCACTTCCTGTTTTGCCTCGGCCAAACCTGCAACATCTTTAAAAGTTGTTGATACCCTTTGATCTTTATCAAATATTTTTGCCTGCGATTTTCCAACGTTAAAAATGCCACCAGCGCCACCTCCTGCGCCACCACGGCTCATTTTTCTGAAGATCCACCACCAAAGTAAAATAATCAGTACAAAAGGTCCGACTGTCCAGAGGATTTCTCCGGCCCAGTTTCGTTCTTCCTTATATTCCGGCAAAACTTCATTTACCATTCCTTCCTGGGCATCATGAAGGTTGCGTTCAAATGTTTCTACCGAACCGATGTTAAAAGTAAATTGAGGCCCAGTTTCCGAAGGTTTCGTAAAGTTATTTTTGAACATCGACTCGTATTTATTGAGCCTGTCTTTTTTGATATAAATGTTGGCTTTCTTTTCATTCACAACTACCACTCTTTCAACATCCTGATTGGCAAGCATTGTCGATTTTACTTCACTCCAGTTGGTCTCAACCGGACCGCGTGAATTGCTGAAATAAAATTGAATAAGAATGAAGACAATGGCAATGATACCATAAATCCAATAGGCATTGAATTTAGGTCCTCCTTTTTTATCGTTCTTTTTATTTGAAAACGGGTCGAATGGGTTGTTTGATTTGTTTTGCCCGTTGTTAGTATTGTTCTCTGCCATAATATATTTCTAATTTTCTTCTTCCAGTTTTGTTAATTTTGCATCAGCCCAGAGGCTTTCAAGGTTATAGAATTCTCTTGCGTCTCTTTGAAAAACATGAACCATAATATCACCATAATCAAGTAAAATCCAGATGGCATTTCTGTATCCATCTCTGTGCCAGACTTTTTCTCCGGTAAGTTCTTCAGTTGTTTCTTCTACCGAACGGGCGATTGCATCAACCTGCGTATTCGAATTTCCGTGGCAAATGATAAAATATCCGCATTCAGTATGATGTATTGTGTTTAAATCAATTATGGTTATTTCTTTCCCTTTTACCCTTTTTATCCCTTCAATTATTGCTTCAATTGTTTTGTCTGTTTCTGCTTCTTTTTTACTCATAAATATTTATTAGCCTTACAAAGATAAACTTTTTGCCTAATAACCATTTTTTGTATTTTCATTTCTTAATATTGCTGTTTATTCACTTGAATTTTGTTTGAATTATACAACCAATATTTTAAAAAATAGTTTAAACCATTTTTACAGAATTTATGACTATTGCAGGCAAAAATATCATCGTTCTGAACGAGGTTGGGTCTACCAACAACTATGCCAACCAGCTTATTGTGTCGAAACAGGCAGAAGAGGGTACTGTCGTTTTGGCATATCATCAAAATTCAGGTAAAGGTCAGCGCGGAAATTCGTGGGAGAGTGAAGCAGGGAAAAATGTTCTGATGAGCATTGTTTTGTATCCGGTTTTTTTACCGGCCGAAAAACAATTTCTGATTTCAAAAATTGTTAGTCTGGCTTTGGCTGGATTTCTCAGGAAGGAGTTAAACGATGTTTCAATAAAATGGCCCAACGATTTGTATGTGGGTAACAAAAAAATTGCCGGAATTTTAATTGAAAATGCCATAAAAGGTAGAAACCTGTTTTCGTCGGTGGTGGGAATTGGGTTAAATATAAACCAGGAAAAGTTTATTTCAGATGCTCCAAATCCAGTTTCACTTAAACAGTTGACAGGCAGAACTTTCGATATTGAGAAGGTTGCCAATAAAATTGCCGGGTTGGTTCTGGAAGGTTACGAAAAACTGAAAAACGAAAATACAGACGAAATAAATTCAGCCTATCTTGAAAATCTTTTCAGGAGAAATGTCTGGAGTAAATTCAGAAAGGAGGAAACTGAATTTGAAGCGCGTATTGCAGGGATTGGCGAATTTGGTCAGCTGCAACTGGAAGATAGAAACGGTAAAATTTCAGAATTTATGTTTAAGGAAGTTGAGTTTGTTATTTAATCGATTCATACTTATCCTTCATCCTTTCCTCTTTTACTGGTAAGGCAGTTTCGACAAAGTTTCTGCCAGTTGATTTACTCCGTCCTGAAGTTTGTTTCCGGCCATCATTTTTATCATCATGCTTAATTCGGCGTGCAGGGTAAGTCTTATTTTTGTTGAAAATGAATCTACCGGTAAAAGCTGAATCCAAAACGTAAAGCTTAGCGGCAATCCACCGGCGCTTTCAACTTTAATGGTTTTAAAAGGTTCGCGGTTTACAATTTTTATTTCAGCAACGCCAAAACCGGTAATGTTGAATTTACATGAATCGCGGTCGGATTGAAAATCGGTGATTTTGATTTGCGGAACCTGCTGTGTTATTTTTTTAATCAAACCTGAGTTTAAATAAGCAGCAAGATTTTCGAAATTTGAAAGGTAATTAAACACCACCTGTTCGTTGTGCGGAATTGTTTTTACATCGCTTGTGTATTTATTTAAACTCATGATTTTTCAATTTTTGGTGAAAAAAAATCCCGCCAAAAAAGCGGGACATATTTTAGCAAACCGAATATACAAATTATTTTCCCCAGTTGGCAGGGTCTTCTCTCCATTCCATCAGCGAATCGACCTGCTCCTGGGATATTTCGCCCATTTGAAGCGCCAATTCGATAAGAATATTGTAACGGCTCAACGTAGTAAGTTCAACTTTGGCTTTTTTGAAATTTTCTTTGGCAAGTGGGAAATTGTAGGTAAAAATGGCTACCATTCCGATTACATCGCCGCCGAAATTGTTAACGGCTTCCACCGTTTTTAAACTGCTCACCCCTGTTGAAACAAGGTCTTCAATAATTACTACTTTTTGCCCGGGTTTTAAATCACCTTCAATCAGGTTTTCCAAACCGTGTCCTTTTGGCGACGAACGTACATAAATAAAAGGCAATCCAAGTTTTTCGGCAACCAGTACTCCATGAGCAATTGCACCAGTGGCAACACCGGCAATTACTTCGGCTTCCGGGTATTTTTCCTGGATCAGTTCAACAAATTTATCGCGAATAAATGTTCTTGTTTCAGGATAAGAAAGTATCTTGCGGTTGTCGCAGTAAATGGGTGATTTCCAGCCTGAAGCCCATGTAAACGGACTGGTGGGCTGAATTTTTATAGTGTCAATTGCCAGTAATCTTTTGGTTACTTCAATTTGAGTTGATTCCAATTCCATAATTTTGTAGAGTTTTTAATTAAGAGCAAATGTATAAAGTTTTTTTTAATCAAAAATCGATTGTTATAACCCATCCGCAGAATATAACATTATTTAAAACATTGCCGGTTTATGCTGATACTTTTTCAAAAGACGATATAAAAACGTGGTTTGAAGGTTTTGCCGAAGGCGAAATTGTGGAAGCTGTTTTGGTTCATTCCTTGCCGGAATCTTTTTTTCAACTTTTTCAGTCGGCCTTTAAAATAATATATGCCGCCGGGGGTGTTGTTTTCCGCGAAAAAAAAATATTGTTTATTTTCAGGAACGAAAAATGGGATTTGCCCAAAGGAAAAATCGATGCCGGCGAAACCATTGAAGAAACTGCCCTGCGCGAAGTGGAAGAAGAGTGCGGTATTAAAAATATGGAAATCAGAAAAAACCTGCCTTCAACTTTTCACATCTACAAATCGCCGTACAAAAAATCGCTGGGTGAATGGATTTTTAAGGAAACATTTTGGTTCGAAATGAATTACAATGGCAGAGATTCAGGAGTTCCGCAACTCGAGGAAGGAATAACTGAAATTCGCTGGCTGGCAACAAATGAACTAGATTTGGTGATGAAAAATACGTATGAAAATCTGAAACAAATTGTTGCTTTTTATCTCGACTGATTTCGTTGTCGTTCGAAAAGCTCCTTTTGCAAAAAACTGCCAAACTGCTGTTCAAAACCGTCGAGCGGCGATTTTACATTATCGAAAACAACATTGTGGCTTTCATCCAAAAGAAAACAGGAAGGGTATGATTTTACCTTGTATTCGCGAATAATATCGCCGGTTTCATCAATCAGTTGAAGACCGGGGATTTTATTTTTATCGAGAAACATTTTCATTTCAATCAGGTCGGTGTGGCGCATCACTAAAATAATTTCAAGGTTTTTATGAAAAAGTTCGTCGATGCGCGAGAGGTATTTTAAATGTTCCTGGCAAACCACCATTTCATTGTCGGCAAAAACCAGGTATTTGAATTTATCCGTTTTTTCATCGGTACATTTTCGGTTACCGTCAATGTCTTTCAGGCAAATTACTGGCGCTTTTGTTCCGGGCTGTAAAAAAACGAGTTTTGCGCCAATGTTCGACGCAATTTCGCGAATGGTTTTGTTTGAATTGTTTTTGAATTTCTCAGAATTGAGAAGGTTCAAAATTGAATTTTCAGGAAATTCGCCGGAATAAAAACCGTCGTGCAACATTTTCAGCAAAGCCAGTTCTGCTGTTTTTCCCTTAATCTGATAAGTTTTTTGAACGTGTTCCAACAAAATAGAAAAGTTGGATTGAGCCACCGCTTTTTTTATTTCATTTCCCTGAATTTCCTTTGCATCGAAACTTAACCGGTTGGTAAATATTTTTTCAAAAAGTGTGATAAATGCCGGGTTGGTCCAGTAGTTTTCATTTACATCAGAAATAAACCCGGCTGATTTTTCCGGTTCTATTCTGAAAACTTCGGTTTGCAGCATTTTCAGGCTTAGATTTTTGTGTGTTTCGAAAACTGCATCGCCTGAGTTTGGAAATTGTTGGTTGATTAAAAATACAACTGAGTCGTATTTTTCTTTCGACTGCCGAAAATAAAGTTCGTTGAAATATTTACCAGTTAGTTGATTAAATTCGGTTTCGAAATCTGAAACTTTTTTGTTTAGTCCGTTGTCGTTTTGAATTTTAAACCAGAAAATTACAGGTTCAAAAAATGGATTTTTCTGGTCGGCAAACGATTTTTCACGAAGTGGCGGTAAAATTAGCTCTGTTGATTTTTCAGGTTCCAGAAAAAACTGCCCCCGATAAATCCCAAATTCACAAAAAACAAAAGTTGTTTTTGTTATCTGAATTTCAGTTTTGTAGTTTCCTTCGGCATCGAAATTCAACGTAAACAACTGATTTTCTTCTTTGGTAACAGGGTCAGAATAAAAATAAAAGGTAAGTTTTTTGCCGGCGTACGTTTTGTCTTTGCCTTCAATAATTGCCGAAAACGACACTCTGCCTAAAAAAATCAGAATAAAAAACAGAACAACTCTTTGGTTCATGTAACCTGTTTTAATCTTTGTTTTCCAGTTTGAACTCATCCATATTCAATCCTTTGGGCAGAAACATACTGGCGTCGCCACCGTGCAAAACAATGTCGCGGATGATTGAAGCATTTACCGGCGTGTGTTCCGGCAAAGTCAGCAGGAAGATAGTTTCAATTTCGGGGTGCATTTTTTTGTTAATTTGTGCAATGGCACGCTCATATTCAAAATCGGCAGAAGTTCGCAATCCGCGCAAAATATAACGTGCATTTACTTTTTTGCAGAAATCAACGGTGAGGCCTTCGTAAATTTCCACTTCTACTTTGGGTTCGTTTTCAAACACCTGGTTTATCCACCTCAACCGCTTTTCGACCGAGAAAAACGATTTTTTGTTGGCGTTGTAACCAATCATGATAATGATCTTGTCGAACATTGAAACTGCGCGTTTTACAATCGATTCGTGTCCAACGGTAAAAGGGTCAAACGATCCCGGAAATATGGCGATTTTATTCATCTGTCAAAATTTTGCTTCAAAATTAAGCTTTAATTGTGTTTTCAAAAAACGCCCGGGCATTTAATTTATTGCTTTTGCCCGGTTGGCGCTTACAAACAATATGTTTCCCAAATCGTGATAACCTTCGGAAAGTTCTTCAATATTTTTAAGGTTTTCCGAGGTAAATCCGATAAGCGTGAGATCGGCGTCGGCAGAATATTTGGTAATTACTTCTTTTCGGTTCTGAACATCGAATGGCACCATTGAAATGTTCGCCGGACTGATAGGAAGCCTGCCGGTTTTTATGAGGTCGAGCAGTTGTTTGCGTTTTTCTTCCATCAGTTCTTCAGGGTAAAGTGCAAATATTTTAATTTTTCCTTTTTTCCAGTCGGGGTGGCCCAAAATAATATAACCCAGTAAAATCATTAAATTGGCATTCAGGTAATCTTCCGGGCTAATCCAGATGTGCATTTCATTTTTGTAGCCAAAACTTTTGTACGATGTATTCAGAATACAAATGTCGAACCCGGCCGATTCAACCAGTCCGTAATTGGTATTTATCTCTTTCAGGTTTCCAGGATCTGTTCTCGAAAATTCGAAAAGTATGAGGTTGTTTCCCTTCCCTGAAATGCCTGAAAGTTGCACAACCTGCGCAATTGCCGAAGTGTAGGAAGGCGAAATTATGGTGTCGAGGTAAACGCGGTTTTTGCTTCCCGCCGAAAGTAAAATGAGCCGGTCGAGCACTTTTTTCGATTCTTCGGTGGTTTTTTCATTTAAATATCCTTTTATAAAATGAATGTAAGTTCCGAATCCGTATTTGTAGGAAATCCAGCGCATGATGTCGAAAGCCGAGCGGCGTTTAAAAGTGTCGTGCGAAATACAAACGCCAAACGGGCGCCAACTGTTGTCTTTTTCCGTACTTTCGGCACGTTGTAACATAATCTGCAGTTGTCGGCTTAACTGGAAAATTACACCTTTGAAAAGTTTGTTCAACCCCTGGTTTTCGTCGTTGTTGGTCATGATTACATAATAAATTATGCTCATGATAATGAGAGAAATCGCCGCGTAAGGAGCGTTCATCTGGAACATCAGCCAGAAGGAAAAAAGTGTGCCGATGAGCGAAATGTACCAGTTGGAGCGAAAAGTTGGACGGTAGGCCGGATCGGCGGCAAAATGTTCCAAAAACGAAATAAGACAAATGGCACCGTAAGTAACCATAAAAAACATGGAAATAATTTGTGCTACAAAATCTACATCGCCCACCAGAATAAAAATGAACGCGATGATTATCGTAATTAGGGAGCCATTTACCGGTTCGTTGTCTTTTTTCTTTCCTCTGGCGAACCAGTTGTTCAGCGATTTTTGCGGGAAAATATCATCAAAACCAATGGCTTGTAAAGTACGGGGTGCAACCATTATTGAGCCCAGCGCCGAACTCAGCGAAGCTGCCGCAAGCCCGATAGGAATAATTGGGCCCCACACCGCAATTTTACTCATAATCAGCTGGTCGCTTACGAGGTCTTGCGGATTGGCTGAAACGGCAAATTTGTAGGAAACAGCCAAATAAACAAACATTCCGGCAATGGTAGCCCACAACGTCCCGCGGGGAATCGATTTCTTTGGGTCCTTTAAATCGCCCGAAAGTCCCAGCCCGGCTGCCAGTCCGGTAAACGCCGGGAAAATGATGGTAAAAACAAAAAAGAAATTCAGGTTGTCCGGAATGTGTGCATGAAAATTTACTTCGTCTGGTTTTATAGGTGAATCGCCCAGAAAAAACATTACCAGCGAAGCAAGTAAAACAGCAACCACAAAATACAGGGCTTTCATTCCAACGTTTGCGCCTTTTGTTAAAATTAACAAGGAAAGCAGTGTCATGGTTGGCACCGAAATCCAGCGCCGATCGGGAATGTAAAAACCATAATTCTGCGAAATCCAGTCGATAAGTGGTTCAAAAGCTTCGGCAAAAGCAATAATATAAAACGCAACGCTAATGGCTTGCGAAAGATAAAGCGCAATTCCGATAGCGCCGCCAATATTCAACCCAAACGAACGGCTGATAATATAATAAGCGCCACCGCCCTGAACACGCTGATTGGTTGCGATTTCTGCCACTGCAAAAGCGGTTGGAATGGTAACAACATGTCCGAGAATGATTATCCCGATAACTCCGAAAAAACCAACTTGTCCGACTGCCCACCCAAAACGGAGAAACAAAATTGCACCAAGAATTGTAGAAAGAGCCGTTAGAAAAACCGGCATTGTTCCAAACTTTGCATTGGAATTGACCAGCGATTTAGCCATACGTTGATTGTTTTTCGATCTTAAATTTGGCTTAAATATCTGAAAAATCAAACCGATTCAAAAAAATAATCCAATCCGCAATTTTTATTTCTTTCCAAAAGAATACAATCAAAGTTTAATCGTTATTTTGTTCTGAAGATTTGATTTTACCATAAAATTTGAAACTACCGGTTAAAAATATTCTTTGGGCTTATGCTTTTTTGTTGGTTGCATTAACCTATGTTTTCGGGCTTTTTATTGATTTAACTGGCGACTCGGGTTTGTATGCAGCTATTGCGCGGCAAATGGTGGAGTCGGGCGACTGGTTCAACCTGACAATTAACGGAGTTCCTTACGAACAAAAACCACATTTACTTTTCTGGTTGGCCGGGTTGGGCATCAGAATTTTTGGAAATACAAACTTTGCTTTTAAAATATTTCCAACTTTATGGGGGGCAGCCGGTTTTTATTTTATTTACCGCTTTGGCAAAATTATTTACAGCGAAAAAGCCGGGAGACTGGCAGCTTTAATTGCCGGGACTTCACAGATTTTTATCCTTTACTTTTTTGACATTCACACCGATACTGTTTTACAAACCGGAGTGATTCTGTCGTTGTGGCAGCTTGCCGTTTACTTAAAAACCGATAAAATCAGCGCTTTTGTTTTTGGTTTTTTGGGAGTTGGTTTGGCAATGCTTTCGAAAGGCCCGGTGGGCGCAATTGTTCCTTTCTTTTTTGTTTTGATTTTTCTGGTTTCATTAAAAAAATACCGCGAACTGTTTCACCCAAAATGGTTGCTCGGAATTGCAATTGTTTTGCTGGTTATTTCGCCAACCCTTCTGCATTTGTACCGAACTTTTGGCTGGGAAGGAATACAGTTTTATTTTGTAACCAATAATTTCGGACGAATTTCGGGCGAATATGCCGGTTCGAGCAGCGACCCCACTTTTTATCTTCACACGCTTTTGTGGGCTTTTTTACCGTGGACCGTTTTTGTTGTTTTTTCCATTTTTTCGGAAATCAAAAGCTGGTTTTCAAAAAATGAAAAAGAGGTCTGGGGAATTTCGTTGCTCGGAAGTGTGCTTGTTTTTACCGCTATTTTGAGTGTTGCAAAAGGAAAAGCGCCAAATTATTTTTTACTGGCGGTTCCGGCACTTTCGATAATAACAGGAAAATGGTTGTTAAACATTGAAACCCGGCCTGCAAAAAATGTCAGTCAATTGTTTTTCCTGCAAAGGATTATCAATTTTTTGCTCGCTGTTTTATTTTTTGTTGTAGTTTTTATTTCGCCGAAAGAGAAAATATGGCCTGTTGTTTTTCTGTTTATCATTGGGATCCAGACAATAGTTGCTGCAATAAAATTTCAAAAACTGAATTCAGTAAATATATTTTTGAACACAGTAGTTTTGGCAACATCGCTGAATTTCTTTTTAAACGCCGGTTTTATACCTGACCTTTTTTCATACCAGGGAGCCCGGCAGGCACTTACTATTTTTGAAAAGGATAAAAAAGAAGGAGAGCAACTTTATAATTTCGATTTGGTTGAGTTTGAATTGTTTTTTGAATCAGCGGAACCTGTTTGCGAAATAACAGTTTGGGAACAACTTGACAGCATTATGAGCAAGCCCGGAAACTGGATTTACACAACACAACAAAAACTCGACGATATTAATGGCCGCGGATTTAATCCTGAAAAAGTGTATGAAATAAGATGTTTTGAAATGAATAATCTGAAGTGGCGTTTTTTAATTCCTGAAAAGCGCGAAAAATTGTTGAATACAAATTATTTGATTAAAACGAAATAAACGGGTATCAACAAGCCAAAGAATTTATCTGACAATAATTTTTAACTTTGGCTCCCGTCCCGAAAGAACAGAACAAAAAATGAGCAGACAAAAAATTCTCACGGTTGTTATTCCGGTTTATAACGAAGAAAAAACCATCAAAAAAATTCTCGATAAAATTCTTGAAGTTGAATTGATTAACGGAATTGAAAAAGAGATTATTATGGTTAACGATGCCAGCTCTGATAATACAGTTTCAGTTATTGAAAATTACATTGCCGGGCATCCCGGGCAGATGATGAAACTGTTTCAGCAGCCGCAAAATATGGGAAAAGGAGCCGCCCTGCACCGTGGAATTAATGAAGCCACCGGCGATTATCTGATTATTCAGGATGCCGACCTTGAATACGACCCACGCGAATACAATCTGCTTTTAAAACCCATTGAAGAAGATTTTGCTGATGTTGTTTATGGTTCGCGTTTTATGGGTGGAAAACCGCACCGTATTTTGTTCTTTTGGCATTCCATCGGTAATAATTTGCTGACATTTCTTTCGAATATGTTTACCAACCTGAACCTCACCGACATGGAGACCTGTTACAAATTGTTTCGTTCCGAAATAATTAAAGACCTTGATTTAAAGGAAGAACGATTTGGATTTGAACCCGAAGTAACCGCAAAAATGTCGCGTGTGCCCGGTGTCCGGATTTATGAAGTGGGTATTTCGTACTACGGACGAACTTACGATGAAGGGAAAAAAATTAACTGGAGAGATGGGTTCAGGGCATTTTGGTGTATTTTTAAATACAATTTAATCGACAAATAATGTACAATGAATTTCAGGAAGGATTACTTTTCGATTTTTTTGCTTCTTTTTTCATTTATCTTCTTTGCAGTATTGTCTTTTGTTTCTGAAGGGAGTTGGGGAGGAACCGATAATGTGGTGCACTATCGCATAGCACATTATGCGTTTAAATATCCAAATCTTTTTTTAGACCTCTGGGGTAAACCCTTGTTTACAATACTTAGTTCTCCTTTTGCCCAATTAGGCTACACTTACATGAAGCTTTTTAATGTTATTGTTGCAATTATTACTGCTTTTTTTTCGTGGAGGATATTGAAAATTTTTAATTGCGATAATGCCTTCGTTGTAATACCTGCCATTTTATTCGCACCTGTTTATTTTGTATTGATTCCGTCGGCAATGACCGAGTTGTTGTTCGGATTGATTATTATCCTATCAATATACTTTTTTTTCAAGGATAAGCTTTTGCTTTCAGCAATAATCATCTCGTTTTTGCCTTTTGCAAGGAACGAAGGTTTTGTGATTATGCCCTTGTTTTTTATTGCCTATTTGTTAAAAAGGAATTTCAAAGCAATCCCTTTTATGCTGACGGGGTTTATTTTTTTTAGCCTTTTGGGATGGAAGCATTTTGGAAGTTTTTTTTGGATAGTGGGGAACAATCCTTACACTGGTGCAAGCCAGATATACGGGAGTGGAAAGTTGTTGTATTTTGTGGAAGAGGCTCCTGGGATTTTTGGTATCCCATTGCTTGTTTTATTTCTTCTGGGATTGATTTTTTCCGTTAATACTATTTTAAAGGAAAAATTTGGTTTAACCCCAACCTTCTATTTCATTTTATTAATTGTTTTGAGCCCGTTGGTTTATTTTGCGGCCCACTCGTTTGTTTGGTGGAAAGGTTTGGGCGGCTCACTGGGGCTGACAAGGGTAATGGCAGGCATAGTACCATTGGTTGCCATAATTGCAGGTTATGGTATAAACAATATACCCTGGAAAAATTGGATGAAAAAAATTGTGGCTGTCATAGCTGTAATTTTTATTATTTATGTTCCTTTTTCGAAATATAAGGTTCCTTTAGGAATCGACATTACAGAGAAATTGATTAAAGAAACCAGTAACTGGATGGTTACAGAGGGATTGGACAAAAGGTTGGTATTTTATTACGACCCAATGTTTTGCCATTATTTGAAATTAGATCCTTTTGACAGCAAAAAAGCCAGGGAACAAATTTGGAACAGGGAGAAACCGGAAGAGGCTGTCCCTTCGGGTGCAATTGTAATCTGGGACGGCCATTTCGGACCTAATGAAGGACAAATGCCAATTGAAAAATTAAGCAACAATCCAGCATTTAAATTAATCCGGCATGTTGAGCCTGAAAATGAAATTACAGTTTTAAACGGACACAAATATGAAATCTTTGTTTTTGAACGTATTTGACCTGCGAAAATCTGTCTCATTCTGGGCTGTGTTGTTAATTATTTTTATTAATGGCCTGTATGGGAAAAACCTTAAGCGATGGGACAAAAACGAAATTATTAATAACGATGTCACTCAATACTATGCATATTTTCCTGCAACATTTATTTATAACGACTGGAATTTTGAATTTGCAAAAAAGCTGCCCGAAGATTTTGAAGGGAGAATATGGCTGCAAAATACCACTGATGGGAAGCCTTTGCTGAAAATGACTATGGGATTATCAATTCTCTGGTTACCGTTTGAAACAATTGCCCATTTATATGCAAAACATTCCCATTTCAGGGCCGATGGTTACACAAAGCCTTACAGTGTAGCTATTTTTATTGCAGCACTGTTTTATCTTTTTCTTGGATTGTTCTTTTTACGAAATATTTTATTAAAATATTTTAACGAAATAATAACCGCACTAACCTTACTTTTAATTATTTTGGGGACAAACCTTATGTATTATGTCATTTCAGAACCGGGAATGTCGCATGTATATAATTTTTGTCTGATTACGCTTTTTATTTATCTCTGCATTCGGTGGATTGAAAAACCTGTCTGGAAATACTCTCTTTTTATAGGAATTGTATCTGGGTTAATAATACTAATCCGACCGGCAAACACTGTAGTAATGCTAATTATTTTTTTATGGGGGGTAATTTCAGTTGAAACACTTTCAAAACGGCTTAAACTTATTTCTGAAAAAAAGTGGATGGTTTTGATTGCTGTTTTGTTGGCATTCTTTATTATACTCCCACAGTTATTTTATTGGAAAACAGTAACCGGTCATTGGATTTATTATTCTTATGGCGCTGAGAATTTTTATTTTTTACATCCTCGTGTAATTGATGGGATATTCAGTTATCGGAAAGGTTGGCTGGTTTATACGCCTGTAATGGTTTTTGCATTAATGGGTTTTATATTCCTTCATAAATATATAAAAGGAGCTGCCCTTGCCCTGCTGATAACTGTGTGTGTAGCTGTTTACATTGTTTACAGTTGGTGGTGCTGGTGGTATGGCGGTAGTTTTGGTTCCAGGCCGATGATAGATTATTACGGTATTATGGCGTTGCCGCTGGCTGCAATAATTCAAAAAATAATTAAATCGAAAGTATGGATCAAAGCAATAACTATTTTATCCCTGGTTTTTCTGGTTTATCTTAATCAGTTTCAAATGAGCCAGTACCGTAAATCTTTGCTTCACTGGGACAGCATGACAAAAAAAGCTTATTGGGGAATCATGTTCAAAAAAAACTGGCCCGAAGGTTACGAAAAAATGATAAAAACTCCCGACTACGAAAAAGCGTTGAGAGGGGAAGACGAATATTAGAGAAAATTTATGAAAAAATACATCTGTTGGAAATCTGTTGGAAATTTGTTCCTGATAATAGCTCAGTTTTCTTTTCTTTTATATCCGGCGGTAATAAATGGATATCCGCTGTTTTATTCTGATTCGGCGAGTTATATTGTTTCCGGTTTTGAAGGGAATGTCCCGATTGACAGGCCAATTGTTTATGGCATTTTTGTGAAATTATTTAGTTTGTCGGTTTCTTTATGGCCAGTGATAATTGTGCAGGCTTTAATAGTTGTTTTATTGTCGTATCTTACTTTTAGCTTTTTTACAACCTCAAAACGAAGCTTGTTTTTCTCTTTCATTACAATTTTTTTGCTGAGCGCGTTAACCGGACTTCCTAATTATGTAAGCCAGTGTATGCCCGATATTTTTACAGGTATTTTGATTTGGGCGGTTGTTTTGTTGTTTTTTTCTGCTAAACAAAAGACAACTTTATTTTTATCATCCATAATCATTTTTTCTTCACTTGTCCACTTTTCAAATTTATTGACGTTTACTATTCTGGCAATAATTCTTGTTTTGTTTGTTTTGATAATAAAACAATGGAGAAGTTACAAGTTAATATCTCTGCGATTGATTTTGTTGGTTGGCATTTCCTGGATTTTACAACCAACTATCAATTTTATTTTTACCCGGGAGTTTTTTATAAGCAAATCGGGAAATGTTTTTTTGATGGCCAGATTGATTGAAACGGGTATCGCAAAGGACTATTTAATTGAGAATTGCGGTGATAAGAATTATTCACTGTGTAATTCTATCGATAAACTCCCTGAACATGCCTGGCAATTTTTATGGAATGATGACAGTCCTCTTTATGAAGGTAATTGTTCGGAAAATGGAGGTTGGTCAAATTGTTGGATTGAAAAACAGCAGGAATATGGAGATATTATTAAAGACATTCTGTTAACACCCGAATACATGAAAAAACTTATTAAGGTAAGCTTCTCCGACTTTTTCAAGCAACTCACTGATTTTGATATTGGCCACTTGACAAAGCAGGGGAAAGATTCTGGTTTCGATCCAATAATAAAAAAATATTTTGTCGATTATCCAAGATACACGCAATCGGAGCAATATAACAAGGATTTGTTTTTTGAAACAGAAAGTAAAATCCAGAAAATGGCCGTTTTTATTTCAGTTATTATCGTAATTATTTCAGGACTTTGGTTTATTTTATGCAGAAAAAGAATTGGTACGTCAATAACAATCTTTGTTTTTGGTATTGTAATCGGCTTATTGATTAATGCAGCAAATTGTTCATTTTTCGCCAGTGTTTTGAATCGGTACCAGGGGCGGCTAATTTGGTTGCTCCCGTTAATTGCGTCGTTATTCTTTTTTATGTTTTATAATAGTAGAATTAATAGAAAATGCAAAGCATAAATTTTTTTAAAAAAAAGGTTGATAACAAATGGACAAAGAGAATACTTTTTCTAATAGCATTTGTTACTTTATTTTTTGTATATAACGGAGACGAGATTTTTTTCTCCAGGCCACAGTCGGTTCATATTTGGAGACAAACGAATGGTTTGTCTATCACGAAACTGTACTCACAACAAGATAATTCATTGTGGCAACCCGAAATGCATAATCTATATGGGAACAATGGTTCATCGGGGAAAGCCGCCGGGGAATTTCCTGTTATTTATTATTTTGTTGGAAAGTTATGGCATATTTTTGGTTCTCATGAGTGGATTTTCAGGTTGGTACAGTTAATAATAATTTTTTCAGGGTTATTTCTGCTTTTTGAAATACTCCAATATTTTTTCGAGAATGTGATTTATTCGTTTTGGGCGAGTCTTATCCTGTTTACTTCGCCAATGAATGTTTTTTACGGACTAAATTTTTTGCCAGACTTACCATCGCTTTCTTTAGTCCTGGTTGCCTGGTTCTTTATATTCAAATATTATTGTAACCGAAAAACATATTTTCTTTGGATTTCTGCGCTCTTCTTCTTTTTAGGGATTTCTATTAAAATAACCTCGGCGTTATCGTTTATTGCTTTGGCAGGATGGATCTTTTTTGAATGGATTTTTTTAACAAGGGAAAAAAGGGTATTCAATTTTAAAATAAAACATGTAATACCTTTTTTTATTATGGCTTTGGCTGTGACCACCTGGTATTTATATACCGACTATTACAATGCTCTCTATAAAGGTGGGTACTCATATCATGGGATTTTTCCCATCTGGGATATGTCGAAAGAACGCATATTGAAAATTTTTGATTCATTAAAGCATTTGTTGTTTAGGGAATTCTTTTGGTCATACCTTCAGTTTATTTCTTTTGGTTTATGGGTTTTTCTTATGATAAATATTCGTAAGTTGCCTTTGATATTGCGTTATTCAGTTATTGTTTTTCCGCTTGGTTTTCTTGGTTATTTGATTCTATGGTTTGATGTGTTGGATGTACATGATTATTATTTTATTACCTCAACAATTGTTATGGTTGTGGTTTGGGGTATCTTTTTTTATTGGTTAAAAGGCAAGCGTTATTTTCAGCATCCGTTAATTCAGTTAGTTTTTGTCGGTTTTTTTGTGGCCAATGTAATACACTGTCAGAATAGGATAAACGACCATTACAAGGGATGGATGAACGACTGGTTTAAGAATAACCTGGAAGCAGTTGGGGAATTGGAACCTTACCTTGAAAAAATTGGAGTACAAAAAGACGATAAAGTGATTTCAATCCCCGATTATACAATGAACGCCACGTTGTATTTTATGAATCGAAAAGGATACACTGAATATGCCAGCGATTTTTCCAAAACTGAAGAATTTTATAGGAGAATAGAACAGGGAGCAAAGTTTTTAATTGTAAACGACAGCACAGTGCTCAAAAATGAATCGGTTAAACCATTTGTCGGCAAACAAATCGGGCAATACAAAAATGTTTTTGTTTACGATTTGCAGGGAATAAAGAAAGAAGAATAATTATTCTGAAACTTTTGGAGATTCAACAAGACTGAAATTAAGTTTAAAAATTATTTCGTTAGTTTCTGGGTTGAAATAGAGTTTTTCCCTTTCAACTGTAAAATCATTAGAATTAATTTCTTTCAATTTGCTGATTGTTTTTTCGTACAACTCATCTTCATTACGTTCAAGATAAAGATAAACCGGTTTTCCGGACTCAATAATTTTTTGTGCATCAAACTTATCGGCCCAGTAACGCAGCGTGTTATCCCAGGTAAAATAGTTGTACGTGTTTGGGTATAATTTCCCAAGAACGGATGTATATTCCGCTTTTTTATGGTTGGGCGCCCAGGCCATGCTATACATTAGCGTGTACTCAATAAACGGGCAGCCATAATCCTGCGAAGCAATTATTTTGTAGCTGTCTTTTTCAAGCATCGAAGCAAAATGCCAGGTAGAACTTCTTTTTTCAATGTCGGAGCCGAGCACCTCATTTTTAATGGGTAGCCAGTGTTTGTTGTGTTGAATATTCAAAACCAGTAATCCGATGATTCCAAGCGAAACGATCCATTTGGTAATTTTTTTCGGATAAAGTTTCTGAAGAATTCCGGTAGCCACAAAAACCAGCAGCGGTGAAAGCAAAAGCGCTGGTATAAAATTCCGGTGGGCGTAATGTTTTCCTACCAAAATAATTTCAACGGCAATGGTAGTAATTAACCCTGTAGTTACAAGAACTATTTTACTGTCGGCTTTTTTTCTGAAAACAACCAGGTAAACGACGAGCAAAATAACAACAACAGCTAAAATATAAAAGAAGGTTTTTTCGGCATAAAACAGTTCATTCAAATTATTTTTAAACGCTGCAAAATCGATAATATTTGCTTCCCCGTTTCCGTAAGAACCACTGTGTACAAAAATGTTTTTCACCCAGCCAAAAAACCGGCTAAACTGCAAGGTGGCAGGAAGTGCGATTATTAAAAAGAACAAGCCGGTAGCAGCCAGAAATTTTAACCGTTTTTTCCACGGTTCAATATAAAACAGCGGCAGAAGGATAAGCGGCAGATAAGTAAGTTTTACAGCTAATCCAAATGCGGAAATTAATGCCAGACCCCAAATCATTTTTGAGTTGACAGGTTCTTTTTCAAACCAAAAATGAATAACTAAAACCGACAGAAATAATACGGGAAAAGGCATCATTAATTCGGGTGTAATTCGCCCGATTATATCGTACCAGATTTGTGGCAAAAACGGGGCAGTTTGAATCAATAATACATAGAGAACAGATTTTGTGGTTTTTAGAACGTATTTCCCGGCAAAGAATAAAAGTAACGATGTTAAAATGATAATGAAAATACTTGTAATCGACATGTAAAAATCGGGCCGTGAGAAAACATCTTCAACAAAACTCTCGCTCTTGCCTGCAAAAAGAAAAACAATCCGGAAAACGAGAGCAATCAATAATTGTAACGGAGTACCCGGATGATCGATGTGACCCACTTTGAAATAACCTTCAGAAATACTTAGGCCGCTGATAAAATAAACATAATCGGGATCGACCGAGCGCAACGAGAGGTTTCCGAGCAAAAACCTGAAATTTAATCCGGCAGCCAGGTACAATACCGGAAGTACAAAAAGCAGTAAACTTTGGTATTTTTTAAGTCGGAAAACGCTTGTTTTAAGAGGTATTTCTGTAAGTTTGAACATAAGTAAAACTAATTAATCCGAAACATTCGAACAGGCGTAAAATTATAAAAAGTATTGCTATTTTTGACTTTCATATTAACCATACTTTGCCTGCATATTCTGAAAAAGGATAATTTCCCAGGCTTCCAAAAATAAATACATGGATATTTACAGTGAAAAGAAACAAAAAATAAGGGAATATTTTGACCAGACTGCACAAACAAGAATTCGTTACCGCAAAGGCAAATCGTATTATTGGGACAGCATAACCGAATACTGTAATTTTTTTATTGATGAAACAGCTTCAGTACTCGAAATTGGTTGTGGGACGGGTGAATTGATTGCCAAAGTAAAAGGCAGGCACAAAACCGGAATTGATTTTAGCGGAAAAATGATTGAAGAGGCTAAAAAACAATTTCCTGACATTGAATTTATTTGCTGCCCGGCAGAAGAATTGGAAACTGACAAAAAATACGATGTTGTAATTTTATCAAATCTGATAGGTTATCTTACCGATATTCAGGCGGTTTTTGAAGAACTGCACAAGGTTTGTCGCAACGAAACCAAAATTATAATTACTTACTACAATATTTTTTGGGAACCGTTAATTAAGTTGGCTGAATTTGCCGGAATAAAAAAACGGGGGCCAAAACAAAGCTGGATTTCAAGGAAAGACTTGGCCAATTTGCTTTACTTATCAGGGTTTGAGGCGTACCGGCAAAATGCATCAATGTTGTTTCCGTTTTACATTCCGCTGATTTCTCCTTTTCTGAATAAATTTCTTTCACGATTGCCGTTTTTTAACTGGTTCGCCTTGAATCATTATACTTTTGCCACTCCAATGAGCACGGTTACTGAGGAAGAAGCAAAAAGCCTGTATTCAACAAGCGTTTTAATTCCGGCACGAAACGAGAGCGGAAACATTGAAAATGCCATTTTGAGAATGCCTGATTTTGGGAAGCACATCGAGATTATTTTTGTTGAAGGCAACTCTACCGACGATACCTGGGAAAAGATTCAGGAAATTCAGAAAAAATATGCAAATACACACGATATTAAAATATTGCAGCAACCGGGCAAGGGAAAAGGCGATGCTGTGCGCGCCGGATACAACATTGCTTCGGGTGATATTTTAATGATTCTCGATGCTGATTTGACAGTTCCGCCGGAACAACTTCCTAAATTTTACAATGCAATTGCGCTAAACAAGGGTGGTTTTATTAACGGAACACGACTTATTTACCCGATGGAAAAAAATGCGATGCGCTTTTTAAATACACTCGGAAATAAGTTTTTTAGTCTGGCATTTAGCTGGCTGCTTGAACAACCGGTAAAAGATACACTGTGCGGCACCAAAGTTATGTTTCGGAAAGATTATCTGAAACTGGCGGCTAACCGTTCTTATTTTGGTGATTTTGACCCGTTTGGCGATTTTGACCTGATGTTTGGGGCATTTAAACTGAACCTGAAAATTATTGACATGCCGATTCGCTACCAGGAGAGAATTTATGGCGACACAAATATTTCAAGATTTAAACACGGTTTGCTTTTGCTGAAAATGTGGTGGTTTGCCTTGTTTAAAATTAAATTCAAGTAAAAGAGGATGTTAAAAGGCCTGAAATATAATTTCGCTTTCACTTTTGATTTGCCGGAAAGAAATATAACTGATAAAAATATTATCAGGGGAAAAGTCATTCTCCTGAAATTATATAAAAAATGGCATGAGGTTGTTACAACAATTAATGCCCGGTTTTACGTATCCGTTTTTCAAAGCATTCGATACTATTTTTTCAAAACTATCGAAGCAAATCTCCATGTTCACAACGATAAAAATTCAGAAAATGCCTTAAAAACAGACAGGTTAATTGTCTTTTTGAACCGGAAAATAAATCTTGTTTTTCGCCAGCCCCCATTTTTGCATTCTGAATTGCAGCGAAGTTTTTAAAACACCAATGGCATAAATTGTACTGTTTTTAATGCTAATGCTCGAAGCATCGTCGAAATATTTGGTGGGGCAGGTGATTTCTGCAATTTCGTAGCCGGCATACCAGATTTGCGCGAGCATTTGGTTATCGAAAACAAAATTATCGGAATTGGCATTGTAGTTCACCTTTTCCAGCACTTCACGCGAAAAAGCCCGGTAACCGGTGTGGTATTCCGAAAGTTTGGCGCCCATCAAAATATTCTGAATAAAAGTAAGACCGCGGTTGGCAATGTATTTAATCATGGGCATTCCGCCTTTTAAAGCACCTTTCCCCAAAATGCGCGACCCTAAAACCACATGGTACAAATCGCTTCCCAAAAGGTGCGACATCGACGGGATGAGTTTTGGTGTGTACTGGTAATCGGGGTGAAGCATAATTACTATGTCGGCGCCAATTTCGAGGGCTTTGTTGTAACACGATTTTTGATTACCGCCGTAACCTTTGTTTTGTTCGTGGATAACAATGTGTTTAATCCCCAGCTTTTTACCAACTTCAACAGTGTCGTCTTTGCTCAAGTCATCGACCAGGATAACATCGTCAACAATTGAGAAGTCAATTTCTTTATAAGTAATTTCCAGTGTTTTTGAAGCGTTGTATGCCGGAAGGACCACAACTACTTTTTTGCCGTTAACCATTTATTTTGATTTTTGTGCGGTAAAAATAACAAGAATTCATAAGCTGCAAACGATTTTATGCTTTTCGTTGCTGCAAAAAAAAAGCATCCGGTTTTTCGGATGCTTTTCTGATTATATCGGAAAAATTATTTTTTTCTGTTTTCCATGTGTTTTCCGTAGCGGCTCATGAATTTATCAACACGACCAGCGGTGTCAACCAATTTCACTTTACCGGTATAAAACGGGTGCGAAGTATTCGAGATTTCAATTTTGAATATCGGGTATTCAACACCGTCGATAACTTCAGTTTCTCTTGTGTTTACAGTTGAACGGGTGAAAAATACATGTCCGTTCGACATATCTTTGAAAGCTACTAATCTGTACTCTTTCGGATGTATCCCTTTTTTCATTTTTTTTATTTTTTGTTGGAATGGTTACATTTAACCCATGCAATCCATTCGATGTAATTATTCACTTTAATTTCGGCCTGCAAAGATATATATTGTTCTGTATTATCCAAATAGAACTATTAATTTTTATCTGTTTTTGCCTTAACTTTTTCATTGAGTGCTTCCGAGCCGATTACCGGTGCTTTTGAAAACGGTTTATTGCGGTCGAAAAGATAGCGCATGGTATAATGGGTTTTGGCTCTTTTGGCTCCGGTGGCTTCGTACACCGAAATAATTTTGGGGTTGAAATCGCCGGCCCACGAAAGTTCAACTTCTGTATAATGCCGGTGTGACTTCTTTTTCATAATTTGTTCCTGGTGCCAGAAAATCGCCGACTCTACACCCGAACGCTGGTACTGGGTGTCGATTCCCATAATAATAATCCGTGTACGGTTGATGGTTTTGTTCCGTTTGTAATACAAAAATTTCAGAATTCCAATCAGGTTTAATTTACCGTTTAGTTTTTTTAGAATCTGGTTGATGTCGGGGATCATTACAAACAAAGCGATTGGTTTTTCTTCGTGGTAAGCAAACCAAATCATTTTAGGATCGAGAATGGCTTTCGACGAAGTAATAAAATCGAGAATGTCATCCGGATCGAGTGGCTTGTAATGTTCGTGGAACGACCAGGCAGCATCGTAAACTGTACAAAAGTCTTTTACGAATTTATCGGTTTCTTTAAAATCGAAATGCCTGTATTTGTATTGTGGCTTTTTGGCTATCCACTCGGCAATTTTCCAGAAACGTTCCGGGAAAGGCACTGTGTAATCGAGGTGATAACAGTACTGTTCAAAATAAACTTCGAAACCAAAATTGCGGAACAGTTTTTCGTAATACGGCGGATTGTAAGGCATTCCGTAGCCCTGCTGCATAAAACCTTTTACCAGCAAACCCCAGTTTACATAGTTTTCGCCAAAATTAATGGGGCCGTCCATGGCTTCCATTCCGTTTTCGGCGTTCCATTTTTTTGCCGTTTCAAACAATAAATTGGCTGCCTCCTGATTGTCGGTACACTCAAAAAAACCGCAACCACCGGTGGGTTGTTCGTAAGTGTTTGCCGTATTCAGGTTTATAAAAGCAGCAATTCTTCCTATCGGTTTTTTATTGTTACCGAGCAAAACCCAGCGGATAGCTTTTCCGTTTTTGAAAGTTTTGTTTTTTGCTGGATTAAAAACATCTTCAATCATTCCCTGAAGGGGCTGAACCCAATTCGGATCGTTTTTGTAAATGATTCTGGGAACTTCGTGAAAAAGTTTCCTGCTTTTTTTATCGTTTACTTCAATAAGCTGCATCTTAAATTTTTTTTCAAGGTAGCGCAAATTTAACAATTGCACCAATATTTAGCTTATAATTGGCGCTTTTGTAAACTCTTTTTTCTGTCGAACAAATACCGCGGGGTAATGTGGGGTAGTTTGTGTTTTGCCCCGAACGATTTAATAAGCGCATTTACGATTTTGAATTTGGCGTTTTTGTTCGGATCGAAAGTTTCTTTAATCATCAACAGCAATCTCGGCTTCCGGTTTTTATTGTTTTTATAAATTTTATGTTGGAGTTGATGAAATTCGTTTACCGTTTGTTTGTAAGTAACCTGAATAACTTTCATCGAAAATTTGGTTTTATAACGCACAAAATTATAATTCAAAGAAACAGTAAAATACTCCAACATATTTTTTAATAACATTAAAGCGTTGATTTTTATCAACTATATAACTTCAAAAGGGTGTTTTACATAAATTCTAATTATATTAAGGCGCCAATTTATTCTTTTGTAAATCAACGATGAAAAAATACCAGAACTTCCTTTTTTTATTTGGTTTAATATTTTGTCATTTTGTTGCGAGTTCCTCTGAAAATGATTCAATCTTAACTCTAATCGGGAAATCGAAACAATTTTATACCACAAATTTGGATTCTTCCTTATTGTTAGCAAAGGAAGCAATTCGTTTATCGTTGAATACAAATGATTTTTTACTTACCGGGCAGGCATTTTCAAACCTTGGTGTTGCTTTTTGGTATTTGGCTGAATTTGATTCGGCAAAAGTACAATTTGAGAAAGCAATTCCTTGTTTCGAAAAAGTTAATGATTCATTGCGGCTGGCAAAAACGTATGCCAATTTAGGATTGCTTCAGAATAACTCCGGCGATTTAAATCAGGCTTTTACTTCATTTTCCGAATCGTTGAAAATATTTGAAGATTTTAAAGATACGGCTGCAATAATAAATTCAAATATCAATATTGGATTGATTTATCTCGATTTTGATTTGTTTGATTATGCACAAAAAAGTTTTGAATCGAACCTCGAATTGATAAAGAATGATTCGCTGAACAACCGTTGGATTGTAACATTAAATAATCTGGGGCTTACTTTTCTGAAAAATAAAAAGTACAAGGAAGCTGTTGAATATTATGAAAAAGCATTGATTTTAGCCGATTTGCAGTGCGATGATTTCGATGCAGCACAATCGCATATTAGTCTGGCAACTGTTTACGGCGATTTGGAAGATTTCGATAAGGCAAAATCTCATTACCGGCAAGCCATTGAATTAAACAAAAAAACCGATTATTTAATTGGCGAATATGAAGCTGTTTTACTGTTTGCAATGATGTATCAAAATACCGGTGATTTTGTTCAGGCTGAACAACTTATTAAAACAGTTGAATCTGAAATAAAAGCGCTGGATGATTTTCGTTTAAACATGTTGCTGATGAAAAGCAATGCTGTTCAGGAAAAGTGGAAAAGCAACTATAAAAGGGCGCTCGAATTGCAAATCAAACAACAAAATCTGTCTGACAGTATTATAAATCTGGAAACCAAACAGCGGGTGGCTTTTTTTTCAGTTTTGTATGAAACAGAAAAAAAGGATAACCAAATCGAACAGCTAAATCTTGAAAATAGATTAAAGGGAAAAGAAATCCAGTCGAAACAAAACCGGATATTTGGAATACTGATTTTGAGTTTTTTAACAGGTCTGGCTGCTTTATTTTATTTTCGAAGCTATAAAAAGAAAAAAGAAAGCGATTTTCTTACCGCTCAAATTGCCAGCAGGGAAGAATTAAGAGGAATAATTTCTGCCGAAATACATGATAAAGTATGTAGCGATTTGGTTGGTTTTCGCTTTAAAATACGGCAATTAGCTAGTGCCGAAAACTGGCAGGCGAAAAAAGATGAACTGGAAAAAACGCTCGAAAATATATATACCGATGCACGAAATATTTCAAAAGAGTTAAAAACGCCCGATTGGGGGAAAATAGAAATTTACCAGTTCATATCAGAAATTGCCAACAAAACAGGATTAAGTCAAAACCTGAAAATTAAATATGACATTCAATCAGCGCAGGGTTGGCAAAATTTTAAAAATGAAGCAAAAAGTGAATTAAATCTTATCATTCGCGAGGTTTGTGTTAATATAATAAAACACGCAAAAGCAGGAAATGTGCAATTTTTGGTTCGAAACAAAAACGGTTTTTTGGAAGTCAACATTTACGACGATGGAATTGGGATGCAAAACAAAACCACTGGCGGCGGTTTAGAGAATATTAAAAAACGGATGAAAAAGTTGAATGGCGTTTTTTATTTCGAAAACGCATCAGGTTCAGGAACAATTATACACCTTAATATTCCTGTGGCATGACTGATAAGATTAGAATATTAATCATTGAAGATCATCCTGTTATTGTCGATTCAATAATTGGCAGTCTTAGCAATGAATTATTCTTTGTATCAAGTTGCAGTGATTTTACCAGCGCATTTGAATTGCTTCAAAAAAATCAGTTTCAATTTATCATTTCCGACATCCGGTTAAAAAACAAAACCAATGCGCTTGATTTGTTTGAAAAAGTAAAAGGTTTTCTTTCTGAAACATATTTGGTAATTTACTCATCGTACATTAATCCCTGGTTGTTGGTACGATTTAAATACATTGGTATTCAACCCGATTGTATTATAGAAAAAACGGAAATACCCGACTGGAATAAATTAGTACGCAATGTTTTAACAGGTAAAAACTGTTATTCCCCTGCGGCAATAGTTGCCAAACAATTGTTGGAAAATAATTTTGAACTTGAGCAGGTTATCAATTTGCCCCGCAGAAAAAGAGAAATTTTAATCGAGTTGGTTAAAGGGAAAAACGATAAGGAGATTTCCGAAAAATTTAATATTTCGAAATTTACTGCAAATGATCATCGCAAGGCGATTTATAAAATTCTGAAAGTTAAAGATATTCCTTCTCTGATGGTGAAATTCAGGGAATACGGATTTTATGACATAGAAAACTAAAATGCCCGAAAATTCGGGACAAAATAATACCGGTGTCTCATTAGTTTTACAGCTCTATGTTAACGCTGTTGAAATGCGGTGTAAATAGAAAAATTTAAGTTCAATATTAACCAAAATTGGAAATTGTATGAAAGCAGTACTAATACTTTCATTGCTGTTATTTGCTGGTTTTATAGCAAACAGTCAAACACGGGTGGTTTTAAAACTACCGGATAATTGCAATAAAGCGACAACAAATAACGAGATTGATTTAAAAAATGAATTCCATTTTACGCTGTTTCCAAACCCGGCAGGCCAGAATGTAACCATAAAAATTAGCTCCCGCGAGGTTATTGGCCGGGCATCAATCGAAATTTTCTCCGTTGATTCAAGAAGAATGTATTCGGAGGAGATTTTTTGTAACTACAATGAATTAATCAAACAACTTGATTTAGAAAATTTTAGCAACAACAGTTATTTCATAAAAGTAACCAGTTCGCATTTTGTTTCAACCCAACCTTTAATCGTTCATAAAAATTAAATTTTAGAAACTATATTGAAAATCTAAACGAATGAAAAGTAGAATCTTTATTTATCTTTTTTTGATTGTTTTCGGCGGTAATTTAAAAGCACAGGTTGTTAGTGTTTGCGGAACTGATACTATAATTCTTGAAGTTGAAAATTACGATGTTGGTTTGATCGAATGGCAAGTATCGCCGGATACTGTAAATTGGGTCAGTATTCCTGAAGAAAACGGGACAACATATACATTCTTTCCAACCGAAACAAGATATTATCGGGCAGTAGTAAAAACAACCGATTGCGATTTGTTGTGTTCCGCCGTTTCATTTATTCAAATTCCACCCAAAGCACAAGCCGGTTCCGACAGAGTTGTTGGAGGTAATTCAACAAATTTAATGGCAAATTCTGTCGACGGCGCCGAAGGTGAATGGGAATGTATTTCTGGAAGTGGAAGCTTTGAGGATTTCAACAATCCGGGAACTAAATTTTCTGGAAATTACGATGAGGAAAATATTCTGGTATGGAAACTTACAAACTCCTGTGGGCAAAGTTCCGATACTGTTAAAATAAAATTTGAAGAGATTCAGTCAAAATCGAATTATATTGTGGTTGACAATACCGATGAGATTTTCAGTGATAGTCTGGATTTGATAAACGGTATTTTAAAAGTCAGGTTTAGCGACTCCGGTATTTTTCCCAAAGACTCAACGATTTTAATCGGAATGCGCAGCGATATTAGTTTTCTGTTAAGAACAATTTCTTATTCGGTAAAAAATGGAATTTATACCATTCAAACCGAAAATGCATCTTTGGAAGATTTGTTTACGCAGGGAACTATAAATATTGGCGATGCTACAAATCAATCAATTACAGGCGAAGCTATAAAAGGGGCAAACTCATTTCCTACGCGTAGTACTTTACAAAAGAATTCCAACAACAAAGGAATAAAACTTTTGTATGAAACTACACTCAACAACAATGGCGAAACTGTTTTAAAATCTGCTGTTGAAGATGGGAAAACATTTAAAATTCCATTGCCCGATGCAAAAATAATTGAAACAAAAAACAAGGAAATTTCTTTGGCTTTCGAAGATTCATACGTGAGTTTAACACCCAATATGGTTTTTGATTTGGATTATCAGCAGCCGGCAAAACTTACCAATATTGTATTTGGTGTCGATAATGCCGTTTTTGAATACAATTATAATGCTTCCTTTAGCATAAAGGCACCCATTGTATTAGATTCTACTGAGCATAAAATAGTAGGCCTTACAAAATATCTGGTTTTTATGGCAGGTCCTGTACCGGTAGTAACAACAGCAAATTTCGATGTAAAAGCCGATTTGCTGGCCGAAGCATCTGTAAGTGCCGAAACAATGGTGAATATAGTTCACCGCAAAAATGTTACAGCCCTGGTTATGGGGAAAAGTGTTGATAATCTGACATTGGTGACAAGTTTTAATGAACAGACCACCGAAAACGATGAGTTTGTTTTGCAAGGGAAACTTAAAACAGAGTTAAAACTCGGAATTGAAGTGTCGTGCAGGTTATACGATATTGTTGGTCCGTATTTGAAAGTGCCGTTTAAAGCAACTTGCGAATATTGTGTAAACAACAAGCAAAGTTGGGATATGGTTATGAAATTGGGTGCAGAAGGTTCGATTGGTGCTAATGCCAAAATTTTAGGCAACACATTTTTCGATTTTAAATATGATTTATTTAAATTGAATTTTGCAAAAATTGAAGCACCGGGTAAACTTGAATTATTATCGGGAAACTATCAGTTTGCTGCGCCAAATACACTGCTTCCACAACCACTGGTCTTTCAGGTTACGGCTTCAAATGGCAAACCTGTTAATTTTGTACCGGTTCGTTTCTTGCTCGACGATACACAGGGGACCGTTGACGATTCGCTGGTTTTCACCGATTATAATGGAATTGCGACTGTAAACTGGACACTTGGAGATAATTCGCTGGGGGTGTTAAAAGCCAGCGTTTTTGATTGTGACAATAAGGATATTGAAGGGTCGCCGGTTTTTGTTTATGCAAATACCGATGAGGACCGAAACTGTGCAAACTCCGACTTGAAAATATTATTGGATACAAACGATGGTTATCTGTTACCTGTTGCTTCTGGAGGAAATACACCATATTCCTATTCTTTAAATGGAATTGATTTTTCCGAAACAATACCAATTTTCGATTTGTCGCAACCCGATGTTTATACCATTCATATTATGGATGTAAATGGTTGCAGAACTTCACGTTCAATTGTAATCGATCCTGAAAATATATGTTTAAACAGCGATTTAAATTTGAATGCAGTTTTGGTTCAATCCAATATTCTGAATTTGAAGGCAGAAGGAGGTATTCCTCCATATTCTTATTCGGTCGATAATCCGGAGTCATTTTCTGAAATTTCAGATTATACAAATCTCGAACCCGGAATTCATCAGGTTTATCTGAAAGATGCCAACGGTTGTATAGTAGAACAGAGTGTAAAAGTTGAAGCCAGCGAAACACCTGCTCTTATAGCGATAAAACCGGCTGAAGAATCGTTTGTCGATGTTCAGAATATTGCCTTTGAATGGGCCGCCGGAACGTATGCCGAGACGCAATATTTCGATATCTTTCTGAAAGAAGACAGCAATGATTACGTTCAGATTGCATTTGATTTATCCAATAATTTCAAATACGATGATAATACCTCAATTTATTCATTTTTAGCCAGTCAAAGCCTGGATTATGGAAAACATTATACGTGCAAAATATCTTTAAAAGATGCCTTTGGTGTAGAACGGGCTTCAACAGAATATTCATTTTATACCATTTCCGGAATGTCGGTAGCAACTCCGGAACCTATATTATTGGCTCCTGCAAATAATTCGGTCGATTCGGTTTTACCCATAACTTTAAAGTGGCAGGAAATACCTGGGTTTTTTAAATACGACATTTATGTGGGAACAAATCCCGATTCAATGCAGATGCTAATATTTAATTATACCTCTAACGAAATTACCTTGGATAATCTTTTGGAGAGCACAAAATATTACTGGAAAATTGGAATAAAATCGCTGGAAACCGGCGAGACAAATGAAAGCAAGATTTGGAATTTTGCTGCCATTCAAAACGATTTACAACAAACCGACACAGTAACCGATGTTGACGGTAATACTTATAAAACAGTAAAAATTGGCAACCAGTGGTGGATGGCTGAAAACCTGAAAGTAACAAAGTACGCCGATGGCACAGCAATTCCATTGGTTGAAAATGCTGAAGTCTGGAATAAAATGTCTGATGAAGAAAAAGCATATTGTTTTTATGGTAATTCGCAAGAATATAAAAATCAGTTTGGGGCGCTTTACAGTTGGAGTGCTGCAATGAACGGAGAATCAGGCTCAGACACAAATCCAAGCAATGTTCAGGGGGTTTGCCCAACAGGCTGGCATCTTCCGGCCAACTCAGAATGGACAGAATTGGTTGATTTTTTGGGAGGAAATCAGATCGCCGGTGGCAAAATGAAAACTACCGGATTGGAATATTGGTTACAACCCAATGTTGGTGCAACAAACGAAAGTGGTTTTTCAGCACTGCCTGCCGGGTACAGAGTTAACTCCGGGCAATTTCAGCACTTAACATTAAAAGCCTATTTTTGGAGTTCATCAACAAATTTAAGTAAAGCTTTTTATCGATCATTGTGGACGAACTCAAAAGCAATAGAAAATCCTTCAGGAGATAAAAATCTTGGGTTTTCTGTTCGCTGTGTTAAAAATGCAGAACCAACTGCATCAATTCCAACTGTTTTAACCAAAGAGGTTATAAATTTGGCGTACAACAGTGCAACTTGTTTGGCCGAGATTACCTCAAATGGGAATAATGAAGTAATTCTTCGTGGAATTGAATACAGCAAAACCAGTGGATTTGAAAAAGGTTCCGGAATTCAAATCCTGGCTTCCGAAAATGGGAACGGTACTTATTCAATTGATATATCAGGGCTTTCAGAAGAAACTACATATTATGTCAGGGCTTTTGCAACCAACAGTGTTGGCACTGCTTATGGCGATGAACTGTCGTTTAAAACATTAAAAGACGGAAGCATAAAAATAACTTCTGTTACGCCGCTGACTGCTACTTTGGGGCAGGAAACAATTTTTACAGTTACCGGAAGTAATCTGATTTACGGAATGGCGTATTATATTTCTGATTTGCAAGAATTATCAGAAATCTCCGGAGGTTCATCAACTGTTCGGCAGTTTAAAGGAACACCCGGCTATTCTGCAGGGATAAAAACCGGAGTTATAAAAGATTATCCCGGTGGAAATGTTCTTTTTGAATTTGAAGTTGAATTTATTTTACCCGATCCGGATATCAATTTCGTTTCTCCTCTTGTTGCGACATTAGGAGAAGAAACCACATTTACGGTTTCAGGAAATAATCTTATTGAAGGTTTGTCGTATAATTTAGTTGATTTGGAAGGAATAACAGAAGTCGCAGGAGGAACTTCAACCAGTCGGCAATTTAAGGGTACCCCCTCCGGTTCAGCAGGTACAAAAAGCGGAGTTATTAAAGATGTTCCGGGCGAAAATATTCTTTTTGAATTTGAAGTTGAGTTTGTTGAAAATGTACCATTACCTGTTGTAACCATTATTCAGGTTTCAGGAACCACTTATACTTCGTCAAATGTAACCGGAAGAATTGCTTCTGATGGCGGAGCTTCGGTGACTGAACGCGGAATTTGCTGGAATACAACCGGAAACCCAAACAAAGAGAACGACAACCACACTTCGAACGGAACGGGAACCGGTGATTTTACAGGAGAATTAACAGGTCTGGAACCCGGAACAATGTATTTTATTCGGGCTTTTGCAACAAACAGTGAGGGAACTGCCTACAGCCAACAATTCGATTTTAATACTATCGAACTTCCAACTCCTGAAATAACTTCGGTTTCTCCATCAGTTGCAATGTTGGGAGAAGAAACCACATTTACGGTTTCAGGAAATAATCTTGTTGAAGGTTTGTTTTATGATTTAGCCGATTTGGAAGGAATAACAGAGGTTGCCGGTGGAACTTCAACGAGTCGGCAATTTAAAGGCACTCCTTCCGGTTCAGCAGGTACAAAAAGCGGAACCATTAAAGATGCCCCGGGCGGAAATGTTCTTTTTGAATTTGAGGTTGAGTTTATTGAAAAAATTACTTTGCCAGAAGTATCCATCACACAGGTCTCGCCAACTTCTACTACAGCCACTGTTACAGGGAATGTTTTGAGTGACGGTGGAGCGGAGGTGACTGAACGTGGAATTTGCTGGAATACCACAGGAAATCCGAACAAAGATGATGACAACCACACCTCAAATGGAACTGGGACCGGTGAATTTATAGGTGAGTTGACAGAACTTTTGCCAAACACTTTATATTATATTCGTGCCTTTGCAACCAACAGTGAAGGAACGGCATATAATCAGCAATCCGATTTTAATACTTTGGAACTAAATCCTGTCGTAACTGGATTCTCTCCAACAAAGATCGGAAACGGTACAACTGAAACTTTTGAAATTAGTGGAGTTGATCTCCCGGCTTCATTATCATTATGGATTGATGGGATAATGACCGGTGAAGAAGTTCCAACAAGTTATAGTACAACCCTGGTTACATTTACAGTGGAAGTCCCATTCAGCTATTCATTGGGAGGAAATACCAGTTATCAAATAAAACCGGAATTTAATTCTGAAACGATTCTTCGTAGTGGTGAAATTTCAGTTGGAACAATTATTCCGAGTGTTTCAAGCTTTACGCCAACAACAGTGATCCGGGGACAGCAGGTTACTTTTGAGCTGGTTGGGGAAAGTTTGGCGCAATCCATTTTTTTATGGATTGATGGAATATTGCCAGAGACAGAGGTACTGGTTAATTACAGTAGAAGTCAAATAAATTATACATTACAAATACCTGATGAAGAGGCAATCGTTGGAATCCGAAATTATGAAGTAAAGCCAACATCAGAGTCAAGTCAGGTATTATTTAGCGGAACAATTACGGTTGAAAATAATATTCCTGTTGTTTCAACCACCACAATTTCAGATATAACATCTAGTACTGCTTCGAGCGGTGGAAATGTAACTTTTAACGGAGGTTCTGAAATTACTACCCGCGGAGTTTGCTGGAATACAACCGGCAACCCGACAATTTCAGATTCAAAAACTTCCGATGGTTCAGGAGTAGGAGCATTTACAAGTAACTTAACCGGTTTGGCAGCAAATACAACGTATTATGTTCGGGCGTATGCCACAAATGACAAAGCAACAAGTTATGGCGATGAAGTAAGTTTCACCACAACAAACGCTGAAATTGTTTATGGTTCATTTACCGATTCGCGTGACGGCAAAACCTACAAAACAGTTGATATTGGTGAACAAACCTGGATGGCGGAAAATCTCGCTTATCTTCCATCGGTGAGTCCTCATTCATCGGGAGAAGAATCAATGTCATATTATTATGTTTATGATTATGAGGGAACAGACGTTGTTATAGCCAAAGCAACAGAGAATTTTACAACTTACGGAGTATTATATAATTGGTTGGCAGCAACAACTGGTTGCCCAAGTGGTTGGCATCTGCCCAGCGATTCGGAATGGGAACAACTGGCGCTGTATGTAAATGAACAAAAAGGCCCATACACGAAAGATGGAGATTATTGGTATAATGTGGGATTTCATTTAAAAACAACTTATGGTTGGACATCAAGTGGAAATGGCAGTGATGATTTTGGTTTTTCAGGCAAACCTGGCGGATATCGGGTTTATGACTATTTTGGTCTTGTTGGTTCCATGGGGCAATGGTGGAGTTCGACAGAAGTTGATTCTCATCATGCTTATACCCGATATCTTCAATCAGATCCAGATTCAATTTTTTATCGTTTCAGTAATTTTTACAAAGACTATGGTTTTAGTGTCCGTTGTATAAAAGATTAAAAAACCAACACACAATATTTTTAAACTAAAAAGAGGCTGTCCCAAAAGTCAAAAATATTTAACCGCAATGATCGCAATGAAATTCGGGTAATGAGGCCAAAAATAGTTGGTGGAATTGATAAAAATTATTCGTAAAATACGAGTGTAAACCTGAAGAGGAAGCAGGCTCTGCTGAGGAGCAACCTGCCAGCAATAAGGTTTACCAAATGGAATAAGAGCCTTTCATCCGATGAGATGGAAGGCTTTTCTTATTCTGTTTGTTTATGGCTTTGAAAACCTGGGATTCGAAGAATTCCTAAAATACAGGTACCACTTAATAAAATTCTTTTTGTGCTGTTTTGATAAGCCCCGGTGTATTCAGAGGTTGGATTTTAAATGTCCAAAAAATGATTCCAATCCATTTGTACTTTTGGGTATTCTTGGGTTCTCCAAATAGTGAAACATATTAGGAAGCGCTTTACGGATCACGGTAAACGAGCGGCGAACCATCTTGTGCTTGTACCAATACCTGCCTGTTTCCGGGTTGTAGCTTTTCTCATTTACAAAATCATGGTATTCCTGGTACCAGTCAACTAGCTGTCTCAACCAGATTTGTTTCTGGGACTCACTTTTGATCAGGTGCAACTTAGAAACGATACTTCTCAAATCAATACCTGTATTGCTTTTGGGATTGGCTGACAACCAAATCCTGCACATCCTTTGAATATGAATGATACAGCGTTGCAGCTTGACATCTTTGCAAACCTTGCTGATTGCTTTTAAGATAGCCCTGTGGCCGTCACAGGTAATACTTTCAATCTGAACGTTTAATGCCAGAAGATTCTCCAAATCTTCTTTGATCTCATCGTACCATTCGCCATCACTCAACCTGTAAAGCTGAGTAAATTTGATGGTATTATCACGATAAACAATCAGACACAAATCTTGAGTAAAGTAGGTTCCATCAATCAACAGATTTACTTTCTCTGATGGATAAACACTTAGTATCGGTGGAGAAGATAAATATCCATCAAAGTAACGCTTCAATGTCCGAACGGAATAACCACTTTCCCCGGATATAACTTCCAAAGTTTGCTTTTGGAGAACCCAGTTACGAAACCAAACAAAACGATTAGATGCAGATACACTTTTATTAATCCGCGTAAAATAGATACCACAGTTTTTGCAAAAGAAACGCTGCTTTCCCGTTTGGAATCCCCAGCGAATAACATCAAAGCTATTACATGCCCAACAAGACGTTTTTTGGCATCTTTTTGAATACAAAAGAAGTTAATTGAAACACGTTTCAATTAACTTCTTTATAAATACTGCAAACATTGGACTTACAGAAGTTTTTACCAACTATTTTTGTCCATTATATCAAATTCGCAAAGAGCGCAAAGCTTTATAAATTAGCAGATTAAATTTGCGTACCTTGCGTTAAACTTAGCGCACTTAGCGGTTAAAATAACTTTTTAGACAGCCTCTTCTATTTTATCAGCGATTCTAAGTTGCTGATTTTTAGTTCCTGTTTGCCACTTTGCCCAGTAAACGCAAGATTTCGAGGTACAACCAAATCAAAGTTACCATCAGGCCAAAAGCGCCGTACCATTCCATGAATTTTGGAGCGCCCGATTCGGAAGCCCTTTCAATAAAAGAAAAGTCGAGTACCAGGTTTAAAGCTGCCACAGCCACCACTACCAAACTGATTCCGATGCTGAGGTTGCTGCTTCCGTAAAGGAAATTCAAATTGGCGCCAAACATTCCGGCAATAAAACTACCGAGGTAAACCAACGCAATTCCTGCTGTTGCCGCCAAAACGCCCAACATAAATTTCTGTGTAACTTTTATAATTCCAGTGCGGTAAAAAAACAACATGGCTGCAAAAACTGCCAGTGTTAAAGCGACTGCACGCATTACCACGCCGGGATACATGGTTTCGAAAGTGGCTGAAATTCCACCCAAAAACAAACCTTCGAAAACAGCATAAATTGGTGCAGATATTCCGGCACTTTGCGGACGGAATGAAGTAATAATTGCAGTTATCAATCCACCGATGACACCAATAATTAACCACGGAGAAACAGCGCCCATCGCCATTTCAGGATTAATGATGTATGCATGGTTAAATTTATTCCAGGTAAACATTGCCGAAGCAATAACAAGCAAAAGCATAATTGCCGTTTTGTTTACAGTGCCATTAATGGTCATTACTTCCGAAGAAGTAGAATATCCGCGGTTGAAAACATTTTCTTTGAATACCGGATTTGATGATTTTGTTAAATTCATTTTTCTGTTATGTTTAAAGTTTTCAATTTCAAATTAAAACCGTTTTTAATTATCAAATGTTCTGCCAATCGAAAAATACTGACAGCTTTTCAGTTTTTGTTAAAAATATTAACCTTCTTTTTCTTTTAATATATCCTGTAAATATGCGTTTGTTAGCTCGTCGTATAGCGTTTCCCCCAGTTTTTGCGCATTCTCCGATTCATCTTGCTGCAAAAATAACGACAAATCAATGCACTGTTTGTTGAGTTGCAATGATCGGCTGCCCAGCGCAATTACAGCGCGGTAAATTACATTGTAAAGTTTCGGGTCGCGCGCTAAAGTGGGCAGTTCGTCAAAAAACGGCTCAAACATTTCGTCGAGTGCTTTTTTTTCTGAAATAGCCAGCCGCCCCATCAAATGAATTCCGGTGAAATGTACCAGGTGTTTTTTGCCGCGGCACCATTCGAGCGCTTTAATAAAGGCAAACTTGCTTTTTACCCAAAGATGCGTGGAAACAAGTTCGGCAATTTCGCTGTTTTCAAAACTTTTTGTCCAGAAATCCATTTGCTCCTCGGTAACTTCCACCGGTTGGTCGAGCATTGAAGCCAGAATCATGGTTTCGCGCCATTGTTTGTTCCAGAGTTTTAAAGCCAGCAAATGGTCGGGCTCAAAATTTTTGGCAATTTCGCGCAGTGCAATCAACGAAACTCCCCAGTTGAGTTTGTATTTCAGCCCTTTTTCATTCATCAGGTCGGAAACTTCACCGTTTTTCCTCAATTTAATTAAGGAAAGAATTTGCTGGAATTTTTTCTCGGTGTCCTGATTATCAAGGATAAATTCCATGTGCTAAAAAATTAGTTCGGCAAAAGTAAATATTATTAAAATTACGAAGGAGTAAAAAAGGTAGAACTTCACCGGAATGTATTGGTTGAGGTTAATTTTTAACTTCTTCTGAACATGAAAAATAAGGAATACTTTTTCGAAAAGATAGGCAACAAAAGTGGCAAAAGCGATTCCGGCAATTCCGTAAAACTGAACAAGAATGAGGCTCAGCGAAACATTCAGAATTAATTCGAACAGCGAAGCCAGCATTATTTCACGCGATTGTTTCAATCCGTTCAGAATGGTTTGTGGTAGCAGCAACCTGCTGATGATCAGCAAAAGGTAAATGTTGAAAATAGTAGCGCTCTGTTCAAATTTAGGATTAAAAATTACCGGAAAAACCGGGTGCGAGATAAGCAATAAAACGGCGGTAAGCGGGAACAAAAAATGCATCAGTTGCGAAACATTCGTTTTTAGTTTCTGAAGGTTTTCCTTCATTCTTTCCCTGACAGAGAACTCAGACAAAAGTGCATTACTTAATGCATTGGCGAGCAACATGGCGAGCGGTAATTCGCGGGCGCCGTATCGAAATACGGCAAATGTCGATTCGTCGAATTTTGAAGTTACAATAAAACCATCGACAAATTGAGCCGATCCGCTCAGCAGAGTGGCAACAACCAATGGGCCGCCGAGTTTTAAATGTTCGCTAACAAATTTCCATGAAAAACGGATTTCCGCGTAAAACAACACAAGAACCCAAAACCAGACATACCGCAAAACAGCCGATAAAACCAGCCCTTTTAATGCCATTGTAATTCCTTTTCCCCAAATTGCAGGAACAACAATCAAAACAAACTGAATAAAAAATGAAACCAGCGAATAAACAATAATACTACGGTTTTTCTTTTTGAGCAGATAAAAATATTCAACAAGGTTTGCCGGAACACTGAAAACTATAAAAAGCAACATTAAACCAATTTCCGGTATTTCTTTTCCGTTCAGTAAAAATTTTGAAAACAGTGGCTGAAGAAAATATAAAAAAGCAGCAGCGAGAAGACTAAACAACTGAATTACAACAAATGCGCTGAAAATATTTGTTTTGTTGTTGCCGTTTTCTGAAGAAATGGGAAGAAGCGCTTTTAGTAATCCGGTGAGCCAGAAAAAACTTACGGCGCCTGCCAGAAAATTAAACGTTTCGTATTCCCCGATTTCTGTTTGGGAAAGCGCCGATTTTGCAAAAACTATCCCGATTAGAATCAGTGTTGAATACCTCACCAGTTGAAAAAACTGGAAAGCCGAAACCGTATTTAGTCGTTTGTTCACCTAGATTATAAAAGGCTAAAATTATAAAAATTGGAATAGTTTCAGGTTCGTATTTTTAAATTGAATTATATTTGTTTAAAAACTAAACCTCATGATTAAACTGAAAGGCGTAACAAGGAATGTACTTTTAATTGCGGGAGGGATTTTTACGGTTTTTTTACTTTGGTATTTTAGTGCAATTGTTACTTACGTTCTTATTTCGGTTGTTTTGTCATTTATTGGGAGGCCAATGGTTCGCTGGCTTTCAAAAATCAAATACAAAAAATTTTACCTGCCTAAAAATCTTGCAGCTTTTTTAACCCTGATTGTAATCTGGGTCGTTTTTGTTTCGTTTTTTCTGTTTATCATCCCGCTGTTAATGAGCGAGCTTGAAACTTTGTCGCAAATCGATCTCGAAAAGCTGATTAGTTCGGTGGAAGAACCCTTGACAAAATTGTTGCAGTTTTTTAATAAAGAACCTGCTTTGCTCGAAAACCAAACATTTCTCGATGTTCTTACCGATAACCTGGCAACGCGGCTCGATTTTTCAAAACTTTCAAACATTTTTAGTTTGGTAGCCGGAATTCTGGGCGATTTTCTTATTGCTTTTTTTTCGGTTTCGTTCATTACTTTTTTCTTTTTAAGGGAAGAGAAAATGTTTAGGGAAGGTGTTTTGCTTATTGTTCCTACCGAACTGGAAACAAAAGTTGCCCATATTCTCGACTCAATTTCTTACCTTCTTCGCCGCTATTTTATTGGGCTTCTTTTTGAAGTTTTTATGGTTATGCTGCTTGTTACTGTCGGTTTAAAAATTTTGGGTATTGAATTTAATCATGCCGTTATTATCGGATTTTTCTGTGGCATTCTGAACGTAATTCCCTACCTCGGCCCCTGGATGGGAGCTGTTCTGGGCCTGCTTATCGGTACAGCGCTGAATCTGAATGTCGATTTTATGTCGCAGACTTTGCCTTTGCTGGGGCTTATGTCAATTGTTTTTCTTTCGGTACAAATTATCGATAATGTATTGTTTCAACCCCTTATTTATTCCAGTAGTGTTAAAGCGCATCCTCTCGAAATTTTCCTGGTAATTATGGCAGCCGGTAGTCTTGCCGGGGTTTTGGGAATGATTCTGGCTATTCCGGTGTACACCATTATCAGGGTAATTTTAAAAGAATTTTTCGACAACCTGAAACTTGTCCGTAAAATCACAGAGAACCTCGAAAAGGGTAACAGTAGCAAAACTTCTTTTCAGAAAAAATAACTCGAAATATTTAAAACAAATAAAAATACTTTTTAGTATGTAAATTGTATTGTGTGTTTCTTTGTAATAAAAGCCAAACAAGTATTTTAATTTTTAAAAATTCAAACATTTGTTTGAATTGTTTTTTTGTATTTTAAATTAATGTTCATAATATTTAGCTAATGCATTCATTCTGAATAATTTTTATCTAAAATTTTTCTAAATAACCCAAACCTTTGCAGGTAATTTTTGTTAAATCATGTGTCCTGCAGGCAGGCACATATTAAATACTAAACTGAACAGAATGAGAAGAAATTTCTTTAGGAAAATAAATTTTATCCATTTATCCTCTTATTTTTTTTCGATTGTTTTTATTTCCTGTTTTACGTTTCCACAAAATTTGTTTGCACAAGATGAGCATTCATCGGTAATAAATACCGGACATTCGAACGAACAAATTGAAAGAGGGGAACGTTTTTTTCTTGGATTACTTCCTTTCAAACGACAAGGAGAATCGTGTGTTTCGTGTCATAATTTAAAATTAACCGACACGCTGAACTGGAATCCTTCGGCTCAGGATATTGCTCTAAAATACGCAAACAGGGATTTTGTTTCTTTTCAGCAGGCTGTTATGCAACCTTCGGGAATAAAAATGGAAGCTTCTCATAAAAATTTCAATTTAAGTGAAGAGGATTTAAAAACGGTTAAAGTTTATCTCGACAATCTTGTGTTAAACGGTTCCGGGCCGCAAAAACCACATTACGACAATCTCATTTTATTCCTGTTTTTAGGATTATTGTTAACCTGGGCTTTAATTGAACTCATTTTTTTAAGAAAAATAAAATACAAAATAATTCCAACGCTCATTTTTGTGGGAGCTTTTGGCGGACAGGTTAAAATGATTGTAACCGATGCAATCCGACTTGGCCGGCAGGAAAATTACATGCCCGACCAGCCCATAAAATTTTCACACAAAGTACACGCCGGCGATAACGGAATTGAGTGTATGTATTGTCATACAACGGTAGAACAGGGAAAATCAGCAGGAATTCCGGCTGATAATCTTTGTATGAATTGCCATGTTATTATAAGGGAAGGAACAAACAGCGGTAAATTTGAAATAGCCAAGGTGGTGGAAGCCAATGAAACGGGAAATCCCATCGAATGGACACGTATTCACAACCTGCCCGACCATGTGTTTTTCAGTCACGCTGTTCATGTTGGTTCCGGAAAACTTGACTGTACACAATGCCACGGGCCTGTAAACGAAATGGACGTTATGCGTCAGTACAGCGACCTTTCCATGGGATGGTGCATTAACTGCCACCGCGAAACCAAGGTTAACTTTGAAGGAAATGGATATTACGACCAGTACATAAAATTACACGAAGATTTAAAAGCCGGTAAAATCGACACTATTCGCGCGGTTGATATTGGCGCCAACGATTGTATGCGTTGTCATTATTAAGGATTAATCAAAAAGTTTGTTACTCAGACTATGGTAAAATATTGGAGAAGTTTAGACGAATTAAAAGACCCGGTTGCGTTTAAAAAGAATGAACTGAAACTTGAAGTGGATGCAAAAAAGGCATTTTATCAAAAGGATTCAGCTACTTCGCGACGCGATTTTCTGAAAACATTTGGTTTTAGTGTCGCTGCTGCAGCCGTGGTTGCCAGTTGTAAAAGGCCTGTCGATAAAGCGATTCCCTACCTTATAAAACCTGAAGAAGTAACGCCGGGAATGGCCAATTATTATGCTTCCACTTATTTCGAAGCAAATGAATACTGCAGTGTATTGGTGAAAGTTCGCGACGGCCGCCCCATAAAAATTGAAGGGAACAACCTTTCGTCGGTTTCGCAACAGGGAACAACTGCCCGTATTCAGGCTTCGGTTTTGAATTTGTACGACGAAGCACGTTTTAAAACTCCTCTGAAAAATAATTCTACTGCAACCTGGGAACAGCTGGATTCTGAAATTATTGAAAAGCTGAATCAGTTAAAAACTGAAAATAAAAAGGTGGTTCTGTTGACTTCAACCGTTATTTCACCTTCCACAAAAAAAATAATTGGCAATTTTCTTGGGACCTTTCCAAATGCTGAATGGCTGCAATACGATGCCATTTCGGCCAGCGGAATTTTAAAGGCAAATCAAATCAGTTTTGGCAAAGCTTTTATTCCCGATTATCGTTTTGAAAAAGCAAAGGTAATTGTGAGTTTTGGCGCCGATTTTCTCGGAACATGGCTTTCACCGGTGGAATATACAAAAGGATACACTTCGGGAAGAAAATTATACGAAGCCGGCGACGAAATGAACCGTCATTACCAGTTTGAAACCGGAATGTCGGTAACAGGTTCCAACGCCGATGTGAGGTTTCCGGTAAAACCTTCGGAAGAAGTAGCGATTGTAGCCGATTTATACAACCGTATTTTAACAGCAAAAGGAATGTCAGCAGTTTCAGCACAAAAATCATCGGTCGATTTATCGTCGCTGGTAGAAGATTTGCTCGAAAACGAAGGAAAATCACTGGTGGTTTCCAACAGCAGCGATACAAATGTTCAGCTTATTGTAAATGGCATCAACCAAATTCTGGGAAATTACGGTTCCACTATTTCAACTGAAAAAACATTAAATACCCGGCAAGGCTTGGATGAAGAATTTGAAGCTTTTCTTTCTGAATTAAAAGCCGGAGATATTTCGGGAGTTCTTTGCTGGAGCGTAAATCCGGTGTACAATCACCCGGCCGGTGAAGAAATAAAAACGGCATTTTCGAAACTGGATTTGTCGGTTTCGTTTGCCGACCGCAACGACGAAACTACCGCAGTCTGTCAGTACGTTTGTCCGCAGCCGCACTACCTCGAATCGTGGAACGATGCAGAACCCAAAACCGGTATTTTCAGTTTGTCGCAACCTACCATTTCGAAATTGTTCGACAGCCGCCAGCCACAGGAATCGCTGGCAAAATGGAGTGGGGAAGAAGCGCCTGTCTTTTATGAATTTCTGAAAAAGAACTGGGAAGAAAATTTAATTCGATATCAAAATGAATTCAGTAACGGAACGATGTTCTGGAACGAATCGCTTCAAAAAGGAGTTTTCGAACCTGAAAATTACGCTGCTGAAAAACTTCAATATGGTGAAAATGGATTGGAAAATGCACTTTCATCGGTAAAACCGGCTTCAACAGGCTGGGAAATTGCTTTTTATGAAAGTGTGGGAATGGTAAACGGCGATTTTGTCAATAACCCGTGGTTACAGGAGTTGCCCGATCCGATTGCAAAAATCAGTTGGGATAATTTTGCTGCAGTTCCTGTAAAATGGGCTGAAGAAAATGGTGTTGCCAACGAAAGTGTAATTACAGTTAACGGGATCGAACTTCCTGTTTTTGTTCAGCCGGGCCAGGCAGCGCAAACTATTTCGGTGGCTCTGGGTTACGGTCGTTCTGTTGCCGGAAAAGTGGGCGATGGTGTAGGAAAAAACATGTTTGCACAATCGACAATTGAAAACGGAACCAAAAAATACTGGCTGGCAGATGCACAGGTAAATACTACTGAAAAAATTTATGAACTGGCGCTTTCACAAACGCACCACAACATGGAAGGCCGCCCGATTGTGCGGGAAACGACGTTTGAAGAATGGAAAATTGACCCGGCTTCGGGAAATGAAAAGCACCAGGAATTTGAAGAAAATCACGTTACGCTTTATCCGGAACAGGAATACAAAGGTCACCACTGGGGAATGGCTGTTGATTTAAGTTCGTGCATTGGTTGCGGAAACTGCGCTATTTCGTGCCAGGCTGAAAATAATATCCAGGTTATTGGCAAACAGCAGGTTCGCAACCGCCGGATTATGCACTGGATTCGTGTTGACCGTTATTTTTCAAACGATGCTGAAAATCCGGAAGTGTACCACCAGCCGGTAATGTGCCAGCATTGCGACAATGCACCCTGCGAAAATGTTTGTCCGGTTTCGGCAACCCCGCACAGCGACGAAGGATTGAACCAAATGGCTTACAACCGCTGTGTGGGAACAAAATATTGCGTCAACAACTGTCCGTATCGCGTTCGCCGTTTCAATTGGTTTCAGTATGTAAATAACGATGAATTTGATTATGCATCGAACAGCGATTTGGGAAGAATGGTGCTCAACCCCGATGTTACTGTTCGTTCGCGCGGTGTTGTTGAAAAATGTTCATTTTGTGTTCAGCGTATTCAGGAGAAAAAAGCGCTGGCAAAAGTGGAAGGCCGTGCTATTTCCGACGGTGAAATACAACCGGCCTGTGTTCAGTCGTGCCCTGGAAATGCCCTGGTTTTTGGTGATATGAACAACCCGGAAAGCAAGATTTCAAAATTGATGAAAAACAAACGAAATTATCATTTGCTGGAAGAGTTGCACACACTTCCTTCGGTAGGATATTTAACAAAAGTAAGAAACAAAAAAGCCTAAATATTAGCTTATGTATAAAACGGAGGTTCGCGGTAAATTAATTGAAGGCGACAAAAATTTTGCTCAGATTTCGCGCGAAATTACCGCCCCGATAAATGCAAAAACACCGCTTTGGTGGTACGCCGCATTGCTGGTTAGTTTGGGAATGTTTGGTTTTGGTTTGTATGCAAAATATATTACAATAACCAAAGGAATCGGAACCTGGGGGGTGAACAATTCCATTGCCTGGGGCTGGGCCATCATCAATTTTGTATGGTGGATTGGAATCGGACATGCCGGAACCGCATTTTCAATTTTCCTTTTGATTTTACGTCAGAAATGGCGTACTGCAATTAATCGCGCAGCAGAAGCAATGACTGTGGTTGCCGTTTTTTGTGCCAGTTTGTTTCCGCTACTTCACATGGGACGACCCTGGTTGTTTTTCTATATTTTTCCGTATCCGAATACCCGCGGTCCGTTGTGGGTGAATTTTAACTCACCTCTGTTCTGGGACTTTGTCGCCATTTCGGCCTACCTGCTTATTTCAGCAAGTTTCTGGTATTTCGGAATGGTGCCCGATTTTGCAACCATTCGCGACACCACCAAATCGAAAATTAAAAAAGCAGTATACGGATTTTTTGCTTTTGGCTGGACCGGTTCAAGCAAAGAATGGCTGCGTTACGAAGGTTTGAGTTTTGTGCTTGGCGGAATTGCCGCAGTGCTTGTAGTTTCCGTGCACTCGATTGTTTCTACCGACTTTGCTGTTTCAGTGGAACCGGGCTGGCACACCACTATTTTCCCGCCATATTTTGTGGTAGGAGCAATTTTCTCGGGTTTTGCCATGGTACTCACACTGGTTACCATTATGCGGGCCATGTATAAAATGAACGATTTTGTTACCGACTCGCACATCGATGCGGTTTGCCGAATCCTGATTTTTATTTCGCTGATTATGGGAACTGCATATATGACAGAAATTTTTATGGCCTGGTATTCAGGTTCAGAATACGAAACATACATGTTTTTTAAAACCAGAATTTTTGGTGAATACGCATTTCAGTTTTGGGCAATGTTTATTTCCAACGCTGTAATTCCGCAACTTTTCTGGTTTAAGGCAGTTCGCAAAAGAATGTGGATGGTTTTTGTTATTTCAATCATCATCAACATTGGGATGTGGTTCGAAAGGTTCAATATTGTGGTTACTTCGCTGAGCCACGATTACTTGCCGGCGAACTGGGCAACATATTCACCCACCTGGGTTGAAATTGGGTTCTTTGTAGGAACATTGGGAATGTTTATTTCGGGAGTTCTGTTGTTCTTCCGCTTTATTCCTATGATTGCAATTTCTGAAATTAAAAGTGTGGCCAAATTCAATAAACCACGCCAGAATCATTTAAAACATGCCGGACATGAGTAAAGAATATATTTTGGGCGTTTTTAACGATGAGGATAGTTTGGTGGAAGCTTTTGGAAAAGTTAAGGCCAAAGGTGTACATCCGGTGGAAGTGTACACACCGTACCCGATTCATGAAATTCTTGAAGGAATGGGAAAAAAGACAAAAATTACACATGCTGCATTTTTTTACGGACTTTTTGCTGCACTTGGAATTCTGGGATTTCTATATTATGCAGCAGTAATCGACTGGCCATTACATTACGGCGGAAAACCGTTCAATTCGTTTCCTTCCTTTATTGTAGTAACCATTGTAGCTACCATTCTTTCAATTACTTTGCTCACATTGCTGACATTCTCGGTAAGGGCAAAAATATTTCCGGGAAAGGTGCCTGAAATAATTCACGAGCGCGCCACCGACGACAAGTTTGTGATGGTTCTCGATAAAAAAAGTCTGGGTGATATTGCCGGCGTAATTAACGATATTATTAAAGAACACGGTGAAATAGAATAACTTTCATGATTATGAAATACACTAAATACATCAGTTTTTTTGGATTTATTTTGATCTTTCTGTCCTCCTGCGATTTTACGCGCCGTACAACAGGATGGGAATATTTTGACGACATGGCTCATTCTTCGGCTTATGAAAGTTATACTCCAAATCCAAATTTTAAGGATGGAAAAACCATGCAGCCACCAGTGGAAGGAACTATTCCACGCGGAATGATTCCTTATGCTTTTCAAAAAACGGATGAAGATCGGGCGCTGGCAGCCAAAACGCTGGTGAATGAATTTGAATCAACTACAGAAAATCTGGAAAGGGGAAAAAGAATGTACGGAATTTACTGTTTGCAGTGCCACGGTGAAAAAGGTGACGGACAAGGTCGGTTGTTTGTTTCAAAAAAATACCCGTATCCTCCGGCAAACTTGCTGAGCGAAAAAATGCTGGCTAATCCCGATGCAGATATTTACCACGTAATAACTGTGGGTTATGGAATTATGGCGGAACATGGCTCGATGATTCAACCAGCCGATCGCTGGAAAATTGCCATGTATATTAAAAACGAATTACAAAAATAACAGGCCTTTCAGGAAGAAAAACAACCGGTTATGGAAAATAAATTAGTCGTTTCAAAAAATTTTAAAATGCTCACTTATGTTTTAATTGGCATTGGTGTGCTTTCGTTGGCGCTTGGTTTTGTTTTCGATGCAAAACGAACCTGGGCCAATTATCTGTTAAACAATTACTATTTTTTGTCGCTGGCCATTGGAGCGGCATTTTTTGGAGCTATCCAGTACATTGCCAATGCAGGCTGGTCGGCGCTTTTTAAACGTATTCCGGAAGCCATGGCAGCTTATATTCCGTTTGCTGCGGTACTTTTTATTGTTCTTTTTTTCGGAATGCATTCGCTCTTCGAATGGACGCATGATGAAGTTATTCAACACGACGAACTTCTTCAGCATAAATCTCCCTACTTAAATATCCCCTTCTTTTTTACACGTATAATTGTATTTTTTGGCGCCTGGATTTTACTTTCAAAATACCTTCGGAAAATATCTTTGAAAGAAGATGAAGTGGGGGGAATGGAATTTTTTCATAAATCGGAACTTTATTCCAAGGTCTTTATTTTTGTAATTGCATTTACCTTCTCGCTTTTTGCCGTCGATGCGTTAATGTCGCTTTCTCCGCACTGGTTCAGCACTTTATTTGCAGGGAAAAGTTTTATCGCAGCATTTTTACACGGTTCTTCCATAATCACTCTTATTGTAATTATTTTGGCACGCAGCGGTAATTTCAGTACGTTAAACCGTAGTCACCTGCACGATTTTACCCGCTATATTTTTATGACCAGCATTGTTTGGGGTTATTTCAATTTTGCTGAATTTATGTTGATTTGGTACGGAAATATTCCGGAAGAAACGTCGTGGTTTGCTATGCGTTGGGATGGCGCGTACAAAATTCTGTTTTTCGCTAACATTATTCTGAACTGGTTTATTCCGTTTATTGTTTTAATGCCGCGCAAAACTTCGCGAAGCAAAATGGTAATCACCCCGGTAATTGTTTTGTTGATGATTGGTCAGTACACAGAATTGTACTACATTATCTGGCCGGCAACCGTTGGCGATGCAAAATTCGGATTACTTGAAATCGGAACTTTTCTCGGATTCCTGGGACTTTTTAGCTGGGTGGTTTCTACCTGGCTGGCAAAAGCCAACCTGATTCCGAAAAATCACCCGTATCTTGAGGAAAGTATTTACCATCATTTTTAGGTTGACTTGCCGCCGGTGTTGTTGAACATTTTTTATTAAAAAGCGGTCACTATTGTAATTTGAGTTTTGATTTCAATACCTATTCGATTAAATTTAGGTAATAAATTCAAATTATATTCCGATGAAAATAATTGCGATTCTCCCAAACTGGACTGAAATTGGTCTTTTCGAGCAAATTTTCTGGATTTTGGCTATTCCTGCAACAGTAATTTTCCTGATTTTGCTGGCATTAACCATTTTCGGTAGCGACGCTGACGTGGATGTCGATACCGATGTTGACGGTGGTTTTGCAGATGGTGATTCCATTCCTTTTCAGTTTCTTTCACTAAAAAATATTGTAGCTTTTTTTACTGTTTTTGGCTGGTCGGGGATTGGTTTTGTAAATGCCGGACTCGCATCGTGGCTTGTTGTTTTACTGGCAACCGTTTGCGGTTTGCTGATGATGGTTGTTATGGCCACGCTTTTTTATTTTATGTCGAAACTGGCCGAAAGCGGAACGCTGAACATGAAAAATGCAGTTGGAAAACTGGGTGAAGTTTATCTCGTAATTCCTGCCAAACGGGGAGGGATGGGAAAAGTTCAGCTCAACGTACAGGGTTCTCTGCGCACGCTCGACGCACTCACCGACGATGAGGAAAAAATTCCGACCTCTTCCATCATCCAGGTCATCGATGTAATCGACGACCAGATTTTGCTCGTTAAAAAACAAGGAAATTAAACATCTTAAAAATAACCTTTAACAACATTTTGTATGAATGACTATTTCGTAATTCTGATTAGCATTGCAGCGCTTTTTGTGTTTATCATTTTTGTTGCAATGATGCGACGGTACAAACGCTGTCCTTCCGACCGTATTCTTGTGGTTTATGGAAAAATTGGCAAAGGCGCCGATCGCGAAACCCGTTCTGCCAAGTGTATTCATGGTGGTGCTGCTTTTATCTGGCCCATTATTCACTCGTATGCTTTTCTCGATTTAACGCCGATTTCCATCGAAATCAACCTGACCAATGCATTGAGTAAACAAAATATCCGCGTTGATGTGCCGTCGCGTTTTACTGTTGGGATTTCAACTGAACCCAACATTATGAACAATGCAGCGGAAAGGCTTTTGGGTTTGCATCAGGAAGCAATCAGCAATCTCGCCAAAGACATAATTTTTGGTCAGTTGCGTTTGGTTGTGGCTACCATGGAAATTGAGGAAATCAACAGCAATCGCGATTTATTTCTGGCTGCAGTTTCTTCGAATGTGGAAGCCGAACTCAAAAAAATCGGGTTAAAACTCATCAACGTAAACGTAACCGATATCAACGACGAATCGGGTTATATTGAAGCTCTCGGAAAAGAAGCAGCTGCCAAAGCGATTAACGACGCTAAAAAAAGTGTAGCTGAGAAAAACCGCGACGGTGAAATCGGACAGGCCATGGCACATCGCGAGCAGCGTGTTCAGGTGGCAAGTGCCGACGCAACTGCTGTGGAAGGTGAAAACATTGCAAAAGTAACCATTGCCAATTCGGATGCCGACAGGCGTGAAAAGGAAGCTGAAGCCAACCGCCGTGCTGTTGCCGCCGAAAAAGTTACCGACGCACAGGCGTTGCAGGAAGCTTACGCTGCCGAAAAACTGGCCGAACAGGTACGTGCCGACCGCGACAAAGCAACGCAAACTGCAAATATTGTAGTTCCTGCCGAAATCAATAAACAAAAAGTGGAAATTGAAGCAGAAGCAATTGCTGAACAAAAACGACGGATTGCAAAAGGGGAAGCTGATGCTATTTTTATGAAAATGGCTGCCGAAGGAAAAGGTATTTATGAAATTCTGAGCAAACAGGCCGAAGGTTTCGACCAATTGGTAAAAGCTGCCGGAAACGATGCACAAAAAGCTGTTTTAATGATGATTGCCGACAAATTGCCTGAATTGGTTAGAACTCAGGTGGAAGCCATCAAAAACATAAAAATCGATAAAGTTACGGTTTGGGAAACCGGCAACGGCAAAGACGGAAAAACTTCGACAGCTAATTTTATGCAGGGAATGCTCGGTTCAATTCCTCCGCTCGACGATATTTTTAAATCGGCCGGATTGGAATTGCCCAATTATCTGAAAGGCACAGCGAAAGACGATAAAAATGAAAATACCGCAAGCGAAAATACTGCCGGTGAACACAAAGCTGAAAGCAACGATAAAAAAGTATAAGTTGTTTTACAAATTGTTTATGAATGTGAAACCCGCCGGATTTTGTTCCGGCGGGTTTTTTTATGGAATTTTGCGGAATGTTTACAGATTCTCTGTTAGTTCAAAATCGTTGTAAAGCATTTTTATGCAGTTGCTCAGCGAACGAAAATTGTGGTAATTGATTTTCCAGTCGGAGCCTTTGGGCGCAGAAACTTGCTCAGGACTGTTGTCAAGACCTTCTTCGTACCAGCCTTTGTTTTCATGATCTATTTGGTAGGTTTTAATGTATTCCCACTGTTTCTCAAAGTATTCGCGGTATTTTGGTTCTTCGGGAAAAAGTTTCGACATCAGCAGCAATGCATTCATCGATTCTGCTTCGGCCCACCACACTTTTACATCGTGCATAATTGTGATTGTATCAGAATCTTTGAAATAATAACCACGGTCGAAAATCCCGTCGTTTTTTGTGTCCCAGCCGTTTTCAATCGTATGATCAACCATTTTTTTAGCCAGCACAATTGTTTTTTCATCGGCTTTTCCATAAAGTGCTTGCGCTGCTTCTATCAGTAAAAAGGCTGTTTCAATATCGTGGCCAAACGAAACGTGATCCATTCCCAGGTTTTTCCGGATTACATCTTCAGTAGAATCGCGGTACGAAATGGGTGTAAAATCCCTTTCGAGGAAAAGTGTCAGATACCCTTTCTCTGTAACTATTTTATCTGAAATCAGCGAAACCATTTCCTGAAGCCGTGTTTTTAGCAATTCGTTGGGCCACACTTTGTACAACTCAGTAAAAGCCTCCAAAACATGAATCGATGTATTTTGGTCTTTTTGACTGATAATTTTATAATCGGGCAGGTTCTCCGGATTTTCCAGTGGTTCGTTTTTAAGCCGGGCAAAACTTAACCGGTTTCCGTTTTTTCCCAGGTTGTTGAAATAGCCCAAATATTTGGGGTCGTGGCAATAATCTTCGAGCCAGAAGAATGTTTTTTTTGCCAGTTCCAGCGCTTCTTCATTTTCGGTTAAACGAAAGTAAGCTACCAAAGCATAAATTCCGAAAGCATTTCCGTAGGTCATTTTTGCGCCGCCAAATTCGGTGGCTCCCGGTTTTCCTTCACGATTAAGAATGGTGTAAAATCCTCCGTTTTCGTTGTCCCACATTTTATCTTTCAGAAACAAAAAAGCATGGTCGGCAATTTCGCGGTACTGCTCGCTGCGGTAAAACTGTGCCGCTTCCGAAAGGGTCCACAAATGGCGGGTCTGGCTGACAATCATTTTGTTTTGCAGACCTTTTAATTGCCAGTCGAAGGTGAAATTCGCCAAAAAACCGCCGTACACCGAATCGATGGAACGTGGGTACCACGCATCCAGAATTTCATGTTGAAGTGAAAAATTTAACTCGTCGGCAAGTTGCTGATCCGGGTTGGTTTTTTCAGCACAACCAAATGCAAACACAGTTGTCAATAAAATTAGGAAAATGTATGTTTTCATTTGAATTGGTTTAGTATGAATTTGGGATTAAAGATAGAAAGAATTTGGCAGCGAAATAAATTATACTTATTGTAAAAGAAACATTAAAATCTGAACATGAACTTGCTTCAAAATTTTTTCAGAAGTATTTTAATTCTTCCCCAAAAGACGGTTTAAAGCTTCTTCAATCGAATTTAGAAAGTTAATATTTCTGTATTTGTTGCTTTCATATATAAAATCTCTCAGGCTTTTACTGGTGTATTTTGAAAAATCGCCGATGATGGCCAGTTGAACACCGTAGTTCGAAAATTTCTGAAGAATTTCTCCTGCCATTTTGTTTTTTAAATCAAAAAAATCGGCGGATAAATTTTTCTCATAAACAATAACTTTGTTGTACCCCTGATAATAAATATTGCCAAGCAGATCAACAGCATCGTCACTGTTCTGAATAATAATACTTTCATAAATAATTTCTGCAATCCTACTATTGTTGATGGTATGGTTTTCAATCTTCATTATCGTATTATTTTACTGGAAAATAAACGTACATAGTGTATAATTTATAAAATAAGGTTTCTGATATAAAAGGACATTTGCTTTTCAATTGGTAATTCTTCAGTGCTTCAAAAATCAATATTGTCAATAAACGGCTTCAATGCCTCGCCCCAGATTTTATAACCCGCATCGGTTGGATGGCAGAAATCAGAGGCAATGTCTTTGGTTAAAATCCCTTCCGAAGTAAGCATTTCAGCACTAATGTTGAGCAGCGTGAATTTGTTCTCCTCTGCAAATTTTTTAAGGATTTGGTTGGTTTCATTTATCAGAATCCTGCGTGGATTATCGGGCATTTCTTCGCGCGGCATTATTTGCATCAAAACAATTTTGGCCCGGGGAACTTTCGACCGAACGCGCAAACAAATGTCCTGAATTCCTTCGACTATTTCCGCAGCAGTGTTCATTCGTGCATTTTTTGTTTCGCTGGTATTGTTGGTGCCAATGTGAATTATTACCAGTTTTGGATCGAGTCCGTCGAGTTCGCCGTTGTCCAACCGCCACAATACATTTTGGGTACGATCCCATCCAAAACCTAAATTTAATACGCGGTGATTGCCAAAAGTCTCCTTCCACGACTCCGGCCCGTTGGGTTCACGCGAAGTTCCGTCGGCAAATTTGAGCGGCGGATAATTGCCTCCCCAAAAATGGGTGATGGAGTTTCCAATCAACACAATTTCCGGGTTTAACGAATCTTTTACCCGAAGAACATCGTTGTGCCGCACCCACCAGTCGTAACTGTCTTCTTCGAGTTTTGGGGTTGGAATGATGGCCGTATTGAGAGGTCTTTTATCATCGCGCGATTGATCCTCCATTAATTTCGAAAGCAGCGGTTCCATCGCCTGTGCCCACAATTCTGCACCTTCCGGATTTGGGTGCAACCAGTCGGGCATTATTTCGTGTTTGAGTGAACCGTTCGTATTCAAAAAAACCTGGTTGACATCGCAATAAAAAATATGTTCGTTATCGGCCAGATGAGAGACAATATCCGACGCCCGCTCAAGTATTCTGCGGTGCGATGTTGGGTTTGGCCCGCCGTAACATCCCGGGAAACATCGGAGAAGGATGATTTTTGAATCCGGGCATTTTTCTCTGAAAATGCTAACGATTTTTTCCATTCCTCCGGCCAGTTGTCCGGCCGTGTGGCGTGTCGGATAATTTTTTTCGTCGATATTATTTGTTCCAATTTCAAGGATAATCACTTTTGGCGATTGATTTTCAAGTTCTCCGTTTTGAATGTTCCAGATGATATTTTCGGTACGATACCCTGAAAAACCAAGGTTAACTGCATTTCGCGAGCTAAAATATTTTTTCCAGACGGGTTGAAATTCCGGTTTCTCAAAATTGTTGGTAATCGAGTTTCCGACAAAAAGCAGATCGTATTTGTGATTTTTAACCAGTGCAACTTTTTCGGCATGGCGTTGTGGCGAATAACCTTCAACAGGAACAGCAGCAGGATTTATTTCTTCTTTTGGAAAAACCATTTTGTCTTCAAAAAAAGAAGTCAGAATATCGTTTAGTTCATTGTTTACTGAATTTTCGTTTTGAGCAATTTCTTTATAAAAAGCAACGCCGTCGTAACCAATCCAGGTTTTGGTGTATTCTTCGGAGGCTGTTCGTTCCGGTTTTGAAAGCTTCAAAGTATCAGTAATGCACAACAGTTTTGTTTTTGTGGTTAACGGCGGATTAATTACCGGGAAAACCGTTCCCTGTGTCGTTTCATCAAAATGTGTTGGATTGAACAAAATCAAATCGTCAGGACGTTCATTTTCATCCAGTTCATATTCTGTTAAAGCGGCAAATTTTCCGCCGTCGGAATTCCCAATCAAACAAATGTAACCCGTGTTTAATTCCAGTTTTGGTTCTGTTTTCACCAAACGAAATGCTTTTACTGCATCGGTCATTAGAATGTCGGTTCCTTTCAACGTCGCCACAGAAAATCCCATCTGTTGAAATATGGATGCAAGTGAATCGCTTCCGGCTTCTTTTCCCGGATAAAAAACTACTGTTCCTTTTGATGATTGGGAATGCACAATTTGCAGGTACGGTTTTTCTGTTGCCTTTGAATCGTTGCTGAGAATATTTCCTTCGAGATCAACAAACAATTCCTTTTGTTGCTGACAACTTAAAACACTGATGGAAAGGATGGTAAATAGCAGTTTAGTTATGAATTTCATTTGATGTTAATTTTAATCGCAAATATGGAAATTGCCTTCCTGATGCTGAATGCAATTGTGTTTTTTCTGAACGGTAAATTTGGAAGTTTTCGGCTGCAATTCAAATTATTTTCCCTTGAATTTAAGAAGATAAAGCTGCATAATAATTCCGTTCTGAAATTTGTTGTCAACCACCGTATCTGTTTTTATAAGTTCCGATTCTGCCATAACACGATTAAGATTTTCCATGTTTAATTCTAGATTATGAAACCGGACTGCACAAAATTCTTCCCCTGGCTGTAAAAATTCTTCAGGCTCATTGTATTGATGAACCCCGGTAAAAGCGTCAACATTCGACATTTCTGCTTTTAGCCAGTAATGTGTTAATTCTGAATTGCGACTGTATTCCGTCAGAGGGCCGGCAGTTACTTCGGTTATGTGTAGGATCTTTTTAATCTCAGGATAAGAGGAAGTGATATAATCGATGGTTTGTTTGTAAGGTCCGTACGAAAACGCAAAATTGGAAACCGAAACACGAATACTTAGAAATAAAATAACTGACATGAAAATAATTTTCAGCCATTTTATTTTCAGCCTGATAAAAAGAACAGTTGGTGCAACGGCGAGCATGGTAACAATTGACATAACATACCTTGTCGACAAAATAGGTTGTGAAAACAGCGAAATAATTGTAACAACGAACAGTGTCCCCAAAAAAATTGAAACCGACAACCACAACACCAAACGATATTCAGACAACACTTTTGTAAAGCTCAAAATAAGGGCAATAAGAATAAGGCTGTACATCAGAATGGAAAGTATGTTGGAAAAATTGCTGGTCCAGAATTGTTCGGTAAAGGGAATTGCCAGACAGGAATAAACGACGCTAAAACTCACTTCGGGCGCCCAAAAAGCATGTTGTACTTTTTTTATCTGAACGACAAACATAAAAAGCCACGGGAGAAACAGTAAAATTGCTACCAGCATTGAAAGTAAATGAGGAAGCCACTTTTTGTTTTTGGTGAAAAGGAGGTTCAATAAAACAAAAATATTGGCCACGAAAGCAGCCGCCAGACTGTAATAATGAATATACATGGCTGTTACAGTAAAAAGAAAAAGAAGAACCAAATCGCGGTTTTTTCCGGTTTTCAAAAACAGATAAGAATAAATAAATACACCGGTTATTGAAAATGCAGCCCAGGTGTACATCCTGGCCTGGTGCGAGTAGGCAGCCAGCATCGGAATTGAAATCAGCATCAGGCAGAAATACAGCGCGCCTAGTTTCCCAAAAATACGCTGACCGGCAAAATACCCCAGCAGCAGTGTTGATAAAACTCCCAAAACCGAAAAAAAACGTAAAGTAAAAATGTTTAACCCGAACAAAGTTGTAAATATGCGTAGTCCCAAATAATACAACGGCGGGTGTAAATCGTTTTTAAACTTGGAATAAAAGTCAGAAAAGGAACCTTCCAGCATTGATTTGGTATAAATTTCGTCGCTCCAAAAATCGCTAAGCCGAAGCTTGAACAAGTAGAAAACAGTTGCAGCAGCGAAAATCAATAAAAATATCACCCAGGGGTTTTCTTTTAATTTGTTCAGAATGTTTTTCATAATGATTAGTTGAAAATGGTGTAAACTATGTCCTTTTAACTTTGTAATGGATATCTCTTTGTTTTACCAGCGGGAATTCGCAGTTGGTGTACTATTGAACCCAGTCCTGCAATGTGGACTATGTTACCGCAAGTGGTTTATCTTTTTGTCAATAGGTTAAATAATTTTTCGTTTATATAATAATTTCCGGTTCCAATTCTTTCTTTCTTTAAAATTCCGTCCTCTGCCAGTTTATTCAAATAATTTGCAGCCGTAATTCTTGAAACATTCAAGTCGTTGACAATAAATTCAATTTTTGTGTATGGATGTTTAAAGAGGTTATTTAACAAGTCCTGGCTGTAAAATTTATAATTGTCCCGAAGCTTGTGTTTGTACTCCATCATCAATTCTTTGATTTGGATAACTAATTCAATGGTTTCACGAGACGTTTTTTCAATTCCTCGAATCATGAATAATAACCATTCTTCCCAGTTTTCATTGTCGCGGATTTCTTGTAAAAGCCTGTAATATTCTGATTTATTTTGAATAATATAATTGCTTAAATACAGGATTGGGAGATTTTGAAGTTTTTCAATTATCAAATAAAGGATATTTATTATTCGTCCAGTCCGACCGTTTCCGTCGTAAAAAGGGTGAATGCTTTCGAATTGATAATGGATTATCGCCATTTTTACAATCGGGTCGTAATCGCTCATTGAAGGGTCATTAATGAACCTTTCAAGATTTTTCATTAATGAATTTATTTCATCGATGTCTTGCGGAGGAGTATAAATTGTTTCTCCGGTCGAAGAATTTTTCAGAGTAGTTCCGGGAAGTTTTCGAAACCCAGCGCTGTTCCCTTCCAATTCTTTTTGAATTTCAATGATTATGTTATTTGTAATTAATCCGCTTGTTTTTATTAATTCAAATCCTCTTTTAAGGACGGAAATATGGTTTTGGACTTCCTTTGCTTCCAGTGAATTAAATGAGTCAAAGTTTAATCCTGATTTGTATAAATCATCGTGTGTCGTAATAATATTTTCGATTGCAGAACTGTCTTTTGCTTCTTGCAGTCCAAGTGTATTGACCAAAATGATTTGATTGGGAATTGTCGATGCAATACCTTTTAATTCAGCCAACGCCGCGTGTGCAGAAGGTAAACTTTTAAGAACTGCTTTTGTCTCGATATCAACTGTCAATGGCAGTTCTTTTAATTTCCAATTTTTACTTTGGCTCATTGTGTAAAGATTTTTAGATTTTCTTTACAAATATAGTCTGTTCTGTAAAGAGAAATGGATTTTCTTTACAAAGTATGTTTGATTTGATAATATTCTTCAATTTTCTATACATTCTGCATTCTTTTTCACCATTTGCGGTAACTGTCACTTGTATGTTGTCAGTGCGTATTTTACAGTTGTCGTACCACTAAACCCCACCCTGCAATATGTACTTTGTAGTGCACATTTTTTTTAATTTATTATATACAAGTCGTTTGCCTTTCCTTGCTCTACGCCATCAACAATAAATCGAATTGCTTTTTTTACTTTAGGTATTTGAATAATCAAAAAGGGAGCAAATGATTCATTGTCATTTGAATTATCTGAGTTGATGATGTTATATTCTATAGATATTTCGTTTTTATTTTCCTTAATACCAATCAGGTCAATTTTGTCTAGTCCTTTATTTTCAGTGTCGCTATGAAAAATTTCAACAAGCATTGCCTTTTTGAATAGATTTTTATCTGTCAGACCGTATTTTGTAGTAAAATCATTTGGTAATTGTTCGAGGTTAAAATATTTATTGAAGCATACTACTTGAAAATTTTTTAATGGCGAATCTGTTCCTTCTGCTATAATTTTATAATCGACACTTCTCAAATTGTCGGTTTGTGAAATTACGTAGAATGGTATAGTTAAAATCAAAATTACTATCAACAAAAAGTTCTTAATTATCATCATTTGTCTTCTTTTTTAAAATGTGTACAACGGTCACTTGTATGTGGTCGGGCGGGATTTCTGGAAGAAATCATGTCAGACCCGCAGGAAAGTGGGCGCAAGGTCTGACTTGTCAGACCGCTAAAATCCCTGTCTGTCATATACAATTTGTTATGCACTGGCTTTTTCTTTTCCTTTCTCCAAAATTAGTAGAGATAGTATCACAACTCCAAGCAAAGGGAAAAACAAAGTAGCTATACATGTTAAAACAATATTTTTCAAGTTTTCTTTTCTAAAATCAATTATCAATAGAATAATGATTATCAATCGAATTAGATATGTTACGTAATTAGGTATTGAGCTAGCTAAAGCATATGTTTCATGGTTGCTTATATCAAACAATAAGTTTTGAATATAAAACCATGGCATCCCAAATAAGGACGAAATAATCAATAAGATTATATACTTATTTCTACTTTAACAGATTAAAGATTCTTTGAATTAAACACATTAAATATTTGAATGTCAATGCAATAATTATTATATTTAAGATACGATCGAGAAACAAATAAGGAGATCACTAAATTGGTTAATACAAGTTAAAAACAGGAATGGATATGGAGAAACACTGCGCCCGATGTTGGGCCGGCTTGATTCTTATTTGTCTGGTTATAATCAAATTTTCAGGAATAAAACAAAACGTTTTTTCGACAAAGCACAAACTTACTGTCAAGGGGTTTTCATGAGTGAACTTAGTAACATTGAAAGAATAAGCGAAGAGATGTTTGCCAACTACCATCAAATGCAACATTTCATAACCGAATCTACCTGGGATTACAGGGCATTGATGGATCAGGTGTCCAAAGATGTAAGTGCCAGTCTGCCCAAAAGAAAATTAACAGGATTGATTATTGATGAAAGCGGTTGGGAAAAGAAAGGGGAAAAGAGCGTAGGTGTAAGCCCTCAATATTGTGGAAATGCAGGTAAAATATGCAATTCACAGGTCGCCGTATTCGGTGCCTTAAGCAATGGGGATTTTGCCTCTATGGTTGATGCACGGTTGTTTTTGCCGGAATCCTGGAGCAATAATGATTTGCGTTGCCAGGAAGCAGGTATCCCCAAAGGAGACAGGGTTTTCAAACCCAAATGGGAGATTGCTATTGATATTATCGGCCATCAAAAAGAATTGGGGGTTGACTTTGATTATGTTGGTGGGGACGGTTATTATGGCAACAGCATAGAACTTGCAGAAGCCATTGAGGATATGGGATTTATCTATATGCTTGATATTCACTCCAATTTAACTGTTTATTTGGAAGAATGTGAGATAGGTATCCCTTCCTCCTCCGGCAAAGGCCGCAAACCGACCAGGGAAAAGCCCCAATCAGAAGGTACCAGGGCTGACAGGTACATGTCAAAACTTACAGACAAAGATTGGCAGTGTATAGATGTCAGGAATACAACAAAAGGAAAATTAGTCGCCGATTATCATTTTTGTACAGTGTACATTTGGGATAAGCCAAACAACCGGTTGTTGCGCCGGTTGTTGGTAATACGCCGGAACAAGACAAAAAAAGGAGATTACGAATATAAATACTCTTTCACCAATGCCAATTTGGAACAATACACCGAGAAAGGAATTGCTCATGTGCAAGCCCAACGTTTTTTTGTGGAACACTGTATCAGGGAAAACAAACAGGTTTTAGGCATGGACAAATATCAGACACGAAAGTGGTTGGCATGGTATCATCAAATAGCCCTTAATTTTTTGCTGTCAACTTTTATCCTGAAAGAGAAATTGCTATGCTTTGAGAATATTCCATTGCTGTCTGCACATGACATTAAACGGTGGATTATTTTCAAGCTATACCGACAGATGTCAGAAGACGATATGATTGACCAAATCTTTGAACGACATTGCCGACGACAAAACGATATAAACTTCGCTTATGATAAGCATTCGGAAATCTGTTAAAGTAGAATTATTTAATACTTTTAGTAAATCAGTCATATGTGTTAGTTGTAATTATGTTTAATCTCCGTTGTGCCACTATGAAAAGAAAGAAAATTACTCCTAATAAACTTGAAAAGAAGGTCAATATCAATAATGGAATTGACTTTATATTTTCTTTATTCATTTCTTTCGTTAACAGAATTATGAAAACGACATTTATTAAGTAATCCAAAGCAGAAATTAAGTAACCATTGCCTAAAGTTGAAGTTCCTCCACCAGGCAATTCAGTTGTTAATAAATTTGGCCAGACTGTCAGAATAATACCAGTCAATAAGTGAGAGAGTATTATTGCTGAAATTAGCAAGATGGAATACTTTTTAATCAGTCGTTTCATATTATTTGTCTGTGTTTTTTAAGCTTGTGCATAACGGTTGGTACATGTCGTCGGGGCGGATTTCGGAGAGCGTTCCTGTCCGAAGGACACGGAACTGCGATGCGAGAATCCGCAGTTGGCGTACCACCGAACCCCGCCCTGCAATATGTACCGTGTTATAACACGATTTTATTTTAATTTTTCAAAGTACTCTTCAATTGTATTATTTTCAATCATTAGTCGTATCTCTTTAAGTGTGAACTCTGTGGACGGTTGATTTCCTCCTGATTGTCTTATATAAAAGAATTCATAAGGGTCTGTATCAATAATCCTTGCACTAAGTGAATCGTCACGCCACCTAAGAAGACCTTCTAAATTCACATAATCCATATATTCTTGAAAAGTTATGTTAGTGTATACATCATTGATATGGTCTTTACCAACAACGTATCCATTAGCTAATAAATAGCGATTTTTACGAATAAGATTGCCATTAATATCCTTTTTAAGAACAGAATCTTCAATTAGAGCGGGCGAAAGTCTACCGTCATAAAACAGTTCGCAAGATACGTATAACAGGTATTCGGGCTTCATTTTACAAATCGTCAATCTTGGTCCATCGTCAACAACTATTGATTCATCAGCAATTTCAATTTCAATTGAAACTTCTTCTTTGTTACAACCAACTCCAAAAAAAATTATAATAAGGGTTGAAAATGCAATTAATATTCTTTTTAGTGTTTTCATAATGGTTTTGATTTAAATTGTGTTATAGACAGTTTTATTTCTATTAATTTGTTATTTATTCGTTTTATTACAAAGGTCATATTATTCAAGTATTGATTATCTCCAAATTCATTTTCAAGATCTTGTCCATTTTCTTTAATATCAGCACAATATACTTGTCTTGTCGTTGATGCTGAGTTTTTGATTTTATACTCAAAAGTCATTGGATTTAGGCATCGTTTTTTACTGAAGAATTTTGATTTTCCAATTACTTTGAAATTTTCTTTGTTCAAAAACAAATCGCAGGCATTGAAAGAATAATTTACTTGATAAGGGTCTAATTCAAATTTGTTTTTCTTTTTTAATAGCTCAAATTTTTTAGTCCAAACCTTTAAATCTTTTATCGATTCTGATGATTCATTCATTTGTGAATCAAGTATGTTTTTCGAGTTCTCATCCATTGTTTCCAGATAAAATCTAAAAAATACAAGTGGAATTGAAAGGAATAAAAACAAAATAGATATTTGAACAATAATTGGCATTTTTCTTTCTTTTAAATTGTGTTATAACTAGTTTATACACCCACCAAAGTTATCCACCAACTAACTTCAGGGCATTTTATATGTTGTTGGGGTATTCTATACTTTAAATGAGGCGGCGGATGTTCTGAAATTTTTGTTTGCAGGTTGGTGTTCATATTCCTGGTTTTTAACTTCTTAAAAATAAACATAATTTTCTGAAAATAAGTTGGAAATACTACCCAAAGTTATGCGCCGGAGAGGGAGAGTTTTTGGCGTTTCTTTACTTTTTTCAAAAAACAGAAATCTGCCATTGTTTACCGGCAATGATTTGTTTTCCTTCGTTTATCGGTAAAATAGAACCGTTGGCCCGAATAAAATTTGACTCGCGGTGAATCAATTGCTATTTTTAATCCGATAAATTCATAAATTGTAACTATCAAGGCAATTTAATTACCAATTGCAAAACAAGTAATGTATGGAAATTTTTAGCGCTAGAAATGTCGACAAGGTTTTTGCCACAACAAAAGCATTGTCGGATGTGAGCATTTCGGTTAACGAACAAAGTATTTTCGGGCTGCTGGGGCCTAACGGCGCGGGTAAAACCACGCTGATTCGAATTATCAATCAGATTACAGCTCCCGACAGTGGCGAAATTCTGCTGAACGGCCGACGGATGAATGCTTCCGATGTGGCTCAAATCGGGTACCTGCCAGAAGAGCGCGGGTTGTACAAAAAAATGAAAGTGGGGGAGCAGGCCATTTATCTGGCCCAGTTGAAAGGGCTGAGCAAACAGGAAGCCACCCGAAATCTTCGGCAGTGGTTCGAGAAGTTTGAAATAATGGGATGGTGGAACAAAAAGGTGGAAGAACTCTCGAAAGGAATGGCACAAAAGGTGCAGTTTGTTACCACAGTGGTGCACAAACCCAAACTGCTTATTTTCGATGAACCGTTCAGCGGTTTCGACCCGATTAATGCCAACCTGCTGAAACAGGAAATTCTGAATTTGCGCAACGATGGGGCAACCATCATTTTTTCGACCCACAACATGGGTTCAGTGGAAGAATTGTGCGATCATATTGCACTTATCAACAATCGAAAAAAATTGTGGATGGGCCAACCGATGAAATCCGCGAAAAATACAAACAAAACATGTTCGAAGTAAAATACCGCGGCGATTTTAACGAAGTGGTAAAAACACTGGGGTCAAAAGTAAAAGTTCTGGAACACGCCGAAAATGCACGCGAAAACCAGCTGAAAGTTCAATATTTGAACGGCGACTCCAACAACCAGCTTATTCAGGCTCTAATGCCGGTGGTCGAAATTGTGGCTTTTGAGGAAATAATCCCGAGTATGAACGATGTATTTATTACCGCAGTTGAAGAATCGAACAAAAACAAATCAGAAAATGAATAAAACTTTACTCATATTAAAACAGGAATACCTGAAAAGGGTGAAAAAGAAATCGTTCATCATTCTTACCCTGCTGGTGCCGTTTTTAATGGCCGGAATGTTTGCGCTGATCATTTACCTCGCAATCAACAACGATAAAGAAGAAAGGACCATTGCGGTTTACGACGAATCGGAACTTTTTACCGGCCAGCTCGAACAGGACGGTTACACACAATACCATTTTGTTCCTCAGGAAAAATACGAGCAGTTAAAATCAAACCTGAAAGGAGGCGAGTTTTATGCGGTGCTTTACATTCCGGGAAATATTTATGCAACAAACTCGGCAGAGCTCATATCTGAAAAACAGGTTCCGATTGAACTGAGCGAACAAATTGAGCGAAAACTTAGCCGTTTGATTGAAAATGAAAAGCGTCAGAAAATTATTGATGAAACACAAATTCCCGATTTGGAAGAACGTTTGGCTGCCACCCGTACAAGTATTTCGCTGAACACGTTAAAAGTTTCGGAATCGGGCGAAACGAAAAAAAGTTCTTCAACAGTGGCATTCATCACCAGTTATGCCATGGGATTTATTATTTACTTTTTTGTTTTTATGTACGGTTCCATGGTCATGCGAAGTGTAATGGAGGAGAAAAAGAATCGGATTATCGAGGTTATTATTTCGTCGGTAAAACCCATGCAACTGATGGCCGGAAAAATTATCGGAACAGCTTTGGTCGGTCTGACTCAGGTTGCCATTTGGGTAGTTCTTGGTTTTGCTGCACTTACCGTAGTTCAGGGATTCTTTACGCCCGACTCGGCTCAGCAGATTATGGAAGTTCAGGGCCAGATGAATCCGGCTATGACCGAAATGGCAGGGCAGAACCAGGTTTCAGAAGCGCTCGAAATGATTAGTAACCTGAATATTCCGCTCATTTTGTTCTCGTTTGTATTTTATTTCCTGGTGGGTTATTTAATGTACAGTTCGCTACTTGGAGCCATCGGCGCCGCTGTCGATAACGACGAAGATGCCCAGCAAATGGTATTGCCGGTTACCATGCCGCTTATTCTTTCCATTATGTTGTTGTTTTCAATTGCCCGAAATCCGGAAGGTCCGGTGGCATTTTGGGCGTCGATTATTCCGTTTACATCGCCGGTTTCGATGCTGGCCCGTGTTCCTTACGGAATTCCTGCATGGGAACTTATTTTATCAATGTTTTTGCTTTTGGCAACTACTGTCGGGGCAATTTGGGCAGCAGCAAAAATCTACCGCACCGGTATTTTAATGTACGGTAAAAAGGTAAATTTGAAAGAACTGGTAAAATGGTTACGTTATAAAAGTTAAGTTTAACAGAACAATTTCATTAAAAAAGTGTTTCTAATTTAGAATTAATTATCTTGGTCGGGTAATGAAAAATGCGATGTACAATATGATGTGTTGTTGTTTCCTAAAAAAAGGGAAGGCATTTTTCGTTGTTTGATTTGTAACATTGAGAATAACAATAAATCAAGCCTTCCTGTGTTCAGGAGGGCTTTTTTTTTAACCGATTTTAAATTTACGATATGAAAGCACAGAACATTTTGGAAACCATTGGAAATACGCCGCATGTGAAGATGAACCGTTTGTACCCTTCGGAATATGAGGTGTGGGTGAAAGTGGAAAAAACAAATCCGGGAGGAAGTATTAAAGACCGGATTGCTCTTTCTATGATTGAAGATGCGGAGAAAAAAGGCATTTTGAAAGAAGGCGCGGTGATTATTGAACCTACTTCTGGAAATACAGGAATTGGGCTGGCGTTGGTTTCAGCAGTAAAAGGGTACCGGTTGATTTTAACCATGCCCGAATCGATGTCGGTTGAGCGCCGCCAGGTTTTGCTGGCGCTGGGAGCCGAACTGGTGCTCACTCCCAAAGAAAAAGGAATGAAAGGCTCCATTGCCAAAGCAGAAGAACTTTCGGCAGAAATTCCCGATTCATGGATTCCGTTTCAGTTCTCAAATCCTGCCAATGTTGACGCACACCGGAAAAACACAGCATTGGAAATTATCGCCGATTTTCCTGAGGGGATTGATTATTTGATTACCGGAGTCGGAACAGGTGGTCATATTTCCGGAGTTGCCGAAGTATTAAAACAGAAATTTCCAAACCTGAAAGTTTTTGCAGTAGAACCCGAAGGCAGTCCGGTAATTAGCGGTGGACAGCCAGGACCACATCCGATTCAGGGAATTGGCGCCGGATTTATTCCCGACAACCTGAACACTTCGCTAATCGATGGAACCATCCAAATATCAAAAGAAGAAGCTTTTGAATATGCCCAAAAAGCTGCCAAAAAGGAAGGTTTGTTTGTGGGCATTTCATCGGGGGCGTCGCTGGCTGCCGTGGCTAAAAAAATAAAAGAACTTCCGGCAGGTTCCAGAATTCTGACTTTCTCGTACGACCACGGCGAACGTTACCTTTCGGTTGACGGATTGTATTAAAAATCAATAAAATAGATGAGAAAAGGGATTTTGGATTAAACAGAATCCCTTTTTAATTTTCAAAATAAATTTCTGCCAAACAATTGTTTACTCATTTTGTTTATTAAACAAAAATAAAGAAATGAAGAAATTTGTATATCTGATTTTGTTGGTCGGCTTTACAGGTTGTCAGTCGGGAAATAAAACTAAAGAGCCGGCTCAGGCCGAAACAACACCGGTACAATTGGTGGAAACTACAATTAGCGTGGGTGGAATGACGTGCGATATGTGTGTGGCTTCTATCGAAAAGGGGGTGAATGAATTGCAGGGGATTTCCTATGTAAAAGCCAGTTTGAACGACTCAACCGCAGTAGTGAAATTTGATGCTTCAAAAACAAATCTTGACGAAATTGAAAAGGCCATCGAAAAACGCGGATACACGATAAAAAGCCAAATGTAAATGTGAATTTCTTTATTAATATTAAAAATTCTCTGTTTACCTTTAATTTTCGTTAATTGGCGGATAATTTTATTCTGTATTCTTACGTTTTCCGTATTTTAGGCACGTGCCAAAAATGAAACACATTTGAAAACAAAACAATGAATCAGAAAGTGAACAGAAAACGTTATTTAGTAAAGGATAAAATTTCAGTTTGGAATGTAAGGGTTGGGGTTTTATCACCGGTTCAGGATGAAGACCGGAATTTCAGAATGGAAACAAAACATTGGAAGTTTAAAGTAATCATGAACTAAATAAAAAAAGCATCTGAATTTACAGATGCTTTTTTTTATGGTTTCTTTCTATTGATATTCGTCCCAGCTTTTAATGGTAATATCCTCAATACTGTAACGGCAGAAGGCATAAATAAAAGCACTAGCCACACGCGCATTGGTAATCAGCGGAACATTAAAATCAATGGCATTTCTTCTGATTTTGTACCCGTTTTTTAATTCCCTTTTTGTATAATTTTTAGGAATGTTTATCACCAGATCAAGTTTCCTTTGTTTAATGTATTCAATCGTATTCGGATGACGGTCTTCTTCATCGGGCCAGTGAAGCAGGGTGCTTTCAATTCCGTTGTCGGCAAAAAAGCGCTGAGTCCCTTCTGTGGCAAAAATATTATATCCTTTTTCTTTTAGCAGTTTGGCGCTTTGCAACAACTCAATTTTTCCGCGCGAAGGTCCTGAAGAAATCAGAACATTCTTTTTCGGAAAATTATATCCGACCGAAAGCATAGCTTTTAAAATGGCTTCGTAGTAAGTTTCGCCAATACAACCCACTTCACCCGTTGATGCCATGTCGACACCCAGAACAGGGTCGGCATTCAGCAAACGTGCAAAGGAGAACTGCGGCGCTTTTACTCCAACATAATCGAGTTCGAACAGCGATTTGTCGGGTTTAGGAACATCAATTCCAAGCATAACCTGCGTAGCAATTTCGATGAGGTTCAATTTCATTACCTTCGAAACAAAAGGGAAGCTGCGTGATGCTCTTAGGTTGCATTCGATTACTTTAATATCGTTGTCTTTTGCCAGAAATTGCATGTTGAAAGGTCCTGTAATTTCAAGTCCCTGTGCAATTTTACGGGCAATCTTTTTAATTCTGCGGATGGTTTCAACGTACAATTTTTGCGGTGGAAAAACGATGGTGGCATCTCCTGAGTGAACTCCGGCAAATTCAACGTGTTCCGAAATGGCGTAGGCAATAATTTCACCGTTTTTGGCAACTGCGTCAATTTCAATTTCTTTGGCCTGCTCAATAAATTCGGTAACAACTACCGGGTGTTCTTTCGAAACATTGGCAGCCATTTCAAGAAAATGTTCCAACTGGTCGGGATTGGAAACCACATTCATTGCAGCTCCTGAAAGCACATACGACGGACGTATTAAAACCGGGTAGCCAACTTCATCAACAAATTTGTGAATTTCTTCTATAGTAGATAAACGTGCCCAGCGGGGTTGATCCACTTTCAAATTATCGAGCAGTGAAGAGAATTTCTCACGGTCTTCGGCATTGTCGATTTTTAAAGGAGAAGTTCCCAAAACCGGTACATTTTGTCCGTGCAGTTTCATAGCCAGGTTGTTTGGAATCTGTCCGCCCATGGAAACTACCACGCCGTAAGGATTCTCCAAATCGATAACATCCATTACCCGTTCGAAACTCAGCTCGTCGAAATACAGGCGGTCACAGGTATCGTAGTCGGTACTCACGGTTTCCGGATTGTAGTTGATCATTACCGAGCGGTAATTTTCCTTTTTAATGGTTTCAACCGCATTTACACTACACCAGTCGAATTCTACCGAACTGCCGATTCTGTAAGCTCCTGAACCAAGAACAATTACCGATTGGTTATCGTTAAAAAACTGAATATCATGTTCGTTTCCGTTGTGGGTGAGGTACAGGTAATTGGTTTGCGCCGGGTACTCACCCGCCAGCGTGTCAATTTGTTTAACAAACGGAACAATTCCATTTGCTTTTCTGAACTCGCGGACTTTTAGCAAATCGCCGTGAATTTCCCTGTTCGAACTTTTTAATACCAGCCTTGCAATCTGGAAGTCGGAAAAACCAGCCTGTTTGGAAGCTTTGAGCAACTCCAGCGGAAGATTTTCGAGTTCGTTAAATTCAAGCAAGTCCAGTTTTATGAGGTAAATATTTTTTAGTTTTTGCAGAAACCAGCGGTCGATTTTTGTTTTTTCATAAATCTCGTCGATGGAATATCCTTTGTTAAAAGCTTCTGCAATAGCAAAAATCCTTCTGTCGGTCGGATTGGTAAGTTCCTGTTCAATCTCAGGAATGTTAATTTCATCTTTATTTCCAACAAAACCGTGCATTCCAAGGCCTACCATCCGGATACCTTTTTGGATGGCTTCTTCAAAAGTTCTTCCGATGGCCATAATTTCGCCGACACTTTTCATGGAACTTCCGATATTTTTCGAAACCCCGATAAATTTATTCAGGTCCCAGCGCGGAATTTTTACCACACAGTAGTCGAGCGCCGGTTCAAAAGCCGCAGTGGTAACTTTGGTAACCGAATTTTTCAGTTGGTGCAAACCGTAACCTAAACCAAGTTTTGCAGCTACAAAAGCCAGCGGGTAACCGGTTGCTTTCGATGCCAGCGCCGAAGAGCGTGACAAACGCGCATTTACTTCAATCACACGGTAATCTTCTGAATTGGGATCCAGTGCATATTGAACATTACATTCGCCAACCACGCCAACACGTCGGATAATTTTTATGGCAATGGCGCGTAGTTTATGGTATTCTGAATTGGAAAGTGTTTGCGAAGGGGCAACAACAATACTTTCGCCGGTGTGAATTCCCAGCGGGTCGAAGTTTTCCATATTACAAACCGTAATACAGTTGTCGAATTTGTCGCGCACAACTTCGTATTCAACTTCTTTCCATCCTTTTATCGACTCTTCTACCAATATTTGTGGTGAATATGAAAAGGCTTTTGAAGCCAGCGCTTCCAGTTCTTCTTCGTTTTCACAAAAACCGCTTCCTAATCCTCCAAGTGTGTAAGCTGCCCTGATAATAATCGGGAAACCTACTTTTTTGGCAGCGGCAAACGCTTCTTCCATGTTTAAAGCAGCAATACTTTGCGGTGTTTTTACACCGATTTCGGCCAACATTTTGGCAAAAATATCACGGTCCTCAGTATCGATTATCGATTGGACCGGAGTACCCACCACTTCAATATTGTATTTTTCAAGAACACCGGTTTTAAATAAGGCAACGCCGCAGTTCAGCGCAGTTTGTCCGCCGAAAGCCAGCAGAATCCCCTGAGGTTTTTCTTTTTTGATAACTTCTTCAACAAAATAGGGAGTTACCGGAAGAAAGTAAATTTTGTCGGCAATATTTTCCGAAGTCTGAATGGTTGCAATATTCGGATTGATAAGAATCGTTTCAACGCCTTCTTCTTTTAAAGCTTTTAAAGCCTGCGAACCGGAATAGTCGAACTCGCCTGCTTCACCGATTTTTAATGCTCCCGAGCCGAGGATGATTGCTTTTTTAATATGTGTTTCTATCATGATGTTTTTATTTTCTCTTTTACCACAAAATCACTGTTTCCGAAAAACGGTTAACCTTTGAATTTTTTAATGTTGTCGATAAAATTATCGAATAAAAATTCGGTGTCGGTAGGACCGCTTGAAGCTTCAGGGTGAAACTGAGTTGAAAAGAACGGTTTGGTTTTGTGCCTGATTCCTTCGTTGGTGTTGTCGTTGGCGTTGGTGAACAGCGGTTCCCAGTCGCCGGGCAGCGATTCTGTTTCAACAGCGTAACCGTGGTTTTGCGAAGTTATATAACAACGGTCGGTGCCGGCCAGAATTACCGGCTGGTTGTGGCTGCGGTGGCCGTATTTTAATTTGTAGGTTTGTCCGCCTGCCGCGCGTGCCAGCAACTGGTTGCCAAGGCAGATTCCCATAATCGGCTTTTCTTCGTCAATAACATGTTTTATATTGTTAACGGTTTCGGTACACATTACAGGGTCGCCGGGGCCGTTCGAAATAAATACGCCGTCGTAGTTTTCATTCGAAAAATCGTAATCCCAGGGCACGCGAATAACTGTTGTGTTTCTGTTGAGCAAACAGCGGATAATGTTATTTTTTACACCACAGTCGACTAAAACCACCCGGTGCTCGCCGTCTCCATATTCTTCTCTGCCGCTGCAACTGGCTTTTGCAACCAGGTTTTCCTTGTTTGGATCGTAAAAATCGATGGGATCTTCTTCAAATTCAATTTTTCCAAGCATCGATCCTTTTTCACGTAAAATTTTTGTTAAGGCTCGCGTGTCAATGTCAAAAAGACCCGGAACTTCGTATTCTTTTAACCAGTCGGACAAACTTTTTTGAGCGTTCCAATGACTGAATTCAAACGAATAATCCGAAATAATTAAACCAGTAATGTGCAATTTGTTCGATTCGTAATATTTGTGGATTCCGTTTTCCCTGGTATCGAACGGAACGCCGTAATTTCCAATCATAGGATAGGTGGAAACCAAAATCTGACCGGTGTACGAAGGGTCGGTTAAACTCTCCGGATAGCCTGTCATTGCTGTATAAAAAACAACTTCTCCGGCTACCGATTTTTCACTTCCAAACGATTTTCCGGTAAACACTGTACCATCTTCCAACGTGAGTTTTGCTTGTCTTACTTTCAACATTTTCAGTTATTCGATTAAAAAAAATGCGCTTGCCCTAAAAATAGTTCAAACGCATCTCTTTTCAGTCTTTTTATAAATTATTAATCCCTTTTTTCTCATTGACGTTAAAATGATGTTATCAAAATCATTTCTGGTGCAAAAATAGAAATAATTCTTAAACATTGGGTTTGTTTTTTAATTAAAATGAATATTTTTGCAATCGAAATGAATATTTATTCATAATGAAAAACAGAATTGAACGACAATCGGTAATCCGGAAAATAATTCTGAACGGAGATGTGCAAAGCCAGGAAGAATTGTTGGTTAAATTGAAACAAAACGGTTTTGATTTAACACAGGCTACTTTGTCGCGCGATTTGAAATTGCTGCAGGTAGGAAAAGTTCCTCACCCCACCAAAGGTTATGTGTATATGATCCCGGGAGCTGAAAAAGCGGAAAATACGCAGGAGCAGGCAAGGGTGAATTTTCTGGCCGATGGTTTTAAAGATTTGCAGTTTTCGGGAAATCTGGCAGTTTTACGCACAATTCCCGGTTATGCAAGCAGCATTGCTGCTGTTATTGATAAGGCAGCTACCTGGGAAATTTTGGGGACAGTAGCCGGCGACGACACTATTCTTGTTATTTTGAGGGAAGGAATTTCGAAATTGGATTTAATAAATGCACTAATAAATGTAATGCCCAATTTAAAAGGGAAAATTTAAAATTATTTGGAATTACTTGGATGAAAGATTTGAAAAATATCAGGGTTGAAGTAACCAACGAAAAACACGTAAAATACGTTGAAGAGATAAACAATGCCATCGACGATGCAGCAAAACATCGCGGTACCGGTATTGCACGACGAACGCCGGAATACCTAACGGCAAAAATTACAGAAGGCAAAGCAGTACTTGCCCTCGACGGAGATACGTTTGCCGGGTTTTGTTATATCGAAACCTGGGGGAATAAAGGATTTGTAGCCAATTCGGGGTTGATTGTTTTGCCGGAATACCGCGGGTACGGTTTGGCAAAATCGATAAAACACAAAGCTTTTGAATTATCGCGAAAAAAATATCCGAATGCTAAAATTTTTGGATTAACCACCGGGTTGGCAGTAATGAAAATTAACCACGAACTCGGTTACCGGCCGGTAACTTTTTCAGAACTTACCAACGACGATATGTTCTGGAACGGTTGCAAAGGCTGTGTGAACTACGATATTTTAATGCGCACCGGCCGTTCGAAATGCCTGTGTACCGGAATGTTGTTCGATCCGGTGTGGGAGGCAAAAGAGAAAACCAACGGAAATGTTATCCGTAAACGGAGTTTGTTGGATATCATTCAGAAATTTAATCCGGTGGCAGCAAAGAAAAAACAAATCATCAACAACAATAAGGAAACAACAAAAGAGTGACGGTGCGTAATTTTTAAAGTACAGGCAGCACAAAATTTTGAATAGTTTTAAAATTGGATTTAATTCGACGTTATCGTCGCTCTTTTTTAAGATATTTTATCATGAATAAAAAACTCGTTTTGGCATTTAGCGGTGGTTTGGATACATCGTTTTGCGTTAAATATTTAAAGGAAGAAAAAGGTTTCGATGTTTATACCGCTATTGCAAATACAGGTGGTTTTTCGGAAGAAGAATTAAAAAGAATAGAAGAAAAAGCCTATAAATTGGGGGCAGTAAAACACGTTACACTCGATGTTACCGAAGAATATTACCAGAAGTGCATCCGTTTTATGGTTTACGGAAATATTCTCCGCAACAATACTTATCCTATTTCTGTAAGTTCTGAAAGGGTTTTTCAAGCCATTGCAAGTATCGACTATGCAAAGGAAATTGGTGCAGGCTACATTGCACACGGAAGCACCGGCGCTGGTAACGACCAGGTTCGTTTCGACCTCACTTTTCAGGTACTTGCTCCCGAAATTGAAATTGTTACCCCAATCCGCGATTTGTTATTGAGTCGTCAGGAAGAAATCGATTTTCTGAAAAAACACGGTGTAGAAGAAGATTTTATTAAAATGCAGTATTCTATCAACCAGGGACTTTGGGGTACCAGTGTTGGAGGAAAAGAAACCCTTACTTCTTCCAAAGGTTTGCCAGGCGAAGCTTATCCGAGTCAGTTGGAAGCTACCGACGAAAAAGTTATTGAACTGGGGTTTGAAAAAGGCGAATTGAAATCCATCGACGGGAAATCGTACGAAAACGGGCCGAAAACCATTCAGGCACTCGAAGAAATTGCTTCGAAATATGCCATTGGCCGCGACATTCATGTGGGCGATACAATTATTGGAATTAAAGGGCGCGTTGGTTTTGAAGCGGCAGCTCCGATGCTGATTATAAAAGCACATCATTTGCTCGAAAAACACACACTCACCAAATGGCAGATTTACTGGAAAGAACAGCTGGCCAACTGGTACGGAATGTTTTTACACGAAGCTCTTTACCAGGAACCAGTCATGCGAAATATGGAAGTTTTTCTGGAAGCAACCCAGGAAAATGTTACCGGAAAAGTATTTGTAAAACTAAAACCATATCATTTTGAACTGCAGGGAATTGAATCAGAACACGATTTAATGAACTCAGGTTTCGGACAATACGGCGAAACAGTAAAAGCCTGGACTGGCGACGATATCAAAGGTTTTACCAAAATTCTGGCTAACTCACTTAAAATTTACAATTCGGTAAATAAAAAGATTTAAGTGAATCTGGAATATCGACTAACGAATATTGAATAACGAATGGTTTGAATTTCATAATTATTCAGTTCAATAATAAAATTATAAACATGAAAAAGTTCGATTTAGAAGAACGGTTAATATGGTTTTCTGTTAACATAATCAAACTGTCTGAAACATTACGGAAATCATTTGCCGGTGTTCATTTAAGCAAACAAATTGTTCGTTCAGCTACGTCATCCGCTTTAAATTATGGAGAAGCTCAAAGTGGTGAATCTCCAAGAGATTTTATTCATAAAATGGGTATTTGTCTTAAAGAACTCCGGGAGACTTTTATCAATATTAAGATTATCAAATATGGCAAACTTTCGAATAACGAAGAATTACTGAATGAATGTTTTACCGAAAATAACGAACTCATTTCAATTTTTGTAAAAAGCATTGAAACCGCGAGGAAAAATAATAATTCAAAAAATCTCAAATCTTAAATCGTTAATCGAAATTCGACATTCAAAATGATTAAAATTGGAATTATCGGAGGAGCCGGTTATACTGCCGGTGAATTAATACGAATTTTATTAAATCATCCTCAGGCTGAAATTGGTTTTGTGCAAAGTTCGAGCAATGCCGGAAACCTGGTTTCCGATGTTCATGTTGATTTGCTGGGCGAAACTAATTTGAAATTTACCGAAGAAATGCCGTTTTCGGAAGTCGATGTCATTTTTCTTTGTATGGGCCACGGTAAATCGATAGAGTTTATGGAAAAAAAATCGTTACCGGAAACATTAAAAGTTATCGATTTAAGTCACGATTTCAGACTGAAAAGAGAAGGAAATGATTTTATTTACGGACTTCCTGAATTGAACCGAGAAAAGATAAAAACGGCAAAGAATATTGCAAACCCGGGGTGTTTTGCCACCGGAATACAGCTTTCGCTTTTGCCGCTTGCAGCCAACAATTTGTTAAACGATGAAGTTCATGTTCAGGCGATTACCGGATCAACCGGTGCCGGGCAAAAACCGACCGAAACTTCACATTTTAGCTGGCGCAGCAACAATCTTTCGGCTTACAAAATAATGGAGCACCAGCACGAGGGTGAAATTCTGCAAAGTTTAAAACAATTGCAACCTACGTTTTCGCACGATTTCAATTTTGTACCAATCCGGGGAAATCATACCCGCGGAATTTTTGTGGCAACCTATACGCGGTTTGAGGGGACAATTGACGATGCCGTGAAAATATATGAAGAGTATTACAGTAATCATCCGTTTGTGTTTGTTAGCAAGGTAAATCCAGGGATGAAACAGGTGGTGAACACCAACAAAGCAGTAGTTTATCTTGAAAAACACAACAATAAACTGGTGGTAATCAGTCTGACTGACAATCTTATAAAAGGCGCTTCCGGGCAGGCAATTCAGAATATGAACCTGATGTTCGGTCTCGATGAAAAAGCCGGTCTTTATTTAAAGCCGGTGGCATTTTAAATTTATTTTGAAAATTAAAAAAGGAAGAGGAATTCCGATTTCTACTGACTTCGGGTTTCCGGCTTTCAACTTCACAATATGAAACTATTTGACGTTTATCCGCTTTTTAACATTACGCCTGTAAAAGCAAAAGGCAGTTATGTTTGGGATTCCGAAGGGAAAAAGTACCTCGATTTGTACGGGGGGCACGCTGTAATTTCAATCGGCCACAGCCACCCGCATTATATTGAAACAATTTCAAACCAGCTTTCAAAAATCGGGTTTTATTCCAATTCGGTTCAAAATCCGTTGCAAAATGAACTGGCTGAAAAATTGGGCGAAGCTTCTGGTTACAACGACTACCAGTTGTTTCTTTGCAATTCGGGCGCCGAAGCCAACGAAAATGCAATTAAACTGGCCTCGTTTGTTACCGGCAAAAAGAAATTTATCAGTTTTAAAAGAGGTTTTCATGGCAGAACATCGGCAGCCGTCGCTTTAACCGACAATCCAAAAATTGTGGCGCCGGTTAACGAAACTGAAAACGCAATAATCTTACCTTTCGACGATACCAAAGCTGTTCGCTCTGAACTGGAAAAAGGTGGCGTGGCTGCAATCCTTGTGGAAGGCATCCAGGGAATCGGCGGAATTCATGTTCCCGGAAAACATTTTCTGGAGGAATTGAGCCAGCTTTCAAAAAAATACGAGTGTTTGCTGATTTTGGATGAAATTCAGTCGGGTTACGGGCGCAGCGGGAAGTTTTTTGCCCACCAGTATTTCGATATTCAACCCGATATTATTACTACTGCCAAAGGGATGGGCAACGGTTTTCCGGTTGGCGGGGTTTTAATTCATCCTGAAATTGAACCCTGGCACGGAATGCTGGGAACAACTTTTGGTGGAAATCATTTGGCATGTGCCGCTGCCATTGCAGTTCTTGATGTGATGAAAGAAGAAAAGCTTGTTCAGAATGCTGAAAAAGTTGGTAATTATCTGATGGAAAAACTCGCTGCTTTTAATTCCGGATTCGAAATCAGGGGAAAAGGTTTGATGGTTGGACTTGAGTTTTCAAAACCGATTAAGGGGATCCGTAGTAAATTACTTTTTGAATATGGAATATTCACCGGAGTTTCGGGTCAGAATATTATCCGTTTGTTGCCTCCGTTGAGTTTGTCGATGGAAGAAGCCGATAAATTTCTGGAAGCTTTTAAAAAGGTTTTGGCTGACACTTCGGTGTAGATGGTTGAAAAATAAGTTGTAACATTAGTCATTTTGTAATTTAGTAAAATGGAAAATAAAAAAATCGCAATAATTGGTGTTGGAAATATGGGTGGTGCAATTGCCGTTGGTTTATTAAAATCGGGTTTTGTACCGGGTGTTAATATTCTTGTTTCCGATCCGAAAGAAAAAAATCTTCAGGAACTGCGCGAAATGGGAATAAATACCTGCACTAACAACAGCGAAGCAGTTCAAAAAGCCGATGTGGTTATTGTTGCTGTAAAACCGTATCATATTGAAGGGGTAATTAACGGAATTAAAGCCGACCTGACTCCCGAAAAGATTTTTATTTCAATTGTTGCAGGTGTAGGAATTGATGAGCTTGGTCAGATGGCAGGCGAAAATTTACCGATTTTCAGGGTAATGCCAAATACGGCCATTGCTTTGCAGGAATCACTTACCTGTATTTCGTCGAACAGAAATACCGTAAACCACCGCGATTTCGTAATTGAAATGTTCAATAAACTGGGAAAAACCGTTGAAATTTCGGAAGAGTTGATGGCTGCTGCAACTGTACTTTCTTCGTGCGGAATTGCTTTCGCACTACGTTATATCAGAGCAGCCATGCAAGGTGGTATTGAAATTGGTTTTGGCGCTGAAATGGCTCAGTTCATTACGGCACAAACCGTTAAAGGGGCTACCGAATTAATTCTTCAAACCGGACACCACCCCGAACGTGAAATCGATAAAGTTACTACTCCGCGTGGAGTTACCATTACCGGATTAAACGAAATGGAACACAAAGGTTTTAGTTCCTCTTTGATTCAGGGAGTAATGGCATCGTACAAAAAAATAGATAAAATGAAATAGCATCGTATGCAGTTTCGCTATAAAAAAATAACGGTTAAAATTGGCAGTAATGTTTTGGCAAAAGCCGACGGAACACTGAATGTTTCGCGCATTGCCCACCTGGTCGATCAGATTGCTTTTCTTCGTAAAAACGGAGTGGAAGTGGTTTTGGTTTCTTCGGGTGCAGTGGCTGCCGGAAGGGCTGTTCTCGAACCTTTAAAAAAGACCGATTCGGTTTCTCAGCGTCAGTTGTGGGCAGCGCTCGGACAGGTAAAACTTATTAGCCGTTATTCCGATTTTTTTAGTGAACACGGTTTGGTTTGTGCCCAGGTTTTAACTACAAAGGAGAATTTTTCCGACCGTAGCCACTACCTGAACATGAAAAACTGTTTTACCACTTTGCTCGAAAATAAAGTGATTCCGATTGTCAATGAAAACGATACAATTTCGGTAACCGAACTTATGTTTACCGATAACGACGAACTTTCAGGATTGATTGCTTCGATGGTAAATTCGGAGGCTTTGATTATCCTTTCGAATGTGAATGGCGTTTACAACACACATCCGCAAAACGAAAATGCCGAATTGATTCAAAAAATCAGCATCGATGATTTGACTCCCGAAGACGCTGCTTCTTCCGGTCAGTCTACTTTTGGACGCGGGGGAATGTTAACAAAACTGCGGATTGCCAAAAAAGTGGCCGGCGATGGAATTGGTGTTCATGTTGCCAACGGAACTGTTGAAAATGTGTTGATTAAGTTGCTCGATAAAGACCAGGAATTTTTACACACGTATTTTGTACCAAACCATAAATCGTCGAGCGGTGTTAAAAAATGGATTGGCTACTCCGACGATTTTGCCAAAGGGCAGGTGGTTATTAATAAAGGAGCGCTAAATGCACTTTCATCAGAAAAGGCAGTGAGTTTACTGCCCGTTGGTGTTGTGAAAATTGTCAGCGAATTCAAAAAAGGAGATTTAATAAAAATTACGGATGAAACCGGGGCATTTGTTGGTGTTGGGAAAGCACAGTTTGGTTCCGATAAAATGAAAGTTGAATCGGATTCCGAAAAACAAAAACCACTGGTTCACTACGATTATTTATATATGGAAAATAAAAAATAGCCCGGAAAGTAAAACTACCCTTTACCCTTTTTTATGCCTTAATTGAAAAATTTCCGGGCTCCCTCTCCCTCCCCTGGGAGAGGGTTTTTAAAAGAAAGAAAGCCTCGTTTTGTCTTCCAAAAAGGAAAATGGAAATGAGGAAAAAGAATAGAGTAAAATGAAGATTGAGAAACAGCTGCAAAAAGTATTGGAAGCATCGCGAAGACTGAATTTGGTGAGCAACGAAACTGTTTCTGATTTGCTTCTGGAACTGGCAGATCAGGCAGAGAAAAATACTTCGTTTATTTTGGCTGAAAATCAAAAGGATTTGGCCCGGATGGATTTGGAAGACCCAAAATACGACCGGCTGAAGTTAACCAAAGAAAGAATAAGTGGAATTGCTTCCGATATTCGGAATGTTGCCCGATTGGAAAGTCCGGTGGGAAAAACATTGAAACAGACTGTTCGGCCAAACGGATTAAAAATTACCAAAATTACGGTTCCTTTCGGAGTTATCGGTATTATTTACGAAGCGCGCCCGAATGTTACTTTCGATGTTTTTGCACTTTGTTTGAAATCGGGGAATGCCTGTGTTTTAAAAGGAGGCAGCGATGCCATTTATTCCAATCAGGCCATTGTTTCTGTTATTCAGGAGGTGTTAAAGAAATTTGAACTCGATGAAAATTCGGTTGCCTTGCTTCCGGCAGGCCGCGAAGAAACCAACGAAATGTTGCGGGCTCACGGTTATATCGATCTTATTATTCCGCGCGGTAGCCAGGGATTGATCAATTTTGTTCGCGAAAATGCTACCATTCCGGTTATTGAAACCGGCGCCGGAATTTGTCACACCTATTTCGATGAATTTGGCGATCTTAAAAAAGGGGCAGAAATTGTATTTAATGCAAAAACCCGTCGTCCTTCGGTTTGTAATGCGCTCGATTGTTTGATAATTCACGAAAGCCGACTTAGTGAACTACCTGTGTTTGGGAAAAAACTGGGGGAAGAAAAAGTTGTGATTTATGCCGATCAAAAGTCTTTTAAAGTTTTAAACGAAAATTATCCGGCTGATTTGCTTTTCCCGGCAACCGAAGAATCTTTCGGCACAGAATTTCTTTCGCTAAAAATGTCGGTAAAAACAGTTGCTTCTTTTGATGAGGCAATCGAACATATCAATAAATATTCTTCAAAGCACAGTGAAGCAATTGTTACTGAAAATGCCGAAAGAATAGAAACGTTCCGAAAAATGGTGGATGCTTCTTCCGTTTATTCCAATGTTTCAACAGCATTTACCGATGGCGCCCAATTTGGTTTGGGGGCCGAAATCGGAATAAGTACGCAAAAATTACACGCCCGCGGTCCGATGGCGCTGGAAGAATTAACCAGTTACAAATGGATTATTGAAGGTGAAGGACAAATTAGACCAAAATAAAAATCAATAAAATTCAACAAAATGAGACATTTCACGTCAGTAAAAGATATTCCTGATTTACGTCAGGCACTCGATGTTGCTTTCGATGTTAAAAGAAATCCTTTTGGATACCAGCATCTTGGTAAAAATAAAACCATGGTTTTGATTTTTTTCAACTCCAGTTTGCGCACGCGTTTAAGTACACAAAAAGCAGCCATGAATCTGGGAATGAACACCATGGTTATGAATGTAAACGAAGATGGCTGGCAGCTGGAATCGGAACTTGGTGTAGTTATGGACGGCGACAAACCGGAGCATTTGAAAGAAGCAATTCCTGTAATTGGTTCGTATTGCGATATTATTGGGGTACGTTCATTTGCTCGTTTTCAGAACAAGGAAGATGATTATTCTGAAAAAATTATCAGTCAGTTTATTGAATATGCCGGGGTACCCATTGTGAGCATGGAAGCGGCTACCCGCCACCCGCTGCAAAGTTTTGCCGATTTGCTTACCATTGAAGAGCATAAAAAAGTCGATCGTCCAAAAGTTGTGTTAACCTGGGCGCCTCACCCGCGAGCTTTGCCGCAGGCTGTGCCAAATTCGTTTGTTGAATGGATGCGCGAAACAGACTACGAACTGGTGGTTACACACCCGGAAGGTTATGAATTGGCATCTGAATTTATAGGCGATGTAAAAGTGGAATACGATCAGAAAAAAGCTTTTGAAGGAGCCGATTTTATTTACGCCAAAAACTGGGCTTCGTACACAAGTTACGGGAAAATTTTATCGAAAGATTTTTCGTGGACGGTGGATGAGGCAAAAATGGCTCTGACCAACGATGCCAAATTTATGCATTGTTTGCCGGTACGAAGAAATGTAATTGTTACCGACGGTGTAATCGACAGCAAAAATTCGATTGTAATTCCGCAGGCTGCCAATCGTGAAGTAACAGCACAGGCAGTGTTGAGAATGATTTTGGAAGATTTATAAAATTTTGCACCTTCGCGCCTTTGCAGAAAAATATGACAAAAAAGATTGAAATAATTCCTGCCATTGATTTGATCGACGGAAAATGTGTCCGGCTTTCACAAGGCGATTACAACCAAAAGAAAGTGTACAATGAAAATCCGTTGGAAGTTGCGCTAATGTTTGAAGCAGCAGGTTTGCGGCGTTTGCATTTGGTTGATTTGGACGGGGCAAAGGCAAAACACATTGTAAATTACAAGGTACTCGAAACCATTGCAACCAAAACAAGGCTGATTGTTGATTTTGGCGGCGGACTAAAATCTGACAAGGATTTGGAAATTGCCTTTAATTCGGGAGCAGCAATGATTACCGGTGGAAGTATCGCTGTAAAAGAAAAAGATACGTTTTTGAATTGGCTTGAAATTTATGGCAGTGAGAAAATTATTTTAGGTGCTGATGCGAAAGACGATAAAATTGCAGTCAGTGGCTGGCTTGAAGCAACCGAATTGCCTGTGATTGATTTTATTGCAGGGTTTCAGAAAGAAGGAATCAGAAAAGTAATTTCAACCGATATTAGTCGCGACGGAATGCTGTCAGGCCCTTCGTTTGAACTTTATTCAGAAATAATGAGATTGCTTCCTGACATAGAAATTTTTGCCAGTGGCGGCATCGCTTCCATGGACGACATATTAAAATTAAATGAAATGGGGGTACCCGGTGTGATTACCGGCAAAGCCATTTATGAAAATAGAATAACTTTGAAGGATATTGAGAAGTTCATCTTTTAAAATTTGAATTCAATTCAAAACTGATACATGCTTGCAAAACGAATAATACCTTGTTTGGATATCCGTGACGGACAAACCGTTAAAGGGATAAATTTTGTGAATATTCAGGAAGTGGGCGATCCGGTGAAATTGGGTGCAAAATATGCTGCCGACGGCGCCGATGAACTTGTTTTCCTGGATATTACAGCAACACACGAAGGCCGTAAAACTTTTGTTGAATTGGTAAAACGTATTGCAGCACATTTAAATATTCCGTTTACGGTAGGCGGTGGAATCAGTGAGCTGAGCGACGCTGAAAAACTTTTAAGTGCTGGCGCCGATAAAATCTCCATCAATTCTTCGGCAGTTCGTAACCCAAAACTAATAGACGATTTGGCGCTTAATTTTGGAAGCCAGTTTGTGGTTGTCGCCATCGATGCCCGGGGCGACGAAAACAATCGCTGGACAGTTACCGTTAACGGAGGCCGGATTCCAACCGATAAAGAATTGTTTTCGTGGGCAAAAGAAGCTGAAGACAGGGGAGCGGGAGAAATACTTTTTACCTCAATGAATCACGACGGGACAAAAAATGGTTTTGCGAACAAACAATTGGCACAACTGGCCGATTCACTTAAAATTCCGATCATCGCATCGGGTGGGGCCGGGGCCAAAGAACATTTTGTTGATGTTTTTACCAAAGGAAAAGCCGATGCCGGATTGGCTGCCAGTATTTTTCATTACAACGAAATACCCATTCCGGTGCTCAAAAATTATTTAAAAGAAAATGGAATCACTGTACGTTAAAAATCAATTAGTAACTTCGCAACAAATCGGAAATCATGAATAAATTAATAAATATCGACCAGGTAAACTTTAATAAACTCGACGGATTGGTTCCGGCTGTAATTCAGGATAACCTTTCGATGAAAGTTTTAATGGTTGGTTTTATGAACCGTGAAGCACTGGGAAAAACATTGGAAATTGGGCAGGTTACATTTTTTAGCCGCACTAAAAACCGGTTGTGGACAAAAGGCGAAGAATCGGGCAATTTTTTAAATGTAGTTTCCATTTTAATTGATTGCGATGAGGATACTTTGCTGATCAAAGCAAATCCGGTAGGTCCGGTTTGTCACACAGGAAACGATACTTGCTTTTATGAAACAAATCCAAAAGACGATGTTCAGTTTTTAAGCTACTTGCAGGATTTTATTGATAAGCGGAAACAGGAAATGCCGGAAGGTTCGTACACCACTTCACTTTTTCAGAAAGGTACACGAAAAATAACCCAAAAAGTAGGCGAGGAAGCTGTTGAGACAATTATTGGAGCAATGGCCAACGACGATGAAAATTTCCTCTACGAAGCCGGAGATTTGGTGTACCATCTTATTGTTTTATTGGCGCACAAAGGATATCGAATTGAAGATATTGTAAGGGAGTTAAAAAGGCGACATTCTTAACTTTCTCTGATAAAGTTTATTACAGAAAAATTTCTTTATTTGGGTTTTTTACAACATGGTTAAGAAACATAGTTTCACAACATGCCTGTAAAACATTGGATATTTGAGGGTTTCAGATTGGTTGTTTTGCAATTTAGGTTGTAGCTTTGTATGGAATCTACTAACATTTAAACTGTCAATTATGGAGACCTTAGTTGCTTGTCCAACCAGTACCGTAACCATTCTTGCATGTCAGAAAATTGCCAAATCATTCAAAGAAAATGTTTTTGAGTTATCGAGTATCAGAGGAGAATGGGATCCGGATTTTGCCACATCATTAACAATCTGGATTGATGATACCATCGAAAAACATTATCAGGAACATGTGGATGCCTGGGATCAGGAAAGATACAGAGAATGGCATGAAATAATGGTTGCAGGGTTGCAAAACCTGAAAATTCTTCGTGCTTCTATGAAAGTCGATTTCAAAAATGATAAGGAATTTTTAAAATCGTTCTTTGATAAAATGGGATACGATGAATATTTTAGTGATGCAAAAAACGGAGATCATCTGATTTTGTTTAAGTTTCTTGCCCATTTCAAAAAGAACCTGGATAACGAAACACGTAAAAAAATAGTTGCAAAAGGAACGTTGGATTCTATATTCGACAAGATTCTGGCTTCCGCCGAAAAAATCTGTGAATTTAAGGAGTGTTTCGAAGCACTGGAAAGCGATGCCAATTTAAACACATACGGCCAAAAAGAAGTGGTGCAGATTTATTCCACTATTCAGGATATTTGCCGGATAGCCATTGCATACTATCAATTTGATCCGCTGAAAAGAGATGAGTTTAACTTTTATAAAGTATTAGTAAATTTATAACAGATTTGTACTTAGTATTCGGAAAACAGTTTGTTCGCTTTTGAACAGGCTGTTTTTTTTATTCCTCAGATTCGTTTTCATCTTCATTTTTCAAAGGAACAAATCCCGCAGGAATTGTTGATTCTGCTGGTTGGTATGGAAAAACATCGACGATCGTGCTAACCGTTATTGAAGAAACAACAAATGGAATAACCAGATACGACAAACTTTCATCGAGACGTTGCAAAGCCTCTTTTATATCATCGGCCATAACAAGATAAAAAGTTCTGAGCTTTTTTTCTTTTCCGGCTTCCTCGTCGACAGTTATCAGGTTAATTGTAGCCTTAAACCACCATTCTCCATTTTCATAGGGAAAAACTTCAGCAATTTTTGATTTTCTAATATCAGTTACAGAAAATTCACCCCTAACCATTTGCTGCATCTGTCGAATCATCCGTGTTTCGGCATCGGTAAAAGAAACTGCGTCTAAAAGAAAATTTTCGGTTACACTTTGTTCTTTTCCACTGTTCGAAATTTTCACATATTTTACTTTACATTCAAACCAGGTCTGCATCATAATTTCATTTTTTAAGAGGGCAAAAATAGTGTTCTAAAGAATTCAAACAGCACAGAATAAAAATATATTCTTCAATTTTTTCAACAAAAAAACCGGTTCGCTCATGCAAACCGGTTTAAATCATCTAATCTAACTAAACTAACTCAAACTACTCTTTATCCCTTGATCTAATTTTTTTCTGAAAAAAGGACCCGCCCTTCCGACGGGTCCCAAACAGACAGCTACAGACTTAAAAGCTGAAGAAGATTAGTTGTAGGCACTTTCTCCATGTTCGTAAACATCGAGGCCTTCTTCTTCAATGCGCTTTGGAACGCGCAAACCGATTGTTGCCTTTAATATTTTGAATAAGACAAATCCTAGAACAAATGCCCATGCGCCAATACTTACAACGCCAATAAGTTGTGAAGTAAGTAAGCTGGCACCACCGCCGTAGAACAAACCGCCGTCCTGGGCAAAGAATCCAACCATAATTGTTCCGAACATACCACCGATTCCGTGAACAGAAACTGCACCTACCGGGTCGTCGATATGAAGAACATGGTCGAAGAATGTTACGGCATAAACCAGAATTACACCGGCCATTAATCCAATCAATACCGCCCCCATGTCGCTAACTGCGTCACACCCGGCTGTAATGGCAACCAACCCTGCAAGAGCGCCGTTTAAAGCAAAACTCAAACTGGGTTTTCCATAACGTAACCAGCTCACAACCAATGCGGCAACTGTACCTGCAGCTGCTGCAAGGTTGGTGGTAACAAAAATGTGTGAAACAGCATTTGCATTGTCAGGGCCGGCAGCAGCCAACTGAGAACCCGGGTTAAACCCAAACCATCCCAACCAAAGAATGAATACACCAAGTGCGCCATAAGTCATGTTGTGGCCTGGAATTGCGTTTACTTTTTTACCTGAATATTTTCCAATACGTGGCCCTAGAGCCATAGCACCGGTAAGGGCTATAATTCCACCCACAGCATGTACTACAGTTGATCCTGCAAAATCGTGAAATGGTGTTGCCATTTGTGAGAGCCATCCTCCTCCCCAAACCCAGTGACCTGAGACTGGATAAACGATAGCTGATATTACTATTGAATAATAGAAATACGATTTGAATTCTGTTCTTTCAGCCATCGCTCCTGAAACAATTGTTGCGGCAGTGGCAGCAAACACAGTCTGGAAAAGCAGGAAAGCTTCTGCAGGAATTGCACCTTCCCAGCCGTGGGACATGAATAGGTCAGGTTTTCCGATAATACCTGCGATGTCGTCGCCAAACATAAAACTAAAACCAATAGCCCAGAACAGCAAAGAGCCTACTGCAAAGTCGATAAGGTTTTTAGTTAAAATATTTACAGTGTTTTTCGAACGGGTAAAACCGGCTTCAACCAGGGCAAATCCTGCCTGCATAAAAAATACAAGTGCTGCCGCTATTAATACCCAAAGTGTGTCAAACGACATGGCCAGTCCTTCACTTGTTTTGGCCAGTGTATCTATTGTTAAAACTTCTTCCATGATATATCGTAAATTTTAATTCAACTTTGATTCTATTCTTCTTTTCCTTTTATATAAAGCGATTCGTCACCTTTTTCGCCGGTTCTGATTCTGAATGATTCTTCAATCGGAACGATAAAGATTTTTCCATCACCAATTTCGCCTGTGCGGGCTGATGAGAGTACTGCTTTCACGGTTTTCTCAACGTTTTTATCCCTGACGATAATCTCTAATTTAATTCGCTCAATAGTACTTGTGTCGTATACTACACCACGGTATGCGCGGCCTTCACGGGCCTGGCCAACACCTCTTACATCCCAGAAAGAGAAGAATTCGATACCTGCTTCGGAAAGGGCTTCTTTTACCTCATCAAATTTTGTTTTGCGTATTATAGCTTCAATTTTTTTCATGATTTTTCCTTTTTATTTGATTATAAAGAAATTCCTACTACCACAAATAATTGTTCCGAAGAGGGGTTCAGAATAACTGAGCCGGAAACAGGCAATGAAAAACTGTCGGTAATTTTGATTTCTTTTGAAGTAGCAATACCAATATTGCAGATGTTAAATTCACCGTCAACAGTGTATGCACCGTCGCCGCCACCCAGTGTAAGATCTACCGGTCCTGCACTTAAGGCTGCTTCCAGATAAATATCACCAGCGCCATCGTTCATCATGTATGCACCGGTAAAAGAGAAGGCGCCAACTCCCAGGTTAACCATTGGTTCAATGTAATGTGAAGTTCCTTCGAAATAAGAAGAACCCGGGAAATAGTAATCGGTTAAAGTAAAACTTAACGATGCACTTTCGCCCAAATCAAAACCATAGCTTGCATAAAGATCTGCTTCAGCAGCCTCGTCGGCAGAAGTACAAAATGAACCCCATGCACCTAAGGCAAAACCACCGGAGCTGAATTCCACAGATGGCTGAAATGCCGGGCCAGTCCCAAATTTGGTACCACGCCATACATAGCTGCTGTAAATGTCAAGACCAGTACTTACTTCCTGTGCTTTAATCATCGGAGCAATTGTCATTAACAAAAACAAGCTTGCTGCAATCAGTAATGTCTTTTTCATAATTGTAAATTTTAAAAGTTAAACAGTGTTTTTTTCTTTTTTAGAATTGTTTTTTCACTTCGTTCTTCAATAAATTATGTTTTTTTTGCCGAAAAAATTGATTTTTCAAATTATACCCCTGTCAAATAGCTAAAATTGATAAAAAAAACCGGATTGTTTTATTCGTAGCCCCTCTGTTTTTATATCATGATTCGAAAATATGTATGTTTTTTGACATGTAGTCTTGTTTTTTGGATTAGAGTTACCTCAGTTAACAAATTATTAATACATGACATTATTTTTGTTCAAAAAGGTAGAATAAATTTGAAATAATGACAAAATAATATGAATGATTATATTTTAATTTCAAATTTCTATTAATGAATTCATTTTTAAAGCAACAAAAACAGAATACTTTTATTAAAAAGTGAAGGGGTTATTGGTAAAGTTCTTGGAAATACAATAATTAATATTGTAGAAACTACAGTAAATCCGGTTGAATAGAAATAATCTCACCTCTGTAGTTTTCTTTTGAACGTGTATAAAAATTAAGAGGGTGTTCTTTAAAAAATTTATTTTTTTCAACGGCAAACTGAATTTTTGCACTTGAGCCGGGTAGAATTTTAATTTTTTCCGAAGATTGGGTTAATAATACAGAGGAGATTTCAGTTTTGTCCTGCATAAATGCCAAAACAGGTTCTGTTGAGTGGCTGGTAAATAAAGGGATAGATTTATTGTTTGTAAGCGTAAAATCAAAAATTACTTTATCGTTGTCCTGCTCAATTTTATTGAGGCGGATATTCACATTTTTTAGCGACTGAAATTTTTCAATGCTTTCGAATCCACGAATTTGGCCTGTTACAGTTTTGATTTGTGGCACAGAATTTAAATTTCGGGGTTGAACTGTGAAAAGCGGTTCTCCTTCACCGTAATTTTGATTGTCCCATAAATCGAATTGACAAAAACGGTAATTTGGTGCCGATAAATGAACTGCCGAATCGCCGGTGTAAAAAATATAATTGCTGGTGGCTGCATAATTGTTGTAAAAACCAACTTTGTCGCCGTTGGCTTTTTCTTTTATTTCAAGGGCACTTGCCTTGCGGTTGTAAAATGTAATTTTCAGGCTTCCAACATTAGGAATTACATCGAGTGCAATATAAAAGCGGTACAAAATCATTATAACCACAACCGGTTGGGCTATTCGTTTAAACCAGAGTTTTGCTTTTTTATCGGTCGAAATTAAAGGATAAACAGCAATCATTACCATTGGAATTACCGCTGCAATCCAGTGGGCTTCAATCCGGTTTTTAAAGCTGATAAAAAAAAGTGCGATGTAAAAACCAAGAATATTAAAAATCAGCATTCGCTGAAACTGGTTTTCAATTTTGAATTTCGAGAGTTTCCAAAAAACAATAAAACCGGTAATTGGGCCTGCAATTGCGAGCTGTGCGCCAATATACGGTAAAATATATTTAAATTGAAATGGTTTCGCACGTTCAACCAAATGGTATTTAAATGTCGGGAATTCATTGTTTACCTGCCATAAAATGTGCGGAATAAGTAGTAGCCCGGTTAAAACAATAATTCCATAAAAATATTTGGTTCTAAAAAGTTTCAGATTTGAAAGAACGGTAAAACCAATAATGAGGAAAGCGTGATATTTGCTGTAAATCATGGCCGCCAAAAGGAAGGCTATCAACGCCGAATTTTTCCAGTCGGGCTTTTCAAGGAATTTTTTGTAGGTAATCAGAAACAGGGTTGTGAAAAAAAGCAACGGAATATCGGGAATGGCCATAAAACCGGCAATGTGGGTGTGAATTAACGGGAACGACAACACAAAAAGACCAACAAAAAACAGGTCTTTCTTTTCGTTGAGTTCATTTAAAATAAGTGCAAAAGTTACCGTTGAAAGCAAAATAAAAACCAGCCTGACGCCAATTTCGCCGGGGAGCAACGCATTCCCAATGTAAATTAGCAAAGCCACCATTGGCGGATGATCGAAAAAACCCCAGTCGAGATTTTGTGAAAACATCCAGTAATACGATTCGTCGGAATGCAACCCGGTAAATATGGCCTGCAACAGATTTCCTAAAAACCAGATACCAATAAGTATGTAGTGCTTTTTTTCAAGGTTTTTCATGGGTTTAGTTTTTCGGTTTACCAATATAATATTTGGTTCCGCTTTCTTTTAATTTTGAAACCGGTTTTCGCAAAAACGAGGGGAATTTTTCCACCGGAACATTTTGCCATTCCTCCGAACCCTGTGAAACAGAATAATTGGAGAGGTCGAGTTTTGGCTCCTCTTTTTTCGGAAAAACAATAAAATGTAGAGGTTCCGCAGGCAATGAATAAATGGTGTCCATACTTACCACATCAAAAGTATTTTTGCTATGAATGCGAATATTCGAAGCCGTTCTGATATTTCCGTAAACATAAACTTTTTCGTTTGCAAAAATTCCGTCTTTGTTTAGGTTTTCAACCAGTTGTTTTCCCGGGTTGGGCATCAACAAAGGATACAACAGACAGAAACCTCCAAAATAAAGCAACATAATACTTCCGGCTAAAACAGTTTCAACAGAGTTCTTTTTGAACATCCCCCCAGAATAACCGGCGACAAAGAAAATACTTACTAAAATTCCGGCTATCAAAACCGTATTTACTGAAATAAAAATTGTATACCATAAATTAATGGCAAGCAGAATTAGATTCAGAACAATAAATATTTTCAGAAAAGTGCGTTTGAAATTGGTCGTCGATAAAATTAAAATGTAGCCAAAAAGAAGATTAAAAAGTGGGATTACCGGCAACAGGTAGCGATCGTAAAATCTGAAAACGGCAGCTGCCATTGCTATTATTAATAGTACCCAAACCGCAATAAAACCAAAAATTGCTTTGGTTTGCAGCGATGATTTAACGACAAATTCCTTTAAAACTTTTGGTTGCGAAAATCCAATAAAAATCCAGGGGAAAAGAAAACCAACCAGGTTAACAATTCCCAGAAAACCGTTGGTGAGAATAAGTGCAAATTTCGAAGTAACACGGTTTCCAACCTGGTCGGCAAAAAACGAATTTAAATATTCGCTGCCGTGTTGAAAATACATAACCACAAACCAGCTTAAAGCAACAGCAATTGAAACTACAAGTGAAACCGGTTCAAAAAGCTGACCGATTTGTTTTTTTTTCCATGGATTGAAAAGTAAAAATAAAATACTTACCCCGGCAAATGCTGCTGCCGGAATCCCTTTGGTTTCGAATGCCAGCGCAGCTCCAAGATAAGCCATCCAGAAATGTTTTTTTTGTGGTTTTCGTGCAATCAGTATTTCCAGAAAACCCCACGCACTAATGGTTAAAAACAAGGTGAGCAAAATGTCGGGGATTGAGCGGCTGGCGCTCATTAAAACCATTGGGTTTGCCGCAGTTAGTAATGCTGAAATGGATGCAATTTTTTTATCGCCGGACAGGGACTTCGCCATTAAATATGTAATCAGAACCAGCAGTGCTCCGGCCAGCCAAAAGAAAATCCGCGAAGAAATACGGCTGACGCCAAACATTTTATAGCTCGCCATTAAAACCCAGTATGTAATTATCGGCTTTTTAAATCGGGGGGAACCGTCGGCCTGGTAAGGGGTGAAAATGTCTCCTTTGTCCATCATTTGAAGAACGGCATCGGTGTAATATTTTTCGTCCGGAAAATGAAATACGTAATCGAGCGCGCTTGGAGCTGAAAAAAGTAAAAACAAGACGGGAATAATAAAAATACTTTTTTTGAAGAGCCCTGTTTTTTGCATTTTGTTAATATTTAATTAGATACATTGGTTTTAAAACCCTGCTTCGGTTTGAAGGAGAAATAAAACCTCCGGGCCGGTTCAGGTAAAGATGTCTGTATTCCATCATAAAATCGGGGACAAGGTTAAGTGTTTCAATTTCCTTGTACCCTTCTTCGTCGGTGAAAATCCAGTTTCCTTTTTTTCCGGCCAATACTTTTATTTCATCAAAAGTGTTTATCTGCGTGGCCTGTGGTTCGCTGTAGAAAAAAAGTTCATATTCATCGTATTTATAATTGTATAGTTTTTCGCCTTCCTTTGCTGATTCAGTAAAATAACGGGCTGCTTTCGGAGGCGCCTGAAAACTAAACATGTACGGAAAAACATGTCCGTTCAGTAAAACCATTAAACAGGAAAAAACGATTAACGTCGGCATAAAAAGCCGCGCTGTTTTTTCTTTGAAGTGGTTTAAAACATAATAACTTAATACAATACCGGCAAAAATCAGAAGCAGAATATATACTCTTGGATTTTTGAACAAATAAAAAGCAATAACAAATATTCCAGTCCACAAAAGAAGAACAACAAACCGTTGTACAGTGGCGAAAACGCTGAATAATTTTGGTTTTTCTTCCAACGAAATATCGATCCATTTTGAAGTTAAAACGGCCATTAAAGGAACAATTGAAAATACGTAGTTGGGAAGCTGGCTGCTGGCCGAATTCAGAATGATAAAATAAATCCATATTCCGAAAAGCGTAAAATATTCTGCCGATTTGAATTTATTTTTAATGAGCATTTTAAACTCCAGAAAAACTGAAATAAAAAAGAGAATAGTCCACGGCAAAAACAGGTAAGCAATATTGTGAAAATAAAAAATCGGGTCGTTGGTGGCTTTTACATACGATCCAGTGATTCTTCCAACATTATTGTCCCAGAAGAAAAACTTAATGCCATCCCAGCCAAATTGGTTCATTAAACCAATTAAAGCAGGACTTGCAACGGCAAAAGCTATGAGTATTCCAACGTACCAGCGATAATCGAGAAACGATTTGAAATTGCGTTTTAGCGCCAGGTGGCCAACAACGGCAAATGCCGGAATAGCCGCCCCAACCGGACCTTTGCTTAACATGGCAAGGCCAATCGCAACAAATCCGAGTAGACAGTGTTTGTTTTTTCCGGTTTTTATAAATTCGAAAAGTTGCCACAACGCCAGTATTACAAAAGCCTGCAAAACAGTATCGGTGTGAATGTCCATGCTGTAAAGCGTGTAAATAAACGAAAAGCCCAGCATTACAGCCGTAAAAATCCCGACACGCCGATTGTACAAACTTTTTCCGAGCCGGAACGCCCAGTAAAATCCTGCAAAAACAAGAATTAAAATTGGCAGCTTAAACCAAAAATTGGAAATCCCTCCAATGGTAAAACCCAAGGCGCCCAGCCAAAAAAGCATGGGTGGTTTTTGGTCGTATGGATCGCCGTGGATGGTCAGATTTATAAAATTTCCATTCTGGAATATTTCTTTGGAAACCGTCGCATATTTTCCGGCATCGCGTGTTACATCGATATTTAAACCCAAAATGAAGGCGTAAATCCCAACGGCAACCACAATCCAAAAAATAAGACGGAGTGTTTTGTTTTCAAACATGGTAATATTTTGTAAAACTTTTCTCAGGGAAAAGCGCGGTAAAAATCGCAATTTTTTCAGAATTTTTAAAATGAAACCTTGAATATAACCTATTTTACAAACAGAGTTTTTTTTAAATATTAAGGCTATACAATTTTATTACCAGTTGAAATCGACAAAAGAAATTGCCCCGCTGCGATATTTATAAATCGATTCTGTTTGAAATCAATATCTTTGTGGGGATAAAATTCGCCGACTTCAGATATTTTAGAACAGCGAAATTTAGTTTAACCTTGTAAATTAAAGAAATGAAACTTTGGGAAAAGGGAATTCCGGTAAACAAAGCTATCGAAGATTTTACCGTTGGAAAAGATCGCGAACTTGACCTGTATCTGGCACCTTTTGATATTTTGGGTTCAATGGCGCACATTACCATGCTTGAATCGGTTGGGTTGCTTGAAAAAAATGAACTCCCGGTTTTACTTTCCAAACTGAAAGAGCTTTACAAAGTTGCACAAGAGGGAAATTTTATCATTGAAGACGGTGTTGAAGATGTGCATTCGCAGGTTGAATTTTTGTTAACAAAAGATTTGGGCGATTTGGGAAAAAAAATTCACAGCGGCCGTTCTCGCAACGATCAGGTTTTGCTTGATTTGAAACTTTTTACCCGCGATGCCATTTCAGAGATTGTTGAAAATGCTTCGACATTAATAGATATTTTACTGCAACGCAGCGAAGAAACCAAAAATATTTTAATGCCCGGTTACACGCACCTGCAAATTGCCATGCCTTCTTCTTTTGGTCTGTGGTTCAGCGCTTACGCCGAAAGTTTAACCGACGATTTGGAACTGCTTTCTTCTGCATTCAAAATAACCAACCAAAATCCGTTGGGTTCAGCTGCCGGTTATGGTTCATCATTTCCGCTCGATCGGCAAATGACAACCGATTTGCTGGGTTTTGAAAACATGAATTACAACGTAGTTTACGCCCAAATGGGAAGAGGGAAAGTTGAAAAAATTGTCTCGTTCGCTTTGGCAAATCTTGCCGGAACGCTTTCCAAACTAGCGTTCGATGTGTGTTTGTTTATGAGCCAGAACTTCAGTTTTGTAAGTTTGCCGGCCGAATTTACAACCGGCTCCAGCATTATGCCGCACAAAAAAAATCCCGATGTTTTTGAATTAATTCGGGCACGCTGCAACAAAATCCAGGGTGTTCCCAACCAGATATCTTTAATCATCAATAATTTGCCCAGTGGATATTTTCGCGATTTGCAAATGGTGAAAGAAGTTTTTCTGCCCATGTTCAGCGATGTAAACGATTGTATTTCCATTGCCTCGCTTGCACTTCAAAATATGACTGTCAACACACAAATATTGGAGGATGAAAAATACGATTATATTTTTAGTGTTGAAGAGGTCAACAAGCTGGTTTTACAGGGTGTGCCGTTCAGGGAGGCTTACAAACGGGTTGGCGCTCAAATTGAAAGGGGAGAGTTCAAACCTGAAAGGAAAGTCGCTCATACACACGCAGGTAGTATTGGAAATTTGTGCCTCGATAAGATTGCCGACAAAAAAAATGAAACTCTGCAAAAGTTTAATTTTGAATCAATAGAGGAATCAATTAAACAATTGTTAAAATAGGATTTTTTAAACCCCGCTAAATCTGATAAAAGTCATATTTTTTTATATTTGAATAAAGTTTGATCGTAAAAAACTGCGGCTCATTTTGTAGGTTAAGCGTATGTTATGAAGCACATATTTTTAATTGTTTCGTTGTAGTTTTTAATTTGATTGATTACTTTTGATTTCACTTCGTAAGAAAAATAAAGTTTTTGCTTTCAGTTTTACAGCAACTAGTTAGAGCAACAGGTTGACTGTAAAATGGTGCGTAGTATTATTAAATTAATAAAAGGAAAAAATTGATGCAAATGAGATTACCTGATGCGCAGGGTCTTTACAGCCCTGAAAATGAACATGATAACTGTGGGATTGGATTTGTTGCTCATATCAAAGGTAAACCTTCACACGATATAATAAAGCGGGGACTGGATGTTCTCTTGAATATGGACCACCGTGGTGCCATCAGCGCTGACAATTCAACAGGCGACGGGGCCGGGCTGCTGATGCAGATTCCTCACGATTTTATTACCAGGGTTTTAAAGATGCCGGTAGGTGATCTCGGTAAATACGGTACCGGACTTGTTTTTCTTCCTAAGGATGAAACAGAGGCAGAGTTCTGTCTGAATGTATTAACAAAACATATCGAGAACGAAGGATTGACTCTGGTCGGATATCGCGATGTTCCTGTAGATAGTTCAGTGCCGGGAGAAATTGCCAGAAGCAACGAACCTGCAATGAAACAGGTTTTTGTTAAAGCAAATCTTGAAATCGATACTCTTGAAAGAAAATTATTTATAGTCCGCAAACTGGCCGAAAAGGAAGTGAGAGATTCTGAAATTAAACAGAAATCATATTTTTATCAGCCAAGTTTTTCAGCAAAAGTAATCGTTTACAAGGGGATGTTTACACCAGCCCAATTGCGCGATTATTTTCAGGATTTCAAAAACGAAGAATTTAAAAGTGCGATTGCCCTTGTGCATTCGCGTTTCAGTACCAATACTTTTCCAACCTGGGATTTGGCACAGCCTTTCCGTATTTTGGCACACAACGGTGAAATAAATACCGTTCGCGGAAACCGCTTGTGGATGCAAGCCCGCGAAGGTTTGATGAAATCGGAAGTTTTTGGTGAAGATTTGAAAAAGCTACTTCCGGTAATTGAACCCGGAAAATCGGATTCGGCTTCGTTTGATAATGTACTCGAATTTTTACACATGAACGGACGTTCTCTTCCGCATTCATTGTGTATGATGATTCCTGAATCGTTCAACCAGAAAAACCCGATTCCGGATAGTTTAAAAGCATTTTACGAATACCATTCAACCATCATGGAACCGTGGGATGGCCCGGCTTCCATGGTTTTTTCCGATGGCAGATATATTGGCGGAACATTAGACAGAAACGGTCTTCGTCCGTCGCGTTATGTGATTACTAAAAATAACCTCATTGTAATGGGCTCTGAAGTTGGTGTTCAAACATTCAGCCCCGATGAAATTAAAGAAAAAGGACGTTTGCGTCCGGGGAAAATTCTGCTTGTCGATACGCAACTAGGTATTATTATTCCCGACCACGAAGTAAAAGACCAGCTCAGTCGCCGAAATCCTTATCAGATGTGGCTGAAAGAGAATCGGTTGCTGATGAGTGAAATTAAAGTAAAACAACGCGTTTCTTCTTCCATCGAAAATTTTGAAACCTACTCAAAAGTGTTTGGTTATTCAAAAGAAGATATGTATGAACTCATCAAACCGATGAGTATAACAGCTGCCGAACCAACCAGTTCGATGGGGAACGATGTTCCGTTGGCAGTTTTTTCTGATAAACCAAAACGCTTTTTCGATTACTTCAAACAAATGTTTGCGCAGGTTACCAACCCGCCAATCGACCCGATTCGTGAAGGTTTGGTTATGTCGCTCACCAATTATATCGGTTCGCTTCATTCCAATATTCTTGTTGAGACACCGGAACATTGCAAACTAATCAAATTTCAGGGGCCTATTCTTACCAATACCGATTTGGGCAAAATTAAAGACCTGAAAGATGAAATGTTTACGCACGAAATTGTGCCCATGTTGTTTCCGGTAAAAGAAGGAGTAAAAGGTTTTAACGAAGCCGTTGAGAAAATGTTGGCCAGCGCTGAAAATGCAGTGGACAATAAGAAAAATTATATCATTCTTTCCGATAGAAATATTTCAGAAGAATATGCACCGATTCCTTCATTGCTGGCTGTTTCTGCCGTTCATCACCACCTGATTAAAACGCAGAAGAGAATGCAGGTGGGTATTATTGTTGAAACTGCAGAAGCCCGCGAGGTTAACCACTTTGCATTGCTGCTCGGTTACGGTGCCAGTGTAATTAATCCATACCTTGCTTTTGCTGCCATTGACCAAATGGTAAAAGAGGGCAAAATTGAAATGGAATACAAGGAAGCCCGCAAAAATTATATCAAAGCTGTTGATAAAGGTTTGCTGAAGGTATTTTCTAAAATGGGTATTTCAACACTTAGAAGTTACCACGGCGCACAAATTTTCGAAGCTATTGGTGTTGGGCCCGAAATTATACAGAAATATTTTACAGGAACTGTTTCAAAAATTGGCGGTGTAGGTTTTGAGGAAATCTCGAAAGAAGCTGCCATGTTCCACCAGGAAGCCTATAAAACGGAAGTTGCTCCTGAACCGTTCCGTTTTGAAAACGGTGGTGTTTATGCATGGCGTAAATACGGCGAGCACCACGCCTGGAACCCGGAAACCATTGGTTTACTGCAATGGGCAACAAGAACCAACGATTACGGAAAATACAAAGAATACAGTTCGCTTGTTGATAAACAAAATAAAAAGCCTGCATTTATCCGTGGTTGTTTTAACCTGAAAAAGAATCCGATTCCGATTGAACAGGTCGAGTCAGTGGAAGAAATCATGAAACGTTTTGTTACCGGTGCCATGTCGTACGGTTCTATCAGCAAGGAAGCCCACGAAGCGCTGGCAATTACAATGAATACCATTGGCGGAAGAAGCAACACGGGTGAAGGTGGTGAAGATTCAGAACGTTTTGGTTCCATCAGAAACAGCAAAATCAAACAGGTTGCTTCGGGTCGTTTTGGGGTTACCAACAATTACCTCACCAATGCCGATGAGCTGCAAATTAAAATAGCACAGGGTGCAAAACCCGGAGAAGGCGGACAGTTGCCCGGTTTCAAAGTCGATAAAATTATTGCTAAATTGAGAAACTCTACTCCCGGTATTACTTTGATTTCGCCTCCGCCTCACCACGATATTTATTCTATCGAGGATTTGGCTCAGCTGATTTACGATTTGAAAATTACAAACCCGCGGGCAAAAGTTTCTGTGAAACTGGTTTCCGAATCAGGGGTTGGAACTATTGCTGCCGGAGTTTCAAAAGCATTTTCCGATGTAATTATTATAGCAGGTGCCGATGGTGGCACCGGAGCCAGCCCGGCAAGTTCTATCAAACATGCAGGTTTGCCTGTTGAACTTGGTATTGCCGAAACACAACAAACGCTTGTTTTGAATAATCTGCGCGGAAGGGTAAAACTTCAGGTGGATGGTCAGCTAAAAACAGGCCGCGACGTGGTTACAATGGCTTGTATGGGAGCTGAAGAATTTGGATTTTCTACTTCGGCTTTGATTGTGCTTGGTTGTATTATGATGCGCAAATGCCACATGAATACTTGTCCGGCAGGTATTGCAACACAAGATAAAGCATTGCGAAAAAGATTTATTGGAAAAGCAGAGTATACCATCAATTTCTTCCGGTTTATTGCCGAAGAAGTTCGTGAATATCTTGCTGAAATGGGATTCGCCCGTTTTGAAGATATAATTGGCAGAACCGATTTGCTTGAAGTTGATCCTGAAGTAACCAACTGGAAAATGAAAACAGTTGATTTCTCAAAACTGCTTTACATGCCTGAGGAAGCTAAAATTTACGATATTCATAATACCCAGCCCAACGGCCGTCCGGGAGAACATTTGGATACTCAATTGATTGAAGAAGCCAGAAAAGCGATTCGCGCTGGCGAAAAAGTTTGGATTTCCAAAAATGTTGTCAATGTCGATCGTACACTCGGAGCTATGCTTTCCGGAGAAATTTCGAAAATGTACGGTGAAAGCGGATTGCCTGAAGATACCATCAATTGTACTTTCCATGGAACTGCCGGTCAAAGTTTTGGGGCGTTCCTTGTAAAAGGTGTCACTTTCCGATTGGAAGGCGATTCCAACGACTATATTGGCAAAGGACTTTCGGGAGGTAAACTTATTGTTGTTCCGCCAAGTGGTTCAACATTCAAACCCGAAGAAAATATTATTGTCGGAAATACTTCGTTTTACGGAGCTACCAGCGGAGAAGCTTATATCCATGGAGTGGCTGGCGAACGTTTCTGTGTAAGAAATTCAGGTGTTCTGGCAGTTATTGAAGGTACCGGCGACCACTGTTGTGAATATATGACCGGAGGCAGGGTTGTGGTTCTCGGAAAAACAGGCCGAAACTTTGCTGCTGGTATGAGCGGAGGTATTGCCTATGTTTTGGATGAAACAGGTGATTTCGATTATTACTGTAACACCGGTCTGGTTGAACTTTCACCGGTGGAAGATAAAGCCGATGTGAAAGAATTACAAGCAATGATAAGCAATCATTTATTATATACACAAAGTGCTTTGGCAGCAAAAATTCTTACCCACTGGGATGAATTTCTGCCAAAATTTGTGAAAGTAATTCCTTTGGAATACAAAAAAGTTCTGGAAGAACAAAAGTTGAAGGAATTACAGAAAAAACTTCAGTTGACAGAAGATGATCCTTCGCGTCACGAATAATAAATGTTTCAAACTTAAAAAAAGGAAAAATTAGATATGGGAGATCCAAAAGGTTTTATGACAGTGCCGCGTAAAGACGCAGGTTATCGTCCGGTGAAGGAGAGAATTTTCGACTATGGTGAAGTAGAACAGACTTTGGATGAAAAAGACAGACAGCTACAGGCATCCCGTTGTATGGATTGCGGAATTCCTTTTTGTCACTGGGGCTGCCCGGTAGGAAGTAAAATTCCGGAATGGCAGGATTCACTGTTCCGGGGAAACAAAAATGAAGCGTATTATATTTTACATTCAACCAACAGTTTTCCTGAAATTACAGGAAGAATTTGCCCTGCGCCTTGCGAAAAGTCGTGTGTTTTAGCTATTCATGAAGAAGCGGTAACAATTCGCGAAAATGAATGTGCTACTGTTGAACAGGCATTCGAAGCCGGAATTATTCAGGCAAACCCTCCACAAATCAGAACGGGTAAAAAAGTTGCTGTAATTGGCTCAGGTCCGGCCGGGCTTTCGGCTGCCGACCTGTTAAACCGTGCAGGTCATTCGGTTACCGTTTTCGAGAAAAACGATGCTATTGGTGGATTGTTGCGGTATGGAATCCCGGATTTCAAACTCAATAAAGGAGTTATCGACAGAAGACTTGGAATTTTTGTTGACGAAGGAATTGAATTCAAAACCAATGTAAATGTTGGTGTTGATATTACAAAAGATGAATTATTTGCACAGTTCGATGCAGTAGTTTTAGCTTTAGGTGCTGAACAACCGCGCGATCTTCCGGTGGAAGGACGTGATTTGGAAGGCGTTTATTTTGCCATGGAATTTTTAACCCAGCAGAATAAAGTGAATGCCGGGAAAGAAGTTGCAGAAGAAGCCAGAATTATTGCAAAGGATAAAAATATACTTGTAATTGGTGGTGGCGACACCGGTTCCGACTGTGTGGGAACTTCGATTCGCCAAAAAGCCAACTCGGTTACCCAAATTGAGATTTTACCGAAACCCGAAGAAAAACGGACGGATAATAATCCTTGGCCATACTGGCCCAATGTTTTGCGTACATCAAGTTCACACCTCGAAGGTTGCGAACGTCGCTGGAGTTTAAATACCAAACGTTTTATTGGCGAAAACGGTAAATTGAAACAGGTTGAACTTGTACAGGTAGAATGGACCAATGAAAATGGCCGTTGGAATATGAGCGAAGTGCAGGGAACCAACGAAATTGTAGACGTCGATTTGGCTTTGCTTTCCATGGGTTTCACTCAGCCGGTTCACATTGGATTGCTCGACCAGCTGGGTGTTGAATACGACCAGCGCGGCAATGTTAAAGTAAATACAAACAAACAAACATCAGTCGATAAAATATTTGCAGCCGGCGACGTTGAAAAAGGCGCCAGTCTTGTGGTTCACGCCATTGAAGCAGGTAAGGTTGCGGCAATAAATGTTGACAGGTTTTTGCGTCAGGATTGATTAAACAGCATGGTTCGGAGGAACCATTTTAGCTGATTCCAAATAGTGCAGTTTTTAGGAGGCAGCCGGAAAAAAGGATATTTTTAATTATCCAATTAAGCTAATCACTTTCCCTTGATCTTTAGCTATTTTCCCGGTTCCTCCTTTTTTTATTTTCTTTTAGAAGATAAACCGAATGGAAAGTGCGATTTCGTCACTCCAGAATCCGGTGTATCCAATCAGGTTAAAACCCGGTTTCCAATCAAGACCGATATTGAAAGGAATAGCCTCAACGTTGTATTCAATTCCAACAATTCCATCGATACCAATTACAGTGTGGCTGTTATTATCATTGAACCAGGAACTGTTGTGCGAACCGTCCCAAAATCCGACATGGCCGCCAAAACCATAATACCAGTTCAATCGCGGTGTATTAAAAGCGTTGGCGTGAATTTCATACAAACCTGTAATATTGAAACCTTCCCAGCGTGTTGCCAGCAATCCTTCAAGAGCAGTGTTGCTTGAAATAAAATGTTTAACGGTTATTCCGTTCGACAAACCTCCGCGAATACCGATTCCTGTGTTGTAATCCTGTGCGTTTGATACGAAAGCGACAGGAAGCATTATAAATAATGCCAAAACTAATTTTTTCATGTTTACTGTTTTTGTTTAATTTTTATGAAACGTTTGAAATGGAGTTTAGTTGTTTGTTTTTTTCAATAGCCAGGCCATATTTTCGGCCAGTGTTTTAATGGTTTGCATTCCTTCCGCATCATTTTTTACATCGCCGGGATCGCGGCCAACTGCAAAATTCCAGTACGACGAGCCCGGAACAATCATTTGGTTGATGAGGAAAAAGTTGTTGATGGTTTCAAAAGCATGAAGCGCACCTCCCCGCCGGACTGCAATTACTGCGGCGCCAACTTTTCTTTTTAAAGTATGTCCGTTGGCACGGGTTACGTAACCGGCAACGTCAATCAAAGCTTTTATTTCGGGTGTAACATCGGCAAAATAAACCGGCGAACCGATAATTATACCATCGGCTTCCACCATTTTTTCAATACAATAATTCAGATGATCGTTTTTGATGTGGCATTTCCCGTTCTGAATTTCCCTGCATTTTAAACATGCTGTGCAACCGTGAACAGGTTTGTTCCCCAATTGTATCATTTCTGTTTCAATGCCTTCTTTTTGAAGAATGCTGAAAATCTCATCGATTAATATTACCGTATTTCCGTTGCGGCGCGGACTACCGTTTAATGCTACTACTTTCATAAAAAATGCTTTAATGAATTATTGTTTTAATGCATGAATACAAAAAAAGAATAGGAAAGCTGAATTATCGTTCAGTCGATTTTTTTTCAAAATAGTTTTCCATAATTCATTATTATCTTGATTTATTTAGCATTCATGAATTCATGCCTTATAACATTTATTTTATTGCCCGAAAACAAACTGAATGATGTTGGCACCCATTTTCAGCGCTTTTTCGTGAAGTTCAACCGGATCGTTGTGAACCGAAGGATCTTCCCAGCCGTCACCAAGGTCGCATTCGTATGTGTATAGGCAAACCATTCTGTCTTCGATAAACAATCCAAAAGCCTGTGGCCGTTTGTTGTCGTGTTCGTGAATTTTGGGCAAACCCTCGTTAAAATCATATTTCTGGTGAAAAATCGGGTGCGACGGCGGCAATTCCACAAATTCTTTGTCGGGGAATACTTTTTTCATTTCTCGCCTGAAATATTCATCAATACCATAATTGTCGTCGCAATGCAAAAAACCGCCACCTTCCATGTAAGCGCGCAGGTTCATGGCTTCATTTTCCGAAAAAATTACATTGCCGTGGCCGGTTAGTTCTACATACGGAAAATTGAAAATATCGGCGCTGCCAACTTCCACTGTCGATGGTTCAGGATTTATATTGGTTTTCAGGTTTTGGTTGCAAAAAGCAATCAGATTAGGCAGGGCTGTTGGATCGGAATACCAGTCGCCACCTCCGTTGTATTTTGCCAGCGCAATTTTTACCACCTGGTTTTGTCCGAAGGTTGTGCCAGCGATAAAAATCAAAATGAAAAGAAAAAAATTCTTCATGTTTCAAATTTTTCGAAAAATACAATGCTTTGCTGAAAAGAAAAATTAATCGTTGGCCAAATTTACGATGTGACATGCAACTACGCCTGCGGTTTCAGTTCGCAGCCGCGAATTACCCAGACTAATTTCCTGAAAACCGTGATTTTTCGCCAGCGCAACTTCTTCCGGGCTAAAATCTCCTTCCGGCCCGATTAAAATTAAAACATCGTCGCCTTTTTTAACGGCGTATTTGAGGTGTATTTTTTCACCGTCGTTACAGTGTGCAATGAATTTGTTTTTGCAGGCTGATGAAACAATCAACTCGCCGAAACTTGTCATTTTGTTTAAAACCGGGAGATATGTTTGCCCCGACTGTTTCATGGCGGCCACCAGAATTTTTTCCAGCCGTTCGGGGTTGACCACTTTTCGTTCGGAATGTTCGCTTAATAAAGGAGTAATTTTATCGATACCGATTTCGGTGGCTTTTTCAAGAAACCATTCAAAACGGTCGATGTTTTTTGTCGGGGCCAAAGCAATGTGCAGGCGAAAATTTCTTTTTTCCGGTTCCTGAACCGAATTTAAAATCGAAAGCCTGCATTTTTTTGGATTGGCATCCGAAATTTCAGCTTCATAAAACCCGCCTTTCCCATCAACAATATGAATTTTATCGCCGTTAGAGAGCCGCAAAACTTTTACGGCGTGTTTCGATTCAGTTTCTTCCAAAAAAACTTCGGCTCCTGAAATATTTGGTACATAAAATAATTGCATGGATACAAATTGTTTATCAGGAGCCAAAGTTAAGAAAATTGTTATTCCGATTTTTTAGAGAGAATAAAGTCTGTAATAAGCCAGAGAAGCAAAGAAATTAGGAAAATGAGAACCCCGTAAATGGTTGGAATCATTGATACTTTTAGTCCTCCCATAAGTATGGGAACCACCACTCCACCAGCCTGCTCAACGGCCTCAAATGCGCCATAAAGTCCGACGAGTTGTCCCAGGATTCCTGTAACCAGGGCAAAAGATCCAATGGTTTTGATGTGTTTTAATGTAGACAGTTTTTTTGAAACATCAATCTTTTGTTTCAATAAAACCGGATGAAAATGATAGATTGCCCACGCAAGCATAACAATAAATACTATGGTAAGTATGCCCATAAATAGTGGACCACCCATGTAAAATAAATCTTTCATAACTCAAATATTAGATTAATAATTCGTTTTTCAAATTTATAGTGAAAACAGGCCGTAATGCAAGGTCGAATCCTGCTCTAAGTAGGTTGTTTGCCAACTTTGGTTCCTGAATTTAATTTTTTTAGCGAAATTAGAACTCGATACAGTAAAATCGTCTTAAGAAACATGTATGAAATCTAAAATCTCAAATCCATATTTTCACCTATTATTTTGGTTGGTAGTCACAGTCATTCTCATTTTTGTATATGGGCATTCCTGGAACAATAATTTGAACGCATTTTATTTTATTGCATTGTTGCTTCCGGTAGTTATGGGCACTTCCTATTTTTTTAATTTTTATCTGGTTCCTGTTCTTTTGTTGAAAAAGAAATATCTCAGGTTTGCTTTATATTTTTATTACACACTGGTAGTTTCGCTTTATTTACAAATACTTGTAGTATTTTTTTCTTTTATGTACCTGGCCAATTTTGAACTGGAAGATATGGGGCCAAATTCTATCTCCGAAATAAGATCCCTTGCTATTGTAATGTATGCTGTTGTATTTGCCGGATCGTTTTTGGTTATGTTGCAGCAACTCGTCGATCAACAAAAGGAGCTTGAGCAATTTAAAATTGAAAAAGAAAAATTGAAAAAACAGTTTCTCGAATTGCTCTCGAACCGCAATAAAATTCGAATTTCATACGACGAAATAGTTTACATTGAAAGCCTTTCAGATTATGTAAAAGTGCATACAATTAATCAAAAAGAAATTACAAGTAAGGAAAAAATTAGTGTTATTTCTGAGAAATTGCCTGAGGATTTTCTGAGAATTCATCGTTCCTTTATTGTAAATAGAAACCAAATTACACGCTTCAATTACAACGAAATTGAGATTGGCGGCGTGGTGCTAAACATCGGCAGGAGTTATAAAAAGGACATTTTACCCAAACTGAAATTAATGGAGTAAAATGCCTTTGTATATTGTTCTTTTGTTTATTCAAACATTTTTGGTATTAGATGAAAAGCTTTTCTTCCGGTTCGGGCGCTTATTTTTTTCCACGAGTCAACGTCGAAATCGATTCCTACGGTTGAACAGGTGGGCATGTCGTCGCGAAAATAGGGAAGAAGGTTGCTCACATAATTGTAAAATCCCGGGTTGTGGCCAAAAAAGTAAGCTGTATTTGCTGATGCAGGAAGGCCTTGAATCAATTCAAGAAATTCGCCGGTAGTTAATCCGTGGTAAATATCTTCCACTTCCTGAATGTTGTTTTTGGCAAAATCCAGATTTTCGGCAAAAATACGGGCCGTTTTAATGGCTCTTTTTGCCGGGCTCGAAATCATCGCGTCGGGTTTAATTCCCTGGCTTTTTAGTTCTGAACTGATTTTTTTTGCATCGGTTTCGCCTCTTTCTTTTAAGTCGCGGCTAAAATCATCGTCGTAACCATAAGGAACCGATTTTGCATGGCGTACAATTACAACACGTTTCATTTTTATACTGGTTTATAAACATCGATTTCGGCTTTTGCAATTTGTATAATTTGGGGTACAATTCCGGTGAAATGCGGTGTGCTGTTGTGTTCATCAATCGCCGCCTGATCCTTCCACCTTTCAATTAAACAGTAGGTAAGCGGTTTTTCAACATCTTTGTGTAAAACATATTCAACACAACCTTTTTCGGCTTGCGAGGCTTTAATAAGTCCGCTCATTAAATCCATAAATTTTGCTTCTTCGCCGGTATTCACAATAAATTTTGCTACTATTGAAATCATAATGGAGTTTTATTTTTGTTATCCGTTCCTAACAAATTTAGTTTAATTTATATTTAAACCATAAATATTGTTCTCAAATTATGACACGCATCGGACTTTTGTCGGATACCCACGGATTTTTGCACCCGCGCTTGTTTGCATTTTTCGAAAATGTAGATGAAATATGGCATGCCGGCGATTTTGGCAACATTAAAACTGCCGACGAACTGGCGGCTTTTAAACCGGTGCGCGGTGTTTACGGCAATATCGACGGACAGGATGTTCGGGTGGTTTATCCGCTGCACCAGCGTTTTTTTTGTGAAGGTGTGGACGTTTGGATGACTCACATTGGCGGTTATCCTGGAAAATATGAACGCTATGTAATGCCCGAAATTTTCAGAAAACCACCGAATCTTTTTATCAGTGGACATTCACACATTTTGAAGGTGATTTACGACAAAAAACTGAATTTCCTGCACATGAACCCCGGGGCTGCCGGTTACAAAGGATTCCATAATGTTTGCACGGCGCTGCGTTTTGTTATCGACGGGAAGGAGATTCGCGACCTGGAAATCTGGGAAATGGAACGACCTAAAAAATTGTTGGAGGAAAATTTATGAAACTGCGAATTCATCATTTTTTTGATATTATCCGCGATTTTGGCTCGGGTAAAGAAATTACAGCGCACATTTATCAGCATTCGTACCACAAAGTAGCCAGCAAAATTCTGGAAAATCCTGAACTTGAATTAGAACTAATTGTGGGTTGCGATGCGGTTTGCGAAGGTTGTATTCATCGGACAGATAATTCCTGCGACGATAAAATTACCCACCGGAAAGATTTTACTTCAAAAGAGGCTTTCAATAATTATCTCGACAAACGGATTATTGACATTTGCAATTTTGATATTTCCGAAAAATATTCACCGAAATTATTGGTAAAAAAGGCTGGCAGTTACCTGCAAAACATCGAATATATTTACGAAGGAAACGATGTGGAACATACGGCGCAACGCAAAAAAAATGTGCTTCAGGGACTGGAGTTTTATTCCCGGAAGCACACCATTTCTTTTCGTTTATTGGATTAATTGCCCTTCAAAAGTTTGTATTTCCGACCGGTTGGTGCGGCTGTTGCTCCTTTCCAGACTGATTTTGTTTCCATTGGTTTTGAACAGGTAAAATTCGGTGTGCGGACTTTCAATGTACCTGAGTGTTAATTCGAGTGAATTTTCACCGGAGCAGCTAAAAGCGCCGGCCACTTTGAACGGGGCCAGTTTTAAAATGTTGCTGTTTTTTTGTGGAAGCAGGCTGGTAACCGGAATATTTGTTTCGCCTGTAATCCATTCATTTCCGCCAAAGCTCAGTGTTTCAGAATTATCATCTGAAAAGTAAAATTCAGCCTGAAGTTTTCCGTTTTCAAGGTTGAAGGAGATTTTCTTGGGAGCATTTTCATTTTCACCAAAATCAAATGTTTTTCTGCTGAAGTTATTTTCAACCACAGAAATATCTCCGGGTTCCGGCGGTGTAAGTTCCAGTGATTTTAGTTTTTGCTGAAGTTTTTCAAGTGTTGTTTTGTCTGCATCGAGTTTACTTTCTTTCATTCCCTGCAGCAAATTATCAAAAACAAGGTCGAGTTCGCTTTGCATATTTTGGGTTTCTGCCGTGATGGCAATTACCGCATCCTGTTCAGGAAAAACAAGAATGTATTGTCCGTAAGCGCCATCGCCACGGTACGAATTGTGCCGCGAGCGCCAGAATTTGTAACCGTAACCCTGCAACCAGTCGTCTTTTGCCAGTTGTTCAGGCGTGGCTTCCGGGTTTTGGTCAATTTTTTTTGTAGTTGCTTCTTTTGCCCAGTTTTCAGGTAATACCTGTTTTCCGTTCCAAATCCCGTTTTGCAGATAAAGCTGTCCGAATTTGGCTAAATCTTCGGTTTTTAAACGAAGTCCCCAGCCGCCGGTATTTATTCCTTTTGGATCAACTTCCCAATCGGAGCCGGTAATATTCAGCGGTTCAAACAGGCGCGGTTTCAAATAATCGACAACATTTTCGCCGGTTACTTTTTTTACTATTGCCGCCAACATGTAAGTAGCTGCTGTGTTGTACAGGAATTTTGTCCCGGGTTCATAAACGATTGGAGTTGCCAAAAAAGCTTTTACCCAGTCGTTGTTGGAACTTATGATTGAAAAAGTAGGTTCAGGAAATTGCCCAACCGACATGGTCAGCAAATGGCGAACTTCAAGTTTTGCCAAGTTTTCACTGATAGTATCAGGCAATTCATCGGGGAAAAAGGAAATTACTTTGTCGTTTGCCGAAAGCAGGTTTTCGCCAACTGCAAAACCAACAGCGGTTGACGTAAAACTTTTGCTTAACGAATACAAGGTGTGTTTTAACTCCGGTTTGTACGGACTCCACCAACCTTTGGCGATAATTTTTCCGTGGCGTAAATACACAAAACTTTGCAGTTCGTGGTTGCTGTTTTCAACTGCTTCAATAAAATTCAGAATCGATTGCGAAGTTACACCTTCGGCTTCGGGCGTGCTGTTTTGCAATTCGGTTGAACCGGTTTCGGTTTTTGTACAAGCCTGAAAAAATACGGCTGCCAGAAGCAGGAAAACAAAAATTTTTTGAATATTCATAATTTTGGTTTATCGTTAGTTTTAAGAAAAATGATTTCAGATTTTCTGACTACTGCTTTTTATTTTTTTATGAAAGTGTAAGCCACCCAGTTGTTTTTTGTTTTAAAACCGGCGTCGTGCAAGCCAAATTCTTCGGCGCGGTTTTTTATGGCCGGCATGTCGTCGCGATAAAATCCGCTAAGAAATATTTTGCCGTTTTTATTTAAACATTTCGAATAAACAGGAAGGTCGGCAAGCAGTACATTTCGCTGAATGTTGGCAAAAATAATGTCGTAGGTTTCGCTGCCCAGCAACGCAGCATCTCCCAATTTTACTTCAATATTTGTAATGTTGTTCAGCGCCGCATTTTCGTTGGTTCCGTTAAACGACCACTCGTCAATATCGATCGAAGTTATTTTTGCTGCTCCTTTCATCGATGCCAGAATTCCGAGAATCCCGGTTCCGCAACCCATGTCGAGAACGGTTTTTCCTTCGGTATTTTCTTCCAGAATGTATTCCAGCATCATTGAAGTTGTTTCGTGGTTTCCGGTGCCAAATGCCATGTTCGGCTCAATAACAATTTCGTATTTCGATTGTGGAAATTCGGTATGAAACGGCGCTCTTACCACACATTCACCCGCAACGACCAGCGGTTTGAAATAGTTTTTTTCCCACTCTTCGTTCCAGTTTTTACTTTCAATAGTTTCTGCTGAAATCCCGAAATTAAAATCTTCACTGAACGGCTCAATCACCTGGTTGATGATGTTTTCGTCATACAGGTTTTCCGGGATAAATCCTTCAAAACCGTTTTCTGTTTCCATAAAACTTTCAAAACCTATTTCGCCCAGTTGTGCTGTTAAAACATCGCGCATCCACTCTTCAAAAGGAGTAATATTTATAGTGATTTTTTTATAATCCATTTTTGAAATTTTATTCGAAGGTAAAAAAAAACAGCCACCCTTTTTCGGACGGCTGCTTCCTTTTTAAAGTAATACCCAATTAATCGAAAAATTTGTTGGGGAAAATATTTACTGCCAGAAAACCAAAAATCCCGGTTAATCCGACAACAATTAAATCGACCAGGTTATTTTTTACTGCCGATTTTCTTTTTTTCACAATAATAAACTGAACACCGATAAGAACCAGGCTAAAAAACAGCCAGTAAAAGGATGTATTTATTTGTGTGAAAAAGCGGACGTAATTGGAGTCTGCATCGGTAAGGCTGAGCTGACCGGGAAACAGTACCTGGAAAATTTTGCCCTCTTTTTGTTCGTCTCTTCCGGGCCAGGTTTCTTCGTATTCATCAACTTTTTGATATTCAGCATCGAGTACTGTGGAATGAACAAAATCGTCGCCGCTGATAATAACATTGTAATTAAAAAGGTCGCCGTAAACCCGAATCTGGTACTTTTCAGGATCGGCATTTTTAACCGGCCATTTTTGAAGTTCGTATTCATCCTGGGTTAAAATGTACATTTCGTTTTGTGTAGAAAAAAGATACGCGTAGTACTTTTTGTTTCTGAAATCGACACAATTTATTTGCTTGAATTTCAACCCCTCAGGAACATTTACTTTTTCAACATAAGGTTCGCCTTTTATCATTTTTACATGAAAAAGTTGATCTTCGGAGTCGATAACCAAATAACCTTCGTCGCATGATTTGCGTGTGGTTGGAATACCGTTGATTGATTTTGCCGGAAATTTGAAACCGTGTTTGTACAAAATCGCTGAAAACATTCGGCTTTTTTCTTCCAGTATTTTGTTGGTTTCTGCCTCCACAAATTCCATACGCCAGGTTATTCTGAAATAATCAGCCGGCATTTCGAGATTTGCTCTTCCCGACTGCGATTCAAACAAAGGGTAGAGTCCGGGTTTCGGACTGTCGAAATCGCTGGGCTGCGAGCGGAAAGTGGAATTGCTGATGCTAATTTCGTGGGTATCCATTTCAACACCTTTTATCGAATCGGGCATGGTATTCGACATTAACAGTTGCCGTACATAAAGCAGTGGCAGTTTTTCTTCAAATTGTTCGCGGGTGTAGGTATTGTTTTTGGCATCGGTCCACGAAACACCATCGTCGTTTCTGCGGATCATAAAATCGTCTTCAATACAACTGTACATAATGTACGGTGTATAAATGGGCTTCGAAAAAGCCATCCAGTATAATTTTGGTAAAGCCATTGCAAATCCGGCAACGGCCACCAGTACTAAAAAATATCTGCTTAATCGTACCATATTACATTTCTCCTTTTCTAAAACGGTAACCTGAAAATAAAAGTGAAATACTCAGCAAAACGGTGAGCGCCACAAGAATTAAAATGGCCGGGGCGTACGCGCCTGCCAGCGCCGATTGAAGATAAACAGGCACAAAGGCAATAGCCACAATAAAATAGAGGAACCTGTATTTCCACACCGGTTCGAGCACAATTAAAGCCACAAAATAGTAAATGGCAAAACCGGCTAAAAACCATGGCGAAACCGAAAGCAATGCAGCGCCGGTAATTTCAACCGGGAAATAAAGCAGGCTGAAACCCCAAAAAAGCAGAAAGATAACGAGGTAGGCTGCCAACAAACAAAATGTTCCGAACAGCATCGTCATTAGCAGTACTTTATTTTCATTCAAAGGCAAATGAAACGTAAGTTTTATCCTTTTGTTGACGGTTTCAGGGAAAAACTGCGCAATGGCAACGGCAAGCGCTCCAATGGCAGGTACAAATTTAAACAGGCTGTAACCAAAATACTGGTATCCCATAAATAGGATGCGGTAAATGTAGTTGGTAGCTTCGTTGAACGTAAAATCGTGCTGAACTTTCAGGAAAATATTTCCAACGGCCAACACTCCGATTCCGGCAAAAATGATAACAAACCATTTTATTTTAAGCCATTCTTTGTAAATAACTGATTTCCACATATTTTTAATATTTGCCGGTTAAACCAATAAAAGCATCTTCGAGCCCCATTTTTACTTGCTGAAAGTTGCTGTGGGCAATGCCGTTTTTCGTTAGAAAATTCTGCACAAATTCCTCCGTTTCGTAGGTATAGAGTTCCACTTTGTTGTGTACTTTTTCCAGATTTGCTATAAAATCGTGTTTGGAAAGCTCGATGTCCGGATTTTCAAGTTCAAAATAGAACTGTTTGAAATCGCGCATAAAATCGGTAACATTTCGCTGCGCGAGCACCCGGTTGTAGTCCATTATCAGCACATCGTCAATCAGTCGTTCCATGTCCTGAATAATGTGCGAAGTAGTAAAAATGGTTTTGTTTTTCGATTTGGCATATTCACGCAAATAATCGATAAACAAACGGCGGTAACCCGGGTCGAGGCCCATGGAAAAGTCGTCGAGGATGAGCAGATCGGGGTCTTGCGCCAAAATCAACCCGAGCGCTACCTGCGAACGTTGCCCGCACGACATTGACGATATTTTTTGTTTCGGCGTAACTTTTAGTTTCGACATCAATTCCCAGTACGGTTCGTTGTTCCACTTCGGATAAAAACCGGAGTAAAACTTTTCAATCTGGTGAATATTCATAAAAGAATACTGGATGTGGCCTTCAATAAGAAACCCAATCCTTGCTTTATTTTCCGGCGAAAGGTGTTGCGTGTTTTCTCCGTAAATCAAACACTCGCCACTGCGCGGTTGTAAAAAACCATTCAAAATGTTTATGGTTGTAGTTTTTCCTGCCCCGTTTTTTCCGAGAAGCCCGAGAATACGACCCTCCGGAACACAAATGTTCAGGTTCTCGTAAACCAGTTTTTTCCCGTAATAATGGGTGAGGTTTATACATTCGATAGCGTTCATTCAATAAATTTTAAAAATTCATTCCTAATTTTAATTCAAAGATTTTTGATTTTGGATTTCCGGGAAGATTGGAAACCGCGGTTTTTGCCCCGGCATCGATAAAAACCTGCACAGGACTGTGGTAAACGGTTATATTTTTTCCGGCTTTTACAGAAGCACCAAATAGTAAAAGTCCGGAGTCGAAATATTCAAAATCGTGGGTGACAAAATCGGTATTTACGGTAGCCAGCAAATCTTCATCATCAACAATTTCGAGTTTATTATTGATTCCTTTTCTGTAACCGCCATTAAAATTGAGCACTAAATCGCTTTTTTTAAACTGAAATCCTTTTTCGAACTGTGCATTTACATACAAAAGATGCAATGTTTGCCGGTTGAATTCGGGGACAAAATAATAGGTTGTTTCGCTCGAATTTAATTTTGCTGAAAGTTGAGTTCCCCAGTTAAAATGGCTTTTGTCGATAATTTTATACCACGAATAATCGAAGCCGTATTCGTTTTGTTTGTGCCAGTACAAGGTATATTTTGCGGCAGTTGCCCATTGGTAAGTCACTGCTTCGAGTTTGGGTTCAACCACTGGTTCGTGGCCGTACAAATGTTTGTCGTTAAAAAAGAGCCTCAGTTTTTTCAGCGTTTTTCCTTCGGGCGAAAACAAAAAGGTTGACGAAACTGCGGTGTTGAACTTTTCCAACAAAACCACTTGCAACGGGTAAGTTTCGCCCCGTTTTATATCGGTCCATTTTTTATAAAAGCTGACTTCGGTGAGGTTGTTTATTTTTTTACCGTCGAAATTAAATTGCAGCCCGCCGCCGAGTTGATTCGAAATATGAATCCGGTCGTCGTATTCCGGTGTCGAAGTATAAACACCCATTCCTTTAAAGTGAAAAATATAGAAAGTTTTACTGGTAACCGTTGAAACTTCAATATCTTCTTTGCTTCCGAGGTACCGAAAATTTGCGCCCAGTTTTATTTTGTTGAAATTGAACAATACAGCCGGTGAAATATCGAAAGTAGTGATTGTATTTTCGGGTCGCGGGTCTTTGCGTTTTGCGCCAACACCGGTGGAATAATTTACATCGAAGCCGAACGAAAATCTGTCACTCATCCGATAGGCGCCTTTTCCTTCCATTTTAAAATATTCTTTTGAATAATTTCCGCCAATCGAGTCGCCAACAGTGTAAGGATTGTCGTTGTACGGGTTCATTACTTCCACCCACTTTGTATTTTTTTCCAACTGACTGAAATAATTAAAACTTCCGTAAAATTTCCATTTGTCCAGGGTTACATACCCATCGGTAAAAAATCCGGTTTGAACCTGCGCATCGCCTTCCTGGAATAAATGATAATCTTTATCCTGAAATTCGGTGTAAACCATAGCCGAAGCAATGCGGTTGTCGCAACCAAAATAAGTTAATGCTGCTGCATTTTCTGAAGCCGACCACGGGGTTTGCAACAGCATAATTTGTTTGGTTGCTACCGAGTTGCACCGTTGCAACGAATCGTTTTGTTGGGCGCCGGCGCTAAAAAATGCCAGCTGCAACAGCAATAAAATTATATTTCTGAAAATTTTCATTTTCTTAATTTGCTGAAATTACACCGGGCTGCGGTACCTGGTCGGTTAAAAAATCTTCTGCCGAGTTGTTGGTATCCTGGTAAACCACGCGGCCATCAATTACTTCCTTTACTTTGCGGCGAATGGAAACACCTTCGTAACCTCCACGAAATTGAATGTACCCCAAATCGATGCTCGGTTTTAGTCGTTTGTAAACTCCTTTGTCATCAATTCTTACATTTTCAACACCATCAATAATCCAGCTCCAGGGTACCATAAAACAGTTTTCTGAACCACCGGGCTGAATCATAAAATTGTCGGGATCAGTAAAAATTGATTGTATATCGTCGGAAGGCAAACGGAAAATAATACTAACCTGTCCGCGAACACTTAATGCTATGGCAGAACCTTTTGAAATTCGTTGCATTAAAATATTCGGAACCGATGGTACATCCACAAACTTTCCATCTTCTACATACATTTCCCAATCGGCTCCTGACAAATCAATAGAATTTGGATTCCCATTCGGATCGTCTTTATGGTTCAGACCGCTAAGTGCAATAACAAATGATTCTCCCGGATTGATGGGGTAATCTTCTCCTGACCCCGGCACAATTGGTACAAAACTCCAAATCGGGCAGCGGTCTAATAAATTTCCATCATCGTCGACCCAGGGAGTAGGTTTTTCTGTTGTAATTGGATGAACAGCTCCGTAGCAAATGCCATCAGCATATAAAACCTGATCCGAATTGTTATAAATTTCAATGAATTTGTCGGCCCCGTAAGTTTCTTCTTCCGGTGTTCTGGAACCTGAAACATAAAGTTCCTTTATTACAAATCCTTCACTGTGAACCGAATAATCGGTAGTTATTGTTAATGTTTCGTCTGAATCGGTAATTACCTGCCCGGTTAACGAGCCGTTAAAAAGAACAGTTTTACGGGTAAGGTAGCCGTCGATTTCAATTTCATGCTCTTCCGACAACGAAACCATAATATCATAATTTCCGCCACGAATTGCAAAAGTGGCAATGCCCAATTCATTGGTTGCATTTTCGTACTCGCGGTTGGTTTGTACGTTTGTAATCTTTACAGTAGCATTCGAAATCGGAGCTCCGTCGTTAAATTCCTGGGGATATTTTACCAAAATATTTAGTTGAAGCGTGGTTGGAACATTGTACACATCGGTACAACCAGCTATAATTATGAGAAGAAAAAACAGATACTTTTTCATGATATTTACATTTAAAACTGCATTTTAATATCGGCGCCAAAATAAGGTACTTGGTTGCGCCGGGTGTAAGTACCTTCGCGACTGTTCAAATACCACGGCCTGATATTCAGAAAATTATTTGCATAGAAAGACAGTTTAAACCTGTCTCCAATATCTTTCGAAATTTTAATATCGCACTTGACCAAAGCTGGCATTACTTTTTCTGCAAAACGGTACTTTACCATTTTTTCAATTGCTGTTTGGTGCAATTGATCCTGAAAATCAGCAATAGTATATTCGTGTTCTACATTGTCGTAAAATTTATAGCTCACAGGTAAAAAATAATAATAATCCTCCGGATCGTCGTTTATAAATAAATCCGGGTTTTCCAAATAATCCCTTAATTCATCGAGATTATATAATTTGAATTTGTCGGGGTAAATTTTTCTATGGTCTTTCTCAAACCAAATAACCTGTGTGTTTAACGAAATCAGCAATTTTAGTTCTGGTATGTGGTTAATGATGCTGAAATTTGTGTTTAATCTTTCATCAACATTTCCATAACCGTAATAATCGGAAAATTTTACGGCAAACGATTCCTGCGAACTTATATTTCCTGAATAAGTGGTGTAGTAAACCCTTTCCCAGTAAGGCGCCCCTTCAGTGTAAGCTTCGGTATAAAACCATGCCCCGTTTATATTAAATTGTGTTCTTATTGCCTGAACAGTACCAATATCCAGACTGTATTCGATACCTTTTTTTATACGCTGGCTGGCATTTCTGTAAATTTCATATTGGGCAAATTTTACATCGTTTTCATAACCAACAGCAACAGGTTCGCCGGTTTCCGGATAATTGTAAAAAACGCCTTCACCGGGAATGTAATAGGGAGATAACCCAGCATCGATCGTATTATAATCGCGGTAGTGCAGCGGATAAAGAATATGGTCGCGTGTAAAACCACCTTCATATTTTTCATAAAAAAAGGTAACCCTTCCCGAAATTTTGTCGATTTGAAAATCGAAACCAGTTTCGTATTTGTTTCCGGTGGAAGGTTTTAAATTGTAGTTTCTGGTGTCTTCAACAACATCAGTGGTATAAACAATCAGGTCGGGGTAGTAATTAAAACTTTCCACATCGTTGTATTCTTTGTCGGGATATAAATGGGTGAGGGTAGGAGCTTTTGTTGTTTGACCGTAACCCGCGCGTAAACTCAGGTTTCTGAAAATTGAATTGTTTTTTCGGTTTAGAATTTCATACTGAACATTAATCCTCGGATCGATTCCAATACTTCCATTGGTTTTGAACGGCCCGGTGGGTTGAATATTGTCCATGCGAACCCCGGCCATTATTTTTAATTCGGTTGAGCCAAGTTCAACTTGTATTTTGTCTTCAGCAAACAACGAAAACTGGTTTAGCGAAGGAATATCGGTAAAAGGTCGTGGCCGGGTCCCTGTTCCCGACGGTGGCCTTTCCACATCAAAAATTCTTCCCTGGCCATTATTTCCGTTAGTTCTCCATTCAATACCTGCGATGATATTGTTGGTAATTGCCCCGGTTTTTTTGAATAAATTCGCTTTTAGTTTTGAATAAATATCAAAAGGCCGGCCGTCGTAGGTAACTTCTGAATAATAGGCGGAAGGCGCATAAGAAATTTCGTATTCGCCGTCTTCGGTGGCAGTAGTAAAAAAGTTGGGGCCACTCGATGATTGTTCCCATGTTTTTTCAAAACCGTCCTGCCATGTTTTTTCAAACCCAAAATCGAGCGATAAATTGGTAATAAACGATTTGTTTAATGACCAGTCGGTTGAAAGGTTTGTTCTTATAGTCTGGTCTTTTGCATAATTTTCTTCTTCCAGAATCATATCGGGATCCCATTTTTTCCCGTCGAGACTGTTTACAAAATCCAGTTTCAATTCCATTTGCAGCGGGGAGCGGTTTCTGAAAAATGTCTTTGAATATTTTGCCGAAGTATTGATTCTTTTGTAAAGGTCGGTTTGTTTTACAAGGTGTTTGTACGATTGAGTGTAGCCCAAATCGATGTTGATTACACCGTTGTCGTTGTTCAGCAAATAACCTTTTCCTAGATACGCTTCCTTGGTATGCGGGTCGGCTTTTAGCTTTACATTGTAAGGCGATCCCCCGGCTTTGGTTTTTATGTGTACCGCTCCGGAAGTAAGGTTTCCGTGTTCTGCCGACGGAATTCCTACATCAACGGTTATCGATTCAATATTTTCAACAGGAATAGAACGCAAATCAATTCCGGTACCTGCCACTGAAGTTATCCCGCCGCTGGTTTCCATACTTTGCTGCATGTTCCCGTCGTTCGAAACCGGAATATTGTCGATAATTACAGCAGTTCCCAAAGCGCTGTTTATATCTGTACCAATTTCACGGATACTGATTTTTCCCGGCCCCGACAAATCGGGGTTTTCAGAAATATTACCCGGAATGAGTTGCAATACATCTTTTATGCTGGAGGCCTGAACATGGCTGATTGCTTCACTTTTTATTCTTGATGAAGTTGCCCCGCTTTTTGAATTCTCGGCCGTAACTATAACTTCTTTTAACCCCAGCGATTGTTGCTGAAGTTTTATTTTTAACTCCACATCTTTTTTAAAGTCGGCGGTTATCGAATATTCCGTGTAACCGATGTAGGTAACCGATAAAATGTAGGTACCCGGTGGAATTGCCGCAAAAGAAAACTCCCCTTTTTCATTCGATGTTGTTCCAATTGACAACTCTGTAAAAGCTACATTGGCATACATCAACGGTTCGTTGGTTTCAGCATCGGTAATTTTACCGCTTACTTTAATAGTATTTTGAGCCAACGAGGCAAAAGTGGCGGTTACCCAAACCAGGAAAAGTATATACAGCCTTTTCGACATGGAGTTTTATTAAGAATATTTTAGATAAAATAGAATAAAGAAAACAGGGAGAAACTCTCCCCATTTTCAGTTGAATGCTTATTTAAATACAACTTTATCGACATACTTCTGTCCTTCAACCTCGGCTGAAATAATATAAAGTCCGGGTTTGTAATCGTAATTGTTTAACCGGCAAATGTTTGAATTTGGTTTTACAATGTTCACCAGTTTTCCCGACATAGAATATACATAACAACTTTCAATATAATTGTTGGAAGAAACTACATTAATATGATCGGTGTGGTATTGTAATTTAATAACATTTGAGTTTGTAATTAGCGGTGATGAAGTTGTAAGTTCTAAATCGTTAAGATCGACAGTATAAATGGAACCTCGTGCAATTGCGTACAATTTTTCGTTGTAAATGTTAATGTCGAATACTGCGGCGCCCGGGTGGCAAGCCTGCCAAGTTTCCCCATCATTGTTGGTAAACAACGACTTCCCGCTTGTGCTTCCGAGGAAAATATAAGAATTGTGGTCAAATTTGTAAAAAACAGTCGACCCTGAAGCATCGCTTATTTGTGTAAATGTGTCACCACCGTCAACCGATTTGTAAACACCATCAACCGAAGTGGTTACGAATACTTCACCTTCGTCGCCAATCCAAACAGAATTAATAAACATGTCATCGTCTTCATCAATATCAAGATTTGGGTAAATGTTGGTAAATGAAGCGCCTGCATTGGTTGATTTTAGCAGTAAATCTTTTCCGCCTAAATAAATTAAATCCCCATCAATTGCAATGTCCTGTAAATAATTACTACCAAGGTCTTCGGTAAAAGGGGTCCAGTTCTTTCCGGTATCCTCTGTTTTAAAGACCATTGAATGTTCAACTTTTGCCCCGGTTGAATAATCGAACCATCCTGCCCATAGAAGCAACGTTTTGTTTCCAAGGTCTATTAAATACGAAGGGTTTACAGCGTTACATTTTTCGTGGTTGGGATTCATCGCCGGGTCTGTTTCATTTGCTTTTCCAACTTTGGCAACATCAACTGTTTTGTACGTTTCCCAATTGTCGGTGGAATAAATAATTCCTCCCGACCAGTAAATATCATCCTTATCAGAATAATCGACAAATTTAACGCGGTTTAGACTTAGGTAAGCAGTGTCGCCCGCCCAACCCGAAGCAACAAAATCAATATTTTCCATTAACTCGGTGTAAGGGGCAATCTCAGGAATTGTAACGTCGCTCCAGTTTTGCCCCCCGTCGGTGGAAGTAACAAATGACAAATCGTTCCCAACAATAAAAACTTTATCGCCATCAATATATGCATCGTTTAAATTTCCATAAGCAACATCTTGGGTATTAAATGAATAATTTCCGGAAGTAATATCGCTAACAGCAATTTTATAAATGGTAGCGCCGGCAAGAAGATATAATGAATCGTTTACTTCACCGGCAATTTCCCAGATTGAGGTTGATATTCCGAGTGAATTCCAAGTGGTTCCATTATCGGTTGTTACATACGATTTGTTTGAGCCACCGCCAACAACAACTGTTGAATCGTTAAGCCGGTAGGTGTCCCATGCGCTTGTAATGGTGCCGAATTTATTAAATGTTTCGCCGCCGTCTGTTGAATAAAATACACCTTTCGTAGATGTGGTGACATACAGTTCGCTGTCGCCTCTTAACGTAATATCCCAAATATATTCGGAACCGCCGCCATTCAATGAAGCAAAAATGTCGGTTAATTCATTTGAGTCAGGTGTGGTTTTCATAAAATATTTATTACCGCCAATAAATACCTCTGAATCATTATAAACGATCGATTTTATATATGTACTTCCCAAATCGCCGCTGATGTTTATCCAAGATTTGGCGCTGTCGGCGGTTTTGAAAATTCCAACATGGTCGTTTTTTCCTGCTTCGGTGTATTCGTTCCAGCGTAATGCACAATATGCCACACTGTCGTTAACTGTTTCAACCGCAAGAAAATCAAGGCCGTAACACAACGTGTCTGTTGGATTAACTGAAGCATCGCCACCGTTATTCAGACTGTTTAAATCGATGTTTGTCCAAGTTGCTCCGGCATCGTTTGTTTTTAAAATTATACCGTTGGTATAAACATCATGTGAAGCGTCATAAAGTTGTACACGGCTACCTACGGCATATCCTGTATTTCCTTTAATACTAAAATCGGGGAAGCTGTATTCTGCTTTAAATATATTTACCGCTTTCCAATTCTCGCCATTATCAGCTGTTGTGAAAAGTGAATTCCCATAACCTGCAATAAAAGCTTCATTTCCCTTTGACGACATAGTTTTTAAATTATGTCCGGGATTTAATTCGGTTTGTACCCAGTTAAATGTTGCTTCCTGTCCAAAAGTTATAACAGACAACAAACTTAAAATAGTTAATAATGTAAAATTTTTCATACGCGAGATTTTTGAGTTATTATGGTGCTTTAATTGTTATTTTGTTCTTTCTCCTGATCCGATGCGCTTACTAATTCACTAAAATCGAACATGTTTTTTACTTTGGCCTTTGTTCCGTTGGTGTACGAAACAATAAGCGAATCGCTTAACAAAGCATTGATAATATTTTCCTGGTTGGTCATTGTGTCAACATATGAAATTTCGGCCACTTCTTCCATGGCTGAATCGAGTTTGGTGGCAAATTCAACCACTCCATTGTCGTTCGATAAATGACTGACCATGTAGGCAAAACGGGCGCGTAAAGCTTTGTTGCTTCCCAGCGGAACGGTATACGATTTAATTACATCGTCGGTATAATTTTTTCTTCCGTTAAACGAACTTTCATAAGGAGAAAACAACAGATTAATGTATTCTTCCCTTGAAATAGTGCTGATTTCGGGAGCGCTGGCAACTTTGTAACCCAGTTTTACTGTGGTTTCCCCGGCTGTTGTTTCGTAAGTCAGTGTTTTCGATTCAAGTTTTGAAATCAGTTCATCTTTATTTTGAATTTCTTCAGGAAAGTAAATCTTTACAATTACCGGACAGGCATACTCCGTTATCACTCCAACAGCGTTGGTCTCCTGTTTTAAAAGAATGCTCAGATAACTAAAATCGAAACTGTCGAAAAAGTTATCGAGTGTTAACGAAACTTCATAAACTGTATCGATTCCTTTGGCCAGAGGCTGAACCGGTTTTCTCTGTGGTGTGAAAATAATCTCCTGAATTTTTGTTTCATCTAAAATTTCAGGATTGTAATACAGTTTTATCCGGTGATGTTTTACATAGGTTGCAACCCCGTAAATTCCTTCTACCCTGCGCATTTGATTGGCAAAAGCAGTGGAGCTGCCATAACATTTAATATTTTTTAATCCCGACTGATTATAAATAGCCGCGGTTTCAATTACTTCGGGTTCGGCCCACCGTTGGTCAATGGTTGGAACTTCCCAAACACTACCCAGAGTAATGCCAAGCACTACCAAAACGATTGTGGCAATTACCGGAAAACGGTTCCAGCTTTTCTTTTTGCTGATGGTTAAGGTATTATTTACCGGACAAACCAAAAGGCAATCGCCACACAAATTACAATCGACATGTTTTACTGTTTTTAAACTGGCAACATCGATCGCCTGCGGGCATTTTTTTGAACACAGCTGGCAATCGATACAACTTTCGGTATTGCGGGTAATTTTAGCCAGTGGGAAGAATTTACTTTTTTGCCCAAGCAATTCAATACTATAACCTCCGGCAGCTGCAATTCCGAGCGGCCAAACATAACTTATTTCGAGCCCGAACTGAAGAAGTACCAGGTAAATCCCCAGGATTGCCACAAAGAAAATTGAGAACTTGAAAATGTTGGATATAGCTCCCAGTGGGCATAAATATTTACACCAGAACAACCGGATAAAAATGGAACCAAAAACTACCAGGGCAATCGAAATCACCGCATAAAGAACTACTACATCGGAATTAAAACCCGAAGCAAGCCCAAAATACGGATCAAATTTTTTGCAAAATAATTCGTTCGATTGCAACGTAAAATAAAGGGTGATAAACAACAAAATGTATTTTAGCGAACGAAGAATTTTATCGGCAATACCTTTGATTGTAAACCGTATTTTTAATTTTTCGCCAAGTTTTCCGAACCATTCACTTACCGTTCCGATAGGGCAAATGTAAGAGCAAAACAATTTGCTGAAAAGAACAACTCCGATGAGCAGTAAAATTCCCATCACAATTTGAGCGCTTGTCATGGTACACGAAAGTGCGTCGCTTAAAAGATAGCTTCCCAAAGCCTGCAATCCGCCAAACGGACAATAAGCTTCAAAATCGGGAGTGGCAATGTTGAAAATTCCCGGGATAAATGCGAGTAGTAAAATAAATGTAATTACTCCCCACTGGACAACCAGACGCGGCCAGTTTGTGTTTTTGGTATTTTTCATAGCACGTGTAGTTTAAACCACAGGTTTAAATTTTGTTAAACTTAATAATAAATTTATTTATTTAGACTCGGTCTGAATAAAGAATTAAGATTAATTTAAATTCGTTCAAAGTCTTCCGAATGAATAATCTTCAGAAAGGTGGTGCTTTTCTTTCAACTCGAGCAAAGCGCGATCTTCCCGGCTTTGTTTTTTATCGAAAGTATGAACATCGGCATTTTTTCCAAGAAGTACACCGAGCAAAACGGCAGCAGCAAAAACGGCAGCAATCTGAAGGTATTTGGAAAAATCAATCCCTGTGCTTCCGGCAGATTGAATGGAATTCTTCCTTTCCATTACTTTTTCTACCAAATTTTCAGGAATTTCAACCTCCAAATCCAAAACAGCCAAAATCTCATCAATTCTTTTTTCAATAGATTCTGAATTTTGGTTTTCAATGTTGCCGGTATTTACAAATTCTTTCAAAATTCCGATGTTTTCTTTCTGATTTTTATTCATTACTGAACATTAAGACGAAAGTGAAATTAAAATCTGGCGCGAAGAATTAATTTTTTTTGCTTTCAATTTCATTTCTCCTTGAACAGTTTTCTTTGTTGCAGTACTGGCACTGGTCGCCAACTTCCATCATTTCAAGGAGTAAGTTATCGAGAAGTATCTTTTGTTCGTCGTTGCAAATGCTTTTAATATTTTGAAAATGTTTTACTGTTTGCCGTTTAACAAGGCCGTGGTACCTGCCAATTTTTTCAATAATTTTTTTTATTTCTTCTTCTGATGTGTCGTCTGAAGAAAGGGCTTTTATTAAGCTGAAATTTGATTCACATTCAATATCGATCAAAAGCTGGTAATTTCGGAAAACTTCCTGGTCCATTTCAAGAATTTTCTTGAATTGTTCATTGGTAAGCTGCAATTTATCGCGCAAAAACTCATCGGAACTGTATTGGTCGTTGGTGGCCGGTTCCTGGCTCCGGTTCATAAAAAGGAAGGTGGCAAATGCCGAAATATTTATTACCAGTAAGAATATGTTAAGCCATTTCATTGTGTTTTGTCTGCTTTTCATTTCCGTAGGTTTTTAATGATTAAATAAGTTAGTCAGTCGCTGTTTTAAGTTTTTCTTTGCCCTGTACATCAGCGATTCGACCGATGTGGGACTGAGTTTCAGTTTTTCGCAGATTTCCTTTTGGGAATAGCCTTCAAATTTGTGCATCAAAAGTACTGTTTTTTGATTTTCGGGTAGTTCGTCGATACATTTAAACAAAAAGGTTATAGCTTCCTTTTGTTCCAACTTGCGGGCCGGTGTATTTAAATCGATATAATTTTTTTCTGAAATCGATGTGAAATTTTCGTTTTCGGGGTGGTTGCCGGCTTTGGCCAGATTTCTTTTCCGTAGAAAACTTATGGATTTATGATAGGCAATTTTATAAATCCACAAGGTGAGGTCGTCCTCGTTTTTTACAAACTGGCACGATTTATAAATCTGTAGGAAAACATCCTGAAAAATATCTTCTGCATCAGAATGGTTTCCTACCAGACGAAAAACAGTATTATATACAAGCGATTTGTATTTCTCAATTAATGATCGGAAAGCGAGGTTGTTGTTGTTTAATATTTGCTCAATTAATTTACTGTCGCTCATTAATTGCAGAATTTGCCTGTTAATCTTCCATTAACAGGTCTTTCGATTTTAGGTAATTGTCTGCTTCTTCACGGGTTTCGAAAAGTTCTCCGTCTTTTTCCACCCACGATTCTCCTATTTTTATTCCGTATTCGTTGCAACCTTGTTTTGCTGCTATACTAATATTTTCGAGCGATTTCATTTTAATATCGTTGCCTTGTACATTAACTACTTTTGCCTTCACAGACTTGCCGCGTACGGGAACTCCTTTTTTATCGATAGCAACCACCAGTCCATAACAAATGGCATCTTCTTTAACCCAGTCGCCAACTTTTGCCAATATTTCGGGGTTAATTTCCGACGATTTTTCTTCGTAAGTGTAACTGGCAACTTCTTCCGATTTTTTTTGTGAATTACAGCTGAATGTTATGAGGATTACAAATAGTAGTGATAATTTCAGTAAATGGTTTTTCATGGTGTAAAATTTCAATTTTTGGTTTTTATTGATTCTGTTATTTTATTCACATTTCAGAGCAAAAAAATCTCTTTTCAATTTTATTAAATTTTGGTTCCAGGCAGTTTTATTTGTTAGCCTTTTTTGAAATCTAAAATTACAATTTCCAGAGTTATTTAAAAGCTGTTGTATAAACAGTTTCGTTAAATTTTGAAATTTCCAGCAATTTCGTTTTAATGATAATATGTGGAGAATGATCAAATAAAAAAGAAAATCTCTGGTTTTTGTGGGGTAAATGTAGTAAAAAATCACAGTTTGAAACATTCGACTGTTGAAATGAGTGGGGTATTGTGAATTTCGTAATGAATTTAGTTTTGAATGGAAACAAAAAAAGCTGCATTTCTGCAGCTTTTTATATCGTGTGGTTTTATTTAAAATCCTTTAATAATTCCAATGAAATCTTCAGCTTTTAATGCTGCGCCACCAATTAACCCACCATCCACGTCTTTGTTGGCAAATAATTCTTTTGCGTTGCTTGGTTTACAACTTCCACCATAAAGAATGGAAACGCCTTCAGCAATTTCGTCACCAAATTTTTCGGCAATAATTGAACGGATAAAAGCATGAATTTCCTGTGCCTGTTCCGAAGTTGCAGTTTTTCCGGTTCCGATGGCCCAAATGGGTTCGTAAGCAATAACAAGTTTTTTGAAATCTTCAGGAGAAAGATTGAAAATGGTTTCTACGAGCTGAGTTTTTACATAATCGTTTTGTGTTTCAGCTTCTCTGATTGCGAGTGGTTCGCCGCAGCAATAAATCGGAGTTAATCCGTTTGCCAAAGCCAGAGCAACTTTTTTGTTCAGAATTTCGCTGGTTTCGCCATAATATTCTCTTCTTTCAGAGTGGCCTAAAATTACATATTCAGCGCCGGTAGATTTAACCATTTCTGCAGAAACTTCACCGGTAAAAGCACCTTTTGCCTCGGCTGCACAGTTTTGAGCCGATACACCAATTCTTTGTGTATTTACACTTTCAACTACTTTGGTAATATGGGTGAAAGGAGTTCCCAGAACTACTACAACATCGTCGGCAGCTTCGGCAGCAACAAGTGCATCAACAGCTTTTGCCAGTTCAATTCCTTCCTGCAAATTGGTATTGCATTTCCAGTTTCCTGCAACTATCTTTTTTCTCATTTTTCTGTTATTTAGATTATAGGTATAAATTTTTGCCCGCAAAATTATAACACTCGACGGTAAAAACTGAATTACCCGGATTAATGTTTTTACAATTAACTATTTGTTCATGAATTCGTTCTGGAATTCGTCGGGTGTCGGAATGTCGTTGTAATGCCACTTGCCTAAAATGGTTCCGTTTTTTATGACAATTAACCCCGGATTCGACCGGATAATTGTTTTCAACGTTATTTCGTCGCAGTTGAAAAATTCGTAAGGAGCGCCGTTGGCTGCGGCAAATTCCTGGCATTCATCCTGAAGTGTTGAGGTGAGGCAAATGAAAGAAAGTCCTTCCTCCAGTGCCCAACCGGCAAGTTCATTAATTTTGTCCTGCGATTCTACACTGCTTTTATCCAGGTTATACGCAACCAGGATGAACACATAATTTTCGTCGTATATAAAAAAGTCGGCAATGTCTTCGCCATCGGGAGTTTCAATGGTAAAATCATGAATCGGAGGTTCGTAACCTTCCTGAACCAGTGTCGATTTCATATCCTCAAATTCCCAGTTGAGCGTGTCCTGCCATGGGTAATCGTCTTCCGGAAATTTCTGAACTTCACCTGTATTTTTGTTTTTATAATAGAAAATATTCTCGTAAACTGCTTGTTCTGCATCGTCGGGGTACGACATGGCTTCCTGAATATTTACTCCAACTTTGTACGGTCTGAAATCGAAAACCGGAAGGTGGTTGTAGGAAAAAATTACCAGCCCGATGTAGACAACAACAAACAAGCTCCCGCCAATTTGATCAAATCGTACATTTAACAACCGGGTCATTTTTTTGCGCGAAACAAAAACAATGATTGCCAGAACAATTAAAACAACATTTTTATAAAAAGTTTCCCAGTTCGAAATAACCAAAGCGTCGCCAAAACAACCGCAGTCGGTTACCGGGTTTTTAAGTGCAATCCAAAGTGTTAACGGCAGAAAAAAGGCCATAAAAAGTAAGGCCAGCCACGAAAAGAATTTTGTAAATAAATTGAAAAGCAAAGCAACTCCAATGGCAAATTCGGCAAACGACAATAATACTCCCAGGGGGAAGGCTGCCCAAATCATCCACTCGAGTCCCATCGCGTTAAAATAGTCGGTGAACTTATAGGTTGAACCCCACGGGTCGATTCCTTTTACAAAGCCGGAAAAAACAAAGGTGATTCCTACCAGAATCCGGGCAAGGTGTTGTAATACTTTCATTTATCGTTTAGTTTTCAGGTTCGAATTCAATTTTAATAAGTGCAAAAACTGCATAGTTGATTATGTCGAGATAGTTGGCATCAATTCCTTCCGAGATGATTGTTTTCCCCTGGTTGTCTTCAATTTGTTTGGTGCGTTTCAGTTTCATCAGAATTAGATCGGTGTACGAACTTACGCGCATATTTCTCCAGGCTTCACCATAATCGTGGTTTTTTGCCTGCATTAATGTTTTTGCTGTATTGAAATAACGATCGTACAAATCCACAGTTTCCTTTTCCGAAAGCTCACTGTCTGAAGGACCAAGTTCAAGCTGAATAAGCCCCATAATGGCGTAATTGATAATTCCGACAAATTCAGGTTTAACCCCTTCGTCTACTTTAGTGACTCCTTTTTCTTCAATACTCCTGATTCTTTGAGCTTTAATATAGATTTGGTCGGTAAGTGAGATCGGGCGTAAAATGCGCCATGCTGTTCCGTAATCGGTCATTTTTTTTGTGAATATATTTCTGCACAACGAAATCACCTGATCGTATTGTTGGTTTGTTCTCTCCATTTGATGTTAAAATGAGGGATAAAAATATTAAAATTTGAGGAAAGTGCTTGGTTTTGTTTTACATTTGTAGTTAACAATTTGTTAAACCATAAAAGATTTTAATTTATGTTGATTACCCAGTCGGCTGGTAAATTCCTCAAACGAAAAAGTTCGATAAACGTTGGCGGTGAACTGATTGATTTTACCGTGCCGGTTATTATGGGCATAATTAATGTAACACCCGATTCTTTTTTCGACGGTGGAAAAATGCAGGACGAAAAAACGTTGCTTTCAGCAGTCGAAAAAATGGTAAAGGAAGGTGTTTCGGTAATCGATGTTGGCGGGGTTTCAACGCGTCCGGGAGCGCAACTTATTTCCACCAAAGTTGAATTGGGGAGATTGCTGCCTGCTGTTGAAGCTATTCGGCGCGAATTCCCAAAAATACCACTGTCGATAGATACTTTTCGTTCGTGGGTTGCCGTTCGTATTATCGATGAATTCGGACCGGTAATTGTTAACGATATTTCGGGCGGTTCGCTTGATTCAAAAATGTTTGAAACGGTTGGAAAACTTGGCGTTCCATACATTTTGTCGCACATCCAGGGAACTCCGCGCGACATGCAGGAAAATCCGGAATACACCGATATTATCAAAGATATTTCAACGTATTTCAGCGAAAAAGTAAAACGGCTTTCCAAATTGGGTGTTAACGATGTTATTATTGACCCGGGTTTCGGATTTGGGAAAAATCTGGAACACAATTACGAATTGTTAAACCGGCTCGATTCGTTCAAGGTTTTTCAGCTTCCCGTAATGGTTGGGTTAAGTCGGAAGTCGATGATTTGGAAAGCGTTGGAAAATGAACCGCAGGATGCACTAAACGGAACAACCGTGGCAAATACAATGGCGCTTTTGGGCGGTGCCGACATTTTGCGGGTTCACGATGTAAATGAAGCCGTGGAAGCCGTTCGTATTTTTTGTGAAATAAAAGCAACTTTAAAATAATGCTGGCATTTATCACCATCCGGTTCCTCGATATCCTCGATATTTTTTTAGTGGCTGTTTTGCTTTTTCAGGTATACCGCCTGATTAAAGGAACGGTGGCTTTTAATATCGTTATAGGAATGGCTTCGTTGTACCTGCTTTGGCTGGTGGTGAGGGCGTTGAACATGGAATTGCTCGGTTCAATAATGGGGCAGTTTATCGGGGTGGGGGTGTTGGCGTTAATTATTGTTTTTCACCCCGAAATACGAAAGTTTTTGGTTTTAATAGGATCAAATTACAACGTAAACCGCGTGATTTCGCTCGATAAATTGTTCGGAATTTCAAAAGAAAAAACCATAAACCGCGAGCAAATCGACAATCTTGTAGATGCTTGTGTAACCATGGCCAAAACAAAAACAGGGGCTTTGATTGTAATCGCCGGAAATTCAGAGTTAAATGAACAGGTTAGTACGGGAGAAAAAATAAATGCCAAAATTTCTTCAGCGCTGATAAGGACAATTTTTTTTAAAAATTCGCCTTTGCACGACGGGGCAATTATAATAAGAAGAAATAAAATTGCCGCAGCCGGTTGTATTCTTCCTGTAACACAAAAAGACCTCGATAAAATGTTGGGACTGCGCCACCGGGCAGCTGTGGGAATTACCGAATCGACCGATGCAATTGCCATTGTTGTTTCTGAAGAACGGGGTACAATGTCGTTTACCAAACGCGGAGAAATTAAAAGACGCATTTCAAAAGAAGTCCTCTCTTCGCTTTTGGAAGAAAATATTATTAATACGGAATAGTATTCTCTGTTTCACTTACTCAATTTTTTGAATTGTTATGAATAGAATTTGTGAATTATTCAAAATAAAATATCCTGTAATTCAGGGTGGAATGGTTTGGTGCTCGGGTTGGAAACTGGCTTCGGCAGTAAGTAATGCAGGTGGATTGGGTTTGCTTGGCGCAGGCTCCATGCACCCGGAAACGCTCGAAGAACACATTCAAAAAACGAAACGGACCACACAAAATCCGTTTGGTGTAAATGTTCCCATGTTTTATCCTGAGATGGAAAAAATAATGGAAATTATTGTCAGGAATAAAGTACCCGTAGTTTTTACTTCGGCGGGCAGCCCGAAAATATGGACCGGTTGGTTAAAAGACCGGGGTATTATTGTTGCGCATGTGATTGCCAGTTCTGTTTTTGCTGAAAAATGCGAAGCTGCCGGCGTGGATGCCGTTGTAGCCGAAGGTTTCGAAGCGGGTGGTCATAACGGACGCGATGAAACCACAACACTTTCATTGATTCCGTCGGTTCGAAAAGCAACGGGTTTACCGTTAATGGCAGCCGGCGGTATTGCCAGTGGTGAAGCAATGCTGGCTGCCATGGCGCTTGGCGCCGACGGAGTACAGATCGGGTCATTGTTTGCTGTTGCCGAAGAATCGTCGGCCCACCCCGATTTTAAAAAGCTTATTCTTTCTCTTTCTGAAGGGGGAACAAAACTGGCACTTAAAAAACTGTCGCCGGTTCGCTTAATTAAAAATGGTTTTTTTGAAGAGGTAGATGCAGCAGAAAAAAGAGGGGAATCAGCAGAATTTTTGAAAGATTTACTTGGTCGGGGCCGGGCAAAAAAAGGAATGTTTGAAGGTGATTTGATAAACGGTGAACTTGAAATTGGTCAGGTTGCTGCACAAATCAATAAAATTCTTCCTGTTGAAAAAATTATGGAAAATCTGATTTCAGAATACAACGCAACAAAATCAGCGCTGATTTCAGAGGATAAATTTTCGTTTTAGTTTTTATTCAGGCAAATTCTGAATCGGCGGTTGAATTGGTTTTGTCCGTTCGTCGAGATTAAAATACTGAAAAGCCTGGAACGTGTAAACAACAATTATCAGCACTGAAGAAACTGCAGATGAAATTCCCAGAACTACCCAATACCAGGTTGGATATTCAATGGTTCCTGTTTCCTGCAAACTTAAAAAAGTTGAAGTAATTCCTGTTATCATGGCAGGAATGGAGAAAAACAGACTAACCACATAAATAATTACAATTCCAACCAGGTTAATTAAAAAAGTATTCCACCATTGCGTATGCACCAGATTCCACGAGCGTGTGAGTGCGTGCCCGATTCCTTTCCGTTCAAAAATTACAATCATTAATACAATTGAAAGAGTATTTGCCAAATAAATTCCGGGAACAACGCACATGATAATTCCAAAAATTACAATAAAAAAGAGCATCAGATTAGCGCCCAACGCAATTAAACTGTTGCCAAACAACAGCTGAGAAATTTCGTGAAGCTCAAAATTCCCTTTTCCCCTTTTTACATAAAAGTCGATGTAGGTATAATATGTTCCGGCCAACAGCGACTGGACAAACAATGCAAATAACGACGAGAAGAAAACATTCAGATAAATTGGTTTAAGGTTGGCCAGCACCATTTCCGGGTCTTGCAAATCAACTTTCCCCATAATGTTCATTTGTACGTAAACCTGAATAACCGAATAAATTACGACAAACGGTAATACGTAAACGACAAAAAGTTTGGATATGGGTATTATTTCCTGTTTCAAAAAAGCAAACGAGTCGGTAATTATATCACCGACTTCTCGTTTTTTTCTGAGTTGAATTTCTTTTTCAGCCATTAAAAATTCAAAGTTTTAGTTGAATGTTTTTTTATCGATTTGGTATTTGTTTCTGTCGGTAGAACTGCGTGAAACCAATTCGCCCAAAAATCCGGCAAGAAAGAACTGTGCCCCAATAATAACTGAGGTTAAAGCAATGTAAAAATAAGGATTGTTGGTAATCAGGTTTCCGGTAATTCCGTGTTTTAGCTGATTGATTTTTTCCACCGCAATTACAATGGTTGAAGCAAAACCCAGCAAAATCATTAAAACACCAAGCACCCCAAAAAAGTGCATCGGGCGTTTCACAAAACGCGAAATAAACATCACAGAAAGTAAATCGAGCGGACCACGAAGAAAACGTTCCAGTCCGAATTTGGTGACACCGTATTTTCTTTCACTGTGAATGACAACCTTTTCCCCGATGTTTTTAAATCCGGCCCATTTTGCGAGCACAGGAATATATCGGTGCATTTCGCCATAAACTTCAATGCTTTTAATTACCTGGTTGCTGTAGGCTTTTAGTCCGCAGTTCATGTCGTGAAGTTTAATTCCGGTCATGCGGCGAACAGTCCAGTTGTACAATTTGCTGGGCAGGTTTTTGGTTAACACCGGGTCGAATCTTTTCTTTTTCCAGCCTGAAACCAAATCAAAACCATCTTCCAGAATCATCCGGTACAATTCCGGAATCTCATCGGGACTGTCCTGCAGGTCGGCATCCATGGTAATAACCACTTTGCCTTGTGCGGCGTCGAAACCGCAGAAAAGGGCCGCCGATTTTCCGTAATTACGCCTGAATTTTATTCCTTTAATATTTGGATTTTCCGCTTGTAACTTTTCAACAACTTCCCACGATTTATCTTTACTGCCGTCATCAATCATTAAAATTTCGTACGAAAATTTATGCTCATCCATCACTTTTTTAATCCAGGAAGTCAGCTCCGGCAGTGATTCTTCTTCGTTATAAAGGGGTACAACTACGGAAATATCCATATTTTAAAGTTTATTCAACAAAATCGTCAACGGGTTTTTTCTGTGTAAAAATGGAAGTAATCAGCGAAATAATCAAACCTCCCAATGCACCACCAAAAATTCCCAAAATCAGTAACATAAAAGGTGTCTGAAATTTGGCAGCCATATTCAAAGCCATTTCCATTTGTTCTTCGGGTACTCGGCCTTGTTTTACCAGTTGTTCTTCCGACATTAACCGAAGTTGTTCCTGTAGAGAAGGATCGATGTATTTGTGCATTACAAACGTGTAAATTCCTGACAAAACCGAAGCGAAGATTACGGTAAGTAGTCCAACTCCCAGAGCCTGTCCGTACGACATGGTTCCTCCCAACACTTTTTTATAACTAATTTGTGCGTAAACCACTGCGGCAATTAAAACCGGATAGGTTAAGTAAGAAGCGACTTTTGACATCGGATCGCCCATAACATAAAAAATTACTGAAATGAGAATCAATACGATTGCCAGGTAAATTCCTGAAACGATTGAGGTTTTCCAAACAGAAGCATTTTGTTCCATAATAGTTTTTTTAGTAAAGGTTCGACAAATATATGTTTATTTTTTTCTCTTTCCCACCCAACGAAGTTGAAATATGAACAACCGTAATTTACAATTGTATCGGCTCAACTGTTTTTTTGAATAAGTCGAAAATAGAAAAACAAAATTACGATGAATGCAAATTTTATTTGGAGGTATTTCAAAAATTTCTACTTTTGCAGCCGGGTAAGTCCTGCGCGACCAGCTCCTGCTGAATCCCCCCAGGGTCGGAAGGCAGCAAGGGTAGGCGGTTGAGCGGTGCGACGCAGGTAGCTTACCCACTTTTTTTGAAAGAAAAAAAAGGCAAAGAAAGATTGAAAAAAGTTTTGCAGATTAAAAAATTAATGCTTTACTTTGCGCCGCTGAAATAAAAAATCAGCACACGTTCTAACGATGATTATATAGTGAATATATGCCGAATTAGCTCAGTTGGCCAGAGCACGTGATTTGTAATCTCGGGGTCCACAGTTCGAATCTGTGATTCGGCTCAAAAAATTCAAGGGGAGTTACCAGAGTGGCCAAATGGGGTAGACTGTAAATCTATTGGCGATGCCTTCGGTGGTTCGAATCCATCACTCCCCACAAAAAAGAGCAACTGAAAAGTTGCTCTTTTTTTATGCTTTCTTTTTTGAAAAGAATCCGTTTTTTTTGAATTTCTGATAGCTTTCCTTTACTGCGTCTACTTCGTCTTTAATAAACTTTTCGATGTTTTTTACGGTTACTTCTTCGCCCCGCATTTCAAGGCGTTGAGCCGTATTTATTGCTTTGGGCACCACAATCCACAATATAATGTAAGCGAGCAAAGCTGCACCCGAAGTAAAGAAAAACAACAACACTGTAATTAATCTTACAATTACTGGGTCCATGTTGAAATAAACTGCTAACCCACCGCAAACTCCTGCAACGACAGTTTGTTCGGGATCGCGGTACAGTTTTCTTTTGTTTTTTGTTTGTCCGGTATATGGTTCTTCTGAATTTTCTGCTTCTTCAAAATTTTCAGGAGTTCCCATGGTTTCAATTACTTCGTTTACCATGTCCATGGTTACCGCATTTTTTTTGTCGGACAGCCGTTCAGCGAAAATCTCTGCGATTCTTGATTCAATGTCAGAAAGTATTTCTTTTCCTTCCTCACTGTTCCCAAAATGACTTTTTAGCGTGATAAGGTATTTCTGAAGCACTTCGTACGCATCTTCTTCAATGTAGAAAACCGATCCGCAAATGTTTATGGTGAATGTCTTTTTCATTTTGAATATGTTTTTTGATTTTTAATTTTTTGTTTTCAGTTTAAGCCCTGTTTGTACGAACTTTTCCCACTGCTTCAACCAGCTCGCTCCATGAACTTTCCAATTCAGTCAGAAACCGGTTTCCATTTTCAGTTAATTCATAATATTTACGGGGTGGCCCCTGATTCGATTCTTCCCAACGGTAGGTCAACAAACCGTCGTTTTTTAACCGGGTCAGTAACGGGTAGAGCGTTCCTTCAACAACCAGCATTTTGGCTTCTTTAAGTCCTTCAAGAATGTTTGTTGCATAAAGTGGCTCCCCTTTCAGGATAAGAAGTATACAGTATTCCAAAACTCCCTTCCTCATTTGTGCTTTTGTGTTTTCTATTTTCATGGCTTTGATTTTTAATGTTTTTTTTCGACTTTCAGCAGGTGTTTTTCATACCGGTTTTACAAAAGGCTACATTGTTATTTTGCACTAAAATGAGCATCGTTAACCATCCAGTCTTCGAGTTTTAACGTATTGTCTGAATCCAGCACAATGGTAGGTGTTGTGTTGCCAAAGTGGACATCGTTAAACATCCAGGTTTCCAGATCAAGTGCATTTTCGTTTACAGTTTCTAAATTCGCAGTGTTCGTATTGAAAAATGTTTCACTGGTCATCCAGTTTTCCAATTCCAGGGTTGCTTCTTTTTCAGCGGTTAAAGTTAATTTGCCGGTTGAAGATGTTGTTGTCCCTGCATCGTCAGTAATCATAGCCATGGCAATTTCGTTAAAACTGCTGTGCTGGTAAACTGTACTCCAGAACTCCTGTGCATTTACTGTAATGCTAACTAAAACTAAACTAATTACAACTGCGATTGATTTTGTGATTGCTTTCTGAACATTGTTTTTTGTTTTCATGACTTAATTCTCCTGTTTTTGTTTTCTGTTTAACTATTTGTTTGTTTCTGTTTCGTCTTTATGACGCTTGTTTTTTATGTTTGTTACAATTTTATAGAACTTTTTTTTAACTGCTACTATTTTTTATATAGTTTATTGCATTACAAATATACGTATAAAAAATAGAACTTTGCAATACATAGTACTAAAATATTTATAAATATTTTACTTTTGTGTTTTAATGTGTTGAAATTCTGATATTTATTTTTGTAAATTTTTTATGATTTTTGTAATTCTGAATTGAAATAGGGGAGAAATTCGATTATAGATGAAGCAATCAGCCATAGTTTTTATGAAATTTTATTTTCCAAATCGAAAAACGAAATTTTATAAATTATCAAGAAATGAGTTTTAAGTTATCAACACCATCTTTTTACCTTGGGTAATTTTCAGTAATTTAAATAGAACAAAATTTAAAACTGGTATCATGGAAAGTGCATTAAAGGAAAAAATCAAATTATTTGTTTTAAAAGGAATTAACGAAGAAATGGTATTGGCCAAAGAAGATGGTTTTTGGCAGGGACTCAAAAATTCAGGGACCGAACTTTGGCTCGACACCGGTGACATGGAAGAAGCTGGGAAAATATGGACAGCAGAAATGACTGCGCTAACCACCAATAATACGTTGGTAAACAAGGAAATTCAGAAAGGAATTTACGATTCGTTTATTGAAGAGGCAAAGGAGATTGTAAAAACGATGCCGTTAAAAGAACAGATTATTGAAATTGCCTTTATTTTAAATGCACGTCATGGATTGCGACTGGCTAAAAAATTTGGCGGTTTTGTGAGTGTTGAATTGCACACCGACACTGCTCACGATATTGAAGCCATTGTTGATTATGGCTTGCGCTATTTTGATATTTGCCCCGACCAGTTTATTATTAAAGTTCCGTATACAGCCTCCGGGTTACTGGGCGCACGAAAACTAAGGGAACAAGGTGTGAGAATTAATTTTACGCTCGAATTTTCTGCACGTCAGAATGTTATGGTGGCCGCAATTACCAAACCCAATTATTTAAACGTTTTCCTGGGAAGAATTGGCGCTTACATAAAAGACAACGATTTGGGCGACGGTTCGGGGGCAGGGGAGCGAACCGTAATTTCAACACAAAAGTGGATTACCGGGTTAACAAAAAACAACGCCGAACCTACTAAATTAATTGCCGCAAGTCTACGCAATTACGGTCAACTGGAAGCCCTGGCCGGTGTCGATGTTTTTACCATGCCAACAAAAGTAGCTAACGATGGGAAAGCAAATCTTTCAGGGAAATTCTCATCACAGCTTGAAACCATTTATCCTGTAAATTTAACTGCTGATGCAGCACAGTATTTTCCTGAAAAACTATGGGAAGTTTCTTCCGAAGAAATTGAGCTGGCCCTCGATCTGGACAAAAACTGTCCTAAGACCGGAGCTGAATTAATTGAACGTGCACATGATGCCGGTTGCGGAGATTTATTCCCGAAGTTGAGTGAAACTGACTGGAATTTTATTGGCAGCGATGGTAAAATTCCGAATCACAGTCGTTGGGCCGAACGGATTAAAAATGGCGAACTTGCCATCGACACTTTATTGAATTTAGCAGGATTGGCTAGTTTTACTGAAGATCAAGCTCAACTCGATGCCAGAATCGAACGAATAATTAAAGCATAATTTTTATACTTTTATTCCCGGACAAATTCAGAAGTATGCCCCAAAAATTAAATACTTTCAGCAACGGAGGCTGGATCGAATTCGATTCGGGCAGTTTCGACAACTGGTGCGTTTATGTTACCAAACCTTCGGGTGAACGTTTTGCTCCATTAGATACGCAATATTTTTCAAGGTTGAAAAAGCTGGGAAACAAACACGGCTGTCAAAAAATTTACGACGATTTTGTGGTGATCTATAACCGGACTACCAAAGAAATAAATCTGGAAGTTTTTCAACTTATTTTTTATTTAAGCCGTTTTTACGGAAAAGATGCGCTTGAAATGGAGATTTGGTTCAATGTATTGTATGCCGGAATGATTGCCGAGGAAAACAAGGAAAATGCGGTGCTTAAAAAAAGAATAAAACGGCTTGGGATGCACCACGTTTTGATCGATAAAACCGAACCTGAAGTGGCAGCAAATTTCAGCAAAGGAATAAAGTGGCAGCAACTCGACAGGTTGATGAAAGCCAAAGGTTTTTAAACAAAAAAGGCTGTCTTCAGCAAGACAACCTTAAAACCAACTAAAGCCTATTATTCACTTGGAATAATATATAGAAATTATGAATTTTCTGATTGAACAGTAATTTTCTTTCTTTTTCGGAATTGTTTTATTCCCTTGTCGAGAAATGCAGAAACGGCAGTAAAACCTGCAAATACAGCCAGAAACCAAAGAACATTTCGAAGTTGAACACTTTCCCCGCGACGGAAATTTCTGCCATCACGGCCATTTCTTTCAAAGCTTCCTCTTAAGTTATTGCGATCTCCTCTGAATTCTCTCATTCTGCTTTGCTGCATACTGTCGGTTTGCGACGAAAATCCACGTTCAACAATAATTCGCTGACGAACACTGTCGGGCATGTTTTCAAAATCCGGTCTTTCAAATCCTTCACGTGAACCTTCAAAACGTTCGCGGTTAAAATCTCTGTCCGAACCATTTCTTTCCCGCGGGAATCTTCGGTCGAATGATTGTTCACTGTTCATTTTGAATATCCTGACACTTCTTTCCCAGTATCCGAGTCGGTTAAAGGCAATAATTCCGATTACAATTATCACTATTGTTATTATTGCTACACTAATTTCCCTGAACATGTTCCAGTTTTTTAAAGTTAAACCTTTGTAATACCCACTTCCAGTGTAATCCGAGATGGATGCCAAAAAGCGCCAGTGTAATATATGATGAACTGGTGTGCATTACCCTCCAGAACATCACTGAACCTCCAAGATTTAACCACGAAAAATCGATGGTACGGGAAATGGCAATTCCACTTAGAATCATTAAAACCATTCCTGCAAGTAAAAGGACATCCAGAACATAATTTATTCGTGCCCTGCCCGGAGAACTTTTAAAAAAGCACACTGTCACTTTTTTTATCCAACTCCAGTTGAGTGCTTTGTGAAGGATGAAAAATAAGCCAATAAATAATCCGGCCCATTCATGGAACCCCAGCCCGTAAAACGAGCGCGGATCCATGAGCAGCAACATAACCACTGCCAGAAGAAAATTAAGAATAAACTTGAATTTGTTCATACTTTATAGTTTTGTTTTAATTATGAAAAATACCTGAATGTGTGTATATTTCAGTAAAACCTGAAGCAATTAGATAGATTTGAAGCTGATTTTTATTGAATAGTTATTGATTCTTTTGCTAATAGTTTACGTGGAATTTTAATATACCAACTGATTCGCTGGATAATATGTATTATAATTAGAATAAAGATGAGCTTGCCTGAAATGTCGTGTATTTCCTTTACATTAATTACATCACGTGGAATTATTTCGCTCCACAAAAGTATTCCGGAAATTGCCATTATCAGAAAAACGATAGTAATGGCTGTTGTAAGTTTGTTTTTCAAGATGTGTTTTACCGACCCCAGTTTTTTAAACCATGCCCAGTTCTGAATGATGTGAAAAACCATTAATCCCACCCAAAACAAGCCGAAAAAAATATGAGTATCGTTTTCTTCTCCGCGCGGTTGTAATCCCGGTGCAAAAGTTTTGTTTTCGCTTTCTTCTGAAATTGCAGCGAATTGATCCGGTGTTGAGCCGGTTGATGATAATTGTTCGTCTCTGAAATTATGGTCTCTTTCGGGGCGCTCACTACCCACATGGAAAATTCCGGTTACTGAACTTACCGCAAAAACAAATATCATAATAACATTTACAATGTATTTTGAAAGGAGCGATTTAAAAATTGTTTTCATAGTATTTTATTGAATGTTGTTTTTGGTTTAGACTTTTTCCAACGCAAAAGATGAACAGATTTTTTTGAAACAGATAAAATTTGGGTTGAAATGAATTATACGCTGGGTAAAATGACAGATTGAAGATTATAACCCGGTAAACCAGTCCTTGAATTCTCCCACACGGGTACGGCTAATTAATATTTTCTCGGGAACGGGTACATTTAAAACTACCGACAATCTTCCGTTAAACCACGAATCGACTTCCTTAACGGCATTTTTTGAAATGATGAATTGCCTGTTGGCCCGAAAAAAATCGTCGGGGTTAAGTTTTGTACTCAATTCATCGAGGGTGAAATCGAGAAGAAATTCGCTTTTACTGAAACTTGTGGCATTTACTTTTCCTTCGCTGATATAGAAAAAAGCAATATCGGAGGCCAGAAGCGGAACCATTTTGCTGCCTTTTACTGAAACAAGGAAATGTGTTTTGTAATTTTTCACCAGGTTCAGATCTTTAATTATCCGGCTAATTTCATTTTGAACAGGATTGGAACCCGCGAGACGGTTTAATTTTTCGAAAGCTTTTTCTACTGCTTCCTGCGTAATTGGTTTTAGCAAATAGTCAACACTGTTTACTTTAAAAGCATTAATTGCGTATTCGTCGTATGCAGTAGTAAAAATAATTGGGCAGTTTATTTCAATAAAATCAAAGATTTTAAATGCCGAACCATCGGCAATGTGAATGTCCATAAAAACAACATCGGGCAGCGGATTATTCTCAAACCACCTGACCGTCGATTTAATGCTGTCGAGAATATCAACAACTTTGATATTATCCAGTTTTTTCAGAATACTTACCAATTGTTTGGCGGCCGGGGTTTCGTCTTCAATTATCAGTGCCTTCATATTCTTTTGGTTTGATTAACGGAATTTCAACCCTGAATTCTTGTTTGTCTTTGGTAATTGTAATTTCTTCGCCAAGTAAGTGAAAAAGTTTTGAAAGATTGGTTAATCCAATTCCGGTTCCTTCTTCATTTGTAAGTTTTTCCTGAATTTTATTGATCACCAGAATTGTTCCTGATTTTGTGGAAAGAACCTGAATCAAAAGTGGAATATTTTTGCTTATTTCATTATGTTTTACTGCATTTTCAATCAAAATTTGAATAGTGAGCGGCGGAATTTTATAGTAATAAAAGTCTTTGTCGATATTAATTTCGATCGATAAATTATCGTCGTACCTTATTTTTAAAAGAAATAAATACGATTCGATAAAATTAAGTTCCTCGGTAACTGAGACCGTTTGTTTTTTATGACTTTGCAACGAATACCGAAGCACCTGCGACAGGTGGTTGATGTAAATACTTGCCGTTTTGGGCGACTCTTCCACCAAATTATTCAACGCCGTTAACGAATTAAAAAGAAAGTGCGGGCTCATTTGGTTTTTTAACGATTCGAACTGGCTTTGTACACTTTGAGTTCGCAGTTTTTCAACTTCAAGTTCAATGGTTTGTTTGTGGTTAATAAACCTTAAAATGTTGATGATAAGTAAAACAACTGCTGCGCAAAACAAATTTCGGGTAAGAAGCTCCATGTTGTGTCGGTGCGAGCGGACGTCGAAAACAAAATGCCGGTTCAGCTGGCTCAATAAGAAAATAACAACAAACACAAATGCCAGGGTTAAAATCAGCGATAATAGAACCTGCCGGTATTTTAGTTTGAACTGTGGATGAAACGGCCTGTAAAATCTGTAATTCAACAGGAATATTAAAAAGCCGGTAAAAAAGGTGATAACAAATTGTGAGATAACAAAACCAAACGAAAATCTTTCTTCGTGATGTCCGTAATCTATGTCAATAAATACACCGGCTATCAGCGAAAAATGAATAATCAGGCTGATTGCAAACGAAAGCAGCAACGATGTTTTCAGATATTTCCCGGGTATTTGCATTTTTTTCTGGTGCTGAAACTTGTTATGAAAGCAGAGTTTCAATATTTTCAAAGATACAAATACAATTCACCATCCGGCAGGAATACAAACTGAAACGATAAAATTACGGAGTGAAACTACCGTTCGGGGTTTTGAAACAATAAATCAATTTTAAAATTTAAGTTACAATTTGAATAATTCAAAATTAAAGGCAGAAGTATTCAAGCAAAAAACTCAAAGGATTTCGCAAAGTTTGCGAAATAGTGGTAACATTTTGTGTTTCTTGTAAAACAATGGGTGAACCCAATTTTCACTTTTTGAGCGGCTTAATTCAAAAAGTAATTCGACAATTAATATTTTAGTCCTTGCCTTACAAACTCATACTGATGAGGAAAGTAGCCGCAAAAGCAATAATGGCGTACAATTCCGGGAACACCGCCAAAACCATGGTTTTACCAAAAATATCGTAGCCCGAGCCAATTCCTGCAATTCCGTTCGAAGTAACTTCTCCCTGATTAAGGGCTGAGTAAAAACCCACAAAACCGAGTGTTAAACCAGCTGCCAGAATTGCAATTCCCTGTAACATGGTCATTTCTGCTGAAATAACTCCCTGACTGTTGATGATAAAAAATCCGGCAAAACCGTAAAGTCCCTGCGTGCCCGGTAAAGCACTTAAAAGCAAATAACTACCAAATTTGTCCGGCTTTTTTTTAAGGGCGCCAACTGTGGCATTTCCACCTTTTGAAACTCCGATTGCGCTGCCAACACCCGATAAAATAAGCATTATGGCCAGTCCGACGTATGCTAAAATAACTGCAGTTGTCATAATTCAATCTCCTTTTTATTTGTTGTTTTTATTTTAATTACTTACTACTATTTACGCATCGTTATTTTGTGAACGGATTGTATTCTTCTCCTCCGCCTTTGAAACCTGCATTTTTATAAAATTCGACAAATGTTAAACGCATGGGGTGAACAAACGAACCCAGCGACGAAATCAAAATGTTCAGCGTGTGCCCCATCAGCAAAAAGACGATAAAAAACAGCGGCCCAAGAATTTTTGATGAACCAAGAATTTGCAGCGCAATGTCGTTTATTACAAAACCGAGAATGGCGCTCGATAAACCAAGGGCAAACAACCGGATATACGAAAGCAGGTCGCCGAAAATTCCGGTAACCGTGGAATAAACATCCCAGATTCCTTTTCCAACCCGTGAGAAAACATTCACCGACGGGTCGCTGAAAAACAGGATGAAAAATCCGCCTGCTCCAAGAATGCAATACAGAATAATTTGATTTTCAGGAATTATCTTCAGTTTTGAAAGCAGAATGTAAGCTACGCTGCCGAGTAAAATTACAATCCAGCCGATGGTGGAAAGCGCATACGCAAAACCAAATTGTTTGGTTTGATTGGCGGCTTTTACAAACAACCCGAAAATAATTTGAATACCGCCTAATACCAGCGCCAGGTTAAACATTTTATCCGAATTCAGGAAGTAGGCTTTAAAGTTTTCGAGCCAGGGAATTTCGGATTCAATCAGGTTGATTCCAAAAAAAGTACCCGAAATTGCCCCGAAAATAATCGTTGCCACTCCCAGAATCTGAATCAGCGAAAGATACGGTATGAAGTTTTTATTGGCTTTGAGTTTATAAATTCCTGCGCCAATTACAAACAGTAAACCGTAACCGGCGTCGCCAAGGCAGAATCCAAAAAAAAGCATAAAAAACGGTGCGAAAAAAACGGTCAAATCCAGTTCGTTGTAGTCGGGTAGCGAAAACATTGAGCCGATAGGTTCAAAAAGTCGGCTGAAACGGTTGTTTTTCAGCAACACAGGAATAGAATCGTTTGGTGTTGCTTTTCTGAAAAAGAAATGTGCTTCGCTGCGGCTGAGTGACTGATTGAGCGCTTCGGTTTTCGATGTCGGCACCCAGCCTTCCAGAACCATCAGCTTTTCTTCAGCCTCAACCGTGGTATTCAGTTTTACCGTTTCAAATTTCAGCGACTCCATTATTTCAAGTCGGGTTTTTATCAGCGAAGGAATTTCCTTTTCAGCAATAGAATCAAGCTGTTTGTTGATTTCAAAAATTTCTTCGGAAACCGAATCGAACTTAATCTGATAAACCGAAAGTGGAAATTCCGGCGATTTGATTTCATCGGTTTCAAAATCGTTTCCGGGGTTTTCAGTCTGAATGACGATAAAATTTACCTGGTTTTCAATTTCAGAAATAATTTCAGCCGTTGTTCCTTTTTCAACAAATTCTGAAAAGCGTTTTTTTGCCCCGTTGAAAAACCGGATGTAAATGTTTTGTTCTTTTAATTTCTGAATAATTTCAGGCGAGAAATTTCCCCAGATTTGGGCTTTTTTTAATTCTCTGTTGATGTCTTCCAGTTCCTGTTGCAAAAGATCGAGTTCCTTTTGTTTCAGAAAAACCTGATTCATAATTTTAATCCCATCCGATTCGGCATTTATTTCCTCAGGTTTTGGAATTTCTCGTTTTTCTAGAAATTCAATGGTTTTTTCAAGCTGGTCGGCAAACGTATATTTTTGTTTTATTTCAGCTGTTAGTTCCACTTCTTTTTTTACAACATGAACCACTCCGAGCTGTTGAATTTCTTCCAGAAACTGTTGATAATCCTCATGAAAAACGAGGAAATAATATTTAAACATTGGAACAATCATACGGCTTCCTCCCTTTGTTTTTGCTGTCGTTTTTTAACAATTTTCTGGGCCGATTTCGAAAGGTTTTCCTCGTCTTCAAGAAATCGTTTTATTTTTAGGATAGCATCGTGGTACCCGGGAATCTGCACTTTTTCGTAGAGGTTTACTTTTTGCGTGGTTTTACGGCGTGCATGATCGAGCAGGATTACTTTTCGGGAATAAAATTCCTCCTCGGTTACAATTTTGGCCAGCTCTTTTACTACCGCAATTCCTTCGGAAAACCACTTGGGTTTTTCAAAAATGCTGAATTCTTTTTCATTAAAATGAACTGCCTCAAGCACCGGAATTTTAACTCCGGCAATTTTTTTTGTTGCCACCGAAACTTCGCCAATGGCAATAAGTTCCGAAATAAATTCGTTCCACAACCCGGCTGAAGCTGCATGTTTTTGAATTTCGGCAAGCATCACTTTTTCAAGGTCGTGCACTTTGTCGCGTGCTTTTTTCACTTCCATCCGCAGAGCAGCTTCCTTGTTTTTTAATGTCGGAAGCGCACGCAATCTGATGTTCAACTGTTTGTTCAGTTGTTGAAGTGCTGTTTTATTGTATTGAAACTTAATAGCCAAGATCTGTAGTTTTTTGTTAAACGGGAAAAATGAGCATCGGTACTTTCTCGGCTGAAACCAGTTTTTCAAGAATACTCGAATGAAATACCTTGTAAAAGGTGGAGCGTTTTAGTTTCGAAAATGAAATGAAATCGATGTTGTTTTGTTCCGCAAATTCTTTAATTCCTTTTGCTACATCGTTGCTTTCATAAAGCACACAATTAATGTTATGTACGCTGTAATCGCGCAAAAGCATTTTGTTCAGTTCTTTCACTTTTTCCTGGAGATGAGCATCATCTTTTAAATCGATGTGAACGCAGGTGATTTGTTTTTCGAACGAACGCAAAATTCCGAGCAATTTGTTCAGCGATGAGTTGTCGGTACTGTAAAAATCGGTGGCATACAAAACATTAATCTTTTCTTTTTCCTGAAAAATGGTATTTGGTGGAACAACCAAAACCGGGTAATTTGAATGTTCAAGAACGCGTGAAATTGTTTTTCCGGGAAATTCGCCGCTGGATTTACCTCCGCACGAACCCATTAAAATTATATCGGGCTGGTATCGTTCGCCTGCATCAACAATAACCTGTTCGGGCACTCCTTTCAACATGCGGTAATGCAGTTTTACCGAACTGAGCAGTTCTTTCGGAATGGCTTTTTTGATTTCGAGGCTGAAATTTACCAGTTTTAGTTGCGCTTTTTTATGGGCTTCCTGAAGTTCCAAACGAACATATTTTTCCCACGAAACTGTGTGTTTTTCTGATTGCTCGATGGATGGATCTTCATAAACATACAAAAGTTTTATTTCTGCATTGTTTCTTTTGGCAACCGCAACGGCGAACTTGCACAAATCGAGACATTCTTCACTCATTTTTACCGGAAGCAGAATTTTTTTCATTTCTGCTGAAGTGTCTTCCACCAATGAATCCAAATCGTAATCTTTGTGAAGCTGCATCAGAAGCCGAATTGCCTTTTCAGAATAGTATGCCTTTACTTTTAGCAGAACCTCGTCGGGATTGTAATTGCTTCCCATTGCTAATCCTTCGTTGGTAAAGAAGCATTCAATTTCTTCCGCCTCAAACTTGTTTTTTACAAAATTTCCTACCCGGGGATTTGTAATTCTTAAAATGGTAACCAATTGATTTTCCATGGTTTTTGTTTTTAATTTGCCTGATTCTTTCCTTTCCCTTTTCCGTATTTCTCAACAAATTCTGATTTGATTCCAATTTCGGCCACAGTAAAATATTTGTTGAATAATTCCCAGCCGGTGTCAATCATTGTGTCAATTTCAATGTTAATGTCGATGGCCAGTAATTTTTCTGAATATTCCCGGGCGAAATTCATGGTTCGTTTATCGTAGTCGGTCAGATCGAAGCCATTTTCAATTTTGGTTTTGGCATTTGCCGCATCTGCAAAAAGACGAATAGCCGTATTCATAACCTGTGGGTGGTCTTCCCGTGTTTTTTTACCAATAACAAGTTGTTTTAACCGCGATAAACTTCTGAAGGGGTCGACAATAACTTTTCCGATGTCGGTATCTTTTCTGAGGAACAACTGGCCTTCGGTAATATATCCGGTGTTGTCGGGAATGGCATGCGTAATATCGCCTCCCGAAAGTGTTGTAACCGCAATAATTGTTATTGAACCGCCACTCGGGAATTGTACTGCTTTTTCGTACAGGCGCGCCAAATCGCTGTACAACGATCCCGGCATGCTGTCTTTCGAAGGGATTTGATCCATTCGGTTCGATACAATGCTGAGTGCATCGGCATACAATGTCATATCGGTTAAAAGCACGAGTACATTCTGGTTTTTTTCGGCCGCAAAATATTCGGCGGCGGTCAGCGCCATATCGGGAACGAGCAAACGTTCCACCGGCGGATTTTCAGTGGTATTTACAAAACTTATGATACGTTCGATGGCGCCGACATTTTCAAATACATTTTTGAAAAAGAGGTAGTCGTCGTTGGTAATTCCCATTCCGCCAAGGATAATTTTGTCGGCTTTTGCACGCAGCGCAACCATAGCCATTACCTGATTGTAAGGTTGGTCTGGGTCGGCAAAAAACGGAATTTTCTGCCCGGTTACCAGTGTGTTGTTCAGGTCAATTCCTGCAATTCCGGTGGCAATCAGTTCCGAAGGTTGAATACGCCGCACCGGATTTACCGATGGTCCGCCAATTTCAACAAACTTACCGGCGACTTCCGGTCCGCCGTCAATTGGTTGTCCGTAGGCATTAAAAAAACGGCCTCCCAGTTCATCGCTCACTGCAAGTTGCGGAGCGTGGCCCAGAAAAACCACTTCGGCATTGGTAGGAATTCCTTCGGTTCCCGAAAAAACCTGAAGTGTAACCAAATCGCCTTCAATTTTTACGACCTGTGCCAAACGGTCGTTTACCATTGCCATTTCGTCGTTTCCAACATCGGTGGCATGCAGTGCAATAGTTGCTTTTGTAATCTGTTCTATTTTTGTATATATTTTTTGAAATGCTGTAGTTTCCATACTTGATTTGTTAAAGGATTTCAGCTTTTGTCTTTTTTCTCTCCATCAGGATTTCCTGCAACCCGGCTTCGTATTTCTTGAAGGCATTGCTTTCAAATTCAGAATAATTCATTTGTTTGAAGACATTGATAATTTTTTTGAAATAAGGGTTTACTTCTTCAAACGATTCGAATTCAAAATCGGTGCGAAAAACATCCAGTACTTTGTCCATCATGTACCGTTGCCGTTTTATTGGCGTTGAAGCATCAACTTTATCGAAAGCATCCTGCTGCAGAATTACAAAATCGATAACTTCCGATTTCCAGAAAATAACATGGTATTCAATGGGCACACCATCGTCGCCGAGAATGTTGATTTGTTCGTAAGCTTCCCTTCCGCGAATGAGGATGTTTTTGGCCTGCAAAATATTATCAACCCAGTCGGGTGAAATGGTTTTTGCCATATAATCAAGGAATTCGGGATATTCAAGATATTTCGAGTAACTGTCAACTGCGTCGATGGCAGGGTAGCGTTTGCTGTCGGCGCGAGCCTGCGACAGAGCGTAAAAACAGCGGGCTGCTTTTTTTGTCGATTCGGTAACCGGTTCCTTTAAATTTCCTCCGGCAGGCGAAACGGTACCGATAAAAGTTACCGAACCGGTTTTCCCATTGTTCAGGTAAACAAATCCGGCACGGGCATAAAAATTTGAAATAATGGCAGGCAAATCCATCGGGAAAGCATCGGGGCCGGGCAGTTCTTCCATACGGTTCGACATTTCGCGCAGCGCCTGTGCCCAGCGCGAAGTGGAGTCGGCCAGCATCAACACTTTTAATCCCATCGAACGGTAGTATTCCGAAATGGTCATGGCGGTATAAACCGAAGCTTCGCGCGCAGCCACCGGCATGTTCGATGTATTGGCAACAATTGTGGTTCTTTCCATCAGTTTTCGTCCCGAACGCGGGTCGTCCAGTTCAGGAAATTCAGTAAAAATCTCAACCACTTCGTTGGCACGTTCACCGCAGGCTGCAATTACAATCATATCGGCTTCTGCCTGTTTCGAAAGCGCGTGCTGCAACACAGTTTTCCCGGTGCCAAACGGACCGGGAATAAACCCTGTTCCTCCTTCCACAATCGGGTTCAGACTGTCGATTACCCGAATTCCGGTTTCCATAAAATCGAACGGACGAGGCTTTTCGCGGTAGGCTTTAATTGGAATTTTTACCGGCCATTTTTGTACCATGGTAACTTTGTGATCAATATTTTCACTGTCGGTAACCACGGCAATGGTATCGTTTATTTTGTATTCGCCGGCTGCTGCAATTTCCTTTACAACAAAAGTTCCTTTAAAAGAAAAAGGCACCATAATTTTGTGCGGAATCCAGTTTTCTGTGACTTCCCCCAGCCACGAGCCTGCAATTACTTCGTCGCCGGGTTTTGCCAGCGGTTTAAATTCCCAAAATTTGTCATCTTCCAAAGCGGGTGTGTAATCACCTTTCTGAAGAAAAATGCCGGTCATTTTATCAAGGTCGTGCATTAACCCGTCGAAATTTTTTGATAAAATTCCCGGGCCCAGAGTGGCTTCCAACATGTGTCCGGTAAATTCTACCTCTGTTCCGGTTTTTAATCCTCTGGTACTTTCAAAAACCTGTATATAAGCCACTTTTTTTCCAATCCGGATAACTTCGGCCATCAGTTTTACACCGTGCAAAACAATAAAACAGATTTCGTTCTGCGAAACCGGCCCATCGCACTCAACCATAACCAGGTTCGAAATTATACCCGCAACTTTTCCTTTTGTGTTCATTTGGTTTTATTTTGAAATGCTGAATTCCGCCGGGAATTCATAACTCGTTTTTATTTCGTTAATTAACTTTTCCAAAAGCGCTGTTCCGGTTTCTTTGTCGAGCCATAACCAGCGTTCTGTTATTTGTAGTTTGAGCAAAAAACTTAGTATTTTTTCAATGCTGAAAAAGTGAAAAAAGGTCTGTTCTTCAAGATATTCCCACTTAATTTTATCGATGTTTTTTTCTTTTTCCTGCATTTCGGCTTCCGACTCGGCCACCCTGAAAATATCCTGTACATATAAAATGTCGTCTTCGTAATATTCGGGTTTTAACCGTCCCAGCGACAACATTGTATTTACATTTTTATTTTCCCAGGTTTGAATAATGTGTTTGTCGGTGTCGTATTTAAACCGAGTGCAATTGAAAGTGGTCATTACATTTTTGATGTTCAGTTCGAACAGAAACCAATCGTGCAAAAAGCTGTTTTTTACATTCAAAAGGTAGGAATAAAACAAAGTTTGAAGTTGTATTTCGGCATCGAGGGTCTTTTCTTTTGTTTCCTGTTTTTTTACCCAGCGGATAAAATTGGACATGTATTCAGGAATTTCCTTTGGCTTTTCAATTTCGCTTTCCAACGATTGTTTGCTGAATAATCCACCGTCGTTAAAAGGTTCTTTGGTTTCGAAAAGCAGGTTGAGCAGATTTTTATTGTCGGTGGGGAAAAACAAAGTCTTTACCAGTTCGAAATCTCCGAAGTTCAAGTCTTTTGCAAAAGCGTCGCGAAAATCCACACTGCCCGCTCCCGGTTTATTTTCATTGAAAAACAAATCAGGGAGGCCTGCAACCAAACAATAATACTTCTTTTTAAACATACCCGAATTTTAAACGATTTACGGCAGATGCCTTTCATTCAAAGCCCGGTGTACTTTATTCTGGTTTTATCAACTTACTTTTTAAATCAATCGTCGAACAGCAACTTTTGGGTTTTTTCCTTGAAATAACTTTTAAAATAGTTGTCGAAATCGGCATCGGAAAACCGGATAACATAACTGTTGTCTTTTGGCCCGATTTTAAATCCTTCTTTTAATTTTGCATCTGCCTGAATTTCAAGACCGTGGTTCATTGCGTCAGCAGCACGGTTCTGCAGAAACAGGGTGAATTCATTTTTAACTTTTTCGGGAAGAAGGATTTTCAGGTCCATCTCGGCTGCGGCATTTGCTTTCCAGTTTTCAACAATGGTCAGAATTATTTTCTTTACAAACTCTTTATCGGAAAAAGCTTCTTTAACCGGTACGCCGGTTTGGGCTGTTGTAATTAAACCCGTTACTTTTTGTTTCATCTGGCTTAAAAATTGTCGGGCAGCCAGTTTCATTTCCGATTCGGCATTTTTCCGAACTTCTTCAGCCTCTGTTTTTCCTTCAGCTACAATGTTTTGTGCTTCTTCTTTTGCCGTTTTTATAATCCGGACAGCTTCTGTTTTTGCTTCATCCAGAATTTGTTGCGCATCGTTTCTGGCTTTTTCAACGCCTTCGTAATATATCTTTTCGGTTATTTCCTGTAGCTTGTCAGTCATGGTTGTATGTTGTTTTAATTATTTGCAGATTAATCGTGTTCAGGAACTGGCAGATTGGAGTGCCCGACCGTAAAAACCGGCATTTTGCAGCCGTGTATAATTTCAGACACAAACTGCCCGATTCGGGTGTCGGCAAAAATCGATTTCTGGTGGGTTCTGATAATAACCAGTTCGGGATTTTCTTTTTCAATATATTCTAAGATTGCCTTGTGTTTTTGCTGGTTATGTACTTTTAATGTTTGGATTTCGCATTCAACACCGCGCCCGTTAAGCAGAGTTTTTATTTTTTCAGCATTTTTAAAAGCCAGGCTTTTGGTTTCGTCCATTTTGATGTTCAGTGCCGAAACAATCTGAATTTTGGCATTAAATTGTTTGGCAAATAAAGTGGCCCACAAAAGACGTTTTTGGGTGGCTTGCGAAATATCGATCGGAATTACAATTTTTTTGATATTTTTTAAAGGAACCGCATGGTTTAGCAATAAAACCGGACAATGTGAGCGACTTATTAGTTTGTTTATTTCGGCCTTTTTTAACGAACTTTCTTCTTTGTCGAGAACCATAAAATCGTAACCCCCTTTAACCGATTCGTTAATTAGTGTAGTTAAAACTTCTCCCATTTGAATTCTTGGTATCAATTCGTCGGGGAGATCTTTTTGAATTGTTTCTTTGATAAAATCTGAAATTTTCTCTAAGGAGTTGTTTTTAATGGTTTCTGCTTTTTCTTTCGAGCGAAGTGAAAAGAACGACGATTTTTTTAAAATACGGAGAACAAAGGCTCGCATTTTTAGCGATTGTTGAAAAAACAGTATTTGTTTCAGAACTTCAATTTCTGATTGGTTTTGAGGGATAAATGCAAGCAAACTGTTCGACTTGTATTTCATCGTCGTAATTTTTTCTGATTATATATTATGGAAAAAACATAGGAATCAGGTTAATCGATTTTTGTTGATGAATTATAATACGGAAAAAGGTTTCGGAGGTTTACAAAATGTTTTATAAAACATATTGAAAAAAAACGATAAATAAATTTTTTATTTCACTTGTTTTATTTTTATGATAATTAACGAATTAAACAATCGAAACACGTCTTTAAATATGGATTTAAAGAAAACTCAGAGTTGAGGAAATATCAGAGAATGGCGAAACCTTACGAACGAGCCAGTCTGACCCTGACTTTAAAAGCTTCCATTGGATTAACGATAAAAACCTGGTCGATATCTTGCTGTGTAAAACCGTTTTTCAAAAGTGCCGGAACCAGTAAATTTTCAATGTCAGTGTAACCACGGAAAGTTCCACCGTCGGGTTCGCCGGGTTGGTACCAGCCTGCATCGTGCGAAAACATCAGTTTATTCAGTAATCCTTCTTTTTTCATTAAAAGTGCAAATTCAACAAACCGGTCAAGGTTTTCAGCATTAAACTTATCGAAAGCAATCCAGGTTCCTTTTCGGGCAGCTTCCAGAATTTTGTTGTTGTCCGGCTCGTTGTTGGCGTGTGTCCAAATAAAAGCAGAAGGATCGAGGCCGTATTTTTCCAGAATTTCGAGTTCCTGAAAAGCGGGTACTGCCGGACCTGTGTGCGACATTATGGTGAGTCCGGTGGCTTTGTGGGTAATGCAGGCTGCTTCCACAACTTTCCTGTTTATTTCCTGCAACGGTGCGCGTTCCACGGCAATTTTTATAAATCCCGGGTAAATTCCGGTGCCTTCAATTCCGTTTTGGGCTTCGTCAATCCAGCGTGCAGCCAACTGTTCCGCTGTTTCAGTAAATCCGTGCTGAGGTATAAATTTGGCGTTAACGGCACTGTAATACCCTGTGTTGGTAAGAATTTGTAATCCCGATTTTTCGGAAAGCATTTTAAGTAGTTGCGGATCGCGTCCAAGGTAGGCCGGAGTACATTCAACGAGGGTTTTGTATCCCAGGTTTTTAATTTCAAGCAAATAAGGCAAAACTTTTTCAACCACTTCCTCTTTGTTCCAGCGATTATAGCCGGTACTGTCGGCGCCAATAAAATCGACCAGAATATGTTCGTGGTGCAGCGTTTTACCCATTTCTGCAGCGGGAATTTCTCCGGTAACAGTTATAATTTTGAAATCATTTTTTTTGCACGAAATCAAAAAAAGAAGGGCAAAGGCTAAAAAATAAAGGCTTGAATTTTTCATGGTTTCAGGTTAAAAAAGTTGATGCAATTTAGATAAAGTTAATCACTCCCAAAAGTGAATAAACTCAAATTATAACCTGATTAATACCAATTTATTGTATATTATTTTTATGAAATTTTCCTTTTCTTCGATTTTTTCACTACCAGAATTGCTCCTGAAAAAACCAGCAAAGCGCCAAGAATTGTAATTGCAGAAAAACGCTCGTGCGCTATCCAGTTTACATTCATTTTTGTAAGAATTCCCATAGTGGTGAAGGTTATCATCGGGTTCAAAATAAGGATAATACTTACTTTGTTGGCTTCGAGATATTTTAATGCCTGTGCCAGACAAGTGTAAGCGATAAAAGTATTGGCACCAAGAAAAATCATAAGCAACCACCAGGTCCAGTGGAGCTGAAAAAGAGGTGCTAATTTGATAAACGGCAGGTAAATAATAGCCGGGAAACCAAAAAGAAACAGGTTCAGACTTTCTACCGAAAAGCGGGTAACCAGTTGTTTTTGGGAAATGGCATAAACCGACCAGGCAACCGCTCCGGAAATGGTTAACAAAACGCCAAGGTTGTATTTCGACTGGCTGTCGAAAAAGGCAGTGAGTTGGTCGCGGTAGAAAAAGGCAAAACCTATAATGGCAATTGAAAAACCAATAATCTGGTTGCGTTTTATTTTCTCGCGGAAAAATACAAAACCGGCAATGGCCAGCAAAATCGGGCCGGTTTGGACAAAAAGCTGTGCGTTGCTCGGCGTTGTGTAATGAATACCAAACATGTAACCGAGATAGTTCCACGAAAGTCCGATAGCGGCTAAAAGTAACAACCACGGCGGTCTTTTTAAAATTTGAAATGAGGAAGGTTTCTTTAACAATTGCCAGATTGCCAAAGCGATAAAAGCAACCGAAAAACGGAACCAAACAATGGTTACCGGTTCAATTTCGCGAACGGCAACTTTTAGTGCAATTGCCAGAAATCCCCAGAAAAATGCAGTAATTCCTGCATAAATAATTCCCTTCGTATAATTTTGCATAAACAGTAAATAAAAAGCTGTCGAAAAAATTAATCAACAATTTTTTTTGACAGCTTCTATAACAAATATTTAAAACACAAGTTTAACGCAACTGCGCACCTAATTCACGTTCGAATGCGGCAAGCAGTTTTTTTATGGTTTTATCGATTTGTTTATCGTTTAATGTGCGCTGGTCGTCGCGAAGAACAAAACTTACAGCGTACGATTTTTTACCTTCAGGAATTCCTTTTCCTTCGTACACGTCGAAAAGATTTACATTCTGTAAAATCTGACGTTCCGCTTTTTGTGCGGCATCTTTTATCTGGCTGAATGTAACCGCTTTGTTGATGAGCAAGGCCAAGTCGCGGCGAACTGCCGGGAATTTTGGCAACTCCCCGAAAATGACTTTGTGTTTTTTCTTTTCAAGAATTAACCGCCCCCAGTCAAAATCGGCATAAAAAACAGGCGATTCAATATCGAATTTTTTAAGCCATTTTTTGGCTACAATTCCCAGTTCGAGTACTGTTTTCTGATTGTATTCGTATTTTAAACCTTCAGAAAAAAGTTCAATTTCTGTTTCTGAAATCTGTGTCTTTTCCACATCCAAACCCAGTCGTTTCAGAATATTTTCGGCATACATTTTAATGGTGTAAAAACTTACGGGCTGTTCTTTTCCCGACCAGCTCTCATCTTCCTTGTTGCCGGTAATAAACAATCCGAGGTGTTCTTCTTCCCAGTAATTGGTTTCGGGGTGTTCTTTCAGGTGCGAGCCTTTGTAGAAATAACAGTTCCCGAATTCGTACATCCGAAGGTTTTTATTCTGCCGGTTGGCATTGTATGAAATGGCTTCCAGTCCGCCAAAAAGCAAGGTCTGGCGCATTCCGTTTAAATCGGCGCTTAACGGATTTAAAAGTTTTACGGTTTTTTCTTCGCTGAAATCTTTTAATCCTTCGTAATACGATGCTTTTGTAAGCGAATTCGACCAGATTTCGTTAAAACCCTGCGCTGTGAGCATTTCGGCTACGAGGTTGCGCATCTGGTTCATGTCGGGTTGCTCGGCGTATTGCAGCGACGATTTTACCAGCGATGGAATTTCAACATTGTTGTATCCGTAAATTCTGAGGATTTCTTCAATTACATCGGATTCGCGTTTTACATCAACACGGTACGGAGGAACCAGCAGAGACAAGCCTTTTTCTGTTTCCTTTTCTATTTTTATTTCAAGCGAAGTAAGAATATTTTTGATTTGTTCTGTTCCCAATTCCTTTCCAATTAAACGAGTGACATTGGCGAACGAAATATCCACTTTAAAATCTTCCACCGGTTGCGGGTAAACATCCACAATTTCCGATGAAATACTTCCGCCAGCCACTTCTTTGATTAGAAGCGCAGCTCTTTTTAATGCATAAATTACACCGTTCGGATCGATTCCTCGTTCGAAACGGAACGAAGCGTCGGTGTTTAACCCGTGGCGGCGAGCAGTTTTTCTGATAAATACCGGGTCGAAATAAGCGCTTTCAAGAAATATATTTTTGGTTGAATTTTTAACACCCGATTTACTTCCGCCAAAAACACCGCCGATACACATCCCTTCTTCGGTATTGCAAATTATCAGGTCGTTTTCATTGAGTTCGCGTTCCACTTCGTCGAGAGTGGTAAATTTTGTTCCGGCTGATAGGGTTTTCACAATCACTTTTTTCCCGGCAATTTCGTCCGCATCGAATGCATGCAACGGCTGGCCGGTTTCAAAAAGTACATAATTGGTAACATCGACCACATTGCTGATTGGATTTAAACCAATGGCTTTCAACCGGTTCTTCAGCCAGTCGGGCGATTCTTTGATTTCAACATCCGAAATTGTAACTCCTGCATACCGCGGACAAGCTTCCGGAGTTCCGATTTCTGCCGGTATTTCAAGATTGTGGTTGTCGACTTTAAAATGTTCTACCGACGGACGTGAGTAGGAAATATCCCTGTTTTTTTTCAGAAATGCAGCCAAATCGCGGGCTACACCAATGTGCGAACCGGCATCGATTCGGTTGGGTGTTAAATCAACTTCAATCTGCCAGTCCGATTCAATTTTGTAATATTCGCTGGCCGGAGTTCCTACTTTTACCGAATTATCGAGAACAATAATTCCGGCATGGTCGGTTCCGATACCAATTTCATCTTCGGCACAAATCATTCCCTGGGAAACTTCGCCGCGAATTTTCGATTTTTTAATGGTAAATTCTTCGTTGCCCATGTACAAAGTAGTTCCTTCGGTGGCCACCACCACTTTTTGTCCGGCAGCAACATTTGGCGCTCCGCACACAATCGGCAACAATTCGCCTGTGCCCACATTTACTGTAGTTTTGCTCAGGTGGTCAGAATTGGGATGTCTTTCACAGGTGACCACTTCGCCAATAACCAAGCCTTTCATTCCGCCTTTTACGGTTTCCACTTCTTCAAGGCTGCCTACTTCCAAACCAATCTGGGTTAATATTTTTGCCACTTCTTCCGGCGATTCATCCAGCTGGATGTAATCTTTTAACCATTTGTAAGATATATTCATATCGAAAAATTCTTTGCAATTCAATGAAGATGCAAAAATATAGATTTTAACCGGAAAGCGGTCGACATCATTCAATTAATCTTAATTGAATTGAATTTTAAAAATTGGTTAACCTGAGATTTTTTTATTGTTGTTAAAATTCGCTTTGTTTTTTATCTCCGGCGTTTGATTTGTGCTGATTCTATTGTTTTTCCATCATCGCTCACTATATCAATTTTCAGGGCCGAATCGTTGGCAATTGCTTTAATAACTGCTTTGTTTGAATTGGCAATAACCGGAAAGTTTTGACCGTCGCCTGTTTTTTTGAAAATGTGGCGGTGCAAATGTCCGCACAACATTACATCAATTCCGGCATTTTCGAGCAAAGGAACAAATTTGTCGGCTACTTCCTGTTCGCCGTGCCAACCTCCAAACGGAGGCATGTGTACTAGCACCACTCGGAATGGCGCGTTTTGAAAAGCCGGTTCTTTTAATGTTTTTTTTAACCATTCTGCCTGTTGGCTGCGGTAATTATCAAACGAAACAATTCCGCTGTATTCCATGTCCGAATCGGGTTTGTCTTCGCCACAGTCGAGCACAACAAAACAAACAGGACCCTGCACAAACGTGTAATACAACTGGTTGGTTGGAGTAGGGAAGTAGCGCGGGAAAGTAGTGGCGAAATTTCCACGGGTTTCATGGTTTCCACGGGCGTAGTAAAACGGTGTTTCGCTTGCAAACAATTCCACGGCTTTATCGAGAAAATCGCCAAACAACTGTTCTTCCGAACGAATATCGTTGGTCATGTCGCCGTTAAAAAAAACAAGGTCGGTTTTTCCCCAGTCGGTACCTTTCAACAGATTTTCCAGCAACTCGTTATTACCGTGAATGTCGTTGACCATCAAAAATGAAACGTTGTCTTTTGAAGGATTCGAAGTTGTAAATTTTAACGGCTGTTTCCGGTAGACATCGCTGGCGGCGATTGTCCCGTACAGCACTTTTGTTCCAACAAAACTTAAAACTTCCTGCGAATAAATGCGGTAGCGGTAACTTGTGTTTGGCTTTAGACCGGTAAGTTTTACAGTGTGTACCGAATCAACTACTTTGAAACCGTAACTTTCGTTGTAAAATCTTGGTCGTTCAGTCAGGTAAAAATGGGTGCTGTCGTCGGGCGCCAGTTCAACCCACGAAATTGCTTTTCTGTTTGTCGTCCAAACAAGGGTTACTTCATTTTCTGTTAATCCCTGCAAATATGGTCCGTGAGAAATTTTAAATGGTTCTTCCTGCGAAAAAAGGTTGAAAAACGTTAAAAGGAAAAGTCCGGTGAGTGTAAAATACAGTTGTTTCATTGTATTGATTTAGGTGGGTGCAAAATAAAAATACTTTCTGAAAAATTACTAATCTGAAAGTTTTTTTCCTGCCTGTTTTTAAATTCCGGGTTTATAACAAAACTGACAATATTTTTCTGGTATCACATTGAAACTAGTTCGAATTAAATGCTTTACATAACAAAAAAAGTTGGTTGAAAAACAAAAAGTAACTAAATTCGAAGTCGGTAATTAATTTGATGAATTGAAATTTCTGAAAGTTTGATTTGTTCAAATAGTAAAATTCAGAAAACAATAAAAACTAAACTGTGGAAATATGAAATCCTCCGCATTTTTTTCAATCCTATTATGTCTGTTTTTATTTGCTGTTGGCTGCACCGATAAAACTTTGCCGTTGCTCGAAGGCGATATGATTGGTTATGTATTTACTTTCGATGAATTTAGTAATTTGTTGGAAAATCACAAAAATGTAACTGTTACTGCCGTTGGAGATGGTACAGATTTTTCGGCAAATACCGACGAAAACGGGCGGTTCTATCTGAACAATTTGCCCATTGGAACGTACGAATTGTGGTTTGAAAAAGAAGGTTACGGAACATTAAAACAATTTGGCGTAAAACATTTGGGTGGGCAGCCAACCATACTTGGATTAAACGACGATCATGTTTATTTTATCTACGAAATGCCTACCACTGTAATTACAAACCTCGTATTAAACAAGGACACTGCATTTGCGGAATTTACGTTTAACAAAAGTCCGCAACCTGAATATCTGACGCTTACTCTTTATTTCTCGGAAAGCGCTGATTTTGCAGAAACTGCCCTAAATTATTCATGGGATTTTAAGTTTGGGGTAAACCGCCCGAACTGGCACCGCTGGACTACCACATACATGCCTTTTACTCCGGGAAGCACAGTTTACTACAAAGCAGCTGTAAACACCAATGTAACGCTGGTCGATAAATCAGAAAACTACCTTTATTTGTTTTCCGAATTTTATTATGTGTTGTATGGAATAAGTACATACTTTGATATTGAAACAAAAAAAACCGTTTATCCAAATATTGGCAATGAAACCAAAGTTTATTCCTTTGTATTTCCTGAATAAGATTCAGCTTGCACTTGTAATTTTATTTTTTGTTGCGTGCACCGACGAAGAACCGGTACCTTTAACAACCAACAGCGCAATTTACGGTTATGTGTACGATTATTTCGGGCAGAATTTAGAAGCAACAATTACCGCCACTGGTCCTTATGGGAAAACATCGGTGGTAAGCGAAGACGAAGGTTATTTTTTTATCGGTAATTTGGGAAACGGAACCTACGATCTTGAATTTGCAAAATCGGGTTATGGCATTCGAAAAGCATTCGGGGTGCAACTTTTTGGAAACGACACAGTTTATGCCGGACAGTTTAATTTGTATGAAAAATATAGCGATCTGGTTTTGCCGCCACTTCTTGAAATAACTGACTCGCGCGAATTGCAGGGACTTTCAACCGAAGCAATTGTAATAAGAACCAGTTGGAAACGAGATTTACCGCCTGCACGTTTTTTTATTGGGTTTGATGAAAAGGTAGATTTTTCAAATTTTGAACATACGATGCCAGCCGGTCAACTCATCAGAACCGGCGAAAACGGAAGGTTGTTTATGTTGAATTATTTTTACACTCTCCCTTTGGAAAGTGGCACAAAAGTGTATTTGGTAGCCTATGTTTGCAACAGTTACGACGAAGGCTATCTCGATTTAAGCACCGGTAAACTGGTATTTCCAACGTTGGTTGAAAATACAAAATCAAATGTTTTAACCTTTGAAATCCCTTAAAATGAAAGCTTTGAAGTATATTCGATACATATTAGTCAGTTTTATTTTTCTGAATTTTGCCTGTTCGCGCGATGAAGTTTTAATTTCAGGCGATATAACAGGAAAAATAAAAATGTACAACGAAGACGGGTACCCGCTCACGTTGTCCGGAACACCCATAAAAATTGAAACAGATTCCCTTAATTTTCAAACCGAAACGGATGAAACCGGCTGGTATACATTTGAAAATATTCCTATCGGAAATTATTCTGTTAAAATTGAAAAAAGCGGATATGTTAATTCAGAAAAGGAATCAGAAATTCAACATGTCGGGGGCTACAGTCCAACAATTCAGGATTTTATTTTGTACGAAATACCAAAGTTTGGTTTTCATCTGGATTCAATATCAGCTGATTCTACTGATTTATACAACGATAAATTAACGTTTTATGGTTCTCTGATAAATTCAACTGCCAATCCGTTAAACTGGTATACTCTTTGGGTATTTTTTGGTTCTTCTTCTGAAATTTCCTCTGCCACTTATGACGATCTTACCAAGGCTTTCATAATGAACAAAGATATCGATGGAACGTATTTTCATTTCAATATAAATCTCTATCCGCATTACCAGCGGGGAGACACTTTTTATTTCAGAATTTATGCAGCAGCGGCAGTGCCCGACTGGTATTTTGAACGTTTTGAAATTCTCGGGCCTCCATCGAATGTTGCTGAATGGGTTGTAAATACAAGAAATTAACCTCGATATCCGGAAAGATTCACTGGGCCGGCCGTCGCATTTGTTTCGGTTTAACGAGGAAAAATACGAGCGTTTTTTGGCAGAAGAAACAAAGTTTGGATTTTAATTCTTTTTGTATTTTCAGAATAAAAATGGGGAATAAATAAGGTCAATAAGGTTTATTTTTGTGTCAAATCTTAATCTTTCTACTAAGGTTTTGGTTAGATAAGGTTTTCATATTTTTTTGATGAAAGTTAGGAGATAAAAGAGATTCGTATCATACAAGAATGTAAATTGAACCTTGTTTAAACTAAATCATTAAAAAAGGGAACAATTCGAAGTTAATGTCTCGGATTGTTCCCTTTTTTTCAGTTTAGAAATTTCTACAGAATAATTTCTTTACTTAGTTTTTTATCTCTTGACGAGGATGCCGCAATAAGTGTATAAGTTCCTTCTTCCAAAGTCCAGGCTGAGTTTTCTTCGTTCCAGTACGAAAGGTCTGAAACCGGAATGCTCAGATTCAGTTCAGCTACATCTCCCGGATTTAACAGCGGTGTTTTTGCAAAAGCTTTTAATTCCTGAACCGGGCGATCGATGTTGGTTTCGGGTTTCGAAACATAAATTTCTACCACTTCCTTGCCTGCAACTTCGCCGGTATTTTTTACAAAAACTTTAATATTCACAACTCCGTCGGCAACATTTACTTCCATGTTTTCATAGTCGAACCCGGTGTACGACAAACCGTAACCAAACGGGTAAGAAACGGGTAAATTGTTTTTATCGAAATGACGGTACCCCACATAAATTCCTTCTTCGTAATTGGTATAATCGATGTTTTTTACCTTTTCGTTTTCCGGTTTTTCCTTGGCACCAAATAGTAATGAATTGAAATTCATCATTTCTCCGGATAATGGGAAATTGGCGCTTGAAGCATGATCTGCCAGTGCCACCGGAAAAGTCATAGTAAGTTTACCGCTGGGATTTACTTTTCCGCTTAAAATGTCGGCAACAGAATTTCCGCCTTCCTGTCCGCCCTGCCAGGCCAGTAAAATGGCATCGGGTTGCTCTTTCCACGAAGCCGTTTCAATAACACCGCCAATATTTAAAACAACCACTACTTTTTTACCTGCTGCATGGAATTTTTCACATACATTTTTTATCATTTCCTTTTCTCCGTCCGACAAAAGGAAATCGTTTTTTTCCACACGGTCGTAACCTTCTCCGCTGTTTCTGCCAATGGTAATAATGGCAATGTCGGCAGTTTTTACACATTCAGAAAGAAGGTCATTGTCGGGCATTAATTCCGGGGGACGGCTGGCATCCATCAGGGCCAGCATTCCTCCTTTTTTCTCAAACGCTTCCTTGTAAAGTGCTTTGTGATTATTAAATGCTTCTTTGCCCAATTCATTAATAACAAAACCGGCATTTGTCAATCCCTCTTCCAACGAAACTGTGTAGGCTTCGTTCACATTTCCCGAACCTGTTCCTCCGGCAATAAAATCGTAGGAAGTAACGCCAAACAGCGCCACATTTTTTATTTCAGCAAAAGGAAGGGCGCTTGCATTTTTCAGTAAAACCATTCCTTCGGTTGCCGATTCGCGGGTAACTTTTGCATGGGCTTTTAAATCAGGAGTGTTGCTGTATTTGTATTGTTTCATTTTTTTTGAATTCAGAATCAATTTCAGAATTCGTTTTACGGAAGTGTCGATATCTTCTTCCGACAATTCGCCGTTTTTGGCTGCTTTTGTCAACGATTTCAATTGTCTGCCGGTGCCCGGTTCCAGCAGGTCGTTTCCGGCATGAATTTGAGCCGGTGGGTTTTGTCCTCCAAACCAGTCGGTCATTACCAGCCCTTCAAAACCCCAGTCGTTGCGTAAAATATCGGTTAATAAATAGCGGCTCTCCGAAGTGTACGTGCCGTTTACCAAATTGTAGGACGACATGATGGTCCACGGTTGCGCTTTTTTTACGATGATTTCAAAACCTTTCAGATAAATTTCGCGAAAAGCTCTGTCGGAAATAATAACATTATTGAAATTCCGGTTGGTTTCCTGGTTGTTGGCCACAAAATGTTTTACCGAAGTACCTACTCCGTTCGACTCAATTCCATTCACCATGGCGGCTCCAATATTTCCGGTTACAACAGGGTCTTCAGAATAATATTCAAAGTTTCGCCCGCACAAAGGACTGCGGTGAATGTTTGCGCCCGGACCTAAAATTACATCGATACCGTATTCGAGAACTTCGTTTCCCATGGCTTCACCCACCTGTTCAACAAGTTCAGTATTCCAGGTGGAAGCCAGCAATGTTCCGATGGGGAACGCAGTACAATAGTATGTTTTGTCGTCGTTTTTTCGTGTTGGATTGATGCGTAAACCGGCCGGCCCGTCCGACAAATATATTTCAGGAATTCCCAAACGGCCAATGGGAACAATGGTCCCAACGGCTCCGCTTACACCTTCGTTAGCCGGTACCATGCCCACTCCGGAAGCCATTCCCGAGCCTTTCAATAAACGAATCTTTTCATCCGGTGTCATTTGCGATAATAAATCGTCGGCTCTTTCATCCAAAGATTTTCGTGAATCTTCATAAATGTCGAGCTGGCCGTTTCTGTTCAAATCGCGGAAAGTATAACCATCGGTGGTAATTTCTTTGATTTCTTCGTTTTTGAATTTGTCTTTTTTATCGATATTCAGGAAGGTTTTATTGATATAAATTGCTGCAATTATTGCTATCACAACAATTAATCCCACGATTGAAAGCAATACTTTCAAAATGATCTTCAGAATTTTTTTCATTGTAGTTTCAGTTTGATTTGTTTCGTTTAATTGGCTATGAAGTTAGAAAATAATGAGATAAATGTTCATTCCTGATTTTGAATTTGTGATTCAAAACGATTCTGTAAAATTTTCTCAACAGTAAAAAATCGGATCATTATTCTTCAAACTTTAGATAAAAATCGAAAAAAGGCAGCATTTGTTGCGGAATACGACCGTCGCGGGTGTAAATATTATTGGTGTGATCGCCGATGTATTCTTCAGCAAAGTGAGTAATTCCGGCATTTTCGAGCCGCTGGCTGAACATTAAATTCATTTGCGTAAACCGTTCACCTGAGTTTCTTCCCCAGTCGAGTTTTATAGCAGTTAATTTTTGCAGGTTCTCCAGGTTGTCGTCAATCATGTGCATGGGTAGATTCTGATACCACTTTTTAAGTACGTCGGAATGGGTTATCAACTTTTCGTTTTCATATTCAAAAGGAAGGTCGCAAAAAAACGGTGGTTTGTTTGGATTGGGCGACCACGATTTGGCAAAAGCAATAATTACTTTTCCAAAATAGGTTTTGTTTAAATCTTCCTGCGTTTTAACGGTTGACAATTGTTTGTACGTATCGCTGTTTGGGCCATATTCTCTAACAATAGTCATTGCGCCGGGGCTGAGGGCATAAACGCTGCTGAAAATATCGGGATGGTGCATGGCAATTTTCATTGCACCGTAGCCTCCCATGCTGTGGCCGGTAATTCCACGACTTTCTTTTCCGGGAATGGTGCGGTAATTCGTGTCCATATATTTTACCAGATCGAAAGCTGTAAAATCTTCCCAGTTGCCAAAAATGGTGTTGCTGTAAAAACTTCCGTCGTACGTTGTTTTTTCATCGGGAATCACCAGAATAAACGGACGGATTCGTTTTGTGGCAATGGCAAAATCAAGAATGTCGGTCATGTACGACATCAATTTATTGTCGTTCATAAAACCGTGTAAAAAATAGATTACCGGGTAATGTTTGGTAGTTTTATCGTATTCCGGCGGAAGATAGACTGAGACGGCGCGCGTTGGATTTTCACCAAAATTGTTTTCCAGATTTTTGGAATAAAGCGAGTCGGTTATAACAGTCCCTTTCAAATTTTGTGCATGTATCGAGAATGCAATTGAAATTAAAAAGACAGAGAGTAAAAGTCGTTTCATGTTACTTGTTTTAGTTTATTTTGAATTCCGAAGATACAAAATCGATGTAGAGGTAACGCATATTTCCGGCGCATTTACTTTTTTCAATGTGATTCAGCATCTTTTAAGCCGGTAACGTTTTTACAGGGTTTATTTTGATGAAACTACTACCACGTTTTTTGTTCTGGCAATGTCTAAATCCTAAAAATCGTGGACAAGACAATTTTACTGCGGTTAAGAATTTCCGCGCTTCCTTCCACCACCGCAATTTATATTTGTTTAGGCCATACAAAGCAATACGGGAATCTTTGTTTATCGTTTTTCGCACGCCAAAGTCGTTGGTTATCATAAAAGCAAATGATATAGAATCTTGACTTTTTAAAGTTTAGCCCACAGTAACAAAAATTACAGAATTGAAGTTATGCAATCCGTCTTTTTAGAAAAGAAAAAGGAAAAAGCCGGCGACGGGACCAAAACCAATGCTACAAACGCAAAAAAGGAACTGCTAAACCTTATCAACAAAAAACTGGTGGTTTATTTCCAGACCTTAACCAGGCCTAAGATAAAACCTATGGAATTTTGCCCGGACTGTGGCCGAAATCATTGAAGATAACAACGAAATGGTAAAAAAACACAGGAAAAAAGCAGAACCGTTGGAAGAGTTAAAAAACGATTTTTTTTGTTTTAACATTTTTACTAATGAGTATCCGGTTATTCGGGGGCTCCTTTTTTCATTTGCCAATCAAATGAAATTATCTATCCTTTAAATTATCTGATGAGCAAAGTACATTTTCTTCAATGGCTCAAGGCTTTTATTCCGCTGAAGATGTTTTTATATTTCAATTGATACTTTTAAACCTCAAACGTATTCTTTACAAATGGCTGATTGTAATAACGTTCACCTTTCGCTTTGTACAAGGCATTGGCCAGCGCTCCCATAACCGGATAGGGGGGTTCTGCCAAACCTGTCGGGTTGATGTCATTTTCAACAAAATGAACTTCAATCCAATCTCTTTTGCGCTTCTGTATGGCGAATCAAACGGTATGAATCGAAATTGTTCTGTTGTGGCTGGCCCTCGTTAAAAGTGAGCTCGCTGTACATGGCGTGTCTGGTTTTCCGCTAATATTATCTTCTGTGCCTTTTGTATTGAACTTAATCAAAAGAAGAAATGGTCATTATGGATAAAATTTTTAAAAGCTTGACATTTATTTTGTAACCTCATCAAAATGCTCCAGCGCCCACTTCACCATCATTTCAACTGCCGGCATAAATTCTTTTCCCGATTTTGTAAGTGAATATTCTACCCGCGGAGGAATTTCGGGATACATTTTACGGTTGATCAGCTTGTCTTCTTCCAGTCGTTTTAGCGTACTCGACAACATTTTCTGCGAAATATCGGGAATGGCAGTGTTCAGTTCCTTGTACCTCATTTTTTCGTTTCTACTGAGCATGCTTAAAATTAAAAGCGACCATTTATCGCTCATTCTGTTGATTACATTCCGGATGGGGCAGGTTGGGTAAAGTGGATCCAAGGTTCTCACGGTTTCAGTTTTAAAATTGTAACAAAAGTAAATATTAATCTCTTTTGGAGAGTATTGTTATTGTTGGAAAGTTACCTGATTATAAAAGATTAACTTTTTTGAAAAAAAACAGGAGCGTAAATGTTTGGTAATCTGTAATTCTAACCTTTTTGGAAGGTAACGAACCCGTTTGCATACATTCTTTTAATCACCGATTTTTGAATCATAATAATCAAATAAAATCAACAAAAAATGAAAAATTTAATAGTAAAAAATGTAAACACGCTGGAAGGTCAGCTTATCAACCGCGATGGAAATAAATTTACCGTAAAAACCATCATTCCAAAAGAAGAAACCGGAAAGTGCCGGGCCGATTTTGTGGAACTTGAACCCGGAAATTATGCGTACGGTTACCATTACCACGAGGCCAACGAAGAGGTTTTTTATTTCATTAGCGGAAATGGAATTGTGCGCACTTCTGAAGGAGAAGTTTCTGTTAAAGCCGGCGATGTTATTGGTTTTCCAACCGGTGAAAAAGGTGCACACGTGGTGATAAACCGCTCTGAAAATGAGAAACTGGTTTACATCGATTTCGGAACAACCGTTCTTCCTGAAGTAGTTCATTTACCCGATTTCAACAAAATAATGGTTATCAGCGGAGAAGTGAACGGTGTATTCGACAAACAATAATCAAAAGATTAAATCAAAAGTGGTTTGATAAAATCCGGAGGATTCTGTCTGTCAAGACAGAATCCTCCGGATTTTTAGTAACTGTTATTTTTTCAGAAATAATTCCAACATTCGGCGATAACTTTCAGGAGTATCCATATCATCCGGAATTTCTTCACTTTCAACAGGAACCACAAAATCAGGATATTTTTGAATGATACTTTTTGCGCCTTCTTTTCCTTTGTATTCTTTCAGTTCTTCAAAATAAAATTTATCGAAAAGTACGGGAACGCCCTGCCAGCCAGAGGTTGATTTTGAAACAATAATTTGCCGTTTTCCGGGTTGAAAAACGTGCCTGATTTTTTCCAGATGCAGTTGAGGGACAAATGGCTGATCGACAAGCATTATTATTACAGCATCAACAAAAGTGAATTTTTGTGTTAATTGCTGAATTCCGTATGAAATGGAGCTTCCCATGCCACTTTCCCAGTTTTCGTTGGTGAAAATGTTTATTTCGAATTTGTCAATTACCGGGATTATCTTTTTTGCATTGGCTCCCAAAACTACATTTACAGGATTTGCGGTTTTCAGAATTTTCTGAAGCTGAAATTCAATCAGCGTTTGTTCTCCCCAGGGAAGCAATTGTTTGGGCTGTCCCATTCGCGAAGAACCCCCGGCAGCTAAAAGCAGAATTGGAATATTATCCATGAATAGAACCGGTTTTTTCGCGCAACGAAACAGGTTTTTGGCGGCGAACCACACTCAGTATTTCAGCCAGAATCGAAACAGCAATCTCAGAAGCGGTTTCGGCGCCGATGTTAATTCCGGCAGGACCGTGAATTTGCTCCAGAAATTCAGGAGAAATATCCGGATCATTTTCTAAAAGAAGTGAAAATATCCTTTCTCTTCGTTTTAACGAACCAATTATTCCCAAATAAGCAGGTTGAATGTTTTTTAAAGCCAACAGGTACTGCACATCTTTGTTAAAACTGTGTGTCATCAGCATCACCGCAGTTTGCCCGTCAATTTTCAAACTGTTGATTTCATTAAAAGCCGGGGTGATTAACGCAGAAGCTCCGGGGAAAAAATTGCACGATTTTGATTCATCAGCAGAAGCAACTATGGTAACTTCCCAGCCTACCAGTTTTGCTGCCTGCGATAATGCAACCGCGTCGTGTTCAGCACCAAAAATATAAAGCTGAAAAAGTGGCTCAAACGTTTGTGAAAAACATTGCTGATCATTGACATGGTCGGCACTGAATGACGGATTTAGGGTGTAAGTTTTGTTGTTTAAAGTTATCAAAGTGCCGGTGTTTGGAAATTCACCCACACTTTGATAAAAATATGTATTCATTTTGAAGGACTGCCTCGATTTTAAAACCAATTCAAAATCAGTCAGCAATTCTTCGGAAAGAAAAACCGGCTCAATTAAAATATAAATAATCCCTTCGCAGCCAATGCGCAACCGGCCGTCGTATGTAATAACTTTTGCTTTGCCCGTTCGAAAAACACTTTGTGCCTGACGTTCAATTTCATTTTCAACACAACCACCGCTAACAGCCCCTGCGTAATCACCGTTTTCACTGATAACCATCCGAACGCCGGGTTTCCGGTACGATGTGCCGTTTAAAGCAACTACGGAAACAAAAACTGCCTTTTTCCCGGTTTGTTGCCAGTTTTTTAAAGTTTGAAACAACAGTTGGATTTCGTGAGTCATTTCAAAAATGATTTATGGTTTTTGAAAATAGTAAAATCTTTCTGAATTTTGATTAGACGGAAGTAGTTTTTAAATTGTTGGTATCGAAAGTTTGTTGATATTGAATATAAAGGACAATTTCATTTACATTAAAAAGCCTGAACAATTCTGCACAGGCTTTTTATAATTAATAAGGTTATTTTTAAGTTCTTTATTCAGCCAATTTCAGACACACCATCTGGCGTTGTCCTTTTATCAGGAGTTTCCCATTAGCCAGGGCAAGTGGCGCCCAATTCTGATTTGTACCTACAATTCCAATTACGCGTTCATTTCCTGTCATTCCACTTTCCTTTAAAATGGTAGCCGATGCGAGCGGTTTGAATCCCGTTGGATCAGGCTCTATCAGGTAAAGCATTGTTTCACCATCGGTTGCTAAAATCAGGCCGTCGGCTAAAATCATACTTCCTTTGTTAAAAGCAGGTTCTCTTTTTGTTTTCCACATAATTTTGCCGTCGCCATCCATACAAACAAGCCCGTCGCGGGTTTCGTTGTTCGAAAATTGCGCGTAGTAATAACCATCGACTGACAACGGTGGTTTTGTATGTTCCCCAAATTCCGCTGTTTTAAACAGTTCATTCACTTTGTATTCGTCGCCGTTCTTTTCAATCTGAATCATAGCAGCTCCCGCACGGTATCCTCCAACAATCAGTATTTTGTTTTCACCCGCATCATATGCGCTTGACGATGGAATCCAGCAACTCCAGTTGGAATACGTCCAAAGTATTTTCCCATCTTTCGGATTAATCCCTACCACGTTGCTTGGCTTTGCTTCTCCACCGCCAAAACCACCACTGGACGCGGTAATCATCACCACCTGATCTTCGCCGTCAATTTTTGCAATTGCAGGACTAACATATCCCAGCGCTCCCAGCGAAGGCGTTTTCCATATCACTTCTCCCGTATTCTTGTTGTAGGCAACAACGCCAACTTCAGGGGTTTGCGAAGCCACAATCAGTAAGTCGCCATAAATTAACGGACATTGTGCAATTCCCCACATCGGGAAATGCGTGCCACCGGCCATCCCTGCAAATCCACCTTCTCCTTCTTTGGCAGGTTCACCTCCAAAGTCGGTCCACACATTTTTCTTCCAAACCGGCTGATGTGTATTTATATCAATACAATACAATTCACCATTTTGCCCACAAGTGTAAACATATTTATCGTCAACTGCGGGGACACTTCTTGAACCAGGAAATTCTACTTCTCCGGGAGATTCATAGCTGTACTTCCACAATTCTGCGCCTGTATTCAGATCAAAACACCTTACGTGATCGCCGAATTTATCATCACGGTCAAGCAGATAAACTTTGTCGTTTTTTACTACCGGGCCACCAAAACCAATTCCAACTTCGGCAGACCAGAGTACCTCCGGGCCATTTTCAGGCCAGCTACGAAGCAGGTTTTTTTGAGTGGAAGTACTGTTCCCATTGGGCCCCAGAAATTGAGGCCAGTCTTGTGCAAAAATTATTGACGGGCTGGTAAGTAAAACGATTAGTACCAGCCATAATTCTTTTAATTTCAATTTCATAATTTTTTATTTAAAGGAATGATTTTTGATTTTATTAAATATAAAATATACGGTTAAATTTTACAAACACCTGCGATAAATAGCCTTTTAGCGGGGATGTTTACGGTTTTCAGAAAAGTACAAAATTCAATTTTTAATATTGAAAGCAACCAGCCAAAATACTTCACATCCATGCATATTAGAGTTAATTTACTTCGGAATATTTTTTACTAAATGTATAACTCACTCCAACATTCCATAAAAAGTTATATTCTGAAGGAATATCGGATTTTATGGGATTATTGATTAATCCTGAAAATGAAAATGGGTTATTTTTTAAATTGACAGAAAACCGGCTGTTAAAAAATATACCGTCTTTCTTGTCCATTTTCAGATAATAAATTTCAGGAACAATACCGGCAACAATATTTTTGGTTATCAGAATGTTCGTAAATGTTGGCCGGAAAGAAGCCATGTAGGTATCTTTGGTCATGTTTGGATCCAAACCTCTGGAATAAAAAAGATAAGCGCCAATTCCGATATTTCTATTGAACTGATAATTTGGCGAAATCGCTCCCACGAAATACCGTGTCGTCTTCATCAACTCTAACGGATCGCCTGAAGAATTGAAAGTAGTAATTGTTTTATATGACAGCGAGTAATTGGTGTGGTAGGTAATTTTGAACTTATTGCCGACTGACCCGTAATACCTCCACCAAAAGACCATTGCCCATGGTTTAGCCGTTTCCAGTGAAAAACGGAATTGCGGTTCAAAGGTTAGTTTTCGGCCCAGCTTCATGTCGAATATTATTGCCGGTTTTCCTAATGTTAGATTTGGAATGGTTGAAATGCCTTTGTTTTGAAGAGTGACAACGGCTGAAAAATTATTTATTTTTTCGTTAGAATCAGCTTCTTGCGCAAATAAGGAAACAGATAAAAACAACATTAAGAATACTGAGAATAATTTTTTCATTCTTTTGGTTTTTTATTGGAAATGAAAATAGATTTGAAACAGGAACCGGCAAATCTTAATCATCAAAAAATGTCGATTACTGCTTTTTGTTTTTATTTAAATGCCGCCTCGATTTTGAGTTTTATCCCTGTTTTTCATTGCCTTTTCAATAACGTCCAGCCGTGCTTTTGTGGGATCTGTTTCACCCACTGCCTTGCCATCGCGTTTAATTTCGAGGATTTGATTTGTATCCGGTTTATTTACTGGCCAGTTTGGCAAACCCACTCCATTTGGATTACCTGTTTTGGCAAAATTTACCCAATAGGCATTCATTATCCTGGCTACCTCTTGGTCCTCTGCTGTCGGAGTTGGTGGTGGCCCAAAACCTCCTCCTTCTCCAAGAATATCGAATGCAAAAGAAATATCGGTTCCGTGTCCGGGACCATATGGCGCTCTTTGTGTCATGTAAGAAGGCACATAATTAAATAGGAATATGTAGGCTGGTTCACCAATGGCGGTAAATTCTCTTGCGGAGAACCGGGCTGGCTCAGCCCACACCCAGTCGGTATTGAACCTTGCCTGTACTTCTGCAAATTCTTTGCTGCCATCCGGATCATAGGCTGCTTTAGCCTCATTCTCCAGATTACCGAACAGAGAGAAAAGTTCTTCTTTTGTTGTGCTTGAATTAACGAAACCTCCCCCAATTTCGGCACTGTTGTTTCCAATCATTAGTGGTACTTTTGCCTGACGGCCAGCCTTGTATGCGCTTTCAGCAGTTTCCACCACAAATTTACCGTCCAGAATCGGGCCGGAATAAATACGGGGACCACCCTGTCCATCGGTTTCGCCGCCTCCCACAACATCGGCAACAGGAAGGGCACGAAGTTTTGCCAGTGCGGCTGCATCGGTTCCTTCAATTCCATGTTTTTTGGCAAAGTTTATCCCGATTGTTTCAGCTGAAACCGGGTAAAGTGCATCTGCATTTTCTTTATTGATTGGCCTTCCGGTGAGAACTCCATCCCGTCCACCGCTGGAATGACCGATTGCCTTTTGGAAAAGACCCCTGGCAGACGGTATGGTAAGCAATGAGTGTACCGAAACACCGCCGGCAGAGAAGCCGAAAATGGTTACATTATCCGGGTCGCCACCAAAAGCAGCAATATTTTCCTGCACCCATTTTAATGCGGCAATCTGGTCCATAAACGCATAACTTCCTTTAGCTTCGTCCGGACGCTCCTCACTCAATGCAGGAAATGCAAAATGGCCAAGGCGTCCCAAACGATAATTCATGGATACAAGGATTACTCCCCGTTTTGCAAATCCAACACCTGATGTGTTACCATTTCCACCGGTAAAACCACCTCCATGAATCCAAACCATAACGGGCAATTTTGCTCCCTGTTTGAAATTTGAAGGTGTCCACACATTCAGGTACAGACAATCTTCTGATGAACCCTGCTGAATGGTTCCCGGTGCAGCACCCCAACCAACGGCAGCACAGGTAGGGCCAAACCCACTTGCATCGCGCACTCCATCCCAGGCTTTTACGGGTTGCGGCGGACGCCAGCGAAATTCACCAACCGGCGGGGCTGCAAAGGGAATTCCTTTAAAAAAGGATACATCGCCCTCTGTAACACCGCTCAAAACACCGGATTTGATTTTAACTTCCGGCCTTGAAGCTGCGGTTTGTGCATTCATTGAAATTGCAAAAAGTAGAAGGATAAATACTGAGATTAATTTTTTCATTATGTTATTGTTTTATTGATTATATAAATGAATTTTATGCTATAAAATACTGATTACATATCCAGTTTTCTGCTGCCCATCCACTTTATGATTTCCGGGTCGCGGTGATCAAAAAAACTGCTGGTTAGCTGATCCAGGGTTGCAATCGCTTCCATATCTTCAGAAGTGAGTTCAAAATCAAAAATGTTGAAGTTCTCTACCATTCTTTCTTTTTTTACTGTTTTTGGAATGGCAACAATACCGCGCTGTGTCAGCCAACGAAGAACTACCTGTGCAACCGACTTGTTGTATTTTCTCCCAATTGCAGTTAAAATTTCATTTTGGAAAAGATTGTTCTTCCCTTCAGCAAAAGGCCCCCACGATTCAATCTGAACATTATTTTCGGTCAGGAATTTCTGAGTTTCAATTTGCTGGTTAAAAGGATGTGTTTCAATCTGATTTACCATTGGAACGATTTCATTGAAAGTAATTATATCCATGACCCGGTCGGGCTGAAAATTGCTAACTCCAATTGCCCTTACTTTGCCTTCCTTGTACAAATCCTGCATGGCCCTCCACGAGCCGTGAACATCGCCATAGGGCTGATGAATCAGGTACAAATCGAGGTAATCGAGTTGCAGTTTCTCCAGCGATTTTTCAAACGACATTTTTGTGTTTTCATAACCGGTAAACTGAACCCACAGTTTTGAAGTGACAAAAATATCTTCGCGCGACACTCCACTTTTTTTTATGGCATTTCCTACTGCAATTTCATTCATATACGAAGCAGCCGTGTCTATTAAGCGACAACCGGTTTCAATGGCATTGATTACACTTGTTTCGCATTCTTCCTGGTTGGCAATCTGAAATACACCAAATCCCAGAATCGGCATTTCAACACCGTTGTTTAGTTTTACTGTTTTCATTCCAACTTATCTATCCAGTCCTTTTTCTTTCAACCATTCCGACAATAAATCGGCAATTTCCAAATTGTTCAAATCTGAAAACGGAAAATGTGTGTTCCCTATAATCCCTATTTCCGGCAGATGAATAACAGTAACGTCACCACCGTGTTTGTTAACCGTGTCTCTCCATATTCTGGACATTTCGAGCCGGGCGCGCCAACCATCAGTTCCCGGATTTGGATCGGGTTTTTCAGGAATAAAATCGCCGTAATAAATAATGATCGGGATTTTGGTGAGTTTCATAAAATCGTCCATCGAAACGCTTGAAGCCACCAGCGGACCTGCTGAATTTTCGATAGGCGCAGGCACTTCACCTTCCGGAAAAACAAAACCGCTACCCGGTTCGTACGAAACCACTGCTTTAATATTCTGATTTTTCATAGCAGTCAACCAGCCCATACCACCGGAATGTGAATGTGTCAGCAAAATACCTTCTCCGATTTTGTCGAACAATGCAGAAACGGCATCCACATTTACATTAATATCAATTGGGCCAACATTGGGAACCATTTGCCGGAAATACTGATTGAGTGCCTCGGGATCTTTTGAAAACTGCACTCCCGGGAAAAAATTGGGCCACTCACCAACACGAAAGGTATTAAACCAATACGGTTCATCGGGAGTTGGAGAAATACTACCTTCTGCCATACTTCTCGAAGCATTACCACGTCGGGGCTGATCAATCAGATAAACACTGAAATTTTTTCTTAAAAAAATATTCTGAAAGCCTTCTCTTCCGTCGGGTGTTGTTTCAAAGGTTTTCGAAAACTGACCGATTCCGTGCCACATGGCAATCGGATATTTGTGGGCTTCCACCGGAATCTGATAAAAAATATAAGCATGATCGCCATGGAAAGTCTGCCCTTCGGCTGTTCTCGTTATGGCATTAAATGTTCCCGGATTTGTTTTCACTGTGCCTCCAACAGCAAAACTACCTTGTTCTTCAATTTGAATGGGTTTTTGTTTTTTGGAAGGTTGAGCTTCTGCGTTCAAAACAAAGCCGGCCATAAAAACGACGACAAACAGGTAAAAAATATTTCTGAATTTCATATGCATTATTTTTTATTGATTTTTATCACCTGATTTATTTCACAAAGATAAAGCCTTGTAAAATAGGTATTTGTACATAAATTACGGAATTGACTACCATTTTTACAGATCGGGGAACTGAATGTCTTTTTGTACTAAAGGATTGTTTAAATTTGTTTCAAATTCAATATGAAATGGAAAAAATGAACAGATTTGAGACGGTTACGGAATACAATATTTTTAACAATCATGAAACCTTGCATCCGCTTGTGAGTGTGATTGATTTTTCAAAAGCTGATCCTAGAAGGTTAATAAGAACGTATTTTGGCTTTTATTTGGTTTTGCTAAAAGATGTACATTGCGGAGATCTTCGGTACGGTAAAAATACTTACGACTACCAGGAAGGCACTTTGATATTTATTGCCCCGGGACAGATTCTGGATATGGAACCAAGTGTTGAATTGTATCAACCCAAAGGGCACGGAGTTATTTTTCACCCCGATTTGATTCTTGGAACTTCCCTGGGAAAACAAATTGATAAATATACTTTCTTTAATTACAATACAAACGAAGCTCTGCACATATCAGAACGTGAACGTCAATTGGTAATGGATAGTTTTGGTAAGATTAAATATGAACTGGAACATGCCGTTGATAAACACAGTAAAGAATTAATTTCATCGAATATTGAATTACTGTTGAAATACTGTGAGCGTTTTTACGACAGACAATTTATTACTAGAGACAATGTCAACAAAGGCATTCTGGAAAAGTTTGAAAACCTGTTGAACGGATATTATGCAAGCGATAAACCAAAAACTTTGGGTTTGCCAAGTGTTGCCTTTTTTGCTGATGAACTTCATTTGTCGGCTAATTATTTTGGCGATTTGATGAAAAAAGAAACCGGAAAATCAGCAAAGGAATACATTCAGATAAAAATAATTGAACTGGCAAAAAGCAAAATATTTGATGGAAATAAAACGGTTAGTGAAATAGCGAATGAGTTGGGTTTCAAATATTCGCAGCACTTTAACCGGATGTTTAAGAACGAAACCGGTTATACTCCGAATGAGTACCGCAATTTAAACTAAAGTCAACCTTTTCCAAAGTTTAAACTTTGGAAAAGGTTATCTATTATATTATTCACCAACTTTTACGCACATCATCTGCTTCTGATCCCGGATTAGGAGTTTGCCTCCCGACAAGGCCAGCGGCCCCCAGTTTTGTACTCCGTTGCGCGTATCTCCACCTTCCTGTTCTGTCAACAACTCGGCTTTTGAGATTGGTTTAAAACCTTCAGGACTAGGATCAATAAGGTAAAGCGTTTTGGCCCCATCTGTTGCCAGCATCAATCCATCGGCAATGATCATGCTTCCTTTGTTGAAGTCAGGCTCACGTTTTGTTTTCCACATTATTTCTCCGTCCATGTTCATACAAGTTAGTCCATCGCGCTTATTATTTGTGCCGTACTCACCATAAAAATAACCTTTGTAAAAAATCGGCGTTTTGGTCTGATCGCCAAATTCTTCGGTACGGAATAGTTCTTTTGTACCGTAAGTTCCATCGGCATTTTTTGCTACCTGAATCATCAGGGCGCCCAAGTCATAACCTCCTGTAATTAAAAGTTTATTGTTTCCTGCATCCACAGCCATTGGAATTGGAATGCGGCACAGCCAGTTATTAAACTGCCAGATAATTTTTCCTGTTAGCGGATCCATTCCTACTACATTTCCAGGAACCGGGTCTTGTCCGCGTCCGCCACCGGAAGCTGTGACCATCACCAAATGATCCTGACTATCGATTTTAACAATTGTTGGACTGACGTATCCGGTGAGTCCTAAACTCGCGGTTTTCCATTTCAATTTTCCGGTGTTTTTATTGTATGCCACCACACCGGCTTCGGGCGCCTGTGAAGCAAGTATCAGCAAATCGCCATAAATCAGCGGGCACTGAGAAATTGCTCAGGTTGGAAATCCGCCGCCATATCCGGGAGTTCCTTCCGGAAGTTCGCCACCAAAATCGGTCCAGATATTTACATTCCAAACTGGTTTTTGAGTGTTGATATCAATACAATACAAATCGCCGTATGGACCGCAGGAATATACATTGTTACCATCGATAACCGGCACGCTGCGCGATCCGGGGAACATGACCTCACCGGCAGCTGCATATTCAAATTTCCAGAGCTCTTTTCCTGTATTCAAATCGAAACATCTCATTTTATCGCCTTCCTTATCGTTTCGGTCAAGCAAATACGCTTTCCCGTCTTTGATTACCGGGCCGCCGTAACCGATACCTACATCTACTTTCCAGAGTACTTCGGGGCCACTTTCAGGCCAGGAACGCAAAATCCCTTTTTCGGGTGAAATACTGTTGCGATCAGGTCCGCCATATTGAGGCCAGTCCTGGGCAAAAAGAATTGTTGTTTGAATTATTGCAAAAATTGCAAGCAGTGTCGTTTTTAATTTCATTTTTATAATCTTCGGTTAAAGGATTGAATTATTGATTTTTATTAAAAATAGTTTACATCATTTATTCCGGCAAATTTTTGCGATGAATAGGCTTTTTAAAAGGATGTTTCTGTTGTGAAAACTGAATGACTCTGTGATTTCTTTAATTAATTTCTCAGAAAAAGAATAAATCTTACTTTTCTAATAAAACATTAAATATTGCTTCCGGCAAAAAAGGCATCTTTCATGGCAGGTTTGTTAATGATTTCGCCTTTGTTCCAGGCTCCGGTTCCGTAGATAATTCCCTTTTCTGTAGTTTAACTTTTCCAAAGTTTCATACTTTGGAAAAGTTAATTGTAATTGGTTATCGGTTTATCATTCGTTGTGCCGACTCAGGATAACGGGCGCCCTGAATTTCAATTTTTTTAGCAGCGTCGTTTATTTTTTGCAGTTCTTCGCCGGTTAATTCAATTTCTACCGAACCAAGGTTTTCTTCCAATCGGTGCAGTTTTGTGGTTCCCGGAATGGGAACAATCCATGGTTTTTGAGCCAGTAGCCATGCCAGTGCAATTTGTGCCGGGGTTGCATTTTTTTCTTTGGCAATTTCTGAAAGTAAATCAACCACAGCCTGATTGGCTTTTCGGTTTTCTTCTGAAAAACGTGGAACAGAAGCCCGAAAATCAGTTGCTTCAAATGTGGTGTTGGCATCGATTTTTCCGGTGAGGAACCCTTTGCCCAAAGGACTGAACGGAACAAAACCAATTCCCAGTTCTTCGAGAGTTGGCAAAATTTCGCTTTCGGGTTCGCGCCACCATAATGAATATTCGCTTTGTAATGCAGTTACCGGTTGAATTGCGTGAGCGCGGCGAATATTTTCAACTCCGGCTTCCGACATTCCAAAATGTTTTACCTTGCCTGTCTGAATCAAATTTTTTACCGTGCCTGCAACCTCTTCAATGGGTACATCGGGATCGACCCGGTGCTGGTACAACAAATCGATAGTTTCTACGCGCAGCCGTTTTAACTGTTCATCAACTACCTTTTTTATGTGCTCCGGACGACTGTTTAACCCGGCCATTTTTCCGTCCTGAATATCGAACCCGAATTTGGTGGCTATTACAACCTCGTTTTTGAAAGGTTCCAACGCTTCACCCACCAGTTCTTCATTTACAAACGGACCGTAAACTTCGGCAGTGTCAAAAAATGTTACCCCTCTTTCAACCGCCTGGCGCAGCATTACAATCATATCTTTTTTTTCGGGGAACGGTGGAAAAGAAAAACTCATTCCCATGCAACCGAGTCCCAGCGCCGAGACTTCAAGGCCACTTTTTCCTAATGTTCTTGTTTTCATTTTTGAATTACTTTTGATACAAAATTCAAATAAAATACCAGGGAAATAAAATAAAAAAGAAACAATAAACTACGAAATTCAAATAGATTTAAATTTTGTAGGGCTGGTTAATGTATGTTTTTTAAAAAAATTATTGAAATGAGTAACTTCGGTAAAACCGAGCGAATATGCTATTTCAGATACATTCCAGCTACTTTGTTTGAGAAGGATTTTCGATTCCTGTAAAACACGGTCGGCAATTACCTGCGATGTGGTTTTGCCGGTAACGGTTTTTACAGCGCGGTTTAAATGATTTACATGCACTGCCAGCTTTTCGGCAAAATCGGACGCCGAGCGCAGTTCAATTTTGTCGTGCGATTCATCTACCGGAAATTGCCGTTCGAGCAGTTCCAGAAACATCATCGAAATGCGTTGATTGGCATCGATGGCCCCTTTGTTGTATTGCAACGACGGCTGGGTTTTCATGGCAAAATGAATAAGTTCAAAAACAAGGTTGCGCAAAACATCGTATTTGTGCACGTAATCGGAGGTAATTTCCTCAAACATCTTTTCATAAATTCCAAAAACATTTTCTGCCTGTTCTTCATTCAGTTCAAAAATGTGGGAACTACCGGGCTGAAAAACCGAATATTGGTTGATGTTTCCAAAGTGCGAAAAAAATTCTTTGTTAAAAATGCAGTAAACGCCGTGTTTTATTCCTTCAATACAATCCCATTTGTAAGGGATTTGCGGGTTCGAAAATGTAAGTGCAAAACCTTTTACATCTACAACCCTGTCGGCATAAAAAACCTTGCTTTCGCCTTCGGTTATCATTATTTTGTAGTAGTCGCGCTTTTGGTACGGAACCGGTTTGGCTTTGCCCCCGGTTGGCGGTTCTACTTTAAACAGGTTAAAATGGCCAAGTTCGTTTCTGAAATTCTCCGGTATCCAGTTGAATTTTCTTTTGTAGAGTTCCTCAAGACTTTCAGACTTTTCCATTTTTTGTATGTTTAAATTTTCAAACGATTTTATTTCAGCAATAAAATTAAAGTTTGTTGTATTTGTTGCTGAAGGAATAAATAATACTGGCGCTCCAGACAAAATCGTCGGCAACAATTTCACTGTCGATGGTTTTGTTCATCATAAACGAAACCGAAACAGGGAAGTTTTTCTTTGAAACCGAAAAAGTGGAAGCAAAATATGAACCGGTAAGTTCATCCATTTTCAAAAAATATACCTGCGGATTTATTCCAAGATAAAATTGATCGGTGATTTTTAAGTTTGAAAAACTGCTTTGCAAAGCTATATAATGTGTGTTTTTTGTGATGTCTTCTTCAACTCCGTAAGCGTAAAGATAATAGGGCGAAATGCTGATATTTTTTGAGATTTTGAAATTCGGGGCTATTTCCCCTGCTAAATACCGTCTAACCCTCATGATTTCCATTTCGGTTCCGTCTTTTATTACATTGGTTTCTTTGAATGAAAATGCGGGATGTGCGCCCAGCCTCATCTGGAATTTTTCGTTTTGAACCAGTTGGTACCGCCACCAAAAAATAAACGACCAGGGTTTTCCTTCTATGGCAAAACGCAGTTGCGGATCAAAGCTCAGTTTCTCATTTCCGATGGAAAGATTAAACATTACCGCAGGTTTTCCAAGGGTTAACGACGGAATTAACGAAATACCGTTGTTGGTGGCCTGAATATTTCCTGAAAAATGATGGATTACTTTTGTACTGTCGCCGGTTTGCGAAAATGAAACCAGGGCTGTCGATAAAAGAAAAAATAGAAGTAGTGCCTTTCCAAAGGAGAGTATTGATTTTGAATTTGATTGTAACTTTTTATAAGTCATTTGTTTCGTTTTAGTTTATGAAATGCAAAAATAGAACGAAACCTAAAATGATATTAATATTTTTCAAATTAAAAGTTACAAAATTCAAACAATTAAAGTTCTGTTCATAATCTGAAAGTAATCCATGTCTGGAAGAAGATTCAATAAAATCATTGAATTAGGTACATAATAAATGTTAACAGATGCCAGAGGCATCAAATGTTTATAGAAAAAATTAATTAAGCTTTGGTTCGACTCCACGGGAGTCGTATATTTTTTGCTAACGCATTTTCTATAAACATGTAAACCCTCCGGGTTTATAAATATGCAACACATATTGGTTTATCTGCAAAATTCAATAAACCAGATTCATTTATTCGCTTTCAATTTCTTTGATCATTTGCAGCGCTTCGTCTCTGATGGGTTTATATTTTATACGCCAAACCACCAATCCGATAATTGCTGCCAAAATCATTGCACCCCAAAAAACGATTTGCATTATCAGAATTGAAATATTATCGTCGAGCCAGCTAAACGTTAACCCTGCATCCATGAAAGCAACAGCAGTTACTGCCCAAAGTGTTCTTTTTTGAAACGGCTGGTAGCGCGCAACGGCTTTTTTTAGCATTTCAACGGTTGGCAACGAATAATCGACAAAATTGTACTCCTTATAATATTTTCCGAGAGTGAAAATAAATATCAAAAATGAGCCTATAAAACCACAGCCGCCGTATATTTCGTTAATGTTGTGCGTTGAAAAGTATTCGATGGCAGTTAATACAAGATAAATAGGTATAAAAACGATATAAATAATTTGCAAGGCTTTACTTAAAGTAGCGTAATTTGTGTCTTTGGTTTTCAATTTTGAAATCAGCGAATTCAGGTTGCCGTTTTCTGTATTTTGTTCATTGGTTTTCATGGGTGTCTCCTTTCAGCTTTTCTTTTAATTGAGTTTTAATCCGGTGAATTTTAACTTTTACATTGGGCTCGGTAATTCCGATAACATCGGCAATTTCTTTCATCGAAAGCCCTTCGAGCAAAAGTGAAATCATGGCTTTGTCGATAACCGACAACTGGTTGAGCTCGGTTTGTAATTTGTCGAGGCGGTTTTCCTGCTCCAGTTTGTCTTTCAGGTTATCTTCATCCAAAACAGAATTCAGGTTTTTTGTGTCGCTGTTTACCATCAGTTTCATGTGTCGGAAGGCTTTGCCGGTAAAAGTGAGCGAAGTATTCACGGCCACACGGTAAACCCAGGTACTCAGCGCCGAGTCGCCCCTAAAACTGTCGAGGCTTTTCCAGATGTTTACCAGCACCTCCTGGTACATGTCTTTTTGCTCCTCAACGTTGGAATTGTAGTATCTGCAAATGCTTCGGATCCGCTCGCTGTTTTCAGTTACTATCGAATTAAATTTCTCTTCCTTGTTCAATTTTTCAGTGTTTTTCTATTTAGTAAAGCTGAAAATGAAAAGTTACATTTTTTCTGAAATTTTTAATTTTCATCGAGGCATTTGATAGCAAAAATTTCGTTTCTGTCATATTCGGCCCAGTAACGAAGCGCCAGTTCTTCAATATACAACCAGTACGTTTCCGATTCAAGGCCATACGTTTTCACGCCATATTTTATGTCTTTTTGCATTTGTGTTGCAATTTCGGGTTTTAGCGAAATGAGTATTTTTTGCCGGTTAAATTCAACTTGTGCTGTTGGAATATGTAAAACCGTATCGGAAACTGTGATTAAACCCTGTCCGATAGTCGCGCCGCTACTGATTTGAATTCCGTCGTTAAAACAACTGAGTGGAGGTTCGTGTCCTGCAAAAGTTTTGATCGTCAGGTTGTTTACGCCCACATTAAAATATTCCATGGCACGGATTCCCATTTTTGCGCCTACAATGGAATAAATTCCGGTGTGTCCGTGAATTTCATTAGTCAAGCAAATGGCTTTCCATTCAATCGGCCCAAATTTTCCGATGGTCTCTTTTAAAATGTTGGAATAAGCAGGTTTGTACAATTCCTGTTCGGTTGGAAAACTATTAAAAACCCTGTTGTTTGTTGTTGTTCCCGATTCCAGTAATTTCGAAATAGCATCGTCGATAACAGCAACCGGCAAATTGCTGTTTAATTCAACTTCTCTGGTATTTTCGTTTTTTGTTGATTCGAATAGAATAGGGACGGTGAGGTAAAGCGGAATAATATCGTCCCAAAGAACCAGGTGCTTTTGTTTAATACGCGCCACAATTTCGGGCGATTTGTGCACTTCTTCAATTTGTTTGGCGTAAGGCGAATTTGTGTTGGCAATAACAGAAAGATATTGTTCGTCGACAAGAAATGTATTGGAAACGTTGCCAACCCTGTCGAGCCGAATCTTTAAACTTTCAATAAAACTGAGACTTTCGGGCGAAACCGAGTAATTAAAATCGTCGTTCGTTTTAAAGTTGTTGTACCAGACAATCCGATCGATTTTATTGTCGTTTTGCGGATTTTGTTTAAGCCAGTCGGCGTAGGTTTTTAATGATCCCAGTGCAACCAGTGTAATTTTTTCGGGGTAATTCTCAAAAATCCTGTCGAGCAATTTGCCTGAATTTATACGCTTTATATTGCTGCTTCGAAAGGTTGGATTGCCCCATTCAATGTTTTGAGCAAACGACGCCCAAACCGGAAGTTTTTCATTAATATCGTCGCCAATTCCTACCGGAATTCCTTCGTGATGAAAAGCCGAAAGCAGTGCTTCCACTTTTTGGCCAACCGAATCGGATAAAAGTGTTCCCTGTGAGCAGGTAATCGCCAGAACACGAATATCGTTTTGAGCCAGTAGCATCGAAATCGCACGCATATCGTCTATGGCGCCGTCGGTATCAATAACAACGTGGAATTTAGGTTTGCCTGAATGTGCAAATGTTGCATTTAATAAAAGCGTTAACAAAAATGTGGCAAAAATTTTTTTAATCATTGGTAAGTCAGATATTAGAACTTTGGTTCAAAACTTTGGCGAATTACAGTGCTTTTTCTCTAAAATTCGCGCAGCTAAAAATATTCAAAAAAATAACGAGCTATTGTAAATATTTTGAATAAGGCTGGTATTTTGACAATTATTTTTGAATGAGTTAAACCAAGCCGGTTTATTTGTAAAGTTAAAAGGGAGGTTTCAAAAACGTAATTTTTGAAGTTTTGAAGGAGTTGTTTCCGGCATCTGTTTTTTCAATTTTGTAGTTGGTTTTGTCGAGGTACTGTTCAATAAAAGGCAAATCGGGCGTATAAATAAACGAACCACCGGGTTTTAATGATTTCAGAATTGCCATGTAAACCGTTGCATATTCCCTGAAATTTCCATCGATGCGCAAGTGGTGGTGGTTAAAATGGTTCGAAAATCCAAGGTGACTGATAATGGTGCCCCATTTGTTTATACCGTAATCAAATTCGAGCCAGCCTGCTTTTTCACAAAACCGGTTTCCGGTATCAAACCTTTCAATTCCAAAAGCTTCAATTCCGTGTTGGCGGAAAAAATTTACAAGGTTCGCCTGTTTTCCGCAACCAATATCGAGCACCGGCGACCCGCATTCCGAAAGTTCAACATTTAGTATTTTAAGCTGAAGTTCAGCCGGGTATTCCGAACAAACAACCGCCGAAACAAATTCTTCACCGCCGTCATAAATTTTCGATGAAAATGAATTGGTTTTTTCAAGCCATTCTTTTAGCCTTTTGTAATGTTTTTTTGCGATTGGCTCAATTTGATTCCCTTTATTCTCAGCATATTGTTTTAATGCCAAAAACAACGCTGAATAAATGTTTTTAAGTTCCAGTTTATCGTCGTCGGAAAAGGAATAATATTGGTTAAAACTGCCAAATTCTTCGAGGGCTTTTTCTGAAGTGTATTCAATAATTTGTTGTTCCTCTTTTGGGTTTAGTGTTTTAATCCGATTGATAATTGTTGAAACTTCGGGGGTAAAAAGTGTCGAAGAACCGATACCGGAATAGTATAAATTTCTGTTTTGGTTAAACGCAAATTGCCGGTGAATAAATTCGGTAATATCTTCCATTTTGTTGAAAACAAATGTTCGGGGGTAAAATTAGGGTTTAATTTCAGACCTGGCTCAGTTCAATTGAGTTTTTATGAAGTTCACAATTTCGTTCATCGCTTCGGTTGCTTCAGGGAAAAACGGCGCCAGCAGCGGATAACAATGAACCTGGCCTTCGCCGGCACTGAAAATTACATGAACACCGGCAGCACGCGCTTTTTCGGCAAATCTTCTGCCGTCGTCAAACAATTCATCGTCGGTTCCTGCATTTACAAAAATAGGAGGGAGGTTTTCCAGATTCCCAAACAACGGCGAAATCAGCGGGTTTTCAGGATTGTTTTCTCCAACATAATGTTTGCTGAACACATTCCACGAAAATTTAGGAGCCACCGAAACATTGTTTTTTGTTTGGTACGACTCGCCCGAACAGGTTAAATCGGCCCAGGGCGAAATCGCAACTGCCGCTTTTGGCAGCTGAATGTTTTGTTCTTTCAGCGCCAATAAAAGCGCCAGCGTTAAACCTCCGCCTGCCGATTCGCCCGCGATTAAAATATTTTCGGGTTTGTACCCCTGCAAAAGAATCGCTTTGTAAACGCTGACAGAATCGTCGACTGCCGCCGGAAAAGGATGTTCTGGCGCCAGCCGGTATTCAAAAACAAGATTGGTGTAACCGGTATTTTGCGCAAACTTCGACACAAATCCGCGGTGGTCGTTGCACGAGCCCGAAACATAACCACCTCCGTGAACATACAAAATAAGTTTCTTTTGATTTGAAAATTCCGGAACAAGCCATTCCGATTTTAGTCCGGCAATTTCGTCGGGGGTTACTGTTATTCCGGCTGGAATTTTTGCATATTTCGATGCGCCTTTTTCACACGTTTCGCGAAAACCCGAAATTGAAGTATTCATGTCGAAAGCTTCGCGTTTGAGTTTTCCCTGCAGCAAATGCCGGTTCCGCATGGTGAAATTGAAGATTTTGCTTTTTAAACTTGTCATTGTTTTCTGCTTTTAAAATTCGCTGCAAAATTCGAAAACTGCGATTTAAAAATACTTCACAAATGTTAATTAATTCAGTGTACAACCAGCTTTTTTCTGATTCGGCTGAGCGACTGCGGTGCAATTCCCAAAAATGTAGATAAATGTTTTAAGGGAATTTTTTGAATCAGTTGCGGGTATTTTTTTTGAAGATCAATGTAGCGTTGTTCAGCACTTTGCGTTCTGATTCCGGTTAGCAAATCTTCCATGTGTTCCTGCACTTCGTTTACAAATTTCCGCGTAAAAGTGCTCCACGATTTTAATTCGAGCAACTCATTGGCTTTTTCAAGAGAAATTTGCCTGACAGTACATTTTTCAAGCGTCTGTATGTTTTCGCGCGCCGGAACCCGGTTTCGGAAACTGTTTTTCGAGGTGAAACAATACGGTGCAACAGTAAAAAACTTGGTTGTGTCGTTACCGTCGTTAAACGTAAAAAAACGGATTAACCCTTCTTCCAGAAACCAGAAGTAGCGGCATATTTCACCTTCAGAAACAATATTTTTGTTTTTCGCATAGATTTTTCTCTCAAAAGCAGCAGAAATAATTTTCCACTCATTGTCAGGCACTTCGGTGTATTTTTCGATGAAATTTTTTAGAGCAGTCACGGTTGTTTCTGTTTCTTGGGAATGCAAAATAGTGAAAAAGAATTTAATGTGAATTGTCTGCCAAAAGATAATTAATGCTGACAAGGGGTTAGTTCACTTCGATAAAATCGTTGTCGTTAAATTCCGGTTCAGAATAATCTGTTGCCAGATAGTTATTGGCTGCTTTCAATGTTGAAAATACTTTTATAACATCTTTGAAATGTTTATCCATGATTACCATAAAAGATAAAGCGGTTTGCAATGGGTTGTTGGCTATAATTGCCCATCTGAAATCTTTGTTGTCGTTTGGGTTTTGGGCGAATTGGATAAAATCCTTAACTTCTTTTGCCGATAGTTTGATTTTGGCTTCCCTGATATCACTTAGCGATCTGTTGATTTTGAAGAAATTTACATTTTCATGTTCCTTTTGGTAAAGCTCAATAATATTAGTCAGGGTTACATCGCCATATAAAACATCAACCAATAAATTTTTATCTGTATAAACTTTGTATTTAGTTCCCATATTATGGTAATTAATAAATAAACAAATCACGTATGGAAATGGTTGTTGCACAATTTCAACTACCTATACAAATTTAAAATATAGCTTTATATTCTTTGATAAATTAGTAGTAAAAAACAAGTTTTTGTTCTTCGGCTTTTTGTGCTAAAAAGGTTTCGGCCATGTATTTATCACCATTTCTGATGAACTTAACAGGTTTATTATTGAGTAGAATTTTATTGATTTCTTTGTTGCTGTAAAAAATTATTTCCCATTCTCTTTGATTGTTCATTCCTTTAAAACCGCCACCCACAGGAGATATTACAAGTTCCCCGCTGTTTTTTTTCTCTTCGTAGCTGAGGGTTGTTTTTGAATATATTCCGTTTAAATAATCGTTGCTTTTTCCATCGTCTTCAAACATTGTAAATGTTCCATTTGCTCCCGTATAAACATGAAGTTCAAGCAAATTGTTAGTTCCGGTTTCAATTGAACGGGCGTATTCTCTTTTTGGAATAATGGCACCTTGTTTAATAAAAAGGGGAATTTGTTCCAGTGGGGCGTCAGCCAAAACATTTTGTCCACCGTTTTGTATTTCCCCTGTCCAGTAATTTATCCAACCGGCATTTTCAGGAAGATAAACTTCCCGCGAATTTTTTCCTTGTTCATGCATTGGTGCAACTAAAATTTCATCGCCAAATAAGTATTGGGTCAGAAGTCCGTTTACCGGCCTGATGGTGTTAATGCCCTGCCACCTCGATAAATGCGCGTAAGAATAAATGTAGGGAAATAATTCCATTTTCAGGTGTGCATATTTTTTGAACAGGGAGTCGGCGCGTTGCGAAACATTAAATGCAATATTCCCCGTTTTGTTTTCAGGTTGAGAAAAGGGAGTGGTTAGCGGTACAAAAGTGGCAAATTCGAGCCAGCGGATGTATAGTTCTTCATCTTTAAAACCATCAGAGCCAACAGAAAATCCCCCCATGTCGTTGGCCATAAAAGGTATTTTATAAAAATGCCTGCTGGTATCGGTGTACATGGCAAGATTTTCTTTAAAAGCTACGTTGGGCAACCAGGGCGAAAACTCGTGGGTTGGATTCTCCACGGTCCAGTCGGAGCGGGTATCGTCGGTCCATTTTCCCGGATAACGTTTGTATTCCGGGCTTTCAACTCCGTAACTGTGGGAAAGGATAAAACCGCGTCCGGCTGTTTCTTTGCCTAGTTTTTGTGTGGTTTCGAACATGGCTTTGCAAACCGGTATGGCATCTGTTTTATCGAGTTTGATAAAATCGACCCCGTCATCGAAAAAATGTTTTACTTTTTGCTGAAAATATATCCTGGCCTCCGGGTTTTCAAAATCAATGTCACCACACCGGGTTCCGTTTACTATTTCACTATTATCGCCAATAATGGTAGTACGTTGGCCGTTGTGCCACCCATCGGTGCGAATGTTTTCCGATTTAAAAAAACCTTTCGATTTGAAATTTTCGTATTCGTTTTCGTTGCCGGTTTGCATAATGGCATCCCACATCCAGATACCGGCTTTTATATTTCTGTATTGCATATAATCCCACATTTCTTTCATGTTGGGGTACGAAATTGTGTCTGCCACAAAGTCCATATATTTTTTAGGCCCCTGGCCCTGATTTTGCCAATCCCAGAACCACGAATCAATCCAAAAGGCGTCGATCGGATAATCATGGGCAATTATCTGGTCGATCAATTCAACCGATTGTTCCTGGTTGGTATAAGCTCCGTATATAATACCAAAAGCCCACGCCGGTGGCAAAACAACATTTGTATCGGCTTCTTCCGAAATTGGATGAACAACGTTTGATTCAGTATTTGTTGACTTGCAAGCGTGAAAAACAGAGGCAATTAATACTGCCACTGTTAATATATTTGTAATTTTCATTTTTTATAGGAATCTGACTTTAAAACATTTGTAATAGCTTGTGCCATTTTGAATTGCGCATTCGCGGTTAAATGAACCCCGTCAACGGTAATTTCTTCAACACTTTTTTTGAAACCGGAATTGATGTCAATAAAAAGGGCATTTTGTTCTTCTGCCACTTTTTTGAAAAGGATGTTATTTTTATCGATTCGGATGTTTCCTCCCCCGTATTTTAAAGAATCGGCCATTTTTTCATTCATTGGCGGAGGCGAAACAACAACCAAATCAGGAACCTTTTTTTTATGAAGCTTAAAATAATTTTTTGTTAGGTTTAAAAGCGAGTCGAGATTTGCCGGAACCTGTTCGATACTGTCGTTAAATACTTTTTTTGCATCGTTGGTTCCTAAACAAAAAACAATACAATCGAGTTGTTCCCCCGAAGGCAGTTTGCTGAATGCCGAATCGAGGTATGCTTCCATGTTACGAAGTGTGTTCAGTTTCGGGTTATCAAGATTGTTAAAGCCAATAGTATTTCCCGATACCGACTCGTTGATTACTGTAGAAAAAGGCAATAGTTTTGCCAGTTGGACAGGCCATCCGTTTTGGGCTGCACCGTTTGAATCGCCAACTGTTAAAATGTTCATTTTTTTTGAAGAATCGTATTCGTAAACCGGAAGTAATGCCAATGCCTGAGGAACTATCATTTCGTGTGTGCCTTCAAAAACAGTAAGGGTAATATGGGGGATTTCCCGTTGCAGGTGGATTTTTCTTTCACCAAGAAAAAGACAGGTGTCCGGGTTTGGATTGAGCCTTTTTTCAAGCAAAACCAGTTTTAAACTGTCGGAAACAATTTTATTTGAACGATCGGGCACGGTTTCTTTAACCAGGTGGTTGAACATATTTATTGAGTGGGTAACCGGCACCGAGCCCGTATAACCGTCATGAATTCCGGTATAAATATGCAGAGTGGCTTGTTTTCTTTTTTCTTCCGGAAAATTCATCAGAGCAGGCGAACGTTTTTGCGATTCAACAGCATTGAATCCTTTTCCTGCTGTAGTTACTTTTTCTAAATCGCCGGCATATTTTAAACCACGGCCTTTGCATTCCCAGTACCAGTCTTCCAGGTTGGAAATGGCGGCCCAGCTGTTAAAACTTTTTACTGGATAATTTAGTTGCATAAAAGCCAGCAGGGTTGCGTAACCACCTCCTGAAACGCCAATTATATGAACTTCAGAAGTATCAACATTTCCCTGTTCGACAGCAAAAACAATAGCATCTTGAATATCGGAAAGCACAGCATCGCTGCCACAGGCTTCGGGGCGGTTGTTCGGGCCTCTGAAATCGGGATGGATGTAGTTCCAACCGCGCAAAACAATCTCTTCAGCCAAAGGATCTTCCTGTAGATAATCACCGCTCCAGGTGTGTAACGAAACAATCAGAGGCTGAGGCTTTAAAAGAGAGGATTTATAAAAAACAGCTTTTTGAATTTTGTTGTCGAACGACGAAGGTATGTCTACCGGGACAAAACCGTCAGGCCAGTTTTTTGAATAGATATTATCCCATTCAGAATCTACTTCCTGCGACATTGCCGGCCGAAAAATAGTAAGTGCATAAAAAAAGAATACCAGAAGGTTTAGTCGTTTCATTCTAATTTGCTTAAAGAAAAATCATCGCTGATAAATTCTGACATAGTCAACCTGAAATTGATGGGGAAACAAAGTATCGTCGATTCCCTGTTTACCGCCCCAACCGCCGCCGATGGCCAAATTCAGTATTAAATGAAAAGGTTGATTGAAAGGCCAGGCTCCGCTACCTTCGCCATTATTCAAAAAGTTGAAATATTGCTTTCCGTCGACATAACTTCTTACTTCATTTTCTTCCCATTCCATTGTGTATATATGAAAATCGGTAGTTGCTGTGGGCAGAAAAGTTGGTTTTCCCACTTGTGTGCCAATGGTATGGTTAAACAATTCGGTGTGAACGGTTGAGTGTACCGTGTCGGGATCGTAGCCTACGTGTTCCATAATATCGATTTCGCCGCTTTTGGGCCAGTTTCCGTATGTATTTTCCGAGGGAAGCATCCAGATGGCCGGCCAGGTTCCTTTTCCGGTGGGCAGTTTGGCACGTACTTCTACTTTACAGTAAAGCCAGTCGCCTTTTCCTTTTGTGGTAATACGGGCCGAGCTGTAATTTTTTCCTGAAGTTGATTCTTTTATTGCCGTAATAGTTAAAATTCCATTCTCTATTTTGCAGTTTTCAGGATTGGAAACAGTGTACCATTCAGCTTCGTTGTTTCCCCAGCCGTATTCGTTGCCGTGGGTGTCGTAATTCCATTTGGTTGTATCAACCAATCCGTCGGTGTCAAATTCATCGGCCCACACAAGTTTCCATTCATTTTGTACGGCCGGCTTGTTAACGCCACTGCTGTTATTGCTGTTATTGCACTGTGCAAAAAGCAATACAATTATCGAAAGTAAAAGTATATTCTTCATAGTTGATTAAAAGAAAGGAATGGGTAAGTTACCCATTCCTTTCGAACTAAACTATTAACAACCTAAAAAAATTATTTTAAATACCAGGGAACCTGCATCGTATTATCAACACCACCAAATTGTTCATCAATTGCATTTTGATAGTTCACAGGATTGGTAGTTGCCTCGCTTGTTGGGTAATACCAACGCTTTGGAAAATCGTTTGGATTGTCCTGATTTAAACTGGTTACAGGATCCAAAGCATATTCAGGATAACCGGTACGTAAAAATTGATAGTAATAACTACTGTTGGGTTGAAAGAAATCAATCAGCCAACGTTGTATCCAGATTTGTTCCAATCTATCTTGTTTTGAACCATCGGTTTTATAAGCAGCTTCACCGGTGAAATAATTGTCAATATAACTTTGAGTAATTTCCATACCATGCACCAAGCCAGTAGTGTGTGGCAAATTCATGAAATAAGACAGTTGAGCTTTCACCCCATTTTCATAATATGTTTTTGCATTACCTGAAACCCACCCTTCTTCTACAGCTTCAGCAATAATAAAACATTGTTCGGCGTAGGTAAAATACAACAAAGGATCGTTATCCCGATATTGTACATAACGCAAATTCAATTTTGAATACATTCCGGTCGCATTATTTAATGACAAAGTGTTTGCATCCTCTTCGTAGGGTGCGCCAACATAAGCTTCAAAGTCAGATTCAGTATAGGTTCCCAACTTCTGGGCAGCCGGTTCAGCGAAATAGAACAATCTGTTGTCTTTGTTCATTTTTAAAGCATTTACAGCTATGGTTGAAGGAGCTTCATCCAATCTTTGATTATTCCCGCTGTAAAACGGATAAGTAGCATTGGTGTTTTCGGTATATACCAATTTTAAATCATCATCATAGCTGGTCATTAAATTGCCGGCACTTACAATAGCAGCAAACCGGGCTTTTTGTTCAGTAGTTGCTTTTTTGCTCATGGTTTGTATCACTTTTAGCTGTAAAGCATTACAGAGTTTTTGCCATTTACCTGCATCGCCATCATACATTATATCTCCACTAAAATCAACACCTTGTGCAAAATAAGCTTCAGCCTGTTTTAAATCGTCAAGAATTTGGGCAAATACATCAGCTTGTTTGTCATAAACCGGCTGTGTAATTCCATCTGCTGCCATACCGGCTTCGGAATACGGAACATCTCCCATGCTCAAGGTTGCATTAAATCCGTACCAGGCCTTTAAAAATAAAGCTAAACCCTGATAAGAAGGTAGTGCAATATTTCCTTCGGCAAAACCAACCATGTCGTTGAGATCGGTTAAGTACTTATAATTTCCAAAGCTTCCATATTGCCAGTAAGCCCAGTAATATTGGCCAGGATCGGCGGTAGAAGTAAGTTTTGTTACATGATGGTCAAACAAAGTAATTTGTGTATAAACATCAGCACTGCTGTTCGACAGCTTGAATGTTTTCATCAATGTATAGGATGCGAGCATGTCCGGAGTAGCGGAAGTCGATTTGTCCGGATTTGTATTTATTTCCTCAAAATTACTGCACGATGCTGTAAAAAGGATGATTGTAGCTATTAATATATATTTTAATTTTTTCATAGTTCTAATTCTTAAAATGAAACTTTAATATTAGCTCCAAGATACCTTGAGGATGGGTCTGCAAAATTTTCACTACCACCATCAGGATCGGAATATCTAAATTCCTTTGCCCAGAACAATACATTTTGTCCGATAAAACTTATAGATGCACCTTTAACGGGGCCCATTTTTGTAAGAAATTTTGTTGGAACCGTGTAGGTAAGCGATACTTCACGAAGTTTTAAAAATGTTCTGTCTAAAATGTCTTCTTCGTACCCGGTACCACCCCACGCAGTGCCACCGTGTAAAGAACGGATGTAATCTTTATAGGTAACGTATACATCATTTTGTGCAAAAACACGGGTATCTTCAAGAATTTCACCCGTATTACTATCGGTGGTGTATGTTCCTGAAACCACCATTACACCGGTTCCAAGATAATTTTTAGAGCCGGGAGTAGCCACATCGGCTGCCCTTTCAGGAGTTACCGATTCCGGGTGGACCCCTTGAATCCACATATAAGCTTCAGTGGTTGAAGACATCATCCCTCCAACAACTCCGTCAAATGATGCAAATAAACTCCAGTTCTTGTATTGCAATGTTGTATTAACACCCCAAATCCAGTCAGGATTTTTATAACCAATTACCGAATTAAAGCCTTCTCTCTGTAAAAGTCCCGATTTATAAATACGCTGACCTGCAAATTCTCCGGAAGGAACCGTTTGGTATGTTTTAATTGTGTAAGCGTCGACCCGTTCACCAACTTTTACCCATGGTTTATTGGCAGAATATGTGGGGTCTAATTTGGAATAAACCTCTTTGTAGGTAGACCAGTTGATCCCCATATCCCAACGCAGGTTTGCAGTTTTAACCGGAGTCCCTGTTAATGCAACAATCCAGCCTTTTTTATTTGTTTCCTCTTCGGTGTTGATATACATATAGTTATATCCTGAAGCAGAAGTTAATGGCCCTTTTGTTAGAGCATCGTAATTCCTTCTTTTAAAGTAAGAAACATCAGCCGTCAATCGTTTATTGAAGAAAATTCCCTGTACCCCTGCTTCATAGGTATCAGTAGCAGACGGAAGAATATTTTCCAAGTCATAAAGTACATCCGGTGCATAAGTACCACTGTACGAATTCCAGATACTGGAAACAGATGTATATACGCTATTGATGGCATAAATGCCGGCAGGGTCTTTGGCCTGAGTCCATGAACCTCTTACTTTCAACAAATCCAACCATTGCTTTGATGATTCACCGAATAATTCAGAAACAATAAAACTACCGGAAATTGAAGGATAAAAGTAAGACCTGCTTGATTTATCAACACCGGGGCCTGCCAAAGTAGAGCTCCAGTCGTTACGGCCTGTTACATCCACATAAATTAATTTATTCCACGACAGCGCCAAACGTCCATAAGCTGAATTAACCTGTTGTGTTCTTCTTTCTTCAGCTACTGTTGCAGGACTAACTGATGCAGCCAGTGAGAAAAATCCCGGTACAGAAATACCTCCTACCGTACAGGCATTAATGTTCTCGTCTTCCTGATAAAAAATAGTTCCCCCTGCAAGATATTCTACCTCCAATTTATCATCAACAAATTTTTTCATGCCTGTTAACAGCAAATCACTGTTGGAACTCATTCCAGAAGTTTTACCTACAAGGTAAGCTCCGGTTAGTGCCCCGTTAAATGTTAATCCGGATCTGTAGGTGAAATACGGAATACCAGTGTCACCTAATGAAGTGTACGAACCTTTCGATAATTTTAGTTGTCCTATATCTCCATAAAAATCTAAACCTGAACGCAAAGTAACTTTTAACCAGTCCGTTAAATCGTAGCTTACTGTCAGGTCGGCGTTAAAAATATCACGGGTTACTTCGTTAAGTCTTTCATATCTGTCGTAGTAAGGATTGTTCTGGCTTTTTCCACTGTATAAGCTATTTGCCAAATCATATCCAAAATGGTTATTTTGGAGTACGCCTGGAATCAACCAGTAATCTTTATAATCGCGAATATCAAAATCAGCTGAACTGTTGACCAGTAAGGTGTACATAGGATCGTAGGAAGTGTAACCATTTGAACCCATATTTGGAGTATGCCGTCTGGTATACGACAAATTGGATGTTAAGTGAAATTTTTCCAAATTGATATCGCCGCCCAGGGTGTACGTATATTTATCTACTTTGGCATTTGGATAACGGCCTTTGTTTTGAGTCCAGTTTAAAGAACTTCTGAGGGCAATGCCTTTTTGATTAAAAGCAACATTCACATTATTATTTGTGATATATCCCTGTTCCAAAAAGTTTTTAAAATTGTCTTTTCCTACCGGTAAATATTCATAATCCCTAAATTCTTTGGCAATAGGATCCCATTGTGTTTGAATTGATCCATCCATTGCTCCACCCCAGGATTGATCTTTCGTTTGTTGATAGGTATTGTTTTCCCCGCGGCCGTAAACACTTTGTTTTTCAGGAATGGCTAAATATCCTGCTGTAAACATTGTGTTGGTAGATACGTCAACACTAATACCGGTATTACTACTGCTACCATTTTTAGTGGTAATTAAAATAGCACCGGTCCTTCCACGGAAACCGTACAAAGCAGAAGCAGTCGGCCCTTTAAGAACGTTTAACGACTCAATATCTTGAGATGAAATGTCGTTTAAAGTTTTATTGGCATATGCAATTCCATCGATTACAATAAGTGGGGTTTCTCCTAAAATGCTGATTTTAGGAGTAGAGTTAAAGTCTGTCGGGTTTTCGATTAAAACCCCAGCCACCTTACCAGTAAGTGATGTAGCAACATCTGTTCCCTGTACTCTCTGTAAATCTTCACCTTTTACTGCCTGAACCGAGTAACCCAGCGCTTTTTGTTCGCGTTTGATACCCAGTGCTGTCACAACTACTTCCTCAACGCCAATGGTTTCCTGTTCCATTTTAATATCGAGGTAATTTTTCGTCCCCACTTCAATCTCCTGTGTTTTCATTCCAATGAAGGAAAAAACAACAACAGCGTTTTCAGGAATATTCGGAAGTGTAAAAGTTCCGTTGGTAGTGGTAATTGTTCCCTGGGTCGAGCCTTTTAAAAATACAGTAACACCGGGTAAAGGAGCCCCTGTTTGATCAGTAACTTTTCCCGATATACTTTTTTGCTGCGAAACACTGACTGCCGGTGTTAAAACAATGTATTTGTCTTTAATGAGAATGTTGATTTCATTTTTGTCAAATAACTGATTTAAGATATTGTCAATATTTTCGTTCTCAATGGTAATATTTATTTCCCGGTTAACATCGATAAGTTCACTGTTGTAAAGGAAATAAAATTCACTTTGGTCTTCAATCGAAGACAATACCTGTTTGATTGTAGCTCCTTTCATATTCAGGCTAAGCCGCGTAGTCTGTGAGTAACTTCCTGTTGCCAGAACCTGAAATGTACTGACGAGTAATATCAGCAATGCATTACGCATAATCATTAATTTTTTTCGATGCCCCTTGTATATCAAGGACAACTGTTCAACAATTTTTTTCATAAATTTGAATGTTTATTTAATAAATGATTTAAGACCCAAAAGTCTTAGGTTTTTAATTCGGGAGGGAGTGTGCCAGCACTTCCTCTTAAATTTTAAACACTGAAGCGGTTAATTCATAGGCAGTTATTTTTTTAATGTTATAAGTACTATTGATTGATTAGTTTCTCCATTTTTACTGTTTATTTTTCCTGGAGTGTATTTAATTTCTATGTCGGGAGAACTAAGCTGCAACAGCTCAAGTACGCGGAAAAGCGATTCGTTCTCGAAAGTAGTTGTGAATCTGTATTTTTTCAGTTTTTCATCACCTATAATAACTTTTACCCCGTACCAGCGTTGCAACAAAACGGCTACTTCTTCCATCGGCGTTTCGTCGAGAATAAGAACGTTGTTGTGCCATGCAATGTGTTTTTCAATGTTGGTGTTATTAAGCGAAGCCTGTCCGTTTTCCTTGTTAAATACTAAAAGGTTGCCGGGTGTAAGTTCGAGATGTTTTTGCTGATTTTCCTGGGTTACACTAAATCTTACCTTGCCTTCTTTTAAAGCCACTTCAATGTTATTTTCGTTGGGATAAGCTTTTACGTTAAACTTTGTGCCCAGCACTTCAACCGAAGTATTTCCCGACTCAACAACAAACGGCGAGTCGCTGTTTTTTATAACTTCCAGAAAAGCTTCACCTTCAAGAGCAATAGTTCTGTTTGTTCTAACAAAAGGGATACTGTACCGGACTTTGCTCTGTGCATTCAGCCACATTTTTGTGCCGTCGGGCAAAATTATCTGCGAACGCAAACCTGCCGGGCTGCTTAGTTCTTGCCACGAAATTTCGTTCTGTGTTTTTTGTGAAATATTGTCTTTGAAAAAGAGACTCCAAATGGTAAAAACAAGTAAAGGAAGTGTTAACACTGCTGCAACCCGGGTTAAATAAGTTAACAGTCTAACCGGTTTTTCCCTTTTTATTTGTTGCTGAACTTTTTTAAATGCCTGATTAATATTAATATTTTCAATTTGATGAATGACTAAACCGGCCTCGATTCGACGTTCCAAATCCGACATGTTTTTCTGCGATTCCAGAAAATTTCCCAACTTTTTCTGAGCTTCTTTTTCTTTGTTGTCCTGCATTTGTATTTTTTGAAATACTTCGTTTGTACTAAATACAATTCAATGCGTAAATACACGTAGAAGAAAATACGATTTTTTAAAATTAAAGATTTATGAGCTCAAAAAGCAGCAACAAAGTCAGGTAATCTTTAAGTTCGAGGCGGAGAATTTTTAATGCATTCGAGATTTGTGTTTCAACCGTACGTTTCGAGATATTCAGTTGCCCGGCAATTTCTTCGTTGTTTAAGCCGTTAATGCGGCTGAGCGTAAATACTTCGAGCGTTCGCGGTGGAATTTTTTCGTACGCTTTTTTTAGCTGAACCTGAAGTTCTGAATTGATAAAAAGATCGGGTTCATAAAGCAAATTATCTTTCATTATTTGTTTCAGCTCTTCCACCACACTTTCCTTTATTTTTTTTCTTTTCAGATAATTGAAAGAACTGTTTTTAACCGAAATAAAAAGGTAACTTTTAAAAGAATTGCCGTTGACAATATTTCCCCTTTTGTCCCAGAGTTTCACAAAAAAATCCTGCACAATCTCTTCTGCATCGGTTGAATTCATTATTATTTGGGAAACAAAAACCACCAACCCGGGGTAATAAAACCTGAAAAGCAGTTCAAAAGCAGTCTGGTCGCCCGAAATCATGCGGTCGATAAGTACTTTTTCTTCTATTCCGTTTATTTGCATAGGTTTCAAACAAACAATTTTTTTCAGGTTTTTATGTAAAAAAATTCTTAACAGAATGTTATTTATAAATATCCTGCTGTTTTCAAAATTACGAATTAATTCACTTTGTAAAAATGAAACTTTTATTTCAATGAACGGAGATAAGATTTATTTTGTGAAACAGGTTTTTAGGATTAATAAAATCTTTCTGAATTAAAGCAGGGAATATGATTTGACCCCATTATTCCTTTGTAAAATTCATTATTTTTACGTTTATTAAAAATTATTCAACATGAAAAAACTGCTGTTTGTTATTTTTGTTATGACTTTGGCATTTACATCGTGCCAAAACACGAAAAAAGAAAATTCTGAATCAATGGAAAATCCGTTTTTTAAGGAATGGACCACTCCTTTTGGTGTGCCGCCTTTCGATGAGATTAAAGTTGAACATTACCTGCCGGCTATTAAAGAAGGCATTAAACAACAACAGGCTGAAATCGAAGCTATTGTAGCGAATACCGATGAGCCAACCTTTGAAAATACAATTCTTGAATTCGATAAATCGGGTGAACTTTTATCTAAAGTTAACGGTGTTTTTGGGCCAATGAGTTCGGCCAATACCAACGATTCATTACAGGCTGTTGCCCGTGAAATTTCGCCGCTGACAACACAGAACCGCGACAATATTATGATGAATGCCGGGCTTTTTGTTAAAGTAAAGGCAGTGTATGAAAAACGAAATGAACTGGGATTGGATGCTGAACAAATGCGCGCAACAGAAAAATATTACCAGGATTTCGAAAGAAATGGCGCCAACCTTTCGGCTGATGATCAGGAGAAACTTAAAGCTATAAATACTGAACTTTCTTCATTAAGCCTTCAGTTTGGTGAAAACCTTCTGGCTGAAACCAACAAAAATTTCAAACTTGTAGTTGAAAATGAAGCCGATCTTGCCGGTCTTCCCAACGATGTTATTGCCCGTGCCGCACAAGATGCAAAAAATACAGGCGACGAAGGAAAATGGGTTTTTACATTGGCAAAACCAAGTATGCTCCCGTTTTTACAGTTTGCCGAAAACCGCGATTTGCGTGAAAAATTATACCGCGGTTATTTTATGCGTGGCGATAACAACAACGAAAACGACAACAAGGAAATCATTACAAAAATTGTAAAACTCCGCGACCAGAAAGCTAAATTGCTGGGGTTCGACAACTTTGCCGATTATGTTATCGACATAAATATGGCAAAAACGCCCGAAGCTGTTTACGAATTTTTGATGAAATTATGGGTTCCGGCACTCAATATGGCCAAACAGGATGTTAAAGACATGCAGGCAATTATCGACAGTGAAGGCGGCAAATTTAAACTTGCTTCGTGGGACTGGTGGTATTACAATGAAAAACTGCGCAAACAAAAATTCAATTTAGATGAAGCTGAAATGAAACCCTATTTTAGCCTCGACAATGCTAAAAACGGGATTTTTTATGTGGCCAACAAATTGTACGGTTTGAATTTTATCAAACGCGACGATTTACCAACCTACCACGAAGAGGCCGAAGCTTACGAAGTTCAGGAAGCCGATGGTTCGCTCCTGGGTGTTTTATACATGGATTTTCATCCGCGCGACGGTAAAAAAGTTGGAGCCTGGTCAACCGGTTTCAGACAAGCCTCCTATACAAAAGATGGCAAACGAATTCCGCGCATCGGTTCAATGGTTATGAACTTTACACGCCAGGCAGGCGACACTCCGGCTTTGTTAAGTTTCGACGAGGTTTCAACTCTTTTTCATGAATTTGGCCACGCATTGCACGGCTTATTTACCGACGGCCCCTACGACAGGACCGCCGGAAATGTTCCGCGCGATTTTGTTGAACTTCCTTCCCAGGTAATGGAAAACTGGGCTGCCGAGCCGGAAGTAATGAAAGTGTATGCCAAACATTATCAGACCGGTGAAACCATTCCTGACGAATTGATTGAGAAATTGGAAAAAAGCGGCACTTTTAATCAGGGGTTTACAACTGGTGAATATGTGGCAGCTTCGTTGCTCGACCTCGATTTTCATACTGTCGAGAATCCTGATATTACTGATGTTGATGCATTTGAAAAAGCTGCAATGGATAAAATCGGGTTAATTCCTGAATTTATTCCGCGTTACCGCAGTACTTATTTTTCACACATTTTCAGCGGGGGTTATTCAGCCGGTTATTATGTGTATTACTGGGCGGCAGTGCTCGACACCGATGCTTTCTATGCATTTAAGGAAACCGGCGATTTGTTCAATCCCGAAGTTGCGGCAAAATTCAGAGAGTTGCTTGCAAAATCAGGCTCCGATGAAGGCATGAATGTATATATGAAATTCAGGGGAAAAGAACCGTCGATAGAACCGTATTTAAAGAAAAAAGGTTTAATGTAAAGTACAATATGGAAAAGAGGTTACATTATTAGCCTCTTTTTTTATACCTTTTTGAAATAAAAAATAAGAAATCATGAAGTATTTTATTTAAATAAAAATCCTATTTTAGCATTCATAGATAGGACGAAACAACCATTAAATGAGAATATTTTTACTTTCAATTTTTGTTTTATGTGGAATTGTTGCCCATGGACAAAAAATATCTTTAGTTTCTGCTGCCCCTTATCCGGTAGAAGTAAGCCAACCCGATGGGACAAAACTGAAAATAGTAGGGGTTGGTGATGAGTTTAACCATTATTCGGTAACCGAAGACGGATATACTGTAATAAAAAACAGTGTTGGTTATTATGAGTTTGCAATAAAGTCGAAAGCAGGGAAACTCGATTTTTCTGGTTTTCGCGCAAAAAACCCTGAAAATAGAAACGAGCCGGAAAAGACATTTTTGAAAGGCATTTCAAAATATCAAAGCCCAACTCCATCGAGATCAATATTAAAAACTGCATCCACCGAAGATTCGCCTGATTTGGCATTCCCCACTACCGGAACCCGAAAAGTTTTAATGTTGCTGATAAAATATCCCGATTTAGATAATACGTATACAACTACAAATTTTGACAATCTGATGAACCAGACAAATTACAACAGTACTGGTTCGTTCAAAGATTATTATACAGCAGCTTCCAATGGAAAATTGACTCTTTCTGTAGACGTTTTTGGATGGTACGAGGCAAAATATAGTTACGATCACTATGGATATAAAAATGATTTTTATGTTTCGCGCGATTTGGTTAAAGAGGCGATTGCTGCTGCCGATGCTTATGTCGATTTTTCTGATTATGACAACGATGGCGATGGTTATGTTGATAATTTAATGATAGTACATTCGGGGCCAGGGGCAGAGGAGGGCAGTAATGAAGATTATATATGGTCGCACAGGTGGTACCTGGCTTCGCCTGTAACATTGGATGGGGTAAAAATATATGACTATATAATGCAGCCAGAAACCAGAAGCTATGGAATGGTTGGAATTGGCGTATTTTGCCATGAATTTGGACATGCATTGGATTTGCCCGATTTGTACGACACTGATGATTCAAACGGTGACTCTGAAGGACTCGGAAACTGGTGTTTAATGGCGAGTGGTTCGTGGTTAAATAATGAACGTACACCCGCAATGATGTCGGCCTGGGCAAGGCAGCATTTGGGCTGGATTTCACCGGTTACAATTTCCTCCGATGGCGATTATACCCTTTCACCGGCGGCAACAGGAACACAATGTTACAAACTTACCACACCCAACAGCAACGAATATTTTTTGCTCGAAAACCGCTATAAAACCGGATTCGATGCATCTCTGCCAGGTTCAGGGCTGGCTATTTATCACATTAATTCCAATAAATCGGATAACGACAACGAGAACAATAAACTTTCCGATCTCGAAGAAGCTGACGGAAAAACTGACCTGGATGACAACAAAAACCGGGGAGATGCAGGCGACGTTTTCCCAGGAAGTTCAAGTAATACTTCGTTTAACGATGAAACAAATCCAAATGCACTAACTTATGACTCAAAAGCAACAGGAATTGATGTTAACACAATTTATTTAAGCGGCTCGACACTGCACTTTACCCTTGGTTCTACTCCCCAGGGAATAGAGTTAACTTATCTTTCAGCATCAAACAACTTGAGTATTAACTCTACTACCGTTGATGTGGATATGGAAGTTAAAAACAATGGTTCGGAAGATGCCGGTGCTTTTAATGTCGCTTTTTATCTCTCGGCCGATGCTTCAGTTACAACTTCCGACTACCTGATTGGAACAAAATCAGTTGCTGGTTTATCTTCAGGTGCTTCTTCTGCATTAAATTTAACAAAAGATGTTTTAACTGTAACTCCCGAAATACCTGATGGAACTTATTATTTAGGTTATATAATAGACTATCTGAATAGTGTGGATGAATCGGACGAAACAAACAACAGTTATATTTTTACCGGCGATCAGGTGGAAATAATTACTACACCAAACCTGACATATGTTTCAACTTCAAATAATTTTTCGATAAATGGTTACGATGTTTCTATCGGTTTGGAAATTGAAAATGACGGGACAGTTGCTTCCGATGCATGTAGTATTGGTGTTTATTTATCAGCGAATACAACTTTAAATACTTCCGATTACAGAATCGGAACAATCAGTCTTTCAGCTTTAGGTGTGGAGGAATCGGAGACTGAGTCTTTTAATGTTAATGTTTTGGAACAAATACCCGATTTACCGGAGGGGCAGTATTATGTCGGGTACATTATTGATTACCTGGATGTGGTTGATGAGACTTCTGAAACAGACAACAGTTACTTGTATTTAAACAAAAAAGTAGTTCACACATTATATCCAAACCTGACTTATGTTCAAGGTTCCAGTCGTCTTGAAATCACGGCATCTAAAATTAATATAAATCTCGATGTATTAAACAACGGCGAGAAACTCTCGAACACTTGCCGGGTTGGTTGCTATCTTTCCGATGACGCCAATGTTACAACGGGAGATTATCTTATAGGATATTCAAGCATTGGCGAACTAGCTGTGAATACATCAACTGCAGAAGCTGTATCAGCCAATATTTCATCGTTTGAAGGAGATATCGATGAAGGAATGTATTATGTTGGTTATATTATTGACTATCAGGATTCAAATGACGAATTGGATGAAAATGACAACGATTTTGTTTTCACCGAAATTTTTCATTACTGTCCGCCCGATGTGAGCGAAATTAATAAAATAATTTGCGAAGGTGAGACGGTTTATTATGAAGGTGATGAATATACAGAAACAGGAAGTTACGAATTTGTTTATTCGAGTTACAGCGGCTGCGATTCAGTAATTGTATTGAATGTTACTGTAAACCCAACGGACAATATTGTGTTAAACGAAGAAATTTGTAGAGGGGAAAGTTACAAGGTAGGACAGACCTCATATTCAGATTCGGGCGTTTATACCCAAACATTTTCAAATCAATATGGTTGCGATTCCACTATAACACTTTATTTGAATGTTGTGGAGCCTATACTTGTGGAATTAAATGAAGCCATTTGTGAAGGCGAATCGGTTGAAGTGGCCAACAATGTTTATTCAACTTCCGGTACTTATACAAATGTGTTGACAAGAGCAGCAGGCTGTGATTCAACAGTTGTTTTAAACCTTACAGTTAATCAGCCTTCCGACACTTTGTTGATCGAATCTATTTGCCAGGGCGATAGTGTTTTAATTGGTGGAAAAGCATTTAAAACAACCGGAGTTTATTCCGAACTATTGACCAACCGTTTTGGATGCGATTCGCTGGTTACACTCGATTTAACTGTAAATCCATCGTATGAAACCGTTTATGAGGATGTAATTTGTGAAGGAGATACTTCCTGGGTCGGCGGAGTTTCTTATATTGAAACCGGTGAATATATCAATTCATTTTCAACAAGTCTGGGGTGCGATTCAACCGTTATTTTACGTCTGACTGTAAATCCTGTTCACGATACTTTGCTGAGCGTTACTTTGTGTGAAGGTGAAACTATTCAGGTTGGAAATTCAACTTATTTCGAAACGGGTGTTTATGTTGAAAATTTAACCAATCAGTTTGGTTGTGATTCAATTGTAACTCTCGATTTAATTGTAAACCCGGTGCACGAAACTGTTCTTGACAAAACCATTTGCGAGGGCGACAGTGTAGTTGTCGGAACTTCGGTTTATAAAATATCGGGTAGTTACACCGACGTGCTTTCGAATCAGTACGGTTGTGATTCAACTGTTTATCTCACGCTAACAGTAAATCCGGTAAATTTTGTTGAACTTTACGAAGATATTTGTGAAGGTACTTCTTATACTTTTGGTGGAACTTTATATTCTGCCGGCGGAACTTATGAACACACTTTCAGTAACTATTATGGTTGCGATTCAACAGTAACTTTGTATTTAAATGTTGTGCCACTTCCGGTGGTCGATTTGGGTGAAGATATTACCATGTTTTCCTCTCAGGTACTTTCGCTGAATGCTGGTTCTGGTTATTCATCATATTTATGGAATAACGGCGAAACAACACCTGAAATTACGATTACAAGCGCTAAGGGATTAGGCCCTGGAACGTATTCAGTTACTGTAACTGATGAATACCATTGCAGCAGTTCCGACGAAATAAAGGTTACTATATACGACGACTCAAAAGTTGATGGCGACAAAGAGCCGTTGTTAAAACTTTTCCCAAATCCGAGCAGCGGAATTGTAAAAATGCTGATTGAAGAGGTTTCTGGGAAATATACGGTTCAGATTCTTTCAGAAAGTGGTGCTTTGGTATATATTAATGAATTTACCTCACCCGGTGAGAAATTTATCCAGTCGCTGGTATTAACTGAACTTCGTAGTGGTTACTACACTGTTCGGGTTATTTCCGATAGCGGAACCATGGTCGAACGTCTAGTAATTGTAAAACTTTAATAGGAGGAATCTTTTTACGAATTTGGCAGTTTCTGGTCCGTTACAAATAACAAACAAAACTGATTTTATAATAATTCAAATATTAAGAGGTTGTTATTCTGTAGATACTTACTGTGGTACGTATCTACAGATTTTTTTTTTAAAATTGAATTATTTTTCAACCGATACAATAGGAAAAGGTTTGGTTGCTTCGCCGGTATAAATACTTACATGCGGGAATGGGATTTCAATTCCTTCGTTATCGAATGCCTGTTTAATTTCCATAAAAATGGAATTTTTCACTTGCATATAATTGGTTTTTTCAAACCAGATTCCCAGCATAATATTGATACTGCTATCACCAAATTCTTTGAAAACGATCACCGGTTCTGGTTCGTCGAGACTGAGCGGGTTGTTTTTGGCCACCTGTTCCAGGATACTTTTCACTTTTTTCAGATCTTCTTTGTAGGCCACACCCACTTCAAAATCGAGGCGGCGAATTGGAAACTTGGTAACGTTTGTAACTTCGCTGCTTATTACCGTTTGGTTGGGAATGCGCAACAAAAGATTGTCGAAAGTTTTTAATTTAATGGAAAGTAAATCGATGCTGTAAACAACACCACTTTTGTCGCCTATTTTTATTACGTCGCCCAGTTCGAACGATTTCTCTGAAACCAGGAAAAAACCGCTGATAATATTCCCGATGCTGGTTTGCGAGGCTACCCCGACTACCAGACCAATTACACCCGCAGCGCCAAAAATGGCAGCCAGGTTAATTTTCAATTCAGCAACAAGAATTAAAAACAGAGTAATAAACCCCGAATACTGAACAAACCGGTTGATGAGCATTTTTCTCTGTTTCGATAATTTGTCGGGAAGCAGCCGTTTTACAATATATGCAACTGTGTAAATTACAACCAATCCAATGGCGAGAATGAGTATTATGCGCAATGCTTTTTCAAGGGTTGCTGCATTCAGATAATGTGACCAGTCGATGTTCATACTCAATCTATTTTATACATGTTTTTAATGAAATGGAAATTAATTTTCAAAAGATTTTTCCCGGCTGCATTTCTTGGTTTGGTAATAATTTCCTGTTTGTCGCCGTCGAAAACTTTTGAATAGTGGTATTCAACCGAACTCATTATTTCCTGCCCTTTGTATTCAACCTGAACTACGTTGGTAACATTTTTATCGCCGTTTTTGTAGATCGATAAATTTTCAACACGAATAATCAGGCGTTGTACTTCGAGTGTTCCGGTTGAATTGTTCAAAATACTCACCGGGCAAATGGCTTCCAAAGGGGTTGTTCCCATATTTTCAAAATACAATTGGTATTCGCTGCCCAGTGCAAATGCCGGTTCTCCGTTGTCTGTTTCTCCAAACCAGGTATCAGAGATTCGTTTCGAGGGAATTTCCTGCAAAAGGTTGTCGGGAAGATTTTTTGAATAAAAAACCTGAAGCGTTATCGGAATTTTCAGAAAGAAAGTAAGTTTTTGTTTTGGAGTAACATTTAAATGGTTGCCTTTAAAAACCAGTGGTTTTGCCGGTAATGCAGGCGCTATTACAAGCGAATTCGATTTTCCGGACTGGAAATATTCACCTTTCGAAAAATCGGGTGTTTCAATGTTTGTTTCGGTCGAAGTTAAAATATGCCAGCCTTCTTTTTCCCTTTTTATGAACAAACTCCTGTCGCTGAGTTCGATAATTTTTGTTTCACCCGCGGAAAAATGATGTTTTCCAAAAATGTTGTTTGAAGTCATATTGTACAAACTAGTTCGGCTTAAAAATACGAAATAGTTGTAAAACAAACCGAAACGACAAAAAAAATCCGGGGGATTCCCGGATTCTCAGTGAGTGAATAGTTTCGTTTTTATTTGATATCTACATTTATATCATCGAGGCCAAGGTCGAGCGATTTGGTAATTTTGTTGATGGTTTTCGGGTCAATCAATCCTGAAATTGAGATCAGGGCGTTGTCGTCGCCGCCGACTACCAAAAGCAGGTCCGAAATTTTACCGTTGCCGGCATCTTTTGCCAGAAATCTCACTACTTCGTCGTCTTCAGTAACTTCCATCAAAACTTCATAATCGTTGTTTTTAAAGAACCCGTCTTTTTCCAGTTCTTTGTAAAAATCAATGTTTTTGTTTAATTCATTGTCTTCCACCGAAAGAATCCGGATTCCTTTTAAAGAAGAGAGAATTTCCGTGGTTGCCTCGTCTCCTGTTTCAATCTGGCTGGCAAATCCCAGTAATTTTCCTGAAATGTTCACTGTTGTGAATCCCTTTTGGTTGGCGTATTTTTCAAAAAGTTTGTCAACCGGGGTTTTTTGTGCAAATACTGCCATCGGCAATATTACTGCAAGTAATAGAATCAACTTTTTCATGGTATTCAATTTTATGTATTCGTAAATCGTTTTATATTTCGTTATTGGTTTTCGGTTTTTTCAATTTTCTCTACAGTATCGAAAAATTTATTAACCGGTGTAATTCCTTCTTTCAGTGGCTTTTTGGCAGCTTCCAGCTTATCGAAATTCGATAATTCTGCGAGACCTTTGTTGTATTTCGACGAAACATACCGCAATGTTTGCTGTGCATATTCGTAAGCTTTGTCGGGGTCGTCGAAAGTATCTTTAAACGGAGCCTGTTGTTGCTGGTAGAAAAGAAATCCGCCCAAAACTATAATGATAGAAGCAGCAATTCCGGTTACGGTTTTCCAAAGCGAGCGGTATTTTGTTTTTTCCCGGTGTTCGTTTTCCAGGATATAATTCATCACATCATCTTCAATTTCCCGGTCGTCGGTTTCATCAGCCAATTCTGAGATTCCTCCAAAAAATTCAGCATATTCCTTTAGTTCCTCTTCAATTTCTTCACTTTGAAAATATGCTTCCAGCATTCTTTCTTCTTCCAGTGTTGTTTCACCTTCAAAATACTTTTGCACTACCTGTTTTACCTCTTTCACATTCATGACCCTAAAATTTGTGCATCCTGTTTCCCGAAAAGGATGCTGATTCAACTTTTGAGCTTCTCCCCTCACTAAATATACCGGCCGCAGGTTTTGGAGTCGCATTCATTCTCAGAAATTCATCGCGTACCTTTTTTCTGGCCCTCGAAAGATTTACCCTGATTGCATTCACATTCAATTCTGTTTCTTCAGCAATTTCATCGTACGAAAGCTGTTCAATGTCTCTGAGTTGCATAACCGTGCGCTGCAAATCGGGCAGTTGGTTTATCAGCATTTTTATTTGGTTTGCCGATTCCCCCAATTCAATCTTTGAATGAACGTCGACCGTTTCTTCCTTTATTTTTCGGTCGGTTTCCTTGTCAATAGGAACAACTTTATTGGCTCGAATAACATCCAGGCAGCGGTTGCGTGTCATTCGCATGGCAAAGGCTTCGATGTTTTCTATTTCAGCCAGTGTGTCCCTTTTTTGCCAGAGTTTCAGAAATACATCCTGAACCACATCGCGCGCCTCGTCCTCGTCTTTTAAGAACCGGGTCGCGAACCGGAGCAACTTTTTGCTTATTGGCAGAATATTCGTTTTAAAATCTCTGGCAACCATTTCGTTGTCTTTTGTTTCTGTTTCAAAGGTATGACGTGTATCTTTTTATTGCATTACATCGATTTTTATTTTTTTTGAAAAATATTTCTCAGAAATGTATTCTGTGTTCAGGATATTTTTATTCCGCATAAAAAGTAAAATTGCCTGACCCTTTCTGTCAGTAAAATATCTCCTGAAAATCAGTGTCTTTGAATTTGTATTTCAGTACATTTTCTATTAATAGTTTCTTGGTTTTTGCGGAAATTTGATTTGTATTAAGAAGATAAAAAATTACGAAAATGAAAAGCGAAGCTACACTGGAATTTATTAATAAAGTCCAGAGGTTGGTAACCCCTAACGAATTTGAACAAATTAAATTCATGTTGTTTACCGTTCGTGAAGAATATCAAAAATCGTTTGCAGTAATATTATATGCCGGTTATTCTCTGCAAACCGCATTCAATAATTACAAAAAATTATATTGGTTTACTGAAAAGAATCACATCAGTTATACACTGGCTATTCGAATGATTACAAATGTTGCGAAATATTGTGAGGAGGGACTTTCTGTAAAAGATCTGTCGGTCTATGAGTTAAATTAGGAATGTGTTTATGGTGGTTTTCAAAAAGAGGTTGAATACAACTTGTATTCAGCCTCTTCTTTTATAATAGTAGTTCTGTGTTTTATTTTCTGTTGGAAATAAAATCGTTCAGGGTAGCAGTTATAAACTTTGAACCTGCTTCGTAAACGCCGTTATCAAATAACTTGGCATCAACCGGCACAGCCTGAATGTTTTCGAAATATGTATTGTCGGCCGAGAAAATTCGCATGGCTCCCACCTGTGTTCCCCACATATCGGTTTGAGCAGTTTCTACTGCCTTGTATTTTTTTTCTTCCACAACTCCGTCGATATCAACTCTGTTTTTCATGATAAAATTGCATTGAGCTTCGGCTGCCATTTTTCTCACTGCGTAGGTGTACAATGCCTGGGTTTGAGCAATATCTGAAGTAAAAGCACCGGCTCCCATTACGGCGTCGTCGGCAAGGCGCAAGTCGGTTCCCATAACTACTTTGGCTACCCCGCCTGATAATTTTCCTAGAGCTTTGCTGGCTCCCGATTCAGCATCTTCAACAAATTTTACAACAAGATTTACTTTGGCAACAACCACATTCCCTAAATCCACCGATATTTTTGGCGAGTCATCAAGGAAGGTCTTTTTCTCTACACCTTTTTTAGAAGTTCTTTTAACAAAATAATCGTAACCGGTTGGTATCGACATAACAAATCCGGGATACTGCGCCAAACTTAATTGTCCTCCAGTTTTCCGTTCAAAATCAGCATAACTTTCCGTTTTTTCGGCTTCGTCGGCAGTTACAATTTCGAAACCTTCACTTTTGAGTTTTTCAATGTATTCAGCATATAATTTGTCGGTAATTCCCTGAATATCGGTGTCCTCAATCCCCTGCAAACCAACAGCTAGCCGCGCTGTTGCTTTTCCGCGGACACCACCGCCAAGCTGGTAACCACCATCGGTAGTTTCCGACCAATCGGCCATTAACTGGTAAATTACCCTAAACTGGGCAACATAGATTTTGTTTGGCGCCTTGTCGAACTTTTTTTGTGCATACCCCGAATCTTTTAGTTCAACCTCACCTGTTACCTGGCTGTAAGCAAATACATTAAGAAAAAGAACAGCCAAAATTGCAGAAATTAACTTTTTCATAGGTTTAAAATTTTAAAGTAGATTTTAATTAAAGTAGAAACTATTTTATTCATTAAAATTATTGAACCCAAAAAGGATAATTATATCTTTTTTTTGTAAAACAAAATTGTTGTTTACTTGGTTTAGTTTTACAAAATCTTTTCATGTACAATTGAAAAGTTTTTTGAAGAGTTAAATTCAAACCATAAAATACATGGTTTATTTCAGTTATCTTTGTTTACTTTTAAATCGAAATGTCAGAAAAGCCTTTAATATTAGTTACCAACGACGACGGAATTCATGCCAAAGGTTTGCGTGAATTGGTTGAAGTAATGCAGTTTTTTGGAGATGTTGTCGTTATTTCTTCCGAAGTTTCAATGTCGGGAAAATCGTGTGCAATAACTGTCGATCAGCCGTTGCGCACAACTCCTGTGGAAAAAATTCTGGGAGTTCCAACTTACAAAAGCAACGGCACTCCTGTCGACAGTGTAAAACTTAGTTTTAACAGTTTGTTTGAACGTACTCCCGATTTTGTGGTTTCAGGAATAAATCACGGGGCAAATTCTTCGATTAGTGTTATTTACAGCGGAACTATGGGAGCTGCTATTGAAGGTAGTTTGCACGGTGTGCCTTCCATCGGATTTTCGCTCGATGATTACAGTTCTGATGCTGATTTTTCAAAGGCTAAAATTATTGTGGCTAAAGTTTTTCAAAGTGTTATGGAAAACGGACTTCCATCGTTTACGTGTCTGAATGTGAATATTCCGAAAGGAAAACCGAAAGGAATAAAAGTTTGCCGGCAAGCACATGGAAAATGGGTGGAAGAATTTGAAAAACGTACCGATCCGCACGGTCGTGAATACCACTGGTTGTCGGGTTATTTTAGGAATTTCGAGGAAGAATCGACCGAAACAGACATTCATGCGCTCGAAAACAATTTTGTTGCCATTGTTCCCGTTTCGGTTGACATGACTTGTTACAAAACATTGGACGAACTTCAAAACTGGAAATTTTAATGCAGCAGCAAAAAAATAAATTCGATTCAGTTGGTGTTGGTTTTATCGCCGGTCTTCTGGTGCCCCTAGTCATCTTTTTTGTTGTTTTTTTGTTCGGAAAAGATGATGTCTCTTTTCCCGATTATCTGAAAAGTTTATGGAAAATTCACGCTTTGATAAAGCTGGGAAGTTTGTGTGTTTTTGCCAATCTCGCTGTGTTTATGAATTTTATCCGGTTGAAATACGATAAGGCAGCCAAAGGAGTTTTGGGTGCTACTCTGATTTATGCATTTATTGTGCTGATTTCAAAGGCATTTTGATTATGCATTGTAGCACTTTTGCAAGAGAATTTTTATGAAATACTATTTAATAGCAGGCGAAGCCTCGGGCGATTTGCACGGATCGAACCTGATGAAAGCCTTAAAAACTGAAGACCCCGAAGCCGAATTCCGGTTTTTTGGCGGCGATTTAATGCAACAGGTTGGGGGTGAACTGGTAAAACATTACCGAGAAATGGCTTTTATGGGTATTGTAAATGTGCTGCTCAATTTAAAAACCATCGGGCAGAACATGGAATTTTGTAAAAAAGACCTGATTAAATTTCAACCCGATGTTTTAATTCTGATCGACTACCCCGGATTTAACCTGCGAATTGCCGAATTTGCCAAACAAAAAAACATAAAGGTTTTCTATTATATTTCACCAAAAGTGTGGGCATGGAAATCGTACAGGGTGAAAAAAATAAAAGCTTTTGTCGATGAAATGTTTACCATTTTTCCGTTTGAAACCGAATTCTACAAAAAGTACAATTTCAACGTACATTATGTAGGAAATCCGTTGATGGATTCGCTGGCAGAATATGAGAAAAAAGCCTTGACGCGCGAAGAATTTCTTCAGAAAAACAAACTTGACGAAAAACCTTTGGTGGCACTTTTGGCAGGTAGCCGGGTGCAGGAAATAAAACGAACTTTGCCGTTAATGGTGCAGGTGGCCGGTTTTTTTCCTGAATTTCAGTTTGTGGTCGCCGGTGTAAAAACCATCGATGATGAATTGTATAAAACGTATTTGGGAAATACAAAAATCGGATTGATTTACGACCAAACTTACGATTTGCTCAACAATGCACACACTGCGTTGGTAGCATCAGGAACGGCAGCTTTGGAAACTGCGCTTTTTAACGTGCCCCAGACTGTAATTTACAAGGTGGAAGGCGGCTGGCTGGTCGATTTTGTTTTCAGAAATATAATTTTTACCATGGCCGGAGTTTCGTTGCCCAATATTATTATGAACGAAGAAATTGTGGTGGAATTGATTCAGAAAAAAATGACATTGGAAAATGTAAAAGTAGAAATGCAGAAGTTGCTTTTTGACGAAAATTACCGCAGAAAAATAAAAGCCGATTACCAACGATTAATGAAATTTATGGGTGAACCTGGTTGTTCGCAACGTGCGGCAAAAAGAATGATTTCGCTGCTGCAATGAAAAAGGTATTTTTTGCAAATAAACAATGGAACAATGCACTGTATTTTGTTGCTGTTAATATCTGGCTTGCTTCTGTTCTATTTTTTATTTTGGGATTTTACATTGAAAATTTGCCGCTTTGGGCGATTGTTGGTATGGGATTGCTTTCCTTGTTAATTTTATTTGTTTTGGTGAAAGTGTTGTTCGAATATCCAATCAGAATTAAATTAAACACTTCTTCCTTTGTTTTTTATTTTCCTTTGGCCAGAACAAAAAAATATAATTTTAGTGAAGTTCGTTTATATGCAACCGCTTCGTTCGGAGGCAGAGGTAGTTATTGTCATTCTGTTGTATTGGAATTTACCGATGGGAACCGCATTCAAATTTCTTCAGTAAAATTTGACGGTTACAAGGAATTTCTTCACTTTTTGCAAAACTATAATTTTGCTTTTTTCGGCTACATTGGGCAAAATAACTGGAGAAGAAAAAACAGACCACTTTCAACAAAATGGGTAGTTGCCCGGTACGAAAAGGAACTGGAAAAAGAAATTGGTAAAAAAAGCGGTATCATATTTTTATATTTTACAGGTATTTTTCTTTTAGTAATGAACGTTGTAGTGTTGTATACTTTAATTTTTACCATTTAACGTTAAATTCGAAACTTAAAAATGTACAGCCTTTTTAAAAAAGAAATTAAAACCTTCCTCGGCTCGCTGATTGGTTATCTTGCAGTGTTGGTTTTTTTGCTGGTAACCGGACTTTTTTTGTGGGTTTTCCCGGGAACCTTTAACATTCCCGACAGCGGTTACGCAACACTTGAGCCTTTGTTTTCGCTGGCGCCGTGGTTGTACCTTTTTTTGGTACCCGCCATTACCATGCGTCTTTTTGCTGATGAAAAACGTACCGGAACAATCGAAATTCTTTTAACGCACCCAATTTCTGATTTTAAACTGGTGCTGGCAAAATTTTTTGCCGGACTTGTGCTGGTAATTTTTTCGTTATTGCCAACCTTACTTTATTTTTTATCGGTTTATTTGCTCGGTGCACCCGTTGGAAGCGTTGATTTGGGCGCCACCTGGGGCTCGTTTATCGGTTTGTTTTTTTTAGCGGCAATTTATGTGGCCATCGGTGTTTTTGCCTCGTCGCTCACCGACAACCAGATTGTTTCGTTTATCTTCGCCATGGTTCTGTCGTTTGTTTATTACCTTGGTTTCGATTTTATCGGAAGTTCAGGTATTCCTTATCTTTTTGAACAGCTTTTTTCGTGGCTCAGCATCAACAATCACTATCTTTCCATTTCGCGCGGGGTTGTCGATTTGCGCGACTTGGTTTATTTTATCGGAATGACTTTGTTTTTCCTTTATTTAACCAGCGTTTTTATTCGCATTTCAAAATGGAAAAATAAGAAAGTAAAAGTAAATGCAGGAATTTTCACAGTGGTTTTAATCGCTGTATTTTTTGTCTCTTCCAATTTTTTGTACCGTATCGATTTAACTTCCGACAAACGATTTTCGCTTTCGAAAGTAAGCAGCGAAATTGTTTCTGAAATTGAAAATCCGGTGGATATTGAATTCTTTTTAACCGGGGAACTGGAACCCGGACTACGCAATCTTCAGCAGGAAGTAATTGAAAAAATAGCTGTTTTAAATGTATTTTCAGCCAAACCCATCCGCATAAAATTTACCGATCCGTATTCGATTGCCAATACCGAAAAACGTGATGAATTTATTGAGACTATTTCAGAAAAAGGAATAAAACCTACCAGTTTCCGCCAGCAAACCAACCAGGGAGTAAGTACAAAACTTATTTTTCCGGGAGCATTAATTTCGATGGGCGGAAAAGAAATGGCTGTAAATTTTTTGAAATACAATCCCGATTTTACGCACGAAGCTAATTTTAACCATTCGGTGGAAAGTGTTGAATTTGAGCTGGTAAACGCTTTTCAGAAAATGATGCGAAACCGCAAATCGACGATAGCATTTTTAGACGGAAACCGGGAGTTGAATCAATACCAAACCGCCGACATTGCCAATGCGCTAAAAGGAGATTTTAACCTGGTTCGGATTCTTCCTGATGAATTGGCCCCAAATGCAGCAAAAGTAGATATTTTAATTGTAGCCGATCCTCAGGAGCCTTTTCAGGAAAAGGACAAATTTGCCATCGACCAGTACATTATGCAGGGCGGAAAAGTAATGTGGATGATCGATCCGGTAAAAGTCAGTCTCGACAGCTTGTCGAATGGTTTTGAAACTTTTTCTTTTCCACTCGATTTAAACCTGGGCGACCAGCTTTTCCGTTACGGTGTCCGGCTGAATTACGAGCTGCTGCAGGATGTGGAGTGTGCACAAATTCAGGTAAATACTGCTTTGCCAGGGAATCCGCCCAATTATACTACAGCGCCGTGGTATTATTCACCGCTGCTGGTTCCATCCGACGAACATCCGGCTACGCGCAACCTGAACCGTGTGTTTTCGGAATTTACTTCATCGCTCGATACGGTTTCAGCAGGCGCCGAAATTTACAAAACCGTAGTTTTGTCTACCTCGCCATATGCACGCAGGGTAAAATCACCTTCGTCGGTAAGTCTGCGAAACATTGATAATCCGCCGGCACGCGAACTTTTTAAAGAGTCGTTTATTCCGGTGGGCACCTTGTTGGAAGGAATGTTTCCCTCCGTTTTTCAAAACCGGATGCTCGATAATTTTGGCATTACTACAACTTCAGTAATAAATAAAAGCAAACCAACAAAAATGGTTGTAATTGCTGATGGCGATGTTATGGCCAACCGTGTAGATTATTCAACCAATCCGCCACGGTATTCCGAATTGGGGTTCGATCGTGTTTCAAGGCAAACCTTTGGGAACAAGGGATTTTTGCTGAACCTGATTTATTACCTGAACGACGACCGCGGAATTATGCAACTTCGTAACCGGACTTTAAAAATGCGCCTGCTCGATAAAGTCAGGCTCCGCGAGGAAAAAACAAAATGGCAATGGTTAAATGTTTTGTTGCCACTGCTTTTGATTTCCATTTTTGGTGTGGCATATAATTTTATCAGAAAACGCAGGTACAACCGTTGAAAAAACCTGAAAATTTCAAACTTTTACAGATAGGTAAATATCATTAAAGTTTGTATATTCGTGTACTTGGTTTAACCTGTTTAAATCGTAATTATCGTATTCTGATACAGAAGAATAAGGAATTCGTTACCGGCAGAAAAAATTAAAATAAAATATTTACTTATGAAGTTTGTAGTTTCAAGTACCGATTTATTACATCACCTCGCTGCAATCAGCAAGGTTATCAGCAGTAAAAGTACCATGCCAATTCTGGATAATTTTCTGTTTCAACTTTCGGAAACTGAATTAACCATTACCGCCTCCGATTTGGAATCGACCTTGATTACCAGCATGGAACTCGATAATATTGAAGGCGAAGGAACTATTGCAGTTCCCGCTAAATTACTCACCGACACACTCAAAGAATTTCCTGAACAACCGTTAACATTTCAGATTAATGAAGAAACTTACGGAATTGAAATTTTTTCCGACAATGGTAAATTCAGCATTGTAGGGCAGAACGGTGAAGATTTTCCTGAACTTCCAACACTGGCAGTGGATTTGGCTTCATCGGTTAATGTAAGTCATGTTGTACTTCAAAAAGGAATTGAAAAAACATTGTTCGCCACTGCCGACGATGAACTTCGTCCGGTGATGAACGGTATTTTTATTGAAATTTCGCCCGACAATATGAGTTTTGTTGCTTCCGATGCGCACAAACTGGTACGTTACCGCCGTTCGGATGCAACAGCCGAATTTGAATCATCGTTTATTCTTCCAAAAAAACCGGCAAGTTTGCTGAAAGGTCTGCTGCCAAAAGAAGAATTTGATGTAAAACTGGAATTCGACGACAAAAATGCTTTTTTCACATTGAGCAATTTTAAATTGATTTGCCGTTTGGTGGAAGGAAATTATCCAAGTTACAACTCGGTTATTCCAACCAACAATCCAAACAAAATGATAATCGACCGGCTTACTTTGTTCAACACGGTAAAACGTGTTTCGGTATTCTCAAACCAGGCCAGTAACCTTATTAAGTTGAATATCAACGATAACAAAGTTGTTGTTTCAGCTCAGGATATCGATTTTTCGATTTCGGCAATTGAACGGCTTAGTTGCGATTATGAAGGCGACCAGATTGAAATCGGATTTAAATCAACGTTCCTGCTCGAAATTTTAACCAACATTTCGGCCAGCGATGTTAAAGTTGAATTGAGTGATCCAACCCGTGCAGGGTTGTTCCTTCCGAATGAAAAGGACGACGAAGATGAAGATGTTTTAATGCTTCTGATGCCAATGATGATAAACGCATAAATTTTTAGATAATATAGTTGAAGGGTATCCCGGAAATCAGAAATGCGTTGGTTTTTAGGATACCTTTCGTATTAAATACAACAGATGAATCTTAATTTAAAAAATCCGGTGGTTTTTCTCGACCTGGAAACAACAGGAATCAATATTGTTACCGATCGAATTGTTGAAATTGCTTTGCTGAAAATCCACCTCGATGGAAAAGAGGAGGAGAAATTACTGCGAATTAATCCTGAAATGCCAATTCCCGAAGAAGCGTCACGGATTCATGGAATTTACGATGAAGACGTTGTCGCTGAACCAACTTTTAAGGAAGTCGCCAAGATTCTGGCAAAGTTTCTGGAAGGCTGCGATCTCGGCGGTTTTAATTCCAACCGTTTCGATATTCCTTTGCTGGCCGAAGAATTCCTGCGCGCGGATATCGACATTGATTTAAAACGCAAAAAATTTATCGATGTACAAGCCATTTTTCACAAAATGGAAAAACGTACGCTGGCAGCAGCATTTAAATTCTACTGCAACAAAAACCTGGTGGATGCCCACAGTGCAATGGCCGATACAAAAGCAACTTACGAAGTTTTAAAAGCTCAGCTCGATGTGTATAAAGATGCTGAATACGAGGATCACGACGGCAAAATATCTTACCCGATTATAAACGACGTGGATAAATTGAGTGAATTCTCTTCGTACGACAGAAATGTGGATTTTGTAGGCCGGATAGTGTACGACGAGAACGGAGTGGAAGTGTTTAACTTTGGTAAAAACAAAGGAATTCCGGTGGTGCAGGTTTTGGAAGAACAACCCGGTTATTACGGCTGGATTCTGAACAGCGAATTTCCACTTTACACTAAAAAAATTCTGACACAAATCAAACTGCGGATGATGAATAAATAGGAAGCGGGGGTAGAGTTAAGAGTTCAAAGTTTAAAGTTTCCAAGTTCCTGGTTAATATTGAAGTTTTGGGTTGAAATTTAAAGTTACCAGTTGCTTAAAGGTATTAACATTCCAGTAAATTAATTATCCGCCGCTCGTGACTAAATTCTAAAAACAAAAAAAATGAAAATCATTTGTATAGGCAGAAATTATGTGGCTCACGCAGAGGAATTAAAGAATGAAATTCCCGATGAACCGGTTTTTTTTATGAAACCCGATTCGGCGTTGCTTAGAAATAACGATCCGTTTTATATTCCGGAATGGACAAACGAAGTTCATCACGAAATTGAGCTGGTAATAAAAATTAACCGGATTGGCAAAAACATTGAAAAACGTTTTGCACATCGTTATTTCGACGAAATTGGGTTGGGAATTGATTTTACAGCGCGCGATGTTCAAAATAAACTAAAGCAAAAAGGGCTGCCCTGGGAAAAGGCCAAAGCTTTTGATCAGTCGGCAGTATTAAGTTCAACGTTTATCGATAAAAAACTTTTTCCCGATGCGGATTCAATTCATTTCAAACTGAATAGAAACGGGGAAACAGTACAGGACGGTAATTCACAGCTGATGATTTTTGGTTTTGAAGAGATTATTTCACATGTTTCGAAATACATTACATTAAAAATCGGGGATTTAATTTACACGGGAACACCTGCAGGTGTTGGCCCGGTTGCAATTGGCGATCAACTGGAAGGATTTTTGGAAGATAAAAAACTGTTCGACTTTATGATAAAATAACCAATAACTACTAAAACAACCCAAAAATGACAACCTTAAATGAAATTCAGAAATTTCTGGAACCCAAAAAACTGGCTGTTGCAGGAGCTTCGAGAGACCCCAAAAAATTCGGAGGAACAATTTTTAAGGAACTCAAGGAAAAAGGTTTCGAATTATATCCCGTAAACCCAAATGCCGACGAAATTCAGGGAGTAAAATGTTTTAAAACTGTTGCTGAATTACCCTCCGATGTAATCCACCTTTTTATAGTAACGCCAAAAACTGAATCGCAGGAAATTGTAAATGCTGCAGTGGAAAAAGGCATAAAAATGATCTGGATGCAGCAGAAATCGGAAACCCCGGAGGCTGTGAAAACCGCGGAAGATGCAGGAATTCAGCTCATTTATAACAAATGCATTTTTATGTTTGTTGAACCGGTAACCGGGCCACATAATTTTCATCGGTTTTTTACAAAATTGTTTGGCGGCTATCCCAAACTGGTATATTCGGAAAATTAGAAAAGCGCTTAATTTTAATGAAAGATTTTGATTTTGAGCTTGAATTTCAGGTTCGCGATTACGAATGCGATGTTCAGGGAGTTGTAAATAACGCGGTGTACCAGAATTATCTCGAACATTGCCGGCATAAATTTTTGCAAACCGTTGAACTTGATTTTAACCGGCTTCACAACGATGGAATTGATGGTTTTGTTATCCGCGCGGAAATCGATTACAAATTCGCGCTTCGTCCCGATGATGTGTTTTTTATTCGTTTAAAAGTGGCGAGAAAAGGGCAGTTACGACTTGTTTTTCATCAGCAGATTATTCGAAAATCGGATGAAAAATTGATGGTTAATGCCAAAATATTTACCGTTTTAACCCGAAATGGCCGGCCAATTTCTCTGGATATTTTTATTGAAAACCTGGCTAAACACGGCATCAAAATAGAAGAAATTTAAAAACAAAGTTTTTCTTCAATTCTGTATTCTTCTGCTTTGTAACCGCCTGTTTTTAATGCCGATTTAAATCCTTCGTTCATCATTCTTCCGGCACGCATCGGGAAGTCGAGCAAAGCAGGAATACTTGTTTTTTCAGCCGGTTTGTTGTAAAAATTCAGGCAACTTTTCAGGTGGGTTGAAAGATAAATCCTGCATGCCACTGGCCGGGCGGAGTAAGCAGAACAAGCGCCGTCTTCCAGCAACGGACAGGGATGTTTCGAGTTGAGCAAATTGTCGCCTTTTAATTCGTGCAACTTTTTTACCTTTTCAAAAGCTTTGTTACGGATTTCCTGCTGTTTCTCATCCGAAAAATTGTTTTGAATAAAATGTCTCAGATAATCCAGTTCATAATTCAAAGCAAAAACCGGCTGGTGACAACAGTAATGACAACCTTTTTTACATTGAATTGAATTTTTCTGATCGTTCGCCAAAACCGAAAGCGAATCAATCAGCTCATCGATTTGGGAGTACATTTCTTTAATCGCACTAAAAAGAAGTTCTGAAGATTCAGGATTATCAGTGGTTTGCATTCCAATTTTGTAACCGTCGGAATAAAATGCTTTTAAATACTTGTTGAATGTTTGATTATCGTTCATTCTGAAAAATTAACTGCACGAATTTACGGATTCAGCAAAAAGAAAATACTTTCCTGTTAAAATTCTTTTCTTTTCAGCCGGTCGAAATAGTCTTTTGATGCCCTCCGAACATGCGGTGAAAGTAAAAGTGTAGAAATCACAGTCGGAAAAGCCATCATTGCAAACGAAATATCAATCAAGCCGATAATAACCCTTAAATTCGAAATTGCGCCAACAATAATTACGGCCACAAAAATGTAGTTGTAAATGAATCCGTATTTGGCTCCGGCGACAAATCCCAGGCATTTTGTTCCGTAGTAAGGAAAGGCAAAAAGGGTAGACATGGCAAAAAATGTGACACTTATAACCAGCAGATATTTGCCATAAACAGGAATTGCGCTGTCGAAAGCTTGGGCTGTTAACGTAATTCCATCGGCTGAACTTTCTACCCACGAGTTGGTAATAATAATAGCCAGCGCAGTCATGGTACAAATAATTATGGTATCGATAACAGGCCCGAGCATGGCCACCAGACCTTCGCGAATGGGTTCGCTTGTTTTTGCTGCGCCGTGTGCCATTGGCGCTGTTCCGAGCCCGGCTTCGTTTGAAAAGGCTGCGCGCCGTACGCCGGTAATTATTACAGCACCGACCGAGCCGCCCAAAACAGCATTTCCGGTGAAAGCATCGTTTAAAATAGTTTTAAATGCAGGAACAATTTGAGCAGTGTTCGTGAATATTATAAACAGCACCGTTCCAACATAAATCAGAACCATAAACGGAACTACACGGCCAGTTACGTTGCCAATTCTTTTGATTCCGCCAATAACAACAATTCCTACCAAAATTGAAATTACAATTCCGGTAATCAAATCCGATTGAAAAGTACCACCCAGATTGTTGGGCACCAAAACTACATCGCGAATCATTTGTGTAAGCTGGTTGGCCTGGAAAAGTGGCGAAACCCCAACCATTCCCATTACCGAAAAGAAAACAGCCAGCGGTTTCCAGTTTTTCCCCAATCCTTCGGTAATAAAATACATGGGGCCACCCTGAATTTCGCCGTTCGAATCTTTTCCGCGAAACATTACTGCAAGCGAGCAGGTAAAAAATTTGGTACTCACACCCAGTAATGCTGAAATCCACATCCAGAAAATTGCACCCGGGCCACCCATGGTTATGGCAACCGCAACACCGCTTACATTTCCCATTCCTACAGTGCCTGCAAGTGCGGTTGAAAGTGCCTGGTAGTGCCGAAGTTGGCCTGGCTCGTTCGGATCGTCGTATTTTCCGGTAAGAATTTTTAAGGCATGTCCGAAATACCGCAACGGCGCTAATCGCGAATAAATTAAAAAGTACAAACCTCCTCCGAGAAGAAGGATTAATACCGGCGTTCCCCAAATAAAATCAGCGGTTTTTACAATAAATTGACCTGCATTTTCAAACATCCGTCTAAGAAAATGTAAATCCTGGTAAAAAACAAATCAAAAAAATATGTAAAGAATACTTGTCATTTTAATAATGTAAAGTATATTTGTCATATTGAAAAGCAAAGTTTACAATGGAAGTCATTATCGGAACATTATTAGTTGTAGCCTATTTTATTATTTTGCTGCGTTTTTTCCCTGCGGGGAAAAGGACATTCGATGTATTTAAACTGAATCCGCACCTGCTTCCGTATTGGTGGAAATTTGTAGGGATGGGGTGGTTGGTTTTTGTTTTTATTTATTCCACTGTTAAAGAGAACTTTGATTTTAATTCAAACAGCTTTTTACAGGTTGGAACTTATTTTGGCTTGCTTCAAATTGCTTTTTCAAAAGAAAAAAATGAGGATGAATTTGCCGCCCAAATCAGAATAAAAGCGATGTATATTTCAATAATATCGCTGTTTTTTCTGGTGGGAGTGTTTTCTTCTTTTGAAATTACAAACCCGGATTCATTCTCAAAAAATTCGTTTTATTTTTTTATGATGCTTTTTAACGCCACATTAGTTGTTTATCTCTCCTATTTCTATTTTACAAAGTATGGATTCAAAAAAAATAAACCATGAACTTCTTTGATATTTATCCATTGGCCCTTGCCATAATTTTTGTGTTTTTACTGGGCTGGTTAATGCCAAAATCGGGCAAAACTTACGATGTTTTAACGTTGCACTTCGATTTATTTCCGCGCTGGTTTAAATGGCTTGGCCGATGTTGCTTGCTTGTTTCGGTTGTTGTGGCTGTAATTTTATTTCAAAAAAAGTTACCGTGGAATTATTTTTTGTTATCCAATGTGAATTTCTCCATGTTTATTCTTTTTTTCTCCAAAGAGAAAAACGAAGATGAATTTTCGGAACAAGTTCGTTTAAAAGCATTTGTTTACTCGTTTGTATCTTTTGTTGCCGTTCTTATAATTTATGGTGCTTTGCAGGGAAGCAACCTGGTAAAACCGGTAATTTTTGGTGAATCGGTTTTTGTTCTTATTTTTCTCGGAGTTGCACTTGTTACAGCATTGGTTTATTTTAACATCACTATTTATAAATTCGATAAAAAGTCAATTGAAAAATAGCCTGAAAATAGAACGTGCAATCAAAAATCTCACCCAGGATGATTTGGCAAAAATGATTGGTGTTTCGCGCCAAACCGTTAATTCCATCGAAACAGGCAGGTATGTACCGTCCACGGTTTTGGCATTAAAAATATCGGCAATTTTTGAAAAGCCGGTGAATGAAATATTCGTTTTGGAAAATTCAGATTAAATGATTTTTTTAATTTTACGGATATGAAAACAACAACCGAAAACTGCTTTTTTTGTGAAAATAAACTACAGGAAAAAACTACTGTTCAAACCTGTTTGTATTGTAAAAAATCTGTTGAAACAAACTTCTTTTGCACCGGAAATCATTTTATTTGTGCTGAATGTGAGCAAAAATTCGTGTGGGATTTAATCGATGATTATTGTCTTTCTTCGGCGCAAAAAAATCCGGTTGAAATGGCTGAAATATTGATGAAATCGCCGGGTTTTAAAATGCACTGTCCCGATCATCATTATCTGGTACCGGCAGTTCTTTTGGCTTCCTACAGTAAAAAAAACAGGAAAAAGAAAAAACTGGAAGGTTGGTTAAAAATAGCCCGCAATCGTGCAGAGAAAGTACCTGGTGGATTTTGTGGCACACACGGAAGTTGCGGAGCTGCGGTGGGTACAGGAATTTTTATAAGTACCATTTCAGGTGCTACCCCGCTCAGTAAAATGGAATGGGATTTAAGCAATTCAATGGTTGGCCGTTCTTTACTAACAATGGCAAAATATGGCGGACCTCGCTGCTGCAAACGGGTAACCTATCTTTCTCTGCAGGAAGCCGGAAGGTTCCTGAAAGAACGGTTGTCGGTTCAACTTGAAATTCCTGAAGAAATTGAGTGCCGTTTTTACCATAAAAATGAAGAACAGTGTTTAAAACAACACTGTCCTTTTTATCCTGTTACAAATTAGTTATTTCAACACAACAGTAGTAAAAACCGGTAAATGATCCGAAGGGAACCGGTGGTTGGAAAAGTCGGTTAATGCTGCATATTTCAGTACTTTAACTCCTCCATGTACAAAAACATAATCAATTCGGTCCTTCAGTGGCGCATCGATTTTGAAACCCTGGAAAGTTCCCACGGGGCCGTAAGGAGGTTCAACTGAAATATCGCGGCTGTCGGTCATGTATTTTTTTATCATTGAAATGGGTTCCTGATCGGGGGTGAGGTTAAAATCTCCGGTTAGAATTACAGGCAAATCTTTATTGTAAGTCATTTCTTCAATTTTGTTTCTGATTAGAACAGCTGAATTTTTTCGCGCTTCAACGCCTACATGGTCGAAATGAGTATTAAAAACCAGAAATTGTTTGCCGGTTACTTTCGATTGAAATTTTCCCCAGGTAACAATCCGGTTACAGGCTGCATCCCATCCCAATCCTGGTTTTTCACAATTTTCAGAAAGCCAGAAATGACCATTGTCGAGTAAAATAAATTTCGATTTGTTAAAGAAAATCGGAGAAAATTCACCGGCTTTGTCACCATCGTCGCGGCCAACACCAAACCATTCGTAACCGGGCATGTTTTTTTCCAAATCCTGAATTTGAACGTACAAAGCTTCCTGTAGTCCAAAAATATCGGCATCATGAAATTTTAACAGTCCGCTCACCATCTCAATACGGTTAGGCCAGGCATTCTCACCGTCGCTCGGTGTATTCATTCTTATGTTGAATGTTACGATATTCATTTGCTGTGCAAAAACAATCAGCGGTGTCAGAAATACAATGAAGATAATTAACTTTTTCATTTTTAGTGGTTTATTTGGTTTTTTATGGAAATTCTAATTTATTCGTTACAAAATTCATAGTCGGTATAAACCGATGTATTTTGTTTTCCCGTAACAATGGTAGTGTTTGATTCTTTTTCTCCCTTAATAATAAAATGATAACAGAAATCAACAATAACATCGAAATATTCCGTCATTGGTTTGTTGGCTATTTCATGCCCTGCTCCACAAGTTGTATGAAGCCAGTATGGAATATTAAGTTGCTTCAATTTCTCTGCAATTGTGTACGAACCATTAAGAATTAAATAGCCCGGGCTTTCTTTTGTGCAATAGTGGTGTGGCGCTGTTGCGTAAGGTACCAGATTGTCGTCAGTACCATGAAACAATAATGACGGAACGGCTGATTCATCGTAAATAACAGTGGTGTCGGGAATGGCGCCTGCCATGCTAATTACGCCGGCATAAGAAACCGGGCCTGAATCGAGTCCGTAACAATATGGCGGTTGATAAGCGGTGTTCAATACGGTTTCGGCACCGGCGCTGCTACCAGCTAAAATTATTTTTTGCGGGTCAATGCCAAACTCTTCACGGTTTTGAATCAGGAAAAAGGTGGCATCCTGTAAATCTTCAACGGCTGCATAAAAAGTATTGATTTTTTCTTCTGCCGGACAATCGCAACCAAAGGCTCCTTCTTTATCTTTTCTTGTTAAACGGTATGAAATGGAAGCTACAACATAACCGTAGTTGGCCAGCGAACGACAAAATTCCTGAATATCTTCACTGTTCCTTGTTCCGGTTTGGAATCCGCCACCGTGAACATAAATGATTGTAGCCCTTTCTGTTGACACATCGTATTCTGGTGTGTAAATATCCAAATCAAGGTTTTCACCATCTTTCGAAACATAGGTTAATGTTTGTACCGAGACTTCATCGGTTATTGTTTCCAGGTATCTTTCCTGGGAGTAGCCACTAAACGATAAAAATAAAATCAGTAAAAACGGAAATAAATTTTTCATGTTCTAAAAATTTGATTGACGAATATAAATATTTATAGAACAATTCAGACAAAAAAAAGATGGAACCTGTTTTCTCAGATTCCATCAAATACCCCTTTTTTTAATATGCGGTTTATATTGTACCGCTTGTGTAATCTATCTCCCCAAAATATTTTTATGTATTACTACTTTTTTGAATTCTTTGTTAAATAGCCTTTCAAAGCGCGAACCATAAATATAAACATCACATTTTCAGTGTTTTAGTGTTTGTTTGGTTTTTTTATATATCTCTGAATGGGACAGGGATTCTGTAAATGATTTTTCTAAAGTTCTAGAAAAGCAAATTTGAATGTGTTGAATGAGTTAGTTCATGGTGTAAAAGCCACTTTTTTCGGTATAATCCACCTGCATAACCTGTTAATTTTCCATTGGTTCCTATAATTCTGTGGCAGGGAATTATGATTGGAATTGGATTTTTACCGTTGGCGGTTCCCACTGCCCTGGTATTTTTTTCAGAACCGGTTTGTTTGGCAAGGTCGAGATAACTGGCTGTTTTTCCAAACGGAACCATTGCAACCATTTCCCAGGTTTTTTTCTGAAATTCTGTTCCTGCAGGGTTTAAATTCAATCTAAATTCTTTTCTTTTTCCTTCAAAATATTCCTGAAGTTGCTGAATGGTTTCTTTTAAAATAGCCGGAGTTCTTTCGGAGGAAGTTCCTTCTGATTTTACAAAATCAATGGAAAGTAGGGAAGTATCGTCGGTTGTAATTTTTAGAAATCCAACGGGTGAATCCAGGAAATATGTGAAAGTTTTTAATTCCATAAAAAAATCCGATACCCAAAGATACCGGATTTTTTTTATGGTTGTTTCAATTTTTAGAAACGCTCCCTCTTAATATATTTGGTGTGCAACAAATGATGCGAAACTTCACCTAGTGGCTCTTTGAGGAAATCTTTGTAAAGTTTAAGAACTTCAGGATTTTCGTGCGATTTACGAATGGATAGCCCGCTGTCTTCAGCATAAATTGCCTCTGCTCTTTTTCTTCTGATTTCCAGATTTGTTGGTATCGGTTGTCCACCTCCTCCCAAACATCCGCCGGGACATGCCATAAATTCAATGAAATGATACTCAGCTTCACCTGATTTTACTTTATCCATTACCGTTTTGGCATTGATTAACCCGTGGGCAACGGCACATTTCAGTTCAACACCGTCGAGGAATTTCCATTCTTCAACCGGATTTTCGATTTTAATGCTTGCTTCCCTGATTCCGTCCATACCACGAACAGGTTTTATATCGAGGTTTTCAAACGGAACTTCACGTCCGGTAACCAGTTCGTAGGCTGTTCTCAAAGCAGCTTCCATTACACCTCCCGTAGCTCCGAAAATTACAGCAGCACCGGTCGATTCGCCCATCAAACGGTCGTATTTGACTGGTTTTAGTTTGTTGAAATCGAGTCCTGCCTGTTTGATTAAAATAGCCAACTCGCGTGTGGTAAGAACATAATCAACATCGCGGTAACCGCTGTCATGCATTTCTGGACGGTAGGCTTCAAATTTCTTCGCCGTACATGGCATTATTGAAACAGAAACAATATTTTCAGGTTCCAGGTTCCGTGCTTTGGCATAATACGTTTTTACCAGCGCGCCAAACATTTGCTGTGGCGATTTACAGGTAGAAAGATGGTCGAGGTGCTCCGGATACATGTGTTCAATGTATTTTATCCAGCCCGGCGAACAAGAAGTTGCCATTGGCAGGCTCACATTCGGATCTTTATCAACCAGCGCTTTTTTCAAACGGGTGAGCAACTCGGTGCCTTCTTCCATAATGGTAAGGTCGGCAGTGAAATCGGTATCTAAAACAGAGTCGAAGCCGAGACGTTTTAACGCTGCTACCATTTGTCCGGTTACCCTTGAGCCTGGTTCCAAACCAAGTTCTTCGCCTAATCCTACACGAACAGCCGGTGCTGTTTGAACAACCACATGTTTTGTCGGATCGGCAATTGCTTCCCAAACTTCTTCGATGTAATTTTTTTCAACCAATGCACCCGTGGGACAGTGGTTTACGCATTGTCCGCAATTGGTGCAAACCACATCTCGCATGGCTTTTTCAAAGAAAGTTGTAATTTTCATCTGGTCGCCTTTGTGGGCAACGGTAAGTGCATTTACACCCTGTAATTCGGCACAGGTACGAACACAACGCTGGCAACGGATACATTTGCTGTCGTCTTTAATAATCGACGGCGAGTACATATCTATTGAATATTTTTTTAATGGTACCAGTTCAATAAAATCCTGGGTCATTATTTTGTATTCCGAAGCGAGTTGCTGCAATTCACAATTTCCGTTTCTGTAGCATTTTGTACAATCGGCATTGTGTTCCGAAAGCAGAAGTTCAATGATGTGTTTCCTTGAATTTCTTACTTTTAAACTGTTGGTGAGAATTTCCATCCCTTCTTCGCAAGGAGTGGCGCAGGCAGCCGAAAGCCGGCTTTGTCCCACAACTTCAACAACACAAACACGACAGTTTCCTGCAACACAAAGGTCTTTGTGGTAACACAAGGTTGGAATTCGAATTCCTTGTTCTTCAGCCGCCTCGAGTATGGTTTTCCCTTTTCCTATTTCAACAGGAAAACCGTTTATGGTTATATTTAATTTATTTGCCATTTTTTCGATGTTAACATTAGTAAATCATTTCTTCACGGAAGTTTTCTACAATCGACGAGAAAGAATTTGCAACCGATTGTCCCAAACCGCATTTTGCAGTGAGCTGCATGGTTTCGGTCAGCCGTAACAACTTATCGAGGTAGGAAGCAGGTTTGTCGCCGCGTTTTACAGCTTTAATTCCAAGCAGCAATTGCTGGCAGCCAACACGGCAGGGAGTACATTGTCCGCAACTTTCTTCGCGGAAGAATTCGAGATAATTGTCCAGTACGTTGAACATGGAACGCGAACTGTTGAAAAGCATCATTGAACCGCCGGTGGGAAGTGAAATTCCGGTGAGTTTTCCTTTAAATCCTATGGCAGCATCTTTGAACTTTTTGCGTGGTACCAAAAATCCGGAAGCACCACCAACCTGAACTGCTTTGGTATCTCCATCGCCAAATTCATAAACAAAATCCTGAAGACTCATTCCCAATTCAAGTTCATAAATTCCGGGTTTTGGTGTGTCGCCCGAAACAGAGAACAATTTGGTTCCACGGGAATACTGCACACCGAGGTCGTAGAATTTTTTTGCCCCGTATTTAAAAATTGTAAAAGTATGAACCAGAGTTTCAACGTTGTTGATAACAGTAGGACAGCCGTTTAAGCCTGATTGTGTTGGAAATGGCGGTTTATTTCTTGGTTCACCGCGTTTTCCTTCAAGCGATTCCATAAGTGCGGTTTCTTCGCCGCAAATGTAGGCGCCGCTACCCATAAAGATTTTTATTTTGAAATCGAGATTAATTTCTTTACAGTAATATTCAAATTCTGCAATTTCCTTGTTCAGTTCTTCTTCCAGAAATTTGTATTCGCCCCTTAAATAAATAAAACCTTCTTTGGCGCCGGTTACATAACCGCAAACAGCCATTCCGGTAAGTACCTTGTAAGGAACTTTCGATAAAATCTCGCGGTCTTTAAAAGTTCCGGGTTCGCCTTCGTCGGCGTTGCAAATAACATATTTCTTTTCTCCCTGTGCTTCTGCAGTAAGTTTCCATTTTAATCCGGTAGGAAATCCTGCCCCGCCGCGGCCTTTTAATTCAGAACTAATGAGTTCGTTTATTACATCCTGCGGTTTCTTTTTTATGGTAGTTGAAAGTACTTTTTCCCAGTCGTTTTCATTTCTGAAAATAAAATCTACCCTTTTTAACTGATATGAGCTTGCCATTTTTTCCTGTTTTAAATTTGACCGTTTTGTTTCATGTAATCTGTGAGGATTTCTCTTACTTTTTCAGGTGTAAGTTCAGTGTAAACTTCATTGTTGATCATCATTGCAGGAGCTTTGTGGCACCAGCCAAGGCAGTTTGTTTCCAAAAGTGTAAACCTTTTGTCGGGGGTAGTTTCACCAAGCTTAATTTTTAACATGTCCATAATTGCGAAAAGCACCTGGCCTTTTCCTTTCATGGCACATGTTATGGTTTTGCACACTCGTATTGTGTACATTCCTGTTGGTTTTGTTTCCAGAAAAGAATAAAATGTTGCCGTACCATACACTTCTGAAGCGGGTATGTCCATTTCACGCGCAATTTCCACCATCGAATATTCCGAAAGGTATTTTTCACGCTCAACAACTCCCTGCATTATCGGTAAAAGGTTCGACCTTTCCCTTCCGTAGGTGTCGGCTAAGTCTTTGATTAAAGATTTTATAGGATCCATGAGAATAATTTAAGTTATAAAATCGGTTTTTTTGGTTGTTTTATTGTTAAGTAGTACGCCATTTAAGGCCGGATCATTCAGTTGTATTTGCCTTAAATAATAGAGAATTTTTTCTTTATTATATACAACAAAAATAAACAGATGATTAAAAATAAACCACGATAATGTTGCTGAACATGAGTGTTATTAAACATGCTTAAAGAATAGTAATTAGCAAATTCTACAACGCTGTTTATTCCATAAATTTTGTCAATTATTAAAAAAACATAAACAGCTAGATATTTAACAATTGTATAATGTAGACTAAATAAGAATAATTGTTTTTTTCCGTTACTTTAAAAAATTACAAACAAAGCAACCAAACGGGTATTTTGTTTGTCTTATAAGCAAAGCAGAAAACAATAAATTTAAAGAAACATGAAAGCAGTTTTATTTAACCCTTTTTTAATCCTCTTCGGATTATTCCCATTTTTCACTCAGGCACAGTATATCACTGTTTCAGGGTATGTTACCAATTTTTTAACCGGAAAAGCCATCGAGAATGTCAATGTATTTGAATCTCATTCAGGAATCGGAACCATTACCGATAAAAATGGTTTTTTCAAATTGATTTTGAAAAAAAGCGATATGAATATTTCTTTTGCCCAAAACGGTTTTAAATCCATTCTTCAGAATTATTATGGTTCAAAGGATACAACCCTGAATATTCAGATGGAGCCTTTGAAATGGATGAATTTGAGTGATAAACCCGAACTGCACACAAAAGCAGATGAAGCCCAAAAAGAATCTCAGCAACGAAAAAAGTTTATTTTCTTTTAAGCAGACGTTTGATTTACAGTTCTTTTATTACATTTCCCTGGCATTTGTCAGGTAGGGGTATTTTCAGTAAATACGATAAGGTGGGAACCAAATCAATTGCATTGTATTTTTCCCTGATTTCTTTTGGTTGAATTTTAGCACCGTAAAAAACCAGCGGAATATGCGACTGGTCGGTGTAGTTTACCCTGCTGTATTTGTAAGTGGGCTGCCATCCTTCTTTTAGAAGATACAGAAAATCGCCGGAGCGGCTTTTGGAATACGATTTATACAAAGGAGCAAGCAATCCGTTGGCTGAACTTCCTTCTTCGAGCTGGTACGCTGGCAAAGCTACCTGAACAGCTTCAAACTGGTTGATAAAATTCGAGGTTACATCGCGCATTTCGTTCAGGTCGAGTTTATTTTTCTCAATCAAATCATGGTCGAGGTAGACCTGTAAATCAGAATAATATTCAATCCATTTTTGTTCGCCGTAAGTGATATTTAAAAACGAATTCAAAAGGGCAATTGCACTTTCGGGGGCAAAATTATCGACAGGCAAATGAAATTCTTCTTTCAGGTAATTAACCGGGTAAGATGCCGATGTGTTGGCCGTCAGGAAAAAAAGGACATTTTCTTTTCCGAATTTTTTTTCAGCAAAATCAATCAGTTCGCCAATGTACTGATCCATGTACAAATAGGAGTCTTCCATTTCGAGCGAAACCGGGCCAAAGGAGCCATTTTCATAATCCATGGATGAAAAAACTGCAGTAACAAAGTCGATGTTGTTGTCGTTGCCAATGTCTTCGCTTTCCAACAATTTTATGGTAAAGTCTTTAACCAGCAAGTTGGCAAATGGCGTGGTTTTTAGTGGTTTGAAATCTTCCGAACGTTTGATGTACTTGCTGATGGAATGTGGAAAAGTATTCCATTTTTCGTAATATCCGCGTTCCAGCAGATAATCATCCTGAACACTTTCTTCGTAGGAAGTTTCGGGTAGCAGCGTCGTCCAGTTGCGGTAACTGTACATTTCTGGTTTGTTTTCGCTGTTGAAAATCCGCACCCAATCGGGGAAAGTACTTACATAAAATGAGCTTGAAATCATTCTTCCCGATTCCACATCGAGCCAGTAAGCGCCGTCGGCAGCGTGGCCGGCAGCAAAAATGGCCGATTCACGGTTCATGGCCACACTAAAAACTTTCGATTTGCCCATTGAGAAAATTTTCAGGTTATCGGTTATTGTATTCGTAAGTAATTTCACCGGCGAAGCATTTCCTGCTTTGGTGTCGGCGCCAACCGTAAAGTAATAATCATCCTCGGTGCAGTCAATCACTTTTTCTTTTAGCCGGTCGTACCAGGTTTTATCGACAATCCCGTGAACCGACGGATTTACTCCCGTAAACAATGTTGCTGTACCACTGGCATAACACTGAATGTGCTGTGTAATATTTACATTGGAACAAACTGCTCCGTTGTCATACAATTTTTTAAATCCGTTGGGCTGAAATTTATTCCAGAAACGCTGAATATAATCGGGCCGCATATTTTCAACCACAATTCCGATGACCACTTTCGGGTTTTCTTCCTTCTCCACCGCTTTTTGCTGTGCCATTGATGTTCGCGGAAAAACGCAAATGAAAAACAACAATATAACAACAATACTCTCCTTCATAACTGTTTAAAATTTGGCTGCCTAAAGTAGTAAAAGTTCAATGTTTAACAAAGAAAACGAAATTTATTCAGGATTATTTCAATTTGTAATTTATTGTTTTTTAGGCTGTTGGTGTAACTGTTTCAGAAACAAAAACTTTAGTTTAATTTTTCTTCATGTTTAAAGCAGGCTGTTTGCACAAACCCTCAAAGAAATTTTGGCTTTTAAACAATTAGAAGTAATTTACCGCAACGCTTTAAATCAACTGAATGAGAAATAGAAAATTGTTTTTAAGAGTTAATACTGGAATCAGAAATACATTAATTTAGATTAAAAACGTGAGAGAAAAGAATGAAATTTGTGATCGCCTTTTTATTTCTTAGAATCAGTAATGAGTGACTCAAATTTACATATCGATAAATTGGAAGAAAAGAGCGCCGAATTCTTTTCACAGGGCAAAATTGTTTGGAGTAAGCCGCAGGAACAGGTTTTGCCCCATTCTGCACAACTTGCTCAATTACCTGAACAAAAAACCAGGCTTTTCGTTTTTACACCTTTTTTGAAATATACAATTGCTGTTTTTGTACTTCTTGTTTTAACCGGAACGGCCCCGTTTATTTTTCAGAAAACAGTAACAAGCTTTCCCGGTGAACACGTAACTGTTGAGTTGCCCGACGGTTCAGAAATTACTTTAAATGCCGATTCGTACCTGAAATATTATCCTTTAAAATGGAAATTTCAACGAAAAATCAAATTCGAAGGTGAAGCATTTTTCCAGGTGCAACAAGGGAAAGAATTTTGGGTGGAGTCGGAAAACGGTACTACCGAAGTTTTGGGAGCCAGTTTTAATATTTACACCCGCGACAAAAATTACAGGGTTACCTGTTTAACCGGTAAAGTAAAGGTGAATGCAGGTGAAAAAACTCCAGTAATTTTAACCCCTGATTCACAGGGCGACCTAATTAACGGTAAAACGACAGTTTCAAAAAATTTAAATGCCAACGATATTATCAGCTGGAAAAATAACCGGTTTTTTTTCTCCGGAAACCCTTTGCATGAAGTGATCGATGAAATTGAACGGCAGTACAACGTTACAATAAAAATTCAAAACGAATTGTATAACCGCAAATTTGCCGGCAGTTTTCCTAAAAAATTTACTGTTGAGGAAGTGCTCGATTTTGTCTGCAAAACCATGCGCGTGAAATTCGTAAAACAATCGGAAAATATTTACCTGATTGTTCAAAACAGTTGATTGGTGAAACCAGACTTTTAATAAATTTTCCTCCTTTTTATCCTTGTTCAATGATTTTCCCCTACAAAGAAGATCCACCCAACGTATATACCGAAGCTGTGCCTTTTACTCCAACTTTGTTTTTGAAAGTGAAGTTTTGAGGAGTTCAGGTTTTTGGAGTAGAAAAAACAGTTAATACCACCAAAGCAAAGCCCGGTTCCTCTTTCTGAAAAGACAATTTGAAGTTAAACCATTCGTCCGGTCTTTTAACGTTGTATTCATAATAAACTGCTTCCAAGTTATTTGATTGATGTTTGATTACTTTTATAGGCTGTTTGGGGTACCTCCAATTTTCGTTTAATTTGTTTAACTCCAAAATGGCTTCATTTTCACTTAATGATGAAGAAATCAGATAAAAGCCTAAGGTCCAACCGCCATTATACAGAATATTTAAACTATCAACATTTCCAAAAGAATTTTTTGAGTCAATTGCTAATTCAATATTCCCCAAAATCGTAAAATTGGAATGATTACTTTTATCCTTTTTTATTTGATTTAAGATAATTTTTTCGAGACTTTTTATGTCGCTAACCTGTGCATTACTTATACTTTCGGTAAAAAAGAAAGGAATAATAAGGAATAATAAGATTTTCATAAAGATTATATTATTGATAAATAAATGTTTGAAATTTCTTCATTTCCAATGGGATCACCAATGAATTTTATTTTATTTTCATTGTCCAATAAAATGGTATTAGAAATATTTAGTCCATACAAGATGTTGTCATGAATAAAAATATTCTCTTCATCAATTATTATTTGAAATTCAAAGGGAATATTTTGTGAGTATATCTTTTTAAAATACGAATAATCAATATTTGTCAAAATGAAATACAAATTATCGATTCCGGTTTTTTCATTTAAACATTTATGAAAATCCAACCATTGAGCAATTTCATTTAAACATGAAGGACAACTACCGTTTACTATTGTAACAATTTTGTTATTATTCGCTAATAAATTGGATTTCGAAATAGTTTGAATATTATCCTTTACAATTAAAATAAGTGAATCTGAGAATGTAATGGATTTTCCATAAAAGTCATTGATTTGATTCTCAATCTTAAGATTTTTGTTTGATTGCGAGTCACATGCAATCAATAAAACAACCGATAAAAAGCAAAGTATTCTTTTCATAAATCAAGTTTTTTAATAACTTCTTTCGGTATCAGGTAATTTATTAAACTGCCCGTTTCAGGTGAAAATGTTATGATTCTTTTATTTGATGGGTCTACTTCAAACCACATAGCCGGATGCTCCAAAGCTAAACTTGCAACAGGTAAAAGATCCTTATTAAAAATATTTATTGTTTTTGGGTAATTATAATCGAAGCTGCTATTAATGTTACTAAATTTTGGTTGACCTGAATAAAGACAAAAGATGTTGCCATTTTTAACTTTTAAACATTCATTAGCTACAATCTGAAGTTTGTTGTCTTTGTCGGGAATCTGAATTTTATCATCACTGGATATTGTCTTTAAAGTTTTGTTTTTATCAATTTTGGCGATAAGGTTTGTAAACCGGTATGCAAAAACGTAGCTGTTTGTTTGGCTATCCTTTTCGTAAAAATAGGTTGCTGTCCTGCTTCGCGTTTGTTCCGGGATTTCAGATTTGTATAAATTTATTGTGTTGTAAATTGTTAGTGAATCGATTATTTCCCCGCGGTGATTAAAAAACGAAATCAATTTATCCTGGGCAACATTGCTAAACGAAAATAATGAATCATTTTCATGTTCAAAGAAAATAAAAAAGTCATCTTGTGGTATAGGAATCCGGGATTCGGGTAAATAATTTTCATTGTTTAAGGCGGTTTTAATGTTAAATTCCCATATACATTGGTTTCCTAAATCTCTGTACCAGATAATTCCATTTTTTTTATCAATTGCACAATGTCCGGGAGAACTTATTTCTTTGGGGCCACTACCAATAATCCCCGTCGATGAAATATATTCAAACGTGTTTTTATTGTAGAAATGAATGCATTTTAATTTATTTGGTGTTGCTGTTAAAATTAAAACAGAATCAAAAATATCAATCATGCATTGGCTTGCAATTATTTCTTTTTGAAATTCTTCAGGTTTTAAATCATAGTTTAGTGGAAACGTACTGAATTTGTTAAATTCTGAATCATTACAGCTTATGGAAGTACATAAACATAAAAAAATGAATCCAATTAAATAATGCTTATTTTTCATTTTTATTTAGAATTAAGAAGGATTGTTTCAAAATCAATCCTTCTTTGTTATTGAATATTACTGAGGAATAACAGAACAATCACTTAGAGTACCATAGTCAGTACTTCCAAAAATTAATGTTGGACATTTTGACAGAGGAGAGGTACATTCGGAGCATACATCAGACGGAGTTGTTTGTTGACAACCACTATAACAAACCCTACCGGAGTAAATGGTAATACTATTTTTTAATACTTTAACATTGAGTTTTTCAAGTTCATTGATATTCTCTTTTTGAGTTATACTAAAACTTGTTAAAACTCCGAGGAATATAAAACAAACAAAAACTAATTTTCTCATAATTTTCATTCTTATTAATTTAATGATTGTTGAAATTTTTGTTAAAGGATTAACATTCGTAATGTCTTCAATTTATCTTTATCTTTGTCACATCACCTCCTTTCAGGTTGGTGATGCACCGGGCAGCAAACAAAATTACTTTTGCGGGTATAAGTTTGCCGCCCTTTTTTATTGCACCGGTTAATACTTGTTTTTTCCTGCAGGATAAATAGTTGAATATTCATAGTGTACGTTTAGCGCAATTCATAAATTTTTTTAAATATGGATTACCGGGGTTGTAATTTTATCGTTGTAATTTTATGTTCAGAACCAGGGTAATCAATGTTGTTGATTATGATACAGGTAAGTTACAATCTTTTTTTTTTTTTCAAAATAACGGATTGCTTTTATGTTAATTTGGAGAAATTACAAATAAGCGTGACCGGAAATTCTTAAACAACCTGGTTTTTTTTTGAAAAATATAAAACTTAAAATCTTTATTGAAACATGTTTTTGAAAATTTGAAACATAATACGAATTTCCGTTGTTTTTTTTGAAATAAAAGTACGGTTATGGAAACTTACATCGCTTTTTTGCGGGGAATAAATGTCAGCGGGAAGAATATCATTAAAATGAACAACCTGGTAAAAATGTTCGAAAACCTTGGTTTCGAAGATGTAAAAACGTATGTTCAGAGCGGAAATGTGGTTTTCAGGTTTAAAAACGATTCGGTTGAAAAACTTCAGCAAAATATTCAAAACCGAATTTTAACCGATTTGGGATTTGAAGTGCCGGTGCTGGTACTAACGTTTGAACAACTTCAGAATATTGCTGCTGAAAATCCTTTTGCAAGCCGTGCTGGAAATGATATTTCATTTTTGCATGTTACTTTTTTGGCCGGTTTTTCTAAAAATTTCGAGGAGGAAACAATTCAGCAAAAAAAGGCCAAAAATGAAGAGTTTGCAATTACAGAAAAAGCTGTTTATTTGGTTTGCTCAAACGGTTACGGCCATACAAAACTAAACAATAATTTTCTTGAAAATAAACTAGGAGTGAATGCTACTACCCGCAACTGGAAAACCACGGTTGCTCTTTTGGAAATGGCAAATTCATTCAGCAAAATGTAATTTTTTGCTGAATGAAATTTAATGGTCAGAAAATTATGTCGTTTTTCGGTACCGCCAGATGGCCAGACTTAAAAAGGTGATTCCCAAAGCCAGCAGCGATAAAAATTCTTCAAGCAAATCGAAAAAGCCGGAGCCTTTCAAAACCACATTCCGCATAATTCTCATAAAGTAGTACATAGGGTTAGCATGGTCGATTACCTGCGCCCAGTGCGGCATACTTTCAACGGGTGTAAAAATTCCGCCCATCATAATAAAAACCATCATAAAAAAGAAACTGATAAACATTACCTGCTGCTGTGTGTCGCTAACGGTTGAAATAAACAGGCCAAGTCCGAGCGCCCCCAAAAGAAAAACGCTGGCAAAGGCAAACAAAACCAGGAGGTTGCCCACAATTGGCAGATCGAAAACCAGCCAGGCAATAAACAATCCGAACGACAAATCGAACAAGGCAATCAACCAAAACGGAACCAGTTTCCCAATAATGAACTGGTATTTTTTTATGGGTGTAACATTCAATTGTTCGATGGTTCCGATTTCTTTTTCGCGAACCAGGTTCATTCCCGACAAAAACATTCCGATTACGGTTACCAGAACGGCTAAGATTCCGGGCGCCATAAACCAGTGGTAATCGAGTTCCGGATTGTACCAATATCTTTCCGAAATATTGACTTCACTTGGCGGGGTAAATTTGGGAATCCCTTTCCATTCGGCAATCAGGTTTTTGTTGAAACTGCTGATGATTCGTGCAGAGTAAGAATAAATTAACTGCGCTGAATTTCCGTCGATGGCATTTACCAGCAACTGAAGTTGTGCTTTGTCGTCGCGGATGAGGTTGCGTTCCATGTTTGCCGGAATGACCAGGATTTCATCGGCATCGTCGCTAAGCAGCAGATCTTCGCCAATGGTTACGTCGGGAACGGCAAATTCGAGGTTATAAAAAGGCACTGCATCGAATTTGGCGATTAACTCGCGCGAAGTCTCCGAAAGATCTTTGTCGACCACAACCATATCGATTTTTTTCATGTCGAATGTGGCAGCAAAAACCAAAATGAGCATTTGCAGCAAAGGCATTCCAAAAATCATGGGTAACATGGTTTTGTTCCGGAAAATCTGCCGGAATTCTTTTTGTAATATGTATTTTATTGTTTTCATATTTTTTAGCTTCAAGCTGTTAGCTATAAGCCACAAGCTTTTTTATTTCCTATTATTTAAGGTTGTGGTTAAGAATCAGTAGATTTTATCCTTTTATAGTTTTTTGTAATCCGGTTATCATTTTCTGTTCTTCCTGTACTTTTTTACTTAATTCCGAGAATGTATTATCAGAAAGGAATTCCAGCTCATGTGCAATAATTATCTGTGTTTCCAATTCAAAAGAAGAACCAAGCGAAATGTCAAGAAAACGGTGAAATTCTTTGTCTGAATTTCTTCCTGAACCTTCGGCAATGTTTGAAGGGATTGAAATAGCAGAACGTCGCATTTGAGAAGTTAATCCATATAGTTCTTCTGATGGAAAGTTTTTAGATGATTTATAAACCTCAACAACTAATTTTATTCCTTTTTGCCATACTTTTAAACTTTTGAAATCTCTCATAATGTATTTATTAAGGTTAATGTTTCTTATTGTTTATTTAAGGCCATGATTTACAGGTTTGTTTTAAAATTTATTGCTTGTAGCTATCAGCTTGCGACTTGCAGTTTTTACTATTCCAACCTTATCTTAAACTTCTTCACACTCAAAAGAATAAAAAACATCGTCATTCCAATCAGAATCAGGGTTTCTTTCCAAATGTAGAGCAACCCAACACCTTTCAGCATAATTGCACGAATAATGGTAACAAAATACCTTGCCGGCATAATGTGGCTGACTACCTGCAAAACTTTTGGCATGTTTTCAATCGGATAAATAAAACCCGACAAAATAATGGTGGGCAACATCAATCCAATCATTGAAATAAACATGGCAGTCATCTGGCTGTTTGCCACAGTCGAAATCAGAATTCCCAAACAAAGTGCCATTAAAATAAAAAGCACGGTTTCGAGCATCAGCAAAATAAAACTTCCAACAATGGGAACACCAAAAACAAAATGACCGATCAATACAATTATGAATGCGTTGGCAATGGAAAGCAACAAATACGGCAGCACTTTTCCTACAATAATCTGGACCGGGCGAAGCGGCGAAACCAGCAGGATTTCCATGGTTCCCAGCTCTTTTTCTCGGGTGATGGAAATCGATGTCATCATGGCTGAAATGAGCATTAAAATGAGTGCCATTACTCCCGGCACAAACATGTAAGCGCTTTTCATTTCTTCGTTGAAATACATGCGTACCTCAGGCTGAATTTGCATCGGCATTTCCAGGTTGGGGTACATTTTTTTGATATAGTCGTTGATGATTCCTGAGGTGTAAGAAATTACCAGTCTGGCAGTGTTTGGATCGGAAGCGTCAGCAAAAAGCTGAACGTTGGCTTTCCCTTCTTTGGTTAGTTTTTCACCAAAATTGCTTTCGAAAACAATAACTTCCTTTACTTTTCCTTTTTTGAAAATGGATTCGATATCGTTTGTATTTTCCAGATTTTCATCGAGAAGAAAATAACCCGATGACAAAATTTTATTCGTAATTTGCTGTGTGGTAACATCTTTCGACTGGTCGTATATGGCGATGTGAACATCCTTGATTTCACTTTTAATTACCGTCCCGAAAATCAGCAACTGGGCAATCGGAATTCCAAACAAAATCAGCATTGTCCGCGGGTCGCGAAAAATGTGGAAAAACTCCTTTTTTATGAATGATTTAAGTTGTTTCATCTTTTACGCTGTTGGCTTTTAGCTTCAAGCCACAAGCTGCAAGTTTTCTACTTGAAGCTTATTGCTTGCGTCTTGTAGCTGTTTATCGTGCTATTTTTATAAAAACTTCGTCCATGTTTTTGGCGTTGTATTTCTCCTTTAATTTTGCCGGAGTGTCGAGCGCTTCAATCCTGCCTGCATCCATTATTGAAACGCGGTCGCAATATTCGGCTTCGTCCATATAATGGGTTGTTACAAAAACGGTAATTCCGTTGTGGGCAGCTTCGTAAATCAGGTCCCAGAATTTACGGCGGGTAACCGGGTCAACACCGCCGGTGGGTTCATCGAGAAAAACGATTTTTGGTTCATGAAAAATAGCCACCGAAAATGCCAGTTTTTGTTTCCAGCCGAGCGGAAGTCCTGAAATCAGTTTTTTTCGGGCACTTTCCATCTCCAGCTTTTTGAGCAATTCTTCCTCTTTTTCTTTCCGTTTTTTGGCAGAAATTCCATAAATACCGGCATACAACTGAATGTTTTCAGAAACCGTTAAATCTTCGTACAACGAAAATTTCTGGCTCATGTACCCGATATTTTTTTTGATTTTTTCAGTTTCGCGGTAAATATCGAAACCGGCAATTTTTACTTCACCCGAAGTAGGAGAGGAAAGTCCGCACAAAATACGGATTGCCGTTGTTTTTCCGGCACCATTTGCCCCGAGAAATCCGAAAATTTCACCTTTGTACACGTCGAAAGTGAGGTTATCATTTGCCGTGAAATTTCCAAACTTTTTTACCAGGTTGTTTACTGTTATTATTTTTTCCATTCTTTTTGCATCAAGCTTCAAGCTTCAAGCATCAAGCCACTTGTAGCTTGTAGCTTCCAGCTTGTAGCAGTTTCACATTAATCCCATAAAAACATCTTCAATACCCGGGTGAATTTCTTCGACCACTACATTTTTATGCTGCAATTTTTCGAGATAAAAATCGAGTTCACTGCTTTCCACATCATCGTCGATTCCGGTAAAATGTACAAACTGTCCGAAAGCGAACACTGACTCTACTTTTTCAAATGCCCTTAAATCGTTAATCAACCGGAACATTTCGTCGGAACGGACCTGGATAATTCTTCGCGGGAATTTTTCGGTAATTCGTTTTGGTGAATCCACATCCAGAATTTGCCCTTTCTGAATGAGCGCCACGCGATCACAAAGTGTTGCCTCGTCCATGTAAGGTGTTGAAACCATGATGGTAATTCCTTTTTGTAGCAACTTTTTCAGCATTTCCCAGAATTCTTTTCTCGAAACTGCGTCAACTCCTGTTGTTGGCTCGTCGAGTACCAGAATTTTGGGTTTGTGGATAAGCGCACACGAAAGTGCCAGCTTTTGTTTCATACCGCCCGAAAGTTTACCTGCACGACGGTTTTTAAACGGTTCAATCTGGTAATAAATATCGCGGATGAGGTCATAATTTTCCTGTACTGTTGTTCCGAAAACCGTGGCGAAAAAGTTCAGGTTTTCCTCCACACTTAAATCCTGGTACAATGAAAAACGGCCCGGCATGTAACCAACAAGGTGGCGTATTTTTTTGAAATCTTTGACTACATCCAGCTTATCCATGGTTGCTTCTCCGGAGTCAGGAATGAGCAAAGTCATCAGAATTCGCATTAGTGTGGTTTTCCCGGCACCATCAGGACCAATAAGCCCGAAAAGTTCGCCTTCATTCACTTTCAGCGAAATGTTTTTTAAAGCTTGAATGTCGTCGTAAGATTTTGATATATTGTTAATTAGTATCACTTTATTCAATTTATTGATTTACTGTGATTGAAAACTGCGACTGCGACTGTCTACTGCCAACTTATTTCCCCCGGCATCCCTATTTTCAAGGTTCCGTCGTTTTTTACTGCAACTTTAACCGCATACACCAGTTTTACACGCTCTTCCTTGGTTTGAATAATTTTTGGTGTGAATTCGGCTTCCGAAGAAATCCAGGTTACAATTCCGCTAAGCGTTTGATTTTCTGTAGCTGTTTTGTCGATAAGTACATTTACCTGCTGGCCTATTTTTACTTTTGGAAGTTGTGTCCCGCTTACATAAACTTTCAGTGTGAGTTCATCCAAATTTGCAATTTTAAACAGCGGTTTTCCTGGTGTTGCAAGTTCGCCCTGTTCAACGTATGTTTCCAGGATTGTGCCGGTTGCAGGCGATTTTACAGTACAGCGATCAAGTAAATCTGCCGTTGTTTCTTTTTGAATTTCCAATACTTCCAGTTCCTTGTTCACCGATGTGAATTGTGTTTTTGTACTTTCAATCTGTTTTTCAATTACGCTGATTTGCCCGGTAATATCGTCGAGTTGTTTTTGTGTGGCCGCCTGGTCTTTTACCATTTGGATTACCCGTGTTTCGTTGGTTTTCATATTTTTGATCTGTTCTTCAAAAACCGCAACCTGCGATTGAATGGACTGTCGTTTGGCAATTACCGAAGCTTTTTGTGCTTCAATCTGTTTTAGTTTTAAATCGATTTGAACAGTGTCAATTACCGCGGTAACAAAACCGGTTTCTATTTTTTGCCCTTTTTCAACATTCAGTTGAAGGATTTTTCCTGACGACTCGGAGGAAACAATAACCGGATCGACTTCAAAATTTCCAAATGCGTCTGATTTTTCATCGGTGTTGCTGCAACTGAAAATCAGCACTGACAACATTGTAAGTATCAAAATTCTTTTCATTGTATTTTGTTTTGTAATTTTTTCTGAAAACTGTGACTGCTTATTGAGCATTTTTCCCCTTAATTAAAGCGTATTTCTCCCGGGCTTCGTTGAGTTGAATCCGGTGTATTTCATTGTTGAGTTTTGCAACGGTTTCAGCCTGCACATCCTGAATATAATCTGATGTTGTAATTGTTTCGTTTTCTAGCTTTGAGGCAGATGTTTTGGCAATTTCGGTGCGCAATTCAACCATTTTTGTATCGGTTTCAATTAATTTTTCAAGCTTGTCAATTTGTTCGTTTTGCTGGGCCAGCAGCAAATTAATGTTCTGATTGAAAGTGGCTTCCGTTTGTGAAATCATTTGCGACTGCAACTGAAGCATTTCTTTTTGGCGGCTTGTTTTTTTCCAGTCGAACGCGTTCCACGAAACACCAACCCCAACCAAATAATACGTGTCGAATTTGTCGTTCAGCATATTTAAACCTGGTCGTCCGTAACCTGCTTGCCCGAACCCAAAAACTTTCGGGTTGAGACTTTTGCTGAGCAAATCGCTTTGTTTTTCAAGTTGTGTTTTCTGAGCCGAAAAAAGCTGAATTTCCGGGCGAATCGTTTTATTCGGAGTATTCGCTTTTGAAGGGTTGTACTCCAATTTTGCATCGTCGGTGATGTTTTGCCCGGTTAAAATCGACAACATTTTTAGTGCGGTTTTTCTACCGGATTCCAGTTGTAGCTGGTTTTGTTCGAGGTTCAGTATTTCAGCTTCCAAAGCAAGGGCAGCTGATTTTTCCACCATCTGATTTTTTACACCCGACTGGATAGTTTTAAGTTTTTCCAGCAGCACTTTTTTCTGGGCAGCCAGTAATTCATTTTGTTTTTCCACGGCCAGCGTTGTAAAAAAAGCCTGCGAAACTTGTTCGTTCAGTTTGTAAAGCTCCACTTCTGTCTGGCTGAGGTTGCTTTGCAAAACCGCCTCTTCGAGTTGTGCGTTTGCCGCCGAAATTCCACCGTCCCAAATGCTTTGTTTGAACTCGGCGTAAGCTTTGTACTGGTCTTTTGAAACTGAAGGAATATTGATCCCCGGCACCGAAATGCTTACTTTGGTAACATCCGACTGGTAAGTGGCCTGTCCGTTCAAAGTTACCTGCGGGAGGTAATTTGTTTTTATATTTTCTTTTTTCAGCGTAGTAATTTCCTGCCAGATTTCCGCCTGTTTCAGGTTTGGATAGTTTTCGCGGGCCCAACCGTAACAATCGTCCAGCGAAAATTCCTGCTGTGCAAACAGCATTTGGGCAGGTAGCAGCAATAAAATAAATAGTTTTCTCATTTCAGTATAATTGAATTTAATATAAACTCTTTAATGGTTACTTTCCTTTTGTTAATGAAATCGTTGTAGGCAGATTTGTCGTTTTCAAAAAACATAATGGTCATTAATGGTTTGGCAGCAATAGGAAAAATACTGAGACCAAGAATGTTGATGAGCAGGTCACGCGGATCCATTTTTCTTATTTTCCCGGCATCCATTTCTTTTTCGAACATCACAAAAATTTTGTCGGGTTTAATTCCGGAACCTTTGATAATTGAGGCCAGAAAATCGGGATTCCGGTTCATTTCCTTCAAAATGAAGGTAGGTAGAAACGGGTTCTTCATTAACATATCTATGTAATTTTCGATAAAAATTCCCAGCTTATTCTCAATGGGTAAATCAGACTCGACCATTTCCATAATATTGGGTAAAATCTTGCTGAATACCTTTTTAAAAATAGCATCAAACAACTTTTCCTTTGTTCTGAAATAGTAATGAAGCAGGGCTTTGTTTATTCCGGCTTCGTTGGCAATTTCCTGCATTCGAGCGCCATCCATTCCTTTTTGAATAAATACGTTTTGTGCTGCACACAGGATTTTTTCTTCGGTATTGTCTTTTTTTGATTCTGTCATTTTAGTCAAATGATTTAACTGTTTGATTTAACCAACCGGTCAAAAATAGAATATGAAATTGTATTAACCAAATATTTTAACTAAGAAATTTAACCGTTTGGTTAATTCTTAATATTAAGTTTTTCTGCTACCTTTATATTGAATAATCTAAATCAATAAAAAAACTCTAAAAACAATAGTATGCGTACACTTTTTTTATCAGCAAAAATTATGACTTTGGCTTTTGTTTTGGTTTTAATTTCGTGCAATACAAAACCCAAAAACCAGGATTCGGAGCAAGCTGGCGAAGAAAACTGGATTCAGCTTTTTAACGGTAAAGATTTAAACGACTGGCAAATAAAATTTACCGGGCACGAACTGGGTGAAAACTACCGCAACACTTTCCGTGTTGAAGACGGGTTACTGCGTGTTTGTTACGATGACTGGGACGAATGGGACGGCTCTTTTGGACATATTTTTTACAAAGGAGAATTCTCTCACTACAAACTGCGTGTTGAATACCGTTTTGTTGGCGAACAGACAAAAGGCGGGCCGGGATGGGCTTTCAGAAACAACGGATTGATGATTCACGGACAAACGCCGGAATCGATGGAACTCGATCAGCAGTTTCCAACATCGATTGAGGTGCAATTGCTTGGAGGAATAAAAGGAATGCAAGGATATGATCCGCGCACAAACCTGAACGTTTGTACCCCGGGCACCAACATTGTGATGGACGACCAGTTGATTGAGCAGCATTGCAGCAGTTCAACTTCGGAAACCTGTTATGGTGACGAATGGGTAACTGCTGAAGTTGAGGTACATGGCGGTGATGTCATCCGGCATTTTTTAAACGGAGTTGAAGTGCTGCATTACGAAAAACCACAGCTCGATCCCAAAGATCCGACTTATCAGAAATTGCTGCCTGCCGATGGAAATATTATGCTTACCAAAGGAACCATTTCTCTTCAGGCAGAAAGCGGCCCGACAGAATTTCGAAAAGTGGAATTACTGGTGCTGACCGAATAAAATTTTCAAAATAAATTACAGGCCGGTTTCTCATTTTGCGGAACCGGCTTTTGTTTTGGTGAGTTTTCGGTTGGCATAATTTAGTGTAACCAGCGAAACGGTTATTACGGCCATTCCAAGCAGAGAAATAAGATCGGGTTTCTCTTCCTTGATTAAAATCCAGCTTAAAATGGCTCCTAAAACCGGAATCAGAAATTTCCAAATGTTCAGTCCCGACACTTTTACACCGGGGCGTTGCAACAAAGTGTACCAAATGGCAAAGGCGGCTGCCGACAAAAAACTGAGCCAACCAAGTGTTATAAAATACGAAGGAGGAAACGGTCCGGTTGAAATTCCTTCGAGCGGAATGGAAACAAGAAAAAGAATAAGTCCGCCAATAAAAATCGATGCCGAACTTAAAACAATCGGCGACCTTCCGCTTTGGTGCTTGGCCACCAGAACATTTGAATACCCCGACAAAAAGTTATTGATAAAAAGCAGTCCGATTCCCAGCAGTTCCATTTCGTTTTTTAACTCTACTTTCGACCGGCCAAGCGTTATTATGGCAATGCCAATCAACCCGATAAGAATACTGCCTGTTTTTAGCGGCGTCATTTTGTCGTTGTGGAAAGAGTAGTGGGCAACAATGGCAATAAAAAGCGGTGACGAACCGATAATCATTGCCCCCAGCGCGCTCGGAACCAGGTTCATTCCGCTGTAAAAAAAAGCATATTGTCCGGCAAATTGTACCAGCGAAAGCACCAAAATAAACCGCCAGTTCGATTTAAATTCAGCAAAAAACGAAGCCGGTTTTCCAAAATACAAGAACAAAAACAACCCCGACAAAAGAAATCTTATTCCTGCAAATTGAAAAGGTGTTTGGTATTGTAATCCGATTTTTACTGCAGCAAATGCAGTCGACCAAAGCCAGCAGGCAAAAATGGCCAGAAATGTTGTGCTTTTTAAAATGTTTTTCATGCTGAATTTTGAAAAAACAAAGGTGTAAAAAAATGTGGGTTTTTTCTAAAGCCGAAAAAATGGAACATTCAGTAAAAAAATTCAACAGATATTTATAAAACCTCCCTTAAATTTTCATTTTGTGCCTGCTAAAAATGGGTTATAAGAAGTGAAAAGGTTTATTTTGCAACCTATAATTTTTATTGAAATGGGAAAAACAATCATAAACAGCTACGAAGAGTTTGAATCTTTTTTGGGAAAAGAAATCGGAACATCGGAATACATTCAGATTACGCAGGCTCAGATTGATAAGTTTGCGGATGCAACGCTTGATTACCAGTGGATTCACACCGATCCGGAACGGGCGGCCAAAGAATCGCCATTCAAAAGCACCATTGCACACGGTTATTTAACATTGTCGATGCTCACTTATTTGTGGTATTCCATTGTCGATGTACGAAACGTTAAAATGATTGTAAACTACGGTATCGAAAGCCTTCGTTTTCAGCAACCGGTGTTGGTGAACGATAAAATTCGGGCGATAGTTTCGCTTCAGGATATTCGCAATTTGCGTGGTATCGCCAAAATTCAGGTAAAAATTGTAGTTGAAATTGAAGGGCAGAAAAAACCGGCATACGACGCACTGGTAACTTTTCTTTATCATTTTGAATAAATTCAGGAGCACAACTGTTTTAAAATATTGAACTCGTTTAACAGTCGTTTGAAACAAAACTCAGACGGCTTTTTTATTTCATTTATTTCGCCGAAATTGGCAGATAAATTTTAGAAATATGTTAAAACCGGAGAAAATTCATCACGTCGCTATCATTTGTTCCGATTACCGGAAATCAAAGTCGTTTTACACCGAAGTACTTGGTCTTGAAATTATGAGTGAATTTTACCGCGAAAAGCGCGATTCGTATAAACTCGATTTGGCGCTGAACGGAGAATATATAGTTGAGTTGTTTTCTTTTCCAAATCCGCCGCAACGACTTTCTTATCCCGAAGCAGCCGGGTTGAGACATCTTTCTTTTTGGGTGGCCAGTCTCGACGAAACTACCAAAAATCTCAATCAAATGGGAATACCTTTTGAACCCGTGCGGGTTGACGAATTAACCGGAAAACGTTTCACTTTTATTTTCGACCCCGACAATTTACCCATTGAATTGTACGAAAAATGATTCATATTGACAATTACATCCAGCAGTTCTCCTCGATTTTTCCAAAACAGAAGAATCTTGAGCCATGGATTGTTACAACAAATCTTTCGGAAATATTGAATGAATTTATTCAGCAACTCGATCAAAATTATGAGATAAAGGATGGCAATGCGATTCATAAAAGTGCAGTTGTTGAAAAAGGAGTTACTCTAAAACCGCCGGTAATTATTTCGGAGAATTGTTTTATTGGGGCGCATGCCTATTTACGCGGCGGAGTTTTTTTAGGGAAGTCATCGTCAATCGGGCCTTCGTGCGAAGTTAAAACCAGCATTATTTTACAAAATTCATCAATAGCACATTTCAACTTTGTTGGCGACAGTATAATTGGAAGCCATGTAAATTTCGAATCGGGTTCGCTGGCTGCCAATCATTACAACGAGAGGGTCATTAAAAATATTTTGGTTTTAATAGATTCGGAAACCGTTAACACAGAAACCGGGAAATTTGGTTCACTGATAGGAGATCATTCGAAAATCGGGGCAAATGCGGTTTTGTCGCCGGGTACAATTTTAAAATCCGGTTCAATTGTAAAAAGGCTTGAACTTATTGAGCAAATTAAATAAAATTGTCGCTGGGTTTTAGCTCGTTTTTATACATACAGTCTGCTTTATTTTATCTGCCTCAATTTTAATTTTATTAATTTCGAAGAAATAAAAAAGTTGAAATGGACTTACATCAAATTCTGTTGTCGTCAGAAATTACCTGGGAAACAGCGATGGTTCGCATTTTAATAAGTTTTGTAATTGGTACGCTGGTTGGAATCGAGCGCGAGGCACACAATCAGCCGGCCGGTTTGCGCACGCACATTTTAATAAGTTTGGGCGCTACACTGGTAATGCTCATTTCAATTTATATTCCGCAAACATTTACCAATTTTCAAAACGGCGATCCTGGCCGAATTGCAGCACAGGTGGTTTCGGGAATTGGCTTTTTGGGTGCCGGGGCCATTTTAAAATTTGGCGCCGATGTAAAAGGATTGACCACCGCCGCTTCTATTTGGGCAATGGCAGCGCTGGGAATGGCCGTTGGAGCCGGAATGTATTCCATTAGTTTTATTACCGTGTTTGTTATTCTTTTTGCACTTACAATTATGGATGTTTTTGAAAAGCGGTGGTTTAAAGATCGACTTTTAAAGAAAATTACAATCGCTGTAAAAAAGAAACATTCTGAAATTGAGCCATTGAAAAAATCGTTGCACGAACTTAAAATCAAAATCTCTTCGGTTGGTTTTGAAAGAAATACCCAGGATTCGGTTGATAAAATTACCTTTTGGGTTTCGATGGACCGGAAGACTGAAGTTCAGCGGTTGGTCGATATTTTTGAAAATACGGAAGGAATTGTTTCTTTTTTAATTGAATAAAATCAGCTTTCAAACCATGGAAATACTGCTTTAATATTTTCATTTTGAATCGGTATAAATAACAAAAATATATTCTTGAAAATCCGGTTACATTTAGGTTTCTGTTCGTCAGAATTTCAACAAAACCTTGTTGTATGAACCAGAGAAACTACTTTAAAAGAATAGCTGTTACATCATTTCTTTTATTTACTGTAATATTTACATTCGCCCGCACCCAACTTTCAATCTTTTCACCGCAAACGCTCGATCTTAACTTTGTACTATTTATCCTTTTCGGGATGATTCTGATTGGGATTGCTTTCAACCATAAAAATGCTTTTTATTATTCGGTGTTTGGCGCGTTAACCATTTTGCTTTTTAAGGAATGGATGTCGTCGGATTTTCACTTGCTGGAACATTTGTTTGGGGAAAACAGTTTTCTCCTTCAGCTTAAATCAAAAGAATTACGACAGGGCGAATGGCCAATCTTGCTGAATCTTTTCGGGTTGTTGCTTGGTTTTTCCATTCTTGCCAAATTTTTTGAAGATTCGGAAATTCCTTCACTCATTCCAAATTATTTACCGGGAAACTGGGCAGGGCCATTTATGTTGCTTGTTTTTGTGTTTATCATGTCGACCTTCCTCGACAATATTGCTGCTGCTTTGGTTGGTGGAACAATTGCACTGGTTGTCTTTCGCAAAAAAGTTCATATCGGTTACATTGCTGCAATTGTTGCCGCAAGTAATGCCGGAGGAGCGGGTAGTGTTGTTGGCGACACTACTACAACCATGATGTGGATTGACGGAGTAAACGCGTTTAATGTTTTGCATGCTTTTATCGCTTCAGTTGTGGCATTGTTAATTTTTGGCTGGTTTGCATCGCACCAGCAGCAAAAATTTAACCCGATAATAAAACCTGAATCAAAAATTACCGCCGAAATAAAATGGGTAAATCTTATTGCAGTACTTACAATTTTAATCGGGGCTATTCTCTCAAATGTACTTTACGATATGCCTGCGCTTGGTGTTTGGGTAGCCATTTTATTGGCGGTTTTTTACACCAAAGTTCCTTGGAACGAAGTAAAACACAACCTCAAAGGTACGTTCTTTTTGCTGGGGCTTATTTTCAGCGCTTCGTTAATGCCGGTTAACGAATTGCCGGGAGCATCGTGGTCTACGGCATTTGGGCTGGGCATAGTTTCTGCATTTTTCGATAACATTCCGCTAACAAAAATTTGTCTCGACCAGGGACATTACGATTGGGGAATGCTTGCCTACGCTGTAGGTTTTGGCGGATCGATGGTTTGGTTTGGTTCATCGGCAGGAGTTGCCATTACCAATAAATTTCATGAAGCGCGCAACATGAAACTCTGGGTTGTAAATGCCTGGCACGTTGCACTTGCTTATGTTTTGGGTTTTATCTTTTTATATCTTGTAATGGGGTGGGAACCTGCCGACAATAACAAACATAAAGTTGTAAACTGCCCTGTACAGGAATGCCCGTTTCGTATTCCGCATCCGGGAAACGATTAATCGTTTTTAAGATTTTCGAGCAGGCCTTCACAGCTGTCTTCGAGTAAATCGAGGACCAGTTCAAAACCTTCTTCCCCGCCGTAATACGGGTCGGGAACTTCGTTGTAGTTCCATTCGCGGACAAAGTCGGTCATTTTATGGATTTTTGCTGTATCGTCGCTGTTTCGGGCCATCGATTTTAAGGCATTTATATTTTCATCGTCCATCCCAATTATTAAATCAAAATGATCGAAATCGGAGGCAGGATTAAATTTTCTTGAAATGCTGGTCAAATCGTATCCTCTTTTTAAAGCATGTCCCTGCATTCGTCGGTCAGCAGGTTCTCCGGCGTGCCACCCCGAAGTGCCGGCTGAATCGATTTCAAACTTTCCGGCAAGTCCTTCCTTTTTTACAATTCCTGTAAAAACCGCTTCAGCGCTGGGCGAGCGGCAAATATTTCCCAAACAAACAAAAAGTACTTTCTTTTTTTCCATTGATTGATTTTCAGAATTATTCATTGTTGTTCCAGATTTCGTAGGAGCGCATTGCCTGCCCAAGCAACATTTCGTAACCGTTTTTGACAGTGGCTCCGCGGGCCTTTCCTTTGGCCATAAATTGGGTTATTTCCGGATTATAAACCAGGTCGAACAAAAGATGCTTTTCGGTGATGAATTCGTACGGAATAGAAGGAAAGTTTTCGATTTTCGGGTACGTTCCCAGTGGAGTTGCGTTGATGATTAGCAAACGTTCAGCCATCATCTTTTCATCAATTTCCCCGTAACGGATTTCATTTTCCTTCAACTCTTCAATAGAGGCTGAAATAAATTCGATACCCAGTTTTTTTAATACGTATTTCAATGCTTTTGAAGCGCCGCCTGTCCCAAGAATCAGGGCTTTTTTATGGTAGTCTTTCAGCAAGGATTTTAATGAATTTTCAAAACCAAAAGTATCAGTATTAAATCCTTTTAAATGAACGCCAGTTTCGGTTCTGGTAATTTTAACTGTATTGACTGCACCAATCTCACGGGCCGAATCGTTTAAATCGTTCAGAAAAGGAATTACCTGTTCCTTGTAAGGAATAGTCACATTCAGCCCAATCAGTTCAGGATTGTTTTTGATAATTTCCGGAAATTTCTGAATGGAGTCGATTTCAAAATTATCGTAGGTTGAGTCAATCTTTTCGGTATCAAACTTTTCAGTAAAAAATCGTTTTGAGAAAGAGTGAGTCAGCGGGTAGCCGATTAATCCGTATTTTTTCATCTGTATTATTCTTTCAATTTTAAATATTTCCTGATGGTTTGGGCTTCTACATTATTATTTAATATTGATTATTATTTCTTTTTGGGTTTTGTCAATCCTTCAATCACAAATATTATTGCAAATCCGAAAATAGCCAGTAAAACAGCCCAAAACAATAATGCGTTGTTTCCGGTAATTTGTTCATAGGTTCCGGGCAAAATGTTTTGTTCCACCAGCGGTTTAATTTCTCCGTGACGGTCAGTGAAAGTTTTGGTTACTTCTTTCCATGGCCACACTTTGTTGAGCGAACCCACCATAAAACCGGCCAGCAAGGCAATGGTCTGGTTGTGGAATTTTTTCAGTAACCACGATAAAACATTTGAAAATGCAATAATTCCGATAAGCGCCCCTGCCATGAAAGTTAATATTACAGCAATTTGCAGATTGCCGACTGCTTCGAGAATAAATTTGTACATGCCCAGCAAAACCAGGATAAAACTTCCTGAAATTCCGGGCAAAATCATCGCACAAATGGCAATTGCACCCGAAAGGAAAATAAACCAGTAGGTAGTGTTGGCTTCGGCAGGCGAAATTATAGTTATAAAATACGCGATGATAATTCCTGCAATTCCTGCAATAATTGTCGAAATGTTCCATTTTTTAATGGTTTTTGACACATAAACAGCCGATGCAACAATTAACCCAAAAAAGAAAGCCCACACCAAAATGGGGTAGTGGTCGAGCAAAAATTTCAGCCCTTTAGCCAGTGAAAAAACGCTGATTCCGATGCCGAGTACAACGCTGATCAGAAACGTTCCGTTAATGGTTTTCCAGAACTCGGCAAATTTTCCACTAAAAAAAAGTTTGATGGCGTGCAGGTTGATCGATTTTATCGAATTGATAAGTTCTTCGTATATTCCTGTGATAAAAGCAATGGTTCCGCCCGAAACTCCGGGAATTACATCGGCGGCTCCCATGCTGATGCCTTTTAAAACCAAAACCAGGTAATCTTTTGCTGTTCTGTTCATTTCTAATTTTGTGTTTCTTTGTGTATTCCTTGTGGTTAAGTTAACAACCAAAGTAAGCGAAAATACACAGAGATGATTTTTAATTTTGAGGTGCCAAAATAACAAAAAGAAAGCAAATTCAATATAAAATTACTTTGCACCGGTTCTGTTCCAATAAAATAAATCCGTTTTATTTAACTACTGCCAAGTGTTATCAGCAGTATTCCGGCAAGAATTCCAAGCAGGTAAAAAGCTTTCTTTCTCAGGTTTTGTTCACTAAAAAGCAAGGCTCCCAAAGTAAAAGTGACCACAACGCTGCTTCTTCGCAAGGCTGAAATCATCGAAATCATAGAGCCTTCAAAACTTAAGGCATAAAAATAAAGGAAGTCGGCAATTACCAGCGTAATTCCAATAAACGGGATGGTCCAGCGCCAACGGAAAGGAGTTGTGTTTTTTCGGTTTGGAAACCAGAAAATAGCCAAAACGGGTAAAAGAATGGCCACCTGGTAAAACGAGAACCACGCTTGCACTGCAATTCGGTCGATGCGCGAAATAATAAATTTGTCGTACAAACTGCTGATTGCACCCAAAATCGTGGCGCCAACAATGAGAAAAATCCATTTATTTTTTCGGAAAACAATTCCCTCAAGTTTCCCTGCAGTAGAAAACAAGTAAAAGAAAAATAAAGTGAGTGTTACGCCAATCCATTGCAAACCATTTAGTTTTTCATGAAAAATAAACAGTGCGCCTGTTAAAGTCCAAAACGGACCGGTGGAACGGATGGGGGCAAAAATAGTAACCGGCAGATTTTTAACCGCAAAAAAGGCCATAATCCAGCTCGAAACTACAATGACTGATTTGAGCAAAATCTGCGCATGTTCAGTAAATGAAAGCGATGGTGCAAATAATCCGATTCGGGCAAAGGTTTCGGGTGAAAAGCGGGAACCAAGAACAACGGGCAAAAATAGTACTGAACTTGTAACCGTGGAAAAAAAGAGCACCGGAATCACTGCATTTTCATTCAGCGACTTTTTTTTGAAGATGTCGTAGATTCCCAGAAAAACGGCAGAAACAAGTCCGGCAAGAGCCCACATTTTTTTCAGTTTTAGGTGAGCAAAGATAAAAGTTGATAAAATCGGAATTATATTTTCAGCGGAAGAAAAGTTTTTGGTAATGAATATTTAACCTCATTGGTTGTTGGTTGTGCCCTTTTATATAAATGCATAAAAATCATTGGATATTCATGTTTTTTTTTAAAACTTGAACGCATTAAAAATCAACAACTAAATCGAAATGTCTCTTTATAAAAAATCTCCAAAGTATTCAGGTCACAGAACCTTATTTGCAAGGAAAAATTCTGTAAAATTTTTGATCTTTTTAAATCTTTTTTTGGTTCTTTTTGGCACCAACTTTTGTGTCAATACCGAAATTCCTGATGAAGAAGATGTAGAACCGTGCAGCGTTCTGGTCGATGGAGTTTACAAATACCCGACTGAAAAGCCGGATTCAACACTTAGTAAGGAGGAGATTCGTGAATACTGGAACATTCCTGAAGATGTTTTAACATGTATTTCCACAGCCGGACTTATTCAAAGTTGTTACTCTACACACAACACAATTATTATCATGTCAACAGACGGTTATCAGTTGGGTTATGAATTGGTAAAAGGGTGGAATCGCGGTTTTGACGAGCTTGAAAATCGTGAAGATGCTGCCACCGAGTTTATTCGTTTTTATAAAAATGTTGAACTTTCCCAGCACGTCGATTATGGATTGTGCTGTTTGGAAGTTGCCATGGCGCAGGACAGTGTTTTAAAAAAGTTGACCAATGATGAGAAAATTGAACTCCTTAATCTTACTCTTGAGTATTTTCCAATAAAAAAAGAAAAATATACCAATAGTTTATATTATGAAGGAGCGTCAATTATTATGGGGCGTTTAATGATGTTTGATCAATATTCCCCTTTTTATGAAGTGGTGGATAGAAATGTAGATATTTCCAAATTCATGGATGGCATTTATCGGGCAACAATAAGTTTCGAAAATGCCGATACAATTGTAATGTTTGCTGAAAATTATCTCGAAGAAATATCAGAGTAACAGTTTTTTAACCAACGTTGTTGTTTTTTCTGAATTCGTCGACCAGTTTTTTGAGCCTCCTGTTTTTTGGCGCTTTCGGGTAAAAATCAAAAAGATGGTTGATTTGCAGAAAATCCTGTTTCATTGCTTTTCCCAGCATTTCGAAAGCTTCTGTTTCTTCCTTGATTTCAAGATACAAACTCACCAGGCGGTATTTTAAAATAGCTTCGTCGTTCTTTTTTATTGCCGTTCTTAAAATTTGAATGGCGTTTTCAATCTCGTTGAAATTCTCATAAACATCGGCCCAGGTTAACCAGATTTCACTGTTTTCGGGTTCGAGTTTAACCGCCTTTTTCAGCGCTTTTACCGCGTTTTTTTTGTGGCTGAAATCGCTGTTTACTTTTGCCAGCGTTAGCCAGTATTCCGGGTTAGCATCGTCTATTTCGAGCGCTTTATTGATAAAAACAATACTTTCCGGAAATTTTTTCTCCATCCACATAATTAGCCCCACACCAAACCACGCGGTGTCGTTCGAGTCGTTTAAATCGATGGCTTTCTGGTAGTGTTGTTCCGATTTTACATAGTCGTCGAGGTTCAGATAACATTCACCGATGTAACAGTAAGCATCGTCGTTTTCGGGTTCCAAAGCCAGAAATTCCCTGTATTTCTTAATAGCTTCATGGTATTTTCCGGCATTGGCAAAAGCATTGGCAATGTTAAAAATTGCCTGGTGAAACTCATCGTTAATAGCCAGGGCATATTCGTACGCTATTACAGCTTCGTCGTGATTTCCGGCTTTGTTCTGAGTTATTCCAAGGTTAAACCAGGTAGAATAATTGTACGGATCGAGATCCAAATGACGGTTGTAACAGGCGATACTTTTTTCAAATTCTCCGATTTGATCATAAAAAAAACCAAGTTCGTAAAGTGCAAGTTCATTTTCGGGATTGGCTTTTAACGCCCGTTCAAAATAATTGATGGCAACTGTAACGTCGCCGGCCTGAACATAGGCAGCCCCGATGTGGTACAAAATATCATCAAGTTCGGCGCCTGCCGATTTTATGGCTTTTCTGAACGATTTTGCCGCTCTGGTATCGTCGCCGAGAACCAGCCAGGCTGAACCTTTAATCAGATGAATATCGGGATTTGACGATTCTACTTTTTCAACAAAATTGAGGTGTTTAATGGATTCTTCAAATTTTCCTTTGCTCAGTAAAACCTGTGCATATTTTAAATGAAGCGCCACTGCATTGGGGTGAATTTGAATACCTTGTTTGGCTGCAATTTCCGAGGCATTAATATCGCCTTCTTCCAGCAGCTGCTCTACAATACCCTCAAATTCAGAAACATCAAAATATTTTTTTCTGCCCGAAATCAGCGATCGTTTAAAGCGGTTTAAAGCTTCGCTGCTATCTTCCTCACTAAATTGTTTCCTTTCGTCTTCGCTCATTCCTTGTAAAATGAATCCGCGAATTTAATAATTCAATCGAACTTTTTGCACATTTTCTTTTTACTGGTGTTGTTCGCGTAACAAATCGTTAACTGTTTTCACCGGATTGAAAGTTTCAATGGGCACTTCCACAAACAAGGTATTCCAGTTGCTCATGGCACCATTCCACAATCCGGGAAGTTCCTGTGCTTTCAGTTCTTTCCCGTCTTTCGATTTTTTTGAAATAAAACCGGTTGCCGGGTCGGTAAATTCGGGTAAATTATATTTTTCGCCTTTGTAATTTTTAACCGCACAAACCAAATCTACCGGATTAAAATGTGTGGCATGCGAAACAATGGTTTGCTGCTGTACACTTTTCGGATCGATTTGTGAGCTTTCCACTACCTGCAACGAAACTGTTCCGTCGGAATTTTTTGCCCAGAACGGGCCGCCGCCGGGTTCGCCTTCGTTTTTCACCATTCCGCAAACACGCAACGGGCGGTTGTATTTTTCTTTCAGGTAATGAAATAGTTGTTCTTTTTCGGTGTAGTACTGGTTTTCAGCCGGTTTTGTATTGAGTTTGTTTTCCAGAAAATTGGCTGCTTCAGCCAAAAAAACATGGTCGAGAGCCGTGTGGTATTTTTCGTTTAATTCTTTCTGATAACCAAAGATTTTTTCCTGGTAGGTAAGCAGAATTCCGGCCAGCGCTTTTTTATAATCGATGGTGGGTTTTTTCAGTTTGTCGGGAACAACATTGTCGATATTTTTAATAAAAATAACATCAGCATTCAGGTCGTTCAAATTTTCAAGTAATGCCCCGTGTCCTCCCGGACGGAAAAGCAGGCTTCCGTCATTTTCACGGAAGGGTTCATTTTTCGAATCTACAGCAATGGTATCGGTGGAAGGTTTTTGCTGGCTGAATGAAACTTCAAAAGTTACATCCATTTCTTTTTCGTATTTTTCTTTTACCGAATTGAACAGGTTTTCAAAACTTTCCTGGTGTTCCGGAGAAACAGTAAAATGCAAACGGGCTACATTTTCAGCATCTTTGGCATATAGCGCGCCTTCCGATAAATGTTCCTCAAAAGGAGTGCGTTCACAATTTTCGTATTTATGAAATTTAAGAAGTCCTTTGGGCAGCGCTCCGTAATTTAGTCCTTTTTCACTCAGCAAAAATCCAACATGGTTTTTGCAAGTCAAACTTTCTCCCGCCTTTTCAATTTTTGCTTTTAGTTCAGCATAAAAAGCAAATTTATCGATGTGTTCAATGTATTGTTTTACGGCTTTGTTGTTTTGTAAAACTTCTTCGGGAGTTTTGGTTATTTCGCATTCTTCCAGCGCTTCAAACAAGGATTTAAACATTCGGCTGGCAGCTCCCGACGCTGGTACAAATTTCAGAGTTTTAGTACCCGATGCCACGCTCTGGTCAAATTTGTCGGAATTGTTTTGTAAAGCTTCTTTATCCAGCTGAATTATTCCATTTCCAACCGATGCTGCTTCTTCGACATGCAGAAAAGGGAAGCCTTTTTTGAAATTTTCAATTTGCTGATTTACGGTTTGAAGTTCGCTGCCGCGGTTTTTTATTTGTAGCTTGTCTTGTTCGGTAAACATACGCCTGTATTTTGTATTAAAAATAGAAATAAGATTTCAGAATATTAACGGATAAACAGGCCGAAAGATTAAAGTTTTCAATATTTTTTTAACACGGCCTTCGAACTTCCTGAAGCTGTGCTATTTTGTTTATTTTTGAACCGCAAAGAAAAAAAAATGCCAGAAGAATATATTTGGGGACATAAAAAAAGGTATAACGATTTTCCGACATATTTCAGAAATAAATTTTCGGAAAGGGTGCAGAAAGTTTCAGTCGACGCCGGTTTTACCTGTCCGAATCGCGACGGTTCAAAAGGGAAAGGCGGCTGTACTTACTGCAACAACAAAACGTTTAAACCTACTTACTGCAACCTCGAAAACAGTGTAACCAGCCAGATTCAGAAAGGTGTTGATTTTTTTGCAAAAAAGTACGATGCCATGAAATTTCTGGCCTATTTTCAGGCGTACACAAATACCTACGCGCCGCTGGAGGATTTAAAGCGTTTGTACGAAGAAGCGCTGCAACACCCCAAAATCGTAGGTCTTGTAGTTTCAACGCGGCCTGATTCTGTGGATGAAAAGCTGCTTGATTATTTGGCAGAACTGAGCAGGAAAACGTATGTGATGGTGGAATTCGGTTTGGAGTCGCATCTTGATAAATCGCTCGAATTAATTAACCGCGGACACACTTTTGCTGATTCAGTTTGGGCGCTGGAACAAACAGCAATACGCGGAATTAACAACTGTGCCCACATGATTCTAGGGCTTCCCGAAGAAGGTTACACCGATTGGCTCGATCAGGCAAGAATTATTTCACAACTGCCTGTTAAAAACCTGAAATTGCATCAACTTCAAATTCATAAAGGAACTGTTCTTGAAAAACAGTATCAAAAAAATCCGGTGATTTTACACTTTTTTCGGCAGAGGAATACATCGAACTGGTGGTGGATTATCTAGAATTGCTGAATCCCGAAATTATTGTGGAACGTTTTATCAGTCAGGCGCCGCCCGAAATGTTGCTCGCACCCAAATGGGGATTAAAAAACTTTGAGTTTGTAGCCAAAGTGGAAAAACGCCTTGAAGAAAGAAATACTTGGCAGGGAAGGCTGTTTGATTTAAATTACAAATAACAAATTTCAATTTCCAAAAGCCAGATAAAAAAACAAATTCCAATATTCAAGCTAAAATCTGAATATTGGAATTTGATTATTAAGAGTTATTTGTTGTTTGAATATTGCATTTTGGAATTTACTTTTTTGGCGTGTTTGTCATGTAAAATTTGATTTCCCCGCCGTTTACAATGTCGCTGTGTTTGATTGAAAAACCTTCGAGTTGTTTTCCGTTGATTTCCACTTTTTCGACATACACATTTTCTTTGCTCTGGTTTACTGCATCTATTACCAGCGTTTTACCGTTTTCGAGGTGGAGGGTTGCTTTTTTCACCAACGGGCTACCGAGTGCGTATTCATCCGAACCGGGAAGAACCGGGTAAAATCCCAACGAGCTGAAAATATACCACGCGCTCATTTGCCCGGCATCATCATTTCCGCAAAGGCCGTCTTCCTTGTTGCTGTACATGGTTTCTGTAATCATGCGCACACGTTCCTGAGTTTTCCAAGGTTCGTTGGTCCAATTGTACAAATATGGAATGTGGTGTCCGGGTTCATTTCCCTGAATAAAATTTCCGATAATTCCGTCGCGGGTAATGTCTTCGTTTTTTTCGATGTACTTTTCAGCAATTTCGGTGGTAAAAATCTCATCGAGCGATTGGGCAAATTTTTCTTTGCCGCCCATCATTTCAATCATCGAATCAATTTCGTGCGGAACGTACAAACCATAATTCCATGCGTTTCCTTCAATAAAACCCTGGCCTTCGGTGTCCATCGGGTCGAAATTTTCGCGCCACTCGCCATTGCGCATTTTAGGCCGCATAAATCCAATGTTTTTGTCGTACACATTTTTGTAATTCTCCGATCGTTTCATGTACTCTTCGTAAATATCGTTCTTCCCGAGTTTTTTAGCTACTTGTGCAATACACCAGTCGTTGTATGCATATTCCAGAGTGAGTGAAACCGAATAATCGCTTCGTTCCTGCGAAACATAACCGTTTTTTTTGTATTCGTCGATTCCATTGAAATAACCCACATTCGATGTACTAACGCAGGCATCCAGCGCTTTTGAAAGGTCAGCGTCGGTATTTCCTTTGGCAATGGCATCGGCAATAACCGAAACGGCGTGGTAACCAATCATACACCAGTTTTCGTTGGCGTAGTGGCTCCAAACGGGTAACATGTGATGAACACTTTGCTGCTGGTGCGCCAGCATCGATTTAACCATGTCGTTGTTGCGTTGCGGGTGCAGAATATTAAACAGCGGGTGCAAGGCACGATAGGTATCCCACAACGAAAAAACCGTGTAATTGGAAAAACCGTCGCTTTGGTGAATATTCTGGTCCAGCCCCAGGTACTGACCGTCGACATCTTCGTAGATAATCGGGCTTAACATGCTGTGGTACATGGCCGTGTAAAAAGTCTCCTTTTCTTTTTGAGTTAAAGTCTCCACTTCAACTTTTGCCAGCTCCTTGTTCCATTTTTGACGGGCTTCGGTTTTTATCTGTTCAAAATCCCATCCCGGAATTTCGGCTTGCAGATTTTTCAATGCTCCTTCAGTACTGACTGAAGAAAGCGCCATTTTTATTTTTATTTTTTCGTTGTTTTGTGTGCTGAAATTGAAATAGGCACGAATATTTCTTCCGGCCATTTCCGGGAAATTTTCGGTTTCGTCGAAGCGACGGTAAAAACCGTTGTAACTGGGTTTATCGTATTTTTTATGACCGTAACTTTCAAAAGGTTTTGAAAAAGCCATTGCAAAATACACTTTTCGGTTTCGAGCCCAGCCTTTGGTCTGGCGGAATCCGGTAACCAACGAATCGTTTTCAACCCGGATAAAAGTCCATACATTTTTTTCATCGTAGTTGTAAATGTTGTACACCAAATCGAGAATAATGTGTGCATTTTCTGTTTCAGGAAAAGTATACTGATGAAAACCAACACGGTCGCTGGCCGTTAATTCCGCTTCAATGTTATAATCTTCGAGGTTGACTTTGTAATAACCCGGTTCTGCGGTTTCCGTTTCATGAGAAAACTGTGAATGATAGCCACTCTTTGGAACATCTGCTTTTCCGGGTTCAAGATTTAATTCGCCGGTGGTTGGCATTACCAGAAAATCGCCCAAATCGGAGTGTCCTACACCGCTGAAATGTGTGTGTGCAAATCCGAAAATAGTATTGTCGTCGTATTGATACCCCGAGCAGTAACGGTATGCTTCGCCGTTGTAAACGCCATCTTCACTATAATACGGTTCTTCGTTGGTTTCAGGACTCAATTGAACCATGCCAAATGGAGTTGTTGCTCCGGGGTAGGTGTGCCCCATGTTTTTTGTGCCTACCATCGGATTAACAAATTGCGCCAGATCGGGAATTTCTAAATTTTCAATTTGCTGTTGATTTTCTTTTACACTGTTATTACAGGAAATCAGAAAAACAATAGCCGTTAAAAGAAGCAGTTTTTTCATGTGTATAAAATTTCAATTTAGTGTTCAAAAATTTTCGTAACACCCGGTTTTTTTCAAACAAGGACTGCAACGACATGGAATTCGCATGAAAATTTATTCATTCCTTTTGGTGTTTAGCTTTATCATGCTTATTGCATAGTATTATTTTCAAATTTGAATTTTCAGTTTTGTGTCTTTTCAATTAATGTTCACACGCAAAACCATTATTACGATACGGATACATGCTTGATTTTACTCATGATTTATTTCATTCAATTTTGTAAAAGCCACTTTTTATATTTATTCCCCTGAATTTGCAAACGGGAAAAGGCAAAATTAGAACTTTAGAAAGAGTATAAGTTTTAAATTCAATAATATTATTTGTTCAGCCATTCCTTGAAAACCGGCGAACGATCAACGCTTACCACAGTTTCGGTTTCGTCGTCGGCCGGTGGGTTTAATTTTAATTTGATGCGACTTCGCGACCAGGCTACCATATTTTCAATGGCATTTAAATTAACAAGGTATTTTCGGTTGATGCGAAAAAAAAGGTTTGGATCGAGCTGCGTTTCGAGTTTGTCGAGACTGCAATCAAGCGGGTAAAAGTGCCCGTCGAATGTTTTTAGAAAAACATTTTTTCCAGTGGCGTAAAACCATGCAATGGAAGGGGTTTCCACCATTTTTATTTTTTGCCCGTTCTGAATTACAAACCGCTTTTTATAATCGGGCTGTACACCTTTTATTTCAGCTAGAAGTGAAGAAAAGTCGATGCTAAAAGCTGATTTTATATTATGAAATTTTTGAAGGCTGGTTTCCAAATCTTCTTTCCGTATGGGTTTTAGCAAATAAGCAATACTGTTCAGCTCGAATGCTTTAATGGAATATTGGTCGTAGGCAGTGGTAAAAATTACCGGAGTATTTACCTGAACCTGTTCAAATATGCTGAAACTAATACCGTCGGAAAGTTGAATGTCAAGGAAAATCAAATCGGCCTGGTTTTTTGCAAACCATTTTACCGATTCGTTGATTGATCCCAATTTTGCAACGACAGAAAAGGAAGGCGCAATTTCGTTCAGCATTTTTTCAAGCCGGTCGGCGGCTACAGATTCGTCTTCAACAATAACTACTTTCATTTATCTTCGGGTTTTAATAATGGAAGTCTAACTTCATAAACATCTGTTTTTACCACAAATTTTGGCGTAAATTCCGAAATCATCGCATATCGTTTTATCATGTTTTTCTGGCCTAATCCGGTGGAAATCCCCGACGAAATTTTGGGTTGAAGGTTGTTTTGTACAATCAGCCAGTTTTCGTAGCTGCAAAGTTCAATTTTTAACGGATTTGCTGCATTTATTATGTTGTGTTTTATGGCATTTTCAATGGTAACCTGCAACGAGAGCGGAGGAAGATACATTTTCAGCAGTTCACCCGGAAAATTGATTTCAAGTTGCAGTGCATGATCGTAACGCATTTGCTGAAGAAAAACATAAGAACGGATGAATTTCAGTTCTTCGTTCAAAGTGACCACAGGTTTTTCAATGGTTTCAAGTACATAACGGTAAATCTGCGAAAACTCATCGATAAATTCCTGTGCTTTTTTTACATCCTTATCAATTAACCCTGACAGTACATTTAAACTATTGAACATGAAATGCGGGTTGATCTGGCTTTTCAAAACTTCAAATTTAATTTGGGATAATTCACGCTCCAGGTTTTCAGCTTTGATTTTTGAATGTGTACTTTCGTTAAAATACAGCCAGGCTTCAAGCAAAATCATCATCAGAATATTAAAAACGATGGAAATTAGAGCGTTGTATAAAAGTATGGAAGAGAGCGTATCGTTTTTATATTCACTTACAGCGTTCGAAATTAAAGTAATTAATATTGAAATAATTGTGGCCAGTAAGATGGCAAAAAAGGATTGAAAAAATATTCGGATAAAAATTCGGTATTGCCAGGGAAGTTTTTTGTTCAAAATCTGAATGATGAATAAATTGGGGTATGCCAGTAAAAATCCTCCCAACAGAGTTAAGGTTGTTCCAAATGAAAAACGGAATAAAAAGTGACCTAAATTCTGAATCTCGGAATAGCCCGAATAGTGGTTGTAAAGTATTACACACAACTGAATTCCGACAGAAATTCCAAGCAAAAAACGAAATAGTTTTTGAAATGGGAAAAGCTGATGTATGGTTTTGAAACTCATGCCGGAACTGGATTTGTGTTGTAAAAGTAAAAAATAAAACGATTTGATTTATTGATAAATAAAGAGTGTGAAAAAGAAAAGAAACCCCGGAAATTGCTCTCCGGAGTTGCTTTATTTGAGTTAAAAAATTCCGTATTTAACAGAAAGCCCAACGTTGAATTTTTCAAATAAATCGCTGTCGGTTCCTATCAATTCTACTGGTGAAGTATCGCGGTAACTGCCTTCCAGTCCGAGCCACCAGTTGCCGGTAATACGAAACATTACACCAGCGGCAAATTCGTTGGCCGCAAAATTGTCCTGATCGATGATTTCTTCGTACCACATTTTTTCGGCGGTGAATTCTTTGTTGTAAACGTATTTGGCCATTCCCATTCCGGTGGTCCACGAGAGCGATACTTTTGCAAAGTCTTTTACCGGCAGCAAATATTCAACAAACAATCCCGAATAACCGGCATTTAAACGATACGTTCCGTCGCTAACCAATCGATCGAGGTTTTTGTCGTAATTCAGTGTGCTTCCCGCAAATCCTACTACCCAGTGTTGGTCGAAAACCAAACCTGCTTTTCCGCCAAACCAGGTGGCGTCATTTTCGTTTACTGTGGAATAAAGTCCGTTTAAACCACCGTAAAAACCAAGGGTGTGGGTTTTACTTTTACCTCCAAAACTCAAAATATAATTCTTCCTTTCCTGTGCCTGGCTCGCCAATACCAGTAGTACGACGATTAAAATTGTTAATCCTACTTTTGTTTTCATGGTTTCTTGTTTTAATGTTTTAATGATTCAAAAGTAGGCGTCGTTGTTTGGGTGAAAAAAGAAAAAGGAATGAACCCAAAAAATAAGGGATTGAATGCGAAAAATTAAAGCATGGGAGTAAAATAAAAAAGGCAGCCCAAACCATTTTTTTGCGGCTGCCTTTTCAGCAAAATATGCAGATATATTTTAGTGTTTTTGCGAACGGTCGTCAATAACAACCAGCCTGTATTTTTGACCGTGCATTATTACACGGTGTGTATCGATGTGCAGGTGTTTGGTTATAACTTTGTTGTTGATGTAAAATTCGCGAATCAAAGTAAGTTCAGATAGATTGCCACCGGAAAGCAGTTCGCGCATCTGACATTTTTTGCAGAAATTATCGTCGCGGGTTACAGCATTTCCACGTTGCGTGCATCCCATAATTTCACAAAATTCATGTTCCAGAATATCGCCTTTGTCGCTTTTGGTAAGATTTTGAAATGACTTGTTGAAAAATTTCACCTTAAAATCATGGTCGGTCAAAAAAATGGCCTGCGGGTGATGTTCGATCAACTGGTTAATCAGGTCATTTGCCTCTTCTATTCTTACAAATTCAAGTCGCATGGCAATTTAAATTAATGGGTTTATTACTTTTTGCACGGTGAATATTTGTTGTTTTAATTCACCAATGACAAATGGAAATTACCAATAAAAAACAGAAATTTCAATGGAACATGTTTAAGAATCTAAAAATTTATTTTGACTCATAAATGCTCAGGAATCAAGCGAACCAAATACACGTTTCAGAATTTCACTAACCCGTGCAACCGGATCTTTCCGGATAAGTTTTTCCTGGTCTTCAATTTTTAGAAAAAGCCCGTCGAGCGCTTTTTGGGTGAGGTATTCATCGAGTTGTATTTCAACGGGTTTGAACCCGGCAACTTTTCCTACAACCGAGTTGGCCAGTTCGTTCCATTTTCCGGTAAGTAAATCCCAGCTTTGTGCTGTTGAAATGTTTCCCACCAGTTTTTTATCGATTGAATTTTTAATCTTTGGTCGGTACAATCCAACCAGTTGATCGTAGGTGGTGTTGTGTAAATATTGGGTTGCGGCGTTGTCTTCTCCTTTCAAAATACCAACGGCGTCGGTAATGGTCATGCTTTTAATACTGTTTACAAAAATGGGTTTGGCTTCCGAAACGGCATCTTCAGCAGCCCGGTTGATGCTCAGAATAGCATCTTCCACCAGTTTTTCGCCTCCGGGGATACGACTGATATTTTTTACAATTGCATCGGCTTCTGGCGGTAATAGTATTTTTACCAGTTCATCTTTGTAATATCCATCGGTAACACCTAAAACATCAACCGATTTTCCGGTGCCTACCACCAGCGCTTCTTTTAGTCCCGAAATTATTTCGGTTTGTGTTAACGGCCGGTTTTCGGTTAATGTTTGCTGTGCTAGTTGAGTCAATTCAGCACAGGCAGAAAGTATCAAAAGAAACAGTACCGGCAATATTATGCGTGTTTTCATTTTTTTTAGTTTGAAATTTGTTTTGAAAGTAAAGGAATTATCTACAAATCATGTTTTATTTGAAGAGTTTTTTCACCAAATCGTTTCTGCCTTTTTTTTCCAGTTCTTTTCTGATTGAATTTTTGAATTCATTTTTGTACCAAAAGAAAAACTGGCGCTGGCTTTCTTTTTCATGACGATTTTTGGCTGTATAAATTTTTTCCATGGTGTACGGATGGTACCCTGAATAATATACTACCGTTGCCAGGGTCATTGGTGTTGGTGTAAAATCCTGCACCTGTTCGAGCCTGAAATTCATGTTTTTTGTTTTGATGGCTAAATCGGCCATATCTTCCGGCTGGCTGCCCGGGTGGCTCGAAATAAAATAAGGAATAAGTTGCTGGTTCAGATTCTCTTCCTTGTTTATTTTGATGAACTCTTCGTTGAGCTTTTCAAAAAGTTGAAATGAAGGTTTTCGCATAAATTTCAGCACCTCGTCTGACGAATGTTCCGGGGCTACTTTTAATCTTCCCGAAACATGGTGTTTGATAACTTCGCGCAGGTATTTTTTATTGATTTTATCGGTTTCTTCATTTCCGGTCGGTTCCAGAATCATATCGTAACGAATTCCGCTGCCGATAAATGCTTTTTTTACCTTTGGGTTTTTGCGTACTTTTTCATACAAATCGAGCATGGGTTTGTGGCTGGTGTCGAGATTTTTACAAATGTTCGGGAAAATACACGAAGGCCGTTTGCATTTTTTGCAGATTTCTTCATGAATACCTTTCATTTTGTACATGTTTGCCGACGGTCCGCCAAGGTCGGAAATGTAACCTTTAAAATCGGGCATTTCCGTAACTTTATCAACTTCTTTCAATATCGATTTTTCTGAACGGCTGGCAATAAATTTTCCCTGGTGCGCCGAAATGGTGCAAAAAGTACATCCACCAAAACAACCGCGGTGAATGTTTATCGAGTGCCGGATCATTTCGTAAGCCGGGATAATTTCTTTGTTTTGGTAGCGCGGGTGGGGAAGCCGGGTATACGGTAAATCATAAACCCGGTCGATTTCGTTTTCCTCAAAAGTCGGCCACGGTGGATTTACAACAATCTTTTTGTCGCCCACTTTTTGCACCAGTTTTTTCGCCTCCATTTTATTCGATTCTTCCTCGATGTGCATAAAATTACGGGCATATTTTTTTCGGTCGGCAATACAATCCTCGTGCGAAGAAAGTTCCAGCTCATCCCAGTTTTTTTTGGATGCGTAATTTTCGTCGGCATCAATCAAAAACGAGGTTTGAGGAATGGTAGTCAGGCTTTTAACTGGCACCCCTCTTTTTACCAGGCGTGCAAATTCAATGATCGATTTTTCGCCCATGCCGTAAAAAAGCATGTCGGCTTTCGAATCCACCAGAATCGACGGCATCAGTTTATCCGACCAGTAATCGTAATGTGTCACCCTGCGCAGCGACGCCTCAATTCCACCAATAACCAGCGGTATTTCAGGGAATATTTTTTTCAGGATATTGGAATAAACAACCGTGGCATAATCGGGGCGAAATCCCGATTTTCCACCGGGAGTGTAAGCATCGTTGCTGCGTTTTCGTTTTCCTGCGGTGTAATGGTTTACCATCGAATCCATGTTTCCTGCGGTAACTGCAAAAAAGAGATTTGGTTTTCCCAGTTTTTTGAAATCGCGCAAATCGTCTTTCCAGTTGGGTTGTGGTACAATGGCCACGCGCAAACCTTCGGCTTCAAGAATTCTTCCAATTACGGCAGCGCCAAACGACGGATGGTCGATGTAAGCATCGCCGGTAAAAAGAATAACGTCCAATTCGTTCCATCCCAGTGCTTTAACTTCCTTTGCAGTTGTGGGAAGCCAAAGTGTTGTATCTTGTTTTTGTTCCAATTTCTGACTTGTTTTCTACAATAACAATCAAATTCAGAAAAAGATGAATTACTGTTTTATTTTATATGATTTGTAACACCTTTTTCTATTTCTTTGATTTTCAGCAAAAATAATATTTGCCATTGGAAGTGTGCGTGGTTTTGTCGGAATAAAAATCTTAAATTCGAAAAACATTCTATTTTTGTAACAAGTTATCGGTTGGGTTTTTTATGAAACCATAAAATAAAATTCAATGGAGCTACTAAAGCCTAAGGATATTTTTAAACCGCGTCCTGCCTTTGCCCTTTTGGGTGGCGAATATTTCGCCAAATTTCTGATGTATATTCTCCGTTTCAACAAGTTAAATAAAATTTACAGCCAGATTGCCGAAAAACACGGGCTTGAATTTATTGACGGAGTAATCGACAGCCTTGAGTTTAAAGTCGAAATCGATGAAAATGAATTAAAACGAATCCCTGAAAACGGGCCGTTTATTGTTGTTTCGAACCATCCGTTTGGCGGGCTCGACGGTTTGATTCTGATTAAATATTTGTCAACCGTAAGAAAAGATGTAAAAGTTCTTGCCAATTTTCTGCTTCAGAAAATTGAACCTGTTTCAAACTTTTTTATTGCTGAAAATTCAACTGACAACGCAATCGATGGTCCTGAAGGAATAAAAGAGGCCATCTCGCACATAAAAAATGGCGGTGTTTTGTGTTTGTTCCCAGCCGGCGATGTAAGTACTTACGGTACTTTTGAAACGGCAACCGATCAGGTTTGGCAGTTTCCGGTGGTAAAATTTATAAAAAAAGCGAATGTTCCTGTTGTCCCGGTTTTGTTTCAGGGAACCAACAGCCGGTTGTTTCACATTCTGGCAAAAATTCATCCTTCGTTGCGGCAGGTGAGGCTTCCTTCCGAACTGCTCAGTAAAAAGCATAAAATCATTAAAGTGCGTATCGGAAGCCCGATAAAAACTGACGAGCAGGACAGGTTTGAAGACGTTTACCAGTTTGGTCGTTTTTTACGCGCCAAAACCTACAGTATGGAAACCAGTATTGAAGTAAAGCGGTTTTTTAATTATTCGCTGATACCTTCCCCGAAACCTGAAACAATTATCGATCCTGTTCCCCTGGAATTAATTCAAAAGGAAATTCAAAACATTAAGCAGGATTACACATTGTTCAACCTGAAAAATTATACTGCTTTTTGTGCGCCTTCGAAATTAATTCCGAATATTCTCAATGAAATTGGCCGGTTACGCGAAATTACTTTCCGCGAAGTGGGCGAGGGAACCAATCAAAGTATTGATATTGATGAATTTGACCTGTACTACAACCAGATGTTTATTTGGGATGAAGATGAACAACGGCTGGTTGGCGCCTACCGCATCGGACTGGGAAAGGAAATTCTTACACAATACGGAAGACGCGGGTTTTATTTGCAAACGCTTTTCAGAATTGATGATGAATTTAAACCGATTCTGAATGAAAGCCTTGAACTGGGGCGTTCGTTTGTAATCAAAGAATACCAGCGGAAACCAATGCCGCTTTTCCTTTTGTGGAAGGGGATTTTGTATTTTTTGCTGAAAAACCCGGAATACCGTTATTTAATCGGGCCGGTAAGTATAAGCAACAACTACTCAAAAATATCGAAAGATCTGATTATCCGGTTTATTATGGCCAACCACATGAACCGGAAAATGGCCCTTAATATCAGGCCCAGAAACAGTTATAAGTTCAAAAGTAACAATCCCGACATCAATATTCTGATGGAAAATATGGAACACGACATTAACCGGCTCGACAAAACCATCGGCGATTTGGATGAACTGAATTCCGGCCTGCCGGTGTTACTGAAAAAATACATTAAACTGAACGCAAAAATCATTGGTTTTAATGTCGATCCCAAATTCAACAATTGCCTCGACGGACTGATTGTTCTTGATGTTTACGATGTTCCGAAAAGTACCATTGAATCGCTTTCAAAAGAAGCCAACGATGGCTCAATCCTGGAACGCTTTTATACAAACAGGGAGTAGCAAATTACTTTCCTATTCCATAAAAATATAGAGAATTAAATAGCCAGCGAGCAATAACTGCCAATTATTCAGCGTACAGTTTTTCCCTTAATTCGTGAATGCGATCGTCGGAAATATAATCGTCGTAATCCATTAGTTTATCAATAATTCCGTTGGGTGTAAGTTCAATAATACGGTTGCAAACGGTTTGAATAAACTCGTGGTCGTGCGACGACATAAAAATATTTCCCGGGTATTTTGTGAGGTTGTTGTTAAACGCCTGAATCGATTCCAAATCGAGGTGGTTGGTTGGTGTATCCAGAATCAGTGCATTGGCGCCGGTGAGCATCATTCTGGCAATAATACAGCGCATTTTTTCACCACCGGAAAGCACGTTCACTTTTTTATAAATTTCGTCTCCGGCAAACAGCATTTTTCCAAGGTGGCCGCGCACAAAAAACTCAGTGGTATCGTTGGTGTACTGGCAAATCCAGTCGAAAAGTGACATTTCACTTTCAAAATGTTCCGAATTGTCGAGTGGAAGATAAGCAGTTGTAATGGTTTGTCCCCATTTGTATTCGCCAGAATCCGGTTCGCGATGCCCGTTGATAATTTCAAAAAAAGCGGTCATAGCTCGCGTGTCTTTCGAAAGGAAAACTATTTTTTCCCCGGGATTAGCTTGAAATTCAAGATCTTTAAAAAGAACTTTCCCGTCGATGCTGGCGCTCAAACCGTGAACATCGAGAATTTTATCTCCGGCTTCGCGCTCGGGTTTAAAAATAATTCCGGGGTATTTACGTGTTGAAGGTTCAATGTCTTCAATTGTAAGTTTCTCAAGCATCTTTTTACGGCTGGTCGTTTGTTTCGATTTGGCCACATTGGCGCTGAACCGCGAAATAAATTCCTGCAATTCTTTCTTTTTCTCTTCGGCTTTTTTATTCTGCAGTTTTTGTTGCCTCAAAGCCAACTGGCTGCTTTCGTACCAGAAACTGTAGTTTCCGGCAAACAACTTAATTTTTCCGAAATCGATATCAACCGTGTGGGTGCTTATTGAATCGAGAAAATGTCGGTCGTGGGAAACCACCAAAACTGTGTTTTCATAATTTGAAAGATAGTTTTCGAGCCATTGAACCGTGTCTAAATCAAGGTCGTTGGTAGGCTCGTCGAGTAAAAGATTGTCGGGATTTCCAAAAAGTGCTTGTGCCAACAGCACCCTCACTTTTAGTTTTCCATCCAAATCTTTCATCAATGTAAAGTGAAAATCCTCTTTGATTCCGAGGTTGCTGAGCAGTGTGGCAGCATCGTTTTCGGCGTTCCATCCACCCATATTTCCGAATTGTTCTTCAAGTTCGGCAGCGTGCATTCCATCTTCTTCCGAAAAATCGGGTTTAAGATAAAGTTCGTTTTTTTCTTTCATCAGGTTCCACATTTGAGTGTGCCCCTGCATTACAGTGTCAAGAACAGTAAATTCGTCAAAGGCAAAGTGGTCCTGTTTTAACACCGAAATTCGTTCGCCCGGTCCCAGCGAGATATTCCCCGAAGTTGCATCGATTTCTCCTGAAATGGCTTTCAGAAAAGTAGATTTTCCGGCACCGTTGGCTCCAATTACCCCGTAACAGTTTCCGGCTGTAAATTTCAAATTAACGTCTTGAAATAAAACGCGTTTGCCAAATTGTATTTTCAGATTTGCTACTGTTATCATAACCAACGGAATTAAAATTTTTAAAAGGCTGCAAACCTAAGAATTAAATTAAACTAACACGAAAATTTACGGCAAAAGATTTCAATACCAGTAAAATATTAACATTTATATGTTTGAAAATGAAATAAATGGTTCTTAATCGGTGTAAATCACTTTGATCCGGCCAACTTCGCCCGATTTCAGCTGAACTTTAATACCGTGAGGATGAAAAGTTGCATTGGTAAGAATTCGTTGTACAATTCCGTAGGTAAGCTCTCCGGTGCGTTGATCCTGTTTCAGAACAATTTCAACTTCCATTCCAGGTTTTATATTCGATCTTACCCGACCGTCAGACTCTTTAGTTTCCATGAGTTACATTTTAAAGGCTGCGGACGAAGGTAGTTTGTTTTCTGTTATTTTTTATGCAATAATTTTCAGGGATGGAAAATTTAATCATTAGTTTAAAAGAAAAGCCCCGGTAAAAAACCGGGGCCTTCGTTTAGTTTATAGTAAAATGGATTAGAAAATGGTCTATTCTTCTTCCTGTTCAGCTTCGTAAGCTTTCAACAGTTCATCCTGAACTTCAGCAGGAACTTTTTCATAATTATCGAATGCAATGTTGAATACACCGCGGCCACCGGTAATTGAACTCAGTGAAGTGGTGTATCTGTGCATTTCTTTCAACGGAACTTTGGCTGTAATTTTTTCCATTCCTTTTTCAGAACCCATACCCATAATCATGGCACGGCGTCCCTGCAGGTCGCTCATTACATCGCCCATTCTGTCGGAAGGAGTCCAAACATTAAGGTCGTAAATTGGCTCAAGAATTTTAGCTCCGGCATTTTTGAATGCTTTGCTGAAAGCGTTACGTCCGGCAAGTTTGAAAGAAATTTCGTTGGAATCGACCGGGTGCATTTTTCCGTCGTAAACATAAACACGGATATCGCGTGCATACGAACCGGTAAGCGGGCCTTCTTCCATTTTTTCCATAATTCCTTTCAGAATGGCAGGCATAAAACGTGCATCGATGGAACCACCAACAATACAGTTGCAGTAAATAAGTTTACCTCCCCACGACAGCGGAATTTCTTCAACCGCACGTACCGACAACTTTTGCTCTTTGTCGCCAAATTTAAACATTGATTTTGGTTCAGAACCTTCTTCATAAGGCTCAATAATTAAATGAACCTCTCCAAACTGACCGGCGCCACCCGATTGTTTTTTGTGGCGGTAATCAGCCTGAGCCGATTTTGTAATGGTTTCGCGGTACGGAATTTTCGGAGCCAGATAATCAACTTCAATTTTGTAAACATGGTCAAAATACCATTTCAAAACGTTCATGTGGTATTCTCCCTGGGCATGAACCAGAAGTTGTTTCAATTCTTTTGAGTATTCAACAACAAAAGTTGGATCCTCGTATTTTAATTTATTCAGAATTTCGCCTACTTTTTCATCGTCGGAATCGTTAACAGCTTTTACTGCAACCGTGTGGCGCGACGATGGAAATACGATAGGCGCAAATTTTATGTCGGCTTCTTTTGTAGTAAGTGTTTGGTTGAATTTGGTTTCCTTCAGTTTTACGGTACAACCCAAATCTCCGGCAACCAGTTCTTCCACTTTGTCACGGTTTTTACCGGCGGCAACAAATACCTGCGACAAACGTTCCTTGTTTCCCGATTTTGTGTTGATTAAATCCTGTCCTTCCTGAATTTTGCCCGACATTACCTTAAAAAAGGTAATTTCACCAACGTGAGATTCAACTGAAGTTTTGAAAACAAATAAACTTGGAGCTTCGTTTTCGTCCATTTTTACCTGTTTCCCGTCAACAATACTGCGCATTGGCCTTTCGTTTGGCGCCGGTGCAATATTAACAATGAATTCCATTAAACGGCCAACGCCGATATTTTTCTTTGCACAAGTACAGAATACCGGGTACAAACTGCGTTCGAGCATACCCATTTTCATGCCTTTACGCATTTCATCTTCGGTTAAACTGCCTTTTTCGAAATACAGTTCCATCAACGATTCTTCGTTTTCGGCGGCCATTTCTACCAATTCGTTGTGCAGTTCTTCAGCCTTGTCGATTTCCGAAGCCGGAATATCCAATACTTCAACTTCGCCTTTCGCATTGTATTTGTACATTTTCATTTTAAGTACATCCACAATCGAAGTAAAACCAGGGCCTGCATCAACCGGGTATTGTACCACAGTTATTTTGTTGCCGTACGAATTTTTGCATTTTTCAAGCGAAGCTTCGTAATTGGTATTGTCGTGATCGAGCTGGTTAAAAACAAAAATCAACGGAGTATTTGTTTTTTCAGCATGTCTATAAGCTGCATCTGTGCCGGCTTCAACACCGTTAATAGCATTTACAATTACCAAACCGAGGTCGGAAACATTTAACGAAGAAACAACCCCTCCGCATAAATCGTCCATTCCCGGGGTGTCCAGGATATTAATTTTTACATTGTTTTTTTCAGCATACAGCAACGAAGGCAATACAGAGTTGCCATAGTCCTGCTCAATTTCAGTGTAATCGGATACAGTATTTTTTGAAGTAACTTCTCCTTTACGATTTATAACTCCACCCTCGAAAAGCATCGCTTCTGCAAGGGTGGTTTTCCCACTGCCGGCATTACCAATTAGGGCAATGTTGCGGATCTGATTAGTTTTATAGACTTTCACTTGTATATGTTTTAGTTAATATTTGAATTAAATCGTTTTAGTTCAGTTTGTAATTTTTGCAGAAATTTATCTGTCTTCAATAAATGTTAAAAGTTTCAGGTTATTCAACCTTTCCCAGCGATTTCTTATGGGAAGGGTCACCAAAATTAGTAATAATTTATTAACAATCAAGTACACTAAAAAAGGGTAAAAATGTTATACAAAAGGTGAATATTGGGTGTTTGTATGTAAATCTCTGTTTCCTAATGCTTTGTGTGAAAAATGATTGTTTTTGTATTTTGTTTATATTGTTGGTTTTTAGGTGTTTGAAAAAAATAGTATTATTCTTTTTTTAGGATGATTCTAAACAATTCCGGAATTTCATTTAACATTCAATTTCCTTTTTTTACGTGTTTTATCTGTTCTTTATGTTTGATTTTCAATAGTTTGATTTCTCGATAGGATTTTTTTTGAAATACAAACCGAAAATTGAAATTTACAGACACTGTTTCATTCTTTTCCCCTTCCTTTCCCTTTCTTTTAACAGGTTTATTTCTTGTCGTTTTTTCAGTCTGAAATATAGATTTATAAAGTTTTTCAGATAAACGGGTTTTATTTTTACTTTTGGTAATTCAACAGAAAATATGCTCAGAATTACCTGCTTTTTGCTCCTTTTTTTTGGCCTGTTTTTTTCGGTTAACGGACAGGAAAAGTATGTTCTGAGCGGAAATGTGAAGGACAAAAGTACCGGGGAAGATTTAATCGGGGTTTCGGTTGTAATTGAAAATCTGGAAAATACCGGCACCATTTCCAACGGTTACGGATTTTACTCACTCTCACTGGTTGAAGGGGAATATTCAGTCATGTTCAGGTACCTTGGATATAAACCCCGGGTTATAAAAGTGGATTTGAATAAAAATTTTCAGTTGTATGCTGAGCTTGAAGAAGAAAGTGTTGAAATTGGAAATGTAACTGTTACCGCAGTGCGGGCTGATCGCAATATAACTTCGGTGGAAATGGGAAATGTAAAAATGGTTCCGCGGCAAATTGAGAACATTCCGGTGATTTTTGGCGAACACGATGTTTTTAAAACCATTCAGCTAACACCCGGTGTAAAAGCTGCCAGTGAAGGGAATTCGGGGTTTAATGTCCGTGGCGGGGGAATTGATCAAAATTTGATATTACTTGATGAGGCGCCGGTTTACAACGCTTCTCATTTGCTTGGTTTTTTTTCGGTGTTTAATTCCGAATCGTTAAAAGATGCCAGTTTGCTCAAAGGTTCCATACCGGCAGAGTACGGTGGCCGGGCTTCCTCTGTTTTCGATATAAAAATGAAAGACGGGAACAGCAAAAATTTCGGTGTTTCAGGCAATGTCGGTTTAATTTCGTCGGCTGTTACAGTGGAAGGGCCGCTGGTAAAAGACAAAAGTTCGTTTATTGTTAGCGGACGACGTACGTATGCCGACATGTTCCTGATGTTTTCAAAAAACGAAGATTTGAAAAACTCGGGCCTGTATTTTTACGATTTAAACATAAAAACCAATTACAGGATAAACGGGAAAAACCGCATTTTTCTTTCAGGGTATTTTGGTCGTGATAACTTTAAATTTTCCGATGAGTACGGTTTCGACTGGGGAAACAAAGCCGGAACTTTGCGCTGGAACCATAACTTTAATGAAAAACTGTTTGCCAATACCTCGTTCATTTTCAGCAACTATTCGTACGTAATTAATATTTTAAGCGACATTGATGCGGTGATTCGTTCCGAAATTCAGGACTTGAATCTGAAACACGATGTTACTTGGTATGCAAACACAGGCAACACGATAAAATTTGGTGGCAACGTTATCTATCACAATGTTTTACCCGGGAAGATTTCTGTTCCCGAAGGTTCAATTTATGCAGCCAAAGAAATTACACGGCGGAAAGCGCTTGAATGGGCAACATATATTTCGAACGATCAAAACCTTTCTGAAAAATTAAAAATTTACTACGGTTTACGACTGGCGTTGTTTACGAATATCGGGCCCGGCGATTTTTATGAGTTCGACGAAAATGGTAATTTGCTTGAAACGGTTAAAAAGAACAGTTTCGAATTTGTAAAAACGCAGGGAGGGTTGGAGCCACGGCTTGGGATCAATTATATTTTGAATAAAAAAAGTTCGATAAAAGCTTCTTACAATAGGATTTACCAGTTTTTGCACCTGCTTTCAAATTCAACTACAACAACCCCAACCGATTTATGGCTGCCCAGCAGCAACAATGTAAAACCACAGATTTCGGATCAGGTGTCGCTGGGATTTTTCAGAAATTTTAAAGAAAATGAATTTGAATCTTCGTTCGAGATTTATTACAAGGGTTTAAAAAATCAGATTGATTATAAAAATGGCGCCGATTTGGTATTTAACTCAACGGTGGAAGCTGAACTTGTTTTCGGGCGGGGCTGGGCTTACGGCGCCGAATTTATGTTCAAAAGAAATTATGGGCGGTTAAACGGATGGCTGAGTTATACCTGGTCGAAAACTATGCGGCAGTTCGATGCCATCAATAATGGCAATCCATTTCCGGCCAGGCACGACCGCACACACGATTTATCGCTGGTTGGAATTTTCGATCTGACAAACAAATTGAAACTTTCGGCAACGTGGGTATTTTACACCGGAAATGCCGTTACTTTTCCCAGCGGACGTTACGAAATAGACGGACAAATTGTGGAATATTACACCGAAAGAAACGGTTACCGAATGCCCGATTATCACCGGCTCGACATTGGGCTAACCTGGCTGCGGAAAAAAACCGATAAATTTGAATCGAGCTGGAATTTTTCGGTGTACAATGCCTATGCACGCGAAAATGCATATTATATCGATTTCAGGGAAAGCGAGACAAACCAAGGAGAAACAGAAGCCGTGCAGGTTTCGTTGTTTAAAATTATTCCTTCGGTGAGCTATAAATTTAAATTTTAAAATGAAAAGGTTCCGTTTCATAGCAGTATTTTCAGTTTTGTTGCTTTACAGTTGCGAAAAATTAATCGATGTTGATTTGAATGAAACCAATCCTGTAATTGTTATTGAAGGAACTATGACCGGAGAAGACAATTCGGCGGAAGTGAAAATTTCGCAAACCACCAGTTATTTTAATACCAACCCAATGAATCAGATTTCTGGTGCAACGGTTTATATTACCGATGAACGGGCGCATAAATTTACCCTTCAGGAAAACGATAAAGGACAATATATTGCTGAGGGTTTTTATCCGCATCTTGGTTATAATTATACACTTTCTGTTGAAATAGACGGGAAAATCTATACCTCTGAATCAAAACTGCACGAGGCTGTTAAAATTGATTCACTCTCGGTGGTTTACAACCAAGGTTATTCTTTTTTGGCCGAAGGGTACAACGTTAACCTCTATTTTCGCGATCCTCCAAATATCCGCAACTTTTACCGGCTAAGAATTTATATCAACGGAGTTCTTGAAAACGATACCGGCGATATGATCTTTTTTGATGATAAAAATTCGGACGGTAGTTTTCTTGCTATTGAAATAAAAAGTAAAATTTTTGCGGTTGGCGACTTTGTAACTTACGAACTGGAAAGTCTTGACGAAGCCGCTTATAATTATTTAGATGCCATTTCTGAAATTGTTGACGGAAGTTCGGCTGGCACACTCGCGCCGGCAAACCCCGAGCCAAATTTCAGCAACGGAGCGCTCGGCTATTTTTCGGCATACACTTCTGATTCAAAAACAGTAATTATTAAAGATTAAAACAGATGCATGAAAACGGATAAATGCAACTGTCCCTTTTTTCGGGTTTTGTTGTTCCTTATTTCGGCATTTTTTGCCATGGCAATCTGGTATTTAAAACAAGAGAAATCTTTTTCCTTTTTAAGCGATAAAAATGAGGTTTTCAGTTTTTTGGGAACAGTATTTTTTATTGCCATTTTACCGTTCGGTATTTTTTACTGGCTTTCGGAAAAAGAAAAACACAGACAATCTGCAAGGAAATTGTCTGTGTTGGGATTCTTACCGGCAATAATTTATTTAATTTATCTTTTTCTTGGTCGCTACATTTAATTCATTCAACTCTTCCACTGTTATTGTCGGGAATTTTTTACTTTTCATTTTTTTGATGACCAGCGAAGCCGTTTTTTTTGCATCTTTTTCCGATTGAAACGGAATGTTACTTTCAATGGCTGGAATAATATCCTGCTTTATCAGTATTTTTTCACCGGTTACAATGTTGTAGCCCCAGCCGCCTGTGTCGGTTTGAAACGTTTCAATATTTAATCCGGCCAGCTTGGTTTTTGTGTTTTTGTGCTGAAATGTAAAAAAAACGGCAATCGACAAAACCAGGACAGTAAAAAGAACCGGGAGTGCTTTTTTAGTTGTTGGTATCATCGGCTTCAGCTGTAGGATCGAAACACCATAAATCATAGTAATAACTGCTTCCGCTCCTGCCGGTTACAATATAGCCTTTCGAACCGACAGCAAAACCAACAGCTTCGGTGCGCGGATTACCATCGCCTTCAGCAAATTCTGTTTTTTCTTCCCAAAGATCCGATTGCGGATCGTATTCCCAAACATTGCTAACCAGCGAACCTGTTGATCCGGTTGCCAGGTACCCTTTGCCGTTTATAGTGAAAGTTACTCCATCCATTCGGCTGATTGAAGTATAATCGTTATCGTATTTGTAATCGGTAGCATTTGAAATTTTACGCATTTCTGTCCACAACCCGGTGGTTGGGTTGTACGCCCACATGTCGTTTTCATAACCGCTGGCATATCCCGAAAATACATAAGCGGTTCCATCAATAACAAAAGTTTGGGCATTAAAGCGTTTCGATGCGCCCGGACTTACAATGCTGCTCCATGAATCATTTTCAGGAGAGTAGACATAAAAATCTTTGTATAATAAGTTATCATCATCTTTCCCCATACCAACATAACCATAGTCGCCAATTGCAAAAGAACAGGAACCATATCTGGCATTTCCAATAAAATCTGCTTTTTTAGTCCATTCGTTGGCCGAAGGATCATATTCATAAAAATCATTTAATGCATTGTCCCCGTCGAATCCGGTTCCAATGTAACCTTTCCCGTCGATTGCCATTCCAATCGCTCCGTTTCGGGCAGCACCAGGGAAACTTGTTTTTTGTGTCCAGTAATCCTGAGAAGGATTGTATTCCCAGAAATCGGTCAAACGATCGTCGCCGTCGTAACCCGTACCTATGTAAAATTTTGAATCGATAACAAAACCTACTGCATCACTTCTGGAAACTCCGTCGAGACCGGATAATTCCCACCAGTCGCCCATTAAGTCTTCATCGTCGTCATTACATGAAGTAAAACCCAGGGTGAGCGCGAAAAACAATAAAATAAAATAATTAATTTTCATGACTAAAACTTTATGTATTAAATGTATTTTCTTTTTTTAATTGAATTATCCAAACGCAAACGTATGTCTCTGATTTTTCAGAAAAAAGGAATTTAGACTACAAGTTGAAAAGTATAGATGAAATGGTGATTTTTATCTATTTTTAGGTTGAATTAAAGTATTTATCCAAATATTATTCAGTTAACAAACTTTAAAAGAAGGATATAATCGGGTTTTATCTATGAATAGACAGGTTTGGTATATATTTTTTTCCTATTAAACAATTCTTATCTTCTTTTGACCCTGAATACTTCATTAATACTATGAATAAAAGTATAATTTTAATTCTTATTATATCACTTTATTTTTTTGCATCCTGTTCCGATGAAAGTGATTTGACTACATTGAGTATTGGCGATAATTTTGTGTCGTCGCAAACTCATATCTCACTTATCGATTCATTCTCTGTTAAGTTATCGACATTTGTTATCGACTCGTTTGCTGCTACCAGCCCCGATAATTTACTTGTCGGAAGGTATACTGATGAATATTTAGGTGAAATTAGTTCTACTGCCTATTTTGAAATGGACGTTCCTGAATACGATGATGTTGATGATGAGGTAATCTTTGATTCGTTAACGTTTGTTTTGAATTATAACGGAATGTCGTACGGCGATACAACAAAAGCGCAAACCCTCTCGGTACATGAGGTACTACAGGAAATTGAGGAGACTGACGGTTCGTATATTTACAATACTTCTGCATTTAAATATGACGACACTCCGATTGGAAGTAAAACGTTTACTCCCCGACCCAACAAAGACGATACTTTATCGATTCGCCTTGACGATACGCTGGGTGAGAAATTTTTGCAAATGATGAAAGATAACGACAATGATATTTCATCGTCATCGGAGTTTATCGACTTTTTTAAAGGTCTGGCACTTGTTTCCGGCAGTGAAAATGCAACCATACTTGGTTTTGAATGTGTTGATTCATTGGTGTGTTTCCGGCTTTACACCCACACGGTTGGAATAGCTCGAACTGAAAAAACGTATACATTCAAAATGTATACTGATGAAAACACGTATTTCAACAGCATAAAAACAGATCGTACCGGAACAGAAATTGAAAATCTGATAACACAAAAAGAGGAACTGTCGTCGGGTATAACAGGTGATAAAGCATTTATTCAGGGAGGAGCCGGAATTGTTACCAGGGTCGATTTCTCCGGGTTAAACGAAATTATGGAATTGAATTATCGCTACATTCTTTACAAAGCCGAACTGGTTTTACGTCCGTACACTTTGAGCGACAGCCAGGTCGATTTTCCTGAGGAACTGATGCTTTACACCACCGATAAAAGTAACCGGCTGGTTTCCGAAATCCAAAACGATGATGATGAAACTCTGATTGCCGATTTTTATTTTGATAAAATTTACCGAAAAGAAATCTACTATAAATTCGACATTACCGATTTTCTGATGGATGAATTAAGTGACGGATATTTTGATTCTGAAAATGGGTTAGTCGTTAGTTTGCCAAGCGATAAATTTAAAAGTTCTGCCGAGCGACTGATAATCGACGGGCGGGGGCAGGATTCGTACCGACCCATGTTAAACCTTTATTTTATCTTTTACAATTAATTATTCAAAAACGCCGGAGGCAGAAGTTAATATAGAAACATGAAACGATTACTCAATATTTTTCTCCTTTTAATTTTTGTAGGTCAGGTAAACAGCCAGACTACTGTTTCGCCCTATTCCATTTTTGGGCCTGGCGAAATTCAGTACAAAGGATTTAGCCGATCGCAAAGTATGGGTGGTGCCGGAATTGCATTAAAATCGGGAAACAATCTGAACAATATAAACCCGGCTTCTTATACCGGAATCGACAGTATGCGTATTGTTTTTGAATTCGGTGTAAAAGGGAAATTGTACGATCTCGAATCTTCGGGAGTTTCGAACAAGAATTTTACCGGAAACTTTAATTATTTGGCGTTAGGCTGGCGATACACCAACTGGTTTGCCGGTTCACTCGGGGTTGTGCCATTCAGCAGTGTAGGGTATTCTATTGCTGAAACAAATTTTGTGGAAGGTCTCGATGCTACTTATTTGTCGACCTATGTGGGAAGCGGTGGCATCAGCCAGTTTTATTTTGCCAATGCATTTAAACTAAACAAACATTTGTCGTTGGGTATCAACTCGTCGTTTATGTTTGGTTCGCTCACCCAGGAAGAGAATATTTCAGAAACGGCGTATGTTCCCCAGTTTCAGGTAAAACGTCAGGATTTTCTGAAAAGCCTCTATTTTGATTACGGGTTGCAGTATTCATTTTCGTACCGAAAAACAAATTATACACTTGGGGCAACATTCAGCCAAAAACAAAGTTTGAATTCGCGGCATATATTAAATGTATACGACGACAGTTTTTCTCTTGTAAGGGGAGAGGAGTATGATACCGATTACTTAACTGTTCCAACAACCTGGGGGGGTGGAATCGCCATCGAAAAAACAGATAAGTTTTCAATTTTAGCCGATTATTCAACACAATTATGGTCGGGGGTTGAATATCCGATTCAAACTTACGATTTTAGAAATTCGCACCGTTTTTCACTTGGAACTGAATTTAGGTTGTGGGATTACCGCGCCATTAACCAGTCGTACAAAAACTGGATTTACCGGTTTGGTCTGAATTATGAAAGTTCGTACCTCAATTTCGGTAGCAATGGAATTGATAGTAAAAGCGTTTCTTTTGGAGCCGGAGTTCCGCTGCCGGGAAGAATTTCAAATTTCAACTGGGGTGTTGAAGTGGGGACAAACGGAACCTTAGCTAACCAATTGATCAAAGAAAAATATATTTTGTTCCACCTTGGTTTTAGTTTAAATGAAGTAGCTTTTATCAAGCGGAAATACGATTAATAGCCTGAACCAAAATCCAAATTAAGCTATATTGTATATTCAAAAAAAATCTGTACCGCGGTACAGATTTTTTTTTACAAATTTGATAATGAATATTTTTTTTACTTACTATCAGATGCGCAATTCTTCCATCCGGTTCAAAAAGATGTTTTTATAACTTTCGCCGATTGGAATATACTTGTCGTTGATTACAACCTGTGTTTTATTAATGGCTTTAATGTGATCGAGGCCAACAATGTACGATTTATGAATCCGTGAAAACCGTTCCGAGGGAAGGTTTTGTTGCAGCTTCTTCAGTGAATTCAGCGTAATAATCGGTTTCACATTTTGCGATGTATAAATTTTAATGTAATCTTTTAACCCTTCGATGTAAAGAATATTGTCGAGCTTTACAATTATGGTTTGGTAATCGGTTTTCACCAAAACAAAATCGTTAGAGTGCCCGGCAGCATCAACACTTTCGCGGTCGGTTACCGGTTTACGTTCGCGGAAAGAATAATGTAAAAAAGCTTTGTTCGACGCTTTTAAAAAACGATCGAATGAAAAAGGTTTTAACAAAAAGTCGAGTGCATTTAAATTATATCCTTCGATGGCCAGGTTTGCATTCGACGAGAAAAAGATAAAAAGCGGTTTGTTATCGAGGCTTTTTATAAAATCCATCCCCGAAACTTTTGGAAGGTCGGTGTCGAGAAAAATAAGATCGATTTGCTGGTTCTGAAGTATTTCGTACGCTTCGAAAGCTGAATTACAAACCGAGATCAATTCAAAATAAGGCACCGTTTTTATAAATTCAATGATATTATTTTGTTCAAGTGGTTTCTTTATCACAATACATTTCATAGTTCTGTCTTTCTGAAATTCATTAAAAATGTTCAACGACCAATTGCACGAAAGAATGTTTCGCAATAATTGTTACAGATGAATTATTAAATACCATAAAAAAATGTTGAACTTTTTCATTGCTGCAATTTTTCTGGCTTTAAAATTTAGATGGAATTTCGAACTGTTTGGTTGCCGCAGTCGATGTCAAAAAATGGGTGTTTAATTTTCATAAGCTTTTTTTCGATGAATTTCGGTTTCTTTAATTTCGGGCAATTTATTCCAAAAAATAGCGAAAATCAATCCAAAAAAACTTATTTATATTAAACAAATGTTAATTCAATTTGTCGAGAAATACGAGTAAGGGGTTGGTATCTAGTATTCTATTGAATGAATTAATGGGAAGAGGCTGTTGCAGAATGTTACAATACGCTAAAAATTGGGTTTAAGCTGTTTTGCTAATGAAACGATGAGATGTTAACACTGTCAAAAATTTAAAAAAGGGAGGTAGTTTTTTTCTTATCTTTCGGCAACAAAACAATGGTATGGCAAAATTCCCGTTTTTTCAACAATACGACGCAATGGATTGCGGCCCCAGTTGTTTGCGTATGGTGGCAAAGTATTACGGGAAACATTTCACAACCGAATATTTACGCGAACATTCCTACATTACACGCGAAGGAGTTTCGTTACTTGGAATCAGCGACGCTGCCGAAGTAATCGGGCTCCGCACCATGGGGGTGAAAATTTCATTTGAACAACTAAAAAAGGAAGCGCCGCTGCCGTGTATTGTTCACTGGGGGCAAAACCATTTTGTGGTGGTTTACAGGTTTAAAAAAGATAAGGTTTTTGTTTCTGATCCTGCATTTGGCAGAATTGAATATTCAGAAACAGAATTTAAGGAGCACTGGCTGGCCACTGTAAAAGACGGCGAAGAAAAAGGAATTTGTTTGCTTTTGCATCCCACTCCCGAATTTTACCAGGAAGCCGACGAAAAAGTCAGCCGCACCGGTTTCAGGTTTGTACTGAATTATTTAAAACCTTACCGAAAACTCGTTTCACAACTAATTCTGGGTTTTTTCCTCGGAAGTTTAATTCAACTTGTTTTGCCGTTTTTAACCCAAAGTATTGTCGATATTGGTATTAACACTCAGAATATTAGCTTTATTTACCTCGTTTTAATTGCGCAGCTGGTTTTGTTTATCAGCCGAATGTCGGTTGAATTTATCCGTTCGTGGATTTTGCTGCACATTAGTACACGCATAAATATTTCCATTATTTCCGACTTTTTGATTAAACTAATGAAATTGCCGCTTGGCTTTTTCGATTCAAAAATGATTGGCGATATTTTGCAACGCATCGAAGATCATGGCCGCATTGAACGATTCTTAACGGCACAGTCCATTGGAGTTCTGTTTTCGTTGTTCAGCTTAATTATTTTCGCCATTGTTCTTGCCATTTACAGCCTGAAAATATTTGCCATTTTCCTTGTCGGATCAGTGCTTTATTTTGTCTGGGTTTACATTTTTATGAAACGCCGCCGCGAACTCGATTACAAAAGGTTTAACAAACTTTCGGAAAACCAGAGTAAACTCATTCAGATTATTAATGGTATGCAGGAAATAAAACTGAACAACTACGAAAAGGAAAAACGGTGGGAGTGGGAGCGTGTTCAGGCAGGTTTATTTAAAGTGAGCGTAAAAAGCCTGGCGTTGGAACAGTACCAGAATGCCGGTTCGGTTTTTATCAACGAAACAAAAAATATTCTCATAATTGTGGTTGCAGCCACCGGGGTAATTAATGGTCAACTCACTCTTGGGATGATGCTCGCTATACAATATATAATAGGGCAGCTCAATTCTCCGTTGAGGCAACTTATTAGTTTTATGCACCAGGCACAGGATGCTAAAATCAGTTTGGAACGACTGGCTGAGGTTCACGATAAAAAAGATGAACAGGAATTTGCTTCCACCAAAGTGAGGGAGCTTCCGGAAGACAAAACCATTAGTATTTCGAATTTGGTTTTTCAGTACGAAGGTCCGCGTTCACCCAAGGTTATTAATAATATAAATCTTGAAATTCCTGAAAATAAAACTACTGCCATTGTTGGCGTGAGCGGTAGTGGAAAAACAACACTGATAAAATTGTTGCTGGGTTTTTATCCGCCGGTTTCGGGCGACATAAAAATTGGCGGTGTCAGGCTGGCGAACTATTCACCTCCGATCTGGCGCGAAAACTGCGGCGTTGTTCTGCAGGACGGTTTTATTTTCTCCGATACCATTGTGAAAAATATTGTAGTTAGTGAAAATGAAATCGACCGGAAATTGCTGCTGCACGCTGTTCGCATGGCAAATATTCAGGATTTTATTGAATCGCTACCACTAAGTTACAATACAAAAATTGGACAGGAAGGTTCCGGATTAAGTCAGGGACAAAAACAACGCATTTTAATTGCAAGGGCTATTTATAAAAATCCATCGTATCTGTTTTTCGATGAAGCCACCAATTCGCTTGATGCCAACAACGAAAAACTTATCATGGAAAACATGGATAAATTTTCGGAAGGAAAAACTGTGGTGGTTGTGGCACACCGTTTAAGTACGGTAAAAAATGCCGATCAGATAATAGTGTTGGAAAAAGGCGAAATTGTTGAAAAAGGAAAGCACGAAGAGTTAATCAATAAAAAAGGTAAATATTTCGAATTGGTTAAAAACCAGCTGGAGCTGGGGAATTAAGTACCATTAATCAATGACCATTAATCAATGACCAATGACTAATATCCAATGGCTGAAGACAAAAATAAAATAGAAATCCGTTCTGGCGAAGTGCAGGAAATCCTGGGAGGAATTCCGTCGAGAATTGTCCGCTACGGAATTTATGTATTTCTGGCTGTTTTTGCCATTATTATTGCGGCATCGTTTGTGTTTAAATATCCCGATATAATTCGCTCGAATATTGTTGTAACCACCGAAAATCCGCCGGCAACTCTTGTGGCGCGTTCAACCGGGAAAATTGAAGTTTTGACCGTTACCGATAATCAAAAGGTAAAATCCGGAGAAATGATTGCTTTGATTCAGAATCCGGCCAATTTTTCTGATATCCGGAAATTGAACGCAATGATTGATTCGGTTCAGCCCGTTTTCGATAATTTGGCTTTTTCAGTAAAAATTGCTTTCGATAAACATTTACAATTAGGGACAATCCAGGAATATTACTCACAATTTCTGAAAAAATACGACGAACTTTTGGTTTTTACCGAGCAGAACTATTATCCGCGGATGAATGCTTCGTTAAAACGGCAACTCGAAATGGCGCAGATTTTATACGATCGCATGATGGAGCAGAAAAATGCAGTGGATAATGAATACAAAATCAGGGTGCGGAATTACGAGAGACAAAAAACTCTGATTGAGCGCGATGTAATTTCTTCTGTTGATTTGGAAGCGGCAGAATCGGAAATGCTGAGTAAAAAATCGGAACTCGACGGTTTGCGCTCCGACCTTGCCGATGCACAAATTTCGATGAGTGAGCTGGAACAGAAGATTATCGACAACGAAAAATCGTATTCCGACCAGACCAACAAATTCAGGTCTGAATTACAGGAAGCCTTTAATATTCTGAAAAGTGAAGTCAGTAACTGGGAATTGACCTATTTAATGCGTTCGCCCATCGATGGAATTGTTTCGTTCAATAAATTCTGGAGTGTAAACCAGAATGTAACCCAGGGCGACAAAGTTTTTACCGTTGTCCCTGAAAACGTAGGGCAGTTAATTGGCAAGGTTGAACTTCCAATCCGCGGTTCGGGAAAAGTAAAACCGGGACTCGATGTAAAAGTGAAATTCGATAATTATCCGTATATGGAATATGGGTTGGTGCGCGGTACGGTGAAGAATGTTTCGCTGGTTCCGGAAGACAATTTTTATATGGTAGAAGTCGATTTTCCGCAAGGACTTGTAACCAATTACAACGATTCGCTTGAACTTCAAAATCAGTTGATGGGGCAGGCCGAAATTATCACCGAAGACCTAAAATTAATACAGCGTATTTTCAACCCGATGAAAGCCCTTTGGAAGGAAAGGGTAAGAAACTAATGAATTCTTTTTCAGTATAGTTTTATCTGTTAGAAAACTTATTTTCAATCTTAATTTTTAGAAAAAAAAGCTAAAAAGTTATTGTACTTTGTTTAGAATTCGTACTTTTGCGTGCCGTTTTAAGGGGGTAGTATGCATTTTCCTCTCGAAACGTGTTGTTTTTAAGGATTTTTGCATACTTTTGCAGTCCATTTTTGAAATGATTATTAACGTTATAAAAAACAGGTATTTATGCCAACTATTCAACAATTAGTTCGCAAGGGAAGACAAAGTAAGGTGGAGAAAAGTAAATCTCCGGCTTTAGATTCATGCCCACAACGTCGTGGAGTATGTGTTCGTGTTTATACGACTACACCTAAAAAACCGAATTCGGCTATGCGTAAAGTAGCCAGGGTTAGGTTAACCAATGGTAAAGAAGTAAACGCGTACATTCCGGGTGAAGGACACAACCTGCAGGAACACTCCATTGTATTGGTTCGTGGTGGCAGGGTAAAAGACCTTCCGGGTGTTCGTTACCACTTAATACGTGGTGCTTTGGATACCGCAGGTGTTGAAGGACGTTTACAACGACGTTCTAAATATGGTGCTAAAAGACCGAAAAAGAAGTAATTTAAAAAGTATTTAACAACGTTATTTGCAAGTGGTTTGGTTGAGTAAGTAATTCTCTAACAAAATGTCTTCCGGAGAAGAGCTGAAGACCGCCTTAGGGCAGCCAATTTAAATAACACTAAAAAGTTTTTTGAAATGAGAAAGACAAAACCAAAGAAGAGACATTTATTACCGGATCCAAAATTTCATGATGTTTTGGTGACCCGGTTTGTCAACGACCTGATGGTAGACGGTAAAAAATCTACCGCGTATACAATTTTCTACGATACACTTGAAATGGTAGAAAAAAGAGTGAAAGAAACCGAACTTTCACCACTCGAAATCTGGAAAAAAGCTTTGGAAAACATTACACCTGCAGTGGAGGTAAAAAGCCGTCGTGTTGGAGGTGCAACTTTTCAGGTTCCGATGGAAATCAGACCGGAAAGAAAAATTTCAATCAGTATTAAAAATATGATTCTTTTTGCCCGTAAACGTTCGGGTAAATCGATGGCCGATAAATTATCTGCTGAAATTGTAGCAGCATTTAACGAAGAAGGCGGTGCATTCAAGAAAAAAGAAGACACCCATAGAATGGCTGAAGCAAACCGTGCCTTTGCACATTTCAGATTTTAGTTTAGAAATAGTTTAGTTTATAGTTAGTAAAATATAGGATTAGAAAATTGGTTAAAAATGGCTAAACAAGATCTGAAAAATACAAGGAACATTGGAATTATGGCACATATCGATGCGGGTAAAACAACGGTATCGGAACGTATTCTGTTTTATACCGGGTTAACACACCGCATTGGTGAAGTTCATGATGGCGCTGCAACAATGGACTGGATGGAGCAGGAACAGGAAAGAGGTATTACAATTACTTCTGCTGCAACTACAACATTCTGGAAATACAACGATATTGAGCATAAAATCAATATTATCGACACTCCCGGACACGTTGACTTTACCGTTGAGGTAGAACGTTCGCTTCGTGTTTTGGACGGTGCAGTTGCACTTTTCTGTGCAGTTGGTGGTGTTGAAGCCCAGTCGGAAACCGTTTGGCGCCAAGCCGTAAAATATGGTGTTCCAAGAATTGCCTTTGTTAATAAAATGGACCGCCAGGGTGCCGATTTCTTCAATGTCTATAGCGACATCAAAGAAAAATTAGGCGCAAACCCGGTTCCAATTCAAATTCCAATCGGTGCTGAAGAAAAATTTGAAGGAGTTATCGATCTTATCGAAATGAAAGCTGTTCGCTGGTACGACGATGCAAACATGGGTACTACATACAGTCTTGAAGAAATTCCTGCCGATCTTTTGGAACAAGCCGAAGAATGGAAAGAAAAACTAGTTGAATCGGTTGCTGAAGTTGACGACCATATCCTGGAGCGTTATTTCGAAGATCCGGATTCAATTACAAAAGATGAAATGCGTGAAGTAATTCGCCGTGCAACCATTGATGGAGTTATCGTTCCAATGATGTGCGGTTCAGCATTTAAAAATAAAGGGGTTCAGCGTTTACTTGATTCAGTTTGTGCATTTTTGCCGAGTCCGCTCGACAAAGGTGAAATTACAGGTATTAATCCTGACACTGACGAAGAAGTGACAAAATATGCTGACACTGAAGAGCCACTCGTAGCTTTGGCATTTAAAATTGCTACCGACCCGTTTGTAGGACGCTTGGCTTACATGCGTATTTATTCAGGTAGAATCGAATCGGGTGCACAGGTATTAAATACCCGTACCGGTAAAAAGGAAAGAATTTCCCGTTTGTATCAAATGCATTCAAACAAACAAAATCCGAAAGAATTTATTGAAGCAGGAGATATTTGTGCCGGAGTAGGTTTTAAAGATATTCGCACCGGCGATACACTTTGCGACCTGAAACATCCGATTGTTCTTGAAAGTATGGATTTTCCACAACCGGTTATCGGAATTGCAGTTGAACCAAAATCGCAAAAAGACATCGACAAACTTTCAAACGGACTGTCGAAACTAGCCGAAGAAGATCCAACATTCCAGGTAAATACCGACCCTGATTCAGGTCAGACTGTAATTCGTGGGATGGGTGAACTTCACCTCGAAATTATTATCGATAGGTTGCGTCGCGAATTTAAAGTTGAATGTAACCAGGGAGCTCCCCAGGTTGCTTATAAAGAAGCCATCAGCCAAAAAGTTGAATTGCGCGAAGTGTTCAAAAAACAAACCGGTGGTCGCGGTAAATTTGCCGATATTATCGTTAAAGTTGAACCTGCCGATGCCGGCGTTGTCGGATTACAGTTTGTCGACGAAGTTAAAGGAGGTAGAATTCCACGCGAATATATTCCATCAGTTGAAAAAGGTTTCAAAGAGGCATTGTCAAATGGTCCACTTGCCGGTTACCCGGTCGACAGCCTGAAAGTTACCTTGCTCGATGGTTCGTTCCATCCGGTTGACTCGGATCAATTGTCGTTCGAAATTTGTGCTAGACAGGCTTTTAGAAGTGCAGCCTCAAAAGCATCTCCAAAATTACTTGAACCTATTATGAAACTGGAAATTGTAACTCCGGAAGAATATATGGGTGATATTATTGGTGACTTGAACCGCAGACGTGGCGATATCGCTGGCATGGAAACCAAAGGCGGTGCAAAAGTAATCAATGCCAAAGTTCCGCTTTCGGAACAATTTGGTTATGTAACTGTATTGCGTACTTTATCTTCAGGTCGTGCAACTTCATCAATGGAATTCAGCCATTATCAGGAAGTGCCGAAAACGCTGGCAGAAAAAGTACTTGAATCTGTAAAAGGAAGAGTTGATTTATTAAAATAACAATAACAATTTTCTCATTATGAGTCAAAAGATCAGGATTAAGCTTAAATCGTACGATCACAACCTTGTTGACAAATCGGCTGAGAAGATCGTTAAAACGGTAAAAACTACCGGAGCTGTTGTAAGTGGCCCTATTCCACTTCCTACTCACCGCAGGGTTTTTACAGTTTTGCGTTCCACTTTCGTTAATAAAAAATCGAGAGAACAATTTCAGCTTTCGTCTTACAAACGTTTGATTGATATTTACAGCTCTACCGCAAAAACAATTGACGCCTTAATGAAGCTGGAATTACCCAGTGGCGTTGAAGTAGAAATTAAAGTTTGATAATTTAAAAGTAGTCGAAAATGGCTGGTATTATTGGAAAAAAAATCGGAATGACATCCGTATTCAGTGTTGAGGGGAAAAATGTCCCATGCACTGTGATTGAAGCCGGTCCTTGTGTAGTAACACAAGTGAAAACCGGTGAAACCGACGGCTACGACGCGCTTCAGTTGGCTTATGGCGAAAAAAAGGAAAAACACGCCACAAAAGCTGAGTTTGGCCACTTTAAAAAAGCGGGCACAACACCAAAGCGCAAAGTAGTTGAGTTTAAAAACACTTACCAGGAAGAATTTGAACTCGGACAAGAAATCGACGTAACCATTTTTCATGAAAATGACTATGTTGATGTTGTTGGAGTATCAAAAGGAAAAGGTTTCCAGGGGGTTGTTAAACGTCACAATTTCCGTGGGGTAAACGATGCAACTCACGGTCAGCACAACAGGCTGAGAGCACCCGGTTCAGTTGGTGCATCTTCTTGGCCGTCACGCGTTTTTAAAGGAATGCGCATGGCTGGTAGAGACGGAGGAAAAACAATCACCATTGAAAACCTTTTGGTTCTTAAAACCATTCCTGAAAAGAATTTAATTGTGGTGAAAGGATCGGTGCCTGGCGCCAAAGGTTCATATTTAATTATTAGGAAACAATGGAACTAAGTGTACTGAATATTGAAGGAAAAGACACCGGAAGAAAGGTTACGTTAAACGACCAGATTTTCGGTATCGAACCCAGCGACCATGCCATTTATCTCGACGTAAAACAATATTTGGCAAATCAGCGTCAGGGTACGCACAAATCAAAAGAAAAAGGAGAAGTATCTGCAAGTACCCGTAAAATCAAAAGACAAAAAGGTACAGGTACTGCTCGTGCAGGTAGTCTTAAGTCGCCAACTTTCCGTGGTGGTGGTACCATGTTTGGTCCGCGTCCGCGTAACTATGGTTTCAAACTGAATAAAAAAGTAAAACAGTTGGCCAGAAAGTCGGCATTAACTTACAAAGCGAGTGAAAACAGTATTTTGGTCTTGGAAGATTTTAATCTTGAAGCACCTAAAACAAAAGAATTTTTAGCAATTCAGGCAAAACTGCAAATTGCTGATAAAAAGTCACTTTTCGTTTTACCAGCTGAAAATAATAATATATATTTGTCCTCCAGAAATTTGAAGGACACTTCAGTTGTAACTGCTTCAGAGTTAAATACTTATCAGATTCTTAACGCAAAAACAATTGTTATTGTGGAGGGATCTGTTAAGGTAATTGAAGAGGCATTTAAACTATAAGGGGGTAAAAAGATGGATATTTTAGTAAAACCATTAGTAACCGAAAAAATGACAGAACAGGCCGAAAAGCTAAATCGCTACGGCTTTGTCGTTGATCGCAAGGCAACCAAGCCACAAATTAAGAAGGCTGTTGAAAGCCTTTACAATGTGTCGGTTGAAAGCGTAAATACTATAGTTTATGCCGGCAAAATTAAATCGAGATATACCAAAGGCGGTATCATTACCGGAAAAACTGCTTCCTACAAAAAAGCAATTGTTACTTTGGTAGAAGGAGATAGTATTGACTTTTATAGTAATATTTAATAATAAAAATGGCAGTAAGGAAATTAAAACCAGTAACTCCGGGTCAGAGGCACAAAATAATCGGTGCTTTTGATACCATTACTGCATCTACACCTGAAAAATCATTGTTGGAGCCCGTGCGTAAAACCGGTGGTCGAAACAACCAGGGTCGCATGACAATGAGGTATATAGGTGGGGGACACAAACGCAAATACCGTATTATCGATTTCAAACGCGATAAAGATGGTGTTGCAGCTGTTGTCGATTCCATTCAGTACGATCCTAACCGTACTGCTCGCATCGCACTTCTTCAGTACGAAGACGGTGGAAAAAGATATATCGTAGCGCCTAACGGGTTGCAAGTTGGCCAAACGGTAAAGAGCGGAAACGGAGTGGAACCTGAAGTTGGGAATACACTACCTCTTGCTGAAATACCTCTGGGTACATTGGTACACAACATTGAACTTCATCCCGGGCAGGGTGGAGTTATGGCACGTAGTGCAGGCACTTATGCGCAATTGACCTCACGTGAAGGCAAATATGCAATTTTAAAATTGCCTTCAGGCGAATCTCGTATGGTACTTACATCTTGCAGAGCTACAGTAGGTACAGTTGGAAACACAGAACACAACCTTGAAAAATCGGGTAAAGCCGGTCGTTCACGTTGGTTGGGAAGAAGACCACGCGTTCGTGGTGTTGTTATGAACCCGGTTGATCACCCAATGGGTGGTGGTGAAGGCCGCGCTTCAGGAGGACATCCAAGATCACGCAAAGGGCTGCTTGCCAAAGGTTATAAAACCCGTTCTAAAAAGAAAGCGTCCAACAAGTATATTGTAGAACGTAGGAAAAAATAGTTAAAGAGGAATAAATTATGAGTCGTTCATTAAAAAAAGGTCCTTTTATCGATTTTAAACTTGAAAGAAAAGTTCTGGCTATGAATGAGTCAGGGAAAAAATCGGTGGTTAAAACATGGGCCAGGGCATCAGTAATTTCTCCTGATTTTGTAGGCCATACTATTGCAGTACATAACGGTAACAAATTTATTCCGGTTTACATTACCGAGAATATGGTAGGACACCGTTTGGGTGAATTCGCACCTACGCGTACTTTCAGGGGGCATGCTGGTAATAAAAGATAAGGCATAATTGCATTAACATTAAAAAGAAAAGACAATGGGTGCCAGAAAAAGACTAGCAGCTGAAAAAAGAAAAGAAGAAAAAAAGCAACAATATTTTGCTGTTTTAAGAAACTGCCCTACATCTCCCCGAAAAATGAGGCTTGTAGCCGATATGATTCGTGGTATGGAGGTGAACAAAGCATTGGATGTTCTGAAATTTTCATCGAAAGAAGCATCCGGCAGGGTAGAAAAACTGCTCCTTTCAGCCGTTGCCAATTGGCAGGCTAAAAACGAAGGAGTTCGTTTAGAGGAAAGTGAACTTTACGTAAAACAAATCATGGTAGATTCAGGTCGTATTCTGAAAAGGTTACGTCCGGCTCCCCAGGGTCGTGCACACCGAATCAGAAAACGTTCGAACCACGTTACAATTTACGTAGATAGTAAAGAAAGTGTTGTTGAAGAAATCCTTAATTAATAGTACATGGGACAGAAAGTAAATCCGATTGCAAATCGTTTGGGATTCATCAAAGGATGGGATTCCAATTGGTTCGGCGGTGATAATTACGGTGATAAATTGGTAGAAGACCAAAAAATCAGGGAATACCTGAATGCACGTTTGGCCAAAGCCAGTATTTCAAAAATCGTTATCGAACGTACTTTGAAATTAATTACCATTACCGTACATTCTTCACGCCCAGGTATTATTATTGGTAAAGGAGGTCAGGAAGTTGATAAACTGAAAGAAGAGCTCAAAAAAATTACCAGTAAGGAAGTTCAGATTAACATTTTCGAGATCAAACGCCCGGAGCTCGATGCCAAAATCGTTGCATCTAACATTGCACGTCAAATCGAGGGAAAAATTGCATACCGCAGGGCAGTGAAAATGGCCATCGCTTCTACCATGAGAATGGGAGCCGAAGGAATCAAAGTATTGGTTTCTGGTAGGTTAAACGGAGCAGAAATGGCACGTTCTGAAATGTATAAAGATGGCCGTACTCCGCTACACACTTTGCGTGCCGATATCGACTACGCATTGGCTGAAGCGTTAACCAAAACCGGACTTCTCGGTGTGAAAGTCTGGATTTGTAAAGGTATGGTATACGGAAACCGTGATTTATCGCCTAACGTTGGTCAGAAATCAACAGGAGGAAGACCTTCACCCGGAGGAAAACCCGGAGGTGGCGATAGAAACCGTGGAAGAAGAAGAAAATAGTGGTTTAACACTCAGAAAATTACAAGGATGTTACAGCCAAAAAAGGTAAAATTTAGAAGAGTACAAAAGGGCCGGATGAAAGGCAATGCCCAGAGAGGCAACCAGCTCGCATTTGGTTCATTTGGGATAAAGACATTGGAAGAAGCGTGGATTACCGGTCGCCAGATTGAAGCAGCGAGGGTTGCGGTAACACGTCACATGCAACGTCAAGGTCAAATATGGATACGGATATTCCCCGATAAACCTATTACCAAAAAACCCGCCGAAGTACGTATGGGTAAAGGTAAAGGTGCTCCTGAAGCATTTGTTGCTCCGGTTTCTCCGGGCCGCATAATTATCGAAGCCGACGGTGTGCCATTTGCAATGGCCAAGGAAGCTTTGCGTTTAGCAGCTCAGAAATTACCAGTTACAACAAAGTTTGTAGTTAGACGCGATTTTGTAGAAGAATAAAAAAAGGTGAATTATGAAAACATCTGAAATCCAGGAATTATCGACAAAAGAAATTGTCGAAAGAATACAGACCGAAGAGGAAAGTCTGGTTCGCCTTAGGTTAAATCATGCAGTTTCTCCGCTCGAAAATCCAATGAAATTGAAAGAAAGCAAAAGAAACATTGCAAGGTTAAAAACCGTTCTTCGCAGCAGAGAATTAAACGAAAAAAAGAATTAATTCAGCGATGGAAAATATAGTGAGAAATCTCAGGAAAGAAAGAATCGGGGTGGTTGTTAGCAATAAAATGCAAAAAACCATTGTGGTTGCTGAAAAACGTAAAGTTAAGCATCCGATTTATGGAAAATTTGTGAATAAAACAACCAAGTTCCATGTTCACGATGAGAGCAATACCTGCAACATTGGCGACACTGTAAGGATTATGGAAACTCGTCCGCTCAGTAAAAGCAAATGTTGGAGATTAGTTGAAATAATTGAAAGAGCTAAGTAATCATGATACAACAAGAATCTAGATGTTCTGTAGCCGATAATAGTGGAGCAAAAGAAGTTTTATGTATCCGTGTTTTAGGCGGTACAAGAAAACGTTATGCTACTTTAGGAGATACTATAGTGGTTGCTGTTAAAAGTGCAATACCAGGAAGCGACGTTAAAAAAGGAGCAGTTTCAAAAGCAATTGTAGTTCGTACGAAAAAAGAAGTTCGCCGTGGCGACGGTTCTTATATTCGTTTCGACGACAATGCAGTTGTACTGTTAAACAACGCCGGAGAAATGCGTGGAACACGTATTTTTGGTCCTGTTGCACGTGAATTGCGTGAAAAGAATATGAAAATCATTTCACTCGCACCAGAAGTACTGTAAATAAAAAAGCTCAAAATGCAGAAAAAGTTACACATAAAAAAAGGTGACACTGTAATTGTACTTTCAGGAAACGATAAAGGCCAAAAAGGCCGTGTACTGGAAGTAATCAGAAAAACCGACAGAGCAATTGTGGAAGGTGTTAATATGATGAAAAAACATACCAAACCCAACGCGGCAAATCCGCAGGGTGGTATTATTGAACAGGAAGCACCGATTCATATCTCGAACCTTATGCTGGTTGACCCGAAAGCTGGCCCAACCCGCGTAGGAAGAAGATTAAATGACAAAGGAAAATTAGTTCGTTTTTCCAAAAAATCTGGAGAGGAGATTAAGTAATGGCTTACGTACCAACTCTTAAAAAGAAATATCAGGAAGAAATTATTCCTGCATTGAAAAAAGAATTTGATTACAGTTCTGTAATGCAGGTTCCGAAATTAGAAAAGATTATCCTTAATCAGGGTGTTGGCGCTGCAATTGCCGATAAAAAGCTTATCGAAGTAGCAACAACCGAAATGACCATGATAGCCGGCCAGAAAGCCGTACAAACCATGTCGAAAAAGGATATTTCAAATTTCAAGTTAAGAAAGAAAATGCCTATTGGCGTGCGCGTTACATTGCGTCGCGACCAAATGTATGAATTTCTCGACCGTTTAATTTCAGTTGCTTTACCACGTATTCGCGATTTTCGCGGTATTGAAAGCAAAATGGACGGCAGAGGAAACTACACATTAGGCGTTCCGGAACAGATAATTTTCCCCGAAATTGTACTTGATAAAGTAAGTAGAATCAACGGGATGAACATTACCTTTGTCACTTCTGCAAAAACCGACGAAGAAGGTTTTGCTTTGTTGAAAGAATTAGGTTTACCATTTAAAAACGTTAAAAAGAACTAAGAAATGGCCAAGGAATCAATGAAAGCACGCGAAGTTAAACGTGCAAAATTAGTTGAGAAATATGCCGAAAAACGTGCCCTCCTCAAAGAGGAAGGTGATTGGGTAGGATTGCAGAAGTTACCTAAAAATTCTTCAAAAATTCGTTTACACAACCGTTGTAAACTTACAGGAAGACCAAAAGGGTATATGCGCCAGTTTGGAATCAGCAGGATCAATTTCCGTGAAATGGCTTCTTCTGGTTTAATCCCAGGTGTTAAAAAGGCAAGTTGGTAATCGTTTAAAGAACTTTAAAAATGAGTAAAGTAACAGATCCAATAGCAGATTATCTGACAAGGGTAAGAAATGCAATCCAAGCAAAACATCGCGTGGTTGATATTCCTGCTTCAGGTATGAAAAAAGAAATTACCAAACTTCTGAAAGAGAAAGGGTATATTCTGAACTACAAATTCGAAGAAGAAGTAGGATACCAGGGAAATATTAAAATTGCATTGAAATACAATCCGGAAACAAAAGTATCTGCAATAAAAGCGTTAGAACGCATTAGTAAACCAGGTTTACGTCAGTATTGCGACACAACAAGTATTCCGCGCGTACTCAATGGTTTAGGCATAGCAATACTTTCTACCTCGAAAGGTGTTATTACCGATAAAGAAGCCCGTGAGCTTAACGTAGGTGGAGAAGTTTTATGTTACGTGTATTAATAGGAGGAAAGTCATGTCAAGAATAGGTAAATTACCCATCGAAATTCCATCGGGAGTACAAGTTAACGTTAGCGAGGATAACCTCGTTACAGTTAAAGGGCCTCTTGGTGAATTATCGCAAAAAGTAAACCCCGAAATTGAAGTATCTGTTGAAGATAACAAAATCAATTTCACTAGGGGTGGCGAATCAAAAAGCCAAAAATCGATGCATGGATTGTACAGGGCTTTGGTGAATAATATGGTTGTTGGTGTATCAAAAGGATACGAAGTTAAAATGGAACTTGTAGGGGTTGGTTACAGGGCAGAAGCAATGCCAGATAATGTACTCGACTTAGTTTTAGGTTATTCGCACCACACCTATATTCAACTTCCTGCTGAAGTTAAAATGGAAGCAGTTTCTGACAAAAGAAGCAACCCGATTATTACTTTAAAAAGTATCGATAAACAATTGATCGGACAAGTTGCTGCAAAAATCAGATCGTTCCGTAAACCAGAGCCTTATAAAGGTAAAGGTATTAAGTTTGTAGGCGAAGTATTAAGGCGGAAAGCTGGTAAAACCTCTTCCAAATAATTTTAAAAAATAAATTATTATGGCATTAACAAAAATTGAAAGACGGACAAGGATTAAGAATCGCGTTCGTACCATTATATCAGGAACAGCCGATCGCCCTCGTTTGAGTGTTTTCAGGAGTAATAAACAAATATACGCTCAACTTATCGACGATGAACAGGGAGTAACTATTGCTTCTGCTTCATCAAAAATAAAAGAGATTGAAAAAAGTGAAGGTAACAAAACTGAAAAAGCTGCATTGGTAGGTAAACTTCTTGCCGAAAAAGCAATTGCAGCCGGTGTTACTGAAATTGTTTTCGACAGAAGCGGATATTTATACCATGGTAGAGTAAAACAATTAGCCGACGCTGCCCGCGAAGGTGGCCTTAAATTCTAATACATTATGGCGACAAATATCAAAAAAGTTAAAACAAGCGACCTCGAATTAAAAGACAGGTTGGTAGCCATTAACCGTGTTACAAAAGTTACAAAAGGGGGACGTACATTCAGTTTCTCTGCCATTGTAGTTGTAGGTAACGAAAACGGAATTGTAGGTTGGGGCCTTGGAAAAGCAAGCGAAGTAACAACAGCTATAAGTAAAGGTGTTGACGCAGCTAAAAAGAACCTGGTTAAAATTCCTGTTATTAACGGAACTATTCCTCACGAACAGACGGCTAAATTTGGTGGTGCAAATGTATTGTTAAAACCAGCTTCTTCGGGTACCGGAGTTAAAGCAGGGGGTGCTATGCGCGCCGTTTTGGAAAGCGTTGGTATCCACGATATTCTTGCCAAATCAAAAGGTTCATCAAACCCTCATAATCTTGTGAAAGCAACAATGGAAGCTTTGCTTGAATTGAGGGATGCTTATACTGTAGCTCAGCACAGAGGTGTTTCAATGGAAAAAGTTTTTAAAGGATAACGCGGTATGGCAAAAATAAAAATTACACAAGTTAAAAGCCTTATTGGTTCAACAAAAAGTCAAAAGGCAACTATGGAAGCGTTAGGCATTAAAAAGATGCACCAGACTGTTGAACACGAGGCTACTCCTCAGATTGTTGGCATGGTTAACAAAATGAGGCATTTATTAAAAGTTGAAGAAGTAAAATAATTTTCAAATAACTGAAATTATGAATTTGAGTAACTTACAACCTGCACCAGGTTCTACAAAATCTGAAAAAAGAATCGGTAGAGGACAAGGGTCAGGACGTGGAGGTACATCTACTCGCGGTCACAAAGGGGCTAAGTCCAGATCAGGATACTCCAAGAAAATCGGGTTCGAAGGTGGACAGATGCCTTTGCAGCGTGTAGTTCCTAAATCAGGATTTAAAAATATCAACCGGGTTGAATACAAAGCTATTAACCTGGATGTATTACAACAATTAGCTGATAAAAAGAAGGTTTCTTCCATCGATTTAGTTGCGTTAATTGAAGCCGGAGTTGCTTCAAAAAACGATAAAATTAAAATTCTTGGCGGAGGAAACCTGAGCGCTAAACTTGATGTTAAAGCTCACGCTTTCTCAAAAAGCGCAAAAGAGGCAATTGAAAAATTACAAGGAACCACTGAAATACTTTAAACTGTAATGAAACGATTTATTGAAACCCTAAAGAATATCTATAAGATTGAAGACCTGAGATTCCGAATCGGAACAACGTTATTCTTTTTGTTAATATACCGTTTGGGATCCTTCATATCGTTACCGGGAATCGACCCGGCCCAGTTGGAAAACCTGAAGAATCAAACTTCTGATGGTTTACTTGGGCTGATTAATATGTTTTCCGGTGGTGCATTTGGAAAGGCTTCAATTTTCGCTTTGGGTATCATGCCGTATATTTCTGCCTCAATTGTAATCCAGTTACTTGGTATTGCAGTTCCCTATTTCCAGAGGTTGCAGAAAGAGGGAGAGTCAGGAAGGAGGAAAATCAATCAGATTACACGGTATTTAACCGTGTTGATTCTGATTCCTCAGGCATCGGCGTATCTGACAAATCTTCATTATCAGTTACCGGCATCGGCGTTTGGTGTAACAGGTATGATGTTTAACATCCCATCTATTATTATCCTTACTGCCGGGTCGATGTTCGTACTTTGGTTAGGGGAAAGAATTACCGATAAAGGTATTGGTAACGGTATTTCCTTAATCATTATGATTGGTATCATTGCTCGTTTACCACAGGCTGTTGTTCAGGAATTTGCTTCCCGTATCAACCAGGCCGGCGGCGGACTTGTAATGTTCCTTGTTGAGTTTGTTATTCTTTTCGTTGTGTTTATGTTATCGATTCTTTTGGTTCAGGGAACCCGGAGAATACCGGTACAATATGCAAAACGAATTGTTGGTAACAAACAGTACGGAGGAGTACGTCAGTACATACCTTTAAAAGTGAATGCTGCAGGTGTAATGCCTATCATTTTTGCGCAGGCAATTATGATGGTACCTATTACCATTGTTGGTGTAGCCAACTCTGAAAATCTGCGTGGTGTAGCGGCTGCATTATCTAACATCACCGGACCCTGGTACAACATTACACAATTTATCCTGGTAGTTGCTTTTACGTATTTTTATACCGCAATTACCGTTAATCCGACACAAATGGCGGAAGATATGAAAAAGAACGGTGGATTTATTCCTGGGGTAAAACCCGGTAAAAAAACTGTTGAATTTCTCGATACTGTTATGTCGAGAATTACCCTTCCGGGATCTATTTTTCTTGGATTGGTTACCATACTTCCTGCATTTGCCATGATGGTGGGAATTAATCAGTCGTTCGCCTATTTTTATGGTGGTACGTCGTTGTTAATTCTTGTTGGTGTTGTACTAGACACGCTGCAGCAGATCGAAAGTCATCTCTTAATGCGCCATTACGACGGTTTGATGAAATCGGGCCGTATTAAAGGCCGGCCAGGGATGATGTAAAATTGGTTTATGATCTACCTTAAAACAAGGGAAGAGATTAAACGGATACGAGAAAGTTGCTTATTGGTAAGCAGAACTCTGGCTTTAGTTGCCAAAAAAATTCAGCCGGGTGTTACAACCCTTTGGTTAGATAATCTGGCTGAAACGTTCATTCAAAATAATGGTGGAGAGCCTGCATTTAAAGGTTACGAAGGATTTCCCAATTCACTTTGTATCTCTGTTAACGATGAAGTTGTACATGGTATTCCCTCATCGCGAAAAATAAAAGACGGCGATATAGTTTCGGTGGATTGCGGTGTTCTCAAAAATGGTTTTTATGGTGATTCGTGTTATACTTTTATGGTTGGAAATGTATCTGAACAAAAAAAGTTATTATGCAAAATTACCAAAGAAGCATTAATTTTGGGAATTGAAAAGGCTGTTGAAGGAAATCGTTTGGGAGCTATTGGCAGCGCCGTTCAAAATCATGCAGAGAAATCCGGGTTTTCTGTAGTTCGGGAACTGGCCGGACATGGAATAGGAAGAAATCTGCATGAAGATCCTGATGTTTTAAATTACGGAAGAACATGGAGGGGAGATAAACTTTTGAGCGGTATGGTAATAGCAATAGAACCAATGATTAATGCAGGCAGCAGAAGAATCCATCAGATGGTGGATGGATGGACGGTTAAAACAATCGACGGGAAACCTTCAGCGCATTACGAGCATACACTTGCTGTAGGCGAAAACGGTGCAGAAGTCCTGTCCACTTTTGAATTTATTGAAGAAGAATTAGAAAAAAGTAAATTTTTATGCCAAAACAGTCTTCTATAGAGCAAGATGGAAAAATTATAGAAGCATTATCAAATGCAATGTTTCGTGTTGAGCTTGAAAACGGGCACGTAATTACCGCTCATATTTCAGGTAAAATGCGGATGCACTATATTAAAATTTTGCCTGGCGATAAAGTAAAAGTGGAAATGTCTCCTTACGATTTAACTAAAGGTAGAATTACATTTAGATACAAAAATTAAAGAATTGTAATAATGAAAACTCGTGTTTCAGTAAAAAAACGTACCGATGACTGCAAAATTATCCGCAGAAAAGGTCGTTTGTATGTGATTAATAAAAAGAATCCCAAGTTTAAACAACGTCAGGGATAAATTAATCTGTAAAATTAAAATTTATGGCACGTATTGTTGGAGTTGATATTCCAAATAACAAGAGAGGAGAAATAGCTCTCACATATATCTATGGTATTGGCCGCAGCAGGGCAAACACTATTCTCGAAAAAGCCGGAGTTGATAAAGATATCAAAGTGCAGGACTGGGATGATGATCAGTTTGGTGCTATTCGTAAAGTTATCAACGAAAGTTTTAAAGTAGAAGGTGAGCTTCGTTCTGAAGTTCAGATGAATATTAAACGTTTAATGGATATTGGTTGTTACCGTGGTATTCGTCACCGTATCGGGTTACCGGTTCGCGGACAAAGTACAAAAAATAACGCCCGTACCCGTAAAGGAAAACGTAAAACTGTTGCTAACAAAAAAATGGCCACTAAATAAGGAATTTAAGTTATGGCAAAAAAGACGGGATCAAGCAGTAGAAAAAGAGTTGTGGTTGTTGAAGCCAACGGAATGGCTCACGTACACTCTTCTTTCAACAATATCATTGTAACGCTGACCAATATGAATGGAGAAGTAATTTCATGGTCGTCAGCTGGGAAAAAAGGATTTCGCGGTTCTAAAAAGAACACTCCGTATGCTGCCCAGGTAGCTTCTGAAGAGTGTGCTAAAACTGCTTATGACCTTGGACTTCGTAAAGTTAAAGTATTCGTTAAAGGACCCGGTAACGGTCGTGAATCGGCAATCAGAGCGCTTTCAACTGTTGGTATTCAGGTCTCTGAAATTATCGACGTTACTCCGCTGCCTCACAACGGCTGCAGACCACCGAAAAGAAGACGTGTATAATTTAAAACGAAAAGGTAATGGCAAGATATAGAGGACCAAAATCTAAAATAGCTCGTAAATTCGGTGAACCAATTTTCGGCCCCGATAAAGTTTTTGAACACAAAAACTATCCTCCGGGAATGCACGGTTTATCTTCAAAAAGAAGAAAAAAATCAGAATACGGGCTTCAGTTAAAGGAAAAACAAAAAGCAAAATATACATACGGTGTATTGGAGAGACAATTCCGTGGTATCTTTAAAAAAGCTCAGGCTTCAAAAGGAGTTACCGGTGAAGTGTTGCTTCAGTTGCTCGAATCGAGACTCGACAATGTTGTATTCCGTATGGGTATTGCTAAAACACGGGCAGCTGCCCGTCAGTTTGTGACTCACAAACATATAGTTGTTAACGGAAACATAGTAAATATTCCTTCGTATTTGGTTAAACCCGGCGACGTTATCGGTGTCAGGGAAAAATCAAAAACTCTGGAAGAAATTACCAACTCATTGCATTCACGCCGGAGCTCAAGATATGAATGGCTGGAATGGGACAACGATCAGATGGCCGGAAAATTTCTGAATCGCCCGGAACGTGAAGAAATACCTGAAAACATCAAAGAACAACTTATCGTAGAGTTGTATTCAAAATAAAAAATTACTTAAGGTTATTATGGCAATATTAGCATTCCAAAAGCCTGACAAGGTGATAATGATTGAATCCGATAACAAAGTCGGTAAATTCGAATTTCGTCCGTTGGAACCCGGATACGGTATTACAATCGGTAACGCTTTGCGACGGATCTTATTATCATCACTGGAAGGGTATGCAATCACAACTGTTAAAATTGAAAGTGTTGACCATGAATTTTCTACGATTAAAGGGGTTATAGAAGATGTAACAGATATTATCCTTAATCTGAAGCAAATTCGGTTTAAAAACGAGGTGGAAGATTTTGACAGTGAAAAAGTTACCATCAGTATTACCGGGCAGGAAGAGTTCACCGCAGGCGATATTAACAAATTTATGACTGGTTTCAGGGTATTAAATCCTGAACTGATCATCTGCCGCATGGAACCCGATGTAAAACTGCACATGGAAATTACTATCAGCAAAGGTCGTGGTTACGTACCATCAGCTGAAAATAAACCGGTGGAAGCTGAATTTGGGGTAATTCCGATTGACTCAATTTTTACTCCGATTAAAAATGTTAAATACGCTGTCGAAAACTATCGTGTTGAACAAAAGACCGACTATGAAAAGTTAGTTCTTGAAATATCAACCGATGGCTCAATCCATCCAAAAGAAGCGCTGAAAGAAGCAGCAAAAATTCTGATTTATCATTTCATGTTGTTCTCTGATGAAAAGATTACTCTAGATTCAGATGAAAAATTTGCAAATGAAGAATTCGATGAAGAAGTGCTTCATATGCGCCAGCTCCTGAAAACAAAACTGGTTGATATGGATTTATCAGTTCGTGCATTAAATTGTTTGAAAGCTGCCGATGTTGATACATTGGGCGATTTGGTTACCTACAACCGTAACGATCTGTTGAAATTCAGAAACTTCGGTAAAAAATCGTTAACCGAATTGGATGACCTTTTAGACAATATGGGGCTAAATTTTGGAATGGACATCACTAAGTATAAACTTGACAAGGAGTAAGAGGCAATGAGACATAATAAAAAAGTTAATCATTTAGGTCGTACCAGCGAACATCGTAGAGCTTTGTTGTCGAACATGGCAAGTTCTCTTATTGAAAATAAGCGAATTACAACAACTGTTGCAAAAGCGAAAGCTTTGAGAAAATATGTTGAGCCATTAATTACAAAGGCTAAAAACGATACTACACATTCGCGCAGGGTTGTTTTCAGTTACCTGCAAAATAAAAATGCAGTTTCCATTTTGTTCCGTGAAGTTGCTGAGAAAGTAGCTGATCGTCCCGGTGGATATACCCGTATTTTAAAAACCGGTAACCGTATTGGCGACAACGCTGAGATGTGTATCATGGAATTGGTAGATTATAACGAAGCAATGCTCGCAGCTAAAGAAGAGGCAGCAAAACCGAAAAAACGTCGTTCACGTCGTGGCGGTAGCGCTAAAACTGAAGAAGCAGCACCTGTTGCAACTAAAGCTAAAAAAGCTGAAAAAGAGGTAAAGGTTGTTGAAGATGTAAAACCTGTTGAGGAAGTAGCACCTGAAACACCTGAAATTCCTTCAGAGGAAGAAAAGAAAGAAGAATAGAATTTTCTTTATACAATTAGGAGCCGGTTTATACCGGCTTTTTTTTTTGCTTAAAACCGTTTTCCCCACCACCTTTTTAAGCGTTCAAGAATTTTTGCTTCTGTTGGGTTGTTTTGCGGATGGTAAAATCTTTCTCTGATTATTTCAGATGGTAGGAAATCCTGTTCCACAAAATTACCCTCAAAAGCATGCGCATACTTGTAATCTTTTCCATATCCGATTTCTTTCATGAGTTTTGTTGGCGCATTTCGAATGTGAAGAGGGACCGGAAGATTTCCTGTTTTTTTAACCATTGAAATTGCCGAATCGATAGCTTCGTAAGCCGAATTACTTTTAGGCGAAGTAGCCAGGTAAATTGTACATTCCGATAAAATTATCCGCGATTCAGGGTGGCCAATTTGGTGAACGGCGTCAAATGTACTTTGTGCCAGTAAAAGTGCATTCGGGTTTGCCAAACCAACATCTTCAGCGGCAAGAATCAGCAACCGGCGTGCAATAAACTTAACATCCTCGCCACCTTCAATCATTCGTGCCAGCCAGTAAACAGCTGCATCCGGGTCGCTTCCGCGAATACTTTTTATAAAGGCCGAAATAATATCGTAATGCATTTCGCCCTGTTTGTCGTACATGGCAAGGTTCTGTTGCAATCGCTCGGTGACTTTTTCGTCCGTAATTTCTATTTCATCACCTTCCTCTGCCAAAACAACAAGCTCCAGAACATTCAGTAGTTTTCTCGCATCGCCGCCCGAAAACCGGAGCATCGCCTGATCTTCTTTTACCGATATTTTTTTCTGTTTAAGAACCGTGTCTTTATTCAATGCCAAATCAACTATTTCAAGCAAGCTTTTTTTATCGAGATGTTGCAATATATAAACCTGGCAACGCGAAAGAAGCGGCGAAATAACTTCAAACGAAGGATTTTCTGTAGTTGCACCAATCAATGTAATTGTACCGTTTTCAACTGCTCCCAGTAGCGAATCCTGCTGCGATTTGCTAAATCGATGTATCTCGTCGATAAAAAGTATCGGATTTGGCCGGTTGAAAAACTGTTGTTTCTGTGTTTTTTCAATAACATCACGAATATCTTTTACTCCCGAATTTATGGCGCTTAACGTATAAAACGGACGATCAAGTGTGTTGGCAATTATTTTTGCAAGCGTGGTTTTTCCCACTCCGGGAGGCCCCCACAAAATAAGCGACGAAATATTCCCCGATTCGATCATTTTACGCAAAACCGCATTTTTACCAACCAGGTGTTCCTGCCCTATGTAGTCGTCGAGGGTTTTGGGGCGAAGTCGTTCTGCCAGCGGCTGGTTGCTCATGTATGAAATGGTTTTAGCAAAAAATAATGCCTAAAATACGGATTATTATTCGATGATAATATTGTACTTTTCTAACAAGCCAATTACGTTTTGTAACGAGAACTTTGTTTTATTGATATTATTTAACTCCGGGTCGATGGAGAAATTGAATGCACTACCCAAATCTGCGCCTTCAAGAATCGTATTTTCAAAGACTGCCCCCGAAAGATCACAATTAGTAAAAGTTGCTTTAGAAAGGTTTGTATCTGTAAAATCTACTTCCTCCATTTTGCAATCGTCGAACCTGGTATTTTTTAACTTGAGTTTATGAAAAGAAGAAAAACTAAGGTTGCACGTTGAAAATTCAAAATGTAACAGAAACGTATTGCATTCATCAAATTGAATTCCAATAAGTTTGCTGTTTTTGAATTTGATATTTTGAAATCCTGTTTGGTTGATTTTGACTGTACTTAAGTCACAGTTTTCAAAAATACACTCCGAAAAAATACATTCAGAAAGATCGGTATTTGCAAAATTACAGTTGATAAAACTACAGTTCTCAAATTCTGCTTTTTCAAAATTAAACAAAGTAAAATCTTTGTTGTTGTATTTTTCCCCTTCGTTATATTTTTCCATCACATAAAAGAATATTTCCCGAATTTAACCTCTTTTTCCCGAATTTCGCATGGCTTTTACAACGTTTATTTTTTCGTCGGAAAACAATTGTTGGTATTCATCGGTTTCAGAGCCAATCAAAGTAACTTTTCCCAATTCATTAAAAAAAATTCCCCAACCATATTTTTTTGCCAGGGGTGAAGTTCTTAAACAAGGTTGACCTTTGGAGAAGAACTGCATTTTTGTTTTTTCATCTGAATGATTTTCAAAGCTGTTTTTTATAGCGTGACAATAAAATAAAACATCGTCGGAATTGTATTTGAACGGATTTTTCTGAATCATTTCAAATTGAAGATTGGCCACAGTTTTTCTTCTATTTTTTTCTGGCGGAACTGTACCATTTTTTACCGGACAATCTTCGGCAACCGCAATTAATGTGTTAAAATAATTGGTTGTGCGTATTTTCATCATTCCGTGTTTTTATTAAAACACACTGAATTCGGGTTTGTTTATTATTAATTTGGGCAAGTATTGCTTAAAGTTTATACACAAATTCTTTCAGTTTTTTTCTGGTTTGATGCTGGATTAACCTGTTTTTAATATCTTCGGAAGGCTCAGTTTCAAAGCGGGGAAATCCAACAGCAATAATGGTAACAGGCTCAAATATTTCCACATCCAATTGCAGATATTTTGTTGCCTTTTCCTTGTCGAAACCACCCATTTGATGGGCCTGTAAACCCATTTCAGAAGCCTGAATTGCAATCGATACATTTGCAGCCCCCATGTCGTGCAGTGCTTTCTCGTTGGACCTGTTTTTATAATCAAAGTTCTTTTTCATTACTGAAATTATCAGTATTTGAGCTTCTTTTGCCCAATCCGGGTTGTTTCCTGTTAAAAGGTCTACCAATTCCTGAAAAACTTTTTTATTGCTTCTATGAGCATAGAAATAATTCCAGGGCTGTTCATTTCTTGAAGATGGGGCTTTTCGGGCGGCTTCAAATAAAAGTTCAGCCATTTCTTCTGTTACCGGTTTTTCTGAAAATCCGCGAGGGCTCCAGCGGTTATTTATAGCATTGTTCAATTTCATGGTATTTAAAATAGAAGAGCCGGCATGGTTGCCAGCTCTTATTATACAATTTGAATTTAATTTTAGCATGGTGGTTTTGAACCTCTTCCTTTTTCGTAAAACCAGCTAAGCGGGAACGAGGAAGGACGTTCGAGCGGAAGACCATAAATACGGTCGTAAATAAGCGAAGCCAAAACGCCGAGAGAACGTGAAACACCAAACAATACAGTGTAGAAGTTGTGTTCTGTAATTCCGTAGTGATTTAACAACGCACCACTGATGGCATCAACATTTGGCCAAGGATTTTTGATTTTACCTGTAGCTTCAAGAATTGGTGGGGCTACCCTGTAAATGGCATTAACCGTATTAATTAATTTATCGTTTGCAATGTATTTTTCTGCAAACTGCTGCTGAACTGTAAAACGTGGATCAGTTATCCGTAATACAGCATGCCCATAGCCAGGTACAACACGTCCCTGTAGCAGTGTGTTTTCAATGTAAGCAGCAATTTGTTCATCTGTTGGTTCATCGGTATCCAGTTGTTCCAGCATTTCATATATCCAGTTTATAACCTCTTGGTTGGCAAAACCGTGAAGTGGGCCAGCCAACCCAGCCATGCCGGCAGCAAATGCATAGTAAGCATTACTTAAAGCTGAACCAACAAGATGTGTTGCATGTGCCGAAACGTTCCCGCCTTCATGGTCGGCGTGTATTACCATGTACAAGCGAAGTAATCTTTTAACTTCAGTCGATTCAAATCCCATCATGTGTGCAAGGTTTCCTGCCCAGTCGAGATTATGATTTGCTTCAATGTGTTTTCCATTGTGGTACATACGACGGTAAATATAGGCTGCTATTCTGGGAAGCCGAGCAATCAGGTTCATCACATCTTCGTACATAAAATCCCAGTAAAATTTTTTATTTACGCCTGAACGATACGCTTTTTGAAAAACAGATTCCGGAGCCAAAGCTGTAATCGCCGCAATAAATTGTGTCATTGGGCGGCTGTTTTTAGGCAGTGCATCAATTACATCAAACACATGCTGAGGTACATGCGAACGGGTTGACCAGTCTTTCGAAAGGTTAATAACATCTTCATGTTCAGGAATTTCGCCAATAAGCATTAAGTAAAACAATCCTTCGGGCAGTGGTTCTCCTTCCGGATCGAGTTTTGGAAGTTTTTGACGCAATTCCTGAATTGAATATCCTTTAAAACGTATACCTTCGTTGGCATCCAATTTCGATGTTTCTGTTACCAGCGCAGGAATCCCCTTCATTCCTGAAAGCACCTGATCGATGGTTACCTGACCAAGCACAACATCGCCGTGTTCTTTTCTCAAACGCTGAAATTCACCGTTGCATTTGATGGCTTTTTCGTAAAACCTGTTCTTAATATATTCCATTTTTTATTGATTTATAGATTCGTTATTTAATGCATATTTTTAATAATCTCTTCTGCAAATTCAGAAGTCGATAAAAGCGTTGCACCTTCCATTTGGGCATATAAATCAGAAGTTACCCTGCGTTTGGAAAATGTGTGTTCCAATGCGTCGTATACATGTTCGGCAGCTTCGTTCCAACTCATAAATTCAAGCATCATTACACCCGAGAGTAAAAGCGAACTTGGATTGGCATTTCCGGTACCGGCAATGTTTGGCGCTGTTCCGTGTGTTGCCTCAAAAATGGCGTAACCGTTTTTGTAATTGATGTTGGCTCCCGGCGAAATTCCAATGCCACCAACCATTGCGGCAAGCTGGTCAGAGATATAATCCCCGTTCAGGTTCATTGTTGCAATTACTGAATGGTCGTATGGACGAAGCAGTGATTCCTGCAAAAAGGCATCGGTAATTACATCTTTTATAATGACTTTCCCTTCTTTTTTAGCATCGTTCAGAGTTTTTTCAGCTTCATTCAGACCTATTTCCTTTTTGATTTTTTCAAATTGCCGCCAGGTGAATGTTTCATTTCCAAATTCAGATTCTGCCAAATCATATCCCCAATTCTTAAAAGCACCTTCAGTAAATTTCATGATGTTTCCTTTATGAACGAGTGTTACGGATGGCAGCGACCTTTGAACAGCATATTTTATGGCAGCCCTGATCAATCGTTCTGAACCTTCCTTTGAAACCGGTTTGATTCCAAAAGAAGAGGTCTCAGGGAAACGAATTTTATCGACTCCCATTTCATGGATAAGAAAATCCCTGAATTTTTGTGCATCCAAACTTCCGGTCATGTATTCAATTCCGGCATAAATGTCTTCGGTGTTTTCTCTGAAAATATGCATATCTACCAGCGAAGGGAAACGCACCGGACTGGGAACGCCTTTAAACCAGCGTACCGGTCTCAAACAAACAAATAAATCGAGCGTTTGCCGAAGCGCAACATTCAAGGAGCGAATTCCTTCGCCTACAGGTGTCTGCAACGGTCCTTTTATTCCGATTAAATGTTCTTTAAAAGCATCAATGGTTTCATCAGGCAAATAACTCCCGGTTTCCTTGAACGCTTTTTCCCCGGCAAGCACTTCTTTCCAGATTATTTTTTTCGAATTACCGTAAGCTTTGTTTACAGCGGCATCAATTACCCTTTGCGAAGGCAGAGAAATATCTTTGCCAATTCCGTCTCCTTCAATAAAGGGAATAACGGGATTCGCAGGTATAAAGAGTTGGCCGTTTTCTATTTTAGTAGCTTCTGTCATTTTATTTCACAAATTGCCAAAATATATAATTATTCCTTTTTCAGTTTCGGCTTAATTTAGTTTCAATTTAAGGTTTTCATCCAAAGCTTCCAGAAATCCTTCAGTGGTGAGATAATGTTCTTCTTTAAGATCTTTTTCGTGAATTAGAAGTGCAAGATCTTTGGTCATTTTGCCACTTTGAACTGTTTCAATACAAACCTGTTCAAGTGTGTTGGCAAAATTGATTAATTCCTGGTTATCATCGAGTTTTCCGCGGAAAGCCAAACCTCTGGTCCAAGCAAAAATAGAGGCAATCGGATTGGTTGAAGTGGGTTTGCCTTGCTGATGCTGGCGAAAATGACGAGTAACGGTTCCGTGTGCTGCTTCAGCTTCCATGGTTTTTCCATCGGGCGTAACCAAAACAGATGTCATTAATCCCAACGAGCCAAAACCCTGTGCAACGGTGTCGCTTTGTACATCGCCATCGTAATTTTTGCAAGCCCAAACAAAAGCGCCTTCCCATTTTAATGCTGCTGCAACCATGTCGTCTATTAAACGATGTTCGTAAGTAATTCCGGCTTCTTTAAATTTATCCTGAAATTCAGTTTCAAAAATATCCTGGAAAATATCTTTGAACCTGCCGTCGTAGGCCTTCAGAATTGTATTTTTTGTTGACATGTACAAGGGCCATTTTTTGTCCAATGCCTGATTCATACACGAACGTGCAAAACCACGGATCGACTCATCGGTATTGTACATTGCCATTGCCAGCCCATCGCCTTCAAAATCAAAAACTTCGTGAGAAATGGGTTCCCTTCCGTCTTCCGGAGTAAAAGTAATGGTCAGTTTACCTTTTCCTTTGGTCAGGAAATCGGTAGCACGGTACTGATCGCCAAAAGCATGACGACCTATGCAGATTGGTTGTTTCCATCCCGGTACAAGGCGGGGTACGTTTTTAATAACAATCGGTTCGCGGAAAACAGTTCCTCCCAAAATATTTCGGACAGTGCCGTTGGGTGATTTCCACATCTTTTTTAAACCAAATTCTTCAACACGTGCTTCATCGGGTGTAATGGTGGCACATTTTACCCCAACACCATATTTCTGAATGGCATGTGCCGAATCGATGGTTACCTGATCGTTCGTTGCATCGCGGTTTTCTATACCCAAATCGTAATATTTTAAATCGATGTCGAGATACGGAAGAATAAGTTTCTGTTTAATAAAATCCCAAATAACCCGCGTCATTTCATCTCCGTCGAGCTCAACCACCGGATTTTTAACCTTAATTTTCTGCATATTTTGTTTATTATGAATTAATTATTGTTTCTCCGTTAAAATATTTTGAACCCATATTTAAACGAAGAAAATTACTGTCTGTCAAAAAATTAGTTGTTTTGTTTTTTTATCAGGTTTAATGCTGAACCGGCTTTAAACCATTCAATTTGTTGCTCATTGTAGGTATGGTTCAGTTCAATTGTATTTTTAGAACCGTTGGCGTGAACTACTTCGATGGTTAGTTTTTTACCCGGTGCAAAATTTATCAAATCAACAAAATTGAATGTGTCGTCTTCCTGAATCAAATCGTAATCGTTTTCGTTAACAAAAGTCAATGCCAGCATTCCCTGTTTTTTCAGGTTGGTTTCATGAATTCGGGCAAATGATTTTACAATTACAGCCCGAACACCCAAATGACGGGGTTCCATTGCAGCATGTTCACGCGACGAGCCTTCGCCGTAATTGTGATCGCCAACTACAACAGTAGGAATTCCCTGTGCTTTGTATTCGCGCTGAACTTTTGGAACTTCATTGTATTCACCGGTTAACTGGTTTTTAACTTTGTTGGTTTCGCTGTTAAAAGCATTTACAGCGCCAATCAGCATGTTGTTCGAAATATTGTCGAGGTGACCACGGAAACGCAGCCATGGTCCTGCCATAGAAATATGGTCGGTGGTACATTTGCCCAAAGCTTTAATCAGAAGTTTGGCACCTTCAATATTTTCTCTATCCCATGCAACAAACGGAGATAAAAGTTGGAGGCGGTTTGAATCGTCAGCGACATTAACAACTACATTCGAGCCGTCTGAAGCCGGTGCCTGATACCCTGCATCTTCCACATCGAATCCTTTGGGTGGAAGTTCGTAACCTGTTGGCGGATCCAGTTTTACCTGTTCACCTTTTTCGTTGGTTAACGTGTCGGTAACCGGGTTGAAATCCAAAGTTCCGGCAATAGCCAGCGCTGTTACCAATTCGGGCGAAGTTACAAAAGCGTGTGTATTCGGATTACCGTCGGCACGTTTCGAGAAGTTCCTGTTAAACGAATGAACGATGGTGTTTTTTTCGTTTTTGTCGGCGCCTTCGCGTGCCCACTGGCCGATACACGGTCCACAGGCATTGGCAAAAACTTTACCACCAATTTGTTCGAAAGTATCAATAAAACCATCGCGTTCAATGGTATATCGAACCAGTTCTGAGCCGGGAGTTACTGTAAACTCAGCTTTTACTTTTAAACCTTTTTCAACAGCCTGTTTCGCAATGGAGGCGGCCCTCGAAATATCTTCGTACGAAGAGTTGGTACAACTTCCAATCAAACCGACTGAAACTTCCAGCGGCCAGCCGTTTTCGCGTGCTGTTTTTCCTATTTCCGAAACCGGTGTTGCACGGTCGGGAGTAAAAGGACCATTCACGTGGGGAGTTAATTCCGAAAGGTCAATCTCAATTAACTGGTCGTAGTACATTTCCGGATTTTCATATACTTCCGGGTCGGCCGATAAATAACTTTTAACTTCCGAGGCCAGCTCAGCAACATCTTTTCTTCCGGTTGACTGAAGGTAGCGTGCCATGCTTTCGTCGTAAGCAAATAAACTTGTTGTAGCTCCAACTTCGGCTCCCATATTACAAATAGTTCCTTTCCCTGTAGCTGAAATTGAATTTGCCCCTTCACCAAAATATTCGATGATTGCACCTGTTCCTCCTTTTACGGTTAAAATGCCCGCAACTTTCAGAATAATATCCTTTGGTGCCGACCATCCGTTCAATTTGCCGGTTAATTTAACGCCAATGAGTTTAGGCATTTTTAACTCCCAGGCCATTCCGGCCATAACATCCACAGCGTCGGCGCCACCTACTCCAATGGCAACCATTCCCAAACCACCTGCATTGGGAGTGTGCGAGTCGGTTCCAATCATCATTCCACCCGGGAAAGCATAATTTTCGAGTACCACCTGGTGAATAATTCCGGCGCCTGGTTTCCAGAACCCGATTCCGTATTTGTTGGAAACCGATTCAAGAAAATTATAGACTTCTTTATTGATATTTTGAGCGACATTCAAATCTGTTTTTCCTTCTACCTGCGCCTGGATCAGGTGATCGCAGTGAACAGTTGAAGGAACGGCAGTAGTGTTTTTCCCGGAGTTGATAAATTGAAGTAAAGCCATTTGAGCAGTGGCATCCTGCATGGCAACACGGTCGGGTGCAAAATCCACATAATCAACTCCTCTTTTAAAGGCTTCAAGTTGCTGACTTTCATATAGGTGAGCATAAAGAATTTTTTCGGCGTAAGTCATCGGCCTGTTCAACACTTTTTTGCTCTTTTCTACTTTTTCGGGTAATTCCTCGTAAACTTTTTTAATAAGGCTTAAATCAAACATATGCTATATAAAATTTTTATTTGAATCTTCAGTAAGAATGTCACAAGAATTAACAATAAATTTCGGTAAAAGTTGCAACATTTCAAAAGTATTTTCCTTCAAGGAGGTTAAATATATAGATAAATGAATATGTTTCGATGTTCGCCTGATAATATAGAATGAATATAAAAAAGGCAAGGTATTTTGATGGATTTCGTCGGTAAAACTTTAGCAAAAATTATAATTCTGAAACCATTTCAAACTGATTTACAAAATTTGTAAACCCTGCTTTTCTGAGCACATTTCCGAGATAATTATTTTCTTCGATATTTAACATTACAATTTTATCGAGAGAAGTTTCGCAGGCCAGTAAAACCAGCAAAAGCTCTTCCAGTGCTTTGTTTTTCCATTCTTCGGAAATACAAATTTGCGGAATATCGCCGCGGGTTTTATCAATAAATCCGTAACAGGCAATTTCCCCGTTTATTTCAATGGCTCTGAAAATGTAATTCTCTCCACCGTTCTTAATCGATTTTGCTGAGTTTTGCCACGATGGCTTGTACAGGTCGTATTTCGAAGTATCCAATTTTTCAATAATGCTTTTTTCAGTAAGAATAGTAAACGGGGAATTGAATTTGGCTTTTAATTCGATTTTTTGAATATCGAAACATTCGAGCCGCCGCGTTTTTCTGAAACCGTGTTTTTGGTAAAGATTAATTGCCGGCGTGTTGTTTTCCAGAACTTCAAGAACAAAAAATTCAATCCCTTTTTCTTTGAGCATGATTTTTAGAGCTGCCAAAAGTTTTTCACCAATTCCTTTTCGCTGAAAATCTTTAACAACTCCGGTACCTCCGTCGTAGCAATATTTTTTCCCGTCGATAACCCGAAATCCGCAAAGAATAAATCCAACGAGTCTTTCGCCAACAAAATAACCCAGCGAATATTGCGGATTCAAATCGCGGATTTTTATCATCCCCTGGAACTTTTCCAGAGGCATCTCAATCGGAACTTCATATTCAGAAAAAGCATCAACAAAGGCTAGTCGAATTGTTTCAACCGGTGTATCAGTTAGGAGTTTTATTTCAATTTTTTCCATTTTTAATATTCGGAATAGTATTTCTGAACCCGGGGAGTGAGGGTGACAATAACAATAAGCAAACCCAATGCAGCAATAATGGGTTGAAGGATAAAGTAATCGGTAATAAGTTGCTGGATTATTATCCACGAAATAGTAATTATCCCACAGTAGAGCGACCAGGTCCATCCCCACAATTTATCGCTGAAAATGTTCGATTTCTGAAAAAGGTCTGATTTTTTTCGTGTCAGAATACCAAATAAAGCGGTTCCAGGTAATATTCCATTAAAAAAAAGCAAAAGAATTCCTGGAATTAAAAAGGTTTGAAACGGAGATTTGCCGAGCCAGTCAGGTTGCATTCCCAGCAATGAACCATCAGGTTTTGCAATCAAAAGTGCACCACCCGCAATTCCATTTAACGAAAGAATCAGGAGTAAAATCCCCAGAATATAAAATGCAATTGGTTTTTTCATTTTGTTGGTTTTAGTCAATTGTTCCGTCGATCCATTTTTTGAAGTCGGTTACCTTGTCGAGGCTGACAAAAATATCATCCTGTGCCGCCGGATTCAGCTCAAGTTTTAACCTGCTTTTTGGAAAAATATGAATATTTTGTATCGATTTTAATCCTATTAGATATTGCCGGTTTATTCTGAAAAATTCTTTAGGGTTCATTTCTTCGAAAACACTGTCGAGACTTTGATCGAGCGAATATTGACTGCCGCTTTTCATGCTTACAAACGTAATTCCGCTGTTTGAGAAAAAGTAAGCAATATCTTTTACATCGATGCTTTTCAGTTTCTGGCCCACAACAACCGAATATCTTTCGCGGAACGTTTTTTCAGAAAACTGAATGAGTTTGTACAGTTCTTTTAAATCGACCAGTTGTTGTTTCTCACCCCAGTTTCTGAATTTTTCGATGGCTTTTTCAAGCTCGGTTTGTATTATCGGTTTTAACAAATAATCGATGCTTTTCAGTTTGAAAGCTTTTATAGCATATTCGTCGAAAGCGGTAGTGAAAATGATGGGGACATTCACTTTTACCTTTTCAAAAATCGAAAAACTAAGTCCGTCTTCCAAATGAATATCCAGAAAAATCAAATCGGGATGTTTGTTGGTTTTAAACCATTCTACTGAGTCTTCAACCGACTCCAGTTTCGCAATAATTTCAATGGTTGGATCAATGGTTGTAATCATCATTTCCAAACGGCGGGCAGCAAGTTGTTCGTCTTCAATAATGATGGTTTTCATAGGTATGGTTGTTTTTTATTCACCGCAAAGGCGTGGAGATGCAAAGGTGATTTTTCTAGACTTTTTTGCGTCTTAGCGTCTTTGCGTGAAATCTTATTTATTGTCAAAAATTTCGCTGAAAAATCCGGCACCAATTGGTTTTCTGAAATCGACACCCGATTTAAGGTATTTTTCGAGCATCGAAAAAAGTTCGGTTTTTACAATGGGTTTGTGCAAAAAATCGATTCCTTTGGTTTCGAAGGCTTTTACAGCCATTTCGTCGGTGGCTGTTGTAAATACAATCGGGCTCGATACACTCACTTTATCAAAAATGGCAAAACTCAGGTTGTCTTCCAGATGAATATCCAAAAAAATTAAATCGGGTTCATTGTTTTCGGTAAACCATTCAATCGATTCACTTACCGATTCGAGCCAGGCAACAATTTCAAACGAAGTATCAAATTCCTGAATCATATTTGAAAGCCGTTTGGCTGCATATAATTCATCTTCAATAATTACAATTCTCATAAAAGTTTTAATTTAAATTTCATTTTTAAGCGGGATTTGCGCAATAAACTGTGTTTCCGTTTTTATAAAACACGGGTTCGGCATTTCAAGCAAATAATATCTGTGTTCAATGTTTTTTAAACCAACGCCTGTCGAAGCCATGTGCGATTCGCGTTCCTGAAGGTTGTTTACCACATTCAGCAGGTGGTTTTCGTCGATAAATATTTCAATACGCAACGGATTTTTTTTCGACATTGAATTGTGTTTGATGGCATTCTCAATCAACAATTGCAAAGCCAGCGGAAGAATCAGCAGTTTTCGCCTGTTTTCAGGAATTGAAACCATAATTTCAATTTTATCCATAAAACGGATGTTCAGCAGAAAAATATAAGCGTCGAGAAAATCGAGTTCAGTTTGCAGATTTACCAGATCATTGTCTTTGTTTTCCAATACATAACGATAAACTTTCGACAGGTGCTCGGTGAATTTTTCAGCTAAATCAGGTTCCAGTTTTATGAGAGAGGTGAGCACATTTAAACTGTTGAACAGAAAGTGGGGATTTACCTGCTGCCGCAAAACTTCGAACTGCGATTGCAGGTTTTCTTTCTGAAGCTGAATAAGTTGAGTGTTGGCTTCGGTAAGTTTAAGCGAACTTTCCTGAATACGAAATTCAAGATTTTGGTTCAGCATTTCAAGTTTTTCCTTGGCATCGCGTAATTCCTCCTCTGTTTTTAATCGGGCGGTAATATCTCGGGTTATAATAAATGCAGCCGGCTGTCCGTCGTATTCCGAAGTTCGGGTGTTCAGTTCCACCTGTAAAAACTTGCCGTCTTTTCGTTTGATACGGCTGCGGTATATGGCCTGGAAATCTTCACCGGCCATTCTACGTTTATGGTAATTTAACATTACTTCGTGATCTTCAGGCTCAACATAGTCAAGAAACGGCTGACCGATTAACTCTTCAACTTCGTATTGCATCATTTCGCAAAAGGCATGGTTTACAAATTTGAACCGACCGTTTTGTGTAATTATTATTCCATCGAGCGCTTTGTCGATGAGTGTTCTGTATTTTTCTTCGCTTTCCCGGAGCGCCTGTTGCATTTTTTTACTTTCGGTAATGTTGTGCAAGGTCATAAAAGCTGCTGGTTTTCCGTCAAAATCCAGGGTCGACGACTGAACCTCAATGTCCAGTAATTTTCCGCTTTTACTGATAAACTGAGTTGTATAATTGAGCGAATCAACATTGCCTTTCATTCTTTCTTTATGGATTTTCAGAATTTGTTCGCGTTTATTTTCAGGTACCAGAAAGATGCCTTCCATTTGGTAAAATTCATCCAAAGAATATCCCAGCATTTTACACATGGCAGCGTTGGCAAATTTGAATTTTCCGTCCTGGGTGATGATGATTCCGTCCTGCGAATTTTCAACCAGGGCCTTATATTTTTCTTCGCTTTGCTGGAGGGCTTTTTGCATTTTTTTATTTTCAGAAATATCGCGCGATGTAAAAAAACTTGCCCATTCACCGTTGAAATTTATTAATGTTGAAGATGTTTCGCATTCTTTAATTTCTCCTTTTTTGGTAATCATTCTGAAAACTTCCTGAATAGTTGAAAAATCTTTTTTATGCCTTCGTTCCGCTATTTTGAAAGCTTTGCCGTGGTCGTCGGGGTGCAGTGTATTTACCGAAGGCATGTTGTATAATTCTTCTCTTGAATACCCCAGCATGTTGCAGTAGGTGTCGTTGGCAAAAAGAATTTTGTTGTCTCGAATTATTGTAATCCCTTCCAGCGAGTTTTCAACCAGCGTTTTGTATTTAAGTTCACTTTCTTTTAGCGCCTTTTCAAAACTTTTTCGTTCGGTTGCATCCTGTTGAATAACAATAAAACCATCGGTTTCGTCAAGGTCGTTTTTGAAAGGGGCCGCAATAGTGTTGGCCCAGTATTTCGACCCGTTCTTATGGATTGTCAGCAATTCACCCTGCCAGCTTTTGCCTTCTGAAAGCGAACTTATAATTTCTTTTCTCGACTCAGGAATATCTTTTATCCCTTTGTAAAGAGTGTCGTTTATATTTTTATGCAAAAGATCTTCCTCGGTATATCCCGAGATTTGCGTAAAAAACGGATTGATGTATTCAAAATTTGAATTTTTGTCCATGATGAAAACCGCACCGGGAGCCTGGTCAATAACCTGTCTGAACTTTTTTAATTCGCGTTCCGATTTTACCCGTTTTGATATGTCCATTGAAACACCCAAATAACCGGTTAATTCATTTTTTTCGTTGTAAATTGGCGAAACACGCGTATCATAATAAATTGAATCTACCAAAATTATATCGTTCATAATTTCTCCTTTTATCACTTTGCGGATAAAAAGTTCAACTTCGGTTCCTTTGTAAATTTCAAGCGCCGATTTTCCTAGACGGTCGCCGGGAAAAACTCCTTTTTCTCCTTTGTATTGCGAATAAGTAAAAATTCCCTGGGTGTCAACACTCCAGATAACAAGCGGTGCATTGGTTAAAATTTTATCGAGAAATTGCTGGTTGTCGTGGAATTTCTGAGTTGCGTTTTTGTATTTTTTAATTTCCTCTTCAAGCTTTTTGTTGGTTTCAAGAAGCATTTCGTTTTTTTGTTGAAGGTCTTTTTGGGCATTAAAATTAAATCCACTAAAAAAAGTTTTTAAAAAAATCACCGGGAAGGGGAGGTTTTTTTTGTTGTTTTTTTCAGAAAATTCAGTTGGTTTCATTCTGATAAATTTGATGTGCCAATTTAGATTTTTTCTTCCGGAATAATTGTTTCATCCACTGATTCTCAGAAGATTTTGTGTAATAAATTCAGGTTGAAAACAAATGTGTAGAAATATATTTTTTTCATTCCTTTTAGCAATGAACTTAAAAAATAAAAAATCCACCGTGTTGAAATACGAAAGTTTTTATTTGTTCAGAACAAAAGTCTGCTCCTTCTTTCACAAAGATAAATTTTGAAAACAAATTCATTTTAGGTGCGGCTAAAGTCACATACATGAGTCGAGTTTTCTTGTGTAATATTCAGTGAAAATCTTCTTGGAATGTTCCTTTGCCCATTGTTCTACCCCCAATTTCTGAATCATACATAAATTGAAAATTTTCAGGGCATGGGGAACACGTTCAGCACGGTCGGCCAGCGGCTGTAATCTTGCACATGGAAATTCGATGCATTCGTAACAAAATTCAACTTTTTTTTCCTGAATGCATTGATACATTTTACAATGTCCGTCGATTCCCAGAATTTCAAGTCCCGGACAAAAACCGTTGTTGGGCCGGCAACCTTTGCACATAAATTTGTCAACCGATAAATTGTTTCGTTTCAAAAAGGCATTTCTGTTTTCCTTGTTTTCTTCGCCGATGTACAGCGGGCAATTGAAGCAGTCTTTTCCGCACGGTGCGGTCAGGTTTCTGTAATCCATTGTTTTCTTTTTCTGATAAAAATATTTTGAAAACAGCGGCCTTGAAATTTTTTCATGACGAATGACGGAAATCGGGGGTTGAACCGGGAAAATATGAATTGAAGCAGTAAAACTTTGATTTTGTTTTCTAAATCATAGTCTCACTGGTTCAAGCTATAGACAATGGATTTCATAAATTTTATTCCCCGCACCGAAATGCATATAAAATATGATTTTCAGGGGTGATACTTCGTCAGCTTTCTACGAGGAATTTTATTGGTATTATTTCCCGATGCAATAAATATTTGAATCTGTTCGCAAATAAATTTTACCGTTGCTTATTGCCGGCGATGCATTCATGTGTTCCTGCATATCGTTTTTTGCCACCAGGTCGAAAACCGGACCGGGTTTAATCACCGAAATTACACCATCGTCGTTCGGAATGTAAACCAGTCCGTTTGCAGTAACTGCCGACGGGTATTGTTTTCCAAGGTTTTCTTTCCACAAAATAGTGCCTGTTGCAATTTCTATACAATGTACCTGTCCGTTGGTCATTGTTGAAATTAAATAATCGCCAACAATCACCGGTGAAGGAACATAATAAGCGCCCGCTGTTGAACGCCACACAATTTTAGTTTCTGTTACATCACCGCTGCCGTCCGCATTAATTGCCAGTAAATGGCGTTGTGGCCAGGCACTGCTGATGAGCAACAGTCCGGATTTTTCATCGTACACCGGACTTGAACAGAAATCTTCAGATGGCCCGTTGATGTACCAGTATTTTTCGCCGTTATCGGGATTGTAGGAAGCAACTTCCTTGTTTCCTAAAAATATCATCTGCATTTTTCCAGCAATGTTTCTGAAAATAGGGGTGCTGAAACTGTGTGCCACATTCGGATGAGGAATTTTCCAGATGATTTGTCCGCTTTTTTTGTCAAGCGCTGCAGCAAATGAATCACCCAGGCTGTTGCCGTTAATAATAACCTTGTCGTTGTACAATGTTGGCGAACAGCTGTATCCGTGCGGACTTGAGAACGTCCCGGACTTCTGAATCCAAACCTGTTTTCCGGAAAAATCGTAGGCAGCAACAACTACGTTGTCGCCATCGAGAAATGAAACATAAACCAACTCTCCATCGGTAACCGGAGTTCCGGAAGCAAAACTATTATCGTTGTGTTTTCCTTCAAAAGGTGTGTCAACAACTGTCGATTTCCAAAGCAATTTCCCGTTGTTTGTGTCGTAACACAACAAAACTTTTTCGTGTGTTTCAATCAATGCAGTAACAGTAAAAAGACGTTCGCCCCAAATTGTTGGCGAAGCGTAACCCAATCCGGGAACTTCGGTTTCCCAAACAACATTTTTTGTTGTACTCCATTCTACAGGAACATTTGTTTCCGAACTTGTCCCGTCGCCTTTCGGTCCGCGCCAGCCCGGCCAGTTTTCGGCATTTGCAAAAGTGAAAACAAAATATACAAGGGTAAATAATAAAGTTGATTTGGTTTTTTTCCGATCCATTGATTTAGGTTTAAAGTTACTTGCTGATAAAAATAGAAAATAATTGTTTGGAACAACTACGGAAGCGAAATATTCATAAAAAATAAAAACACCCTGTATAACTTTTAAACACAATTTATACAGGGTGTTTTTTGAATGCCGGTTTTATTATGGCTTTGCAATCAAGCTACAATTCAAAAACAAGAATTGTATCGGTTGAATTTTGTTTTCCTTTCGGAATATTCAGTAAAAGTCCGAATTCTGTTTCTTTGAATTTCACTTTTTCACCGCCATCAAAATAGGTTGCCGATTTTATTTTGCCCGGCAACGAAGGAATCAGCAGGTTTTCGTCTTTCATTTCCAAAAGATGAACATAAATTTTTCCGTCTTTTGAAAGTGTTGTTGCTCCCCAATCCTGTGGCCGAATCGGACCTTTTCGCGTAGCATAAACGGTTTCGCCGTATTTTTCGAGCCATTTTCCCATGGCCATCAAAGTATCGATATTTTCAGGCTGAATTTTTCCGTTGGGCATTGGGCCGGTATTTAACAGGAAATTAGCTCCGTACCCGGCAGATTTTACCATGGTTTGAATCAGTTGTTTTGTCGTCTTATACTGTTGATCCTGCAGGTTAAAACCCCACGAACCGTTCATGGTTTCACACATTTCGAGCGGAAGTTCCGAAATGGTACCGGTTTGGTTAAAACCCATTGTATTTTCGCCGGGCAGGTCGCGTTCGAACATCTGGAAATCTTCGCCGGGAATAGGAGCGAGGTGGTGGTTGCTTCCGATTAATGCGCCGGGTTGAAGTTTATGTATCAACGCATAGGTTTCGGCCAAACGCCAGTCGGCATCGGGTTTGTCCCACATTCCGTCGAACCATATTCCGCCAACTTCGCCATAATTGGTCAGCAATTCCGAAAGCTGGGTATTCATATAATCGATGTATTTGTTCCAGTCGCCGCTTTCCGGCCGGCCGGTGTACCCTTTGCCCGTATTTCCGCGCGGAAAATAATCGGGATTGTGCCAGTCGAGCTGCGAATGATAGAAAAACAATTTGATACCTTGTTTGTCACATTCTTCCTTTAGCATTTTCAGAACATCTTTTCCGTAGGGAGTTCGGTCAACAATATCGTAGTCGCTGATTTTTGAGTTGAACATGGCAAATCCGTCGTGGTGTTTGCTCGTAATGGTAATGTATTTCATTCCGGCTTTTTTCACCATCGAAACCCAGGCAGCCGGGTCAAACTGTGTGGGATTAAAAAATGTTGGCAGTTTTTCGTACTGACGAACCGGAATCTGTTGTTGGTTCATCACCCATTCTCCGTCTCCTAAAATGCTGTAAACACCCCAGTGGATAAACAGACCAAATTTGGCATCCTGAAACCATTCGCGGTTTTCAAGGTTCTTTTCTGTTGGCTGATAACTGGTTTGCGAAAAAATGTTTTTCCCCAGCAATACGGCAAAAACAATCAGTGCGATTTTTAATTTCATCTGTTTAAATTTTCAATTTAGTTTCTATAATTTTCGTAAACTCTTCCGTTTTTCAATCTAATTTTCAACGAGATGGAATTCGCATGAAAATTTATTCAATACTATTGGCAATTAGCTTAATCATGCTTATTTCATAACGAAAAACTTAGTTTTTAGGCTTTTATTTTCTGCCCGAAAAATACAAAATACAAAATTCATCAAAAATATGTTACTTGGCAAGGATAGTGTCAGCACAGTTCAGCACAGTCCGATGTTATTGTTTTGAAAATAAGCAGTTTGTTTTTTAATTTCTGCCTGAATAATTCAGCACAGGCCAAATCCATGGTTCAGTAACTGTTCCGGTTTTACTTTGCAAAAGATTTCCGTTTTGAAGTGTTACTTTGTATTTACCCGGAACCGCTTCCCTTGTATTCCAGTACATTTTACTGATTCCTTCCTTTTGCGGAATTTCCCTTTCAAAGACTTTTTTTCCGGTTTCATCTTCAACGATAATTTTTGAAACTCCTTTTGAATCTTTTCCAAGCCAGTACCAGATTTCCAGTCCGTTGGGTTCGTTGGGCGAATTCAGGTGGTTGCTGCCTGTCATTTGGTAATTTCCCCAGTAGGCTTGTTGCGAAAAATTTAACTGAGGTTTTGGCTCGATATCAAAAAGATACATTTTTTTTGCTTCAATTTCGGGTGTAATTTGTTGCAACGGACTGATGTCGGTTATCCACGCAGCCCTTCCGTAAGTTCCAACAATTAAATCGTTTTCGCGCGGATGAATCATTAAATCGCGGACAACGACATTGGGCATGTTTGCTTTAAACGGAAACCAGTTTTCGCCCTTATCGGTTGAAACATACACTCCCAAATCATTTCCTGCAAAAAGTAAATTTGGGTTTTTCCGGTCTTCAATAACCACATTCACTGGCGAATCTGGCAGACCGTTGGTGATTTTTTTCCATGTTTTTCCAAAATCTTTGGTGACATAAATTTGGGCATCCATAATATCGTCGGTGAAACCACATTTCGAAATGTAGGCAGTAGCAGAATCGTGGTTCGACGGAAAAACCTTACTTACCCACATTGATGCCGGAGCACCGGCTTTTTCCAGGGTGGGAGTGAGATCGGACCATGTGTGGCCAAAATCGGTGGTAAGCTGAACATGCCCGTCGTCGGTACCGGCCCAGATTATTCCTGCTTTTAAAGGAGATTCATCCAGCGTTGAAATGGTACAATACTGAATGTGCCCTTTTCCCCAGATTTTATTCGGATCATTGTCCGTCAGATCCGGACTGATTTCCTCCCAGGTTTCACCCCTGTTTAACGAGCGCAGAACCTTTTGTGCCCCGGTGTAAATAATAGCGCTGTTGTGCGGCGAAATAGCCAGGGGAGTGGTCCATGTGTAGCGGTAAGGTTCACTTTCATTTGTTTTTGGAGCAATGGAAACCCGTTCCCCTTTTGATTGATCGACACGCTGTTGTGAACCAAACTGGGTGGTAATATAAATATATTTGTTATTTTTCTGATCGACTTTGGAATACATTCCATCCCACATGCCGGTAATCACCCAGTCGGAAGGGCTGATTTCTCCCGACCAGCCGTTTGAGGGCGCTTTCCATGTTTCGTGATCTTGCAGCCCGATGTAAATATTGTACGGTGTTTCATTGTCGGCTTCAACATTGTAAACTTCACCCAATGGTAGCTGGTAGTAATGATTCATGGTTTTTCCGCCATCGTAAGATGAATAAATTCCGCCATCAGACCCCAGCATCATATGCCGCGGATCTTTCGGGTCTATCCAGAAGATGCGGTTATCGCCAAAATTGGTCTGAAAAAGTTCCTGTCCGCGACCGACCGGCCATGTTTTTCCACCATCGAGAGTATAATGCATGGCGTCGCCAATAATATAAATTTTGTCAGGATCAACCGGGTCAATTGAAATACGGTTAAAGCTGTAGGCCGCTTTTCCGCTTACATCGTTGGTTTCCGGGTCGTTGATTCGCTTCCAGTTTTCTCCGGCATCTTTGGTAATATAAACTTCACCACCAATTAAATTGTCGAACGAGTGGTCGGTAAATTCATCGAAAGGAACCGGTGCATTTGGATCGACACCGGGTTTAACATTCAGGTTTTGAACAACGGCGACAAGAATATCGGGATTGGAGCGCTGATTGTCAATACCGATTCGTCCCAACGGACCGTTTGGTAATCCGCCTTCCATAACTTTCCACGAATTTCCTCCGTTCGTTGATTTGTAAATCCTGCTGTTTTCTCCACCGGGATCAAAAGTCCAGGCTGTTCTTCTTTTCTGATAAGTGGCTGCATATAAAATTTCAGGATTTGAAGGATTGATAACCATATCGGTTACCCCTGTTTCATTGTCGACATACAAAACTTTTTGCCAGGTTTTACCACCATCGATTGTTTTGAAAACGCCTCTTTCTTCATTTTTTGAAAATAAATGTCCCATGGATGCTACCCAAACAACATCAGGATTGGAAGGATGAATTACCACTTTTGCGATATGGTGCGAATCGTTTAATCCCATATTTTGCCAGGTTGCTCCAGCATCTGTCGATTTCCAGATTCCGTTTCCGTAATACGAGCTTCGTGCGTTGAAAGCTTCGCCGGTTCCGGCCCAGATAACTTCAGGATTGGATGGTGCAACAGCAAAATCGCCAATGGATGAGGTTCCAAAAGTATTTGAAATACATTCGAAAGTTGTTCCGTTGTTTATGGTTTTCCAGATGCCTCCGCTTCGCGGCCCTACATACCAGGTGTATTTGTATTTTTCTCCCGGATTTTCCGGAACTGCCAACGACCCAACCCATGCGCTTATTCTAAATGCACCCAGGTTGCGGTATTGAAATGCGTCAAATTTTTTGGAGGATTCGTTTTGTGCTGAAATTTTGAAAACAAAACAAGAAGTGAGTAAAACGACTGTAAATATTCTGGCAAATAATTTCATTTTAAAAGTATTTTATGACAATTTATTCAATAAAGTAAAAAGCTCCGGGTTAAACAGTCCGGTTTATGAAGAGCAATTTTTTATATAAAAATAAGGTCGCCCCATTAAAAAACAAGGCGACCTAAGCACAATTTTTATTATTACATCATTTTATCTCCATGAAAAGGATTTCGTATCCCATGCAACTCCTTTTTTAAAGTAATCGGGTTGACCGATAGCTGCAATTGCTGGGTTCTTTTCAATTTCATCCGGTGGGTATGGATTTCTCCTTGGAAAGGTGTTGGTATTAATTACCTGGTTGATGATTGTGAAATCGAGTTTTGGATACCCGGTACGAATAAAATCGAAATAAGATTCTGTGGTTTCAAAAGTGTTGGCAATGTATTTCTGAGTTATAATCATTTCCTGGGCAGCTTCTGTTTCAGAAGGTACCGTAAGTTCAGACTGAGAAAGATAAGCAACAATGTCATCGCTGCTCACACCGTGGTATTCCATATCGGCAGTTACAGCAGCATCGAGAGCTGTTTGTGCTGAAGTATAATCACCTTTTAGTGCGTAAGCTTCGGCTTTCAGGAAAAGACATTCTGAATACATCATAATCATATCGGGGTACGATTGGGTACAATAATCCATTGACCATCGGCTGGGTTTTGACCCGGCAACGGAAGACGCTCCGCTATTGTGACCAATATATCCCCCCTGTTGTGCTTCTGTCCAGAAAATAGGTCTTCTTGGATCGTTTAACCCGTTCAATAAATTTACAATATATGTTGAAGGAGTCATTCCTTCTGCCGAATAATCGTACATCGATTCTTCATAAATGTAACTATCGTAAGTCAGGTTATCCAGGTGATCCCAAGCGCACATATCATCGTTCGAGGTCATTCCTTTTGCAAGATACTGTAAAACAAGATCGGCCTGACCGGCGGCTGTTTTTCCCGGCAAATAGGTAAGCCGCATTGCATAACGTGCTTTTAACGAATAACATAATTTTGTCCATTTGTCATAATCGGCACCAAAAATGTAGTCTTGCGATGCGGTAGGAACCAAATCACCCGGATCTGAAGTACTGAACAACTCAATTGCTTCGTCGAGCAAAGCATTGGCATGCGCATAAATTTCTTCCAGCGAATTCACATTCGGATATGGAAATTCAGCACCTTGCAAAGCTTCGTCGAGCGGTGCCTGGTCGTAATAATCGGCCATGTTAAACCAGTGCCATGCCGAAATAGTGGCGCCAATGGCCTGAAAGCGGTTGTTGCCGTTTTCTTTTGCTTTTTCATAAAGTGCATTTGAGTGCATCAAAGCTCCCGAATAGGCATTCCAGATTTCAATTCCGTAGTCGGTTGCAATTTCAAAACGGGTTTCGTATCCCTGTGTGCCATCGGCGGCGTACCAAAGCAACCAGTCTTTCATTCCGTTCCACCACACAAAAAACGTTACTGCCTGCTGAGTCCATTCAGCCTCAACACCGGTTAAATAAATTCCTTCGTTAATTGCCGACGAATCGGTTATTGCATTTGGATCATGGTCAACATCGAGCCAGTTGTCGCACGCTGAAAAAAGTATTAACAGCGAAAATACAATGCAAATTTTTGTATATATCTTTTTCATATTATGTACTTATTAAAGTGTTAAACCAAGTGTAAATGAATACGTTTTCATTGCAGGGAAACTATAGTTAAACCATGCATTTCCGTTGTCAATACCACCGGTGTTGGTTTCTACGTCAGGTCCGGTAAATCCGTCTTTGAATTTTCTCCAAAGGTTTCTTCCAGAGAAAGTAAGGTCGAGACCTTTTACATGAAGTTTTTCAGTAATCGAAGATGGCATACTATAAGTAAGCGAAACTTCTCTTAACTTAATAAAATCGCGGGGTTGAATATTGTCTTCGTTTGTCGACTGGCAAACCGTTTGCCAATAACTGCTGTAATAAGTCCATTCCGAATTGTTTTGATTTGAAACTACAACCTGTTTTGTATCATAATCATAATGTCCCATTACACCTTCAAAAACTATCCGGTTGTCTTCCGGGCGATCTTCCTGAAGCGAAGACATACCGTAATAAGTGAGGTAGTGTTCATCGAAGTTTACAACAAGTCCGCCTTTCTGGAAATCTACCTGGGTAGTAAGAGTAAGGTTTTTGTATCGGAATGAGTTGCGGATTCCGCCCATCCAGTCGGGTTCAATTTTACCAAGAATCTTTTTACCACGGGGATCGATGATTGGGCGACCATATGTTGTCCTGCCATCTGTCTGATCTCCTTCGTCACTCAGGACAAGATTGCCTGCATCGTCGCGCAAAAATCCATCGCCATAAATTACAGGAAATGGTTGTCCAACAATTGCATAACCGGCAGAACCTAAATCGATGGGTTCATCGTTTTCGCCTAAATCATCAACTCTTGAAACGTCTTTTGACCAGTTGAAAGTAATATCCCAGCTAAAGTTTGAAGTTTTTACCGGTGTTCCTGTTAATACAAGTTCGATACCTTTATGCGTAATTCCACCAATGTTGATGTATCCGCCTTCGTAACCGGTTGAATTCAGAAGTTGTTGCCAAAGAATCTGGTTGTCGCTCCAGTTTTTATACAAAGCAAGGTCGAACCCTAATCTGTTATCAAAGAATTTCATTTCTAAACCTGCCTCAATTTCACTTTTGAACTCGTTTTGAAGATTTTCGTTAGGATAAGTAGAACTTGGAAGGTAGCTGTTTTGTCCGTTAAAAGGCCAGGAATAGCCCAACCAGTCAGACGAAGCAGCTTGTTGAAGCACAACATTTGTAGCATATGCACTTGCAGGCGCACCAACTTTGGCGTAGCTAAGTCTTAACTTTCCGAAATCAATGGTTTCATTGTCTTTCAATAATTCGCTAAACACAAAGCTAAAACTATGACTTGGGTAGAAGTAATCGTTTTTAATACTTGAAGCCCAGTCATTTCTTCCTGTTACAGAGTAATACAGCATACTTTTGTACCCAATACTGGCTTTTCCGAACAACGACCAAGAACGGAATTCACCCCATGACGATCCTGCTGTGTAGTTCGATACATTTGATGAATTGTAAATGTTTGCCACAACAAGGCCGGTACCGTTAAACTCCATACTTTCCCAGTAGTTTTGAACAATGTTGTGTCCTACCATTACATCAAATGAAAAGTCACCTGCCCGGTTGTCGTAGGTAATCATTTCGGTTGATTCCAAATCTTTACCAAAACGTGTCCCTCTGTCGTAAGTACCTTCTGTATTTACCAAACCACCTTTGTTTTTGTAGTTTTCATATGTGTAGTGATTTGTGCTTACCCCTGTAGTTGATCTGAAATTTAAGTGATCCATAATTTCATATTCAACAGTAACAGAACCGGCAAATCTTTCGCGTTTGATGTTATTTCCGGTATTTTGTAACATATACAGGTAAGGCTCGCGGCCACCACCACGGTATAAACGTAATGTGCCGTCTTCCCTGTAAATAGGGTAAGGGTTCCAGGAAGGAGGCGAAGCCAGAAAAGTGTTCATAAATGTGTAGTTGTTGTTGCTTTCCTCAAAACGGTCGATATCCTGGCTTGCGTACAAAGCATTGGAAGAAACAGTAAGTTTTGGAGTAAATTTGAAAATAGTGTTGGCGTTAACAGAGTTCTTTTTGTAACTCAGCGGGTCAAGTACACCGTTGTTCATTGTATTTGTGTAGGAAACAAAATACGACGCTTTATCGTTCCCGCCATTTACACTGAATGTGTTATCAGCGGTGTATCCTGTTTTGAAAACCTGCCAGCGATCGTAATAATCAACTCCGTCAAGATCGGAAATTTTTGGCCCCCACGATGAAGATGTGTATTGATTGTCCCCGTCAATGTAAGTCCAGGTTTGTGCACTAAAGTCGAAAACACCCTGAGCCCATGTTTTCTGAAGAGGGATTTCGTAAACTTTATCGAACGAGGAAGTATGTTTAAAAGTTACTTTGGGTTTGGTATCCATTGCACCTGCTTTTAATGTAATAAGAATTACACCATTTGCAGCGCGGCTACCGTAAAGCGCAGAAGCGGCAGCGCCTTTTAAAACACTTAACGATTCGATTGAGTTTGGATCAATGTCGGCCAAACCTGAAGATGTTCCCTGGTTGTCGGCGTCGAACGGAACCCCGTTAACAACAAACAACGGCTCGTTGGAACCGGTAATTGATGAACCGCCACGGAGAACAATTCTTGTTCCTGAACCACCTTGGCTGGATGTCGTGGTAATGTTCAAACCGGCTACTTTTCCACCTAAAGCGGTAGCAAAGTTATCGGTGCGGGTTGCAACCAACTCATCCGATTTTACTTCACTGGTAGAGTAACCAAGCGCCTTTTTTTCACTTTTGATACCGAATGCAGTTACCACAATTTCATCAATGTCCTGAACATCGGCTTCCATAACAACATTCAGTTGAGTACGACCGGAGACTTCAACTTCTTTGGTTTTCATCCCGATGTAGCTAAACAGCAGTGTTTTTGTTTCGGTTGGAACTTTTAGTGAATAATTCCCGTCCAAATCGGTTGTCGTTCCCAGTGTCGTTCCTTTTACACTAACGGTTACACCCGGAATGGCAATTCCGTCGTCTTTCGAGGTAACTACTCCCCGAATTTCCACTGTTTGGGCAAACACTGAAAATGCAGAAAACATAATCAGTGTAAATAGCAGCGTTTTGATTTTTTTCATAGAGATAAATATAAATTGATTAATGAACAATTAATTAGCAGTTTCCATCTCTGTAGCCATGTATCGTCTGCGTTGTTTAAGTATTTCTTCCTTGTTGTTTACGGGGTTTGCGTCCATCACGAAAATTCCCCTGCCGTGTGTGGCAATAATAATCATATTGTCGCGCGGATGGATTTGTAAATCGTGAACATAGGCAAACGGGAGGTCTCCAAGCACATCCCAGGTTTTACCTTTATTTTTGCTGATATAAACAGAAGCGTCGGTACCAACATAAAGAATGTCAGGATTTATCGGATCTTCGCGGATTACATTTACCGGGCCTACAGGAATTTCGCCGGAAATGTCAACCCAGGTATCTCCAAAATCGGTCGATTTCCAAATGTAAACCTGAAAGTCATCATCGCGTCTTCCTGTTTGAGTCATATAAACTGTTCCCATTTCATATTTAGATGCAACTAATCGGGAAACCCAGCGTTGAGGAACTGCCCCGCTTCGTATTTCTTTCCAGTTTTTGCCACCGTCTTTTGTGCGCCAAATTCGGCCATCGTCGGTTCCTGCATAAATTAATCCTGCGCGAAGTGGTGATTCATCCAAAGCCTGAATGGTTTGATAATTAATATCTCCGAATTTGCTGGGATCGTTAAAAGTCAAATCTGGACTGATTTTTTCCCAGGTGTCACCCCGGTCTTTCGACATCATTACATATTGAGTTCCAAAATAAATAATATCGTTGTTGTGCGCCGACATTACAATGGGAGAAACCCACTGACCGCGAAGAGCCGGTTCATCAGGATAATTGGGTGGCAAAACCTGTTTTTGTGTTTCCGGATATTTATCGACCTCAGTCCGTGCCAGATTTCCGTAATAAACACTGGCGTACAGTGTGTTGTTGTCGCGTGGATCAATAACATGTGTACTTCCTTCAGCTCCCAGAGTATGTTCAAATTCCACCATTTGTGCTTCGTCTCTTCCTCTCGATAAATCAACGGTTCCGTAATAACTGTGGTGGTCCTGAATGGACCCGAAAATACGGAACGGTGTATTAAAATCGTAAGCTATATTGTAGAACTGGGCCAAAGGCAAAACTTCTATCGGATGTTTCCATGTTTCTCCCTGATCGTACGACATGGTAAGGCCACCATCTTGTACATCAAGCAAATAATTTGGATTTTGAGGATCTATCCAAAAACCGTGATGGTCGGCATGGGGCTCAGTAATTGAAGTAAAAGTTTTTCCACCATCGGTCGATTTGTTTAACCAAATTCCCAAAGTGTAAATGGTATTTTCATCTTTCGGATCAACTCTTATCTGGCCAAAAACCCAGCCATAAGTACCCGAATGACGCTCCATGTACGTTTTTGTTTCAGGCGTTAATCCGCTTTGTTGAACCCAGGTTTCACCGGCATCGGTTGATTTATATACAGTTGCACCTTTTATTACATCTGCTTTCTGCCTGTTGTACGAATCTAGTTCTCCCGGTTTTGCTTTGTAGGCAATTTCGTAATTATCGAGCAGGGCATACAATACTTTTGGATTGGTTGGAGAAATATCGATACCAATTCTTCCCCTGTCTTTTGCTTCGGGAAGCCCTTTGTTTATTTGTTTCCAGTTTTTACCGCCATCGGTCGATTTCCAGATGCCACAATTTTTTGTGTCTTTGAAAGTTCGTGGGTCGTTCCATTTAAGTCTCATCCGTTCCCACGAAGTGGCATAAATTGTTTCCGGATCCAATGGGTCGAGAACAATGTCAAAGACTCCTGTTTTATTGTCAATGCTTAATATTTTGTTCCAGGTTTTTCCGCCATCAATGGTTTTGTAAAGTCCCCTTTCTTCGTTCGGTGTCCATTCATGTCCTGTTGCAGCAACATAAACAATATTGCTGTTATCAGGGTGAATCCTTATTCTACCGATGGTTTGTGTATTTTCAAGTCCCATTAACTCCCAGCTTTTTCCACCATCGGAAGTTCTGAATACACCACAACCTGCGTTTGAACTTCGGAATATGTTGGCTTCTCCTGTTCCAACCCAAACAACATCGTGATTTTTTGGGTCTATTGCAATATCGCCAATCGATGCAGTTGGCATATCATCAAAAACCGGTACAAAGGTAGTTCCTTCATTTGTCGACTTCCAAACTCCGCCGGTTGCAGAGCCAACCCAGATGGTGTACTGCGGCCCACGCGGGGAAACGGCTTCAACATCGGTACAGCGGCCACTTATATTAGTTGGACCAATATATTGCCAATGTAAATCTTTGTACGGCGAAGAACTGGCCAATTCGGCTTGTTTACTAAACATTGTAACCCTTTCAGTTCCTTTGGTAACCGGTTTTTTTTCTTGTGCAAATCCTGTGAAGAAGCAAAATAGCAGTATAAAAAATATACCACTGGTGATGATAATTTTGTTATTATTTTTCATAGTTGATAGTTATTTGATTTTTGTTTTTCCTTTTGTTGATTTGTATAAAGATGACGATAAAAAATTTCAATATGAATGTTATTTATAGCGATTAGTGTGAAATTGTCACTTTTGTTAAATATTTATTAACAGATAGTTGTGAAACATGATAAAAGTCAGCAAATTGATTTGTTTAAAAAATGATTTAAAAAATGAAATAGTTGATAGTTCTTTTTTTATTTGAGCATTTGTCAGTAACTGCATTAAAGATAACGATTTGCAGAATACCATTTATAAGAATTTTACTTTTTGTAAAATGCAATTCATTTAAATTCTTAGTTTTGAAAAATAATCTAAACCAATACATTGTATCATGAAAAGAATAACAATTCTGTCATTATTGATTTTCCTTTTTGCCCAAACAAATTTTGCAGAAACACGAAAATGGATCAATTTTAATGAAGGATGGAAATTTACCAAGGGAAATCCTGAAAATGCTGCTGCTGTAGGTTTAAACGATTCGGGATGGGAAAAAGTGAATGTTCCGCACGACTGGGCTATTAAAGGGCCTTTTAATGAAAGTGAACCCGGAAATACCGGTAAATTGCCCTGGCAGGGAGAAGGTTGGTACCGCAAAACATTTTCAATTTCCGCTGCCGACGAAGGAAAAATCATTTATTTCCTTTTCGATGGAATTATGAGTTCGCCCGATGTTTATATCAATGGAAAATTAGCCGGGAAATGGGATTATGGTTACAACTCATTTTATTTGAATGTGACCGATTTTATTCAATTTGGAAGTGAAAATACAATTGCAGTTCATGCAGATACCCGTAATCACGGAAGCCGCTGGTATCCGGGAGCCGGAATTTACCGAAAAGTGCAGATGCTGATTACTGACCCGGTGCACACCGAAATTTGGGGAACCTACATTTCTACTCCGAAAATCACAGAAACGTATGCCGAAATGAGGGTTTTAAATACAGTGGAAAATCTGTCCGGCTCTGAAAAAGAAATTACGGTTGAAGCAAAAGTTCTTACTCCCCAGGGAAATGAAATTGCATCTTCAACCAACAAAAGGAAAATTAAAGCCGGAGGTACGCATGAATTTGACCACTGGATTACAGTAACAAATCCAATTTTATGGGATGTTGAAAATCCTGTTTTGTACAGTGTGAAAACTGTTGTGAAAGAAGGCGAAAAAGTGTTGGATGAAAGTGTTCAGCCGTTTGGTTTCCGAACTTTTGAATTTACTTCTAACGATGGTTTCTTTTTGAACGGGAAACATTTTCACATTAAAGGTGTAAACCTTCACCACGATCACGGTCCGTTGGGAGCAGCATTTAACGTACGCGCCATAGAACGCCAGCTCGAAATAATGAAAGAAATGGGTTGCAATGCCATTCGGACCAGTCATAATGTTCCGGCACCCGAGTTGCTCGATTTGTGTGACAAAATGGGATTTCTCGTTTTTGATGAGGCTTTCGACAAATACGATAACAAAGCCGATATTTCGCCGGAAACCGATTTTTATGAATTTGGCGAACGGAACATCCGCAATTTTGTAAAACGCGATCGCAACCATCCTTCCATCTTTATCTGGAGTGTGGGAAATGAAATGGGCGACATTCAGGGAAATGTAAACAACGGTTTACAGAAACTGGCTGGCATGGTTGGTTTTGTGCGGAAATACGATATTTCTCGTCCGGTTACCATGGCTTGCGACCAGGCCGGAAACGCCCGCTGGCGTCATTTCGATTACTACGACGTGCACTCGTGGAATTACGATCAACGCTGGGAACCGGCGCGGAAACTCGATCCTTCGAAATCTGTAATCATTAGCGAATCAGCTTCAACAGTTAGTACCCGCGGTTTTTATGAACTTCCGCTTCCCGAGAAAAAAACAGACTTTTCAAAATCGGGGCAGGTGAGTTCATACGATTTGAATGCGCCGTACTGGGCCGAAATTGGCGACGACGATTTTATGTGGCAGGAAAATGCCGATTACATTGCCGGCGAATTTGTCTGGACCGGTTTCGATTATCTTGGAGAACCCACACCTTTTATGAATGCCAAAAGTTCGTATTTCGGAATTGTAGATTTGTGCGGTATTCCAAAAGATCGCTACTATTTGTACCAAAGCCACTGGCGGCCCGATTATAACCACGTTCATATTTTGCCGCACTGGAACTGGGAAGGTAACGAAGGGAAAAATGTACCTGTTTTTGTTTACACCAACGGTGATTCTGCCGAATTGTTCCTGAATGGAAAATCGTTAGGCAAAAAATCCAAAAATCCGACTTCCGAAGTTTCAACCGAACGTTACCGTTTGATGTGGACCGATGTGGTTTACCAACCCGGCGAGTTAAAAGCAGTGGCTTATAAAAACGGGGAAAAAATTGGCGAGGAAATTTTAAAAACAGCAGGAACACCTTCAACAATACAATTAACGCCCGATCGTACAAACATAAAATCTACAGGCGACGATTTGAGTTATATTTTGGTGGAAGCTTTCGATAAAGATGGAAATCTTTGTCCACTGGCTGATAATCTTATAAATTTCAATTTAAAAGGCCCGGCGGAAATTGCCGGTGTTGGAAACGGAAACCCGCAATCGCACGAACCGTTTGTGGTGAATTACAGAAAACTTTTTAACGGGAAAGCCATGCTGATTATTAAATCAGAAAGAAATAAATCAGGAAATGTTGAAATAACAGCCACTTCCGAAGGATTAAAAGCAGGAAAAACTACAGTTGTGGTAGAATAATTATAGTATCTAATGCTATTGTAAAAAGCGGGCTGTTGCTGGAATTTTCAGTACACCCCGCTTTTTATTTTCATATTGAACATTTTCAGGATATGTTTCATAACCATTCCCTTTTATAATTGGCTAATCCTTTTTAATTTTAGCATTTTTATAATGTAATTGTAATTCAGACAAAAAGTACTGACTTGCACTTTGGGTTTAGTTTAAACCCGCTAAAAACTAACGAACTAAAAATATATCAATGAAAATCAGAAAGACAATTTTATCTTCCCTGGGCGTAATTCTTTTGCTTTTTTTTATGGGATGCAACCAGCAAAAACAAGGTAATTTTAGCCGGGGAGTGGGAATTTATCCGGGAAATCCGGACGAAGATTTTGCCCCTGAATTGGTAGCTAAAAAAGAAAAGTACAGAAACATTGCCAAATTCAGGCCTGCTTACCATTCGTCGAGTTACGACTATAATTTAACGGCACAACTTGTTACCGACGGAATTATTTTGGAAAACGAACCGGGTTACATTGCTTTAAAAACGCAAAACGGCGACGTTCCCAAAAACGAACGCGAATGGTTGTTCGATCACAACCGGGTTACTCAATTGAATGTTGAAGGGACAACTATTTTTCTTGAGCTCGATTTGGACGGAAACTACCCGGCGCCGCAGGTTGACAAAATTTCTCTTACGGGAACTGTTTCCTACGACGACAAAAAACCGGGAGGATGGGAAATTCAGTGTTTGGCTTCGATGGACGGAACAACCTGGGACGTGATTCAAACCAAAAAAGGTTCGGGTTTGGTCGGCGAGGAAAGGGCAAATCCATTTGCACGGTTTATGGCGCCGCCATCAAATCCAAACCAGCGCCGCCGCAATACAAATCCGTTTATGCAAAGTCCGTACGGCGACGGGCCCGATGCACCGCGACCATCGTTTTCGTTCAATTTTGGACAGCCCCGGCCCCAACGAATTATCAATGAAATATACACTTTGGAAACTCCGGCAGAATACAGGTTTTACAAAGTCAGTTTTTCAACGTCGAATGCTGAAACCTGGACTTTTAACGACTTTGATTTTTATTCCGGGGAAACACGCTTGAAAATGGCGCCGTCGAAAAGTTTTTTCAGCGCCTGGATGAGCGAAGGTTCCCAGGAAGAGTGGGTTTATGTTGATTTGGGAAGCAACAGTTCGTTCGATAAAATAAAACTGTTTTGGATTGAAAAAGCAAAATCTGGCAAGATTCAGGTGTCGAACGATGCAAAAGTCTGGTGTGATGTAACAGAACTTCCTTCCGGCGATGAAATGACGGATGAGATTTCTTTTAATAAACCTGAACAAGCCCGGTTTGTTAGGGTTTTGATGAACGGTGGAACAAAAAATTATATTCTTAGTGAAATTGAAATTTACGGAAAGGGCGGATTCATTGTTCAATCAAAGGGCACACCTGAAATATCTGCCAACCGGATGGATTTGGCCGGAGGAAACTGGAAAATTCAACGTTCGTCGGAAGTTTCTGCTGAAGGTGAGAACATTTCAGAAATTGGATTTAACTGCGAAAATTGGCTGGGAGCAACCGTGCCGGCAACGGTTCTGGTGAGTTATATTAACGCTGGGGCACTGCCCGATCCGAATTTTGGCGATAACCAGTTGATGATTTCCGAATCGTTCTTTTATTCCGACTTTTGGTACCGCAACGAATTTGAAGTACCAGCGGGTTTTAAAGGACAAAAAATGTTTCTGAATTTTGACGGGATCAACTGGAAAGCCGATGTTTTTGTCAACGGAAAAAATGCCGGTAAAATTGAAGGCGCTTTTATTCGCGGAAAATTCGATGTTACCGATTTAATTGTTCCCGGGCAGAAAAATGCAATTACCGTATTGATTTATAAAAACGATAATCCGGGAGTGATAAAAGAGCAAACGCAAATCAGTCCCGATAAAAACGGCGGTGTACTTGGCGCCGACAATCCTACATACCACGCTTCCATTGGCTGGGACTGGATTCCAACCATTCGTGGCCGCAACATTGGAATATGGAACGATGTTTACCTTACAACAACTGGTGCGGTTACCATCGAAAATCCCTTTGTTTCTGCCGATTTGCCGCTTCCCGATACTACTTCGGCAAACATTAGTTTTGAACTTACTTTGAAAAATGAAACTACCGAACCGGTTTCCGGAATATTAAAAGGAACATTTGGCGATATTGCTTTTTCGGAAGAAGCTTCGCTGGAAGGGAATGAAGAAAAACCGTTTCAGTTAACTGCAGAAAACCATCCCGAACTGCATCTCGAAAATCCAAAATTGTGGTGGCCCAAAGGTTACGGAGCGCCAAATCTTTACGATGTTGAGCTGGTTTTTGAAACTGAAAAAGGTGTTTCCGATAAAAAAGAATTTAAAACCGGTGTTCGTGAAATGTCGTTCGATGAAAACGACGAAATTCTGAGTTTGTATGTCAACGGGCGTCGTTTTATCGGTCGGGGCGGAAACTGGGGATTCCCCGAATCGAACCTTGAATACCGCAACCGTGAATACGAGATTGCCGTGGCTTTGCATGCCGATATGAATTTTACCATGATTCGCAACTGGGTGGGTCAAACCGGCGACGATGAATTTTACGAAGCCTGCGACCGGCATGGAATTATGATTTGGCAGGATTTCTGGCTGGCAAACCCGGCCGATGGTCCCGACCCTGATAACCCTGAAATGTTTATGAAAAATGCGGATGATATGATAAAACGCATTCGCAACCACCCGTCGATTGCACTTTACTGCGGACGAAACGAAGGAAATCCACCCGAAGTAATTGACACAGCCCTTCGAAATTTAATACCCGAAATTCATCCTGGAATACATTACATTTCTCATTCATCGCAGGGAGTTGTCAGCGGAGGCGGTCCTTACAGGGCGCTGCCGGTGCGCGATTATTTCCTGTTGTACGGATTTAATAAATTCCACAGCGAGCGCGGTATGCCAAATGTTATGACCTATGAAAGTTTAAAACAAACCCTGCCCGAAGATAAATTGTGGCCACAAAACAGTCAGTGGGGAATTCACGACTACTGTCTGGAAGGCGCGCAGGGAGCTGCTTCTTTCAACGAAATTATTGAAAAAGCATTTGGCCCGATCAACGATGCGAAAAAATTCACCGAACTGGCGCAGTGGATAAACTACAACGGTTACCGCGGTATTTTTGAAGGAAGAAGCATGTTCCGAAGAGGAATGCTTTTGTGGATGAGTCATTCGGCCTGGCCGTCGATGGTGTGGCAAACCTACGATTATTATTTTGAACCAACTGCTGCCTATTTTGGCTGCAAAAAAGCTTCCGAACCCATCCATGTTCAGTGGAACCCGGTGTTCGACGATGTTGAAGTTGTAAATTACAGCGCCGGAAACAAAACCGGTTTGAAAGTGAAAGTTCAGATTTTCAACATGGACGGATCGGTGCAGTGGGAAAAAGACGCCACCGTAAACAGCAACGAAGATTCTACGGAACAACCGTTCCGGATCGAATTCACTGAAAGTTTATCGGCAGTTCATTTTATAAAACTTACGTTAACCGAAAGCGAAAAAGTGATTTCTGAAAACTTCTACGTGCGTGGTTTGGAAGATGGAAATTACCAGGCCTTGAATAATTTGCCAAAAGTGAAGCTGGAAAGTAATACAACAATTGAAAAATCAAGCGATTCCTGGGAACTGGCTTCTACTTTGAAAAATACTACAGACACTCCGGTTTTAATGGTCAGGTTAAATGTAGTTGGAGCAAAATCAGGTGAACGGATTCTTCCGGTATTTTACAGCGATAATTATGTTTCATTAATGCCGGGCGAAGAAAAAGTAATAACTATGAATCTGAAAAATGAAGATACACAGGGAGAACAACCAACAGTAAAAATTTCAGGATTTAATTTGCAGGAAGAATAAAACCGGATAGGAAATAAAATCAAACAAGCCGGAAATTCAAGCTTTTTTTGAATTCCGGCTTTTTTATAACCTATTCTACAGGATGCACAGATGAGTATTTCTGTTAAATTTGAGAACCAAAACCAATTAAACATCCAATGAAATTTTTGATTGCAATATTTAGTTTTCTTTGTTTTTTTTTCGAAGCAAATACAATTCAGAAAAAACAAAACACGCCTGAAAGTAATAAAACCGGCATCTCCAAAATAAAAGATGTAATTATTTACAAAGACACTAGTTTCTATTCCTGTTTCCCTTCTGTAATAAAAAGGCAGGATGGTGAAATAATTGTTGCCTTTCGTCGTGCCCCCAACCGACAGTTTTTTGGTCGTGAAAACAATATTCATGCTGATGCAAACAGTTATTTGGTAAAAGTTACTTCACCCGATGCTGAAAACTGGACAAAAGAACCCGAACTTATTTATGCACATGACTTTGGTGGTTCGCAGGATCCGTGCATGCTTCAGTTAAAAGATGGAACAATTATTTGCACCAGTTACGGATGGGCGCCTTTATCGGAAGAAGAAAAAAACACCTTGAAAAAACCTTACGGGGAATACCGCGGATTTATTTTTCTTGGAGGATATATTGTTCGTTCAATTGATGGAGGAAAAACCTGGACCGGGCCTTTTTATCCGCCGCACATTTCTCCTGAAATAAAATACAACCCGTTTGGCGAAAAGTTGCCGGCTTGTAACCGGGGCGCGCTTTGCGAAGGGGAAAACGGGAAAATCTACTGGGTAGTTGTTGCCAGCGACAGGGAATCGCCAGGAAAATCATCTACTCATTTGCTTGTTTCGGAAGACAAAGGATTTACCTGGAAATATATGTCAGTTGTGGCAGCCGACGAAGAAGCTTCATTTAACGAAACCTCACTATACGAAACGCCAAAAGGTGATCTGGTGGCATTTCTACGTACTGCAAATCTTGATGATCAGGCTTGTATTTCCCGCTCGAAAGACGGAGGGAAAACTTTTGAACCCTGGCAGAAAATGGGGTTTCAGGGGCATCCGTTAAATGCACTTCGCCTGCCCGATAACAGGGTGTTGCTTACCTACGGTTATCGGCACGAACCTTATGGAATCAGGGCCCGTGTTTTAAATGCCGAATGTACCGATTTTGAAACAGCTCCCGAAATTGTTTTGTGCGACGATGGCGGAAATACCGATCTGGGATACACGTGGCCTGTTTTACTCGACAATCGTCGCGTATTGGTTGTGTATTATTTCAATCAAAACGATGGAATCCGTTATATTGCCGGAACGATTTTAGAAATTGAACCTTAAAAAATAAAGACAAATTTTTACATAAACCTAAATCAGCCGAAATGAATAATCGATTATTTTTTCCAAAAAAGGCCTACTTTCTTTTTATTGTTTTTCTTTTTCCAATTTTATTGTCTTGTGAACCTCAAAAGGTCTCAGATTCAGAATTAATGAAAGAGGCAATTCCGGTTTGGGCTGAAGGACGTGAAAAAGAGATGAACCTGAATCTGGGGTTTCATGGTACTTTTCAAAACAATAAAAATCAGGATATAAAATTAAGGATAACTGCTTCTACACTTTACCGTGTTTTTTTGAACGGTGAATTTTTGGGTTACGGCCCGGCGCGTGCTGCACATGGTTTTTTTCGGGTGGATGAATATGATTTGAGCAGTCGGGCAAAAAACGGCGAAAATATTATTTCGGTTGAAGTTGCCGGATACAATGTAAACAGTTACTATACCATTGATGAGCCTTCGTTTTTACAGGCCGAAGTAGAATCGGGCGGTAAAATTTTACTCGCAACCGGAGGCGATCATAACTTTGTTGCTTTCCAAATAAAAGAGCGTTTGCAAAAAGTTGAACGGTACAGTTTTCAACGTCCGTTTACAGAATACTACCGGGTTGCAAATGATTTTGATGCGTGGAAAACTTCATCCCAAAAACCTTTAGAAACTTTGAACCTGGTTGAACAGCCTACGGTACAATTGCTCCCGAGAAATCTTCTGCTTCCTGAATTTGATATTGTTAATCCGGTGCAGGTGTATGCGAAAGGAACCATTCAATTTCAAAAACCGGAGCAATACAAAAAAGATCGCTCGCTGACCGGAATCAGTGAAATATACAAAGGTTACACGGAAAATGAGATTGAAGTATTTCCTTCGCAGCTTATTCAGGAGATTTCAGACAAAACAATTGAAATAACTTCAACGAATTTTGAAAAATCGCCAACCGTACTTAACAAAAATGAGTTTACAACATTCGACTTTGGCACAAATCTTTCCGGGTTTATTGGAAGTAAAATCAGTTGCGATGAACCATCGAAAATTATTTTCTATTTCGATGAACTACTCACCAACGGTGATGTGAATACAAAAAAGCGAATGTCGGATGTCAACAACCAGGTGGTTTACGAATTACAGCCCGGTGTTTATAATTTGGAGACTTTCGAATCGTATACATTCAAATTTTTGAAAGCGATTGTTTTGGAAGGAAAATGTACAATTGAAAATATTTACCTTCGGGAATATGCCTATCCTGAAAATTCACTGGCCACATTTTCAAGTAGTAACGAAAAACTGAACGCCATTTATAAGGCAGCGCGGCAAACTTTCAGGCAAAACGCTGTTGACATTTTTATGGATTGCCCTTCGCGCGAACGGGCCGGCTGGCTTTGCGACAGTTATTTTTCAGCCATTACGGAGAAGGATTTTACAGGGAAATCGGCAGTGGCGCATAACTTTTATGAAAATTATGCACTGCCCGACAGTTTTAAGTGTTTGCCGGAGGGAATGCTTCCCATGTGTTATCCGTCAGACCATTACGATGGAAATTTTATTCCCAACTGGGCCATGTGGTTTATTGTTCAGATTGACGATTATGCAAAACACGGTGGCGACCCGGAACTGGTGGCCCAACTTGAACCACGCATTTCAAAATTACTCACTTATTTTACAGGTTTTGAAAATGAAGACGGCCTTCTGGAAAAACTCGATCAGTGGATTTTTGTGGAATGGTCGAAAGCAAATGATTTTGTGCAGGATGTAAACTATCCGACCAACATGCTTTACAGCGCGGCGCTCAAAAAAGCCGGAGAACTTTATCATAACGATAATTGGCTGAAAAAGGCAGAGTTAATCAAACAAACTATTTTAAAGCAATCGTTCAACGGTGATTTTTTTGTGGACAACGCAATTCGCGATGAAAACGGAAATTTAAAGGTAACTGCCAATACCACAGAAGTTTGCCAGTACTATGCCTTTTTCTTCAATATTGCCACGCCCGAAACGCATCCTGAACTTTGGGAAAAGTTAACAACTGATTTTGGTCCAAACCGCAACGATAAAGTTACCTGGCCCGATGTTTTTGTAGCCAATGCATTTATCGGAAATTATCTTCGGATGAATATTCTTTCGCGTTACGGATTGCAGCCACAACTACTGAACGAAATTCAGGATTATTTTTATGGAATGGCTCAACAAACGGGTACTTTATGGGAAAACATGAAATCGAGCGCCAGTTGTAACCACGGTTTTGCATCGTATCTCGGACATGTGTTGTACCGCGATATTCTGGGAATTGAAAACGTGGATTATCTCAGCAAAAAAGTTACAATCCGGTTTTCCGATATCGATTTGAATGAATGCAGCGGTGTACTCCCTGTGGAAAATGATGCAATCGAATTCCGATGGAAAAAACAAAATGGAAAAATAAATTATTCTTTGAGTGTTCCTGATGGATTTCAGGTTGAAGTGATAAATAACAGTTCCAACGCAATTGAGAAAATTTGAATTAAATCAAAAGCAATGTTCCTGAAAAAATTATTCATATTATTGGAGAAGGTTATTGTAAATATTCAGGAATAGTATGTTGTTTACTAATAAGAAAGTGCAAACAAATTTTAAATGAGTTGAGCAATGAAATATTTAATGTTGATTCTGACAGTTGTGGCATTTTACACCTCCATGGCGCAAACCATAAAAAAGGAAATCCCGGATAAAATTGTGGTCCTTACTTTCGACGATGCTGTAATTAGCCAGTACACTTTTGTTGCCCCGTTGCTTAAAAAATACAATTTTGGAGCAACCTTTTATATTTGTGAATTTCCGCCAAATTTTAACGACAATTCAAAATACATGAACTGGCAGCAAATTAAAGCACTCGACAAAATGGGATTCGAAATTGCCAACCACACTCGTTCTCACCCTCCGGTTGCCAAATTGTCAAAAGAAAAATTGTTGGAAGAGCTTGATTACATTGAAGCCAAATGCGATTCAATGCAAATTCCCAAGCCTGTTACTTTTGCCTATCCGGGTTACAGTTTAAGTCCGCAGGTTGTCGAAGTTCTTCAGGAAAAAGGATATTTGTTTGCGCGCGCTGGCGGAAGCCGTGTTTATGAACCGGAAAAAGATAATCCGCTGCTGGTACCAAGCTGGGCAATGACCAGCGAAAACAAAACGCAAATTATGGAAGCACTGAAACTCGCCGAACCTGGCAAAATTGTGGTGTTAACCATTCACGGAGTGCCCGATACTGAACATCCCTGGGTAAATACTCCGCCGGAATTGTTTGAAGAATATGTAAAGTTTCTTTACCAAAACAATTTCACCGTTATTGCTTTGCGCGATTTGGTGAAATATATCGATGTAAAAGAAGCGCTTGTTGATTTACAACCCGACTTTGATAAACCATTAAGAAACTGATTTTTTAACACGAAACAGCAATTGTCTTTTTTATAAAACAGCCTTTTTATATCTTTCCCGCTAAAATTACCTTTACCAATGAAAACAACATTTCCTTTTTTACTTTTCATCATTTTAATCTGGTCGTGCAGCGAAAAAACACCGCACACTTTGCCTCAAAACCTAAAAAGCGAATACCTCGAAAATCCGGTTGGAATCGACAGCAAAAAACCCAGATTTTCGTGGCAGTTAATTTCTGAAGAACCTGGAATTTTACAGCAGGCTTGCCGGATTATTGTTGGAACCGATTCGTTAAAAGTTGAAAAAGGAGAAGGCGACGCCTGGAATTCGGGCGAAATTCTTTCAACAACAATTCCTGTTGTGTACCGTGGAAATGAACTGAAACCTTTTACCCGCTATTTCTGGAAAGTGAAAGTGATGCTTCAAAACGGTAACTGGACGGAATTTTCAAAAGTAGCCAGCTTCGAAACCGGAATGATAAACCAAAACAACTGGAAAGGTTCCTGGATTTCGGATTCATACAATTTCAATATAAAACCGGCTCCTTATTTCAGGCACGAATTCAATCTTCAAAAGAAAATAAAATCGGCGCGTGCTTATATTGCAGTTGCCGGATTGTATGAACTTTATCTGAACGGTGAAAAAGTGGGCAACCACCGGCTCGACCCAATGTACACCCGTTTCGACCGCCGTACTTTGTATGTAACATACGATGTGACCCAAAATTTACAGGAAGGCGAAAATGCAGTTGGTATAATTTTGGGAAACGGTTGGTACAACCACCAGTCGACAGCCGTTTGGTATTTTGAAAAAGCACCGTGGCGGGCCCGTCCGAAATTTTGTATGGATTTGAGAATTACGTACGAAGACGGTTCAGAAGAAACGGTTTCAACGGGCGAAAACTGGAAAACCTCGCTTTCGCCGGTAATTTTTAACAGCATTTATACCGCGGAACATTACGACGCCCGTTTGGAACAACCCGGCAGGAACAGTGCAGGTTTCGATGATGCAAATTGGAACGGCGCCATGTTAACAGGTGCTCCTTCAAAAATTATTGTTGCTCAGGTTTTACACCCGGTTCGCAATGTGGAAGAAATTCAGGCAAAAAATGTGACCCCATTCAGCAAACAAAATTATGTGGTTAATTTTGGCAGAAACATGGCCGGGGTTACAAAACTGAAAATAAAAGGCAGCGCCGGAACTACAATTCAGTTGAAACACGGCGAACGTTTGTACGAAAACGGGCATGTCGATATGTCGAACATCGATGTGCATTACCGGCCTACCGACGATTCAGATCCTTTTCAAACCGATATTGTAATCCTCAGCGGAAATGAGGATGAATTTATGCCAAAATTCAATTACAAAGGATTTCAGTTTGTGGAAGTGACTTCGGACAAACCCATCGATTTTTCGGCTGAAAACCTGACCGCGTATTTTATGCACAGCGATGTTCCGCCGGTTGGAGAAATCAGCTCATCCAACGAAACGCTCAATAAAACCTGGAAAGCTGCCAATTCTTCTTATCTCTCCAATTTGTTTGGTTATCCGACCGACTGTCCACAGCGCGAAAAAAACGGCTGGACAGGCGACGCACAAATCAATATTGAAACCGGTTTGTACAATTTTGATGCGATAACTATTTACGAAAAATGGATGGCCGACCACCGCGACGAACAACAACCCAACGGCGTGCTTCCGGCAATTGTTCCGACCGACGGCTGGGGTTACACATGGGCAAACGGCCCCGACTGGACAAGTACCATTGCCATAATTCCGTGGAATGTGTATTTGTTTTACGGCGACACCAAAATTCTGGCTGATTGTTATGAAAACATCAAAATGTATGTCGACCACATCGATAAAACGTATCCTTCAGGAATTACCGACTGGGGACTGGGCGACTGGGTGCCGGTAAAATCGGTAACTCCAAAAGAATTTACTTCAACTGCCTATTATTTTGTTGATGCAACTATTCTCGCAAAAGCTGCAAAGATTTTGGGCAAACAAAGCGATTCGGAGAAATATTTTGCTTTGGCTGGAAAAATTAAAAAAGCGCTAAATGAAAAATATCTCAACAGTGAAACCGGGATTTACGGAAGCGGCTTGCAAACCGAATTGAGTTTTCCGTTGCAGTGGAATTTTGTTCCGGATGAAATGCGTGCTAAAGTTGCTGAAAACCTTGCCAAAAAGATAGAAGCCGACAACAAACACATCGATGTTGGACTGTTGGGTACAAAAGCCATTTTAAATGCAATGAGCGAAAACGGTTTTGCAAATTTGGCGTACGAAGTGGCTGCTCAGGAAACATTTCCGTCGTGGGGGTGGTGGATTAAAAACGGAGCCACTACTTTTTACGAAAACTGGCCGCTCGATGCCAAAAGCGATATTTCGATGAACCACATTATGTTTGGTGAAATAAATGCATGGTACTACAAAGCGCTGGGCGGAATTTTTCCCGACGAAGAACATCCGGGGTTTAAAAATATAATTCTGAAACCCAATTTTGTTGCCGGACTCGATCGTTTTGAAGCAAAACATGAAAGTTTGTACGGCGAAATTGTTTCTTCCTGGAAAAAAACGGGAGATGAAATTCTTTACGAAGTTACGGTTCCGGCAAACAGCACAGCCACGTTGTTTTTACAGGCGGATGAAGTGTGGGAAAACAATACGGAACTTTCAGTAAATAAAAATATTACGGTTTTGGAAAGTGAAGAAAGTCAGACGAAGCTTCAGCTGAAATCGGGTTCTTATTTATTTAAAATAAAATAGGTCGTTTTGAATTTAATATGAAATATCATTTCGATGACGAAGGAAGAGAAATCTATTTCAAAGCTGGAGATTTCTCCTCTCCGTCTGCTGTCGGTTCATCGAAAAGACGTGTATATCTTGGTTTAGTTAATAAAATTACTGTAATGAAATCGATAAAAACTTATATTATTTCGGTATTTACCGGGCTTTTTCTTTTCTCGTGTTCCACTTCAAAACAAAATGAAACAAACAAAGCGCTGGAATCTGAAAAACCCCGAATTGTCAACATCATCAATTTCTGCCGGCTTTTGGAGCCGCGCGATGAGGCAATTACAGAAGATGTTTTGTTTCAAACAGTAGTGAAACAGGTGGAAATGATGCAACACTACAATTTAGGCGGAACTTTTCTTTTGCAGTACGACGCGTTGATGGATTCGCGTTATCAGAATTTGCTGAAAAATTTGCCCGACAGTATGTTTGAGGTGGGCGGCTGGTTTGAAATTCCTCAGCCGCTGGTTGAAAATGCAGGTTTGGAATGGCGCGGCCGTTTTCCGTGGGACTGGCATGCCGATGTAGGTTTTGCCACCGGTTACACCCCCGAAGAGCGCGAAAAACTGGTGGATGTTTATATGGAAGATTTCAAAAATATTTTTGGATATTATCCGAAATCGATGGGATGCTGGTTTATCGATGCACACTCGCTGAATTACATGTACGAAAAATACGGAATTGTAGCTTCCTGCAATTGCAAAGACCAGGTCGGGACCGACGGTTATACCATGTGGGGAGGTTACTGGAACCAGGCGTATTATGCCAGCAAAAGAAATGCGTACATGCCCGCACAAAACAGCGAAAATCAGATTCCTGTACCCATTTTCAGAATGCTGGGCAGCGACCCCATTCACCAGTACGACAACGGTTTGGGGACTGAAAGACAAGGTGTGGTTTCGCTGGAACCGGTTTACTCAAAAGGTGGCGGAGACAAAACCTGGGTGGACTGGTACTTTAAACATTTTGTGAAAGGCGAATGCCTTAATTTTGCTTATGTTCAGGCCGGACAGGAAAATTCATTTACCTGGGAAGCCATGCAAAAAGGTTTCGAAATTCAGCTTCCGTTAATTGCAAAATTGCGCGACGAAAACAAGGTAAAGGTTGAAACGTTGGCCAAATCGGGAGAGTGGTTCAAAGAAAAATACAAAACAACGCCGGCAACTTCGGTAACTGCTCTCGACGACCTGCCCGGAACCAACCAGAAAACCGTGTGGTTCAACAGCCGTTTTTACCGTGCCAATCTTTTGTGGGACAACGGCGCACTTCGTTTTCGCGATATTCATCTTTTTGATGAAAACATGACCTCGCTGTATCTGAACGAAAAAGGAACATCGAACCAGTGTCTTTATTTTACGCTTCCGTTTATTGACGGCTATTTTTGGAGCGACGATGAAAATTTTTCTGGGCTCCGGTTTAAAGCAGTTGTCGATGGTGAAGTTGTGGAATTGAAAGGTGAAAATTTATCGGCAACCGAATTGGATGAAGGAAAACTGGAAGTTGTGTGGACACTCGACAACGAACAAGGAACGTTCAAAATGGTATTCGATGAATTTTCGCTTGCCGTTAATTTCGAGGGCAGTGAAAATATCAACTGTTTGCCGAACTGAATGTTTCTCAACAAGCCGATTTGCCATTCACTGAAATTCAGCCGCGACAAATCACCGCACTTTTTAAAGACATCGATTATTCTGTTTCAGCCGAAAAAGGTAAATTTCTGATCCCCGACAACGGTGAAGTTTTCAGATTAAAACCCGATAAAAACCAGATTGAATTGAATTTTTCAAACATAAAAAAGGAATTTTAGTTTCAGAAAATGAACCCGAAAAAACTAAAATATTTGTTGTTGTTTATACCGTTAATTCTTTCGGTTTTGGCGCTGTGCGGTTTTGGATTCTTTTTTAAATCGGGTTCTGCCGGCGCCGGAATTTTGATTCTGGTTTTTACATATTTCAAAAAGCTGGGGAAAGCCAGAGATGTTTGGATGATAATTGGCGCATTTGTTTTTTCGATTGCCGGCGACTGGTTTTTATCGCACATGAACGGTGAAACAAAAATGTTTGTCACTGGAATTGCGCTGTTTTTTGTGGCACACATCGGATATCTTTCCTTTGCTTTGATGAACGGAAAGATTAAATGGGTTTTCACAGGAATATTGTTAACCGCTTTTTTGTTGTTTTTCTTTCTGAAATTGTATCCGTCGTTTAATGAAAATTCGCTCATGATTGCAGCGCTGGTTTATTTGCTTATTTCCTGTTTTTCGTTGGGAGCGGCAGCCGGAATTCAGGCAGATTTACCCGTTCGACTGAGTTTTGTTTTGGGCATTGTTCTTATTTTATTTTCCGATACTATAATTTCGCTGAAAGAATTTACGGGTTACAACAACCTTAATTTTCTCATTCTTCCAACGTATTACCTGGCACACATTTCCATCACTTTTTCGTTGCTGAAAAGGGAATTGAAAAAATAGTGCTGAAGTTTATCTATTTTTATGAAGGATTAAAAAATGCTGAAATGAAAAAGTTGAATGTTACAATAATTCTGATTTTCTTTTGTTTTGCAGTTTTTGCACAAACTACTCAAATAATTGCACCCGGGGCTCAGGTTGAAAAGGTGAAAGGAGATTTTGCGTTTACTGAAGGGCCAGCAGTTGCCAAAGACGGGAAAGTTTATTTTACCGACCAACCCAACGATCGGATTTATGTTTGGGATGAAAACCAGGGAATTTCGTTGTGGCTTGAAGGAACCAACCGGTCGAACGGATTGTATTTCAATAAAAAAGGCCAGCTTGTTGCCTGCGCCGATTTAAACAACGAACTGGTATATTTCGACCGCGGTAAAAAAATGCATGTTATTCATGGCGGTTTTAACGGGAAACTTTTAAATGCGCCCAACGATGTCTGGGTTACGCCCAAAGGGGAGTATTATTTTTCTGATCCGTATTATCACCGCGACTGGTGGACAAAAGAGAGGGGAGAAGAACAGGATGTTCGCGGCGTTTATTTTTTAAGCAAAAACGGAGAAATTAAAAGAGTAATCGCTGATTACAAACAACCCAACGGTTTAATCGGAACTCCCGACGGCAAAATTCTCTACGTTTCTGATATCAACGACGGCAAAATCTGGAAATACAACATTCAGAAAGACCGCAGTTTAAGCGATAAAACTTTTTTTGCCCCCAAAGGTTCCGACGGAATGACCATCGACAACCGGGGAAATGTTTACATTACTTCGGGCAAAGTTTTGGTTTATTCGCCTGCCGGTGAATTAATCCAGAAAATTGAAGTTCCAGAAAATCCGGCCAACGTTTGTTTTGGCGGTAAAAACCGCGATGTTCTTTTTATTACAGCCCGAACTTCGGTGTATACTTTAAAAATGAATGTGAAAGGGGTTGATTAATCAGTTTAACGTTTTCCTGCGTTTTACTTTTAAATTGCCTTTAATCTTTTAACAATATCCGGGAAATCTTTGATCAATTTTTCGATCTGTAGTATATCGAAAGATTTTAAGCCTGTTTCAAGTTCTTTGCAAAACTGCAAAACAGGTACGCAGCAATTTCTTTCAGCCATCTCAAACAATTCTATCCTGAATTCTTCAATTTTATAAATAACAAGACTTCCGTTTATATCTTCCCATTTTTTCATGAAATAACCATCTATTTCATGAATAACATCGGGAAGTTGCACTATGCATTCCGGTGGAAAAGTGTTTTCGTCCATTTCAGGGTAAAGTTCAGATGTTTCCCTGCAATCTTTATTGGTTCCTGTAATTTCGCGATCAATATTATCGTACGGGAGGTATTCAGCAAGTTTTGTAATTAGTTGTTTTTTTGAAACCGGCTTTCGTAAATAATCGTCGCAAAGCGCTTTAATTTGTTGCACATCCTGATTCATGGCCGATGCAGTAAACGCAATTACAGGAATTTTATTCAGCTCCTTGTCGGCTTTAATAAGCAAAGTAGCATCATATCCGTTAAGTACGGGCATTTGCATATCCATCAAAATAAGATCAGGTTTATATTTTCTGGTCATGTCAACGCCTTCTTTTCCATTGTTGGCTTCAATAATATTTGTATTAAATGTTTTGAGGTACCCTTTTATTACTTTTCTGTTCAATAAAACATCTTCCACCAATAATATTGTAGGGGAATGAAATTCTTTGATTTTCACCCAACTGTTGTCTTCTCCTATTTCATCAACTTCAATGGCTGCCACTTCCACGTTTCGGAAACAAAGAGTAAAAGTTGAGCCCACATTTTCTTTACTAACCAGTTCAATTGTCCCATTCATCATTTTTACAAACCGGTTGGTAATTGTAAGCCCTAATCCTGTGCCTTCGTACTGACGGGTACTTTGTCCGTATCGTTGTTTGAACGGCTCAAAAATAATTTTTTGCTGATTTTCAGGAATACCAATCCCAGTATCTTTTATTTCGAAAAACAAGTCGATATGACTGTTGTGTTCCCTTATATTTTTGACCTTGCTTTTGACTGAGATTGTAACCTTTCCTTTTTCAGTAAATTTAATAGCATTGCCAATTATATTTAATAAAGCCTGGCGAAGGCGGGTTTCATCAAGCAGAATACCTTTTGGCAAGCCGGGTTGCACAAGTACTTCCATTTCAATTTTTTTTGCAGCGGCTTTAAACTGAAACGTCTGTTTTATTTCCCTGATGAGGTTGTACGGGTTCAGTGGCTCATGAATAATCTCCATTTTTCCGGCTTCAATTTTCGACATATCAAGAATGTCGTTAATTAACCGCAACAGGTTTTGTCCGCTCACCTGAATCCCTGAGATATATTCTTTCATTGTTGAATCGTTGTCGGTTTTTTCCTTCAGCAATTCGGCAAACCCCAGAATGGCATTCATCGGGGTCCGTATTTCGTGGCTCATGTTGGCCAGAAATTCACTTTTGGCTTTGTTGGCTGTTTCTGCTTCTTCTTTTGCTTTTTTTAGTTCTTCCTGTACTTCAAGCGATGCGCGGGTTTTTCTAAGTTCTTCGTTGGTCGACTTCAGTTCGTTTAGTGTATTTATGCGCTGGATAATCATTCCTGAAAGGTTCAGGTAGGTTTCAACGAGATCTTTTTGAAGCAGTTTCTGGTCTTTGGGTAAAAGCACCAGCCCTATACAAAGAAGTTTGTTTTCCCTAATGCTCGATATATTGTAGCAACTCGCACTGACGCAATTCCGGCTATCGAAAATATGAGGAGATGGCGTAAATTTTTCTGAGAAAAGACGAAGCAGGCAAGCCCCTTCTACTTTCGAAATAGATGTGTTAATATAAGACTGGTAAGTTTCGGGGGAAAGCTTGCCGGAAATACCAATCAACTTTGAGAATCTCTGATGATGACAATCTTTATCGGTGCTAATTGCATGTATCGTAACTTCGCCGCTGGTTTCTGAATAAGAACCCAAAGCAGCAAAATCGGCGGCACAAATTTTTTGTAAGTTATTGCACAACAATTGAAACAACTCTTTTTCCGATAGTCCCTCAATTTGGATTACAGTATCGTAAATTATTCTGAAAGCCCGGTTGCGCCTTTCAAAAATCAAATCTGCCCGGTCGATGGATGAACCTGAGTAACCCTGCATTTACAAACGAAATTTTAAATTTTCAAAAATAGTATTTCACTTTGTTGGTTTCCTTTTCCCAACACTACGGTACCAAAGGATAGCTCCAATTACCAACGTGGCGGTTATCCAAACAGGTTGTACTCCCATAAGGTCAGACAGTAATATATTTTTTACCTGTGCGCCCTCTCCATTGCTAATAAAATATCCCTTTTCCAATAAAGGATCCAAAACATAAACAACCAATGCCATGCCCGGTATAAATGACACAAGGGTAATGATGAATATTAAATTGCCCTCGCCAATCTGACGGAGTGTCCCCAGTATACAGCCCCCGCTAAGAATGATACCTGCCCCGAAAAGTAATCCTGATACGATGTTATAGAACCCCAATCCCCTGATCTGCCCAATAGTTTTTAACCCTAGTTCAGGGCTAATATAACCTGAAATCATAAAACCGGCGCTGGTAATGATAAACACAATCAATAAAAGGCGGAGGATACGTTTTCCCCTGCCGGCAAACATTTCGCCCAGCCCGGCAGCGATACAAAAACCGGCCCGCTGAACAAAAAAGCCAAAACCAATACCGAAAACAACCCCGATGATAAGCAATAATGTGAACGACATTTTTCCCTCCTTTTATTTTAATATGTTATACATAATATAAGCGCCCAGTATAATCCCTGTAGCCGATAAAAACGATGATACTGAAAGCATCGGAATTCCGGTAACAAATGCTGTAGTACAAGTTCCGGGGGCAACAGTAACACCCATGCCAATAAGGCTGCCGCCCAAAATTGACTGGAGAAGTTGTTTTTTCTTTGGCCAACGTAAGATAAATTCTTTGTTGCTAACAGCGCCAATAAAGGCTCCCAATATAACTCCAATGTTTACTAAAAAAGCGAACAGGTAACCTTTATTAGGACCCAATTGCCCAATCATTGGAAGAAAACTACTCCCCCCGATCCAGAATTTTTTTATAAGGAAATACATTGTAAGGTTTAACACAGCAAATCCTGCCATCATATAAACCGGGATTCGTTTATTTTTGCTAATCTTCATACTATGATTTTTAGTGGTTTGTTTCAGCTTTTTTTAATAATTACTATCCAATTTTGTTTGTTCCTTTCAATGTCAATCTCCAAATCATCCTCATCTTCAAGTTCTTCAGGGATAGCCTTAATGGCCAAAGGATCGTCGACAATAAAAATGTTTGTTTCTCCTGTTTCCATTTTTTCTACGGCCTTTATTACATTTACAATACAATACGGGCACAAAACCCCCGACAAATTTATTTCTTCAGTATCCATCCTGTTTTTTTTATAATCCTCCTGAAAGAGCTAGTACATAATATATTTATTATAGCGAATTTTTATTGATTATGTTTACTGTGTCCATCAGGCTAAATTTAAACTTGTTTGATAATAAAATGTTAAAAACAAACATATTGTAATTTACATAATATTAGGAATTTGTATTGTTGCTTTCCGGCCTTCTAAAGTAGAAATTATATATATTAAAGAAAAGTATTTTGAATAAAACTTAATTTTCAATTTTGATATTTTTATACGCTAACAAAATTACCTTTTTTGTGTTTTTTGTTGAAGTAAAATAAGTTAGGTTAAATATTGAAAAAGATGTATTAAACACTGGTCAGAATTTAACTTTTAAAACATCGCTGTAAACCTTTATTTTCGGATGTTCGGCAAAAGCCCTGAACTGGTATTCTTTTCCCGATTTTTTCAATCCTGGTTTAATTGAAAACTCGCCATTTTTACCAACTTCAATAACATTGGTTTCTTTCCATTCGCCGGAATAAAGTTCTTCTACAAATCCGGCAAATTCACGGTACTGAAATCCGACTTTCAGCTTTTCGTTGTCGCCGGTTTTAAGCACTTTCCCATTAAAAACAAGACTTTCAACCGAACCAATTTTTACTGTTTGCGCGTTTTCAGTAACCACAACCGGAGGATCAAGCGCAGGTTCCACATTGGTAAGTTTCAGAACCACCGGATTGCTCCATTTGCTGTTGTTGTAAATTCGTTGAGCCCGCACGCACGAAATATGCAGGCCATCGTTTTTTTCTGAGAAATATGTTTTTGCGTCGGTTTCGGGCTGGTATTCCACCAACTGCCCCGACTGTCCTAAAACTGAAACTACTGTATTTGCCGTTGATTTTACCGATTTCAGAACAAATTCCTTCCGGCTTCCGCGCTCCCAGTCTTTTATATGGGTAAGAAAAGCAAACAGTGTTTTTTCTTCCGGTTTCCAGGTAAACCAAATGTTTTCTTCGTTGGGTAGAATCCAGGGATGCACTTTTTCAACTGCTTCGTGATTGATAAAATTCCAGGCCGCCATTTCGCGCAGGTTCTCTTCCTGTTGTTCCGGAAGCTCGCCGTTGGGTTTTGGCCCCACATTTAAAAGCAGGTTTCCGCCTTTTGCACGGGTTTCAATCAATATTTCAATCAAACGCGCACCAGTTTTGTATTCTTCGTTGGTTGGTTTGTAAGCCCACTGTGTTCCCATCGTAATGCACGATTCCCATGGTTCTTCCGAAGAAATTCCCAAGAGTGTTTGTTCGGGAGTTTTAATGGCGCCGCGGGTAACCACAATATCGGGCTGCAATTCCCAAACTACCTGTTTGCATTTTTCCTGCAAGGGACCTTCGCTGCCATCAAAAAAAATAACGTCAATATCGCCGTATTTTGCCATTAGTTCCATGCATTGCAACTCCACCAGTTCGAGGTAATTTTTCATGATTTTTTCCGGAACGGGTTCGGTAAACTGCCGCCTCACAGGCATCCCGTTTTTGTATAAAAAGTTGAAGTCTTCGGGTGAATAATAAAAACCAACAGCAAGCCCGGCTTTTCGTGTTGCATCAACATATTGTTCCAGCAAATCTTTTCCGTACGGAGTATTCATAATGTTAAAACCGGTGGTTCTTGTGTCCCACATGCAAAATCCAGAATGATGTTTGGTTGTAAAAACAATGTATTTCATTCCGGCCAGTTTTGCCAAAGTTGCAATTTCTTCCGGAGCAAAATCCTTGGGATTGAAAGTTTTTGGAAGTTCGTTTACAAACCGGTTCAGATAATCGTCGGAAGCGCCGGCCATCGAATGGCTGATAACAATACCCAGTTGGCTGTCGAAACTAAAATGGATAAACATTCCAAACCCCAGTCCTTTGAACCACTCCAGTCGTTCGGGTTTATTCAGGTTAAGAAATTCAGGATTAGAATTTTCAGGATTTTGGGCTACTAAAATTTGTGTCAGAAAAAGAAATGAGAGTAATAATATTTGTTTTTTCATGCTGTTTAGTTTCTGTTTTCCCGGTTGATTATATTTATTTTTTCCAAGGTATCTGATTTGCTTCTTCGATGTGTTGCGAAAGCCTGTATTCCAGTTCTTTGAATTTTTCTGTGTTCGGTTTTAACGGAATTTGTTCCTGAGGGTCGGTTTCAAGATTGTATAACTGAAGCGGTTCAAAAGGCGTGTTTTGTTCCATTTTGTATTGTCCCTGCCGCACAGCATAATAACAATCTCCTTTGTAAATGCCACCTTCGCGCCGCATAAAATACACCACCCGGTTGTCGGTAACCTGGTCTTTTCCGAGCAAACTCCGGTAAATGCTCATACCGTTGACCTCGTAAGGCAGATTACATCCAATCATTTCACAAAGGGTTGGAAAAATATCCATGGTAAGCGCAAAGTTTTCGCACACTGTTCCCGATTTAATTTCTTCTTTCCAGACAAAACAAGCCGGAACTTTAATGCCGCCTTCATACATGTCTTGCTTTCCGCCACGCAGATTTCCGTTGGAAGCTCCGCTGGGTAAATGTCCGCCGTTGTCGGAAGAAAAAATGACGATCGTATTTTTGGCTTGTCCGCTTTTATCGAGCGCTTCCAAAACCCGGCCAATGTTATAATCGAGATGTTCAACCAAGGCAACATTTTTTGCGCGGAGTTCAGAAATTCCTTTTTCCCTTGCCTGAACTTTTTTGAGCCATTCTTCGGGCGGCTGAATCGGAAAATGCGGTGCATTGTAGGCCAAATACAAAAAGTATGGTTGCTCTGAATTTTTCGATTCTTTCAGGTAATTAACCGCCCAATCCGAAAAAATATCGGTGGCATGTCCTTCCGGATTTATGGTTTCATTATTAAAACGCATATAATTTATTCCGTGACGCAAATGAGTCCGGTAATCGTCCATCATATCACCCAAAAAACCTTTAAAAAAATCAAATCCTCTTTCGTTTGGCAAACCTGGCGATTCAAGTCCCAAATGCCATTTTCCAATCAACGCGGTTTTATACCCCGCCTGTTTTAAAATTTGCGGAAGTGTAATTACATCGGCTCTGAAAAGTCCCCAACTGTCGTTTTCATCGGTTCTTATTACGCCCGGAACACCAACCAAATCGGGAAAGCAGCCGGTTAAAAGACTAGCCCTTGTTGGAGAGCAAACCGTACAATTGGCATAAAAATTTTTGAATTGCATCCCGCTTTCAAACAGTTTATCGATGTTGGGTGTGCGAATGTCTTTCCCTCCCTGAATCGATAAATCGCCATAGCCCAAATCATCAACCAGAATTACAATTATGTTTGGTTTGCTACTGTTTTTTGAAGCCAAACAAGAATAATGTGCAGTTGTAAAAAAAAGAAGGATTAAGAATGTTGATTTTAAATGAGTTCTGTAAATTTTCATGGCAAAAGTCGGTTTATGTTCAAAATTAAGGAAAATGAATGAAAACCAACATTTAGTTCCAATTAAAATTTAACGAAATATTTTTTCCCTTTCTATTTGTTGGAAGGAGTTTCTTTTTACCTGTAAAATTGCTTTTAGATAAACCTAACCGTAGGTTGTTAAAATAGGAAAGTATTTTTTTTAAATATTTAATTGTCTCAAAATATGATGTTTGGCTTGGATTCTGGAATTTTGTTTATTAATTAATCTATCATTCTTAAACAAAATACGTTTTAGTCTGTTTCATATTCAAATTTAAGCGGAAAATAATATTGTACGCTGAGTAAAAACAGGAACAAAATGAAAGATGAGATTTTAGCAAAACCATTGAAGGTAAAAAATGGGAAAAACGGTAACGGACATTCGCAGGAAATAGTAAATGGATATAAAATTATTGGAGATAATCATATTGCAACCTCAATTGAAACACCCTTGCGTGCCGACGCTTTTAAAATATCGGATGAAGATAAAATTCAGATAATTGAAGAAAAGTTTCGCGATATAATGGAAACACTGGGATTGGATTTAACCGACGACAGTTTAAAAGGTTCGCCGCACCGGGTGGCCAAAATGTTTGTTCAGGAAATTTTTTACGGACTGAACCCGGAAAACAAACCCAAGATTTCTGTTTTTGAAAATAAATTCAAGTACGGCGAAATGCTGGTTGAAAAAAACATCAACATGAATTCGTTTTGCGAGCACCACTTTTTGCCCATTGTAGGCAAAGCGCATGTGGCCTATTTTTCAAGCGGACAGGTAATCGGTCTTTCAAAAATTAACCGGATTGTCGATTATTTTGCACGGCGCCCGCAGGTGCAGGAACGCTTAACGGTTCAAATTGCCAACGAACTGAAAAAAGTTCTGAAAACCGATGATGTTGCCGTTGTTATCGATGCAAAACACATGTGTGTTTCGTGCCGTGGAATAAAAGATGAAAGCAGCAGCACTGTTACTGCAGAATATTCAGGAAAATTTAAAGACAAATCGGTTCGCGAGGAATTTCTAAAATACCTGGGATTGTAGTCATTAGTCATTGGAATGTAGAACCAATGACCAATGACCTGTGACTAATTTTCCATTAAGCTCTTATGTCGAAAGCCATTAAAACATTTCCGTGGCGTTGATATAAAATACCGTTTTTAATTACCGGGTGTGAAAAATGTTCTTTTGTGCCGCGGTTGATTTTAAACACGCTTTCCTGTTTCATTTTACCGTTGTTAAAACTAATTAGCGAAAGTTGGCCGCGCTGGTTGTAATAATAAAGCATGTTATCGGCGGCAATCAAAGTGCCAGTTCCAATGTTTAGCGAATCGGTAATTTCACCTGTTTCGGCATTTATGCTTTTTAATTCTTTTTGCGCAGTTCCGCAACCGTACAAATAATCGCCAATTTTTACAATTCCTCCCATATAACTGTCGAAACCGGTATTTCGCCAAATTTCGGTAATTTGAGTTCCGTCTTCAGAAAGCTGAAGTTTTACCCCACAGTTACCATCGCCGGCAGCATAATAAATTGCACCGTCTTCGTAAATTACATTGTTGCTGTGCGTATCGCCCATGCCCGGTTCGCGTTTCTCAACCGGTGTATTGTCCTGCACCTGCGACCAAAGCAGTTCGCCAGTTTCGGCATCCAAACCCAGCAAATGGTAAGCTGAAAAAGTGACAAATATTTTTCGTGATGGAAGTTCAATGATATTTCCGGGGTTATATCCCGAACGCTCGCTCATTCCCTTGTTCGACCAGAGTATTTCTCCTGTGAAACGATTCAAAGCCACCACATTGTTAACCTCGCCGCCGGGAGTCCAGAAAACTTTATCGCCGTCTGTTACAGCTGCTTCCGAATGGCCAAACATGGGATAAATTCCCTGGAAATCTTCGGTAAAATCTTTCGACCAAATAATTTCTCCATTCTCACGTTTCAGACAGTAAATATTACCCATTCCGGTGCCAACATAAATCAAATCGTCAACAATGGTTGGCTGCGAGCGCGAACCGGGATAGGTAGTTGCCCACTCTTTTCCGATGTTTTTCTTCCAGTTTAGTTTTCCGTTTAAATCGAAACAAAACAACCACGCCAGACTGTCAACTTCTCCGGTAATAAAAATTTCATTCTCAGTTACTGTTGGCGAACCATAACCGTTACCAATATTTTCAACGCACCAGATTTCCTTGGGGCCATTTTCAGGCCATGTTTTTAAAAGATTTTTTTCGTTGAAAATCCCTTTGCGGTTTTCTCCCCGCCACTGGTAAATTTCATGATTTTGATTTGAACAACTTAAAAGTACAGCGCAAACGAGTAAAATGACAAAATTTTTCATAAATCAGTTTTTGTAAAGAGTATAAAATTAACTGAATTTATTACAATTATGATAAAAATAAAAAGGATCAGGAGTTCCGGTATGTTTCCTGCATTTTGATTACTGAGTTTTTAAAGTCGGGGAATTTCTTCCAAAGATCTTTTTCGCAGGCAGTTAATTCGTCGCATTCAATACAGGAATCCAGTTTTTTTTCGATGGCACAATTTCTTACATCGCAACGCTGAAGCCTGATTCCAACCGGTTTGTCGGTGGCTTTACATCCAAAACAGAAAATTTTGTTAGGATCAAATTCTTCAACACCAAACCGTGTTTTCATCTCCCAGATTTCGTAGGCTTCTTTTTTGAGTTCAATATCATTTTTTACAGAGGCTTCCAAAAATTTGCAATCTTTTGGACAGGTGTAGCCGCAGTAGTTTAATTTTTTAGGAACCGGAATTTCTTCCTGCGGAAAACTGAACGCTGATAATTTCCCGGCTACGAGCAATCCACAACCGGCAAAGGCACCGGTGGTTACGAATTTTCTACGGTTGAAGTCTGGTTTCATCGTTTTTGGTTTTTGAATTAGTATTGAAAATTTGTTTTTATTACCTGTAAGACAAATCAAAAATGAAAAACCCTTAACCAATTCATACAGTTGAATTTATTTTGAATCTTACCTTTGGGAGTTGAAACAAACAAGAGTGGCTTTTAATGAAAATACCGATAAACTTCGTCGTACGATTTTACATTCATTAAGTCGGAACGCATTTTAGCAGCGCCATCGAAACTGTTCAGATAAATTTTGTAAAAACGTTTTAATATGTTGAAATTTTTATCGGGGCTCCAGGTTTTTTCAAAAAGGCGGGTATGTTCCAGCAGTTTTTCGATGCGTTCTTCTTTTGAAATATCTGTTTTTTCGGGATTAAAAAACCATGGATTTTGAAAAATTCCGCGTCCGATCATTACGCCGTTTACACCGGTTTCTTCCACTCGATCCAATCCTTTCCTGTATGAAAAAACATCGCCGTTTCCGTACAGCGGGATTCCGGGTTTTATTTCATCTTTTAGCAGAACTGCCTTTTTAATTTCGTCCCAGTTGGCATCTCCTTCCGACTGTTGTCGTTGCGTTCTTCCATGTAAAATGATGGCTGCCGGATTGGTGGTTAACAAATTCGAGATCCAGTTTTCAGTTTCATGCTGTTTTATTCCGGTTCTGGTTTTAACACTTACGGGCAGGTTTGTTCCTTCTTTGGTGGCCAGAATAATTTCGCGGGCCAGGTCGGGTTCGCCAATCAACGCACTGCAGGCTCCAATTTTGAACACTTTTTTTACCGGGCAACCCATGTTAATGTCAATGCCATCGAAGCTGTAATTTTCAGAAATATATTTGGCAATGTTGTGGTACACTTCCGGGTTTCGTCCCCAGATTTGCGCCACCAGTTTGACGTTCATTTTTTGCAGAAGTTTCCGTTCTGAATCATTGACAATCAACCGTTCAGAAACGCGTTCCCGTCCCACCGGATGATTCATTCCTTCCACCGAAGTAAATTCAGTAAAAACCACATGTAATTTGCCGGGCGCTGCCATGCCCATAACAATTTCGCGGAAAACAGTGTCGGTAACATCTTCCATGGGGGCAAGCGAAAAAACAGGTTGTTTAAACTCTTTCCAGAAATTATTCATTGCGAGGCAAAAATATCAAATCTCAACCATTAAAAAATATATAAAATTCGAATCTCAAAAAGACAAGCTTTAATTTTTTTGAATTCATTAATCTTGAGGTTATTATTTGAATTTTGTTATTTGTTTATTGGAACTTCTGACTTCTTTTCTGCTCTCACCAATGCTAAACTTTTTCTGTACTTTCGGCTATTTCCAAAAATGTAGCGATTCTGAACTGCGTGGTGATGACCGGCCTTTTCTTCTGCACATTCAGGTGTACAGCAACCATCGTATTTTTCACTGCATTCGTCGCACTGAATAAACAGAAGATGGCAATTGTTGTTGGCGCAGTTGGTGTGCGTATCGCAAAGTTTTCCACACTGGTGGCAATGCGAAATTATTTGCCCGTTAACACTTTCGCCCATTCGTTCGTCGAAAACAAAGTTTTTACCAATAAATTTTGATTCAAGATTGGCTGCTTTTATCTGGCGGGCATATTCCAAAACGCCACCGTGCAACTGGTTAACGTCTTTAAAACCATTGTGTTTTAAATAAGCGCTGGCTTTTTCACAACGAATTCCACCGGTGCAGTACAACAGAATTTTTTTATCTTTTTTGTCTTCCAGCAAATCGTTTACAATTTCCAGTTCTTCACGAAAAGTATCGGCTTGCGGGCAAATAGCGCCTTCAAAACGACCAATTTCACTTTCGTAATAATTTCGCATATCAACAACAATCGTGTTTTCCTGCCCGATGTACTTGTGAAATTCCAGGCCGCTCAAATGTTTCCCAACATTGGTAACATCGTAAGCTCCGTCGTCCAGCCCGTCGGCAACCAATTTTGGGCGCACTTTAATGGTGAGTTTGTAAAACGATTTTCCATCGTCTTCAATCGCATGTTTTATAGGAATTCCTTGCAGAATCTCATATTTTTCAAGGGTTTGAAGAAAAGCCTCAAAATAATGTTCGGGTACACTCATTTGTGCATTTATTCCTTCGCGCGCTACATAAATACGACCAAAACAATCCAGCGAAAACCAATCGCGAAAAATAGTATCCCTAAATTCCTGCGGATTTTCCAGGTAGTGATATTTGTAAAAGGAAATGGTTTTACGGCTGAAAGTTTCTTGCTGGAGCTTTTTTTTCAGTTCTTCCTTATTGATTCTGTTGTACAATGGCATGTGTCAAAATTCAAGATTTGAGGGACAAAAATATACATTTCATCAAGAAAGAACAAAAAAGAGTTTTTATTCTTAATTTAAATGAAAAATAAAAAAAACTGTCAAAAAGAGGGATTCATACAAAAGCAGCAATGAATTTTGCAAAAGTTGTAGTTTGCAATTTGCTTTACACTAAATTCTTTGCGTATTATTTTCTTGTTGAACTAAACTCTTTTGACAGCCTCGTTTTTTAATATTACTGTAACAGGTCGGTTACTTTTTGCTTTATTTTTTTGCATATACGAGATACTGCCACTAATATATAAAATGCTATCTTATGGGAAACAGAAATGATATGAATATTATCAAATTTATTGAATCCTTTCCTGACGAAGAAAGTTGCAGGGAGCATTTTAAAGGAGTACGTGAGAAGCAAGGTGTTATTTGCAAAAGATGTGGGTGTACCAAACATTATTGGTTGAAAGCCAAATGGCAGTGGCAGTGTTCAGAATGCCGTTTCAGAACTGGTTTACGAAGCGGTACAATGATGGAAAATTACAAGCTTCCAATCCGCAAATGGTACCTTGGCATGGCATTTATGAGTTTTAGTAAGAAAGGTATCTCTGCGACAGAATTGCAACGACAGCTGGGGCACAGCAGATATGAAACAATTTGGGTTATGATGCACAAGATACGCGAAGCTATGGGCAAGCGTGACAACATGTATGGATTGACCGGGATGGTGGAATTTGACGAGGCCTATTTTGAAACCGAAACCAGTGAGAAAGACAAGCAAGACTTGAAGCGAGGGAAAGGTAGTCAGCGCCAAATGAACGTTGCCGTTGCAGCAGAATCAACTCCACTGGAAGACCTTGAATCAGGGAAAAAAGGGAAACATTGCAGGTATTTTAAAATGAAAGTCCTTGATGGGCACACTTCAGATAAAGTCAATGAGTTTGTTGAGCAAAATATTGCTGAGGAAAGTATCGTTTTTAGCGATAAAAGTGTAAGCTACATTAATATTGCTGACTTTGTTGAAGTTCACATTACAGAGAAATCAACAAATGAGACAACCAAAACAACTTTACAATGGGTACACATAGCAATAAGCAATGCGAAACGTACTCTTTTGGGAATATATCATAAAATTAAAGGCAAATATTTACAGCTTTACCTTGACGAATTCTGTTATAAGCTGAATCGAAGATATTTTGGCGATAGGCTTTTCGACAGGCTAACCATTGCAGTGGCTTCGAATTACTGGCATGATAACGGATAAGCAATTTATTTTTTCAAAATCTTCTTCTGTAAAGCCTATCGAAGTAAAAGAAATGTTCCCATTTTTATCGATGATAAAATTTCGCGGGATGTTTTGATTCGCATACATCGAAAATACTTTTCTTTCAGGATCGGGATAAAATGGCATGGTAAATCCTTGTTCTGTTTTAAACTTGTTTACTTCGTCCCAGCTATGTTCACGGCCAAGAATTATCAATACAAAATCGTTGTTGTTTTTGAGTTTGTCGTACACTTCTTTCTGAAGGTGCGGTAATTCCTGTCGGCACGGGCCACACCAAGTGGCAAAAAAGTTTATCCACACCACTTTTCCTTTAAAATCGGAAAGTTTTGCAGTTTTTCCAGGAGCAGTTTCAAAGGTAAAGTCAGGCGCTTTTCCGCCTTTTTTTACCAGGGTAAATTCATCCTGGGCAAAAACCTGGAAGATGAGGGCAATAAAAAAAAGAAACAGCAGCAGTTTTTTTGATTTCATAAAAATGGATTTTAAATTCAACTGAAAATGTGTGTTTACATTTGTACTCGTATAAACGGATAATATGTCACAGCATCAATCGAGTCGAAATATAGAAAATAAATTTGGTTGATGTACGGAGGTAACAAAAGAGATTTATCAATGGCTTTGTCAGAAATAGTTACTTTTCCGGAGGCGGTTGAAATGTAGCCATTTTTAAAAATTCCGTTTTTGTATTTTTCCTGAACCAAAACCTCGCTTCCCCTGCGGTACTGCCATTCCCCATTTTTGTTGAATTTTGAAAATTCGCCCGAAACAACCGTTTTTAATCCTTCCCAGTTGTCGAGAGTAATTTCGAAGCTTCCGTCTCCACTGTTTATACTATAATTGGGATTATTTTTATTTTGAATTTCAATTTTAAAAGGCTCAGTATCAAAATCGATAAAATAATCCGGTTCACCGTTTTCCTGGTAGTATTTCCATTTTCCAACAGGAATTCCAGACTGAACCCGACCTTCTGTTTTGGTATTCCCGTTTTTATAAAAGCTTATGAAATCGCCGTTCATTTTTTTATTGAGAATTTCGCCTTTTGCATATGTTTTTCCATCGGCATAAAAATCGGTAAACGTTCCGCCAAAAAAATTGAGGGATTGCGACCAGAAAGCCTCTCTGTAAAAACGTGCATTCTCCGGCGGGCATATTTGCCAGAATTTGTTGAAATACACTTTTACTTTTCTGTTTTCTGCAAAGTTATCGTTTAGAAGAACATTAACCGGCGGTTCTGTTCCTGGCATCGAATCGAGTACCATCAAAAGCCTTGCATCGAGTGCATTCGAAAGTGTATCTGGTCGGTTGCTTTCCTGTTGAAGATGTTGGCAGCCTGTGCAAAATGAAGAGAGAATTTTACAGGTAACCGCGCCTCCCAAAACATAAGCTTTTTCCAAATCGTTACAAAAATTTGCTGTACTGTCGAGCAAAAAATTACAGGCTGCACTGTTGATAAACGAATTCGAGTCGTAGGGTTTGTAGAATTTCACTTTGTTGAAATAAACCAGCGCCGAATCAAAACGACCATCTTCAAAACAAACACGGGCAATAAAATTATACATGTAAACCAGTTTTACCTGGCTAAAAGAAGTGTCCGATTTTTCGATGGATTGAAGAAACAGGTTTTTTGCATTTACCGAATCTTGCCGGGCTTTGTAAATGTTTCCCAAAGCATAACACGACTCAGCATTTTGAGGTTCGAGCCTGATGTTGGTTTTGTAATCGGAAATGGCGTTGGCAGTATCTTTTAGCATTAAATGGCACAAAGCACGATTCTGATAAATAAAAAAAGCTTCAGAATCTTCCGTAAGAGCTTCATTGAACAGGAACAGTGCAGAATCGTATTTTTCCTGCTGCATTAAAAGATAACCTTCGTAATTTTTTTGTGCTATTTTACGGTTGATGTACTCTTTTTGTGCGGTCGAAAATTGAATAACAAAAAGCAGTGATGTCAACAAAAACAGTATTTTTTTCATGAAACTAATGTTCATTGGGTTAATATTTTAAATAGTTCCGGCAAATTGAAATAACCTGCCGGAACTTTTGTTTTATTGTTTTCTCAGAAATTCATTCACCGCAGCTTCAATTCTTGCATTAATTTTTGACGCATCGGATTTTTGAAATGAATCGCCGGTTATATTTTCAAAAAGTTCGATGTAACGGTCTGAAACTGAGCTTACAAATTCCTCACTCATTTCGGGAACCACCTGACCTTCCTTACCCTGGAACCCGTTTTCAATCAGCCACTGGCGTACAAATTCTTTTGAAAGTTGTTTTTGCTGTTCGTTGGCAGCCAATCTTTCTTCGTATCCTTTTGAATAAAAATACCTCGATGAATCGGGCGTGTGAATTTCGTCGATGAGGTAAATTTTTCCGTCTTTCTTTCCAAATTCATATTTTGTATCCACCAGAATAAGTCCCATTGATGCAGCAATTTCAGTTCCGCGCTGGAACAATTTGCGGGTGTAATCTTCAAGCATTTCGTATTCAGCTTTATCAACCAAACCCTGCGCAATTATTTCTTCGCGCGAAATATCTTCATCGTGACCTTCCGAAGCTTTTGTGGTTGGAGTGATAATTGCCTCGGCAAACTTCTGGTTTTCCTTCATTCCTTCGGCAAGCGGCACACCACACAAACTTCTTTTTCCGGAACGGTATTCGCGCCAGGCATGACCGGTTAAATAACCACGGATAACCATTTCAACTTTGTACGGTTCGCACATGTGTCCGACAGTCACGTTCGGATCGGGAGTGGCAATTTTCCAGTTGGGGACAATGTCGGCAGTGGCATCCAGAAACTTTTCAGCAATCTGGTTCAACACCTGGCCTTTGTACGGAATTCCTTTGGGTAAAACCACGTCGAATGCCGAAATACGGTCGGAAACCACCATTACCAGAAAATCGTCGTTGATGTTGTAAACGTCGCGAACTTTGCCGTGGTAAACACTTTTTTGCCCCGGAAAGTTGAAATCTGTTTTTGTTAATGCGTTGCTCATGATGATTTATTTTTTGAATGATATTTCAATTTTTATTTTCCTTGATTTTCTCTTCATCAGTTCTTTTGCTTTCGAATTCATTTTCTTTTTCTTCGGCATGTTTTTCATAGGCTTCCACAATATCGCGTACCAGCTGGTGTCGGACAATATCTTTTTTATCGAACTGAACGATAGAAATCGACTTGATTTTTTTCAGGATTTTCAATGCGTGCAAAAGTCCCGACTGGCTTCTTCGCGGTAAATCGATTTGTGTTACATCGCCGGTTATTACAAATTTGGCATTTAATCCCATTCGGGTCAGAAACATTTTCAACTGATTGACCGTGGTGTTTTGTGCTTCATCTAAAATAACAAAAGCATTGCTTAGCGTTCGTCCGCGCATAAAAGCCAGCGGTGCAATCTGAATTGTTCCGTCTTTCATAAATTCTTCCAGCTTTTTCGCCGGAATCATATCCTGCAAAGCATCGTAAAGCGGCTGTAAATACGGGTCAATTTTTTCCTTCAAGTCGCCGGGCAAAAATCCGAGGTTTTCACCGGCTTCCACTGCCGGGCGGCTCAATATTATTTTTTTTATTTCCTTGTTTTTCAGTGCTTTTACAGCCAATGCAATAGCAGTGTATGTTTTTCCTGTTCCGGCCGGTCCGATGGCAAAAATCAGGTCGTTGTTAAAACTTTCCTCCACCAGGCGGCGCTGGTTGGGTGTTCTGGCTCGTACCGGTTTTCCCGAATTTCCAAAAACAATGATATCGCTTTCTACAGTTCCGTTTTCTTCAAACGAAGAAATTCCTGATGATAAAATTTCAAGAATAATCTCTTCGGTTAATACATTGAACTGGAAAAAATGTTCGAGCAAAAGCGCAAATTTCTTTTCAAAATGCACAATTTCCTTTTCTTCGCCCTGAACATAAAGTGAATTACCACGCGCGGCAATATTTATCTTGGGAAACAGTCGTTTTATCAGGTTTATTTTTGCATTGTTGATCCCGTAAAACTCCAGCGGGTCAACGCCTTCGAGGTATATTTGTTTTTCCAAAAACTAATTTTTTATTTGATAATTGTGTCAAAATAAATCAAACCGCTGAACTGTCGCAATTTATTAACATCTTTTTAAGGAAGATTTTTGAACCAAGGTAAACCGACAAATTCATAACATTACAAAAATAACTACTTTTCCATGAAATTGAACTTTTCCGAAGTAAAGTGTACTGTTGAAAAAAATGAAATTCAAATCATCGGTATACATTTCCGGAATTGCAGTTTTTATCCTGTCTTTTGTTGTTTATTTTCTGACACTCGAACCCTCAACCAGTTTTTGGGATTGCAGCGAATTTATTCTTTCGGCAAACAAACTCGAAGTAAATCATCCGTCGGGAGCGCCGTTGTTTGTTTTACTCGGGCGCATTTTTACTTTTTTATCGTTTGGAAATCCCCAAAAAATTGCCTGGTCAATCAATCTGATGTCGGGTTTTTTTAGCGCCCTCACTGTTTTTTTTCTTTTTCACATCGTTGTGTTTTTGGCGAAAAAAATAAGTCGAAATACTTTTCATATTATCGGAAGCGCAGTAATTGGTTCGCTTACTTTTGCATTTACCGATTCGTTTTGGTTTTCGGCTGTTGAAGGAGAAGTTTATGCTCTTTCCATGTTTTTTCTTTCGGCTTGTTTTTGGGCAGTTTTGAAATGGGAGGCAGATTTTGGCGAACCGCAAAATAACCGCTGGCTTTTGTTTATTGCCGTTTTGGTTGGTCTTGGTCTCGGTGTTCATTTGCTGAATTTGCTAATAATCCCTTCAGTAACAATGATTGTTTTTTTGAAATCGTACAAAGTTTCTGTTAAAAATATTATTCTGTCGTTTTTGCTGGGATGTATTTTGCTGCTTTCGGTATTGTATGTTTTGATTCCGGCAGCCATGTGGTCTTTGTCGGTTTCAGAAACAGTTTTTGTTAACGGATTACATTTGCCGATAAATTCGGGGTTGATTTTTGCCGTTTTTGTTTTTGGAACTGCATCAGCATTTGGAATTTATTTCTTTCAGAAAAAGGGGAAAACAAAGCTGGCCTTTGCTGTTTTTTCGGTAGCATTAATTTTATCCGGATTTTCGGTTTACGCTGTCAACTTGATTCGTTCGCAGGCTGCCCCGCCCGTAAATTTTGGAGAACCCGACAATGTTTATTCTTTAATTGATTACCTGAATCGGGAACAATATCCGAAACGCCCGTTGTTTTACGGTCAGAATTATAATTCTCCGGCAATTGGTGTATATGAAAGGAAAACCAAAGATTTTGACGGGGAAAAGTATGTTGAACGCGATTTGTCGTCGACCTACGAATATGCACCCGAAACCTGCACCTTTTTCCCGCGAATTTACAGCAGCGAACCCTCTCACGAAGAGGCGTATAAAAGTTGGGTAAATATCACCGGGAAAAGTGTACGTTTGAAAAACAACAACGGGAAATCGGAAGTGCTAAGGATTCCAACGTTGGGGGAACATGTTGTTTTTTTTCTGCGTTTTCAGGCCGGTTACATGTTCGGGCGGTATTTTATGTGGAATTTTGTGGGGCGGCAAAACGATTTTCAGGGGCGGGGAGAACCCATTAACGGAAACTGGATTTCGGGAATAAAACCAATTGATGAGCTACATTTGGGACCGCAGGAAAATCAGCCGGGCTGGATGAAAAATAACCGCGCCAGAAATACCTACTTTTTTATTCCTTTTTTACTCGGAATTTTAGGCGCTGTTTTTCATTTCAAAAAAGGTAAGGAGATGTTTTACAGTGTGTTGTCGTTGTTTTTGCTTGCCGGTATTGGATTGGTGGTTTATATCAACGAAATTCCGGTTGTTCCCCGTGAACGCGATTATGTATTTGTTGGCGCGTTTATGGCTTTTAGCATTTGGATTGGTGTCAGTTTTATGGCTTTGGCTGAGTGGTTGCCTTCGAAGTTGTTTTCTAAAAGTACAACTGTACTACTTTTTCTGGTCATTTTTTTAGGAAGTCCGGTTTTGTTGTTGTCGCAGAATTTTAACGACCACAATCGTTCGAACCGTTATGCTGCGCGCGATTTTGCTGCCAATATCCTGAATTCGTGTCCCGAAAATGCAATTCTTTTCACCAGTGGCGATAACGATACGTACCCGCTTTTGTATTGTCAGGAAGTAGAAGAAATAAGGCCCGATGTGCGAATTGTGGTCATGCCGTTTGTTAGCGCCAATTGGTTTATTAACCAGTTGAGGGCACAAAAAAACAAAAGCGACGGATTAAAAATAATCCTTCCGCAGAAAAATATGGAAGAGGGAAAACTCGACTATCTTCCGGTGCAGGATAAAATTCAGAAAAAGATAGATTTTGCTGAAGTTTTGAAGTTTGTTTCCAGCGACGCTCAGGGAACAAAACTTCAAACGCGAAATGGCGATTCGCTGAGTTTTATTCCGGCAACCGACCTTTATTTTAATGTTTCGGCACAGGGAGAAAACGGTCAGGTTCCGGTTTCGCTGAAAAACAAGGAAATTCTGTACAAACACGAACTTGTTTTTTGGGATATTGTGGTTTCAAACGCCATGTCGCGCCCCGTTTGTTTTGTGTCGAAACTGGAAGCACAAAATCATGGCTTGTTAAATTACCTGCATCAGCAAGGTTTGGTTTATCAGCTTGTTCCGCAAAAAAACGATACAAAAAGTATTCTCGACAATCCGCCTTCCGACACCGAGCTTTTGTACGAACAGTTAATGGAAAAATTTACCTGGGGAAATATCGACAACCCAAAAGTGAATATCGACTATTTTAGTGTTAATAATGCTGGGGTTTTTCAGTTGCAAAATGTGTTTAATTCGCTTGCTGCCGGACTAATAAAGGAGGGAAAGCAAGAGAAGGCTGCCAAAGTATTGCAAAAAAGTATTTCGTTGTTTCCCGTTTCTGTTTTTCGTTACAACAATTATTCTTTGCAACTCACCGAATTGCTGTTTCAGGCAGGTTTAAAAGAGGAAGGAATACTATTTCTGAAAGATTTTGTACAATCGTTGCATGAAGATTTAAGTTATTATGCACAGTTTGAAGGGGCTGAACGTGTTCGTTTGAAAAATGAAATTATGTCGGAGATGTATTATTACCAGCGGCTTTTACAGACGATAAAATACCGGAAACTGGAAAGCGCAGTGCCCGATGCTGAACCAAACTTCGAAAATCTGGCGGTGCTTTTTAAAGATAGTTTGTAGATTTTTTGTTCCTGAAATTGAGAATTTAAATTAATATCCGGTTACCTTCCCGGGAAAAAACAGGTGTCGCTTTTAAAAGGCTGGTTGGTAATCGTGTCGATGTTAAATGGAATACTTAACACCGATGCAGAATCAACTACAGGTGAGTCAAAACTTCCCGGTTCCTGCTGAAAATTGAAAACCGTAAACAGCAGTATTATTGAAACGAACGCTGCTTTTAGCGGAAGATCTTTTCCGGATAAAATCCATGAAAAGAATCCCAAAAATGAATTTTGCCGGATTTTATTCTGGCTTTCTTTTAGCATAAAAGTGTAGTCGAGCCTCGATTTTATGGAAGGATCGGGTGTGCAGCCCAACTCGTCGTTTTTGAATATCTCGTTTAAAAAATTATCTGTCAAATCGTTTTTCATTTTTTTAATCCTCCATCTTTTGGATTTGTTTTACCAATCCGGCCAACTCATTTCTCGCATAAAAAAGCCTCGATTTAATCGTTCCTTTTGGCAGGCAAAGTATTTCAGAAATTTCCTCCAGGCTAAAATTCTCTCGGTATTTTAAAACCAGAACTTCACGCGATTTTTCGTTGAGGCCTTCCATTTCACGAAAGGCAATTTCAATCCAGCGGTTTTTATTTTCCTTGTCTGAATTTATTTCATCTTCAATATCTTCAGGAATAACATCTTGTAACACTGTTTTGCGGGTTTCTCGTTTTCTGAATTCATTCTTGCACATGTTGTGGGCAACAGAAAAAATCCATTTTTTAAAGGAATATTCTGGATTGAAAAGTTGGGGTTTATCTATTATTTTTAGAAAAATATCCTGTAAAAAATCGTTCGCCGTTTCTTCACAGTTGCCTAACATACGGTAGAAATAATAAAACAAACGTTCGTAATATCGATTGTATAATTCGTCGAAAGCCGCACGGTTCCCCGAGGCAATGTTTTTCATCAGCACCTCGTCGGTGAAATCGGTAATATTTTGTTTTATAAAAATCACTTGCGTTTCAAAATTAAAAAAATAATTCCTCCGTACGCTAACAGAATAAGTATTGGCGCCAGTGTAATTCTTCGGAAACTGTAAATTTCGGCAGAAAAATTCGTTGGATCAGGTTTGGGGCCTGCCATTAAAAAAAGGCCGGCAAATAATATTAATAAAACAATAATGAAAAAAATGGCCTTTTCTCTGTTAAATATTTCCATCTTTAATGTTGTTTTTTTTTGCTTTATAAATATGTGTACACGCAAATTTGAAAAGGTTCAAAAAAAAGCGTGTTTTTTTATTTTTGAAGAATATGGAACAAAAGATAGAAGCCTTTAAAGAATTGCTTGAAATAATGGACGAACTGCGGGAAAAATGCCCGTGGGATAAAGAGCAGACACTGGAGTCGTTGCGAAAGCTGACCATCGAAGAAACCTACGAATTGGCCGATGCCATTTTGAAAAACGATTTGCAGGAAATAAAAAAAGAGCTGGGCGATTTAATGCTTCACATTGTGTTTTACGCCAAAATAGGGTCGGAAAAAAATGCGTTCGATATTGGCGATGTTCTGGAAAATATCAACAAAAAACTGGTTTACCGGCACCCGCACATTTTTGGCGATGTTGATGTGGATGGTTCGGCACGAAAAGTGGAGGAAAACTGGGAAGCGCTTAAACTGAAGGAAAAAGGTGGAAACAGGCGCGTTCTCGAAGGCGTTCCAACCGCCATGCCGGCGCTGGTAAAAGCCAACCGGATTCAGGAAAAAGCCAGCGGCGTTGGTTTCGATTGGGAATACCGCGAACAGGTTTGGGATAAAGTGCGTGAAGAAGTGAACGAATTGAGCCACGAAATAGAAAAAGTTGACAAGGATAAAATAGAAGCCGAATTTGGCGACCTGTTTTTTGCCATGGTAAATGCAGCCCGTTTGTATGGCGTCGACCCGGAAGCTGCGCTCGAAAGAACAAATCTGAAATTTATTAAACGTTTTAATTACCTTGAAAGTCAGACTCTGCAAAAAGGGAAAAACCTGCACGATATGACACTTGCAGAAATGGATGTTTACTGGGAAGAAGCGAAAAAACTGGAATGAGCAGTTTGCAGTCAAAGTAAGTTAAAGGAGGCCAGATTTTTATTTTTTCTAAGAAAATTCAGAAATACTAACAAAAACCTAATACTATGAAAAACCTGATTTTATTTTTTGCAATTCTTTTCCTTGCCGGATGCACTCAAAAAACATCGGACTCAAAAACTTCAAACCTTAAAATCAAACTTACCAAAGCCGAACTTCAGGATAAAATAAAAGGTGGCTGGGCCGGACAGGTTATTGGCTGTACTTTTGGCGGCCCTACGGAATTCCGTTACCAGGGCGTAATGATTGCCGATTCTGTTCAAATTCCCTGGGATGAAGAACGGTGTTTGTGGTACTACCAGAATTCGCCGGGATTGTACGACGATGTTTACATGGATTTGACTTTTGTCGATGTATTTGAAAAAGAAGGTTTGGATGCCCCGGCAAAATCACATGCACTGGCATTTGCCAATGCCGAATACAATTTGTGGCATGCCAACCAGGCGGCACGGTACAATATTTTAAACGGAATTATGCCTCCCGAATCGGGTTACTGGTTGTACAATCCGCATTCCGACGATATTGACTTTCAGATTGAAGCTGATTTTGCCGGATTAATGTCGCCGGGTATGGTAAACACTGCATCCGAAATTTGTGATAAAATTGGTCACATTATGAATTACGGCGATGGCTGGTACGGTGGAGTTTATGTAGCTGCCATGTATTCGCTTGCATTTGTTTCGCAGGATGTAAATTTTGTGGTAAATGAAGCGCTAAAAGTTATTCCCGAAGAATCTGAATTTTACAAATGTATGAGCGATGTAATCAAATGGCACAGCGAATTTCCTGATGACTGGGCGCAAACATGGAATTTGGTTCAGCAAAACTGGTCGAACGATATTGGCTGCCCCGACGGTGTGTTCCGCAGTTTTGACATCGATGCAAAAATTAATGCAGCTTACATTTTGGTCGGTTTGCTTTACGGACAAGGCGATTATTCAAAAACGCTGGATATTTCGGCTCGTTGCGGACAGGATTCGGATTGTAATCCGGCCAGTGCAGGCGGTATTCTCGGAACAATGCTCGGATATTCAAAAATTCCGGAGGATTGGAAAAAAGGTGTTTATCCGGTGGAAGATTTGGATTTCAAATACACAACCATGTCGCTGAACGATGTTTATGAAATTGGTACAAAACACGCGCTTCAAATCATTTCAGAAAATGGAGGAAAAACTGAAGGTGAAAACATAACATTGCCGGTTCAGGAAATAAAACCGGTTCAACTGGAAGTGGGTTTTGAAGGTCATTTCCCGGTGGAACGTACCGAAATCGGACGGCAGTTAACCAAAGAAAATCCGGAAACAACGGTTGAAATTACAGGAAATGGGTTTGTAATTACTGGTTCAGCGCAAAAAGTAAACGAAGCTGATGATTTAGATTTACAGCTTGAAATGGTCATCGACGGGGGAGAAGCCGAATCGTTTTTTATGCCTACCGGATTTGCCAAACGCCGCCACGAAGTAGCTTGGAAATACCAACTGCCCGAAGGAAAACATTTTGTTAAAATTGTTCTGAAAAATGCTCCGGAAGGTTATCTAATCAATGCAAACGATTTGCTGGTGTATTCTTCAAGTAAGAAATAGAAGTCTGAAAAACAAATAGATACTGACGTTTGCTTTCTGAAAAATTGGAATTCTGATTCAATAATTTTCCAGTTTGGTGCAGTTCGAAATAAGGCAGGTAATTTTACTTGCTTTCCGTATATTTTTTGAAATTGTTTAAAATGGCCTGCCACCCTTGTTTTTGCAATTCGGGTGAATTTGTTTGTTCTGCATCGAATGTTTCAATTATTACGGTTCTTTCTCCCATATTTTTGAAAGAGATACTAACTTTCCGACCGTCGGCAATAGTATATTCAATGCTTTCTTTTTCAATTACACTGTCGTAAATTCCTCCAAAATCGAATCCAAAACTTCCGTCTTTGGCTTCCATGCGCGACGAAAATTTACCTCCGGTTTTTAAATCATTTTCAGCTTTTGTTGTGTGCCAGTCGTCGGATGCCGCATTCCATTTTACAATATCTTCAGGCGAAGTCCAGCTTTTCCAGACTTTCTCAACCGGGGCATTAATGGTTGCCTGAACAGTGATTTTTTTATTCATTATATCTGTTTTAGATTGAAAATGCCTCCTCTGTTTTTCTAGGAAAATTCAGATAGGTGTTTACTACTGTTGGCATAATTTTTCATGTTAAAATATATGGAAATAACAAGTGGGTTCTTTAATTTGTTTTAATTGAAGAACTGGTGGTATTTTATTTTTTGAAATTCAGGGTGTAATTTTTTTCGGAACCGTGCAATTTGTAAAAGCTGAACCGAAATTGTGTGCAAAGGTTTTTAACTTCATCCACCTTCAATTTATCCGGATCGCCAGCCAATTCCGAAATGGAAAGAATTCCACCCGGTTTTAAAATGCGGTACATTTCTTTCAGGTAATCTTCCCGGTTTTCAACTTCGCCAATTACGGTAACCATAAAAATACGGTCGAAAAAATTGTTGTCGAAAGGGAAGGTTTTTCCGTTGCACAAATGATATTCAATGTTTTTTAATCCCTTTTTAACAGCGCGTTTTTTTGCGAAATCGAGCATTTCCTGCTGAATATCGGCCAGGAAAATTTTGCCTTTTTTCAGAAATCCGGCCACCTTTAAACTAAAATAACCCGGACCCGGCCCCACTTCCAGCACCTGAAAATCTTCTTTTAGCTCCAGGCGTTTCATCAGCTGTTTTGGCGAAAGAAAAATATTTCGGAAAGGAATTAGCAGAGTGAAAGCCATTTGGTGCGGGAATACACCTTTTGAAACAAAACGCTTTGTTGCTGATTCTACATGTGTAGTTGGTTTCATCAATTTGGTTTTTTCTGAAAATTATTTCAAAACGTATTCACCGCTCACTCAAATCATATTACCTCAAATCCTCACTCACTCATTCACTTATTTTCTCAACTACTCATTACAATACCTTTTTATAATATTGTAAGCTCCTTCAATACCAAGTTCGCCGGCACGGCTAAGATCGAGTGCGCCGCCTTCCACATCGTCGAGGTAAATCTTGGTAAGCCCGCGGTTAAAATAAGCTTCTGCAAATTCGGGTTCCAGTTCAATGGCGCGGTTTAAATCCTCAATGGCGCTTTTGTATTCTTTCAAACGAAGTTTTATGTAAGCCCGGTTGTAATAACCAAAAAAGAATTTCGGATTTAAAAACAGAGTGATTTCATAATCGTCGAGAATTTGTTTGTAATCGACAGTTGCCTGTGGTTTATCGTTGTTGTTTTCCGAAAAACGCTGTGTAATCGGAATGCTGAATTCACTTTCACTGCCTGAAAGAGATTCCATTTGCAGAAGCATTTTAAACCGGCAGTTGGCCCTCGAAAAATAGGCAATTTCTTCTTTTTCGTTGAGTTTTATTGCCTGATTGAAGTCTGAAATTGCATTGTTGTAATTTTCGGTTAGACTGTTGAAAATGCCGCGATTAAGGTAATTGTGGCTGTTTTCCTGAATTTTCAGACGTTCGTTGAAATACAAAATAAAATTTTGAAAAACATCGACATATTCCGAAATTGGTTTGTTTGAAATGGTGAGCAGCGGATTGTAATTGTTTTTTTCGTTCATTTCGTCGATGGCCGAATTGTAATACTGAAAACGGTCGTAATCGACAGCATTTTTTTCAAATGCCGAAATAATAAAAACAGGCTGCAATTCAATCACAATATTTTTGTTCTGAATGTGTCCATCATCCGGGTCTTCCTCTTTTTCTTTGGGAATATCGCGCGAATCTTCAATAACGAGGTTCATTTTTCGGCGGCGGTTTTTCTGGGCTTCTTCGCTTTCTTTTTCTGAATTGTTTTGGTTTTGTGCCGTTGCATTCGAAGTATTGGTTTGATTTTGAGATGAAGAATTTGCCTGCGACTGTGTTGTACTTTGCGAATTTCCCTGTTTTTGTTGCGAATTGTTGCTTTGGCCCTGTTGATTTTGAGTGTTGTTTTTTGAAGCCTGATTTTGTTGATTCTTCTGATTTTGCTGGTTTTGTTGATTTTGTGCCAGCTGTTCAGCATTCAGTCTACGGCTGTTCAAATCGAATTTCGGATCAAGTTGGGCAGCAATCTGGTAATCGTTGGTAAATCCGGGTCTTCCTAAAATTTCGCGGGCCATGGCACGGTTAAAATAGGCGCTGGCCATTTCCGGGTTTAACTGAATAGCCATGTCGTAATCCATAATGGCACCGGCATAATCTTCAAGTTTGTGTTTTACAATTCCGCGGTTGTTAAAAGCCAGTGCATTTTTGGGGTCCAGGCTCAGACACTGGTCGTAATCGCGCAATGCCGAAGCATAATCTTCCATTTCGAAACGGGCCAGACCGCGGTTTAAATAAGCGCCTGCATAATGCGGCCTGATGATAATTATTTCGTTTAAATCGCGAATAGCGCCTTTTGTATCGCCTTGTACAATTTTTGCATTGCTTCTGTTCATTAAAGCATAAGTCGATTTTGGGTTAATTTCCAGAGCTTTGTTGTAGTCGGCAATGGCACCGCCCATATCTTTTTGGGCTAATTTGGCAATTCCGCGATTGTTGTAAATCGATTCATCATCAGGATCAAACTCCAGCGCTTTGTTATAATCTTTTATCGCGTTATCGAAATCTTTCAGGTTGTGGTAAGCCATTCCGCGGTTGGTGTAAGCCTGCGGGTAAAAAGGTTTTATTTCAATGGCTTTGTCGTAATCGAGAATTGCACCGCGGTAATCTTCCAGCTGGTGTTTGGCTACTCCGCGATAAAAATAAGCCTCGGCGAGATAAGGTTTGAATTTTATTACAATATTGAAATATTCAATAGCGCCGGTGTAATTTCCGATTTGAATCCGGGTTTGACCGACCCGCATATAATGATTCAGATTTACCTGTGCCTGATTTTGCAGGGAAAAAGCAACAAGTAAAAGAAAAATTGTTAATCGTTTCATGCTAATTTATAGTGAGGAAACAAAAATAGCATTTTACTACTATTGCCCGTAATCTGATTAATTTTATTTAACTTTTCCCGCAAAATATTGAAAAAATGTGTGAAAGGTGTACCTGGGGAACTTCCAACGAACTGATGATTAAATACCACGATACGGAATGGGGCGTTCCGTTGCACGACGACAATAAATTGTTCGAGTTTATTGTTCTCGAAAGTTTTCAGGCCGGTTTGAGCTGGCAGACAATTATTAATAAACGCGAAGCCTTTCGTAAAGCGTTTGATAATTTTATTCCTGAAAAAGTGGTTGGATACGACGAGAACAAAGTCGCTGAATTGATAAAGGACAGTTCAATTATCCGCAACAAAATGAAAATTCAGGCTTGTATAAACAACGCCGGCCGCTTTATTGAAATTCAAAAAGAGTTTGGCAGTTTTGACAAATACATCTGGAGTTTTGTCGACAATAAACCTATCGTAAATTCATTTTCTGAAAACAAAGAAATTCCGGCAAAAACACCGCTTTCCGATAAAATTTCAGCCGATTTGAAAAAGCGTGGATTTAAATTCGTGGGAAGTACTGTTATTTATGCTCACATGCAGGCCACTGGAATGGTAAACGACCATTTAATAAAATGTTTCAGGTACGATGAGATTAATAAAATGAGCCAATAGCTGAGGCTACTTTTAAATGTTTTATTGTTCAATTTTCTCCCCACACAACTTGTGTTTCAATATATGAATCGCATTCTATATTGTAGTACCAGTTGTCGTCGGTAGCATCGCCATCAAATAAAAAAGCATGCAATTGTAAGGTAAATATATCTCCTGTATAGGGTGTTGTGGTCCAGCCTTCTGAGTCAATGTTTATATCATATTCAACAGATTCATCATCAAGTTCTTCGCCATTAAAAACAACTTTCCCTGCCTGATTTAGCAATTTCACTTTGTAAATATTGGCACGGTTTAATGTTTTCCAGTAAACGTTAATGCCAAAATTAGTATTGTCGAATTTTGCAGAATCAATTTGGGGGAAATCAATAATATTCGCTTCAAAAATATCAGAAACATCATATGTTTTTCCATCGCCGTAAGTACCCTTGAAATGATAGTATCCCGACGGCATTATTGAAGTACTAAATTCGTTTTCATCCGGTTCTTTTACGTAAGTTGTAAGATATTCATATGGTTCAAGTTCAACATTTTCTCCATCAGGCGTTTCTACATTTGCTGAATTAAGTGAAGTATTGGCAATTAAAAGATAATAAGGCGCATACAATATTTCATTGTTAACCTTTTTTTGCTGAATATAAATATCTCCATAAGCTTCAAGAACATCCTCATTTTCATAAGTTTTGTCTTCGCATGAAATCAAAAACAACGTTGAAATCAAAAGAATAATTCCTTTTAAAAGGAATCCACGTTCAAAAAAATGAAAAAGCTTATCCATATCTGTTATTTCTTTTGATACAAATATGTAAATTTTGTTAAAAAATTATGGTCAAAACCTGTAAGAAATTTTTCATTAAAAAAAATTGAAAGTTATCGCTTGTTTGGTAATAAATTTCTAAACCATCTATGATTGAACCTTAACTTGAGTTTTGAAATTCAGAATGTTTCTAAAAAGTAAAGCTTTTGTTAAGAAATTTAAATTATTAAATTTGACGGCGATTGAAAAGGGATTATTAAAGTTTAGTAGATTAAGATGAAGTTGAGGTTAATTGCAACCGTTCTTTTGACGGTTTTTACGGCAGGCGTTCTGTTTGCTGAAAACGAAGTAAAAAAAGACAAAAAGGAGGCCGAACAAGGCTATGTATTTCAGGATGAAAAAGTTCTGCCTGTAACACCTGTAAAAGATCAATACCGTTCAGGTACTTGCTGGTCGTTTTCAGGTCTTTCATTTTTGGAATCGGAAATGTTACGTTTGGGAAAACCGGAAGTTGACCTTTCTGAAATGTTTATAGTTTGGCATACATATTCCGACAAAGCTAAAAAAGACGTTCGTTTGCACGGAAGCCTGAACTTTTCTGCCGGAGGCGCTTTTCACGATGTTACCAATATGATTAGAAGTTACGGTATCGTTCCCGAATCGGTTTACAACGGGTTAAATTACGGTGAAGAAAAACATGTTCATGGTGAAATGGATAAGGTTTTGAAACAACATGTCGACGGCGTAATTGAAAACGACAACCGCAAACTAAGTACTGTTTGGCACGAAGCTATCGATGCTACTCTCGATTCTTATCTTGGAAAATTACCGCAATCATTTGAATACGAAGGCAAAAAATATACTCCGCAAAGTTTTGCCGCCGATTTTGTCGGGCTGAATATGGATGACTATGTTGAAATTACTTCGTATACACATCATCCGTTTTATTCCAAATTTATCCTTGAAGTACCCGACAATTGGTCGTGGGACGAAGTTTATAATGTTCCCCTGAACGAACTGGAGACAATTATCGACAATGCACTAAAAAACGGGTTTACTGTAGCATGGGCCGCCGATGTTAGTGAAAAAGGTTTTGCAACCAGCAATAAAGGTGTTGCTGTTTTGCCCGCTGCCCCTGCCGAAGATATGACCGATGCCGAAATTGCACGTTGGGATGCACTGCCCGACAAAGACAAGGACAAAGAATTGTATGAACTGAATAATATTGTTCCTGAATTGAAAGTAACCCAGGAAATGCGCCAGGAAGCGTTCGATAATTACCAAACTACCGATGACCACGGGATGCACATTGTTGGAATTGCCAAAGATCAGGAAGGGACCGAGTTTTACAAAGTGAAAAATTCGTGGGGCGATTACAACAAATACAGTGGCTATTTTTATGCCTCGAAACCTTATGTTGCCTACAAAACCATGTGTATTATGGTACACAAGGATGCAATACCACAAAATATTAGAGAGAAATTGGAGCTTTAATGCCAGGCCCTTCAGGATTTTCTGAAGGGCTTTTTTTATCTTTGGTTTTTCAAACTTTAAATCATGAAATTCCGGTTTTTATTCGTTTCCTTTTTTTTTATTTTTTTTATTTCGAACGGGCAGGAAATTGTTGCCGACTGGGAATGGTGGAACGAGCTGCACGGTTGGGAACCCGGTGATCCCGGATGGCGAAACTGGATAATAATTTCTCCCGGTTACATGGGGCCAAATGCACTTCCGGTTCCCGAAGTAAAAAAAGGGATACTTGCAACAAAAACTGAATTTGAAATAACAGCATCCAATCATTTTCATTCCGGCGACCCAACACAGGATATTTCCGGTAAATTATTTATTCCGTTTGCCAAAAATAAAATCGCTGTTGAAATGTGGGGCGTGGCTTATGAACATTTTTCCTTTTCCGAGGAAATAAGAAACGAACGCTTTGCACGCGATGAGGATGGGAGAGGAAATGCCATCGGAGACTTTTATTTCAGCACGTTGATTCAAATAGTAAAAGACCGCAAATTTCCGAATACTTTGTTTCGGTTTGCTACTAGGACAGCTTCCGGAAATCAGCTCGAAGCAGCCCGCTACACCGACAGTCCGGGATATTTTTTCGATTTTAGTTTTTCAAAAAATATCGGTTCCGAACAAACCGGAATTTTCAGACCCTTCGGGTTGGCTGGTTTTTATTCGTGGCAAACCAACGATGAGCTAAACCTTCAAAACGATGCTTTTTTATATGCTCTCGGTATCGATTTCGAAAAAAATAACTGGCTGTTTTCCGGTTCCTTGTCGGGGTATTCGGGCTATAAAAATCAGCGCGACCAGCCCATGCAATTTAATTTCGACATTCGAAAAGATTGGGAAAAGTCGGCTGTCCGGTTACAGTATTTATATGGTTTGCGCGACTGGGAATACAAAACACTGAAAATCTCTTTTATCTGGAAATTTGAGGGTATCAAATAAATCAGAATATTATATCGTTTCATTACTAATTTAATAACCCATTTTACCAGATTATAATTCAAAACAAGAATGAGCTGCTATTTTGTTGCAAATATTAAAATTCATAACGCGGAAGAATACCGGAAATACATTGAAAAATCAGGCGAAATTTTTCAGAAATACAAGGGAGAATATCTGGCGGTTGACAACTCTCCTAAAATTTTGGAAGGAAACTGGAATTATACGCGTGTTGTAATTATCCGTTTCGATTCTGAAATTGATTTTAATGCCTGGTACAATTCAGATGAATACCGCGAGATTCTAAAATACAGGTTAAATGCAGCCAATTGTGACACGGTGTTGGCCCGGAGCGAAAAATAATTATTTACCTTTGAAAATTATTTTTCAGAAAACAACAGAAACAGAAATTCAGACAATTAATTCAAAAAACAATGAAAAAACTTTCGCTGGTTATTTGTGTTTACAACGAGGAAGAAAGTATCGGGCCTCTTTCAGTTCAAATAAAACAAGCTTTAGAAAATATTGATTACGAAGCCATTTTTGTGGATGATGGCTCTACTGACAATACAAGGGCCGAAATAAGAAAAATTAACGACGACCATTTTATTTTGGTTGAGCTGAAAAGAAATTACGGTCAAAGTTCGGCATTGCAGGCAGGAATCGATCAAGCGGAAGGAGAGTACATTGCACTCATCGACGGCGATTTACAAAATGATCCGGCCGATGTTCCCATGATGTTGAAAATGATTGAAGTAGAAGAATGGGATATGGTTGCCGGGGTTCGGGCCAACCGGAAAGACGGCATGTTTTTGCGCAAAGTTCCGTCGAAAATTGCGAATTATATGATTCGTCGGTCTACCGGGTTAAAAATGAAAGACTTGGGTTGTACTTTGAAAATATTTACAAACGAAACCATAAAAAGTATTCATATTTACGGCGAACTTCACCGTTACATTCCGGCTTTGATTGCGTTGGAAGGAGCCACGCGGTTAACCCAGGTCGATGTTAACCACCGTCCGCGCGAATACGGAAGTTCGAAATACAACCTCGGACGTACAACCCGCGTAATAAGCGATCTTATTCTGATGGTTTTTTTCAAAAAGTACCTGCAACGCCCCATGCATTTTTTTGGAAGTATTGGAATTGTTACTCTTGGAATTGGTGTCTTGATTAATATTTACCTGCTCATTCTTAAACTTTTGGGTAACGATATTTGGGGAAAACCTCTTATTTTACTCGGAATTCTTTTGGTTATGGGAGGTATTCAGTTTATTACTATTGGAATTATTGCCGAATTGCAAATGCGGACCTATTTTGAATCGCAGCATAAAAAACCGTACAGGGTTAAAAGGGTTGTACCGGCAAAACCCTGAAAAAAATTAATGGCTTTTTTTGATGGCGATTCTGAGAATTTTATGTCTTGGAAACAGGTTGAAAAACATATTTTTTTCTCAACGAAAAAGGATTGATAGTTAAACTACTAACGTGAATAATGGTCTAATTTTGTTGAAAACATTTCACCTAAAAAATTGAAAGCCATGCGAATTGTTAAATGCCTTTCTTTCGTTTTTATTCTGATAACTTCCTCTTTTTTAAACTCTGCAGCGCAGGATAAGATTATACGTGGAGCAGTTACTACCTTTGATAGTATTTTTATAAACGGAGCAAGTATTAAAGTAAAAAGTACAAAACAGGAAGTTTTTACAGATAGTTTTGGCATTTTTTCAGTTGGTGTTGCAAATAAAGATGTGATTGTTGTTACAGCCAAAGGATTTTATAATAAAAAGGTAAAATTAGCCCCGAACACAAAATTTGCAGCCATAAATTTAAAGCTCAAATCAGATCCTAAAAGTGTTGAATATGCTGTCGGTTACGGATATATTAAAGAGGCAGATAAACTTAATGCCATATCTAACCTAAATAATAATGATATGGATTTTAGCAAGTATAAGGATATTTATGATCTGATATCGGGAAGATTTTCGGGTGTACGTGTTGTAGATGGCCAGATTATTGTTAGAGGGAAAAATACTTTTGATAACAGTATGTCGAGTAATGCAGCTTTGATTATTGTAAACGGAGTACCCGAGAATAGCAGTATATTGGGAAGTATCCCTACCGATCAGGTGAAGAGTATTGATATTATTAAAGACGGTAGTTCTGCTATTTACGGTGTTCAGGGAGCCAATGGCGTTGTAATTATTGAAACCAAAAAGGGAAGCGAGGAAAGTAAAAAACGTTAATTTTATATTTCACAAACGATAAAATATTTAAACTAATAAAACTTAAAAAATGAAATTAATAGTAGGTAAACCAAGATTTTACAGTTCATTCATGATTGCTCTGCTTTTTATATTGTCGGGAAGCTTACAGGCACAGGATAAAATTATTCATGGAATGGTAACCACCTTCGACAGTATTCCATTAATTGAAGCAAACATAAAAGTAAAAAGTACAAAACAAGTTGTTTTGTCCGATACACTTGGAAAATTTTCAGTTACTGTTGCGCCCGAAGATGTGTTATATGTAAGTGCAAAAGGCTTTTATACACAGAAAGTTAAAATTTCATCGGCTACAAAAATTGCAGCAATTAACCTCAATTTGAAACCCGGCACAAAAAGTAAAGAACACGCCATTGGTTATGGACATGTTTCTGACGCCGAAAAACTAAATGCTGTATCCAGCATTAGCAAGGATGAAATGGATTTTTCGATGTACAACAATGTTTACGATATTATCAGGGGTAGATTTACAGGAGTGCAGATTATTAATGGCGAAATTGTAATCCGGGGGGTAAATTCGATCAACAGCGGAATTGAAGCTTTAATTGTTGTTGATGGAGTTACTGTGAATTCAAGTGTTTTAAATTCAATTCCTACCACTCAAATCAAAAGTATAAATATAATCAAAGACGGTAGCGCTGCAATTTACGGTTCGCGGGGCGCCAACGGGGTTATAATTATAGAAACACGAAAAGGGGGGCAGTAAACTGATTTTTAATAGAATCAGAAACCTCAAATCGACAAAAGTTGGTTTGAGGTTTTTTTTTGACTTTTTCTGAATGGAGTGGGTTACCGCAATTGTAGGCTAATTTTCTTATCTTCACGCCATCAACTTTAAACCTAAAAAAATGCGGAATTTTTTCATACTTATTTTTTGCATTTCTCTTCTATTTCAGGCCTGCGAGCCCAAGCAAAACGAGGATTTACGCGAATTAAAACTATGGTACAAACAACCTGCAAATGAGTGGACTGAAGCTTTGCCAGTCGGGAATGGAAGATTGGGCGCCATGGTTTTCGGGACCATTGAAACTGAGCACATTCAACTGAACGAAGAATCGGTTTGGACCGGTGGCCCAATTGAACGTGCAAACCCCGAAGCGCTGGCAAATCTTGACAAAGTGAGGCAATTACTTTTTGAAGGTAAATATGCCGAAGGTGACCGTCTCGCACAGGAAAAAATAATGGGAACAAGAATTGAAGGTGGCTTGCACACTTACCAAACACTTGGCGATCTATTTTTTCAGTTTGAAGGTTTGGAAAGTCCGGCCAATTATAAACGGGAACTCGATTTAAAAACAGCCATAGCCACAACAACTTTCGAAGGAAACGGAGTAACGTATAAACGTGAAGTTTTTTCTTCGCTCACCAGCCAGGTAATTGTGATACGGTTTTCAGCTTCAAAAAAAGGGAGCCTGAGTTTCAAAACCCGGGTAGAACGCCCCGGTGATGCAGAAAATGTTTCGGTTGGCGAAAACCAGCTTTTAATGACCGGTTTTGCCGAATACGAAGGACGCGGAACTCATTTTGCTTCTGTCATTCATTTAAACAACAAAGGCGGGGAGGTTACGTCTGAAGAAAACAGTTTGGTAGTAAAAAATGCCGACGAAGTTGAAATCTTGGTTTCAGGAAGAACAGATTACTGGGGCGGTGATGAAGTGGAAACTGCTTCTGCCGATATAAAAAATGCACTTCAGTTGGGTTTCGATGAATTAAAAAACAAAAGTGTTACTGCTTACCAGGAACAATTTAACCGGGTTGACCTCGCTATTAATGATGCGGACACTTTAAATCTACCCACCGACGAGAGATTACAGCGCATAAAAGATGGAGCGGAAGACACACATTTAACCGAACTTTATTTTCAATTTGGGCGTTATTTGCTCATCAGTTCATCGCAGCCGGGAGGTTTGCCTGCCAACCTGCAGGGAATTTGGGACCCGACTTTATCGCCACCATGGAATGCCGATTACCACATTAACATTAACATTCAGATGAATTACTGGCCTGCACTTGTCACCAATCTTGCCGAATGCCAGCAGCCATTTTTTGAATTTGTAAATGATCTTCACGAACGGGGTTCGAAAACAGCTCACGATGTTTATGGTTGCCGTGGTTTTGTCGCCCATCACACTACCGATGTTTGGAAATTTACCGACCCCATTGGCAACACCGGTTACGGAATGTGGCCCTTGGGAGCAGCCTGGTGTTCCGACCATTTCTGGGAAAATTACGATTATACCGGCGATAAACAGTTTTTGCAGGAAAAAGCGTACCCGGTTTTAAAAGATGCGGCTTTGTTTTTTGTTGATTTTCTGGTTGAAAATCCAAAAACGGGCTTGCTGATTTCGGGGCCAAGTATGTCGCCTGAAAATAAATTTATCACAAAAAACGGCGAGCAGGCTGCAGTTTGTATGGGGCCTGCAATGGATCACGAAATTATCCGTGAATTGTTTCAGAATTGTATAAAATCGTCCGAGATTCTGGGAATCGATACAGAATTTGCTGACACATTGCGTACCATGCTGGCAAAACTTACACCATCGCAAATCGGTTCCGACGGACGTGTTTTGGAATGGTCGGAAGAATTGCCGGAAGCAGAACCGGGGCACCGTCACATGTCGCATTTGTACGCACTTTACCCGGGTGAAGAATTCACCAATCCGAACGACACAAAATGGTTGGATGCTTCGCGGAAAACCATCGAAAAAAGACTGGAAAACGGAGGTGGACACACCGGTTGGAGCCGCGCCTGGATTATCAACTTTTATGCACGGTTAAAAGACGGGCAAAAAGCCGACGAAAATTTGCTGGCTTTGTTTGCAAAATCAACACATCCGAATTTGTTTGATAACCACCCGCCATTTCAAATCGACGGAAATTTTGGCGCAACTGCCGGAATCGCCGAAATGCTGATGCAAAGTCACAATCAGGTTTTACAGATTTTACCGGCTTTGCCTCCCACCTGGAAAAACGGTCGTGTAAAAGGTTTGCGTGCCCGCGGTGGTTTTGAAGTTGATATTCAGTGGAAAAACGGAACGTTGAAAGAGCTAAAAATCAGATCGCTTTTGGGAAATCCCTTAAAAGTTTTGTACAACGGAAATACAGCGGAATTTGAAACAGAAATTGGGCAGGAACTGGTTTTGAACGGTTCTTTGTCAAAAAATTTCAACTAAACTAACAGACCATGCCATTGAAATACATTTTGTTGTTGTTCTTGTTTGCGGGGTTTGGTGTAATGCAAACAAACGCTCAGTCAAAAGAAAAGGAAAATTCCTATTTTTTGAAAAACGATGCTGTTCCTTATGTTGGGGCGCAGGTTTTTATTGAGCCTGGCCAGACAGATGCTGATATTGATAAGTGGTTCAGCGTGTTAAAGGAAAACCATTTTACTTTTTGCCGCATTCGTATGTTTGAATCGTACATGCGCGACGAAAATTACAACTGGGATTTTTCGCTGTTTGACAAGGCTTTTGCAGCGGCCGATAAATACGGGATTAAAATTTACGCCACCTTGTTTCCTTATACTGAAAAGACCGATATTGGCGGATTTAAGTTTCCGCGTTCAGAAAAGCATTTCCACGAAATTGCTGTTTATATCGAAAATCTGGTGAGCCATTTTAAACAATACAAAAGTTTGGCAGGCTGGGTTTTAATCAACGAGCCCGGTACCGGCGGAAGTATTCCCCAAAATGAATTCTTAGAGCAAAAAATAAAGGAGTGGAAAGCTGAAAATCCACCCAAAGATTTTGCAGAAAATGGTTATCCGGTTTTGGTCGACTTAAACAATGAGGCTTTTTTACTCGATTACAATACCTGGTTTTTAAACTGGATTTCAGAAGAGATAAAAAAATACGACAACAAACACGATTTGCACGTTAATAATCATGCGATTTTCAGCAATCTGGCCGAATATGATTTTCCGGCCTGGCGAAAGTTTCTGACAAGTTTGGGAGGTTCGGCGCATCCGAGTTGGCATTTTTCGTATTTTACCCGGCAAAAATTTTCGGTAGCCATGTCGGCAAATTGTGAAATTATCAGTTCCGGAGCCGGTGAACTGCCCTGGATAATTACTGAATTGCAGGGAGGAAACAACACCTACAGCGGCGGAAACCCGATTTGCCCCACCAAAGAAGAAATTGCACAGTGGCTTTGGATTATTTACGGGAGCGGTTCAAAAGGGACCATTTTCTGGAGTCTGAATCCACGGAGTTCGGGGATTGAGGCGGGCGAGTGGGCTTTGCTGAATTTTCAGGACGAACCTTCCGACCGGATGACAACCGCCGGAAATATTGCTGAAATTCTGCAGAAAAACAGCGAATTATTTCAAAAAGCAAAAAAGCTGGAATCCAACATTAGCATTTTGTATGTACACGAGTCGCTGTGGGCTGAATCGGAAATGGTAAAATACGGCAGCAATTACGAAGCACGGAACCGCGGAGGGGTTATTAAATCGGCGCTCGGTTATTTTGAAGCATTTAGTGAAATGGGAATTACACCCAACCTGAAATCGCTCGAAGAGTTTGACTTTTCAAAAAACGATTATTCCGGCGAAACTATAATTCTTTCGCACCAGTTGGCTTTTCCTAAAAAATATGTCGGTTCGCTGGAGCATTTTGTTGCAAACGGCGGCAAACTAATTGTTGACGGGTTAACTGCATTTTTTGACCAGGACATGCACAACACCATGAAAACCGGTTTCGACCTTGAAAATTTGCTGGGAGGGAATGTAAGCGAGTTTAAAATGGTAGATACAATTTTTACGCTGGAAACGTCGGGGTATCAATTACCGGCGCATCTTTGGAAAGGTTTTGTTGTGGAAAAAAACGGAACTCCGGTTTTTGATGATTCAAAGGCAAAAATTGGCCTGCGGAATTCGTTTGGGAAGGGTGAAGTTTTGTGGGTTCCTTCTTTGCCCGGACTGGGCAGCCGCATAGAAAATAACTATTCCGAACTTCAAAAGCTGCTGGCAAATGAAACCGCTCAAAGCCTTCAACAAATTCCTGTTCAATTTGAAAAACCGGTAAAAAATGTGCTCATGAAAACACTGGTTGCAGGCGATGCGTTTATTACTGTTTTGGTAAATAAAGATAAAAACAGGCAGGAAGTTTTGTTGAAATTTCAGAATAAAAAGTTATTACCCGAAATTTTATATTCAACTACTTCAGCAAAAGCAGAAGGGAAAAATGTAATTCTTGAACCGGAAGAAACCAAAGTAATTGTTTGGAGGTAATTTTTTTTTGTTGGAAATAATAAACCGGGGCGCAGTTTTCAGAAAATAACTGCACCCCGAATTATTTAATTTCTTAACTGACTTTCAATTTCATCGTCGATAATCACATAATTGGAAGGGGAAACGTCGTTCGCAGTGAAAATTCCGACTACCGTGCTTCCGTCGCTGGACGTAAAATTGCTTTTAATATTTGCGGGTGGCACACTGAACATTCCTCCGCTTTGGCTTTGGTTGTACATCTGATAATAGAAATAATAGGCAAACTCCGAAATGGAATTTTGTTTCACCTGCACAGTGTCTCCGGGTTGAAGTATCCGGTCTTCCGGTTTGTTTGGGTCGTGAAAATCGGTAAAAATTTCAAAACCATTTACATAATTTCCATCGACCAGTTCATCGCTGGCAATCATCAAATATTCAGCGCCATTAATTAGCTGATTATTAACATAAATGTCCCATTTGTAATAATCGCCCAGCCCCGGAGTTTCGTCGCCAAAAGTGTAAACGCCCAAAAAACGATTATCGCCACGCAGTGAAGAATGCACCTGGATGGAATCGATCGGAACTACTTCTGCCAGATAATCGGAAGCTGTTAAAACAATTCCGTTAACAGAAATGGTAACCGTGTATTCTTTGTTCTTTTCGCCAAGATATTCAACATCATTTGCAGGTTGATAAAGTCCCGGGGTTTCACTGCTTTCCACCAGTTGAATGCTTTTTTGTGGACTCGAATTGTCAGAAATTGTAACAACCGCATTCGTTACACCCTGATAATTTTCGGCTGAACTTACAATTTGTGTGTTGTAAACAAAAACATAAGGATTTGTTTCTGTTGTTATTTTCGCCTCCACGGCATACATATTTACATCGTCGTCGCTTAGTTTTACGTCAATAATATCTTCACACGAATTCAGCAAAACCAGCGCAAATGCTAAAAGTGTATATATTTTATTCTTCATGACTTATTTTTTTAGAAGGTGATGTTGTAGGTTACAGCAGGAATAACTGTCCCGATAATTGAAAGCCGGACAGCCTCGGTAATGTTTGGGTTATCCTCGTTTTGCCTGAAATAAATGGAATACGCATTTCTCCGGGCATAAACATTGTACAGCGAAACATTGAGCGAACGTTTTATTTTGCGGTGTTCATTCTTTTTCGGGTCGAAAGTGAGCGAAAGATCCATCCGGTGGTAATCAGGAATCCGGTTTCCGTTTCTTTTTGAATAATAGAAAAGTGTGTTTCCCTGCACATCGTATTTGGCCACCGGGTAAGTAATCGGGTTTCCGGTTGAAAAGACCCAGTTTGCCGCCAGCGAAAGTTGTTTTGTTACTTCATAATTTAATACCAGCGAAACATCGTGGGTGCGATCGTAGGTCGAAGGGTAAGCTTCCCCGTTATTTATTCCCGGAATTTTTCGCATCGATTTTGCCAAAGTATAACTGGCCCAGCCGGTAAAACGGCCTTCCTGTTTTTTTATCAGCATTTCCATTCCGTAAGCGTAACCTGTTCCTGTTAAAAGTTCTGTTTCAAGGTCTTCGTTCAGAAATAATTCCGCACCGTCTTTATAATCGAGTACATTTTTCATGTTTTTGTAGTACACTTCCACCGATGTTTCGAAAGTATTGTCGGCAAAATTTCTAAAATACCCGGCGGCAATCTGGTCGGCAATCAGTGGTTTTATGTATTTACTGGTAGGAAGCCAAATGTCGAGCGGGGTAGGCGAGGTTGTATTCGAAATCAGGTGAAGGTTTTGTACCATGCGGTTGTAAGAGGCTTTTACCGAACTTGTTTCGCCGGTTGTTAATTTGAACGAAACCCGCGGTTCCACATGAATGTAAGGAGACCCAATAATTTCGCCTTTGCTGTAAGAAGTTTCTCCGGTAACTTCGTCGGCATCCGGAGCTTCCGGATTTTGATATTCGCGAACTTTTCCAACGCCAATTTGCTGAAAAGCCGAAACCCGCACCCCGTATTTTACGGTAAAAAGCGCCCCGAATTTTTGTTCGTTCGACACATAAACTGCACCGTCGATGGCATTGTAATTGGTAAGTTTTAGCGATTCAAAAAAAGAATTATCGTTGGCACCGATATTACCGGGTTCAAAATGGTGTTTAATGAGGTTTATTCCAAAGTTGATTTTGTTGTTTGCATTGGCGTACCAGTTAAAATCTTCTTTAAAATTGAAGTCTTTGATTTGTGAATTCCAGTCGAACTGGTCGGCTGAACTACCCGGAACACCTAAATTATAGCTGTAATCGGAATAAATAATCGAAGTATTTGAAAAAAGCTTATTCCCAAAAATGTGGTTCCAGCGGGCTGTCCCGGTAACATTCCCCCAACGCATATAAATCGATTCTCCCAGTTTGAAATAATCGTCGCCCGAGTAGGCCGAAATATACAACCGGTCTTTTTGAGAAAACTGAATGTTTGTTTTCAGGTTTAAATCGTAGAAATAAAGTTTGTTTTCTTTGAGTTCGTCAATACCAATCATTCGGCCAACCACATCGGCATACGTTCTTCTGCCCGAAACAATAAAACTCCATTTATCTTTAATCACCGGACCTTCCAGTGTTAACCGGCTCGAAATATTCCCGATTCCGGCTTGCCCGTGAAATTCGTTGATATTGCCGTCTTTCATCCGAATATCGATTACCGACGATGCTTTTCCTCCATATTCCGAAGGGATTCCGCCTTTATAAACTTCAATGTCTTTAATAGCGTCGGAGTTAAAAACCGAAAAGAATCCCATTAAATGTGAAGCGTTGTAAACCGGAGCTTCGTCAAGGATCATCAGGTTTTCGTCGGGGCCGCCACCACGAACATACAATCCTGAACTTCCTTCGCCGCCATTTTGGATTCCGGGCAAAAGTGTTATCGTTTTTAAAACGTCGACTTCCCCCATAAACGACGGAAGTTTTTTTACCAGTTTTACCGAAATTTTTTCCATGCTCATTTCGGTACTTTCCACATTTCTGTCTTTTTTTATCCCGGTTACCACAACATCGCCAATTTGTTTGCTGTCTTCGGGCATCAGTACATTTAATGTTTTGTTTTCTTTTAAATCAACCCGAAGCGTTTGGGTTTCATAACCAATAAATGAAAAATTAATTTGGTGAACTCCCTTTGGAAGTGTAAGGGAATAATAACCATACTGATTGGAAGTTACACCGGTTTGCTGGTCGGGAATGTAACACGTTGCGCCAATGAGGGCTTCTCCACTGCCGGCATCTTTTATATAACCGCTAACCGTGGAGTTTTGCGAATAGGTCTTCAGAAAAAGACATAAAAAGGTTAAAATCACTAAAGATTGTTTCATGTTAATTGTTTAATTGTTTTCGTAGCTTTTACCGTCTAATGACAGTGAAAAAAATAATTGGTTGCAATTTGTTTTCTGTTTTTCAAAGGTGGAATCAATTGGGTTGAATTCAACGTTAAATTTCAGCGAACAATTGAATTTTGTCGGTGAATGTCAATATTTGGGAAAATTTCAAAATGGAAAAGTTTTCAAAGAAATTAGTATTGAATTGATTTGGGGTGTAAAGAAAATGACATGTTAAATATTTTAGTTTCGGGAGATTTAACAACTAAAAAAATGACAATTACAATTAGTTTCACCGGGCAAATCAAAACTGTTTTGCCCGGTGAAAAAAGTTTTTAGTCTTCCAGTTCGTACCCCAAATCAGTTCCTTTTTCAGTTGCGGGAATACCTTCCTCCATCCATTTTGGCATGGGTTTCCCTTTTAAATAGTGGTCGAAAAACTGGGCCATCCGAATTTGGAAATCGGTTTTATCGCGCACCTGCAACGGCCAGTGGTCGGCTTCGTTGTAGTTCAGTAACCAGGCTGGTTTTTGCATTCGCCGCAACCCGATAAAAAATTCAATTCCCTGGTACCACGGAACAGCTCCGTCGTCGTCGTTGTGCATAATTAAAATGGGTGTATTTATTTTGTCGAGAGTAAAAAGCGGCGAATTTTCGAGATAGCGCAACGGGGCATCCCAAATCGATTTTCCAATACGGCTTTGCGTGTGTTCGTACTGAAAAGAGCGGTTCATTCCCGAACTCCAGCGGATTCCCCCGTAAGCGCTGAACATATTTACCACCGGCGCCCCCGATTCAATTGCTGCAAAAAGGTTGGTACGCGTTGCAAGGTAAGCCACCTGGTAACCTCCCCAACTGTGACCCTGTGCCCCGATGTGTTTTTCATCAACAAAACCTTTATCGATTAATGCAGTAACTCCCGGCATTATACAATTAAAAGCATCTTCGCCCGGGTAGCCGGTTTTGTAATAAATATCGGGATTAAAAACCAGGTAGCCGTTGCTTGTATAATAATGGTAATCAATGGTTGAACGGTGATTTTCCGGCATCCGGTAGCTGTACAATTCCTGTGAACTTTTTTCGTAGAAATTTACAATCATCGGGTATTTTTTTGAAGGATCGAAATTTTCAGGTTTATGCAAAGTACCTTCCAATTTGCGGCCATCGAGCGAAGTCCATGAAACCAGTTCGGCTATTCCCCATAAAAAATCATTTTGCTGAGGTGCTGCATTGCTTATTTGTACCTGCTTTTTAAAACTTAAATCGGTAGCGAGCAAATTGGGATAGGTTTGGAAATTTTCTTTGGTAAAAACCACAACGTTGGCATCTTTCGCCTTAACAGGAGTATTTAAGCTGAAATTCCCTGAAAACAGTTCCTTCGGTGCCGATCCGTTTTTCAAACTAACAGAATAGTAACTGTCAGTGCGTGAAATTTCATTGCGGCCAAGCAGAATCATTGTTTCCTCCGGATCGATTCCTTTTTCATCGCTGCGTCCAAAAACGCTACTTTCGTCGAACCGCACCAAACGGTAACTTATATTTTTCGACTTTCCGTTTTGGGTCAGGTTGTATGGCGCTATCCTGTTTTCAGGTTCAACAATCCAAATATCGAACCTGTCGTTGATCAGCAGCGACAAATCGTTTTTTATCCAGCCGGCAACTCCGTACGACGACGGTGGATTTGGTACGTCGTTTAGTTCATCGGCGCTTTGAATGGAGCCGGGCACAGCCACAGTAAATTCGGTTAAAGTATTTATGTTGAAGGTGTGCCAGGTGGTATCCATGGCATCGTACCAGTATAAAAATTTTCCTTCAGGAGAAACGCGTGGCGTGGCGCGAACATCGGTTTTTATTTTATCCGCTTTACCAGTGAAAATGTCGACAAGGTAAAAATCGTTGTGTTCAGGACTGCCTTCCCACATGGTTTGCACGGCATACGGACGGTTCGACCAGGCCACTAATTTGTCGGCGTCGCCGTTGTTTACCTGTACAATTCGTGAAATTTTTTCAGTTTCTAATTGAACTGCTTTCTGACTACCGATATCATAAACAGCCAGGTACGTTTTTTTCAGGTCGCGTTGTTTGTTGTAAATTTGTTCGGTTTGCAACACTTCTTCGTTCCAGGTCCAAACGTCAAGTACCGGAATTTCCTCTTCCAGTACAGTTGTATCTTTTGGCGCCTTTTTTTGGGCCGTGCCATAAAACAAGCGGTTTCCGGAGTCGGAAAATGATAACCGTCCGTTTTCACTGATTTGCCAACTTTCAGGAACGGATGAATCAGAATTGGTTAAAACCTCGGTAGCCGAATCCCTGCCATTCCACAAATACAAACTATAAATTGTTTCTTTTTTCTTTTCATCCGAAATATCGGCGAGGAAAGCCACTTTTTCACCCGTTTTCTGGACTGAGAGCTGTTTTATTTTTCCTTTGCCAAATATTTTTTCGGGAGTAAGTCGGGGGAGGTTCAGAATATAAATTCCGGCTTCGAATGTACTGTCTTTTCCTTCGGAGACAAAAACCAGCATTTCCTTCTCTTCGGCAAATAAATAATCGCTCACTGCCGGAAATTCAGCAACTTCGCCGGTCGACAGGTTTTTAACACTTAACGGAAAAACTTTGTCACCGTTTTTTCCTTTTGGTTTTTCTTTTTGTGTAGTGTCTTTTGGCGCTTCAGCCTGCCATGCCAGCCAACCCGGCCATTTTTCAGGCACTTTAACCGATTTTAAGCGTTCAATGGTATCGGTTTTTTTATTTTCAAATTGGTAAATAAGTAACTTGTCGAGTGGTAAATCTTCCTTTTTGATTTCCTTCAATTTAAGCTGGCGAATGGAATCTTCCGGAGTTTTTAATGTAAAAATTACAAATTTTGAATCGGCTGTGATTTTTGCATTTGTCGCGCATTTTACCGAAGCCTGTTCTTCTCCTTTTGGAGTTGTAATTTTAAGGGTTGCATCGCCTTTCCAGGGTTCCTGGGAATAAACGATAAATTTTCCGTCGTTCGATATGTTTTTTTCAGATATTCTTTCCCATTTCAAAATATCATCGTGGGTCAGCGGTTTCTTTTCCGTTTGTGCAAACAGAAAAACTGAATAAAAAACGAGGATAAACAGTAGTGCAGTTTTTTTCATTTTAAACAGTTTTATATAGAATTTTTTTGAAAGGTTTAATGTAGAAATATTTTAAGAGTTTTTTGAATATGCAGGCAAAACATTATTGTTTTCAATCTTAATATTAATCATTTGTTGAAATTTTATTTTATAGGTAAGAACTGTTCGTAAATTAACGAATTTGTCATAACATTGCATTACCGAAGAAAAGCCTTTAACAATGTCCGATTTTGAAAAACAAACCAATCAGAAAACCGATCTTCTTATACATCTTTTTTATGATTTATTAAACGAAGAAGATTCAACGCTCCTTGCCAGTGAAAACGAAGAACTGATAAAAACATGCAGGCCTGCCGATGTACCCAAGTTAATCGATCGGCTGGTGGCGATGGAAATTCCGATGGATGAATTAAAAAAAGGCGTAAATAAATTGTTCGGGTTGTTACACCAAACTATTTCAGAACATCCATATTCGCCTCCTTCAAAAGAAAGTTATCTGGGGTGCCTGCTCGAAAACAACCGTATTTTGGATGAAAAACTTCAGGATATAAAATTGCTTTTGCAGGAATTTAAAAAGTCGCCGAAAAATACCGGAAGCAAAGCTAGACTTATTAGTGCATTTCACGATCTGGATAAATTCAGAAGTTATTACCGGATAAAAGAAGAAATTCTGTTTCCTGAAATTGAAAAATATATCGCCGAAAACGGGTGCCTTTCTGTAATGGGCTCGTTTCACAGCGATGTGAAGGAAAAAATGAACCTGGCTTTGCAGGAATTGAATTCAGAAAATACAGATTTGGATGAATTTGACCGGTTAACCGGAGAATTGTTTTTTACCATGTACGCTATTAAATTCAGGGAAGAACGGGTTTTGTATTCTTTGGTTCAGGATATTATCTCCGACTCGGTATTAAATTCACTGTACGAAGGCAGCATGGAAATTGGATTTCCTTATTTTCAGCCGGAAAAATTTGATAAAAAGTAGGAAAGATTCTTATTCTTGCTTTTAAAAAATACATTTGAAAATGTGACTTTTCTCAGGTTTATATTTTCTATGTTTGCTGAATTTAATTTCTTTGTATTTCATTAAACCAAAAATTGCAGTTTTGTTTGTTAAACAAAGTCAGGTATTTTCGTTACTAATTTTTGGATGAATCATGAAATTATAACTTTCGATTGGAATTTTTGGGCGAATGAATAGTTACCAGGTAAAAATAATTGATCAGATTAACCTCAAAAAACCAGAAGGTTATAAATTTTTATATGATAATTATTATTCGTCGCTTTGCAGCTTTTCATCTAAAATATTATACAATCGTTCAAGAGCCGAAGATTTGGTTCAGGATGTTTTTATCAGGCTGTGGAAAAGCAAAGGCTACTTTCCGACGGTAAAAGCGCTGACAGCTTTTTTGTACATTTCCGTAAAAAATGCAAGCCTGAATATCAACAGAAACGAATCGAAAATACAAAACCTGGAATTATCAGAAATTGAAGATCTCAACGATTTAAAAATCAGCGACAAATCGATAGTTCAGCTAATTATTGAAGAGGAATATTACCGTCAGGTTTACAATGTTATTGATAAACTAACGCCAAAACGAAAAAAGGTTCTTTTGCTCAGCATGGAAGGATTATCATACAAGGAAATTGCTGAAAAAACCGGGATTTCGATTAATACGGTAAAAACCTTAAAACAAAACGCCATCAAATTTTTAAAGGAGGAGTTGGAATACCCGATTCTTTTATTTGTATTGTTGAGTACTTCAAAAAACTGAACATACTCCTTCCGAGAAAAAAAGTTTTCCAAAAAATAATTACAAAAAAATTACATTTTCGATCACCCATATTTTTAAAATAGGTGTTTTAACATGTAGAAAAGGTTCAGTGTTTAGTTAGCAGAAAACATTTAATAATGGAAATGAAAGATTTCGAAGATATATTCAAGATTATAAAACTGATTCGCGCTTCAAGTATGCGGGAGCTAAAAAAGGAGGAGAAAGATGTTCTTGATTCCTGGCTCAACAGCAGCGAAGAAAACAGGGAATTGTACAAATCGCTGATTCAAGAGGATAAGGTTCCGCAAAAAATGAAGGAACTGGAAATATTTGATAAAGATGCCGCCTATAAAAAGTTCGCTGCAATACATATCAATAAAACCCGTGAAATAACACTTCAAATTCTGAAATATGCAGCAGTGTTAATACCGCTTGTAGTGGCTGTTTATTTTGTATTCAGAACTGAAAAAATTGAACCCTCAGGAATGGAATTTGCCGATGTAAACATTCACCCCGGAACTAGTAAGGCAATTCTGAAACTCGACGACGGAACAACGATTAACCTTGAAGAACAAAAACAGAAATTAACTGAAATCGATGGTACACAAATTAACGCCAACGATAAAAGGGTTGTTTATTTGTCGGATTCGAAAAGGTCAAAAAAGCATGAAATAAAATATAACACCATTGAAATTCCAAGGGGCGGCGAGTTTCAGTTAACACTTTCCGATGGTACATTGGTTTGGCTTAATTCTGAAACTGTAATAAAATATCCGGTTTCGTTTCCCGAAAATATCCGCGATGTTTATGTTCAGGGAGAGGCTTATTTTGAAGTCACACCAAATAAAAATGCCCCATTTGTTGTACATACATCGAATATGACTGTGAATGTTTTGGGAACCGGATTTAATGTCAGGGATTATTCCGATGAAAATAGAACTGTTACAACCTTGGTTCATGGGCAGGTCGGTATCCAAAGGCCAAACGACACCCGCGAGTTTGTTTTGCAACCTTCAGAACAGGCAATTTTTTCAGAAACAGGAAGTGCTATTAGTAGTGTTGATGTACAGCAGTTTACAGCATGGAAAGAAGGCCGGATTTATTACGAAGACAATACCCTGGAAGACATTTTTGCCGATCTCAGCCGTTGGTACAACATTTCGGTAGATTATGAAAATGAAGATTTAAAATCGTTACGGTTTTCAATCGATGTTCGCAAATACAACAAATTCAGTGAGATATTGGAGATTATTAACTTAACTAAAAAAGTAAAATTAAAAATTAATGAGAATCAAATAACAGTGTTAAAAATTTAATGTAAAAAAAGCGGAAAATATCAACATATTTTCCGCCTAAAAAATTTAAAACATTTCTGTTGGCGCAGAAATGAAATTAATAAACTAAAACAGAGTAAACTTATGAAAAAAAATTGTAGGTCAGAAATCTTTTTTCTAAAAGAGAGGTTTCTTAGATTATTGTTAATTATGCGAATAACTTTGGTGCTGACACTAGCTCTGGTAATTCAGGCAACGGCGAGTACGTATTCACAAAACACCCGCCTCGATGTGAAGTTAAAAAATGCTTCATTCAAAGAACTTTTCAAAGACATTAAGGAACAGAGTGAATTTACGTTTGTGTACAACGTAGACGACATTGAAAATCTGAAAACGTTGAATTGCAATTTTGAGGAATCAACGGTTGAGGAGATTTTAAATGCTTGTCTTGAAGGTACTAACATGACTTTTGAGGTAAGGGACAAAGTAATTATTATAGTTCCCAAGGAAGTTGCCAAACCAGTAACGCCAGCGGTAAGCGTACAACAGAAAAAGACAATTACCGGTAATGTAAAAGATGAAAACGGGGAAGCGCTTCCTGGTGTGTCTATTGTTGTAAAAAATACCACAGTTGGTGTAATTACCGATTTTAGTGGAAATTACACCTTGGAAATTCCGTCCGACGCAGATATTTTGGTTTACTCATTTGTTGGAATGAAACCACAGGAAATAACAATTGGTACAAAAACAGAAATAAACGTTGTTTTACAAAGCGATGTTGTAGGTATTGAAGAAGTTGTAGCTGTTGGTTACGGTGTACAGAAAAAAAGTGTTGTAACCGGCTCTATTTCTAGTGTAAAATCAGAAGACTTACAAAATCAATCCATTTCACGTGCAGAACAGGCATTACAAGGTCGTACTTCGGGTGTTCAGGTAATACAGAATTCAGGAGCTCCGGGGTCCAGTATGAATATTCGTATCAGGGGTTATGGTTCTAACCGTTCATCGGAACCTATTTATATTGTAAACGGAACCAAAGTTTCCAATCTAAGTGCAATCGACCCGAACGATATTGAAAACATTGAAGTTTTAAAAGATGCTGCTTCTGCTGCAATCTACGGTGCCGAAGGTGCCAATGGTGTTGTGCTTGTGACAACAAAAGGCGGTGAAGTTGGTAAAGGCCGGATTATGTACGAATTTCAAAGAAGCATTCAGGCTCAGGCCCGGAAAGTAGATGTTTTAAATGCTGCTGATTATAAAACTTACATGACTGAAGCAGGGACACTTCCTTCATCAGCATTGAGTGATCCATACGATACTGACTGGCAGGATGCAATATTTGAACCATCGCCAACCAGTAAACATTATTTGTCATTTACAGGAGGTACCGACAGAGGTTCGTTTATGATGTCAGGCTCTTATCTTGATCAGGATGGTGTTGTTGTGGGAGATAAAGACAAATTTAAACGGTATACGTTCACTTTTAATTCCGATTATAAATTGAACAATTGGCTTAAAGTAGGACATAATATTACATTTTCAAAAACCAGCCTGAAAGCTGTGTCCGAAAACAGCGAATATGTTTCGGTTATTACAAGCGCAATGATGCTTGATCCTTTAACTCCGGTTTCCTATCAGAATGCCAGTGAAATTCCTGTAGTTGTTCAAAACAATATTGATGCAGGTTATAATTTCTTAAAAGATGAACAAGGTCAGATATATGGTGTTTCTCAGTATGTTACCAGTACAGCAAACCCATTTGTAACCAGGGATGCAACTTATCCTTTAAATGAAAGAAACAATCTTTTCGGTAATGTTTTTCTTGAATTTACTCCGATTCAGGGGTTAAACATCACCAGTAGATTTGGGGGAACTGTAATGGGTATGCGAAATCATTCTTACAGCCCTGTGTATTATTACGACGCGCAAACCAACAACATGCAATCGAGCGTAAGCGAATCTACAATGATGTCGACTTACTGGCAATGGGAAAATTTTGCTGTGTATAACAAATCATTTGATAAACACCACACAACATTTCTTTTGGGGATGTCTTCAGACGAAAGCAGAATAAATAACTTAAGTGCCAGTGGAAGCCCGTTAACATCCGACAGCCAATTGTATGATGATTTGGATTTTCTTGCCGCCGATCCTACTGATAACGTTGGAAGTTCAAGGGTAATCACACGCAAAGTTTCCTACTTTGGTCGTATCAATTATGATTTCGATAATAAATATTTGTTACAGGTAAGTTTAAGACGCGACGGAGCCGGTTCCGATATTTTACCTGTTGACACTCGTTGGGGTATTTTCCCTGCAGTATCAGGAGGTTGGGTGATTTCCAACGAATCTTTCTTCCCTGAAGGAACACCAGTTACTTTTGTTAAAATTCGTGGTAGCTGGGGACAAAATGGTAGTTTATCAAACCTTGGTGGATACCAATATGGATCACCTCTGTCAACTACAGGTTCATATCCTTATTATGTGAGTACTGAATCGTCAAGTTTAGGAACTGCAACTGCACCGGCAAACTTAAGCAACCTTAGCCTGAAATGGGAAACCAGTGAACAGACTGACTTTGGTTTGGAGTTGCGTGGTTTCCAGGATAGAGTTTCCTTCTCGATGGATTATTACATTAAGAAAACAAAAGACCTTCTCACCACCGGAACACCTCCGCTTATTGCCGGCAATGCTGCAACAACAGTGAATGCAGGAAATGTTGAAAACCGTGGGTTTGAATTTGATTTGAGCTACAGAAATCAAATTCGTGGATTCAATTATAATATTAGTGCCAATTTATCCACACTTTACAATGAAGTAACCTACATGAACCCAAATCAACCTTATCTCACCGGCGCTACAATAAACCTTGAAACAGCCACCCGATTTGATGTAGGAAATCCAATCTGGTACTTTTACGGTTATAAAACCAATGGTATTGATCCTGAAACAGGAAACCCACTGTATATCAACAAAGATGGAGAAACAGTTAAAACTGTAACATCGGAAGATAAAACCTATATTGGTAGCGGTATCCCAAAAGTAATGTATGGTTTAAATATTGATTTATCCTATAAAGGTTTCGATTTTAAAGCCTTTTTACAGGGAGCCTCAGGACATGATGTTATGTTGGGTATGGTTCGTACCGACCGTTTGAATTTTAACAAACTTCAGGTTTATTTCGACGATCGCTGGACTCCTACTCATACAACCGCAACAATGCCGGGTGCAGCGACCGAATCAAATGCATGGCATAGCGATTTAATGGTATTTGATGGAGATTATTTAAAAATCAAACAATTACAATTGGGGTATTCAATTCCAAAAAGTTTGGTTAGTAAAGCAAAAATGTCAAATGTGAGATTGTATTTGTCAGTTGAGAATCTGCATACTTTCACAAAATATCCGGGAGTTGATCCGGAAGTGGGAGCTTCAACTGTAAATAGTCTTGGTATCGACCGTGGTATGTATCCATTTACCAGAACTTATTTGTTTGGTGCAACAATTTCCTTTTAATTAATTCTAAACTATATGAAAATGAAAACAACGATATATAACTTTTCAAAGATATTGCTATTGATAGCTTTGTTTACCTTTGGTTGTTCTGAAGACTTTCTGCAGTACGAACAACGTGGGGTTCAAACACAGGAGTCGTTTTATAAAACGGATGATCAGGTATTTGAAGCCGTAATGGCTGTTTTCGACCAATGGCAGTCGGGAATGGGATTTAATTATCTCTATCTGCATCAGGGAATGTCTGATGAATCGTATGCCGGCGGTGGTGCCCGTGGCGACAATGGAGGTGTTTTGGAAGAATTGAATGAATACCGTTTTTCAGCAACAACTTCTGCCATCAGAAGCTACTACTCTTGGATGTACAATTGTATCAACCGTTCAAATCTGGTGATTGACAATACCGATCCTGATACCGAAAACAAAGCCATGTTTGTAGGAATGGCAAAAGCATTAAGGGGTTATGCGTATTTCTTTTTGAAAAACATGTGGGGAGAGGTTCCACTGGTTTTGCATGAATTAAAACCGGAAGAATACAACCAGCCGCGGACTCCAATGGCCGAAATTGATGCTCAGATTGAACAGGATTTCATTGACGCTATTGCCGTATTGCCGGTCAGAAGTGTTATGGCTTCTGAATATTCTCAATTGTTAAGCAAAGGTTCTGTCCAGGCCATGCTAGGGAAACATTATCTTTTTAACAAAGATTACGATAAAGCAGCTTCTACATTTCAGCTGGTTATTGATTCAGGTGAATATGATCTTTATCCTGATTTCTCTAAAATTTTAAAAAAAGAATCAGAACAAGGAGTAGAATCTGTTTTTGAATTGAACTTTGCCTCATCTTTAAGTTATGCCAGTATTTTTGGCGCTGAAAGCGGTATAGGTGGATGGGTTGTTATGAATGGGCCTCGTCCTGAATATTTACCGACAATGACTTTCTTTATGCTCGATCTTTTTCCATTTTCCTGGGGATTTATCAACCCACATAAAGAATTGTACGATGCTTTTGTTGAAGCTGGTGATAACGTTCGTCGTGCAGCTACAGTAATTGGGCCTGCCGAACTGGCAAACTTTGGAGCACAATACCAAACACCTGCAGGGTATGTTCCTTACGGCTCCGATGGTTATCTCGATTTAAAATACGTTGGATACATGTCAGAAGGCACCGGCACTGACGGATGGACACAATTTTCTAACGTGGGAACCAATGTGAGAATGATTCGTTATGCCGATGTATTATTAATGGCTGCTGAAGCATACAACCGCAAAAGTTCTCCCGACGATGCAAAGGCAAGAACTTATGTTAATATGGTACGTGACAGGGTAAGTCTTGATCCTCTTTCTTCTTCAGGAACAACATTGTTTGAAGATATAAAAACAGAAAGAAAACTTGAACTTGCTCTTGAAGGTGAAAGATATCTTGATTTACAGCGTTGGGGCGATGCTTACCAGGCATTAAAAGATCAGGGTAAAAAAGTTCCGAACGGTTCTGGCGGTTATTATGAACCTCAGGGTGCCGGTTACGAACAGGGAAAAAATGAATTATTACCGATTCCAGAATATGAAATGACCGTAAATACAGCTCTCGAAGGACAGCAGAATCCGGGTTATAATTAATGTTCTTTAAAAGGATTAATCTTATTTTTAAGAATTTGAATTCCAATTCTTTGAAGATAGGATTAATCCTTTCTTTTTTCTGAATTCAGTAAAACTGTTGAAAATCACACAGAAATAAATTTATAATTCAATTCAGAAAAAAGATTCTTATGACTTTATGTATTTATTTTTCAGACCCATTCAACAAAAAAATTGAAAGTGAAAAATTATCTGTCAATACTGACTTTTATTTTATTGCTTTTTTCAGGTTGCAGCAAAGAATCTGGAGACGAGAAACAGGAAGAAATCATAACCATTTCTAAAGGAAGTGTATTTGGAAATGAGTCTCTTTATAGTGAGATTTTAGAAAAAAATATGAATTATTCCATTTATCTTCCTCCAAATTACAGCAAAAGCGATGATGAATATCCGGTGTTATACCTTCTTCATGGAATGTGGGGAAATTACCGCGATTGGGTAACCAATGGAATGTCGGCTGTGATGGATGACAAGATTAACAACGATGAAGCCACTGAAATGATAGTTGTTATGCCCGATGGAATCGACGCATTTTACTGCAACAATTACAACAGCGGAAATATTTTGTATGAAGATTTTATGATTCAGGAATTTATCCCTGGTGTGGAAAAGAAATACAGAATTAAAGCAGCCAAAAACAGCCGTGCAATTGCAGGCCTTTCCATGGGTGGCTATGGCGCTACTTTTCATGCATTTAAACGCCCCGACATGTTCAGCAGCTGTTATTCAATGAGCGGAGCCCTTGAAATGGGAAGCTCTGCACCCGATTTAAAAGAAATCATCAATTCAAAAACAACCGGACAACTCAGCGAGTTTCCTGCATATTCAATGGAATGCGGAACCGAAGATGCTCTGGTTTTTTCAGCAAATGAAAATTTTGACCGGTTTTTAAATGAGAAAGAATTTCAACACAAATATATAAAACGCTCGGGCTCACACGACTGGGCTTTTTGGATGGCTTGTTTGCCTAACGTGCTGGAGTTTGCCAGCAGCAATTTTAAGTAACGCTATTAAACCAAAGGATACTAATTATATCAAAGAAAACTGAAAACTATCATAAAGTTTTCTCATTAAAAATTAATAAACTAAAATTTATCATAAAATGAAAAAACTACTTATTCCAATGATTTTGCTAATTGTAGCTTTTTTTAATCCTTCAAATGCGCAGCAAGCCCTTTTTGGAGGGCAGGATATTGTTTCTCCTGAAATAAATACCAACAATTCAGTAACCTTCCGGTTAAATGCGCCCAACGCCAAAGAAGTACTGATTACCGGCGATTTTTTACCGACTCAGAAAATAGATTCTCCAATGGGGCAAATGGACGCTCCGGGCAAAGTCGCTTTAACAAAAAACGACAAAGGAATCTGGACGTTCACCAGCGAGCCTTTAAATTCGGAATTGTATAGCTATTCATTTATTGTTGATGGTTTTTCAACTACCGATCCGAACAACCCGTTTTTAATTCGCGATGTTGCTTCGGTTACCAATATTTTTATTGTTGGCGGCGGAAAGGCCGATTTGTACAAAGTGAACGACATTCCGCACGGAACTGTTGCCCGCCGCTGGTACGATTCTCCCGGTTTAAAAATGGATCGTCAGTTAACGATATATACACCTGCGGGTTATGAGAAATCAACCGAAAAATATCCGGTATTGTATCTTTTGCACGGTGCCGGTGGCGATGAAGAAGCGTGGATTGCGCTTGGACGTTCTGCACAAATCATGGATAATTTAATTGCTCAGGGAAAAGCTAAACCGATGATTGTGGTTATGCCAAACGGTAATGTTACCCAGGATGCAGCTCCGGGTGAAGGACGCGATGGTTTTTATAAACCACAATTTATGGCTCCTCAAACCATGGACGGTACATATGAAGCAAATTTTTTAGACATTATAAATTTTGTGGAAAGCAATTACAGGGTAAAAGCTGACAAAGCCGACCGTGCCATTTGTGGTCTTTCCATGGGAGGATTTCATACCATGCACATTTCGAGATATTACCCGAATACTTTTGATTACGTTGGGTTGTTTTCGGCTGCACTTATGCCACGCGAGGATGCTACCGGAAAGGTTTACAACGATATTGACGGCACACTTAAAAAACAGAAGGAAAACGGATACAAATTGTACTGGATTGGTATTGGCAAAACCGATTTTCTGTATGATGCCAACAAGGAATTCAGACAAAAACTCGACGGAATGGGTATGAAATATACCTACATGGAAACCGATGGCGGACACATCTGGAGAAACTGGCGCGTTTATCTTTCAGAATTTGCACCGCTGCTGTTCAAATAAAATAAGTTTTGTTTTAAATCGATAAAAATGAAAAACCTGCTGATTACTCTGTCGTTTTTGTTTTTGGGAAGTGTTTGCTTTGCACAGTTTCCTGCAACAGGAAAAGTGGAATACAAAACAATGCCCAGTAAGATTTTGAATGAAAACCGTGAATATGCAGTTTATCTGCCAAAGTCGTACAATTCGGAAACAAACAAAAAATATCCGGTGCTTTACTTGCTACACGGTGGCGGTGGGAGCCACACCGACTGGCCTAAACAGGGAAGTTTGGAAGGAGCGGCCAATCAGTTAATCGATTCAAAAGAAGCCTGCGAAATGATAATTATTTGTCCGGAAGCAGGCAAAACTTTTATGAATTATTTTAACAACCCTGACTGGCGTTACGAGGACTATTTTTTTCAGGAGTTAATTCCGTTTGTTGAATCGAATTACAGAGTCTTCGCCGATAAAAAACACAGGGCAATCGCAGGTTTATCCATGGGCGGACAGGGAACAATTGTTTATGCGTCGCACCATCCCGAACTTTTTTGCGCAGCTTATGCCATGAGCGGATATTTGTACAGTATGAATTTGCCTTTTATCAATCCGAACGATCCGGTGATGTTGAAAATGCAAAAACTTGTGGAGGATAATAATTGCATAAAATATCTCCAAAATGCTTCGGCTGAAAAAGTGCAGAACCTCAAAACGGTAAGCTGGTTTATCGATTGTGGCGACGACGATTTTACATTCCCTTTAAATATGGAATATGTGGCTGAAATGCAAAACCAACAAATTCCTTATCAATTGAGAGTGCGCGACGGCGGACATACCTGGGAATACTGGCATTCGGCGCTGTATATTGCCCTGCCGTTTATTACCGATTGTTTCAGGGAATAGGAAATTCAATCCAAAAAAATATGTAGAAGAACACTATCAAATCAAATTTAAAAATTAATAAACTAAAAACTAATGAAGCCAATTTTTACGCTAATCTTATCTGTATTTGTGCTTTTTAACTTGAATGCACAAAATAATCAAAAACAAAAAGTTACCCATTTGCCGGTTTTCGATGTTCATGTTCACGTTTCAAAAGTGAATCCAAATTATGCCAGCGGGCCGCTGTGTCCGTGGTTTTTGAGCAACATGCCCGGCAGTGATCCGAACGACAAACTGGATATGCGTTCTTTTTTAAACTCCGATTGTCTGGATCCGCTGCCTGCAGCTACCAGCGACGAAGAATTAAAAAATGAAATTACCATGCGAATCAACGACATGAATATGACAATGGTAGCATTTGGCGATCCTACCGTATTGCGCAGTTGGATGGCAGAAGTACCTGAAGGACGTATAATTCCCGGAATCAGTCCCGGAACTTTGACCGTTGAACAATTCCGCGATTCACTGGAAAGTGGTTTTTACAAAATTATGGCTGAAGTTGCTCCCCAATACAGTGGAATGTCTCCCGCCGATATGTCGTTGGACCCTTATTTTGCCGTTGCTGAAGAATTGGGAATTCCGGCAGGTATTCACATGGGTACCGGCGGTAATGGAATGGCAAATATTACACAACCCAAATACCGGGCTTCACTGGGCGATCCGTTTTTGCTTGAAGATTTAATTGCACGTCATCCGAAATTAAAAATTATTGTACAACATGCCGGCTACCCAATGATTGAGCACATGATTGCTTTAATGGGTGCCAATGCATATGTATATGTCGATATATCAGGAATGATTTGGAGTTATCCGCTCGACGATGTTCAGGCTTACATAAAAAGACTGGTTCAGGCAGGTTTTGAAAAACGTATTATGTATGGAACCGATTTTATGACCTGGCCGAGAATGATTGAAACATCAATGGGGGTTATTGAACATGCCCAGTTTTTATCTGAAGATCAAAAAAGAGATATACTTTTTAACAATGCTGCCCGGTTTTTCCGCCTCGATAAGAGCAAATTCGACTGGCCGGAAGAATAAAAAAATGTTGCTTCTATGCTCCGAAAGGAGCGATAATAGGAGGTTTAGTTGGGGCTCTATTAAAAAAGTGCGACCGGGACATATTTAATCTATGTTCCGGCCACTTTAACCCCAAAAACCAAATACAATAACGAAAAGAAATCATAACTTTAAAACTAATGAAACGATATATATTTTTAATCTCATTCATATTTATTCTGAGTTTGATTTCAACAGGCCAGACCGAAAAAAAAGTAAAACATCTTCCGGTATTCGATGTACATGTGCATGTTATGAAGGTGAGTCCGGCAATGTCGACACCTTTATGCCCGTGGTTTTTAACCAGCATGCCGGGTGCCGATCCAAACGACAAGGAAGCACCTGCCATTTTTAACGACGATTGTCTTGATCCGCTGTTGCCTGCCGGAAGCAATGAAGAATTACAGGAAGAAGTTGTAGGCCGTATTAACGATATGAACATGACCATGGTGGCGTTTGGCGATCCTGAAATATTGCGCAACTGGATAAAAGCAGCCCCTTCCGGAAGAATCATCCCGGGAATCGGGATCAGCGATGCAAAATCGATGACGGTGGAAGCTTTCCGCGATTCTTTGTCCAACGGTTTTTACAAAGTAATGGCCGAAGTTGCTCCACAATACCAGGGTATTTCACCTTCTGATCCTTCTCTCTACCCATATTTTGCTGTAGCCGAGGAATTTAATGTGCCTGTTGGAATTCACATGGGAACTGGCGGAAATGGGATGGCCAATTTAACCCGTCCTGATTTTCGCGCTTCCTTGGGAAATCCGCTTTTGCTGGAAGATTTGCTGGCTCGCCATCCGAAAATGAAAATATGGGTGATGCATTCCGGTTATCCGCTGCTCGAAGAAATGAAAGCTTTGATGGGGGCTCACGCATATGTTTATGTCGATATTTCAGGAATGATTTGGAGCTATCCGCTCGACGAAATTCATGCCTATATTAAAGGTTTAGTGCAGGCCGGTTTTGAAAAAAGAATCATGTACGGAACCGATTTTATTATGTGGCCCCGCATGTTTGAAACTTCAATGGGAGTTATTGAACATGCACAATACTTGTCGGAAGGACAAAAACGCGACATTCTGTTTAACAATGCCGCCCGGTTTTTCCGTATGGACAAAAGCCAGTTCGACTGGCCCGAAGAATAGAAAAACATTTTTAGTGGTTTTCCACTAGCTATGGTTTTAGTTAAATATATCAAAAGGATCCGGGTGAACTGCAAGCCCGGATCTAAACCTAAAAATGTAAAATTTATCAATTATAAACGTAACAACTAAAAACTGCCAAAATGAAAAAAAGATTTTTGCTTGTGCTTGTTTTATTGTCGGTTATTTTGAGTTCGAATGCTCAGGAACTGGCTAACTTTATGAGAAATGCACCAATAATTTCTCCTGAAATTGGTGAAAAAACAGTGACCTTTCGGATGACAGCTCCGGATGCAAAACTGGTACGACTTTACGGTTCGTGGATGGCCGATTACAGTTCATCCATTAACTTGATAAAAGATACTGCAAACGTTTGGACAGTAACTATTCCAACTCCCGCGCCCGAACTGTACACCTACAATTTTATTGTCGACGGGTTTGTAGTGAACGATTCCCGGAACATATTCATTCAACGCGACGGAACACGTTATTTGAGTGTTTTGCTGGTTCCTGGTGAATTAACCGAGAATTATTTTGAAGCCAAACAACACGGAAACCTTTCAAAAGTATGGTACGATTCACCCACCATCGGAACCAACCGCCGGATGTTTGTTTACACTCCTTACGGTTACGAAACCAGCGGTGAAAGCTATCCTGTACTTTATCTTTTGCACGGTGGCGGCGGAGACGAAGATGCATGGAGTACAATGGGGCGCGCCGTTCAGATTCTCGACAATCTTATTGAAAAAGGGTTGGCAAAACCTATGATTTGCGTAATGCCAAACGGAAATCCCGGTCAGCAGGCTGCAAAAACGCAGTTGCTCGAAGAAAAAACCTACGAACGCAACGATCCGGCTTTTGCCAATTTGTATGTAAAAAGTATTGTAAACGATATTATTCCTTATGTTGAAAATCATTACAGGGTAGTTGCAAAACCCGAAGCCAGAGCGGTTTCCGGACTTTCAATGGGTGGTGGTCATACACTTGCCGTTACTAATCTTTTCCCCGGAACTTTCGATTACATCTGCCCGTTAAGCATTGGTGTTCGCGGCGATGCAGCCGATATTGACAAACAATTGCAGGCTGTAAAACAGGGTGGTTATAAATTGTACTGGTTTGGTTGTGGTGAATCCGATTTTCTTTGGGAAATGGCAAAAGAACTCGATGCCGGTTTAACCCGCAACGGAATGGAACACACTTTTTATGTTACCGACGGCGGACATACCTGGGCCAACTGGAGAAAATACCTGAATACATTTGCTCAGCTTTTATTTAAATAGTAATTTTCAAAATAAAATCAATAAAATAAACATGAAAAAATATATATTTTCTATCATTATCCTGTTAGCTTTTTCCGGTGCCTTTGCACAGGAACTTGCCAATTTTATGGGACGTACGCCAATTATTTCGCCTGAAATAGGAGATCAAAATGTAACTTTCCGTATTTCGGCGCCTTATGCCGATTCTGTTCAGATTTCGGGTGGTTTTTGCCCGACTGTAAAAATGGAAACTTCGTTCGGTGCTATGGATGTTCCCTCAAATCTTAATCTTACCAAAGGCGAAAACGGAGTTTGGTCAATAAGCCTTCCGCTGCCTGAACCGGAACTTTATACATACAGTTTTTTAGTTGACGGTGTGAGTGTTAACGATCCGAACAATATTTTTATGCAACGCGACGGAACACGTTTTTTAAGTGTATTATTGATTCCGGGGAAATTAACCGAAAATTATTTCGAAGCGAAACAGCGCGGAAATCTGAACCAGGTTTGGTACGAATCGCCAACACTGGAAATGACGCGCCGTTTGTTTGTTTATACACCTTACGGTTATGCCGACAGCAAGGATAAATATCCGGTTCTGTATTTGTTACACGGCGCCGGTGGCGACGAAGATGCATGGAGTACCATGGGACGGGCCTGCCAGATTTTGGATAACCTGATTGAAAAAGGACTCGCAAAACCAATGATTTGTGTGATGCCAAACGGAAATCCAACACAGTATGCTGCCAGAACGTTAATGATAGACGAAAAACAAGTGGATCGCAACAATCCGGCAATGGGAATGATGGGTAATCTTTATCCGAAAAGTATTGTGGAAGACATTGTTCCTTTTATCGAAAAAACATACCGTGTCGACGCGAAACCAAAATCAAGAGCTATTGCTGGTCTTTCAATGGGAGGTGGCCATACCATTACAACTTCGCTAATGTATCCCGGATTTTTCGATTATATCTGTCCGTTAAGTATGGGAATCGGGATGAGATTTGGTGGTAATGATGCCGATCAGGAACAAATCATGAAAACCTATGAAACTCAGTTTAAAGCATTGAAAAAATCAGGTTACAAATTGTACTTTTTGGCTTGCGGCGACACCGATTTTCTTTATGAATCGGCAAAAACACTCGATAAAATGCTTACAGACACCGGTAACAAACACACTTTTTACGTAACACCGGGCGGACATACCTGGTCGAACTGGAGAATCTATCTCAATACTTTTGCTCCTCAGTTATTTAAATAACATTAAATTATGAAGGATTTCTCGAGAAGACAATTTATCGGAAGAACTGCTCTTGCTGCTGCCCCCGTAATTTTATTACCCGGAATGGCAAAATCATGGATAGTTTCTTCAATCGATTACCAAACAGTGGAAACACGCTATGGAAAACTGCGCGGTTATCGCGAAAACGGTGTAAATATCTTTAAAGGTGTGCCATACGCCGGAAATGTTTCCGGAGTGAACCGTTTTCAGAAAGCCGGGCTGGTGAAACCGTGGGCTGGTGTCCGCGATGCTCTTCAATTGGGAAATCCTTCCATTCAACCGGCAACCCAAACTTATGGAATTAATGAACCCGGGCCGTCGGAAGACTGCCTGGTTTTGAATATCTGGACACCGGCAAGCGATGGTAAAAAACGCCCGGTAATGGTGTACAACCACGGTGGTGGTTTTCGTACCGGTTCCGGCGGCAGCGCATCGCAGGACGGAGCAAATATTGCACGAATGTACGATGTGGTGGTGGTCGCAACCAACCATCGTTTAGGTTTGCTTGGTTTTCTTTATCTCGATGAACTGGGTGGAGAAGAATACAAAGGCTCAGGCAACCGCGGCGTTCAGGATATTGCTGTTGCACTGAAATGGATCAACGAAAACATAGAACAGTTTGGTGGCGATCCACAAAATGTAATGATTTTTGGCGAGTCAGGCGGAGGAATGAAAACGTCGTGTTTGTATGCCATGCCCGAAGCAACTCCTTATTTTAACAAAGCTTCCATTGAAAGCGGACCCGGCGTAGAAATCATTGAAGCCGGAGATGCTGCGCAAACAACAGCAGAGTTACTGGAATACCTGAACATTTCAAAAAAAGACTGGAGAAAATTGCTGGATGTTCCGGCTGAAATTTTACTGGAAGCTCAGGATAAACTTCCGAGAAAACCCAGCCCGCATTCGGGAGGTTTTCACGGAATAGGGAATTCAGGTGTTGGTAGTTTTGGCGCGGTAAAAGACAACGCAGTTTTGCCTAATCACCCGTTTGAACCAACAGCTCCTGAAATTTCAATAAACAAACCTTTGCTAACCGGCTGGAACGAAGACGAATATATTTTCTTTGCCATGACTGGCGGCGATACCGAAGTTTTTACACTTCCCGAAGACCAGCTGAAAAGCAGGTTAAAACGCGATTTTGGCGAAAATGCCGAAATTATTCGACAAACGTACCACACAGCAAATCCTGAAAAAACGCCGGGCGAAATTTATATCGCCATCCGTTCGATAATGATGATGGGACTGGGTTCCATTACTATTGCCGAAAGAAAAGCTTTGCAAGGTGGAGCTCCGGCATATCTTTATAATTTCGGATACAAATCGAACGCAAAAATTCCCGGGACCGAATTTGAAATGGGAACCATGCATGCCATGGACATTCCTTTCAAGTTTTACAATGTGGAAGGTGGAATGGCCGGAACCAAACCCGATCGTTTTGAGGCTTCAAAAAATATGACCTCGTTGTGGACCAGCTTTGCACGGACCGGCCAGCCATCTGCTCCGGGACAGCCCGAATGGCCTGCTTACGAACTTCAAAACCGTTCGCTTATGAGAATTGATACGCAATGTTCGGTGATCGATAACCGCTTCAAAACAGTGCGGAAAATGTGGCAGGAAATTTTGAAATAAATAATATATAAAAGGTATGAGATTAAAAACAATTCTGGTAATTGCAATTGTTACCATTCTTTTTGGAAGTTGTACGCAGGAAAAAGTACAACACAAGTCTGCTTTGTTACAGTATGACAAACAGATCGATACCATTATCGGAAAAATGACACTGGAGGAAAAGGTAAACATGTTGCACGCAAAACACATGTTTGTATCGGCAGGTGTTGAACGCTTAGGCATTGCCGATATGATTTATGCTGACGGTCCGTTTGGTATCCGCGAAGAAATGCAACCCGATGGTTGGATGCCGTTGGGCTGGGAAACCGACAAAGCAACTTTTTTCCCAACCGGTTCAGCTTTGGCAGCAACCTGGTGCCCCGGACTGGCTTACGCTTATGGAACAGGAATGGCAAAAGAAGCCCGTTTACGTGGAAAAGATATGATTCTCGGGCCGGCAATTAATATCCAGCGTATTCCAACCGGAGGACGTACATATGAGTATTTAAGCGAAGATCCGTTTTTAAGTTCAAGATTATCGGTTGGTTATACAAAAGGTGTTCAGGATAATGGCGCTGCCGCCTGTTTAAAACATTATGCCCTGAATAACCAGGAAAATAACCGCGGAACAGTAAATGTAATTGTTGGCGAACGTGCCATGCGCGAGATATACCTGCCACCGTTTAAGGCGGCTGTGGAAGAAGCGGATGCTTATGGTGTAATGGCCGCTTACAATAAAGTAAATGGCTGGTGGTGTGCCGAAAACGATATCTTGCTCAATAAAATTCTTAGGGATAACTGGGGATTTGCAGGAATGGTTATTTCCGACTGGAACGGTACACACAGTACTGTTGATGCGGTAACAAATGGCTTAAATGTTGAAATGCCAACTCAAAGATTCCTCGGGCAGGCTTTACTCGATTCAGTAAATGCCGGTTTGGTTTCAGAGGACATCATCAACTTGCGGGTTCGTGAAATCCTGCGTGTTCGTTTGGCTATTAAACCAATTCCGGCAGAACAGGCCAACAAGGAAGTTACTTCGCAACCTGCTCAGCAAAAAATTGCTTACGATGTAGCTTCGAAATCCATTGTGTTGTTGAAGAACGATGGTACTCTTCCTTTGGATCTTAGCAAAAAGCCGGTAATTGCAGTTATTGGTGCGAATGCCGAACAAACCATGGGGCTTGGCGGAATGGGTGCAGGTGTTAAAACCTTGTACGAAGTAACTCCTCTCGAAGGATTAAAAAATAAAATTGGCGATAAAGCTGAGATACTTTATGCAAAAGGGTACGAACCTGTTGTTTTTGATTTTGCCAAAATGTTCCGAAGAAGAAATCAGAAACCGGAAGAAATTGAAAAAGAAAAGCAAGAAGAAGCCATCTTAGCACAGAAACTATCAAAAGAGGCTGTTGAAGTGGCTGCGAAAGCCGACCTTGTTCTTTTTATCGGTGGCGATAACCGCGCCGTGGAAACCGAAGGAAGCGACAGAAAAGATATCAAACTTCCATCGGGGCAGGATGATTTAATCCAGGCAATTGCTGCCGTAAATCCAAACATTGTAACCGTTTTAGTTAGCGGTGCTCCCAACGATTTGAATGTGGTTGAACCCCTTTCGAAAGCCATGCTGATTTCGTGGTTTAATGGTACCGAAGGTGGAAATGCACTTGCCGATGTTTTGGTTGGAAACATCTCGCCAAGTGGCCGTTTACCTTTTACGCTTCCTATAAAACTCGAAGATTCTCCAGCCTATGCACTTGGAAACTATCCTCAGGGTAAAAAGGGAGAGGATATTTTTGCCGGGTTAGTTGCAGAAACCGAAGATGTTGGGAAAACAGGTGAAAAAGCCAAGGAAGAAGATTTAAGCAACGACCCGAATACAGCTATTTATTCGGAAGAATCGCTGGTGGGTTATCGTTGGTTCGATACAAAAAACCTTCCGGTAATGTATCCTTTTGGTTACGGACTTACCTATACAAGTTTTGAATATTCAGGCTTACAAACTGATAAGGATAAATACGGAAAAAATGATGTAATCAAAGTTTCATTTGAATTGAAAAATACAGGTGAAATGGCTGCCGACGAAGTGGTTCAGGCTTATGTTCACCGCATCAATCCATCGGTTGAATGGCCTTACAAAGAACTTAAAGGTTTCTCAAGAGTACCATTGAATCCGGGAGAAAGCAAAACCGTTACCCTGGAAATACCGGTTCAAAGTCTTCAGTACTGGGACGAAATACTGCAGGCCTGGAACGACGATTTATGTAATATTGAATTACAGGTTGGTGCATCAGCCGGCGATATCAAACTAAAGAAAGAAGTGGCTTTGAAATAAAATGAAATCGAAGCAATGAATTGAAATTGTTAGAGTGATTTAAAAGTTGCAACTGTTATCTTAATTATAGAAAATTGTAAAGGGAATAAAATTTTTAATAATTACGGGTGAAATTGCAGTCTTAGTCCGGGCTTTTGGGCTTGTTGCATAACCGATAAAACCAAAAATCATTACTATAAATTTCAATCGAACCGATGAAAAATAAACTAAAACTAACTATCATGCTAAGAAAACAACTGATTCTTTTTTTCTTCCTTATGGGGATAATGGAAATTTATGCCCAGCAAGCTCATGTAAATCTCGATTGGGCGCCGCAAAAAAACAGCGAAGGGTTAACGCCATTTATGGCAAATACCATTTCACCAGAAGTTTTTGATGACCACACAGTAATTTTTCGGGTGAAAGCGCCCAATGCCAAAAATGTTCTTCTTTCGGGAAGTATTTTACTGGGTTTAAAAAGTGAAAAACCAATTCCGTTTACCAAAGACAACAATGGTTTATGGAGCCTGAAAGTTGGACCCCTGACGCCTGAAATATATTATTATAAACTGGATATTGATGGCGTGAGTGTTGTCGACCCTGCAAATACGCTGGTGGGATTTGCTGACCAACCGGGTTTCAGCATTGTTGTGGTGCACGGTGACGGCCCTGCCTGGTACGATGCACTAAATGTTCCGCACGGCGCAGTAACGCGGCATATTTATCATTCGGATGTTACCGGTGGCGAACGCGAAATGTTTGTGTACACTCCACCCGGTTATGATTCCTCGAAAAAATATCCGGTTTTATATTTGGTTGGCGGTTCGGGTGAATTGGCTTCAACCTGGAGTATGTTTGGAAAAGTTAATTTTATTGAAGATAACCTGATTGCTGAAGGAAAAGCACTTCCAATGATTATTGCCATGCCAAACAACCAAATGGTTCATCGAATGGATCCAAAACATACCGAAAAAAGCTTTTCCATGTTTAACGACGAAATGTTAAAAGAGGTAATTCCGTTGGTGGAGAAGAACTACAGTGTAAAAGCCGATAAACACAACCGGGCCATTTCCGGTCTTTCGATGGGAGGACGACACGCACAAATTATCGGAATGAACAACCTCGATGTTTTTGGTTCCATCGGAATACTAAGCGCTGCCGAATCGTTCGATCTAATGCCCGGAGTGCTGGATGATCCAAAATTAAACGATAAAATAGATTACCTGTTTGTGGGTGCCGGAACTCACGAAACTACACCCGAATCGCGGCAGGCGCAATTGCACAAAACGCTGGTTGAAAAAAACATCAAACACGAATATTATATCGGCAGCGATGGGGCTCACGACTTTGTTACATGGAGGCATCTATTGTATTACAGGTTTTTACCCGAATTATGGAAATCAAAAAAATAAAAGGAAAATTATCATGAAAAAATATAAAATTCTTACTGCTGCACTATTTGTATTTGCAGTGATATTGGTAAATGCACAGGAAATTCAGCAACAACGCGGAACACAGGTTGTTTCGCCAGAGGTTTCAGACGATAATAGTGTCACATTCCGCATGTATTCCGAAAATGCCCAATCGGTTGCGGTAAACGGAAGCTGGATGAAAATGGGTGAAACTCTCGAAATGAAAAAAGGGGAAAACGGCGTTTGGAGTGCAAAAACGCAGGTACTCGGGCCGTCGATGTACCACTACAATTTTATCCTCGATGGAGTTAGTATTCTTGATCCAAAAAATCCGAAAGCAATGCGCGATGGAACAAGGTATGCAAGTACTTTAATTATTTCAGGCAAAGAATCTGAAGTATTCGGGGTAAATGATGTTCCACACGGTACGATTACAAAAGTATGGTACAATTCGCCTTCGCTTAAACTCAATCGAAGAATGTATGTTTATACTCCTCCCGGTTACGAAGACAGCAATACAAAATATCCGGTTTTGTACTTGCTCCACGGTGGTGGTGGCGACGAAGATGCGTGGACCTCGCTTGGCCGCGCCAATTACATTCTTGATAATTTGATAGCTGAAGGAAAAGCTTTACCAATGATTGTTGTTATGACCAATGGAAATGCAAACCAAACAGCATCAGTAACCGACTGGTCAAAAGAACCGGAAGCAGATCAAACTTTTCAACAAAATGATACCCAGGACGAACAGGCTGTAGTCGATGCAATTACTCAGTTTCCAAACAGTTTGGTGAAAGATGTGATTCCTTACATTGAAAAACATTTCCGCGTAATTGCAAATAGTGAGAACAGAGCAATTGCCGGACTATCAATGGGTTGTATGCAAACACAGATAATTGCCATGACAAATCCTGAATTGTTCCAGTACGTTGGTTGTTTTAGTTTGGGAATCCATTTTAATACGCCCTTTGATCTTATTTCGAACAGGATTCTAATACCAGCTTACGATAAAAACCTGAAGACGATGAAAAATAAATTGTTTTATGTTGGCTGCGGAACAGAAGATTTTGTTTATGAGGGCGTTCAGACTTTGCGTAAAAAACTGGATGAGCATAACTTTAAATACATATACAATGAAACAGGTGGTGGACATACATGGGCAAACTGGAGAGAATACTTAACGGATTATGCACCCAGGTTGTTTAAGTAATAAGACCAATTAAAATTTAAACAGATGAAAAATTTTAATATACAAAGAGCTTTTTTTACAGGCGTACTATTTTTTATAAGTATACTTTCAATAAACGCACAGGAAATTCAACAACGTGGAGGCCCTCAAATTATATCGCCTGATATTTCTATCGACAACCAGGTTACCTTCAATATGTATTCGGATAATGCAAAATCAGTGGCAGTTAGTGGAAGCTGGATGAAAATGGGTGAAACACTCGAAATGAAAAAAGCGGAGAACGGAGTTTGGAGTGCAAAAACACAGGTACTCGGGCCGTCGATGTACCACTACAATTTTATCCTCGACGGAGTTAATATTCTTGATCCAAAAAATCCGAAAGCCATGCGTGACGGAACAAGGTATGCAAGTACTTTAATTATTTCAGGCAAAGAATCTGAGGTATTCGGGGTAAATGATGTTCCTCACGGTTCTGTAACAAAAGTTTGGTACGATTCTCCTTCGCTGGATAAAACACGCAGGATGTTTGTTTACACACCTCCGGGTTATGAGGAAAGTAAGGGAAAATATCCGGTTTTATACTTGCTTCACGGTGGTGGTGGCGACGAAGATGCATGGACATCGCTTGGCCGCGCCAATTACATTCTGGATAATTTAATTGCTGAAGGAAAAGCCCTGCCCATGATTATTGTAATGACTAATGGAAATCCTGACCAAAAAGCTGCAATTACTGAGACACAGCCCGATCCGGGTGCCGACCGCTTAATAATTGCAACCGATAAATTTCCGGTAAGTTTGGTTAACGATGTTATTCCTTTTGTGGAAAATCATTACCGGGTAATTGCCAATAGTTCAAACCGGGCCATTGCCGGATTATCGATGGGATGTTTACACACACAAATTGCTGCAATGAATAATCCCGAAATGTTTAAATATATGGGTTTGTTCAGTCTTGGTTTACATCCCGACGACAACAACCTGAAAGAAATTATGAAACCTCTGATTGCTGCTTATGAGAAAAATCTTGAAACGTTGAAAAAGAACTACAAGCTTTTTTACATTGGCTGTGGTACCGAGGATTTTGTTTATGAAGGCGTTCAGATTCTTCGCAAAAAACTCGACGATAATAATTTCAAATACATTTACAACGAAACCGGCGGTGGTCACACCTGGGCAAACTGGAGAGATTATCTGGCCGATTTTACACCACGTCTTTTTAAATAACCCTGTTTATAAATTAATTATGAAAAAAGTTAAATCAAATTTATGGCTTGTTCTTTTGGCCTTAAGTTTTTCATCAGCTGTTCAGGCGCAAATGTTTAACCGCACCCCAACTCCCAACGATACGTTGCATTCAACACAAGTTCTTGCAAACGGCGATGTTGTTTTTCAAATTTATGCTCCCGATTCAAAAGATGTTACTCTGGGTGGCGACATTGTTCCGTGGGGAACAAAACTGGAAAGTAAAAAAGCCGAAAATGGAGTATGGTCAATTACGGTTCCTGCTGTGAAAGCCGGAACATATCGTTATAATTTTTTGGTGGATGGAGTAAAAGTGTACGATCCAAAAGCTCCTGATGCCTACAAAACCTCGGCATTGGTTGATGTTTTGCCTGAAGGTGAAAAGGAATTCTTTGCAGTAAGAAACAATATTCCTCACGGAGCAGTTTCTGCTGTTCAGTATTATTCCTCTACCACCAAAACCATGCGCAACATGCAGGTTTGGACTCCTCCGGGATACAACGCCAAAAATAGCAAGCTTCCAGTGTTTTACCTTATTCACGGTGGTGGCGACAGCGAACTTGCATGGCCGGGTGTGGGCAGAGCCGGAATTATCATGGATAACCTGCTTGCCGAAGGAAAATGCAGGGAAATGATTGTTGTAATGCCCGACGGTGGAATCGACGTGGCTTTGTTTGTTCAGGATTTTGTGAACGACATCATTCCGTACATCGAATCGAACTACAACGTGTACAAAGATGCCGGAAACCGTGCGCTGGCGGGTCTCTCCATGGGAGGACTCGAAGTGCTGGAATCGTTTATGGCAAAACCTGACCTGTTTGGTTACATCAATGTGATGAGTTCGGGGTGGTTTACCAACAACAAGGAGATGTATGAAAACGGCGACAAACGTCTGTCTGAAATTGCTCCAACGTTGAATAAAACGGTAAAATATCTCATTTTCACCCAGGGCGGCCCCGAAGATATTGCTTACAGCAACGGCAAGGAAATGCTGAAAGTGTTCGATAAAAACAAGATTAAATACGAATTTAGTGAAATGCCCGGTGGACACACCTGGCCAGTCTGGAGAAACGATCTGAAAAATTTTGCTCCGAAATTGTTCAAATAAGAAATAATACTGAAAAGTACATCGGTTCGCGGTGTACTTTTTTATTATTAACAATAACTTACCTAAATAACCTGAAATGATTTCATTTAAATATTTTTTGCGTTTTCTAACTTTTATCGTCCTTTTTTTTACAGGACTGAATCTTTCAGCCCAGTTCGGGCCCAGAATAAAATCGCCACTAGTTAACAGCAACTCGAGCATTACTTTTTCTATTCAAGCGCCAAATGCAAAGGAAGTTGCGGTAAATTTTCAAATGGAAAATTATCCGATGGAAAAGAATGCAGAAGGAATTTGGAGTGTAACAATCGGGCCGGTGGAACCTGAAATGTACACTTACAGTTTTACTGTCGATGGATTAAAAGTACTCGACCTCGCCAATCCTGAAATGCAGGTGGGACAGGCTCCTGATTTTAGTCTTGTTAATGTTCCCGGAAATCCGCTGCGTTTCGACGAATTGCAGGATGTTCCGCACGGTACCATTCATATTCATAAATATTATTCAACAACACAGAATGTAAACCGTAAACTTTTGGTTTATACACCGGCAAACTATAATCCTTCAAAAAAATATCCGGTGTTTTATCTTCGTCACGGTGGTGGCGGAAACGAAACTTCGTGGAATGTGGAAGGTTGCGCTGCCAATATTCTCGATAATTTGTACGCTGAAAATAAAATCGAACCCATGATTGTGGTAATGACCAACGGAAATGTTGAAAAACAAACTCAGGGCGGCGCTTACGGCGAGGAAGGAATTGCCATTATGGCCAACGAGTTGTTTACCGATGTTATTCCTTTGTTTGAAAAAGAATACAAAGTTTACTCCGACCAGCAGCACCGCGCCATTGGCGGATTGTCGATGGGCGGGGGACAGTCGTTTTATATTGGTTTGAAAAATGTGCAAAAGTTTCACTGGATTGGCGTTTTTAGTTCCGGAATTTTTGGCGGAATCCCCGGCGTGGAATTTAATGCTGAAAAGGAAATTCCAGGAATCCTCATAAAATCAGCCGATTTTAATAAGGAATTGAAACTGTTTTATTTGTCGGTGGGGGAACAGGATCCCCGAATGGAATACACCAACAAGGTTATCGACCAGTTCAAAACAAATCAGCTTAAAGTAACCTACGAAACTTTTGAAGGAAACCACGAATGGAAGGTGTGGCGGCACTCGCTCCGGAATTTTCTGCTTTTGCTTTTCAAATAAATATTCAAAAAATAGACCATGAGAAAATCAGTACTACTTCTGTTGTTCCTTTTTACGGTAGCATTTTCAAACGCACAAAAAGGAACAGCTTTCAACGATAAAGTTCTGGAGAGCAAAACTCTGGGGCAAACAACGCACTATTCCATTTATCTTCCTCCCGGCTACGAAACATCAACACTCGATTACCCGGTTTTGTATTTGTTGCACGGAGGCGGCGACAACTGGAAAGACTGGCTATTGAAAGGACAGGCCGCCACAATCGCTGATAAAACAATAGCATCGGGCGACGCCCCTGAAATGATTATTGTTATGCCAGACGGAATGCAAAACTGGTACAACAACAATTTCGACGGAACTTTTAATTACGAAGACTATTTTTTTTGTGAATTGATTCCGCACATTGAAGCAACCTACCGGTGCCGCACCGAAAAACAGTACCGCGCCATTTCAGGTCTTTCTATGGGAGGCCGTGGTTGTTTATTGTATGCATTAAAACATCCCGATAAATTTCAGGCTTGTTACGGAATGAGCATCGGAATGTTTATGGAAGAAAGGGCCAAACGACCCGGTTGGGACGGAAGTGTTTGGTGGGGTGAAAAATATTTTGGTGCACTGAAAAAGGACGGCAGCCTGCCCGATTTCTGGTACGAAAACGACGTGTATTCGCTGGCGAAAAAATTACCTGAAAACCAGAAAAATGCTGTGGTCTATGCCATCGAACTGGGCGACGACGAAATTAACCGCGACCAGCTCGAAATGGTGCTGACCATGAAAGAAAACCAGATTCCGTTGGAAGTTCGGGTAATCGACGGCGGCCACAACTGGGTACTCTGGCGGAAAAGTCTTCCAAATGCCATGAAATTTGTAGGTGAATGTTTTATTCAGGCACGAATGAATCCAATGGTATTTCCTTCGAGGTAATGTTGAAAATTATATAATTTGAAATTCAATTTAATCTACTAAAACCAATAATTATGAAAACCAATAGACGTGATTTCTTTCAAACCATGGGAGTTGGAGCAGCCGGATTAGGTATTGCCGCCACACTTCCGTTATCGGCCTGTGCTTCTCCTTCAGAAGAAAAAAGCGCTGAAAATGACGATCAGATTCTTTTTATTGGCGATGACATTGCCATTGCCGATACGGTTTACGGAAAAGTAAAAGGATTTATCCTTCGCGGAATAACTCAGTTTCGCGGAATTCCCTACGGTGCCGACACCAGCGGTAAAAACCGTTTTATGCCACCACAAAAACCGGAGGCCTGGACTGACATCAAACCAACCGTTTGGTGGGGAAATACGGCGCCTCAAATTATGGACAACCGTTACGCCAATGCTTATTCTTCGTTTGTTGACCACTGGAATTACGACGATGTCAGCGAAGATTGTCTGAAACTGAACGTATGGACACCTGCCATTGATGCAGCAAAACGCCCGGTTCTGGTTTGGTTGCACGGTGGCGGTTATACCAACGGGAACGGAATTGAACAGGACGGTTACGACGGTGAAAGCCTGAGCCGGAAAGGCAACATTGTTTTTGTTTCCATTAATCATCGTCTGGGACCGATTGGATTTTCCGATTTGTCGGGTGTTGGTGGCGAAAAATACAAAGACTCCGGTAATGTAGGCGCCCTCGATATGGTGGCTGCGCTGGAATGGGTCAAAGAAAATATTGCCAATTTTGGCGGCGATCCGAACAACGTAACCATTATGGGGCAATCGGGCGGAGGCGCTAAAGTTTGTACGGTGGCAGCCATGCCTGCAGCAGCAGGATTGGTGCACAAAGCAGTTCCTTTGAGCGGTTCAACAACTTCGGCCACAGATCAGTCGGTTTCACAAAAACTGGGCGAATATATTCTGAAAGAAGCCGGGTTAAAAGCTTCGGAAATTGACAAGTTGCAGGAAATGCCCTGGAAAGATTATATTTTACTGGCCAATGCAGCCAACCAAAAATTTACAGAAGAAAACGCCGATAGCGGAATGCGCATGGGTTTTGCCCCGGTTGCCGACGGAATCAACATTCCGAAAGGTACATTTTATTCCGAAGAAAACGGAGTTTCTTCCAATGTACCGATGATCATCTGCAGTACTTTCCACGAATGGGGAATGGCTCGTACCATGCCCGAAATGGAAAACATTACTGCCGATGAAGCCAAGGAAATGCTCAAAGAAAGAGCCGGTTTCCGCGGCGGACTGGGCGACAAGGCTCCTGCAGTTTACGATGCCTATGCCAAAGCTTTCCCCGATAAAAAACCGATAGAAATAATGACGTTGGTATCGAGCAACAGGCAGGGCGTGGTTACCACCGCAACGGCAAAAATTAAACAACCTGCTCCGGTTTATGTAGCCTGGTTTGGCTGGGAACCGCCATTGTTCAACAACCGCATGCGCGCATTCCATTGTCTCGATATTTGTTTCTGGTTTAACAATACCGATTTAATGCTTACACACACCGGTGGTGGCGCCCGTCCGAGAAAACTTTCGGCAAAAATGTCGGATGCCTTGCTGTCATTTATGAAAACAGGTGATCCAAACTGTGAAGCTTTACCGGCCTGGCCAAAATTTACGGTTGAAAATGGCGAAGTGATGATTTTGAACGATGTGTGCGAAGTTCAGAATGATCCCGACAAAGAAGGAAGAGAAATGCTTTAAAAAATTCAACAATAAACTAAAACAAAATGAAATTCAGAGGTTTAAAAGTTTTTTGCGGACTGGCGGCAGGAGTTATTTTATTTGCTTCCTGCCAAAATTCCGGAACACAAACAACAGGTAGTGATCCGTATGCAACACCCGGTTCGCACCCGATGATTGCCAACAGTGAAACAGCACAAACGTCAACCGAATCGGGCGATGTTATTGGATATGTGCACAAAGGCGTTTTTAATTTTAAAGGAATTCCGTATGCCAAAGCCGAGCGGTTTATGCCACCGCAAAAACCCGATCCGTGGGAAGGCGTAAGAAGTTCGCGTTCGTACGGCCCGGTTTGTCCGATAAATGTGGCTTCCATGATTTTAACCGACCAGATGGAATTTGCCCAGCAGCACAATTTCTGGTTTATGAAAGAAGAAGATTGTATGAACCTGAACGTTTGGTCGCCCGGAATTAATGATGGTAAAAGTCGTCCTGTGATGGTATGGTTGCACGGTGGAGGTTACACTGCAGGCTCGTCGTGTGAATTGCCAAGTTACGATGGCGAAAACCTGAGCCGCACCGGCGACGTGGTAGTAGTTTCCATCAACCATCGTTTGAATGTTCTGGGATTTCTCGACCTTTCGGCAGTGGATGAGAAATATGCACAATCAGCCAATGTGGGAATGATGGACGTGGTGGCTGCCCTGGAATGGGTGCACAACAACATCGGTAATTTTGGCGGCGACCCCGGGAATGTTACCATTTTTGGTCAGTCGGGTGGTGGAGGAAAAGTAACAACCATGTTGTACACGCCTTCAGCAAAAGGATTGTTTCACAAAGCCATTATGGAAAGTGGCGGCGGCGGTCGTTTTTCTGCCAAAGAAGCTACTCAGAAATTGGGTCCGGCGGTTCTCGAAGAACTGGGATTGAAAAAAAGTGAAGTTGAGAAACTAAAAGACGTTCCTTACGATGAACTTTTGGCTGCCGGAAACCGTGCCATTGCCAAATTAGCCGGTGAAGGTCTCGGGCGTTTGGGATGGGCACCTTCGTGCGACGGGGTGTTTATTCCGCTGCAACCCGGCGATCCGGGTGCTGAAGATTTAGCCAAAGACATTCCGGTAATTATGGGATCAAACAAAGTTGAATTTGGTGGTTTTGGCGCTCCGGCCAATTTGCTCCATGCCGATGAGGCTACAGTTATTGAATACCTGAAACAACGGTACGGCGATAAAACCGATGCTTATGTAGCGGCTTTCAAAAAGGCGTACCCAAATACCAATTTGCCTTCCGATATGTCGGATGTGGATATGATGTTCAGGCCGATGTTGCTTCAATTTGCCGGTTTAAAATCTGCAGTTCCGGGTGGTGCACCAGTTTACAACTACGTTTTTAAATGGAATGCACCGCATTTGGATGGCATGTTAAAATCGAGCCATTGTATGGAAATTGCTTTTGTTTTCAACAACATTGAACGGACCGAAGAATACAACGGCGGCACTCCGGAAGCGTATGCTCTGGCAGCAAAAATGAGTAAAACCTGGGCCACTTTCGCGCACACCGGCAACCCGAACAACGACGCCATCCCTGAATGGGAACCATTTACCGGCGATGGCGGAGCTACAATGCTGTTTGATAATCAGTCGGAACTGGTGCACAACCACGACAAAGAACTGATTGAAGTTGCTACTTCGGTTCAGCAACAAAGTCTTTTCTAAAAATTATTTTAATTTTGGAAACAGGGGAAAACTTCCCCGTTTCCAAAAAAAACTAATTCAACTAAAATGAAAAGTATTATTTCTCTGCTGTTGGTTATGTTGGTTTTCAATGCAGCAGTTAATTCAAAATCGGTTCAAAAAGGGCCATATACAGTAACCGACCTTGCCAAAAATGTTTATCATATTGAAGACGGAAACGACAGCAATCCGCCCGGGCTGGTTCTGAACGACGATGGACAGATGGTGAGTATGAACAATTGCTCTGATATGTATTTGATAGTTGGAAAAGAAAAAGCGCTGCTTATCGATCTTTCCAACAATGTAAAATGGGACAGCACTGCCACACAGTCGTTGCGCGAACTGGTGTACGAAAGAGTGGGGGAACGGCAGTTTTTTATTACCGTTACCCACAAACACGGCGACCACCTGGGGATGCTGCCTGCTTTTATCAACGATCAGAAAGCTGCTTTCTGGATTCCAAAAGCCGAGTTTGAAGGAATGAACGATTTCCCCGCCGTAAGAACCACGCGCTTCGACGAAAATGCTTCCTTTGATTTGGGCGGCGGTGTTGTCATCAACACTTCTGAAGTACCCGGGCACACAGCGCATTCCACGCTTTTCTGGCTCAAAGACAAAAATTTCGTTTTTACCGGCGATGCCATTGGTTCGGGAAGCGGGGTGTGGCTGTTTAACGAAGAAAGTTTTTATACCTACAAAAATTCCATCGACAAACTGATTTTTTATATCGAAAACCCGGAGAACAAAGTAGAAACCGACGATTTGGTAATTTACGGAGGCCACTACTGGCAGGGCAAACAAGTAGGGAAACTCACCTCACAATACATTTACGATATGCGTACCCTGATGCAGGAAATGGGAAAAGGTACGGCACAAACCGAAGAAATGTCGGCGTTTATTAAATTCCTTGACACCAGTTTTAAATACGGCACAGCCACTATTTCGTGGAACAAAGAGGCCGCCGAAAAATATGCAAAGTCGTTTCAGCAGCGATAATTTGTATTTTATCTGATAGACACCGGTATATCAACCTTTCCCGAACCAACATTCGGGGTATTTAGGTTCTGAAAAAACCGTTCCTATTTGGAGCGGTTTTTTCTTTGATGGAAATACCTACTTCAAAAGGGATTAAAACGGCCAAACAAACCCATGTTCACAAGGCTATTGTTTATTCTTTTTTTTCCGATTACTTTAGTAAAATAATCCAGGGTTGACACCCAACAGAAGATTCAGCAGCGAGAGACAGCCACCCCGGATAAGAAATTTAAAAAGCATGTAATATATACCAAAGAAAAGTTATTGTAGGCTTATTAATATAGATAAACTAGTTAACGCCAAGCTTGAAAAAAACAAACTGACGCTATATCAAAAATCATTATCTTTGTTTTATGAGTAAAAAAGAGCAAATATTACAGATGATAAAAATGGTCGTTGACAAAAATGCACCTGATTCAGAAGTTTATTTGTATGGTTCCCAAGCACGTGGAAATGCAAAAAAACTTTCCGATTGGGATTTGTTGATTCTGCTCAATTCTGCTAATGTGTCGTTCGACTTTGAGACTAAATTTATGGACGAATTCTATGAATTGGAATTAAAAACAGGAGAAATTTTTTCACCATTGATTTATTCAAAAAATGACTGGAACTCAAACTACTTGATTACCCCGTTATACGAAAACATTCAAAAAGAAGGAATTAGACTAAAATGACCGGAACAAAAAATGATTTGATTAATTATAGAATTGCCAGAGCAAAAGACACCTACGACGATGCATCAATTCTTGCAGAAAGGGGGAAATGGAATTCGACAATTAACAGATTGTATTACGCCGCTTATTATGCAGTAATGGCTCTTCTACTCGACTCTGACTTAAAACCGACAACCCATAACGGAGCAAAATCAAACTTCTCGGAGTATTTCATTAAGACTGGTAAGATTGACTCAAAATACGGTAAAATGTATTCTCAATTGTTCACTTGGAGACAAAAAGGAGATTATGACGATTTATTCGATTTTAGCAAAGACAACGTAGAACCTTATTTTGAGCCAGTTAATGATTTCATCTCGATGATTGAAAGCATGACACAAAAATAAAAGCCAGGCGTTAACACAGTACATATTGCAAGGTGGTGTTCGGTGGTACGCCAACTGCGGATTCCCGTTTCGCAGTTCCGTGTCCTTCGGACAGGAACGATCTCCGAAATCCGCCCCGACAACATGTACCAACCGTTGTGGGTAATGCTAATTGAAACTACGCCTTATGAATATTATCAAAGAATCCAAAATATACAATAATTGGTTTGAAGTAATACAAGACTTTCAAAATATCACCTCTGAAAATTACATCTTTAGAGGACAATCAAACTCTTGTAATCGGATTAAACGAGAAACACAACCATGGAAATTGATTTCATCATTTAATAGAAAATATACTAGAGATTGTTTTTTCTTTAGTACTTACATAAAACAACAATTAAGTGATTATTTTTTCAAAAAAATTTACAATGATTATGAATATAAAAATATTGAATATTTAATTAATAGTTCATTTTTAGAACGACTCTATTTCCTTCAGCATTATGGAGTCGAGACATGCTTATTAGATTTCACTAAAAATCCGCTAATAGCATTATATTTTGCGATATCAAATATTCCATTCAATAGTGGAGGAACATATGATAAAAATGACGATTTAGTACTATATCCAGATGATTGTTATGCAAGTATATACGCAATAAATATCAAAAGAATTATTGAGCTATTAGATTTAAAAGAATTGGATTCTAAAATAGTCCAAGACTACAGACATTATAGAAAAAAATATGATGTCTATGTTGGTTACAACTTATCCCCAGCAAAAAAGATTAAAAATTGCGAAGATAATTTCAATCTTCATAAACAAGAGAGTGTATTCATTCTATTTGACAATTTCGGTTCTCCTTTAGATTTTATTGAATTTTTGAAAAGTGAATTATGTGTGACAAATAGAGGTATTAAGGAAGACTTGATACATATTTTTAGACTAAGCTACAACAGTATAAATAAGACCTCAATGTCAGATTATGGAAATATAAAACTTTTTAATTATTTACATAAAATGGAATGCACAGGAAAGTACCTTTTCAATGACTTACAAGGGCTAAAAAATGATTTCAATTTATTACAGATTTAAAGCACATACCCACAACATTTTATATATTGCATAGCGGTTTTCTTTGTATGCGTAGCTCGGATTCCCGCATGATTGTCTTAGTCCTACCGGACTGGAAATCACTCCGAGAATCCGCAACGACAGCTTGCAAGTGACCGTTAGTGGCAATGGTAAAAAACAAAATCGCTAGCTCAAGTAAAATATCAAAATCTGCAATCATTGCAAGTTTTGATAATTTAATTCATACCTTTGATGCATGGATAACTACATAAATCGAAAAGAATATTTAGATAAACTTTTGTCATACAAGGAAAAAGACCTTATAAAAGTTGTGAGCGGTCTGCGGAGGTCTGGCAAAAGCACATTACTTGAAATTTATCAGGAACATTTATTAAAAACTGGGATTGGTAAACGCCAAGTACAATTTTACAATTTTGAACTGCCCGAAAATTATCTCAATAAAACCTGGAGCGACATTTATTTTGAGATAAAGAAAAAAATGCAATCCGATAAAACCAACTATATTTTTTTGGATGAAGTGCAAAATATTCAATATTTTGAGAAATTAGTTGACGGACTTTTCGCAACAGAAAATACAGATATTTACGTTACCGGTTCAAACGCATTTTTGCTGAGTAGTGAATTAGCAACCCTGCTGAGCGGCCGATATATAGAAATTTCAATTTTACCATTTTCGTTCAAGGAATATTTAATAGCACGTGAAATTGACACAGGTAACAAATATCTCAACTACGAAGCGTTATTTTTTGACTATGTAAACGAAACTTCTTTGCCTAAAGGCGTTGAATTGCGAGAAAACGGTTTTGACAAGATATATGAATATCTGGAAGCCATTTATACTACAATAATTGAAAAAGACATAACACAACGGCACCAGATAAATGACAAAAGAGCATTTTCAAATATTGTAAAATTTATTTCATCCAATATTGGTAGCTCACTTTCGCCGAGTAATATTTCTAAAACATTAAAGCAAGACGGACAAAATATACATCATGCCACAGTAGAAAAATACCTGGAATATTTAGTTACCAGTTTTGTGTTTTATAAGGTAAACCGATTCGACTTAAAAGGGAAAAAACAATTAGCAACTCTGGAAAAATATTATTTAGTAGATACGGGATTATTGAATATTTTGGCAGGTAAAGAACGAATCACTGACAGAGGTCACATTTTAGAAAACGTAGTTTACTTAGAACTTATGCGCAGAGGTTATAAAGTATGGACTGGTACAGCGCGAAATACAGAAGTGGACTTTGTTTGTAAAAATTCGATAGGAGAAATTGAATATTATCAAGTGGCATGGCAAATGACAAATGAAAGTACTATTGACCGTGAGTTTGGGGCATTGGAAAAAATAAATGACAATTACCCTAAATATTTATTAACGACAGATTCGTTTCCACAAAATCGAAGTGGAATTTTACATCTAAATGTTTTTAATTGGTTACTAGAAACAAATAAAAAAAATGAATAACCACTGGCCATAACAAAGAAACATATTGCAGGGCAGGGTTCGGTGGTACGCCAACTGCGGATTCTCGTTTCGCGGTTCTGTGTCCTTTGGGCAGGAACGCTCTTTGAAATCCGCAACGGCAACTTAAAAGTGACCGTTACCATTTTTTTTTGGGACTCTGCGCAGCAAGGGCGGATGTTTAACTAAAATCCGAATATGAAATCAATAATTGAAACTCACAGGCTGTATTTAAGACAGCTAACACTGGAAGATACCCCTTTCCTCTCTTTGGTTTTATCCGATAAAGAATCAATGAGGCATTACCCGCATGCATTTTCAGAGGAAGAAGTAAGAAACTGGATTCAACGAAATATTGAACGATACAATAACGATGGATTTGGACTTTGGGCTGTTATACGCAAAGCCGATAATCAGTTCCTGGGTGATTGCGGAATTACATTGCAGAATATTGATGGCGATATATTGCCGGAGATAGGTTTTCATATAATTAAAGCATTTTGTAATAACGGATATGCAACAGAAGCAGCAGAAGCTTGTAAAAAGTATGCAATAGAAGTTCTGGGATTTAAATCGGTTTACTCTTACTCTGAAGTGGGGAACAAAGCATCGCAAAGGGTGTCTTCAAAAATCGGTATGAATAAAGTAAAAACTTTCAGAAAAGATGGTATTGAAGAAGTTGTTTATGTGTACAGAAGGTGAGAATAAAGGATAAAGTCTTAAAATGATAATAATTTTACTTTAACACATTTGCAATGAGCTTGTATAACACCGTCCCTTAGGGCGGTGAAGAATTGTAAAAATTTGTATTTTAGGCAAAATGAATATCATTATTAAATTCCTTAAAAATTTTCATCCAAAAAACAGGGAATACTTTTTGTATTGCTTCGCGTCGCAATCTTGCAATAATAAAGAGTTCCATCAGCCAACAGATGGACAATAAAACAACAACCTAACCCAATGAAGAAATTAGAATCTTTGGCAATCATCCTGTTTGTTTTGGTAATAACAGGAGGTTGCAAACAATCTGAAAAACAAAACGACCTTATCACAATTGATGGAACAGCAAGTCATCCTGAGAAAGAGTTGATTCTTCAGGATTTTATGGATGTGGAATACATAACGTTGGAAACAAACGATGCTTTTGTTACCCAGGGCGTTGTTGCGGCAATAGGCGACAAATACCTTGTGGTAAAAAACTGGATTAACGACGGGAATATTTTTGTTTTCGACAGAAAAACTGGCAAGGCAATCAATAAGATAAACCGAAAAGGCAAAGGCGCCGAAGAATATGAATTTATCGGTGGAATTGTTTTGGATGAGGATAACAATGAGCTTTTTGTCAATTGTGTAGTTACTAAAAAGTTATTTGTGTATGACTTATCCGGTAACTTTAAACGAAGTTTAAAATACAGGGAGGACGCTGACTATTCGGATGTATTCAATTTTGATGCAAATAATCTGATTTGTTACGATGCGTCGGTTTACTACAAAGACGGTGAAAACAGAGGCAACCAGTCGTACCATTTGGTTATTTCGAAACTGGACGGCAGTATTACCCGGAAAATTTTAATTCCTTTTGATGTAATTAAAGCGCCGGCCGTGATGGAAGGCGACGGGGTTGCAGTAACTTCGGTACTTTCGGTAATTCCATACCACAACACCTGGCTGCTTGTCGACACATCTTCGGATACCGTGTACAATTATATTCCCACAGAGGATAAATTAATCCCGCTTCTTGTAAAAACACCGGCTGTTGATCCCGAAATACTGCTTACTATGGGTACTCTTACCGACCGCTATTTTTTTATAACCACCATGAAAAAAGTATTTGACTTTACAAAAGGAAGAGGATTTCCAATTTCAGATTTAATGTACGACCGACAGGAAAAAACGGTATTCGATCCAGTGGTCATCAACAGCGACTTTGTAAAAAGAAAAAGAGTGGATTTAACTTCGCACCCGGTGAACGATAAAATTGCAGCTTTTCAGAATCTGGAAGCCTATCAGCTGGTTGAAGCTTATGGTAAAAACGAATTGCAGGGAGAACTAAAAGAAATTGCAGCTAAACTGAATGAAGGCTCAAATCCGGTAATTATGGTGATGAAGTGTAAGAAATAATATAGAGATAAAGTGAAAAATTGTTGGCTCCCTGCTCCTCCCGATTAAAATATGTTGAATATGAAAGGGAGGTTTAAGGTGCAATTGTGCGGCAGTGAAGAGATTTTATATGTAGTACAAAAGAGAAAGATGGTTATTAAAATGTAATCTCCTATAATATTATGGTAAATGGATAAGAAAATTAGTAACTTTGACCATTACAACCTTTAGTTGCGTTGATAAGAAAACATTTAGCAAACCGCCACCTGCACACAGCAAAACTGGAAATTGTAATTTTAACCTGTTCAAAACAATAGTAATAAAATAGTATGAAATGAGCATGATTAAGCTAAACACCAAAAGGAATGAATAAATTTTCATGCGAATTCCATGTCGTTGCTGTCCTTGTTTGGAAAAAAATTGGTTGATACGAAAATTTTTGAACACAAAATTGGTATTTTACACACATGAAAAAAAGATTAATTGCTCTGTTGTTTCTCGTTTTTCCCTTTTGTCTTCTGGCTCAGGAAATAACAACTATCAAGTATTTCGGTGATATTGACCTTAAATACGAGAGAAAGGAAAAGAAGGCCAGTTTTAAATTAGTTTCAACGAGACGAGAAAATGATTTAACCAAGCAACTTTTTGAAATCAGCTCAGGTAAATCCGTTTGGCTTAAATCTTATCGAAACAACAAACCTTACGGAACCTGGTATCTTCTGAACGCTGAGAATTCAAAGACTGATTCTGTTGTTTATGGTGAATTTAAACCTGAAGGCTATTATTTGTATGACTTGAAAAATCAAAAATTATTGGAGAATGTTGAAGGTGAATTTACTGCCCCAAAGTTAATCGGAGTAGATGAAAACATATATTCCATAGCAAAACAACACAAATCTTCTGACATTGCAGTTTGGATATCCCTTAATGTAAATTACCCTGTTGCAGCTCAAATTGATGGAATACAGGGAGATGTACAAACTCAATTCACAATCGATGAAGAAGGTGAGGTTGGGGATGTTAGAATTATTAATGGAGTCAATGAAATTTTAGATGTTGAGTCGTATCAATTGTTAAATTCATTACCTAAAATGCAGCCTGCAAAACTAAACGGGAACCCGATAAGATTGTACATTAGTTCACCTGTACGTTTTTTGTTGCAATAAGAAAAGTAGCAGTTGTCCGAATTATATCTAAAAAGTGCTTTATAACTAAGTTCTAATGAAGGTTTTTCATTTATTACAACCTGGTAAAATTTCGGATTATAATAATTGGTTAAAAATGAATACAAAAAAAGAAAACAGGAATGCTTACAAACAAATGAAGTTCAGAGCTGGAATTTATCAGATTAAAAACTTGAAGAACAATAAACTATTGCTAAAAATAAGCTTCGATTTGGATAGGGCATTCAATTCAGATCAGTTTCAGTTAAAATTAGGGAGCCATAAAAATATAGAATTGCAAAACGATTGGAATACGTTCGGTCCTGATAGTTTTGAGTTTAGTATTTTTGATGAACTTAAATCAAAGGAAGCAGCAACAGAATCAGAAATTCAAACCGATTTGAAAGAACTTTTAGAATTACACCGGATCGAATTACTTAAAAATGGAATTGTATTTTATTGATTCAAAAAAAGTACAAATTTATGTTCTGCCAGATTAAACTGAATAAACGAAAAAATAGCCGGTAACATTATCTTTAAATAAAATGTTATTTAGTGGCGTATGGTTAAGCTGAATCGCCTGTAATAACATAACAATCGTTAAATTTCTAATCTCAAAACAAGTAAAATGAAATGAGTGCCGGGTTAACCTGTACGAATTTTATACCGTTGCAAAGCGGATTGAAATAATTCATTATTACAAAATTTATAGAACTCAGAATTAAAAATTGCGCACATGAAATGAGCATAAATAAATTTCATCATTAAATAACAACCGTAATGATTATCCATTCGTCAGCTGACGGATATGCGAATTCCATCCTGTTAAAGATTTGATTGAAAAACTGAAGTATTTACGAAAATTTTAGAAACTATATTGAAAATTTAAAAAAGATGAAAAAACATTACTCAAAACTTTTATGGTTACTGGTGTTGGTGTTTGGAATATCAATTTCAGTAAATGCTCAGCCGGCTCAGGGAAAACCGGGTGAAAAGCAGGAAGAAAAAGTTGATAAACCGGTGCCCAAACCGGAGGAGAGTGTAACTCAGCACAGCATCAAAATTGATGGGAAAAGCATCAATTACACCGCAACGGCAGCTACTCTGATTATTAAAAATGCGAACGATGAACCTATTGCTGAATTCGGATATGTGGCGTACACCCGCGACGGTATTTCTGATTTAGGAAGCAGACCAGTTACTTTTGCCTATAACGGAGGCCCAGGTTCTGCATCCATTTGGTTGCACATGGGGGCCATCGGACCACGGCGAGTGGTGGTAAGCGACCCCAATTTTAACGAAACCGGTTTTACACTTGTTGATAACGAATACTCAATTCTCGATGTTACCGATATTGTAATGATCGATCCTGTGGGTACCGGAATCTCTCGCGCTGTAGGTAAAGGAGAAAACAAGGATTTCTGGAGTGTGGACGGCGATCTTACTTCCATCAGCAATTTTATAAATGCCTACATCAGCAAAAATAACCGGTGGGCTTCACCCAAATTCTTGTTGGGCGAAAGTTACGGAACATTCCGTTCTGCCGGTTTGTCTTCGACTTTGCTCGACAGTTATGGCATTGCTCTGAATGGTATTGTTTTGGTTTCGAGTGTACTCGATTTAAGAACAATAACTTTTGGCGAGGGCGACGATATTTCTTACCCGCTGTTTTTACCAACCTATGCGGCTACTGCATGGTATCACAACAAAATTTCGCCAAAACCGGAAAATCTCGAAGTTTTTTTGGATGAAGCGCGTGAATTTGCCCTTGGGGAATACAACACCGCTCTTATGAAAGGCGATAACTTGCCGGCAGCTGAAAAAGATGCTGTAATCGAAAAGATGACAAAATTTACCGGCCTTGATAAGGAATACCTTGAAAAGGCTGATCTGCGCGTTAGTGCCCGGGCCTATTTTGTTAAATTACTGGAAGACGAACGTGCCACGGTTGGCAGGTATGATTCACGCTACACCGGCTCCACACTCGATCCCTTGAGTACCGGTTCAATGTACGATCCGCAGAGCGCAGCAATTTCACCGGCATATCAAATGGGATTTATGTCGTATTTTCACAACGAATTAAAATTTGGCCTCGACAGAAAATATAATTTTTCGGCTTCTTCACTGGAAGGTTTTAACTGGAACTGGAGTCGCGGCCGTGGTGGATTTTTAGGCGGTGGAAACGGTCGTTCAATTGTGGAAGATTTAAAAGAAGCCATGGTACAGAGTCCTTCAATGAAAGTAATGGTAGAAAACGGATATTACGATTTGGCTACGCCTTTTCTAGGTACCGAATACACTTTCAGCCACTTGAATTTACCGGAAAAGTTGCACGACAATATTTCGCTGAATTATTACAAGGCAGGCCACATGTTTTACACGAATGTTGACGAGCTGGTTAAATTCAGAAAAGATGTGGTAAAATTTATCACCGGTAATTGATCCTTTTGCTGTAATTATAAAAAAAGAGGTTGTTTGAAAATGACAGGATTGGATATTCCAAAAGTTTCCTGAATTTTCAGACAACCTCTTTCTTAATTTTAAACTCAATGTGTCGCATCAACACAATGAGTTTTTCATTTATCTTTGTTTACTGTTTCAACATTTTTTGAACCAATTGAAAACAAAATCCAATAAAATTAAACGTATGAAGAAACAACTGAAACAAACAAAGTATTCCTTTCTTCTAAAAACCGGAATGCTGATGGTATTGCTTTTTCCGGTTTTAACCGGATTCGGGCAAAAATTGCAGATGGACAAATTTGTAGATGACCTGATGGGAAAAATGAACCTGGAAGAAAAACTGGGGCAAATCAATTTATCGTCGGGAAATATGGGTGCCGTACTTGGCGGTGGAACCGGTCTGGAAGAATCGATTAAAAAAGGGCAAATTGGAGCTACTGGTGGTTTTAATTATTCAGCTGTAAAAACAACCGAGGACGCTTCACAGGAATCGCGTTTGAAAATTCCGGTATTAATTGGTCTGGATGTTATTCACGGGTACAAAACAGTTTTTCCGATTCCACTCGGACTGGCCTGTACCTGGGACACCGGTTTGATTGAAAAAAGTGCGCGTATTGCAGCTGTCGAAGCCAGTGCCAACGGTATTTGCTGGACCTATTCACCCATGGTCGACATTGCCCGCGACCCACGCTGGGGAAGAGTTGCCGAAGGTGCAGGGGAAGATCCGTGGTGGGGCTCGCAGGTAGCAAAAGCCATGATTCGCGGCTACCAGGGCGACGACCTTTCGAAAAACAATACGATTATGGCTTGTGTAAAACATTTTGCCTTGTACGGTGCAGCCGAAGCTGGTCGCGATTACAATACGGTTGATATGAGCCATCTGAAAATGTTTAATTACTATCTTCCGCCATACAAAGCCGCTTTCGATGAAGGTGCAGGAAGTGCCATGTCGTCGTTCAATACCATTGATATGGTTCCGGCAACGGGAAGCAAATTTATGATGACCGATGTTTTGCGCGACCGCTGGGGATTTGATGGTTTTGTGGTTACCGACTACACTTCAATTAATGAAATGTCGAACCACGGGTTGGGCGATTTACAGGAAGTTTCGGCAATTGCATTAAAAGCCGGAATCGACATGGACATGCAGGGTCTTGGTTTTATAGGAACTCTGAAAAAATCGCTCGATGAAGGCAAAGTTACCATGGCCGACATCGATTTGGCCTGCCACCGTGTTTTGGAAGCCAAATACAAACTGGGTTTGTTTGAAAATCCGTACAATTATCTCGATGAAAACCGTTCGAAAACCGAAGTGGCAACTCCTGAATTTTTACAGTCAGCGCGCGAAATATCTGCACATTCATTGGTATTGCTGAAAAATGAAAACAATACTTTACCACTTCAGAAAAAAGGTAAAATAGCCGTGATTGGCCCGCTGGCCGACACAAAAGCCGATATGCTGGGGTGCTGGGTAATGATGCGCGACGACAAAATTATTGCTACTGTAGTTGAAGGGATTAAAAATGTTGGCGGGAATTCTGTAGAAGTAGTTACTGCCAAAGGGGCAAATATTACAGACGAACCGTACCTGAAAGAAGGTTTGAAATCACCGTATGCCGCTTTTATGGGAGCGCAGATGAAGGAGGAAACAAAAACGCCGCAACAACTCATCGATGAGGCTTTGCAGGTTTCTTCGGATGCCGATGTAATTGTGGCTGTTTTGGGTGAATCGGCTGCTATGTCGGGAGAAGCTTCCAGCCGTTCCGATATCAGCATTCCCGAAAGCCAGCGCGATTTGTTAAAAGCATTACTAAAAACCGGAAAGCCTGTTGTTTTGGTTTTGATAAACGGCCGCCCGCTAACTTTGGCCTGGGAAAACGACAATGTTCCGGCAATTCTGGAAGCCTGGGCTCCGGGTTCGCAGGGAGGAAATGCAATTGCCGATGTTCTTTTCGGAGACTACAATCCGGCTGGAAAACTTACCATGACATTCCCGAGAAGTGTCGGACAAATTCCGGTGTATTACAATCATTTGAATACCGGCCGCCCGTTTGACGCAAACAACAAGTTTACTTCAAAATACCTCGATTTACCCAACGACCCGCTGTTTCCGTTTGGCTACGGTCTAAGCTACACTACTTTTGGTTACAGCGACATTTCACTGAGTAAAAACGAACTGAAAGGGAATGAAACTTTAAAAGCTTCGGTTACCATTACCAACACGGGAAAAGTTGCCGGCGAAGAAGTGGTGCAGTTGTACATTGCCGATCCGGTGGCTTCGATTTCGCGCCCGGTGAAAGAGCTGAAAAACTTTAAAAAAATTATGCTTCAACCCGGTGAGAAAAGGGAGGTTACTTTTGATGTAACACCCGAAGATTTGAAATTTTACAATTCCGAACTGGTGTACGACTGGGAACCTGGAGCATTTAAGATTTTCATCGGAACATCTTCAGCCGATGTAAAATCAGCAGAGTTCAACTGGAACAAATAAAACGAAAATGCAATATCTAAAAAGGCGCCGGGAAAAAATCCGGCGCCTTTTTTTATCTTTACATTTCTGTGAACTAATTAATTTTTGGAGGAATTCAAATGAACCGGCCAAAATCAGTATTTGTTCTTTTAACTTTTAAAGGTGAAATAAAAGTTTACCAAGCTCCGCTTAACCCGTTGTTCAGGGCTTTCTGATAATTTTCAAGATTGAATTCGTACAAATACGGCGATTTATAAGCGCCACCTTTTTTTCGTTCGTCGAGCTTGTTCAGAATTTTGTAGGAAAGAATTTTTCGCTGGAAATTTCGCCGATCCAACTCTTTTCCTAAAATAGTTTCATAGAGTTTCTGAAGTTCGGGCATAGTAAATTTCTCGGGAAGCAGGTTGTAGCCAATGGGTTGGTAACTTAACTGCAAGCGCAGAACATCAAGCGCCCGTGAAATAATTTTTTTGTGGTCGAGAATGTACGGCGCCTCTTCCGAAATATTTTTCCATTCACAGCGGTCGGAAAAATAGTCGGGCGTAGGTTTTACCTTTGTAAAATCGACCAGCGCATAAAAACCAACAGTGATAAAACGTTTGGAGAGAAATTCCATATCAGGGTGCCCTCCTGAATGAATGATATCCTGGGTCGCCGGATTTGTTTTTGATCGTTCGGGTTCGCTGAAAACCCTGAATTGTTTCAGAAAAATGTTTTCCAATCCGGTTCTTTCCTGCAAAACCCTTTTGGCTGCTTCTTCCAGAGTTTCCTCCATTTTTAAAAAACCTCCTGGCAATGCATATTCTTTGGTATGAGTCAAATGCAAGGTCAGCACTTTTAGTTCGTTGTTGTGGAATCCAAAAATTACACAATCAAGAGATATGTGATCCAAAAATTCTTTGGTATCCAATGTTTCAGTTCTAGTCAATTTAGATTATTTGTTAAAAGTTAACAAAGTAAATAAATTTTACCTTTTTTTTGATTTGTAAGCGTAATTTTTTTATTATTGTGTCGGCTTGACACATACATTGAATTTGTTTCAAAATAAATTAAAAGGTTACATGTTTTCAGGCTCAAAAAAAGGTTGAAAAAGTACCATATAAACTAAAACAATAAAACATTCAATGGGAATTAATAAACTAAAACTTATTAGCCAGTTTGTACTGGCTTTTCTTTTTATTGTATCGGTAAATTCGTGCACAACCACACCTGCCGGAAACAACGCTAAAGAAATAGTTAAAAAAATGACACTGGAGCAAAAGGCTCAGTTGGTGGTAGGAACAGGGATGTATTTTCCGATGCCCGATTCATTAAAAGATAAAATGCCTGCGATTTTTGGCGGCGCTTTGGATGAATCGACAGATTACGGCAAAATGGTAACCAAAATCCGTAAATATTTGCCGGGTACAGCAGGTGTTTCGGCAGAGTTTCCTGAGCTGGGAATTACCAGCCAGGTTTTATCCGACGGTCCTGCAGGTCTTCGGGTTTCGCCAACACGCGAAGGCGAAAGCAAAACATATTATTGTACAGCTTTCCCTATTGCAACAGTAATGGCTTCTTCGTGGGATACCCAACTGGTTGAACAAGTTGGCCAGGCAATGGGAAATGAAGTTCTCGAATATGGTGCCGATGTAATTCTTGGCCCGGCGTTAAATATTCAGCGCGACCCGCTTTGCGGACGAAATTTTGAATATTATTCTGAAGACCCGCTGGTTGCCGGTAAAATGGCCGCTGCAATGGTACGTGGAATACAATCGAATGGTGTAGGTACCTCAATCAAACATTTTGTTGCCAACAACCAGGAAACCAACAGAATGTCGGTGAATACAGTTGTAAGTGAAAGAGCTCTTCGCGAAATTTATTTAAAAGGTTTTGAGATTGCAGTTAAAGAAAGTCAGCCTTGGACGGTAATGTCGTCGTACAATAAACTGAACGGAACCTACACTTCGGAAAGCAATGACTTGCTGACCAAAATTTTACGTAACGACTGGGATTTTAAAGGTTATGTAATGACCGACTGGGGTGGTGGCAGCGATGTTGCAGCACAAATGGAAGCCGGAAACGACATGATTCAGCCCGGTTCCCAGCAACAAATTGATGAACTGGTTAAAGCTGTAAACGACGGTAAACTGGACGTGGCTGTTTTGGATAAAAATGTGGAACGAATTCTGAATATTATGTTTGAAACACCGCGCTATAAAAAGTACCCGGTTTCAAACAATCCTGATTTGGAAGCCCACGCCAAAGTAACCCGTCAGGCTGCTACCGATGGAATGGTTCTTCTCGAAAACAACAACAATGCTCTTCCATTTTCTGCTGAAACAAAAACAATTGCTGCTTTTGGGAACACTTCCTACGATTTTATTGCAGGTGGAACCGGTAGCGGCGATGTTAACGAAGCGTATACCATTTCGTTAACACAAGGATTAGAAAATGCAGGATATATGCTTGAACAGAAACTTACCGGTATTTACACTGCTTACATGGAAGAGGCAAGAGCAAACGCGCCAAAACCCGACAACGCACTGGCCGCACTGATGATGGGAAAAGTTCCGGTTACTGAAATGACTGTAGAACCTGCTTTGGCAAAAGAAATGGCCAAAGAAGCTGACATTGCTTTAATTACCATTGGAAGAAATGCAGGTGAAGGAAGCGACAGACAAGCTAAAGAAGGTGATTTTTATTTTTCTCCTGTTGAACAGGCAATGATTAAAACAGTTTCAGATGCTTTTCATGCTGCCGGAAAAAAAGCAGTTGTTATTTTGAATGTTTCAGGCGTAATTGAAACGGCAAGCTGGAAAAATATTCCTGATGCAATTCTTTGTGCATGGCAACCTGGTCAGGAAGGCGGAAACTCTGTGGTTGACGTTCTTTCCGGCAAGGTAAATCCTTCAGGGAAACTGGCGGTTTCTTTCCCGTTAAATTACAACGACACTCCCACTGCTAAAAATTTCCCGGGTTACGCAGTAAAACAGGAGGGTGAAATGGATGATACACAGGATCAGTCAGGATTTTCATTTATGCAGCGGGTTCCGTGGGAAGTGGTTTACGAGGAAGATATTTTTGTTGGTTACCGTTATTACAACACTTTTAATGTTCCGGTTTCCTACGAATTTGGTTACGGTTTATCCTACACTTCTTTTGAATACAGCAACTTAGCGTTAAGCTCAAATACTTTCGACGGGAAAATCACGGTTTCGGTTGATGTGAAAAACACAGGTGCAGTGGCAGGTCGCGAAGTTGTTCAGGTGTATGTAAGTGCCCCCGACGGCAAACTTCAAAAACCCGAAGAAACTTTGGCTGCATTCGGAAAAACCGCTGTATTGGAACCGGGCGCCAGCGAAACACTTCAATTCGAAATTGAAAGCAAAGACATTGCTTCGTTTGATGAAACCAACTCAAGCTGGCTGGTTGAAGCCGGTGATTATTCGGTTAAAGTTGGTGCTTCTTCAACAAAAATCAAAGAACAGGGCAACTTCTCAATCGGGAATGACATTGTTGCAGGGAAAGTGTCCAAAGCCCTTGCTCCGCAAATTGAATTCAATAGGCTAACAAAATAAGATCAATTAGTTGATTCTTACTCCCCGTATTTTTATATGGGGAGTTTTTTTATTTATTTAGTAAGATATTTATAATCAAAATAAAACAACAACTGGCTAACCATGAAAAAAAACATTTCCATTCTGATTGCAGTAATTGCTTTGGCGGTTTTATTTGTTGCATGTAACACAAAAAAACCGGCTATGATTAAAGACACGGTTCAAACTGAAAACGGTTTGGTAAGCGGTACTTTTGACGAAACTACTGGAATTACAGTTTTTAAAGGAATACCCTTTGCAGATCCCCCGGTAGGCGAATTGCGCTGGAAAGCGCCACAGCCGGCAGCATCGTGGGAAGGTGTTAAAGAATGTACTACGTTTTCTGCAAGTCCGATTCAGGGAACGCCTGTTCCTTTTATGATGTGGACACAGGAATTTATTGCCCCGAAAGAACCGTTAAGTGAAGATTGCCTTTACTTAAATGTTTGGACAGGCGCGCAAACTTCTGAAGAAAAACGACCTGTGTTTGTTTACATTTATGGAGGTGGTTTTTCAAGTGGCTCGGGCGCTGTGCCAATTTACGACGGTGAAGAAATGGCAAAAAAAGGCCTTGTTTTTTTAACCATCAATTACAGGGTTGGAACCATGGGATTTTTAGCCCATCCCGAATTAACGGCTGAATCACCCAATCATGCTTCCGGAAATTACGGCTTGCTCGATCAGGTAGAAGCTCTGAAATGGGTTCAGAAAAACATTCAGGCATTTGGCGGCGATCCAAACAATGTTACCATTGCCGGGCAGTCTGCCGGAGCATTCAGTATAAATTACCTGGTAGCGTCACCATTAACAAAAGGATTGATTCATCGTGCCATTGCTGAAAGTGGTGGTGCTGTATTAAGTACAAACCAACTTTCGCGAGGTGGCGATTTAGCAGCTGGTGAAGAAGCCGGTGTTAAATTTGCTGAATCATTGGGATGTAGTTCTTTGGCTGAACTCAGAGCAAAATCGGCAGATGAGATATTAAACGGAAGGGGGCCGGGCTCACCGATTGTTGACGGTTATTTTTTGCCTGAATCGGTTGGCGATATTTTCAAACAGGGAAAACAAAACGATGTACCTGTTATTTTAGGCTGGAACGAAGACGAAGGTTTTGGCGGCGCTCCGGTGCCTGCCGTTCAGTTTAAAGAACGTGTTAAACAAATGTTTGGGGAAAGCGCTGATGAATTTCTTGCCAAATTTCCGGTTAATACCGACGAGGAAGCTTTTGCAATTCAAAACGATCTCGGAGCTTTGCAAACTTTTGGAATTCAGTCGTACAAATGGATGCAACTGCAAAATAAAACCGCTACTGCCGATGTTTTTGTTTACCGTTTTGAAAGAGATGTTCCTTTTGCCGACGGGATGCAGGATTTCGGAGCTTTTCATACAGGCGAAGTTCCGTATGCCTACAACAATTTGAAAATGAGTCCGCGTCCGTGGACAGAAGCCGATTATAAACTGGCAAATACCATGTCGGATTATTGGGTGAATTTTGCAAAAACAGGAAATCCAAACGGTGAAAATCTTCCCGAGTGGGAGGCTTGTGCTCCTGAAAATCTGAAAGCTATGATATTTAACGAGAATGTAAAATGTACCGATCTTCCGAGTGCAGAGCTTTTAAACTTTTTGGATGAATTTTATTCAAAGTAGCCGAATTAACTAATTAAAACTTAAACTATATGAAAAAATCAATTTTCATTATTTTGATACTGGCTGTAATTGGTATGAATTACAGCTGCAGTAAAAAATGGTCTGTTCAGGAAAAGGATGGATATAATCTGGTTGTGAATGAAGGAGGTCAAAATCTGGGTTTTTCACCCACTTCAGGAGTAGTAATTGTAGCCAAAAACGGCTTTGCATTTAAAGATTTAAATAAAAACGGAGGACTTGATCCATACGAAGACTGGAGACTTCCGTACGATGAAAGGGCAAAAGACCTGGCTTCAAAAATGACAATTGAACAAATTGCCGGTCTGATGTTGTATAGCGGGCATCAGGCTATTCCTGCCGGTGGTGGCCGTTTTGGCGGAACCTACGATGGAAAACCTTACGCCGAAAGCGGTGCAAAAGCCTGGGATTTAAGCGATGATCAGAAAGATTTCCTGGTAAACGATAATTTACGCCACGTGCTGGTAACTTCGGTTGAATCGCCGGAAGTTGCTGCCCGCTGGAACAACAATGTACAAGCTCTGGTTGAAGGAATCGGTTTGGGAATTCCTGCCAACAACAGTTCCGACCCGCGCCACGGAACCACTGCAAATGCTGAATTTAACGCCGGCGCAGGTGGTAAAATTTCAATGTGGCCTTCATCTTTGGGAATGGCTGCAACTTTCGACCCAGCAGTTGTTGAAAATTTTGGTGAAATAGCTTCAAAAGAGTACAGGGCACTTGGTATTGCAACCGCGCTTTCTCCTCAGATTGACCTTGCAACAGAACCTCGCTGGGGACGTTTTAGCGGTACTTTTGGCGAAGACCCTGATTTGGACAGAGACATGGCACGTGCATATGTTGATGGTTTCCAGACTTCGGAAGGGAGCAATGAAATTTCAGGCGGCTGGGGTTACACAAGTGTAAATGCAATGGTAAAACACTGGCCCAGTGGTGGACCTGAAGAAGGTGGCCGCGATGCACACTTTGCGTATGGAAAATACGCCGTTTATCCGGGAAACAATTTAAAAGACCACCTGGTTCCTTTTACTGAGGGTGCTTTCAAATTAAACGGTGCAACTGGTAGCGCTTCTGCTGTTATGCCCTATTATACTATTTCTTTTGGGCTGGATGGGGTAAACAATGAAAACGTTGGTAACAGCTACAGTAAATACCTCATTAAAGATATGTTGCGTGGTGAATATGGTTATGAAGGTGTGGTTTGTACCGATTGGGGAATTACAAAAGATAATACTGCAATCAATTCATTTGGAACAACTTGCTGGGGCGCCGAAGGGCTTTCGGTTGCCGAACGTCATTATAAAGTAATTATGGCCGGTGTCGACCAGTTTGGTGGAAACAACGACGCAGTTCCGGTAATTGAAGCTTATAATATGGGTGTTGAAGAATTTGGTGAAGAATTTATGCGCGAACGTTTTGAACAATCAGCAGTTCGTTTGCTTAGAAATATTTTCAGGACCGGTCTTTTTGAAAATCCATACCTTGATGTAGCAACTACAGTTGAAACCGTTGGAAATCCTGATTTTATGCAAGCCGGATACGATGCTCAGGTAAAATCGGTAGTTCTTTTGAAAAATGCAGAAAATACCTTGCCCGTAAAAGCAGGTGCTAAAGTGTATGTGCCCAAAAGATTTTATCCTGCAAGCCAGGGAATGTTTGGTTTTGGAGGCGCTCCCGAACGTTGGGACTATCCTGTAAGTCTCGAAATTATTGGAAAATATGCCGAAGTTACTGAAACACCTGAAGATGCCGATTGTGCCGTCGTTTTTATCGATAGTCCCGACGGAGGTAGCGGATACAGTACCGACGATGTACAGGCAGGCGGTAACGGTTATGTGCCAATTACACTTCAATATGGTGAATACAAAGCAGTCGATGCACGCGAAGTAAGTTTAGCCGGTGGCGATCCTCTTGAAGATTTTACAAATCGTTCATATAAAAATAAAACTGTAAAAGCAGTAAATTCAAGTGATCTCGATTTGGTACTGAATACAAAGAAATCGATGGGAAATAAACCCGTTATTGTTATCGTCAATGTTTCGAAACCAATGGTTTTTGCTGAATTTGAAAAGAAAGCTGATGCAATTGTCGTTGGTTTTGGTATTCAGGGACAAGCAATAATGGATATTATCAGCGGGAAACAAGAACCTTCCGGATTGCTTCCTTTCCAAATGCCGGCAAATATGAAAACCGTGGAAGAACAATTTGAAGATGTTCCGCGCGATATGGAATGTTTTACCGACAGTGAAGGAAACACTTATGATTTTGCTTTTGGTTTAAACTGGAGCGGAGTAATTAACGACTCACGTGTCGAGAAATACAAATAAAAATCAGTGAAATCAATGGTTAAGGATTATTCGAAATGACGGGTAATCCTTAATATTTTTTTAATAATCAGCTTTTTTTTATTCAGTTTGAAAATACTGCACCCCCAATAATTGATTATCTGTTATATTTATAACATGCAGTATTTTTTGTTCTTCTAATGAAGAAATATACCAATTTTTTAATTAAAATATTAACAGAGGTTAGCTTTCCCAACAAGCAACTATTGAATTTTTCGGATTGATTGGGACTGAAATCCAGTCAATTTTTTGTTAAAAAACTAACTAACTATTTTTGAAATGAAATTAAGACTAAAACTAAAACCAGCCTTTTTTATCGTTATTCTTTTTCTTTCACTTATATCATTCGGACAGGAACCAATTGTCATTCAGCGAATTTCCGATCAGGTAAATTTTGATGGTGTTCCCGACGAGCCTTTCTGGGAGTTGGGAAGTAAATTCGAATTGGTAATGCATGCTCCAATTTATAAAGACAAACCTTCAGAGGAAAGTAAAATTTATCTGGGTTACAACAACGATTATTTGTGGGTTTGTGCCTATCTGAATTATACTGATCCGGCAAAAATAGTTTCAACCAGTAAAAAAAGGGACGAAGAATCGAAAAACCCGGATTCATTCGGGATTTTACTTGATACTTACGATGACAATGAAAACGCCCTTGCTTTTTTTACGATGCCTGCCGGTCAACGAATCGATTTTACTGTCTCAAACGATGCACAGGTAATGCCCAGTATGTATGGCGCTACAAACATTAACTACAGTTGGAATACTTTCTGGGATGTAAAAACAGTAAGAACAGATAACGGCTGGTCGCTCGAAATGAGAATACCTTTTTCAAGCCTGCGTTTTCAGGTTGTGAATAATAAAGTGCAAATGGGATTAATATTAAATCGTACAATTAGTTATTGTAACGAAGTTGATACTTATCCCGAAATGGATCCAAAATATGGAATGTTGGCAGCCAACAAACCGTCGCTTGCAATTCCAATTCAGTTTGAAGGAATTAAAGAATCAAAGCCGATTTACATTTCTCCCTACGTTATTGGAGGAATTGATGAAAACTATAACTTAAATGAAAGTGAGACGGCTTACGAAAAAAGCAAAGGTGAGCCATTTAACGGAGGTCTGGATGTAAAATACAGTCTTACCAGCAATTTAACGATGGACTTGTCGGTAAATACCGATTTTGCCCAGGTTGAAGCAGATGACGAAATGGTAAACTTAACACGCTATTCTCTTTTCTATCCTGAAAAACGAATGTTCTTCCAGGAACGTTCCAGTATTTTCAATTTTAAATTGAACGGGCCAAGCCAGTTGTTTTACAGCCGTAGAATCGGTATCGACGATGATGGTGTGCCGGTTCCGATTTTGGGAGGCGCACGTTTAACCGGTCGTGTCGGAAAATGGGACATGGGTTTTATGGACATGCAAACACGTCAGAAAGATGATATTTCTGCTGAAAATTTTGGCGTGTTGAGATTTCGCCGAAATGTTATTAATGCAAACTCTTATGTTGGCGCTATAATGACTTCGCGGGTTGGCATGGAAACCGATAATTATTTTTCGTACGGGTTGGATGGTATTTTCAGGGTATTTGGCGACGATTATTTACAGGTAAATGTGGCTCAGACTACCGACTCGCTGGGCAATAACTTTTCTTCTTCAAAAGATCCTACTTTTGTTAGTTTTGATTGGGAACGCCGCAGCGAAGAAGGTTTTGCATACCGGGCCAATTATTATTATTCCGGAAAATATTTCGACCCCCAAGTTGGATTTTTATCACAAGATGGAATTAAAGGCGCCATGTTAAAAGTGCAATACGGTTGGATTCCCGGAGCCACTTCCAAACTCTTCAGTTATAATATTGATATGACTTTATACCAGTCTAACCGTATAACCGATAACGGTATCGAGTCAGGAATGTACGGACCGGGTTTAATGTTTGTAACCAAAAGCGGCTGGTCGGGAAAAATTGATTTAAATTATTCAATACAAGGTGTTTCAGAGGAATTTTCGCTCGACGATGATGTTGATGTCCCGGCAGGAGAATACCACTATTACAATACACGGTTCTTTTTTACAACTCCAATGTCAAAACCATTGTCATCAAAATTATCGTTGTCGACAGGGGAATTTTATGACGGAAACAACATAACGGTTACCATGGAACCGACTTATAATATCTCGGCGAGTGTACAATTATCGGGATATTACAATTTTAATCATGTTGTTTTCTCATCCCGAAATCAGGAAATGAATGCACATATTGCAAGAATTAAGTTTTTGTACATGTACGATACTAAATTATCGTTAAGTTCCTTTATTCAGTACAACAGTGTAAATCGTGTTGCTGTGGCTAATTTTCGGTTGCGTTACAACCCAAAAGAAGGAAACGATTTGTACGTGGTTTATAATGAAACCCGCCCGACAAATGGATATTTTGACAGCGGTATTGAATCGGTTGCTTACCTTAACAGGCTTTTACAAATAAAATATGTACACACATTCAGGTTATAAGATTATACAGTCTTTGTAGTAACTAATAATTCAAATAATCTGAGTTGAAATATGGGATAAAAAGTGGGCAAATTGCCAGGTTAAAATTCATATTCTTTTAAAATAAACATCTGTGTTTAAGCGTGCCTAATTTGAAATCTTTATGAATTAACATAAATATTCAATTTTGTCTATTAAAATAGATTTTTAGGGGATTACCTTTTCGGTGTTTTGGGAATATTATTAAGGAAGGACGCTGATTCCCTTAAATCGTTAAATCAAATCATGTTGTAATCTATCTGATTGCAAAAGAAACAGAAGGAGGCCACCCCGCCTCCTTAATTCTTTTTCTACATTCGTTCAGGCATTTCAATTCCGAGCAAACTCATTCCCGATTTAACAACATTTGCTACAGTTGAAGATAAAATCAGCCTGAAGTTTTTAACCGCTTCGTTCGTCTCCGATAAAATGCTGTGGTCGTGGTAAAACTGGTTGTATTCTTTTACAAGTTCGTAACAGTAGTTGGCTATCACGGCCGGACTGTAATTATCGCCGGCCTCTTTTACCACCGCAGGGAAAAGAAAAATACGTTTTATAATGTCTTTTTCCTTTACAGAAACAGAATCGACAGAAACTGCTGAATTAATCTGAATATCCTGGTTTTCGGCTTTTCTTAAAACCGATTGAATTCGTGCATAGGTATATTGAATAAATGGTCCGGTATTTCCGTTAAAATCGATAGATTCTTCGGGGTTGAACATCATATTCTTTTTCGGGTCAACTTTCAGGATAAAATATTTTAAAGCCCCGAGAGCAATCATTTTGAACGTTTTTTCCGCTTCTTCAGGTGAAAGCGAATCTAGTTTTCCAAGTTCAACCGACATGTCGCGCGCAACTTTTACCATTTCTTCTACCAGGTCGTCGGCATCAACCACGGTTCCTTCGCGCGATTTCATTTTTCCTGAAGGAAGCTCAACCATTCCGTACGAAAAGTGGTACAAATCTTTTCCCCATTCAAATCCCAGTTTGTCGAGCAAAATAGCAAGTACCTGGAAGTGGTAGTTTTGTTCGTTTCCAACTACGTAAACCATTTTATCGATGGAATAGTCGGCAAAACGCATTTTTGCTGTACCAATATCCTGAGTCATATAAACAGAGGTGCCATCGCTGCGCAAAAGGATTTTTTTGTCAAGTCCGTCGTTGGTTAAATCGGCCCACACCGAACTGTCTTCATTTTGGTGAAAAATTCCTTCTTTCACTCCGCGGAGCACTTCTTCTTTTCCAACAAGGTACGTATCCGATTCGTAATAAATTTTGTCGAAATCAACTCCCAATGTTTTATAAGTTATATCGAAACCTTTATAAACCCAATCGTTCATGGTTTTCCATAAATTTACGGTTTCTTCGTCTTTGGCTTCCCATTTTCGTAAAAGTTCGCGTGCGGCAACAATTGAAGGGGCCTGGTTTTCAGCTTCCTCTTTTGTTTTGCCTTCTTCCATCAATTCAGCAATTTCGGCTTTGTAATGTTTGTCGAATTCAACATAAAATTCACCCACCAAATGATCTCCCTTCATGCCCGAACTTTCAGGAGTTTTGCCGTTTCCCCATTGCTGCCAAGCGTACATCGATTTGCAGATATGAATTCCGCGATCGTTTACAATGTTGGTTTTTATCACTTTATTTCCGTTGGCTTTCAATATTTCTGAAATGGAATAACCAAGCAGGTTATTTCTTATGTGTCCAAGGTGAAGCGGTTTGTTGGTGTTTGGCGATGAATATTCAACCATCACCAGACTAGAATCGTTTGTTACAGCTGCCAACGCAAAATTTTCAGTTTCAAAAGCATTTTTTAGAATGGTCAGCCAGTAATCGTTTCGAATTACAAGATTCAGGAAACCTTTGATAACATTAAAACTTTCGACAATTTCTATATGGTTCAGAAGATACGCCCCAATATCGTTTCCAGTTAATTCAGGCGATTTCTTGGAAAAACGTAAAAAAGGAAAAACAACCAGGGTAAAATCACCTTCAAATTCTTTTCGTGTATTTTGAATCTGAACCTGACTTTCGTCCGGTATAAACTGATAAAGTTCTTTTAATGCATCGATGGTTGCATTTTGGATGATTTTTTCAATATTCATTTTTGAAACTTTTTGGCGCGACAAAGATAATATTTTAGATTTTGGAATTGGTGCAAACAAAAAAAAGCCCTGTCGAATGACAGAGCTTTTTTTGATTATTTTAATTCAGTAATTATTTTCTGACTTTCAAAACTTCGAATTCAACCCTGCGGTTTAACTGACGGTTAGCGCGGTTGTTATTTTCAACTTTTGGTTTTGATTCACCGTAGTAGTTTGAACTTACATAAGCGTTGTTAACACCTTTGGTAAGCAAATATTTTACTACAGTTTGAGCACGTTTTTCAGAAAGCCCCATATTGTATCCTTCCGGGCCAGTGCTGTCGGTATGACCGCCAACTTCAATTTCGTATTCTTTGCTTGCCTGAAGCTGATCTACTAATTTATCCAGTTCATCTTTTCCTTCCGGACGAAGTGTGGCTTTATCGAAATCGAATAGAATGTTAGGAATGGTAAGGGTTTGCCAATCAGGACAACCTTGGTTTGAAGCCGGTCCCTGTTCTGTCGGACATTTATCTTCACAGTCGATTACGCCGTCGCCGTCTGAATCAAGAGGACAACCATTAACATCAACCGGGCAACCTTTTGGTGTATCGGGACACAGGTCTTTTGGATCCGGAACGCCGTCGCCGTCACTGTCTGGACAACCTTTGAATTTAGCTAAGCCAGGAACATCCGGGCAATCATCGTCTTTATCAGGAATACCGTCGCCGTCTTTGTCGGGGCAACCGTTAAATTTTGGATCACCTGGTTCGTCCGGGCAGTCGTCTTTGTAATCCGGAACACCGTCGCCATCACGATCCAACGGACAACCGTTTTCGTCAACTTTTACTCCCGGAGGTGTATCAGGACATTTGTCTTTTTTATCACTTACTCCGTCGCCATCTGAATCTTTAGCGGCTCCAAATGCAAATTCAATAATTCCGTTAACCTTAATAAAATTATCGGTTACATTTTGTTGAACGCCGTTTACGTATCTTTGACCTTCAATACCGTTCATATAACCGGCTTCGAGGTACAATGATGTGTTTGGACTTAACGGAAATTTAGAACCAATCCCAACATTGAAATTTAACCCGTCCTGAAGATTGTCCCACAAGTAACCGGGGCCTCCGAACAAATAAGGCTGAACCGATGCTGTTTCTGAAAGGATACTTCCGTTGTAAAATTTAAATCTCAGGTTTAATAATGGATTAATAAAGTCTGTTCCATCGTTGTTTAAACCCAATTCATTTTTTAACATGAGGTCGAATGACGGACTCAGGTAACGGCTTAAATATAATTCGCCCATAAATCCAAGTTCATCAAGCTCTAAATTGTCGTAAACACCCGGGCCTAAACCAATGGCCCACTTTTTTTCGGCATTCTGGGCCCATGAAGCGCCTGCAAGAAAAAACATTGCCAGAAAGTAGAGAGTAAATTTTTTCATAATCGTGTTATTTTATAGCGTTTTCAATCTTATTAGCAATTTATAAATTAATTTTTACCTGACAAAACTACTCTATAAACGTTTATCTTTAACTTTGGTTTTTGATTAACAAATTTATTAATAACTATAATACGTTAAATTAAAATAGCATTAAAAAAAGAAGTTTGTTTGCAATAATTGACATAGAAACCACAGGGAACAGTTATAAAAACGGGAAAATTACTGAGATCTCAATTATTCAACATAACGGAACCGAAGTTACGGGTCTATTCACCACTCTTATTCATCCTGAAATGGACATTCCGTATTTTATTACCAAACTAACAGGAATTGACAATAATATGGTTAAAAAGGCGCCAAAATTTTTTGAGGTTGCCAAAAAAATTGTTGAAATGACTGCTGGCCGGACTTTTGTGGCCCACAATGTGAATTTCGACTACAAATTTGTGAAAGAGGAATTCAAAAGACTCGGCTACGATTACAACAGCAAAACCATGTGTACGGTAAAACTTTCACGTAAATTGTTACCCGGGCACACATCTTATTCCTTGGGAAAATTGTGCGACGATTTGGGTATAAAAATCAATGGCCGGCACCGCGCTGAAGGCGATGCTCTGGCCACTGTAAAGCTTTTTGAAATTCTTCTTGAAAAGAACAGAACCATTAACGACAACAAAGCCGTTAACAATTATAAATTATTCTGAATCTTTTTCTTCAGATTCTTCAGTTGTTTCTTCTTCCGAAAAATCAAGCATGTCTTTTTCCTGCAGGATATTATACCAGGCAAGAACTTTTTTAATGTCGGAAACATAAACCCGGTCTTTATCATATTCAGGAACAATGGCTTCGAAATAAGTTTTAAGCTGGTTTCCCGATGCTTTTGAGTCGAGTGATGCTCCTCCGTTTTCCTTTTCAGAAATGGCTTTGAAAACATCTTTTAGAGGAGTGTCACCGGCTTCGGTGTAAATAGCGATGTCTTCAAGTGCCGAAACTTTTGAAGTTGAATAAACCGGCATCCGTTTCTGATTGTCGAGCGATTCAACAATGATACTGTTTTTTGACTCGGCTACCATTTTAAAAAGGCCAGAGTGACCTGATATTGCTAATATTCCTTTTAACATGACATAAAATTTTGGGCGAATATACAATTTTTACTTTTTCCTTTGAAGTTTCAAATTCTTAATAAAAGTTTAAATGCCACGAAATTCCTGATTTTATCCCGCGCCCGGGTTGAATTACATTACCAATATCGTAATACTTTTTATCAAGAAGATTGGATGCTGAAACAAAAAAAGTTATATTTTTTAAGGTATAATTTACCTTCCCATCCATCAAAACAAAAGGTTTGTATTCAACTTCGTTTCCCCAGTTTCCATTTTCAAAGGCGGTGTAAGTTCCTTCTCTGTCCTGATATACAAGTTTTAGATTAAGATTCAGGTTTTTTGTAACATTTTGACTAACTCCGAATACAATTTTATGTTTCAGATTATCGAGTACATAATTCGAAATAATGTCTTTATTTTCTTTTGAAAGGTTGTTGTTGAAATAACTCAGGTTAATATCTTCCGGAAAATTTTTCCCCAGTTTCTCCTGTAGTTTTATCTGAACCTGGAATTCGGTTCCCAGACTGTTTACTTGTGTAAGGTTTTGCGGTTGCCATTTTTCGTCGTCGCTGTTTTTCACCCAGTCGATAATATCTTTGCCCTGACGATAAAAAACAACGGCATGGCCCTGAATAAATTTTCCGTTGAGTTTTAACCCGCCTTCAATAGTCGCCGATTTTTCAGGTTTTAAATCAGGATTTCCAATATTAGTGGGGCCTACATAATACAAATCGGTAAAAGTAGGCATCCGGAGCGAAGTATTAAACGACGAAAAAGCTTTCAGATTTTCCACAAGATTGTAGCTAATTTCAACACCCGGGAAAACATTCCATCCAAAATTGGTTTCCGAAATTTTATTTGCCAATAATCCTCCTGAAAATGTCCAGTCGTTGACGTAAATATTATGTTCAAAAAATCCTGACCAGGTATTTCTGCTTTTAGCTTTTGTAAATTCAGCATCTTCGCCCGGAACTTTTTTTGGAGTATCCATTTCTTCTCCCAAAACATTGCTTAGAATATTTTCGGAACGAAATTCGGCGCCAAAAGCTGTTTTCCCCCATTTCCAGCGAAACCATGAATTTGCATTTGCTCCGTAAACATTGGTGAGGTGGTAATTGTGTGTGGTATACCAGCTGGCCGGATTATCGCGGAATAGTTCAAACCGATCCTGATTTCTGCGGTAATAAACGGCAGGTGTAAAATGCATTTTTGAACTCGATTTCCACAGGGCTGAAGTAAAAAAAGTTTTGGTCGCTTCATATTGATTGGGATATTTTGGCGTGTAAAAACTGTTGGCTCCAAAACCTTTGTCAGATGCTCCCGCCTGAAAAGTGAACTTTCCTTTTTCTGTTTCAAAAAAATTGGAATAAAAAAGAGTGGCATTTTTAAAATCGGTATTATCGATATAGCCATCCGATTTTTTATAATTGGCTGCCAATGAATGGTGTATTCTTCCTGTTTTTACAGTCGCTGCCAAATCAGTGTCGAAGTAGTTGAAACTTCCGTAAGTTGCATCTGCCGAAACTGAATTCTGCACAGACGTTTTTGTGACAATATTAATTGCACCGGAAAAAGCATTCGGACCGTAAACTCTTGCAGCCGGTCCTTCCAGAATTTCAATCCGTTCGACCTGGTTTAAACTAACGGGAAGATTTAAATTGTGATGTCCTGTTTGCGGGTCGGTGATGTTGATGCCGTTGAGGAGAATTAGCATTTGGTCGAAAGTACCGCCGCGGATACTAATATCGGCTTGTACTCCTTCAGCTCCCCGCTGCCTCACATCCACTCCGGCGATGTATTCCAGCAGGTCCTGAAAATTTTGTACCGGCGCCGCCTCAATTTCTTTACTCTCAATCACGGAAATTATCCGTGCCACCTGCGAATACATGGCAGGCGTTCTTTGCGCACTCACCTCAATCTCATTGAGGTCGTACTGCATTTTAACTTCAGAAGTGTCTTTTTCGGTAGCCAGAGAAACCACCGGTGTAGAAAGAAAATAAGCCACTGTCAAAACAGAAATTTGAACCACCCGGTGAATGGTTTGAAATGCCGAGTAGTTTTTTCTTCCCCATTTTCTAAAAGTTAAAACACGTTGCGCTTGTTGTTTTAAATTCAAATAATTCATTTTTAAAAATTAGAGATGCAAAGTTATAATTTGAAAAATAAAATCAGTTTTTCGAAAAATTTATGATAAGGTTTTTAACCGAATCTTTAAACAAAACCGTGAAATGCACGTAAAACAAGGCATTTCAAAAATTGTTCACGGCCTTATAAATATTCTTTATAATGCATAGATAAAATCAACTATTAAAAGACTCCAAAATCTTTTTATAATGCGATTCTCAAAGTATATTTGTTTAGACAAATTAAAAATAACACGCTATGACTCAGGTTCAATTTAATAACGCGCTTCTCGGGCTAAGAGACAAATTGCATTATTATGCACTAAGTTTAACTTCCGACTCAGAAAGAGCTGACGACCTTCTGCAGGAGACATTTCTGAAAGCTTTAACGTACCGCGATAAATTTACCCAGAACACAAATTTCAAAGCGTGGATTTACACCATCATGAAAAATACGTTCATTAATGATTATCGCAGAAACGTTAAAACAAAAAACACGTTCGATGGTTCAAACAACGATTTTCATCTGATGTTTTCAAAAGATAAAGTTTATCCTGCACCCGATTCATTTTACAGCTCAAAAGAAATTAACAAAAGCATAAATGCGCTGGAAGATGAATACAAAGTTCCTTTTACCATGTTTCTCGACGGATACAAATACAAAGAAATAGCCGAAGAGTTGGATTTGCCGCTGGGAACGGTAAAAAGCCGAATATTTTTCACTCGCAAAAAACTGGAAAAGGCTCTTAACGATTATTCAAGTAATTGATATTTTAATATGTATTGATAAAAAAGATCTTCGGGTTCCGGAGATCTTTTTTTATTTTGGTGAAAAAATAAAATATGTCGCAAATTGCAGTTCATCTTGCCGAAGGTTTCGAAGAAATTGAAGCCATAAGTATTATCGATGTATTACGTCGTGCCGGATTTGAAGTGGTTACGGTTTCAGTTTCCGGGGATTTAAAAGTTACGGGTTCTCACCAAATTCCGGTTATTGCGGATCGGCTTTTCGAAGAAGTGAATTACGATTTGGTAGATATGATTGTTTTGCCGGGTGGAATGCCGGGGGCAAAGAATCTGAACAATCACACCGGCTTAAAAAATCAAATTGAAAGTTTTAACAAGAATGGCAAACCTTTGGGAGCCATTTGCGCTGCCCCGTTGGTTCTTGGTGAATTGGGAATTCTGAACGGAAAAATTGCCACGTGTTATCCAGGATTTGAGAATTATTTACACGGAGCTGAAATTACAGGCGCTGCAACTGAAATGGCAGGAAATATTGTAACTGGGAAAGGAGCAGGGGTTGCAATAAATTTTGCTTTAAAAATTGTTGAAATGCTGAAAGGAAAAGAATTGGCAAATGATTTGGCAGAAAAAATGATTGTCCACTCAGAAAATTAGTTTTAAGTTGGCTTTTTCAATTTCAATCATGAAGAATAGGGTGCATTAAACCGTTGTTCAAAGGCATTATTTTCTTTCAGGTTTTTATCCCAGTAAAAATTGGCCATTCCGCTGAACTCCATCAACTTAAAAAACTGAATCCTAAATTTTGAGAATTTGTAGGTCGACGCAAATTTGTTTACTATCTCAGAGTTTATTTTTCCTTCTTCTTCAAGCCCGGCGCCAAGAAGTTCCATTTTTTTATACAGTTTTCCGGTTATCATTTCGGGCATAATTTTTATTCCTTCAACACCGGGTTTTACAACAACACCCAAACATTCCATTTTCCATCGTTTTGAAAGCTGAATCAGATAACTTTTTACTTCTTCGGAATGAATTGCTTCAGGAAATCCCGATTGAACAAGAAAAAGAATTTTTTTCCCTGTCCCGTCAAAATTGCCTGTTTTTTCAATAAACTGTTTAACAATTCCCGGAACTGAATCGATGTAAAGCGGAAAAGCAAGAAAGATTACTTCTGCCTGTTTCAGGTGCTGAATCTGCTCATCCAAATGTTTTTCCTGAATAAGATAATCAGTAGAAGTAACAATTCCACCGGCACTTTCAAAACCCAGCAGAAAATGAGAAAGCAGGATTTTTGTATTGGAGTTGTTTCCGCGTGGGGAACCGTTAAAAACAGCTAATTTCATTGCTTAATTTTTTAGGTTGTGTTTTTTCTGTTGTTTCAAAAAATTTTAATTCAGAATGAAAATTCAGACAAATACGTTTAAAGATTTTCTCCATAGTTTCAAGTTCGTCTGGCATTGAATCCCCCGGATCGATTATTACACCCATTTTTGGATATTTTTCATACCGTTTTCCGTGATGACATTCACCTTCAACCAGTTTAATATAAGGATGCAGCAAAGGAATTGTCCGGTCATGAAATTTTTTCAATAACGCAGAATACATTCCCATAATCATTGGAGAGGTATAAATAACAAAATCGCTGTTGATAATGGTTTTTAATATTTCCGGAGCGTCGTCGTTAAAACGGCACAATCCCGGGGTTTTCCACCAGCAATCGAAACACCCAACACATTGTTTTATATGTTTTTCCTGAAGAAAAAAAACTTTTGTTTCGAAACCATTTTCAGTTAATTCTTTGTTGAATTCTGAAATAAATTGGTTTAAAGGATTTTCGCCGTATTTTGGATTTCCATCAACAATTGTAATTTTTTGGATCATCGTTTTCTTGTTAGCTGAATTTGATTCGAACTTAACAATGTAGGAAAATTAGAGGAATACATTTTCGGTGAACGGAAGGAATCTGGTGATAAATTTCAAAAAGGATGGAACAAAAAAAGAACTGCCCGGAAAGAACAGTTCTCTTTCAGAATATTTTGAACAATTATTTTGTTTTCTCTGCAATCCAGTTTCTTGCATTTACAAAAGCCTGAATCCACGGAGCAACTTCGTCGGTTTTTCTGTCGGCAGGATAATTTGCCCATAGCCAGGGTGAAAAAGCTCTTTCAAGATGGGGCATCATTACCAGGTGGCGTCCGTCGTCGGAACAAAGTCCGGCAGCAGCATAATTCGAACCGTTCGGATTGGCAGGATATTCATCCACACTGTATTTCAACGGAATGTTGTATTGAGATTCGCCAAACGGCAAATTGAATTTTCCTTCGCCATGAGCTACCCAGATTCCCAGTTTCATACCAGCCATATTTCCAAGCATCACCGAATTGTTTTCCTGAATATCGACATTCAAAAACGCTGATTCAAATTTGTGCGATTCGTTGTGCAGCATTTTAGGCTGAATATCATGATCCGGATAAACCAGTCCGAGTTCAACCATTACCTGACAACCGTTGCAAACACCTAAACTCAGTGTATCGTTTCTTTGGTAGAATTTTTCAAGCGCAATTCTGGCTTTTTCGTTGTATTTGAAAGCGCCGGCCCAACCTTTTGCCGAGCCCAAAACATCGGAATTGGAGAAACCGCCAACAAAAACAATCATGTTCAAATCTTCCAGCGTTTCGCGTCCCGAAATCAGGTCGGTCATGTGAACATCTTTTACATCCATTCCGGCCAAATACATGGCATATGCCATTTCGCGGTCGCCATTAACTCCTTTTTCACGAATAATAGCGGCTTTTATTCCGGAAGGTTTTCTGCGGTTTAAATCAATTCCGTAATCCGCTGCCTTTCCGGTAAAATCTTTAAAATCAAATTTCAGGTTGTTTTTCTTATAGCTTTTGAAACGTTCGAGCGCTTTGTTGTTTTGTGTTTGTTTCCTGTCGAGAAGGAATGAAGTTTTAAACCACAAATCGCGTAATGAATCGATATCAAAATCAAATTCAGTATCAAAGTTTTTCACCCTTACTTTTCTGTACGAAACAGGAAATCCGAGTGAAACAAACCCAACGCCGTTTTCTGTCAACTGTTTTTTCACCTCTTCAGCGTTGGCGCACTGAATCACAATTCCGGGATTTTCGCTAAAAAGAACTTTGGCAAAATCATTTTCACCAATTCCTGTTAAATCGACTTTCATTCCTCCTTTTTTATTGCTGAAACACATTTCGAGCAAAGTGGTAATCAAACCGCCGGAACCAATATCGTGTCCTGCAAGAACCAGTTCCTGTTCAATTAATTTTTGAACCGTGTTGAATGCAGTTACAAAATTTTCAGTGCTGTTAACCGATGGCGCTATTTTTCCTAATTTGTTGATGGATTGTGCAAAAGCGCTTCCTCCGAGCGCACGTTCAGAAAAAGAAAAATCGATAAATAGAATCTCTTTTGATTCGTCGTTTACCAAAACCGGTTCAACCACTTTTTTAACATCCGAAACTTCAGCAGAAGCGGAAATAATAACCGTTCCCGGAGCATAAACCACATCGTTTTTGTATTTCTGGGTCATCGACATGGAATCTTTTCCGGTTGGAATATTGATTCCCAAAGCGAAGGCAAAATCGCTGGCCGCCTGAACAGCATTGTAAATCCGTGCATTTTCGCCAGGATTTTTTGCCGGCCACATCCAGTTGGCGCTTAACGAAATACTTTTAATTTGGTCGGTTAGCGGAGCCCAGATAATATTTGTCAAAGCTTCGGCAATGGAAAGCACCGAACCTTTTGGAGCATCAACCAATCCAGCGACCGAAGCATGTCCCAGCGAAGTGGCGCTCCCGGCTTTTCCTTTGTAATCGAGTGTAATTACACCCAAATTATTTAGTGGCAGTTGCAATTCACCGGCACATTGCTGTTTGGCAATACGGCCGGTTACCGAGCGGTCGACTTTGTTGGTGAGCCAGTCTTTGCAGGCTACCGATTCCAGTTGAAGTACATTTTCAACCAGTGTATTTATTTCTTCGTTATTGTATTCGAGTTCTTCAAATTCAGGATTTACCGTAGTATCTTCCAAAACAGTTTTGGGCGGATTTCCAAACATGTAACCCAATTGCCAGTCGATTGGTTTTTCACCGGTAACCGAATTTTCAAAGGTAAACTGCATGTCGCCGGTTGTTTCGCCAATTTCATACATCGGAGCCCGTTCACGTTCTGCAATGTGTTTTAGCAACTCAACACTTTCCGGTTTCATTACCAGCCCCATTCTTTCCTGCGATTCGTTTCCTATAATTTCTTTTTGTGAAAGTGTAGGATCGCCCACCGGAAGTTTTGCTGTGTCAATTTTTCCACCGGTACTTTCCACCAGTTCCGAAAGACAATTTAAATGGCCTCCTGCGCCGTGGTCATGGATTGAAATGATTGGATTTTCATCGGCTTCGCTCAAAGCCCGAATGGCGTTGTACACGCGTTTTTGCATTTCGGGATTGGCGCGCTGAACCGCATTTAATTCGATGGCATTGGCAAATTCACCGGTGGCCACCGACGAAACAGCGCCGCCGCCCATTCCAATCCGGTAATTGTCGCCACCCAGTAAAACTACTTTGTCGCCAATTCCCGGCTCATTTTTCAGACTGTATTTTTTATTGGCAAAACCAATTCCTCCGGCCAACATAATTACTTTATCGTAACCGTATTTTTTGAAATTTTCGAAATGTTCGAAAGTCAATAATGAACCGTTTATTAGTGGTTGCCCGAATTTATTTCCAAAGTCGCTGGCGCCATTCGATGCTTTTATCAGAATTTCTTCCGGAGTTTGATACAGCCAGTCGCGTTCTTCCGTTGCCTGTTCCCACGGGCGTTCAGCTTCAGTGCGCGGATAGGAAGTCATATAAACTGCTGTTCCTGCAATTGGAAAACTTCCGGTTCCACCGCCAATCCTGTCGCGGATTTCCCCGCCTGTTCCTGTGGATGCGCCGTTAAAAGGCTCAACCGTAGTTGGAAAATTGTGGGTTTCAGCTTTTAGCGAAAGAACGGTTTCAATGTCCCTGATTTCAAAAAAATCGGGTTTGTCCTGTGTTGCAGGGGCAAACTGTTCCACCACCGGTCCCTGAACAAAAGAGCAGTTGTCTTTGTATGCTGAAACAATTTTATTCGGATTTTCTTTTGATGTCTTTTTTATCATCTGGAAAAGCGATGATTCCATTTCTTTTCCATCAATAATAAATGTCCCGTTAAAAATTTTGTGGCGGCAATGTTCCGAATTCACCTGTGCAAAACCGTAAACTTCGCTGTCGGTCAACGGCCGTTCCATCGCTTCCGAAACCGAGTTCAAATAGTTTATTTCATCCTGGCTCAGCGCGAGACCTTCCTTTTCATTGAACGCCGCAATATTTTCGATGTTAATAATAGGGTCGGGGAGTTTGTTGATGGTAAAAATATTTTGTGTCAGGTTTTGGTAAAGCCGTTGCAACATTGGGTCGTAACCTGCTTGTTCATTTTCAACCTTAAAATATTCTTCAATGCGGATAATCCCATCAATTCCCATGTTTTGGGTAATTTCAACGGCATTGGTACTCCACGGTGTGAGCATCTCTTTTCTTGGCCCAACAAACCAGCCTGAAATTTCTGAATGATTGACATACTCAGAATCGGAAAAAAGCCAGTTTAATTTTTGAATGTTTTCCTGAACAAGTGTTTGTTTGGAGTTTACCGCGATAATACTGTTACTCTGGGTTTTGAAGAATTGAATCATTTTGCAGCGTTTTTATTTTGGAACATGTTTTATAACACGCCACAAAGATAGAAAATAATCACAGGGCAGAAATTACAATTTTGCGGATTAATCGATTAGTTTTCAACAGCCCAATCGTTAAATAGATTTAAATGGATTGTTGTATCAACTATTCTGACTAATTTGCGCAAAAAATTAAAAATGAGATATCGGATTTTAATTCTTTTTGTTGTGTTGTTTTTTGTATCGTGTAGCACGCAAAAACAGCTGAACAAACAGTATATTGGAATATCAACAGAACAGTTAAAAGAAACTTTTGGTGAACCAAAAACTATTCTGAACAGGGCGGAAGATCAGTTGTATATATTTGAAAAAGAAGAGGAATTGGAGAGTACAGAAATTAGCCAGGGAAAACTTACACTCGATCCGATTGTAACGCCCAAAGTAAAAAAATTCTCGCGGTATTATTTTACTGTAAAGAATAATCGTGTTGTTTCCTCGAAGTTTGAAGAAGAGTATGAACGATAAGTGAAACAAATTATAGAAAACTATTTTCAGTTAAAAGAAATTTTATAGTTTTGCACTCACGTTTTTAGAAAATAATTTTTAAACGGTGGTTCCGAAACGTTGGGAAACAAACCACACAATGAAATAATAAAGCCCAGATGGTGAAATTGGTAGACACGCAAGGTTGAGGGCCTTGTGCCGGTTACGGTGTGCAAGTTCGAGTCTTGTTCTGGGCACAAAAAATGGATAAACAAAAGAGAGTGTTCAAAGAAGTTTTGGGCACTCTCTTTTTGTTTGAAAGGGATTACCAAAGAATAGGGTTATTATAGCCGAATCGATCTTCTGTTTTTTAATATTAGTTTCCGGTTAATAATATTAATTAATGGCTGAAGCCCTTGTTATATTTGGCTTTCATTAACCCCGGCATTAACAGGCTGTGTGAAAACGAAAGTACAGATATTAAATAGAAGTTGTTAATAATTGAATAATATCGGCAGACAAATCTTCGAGTTTTTTCGGATAAGTTGGTTAACTTGAAATCAATAAAAAGCAGGGCAATATGCATTTTAAAGAAGGACACTACCGGGGACAAATGATGATGGTTTCATACGAGACCATGGTTTTACCCGATAATCCTGTCAGGTTACTTGATTTGCTGTGCAGGAAATTTATAGAAGACAACCCGTGGCGCGAAGAATGGAAAGGGAAGAAAGAAAAAGGCAGGAAAAGCTATCCGCCGCTGTCAATGTTAAGATTGTTGGTATATGGTTATTTTAACGGGATATCCAGTAGCCGGAAACTGGAACGGGAAACCTTTCGAAACATTGAGTTGCTTTGGCTTATGGAAGGCTTACAGCCCGACCATTGGACTATTTGTGAGTTTCGCAGGGACAATGCACAATTGGTAAAAGATGTACTGAAAACCTTCCGCAGGTTTTTGTTGGATGAAGAATATGCTTCGGGGAATAAGCTCGTATTCGACGGGTCAAAAATAAAAGCCTACGCAAGCCGCGACATGTTAAACAGCGAAAGCATCCGTCATAAACTGGAGAACCTGGACAAATCCATCGCCGATTATTTAGCACAATTAGAAGTTAACGATTCAACAGAAGATTCACTGGAAACAGCCAGGGAAGAAATAAAACAACTGAAAGAAAAAATAGCAAAGCTTGAAACGCAAAAGGCAAAATTAGAAGAGATAGGAGAAGTACTGAAGGCCAGTGGGAAAAGGCAAATTTCCCCCAACGACACAGATGCAGTTTTGGTTAAGGGGCGTGATGGTAAATTTGCAGGTTACAACGCACAAACCGGTGTTGAAGCCAAAGGCCACTTCATCATGTACAGCGAAGTTACAACAGACGCGGTAGACCAGCAACAATTAGCCAGTTGCGTAGAAAACGCAATTTTGGAAACGGATATCATCCCGGAAGAAATACTTGCAGATAAGGGCTACGGAAATACCACACAGATTTTGGGAATTGAGAGCAACGGCATTCAGTGTTTTATACCACTTGCAACAACATCCCGGGAAAAAGAAATAAAGCAAGACCTTGCATTCAAATATGACAAGGAAACCGACACCTGCATTTGCCCCCAAGGGAAAAACCTCTACCTTATATCAAAGGATTATAAGCGCCACGGAGCAATTTATAATGTTTATAAATGCCGCGAATGTGATGGTTGCCCAATCCGCAGTAATTGCACAAAGTCGAAAACAGGGAGGATTTATAAACGGAATGTTGAACAAGAAAAAATTGACCAGTATAAAGAAAAACTGAAGACTAACTATGCCAAAGAGAAAATAGCCGAAAGGAAAGGTATTGTCGAACACCCTCTTGGAACGATAAAATGGCTGATGGGCAAGTTCAATTTTTTGTTAACGGGAAAGGGAAAAGCCCAAATCGAATTCGAACTGTATACAATATCCTACAATCTAAAAAGGCTGTTGAACTGTGGGACAACTATGGAATTAATGGGCAAAATAATGAGATACAATTGGGCAATGGCCTAAAAAAAGGCCATAAAAACCATTTTTAGATCGAATAATAATATCAGAACAGGAGACGAACCATGAAAAGGGAAAAGAGACTATTAAGAGAATTAGCATATGGAAACAATGGGTTCAAATAATAAATCAAAAATCATATTTTCACACAGCCTGTTAATGCCGGGGTTAATCATTGCACCAAAGTTTCCGGACTTTAGTCCATTTTTTTTAATCTGTTGATTATCGTGTTTTTTTATCCTTCCTGTAAATATTTATAAGCTCCTTGATTTCGCGGACAACAAAATTATTTTAATTGAAAACAGCTTAAATTCAATCTTTAGAATAGTTAATCCCGAGCAATTTCCATCGTTTTTCCATTTCGGAAAGCGATTCTTTGAATAAGTCGTAATTTTTCCTGTTTTTGTTTGTCCAGCCAACTTCAGCATAAGCAGCCAAACGCGGAAAAATTTGTGCCTCCATCTTTTCTTTTGATGGAATCCATTCGCTCCACATTTGACAGCCCAGTCCAAGAATCTGTGAATTGTATTTTGGATCGAGTCCTTCCGGAATTGGGTCAAACGAGTAGGCTTTTGAAACCGGGATTGTTTCATAATTATAATCCAGATACGTTTGCGCATGATACGAATTCACAACATCGTATCCGTTCGAAACGGCTTTGTTTATCAGCTCCAGGTTTCCTTTCCAAAAATGAATAATTGCAGATTTCGCCAGCGATTCTTTGGCTTGTGTATCTTCAGCTTTTTGCCAGTCGTGTATGTTGTCGCCCAATATTTCATTCCAACCCATCATTCGGTGGCCGGTACTGTCGATAAACTGCGACATTCCATTTGTAAAATAAATCTGCAGATCGGCGGTGGAAATAAGACCATTTTTTTCCATATACGCATTTATTTGGGGCGAATCTTTCCATGTTTCAAATTTCACCTCGTCGCCACCAATATGCACCACCTTGCCGGGAAACAGCGAGAAAACTTCCTCCAGAACATCTTTTAAGAAACGAATAACTTTTTGATCGGAAATATTAAAAGAATCGTCCATTTTGCCAAAAGTAACAGGTACTTCAGTGGTTGTTCCCAATACTCCCAGCCAGGGATATGCAGCAATAGCGGCCATTGCATGACCGGGCATTTCAATTTCAGGGACTATTTCAATGTGTCTTTCGGTTGCATATTCAATTATTTCTTTTATCTGTTCCTGTGTATAAAAGCCACTGTATGGAATACCTTCTCTTTCATCGCCATGTTTCACCGTTTGTGTATCTTTTCGGTAAGCACCAACCGATGTCAGTTTTGGGTATTTTTTGATTTCGATACGCCAACCCTGATCGTCAGTGAGGTGCCAGTGGAAAACATTCATTTTCAGAAGTGCCATCTGATCGAGTAACCCTTTGACTGTTTCTACTCCCTTGAAATGGCGCGATTCGTCGAGCATAAAAGCACGCCATTGAAACCGTGGCCAATCTTTAACAAAAAGGCATTGTAATGTTGTTGTTTTTTGAATGTTGGGATAAAACTCAAAATCAAAGGGAAGCAACTGACGCAGCGTTTGAATGCCATAAAAAATTCCGGTGTTTGTGGCTCCTTCAATAACAATACCATCTGTCTCCACCTTCAAAAAATACCCTTCTTCGCCAATGCTGTTTTTTAATTGCTGGTCGAGCCTCAATTCAATACCTTTTCCTTTTGATTGAATTGCTGGCTTTTGACCGAAAGCAGCATTTAAAATATTCGCCAAATAAACTGCCTCTTTTTGAGTAGATGGCTTTGAAATAATAACTGTTTTTGCAGAGAGGACAAATTTTCCACTTTCCTGATTCATTTGCTGGGGGCATGGAATAACCTGAATTTGGGCCAGAGACGAAATTGAAAAAGCGACCAGAAGCAGAAATACAAATGTTATTTTATGTTTTTTCATGGGTGTTTTGTTTTTTTTGATTTATAAGAAATTTTGAGTTTTTCAGACTTTCAGGAAAATTTTATAGCGATAAAGGAAATACAGAAATGTCCAGACACAGGCTACATATCCAACAGCCCCAACAAGAGGTGCAACTGACTCTGGCACAAGTTGAACAATACCTCCGAAGAAAAAATCGCGGGTGGAGTTAAAATCAATAATTTTGTACTGAACCATATAAATTGTAATGGAGTTTAACCCGATTACAATAAAAAAGTACGACCATTTTTTGAAACCCCACACATCGATAATCAGGTAAAAAATTCCAAGCAACAAAAGGCTCCAACCACCTGCATAAAGTGTAAAGGAGCTTGTCCAGATATTCTTGATGATTGGAAAAAATAAGCCCCAGGTTTTGCCTAACACCAAAAAAACGATTCCACTCAGGATTAAAATCAACCCTTTTTTTAATTTACCGAGGTTTTCTTTTTTTGAACGAAGTGTGATTCCTGCAAAAACGCCCATTAATGCTGTGCTTACCGCAGGAATTGTGCTTAGTATACCTTCGGGTTCGAGAACTTCGAGGTGCAGTTTTCCGGGTAAAAACAGACGATCGATATAACCGGCCAGATTTCCTTCCAGTGAATAATTACCTGCTCCAAAACCGGGTACCGGAACAAATTGCATTAGCAAATAATAAAAAATTAGCAGGCCCCAAAACCATACAATTTGCCAGCGAAGGTTTGCATTTAAAAAAATAACAACAGCAAAAAACCAGGCAATCCCAATACGGCCGAGGACACTGGCAAACCTTAAATGTTCAGCGTCAAGGTTTAAAATCCGGTTATATAACATTCCCAAAATAACCAGCAAAACCATACGTTTGAATGCATGTCGGTAGATACTTGCTTTTGAATCGCCCCGTTCCAGCCTTTTCCCAAATGAGAATGGCATAGAAACACCCGCCAGAAAAAGAAAAAGCGGGAAAATAAGGTCATAAAAAGCGAATCCTTCCCAGTCTACGTGGTGCATCTGCAAATGAATCCATTTAAAAACCGGCCATCCGGTAAGAGTTGCCAGTGCATAAATAATCTTTTGCCCTCCGGTTATCCAGAACATATCAAAACCGCGAAGTGCATCCAGTGATAATAAGCGTTCACTTTTGGGAACGCTATTTTTCCTTTCCATATTTTTCCATTTAGAAATTAGGGTAAAACTCAGAACTAAAAGCCATTGAAATATTATTTTCTGTTTATTCTTTGGAATTGTCGAATATGGTTTTTCCATGAATTAAAGTCTTCCTGACTGTAATTTCATCCTTGTTTTGTTCAAATAATACAATGTTGGCAGGTTCTCCAAACTGAAAAGCAGACTGTTGTTTTCCGGTTAACAACCCGACGGGTTTTAACGATGCATTGTTCCAGGCCTGGCTGAAAGAGAGCAAGCCTTTTCTAGCCACTTGGTTGACACACCAAAGCAACGACTGTGCTGAACCCGCCAATAATTTTGGTTGTTCGGCAATGCAAAGGCGTCCTTCTGAATTCAAAAGAACTTCGCCGCCAATGTGACTTTTATAAACACCGGGAGGTAATCCTGCAAATTCAGTGCAGTCGCTGATTAAAATTGATGATTCCGGTTTCATTCGAAACACAACTTTCAGGAATGAATCCGGTAAATGAAATCCGTCGGCAATTACGGATGCCCAAAGCTGATCCTGAGCCAGTTGTTCCCATAAATAATTTGGATGCCGGGGTAGCATAAGATGTGCTCCGTTTCCAAGGTGGGTCGACAATTGTGCTCCTGCCTGAACCGCTGCATTAATTTGTTCGGGAGTTGCTGCAGTGTGACCAATGGCAACAATAACCCCACTGTCGGAACATTTTTTAATAAATTTAGCTGCTCCGTCCCATTCCGGCGACAATGTAATAATTCTTATTTTTCCTTCAGCTACATTCTGCCACTCCTGAAAGAGTTCCCAGTCGGGTGTTTGTACAAGGTCAGAATTATGTGCCCCGCGCGCGCCGTCTTCTTTCGATAAAAATGGCCCTTCCAAATGAATGCCTCCAATGGCGGCCCTTAACTCAGGAGCAGTTTTGCAGGCCAATACAATGTTTTGCAGAGCCTGACGAATTGTACTATCGGTATTGGTAATTAAAGTTGGGAAGAAAGTAGTAATTCCCTGGGTTGCCAATAATCTTACTGCTTTATGTATGTCTTCGATTTGAAGAGGCGCTTTGTTGAAATCGATTCCTCCGTAACCATTCACTTGTAAATCGACCAAGCCCGGCGCAACAACAGGAAGTTTTTTGTCTGAATAGGGAAGGGGGAAGATTTCCCCAATTTTTCCATCACTAATTTTTATACGAATGGGCTGTCCTCCCTGATAATTCACCCCTTCAATGTACATACTACAAGTGTTTAAATTTATTTTTCGTTAGTGTTTATCGCCTCCAGTAACTCATTTGCCTGTTGCGATGCATCTTTTTTATACAGAAAGCCAATAAGAATGAAAAGAACCAGTGAAGTTAACATTGGAGTGGCAACCTCCACCGTGAGACTAAGGCCGGGGACAGCTTTTGTAACCGCAAACGCCATCAAACCGCCAACAATGGAAACCAGCGCCGAAATACTTCCACTTCTTTTGAATATGGGAATCAATCCCAATATCATTGGAATGGCAATTGGGCCAAGTAGCGATGCAAACCAGGAAACAATTAATCCAAAAACGCCGCCAAAATGACTTGAGTTCATCGCAACTATTATGGTTAGCAACGTAAATGAAAAAGTTGTAATCCTTGCCAGCATTAATGATTGTTTTGCGGTGAACTGCCTGACTTTTCGAAAAACGATGGGCAAAATATCTCTGGTAATTACAGCTGAAACAGTATTGGAATCAGATGAGGTCATGGATAAAGTATTGGCAAACATTGAAGCCAGAACCAGTCCAAGTAAACCTGCTGGTAAGAATTTAATAGCCATCATTCCGTAGGATAAAGTTGGGTCAGCCAAATCTTTAAAAAAGATCGGAGCCGCAAACATTGGAAAAAGCAGGATAAGTGGCCAAATAAGATAAAGGATGGAAGAAAAAATGCCTGCTTTCCGGGCTTCTTTCCCCGATGCCGACGAAATAAAACGGGTTGACAAATTCCAGGTTCCGCCGCTGTAACTAAAAAAATCAATAATCAACATAGCCAGTGCAAAAGCCGGCGTGTAAGGCGCATTAAACAATTGTGAATTCGCTTCCGGTAAGCGGTGCCACAAGGTAAACATGCCAAATATACCATCATCCAATTTTATTAAAATCATGACAAACATGGTCAATCCCGCCATCAACTGAATAATGAACTGGGCAAAATCGTTCCAAACATCAGCCCAAAGTCCGCCAATTGTTATGTATAAGAGAGAAACAGTACCAGCCAGCAGGATTCCAACGGTAAGCGAACTACCCGTAAAAACATTCAATAAAACAGCAATTGCAGCGAGTTTTCCGCCCACATCAAAAACTTTAATGATAGCGCCGCTCCATGCAATGATTTGCTGAGTGGTGAGATTATAACGCGCCAGCAGGTATTCTGTTGGCGACTGTATTCCTGTTTTAATCCTCAGTCGGGCCCATCGCGGGGCAACCCACAAAGCAGCGAGCAAAGTGGCCAGTCCAACGCCACAAGCCCACCAAATATACAGGGTAAATCCATGTGTATAAGCAATTCCGGCGTAGGCAACAAATACAGCCCCACTGTACCCCGACACATGGTGGGACACACCGGACAACCACCACGGAAGTTTACCACCGGCGGTAAAAAAATCAGCAGAATTCTTCACCTTTCGATAGGCTTTCAGGCCAATACTAACAAGTACCAAAAAATAAAGGGCTAAAACAATCCAGTCAATCAATTGCATGGTGATATTTTTTCTATTTCGTTAAAACCGTTTTTACCTAATTTTGTCGATTCCAATTATTCCCCGATGATTGAAATATATTTGTCGGCATACCTTTTCCCTAAAACCCGCTGAGAAATAGTATCAAAATGAACATTGTCGGGGTTACAATGTAAATCATCGGTTGGCACAACAAAGCAGTTGTTTAAATCAGCAGGTATCTGATGAATAATTGCATTTATTTTATTCCAATTTTCCTGTCGTTCTGCGGGAGTGGTGTAATTACCCAATTCGCCCATAATTATTGGCAGCGAATCATCGCCTAGAAACTCGCGCATGATTGTCAATACATATTCCAGCTTTGGTTTATACACCTGAATTTTTTCAGGGAAAGCATCGCTTTCGCCCTGGTGCCAAAGAATTCCTTTTACCTTCCCGTATTTCATTGCCATTCCGGCTTTTTCCCTGAAATTAGTTAACAATTGAACTCCGTTAAATATGGAATCGCCTGCCCAGGCTTGAATTGGGCTTCCACCAACCGCACAGGGTATTAACCCGATGGTAATGGAGTCGCCCAGCTGCTTCAGTAACTCACGTGCAAATGAAAGCCCTGAATCCATTCCTGTTAGTTTTGGTTGATACAGATGCAAGGGTTCTTTTGCAATTACCCATTCGTTATTCAGGTTGACGGTAAGGATGCGGGGATTTGGGATAGTGTCCTCCGGTTCTACAATTCCGCGTCCGGCCATATTTGATTGGCCGGCCATAATAAATATCCAAAAATTGGATGGGTCCGGCATTTTTTCAGGATATTCAATTTGTTTGGGAAAATTCACTTGCGTATCCTGAGCATAAATACTTACGGAAATCAGGCATACCAAAATAAGAACAGGAAATATTTTTTGCATCGTAAATTCAATTAGAGATTAGCGCACGTTGGCAACAGCTGCATATAAATTTTTAAGTTTCTGATTTCGAATCTGATTTTGTTCGGCAATTTCATCGTCGTATAAAAATCCTTTGTTCAATTCAGCAAAACGTTGATTCAAACTTTCAGATTCAGCCAACAACCGCTTCAATTCCGGTACTATCTTTTTAGTCGTTTCTCGACTGTAATTTTTTGATTCATAAACGGATTCAACTTTTTTGAAATCAAGATAAAACAACCGCAAATCAATCATTAATCTCAAATGTTCAAATTCCTGTTGATTTTTTTGAGGAGACAAGGCAGCAATCAACTTTTTGGCATTTTCCACAGTTTGGTGAATCGTGTCCAATTCCGCATCATTTGCCGGGTTTCCGACCTTCACCAGAGCAGGTGATGATGTTAAAACCTGCCAAAGTTTTTCTCCCTCCTGTGCAGTGAACCCAAAACGTTCCCGAGAATATTGAATAACAAATTTTTCGGGTTCCAGCGGTTCGTTCTGATTTAAGGATTGAGTGTATGCCGCTATTAATATCCGAAAACCGGACAAAGGATAAACATTTCGCATTGCATACAAATCTATAACTTCATTGTTTGTATCCCAGTTGTAACCATAAACACCCGAAGTTGACCAGGAAGTCATTACCATTCCCTGGTATCCGGCTTTTCTTGCGTAGGGAATAAAATCGCGCTGATTGTTGAAATGTTTTTCCCAGTCGGTTGTGTACCAATTGTCTGGATGACTGCGGATTGCCGGTGATCCCCAAAAGTTCAGGCCTTTTTCAAGTAACTTCTCCAAGTCGCCAAAATAATTGATTTTCCAGCCGTAATTCCAATCTACATAAACGGTTTCTTTTGGAAGCTGATCGACAACATCTGGGTACTTTAATACTATATCAGACCAAAGAACCGGGATTTTTCCCATGTCAGTTACAATTTTGCAAATCATGGTCAGGTAGTCGGCAAAAAGTTTCGACGTTCCCTCTTCTGCTGCTTTTGCCGAACATTCAGGGCAATAACCGAGCAACCGGGTTTCATCGCCGCCAATGTGAATGTATTTTGAAGAATGAAGCGAAGCCATGTCAGCAAACAAATCGGTAAATAGTTCTTTATCGCCATCCACTTTTAGAGGGCAAACCTGTGAAAGATCCCTATTCGATTCCTTTAATTCGCTGTACCTGTCGTGGCGTAAAATATACTCGGCATGTCCAAAACATTGTTGTAATGGAATAACCTCAATTCCAAGACTATCGCAGTAGGAAACAAAGTCTTTGACCTCTTCGCGAGTGTAAGCATATTTGTTTGAAATAGTTGCGTGCTTTTCGTACGGGAACGACGCTTCCCATTCCATAACGAGTGTGTTGATTCCAAATCCTGCGAGCTCTTTTGCAAAGTCTTTTAAAGCCGGCATGGTCATCACCTGGATTCTTAGATCGATATGAAAACCGCGGACAGGGAATGGTTTAAATGCTTCCTTTTTTTCTTTTTCAGGGGCAGTTTTCGCATTTGCTGCTGTAAAATCACCATTGAAAAATAAATTTATTGAGATGATGAGAATTATTGCTTTTAATTTTGTAGTTAAAGAATTCATGAGTTTATATTTATGCATTTACTTCCTTCAAAACAACCTTTAAAAAAGGGCCATCCAGTCTTCTGAAATGTAATTTTTGTATTGAAACGATGTAGCCCCGGGTTTACGAAATAAAATAGTATCTTTTTTCCCCGATGTATGTTCAATCGTTAAAACTATTCCATTTTCCAGGATTTCCTGTTTAACTTTCAATTCGGTATCGGGAGTTGCCACTAAAACAGAATGTGCCTGACTGCCTTCCATCTCATACGAAACAATTGGCGCCATTACATCCTGCGCATTTGCACTTATGTACGCCTGGTCGGATTTTAACCGTTTGTAGGTTTCTTTATTTGCCGGAATCAAAACAACAGGCGACTCTGTTTTTATCAGGAATGTTTTTTCGACTTCGTCAATTTCCACTTCAACTTGTGGCAAATGAAGGAGAATCTCATAATTGTGTGGTTCATTTGCTTCAAAAAAATCATAAATCAGCAAATAATCATTTCGGATCAAGGCCAGGTTGCGAATCCAGTTAACCGATTGATTTGTTTTTTCAGTTGAAGGTGAAATCATTCGCACCAAACGATAGCTTTCTTTTTCAATCCAGTCTGTAATGTGGTTTTCTGTCTGTCGTTTTGCAGCCCACTGCACATCTCCTGAAGTTGCTTCGTCTTCCTGTCCGTCAATAATAACTGTATTGTGCGCACGTGAAGTTCGGTACCACTTCACAAGCAAAGACCCGTCGTAATTGTTACAACCACTTTCAATAAAAAGCGGTTGCTGTCCGAGCCAGGCAACAAATCCCAGACGTCCGGCATGGGCATGCGACCCGATCGTTTTGGCAGGGTTAGCCAATACATACCAGTCGTTGGCAGATGTGCCGGTGCGCATTACACCAACCTGTGTTTCAGGAAAATACTTCGAACCCGGTTCATCGTAATCCAAACCATTCGACTTTAATAATTCTCCCACCGTTTCCAAAATTGGTTTTACAGGCATTGGAAATGAATCGTTTACCGGAGGCATGGTATAATCGGGTTGTGCTACCTGCGAAAGGTAATTGGTCATCTTCTGTAACAGAAGCATTATATTTTCAGGTGGATTCACCCCGTTCATCCGGCACAGCAAATATGCATCTCTGAAAATCGAGGTCTCAAACGGATAGTAACCAAACATTTGTTCCACATTTCCACCGTCGCTGTAAAATGCAGATTCAATATGATGATTGAGAATTCGGATGGCCCCGTCCCTTAGCTCACCCGCCTGTGGCAATTCAGGAAATAAAACTCCCAAATACAGCATGGCAAGCCCACCGTGTACCTGATGGTTAAACTCATTCAGCTTTGCTTTTCCAAATCCTTCAGCAAGAATAGCGGCATGTTCTTCCAGGCTATTAATTATTAGGTCTTTATCAGCTTTCGAAAGCCCTTTTTCACCCAAATAATAGCACCACGAAAGATGAATGGAACGCCAGGCCACCTGCATATCGTACCAATTGTATTTTGATGTTGGATGTTCAGATTCCCGTGGATTATCATTTATCCAGAGACGAACAATTTTCATCATATCTTCCAGATAACTTTTGTCTTTTGTCAGGTAATACAAACGTGCAAACGGGGGCAGATAATAAAAACGGTTCAGCCAGACACTTTTTTCCAGCTCTGTGGTTTCGAGTTTTGCCCAATTAATAGGGTCTCCTAAAATTTTCTGAAGTAAACCATTCCTGACAGCTTCAACAATTACGGCATCATCTTCAGAGTTGATCAACTGTTGCTGAATGAACTTTCCACCCTGGTCTTTAGGTATAAAATCACCAAAATTGTAGGGTTTTAAATAGTTGTAAAACGGAAAATTTGGGTTGGATGATTTTCCGGTGCAGCCGTTCAGGATAAAAGAAGAACCAAGGGCAATACCTGTGGTAGAGACTGCTACGTTTTTAAGAAATTTTCTTCTGGCAGGATTCATTCTTGAAAATATTTTTGCTTTACTATAAATTTAAAACTCAATTATCTTTTCTTCACTAAAAATAACAAACAGGATATTATTGAATTCTGTTGCCGTTTTTGTCAATGTAAAATTTTTCATTTCCCAATTTAACAACAGCTTTTCCTTCTATAAAAGAATAAACCATATCGTATTGAGCAGCAATAACAATTTCTCCTTTTTTATCAATATATCCCCATTTACCCCCGGTGTCGATTAAGTGTTCACCGCTTTCTATTTGACTGCAGTTGAGGCAAAAAGCGGCACGCTCTTCAGAAAACGGATATACTGTTTTAAATTTGGGTGGAATAACAATTTCTCCGTTCATATTTGCAAAGCCCGTTTTTTCGTTCTCTATAATACGAAAAAGGCCATCTTTTAAGTAATCCGGGCCATTGTCATACGTTTTCACCTGAAACAGTTCCTTTTCTTGTCTGTCTATTGCAACAATTTTATTATCTCCTTTTTTTATAACAAAAGCAATTGTTTTAAAGGTATCAATGTAACATTTTAAGTACTTTCCAAATGGGATTATTACTTCTCCTTCAGAATCGACAAAAGCACATTCTTCACCGTAGTTATCAGTCTCAACTACTTTCAAGTACAAATCATAGCTGTTTTGAGACAAGGCGAAATAACTTTTACAACTGAAAATCAAAATGCCCAATACTATTATAATTTTCTTTATTCTCATCATTGAATTGTTTGCCAAAAATCCTTTACTCCATGCTTATTAAAATGTTGCTTGTAAAATAAAGGATTTGTACAAAATTTTAGTAAAAAAAAATGCCGGCGACTATGACTCCGGCACTTCCAACAGCCAGTTTCTCTAAAAAACTTTTTCTGTCTAACCTCATTCTACTATTTCAATTCATTTGAAGTATAAGAATATGAATCCTGGTCAAAATAAAATTTACAATTTGAATGATTCTGAAGAATCGAAGCCGGACATTTTGTACTTATCGGTCCGTTTAACGTATTATAAACCGCCTCGCTTTTGCTTTTTCCCGGCACAACACAAAACAGAAAATCTGCGTTCATAAGTACCGGAATTGTAAGAGTAAATGCTTCCCTTGGTACGTCGTCCAAAGTATCGAAACACTCTTCGTTTACCTGTTGAATACGGCATGTTTCATCCAATTCAACCAGCTTCAATATCTCCTTGTCGTTAAAATCGGCAACCGGGGGATCATTAAATGCAATGTGCCCGTTTTCGCCAATTCCTAAACAAACAATGTCAATCGGTGCTTCTGCAATTAAAGCCGAGTAACGTTTTACTTCTTCATCAACTGCAGATTTTCCGTTAATAAGATAAACCATGCTAAAATTTACCTTGTTAAATAAATGTTCGTTCAGGTAGGTGGCAAAAGAACGCGGGTCGCTTGCATTAAGGCCAATGTATTCATCCATGTGAAAAGCGGTAATTCTTTCCCACTCAATTTTGTTTGAACCGACTAAATATTCCAGCAATTCATTTTGAGAGGGTGCAGCGGCAAAAATCATTCTTAAAGATTCCTTCTCTTCAAGCAATTTTAGAATCTGTTTTTCCACATCTTCTCCTGCCTTTTTTCCCATAACAGTACGTGTAGGAAAAACATTAACATCCATATTTTGCTTATATCTGTCTTGCATATTATTCATTAGAAAATAAAAATCTCAAATTCTTCAATTCACATATTACTGTATAAAAAACAGCAATAAACAACTCATTATTAATAATATCGAAAAATAACTTTCTTTAAAATAGTCAATAAATCAGACTATAAACATAGTTATATTAACAAAATCTTATTCTGAATATCTGATGGAGCATGGTCATTAGTCATTACACAATTAATGACCAATGACCTATGTCCAAATTCTAATTTATGGTAATATTAACAGCAAACGGGGAAATGCTTCCGCCATCTTTGTCATTTACCGAAACGGTAAAACTATCGCTTGAAGCGTTACCTTCGTTTATGTAAACGATATTACCTGCATCAATATCAAGCTGACCAAATTTATCGCCGGCAGTCAATATCTTTGCCCCCATAATAAGCCATCCGTCTGTTGGAGCTGATTTAAGCGTATAAACAACATCAGCAGCAGCAGCTCCCTCCATACTAAGTTTGTCGGTGGTTAACACAACAGTTCCCTGTCTTGTAACAGATAACCCGGTATTTGTTCCCATTTCCAATGATGAACCATTTGAATAAACAGCAACAAGCATAGCAGGATATGAATAAGTTGTATTTTCTTTCGAAACAAACATAATACCGTCATTAGTACCCAATTCAGCATTAATCATAATTGATACTATTCCTGGCGACTCTAATTTTGAAGACACGTAATCGGTACATTCCCAACTAAATATATCAAAACTAAGATTGGTAATTGCCTTTGATACGGTAGATGCAAAAACTTCTGTATCGGGCGATGGCATATTATTCCATGTTATGGAACTTTCTGACCACGAATTATCCTGAACATTTTGCAAATTAATACTTTGTACTTTTCCTGCCGCATAATATGCTCCAATATTTAGATAAGCTTCTCTAACGTTTTCGCTTTGTGACAACTCACTTAAGTCGAACTTCAAAAAAACTTTTCTATCATTGACGCTTGATTCATTATCAACTCTTAATGTAAGATCATCAGCTCCTCCAAAGTTATTATCTGCATATGTAGCAGCTCTAACATAGGCATCTTGTGTAGCAAAAATAGTGTCGCTTGCATATGAAGCATCCGGAATATCGGTACTGCCCGTAACTGCCGAGTAGTATACAATATTATATAAAATATGGATTGCTCCATTCGTTGGCTCAAGGTTTGATGTACTTATTGTCCAACTTTTATTGGTGCCATAATTTATTATCCCTTGATAATTACTGTTGCGAGACAAGTACATAATCTGTCCGTTTAGAGTAGAAAAAGCAATTGGATTGGTGCTACTATAAAATTCTTCGTCAGTAAATAATACTTTTCCGGTAACAATATGATATAACAAAACATTCTTTAGAATAGGAACAGGCACTTCGCTAATACTGCTATACCCATTGGTTGATAAATAACTTGTAAATGCGCTATTCCCGGGAAGAATAAAAGAATATTCGGTTGATCCTGAATAATAACTTTCAAGACCAGTAGCAGTAATTGCTTCTTCCAACAGTGAAAGATCATCCTGGTTTTGGATAAATTCCCATGCAGTAACACCGAGTTCTCCGGTTGTCGTACAATGCTGGTACTCAAAATTTTCTTGTATCTCACATTGAGTTAGCAATATAACCAATGCAGAAGAAAAGAAAAGCATTTTAGCAAAATGCCATCTCCCTGTATTTATTTTAATTTTTTTCATTACTTATTATTCTTTAGTTTAAACATTATTTGCAGAAACCTTATTTGTAATATTCGTTTTGCTCAATGTTTGGATTACCATTAATAATATCGCTATTAATGGGCCATACCAAGTTGGCCTCATTGCTCAATCCATTAATCGGATTCATTGTAGAAATTGCTTTCCCGGTACGAACAAGGTCAAACCAACGATGTCCTTCGAAACACAATTCGATAGAACGTTCGTGCAATATTGCCGATTCAAGGTCAGTGTACATCACATCAGCATCAGCTTCAGTCGCAAATGTTGTCAACCCGGCTCTTTCCCTAATTTGATTTAATAAACTCAAAGCTTCTGTAATGTTTGCAGAACCACCTACATGAACCAGAGCCTCAGCTCTTAATAACATGATGTCTGCCAAACGGACCATCACAATGTTGCAATCATAAAAATCTGAAACCTCATCACTAACGCCTTTACCTAAAAATTTCCAGATTGCTTTTGGTTCTGCAAGCGTAACATCATATACATAATCAATACGTTTATCTCCGGTTTCATAAGAAGTTTTAAATACTTCAGAAGGGACATAAATAGCATATGATCCAACAGCATATAACGTTCTGAGTCCGTTTTTCTGATCTGTTTCGTCATAAGCAATTTCGAAGATACTTTCATCTGAATATCCACCAATAAACATATCACTCCAATTAGCCATTGATGTTACCAAAGAATACAAGCTGTTGTTAAGAACCAATTCTGAAGTTTCCAGTGCTTTTTCATATTCATTTCTCCACATATATAATTGGGTTAGAAATGCATTTGCACCGCCCTGAGTAATCAATATCCGGTCTTTATCTCCTCCATATTGATCATCACAATATTCAGCAGCATAAATCAGGTCTTCTTCTATCTGGTCGAGCACCTCTTCCTTATCTGTTCTTGACACAAAAATATCCTGATCAACCGAAGTATAAGGTTCGGTAATGAGTGGAACATCGCCCCAAACCCTAACCAAATAGAAATATGCCAACGCACGTAAAGCTTTTGCCTGTCCTATTAATATATTTCCGGCTGCGTCATTTTCACCATAAATTTCAGGAATATATTTTATGGCATAATTGGCCCTGCTAATAATCGTGTAAAGGCTGGTCCAGTCGCCGGAAGCCAAAGATATTGTCATATTATTATTTATAAGGTACATTGCTTCCCCGGTTTGTTCTGTCTTCACATTGTCTGCACGGCCTTCGCCCCAGTATGCGAATCTAGTTCCAAATGTAGATTGAACGGCGTCGTATATTCCGTAAACAGCTGCTTCACAGTCACTTTTCGTTTGATAAAAACCATCAGCCGAAAAAGTACTTACCGGAGTTTTGTCAAGTATCTCATCGCAGGATGTTACTTGTATCAGAAAAAGGATCGCTATTATTATTTTAAAGTATTTCATCTCATTAAAGTTTTAATTTTCATATAATTCGAATCGCATATTATGCTATTTCTATTATTAAATATTAGAAATCAACATTTATCCCAAAAATGATCGTCCTACTTTGTGGATATGATCCTTCATCTACGCCAATTTTTGTTCCGGTATATGAACTAACTTCAGGATCATAAGCTGTATAATGAGTCCACGTTACAAGGTTTTGACCAGTAACATAAGCTTTTAACCCGCCTAATTTTAGTTTATCTGTAATTTTCTTCGGTACATCATAAGCTAAACTGACATTTTTCAATCTCAGATAAGAGCCATCTTCAATCCACCGGTCAGACACTCTGTAGTAATATCCGCTGTGCAAGGGGTCGTTTCGTATTGGTCTTGGATAATCGGTTACATCGCCCTGTTCACGCCATCTGTTCAACGCATCTGTTGAAGTGTTGTTGTAGGAAAAAACCCAATTTCTTTGTCCGTTCAGTACACTGTAAATATCATTTCCATAAACAAACTGGAAGAATATATTCAGTGTGAAATTTTTATACGAGAAATCGTTGTTAAGACCTCCAATAAATTTAGGCTGGGCATCACCAATTATTTGTCTGTCATTGTCATCAATAACATGGTCGCCGTTTAAATCATCCCAAATAGGGTCGCCGCCTTTGAAAATAGCCCCGCTTGCTGATCCGAACCTAACATTGTCAATATTGTCTTCATCTCTTGAATATACACCAAGAAATTTAAATCCATAAAAAACTCCGATAGGCTGGCCTTCCTGAAGAATATGATAAGTTCCGTTTTGCATGTAACCGTCGGTAAGCAAATCTTCGGGCAGACTAACTACTTTGTTTTTGTTAAAGGAAATATTAAAGCTTGAAGTCCATTTAAATTTTTTATCCAGAACATGACTTGTTAATGCAAATTCAGCCCCTTTATTTTCAATATCACCTACGTTTTGAGTAATATATCCAAACCCTGTAGTTTCAGGAATTGGAACATCAAAAAGCAAGTCACTCGTTTTCTTTATGTAGAAATCTGCGTTTAAAATTAATCTGTCTCTCAAAAACGATAAATCCAAACCAAGGTCATATTGTGTTGTTGTTTCCCAGGTCAATGCATTGTTAGGCATTACTGTAGGAGATGCAGCTGAATAGCTCAGGTAGTTTGAACCAACGGAAAATTCGCCTTGCGATGTATAATCTCCAATTTCTTCGTTTCCTGTTTGCCCCCAGCTCAATCTTAATTTTCCATCGTTTAAAACATTGGTTATCCCTCCTGCAAACGATTCGTCGGTAAAACGCCAGGCAGCTGAAGCCGATGGGAAGTATCCAAAACGATTATCTTTTCCAAAACGCGATGAACCGTCAGCCCTCATATTGGCCTGAAGCATGTATTTCCCTTTGTAGTTATATCCCAGCCTTCCAAAGAATGAAACCATGCTATGTTCAACCGTTGTGTTAACACTGTTGTCGTTTTGCGAGATTGTTCCTGCACTATTCAACGTTGTAATATTGTCACTTACAAAATACATCCCGTCCAAACCGGTAATTTCTTTTTTCCATTCCTGCATACTAAAACCTGCAAGAGCTGAAAAATTATGTACTTCATTAAATGTTTTATCGTAAGAAAGATAATCCTCATTTGCCCAGGTTAAGTTATTAATAGCACGAACAGAACCTGAGTTGTAGCCTTCGCGGTAATCAACCGTGGTCGGATAAAATTGATCTTCTTTCATCGAAATGTAATCGACATTTAGATTTGCCCTGAATTTTAATCCTTTGAGAACCTCGTATTCCATATATTGGTTCCCGATTACCCTGTTCGTTGTGTTTAAATGGGTACATTCTTCTGCAAGAGCTACCGGATTTCGTTTTCCGTTGAGATAATTTAATGAAGTCCCGTCGGGATAAGTCAGTGCGTAGGTTGGAGGTCTTACCAGAATTGACTGAACCAAACTGTTATTGCCTGTACCGCCGGCATTAATCCTGTCGTTTTTCGAATGGGAATAGGAAACACTGTAACCTATATTCACTTTGGGATTTACTTTAAAGTCGGCATTAACCCTGGAAGTAAACCTTTTGTAGTTCGATGCTAAAAAAATACCGTCCTGATCCAAATAAGAAGAACTCATGGCATATTTTGCATTTTCTGAACCTCCGGAAAACGACACATTTAGTTCTTTTTGCCATGCAGTCCGGTACATTACATCCTGCCAGTCAACGTCTCCACTGTTTAGTGGATTTAAAGAATCGAGCAAGTTGTAATTCCAATTGTAATTTTTATAGTACTCAGACCCAACATAATCGTTGTAATTATTGTACGCATCAATTATAATGTCTCTGTACTGCTGGGCATTTAACACGCTAAGAAACCGGGTTATTGTGCTAACCCCTGATTGGAGGTTCACACTAACTTTCCCCTCGCCTGATTTACCTCTTTTAGTTGTAATCAGAATTACGCCATTGGCAGCCCTTGATCCATAAATAGAAGTTGAAGCTCCATCTTTTAACACTTCCATCGACTCGATATCCTGTGGGTTGATATCAGCCAACGGGTTCAATCCATGTGCTTCCCAACCGTTCAGTTGAGACAAGGAATTTGATTCAACTGGTACTCCATCAATTACATACAAAGGACTATTCCCTGAGTTTAAAGTGGAATAACCCCTAACGGTTACAGTGATACCATCGCCAGGTGCACCTGAATTTGATACAACCTGTACCCCGGATGCCCGGCCTTGCAGTACCGACATAACATCTTTTACAGGAGTAGTTTCAATCATTTCACTGCTTACTGACGTAATCGCCCCGGTAATGTCTCTTTTCTTCTGAACACCATAACCAATGGCAACAACTTCTTCGAGTTGCTGGAAAGATTCAGAAAGTCTGACATTAATTACGGTTTTGTTCCCAACTGTGATTTCCTGCGCTTCATATCCGACAAAGGAAAAAATCAAAGTGTTTTCCGAGGAAGATAAATTTACCTGGTATTTTCCATTGCCATCGGTTGATGTTCCTGTAACAGTACCTTTAATTAATACATTCACCCCGGGAATTGGTTGCCCTGTACTGTTATCAACAACAGTACCTGATACATTCCTTTGTTGTGCAAAAGAAAATGCAGAAGTAAGGATAAACAACATTAATAGAATAACTTGTTTACTCCTTTGAAAGAAAATTTGTAAATGAAAAATGTCATTTGTGCCCTTTTTTTTCATAAGTTTGAATTTATTTGCATAAATAAAATACATATTTACCCGAATCTGAGATGACTCCACATATCTCAATTCGGGTATTTCTTTTTAAAAATTATTTGCCTGATTTATAGACAAATCAAGGAGAGTATTCATTTCTTTTTTCAATGTGTTTTTCATACAAAAGAAAATTTGAATCAGATCGGTTAATTTTTCTTAAAAAATCGCATACAATATTAAATAAGATTTAAAAGAAAAACAAACGTTTGCGTAAATATTTCTATTAAATGGAGAATTAAATTTATATATATTTATATTACACATATAAATTAATCATTAAATGTATGAAATACAGTATATTATTAAATTTTTCATTTCGCATAAAATGAATCAAACGTTTGTGTAATAGTTCAGTATTGTAAATAATATTTTTTACGATACTGGCGAAAGAATAAAACTACAGAAACTACAGCATCGCGAGTGTTTCATTGATATCTCTGCACTGAGAAATGGCAATAGAGGTTAGAGGCAAATGAACTCAATAAAAAATAAAACCTTATTATTGAAGTTGTTATTTTTGAAGTTCAGATCGTTTTTATATTAGGTATATTATATTGATATATAATAACTTATTTGTAGTAACTATATCGTTTGGTTATTTACAGATTGAAAAAATATCTTGAAGGAGAAAACAATATACCCCATATTTTAAAGATTATTTTGTGTTAATTTTGTACTTTAAATGTACGAATATTAGTAAAGAATTGATGTCAAACCTATAACTATGATAAAGTTAATATACATCGTTAAACCAATAAAGCAAACGTTTGTCCTTTTGATTGATTATTTATTGATATTTTTTTTGTTTCTCTGAGATATAGGATTAATTTTACTGATGGATAAGCTTTACTTTTAAAGTATTTGTTGGAGTTATAATATATGAATCTATCTTTTATCAATACACAAACGTTTGCATAAATGAAAGCATCAAGAATAACGATTAAGGATTTAGCTGAAAGAATGAACCTTTCAGTTTCGACAATATCCAGAGCTTTACATAACCACCCAAGTATTGGCAAAAAAACAACCAACGAAGTGAAAAAGATGGCTGCGGAATTAGGATATTTTCCGAATTCGGTGGCATCTAATCTTCGGAAAAATAAAACACATAGTATTGGCGTTATTGTTCCGCGAATCGACATCCATTTTCATTCTCTTGCCATCAGCGGAATGGAAGAAGTAGCGTATAAAAATGGATATGGCGTAACAATTTATCAGTCTAAAGATTCTCTTGAACGCGAAATTGCAATCACAAACATTTTGCAAACCAACAAAGTTGATGGAATAATAAGTTGTTTAAGTCTGGAAACAAAAGATTGCAGCCACTTTAATCGGTTTAAAGAACTAAATATTCCTTTGGTGTTTTACGATCGAGTGTCAAATGATTTTGAAGCCAGCAAAGTGATGATCAACGATTTTGAGGCTGCATTTAAAGCAACGGAACATCTCATACAAAGAGGTTGTACAAGAATTGCACACATTGCCGGAAATCAGAACACGCAAATTTTTAAAGGTCGGTTGGAAGGATATAAAGCCGCCCTTTCCAAATATAGTTTACCAATCGACGAAAGTTTAATTGAATACACGAATGAACTTAGTTATGAAGAAGGAGAAAAATGTGCAAAAAAATTTCTTTCAAATAAAATCATTCCTGATGGGATTTTCTGTGCAAATGACTATACTGCAATTAGTTCCATTCAGGTTTTTGCAAAAGCAGGATTTCGTATCCCTGATGATCTTGCAATAGTAGGTTTTAGTAATTATCCAATTTCCAGAATTATTAAACCAACTTTAACTACTATTGATGACCGTGCTTTTCAAATGGGACAAACTGCGGCAAAATTGCTTATTCGCCAAATTGAAGAAAGTGACAAAAACATTGCATCCGAAACAATTATCCTTAAAACAGATATTATAGTACGGGAGTCAACTGGTATTTCTAAAACATAATCATTTTTCAAAAAACTGTTAACACATAGAAATTGAAGTCGAAAAAACAGGACTTTAATTGCACTGAAAAATAGTACTTGTCAAAATTAGGTAAAGGACTTAATTCAATAAAAAATCCATTCTTATTTATTTGAGTGTGGAAATATTAATTGTATTTTAATGCAAAAATTAAAAGAATATGAAAAGGTTAAAACGTTTTCTGGGTATCTTGATTTTACTTTTGGTTGTGTTTTATGTTTTAGGTCCCAAACCATCAAAGCCTGAATTAAATGAAAATCTTCCTTCGCTTTCTGCAAGCATCTCGAACATTGAAGATTATGTAAAAAGAAATGATGAGGGCTTATCGATTAAACCCGATAACGAAACGAGGATTATATGGGCCAATGATTCGGTTCACGAGAGAACGGATTATGCAGTGCTTTACTTGCATGGTTTTTCTGCCTCTTGGTACGAAGGTTATCCGGCACACGAGAAATTTGCTAAACATTTTGGCTGCAATTTGTACATCCCGCGGCTGGCAGCACACGGACTGGAAACCGAAGATCCTTTGATAGATATGACTCCAGACAGACTTTGGGAATCGGCCAAGGAAGGTTTAATGGTTGCACGGAGTTTAGGTAAAAAGGTAATTATAATGAGTACCTCAACCGGTGGTACCTTGGCGTTAAAACTGGCAGCCGATTTTCCTGAATATGTGGAAGGTTTGATACTATATTCGCCAAATATCAGAATAAATAATCCTGCTGCATTTTTGTTGTCAAAACCCTGGGGGCTTCAAATCGGACGAAAAGTAACCGGAAGTAAATACCGCATTACAAATGATGATTTTAATTCAAAAGATTGCCAGTACTGGTATTGTAAATATCGGATGGAAGGAACGGTTTATCTTCAGCAACTGGTTGATGTGACCATGAAAAAAGAAACCTACAAAAATGTTACAACTCCGGTTTTTCTGGGTTATTACTACAAAGATGAAGAACACCAGGATCAGACTGTAAAAGTTAGTGCAATGCTAAAAATGTTTGACCAGTTGGGTACTCCTGAAGACAAGAAGGTAAAAGTTGCATTTCCAAATGCGGGCGATCACGTTATTGCATGTGAATTAACTTCGGGGGCAGTTGATGATGTAATTACTGAAACCATAAAATTTGGCAAAGAAATCATGGGTTTGGATGAAAAATAAAAAGGAAAGCCTCACTTCAATAAGTAAGGCTCTCAAACTAAACCATTAATTGCATCTACTTCAACAAGTAGTTTATTTTTATTTTATAAAATTCAATAATGAATTTCTCAAATTTCAGCGTAAAAGTAATACTATTACAGTTTAAAAGTTGGTTACCCTATTTTTTCTGCTAAAATTATTAATGCTTTTGTTGAAAATTTACTGTTTTACCAAAGTATGTGTCGATTTAACACAAAGGTAATATTAAATTGTTGATATTGTATGATTTACAATGTGTTGCAAAATTCAGTCTTTTTTTAGCTTTTTTTGAATTATTTATCTACTTCATTTATTTTAAAAACGTCGGCATAAATCAATTTATCAGTTTGTTCCGATTGTTCCAGCCTGTTTTCATAATTTTCTGGTAATCCCGGAATCTGGCTTGGCCCTCGTTCATACTCTTCAATTATTATCTGGAACGGAGCAGTTTTGTAGCTTCTGTGAAGTTTATATTCACGTTCAACTTTAAAGCGGGTTGCATTGACCAAATCGCGGCGGGTAATTTGAATGGTATCTCCTTCATCCTCCAGATTTTTGTCGTTTCCGCCATCAGTAATAACACCATAAACCGGCTGTGCAATTTTACTGTCGAGGAATGAAATTCGAATAAAGTTAAAATTTCCGTACGGTGTATTTCCCAAATTATAAATTGAACCTTCAATAGTTAATGTAAATTTTGAATTCTGGTCGTCCTTTTTGAAGGAAAGTGTAGTTTGCCGTTCCGGTACTAACTGGGTCATTTTGGCCACAACCACCGGCGAAAGACAAACATCGCTGTTTTCCTCCCTGACCGAATGTGGCTGGTACCGCGCCAGGAATAATTTTACAAACGGAAAGTACATCTCTCCCGGGTCGATGGCAAAATCGCAAAACCACATTTGCCGTTCCTGGTCGAAATGAACCGGATAAGCCACAGCCTTTGCTAGAGTACCCGGTTTATCGGGGTATTGCAGTTTTGGATCTACTACCGGATTCATTCTGAAATCGCTTATCTGCGGCGAAACATTTTGTGGTTTTTCTCCATACAAAATCGGATCAATTCCCCAGTGCGTGTAATAATTGGTGTAGCCACTCCCCGCAGCCAGCAAGACTTTTGTATTTATTTGGGTTTCGGGTAGAATCACTGCCAGCATTTCATCTGCTCCCGATGAGTACCAGGGGCGTTTTAGATAAATACGCAACCCGCCGGGCATTCTGCGATGGCGGATTGAGTCTCCCGACTGCGTTTTCCGCCATTCAAAAGTGGGAATAATATAATCTATTTCAGGAGCTTTTGGCCGGGCTGAACTTAAAATGTTAACCCGCTCTTTCCATTCACTTTCACGCGTTGTGGTTAAGTCAGAATTTTTTGCAAGAATCTTATCGAAATATTCGCGGTACCTCGATGAAGCGACCAGTTTGTAATCGACCCACCTGTGTTTTGTATCTCCAAATTGATGTTCAAGTGGTTTTATCCTGAAATTCATCTGTTTTACAAAACCAAATTTTGAAACTTCAATATCGTATCTCACGCGTTGAGCCAAATCCCGTTTGGCTGAGACTTTCATTTTTTGAACCTGTTGAAATTCATTGTTCTGAACTTTATAAAGTTGGTTTACTTTTTTTGCCCGGGGTTGAGGATCTGTTTCAAATTGTTGAACAGTTCTGGGTTGAAATTTCAAAATTGGTTTTACCTGCAGGTTTTCAATCGGGGCAACTTGTATCTTTTCTGGCTCAGGAACCGTTCCTTTTGTAATTTTATCGTCGTGATAATTAACAATAATGTCGGAAATACTGTTTCTTCCCTGTTTTTCCTTTATTTTAACTGAAATTCCATCGTCGAGCGGTTCTGTCCATTTTGCCTGAAATTCCACTTTCTCGGTACTTTCCCCGTGAATGTCGAAACGCGTGTTTATCAAAGCAAATGTTGTGTTGTAGTCGCGGTCGGGAATAAGTTCATCGATAATTGGTGCATCAACCGGCTGCTGCACTGCATGAACCAGTTCAAACTCGCGGCTCGGGCTTACCATCCAGTGTTGTCCGCAGAGTGCCAGTTTTTCAATTTCGGCAATGTTTGATGAATTATCGCTTTTTACCATTTCCCAAACTGCCGACAAACGTTTCATGTCCTCTTCGCGCCAGAAAGTGCTGAATTTTATTCTTGTCCTGATTCCTTTGGATAAAAATACCGTGAACGTTTTACTCGAAGGTTCCCATTTTACATTTTGTTCGCCTTCTTCCAGCCTGATTCTTATAAAACCTGCATTGTACCAGTCGTTAGGAATATTAATTTCATTGGTATTGTTCGCTTTTATCTCACCTTTGCTGAAAAAGCTGAACAATTTTGGATCAAATTTCTGGGTGTGCGTATTTTCATATCCTTCTGAAACAAACAAAGAAACTCCAGCTGCCATTGGATCGGGAAGATAAATAATTTCGACTTCGGAAGGCTGGTACACTTTTTCCTTGTTTTTTTCGTCCTGCTGGTACAAACCTTCGTGGTTGGCAATTATGCTGTAAATTTGCTGTGCCGCTGCCGGGTTGTTCTGAAATGCCTGTTCAAATTTGCCATGTATTTCAGCCATTAACTGGCTGTTTTTTGGCGGTAAAAGAAAACGCTGCGAAAAATTGTCAAACTTTTTTCCGTTGATTTTGTGGGTGCTTTCGTATTCATTTGAAGTTTGATCAAAATTGCTCCTGATGACCAAACGTTCCAGAAATTCACCGTCTTTAAGTTCATTTCCAACCAAAACTATCGGACTGGCCAGCGGTTCGTAACGCATATACCGGATGTTGGTGCGAACAGTTTCGTTGGGCGATTCACTGGCGTGTTCCAACGGGACACTGTTTCCGGCCAAATCAACAGCACGGATTCGCACGCGGTAATCTTTTCCGAAACGTAATTTTGGCAAAGTGCCCGGAACAATTTTCGATTGTGCATTTACTTTAAAATCCAAATCCGGATCGAACTGGTATTTTTTTATCTCCTGAACTTTCGATTTGTAAACAAAATCGCGCTTTTCGGTTTCGCCCGGTTTTAATTCGTAATCGTCCGATTCGTTAATCGCGTACCCGGGTTTGCGTACCGAAAGGCTCCATCCTTCCCAACGGGCCAGTGTTTCAGAAACAAAAACATCATCCGGGTTTTCGTCGTCTTCAGCAATTCCCAACTGGATAAATCCTTCGTCGGGAACAATTCCATCTATCGGGAACGGATTGTTTTTTTCGTCGTACCACGTGTAGTCGTCCTGGCGCTGGTGCAGCGAATACCATTTGTCAGGATTGTCTTCGTAAGCAATGTCCATTCGGTAACCCTGAATGACATCGTCGGAATAAAATATAGTTTCCGGGATTTTTATTTTCAGGGCAAGATTTGCCGTTGAAACCTGCTGGATATTTTGAATGTTTGGCTGCTGTTGTTGCAGGTTCTTGATGTTTCCGGAGACATTTTTTTCAGAATCGTTTTGCTGTGTGTTTCCCTGCCGTCGTAACGAACGGGGTTGCATTTGGATTTTTTGAACCGGGGCTACCGTAAATTTCTGTTTTAGTTCCAGGTTGTAAGTTAATCGGTTGTAAAGATGTTCAGCCATCCCGTTTTTTGTAATGGCTATTCCTGCCGAACGCATGTAAGGCAAGCCTTCATCTTCCGGCGGTTCGGCATCTTCCATTTGTTTTATCTTCAGGTTTTTACTTCTGAAAAGTTCTGCTTTTACTTCATAAAAACGGGCAATTTCCTGCACCTTGTTTTCCGCCATGTTGTGTGTTTTCAGCGCAGTGCCGTCGGCATCAATTTGAACAACAGAGAAGTCGCCGGTATTAATTTTTACAAATCCCTGTTTGAACATGGTGTTGGCTTTGTCGGCAATATAGAATCCGGTAGAAGTAATATTGTAAGCTGTTGAAGGAAGCGAAACGGTGGTCCCTTCTTCATCGAATTCAAGTGCATTTATCACCAAACTAATGGTTCCGGAATTTGGGATTTCAGCAGAATAAGGAATCAGAAAATCGAGTACAAAACCCAGTTTTCGCATAATTTGCGGGTAACTGTTAACTACCGAAGTTATGTCGTGAAATTCAAATCGTGGCTTTTCAATTTGAACCGGAGTTAAACGCGTTTTAATGGATTTATCGATTTTGTGAAATTGACGCAGTTGTACAAAATCATCTTTTGGATTCATTTGATTTTGAAACTTTACAAATTTATTTCGGCGAAGCTCGGTTTTGAAAACACGGTCGTCGTTATCGGTTTTAAAAAACAGATTCGACGATTTTATCTGTGTTTTTCTTTGAGGAGTTTCCACTTCATCAACTGTATTTACATCGAGTTTCATCCGCGAAATGGCGCCAAATTTTGTTTCATCAACAAATTTATCAGCCGAAACCAGCCTGGTCGGATTTTCGATGGCCACACTCCGGTAACTGCTCAAAACAAAATCGTTGATGTGTTTTATCGGAAATGAATAAATGGTTTTTCCCGATAAATCTTCTTCCTTAAAATCGTCGACTTTAATTTCGGTGTGAAAAATGCTTTTGTACAATTCGGGATTAATGTTTTCTGAAATAAGTTCAGCATCTAACAACGTTCCGTTGCTGAGTTTAAATTGAAAATCGGCATTCAGAATTTTATCCGGAAAAGCCAGAATGTCCTCAAATTCGGCCAGAGTTGTATCTTTTGGCGTCGATAATTTTATTGTAGTATACACTGAAAGTTTCAAAAACGGTTCACCGTTAATTTCAGTCCGCTGATGCGGCAAAGTGGTAAATATAATTTCCTGTGGCATATTTTTATATGTTGAAAGACGGGAGACCAAAGTCTGAAATCGTCTTTTGTTTCATACTATTTTTCAAATTAATCTTCATACAATGGAGTTAACCGGCAAAGGCAAGGCAGTATTCCAGCCAGTCGTCCTGGTCGATCATTTCGACAAATTTTGGGTCAGCATCGGCGCCTTTTAATTCGCGGCGAACCGAAACTTTTACTGTTTTGCTGAAAAAAGCGATTTCCACTTTTACCTTCAGAGTGGCAACGCCCTCCATTTTCTGTACTTTCCCCTGGTAAATTACGGCATTTAGGGCGAGGTAAAATTCGAGCGAAAGTGTGATTAATCCAAGGATTGAAAGATGCCCGTTCAAACGCAGGTAGCCGGAAAGCGTGGTTTGTTCAACTCCTTCAACAATTTCCATTTTGTAATAAAAACCTCCCATGGCAGAAACTCCGCCGGAAGCAACACCCACATTCAGCGAAATTGCTGCACCAAATTCAAAAGCCGCTTCAATCGACTGAATTCCTTTTAACGTGGAAACCATCATAAAATAACCACCGCCGCCAAAACAGGAAATCGTGAGCATAAACGGGTTTTCGCGTCGGCAGAAATTAAATCCCATTGTGAGCGGCGCACCTGTAAATGGCAACGTAACATTGGCTCCCAGGCTAATATTGGAAATCATACAAATTCCGACTTCAACGTTTGGAATGCTGATGTTAAAACCGGCTGTAACTCCGGTTGGTTTTAGATCGATGTACGGGCCGTCGTCGGAAAAACCACCCACCGGAATTATACTTTGCAGGTTGTTTACAAAATTCAGGACGCCTTTAAATTCAATGGGGTTGTTGGCATCGATATCGACTTTTACATCGGTTTTCTGAGATGAACCGGTCCTGAATTCAAGGTAATTGAATTTAACGGCGAGCAACGGGACAATGTCAATGCCAAATTTTTCGAACCGTGCCACGCCGTTCATCGAAGCCGGTTTGGCAGCATCGAACGGTTTTTCAAATTTGGTGGTAATCGACAAGGCTGTCGACGGATTGTTTACGTTTACATTCAGCAGTCCGGGGAAAACTTCAATGGTTGTTCCTCCAAGTTCGGGCTGCCATTTGTATTCGGCGTAAAAAGCTTCTTCAGTTAAATATGATTTTAAATTCGGGATGCGGGGAATAGAATCGTTTAACGCAGACAAAAGTTCGCTGACTTTGTCTTTGATCATCTGTTTTAAATCGTCTATTTGATTCTGAACAGATTGCTGTGTTTCTTCGGCCAGGTTTTCAAGGTAAAGAATTTCGTTTTTCAGGTTATCAATTTCTTCGCGGATTTTGGAAACGGCATTGATCATGCCGTCAAAACTTCCACCCAAATCGAAAGGAGAAGAATCGGTTCCGAAAAGCAATGAAAAGATGTCGATAACACCAAAGATTTTGGCCACTGGCAAGTCTTCAAAAGCTTTGAAAAAATCTTCAGGAATAAACTGCAAATCTTTCATGTCGTTGAGTTTTCCACTCACCGGCCCCTGCAATTTGCTCAATCCTGAAACCGACATGTTTGGAAGTAAAAAACCGCCGGATTTGTCGGAACCTCCGGAGAAATCAACAACATTGTCGCTGATAACTTTGGCAAAAACGCCGCCTTTGTTGTTGTCATCTTCCAGCGAAATTGTAGCCGGTTCCCGAATTCCGGTCATTTCGGTAATTTGTTTAACAAAAACTTTGGCTTCCTTTATTTTGGGGTGAAATTTAAGCTCACCTTCACCGTTAACCGGGTAAATCTGCGCGTCGAACTTAATTATTTCGGTTTCAAAATCGGTGTCGCCGTCAACAAGGTATTCAGCGTAAGCCACTTCCTGACCGTAAAAATCTACTTCATTATAAATTTTATTGAAATTGTCCGACTGTTTTCCGCGGTACACTTTTATAACGTCTTCCATCAGCGATTTGTCGCGGGCAATTCGGTTTTCCATAAAAGCCAGCGGCATTTTAAACGGGTGTTCCTTGCCTTCTTTGTCGGTTGCAACAACATCGAACGGAAATCCCTGTTTTCCAACGTTAATGTAGAAATTGTACGTTGTGTTTGCTGTTGAACCTGTTAGTCTGATTTTTGGCGCGCGGGTTATATTTTTTGAAGCCGGGACGGTAATTAAAGTCGATTCTTCAGGATTATCGATATTAGGTGTGGCATTTGTTTCGAGCCGGACTGCCTGGAACGGGAATTCAATAAATTTACCGTCAGGATCGTAACTTGAATACAACACTTCTTTTTCGAGAACAACCACAAACATCCGCTGCCGGTTTGCGGCCGCTTTGGTTTGGTTGTCGAATTTCCGTTCGGTGATTTTTACCACTGCCGCCCGGTGTCCAAACGGGAATAAATAACCTTCTTCAACGATTTTTACATAATGGTCGCGACCGAGTGTGGCAATTTGTTCCCATTCAATAATGTTTAAATAGGTGTCCTGCGGATTTGGTACATCGAAAAATGCATGCCAGTCTAAATATGCCCCCAAAGTTGTAAGCATTAAATCGTTCACCGGCACCGGAAACGGTTCAAATCCAATGTTGTAGTTCGAAGTTGTATGCACCAGTTTTTGCCGGTTGTTGGCATCGAGCGAAGCCAAAAACGGATAATTTCTTTCTTTTGCAACTTTGTAATCCAAATCGGCATCATCGGCCCAAAGCGCCCGAATTGTTTTTAGATGGGGCAGGGCAGAGCCCGATGTTTTTCCGTTTTTCAGTTTTACGCCCAGCCTTGTGTGCCAAAGTTCCGTGATTTCGCCTTTGTTTGTCGACAAAGGATCCAAAACGCGGAGCTGTGTATTCAGAATCTGAGTGTTGATTCTTAATTCTTCAACATCGCGAAAACCGGCTTCGGTTTTATGATAAAAATCGTTGGTTTGGTTTGGCGAAATGTACATTAACGTTGGCGCTTCAATTGAAGTGCTTAAATCTGGAATAGGCCCCACTGCCAGGCTCAGTTTTTTTATGGCATCGATATTAAAAGTTGCACGAACCGAAGTTGCGGAAACCGGCGTTAAAACTTTGGCTACCTCATTTTCCTTGTAAACTTCGAGGGTGTTCGATTTAAATTTTGAATTTTGTGCCAGTTTAATTCCATATTCTGTAGAAGGAGTGTCGAGGTATTTTAAATTTTTATTGGGTTGAACGATTGTCTTTTTGTCGCGTGAAATTCGGTTAGGAATCTGAATCGGGCGCACCGACGGAATTTTTATCCATGCACGCGGGTGAACACGCAGGCTAAATTTTGTCCAGTCTAACAGTTCATTCATTATCAATGGAAAACCCTCGTGTCCGGCCGGAAGTTCATACACCAGCCTGCTTTTTCTGGCGCGTAAATGTTTTGCAGGCAACCGCACTCCCGAGTCTGACGGTTTTGAAGGGTCAGGATCAGGAATTGGAGTCGACTCAAAATAAGCTTCTTCCAAGGTATGCTGGCTTTGGAAATAAATCTCAATAATCCCGTTTTCTTTGGGTTTGTCGAGTTCAAGGTACGGTGATTGCCCTTTGTTTGTAAAATTGAAATTATGAAATACAAATTCAAGCAAAACCATATCCTCGGGACGCATTACAATTACAGAAAGCGCATTTTTCGGCTTGAATTTTAACCGTTCAAATTCCACATTTATTTTGGGTTGATTTTGCTGAACTTCCCTGACTGGTTTTTGCTGATTCTGTTGAATTTGAACAGGAATTGTAACATTTTTTACCGGTTGCTGTGGCGTTTCAGTAGTGGTTTTTTCGTTGGTTTCTTTTGTATTTTCTGTCTTTTCAGTAGTATTTACCGTGGTTGTATTTATGGTTGTGGTGCGGGTAACTTTTTTTTGCGGCTGAACAATTCGCACTTTCGGCGGATCCTGGTAAACCGAATTTAACGTCACTGCATTTGCAATTAATGGTTTAAAAGCCCGAAGTCGCGGTTCAAGTACAATTTCATCAAAAAAATCCCCTTTGCCAAATGCTTCAAAATCCGGAATTTGATGATCCTTCTCAATTTTGAATGCTCCCAGTTTGTTGGTAATCCAGTATCCGTTTTGCGGCAGGGTGGCAGCAATGTATTTTTGAGCAGGTTTTTCGTTTAAATATTCAGCGAAATAGAAAAAGTTTTCCAGTTGTATTTTGTTTTCTGCAACTTCTTCAGTCTGAAAAAAGAACGAAGAATTTTGGTTTTCCGCCCAAACCAGAGCGTTGTTTCCCGAATAAGGAAGTGCAATGTTTACGTTCCCCTTTGTTTTTTCTTCAGAAATAAAGTTACCGCCGTTCAGGTTTTGGTGTTCAATAAAATTATTCCACGATGAAAAATTATTGAATTGTATTAGCGTGAAAAGTCCGCTATTCGATTTTAAAAAATCAGGAGTTGTTTTGCTTCCTGGTTGAATTGAAATTTCAGAAGTGGAATAGCTAAAATTGTTGTGACAAAATGTTATTTTTTCATTTGAAATAAAATCCATTTTCCAATCAGGTGAAATTTGAATTTTGCATTTCCCGTTTATTTCAACTGGTTCGGTATTGTTTAACGACAAAATATTCTGGCGAACAAGTCCTTCCGATTTTGCTGAAACTATACCTTCGAGCCAGTGTTTGAGATTTCCTTCCCATTGAAAATCAAATTCAGGAATTATAAAAGCACATTTCCAAAATCCGTTGTTATTGTCGATTATTGCCCTGAATGAAAAACTCAAATTGGTTTTTCGGAGATGCAGGTCTTTTGCTGAAAGAAAATGACTTTCTCCCTTTTTTGAATATTGAAGTAAGTACCCATTTTCAAAATATTTCTCGGAAATTTCCCATAAAACCCTATTGTTTCCTACAATTTTGAAGGAATTCTTTTTTGAAATAATCTCAAATGAATCGGATATCGATTTTAGTGAGCTTGTAACCGGATTCCAGGCCAGGGCACCCAATCCGAGGGCTTTTACAAATTTCCTTCTCCCCGGATAATTAATAATTATATTTTTTTCACCCGTTAGTTTTTTCCTGTTACTTTTCAGGTTAAAGTATTTAAAATTCATTGTTTGTAACTTTTCGTGAGTTACAAGTTAATGTTTTTTTCAATGTCAGAAAAGAGCAAACAAGTTACACGAATGTAAAAATTGATTTGATGTCTCTGTTTAAATTGAAAAAAAAAACAGACAGTTGCTAAACTTTATAAGCGAAAGAAAATCATAGGGGTCTTTGAAAAAAAAACAAAAAAATACTTAATCAGTGTGCTTTAAATTGAGGGGGGATTCTTGTTTGAAGTAAAATTATTAAAATGTACCTAAAAATTTTAGGGGGAATTCATGAAAAAATTAGTTTATAAAAAGATAATAAAATGACTTGTTTGATTTTAATTTGTATAATTAGTGTTATTAATACTGGAATTTTGTCAATAATTATTTTGCAATTCGAGCAAAGTGATTATTTTTGGCAGAAATTTATTTTGAGATAAATAAAACAAATATAATATGTGTGGAATTGTAGGAGCTTTTGAATTAAAAACAGATGCGCAGGTTTTGAGGCCAACGGTTTTAGAGATGTCGAAACGGGTTCGTCATCGCGGACCGGATTGGTCGGGGATTTATTGTGGGGAAAAAGCAATTATTGCTCATGAAAGACTTTCAATTGTTGATCCCGAATCGGGTGGACAGCCATTGTACAGTAAAGATCGCAAACTTATTTTAGGTGTAAACGGTGAAATTTACAATCACCGTGAAATACGTAAAAGATATGCCGGCAAGTATGAATTTTTAACCGGTTCTGACTGCGAAGTGATTTTGGCACTTTATCGCGATAAAAAGGAAACTTTTCTCGACGAGATGAATGGGATTTTTGCCTTTGCCTTGTACGATGAAGAAAATGATGCTTATTTAATTGCCCGCGACCACATTGGTATTATTCCGTTGTATATGGGCTGGGACAAATTTGGAAATTTTTATGTGGCTTCTGAATTAAAATCATTGGAAGGATTTTGTAATAAAATACAGGAATTTCCGCCTGCACATTATTTATATAGTAAAGACGGAGAAATTAAACGCTGGTATCAGCGCGAATGGACAGAATTTGAAAATGTAAAAGATAATCCGGCTGATATTGGTGAATTGTCACAAGCGCTTGAGGATGCGGTTCACCGTCAGTTAATGTCGGATGTTCCTTATGGAGTTTTACTTTCAGGAGGTCTGGATTCGTCGATAACTTCAGCATTGGCTAAAAAATTCTCAGGAAAACGTGTTGAGGATGGCGATGAAAAAGATGCCTGGTGGCCCCGGTTGCATTCTTTCGTAATCGGATTGGAAGGCTCTCCCGACCTCGCTGCTGCAAAAAAAGTTGCTGAATATATCGGAACAGTTCATCACGAAATCAATTATACAATTCAGGAAGGATTAGATGCTATTCGCGATGTAATATATCATATTGAAACTTATGATGTTACAACAGTTCGTGCATCAACGCCAATGTACATGCTTGCGCGTGTTATTAAATCGATGGGGATAAAAATGGTGCTTACCGGCGAAGGTGCCGACGAAATTTTCGGAGGATATTTGTATTTTCATAAGGCTCCAAATGCTGAAGAATTTCATAAAGAAAGTGTTCGTAAGGTAAGCCGTTTGCACCAGTACGATTGTTTGCGGGCCAATAAATCACTGGCAGCCTGGGGTGTTGAAGGCCGTGTACCTTTCCTCGATAAAGAGTTTATTGATGTAGCCATGCGTTTTAACCCTGAAGAAAAAATGGCAAAAAACGGCCGCATGGAAAAATGGTGTTTGCGTAAAGGTTTTGAAGACATTTTGCCTGAAAGTGTTGCCTGGCGACAAAAAGAACAATTCTCCGATGGAGTTGGCTATGGCTGGATCGACACTTTAAAACAGATTGCCAAAGATAAGGTAAGCGACGAAATGATGCAAAATGCCAAATATCGGTTTCCAATCAATACACCTATGAACAAGGAAGAATATTTGTACCGTTCAATTTTCAGTGAACATTTTCCGTCAGATCAGGCAGCAGCCTGTGTTCCATCGGTGCCTTCAATAGCTTGTAGTACCGAAACTGCTTTGCTTTGGGATGCGTCGTTCCAGGGAAATGCCGATCCTTCGGGAAGGGCAGTGAAAATGGTGCATGAAAAAGGTGCAGATTTTAGTGATGGCAAAAAAGGTTAGTGAAAACTAAATCATGGGAAAAGTCGCCGGTTTTTATCGACGACTTTTTTTACAGGCAAATTCTCAGGAAATTGACGATTAGGTCGTGATTGTAAAATTCGGGATGAAACTGGCAGGTGTAAATAGTTTTGGTTTTGTGTTTCATCAGTTGATTTACACATGTTGCGGAAGTAGCCAGTAATTCGAAATCTTCAGGCAAGTTAATTGAATCATTGTGCATTTGTTTTGCAATAAAAGTGTTCTGCATTTGGTGGAAAATAAGATCATCTTTTATCGTTTCTATGAGAAAATCACCCGATTCAGGTTCCTGGCTTCTTAAATATGTTGCACCATATAAATACCCGGCAATGTGATGTCCGGCACAAATTCCCAGAATAGGCACTTTGCACTCTTTTATCCACTGAAAATAGGGTTGGTGGTGTTCAACAATATCGTCGCCTTGCGGCGATCCGCTTAAAATAATGCCACTAAAACTTTCAAGGTTTTTGTTATGGCATTCTTTATACCCTGATACTGTTGCACGGAAACCGGCTTTTGTTACAATATTTTTTAACCGCACTGTGAAATCTGTTGTTCCCTGTTCAGCATTATTGATTATTAGAAAATTCTTCATTTTATGAAATGTTGAAACTTGTGAAATAGAACTGATTGCTAAATTTCATAAAACAATAAGAAAAATCAAATTCATTTTTAGGTACATATAAAATATGTAAAGTATTTTTTATCTTCGACCAATAATCAAGGGAAATTAATTTAAAAATCAGAATATGAAAAAGTTGTTTTTTTTAGTTTTGGTTGTTGTGCTTTTTTCGTGCAACCAGCAAAAAGGTTTTCAAATAGACGTAAAAATTGATGGCGCTCAGGGGCAGTTTCTTTTAGAACAGCGTGGAACAGAGGGATGGATATCTGTTGATACTGCTGATGTTGTAGACGGAGTTGCAACATTGAAAGGAGCAGTTGAATATCCGGGCGACTATTATTTGTCGGTTGTTGGTCAACGGCCTAAATTGGTCGTGTTTGTTGAAAATGCCAAAATGGAAATTACAGGGAAAATCGATTCGTTATACAATGCAAATGTTACCGGATCGAAAACGCACGATGAGTACAAGGTGATTAACAATCAAATAAATGAAATTACACAAAAATACATGGCTTTGTATCAGCAGTCTCGTGAAGCTGTTGCGCAGGGAGACACTGTAAAAGCAGAGCAGTTAATGGAACAGGTAAATGAAATTTATGCTTCTGTTGATAAATTACAGGAAGATTTTGTTAAAAATAATCCAGCATCATACGTAACTCCGTATTTTTTATCCAATATTCAGTATTCTAAAGAAGTTGAAGAGTTAGACTCAATGGTAAGCGCCCTGGATCCAAAACTGGATATTGTTCCGTCGGTAATTCGGTTAAAGGAACAAGTTGCAAAATTGAAAACTGTTGCTGTTGGGCAGACTGCTCCTGATTTTACGCAAAACGATCCTGATGGCAACCCGGTTAAATTGTCTGATATCTATTCACAGAATGAACTTACTTTGGTTGATTTCTGGGCTTCATGGTGTGGCCCATGTCGTGCTGAAAATCCAAATGTTGTTGCCGTTTATAATGAATTTAAAGATAAGGGATTTGGAATTCTTGGTGTTTCTCTCGACAAATCGAAAGAAGACTGGTTGAAAGCCATTGACGATGATAAATTAACCTGGGCGCATGTTTCTGATTTGGCTTACTGGGAAAATGCAGCTTCTCAACTGTACGGGATAAATTCGATTCCTTCAAATTTACTCTTAGATAAAACAGGGAAAATTATTGCCAAAAATAAAAGAGGAGAAGAATTAAGGACGGTTGTTTCTGAAATGTTGAAGTAATAATACAAATAAATATTTGTGAAAGGGTGGTTTTTTACTGCCCTTTTTTTATTTCTCCCAATAATCATCGTGCTGTTTGTCCCGATTTATTTCCCTCGACCGCGTGTTCTTAAAATGAATTTTTGTCCAATATTCGGAAATTTAGTCCCATGATCAACCTGTTGATTTTGATGATTTTTTTTATAATATTTTGATTTATAGTGTTTTGTATATTTTGGTATTTTGCTTGTAATTATTCTGGCACATCGACGCTAAAGATGAAAAAATAAAAAGTGAATTACAAAAAGGAAATTACAAACATTAAAAAATACAAAATCATGAAAAAATTAGTCTTAACAGCAGCAACAGTTTTGTTCATCTCAGGTTTATCAATGGCAGTACCAGTGGTTGTTCCTTCATCGGGCGACACCGATACCAAAGAAGCTTCACACAATGTTGGAATTACCATTCCTACAGTAGCAATTGTTGACATTGAAGAAGAAGGTGGCAGCGAAGCCGGTACCATTACACTGAAGCCAGATGTAAGCAGTCTTGAAGCAGGGGCAGCTGTAGATTTCAGCACCGCAACCGACAACAGCCTTTGGTTGAATTACACTTCGATTGTTACAGGAAACAGCAACAGCAGTTCACGTGAGATTACGGTTGAACTTGACAACGAGAATAATTTGCCGGCAGGTGTAAGTATTAAATTACAGGCAGGTAATGCTGCTTCAACAGGAAAAGGAACAAAAGGCACACCGGTTTCAGGAGGTGTTACCCTCTCGAAAGATGCACAGAACCTGATTACAGGAATCGGGAGTTGCTATACAGGTTCAGGGTTCGAAAACGGACACCAATTGACTTATACTTTGAATATGGACAATGACGAATACGCTGACTTAATGGCTAAAAGCTACGAAGTTCAGGTTACTTATACGATTACAGGAAATTAATTGATTGTTTGGTGGTATCAAAATAGATAAAAAAGTAGGGTTGGCAAGCGAAAGCTTGCCTTTTTTTATTTCATGGATTTGCTACATTTGCGGTCAGTTATGGAAAATCATTTTGGTGAAATAGCAGGTGTTTTAACCGCAGTATTCTGGACAGTAACAAGCATGGCGTTTGAATCGGCAGGTAAAAAAGTAGGCTCACTTGCTGTTAACTTAATTCGTCTGGTGATAGCATTCTTTTTTATTGGTTTTTATAGCCTTATTGCACGCGGTTTCTTTTTTCCTACTGATGCTACATTATTTCAGTGGAAATGGCTGGCTATTTCAGGATTGGTAGGTTTTGTAATAGGTGATTTGCTTCTTTTCCAGGCTTTTGTAGTTGTAGGAGCCAGGATTTCGATGTTAATGATGGCGTTGGCACCTCCATTCACAGCTTTTATCAGCTGGCTAATTTTGGGAGAAACACTTTCGTTGATGAACTGGTTGGGAATGGCTGTAACATTGACCGGGATAGTTTTGGTAATTCTAAAAAGAGAAAAAATTGAAAAAAACGGAACCGTTGTAAAAAAGCTTCAATCGAGTTATTCTGTTCAGGGAATTTTGCTTGCTTTGGGTGGAGCTTTAGGACAAGCTACAGGTTTGGTTTTAAGTAAAAAAGGAATGGGAGATTATGATGCTTTTTCTGCTTCACAAATACGGGTGCTTACAGGAATTGCCGGTTTTTCGTTATTGTTTATTTTTATGAAACGCTGGCCACGTGTTTGGGCAGCTTTGAAACATAAATCAGCCATGAAAAGGATTACGCTTGGCGCCTTTTTTGGGCCATTTTTAGGTGTTTCGTTTTCCTTACTTTCTGTGCAGCACACCGAAGCCGGAGTTGCCGCAACATTAATGGCCATTGTTCCGGTACTGATTATTCCACCTTCGATACTTCTGTTCAAAGAAAAAGTAAACTGGAAAGAAATTCTGGGGGCGATAATAACCGTTGCTGGAGTTGCCCTTTTCTTTTTATAATCAGGAATCAAACAAAATACTTTTCAATTCCGCAAGCCGTATTTGCCGATCCATGGAAAAAGAAACACTTTCGCGTTCAACTTTTTCAAGCAGAAAATACGATTTTCTAAAATAATCCAGCTTTTTATCTTCGTTGTTGCTTAGCTCTCCCTGTTCTTTCATAACAATAGCAACCATTTCAAGATGTTCGTTGGTAAGTTTTTTTTCAGAAACCAGAAAATCAACAAATTCTTCAATGTTTAAATCAGTAGCCTTTTCATCTATTTTCAGACAATCGTAAAAATATTTAATTTCTTCTTCAGCCTCTTCACTTTCGCCTTTTTTACGGTGGCGCAAAATTTTATGGATTACTTCGAAAAGCATCATCAACTGGCGCATTAAATAGTCTCTTTCGATTCCCATGTTTCGGTTTTTGTTTTAAAGATAATGCTTAGTTTTGGGAAAAATTCTGAAATGGGTTATTTCGACGATATTTTTGGTAGTGGCCTGGGTTTTAACGACGACCTGAAGGAAGGCGTTGATTTTTGTATGGAAAAAGGTTACCGTGTGATGACCGAACGGTTTTTGGTGAACCGCGGATATTGTTGTGCCAACGGATGCCGTCATTGTCCGTATTGGCCGAAAGCACAAAAAGGCAACACAGTTTTACGAAACGAATTAAAAAGATAAAGCATGCTTGGAAAGGATTTGCGGATTGTTTTTATGGGGACTCCCGATTTTGCCGTGGCAAGTTTGCAGGCTTTGGTGGAAGGTGGTTACAACATTGTTGGTGTAATAACTGCTCTGGATAAACCTGCCGGACGGGGGAAAGTTTTATCCGAATCGGCAGTGAAAAAATACGCTGTTGAAAATAACCTGAAAGTTTTACAGCCTGAAAGATTAAAAAATCCGGAATTTTTGGAAGAGTTGAACAGTTTGCAGGCCGATTTGCAGGTTGTAGTGGCTTTTCGTATGTTGCCGGAAGCGGTTTGGGCAATGCCCCGTTTTGGGACATTCAATTTGCACGGCTCGCTTTTACCGCAATACCGCGGAGCAGCGCCGTTGAACTGGGCAGTGATAAACGGCGAAACCAAAACCGGTGTTACTACTTTTTTGCTCGATCATGAAATTGATACCGGGAAAGTGATTTTTAAACGCGAAACTGAAATTGGAAAAAACGATACAGTGGGAGACATTCACGACCGACTGATGCAAATTGGGGCAAAATTGGTTGTGGAAACTGTTGATGCCATTGCTGAAGGAAATATTCAGCCGGTTCCCCAGGCGGAGTTAATAAAAGAAACGGAAATAAAACATGCACCTAAAATTTTTAAGGAAGATTGCCGGATTGACTGGAAGCAAAATTCAGAAAAAATCAGGAATCTGATTCGCGGACTTTCGCCTTATCCGGCTGCATGGAGTTTATTGGTAAACAAAAATACCGGCGATGAAATTGTGACAAAAATATTTTTTGCAGCGTGGGAAACCGCTGGAAAAGATTTGGAACCGGGAACCATTGATTCCGACGGTAAATCGCATTTAAATGTTGCTTGCGGCGATGGTTGGCTTCAAATTGTTGATTTGCAGGTTGCCGGCAAAAAAAGAATGAAAACAGCCGACTTCCTTCGTGGTTTCCAAAATATTGGCGATTATTTTTTTGCATAAAAAAAGATTCCCGCAGAGGCAGGAACCTTTTCATGCAATTAATCTGGTTGTTTTGAATTGTTCGTTTTCTATTTCTTTTTACTGTTTATAATGAAAAAATAGATAAGGAAACCAAGCGAAACAAATACAAGTAAAATTCCGAAAGGAAGAACTGCATAATGATAATCGACCAAGCTTGGGTTGATTTGACGCAAAATTTCAATAACAATAAATCCCAAGCCGGATAATAATGCAACCAATCCCCATTTTAAGGATGGATATTTATTGCTTTCTTCGGAAACAGATTTGATGGGTTCCAGAATCCCTACTTTTTCGTACTGACCGGCTTTAATAAGTTTTCTTTTTAGTAAAAAATCAGAAAACATAAGAAGAATGTGGTAAATTCCGAAAAAAACTACGGCAGTAATTAGTACGTCGCTAGTGTTCATTTTTTTATTTGTTTTTAATTTGACATTCTGAACGTTTGACTTCGGGGAAAATGTAAATGTTGCAGTTTGTTGTATTTTTTTTTGAATTTTTTCAGGCAGGGATTGAAGCGGCAGCTTGCCGAAGCCGTTGAGAGTGACTGCCGGGCCGGAACGGTGACCGGAGGAAGCCCGTTTCCGGCACGTTGCAGGAACCGAAAACGGCAAGGAAACTATAGCAAAAAGCCCGGGCGCCTGCCTGAAAAATAATTGATCTTTTCTGCAACATTTCTTCAGGTTTTGAGTCTGATGTAACGATTATGAATGATACACAACTGGTTGAACAAGTTTTAAACGGGAATGAAAATGCTTTCCGTTTTTTGGTGGCAAAGCATCAAAAGCTTGTTTTGCACGTGGTTGGCCGTATTGTTCAGCGCCGCGAAGATGCGGAAGATGTGTGCCAGGAGGTTTTTGTAAAAGTTTTTCGCAAACTGAACCGTTTTAGAGGCGAATCGCGGCTTTCGACCTGGATTGCGACAATTGCTTACAATACGAGTATTTCGCACGTGAGAAAACAATTGCGTAAAGAGGAAGATTCGTACGATGAGCGACCGCGTTTAATTTCGGACGAAAACAGCGGTGTGTTTTTGCAGAATTGTATTGAAAAAGAGGAAATTAAAAAGTATTTGCTTGAACTGATTGAGAAACTGCCGATGCATTACCGGACCGTTTTGACTTTGTTTCATTTGGAAGAATTTTCGTACAAGGAAATTGAGCAAATTACGGGAATGCCGGAAGGTACGATAAAAAGTTACTTGTCGAGAGCCAGAAATTTATTAAAGGAAAAACTGGAACAAGTAGCAAAAAATGAAAAAAATAATATTTTTGCAGATTATGCAGAACATGGATAAAAATACGGAATTGGAATTTTTACTGGATGATGCACTGAAAACTGAGCCTGATTTTATACTTTCCGATGGTTTTGCTGATAAAGTAACAGCAAAAGTTAGCCGGAGTTTTGCCTGGAATCAGTATCTGAAGGAATTTCTTTATTATCTGGCAGTACTTGTCGGAATTGTTGGAGTTTTGGCTGCAATGGCTTTTATCTGGTACAAATCGAGCATCGAAAACTGGATCACTTTTATTTTGTCGAATATTTCGTGGGTGGTTGGAGTAAATGTTTTACTTGTTTTTATTCTTTTCACCGACCGTGTTTTACTCCGGTATTTCTTTTACAAAAATTCTTCGGAAATAATTTGAACTTTATATACAGTGAAATACTACTGAAAGGATGGAATTTTTAAAGAGGTTCCATCCTTTTTTATTTGGCTTTTAGTTTTTTCCTTAATTGAATGATTTGTCCGGGAACAGGCTGTTCACCTGGTTTCATATCGTTTCGTCTTAACAACGGACGCAGTTGAATACCGTAAACCTGTGAAATAAAATACATGGTATCGCCCTGATTTGCAATATGAGTTGACTGGTTTCGTGGAGCCCTGTGTTTTTTATTTTTTACATAAACAACTTCATTGGCCTGCGGAATATAACCCTGGGACTGGTCGTTGAATTTGTAAATCTCCCAGTTTTTAAGACCAAATTCCTGGGCAATAATTTCGTAGGTGTCGCCACTTTGGGCTGCAACCGCATCGATGCCGTTTATTTGTATTACTTCGTGAGTTTGGTACGGATTAAAAGTAAGTGAGTTTGAAACACCCGAATTTCCCAGTTTGTTTTGCTCGAAAACTGAAATTTCGGAGTAAGCCATTTTGTAATCGAGCCTGTAAAGTTTGAATTCTTCGATAATTTCGATGAGGCGTTTGTCGTAATGATTTGCAGTTGCATAGCCGGCTTTTTTAAGTCCGTGTGCCCAGTTTTTGTAATCGGTGGGAGCGAGCTGAAACAAAAATGAATACCGGGGATTATTCATTAAAAAATCGGTATGATCATAAAACGATTCTTCTACCGATTTGTATTTTCTAAAGCACTCGTTTTTTTCATCGTCATCGTAATACACTTTTTTGCCGGTCCAGTTCGATTTGCATTTGATACCAAAGTGATTGTTCGATTTTTCGGCAAGTAAACTGGTTCCGTCAGCAGATTCAAGACAAGCCTGTGCCATTGTAATGCTTGCCGGAATACCGCTTCTGTTCATCTCCTCAATCGCAAGCAACTGGTATTTGTTAATGTAAGCCTGTCTTGTCGGCTGCGAAAATACAGCCCCTGAGATTAGGGTAAACAGAAATATAAACTTAAAATATCTCATGAATAACACTTTCAAAATTTGCCCAAAAATAAATTACTTCTATAACTGTTACCATGTTTGAAATTGGAAATTATAAACAATTTCAAGTGAATTAACGGTAAAACCTTTAATTTATGATGAACAGAAAATTTAAAACATTCTCATTTTGTCAATTTAATTGTATTTTTGGGCAAAACACTTGCTATGCGTACAAAAGAGCTGCGGATTTTTGTATACGAATACGATACTGTTTCGGAATTAAATGATAACGACAGGGACTTGGTATTTGCTGCGCGCGAAGCATCAAAAAGAGCGTATGCGCCATATTCAAAATTTAATGTTGGGGCAGCGGTTTTACTTGAGAATGGTGAAATAATACCGGGAAACAACCAGGAAAATGCAGCGTATACCAACGGTTTGTGTGCCGAACGAGTTGCCCTTTTTTATGCCAGTTCTAAATTTCCGGGAATTAAAGTAAAAGCTATTGCTATAACTGCGGCCAATTCAAATGGATTAGTACCGGAACCTGTGCGTCCGTGTGGAGCGTGCAGACAGGTTATGGTTGAAACAGAAGTTCGTTTTCAACATCAAATCAGAATTATTCTGGATGGGAAAAGTAAAATTCAGATTTTTGATGGTGTGAAAAATCTTTTGCCTTTTGCCTTTAAACCGGATGCACTGGGCTAAAACGGTTGTTTCGGAACATATTCATAAATTCATTCCACAAAACTTCGTCGGGCGGGTCGGCAACAATAGTTACAATTTCTTTTTTTACCGGATGTTCAAATTCTATTTTCCGTGCATGCAAATGAATTCCTTTGTCATCGTTTGCGCGGGGGAAACCGTATTTTACATCTCCTTTTATATGAAGTTTCAGTTGGCGAAGTTGAACTCTGATTTGATGGTGTCGTCCGGTGTGAAGTTCTATTTCAAGCAAATGATAACGCTCGGAACTGGCAACATGGCGATAGCTTAAACTTGCAAATTTTCCATCGCTTCGCTTGTTTTTAAAAGCCATACTCCGGTTTTTTTCCTGGTTTTTTACAAGATAATGTTCTAGCGTATCTTCAAACTTGGGGGGCCGGTTATCGACTACTGCCCAGTAGGTTTTTTTTACATTTCCGCGGGTTTGGAACATTTTGTTTAGCCTCGATAAAGCTTTGTCGGTTTTTGCCAGAACAACAATTCCACTGGTTGGCCGGTCGAGCCGGTGTGGTAATCCGAGGTAAACGTTACCGGGTTTGTTGTATTTTTTTTTCAGGTATGCTTTTACGATATCCAATAAAGTTTCATCGCCTGTTTCGTCGCCTTGTACGACTTCGCCACAAGCTTTGTTTACTACAATTATATGGTTGTCTTCGTAAATTACCTGCACAGTTACCTTGTTTGAAATGATAAATTAATATTGTTCTTTTTCGCTTGGGAAGTCGAGCGATTTTACATCGTTGATGTAATTTCCTACTGCACCTTTAATTTCGGCGGCGAGATTATGGTAGCGGCGTAAAAAGCGCGGCGAAAACTGCTGCGTTATCCCAAGCATGTCGTGAATTACAAGCACTTGTCCGTCGACAGCGGAACCGGCGCCGATTCCGATTACCGGAATTTTTAATTCGTCGGCAACCATTTTCCCCAGCCGGGCAGGGATTTTTTCCAGAACTATGGCAAAACAACCTGCATCTTCCAGTAATTTGGCATCGCGCAGTAATTTCTCAGCTTCTTCATCTTCTTTTGCGCGAACAGTGTAAGTCCCAAATTTATGAATCGATTGCGGCATTAATCCGAGGTGCCCCATAATTGGTATTCCGGCTGATAAAATGCGGTTTACCGATTCTATAACTTCGGCGCCTCCTTCCAGTTTTACAGCATCGGCAGCGGTTTCTTTCATTATTCTGATGGCTGAACTCAGTGCTTCACGAGAGTTTCCCTGGTAAGTTCCAAACGGAAGATCGACTACAACCAATGCACGCGAAACAGCTTTTACTACCGAAGTTCCGTGGTAAATCATGTGGTCGAGTGTAATCGGCAGCGTGGTTTCGTTTCCTGCCATAACATTCGAAGCCGAATCGCCAACCAAAATAACATCAACACCTGCTTCATCCACCAATTTTGCCATGCTGTAATCGTACGATGTTAACATGGCAATTTTTTCACCGCGTAATTTCATTTCCGATAAACGGTGTGTTGTTACCTTTCTTATTTCGCCGTGTACTGACATTTTTGTAGTTTTTCAAATTTCAGGCAAAAATAGACAAAGCTTTTTACCTTCGCAAAAGTATTCAGCGTTTCACATATTAATTCGCAGGGCTTAACGTTTATTAACCGCAAAATAGTTACAGATTCAGTAAGGTTTATTTATTTTGCAACAGTTTAGAATTCAAAATCTATGAAGAAAACAAGAAACAGTATTTTCCGCTGCATTTTTATCCTGGCGGGAATTTTTATATCGTCGGGCTTATTCGCCTTTCCTTCTGAAAAACCAGATACATCGAAGATTTATTATTTTATTAAAAAGGAATTGAACACTGGAATTTTTTTCGAGGGAACCAAAGAAAGGGAAGCTTTAAATACCGATGAATCAACCAGCGAGGAGGAAGTTTTTATGGGTACCGGCGGTTTTATGTTTGAAAACCGTGTTTGGAATTATTTGAGTTTTAAACAGGAATTTTTTGATTTGACATTTGACTTAGGGCCATTTTTCGGATACGGCAACTGGTACGATACAACAACTGTTTCTTCATCCGACGGGAAACAAAGTGTTCTTGGGCTGCGGGCAAAACTTAATGTCGATTATATAAATCGTTTTTATTACGATCAGAAAAACTATACTTTGCTTGAAGTTAGCGCCTGGGGGAGAAACGATCTGTATTTTCAGAATATGGAGGGCGCACAAACCGACTCCACCGATTTACTGACAAATTTTAAAAACGGCGATCTGACCAATAAATTCAGGTACGGATTTCAGGCTAAAGCAGGCTGGGGTTATGGAAAATTAAACCCGATGAATTATTACATGGTGGCCGATTATATTCTTTCCAATGCTTACAAAGGGCGTCTTTTTTCGGAAGATGAAATTGAAAAACTGGCCGCAAAAATCACAGAAATTAAGCAAACACGCGATCCCGGAATGCCAAGAATGTCGGACAAAGAATTGGCCGAAGTTGCCGAATTCCTGCGTTCAACAATGTTTTTGACTGCTCCTGAAATTTCGGAACAGGAATGGGAAATGGGCGAATTTATGCCCCGTTTGCAAGGTTCAAGAATTGAGTTTGGCCCGTTTTTTAATTATTACAATTACGAACCCGATTTTTACTACGGCGGTTTTGCCAATTACGACAACGGGAAATACATCAATTCAAAATGGAACAGAAACCTGAACGTCAATTTAAATTACAACCATTACAAACATCACGACTGGGCTACCTTGGAAACCAATCTGGGCTGGTCGTATTACCCCGATTTAAAGTCGAAATATACTTTCGGGCTAAAATATATTCCCGGAATTGTAATTTACGATTGGACAGCATTTGATCCTGTAAAGCATAATTTTGTTCCTTATGTTGAATATTATACACAAGTGAATGCCAAAACAAGGGTGAATTTATCGTTTGCCTGGAAAATTGGCGACGGTGAAAATTTTATGCTTTCTGGCCCGCAGTTTTCAATGGTTATTTATCAAAGCAGGTATTAAAATTAAACACGCAGGAAAATATTTTTCTTGTACATGTAATACAACAGGAGCCAAACCAGCGCCAGTCCTGAAATTAATGTGAAAAGTTCGCCGTTTTCCCCCATTGGTTTTGCCAGCCAGCCAACAAAAAATTCGGTGACATTAGTAACATTAATAATTCGCGTAAACAGGTAAATAAAAATTGAATTCATACCGATAATCCGGAAATAAAAAGCCCATTTTTTAAATCCCCAATGATCGATTATGAGGTAGAACAACGACAGCAGTAAAAAGCCAATTCCACCGGTAAGAATATTAAATGTTGAAGTCCAGCATTTTTTAATAATCGGGTAAAAAGTCGATAAAATTAACGCCAAAATAATCAGCCCCACACCGGTAGCAGCCATATAACCAATTTTCTGCCAGTCGGTAGTACTTTTTTTACGGAGTATATTTCCGGCAATTGTACCGAGCAGTGTAACTCCGGTTGCCGATAAACTGCACAAAATTCCTTCCGGGTCGAAAGTTCCGCCGTACAATCTTCCGGGCAGTAGATGCTGATCAATAAAACCGTTGATGCAACCTTCGGGAGTTAAAACTCCGGCGCCAAATCCCGGAACAGGAATAAGCAACTGAATTATACTGATACCTGTTAAAATTCCGGCCAGCCAAATCAAGCGGCTTTTGAATGAATCGAAATAAATTACAATTACCGCTGCAAAAAAGTACCCGATTCCGATTTGCGCAAGCACACTGGCAATTCTTCCGTTTTCGAAACCGTTTTTAAACGTGCCGTTGTAGAGAATCCCCAGCAAAATAAGGGTAACCATGCGAAGGAAAACTTTTCTGAGCAATTTTTTCCGCGGAACATTTTTTTCGAGTTTCGCTTTTACTGCAAACGGAATGGCAACTCCCGCAATAAACATAAATAAGGGGAAAATCAGATCTTCAAAATGGAAGCCTGCCCACTCGGCATGTTCCATTTGCGCTTCCAGCCATTCAGCGCCGGTAATTTTTGAAAGTGCAACGGCAAGCGCGCCACCGCCGGTAATCCAAAACATATCGAACCCACGCAGGGCATCGAGAGAGTATAAACGTTTTTGAGGTTCTGTGCGAAGTGATTTAGTCGTCATGTTAGTTATGTTTAAATGTGAACCGAATTTAGTATAAATTTTGAAAAGATGTCGCTAATTTTTCGGGTAATTATCTTTAATTCCTTACAGTAATTAAGAATCAATCGCGTCCTAAATAATCTCTGATACAAATCAGGATTCTTTATTCACGGGGTTCAATGCTCTCAGATTAGCCTCTTTCAAAATAAAACCCCTTGTATTGGCAGATTTGTCTGTTTCGGCGGTTCATCAAATGGTTTATCCAACCATTTTTGAAGGTCTATTTTTACAAATAAATTCAGCCTAATAAACGACACAAGGTTTGACAACCGCCATCCAAATTGAGATAAAGCTTTTAAATATTTTAGGACGAGTATGGTTATTAATGCCGACCAAATCTGTATCATAACTGCATTTTCGCTGGTTCCAATAAAGCTCTTGATATGTAATAGTTGTTTTATCTCTCTGAAAAATATTTCGATTTGCCACCTGCTGCGGTATAGTTCACTAATTGTGTTTGCTGTCCAGAACATTTGATTCGTGATAAGTTCAATTACCTGCCCATTTTCATCATCCCATATGGCAACCCTTCTGAGCCTTTTAGGATAGTTTTGTTTAGCCTTTGTACCCGTAAATTCGATGATTTCGTCTTTCAGGATGTGTTGATGCCTGTTTTTGGGAAGTTCAAGCTCCTTAACCGGCTTAAACTTCAGGTTTTCCTTATGCCTGACAACAAAATATACCGAGTTGCTGTCCCAAACATTCAAAAGCGAAAAATCATTGTAATACCGATCGGCAACAATGACGCTATTTGCCAATAATGGCAAATCATAAGCTCCTTTATTATCGGCTGTTTTTCCATCGGTAATATTCACGTATGCAGGCAGATTACCATCATAATCAAGCAAGGTGTGCATCTTTACGGCACCTTTGGCTGTTTTGTACTTTGCCCAATCAAATAAGCTCAAACAAAGGCTAATAGTTGATGAATCCAGCAAGAATATTTTTGACTTGATGCGGAATTTAGATTGCTTGATGTTCATCTGCTGTCCTAATTGCGATAACAGTTTGTAATAGTAATCTTTGAATAAATGCCAGTCACGATTTTTGTTTTGGTAACTGATAGTGGATTTTGATGGTGCTTTTTGTATGCCAAGGTGATTGAGGTTGCCGGTAGCCGATCGCAACCCATTGCTGATATCACGCACGGATTGGCTTTTGGCAAATTGACAAAACAACATCGACACTAAATGCGTCCAACTGTTATAACCTTTTTGATGTTTATCGGTTTGGTGTTCTTCAACCAATGATTTGAATGAACCTCTGTCTAATTTTGAAATAATTTGCGAGAATAAATTTACCTTTACCATATGTGAGAAGTTTGTTTTTGTTGTAGCAACTCAAATATACTTTGAGATACTTAAACTTCTTCTCACATTTTTATATCGTTTAGGACGCGATTGATTAAGAATAAAAAAAAAAAATATTATTGTTTAGTTGGAACGAATTTTGCTGTTCGAAAGCGAAATTTTAAAAAATCAGAATCATGAAAAAATTAATTCCCGTAACATTTTTATTGCTCACTTTTTTTACGTCAAATGCACAATTCGAAAACATTGATCTGTCGAAGTACAAACTGCCTGAAATAAAAAGGCATCAGTTGGATTTGAATTTTTCGTACAACAATTCATTCAGTAAAAACAGTTATGAAGAAATTGCAAAAAATTCCTATTTCGACTTATACAACAGAATTGATGCAAGTTATTCCTTTTATAAGAATACAAAATTTTATCAAAGAAACGTCTGGACAAGAATGTTCTCCAAAGTTCAATTGGACTGGGAAAAGCAAGACAATGCAAATTATGACAAGAATGACGATTATTACTGGTATTTACAAACCGGATTTGAAAACCGATATTACCCACAGGAAAGCCGATGGTTTTTTCATATTGCCCCGGAAGCTAATTACAGTATTTCTAATGATTATTCGAAACAATCATTGGAAACCGTGGAAAATTACGATGTAAAATATTTTTACAACAACATGTATTTTTCTCCTGAAATGAAAATTGGCGGTGGCATTGGTCGCATTGAACCTGTGGGAGATTTGCGCAGGGCCATTTATATTTTGGATGATTTATTGAAAAATGAACGTTTAAACAGAATTCCGAATGAGAGTGAAATTTATCTGCTGGCCAATAAAATAGCATATTTAAGAAACCAACGATTTTTTGATTCCCGGTTACGCAGCAAATATGAAATACAAAGCCTCGACTCAACTTTAACAGATTTAGGCCTGGTTAATGGAATGGATGCCATTTATTTTACTTCAATAAATGATATGTGGTCTTTTAGCCAGGAAGAAAGATATTCCGGGAACAGGCTACAATTTGACGCAATTGGTGGGCTAAATTATTCATGGAATAAAGCAAAGAGGGTCGACCTAATTGATAATTCAGATAATTTCATTCAGACAGATAAATTAAAACAATTCCCTGAGATTCTTGGCGTACAGGTTTTGTTTGAATCGTACAAACCCCTTGGTTTAAAATGGCAACGTTACATATCTTTCGAAACTTCTTTTAAAAATATTTTTGTGGATAAAAAGTCATACATTCATAATTACAACACCTTGGATGCAAGTTTTACCTATCGGTACGACTGGTTTATGAATACACGCACGTATGCAAATTTTGGTTTTTACAGTAATTTTAATCGATTTGATCATTCCAGTCTGGATGAATATTATTACGATATAAACAAAATTAATCTCAGCCTATTTGGAAATATTCATTATTATTTTTCACCGCGACTTCGGGCTTCTTTAAATGTCTCTCTTTATTATAATTGGACAGACAATTTACATACTTCGTATACGAGACAATTTCAAATTTCAAATCAAATAGCTTTCAGCTACGCAATCTTCTAGTAAGGTTATTTTTGAAAGGAAATTTGTTTAATTTCTGCCTTTTTGTCACCGGAATTTGACAGGATTAATTTGGCATTTCCATTTTACTGTGTCATATTTTCGTGCTTGTCACTCATTTCGGCGGTGGCATAATCATTGTCTGGGTTGAACCGAATTTTTGAAATTATAATAAACAAAATATAGAAAAAATGGGAAAAATAATTGGAATCGACTTAGGTACCACAAATTCATGTGTGGCAGTTATGGAAGGTAACGAACCGGTAGTTATTCCCAATAGTGAAGGGAAACGTACAACACCGTCGATTGTTGCTTTTGTTGACAATGGTGAACGAAAAGTAGGTGATCCTGCAAAACGTCAGGCAATTACCAACCCGCATAAAACGGTTTTCTCCATCAAACGTTTTATGGGCGAAACTTTCGACCGGGTTACCAAAGAAGTTCAACGTGTGCCATATTCAGTGGTAAAAGGTGACAACAATACACCGCGTGTTCAGATTGATGACAGAAAATATTCTCCGCAGGAAATTTCAGCAATGGTCCTTCAGAAAATGAAAAAAACCGCTGAAGATTACCTCGGTCAGGAAGTGAGCGAAGCAGTAATTACTGTTCCGGCTTATTTTAACGATGCACAGCGTCAGGCAACAAAAGAGGCCGGTGAAATTGCAGGTTTAACAGTTCGTCGTATCATCAACGAACCTACCGCTGCATCGCTGGCTTACGGTTTGGATAAAATGGACAAAGACATGAAAATTGCCGTTTTCGACCTTGGTGGAGGTACTTTCGATATTTCCATCCTCGAATTGGGCGACGGTGTTTTTGAAGTAAAATCTACCGACGGTGACACACACCTTGGCGGTGACGATTTTGACCACGTAATTATCGACTGGCTGGCTGACGAGTTTAAAAGAGAAGAAGGTGTTGACCTGAGAAAAGACCCGATGGCTTTGCAGCGTTTAAAAGAAGCTGCTGAAAAAGCAAAAATCGAACTTTCAAGTTCATCGCAAACAGAAATCAACCTGCCGTATATTATGCCGGTTGACGGGATTCCGAAACACCTTGTAAAAACATTGACCCGCGCAAAATTTGAACAACTTGCCGACTCGTTGATCAATGCAACCATTGAACCTTGTCGTAAAGCGCTGAAAAATGCAGATTTAACCGCCAGCGAAATCGACGAAGTAATTTTGGTTGGAGGTTCAACACGTATTCCGGCAATTCAGGATAAAGTAAAAGATTTCTTCGGGAAAACACCTTCGAAAGGTGTAAACCCCGACGAAGTGGTTGCCGTTGGAGCAGCAATTCAGGGTGGTGTATTAACCGGTGAAGTAAAAGATGTTCTTTTGCTCGATGTTACTCCACTTTCATTGGGAATTGAAACAATGGGGGGTGTAATGACCAAATTAATTGAGTCGAACACAACCATTCCTACAAAAAAATCGGAAACATTTACAACTGCTGCCGATAATCAGCCTTCGGTTGAAATTCACGTATTGCAGGGCGAACGTCCGATTGCATCGGGAAACAAAACCATCGGAAGATTCCACCTCGACGGTATTCCGCCATCACCTCGTGGAATTCCGCAAATTGAAGTAACTTTCGACATCGACGCCAACGGTATTTTGCATGTACATGCAAAAGACAAAGCTACCGGAAAATCGCAGTCGATTCGTATTGAAGCTTCTTCAGGACTTTCTGACGATGAAATTAAAAGAATGAAATCGGAAGCCGAAGCAAATGCCGAAGCCGATAAACAGGCCAAAGAAAAAGCCGATAAAATTAACCAGGCCGACAGTTTGATTTTTCAGACCGAAAAACAACTGAAAGAGTTTGGCGATAAAATTCCGGCCGACAAGAAAAAACCGATTGAAGATGCATTGGCAAAACTGAAAGAAGCACATCAGAAACAGGATTTGGCAGCTATTGATGCAGCCATGAACGAACTGAATACCGTGTTCCAGGCAGCTTCGCAGGAGATGTACAACGCATCGCAGGCTCAGGGCGGTACGCAGGGTGGCGCTCAAAGTGGCCCGACCAACGGCGGTGGACAACAATCGCAAAGCCAGCCAAAAGACGACGGAGAAGTTACCGATGTCGACTTTGAAGAAGTAAAATAATTTCTTGATATATTTAACTACTGAACGCCCTTCCGTTTACTTGCGGAGGGGCTTTTTATTTTCAGCAAAGAACTACAAAGAGCTTCCGTTTTTTACTAAATCCTTTTTTTAGATGACTTTTTAAATACTGAAATTTGCCGTTTTTTTACGTTTTTGGGTTACACCAAACCTTTTTTCGAGAACAGGTTGTTCTGCGAAAATTCTTTTTTTTGCTTATCCGTTATCATGCCAGTAATTCGAAGCCACTGCAATGGTTAGCCTGTCGAAAAGCCTATCGCCAAAATATCTTCGATTCAGCTTATAACAGAATTCGTCAAGGTAAAGCTGTAAATATTTGCCTTTAATTTTATGATATATTCCCAAAAGAGTACGTTTCGCATTGCTTATTGCTATGTGTACCCATTGTAAAGTTGTTTTGGTTGTCTCATTTGTTGATTTCTCTGTAATGTGAACTTCAACAAAGTCAGCAATATTAATGTAGCTTACACTTTTATCGCTAAAAACGATACTTTCCTCAGCAATATTTTGCTCAACAAACTCATTGACTTTATCTGAAGTGTGCCCATCAAGGACTTTCATTTTAAAATACCTGCAATGTTTCCCTTTTTTCCCTGATTCAAGGTCTTCCAGTGGAGTTGATTCTGCTGCAACGGCAACGTTCATTTGGCGCTGACTACCTTTCCCTCGCTTCAAGTCTTGCTTGTCTTTCTCACTGGTTTCGGTTTCAAAATAGGCCTCGTCAAATTCCACCATCCCGGTCAATCCATACATGTTGTCACGCTTGCCCATAGCTTCGCGTATCTTGTGCATCATAACCCAAATTGTTTCATATCTGCTGTGCCCCAGCTGTCGTTGCAACTCTGTCGCAGAGATACCTTTCTTACTAAAACTCATAAATGCCATGCCAAGGTACCATTTGCGGATTGGAAGCTTGTAATTTTCCATCATTGTACCGCTTCGTAAACCAGTTCTGAAACGGCATTCTGAACACTGCCACTGCCATTTGGCTTTCAACCAATAATGTTTGGTACACCCACATCTTTTGCAAATAACACCTTGCTTCTCACGTACTCCTTTAAAATGCTCCCTGCAACTTTCTTCGTCAGGAAAGGATTCAATAAATTTGATAATATTCATATCATTTCTGTTTCCCATAAGATAGCATTTTATATATTAGTGGCAGTATCTCGTATATGCAAATTCTTTTTTGCGAATTTTATTATTTTGTATGAATAAGGTGACTGATTAATTCAAAAACTTATATCTCATTACATTGCTGTCCCATTAAAATCTAATAATGTTCTTTGAAAATATTGAAATTTAGTAAGTTGCAGGTGGTTTTCGATTAAACGGATTTCAATTTGCATTTTCGCTATTCATAAACAGATTAGCAAATGCATAAGGATAAATACGTTTTTGCTCAGTTAGCATCGTTCCTGGATAGGAATAAGTTCAACTACATCGTTCGCAAGTATGACGGTGACAAATACGTGAAGCATTTCACTTGCTGGAACCAACTACTTTCTCTGATGTTTGGACAATTGTCAAATCGTGAAAGTTTGAGAGATTTGATTGTCGCACTTGATGCTCATCATTCCAAATCTTATCACTTGGGTTTAGGCAAGAATGTTTCAAAATCATCCTTAGCCAGAGCTAATCAGGACAGAGACTATCACATCTTTGAAGAGTATGCTTACTATCTGGTTAATGAAGCCAGACAGAAACGAGTTTCTGACATCTTCAGGCTTGATGGTAATGTCTATGCTTTTGATTCAACTACGATTGACTTGTGCCTTTCCGTATTCTGGTGGGCGAAGTTTCGCAAGAAAAAAGGTGGAATCAAAGTACATACATTATACGATGTAGAGACACAGATTCCAGCATTCTTTCATATTACAGAAGCTTCTGTACACGACTCTACGGCAATGAAAGAAATTCCTTATGAATCAGGGTCATATTACATATTTGACCGTGCATATAATCACTTCAGAATGTTGTATAAGATTCATCAAATAGGTGCTTTTTTCGTCGTCAGGGCAAAGAAGAATCTTCAATACAAGATAGTCAAATGGAAACGAAGATTGCCAAAGAATGTGCTTTCAGATGTAATGATTGAATTGACTGGTTTTTATCCCAAACAATACTATCCAAAATATCTTCGATTGGTCAGATATTGGGATGAAGAACAAAAGCGCGAGTTTGTATTCTTAACCAATGCAATGCACATTTCTGCTATTCAAGTTGCTGAACTTTATAAGAACCGATGGCAGGTCGAGCTATTCTTTAAATGGCTAAAGCAACATTTGAAAATCAAGAAATTCTGGGGTACTACTGAAAATGCTGTTCGGATCCAGATTTATGTTGCTATATGTACCTACTGCCTGGTCGCAATTGTCCAGACAGACATGCAACTTGACAGAAGTACATATGAGGTTTTACAGATATTGAGTATATCATTGACCGATAAAACTCATCTTCGAGACCTCTTTGAGAGAACTAAATTTCAAAATGACAAAGAACGTTTTAGGCTTAATGAGCCAAATTTGTTTAATTAATAATAACGTCCCAATTTTAATGGGACACTAGTGATCTCATTAAGTAATGAAATGAATGCAAAAAACATTAATTTTTAACGGTATTATATTTATAAATCATGAAAATAAAATTTCTGATTGTTTTAGCTTTTGTTGGTTTGTTTGCTTGTCAGAAAAAGCCAATAAATATTTTTACCATTGGCGATTCAACTATGGCCAATAAAACAGCAGAAGTGTATCCTGAAACAGGTTGGTGTCAGGTGTTGCCACAATTGGTTGATGAAAGTGTAAGCGTTCATAATCATGCGGTAAACGGAAGAAGTACTAAAAGTTTTATCGACGAAGGCCGTTGGAATGTTGTTTTGGATAGTCTTCAGCCGCGTGATATTCTTTTTATTCAGTTTGGACATAACGATGAAAAGGATTATGATTCTACCCGTTATACAATTCCTTTCGGTACCTATTCTGAAAATCTTGAACGTTTTGTGAATGAGGCACGCGGGAAAGGGGTTGAACCTGTTTTAATGACTTCCATTGTTCGCAGAAAATTTGGTGAAAACGGAAAACTGGTTGATACGCACGGCGATTATCCTGAAGCTACCCGGCAAGTGGCAGCAAAACTGAATGTTCCGTTGATCGATCTTCAAAAACTAACCGAAAATTGGGTGAACAGTCTGGGTGATGAAGTTTCGAAAACCATGTATCTGTGGACTGAACCGACTGAACATTTTCCCGAAGGAAGACAGGATGACACACATTTGCAGGTTGAAGGTGCAAAAAATGTTGCCCGGTTGGCAATGGAAGAATGCAAGCGTCAGAATCTCGGTTTTTCAGACAGTATAAAATAATTATGATGTTGAATTGGAGAAAAAATATAACACTGCTGGTTCTTTTTCTGAACGTATTCCTTGCAGACGCTCAATCCGGAGTTCAGTATGAAATGGTAGTAGCGCAGGATGGTTCAGGAGATTTCTCAACAATTCAGGCGGCAATCGATGCCACAAAAGCCTTTCCCGAAAAACGGATTACAATTCATATTAAAAATGGTATTTATCACGAGAAAGTAAGAGTGCCATCGTGGAATACTCTTTTAACATTGATTGGAGATGATGCTGAAAAAACAATTATCAGTTGGGACGATCATTTCAACAAAATTGCCAGGGGAAGAAACAGCACTTTTTTTACCGCTACATTACTGGTTGAAGCCGATGATTGTATTCTTGAAAATCTTACCATCGAGAATACGGCAGGTCCGGTCGGGCAAGCTGTTGCACTTTTTGTGGAAGGAAACCGCGTAGTTGTTAAAAATTGCCGGATTCTGGGAAATCAGGACACACTTTATCTTTCGGGTGAAAACAGTCACCAGTTTTTTAAGAATTGTACAATTAGCGGCACTACTGATTTTATTTTTGGTTCGGCAACTTCAGTTTTTTATCGTTGCACAATTATAAGCAAAGGCGATTCATATATTACTGCTGCCAGCACAGAAAAAGGGAAGGAATTTGGTTTTGTTTTTATCCATTGCTCACTAATTGCTGATACCGGAGTAGAGCAGGTTTTTCTTGGCCGCCCCTGGAGACCGTATGCAAAAACTGTTTTTATGAAATGCAATCTCGGAGCACAAATTCATCAGGAAGGGTGGAAAGAATGGAGTAATACCAACGACAAAACTACCACCTTTTATGCCGAATATAAAAATGATGGAGCAGGTTCAGGTACAGACAAAAGGGTTGAATGGGCAAATCAGTTAAGTGATAAGGAAGCAAAAAAATATACCATTGAAAATATCCTGGGGAATTGGGTAATCAGTTATCTCAGTGAATAATCAGAATAATTAATAAAAATTGTATTAACTGATTGTTTTTGAATATTATAGAATGAAGAAAAGGAGTTGTGGTTTCATATTTCTATCCGTTTTTATTACGGGTTTTATACTGTTTTCCTACAATAAAAAACAGGAAACTTCAGCGCCTATCAACAGGTATACACTGGTTGAAAGACACAATGTAGAAAATACTTCTTTTGATACACTTTCTTCACTTACCGTTGGGAATGGAAAGTTTGCATTTACTGTTGATGCAACCGGATTACAAACTTTTCCTGAATTATACGGCAATGGTATTCCTTTGGGAACTCAGTCGGAGTGGGGCTGGACGAAAACAGGAGGCAGCAGTTGCTTGTCAATGGTGTATTACAGTCAACTGAGGCCATGATGTGTGCCGGATACAACGGGAATGAAAGTGTAAACCCGGGTTTTCCTGAAAGTTGGAACGTTAAATGGGAAGGATTGAATCCGGTATTTTAACTGCTAAGTTTTGTTACTTCTCCAGAAAACTGACAAATTTTTTCATTGTATTTATTTCAGGTTCGCGCGGACAAGCTGATGATATCCATGTTTTTAACTGCTTGCCTGGTTTGCTGATTAACAGAAACTGTGTGCCATCGTCTGCTGTTTTTACAAAATCGTCAGGATTATACAAAATGGCAGCTCCAATTTCAACAATTTCAGCCGCCACATCTTCAGGATGAATACCCCAGGCAGCAATCAGTCCTTCTTTTTTGTAAATTTCTCCGCCTTTATGATAATTTATTCCGGTGACAAACTGAACCGGTTCATCTGTTAAAGCAAAAGCCTCAACCTTGGCATTTCTTTCGCCTGAATATACGGTCACACGCACCAGTATATCTACTTTTCTTCCCATATAAGGCACATCTTCCGATAACATTTCCATGTATGAGCAAGTGGGTTCTTTTACTACACGTGCCGTGCGGTTTGAAACAGGATTCAGTTTTACAGGTTTTTCACCGTCCCAAAGCCAAACGCCACCCAATCCAACTGTTTCTCCCACTTTGTAGTAGTCGGCTCCCCAACCGTCTTTTTGTTCATCAGCTGTTGGATACCATTCTTTTGCCCGTAATTCAAGCTGTGGTTTAGCTTTTGAATAAACATCAATCGCTGCTTTTTCGCTAAAATAAATACGTAAAGCCATCCATTCGTTTTCCACCGCAGGACCGTGATGCCCGATTGTATTGTACAAGTCTCCCGATTTTTCGCTTATTTCATTCTGTTGAATACTATCAGCACGCATAAATAAACTTACATCTGTTTTATTTTGTGCATTCGATTGATTAATAAGCGCTATTGCAAATAATAAGAATAAAAGTTTCTTCATTTTTTAGGTTTAATAAATGTTTTTATGTGAAGTGCATACTGTCATGTAAAGTGCAAAAATACAGGAAAAAGATATTTCATGCGGATCAATTGTTAGTAAAAACGATTATGTCAATCGTTATATTTTTCTGATTACAAGGGTAAAAATACTAAAAATATTTCTTTTCGTGTTCGCACACGGAAAGTTTTAATTAAAATTGTAACGCTGAAATTTTATCATTTGTAGAATTTATAAAATTAGGAGGATGATTGTATATTGTTTATCAGTAATTGTTTTGTCTTCACTTTTTCTTGATAACTTTATTTTTTTCTATTTGGAAAATGAACATTTTTTAGTGCATTTTAATGACATAACCGATATTTAATGAATGAGATTAAGTACAATACCATATTATCTGAAATCCTTATTCTTACAAAACGTGATTTAATATAAGAGCTGTTTTGTTTTGACGGATTGTATTAACAGAAATGATGATAATCACTTAAACCACTAATATTTATTTATTGCCTAAAAAAACTAAACATGACACAAAAAATTCTATTTCTCTGCCTGTTAATCCTTGCCGGATTTGTTGGCCGGGCACAAGTCAACGATGTAACAACTCCTCTTCATTTATTGCATCCTGATTATCCGCATGCTTATGGTGTTCCGGAAGTGAACAATATTGAAGAAGTATTAAGCAGAATTTACATTTATCTGGATCAGGTTACGCCGGCTCAATTGGTAAATAGAACTACAGGCAGGGAAATCTCAGATTATTCACAGGTTGATGAGAACTGTATTATGAAACCGGGTGATTTTCGTTTGACCAGTTATGAATGGGGGGTAACTTATGCAGGTATGTTGCTGGCTGCTGAGCAAACCGGTGATACAAAATATTCAACTTATGTCAAAGAACGCCTTGAGTTTCTGTCGAAAGCACTGGCAGCTTTTGCTTCCTACGAAAAAAAGAAACCGGAAGCAAATTATCAGATGGTACGGTCATTACATCCACATGCATTGGACGATTGTGGTGCAATATGTGCCGCAATGATAAAAGCAGGGAAAGCAAACACTGCCGAAAATCTTGATTGGGTAATCAACAACTACATCGATTATATCAGTAATAAAGAATTTCGTTTGGAAGACGGAACACTTGCCCGAAATCGTCCGCAGCCCAATTCCCTTTGGCTCGACGATCTTTTTATGGGTGTTCCGGCTTTGGCGCAAATGGGAAGTTACACCGGCGACACAAAATATTTTGACGATGCGGTTAAGCAGGTATTACAATTTGGGAAACGCATGTTCAACTACGATAAAGGCCTGTTTATGCACGGCTGGATTCAGGAGATGGAAGAACATCCGCAGTTTCACTGGGGGCGTGCCAACGGCTGGGCAATAATGACCATGGTAGAACTACTGGAAGTTTTGCCGCAGGATTATCCGGGCCGCGATCAGGTTTTGGATTTGTTGCGCCGCCACATCCGGGGCTTGGCCAACTGCCAGGATGGAACCGGTTTTTGGCATCAATTGCTCGACAGAAACGATACCTACCTTGAAACCTCGGCAACAGCTATTTATACCTATTCAATTGCGCGGGCCATCAATCGCGGTTATGTCGATGCCAAAGTGTACGGACCAATGGTTTGCTTGGCATGGAATGCGGTTGCAAGCAAAGTTTCAGAAAAAGGTCAGGTGGAAGGAACTTGCGTAGGGACAGGCATGGGCTTCGATCCGGCGTTTTATTATTACCGTCCGGTAAATGTGTTTGCGGCGCACGGTTATGGACCCGTTTTACTGGCCGGCGCAGAAATGATTGAAATGGTAAAAACGCACGACCTTCAAATCAACGACAGCGCAACAATGTTGTACGAAGCCAATAAAAGCCAATCTTGGAATTTTGATTTTGGTTCAGGAAAAGCAGAAAAGGGTTTTATCCAAATTACATCTCAATCTGTTTATTCTGAAAAATCAGGATATGGAATTATTCCTTTTGGAAATGTAAAGGATTTTATCCAAAAAGGCTCAGATGATCTTCTTAACGACGGAATAAGTTCGGAAACTCCGTTTTATTTTCAGGTGGATCTGCCGGAAGGGAGATACAAAATTACGCTTGCTCTTGGAAATTCTGAAAAAGAATCTGCAACTACAGTCAAAGCAGAATCGCGGCGGTTGATGCTGGAAAATGTAAAAATTAAAAAGGGTGATTCAGAAATAAAAACAATTTTGGTTGATGTCCGCACGCCACAAATTAATACAACAGAAAATATTCAGCTGAATAAAAGGGAATTACCATTTAAAAACTGGGATAAAAGCTTAACCCTTGAGTTCAACGGAATAAACCCTTCTGTCAGGTATATTCAAATTGAAAAAGCCGATAATTTGCCTGTGATATTTCTGGCCGGTAATTCAACTGTAACCGATCAGGAATACGAACCCTGGGCATCGTGGGGACAAATGTTTCCGCGTTTTTTGAAGCCTGAAATTTTAGTGGCCAATTTTGCAGAATCGGGAGAAACGTTAAAAGCTTTTCGCCGGGAAAACCGGTTGAAAAAAATTATCAGTTTGATGAATCCGGGCGACTATCTTTTTATGGAATTTGCGCACAACGATCAGAAACCCGGCGGAAATCATGTTGAGCCATTTACCACGTATCAGGAAGAATTGATGTATTTTATAAACGAAACCAGGGAAAAAGGAGGCAAACCGGTTCTGGTAACTTCAACAAACAGGCGTAAATTTGACGAGAAGGGTAAAATTGAAAATACCCTGGAAGAATACCCGGATGCAATGCGACAATTAGCCGCGAAAGAGAATGTTCCGCTGATCGATTTGAATGCCATGAGTAAGGATTTTTATGAGGCACTCGGAGAGGAAGATTCTAAAAAAGCTTTTGTGCATTATCCGGCAAATACTTTCAGCAACCAAACGGAACCGCTGGCCGATAATACACACTTTAATCCATACGGGGCTTACGAACTCGCAAAATGTGTGGTGCAGGGAATTTTAAGTCAAAAACTTGATTTGGAAAAATTTATCGTTGATGATTTCGGAAATTTTAATCCTATAAAACCCGACCCGTTTGTTGGTTTCTTTTGGCCCGACAGTCCTTCAGCAGAGTTGGAGAAACCAGCCGGTAACTAACTTGAATGAAAAAGCAAAGTCCTGAAAATTGAAATAACGCGCTGCCTCGTATTAATTGCCGTATTGGTTTTATTGAAAACTACCTGTTCAACATCGAACATTGCGTTTGTTATTTTATTTTCAAAAAGTATGAACTATTCTTGTAGAAGTTGAAATTAATTTTTGGGATTTGCTGAATTTATAAGTGGTTGTATTACTGTAATTACCTTACAGTTTTTCCTAAAAGTAAAACGAAATGTAATTTGGTAAAAAGGCAGTAGGAAATTTTACCGGCACAATGAAAAATTTAAATACGCTATTTACATGTGGAGGGATTTTTATCTTATTTTCAGTAAAGTGTCAACCACCCATCCTTGCGGTTTTTGCTGCATTCGTTTGGGAATACTTTTTAAGATGACTTTTTTTAATGCTGAAACCTGACGTTCCTTTGCATAATTTTTTGGCAAAACAAAACTTATTTCACGAACCGGTTGTTCTCCCGAAAATTCTTTTATCAATTCTTCCTGTTCCGAAGGAATATTTATGGTGGCAAGCTCCGGAACAAAGGTTATCCCGTTTTCATTTTCAACAATTCTTCGCAGCGATTCAATCGAATTGCTCCTGTAAATCAGATTTTGGGCGGTCTTTTTCTGGTAATTTATTTTACAAATAGAATTGACCTGGTTCTGAAAACAATTGCCTTCTTCGAGGTACCAGATGTCACGAGCATTTAGCTGCTCAATATCAATTTTTTCTACATTGAATTGTGGATGGTTTTCCGAAACATAGGCAAAAAAATGTTCATAAAACAAAACTTCGAAAACTACGCCTGCCGCTTCTACCGGTGTTGAAAGAATTCCGCAATCGAGTTCGCCGAGTTTGAGCAACGAAATTATTTCTTCGGTTTTTAATTCGGTGACTTCAATCTGCAAGTTGGGAAACGATCGGTTCAGTTCGCCAATAAACAGCGGAACCAGGTAAGGCGCCAGCGTCGGAATTATTCCAACCTGTAAATTGCCTTTTGTTTCTTCGCTCAGCTCCAGCGAAACCTGTTTTAACTGATCAACCATTTTCAAAATTTCGATGCTTTTCTGGTAGAAATATTTGCCTTCTTCGGTGAACTGAAACGGGCGCTTTGTGCGGTCAATCAGCTTAAATTCAAGCTCTTCTTCCAGTTTTTGAATCTGCAAACTTAGTGCAGGCTGGGTAACTCCCAGTTTCGCTGCTGCTGCCGAGAAACTTCCCTGTACATACAATTCTTTCAGGTATTCGAGTTGTGTAAAATTCATAACTATAAGCAATGGTTATAAGTGTATAAAATTAATAAATACTGCTTATGTTATCTTTGAATTAGAAAAATAAAAGAATAGTAATCATTAAAATTGAATATCATGAAAACTCAAAATCAAAACGTAGTAGAAAAATTAAACAAATTATTGGCCGATTATCAGATTTATTATCAAAACCTTAGGGGTTTACATTGGAATGTAAAAGGCGCCATGTTTTTTATGTTGCACGAAAAATACGAAGAGTTGTACAATCGGGCATCAGAAGTGATTGACGAAATTGCAGAGCGCATTTTAATGGTGGGGGGAAAACCACTGCACACTTTTGGCGACTATGTGAAAACCGCTACTTTGAAAGAAGTTTCAAATGTTTCTGATGGAAAAGCCGGAGTTGAGATTGTACTTGAAAACACCAAATTTTTGCTGAACAGTTTTACAGAAATTTTAGCCGAAGCACAGGAAAACGGCGATGAAGGAACTGCTGCTTTGATGAGCGAGTGGATTGGTGCAGCCGAAAAACAAGTCTGGATGCTTGAGTCGTACCTGGCATAATATTGAAAGTCATCAACAAATAAAGGCCTCGCCTAAAAAGCGGGGCCTTTTCGTTTACATTGTATCTACACTTTCTATTTTCTAAGCGCGACAAGAAGAATAATTCCCAGCCGGGCAACAACAAATACAAGTATCCCGAAAAGCGGATCAACCAGCGCCATTTTTAAACCGTCGGCCAGCAGGCTCGGCGTAAGTTCGCCAGACGCTTCAACTAAATCAAATGCATGAATAAGCCCGAAAGTACGTCCCATAAATCCCCAGGCAACAGCAAACCAGCCAATGTGTTTCATCAGTAAAACTGCTTTTTCGTGGTTTTCTTTTTTTAGAATGGCAACTACAAAAAGTGCCAGTACAACCAACAAACACACAAAAATTACGGTGGTAAAAACCGGTCCGCCGTCGATAAATTTTCCTAGTATTGATTTCATAGTTTTTAATTTTTAGTTCAACCTGAACCAAATGTAAAACGCTTTCCGGTTGCTTTTTACTTTTTGCGACGGTTGACCAAAACTTACCCTTTTTCAGCAGGATTAAAGTTACAAAATGATTTTATTCCTGCAGGTGTAAAAACAGGAGCTAAATCTGTAATTCGTCGATAATTAGCCATGAATACACAGATTTTCAGTAATATTGTTCTATGACCGGATTGAAAAAAATAAAACCAAAAATCGTCCTTTTTCACCTTCTTTTCTGGATTGGAGTGTGGTTTTTCTTTTTTTACTTTTTCAGCTACAATTCCAACGACAAAGTTTATATTACCTGGTTTTCGAGCTGCCTGCTGCCGGTTACAATGGCCGTAACTTATTTTCTGGTTTATTTCCTGATTCCTAAATACCTGCTTACAAAAAAATATTTTCTGTTCGGTTTGTACAGTTTTTACACACTCATTTTTTCATCGTACATTATTGTGCTTGTTATTTACGGCTGCCTCATTTTTTTGCTCAGTTTCAACATCTCGGTGATGCCGCCCATGAGCAAAAATTTCTTTTTCATTTTGATTTTGGTTTTCCTGGTTTCGGGGGTTGTTAGTTTTGTTACGCTGCTGAACCACAATTTCAAAACACTTTCAAAAAACAGGGAACTTCAGCATAAAATACTCGAAACACAACTTCAGTTAAAGGAACAGGAATTGCATTACCTGAAAATGCAGATTCACCCGCATTTTTTGTTTAACACGCTAAATACGATTTACGGTTTTGCGTTGAAACAGTCGCTGCAAACCCCCGAAATTATTCTGAAATTATCGAACTTGCTCGATTATATTTTGTACCAGGTAAACAAACCAAAAGTAAGTTTGAAAGAAGAAGTTTTGCACATTAAAGAATACATTGAACTCGAAAAAATCAGGTTCAAAGATACGTTGAAAGTGTTTTTTACTTCGGATGAAATTCGCGAAGAAATTCAGATTGCGCCCATGCTTTTGATTCCTTTTGTTGAAAATGCTTTTAAACACGGCAGTCTTTTTGAAGGTTTTTTGCGCATCGAAATAAAAGTTGCGGTTCACGAAAACAGCCTCAGTTTTATCATTAGAAATACGGTTTCCGGCGATGAAAATGAAAACAAATCCAATGGAATCGGGCTCGAAAATGTCCGCAAAAGGTTGGAATTAAATTACTCCGGAAATTACCGGCTAAACATCCAAAACGAGGGAAAATGGTACGTTGCCGAACTGTCGGTTTTCAACTTAAAAACCAGTAAAAATGAGTGAGCAAATTCAGTGCATTGTTGTGGACGACGAGCCGGTGGCACGCGAAATTCTGGAAACACACCTTGCTAAAATTGAGAAAGTAAATGTGGTTGCCAGTTGTAAAAATGCCATCGAAGCGTTTCATGTCGTTAACAAACAAAAAGTTGATTTGATTTTTTTAGACATTAACATGCCCGAAATTTCGGGATTGTCGTTTGCCAAATCCATCAACAAAAACTGCAAAGTTATTTTTACAACGGCTTACCGCGAATATGCCGTGGATGGTTTCGATTTGCAGGCCGTAGATTATTTGCTGAAACCCATTTCGTTTGAACGGCTGTTGCAGGCATTGCACAAGTACCTGAACGAAAATGTTCCGCTGCCAAACCACGCACCTGTTGAAATTGAAGCTGAAAAAAGCGACTATTTTTTTGTGCGTTCCGACCGGAAAATGATAAAAATTGCTTTCTCTGAAATACTTTACATCGAAAGTCTGAGCGACTATATTAAAATTCATTTAACCGATAAAACGGTTGTGACCCGCGAAACCATTGCCAACATTGAAGCGAGGCTGCCACAAAACGATTTTCTGCGCGTGCACCGCTCGTTTGTTGTGGCTGTTGGCGCCATCGATTCATTTACGAACGAATATGTCGAAATCGGTAAAAAGCAAATCCCCGTTAGCCGCAGTTACAAAAACGAAGTGCTCGAAAAGCTTGAAATGAAATAAAAAAAAGCAGGGATTTACACAAATTCCTTTGCATAAATTTTTTCCCTGGCTTTTTTACTTATTCTTTTTGCTTCTGCGGGCCTGAAGGTTGAATCTACTACTATTTCTGAAATGTCGAGAACTTTAATATTTCGGTTGCGTGCGAATGTTTTTTTGCACATGGGGCAGGCTGTTGCCAGAATGTCGGGTTTGTATTGCAGATAATCTTCTACCGCGTGGTTGCGCAAAATGGTGCGTTCTGCCTGCGAAATTTTCAGGTTGCCCAAACTTCCTCCGCAACAGTAGGCCATTTGTTTTTCATTTTTTATCGGAATCAGGTGGCCTGTTTTTTTGAGTACTGCGCGCGGTTCTTCGTACATTTTCATTCCGCGCCCAAGTTCACACGGATCGTGGTAAATTATTCTTTTTTCTGAAGGATTTAATTGAATAATTTTTTCTCTGATCAACTGTAAAATATACTCAGCATGAAAAACAATTTCAATATTTCCCAATTCGTAATCTTCCTTAAAAACCTTGTAACAAATGGGGCAGGAGACGATGAGTTTTTTTGCGCCGGAGCCCAGAATCTTCTTCGTATTGTTGGCAATTAATTTCGATGCTGCCTCGTGTTGTCCGGCCTGCATTAACGGGCGGCCGCAACAGGGCGCTTTTTCTTCGTCCATAAACCATACATTTTCACCGGCCAGCTGAAATATTTTTTTCATCGAGGAAATAATTCCCGGAGTAAGGTGGGTCATGCACCCGGCAAAATAAATAGTATCGGCTTTTTGTGCCGGCAAATCTTCGAGGTAACTGTACGACGAGTTGTACTGCCGGGTTGATTCGATGCGTTGTGTAATGCGTAAATCGATGGTGTTTATTCCCACCGGGCAATCCACTTCGCATTTTCCACAAAGCAGGCAATTAAAAAGTTGTTCGTCGGAAAGGTTGTGGTTTCGAATGTTTTTCAGAATATAAACCGATTGAGTGTTGTTGATTCCGGCTGCCGACATCTGGCAGTTGTCGAGGCAAAGTCCGCAGCGCGAGCACGAATAAACCTGAATATCGGTGTACGTTGTGTTGCGTTTTTTTAGTTTGATTCCGGCATTTCTGACAAAAATGAGCAGGACTTCGGTTGGAATGTGCATATAGCGCGAATTGGGAAGCGCCACAAAAAAGAAACCGAGCGCCAGCGAATAAGCCATCCAAAGCGAAAAATTAGCCGTTTCTGAAGCTGAATTTCCGATTAAATTCCCAACGGTTGAAGTGAGAAAACTGCCGTTTCCGTAAATATTTGCCGACATACTTTCAGCAACCAGCCGCAACGGAAAAATCAGCCAGAGAGAGGTCAAAGCAATGCGGTCGCCGGTTTTCAGCCGGGTAGTTTTTTTCATCCCGAACAGTTGTTTTTTGAATCTTTTTAGCATGGCCAGGGTTACTCCCGAAAGAACAAGCAACAACAAAAAATCCATCAGAAAAGAGAAGAAACCGGAAAAAATGAAACTTTTCCCGGTTTCAAAAAAACGAAAAAATACGGGCAAATACGTTGGCACAAATATCGATTTTGTGGCTATCATCACTTCGATATGTCCAACTGCAATTAACAGAAACCAACCAAATGCCAGGCTCATGTGCATATAACCCAGCACCGGATTTTTTAAAAAGATTTTATGGTGGAGCAAACCTTCGTAAAAAACTTCCTTTAAAGAAACCAGAAAACGCCGCGATTTTAACGACTGAACCAACCTGAGTTTATCGAGTTTAGACAAACCGCGAATCCATTTGGTAAAACGGTAAATAAGAATAATAAATAAATAGACGAGGCCAACAGAAAAGGGGACAATGATACTTTTCTCAATCATTGGATTTCGTTTTCGGTTTTAAGCATTGAAATGCGTTTTTTTATCAGCAGGAGCACATTCCGGATGTTGATGTCGCGCGGACAAACCAACGTGCATTTGCCGCAAAACATACATTTCTGGATTTCTTCGGATAGTTTTTCGGTTTCGCCGCGGCGCAGCCACAGCCCGATTTTACGAACGTTAAAATTGGTGAGGTTTCCGGCGCTGCATGTGGCAGTGCAACCTCCGCATGAAATACAGGTGAGAAACGAGGGTTCGTATTTTAGTACGTACAAAAGCAGCCGGTCGTCGAAGTTGTCGAAATCGATTTGGCGGGAGGCTGGTTTCAGGTAACTAAAATCGTTCATTTTTTATCTCCTTTCAAGATAACTGATTACTTCAAGCGCAGCCGAGCGCGCATTTTCGAGGCTTTCGTTTACGGCCATCGGACAAATTGCCGTGCCTGCCAGGAAAAGGCCGTCCAGCGTACTTGCATTCCTGTTTTCGTGCATGTTTGCCGATTTAAGGAAGCCGTTTTCATCAAGGTTTATTTTGTTATTTTTTGAAAAATTTGAGTTCGAAATTCCCGGTTCCATACCCACCAGAAGAATTACCATATCGACATTCATGCGAAGCGGCCTGCCCTGCAAAGTATCTTCGGCTTTTATCTGGAGACTTTTATCCGGTTTTTCGGCGGCTTCCGACAAACGTCCACGGATAAACTGGATTTTATGCTGCTTTTGCGCAGTCAGATATAGGGCGTCGAATTTTGAACCGTACAAACGCAAATCCATGTAAAAACAGAATACTTCGCAGTCGGGCAGCATTTTGTTGATTTCAATGGCTTGTTTTATTCCCGTAATACAGCAAACTTTTGAGCAGTACGTATTTCCAGTTTTTGCATCGCGCGAACCAACGCAATGAATTATGGCCACCCTTTTGGGCTCGTTTCCCCGGGCGGTCAATAATTTTTCACCGGCTTTCAGTTTCTTTTCTAAATCCACCGAGGTTATTACATTTTCAAAAAGACCGTACCCGTATTCTTCTTTTAAAGTAGCATCGAAAACGTGAAACCCGGAAGCCACAACCACAGCGTCGGAATAGAATTTTATGTCGCGTTCGTCGCTCAATTCAAAACGACCGTTCAACTTTTCAATTTTACTGATTTCGGTGTTGTAAACCACATTAACCCCGGCACGGCTGGCTTTTGAAATCTGGTTTCCGACAACCATTTCAGGCGAAGAAAAATCAGGAAAAAGATGGCGCCAGTCGTTTAATTTACCGCCGGTTATCGCATTTTTTTCAATCAGGGTAACTTTTAAACCTTGTTTGGCTAAAACAGAAGCGGCTTCCATTCCGGCAATTCCACCACCAATAACTGCAACATGTTTGTTCTTTCCCATTTTATCCGATTTGGTTTAAACATCCTGTAAAAAGTGGCTCGTTAATGTATTTTCCGTTTACACCGGCAAATTTTTGTTTCGGGTTGTATTGAATCCCGATCTTTTTCAAAAACGGTTCAACATCCACCTGGTGCATTTGTAGTCCGAGTTCCCACGGATCGTAACCGAGTACAAGTCCCGCCAGTTCTTCGTAAGAAAATACCGGAATTCCGTTTGCTCCGCCGCCGTACGTTTTACCTTCAATTTGTGCAAGCGCGTATTGCCAGCGGTCGAGAAACATGTTGCACCCGGGGCAGTTGGTTAAAATAGCGTCAGGTTCGAAAGGTTCCATACTTTCAAATTTTTTCCTGGCATTTGAAATGGAGTAACTGCGGTTGTTTTTTACCAGATAGTGCCTGAACCCAAAACCGCAGCAGTGGCGCCGTTCGGGATAATCAACTGGTTTGCCGCCCCAACTTTCAATCATTCCGGTTAGTACAGGTGAGTATTCAGAACCGCCAACCCCTCTTTCAGGAAATATTTTTGCATAATGACAACCGATGTGATCGACAATTTTTATCGGTTCACCCGTTTCCTTGTTGATAAGCTGGTAAACCGACTGACGTGCAATTTCATTTCTGAATTTGTAAATAATGTCGCAGGCGTGCGAAAGATTTTCGGGGATTTCAAATTCGCGGCCGGTAGCTCTCTTCAGATTTTTTTGAGTTTTGGCAAGTTCCTCAGGAAATTCTTTCCAGGTGGCAAGCACTTCGCTGTAACAACCAAAAGAAGTGATGCACGAAACAGCGCAGTTTTTATAACCTCTTTCGGTCATTAACGAAAACTGTCTGGCAATTACAGTCTGAATGGTTTCAAAAGGAACAATATCGGAATGATAACCGATTCCGGTACAGGTGGTGTGGTGCTGATCGTCGAAAATATCTTTGTTCAGGTTTTGCTGAAGAATGGAAAGAAAAGCTTTTTCAGCCGCAGGATTTATATTTTGGCGAATACAACTGCGCAAAAAGAAAAAGTGATCGTCAGCAATTTCCTTGCTGTATTCGGCCCACTTTATTTTGGTTTTTACTTCCATTTTCAAATTTTATTCCTGTAATAAATACCGGGTATATTTTTCCATGTCAGCATCACCGTTTTGGTCGGTTAGTCCCAGTTCCAAAGCTTTTTGTTTACTGAAATGTTCGATGGTTTCGTACAGTTTAATTCCTCCGCTAACCTGAAAGATTTGCTGAAGTTCATCCAAATCTTTTTCGCTGATTTTTCGCATGGCTCCGGGGCCCTCGCCGTCGAGATTTGCGCCAACTGCGGCATAAACATCGTGCATGTTTTCGTAAACCCATTTCCAAACCGGTCCCTGTTCCGGATGGGTTTCCGGGACCAGTGAAGTTGGGTGTACACAGTATCCGTATTTTAAAATATTAACGCCAATGGTCTTTACAATTAGGTACTGTTGCCTTCCCATCCGGCTTTTGACAAATGCGCCGGTTTCCTGCGATATTTTTCGCAATACACTTATAATTAATCCGGGACAGTTGTTTCGGGGGCACCGGGCTTTGCACGACATACATTGTCCGCAATACCAGATGGTATCGCTTTCAAGCAAAGCCGAAATTTTTTCCTCGTTTCCCGACTGAACTGTAACTGCAATTGTTCTTGGGTCGTATTCAAAAAATTCAGCTGCCGGGCAAACCGCGGTGCATATCCCGCAATTCATACAGGCTTGCAACCCTTCTTCGAGCCGCACATCGTTTTTTAATCTGCTGTTTAATTCTGAAAACATGAAACTGCCTGTATTTTTATGCAAATTTTTACAAATACCGACAGTTTAAAAACCGTTAATATGCGTATTTACAGAATACGTTTTTATACGTATTTTGTAGTTGTGTTTTGGTTTGAAGTTGCTTTTCTTTCGGCTTAAAACATACCATTTTCGTTGATCATTTCTTCGGGAACTTCCTGCCCGAAATCCCACATTTCAACCACTTTTTCATTTTCGAACCTGAAAATATGCATTACTGCGTACCCCGGATGTTTGGGATTCATTTTAACATGGGAATGAACGGCTACCAAATCGTTTTCGTGTATAATCCGCTGTATGGAGAAAATTTTATCGGGCATTAATCTGGCGTTTTCTTCCATGGCCAGCATAATTGTTTCGGCATCGCCTTTAAAATATATGTTATGGTGTTTAAAATCTTTGCTTACAAAAAGTTCAAAAGCTTTGCGCGATTCGCCTCCGGCTGCCAGCATTAAAAACTGTTTTGCCGTTTCCTTGTATTTATTCGAATTCATTTTGAAAAATTTGAATGAAAGAAACTGAAAAAAAATCTCCCTTTTTATTAACAACAAAAAGGGAGAAAAAAGGATGAGAATTGATTGATTATTTGCGTGTATACACGTTTGGATTTTGAATTTCTTTTAAAAACAGGGTTCGTGGCGAATTGTAAAAGTTCATAAAATCGTCGGGAAAAGGTTTACTTTCGGCGTTAAACCAAGGAGAATTAAAGGTGTGCCTCCATGTTAAAACATAACCCACCGGATATTTTTCAACGGCAGGAAGAAGTACTGCCGACCACCAGTTTTCCATTCCTCTGCGGGCCCCGGTTTCACTCAAAGCAGTAAGTTTTTTTCGCGAAATGGCTTCGGTAGTTACATAATTTAGTGCGTTGTCGAGTTCACCGTCGAATTGTTCACCTCGGTCGTACATATCGAACGAAAGCATGTCGATAATATCGTCGCCCGGATAACCTTTCAGATATTGTTCGAGGCTTGTGGTGCGATCGGTGTTGTAAGCATATAAAATATTGTGAAGATTCTTTTTGTCGCGAAAAAACTCAACGGTGTAACGCCACAAAGCAGCATATTCTTCGTCGGTGCAAATGTTGGTTCCCCACCAGAAAAAGGAACCTGAGTGTTCGTGGTACGGTCTGAAAAGGAAAGGAATCGGTGTCCCGTTATCGGTTTTTAATGTTTCAAAAAAATCGGCCAGGCGATTTAACCAGGTATTAAAAAGTTCGTGGTTTTCGCCACCGGGAAGAATCGATTTTACCACTTCGGTTGAACTTACATCCCACGCCGAACCGTGCATTCTGTTTCTGGTGGTATCGGGAATTTGCATGGTCAGCGGATTATTGGCATGCCAGCTAATGGTTACAATTCCTCCGCGATTGTAATGTGCTTTTATTTGTTCGGCCATTTCTGAAAAACTTACCGAGTCGAGACTGCGTTCGCTGCCCAGTTCGAGCCAGCCCAGTTCGAAACCAACAACCGCCGGATAATCGCCGGTAAAATCTTTGGTGTCGGAACGATCGTTTTCGTGCCACCATGAATAACCGTACATCAAATCGTCCTGATGCCCGTACATAACTCCCTTTTGCTGAAGCTCCCACATCGATTTAAAAAGATGAACAGTTTCCGGAGTTGCATTTTTATCGGCAGGCGCAGGCAAATTGTCGTTACACCCAGAAAACAAAGCAACAAAAAACAGAAGGTATACAATGTTTTTCATTTTGAATGGTTTAGTTACAGTTTTACGAAAATTTGTTGAATGACTAAAGTTAGCAAGGTTTTCGAAAACTTGAATATTATTTAGGTGCTAATACAATTTTTTCATTTCCTTTTTTGATCAGTTCAGTAAAATAGTATTTAATTTTTCCGTAATCGGTTGCAGGATAGATTGAAGATTTGAAATAGTAGTCAAAACTAACAATCAATTTATTTCCTTCTGTTTCAGTAGAATAATTTAATTCAAACAATTGGTTGCTAATTTTTAGTGGCTCCGGATTAAATTCAATTGCATAATTGTCAGGAATTGTAATTACTGCTTTATATCTCTTTTTGAATGGATAATTGATGTCAATCGGGTACGTTCTTTTGTTTTGCTTGAGCGGATTATCAGAAATTACATTTTCAAAAAACGGATCAATGTAGATTTTATCGTTAATTACTTCTGAGTTGGCACTGAAACTATAGGAAATAACATAAGGTTTAGTTCTTTCATTTAAATTTTCGAATTGAATCGAATTGGCCTCAACACTTATTTTGTCAGTATTTTCATGGTCGGCAAATAAATCTTTATTGTCGGCGTATAAATCACGGTAGTCGGCCCCAAAATATTCAGTAAGCGATTTTATGATTTTGCCTGTTATTTTGTTTGATGCGCCAAATTCAACATTAATTTCGGTTGTCGTTTCAGAAGCGAAAGAACATTCCAGTCCTACCCAATCAACTTTTCCTTCCTTAACAACCAAACCTTTGTCATTGATACAAAAAACAGGAATTCGTTCGTTAATCAAATTAACATTGGTAGCATCAGACAATATTTTTTTATCACCGATTTTTGCAAGTATTACTACCCAATTAAAAAAATGAGAATAAGGATAATCATAAGCAATTTTTCCGTTTTTTCGTGTACTTATTAAAACCGGATATGCTTCGATACCAGCAGTTTTTAGCAAGGCAATGGTAAATAAGTTAATATCGGCACAGTTTCCATTCTTTTCAACTGTAAACTTGTTGGGCGCTTTTGATGCAAATTTGCTGTAGTTTTTGTCCCAGCTGTAATTTGTTTTAATATAGTCGATAATTGATTCAAATTTTTCAGTATCGGTTTTGTCTTTTATTGTGCTGAAATCAAAGGTTTTGGGAGCTAATTTTTCCGATTTTTCAATGTATTTTCCAAAGTCACCGTCTTTTAAGAATGTTTTTTCCATTTCATCCCAAGTCGTCATAATATCAACAGAGGTGCCGTTCGGATAATGAATTTTTGACAATTGGAAATCCATTTTAATAATGTAATCGTTTAGCGATGTAATGAACTCTTCGTCTTTGAAAGCCGGTACGTTTTTCATTATAAAGGTGTTAACAACATCCTGAAAATTGATTGATCCAAATTGTCGTTGTATCCCGTTGTCGGTGTACGATTTTTGAGCATCGAATTTTTTTGCACCTTGAAAAAGATAGGTGTATTCGTAAAAAGGAATCATTCGAACTTCATATTCACTGTAAACAACCGGTATTTCCCATTGAAACTCCCAGTCTCTCAGATTAAAAAGGTATTGTGAATTAATTTTGTATTTAATTTCAATTATCGAACCCGGTTTTACATTTGGCATTACTAATTTCTTTTGCGACCAGTAATTGTTTACTTTTTCAACAAATAAGTTAGAAGTGCTCAAAACTGTTCTTTTTAACTCCCCGTCTTCAAAGTTGTAAGTATAAGCTTCTATTTCAGTTATTTGTTCGTAAATCTGATTTTCCTGATAATAAGGAATTTTTATTTCAGCCCATTTTAATCCTGCTTCCGAAAGAATTTTTATCCTTGTTTCTCTTTGAAATTCTATGTCGAAAGAATTTTCGGTACTTACAAACCTTGATTTTCCTTTATCAAAAAGAACAACTGCTTCGGCATCGCGGTCTTCCGGATATTGAGTAAGATCAATTTCCTCTTTGCCAATTTTTCCAAATTCAGTTGAATAGTTCTGACCTTTTATTGAGGCATAGCCAATTATAAGAAGGAGGGATAACAACGATAGTTTTTTCATTTTTTATTGTGTTTTAGATGTTAAAATAATGCTCGTTTTATTTTCAAATACCCGAATTTCATTTATTAAGTTGTACAATGTGGAATATTCATTCAGTGGGAAATAGCCGGCATTTAGATTGAACTGTTTCATTAGAATTACTTTGTCGGGAAGAATTTCGAAACTGAAATTATATTCACCATAAGAATTGGTGATGGTTTTTGTGTCGTTGGTCAGACTTGCAGTATAACCAACGGGAATTTCATAAATAATTGTATCTGTTTGTGAAACAGGATAATTTATTTGAATCGGAAGTTTTCGTTTTTCCGGTGTTTCCATTTCAGGCAATTTCAGGGGAATGTTTTTAGCCAAAATCTCATTGCCGTACCGGTTAAAAAAATTGTGTGTTGTGGTAACGTAGTTTAGGTAAATAAAAAGTGAATCCCTGCATTCCTGTTCAATGCTGAACTCTTTTAATTCCTGGTTGTCTTCAACAAACAAATTCTGGATTATTCTTTTTTTATCAATGTCGGTATAATCTTTATTTATGGTGGTTAGTTGCTCGTATTTATTCCCTTTAAATTTATCACGGAACGTTAACTTGTATTCATTGTTTTTCAAAAATGAAACAAAAATTGTCCTAATCTCCGAAACATCATTTATTTGTAATTCTGGCGTTTGGGAAAAGTGACTATTGTTTTTATCGATAATAAACACATCCCTGTTCTGGCAAAAAGTACCGAGGTAATTAAAAGCACATTCGCTGGTACAATCAATCCACAATGAATCATTTTCAACAGGTACCAAAAGTATTACATGATTGAACTGCTGCGACGGGATATTTTTATTTATTGTGGTTATGGGATTTCCGGCATTTATTTTTGAATAATACGATTTTATGCCAACCAATTCGAGTACCGATTTAAAATAGTTGGTTAAAGCTTTGCAGTCGCCGTAGTTATTTTTTGCAACATAAGATGCCGGGTAAGGTTTTAAACCTCCTGTTTCTATTGAAATATTTATGTATCTGGTTTTGTCCTGTAAATAATGGTACAGTATTTTTATCTTATCATAATCATTTTTCAATCCTTTTATTGCATCACGAATTTTTTCAGCTTCATCTTCAGGAATCTCATTTATTCCTTCCAAAAGATTGTTTTGCCAATTTCCGTAATCCGTCCAGGTTTTCATTGAGCCATCAATTTCAAATTTAAAATCAATCGGAAGAATAGTAACCGATGGTAAAAATTCTGTAATTGGCGGCGATAAATTTTCATCTTTTACAATGTTCTTATATTTCGTTGACCACCGATAAATTATTTGAGAATCCAGGGTGTCTGTTTCTGGATTAGCGATGTTTTTGTTGATGTAATTTATTTTATAATCCGAGGGAGTTGTGAGTTTTAATTCAGCATTTTGAGTTGGTATTCGAAGGTCGATTACAGGTAGCCAAAAATCAATATTTAAGAATTCGTTCTGTTGTAACTCATAACTGTATTTTATTATGTAAGGGTAACTGTTGTGCGCAATTCGAATTTCTTTAACGTAATTGTCTTCATAGAAGGAATAATTGGAGAAGGAGCTTTTATCAGTTATTTCATTTTTATTTATGTTTCTGATAACATTTTTATTTTCATCTAAAATAGAAGCTTTTAAACTGTTTAGTTTAACCATGTTTGAATATGGAATTTTTAAATGACCATATTTTTCTCCATTTTTGTTTAAGATTTTTATCTCAAAAGTTTCATTCTTATAAAGTTTCCCGTTTTTAATTAAAATTTCAGTTTGCTGAAATAACAATTCTGCATTTTGAGCTTTCGAATAAAGAATTAAAAAAAGAAGAAGTGAGGTAATTAGGAATTTTCGCATAAGTTAAGAGGTTATGTTTAGTAGTTGTTAGTTAGTTCTATGGATAAGTATTAATGCCACTGCAAAGAGGTTTTTTAAGTGTTAATCTGTTAAGTTTGTGACGACAGAATTTGATGATTTTTTCCAATTTTTTGTTAGTCTTTCGAATTCTAAAATAGGATTTTTACATCATATTTTTTCAAAATAGAAGAAATTTATTTGTGTTATATGACACAGCTTTTCTTGTGATTTTACTCCGGTAGATTACGGTGTTAGTCAACGCATCGAAAAATTGTAAACATAGAATTGAAAAAGTTTGAAGAGGGTTTGTTTTCAGGTTCTAATTTGAATACGGAACAGAAGAATGGTGCAGGTTTATTTTCAGATGGCCTTCTTCGTTGCGGTAAAATCCAAAGGTAAATTCAACTTTGGTTTCATTGTCATTGTAATCAATAAAGTAATAATTTCCCATGGCAATGGCATATTGTTCTTTCAATATAAACCCTGAGTTTTCAAACCGAACGCCTTTCCACGGATTTAAAGCAAAACCACGATCGTTTGGGAAATTTGGGTTGCCTCCAATAAAATACGACAATCCGCTTTCAAAAGTTTTACGGAATTGTTTGTTGTTTGCCATGGTGGGTTTGAATAAAACTGTTTCGTGTTCGTAACCGTAAAACCGGGCTACATGTTCGGCTGCAACTGTTTTATAATCCCCTTTTTCGAGGAATAGTTTTCCGATATTGACCAATCCTTTGGCCCAGTTTTGCTGAATTTCCACAATTTCTTCCTGTGTGATAATCGCAATCATTTTCTATTTTTCTTTGAATATTTCAAATTAGATAAACGTATGAATGCAGGAAAGGTTTGTTGTGCGGCTTTAACAATTCACCCGTGAATTAACATGAGGAAAGAAACAATAACTGCTCAAACTGGTTTTGTCTTCAATTGTTTTTATCATTTGTTCAGAAATAAATGTTTTGAAGATTTATTGAGAGGGCGAATTTAAGATTCAGGTAAGAATTGCAACAAATCGGCATGTATTTGAATAACGACATTCATTTGCCACTACTTTTGCGCATCATTTTAAAACACGTACAGTGGAAAAAATATTTAAGCCTAAGTTTTTCAGCATTTTAAAAGAAGGTTATTCTTTAAAAAGGTTCACTACTGATGCATTGGCCGGGGTAGTCGTCGGTGTTGTTGCATTGCCGCTGGCAGTTGCTTTTGCCGTAGCTTCAGGCGTTTCTCCTGAAAAAGGTTTAATTACGGCAGTTGTAGCAGGTTTTATAATTTCAATGTTTGGCGGAAGCCGTGTTCAGATTGGTGGCCCAACCGGAGCATTTATTGTAATTGTTTACAGCATTCTTAATCAATACGGTTTCGATGGTTTGTTAATCTCTACAATTCTGGCCGGCGTTTTTCTGGTTCTTTTTGGTTTGCTGAAATTGGGTTCGCTCCTGAAATATTTTCCGCATCCTTTGATTGTAGGTTTTACCAGTGGAATTGCCCTTGTAATTTTTTCCACCCAGATTAGAGATGCTTTCGGACTTGATATTGAAAGTGTTCCAAGCGGTTTTGTTGATAAATGGAGTACTTATTTTGCGAACATTTCGAGTATAAATATTTATGCTTTAATCATTACGCTGGGAACCATTTTAATCGTTGTTTTTTCGAAAAATTACATAAAAAAAGTTCCAGGGTCACTGGTAGCAATCTTACTGGGAACCCTGGCAGTTCAGATGTTTAAATTGCCGGTTACTACCATCGAATCGTTCTTTGGTGAAATTCCGAATAACATCCAAATTCATTTTCCAAAAATCGATTTTGCAAATTTAGGGTACTATTTTCAACCGGCATTGACCATTGCTCTTCTCGGCGCTATCGAATCGCTTCTTTCGGCGGTTGTAGCCGATGGGATGATAGGCGGTCATCACCGTTCGAATACCGAATTAATAGGGCAGGGGATTGCCAATATTGTAACTCCGTTTTTTGGTGGGATACCGGCAACCGGTGCAATTGCCAGAACTGCAACAAATATAAAAAACGGAGGTCGTACGCCGGTAGCAGGAATGATTCACGCAGTTGTTTTACTGCTGATTATGCTGTTTTTCGGGCGGTGGGTTAAACTTATTCCAATGTCGTGTTTGGCCGGTATTTTAATTGTTGTTTCTTACAACATGAGTGAATGGCGCACTTTTCGATCTATTTTGAAAGGTTCTGTTTTTGATATTCTGGTTTTGTTATCTACCTTTTTTCTGACAGTTTTGGTTGATTTAACCGTTGCTATCGAAGTGGGGGTTGTACTTTCGGCTTTGCTTTTTATGAAAAGAATGGCCGATATGGGAAAAACAATTCCTGCAATTGTAGATACCGATATCATCGAAGATTATTCAAAATTACCCAAACAAATTGGCATCTACGAAATTAGCGGACCGCTGTTTTTTGCTTCGGCAAAACAGTATTGCGAAGTGCTGAAATCAACCGGGTTGAGAAGTAAAATCATGATTATCAGAATGCGGCATGTGCCTTTTGTAGATTCCACCGGGTTGCACAATTTAAGCGATGCATTAAAAATTCTGGTTGATTCAGAAATAAAAGTAATCCTATCTGGTGTTAGCGACGCAGTAAAAGAAGATTTGAAAAAGTCGGAAATTTTCAACTTAATCGGAGAAGAATCAATCTTTGCCAATTTCGACACCGCACTTGAAGAAGCTAAAAAAATGGTGAAAAAACCTGTGAAAAGTTAATTCAGGTTATTTTCCATAAATGCCTTAATTTGCTCAACTGTCATTTTTTTGGCCACAATTTTTTTGTCTTTGTCGAGGACGTAAACTCCCGGTGTTGTTCGTGCATCCAACAAAACTTTAAACTGCGAAACATCATGTTCATCCCAAACATTTATCCAGTCGTACAAATCGTTTTTGGTTAAAAATTCGGTCCATTCGGTTTTGTTGTCCATCGAATAAATGGCATAAACTTCAAGTCCTTTATCGCGGAAAGGCAGATAAACCTCTTTGTGAAATTCGGGGACAAAAACCTTGCAATGCGAACAATTGGGTTCAAAAATAAGAACAACAGTATATTTTGCCTGAATTTCGTAAAGACTTGAATATTCGCCATCAACCGTTTCAAGCGTTAGTTTGGGTGCTTGCATTCCGATGAGGTTGTGTTCGGCAAACATTACATTTTCTTTTATTTTATCGATGGTTTTATCGTCGGTCCAAAACGCTTCGCCCGATAAATAGTACTTTCTTGCAATGTCGACAAAAAGGGCATCTATTCCCATTACATGGCTGTTTACGCTGCTGTTTAAAAACCACGAGGCCACAAACTGAAAAATTCTTTTGTGCGGCCTGGTATTTTCGATAAAATCAAAAACATAAGGTTTTATTGAATCGTAATTTTGGTACAAAACTTTAGTAAACCAGTCTTCCAACTTGGGTTTGTACAAAGGCGTGTACAAAAAACGTTCGTCGGTGTAATCGAAATTATCCCAGTAATGTTCTTTTTGATAATTAAACCGGGCCAGCAAAAGCAAAGAGTCGTTTTGCTGAATTTCGAGGGGTAAAGTTGTAATATCCAAAGCCGGAACATAATTCGCCATTAAAAACTTCGACAGAAAAGTGTCAGGGTATTTTTCTTTGGTGTTCTCCCAATAATTGTGCAGTTTGGGTGTGAGTGAATCCATTTCATTCTGAAGCTGTTTCTTTTCATCTTCAGAAGCCGTTTGAAGTTTCTGTCTGATTTGGGCGCTTTTGTTTTGTAAGTCTTTCAGAAATCCGACATATTTTACAAATTCTTCGGTTTCTGCCGAGCCTTCCACTTTTGCATTTTCAGCTAAAAAAGTTTCGTTATAAATTGAAAATTGCTGGTCGGCCCCAATTAAAAAGTCAAAATGGTTATTTTCATCCAGGTAAATTTTGTACAATCCCTGGGGCAGTAAAGTGTCGCCGTGAAAATTGCCAAAACCTTTGTTGTTGAGCTGAGTAGAATTTTTCACGTAAATGTTTCCAAGGTAATAATACGCCAGTTTCATTTCCTTTCCGGCAGAGGAGGGAAGCGTTATTTTAATATTGTATTCCTGGGCAAACGAAAAACCTGAGATAAAAACCAACAGGGCTAAAATGTATTTTCTCATCCTAAAAAATTTACCGGGTTTAAGTAAAATATTTTATCTACTAAAAAGTTTTTTACAAAAATAGCATTTGAAAAATGTTACAACCGGAATCTTTCCGTATTTTCATTCAGTTTCAAAAATCGGATCATGCTGTCAATAAATATTCCAGTTTATAACACCGAAGTAAACAATTTGGTTTTAGAGTTGCAAAACCAGGCCCGAAAATTAAACATACCTTTTGAAATAAGGGTTTACGACGACGGTTCTTTGGAGGAATTTAAAATGATAAACCGTGAAATTGCACGAGTTTCAAATGTTATTTATTATGAACTGAAAGAAAATATCGGACGTGCAGCAATTCGCAATTTAATGGGTGCCGATTCTAATTTTGGCTGGCTGCTCTTTATGGATGCCGATTCGAAACCGGTAGATACCAATTACCTGAAAAACTTTTTGAACCACCGCAGGGAAAACTGGGTTTTGTGTGGCGGAACCGTTTATTCTGACCAAAAACCCGACGAACCTGAAAAACAACTCCGCTGGAAATATGGAACAGTGCGCGAGGCCGTTTCGGCGGAAATAAGAAACAGCAAAAAAGGGTTTATTATTACTTCGAATAATTTTCTGATTGAAAAACGGGTGTTTGACAAAATTCATTTCAGGGAAGATATTCGGAATTACGGGCACGAAGACACCGTTCTTGGGTTTGATTTATTTCAGAATAAGTGTGAAATTTTTCATATCGATAATCCGGTGGAACATACCGGACTGGAAGATGCCGGTGTATTTCTTGAAAAAACCAGATCGGCGCTCAAAAACCTGAACTTTATTTTTGAAAAATTACTTAGTGGAAATCCCGATTTTCAAAACCAGGTTTGGTTTCTGAACAGGTACAAAAAAATTACACAGGTTATTCCGCCGTTTTTCCTTCGAATGTTTTACCGTACTTTTTCTTCGGCCATGGAACGAAATTTAAAGGGCAATAATCCGAGGCTTTTCTGGTTCGATGTGTATAAACTTTGCTGTTTTGCAAGCATAAAAAAACCGTGAACAGCAGGCTGCCCACGGTTTACTATTTCCCCAGATAGTACTATTGTAATTTTATTTCTCCGTAACGACTTCTGATGTACACTTTTCCACCTTCGCCGGATCCAACTTTACCGTCGACAGTTTGAGTGTGGTTTTCTTTAATCTTGTTTCCTTTAAAACTTGATTCCGGATACGAAATTCCACAGTAATCGCAACTGGCATCGAGTGAATAATTTTGCTCGTTGAGCCCTAGTTTTATCTGTCCGTAGCTGTTTTCTACCCAAATCGATTCAAATCCTTTTGAAACTTCGCCAACGCTGATGCCACCGTAACCGGCTTCAATTTTCAGGTATTTTTTAAGTTCTTCAATACTGATGTGGCTGTATTTTGTGGTGGCTGTCAGCGACTGAACTTCTTCAAATTCGAAAGTGTCGTATTTTGAATCAATTTGCAAAACTTTGGCTTCCGATACTTTCAGCACCGAATATTTCGATTCTGCTTTTAGATTGCCCAAACCATCCACATTCATGTTTGAATATTTAATGTCGAGGTTCAGGTTGTTGATTGAACCAACCTCAGCTTTTCCGTAGGCCAGACTGAAATTTATGTTTGCCGAACCTGGCGCATTCAGTTCGTTTCCTTTGAAATTTCCATACTGAATATCGAAGTCTCCGTTGGCATTCAGCACATTTACAGCTGTATTCCCGTATTTATTCGAGATTTTCAGATTTTTATCCGAAGGAATGTTAATGGTGTAATCGATGCTGAATTTCATTCGGCTTTTAAAGTCGCTGTCAATTTTTGTTTCAGCTTTTACTGTGCTTCCGCTTTTTGCAAAATCAACATTTATCAATCCGAGCAATTCGTTAGCTTTTCCTGAATTGGCAGCTTCCACGGTAACCACAACATCAATAGTTACCTGGCTTCCACCGTTGTTGGTAACTTTTACTTCGCCAAATTTGTTGATTACTTCCAGCGATTCGACACTGCTTCCGGCCCACTCCTGGTGGTACTCTTTTGTTTTCTCTTCGGCAACTGCTTTTAATCCTGTGGCGAAAAATCCCGTCAAAAAAAGTAGCGCCATCAATTTAAATTTCGATTTCATGTTCTGTATTTTTTTGCTGTTTAACTTCTTCTAATTTGTTTACAATCATATTAATAACACTAAGCTTAGCCTGATAATATTCGAGCATTGCATTTATTATGCGCTCATCGTTTGGGTTGGCAGCCAAATCCTGCTGTAGATTTTTATACCGGGTTTCAAATTCCGAGAGTTCATCATCCATCATTTTCTTTTCATCTGTCGAAATAAAACCTTCGTTATCGAGTTCCTGCCACTGGTTGAGACCCACGTTAATCGCATTTGTGTAATAAAATTCAACTTCGCCGTATTCAGGTGAAACGCTTGCCAGCGTAACATCATTTTTTCCGAACATGGTAAAAATGTTTCCTTTGTTGTCGGGCGAAAGATAAATGGCTGTCTGGTTCGCTGCAAGCAAAACAAATACAACAGCTGCGGCAACTTTCATAATCATCCTCAGATTTACTTTTTTCTTTTTGTTCTGAAGTTTTAACCTGGCTTCGAACCTTTCGAAATGACCTTCATCCGGTTCGTTGTCGTTTAATTCTTCCAGGTTTTTTAAAATGAGTTCGTCTATGTAATCTTGTTCTTTCATGGCTAATTGAATGAAAAAATTTCTTTGTCTTTTAGTTGTTCTTTCAGTTTGTTTTTGGCCCTTAAAAGTTGTGTTCGCGACGAGGAATTGCTGATTCCCAAAATCTGGCTGATTTCTTCGTGGTCGTACCCTTCAATCAGGTAGAGACTTAAAACAACCCGGTAACCGTCGGGTAAATTATGAATGGCTTTTTTTATAGCCTCTATATTTACCTCTTTTGTTGTCATCTGATAATCGGCAATTTGGTTTGTTCTTTCGTTAATTTCCTCGAAACGAACCTTTTTCTTTTTTAAGTAATCCAATGAACGGTTGATAACAATCTTTTTTAACCAGGCGCCAAAACTAACTTCTCCTTTGTACGAATCTATTTTTTTGAACGCCTTTAGAAACGCTTCCTGCATTACATCTTCAGCTTCGGTTGAATCGTTTATAATTCTCAGGCACACACTGTACATCGATTTGTAGTACAATTTGTACAACCTGAATTGTGCTTTTTCATCGCCTGCCCTGCACTGGTCAATCAAGTCCTGATGTATATTTTTGTAAAGTGTTTCCAACTTTTTTATTTCTGAATCAATGACGACTGCAAAATTTTAATGTTGCATACGCTTATCAATTATTTTTGTTTTGAGGGAATTCTCGGTAGATAAATAAAGTAACTCATTCGTTTTTTTGGGAACGTTAACGCTTGAAAAATGCGAAAACACTGATGTATTCTGAGCCTGGCTTTTGTGTCGATTTTCGTTTCAGAGCGAATTATAATAGTGAACCAGTTCTTTTAAATTATCGGGATTGTTGGGTTTTATTTTATTCTTTTTTACAAATGCTTCAATTTTGTCATTTTGGTCAGGGAAAATATCAATCAGGTCGCTCTTTGATGAAACCGGCCGGGCTTCTTCTTTTCCAATGCGAATAAAAAAACTATCGGCTTTTCTTACAAATTTTGCGGGTTCTGCTTCTTTGTAAGGCGCCGGTTCAGTAGCTTTTACAAACGAAATTTCAGGGCGCATCCAAAGTGAAGCTTTTCCTTCTACAAGTCGGATAAAATAGCCGCGTTTTATTTTTTTCAACAATGAATACGGAATGTAACAAAAAACATTTCCGCCAAATTCAATCATATCAAAACTTTCGGGAGCCAGCAATGCCTGCACTTGCCCGTCGGCGTCGAACTCTATTTCATCGTTAAAAATATTGTACCTTAATTTAATGTTGTTGTACTGTACTTTTGTCGTGGTAAAAACCGATCCGGTAATAAATTCATCATTCAAATATGGCGAACCTTTGATATCTTTTTCAGTGAGAACGTTGTTGTGTTCGCCTTTTATTCGTTTATTGGCTTTGAACAAATCAATGGTGGTACCGATTTGATACAGATCCTGTGCTGTAATTTTAAATGAAAAAGCAAACAGGATTATCAGAATAAACAGGATTTTTTTCATTTGAATTTGTTTAATTTTCTGAACAAAGAACGTTGTATTTGTAAACCAAATTTACACATCAATGTTTAACAAAAAAAATGTCATGGAACATTCGCATCATAACACTCAGGTTTCTTCTGCAAAACTTGTTTTTACTATTTTCTTGAACGTTGTAATAACGGTTGCGCAAATTGCAGGTGGAATTATTTCGGGCAGTCTGGCATTAATTTCTGATGCCATTCACAACCTTAGCGATTCGGTTTCGGTTGTTTTGGCGTATTTGGCGCAGGTTTTAAGCCGAAAACCGTACACTGTTAAATCTACTTTCGGGTACAAACGGGCCGAAATTCTGGCTGCTTTTATTAATGCGCTGGCGTTGATTGGAATATCGGTTTTTCTTGTTTTCGAAGCTGCCAATCGTTTACTTCATGTAAAAACCGTGGATGCAAAATGGATGTTCTGGTTAGGCATTTTGGGGTTGCTGGCCAACGGAATTTCGGTGCTTGTTCTGGAACGCGAGAAAAACAAAAGCATAAATATTAAAGCGGCCTATCTCCATTTACTGGGCGATGCACTTACATCGCTGGCGGTAATTGCGGGTGCGGTTTTAATCTGGTTTTTCGAAATATACTGGGTCGATCCGGTAGTTACCATTTTAATCAGCATTTATTTGTTTGTACATACTCTGCATTTGCTAAAAGAATCGGTAACCATTTTAATGCAGATGGCGCCTGTCGACCTAAATGTTTCAGTGGTGGAAAAACGGTTGCTCGAAATACCGGAATTCAGGAATATTCATCACATTCATGTTTGGAATCTAACCGACAAGCTGATTCATTTTGAATGTCATATTACACTAGAAGAAGATAGTAAAGTTTCAGAAACCAACGTTCTTTTTGAGCGGGTTAGAAAAACACTGCACGACGAATTCGACATTGAACATGTAACCGTGCAGTTCGAATACAATCCGAAACATTCAGAAAGTTGCAATTGCTAAACTTCAAGGGCAAAACGGGCAATCGCTTCAGCATGAATTTCGAGTGTGCTGAAAACCGGCAAATGAAAATCTTTTTGTTTTATAAGCAGCGGAATTTCGGTACAGCCAAGAATCATTCCTTCAGCGCCTTTGCTTTCCAGATTTTTCATAATTGAGATAAATCCTGCTTGTGTTTCAGGAAGAAATTTTTCTTTCAGCAATTCCTCCATAATTGAAGTCTGGATAAAATCGCGTTCATCTTTTTCAGGCGTAATTACCTCAATTTCCATTTTTGCCAGCCGTTTTTTATAAAAATCAAGTTCCATGGTTTCTCGGGTCCCGAGCAGACCAACTTTTTTAAGTCCGGCACTTTTTATGGCATTTCCGGTGGCATCGGCAATGTGAACAAAAGGCAGGTCAACTTCTGCCGATAATTTATCGAAAGTAAAATGGATGGTATTTGCACAAAGCGCCAGAAAATCAACACCTGCTTTCTGTAAAGTTCCGGCGCCTTTTTTTATGATATTGTAAACTCCTTCGCGATCTTCGTTTTGGTTGCAGGCATAAATTTCGCCATAATTTACCGAGTAAAGAATGATTTTGGGAAACTGCAAGCCACCCAGTTTTTCATTTGCTTTTTCGTTGATAATTTTGTAATATTCCTGTGTTGAAACCCAGCCGGTTCCTCCAATCAATCCTATAGTTTTCATTCAAAATAATTTTTCAGAAATATAAAAATAAAAAAAGGATGCCGTTCAAAAACAACATCCTTTGCCGTTTATAATAAAGTTCGTTTAAACCAATCCCGAAAATCCCATAAAAGCCATGGCAAGAATACCGGCTGTAATTAATGCAATCGGCGTTCCTTTTAATCCTTTTGGAATGTTTTGTAAATCGAGGTGTTCGCGGATTCCGGCAAAAAGAACCAGCGCCAATCCAAAACCAACGGCATTTGAAATGGCATAAACCACACCTTCCATCAGATTGAATTCTTTTTGAATGGTTAAAATGGCGACCCCTAAAATGGCACAGTTGGTAGTAATTAACGGAAGAAAAATTCCAAGTGCCTGGTAAAGTGCCGGACTTACTTTTTTCAGAATAATTTCAACCAGCTGAACCAAAGCTGCGATAATGAGAATAAAAGCAATAGTTTGCAAATATTCGAGCCCCAGCCGGTTTAGTACATATTCCTGAACCAAATAAGTAACAATGGTAGCCAGAACCATTACAAAGGCCACGGCGCCTGCCATACCCGAAGCTGTTGAAATGCGTTTTGAAACCCCCAAAAACGGGCAGATTCCCAAAAACTGCATCAAAACAATATTATTTACCAGTACAGCCGATATGATGATTATAATGTAACTCATAATTTTATCCTCCTAATTTTTTTTAAGCCGGTTGATTAAAGCGATCAAGTAACCTAACACAATAAACGCACCGGGTGCAAGTACAAAAAGCAGTGTCACGTAATTTTCAGAATAAAGAGTCATGTTGAATATTTTTCCACTACCGAGAATTTCGCGGATACTGCCAAGCAGAACAAGTGCAAAGCTAAATCCAAGCCCCATTCCCAATCCGTCGATGGCCGACGACCAAATGCTGTTTTTCGAGGCAAAAGCTTCAGCACGGCCCAAAACAATACAGTTGACCACAATTAAAGGAATAAAAATCCCCAGGCTTTTGTACAACGAAGGAAGATAGGCCTGCATGGTTAACTGGACAATTGTAACAAAAGCCGCAATGATTACGATGAAACTTGGGATTTTTACTTTTTCAGGTATCACATTTTTTACCAGAGAAATAAAAATATTCGACATCATCAGTACAAAAGTAGTGGCTAAACCCATTCCCAGTCCGTTAATTGCCGATGAAGTAACAGCCAGCGTGGGGCACATTCCAAGTACCAAAACAAATGTTGGACTTTCTTTAATAAACCCTTTTGTAAAATTTTTCCACTGATTCATAATCTTAAATTTAATTTTGGGCTGTTACAGCATTGGTTGCCTGATTGTTTTCGTACGAAGTATATGCCCTGTTTAGGGCATCGAGGAAAGCGCGTGAGGTAATGGTTGAGGCGGTAATTGCATCAATATCGCCACCGTCTTTTTTTACCTGAAATTTGGTAGTTTTCGGACTTTTGCCCAATACGCATTGGTTTGGTTTTTCCGTGTTGTTGAACCAAACAGTCATTTTCGAACCAAGTCCTGGTGTTTCAGCATGTTCCAAAACCTGGTATCCTGAAAAATTACCGTTGTTATCGATTCCGACCATGATTGAAATTACGCCGCCAAAACCTTTTTTAGTATAAGTTTTAATGGCAACCCCAACTGGTTCGTTCCCTTTAAAAGCAGGGAAAAACTCAAGACTGTCGGCGCCACTTTCGGCAGCAACTTTAAACGATTCTCCCAAAGTATCGTATTCCGGTAAAACCAATGCAATGGCATCGCTTTGTGCTTTTTGTTTGGCAATTTCAATGGCATCTTTTGTCATGTCATAAACCAATCCGAGGGCAGTTGCGGCAATGCCTGTTACCAACAACAGGGTAACAACCATATTTATAAATGTTGATTCCTTTTTAGCCATTACTATTTCCCTCCAAATCTTTTGGGTTTCACATAAGTGTTGATGAGTGGCGTAACAGCATTCATAATCAGAATTGCAAATGAAATTCCTTCAGGATATGCCCCAAACAAACGAATGCTAATGGTAATTGCACCGATACCAACACCGTAAATTATCTGGCCTTTGTGTGTCATTGGCGACGAAACCATGTCGGTTGCCATAAAAATAGCGCCTAACATTAACCCACCGGTAAGTACATGGTATAGCGGGTGGATATAAATTTCAGGATTTACCAGCCAGAAAATACCTGCTATTACAAATACTGTTGCAATAATTGACACCGGAATGTGCCAGGTAATCACTTTTTTGAACAACATATACAACCCTCCGAGAATCAGCAAAACTGCAGAAATTTCTCCCAGCGATCCACCGATTCCCCCCAGAATAATTCAAAGGTTGTGGGCAAGTGTTTCGAAATTTCAGAAATTGGAGTTCCGTTGGCAACACCCTCTTTAATAATGTTTAATGGCGTGGCCGAAGTAACCGCATCTATTCCGCTCTGGTTGTTCACCGGCCACGAAGTCATTTGGACAGGGAAAGAAATAAGCATAAAAACACGTCCTACCAGCGCCGGGTTAAAAATGTTTTGCCCCAATCCACCAAACGACAATTTACCAATTCCAATAGCGGCAAGCGCACCAACTAAAATTATCCACCAGGGTAAGTTCGACGGAACGTTAAATGCCAGTAAAATACCGGTTACCAAAGCCGATCCGTCGGTTATGGTTGGTTTAACTTTCAGAATGTATTTCTGAATTAAAAATTCGTAGGCCAAACTTGCCAACACTGCAATAACGGTAACCCGCAAAGCATCGAGCCCGAATACAAAAACCGACCATGCCAAAGCCGGTAACAAGGCCAACACCACGCGATACATAATTTTTTGCGTTGTATCGCCGGAATGTACATGCGGTGAAGGTGAAACTGTTAATAATTTACTCATCTTCAGTTTTTGTTTAATATTTTAGGTCTTTAAAAACTGTCTTATTTTTTTCTCGAACGAATGATTTGTCCCACTTTTCCTTTTCCAAAGCGGATATAATCCAGCAACGGACGGTTGGAAGGACAGGTGTAGCTGCACGAACCACATTCAATACAATCCATCACGCGATCTTTTTCTGCACGGTCGAAAATTTGTTTTTCCGAGAGTGTCATTAAAAGATACGGTTCCAGTCCCATCGGGCAAACCGAAACACAGCGCGAACAACGAATGCAGGAAATGTATTCTTTTCGTTTCGATTCTTCCTCTTTCATAATAAGAATTCCGGAAGTTCCCTTGGTCACCGGTACTTCGAGCGAGGCAATGGCACGTCCCATCATTGGGCCGCCACTTATTACTTTTCCTGTATTTTCGGGTAACCCTCCGGCAGCTTCAACAAGTTCTGAAGTTGCAGTGCCGATTCTTACTTTGTAATTGGAAGGATTTTCAACGCCTTTTCCTGTAACAGTAACCACCCTTTCAAAAAGCGGTTTATTTTTTTGAACGGCTTCGTAAACAGCAAAAGCGGTTCCTACATTGCTAACAACCGCACCAACGGCGATCGGTAGTCCTCCTGAAGGAACTTCTCTGCCGGTAACTGCTTTAATCAGTTGTTTTTCACCTCCCTGTGGATATTTTACTTTTAAAGCAACAACCGAAATTCCCTTGTAGTTTTTGGCTTTTTCGGAAAGCAACTGAATAGCGTCGGGTTTGTTGTTTTCAATTCCGATGGCTGCTTTTTCAACATTCATCGCTTTCATTAAAAGTTGAATACCCACCAGAATTTCATCTGCTTTTTCAAGCATTAAACGATGGTCGGAAGTAAGGTAAGGCTCACATTCAACTCCGTTAATGAGCAGAATTTCAGCTTTCATCCCTTTGGGTGGAACTAATTTTACGTGGGTTGGGAAAGTAGCGCCTCCCAGCCCTACAATTCCTGCTTCCTGTATTTTGCTGACAATCTCCTGACTGCCAAGTGTTATTTCTTTTACAAGGTCTTCCGAACGATCGATTCCTTCAACCCATTCGTCACCGGCAACATCGATAAAAATACCTTGTTTCGGGTAACCCGAACTGTCTTCCGAGAAGTCAACTTTTTTAACTTTTCCTGAAACCGATGAATGAATGTTGGTGGAAACAAAACTGCTGCTTTTGGCAATTATTTGTCCAACTTTTACTTCATCACCTTTATTAACAACCGGAGTAGCCGGCGCACCAATATGCTGGGCCACAGGAATAAAAACCGACTTTGGCAAGGATAGATCCAGAATTTTTTTGTCGGCTGACAATTTGTTTTCAGGCGGGTGAACACCGCCAAGTTTGAACGTTTTTAGCATCGCAGGTTTATTTTGCAGTACTACACTCTTCTTTTTCTTCCGTTACAATTTTACGGGGTGGAAAATTTATTTCCAGAATAGAATTTGTTGGGCAAACCGAAACACATTTCCGGCAAAGTTTACATTTATCAGAATCGATAAATGCCAGGTTGTTTACGATTGTTATTGCATCGTATTTACATTCTTTTTCGCATTTACCGCAACCGATACAAGCCACACTGCAAGCTTTTCTTGCAACACCACCTTTGTCTTCGTTACGGCAGGCCACTACTATTTTTCTGTCTTTTGGAAATTTCTTGCGAAGTTCGATAAGATTTTTAGGACAAGCATCCACACAAGCGCCACAAGCTACACATTTATCGTCGAGGATGAGTGGAACACCCATTCCTGAACGCAAATCTATAGCGTCAAAATCACAGGCATCGTAACAGTCACCGTAACCCAGACAGCCAAACTGGCAATCGGTTTCGCCACTGTAAACCGACGATGCAATGGCACAGGTTGTTGCCCCGTCGTAAGAGCTTGTTTTCGGACGGTGATCACAGGTTCCGTTACAGCGGATAAATGCAACCCGCGGATCTTTATTCACCGCCTCCAATCCTAAAATGGAAGCAACGTTACTCATGGTTTCGTTACCTCCAACCGGACAACTTAAATCTCCAAGGTCGCTGGCTTTTACACAGGTTTCGGCAAAAGCACGGCAACCTGCAAAACCACATCCGCCACAATTGGCTCCCGGAAGCGCACCTTCCACCTGATCGATCCGAGGATCTTCATATACTTTGAATTTCTGAGCAACAAAGAACAGAATAACCGCAGCCGATGTCCCAATTACACTTAATGTGGCAATGGTATATATAACTGTAATACTCATAGGTTAATTAATTTCTTCCACTTCGAATTTGAAAACTTTTTTTAATAAATGACGAAAAAAATATAATGTTGTATAGTATGGAATCAAAATACCCAGCGAAATTAAACCGCTAATCAATTCGTTTTTTGTGAATGTATTTGAGATGATTAATGAACCCAGAACCAGAAGAAACGGTAATAAATATCCGTAAAACAAGGCAACAAATCCTTTCGACTCTTTAAAAAGCACAGTAACTTGCTGTCCCGGTGAATATTCTTTTGTAAAATTTGAGATTTCAATGTCCTTGTCCTGGTAATCTGCAACGGAACATGCACCGTTTGCATGGCAAGCAGAACATGCTGATTCATTAATAATGGTAACGATTAACGTATCTTTCCTGATTTCTTTTACAAAACCTTTATGTCTGATGTCTGTCTCCGTAGCGTGATTTTTTGTAATTTAAAGATTGCAAATTTAGACATTTATGCAAATTTACACATGTCAAAATTCAGTTTTATTTGAAAAAATGTTATTTATAAAAAGTCTAATGTAAGGTATTCCCGGTTTTATCTTTCGGTGATGAACTTTCGATTGTTTCCTGCCGGGCAGAATCTATGTCCCATGCGCAGTCTACATCACGAATTGAGTAATTTCGTTCGGTAAGTAACGTTTCTGAAAGTTGTTTTGAAAAGCGCCGGGTTTCTTTTATAAATTCACTTTCGTCTTCTTTCCAGGTTTTATACAAATCTTCCAGAACCTGTTCTTCGTGGTGTTTAAAAGTCCGGCCCGATCGGTAGGCTTCGTATTTGGTATATCCCAGCTGTACCAAAACTTTTACACCAAGTTCGGTGGCTGAATTAAACATTTCGCGCTGAACGATTTTAACGTGCAGTTTGTAAAATTCAAAAACATGAAAAATATCTTTTGCCCGCGCCACAATTTGTATTGCCGGGTAATTTTTGCGGACATGTTTTGCAACTTTTAAAGCTTCGTCGTATTCTGCCATACTAAGTATCAGCATTTTTGCCTTTTCAATACCCGCTTTTTCAAGAACCTGCGGTCGTGTAACATCGCCGTAGTACAATTTGAATCCGTATTTTCTGAGTATTTCTACATTGGCTGGATTACTGTCGATAATTGTAACGTTGATTTTATTGGCCAAAAGAAACCGGCCCAAAATCAATCCGAAGCGCCCAAACCCGGCAATTATTATGGGATTTATTTCATCAAATTCATCAAATTCCTGTTTGTTTTCCCTGCGCGCAAGAATGGGTTTTACAGCTTTGTCGTTAAAAATAAGCAGCAGAGGTGAAATGGTCATCGACAGGGTAACTACCAAAAGCAACATTCCGGCAGTCTGTGGTTCAAAAAGATGGCTTTGGGTGGAAAAGGAAATAAGTACAAAACTAAATTCGCTGGATTGGGCTAATAAAAAGGCAAATAAAAATTCGTATCCTTTTCTGAGTTTGAACAAGCGCCCCAAAACGAGCAATACAATAAATTTCAAAACGATAAGTAAAAATACATAGCCCAGAATTTGAATGGGTTGTTCGATAAACAACTGAAAATTTATACTCGCCCCAACCGAAATAAAAAATAAACCCAGCAGCAATCCTTTAAACGGTTCAACGGTTGATTCCAGTTCGTGGCGGTATTCATTTTCAGCCAAAACCACGCCGGCAATAAAAGTTCCAAGGGCAGGCGAAAGTCCGATGGCATCCATGGCAAGTGCAATTCCAATGACCAGTAAAAGCGCAAGTGCTGTAAAAATTTCGTTGAGGCCAGTTTCTGCAATCAACCTGAAAACATGACGGGCAATAAAACGGCCGATAAAAATAATGGCGGCAATAACACCAATTATAATGAGTAATTGCGCCCAGCCGGGCAATGTTGAGATTCCGGCAATTTGGTCCAATTTTGAGTCCGACAGGTTAACGTTGCTTCCTGTGGTGGCAAGTAGAGGAAGTATGGCCAAAATTGGAATTACAGCCATATCCTGGAAAAGCAAAACCGAAAACGCCGATTTACCGGCTACATTTTGCATTAGTCCTTTTTCGGTTAGGGTTTGGATGACAATTGCTGTTGACGAGAGCGCGAGAATTAATCCAATGGCAAAAGCTTTGTTAATCTGAAACCCAAAAATTAAAGCAACAACGCCAATTGTTATTGTTGTTAACAGAACCTGCAGGCCGCCCAATCCAAAAATTGACTTTCGCATTTTCCAAAGCAACGACGGTTGAAGTTCGAGCCCGATGACAAAAAGCATAAGTACAACCCCAAATTCTGCAAAATGCATTACCTGTCCGGCTTCTTTTCCAACAAGTCCGAGTACAAAAGGACCGATTATGGCTCCGGCCAGCAAATAACCCAGCACCGAGCCCAGCCCCATTTTTTTTGCCAGAGGAACCGAAATAACTGCAGCTCCCAGGTAAATCAATGCCTGAAAAAAGAAATCGTGGTTATGCATATTTATCGTTTAATTCATTTGCATATTCAACAGAGCGAAAATCGGTTTCGCTGTATTTCTCGTCGCGCAGGTTTACAATCAGGTTTTTGTATTTTTCTGCATATTCATCAATTTGCCCGTCAGTAATAGTATAAGAACCATGAACAACAAAAGGCGGAAGATATTTCATGCGGCACAAATTTGCCGATTGTTGCACCGGAGCCAAAAACTGGTTAACAGTGAACCGGTTTCGTCCTTCGTTCGAATAAACTTCTTTTTGACCTCCGGTAGATAACACTGAAATGGCTTGCTTTTCTTCCAGCGCTGTTCCGTTTTTTCCGTATGCAAAACCGTGCTGCAGCACCAAATCGAACCATTCTTTCAAAAGGGCCGGCATGCTGTACCAGTAAAACGGGTGGTGCCACACAACAATATCGTGAAGCATTAAAAGTTGCTGCTCTTTTACAATGTCGATATAAAAATCGGGGTAGTTATCATACAAATCGTTAACGGTGACCCATTCCAACCCCTGAACGGCTTTAATCATTTTGCGGTTAATCCGCGATTTTTGAATGGCTGGATGGGCAAAAAGGATCAGGACTCTTTTCATAGTTGTTTTCTGCAATTTGATTTTCTATTTCATGTGTATAAAATACCAATTTAGTGTTCAAAAATTTTCGTATCAACCAATTTTTTTCAAACAAGTACAGCAACGACATGGAATTCGCATGAAAATTTATTCATTCCTTTTGGTGTTTAGCTTAATCATGCTCATTTCATAAAAATAGTTTTTTTTTAGTAAAATAGAGTTGGATAACATGAGAAGATTTTTGCTAATGGTTTTACCGGGTAAAATGAATTTAGGTGGTTATAGATATGTTTTCGATTCCTTGTTAGGTATAAGAATGTGTAGTAGTTCAAAAACGGCAAAATTTTTATGTTTCAAAAGCTATTGTAAATTTAATTTACACACCAGTCCCCCAGCGATGTAATCCAAATCGTAGGCAAAAACAACAATTGAAAAATGTTTAAACAGAGTTAATGAACCGCCTGTATTAAATGCACCCGAGTCGTATTCAGCCATTAATTTTAAATCATTGCAAAAGCCCGGGGAAAAACTTATACCGCCAAATATCCCTTTTATCTCATTTTTTCTAAATGCGTCGAGACCATAGCCGAGCGACGCCCCAACAACACTCTTTCGGTAGTTAAAATTTTTACTTGTAACAACATACAAAGCCCCAAAATACTGGTTTCCTTTTTCCGATGAGGTATAAACATCGTTTCCACCGAAAAGAATCGACGGCAGGTATTTTCGCTCTTTTAATATTCTTGCCCGAATTGCTACCGAACGGTCCTGCTGGTTGTAATTTCCTGTATTTTTTGTTTGTAACAACGTACAGCGGTAACTCGCTTCCATAAAAGGTAAAAAGGTAATATTAATATAGTAATTGCCTGTATTGTAATCAATTTTTTGAGGTGTTATGTAATTGGGCAGGTAATTAGCGCCAAACATAAAAGTCCCGTCGCGCTGCATTTCGGCAGTTGGGATATTTAACAGACCCGTGGTACCGGCAGTGGGCTGGGCATTTATTCCCAGCCCCGTCAATATAAATATACCCAGACACAATTTTCTTTTTATGATATTTGGAAATAGCATATTCAGAAACAGTAACCAATATTCATCCTTAATTCCGGCCCATTTATCGAAACTTTTTGTTTGGCAACGCCAATGCCATCGGTAACATCCTGTGTATAGCTGCCAATGTTGTACATAAATTCCAACCCCAGGTTAACATGGCCAAACGGGCGATCAATGCCCACAACCGGGGCAAACGAATAATCCTGCCCCTGTTGTTCTGATGTTATTCCTCTTACATCCAATTTATTTTTAATATTATAAAAATGACCTTCACCTCCCATGTAGGGCTGAATGCCAATAAAACTAATATATTCTGGAGCATATAGCACTGCTAATCCAATACGCCTTAAGCCAATTGAGAGACTTTTTATTGACGAATTTTCATTGTCTTTAACTGTTTCTTTGAAATATGAAATTCCTAATCTCGTTCGAAAACCTCTGGGTAAAACAAAATTTACATAACCCGAAAAAATACTATTTCCTTGAAAATCATTTGAAACATTTTGTAAAGGCAAATATGTGTTGTTCCAGTAGCCCATGTTTGGCTGATAGTAGCCTACGGATATGCCTACACTGTAAGTTTTAAATGTAGGTGTTTTTTTATTTTCATCCTGTGCTGTTAATGTCGTTACTATTAAAAGCAAAACTATGATTATAATATTTGATCTCATTTTGTTAAATATTTTAATTTTCAAGAACCCCCTTTATGACAAGCCCTAACATCATTTTCATATGTATCAAAACAAACTGCTCTATCTGCTACATATTTTTGTGTTACTAATATTTCTATTGCAATGTATGCAGCAGAACACAGTGCTGCCGCTGCAATAATTGCAGGAGGCCAAATTAATATTGCTGCTCCTGCCATACACGTCGCATATAATGCAGTCATTTCTGCATATGTTTTTGCAAAAGTTAAATTGGCATCTGCCAAACATTGGTTGTATTTAATTCTTGCTGTTTTTAGACATGCTGAAAGATCAGAAGTAGTAGATTTAAGATTTAATGGATATAGACATTCAGGTTCACAGCTCAACGAATAATTAAGAATATCCTTAAAATTAATATTGTCAACAACAGGAAGATATTTTAAAAAAATAGGATTTGAATAAATAGTTTCTAAAAAATCAAGAAAATACTCATTTGAAAACAATTCATTTTCAGGAAAAGTAGAAAACCTTTGATAAACAGCATTAATTGTTGTTTCATCTCCCTCATTCATCTTTTTTATTTCTTCATCTGAGAGTGAGTAGTTGGCGAGCATTTCATCCCTTATTGCCTGGCTGTCGAAGCCTTCAAGAAAGTCCAGTAACTCAGGAGTAGCTATTGTATAAAACGCATCAATTAATGTATCTAAATCTAAAGGTATATTTTGATTATCATTTGCTTGTGAAATCAAATCACAAAAACTATAGTAGCCTGTCAAATCAATATCAGTTAAGTAGGTTACACTATTGTTAATTGGTATTTCTTCCACATCCTTCTGACACCCACTCATAAAATATACCCCAAAAGCGACAGCCAGCAGGAGTAGTATTGAGGTTGCAGAAATGAATATTTTTCGTTTCATTTTTTCATCGGTTTTAAAATTTCGTTTTTTATAAATTCAGGGTTAATCCATTGTTCCGAACGGTTTTCGTTGGGGCGTGTTTCGTAATACCGGCCATAATAAAATTCGGTGCCGGCATTGTATTCCCAATCGAAGTATTTAGCGGGAACAAGGCGGACAGAACGCCTCCTTTTTCTTTCGAAGGGAGGCAAAGGGGCTGAAAAATGAAAGCCTCCATTGGTTTCTCCGCCGGTGTACATGGCGTAAAAACCTACGGTGGTAGCTCCAAAATGTCGGGTGCAGTCGGCGCGGAAGCCGTAATCCTTATTCAGGTAACGTCCGTAGCCCAAATTGAGCTGAAGGTTGTATTTCGGGTAAAAATATTGAACTCCGGCCTGCCAGGTTAATGTTTTTATTTCGCCGGTAAGCCAGCGTCCGTCGTAAAAATGAGAGCTGCCGGTAGCCCCGGCATTTAGTTCAATTTCCCATCGGTTGTTTTTCAACGGATGGTTAACAGTAATGTTGGCGCCATAACGGTTGGCGTTAAAATTTCCGGCAACCACGCGGCCAAACCAGCGTTGGGGCAGCCTGAATTCCTGCGCGAGCGTAATAAACCCCGGTCGAATGTTATCCTCAGAAAAAATAGGGTCTACATAAACGGGGAAAATTACCTGCCCTGTAAACAACATTCCTTTCCACAGGGAAACTTCCGCTGCCGGGGCAATATTGAACTGGACTTCATAAATCTTGCTCAACAGCGTATTTTGAAGGGAAAGCTGGGGGTAAAACACAAAATCGATTTTATTGACTGACGGGTTAAGCGGAAGAACTTTTTTCAATAAATTATTCAATCCATTCCCGGCATAACTCACTTTTAATCGGCCAGAAATATCTGATGCCGTAATTTTGCCGTCGCTGTAGTTGAGCCAGTCTTCTACCGAAACTTCAATTAAAATACGCGGAATATCCTGCACTGAAAAAAAGAGATGGATTTGTTGGTTTTTATCGGCATATTTCGAAACGGTATCAATTGCAGCGCGCATTCCGTCAATGTTCCACCGAAAAACATTGTTTTCAAAATTTACAAATACAGTGTCATCGTTTTCTGCTATCCTTATGTTCTCAAACCCTGCGTGAACAAGCTTTTGTGCAATTGTTGAAAGTCTTTCCTGTCCTGTGCTGATAACAACAGATACCAGGATTAGTAAAAATATGGTAAATGTACGTTTGAACATCTGTATCTGGTAAATTCGGGTATTTAAATTCTAAATTACTTACCCGTGAAATAATTCTCAATGACACTATCTTCTCAAAATACCAGCACTGATTTAAAGGGTTTAACTGCAAACAATCGGTCTAATATTCCATCAGCATTTTTCACTCCTCAAACAGAATAAACACTTTCGTTAAATCAGGGGAGCCACTTGTTTAAATTTTAACTTTACAGTTGTGATTTTTTAATAATATTGAATTTAATGGCTTTCTGTGAACAAGTTACGCATTAAAAAAATCATTGGCAAATTATATTTTAACCCAATGTTTGTAAAATTATGAGAAATTTTTCGCTTCATTATATGCTTTTTGTTGTTTGATTTTAACTAAGGCTACTATTAAGTCCTGTTTTTTTCAGCAATTACAAACGAAAAGAATAGAACGGACTACCGAAAATGAAAAGGTATTCCAATAAAAATGCATACAAATAATACGATAAAAAAATAATTTTAAAAAGGTTTTATTACAATGGATTCAGGTATTAATCCAGCACATATTTTGTACATTTGGGCAACTCTGTTCAACAATTAAATAATCGCGTTTATGAGAAGTAAATTTTCCCCAATGCTTTTTTTTGTGTTTCTGTTTATTTTCGGCTGTCAGTCCAACAAAAAACAGGTACAAACCGATGCCGCCTTTGGAAAATATGTGCAGGCATTTACCAGCGGGACCATTTCAACCGAGTCGGTGATTTCGGTGTACCTCGCCCAATCCGTTTCTGAAAATATAAATGCCGATATTCAGGCTTTTAGTTTTAAACCGGCCATTAACGGGAAAACGGTAGTTGTAGGAAACCGGATTGTTGAGTTTCGTCCTTCCGAACCGTTAAAACCCGGAACCCAATACCAGGCCGAATTTTTCCTCGGGAAACTGGTAAAAACAGAAAAAGGACTGGAAACCATGCCTTTTCAGTTCTCCACCATTAAACAATCGTTTTCCGTAAATCTCGACGGATTAAGAAATTATGAGTTTGGGGTAACCGATAAAATGCAATTCTCGGGGTATTTACTGACCGCCGATGTGGCCGGGGCTGAATCGGTGGAAAAAGTGGTTCACGCTTCGTACCAGGGAAAAGAAATTGTTCTGAACTGGAGACACGATCCGGATCGCAAAAAGCATTTTTTTACTGCCGACAGTTTATTGCGCGCGGCAACCGAATCGCAGGGACTGTTGATTTCGTGGAACGGTAGCCCGCTGAATGTAGACAAAACCGGAGAAGAAAAAATTGAAGTGCCGGCATTGAATGTGTTCAATGTGCTCAGTGTAAAAGTTGTCCAGGAACCGGAGCAACATGTTGAGATTCAATTTTCTGATCCTTTGCTTAAATCGCAGGATTTGACCGGTTTGATTGTTTTGGCCAACGGGACTGAACTGAGGCTCACCACCGAACTGAACAAAATAAGCGCCTGGCCAACAGAACAACTTTCGGGCGAAATTGATTTAACCGTTTTTGAAGGAATAGAAAATGTGAATTATGCAAAAATCAAAGATACACAAACCTTCGCGTTGCAATTTACAAGCATAAAACCAGCTGTCCGGTTGGTTGGAAAAGGGGTGATTGTTCCGCAAAATGGTGTCCTCGAAATGCCTTTTGAAGCTGTTAGCTTAAGCGCTGTTGAAGTTCGCGTGGTTCAGATTTATAAAAATAATGTTTTACAGTTTTTTCAGGAAAACAACTGGGACAATCAATATGAACTAAAAAGGGTGGGGCGTTTGGTTTACGACGGAATTGTGCCTTTAAAAACCGATCAGCCCGGTGGTTTGTCTTTCTGGAATACCTTCAAAATAAACCTGGCCGACCTGATAAAAATTGAACAGGGCGCCATTTACAATGTTCAGTTTAGAATAAAAATAGACTTTTCGCTTTACAATTGTGGAAAAAATGCGACTGAAAATAAACCGGTAACCCAGGAAATAATTTCTGAAGAACAGTACAAAACCGAGTGGGATGAACCCGGTTGGTACGACGATTATTATTACCCGGAAGAATACGACTGGGAGGAACGCGATAATCCGTGCCATGTTTCATATTACAACGACGACCGTTTTGTTTCGCGGAACATTTTTGCATCGGAACTTGGAATTATTGCCAAAGAAAGTAGGAATCATGTGATGAATTTCGCGGTTACAAACCTTCTGACAACACAGCCGGAAACCGGGGTTGAACTCAAATTGCTGAATTATCAAAACCAGCTCATCGAAACCGTCACCACCGATAACAATGGATTTGCAAAAGTAGATTTACAAAAAAAGCCGTTTTTGTTGGTGGCACAAAAAGGGAAACAGTTTGGCTACCTGCGTCTTGACGATGGCAGTGCGCTTTCAACGAGTAATTTTAATGTTGCCGGCGAGGAAATTACCGACGGTTTAAAAGGGTTTATTTATGGCGAACGCGGTGTCTGGCGACCGGGAGACACACTTTTTCTGAATTTTATTTTGGAAAAGGAAAATGCCGGATTGCCGGAGAGTTATCCTGTTGTATTTCAGCTGATAAATCCAAACGGGCAGGTGGTTGAAAAACTTGTTCAAACAGAAAATATCGATGGTTTTTATTCCTTTAAATTAAAAACCGAAAGCGACGCGCCCACCGGAAACTGGCGTGCAGAAGCAAAAGTGGGAAATGCTGTTTTTTCTCAGCGAATTAAAATTGAAACCGTAAAACCCAACCGTTTAAAGGTGAATTTGAAATTGCCTGCAAAATCGCTGACACTGGAAACAAAATCCATTCCGATGGAATCCTCGTGGTTGTTTGGTTCACCTGCACGTTCGTTAAAAGCCAAAGTCGATGTACTTTTTGTTCAGGATAAAACTGAATTTAAAGGTTTTGAAAAATATTCGTTTACCGATCCTGCAACCCGCTTTTCACCCGAAGAACAAACGATCTTTGAAGGCAAACTAGATGAAAACGGGAAGACCAATGTTCCGGTTAATTTTGAATCGCTCAAAAATGCGCCGGGAATGATGAAAGCCTGGTTTACTTCGCGGGTTTTTGAAGAGGGCGGAGATTTTAGTATCAATGTAGAACAGGCACGATTAGCGCCGTTTAAAACTTTTGTGGGTATAAAAATGCCCGATTCGGAAGACAGCTGGTACAAAACCAACACCGATTATTCTCCCGAAATTGTTTTGGTTGATGCCAACGGAAACCCGGTTTCGGGCGATAAATTGCAGGTGCGGTTGTACAAAATCGACTGGCGCTGGTGGTGGGAGTCGGGCTCCGAAAACCTGGCACACTATGTTTCGGGGAGTTATTACCGGCCGGTTAGTACCTGGAATATTCAAAGTGCTAATCAGAAAAATACACTTAAGCTGAACGTAAAATATAAAAACTGGGAAGATAACGGGCGTTACCTGCTTTGGGTAAAAGACGAAACCAGCGGACACGCTTCAGGCGTAACTTTTTACATGTCGCAGTGGGGCGGCTGGCGTTCGGATGGAATGGCCGACGGTGCAACTTTGCTCACCCTGCGCACCGATAAGGAAAAATATACTGTTGGCGAAAAAATTGAGGTGACAATTCCTTCTTCAAAAGCAGGAAAAGCATTGGTAAGTCTTGAAAACGGAACTGAAGTCAGCGATTGGTTTTGGGTGGAAACACAAGATAAACAAACCCGTTTCACCATTGAAACAAACCCGGGAATGGCGCCTAATTTTTATATTCATGTGAGTTTAATCCAACCTTACGGACAAACGGAAAATGATGCTCCGTTGCGGCTTTACGGTGTGGTCCCTGTGTTGGTGGAAAACCCGGAAACCATTTTGAAACCGGTAATTGAAACTCCTTCAGAAATTGAGCCCGAGAAAATATACACGGTAAAAGTTTCCGAAGCAGGAAAAAAGGAAATGACGTACACGCTTGCCATTGTCGACGAAGGATTGCTCGGACTGACCAATTTTAAAACGCCCGATCCGCACACCGTGTTTTATGCGCGCGAAGCGTTGGGTGTAAAAACCTGGGATTTGTACGATTTGGTGGCCGGTGCATATGGTGCTCGGCTCGAAAAAGCATTTGCTGTTGGTGGCGATGCTGATTTAGCAAACAGAGGTAAAAAAGAAGTAAATCGTTTTAAACCGGTGGTGCAGTTTGCCGGACCGTTTACTTTGAAAAAAGGTCGGACCAACAAACACGAATTTACCATGCCCAATTATGTAGGATCGGTGCGGGTTATGGTGGTTGCCGGAAAAGATGGCGCTTACGGAAATGCTGAAAAAGAAGTTCCTGTGCGCAAAGGTTTAATGTTGCTGGCAACACTTCCGAGAGTGCTTGCGCCGGATGAGGAAGTGAGTCTTCCGGTGAATGTTTTCGCCATGAAGGAAAATGTTAAAAATGCAACCCTTTCTGTTAAAACAAACGATTTTGTTGAAGTTGCCGGCGAAAATCAAAAAAATGTTGAGTTTACTTCTCCCGGTGATAAAATGGTTTATTTCAACCTGAAAGCCAAATCGAAAACCGGGATTGCAAAAATAGAAATTGAAGCAAAAAGCGGCAGCGAGCGTGCTACTTATGAAGTTGAACTGGAAATACGAAATCCAAATTCCGCGGTAACCATTGAAAAAGCAGCAGTAGTCGACGGACAAAAAAGCTGGTCGGGCGAACTTGTTGTTCCCGGGGTTCCTGCTGATGCTGAAGCCTGGGTTGAAATTTCAGGATTCCCGCCACTCAACCTGACAAAATATTTGGATTATTTAATAAGTTATCCGCACGGTTGCATCGAACAGGTAACTTCCGGCTCATTTCCGCAATTGTCTTTGGCCGACCTAACAAAACTTTCAGCCGATGATAAGCAGCAAACCGAAAATAATATTCGCAGCGCACTGCAAAAATTACCATCCTATCAGTTGGATAACGGTGGATTGGGTTACTGGCCGGGAGCAGTTGTTGTAAGTGAGTGGGGCACAAATTATGCCGGGCATTTTATGCTGAAAGCGGAAAGTGAAGGTTATTCCTTGCCAATAGGTTTAAAAGATAAATGGTTGAATTTCCAGCGCACGGCAGCCCGCAACTGGAATTCGTCGGGCAGTTACCGAAACGGAGTTTATTACCGGGGGTACGATTTTATTCAGGCGTATCGTTTGTACACGCTGGCTTTGGCCGGTTCGCCTGATTTGGGGGCCATGAACCGTTTGCGTGAAAAAGGGGAGAAAACACCAGAAGTGGCGTGGCGTTTGGCGGCCGCTTATGTTTTGGCAGGCCAGCCCGAAGCAGCGCGCGGACTGATAAATGCGATTACTACCGAAGTTTCCGAATACCAGGAAATGGGCGGAACTTTTGGTTCTGATCTTCGCGACAAGGCCATGATTCTGGAAACATTGGTATTGTTGAAAGACAAGGAAAAAGCTTTCAGAATGCTTCAAAATATTTCTGAAAAAATAAATAAACAAGACTGGCTGAGTACACAAACCGCAGCATGGTGTTTGAGCTCGGCAGGAACTTTTGCCCGGGAGTTTTACAAAGGTGAGTCTGACACGCAGTTTGAACTGATTGCCAACGGAGAAAAAACAAATCTGCGAACAGAAATTCCGGTATTAAAAATTCCGGTGAAAGTAAAGGCGGACGGAAATGTAAAGGTTGATTTTACCAACAAAGGCAAAAACACGAATTATATCCGGATTCTGTCGCGTGGAGTTCCGGTAGGAGTGGATTCAACTTCAATGTCGAACAATTTGTTGCTGAGCGTAAAATACATCGATTCAGGGAACAGTGAGGTAAACCCGAAATCGTTGAAACAGGGCGAGGATTTCAAAATGGTGGTTACGGTAAAAAATCCGGGGAAAGAACGCGATTACGAAGAAATGGTTTTGAATGCAGTTTTTCCATCGGGTTGGGAAATTATCAATAAACGGTTGAACGATATTCCGCAGGATCAAAATTCAACGTTTGAATACCAGGACATTCGGGACGACCGAGTTTATACGTATTTCGATTTGGACATGAACCAGCAGAAAACCTTTGTATTTTATCTGAATGCCGCGTATGCCGGGCATTTCTATCAACCGCCGGTAAATTGCGAAGCCATGTATGACAACAGCATCCGCGCCCAAAAACCGGGAAGTTGGGTGGAAGTAGCAGTAGAAAAGTGATCCGAAGGAAAGAAATTTGAAGTCAGTGAAAAGGAAACTTTTTATAATTATTATTGTTACAGCAGCCCTATTCACTGCCTTCTTTTTTGCCGTTCCGCGACCGCTTTTTGATGATCCTTATTCTACTGTTGTTACAAGCAGCGATGGCAGCCTGCTTGGCGCACGGATTGCTGCCGATCAGCAGTGGCGTTTCCCGGCCCTTGATTCAGTTCCTGAAAAGTATGAAAAATGCCTGCTTGAGTTTGAAGACCAGTATTTTTATTATCATCCCGGAATAAATCCCGTTGCACTTTTTCGTGCACTGGTACAAAACATAAAATCGGGGAGGGTAGTAAGTGGTGGAAGCACATTAACCATGCAGGTTTGCCGGATGGCACGCGGGGAAAAACCACGCTCTGTCAAAAATAAAATGATTGAAATGATTTGGGCACTGAACCTTGAACTGCGTTTTTCAAAAAAGGAAATCCTGAATTTGTATGCTTCTCACGCACCGTTTGGCGGAAATGTAGTAGGATTGGATGCCGCCGCCTGGCGCTATTTTGCACGTCCGGTTTCCGAATTGTCGTGGGCCGAGTCGGCAATCCTGGCTGTTTTGCCCAATGCACCGTCGCTGATTTACCCGGGGCGGCTCGATGAACGATTGAAACAAAAACGCGACCGGCTTTTAAAGAAACTTTTTGATTCGCGCGACATCGATTCAATTACTTTTCAACTTTCGGTGGCTGAACCGATTCCTGAAAAAGTGAACCCTTTGCCAGTGATTGCATATCATTTGGTAGAAAAAGCTGCATCTGAAAAAAACGGCCAACGTTTTCATTCCACCGTCGACAGAAATTTACAGGAACGGGTAAATACGCTGGTTGTCCGGCACCGAAAAATGCTGGAAGCCAATCATATTTACAATCTTGCGGTGGTTGTTTCCGAAGTTTCCACAAAAGAAGTAAAAGCATATGTCGGAAATTTTTTCGACGGGAAAGAAAGCGAACATGGAAATAGCGTTGATATTGTTCAGTCGCCACGCAGTACGGGCAGTATTTTGAAACCGTTCCTGTATTGCAAAATGCTTGATGACGGGCTTCTTACCCCGGAAATGCTTATTCCGGATATCCCAACCCGTTTTGGCGGTTTTACCCCAATGAATTTTGATCAGGAATTTAGCGGCGCTGTTCCTGCGGCTGAAGCGCTGGCGCGGTCGTTAAATATTCCGGCAGTAAGAATGTTGCAGGATTACGGAGTGCCGCCTTTTTATTCGTTTCTGAAAAAAAACGGAATGGAAACATTGGTTCATCCTCCTGATTATTATGGACTTTCCTTGATTTTGGGAGGCGCTGAAGTTTCGTTATGGAATTTGTCAGGAATGTACACTTCGCTGGTTTCAGTGCTGAAAAGCTACGATGAAAACGATGGGTTTTACGAAGCCAACCCGTTTTCAGGATTAAAGTGGCAAATGAAAAACAATTCAGAAAAAGTTCAACAGGAACAAGCTGTTCAACCTGAAATCAGGGCAGCTTCTGTTTATTTAACATTGCAGGCTTTGTTAAAAGTAAAACGCCCCGATTCGGAAGCCGGATGGCAGGAATTTGCTTCGGCACGAAATATTGCCTGGAAAACCGGTACCAGTTTTGGTTTTCGCGATGCCTGGGCTGTTGGAATGACACGCGATTACGTGGTTGCCGTTTGGGCAGGAAATGCCGACGGTGAAGGGCGTCCCGGACTGACCGGTGTTACTGCCGCCGCACCTTTAATGTTCGATATTTTTGAATTACTTCCTGTTTCCGACTGGTTTCAAATGCCGGTGGATGAAATGGAACAGGTTGAAATTTGTGCTGAAAGCGGTTACCGTCCTGGAGTGAATTGCGATTCAACAAAATTGGTTTGGTTGCCTGCTGGCACAAAAGTGGAAGTTTGTCCGTGGCACCGTAAAATTCATTTAAATAAAAACGGCACTCAGCGGGTGAACGCTACTTGTTACCCGGTTTCGGAAATGCAACATAAAAATTGGTTTGTTTTGCCGCCCGCTATGGAATATTATTTCAAACCCCGGAATCCGTTGTATGCCACTTTGCCACCGTTAAAACCGGGTTGTGCCGATGAGGTTGAAAATATGGAATTTGTTTATCCTCGCGAATGGAACAATTTATTTATCCCCACCGATTTGGATGGAACTCCGGGAGAACTGGTTTTTGAACTGGTTCACCGGCAACGCAATACTAAAGTTTTCTGGCAATTAGACGAAAAGTTTTTGGGAACAACTTCGGGAATTCACCAGATGGCAGTACAGCCTGAAAGCGGCTGGCACATACTAAATGTTACCGACGAACAGGGAAACAGTTTGTCGAGGCGTTTTTATATTGCCGAAAAAAACGATAAAATATGACTAAGGATTCAGGTTTTTAAAAGCTTCTTTCCCCGATTTATATCCAAGTTCATACAATTCTTTGGCGTGGCTCAGACTCAAAATATCGTAGGTGTCTATTTTTTCAGGTTCAATAAAAACCGATGCATACTTATGAACTTTATTCATGTTTGCATTTACGCTCATATAAAATGTCCGCGAGGCAATCTGAACCAGGTTTTTGAACTTTTCTTTCGGATTTACCGGACTGATGTTGGAAACAATAATCTGTTCGCAGTCGTTTTTTATGGGCTCAATTGGGATGTTGTCCATTAAACCGCCGTCGACATAAAGATCTTCGCCCAGTTTTACCGGCGAAAACAAAATAGGAATCGACGATGAAGCCAACACCGAATCGCCCAGCGGACCTGAGTTTTTATATTCCACAATTCCTTTGTTCAGGTTTGAAACGGAAATAAAAAACGGGATTCTCATTTCTTCAATATTCTTGGCGGGGATTTCTTGTTGAATCACTTCCTTTAATCCATCAAGTTTTAGCATGCCGTCAATAGGAATGTGAAGTTTGGTGAATTTGAAAAACCAGCCTTTTCTGAAAATAGAAAGAATTTCTTCGGGCGATTTTCCACAGGCAATAAATGCCCCGACAATAGAACCGGCGCTGGTACCCGAAATAACATCGGGGTAAATGCCTTTTTCGTAAAGCGCAGCAATTATTCCAAGGTGAGCAAAACCACGGGTTCCACCGCCACTTAAAACCAATCCTGTTTTGTATTTTTTCATTTTGAATGAGAATTATTCCAACAAAGGTAAAAAATAGAAGAAGGGAATGTGGTTTTAATAAAAGATTTCCGCACCCTTCTCAAAATTAATCCAGAGAAAACCAGCTTTGAATCAGTTTCTCGTCATTTTTTTCTTTTTTGTGCCAGAAATCGTTGGTGTGATTATCGTAGTTGTAATCTTTTTTGTATGATTCAATGTTCTCAACAATGTCTTTTAAAGCCGAAATCATTACCTGAACTTCTTTGTTGGTCATTGTTGGGTGCAGCGACCAGCGCACCCATCCGGGTTTTTCCGATAAATCGCCATGGTTGATTTTTTCTGTAATTTCTGCCGACTTTTCGTATGAAACTTCCAAAAGAAAATGGCCGTAAGTTCCGGCACAGGCACAACCTCCGCGGGTTTGAATTCCGTATTTATCGTTTAAAATCCTGACTATAAGATTGTAATGAATACCTTCAATATAAAATGAAATTACACCCAGACGTTCGCGAACATTATCAGCCAGAATATTCAGTCCCTGAACCTGATCCAGCCCTTTAAATGCCAGTTCAAGCAATTCTTCTTCGCGCTTTTTAATATTTTCAATACCCATCCGGTCTTTCAAATCAAAACAAAGTGCCGCTTTTATTGATTGCAAAAATCCCGGGGTTCCACCGTCTTCGCGGGCTTCAATATTGTCAACATATTTGTATTTTCCCCACGGATTGGTCCAGTCGACTGTCCCTCCACCGGGTTGGTCGGGTACTTCGTTTTTGTACATCGAGGCATCGAAAACCAGAACACCTGAAGCGCCGGGGCCTCCTAAAAATTTGTGCGGTGAAAACATTACGGCATCCAGTTTTTCCATTGGGTCTTCAGGGTGCATGTCAATCTCGTCGTAAGGCGCCGAGGCTGCAAAATCAATAAAACAAACACCTCCGTATTCGTGCATTATTTTTGCCAGTTGTTTGTACGGGGTGCGCACACCGGTAACATTAGAACAAGCTGTAAACGAACCAATTTTCAAAGGACGGTCTTTGTAGTTTTCAAGCTCTTTTCGCAGGTTTTCAGGTTCAACCAGCAACCCTTCACCTGGCTCAACCATAACAACATCGGCGTTGGTTTCGTACCACGATGTTTGGTTGGAATGGTGTTCCATGTGGGTGATAAAAACCACCGGACGTTCGCGTTCGGCCAAACAGTTGGTGTGTGTAATTTTTCCGCAGTATTTTAACCCTAAAATACGCTGAAACTTATTGATTACTGCGGTCATTCCAAACCCCGTGGTTATAATAACATCCGTTTCGCTGGCGTTTACATGTTTTTTTATCAGTTGGTGTGATTTGTGGTAAGCGTGCGTCATCCGCATTCCGGTTTCGCTGGTTTCGGTGTGTGTATTTCCCACAAACGGCCCGATGGTATTTGTAATTTTATCTTCAATGGGTTTGTACAACCTTCCACTGGCAATCCAGTCGCCGTAAATAATTTTCTGAACACCGTACGGCGATTCAAAGGTTTGGTTTATTCCAACAATGTTTTTTCTGAATTTTTCGAAATAATTTTCCAGATTCCCCATGATATTAAAATTACGAAGGCACAAATTTAAATTTCTTTCGCAGACTAAAATAAAGGTAAAAATCATTTTTTCAGGTTAATTGGCGCAGTATTCTATTCTCAAAATGACAATTCGTCATAAAACCGGCTTGGCACAGCGTTTGATTTTTGGCCGGGAAATAATGAAATGTTTAATTAAAACCGAATAAAATGCAGACAGGAAAAATTGGTGTTACCAGTGAAAATCTTTTTCCAATCATTAAAAAGTTTCTTTATTCCGATCACGACATTTTTCTCCGTGAAATTGTTTCGAATGCTGTTGATGCAACGCAAAAGTTAAAAACACTCGCATTTAAAGGCGAATACAGCGGCGATGTTTCGGGTGCAAAAGTAGTGGTTAAACTGGATAAAAAAGCCAAAACAATTACCGTTTCCGATAATGGAATTGGAATGACGGCAGAAGAAATCGACAAGTACATCAACCAGATTGCATTTTCAGGAGCCAACGAATTTCTTGAAAAATACAAGGACGATGCAAATGCAATAATCGGCCATTTCGGATTGGGATTTTACAGTTCGTTTATGGTTTCCGACCGTGTTGATATTATTACAAAATCGTACCAGGACGGTGCAAAAGCTATAAAATGGAGCTGCGACGGAAACCCCGAATTTTCGCTCGATGAAGTAGAGAAGGAAAACGTTGGAACAGAAATCGTAATGCACATCAACAAAGATTCGAAAGAGTTTTTGGAAGAAAGTAAAGTGGAAGAAATTTTGGAGAAATACTGTAAATTCCTTCCTGTGCCTGTGGTTTTCGGAAAGAAAAAAGAGTGGAAAGACGGAAAGCAGGTCGACACAGCCGATGACAATCAGATCAACGAAACAGAACCGGCCTGGACTAAAAAACCTGCCGATTTAAAAGACGAAGATTATAAAAGTTTCTACCGCAGGTTGTACCCGATGGGAGATGAGCCACTTTTCAACATTCATCTGAATGTGGATTATCCTTTTAATTTGACCGGTATTTTGTACTTCCCGAAAATCAAAAACAATTTCGAGGTTCAAAAAAATAAAATTCAGTTGTACTGCAACCAGGTGTTTGTTACCGATTCGGTGGAAGGAATTGTGCCTGAATTTTTGACACTGTTGCACGGAGTGCTTGATTCGCCTGATATTCCGCTGAATGTTTCGCGTTCGTATCTGCAAAGCGATTCAAACGTGAAAAAAATTAGCAGCCATATCAACAAAAAAGTGGCCGACCGATTGAACCAGATTTTCAAGGATAACCGCGAAGATTTTGAGAAAAAATGGGACGATCTGAAAATTTTTATTGAATACGGAATGCTGACCGAAGAGAAATTCAACGAGCGCGCCATGAATTTCTTCCTGTTCAAAAATGCAGAAGGAAAATATTTCACTTTCGAAGAATATGAAAAGTTGATCAAAGAGAACCAGACCGACAAGGATAAAAACCTGGTTTATCTTTACACATCAAATACCGAAGAACAGTACACATTTATTGAAGCGGCAAAAAACAAAGGATACGATGTTTTGATTTTAGACGATGTTCTGGCGCCACACCTCATCAATAAATTTGAGCAAAAAAACAACGACAAGCGTTTTGTACGCGTTGATTCCGACGTTGTTGAAAACCTGATTCGCAAAGACGATACGGTGCAAAACGAACTTTCGTGGGAAGAAAAACAGGAATTGTCGCCGGTTTTTCAGGCTGTTTGCCCCGAAAACAAGGATTATTCGTTTATTGTTGATTTTCAGGATTTGGGTGAAACCGGTTCGCCAATGGTAATTACCCGCAGCGAATTTATGCGCCGTATGAAAGATATGAGTGCAGCTCAGGGAGGAATGAGTTTTTACGGTGAAATGCCCGAAAGTTTGAACCTGGTGGTAAATACCGCGCACCCGCTGGTTAAAAATGTTTTGGAATCGAAAACCGAAGTTTTGGGTGAAGAACTGGATAAAATGGACAGCGAAATAATTTCTTCCAAAGCCGAGATTGAAATGCTCGAAAAAGCCAAAGAAGGAAAAAAAGACGAAGAAGTTCCGCAGGCCGACAAAGAAAAACTCGACGATTTAAACAATAAACTTTCGGAATTGGAAGCAACCAAACGCGAAAAACTTTCATCTTTTGGCAGGGAAAACAAACTGGCCAAACAGTTGGTCGATTTGGCTTTGCTGGCCAACGGCTTGTTAAAAGGCGCCGACTTGGACAAATTTGTAAAACGAAGTGTAGAGTTAATAAAATAAACGGGGGAAAGTAATTAGTTTTAAACGTCATTTGACCAATGGGAAACCGTTGGATGAATGACGTTTTTTTATACTTTTTTCTCGGAAAGAAAATCAATTAGCCGGTGAAGTTTTTTCTTTAAATCGATAAGTTCATCGGCTGACATATTAGTAGACACAAGCGATGCAGCCAACTTTTCAGGAATTTCAGCGGCTTTTTCCTGCATGTTTTTTCCTTTTCCGGTGAGTGAAACAATAACTTTCCGTTCGTCGTTGCCAGAGCGTTGCCGGGAAATAATTCCCTGGCTTTCCATCCGTTTTAGTAATGGAGTAATGGTGTTGGTATTTAAAATCAGTTTTTGTGAAATTTCGTTTACCGTAATACCGTCGTTTTCCCAAAGCACCATTAAAACAAGGTACTGAGGATACGTAATTCCAAGTTTGTCGAGGTGGGGCTGATATTCGCGGGTAATTAAACGCGAAGCGGCGTACACCGGAAAACAAAGTTGGTTGTCTAATTTTAATTGTTCAAATGCCATTTTCTAAAAAAACAGGTAGGTATATAATTGCGAAAATGCAAAAATATACCTAACCAATAAAACATTGTTTAATTAATTCATGTGTGTTTCTAAAAATTTGTCGATTTTTTCCGGTTGCGTTGTTGGTGAAAAACGTTTTACAGGATTTCCGTTTTTATCGACCAGAAATTTTGTAAAGTTCCATTTAATTTTACTTCCCAAAGTCCCCTTCAATTCGCTTTTCAGGTATTTGAAAATTGGGTGTGCATTCTCACCGTTAACCTCTACTTTCGAAAACATTGGGAAAGTAACTCCATAATTTATTAGGCAGTTTTCCGAAATTGTTTTTTCGTCGCCGGGTTCCTGGTTGGCAAACTGGTTGCACGGAAATCCAAGAATAACCAGTCCTTTGTCTTTGTATTTTTCGTACAATTTTTCCAACCCTTCGTATTGAGGGGTTAACCCGCATTTACTTGCTGTGTTCACCACTAAAACTGTTTTTCCTTTATAGTCTTCCATGTTTATTTCTTTTCCCTGGAGACTTTTTGCTGAAAATTGATAAAAATTTGTTTTCATGACTTTGTTTAATCTTTTTCGATAATATCGTTTGCGATACAAATATATAAAATTAAATTAAATCGCAAGCGATATAAATAAATTTTTGAAAGAAACTTAAATTTGAATACTACAGCAGTTTACATTTCGCTGGCAAAATCCTGTAAATACGAAAACCGTTCAGTTAAACTGCCATTTTTTGTAATCGAAGCACGTTTAATAATACGGTCGGTATCTTCACCAAATAAACCCGGAAAAACTTTTTCAATAAGGTTGCGGCCAAAATCGAGCGAGGCATCTTTGGGTAATTCGCACGGTAAATTATCAACCGCCTGAACTGTAATGTTTTTCATCGATGAAAAAGGCGGTTCTAATTCTCCCGTTTCCGGATTATAATCATAAAAAGGTTCGTCGATGGATGCGGCTTTTTTTGTTGAAGCGATTGAACCTTCAATATCGCAGGTGATATCTGAAATAACACTGATTTTAAAATCGGTTTCTTTCATATTTTCAGCGGTAAATAAAACCGGCGCTTTTGGATCCCAGTATGCCGAAGCAATTAAAATATCGGTGGTTTTGGTAAAAGGCAAAAAGGCATTTTCGTACATTTCAGGGTGATTGAAAAAATGCATCAGTTCAAAACAGTTCCCATCTTTCCGTTTTACATAATTTACCGGAAGCAGCTGAACAAAAACAGGTTGGCGAATTTCAGTCTCTTTTAAATAAGCTTCGGGCGAAACACGCATAATTTTCATGTGATTCAGAATTTCGAGTACACCGCCGGCTACACGACCGTCGCCGGTTACGGCAATTTTTACCGGTGGTAGCTGAACCGAATCCAGAATGGAAAGCATTTCTTCCAAATCGTTGCAAAGGTGTGCCGGTTTAATATCGAAAAGTCGGTTGCGCAAGCCAAAAGCACGCAGTCCGCTGTAAGCGCCCACCAAACCTGCAAACCGCCCAAATCCAATTATCCTGAATCCTTCTTTGTTGATTAGTATTTCGTAATCGACCAACTGGATATTTTTTTGAAGGACAGTTTGCAATAATTTGCGGTTGTAAGACTGCTTTTTTATGGTATGCGAAAAAAACAAATAAATCTTTCCTTCCAGAAAATCTTCGATTTTTACCTCCTTTACTCCTAAAAGAATATCACATTCCGATAAATCTTCATCTAAAGTAATATTTCTTTCAGCATATTCTTCGTCTTTAAAACATCGTATTTTGCTGGGTTGAACTACAACTTCAACATTTGGAAACTTTTGCTGAACTTCAACACATTGTTCCGGTGTTAATGGTACCCGTTTGTCAGGAGGGGTTTTCCCTTCGCGAAGAATGCCAACTTTCATCGTCTGTTTTTTACTGTTTGTAGCTAAATTAAAAAATAAAATTGAATTGGATTATTTTTACATTTGCTATTCTTCATTCTTAAAATGAAGTATGATTTCAGACAAAACTACCTATAAACTTAAACTTGCTGACGGCACAAATATGCTGCTTCGCGAATTCTTTGGTGCAAATTATAAGATGTTCAGTGCGTTTGCTGCCAATTATATTCAGAACAGGAATGATTGCGAAGATGTGGTACAGGAAGTGTTTCTTTCGTTTTGGGAACAGGATAAAATGTTTGCAAATTTGTTGGCTGTGAAAGCATATTTTTATACTTCAATTCGAAATTCCTGCCTCGATATTTTAAAGCACAACAAAGTCAGGGAGAAATATTTAAAAACGCACATCGAAAAGATTGAAACCACCGAATTTTTTTTGGATGAAGTGTTGAAACAGGAAACCTACGCAACTGTTTATGAGCAAATAAACAAACTGCCCGAAATGGAAAAGAAAGTACTTGTTTTAGCCATGCAAGGCCATTCAAACGAGGAAATTTCTGTAAAATTGGAGATAAAAATCAATACGGTGAAAACCCACAAAGCGCGTGCATACAAGGTGTTGCGCGAAAACCTCGGCTCTGTTTTTCATCTTTTTCTCGCATTTTTCAGATCTGATGCAGTTTGTTAATATCAAGTCATTGGTAATCAATCGATTGAAACTTTTTTTAATTTTTTTCAATTTTATGTAGTCCTTATTTTTTAGCTGGTCGTTTTAAAATAAACATTGCAGTTAAATTGCAGTTTTATTTTGAAAAATGGAAGAAAACATACATAAATCAATTTATACCGGAAAGGTTATAGGAAATTATATAACCGGAGAAGAGACGGAGGCAGAGAAGGAGTACCTTGAAAATTGGCTCGAAGAAAATTCAGAAAATAGAAAAGTATTCAAAGTTCTTCAGAACGAAAAGAACCTGGCAAACAAAGTTGAACAAATTGATAGTTTTGATGATGAATATGCCTGGCGGAAATACACTGAACGGATTGATCTTCAGAAAAAAATAAGAAGATTAAGCTGGTGGAGAGTTGCTGCGGTTATTTTCTTTGTAATCGGATTAGGCGGAATTCTTTACAACCTCTATTATATTTCCTCTGAATTTTCAAAACATGAAATACTGGTAACCACAGTGCAAACAGAGAAAGGGCAAACTTCAAAAGTTATTTTACCCGACAGTTCGGTGGTTTGGTTAAACTCAGCGACAAAACTTACATACAACAACGATTTTTCACTTGAAAATAGAAAGGTTACCCTTTTAGGCGAAGCATATTTCGATGTTGTGAGGAATGAGGAAAGTCCCTTTGTGGTTTCCTGCAACGAAATAAATGTAAGGGTTTTGGGTACCGAATTTAATGTAAATTCCGAACCCCATAAACACATTATCGATGTAATTCTCGACAAGGGAAGCATTGAATTATCGCACAGCGGAAACAAGTTTCAGAGTTTTTTGCTTAATCCGGGCGAAAAAGCCGAATTCAACGGCGACATGAATACAATGACAATAAGTAAAGTAACCAGCTCAAAATATACTTCATGGAAAGACGGAGTTTTAATCTTTGAAAACGACCCGATGGGAGAAGTTATGAAAAAGCTGGAAAGTTGGTACGACATAACAATTGAAGTTCAGGATCCGAAAGTGTATAATTTGATTTTCAATGCAACAATAATTGACGAAAGTATAGAAGACCTGTTTGAACTTATGAAATATTCCTGTGACATTAATTACAGGATTTATTACAGCCGAAATCCAAAAGTTGCCACAAAAGTAACTGTATCGTTAAACTAAAAAGAGAAGTGCCTATGAGAATCTGTTTTTAACGGAAAAAGGAGATGCTACCAACATCCCCTTTCAATCCAAGAGCCTCTGTAAGTTTCAGATAAAGAGGCAATTAATTTTGAAATTTAATCCAAAACTTGACAAATTTATGAAAAAAAAACGTTTATCTGCGGTTTCCGTACTAAACTTATTATGGAAATCCAAAGTATTTAGGATGATGAAAACAACGCTATTTGTAGTAATGGTATTCGTATACCAGGCATTTGCAATTGAATCCTATTCCCAAAGAACCAGATTGAGTCTTGATTTAAAGAATGTTACAATCAGAGATGTTCTTGAAAAGATAGAGGATGAGTCGGAATTCTACTTTATGTATGAAGCCAACAAAGTGGATGTTACTAAGAATGTAACCATCGCAGTTGATGATATGATTGTTCCTGCAATCCTTGATCAGTTGTTTGCCGGCACTGAAATTTTGTACAAAATTAACAACCGTCAGATAGCTTTGAGCAGTAATAATCCAAAACCGAGTGTGGGTACACAGCAGGCTACTATTTCGGGTGTGGTTACCGATTCAAACAAGGAACCATTGCCGGGAGTTACTGTTGTGCTGAAAGGAACTACCCAGGGAACCATTACCGATTTTGAAGGCAAATATTCTCTACCAAATATTTCTTCCGACGGTGTTCTTATTTTTTCGTTTGTGGGAATGAAAACACAAGAAATACCAGTTAATGGCAAAACTTTAATAAATATTACTTTGTTTGAAGAAACCATTGGTTTGGAAGAAGTGGTAGCCATTGGATACGGTACGGTTAAAAAGAGTGATTTAACAGGATCTGTTGCATCGATAAAAAATGAAGATTTAAATCAGGGAGCCATTTCATCGGTCGATCAGGCTATGCAGGGACGAATTGCCGGTGTGCAGGTTACACAGGCTTCGAACGAACCCGGAGGTGGATTATCCATTCGTATTCGTGGCGCCAGCTCTGTAAATGCAGGCAACGAACCGCTTTATGTAATCGACGGTTTACCAATCGACAACAGCGAAGGTCTTACAGGAACCGGAACTTCGGCAGTTGCTGAGGTAGGTGCCAACCTGAATGCTAAAAACCCGTTGAATGCCTTGAATCCGAACGATATTCAATCTATTGAAATTCTGAAGGATGCTTCGGCTACTGCTATTTATGGTTCACGCGGTGCCAATGGTGTTGTTTTAATTACAACCAAAAAGGGCTCAAAAGGAATTAAATTCAGTTACGATGGTTATGGTGGAATTCAGTCGATTGCCAATAAAATTGATGTATTATCAACTGCTTATTACATTAAAACTTTTAATGAAATGAATGCTGAACAAGGCCTTGATCCAAGGTTTACAGCGTCAGATATCGCTGCCATTGGTGGAGGAACAGATTGGCAGGATCAGATTTACCACGTTGCACCCCTGCAAAGCCATAACCTTTCCATGTCGGGTGGGGTAGATAAAACCAAATTTTATGTTTCACTGAATTATTTTGATCAACAAGGTGTAGTTAAAGAAACAGGTGTTAAAAGATACATTGCCCGTATTAACCTTGACCAGCAAATTGGTGAAAAACTCAAATTTGGTTTGAACCTGAACAACAGCCGAGAAAACAGCGATAACTATATTGGCGGGGTCAACACCAATGAATCTGCCGGTGCGGTATATTGTGCTGTTTGGTATGATCCAACCTTACCGGTTTACAATGAAGACGGTACATTTTTCAGGTCTTCAGAACTTACAATAAACAATCCAATGAGTATTCTTTATGGTATTTCAAGCAAAAGTGAAACAAACCGTATGTTTGGAAATACAACACTTGAATACAATTTTATGAAAGAATTAAGTGCTAAACTGAATGTAGGTTTCGACAATCAGGACATGCGCAGGGACTTGTATAATTCAACCAAAACAATCCGCGGTGTGGCAGCAAAAGGTTATGCCGATATAGCGGGGATGAACCGCTCAAATATGTTGGCTGAATATACGATGAATTATAGTAAGGAAATAAATGAAAATCAGCGTTTAAATATACTTGGTGGTGTGACATATCAAAAATTTATGTTTAAAAGCTTTTCTGCTGGAACCAGTAATTTTCCATCCGATGATTTACTGACCAATAATTTAGGTCTGGGAGATCCAAGCAATGCAAGTGTTTCAAGTCATAAAGAAAGCAACACCCTTTTATCATACCTTGGCCGTATCAATTATTCAGTATACAATTTTCTTTTTACAGCTTCTATCAGAGCCGATGGTTCATCGAGGTTTGGTGAAAATAATAAATACGGTTATTTCCCTTCCTTTGCTTTGGGGTGGAAACTGGCCGATGAAGATTTTATACCGGAACTTTTTAGTGAATTGAAACTGCGCACCAGCTGGGGTGTAACAGGCAACCAGGAAATTGGAAGTTATGCTTCGTTAAGTACTTATCAGGCAGGCGGAACAGCCATTCTAGGTGGAAGTACTTTTGTAGGAACAGTTCCATCACGAATTGCCAATCCAGATTTGAAGTGGGAATCTACTGCTCAAACAAATATCGGTATCGATTATGGATTTTTAGATCAAAGAATTACGGGTTCAATCGATTATTTCAACAAGAAAACAACCGATATGTTACTGAACCTTCCTTTACCTACTTCATCGGGTTACAGTTCAATCCTGAGAAACGTAGGATCAATGAAAAATTCCGGATTTGAGTTTATGATTAACTCAAGAAATATGATCAAAAAGAATTTTACATGGACTACAACTTTCAATATTTCGGTAATCAAAAATGAAGTTATTTCGCTGGGTGACCTGGAAACTATTCAAACCGGATACATACAGGTAAACGGCGGAAACACTGCGATTATTAAACCCGGAATGCCATTGGGCTCATATTATGGTTACCGGATCATTGGCATTTTTCAAAACCAGGACGAAATTGATGCTTCTGCTCAACCAACAGCTAAACCGGGTTATCCAATATTTGAAGATGTGAGTAAAGATGGTCAGATTTCTACAGCCGATCAGGTTGTATTGGGTGATCCGTATCCTGATTTTACTTTTGGTTTAAGAAATAATTTTGGGTACGGTAATTTTGATCTGGATATCTTTATACAGGGACAGCAAGGTGCAGATTTGCTCAACGGTATGGCAATGGAGAGTATGTACCCTGGAAATGCTACAAGAAACAGACTTACCAACCAGATTGAAGATCGCTGGACTTTACAAAACACTGATGCCAAATGGCCTTCAGGAATTAATTCAAGTGCTTATGGCGCCAGCAGTAAAGTAAATAATCTTGTAATTGAAGATGCTTCTTACATTCGCCTGAAAAGTGTACAACTAAGTTATAATATACCCATTAAAATAGGGGGGATCAGTGCTGCCAAAATTTATGTTTCCGGCCAGAATTTATTCACGCTAACGAACTACACCGGATACGACCCGGAAGCTAATGCATTTGGACAAAACAATGTCAAAATCGACTATAGTTCTTATCCGTTGGCCAAAACATGGATGTTGGGATTAAATGTTCAATTTTAAAAATCAGACAAAATGAAGAATAAAATATTTATATCGATCATATTTTTTCTGGTATTAACCATTCCATACAGTTGTACCGGACCTTTGGAAGAAGAAGTGTTTTCTGAATTATCGGATCAATATCTGAAAACAGAAGATGGATTAAATACGTTGGTTTATTCAATGTATAGCAGTTTCCATACTGCATCTTTAAATTATCCGCGCGATTTTTTTGTAAGTGCTTATATGACGGGCTCAGCCTACGGAGTAGGCGGAACCTGGGAAGCAGCAACGGCAGCACCTTTTAAAAATTTTACCTGGGATGCCAACAATGGACATTTCTCGGCAAAATGGGTTGAGTTATTTGATATTATCCGAAATGCAAACCTGGTATTGGATAAATTATCAGATGGCGGGGAATATTCCAATGAATATGTGAATCTGGTTACAGCGGAAGCCAAAGGTGCCAGAGGCCAGGCTTATGCAATTTTGTACAATCATTTTGGAACAACACCAATTTTTACCACTACTTACACGGCCGACCTGGAACTTCCAAGAGCCAGCGATGCAGAAATGATGAGCCGGATTGAAACAGATCTTGCAGAAGCCGCTGTCAGCTTGCCGGTTACTGCGTCGCAGTACGGTCGTTTAACAAAAGGAGCTGCCCTTGGTTTTTTGTGTAAATATTATCTGAATACCAAACAGTGGCAAAAATCGGCTGATGCCGCTAAATCCGTTATAGATTTGAACGTTTACCAGCTTCAGGCAAACTATATGAATGCTTTTGGAGTAGCCAACGAGGGTAACAGCGAATTAATCTGGGTTCATACTGCAGAGTCTGTAAATCACATGGAAGCTTTGGCAGCATTGAATCTGCCAAAAGATTATCCGCTTCCACCCGGTGAGTCGGTTTATGCTACCAGAACGTATTGGTACGATGCCTTTCTCGACTCATTCGAAGATGGCGATATACGATTAAATGCTTTTGTAAAAAGTTATGTAAGCATCGATCCCGGTAATCCGGTAAGAATTGGTTATGGGAAAAATCAGTCACTCTGCTTAAAGTACGGAACCGACCCAAATGCTCTTTCACCGCAAACGGGTATCGATTTGCCGGAAATCCGTTACGCCGATATTCTTTTGTCGAGAGCAGAAGCTTTAAACGAATTGAACGGGCCTACACAGGAAAGTATCGGTTTGATTAATCTGGTGAGAACACGCGCAGGAATTAGTAGTTTGGTCTTAGCTGATTACAACCAGGAAACTCTGAGGGCAAAAATATTGAACGAAAGAATTCACGAACTCTTTTTCGAAGGAAAAGAAAGAGAAGATATGATTCGCTACGGTAATTTTATTTCCAGTGCAACGGCAAGGGGAGTAATCAGTGCCAAAGAGAGTCATAAACTTTTCCCGATTCCGCAATCGGAAATAGATGCCAACGGAAATATTACTGAAAATAATCCCGGTTATTAAACAAGAATATGAAAAGAAGGGTCACTGTGCCCTTCTTTTTTCAGTTTCAGAACAAAAAGATATTCAACCCGATTACTTTTTAAACAATGAACAGATATATTTTATTGGCTTTAATTCTTATTGTAATTGTAATTTGCCCTTTTAAGAATCTTGCCGCATCGGAAAAACAAGGAAAACCCAACGTCATTCTGATACTTGCCGACGATATGGGTTATGAATGTGTGGGAACGTACGGAAGTTTATCCTATTCAACCCCAAATATCGACAAACTTGCATCTCAGGGTATAAAATTCGGAAATTGTGTTTCAAATCCATTGTGTTCGCCTTCGCGTTTAAAAATAATGACCGGTTTAAGAAATTTCCGGAATTACGAGCATTTTGGTTATATCGATAACAACCATCCTACTTTTGGAAATGTAATGCGAAATGCCGGTTATGCCACTGCAATCAGCGGAAAGTGGCAGTTAAACGGACTTTCAAACAAAGATATTATTCCCGATTGGGGAGATAAAGACAAACCCAACAAACTTGGTTTTGACGAGTTTTGTTTGTGGCAGTTAACTTTAACACGTCCCCAAGGCGAAAGATACGCCAACCCGAAAATTGACAGAAACGGAACCGTACTTGATTTGCCTGAAGATGCCTACGGACCCAATGTTTTTAATGATTTTGTGCTCGATTTTATTGAACGAAAACAAGACCAGCCGTTTTTTATTTATTACCCCATGGTTTTGGTGCACGACCCGTTTGTTCCTACTCCCGATTCGAAAGAATGGGTGAATAAAGAGTTGAGGTATAAAAACGACACTGCCTATTTTAAAGATATGGTGGCTTATGCCGATAAAATGGTTGGCAAGGTAATCAGTAAATTAAAGGAACTCGACCTTTTCGAAAATACCATCGTAATTTTTACCGGCGATAATGGCACGTTGCCTTCAATTACAACACAAACTTCTCACGGTGTAATTGTTGGAGGAAAAGGAAATACAACCGATGCCGGAACCCATGTTCCGCTTGTTGTGAGCTGGCCTGAAAAAATTAAGGAAGCCAAAAATTACGACGGGCTAATCGAGTTTTGTGATTTCTTTCCAACTTTTGCTGAAGTAGTTTCAGAAAAAATCAGCGAAACCGATGGTATTAGTTTTTTATCGTTGTTAAAAGGAGAAAAGTACATGGCAAGAGAAACCGCGGTTGTTCATTACAATCCGATGTGGGCGCCAAATGTTCAAAAATATGCCAACCAGTTTGCCCGGACACTGGATTATAAATTGTACCAGAACGGCAAATTTTATAACCTGAAAAAAGATATCTTGGAACAACACCCGCTGGACTTCAATTCGCTTTCCGACTCAGAAAAGGAAACGTACAAACAGTTGCAAAAGGAAATCGACAAGCTGCCAAAATGGGATCCCAAAATTCCGACAACTCAATACATTCAAATTCCGGCTGGAAGATCACTGGACTAATTCAGAAAAAATGAAAAATAATTACCGATATAAAACGGCGTATGTTTTCCTGTTGATTTTAATTTCATTTACAGCTTTTGCAAAAAACGACAAACGGACTAACATTGTCGTAATTCTGGCCGACGACATCGGATTTTCAGACATTGGTTGTTACGGCAGCGAGATTCAAACGCCAAATCTTGATAAACTGGCTGAAAAAGGGCTTCGTTTCAGAAATTTTTACAACGGCGCAAAATGCGAGCCGAGCCGGAATTCATTGTTCACCGGTTTGTATTACGGCGACGACAGGGCAATGTCGTTCGAAGGTGTTTTGAAAAACAACGGTTACAGCGTTATTCATTCAGGGAAAGAACATTTTGAAAGCTGGGTTCCGGAACGGTGTTTTGCTGTAAACAACAGCGACCATGCTTTTACATTTTGGGCAGCCACCAACTTTTTTATTCCGCCCGATAAAGATTTTAGTCAGCCTTTGTTTATCGATGGAAAAAAAGTTGATCCTGACTCGCTTGAAAATATAACAGGGAAACCGTTTTACATGACCGATTTTATTACCGATTTAGGTTTAAAATGGCTGGATGAGGCGTTGGAAAAAGATAATCCGTTTTTACTTGTACTGCCTTACAATGCTGCTCACTGGCCGTTGCAGGCGTGGCCCGAAGACATTGCCAAATATCGCGACTTATACCGGCAGGGATGGGATAAAATAAGGGAAGCACGGTTTGAGAAAATGCAAAAACTCGGAATTGTTCCTAAAAATATTGAATTATCTGCACCGGAGCCTGACCCGACTTTAAAAACTCAGCCTTTCAGAGCAAGAAACGATGGTTACGACGATATTCGAAAATTGATGTCGGTTTACACGCCGTGGAAAGAACTGACAGATGAACAACAAGATGCTTTTAGTTTGGAAGAAGCTGTTTTTGCTGCTATGATCGACCGGATGGATCAAAACATTGGCCGGGTGATACAAAAACTAAAAGATGCCGGAGTTGAGGAAAATACCGTTGTACTGTTTTTCTCTGATAACGGCGCGTGTCCTTTTGAAAGGAACCGCGAATTGTCGGTATCTCCAGGCGGCCCCGATGGTTACAGAACCCAGTCGACACCGTGGGCAAATGTTGGAAATACGCCTTACCGGCTTTACAAACAAAACGGCCACGAAGGCGGTTCGCACAACCATTTTATAGTATCGTGGCCCAAGGTTATAAAACCCGGGCAAATTACCGACGCCGTTACTCACATTGCTGATGTTTTTCCAACTTTGCTCGACATTTCAGGAGCTACTTACCCGGAAAAAATCGACGGAGAACCTTCAATTCCTTTGCATGGAAGTTCGCTTTTACCTGTTTTTAAAGGCGAGGAAAAAGAAGCACCGGGGTTTATACTTTCTGGTTTTTCGGAAGATAAACGTATGTTTTTGAAAGGTGAATTCAAACTGGTAAAAAATAGTAGTCCCTGGGAATTGTATAACCTGAAAAATGATCCCGCCGAAATGAACGATTTGGCAACTTCAAATCCCGACTTGCTTGATTCGATGATAAAAAGTTATTACGAAACCAAAGAAAAAATAAATTCACAATTGAAAGAAAAAGGGCGGTTGGTAGATTATCCGTACAGAAAACCGGTAAATTCGGGGTATAACAAAATGTTTTACAACCAGTACCGTGAGGTTGAATTTTCAGAATAAAAAAATAACCAATGAAATAAATTCTAAACAAACCAAAATGAAAAGAAATAACTTTGGGAGATCAGTAGTACTGATTTCATTTATAATCCTTTTAATCCTTTCAGGCTGCAAAGAGACTGAGGCTATTCAGAAGCAGCCCAATATTATTGTCATTTTTGCCGACGACATGGGATATGGCGATGTTGGAGTTTTCGGGCATCCTACCATAAAAACACCCAATTTGGACAAACTGGCATTTGAAGGCCAGAAGTGGACCAATTTTTATGTGGCGGCACCGGTTTGCACTCCCTCGCGCGCCGGATTAATGACAGGCCGGTTACCCATTCGTTCAGGTATGTGTAACGATAAGTACAGGGTTCTTTACCAAAATTCAAAAGGTGGACTTCCACCCAAAGAAATTACAATTGCTTCGGCTTTAAAAGAAACCGGATATGCCACTGCTTGTATTGGAAAGTGGCATCTTGGTTACCAGGAACCTTTCGATCCCAATTCGCACGGATTCGATTATTATTTTGGAATCCCATACAGCAACGACATGGATCAAAATTTCCCTGACTCTGTCAATTATTTCGAAGGATGCTATAATCCCAAACCTGAATATTTTAATGTGCCTTTAAGAAGAAACCGTGAAATAATAGAACGGCCAGCCGATCAAACTACAATTACCAAAAGGTATACACAGGAAGTTTTAAAATTTATGAAAGAAAAGAAAGATGGTCCGTTTTTTATTTATATGGCGCAATCTATGCCCCATGTTCCTCTCTTTCCATCAAAAGAATTTGAAGGGAAAAGTTTGCGCGGAACATATGGTGATGTGATAGAAGAAATCGACTGGAGTGTAGGACAGGTTATTCAGGCATTAAAAGATAACGGGCTGGAAGAAAACACGCTGGTTGTATTTACTTCCGACAATGGTCCCTGGCTGCTGTTTAACGATAAAGGCGGAAGTGCCGGATTACTGAAAGGCGGAAAAGGAGGAACTTACGAAGGTGGTATGCGTGAGCCAACCATAATGTGGGGACCGGGTATTGTTAAATCAGGAGTGGTTACCGACCTCGGAACAACAATGGATTTACTTCCGACTTTTTGTAAAATGGCAGGCACACAACTTCCCAACGATCGTGTTTATGACGGTTATGATATTTCACCTGTAATTTACGGAGAAGGAAAATCACCCCGCGACGTAGTTATCTATTACCGGGGAACACATGTTTTTGCCATAAGAAAAGGAGTTTACAAGGCACACTTTATTACACAACCGGAATATGGCATGGCTGGTCCGGTAACACTGGAAACACCGGAATTGTATAACCTGAATGTCGATCCGTCGGAAAAATACAACATCGCCGATAAACATCCTGAAGTAATTGCTGAAATACAGGAAATACTGAAGGAACATTTGGCTTCTGTAGTTCCGGTTGAAAATCAGCTTGAGAAATTTTAAAAGAAACCCTGTAATTTTTGATAAAACCAATTCAAATGAAAAAAGTTATAATCCTGTTTTGTGTTTTATTGGGGCTTGCTTTTGGTTCCAACGCACAACAAAAGAAAATGAATGTTTTGTTTATTATCGCCGATGATTTAAACTGTAATATTAGCGCTTATGGGCATTACATTGTAAAAACCCCGAACATAGATAAACTCGCTGAACAGGGTTTACTGTTTCACAACGCGTACACAAATTTTCCGTTGTGCGCACCGTCGCGTGCCAGTTTTATGACCGGTTTATACCCCGATCAAACTACGTTAAAAGATTTGGAAACTTTGGTTCGGGAAAGGGTTCCTGATGTAATTACATTGCCGCAGAATTTTATGAATAACGGTTATATTTCTGCCCGTGTCGGAAAATTGTACCACTATGGAAATCCGGGAGAAATTGGAACGCCGGGGCACGACGATCCTCCTTCATGGAACATTACCGTAAATCCGAGAGGGCGCGATAAAGATGAGGAAAATAAAATTTTCAGTTTAACACCGGGAAGTTTTGGTGCTTCGTTGAGCTGGCTTGCCGCCGACGGAACCGATGAGGAACAAACCGACGGAATTGTAGCTACCGAATCGATTAAGTTATTAGAGCAGTTTGCCAAAGATTCAAAACCGTTTTTTCTTGGCGTAGGATTTTACAAACCACACACACCGTATGTTGCACCTAAAAAATACTTTGACATGTACCCCAAAGAAAACATAAAAGTTCCGTTTACTCCGGAAGGATATTTGGAAACCTTGCCAAAACCGGCGCAGGAGATACTTACACGGTGGAAAATTCAGAACAATCTGCCCGACAGTATTGCACGTTCGGCCATTCAGGGTTATTATGCAGCCGTTACTTTTATGGATGCTCAGGTTGGCCGGGTAATCGATGCTCTCGATAAACTTGGATTGAGAGAAAATACAATTATCGTTTTTACTTCCGATCACGGTTATCATTTGGGGGAACATGGTTATTACCAGAAAATGACTTTGTTTGAAAATTCAGACCAAATGCCGTTGATTATTTCCTACCCGGGGCAGAAAACCAAAGGACAGGTAACCAATTCACTGGTTGAAATGATTGATTTCTACCCGACGTTGTCAGAATTGGCCGGAATTTCGTCTCCCGATTTTGTGATGGGAAAAAGTATCGTTCCTGTATTGGAAGATGCAAGCGCATGTATTAGAGAAACGGCGCTCTCTCAGATTTCTACCGAATATATGAGCCGTTTTATGAGTCCAACTTTTGGTTATACTATAAGAACCGTTCAATACAGATATACCCGCTGGGAAGAGGGTGGTATTGATTTAACAGAATTCTATGACAGAAAAAATGATCCTGAAGAAATGGTAAATTTGGCAAAAGATCCAAAATATAAGGATATCATTCGTAATTTAGATGCCGAGCTTCAGAAAAGAATTGATGCCGCTTCAGTAAAACCTAAAGGAATTACTGTTTTGAGAACCAATGAATAAAATTTAGTACTATGTCTGTTAAAAAACTAATTTATCTAATCTTTGTAATTTTAGGTTTTTCGGCTTGCAATGCTCCGAAAAACGATTCAACACCGCAGCGCCCCAACATCATTTTTATTATGGCCGACGACCATGCGTACCAGGCCATCAGTGCTTACGGTGGTTCCCTGTCTGAACTTGCACCCACGCCCAACATCGACCGGCTGGCCGAAGCGGGAATGCGATTTAACAACTGCCTGGTCACCAATTCCATTTGCGGACCATCGAGGGCTACCATCCTTTCCGGGAAATACAGCCATCTGAACGGTTTTATCGACAATACCATGGGTTCTGAATTTGATTTCTCGCAGAATACCTATGCCAAGGAACTTCAGAAAGCCGGCTATAAAACTGCTGTAATCGGGAAACTTCATTTGGGAGGGACACCCACCGGTTTTGATTATTTCGATATTCTGCCCGGACAGGGAAGTTACTACAACCCCGCATTTATCAACCAACAGGGACAGTACAATACGGAAGGATACGCCACCGAAATCATCACCGATAAAACCCTTCAGTGGCTCAGCGGGGTAAAAGATTCAACACAACCGTTTATGGTAATGATGTGGCACAAGGCGCCTCACCGCTCGTGGGACCCGGGACCCAACGAACTGGGAATGTACGAAAATGTGACCTTCCCCGAGCCGGAAACCCTTTTTGATGATTATTCGGGAGACCGAGAGGCTGCTGCCCTGAACAACATGACCATTGCCAATACCATGACTTTGGACCGCGACCTGAAAATGTCGGACCGCCCGAGGGCAGGATTAAACGAAGAACAGCTGGAGAAATGGAATGCAGTGTACGGGCCTGTTTACGAAGAGTTCATAAAAACCAACCCGCAGGGAAAAGATTTGGTTCGGTTTAAATACCAGCGTTACATGCGCGACTATCTGGCCTGTGTGGCAGCCGTCGACAAAAGTGTGGGCCGCGTGCTCGATTATTTAAAGCAAACCGGTCTGGATAAAAATACCATTGTAATCTACACATCCGACCAGGGATTTTACCTGGGCGAACACGGCTGGTTCGACAAACGCTGGATGTACCGCGAATCGCTGCGTACACCGCTGTTGATCAGCTGGCCCGGGGTAACTGCGCCGGGAACGGTAAACAACGACCTGGTTTCGAACCTCGATTTTGGTGAAACACTGATTGACATTGCCGGCGCCGAAATTCCGTCCGACATGCAGGGAAAGAGTATGCTCCCAATTCTGAAAGGAGAAACACCTTCCGACTGGAGAAAAGCACACTATTATCATTATTACGAACACCCGTCGGAACACAATGTAATGCGTCATTACGGGATAACCACCGACAAATACAAACTCATTCATTTTTATTACGACATGGACGAGTGGGAATTGTACGACCTGGAAAAAGACCCGATGGAAATGAAAAACGTGTACAACGACCCGGCTTACGACGAAATAAAAACCGAACTTCACCGGCAGTTGGAAGAACTCAGGATAAAATACAACGACAGCGACTCGCTCAACCAACATTTTATCGACGAGTACAACGAAAAAGTGAAAGCCAATCCAAGGATAGAGTATTGGAAACTATCGCCACAGGATATGCAAAAGTTATTCACGCAGCAACCTTCCGAAGAGAAAAAATAGAACTTTAAAACATAATACTATGCCAATCAAAATACAACATTTGAGAACAATAACTACCAGTATTATATTACTGATTTGTTTAATCCCATTGAAAAGTATTTCACAGACAACAAATGCAAAGGATTTACCCAATATTCTTTGGATTGTGAGTGAAGACAACAGTGCCTATTTTACCGGCTGTTACGGAAATAGTTTTTCAACCACGCCAAACATCGACAAACTGGCCAGTGAAGGTTTTTTATACACGCACGCCTATTGTCCGAATGCGGTGTGTGCTCCTTCGCGAAATACTATTTTAACCGGAGTTTATGCATCGTCAAACGGTCATGAAAATATGCGAAGTACTTATGCTAAATCTGAAATTGTACGTACTTATCCTGAATATTTGAGGGAAGCCGGTTACTACTGTACAAACAACAGCAAAACCGATTACAATACCGACAGTGTAGATCCGAACAAAATCTGGGACGAAAGCAGCAATACGGCGCATTATAAAAACCGTCCGGAAGGGAAGCCATTTTTTGCTGTATTTAACTCAATGATTAGCCACGAATCGTGTTTGTTCCGGATAATTCCGGACGATAAATTACGGCACGATCCTGCCAAAGTAACGCTGCCGCCTTACCTTCCCGATACCAAAGATGTTCGCCACGACTGGGCTCAGTATTACGATTGTATAGAAGATATGGATACCTGGGTAGGCCAGCTTTTAAAAGAACTCGATGAAAGTGGTCTGGCCGACAATACCATCGTTTTTTATTATGGCGACAATGGAGGTATTCTTCCACGCAGCAAACGTTTTATGTACGAAACAGGGACACAGATTCCATTGGTAATTCGGATTCCTGAAAAATATAAAAACCTTTATCCAGCGGCAAAACCCGGAGAAAAAGTTGATCGGATGGTAAATTTCGTCGATTTTTTGCCCACATTACTTAGTATTGCCGGTACAAAAGTTCCCGGCTATTTACAGGGGAAAGCGTTTTTGGGCGAGCAGAAAACAAAAGATCCGGAATATACTTTTATGTCGCGCCAAAGAATGGACGAACGGTACGACAACGTAAGAACTGTGAGGGATAAGGAGTTCCGCTACATCCGGAATTATATGCCTTTCAGAATAACCATGCAGCATGTTGAATTTCTGTTCAATGCTATTTCAGCAAAATCGTGGGCCGAAGAATTTTACGCCGGAAGAACCAATGAAATACAGAGCCGTTTTTTTAAGGAAAAACCGGCGGAAGAATTGTACGATACGGAAAATGATCCCTGGGAAATTAATAACCTCGCAGGCGATCCAAAATACGCCGATGTATTGAAAAGAATGCGCAAAGCTCTCGACAACTGGCGGATGGAAACGTACGATGTAGGTGTAATTCCTGAAACCGATTATGATGAATTGGCAGGTACAACACCACTTTACGATTACATGAGGTCTGATAAATGTCCGTTCGAAAAGCTTATTAAAGCTTCGGATTTGGCTGTTGTAGGTTCAGCAAAAGACCTCGATACTTTTGTAAAATACCTGCACGACGAAAACAGTGCGGTTCGGTATTGGGGAGCAACCGGTTTACTGGTGTTGAAAGATGCAGCTAAACCGGCCATCGATGAACTGAAAAAAGCGGCAACCGATCCTTCCTGCGCGGTGGCCACACTTGCTGCCGAAGCATTGTATCGTTTGGGTGAAAAAGAAACTGCCGATAAAACGTACGCAAAATATTTGAATATGAACGACATCGATGTGTACAGCCGCGTTTTTGCCTTAAACAGCATCGATGCAGTAAACAACAGTAGTCCGGTAATTAAGGCAGGTGTACAGAAATTAATCGATGATTTAAATGCGGAATATGAAAAAACACACCCTGCCTCAAAGAGTGGGCAAATGCCTTCGTATATGCCGCAGGGATATGCCGGCGACGATATGAAAATGGCTAAATACCTGGTTGAAAAATGGAAAAAATAAAAAAGTAGAAAAACCATATTTTAGTGTTCTGATATAGTTTTGTTGTTGGATTTTTTTGGAAAGGTAATTTTTCAAATGGATTCCCGGTACTTTCTTCCGGGAATCTTTATTTGAAAATTCTGTTTGGCAAGCAGTTTATAAATAAAATTGTAATTTGGTTTTTTGAAATAAAAACGGAGGCTGTAAAATGAAGGATTTTGTGGGAAGGAATGGTTCTATATTGTTGATTTTCATGTTAATGACAGGATTAATTTCCTGTTCTCAAAGAAAAAATAACGGGGAAGCAGAAGCATTTTCCGGCTCTGAAAGTTGTATTCAGTGTCACGAAAAGTTTTATAAATTGTGGCAACCTTCCTATCACGGGCAGGCAATGATGCCTGTAAATGCTGAATTTGTTGCCAAACATCAGCTGCCAAACAGTGAGCCTGTTAATGTTGAAGGTCATTTGTTTAGTGTTGAATTTCATGATTCAACCATGACCATGTTTGAGAAAGATGGCGAAAAGTTGATTAAAACATACGATGTTTTGTGGGCCATGGGTGGACACAACGTTTACTGCTTTTTAACTCCATTTGAAAAAGGACGGCTCCAAACCATTCCTTTGGCTTACGATGCCAACGGAAAAACCTGGTTCAATTATCCGGAATCAGGGGTGCGCCATTTTGGTGAAGGACAACCCGAAGACGAAGCTTTGCCTTGGAAAGATGCCATGTACACCTTCAATACCGGTTGTTACAGTTGCCATATCAGTCAGTTAAGTACCAATTTTGATTTAACCTCGGAAACATACCATACCACATGGCGCGAACCCGGAATTAATTGCGAAACGTGCCATGGTCCGGCGAGTGAACATATTCAGATTTTTAAAAACCTGAAAGAAGGTGACAAAGTACCAGAGAACATTGGGTTAATTGTTACCAAAACTTTTACTCAGGAACAAAATTCTGACGCTTGTTCCACCTGCCATTCCAAAATGAATCCGATAACACCGAGCTACTTGCCGGGGGATAAGTTTTTCGATAATTATAATTTAACCACTCTGGAAGATCGCGATTTTTATCCCGACGGACGATCACTTGGTGAAAATTATACTTTTACCGACTGGAAATTGAATCCATGTACAGCAGAAAGCGAACTCCACTGTGTAACTTGTCATACTTCCAGCGGTCGCGACAGAAACAAAGATAACCCAAACAATACCTGTACACAGTGCCATCCGGGCAAAGCCGAAAATTTTGAAATGCACACCGGCCACAAGCAGGAAGACGGACTTACCTGTTTGAGCTGTCACATGCCAAAACGCGAATTTGTTGGGCGTTTTCTTCGCAGCGATCATTCTTTCCGTCCGCCAATGCCAGAAGCTACAATTAAGTTTGGCTCACCCAATGCCTGCAACCAGTGCCATACCGATAAATCTCCCGAATGGGCCAATAAAATAGTAAAAGCGCGCACCAACGGAAATTACCAGGAAGAAACATTAAAATGGGCTGAACTGATAAAAGAAGCACGCAACAGCGATTGGAAAAATGTGAATATAATGTATGCAACCATTGCAAATCCTGAAACAAATGAGGTTGTTGCCAATTCACTGATTCGTTTGCTGATCAACTGTCCGCTTGATTCGAAAACGGAAGTTTTACTAAACGCACTAAATAACAAATCGGAATTGGTTAGAGCTTCGGCTGCCTACGGTTTATCAGGAATTAATTCCGACAAAGTAAAAAATGCATTACTTACTGCCTGTGCTGATGAAATTCGTTTGGTTCGCATTCAGGCTGTAAATGCAATTTTAACCTTTCCTGACAGTAGTTTTACCATAGAACAGCGCGACGTAATTCAGAAAGCTGAAAAAGAATACATTGTTTCGTTAACTTCGCGCACCGACAATTGGAGCAATTACTATAACCTTGGAATATATTACCAAAACAAGGGCGAAGTGGAACAGGCGTTAGGCTCGTACGAAACCGCAGGCCGGTTATATCCTGCAGCGCTTTTACCTTTTATCAACAGCAGTGTTTTGTATTCGTACACCGGAAATTCGGCAAAAGCTGAAGAAAACCTGAAAAAAGCAGTTGAGGTTGACCCTGACAATGAAGCCGTTAATTTAAACCTGGGACTTTTATATGCCGAGCAGGGAAAAATGGGCGAGGCTGAAACAGCCCTGAAAAAAGCGCTGGCCGCCAATCCGAAACAGGCTGTTGCCGCTTATAACCTGAGTGTAATAACAGCTCAAAACAATTTAACTGAAGCTGTAAAATTTGCTGAAATTGCCGCCAATGCTAGGCCTGAAGAACCAAAATATAAATACACGCTAGCATTTTATCAGGCTCAAAATAATCAGAAAATGGATGCTGTAAATACACTGAAAAAACTGATCAAAGAAAATCCGTTGTATCTTTCCGCTGTTAGTTTTCTTGCCGATATTTATGTTAAAGACGGTAAAAATCAGGAGGCTGTAAAATTATACCGGCAAACCTTAAAAACAGAAGGAATTTCGCAGCAGGACAAAGCCGGAATTCAGCAGGCAATTGCAGCTCTGCAACAAAAATAATTATAAGGTTGAATTTCGCTTTATGTGACCTTATACTTTGGATAAGTAGAATTGTTAGTGTTCCTTTTTTATGTTATTCTAAAGTTTGTTAGTTAGTATTCAAGTGCTAATCAAATTATTTTACAACTCATTCAGGGGTTTTGTGAATTTTATTTCATAATTTAACAGAAGATTTTGACGGTTATAAAAGCGACTTCAAATCTTTATAAATGGAAAAATTCCTTGCACTCGGTCTTGCTGATGATATTCAAAATCAGTTTAAAAAGATTTTGTCAAAATGCACTTCACATTTTGAATTCAATAATTTTGAACCTTCAAACCAACTTTTTGAATTAATTTCGACAGAAAAACCTGATTTTGTGATAATCGACTGGCTTTCGCAAAACTTTATTTTTTCCGAAGGTTATAAACAAATTGAGACTGATAGTCAGCTTAAAAACATTTTCTGGATTTTTCTTATCCCAGATAATCCCGATTTTTCTATTGAAACGTTACCAGACATTCAAAATCTGATTTCACTCTCAAAACCACTCAACGAAGCAGAGCTTTTCTGTATAATACGTTTTCTTGTAAAGTTCAGGAATAAAGATGAAGAACAATTCCGTAAATACTTTGATTCGGCTCCTGACCCGATTTTTATTCAGGCTAATCTGAAATTTGTTTATTTAAACAATGCAGCCTGCCGCCTTTTTGGTATAAATTCGGCAGAGGAGTTGCTCGGCACTTCCGCTCTTGAGCGTTTCCATCCTGAATTTTTTGATAAAATTAAAAGTAGGATCAATCAATTAAATGTTACTAAAGAGCCTGTAAGTGATAGATTTAGGTCAAGGATAATCAAAGTTGACGGACACGAAGTTTGGATCGAAACTTCGGGGGTGCCTGTATTTTATAAAGGAAGTCTGGCTTCGCTCGTTTTTGTACGCGATATTTCGAAACGAATAGAACGGGAGAAAAAATTGAAAGAAAGCGAAGAACGGTGGCAATTTGCTCTCGAAGGCGCCGGCGATGGATTATGGGACTGGGATTTAAAAAACAATACCCTATTTTTTTCTGATCAATGGAAACAAATGTTGGGGTATAAAACCAGCGAGGTGAAAAATGAATTTCAAGAATGGGAAAGCAGGGTACATCCCGACGATTTATTTTTTGCTAATAAAGCCATACAAAAATATTTAAATGGCGAATCTGAGTTTTATCAAAACGAACATCGCCTGCGTTGTAAAGACGGTTCGTACCGCTGGATTCTCGACCGCGGTAAAATAATTTCTTACGATGAACAAGGAAAACCAGCCCGTTTTATTGGCACTCATACCAATATAAACGATTTTAAGGAATCGGTAAAAGCATTAAAGGAAAGTGAAGAACGGTTCAGAAGTACTCTCGATTCAATGTTGGAAGGCTGCCAGATTATCGGGTTCGACTGGGAATATAAATACCTGAATAATACGGCAGTTCAGCAAAGTCAACTTAAACTGGAAGATTTGTTAGGAAAGAACTTTATTGATTTATGGCCGGGAATTGAGCAAACTATACTTTTCGAAAAGATGAAATATTGCATGGAAAAAAGGGAATCAGTGCACATGGAAAATTTTTTCGAATATCCCTGTGGGGAAAAAGGGTGGTTTGAATTAAGCATGCAACCTGTTCCTGAAGGTATTTTTATTCTTTCGATGGATATTACCGAAAGAAAAAAATCGGACGAACTTTTAAATCAATTAAAAGATGAACTTGAAGCCCAGGTTAAAGCGAAGACCCTGGAACTCCAGGAACGGGTCGCTGAACTTGAACGCTTTCAGAACGCAACCATCGAAAGGGAATTCAGGATAAAAGAGCTGCGCGAAGAGGTTAAATTACTGAAAGGCAAAAATTAAAGACTAATCCAATGAAAAACAGAAGGATTTTGATAATTATAACCTGCTTGCTGATTTTTATTTTTAGCTCAGGTATTTCTGTTTTTGCCCAAAATGAACCCGATTCTGTTATTAAAGTTGGAGTTTATCAAAATCCCCCAAAACTTTATACCGATGCAAACGGAAATCCCGCAGGAATTTTTATTGATCTTTTAAAAGAAATAGCAACGCATGAAAATTGGAAACTTGAATTTGTTCCGGCAGTTTGGAACGATTGTCTTGAGAATCTGAAAACCGGTAAAATAGATTTAATGCCCGATGTCGCATTTTCAGTGGAAAGAAACGAGAGTTTCGACTTTAATAAAATTGCCGTTTTGGAAAGCTGGTCGCAGGTTTATACCAATACAAAATCAAAAATCAGAAAACTCGAAGATTTAAATGGTAAAAGAATTGCAATACTTGAAGGTTCGGTACGTCAAAACAAACTGGTAGAGTACATAAAAGGATTTGGTTATAAAATTGAAATTGTAAAAGCCAGTTCCTACGCCGATGCTTTTTCGATGGTACATGCAGGGGTCGCCGATGCCGCAGTTTCCAATCATTTTTTTGGGGAAGGTTTTTATCAAACTTACGGACTAATAAAAACAACCATAATTTTTAATCCGGCCATGTTGCATTTTGCAACACAGAAAGGCAAAAACAGAGAATTACTCGATACAATCGACAATTACATGAAAATTTGGATAGATACGCCCGAATCGTATTATTACCAAATTTTAGGGGAATACATAAAAAATCCGTTCCAACAGGAAGGACGCACTTACTGGAATTATGTTTTAATAATTTTGGGATTGATATTCTTGGGAGGGGCAATTATTATTATTCTTCGCCGTCAGGTACGTTTAAGAACACAAAAACTTTTTCTGGCCAATAAGAAACTGCAAAAGGAAGAATATAAATTCAGAAGTTATATCGAAAATGCCCCGTTTGGTATTTTGGTTGCCAACGAAAATCAACATTTTATCGAAGCCAACCCAATGGCCTGTGAAATTACCGGTTATTCCGAGCGGGAATTAATACAAAAATCAGTTAAAGATTTAATACCGGAACATTCTCATGATGAAGCAAGTCAGCATTTTCAGAGTGTGGTAAAAACCGGGAAGTCAGAGGGTGCGCTTCCTTTTAAAACAAAAAGCGGGGAAGAACGGTTTTGGACTGTTGATGCTGTAAAAATCAGCGATAACCGATTTCTCGGATTTATCAACGACATTACTGAAGATACCATTGTCAGAATGCGGTTGCACAGGTTGGGGAATATTTTCGACCTTTCTCTAAATGAAATTTATTTGATTAATGCCGATACAATGAAATTTCTGGAAGTTAATCAGGCGGCAATTTCAAATACAGGATATAAGCGTGAAGAACTTTTAAATATGACACCTCTTGATTTAAAATTGAATTTGTCTGAAGCCGGTTTTATTGAATTAATACAACCTATAATCAATGGTGAAAAAAATTTGGTAATATTCAACACGCAGTATTTCAGAAAAGATGGTTCTTTTTATGAAGCAGCTGTTCATCTTCAGTTTTTTAATTATGAAAACGAAAGGTTATATTCTGCTTTTGTTCTTGATATTACCCCACAGAAAAAAGTGGAAAATGAACTAATAAAGTTAAAGAACGATTTGCAGGTTGAAGTAGGGAGAAAAACCAGTGAATTAAAAATCAGGGTAGAAGAGTTGGAACAATTCCGCGAAGCTACTATTGAACGCGAACACAGAATGGAAGAATTGCGCATTGAGATAGAGCAGTTGAAAAAAAGTATTTCCAAACAGTAAATGAATAGAAAAAAATTAATATTGTTTGTTTTGCCGGTATTTATGTTTATCGGGTGCGAAAAAGTAAAGGCTCAGTTTACCCGGGAACCCGGTTTCCGCGTAGTTTCCGATACAATTATTATTGCCTCGGAGCCCGATTACCCGCCTTATTCATTGCTCGACGATAATGGAAATGCCATTGGGTTTGCCGTTGATTTGTTTAAAGCTGCTGCCAAAGAAGCAGGGCTTGAAGTGAAAATTAAAATTGGCCTTTGGAATGTAATCAAAGAAGAATTGGCCGAAGGGAAAATTGATGCGCTCCCCGTTGTTGGCCGAACCCCCGAGCGCGATAGCATTTTCGATTTTTCTTTTCCGTACCTTTCATTGCATGGAGCTGTTTTTGTTCGAATAAACGATCATTCAATAACATCACTGACGGATTTAAAAAACAAGAAAATATTGGTAATGAAAGGAGACAATTCCGAAGAATTTGTTCGGCGTGTTCATTTATCTGATTTTATTATAACAACCAATACTTTCGAAGAAGCTTTTCAAAAACTGGCCAACGGCGAAGGCGACGCTGTTATTACCCAGCAAATTATCGGCTTAAACCTGATAGAACAGATGAAATTAAAAACTGTGGTTGTTTCACAGGTTGAAATCCCGGAGTTCCGGCAAGACTTTTGTTTTGCGGTAAAAAAAGGGAATACTGCTTTGCTTTCCCGACTGAATGAAGGGCTTTCCATAATTATTGCTAACAATACTTTCGATAAAATTCATACCAAATGGTTTGGTTCGGTTTTATCTGAAAACATCAGTTATTCCAGTATTATAAAAATTGGTTTGTTAATTTTTGTTCCCCTTGCTATTCTTATTTCTCTCTTTTTGATTTTCATTTTACGTCGGCAGATACATGTTCGAACACGAGAACTGAACAATGAAATAGAAAAACATAAAAATACATTGATGGTTCTCGAAAAACAGCAAAAGCTGCTAAGTGAAAGTGAATCGCAAATCAGATTATTGTTGAATTCCACTGCCGAAGGAATTTACGGAATAGACACCAAAGGGAATTGTATTTTTATAAATAAGGCGGCGCTTCAGGTTCTTTTATTATCAGATGCACAAAATGTCATTGGCAAAAACATGCACGATCTGATTCATCATTCCAATGCCGATGGAACAGAACATCAACAGAAAAATTGCAAAATTATGCAGACTCTGCAATTTGGAATTGGGACCCGGGCCGACGATGAAGTTTTCTGGCGTTCGAACGGTACTTTCTTCCCGGTTGAATATTATTCCTATCCCATTCAGCAAAATTCTGTGTTTATTGGGGCGGTGGTAACTTTTTGGGATATTACGGAGAGAAAAAGAGCCAGTGAAAAATTAAAAAGTCTAACCGAAAATCTCGAAAAACAGGTAAAAGAACGAACAATTGAACTTGAAGAAAAGGTAGAAAAACTAAATAAAAGTCAGAGAGCCATGTTGTATATGGTGGAAGATTTAAACAGAATTACACAGGAGTTAAAAGAAGAGCGGTTTAAACTGGAACAATCGAACAAAGAGCTGGATGCTTTTTCATATTCTGTTTCACACGATTTGCGCTCTCCGCTTCGGGCTATCGATGGCTTTTCGAATTTTCTGATTGAAGATTACAGCGATAAACTCGATGAGGAAGGGAAACGCTATCTTTCTGTAATTCGGGAGAACACAATCAAAATGGATGTTCTTATTTCTGATATTTTAAGACTTTCGCGTGTTTCGCGTGCCGAACTTAAATACGCCGAAGTTGATATGAAAGCAACAGTTTATTCCATGTTCATGGAAATATCGACCAAAGAGGAAAAACAACAATTTACATTTGATGTAAAAGATATTCCACCGGCCTTTTGCGATATTAACCTTATAAAGCAGGTTTTGAAAAATCTTATCGGAAATGCTTTAAAATACAGTTCAAAATCGGCAATTAAAAAAATTGAAATTGGGGCAGAAGAGAACGAAAACGAAATAATTTATAATATCCGCGATTTTGGGGTCGGCTTCGATCCGAATTATGCGTACAAACTTTTTGGCGTTTTTCAGCGCCTGCACCGCGATACCGATTTTGAGGGGACCGGCGTAGGTCTGGCTGTTGTTCAAAGAATAATAACCCGGCACGGTGGAAAAGTATGGGCTGAAAGTGAACTTGGAAAAGGTGCAACTTTTTATTTTTCGTTGAGTAAACAATAACCAAATGTTAAACTGATAAAATACAAAAAAATGATGTTGAATTTGAACGAAATTGAAATTCTGATTGTTGAGGATAACCCCAACGATGCTGAAATGGCAATAAGGGCTTTCAAAAAAAATAACCTTACCAACCAGATTTTAGTTGTTGGCGACGGTGAAGAAGCGTTGGATTTTATTTTTTCCAGGGGAAAATATGCCGATCGTGAAAAAATAAACTTACCTAAAATTATTTTACTCGATTTGAAATTACCTAAAATTGACGGGCTTGAAGTTTTAAAAGTTATTAAAGCCAATCAGGATACAAAAATTATCCCGGTAATTATGCTAACTTCTTCAAAAGAAGAAACCGATATATTAAAAAGTTATGAGTTGGGTGTAAACAGTTATATCGTAAAACCAGTCGATTTCGATAAGTTTGTTGAAGCCATCAGGGATGTGGGACTTTATTGGTTATTGTTGAACCAGTATCCAAAAACAGTGTGAGAAATTTAATCTCAAACAAAAATGTATTATGAATTCGTTGGTTTTTTCATCGGTTAAAATATTGCTTGCCGAGGATGTGTCGACTGATGCAGAACTTGTTAAAAGAGAAATAAAAAAGGTATTGCCCAACAGCATCTTCGAAGTGGTTTATACCCGCGAAGCTTTTATTGAAGCGCTGGAAAGATTTGTTCCCGATTTAATTCTTTCCGATTACCGCATGCCAATATTCGATGGAATGTCGGCCCTAAAAATAGCAATGGATAAAATGCCCGATACACCGGTGATTATTGTTACAGGCTCAATAAACGAAGAAACAGCTGTAAAATGTATGAAAGCCGGTGCAATCGATTATATTTTAAAAGAATCGTTAAAACGGCTTGGACAAGCTGTTTTAAATGCACTCGAACAAAAGGAAATAAAACTAAAAAAACGGGAAGCGGAAGAAGCGCTACGGCAAAGTGAAAAAGATTACAGACGTTTAATTAACGGCATGAACGAATCTGTTTGGATTATTAATCCTGATAACGGAAGACTGCTTGATGTAAATAAATCAGCCATAGAAAAATTGGGGTACACCAGGGAAAAACTTCTTGAAATAGGATTAACCGGCATCGATAAGTACCTTTCCCCTGAAACGATTGAAAACATGATGAATACAATCAATGTTAATAAGTTTCAGGTTTTTGAGACCGAACATACTCCATCTAAAGGGTCTCCTATTCCGGTAGAAATTAGTTCAAGTTTGATAAAATACAGGGGAAAAGAGGTTATTTTAAGTGTTGCACGCGATATCTCCGACCGGCTTAAAGTTGAAGAAGAATTACGCCTGGTGAATCGCGCCATTGAGCAAAGTCCGATAAGTATTGTAATTACCGACAAAAATGGAGTAATTGAATATGTAAATTCATCGTTTACCAGTATTACCGGGTATTTACCAGACGAAGTAAAAGGCAAAAAAACAAATATTTTAAAATCAGGAAAACAACCGGAATCAATTTACAAAGATTTGTGGAATACCATTCTGGCAGGAAAAGAATGGTTTGGCGAATTGCTAAACAAAAAGAAAAACGGTGATTTGTATTGGGCCGATGTTTCCATTTCTCCGGTAATTAACCTGAAAGGAGAACTTACTCACTTTGTTTCTGTCCGTGAAGATATTACCGAAAAAAAGAAGATGCTCGAAGATTTAATGGCAGCCAAAGAAAAAGCAGAAGAAAGCGATAGGCTGAAGTCGGCATTTCTGGCGAATATGAGCCACGAAATCCGAACTCCGATGAATGGAATACTGGGATTTGCCAGTTTGTTAAAAGAGCCGCACCTGTCTGAATCTGAACGAGAAAACTTTGTCAATATTATTGAAAAGAGCGGAGAACGAATGTTAGCCACACTCAACGATTTAATCGACATTTCGAAAATTGAATCGGGAGTAGTTGAAATTGAATATTCCGAGTTACATGTTCATCTTGAGCTGCAATTGCTTTTCAATTTTTTTAATCCCGAAGCTGCAAAAAAAGGCCTTTTGCTTTTTTATAACTTTCAGAAAGAAAAGGTTGATTTTACAATGAAAACCGACCGTTTAAAAGTTCTGGCTGTAATGTCCAATTTAATAAAAAACGCGCTCAAATACACATTGAAAGGCAATGTCGAATTTGGATGGAAACTGGAAAACGATCAAATTCTGTTTTTTGTAAAAGATACCGGTATTGGTATTGATGAAAAGAAAAAAGATGCTGTTTTTGAACGGTTTATTCAGGCCGATATAAGTATCTCACGAAATTTTGAAGGTTCCGGGCTGGGACTTTCAATTTCAAAAGCTTATGTTGAAATGTTGGGTGGAAGAATCTGGTTTGAATCTGTTTTAGGTAAAGGTTCCGAATTCTATTTTTTATTACCGGTTTCAGGAAACAATAAATTGAAACAGGATTTGGAAACCCGCCCCGAAAGTTTGGAAAATGGTGTTCTGAACCGTATTACTGTTCTTGTTGCGGAAGATGACGAAATTGGGAAATTGTATCTTTCATCGCTTTTAGGGAATAAATGCAAAAAAATTTATTATGCAACCAATGGCATGGAAACAGTTGAGTTATTCGAGGAGAACAACGATATTGATTTGATTCTGATGGATATAAGAATGCCGGTAATGGACGGTTACAAGGCCATACAAAAAATCAGATCGAAGAACAAACAAATTGTAATTTTTGCCCAAACAGCTTATGCAATGACCGGCGATCGCGAAAAAGCCCTGGAAGCCGGATGTAACGAATATCTCATAAAACCAATAAATCAGCAGCTTTTGCTCGAAACGGTTGATAAGTATTTCGGAAAGAAAAATTAGTACAGTGTTACGCAAAATTTATTCATTATTTCAAAATTTAGTTTTACATAAAACGTTATTGAAAGAAAACCGAATAAATTTCCAAAAATGAATAATTTGTCTGCTCCATCGGAACTTTCAATTTCAGTTCCTGTGAAATGCGCTTTGCCCGAAGTACAACAAAATTTTTTTACACCGGTTGGTAAAAATGAGGTTCGTGTAAAAATGATGTCGATGGGTTACTGTGGCCGCGATAAATCAACAGTAACCGGACAAAAAACAGCAGTGCCTGGAAGAATCGGTCATGAAGGCGCGGGTGTTGTGGTTGAGATGGGTAGTGACGTTTCCGATATTTCGATTGGTGAAAATATTCTGGTGTTTCCATTTATCGGGAAGCACAACATTGGTTATGACTGGCCGGAAGGAGGGAAGGGGATTTTTTCAACGTATCCGGTAATTCCTGCCGAAGCAATTCATAAAATCGGAAAAAAGGAAATCACTGCCAAAGAATGGTTGAAATATTCTTTGGTAGAACCTTTTTCAGGTGTTTCGCGTGGACTGAGCCGGGGAAAAATTCAGCAACGCGATTGGGTTGTTATACTTGGCGCCGGCCCCATTGGTTGCGAACAGGCTATTCTGGCAAAATACCTGAATCCGGAAATCAGGGTTATTTTGGCCGATGTTTCGGAAATAAAACTGAAACTTGCCCAAAAGGTGGGCGTTCCGGCCGATATTTTTCTTTCACTTTCAGATTTGAACAAAGCCGAAAAGTTTATTTCGGAACATTCAAAAAGGTTCGGGAATATTTTAGTTATTCATTCAAATCCTTTTAAAGCTTCAATAAAACAGGCATTCCGGTTTGCGCCCGATAATTCGGCGTTGTTATTTTTTAGCGGAATTTACGATTGGGATGAAAACGATAACCGCGAACTGGGTTTTCGTTTGAACCCCAAAGCGTTGCACTACGAAGAGTACAACGAAACACAAGCTCTTTTTGTAAATTATCAGGGAAAACAGATTGAATTGCTTGGCTCGCGTGGATTTACCCGAGACGATTTTGTTTTTTCCGCCGATTTAATAATTCAGAATAAAATAAATCCGTTGCCGATTGTCACAAAGGTTTTGCTTTTTGATGAGGATATCCTTGAAAACCTGAAAATTGAAGGTGAAAAGGAAGAAAACATTAAAATACTGATGACGCCGCACAAAGACTTCACAACAATTATTTAAGCTTGATTTTCTAAACTATTCACCGTTTTTTCTGTTAATTTTGAAAAAACACAAATCATGTTACTTGTAATTTCACCTGCAAAATCGCTCGATTATCATACGCCTCCCGTAATTTCTGATTTTACCGTACCCGAAATGCTGGAGCAATCGGAAAAATTAATTTCGAAACTAAAGAAAATGAACCCGGACCAGCTTTCAAAACTGATGGGGATTTCAAAGGATTTGGGAGAGTTAAATTTTCAAAGGTATCAAACCTGGAGTTTGCCGTTTACACCCGAAAATGCAAAACAGGCGGTTTTTGCCTTCAGCGGCGATGTTTATCAGGGATTGCAGGCGGCTTCCTTGCCTGTAGAATTGTTGTTTCGCGCGCAAAAACATTTGCGCATTCTTTCAGGATTATACGGCGTACTAAAACCCCTCGATTTAATGCAGGCTTACCGGCTGGAAATGGGGACCAAACTGAAATATTACAAGTCGAAGGATTTGTACGATTTCTGGAATCCGCTGATTACAAAAAAAATAAACGAAGCCATAGCTGAATCGGGAACCGGTGTTTTGGTAAATCTGGCTTCCAACGAATATTTTAAAAGCATCGACCGGAAAAAGCTGAAAGCTGAAATTGTAACCCCTGAATTTAAAGACATGAACAACGGAGCTTACAAAATGATTTCGTTTTATGCTAAAAGGGCGCGCGGATTAATGACACGTTTTGTCCTTGAAAATAACATCACAAATGTGGAAAACCTCCAGGCTTTCGATGCCGAAGGTTATGTTTTTAACCCACGGCTTTCAAAACCCGGCAACCCGGTGTTTACAAGAGATAAATCGGAACAGTAAAATTATTTTTTTGCCCCCGAACGCTGTAAATCAAACAAAGGTTTGTACCCGATTAGAATGATGTTTTCGTCTTTTAACAGTTGTGCAATTTCTTTGTCGTGTACAAAAGTTTCGTACTCGGTATTCCGGGTTTTCCAGCTGTTTGTAATCGATTGGATTTCTTCGCCCGGCACCGATGCATGAATAAAAAGTTCGGTAACCCCCGGTTTCAGGTTTTTAATAATTTCTTTCCAGAAACCTTTTACATCGTCTCCGTATTGCTGCAGTTCTTCGTAAATAAAATAATCGGTGAAAACGATACCTTTTTCAGCAAATTCATTTCTGATGTTGGGTTGCCCCATTTTTTCAGCAGTCGATTGTGAAGCCATCCGAACAGGCAGGTTAAACTCAACAGCCAGCTGCAAATACATTTTTGCATATTCGGGATGCAGTTGCATAGTTCCCATATGAGAATCGATGTGGGTTACCGGAATTCCGGCGTCGAGCGCCTTTTGAATCTGGGCGCGGCTTTCGATCAATGCCTCTTCCGGCGTGGCAAACTGATAAATTTCTTCCACACTGCGGCACAAATAACCTTGTTTGTCAATCAATCCTTTTACTTTATCGGAACTGGCAACCGGCCCCCAGCGGTAATATTGCCACTCGGCAGTCTGCGTTAAATGAACGCCCAAATCGAGTTTTGGATTTTCTTTGGCCCGATCTACAATTTCCAAAAACCACGGACACGGAACCATTACCGAACCCGAAGTAATGTTTCCTTCTGTCATTCCTTCTTCGGCTGCCAGGTTTGCGGCATGACACATTCCAACATCGTCGCAGTTTACAATTAACAAACGGTCGGTTTTTGCATATCCCAGTTTTTCGGCTAAAGTCTGGCTTTTCGAAACCAGGGGGAGAAGAAAAATCAACGTGAAAATTAAATATTTCATAGTACGTTTTTTAATGGTTAAATTATTTCAACGCTTCATACATCACTTCTACCGGGTGTTTTGCTGTTCTTCCGGTACCGTCTTTTATGTGGTGGCGGCACGAAGTTCCCGGCGCCGAAATAATGGTTTTTTCTTCGGCATTTCTTACGGTTGGGAAAAGCACCATTTCACCAATTTTTTGTGAAAGTTCGTAATGTTCTTTTTCATAACCAAACGAACCTGCCATTCCGCAACAACCCGACGGAATTTCTTTCACCGAATAATTTTCAGGCAGCGAAAGCATATTTTTGGTTGGTTCGGTGCTGGCAACCGCTTTTTGCTGGCAATGACCGTGCAACAGGATGTGTTTTTCTTCCGAAGTAAAATCTGAAGCAACAATATTTCCTTTGTCAATTTCAGCAGAAATAAATTCATCGAAAAGGAGGGCGTTTTTTGCCAGTTCTCCGGCAGCCTGTTGTAATTCCGGCGCTACCAGTTCGGGATATTCATCGCGGAAAGCAAGGATAGCCGATGGTTCAATCCCGATTAACGGTGTTTTTTCAGTAATAATATCTTTCAGCAAACTAACATTTTTAGTGGCAATTTTTTTAGAAGTGCGAACAAACCCTTTCGAAAGGAAAGTCCGTCCGCTTTCGATATGAACCGGAATTTTTACTTCGTAGCCCAGTTTTGTCAGCAAAAGAATAGCTTTTATCCCGATATCGCTTTCGTTGTAATTGGTAAATTCGTCGTTAAAAAGGTAAACTTTCCCTTTGTTTTCTTTTTCGGTTGCCGGAATTCCGTTGTGCACCCAACGGTTCAGTGTAATTTTCGAAAGTTTTGGAACACTCCTTTTTGTTGAAAAACCAATGGACATTTTTAAAAGAGAAGTGTTCATCATAAAATTTGAAACAGGTCTGACCAGCACCGCAAGTTTGTTCAGTCGGGGCAGGTAGGCAACCAAACGCGAACGAAGAGGAATTCCTTTAATATCGTAATAATTCTGAAGAAATTCGGCTTTTAATTTGGCCATGTCCACATTCGACGGGCATTCGGCCTTGCAGGCTTTGCACGAAATACACAAATCCAGAATTTCATAAATTTCGTCGTGGTTAAACGGATTGGCCTGATCGCCTTTTGATAAAAATTCGCGCAAAATATTTGCCCGTCCGCGTGTCGATTTGTCTTCGTCGCGGGTAGCCATAAATGTGGGGCACATGGTACCGCCAATAATTTCACTTTTCCGGCAGTCGCCCGAGCCGTTACATTTTTCAATGCTTCGGAAATATCCTTTGTTTTTTGTGAAATCGAAGTTGGTTTCAAAATCAAGTGTCGGCTGGCCGGGAATAACACGCAGGTTTTCGGTAATTGGCGGCGTATCGACAATTTTTCCCGGATTAAAAATATTGTCGGGGTCCCAGGCTTTTTTTACATCTTTAACCAGTTGAAAGTTTTTTTCGCCCAGCATAAATGGAATAAATTTTCCGCGTACGCGTCCGTCGCCATGTTCGCCGCTCATCGAACCGCGGTATTTTTTTACCAATGCCGCTACTTCGTTCATCAGCGTGTCGAAAAGTTCAACATCGCCTTTTTCCTTAAAATTTATAAGCGGACGGAAATGAATCTCACCGGTGGCAATGTGGGCATAATAAACGCTGGTTAACCCCAGTTTTGCCAGCACTTTTTTGATGTCGGCCACATATTCAGGTAAAAATTCAGGGGCAACGGCTGTATCTTCAATTCCGGGAACGCCTTTTCTGTCGCCGGGAATGTTGGCCAGCAGTCCAAGTCCGGCAGTTCGCAGCGCCCAAACCCGTTTTATTTTATCGGCGCTGGTAACCAGCGGATAATGATAACCCAGTCCGGCTTCGCGCAATTCTTTTTCAAGTGCAGCGGCAGTGTTAACAAGCTCTTCTTCGGTTTCAAACGAAAATTCAATCATTAACAAAGCTCCCGGATCGCCCTTGACAAAAAATCGGTTTTTGTTCTGTTCTATGTTCTGTTTGGCGGCCTGCATCACCGGATCGTCCATTAATTCTATGGCAGTAGGTTTGTATTTAAGCGCCACAAGATTTCCGATCAACGATTCTTCCAACGTTTCAAAATGAGCACAAACGAGCCCTTTGAATTTCGGCGGCAACGGAATTACATTCAGTTTTATCCGGGTTGAAAATGCCAAAGTTCCTTCCGAACCTGCTAAAAGTTTACAAAAATTGAAAGGTTCACCTCCTTCAGAATATATTTCCGATTCGAGCAAAACATCGATGGCATAACCCATATTTCTGCGTGTCACCCGCCGATCGGGGAATTTTTCGCGAATTTCTTTTTGATTCTCGGCGTCCGAAAGAATATTGTTGAGGTTTTCGTAAATGGCTTTTTCCAGTTTATTGGGGTTTCCGTTCAGTTTTTGCTGAAATTCTTTTTTTGTCAACGGTTTGAAAGTGGTTTCCGAACCGTCGGATAAAATAGCGTCCACTTCAAGAATATGTTCGCGCACACTTCCGTAAACCAGCGAATGCAATCCGCAGGAATTGTTGCCAAGCATTCCCGCAATCACGCAACGGTTGGCTGTCGATGTTTCCGGTCCAAACTGGAGGCCGTGTTTGGCCAAAAAAAGGTTTAATTCGGCCAGTACAACTCCGGGTTCAACAACAACAAAATGTTCTTTTTCGTTGAACTCCAGAATTTTGTTCATGTATTTTGAAATGTCAACCACAATTCCGGGGCCGACAACCTGACCTGCCAGCGAAGTTCCGGCGCCGCGGGGAATTACTGATGTTTTATTTTCACGGGCGAACGCAATAATCTTCTTGATATCCTCTTTGGATTTTGGCCGGGTGACTGCCAGCGGCATTTCTTTGTATTGCGATGCATCGGTAGAATATAAAACACGCTGTACATTGTCTACAAAAACGTCACCTTCGATTTGGGATTTAAGCTGATTAAAATCGGGTTGCATATCTATTGTATTTAGAACGGTAAAAATAGATGTTTGTCAGCTTTGTTACAAGGGAAAAGCGAGGTTGTTGTCATTTAAAATTATTGTTTTTTTCAAGGAATATTGTGCAAAAAGGAGCAGCGGGCAAACCATCGATAGTGTACAAAGTACATTCCGGATTGTTTTTCCATGCATATCGTGCTGTTACCGGATTTTTTACATTTGGAGATGAAATAGTAACCTCCAATCCATTAAGTTTTATTTTGGCAGGATAAAATTTTTCATCGGCACCAGCAATTTCAAATCCGCTAATATTCTTCTCCGAAGTAACCTTTAACCCGTTTTCCGATTTATATTTAACAACAATCGTGTTGTCTTTTACGATGAACGATTCTGCCAGTGGTCCGTCGGAAACGATCTTTTTACCATAAACTTTTTCTTCAGCCTGTAGCGCCAGTCTTTCAGCAAATTGTTTTTTGTTTTTTGGATGAACATCGTAAGGATCGCCAATATCGACAGAAACTACCATGCCTGTGTTTGGTAGTGCCAGCGCTTGTTGCTGTGCCACGCGCAAAAGCGTCTGTGAATCGTCAAAAATTTCAAACCGGTGTGTAAGTTCAATATTCGATGCCTGAATGAAAAGGAATGGTAAAGTATTTTTTCCCCATTGTTGACGCCAACTCAGAATTAATTGTTCAAACATCGTTTTATATAAAAAAGGACGCCCCGCATCTGATTCTCCCTGGGACCAGATAAATCCTTTAATTCCGAAAGGAATTACCGGTGCCACCATTCCGTTGAAAAGAAAAGCCGGATTATTCTGAAAACTTTCCCCGGCGGAATTTACCTGTTCAAGTTCTGAATTTATTTTCCAGTCTTCTGCAAGATTTTTATAAAATGAATTATTGCTGCTTGCCAGGTAAAACGCTTCTTTTTCTCCAAATATCTGAAACGGTCCAAAAGGTTGCGCCAGACGGATGGTCAGTACATTTTCCCCTTGTTTTATTAAATCTGACGGAACAGTGGTTTTTACCGGTTTTGGGTATTGAAAATAGCCAAGTTCCTTGTCATTGAAGAATATATGGCTTTGACGGTTAAGAAATCCCAACGAAAGTTGAAGCGACAGATTTCTGTTTACAGAAGGAATGATTATTTTTTTACGTATCCAAACGACGTTCTTATTGTTTGTGAAAGGAAAATTAATTTTTTCCCAATCAGAATCATCGTAATTTGTGTTTGTAATTTTTTCAGTCAATTCTTGTGGTGGGTAACTGATTTCGTCGCGGTGTACCCGATTACTTTCAATAGAAGACAGCGCTGTTTTTTCCCATTCTTTCGTATTAAAATTTTCAGGAAGTAAAGGAAGGTCAATTGAATCGCGGAAAAGTTCCAGCGTTTGTCTGTCGAGCCAGGTGCGAATTGGTGTTCCGCCCCATGAAGCGTGAATTATCCCAATGGGAATATTCAAGTCGGCATTCAACTTTTTGGCGAAAAACCATCCAATAGATGAAAAACCGGCTACTGATTTGGCGTTTGCTGTTTGCCATTCGCCGGAAATTAAATCTTCCTGTTCCACCGGCGAAGGAAATTTAGGGACATTAAAAAGCCTGATTCCAGGATAATCAGTGTCCTGAAGTTCATCCTTATAATTTTCGACAGCGGAGTGCGGAATCCATTCCCACCCCTGAACCGGATGTTCCATATTCGACTGGCCCGAAGCAAACCAAACATCGCCAACCAAAACGTTGTTAAAAACAATGCTGTCGGAAACTCCTGTAATCGTCAAACAGAATGGGCCGCCGGATTTCAATGCCGGGAGATATATTTTCCATTTTCCTATGGAATCTGTAATTCCTGAAACAATTTGTCCTTCAAACGAAACGCTAATTTTTTCGCCTGGCGCCGCCGTTCCCCAAACCGGTATTTTTATTTCCCTCTGAAGGACCATGTTGTCGGAAAAAATCTGCGCAGGTTTAACTTGGGCAAAAACATTCGACCACAATGCAAAAAGCAGGAGGGCGGTTACTGTTGTAAAAAATCTTTCCATTTTTGTTTTAATACCAATGGATAATTATTGTTTTGACTGAATAAATTATTGATTGATTTTCTTTGATAAAATGTGAATTGCAAAAGTGTCTTGTGTCTCTTCTGCCCATTCCTTTAAATATTTTTTGCATTGATTTTTTATTTTTTCAAATTCAGTTTTTGTAGCAAGATTTTGAATTTCTCCGGGGTCGTCGGCCAATTGAAAGAGTTGTTCTTCGCCGGTGCTGTATAAGTTGTATTTATACTGCCCTGTTCTTATCATCCGTCCCTTTCGCGATGGTTCTTTCTGGTAGTCGGCCAGTTCAACCACAGCGTAATCCCTCCACTGGTTTGTTTTGCCTTCGAGCAGAGGTTTTATACTTTCTCCGGTGAACGACAAGTTTGTTTTTACACCTGCAAAATCAAGCATTGTAGGAACAAGGTCACTTAAAGAAATCAGGTGACTGTTGTCTTTTTTATCCTGTGGAATTTTGCCCGGAAATGATATAATTAAAGGAACTTTTGCCGATTCATCATACAAACTTAGCTTGGCAGCCCAGTGATGTGCAGCAGCACCGTCGCCATGATCGGAGGTGAAAATAATCAGGGTATTATCCATATATCCGTTGTGCTGCAAGGCATCCAGTACTTCACCAATTTCATGGTCAACCATTTCCGTTAACCGGTAATAAGCGTTAAGATAGCCCTGCCATTCCAGATTCCCGAATTCCTGGTAAGCCAGTTTTGTTTCCACTCCGTATTCATCGTGATTGTTGCGTTTCTCGGTTAAAAAATCCGGTTCGTCTTTCTGAATGTCGAAATTTAGGGGTAATGGAGGCAGGTTTTCAAGTTTTCCCGGGAAAGTACCGATTACTTCAGGTAGTTTGTGTTTAAATCCAAAGTGCCTGATTTCAAGCAACGAATCGGTTTTTGTTTGCCAGCCTGCTTTGCGCGGATACATACAAATGTCATGTGGGTTATGGTAGCTTACGGCCAGGAATAATGGCTTTTTATGATCGTAATTTTGAAGAAACTTCACAACAGCTTTTGTGAGCGGGGGGTCTGTTTCTGATCCCAGCAGCCACAGCGGTTGTTCAGCATCCCAAAAAGGAAGGACATCAAAACCTTCAATGCTTTTTTGTTTTGCAGCCGCACGCTGGGGGTAGCTCTCCGGTAAATGCCATTTGCCAGCCCAAACAGTTTGATATCTGGATTGTCGTAAAATCTGCCCCGAATTGGTTATTCCTTCCCTTATACTTTGTCCGTTCCATTCCACGCCGGTTTGGTGGGGCATTAGCCCGGTTACAATACTGCTTCGCGATGGACCACAAACAGGCGAGGTACAATACGTTTGGGTAAAAAGGACACCTTGTTTGGCCAGCCTGTCCATTGCCGGAGTATGCAAATAAGGATTTCCGGCAATACTCATGGTATGGGCATTTTGCTGATCCGTAAAAATTAAAATAATATTTGGCGGCACTTTATCCTGTTTTTTATCACCCGGTAATAAAAACTGAATTAAAATAAGTATCAGGAATAGTTCCTTCATGACAAGTTTGTTCTATTGTAGATCGGTTGTCAGTTTTTTGTTGTAATGTATTGTTCCTGTCCAAACTCAATCAGTACAGGTCCCGCCAAACCCGATGGCATTAGTTCATCCTGAGCAGAAAAAGCCTGATGGCCGGATTTGTATTCCGAGCGGTCGGGAACGCGACGAACGTTGGTTTTTGTTGTCCATTTACTTTCCGGTAGTCCGGCATCACCAATCATCCGGTTGGCCCAGCAGTTGGTAATTTCAATCTTTACTATGTTTTCTCCTTCTTTTAAGGCTCCGGTCATGTCAACGGTCCACGGGGCAGTCCAAACAGTTCCCAAATCTTTATCATTTATCCAAACGTGCGCTATATCGTGAACTTCGCCCAATTGCAAACGAACTGGCTTTTTTGCCTGTTCTTCAGTTAAAACAAAAGTGTTTGAATAAGCTGCTGTTCCTGAAAAATATTTTATAGTTGGATCTGAATTTTCATTCCAAAGAGAAAGTTTGTCAAAAGTAGTTTCAAAGTTTTTTACACCGGTGGCCGGAATAAATGTTACATTCCAGGCGGCTTTTATTTCCATTGAAGGGTCAACTTTTGCGTTTATTCTTTCTGTAATTCTATTCATCGCTGTAAAATCATAATCACCATTTTTCCAGAATACAAATCCGGAAGCATCTTCTGATTTTTCCTTAAACTCCGGATAATCCGGACCATCAATAGAAACAAAGTGATTATTTTCTCCCTCTTCCCTGAATACGACAAATGCAGAACCATTTTGAGGTAAATCGAGTGTTACTGTTGTCCGTCCGTCATCTGTTGATTTATAACTTGAAGCTTCAGTAATTTCGCCGGTTATGGGATTCCATATCTCCGGTTTTTTCGATTTTACCCGGAATGTACAATTCGCTTTTCCTTCGCCTGAAACAAAGTATATATCCATATTAGCGCCGGTTCGGTGAATGTATTCGTAGGGACCGTCAAAATCGGGTAAAATTTGATTTTCTCTCAGAATTTTTTCCATATCAGCCCCTGTGTAAATCTTCCCTTTTCCCATTTTATTAACTGATATTTGCTCTGATTTTTGTGCCCAAAGTTTATCGGCAAGATTACTGATTTCTTTATCCGTTTCAGGATTGTTGCTGACACCCGGAATAGTTAAGGGCTTTGTTTCTCCCAAAACAATCGTTGCTCCTGCATTCACCAATTCATCTATTTTTTTCAGAACATCAACAGGAATAACAGGTTCGTCGAGATCGACCACCAGCATTTTGTAGCTCATACCGTCAGGAAGAACAAGTTGGCCATTTTCTACTGTTAAACGGTTGACAAGAATTTCCGAACTAAGAAGGTCGTAGGAAAAGCCTTTAGCCGGAGCAAGCGAAGAATTTTGGCTCCACTTTTCAGCTCTTCCCCACATGACATAGTTTTTATCGTTTACATAAGTGCAAACATCAGCAACAAAAGTTCCTTTCCGAAGCAGGTACTGACATCTTCCAAGATAATCGAAAATACCGCTGGCTTCATTCCACCAGGTAATATTTGTGTTAATATGTGTACCGGCAAAATATTCATATCCGGGTTTTCCTACTTCGACAGGCGAGGCTGTAAAAGTGTGCCAGATAAAAAAGTTTGCCCCGTCGATTAAGTTAACATCGGCAAAAGGTTTTAAATACGCCGGATATTTGGTCCAGTGGTATCCCATGTGAGTGAAAGCTTCTACGGCTACCAACGGATGTCCGTAAATGTGCCCGGCCATTGCTGCATACCGGATGTTTGATTTTGTATGTAAATCGTCGGTACCGGAACACCAGAATTCTCCCTGCGGCATGTCATTTCTTCCCCAGAAAGTCAACTGGTCGGCCTCTTTAAACATTGGAGCGGTGCGAGGCCAGGGCCCTCCATCTTCAGAATGCCACTGAACACCGCTGGCATGACAAAGCTCGCCAATGGTTTCATAACAGTTGTGTTTAAAACAATCGCTGACCGTTTTTAGGTAATCGCGCATAAACCGTTCATTTACCTGGTGATCTTCCGCTGAAATCCCTGTTAAAATGGGCATAAATTGCTGAATGTCGTAGTCCCTGAATTTTTTAAAATCGTTTTCAAAATTTACACTCCAGTCCGGCTGACCACCTTCCCAACTCACATTATAAAAGTTAGTTAAAGTAACTCCTGCCATCGGCCCTGCATCTTTTAAAATTTCGGAACCCATTAAATGAAAATATCTTGTTACCGCTTCCGGATTTAAAATATCCACACTTCCTTCTTCCCCTATAACATGGAAACCAAAACGTAAAATACGCCATTCTCCTTCTGGAGCATCCCATTGCAGTTTGCCGTTTGCTACTTTATCTTTTAAGTTGATAATCTCACCGGCTACCGGAGCATCTTCCGAAGGGGCTGTTACTGTTTTCCACCCTTCGTTTAAATCAATTCCTTCCGTTGATTTTTCATTCGATTTTATTTTTACTGCCATAAGCGCAACATCCTGAAAATATTTTTGGTCGGAAGGATTTTCCAGTTGAACTGAAACTTTTACCGGGCCGGAAATATTTGCTGATGTCCAGATAAGTTGTTTCGGCCCATCCTCTTTCATATCCCACGGGCCGCGGAGAGAACCGCCCGTATTGGCAATATTGATGCTCATTTTTAAGCCAAGACGGTTGGCTTCCTGCATGGTATATTTTACCATTTCCCTCCATTCGGGGCTCATAAATTCATATTTAATCTGAAGCGGAACCGGAATATGGCCTGTTCTGCCATCGTAAGAATCCCAATAACCCCGGGAATCGAACAGTAAAAATCCTCCAATGCCTTTTTTTTGCATTTCTTCGAGATCATGCGTAATCTGTTCTTTCGTTACATTTCCCTTCAACCACCAGTAATATACCCAGGGTCTGAATTCTTCTGGGACAGCCTGAAAATCACTTTCCGAAACTTTTATTTCCTGTTTATTTTTATCAGATTCTTTTCCTTTGGTGGTACAGCCCCCAAGAAATATAGTAATCAGAGAAATTCCGGTTATAAGGATTTCCAGTTTATGCCTGAAAAGTTTTTGATGGTTTGTGTTTTGTTTCATGGTTTATTGGTTTAATTGGTTTAGATTAATATACGTATAAATTATTTTAACAGGGTTGAATGTGAATCTTTTCTCACTGTAAATGAAAATTCACCAGAGCCTAAATCATACACCATATAATCTGTTTCTTCCCGTATAAGTTTTATATCATTTTTTGTTTCAATGCTTTTCCCGTTTTCGAAGATTGAATCTTGTTTTTGTGCAGGAATATAAATTGTAGCCGTAGTATTTGCCGGAATTTCAATTGACCAATTGAATTCGCTGACGGTGTTTTTCCATTTACTTGAAATCAGTCCGTAGATGGAGTTATAGTTTGCTTCTGCCGAATCGAGGCAATTTGTAAGCTGTGCCTTAAAAATAATATGTTTGAACCCCGGGTTTTCAGGATCAGGATTTATCCCGGCAATCCCGTTGTAAAACCAGGCATCGAATCCACCCTGAAAGGGATGATTTCTTGAACGGATACCGGCAGAAGTTTCATCAATCAAACGTTCGCCCCAATATTCCCAAACGGTGGTCGCTCCACGTGAGAATAATTCACCGAAACTGGGATAAGTAGTCTGATTTAACATTTCAAGGGCAACATCTCCGTATCCATAACGGCCCAATTCTCCATATATATAACGAGTTCCCATATGTCCTGTAGAATGGTGCCCGTTGTAGTTTTCAATTATGTCTTTTTTCATGCTTAGCGCCACAGCAGTTTCTTCCCCATCCGGTGCCAGGCCAAACTTCAGGGCAATTGCATCTCCTGTCTGAGACCCAAAAGTCTTTGTTTTCTTGTTGTAAAAGTGCTGAATGAATGCTGCTTTTATTTCATTCTTTAAATGGGTATATTTTTGTGCATCTTCATCTTTCCCAAGGGCAGCTGCCAATTGGCTCATTAAATCAGCATCATAATAAAAGAAAGCGGTTGATGTCAATTCTTTTGGCGTTCTCACTGACCTTACAGAACCGGGTTCAAACAAGTCGCCCCAGCCATCGGTAAGAATATAATTTTCTGTCGTTTTTTGTAAATAATCCATAAAAAATGTCATTCCTTCATAATGCTCCTGTGCGACAGAAATATCACCATAGTAGAGATACATAAAATAGGGAATTTGAATAAATGTTGATCCCCAGTCGGACGATGCCTTTCCACTGGTCCGTTTTCCCGGGGCAACATGATTTGGGATGTCCCCCTTTCGTCCGGTTTCAATATCCTGAACAAATTTTTTAAAGATTAATGGCGCATCAAAATTATAAGCCATCATTTCTGTCAGAATATCACCAAGCCACTGGCAACGCTCCCGGTGTGGGCAATCGGTTACTATTCCATGAACATTGCTGAGTGTAGTCCATAAAATTGCCTGGTGGATTTTATTTATCATTGTATCTGAACAAGTAAAGGTTCCTTTTTCTTCCAGTGCGGTATTGACAACTACGCCTTCAATATTGTCAAGAGTAGGGACGCCCGGAAATCCTGTCATTTCAACATATTGGAAACCGTGATAGGTAAAACGGGGTTCCCATATTTCCTCACTGTCTCCTTTGCAGGTATAACGGTCGGTCTGTACAACACCTGTTGCATAAACGCCTGTACTTGCAGGATCGATCATCCCATCATCCGAAACCGTTTCAGCAAACCGAAGCTGGATTGTTGTTCCTTTTTTTCCTTCCAGTTTTAATCTTGCCCATCCGGCAAAATTCTGCCCCATATTATAAACATAAACTCCGGGTTTAGGATTCGTAATTTGAACGGGCTTAATAATTTTATTTTTTTTAATAGCCTGAATATTTTGGGATTCCAGCTTTCCTCCCGGACTTTCCATTAATTCAACCTGTTTCCAACCTGAATCATCATAATTTGTTTGGTCCCATCCTGGTTTTTCCAGTTGGGCATCATAAAATTCACCTGCGTAAATTTTATTTGAAATGACTGGTCCGGCTGAGCCTTTCCATGTATTATCGGTTGTAATCAAATCTTCCGTATTGTCTTCGTAAACAATATGCATTTGTAAAATAAGTCTGGGCTTTCCATAAATAACATCGCCCCAACCAAATTTATAAATATTGACTACGTTCTGGTTGTACCAGCCGTTTCCTAACATTACACCAACAACATTCATCCCTTGTTTTAACTCTTTTGTTACATCATACACGACATAGAATGTACGTTGTTCATAATCGGTCTGTGCCGGATCGAGCACGTGGTCTCCTATTTTTGAACCGTTAATGCTTAATTCATAATAACCAAGTCCACTAACATAGACACGAACTTCCTTTACAGGTTTTGTAATTTCGAATTCTTTGCGTAGGAGAGGGGCTGCGTCACCACAATCATATCCAATCCACCGGGCTTTCCATAAATCGGGTTCAGACAAACCCATTTCCCATTTAGCTGGAGCGCTCCATTCCGATCTGTTATTGTGCTTGTCCCAGACGCGTACCTTCCAAAAGTATTTTTTTGTTGGTTCAAGCTTTTGCCCCAGATATATAACCTGAACCGATTGTTCCGATGGTACTCTCCCTGTATCCCAAACATCACCCTTGTCACTGTTTAAAAGATTTTGATTACTTGAGACCAGAATTTGATAAGCCGTTTGCTTTTGGTTTCTTTCCGGAGAATTAATTATCCAACTCAGTTTGGGAGTTTGATTATCAATCCCAAGCGGATTTTCAAAATAGTCGCAGCGCAATCCGGTAACCAATGCCGTGCTTTGGTCTTTTTTTACAGAGCACGAAAGGCTAAGGAGCAGAATTCCTAAAAACAAAAAAATACCTTTCATTTCAAATGGTTGGATCGAAGCAGTCTGGCACTGCTTCGATCCTTTTATTTTAATTAATATCCTTCATTCGGTTCCAACTCGGGGCTAATTTCCAATTCATCATCCGGAATTGGCATTAACAGCTCATAAGTTTCAAGTGTATAACTGTTACCGATACTTGCAAAGTATGCATTTAATACGGTTTGCGCCCGGCCTGTGCGTAATAAATCGAACCAGCGGTGTCCTTCGTGGAAGAATTCAATGCGGCGTTCTTTTTCCATTGCCAGCGTGAATTCGTCTTTTGACAGGCCGCTCAGGTCGTTTAGTCCTGCGCGTTCCCTGACTTGATTTATGTAAGGCAGTGCGGCAGAAGTCTGGTTGTTTTCATTTAGTGCTTCAGCATACATCAGCAATACATCGGCATAACGTAACGCAGTGTAATTAATGCCGCCGTCGCCGGATGTTCCTGTGGAAAAATCGACAAATTTTAATCCGCACAACGTGTGTTCATAAGTACCGTCGGTTAAAAGTACCGAATCGACTACCGAGGCAGCTTTTCTTACATCACCGTCTTCATAGGCGTTAAATAAATCCTGGGTTGGGCACATGTAGCCGTTCCCGTTCATATTGTTCGGGAAAATGGCCATATTAAATAATCCTGGTGTATAACTCGAAGAAAAGGAATTTCCTTCCCCAAGATCGCCGGAAAGGTATTCAATTTCAAAAATGGATTCATCTGATTCTTCGTTAGTTCCATCGAACATACTTCCGTAGTCACCCACAAGGGAATAAATGCCCATATCAATAACTTCTTTTAATACTGTGGCTGCACCGGTATAATTTTCTTCTGTCAGGTATACTTTTCCAAGCAGCGTTTTTGCTGCTCCTTCTGATGCCCTTCCTTTTGAAAGTTCCGTACCATTGAGTAACGTAGCTGCATTTGTGAGATCATCTTCAATCATCGCATATACATCGCTTACGGGCTGGCGTGTCATGTCAAAAGAAGAAATTTCATCCGGGCTTCTGAAAGCGACTTCGACAATGGGAACTTTGCCGTATAAACGTACCAGGTAAAAGTAACAATATGCCCTTATAAACAACGCTTCACCTTCAAACTGATTTCTTTTGGTTTCATTCATTTCAATATCATCAATTCTCGATATGATGTTATTTGAATAGGCAATTGCGGTAAAACAACTTGTCCAGATGCTGTTAATTATACCATTTGCAGAAGTAACCCCGGCTTCATCAAATTCAGAAGCAGTGGTAGTCCATGTGTATGAATTAATTGTTGTATTATCAGTGAGCAATTCCGCCGGGTACAAAACAGTTAAATTGTGCAATCCCTGCAAAGTATTATAAATTCCTATTATTGCTGTTTCGAAGTCATCTTCTGACTGATAATAGTTAATTTCATTGATTTGATACTCCGGTGACAGGGAAAGAAAATCGTTACATGAAGTCAATCCCACAAAGATGGTCAGTATAATATAAATTATTTTTTTCATGTCTTTTATTTTAGAAGTTAGAATGAAAGTTTTACACCCAATGTGCAAGTTCTTGCCAGAGGAAATGTCCCGTAATCGAGACCGGAGCTGGTAATACTGTTACCTGTACTGCTCGATTCCGGATCGTAGCCCGGATAATCGGTAAACGTATAAACATTGGCTATGTCAGCATACACGGTTAAATTGCTTAAAGAAAGCCTGCTAAGCAATTCGCGCGGGAAAGTATACGAAAGATTTATATTTTTAATCCTGACGTAGGAAGCATCGTACAAATAGTAAGATGAAGTATTTAAAGAATATGCATAGTTGCTTCTAATAGCACGCGGTGTCCTTCCGTCTCCGGGATCGCTTTCCGACCTCCAGCGGTGAATGCTTGCCAACTGGTTTTGAACGCCTGCGCTATTTACCATCCCGTTGTTTAATAAATAGGTGTAGGCACCGTGTGAACCATTAAGGGCAATGCTTAATGAAAAGTTTTTGTAAGAAAACCGGTTATTGAACCCCCATGTATAATCGGGCCAGGGATTTCCGACAATTTTCTGGTCGGCTGAAGTAATGGTGCCATCCCCTGAATAATCTTCAAATTTTAAATCGCCAGGTTGTACTTTTGCATGTTGAAGGGCGCTGTTTGCAACCTCTTCTTCATTTTGAAATACACCAATTGCATGAAGCATGTAAAAGCTTGAGATTGGTGAACCTACCTGGGTTACCTGGTAAGCATTGTTGCTGATTCTTGCCCCTTCTGTAGCCAGTTTCAATACCTTGTTTTTGTTGGCACTGAATGTGAAGTTACTGGTCCAGTTAAATGTTTTGCCATTGATGTTTACCGTTTCAAGAGCTAATTCCATTCCTTTGTTTTCAATATCGCCTACATTTTGGGTCGAACTTGAATAACCCGATGCAGCAGGTAATTCAACAGCAAGTAGCAAGTCGGTTTTTTTGTTTCTGTAAATATCTGCAATAATTGAAATTCTATCGTTAAACAGGCCCAAATCAAATCCAACGTCGGTTTGTTTCGATTTTTCCCAGGTCAGGTCATCGTTGGAAAGTGAACTTGGCACCAATCCTGATATTTCACTATTTCCACTCACATAACTCGCTGAATTTAATAATCCAATGGTTGCGTAATTTCCAATCTGGTTATTTCCCGAGATACCATAACTAAACCTGACTTTCAGGTTACTCACCTTTTTAAGCGATTTCATAAAAGATTCCTCGGAAATATTGTACCCGACAGAAAATGAAGGGAATGTACCCCAGCGGTGGTTGGCCCCAAACCTCGAACTTCCATCTTTTCTTAGGGTAGCTGTTAACAGATACTTTCCGGCATATGCGTAGTTGACCCTTGAAATCATCGATAACATGGACCATTCTGATTTTATTTGTGTCCCTGAATTTACAGTCCCCGCAGAGATATACGTTACATAATCAGTAGGAAAATCTGTTGCTCCTGCAGAAAGACGGTTGTATGTACTTTTTTGTGAAGTAAAACCAAGTAATGCATCAAATGAATGTTTTTCCTTAAAAATATGTTTGTAATTTAATGTGTTTTCATTTAACCATTCGATGTTGTCGCTTTTTGTCGCTCCTGCAGACGAAGGATAATTCAGGGTTGTGTAATTCGGAACTGCCGATGAACGCCAGAGTTTAATTGTCCCCGCATCGTAGTTGATACCTATTGTAGTTTTAAAAATCAACCCGTCGAATATTTTGTATTCAAGATAGTTGTTTATCAGTGCGTTTGCTTTTGTTCGATTGTCGGAATAGTTATTTTTATCAAGGACAGTTAACGGATTGACCAGCCATCCGAGTCCGGATGAAACATCACTTGAGTTAAAATACGGATCACCGTTTTCATCATAAACAGGAATAGTTGGAGACGCTGCCAGGGCCATCATTATTATACCGCCCGAGCCATAATGTCCTTCGGTGTTTGGGAAAGTACCATATCCGTACGAGCCGGAAATAGTAGAACCAATTTTAATTTTTTCAGAAACCTGAACGTCCAGGTTTGAACGGACATTGAACCGTTTATAATCTGAAGTTAAAACAATCCCTTCCTGATGAAAATAACCACCCGATATCAGATATTTAAGTTTTTCATTGCCGCCATTTGAAGACAACTGGTAGTTTTGTACCGGTGCAACACGAAAAATTACATCCTGCCAATCGGTGTTCGTTGTAATTGACGACGGGGTGCGAAATTCTTCCGGTACTTTGTAGGATTGTGGTCTTACACTGTTGGGATCATTTGCGCTACCTCCTGAGTAAACCCATGCATTATCGCGTCCTTCACACACAAATTCAGCATATTCCTGAGAGTTCATCATGTCGAGTTTATGCGCAACCTGTTGAATTCCATATGAGATATCGACATTTAACTGTGATTTTCCCATGCTTCCTCTTTTGGTTGTAATAATAACTACTCCATTAGCTCCTCTTGAACCATAAATTGCTGTTGCCGAAGCATCTTTTAGTATTTCTATCGATTCAATGTCGGAAGGATTAATAGAATTTAACGGATTGATTTTGTCGTAAGTGCTATTGGCCATATTTGAGGCAGAATAATTCGAACCGCCAAAGTTGAGCATATTCGAACTTCCCTCGCTGATATTAACCGGAAACCCATCGATTACATACAATGGCTGGTTTCCACCGGTGATTGAACTTACACCTCGTATCAGTATGTTTACGTTTCCTCCAGGGGCTCCTGTAGTTTGAGTAATTTGAACCCCGGCTACTTTTCCCTGAAGCATTTGGTCAAAAGTTGAGGTTGACGGCGCGATAAGTTCATCGCCGGTAACTCTTGATATAGAACCGGTAAGGTCTTTTTTCTTTTGTGTCCCGTATCCAACCACAATAACTTCATCCAGGTTTTTTATATCTTCTTCAAGGGTAACATTTATCGAGGTTTGTGATTTTATTTCAACCTCTTTTGTTTGGTAACCAATAAAGCTAAAAATCAGCACCGCATTAGAAGCAGTAATTTCAATGGAATAATTTCCATTAGCATCGGTAATAACCCCGTTGTTGGTACCTTTAATCAGCACGTTTACACCGGGAAGGGTTACTCCGTCAGTACCTTTTACCTGTCCGGCTACTACAACGGGTTGTTGTTGTACTTTAGAGGTAAAGTTTGCGTTTGCAGTAAATGAAATACAAATCACAATTGAAAAGAGAAGAATTCTTCCCAAAAGGTTGTAGTCCTTTTTTTGTTTAAAATTGTCGAAATCGATTTTCATAAAAATTACATGTTTAATTAGTTGAATCAGAATTGATTATAATGGAATCTATGTTTAGGTAGTTAGCCACTTTAGCAATGGTTTTTGCATGGTGTCCTATTCCAAGCGAAAAATGGTGAGTGGGGCCTTCTTTCATCCAGCGATACAGGAATGTTTTGATGTCGGGTCTGAAAAATCCCCTTGTATTTGTATTTCCTGTCGGAGGAATGGGCCCTGCAACCGAATCCCCCTCGGCAATTACAAATTTGAATTTCCCGTCGTATGTTGAGTTGATTGATAGCATAGTTATCGGGCCTTCCTTAATTTTGAATTCCACACCTGCACCACTTCCGGGTTTTCCGTGGTATTTTTTTAGACTTCTCAGTACCGGTTTTCCTTCGGCAATGGCGATATTGTGTGGCCCGTCGTGGCCTACCAACACAAACCCTTCGTTAAAATCTACCGGATGGAATTCAGCGAAACTACCGCCAATTCCGAGTCTGTCCATTATCAGAAGGGCAATTAATGTTTTTAGGTCCGATTCTCCACACATTGGAAAGCCTTTGGAAGTTAACAGTGAATTCCCAACAATTAAATTGGTAAGCACTGTCCTGATTTCACTGTTGTCGGGTCCGTCATAATAATAGGCAAGCCCGTCGAGTTTTTTTTCTTCAACAAAATGGGCGAGTGCAACACTTACCTTTGCTGCAACTTTTAAGTCTTCGTCCTTTAGTTTCATAGAAATTGGATCAGAAACCGGATCCGGAGTATCGAAAAAGTTGATGATTAAATTTTCACTTTCCTTAATTTCTTCTGAGGTGACTTTTTCATAATATGTAAAAAGTTCGTTGGCTTCACATTCTACAATATGGCTTCCGAAAACAGAGGTAAGCATGGTTGCATCGGTATGCATATCGAGCATTGCATTTATTGGATGGCCAAGGTGCCCCAATTGAGCGTTTTTCAGGTCGTGCAAGACATGTGCAATCCGGCAGTATTCATTGAACTGAGACTCAACTTCCGGATCATCGTGTAATGTTCCTATTATCATATCCGGCACTTTTTTTCCCATTCTGACAGCTACACCTGCAAATTCGGGCAAAGCGCAAATGTCATCATTCATTAACTGCATGTAGGTTGAAGCTTTTGTATAATCAAGTGCTTTTCTGGGCTGTAAGGCTACAAGTATAACTGGAACTGTAAGGGTTTTAATTATGATTCCAAATGTACCTGAGGTTGCATATGTAAGCATATTGCAAAAAATCATATCGAGGTTGGCAGCCTCCATCTTTTTTACAATTTCATAAGCTTTCCTGGTATTATCAATCATTCCGAAATCGACAACAGTTACATCCTGAACCTGAATCTTTTTGATTATTTCATTGTGCTTCTGTAGTAACTCATCCAGAAGACCGGGAAATTGTTCCCAATATTTGTCATAACCTACACCAAACACTCCAATTCTTGGAGCGTTTCTTTTAACTCTAAGCAGCATATTGTTTAAATCTTTATTATCCATGATTACGCTTATTGTGTTTGTTCTTTACGCACTAAGTTGTTTTTTTGAAAATTTTTTATTGCTGTTTTGAAATTGATTATTACTCTATTCGAATGCTTTTATTAGTTTGATCTTTGGTATCAAAATAATAAATGTGATAAATGCAATGGAATACATTGAACCTGCATAAATCCATACCGGATCGTATGAAAATCTTGAAATTATTAGCCCAATTATCGGATTTAGGATTAAGGACGAAAGTGCTCCGGCAGAACCTGAAAATCCGACAATGGTAGATGTAATTGTTTTTCCAAATATATCGCTGATTGAAGTGATATAGTTAGTAATCCAGAGCCCGTGGGCAAAAAATGCAATTGATATAATGAGGATTACCCATTCTACATTTGGAGCAGTTTTTACCAAAAGTGCAGGTATTGTTAGTAAGGCAGCTACTCCCATTATTATTTTTCTTGCTGAATTCAGGTTTCCTGTTCTTTTGTAAACCTTGTCGGATAACCAGCCTCCAAGCATATTTGAAATTCCCAACGCCAGAAACGGAATCCAGAATAAGTTGCCAATCATACTAATGTCTATTTCCCTGGCTTCGTTTAAGTATTTTGGAATCCAAAACATGTAAAAGTAAAATATGGGATCAAGTAAAAAACGAATCAGTATAAAAACCCATACTTCCTTTATTTTGATTACCTGCATGAGATCGATTCTTTTTTGTTTTGGTTTAAGATCGACTTCTTTATAAGATATTTCTTTCGTTGATTTTGCTTTTTGTTTTGGACACAGCAGCCAGGCAATTACCCAAAGAACGCCAAAAGCACCTGTTATCAGAAAAACGCCGCGCCATCCGGTAATGCCAATAAAATATACACACAGAGGCGGAGCCACTACAGCGCCAAGCGCCGAACCACCAATCGCAATTCCGTTTGCCAGCGCCTGCCTGTGTTTTGGAACCCATTCCACAACTGCTTTTATTGCACCGGGGAAAGCCCCTCCTTCTCCAACTCCTAACACAAACCTGAACAACCCAAATTGAAAGGCATTGTTGGCCAAACTATGCAAAATTGTAGCAACCGACCATATTCCTACCGAAAATGCCAGCCCGAGGCGGCTGCCGTAGCGGTCTATTAATATGCCACCTACCGTAAACATAATTGCATAACTAATTAAAAAGCCGGTATTGATGAATCCGTATTCGATATCAGTTATATGGAAATCTTCTTTGATTTTTAAAATTGAGATGGAAAGCACCTGGCGGTCAAGAAAACTTAAAGCTGTAGCAAGAAATGTCATCGCTACGATAAGCCATGGTATCCAAGTTAGGTTTTTTTTCATTTTAGTTAACGCACTAAGTAAGGTTTTGTGCAAATATAAGTAAGAAATATTAATTTGCAAGTATGTATTGATATTTTCTTTTCTTTCTTCTACATTTACGTTATGAATTCAACAAATCCAAAATATATTGAAATTTATCAGGATATCATTAAAAGTATCGAAACGGGTGATTTACAACCCGGTGATAAGATACCTTCTGAAAATGAGCTTATTAAAAAATATAATATTAGCAATACAACTGCGCGAAAAAGCCTTCATGAAATTGAGCTCAAGGGATGGGCTACAAGAATTAAGGGCAAAGGCACTTTTGTTTTGAACCGTACTGAAGATAAACATATTACCCGAAGATTAGGTTCCATTTATACTACACGGGCAGGGTTTGAAGAAAATTTGCGGAAGGAAGGATTTAACCCCAAAAGTGTTATTATTGAAAAGACTACACTTGATGCTGGTATATCAACAGAAATTAGTGGGCATCATTATATAATTGAAGGCCCGGTGGTAAAAATACACCGCCTAAGATATGCCGATGATGTACTGATTAAAGATGAAATCAGGTATATTTCTCTTAAACTCTGTCCGAGAATAAATATAATTGAAACTCAAAAACCTTATTTTACAATTTATGAAGAAATATACAGCCTTAAAATTACCGACGTGAAACAGACGCTAAGTACAGTGATTTTAAGCCCAAAATCTGCAGATAACTACTTTGAAACAAATTCACCTTTGCCTGTATTTATTTTGGATGGCGCTATTTTATGTTCAAATGGGAAAGTAATAGAAATTGAAAAATCTTATTATAGAGGAGATCGTTACAAATTCTCAATTATTGCAAAACCAGAAGTTTATTGAGCCTGGGCAGCCTGCATTTCATTTAAACAAATAAAAACTCTAATTCTTTATGTTTTACTGAGACTCATTTTAACAGTAAAATGATACTTTACGAAAAGGACGAAAGACTGAAGATTCGTTTTTTGTGTGGAATGAAGCTTATTCTTCCGGCTCACGGTTTCAACCAAATGATGTCCCCTGCTTTCCTGTATATTTTTTACGATTACCCCTATAACGAGATTGTTTTAAGAGTTGTGAGTACATATTTCCGCTAAAACATAAAAACAATGTTTTGGATTTTTAATGAATTTGCAAAAAAAATGCCGCCAGACCAGGCAGCATTTTTTGTCTGATTTGTTTGTTTTAAATTTCCTTTGCTAATTCTTTAAAAAAGTAAATCTGCCCTTTTGGATTTATTTGAATGACGATGTTTTTATCCTTGTTCGACAGTTCTACAAAATAATTATCGGCATCTTCAAACTGGGAGCCATAAAGTTGCATGTCCTGGTCATTTTCCTGATTGTCTTCAAAATATACTACTTTGTCAACTTTGTACTCTCCATAGTGTTTCTGAATATCTTTTTGCGCATTTTTTGGCAAATCGGCAAAGGTTTTCTCCGTTGTTGTTCCTATCAGTTTCGAATCATCACTATAAAATGCTTTGTATTGATGTCCGTCTTTTGTAAATTCAGCTTCATCAAAAAGCTGGCTTTTTTCCCATTTCACATTCGGAATTCTCCCAAAATCACTTACAAAATTTTCCTTTGATACATCCGATACCATGTTTCGATCTTCTTTTCGAACTTCTTTTCTTTCAGCTTTTGTTTCCGATTTTCTGACACTTTTCATCGAATTCATTGCCGAGTTGTTTTCATTCTGAGCTTTAATGTTGTAAAAAACATTACCATCAGGATTGCTGTTAAATACGTCATTAACTTTTTCATGACTAATTTCTTTAATGTGTTATACTTTAAAAAACATACATCACAAAGACGCTTGATTGTTGTGAAAGTTTACTGAAAATCAGATTTTTAACAATGTTTATACAACGAGACAGGCTTTAATAAAATTAATTAAAATACAGTATTTTTTTTAGCTAAATACATTTTAAAAGTTTGGCAGAATCACAAAAAAAGAGGCTGTAAAAAACAACCTCTTTCCATATTATTTATTCGGAATATCATTTTCGTTCCATCCCGAACGATCCGGTGGTTTTGGCGCCACAATCTTTTTCGGTGGATTTTGTTCCAGTTCTTTCAGTAGTACTTCCACTGCTTTTTCAATTCCGGGGTCAATTCCTTTGGCCAGTTGTTCGGGGCGGTCAACCACTTCAATGTCGGGAGAAACGCCAACACCTTCAATGATCCAGTTTCCGTTTTCGTCGTAAATTCCGAAACGAGGAACTGAAAAACTGCCGCCATCAACAAACTCTGCATTTCCAGAAATCCCGACCAAACCTCCCCAGGTGCGGGTTCCAATTAAAGTTCCGAGTCCTTTTTTGCGGAAAAAGTATGGGAAAGCGTCGCCACCCGAAGAAGAGTAACCGTTAATCAGCATTACTTTTGGTCCGTCATGTGCCACTGCCGGTGTTTGCATTGGCTCCAATCCGTTTACATTCCAGTAACTTAATGTTTTTCTGTCGAGCAAATCAGCCATTACATCCGGAATAAAACCACCGCCGTTGTAACGGTCGTCGATAATCAGCGCTTCTTTGTTGTGGTAAGCATACATTCCTTTAAAAAGCTCACGGTTTCCTTCGGTCGAAGTATTCGGAACATAAATGTACCCGATTCTTCCCCCTGAAAGTTTGTCGACCATTGCACGGCGTTCTTTTACCCAGTTAAAATGCAAAAGTTCAAGCTCGCTGGTGATCGGTTTAATCATCGAAGTGCGCATAAAATCCTTTTCAGGTTTGTCGTTCACACCTATTTCTACATATTTACCGGCAGTATTTTCAAGTAATTCATACGGGTTATCAGCAGTTGTAACATCATGACCGTTCAAACGAATCAGGTAATCTCCTTCTTTCACATTCACACCCTGTTCTGTAAGTGGCGAACGCAGCGATTCGTCCCAGTTCTGGCCCTCATAAATTTTTGCGATTTTGTATAAACCGGCTTTTTCATCGGCCACCAGTTTTGCCCCAAGCAAACCGCCTTCCACTCTTTTGGGTTTTTCGAAATCGCCCCAGTTTACATACGAGTGGCCGGTGTTCGATTCCGAAACCATTTCATTAAAAATATAATCCAAATCCATGCGGTGGCCAACATACGGCAACAGTTTCGCGTAGTTTTCCTTCACTGCTTTCCAATCGACTCCATGCAGATTGCCAACATAAAAATAGTCGCGGTAAATACGCCAACCGTCGTTGTAAATTTGTTGCCATTCTTTCACCGGATCGATTTTCATTTCCATTCCATCGAGGTCGAGTTTGCCGGTTCCGGCTTTTTGTCCGGGCGCAACTTTTGCAATTCCGTAATCTCTTCCAGAGCGGTACAAAAACGATTTTCCGTCGGCAGCCAGCAATACCTGGAATACATTTTCAATAATATCGTCTTCTTTTTTACTTTCGATGGAATACTTTTTCAATTTCCCGTCGCTGATGTACATCAGTCCACCTTCAACAGCGTATAAATTTCTGTAATTTCCAACACCGGGCGACAAGGCAACAATGCGGTTGTTGATTCCCTCAAAATCAATTTTTACCGATAATTCCGGTTTTGCTTCTTCCTTTTTATCTTCTTTTTTGTCGGATTTGGCAGGTTCCGGTTTTTCTTCATTTTTTACGGGTTCAACATCGTTTTTAAATTTGAACAGTTCTTCACCGTCGGCTTTTAAAACAATGGCATAAATCCGTGTCGGATTGTTGTATACATAATCAAATTCAAAAGCCGAAAAATCGAGGTTAAAATCGCGGTTCGAAAGGAAGTAAATGTATTTTCCGTCGGTTGAAAAAACGGGCGAATAATCGTTGTATGTATCATCGGTGAGCTGGTAATTTTTGCCTTCAGGAATGTTGTAAACCCAAACCGCAGTAAGTTCGTTCGGCGATTCCTTTTCATAAATTACCCATTTTGAATCGGGAGAAAAAGAATACGTATGAATTTCGTTAAAAGTAGCGTGGTCGACAATTGTTTCTGTTCCTGTGGCCACATTCAGCAATTTCAGATTAAGTGTGCGGTCGGAATAAAGCAGGTATTTGCTGTCGGGCGACCATTCGTTGTCGTATTTCCATGCTGAAGAATTTTTGGTCAGCTGTTTTGGTGTAGCGCCTTTTTTATTTTCAAGCAGGCAAACTTCGTATTCTCCCGTAGCATCGGAATAGTAAGAAATGTATTTTCCGTCGGGCGACCAGCTTGGGTAAATTTCGCGGATTCCCTGTGTTTGTGTCAGGTTTTCAGTAACTCCGTTTTCGGCCGGAACCGAGAAAATATCGCCGCGGGCGTCGAACAATGCGCGTTTAGCAGTTGGCGAAACAGAAAAACTGTGGATGTCGCGCGAAACATTTTTAAAATACGGTAACAGGTTCGGATTGTCGAAATTGATATTTACGGTAACTTTTTCGGTATTTCCGGTTTCAAGATTGGTTTTGTACAGATAACCTCCGTTTTCGAAAACAATCTGTCCGTTTTCGCCCGAAGGCCACAGTACATCGTAATCTTTGAACTGGGTAACTTGTTTTACCTCTTTTGTATTGGTGTCGTAACTGTAAATATTGAATTTCAAATCGCGGTCGGAGGCAAAGAAAATTTTGTCTTTGTACCAGGTTGGCCACTGGTCGGAGCCTGCAAAATGGGTAATTTGCTCCGCAGCATCTTTTTCAAGGTCGTAAACCCAGAGTTCGGTGGCGCGGCCTCCCTTGTATCTTTTCCATGTTCTAAACTCGCGATCGACCGGAGTAAAGCAGATTTTTTTTGCATCGGGCGACAGTGTGGCAAAACCGCCATTTACAATTTGCATCGGTTTTTCGAGTCCGCCTTCAATATTTACCATGAAATATTTTCCGTTTCTGTCGCCAAATTCGGTGCGGTTGGCGCGGATTAATATGCTTTTGCTGTCGGGTGTCCAGTCAAGAACAACATCGTCGAAACCACCACGCGGCGGCATTAATCCTACCGAATTGTAATAGGTAAGTTGTTTTGGTGTTCCGCCTTCCGAAGGGATAATAAAAATTTGGCGCGAACCGGAATATTCACCTGAAAAAGCAATCCACCGGCCGTCGGGCGAAATTTTCGGGAAAAGTTCCATCCCTTCGTGCGAAGTAAGACGTTTGGCATCGCCGCCGTTTGCATTCACCGTCCAAATGTCGCCGGCATACACAAAGGCAATCAGGTTTTTATTGATGTCGGGAAAACGCATCAGCCGGGAATCGTTGGCTGCCCCGACTTTTAAAAGAATTCCCAAAAACAGAAATAGTGCTAATGTTTTTTTCATCTTTTATAAATATTAAATTTTAATAGTATTCGTATTTTTTTATAGTAAAAATTACAATTGATTCTTTTCAATGGCAACCGTTTTTATGCTTCTCCTTGGCGCAGAAATTTTCAAAAATAAGTTTATAAATTTTTTGTATTTCCTTCATTTCCAGTCTGAACAAAAAATTTCTAAAAACTCTTTATTTTTTACTGAATTTCCCTTCAACAAAAGAATTTTAATGGTAAAAATTATTTTTTAATTAAGCAAGGATGAATGCCAGTATTATGTGGAAACAATAAAAGCGGGGTGAAGTTTACAGATAAAGTCCTTTTCCGATTTCTTTCAGAATTTCGGTGGCTTCCCCTTTTAGGAAAATGTCTGTAATTTCGTGAGTGAAATGGGTTTCCTGAATGTTTATTTCGATAATTTTTGCGCCGGTTTTTTTTGCAATTACCGGAATGTCAGCGGCCGGAAGTACCTCGGCGTTTGTACCTATAATTATAAAAACATCGGCTTTTTCGGCCTCTTCGAACGACCGTTTTTTTGCAAATGCAGGAATGGGTTCGTTAAAAAATACCATGTCGGGTTTTAGAATTCCCTTACAAATGTAGCAGGTGGGTGGAAGATAATTCAGGTCGGCAAAACTCATGTCGTATTCCGATCTGCAATTTGTACAAACCAGTTGTTTGTAGGTTCCGTGCAATTCGTACACATAACGGCTTCCGGCGCGTTGGTGCAGGTGGTCAATGTTTTGCGTAATTACTGATTCGAGAAAACTGCGTTTCTCCATTTTCGCCAGAATTTCGTGTGCAATGTTGGGTTCGGCGTCGCCCAGACTGTCGTAAAATATTTCCTTTATTTTTTTCCACGACTGCAAGGGTTTTTTGTTAAAGAATTCTATTTCCAGAAAAATAGGATCGGTTTTGTTCCAGAGCCCGTTTTCTCCCCTGAACGGAGGAATGCCACTGGCCACTGAAATACCGGCCCCTGTAAAAGCAACTGTGTATTTTGCTTTTCGGATGATATTTACGGCTTCTTCAATTCTGGCAATGTCCATGTGCAAACATTAACAACCCGGCAGCGGAAATACCTGCTGCCGGGAGTTATTTTGAAATTCAGTACATTCTATTCTTCTTCTTCAGTAATGTCTTTGTTTACTGAAACGGTTGTGTCTTCGTTGAACCTGATTTTGAAATTCAGTTTTCTGAAAACAGAAATCATCGGTTTGTTGTCTTTTGTGGTTTCTGCCAACAGTTTCTTAATTCCTCTCGATTTCGCCACTTCCATACAATATTTGGTCAGAGTGAAACCAAGTTCTTTTTTCTGCCATTTGTCGGTAATTAAAATGGCATATTCCATTATTTCGATGTCAGGATCGGCAATTAAACGGCCAACACCAATCAGTTTTTTCTTTCCTTCTTCTTCCACTTCGGCTACAATGGCAATTTCACGGTCGTAATCGATGAAACAGAATTGTGATGCCACTTCGTGTGAATCAAAATAAAAGTCGTACCGGAAACGGTGATAAATGGCTTCTTTTGAACAGCTTGCCAGAAGTTCGAGCCACATTGGTTCATCTTCGGGTTTTATCGGACGAAGAATTATTTCGGTGTCGTCTTTCAGTTTGCATGTTTTAATCAAACTTTCAGGATACGGACGAAGAACAAGGTGAGAATATTCTTTCACCGGTTTCGCCATAATTTTTTCGTCCACAACAATACGGGCATCCAGAGCAATTACATCTTTTTCGGTTACAACCAGCGGGTTGATGTCGAGTTCTTCAATTTCAGGATAATCGGCCGCCAGATATGACATTCTGATTAATGCTTCAATTAATTTGTCAATGTTTTTCGGAGCATCTCCGCGCCAACCTGCAAGCAATGGATAAATTTTCAGCGATTCAAGCATCTGCCGGGCCAGCTGTTCGTTTAACGGAGGGAATTCCAAACGTTTGTCTTTGAACAATTCAGCAGTGGTTCCACCCATTCCAACCAACATTACGGTACCGAAAACCGGGTCTTTTTTTGTTCCAACAATCAATTCGATTCCGCCTTTTGTATTGACCATTTTTTGAACGGTAACACCATCAATTCTGGCATCGGGACGTTTTTGAGCAACGGTTTTGATCATGTTTCTAAACGTTGCCCTAACCATATCTTCGTTTTGAACATTTAAAGCAACACCACCAACATCCGATTTATGCGTAATGTCGGGTGAGTAAATTTTCAAAACTACCGGGTACCCTTTCTTTTCAGCAATAGCAACAGCTTCGTCTTCGGTTGCTGCAGGTGTTGGGTGAGTGGTATCAATTCCATAGTCGTTTACCAACATTTTGGAATCGTCTTCGTTCAATATTTTTGCCTTAGGAAAAACATCCTTCAGGTATTTTTGTCTCAGTTCATTTCTGTCGTACTGGAACGAAACCGGAACTTCTTTTGGTGTTTCATACAACATTTTCAGGTTTTGCGAATAATCTGAAAGTGTCATAAAAGCTTTGATCGCCTGTTCCGGCGTACCATAACTTGCAATACCTGCATTGTTGAAAATTTGTGTTCCTTCGCGCATGCTTGCTCCGCCCAGCCAACCTGCCATAATCGTTTTTGTGGTGTTTTGTGCCATTTTTGCTATAGCTTCTGCAGTTGCAGTAGGGTCGGTCATGGCTTGAGGAGTAAGAAGTACCAAAACAGCATCTACATTTTGATCTTCAAGTACAATTTCTGTTGAGCGGGCAAATCTTTCCGGTGTGGCATCCCCAAGTACGTCAATCGGGTTTCCGTGAGACCAGAACGGAGGCAGATAATCGTTCAATTTCTGCATGGTTTCATCGGAAAGTTTAACCAGTTTTCCTCCCAGCGAAATTAACGAGTCGGTTGCCATAACTCCCGGGCCACCGGCATTTGTTACAATTGCCAGGCGGTTTCCTTTTGGAATTCTTTTCCGGCCAACAAGGTCGGTGAAGTCGAAAATATTTCCAAAGTCGAATACACGGGCCAATCCGGCTCTGTGGAAAACGGCATCGTAAATTGAATCTTCAGAGGCCATTGCTCCGGTGTGTGAAGCTGCCGCAGCTGCCGATTCAGGGAAACGACCTGATTTGTAAACGATAATTGGTTTTTCTCTTGAAAATCCACGGGCAGCCGACATAAATGTTCTGGCATTCTGAATGGATTCAACATACAAAACAATTGATTTTGTATTTGGGTCCTGTCCGAAATAATCGATTAGGTCGCCAAAACTTACATCCATGGAATTACCGATGGAAACAAAATTGGAAAAACCGATGTTCGATTCGTAAGCCCAGTCGAGTACCGAAGTACACAAAGCACCAGATTGCGAAATAAATGCAACATGGCCTTTTTTAGGCATGCCAGCTGCAAAACTTACGTTCATGTTTAATCCGGGAACCAAAATACCGAGGCAGTTCGGGCCGATAACACGCATGTCGGGAAATTTTGCCTTTTCAGCTTTAACCTGAGCTTCCAGAACTTTTCCTTCTTCGCCCGATTCTTTAAAACCGGCCGACATAATTATCAAACCGTGAATTCCGGCTTCACCACATTCGCGCACCAGCTGAGGTACAAACCGGGCGCCTGTCATAATCACAGCCAAATCGGGGGTCTTTGGTAAACTTTTTACATCGGGGTAACATGGAATTCCAAAAACAGCTTCACGTTTTGGGTTAACCGGATAAACAACTCCGTTAAATCCACCTCCCACTAAATTTCTCAGCGTGATTCCGCCAACACTGTCAGGATTGTTGGAAACACCTATTAATGCAATTCTTTTGGGTTTAAAAATACTGTCTAGTTTTTTAATGGCCATTTGAGTATATTTTTGATTTTTTTACTACCAGCTTTTGACTTTTTTGAACAGCCACAAAGTTGAATGTTTTCGGTCATAAAATTCATGAAAAAAAATCAGGTTAGAAAATTTTACCGGATGGTTTTAATGTTGGTAGGAAAAGATTAAAGTTTATTTAAAATCAGGAAATTAGCTTGTTTTTCCCCACGTAAAGATTATATCTGTATGTTAAAGAACAATCCTGTGGTAACCTGTTTTTTAACACAACAACCTGTAAAAATAAAAAAACCGGACTAGCCGGTTTTTTTATTTAGTTGGATTTTAATGGTTTTACCAGATAATTTGTCAAAACCGCAACAAAACACAATATTCCGCAAATGGTAAATGCAAGCGGGAAATTCCCCATGTCTCCCAGTTTTCCTCCCAAAATCGGGAAAATAATACCGCCAATGGCATACGCCAGAAATACCCAGCCGTAATTTTGTCCAAAATGTTTGTTTCCAAAAATATCGGCAGTGATGGTTGGGAAGAGAGAAAATAATCCGCCGTAATTAAAACCTATTAAAACGGCAAAAATGTACAGGGTAATTTGGTTCCCGGCCATCCATTGAAACAGGATTACAAAAGCTCCCTGTGTAGCCATCATAATTGCAATTGAAGTTTTACGGCCAATTTTATCGCTGATCATTCCCCACAAAATTCTTCCGAGGCCGTTAAAAAGTGCAAAAAATATGGCCATTGCCAAAGTTGCAGCAGCGCTGGCAACATCTTTGGGAATTCCGTTGGCTTCCATGGCTTCCATTGGCCATAGTTTCATCAGTCCGATACTCATCAAACCGGCGCCGGCGCCAAAAGCGTAGGTCAAAATAATCATGTAAAACTGAAAAGTTTTCAGCATTTGGCTGCTTGTATAATTTACAGCGCCTGCACTTGCTTTCTTTTTTCCACCTGCTTCGGGATTCCATCCGGCAGGTTTCCAGTCGGCCGGGGCAAACTTCATCCAAATACTGCCAATCAGGATAATTACAAAGAAAATAATTCCAAGCACGATAAAAGTTGAAGACATTCCAATATTTTTGATAAGCTGACCGCCACCCAGTGCACCCAACCTTCCGGCGAGTGCCATCCAGAGTGTTGCCCCAAATCCGAATCCCGCTACTGCAAGGCCGGTAATTAAACCTTTTTTATCGGGAAACCAGCTCATTCCCACAGCAATTGGGACAACGTATCCGAAACCAATTCCGGCACCTCCTACTACTCCTACAAAAATCAATGTGGTTAAATAGTTTTCAGCGCCAAGCAAGCCACCAACAACATATCCGAGTCCGAGCAAAAATGCGCTGATTATGGTTAATTTCTGGGGGCCAAGTTTGGGCATCAATCGTCCGGCAATAACCATTACAACAGCAAATACCGCAACACCCACTGAAAAAACAATTTGAGTGTCGGCTTTGCTCCATCCGGCTTCAACCAAATCGTTGGTAAAAACCGACCAGGCATAAAGGTTGCCAAGCGCAAGTTGAATAAGTATGGCTCCGAGGATAACAAATCCCCGGTTTTTTTCGGTTAAGTTTTTCATAATTTTGGTTTTTAAAATGAATGAAAACAAAAAGACACCTTCCATGGAAGATGTCTTTTATTTCGTTTTATCGTTTTACTTCAACTTTGGCACCGTTGATAATTTCTTCAACAACACCTGGGTCGAGGAGGGTGGAAGTATCTCCAAGGTTGGTGGCATCTCCCTCACCGATTTTTCTTAAAATACGGCGCATGATTTTACCAGACCTTGTTTTTGGAAGACCGCTGACAATTTGAATCTTGTCGGGTTTTGCAATCGGACCAATAAATTTATTTACGGTTGCCTTGATTTCGTTTTCAATATTTGCCATTTCAACATCCGACAAATCTTCGCAGATTACGTAGGCATAAATTCCGGATCCTTTTATTTCGTGCGGATAACCAACCACTGCCGATTCAACAACTTTTGGGTGCTGGTTAATGGCGTCTTCCACTTCGGCAGTTCCGATACGGTGACCTGAAACGTTAATTACATCGTCGATTCGGCCAATAATTCTGTAATAACCTTCTTCGTCGCGTTTAGCGCCATCACCGGTAAGGTATAATCCGGGGAAGGCAGAGAAATAGGTTTGGTAGCAACGTTTGTGATCGCCGTAGGTAGTCCGCAGCATTCCGGGCCACGGATGTTTAATGCACAAAATTCCTTCAACGGCATTGCCTTTTAATTCTTCACCCGAAGGATCAACCAAAACAGGCTGAATTCCCGGAAGGGGCAAAGTAGCCAGTGATGGTTTTGTTGGTGTAATTCCAGCCAGAGGTGTAATCATAATACCACCGGTTTCGGTTTGCCACCAGGTATCTACAATCGGACATTTTCCTTTTCCAACCAAATCGTGGTACCAGCGCCAGGCTTCTTCGTTGATGGGTTCGCCCACTGTTCCAAGAACTTTTAACGAGCTTAAATCGTGGCTTTTTACCCATTGGTCGCCCTGGGCTACCAGCGCCCTGATTGCTGTTGGAGCGGTGTAAAACTGGGTAACTTTGTATTTGTCGACAATATCCCAGAAACGACCTGCATCGGGAAAGGTAGGTACTCCTTCAAACATAATGGAGGTTGCACCGGAAAGCAGCGGTCCGTAAACAATGTAGGAGTGGCCGGTAACCCAGCCAATGTCAGCAGTACACCAATAAATATCCCCGTCGCTGTACTGGAAAACATTTTTAAATGTGTATTCAGCATAAACCATATAGCCGGCTGTAGTATGAACAACTCCCTTTGGTTTTCCGGTTGATCCTGAAGTATATAGAATAAACAGTGTATCTTCCGCATCCATTACTTCTGCAACATTTTCAGTGGAAACACCTTTGATTAGGTCGTGCCACCAGATGTCTTTTTCAGCGTTAAAATTGATATCTTCTTTTGTGTGTTTCAAAACAACGGTATGTTCCACCGAAGGACAGTTTACCAGTGCATCGTCGACAATTGATTTAAGGCAAATTGATTTTGATCCGCGGTAAGCGCCATCAGAAGTTATTACAACTTTGGCCTTTGCATCGATAATACGGTCGCCCAGGGCTGTTGCCGAGAATCCGGCGAAAACAATGGAATGGATGGCCCCGATTCGGGCGCAGGCCAGCATCGAAATGGCAAGTTCAGGTACCATGGGAAGATAAATGGCCACGCGGTCGCCTTTTTCAACGCCTATCTTTTTCAGTGCATTGGCAAATTGTTTTACTTTTTCAAAAAGTTCTCCGTAAGTAAGTTTTATTTCCGGTTCTTTTGGATCGTTGGGTTCCCAAATGATAGCCACCTGGTCTTTGCGCATGAACATATTACGTTCAAAAATATTTTCCGTAATGTTCAGTTTGCCGTTTACAAACCAATTTACATCAGGCGCACCTTCCCCTTCAAATTTCCATTTGAGAACCTGGTCCCATTTTTTTCTCCAGAAATGTGTTTCGGCAATATTTCCCCAAAAACCATCGGGGTCAGCAACACTGTGTTGATATTTTTCAAAATATTCCGCCAAACTAGTTATTTTGTTTACCATAACAGTAGTTTTATTAGTTAATGATTTAATTATTAAAAAAGAATAAGTCTGTAGTTGCCCGTTTTGTTCGTTCAACGCAAAAAAACTTTAGTAAACTCCGTTCGACCGTCTTTTGCTGGTAGAAAATTTTTCGAAGTTAATTTCGGTTATAATTGTTGCGTTTAAACGTTCGAAGTTTGGAAAAACAGGATAATATGGTAAACCTGAGTTATACAAATTGAATGAATTATGATTACCCGTTTGTCGAAATAAGACTTCGAAAGTAATACAAAAAAGTTGTTTCAAGAATCAATTCAACATATTGTATAACACTTAAATATGTGATTCTAAAGCATATTCTGCCAATCACTATTTTGCACTTTTTTTTGTAATTTTAGGTGCCATTCCAGCGTTAAATTTTTTCTTTTTTTTGCTGAAAGCTGCTTGTTTAATACCGTGAGCAGGTTTTATTTTTGTTCATCAGGAATCGGCCAGATTCTTTTTCTTTCCTTCTTCATCGATGTTGACAAATGTAATGTGGGTTGAAAAAATCTGCTCCAAATTGTCATAACATTTGTTCTGGCAATAAACATTAACAAGATATTGGATAGAAGTAGTTCCGATTTTTGATTTTTCGATGATAAATTTAAGGATGGCGCCTTCGTTTACCCCTTTTCTGAAAGTTACTTTATCTAACCCAACAGTAACAAAACTGCTTCCGGGATAATCGAGAGTAGCTGCAATCCACGCGTATTCATCGATCCATTTCAACAGGTTTCCTCCATATAAATAACCGTTCTGATTTAAATCTCCAGGAAGTACAAGTTTGTAATTTTCCATACCCGACTTTTTCCTTAAAAATAGACTTATTTTTCGATAGTTTCATACGGAGTGAAACCTTTGGGTGCTTTTTCCCGCAATGCAGCTTTTGGTTTGTAAAATTCGGCGCTGTCGTAAATCTTTTTGAGCAACATTTCCTTTGTGGCAGGTTCGGCGAGGTGGGCAATTCCTACTGCGTGTTCGGCAAGGTTCAGCCCCATAGGGTTAAAGGCTCCGTTTTCGGTTACAATCACCACCGGGTCGGCAGCAATTGCGGTAGTTGTAATTCCTTCCGGACACATATCGATAATTTTTGAAATGCCGTTGTTGGTTGTCGATTCCATGGCAATAATAGCGTACCCGTTTTTCGATAAAACCGAGCCCCGTAAAAAATCGGCTTGTCCGCCAATTCCACTGTAAATTTGCCTTCCTTTCAGCGAGTCGGCCCAAATGTTTCCGTGTAAATCCACACCAATGGCACTGTTAATTGCAATCATTTTATGTTGCTGTGCAATGCGCAAAACATTGTTGGTGAAATTACACGGCCTGTTTTGAATCGAACTGTTGTAGTCGAGCCAGTCGTAACCGGCTTTGTCTTTGGCAAGAAAAATAGATGAAATCGAAAAGTTTACGTCCGAAAATTTATTGGTTACAATTTTTCTTTCTATAAGTTTCTGCATCGAGTCGGTAAAAAGTTCTGTATAAATTCCAATATCTTTTACACCTTTTTCGATTACTGCGTCGGTAACAGCTTCGGGCACTTTCCCAATTCCGTATTGAAGGGTGCAGCCATCGGTAATAAAAAGTTCGGTAATCAGCCGCCCTATTTTGTGTGCGGTTTCGTCGGGGCGCAGGTAGGGAATTACCGGCAGTGGATAATCAGTGTCGATCAGGTAATCGATGTTAGATTCGTCGATGGTGGTTCCCAAAATGAAAGGCATTTGTTTGTTTCTTTCGGCAATTACAATTCCTCCGTTGGCCTTCGCAGTGTTTACGGCCGACTGAATTCCTTCAACCGTTGTACCGTAACTAAAATTTCCACCTTTATCGGGGCCGCTGACCTGAATAAAAACCACGTTGGGTTTCAGAAAATTTTTAATCTGAAAAGGGACATTTGAAAGATGCATCACCTGATATGTTGCCATTCCTTCGTTGAGCGCTTTTCTGGAATATGGCCCGGAAAAAATTACCCTGTGTTTTACTCGCTGGCAGGTTTCTTTGCTAAAAAGATCTTCAATTTCGCCCAGCAATAAAATGCTGATTAATTCAACATCTTTTATCGAAGTATCTTTAATGAGTTGTTTTAAAAGGGTTTGCGGAGTTGCAGCATTTCCTCCTGTATATATTATTGAACCGGGTTTTATCAGGTTTGCATTTACCGCTTCCGATACATCTTTGATTATTTTCATACTTAATTCTTATTTTGAAACCAGTTTTTCCGATGCCAAGTTACAGGTATTCAACTGAACAAGACAAGAAAAAAATCATGTTCTTCGTCTCGAAAATGCTTTTCTACGACATGTTTTTTGTTTCCTGAAAAATTTTAATAAGAATCTTTAAATGAGCTTTTTTCTGGTTTTTGAAACAAAGATTTTTGTACTTTAGCTTTCCACCAAAATCAATGAATATTTAAACCAAAAATAAACCTGAGATGAAATATTGTGTATCACTTCTACTAGCAATTTGTATTTCTTTCTTTTCCTTTTCAGCTGAAAAAGGAGACATCCTTCAAAACAAAGCAACTGAAATTAACCTCGCACAGGTTTTAATCAGAAATTTCGCTGAACTGAATTTTCCGGATTATCAAACCCGTGAGTTTTGGGAAAAGTTACCTGCTGAAATCAGGGAAAGTTATATTCAAAGTGCTGAAAAATATCTGAATTTCAACTGGCCGGTTGTAAAAGCGACAGATTATCTGGAATTTATCCGATCCGGCGATCGACGGCAGGAAGTGTACGAAGCCCCCAGGGCTGCACTGTTGGCGCTGGTTATGGGAGAACTGACAGAAGGTGAAGGCCGTTTTATCGATGAGATTGTTAACGGGGTTTGGTATTACAGCGAACAAACCTGGTGGGGGTGGTCGGCACACCTTGGTTCGCAAAAAGCCGGCGCCGGTTTGCCCGATGCCGATGAACCAGTTATTGATTTGGGAGTAGGTGAAATTTCAAATATTCTTTCGTGGACATGGTTTCTTTTTAAAGATGAGTTTGACAAGATTCACCCCTTGATTTCAACACGGTTAAAAAATGAAATCATGAAAAAGGCGGTTCTTCCTTATTATGAACGCGACGATTTCTGGTGGATGGGGCTGGACGGGAAAAGTACTGTAAATAATTGGAATCCATGGACAAACCATAACATGCTCACTGCAATTTTAATTCTCGAAGACAATCAGGAACAGAAAATACGGGCGGTGCAAAAACTGGTAAAATCGCTGGATCAGTTTATTAATGTTTATCCAGAAGATGGCGGATGCGACGAGGGACCATCGTACTGGGGAAGGGCAGGAGCTTCGTTGTATCAATCGCTTGATTTACTGAAAAGAGCTACGAACAATACGTTTGATGTTTTTGACAATCCGCTGATTAAAAATATGGGCAGTTACATTTACAAAGCTTACATCGATTACCCGTATTTTATAAATTTTGCCGATGCCGATGCAACCACAGGCAGCCGGCCTGAAATTATTTACCGGTACGGAAAAGACATTCACGATTCGGTGATGCAAAAATTCGGGGCTTTTCTGGCTACCAAACAAAACTGGGGAAAGGCGACTCCCGGAGGAAAAATTGACGAGCAGATTTTTCAGTTGATGTATTTGGATGAAATTTTAAATGCCGGTGCTGAAAATGCTTTGATCGGCGATTTCTGGTTGCCTGAAACACAGGTGGCCGGAGCCCGCGACAAAATTGGTTCTTCCGAAGGTTTCTTTTTCGCTGCAAAGGGTGGTCACAACGCTGAAAGTCACAACCACAACGATTTAGGTTCGTGTGTGCTTTATTTTGACGGGAAACCATGTTTGGTTGATGTTGGTCGCGAAACGTACACCGCAAAAACATTTAGCGACCGCAGGTACGAAATCTGGACCATGCAGTCGCAGTACCACAATCTTCCAAAAATTAACGGAGTTGACCAGAAAGAGGGAAGAGATTTTGTGGCAACAAATTCAACGTTCAGCGCAAATTTAAAAAAGGCCGTTTTTTCCACCGATATTGCAAAAGCGTATCCGGCGGAAGCAAATGTTGAAAAATGGAACAGGAAATATACGCTGGAAAGAGGTAAGAAATTTATCATTCACGATGATTTCAAATTGGTAAAAATTGAAAATGAACCTACTACCCTCAATTTTGTAACTTGCTGCGATGTGAAAGAAACCGCTCCCGGAAAACTTACTTTGGCTGGCGACGGGTTTACACTTGAAATGGCATACAATATAAAATCGCTTACTCCCGAAATTCAGGTCAAAGAAATAACCGACAGTGGATTAAAACGTTACTGGAGTACAATAACGCGGATTGTATTTAATTTCAACACCATAAAACCGGCAGGCGAAAACGAAATTGTAATTACCAAAATGAAATAAGACCGGAGAAAAAAAACAAATCAGGAAGTTTTGTCAGGTTTTGATCCGTGGTTAAATTTTTGCAGGTTTTTGTTTTTCAGGTAAATTTGGATAGCAACATTTAAATAATGACAAAAACAGAACTCAAAAATAATTATAGTGAAATTTGTTCCAATCTGGCTGAACGAAAACTAAAACCGGCATTCGACCGCATTGAAAAACTAATCAGTGAAAACGGATTGGGTACATTTTCAGATGAATACAACAGTCTGGAAGAAACCTATCATTTTATGCTGAAATACACCGTTGAAGGAATTCAGGATCCGGAGCGGCAGAAAATTTACAGAAAACTGATTGTTTCGGTTTTCGAACTTGCCGATAATATAAATGAAGCTTTGCGGATGAAATATTCATCGTCGGTGGAGTACGAAAAAAAGAGGGGATTTAAAAATTTCTATTTTACCGATTTTGAATTGTTAATTGCCCGGCTCGAAGATTTTTACCTCGACAAAGAACTTAAATCGTTGGTTGAAAACGGCGAAATAAAAGCTTCTGAGCACAAAAATGAAGCAAAAGAACACCAGCAAAAAATCGTCAGTTTGTTTTACCATATTTGGTTCCGCGATGAACTTTCGATGCAGGAAACCGACTTTTTACACCGTTTTTTTTCGGCAGAATTGATTCAGGTTCCATATAAATCGTTAATTATTTCTGCACTGTTGCTGAGTTTACAACGGCATTTTTGTGCTGAAAAATTCAATCTGCTTTTCGATTTGTACGATTTTGATGAACCCGAAATTAACCAGCGGGCACTGGTTGCACTTCTTATTAATTTTTTCAGGTACGACCAGCGGGTTCCGTTTTACCCGGCAATTTACGGACGACTTAAAATATTAAACGAAAATCCCGGATTCAAAAGAAATCTCGAACGCCTGATTATTCAGTTTATCCGCAGCAGGGAAACCGAGAAAATTCAGCGCAAAATTACCGATGAAATTCTTCCTGAAATGATAAAAATTAGCCCGACTTTGAAAGATAAAATCAATCTCGACAGTTTAATGGAAGAAGGACTTTCGGACGATAAAAACCCGGAATGGGAAGAAATTTTTAAAGATTCGCCCGGTTTGATGGATAAAATGGAAGAGTTTTCGGAACTGCAGATGGAAGGCGCCGATGTTTTTATAAGTTCATTTTCGATGCTGAAAATGTTCCCGTTTTTTAGTGAAATTTCCAACTGGTTTGTGCCCTTTTTTCCTGAAAACCCGGAAATAGCGAAAACCATGGATATGAATGACGAAATTACACAGCGATTCATAAAAACTATTGACAGCGCTCCGATTTTATGCAATTCCGACAAATATTCTTTTTGTTTGAGCATTCAGAATTTACCAGCCGAAAACCGCGAATTTATGGCGCAGGGAATGAAATCGGAAATGGACCAGTTCAACGAAATTGAGAAAGATGAGGAAATAACTTCTCCGGGTCGAAAAGCTGAATTTATTTCAAACCAGTACATTCAGGATTTGTATCGATTTTACAAACTGCACCCACGTAAATCGGGATTTGAAGATATTTTTAGCTGGCGGTTCGACTTTCACAATCTCGAAACCGTTGGGTCAGTTTTAAAGGAAGACCCAAAAATTTTGCGGAATATTGCGGAATATTATTTCAAAAAGAATAGGTTTGAAGAGGCTGCTGAAATATACAATTATTTAATTATGCTGGAAAAAGGCGGCGAACTTTACCAGAAAGTTGCTTTTTGCTATCAAAAACTGGGCGAACACCAGCAAGCTCTCGATGCGTATTTAAAAGCCGAATTGTATGAATTGAACAAACAGTGGAACCTTAAAAAAATTGCACTTTGTTACAGGAACCTTAAACAACCTGCAAAAGCGCTCGAATACTACCGGATGGCCGAAAAACTCGATCCTGAAAATTTGAATATTCAGCTTTCTATCGGACATTGTCTGCTCGAACTCGAACAGTTTGAAGAGGCTCTGAAAAGTTATTTCAAAGTGGAATATCTTTCACCCGGAAATAAAAAAGTGTGGCGCCCGATTGGCTGGTGCTCGTTTGTAACGGGTAAAAAACAGCAAGCTGAAAAATACTTTCAAAAACTGATTGATGACGAGCCTAACAAGCACGATTTAATGAACATGGGACATGTTCAGTGGAGTTTGGGAAACCGGAAAAATGCCCTGGAATATTATAAAAAGTCGATAGAAAAAAACGATTTTACCGAGCAGGAATTTTTTAATGTTTTTGGTGAAGATTTACACTTCCTTTTGGAGCAGGCTGTCGATAAAGAAGACGTTCCAATCATGCTCGATCAGCTGCGTTATTTTATTGAAAGTTAATGTTCGGATTTTAATGCGACTTTCCTGCCGAAGATTCCCTGATAATTAATTCGGTAGGCAATGTAATGGTTTCAATTTCTTCCATCAGTTTTTCTCCTGTAATTTGCTGAATAATCAGTTCGGCGGCTTTTTGTCCCATTAAAAATCCTGGCTGCCGCACTGTACTAATCGACGGAGTTACTACCTCTGAAGACGGCTCGTTGCTGAACCCGATTATTTTAATTTCATCAGGGATTTTTATCCCCATATTTTTTAAATAAATGATGGCGCTTAACGCCGTAGTGTCGTTGGCACAAAAAATAGCATCGATTTTTTTATTGCTTTCAAGAAGTTTTTTAATGGCTTCAACTCCTTCTTCTTTTCTGAGACTGTTATGAATAATCAGCGACTCGTTCACTTCAAACCCGGCATCAATCAGCGACTGAATGTAACCGTTTCGCCGGTTTTTGTAAATGTTCAGGTTTAAAGGTCCGCCAACGTGGGCAATGGTTTTTGCCCCCTGTTCAATCAAATGTTGGGTAACTTTGTAGCCACCTCCAAAATCATCAACTATAATTTTATGGGTGTGAATTTCGTCTACAACCCGGTCGAAAAAAACAAGTGGAATTTTATTTTCGGTAAATTGTTTCAAATGCCCGAAACTGGTTGTTTCCATTCCAATCGAAATTATTACACCATCAACCCGGTTGTTAAACATGGTGTTTGCGATTTTAATTTCCTTGTCAAAGCTGTCGTTCGATTGTGAAATGGAAACTGTAAATCCCTGGTTGTAAGCAATATATTCAATTCCACTTATTACAGAGGAAAAAAAGTGCCGGTTGATGAGCGGAACAATTACGCCAATGGTGTTGGTACGTTTGGTTCGTAAATTTGCCGCCAGAATGTTTGGCCGGTAACCCATTTCATCGGCTACCTTTTTTATTTTTTCACGGGTCGGTAAACTAATGAGTGGATTATCGTTTAAAGCCCGTGAAACAGTTGATGCTGAAATATTTAATTTCTTTGCTATATCGTGAATTGTCGTTTCCGATGATTTTGTCATTTTTTGAAATTTAGCGTAAAAGTAATAAAAACCATAAATTTATGCAATCGATTGCATTTTCTTTTCAAGTTTACTATTTTTGTTGAAATTTAAATTCCAATTCAAAATAATCATTACAAAATTAGATAGATATGGCAACTATTTATGAAGAAAGGTACAATTATCATCCCGACGATTTTAAAAGTTATGATACAACGCGAATCAGAAAGGAATTCTTGGTTGAAAAATTAATGGATCCGGGAAATATCCGGTTGGTTTATTCAATTATAGAGCGGTTTATTGTTGGCGGTGCTGTTCCTGTAAATGAAAAATTAAAGCTGGAACCTATCGATCCGTTAAAGGCAGAATATTTTTGTAAACGGCGCGAGTTGGGTGTAATTAATGTCGCAGGCCCGGGTTCTGTAATTGTCGACGGAACCGAATATAAAATGAATTTCAAAGATGCCATTTACATCGGGAAAGGGAGCAAAGAAGTTATTTTTTCATCAGAAAATCCTGAAATTCCGGCGCACTTTTATATTAATTCGGCACCGGCACACAAAGAATTTCCGGTAAAACATGTAACGCTTGCCGATGCCAATGTTTTGCATTTAGGGTCGCTCGAAACTTCAAACGAAAGAAACATCAACCAGTTATTAATTAATGGAGTGGTTGAAACCTGCCAGCTTCAAATGGGAATGACCGAATTGAAACCCGGAAGTGTATGGAATACAATGCCGCCGCATTTGCACAGCCGCCGCAATGAAGTATATTTTTATTTTAATGTTCCTGAAGGACAAGCCATTTGTCATTTTATGGGGCAACCGCAGGAAACCCGCCACATCTGGTTGCAAAACGAGCAGGCTGTAATTTCTCCCAACTGGTCGATTCACTCTGCTGCCGGAACAAGCAACTATATTTTTATTTGGGGAATGGCAGGCGAAAACCTCGATTACACCGACATGGACGCCATTAATCCGAAGGATTTAAGATAATTTTTCAACCTGAATGAAAATGAACAGAAGAAACCTTTTTAAAAATTTGTCGCTTCTTAGTTTGATTCCCATCAGTAGAAAATTTGGATTGGAAGAACCACCTGGGTTCAATTTTCCCGAAAATGAAAGGGAATACTGGGTGGGTGTTTTGACCAAAATCGCCGATCCGCTGCTCGAATCCTTGAGCCGGGGTGAATTAAAACAAAAGATGCCTGTGGAATGTAAACCGGGCTTGGAAGACGATCGAAAAAAAGTAACTTATCTGGAAGCTTTTGGAAGGTTGCTTGCCGGAATGGCTCCGTGGCTCGAACTGGGTGAAGACAATTCAAAAGAAGGGCTTTTAAGAAAAAAATACATCAATTTGGCGCGTAAAAGCTTGAAAAATGCAGTTGATCCGCAGTCTCCCGATTTTCTGAATTTCAACGAAGGAAAACAACCGCTGGTTGATGCCGCTTTTCTGGCACACGCCATTTTACGGGCGCCTCGGGAACTTTGGGGAAAACTGGATGAGCAGACCAAATCGAACCTGGTTGCTGCTATGAAAAGTTCGCGTGAGATTACACCGTATTACAGCAACTGGCTGCTTTTTAGTGCAATGGTAGAAACGTTTCTTTTGTTTGCCGGCGAAGATTGGGACGAAATGCGTGTCGATTTGGTAGTTCGAAAACATTTGGAATGGTATTTAGGCGATGGTATTTACGGCGATGGCCCCGAATTTCACTGGGATTATTACAACAGTTATGTAATTCAGCCCATGCTTTTGGATATTCTTCGGGAACTTTCCAAAGACAATCCGAACCAATCGGAAAATTATCAGAAAGTGCTGAAACGTTCGCAACGTTATGCTGCCATTCAGGAACGGTTGATTTCACCTGAAGGAACTTTTCCTCCTATCGGAAGATCGTTGCCATACCGGTTTGGCGCTTTTCAAATGCTTTCGCAAACCGCACTTCAGCATAATTTACCGGAAGAAATTAAACCATCGCAGGTACGCTCTGCATTAACTTCTGTTATACAAAGAATGATGGAAGCACCCAGAACTTTCGACAAAAATGGTTGGCTTACCATCGGATTTTGCGGACATCAGCCCGACATTGCCGAATCGTACATTTCTACCGGAAGTGTTTATTTGTGTTCGGTGGGTTTGCTGGCACTGGGACTTCCGCCGGAAGATCCGTTCTGGAGCGGTAAATCTGCTGAATGGACTTCAAAACAAATATGGAACGGTAAAAATTTACCCGCCGACCATGCTATAAATGATTAAAATTCAATAAAAAAATATGAACGATTTATTTGATTTAACTGGAAAAGTTGCCCTGATTACCGGAGGAACTCACGGTATTGGAATGGCCATTGGCAAAGTGCTTGGAAAAGCAGGTGCAAAAATTTGTGTAAACGATATTTCTGAAGAAAAACTGGAAAGTTGCAAAACGGAATACGCAGCAGAAGGAATTGATGTTTATACTGTTACTTTTAATGTTACCGACGAAGCGGATGTGGATCGCGGAATTTCACAAATAGAAAAAGAAGTAGGAAACATTAATATACTGGTAAACAACGCCGGAATTATAAAACGTATTCCGATTCTGGATATGCCAATTTCCGATTTTAAACAGGTTATCGATGTAGACCTGGTGGCGCCTTTAATCGTTTCAAAAAGGGTTGTTCCGGGCATGATTAAAAAACGTTCCGGGAAAATTATTAACATGTGTTCCATGATGAGTGTTTATGGCCGGAATTCGGTTTCAGCCTACGCTTCAGCAAAAGGAGGTTTGAAACTTTTAACGGCCAACATGACCTGTGAATGGGCAAAATACAATGTTCAAATCAATGGTATCGGGCCGGGCTACATTGCAACATCGCAAACGGCTGCTATTCGTGAAGGAAATCATCCTTTTAACGATTTGGTAATGACACGCACACCGGCCGGACGCTGGGGTGAACCTGAAGATGTGGGGAATGCCGCGCTGTTTTTGGCATCAAAAGCAAGCAATTTTGTAAACGGACACGTACTTTATGTCGATGGCGGAATTCTTGCCAACTTTGGTTATGTAAAAGGTGAAAACGAAATACCGGAATAAAATGAAAAAAAGGGTGTTGCTGTTTTTAACGATTGCTTTTTCCTTTTTTTCCTGCGAAAAGGCTGTTCTCTTTTCATTTCAGAATCCAATGGAAGTTGAGAGAAATGATGAAGTACTGGTTTTAACCCGCGGACAAATTGAAGCAAAATCGGCACTCAGGGAAGGATTATTGCCTGTTATTAAATTAGGCGACGAAATTATTCCTTCTCAAGTTGATGACTTAAATAATGACGGGAAATGGGATGAAGTAGCCTTCCTGTTATACTTTGGAGCTGGTGAAACAAAAAATGTCCGGGTTGACTGGGTTGCCGAAAATGAATATCCTGTTTTTGAAAAACGTACCAATCTTCGTTTGGGAATTATTCAGGAAGACGGTTCTTACAAAGAAGTGGATGAATACCGGGCACCCGATTGCAACGAAGGTTTTAAAATTATAGCTCAGGCTGAAAGTGTGAGTTGGGAGAACGACAAAATGGCTTTTCGGAATTATTTCGATTGCAGAAATGTAAAAGATTTGTTTGGTAAATTAAAACCTGATTTAATTCTTGATAAAATTCAAACACCGGAAATGGGCGATTATCATCAGCTTGCCGATTGGGGAATGGATATTTTGCATTGCGGAAGTTCGCTGGGGTCGGGAGGAATTGCCTTGCTTAAAAATGATTCGTTGTTTCGGCTGGGATCAACAAAAGTTTACGAATATAAAAAGATTACTGAAGGCCCGGTTCGTTCTGTTTTTGAATTGCGTTACAAAGGTTGGGAAGTTGATGGCGATGATTTGGAAGCCGTTGAACGGATTACAATTTATCCAGGGAAATACTGGTTCGAGTCGGAAGTAACGGTAACAGGCTGTCCTGAAGGCTGCCAGATTGTAACAGGGATAGTAACCAGCATGTTGAAAAAAGAACCATTTGAATTTAAAGAAGCCGGTTTTCAATGCATCGGTACCCATGATATTCAATCGCTGAACAACGACGAATTGGGAATGGCAGTATTGGTTCCGCTTGCCGAGGCCGGTAAAATTGGAAGAACAAGTAATATAAACTTTTTTGAACGTGGCTTTCAAACAGTAGTTGAAAAGAGTTTTAGTAATATAATTTCAGAGACTTATTATATCGGGCAAAATTGTGAAAGCGGAAAGTCAGCCAAACATTTTTTCTTCGCCGTTTGGGGGCTTGAAAAAGATCAGTGGAAAACTGATTCGGGATTTGAAAAATATATCGCTGAAGAAGCCGAAAAATTGACAAAGGAAATTGTTTATTTGTGATATATTATGTGAAATAAAAATAATTATAGACACCAACTGTTTACCATTCCCTGTAAAATAAGGGATATTGTTAAAAAGCTTTCTGAAAAAACACTTTTCAGAAAGCTTTTTTCTTTTCCAAAGCAAAATTTTGTATCCTGTTTTAGTCTCTAATTGTTTATTTTACAATAATTAGGAAAAGATGTTTTAAAATGGTTTTAGAATTATTATTTAAGATATGCTATTTGATTTAATGTTTATTTTAATTAAATTCGAAGAAATTAGACTAACTAAAGTAAATACTAAATCTATCAGCCTATGCTCTAAGTAAGTTTCTTTAAAGTTAATATAATGTATATTGACTTTATCAATTTATTCTACCTATTTTATTTTATTACTTATTTGAAATTCAGATATATATTTATCTATTAATAAATGTAATGTCGTAATGATTTTACATAATAGAATTTTTTTGCCTTGACAATTTTGTAAGTTTTGTTACTAAATAAAAATTCATAGGAAAGTTTCGTAATTGTTTTTATTCAAATTGTTGGGAGCCAAAGGATAAGTATTAAAGTACGTGTTCTGTGGATAATATCGAATTAATGTTTGATGTTGGTATTTGTTTTGTTTATTATGTTAACAGTAAGGAATATGCCTATGGAATAAACGAATCGTCCTTTTTGGGTAAATCCCTCTATCAAATCTATTTTTAACTATAAACGAAAATTACTAATCTTATGGAAAAAAAACATTTAAAAGGCGTATTAACCTTTTTCATTTTAGCCATATTAATGGCGTTTACAATCGATACTTCAGCACAAAAACAAATTTCTGGAAAAATTACCGACACCGATGGTAATATTGTGCCGGGAGTAACAGTGGTAGTTAAATCAACTACCGTCGGAACGGTTACAAATATGGATGGTGAGTACCAGTTGGAAGTTCCGGCAAATGCAACTACACTTGTTTTTTCATACATTGGGATGGTCTCTCAGGAAATTGAAATCGGGAATCAAACTGTTATCAATGTTTCCTTGAAACCAGATGTTATTGGTTTGGAAGAAGTTGTAGCTATTGGCTATGCTACTAGAAGAGCCGGAGAAGTTACTGGTGCAGTTTCTACTGTAAAATCAGACGATATTCAGGCCATGCAAATCACTGAATCATCAGAAGCATTGCGCGGAGTTGCCGGGGTAACTGTTGTGGAATCTAACACCCCTGGCGAAGGTGCATCCATTCGTGTTCGTGGTTTGGGTACCATTAATAATAATGATCCGTTGTGGGTTGTTGATGGTGTTCCGGGAGGAACCGTCAATCCCAACAACATAGAATCAATTGCAATTTTAAAAGACGCAGCTGCACAGGCAATTTATGGTGCAAGGGCTGCAAACGGTGTAATTCTTGTCACCACAAAATCAGGGAGAAAAAATCAACAGGCACAAGTAAATGTTAATTTCAAAACTGGTATTACTAAAAATTCCAACTATTACAGATTGCTGAATACACAGGAGTATGGTGAGATGTTATGGTTGGAAGCTAAAAACAGCGGAATTACCAATTTCAGCAATAATATTTATGGTTCAGGTGCTACACCTGATGTTCCGGTTTATGTAGTTCCTAACAGGGCAACCAGTGTCGACGAAAGTTTGTACGATTATAAACTTTCGCGTGAAGATGGTGATGATACTTATTTAATTGCCAAAACCAGTATCCCTGGAACTGACTGGTTAAAAGAAGCCGACAGAAATGCTCAGTTTACTGATGTTTCGGTTGATTTATCTGGAGGTAGCCAGAGTACAATGTATGCTTTTCAGGCAGGTTATCTGAACGAAGAAGGTATTTTAAAATGGACCGGTTATGAAAGATATAACATTCAGTCGAACGTTACCTCTGATCTGACAAGCTGGCTCGAAGTAGGTGAAAGGTTAAATGTTACCTATAGTGAAGATTATGGATATCAGACCGATAACGGTGAAAGTTCAGCAATTTCATGGGCATATCGTATGCCGCCAATGATTCCGGTTTACGATATCGCAGGTAATTATTCTGGTACCAGGGGAATTATGGGAAATGGGAAAAACCCGATTTTTGTTCTCGACACGAATCAAAATGACTTGAGAAGAACTTTAAATACTTCTGCAAATATTTATGCAAAAGTTGATTTCTTCGAAGGATTATCAGCCAAAACACTGTTGGGTGCTAATTACCGGTCGTACCATAGCAAAGATATTGAATATGTGGAAAGAGCTCATGCAGAAAGGGGTTTGTACGACGGTTTAACCGAAATTGCCAATTTCTCATTCCAATACAACTGGACAAATACACTGGAATATTCCAAAACTTTCAACGACCTTCACCAGTTGACAGTTATGTTGGGTACAGAAGCAATTTTTAACCGCTTCAACCAATTACAGGCTGCCAGATCGGATTATACGTTAAGTGATCCAAATTATATTCAGCTTGCAACCGGTATTCAAAGCCAAACAAACGATGGCTATCTTACACAATGGAGTTTGTTCTCTGAATTTGGTCGTCTTAACTATTCATACGCTGACAAATATTTATTTGAAGGAGTTGTAAGACGCGATGGTTCTTCAAGGTTCAAAGGAGACAATCTTTATGGTGTGTTCCCTGCATTCTCTCTGGGATGGCGTGTATCAAATGAAGCATTTATGGCAAGTACTAAAAACTGGTTAAGCGAATTGAAATTGCGTGGTGGCTGGGGAACAACCGGTAACGACGCTGTTGGTAACTATAACAGTTATACTCAATTCGGATTCAACCTTTTCAATTCGTTTTATGGAGTTGATGGTGTAAACGGTGCGCAAGGGGCTACCGGATTTTATCAGGTTACTTTTGGAAATGCTGATGTTCGTTGGGAAACTACCCGCACAACAAACTTTGGTGTTGATGCTGTTGTATGGAATGATTTGGCTGTTAGCGTTGATGTTTGGCAACGTCGTACCACCGACATGCTCTATCCAAAATCAATACCGATGGTAAACGGACAGGCAACAGCTCCTTCAGTAAACGTTGGAGAAATGTTAAACCGTGGTTTTGATATCTCAATCGGTTACAGCGGAAGTGCTTTGGGAAATGAATTGAAATATAATCTCGATTTTAATATTTCGCACTATAAAAACGAAATTGTTCAATTGGCAGGTGTTCAAGGCGAATTTTTGGAAGGGAGTGCTTTCCGCGAACAATATTATACACGCGCACAAAAAGGTACTGCATTCCCTGAATTCTATGGTTATATAGTTGACGGAATTTTCCAGACTCAGGCAGAAGCAGATGCATGGCCAACTGCTTTTGGTGCTGCCGGAACCTACAACAAACCGGGGCATTACAAATACCGCGATATTAGCGGGCCTGATGGAGTGAAAGACAATATTATTAATGAATACGACCGTACTTATATTGGATCTCCACATCCTGATTTCACTTCTGGCTTAAATATCAATGCGTCATACAAAGGCTTCGATTTAGTTGCTTTGTTCTATTGCAGCTACGGAAATGACGTTATTAACTATGCCAGAAGGTTTATGGATTTTGTTCAGTTTGCAGGTGGCAGAAGCTACGACAGATTGTACAATTCATGGGGTAGCCCTTATTTATCAGACAATACAAAAGCTAAATTGCCGATGGCAGAAGTAAATGACACTCCAAGCCAGGTTACTTCCACTGCATTCCTCGAAGATGGTTCTTACTTACGTTTGAAAAACTTAAGAATTGGATATGATGTAAACAGATTACTGAAACTAAATATCAGAAGTTTACAGGTATACGGACAGGTATCTAACCTATTTACAATTACAAAATATTCAGGTTTGGATCCGGAAGTTAGCAATACTTCAAATTCAGGAAGGAATATGGGTATTGACTCAGGTGCATGGCCAACTCCACGACAGTTCCTGTTTGGTGTTAATGTAGGTATTTAATGGTAAATAAAAATTTCAAATTGTAAAAAAAGGATACTATGAAAAATATATTCAAAACAATATTGACGATTCTGTTCACAGGAAGTTTATTGTTCCAATATTCCTGTAGTGAAGAATATCTTACCCAGGAACCACCTGGAGTAGCTGCCGGTTCAGCATTGGAATCGGACGCCGGAGTTGAAGCATTGTTAATAGGTGCCTATAGTACTTTGCAGGGATTTGGTCGTTTCGGAGGTGCAATGGGTACCGACTGGACTTATGGAAGCGGTGCTTCCGATGAATGTTACAAAGGTACTTCATCAGGCGACCAGACAAACTTTAATGCAGTTGAAAGGTATGAATGTTTACCATCGAATCCGTACATGCGCGAACGTTGGCGCGATTGCTACAATGGGGTTTCACGCGCTAACCAGGTTATGGAATTCCTTAAAACAGCTCAGCAAGGCTCTGTTCCTTTAACAGATGCAAGAGCAAAACAAGTTGAAGGAGAAGCCAAGTTTTTAAGGGCATGGTTCCATTTTAAAGCAAACCGTATATTTGAAAAGATTCCTTACATTAAAACGATTGATGAATTGGGAGGGGTATTGCCTGAAGATGTTCCAAACAATACATCCGGTTGGGATGAAATTGAAGCCGATTTACAGTTTGCTATCGACAACCTGCCTGAATCTTATACCGGCCAGCCGGGGAGGGCTACAAAATATGCGGCAATGGCTGTAAAAGCACATGCCCATTTGTATCAAAACGAATATGCACAGGCAAAAGCTCTTCTTGATGTAATAATTGCAAGCGGAAAATATTCACTGGTTTCAAACTATTACGATAATTTTAATGAAACCAAAGAAAACAATGCAGAATCGATTTTTGAAATTCAGGCTCAAACTACCGGAACAAACCACAGTGCCATGGTTTTAGCTGGTCCTACAATGCACCAGGCAGGGCCTGCCGGAATTGGTTGGGGATTTTATCAGCCATCGCAAACTTTGTTTGAAGCTTTTCAGGTTAATGAAGCTGGTTTACCTGTGCTTGATATTGCAAACCGTGATGCACTGGTTAGTGATATGGGCGTTGAAACTTCGGCAGAGTTTCATCCAACGGATCATCTTCTCGATCCCCGTGTCGACTGGACAATTTCGCGCCGTGGTATCGATTACCTTGGTTGGGGAATTTGTCAGGGTAAATCCTGGATACGTGAGCAACCGAACGGCGGCCCGTATATGACCAAGAAATTCATGCACCTTGCAGCCAATAAAGGTTCTCAGATGTATGGAAGTGGTTTCGACAACAACCGTAATTTCAGAGCTTATCGTTATGGTCACGTTTTACTTTGGAGAGCTGAATGTGCCATTGAAGATGGTGATTATGAGATGGCACGGCAACTTATCAACCAAATTCGTAACCGTGCGAAAGGCAGCGATGTTGTTATGGGACTTTGTACAACCTATGTATTGTCGGGCGCAATGACCGTTGACTGGACAAAACCGGCAGCAAACTACAAGGTAGAACCATACCCAGCTGATTCTCCTGTATTTGCGTCGAAAGAAGAAGCACGAAAAGCAGTCCGAATGGAACTTATGCTTGAATTTGCAACGGAAGGTCAACGTTTCTTCGATTTACGCCGTTGGGGAATTGCCAACGAAGTATTGAACGATTACATTGCCCGTGACTCTCAATTCAGGAATTTTATGAAGGGTGCAGTTTATAATCCAACAGAAGATGATTACTGGCCAATTCCACAGGATCAGGTCGATCTTCAGTCATCTATTACTCAGGATCCTGCATACTAATATTAATCCGAATGTGAATAGTCTGGTATAAAATTTAAAGAGGCCGTCTAATTTTAATTTAGACTGCCTCTTTTTCAAAGTTTATTTTATTGAAATACATCAGAACGGATTGAAATGTTTTCAAAATATCTATAATTGTTGAATTCCAATTCGTTAAAAAAATATAGGTAAGGAGTCCCTATCAACATTTGACTTCCATAAATTTTAAGTTTTGTTAGCGAGCCACTCTTTCAACAAAGAGTGGCTTATTTTTTTATTGAGGAATGATTTTATTTGAAATGAAAATAATACATAAATGTGTGACCAAAGTTTTTGGCCAGATTTTGTTTTGCTACAGCAGAATTATTTCTCACATTTTTAAAGGCATTTACATAGTTTTCAAATTCATTAATGGTTTCCTGACGAATGGAAAGACCATCCAAATCGGGCATTTTTCCGGTGCTGTTGTAATAAATCAGGGCAGCTTCTTCCAAATGTCGCGGAATTTGGGTGTACCCCAGTTTTTTGCATTCTTTTAAATTAGAAACAACATTTTCAACATCCTTCGAAAGCAGGAGCCAGGCCATTTCGTATTCAAATGCTTTTCTGTTTTGCGGATTTGATTCAAGCAATTTTAGAATATTGTTTTGCGGATTATTTACATCAACAAAAAAGTCACTTTCAGGTAAAATACTTTTTATTTTGGAGTATTCAGGAACATTTTCCAATTCAGAAGGATTGGAAATCAATTCATCCGTTTTTTTTGCCCATTTCCGATAGAAAATAGTATTCAAAAGAAGAGCATTGAATTTTCGCGCCCTTTCAAAGTTTCCGTTTAATAAATTGGTTAACGCCAGAATTTTTATGTTTTGCGGCCGATAACCGTAAACCACCAGTTCCTCGTATGCCCAGCGATGTGCTTCGTTCAGCAACCCGACAGAATAATAAAAATATCCTCCCCACGACAAGTATTCATTGCTCCAGGGAAGGATTAATGAACCGGCGCCAAAATCCTGGGCACCTGCAAATAAGTTTTCGCAAAGCTGATCCGATTCAGAAAGTGCGACATTAAAAAAATATTCCCCGATTAAATTATTTGAAGGCGAGTTTTTTTGAAAATCAATTGCTTTTTGCCAGTTTTCATCAAACGCCAGTTTTTCAATTTCAATAACGCGTGCAGTTTGTTTGTTGTAATATTTCCCTGTAAAAAACAGGGTAGTGACAAAAACAAAAAGAACTGCAACAAATCCAACCGCATTTTTTACCCGGTTTAAAATTTTGAGTTTTCCAAGAAGAGGAAACACCATTAAAAAGCCAACAAGAGCGGCAAAAAAATATTTGTAAAACTCCGAATTTATTATTGGTAACGGAAAAAGCAGAAGCTGGCTTGCCGGTTGAAGAAACAGGATTTTCTTGAAAACAAAATAAGTAACGGCTAAAATAAGAATTGCCGGAATTGAATAAATAATCTTGAATGTTCCCGTTTCAAAGAAAAGAAAATATAAAATTATCATTCCCAGAAAAATGGCAACAAACGCCCCGGCAACGTACCAGAAAACCGGAAGAAAAGAAAGGATTAAAACTTTTAAAGTGATTTTTTTTGCTGAAATTATAACGAAAAAATACAAAAGCACAATTAAAATTCCGAGGTTATATTCCATTAAATGATAGTAGTGTGTTTGCAGAAGAAACAGGATGGCAGGCGGAAGCAGAATTAATGCGGCTGTTAATCCCGATTCGACAGAAATATTTTTTGCGATTTTGAAAACGAGAAATCCAACACCGGTTAAAACCAGCGAAAGAATTGCAGCTCCGAGATAAACATTTGCATAAAACTGGTTTAAAAAAGTACCGACCAGTTCCAAAATGCCGCCAGGTTTCGAAAAATATTCAGAAATAAAATCGGCTGAGTAAACAAATAACCTTTGATTTTCCTGGAAATAAAAGATGTATTTCCCATAAGTAATGAAAAATATAAAGGATGAAATAAAAAATACGGCCAGCGAAAAATATTCTATATTTTTTATTTTGAACCCGTTTTTTTTCGGTTTTTGTGGTTTTATTTTTTGTTTTTTCATTCCCTGAGAATTGATTTTCATTATTCATGAATTCCTTTTTCAACAGCGCTTGCAGGTTTTATTTCTTCACTGAGTTTCCAGAACTTTATTAAACTGTTTTTACCGGGAACTGCGCGAATTGCTTCTGTTGTTGACGAATTTTCAAATGCCCTGCTATCCACTTTTATTTTTCCTGAAACAAATTCAGGTATGTTAAACGATTCCAGCATTTCAGAGTAGTGGTCGGGTTTCTTTTGAGGAAGAACAAACGGTTTCCCTATATTTTCCCAACCTCCGAAATGGGCAAAAAAAGGCCGCGCACTTCTGCCGTCCATTCTTTTACTGCTGAACACCAGCCATTTTCCGTTCGACGACCAGCTGTGGTAGCTTTCTGTTTTGTCGCTGTTAATTCCCATGTTTTTGAATTCTCCGGTTTCGAGGTTGAGCAGAAACAAATCAGCTTCATCATGCCAGATTGGAAAAGTTCCGTAATCCTGAAGAGTAAATACCAGCCATTTTCCATCGGGTGAAATTCGCGGAAATGAGACACTTTTATTCATTTCCTTTGCGTTAAATACAGTTTCCATTTCGCCAAAAGTTTTCGAATTCTCATCGAACGCCTGCCTTACCAGATCGTAATGGATGTTTTGAATATCATTTAAATCGCGTTGGTAATTTGTACTGTCAGAAACGGCCCTGCAATAATAAAGGTATTTCCCGTCGGGCGACCACGAAGGAAATGTCTGCATTGGATTTATCGAATCGGCGGTAACAATATTGGTAATTTCGTTGGTTTCCTTATCATATAAAATAAGTGTCGAAATAAGGTCGTACACTTCGATACTCTTTTCAGCGTGTGCATAAAAATTTTGCCGCACCTGGTTCGATGAAAAGGCAACAAATTTTCCACCCGGGTGCCACGCCGGATAAGTTGCACTTCCGGGCATTGTTTCAATTTTTAAATCGGTTTTTGTAATTTTTTTGCCATCAACAAAATATGTCCCGCCCCGCGAACCGCGAATATGAATTAAAAATTCGTCGGGATTGTTTTGGTTGAACGAATGACAATTGACGCAATTTTTTTCAATTACCTGGTTTTCTACCAGCGAAGTTTCCTCGAAGTTTTCGAGCGAGCGCTGTTTTATTTTTAGTCCCGACCAACTGTAATATCCCGGATGAATTAGCCGGTAGGCAATGTACGGGTCAATCGAATCGTTCGATATATAAATTGGAAAAGGTTTAAATTCTTTGTTCCCTGTTTCAGATTGAACAAAAATTTTTACCTCAATACTTTTCCCGGCTGAATCTCTGATTATATTTTTCCATCTTTTTTCAGGAATACGAATTTTTCCATTTTTCGAATGAATGGAAAACTGCTGTTGATTGTTGCTTATTATAACGCTGAATGATTTTCCTTCTTCATTTATCCTGAAATTAAGCGGGGCAGTATTGCAGGGGACAGTTACTTCGGTGTAATCGGGTGAAATACTGGGGAAGGAAGATATTTGTTCGAAGTTTTTTTTCGAATCACATTGTGCAAAAAAGAAAATCAACAGTAAAATTAAAGTGCTGTTGATCAAGTTTGTTTTGTGTTTCATACGTTGGTTTAATCACGCATTGTTAGTTTGTCTAAAGGTAAGGTTTTTATTGTCAAAGCAAAGGAATTTCAGAAGTGTTATAGAATTCGTAAAACTAAAAAAGCAGCTTTTGGCTGCCTTTTATTTTGTATTAAATTAGATGTGATTTCAAAAATGTTAGCGAAGTAAAAACAATTGAATCCAGCCCTGGATGATTTCACCCGTTTCGGGATTTAATTGCGAACCAAACATACTGTGCGGAATTGAATAAACCATTAACATTACTATTGCTGCAATAACGGTATAAACCGGTCGCTCTTTTTTGCGGTTCATAAAAAATGCGATTATCCAGAAAATAAAAGCCAGTAAAGTTTTATTGTCGGTTAAATCCCAGGCAAAAGGAACTCCGGCCCAGGCTTCACCAAATGCATACCATTGTACCCACGGTCCTAAAATCATTCCTCCAATAAATAAAGTAATTAGCGTTATATTTGTGTAAAATCTGAATTTTTTGTATTTGAATATTGCCATAATTCCTGCAAGATTTCCAAGAAACATGGCAAAAAACATAAAGAAAATATGCGGAATTAAAACACTTGCCGGAACATCGCCTTTAAAACGAATTACAACAGCCTGAGCATTGTTTAACGGATATTGCTTTCCGTTCTTTTCCAGAACAACCAGGTATTCGTACTTACCGGCAGGTGGCAGATGGGGCAATTTTCCCACTAATTTATCCGATTGGCGTTCCATTGGACTGGTTGTCCATTCTTCATTTGTCGGGAATTTTCTGTATTTAATATTTCCTTCAATATTTGTTTCAGGAACAATCAATTCTATTAAACAGTCATTTTCTCCTCCATGACTTCGAACCAGTTTAAAATTGTATGTTGTGCCGCCAATTTCAACTTCAGCCTTTTTGTCGTAGGTTGGTCCTGTTTTTCTCTGATAAATCATAGCAGAGAAAGTTATCAAGGCTGCAATTAACCAGTAAAAAATATTTTTCATTTTTTATTAGTTTTATTTAGAATTGTTTCAGATATAAATATGTTCAAAAAAACGAAAATTAAAAACAGTTCTTAATATTATTTCTTAATATTATTTATTATTATATATATTTTATATCTTGCACCGCTATTAGGCTTATTGTATTAAATACAACGTAATGTCTTTAACATTTTTTAAGTAAAATAAGGGAATATAATTGATGCTCACGATTTGATAAAAATGATAAAAAAAAGTAGTGTTCTACGGTAGTGAAACAGAGAGTATTACATTTTTCGTACTAAGAAACTAAGGAAAATGCTTTTTTATATCAAAAAATATATTTTAACTTTGATTACGAAACTTTAACTAAAATTAAACATATCTGCCTATGAATTAAGTCAGGGATCATTGTATTGAAGAAACAGATCTTATCGATCTTAAAGGTCTTTTTTCTAACTAATCATTCAAAAAAAAATTAATAACAAAACTTAAAATTTATGGAAAAAAATCGTATTAGAGGTTTTTTAACCTTTCTATTACTTGCTGTCTTCATGACATTTTCTTCGGGTCTGTACGCGCAGCAAAAATCTATCCAGGGAAAAGTTACCGACACAGGTAATATGCCTCTTCCAGGTGTTTCTGTTGTTGTAGAAGGAACAACAGTTGGTACTGTTACCAATATGGATGGTGATTACCAGTTGGATGTTCCTGCCGATGCAAAAACGCTTGTATTTTCATACATTGGTATGTTGTCACAAAAAATTGCAATTGGCAGCCAAACTTCAATTAACGTTACCTTAAAAGAAGACGTTGTTGGTTTGGAGGAAGTAGTAGTTGTAGGTTATGGTACTCGTATGAAGGAAGAACTTACAGGTGCTGTTTCAACGGTTTCTGAAGAAGAAATGAATGTTTCTTCAGCCCCGAGTGTTGTAAGCCGTTTACAAGGTCAGGTTTCTGGGGTTACCATTACATCAGCCAACCGTCCCGGTGGTGAAGCTACAATCCGTATCCGTGGTATTGGTACTATTAACGATGCAGAACCTTTATATATTATTGATGGTGTTCCCAGTGACCCTGGTAACAATATCAGCCCGAGCGATATTGAATCAATTTCTATTTTGAAAGATGCTTCTTCTGCAGCTATTTACGGTACAAGGGGTGCTAACGGTGTTGTTATTATTACTACAAAACGTGGTAAAGTAAATCAGCAACCAAGCATTCGTTTTTCTGCTAAAACTGGTGTAAGCCATGCAACCAACCAGTACGATATGCTGAATACTAACGAATATGCTGAAGCAGTTTGGTTGATTCGTTCTAATACAGGAATTACAGATGCACACGCACAATATGGCGGAGGTTCATCACCGGTTATCCCTGATTATATTTTGCCTGCTGGTGCAATGGAAGGCGATCCGGCTGCTGATGCATCTTTATATGATTATGAAACCTATGGTATTGCAAAAGCAAATAAAACAGGAACAAACTGGTACGATGAAATTTATCAGGGTGGTGTTAGTCAGGAATATGATCTTTCAGTTACCGGAGGTGGTAATAACGGTACTTATGCATTTTCTGCCAACTATCTGGATGAAGATGGTATTTTGAAATGGACCAATTTTAAAAGATATACTTTCCGTATGAATTCGGATGCCAAATTTAACGATTGGTTTAAAGCAGGCGAATCATTGCAGGTAGTTTATATTGACGAACACGGAAGTTTTAGTGATAACGGTGAAGGTACAGCTATTTCAATGGCTTACCGTATGCAACCAATCATTCCTGTTTACGACATTGCTGGTAATTTCGCAGGTTCAAGGGCATCTGAAATGGGTAACGCTTCAAACCCGGTTGCTGACTTATACAGGGCAAAAAACAACAACGGTAAGTGGACCCGTATTTTAGGAAATGCTTATGCTGAATTTACTATAATGGAAGGTCTTACTGTAAAATCATTGTTGGGTTACAACTTTGGACAGTGGAATTACAAAGGCTACACCATTCCTACATACAACAACTCTGAACCAAATAAAGTAAACGGGTTATCGGTTAACTCTAATTACAGTTTACAGTGGAACTGGTCAAATACTTTGAATTTCAGCAGGACATTTGCTGATATTCATAAAGTAAATGTTGTATTGGGTACTGAAGCTATTGAAAACAATTATCAAAGTTTAAATGCCAGCAGAAGCCAGTATTTCTCGGAAGATCCTGATTATATGCAATTGGATTCAGGTGAAATTAACAAAGACAACAGTGGTAATGGTTCACAATGGTCATTGTTCTCGGTATTTGGTCGTGTAAATTACGACATTATGGGAAAATATTTCCTTGAAGCAACAGTACGTCGCGATGGTTCTTCTCGTTTTAGTGCAGCCAACCGTTATGGTACGTTCCCTGCAGCATCGGCAGCATGGGCAATTTCTCAGGAAAATTTTATGGCTAACACCAAAAGCTGGCTTGATTTATTGAAAGTAAGATTAGGCTGGGGGGTATCCGGTAACGACCGTATTGGTAATTATAACTCATATTCTACTTATGCATCAGATTCATACAGGGCTTCTTATGCACTTGATGGATCGAATACCAGCGCTATTTCCGGTTTTAAGCCTTCTACATTGGGTAACGAAGATGTAACCTGGGAAACAACAAAAACATTAAACTTTGGGGTGGATGCTGCTGTTCTCGACAATACATTGAACTTCTCAGTAGATGTTTGGCAACGCAATACCAGCGACATGCTTTATCAATTGGGTATTCCTCAGGTAATGGGGGTTGCTGATGCGCCTTATGTTAATATAGGTGAAATGAAAAACTTTGGTTTTGATATTGAAGTAGGATATCACAACACTGCATTGGATGGTAAGTTAACCTATGGTCTTACAGCAACAGCTTCTCATTATAAAAACGAAATCGTAAAACTTTCAGATACTGCTACAGAAGAAATTGTCGCAGGAAGTTTACGTCAGATGGATTATACCAGGGCAACTAAAGGTACTGCTTTCCCTGAATTCTATGGATATATTGTAGATGGTATTTTCCAGACACAGGCCGAAGCTGATGCATGGGCACCATTTGGCGATACTGATTATAATGCACCTGGTCATTACAAGTATAGAGATATTAGCGGTGCAGATGGTGTTCCGGATGGTAAAATTACAGCTGATGATATGACTTATATTGGAAGTCCGCATCCTGATGTAACCGGTGGTTTAAACATCGATTTAGGTTATGCTAACTTCGATTTAAACCTGTTCTTTTACGGAAGTTATGGAAACAAAATGGTTAACTATGTTACCCGTTGGATTGACTACGGTATGTTTAACGGTGGTTTAAGTAAAAAGGCATTATATGAAACCTGGGGTAGCCCATATTTGAGCGACAACTCAAAAGCCACGCTTGCAATGTTGGATCAGAACGATTATTCACAACAGCCATCAACAGCGTTCCTGGAAGATGCTTCTTTCTTGCGTCTGAAAAACGTACGTTTGGGTTACAATGTACCTAAAAGTATTCTTGATCGCGCTCAGATTAAAAGTTTGAATATTTATGTTCAGGTAACGAACTTATTCACCATTACCGGCTACAGCGGGTTAGATCCCGAAGTTAGAACGGTATCAAGCTCTACTACTAGTGCTGGAGCAGGCCTTGGTATAGATCAAGGTGCCTGGCCAACGCCTCGCCAGATTATGTTTGGTGTAAATCTTGGTTTATAATAAATAATTTTCTTACTAATTTAAACGGAAGAATAATATGAAAAAACTATCTATATTCTTGGTCGGCACATTGTTAATGACCATGTTTTATTCATGTTCGGATGAATTTCTGACAAAAACGCCACTGGGGTCTACATCAGAAAACGTATTCTATGACGAAACTGGTATTGATGCGTTATTGACTGGTACGTATGCAATGGTAACAGGAAGTTCTCTCTGGGAAATTTCATGGGGGGCATCGATTCAGAACTGGACGTACGGTTCTGCTGCATCCGATGATGCATATAAAGGTTCGGAAGTAACTGACCAAACTCCTGTCAACTTTATTGAAAGATGGGAAGTAATTAGTACTAACGGTTACCCTGCCGACAAGTGGAAATTGAATTTAGGTATGGGAGTTGACCGTGCTAATAAAACTATGAGGGTCATTGCGAAAACAGAAGAAGCCGGAACTATCACTTCTGCTACTGCCGATAAATATCGTGCTGAAGTTCGTTTCTTAAGAGGTTTGTTCTATTTTGAGCTTCGTCTTGTTTTTGGTGATTACGTTCCAATTTTTACTGAAGACACAGAAGATCCATCGCAGGTATCTAACGCTAATGCTGATGGCGCTGTACTTGAACAAATTGCAACTGATTTAACCTTTGCTGTGAACAATCTTCCTGAAACTCAGGCACAGGTTGGCCGTCCTACAAAATATGCTGCTATGGCACTTCTTGCCCGTGCATATTTGCAGGACTTAAAATATTCTGAAGCCAAACCTCTTCTTGAATCAATTATTACCAGTGGTAAATATCAATTAACTGAAACTTTTATTGAAAACTTCGATATCGCTACAAACAATAACGAAGAATCAATCTTCGAAATTCAGGCCAATGTTAATGACATCAACGAATCGTTAAACGCTGAAATGGGTATTGGTTTGAACTGGCCTCACGGTGGTGATATTGGTATGTGCTGTGGTTTCCACCAGCCATCGCAGAACCTTGTAAATGCTTACAAAGTTGATGCAAACGGTTTACCGTTATTCGATACTTTTAATGATACCGATTTGGCTAACGACCAGGGTATTACCTCAAGTGAAGCATTTGATGTTGCTACTGATGCTGTTGATCCACGTTTGGATTTTACCGTAAGCCGCAGGGGGATTCCTTACAAAGACTGGGGGATTAATCGTGGTAGTAACTGGATTCGTAAACAAGCTGATGGTGGTCCTTACCTGCCTTGTCCAAAACCATTCTTTAAAAAAGCTGAACGGTACAGTTTGTCAACAACAACAGGATGGCAAACCGGTATTAACGCCAATAACTACCGTTATCTCCGTTATGCACATGTATTGTTATGGAGAGCCGAAGTTGCTGCATATGAGGGTGATTTGGTTACTGCTAAAAACTTAGTTAACCAAATACGTGAAAGGGCAGGTAATGATAAAGTTATGGGTAAAGTACTTATTAATAAACTTCCTACATCGGTTTATCCTTGGGGTGAAGGAACTACCGATGCGGATTTTGGTGTTGGTGGTTCTGTTGACTGGACTCAACCGGCTGCTAACTATAAAATTGGATTGTATACTTCATTTGCTGACAAAGATGAGGCAATGAAAGCAGTTCAGTGGGAGCAGCGTCTTGAATTTGCAACAGAAGGTATGCGTTTCTTCGACCTGAGACGTTGGGATAACCTTCCTAACAAAATTGGTGGTAAGAGTATGGCTGAGATTTTGAATGCTTTTGCTACTGCTGATTTACGCACCCGTACTTCGTTTATGGCTGGTGCTGTTTTTAGCGAATCTGACAAATATATGCCGATTCCTCAAGGCCAGTTGGATCTTCAACCCGGTGTTTTGGAACAACGTCCTGAATACAAATAGTATTGCAACATAAAGAAAAGAGGGGCTGAATGTCCCTCTTTTTGCTTTTATATAAACCTGCCAGATTTTAAATTTTTTTGTTGCAAAATCATGAAAACAAAAACTTGCCGGTATATTTTCATCTTTTTAACTGTATTTTTTATATCCTGTTCCGAAGAATTTCTTACTAGAGAACCTCAAGGAATAACTTCTGAAAATTATTTTACTACAGAAAATGGCATTGAGGCTTTATTAACCGGAGCTTACGCAATGGTGAGAGGGAGTTCCCTTTATGATGTAACCTGGGGCGCCTCCATTCAAAACTGGTCGTTTGGCTCAGGAGCATCTGATGATGCATATACTGCTTCAGAAGCTACAATGACATCAGGAGTTTATGATATTGAACGCTGGCGTGTTTCAGTATATAACGAATATCCGGCAGATAAATGGAAATGGGCTTTTGGTTTGGGGATCGTCCGAACCAATAAAATTCTGAATGTAATTTGTAAAACCAATACTCTTTCTGAAAAAAGAACTGCAGAATTGCTGGCAGAAGCACACTTTTTAAGAGGCTTGTTTTATTTTGAAGCCTGGCTGGTTTTTGGCGATTATATTCCTCTTATCGATGAAAATACAGATGATCCTGCCTGGAAAAGCAATTTTAATCTGCCCGGGAAAGTTCTTCAATTTATTGTGAATGATTTACAGTTTGCCTGGGAAAATCTTCCTGAAACACAAGCCGAACCAGGTAGACCTACAAAATATGCTGCAATGGCTTTGGCGGCCCGCGCTTATTTGCAGGAACTCAAATATACCGAGGCCAAACCTTTGCTCGACGAAATAATTAACAGTGGCAAATATTCCCTGATGCCAAATTTCTTCGACAATTTCAGAATTGAAAAGGAAAACAATGTTGAATCTGTTTTTGAAATTCAGGCGAATGTAAACGATATAAATGAATCGCTGAATGCAGAAATGGGTATCGGATTAAACTGGCCGCACGGCGGTGATATTGGCATGTGTTGCGGATTTCATCAGCCGTCGCAAAATTTGGCCAACGCATTTAAAGTTTCAGGGGAGGGATTGCCGCTTTTCGATGCTTTTAACGATACGGATTTAAAACACGACGTTGGAATTAAATCGGAAGATGAATTTATTCCAACAGATCAACTTCTCGATCCGAGGATTGACTGGACTCTGGGGCGCAGAGGAATTCCATATCTTGACTGGGGAATTATGCGAGGCCGCGACTGGATTCGCAAACAGGAAGACGGCGGACCTTATTTGCCTGCAATGAAACCTTTTTTCTACAAATATCAACGCGGGACACTTTCTACAACTACCGGCTGGATGAGTGGTGTTAACGCCAACAATTACCGTTACCTTCGTTATTCGCATGTATTGCTTTGGCGTGCCGAAATCGCAGCTTTTGAAGGCGATTTGGAAAAAGCCCGAGAATTGGTAAATGCAATTCGCGAGCGTGCCGGCAACGAAGTTGTTATGGGAAAAGTGTTGATCTACAATTTGCCAAAGTCGGTTTATCCGTGGGGCGAAAACACTACCGACAGCGATTATTTAACCGGTGGGGCAGTGGACTGGTCGCAACCGGCAGCCAATTATAAAATTGGTTTGTATCCTCCTTTTGCCGATGAAAATGAAGCCATGCGCGCAGTTCAGTGGGAACAACGGTTGGAGTTTGCTACCGAAGGCCGCCGGTTTTTCGATTTGCGCCGCTGGGACAACCTGCCCAACAAAATTGACGGGAAAAGCATGCAAACTGTGTTAAACGATTTTGCCAGGGCCGATTTAAGAGTACGGAAACAATTTATGTATGGCGCAACTTTCGACCTGAAAGATAAGTTTCAACCGGTTCCGCAGCAACAAATCGACGAGCAAAAAGGCGCCATTGTTCAGCGCCCTGAATTCCGTTAATTTTCTCGCTTTATTTTCGCTTAGTTAAGATCCAAATTACTATTTTTGGGAAGTACCAACTATTCTGTTCAAAATGAAAAAATCACTATTAATTCTGTTTTTTGCTGTATTTGCAATTGGTGTTTCAGCACAGGAAAAAATCAAAATCGAAGAAAAACCTTCAGAAAGAAAAGTCGATATTTTAATTGGCAACAAGTTGTTCACCTCCTACATTTATCCTGAAAACATTAAAAAGCCGGTGCTTTGGCCTGTAATTACAGCAGAAGGAAACGAAATTACGCGTCAATATCCGTTAAAAATGAAAGCAGGTGAACGGACCGATCATCCGCATCATATTGGTATCTGGCTGAATTACGGCGATGTAAACGGTCTCGATTTCTGGAACAATTCTGAAGCGATTCCTGCCGCTGATGCAAAAAACTACGGCACCATTTATCACGAAAAAGTGATAAAAGCAAAAAGTGGTTCTCCTGCTCTTTTGGAAATAACTGCTTCGTGGAAGAATTCAGAAGGAAAAAAATTATTGGACGAAGACACTGAATTTACTTTTTCTACCCAGGGAAAAACAAGGATTATCGACAGAAAAACTACGCTGACAGCCAGCAACGGGAAAGTTAATATTACCGACAATAAAGAAGGGATGTTTGCCATTCGGGTTACCCGTGAACTGGAATTGCCGTCGACTGGTAAAGTACAGTTGGTTGATTCTCATGGAAATGTTACAGAAGTAGATGCGTCGGACGATAAAATTGCCAACGGAAATTACCTGAGCAGCGAGGGAATTACAGGCGACGCCGTTTGGGCAACGCGCGGAAAATGGATGAAATTGTACGGAGAAGTAAACGGCGAAAAAGTAGCTATTGTAATCTTCGATCATCCCAAAAATGCCGGTTATCCTACCTACTGGCATGCCCGTGGTTATGGTTTGTTTGCTGCAAATACCCTGGGACAAAAAGTTTTTTCAAATGGAAAAGAAGAAATGAATTTCTCCATTGAAAATGGCAAATCAGCAGAATTTAGATATCGTTTAGCTGTTTTTTCGGGTGAACCAACCAATGAAGAAATTAATAAAATGGCTGCCGATTTTGAATCAAAATAAACAGATTGCCAATTTTCCTGCTTCAATTTTATGAAAAGTACATTTGCTTTTCTACATTTGGGTTTTTACACCAATAAATGACTCTGAATTACATTTGGATATTCTTTTTTCTGATTGCTTTTGTCATTGGTTTGGCAAAGCTCATTTTTATGGGCGATACCGAGGTTTTTTCAGCGATGATGAATGCAACGTTCGACATGGCAAAAACCGGTTTCGAAATTTCATTGGGACTTACCGGCGTGCTTACTCTCTGGATGGGAATAATGAAAATAGGTGAAAAAGGTGGTATTGTGAATGTTTTTTCAAGAATCATCGGGCCTTTTTTTAACAAACTTTTTCCTGAATTGGGGAAATCGCACCCGGCTCACGGTTCAATTATGCTGAACATTGCCGCAAACATGTTAAACCTCGACAATGCCGCCACGCCAATGGGGTTAAAAGCCATGCAGGAAATGCAGGAAACAAATCCTGATAAGAATACGGCTTCGAACGCCCAAATTATGTTTCTGGTTTTAAACACTTCAGGATTGACATTGCTTCCCATAAGTATTATGGTGTACCGTGCACAACTGGGAGCAGTGAATCCATCGGATATATTTATTCCAATTTTGCTGGCTACTTATTTTTCAACCATGGCCGGTCTCGTTTCGGTAGCGCTTTACCAAAAAATAAACCTTTTCGATCGTGTTATTCTTGCTTATCTGGGAGCTTTAACCGCATTTATTGTCGGACTAATCTGGTATTTCTCCACGCTCGATAAAGACACAATCACACTGATTTCGAATGTGGCTAGTAATGTGATTTTGTTTGGTGTAATTGTGGTTTTTATTGTAATGGCGTTATTTAAAAGGATTAATGTGTATGAAACTTTTATTGAAGGGGCAAAAGATGGATTTAAAACTGCCGTAAAAATTATTCCTTACCTGGTCGCCATTTTGGTTGCCATCGGTGTTTTTCGTGCGTCAGGTGCAATGGATTGGTTTATTTCTGGAATAACTTTTCTTTTCGACAAACTTGGAATAAATACCGATTTTACACCTGCCTTGCCAACTGCTTTTATGAAACCGCTGAGCGGCAGCGGTGCACGCGGAATGATGGTGGATGCCATGACAACTTACGGTGCCGACTCTTTTGTGGGACGTGTTGCCAGTACGGTTCAGGGCGCTACCGATACAACTTTTTATATTCTGGCAGTTTATTTTGGCGCTGTGGGAATAAAAAATACAAGATACGCGGTGGTTTGTGGTTTAATAGCCGATTTTGCAGGAATTACAGCTTCCATTCTTTTGGCTTACCTTTTCTTCCACTAAAAAGAAAAGACGCGATTTCTCACGTCTTTTGTATTTTGTGAATAATCAGTCGAATTAAATATCTACCGAATCGTATACAACAACCTTGTTCCAAAGGTTTGAATTCTCTTCAATAAACTTCAGGTGAATCGGATGTTTTTGATAAATAAGCTGGTCTTCCAGCGTGTCGAACATCACCATGTATGAATAGGTGTACGTGTTATCAACAACACCGCGTTCTTCAGTAGCAGCCGGAATTCCAACGTGGCTGACTGTTATGGTTTCTACTTTTAACAATGCTTCCAATGCTTTTTCGAACTGCTTGCGGTGAGCTTCATTTTGGGGCTCGTTCAGCCAGAAAAATACATGATGCATTAACGCATTACTGATTTTTACTTCTCCCGCATTTGATTTTTTTGCCACTGCTGAAACGCCTGCCAATGCCAGCGCAGCTGATGTTTTTTTTAAAAACGATCTTCTGTTTTTCATAGGTTTAGTTTTTATATTACTGTTGAATTTATTCAATCAATTTCTCAATTTCTGAAAGATGGAGTTTAAAATGCCGCGGAAAATCTTCCACCATTTTTTGCAATGTAATTTTTTCATATTTATCTGCCATCCATTCACAATCCAGCTTTTCGGGATTAATTTGCTGAATTACATGTGAATAATGCAAATGTGTATGTTTCCAGAGTTGAACCAGGTTTTCCCAGTTTTCTTCCGCATAATTCTGAATGGCAATCCAGCGGTCGTTGTTTCCGTAAGTAGCATAATTTGGAAATTCAACCGGCGATTCGCGGTATTGCAAATGCACCACCCTGTGCGTATTGTTTGATGCCGAATCGATCATGTGCCCCAGTATTTTTCTGATGTTTCTGTTTTGTGAATTCTGCGGAACTGAAACCTGCTCTTCCGAAAGCGAAAGCAGTATTTCTTCCCATTCGTTCACCAGCAAAGTAATTTCGCCGGCAATTGTTTCAAATTGTTTCATTGTTTTCTTTTGTTGAATTTATGATATTCCATTCACTCAATCACCCATTTACTCCTTTACCCACTCACTAAAACCCATTTACCGCCTGTTTTAAAACAACCAGTTTGGTTAGCAACGATTCGAGCAAATCAAGCCGCAGCATATTTGCACCATCCGATTTTGCAACTGCCGGATTTGGATGTGTTTCAATAAAAATACCGTCGGTGCCCACTGCAATTCCTGCTTTGGCGATGGTTTCAATCAATTCGGGTTTGCCGCCGGTAACTCCGCTGGACTGGTTGGGTTGTTGCAGCGAATGTGTAATATCGAGCACCACCGGTACACCCAGCTTTTTCATTTCAGGAATTCCGCGGTAGTCAACCACCAAATCCTGGTATCCGAAAGTGGTTCCACGTTCCGTAAGAACAACATTCTCGTTGCCGCTTTCGCGCACTTTGGTTACTGCAAACTGCATGGCTTCCGCCGAAAGAAACTGTCCTTTTTTTACATTTACCACTTTGCCGGTTTTTGCAGCAGCCACCAGAATATCGGTTTGGCGGCATAAAAAAGCCGGGATCTGCAAGATATCAACAAATTCGGCTGCCATGGCTGCTTCTGCCGCTGAATGAATATCGGTAACGGTTGGAATATTGAACGTTTTTCCAACTTTCTGAAGAATTTTCAGCGCTTTTTCATCGCCAATTCCGGTAAACGAATCCAGTCGCGAACGGTTGGCTTTTCGATACGATCCTTTAAAAATGTAAGGAATTTTTAAGCGTTCGCATATTTCAACAATTTTCCCGGCAATTTCAAGCGCCATTTCTTCGCCTTCAATGGCACACGGTCCGGCCATCAGAAAAAAATTGTCCGAGCCGGTATGTTTCAGATTTTTTATTTGTGGAATCATTGTTTTATTTCAGTACAAACAAAAATAGGAAGATATCGCGATTCAGCAATAACGAAAATATTCAAATCCGGTGAATCTGTGAGAATATAACCAGAAGGCCGATACTACAGGATATTATTATGAATAGTTATCGTTTAATTCATGCTTATTTTTAACTTTGAAATCTAACCTGACTAATTATGAAACAAATTACCTGCCTTGGAATCCTGGTGTTTTTTTTCACTTTCATTTGTACAGCAAAAATTACACCCACTCAACTTACCTGCGAATATTTGGAAAATCCTTCGGTTGTTGATGTTTTGCAACCCCGTTTATCGTGGATAAACATTGCAGAACAAGGTGAAAACGGACAAAATCAAACGGCCTGGCAAGTTCGGGTAGCTTCATCCAAAGAAATGCTTGAAAAGCCCGATTTGTGGGACAGTAAAAAAGTGGTGAATGAAGAATCGAACCGGATAAAATATGCAGGTAAAAAATTGCAGTCGCGACAGGAATGCTGGTGGCAGGTCCGCGTTTGGGATAAAAACGGCGAAGTATCCGAATGGAGTGAGCCTTCATTCTGGCGAATGGGACTTTTAAATGAAAACGACTGGAAAGCCACCTGGATTGGCGCTCCGTGGCAGGGAGAGGAAAAACTTCCAAAACCAATGAACCCCAATGCCGCGCTTCCTGAACAGTTGCCACCTCCGGCACCCATGTTTCGAAAGGAATTTTCCGTTCAAAAAGAGATAAAAAAGGCGGTTGCTTTTGTTACCGGACTTGGGTATTTCGAAATGTACCTGAACGGTAAAAAAGTAGGCGACGATGTTTTGGTACCCAACCAAACCAATTACGGGAAACGCCCCGATTTGATGAACCAGAACATTCCTCTGCCCGATAATTTCAGGGAATACAAAGTAATGTATTTGGCTTACGACATTACGAAAATGCTGAACTCGGGAAACAACTGTGTGGGAAGTATTTTGGGAAACGGTTTTTATAATCCGGCGAAATACTGGGCCGAAGGTTACGGAACGCCAAGGTTTCTGGCACAGATTTACCTTACTTACTCCGACGGTTCCGAAGAAATTATTGCCAGCGATTTATCGTGGAAGGCCTCGAAAAGTCCACTTTTGATGGACATGGTTTATTATGGCGAGCATTACGACGCACGCCTCGAACAAACGGGTTGGTGCACTCCCGGTTTCGATGATTCGAAATGGGAAAATGCAGTGCAGCGAAAAGCACCCGAAGGAAAACTCGCAGCCCACACTTCGCCAACCGACAAGGTAGTGGAAGAGTTGAAACCGGTTCGAATCGAAAAAATGTACAACGGAAACTATAAAGTAGATTTTGGTGTTGAAGTTTCGGGTTGGGTGAAATTCACCGGTGTGGAAGGCCCCGAAGGACAAAAGATTGAAATTAAATACCTGAGCAATTCGTATTCAGGCGATAATTCATACATTTTTAGCGGAAAAGGAAAAGAAGATTACGCGGCTCGTTTTAACTGGTTTATTTTCAGGGAAGTTGAAATTGTAAACTGGCCGGGCATTCTGGCACCCGAACAAATTACCGCCGAAGTGGTACATACCGATGTAAAGGAATCTGCCGTTTTTGAAACCTCAAATCCGATGTTTAATACGGTGAATAAAATATGGAAACGCAGTCAGACCGACAATATGCACGGCGCCATTGCAAGCGACTGCCCGCACCGCGAACGTTCGCCCTACACCGGCGACGGACAGGTTTCGTGTGTTACCGTAATGCACAATTTCGATGCCCGTAGTTTTTATCAGAAATGGATTCACGATATGATTGGGGCACAGGAAATTGAAACAGGTTACGTGCCCAACGGTGCTCCGTGGCAACCGGGATGTGGCGGTGGCGTGGCCTGGGGCGCTGCCATTTGTATTATACCGTGGGAATTTTACCTGCACTACGGTTCGAAAGATATACTGGAAGATTCGTACCCGGCTATGAAAGAATATGTACGTTACATGCAAACCTGGGTAAACGAAGGAATTATGTATTCGCAAAGAACCGGCCGCGACGGTAAAGTATTGCGCTGGTTTAACCTGGGCGACTGGGTGGCGCCGGGTGAATTGCCTGCCGACGAAATGGTGCATACCTTTTATTTCTGGCGTTGTGCCGATTTTACGGCAAAAGCAGCAAAGGCCCTGGGGAAATCAGAGGAATACAAAAAATACAATGAGTTAGCCAATCTGACAAAACAAGCTTTTCTCTCCCGTTTTTATAACGAAGAAACCGGAAGTTACGGGCCAGCCGGTGGAAATATTTTTGCCCTGAAAATGGGTGTTCCTGCTGATAAATATGAAAAAGTGATTGCCGCCTTAAAAACGGATATTGAAAAAAACAATGGACATCTCGATACCGGAATTTTTGGAACCCAGTATTTCTTTGAAGTGCTTTCTGAAAATGGGTTGCACGAACTCGCATACGAAGCTATAAATAAAAAAGATGAACCGGGTTACGGACGCTGGCTCGAACTGGGCGCCACCACTACCTGGGAAAACTGGGACACAGGTGGTTCACACAATCATCCGATGTTTGGTGGTGGTTTGGTTTGGTATTACCGAAAACTCGCCGGCATGCAAACCGATGAAGAAAATCCCGGGTATCGCCACATTATTTTCAAACCGCAAATGGTGGCCGATGTTTCGAATGCAAAATATTTTAATACTACTTCATATGGTAATGCCGGTATTTTATGGAACAAAAACGAAAACTCGTTTTCTATGGAGATTACAGTTCCTGTAGGATGCTCGGCAACCGTTTATGTTCCGGCAGAAAAAAATCAGAAAATTCTTGAAAATGGTAAAATGATTGAGGATTTGCCAATGATTAAGAAAATGGGTGCAAATGAAGGTTACAGTATTTTTGAAGTTCAATCAGGTGAGTATAATTTTATGGTTGAATAAATTTTTTTAAATCTGAGTAGTACAAAAAGATTCATAGTGTATTTTTAGAAGTACTAACATGACTTATGAATCTGATCAACAAAGAAAGCGATTTAAGAATCTGGCAAAGTTTCCGTAAGGGAAATAAGTCAGCCTTTCAAAATATCTATTTCGGAAATTACCGGTTTCTGTACAACTATTGCCGTAAATTTACACAAGACGAGTTTTTAGTCGAAGATATCATTCAGGATCTTTTTGTAACTATTCTGATTAAAAAAGATAAGTTAAGCGACACTGATAATATCAGGCTGTACCTGTTTTGTTCCATTCGGCGAAGTCTTTTTAAAGCATTAAATGCAAAGGAGCATAAAGTTACCGACTTATTCGATCCTTTAAATCCACAATTCAATCTTGATGAAGGTGTAGAGCCGCACTACGGTGAAAAAGAAGAGGAAAATAAACAATTGAAAGTATTGTACGACGCTGTAAATAAACTTGGCGCGCGGCAGAAGGAAATTGTTTATTTAAAATATTTTACCGGAATGAACAACAAGGAAATTGCTGAAGTTCTTGGTGTAACTTACCAAACTGTGCGTAATACATTGTGCAATGCGCTCAGAAATATCAGAGTTGAATTTGAAAATGATATGCCCAAAGGTAAAATGATAGTCCTTTTTCACCTATTTCTAAATAAATAAATAAATGTAGTGCCAGTGGTACAAAATATTGCGAAAAGTATTTTAAAGAAAAACAAAGTAGTTAATGCAAGATAATTTAAAAAATACCGATGATTTTCTTTTCAGCGATGACTTTCACGAGTACGTTTTAGGAGAAGATCCCTCGAAACAAAAAAAGTTGGATGAATATCTGAAAAAGAACCCCGGGGTACAGAGTCATGCTTCAACAGCAAAAAAAATTATTGTCGGCCTTAATTCGCTGGAAGACAGAACTTCAATCGATGAAATAAATGAAGTGTTATTGCATAACCGGTTCGAGGATGCCTGGAATAGTTACCGTGGCGAAAAATCAAAAAAGGTCATTTTAAAAGCATCGGCTATCGTTAAAAAAAGCCTGGCTGTTGCAGCCATTCTTGTATTTATTTTGGTCACTTATCCTTTAATCAATAATTATTTGAATAACCATAAAACCCCGGGTTATTTTGAAATGTATGTTCCGTCGGCAAAACAAAGTAAACTTGCATTGCCCGATGGATCGCAGGTTTGGGTAAATTCTGAAACCAAAATAAAATACTCCAATTTATTTAATATTCGCGAACGAAATATATATCTGACAGGGGAGGCATATTTCGAAGTTGCAAAAAATGAAAAACTGCCATTCAATGTTTTCGTTAACGGTGTTCAGGTAAAAGTAACCGGAACAAAATTTAATGCGAAGTCGTATGTGGGCGACAACCGTGTTGAAACTGTTTTGCTGGAAGGGAAAGTGCAACTTAGCCGTGCAGGTTTGGAAAAAAGCGGTTATGTGGAAATGCAACCCGGCGATAAAGCTACATTCGATTTAAATACAAACAAAGTACTTTTTTCCCGAAAAAATGTGGATGCCGATGTTGCCTGGAAAGATGGAAAAACAATATTCAGAAACACACCTTTGGCAGATGTTTGTATGACTTTAACCCGGAAATACGGCTCTGAAGTTTTATTGGAAGGCGATACTGTTCAACTGCTTCAACATCCGTTTACTTTTACGGTTGTAAACGAAACGCTTCCCCAGGTGCTCGATTATCTCTGTCATGCAGCACCTTTGAAATACTCAGTAAATTATATCGACGATGACGGTGAAAAAGGAATCGAGAAAATAGTTTATACGATAAGCTCAAAATAAAACAAAACCAAGTAAAAAAACTAAAACAAATGCCAATGAATTGTACCTGAATATTTATATGAAATGGAAGGTGCTCCAACACCCTCCATTTTCTGATTTGTACTTTAACAAATTGATTCCAGTAACTAATTGTCAAATTCAAACCATTACAAAATTATGGAAAAAAAGCGTAAAATGGTTAACGCGGGAGTATTTCGTTCCGGGTTAACAAAATTGATAAGAATCATGAAACTAACGATCTTTTTGCTCTTTGTTGCGATTGCCCAGGTGTTTGCAGTAAAAACATATTCACAGGCAACTCGTTTATCTTTCGATTTTAAAAATACAACCGTTAAAGATGTCCTTTTTGAAATAGAAGAAAACAGTGAATTCTATTTTATTTACAGCAATAAATTGATTGATGTCGATAGAAAGGTTGATATTCAGGCAAATAATAAAAGAGTAGAACAAATCCTGGATATGTTATTTCAAAACGAAAATGTTAACTACTCCATTAATAACCGACAAATTATATTAAGTCCGGAAGGAATGATATTGGACGACTCCGGATTTTTGTCACAACAAAGCAAACGAATTAAAGGGAAAGTTACCAATGTTGCCGGAGAACCGCTTCCCGGTGTAACCGTTTGGGTTAAAGGAAGCAATGCAGGAACAGTAACTGATGCTGAAGGAAATTATGAACTCGTTACAGAACCAGGCGCAGAAATATTAGCATTTTCATTTGTAGGAATGATTACTCAGGAAATAGTCATTGGGAACCAAATCAATATTAATATTACCCTTTCTGAAGATACCATAGGAATTGAAGAAGTTGTAGCAATTGGATATGGTACGGTTCGAAAAAGCGATTTAACCGGTGCAATAGCAAGTGTTCAGGGCGAAAATTTAACCAACCGTTCAACACAACAGATTTCTACTGCCATGCAAGGACAGATGGCAGGGGTGCAGGTTACACGTTCCTCCGGTGAACCGGGTGCCTCGGCTACGGTGCGCATTCGGGGTATTACTACACTTTCGAACAACGATCCTTTGGTAATTGTCGATGGTGTCCCATCATCGCTTAACGATGTAGTAACAGCCGACGTGGAAACAATGACCGTTCTGAAAGATGCAGCTTCGGCGGCAATTTACGGTTCGCGGGCGGCAGCAGGGGTTATTTTGATCACTACAAAACGCGCTAAAGAAAACCAATTTTCATTCGATTACAACTATGAATTCAGCGTTGATAAACCAACTGCCCAGCCAAAGAACGGTGATGTTATTGATTGGATGAATGTACAAAACGAAGTTAAGTGGAACGATGGCGCTTCAGATCCTTATTCGCAATACTCGCAGGAAACAATTAATTCTTGGCTCAGCAACAATGCCACCGACCCCTGGCATTATCCCAATACCGACTGGGTTGGTCTGTTACTCAAAAAAACAACTTCGCACGAACAGCACATGCTAAGTGTTACAGGAGGTACAGAAAAACTGCGTACAAAATCAACTTTTAACTATCAGAAAGGTAACGGATATTATCTAAATAAGTCGTATGAACGTTTTGCAGGCCGTATTAACAACGATTATAAAATTACTGATTGGCTAAGTGCGAATTTCGACCTCGACTTCTCAAAATCAACTTCGGTTGCCCCATCTCAAATCAATGCCATTTATTGGGCATATTTGATATCGCCTTATTACCCCGCTTTTTGGGAAGATGGCCGGTATGCTGATACAAAGGATGGTGCCAATGCACTTGCAGGCCTCGAACAGGGTGGAACAAACGATGTTGATTATTATAAGTTTGGAGGCAAGGCACAATTCGATGTCACTCCTTTGGAAGGCTTAACACTTACTGCCATTGTTGCACCTCGGTATGCATTTACAAAAGGCAAGAAATTCTCTCGTGCCGTTCCGCTTTACTACGAAAACGGATCTACCACTTTTATGCAGGCACACAAAATCACCAGTCTCGAAGAATCACGCAACGATAACAACAGTCTTACATACCAGTTCTACGGAAACTATCAAAAGAAATGGGGCGACCATTCGTTTAGTGCCATGGCAGGTTACGAGGGCTATTCATACAAATGGGAAGAACTTGGCGCTTCACGTACCAATTATCTGCTTGACACTTATCCTTACCTCAACATTGGCCCCGAGGACTATCAGTATAATTCGGGCAAAGCCGGGCATAACGCCTACGAATCGGTATTCGGACGTCTGATGTATTCCTTCAGAAGCAAGTACATGATTCAGGGTAACGTCCGTAGCGACGGCTCATCGCGTTTTTCAAAAGATTATCGTTGGGGTACATTCTACTCCATGTCGGCAGGATGGATAATGTCGGAAGAGTCGTGGTTTAAAAATAGTGTGGTAGATTACCTGAAAATACGTGGTTCTATCGGACAGCTCGGTAATGAACGTATCGGTTCTGAATTTCCCTATCAGGCAGCCATGAATTTCGGCAATAGTTATATGTACGACAAGGGTACACAATCCGTTACAGCCGTACAAAATGCTGCACAGGTTTATTATGCGTTTGAGAATATTACCTGGGAAACGACTACTACATACGGTGGCGGCCTTGACTTTAATCTTCTCGATAACCGCTTGCGTTTTACGGGTGACTACTATTACAAAAAGACCAGTGATATGTTGCTTACCCTTGGCTTTCCTTCCTATGCAGGATTTTCAGCGCCACAGCAAAATGCAGGCGATATGCATACCAAAGGCTGGGATTTGGAATTAGGATGGTCCGATAAAATTGGCGATTTCTGGTACAACGTCTCTGCAAACCTGTCGGACTATCGTTCCAAAATGGGCTATTTGGGTGATAAACGTACCATTGATGGAAACTATATTTATGAAGAGGGATCCTATTATTACGAGTGGTACATGTACAAAACGGATGGTTTGTTCCAGACAGATGCAGATCTTTATGATGCAAACGGAACCAAATATCCTACGCTTACAGCCAACGATAAGGCCGGAAATATTAAATATGTTGATACTGACAATAGCGGTACCATCAATTCCGATGATAAAGTACGTCTTGGAAACTCTTTGCCGGAATACCTTTACGGAGGGAATATTGCGATGGGTTGGAAAGGGTTCGACTTCAACCTTTCATTTCAAGGTGTAGGACATCAACTTGTACTGTTTAATTCAGCCTGGATTCAACCACTGAAAGAACAATGGGGAGCTGTTCCTGAACTTGTTCTGGGTAATTACTGGAGCCAGCATAATACAGAAGAACAAAATCTTCAAGCCAAATATCCCCGCCTGACCTATACGAATACCACCAACACATATTCAGGGTCTGACTATTGGCTCTTTAATGGTGCTTATTTTCGTATGAAAAATATTACACTGGGTTATACAGTGCCCAAGAATATAATAAATAAAGCAAGAATCAGGGAACTGCGTTGCTATATCAGTGTGAATGATCTGCCGGCCATTAGCAACTATCCTAAAGGATGGGATCCCGAAATAGGCTCATCGTCAGATTTTATATCTACGTCTTTCATCTTAGGTGTTAATGTTAAATTCTAAAAATTCAATTGTATGAAAAAGATATTTATCGCCATATTTTCAACGCTCATTTTTTCGTCTTGCGTTGATCTCGACCTTAATCCTTTGTCTGAAGGATCTAGTGGAAACTGGTATTCGACACAGCAGGAAATAGAAATGTCAGTAAACGATTTTTACCGAACAGATTTTTTCCCAATTGACGATATGACCTGGGGTGACGATGTAACAGCACGAAACACGACCTCGGTTGTGCAGAACGGAACAATGACCGCTGAGAACAGTGTGGTGGCCGGCCGTTGGCAAAATTATTATAAGGGAATTGCGCGTGCTTTGCGTTTGCTCAGCAATATGGAAAATGCCCGTTCTCTGGGCGTATCAGAAGCAAATATTACACAATACGAGGGCGAAGCTTATTTTTATTTGGGATATGCATACGGTATGCTTGCTTTTCACTGGGGAGACGCCATCCTTGACAAGACCGGTATGACTCTTGACGAAGCTTACGCCATATCGCGTTCACCCAAAGCTGATGTATTGGCATTTAGTTATGAATGTTTGGACAAAGCTGCCGAACGACTGTCAACAAGCTATTCAGGCATACAACGTGCTACAAAAGGCGCCGCTCTGGCATTCAAAGCGCGAATTGCCCTTTGGAACGGAGACTATGCAACAGCCGCAACGGCTGCAAAAGCTTGCATGGATTTAAATGTCTATAAACTCCACAGCAATTACAGGGATTTGTTTACCGCTTCCTGGTCCGATGAATGGATATTCTTCTTCAGGGGTGATGTGACACTGAAAAAGTATTATTGGGCAGCCGCTGACGTTGCAAACTGTATTTCCCGTCTTTCGGGAGGTTGGGGTGGACAGAAGGCTCCCTCGTATGAACTTATTTGTGCGTACCCATGTACCGATGGTAACCCAATTGACGAGTCACCACTTTACAATCCTAAAGATCTTTTTGAAAATCGTGACCCGCGTATGGCAATGACCATCGTACCATTTGCAACCGCTCACAATAAAAGTGTTCTTGATGGAACATACAACCCTCAGGATTATATTTGGCTTGGATATGAGTATTGTCCTGCACCGAACCGGACGACAGTTTATCGTGCCTCCGACGGTGCATATGTAGGCAATAACGATTCGAAAGCACGCGCTGAACATGCTTCTTATGATGGTTTTCTGTTTAAAAAATATATCGATAACACGTTCCTTGAAAACGGACGCACCGGGGCCCCTACCACTTATCCGATGTTGCGTTACGGTGATGTTCTGTTAATGTATGCTGAAGCTATGATTGAATTGAACAGTTGCACTCAGGATGTTTTGGATGCTACAATCAATAAATTGCGTGAAAGAGCTTATACAGGAACAGGACTTACTTACCCACATGTAACACTTGGTACACAAAGTGAAATGCGTACAATCCTTCGGACTGAACGTTTCATCGAACTTGCCTGGGAAGGTCACCGTTATGCCGATTTAATTCGCTGGAAACTGGCAGAAAAGGTTTACAATCGTCCAAGTTACTTTCTTCGCCGTGCTTGGTCAGGCTCCACGTCGTGGAATGGAGATGTGACTTCGGTGTCAGCAGAGTACCGTCAGTTGATACAAAATTGGGAAGATGGTAATTACCCAATCGGAGGTATACCGGCAATTGATGAAAATGGTATAGCTGATGTCAGCGGTATGGTAACAGCAGGTTATATTGTTGTGGCGAGTGAAAGAAAGTTTGATGCAGGACGCGATTATCTGTGGCCTGTTCCTGATGCCGATCGCCTTATCAACGAAAACCTCGATCAGAATCCCAAATGGTAGAAGCATAAACAAAATTGTAAGAGTTTAAGTGGAACCTTGCAGAAGTTTTGCTCTACAAAATTTTAGTATTGCAATTTAATATGCAAAGTCTAAACCAACTAAGAGTTTTTATAATGAGTAATCAGGAATAGTATCTGGATTACTAATAGTCAAGTTTTGTTAGTTAGAAGAAAAGCCTGCCTTAACGGGTAGGCTTTTTAACTTTATTACAACGCTTGATGAAAAAGTTAGTTGTAATTGTGTTTAAATTCATATTGAAAAATGTGTTGAGAGAATCGAAATTGTTATGATGATTTTGAAGTAAAAATTATGATGGATTTCAACATAATATTTGCTTTTAATGCATTTATATTTGTTTTGATTATGCTTTTTTTGAATAGTACAAAATCGCGATTCTTTTATTTTTAATTCAAGTAAATTGAATCTAAATCGACTAAAATGATGAAACAAATTTGTTTTTTGGCAGTGGTTGTATTTATGGTTTCCTGTCAGCCAAAAACAGGAAAAGTTAGCGAACCGCGCAATGTAAGTGGAATATATCCGAAACTGGCTTATTACAATAACGAAGGTGAATGTGGTACTGGAGCAGTCGTTCCCTGGGCCGGAAGACTTTGGGTGATCACTTACGGGCCGCATCTTCCGTTGGGCTCTTCCGACAAATTGTACGAAATAACTCCGAATTTGGAACAGGTAACCCGCGAGGAATCCATTGGGGGAACTCCTGCCAACCGAATGATTCACAAAGAAAGCAACCAGCTTTTTATAGGCCCATATGCCATTGATGAAAACCGGAATGTTCGTGTAATTCACTATTCTGAAATGCAGGGACGCCACACCGGCAACGCACGTCATTTGTTTCGACCTGCCGAAATGATTTATTACGGAACCATGGAGGAAGGTTTTTATGAAGTGGAAGTAAATTCACTGAAAGTGACTGAACTTTATAAGGATGGGAATAACGCAAAAGGGGAAAAAGTTGAGCACGACGATACAGATGTCAACCCGCAAAATGCGACTTTGCCCGGAGCACATGGAAAGGGTTTCTATTCAGGACAGGGAGTTTTGGTGTATGCAAATAATGGAGAGGCTTCTCAGGAAGCGTTGGAGCATTTCGATGTTGAATCAGGCGTACTCGCTGAATGGGACGGAAAAAACTGGAAAGTCGTTCGCCGAAATCAATTTTGTGAAATTACAGGGCCCGGTGGAATTTACGGAAATTCAAATCCTGCAACCGATCCAATCTGGGCAACGGGCTGGGATCATAAATCGTTGCTTTTAGGGGTGAGAAATCCGGAAACCGGATGGGATTTTTATCGATTACCCAAAGCAAGTCACAGTTACGATGGCGCTCACGGATGGAATACAGAATGGCCCAGAATTCGTGATGTCGGGACAGAAGGAAATCCCGATTATTTAATGACGATGCATGGAATGTTCTGGAAATTCCCCCAAAATTTTACAGCTGAAAATTCAGCCGGAATTCGTCCACGTTCTGCATATTTAAAAGTAATTGGCGATTTTGCGCGCTGGAACGATCGTCTTGTTTTTGGTTGCGACGACTCCGCTCAAAAAGAATTTCTCAATAAAAGAAAACAAAAAGGAAATATTGAAGGACCTGGACAATCGAATTCAAATCTTTGGTTTACATCACCTGAAAAACCTGATCAATTGGGACCGGCTACAGTTTCGGGGGCAGTTTGGTTAAACGATGTCGTTAAAGCCGGAGAATATTCTGAACCGTTTCTGTTTTCGGGATGGAACCGGCGGTGTGCCTGGATTAAAAACGAGGGAACCACTGTTGTGAACTTTACTTTTGAAGTGGATGCAACAGGATCGGGAAATTGGTCGGAACTAAAAACCATATCGGTTGGAGATGAAGAAACTGCCTTTGTTGATTTTGCAGAAAACGAGACAGGCGAGTGGGTAAGAATAAAAACTAATAAAGCAACAAAAGCCACAGTAAATTTTAATTATACCGATGTTGACGAACGGAAACCTTCGTCAGCCAATCAATTTGCCGGAATTGCAAAATCAGACGAAACAAATGTTTTGGGTGGTTTAATGTACGGACTGGGGAATAACCGTCGTGTATTGGGTATTTCTGCCGTTCAGTTTGAAAACGGGTTGGAAACAGAAACGGGATATTACGAACTGGATGAAAATCTGAACATGGTTGCAAAAGATGATCCTGAAACTAACAGTTTTATCAAAGAGAAATTTGCCATCCCCGAAAATGTAGTTGATATTCAGGAGTCATCGGTACTTATTGTCGATGATAAAGGGCGTCGGTGGAGATTGCCACTTGGAAATGAAGATTTGGAGAAATTAACCAACAATGCACAGCTTCGCATTTGCAGGGAAGTGGCCACCGAACGCGATTTATTGAATTGCGACGGTACTTTTTATGAACTTCCGGCGGAAAATGCAGATGGTTTTGCAAAGATCCGCCCAATTGCTTCGCACAATTTCCGGATTCACGATTATGCATCGTACAGGGGAATGCTTGTGATAACCGGCATCGATCCAAAGGTAAAAGCCGGTGAGCACATTGTAAAATCTGACGATGGCAAAGCAGCTGTTTGGCTGGGGGTTATCGACGATTTATGGGATTTGGGAAAACCTGTCGGACATGGCGGGCCATGGAAAAATTCAGCAGTGAAATCCGGTGAACCTTCCGATCCTTATTTGATTGGATTTTATGACCAGAGAAGTATCGAAATTTCGCACCAATCAAGTCAGCCTGTTACTTTTAAAATTGAAGTGGAACCCATTGGACACGGTCCGTGGATGCTATACAAAGAAGTGACCATTCAGCCCGGTGAGAAATTTAAACACGATTTTCCCGCTGATTTTCAGTCCCGATGGATACGCTTTGTTGCAGACAAAGATTGTACGGCAACTACTTATTTGGAATATCAATAGTAACCTCCTGTTACTTCGAAAGTGGGTAGAATCTAAATGAAAAGCTTTTTTAAACAGGGAGGGATTATATTCCATTGCTCCGACTTATTTGTCGGGGATTAATAAAAGGGTGAATAATGGCAGTTGTTAAAAGAATTATACAAGTAAGCGCTATTATTTTGGTTGAAATAATCTAATAAGGTTAGGATATATCTTGAAATAAAAGAAATTGATAGTATCATTAAACATGTTTGAAGTAAGAACAACGATTATGAAAAAGATAGTAAGCAGAATTATTGTTGTATTGTTTCCATTCACTCTTTTTTTCTGTTCATTGGAACAAAAAATTGAACATGGAAAACTGGACTTTGCCAACATGTTTCAACCTGTTCCCAAGACAGCAAAGTTTATTAATAATGATTGGTTTATCTGGGGAGCAAGCATGGTGAAATCGGAATTTGATGGTAAATATCACATGTTTTATTCACGGTGGCCAAAAGAGTTGGGAATGTCGGCATGGGTAACGCATTCTGAAATCGCGCATGCAGTATCCGATTCGCCTTTAGGTCCCTTTGAGTTTAAAGATGTGGCTCTTCCTTTTCGCGGACGCGAATACTGGGATGGTGCTGTGACACATAATCCTACCGTTCATTTTTTTAATGGGAAGTATTATTTGTATTACATGGGGACAACAGGAAATCCGGAGGTCGAAAATCAGTACTGGGAACACAGGAATAAACAACAAATAGGTGTTGCAATTGCAGAAAATCCCGATGGTCCCTGGAAGCGTTTTAATACTCCACTTATAGAAGTATCTGCTGATTCAACTGCTGCTGATGCATTATTGGTTTCCAATCCTTCAGTGACAAAAATGTCTGATGGCAGGTATCTGATGGTGTACAAAGCATCGGCCCGAAAACTGCCAATGCCAATGAGTGGCCCGGTGGTTCATTTAACAGCCATTGCCGATGATCCTGCTGGTCCGTTTGTGAAGCAGATGAAACCTGTGTTTACAGCCAAAGATGCTGTATTTCCGGCTGAAGATCCATTTGTATGGTTTGCCGGAAATTGTTATTATGCGATAGTTAAAGATATGAATGGTGCTTTTACCGATGCTGGCAGAAGTCTTGTCCTTTTCTCTTCTCCAGACGGAATGAACTGGAGTCTGGCAGAAAATCCACTGGTTTCCAGGTTGGAAATCAATTGGGAAAATGACACAATTCAAAAAGTTCTGGCTCTGGAACGTCCTCAGCTGTTTATTGAAAACGGAAAACCAGCCGTTTTGCTTTGCGCAGTAAATGAAATAAACGATCATTCTTTTAATGTACAGATACCTTTAAAATTTGATAACTAAATATTTATGATATGAAAAATATAAGTGTCATTTTCTTTGTTTTTATGACATGTTTGGGATTTGCACAATCGCCTTCCGTTCTGGTAGAAGCCGAAAGCTTTGACCAACTTGGTGGCTGGGTTGTCGACCAGCAGTTTATTCCTTCTATGGGATCGCCGTATTTGTTGGCTCATGGAATGGGAGAACCGGTAGAAAATGCAAAAACAACCGTTAATTTTTCTGAGAGCGGACGTTACTGGTTTTGGGTTCGCACCAAAGACTGGGTTCCCGACCGAACTGAAACCCCCGGAACATTTAAAATTATTTTCGATGGGGAAGAATATCCCGAAACTTTTGGTGTAAACGAAGGTTGGCAGTGGATTCAGGCAGGCAGAGTAAAGGTTGGCAGTTCAAATCAACTAAACATCGAATTAAAGGATGAAACCGGTTTTGAAGGTCGTTGCGATGCTATTTATTTTTCAAAAGACAAAAACGATTTTCCTCCGGTTGACCTCGAAGAAATGTCGGATTGGAGAAAGGAAAAGTTGGGAATTCCTCCACCTGAAAATGTCGGTGATTTTGACTTGGTTGTAGTTGGCGGGGGAATGTCGGGTTGTGCCGCTGCGGTTGCCGCTGCCCGTCAGGGAATAAAAGTGGCTTTGATAAACGACCGCCCCGTTTTGGGTGGAAATGCCAGTAGTGAAATCCGTGTTCATACCTTGGGTTTAAAAATGTATGATATTGTTGATGAACTGGGAACCGAACATTATCCCAACGGCGACGATGGTGCTATTGCCGCTACCGATACCATTGAAACGATAGTCAGGGGTGAAAAAAACATCACTGTTTTTCCAAATACCAGGGCTTACACTGTTCATAAAGAAGGAAATAAAATTACTTCAATCGATTGTTTTAATACGCATTCACACAAGGAAACCCGTTTTGAAGCGCCTCTTTTTGTGGATGCCACCGGTGACGGCTGGATTGGTTACTGGGCCGGTTGCGAAGTTCGTTCCGGTCGTGAATCGCGCGATGAATTTGGCGAATCGCTGGCGCCTGAAAAAGCCGACAGTATGACCATGGGAAATTCGTTGCTCTGGAATTCACTGGAAATTGAACCTGAAAATAAAGCAAATCCTGAAAATAAAATCAACGTAGGGTGGAAGGAAGTTCCGTGGGCTATGGACGTAGCCAAAGATTATGATGCAACCGGTGGAGAGTGGTTCTGGGAATATGGTTTGCTGATGAATACAATTTACGATGCTGAAGATATTCGCGACCATCTGTTTCGCGCTATTTACGGCAACTGGTACAATGTAAAACAGGAATCGAAAAATGCCAATCTGAAATTAAAGTGGATGGCTTATGTTGCGGGGAAACGTGAATCGCGCCGCATTATGGGTGATTATATTTTGAAGGAAAGCGATGTAATGAACCATCCCGATTTTGAAGATGGTTTTGTGGAAGAAGTACGCGAAATCGATATTCATTATCCCAAAGGCGGCGATTATGATTTTCTTTCGGTTGCAGAATTCACCAAAATTGAACAGTACAAAATTCCATACCGTTGTCTCTATTCTAAAGACATTGATAATCTTTTTATGGCTGGCCGATGTTTTTCTGCAACCCATGTTGGTTTGGGCAGCCCGCGGGTGATGCACACCGGCGCTCAAATGGGCGTGGTTGTGGGCACTGCCGCTGCCGTTTGTACTGAAAATAACTGCTCTCCACGACAGGTTTACCAATCGCATTTGACAGATATGAAATTGCGGTTAGACAAAATGAGAATAAAAGAAGAGGTGAAACATGAATAAACAGAAAGGAGCAGTGTTCTTTTTAAAATGTACCGGAATCTTCTGTAAAAATTATTTGGTAAAGCATGTCAGGTTTTTGGCAAATAATTTAACTATAGCCGGGTTGTTTTGTTTTATGGAATATGCGATTATCGTTATTTATACTATTCATACTTTTTCTTTTTCAGAATAAGAATGTACCTGAACCGGATGATATTGTGCGGATGAACAAACCTTCAGTTTCAGGTGCAATTGAAAAAGTAATTCCCCACATCATCGAATTTAACGACACTATTCCCGGCGATACTTTGTTTGAATACGATTCTGCAGATAAATTTCCTGTAATGTTTTCAAGAAAAATTGTAACCGGAGTTTGTATCAAGGGGGAATGCAGGCCCGTTGTATTGGACCTTTTCTGGGATTGCACCGGCCGTTACCTCGGTTTCAGACTACCGGACGGGGAATTTCTGAGCAAAACCGAACATGTAAAATTTAGCAACGACGAATACGATCGACTGCACGGGATTCTTGGAAACCGACAATCGGCGCTGGCAACTTACACTTACATTGACCTGGTTACTGAAACTGATACCACCAAAAACGGGGTCGACGCTGTTACTTCAGCAACTATGAAAGCTCTGCTTGATTATATTGTTGAGGGGGCGGTTTATACCACATATACTCTCTGGCAAATTGTTTACGGGCAAACAAAACGCGAAGTGGAGAATATTACGGTTGAAAAACTGACTTCGAAATCGACCTTTGAAATTTTAAACAGCGAAATTCCTGAAGACAAAATCTGGATATTGAACCATTTCCCGCCATCGATGAATTTTACGCCGGCGCTTCTGGATAAACTAATGGAATATATTTCAGGAAAAGATGCATATCTCGCAGAACGTGCTTTGAATGCCTTGCCATCAGCTCAACTTTCGGATTCCATTCAGCAACAACTTTCTGAAATTTTTGAAACTACCGGACAAATTCAAAAACGATATATCCTTCAAAAACTGAACGAAGTTCAATTCCTCGACAAAGTTGCTGCAATCCATATTTCGGCTGAATTGTCAAAGTTGAATACATCTTTAGTTTTACAGGTTCTTGAGTTACTTTCCGTTAAAAATATTGATGACGTGCAGGTTTCTGACAATGTTGCTGCTTTGCTCGAACACAGCAACCGTTATATTTCGGAATTGGCCTTTCACTTTCTTGAAAAAAACTCCAGGCTAAGCAGGAAAACACAGCGGAGTCTGGAGAAATACAAAAAGAAAAGAAATTAAACAATCATTAAAGAAAATTACTGCAAATATGAAGTTGCATTCAATTCTGTTTTATGAATTTATGCAAGCAAAGTTTAAGTATTATTTACTGGTTTGAGAATACAATTTTCCTTTGTCTTTTTGACTTTGAATAAAATCGATACAAAAAATGGGGAGTAAAAGTGAAATGTAGGCCGGAAAATCAAAAGGATCGAACGTAGAAGCGTACCATTGAAAATATTGAGCCGTTTCAATTGAAAAACAAACTGCCGAAAAAATAACAAACGTTTTAACAGGTGTAAAAAAATGTGTCCAACGATTTTCTGTTTTTCCAATGAAAAGTCCGCGGAATAAGATGTAATTCCACGCCGGGCCGGCAGCATCGAGTAAATAACTTTCGGCAAAACGTCCGGTATTAAACCAAACAGTGGAAAGACCGGCAACAGCAAAAACAACCATTGCAAGAGCCCAAAAGGGAGCGCGTTTATCGTGATTTCGTTTTGTTATGTTAGTTTTGGAAATCAATTCAGAAAAAATTACTTAGAAATTTAACTTCGACAAATCGTTTACGGTAACCGGTGTTGCCATAATTTTTCGGTTTTTGTCGATAATAAAAAGGGTAGGAGTGGCGTAAATGTTGTAATCTGTAGCTGTTTTTCCATCCCATTCCTGTAAATCGGTTAGGTTGTACCAGCTCTCTGTTTTTAGTGTTTTTATTGCATTTTCCCATTCTTGCCGATCGGTGTCGAGCGAAACGGCGACAACTTCAAAAGAAGAACTTTGCATCTTTACCCAGCTTTGAATAAAAGGCAGCATTTCTTTGCAGTGTGGGCACCAGCTGGCCCAGAAAATCAAAAGGTTCTTTTCTTTCAATACTTCTGAAAGTGTTACCGGGTCTCCGTTTATATCGTCCATCGTAAAATCGGGCACCTCGGTTCCGGGTTTCATTTTTTGCGACAAAAGTTTTCGTTCCAGTGTAGTTTTTTCATCGGTCTGGCAGGTAGTTTCAGAATATTTGTCGGCCATGTATTCAATTAAATTATTCATTTTCAGAATTTCAAACCCATTCACAAGGTAATCGAGAATAAACTCGTACACTTTCTGGTTTTTGTTTGTACTGGCAACAATACTGTCGACTGCTTTTTTATAGGCTTCTTCGCGTTGTTTTTGCGTAAAATCTTTTTGATTAAAACTTACCAGGTAACGAAAAACCTTGTTGGTATAAACTTGCGACCAAATCAACGACTCATCCGAAAAATCAATCATTTTTAGCGATTCGTTCCGAAAAATTTCTTTCCGTGCTTTTGCCGTCAGATTTCCATCGAGAAATGGCTCGCGAAAAGTTGCGATTAACCTGGCAGCCCACAAATTGCTGTTTTTTTCGATGGTATTCTGAATCAATTGGCTTCGTTCAGTTTGTATCTCGTTGTATTTTTGGATTTGCTCTGTGGCTTTTTCAAGTGTTCCGGCTTGCTGGTAATAATCGATTTCCATTTTTAACTCATCCATTTCGTTCTGCAGCTTTTTTTCATTTTTTTGAAATTCAAACCAAACCCGGTTTTCTTCCGAAAGAATGATTAGCAAACTGTCTTCAGGAGCGTTAAAATCGGTTTCCAGGATAATATCTTCGTTGTTAAAAATGAAATCGAGCTGCTGCGGGGTTTCGTTCATAATTTTTGCGTAGAGCGTTTGTCCGAATATTACCCGGTAAATTCCTGGATGCAGACTTTCTTTAACGTTGAATTTCAGTGAATTCGACTTTGTATTCAAACTATCGAGAGGAGTAAATTTGTCGCCTTTTACTTCGCCCAGAATCACCGTATTTTGTGGCAGGTTTTTACATTTGATTTCCAAAGAAAATGTTTGTGCTGAAACGGTTTTAACAAACGCCGAGACAAGAATCAGTTCAGCAAAAATCAGAGAAAGTACTTTTTGTTTCAAGGCTGTATTTTTTTTTGAATGAACTAAAAGTAAGAATTCTGTTCAGCAAAAAAAAGAAACAGAAAAAAGATATTTGGGATATTTAAAAAGGCGGCAAATATTCTAAAGAAAATTTTTATCTAGAAATTCCTGAAATTTATCTTTGTATTGTTCGCTTACAGGAATGTAGGTTTTTCCAAAAACAATCCGGCTTCGTTCTATGGTGTCAATTCGTTCAAGGTTAACGATGTAAGAACGGTGCACACGCATAAATTTCGATTCGGGAAGTTTTGTTTCGAGCGATTTTAGGGTATTTAACGAAAGAATTGGTTTGGTTTCGTTGTGCAAATATACCTTGATGTAATCTTTCAGTCCTTCAATGTATTCAATGTCGTTAAAATTGATACGCCTGATTTTGTATTCCGATTTCAGAAAAAGAAACTCGTTGTTGGCTTCAATTTTTTCGCCGGCTACGGTTTCGAGGCCTATTAATTTTTGGGCTTTTTTAGCAGCGGTTAGAAATTCTTCGTAGCTAAAAGGTTTTAAAAGATAATCGACCGCTTCGAGTTTAAAACCTTCGAGTGCATATTTTTCGAAAGCTGTGGTGAAAATTATTTTTGGCTTGATTTCCAGAATGCGTGTGAATTCAATTCCGGAAAGGTCGGGCATGTGAATATCGAGGAAAATAAGATCGACCGACTCGGCAGATAAAAAATCGATGGCATCGAGTGGGTTGTCGAAAGTTTTAACTAACTCAAGGAAAGGAGTTTTTGAAATGTAACCGCTTACCAGTTGTAACGCCAGCGGTTCGTCGTCGATGGCAATGGTTCGAATCATTTTATTCCGGATTTAGATTTAATTCCAAAACAACCTGAAAATCGTTTTCAGTATCAGTAATCGTTAATTTATGCGATGAAGGAAAGAGCAATCCGAGGCGTTTTTTTACGTTATCGAGACCGATTCCCGAGTGGTTCTCCGAAAATTTCTCATCGGGTTTGCGCCCCTGACTGTTGTGGCATTTGAACAGGATTTTGTTTTCCAGAACTTCAAGCGAAATGTGGATAAAAGATTTTTCGCGGTAACTAATGCCGTGTTTGAATGCATTTTCAATAAAAGGAATAAAAAGCATTGGCGGAACTTGCAGTGTGATTTCCTTCTCAGGAAAACTGAAAGCCAAATCAACTTTTGCCGATAAACGCAATTTCATTAAATCGATGTAGTGTTTCATGAAATTTACTTCGTGGCTCAGCAAGGTTGTTTCCTGTTGCGATTCGTACAAAAGATAGCGCATCAACCGCGAAAGTTTCATTACGGCATCCTGCGCATCGTTGGTATTTATTTCAATTAAAGAGTAAATATTGTTTAATGTATTAAAAAAGAAGTGCGGACTAACCTGGTTTTTCAGAAAAGCCAGTTCCGAGTGAAGTTTTTCTTTTTCAAGTTCCTTCTGGCGTTTTTCACTGGCCGAGTGTCTTTCAATCACTTTCATGCCAATGGCAAAACCTGTAATTATTGTTGAAATTAAACCGTACGAGTAAATCTTGAAAAATCGCATGGGAGGCCTTATTGCATCCCTGTCGATAGATAGTTTTTTTATGGCATCTTCAAAAGCTTTGTCACGAGCCGGGTTGTGTGTCATGCGATCGAGGTAAATGAAAACAAAATAGAGCAGGAGCACAATTACGGCAGCAAAAATGAAATAGAATGATTTTTTGTCTTTGAAATAAAATTTAGGAACTAGCCACAGGTAGTTTAAATAAAAGATAAAACCATAAACTGAGGCAGTTGCATAAAAATCCCAGGGTATAAAACGTGTATTTCCCCAATACCGGGTGACAATGATTTGAGGCAAAATTAGCAATACAAACCACGCCAGAATATGAAGCAGTACGGGTAAACGGTTTTTTCTGAAAATTTTATTCATTTTTATTCCAATTCGTTAAAGTTAACCGAAAAATCAAAAATAACCTTTGGATTCGGTAATTTCTGATTTTCCGGTTGAATTTTTATTCGTGTCTTACAGCATCAATAGGATTAAGGTTTGCAGCTTTTCTGGCCGGATACCAGCCAAAGAAAATTCCAATCACACTACAAACCAGAAATGATAAAGCAATTGCTTGTGTCATTACTACAAAAGGCATGTCAAGCAGAGAGGAAGCCAGGTACGAGAGCCCGACACCAAATATAATTCCAATAATTCCACCGAGGATACTTAGTAATACGGCTTCAATCAGGAATTGCATAAGGATGTCGATACCGCGTCCGCCAACAGACATTCTAAGTCCAATTTCCTTGGTTCGCTCTGTAACAGAAACAAACATAATGTTCATAATTCCAATACCTCCAACCAGCAAAGAGATTCCTGCAATTGCTCCTAAAAGCAAGGTCAGCATATCGCTAACCGAAGAAACCATTTCAAGCATCTCGGCTTGTGAACGTACCTCAAAATCGTTCTCGTCACCTTCTTGCAGCTTGTGCTGACGGCGTAAAATAGTTTCAATCTCACTAATTGCAGCATCAGATTGCTCTTCGCTTACAGCTGATGCATAAATCGATTGTATGTGTGTGATTGACAGCATTCTTCGTTGAACCGAGGTGTATGGAGCTAACAGCATATCGTCCTGATCCATCCCCATTCCGTTTTCACCTTTTTCTTTCAGTACTCCTATGATTTTCAATGGAATTCCTGCAAAACGAATGGTTTGGCCAATCGGATCAACGCCATCAGCGAACAAATTTTCAACAACTGTCTGGCCTATTAAACATACTTTAGCCAGTGATTTTATCTCTGCTTCAGTAAATAATCTTCCGTCTTCCAGTTCATATTTTCTGATGTTCAGGTAATCGGAATTAACGCCGTAAATACTGGTAGGCCAGTTGTTGTTTCCATTAACGGCTTGTCCGCTGGTACTAACCTGTGGCGAAACAGCAGTTATATTAACAGCCTCTTTTTTTATGGCTTCAAGATCGTCGAGAGTAAGTGATTTTGAATCTGAATTTCCCATCATAACTCCACCGCGTTGCTGAGAACCCGGCCGTATCATAATCATATTGGTTCCCATATCCGACATCTGTTCCCGGATGCTCTGCTTTGAAGATTGGCCAATGGAAAGCATCGCAATTACGGAACCTACGCCAATGATAATTCCCAGCATGGTCAGAACTGCTCTGAATTTATTTCTTTTTAGAGCTGTTGTGGCAATTTTTGTCAAATTTGTATAATTCATTTTTTGATGCTTTTATAGTTTATAATCATCTTCCACAGGTAAAGCCTCAATTAGCTTGGTTGCATTAAAACGGTCGGTAACCATGCTTTCTTTTTGAATCCTGCCGTCGCGAAAAATGACATTTCTTTTCATAAAACGTGCTATATCAGATTCATGCGTTACAAAAACAATGGTTTTTCCACCATCATTGAGTTTCTGAAAGAGTTCCATTATTTCATAGGAGGTTCGGGTATCAAGGTTACCAGTTGCCTCGTCGGCAAGGATCACAACCGGGTCGTTAACCAGGGAACGTGCAATGGCCACACGTTGTTGCTGTCCTCCCGATAATTGGTTGGGCATATGGTCCATCCTGTCGGCAAGGCCGACCTGTTCCAGCGCATGCATAGCGCGTTCTTTTCTTTCTTTCGATTTTACCTTCGAATTATAGAAAAGAGGTAATTCAACATTCTCGAGAGCGGTTGTTCGTGGCAAAAGGTTGTATGACTGAAAAATAAAGCCCAGTTTGTTGTTTCTTAAGGCAGCCAATTGGTTTTTATTCATTTCACCCATATTCACACCATCAAGTAAATATTCGCCTCCGGTTGGTTTGTCAAGACAACCCAAAATATTCAACATAGTTGATTTGCCTGATCCGCTGGTCCCCATTATTGCGGCAAAGTCTCCTTCGTAAATTTCCATGTCAATTCCCCGCAATGCATGAACGGTCAATTCCCCAACATGGTAATCTTTCCGAAGATTATTAACTTTTATGATTGCTTTTTTCATTTTATATCTATTTAAAAGTTTTCAAAAAACGGCTTTTTTGTTTACCGTCTTCCGGGAGGGCCTGGCATAAAAGGATTACTGGCTTGTTTTTTCTGTGTAACTTGTTTTTCTACTTCCATTCCTGTTACTATTTCATCACCAAGATTTAAGCCAGATATAATTTGAACCTGAATATCGTCATCAAGTCCGGTTTCAATTTGCCTTGGTTGAAGCATTGTTCCGTTTTTAACCCAAACTGTTTTCGAATTTGCCGAAGTATTTGATTGTTCGTTAGTCGGTGCTCCCATTGGCGCGCCTGCCGGCATATCGCCAGTTGGAGGAGTCTGGCTTTTCATATAGCTTGCCAATAATTTTTCGTCCATGGTAAAACGTACTGCCTTACTTGGTAAAACCATTAAGTCCTCTAATTCCAATGTGTAAATATCGATGTCGGCAGTTAATCCGGGCAACAATTTATAATCCGGGTTTGGAGCGTTTACAATTACAGTATAAGTTACTACATTGCTTGAAATACTAGGACTTAACCTGATTTGTTGAATTGTACCTTCAAAATTTTGGTTAGGGAAAGCATCTACGTTGAATTCAACATGTTGTCCAACTTTGATCTGACCTATATCTGCTTCATCAACTTTTGCCTGAACCAACATTTGAGTAAGGTCTTTTGCGATAACAAACATGGTCGGGGTATTAAAACTTGCTGCCACTGTTTGTCCTTCCTGAACTGCCCTGCTGGTTACAACACCATCGATTGGTGAATAAATGAAAGCATAATTGAGGTTGATCTCATTCTTTCTGTTAGCTGCTTTGGCGCTGTTGTAATTTGCTTTTGCAACATTTAAACTGTATACCACCTGGTCGAAATCGGATTGAGAAATCAGATTTTTCTCGATAAGTGGTTTCAAACGATTATAGTTGGCCTGCTGATATTCGAGTTCTGCTTTTGCATTATCGAGCGAAGCTTTGCTTTGGTCGAGTGCCGCCACAAGGTTAGTAGTATCGATGGTTGCAATAAGCTGTCCTTTATGAACGGGTGAATTGTAATCCACATAAATTTTATCTACAATCCCCGATACCTGGGTACCTACTGCAACAGTGTCCTGAGCCTGTACTGTCCCGGTACAAGTAATAATCTCACTAATGGTCCCTGTTGTAACTTTTGCTGTTTCAATTTTTATGTTTCCGGCATCAACTTTACTTCTGCCAAAAATAAGGTATGCAGCAACTGCCAGCACGACTACTGCAACTGTCCAAATGATTGTTTTTCTTTTCATGATATATTTTTTAATTGTTTTCGATTATAAAGTGATGGATTTTCCTGAATAGAAATCCAATATTTTGTAATTAAAAATCAGGCTGTATTTCGATTGAAGCAAATCGCTTTCAGCTACAATATAATTTGTTCTTTCGTATAGAAAATCTACTGAATTGATTAACCCGTTTTTGAATTTTTCTTCGGCTAAAGCATACGATTCTTTGGTTGAATTGTATTGTTCCAAACTGGCTTCGTATTCTGTTTGAGCTGAAATCACATCAACACAAACCTGTTCTATTTCTTTCCGAAGAGTGTTTTTTGTATCGATTTCCTGCAATTCAGCATTTTGATAATTGATTTCGGCTAACGAAATGTTGGTTTTTACCTGTTTCTTCTGAAAAATCGGAATGTTCAGCGAAAGCCCGAGCGAAGGAGAAATCTGGTCGTTTAACTGACTGAAATAACCTGCTTCCGAGAGATTTGAATAACCTGTACCAAGACCTGCACTGGCAGAAAGTGTAGGATAAAATCCGGCTTCGGCAATTTTTTTGTTGATTGCAGCGCTTTCTTTTGAATATTCGGCATTTTTAATTTGTGGCTTAATGGCCAGTGAAATGGCATAAACATCGGCTGCATTGGGAAGCAGGTTCTGGTTTACCGATTCGCCCAATTCCGGGCTGATAATTGAAAATTCGTCGTTAACCGGTAATTCCATCAATTGCATCAGGGTTACACGCGCAATGGCAAACTGGCTTTTTGCATTTGCCAGGCTTAATTTTTCGGTTGCCAGTTGCGATTTTACCTGCAAATAATCCGATTGAGAAATAATACCCAGAGTCAAACGTTCCTGAGCCAGATTCAACTGTTCGGTTGTCGATTTAATTTGGCGTTCGGCATTTTTCACCTGTTCGTCGGTGTAAATCATCTGCAAATAAGCATTCAGAATACTCAGAGTTACCGATTCTTTTATGGTTTCTGAGTTGTAAATGCCTGCCTGCATGTCGAGTTCAGCCTGTTTAATCAGGTTCTGCAGTTTTAATCCACTGTACAAAGTAACACTTGAACTTACGGAATAACTGGTGCTGCTGCTTCCTGAAAATTCTGAACTTCCAGTAGTTGCATCGCTTCTGTTCGCCCAGCTGAAATTTTGCCCAACCGAGGCGCTGGCTGAAGGCAATTTATTAGAAATCGCCTGTTCTTTGTTCACCTGATTCGACAAATTTGTTAAAATACTTTGACGAACCTGAATATTCTGTTCAAGCGCATAATTGATACAATCGGTGAGACCCCAGCTTCCGGTTGGAATGTTTTGCTGCGCTTTCAGAATAAATGGTGAAAGAATTGTGATAAGTAAAATGATTGTTCTCGCTTTCATAACATTTTAAATTGTTTTGTTCAAATCTACATCCGCGATGTGTTTTAATAAAAAGGAATAGAAGTTTCGGGGAATTTTACCGACGAATTCCTAATTTGTTCAGCCCGGAATTTTGAAATTTATGGGTTGTTACAATTCAAAAGAAACTCTCCTGGTTTTGTTTTTTATAGAAGACTAAACTTTTTTCAGAAAAAGAAAAAATAATTGTAGGGTGTATTTTGGCTGAATTGTATAATAGGTGTAACAATTTCCATAGGTTTGGTTACAAAGATAGATTTGGTAGAGAGGGTAACAGAGGTTGCCCTCTATTTTTTTATAGAAGGGGTGGGGGCAAGTTCTTAATTCTATGTATTTTATTTCTTTTGTTTGCTGCAAAAATTAATCTGATTCTGCCATCTTGTATTCAGGAGTATATAATTCGCGGTGTGTTTCGAGCAGCAAATCTTTTAATGGAATATTTGCCGGGACTTTTGAGCAGTCCACTTTTTCAACATTACTTTCGAAAGCTTTTACCCCGGGAAACCAGTGGCCTTTGTTTTCGAATATTTTGTACCGGTATTTTCCGTAACCGTTCATATCGTAACATTTCCATAGTTTTCGTAAACGCAGAACTGCCGGGATATTTATACCGGAAGGATCGTTTTGAAGTTCAAACCCTTCGTAATTTGAATACGGGTCGTCGAGCAGAAAACTGTCGAGTTTTAGTTTGGCTTCCTGCTCCTGTCGTCCCCAGGGAACGGAAGTGGGGAAAATTCCTTTCATTTCTTCGAAATGTGCTGCTTCGGTCATTCCGAAGGAAAGCGTGTGAACCGAAGGATTTTGCAGACAGAACCTTGCATTCCACTGAATTGGCGAAAGAGGTTGGGTTGCATTTTTAACCTTTTCGGGGGCTTTGAAAAGCTGGCCTCCTTTATCGTTGGGCGAAATTATAAAAACACCCATATCGCGGGCTTCTGCCATGGCAACTGCGCCAAAATTATGTTGGTCGAAATAGTAATAATGCAGGTTCACAAATTCGAACAACCCGGTTTCAATGGCGCGGATTATGGTTGGCAGCGGGGCGTGTGTACTAAAACCTACATGGCGGATAATTCCCTCTTGTTTCATTTTCAATAGTTCTTCCACCGGGCCGTTTGTTGCACATGAAATTTTCAACAGCTCGTCGTTGTTTATTCCGTGCCAGCCATAAAAATCGAGGTAGTCGGTTTGCAATGCTTTTAATTGCAGGTCCACCATTTTTCGCATGTCGGAAGCAGTTTTGGGGCTTCCTTTGGTCATTAAATGATAATTGTTTCGCGGAATTTGAAGTACTTCGTTCAGAACTTTTCCGTAAATGTGTTCACTTTTTCCGTATCCCCAAGCCGATTCAATGTGATTAATGCCATTTTCAAAAGCCAGCTGAACTACTTCGCTTGCCTGTTTCAATGTTTCTGCAGGAATTTCGTTTCGCGGATCTTCGCCACCTCTTTTGTAACGCATCCCACCAAGTGTTATCACACTAATATTTTCTTCAGTTTTACCAAACCTGCGGTATTCCATGGTTGGTTTTTTGTTCAGAATTTTTGTCATTTTCTGATTTTCTAAATTGTTCAGCGAAATAATGTAAACCCAACAGAAATGGAAAGGAATTGTTTACCAATTGTTTTTCATTTAAGATAAACTTCAGGTGAAGCAAAAAAAAGGCACCGTTCTAACGATGCCTGAATTGTATTTTTTTCAGTTTTATTTTTTCGGATAAACCGGGCTTACCCATTCCTCTTTTGGAAGATATTTGCTTCCGCTGGCCCAGCGAATACCACGTTTTAACAATTCCCAGGCTTCGGGAACATCAAAGTCGGCCGGAGTGTGGCCAACTGAAATGTAGAAAACGCGTCCTTTTCCGTATGTTTTTTTCCATGCCACCGGAATTACTGCGCCGGTAATCCAGTCGCCGTGTTCACCCGAAAATGTAGTGGTTGCCAAAACCTTCACATTCGGATCGACGTGCATATAATATTGTTCCGATTTCATTTTAAATTCACCCAACCCTTTTGAAACCGGGTCGTTTTTGTCGGTAACCTGAACCGTGTAATCAATAACTCCGCCAGGATGTGCCACCCACTGTCCGCCAACCATAAACTGGAATTCTGTATTGTTTCTGAAAGCATCGCCAATTCCGCCGTGTGTACCTGCCAGTCCGGCGCCGTTTTTAACGGCATCAAGCAGCCCTTTTTCCTGTTCAGCCGTTATTGTTCCCATGGTCCACGACTGAAAAATCAGGTCGGTTTCATCCATAACTTTTTTATCGGTATAAATGTCGAGCGTTTCCGAAACTGTTACAATTGCTCCTTCCGCTTCTAGAAAAGTTCTCACTTTTTCGGTGAGTTCTTTTGGAAAATGGCCGTTCCAGCCGCCCCAAACCATCAGAATTTTTTTCCCCTTCAACGAAGGCAATTCATCTTGCATGCTGTTTGAATTTCCAACACAGGAAATAAATAAGAAAACAAAAATAAATGCGAATGTCAGTTTTATTAAAGGATTGGTTTTCATACGAAAGTTTTTTCAGGTTTAATTTGATTTACTTGAAAACAAATTTAAAAATTGTTTTTAAAAACGCAGGACTTGAATTCTTTTATTTCGGGCAGTTACACGATTGCTGAAAGAAAAAATAAAAACTTAAAACGATAATTCGCCCGAAGGATTATCTTTTTTCAGCAGCAGGTTAAGAATTTTTCCTTTGTTATTTACCTGAACAACGTTACTTTGCGAATCGTAAATTTCGGTTAAAATTTGGTCAGTCACCTGAATTTTTGAAAAAGAAGCAATATCGGTAACTTCGAGAAAACACCAAACGGCAGAGTCTTCCATTTCTTTTCCTACATAAGAAACAGTCACCGGTTTATTGTCGATTTTTATGTCGAGATTGTCTTTCAGATAATTAAAAATGTATTCGTTGGTTTTTTGATTTTCCTGTTGTTCGCCCAAATGTAAATCTGTTTGTTTGCGCTCGCGTAGGGCGTTTAATAAATCGTCGGCAAAAATTTTAACCGATATTTCGAGCGAATGATTTTCCGCATTATAATCAATCTGGCAAAGACTCAAATAAATCGGATGGGCGCCGGCAAATCCTGTTTCGATAAAAAGCACCAGGAAAAGGAGGAGGAATATTTTTTTGGTTATTTTCACGGTCAAATTTTAAAAATTATTCAACGCAACAAAGGTATAAATAATGAGTTCATTTCAGCTTTACCTGACTTTGGGTTTTCAGCACATCATTAACCTGAACGGTTACGATCATATTGTTTTTGTACTTACACTTTGTGCGGCCTATGGTTTTTCGGAATTGAAAAAAGTTTTGATTTTGGTAACTGCTTTTACCATTGGTCATTCGGTTACTTTGGCTTTATCTACACTGAATTATATTCTTGTTCCGGCCTCACTGATAGAATTTTTAATACCGGTAACCATTTTTATTACAGCTGTTTCAAACCTTTTTCCGCAAAAAAAAGGAAAGCAGCAAATCATTTATTTGGTGGTTTTGTTTTTCGGATTAATTCATGGTCTGGTTTTTTCGAATTACCTGAAAGAATTGCTCGGAACTGAGGCAAACATTGTAAATCCGTTGCTGGCTTTTAATGTAGGGCTCGAAATTGGCCAGATTGTTATACTTTCCTGTTATTTTATTGTTTTAGCTGCGGCGCTGAAACTTTTCAAATTACAACATCAGTTTTGGAAAATATTTATTTCAGGCGCAGCTGCAGGTATTGCATTAACTTTAATAATTCAGAATAAAATTTGGTGATTGTTACAATCATTCGGAATTATTGTTAAACTTACAAAAAATTAAACCTGATTCTTACAAAAAGTATATTCATGAAAACAAATTCTGCCAATTTGAGAACAATTTTCGTTTTATTTTTGATTGTTGTTTTTGCCGGAAATGCAATTTCACAGGAAAATACCGACAAAAATAAATTCAGGCAAATGTACCAGGAGTTTGCAACTCCCAATGTTTACAGAACTGCTTCCGGAGCGCCGGGCCATGAATACTGGCAACAAAAAGCCGATTATAAAATGGATATCCGGCTCGACGATAAAAACCAGAAAATTTTTGGTGTGGAAACCATTACTTATCATAACCAATCGCCGGATGTGCTTACTTATATTTGGTTGCAGCTCGACCAAAATATGCGGGCCATGGATTCGGATACAAAATCGACCCGGACTTCAACTTTTGATGAACGAATGGCCACAAGAATCCTTCAGCAGGAAAACTTTGTATTCGACGGTGGTTTCAAAATTGAATATGTAAAAGATAAAAAAGGCGCAGATGTTCCTTTCACCATTAACAAAACAATGATGAGGGTTGATTTGCCGGAGCCCTTAAAACCGGGCACTTCGGTTCAGTTTTCAGTAAAATGGTGGTACAATATCAACAACCGGTTAAAGGATGGCGGACGTTCGGGATACGAATATTTTGAAGGCGAAGACAACTATTTATATACAATTGCGCAGTTTTATCCTCGAATGGCAGTTTACAACGAAGTGTTGGGCTGGCAGCATAAACAATTTCTGGGAACAGGTGAATTTACTCTTCCTTTTGGCGATTTCGAAGTAAAACTTACAGTTCCGGCCGATCATATTGTCGGAGCTACCGGACAGTTGCAAAATGCTACCGAAGTTTTGACTGCAACACAATTAACCCGTTTTAAAAATGCGGCAAATTCAACCGATAAACCGCTGGTTATTGTAACCGAAGACGAAGCGCGCGAAACAGAAAAAACAAAATCGGACAAAGAAAAAACCTGGATTTTTAAAGCGCAGAATGTTCGCGATTTTGCTTTTGCCAGTTCGCGTAAATTTATCTGGGATGCCATGGGTGTTAAATTTGGCGATCGCACGGTTTTGGCTATGTCGTACTATCCAAAAGAAGGAAATCCGTTGTGGGGTCAATACTCGACACGTGTTGTTGCCCATACCATTTCATCGTATTCAAAACGTACTTTCGATTATCCTTATCCGGTGGCTATTTCTGTTCACACCGACCGGATTGGTATGGAATACCCGATGATTTGTTTTAACGGTGGCCGACCTGATGCGGATGGAACTTACAGCGAACGTACAAAATACAGTATGATTAGTGTGATTATTCATGAAGTTGGGCACAACTTTTTCCCGATGATTGTAAATTCCGACGAACGCCAGTGGACCTGGATGGATGAAGGTTTGAATACATTTTTGCAGTTTTTGACAGAACAGGATTGGGAATACGATTATCCTTCGGGACAGGGGAAAGCCTACAAAATTGTGGATTATATGCGCGGCGATAAAAAATTTATTTCGCCAATTATGACCAATTCAGAATCGGTTTGGAGCCTGGGAAACAATGCTTACGGGAAACCTGCAACCGCACTTAATATTTTGCGCGAAACTGTAATGGGACGCGAACTTTTTGATTTTGCGTTTAAACAATACGCACAACGCTGGGAATTTAAACATCCGTATCCTGAGGATTTTTTCAGAACCATGGAAGATGCATCGGGTGTTGATTTGGACTGGTTTTGGCGCGGTTGGTTTTACACAACCGATAACGTGGATATTTCGCTCGATAAAGTTTCGTGGTACCAGGTGAGTACCGAGAATCCGGAAGTGGAAAAACCAATTCAAAAACAAACGGACGAAAAAATTACAATTACCGATATGCGAAATGAAGCAGTTAAAGACAAAACTTACACTGCTTTGCACTCTGAAACTGAAGACTTTTATACTACTTACGACGAGTACAAAGTTACCGAATCGGACAAAGAAGCTTATCTGAAAAAACTGGAAGGTATGTCGGATGAAAACAAGGAATATCTCTCGGGAAATTATAATATCTATCAAATCGATTTCAAAAATATCGGCGGTTTGGTAATGCCGTTGATTCTTGAATTTACTTTTAGCGACGGAAGTACGGAAGTTCAGCGTATTCCTGCTGAAATCTGGCGCCGCAACAACGAAGTGGTTTCAAAAGTATTTGTCTTCAAAAAAGAGGTGAACAACATTGCGCTCGACCCGTTTTATGAAACTGCCGATGTGGATTTAGGCAATAATTTCTGGCCGGCAAAAACTCAACCCACACGGTTTGAAATGTTCAAAGCCGGAGCGGGAAATTTGGGTACCAGGGGCGGTAATTTTGGCGACCGCTCAAATCCGATGCGCGACAGTCAGAAAAAGAAAAACGAGTAAAAAAATTATTGCCAGGCCTGAGATAATGCGCGGAAACAGTCGGCTGATTTGTCGGCTCTTTCCGGTCCAGCAGTTTTGCGGTAACTTTCCATAAAACCTTTTGCAGAACCCCACACGGTTTGTAACATTCCTTTGTACCGGGGTTTCATTTCTTTGGTTGCTCCGGCAATAAATTCACGGGTCATTTTTTCCTGTTCAACGGCATTCTTTGCATTCTGCCATGGGCAGGTTAAAACCGACAAACCTTTGGCCGCAAACAAAACTGCCGTTGGATCAGGCCGTTCGTAATGCCAGTCGCAAATTACCACATCTTTCGGAATTAAATCGATGGCACGGTGCGTGTTGTTAAAACTGGCTTCCCAGATTCCCAGCCCGGTGGTTTTTCCGTCGATCAAACGGTCGCCCCAAATCCACAGTTCTTTTCCGTTTTCATTTAAATGATTGCGGATTGTTGTTACTTCGCCTGCAAAAAGTTCAGCGGGATCCTTGCCGTAACAGCGATCGCAGTCTTTGTGTCCGATATAGAAAACTTCGTCCATTCCGGCATGAAAAGCATCGGTTTCAAAAACTTCGCAGATTTCATCCACAATATCGAATACAATTTTGTGAACTTCGGGGTGAAGCGGACAGTAACTTTTACAATACAATCCATCTGAATTTGGCCATTCGTAAGTGCCTTCTTCAGGTAATTTTACCGACGGAGTTTCATCGAATTCAGGATAAACTTCGAGCAATTTTCCCGGTGTGCTGTGCCACGACTGGTGGCCGAGCTGATTTACCTGCGGAATAATTCGAATGTTGTTTTTCCGGCAGACCGCAACCAGCTTTTTAATGTCGTTTTCCGACAACGGATTTTTGTCTGTCAATTCCGGGTGAGATTTATATTTATATCCGTAATCGACGCGTAAAATCAGGAGGTTCAACCCGGCTGAAGAAAGTTCATTGTCGATAAAATTTACAAATTCATCAACCACTTCAGGAGTGGGGGCTGCAATACAAAGTCCGCGCACCGGATATGGTGATTCAGCCAAAACTGTAATAACCAGGAAAATCGAAAAAGAAAAGGAAAGCAGAGTTCGTTTCATAATAACTTTTTTCTGAAAGATACTGTTTTTTCAGAAAATGAAATTATAAGCAAACTGTATTATTCCACATTCGTTTTTTCTTTTGTAAACAGAAATTCGCCGCCTTGTTTTAATACCATGGACTCCTCGTCAGGATTAAAAGTAAGAACAACTCCGGCACGGTCGAAACTGAATTTATTTTCATCGATGGCTTCCATTGCGAGTTGCTGCTGGCCAGTTGCCTGGATTAGTAAAACGTTGTTATTTTTGGTGACTGTAATTTTCAAAGGAATTTGTTTGCTCGAATAAACGCCGAGGTATTTGTCTAAATCTTCAGCTGTTACTTCAAAAGTTTTAAACTCGGGAATTTCGAACGGTTTTCCGAAAATGCTGCTTAACACCCAAATTGCAATATTGTTATTGTTGTAATTTGTTCCGTTGGAAGTGTATGAAAATGCAATTTTATCATCAGAAAAATAGGCGACCGATGAGGTAAAACCGTCAATGGCACCGTTGTGTCCAAGAGCCCTGCGTTCGTAAAAAGGCATGGGCTGGATTCCGAATCCATAATTATCTTTTAAAGCTGTCATTTTTTCAAGACTTTCTTCTGAAATAAGTTTGCCATCGAAAAGAGCTTCAATAAATTTAGTTAAATCGGTTGGCGTTGAAATAATCCCACCGGCTCCCTGTGGAATTGACATGTCGGTTTCAATGTTTTTTGCCCACGCGCCATTATAATTGTATGAATAAGCTTCGTTGTTTTCAATTTTAATAACGCCTCCGTAATTTGTGTTGGTAAGGCCGGCCGGCTTGCATATTTTTTCTTGTAGTAATTTACTGTAAGGTTCTTTGTAAATTTTTTCCAGAATAAAAGACAGAAGGACATAGTTTGAATTGCTATATCTGTAAGTGCTGTCGGGAGGAAATACACTTTCCGATTTTGAAATTAGATCAATCAGTTCCTTTTCCGTTTTTTTCTCAACACACCATTTCAGGTAGTCGGGATCTTCAGTAAAACTGAAAATGCCGGTCCGGTGGCGGAGCAATTGTTCGATGGTTATTTTATCGGCATTTTTTATGGTTGGGTAGAATTTTTCCAGTTTTTCATTCAGTTGTAATTTGTTTTCTTCCACCGCTTGTAAAATCAGAACAGCTGTGAACGTTTTTGAAATGGAACCGATTCTGTATTTGGTATTAATGTCGGGTTTTATTTTGTTCTCAACATCGGAATATCCAAATGCGTTGCTGTAAATAATTTTACCGTTTTCAGAGATTGCCACACTGCACATAAATTTGTTATTTGCTGCAAGAGTTTCAATCAACTCATTCAGTTTTTGAGTATTTAAGTTTTGCGCAAAAAGTAAAAATACAGACAGTGAATAAACGATAGTTAAAAATAATTTTTTCATTTTTTTGAGGAATTTAGTTTTGTATTAATTGACAAATTTTTCAGAAAAACGTTACATTTTTTTATCTGATATTTTGGGCTTGAAGAAAAAATACTGTTTAACTGAATTTTGTTACAACAGATAAAAGATACAAAAGATCATTCCGAAGTTAAATGCTGCATGACAAAGGATTGCGCCCAGCAAAGAACCTGTTTTCCTTTTAAAATAAAAAAACAGGATACTTACCAAAAACATGCCTGTAACCCAGATTGCGGCAGGAATTGTTGCAAAAATCCAACGGCTGCCGGTGTAAATAATTCCGAAATGGGAAATGTGGGTCAAGGCAAAAGCAAGGCTGTCGATTATCGAAGCTTTTCTTTCTCCTGCTGAATTTGCAAAAGCACCGTGTACAATTCCCCTGAAAAACAATTCCTCACCTACCGGGCTGAAAGTCATGCCGGTGAAAGCCATTACCGCAAAAAGTATGTTTTTGTGGTGATTATCTATTCCGGGCGGAATATTGTATGAGCGACCGATATAAACGTACCAGTTTTCAATAGTGTTCCCGAACAATTGTTTTCCCATAAAATACAGGATGAAACTGGCGGTTAACCCGGCCAGAAATGCCACAGGTAGCCAGCGTATTTTTTCAGGTTTTGAAATTCCAATAATTTTTTGCCCGTTTCTGTTCAGAAAAAGAAAGGGTACAATTGCTGAAATTGCCATAATTAATCCGATATAACTGTAATTGCCTGTTTTATTGGCAAAAAGTACAAGTACAAATCGGGGAATACAAATCAGAAGAATTAAAAATAATCCAAATTTCCAGTTGAAATTTAAATATCGTGCCCAAAACGACCTTAATTCATTTTTCATGATTATGTAAAAGTTAAATTTTTGTAATAACTAAAATTACTACAAGTACCCGGGAGCAAAGATAGTTCTGAATATTTTTATAATAAAGTTGCCGAACTTTAAAAACCTGCCCCAAACTCTGTCGCTCAAACAGTAAATAAACACAATGGTAAACATCTTTTTTGAAACAGGAAAACAATTGTTGAAGAAGACCAAAAAGGAAAAGAAAGAACGGAATATGGTCAACAATTAATTGAAGGCAAAGAAGATTAAACAACTACAAGTAACGCGTTGTATAAGGCATTGCCGGGATTCAGAGCAATCTGGATTTGTTTGGTTTACTCGTTTCAATACACTGTGTTTTTGAAATATTAGTTTCACAAACAATAAAAAACAGAAACAGCAGGTATCTGCTCAGTCTTGCAAATAAGTATAAATTTGCACTTTAATGGGAGTCAAATCATGAAATAAGAACAAATAAATTTCATCAATAATACCCGTCGAAATTTGAGCAGATGAAAGACGATTTTAAAACAAACAAGTTAACTACTGCCCTGTTCTTGGTTTACCTTATCGCCATCTTTTGGATTATCGTATTCAAATTTAATATATCATTTTCGTACATAGAGAATGATAGAAGTGTTAATTTAATCCCGTACCTGGAACCGTTTATTCTCAATAAACCAATGAATTACTGGGAGATTATTTTAAACATATTTATTTTTTTACCCCTGGGTATTTATGCAGGAGTTTTATTTAAAAAATGGCGTTTTGGGGAAAAATTGCTCCTTTTCTTTTCAATAAGCTTCCTATGCGAGATATCCCAGTTTATTTTTGGAATAGGGGCTTTTGATATTACGGATTTAATCAACAACACATTGGGAGGATTAATTGGATTATTCATATTTCAGGTAGTTGAAAAAACATTCAACAACAGTGATAAGGCGCGAAAATTTATAAACATTATTGCAACCATAGGAACCATATTAATAATTTTATTCCTGCTTCTGATAAAAATAAAACACCTGTGGATTTTTAGAATGTAATTTTCTCTTTAAAACTCAGAAACAAAAGCCCAATTACTTCAAAATGATAATCACCGGAATTTATAAAAATTTAAGTTAGGCTTTCGAACTTGCCGGTTTCAAAAAAGCTTTTTACCTTTGACCCGATATTTATGCAATGGGGTGTCCCGGTAAAATCGGGACTGAGATTATACCCACTGAACCTGATCCGGTTAGTACCGGCGTAGGGAGGGCAAAAAGGGATTCGTCCCACTCCATTGGTTAGTTTTTTAACCAAATTAAGTTTTAACATGAAAAAATTATTTACGTTTCTGCTGATGCAGTTACTATTTGTTTCGGCATTTGCGCAGTACAGTTTGCGCGGTGTTGTAAAGGGAAATGATGAAACGCTGGCCGGCGCCAGTGTGGTGGTTGAAAATACATTTTACGGAATTTCAACCGAAGCGAACGGAACTTTTGAATTCAAAAACCTGAAAAAAGGGGAATACACCCTGAAAATTTCATTCATCGGGTTTCAAACCAAAACCGTAAAGATTGACCTCACCCAATCGCAGAAAATTTTTGTTGAACTGCAACCCGATGTGGTAATGACCGATGAAATCCTGATTTCGGCAACCCGGGCTAAAGCAAATAATCCGGTTACTTTTAGTAATGTTTCGAAAGATGAAATTGAACAGCAAAACTTCGGGCAGGACATCCCGTATTTACTTCAGCTCACCCCTTCGTTTGTTGCAACGTCGGATGCAGGCACCGGTGTTGGTTATACAAATTTCAGAATTAGGGGAACCGATTTAAACCGTATCAATGTGAGCATTGACGGGATTCCAATTTCAGAAGCTGAGTCGCACGGAACCTGGTTTGTAGATATTCCCGACCTGGCATCGTCGTTGGAAAATGTACAGGTACAACGTGGCGTGGGAACTTCAACAAACGGGGCAGCTGCTTTTGGCGGCGCTATCGATTTACAAACCAACACCCTAAAAAAAGATGCCTTTGCCGAATATGGTACTTCGTTTGGCTCATTCAATACACTGAAAAATACAGTATCGGTTGGGACTGGTTTGATCGGAGAAAAACTTACATTCGACGTCCGTTTGTCGAAAGTAAATTCCGACGGGTTTATCGATCGTGCCTATTCCGACTTAAAATCTTTTTTTGTGTCGGGAGGATACTACACTAAAAATTCAGTATTAAAAATAAATATCTTCTCGGGACTCGAAGAAACCTACCAGTCGTGGTGGGGGGTACCTTCTGTACGGTTAAACAACGATTTGGCAGGCATGCAGGAATACGAAACAAACTGGCTTTATACTTCGGAGCAAACCCGGGAAATGATAAATTCCGACAGTAGAACCTACAATTATTACACATACAAAAATCAAATAGATCATTATCAGCAAGATTATTATCATCTTCATTTTTCACACCAGTTTAACCCGTATTTACACCTCACTACCGGGCTGCATTACCGCCACGGACGCGGGTATTACGAAAATTTTAAAGAAGGTGAAGATTTTGCCGATTATCAGCTTTCGTATCCGGTAATTGGGAACGATACCGTTTTCTCAACCAACTTAGTTAACCAAAAATGGCTCGACAACGGTTTTTATGGTTTTGTTTTCGCACTGAACTATAAAAAAGGCAAAACCGATTTCACACTTGGTGGCAGCAGGAACACTTACGATGGTAACCACTTTGGTAAGATAATCTGGGCGCAATATCTGGGAAATGTAGGGACCAATAACGAATGGTACCGCGGCACCGGACTGAAAAAAGATTTTAATGTGTACGGCAAAGTAAATTACCAACTGCGTGAGAACCTGAACCTTTTTACCGATTTACAATACCGTAGAATTAATTATAAGATTACCGGAATCGACGATGACCTGCGCGATATTACCCAACAGCACTTCTTCAACTTTTTCAATCCCAAACTGGGTGTTTTTTACCAACCGGCCACCAACCAGAAATTGTACCTTTCGCTGGCCATTGCCAACCGTGAACCCAACCGCGACAATTATGTAGATGCCGACCCTCAGGGAAAACAGCCGGTTTACGAAACCCTGCGCGACTGGGAATTGGGATATTCTTACCAGGCGTCGCAATTTACGGCCAGTGCCGGTTTTTATTACATGTGCTACAAAAATCAGCTGGTTTTAACGGGTGAAATTAACGACGTAGGGGCGCCAATTATGGTGAATGTTGATAAAAGTTTCCGCACAGGTTTGGAATTGCAGGTCGGCTGGAAAATCTCACAACGGTTACAATGGAATACAAATGCCACGTTTAGCCAAAACAAAATCAAAGATTTTACTGAATATGTTGACGACTGGGACAACGGAGGACAACAAGCTTTTCAACTCGGCACTACCGATCTGGCATTCTCACCTAATTTCGTTGGAAACAGCCGACTGGTTTTTACGCCGGTTAAAAATCTGAATTTCAGCCTGTTTTCGTCGTATGTGAGCAAACAGTACATCGATAATTCTTCGAACAACGGCCGGACTCTGGATGCCTATTTTGTAAATAACCTGAAAGCAGATTACACTTTCCAATCCAGGTTGTTCAAAGAAATTACACTAAATATCCTGGTAAATAATCTGTTGAACGAACAGTACGAATCGAATGCCTGGGTGTACTCTTATATTTTGGGCGGAGAACGATACAAACAAGATGGTTATTTTCCGCAGGCCGGAACTAATTATATGTTGGGCGTGGATTTTAAATTTTAAGTATTGAATTTGTGATTGTCATTTCGAAAAGGAGGTACAAAGAAGTGAATCTGTTGATTCATAAGAATTTATATTTATGTTTTTTTCGGAATGACAATCGCACTTTTATTCCAGAATGACTTTCCCTTCAATTTCAACCAGCAAATTCTCGCGGCAAATGTCGGCGATAATATAAACCACAGGCAAATCGCCGTAGTATTTTTTGCAGGTTCTTTTAATAGCCGCAAAATCGCTCCGGTTTTTAATGTAAACCCGGGCGTGGCCAAACCTGGCCAATTGATTCTGAACCTGAAGTTTTGCCAGTATTTCGGGAGAATATAAACGCAGAATATTTTCGATGGTAACTTTGGTTTGCTCTTCCGGATCGCCGATTCCAACCGTTTTTTCGCCCAGAATGGAAGCAGTACCCGAAATAAATATCAATTGTTTTGAAAACAGTTCAAAATAGCGGGCGCGTTCAAATTTTGGAGTAGTTTTTAAAATACAATCGTTCCCAACCAGAACATTTTCACTGTAACTGTGGGCTGCAACCTGCCCCGGATTATCCACCGGTGAAGTTTTTGCCACATCCGATTTTACAGCCAGAAATTCAATGATAACGCCACCTCTGTTCATCCCAATTCCAGTAGCTGCGGGATAACCGGTTTCTTTAAAAGCATCGGTATAAAATTCAGAGCGAACATTGTTGAATTCCTGGTAACGTTGTTCGCCGTTGTCGAATCCAAGAATATTTTCAATGTAATTCCATTGCCTGATAATTGAATTTACAGGAAATTGATAAATTTTGAAAAGTTTATCGAGCTGCGAAAATGCCTTTTCAGAATTTGTCCGGCAGTTTTTACTGAAATTTGCCTGAACATTTCCAATCAAAATTTCAGTATGTTCTCTTCTGAAAATGATGGCAGACCCAAATTCATCGGAAATAAATTCTCTTTGCCAAACGGAATAATCGTAATAAAATGTTTCAACAATTATTTTGCAGGTAAGCGGCGGTTGTGCTATAAAACTGATAATAATTTCCCCTGAAATTAATTCCTGAACCTTTTCAGTTACATCTTTTTGCAGGTTTTTGTATGATTCTTCCGATTTAGTGTCGACAAAAAAATTCAGTTTAAATATTTTTTTACCTGAATTTATTTTTTTCAACTGTTGTAAACAGCTTTTTACCTGACATTCCAGTGAACTACAACCTTCTTCCGGTTTTATATAAATACGATCTCCGTTTAAAAAATACATTCCGATTGTTTTACCACACGGTGTACAAATATGACTGAATTTTGGTTAAATTCAAATCAATACATTTAAAAAGTAAATGTTACCCTATTAATAATTTCCCTCGGCTTTAGCCCCATTTAGTACTGCTTCTGTTGAACCAATTCCCAAACGATCGGCTCCCTGTTCCAAAAAGGCAACCGCAGTTTCCCAGTCGCGAATTCCTCCCGAAGGTTTAATTTTCATTTTTCCTCCAACTGTTTTTACCATAATTTCGATGTATTCAGGTTTGGCCCCGCCCGGTCCGAAACCGGTGGAAGTTTTTACAAAATCGGCGCCTGCTTTGTACGATAACTCACACGCTTTGGCAATTTGTTCGGGCGATAAAAAACCACTTTCCTGGATAACTTTCACCAAAATACCCTTTTTATGGGCTACTTCAACTACAGCTTTTATATCGTCTAAAACGTATTCATAATCACCCGAAAGAAATTTACCGATGTTCATTACCATGTCAATTTCATCGGTACCGTCTTCAATGGCCTGTTTTGCCTGAAAAGCCTTAACCGGAGTGGCATCGGCGCCGTGTGGGAAACTTAAAACACACGACACTTTTACATCGCTGTCTTTTAAAAGTTCAGCAGCCTTTTTTATATCGCAGGGTTTTACACACATACTGAACACCCCGTTTTCGATACACATTTTTGCGTTTTCTTCCAAATCGGCTACCGTTTGATCTGGTTTTAAAACCGCATGATCGATGGTTTTTGCTACCTGTTCTTTTGTAAACATTTTATTCTGTAATTGCTTTAATAATCTCGAATGCTTTTTCAACATCGCTTTCCGATACAAATAAATTTATGGCCGAGGGAATTCCTCCGGCAAAACCGGCATTCATTCCCTGCTGATAACCGTTTTCCACCATTGAAAATATTCCCTGTGTTTCCAGCTCTGCTTTAAGGTGTTCAATAGTCACCAAATCGCCGGTGTAAATCAAAATAATTTTATCATCGTTTTCCATAATCATTTAATTAAGGATTAATCTTCCATTTCTTTTAAAATCTGCTCCACCTGCTCGTTTGTGCTTTGCAGTTTGTCTTTGCAGATTTTTAGTAACGTTGAAACGCGTTTTACCTTTTCAGCCAGCTCGTCAACATCAAGCTCTTCGTTTTCAATGTTCTCCAGAATCTCTTCAATTTCTGAAATTGCTTCGTTATATGTTACTTTTTTCGTCGCCATTTTCTTCCTTTTGTATGATTTTACTTTCTGCTTTACCGTCGGCAAAATGTGTTTCAATGGTTTCGCCAGGTTTTAATTCTTGTACCGATTTTACTATTTTCCCGTTTTTAAACGTAAGGGAATATCCACGTTTTAAAACATTCTCCGGATTCAGCAAACGCACAGCATTTTCGTTCAAATGAATTCGTTCCTGTTCTTTTTTCAAATAGTTTCCGGTTTCAATTACTGCAAAATTTCTAAAATAATTCAACTTCGAACTTTCTTTTAAAAGTACTTCCCCGGCCACGCGTTTTAAAATTCTTCGTTTCTGATTCAGCCGGTTTTCCTTTTTTACTGTCCACATTGAAACTGCCGAACGAACATCGTGTTTAAAGTTATTCAATTCTACTTTTTTACGAAATGAAAACTGACTAATATTTTGTTGAAATTCATTTCCTTTCCGAATAAGTTGTATGTTTTTATCGTGAATAAAACCCGAAACAGAATGTTGCAGGTTTTCGACCAGCCGCTCCAGTTTATCGTTTTGAACCGCGAGTGTTTCACGAACATTGCTGATAACATCGTTTTCGAGCCGAAGCAGTTTTTCATAAAAACGTTCCATCCCGTTCACTAAAAATTCAGCAACTGCGGTTGGTGTTTTCATGCGGGTATGTGCTACCAAATCGATAATTGTATCATCTTTTTCGTGGCCAATTCCGGTAATTACCGGCAACGGAAACTGGGTAATATTCAGCGCCAGTTCGTAATTATCAAAACAACTCAAATCGGCAGTTGCACCTCCTCCGCGGATAATAACAACCGCATCAAAAAAATCATCGTACTGAAAAATCCGTTCAAGCGCTCGAATTATTGTTGGAACAGCTTCCGTTCCCTGCATGTAGGCTTCAAAAAGATGAGTATAAAACCGGAATCCGTATTCGTTGTTTTCCAGCTGATTCATAAAATCCTGGTAGCCGGCTGCTGTTTTCGACGAAATAACAGCAATTTTTTGCGGAACGAGTGGTAATTCCAACTCTTTGTTCATATCAAAAACTCCTTCATTTTGAAGACGTTCGATAATCTCTTTGCGCTGCAACGCCAAATCGCCAACGGTGTAAGTCGGGTCAATGTCTTTTATATTCAGGCTTAATCCAAACGACGAATGAAACTCAACCGTTACCTGAACCAGAATTTTCAATCCCTGTGTAAAAAGTTGTTGGGTAGTGGTTTCAAAATACGGTTTTAACATGCGGTAAGTATACGACCAGATGGTTGCCCGCATCCGTGATACAATTTCTGGGCCTTCCTTTTCAATAAGTTCGAGGTAACAATGTCCGCTTCGGTTTTCTTTCATTTCGCTGATTTCGGCCACCACCCAAACCGTTGTCGGGAAGGCATCCAAAAGTGCATCCTTGATCAAAGCATTTAATTGCGACAGCGAAAGTTTTTGTTCCATCCTTACCGGATTTTATTTATTTTGAAAGTTTCGATACGGTCTCCCGAATCCAGTTTCAAAATTAATAATCCTGAGGGAAGGCTTTGCAGATTATCGAGTATTATTTGAGAATTTGTGGTTCTATTTTGGCAAAAAAGGAGGCGACCATCGAGAGAGAACAATGAAACAGAAATCTCATTTGCCGGGTTAAAATCTTCAGCCTGAATAAATAATCTGTTCTGCACAGGATTAGGATAAACTTTCCATGTTGCATTTTTTTGAACCAGGCTGCTTGTTTCGGGATTTAAAATGTACCAGGCAGTTTTCATGTCGGGAACACCATAACCCAATAGTGAATCGGGATTGTCGTATAAATGTCCGCTTTTTTCGAGTGCGTACTTCACATCGGCAGCCGTTGAAGAAGGGCTCGCCTGCCACAAACAGGCAGCCATTCCGGCAAGTACCGGCGATGCATAAGAAGTTCCACTTCCGTAAGATAATGTCCCTGAACTATTTTGCAAATACGTATTCCATCCTACTGCAGCAAGGTTGGGTTTTATATCACCGTCGGAGGCAGGTCCCTGCGAAGTAAAAGTAGATGGAAAACCAAATTTGTTTACAGCGGCTACTCCGATTACTTCATCACCATCGGAAGGCGCAATAATGTATTTCCATTCATTGTCTCTTTCATTTCCGGCACTTGAAAATACCAGTATTCCACGCGAAGCAGCAATATTTGCCGCGCGGGTAACAACAGTTGTTTTCCCGTCCATATCGGCGTAAGTGTGACTGGTTAAGGTATCGTCGAAAACAAAATAACCCAGAGAGGAATTAATAATGTCGACCCCGGCACTGTCGGCAAACTCGGCTGCTGCAGCCCAATTGTATTCTTCAATTAAAAACTCCGAATTATTATCTTCCGAGCGTAACAACCAGTACGAAGCTTTTGGCGCAGTTCCAATAAGTTGCCCCGGAATATTGCCGCCCATGCACGACAAAACACTCATTCCGTGATAATATTCAGCAAAAATATTTGAATTGGGGTCGACAAAATCTTTTGTGCCAAGAATCTGATTATTTGTCCACAAACTATCAAAAGCCGCATAAACATTGGCTTTATAAAAACCGGCATCCAAAACCGCGATTTGTATTCCTTGCCCCAAAAAGTTCTGTTGGTGCAAAAACTGCCCGTTCAATAATCCGGTTTGAAATACAGAAGCGCCGTAAAAAGTTGTGTCCATCGGTTCATTGTCGCTCCAGGCATTGGGTTCGTCGAATTTTAAAACCGCGCTTTTATTTGTTTTTTTACCTTTAATCTTTATGATTTCCTTTACAAACGGAAGAGCTGAAACAGTAGTAAAAATATTGGAATCAGATTTTACAGCAATTCCGTTCAACCATTTTGATGCATAAAGAAAAGTGATACCTGAATCCAGCACCTGCTCTATATAATTCTGATTTACAGGAAGGTCTAAAGAATCGATGAAAATATTTTGAGAGTAACGGCGTTGAATTGCACGTTCAGAAAGATAATTTTCAGGAGAATCCAGGCTGAAAGTATTGTTGTTTTTATCGGTAAACCCAATCCAGTAATATTCCTGCGAAACTGCATGGGAACCCTGAAAAATCAGAAAAATCAGGATAAGGAAGTTGATTTTGTACATACAATTTCTTCAAAAAAGTTCCATAATAACTACGCACAATTTAAGGAATTATCTTAATTCTATCGATATATTCCCGTTTTAATCATGTATTCCGAAGGATCCTCCATAAATTTCTCAGGATCGAGAATGGTGCCTTTTTGTTTTTCCATCAGTTGTAACTTCAGGTTTTCGATACTGTCGCGGACTTCAGGATTAAGGGTTTTTCCGAGGTTGTATTTCAGTTCATAAAGAAGGTTTCCGTTTTCATCGAAATACTTCCAGGTTTTGTCGCGCAGGCTGTTGGTGTAATAAGCTTCCATTTCAGTCATCCCGTTCTGAAAATAGGAAATGCAAAGTCCGTTTCGCTGGTTGTTGCTCATTTTACACTGCAAATATGGTTTTCCATCCTGATAAAATGCACGGTAATTGCCGTCCTGTTTTCCTTCTTTCCAATCGCATTCTTCCAAAACTTCACCCGTATCGTAATATTTTTTTGAAATACCGTCTTTAACACCATTTCGATAATTTTCCTCTGCAATTTTCCGGTTTTCGGAATAAACGCTCCAGGGTCCTTCCTTTTTCTCATTCACGAAATTTCCTTCAGCTACTTTCTTTCCAAATTCGTTAAACATTTGAGTAAAAGCTGAATCGGAAACTTCACTGTATGAAATAATAGCTTTTATCTGTCCTCCTTCGTGATAGCGTTTCCACTCTCCAACCGGTTTTCCGTCTTTAAAATAACCTTCATACAACAATTTCCCGTTGGGCTGTGTTTTTCTCCACAATCCCTGCCTTAACCCGCTACTATCGGTTTGATTGACCTGCGACAGCGACCAAAACGGCAACATAACAAATAAAAGTAAAATGAATCTGTTCATTTTTTTGTTTCAATTATTAACTACAAAATTAGAGTTTTATTATTGACTGTTCCAATTTCAACTTTGATCTCTTCTAATGTTAATTGATTTTCTCAAAGTAATAATTAATTCTCATGGTAATTCTCTATATGAAAAAAATTTCTTTTATTTCAAACCTATAAATTGGAAGATTAAATACAAACATAAAATCATCTTTCAAAAGAAGAAAAACATCAATTAAACCGGATTAAATGATTACAGTAGAACAAGATAAGAAGGGTACAATCCTGTTTGTAAAGAGCAAAGAAATTGTTTCAAAAGAAGACATGCTTCAGGGATTGGACTTCTTACTAAAAAATACAAAACTTCCTGAAAGTATTCGTATTCTGGAAGATGCAATCGAATCGGAAGTAACATTTACAATAAAAGACGTTCCATCTTTTATTGAGAAACTACGTATTGTTTCCCAAAGATTTCTTTCCATAAAACATGCAGTAATTCATAAATCACCTAAAAATACTGCACTTGCAATGCTAATCGATTCATACAATTTGGAGCCTATTTATAAACTTGGAGTTTTTACAACCCAAAATGCTGCTTTAAATTGGCTCAATGAATAAATTCGTTTTTTTTATAAATTGAATTCATTTTGAACTTTTTTGATGTTCAGATAGTTCCATTACAAAAATGCAATTATTATGAGCGAAATCAAAAAAGAACAGGTTAAACAGGAAGTATTTGATTTGTACGATGACTATGCACACAACAGGATTGATCGGCGCCAATTTGTTGAAAAACTTTCGTTGTATGCGGTTGGGGGATTGACGGTTTCGTCGCTGATGAGTTTTATTATGCCCAACTATCAGGATAAAATTCAGGTAAAAGTTGATGATCCGCGTATTTCTACTGAGTTTTTTGAATACGATTCACCCAAAGGCGGAGGAAAAATCAAAGGGTTACTTTCGAAACCTACAGGAAATTCAAAAAAACTACCCGGTATTATCGTAGTTCATGAAAATCGTGGGTTAAATCCACACATTGAAGATGTTGGCCGTCGTGCAGCTGTTGCCGGTTTTATTTCGCTGGCTCCCGATGCTCTTACTCCGCTTGGAGGATATCCCGGAAATGACGATGCCGGCAGGGAGCTGCAAAGTAAACGCAACCGCGACGAAATGCTCGAAGATTTTATTGCTGCTTATGAAACGTTAAAATCGCACCCCGAATGCAACGGGAAAGTTGGCGTGGTAGGTTTTTGTTTTGGCGGCTGGATTGCCAATATGATGGCTGTTCGAATTCCTGATTTAATGGCTTCGGTTCCGTTTTATGGCGGACAACCCGATGCGGCAGATGTTCCAAAAATTAACGCCCCATTATTGTTGCATTATGCAGAACTTGATACAAGAGTAAACGAAGGCTGGCCTGCCTATGAAGAAGCACTGAAAGCCAACAATAAAAAATATTCGGTTTTTATATATCTGGGGGTAAACCACGGTTTTCATAACGATACCACTCCGCGTTACGACGAAGCAGCCGCAAAACTTGCCTGGGAACGTACGGTTGATTTTTTCAGATCAAATCTGAAATAATGAAGTATTAATTTTATCTGATTTTGTGTTTGGCATGGATCATTTTCATGCAGACACAAAATCAGAAAAAACAAATGAATTTGAATTTATTCCGTTTTCTGTTCAACCCAAATGAGTTTTGAAATATCATAACCGCGTTTTTGAGCACGTTCTAAAATGAAGTCTTTTGTTTGTTGTTCCAGTTTTGGTGTGCGACTTAAAATCCATAAATATTTTTCTGAAGAACTGCCAATCAAAACCCACTGATAATTCGGGTCAAGTTCCAAAATAAAATAGTCGCCGTAAAAAATCCAGAAAAATGAAACTTTCAACTTGCCCGGATCTTCGGTTAGTTTTGCCTTTCCTTCAGCGATGTCATGTTTGCCCTCAAGCGTATTTTTATATCCCTGGTTTATAACTCGTATTTTTCCATCGTCGCGCATGGAATACGTTGCTGTAACCCCAACCAAATTCCGCTCAAATGAATGATCGAAACGCGCAATTTCATACCACGTTCCCAGATAACGCTGAAGATCGAGTTCTTTTACCGTTGAAACATCTATTTTCATTTCGTTTTGTGATTTACAACCTGAAACAAAAAGAAAAGTACAAAAAAGGATAACTATTGATATTATTTTCATTGGAATATTTTTGTTTAACTTTTAACAAAAAAAGATGGTCAAAAGTTTTGTTTATTCCATATAAAACTGAATCCGCCGTATCAATTCAAGACACATTCTGCTGTTGTGGTAAGGCGCTTTCCATCCGTTTATTTTTTCGTCGGAAAGTAATTCCATATTTTTGTCAACTCCCCAATACCATTCCCCGTTTTTATGATCAACAATATGTTTTTGAATAAATTCCCAGTTTTTTAATGCCAAATCAAAATACTTTTCTTTTCGGGAAATCTGCCATGCATTAAAAAATCCGATAACAGCTTCAGCCTGTGGCCACCAGTGATACTCTTCTTTTAAAATACCGTTTTCCTTTTCATATACAATTCCGTTTGTTTCGCGCCAGCCTTCATTGATTGTTGTTTCCACCATTTTTAGTGAAACGTGCTCAACTTCGCGAATTAGCAGTTTGTTACCCAAAACCTCGGCTGCTTCCAACAAAAGCCAGCTTCCTTCAATATCGTGGCCGTAAGAATCAATATCTCCGCGATTGGTCCAGTCGTTGTCGAAAAACAAAAGAAAATGCCCGGTTTTCTTATCGATAATTTTTTCAAGAAAAATGTGCAAAAGATTTTCGAGTTTTTGTTTCAGTGATTCGTCGTTCCAAATGCGCAAAAGATTGGTGTAAGCTTCCAAAACATGCAGGTGCGTGTTCATCGACTTTTTTACGTTCATGTCTTTGGGGCTTAGTCTCTGATCGGCAATTTCCTTCCAGTCGGCAGTGGCTGCTTCGTTGTAACCTCCAAATTCGGGATCGGCGCCAAACTTCTCGATGAGCATGTACATGGAAACAGCCATTTGTTTGACCATTTCAATTTTAAAAGCCAGATAATATTCCGAAAGCGCGTAAACAAAAAATGCCTGCGCATAGAACTGTTTTTTTGTATTTACCGGAGTTTTGTCGGGAGTTACGCACCAGAAAATACCACCGTTTTCATTGTCCCAGAAGTTTTCCATTAAAATCCGGTACGCTTCATCGGCCATTTTTTTGTATTCTACCTTTGGGAAAATCCGGTAAGCTGCCGAAAACGACCAAAGTATGCGTGCCATTAAAACTGCCGAATGCGGCTCATCTGCATAAGTTTCGTTGGAATTCGAAATTTTTCCAAAAAATGTTTTTCGTTCCGAATCATAAACTTTGTTTGACCAAAAATGCAGAATGTTGTACAAGAGTTCGTTTTCAAATTCGTTTTTAAGTTTCAGCAGGTTCAAGTTTCTTTCGTTTTACTGATGATTTTTTAAAAGAACATTTTCTTATCGTGGTTGGGGAAAAATATTCCGGCATCTATTCGCACCCGATCCAGTGTTTCCATCAAATCGAGGCTCAATTGCCAGCTCATCCTGTCGCTTTGAATTTTGCCAGCGTCAAGACATTCCATCACATGTGCAGCTTCGTACTGGTAACCCCAACCCTGCTCGTGGCCAGAGTGCAAAATTTCTTCGTTTCCTCCGGCACGCCAAACGGTGATGTTTGTGGGAGTGTACCACCGCGGATTTAAAATCATGTAACCGTTTTCAAACCAGTACTCGGTTTGTGTAGGTGAATGAGAAGCAAAACTCGAATTCAAACTAGCCATTTCACCACCTTTGTATTTGAAAATCATACTGATACTTTCTTCTGCCCCTGTCGGACTGAAATCGGCAAATGTTTTAATAATTTCAGGTTTCCCGAGCGAAGTTATTGCAGCAAACACCGGATAAATTCCAATGTCGAGCAACGAACCGCCTCCCAAAGCCACGTTGTACAATCGTTTGTCCGTATTGTATTCCGCATTAAAAGCAAAATCGGAACGAACGGTTTTCAATTTGCCCAGCTCCCCTGAACGGATAATTTCCATCGCTTTTACAAAACTGGGCTGAAACATGGTCCAGAAAGCTTCCATTAAAAAAGTGTTGTTTTCTTTGGCGCAGGCAACCATTTCTTCGGCTTCAATTTTATTGATGGCAAAAGCTTTTTCGCACAAAACGGCCTTTTTATGTTTCAGGCACAGTAAGGTATGTTCATGGTGAAAAGAGTGTGGTGTTGCTACATAAACTGCATCCACATTCGGGTCGTTCAGCATTTCTTCGTAACTGCCATACGCTTTCTCAAAACCAAATTCACCTGCAAAGGACTGAGCTTTTTCAAAATCGCGCGAGGCCGTTGCATACAATTTTGCATTGGGTAATAATTTTAAATCGCTGCTGAATTTCCGTGCAATTTTACCGCAGCCCAGAATGGCCCAGTTGTATGTTTTACTCATGTATTGTTGCTTTAGATTTCGTACAAAGGTAATTTACTTTTGTCGAAATCTTAGTATTTTCCCCGATTCCCGTCAATCAATTTATTAATAGTTTCAACACTTTTTGCTGAACGGAATCCGTCTTCCGGAGTATTCATACAATAATCGACCAATCTTTCAACCGTTGAAGTAGCCACGTGCAAACGCGTATCAGAAGAAGCATAATAGATAAAAACCTTGTTGTTTTCGTTGCGGATCCATCCGTTGGTGAACAAAACATTTGAAACGTCCCCGATACGTTCTTCATTTTCAGGAGCCATAAAATATCCGCTCGGGCGTGCAATTACTTTCGATGGATCTTCCAAATCGGTCATAAACATAAACAAAACATAACGTAATCCGGCGGCGCAAGCCCGCACACCGTGAGCCAGGTGCAACCACCCTTTTGCCGTTTTTATCGGCGCAGGCCCCTGCCCGTTTTTTAGTTCCTTTATGGTGTGATAAATCTTTTCGTCGATAATTTTTTCGTCCGGTGCTTCTGCTTTTGTAATGTCATCAACAAGCGCCCAGCCAATACCACCGCCACCGCCAACATCGATAAATCCGTCTTGTGGGCGGGTGTAAAAAGCATACTTTCCATTTACAAACTCAGGATGCAAAACCAGGTTCCGTTGTTGCCCGTGATGAGAAATAAAATCGGGCAGGCGTTCCCAGTTTATCAAATCCTTGGTGCGTGCAATCCCGCCGCTGGCAGTGGCCTGCGAGGTGTCTCCCTGAGGTGCGGAAGGATCTTTTCGTTCAGCACAAAAAACTCCGTAAATCCATCCGTCTTCGTGTTGAGTGAGGCGCATGTCGTAAACGTTGGTGTCGGGTTCTTTGGTTTCGGGTAAAGTTACCGGGCGTTCCCAAAACCGCCAGTTATCAATTCCGTTCGGACTTTCGGCAATGGCAAAAAACGATTTTCGATCCCAACCTTCAGTGCGAACTGCCAGCAAATACTTGCCGTTGAGATAAATGGCACCACTGTTAAACGTAGCATTTACTCCAATTCGCTGCATTAAAAACGGATTGGTTTCGTAATTTAAATCGTAACGCCAGTGTAACGGGGCATGTTCTGCGGTAAGAACCGGTCGTTTGTACCGAAAATAAATGCCGTTGTAATTTTTTTTTACCGGTTTATTTTTTTTCTTAATCAACTTTTCGTGCGCTTTTTTTAAGTTCGAAAGCCGATTATTAAATTCTTCAAAAGTTGGTAACATGGTTTAGTTCAGTTTAAATTTTAAATTAATTCTCCGGTAATTTATTCCACCAGGTTTTTTTCAGAATAAAACCGCAAACAAGCGTAATAATTATGGTTATCCAAATGGGCAATGTATCTTTCAAAATGATATAAATGGGCAGCGCCACCAGCGCAGTTTGAGCAATGGTTCCAATAACTACGTTAAACATATCCATTTTGAAATTTTTATTGGGTTTGAAATCCGGATGTTCAGCCATTACCTTTTCACGGATTGGCTTCCAGAATCCCCACGGATTAACGGTTTTGTAGAAATCCTTTAGCGTTTCTTCCTTTGTTGGTTTTGTAAGGAAAGTTCCGAGCAACGCCCCTGCGATTGAAATTAGCAACAACCACGGAAAGTAGTACAAATCGAGCGTTTCAGAAAAAACATATGGAAAAATGAGCGCCGGAATAAGTCCGAAAACCATTCCCCAGAAATAACCGTAACCGTTAAACCGCCACCAATACCATTTCAACACATTCGAAACCACATAACTTCCGTACAACGCCGAAACAATCCACTGCAACATGCTGTTTACATCTTCGGCAAAAACGCCAAAAATAATACTTATGATAACCACCACAATTCCGGTAATGTAATTCATGTTTTTCACCTGGTTGTTTGTGGCTTCGGGTTTTACATAACGCAGGTAAATATCGTTGACAATGTATGCCTGTGCAGCATTCAGCGTTCCGGCAAAAGTTGAATTGAAGGCTGCCAGCAATCCGGCAAGCAACAATCCCATAAAACCCACCGGTACAAATTCAGCAATGGCTGAAGGTAAAATCTGTTCGAAATCGATTTGTCCGCCAACCATCAGATTCAGTCTGTCGTAATAAACCAGACCGAGAATGGCAAAACCGGCAATCATAAAATAACGCACCGGCATTAATACAACCGATACAAAACCACTCATTTTGGCAGCTTCTTTCGGCGATTTTGTGGAAAGTATTTTTTGCATATCATAAGTTGGTGCGGGCCCGGCCAGCGAAACCAGCACACCTTTAAAAACCATCATCATAAAAAAGATGGTGAACAACGAATAACCGTCGCTGGCAATTTTTGTGTTTACTTCATCAATAATTCCACGCCAGTCAAGCTTGTCAAGGTTCCATCCAAAAAACGGCGATTTCCAGGTTTCAGGAACAACAAGAGATTCGGTTGCCAAAGCTTTCATAGCCAAAACGCCAATTAAAATGGCCGAAATTGTCATTATAATATATTGCAGCACATCGGCCCATACAATACTCGACATCCCCCCAATAATCGCGTAAAACACGGCAAAGAGAGTAAAAGCAATTCCGTAAATGTGAGGTACATATTCCAGCGGAACAGTAAAAGGCAGGTGCGGTTGAACAATGTCCCAGGGAATAAAAATCATCACAAATTTTCCAAGTCCAATAAATCCGTAAGCGAGGTAGCCCAAACACATAATAAGTGCAAAAACCACAACTACACCGTGCGATAAATTGCTGTCGCGGGTGCGGCCAAAACGCGTGGTAATCCACTCAGCCCCGGTAGTTACTTTTGAGCGGCGCAACCAGATACTCAGAAAAACCATCAGGAAAATCTGATTAAAAACCGGCCACAACCAGGGAATCCAGATACTTTTTAAACCATAAACAAAAAGCAGGGTTACCAGCCACATGGTTCCCGAAATATCAAACATTCCTGAAGCATTTGACAATCCGAGCATGTACCAGGGCAACTTATTTCCGCCAAGCAAATAATTTGATTTACTTTTCTGGGCTACTTTTTTCAAAACCAACCCAATTACTACCGTAGAAAAGAGGTAAACAAAAATGATTACAATATCGATCGCTGTTAGTTTCATAGGTATTTTTATTAGTTTCCGGTTTACGTTTATACCTCAAATTTCTTTGAAATATAAACCGCATTTTTAGTTCTTGTAGATATTACAATAATACAATAAATATTTTTATCAGCACATGCTTGGGTAATAATTATTTACCTTTCTACTTCAAAGGGTTAAACCGAAAATACAGATTTTTGTACTCCCCTGCCTAAATTTCTTTAACTTTATAACAAATTTATTGTACAAATTGGTTGGTCAGAAAAGATTCAAGACGAAATAATAACACAAAATTTCATTCAAATTTTAGCTATCAAAAATCAGATAATTCTTTTTCAGCTGCAAATGCTTTTTTAATGTTAGGAGAAACAAAGTTCTCGTTGGCAATTTTTCTTTTGGCTTTCATAGAATTTGTTTGAAAAAACCAATTTAAAATACCATTTTTATCCTTCGAATCTAAACCTAATAATAAATTATGAATCGTAGAAATTTTATTGGAAAAACGGCTGTTGGGGCAGCTGCCATAACAGTTATTCCCCGGCATGTTCTTGGTGGAAAGGGTTTTATATCTGCCAATGACAAAATTAACCTTGGTTTTATCGGCACTGGAAAACAGGGAGGAATCCTGCTTGATTATTTTTCAGAAAATTGTAAAGATGTGGTTCCTATTGCTGCCTGCGATGTATACAAAACCAAGCTCAACAAATTTAACACGCAGTTTCAAAAAATACAGTCAAAGGCAGGTGTTGATAATGCAGCTCTTAAAAATTACGACTTTTACCGCGAACTTCTTGCCAATCCATCGGTGGATGCGGTGGTAATTGCCACACCCGACCACTGGCATGCCCAGGTAGCTGTTGATGCCGCCAAAGCCGGAAAAGATATTTACTGCGAAAAACCAATGGCGTTAACTGTTGCCGAAGGACGCGCCATGGTAAATGCCACACGGAAATACAACCGTGTTTTCCAAACCGGAAACATGCAACGCTCGTGGCGCGATTTCCGCCATGCAGTTGAGTTGGTACGAAACGGTTATATTGGCGAAATTACCGAAGTAAATGTTCAGGTGGGCGACCCGGTGGTACAATGTAATCTGCCTTCGGAAACAGCACCCGAAGCGTTAAACTGGGATATGTGGGTTGGTCCGTCGCTGTACCGTGATTTTCATTCGGAACTGGCGCCTCCCATTGAAGTAGATGTTTATCCGAATTGGAGAAATTACCGGGATTTTGGAGGCGGCATGATTACCGACTGGGGGGCACACATGTTCGACATTGCGCAGTGGGCACTCGACATGGACGAATCAGGACCGGTAACATTTATTCCGCCATCGTTTGAAGCAAAACGCGGGTTGAAAATGGTGTATGAAAACGGCGTGGTTGTTAATCATGTGGATTGGGGCGAAAATAATGCCGTTCAGTTTATTGGCACCGAAGGTAAAATTGAAGTAAGCCGCGAATTCCTTCGGACTTTCCCAAAAGAAAAACTGGCAACAAACGATATAAAATCGGGCGACAAACGTGTCTATTACAGTGAAAACCACTATCAGGATTGGACAACGGCCATTCGAAACCGTAAAAAACCAATCTCTGATGTGGAAACTGGCCACCGGACTGCATCGATGTGTAACATTGCAAATATTGCCTACACACTGCAGCGGCCACTTTTGTGGGATCCGAAAGCTGAAAAATTTAAAGGTGACGATTTTGCCAACATGATGCTCAGTCGGCCGTTCCGCGGACAATGGAATTTTACCGACTTTTAAATCAAAATACAATTGGTATAAAATCAGCCTGTTTTTACCGGTTTCGGAGAAACAGGCTTATTTTTTACTGAAAGCCAATAATATTTTCATCTTTTTTAATTCGATTTTTTACAGTTGCAGGCAACCTTGGTTCACGTTGCAGTTGGCGAACCCCAAAACCCCGCTATGCAATATGTATTTGTTGTGTGCTGAATTTTCATGTTATAGAAAAATCAAACCTTTCAATTATTTTCCATTTACCAAATACTTTCTTTATCAATATTGTCTCCGTATAAAAATCTCCTGGCCATGGAATTGTCGTAAAGTGAAATATTGCATTCTCGTGTAAGTTGTCGAATAATAGTTTACTTACAGAGTATATTTTTTGTCGTTGTTTGGTCTTTTCAAATAATCTGTCAATGTCAGTTTTTGATAAACATTTGAAAACAGGTTTTTTGCTAATCACCGTATTATTCTCCAAGAGCAATGTATCTATTTTGTTTAAACTTTGCTCATTCCATTCTGCGGAAAAGTCTTGATTTTCCTCATTACTCTTCCAATCAGAGATAATTTTTGAAGGAACATTTAATCCTGTATTTTTTTCAAATGAAACTGAGTCATATTCAAAGTATGTTTTTGTTTTTAAGTTCTTAATTAAGATTGTATCCTGTTGCAATCCAAATAGGTCGAAGAATATTTCATTTATTATTCGCTCGTCAGTCTGTGCATTCAAATTATTGAATGCCAGCATTAAAATCAATATGATTATCTTTTTGTGCATGGTCTGTTTAATTTTACATACAACAGTCACCTGTATGTGGCGTAGCCTAATGCGGACTACCTTCCTGTCAAGCCAGATGAAGTGGATGCGGGAGATGAACCTGCAATTACCCACAAAACCAGCTACGACATATACAGATTGTTAGCTGTATTAGTTTATTTCTCAAGTTAAAAGTAATTTTATTTACTTGGTCAGGCAACTTCAATTGAATAATTTGGGTTATTGTTATTAAACAAACGTTTAAAAGAAAATACTTGGAAGTTAAGGAAATTATAAAGCATTGTAAATCAGGTAATCAGATTGCGCAAGGGATTCTATTTGATACTTTTTATCGACAAATGTACCATCTGGCAATGCGGATTCTTTTTAATCATCATGATGTTGAAGACGTTCTAATTACTGCATTTTCAAAAGTGTTCAAAAGTGTTGAAAAGTTTGAGTATCGTGGAGACAACAGTCTTGAGAAATGGATTAAAACAATCGTAATAAATGAATCGATAAGGTATGTGAATACAAAATCTCCAATTAGTTATAAAGAAGATTTACCTGAATATGAAATAATTAATGAATACGATGTCGATTTAAGTAGTATTGATATTGAACAAATATATTCCATAATTGGAGCAATGCCAATTGGCTATCGGATGGTATTTAACCTGTTTGCCATTGAAGGTTACACGCATAAAGAAATCTCAAAACTATTGAATATTGCAGAGAACACCTCAAAATCTCAGCTCAGGAAAGCGAGAATTTATATTGTTGAAAAAATTAATAAAATAAAAGAAGATGGAAACACATAATATCGACTCAGAAATAAGAAGAATATTCAACGAATCAGCTGATTTTTATGATTTGGAAGCTTCTAAATCAAAAGAAAAGATATGGCAGCAAGTACAATTAAAAAAACAAAGCCGACCAAATTTTTATTTGCTTCGTACATTGGCTGCTGCCTGCATTTTTCTTTTCGTCACAACATTCATTATTGCAATTTCGAATATAAAAGCCGACAAAAAGATAAAATCACTTGTTGAGCTAAACAATAGTTTACAGAACCAGATTAATGCAGGTAAAGAAAATGCCTTTTCACAACAGAGACTTTTAGCTGAAACCAATAACATTGTGCCTGATACCGTTTATGTTGAGAAAAAAGTATTGGTTTCAAAACCTGTTATAAAAACAAAACAAATTGTTGACACTATTTATGTTGAACGAAAAGTTTATATCGAAAAAGAAGCCCCGCAGGAATTAATAGCAGCATCCGACAATAATAATCCAATTGAAATTGATACTTCTCAAACAATAACGTCTAATAGTTATGATGCCCAAATTCTTATTCGAAATAGTAATAATGTAAAGCAAAAAAAGGGAAGAAAATTGCAAATCAAATTTGGTGGAAATAGAAATCCGTCAAATGAAAATACTTTAGCTTTTACAGCTAAATTATAAAGGAGATTACGCGTAATAATTTAAAAATCTATTGTTTAATATTAAATTTTATGAAATGAAAAGTTTAAAAATCATAATGTGTTTAATACTGCTTTTAATAAGCAGTACCATTGTTTATCCACAAAAACCATTTCTCGATTCAATCCGTGTTCAAATCGACAATAAAATGGAATTAGAATTGGCTGTAAATGATTATAAAAATTTAGTCGGTAACATAGAAAACAATTTAAAAAGCTTACAATCTATTCTGAAAGATTCTAATTCAATTCCCGGTGGGACTTCGTACATAATTACCTACAGCCCTAATAAATTGGTTTCCATAAAACAGTCAGGACAAAGTGAAAAAATCATTTGGAAAGACAATGAGATGACCTTAACGCAATTTAATAACCAGTGTTTTGTTCAATCAGTTAATTACTCGCTTCTTATCCGGTTCAATAACATTGAAGATTTAACCTCAGACAATTTAATTGAAAAGATAAAAGCAGCAATAAATGCAACATCCGCTATTCAGGGGCGATTTGCAGCTACATACAATTATGCTTTTCAGGGAAACAACCTGGTTCACTATGACCAACTCGATAAACTGAACGGGCAATTAGATGCGTTAAGCCTAAAAGGCGGAGTTGGTGCTAACTTAATAAAGAATCAACCTGTAGTTGATATTTCAGCCGAAATTGGACTATTGTTCAGTAAAAAGGGAATTTGGAAAAACAATTATTATTTGTCGTACAATCAATTGTCTTTTTTCGATGATAAGTCGAAAGTTAATTTGAATGGATTTGCAAATATTGGATACCGGTATAATTTTTCGAATGATATTAAAAGCCCTGATTGGCTGGGAGTAGAATTTGGTTATTTAGTCAATCGGAACGGTGACTTGTTTGAGAAAAATACATTCAGATTAGGTGTTAACTGGGAAATTGGAAAGTATATATCTGTTTCTCCTCAATTATATTTCTCAGGCAGTTCGACTTATCCGGCACTGCGAATTGGCTTCGGTTTTTAGAAAAATCAAATATCAGGGATTGGATAAAAAATATTCTAATTCCTGATTTTGTTTATATCGTCAGCATTATTACTAACGCCAAATTGTATGTTGCGGAGCGGATTTCGAAGTGCGTTCCTGTCCGAAGGACACGGAACTGCGATGCGAGAATCCGCAGTTGGCGAACCACCAAACCCCGCCCTGCACTATGTACTTTTGTTGGCAACTGGCGTTTAATCATCATTTTATCTTTCAATTTGCTACACATTTTCTGTCAGTCCGAGCGTTGACTTATTGTTGTTTTTCTTAAAGTTTTCTGCTTGTTCAAAAATCTCAACATATACTTCGTCTCTCTCCACAGGTGGATAGTCAAACTCATCTAAAATCAATATTAATTCAACTTTCAAAGCCGATTTTATGTCGTCTCGTTTATTCCAGTCAGGGAATTTTGCTTGGTTGTCAACGATTACTTTAACTGCTTTTGATAAGTCAATCAGTTTGTCGTCTGGATAAGTAAAATCGTATTTTTTGCAGAGTTCTTTCAGAATGTCGTAAAAGGCTTTTTCTTCAAAGTCAATTCCCAATTCGTCTCCGGCTTTAAATTCCTTTTGAACATCCCAAATCAAGTTTGTCAAGGCTTCTGCCATTTCTTCGTAAACTTCACTTCGCAGAATGTCGTTTGCATCACGGTTATTGTAACGGTCAACGATAGCTTGCATTTTTCTCGAAAAGTCTATTCCTTTTACACGGCTTACTTTTCTGATTTCTCCGATTACTTTGGCTAAAAGCTGTTGTAGCAATTTGATTTTTGTATTTGGCAGTTTTATTTTATCAATCTTCGCCAAATAATCTTCATCAAAAATATCTTGTTCTGTTGCGACTTCTTCACCAAGTTTAAAGATTTCTTCAACTCCGTCACTTTGCAAAGCATCTTTTATCATTTCCCGAACTTTGGCGTTCATCTGTGCCGTGTCAGGTGCACCACCTTTGGTGAGTTTGAAAACGATAGAACGGACAGCCAGATAAAAATGTGTGTAATCTCTTTCAGTTTGTGTCATTTTTTCGCTGCCAGCACAAATATCATAAGCGGCTTTCAATCGTTGAACCAAGCCCATAAATCGGGTTTCCAGTTCTTTAGTTTGTTGCACAAATTCAGCAGCCAAATTCAACGTATGTAATTGCTCAATGGTGCCGCCTTTAAAATATTTTGAGTTGTCGAACTTGTGCATCAGTTTTGCAAGCAAATCCAAATGGTCACGGACAACAACCAACGACTGTTCAATTTCTTCAAAATTGTCTTTGTCGCCTTTGTTGTATTTGGCAAGAGCAAGGTTCATTTGTTTTTTAATACCGATATAATCGACTGCCAAACCTTTGTTTTTGCCTTCAAATTTGCGGTTAACTCTTGAAATGGTTTGTATTAAATTGTGCTGCTGAATTGGTTTATCAATGTAAATGCTATCCAAAAATGGAACATCAAAACCAGTAAGCCACATATCAACCACAATTGCAATTTTGAAATTCGATTTCGGATTTTTGAATTGACGGTCAAGTTCTTTTCTGTCATCGGAAGTGCCTAACATATCCCAAAGTACTTTTGGGTCGTCTTTTCCCCTGGTCATTACCAATTTAATGCGTTCAATCGGTTTTAATTCCCGCTTGTCTTTGTCGGTAAGTTGTGCACCTTCTTCGGCTTCTTTTATCTCATTCCATTCGGGACGAATTGCGATGATTCTTTTGTAAAGTTCATAAGCAATTTCACGACTACTGCTTACAAACATTGCTTTTCCTTTTACTGTTGCACCTTCCGAAATTCGGTTTTCATAATGGTGTACAAAATCTTCGGCAACAGCTTGCAAACGGTCGGGGTCGCCAAGAATGGCGTACATATTTGCGGTTTCCTGTTTGCTCTTGTCAATCTGATATTCGTTGGCTCCCAGTTCGGCTGCTTCTTCGTAGTATTTTTCAATTTTTTCTAACTCGCCATTTTTCAAAGCCACTTTTGCAGCTCTGCCTTCATATACAATTCGAACAGTAATTTCGTCTTTTACCGACTCTGTCATTGTGTAGGCATCAACTACTTTACCGAAAACGTCAAGCGTTGCATCAATGGGCGTTCCTGTGAATCCAACATAAGTAGCGTTTGGTAAAGAATCGTGCAGATATTTAGCAAAGCCGAAAGTTTTTTTTAACCTTCATCGGTTATTTTTATTTTTTGGTCGAGATTTACCTGACTGCGGTGCGCTTCGTCTGAAATGCAAATCATATTATTTCGTTCCGTGAGTAATTCTGTGTCTTCGGTAAATTTATGAATGGTTGTTAAGAAAACGCCTCCGCTTTGTCTGCCTTGCAGTTTGATTCTCAGGTCGGCTCTGCTTTCAACGCTTTCAACTGCATTGTCGCCAATAAAACCTTTTGCATTTATGAATTGCGCCGAAAGCTGGTCGTCTAAATCGGTGCGGTCGGTAATTAAAACAATTGTAGGACTTTCAAAATATTCGCTTTTCATTAACAAGCGGGTTAGATAAAGCATTGTGTAGCTTTTACCTGAACCAGTTGCCCCGAAATAAGTTCCACCTTTTCCGTCTCCTTCGGGTTTTTGCGCTTTTTTGATAGTATCAAACAACGTTCTTGCAGCGTAATATTGTGGATAGCGACAAACAATTTTTTCTTCTCTTTTGCTCTTATCCGGAATGTAAATGAAGTTGCGAATAATATCACGCAAGCGATTCTTATTAAACATCCCCTGTACAAGCGTAAACATACTGTCGATTCCATCAACATCTTTTGCCAAACCTGCCACTCTACGCCAGGCATAGAAAAAATCGTAAGGGGCAAAAAACGAACCTGCTTTGTTGTTTACGCCATCGCTGATTACGCAAAAAGTATTGTATTTAAACAGTTCAGGAATATCCCTGCGGTAACGAACCGTTAATTGTTTGAAGGCATCAAAAATAGTGGCTTCCTCACGAATAGCGCTTTTAAATTCAAAAACCACCAAAGGCAAACCATTGATGTAAACAATACCATCAGAAATGCGTTTTTCTGTTTCGATAATTTCCAGTTGATTGACAAATTTGTAGATGTTGGTATCAGGCGGATATTGTTCTTCGGGTTCGGCTGCCACAGAAATTAACTGCTCTGAATCGGGTTGGCGGTGTTTGTTTAGTCCTGCGAAGTTTATGAGCTGAATGTAAATGTCTTTTTGGGTGCGGTCTTCTCTTTTGAGAATAAAACCATCAGAAAGCATTTTTAAAAATGTTTTGTTGCTTTCGTAAAGGTCGGAAGCTGGAAGCGATTTGAGTTGAAGAATAATAGATTTGGCTTCGTTTATTGTAATTCCTTGACTTGCGTATTGATTTAGCAGAAAGTTTTGTAAATCATCCTCTATCAATACATCATCGGGTTTGCGTGCAATGGAAATACCCAGGTGGTGCGGAAATCCTTCCTGCCCCAATAATTCGGTAAACGCCTTTTCTAATTTTTCTTCGGTGAATTTCATGTAAGACTGATTAGTATTTTCCAATAGCCCCTCGTTCCGCCAATTCTTTCTATTATTCCTTTCTCTTTAAGTATATCTAAATGACCCTGAGCAGCAGAAATATTAATGTCAAGTTTTTCAGCAAGTCTTCTTTTAGTAAGTTTATTATCTTCTTTAATAAGATTTAAGACTTCTCTTTGCCTGTCTGTTAAATCATCGATTGGACCAACTGTTGGACCACCTATTGGACCACCTGTTTTTTCATTTTCAACCAACCTATCAACCAACCCAACCTGACCATCTTCGCCACTAACTTGTGTAGTTTTATAAAGAGCAACCATGAAACCACCATCTTTTTCAAGAATAGCAGGCTCGGGAAGACCATGTTTTTTACACGAATTGTATATTTTTAAGGTGCCACGTCCCCAGGTATCATAAAACAAGCTTTGGCGATTTTCGGGTTACGCGGACGTGAATTATGCTCTCCTTTCAATTCTTCCAAAGTTAACCCAAAGGGCAAGCCACCTTCATTCCATATTGAAAGTTTATCATCATAAACACGCATTTGAATATCTGCTCCCATGTAAGTTCTGTGCACCAAAGCGTTAAGTAACATTTCGCGGAGGGCTGCCACCGGATATTCATCTTTTTCAACCCGTTGCATCCCGACAAAATCCACCGGTCGGGTTAAAAACTTATGATTCAGTTGTGCCTGAACTTCATCGAGCATCTGAACCAGATTGCCTTCAACAATTTCATGAAATTTTAAATCGGTTGAATCTTTTCCGAAGCGTCCGATTTTTACCTGCACGTTGGGATAAAACCGGTTTGGGTCTTTTCCGAAAAGAACAATTGCAGCCCGTTTTAATTTACGTCCTTCGGTAAGTTGAAGTTTTTCCAGTATTTGAAAAGCAGACAAACCTTTTGTTTCCGGCATCCTGCCTTTTTCTTTGCTATCCTCTAAAAATTTTGTAATGCTCTGTTCGTCAATGTCCTTTATGGCAGCGCCTTCCTCAACCACATCATCCCAGGTTTTGCCTGCTTTTTTTAACAGGAATTCGTTAAGCTCAACACCTGTTAATTCCATTTTTGGTGCTGCCCGTGCGATAATAATATCTGCCCCGTAACGAAACAGCCACAGAATACGGATTGACTTTGATTGAAATATATTTCTTTCCCTCCTTATCTTCCAACTGCACATCGCAGATTATCCCCATCGAATTGCGGATTTTATTGGGAATATCTTCCATGAGTTTGGCATAATCCGCCAGATGAACAACATTTCCCTTGTCATCAATACCAATGTAAATCATTCCGCCGATTGCATTGGCAAAACCGCATCCCTATTTCAGGTAATCGTCGTGCCAGCGTTGTTTGTATTCTATGTTTTGTTTTTCAGCCATTGTTCTGATTTTTCTTCGTTGTCCCACATTTCCCTGTAATACTGTATTTGTTGTGCAGTAACCACCGGGTCAATAGTGTAAATAACGACAAAGTTTTTTGAATAAAAATAACACTTCATTGTCAAAAGCCACCTCGCAAAGTGCATCTAATGTATGTTCAATTGTTTTCTTGTCGTTGCTGTTGGAATTTATTAAAATTTCAACTTTCGGTTTATAAACCAATAAAGTTTGTTTGACCGCTTTCTTTTGCAGCTCAACAACAGATTTTGCCAGTTTGTGTAAATCCTTATCCATTATTCGCCTATTCGCTTTTTGGTATTTGCTTTAAATTATAATAAACGAAAAAAGCAGAATAAGCACATAAATTTATTGGGTGCAGGGAAACACTAAAAAACGGGAATTTGGGTTATAACCGGTTGACAAACCGCATTTTTTTCTAAATGGTTTTTGTGTCGGACACATTTAGTCGGACGGCCTTTTAACTACACAACAATGGTTCGGTGTAAATAATTGTTGCCGGTTTTTAAATTTTATCCTTGTATCAAAAAACGCTCAAAAGCCTCGCGGTGTTTGTCGCTTAAACGTGCCGGACGCATAGTAACCCTGTCGATAAAAAGCCCTTTTTGGTGTCCGGTGGCGCAAAGTTCGTTGTTTTCGTTGTAAAACCTGAATTCGAGTAGGGCAGAGGCGTTGTTCAGTTTCGAAACCCAGATTTCAATTTTTACTGAATTATGAATAAAGAGCGCTTTTTTATAGGTAATAAAAGTGTCGGTAAGAATAGGTACAATTCCTTCTTTTTGGGTTAAGTCGGTCACCGGAATTCCCATGGCTTCCAGCAGTTTCATACGTCCGTTTTCCATCCACTGAATGTAAATGATGTTGTTTACATGCCCTACTATGTCGATATGATAAGTGTATATTTTTTCTTCAATTACCAGTTTTTCCATAATTTCAACTACAATGTTCAGATTTTGTTTTTATGAAATGCACATTTTGCACAAAAGTAAACAATGTGATATAAACCGCAAGTTTTCGTTTTTTTAAGTAGTGGAGAGGTACTACAAGCTTCCTGCTTCCGACTTCGAGCTTCCCGCTTCCCCTACACTTCAAACTCCAATTCCGAGAATTTTCTTTTTTTCTGCAGGAAAAATTTCCACATAATGCTTTTGCTGTAAATTTCACGGTGTTCCTTCACCACAACCAGTTTTTGTGTTTCTTTTCTTTTTTTGATGAGTGTGGGCAGGTTTCTGTAAAATGCGGCGTGTGCTTTTACCACTGCCCAGAATTCGCGGCATTGAATTCCGGCCAGAAATTTTACGGCAGCTACTCCGTCGAGAATCATACGTGCCAGGAAAATACGAAGGAATTTATGGTGTGGCAGGTTTTTGAACAACATATACAGGTTGTTTCTGAAATTCAGGTATATCTTTTTGGGATTCCCATACGACAGTGTACCGCCACCAAGGTGAAAAACCACACTTTCGGGTTGGTACCTGATTTCGTATCCGCTGTTTTTCAACCGCCAGCACAAATCTATTTCTTCCATGTGTGCCCAGAAATTACGGTCAAGACCACCCACTTCATGAAAAGCTTCGGCTTTTACAAACATGCAGGCGCCGCTGGCCCAGAAAATGGTAGTTTCCTTGTTGTACTGACTTACGTCGGCTTCCATCTGATTTAATATTCTTCCGCGGCAAAACGGGTATCCGTAACGATCGATAAATCCGCCGGCAGCTCCTGCATATTCAAAAAGATGAGGTTTTTCATGACTCAGTATTTTGGGCTGAACAGCAGCAAGTTTAGGGTACTTTTCAAACAACTGCATCGCTTTTTCAACCCAGCCCGGCGTAACTTCCACATCCGAATTCAGCAATACAAAATAATCGGCATCGATTTGTTTCAGCGCTCTGTTGTAACCTTCAGCAAAACCGTAGTTTTCCTTTAAATCAATAATTTTGAATTCAGGAAATTTTTGATTTAGCAACTCCAGCGAATCATCCGTTGAACCATTATCGGCAAGAATGAGGTCTACATTTTCAGCTTTAGAATTTCGGATAACGGAAGGCAGGTATTTTTCAAAAAGTTTGGCCCCGTTCCAGTTCAGAATAACGATAGCGATTTTTGGGTTTGGCATATAATAGTTTTACAGGGTCAGTAATTTAGCAACGATTTTTGCCAGGTTTTCTTTGTCGATTTTTGCCAGGATTTCTGCAATTTTATCTGTTTTTTCCGGATTTTCTGATTTTATCAGGTTTTCAATTTCGCGGATCTGTTTCCCTGTAAGCTCTTCCTGAAGCAATTCCCGGGTTTTTTCTTTTTCATTTTTATTCTCTGGCAGTCCAAGACTTTCAAGCTCGGCAATGGTGGCTCTTAAAATTTCGTCGGCCTGCATCCGCACCGGATCTTTGTCTTTTGTTTTGCCGGTGGCAGCGGTGTCGCGAAGGCTCCAGCTCGAATAATCGTAGTGCAGTTCTTTTATCATTTTGATTTTCGAATTGTCCTTCCCGAAAATACGTTCCAGAAAAATTACGGTGTGGTTTTTCCATGCTTCCAAATCGAAATTTTTTTCTTCGAGCCGCGCTATTTGTTCCTTTAAAAGGGCAATTTCTTTTTCTGCCATAACGATAAAATTTGAGCTGACAATTTACAAGTAAAAACCTGATGTTGCAAGTTTATATTTTTCATTTTGAAAGTGTATTTTGGGGTGTTTGGCGTTTACAACTGGTGTTTAATTAAATAGGTTTTAAGCGGGACAGGTTTGTTTTTTTGCGCCCATTTTTTGGTCACCTGGTATTGTTTGCTGAGGGTGTTAAAATCGAGCAACAGGAATCTTTCTTCAAAATCAGGAATATATACTTCGGTGCGTTCGGCCAGTTCGGGGTATTCTTTTTGAAAAGAAATCATACTTCGGATAAATCCTTTGTACAAAAATTCATCGAGCGAAAGTCCGGTTTTATCCAGCATCCCGTTGTCAGAAATACCAATAGTCCGTAATTCTTCGCTCAGGTCGGTTTCCAGGTCTGATTTCCGGCTAACAATAATAATTTTTTCAACGCTTTTTTGTCTGAAATTGATAAAATCGATCAGTCCATGGTAAGGAATACGGTCGTCACCCAATCCACCATCAACAAAATAATGGTCGGGAAGAGTAGTGGCATTGTTAATTTTTTCTTCGGGGAAAACAACCGGAAAAGCTGTCGATGCCATCAGAATTTCCACCAGGTCGAGGTTTGGATCGCTTTCCGGGTTAATTTTTTTGTTGCTGAGCCGGTAATTGGTTTTGGGCAGTTTCAGCCGGTTTAAATCGGTGATGGAAATAGCGCTGGTTATGGGCAGGTCGCCAATTTTATGGTATTTCAGCGAATCGTTAACAATTTGCGACAGGTAGTTTTTTAATGGAGCAACATCGACAGGTAATTTTTTATCTTCAGAATTGTAAATATCTGTCGTTGCGATATTTTCGAGCCAGCGCACATATTGTTTCCACGAAATTTTCCTGGTAAGGATTCCGTTCAGCATTACTGTGTTTAAAGCGCCAGAACTTGCCCCGCCGATAAAAACCACATTTTTTAGCTGACCGGTTTTGTAAAGTTGCTCTAATAAAGCTGCTTCCTGCGGAATTCGTGCTGCTGCTCCGGTTATGATTACGGCTGTTCCCTGCGGTTTGCCGTCTTCGGTTTGTACCGGTTCGCTTTTGGCCGCACATCCGTAGAAAAGAAGACCGTAAATTCCAAGTACAATCAGATAAAAAATGTAGTTCTTGCGTTTCATTTATCCGTTGATTTATTTCCCAAATGTTTGTTTATAATGCCGTAAAATTCAGGATAATAATTTTTGCTGGCTGCAATCATTTCGCCACCAAATAACCAGTTTTCGCCGCCATTAAAATCGCTTGCCATTCCACCGGCGCGGCGAAGTATAAAAACTCCGGCAGCCACATCCCAGGCGTGCAGGGCATGTTCAAAAAAAGCATCGAACCTTCCGGCGGCAACATAACACAAATCGACGGCAGCCGACCCCAGCCGGCGAATTCCACGTGTGGTTTTCATCAGTTCGCGCAAAGCATCGATGTACTTTTCCGTTTCCTCAAAATTGTAATACGGAAAACCCGTTGCAATCAATGTGTCGACCGAAGATTTTGCGGTTGCCACTTTTATTTCCTTTCCGTTGGAAAATGCCGCACTGCCTTGCCAGGCGTAAAACATTTCGTTGGAAGTAATTTCGTAAACCACACCCAGCACCATTTCTCCGTTTTCAGCTAAACCAACGCTTACCGAAAACGGCGTAATTCCGTGAATGTAATTGGTGGTTCCGTCTAATGGATCGACAAACCACATGAATTTCTCATTTTCGAACGAGGCAGTGCCTTCTTCAGCAACAAACCCGGAATCGGGAACCAGTTTTCTCAAACCGGCTACCAGCATCGATTCAGCCGTTTTATCGACATACGTTACCAGGCTGGCTGCACTTTTCAACTCCACATCCGAAGCTGAAATTTTATTTTTTTCTTCAAGGATAAATTTTCCCGTTTCGCGCACAAGCTCCTGAGCCTGAGTACAAAGTTGTTTGTAATCCATATCAAATGTTTGAGGTAAAATTAGTGAAAATTAACCGGTAATTTCAACAGAAACATTTCCGTCGGGAAGAATTGATTTTAACTTTACTTTCTTCAGCTCGTTGATAAACTCTGTACAGTAAGGAGTTTCCACTTTAATATAATTTTCGGTGAATCCCGACATATTTCCTTTGTTTTTCTGGTCTTCGAAAAGTACTGTTTGTTCCGTTTCCAAATGTTTTTCGTAAAAAGCTCTCAGTTTTTTTTCTGAAAGGTTGATGTACATTTGGGTCCGGCGTTTACGGTCTTCCACTTCTACTTTCCACGGAATTTTTAAAGCCTGTGTCCCGCTTCTTTCGGAATAGGTAAAAGCATGCAGTTGTGAAATTTCGAGACTGTTAATAAAATCGTACGATTCCTGAAAAAGTTCTTCTGTTTCGCCGTTGGTCCCGGCAATTACATCGACACCGATAAACGCGTGCGGAACAATTTCGCGAATCCGGTGAATGCGTTTGGCAAACAAATCGGTGGAATATTTGCGTTTCATCAGTGAAAGAATCTCGTCGGAACCCGACTGCAGCGGAATATGGAAATGCGGCATTATTACTTTCGATTCTGAAACCAGTTGTATAATGTCATCTTTTAATAAGTTGGGCTCCACCGAACCGAGACGCAAACGGTGTAATCCTTCAGTTTTTTCGAGCGCTTTTAATAAATCGAGGAAGTTTTCACCGGTTGATTTGCCAAAATCGCCAATGTTAACACCGGTAAGAATTACCTCTTTAAATCCTTTTTCAACGGCTTTCCGGGCTTCGGCTACCGTATTTTCAATGGTGTCGTTCCGGCTTTTCCCGCGTGCAAACGGAATGGTGCAAAACGAACAGTAATAATCACATCCATCCTGAATTTTCAGGAAACTTCGCGTACGATCGCCCCACGAAAATGCTTTGTGATAACTTTTTATATTTGCCAGCCGCGTGGTTTGAATTTCGGTTTTTTCCCGTTTTTCAAGATTTCCCAAATAAGCCGGAATATGAAATTTTTCCTGTGTGCCCAAAACCAGATCAACACCTTCAATATGGCCTACTTCTTCAGGTTTTAGCTGCGAGTAGCAACCCACCACAATTACCATTGCATCGGGGTTGTTTTTTACCGCCCTACGAATAATATTCCTGCTTTCCTTGTCGCCCTGGTTGGTTACCGAGCAGGTGTTAATTACGTAAACGTCTGCTTTTTCCTTAAAATCAACGCGCTCAAAACCCACTTCTGCGAAACTCCCTGCAATGGTCGAAGTTTCAGAGAAATTGAGTTTACATCCTAACGTAAAAAAAGCAGCTTTTTTCCCTTTGTAATCCATTCTTTTAAAGTTGAATGATTCTAAATAAACTGCAAAGGTAGAAAAAAGCTGATTTCTGCAAATTTCTATAAAAGATTGCTTGCCAATTCGGCCAGCGGACTGCGTTCTCCTTTTACCAGGTTAATGTGGGCAAAAACTTCCTGGTTTTTCATTCGGTCGGTCATGTAAGCCAAGCCATTCGATTTCATATCGAGGTAAGGCGAGTCGATTTGTTGAAGGTCGCCGGTGAAAATCATTTTTGTTCCTTCTCCGGCCCGTGTGATAATTGTTTTTATTTCGTGCGGTGTCAGGTTTTGTGCTTCATCGATGATGAAAAATGCATTCGACAAACTACGGCCACGAATATAAGCCAGCGGAGTAATCACCAGTCTTTCCTCTTTTTGCAACTCTTCAATTTTCAGGTATTCCTGGCTGCGCGGATTAAAAACATGTTTAATTACGCCAAGGTTATCGAAAAGCGGCTGCATGTAAGGGTTTATCTTTTCAGATGCATCGCCGGGCAAAAAACCCAGGTCGCGGTTACTCAGCGCAACAATTGGGCGCGCCAGTAAAATCTGGTCGAAACTTTTATGCATTTCGATAGCAGCTGCAAGCGCGAGCAATGTTTTTCCGGTTCCTGCTTTTCCTGTCAGTGCAATTAATTTAATATCAGGATCCATCAGCACATTTATACTGAAAGTTTGTTCTGCATTCCGGGGTTTTATTCCGTAAACAGTTTTTTTCTCCACCCTGAAAATCCGGTTGGTTTTCGATTCATAACGCGCCAGAACACTCGAACTGCTTCCCCTGAAAATAAAACATTCGTTGGCTTCGGGTTTGTAACCGTCTTTTAATTCTTCGGCAGCAAAAGAGCCCTGTTCGTACAAAACTTCAATTAACCGGTCGTCGTAATTATCGAAGGTAGTAATTGTTTTATCCAGAACATTTTCGTCGGTTACCTGGTCGGTTTTATAATCTTCAGACTGAATTCCCAAAGATTTGGCTTTCATCCGAAGGTTGATGTCTTTGCTTACGAGAACAACTTTTCGTTTCGGGTAAGTTTTCGAAGCAAATTCAGCGATAGCCAGAATGCGGTGATCCGGGATATCTTCGCGGAAAGAGGCTTTCAATTCATCAGAAAAAGGTTTTCCGGTTTCTATCCGGAGTTTACCTTTACCTTTTCCAAGCGATTTTCCGCCGTTGAACAACTCGTCGCCAACAATTTCATCAAGAAGGCGGGTAAATTCGCGCGCCTGGAAGTTGATGAGGTCGTTGCCGCGTTTAAATTTATCCAGTTCCTCCAATACGGTTATCGGCAATAAAATGTCGTTGTCCTGAAACTGGTAAATACATGTGTGATCGTGTAAAATTACATTCGTGTCAAGAATAAAGATTTTACTTTTACTATCTGCACTCAGCATAACTTGAATTATGAATTTCTTAAATGTAGAAAAATAAATGGGATTCTTTCCCTGTGGTTTTTATTTTTAATAAACTTGCAGCGGTTAATAAAATTATTCAGTTTGAATTATTCCGAAGTACTCGATTATTTGTACAACCGGTTGCCTATGTATCAACGCTCAGGACCGGCTGCATATAAAAACAATCTAGTCAATACGCTTTTTCTGGATGAAAAATATGGTAGCCCACACCTCAAATTCAGGACGGTACACGTTGCAGGCACCAATGGAAAAGGATCGGTTTCGCACATGCTGGCAGCCATTTTTCAATCGGCAGGTTATAAAACCGGACTTTACACTTCGCCGCATTTGAAGGATTTCAGGGAAAGAATCCGGATAAATGGAGAAATGATTCCGGAACCAAGAATTGTAGACTGGACGCGGAATTTTATAATTAACAATAATTTGTGGAAAATAGAACCGTCGTTTTTTGAGCTTACCGTGGCTTTGGCTTTCGATTATTTTGCTGAAGAAAAAGTAGATGTGGCGGTTATTGAAGTGGGTTTGGGGGGGAGACTCGATTCAACCAATATTATTTTGCCGGAGCTGAGCGTAATTACCAACATCGGGTTGGATCACACTGCGCTGTTGGGTGAAACGCTTGAAAAAATTGCCGGCGAAAAAGCAGGAATCATAAAAAACGGAATTCCTGTTGTAGTGGGAACAACGCAACCCGAAACGGAAAAGGTATTTTTAAATACGGCAGCAATCCGGCAGGCTCCAATATATTTTGCCGATCAGGAATTTGCAGTTCCTTATTCAATGATTGATATTGGGGGGAAACAGGTTTTTGCTGTCGAAAAAAACCGACAAAAGGTTTACCCTGATTTGAAACTTGATTTGTCGGGAATCTACCAGAGGAAGAATTTACCGGCAGTATTAAAATCGGTGGAACTTCTTCGGAATTCAGGATGTAATATTCCCGAAAAGGCTGTGTATTCAGGTTTGGCTGATGCTGCAAAACTTACCGGATTAATGGGGCGCTGGCAAACAATTGGTCAAAATCCGAAAGTAGTGTGCGATACCGGACATAACAAAGATGGAATAGAACAGGTGGTTGCACAAATAAATCAGACACCGTTTAAGAATTTGCACATCATTTTTGGCGTGGTTAACGACAAGGATCCCGAGAAGGTTTTATCGCTTTTGCCACAAAATGCAACTTATTATTTCACAAAAGCAAAAATTCCGCGGGCGTTGGATGAAAAAATTTTAGCAGGCAAAGCAAAACAGTTCGGTTTGAAAGGGGATTTTTATTTTTCTGTTGCTGAGGCGCTTGGGAAAGCCAAGGAAAATGCAGGAAAAGATGATTTGATTTTTGTAGGGGGTAGTACTTTTATTGTTGCCGAAATTTTATAGCAATTTTTTATTTTTTTGTTTGCAGAACTGAAAATAGGTTTTATATTTGCATCGCTTTTCCGAAGGGGAGCACGTTCAGAAACAGACAGATTATAAAGGGAGCTTAGCTCAGCTGGTTCAGAGCACCTGCCTTACAAGCAGGGGGTCACTGGTTCGAATCCAGTAGTTCCCACGAAAAAAGGTCAACGGAAGTTGGCCTTTTTTCGTATCTTAAAACAATGTATTCCTGCTACATATTATATTCCGAAAAATCAGATAAATATTACATTGGCGTTTCCGGTAATGTTCAGGGAAGGTTGCGACGACATAATTCATCGAATCATGGATTTACTTCAACCGGCAAGCCTTGGACATTGGTTTATTCTGAAGAATACACAACAAAAACGTTGGCTTTACAGCGCGAAAAACAGTTAAAATCATGGAAAAGCAGAGAAGCGATATTAAAATTAATTACCGGAGCTTAGCTCAGCTGGTCCAGAACATCCCGATTCCAATCGGGAGGGTCACTGGTTCGAATCCAGTAGTTCCCACGAAAAGAGGTCAACGGAAGTTGGCCTTTTTGTATCTTAAAGCGATGTATTCCTGCTACATATTATAGAAAGAATGGGAGCAAGCCCTTTTCTTAAAAAGAAAAAGTAATTCCGGCGTCCACTCCAGAATTACTTTACACTAGTTTTTCTTTAATTAAAATCCGTTTTGTAATAAAAAAGATAGGGTTTGTTATGTTTTAAAGATACATTTACATTTAATTATGCTTTAAATTATATATCTGATAATGCTTGTCAAATAGCCTGATTTTTTGCTTCATAAGTTCTGATTGAAAAATCAGCATTTTTTACCTACTGCATTAATTTCATTTGTAAATAGGAATAAATCAAAGCATACATTTTGGCGCGTTGTTCATTGGTTGAGGCACCGGCGTGTCCTCCTTCGGTGTTTTCGAAGTAGTAAATTTTATATCCCAAATCGCTCATTTTTGCCACCATTTTCCGTGCATGCCCGGGGTGAACACGGTCGTCGCGCGTGGATGTAGTAAAAAATACTTCCGGGTAGTTCATTCCCTTTTTTACATTTTGGTAAGGCGAATATTTGCTTATGTAATCCCATTCTTCCGGAATATCCGGATTTCCGTATTCTGCCATCCAACTGGCGCCGGCAAGCAATTTATTGTAGCGTTTCATATCGAGCAGAGGTACTGCACAAACTACGGCGTTATATAAATCGGGACGCTGTGTAAAAGCAACGCCAACAAGCAATCCGCCGTTACTTCCACCAAAAATACCCAGTTTTTTTGCCGATGTAATTTTTCGTGAAATCAGGTCTTCAGCCACCGAATGGAAATCGTCGTAAACGCGTTGGCGGTTTTCTTTTAACCCTGCCTGGTGCCATTGGGGGCCAAATTCCCCACCTCCGCGAATATTGGCCAAAACATAAACACCGCCTTTTTCAAGCCAGGCAGTTCCTGTAACCGATGAATAACTTGGTAACTCGGGAACTTCAAATCCACCATAAGCATATAAAAGTGTGGAATTGGTGCCGTCGTATTTCATTCCTTTCGGGCCAACAACAAAATAGGGAATTTTTGTACCGTCTTTTGAAGTTGATTCAAATTGCTGAACCTGGTATTTTTCGACAGGAAAAAATGAAGGCAACGATTTTACTTTTTTGTATTCGCCTATTTTGGCATTTCCAAAATACAAAGTAGCAGGTTCCAGAAAATTTTCAAAATAAAAGAAGAAATTTTCGCTGTTTTCGTCAGACGCTCCCAAAGTTAAACTTCCCAGTTCCGGGGCATCGATTTTTTCTTTTTTCCACGAACCGTCCCATTTATAAGCATATAATTCACTTTTTACATTGTTCAGCATGTTCACCAAAAGCATGTCTTTGGTTGAACTTACTTCTGAAACGCTTGAGCGTTCATCGGGAGTAACTACCAATTCGGGATTTACGTTTCCTTTTACCAAATCGGTGTATTTAATGCTTACAACTGCACCTTGTTTGAACGTTTGGTTGGCAACCTGCCAGGCCGATTTTAGTTTCAAAACAATCAAATCGTCTAAAATTCCGGCCAATTCAACATCTTCGGGTAAATTTAGCTGAACAAGTTCGCCATTCTCAATAACAAAATATTTTGTGGTGTAAAAGGTCATGTATTGCATAACAACCTGGTAGGTTTTGTTTTTTGTAGGAAAAGTGTAGCCCCATATTCCCATATTGTTTTCGTCGCCTTCGAAGATTAGTTTAGCATCTTTTAAATCGGTGCCGCGTTTCCATGTTTTTACCTGGCGCGGGTAGCCGGAAGTGGTTATTCCATCACCAAAATCGGTAGAAACCATCAAAGTATTTTCGTCAATCCAGCTTACATTTCCTTTGGCTTCGGGCACATAAAAACCATTTTCCACGAATGTTTTGGTTTGGGCATCAAATTCTTTTACTATTACAGCATCGCCACCACCTTTCGACAGGTTTACCAAAAATTTGTTGTAATCGGGGTAAAGTCCTGTAGCGCCTTTAAACACCCATTTTATATTGTCTTGTGTTGAAAGCGCGTCAATGTCGATCACTGTCTCCCATTCAGGACTGCCACTCAGGTATCTGTCAACCGAAGTTCTCCGCCAGATTCCACGTTCGTGTTCCTGATCCTGCCAGAAATTGTAAATATATTTCCCGTAGATTGCAGGTGTCGGAATCCTGTCGGTGGAATTGAATATTTCAAGGTTTTTCTTAAAAATATTTTCGTAATCCGGTTGTTTCATCAAAACATCCAGCGACTTTTTATTCCACTGGTTCACCCAGTCGAGCGCTTTTTGATTTTCAACTTCTTCGAGCCATAAATAAGGATCTTCGTCCTGTGCAAAACTAAATTGTGTCATAACTGCAAGCAAAATTAACAGAATACCATACTTTTTCATTTTTGTTCAGTTTAATTTTCAGAATAAATAATGTCAAACAATCATCAGTTTATTTAGTTGAGTTTTATTGATTTTCATTACAATTAACAAAAGTTTTTCTAAATATTTTCTGACAAAAGTTTTCATTATGGTAGCCGGTATTTTATTAATCTGAAAAGTTTCCTTATTATAGCCACTTCAAATTAAACCGGTTTTATGAAGTCAAATCTGAACGTTATATTGCTTTTCGTTTTGGTGGTTTTTATGAAAAACGCCATTGTAGCCCAAAACATTGAAATACAAAGGGCTGAAACCACACTCAATCAAATTTTGAAATTTTACGATTCAGGTAAGTTGAATTTGTTCAACGAAACTTTTCCTTACCGCGAGGAAAACAAAGTTACTTATCTCGCTGGTGAAGACACTTTTCAGGGTAAAAAAGTGGCTTATTTGTGGCCTACTTCGGGTGTTTTGTCCGGTGTTACGGTTTTGTTGAAAAACACAGGGAGCAAAGAATACCGGATTTTGTTGGAAAACAGGATTCTGCCCGGGCTGCAAAATTATTTCGATACCAAACGGAAACCGGCATGTTACCAGTCGTACATTGTTCAGGCAGGCGAAAGCGACCGTTTTTACGACGATAATATTTGGCTTGCCATCGATTTTTGTGAACTGTACGAAATTACCCGCGAACAAAAATTTCTGGACACCACACTTGTGCTTTGGAACTTTATCAACAGTGGATGGGATGAAAATCTGGGCGGTGGAATTTATTGGTGCGAGCAAAAAAAACAGTCGAAAAATACCTGTTCAAACGCGCCGGCAAGTGTTCTGGCTCTTAAACTTTATGAAGCTACCGGTGATAGTTTGTATTTAAACAGAGGAATGAGAATCTACAAGTGGACCAAAGAAAACCTGCAGGATGCAAACGACTTTTTGTATTTCGATAACAAAAAACTGAATGGGAAAATCGATTCGGCAAAATATACTTACAACAGTGGCCAAATGCTGCAGGCAGCTGCGTTGCTGTATAAAATTACAGGACAAAAGGAGTACCTGACAGAAGCGCAAAATATTGCAGAATCGGCCATTCAGTATTTTACAAAAACCTTTAAAACACCCGGCGGAGAAGATATCAGAATATTTAAAAAGACCGACAACTGGTTCAATACTATACTTTTCAGAGGTTACGAAGAGTTGTTTTATCTGGATAATAATCCGGAGTATATATCTGTTTTTAAGAAAAATCTGGATCACCTTTGGAATACGGTTCGCGACGAAAACGGATTTTTCAGTAAAGACTGGACCGGCGAAAAGAAGGATGAATACAAATGGCTGCTCGACCAGGCAAGTCTTGTGGAATTATGGGCACGAATTTCGAAAATTGAAGATTAACTAAAATAAAATGAAAACACGCAGAGACTTTATTAAAACCGGCGGATTAACCCTGGCAGGAGTTTCGGTTTTGGGTGCAGGCAAATTAATGGCAACACCGGCATGGGCAAATTTTGTTACTAATCGCCCGGCTACTGCTAAACGTAATTTTGTTTCTGAAGCCGTTGAAAAAACAATTTCAGAAACCAAAGCCAAAATAAAAAATGAAAAACTGGCCTGGATGTTTGAGAATTGTTTTCCAAATACGCTGGACACTACAGTTGAATTTGAAATGAAAAACGGCAAACCCGATACGTTTGTAATTACCGGTGACATTCATGCCATGTGGCTTCGCGACTCGTCGGCACAGGTTTGGCCTTACTTGCCGCTGGCTACCAATGACGAAAAATTAAAAACACTGCTGGCAGGTGTAATTAATCGCCAAACGCAGTGTGTAATTATCGATCCTTACGCCAACGCATTCAATAAAACCGCTTCGGGAAGCGAGTGGGAGAGCGACAACACCGACATGAAACCGGAATTGCACGAACGCAAATGGGAAATCGACTCGTTGTGTTATACCGTTCGTTTGGCACACGGTTACTGGAAAACTACCGGCGATACTTCGGTTTTCGATGAAGACTGGAAAAAAGCGGCAGCCCAAATTGTAAAAACATTCAAAGAGCAGCAGCGGAAAAACGGCTCCGGTCCGTACAAATTTGAACGCAATACAACACGCCAGCTCGATACTTTGTCGAACGATGGTTACGGAAGACCATTAAAACCTGTTGGTTTAATCAATTCTTCCTTCCGCCCGTCGGACGATGCAGCTACCTTCGGATTTTTAATTCCGTCGAATTTGTTTGCCGTTGCTTCCTTAAAACAATTGGCCGAAATTTCGAACACGGTAACCGGAGATAAAAAATTTGCTGCCGAATGTATTGAACTGGCAAAAGAAGTGGAAACTGCGATTCAGAAATATGCGGTTAAAAACCACGAAAAATACGGAAAAGTTTATGCGTACGAAGTTGATGGTTTTGGTAACGCCACTTTTATGGACGATGCCAATATTCCAAGTTTGCTGGCGCTTCCATATCTCGGTTGTGTTGAAAAAAACGACCCGGTTTACAACAACACCCGCAAATTGGTTTGGAGTGAAGATAATCCGTACTTTTTCAAAGGAAAAGCAGCCGAAGGAATTGGTGGCCCGCACATTGGTTACGATATGGTTTGGCCAATGAGTATTACCATGCGTGCGCTCACCAGCACCGACGACATGGAAATTGCTGCTTGTATAAAAACATTGTATTCAACCGATGCCGGCACCGGTTTTATGCACGAATCGTTTCACAAAGACAATCCGGAAAAATTTACACGAAAATGGTTTGCCTGGGCAAATACATTGTTTGGCGAGTTAATTCTGAAGGTTGCCAATGAAGGCAAACTGGATTTGCTGGCTTGATTCATTTTTCACCTTAATTGGTTAAATCTGGTTGCTTTAAAACTTGCAGTGGTTTATATTTGAGGATTGCGGAAAGTGAAAAAACATGATAACACTGATTTTCTTCTTTGTTCTATCGATTCTGGTTTCATTTTTATGTTCCATTTGGGAGGCGGTGCTTTTAAGTGTAACGCCATTGTATGTGAGCAGAATGGAAAATGAAAGACCGGTTATTGGCAAATTGCTGAACAGGTTCAAGGAAGATATCGATCGGCCGCTTTCTGCAATCCTCACTTTAAACACCATTGCTCATACCGTGGGGGCTGTTGGTGTTGGTGTTCAGGCCGGAAAGATTTTTGGAACCCACCACCTTGATTTGTATTTCTTCCAGATTACCTACGAATCGCTGGTTGCCGGGCTGATGACTTTGGCCATTTTAATTCTTTCTGAAATTATTCCCAAAACCCTCGGCGCAAGTTTCTGGAAAAAACTTACACCTTTTACAGTTCGCTCGCTGAAATTTCTGTTAATACTACTTGCTCCGTTTGTTTGGATGAGTAAATGGATTACTCGTTTGGTGAAGTCGGAAAAAGGAAAAAGTGTTTTAAGTCGTGCCGATTTTGCCGCAATGGCCGATGCCGGTTTAAAAAGCGGCGCCCTCGATCAGGACGAAAAGTCGATTATTCAGAATTTACTTCGGCTCGAAAACCTGAAAGTTAAAGATATTATGACCCCGCGTTCGGTGATTTTGACTCTGAATGAAGAACTGTCTTTAGGTGAAGTTTATTCAGAAAATAAACCGTTGCAATTTTCGCGGATTCCGGTTTTTTATGATCATCCCGACAATATTACCGGACTTATTCTAAAGGATAGTATTCTGGAAAATCTGGCGGAAGACCGGCACTCGAAAAAAGCTTCCGAAATAAAACGCGAAATTCTTTTTGTGGAAGATGAATTTACCGTGGCAAAACTTATGGATGCTTTAATCCTGAAACGCCAGCATCTGGCGATGGTTGCCGATAAATTTGGTTCGGTGGTTGGTCTGGTAACTATGGAAGATTTGTTTGAAACCCTGCTTGGCCTCGAAATAGTCGATGAAACTGACAAAGTGGAAGATATGCAGAAACTGGCACGCGAAAATTGGGAGAAAAAATCGGGGAACCGAAACTCAAAACGAAAATAATCCTTTTCTGCATTAACCTATCTTTTTACTTTTTTTGAACCTCAATTTCCGTAACTTGTTTATCTGAATATTGCTTTAAATTCAGCATTAATTAGAAGGTAGAATCAATTAATCTCATAAAACAAATGCTACATGAAGAAAATTTTTATCATACTATTTTTGATTCCTGCATTTTTATATGCTCAGGAACCTTCAGATTCAACAAAATTATGGAAAAACGGAGGTGTTTTTACCGTTAATTTTTCGCAGGTGTCGTTAACCAACTGGGTGGCTGGTGGAAAAAGTTCAGCTTCCGGAATTTTTATGGTGAATACTTTTGCCAACTACAAAAAGGACAAATTGAGCTGGGACAATACGCTTGATTTATGCTACGGTTTCTTAAAGGAAAAGGAGAAAGACCTGGTAAAATCGGACGATAAAATAGATTTTTCATCGAAGTTGGGAATTGCCGCCAGTGATAAATGGAATTATTCGGGACTTGTAAATTTTAAATCGCAATTTGCACCCGGCTACAATTATCCCGACACCGACAATCCGATTTCAAGATTTCTTGCACCGGGTTACCTGAACCTCGCGCTGGGTATGGATTATAAAACCGATAATATTTCGGTTTTTCTTTCATCGTTAACCGGAAAATTTACTTTTGTAAGCGATAATGTTCTTTCCGATGCAGGCGCTTTTGGAGTCGATCCCGGTAAAAAAATACGCAGCGAAATGGGCGCTTTTGCCAAATTCGAAGGAAAAACAACACTAGTGGAAAATGTGGATTTACAGACCAAACTCGATTTGTTCTCGAATTACATCCACAATCCGCAAAATATAGATGTTGACTGGAAAACTCAGATTAATATGAAAATCAATGAATTTCTTTCAGCAAATATTGTTATGCAACTGATTTATGACGATGATATTAAAATTCTGGATGCCGAAACAGGAAAATCGGCTCCGCGTGTACAGTTTATGGAAATGTTTGGCGTTGGATTGTCGTTTAAATTTTAAAGTTTTATAAAAACCAAAAGACCGTTCAATAAAAGAGCGGTCTTTTTTTGTGTGCACCCGCAACAGAGGGTACTTGCGATTTAATGGGGTCACAGTATCAATAAAAAGTATGTTTAGCCGGCCACAAGCATTTCAATTTCATCGTCCGATTCAGGAACAATCATACGGTCGGAATCCATTCTTACTTTGTCAAAATCGAGTTTTTTGCGTGCTGCTTTTACAACCATCCCAATCACAAACTTTATAGCGTAATGTTCTGCAATTTCGGGTAAATCCGAATGTCAATTTTTTCGTTGGCCAATCGTGTAAGTCTTCTTACCAGTCTTTTTGCTTCGTTGTCGTCAATTCCTTTGTCGGAACTGCGAATCAAATCGTAAAATTCGTTGGGCAGGTGGTCGTACAAAAATGTGTCGATTTGCAGAATAATTTTTATCAGGATTTTTTCTTCCCCGGTTTCATTGATAATCGGCACATTTATTTTTTTGTTGAGCCGCTGGGCGAGGTCTTTTATTTCCTCTTCCGTCATTTTGTTGCGTTTGATGGGCTCCGCGTAAAAATCTTTTAAAAGTTCCTTGAACTGATCGGTTGTAAGTTCAGCTACGGTTGTCATGTTATAAATGTTAAAGGTTGAAGTATTATTTAGAATCAAGCCTGAAACAACGATTCCAGCAAATCGCGGGTTTCTTCGTTGTAAATGCCGTCGATTTTTAAATTTGGTTTTCGTGTTTGAAGTTCTTTTACCCCAGTTTCTGTTTTTGTTCCAAAAGAACCGTCGGAAGTTCCCACATTAATATTCAGCAATTTTAGTGCATCCTGCAAATGAACCACAGCTTCGCCGCTGCTTCCGACCTTTAAAACAGGTTCAGGAATCACCAGTTTTTTTGCCGGAGTCAGCCGTTGGTATGAGAGCACTGTATTAATGCGGTATCCCGAAACGGAAACACGGTTTCCCTGGTTGCCACCCAAACAGTACACGCGTTTTTTATCGGCCGAAAATCCCAGGAAAAAACCCACATGTCCTTTCCACGATTCCGGGCTTTCGCGCCAGAAAACCACTACATCACCCGGTTCAGGGTCGCTAACTTTTGTCCCTGTATTCAGCCACGAACGTGCATTGGCTTTTCCCGAATATTGCAATCCGGATTTCCAGGCCACCCAGTTTACAAACGTACTGCACCAGGCAATTTCATCAGTTGTAACACCTTTGATTCCTGTATCTTTGGCATATTTTAAAATTTCAGGGTTGTGCTGGGCACCAACAATTTCCTCAGTACCTAACTCATTAAATGCAATTTTTAAAAGGGCTTCCATAATTTGAAAGATTAAATTATTACCTGTTTGAAATATTATGCTTTAAGATTTAAAAACCGTTCAGGATTAACGGATGCAATAGTATCAAAATCATCGCCAAAAGCTTCCCTGAAATCGGCAAAGTATTGTTCCATTGTCGGGCCAAAAAATTGCGCCAGAAAAAAGTCGGAACCGTATAAAATTTTTGATTTTTCGTAATCGTTTATTTTATCAAAAAAACTACGCTTTACTTTCTGAAGTTTGTTTTTAATGGTAAATACAGGTTTGTTGGAATTATTGCCTGGCAAATCGATTAAAATACCTTCCGCAAAACACGACAAATCGGTATAAGCGTTCGGGTATTTCGGGTTTTTTATAATGTCGAAAATGGCTTTTGCCCAGTTGTTGATAATGCCACGACTGTATAAAATATTCCAGATTTTTGCCCGTTCCGAATAAACCATATTTGGGGAGAGGTACATGTATTTACGTTTTTTAGTATAAATCGACTCCACCGTTTTTTTATCTTCAGCATCAAGTTTTTTTAGGGCTTGTTCAAAAAAGTCAATCTCCAGTTTTTCAGGAAGAAGATAATCGATATATTCCAGAATTTGACCGCTTCCGCCAAAATGGGCAAAATTGATGACCAGGTTTGGAAATTGCGCCAGCACTTTTTCCCATATTTTCGGATGGTTCAGAAGCAGCGCCCGCTCCTGAATGGCATCTCCGGCTTTCAAACTAAAAAAATCATTTTCAAAAGTATGGCGGTAATTTTTTACCACTTTTATTTCGCCGTTCTGGTTAATGTGCCCGTTAATGAGCAGGTTTTTTGATAAGCAGGCAAATCCGGAATTTGAGTTGTGTACCGTAATCGGAATTTTGTGTTCCTCGCAAAATGCGTAAATTCCCTTTTGTGACCCGGTTCCGGTTAAAACCGGGTCGGTTGGCGAAAATCCGGCCGGTGCATACAATTTTATACCTACAAATTTTGCCCCGGCATTGGTTAGTTTTTCCGGCAGCAAATCAATAAGTTTGGTTCCGCTTTTATATTCCCTTCTGGGATCGATGCTGAAAAATGGTTTGATATTTTTGTATTTATCCGCCAGATATTCCAAATCTTCAATTTGCTGAATGTAGTTTGAGTTGTCAAAAATCTCAACCTCTTTATCCGATTTTTTGTCAAATGCTTTTTCAAATTGCTTCAATTGCTCGCGCACCGGATCTAATGCTTTCCGAAGTTCCTTGTCTTTGATTTTCAATTTCAGCAAAGGAAAAAGCAAATAAACAGCTTTGAAAATTCTTTTTATCCGGGCCCTGTATCTTTTATTTTTATGTTCGTGGTCGTCGTTATCATCAGCAAAAGTCAGGTCAAACATTAAAGGAGTAATTACTACATTTTCCCTGTAAACTTTATTCAGCACCAGAAAAACATCCTCGCTGGTTTCCTGGGTTACTTCATTTAATGTTTTTGTAATTCCCTCCAGTTTATATTTTAAATCTTGTTCCGAGACTTCATTTTCGAGCATATCTTTAATAGCAACCAACGATTGAACAACGTTAACTAACTTGCGGATAATTACATCTTTATTGAAAATATGGCAATGTATGTCGTAGTAGGTTTTCATTGAAAACGATTTATTGAATTTGCCGAATCAAGTTACGTAAATTGAAGCAATCAACCAAATAAAATATTTTTTTGTCTGAATTTTTTCCGGGTTCAATTTTGCTGAAATTTAGTTCACAATTAATATTGAATCTGAACTCGCTTAAAAAAATATGGCTATCTTTCAGTTTTGAATTTTGAAAGACAAAACTTCCGAAATTATGAATAAACCAACTATTCTGAGTAAATCTAAAATTATCGTTTTTTTGTTTTTAACCCTTTATCTTGTTTCGTGTTCGGCTGAAAAAGTTACCTGGCCGGAATCGACCCGGGAATCAAAACCTTGGACACGGTGGTGGTGGATGGCTAATGCAGCTGACCGCGAAAACCTGAAACGCGAGTTGGAAGAAATGAAAAGCGTTGGCATTGGCGGGGTTGAAATTACTCCCATTTATGGTGTAAAAGGTGAGGAGGACAGGTTTATTGAATATTTATCGCCACAATTTTCCGAAGTACTGAAATATACCATTGAAGAAGCCAATTCTCTTGGAATGGGGGTCGATTTGCCGCCCGGCAGCGGATGGCGTTGCGGAGCGCCTTTTGTTCCAGAAGAAAAAGGATTGTGGTCGCTGAAAATGATCAAAAAGTCTGTAAAACAAGGCGAAATTTTAAAACCCGATACTGAAATTACCGTGGCTGCAGCATCTTTTGTTGATGCCGGAAAAAATACAATTGTTTTCAATCCTGAAGAAAATTTTACGGCACCGTACAATGGTGTGGTTTACCTGGCACAGCGGATAAAAAATCAGGATAAAGTGAAACGGCCTGCTCCTGGTGGCGAAGGTTGGGCCATCGATACTTTCAACGATGAAATTACCAACTGGTTTCTCGATGAATTCTGGAAAAAACTGGATATAGATGAAGGATTGATTCGTTGTTTCTTCCACGATTCGTTTGAATATACCGGCGATTTTACGACTCATTTTACCGAGGAATTTCAAAAACGCCGCGGTTACAATTTGGCTGAATATCTGTATGTTTTGGCCGGCGACTGCGAAGATGAGGAAACGGTGGCCCGGGTAAAATCGGATTACCGCGAAACACTGGCCGACCTGGTTTTGGAATCGTTTATTCACCCCATGACCAGTTGGGCCAACGGCCACAAAAGTCTGAACCGCAACCAGGCACACGGCTCTCCCGGAAATATTCTCGATTTGTATGCTGCCTGCGATATTCCTGAAACAGAAATTTTTAGGGAAGTGAAACCCGGCTCGGTCGATATTTTTGTGAACAAGTTTGCTTCGTCGGCGGCGCATGTTACCGGGCAAAAACTGGTTTCCTCTGAGAGTTTTACGTGGCTCGACGAACACTGGACCGTGACACCCACCGAAATGGTGCGTGCAACCAACCGTTTTTTTCTCTCCGGAATCAACCACATGTTTTTCCACGGAACCTGTTATTCGCCCGAAGATGCCGAGTGGCCGGGCTGGCTGTTTTATGCTTCCACACAAATGAACAACAGAAATCCGTTGTGGCGCGAAATGCCAACGCTTTTTAAGTACATTGATCGTAGCCAGTCGGTTTTGCAAAAAGCAGAAACCACCAACGACCTGCTCATCTACTGGCCTTATTTTGACGTGGCGGCTGAGAAAGGTCCGCTGTTCAATCATCTTGGCGTGAACCAGGAAGCCGGCTGGTTTCAAAGTGCTGCAATTGCGCCGCTTTCAAAAGATTTGATGAACCGGGGGTATTTGTTCGATTATATTTCGGACCGGCAGTTGGAAAATTGTGAATTATCTGAAAATGGTATAAAAACTTCGGGAGGTGCAGTTTACAAGGCAATTGTGGTTCCTGAAACCAAATACATTCCGCTCGAAACACTGCAAAAACTGGTTTCATTTATCGAAAACGGAGGCAAGGTGTTTTTCTCCAATCAACTTCCTGAAAGTGTTCCCGGTATGTTCGATGTAAACAATAGAAATGAAAAATTGGCTTCGCTAAAAGCAAAAATTCAGAGTGAAAATAATGTTGGAAACATTCCTGAATTGCTGAATAAAAACAATATAATTGGTGAATCTTCGCTTTCAGAAAATGGTTTTCACTTTTTAAAACTGAAATTTGAGGGAGAAGATTTGTACATGGTTTTTAACTGTGGAACTGAACCTTTGGACAAATGGGTGGATTTAAATTCGGCCGCAAAAAATTACATTTTTCTTGATCCGATGAACGGTGAAATAACCACAGCCGAAGCAAAGAATAATTCGGTACACCTTCAGCTTCAGCCCGAACAATCTGTTTTTATAAAGTGCGCCCGTGAAAAAGTAAATGCTCCTGAATTTGTATATGAAGAAACCACTGCACAACCACAAAAACTGGAAGGTCTGTGGAAACTCGAATTTTTAGAGGGTGGACCGGTTTATCCCGGTAATATTCAAATGGACGATTTGGTTTCGTGGACAAAACTGGCCGACCAGCAATCGTGGCGTTTTGCCGGAACTGTGCGTTACAAAGTTGAATTTAACTGGGATAAAAAAGAATCGACGGCTGTTTTGAATTTGGGTGATGTACGCGATTGTGCGCGGGTAAGTATCAACGGAAAAGCGTACGGAACTTTGCTCGGGCCCTCGTTTCAGACGAAAGTGAACAACCTGGTTCAGGGCAAAAATGAAATGACGGTTGAAGTTACCAATGTGGCGGCCAACCGCATCCACGATTTGGATATCCGTGGTGTGGAATGGAGAAAATTTTACGATATTAATTTGGTAAATATCAATTACCTGCCGTTCGATGCGTCGGGCTGGGAAATCAGAGATGCCGGGTTGCTTGGTCCGGTAACTCTGACTGCTTTGTAAAATAAACTAAAACAACAATACTAACGATACTAAAATGATCAAGAGAATTATCTTCTGGTTTTTTGGCGTGCTTTTAACGCTCATCCTGCTGGCGGGAATTTATTTTTTCTTTTTTATGTACAAACCGCCACTTATTTCAGCGAAAGATTTGGCAACAACTAATCTGATGCCACTTCCGGCAAAAATGAAAATGAAAAACAGCGTTTTCGAGGCTTCCGAAATCGTTTTCAGGCTGAATAAAAATTGCGGAGAACTGGTAAAAATATCGGCGGCAAGAATTGGCGAAACCTGGCCTGTGGCAGAAAAAGGGGAAAAAATTGAAATTGATGTGGAAGAAACCTCGGAAGGGATTCGCAAACCGCTGGAAGATGAAAGTTATTCGCTGGAAGTTAGTTCCCAAAAAATTCAGATAAAAGCCAAAACCGAATACGGCGCTGTTTGGGCGCTCGAAACGCTGGCCCAGTTGGCACAGGTTGAGGGCGGTGAAATAAAAGTTCCGGCCTGTAAAATTTCTGATTCGCCGCGGTATTCCTGGCGCGGTATAATGGTAGATGTTTGCCGGCACTGGATTCCCAAAGACGTAGTTTTGCGAATTATCGACGGAATGTCGGCGGTTAAAATGAACGTGCTTCATTTGCACCTTTCGGAATACCAGGCATTCAGGATTGAGTCGAAAACTTACACGAAACTTCAGCAGCTGGGTTCCGATGGGAATTATTTCACACAGGACGAAATAAAAGAGATTGTGGATTATGCCAAAGATCGTGGAATTCGTGTGGTTCCTGAATTCGATTTGCCGGGGCATTCAACCAGTTGGTTTGTGGGTTATCCCGAATTGGCCGCCATGCCCGGGCCGTATTGTACCGATACAATTTTTGGCGTTCTTAACCCGGTTTTTGACCCAACCAACGAAGATGTATATTTCTTTCTCGATAATTTCTTTAAGGATATGAGCCGGATTTTTCCGGATGAATATATTCATATTGGCGGCGACGAAGTAAATACGCACGATTGGGAAGCCAATCCACGGATTAAAAAATTTATGGAGGACAAGGATTTTGCTGATTTTGAAGAATTACAGGCGTATTTCAACCGCCGTCTGCAAAGTATTCTGGAAAAATACGGTAAGAAAATGATAGGCTGGGATGAAATTTTGAACCCGGCTCTCGATACAACCATTGTTGTGCAGTCGTGGCGCAGTCAGAAATCGTTGTGGGAAGCAGTTAAAAATAACGGGAAAGCAATTTTATCGGCCGGTTGGTACCTCGACCATAAATTGCCTGCAGGGAAACATTACTCTGTCGATCCGGAGGTTTTGCCCAACGCAGTAACCATTGAACCCGACACTACCAACTGGCGGATGTACGATGTGGAACTGAAAATGGGGGAATCCAATATTCCGCTGCAACTCACATTTTACGGCGACGACACAAATATGCGTGGTTTTGTTTCGTTGATGGGCAGTTTGATGGCTTTTGAGAATGTATCAAAAAATGAAGATGAATATTCCTGTAAAATAAATTCCGATTACGGTGAATTGACCTGTATTTTCAGGTTTGAAGGTGAAAAACTCAGTGGCTCGTTTGGACTGGGTGTTATTAAAATGGCCATTTCCGGAGAAAAAATTGGTGGCAACGACATTGCCGGAACTGTTCCTCCGAAAGTGGAAAAAACGGTGCCGCTCACCGAAACCGAAAAAGCCCGCATTTTGGGTGGCGAAGCCTGTATCTGGGCCGAAGTAGTCACCGCGCAAAACATCGAATCGCGCATTTGGCCCCGCACGGCTGCCATTGCCGAAAAACTTTGGTCGCCGGCAAGTTTAACAAAAGACGTGGATAACATGTACCGCCGCCTGAAACTGATGGATAATTATTTGGTTGAAAATGGTGCGGCTTATAAAACCAATCAGATAAAAATGGTGCAAAAAATGGCCGGAGATAACGATATTTCGGCGCTCATGAACCTCGTGGATGTTTTGGAAGAAGTAAAATTTTATAACCGGCTTAGCAGTTTCAGTAATTTAACCGTAAATACACCGCTCGAAGGTTTGGCCGACGCAGCCATGCCCGAAAGTTTTACGGCGCTCGAATTTAACAAAATGGTTGATGAATTTCTGGCCGATTCGCTAAAAGAAAAGAATTACCTGGTATTGGAGTCGATGCTGAACAACTGGATAACCAACTACGAGGCCGTTGAGCAACTGTTGCAGGCTGGCAACCAAAGGGAAGGACTGGAATCGCTCTCAGCAAAACTAAAACAGGCAGCGCAGTGCGGTGTGAAAATGTTAAAAGCAGCCCGTGCAAAAGAAAATTTTGGTGATGAAGAAAAAGCCCGGATTACCGAAATCCTCAATTTTGCGCAGGAACCCGAAGCCGGTGCCGAAATTGCCGTAATTGGCGGAATCAGAAAATTGCTTCAGTAATTGTTTGCCTGATTTAATTAAAAACTATTTAATTGTCTTTTCCAAAGTTTTAAACTTTGGAAAAGTTTTTTTTGAATTTATGCCCCCAAAAAGTAAACAACAATAAATTCAAATCAATCAAAAGTTTAAAATCATTGCTTTTTACGCAACCTTTTTGTAGTTTGTTGAATCTCAAATAAAATAACCATTTAAAAACCTAAAAATATGAAACACGGCCCGTAAACCAAACGAAACAATCGCTGCTGTTAACCTGCCCGACAGAACTGCCCTTACCTGCTCTCACCCCGGTAACCCCCGGTTGCCCTGAATACGAAAAGTGCTTTGTGCTAAATACTTGCCATTAAATCCTTTTAAAATGAAACTAAAAATTTTAAAACTAAGTGTAATAATTCTGCTCCTGTTATTAACCGGGGCAGGGTGCAAAGACGATGAACCGCTGGAAACCGACCCCGCCCAAATAATCCTTGGAAAATGGGAATGTATGGAAATGGACGGTGAACCTTATGATGGCACTAATGGATATATAGAATATTTGCCAGACAGTGTGCTCCGAGAATACCAGTACGAAAGCGGTGAGTATTATTATAAGAAGTACAGTATCGATACTGTACTTCATGAATATATATTTATTCCACAGGAAGGGCACTATATGTCCTTTTTTGAATATCATTATGATTTTTCTGAAAAAAATACAATAATGTATTTGGAACTATTATATTGGATTGGTAGTTATAGATATCTTACTTTCAAACGAATAAAATAACCTACAATGAAAATAATATTCTTACTTATTCTTTTAGCTGTTCTGTTCTATCTTTTTTAACTACCTTTTCCAGAGTTTTAAACTTTGGAAAATATTTTTTATAAATTGATGCCCCAAAAAAGTAAACAACAATAAATTCAAATCAATCAAAAGTTTAAAATCATTGCTTTTTACGCAACCTTTTTGTAGTTTAGCGAATCTCAAATACGAAAACATTTAAAAACCTAAAAATATGAAACACGGCCCGTAAACAAAACGAAACAATCGCTGCTGTTAACCTGCACTACAGAACCATTTTTACCTGTTCTCATCCCGGTAATCCCCGGTTGTCCTTAATACGAAAAAGTACTTTGTATTAATCACTCACGGCTAATACTTGTAAAATGAACCCCAAAATTTTAAAACTAAGCATGTTTATCCTGATCATAATATTAATCGGTGCAGGATGTAAAAAAGATGAACTACCCGACGAACCCAGGAAGGCAAAAGATTACCTTGGTAAATATTCCGGGAATATTACCAGGGAACGAATGGCACCTGATGGTTTTATACTGTTAGATAATGCACTTGTTGAAAAAATACCGACAGAAATTGAGATAACACAATCAGACAAAGGCGAAAATTTTCTGATGGTATATGTCTCTGCCTACAACGATTCTATTTTATGCGAATTCGATGAGTCGTTGGGGTATATCTGGATAAGGGACGAACCATATTCATTTTATATGCGTACCCACGATTTTCCTGATTTTGATGGTATATATGATCATGCAGTTTCTACTTATGGTAATTTAGGAACATGGCAGCAAACTGACACTGTTACTTTTGGAATAAATTTTCTGAAAGATTTGAATGATAGTATTTATGTATGTGATACAGCAACAAAAAAAATTGATTAACAATGAAAAAGATAATTACGATTACACCTGTTTTATTCAATTTTATAGAGATGTAAGAAAGAAGCTGTTAAGATAAAATATTTGTGAGGGCTTGTGTTGGAATAAGGTAAGCTGGTAGTAAAGAATCGTCAATCAATTAAAAAAACAAACCTTCATAGTTTTCAAAAACCATGAAGGTTTGTTTTTGTTTTGTATTTATTATTTCAATAAAACCTGTATTTTTAACCTTCAACCAAAAAGCTGAAAAATGGAAAAATTATATACGCTGATTATGGCCGGAGGCTCGGGAACCCGTTTCTGGCCGCGCAGTAAAGTGGCAAAACCCAAACAGTACCTTAATATTTTGGGTGAAGATTCTCTTTTGCAGGCCACTGTCAAACGTTTTTCACAATTCACAAAACCGGAAGATATTTACATCGTTTCGGGAAAATCGCAGGCCGCGGTGTTGGAAGAACAAACGCCAATGCTTCCGCCTAAAAACCTGATTTACGAGCCGGTGGGAAAAAATACACTTCCCTGTATCGGGCTGGCTGCCATGTTCGCCGAAATCGACAATCCGGAAGGAATTATGGTGGTTTCACCGTCAGACCATCTGATAAACAACGACAAGCTTTTTATGGAAACCGTTCTCGCGGCGGCTAAAATTGCCGACGAACGCAACGGAATTGTTACCATTGGAATTACGCCAACTTACCCGGCAACGGGTTACGGCTATGTTAAAACCGCAGATGATATCACCGGAAACGAAAAAATACGGCAGTTTAAAGTGGAACGTTTTGTGGAAAAACCCAGCCTTGAAAAAGCCACCGGATATTTAAAGCAGGGCGGATTTTTCTGGAACAGCGGTTTGTTTATTTTTAAGGTTTCTGTTTTTCTGAAAGCGGTTGAAGAGTTTGCCCCGGAATTGTACAGCGATTTACGAAAAATTCAGGCCGACCTTGGAAAACCTTCCTTCGAAAATACACTCGACACAATTTACCGTGCAATACAGAGCATTTCGGTGGATTATGGAATTATGGAACACGCCCGGAATATTTTTCTTGTGGAAGGTAATTTCGACTGGAACGATTTGGGCAGTTGGGACTCGGTGTACCTGACCGACGAGAAAGACGAAAACGGTAACGCCGGTTCAGGAGAAACCTTGCTTGTTGACACAAAAAATTCATATGTTTATTCCGATTCCGGTTTAATTGCAGTAGTAGGATTAGAAGATGTAGTTGTTGTAAAGGATGGAGATACAACACTTGTGTGCAAACGCGGTAAAACCGAGGATGTAAAAAAGATTGTCGACCGTTTAAAGGAAGGGAAGAAAGACAATTACCTGTAAAAATATTGTGAGCTAAAATAAAATTGACCGGGAAACAGGATAAGGCAGGTTGCTAAATTCCGTTCTGATTCCCAATTTTAAACCGAAAACTTAAACCAATACGAATGAAAGATCCTAAGAAAGTTGTGGTATCCAAAGAACTGCTGGTACCCTTTATTCTCATTACCACTCTATTTGCCCTGTGGGGTTTTGCCAACGATATTACCAATCCGATGGTAGCGGCGTTTAAAACTGTAATGGAAATCTCCAACGCAAAAGCTGCTTTGGTGCAGTTTGCATTTTACGGCGGTTATGCAACCATGGCAATTCCGGCGGCTCTGATTGTAAAAAGATACTCTTACAAAGTGGGAATTATCATCGGTCTTTCGTTGTATGCTATCGGGGCTTTGTTGTTTTTCCCGGCGGCACAGTTCGAAATTTTCGGGTTTTTTCTGGTTTCCTACTATGTTCTAACTTTTGGTCTGGCTTTTTTGGAAACCACTGCAAATCCGTACATTCTTTCCATGGGTTCCGAAGAAACCGCAACCCGGCGTTTGAACCTGGCACAATCGTTTAATCCGATGGGATCGATTTTAGGAATGTTTGTAGCTTCAAAAGTAATTTTAACCCAACTGCAATCCGACAAGCGCGATGCTGCCGGAGGTTTGATCTTCGACTCTTTAAACGCTTCCGAAAAAGCCGTGGTGCGTACCCACGATTTGGATGTTATCCGTGATCCGTATGTAATGCTGGGGTTTGTTGTGATTGCCATGCTGGTCATTATCATTCTGTCGAAAATGCCCAAACGCGCCAAAGCCGATCATACCATTCATGCCAAAGATTCATTTAAACGTTTGGTGAAAAATATTAAATACCGCGAAGGTGTAATTGCACAAGTTTTTTATGTGGGCGCTCAAATTATGTGCTGGACATTTATTATTCAATATGCCGATAACCTTGGAATACCCAAAGCACAGGCACAGAACTACAACATTATTGCGATGGCAATTTTTATTGCGAGCCGTTTTATCAGTACTTTGCTGATGAAATACCTGAATTCGCGCTTGTTGCTGACCATTTTTGCTTTTGGTGGAATTGTAACTACCACTGGTGTAATTTTTATTGAAGGAATGGCAGGTTTGTACATGCTCATCGCTACTTCGGCATTTATGTCGCTTATGTTTCCAACCATTTACGGAATTGCCCTCGAAGGTCTCGGCGACGATGCCACACTTGGTGCCGCCGGACTTGTAATGGCTATTGTAGGCGGAGCATTAATGCCTCCCTTGCAGGGCTATATCATCGATTTAGGGACCGTCGGATTTTTACCCGCTGTAAATTTCTCGTTTGTACTTCCGTTTATCTGTTTTGTGGTTATTGCCATTTACGGTTACCGAACCCTGAAAGTGCATCCTAAATTGGCTTTTTCAAAATGAACATTGAGATTCTGAAACTATAAAAGGCATGAATATAAACCGCAAAGGCGCAGGGACGCAAAGAAAAACTCAGCGTCTCGGTATCTCAGCGGTGAAAAAAATGTTTTCGTTTCTATTTAATGTTAAATATTGAAAATATATTCAAGTGAAAAGATATTGCAAAACCTTGAAACTGGAAGACAACCCGGAATTGATTGAAGCCTACAAAAAGGTGCATGCTCCGGGGGAAGTGTGGCCCGAAATTATGCAGGGAATGAAAGAAGTGGGTATACTCGACATGGAGATTTATATTCACGGAAACCTACTTTTTATGATTATGGATACGGTTTCGGGGTTCGACCACGAAAAAGCAATGACAGAACTGGCGGCAAAACCAAGGCAGGCAGAATGGGAGACTTTTGTTTCTCAATTTCAGCAAACTTCGGCCGATGCCACCGCCGACGAAAAATGGCAATTGACGGAGCGTATTTTTAAAATGGAATAACTTTTCCCTACTTCGAAACATAATTTATTTCTTCCCTTTTTTTCCCGCCTTTCCTTTCTTTTCGTAAATTGCTGAAAAAGGAATTCTATGAACGCGTATCTTTTTATTCTCGGACTTTGTGTTGTTATAATCATATCATTTTTCACCAATATTCTTGCCCGTAAAACCAATATTCCAAGTGTTTTAATGTTGATTTTGCTGGGGGTTGGTATTCAGCAACTGCTTCTTTATTTCAACCTTGAACCCGATTATTATAACTCTCTCGAAATTTTGGGAATTGTAGGTTTGATAATGATTGTTCTTGAAGCGGCGCTCGATTTGGAACTCAAAAAAGAAAAATGGCCCATTATCTGGAAATCGTTTACAATTGCTGCTTTGTCGCTGGGATTAACATCGCTTGCACTTTCCTTTTTTATTCAGATGTTTATTCCTGAACTAGAGTTTTTGCAATCGCTGGTTTATGCCCTGCCACTTTCTATTATGAGCAGCGCCATAATTATTCCAAGTGTGGCAAATCTCGGTCACTACAAAAAAGAATTCCTCATTTACGAAAGCACCTTCTCCGATATTCTCGGAATTATGGTTTTTTATATGATTATCGAAAATCTCGATGTGGAAGGAATGCGGCAGTTGAGTTTTGCCATTGGCAGCAACATTGTGTTAACTCTTGTAATTTCAGTAGTATTAAGTTATGTTCTATTGTATGTTATTCAGAATATAAAAGGGCAGGCTAAATTCTTCCTGTTTTTGGCAGTTTTGATTTTGTTGTACGACGTGGGAAAAATGTTTCATCTTTCATCGCTGATAATTATTCTGATGTTTGGATTGCTGCTTCGGAACCATAAAGTTTTGCTTTTTGGTAAATTGGATAAATGGTTGCGTGACGACAGAATCGACGCGCTTTTTGAACAGTTCAAAATGATAACCGCCGAAACTTCTTTTTTGGTGCGTACTTTCTTTTTTGTGGTATTTGGAATGATGCTTCCGCTGGCTTCCCTGCTTAGTACGCATGTTTGGTTAATCAGCCTTATTTTTTTGATTGTAACTTATGTTCTGCGGTTTGGCCTGTTCTACATTATCGAAAGTAAAGATACAATGCCACAGTCGTTTATCGCTCCCCGTGGATTAATTTCCATCCTTTTGTTTTTTGCCATTCCCGACGCTTTAAAAACCGAAAATTTTCAGCGCGGGGTTCTTTTTGTTGTCATCATTTCAACCAGCGTAATTATGGCCTGGTCGCTAATTGCTTACGGAAAAGGAAAAGAGGATAAAATTTTAACCGGAAAAAAGGGAAAATCAACCGAAGAGGATGGAATTGAGACCATCGAATTTCGTATGGACAAATAATCTTTTATTTTTTTGGCGAAACAATGAATTCATTTCGCAAAATAATTCACATCGACATGGATGCATTTTATGCATCGGTGGAACAACTTGATAATCCGGAGTTAAAAGGAAAACCAGTGGCGGTGGGCGGTTCCGGTGAAAGGGGCGTGGTGGCAGCCGCCAGTTACGAAGCACGGAAATTTGGCGTTCGCTCGGCATTGTCGTCGAAAGTGGCCAAAAGAAAATGCCCTGGTTTAATTTTTGTCAAGCCCCGTTTTTACAGGTACAAGGAAATTTCGGATCAAATTCGCGCCATTTTTTTTGAATATACCGATTTGGTTGAACCGCTTTCGCTCGACGAAGCTTACCTCGATGTAACGTATGCCAAAAAAGGAAAACCTTCAGCAACGTTAATTGCAAGGGAAATTAAAAAGCGGATTTTGGATGAAACAAGGCTCACTGCGTCGGCAGGTGTTTCGTACAACAAATTTCTGGCAAAAGTAGCTTCCGATGTAAATAAACCCAACGGTTTGTTTGTGGTTACACCCGACACGGCACAGGAATTTATCGACAACCTGGAAGTGCGGAAATTTTTTGGAATAGGAAAAGTTACAGCTGAAAAACTGAACAAAATGGGAATCTGGTTTGGCCGCGACCTCAAAAAAATCGACCGACTCGAACTGGTTCAGCTGTTTGGAAAAGCCGGAAATTACTATTTCGAAATTTGTCGCGGACTCGATCACCGCGAAGTAGAACCTTCGCGCGAACGAAAATCAGTGGGGGCAGAACAAACGTTTTTATCCGATTTGTTTCGCAATGAAGAATTGGAAAAGGAAATGCTTGAAATTGCCGCGATTTTGTGGCCGCGTATCGAACGTTCGAAAGTAAAAGCCAAAACACTGACACTTAAATTTAAATACGCCGATTTTGAACAACACACCCGGAGCACAACCATTTCAACATGGTTCGAAAACGAACAACAACTAATTATTGAAAGTAAAAAACTAATGAATCAGGCGCCTTTTTCAAAAGGAATCCGCCTGCTGGGTTTAACAGTCTCCAATTTTCAGGAAGAACAGATTTCAAAACCTGTTCAATTAACGCTCGACTTTTAGGCAGAATCAATCTTGTTTCTGGTTAAAAAAGAAGTACCTGATTCTGCATACATTTCCCGTACTTTCCTCATTTTTCGCACCGGCTACCCTGATTTGCAGTGTGTGGTTTTGTGGTTTTAATCCGGCTTCCAGCGTGTAATACCAGGGCAAGTGCAGAAAGCTGCTCCACTCGGTGTACAAATCCTGTTTCTTCCAGGGAAGATTATCAACACTGTATTCGATTATTCCTGCATCCGGACCGGCAGCAACCGCAATTCCAACAGCGTCACCTTTAAAATGAAATTTGATGATTTTTCCCGGATATGTCCCTTCCAGAATCGGAACATTTATATAATTATCCCGGGTACCTTTTTCGTCTTTCGGTTGCCAGTTTTGAATCATTTCCCAGCCTTTAATAGCTTTTCGTGGTTGAGGTTGAACAAGTTTTCCATTCGAATATGAATTTTTATCCATTGGAGCCGGAAGTACTTTTGACGTTACTTCTTCGCGCGAAAAATCCTTTTGCCATGTATTTTCCAGAAAGTATTTTATCGACCTGTAATAAATGTTTTGTCCGAACGGAGAGGGGTGTAAATCTTTAAAATCGTTTTCCCAGTCAAATTCGCCGGCGTCAATTCTTTCCCTGACTTCCTGTGCCAGGTTAATCGACGAAATAGTGTAATGTTTTGCCACCGAATCCTGCAGTTGAATTTCTTCCGGAATTTCACCGGCGCGGTAATGTTCGGTTTTTCCCGGATCGGCGAAATACATAAAAACAATGTCACAAGCAGGATTGGCTGTTAACGCATGCCTCACAATTCCTTCCATTCCCCGAATTATTTCCTGCGGTTTTCTTCCGTTGGTATCATCGTTCACGGCGGCTTCTTCAAAAAGCAAATCCACCGGGCCGTTTTTCAAAACGTCGCGTTCAAACCGAAATGCAGCAGGAGTGGAACCCATCGAAGGAATGCCTGCATTGATAAAATCGAATTTTGTTTCAGGGAATTTTTGCGTGAGATAATTGCAGACAGAATCTCTCCAGCCCGGATTGTGGGTGATGGAGCCTCCCAGAAAAACAACACGCCCTGTTTTTTCATTACTGAATTTCAGAAAAGAGTTTTTTAAATCAGAACGATAAATGTGAAATTTTTCAGGATTTAAGATTTCATTTTCTGAATTTTGTGAAAAGGCGATTGTGTTCAAAAAAAGCAAAAGAAAAAGCCAGGTCAGTTGTTTCATTTTCAGTTTGTATTATTTCCATTCCACTTTGGCGTCGATTGAACCGCGTCCCGGCGACGGATAATCCATGGCCATTTTCCCCACATAAAAAAATCCAAGCAACTGCTGATTGGATTCAACTCTCAATAAATTATTAAGAGACGGCAAAAAAGGCGGAGTAGCCCAAAAAGCGCCAAGACCCAATTCTGTAGCGGTAAGCCACATGTTTTGTACAGCCATTGAAACAGCTGCAATTTCTTCCCATTCCGGAATCCGGTGAGCATCGTCTTTCTGAAGTAAAACAACAATTACAACCGGAACCCGTGTGATATTTTCACGCAACGATTGCGCTTTCTGAAAATTAATTTCAGGCTCAGTTTTCATCTTTTCTTCCAGAACAGTGTAAATAGAATCGGCAAGTTTGTTTTTTTCTTCGCCGGTAAATACGATGAAACGCCAGGGTTCGGTTTTTTTATGGTTGGGCGCCCAGTTGGCATTTTCAAGCAATTGTTGAATGGTTTCTTTCGAAATCTCATCTTTGGTCATAAACTTCGGTGGCGTTGCACGTCGTTTTTTTATTATCTCATTTATGTTCATTTTTTAAAATTTTGAAAAATAAATTACGTTGGGAAACACAATTTCTCATGTGCGATTCATAAAAAAAATGCTTAATTTGTTTCCTGATTTTAAAAATTAAAGTAGAACGAATTTAACATCATTTGGGGAGAAAATTAAATTATCCCGCATTAATAACAGTTAAAAATGAGTAAAGTTTTAATTATTGGAGCCGGGGGTGTTGGCAGGGTAGTAGCCAGCAAATGTGCCGACAATCCTGAGGTTTTTTCTGAAATTTTGCTGGCAAGTCGTACAAAATCGAAATGCGATGTAATTGCAAAAGAGGTTGGTAAAGGAAGAATTCAAACGGCCCAGATTAATGCCGACAATGTACCTGAAGTTATTGATTTGATTAACAGTTTCAAACCTGAGCTGGTTATCAATGTTGCGCTTCCTTACCAGGATCTTCCGATTATGGATGCTTGTCTTGAAACCGGTGTAAACTATCTCGACACAGCCAATTACGAACCCAAAGATGTAGCCAAATTTGAATATAGCTGGCAGTGGGCTTACCACGACCGTTTTAAGGAAAAAGGAATTATGGCGGTTCTTGGTTGCGGTTTCGACCCCGGGGTCAGCGGCATTTACACAGCTTATGCAGCAAAACATCATTTCGATGAAATGCATTATCTCGATATTGTCGATTGTAACGGCGGCGACCACGGAAAAGCTTTTGCTACTAATTTTAACCCTGAAATCAACATTCGTGAAATTACACAGAACGGGCGTTACTGGAAAGATGGAAAATGGGTTGAAACCAAACCATTTGAAATAAAAAAGGCGTTGAGTTATCCAAATATTGGGGCACGCAATTCCTATGTTTTATACCACGAAGAACTGGAGTCGCTGGTTAAAAATTACCCGACTTTAAAACAAGCCCGTTTCTGGATGACTTTTGGCGACGAATATTTAACTCACCTTCGCGTTATTCAGAACATCGGAATGTCGAGAATTGATCCTGTAAAATACAAAGGAGTTGATATTATACCGCTCGAATTTTTGAAAGCAGTTCTTCCCAATCCTGGCGATTTAGGTGAAAATTATACAGGCGAAACTTCTATCGGCTGTCGCATTAAAGGAATCAAAAACGGCAAAGAACAAACATATTATGTTTGGAACAACTGCAGTCACCAGGTGGCTTATCAGGAAACCGGGACCCAGGGCGTTTCATACACCACAGGCGTTCCGGCCATGTTGGGCGCCATGATGGTTTTAACCGGAAAATGGAGCGGAAAAGGTGTATTTAATGTGGAAGAATTTGATCCCGATCCGTTCATGGAAAAAATTGGCGAACACGGTCTGCCATGGAACGAAGTTTTTAATGTTGATTTGGAAGTATAACACCAGATATGGACAGAAGAAATTTTTTAAAGACCTCTGCATTAACAGGATTAGGAGCAGTTACAGCTCCTTATCTTGTTAATGGGGGCAGCACTTTTCTACCAGCACAGTTAAATGGCGGTCGGTTTGTAACCTTGTGTATTATGATTCGCACAACTCCGTGGGAAGTATCAAGAGACGTAAAACTACACCCGCGGGATGAATATGATTTTCACACGCTCGATTATGTTCGCTCGTTGCGTGAAGCTTTTGCACAAAATAATCCCGACGGCAGGTTAACCTGGGGATTTACATTGAATGCCCTTGAAGACCAGCGAAAAAATTTCCGCGAGATCCGTGACTATGTCGTTTATTGCAAGGAAGAGTATGGCGACGAGATTTCTTATTTCCCGGGCTACTTTCCTGCAATGTATTTGCCCCGCGAAAGGGTAAACAGAGAAATGACGGAAGCGATTCAGATAATAACCGATTTTGTTGGAAACGGATACCGGCCCGAATCAATAATCGGTGGTTTTTTATCGGCAAATAACCTTGAGTATCTGGCTGAAAAGGAAAATATTCACACCGCACACGCTGTAATCTGGAGTCAGCATGCCGTTGATGGCGGTGGCGCCGACGGTTCAATTTCTTACCCCTTTTATCCTTCAAAACAACATTTTTGCAAACCAGCTCAAAATAGAAATGATTTTATCGATTGTGTAAACCTTGATGGCTGGACCATGGATTTTATTTGTGCCCGGCGAAGTGGAGCCATGGGGCACGAAATAACCGGATACAACAGCCGTCGCGGAGTTGGCCCTATTGAAACGTACAAGGGCTGGGGTTTGGATTTGGGCCATCGCGAAGTGATGCACACACAGTCGATTCATTTCGACAAAGGTTTTGAATTAAACGGTTTTGGTTGGGTTACTAATATTTGGGAAGCCCAGTTGCTTCACGAATTTGGCAAAGAATTTATTTGTGATGCCATGAAAATGTGGGTTTCCGACACAAAAAAACGCTGGCCCGATACTCAGTTTGTTTCTTTTGGCGAATTTGGCAAGTTGTACCGTACGCAGAATCCAAACAACGAAAACATGAATTACCGCTTTCTTGAACGAGGTTCAGGGTTTGGTGATTCGTACAATAACCTTGAAATAAAATGGTTCATGAACAAGGAATTTCGTTTGGCTTTACTTCGCGACTGGCATTTCAATACTCCCGAAAAAGTGATTGACTTTACACGATACGATTTACCGGCAGCAGAACCGGCAGATCCAAGCCCGGAAAAACCACAAAAAGACTGGAGTTTGATGAACAGGATTAATCAAAAAGGACTTCGAGCGCAGGATACTCCTGTTTTACTAAACGAACTTTCCGCTGATGATCAGGAATTGATTGCAAAATATTATACCGGTTTTGATTTGTAATTTACTTTTAAACTGAAATTAAAAACTTACAAAAATTGGATTATTCAAAAATACCATCACCTGCATTTGTCTTAGACGAGAAATTACTCCGTCAGAACCTTGAGTTAATCAACCGGGTTCAAAACGATGCCGGAATTGAAATTATTCTTGCTTTTAAAGGATTTGCGATGTGGAGCGCTTTCCCAATGGTGCGACAGTATTTAAGTGGTGCAACCGCAAGTTCACTTTTTGAAGCACGGCTTTGTTTTGAGGAAATGAAAACGCGTGCCCATGTTTATTCACCGGTTTATTTTGAAAAAGAGTTTGAAGAGTTGATAGGATATTCCAGTCATATTGTTTTCAATTCACTGAATCAGTTTAAAAAATTCTACCCGAAAATACAAAAAGCGAACCACCCCATTTCCTGCGGAATTCGGGTGAATCCGGAATATTCCGATGTGGAAACCGATTTGTACAATCCGAGTGCAGCCGGTTCACGTTTGGGTGTGGGAAGCGAAGAATTTCCCGAAGAGCTGCCTGAAGGAGTTGAAGGAATCCATTTTCATGTATTGTGCGAATCCGATTCCTACAGTTTGGAAAAAGTATTGCAGAACCTTGAAGCCAAATTCGGAAAATACCTGCATCAGGTAAAATGGGTAAACATGGGTGGTGGCCATTTGATGACTCGCAAAGGGTACAACCACGAACACCTCATTCAGCTTTTGCAGAATTTCAGAAAAAAATACGATGTAAAAGTTATTCTGGAACCTGGAAGTGCGATTGCCTGGGATACTGGTGTTTTGGTTTCGAAAGTGATAGACATTGTGGAACATAAAAGCGTTAAAACTGCTATTCTCGACGTTTCTTTTACAGCTCACATGCCCGACACGCTGGAAATGCCGTACAGACCACGAATTTTAGGCGCTAAAAATCCGGATGAAAACAGCAAACATTTGTATCGTTTAGGAGGCGTGAGTTGTTTAGCCGGCGACTTTATGGAAGTCTATGATTTTAACCACGAACTTCAAATTGGCGAACAGGTTGTTTTTCTCGACATGATTCATTATACCATGGTAAAAACCACCATGTTTAACGGTGTGAATCATCCGGCAATTGCAATCTGGACCGAAAAAGATGAGCTCAAAATCGTAAGGCAATTTCACTACGAAGATTTTAAAGGCAGGCTGTCTTAATATTTTTCTGATTTTATATAACCTAAACCTTATTCAAAATGAAATTAAAACCAGTTCTATTTTTATTTCTCCTGAGTTTTATAGGAAGTTCTGTTTTTGCTCAGAAACAAACCAACGATCGGGCAAAATGGTTTACCGAGTCGCGGTTTGGAATGTTTATCCACTGGGGTGTTTACAGTGGCGCCGAAGGGTACTGGAAAGGTGAAAAACTCCGCGATGATAACGATTATGCCGAATGGGTTTTTTACCGGAACCGGATTGAAAAGGATGAATACCTGACTCTGCTCGACCGTTTTAACTGGGATGAAATTAACCCGGAAGAATGGGTAATTCTGGCAAAAAAATCGGGGATGAAATATGTGACGATTACTGCCAAACACCACGATGGTTTTGGGCTGTGGGACAGCAAAGTTAGCAATTACGATTTGGGAGATTATACAAATCCGAAACGCGATATAATTAAGGAGTTGGCCGAAGCCTGCAAAAAGCACGGATTAAAACTGGGTTTGTATTATTCACACTGGCTCGACTGGGAACATGAATTTGGCTGGGATCATTCGAAGGAGTTGAATCCGATTTCAAAAGAAGATTATGACAAATACTGGCAGGAAAAAGTAATCCCTCAAATGCGCGAACTTCTAACCAATTATGGTGAAATAAGCATAATTTGGTTCGACATGTGGGTGAATCATTCCAATTCCATTGTTTCGAAAGAGCAATTGCTGCAATTGAAAAATCTGATTCGCGAGTTGCAACCCAACTGTCTCGTAAATTCACGTTTGGGCCTTTCTATAGAAGAAGATCCTGACATCGATTTTAAAACTCTCGGAGATAATGAACTGGGTGATAAAAAGGAAGAATTTCCCTGGCAGTCTCCCGCAACAGTTGCAAATTCATGGGGTTTTCATGTTTCCGACAACCAGTGGAAATCGACAACAACTTTGCTAAAATCTCTCATCAACAATGTAAGTTTAAACGGCAATTTTATGCTGAATATCGGGCCCCGCGCCAACGGTGATGTACCTTTTGAAATTTCACAACGAATGCTTGAAATGGGAAAATGGCTCGAAATTAATGGCGAATCGATATACGGTGCCGGTGCTTTCGATTTGGATAAAAATCAACACGACTGGGGAAAAATTACCTGCAAAAAAACTGGTTCAACGGTAAGATTGTTCCTGCATGTTTTTAACTGGCCATTAAACAGGCAGCTTTTTTTAACCGGTGTAAACGACACTCCCAATAAGATTTATCTACTGGCCGACAAGCAGAAATCACCGCTTGATTTTTCACATTCCGAAGTTTTTACAAAAATTACTTTGCCGGCCTTGCAACCCGATCCATATGTTTCGGTTGTAGTTGTGGAATACGACAAAATGCCTGAAATTACTGATGGGCTGGTTGCAAAAAATAATGAAGGTGGCTTTTCTTTAACTCCTTTTAATTGTGTGGAAAAAAATAATTTGGAAAACGTTCAGCAAAAGGAAAGATACGGCACCATTCCCGAACATCTCGAAATAACTTCAGAAAAAATAGTACACTGGAAAATTTATATCGATGAGCCCGGTGAAAAAAGTTTTGATGTTTCCTACTGTTTTCAAAATAAAAAAAACAAAACAACCGTTCAAATTGAATCTGCCGGACAAAAAATTATTCATCAGGTAAGTTCAACCGGAAAAACAGTGGCTGAAGCCAATTCCGACTGGGCGATTGACAATTACAAATCCAACAGGGCAGGAACAATTTTATTTTCAGAAAAAGGTATTTATGATATCGAAATGAAGGTTTTGCCCGGTAAAAACGAAAAACTGGATTTTCAGTGGATTTGGGTAAAATAGTTATCGTATTTACTTTCAGTAATTTGTATTTACACATATAAAATTTACAAGTTGCCTTATCAACAATTGTTAATAACTAAAGTTGAAAGATGGTGGATACAAAAAGTGGTTCACCTATTGACTGCGATTTAATAATTATTTAATTTTGATTCATCAGGTGAGCGATAAAAGACAGCTCCAAAGGTGTTGAAACGGGAAAAGTTTCTTAGCTGAATCCGGAACCTTTCAGACCAACCCTCGGGATGGAACACCAAAAGAGCCGAAGTTTGAACTAGATAGTCTGGAAATCAAAGTTCATTCAAACATCGAAAGAAAACCAGACGTTCTTTTAAAGATTGAGTCTTCAGGCAGAAGATAAAACCGGTTTCGGCCGGGAAATATCAAACTGCACAACCCAATGAAGGAAACTTCAGAAAGTTGGTCGAAAAGTAAAATCCGAAAGGAAATTACCGGAAAACTGAAAGACACTTCGTCCGGGAAGGTAATCATGAATACCGAGCGGAATACCCGAAAGTTCACGCCGTAGAAAGCTGAACAGGAAGGTAAAGGGCCGAAATCAATTCGAAAGAAAAGAGGAAAGCCGGTCAAAATAACCGTAGCCTGGCACGCGGGGAGAAATCCCTCAAGTGAATGGGAACTATTCGTAACAGAGTAGTTCCCATTTGTGTTTTATAAAACTTGCTTTTCTGCTAAAATGTAATCGATTTCGAAACAATGTACCGGTTTTGATAATCGGTAAATTTTACGGCAGTAATTGTAATCTTTTCTGTTGTTAACGGAATCAGAATTTCTCCTTTTCCGTCGACCACCTGTAATGCTTTTAAATGTTCGGGAAAATATTTATCCTCTACCAAATCGCCAATATAAAAATCTACTTTCTTAGTGTCATCAGAAAGTCGCGCTGTAACATAATAACTGTTGGTGACTTTTACTTTATCCAGGATGAGCGTCGGTTGTTTCACAGGGTTGCCCGACTGGTAAAACTCTTTTAATCCGGTTGCAGGCAGCCCGTTTTTATATTCATATTCTGCCTGAAGCTTTCCATCGCGATGATACCGTTTGCAAATTCCTTCAAGTTTATCGTCAGTGTAAGGCTGTTCTTTCCAAACAATTGGTTCTGCGCTGCCTACTACCGGATAATATGTGTAAGCAACCCCGTTTCTTTTTCCTGCAACGTATGGAATTTCAGAATACAAACTTCCGTGCTGGTAATATCGTTTTTGAATGCCGTGCCGGATGTTTGTCCCTTTTACAACCGGAATTTCGTATTCGATTGCTTTTGGCGCATTTTCGTAAGGTTTTGTAATGATTGAAATTCCATCGGGAACTGCATTTTCGGGTTCTGCTTTTTTAACCGGCTGATTATTGCAGCTAAAAAGTAAAAAGGAAAACAGGAATGCGAAAAATAGTCTGGTTCTCATTGCGCGTAAATTAGTTGAATGTTGGAAAATCTAAAATTATAAAAGCTGTTCTTAATTTTGAATTTTGACGCCAAGTTTTTCATAAAGATTTTGACAGAAAACATCAGCGGCATTTTATTTCACGTAATTTTGACGAAATAAATACTCAGCGTTATGCCAAAACCGAAATTAGAAAACAGAATTAATAATAAACAGGAGGAAAAGTTAGCAAGTTTCTCTGTGTTGGAGCCAACAACCTTAATGCCTTTTTTGATTGAAAAGTTGCCCGGAAAAAGCCGTAACAATATAAAGTCGTTGTTGGGCTATCATCAGGTTTTGGTCGATGGAAAAGCAATCTCGCAGTTTAATCATCCGCTGGCAGCTGGGCAAATTGTCGAAATCTCAAACCATCGAATTTCTGTTCAAAAAACAAATATTCCGTTTGAAATAATTTTTGAAGATGAACATCTGGTGCTTGTAAATAAACCCGCCGGAATGCTTTCAATAGCCACGAAAAATGAAAAAAGAGATACTCTATACAGTTTTTTAAGCAGTTATGTGAAGTTGCAAAACCGAAGCAATAAAATCTTTATCGTTCACCGACTCGACAGGGAAACCTCCGGATTGTTGCTTTTTGCAAAAAATGAGGAAGTAAAATTTCAACTGCAGGAATCGTGGAAAGAAATGAAAGCTGAAAGAACTTATGTAGCGCTTGTTGAAGGTAAATTGATGGAAAAAGAGGGAGTTATTTTGTCTTATCTTTTTGAAGATAAAAATTTCAGGGTGCATTCGTCGCAAAATCCTTCAAAAGGCCAAAAAGCAGTTACTCATTTTTCAGTTTTAAAATCGAACGAAAATTGGTCGCTTTTACAAATAAATCTTGAAACCGGGCGAAAAAACCAGATTCGTGTTCATATGCAGGAAATTGGTCACAGTGTTGCCGGCGATAAAAAATACGGGGCAACAACAAATCCGATCAACCGGCTTGGACTGCATGCACAAAAATTATCTTTTCAGCACCCGGTTTCAGGCGAAATACTTTCCTTTGAAACGCGTGTTCCAAAAACTTTCGACAAAGTATTTTAATTATTGTTTTAGTGCTGCTTTTGTGAAAATATATTCCGGGATTTGCTGATTAAAATGAACGTCGGTTATTTTAAATTCAGTACCATCACCTTGTTTAAGCATGTCTTTATAAACCACGGTCGTTGGAAACCATCGCCCGTCGATTTTTTTTACATCACTCATGGTTGAACGTTTTAGCAACTGGCCACTTTTGGCAAACAATTCTTCTTTTAAAGGAATAAACCGTTCACAGTCGATCCACACTTTTCTTTTTGCATAAGCAATGTCAGTTACATTTGCATCAAGTTCAAGAATCCAGATTTTCCGTCCATCAATTTCTTCTTCGCCAACTACCGAGGCATCATAAATTTCAGTTAGTTTACGATCGTCCATCATATCTTCGTATGAAAGGTCGGAGCCCATTACCGATTGTCGCAACATGTGTCCTGAAATCTGAATTGTACGGTCGGTGGAAGGAGAATAAATCCACAACTGGTTTTCGAGCTTTAGCATTTTTGTCCCCTGTTCGCGGGCCGGAGACAAATATTCGGTAAACGATTTTTTGTCTTTTACAGCGTAGGTTTTCGATGTAATTGTGCGTGTGTTTCGTTTACCGATAATGGTCATCGACGATTCGAAAATGCGGTTTTCCGACGACATATTTTTATCCACTTTATCCAGAATTTCGTTGGCATTGGGTTGTGCAAACAATAAGGTGGAAATTAATATTAAACCGATTGTTATTATTGATTTCATTTTGAAAAATTTTTGTTACTCAGTACTTTTTACTCAAATCTCATATCTAAATTAAGCTTCCAGTTCTTTAAACAGCTGAGCGGTTTTACGCTTGTAAATTCCGATTCCAGCTAGCATCGTACCTAAAACTGTAGATATTAGTCCCGGAATCAATCCCAGATAATAATCTACCGGAGTAATTTTTGCGCGTATTGTCGATGGCATCATTAAAGCGCCTCCTTTCATCATTCCTGAAATGTCAATTCCATACTTTTCAATAAGCCAAGCAAAAAACAAACCAAACACGGTTCCAACAATTGTCCCGGCAATTCCAATAAAAACCGATTCAAATATCAATGTTCGGTACACATGACTCTTTTCTTCACCCATAGCCAACCGAACGCCAAATTCTCCATATCGGCGCAAACCTCCAAGTAAACCGGCATTCCAAAGAACCAATGCCATCGCGACTATAAAAATTGCAGAAATGTAAGCAGTCCAGCCTTTTGAGAGCGCAACGTATTGTCCCATACTTCCCTGCTGGCTTAAACTGCGCATTACCGGAGCATATTCATCGTTGTCGTTTTGGTATTTCTCATTAAAATCCTTTGCAACACGAACGGCTTCATCATCGTCATACATTCCATCCGACAAAAAACCGATAAGTTCTCCGGCGGCATTTTGCATATCAAGTGCGTTTCTTGCATCTTCAAGATCGACAATAATTGCTCCGCGATCGAGCGCTTCGGCTCCAAAAGTTACGGTTCCTGCAACTTTGAAATTGTACATCGACATGCTTCCATTCATGGTTGATCCAATAAGTGTGACTTCGTCGTCGGGATTCACACCCAGCTTTTCTGAAAACATTTCACTGAGCAAAGCTTCGCCGGGTTGATTGATCAGATTTCCACGGACCAATGCTTTTTTAATATTTAATCTTTCAGCTTCACCACTGTGTCCCGAAAGAAAATCAATCCCCAAACCCATGGCCGGCCCTTGTGCTTTTGTTTCTCCGTTTTTATCGGGTGCATCTACCAAACCGCCAAACTGAATTCGTGGTGTCCATTTTATTTCAGGATATTCGTTGTTTAATTCTGAAATCAGTTTATCAACATCCAAAAGCGCCAAATCGTTGGGCACCTGATTCATATTTTCAGCATAAGCCCTTGTCATTACTTTTAAATGACCATGAGTGAACCGTGCATTCAACTCAATGGTATCTCCCATAAAACCGGTAATGTAGGCATGCATTAAAACAGTTAACATTACACCAATGGAAACCACAATTATGGGCAGGCGGCTGCGGCTTTTGTCACGTATTAATCCTTTTAATAGAAATCGTATCATTGTAATTTCCCCCTTAAAGCTTCTGTTGGATTCATTTTTGCAATTTTTCGCGAAGGCCAGTAACTTACTACTGTAGTTACTAGCACAATAATCAACACTGTTGACGTTACCAATCCCGCACTGTACACAGGGTAAAGTGTTTGCGCCATTGCCATTCCAAATTCGCTGGCTTCTATAGGCATCGTCCATCCTGCTTTTGCCATCCAAATAAGAAACGGTAATCCGTAAACAGCTGAAACAAGTGCGGCAAGAATAGAATGCATCGCTCCTTCAACAGTAAATAATCCGACCACTTCTTTCCGGGTGTAGCCAAGTGCAACGTAAGTTCCAATTTCCTTTTGTCTTCTGAAAATAGAAAGAACCTGTGTATCGAAAATGGCCAACATAGCCAGAAGCAACAGAATCGCATAGAAAATGGATTGACCCACAGTTTTGGTTTTAATCAGATCATCCACCGATTTTGTAAGCGACGCTTTATTTTTGTAAATCCATCCTGAAATTTCTGAACGTTCGGATTGTTCTTCCCTGAAAGTAAGAATTGTTGCTTCATTTTCCAGCCCCATCATTTCCTGAAGTTTTTCAAGTGGAATATAAATTTTACCTGCATCAACAGAAGGGACATTGCACGAAAAAATTCCGGTTATTACAACATCGGTTGCATCAAACATTCCATCTGCATTTCGCCAGCGAACAGTTACATAATCACCCACATTTAATTTGAGGTTTGCCGAAGTTACAGAACCAATAATGGCAGGAATTGCTGAAACTGTTGTGTCGAGTTTTTCGGTTGGCAGCATAAAAATGGTTTGATGCGGATTTATGCCTGCAAAAACGATGGATTGCATTCTCCCTTGTGGATAGATGGTTCCGCTTGCCATTAAAGTTGGAACAATATTATTATTTGAAATTTCTTCGGTTAAAGAAGGCGGAATTTCAGCGTGACTTTCCGATAAGGTAAGCGGATCGTAAGGATCGTAGTTTTTCTGCCAGTATTGTCCACCGCCTATTTCCCAGTTTTTCATGTCAGTTTTCGCCTGGTGATCCCAGCCCACCATTATTCCTTTCATCCAAATAATTACCACAAAAGAGAACGACAAAACAATCACATTCAGCCAGGTTCTCAGTCCGGCTCCAATCAGATTTCGGTATGCCAGTTTTATTGCCAGTTTCATGTATTCGTTTTTTAGTTGGTTGAAATTTCTTCTTTATCCACATTCCCATCTTTAAGGAAGATTTTCCGGCGGAGATAACTGATTACTTTTTCGTCGTGAGTTGCAAACAAAAATGTAGTTTTTAGTTCTTTGTTTAGGGTTACCATGGTTTGAAGAATATTGTGCGAATTTGCAGCGTCAAGGTTAGCCGTTGGTTCATCGGCTAAAACCAGCGATGGTTTTTTCACCATAGCACGGGCAATGGCAACTCTTTGGCATTCTCCTCCGGAAAGTTGGGGAGGTCTCGATTTAACTTTATCAGTTAATCCAACCCATTCCAGCGCTTCCATTACCATTTTCTTTCGTTCTGTTGCCGAATAATTTAAAAGTAGCAATGGAAATTCAACATTTTCGAAAACATTGTGAACGGCCAGTAAATTATAACTTTGGAAGATAAATCCCAATTTTTCTTTACGCAGTTTTGCTGCCTCTTTTGCAGACAGAGAGCCAATTGACAGCCCCAAAACTTTCGCTTCTCCTGAAGAAGGTACATCGAGTGAGCCAACTATATTTAAAAGAGTCGTTTTTCCAGAACCACTTGGCCCGATTAATCCGGCAAATTCCCCTTCTCCGAACGTTAGGTTAATACCCTTCAATGCCGTAAACTTCGACTTTCCCATGGGAAAAGACTTGGTGAGCTGTTCAATTTTAATTATCGATGAGTTTTCCATTGAAATTGATATTTGGTATAATTTAAGTTTGATATATTTTAATGGTTAAAAACAAGCATTACCTGGATACCGCTTCCCGCAAAAAGCATTTCTCCTGAACCCTGTGTCGGAATGTTGTAATATTTTGGATTGACATAACCCATAAAATAGAGCGAAATTTTGTTGAATTGTTTTTGCCAGTTCACAAAATTGTAAGCCGATTTGTTTATCCAGTCGTAATAAACGATTGCGCTTAAATTGTCAAATAATCCGATAGGGTAGGTCATATTCAATAACGAAAAAGTAACCATGTTCTCAATATTAAAAGGTTTTTGGTTGTAAGCTGCCACCAGCTGCTCGTAAACTATATACAAACCATTTCCAATTCCCAAAGTGTAATCCATTCCCAGATTAATAATTTCCTGGTTGGTAAACATTCCAATATCTTTGGATTTGTTTATCCAGGCAGCTTCAAACCAAAGTCCGATTGCTACGTCAATTTTGGTGTCAAATGCAAATCTGTTTTCAGGAATATTTTCATAGTAGTTGTCGAAACCTTCAATTCCGAAGTTATCGGCTAACCGGTGATGGTAAGTAAATGCAGCTTCTCCTTTTGAAACCGGAAACTGAAATCTTCCACCGAACTCAGGTGTATCATTTTTTGTTGGCAGTATTTCCCAGCCTTTTGTTTTATTATTTCCGTACAACCCCCACAACCAAATATTGGCATTGTTAAGAAAATAGTAACGGCCTAAAATTCCCCAGACTCCATCGGTTAAACGAAGTGGATCACGTGGATCAACCTGGTCGAACCACATTAACGGACGAAGCAGTGAGGCCGAGCCAAAATTTATTTTTTGCAATCCTGCACGTATTTCAAGTTGTTCTGTTGAAAATCGGGCCCAGAGCCTGTAGGGTTTTATTTTTCCGGAAATGTTTATCGAATCAAAAGGATTCAGTCCCAAATTTCCGTAAGCATTTACTGAGGCTTCAAAATCGACTAAGTGTGCTTTTTTATTTTTGATTTCATAATTTATCTGCGGAATATATCTTGCACCACTCCAAAGCGGTAATATATTATTACCATTATAATGTGTCCAAGCAGAAAGCTGACCTTTGAATAAAAGAGAATCATTTATTTCCGTTTTGTGTTCCTGTGCCGAAATATTCAAAACACAAAAAAACAGGGTAAAAATTCCGGTTAAAGATTTAAAGTTCGTTTTTCTCATTTTTGTGTGAAAATATTCCGTAAAAAAACAGTTTGGCGTATTCCATAATCAACTCCTGCATGCTGGCAAACATTTCTATAAATTTTGGCTCCATCAACAAATCAGTTGTTTTGGAATTGAAATAAAACATAAATTCGAGGTTTAAGTCTTTTCTGATGAACCCGTCTTTTTGGGCTTTTGCATAATCATTTTTTACTGTTTTAATAAATTCATCTGTTCTTTTCTGCCAGTGAGCATGCAATCCCAGTTTTTTATTGGAATACACATCTTTTACAAATTCAGTACTAATTTCTTTTGTTCCTTCAAATTTCAGGAGTAATTGTTGCTTTATTTTTTCTTCAAAAGAAATATCCTGTTGCATTAAGCTGGTGTATTTTTCAATCGATTCATCCATAATATTATCGATGATGGTTTTACCAAGTTCAATTTTATTTGCGAAAAAACGGTAGAATGTCATTTTGCTTACACCGGCCTCTCTGCAAATTTCTTCGATACTAACCCTCGAAATTCCATACCGCCAAAATAAGTTATAGGCTGTTTTTACAATGATGTCGTATTTTGAGTTGCCTGAATTCAGATACATGGTTACATATTTTCTGTAAACTTACGATTTTTTTTAAATATATCATTAATCGTAATATTTTATTTTTTTTGTAATAAATGATGATGAAAATTATTCTTATTCATGGGGTAAAATATGCTGATGAAAAAGGTTAGGATTGCTGATTTTATACTGAATAGATAAAATTTGGTAATTGTGTATTTGCGTATGCTTTTTATTCCATCAAAAAGGAGTAATTTTAAATTCATAATCACGATCGTGATTAAAAGAAAAGCTAGTTATTATAAGGGTTGCTGTTGAGCAACCCTTGTTGTTTTCCTGATATTCACCAATACTTTTAAAGCAATAATTTTCTTTCGTGCCTAAACTTTCTAATGTTAGCCTACATTTTGCTAATATGTCTTTCTTTAATAATTATATTCCCTGTAATTATTTGAAAATAAAATTATTACGTATGTTATTGTGATTTTGTAGATTTAAAACTTTTTGTGATTGGTATATTGGCTTATTATTGTTAATAATCTTAAACGTAGTTTGTTTATTTAGTTTGAATTTTCTACATTTGATGCACAAACCCTTATTTTTTATCTTTCTTAATACAATTATGGGCAGCTTTGAAGAGAGTTGCCCCCTTTCTTTGAAAGGGGGAAATCAATTTAACAAAATCGTAAATTTTATATTTTGATTATTAGTGCGTTAGGATATTTTTCTTTCTGTATTGCGAAGGATTTATTCCTTCTTTTTTCTTAAAAAGATTACTGAAATAATAGATAGACTGAAATCCAAGTTCATCACTAATTTCCTTAATGGTTTTGTCGCTTGAAATAAGCAATTCTTTGGCTCTCATTAACTTTAGTTGCAAATGATATTGTCCGGGCGAAACGCCGGTGAATTTTTTAAACATTTTTCGAAAATAGGAATAGCCAAAGCTATTTTGACTTGCAAGTTCTTCAATGTCAAAATCATTGGAAATGTTTTGTCTCATCATAAACCTAATTTCCTCAATAACATAGGAGATTCTTTTCCCTGAAAATCCCTTTTGTTTTTCAAACGAAATAATGTACCCCAATAATTTTACTACCATTCCTGAAGTAATGTGTTGGTATCCGGGTTGCTCTTTTTCAACAAGATCAAATATCTTTAAATAGCAATCAATAATTTCCTCTTTTACCCCGGTATAAATAACCGGTTGCTTTGGGGAAAATAGGGGATGAGACATAAATTTATCTACAATTTTACCTTCAAATCCTATATAATTCTCTTCCCATCCAGTTTTCTGATTGGGTTTATAACGGTGCCACTCATTGGGAAAAATTACAAACAAACTTCCCTCTTTTACTGGAAAAACTCCATGCCGATTTTCAAGAATACCTTCCCCTTTTGTGATGTAATTGATTTGATATTCATTGAGAATCCGGCCTTCATTCCAATAAAAATAATACCCTGAAGGGTGATTGGGTGAAGGATATATTTCATTTGAATTAACTGTGGAAGTTCCTGCTACATTCAGATAAATTCCCCAGTTTGTATCCTCCGCGCCGGTTGTTAAATATTTAAAATTGTTTTTCATTTTCTTCTGGGATGAATTCACTGTCTTTAATTCAAACAAAAGTATGTGATTTTGGTGTCAAAAAGTATAAATTTTATGCCAAATATACTATTGTTTTGCTCCGTTATATACTCTACATTTGAATATTTTGTTTAGCAAAATACAAGTCAAACTAGTTTTAAACAGATAAAATCAAACAATTATGAACGTAATTCTTGGAATCTTATTTCACTCGTTGGGTGGCAGTGCTTCAGGAAGTTGGTACATGCCTTACAACTGGGTTAAAAAATGGCGGTGGGAAATTTATTGGATTACCGGTGGAATTTTCTCCTGGCTAATTATGCCGTTCCTGGCTGTATTATTGACAATTCCTGATTGGCATGGAATTCTGAATGCTACAAGTAGTAGCGTACTTCGGAATACTTACATTATGGGCTTGTTGTGGGGAATAGGTGGTCTCACTTACGGGCTTGCTATCCGGTATCTTGGGATGTCGTTGGGAAACTCAGTTTTGTTGGGGATTACTTCAGTTGTTGGTTCCTTGGGATTGCCCGTTTTACGCGATATTCCAGGGCTAGCTGAAATTATTCCATCCGGTTTGGCATTTTCTGATTTGTTTGGAAGTACAGGTGGACGAATCGTTATTCTTGGAATCGTTATTCTTCTGGTTGGGATAATTCTTAGCGGACGGGCCGGAATCAAAAAAGATAAAGACCTTGGAAATGTCAAGGAAGGAGTTAACAGCGAATTTCACCTGTCAAAAGGATTAATGATTGCAATTGTTTCGGGTGTTTTGAGTGCTTTTTTTAGTTTCGGTATCGATGCGGGCAAAGAAATGTCGATCGTAGCTCGATCGTTGGCAGTTGAACAAAGTTATCCTTTTCTGACACAGGATGGTGGAAGTTTCAAATATCTCTTTGAAAACAATATTATTTTCTTTGTTATACTTTGGGGAGGACTTACCACCAATGTGATTTGGACAACAGGCTTAATTCTCAGAAACAGAACAGGTGGCGATTTTGTCGATAAAAAAACTCCGTTGTTGCGAAATTACCTGTTTTGTGCATTAGCCGGAACTACATGGTTTTTACAATTCTTTTTCTACGGAATGGGCGAAACAAAAATCGGGAATGGCGCCAGTTCTTGGACTCTCCACATGGCAACCATCATTCTAACAGCAAATTTGTGGGGTTTCTACCGCAAAGAGTGGAAAGGGGTTTCAAAAAGTACATACAACATGATACTCGTTGGTATTGGTGCAATTCTGCTTTCGGTAATAGTAATTGGTATTGCCAAATGGTTATATCCTGAATTAAATGCACTTGGATAATGAAACGTGTAGCGTTTAAAATGTTCCTGAATGAAGGACAGAAAGCTTTGTATAAAAAGCGACACGATGAAATATGGCCTGAATTAAAACTTCTGCTTAAAGAAGCCGGAGTAAGTGAATATTCAATATTTCTGGATGAAGAAACAAATACGCTTTTTGCCTTTCAGAAAGTTAGCGGAGAAGGCGATTCTCAGGATCATGGAAAAACAGAAGTAGTACAAAAGTGGTGGGCTTTTATGGCCGATATTATGAAAACAAATCCTGATAATTCGCCTGTTTCGGTGAAATTAGAGGAAGTATTTTACATGGACTAAAATGACAAAAATGAATAACAACGAATTAATTACAAAAGCATACGAGATTGCTAAAGAACAATATGCTGCAATTGGTGTAAATACCGACGCTGCCATCGCAAAAATGAAAGATGTTAAAATTTCATTGCATTGCTGGCAAACCGACGATGTTGCTGGTTTTGAAACTGCTGATGGTGAACTGTCGGGTGGAATTATGGCAACCGGAAATTATCCCGGGAAAGCAACTACCATTGAACAAATGAAAGCCGACCTCGAAAAAGTTTTATCACTTCTTCCGGGAAATCAACGGTTGAATTTGCATGCTATTTATGGTGATTTTAAAGGTGAAAAAGTTGATCGCGACGAAATTGAAGTCAAACATTTTCAAAGTTGGATTGACTGGTGTAAATCGCAGGGAATTGGAATGGATTTTAATGCCACCTGTTTTTCTCACGATCGGGCTGCCGGTTACACACTTTCAAGCAAAAAGGAAGAAAACCGCAAATTCTGGGTTGAACATGTAAAACGCTGCCGTGCAATTTCTGCTGAAATTGGCAAACAACTGGGAACGCCTTGTGTGCACAATACCTGGATTCCTGACGGTTCAAAAGATACTCCCGTTGACAGAAACGGTTACCGCTCTCTTTTGAAAAAATCGCTCGATGAGGCTTTTGCCACCAAATATCCAAAGGAGCATATGAAAGATGCGGTAGAAAGCAAGGTCTTTGGGATTGGAGTAGAGTCGATGACCGTTGGTTCGCACGATTTCTATCTTGGTTATGCCATTAAAAACAATACTTTAATCTGCCTCGATAACGGACATTTCCACCCGACAGAACAGGTTGGCGACAAAATTTCTTCGGTACTTCAGTTTGTTGATGAGATTTTATTACATGTTACCCGCCCAATTCGTTGGGACTCTGACCATGTTGTGACCTTAAATGAAGACGTTCAACTAATTGCATCTGAAATTATGCGCAACAATTTTTTAAGCAGGGTAAATATCGGACTCGACTTTTTTGATGCTTCTATTAACCGGATTGGCGCTTATGTTACAGGTACACGGGCGGCCCAGAAAGCGTTCCTGATTGCGGCTCTTGAACCGACTAAAGATTTGGTTGCCCTGGAAGAAAGTGGCAAATATTTCGAACGCCTAGCCATGCTCGAAGAGTTAAAAACAATGCCTTTCAGCGCTGTTTGGGATTATTATTGCCTGCAGGAAGGGGTTCCAACCGGAATAAACTACATTGCAGAAATTCAACAATACGAAAAAGACGTACTTTCAAAAAGATAAGTTATTTATTGATTCCATAAATTTATATTCCTCCTGTCGCAGATTTAAACGGGGCAGGAGGTTTTTATTATTCTTCTCAAAATGACCGAAGTAATTGCAGTTTTCGATATTGGTAAAACCAATAAAAAAATCCTGTTGTTTGACCGCCGGTTTAAAGTGGTTTATCAGCACGAAGAAAAGTTTCAGGTGGTTCAGGATGATGACGGATTTGAATGTGATGACATTGATTTAATTACAACCTGGATTATTAAAGTTATTGCTGAAATTATTACTCAGGAGGAGTACAAACTGGTGGGTGTAAATTTCTCAACCTACGGAGCTTCTCTAATGTTTCTCGATGAAAACGGGAAAGAACTTACACCGGTTTATAATTATTTAAAGGAAATCAATGCTTCTGTCGCAGACAATTTATTCAGCAAATATGGCGGAAAGGAAGAATTTTGCAGAAATACTGCAAGCCCGGCACTCGGACTTTTACTAAACTCCGGAATACAGATTCTTTGGTTGAAAAAGGAAAAACCGGAACTATTTAACCGTGTAAAATCAATCCTGCATTTTCCACAGTACCTTTCTTATTGTTTAACCAATAAAATTGTTTCTGAACCAACCTCCATCGGTTGCCACACATTTTTGTGGGATTTCGACAAAATGCAGTATCATGGTTGGATAAGCGACAGCGAAATTTCATTGACGGAACCGGTAAATAACGACGTGGTTTTTCCGGTGAATTTGTTTGCAAAGGAAATTAAAATCGGAACCGGAATTCACGACAGTTCTGCATCGTTGGTGCCTTATTTAAAAGCAAGTTCCTCAAAATTTATTCTTGTTTCAACCGGAACCTGGTGTATAAATATGAATCCGTTCAACAAAGAACCGTTAACTGCCGGGCAGTTGGAGCAGGATTGTCTTTGTTTTTTAACTCCGAACAAAGAACAGGTAAAATCGTCGCGATTATTTATGGGCCATTTTCATGAAGTGTGGACAGATAAACTGGCCAAATATTTCAATGTTGCCTGCGACTTTTTTAAATCGGTAAAAAAGGACAATTATCTGATTGAAAATCTTCAGCAAAAATATACGGCTTCCGTATTTTTCCCCAACGGCAAAGAAAGTTTTGATGAAGGATTAAAAAGGGTTGATTTGGTAGTATTTAATTCTTATGAAGAAGCTTATACAAAATTAATGATCGATTTAACTGAATTGTGTGTAACAAGCATAAATCTGGTAATTCCTGAAAACGACGAAACGGAGTGTTTGTATGTTTCCGGTGGTTTTGCAAGAAATAAAATATTTGTTGATGTATTGAAATCACACTTTTCATCGAAAAAAGTTCTGATTTCTGAGATAGACAATTCCAGTGCTTTGGGAGCTGCTCTGGTTATTGCTGATGTATTTTCGGATAGTGATGTTTCGCAACTTAATTTGGGAATAGTTGAATAATTTTTTCAAAGAAGGATACATCAGGATTGTTTCGCTTTTTTTTTGTTCTTAATTTGTATGAATTATTTGAAATGGTAAATAGAAAATGAAAAGACTGGATACACAACTGATGCACCCACGCGATCAGATTACAATGATAATTGATAAAGTTTACCGGAGTGGGTTAACAACTACTTCGGGAGGAAACATTTCGGTTATCGACGAAAACGGTGATATTTGGGTAACTCCTTCAGCCATCGACAAAGGCTCTTTACGGGCATCCGATATTGTTTGTATTCACAAAAACGGCGCTATTGAAGGCCGTCACAAACCTTCTTCAGAATACCCGTTTCACAAGGCCATCTACGAAGCACGTCCCGATATAAAAGCTGTCGTTCATGCACATCCGCCGGCATTGGTTTCGTTTAGTATTGTTCGCCAGATTCCGAATACAAACATAATTCCTCAGGCAAAAAACATTTGCGGACCAATTGGTTACGCCTCGTACGAAATTCCCGGAAGCGAGATTTTGGGAAACGTAATTGCAAAAGAATTTGAAAAAGGATTCAATGCGGTAATCATGGAAAATCACGGAACTGTGGTTGGCGGAACCGATCTGAACGATGCTTTTCAACGGTTTGAAACGCTTGAGTTTTGTGGCAGAACAATAATTTACGGAAGTACAATTGGAACTCCGAATTATTTGTCTGATGAACAAATTGAAGAGTTTGAGGAACAGATTCCGCGTCTGCTGCCCGAAATGGAAACAGTTGAACATCCATCGGACGAGCGTGCAATTCGTGAGGAAATTAAAAAAATTGTTCACCGCGCATGCAACCAGGGTTTGATGATTAGTTCTTACGGAACGGTTTCGGTTCGCTGGAAAGGAAACGATTTTTTAATTACGCCTACAAATGTTGCACGCTGGGATATTCAGAACGAAGATGTTGTTCAGATCAAGGATGGAAAACGCGAGCCCGGAAAAATACCGAGCCGTTCAACCTGGCTGCACCAGGAAATTTACAAACGAAATCCACATGTAAATTCAATTATTTTAACACAAACGCCTTATTTGATGGCCTACAGTGTTACGGCTGAAAAACTCGACGTTCGGACAATTCCCGAAAGTTGGATTTTTCTGCAGGATGTCCCTAATGTTCATTTTGGTTCGCACTTTGCCGGACAAGAAGCCATTCTGAATTTGTTGTCGGAAAATACACCGGCAGTAATTATTGAAAACGATTCGGTTTTGGTTACCGGAGATAAATTGCTGGGAACTTTCGACCGGCTGGAAGTGGCTGAGTTTAGCGCAAAATCACTCACAATGGGGGCTTCGCTTGGAAAACTGGTTCCGATTAATCCGGAGCAGGTGGAAGATTTGAGAAAGAAATTTTTAAGTTGATAAGTTTATTTAGTTAAAGTTTTGGTAAAACTCAATTTGTTTACCGATGGAAGCGTTCATGTTCAATCAGGGATTGGATATGGCGCTTTTATTTTTACTTCTGACTTGGATCTTCCTGTTGAAGAATTTAAAAAAGACATCAAAATTGTCCGGTTTGAAGACACTTCTTCAACCCAGCTTGAATTACAGATTTTACTGGCTGCGCTTTCTGAAATTCAGGATAAGAAAACTAAAATCACAGTATTCTCCGATTCACAAAATATTATTGGGTTACCGGGAAGAAGAAGCCGCCTGGAGAAAAATAATTTTTATTCCAAAACAAACCGGTTGCTGAAAAATGCTGAAATATACAAAGCGTTTTATGAAATTTCTGATAAAATCAGTCTTGAATTTGTACAGGTAAAAGGACACAAAATTTCAAAAAATAAATCGAAGATCGATTTGATTTTCACACTTGTCGACCGTGCTTCGAGAGCTGCTTTGAGAAATGAAATTGAACATTTGTAAAAATAGTGCAGGATTTTTTGTTTTCATTTAAAACCGACTAACTTTACTTAAAAAACCAATTATAACCGATGAAAACCTTTTTATATCTATTTCTTGTACTATTTTTGGCAGCTTGTAATTCTGCAGAAAAAAAAGAAACCCGAAACAACGTTCAGCAGGAAATTACACCCCCGAAGGAAAATCCAGACGGAGTTTTACTTTTTGATGGAGAAACAATGGAAGGCTGGGAAATTACCAACTTTGGAACGCAGGGACCGGTAAAAATCTCGGAAGGAAATCTAATTCTGAATTACGGTGACGGATTAACCGGTATTACTTATTCAGGCAATTTTCCGGTGAATAATTACGAAGTGGATCTGGAGGCTCAAAAAATTACCGGGAACGACTTTTTTTGCGGAATAACTTTTCCGGTTGATTCCACTTTTTGCTCTTTTATTGTTGGCGGCTGGGGTGGTCCGGTAGTTGGGCTAAGTACCATCGACGGAGCCGATGCTTCTGAAAACGAAACTAAAATTCTGAAAAACTTTGAAAAAGATCGTTGGTATAAAATCCGTTTGCAGGTAAACGACGGGAAAATTTCGGCCTGGATTGACGATGAAAATGTGGTCGATTTTGTGGTTGGTGAGCATAAAATTGGTATTCGCCCCGAAGTCGGTCTTTCAACTCCTTTTGGAATTGCAACATGGAATACCACCGGGGCTTTAAAAAATATCAGGTTGAAAAAACTTTGAAAGGCCTGATTTCTTAAATTTTACTGGAATATTTCAACGAGAGAAATTTTTCTAAAAAAAATACTGCCGTTTTTTACGACAGTGTTTTTTTGGGATAGATTAATCTAAATCAAATGTATTTGTAAAAAAGCTACCAACCCATATCGTCGCAAACGTTCTGGTTGAATTCTTTTTCCACATTAATTCTGATTCTGGCACCATTTTCAATGTATCCGGATTCAATAACAGTTTCTGGGTAAGCGTCACCTTCATAACTTCCGTCTGTGGCATTAAAAATAGTGGAATAAGTTGAATATTCCCATTCTTCCTTCCAGAGGAGGCGCAACTCGTATTCCTGGTTGGGTTTTCCAAGCATGTCAACTTTTCCTCCGGTCATATCGACACCCTGCCAAAGGTCGCCGCTATTTTTGATTCTTATCTCTGCACTGTACGATGGTGCAATAGCAACTGTTGGGTTATCGGGGCAAATGGCTTTTAATACAATCTGGTATTCTTCGTAGCCTGCTTCTGGTTGTACGGTTACGTTATAACTTCCTGTGCATAAGTTGGCAATTTCTAAATCGGGAATGGCCTGAAAAGAAGTATTGTTATCCCTGAAAACCAATTTTACAGCTCTCGAAGGTGCATTCTCAACCGTAAAAGTTTCAGGAAAATTTCCTTTAAAATTAATGGTGTTAATAAGCGTACCATTTTCGTCGTAAACATCGGCATCAATCGAAAAACTTGAAATCACCGACGACGAGAATGTAATGCTGCTACCCGTTTCGCAAAGTGTTTCTGTAGAAGCTTCTGCAACTGTATAGGAAATATCGAGAGATTGGTAGAATGCTGAATCAGCATCCGGTTCATGATAAAACCAACCGCCTTCGGTGGAATTAAAGTCGGCGAACCCAAATAAATCAGGCACAGGAGCACCCGTATAAACAGAGTACGATTTTATGGTAATTCCGTTTAAATCGCCAACTGTTTCACCGTTTACAGTAAAACTTACCAGTTCGCCTTGTTCCAGTTTGTGGAAAAGCAAAGGCACCAGCTCGCCACCGTAATAAACCATGTCGACACCCGGGGCAAAATCATCTACAATATTCATGGAAAGTATTGCAAAACCACTGGTTCCGTAAACTGCATTCAGTTCTTCAATTGAATTAAAAATCAACTCACCCGAAGTATTTTTCAGCAAAAGAAAATCGCTTTTTGCTATTTTATAATGTACTTCGTAAGGTTTTGCCACAGTAGCCGATTTTAGAAGTTCTGTTGGCGGAAGGATAAATACAATGGAAGAATCGCCTTCGTCAACATTTCCTTCCAAATCGGTATTGTCGTCAGCCGGTTTCGACAAGTACAATTCGTAGGTTTTTTTACCTTCACTTACAATCTGGAATCCTTTTTGAAATTCGTTGTAACCGTTAACTTTAATATCGATGGCAAATTCAAACGGATTGGCAGCCGAAAATTCGACATTTGGGTCTATGGTTAATTCCAACTGCCCCTGCATTGTGGAGTGGGAATCATTTTTTTCACCGGCAAAAGTAACAATGTCGTTTCCGTTTGCCCCCGAGAATTTTACATTGGCAGGCAGTGTAATTACCGAACTATCTTTTGCATCGAAAAATTTAAATGTCATTCTGGTGGTGAAAAAGTTAAAATCGAGGATCAGTAAATTAATATCTTCACCGGTTTCATTGTCTTTCATCGGATTTTCCAAATATCCGCTACAGCCGGCAAAAATCAAAAATGTTAGAGCAAATATGGCTGTTTTTATAAAATTCCGGTTGTTCGTATTTTTTTTCATAACATCATTTTTTTGAGTTCGATATCATAAAATCTTAAACGCTAAGTTAAACTTTAAAATGGGATATACTTTATACTTGCTAAACTGATTTTCAAGGTATTCTGCCTGTCCGTGGGCCGGGTCGGCAGTTGGCGAAAGCAACCCTGTTGCTTCAATGTTGACTTTGGGGCCGTTCATATAGTAAAATCCGGTTTCAAAATTATAAACCACTCGTTCTTTTTTTCCTATAAATTGCCTGAATCCGGCAATAACATAAGGCGCCATTTTTAATTTTGGTTCAACCGTAAAATCAAATTCACCAACATCTTCAGCAGGAATTGAAATATCTCCATATGTCAAGTCACTCACTGCCTTTCCGTTCATTTCAGGATGGAAAGAATTTAATATTCCGCCCAGTGAAAAATAAAGCCGCGATGTATAATAACAATCGGCCAAAATAAAAATACCACCGGTTTTGAAATTTAAGTCGGCATTATACGAAATATCATTTTCATTGAAATCGAAATTGTATTTCAGGGTCATGGTTTCGAAACCTGTTCTAAAAGTAAATCTTTTGTTCAAAACGTATCCGGCTTGTAACCCAAGTCCATTGGTCGACGCCTGGCCACCTGCATATAATCCTGAATTTTTAGCTGTAAAAGAGCGTTCCTTTACAAATTCCTGTGCGTAGGTTGTTGTAATGTTCAAAAAAACAGTTGCAATTAAAGTTATAATTGTTATTTTTTTCATTATGAAAATCTAATTTTTTCGGTCGGTATTACTTTTTACAAATTTACTATTCTCATTAAATAATTAAGAGTTTATTGTATTAATTTTCTGATGCTCACCTAAAATTCAGCGATATTAACCCGATTCATCAGGATTTAAGTTTTTGATGAATAGGTAGTTTTGTCATTGGTGGAAAACATTTTCAATTCTGAATTAATGGTTTTAATGTAGCCGGAAATTTCTATTTTTGGTTAAGAAATAATTATGGATTTTTAAACTTATCTGTTTTGATTTAAAATATTGACTGGTTAACTGTTTCGGTTTTAGCCGGTTTTTTAAATTTCGGCGGTTTGGTTTTGGGAATCCGGTAGTTATTTTTGAAGGCAATATTTTTGAAATTTAGAGGTTTTTTCAGAACACTTCCTTAGTTTTATCGCATGCAATTCAAAATAGTATCGGATTATCAACCCACTGGCGATCAGCCGGAAGCCATCAGGCAGCTTGCAGAAGGTATTGAAACCGGTGAACGTTTTCAGACTTTGCTGGGGGTCACAGGTTCGGGAAAAACGTTTACTATGGCCAATGTTGTGGAAAAAGTGCAACGACCTACACTTATTTTAAGTCACAACAAAACTCTCGCAGCACAGTTGTATGGCGAAATGAAACAGTTTTTTCCAAATAATGCGGTTGAATATTTTGTTTCGTATTACGATTATTACCAGCCGGAAGCTTATTTGCCAACCACCGATACTTACATTGAAAAAGACCTTTCCATTAACAAGGATATTGAAAAACTGCGATTGAGCGCTACTTCTTCATTACTCTCCGGGCGCCGCGATGTTATTGTGGTTTCATCGGTTTCGTGTTTGTACGGAATCGGGAATCCTGAAGATTTTCATGCAAATATCACCGAAGTGAGTGTTGGTGAAAAAGTCTCGCGAAATGCTATGCTCCGTCAATTAGTGGAAGCTTTGTATTCACGAAGCGAGGTTGATTTTCAACGTGGAAATTTCAGGGTTAAAGGCGACACTGTAGATATATTTCCTGCTTATGCCGATACAGCAATCCGTATCGTTTTTTGGGGCGACGAAATTGAAGAAATTTCAGGTTTCGATCCTTTGTCAGGGCTAATAAACGATAGTTTCGACAACATTAAGATTTACCCGGCTAACATTTTTGTCACTACCAAAGAAAGAATGAATTCTGCTATCAGGAATATTCAGGATGATTTAATAATGCAGGTAGATTATTTTAAGGAAATTGGAAAACCGCTGGAAGGCAAACGAATTCTGGAGCGTGTAGAGTACGACATGGAAATGATGCGGGAATTGGGTTACTGTCCGGGAATTGAAAATTATTCACGCTATTTCGACGGACGTTCTCCGGGAACCCGGCCTTTCTGTTTGCTCGATTATTTTCCCAAAGATTTTCTGTGTATAATCGACGAAAGTCATGTTACCATTCCGCAAATCAGGGCTATGTACGGCGGCGATAATTCACGAAAAGTTACGCTCGTGGAATATGGTTTCCGGTTACCGGCAGCCATCGACAACCGCCCTTTGAAATTTGAGGAATTTGAAAACCTTACACAACAAATTGTTTATGTGAGCGCCACTCCGGCTGATTATGAACTGGCAAAAAGCGAAGGAGTTGTGGTTGAGCAGATTATTCGCCCTACCGGTTTGCTTGATCCAATTATCGATGTGCGGCCAAGTACAAACCAGATCGACGATTTGATGCACGAAATCAATCTTCGGACGGAAAGGAATGAAAGAGTGCTGGTAACTACGCTTACAAAACGAATGGCCGAAGAACTTTCGAAATACCTCGTAAATATGGGCGTAAAAACCCGCTACATCCACTCCGATGTTGACACGTTGGAACGCATCGAAATTATGGAGCAATTGCGAAAAGGCGAGTTTGATGTTCTGGTTGGGATTAACCTTTTGCGTGAAGGGCTTGACCTACCTGAAGTTTCGCTGGTAGCAATTTTAGATGCCGACAAAGAAGGGTTTCTGCGTTCGGAAAGGTCACTGACCCAGACTGCCGGTCGTGCTGCGCGAAACCTCAACGGAATGGTAATTATGTATGCCGATAAAATTACCGATTCGATGCAGCGTACCATCGATTCAACCAATTACCGCCGCGAAAAGCAATTGAAATACAACGAGGAAAACAACATTACCCCAACACAAATTGTAAAACCAACACGCGAAATTATTGGTTACGAATTCAGAAGCGAAAAACAACCGATTTACGCTGGAAAATCTGATAGACCCGATATTGCAGCCGACCCGGTGGTTCAGTATATGAGTGTTGAAGGATTGGAAAAAACCATCGAAAAAACAAAAAAACAAATGCAGGCAGCAGCCAAAGAACTCGATTTTATTGAAGCGGCCCGTTTGCGCGATGAAATGTTTGCACTTCAGAATTTATTGTCGGAAAAGAAACAGAAACGGTAAATTACCGCCAATTCTTTCCTATATATTTTTTAAAGTTTAATTTTGCGGTCAAATTAATATTGAATGGCAAACCAGTTTTCGAAAAGATTAATATCAAAAATTGAGCATGTAATTCTTCAACCCAAAGAATTTTGGTCTGCCCAGAAAAACAAGAGAACCACGCAGGCAAAACTTTTAGCCGGGTACATGTTTCCGTTGCTTTTGGTTGTAGCCATTGCCGTGTTTTTGGGTGAATTTTTCCGCAGTTCGCATTTTTACATGGGCTTTGCTGTTTTAAAAGCGCTGCGCGAAATACTACTTTTTGTTGTACAGTATTTTTTTGCGGTTTATCTGACCAACGAAATGATAAAAACTTTTGGCGGCGAAAAAAATTTAGCCGCCGTACAAAAACTGGTTGTTTATTCAATGACACCTTTTTTGCTGGTTTCGGCGGTTACCGGGCTTTTTCAGTTTTTATATGTTCTCGATGTACTGGGAATTTACAGTTTTTACATTTTCTGGTTCGGGGCTAAGGAATTACTGGTTTTGCCGGAACAAAAACAAAGCAGTTACATTATTCTGGCAATTGTTGTAAACTTTTTTTCTTTTAATATTTTGAGTATACTTTTGTCGAAACTGCTTACGCTTTATTTCTGATTATGCACAAACAGGAAAATATCAATATAAAAAACCGAAAAGCCACGTTCGAATACGAACTTGTGGAAAGGTTTGTAGCCGGAATGCAGCTGGCCGGTACCGAAATTAAATCCATCAGAAGCGGAAAGGCAAATTTAACTGATTCGTATTGCCAGTTTTATAACGGCGAATTGTACGTGAAAAACCTGCACATTTCAGAATACGAAATGGGAACCTGCAACAACCACATTGCAAAGCGCGACCGCAAACTTTTACTTAACAGAAAAGAGTTGCAAAAACTCGATAAAAAGGTGAAAGAATCGGGGTTTACCATTGTTCCGGTTCGTATGTTTATTAACGAAAGAGGACTGGCAAAACTTGAAATTGCTCTTGCACGCGGTAAAAAAATCTACGACAAACGCGAATCGCTAAAACAAAAAGAATCGAAACGCGACATCGACCGGGTGATGAAATTTTAATAACTGATAACTTCGATTTTCGGATTGTTAAACCTGATTTTCAGCCACTCGTTTATTTTCTCGTTTTCTTCAGGAATAATACTTTTTTTCACACTGTTTTTATAATTCACCAAAAATGCAGGAATCGTGTCGAAAACAATGCTGTCGTTTCGTGAATTGAGTTGTGTTATTGGCGCATAGGCAAATTTTTCAATGTTGCTGAAATGAAACTTCAATTCTGCATTTATTTGTTCGAAAGGAAAGGTATCTTTTTCGTTTAATTTTATAATTTCCTGTTCAAGCAACCGAATTTTTAATTCTTTATCCTGAATAATCTGTTCGTTTTTGGTGTAAATATCTTCCAGAATTTTTAATCTGAGATCGTTGTTCATATCCGCCATTTTCTTTTCAAATTCTTCACTGTCGTTGTTGTTTTGGTGAACGCGAAGATCTGTTTTTTTAGTAATGGCGAACCGTTTTTTCCCGGCCAGACCATAGTTGGTCAGCATGTCCTGTAAAAAAAGTTTTCGTTCTTCTGTTATTTGATTTCCAATGTAATACAAATCAATGGTTGAAAGTGTGTCGGTATAAACGACTTTTTTATTGATGAGTTCGCTGCCCGCAAAGGCCGCTTTCTCATTGATAAAATTTTCAGCAGCAATATTAAAGCGCGTTTCCTGAATTACGTTGTAAAAAATTACCCCGCTTGGAATAATTGTAATGATAAGAAAGGTTATAAAAATGATTCTGTATTTTTTGATTTTTGCCGGGTTTATGTATGAAACAAGCGGAAAATTCAGGTATTTAACGCCTAAAAAAGTGGCAAGGCTAATAAAAACAGAATTGATAAAAAAGAGATAAAAAGCCCCTAGAAAATATGTCATTTTTAGTGTTGCCAAACCGTAACCGGCGGTACACAAAGGCGGCATCAGCGCTGTGGCAATCGCAACTCCGGGAATTACATTGGTTTTCTCTTTTCTCGAACCGGCTACAATACCTGCAAAACCGCCAAACAGAGCCACCATCACATCTAAAATGGTGGGTTTTGTGCGCGCCAGTAATTCCGACTGTTCAACGTTCAGTGGCGAAATCAGAAAATACAAAGTTGAAGTAATCAATGCGATGGCAACCGCAATTCCAAGGTTTTTAATCGAACGCAGCAAGGTTTCAATATCGTTGGTTCCGATGGACAATCCAATTCCCAGAATCGGGCCCATCAACGGTGAAATTAACATGGCGCCGATAATTACTGCCGTTGAGTTTACATTCAATCCGATGGAGGCAATAAAAATGGAGAAGATTAAAATCCATGCAGTCGGGCCCCGAAAAACAATATCACGTTTTATTCCTGCAATTGTTGAATCTACATCGGTTCCGTCTTTAATGCTTAAAATAGATCGTAAAAAACGCCGGATGGCAATAATTACATATTGAATTTCACTTTTCTGTTTCATCGCTGAAAATTTTGTTACAGCAATAATATAGAAAAAAATGAAATATACATTCTTCTGAAAAATCGGGAAAAGAATAAAACTAAAACCGGTTTGTGTTTTTTGAAAATCGTTTTTTTATACGCTTTCCATATTTTCAAAAGGAATAATTTTTTCGCCTTTGTATTTTAACAGCAGGTTTGCAACAGCTAGCGCGTCCTTTTCGCAATATCGGATAATTCTGTCAATGTCTCCATCTCCCCAGTAAATTCCAGCTACCTGGCTGCCGTCGATATCGTCTTTCGGGGTTGGGATATTAAAAAGTTCGCACAACAGCGAAAGCGAAGTGTAATGTTTGTAATCGCCGAATTTCCAAAGCTGAAGTGTGTCAATCAACAGGTCTTTTATTTCCCAGGGTTTTGCCCCGGAAACATTTAAAATTTTTGGCAGTTTTAATCCGTTTACAAGGGCACGCCGCGAAATATAGGGAAAGTCAAATTCCTGTCCGTTGTGGGCACACAACCGGCGTTTCCCGTTTTTGCTGAATTTTTCCCACGCATTAAAGAAATTGGCAATGAGTTTTTTCTCATCGTCGTCGTAAAACGATTTCACCCTAAAAAAAGGTTCTCCCATTTTTTGGGTAACATACCCGGCAGAAATACAGATAATTTTACCGAATTCAGCATAAATTCCGGCCCGTTCATATAAACCTCCTGCCGATTCACCATTGTCGATATAATACTGCATTTTGTGTTCCCAAAGCTCCTTCCATTTTTCAGTCAGTTCTGCATATTCAGGAGCAATCGGAACGGTTTCAATGTCGATAAAAAGAATTTCCTCGATGTTTAGGTTGTCTAACATTATTGTTTTTTTAGTGCCTGGTTAATATAATTTGTTAAAATATTTATGGCCACCTGGTTCATTCCACCCTGCGGAATAATAATATCGGCGAAATGTTTGGTGGGTTCAATAAACTGCAAATGGCTTGGGCGAACCGTATTTTCATAGCGGGTTAAAACTTGTTCAACGTTTCGGCCACGTTCCAGAATATCGCGCAAGATTACCCTCGAAAGCCGGATGTCGGAATCGCAATCCACAAAAACTTTAATATCCATTAAATTGCGGAGCGCTTTGTTGGTGAGGCACAAAATCCCTTCAACAATCAACACTTTTTTGGGCTCAATTACATTGGTTTCTTTTGAACGGGTGCAGGTGATAAACGAATAAATCGGTTCATGAATGGATTCGCCTTTTCGAAGTTTTTTTACATGTTCGATCATTAAATCGAATTCGATGGAATCCGGATGATCGTAATTTTTTTTCCTGCGCTCATCAAGCGTCAATTCACTGTTGTCGAAATAATAGGAGTCGTGTGAAAGCACAGCAACTTCTTTTTTGGGGAACTGTTCCATTATTTTATTTACCACTGTGGTTTTCCCCGAGCCAGTCCCGCCGGCAATGCCAATTACAAGCATTTTCTTTCTGAGTTAATTGTTATTTTTAATTTTTTAATTGAATTTTTTAAAAAGTACCACTAAGAAAACACTATTTTCGCAGCGATAAAAATACAAGATACAAAAATTAGGTGGCAATGATTAATCACATTGTTCTTTTTAAATTAAAAGAGTATCCTGAACAGGAAAAGAAAGAAGTGGTTGCTGAACTTAAAGCAATGCTCGAAGGGTTAAAGTTTAAAATTAAGGAAGTCAAATACATGGAGGTAGGAGCAAACTACGAACTCGACGCAAAAAGCTACGATTTGGCTTTAATTACACATTTCGAAAACCTCGATGATTTGGAAACGTACCGCGTTCATCCCGAACACCAGAAAGTGGTGAAACGGGTGGGCGAAACTACCGTTTCGAGAGCTGCCGTTGATTTTGAATTTTAATATTAAAATAATTCCTGAAAATAATCTGCAACAATGAGTGATTTGTATCCTATAAAGTTTAAACCTATTTTTCACGAAAAAATCTGGGGTGGAAACCGAATGAAACCGGTGCTGAACAAAGATTACGGAGATCTTCCGAATTGCGGTGAAAGTTGGGAAATTTCAGGAGTTGAAGGTTTTATTTCGGAAGTTGACAATGGATTTTTAGCCGGCAACGATTTGCAGGAACTGGTTGAAATTTACATGGGCGATCTTGTAGGTGAAAAAGTGTATAAAAAGTTTGGTAACGAATTTCCGTTGCTTATTAAATTTATCGATGCAGCCGACGATCTTTCCGTGCAGGTACATCCCAACGACGAACTTTCAAAAATACGGCACAACGCTTACGGAAAAACCGAAATGTGGTATGTTGTCGACGCTGAAAAAGGTGCATTGATTAATTCAGGTTTTAACCAGGAAATAAATCAGGAAAAGTACCTCGAATATTTTGAACAGGGAAAACTAATGGATTTACTGCATTTTGATGAAACCTCTCCCGGCGACGTATTTTTTATTCCGGCCGGCAGGGTACACGCCATCGGAAAAGGCGCTCTGGTAGCCGAAATTCAGCAGACTTCGGATGTTACTTACCGTATTTTCGACTATAACCGGAAAGATTCAAAAGGTAACGAACGCGAATTACACACAGAGCTGGCTGTTGATGCAATCGATTATAATTTTATGAAAGATTATAAAACGCATTACAAAGCCGAAAAAAATGTTTCCACCGAAATTGCCAGCTGCAATTATTTCACTACAAATATTCTTGAATTCAATAAAGAAATAGAAAAAGATTATAACCAACTCGATTCATTCGTAATTTACATGAACCTCGACGGTGTTTTTAAAATTGAATATGAAGACGGGACTGAACTGGTAAACAAAGGTGAAACCATTTTAATACCTGCCAGTCTCGAAACATTTCTGTTAAAACCATTAACAGATGAAGTTAAAACGCTGGAAGTTTATATAAAATAGAATTTCGGGATTGGTCAATTTTTATTATTTTCAGTATTAAATTTAAAAATATTTCCTAAATGGAAATTAAAGAAGCACGTTTCGTTGTCAGTAATACCGATGTAAATAAATGCCCCAAACCAACCATGCCCGAGTATGCTTTTATTGGTCGTTCAAACGTTGGAAAATCGTCGCTGATAAACATGATTACCAATAAAAAATCGTTGGCAAAAACTTCAGGGAAACCCGGGAAAACTCAATTAATCAATCATTTTATAATTAACGAAGAATGGTATCTGGTTGATTTGCCAGGGTATGGATACGCAAAAGTTCCACTCGCCGAACGTAAAAAGTGGGAGAAATTTATCCGAAAATATATTCTTGAGCGGGAAAATCTATATTGTCTTTTTGTTCTTGTCGATGCACGTCATGAAGCGCAAACTGTCGATCTTGAATTTATGGAATGGCTAGGAATAAGCGGCATTCCGTTTTCTATTATTTTTACAAAAGCCGATAAATTAAAACCGGAAGAGCTCGAAGAAAACTTGGACAATTACCAAAAAAAGATGTTGGAAAGCTGGGAATCGATGCCCGACTTTTTTGTAACTTCAGCTGGAACAGGAGCCGGAAAAACGGAAATACTTGATTTTATAGAAAAATTAAATCGAACGGAATAACCTTGAGTTTTTAAATTAAATATTTTAACTTGAAAGCAAATAATAACGAAGAGGCAAAGGACGCAAACTTTGTCACAAATCCGAATCAAATCAAAAGAATTGAAATGGGCACAAAAAATCACCCTTTGAAAATTTTTTCCGGCAGGGCAACCCGGTATTTAACCGAGAAAATTTGCGACAGTTTAAATGTCGATCTCGGACTTTCATCTTGTCCGGTTTTTGCCGATGGCGAATTTGAACCTTGTTATGAAGAAACTATCCGCGGTTCGCATGTGTTTATTGTTCAGTCAACACCACCTCCGGGCGATAATTTGCTCGAATTGTTGCTGATGATTGATGCAGCAAAACGTGCAAGTGCGTACAAAGTTATTGCTGTTGTTCCTTATTTTGGTTATGCGCGTCAGGACAGAAAAGACAAACCCCGTGTTTCAATCGGTGCAAAACTTTTTGCTGATGTACTCAGTGTTGCCGGTATCGACCGTTTGATTACCATGGATTTGCATGCCGATCAGATTCAGGGATTTTTTAATGTACCGGTTGATCATTTGTATGCATCCACACTTTTTGTTCCGTTTATTGAAAAAATGGGGCTCGAAAATGTGACCATTGCATCGCCCGATGTAGGTGGTACAAAACGTGCAAATACTTATTCCAGAATGCTGGAAACCGAAATGGTAATCTGTCATAAAACCAGGGCAAAAGCAAACGTGGTTGGAAATATGACCGTTATTGGCGATGTAAAAGACAGGGATGTTATTATTGTTGACGATATGATTGACACCGCAGGAACCATTGCCAAAGCTGCTAACCTGATAATGGACAAAGGCGCAAAAAGTGTAAGAGCATTTGCCGCTCACGGTGTTCTTTCCGGTCCTGCAATTGAAAGAATTGAAAAATCGGCGCTGACAGAGGTTTATTTTACCGATTCGATGCAACCAAAAACCGGAAGCGAAAAAATTAAATACATTTCAGTAGCCGATGCTTTTGGTGAAGCAATTTTACGGGTATATAAAAATCAGTCAATAAGTTCATTATATTACAAGTAATTTATATATTTGCACCGCTTTTTCCATAAGCAGGCGCATTTAATTATGCATGCTGTTTGTCCTGCCGACAGGCTGGAAGGACTGAGTACCATAATTATTAACGTAAATTATTTAAAATGAAATCATTAAGTATTAAAGGTCAAAAGAGGGATTCTTTAGGCAAAAAAGAAGCGAAAAAATTACGCAGCCAGGAATTGGTTCCGTCGGTATTGTATGGTGGTGACGAAGTTGTTCATTTTGCTGTTCCTTTCAGCGAATTAAGACCGTTGATTTATTCTGCTGATGTTTATTTAATTGACATCGACATTGAAGGAAAATCATACAAAGCAGTAATGCAGGATATTCAGTGGCACCCGGTTGAAGAACAGATTCTTCACATCGATTTTCTGAGAATTCAGGAAGGACATCCGATTAAAATTGAAGTTCCGGTTAAAATTATTGGTCAGGCAAAAGGTACCAAAGCCGGTGGTAAATTAAAAACCAACCTGCGCAGGCTGAAAGTTAAAGCATTGGCCGAAAATCTTCCCGATACCATCAATATTAATGTTACCAAATTAGGATTGGGACAGAACATTAAAGTTGCTGACCTGAATGTTCAAAATATTGAATTCCTTGATAACAAATCAAACGTAGTAGTTGCCGTTGTTATTACCAGGGCTGCAAGATCGGCTGCCGGTGCTGCCGGTGCTGTTGAAGAAGAAGATGAAGATACTTCAGAAGATACTACAGCGGAAGAATAAAAATTCAAACGATAATTCTGTGAAATACTTAATTGCCGGACTCGGTAATATAGGGCCAGAATATAAAAATACTCGCCATAACATTGGCTTTCAAATATTGGACGCACTCGCTGAGGCGTCCAATATTAGTTTTAACGACAAGAGGTATGGTTTTGTGACCGAGTATAAATTTAAAGCCCGTACATTTTTGTTGCTGAAGCCCACTACTTACATGAATTTAAGTGGCGGGGCTGTAAATTACTGGCTTCAAAAAGAAAACATCCCACTTGAGAATTTGCTGGTTTTGGTTGATGATTTGGCCTTGCCTTTTGGCACAATTCGTTTAAGGGCAAAAGGAAGCGAAGGTGGTCACAACGGCTTAAAAAACATTAGCGAAGTTCTGGGCCGGAACGATTATGCCCGATTGCGTTTTGGAATTGGTGATAATTTTCACAAAGGATTCCAGGTGGATTATGTTTTGAGCGACTGGACCAAAGACGAACAAAAACAGCTGTCCGAAAAAATGGATTACTGTATTGAAATGATTCAGAGTTTTGGTACAATCGGGATTGAAAGAACCATGAATTTTTTCAATAAAAAATAACATGGCTGAAGAGGTACGGGTGGATAAATGGTTGTGGGCTGTGCGGATTTATAAAACCCGCAGTCAGGCTACCGAAGCATGTAAAAAAGGACATGTGTTCATTCAAAATTTGCCTGTTAAACCTTCGCGCGCTGTTCACCCCGGAGAAATAATAAAAGTTCGGAAACCTCCGATTGAAAGAAGTTTTAAAGTATTGGGACTATCCGAAAAGCGAATGTCGGCAAAAATGTCTGAAGAGTTTGTGGAAGATGTTACTACTCCCGAAGAACTTGAACTGCTGGAAATGCAAAAAAACATGCGGTGGATTACCCGTGAAAAAGGTACCGGAAGACCAACAAAAAAAGACCGTCGCGATTTGGACGATTTTTTCAACTTCTGAACCCTTTTTTATTCGTACTATAAATTAAATTCAAATTTGAAAGTATGCTTGTCGCCAAACAAAAACGAAAAGAAAATATTGTCGAATACATTTTGTATCTGTTTCAGGTGGAAGATTTAATCCGGGCTTTTAACTGCGATATGAATCTGATTGAAACGCAATTGGTCCCAGCGTACAAAACTGATGCAGAGACTTCAAAAGAAATACTCGACTGGTACACCAACCTGATTTTAATGATGGACAAGGAAAAAATCAGGAAAAACGGACACCTACAGTTTTTAGTTAATTTGATAAACGACACAAATCAACTTCACCTGAAACTTTTGGAAACATCGGCCGATGTTATGTATGTGAATATATTCCAAACTGTTGCAGGTTTAATTACCGAGTTGAAACAAAAAAATAAGGAAGCACAAAACGATGTTGAACTGGGAATAACAACCGTTTATGGTTTTCTTTTACTAAAAATGCAAAAGAAAGATGTTTCGGCTGAAACCACTGATGCGGTGAAAAGAATTAGTCAGTGGCTGGGAATGCTGGCCAAATTGTACAAAGATTTTGAAGCCGGTGATTTAGTCATCTAAATCCTCTTTTTCAGGAAAATACATTTTCTCTTCGGGCGAAGGAATACGACAGAATTCTTTGGTGCCAAACCATCGGTACCGGTTCCGCGCAATCCGGTTGTACATTTTATCCCTGAGTTTTTTCGGAATTATTCTGAAAACAACAACCATTTTCCATGGAAAAGGTAAAAGTGAAGCAATTTTCATTACAGCTTCCGAAGCCGTAAAAACCTGGTTGTTTAAAAGAAGTAAAACGGAATCGGTTTCTTTTGGAATATTGAATTTTTGCTGTAGCATTTTTCCGGCGTCGCTTTGAAGGGCTACATAACGAAATTGTTTTTTCCTGTCGAAACGCAGCAGAAAATCCACGGTGCCGTTACAAAACACACAAATACCGTCGAAAACAACAAGTTTAAACTCATTCATGATTTGAAAACAACGGTTTGATTTAAAAGTTTCAAAACAGTTGAAAATATTGGTCCTGTTTTGTTCGACAAGTGGAGGCTGGTTTCATTTTTCTATTTCGTTTGACTGGCAGGAAAGATATGTTTCATTTTCTGTTTAAGCTCATCCAGTTTACCTATCTGGACACTCAATGACGGGTTTCGCAAATCGATGGTTTCCTGATCGTAAACACCCAGTTGTATCGGATAAATAAGCATAAAATTGTTGGCTGAAAAATAGTGGTTTATAATTTCCGGGATTTTCGCCATGAAAATGTGGTACGATGGTTTGTGTTCGCGGCTTAAAACAAAAATTAAATTATCGGTTATTTTTATCTCCTTCTCAAGAATTCCAAAATCTTCCCAACTGGTAAAAACATGGTATTCAATATTTAAATTTACACCAGCCAAACGTCTTTTTACCGCTTCAAGCGTATCGGCGGTTCCGTAAAACTGTGTTTTTAAACCTGAGTTTTGAGATAGATTTGCTATTTTTTTTAGCCAGTATGGAAAACCAATTACATTTTCTGCGTTTTCAGGAACAACAATTACTTGTCGTTTTATAGTTGCGATTTTGTTTTTAGGTTTATAAATAAAAGTGGTTATATTGTTTTTCGAAAGAATTCCACCAGTAAGTTTACCAAGAAAAGTATCGCTTATTTCCTGTTTTATGTGCAATCCGAGAATTAAATCGGAAATGTTGTTTTCCCTGATAACACTAACAATTCCATTCATTGCATTAAAATCGTGCCGGGTAATTCGGTTTATACTATTATCAGTTGAAGCAGCAATTTCAGCAGCTTTTTCAAGAATTTTTCCCGAAGTTAAATCCTGATTTTCATTTGCTTCAAGAATAACTTTTAACGCATAAAGTTCACTTATTTTTTCTTTCGATTTTATCCAGGTTCCCAAAAGAACCAAATCTTCCACGGTTTCCGGATTACTAACGGGAACCAGAATTTTTTCAACCAACGATTTTTCACTGAAAGTAATTACCGGACTTTTTGCCAGTGAAATATTTCTGCTTCCTCTTTGTGCCGAAATACTGGCAATTGTACAGGTTATCAGAATCATTACAATTGTACCGTTCAAAATATTGTCGTTGAGTAACCGAATAGGCTCGCCAGCATTGTTGTGACCAAGAATAACATTGTACCCAATAATTACTGCCGCCAAAGTAGCCGCAGCCTGTGCATTGCTAAGTCCGAAAATAAGGCGTCTTTCGTCGGCAGAAAAACGAAAAGTTTTTTGAGTGAGCCAGGCCGCCGAAAATTTTGAAAAGGTGGCCACGACAGTCATTACCGCAGCAACTTTCAGGGTTTCCAAATCATTAAAAAAAATGTGAAAATCGACCAGCATTCCAACGCCAATCAGAAAAAAGGGAATAAAAATGGCATTTCCGACAAAAACCACGCGGTTCATAAGTGGCGAATAAGCAGGAATTAAACGGTTCAACGCCAAACCTGCTAAAAATGCCCCGATAATAGGCTCAATTCCTGCAAGTTCAGAAAGAAAAGCGGCAAGAAAAACCATGGATAACACAAAAATGTACTGTAAAACTTTGTCTTCGTAACGCTTAAAAAACCACTTTCCGATAATCGGAAAAAGGAACAAAACAACCGCACCAAAAATCAGAATTGAAACAACAAGTTGTATCCAGAAAACAAAGGTCAACTCACCTTCCGTCATTTTTACGATTACAGCCAGCACAAGCAAAGCCAGAATATCAGTAATCATAGTTCCGCCAACGGTAATGTTGACGGCCTTGTTTTTGGTTACCCCGAATTTGCTCAAAATAGGGTAAGCAATCAGTGTATGTGAAGCGTACATACTGGCAAGCAATACCGATGTAATCAACGAAAAATTTAATAAGTACAAACTGGAAAAAATACCAATCGCCATGGGGATAATAAATGTAAATGTTCCAAAAACAAGGCTTTTTGCACTATTCCTTTTGAATTCGGTTAAATCAATTTCGAGCCCGGCCAGAAACATTATATAAAGCAAGCCCGCGGTTCCTGAAAGAATAATTCCACTGTCGCGTAGAAGTAAATTCAGCCCGTTTGGACCAATTACCGCACCGGCAATTATTAAGCCCAGAATATGCGGAATTTTTATCCTGTTCAAAAAAATAGGAGCTAATAAAATTATTAAAAGAATGATAAGGAATTTCAAAACCGGATTGGTCAGGGGAAGTGTGGTATCAAAAATTGTTGTCAGGAGCATCGTCCTTTAAATTTAATCGGATGTAAAAATACAAATTTGTTAATCGATTTTTTTCTGGTTGATATTTTATTTTACAGGGCTCTTTTTTGAATATTAATTCAATTTATAAAAGCAGAAATGGCAAAAAAAAACCGCCCTAAATAGAGCGGTTTTTTTATTTATTTTAAGAATAAATTTTATTCTTCAGTTTTCGAGAAATTCATTGAAGCCATTCGTTTGTATGAATTATGACGCCATTTTGCATTTACTTCGGCAGCGGCAAATAATTCATCTGCCTGAGCAGGGAATGATTTTTTCAGTGAAGTATAACGAACTTCGCCGTTCAGGAATTCCTGGAATTTGCTCCAATCCGGTTCTTTAGAATCGAGCTGGAACGGATTCTTACCTTCTTCTTCCAGCAACGGATTGTAGCGGAATAATGACCAGTAACCGGCTTCAACAGCTTTTTTCTCTTCTTCCTGAGTACGTCCCATGCTTGCGCGCAACCCGTGGTTAATACAAGGAGAGTATGCAATTATCAATGATGGCCCGGGATAAGCTTCTGCTTCGCGCAACGCTTTGAAATACTGCGATTGGTTTGCTCCCATGGCAACCTGCGCAACATAAACATATCCGTACGACATCATCATTGCGCCAAGGTCTTTTTTGCGTACTTTTTTACCCGAAGCAGCAAATTTGGCAACTGCACCTACCGGAGTAGATTTTGACGACTGTCCACCGGTGTTAGAATAAACTTCTGTATCGAGTACTAAAATATTGATGTCTTGTCCGCTGGCCATTACATGGTCGAGACCGCCGTAACCGATGTCGTATGCCCAACCGTCACCACCGAATACCCAAATCGATTTTTTGATAAGGTATTGTTTCAGTTTGATAATATCTTTAGCATATTCACTTGTGCTTCCTGAAATTACTTCCAGAACTTTTTTAGAAGCAGCAGCCGAAGCATCTCCGTCGTTTTTAACAGCCAACCATTGGGCAAAAACTTCTTTTTCTGCATCGCTGGCGCCGTTGTTCAGAGCCTCTTCCATGATTACTGAAATACGTTCGCGCTGGGCCTGAACACCTTCAGCAAAACCAAAACCATATTCGGCATTGTCTTCGAACAGTGAATTAGCCCAGGCTGGTCCGTGACCTGAATCCCTGTTTTTACAATATGGCGTTGATGGCGCAGAGCCACCATAAATTGAAGAACAACCGGTAGCATTGGCAACCATCATTCTTTCGCCATATAATTGTGTAATCAATTTAATGTATGGTGTTTCACCACAACCGGCACAAGCGCCTGAGAATTCAAACAAAGGTTGCGCAAATTGTGAGTTTTTCACCGACTTGGTTCTGTCAACAACATTTTCTTTCAATGCTACTTTGTCGATCATATAATCCCAACGTTCAACTTCTGAACGCTGAGAATCGAGTGGTTTCATTTCAAGCGCTTTGGTTTTTGCCGGACAAACATCGGCACAGTTACCACAACCGGTACAGTCGAGTACACTTACCTGAATACGGAAATTGAGTCCTTCGAAAGTTTTGGTTGGTGTAGCCACGCGTGTTTCTGTTCCGGCCGGAGCTGCTGCTGTTTCATCCTCTGTTAAAAGGAACGGACGGATTGCAGCGTGAGGACAAACATAAGCACACTGGTTACACTGAATACAGTTTTCTGCCTGCCATTCAGGAACGTTAACTGCAATACCGCGTTTTTCATAAGCTGCAGTTCCCAGCGGGAATGTTCCGTCTTCGGCTCCTTTAAAAGTTGAAACCGGAAGATCGTCGCCACGTTGACCGTTGATTACATCAACAACTTTTGCAATATACGACGGGCGTTTTACATCTTCAGCTTCATTTTCCACTTTAAGATCTTTCCACTCTGCCGGAACATCTACTTTTACAACGTTTTGACCACCGGCATCAACAGCTGCAAAGTTCATGTTTACAATGTTTTCACCTTTTTTGCCATAGGTTTTTACAATGGCTTTTTTCATGTGGTCGACAGCTGTTTCGTAGGGAATTACACCTGTGATTTTAAAGAATGCCGATTGCATAATAGTGTTGGTGCGCGTTCCAAGACCAATTTCTTCACCCAACTTTGTTCCGTTGATGATATAGAAATTGATTTCATTTTTTGCCAGGTACTTTTTCATGGCAACAGGAAGGCGATCTTTGGTTTCTTCAACATCCCAAATGGAGTTCAGAAGGAAAGAACCGCCTTTTTTCAATCCTTTTAAAACGTCGTAAAGATTGATATAAGCAGGTACATGGCAAGCTACAAAGTCGGGAGTGGTAACAAGGTAAGTTGATCGGATTGGTTTATCCCCGAAGCGAAGGTGTGAACAAGTGAATCCGCCCGATTTTTTTGAATCGTACTGAAAATAACCCTGGCAGGATTTGGTTGTTGCATCACCAATAATTTTGATTGAGTTTTTATTTGCACCAACAGTACCGTCGGAACCCAAACCATAAAATTTGGCCTGGTAAGTACCTTTGGGTGAAATGTCGATTTCTTCTTTCAGCGGAAGCGATTTAAAAGTAACATCGTCGACAATACCAATAGTGAAATCACCTTTTGGTTCGTTCATTTCAAGGTTTTCATAAACCGAAAGAATCTGGGAAGGCGTGGTGTCTTTTGAACCCAAACCGTATCGTCCACCAACAATTACGGGAGCGTTTTCTTTTCCATAGAAATGAGCTTTAATATCGAGATAAAGTGGTTCGCCGGCAGCTCCCGGTTCTTTTGCACGGTCGAGAACAGCAATACGTTTCACCGATTTAGGAAGAGCTTCCATAAAATATTTGGCAGAGAACGGACGGAATAAATGTACCGCAACCAAACCAACTTTTTTACCTTGCGATGCCAGATAATCGATGGTTTCGCGAATGGTTTCGGTTACCGAACCCATAGCAATAATAATATTTTCAGCTTCAGGATCTCCGTAATAATCGAACGGCTGATAATCCCTTCCTGTAATTTTGCTGATTTCTTTCATGTAAGCAGCAACGATATCAGGAACTGCATCATAAAAACGGTTCGACGATTCCTTTGCCTGAAAGAAAATATCAGGGTTCTGAGCTGTTCCACGGGTTACAGGATTTTCAGGATTTATAGCCCTGTTACGGAATTCCTGCAATGCTTCCTGATCTACCAACGGAACAATTTCTTCCATTTCAATGGCTTCAATTTTCTGAATTTCGTGAGAAGTTCTGAAGCCGTCGAAAAAAGCAACAAACGGAACTCTTGATTTTAAGGTAGCAAGGTGAGCAACACCGGCCAAATCCATTTCTTCCTGAACCGAACCGGCTGCCATCATTGCAAAACCGGTTTGACGGGCTGCGTAAATGTCGCTGTGGTCGCCAAAAATAGAAAGAGCATGACCTGCAAGAGCACGCGCACTTACGTGAAATACAGTAGGCAACAACTCACCGGCAATTTTATACATATTAGGAATCATCAGCAACAATCCCTGCGATGCTGTGTAAGTTGAAGTTAAAGCACCCGATTGTAAAGCGCCGTGAACAGCACCTGCTGCACCACCTTCACTCTGCATCTCGGCCAAACGCACCGGACGTCCAAACATATTTTTCTTCCCAAATGCTGCCCATTCGTCAACATATTCCGCCATAGTTGACGAGGGAGTAATGGGGTAGATACAAGCTACCTCACTGAACATGTAACTCATGTATGCGGCTGCATAGTTTCCGTCACATGTGATAAACTTTTTTTGTTTTGTCATTTTAAAGTTGATTTATTCTGTTAATTTTCAATCTATTGTGTAATTAATTTTCAATATAAAAATCCAAAAAGCCACAACGGTATTTTTTTATCTTCTCCAATTTCAATCACATCCGATGCAGCATATGCATTTGGCGAGCCTTCCAGTTTTCGGCCTCCAACCATAAACTGATATTTGCCATCAACACAAAAATCGGCATTTGGCGAACTCCTCAGCTGGTGTTTGTAACCCACCTGGTTATAAAAAAACGTATGCCGCAAGTTTACATTGTCCGTATTGTCTGGCGCAATGGCATAAAGAAGATTGGTATTATGCATATAAACCTTATCCGGCTTTTTCATTTGATCTTCGTCGCCATTGGCGTATAATAACTGAATTAACTTGGCATTTTTTAAATATTTCAGGTAATTCATTATTGTTGCTCTCGACGTTTCAACAGCGGTCGCCAATTTACTAACATTCGGTGTAAAAGGAGCCTCTGTGGCTATGATTTGCAACAGTTTTCTAAGTTTTGGCAAATATTTTAGCTCAATTTGGTTGATGTAAGGAACATCTATTTCCAGGGCAAGATTTACATTTTTCAATAATGTATTTGTATAAAAATTGGGTTTATCCATAAAATAAGGGAAATACCCAAATTTCAGATAATCTTCAAAATAAGCCAGTGGTCTTACCTGCGATACTATTTCAGTTGCAATCTGAACATGATTTTCAAGAATATCTTCAAACGTATAAAAATGAAAGCCTTTTCCCGTTTGATAATTCAGGTATTCGCGAAACGATAAACCTTCCAAATGATAAATTTTTACTATTCCGTTTAAATCAGGGTTTCCTTCGGCAACGCGCAAAACCGGCGAAGAAGTAAAAATAATCTTCAGGTCAGGAATTTCATCCATACATTTTCTCAAGTCGGAAGACCATTCAGGGTATTTCTGAATCTGGTCCAACAACAACAATTTGCCGCCGCGTTTCATAAATTCGTCAGCAAATGAACTGATTTTGCGTTTGGTGAAGTAAAAATTATTCAGGTTTATATAAAGCACGGAATTATCTTCACGATAATATTTTTTCAAATAATCGAGCAGGAAAGTGGTTTTGCCAACACCTCTGAATCCCTTGATGCTAATCAGACGCTGGTTCCAGTCGATATTATTGACGAGTTCCCTTTCGATGGTTGGTCGTGAACTTTCGAGTAACGATTTATGTGTAAGTTGAAAGTATTCCAAGTTTAAAATTTTTTCCAAAAATACTCATATTTTGTCTGTGTTTGCAATCTGCATATAGCAAAAATAGAAAAATGCTGCAATTTATAACTGTTAGAAATAATTCGATTTTGAAATTTTAGAAATAGTTAATATCCCTGTATAATTTTATTAAGTTTGCCTAAAATTCTGAAAATATGGAGAATAAACCAGAGCTGCTTTTGCCGGCCGGAAATACCGAATCTTTTTTTGCCGCATTGCAGGCTGGTGCCGATGCATTGTATCTCGGACTAAACAAATTCAATGCAAGAGGCAGGGCGCAAAATTTTACGGAACAGCAGCTAAATACCGTTTTATCCGAGGCCCACAAAAAAGGGGTTAATGTTTATATAACACTAAACACCGTTATTAAAAATACAGAACTACCACAATTAATCGAATATCTGCATTTTCTGAAAATATTAAATGTTGATGGAATAATAATTCAGGACTGGGGAGTTTTTTCTCTCGCAAAAGAATATTTTCCTGAACTGAAAATACATGCAAGCACACAACTTGGAATACACAATTCGCCGGGGAGCAATTTTGCTGAAAAAAACGGGTTTAAAAGAGTGGTGGTTGCCCGCGAACTTACCTTGCCTGAATTAAAAAATATAGTTACGAAATCGGGAATTGAAATTGAAGTTTTTGTTCATGGTGCGCTTTGTTATTCATTTTCAGGAATGTGTTTGTTCAGCAGTTATCTTGGCGGAAGAGGGGCAAACCGCGGTATGTGCGCCCAACCCTGCAGAAGGGAATATCATTCAGAAAACGATAAAAAATTCCTGTTCAACCTGAAAGACAACCAGCTACTCGATTTTATACCGCTGCTGGCAAAAACCGGGGTAAAAAGTTTAAAAATTGAAGGCCGTTTAAAATCGGGCGAATATACGTTCAGGGTCGGAAAAGCTTACCGGAAAGTTTTGGACAATCCCTTGGAAACCGAATTGGCAAAAAGCGAACTTGCTTTTGACCTGGGCAGACAGAAAACCAGTTACTTTTTTGGCGGCGATGTAAAAAACTCAATTTCAGATGAAACAGGAACCGGAATTTATCTCGGAGAAATACAACGGGTAATAAAAAATGAATTTTTACTTGAAACAAATCAACGAATCGAGCGAAATTTCAGGTTACGTATTCATTTACCCGGCGTTGACGAGCCTGTTTATTTTACAGTTGGAAATTTCAGAAAAGAAAATTTTACCTATTTCTTTCAAAATCAAAATATTCAGATAAAAAACGGCAGTCGTGTTTTTCTGGTAAAACTTCAGGAACAAAAATTTCAGAATAAACTTGAAGCCGGTAAAAATTTTCAGCCGGTAAAAATTTCACCGTCGGTACGAAATTCAATTCTTACCACTTTCAGCAAAAAAGCAATTGCTGAAAAGGAAGAGTTGTTTTTCAGAATAAATTCTACCGACTGGTTTTCGCGGATTAATTTCAACGAACTCGACGGCTTGTTTCTTGCTTTTTCAAAACCGGGATGGAAAATGTTCGATTTTAACGATCCTTTTCTCAATGAAAACCGTGAGAAAATCTACATGGAGTTTCCAAAATTTATTGCTGAAGGTTCGGTAGGTTTTTATACTCGTTTGGCAGAAAAAATGGTACAGAACGGATTTCGCAATTTTGTTATCGGGCAACTTTCGCAAATCGAAATTATTCCCGAAGAAAGCAAAATTGTAACCAGCGAAAATGTATATGCTTTTAACGACGCTGCCATTCAGTTTTATAAAAACAAAGGCATTTCTTCGTTTATTTATCCTTTTGAAATTGATTTTGAAACACTTGAATCGCTGAACGACAAAACCGGAATTGTTCCTCTGTTTTTTTACCCTGAATTGTTTTATTCGAGAATGCCGGTACATTTGCACAAAAATGATGTTTTTGAAAGCGAAGATGAAAAAACAAAATTCAGAAGAATACGCAAAGACGGAGTTACCATAATTGTTCCCGACCGGCCTGTTTCCATCCTTCAGCATAAAAAACGACTGAATTCGCTTGGTTTTAAAAAGTTTCTGATTGATGTAAGTTACGACACGTTTTCAAAAAACAGGTTAAAAACTTTAAAAACACGGTTACTGAAGTCGGAACAATTGCAGCCATCAACATCGTTTAATTTTATAAAAGGAATGAAATAGTTTGATAATTGATGAAATAAAAAAAGCAGGCCGAAAAACCTGCTTTATATTTTATTTAAAATTGTGATTATCCGTCGTTCATCGAAGTCAGAAATTCTTCAACCGATGCATTGCGCATTAACCGGGTTTTCATGAATTCCATAGCTTCGAGCGAATTCATATCGCCAAGGTAGTTGCGTAAAATCCACAGTTTGTCGAGAACATGTTTTGGGAACAATAAATCTTCGCGACGCGTGCTCGATGTTGGAATATCCACCGATGGGAAAATACGTTTGTTCGATAATTTGCGGTCGAGCTGTAATTCCATGTTACCGGTACCTTTAAATTCTTCAAAAATAACTTCGTCCATTTTTGAACCGGTTTCGGTAAGCGCTGTGGCCAAAATAGTAAGCGAACCACCTTCTTCAATGTTTCGGGCTGCCCCAAAGAAACGTTTTGGTTTGTGCAATGCATTGGCATCGACACCACCCGAAAGAACTTTACCCGAAGCAGGCTGAACCGTGTTGTAAGCACGCGCCAAACGCGTAATTGAGTCGAGAAGGATAACAACATCGTGTCCACATTCAACCAATCGTTTTGCTTTTTCAAGAACAATGTTGGCAACGCGCACGTGTTTTTCAGCGGGTTCATCAAAAGTTGAGGAGATTACTTCGGCGTTAACACTGCGCGCCATGTCGGTTACCTCTTCCGGACGCTCATCGATCAATAAAACAATCATATAAACTTCCGGGTGATTGGCTGCAATTGCATTGGCAATTTCTTTCAAAAGAACAGTTTTACCTGTTTTTGGCTGAGCAACAATTAAACCGCGCTGACCTTTTCCAATTGGGGCAAACATGTCAACAATTCTTGTGGAAAGATTGTCGTGCCCGTTTCCTGTCAACTCAAATTTTTGATTTGGAAACAACGGTGTTAAATGATCGAAAGGCACGCGGTCGCGAATATAACCCGGACTTCTGCCATTGATTTCCAGTACTTTAATTAACGGGAAATATTTTTCGCCTTCTTTTGGCGGACGAATAGTTCCTTTTACAGTATCGCCGGTTTTTAAACCAAACAATTTAATCTGCGATTGCGAAACATAAATATCGTCGGGTGAATTCAGATAATTAAAATCGGAAGAACGCAGAAAACCGTAACCGTCCTGTAAGATCTCTAAAACACCGGTGTTGGTAATAATACCTTCGAACTCGAATTGTTTTGATTTTTGATTTTCCTGTTGCTGATTGTTCTGGTTATTCTGGTAGTTCTGATTATTTTGATATTGTTTTTGCGGTTTGTTTTCCCTGTTTTGCTGCTGGTTTTTGTGTTTATAACCGTCAGTTTGCCTGTATTGCTGATTTTGCTGCGGTTGCGGTTGTTGTTGGTTCTGTTGTGTTTGTTGTTGTTGGTTCTGTTGTGTTTGTTGCTGATTTTGCTGCGGCTGTTGCTGAGGTTGTTGAACTTTTTCTGTAGAAGTATCTTTTAAGTGCGGTGTTTCTTGAATATCAAAAGATTCTTCTACTCTTTCAGGTTGACGCTCTTCTTTTGCAAACGGAGCATTATTGTCCTTGAAATTCGTTTTTTCCCTGTTAAAACCTTTAATAATAGCTTTAATCTGGTCTTGTCTTGACTGTACTACCGGATCTTTTTTCTCAGGTTTCTTTTTGGCATGAGCAACCTTTTCGTGTTTTACGATAGGTTCAATTCTTTCTCTTCTCGGACGTTTTCCATTTTGAAAATCGGTTGGTTCAGAAGTTTTATTTTCCTGATTTTCAGGTTTCTTTCGTAAAAGGTTTATAAAAGATTTTTCTTCTTTGTTTTGTTCTTTGTTCTGTGTTGCTTTACGTTCCTTTTTTTCAGCTTCCTGAATTGCCTGCGTGTCTAAAATTTTGTAGATAAGATCCTGTTTTTTAAAGGATTCTACCTTTTTAATATTTAATTCTTTGGCGATCTCTCGCAGTTCGGGAACGAGCTTTTTGTTTAATTCTAAAATATCGTACATGTTTAAAACTTGTTATTCCTTTTGATATAAATTGTTTTTTGAGAAATATCTGGAACAAATGACGCGGGGACGAGAATTCCTTAAAATTCGGGTGCAAGTATAAATAAATACTTATTACAAACCAAAATTTGAAAACTCTTTTTACTAACTTTTCTAATTAATCTTTCTAATTTAATGTTTTCTTGTTAATTACGATTATCTAAAAACGTTTTTTAACGGGGAAAAGTACAAGTAGAAATTTATACGTCAATCGTTCGATAAAGTTGTCTTATTGTATAGAACTGTTAAAATGGTTGTTTTATTTTACTTGTTATTTGAAAATACATACGAAAACACGAATGAAAAACTCCACTTTAATGCTCATGTAATAAACGCTATAAAGGGAACAATTTACCCGCAGAAAGGTTCTGTTATCCTGTTATTTTCGTGTTAATTTTATGTTTTGTTATCATTAAAAACGGATATTGTATTTTATTTTTAAGCGAAGTGCACTTTCGTCCATAAACAATTTACTGGCTGGCTTTAAGAAGGTTGAATTCCAGGCCAGAATAATTTCGTTGCCGGGTTTTAATATCCATTGAAAACGCGATTGCCATCCGGCATTCTTGCTTTTATTATCGTATTGAAAGTAATTGTATAATGTAATATTCGGGTTAATAAGAATGTTGGCATTAACCTGGTAAATGTTAGCCGTAAATTCTCCTTCAGGAAGTTTAATATTACTCGAAGTAATTGAGCCTCCTATAAAAAAAGGAACAGCAACTTTCCAATTGGCTTTTAAAACTATGTCTTTTCGGTATCCATTGTAAAAGTCACCAAAACTATAGTTTGCCGTTCCCCATAAATTTCTTGCCCCTTTGGTTTGAAAATTTATAATATGGTACCAGAATTTATAATTGCCCGCCGGGATAACGAAATTTTCAAAAATATTGAAATTGTTATACAGCAATTCTGTTTGATTTTCTATGGAGTAACTTATTTGTTCGCCGGAAAGAAATCTGATTCCAATAGGGGTAAGTTTTATTTCACGTGTTTCCAGATCGTTGTTTTCACGGTTTTGTATATAACTAAATTCTCCGCCAAATTGCATTTGCATAATTCCCCATTTGTTTGGCCGCGGCCCCAATTCAAACGAACCATAACTTTCTTTGATGTTCGTTCTGGGAACAAAACCCATTCCTGCAGTAAAATTCTTGCCAATTTCATGGTAACCCAACCGTGCATTAATTAAATCGTTTGGATAAATGAACTGGGAGCCCCATGCCGCATCGTTTCCTTCAATGTTTTTGGTGTTCGATTTTAGTCCGAAAAAAATAGCTGAAACATTTTTATTTCCCTGAAAAACCGATGTTGAAAGTTTCAAATCGGCGCCTGCGACCAAATTTGTTTCCCCGCCCAAAGCATTTCCGTAAGTTCCGATTATTCCTACCGACGATTGTTTACCAATATTTCTGGAAACTCTTGCCACCGAAAAATTATTGATTCCACTTTCCCTGTTGTCGTTAATATGCATCAATCCAATATTCCAGTTATCGACCTGGCCGGTAAGTTTTGCTCCATAGTTTATGGGAATTGGAGAGCCATTTTCATCAAGTCCCATTCGTCTTGAGAAAAAGGGAATGATTTTTTGGGCAACTGGACTTTCCTGATCGCCCTCAATTCCAAATTGAAAATAATTAGCACCGTCAAGGAAAAAGTCACGTTTTTCAGGAAAATGGATATTAAAACGGGTTAAGTTTATCTGGCGATCATCAACTTCTGTTTCAGCAAAGTCGGTGTTAATGGTCAACGACGATTTCAGGCTGGGTGTAATTTGGTAGAACAAGTCGAGCCCCGCATTAAGTTTCGGGTCGTTTTTATCTCCTTTTTTTGTATCGAGTCCGGTTACAATGTACGGCGAAATTTCAAGGCCGATTCCCTGTGAAATATTTTCGATGCCGTCCAGAATACCAGCATCGGAAACCTGAAATTTATGGGTATTCAGATTGGCTGTCGGCCAATAATCCGTTTCAAGTTTATTTACAATATTCCTGATAAATTTAACACCCCATTGTTTGTTTTCTTTGTTGAATCCCAGTGTGTTAAACGGAATGGCAATTTCAGCTTCCCATCCATAATCCAGTATTTTTGCCTTGCCGGTCCACAGCCCGTCCCATTGTTTGTTAAATCCGGCTCCGTTATCGCTAACCAGTGCATCGCCAATCGATCCTCTCGGGCCAACCTGAAACCAATACCCGTTTCTTTTATCGAGATATGTATCAAGAATTATCTGAATGCGGTCGTCGTTGCCCAGACTTACGTCGCGCGCCATTTCTTTTGCCGTAATTTTTTTCGGATCATCCCAGCATTTTACAGCAAAGTATATATTTTTTTCATCGTAACACGTGTAAAAAATGGTCTTTTCAGACACCGGCTGACCTTCGTTGGGTTCGCGTTGGTAAAACTCACTAACAGCAAATGCCTGCTTCCATATTTCGTCGTTCACAAAACCATCGATTACAGGCGGCGTATTTACACGAACTGCTTTAATTACTTTTTGTGCGTTTGCAGCAAAAATCAATGTGGTAAATAAAGTTGCGGCTAAAAGTATTTTTTTCAAAAGTTTAGTTTTTAGTTAGTGGGCTGAAGTTAGTAAAAAATGTTTATTTCCTTCCTCTGATACGAATTACAGAGGCTTTTCCTTCATGATAAATGCCTTCTTTAAAATGAATGTCTGTTTCAACAATATTCAACTCACTCAAGAGAGTAAAATCACTTTCCAGTTCCTCCCTGGAAAAAAGCATGTCAATATTTTTTGGGCCTCCGGTATTGTTTTCAATTTGTTTTTTTGAAAAACCTTCAAGAATTAATATACCACCTGGTTTTAACAACGAAGCAAGTTTCCGGTGATATTCCCTTCTTTTTTCAGGGTTCATATGAGTATAGATTAATCCGATAGCATCGAACTTATCTGCCTGATAGTTTGCACTTTCATAATCAGAAACCATGTAATCGATTGAAACATTATTTTTTGCTGCAAGATTATTGGCTTTTTTCTGTCCTTCCGAGCTGCTGTCGAAAGCAGAAACTTTCCAACCTTTTTTTGCTGCAAAAACAGCGTTCCTGCCTTCGCCTTCGCCGGGCATTAAAATTTCGCCGGACGTAAGTTTTTCCAGTTCTTCCCTGAAAAAATCATTGGGTTCGGTACCGTAAACATATTCTTCAACGGCAAAGCGTTCGTTCCAAAAGCTATTCATCAAATGTGTTTTTTTATGAAACAAAAAAAGCGTGGGCTGGTTTAGTTTGGGTGGCAAATAAGAAAGCCGTTCTTTTTATCTGAACGGCTTTCCATTTCACAAAATAATTTCTTCCATATTTTCATCAAAGATATGATATTCCAGGTAGGAATAAGCATTGTTGCTTTCCACTTTAACCCATCTGAAATATTTCTTGAACCACTGAAAGCGGTAACTTTTAAATCCTTTTGTCAAATACGCCGCAACATAGGGATGCACTTTCAGAATCAGTTTTTTCTTGTTCAAATCTTTTAAAAAATACTTCACTTTACCGTCGAGTTCGTCGGCAAATAAAATAGTGGGCACTATTTTACCACTTCCTTTGCAGGTTGGGCAACTTTCGGCAGTTTCAATGCTTTCTTCCGGCCTTACTCGTTGCCGGGTGATTTGCATGAGACAAAATTTACTTAGTGGCAAAATGTTGTGCTTGGTCCGATCGTTTGCCATAATCTCCTTCATGTGGTCGTACACTTTCTGGCGATTGGCAGAGAGGTGCATGTCAATAAAATCAATGACAATAATACCTCCCATGTCTCTTAACCGCAATTGTCTTGCAATTTCGTTGCAGGCAGCCAGGTTTACGTCAAGTGCGTTATTTTCCTGGTCGAGCCCGACTTTTGCCCTGTTTCCGCTGTTAACATCAATAACATGAAATGCTTCGGTATGCTCTACGATTAGATAGGCACCATCTTTAAATGAAACTGTTTTTCCAAATGACGCTTTAATTTGTTTTTCGATACCGTAATGTTCGAAAACAGGTTGGCGTCCTTTGTACAGTTTCACAATCTTCCTTTTGTCGGACTGGATACTACCTATATAATCGGTAATTTCGTTGCAAACCGATTGATCATTAACAATAATACTGCTGAAATCAGGATGATAAATGTCGCGCAAAAGGGCTGTTGTCCTGTCCATTTCACCAATAATCAGGGAAGGAACATTTGCCCGGGCAAGCTTGTTGAAAGTGGTTTCCCATTTGTCGACCAGCCGGCGTAATTCCTGGTCGAGCTCTGCCACTTTTTTACCTTCAGCAACGGTTCTTACAATTACACCGTATTTTCTGGGTTTGATACTTTGAATCAGTTTCTTTAACCGGTTTTTTTCTTCGTTGGTTTTAATTTTTTGTGAAACTGATACTTTGTCGCTAAAAGGCATTAGTACCAAATAACGGCCTGCAATTGAAATTTCTGAAGTTAACCTCGGGCCTTTGGTCGAAATTGGTTCTTTGGCTACCTGCACTAAAATTTTTTGACCCACTTTTAATAAATCATTCACTTTCCCTTCTTTGTCGATGTCGGGTTCTGAATTGATTCTTGAAAGTGAGGAAATCTTGGATTTCCGGGACGTTGCAATTCTTAAAAATTTGTTTAAAGTGGCAAATTGCGGCCCCATGTCGAGGTAATGCAGGAAGGCGTCCTTGTCGTAGCCAACGTCAATAAATGCGGCGTTTAAACTGGGCATAATTTTTTTCACTTTGCCAAGGTAAATATCACCTACTGCAAATTTTGCCCCGCTTCTTTCCCTGGTTAATTCAACAAGCTTTTTATTCTCCTGTAAAGCAATGACAATTTCGGATGGAGTCACATCAATAATTAAATCGCTACTCACAACCTAAATTTTTTAACCTTAATTTTTAAATTGTTAAACAATACTATTATAACAGATTAAACCTAAGACAATTTTGCCTTAGGTTTAACCGAATATTATTTAATAAGTACAACTTATTAAAATCTTATTTCTTTTTCTTGTGACGATTTTTCCGCAATCTTTTTTTGCGTTTGTGGGTCGCCATCTTATGTCTTTTTCTTTTTTTTCCGCTTGGCATGTCTGATTATTTTACTGATTTTTTAACTTTAGAAACAAACGTTTTTGCCGGCTTGAATGAAGGAATATTATGAGCCGGAATAATTATAGTTGTATTCTTCGAAATATTTCTTGCAGTTTTTTCAGCTCTTTTCTTAACTACAAAACTACCGAAACCTCTTAGGTAAACATTTTTACCATCCACTAATGAATCTTTAACAGTTTCCATCAAAGCCTCAACTGTTTTTTGAACAGTTACTTTTTCAATACCTGTGTTTTTTGAAATTTCATTTACAATATCTGCCTTAGTCATCTCTTAAAATATTTAATTTTCAATATATTAATCATATTAAACCGGTGTGCAAAAATAAAAATAATTTAAGAACCGAAAAGCATTTCAAAAAATTTATTTTTGTTTTTTATCAAGATATTTAAAGTGTTAGCATGAAATGAGTGATTTTTTGGACGAAATCTATTTTTGGTACAAAAAAAATAAACGTGATTTGCCATGGCGTCAGACCAATGACCCATATAAAATCTGGTTGTCGGAAATTATCCTTCAGCAAACCCGCGTTGCCCAGGGAATTGACTATTATTACAGGGTTACCGAACGTTTCCCGTCAGTGAAAGAGCTGGCCGAATCCGACGAAGATGAGGTGCTAAAATTGTGGCAGGGGCTCGGGTATTATTCACGGGCACGAAATTTACATGAGGCTTCCAAATGCATTCAAAATAAGTACTCCGGTATATTTCCAGCTGAATATGAAGAAATCGTAAAGTTAAAAGGCGTGGGCAATTATACGGCGGCGGCTGTGGCTTCCATCGCTTTTAATTTATCGTATCCGGTGGTCGATGGAAATATTTACCGTTTTTTTTCGCGGTATTTTGGCATTTCAACACCCATCGATTCAGAAAAAGGTAAAAAGCAAATTTATCAGATTGCTGCTGAATTAATTGAAGGTAAAAATCCGGGATTTCACAACCAGGCAATGATGGAATTCGGGGCATTGCAATGCGTACCTAAATCGCCCGACTGTAAAAATTGCCCGGTTTTGCAGCATTGTTTTGCTGCCGGTAATAATCAAGTTGAATTGTTGCCGGTTAAAACAAAAAAGGTTGTTCTGCGCGAACGGTATTTTTACTATTTTTTAATAGAAATAAACGAGTCGTTTTTTCTTGAAAAAAGAACCCAATCCGACATATGGAAAAATCTTTACCAGTTCCCTTTGTATGAATCGGAAAAAAGAATGTCGGAAAATGACCTGTTACAAATGGATGCCCCCCGATTTTTGAAAGATTGCGAGTTAATTGTAAAATCAATTTCAGGAGAAAAAAAGCATTTGTTAAGCCACCGGCAAATATTTGCGCGTGTAATTCATGTTCAATTAAAAAACGAGGCGTGTATATCGGGGAAGTTTATTCAGGTAAATAAGAAAGATATTGCTAAATTTGCTGTGCCAAGGTTATTGGATATTTTTATTAACGAATTGGATTTTTTTCAAAATTAAATTCAAATTTGATGTTGAATAACTTCAGAATTAATAATTTTAAGTGTTAACCTATAAAAGTAAAAAGTATGTCAGTAAACAAAGTAATTTTAGTCGGAAATGTCGGAAAAGATCCGGAAGTAAGACACCTCGACAATGGTGTTGCAGTAGCAAATTTTCCGCTGGCCACATCAGAAACGTATACCGCAAAAAACGGCGATAAAGTAACAACAACCGAGTGGCACAACATTGTTTTGTGGCGCGGCTTGGCCGATGTTGCAGAGAAATATGTTATAAAAGGCAGGCAATTGTACATTGAAGGCAGAATAAGGACCCGTTCGTACGACGATAAAGACGGAAACAAACGTTATATTACCGAAATCTACGGCGATGTTATGCAGTTGCTTGGTTCGCGCACCGATGGAGGTTCCTCAGAAAATCAGTCGACAGGTTATAATTCGGCTCCGTCGGCGGTAGCTTCGGGGGGCAGTATAAAAGAACCCGATTTCGAAGAGCCGGAAGGTGACGACGATTTGCCTTTCTAATTTAAAACAGGTAAAATTTGGAAACTGATTCATTGTTGGCAACAGCTGATTCTCTACATTGGGATTTACAATTTCACCCGATTACTATTGGTATTATTATCGCAGTTGTAATAGTTTTGTTGTTGCTTCTGAGTTCGGCGTTGATTAGCGGTTCTGAAGTTGCTTATTTTTCGATGAACGCTGCTGACAAGAAAAAGCTGCTGCACAAAAATAGCCGGACCAACAGCAGTGTACTTAAAAATCTCGAAAATCCGGAGAAGTTGTTGGCAACCATATTGGTAGCCAACAATTTTGTAAATGTAGGGATTGTAATTTTAACCGCCTACATTTCGAATAACCTGGTCACTTTTGTAAATGCGCCGGTTATTGAATTTATTTTCCAGGTGGTTGTCATTACTTTTTTTCTTTTACTTTTTGGTGAAATTCTCCCTAAAATATATGCAACACATATTTCGTTGAGATTTGCCCGTTTTATGGCCATTCCATTGTTAACGCTCGAAAAAATCCTGCGTCCGGTAAATGCCATTTTGTTGTATTCTTCGAAAGCAGTAAACCGCCGGATGCAAAAACACAGGAAAAACATTTCGATGGATGAGATTTCGCAGGCGCTTGAACTGACTTCGGAACAGGAACTTTCGGAAGAAAAGGATATTTTGGAAGGAATTGTAAAATTTGGCAATAAAAGTGTCGATGAGATTATGACTCCACGTGTAGATGTTGCTTCGCTCGATTTAAAATCGTCGTTTACCGATGTTATGGACTTGATCAACGAATCGGGATATTCGCGAATTCCGGTGTGCAACGGTTCTTTCGACGATATCAGCGGAATTCTTTATATAAAAGATTTATTGCCGCACAGCCACAAACCGAATTCGTTTCGCTGGCAAAGTTTAATAAGACCGCCTTTTTATGTTCCTGAAACAAAAAAAATCAATTCGCTTCTCGAGGAATTTCAGAAAAACAAGGTACACATGGCCATTGTTATCGATGAATATGGTGGAACAGCTGGAATTGTAACACTCGAAGACATTCTCGAAGAAATTGTTGGCGACATTGCCGATGAGTTCGACGATGATGAACAAATTTATTCCAAAATTTCGGACAATATTTTTATGTTCGACGGCAAAACCATGCTGGTTGATTTTTATAAAGCGGTGGAATGCGAAGATACTGTTTTTGATGAGGTTAAAGGCGATGCCGATACGCTGGCCGGGCTAATTCTTGAATTGCGCGGCGAAATTCCGGCAAAACAGGAAAAAATTTCATGCAAACAGTTTCGTTTTACCATTGAAGCTGTCGACAACCGAAGAATCAAACAAATTAAGGTCGAGATAAATAAATAACCGTATTTTACGTTTTCAAAAAAAAGCAAAAATGAAATACGTTTGGCTGGTTCTAACAGTAGTAATTTTATTTTCGGGGTGTAAACAAAAATACACGCCAAAACCGCGCGGTTATTTCAGAATCGATTTTCCTGAAAAAAATTACCACTGGCTCGATAATAATTTTCCCTATTCTTTTGAAATTCCCGATTATGCGCAAATTGTTCTCGATCCGCAAAACAGGGATGAACCCTACTGGATAAATGTTTCGGTTCCGGCCAACAAAGCCGAAGTTCATATTTCGTATTACGAACTGAACGGAAGCCGCGAAGCCAACCGTAAAGAACTTGCCAAAGTAATGGAAGAATCGCGCGAACTGGCCTACAAACATACCATAAAAGCCGATGCCATTGAAGAGCAGGTTTTTGTAAATAAAGCAGAAAATGTTTACGGAGTTGTATATAAAATTGAAGGCAATGCAGCTTCTCCCATGCAATTTTTTCTAACCGACAGCACACGGCATTTTCTTCGGGGCGCCCTTTACATCCGCGAAGTGCCAAACATCGATTCAATTCAGCCGGTTATTACTTTTCTGGAACCCGATGTTGTACACATGATTGAAACTACCTCCTGGAAATAATGGCTTTTCTGAAAAATATAGAAACCGGATTTGGCGTTGTCGGGATTTGGGAAATTACCGAAACGCTGGCCGAGCTTGAAATATTTTACGATTTACAGAAAAATGATAGCCAAGAACTGAGCCGGATTTCTGCCGAACGGCGAAAAAAGGAGTTTCTCATTGTTCGAATTTTGCTGAAACAAATGCTCGGATTTGCACCCGAAATTGTGTACGAAAATTCAGGAAAACCAAAACTGGCAAACTCTACATTAAATATCAGCATCTCGCATTCTTCCGATTTGGTGGTTGTTTTTCTTTCTGAAAAAAATATTGGAATCGACGTTGAAAGGCTGGACCGCAACATCGACAAAGTGGCCCCGCGTTTTTTGCATTCTTCGGAAATGGATTTTGTTGAAAAAAACAAAAATCAGCAGCAATTAAAAATTATTCTTTGGAGCGCCAAGGAAGCAATTTTTAAAAGTTGCCGCGAACAGGGAATTCAGTTCAACAGTGAAATAATAATCCAGCCTTTTTCAGACGCGGAAGATTCAATGTTTTCGGGGAAACACATAAATAAAACCAGCACAAACAATTTTAAGCTTTGGTTTTTTATTTGCAAAAACAATGTGGTGGTTTACTGTGTTGAAGAAGAATGAAATATTTTCTGAATACTGTTAGTTTTGTTCAGAATAAAGAATTCAATAAAAATGAAAAGGACAAAAGATCAGATACTTATAATTTTTGGGGCTTCTGGCGATTTAACCAAACGGAAATTACTTCCGGCGCTGTTTGAACTATACAAACGCGATTTACTTCCTGAGCGTTTTGTGGTACTCGGCGCTTCAAGAACAGCGCTTAGCGACAACGATTTCCGGCGACATGCTTCAGGATTTTTGCCGGAAGGAGAAGAAGCAGAGGAGTTCAAAAAACTGCTTTTTTATCAGTCGGTGTCGCCAACCGTTTCTGATGATTACCTGGTTTTGAAAGATCGGTTAAAAACGCTGGAAACCGAATTCGGCATTGTTTCCAACTATATTTTTTATCTTTCAACACCGCCGTCACTTTACGAAGTAATTCCAAAATATCTTTCCGAAGCCGGTTTGAGTAAATCGCCCGATAATTTCCGTCGTTTAATTGTGGAGAAACCGTTTGGAACCGATTTGGATTCGGCTAAAAAGCTAAATGTGAATTTGCTGAATTATTTCAACGAGGAACAGGTTTACCGAATCGATCATTATTTGGGGAAGGAAACAGTGCAGAACCTGCTGGTTACGCGTTTTTCCAACGGTATTTTTGAACCGCTCTGGAACCGCCGGTATATCGATCGTGTTGAAATAACTTCGGCTGAAAGTTTAGGTGTTGAAGGTAGGGGAGGGTACTACGATCATTCCGGAGCTTTGCGCGACATGTTGCAAAATCACCTGTTGCAGGTGGCCGGTTTTGTTGCCATGGAACCGCCGGTTGTTGTGGAGGCAAACGCCATAAGAAATGAAATTCTGAAGGTTTTTCAGTCACTGCGCCCAATTCCGGAAAACATGGTTTCGAAATATGTAATCCGCGGACAATACACCGATTCGGTAATTAAAGGTGAAAAAATAGTTGGTTATCGTGAAGAACCCGGAGTCGATCATTTGTCGCGAACCGAAACATTTGTTGCCATCAAGTTTTTTATCGACAACTGGCGCTGGGCCGGAGTTCCGTTTTATATCCGTACCGGCAAAAAATTACCAACGCGGGTTACCGAAGTTGTCATTCATTTCAAAAAAGTACCTCACCATCTTTTTGCCAATACCGAAGGTAATAACCAGCTTATAATCAGAATTCAGCCCGATGAGGGAATTTTGCTGAAATTCGGGATGAAAACACCCGGTGCCGGGTTTAATGTTGAAACAGTAAATATGGATTTTCATTATTCCAGCTTAACCGACAGTTATTTGCCAGCTGCCTACGAACGGCTGTTGCTCGATTGTATGCAGGGTGATGCTACGTTGTATTCGCGTGGTGATGCAGTTGAAGAAGCCTGGAAATTTGTGCAACCCATTATAAACGCTTGGCAAACAAATCCAGAAATTCCGATTTACGGTTACCCGGCGGGAACTTGGGGACCTGAAACTTCAGACAAACTTATTAAGGGTGGAAACTGGAGATACCCGTGCAAAAATTTGACCAACGACGGTTTATATTGTGAACTGTAATTTCGTTTATTTGTTTAACTTTATAGAAATTAAAGTTTTACAATGACAGCTATCACAGAAGTAAAAATTTTTTCAAAGCCCAAAAAGGTATTTAAAGCCGTAGCTCAGGAAATTTTTGTTTTAACTCAGCATTCGAAACAGGAACATTTTCACATTGCGCTTCCCGGCGGCAATACTCCTGTTAAATTGTTCAAACTTTTAGGTGAAGAATTTAAGGATTTGATACCTTGGGAACGTATTCATTTTTGGTGGGGCGACGAACGATGTGTTCCACCGGAAAACGACCAAAGTAATTTTAAATTGGCCAACGATTACCTGTTTTCACAAATTTCAATACCGAAAGAAAATATTCACCGAATAAAAGGCGAAAATATTCCTGTTGACGAAGTGTTCAGATATACCGGGGAAATTGCTGAAAACCTGGTGTACAGAGGCGATGCTCCGGTTTTCGATTTGGTAATTCTCGGTCTTGGCGAAGATGGTCACACGGCTTCGATTTTCCCTGATCAAATTGAACTTTTTGAAGACGAAAATATTTGTGCGCTGAGTGAACATCCGTTAACAGGTCAAAAAAGAATTACGTTAACAGGTAAGGTTTTAAACAATGCCACGCGTATTTTCTTTCTGGTGATGGGGGCCAACAAAGCGTTGCGCATTTCTGAAATAATGAATGACGATGAAGCGGCAAAATTGCTCCCGGCTTATTATATATCACCAAAAAACGGTTCACTCATCTGGTTTCTCGATGAGGAAGCGGCTGCAAGAATTTCCTGATAAAAAAAACAGAAAGAGGCTGTCTGAAAAGTTATTTTAACCGCTAAATGCGCTAAGTTTAACGCAAGGTACGCAAATTTAATCTGCTAATTTATAAAGCTTTGCGCTCTTTGCGAATTTCATTGCGATCATTGCGGTTAAATATTTTTGACTTTTTGGACAGCCTCTTTATAAAATCTCCTACAATTCAACTTTAGTATCTTTTTGGTTTGAAAACAGCTGTAAAACGCCGTTGGCATGTCGGTAATAATTGCTGCGAAGGTCTCTTGAATATTCATTCAGAATTTGAGTTCCAACATCATTTATGTCGCCACATTTAAAAAGCGCCCTTCCCAAAATAAGTTCCCTTAGCGAATTATTTCTGGTGCTCACATCATTTTTATCTGCAGGAGCCAGTTTTTTTGCTGTTTGAATATCGGGCATGGCATGACCACGAACACCTGACATTTGTAGCAATTTAAAAAGAGGTTCGGCTCCTTTTTGATCGCCAATGGTTTCCAACGCTATTGCAACTGCCCGGAAATGTGAAAAATGACTTTCGGGTGTTAGCTTTTCAGCAAGCCTTGTAATTGTTGGAATTGCTTCTGTCCTTTTTGTCCTTCCTACGGCAATTATCAGGCTGTCGAGATAACTTATACTTCTTCCAAACTGCCCCATTCCCGTGAAATTCCAACCTTCATCCCAATCTTCATATTTGTCTATGGCTTTTATCAAATCCTGCCAGCCGGTTGGTTCGCCCAGCATTCCCAGAATTCGCGCATAAACCAGTTTGTCGTTTTCATTGTTTGTGAAATGGTACTGATCGGTTAACGCAACAATTCCTTTCTCTTTATCCCATAAAAGTACTTCAAGTCCTTCCAAATCATCAACAACCGTTTTTGCAGCAGCCTGTATTTTTTCCATTTTTGGCGGATAATTATCAGCATCAGTTAACACATGTTCTGGTAAACTTCCAACATTAATGAGCTGTTTTTGTAATTTTTTCAAGTCAATGTACCGAATATTTTGTTCGTTCGATGCAGCCATTGCAGCAGCCCAGCCAACAGCAAATCCCTGGTTTTGCAAACAAGGCTGCATTCTGATAACGGGCATAGCATCTCGGTGAGCGCTTGCACCAAGACCGGTAACTGCAATCCCCTCCAGTCCTTTGGGAAGAAGCGCCCTGAATGGAACGTACGCCGTAACATCAACACCGCTGTGTTCCGGTGGTTTCAGCGAAAAAAACGGATCTTCGGTAAATCCGTGGGTATCGAACGAACTAAAATGCACCGAAATAATATCGGGGTATGTTCTTCCATTATAAACGTCTAAAACAGAAATGGTAAAGTCGCCAATCATTCGGCGGCGTTCGCGGGTTTGTGGCATTTTGCCAATGTCGTATTGTTCCTCAAATTTGTCTTTGGCAACCACAAATGCGCGCCAAACATCGAGCAAATCTGCGTCGTTAATAAATGTCCAGTCGGTATTGTTGTAAAAATCGTCCGGATTTTTGAACGGCAACCCGGCTCCCTGAACGGCTACAGAAATCCCGTCAGTAAAATCGTAAGCGGCACCTGCAGCAATGGCAATATCGGCGCTTCCCGATGAATCGACAACTGTATTGGCAAGAACTACCCCCATTCCGGCAGGTGTAGCCACTACCACTCCTTTTACTTTTCCCTTATCCACATAAGCACCAACACCCATTGCGCCAAACCAGATATCACCTTCCGCATTTCTAATTTCTTTTCTGAAATATTCTGTTTTCCAATCGAAAACCCATTCTGCCAGCGAATTCTTTTGTCGGGGATTGTTTGCCCCCATATTTTTCACACCGTTGTCGACAATGTTGGTATAACCTTCGCGGTAACCATGGTAGTACCTTCCTACCATTCCAATGGTTCCAATGCCGCCCAGCCCGTGCATGTAGTCGATGACAAGCGTTTTTGCGCCGTGTGTGGCAGCGCCAACCCCGGCGGGAGCTCCGGCAGTTCCTCCACCCATAACTATAACATCGTAAGTTCCCAGTACAGGCAAAACAGTTTCTTCTGCCTCTACTTCACCCAAATTAAAGGTTGGCCTGATTCCTTCGAGTAATTCACCCACATTTCCGGGAGAAACAGATGAACCTGAATTTGCCTTAATTTTTGGTTTTTTTGAAGTTTGAAGTGAGCCGGCAATTAAAGCCGCTTCTTTCCCGATTCGTTCGCCTACTGAAATCAAGTTACCTGGCTCCAGAAATTTTTCCGACGCTTCCATACTCAGGTTTGCACTTCCGCTTAAAACAAAAAGATTGTCGATTTTTTGCGGCTGAAAAACTTTCAGGTTGATTTTATTTCCATCAGCTTCATCACTGTTCCAGCGTTTTTGGCCCATCAATTTGTCGGGTGGATTTTGAAAAAGCAAATCCGATGATTCTACCTGGTTGGCATCCCAGGTCAGATCCCTGAAAATCTGTTCCGCTTCGGCAAACGACGCCCAGCTTCCGTCTTTCATTTCAATAGGAAAAGTGTATTCAATGGCACTGTACCGTTTGTCGGTTTTATCAAACGAACTGTCGTTTGCATCTCCGGCCGACGACCAGTTTACTCTTACCACATCGTTGTACACTTCTGCTTTTAAACCGGGTAGTTCTTTCAAATCGTTGCCGACAACTGTAAATTTGAATTCATTTTTTCCTGCAGGGTAAACGCCAAATTTTGCTCCGGCCATTCGCGCAACCAGGGCACGTGGAGTTGTATCGATTATTACTTTCGAAATAATGGCTTGTCGTCCCGAGCGATTGGCAATAACAACACCGGCAGGCATCCCGTTTTCGCCCGTTAAAATATTGGTTGAATAACACGAATATAAAAAACCGACGTTATTTTCAATTAAAACATTATCGAGCGTGTGTTTTACATGAAGTTGGGTTGGAATGCCGTTGCCAAAAATTTTATTCCCGAGTTCGGTATCGGTGGATTTATTGTTTTTAGGCCATAAACGAAAAGTTCCGCATACATCTTCACCCAGGTAAGGTTCCTGTGCCACCAAAAAAACTTTGGCGCCTGCTTTTGCTGCTTCCACGGCAGCCGCAACACCAGCCAGAGAGCCGCCAATTACAACAACATCTATATTGTATGCAACAGGAATGCGCCTTTTCGATTGGTAACAATTTTCATAAATTACGGCATCATTTGTTAAAGGGGAAAATGCAAATGCCCGGTTGGCAAGAATAAATGCTGAACCTGCACCTGTGGTTTTTATAAAATTACGTCGTTTCACAATTTAGTTGGTTTAAGTTTTTATGTTTATTTCTTAATTCTGTTTGGAGGGTAATTTATTTTTGTAAATAAAAAAAGCAATTAGTGAAAGTACAGCCAATGCTGCGCCAATAGGATAGGCAATATTTTTTGGAAGGGAAAAACCTTCGGGGGCAAAAAGAAGGTACGTGCTAGTTACTGCAGTCATAAACACGGCAGGAATAAGGGTAATCCAGTAAAATTTCTTTTCCTGAAGAAGAAATACTGTAATTGTCCACAACACAACCATGGCGAGTGTTTGATTCGACCATGCAAAATAACGCCAAACAATATCGAAATTGATTAACGTAAGCAAAAAGCCAATGGCAAACAAAGGGATACTTACAAAAAGCCTGTTTTTTACCGGCCCCTGTTTGTAATTCAAAAAATCGGCTACAATTAAACGGGCGCTTCTGAAAGCCGTGTCACCCGAAGTAATTGGCGCTGCAACAACTCCAAGCAAAGCCAGAATTCCGCCAACTTTTCCCAACAATGAATTTGAAATTTCGTTTACAACAAACGCTGCATTTCCTTTGTTGGCAATCATAACATCGTTGAGTTGGTTAACACCGCCATAAAAACTCATACCAATGGCTGCCCAGATTAAAGCAACCACTCCTTCCGAAATCATGGCACCATAAAATACCCTGCGCCCCAGTTTTTCGTTGGTGAGACAGCGCGCCATTAACGGCGACTGAGTGGCATGAAATCCTGAAATTGCCCCACAAGCAATGGTAATAAACAACATAGGAAAGATGGGGAATTTCTCTGCATTGTTGTGGTAATTGTGAATATTTGAGATGTTTAGTTCCGGAATATGATACCCTTTTACAAACAAAGCAATGATTAATCCAACTGCCATAAACAACAACGCCAACCCGAAAACAGGGTAAATTCTTCCGATAATTTTGTCAATCGGAAGCATTGTCGCCAACACATAATAAATAAAAACTACCCAAACCCAGAAAGTCATGGTGAGTGATTCGGGTGTTAAACCTGCGAGTATTTTTGCCGGCCCCATAATAAAAACCGCGCCAACCAAAATCATCAGCACCACGGTAAAACCGCGCATAAACTGTTTTGTTCCATTTCCCAAATAAATACCTACAATTTCGGTAATGCTGAGTCCGTTGTGTTTTATTGAAAGCATTCCTGAAAAATAGTCGTGAACAGCGCCTGCAAATACAGAGCCGAGGACAATCCACAAAAATGCCACCGGTCCCCACATGGCGCCTGCGATAGCGCCAAAAATCGGTCCCAGCCCTGCAATGTTCAGGAACTGGATAAGAAAAACTCTCCACCAGGGCAGCGGGACATAATCCACGCCATCTTTCATAAGATAAGCCGGGGTTTTTCTTGAACCATCGACTTCAGCAAAACGCTCTACAAGACGGGAATAAAATATATATCCCAAAATGAGGGTGAATAAACCGGCAAAAAAGGTAATCATAAGAAAGGTTTTTAACTTTAATTATTTTGAGTAAAGGTTAAAATCTGATTTCTTTTTTCCAAGGCAATTTTTAAATCATTGTACAAAATTTCCTGAACTGCAATATTTTTATCGATAGCCATTTCGGCTGCCACAGCTGCAGACTGTCCCAAAATCATAAAAACAGGCTCCATTCGAATTGAGCCAAAAGCGATGTGGCTGCTCGATACGCAAACCGGAACCAGAAAATTGGTACATTCTTCTTTTTTTGGAACAATTGAACCGTAGGAAATGGAGTAGGGTGCAGGCGGGGAAACTCCTATGTCGCCCTCGTTTTGAACATACCCTTCAGGAGTTATGTACCGCTGTACGTTGTGGGAATCCATAGCGTACGAACCCATTCCAACAGGTTCCGGAACTTCACGTTTTAACAACACATCGTTTTCGGTTGTAACATATTCGCCAATCATACGGCGTGCTTCGCGAACATAAATCTGGTGCGGCCAGTTGTTGTTGTCGGTAAATTCGTCTTTTGCCAGTCCCCAGGTTGCCATTTTTGTTCTTATGTCTTCGGGGACCCGCAAATCGTTGGCGACAAACCACAAAAGTCCCATTTGGTAATCCTGATGTTCTTTTATAATCTCGCGACGACGTTCGTAACTTGCATCTGGGTAGTCGTAATTCATACCAATATTATCGCTGCTAAAAGGCCCGTGGTTGTTGGTGTCGGTTTTTTTGTTCGGAATCTCGTCAAACTTTTCGAACCAGTCTTTTCGCCCGGTGTCGAACATGCGCACCAGTAATTCGTATTGTGTTGAATCGTAATTTTCAGGTTTTGGAAATGCAAGCCGGTTTTCCGGATTATTGGTCATACACATTCTGAAACAGTAGGCCTGAATTTTATTATCGGCTGCACCATAATCACCCGGATATTCCGTTGAAATACGCGGAAGTACTCCACTGGAAGGATCGCCCGGGATTTTATACGGCGATATTTTTGCCCAAAACCAGTGTTGGTGGTGTAAAACGCCTGTTTGAACACCGTTCCATTTTTCGTTGTAGGTGTCGGTACTTTCCCTGCCAACATGGTAACTTACACCTGCCGAGGCCATTAAATCACCTTCGTAAGTAGCATCGATAAATATTTTTCCTTTAAACGTTTTTCCTGAAAGTGTTGAAAAAGAGATAATTTTCCCGTTTTCTGTTTTTACACCCGATTCCCGGTTCAACCATTCATCGCGATAAACTGAAATGTTGTTTTCTTTTACAAAATCCTCAAAAACCTGTTCCGCTACGTGAGGTTCAAAAATCCACATGGTACGGTTTTCCCCGTCCATGGCAACAGTTCCCTGGCCTTTGTTTCCATATTCGGTTTGTTTTTGCCACACCCAGGCGGCAGAGTCGTTGTAATGAAGCCAGACGCGGTGGTAAAATTCGCGCGAAAGCCCGCCAATTACAGCTTTATTTCCCGAATCAGTGTATCCTAGTCCACCGGAAGTAAGACCCCCAAGATGTTTATCGGGAGAGACGACAATCACTGATTTTCCGGATTGGATTACTTCCACAGCAGCAGTAATTGCCGCTGAAGTACCGCCGTAAATGATAACATCGGCGCTAAATTCATTCTGATTGGACTTTTGTGATGGTGAACACCCAAAAATGAAAAGGCTTAAAAAAAATACTATTTTTAATTTATTCATTGGTTTGATTTCTTTTATGTTGGAACAGCTAATTTAATTATTTGAAAGTACTTGTTTGTCTTTTAAAAGCTGGTTTTTTAGTTGTTTGTAATCTATTTCCTGAATGCTTTTGTTGGCATCGATGGCAAATGCTGCCGCAGTTGCAGCCGATTGCCCCAAAACCATAAAAACAGGTTCCATACGAATAGAGCCAAATGCAATATGGGTGGCACTTACACAAACAGGGACAACTAAATTTGAACATTCCTCTTTTTTGGGAACAATCGATAGAAAACTTATGGGATAAGGACCCGGTACCGAAGCTTCCACATTTCCTTCATTCTGAACATATCCGTTTGCATCGACATAACGCTGAACCTGGTGCGAATCCATTCCGTATGCAGCCATCCCAACCGGATCTTCAGCCACAACAAATCCTTCACAGTTTTTTTGTGTCATTACATAATCGCTAATCATGCGCCGGGCTTCCCTCACATACAGCTGCTGTTGCCAACCGTCTTCGCGTTCGTATTCGTCTTTACATGTTCCCCATTTTGAAACAACATCCCGCACTTTTTGCGGAATGCGTGGGTGGTAGGCGAGTGTCCACATCAAACCCTGTTGGTAAGTTCTGTGGCGTTCGGTAATTTTTTCCCTTTCTTCGTAACCGGCTTCGGGATAATCGTAATTCTGACCAATAAAATCTGTTGAAAATCCTTTTTGATTATTGGTGTCTGTTTTTCGGTTTGGCATTGCTGAGTTTATCCAGGGAACGAGAGGATCGCCGTACGGGTACATTTCTTCAATTGGACCTTCAGCAGCTTCATAATTTCTGAAAAGAAGTTCATAATCCAGTTCATTGTAATTATCGGGTTTTTGAAACGGAATGCGGTTTTCCGGATTATCAGTCAGTGTCATTCGAAAACAGTAAGCCTGAATTCCTTTGTCGCCCCTGCCGTCGATGCCGGGACGTCCCTTAACTATAAAAGGCAACAATCCGCTGGACGGATCACCTTTTACAATATACGGATCAACTCCGTCGATGAAATTGTGATGAGAGCTGTTTCGTGAAACTGTTCCCCGCAATGTTATGCTGTAATCGTTCGCCTGAACACCGTTTAATGTTTCTCCGTATTCTTTGTTCGATTCTCTTCCAACGGTGTATGAAACACCGGCAGCAGCCATTAGATCTCCTTCGTAAGTGCAGTCGATAAACATTTTCCCTTTGTACGATTTTCCGCTGAGCATCCTTATTTCAGTGATTCTTTTACCGATTTTTATCACCCCGTTTTTTCTGTCCAGCTTTTCTTCATAAACCAGATCAATTTTTTCGGCGTCAATCATTTTCTTGTACACTTTCAACGCTGCCGACGGCTCAAAAGTCCACATGGCATCTTCACCAATACTTGTCTGGGTTTGTCCGCCGTCTTTGTATTGTTCTTTGGTCTGCCATTTCCAGTTTGTTGGATCGTCGTAATATTTTTTTATGTTTTGATAGAATTCGCGTGATATTCCTCCAATTGCCTGTTTATTTCCAATATCGGTCTGACCTAACCCCCCGGTTGTTAATCCTCCAATCCGTTTTGTTGGTTCAATCAGCAAAACCGATTTTCCCATTCTTGAACTTTGAATAGCAGCAGCAATTCCGGCTGAAGTACCTCCGTAAATTACAATATCGTATTCCTGTTGTTTTTCTGAATCGGTTCCAAATGCCGGGAACATTGCAATGGTAAGTAAAACAAGCAGTATCGTTTTAATTTTTGAATTCATTTTTATTTTATAAAGTAATTTTTGTAAAAACTGTACTATCTGTCAATTTGAATCAACGCATTTAATTTACCAAATACAAAGAGAATTTTGAAATTTAGAAAAGAGTTCCCCGTGATAACCACAGGGAACTCTGATTCAATCTAACTAAAAAACTATTAACTTGTATAACCATCATTTCTTATCCGGTTAAGGATTGCCTATGATTTATTTATATACCAATCTGGTTGTCAAGTGTTTTTTGTCTATTTCAGTTGGAACCTGGTTTTATTCCCAATTGGGATTCTGTGTTAATGCCGGATTTGTTTTTCTTTCAATATAAGGAATAGGCCATAAATAATCCCTGTTGGGGTTAAATACGCGTTTGTCAACGGTACGCATGGATGTATTCGGATCATTTACATCAGAAGCAATCGGTATACCGGCGGCAACATAATCGGGTGTACCCCATTTGTCGATAACCGGGGCTTTTGTAGGATAAGATTTTTGCATCCTTCCAAGCAGGTACCCGTTCATTACATTTTCTGCAATTTTCCATCTGCGGATGTCTGAAAGTCTCTGGCCTTCGCCTGACAACTCGTGACGACGTTCGCGGGCAATGGCATAAAACAGATCGTCGGAACTCATCTGCTCAATTGCAGGCATTCCTGCGCGGGTACGAATTTTATTCAAAGCGGTGTAAACGGAAGCATCGGCCTGACCGGCTTTCACTTTTGCTTCTGCATAAATTAACAGTACTTCTGCATAACGTATAACAATGATATTGTTGTCGCAATTGTTTACGTCGCCGTAATTTTTATCGTTTACATATTTGCGCCAGTTGATTCCACTAAAAGATGCGTATGCATTCAAAGCGTCCTGATTGGCAACATAAGAAGCAGGCGTTGTGTGGTAATTCCAGCATTTTACGCTGTCGCGGTGAGTTTCGTACTGAAATCCCTGGAAAATGCAACCAGCTTCGTTCTGCCAGTTGGAATAACCTGAAGAAGGCAATGCAAAAGTCCATGCCAAACGAGGGTCTCTGTTGTCCCAAGGTTTTGCCGGATTATATAAAGGAGACTTGTCGATAGCAAGACCATCTTTACATTCATAAGAATCAACCAATTGATAGGAAGGTACTTTGTTGGCATGACCACCGCCATTCCTTGAACCAAACAAACGGAAAATAGAGTGTACTTTCTGTCCGAAAAGATACTGAATGGAAAAGAGGATTTCTTTGGAATCCTGACCTTCGTAAGTAAAAAGATTAGGGAAACTAGGGTCCAGAATCACCTCAGAACCTTCCAATTTCATTACTTCGGAAGCAGCGGCAATTGCAATGTCATATTTTTCGCTGTACAATGCGATTCTTGCTTTTAGGGCAAGAGCAGCTTGTTTTGTCGGGCGTCCTGAAGTTGGCAGGTTCGTAGTAGTAAGAACACTTGCAGCTTCATCGTAATCTTTAAAAATCTGGGTAAGCACATCTTCTTTCGAAGAACGTGGAATTTCAGCATTATCAAGATTTAGGGTTTCCAGGATTAAAGGCACATCACCATATAAATCAACCAAATAGGTATAGTAGTATGCCCTTAGAAACTGTGCCTCTGCTTTGGCCTGAGTTAATACTTCGTCGCTAACAATGCCTTCTACTTTGGGAAGGTTATTAATTAAATAATTGCATCTGGCAATACCGCTGTAGCAAGTGCTCCATACCGTTTGAACAAATGAACTGTTGGCATCATTGGCACCTTCCGATAGCTTCTGCACATCGTTTGTATTGCGGTCCCAACCATTGTCTGATAATTCTTCAAAAGCCAGGTAAAATGGCATGGTTTCCCAGTTGGTCCAAAGATTTGTATAACAACCAACAACGGCCATTTCAATTTCTGTTTCATTGGCCAGAAAGGTTTGGTCTGAAGGTGAATCAAGAGGAGCTTTATCCAGGAAATCGTCACACGAGAAGAACAGTATAACGCTTATTATTAAATATATATACTTTTTCATAACATCAATATTTTTTAATTAGAACTTTAAATCAATCCCAATTGTGGTTGTACGCATAATGGGATAAAAATTTCCATAACCCGACAATATTGGTGATTCTACGTCAAAGTATTTCCAGAATTTAGTAACTGTAAAAACATTGTCGGTACTCACGTAAAATCTCAAATTTGAAATACCAATTTTGGAAAGGATATTTCCGGGAACTGTGTATCCGAGCTGTACGTTCTTTAAACGCAAATAAGCAGCGTCTTTAACCCAGAAAGAAGAGTTTTGCTGGTTGTTGCTGTTGTTGAAAGCTAACCTTGGGAACATGGCATCACGGTTTTCGTTTGTCCAGTAATCTTTTCCTATTTCGGGCATTGAACCGCCTTCGTAGAATGAACCAATTGAGTGCCCCCAAACATAGCCGTCGGCTTTTCCAACTCCCTGAAACAGAACATTAATGTCAAAGCCTTTGTATTCTCCAAATAAATTCAACCCAAAAGTATAGCGCGGAATTGTACTTCCGATAATTACCTGGTCTGAAGTGTTGATAACGCCATCACCTGCATCCGGAATTCCGTCACCATCAGTATCTTCTGTCAATTGATCCTTGTATTTTATATCGCCGGGACCAAAATTGCCTATCTGGGTAGCTCCCATGTAGGTTCCGTTTTCATCGTAATCTTCAGGAACAATGTATCCGTCTGCTTCATATCCATAAAGCGACTGCATTGGATATCCTTCCCTGTTCACTGTAAGGCCAGTTTCATTTATCCCTTTCAGATCGAGGATTTTGTTCCGAACGTCAGAAATATTGAACATTGCGCTAAAATTGAAATCACCAAACTTGTCGTTGTAAGATGCTGCTATTTCCCATCCTTTGTTTTCAAGTTTACCTGCATTTTGTGCCGGCGCTGTCAATCCAATAATCAACGGAATATCAAGGTTCAGAAGAATATCATCGGTTTGTCTGTAGTAGTATTCAGCGGTGAAATCAAGTTTTTTGAGCAGGTTAAATTCAATGGCAATATTGGTCATGGTGGTTGTTTCCCAACTTATGATTGAATTTGCCATAGTTGTAATCGCAGCACCTGAAGTAATACCTTTATCAAAAATATAATTGGTACCAAGGTTTACGGTGGATTGTGACGGGTAATATCCGTTAAGTGTATTCTGGTTTCCCAATTGTCCCCACGAAGCGCGTAATTTGAAGTTCGTAACCACATCTTTGATACTGCTCCAGAACGGCTCCTCGCTGACACGCCATCCACCTGATACTGACGGGAAAAGACCCCATCTGTAATCTTCTGCAAAACGTGACGAGCCATCGTAACGTAAATTGGCTTCAAACAAATACTTACCTTTAAAATCATAATTTATACGTCCGAAGAAAGCCTGCAATGCATAATCAGATGCTGAACCGCTTGCTTTTTGATTTTCTTCACCACCTGCATTCAAAACCGGATAATCGGGGAACGGGAAAACTTCACGGTAACCTGTGTGCCATTTATTCCAGAATGTTTCCTGTTGGTAACCGGCCATTACTTTAATATTGTGGGCATCGTTAAACGATTTTTTGTATGTGGCGCGTCCAATCAACAGGTTACGCAGGCTGCGGCTTGTTGTTTCGGTAAGAGTTGATTTTGATTGGGTTTGTGGATCGGGAGTACCGTCGTTAAGATATAACTGTACCCGTTTGTTCCAGTTGGTTGTATGACCTTCCCAATAATTCAGTGCATATTGTCCCTGTAATTCGAGATCTTCTACAGGTTTGAAAGTAGCTACAAAATTCATAATTCCTGAAGGGGCTGTATTGTTGAGAGTTCCACCGTCTTTATAATATGCTACCGGGTTAACGCCCTGCCATCCCGGGCCGTAGCGACCGTCGGCAAGGTATGCCGCCTGATTGGCCGGGATACGGCCAACCCAGTTATAACCCGTACTTAATTTCGACGGTTCTTTGGCGTCAGTATAAACAAGTGCAATATCTGAACGAACAGCAAATTTGGACGATATGTTATAATCCGTATTTGAACGTAAAGTATATCTTTTAAAATTTGTATTTTCTGTAATACCGTTTTGCGACATGTACCCAGCCTGTGTCAACGACTTGATTTCTTTGGTTCCCTGACTAATTGTAAGGAAGTGGTTTGTTATTAAGCCATTATTCGTGGCAGTTGCATCGAACCAGTCAACATCGGGATAATTTGGGTCTTTTCTGGCAACACCTTCTGCATATTCCTGTATATATTCTTCGGAATATTCGGGCGTCATACCAACAGCCCGTTTTGCAATAGAAATGTATTTCATAAAGTCGACAGCGCCAACATATTGTGGAACGTTAGTCGGGACGCCTTTTGCTACATAACTGTTGTATGAAACATAAGCTTTTCCGTCTTCAGCGCGTTTTGTAGTAATAAGAATAACTCCGTTGGCAGCGCGGTTCCCGTAAATGGCTGCAGAAGCAGCGTCTTTAAGAACTGAAATTGATTCAATACTTTTTGGATCGATCGAGTTGATGCTGGATTCAACACCATCAATAAGTACCAGAACGTCGTTATTCCCGATGGTGGTTTTACCACGAACACTAATAATACCACCATCGCCTCCAGGCTTTCCACTGCGTTGCGTAACGGTTACACCAGGAACTAATCCTTGCAGGGCTAATGAAGTCTGGGCAACAGTACGTTTTTCCATTTGCGGTAACGATACGGTTGACACTGCACCGGTTAAATTTGCTTTTTTCTGCGTTCCGTACCCAACTGCCACAACTTCTTCAATTCCAATGCTTTCTTCTTCCATAACCACATTTACCGTAGTTTGGTCCCCAACTGCAACTTCCAGCGTCTTCAATCCAACAAACGATAGTTGTAAAATGGTGTTTGCCGGTACATTCGGTATTGAATATTCTCCATCGGCATTGGTAACCGTTCCGGTAGCAGTACCTTTAATTATAACTGAAACACCGGGTAATGGTAATCCTTCCGCATCGGTTACTTTTCCTTTAACCGACTTTTCCTGCTGGGTTTCACCCGGAGTAATCACAATCAGGTTGTTATTCATTATTTTGAATGTAACTTCCGAATCTCCGAACAGTTGGTCCATTACATCTTCAATCGACTGATTTTTAATTTCGAAATCTACTTTCCGGTTGAGATCGATAAATTTTTCGTTATAGAAAAACCTGAAGTCACTTTGGGTTTCTATAACCGATAAAACCTCTTTTACTGTCTTGTTTCTGGAATCGACATTCAGACGTGTTTGTGAATATCCGGTTGCCGACAATTGTAACACACAAAACAAGGTCAGGAATAATGTTAGCTTTGTCATAAGCATTAGTTTTTTTATGTGCCTATTTAAGGGTATGCACGACCCGGTACAAATTTTTTTCATAAATTTGAATCATTAAGGTTTAATAAATGGTTGCATTCATACTGGTACTATGAAGCAACTTTAAAAAAATCGGATTAATTGGGAGATCAGACAAGGTCTCCCAGTTTAGTTTTTTCGGTTTCTAATTCATACTCATTAGGTTTTCTTTGTTCGTTTTTTAATTTGTTTACTTGGTTTAGGTTTTTACTATTTTTTCGTCTCTATTTTGCCAGAAGATTTTTGAACCGTTCCATTTTTTGACCGTCGGCCATTACATAAACTATTTTATTATCGATGATGTATTTGATTGGAGAACTAAAACTTATGGCATCCATAATCTGTTCCAGTGTTTCGTCTTCCAGGGTTCCACCAAAGGAATAATCTTTCAGAAGTTCGTTGTCGAAAATAAAGTTGACGTCGTACCGGCGTTCAAGTTTTACAGCCAAATCGCCAAGTTTTTCATTGTTAATGATCCACCGTTTTTCTTTCCACGAAATAATGGGTTCAGGTTTTACCTCTTTTTCAATGGCAAGTTTTGGCTTGGTTTCCGAATCTGCCGTTTCTGTTTTTTCTGGCTGTTTTGCTTCGGATTCAGTTGAAATATGTTTTTTTGTATAAGTCGCTTTTTGGTTGGGTGAGAGTACAACATTTCCTGTAAGCTTTACACAATCGCTTTCGAGTCTTACAGATCCCTCAATCAGTGTTGTTTCAATGGTTTTCTCTTCCTGATAGGCTTTTACATTAAATTTGGTTCCGAGGGCCACTACGTTTATTTCGCTGGTTTTTACAACAAACGGAAGGTGTTTGTTTTTAGCAACTTCAAAAAAGGCTTCACCGTTGAGCGAAATTTCCCTGTTTTTCGCTCCAAAAGTGTTTTTGTATTTTATGGTCGACCCTGAGTTTAACCAAACTTTACTTCCATCGGCCAGTTGAATAAACGAACGGGAACCCAGAGGCGCTACATATTCAATTACCGACGACGCCAGTTTATTACCCGAAACTTTGTTGAATAGATAAATTGCACTTCCTCCAAGAAAAAAGGCAAAAACAAAAACTGCTGCAATACGCAACCAAACAGTACTCCAAATGCGAAGTTGATTGTTTTCAACGTGAAGTTGCTTTTGAAGTTCGCTCCAGGCATGTTCTACATCAATTTTATTGTTTACGCCGGCATAACTTCCTGCCTGCCAAATGTCTGACAACTGATCAAACAATAATTTATTTTGATCGTCAGTTTCAAGCCAGTTGTTCAAAATGCTCATGGTGTTTCCATGCACTGAACCTGAAAAGTATTCAATTAGCGCTCTTTTTTCGCTGTCGGATATGATAATCTTTTTTTCCATTTGTCTTTCATTTATTCATGACACATTTTTTAGGGGGAGGTATTATTTGAATTTTGTATTATTTTGAAAAAAGTGAAAATATCACATAGAAAATCCAGGGCAAAACATCCCTTATTTTTTTCAATGCATTATAAATCTGAACCTTAACCGTATTTTCAGAGATGTTTAATTTTTCAGCAATTTTTTTGTGCGGCCATTGTTCAAAACGGCTGAGTTTAAAAATTTCGCGGCATTGTTCGGGTAATTTTTCAATCTGGTCATTAATAATACTTTCAAGTTCGTTGGCCAGTAAATTGCCCACTGGATAATCGGCAGTAAGCGGTTGCCTGCATTTGAGTTCAATTATTGATAAATCTTCCACCGAAAAAAGAATCTCTTTTTGTTTTACACGTTCGAGATGATTGATACAGGCATTGTGTACCGATCGAAAAAGATAACCCGACAACGAAGTTTTTATATCGAGCTTTTCACAGGTGGCCCAAAAATTCAGAAAAAAATCTTTGACAAGGTCTTCAGCTGTTTCCAGTTGTTTGGTGTAATCGAAAGCGTAAGTACACAACCTTGCATAATACGTCTTGAAAACCAATTCAAATGATTTTTGGTTTCCTGTTTTAATAGATTCGATTAGTTTTTTTTCAATCTCGGTCATGGAACCACCATAATTGCAGGCCGAAAGTAAGCGAAATTTAGGTTGGAAACAATTGAGATGTCAAAGAAAATAATTATCCGGTAGTTCCCATGGCATTGGCAATGGCATTTACAGAAATAAGCAGTTGATTCAGGATTTCGTCTTTTTCTTCTGTTGTATTAAATGTATTGTTTCGCCATTGTTTTATCTTTTTTAGCTGATAAAGATGGAGAACATCCAGCGCTTCAGCGCGCAGTGCTGTGGAATAAAAATGATTTTTCCGGCGTTCAACCATTGGGCGGCCCAGTAATTCCTGCATCAGTTTTCTTGTTTTTTCAAGTTCATTGAGCAGCAGTTGAAGAATGGTTTCGCGTGTTTTCTTGTCTTCTACCAAACCAGCGTATAATTTCATAATTCTCTCGTCGGTGCTTGCAAGGCTGGTATCGATGTTGGTAAGTACGTAGCGCACAAACGGGTCTGTTTTTATCAGTTTTTTCAGGGTGTTGTATTTTTCAGGAAATTCAGTTTGCATTTTTTCCAGTGTTGAGCCCACACCATACCAACTGGTAATATGAAAACGCGCCTGTCCCCAACTGAAAACCCACGGAATGGCACGCAAATCGGCAAAGGTTCTTTTTCCTGTGCGTCGTGCCGGGCGCGAACCAATTTTGCTTTGTTCAATAACATCGATGGGAGTGGCCTGGTTGTAAAAGTCGATAAAATGTTGATTTTCCAGCAATTCGTTATAAATAATAAAACTCTCTTTTCCCATGTATTCCAGAATGTTGGCGGCAGTTTCATCTTTGTTTTCCGGTTTGTGCAGCAAGGTGTTCAGTGTGTTACCTGCCAGCATTAGTTCGAGGTTGTAGGAAGCGTTAATTTTGTTGGCAAACTTTTTTTCAATGGTTTCACCTTGTTCGGTTATTTTAAATTTTCCGGAAAGAGTACCTTGCGGAAGCGAGCGTAAAAACCAGTGCAACGGGCCTGCCCCCCGACTGATAGAACCTCCTTTTCCGTGGAAGAATTTTATTTTTATCCCGTATTTTTCACCAATTTCAGTTAAATCTTTCTGAGCTTTGTACAGGTAATACGAACTGGCCAGAATTCCGCCGTCTTTGTTGCTGTCGCTGTAACCAATCATTATTTCCTGGACTTTGAATTTCCGTTTTTTCTCTTTTCTTTGAAATTCCAGGCTTTCCTGAACTTCGGGATACCGGAAATATTCATCCATAATTTTTGGACTGGCAATTAAATCGTCGATGGTTTCGAACAACGGAACAACATGAAGTTTCATCACCAGACTTTTATCAAAAAAAGTAAGACCAGCTTCGCGGGCCAGCAAATAAACCATCATTAAATCGGAAACATTGCGGGTCATACTTACTATAAGTGATCCCAGTGCAAACGATGAATATTCGTTAACATGCGATTGCAGCACTTTGAAACATTCCAGTGTTTTTTGTGCTTCCTCCGGTAAAGCATCCCATTCGCGCAGAAAAGGACGGTTGGTTTTTAATTCCGTCTCAATAACCTGCATTTTTTCTTCAACGCCAATTTCCAGCGGTAAAATTTTTCCCGATTTTGATGCATTGTAAATCTGTATCAACGCTTTTTCGTAATAATTGCTGTTTTGGCGAATGTCGAGTTCAGCCAAATGAAATCCGAAAACTTTTACAGTTTGAATGGTGAAGTTTACGGTATTAAAGGCCAGACTTGAATGACCGGCAGAAATTAATGCATTTCTGAGAATTTCGAGGTCTTGAATCAGCTGACCTGAAAAACGGTAACTTCCTTTATTTTCTGTCAATTCAAACGACTGCGCTTTCCCGATATTAATAGGCATTTTCTGAATAAGCAGCAGCACAAAAAGTTTGAAAGCTTCGTTTCTGTTAGCTGAAACTACGGGTTTTGTATGACTTCCAAGTTCGGCAATAATGTGTTTTAACCGCGCCGAAATCTTTTCGGGTAAATCTTCAATTTCAACATAAAAACTTAGGTTTTCAGCCAATTTTGTAAGTTCATCTTTTAGAACCAGAAAAGCGTTTAAACGGAGTTTTTGCAGCGTACTTTTTGTAACCTCCGCCGTAACAAACGGATGGCCGTCGCGGTCGCCGCCAATCCAGGTGCCAAATTTCAGCTGAGGGAAATCATTTTTTTCAATCAGCTCTTTGGTGTCAAACCCGGCAAATTCCCAGCTCTGCAAAAGCCTGCGGTTGAGGTGCCCAACAACTTCGGGGAAAACATTTACAAAATAATGGATTACATTGTCGAGTTCGGTTTCAACATTGGGTTTTTCGCGGTAATATTCATCGATGTGCCAAATGGCATTTATAACCTGCTTAATCTGGTTTCGGTTTTCTTCCCTTTCGTACGAGTTGTACATCGAATTTTCGCGAACCACAAGCAATAAATACAATTCGCGGTATTTTTTCAGGATTACCGGTCGTTTGGCTTCGGTGGGGTGGGCTGTTAACACCGGCTGAACTTCGATTTCGCTAAAAACGGCTGCAATTTCTTTTTCTGAAATGCCTTTTTCTTTTAATATTTTGAAACTGTTGGCCCACAAACCGTTGATGGAATTCAGCGAATTTTTTTCTTCAGTTTTTCTGCGGTTTTGAACAGCCCCGTTGGTTTCTGCCAGGTTCAGCAACTGAAAACATACCGAAAACAGCTGAAAATGTTTTTGTGTAAATTCAATGTCGTTGTACGAACATTTATCGCAAATCCACGGAATCATCTGCGCAAGTTCATTTTCGTTGTTCCCGAGCAGAACTTCCTTAAAACAGTGCAATAAAAATTCGAGGTCGTTGTACGGTTTACCGAGTTGTGTTTTCAGCGTTTCGAGTTGAGTCATAAACTAAAATTAAAGCGATTTTTAAAGATACACTACTCTAAAATGGAATCAAAAAATATTTACATTTCATCCTGTTTATTTAGTTTAACAATTCTGTCGAAGGTAAGTTTTGAACTAATAATAGCCATGGGAAGACCTGCCCCCGGGACAGTGGAAGCTCCCACATAAAAAGTATTTGCAAACATTTCATCGAAATTGGCAGGTCGCAATGCGCCTATCTGGCTCATATTGTGAGATAAACCCAACCCGCTACCTTTGTATAAATTGAATTGATTCTGCCAGTCTTCCGGCGTATAAATAGTTTTTGAAATTATTTCCGGTTGAATTTCTTTTTGTATACGTTTTGAGAAATCGTCGATAATACTGTTCACAATTTCATCTTTGTCCGACCAGTCGGGTTTTACTGAAAGATTGGGAACCGGGCAAACAAAAAACAAACTTTCGCATCCTTCCGGAGTACATTCGTTGTTGTATTTCGAAAGAACATTCACATAATAGTAGGGTTTTTGCAGCGAATCCGGATTTTTTAGCACGTTGTGGGCATATTCTTCAAAATTGGAACCCAAGTAATAATTGTGATGATTTACCTGCGGAAGTTTGCATTTCAAGCCCAAATAAAAAGTGAGGTAACCCATGGTCCAGTTTTTTTTATCGAGTTTTTTTTCTGAAAATTTTTCCCTTTTGAAAATTTTTCCCCGAAACCAGGCAGCATCGGCGTTTATCACAAAAATGCCGGCCTGCCAGCTTTTTCCGTTTTGGTCGGTGAGCGAAACAAGTTTGTTGTTTTTGTATGTAAAATCTTTAATTTCAGTATTGTAATGAATTTTTATATTTTCTTTTTCAAGTTCCTGAACCAGCCCTTCAACAATTTTATACATTCCACCTTTTACGTTGAAATAACCGTCGTGTTTAAACTCGGTGTACGAAAGCAAGCTGTAAATACCCATGGTGTCGAAAGGTGTGCGCCCCAGGAAAAAAGCCACCAGCGAAATAATTTGCCGGGCTTCTTTCGATGAAAAATAACGGTTTACATGTTGCCAGAAACTTTTAAAGAGAACAGGAATGTGTACCGGGTTTACCCGCATTAAAGTAAAAATATAAGCAGCCAGTGAGTCGAAATTATTTTTAATTACCAGGTCAACAGTATCATGAAAAAGCGCTCCCGATTTTTTCAGGTAGCGGGTGAATTTCTCCTTAAAGTCGGGCTCAATATCTGCAAACTGTTCCGCAAGTTTATCTGTGTTTTTATACAGGTGAAAGGTTTTGGGATTGTCGATAAAATTTACTGAATAGAGCGGGTCCAGCTCAATATATTCAAATGGAAGACGAATCTTACAGTCGTTCGCAAATTCTTCAAATTCGTACGACATGCTGAAAAAACTTGGGCCTGTATCAAATGTAAAACCGTCTTTTTTTATCTGATTTAACCGTCCGCCGGGTTGGTGGTTTTTTTCCACCATTTCCACCTCAAATCCTTGTTTTACCAGACGTAAAGCTGTGGCTAACCCACCAAGTCCGGTGCCAACTATCAATACTTTTTTATTCATTATTGTTTTTTTTCTTAAGAAATTCAGGATATAATTCTTCTCTTATATAATGAAACAGGGGTTCTGTTTTGAGGGCTTTTTCATAATAAAACCCGGCTTCGTTATATTTTCCCATAGTTTCGTACGACTGTGCAAGCAGGGTTAATAAACTTAAATAATTCCAGTTGTTTTGTATTTGGTTGTCTTTCTTTTCCATCAGTTGCAAGGCTTTTTCGAAATACTGTACGGCCTCGCTTTTTGATCCGCCAAAAGCCGAAGGCATGTAAAACTGGGCATTTCCATATTGAATGTAACCCAGCGGATTTGCAGGAGCCTGTTCTATCGCCAGTTTCGAGAGCTTTATGCTTCTTGGGCCAAAAACAGGAGCTTTTAAAGGTGAAAGCCCAATTTTAAATCCATAAATAGCCGATTTGTAAGCATTTATTTCAGCTTCAGAAAAGTGCATGTCTAGCAACTTTTCAAGATTTTTTTCAGCTAAATGAATGTAATTTTCGGCTTCGTTTTTTTGATCAGCGCCCACACACCAGCCTATGTATCCGTACTGAAAATTGACAAGCTCGGCTAAAAAAGCTGCCGACTGATTTTTTTGTTGTTGCATTTGGTCGATTGTGTTTTTCCAGTTCAGCATATTGCCCGAAATATAAGCTTCATATATTTTTTCCTTGTTCCCGGCCCACACATTTGTAGCCAGCAAAAAAAGCAATGTCAGACCGGTATATTTCTTCCTTTCCATTCCAGTTGTTTTTTTAATAGGTTTATAATTGCGCTGTAAATAATTATTCCGAGTGCCATTTGCTGGGGAACCAGAAGGATAATATTCCTGAAACTGCTTTGTTTGCTGGCCAGTGAAACAAAAAGCCGCGTTAGAACCAGGATGCCCAGATAGCTCCAGAATATGAACCCCGGGAATGTAAAAATTATTACCAAAAACCCCCATGTGGTTATCAGCCAGAAAAATATGGCCAGAAAAGCAGAGCCTCCAAAAAACTGGATCACATTTTTGGAAAAACCGTTAATTGCTTCGGTAAACCCGTTATACATACGACAACTAATTTCTTCAATCCCGGAAAGAGAGGCAATTTTTATTTTTTCTTTTTTGAACAGTCGGGCGGTTTTTATGTCTTCCACTTTTTCCTGTTTTAAAACTTCATGCGGTTTTATATGCCGGTAGGCTTCTGCCGAAAAAAGCATAAATTGCCCGTTGGCCGTTGAAAGGGAACTAAACCGTGATTTTCGTACCAAAACCAACGGTAGTAACGAAAGAAGAATGAAGTTCATGTTTGGCACAGTTACATATTCACCTGTACTTTTCATAATCTGTTGCGGGAAAATGGAAAGTAATCCTAAATTGTGTTTTTTTGAAAATGAGATTGTTTTTTCAATAATGCTTCCCCGGATTCTTACATCGGCATCCAGAAAAAGGTAAAAGTTGCCAGTTGCTTTTGTTGCCAGCGAAGAGCAGGCAAAGTTTTTCCCCAGCCAGCCATTAGGCAATCCAGTCGATTTAATTAGCTGGATTCGGGTGTCTTTTTTTACAAAATCAGTAACAATTTGCGCCGTGTTGTCGGTCGACTGGTCGTCAAAAACCAGTATTTCGAGGTTTGAATAATTTTGCCGGATGAGATCGGTTAACAGGTTTCCTATATTTTTTCCTTCGTTTCGTGCCGGTATTAAAACCGAAACCAAAGGATTTGAGTGTACCCGGTTTTTGGGCAACGGTTGCCTGAAAATAAGGTTCGAAACTGCAACAACCAGTTGCAAAACAGCAAAAAATAATATGAACGCGGGCATGCAAACCATTACTTTTCGCTTAATTTTTGAATACTAGTACAACTCTGGTAAAACCGGTTAAATTCGGTTTGGAGCGCTGGTGTTGAAAAACTTCCGTTGTAATCTTCAAAAAATGTGGTTATTACGGGCTTGGGATTCGAAAAGTAATCGACAAGATTGACCATAAAAACTACCTGTATTTTTTGTTTTGTTTTTTGAAGTATTTTTTCCACACCCTTCTCAAAAATAAACTCGTTCTGGTGCATGCTTTGAATTTTTCCGGTGGGGAAAAGCAGCACCATGTTGTTTTTATCAGAAAGCAGTTCGGCAGCATAGTTCAGCGATTCAACTACTGATTTTGATTTTTTGCGAACCGAAAATCCTCCGGTATATTGAAAAAAACAGTTTTTACGCAATTGTTCTTCCTGCATCATAAAATAAAATTTCCGGTTAAAATAATGGCGGTTAAAATGCAGCGCCCAAATTCCGTCCCACCAGCTCACATGATTTCCGATAACCAAAACCGGCCTGTTTTTATCCTGTATTTCTCCTTTGAAACTAACCAAATGAAACGAACGCTTCATTTTCCAAATTACATAAAACCGGAAAAAGGGATCGAGAATAAAATTATGTTTCGCTTTTATTATCAAATTCTTACAGTTTTAACTTTATCCACAAAATGAAAAAGAAAAACCACAGGCAAATGAAAAGGGCCTGAGCTATTTTGTTTTCTGTTTTTACTTTGAAATATTTTAATAATGTATGAAAAATTAAAGCCAGAATAAACCATGCGGTGTAGTTTTTTAAAGGGATTTTGTTGTTTTGCCAAAACCACATTTGCAGCGTGGGGGCAACTTGCTCAATAACAACATCGAAAAGAAGCATTAATATGGAGGCAAAAATTACTCGAATCAAAGGCTTTACTTGTATTTTCTCGGTAACCGATGATGTTAAATAAACCAGCAATAACCAGTTTATTCCTATCATCACCGGAGTGTCGAACAGCTTAATCCCCAGACTGTTTCCGTAGGTGTAATTTCCAAAAACCAACCCGGTGTTAACGCCAATAATCTCAACAGACAAGCCTGCAAAATAAATGAGGAAAAAAATTGCAATTGTTTTTCCTGAATATTGTTGATGAAATATTAAAAGGAAAAAAAGGCTTAGTAAAAGTGCGAACGGAATTAGTTCTGCAAACCATGGGAAAGTGTAGGGCAAAATCAAACCAATAATGCCAATGCTGTAAAAAAGCACCAAGAATGAAGCTGCTTTTTTCGGGTTATCTTTTAATATGTTTGCCCATTTAAACACCATATTCATGTTTTAGAATAAATTTTTTTTAAAAGTTCTATCAGTATCAGGTTAAATAGAACCAAACTAAATGCATAGCCAAAATCCTCAACAGGAATGGTGAAAAAGCGAATTCCCAGGTTTTCAAAGTTGTTGTACCAAACAATTTCACCATTAATGCCGTTTCCTGTTAAAATTCCGTTAACCAGTGTAAAGGGGATTAAAATGATTAAAAAAGTAATGTAAAACTGCTGAATGACTTCCTTGTTAATCAAAAACGAAAGAAGTAAAACCAGAAATAATTTTGAGAAAATATAAGAAGTATAAATTTTGCCGGTATTAAAAACTACCAGAAAAAAACTTATTGCCATAAGAATATAGGTTAGCGCCCGGGTTAATTTTTCATTTGGTTTTATGGTTGGAAAGCATTCAACAAACGAATAATGCAAAAAAATGCTGGCATACGGAATGGCAAAAAAGAACAGGATTTCTTCCAAAGGCAAACCCATCAAAAAAATTCCGGATAAATAATCGGGATTAAAACCCCAAACCCCTTCTTCGGTAAATATAACATCAAAAATGAGGTACCCCATTGCAACAATTGTAATGGCCGGAAAAACAAATTTCCATTTTTTGTAAAACCGCAGCCGCTTGTCGAAACTCATTAAAACCGGAATACCGGCCGACACTGTTATTAATATAAAATACAACGACATCAGGAATTATTTTTTAGGAACCGACACTGGAAAATAAGCAGCCCGTAATTGTCGAAATCGCGAATGTTTTTGCCCCTGTGATGAGCAATGTGCGCCCGGACAACTGCATTTATATAACTGTTTTTTCTTAGTTTTTGCAGAAAAGGAATGTTCAGCCGCTGATGAATCAATACATCGTGAATGAGAAAATAAGTTAATCCGTACAACGAAATTCCAATTCCAACGGCAACCAATTCATTTATTCTGAACCAAAAACCAAGGAGCAAAAGAATAACGGCTGGCATGGCATACACCATAAAAAAATAGTCGTTCTTCTCGAAACCCGGCCGGTAAGTTAATTGTGTCCCGGCTTTTTTATGGTCGTTGATATGATGATCTTTATGCCATTTCCATAAAAATCCGTGCATTACATATTTATGGTTCGACCAGGCAATAAATTCCATAAAAGAAAAAGCTGCCAGAATAAGGATTAAATTCATTATTTCCCAATCTTTATTGTTTGTAATTCGTTGTTGACCCGCTCAAAGATCATTCTGAACCACACGGTATATTTTTCAGGCTCGGTTTCAATTTCAATTTTGAGTTCGTTGAAATTAATATACTTCCATTGGTTTACTTCGCTTGGATTTATCACCGGCGTTTCATCGGTAATACCAACAAATACATGATCATATTCGTGTTCTGTCAAACGATTGTCGAGCGGTTCTTTGTAAATGAATGAGAAAATCTCCTGTAATTCACTTTCCATTCCCATTTCTTCCTTCAGTCGCCGGTTGGCTGCCCCCAGGCTTGTTTCACCCGGAAAAGGATGGCTGCAACAAGTGTTGGTCCAAAGGCCATTTGAATGGTATTTGTCAAGGGCACGGCGCTGTAAAAGCCATTCGCCTTTTGTGGTGAAGATAAAAACTGAAATAGCCCGGTGGAGCAGCGCTTTTTTATGTGCTTCCATTTTTTCCATCCGTCCGGTTTCGTTGTCGTTTTTATCGACAAGAATGACAATATCCTTTTTTTTTTGTGTCATATTAGTTTCAGTTTACAGTACGTTTCTACTTTTATCATCAACAGAATTTTTCTGATATTTGAAATTCTGGTTCTTTTTTTTAGCAATTTTCCGGGAGCTGTTTCTTCAAGTTTTTGCAATAAGACCTGGTAATAAAGGTAAGCCAGGAACACTGCTTTTTTTGCCCCTTTTGGAAGTTTTCTTATACCAGGTAGTGCTGCTCTGAAGTCGCGTTTAATTTCGTTGATAATTCTGTTTTTTGCAATTTCGTCAAAATTTTCGGCTTTTATACCCGGAAAGTAATTTCTGCCCAGCAACTCAGAATCGTGTTGCAAATCGCGCAGAAAATTTACTTTCTGAAAGGCCGATCCAAGTTTCATTGCCGGTTGTTTTAGTTTTTCAAACCACTCATCGTCTCCGTTGCAAAAAACTTTAAGGCACATTAATCCAACTACTTCGGCCGAACCATAAATGTAAGTATCGGTTTCTGTGGCCGAGTTGTAATTCTTTTTCTCAAGGTCATATTTCATACTGGTTAAAAATGCATCGATGTATTCTTGTTCAATACCGTACTTCTTTACCGTTAACTGAAAAGAATGCAGGATTGGGTTCAGACTTATACCGTGTTTTAAAGCCTTTTTTACATCCGATTCAAAAGTGTTAAGCAATAATTTTTTGTCGTATGCATGAAAAGTATCTACAATTTCGTCGGCAAAACGAACAAATCCATAAATTGAATATATGGCGTCACGGTGTTCTTTTTTCATAAGGCTCGTTGCATACGAAAAAGAAGTGCTGTAGCTTTCCGTTACAATTTTCGATGCTTTTAATGCGGCTGTTGAATAAAGGTCCATCATTTTTACTAAATCATTTGTTTTTATTCCGAGAAATAACTATTCGTGATTTTATTTAATGTTCTTCAGTATTTTTATTGCGTTTTCAATGTGTTGTTTTATTTCTGTTTGAGAGCTGAAAGCATCAATTATTTTTCCGTTTTTATCAATGATGTAGGTAACTCTTCCAGGCAATAATCCAAAAAAATCTGTGGGCACGCCCATTTGTTTTCTGATTTTATTTCCGTCGTCGCTCAGCAGGATGTAATTCAGGTGATATTTTTCGGCAAACTTTTTATGGCTCTTTACCGACTGTCCGCTGATACCAATTACAACGGCATTGAAATCTAAAAAATCTTCGTACTGGTCTCGAAACGAACAAGCTTCTTTGGTGCATCCCGGGGAATCATCTTTAGGATAAAAATAAAGAACTACATTTCTTCCTGTTGTTTCTTTTTTTAAATCGTATAAATTACCATTTTGGTCGGGTAAAACAATGGTAGGAATTTGGTCTCCTTTTTTAATTTCCAAAGCATTTTTAGTTGTGTTGGCATTTGAAATATATCCGCCAAACAAAACCAGGTAAATCAGCAGGTAGAAACGATATAAATTTCGTTTTCGCAAATAGGTTTTGTCGTACGGATAAAGGTTTCCGAAAAGCGCTTTTAATTCTTTTGTAAAAAGTGGTTTTATATTTATGAACCAGCTCCGGGTTCGGTATACTTCCTTTCTGAAAGTACTTCGGTACATAAAAACAGGCAAGCTCCAAATCAGAAAGAACAGAAGCCAAATATTTTCTGCAGATTTCATGATTTTACTGTTTTGGGAAACCAGGGCAAAAAAGCGCTGGTCCGGGTTATATAATCGTTGTAACCGTTTTTGTTTTTTGAGAGGGTTTTTTCAAGCATTGAAACTCCCGAAACTTTAATAATTAACCAGGTAAGTAAAATTGAGCCGGCCACCGGAAAATAACTTCCCGACGCGATACTGAATAACCCAAAACTCCACCAAACAGCAGCATCGCCAAAATAGTTCGGATGCCGGGTATATTTCCAAAAACCTTGTTGAAGCAATTGTCCTTTGTTTTCGGGGTATGCCTTAAATTTTTTTAGTTGAAAATCGCCACCGGCTTCAAAGGTAAAACCAACTAACCACAAAAAAATGGCAACAAAATCAATAAGCTTCAGTGTATTACCTAAAGAATAAAACTGGACAGCCAGGAGTGGTGCAGAAATAAGCCAGAGAAGAATTCCCTGTAACAGGAAAACCTGGAAAAAACTAAACCACCAGTAACGTTTCTCACCGTATCTTTTCCGAAATTCCCGGTAGCGAAAATCTTCGACTTTTCCCTTGTTCCTAAAATAAAGATGAATTGATAAACGAAGTCCCCAAACCGTGACAAAAAAAAGCATCAGTAATTTTCTGATGGAATAATCGCCGGTTTTATAAAAATAACCTGCATTTAACAGCACAAAACCAAAACCCCAGAAAATATCAACAATACTTACGTTCCTAATCTTAATACTATAAATCCACACAAGAGTAAATAATCCTAGTATAAAGAGCAGGCCTTCAAAATAGATTTGAGTAAAATTCATTTTATTTGTTCAAGTATTAATTTAAATGTTTAAACAAACAAATGACAATTTTGATTAATCAAATATAAATTTTTTTCTTAAATGACAATTTTCTAAAGGGTTATGAGTTGAAATTATCAGCATTTGTGTGTTTTGCATCATTCTTCAAAAAACACCTTTCCAAAATATTCAGGGCGATGATAATCTGGATTTTGAGTTTCAACCGGGTTCCAGGTAATGTAATGCGGTTCCGAAGTTGCGTCGCCGCACTTGTAGAAATTTGCCGTAGCCTGCAAAGCGTCGAATGTTTTCAGACTGTCGAATTCAAAACATTTTATCGGGATGCGAATCATCATTTCCCAGTTGAAATTTCCTGTTTTTTCTTCAAAGGGCTGGTTTCCGAGCGACGATTCAATTTCAATATTTTTAATCAGTTCCGGATTTACGCGGTTCCGGTTTCCACGGCCAGGGCCAAATGCCAGGTGGACAGTTCCAATACAGCTGAATTCAAAATTATAGTAATTTTTACCGTCAACCGAAATAAAAAATTCCACTGTGCTGTCCTTATAAACTTCGCCGTTGATGCGGGTTTCGCGGGCCAGAATGTGTTTCTCCTGAACATTGTATTTCAGCCAGATTTCGGTGCCGGTGTGCCCAATCCGAAAATCAACCAAAGGTTTGTAGCTGTAGTTTTTCCAGTTTACATTATCAATCGGATTGCTTATTATCTGTGTTTCCAAAAGGTGTGCAGCTTCGTGCAAACTTACCTGTTTATTGATTTTTATTTTCCGGATAAAAAGTTCCTTCATCTTTCTGAAATTTTCACTAAAAGTAAAAAATTGCATTCAGCAAGACAGAAAAAAATGAAAAAATTAACGGTGGATTTATATTCCGGTTTAATCGTTGTTTTTTGAAAGCAAGTTTGGTTTTTCCATGTTATATTTGGGGTTCTTTTGGTAAATATTTTTTTGTTTAACAGCCGTTTGGTTTGTAACCAAAAGAAAGAAAAGTAGTTAAATGCAGGAACCCGAATTTATAATTGCCTTAACGGAACACCGCTTTTTGGGGAGTGTTTTTGTACCGTATTTGATTAACCGCGAAGAGCAGTTTTACACCATAAAAACACATGTAAAACTCCGCGATTTGAAAAATAATCCGGATTACGAATTTAAACCCTGGGAAAAAGAGCTGGTAGAGATTATCGAAAAATACAGCGATGAAAACCTGGTTAAAAAGTTTTCGCGGGCGGGCAGTGTTTCCGAATTTTTTTCGTCGTTAAAACCCGGTTATTTCGAAAAACACATCACCCCGTTTATCGAAAAACAAATGTTTAAAGTGGCTTCCATTTTAATGCTCAGCCCGGTGCGTTTGCTCAACAAAGAGGTAAAATATGCCAATTTGTACGACGAGGATGAAATTGCAGTTCAGCCAGTTTTTGCCCACCCTGTTTTTTATTTCGAACGGCTTGAAAATGAAACACGGTACAAACTAAAGGTATTTCTTGATAAAAATGAAGTTTTGTTGCGGACGCCAAATCTTAAAGTGGTAAGCAACGATCCTTGTCTTTTGATTTACCGAAACCGTTTGCTTGTATTTGAAAATCTGAACGCCAAAAAACTGGTGCCTTTTTTTGAAAAGGACAAAGTTACTGTGCCGCATTCCATTGAGGGAAAATACTATTCAGGGTTTGTACTGAATACAATCCGCGATAACGAAGTGTATGCTGAAGGATTTCAGATTATAAAACGCGACCTGGATAAAAAGGCTGTTTTTGTTCTGGAGAAAAACCTGAAACTGGAGCCTGCATTTGTGCTTTATTTTTATTACGGCGACGAAAAGTTTTTGCCCAATTCGAACCGGAAAGTAGCTGTAAATCTTCAGAAAAAGAACAATACTTACGTTTTTGAGAAGGTGGAGCGAGATGCCGGCTGGGAAAACGAAATACTCAATTATTTGCAGGAAATCGGGTTAAAAGAAAACAACGGTTATTTTATTCCCAAAGGCTTTGAATTGCTCGAAAATGAAAATACGCTTTATTCGCTTATAAACTGGATAAACAGCAACAAAAGCAAACTTGAAAAACGCAAAATACATTTTATTCAAAACAGTTCAGAAAAAAAATATTTTACCGGCGACCAGCAACTGGAAATAAAAGCACAAACGTCGGGCGACTGGTTCGATGTGTACACAACCGTCCGTTTTGGCGAGTTCCGAATCCCGTTTATCAAACTAAAAAAATATATTTTAAATGACATTCGCGAATTTGAGCTTCCCAACGGTGAAATTGCAATTTTGCCTGAAGAATGGTTTGCACGTTACAAAGGATTGATTCCTTTTTCGAAAATGCTGGGTGAAAAAATGCAGTTTGAAAAATACCATTTTATGCTGCTGAAACACGGACTGCAAAATATCAGCGCTTCGTTGATGGAGCGTTTTCAGAAAATGGAAGTTGCCGATTCTGTAGGAGTAACGTTGCCGGCGAATTTGAAAGCAAATCTCAGAAGTTACCAGGAGGAAGGTTTTCAGTGGATGTTTCATTTGTACAAAAACAATTTTGGCGGTTGTCTGGCCGACGACATGGGACTGGGGAAAACCTTGCAAACCCTTTCGCTTTTGCTGAAATTGAAACGCGAAAAACAAGCAATAAAAACTATTAATTCTTTAGAAAATTCAGGTCAGCTCGATTTGTTTGGCGGTGAAACGCACGAAGAAAGTTCACAACCTGCCAGCCTGATTGTTTTGCCAACTTCGCTGGTGCACAACTGGGACAATGAAATCAGAAAGTTTACACCCACTTTAAAGGCATACAAACATGTTGGGGTTCAGCGAAAAAAAGCTATCGATTTGGAGAAAATTGCCCAGTTTTACGACATTGTTTTAACTACCTACGGAACCGTTAGAAACGACATTGACATACTTTCGAAAACCGAGTTTTTTTATGTCATCCTCGATGAAAGTCAGTTTATAAAAAATTCGGCTTCAAAAACGTACAAAGCGGTAATGAAACTGCGTTCGCAACACCGGCTGGTGTTAACCGGAACGCCTATTGAAAATTCGCTTTCCGATTTGTGGTCGCAAATGAATTTTCTGAACAAAGGAATTTTGGGCAACCTGGCATTTTTCAGGAACAGTTTTATTACGCCCATCGAAAAACACAAAAACAAGGAGCAGCAGGAAAAACTGCAACTGCTCATCCGTCCGTTTATTTTGCGCCGTAAAAAAGTTGAAGTGGCCAAAGACTTGCCGCCTTTGATGGAACAGGTCCGCATTTGCGAAATGAGCAAAGAACAGCACAAAAAATACGAACACGAAAAGTCGGTAATCAGGAATACCATTTTGGAAAGTATTGAAAAAGACGGAATGGAAAAATCGGGGTTTATTATTTTGCAGGGCCTCACCAAATTGCGCCAGCTGGCTAACCACCCGTCGCTGCTCGAAAAAGAGTCGGAAGATGCTTCCGGAAAGTTTGATGAAATTTTCAGAATGCTCGAAAATTTAATGGCTGAAAACCACAAAGTTCTTATTTTTTCGTCGTTTGTTAAACACCTCGAATTGTTGCGCGAAAAAATAGAAGAGCAGAAATGGAAATACAGTCTTTTAACCGGGCAAACTGCAAAACGCGAACAGGTAATTCAAAGTTTTCAGAACGACCCTGAAAACAGGATTTTTCTGATTTCGCTGAAAGCCGGTGGAGTGGGGCTGAACCTCACCGAAGCCGACTATGTTTTTATCATCGATCCGTGGTGGAACCCGGCAGCGGAAAACCAGGCCATCAACCGCGCACACCGTATCGGGCAGGACAAGCACGTTTTTGTGTACCGGTTTATTACCGAGGATTCTATTGAAGAGAAAATTCAGCAACTGCAGGAACACAAAAGTTCGCTGGCCGACAAGTTTATCAACTCCAATAATCCGTTTGAAAAAATTACAAAGGATGAAATTCTGTCGTTGTTTAAATAGCTCCTTTATGTTCTAAATCTTTGTGTTCTTTGTGAATTTCTTTGCACCCTTGGTGTTTAATTCTTCAAAGAATATTTAAAAAAATGAACAGAGATATTCACCGGTTTTTTAGAAAATAAACGGAATAAACCGTTTTGTTTTTTTCATGTATTCGCGGTACTGTTCGCCAAAATAATTGATGCATTCTTTTTCGTCGGCACGTGCCGTGAGGTATAAAAACGAACTGGCAAAAATGGTCAGGTGCAGTAAAATCAAGTCCGGTTTTTTCAGAAAAATTCCCCACGCCAGTAAAAACAACGAAGAATACAATGGATGGCGGATGTATTTGTAAATCCCGGTAGTTACCAATTCCGAAGTTTTTTCAAACGCGTAAAGATTTTCTTCCTGTCTGATATTTTGCTGGCGTCCTTTCTTTTTGAGCGTAATTATTCCTGCAAAAACAAACCAAAGCGAAACAAACAGCAAAATCCAGGAAAGAATTTGGTGCCACGAAAACGGGTCGGTAAACCAGAATTTAATTTTGAAAATGAACAACACCAGAATCGCTTCCCAACTAAAAAAGCGGTAAAATCCATGGCTGCCTTTTGTTTTCAGCGACTTCCACGAAACCCACAAAATGGGGATACTGAGTACAACAAATGCAATGGCGTAGTTCATTTTGGTTTTATATAATTATCCAACAATTGATCGATCTAATCCCGCAAAGACGTCAAACCGCAATATTCTAAATAAATATTAATCAGTTCTTTGCGATTTAGCGGCTTTGCGAGAAATACATCTGTTTCTATTTGTAAACAGCCTTTATATTCAGTTTTTTATCTGAACAGCCGGAATTTTTGCATCCCAAATCAGTTCGTTAAGTTTTGGAATTTCTATGGTCTTTATGGTTTTAAAAGCTTCCAGTTCTTTGTTTATGGCGGCTGTTAATTCACTTTTTACTTTTACCGACTGATCGGTGGGACGTGCATCACTTGAGGCAACAATTCCTGCCAATGCAGCCAGTTTGTTGTTTAACCGGATTGGATAATTCAGCGGATCCTGCGGGCTTTTGTTTTTGGTTTGATACAATGCTTTTTCAATGTTATCCATTTTTTCAGATACAGTTTTCATCTGTTCCAAAATGTCAGTATTTTTTTCTTTGTCCAGCTTTTCTTTTACCGAATTTAACTGCTCTTTTGCTTCACGAATATCGAGAATGCACTGGTGTGTCTCGGTTAATTTGTCGCGGACTTCCAAAAGAAAATCAAATTGTTTTTGGTAGTCTTCCTGAGTTGTGCTGAAATTTGGATTGGCCAGAACAGTAAACGGTTTTTCAGCTGAATTGCCATCAACACTTAACTTTGCAAAGTATTTTCCGGGTACGGCCACCGGCCCGCGCAAACTTCCACCCCACATTATTAATCCGGGAAATCCTTTGGCATCGGGATAACGCAAATTCCAGGCAAACCGGTTCAATCCGTTTTTAACTTCAATTTTACCGTGTGCCAGGTTATCTTTTAATTCTTTTTCAGGTGCATTATTTTTGAATGTGAAAATCAGGTTTTTATCTGCATCCAGAATTTCAAGCTGAACCGAGGTGGAATCATTTGTATTTTTCAGCCAGAAATCGATAACAGCACCCGATGGCGGATTTTCACCACTGCCGCTGTCACTTCCTCCACGACCGGCTGTAATCCGGTACGAATCGCGCTGATCGAACAAAACCAGCGGTTTTTCAATGTTTTCTTTTGAAAGTTGCTGAAGTGTGGTAATGTTATCCAAAATCCAGATTCCGCGCCCTTGTGTGGCAATAATTAAATCGTTGTTTTTGATCGCTAAATCGGTAATCGGAACAATGGGCAGATTCAGCTGGAACGACTGCCAGTTTTCGCCGTTGTTGAACGAAATGTACATTCCGCTTTCGGTTCCTGAAAAAAGCAAGCCCGGCCTGTTTTTATCTGCGCGAATAGTACGTGTAAAATGATTGTTCTGAATACCGTTGGTTATTTTAGTCCACGTTTTTCCGTAATCGGAAGTTTTAAACAGGTACGGTGTAAAATCGTCGTTTTTATATGCTGTGGCAGCTACATACAAACCGCCTGCCTCAAAAGGATCGGGTTCCAGACTGTTTATCATCGTCCACTCCGGCATCATGGAAGCCGGAGGAGTTACATTTGCCCAGTTGGCCCCGCCGTCGCGGGTTACATGAATTAAACCGTCGTCGCTGCCGGCCCAGATTACATTGGGTTCGATGGCCGATTCGCAGGCAGCGAAAATGGTTCCGTAATATTCCACGCTGGTGTTGTCTTTTGTAATAGGGCCGCCGGAAGAATACATTTTTGTGGTGTCGTTCCGGGTTAAATCGGGACTGATTTGTTCCCAGCTTTGTCCTTCGTTGCTTGTTTTGAAAAGTGCGTTGGCAGCACAATACAAAGTTTTATTGTCGTGTACTGAAAAGAAAATAGGATAATTCCATTGAAACCTGAACTGAATGTCTTTAGCTGCCCAACCCATCGGATTGTCGGGCCACACATCCACCATTCTGGATTCGCCTGTTTTGTGGTTTTGCCGGAGCAAATATCCACCGTACGAGCCACCGTAAACAATGTCCGGATTGTTGGGATCAGGAAGTATAAATCCACTTTCACCACCCGCAGTTTCTTCCCAGTTTTCTTCGGTTATTCCACCCGATAAACTCCGGCTTTGAATGCGAAGTGCAGAATTGTCCTGTTGGGCTGCATAAATGCGATACGGAAAAGCATTGTCGGTTGCCAGGCGGTAAAACTGTGCCGTGGGTTGGTTCATCATGGTCGACCAGTTATGGCCGCCGTCGAGGCTAACCTGCCCGCCGCCGTCGTTGGCTACTATCATTTGTTTGTTGTCATCGGGGTTAATCCATAAATCGTGATGATCGCTGTGCGGAGTATTTATCGATTCAAAAGTTTTTCCTCCGTCTTTCGATTTCCAGAACCCAACATTCAGCACATAAACCACATCTTCGTTTTGCGAATCGGCATTAATTCGCGTGTAATACCAGGCTCGCTGACGCAGGTTTCGATCTTCGTTGGTTTTTATCCATGTTTTTCCTGCATCGTCGGAACGGAAAACACCGCCGTTTTCGGCTTCAACAATAGCCCAAAGCCGGTTGCGTTTTGCCGGCGATGCCGTAACACCGATTATTCCAAGCGGGCCTTTTGGCAATCCTTTGTTTTCGCTGATATTTTCCCAGGAATCTCCGCCGTTGGTACTTTTCCAGAGCGCCGAACCTTCTCCGCCGCTTTCCAAACTGTAAGGCGTTCTTTTTACTTTCCAGGTGGAAGCATAAACAACCAGTGGGTTAAACAGGTCGATAATGATATCAACAGCGCCTGCTTCTTCACTTACAAAAAGTACCAGTTCCCAGGTTTCTCCACCGTCTTTCGAACGGTATACACCTCTTTCCTTGTTCGGACCAAAAACATGACCCAAAACAGCGGCATAAACCAAATCGGGGTTTTGCGGATGAATCCGGATCCGCGGAATGTACTGCCCTTCCTTTAAACCTTTGTATTGCCATGTTTCACCCGCATCTTCCGATTTCCAGATGCCGTACCCGTGCGAAACATTACCTCGAACGGTTACTTCTCCGCCACCTGCATAAATTATATTATTGTCGGAAGGAGCAATACTTACTGCTCCAATGGTTCCGCCAAAAAAACCATCGGTAATGTTTTTCCAGGTTTGGCCTGCATCGGTTGTTTTCCAGATTCCACCACCGGTTGCACCAAAATAATAAACATCAGGATTGCCGGTAACACCGCAAACCGCTGCCGAACGTCCACCGCGGAACGGACCAATGTCTCTGTATTTTAAATTGCTGAATGCGGAAGTGTCAATAACTGTTTCCGCAATTTTTTCAACCTTTTTACCAAATGCAAATGTGGAAATTCCCAGGAACAGAACTGAGATTACCAGAAGCGTTTTTACTTTGAACATAGATTAAAAATGTTTGAAGGGCTAATTTAATAAATTCAGGGAAACAAGTTTTAAACTTTACTTTTTCTTGTTCCGGACATATATTAATTTGAATTTTCCCTTGTAACTGTCACGTTGTTCAATTTCGTATTTTCCAATCGAATTTATCAGTGGGGTAAGCTTTTCAAAACCATAGTTCCTCGAGTCGAAGTTGGGTTGTTTTTTCTGAAGCAAACTTCCCACATCGCCAAGAAAAGCCCAACCGTCTTCATCAGCTAAATCTGAAATTGTTGAAGAAATCAGCCGGATAACTTTAGGCGTTATTTTGTCGAATTCCGTTTTCTTTTCGGTTTTATTTTGAACTACATTGTTTTCATTTTCCTTTGATTCATTTTTCAGGATTTCAATATAAATGAATTTATCGCATGCCACAATAAACGGATCGGGGGTTTTCTTTTCACCCATTCCGTAAACTTTCATGCCAGCTTCGCGCAACCGGGTGGCCAGTCGGGTAAAATCGCTGTCGCTCGAAACCAGGCAAAAACCATTTACTTTTTCGCTGTACAAAATGTCCATCGCATCAATAATCATGGCCGAATCAGTAGCATTTTTCCCGGTGGTGTAACCGTATTGCTGAATGGGTGTTATTGCATTTTCGAGCAACAGGTTTTTCCATTTCGAAAGAGTAGGTTTGGTCCAATCGCCATAAATACGTTTGATGGTAGGATTTCCATATTTGGCAATTTCTTCCATCATTTCCTTTACATACGCAGAAGGAATATTATCGCCGTCGATAAGAACAGCCAGTTTATTGTCGTTTTCCATGAATGATTATTAAGAATAGTAATAAAGTTACCGGTATAATTACAGGTAAACAAGTCTGAAGGTTTTTATTTCGAAACACAATCAGATTTTTACAATGCAGGAATCGGGTAACCAGCCCTCGTTTCCGTCGGCCAGTTTAATTTCTGTCCAGCGGTTTAAACTATCGGTTACGTCCACTTTTAACCCTTCGTAAATCAGAAATAAATCGGTGCCTGTTTCTGAGGGTGAACTTTTAACCGTTACCCGCGGACAAAAAACAATGGCGCTGTTTCGTTTTTTGATTTTGTTTTTTTGTTCCGAAGCAAACGAAAAAGTAAATGCAGAAAAAATAACAGTTAAAATCCCGGCCCAGAACGAAATACGACGCAATGAAACATTTCTTCCGAAAATATACAATCCCAGCAAAATCAGAAATAAAACAAAAGCCGAAATGCTGATAACCGACCAGGTATCGGAAGAATGCATGTTTACCACCGATTCTTTCCAGCGAAGGAAAAAAGGTTTCGGCAAATCATCGATGCTGGTAACCACAAACTGGTTGGCCAACTGAAGATTAAAGTCGATGTCTTCGTCGTGTGGAGCCAGCAATTTTGCGCGTTCGTAATTTAAAATGGCCAGGTTGGGATTGCCAGCTTTGTAATACGCATTTCCAAGATTGAAGTACAATTTGGCCGATTCCTCGCCCGAACTTAAAATTTGTTCATACAATGAAATGGCCTGCTGGTATTCTTCGGTGGCATAAAATGCATTTGCTTTTTCCCAAAGTTGTTCGTTGTTTTCCTGTGCAAAAAGAAAACCGGGAACCAAAAGTAACAGGATAAAAATATATCGTTTCATTTTTTTAGCGTTTAATTTGTTTTTCAAATGCGCTCATTGTCGATTCAGCTTTGTGGTACAATTCGCTTCTGGCTTCGGCGCCTCCCACCGGAGCGTAACGGGCAAATTCGCACTGGTCGATAACTTCAGCAAAATTATCGATGGCGGTTTGTTCAACATTTTTATTCAATAAACCCTGAACAGCCGATTCGCGGTTTAATTCGGCAACCGGAATTCCCAACTTGTCGCTTAAATATCCCCAGAAAGCTTTCAGAATTGATTCGTGGAAAGCTTCGTTGTTGTTTTGTTTCATAAAAGCAGCCGCAGCTTTCAGCCTTTTTTGTGCAACACGGTTGGCTTTTTTGTTCCGCATTAATGCAATGTTCGCATTTTCTTTGGCTTTTTTCCGGTAAACAAAAAACAGAACCAGAAACAAAACTGCGCTGCAGATGTAAATGAGGTAAAATAAAGTTGTTCCAAACAAAGTATAACCTTTGGTTACAAATGCCGGGTTGCCTTGTTTGATATAACGGATGTCTTTTCCAATCAACTGAACATCTTCTTTCCGCAACGAACTTACTACTGTTGCAGATTGATCGCCGGAACCTTTTTCCACGTGAATATTAAATTCCTGTGTCGATTTGGTTTCGTAATTTCCTGTAGCCGGATTGAAGTAGGCAAATTTTATAGCCGGAATCGTGTATTCGCCTTCAAAACGCGGCTGAAAGAGGTATTCAATGGTTTTTGTTCCGGTAAGTCCGCCGGCAGTAGCATTTACATTGTCGGTCGAACGCGGATCATAAATTTCAAAATCGGAAGGCAATTGCAGTTCCGGAGATTTTATCAGCCGGATATTTCCTGAACCGTTAATTTTCATGGTAAGTGTAACTGCATCGTTTGTAGTTACATTTTCGCCACTGATGTTTGACGTAATATCGAAATTTCCGACACCACCCATAAAATTGGCAGGCGCAGGCGGCAGGTCTTTCACATTCACCGAAACGGGCGAACTGTTAACTCTGGCACGAACCGTACGATAACCGTTGAAAAAATCGTCGAAAAAGCTGCGTTGCCGTACTCTCTGCTGAACCAGCAATGTCAGGTTAAACGGATTGACGGTGATTTTGCCGTTTTGCTGCGGAAACAAAATCGTTTTTTTCAGCACGCCAACCTGGTAAATTTTATTGTTGTAAACTTCGCGGGTGAAATTTATTTGCTGCGGAATTTCAATATCCTGAGTATAAAATCCTTCGTAAGTAGGAAGGCTTACATCTTCGAAACCGGCAATCGGGATGTTCGGATCGACATAAAGTTTTACGGTGGCAATCAGTTGTTCGCCGCGGTAAACGTTTGTTTTGCTTAAATCTACCCGAACAAAAAGATTGTCTTTTCCCAAATCAACCGTTTCGCTGCTGTTTTCATCGGAAGAAGAACTTGTGTTGCCTCCGGTCTGCGGCGCCGATTGTGTTTGCTCTTTAACAACCTGTATTTTTAGTGAATTGGATTCGAAAACTTTACTGCCAACCTCGATGGAAGCCGGACGAATCTCAAATGTTCCTTCTTTTTTGGCCTGAAGAATATACGTGAACGAATACGTAACTTGTGTGGTTGTTCGCCCGTTGATTGAACTTATGCTGGTCGATTGCCCGGTGCTGGGTCCCATTAAAACATCAAAATTATCGGTCAGTCCGGACGGAAGTTGCAGATTGTTTCCTCTTTCGTTCAATGTAAAAGAAAGCCGGAATTGTCTTCCCATTTCCACGGCGTTGGGCGCCGACATAACCAGCCGGGTGTCTTCTGCGCGCGCTGCCAGAATTGTAAAAAACAGGAAAATGTATAGTGCTAATTTTCTTACCATTTTATTTAAATTCTGCAAAAGTATTTTATTTAATTCAAAATTTTCCGATTACCGTCATTAATCCTTCATCCTTTATCCTTTATCCTTCATCCTTCAGCTTTCATCCTTTCCTACCATTCCTTTTCAACCTTTACTTTTTTCGCCTGCGCAGCTTTGGCTTTTTTTACTTTGTCCTGAATGTTGCGCTCGTCGTTTTGTAAAGCCTGCAGCAACTGTTCGGCATTTTCTTTCGAAATTTTGTTTTGTTGTGGCTGTTGTTGCTGTTGCTGCTGATCCTTGTTCTGGTTTTGATTTTGCTGATCCTGTTTGTCTTTGTTTTGATCCTTGTTTTGATCTTTATTCTGATCCTGATCTTGTTTATCTTTATCCTGGTCTTTGTTCTGATCTTTGTTTTGGTCTTTGTTCTGATCCTGATTTTGCTGATTTTGCTGCTGTTGTTTTTTCAGGTTTTGTGCGTACGCCAGGTTGTATTTTGTTTCCAGGTCGGATGGATTGTTGCGCAAAGCTTCTTTGTACGATTCTATACTTTCGTCGAGTTTTTTCAGCATCAATTCGCTGTTGCCTTTGTTGTGCAAAACCCGGGCTTTTTCTTCCGGCGTTTCCATTTTTCCTGAAAGTTCATCAAATTTTCCCACTGCTTCATCAAAACGCTGCTGTTTGTACAAGGCGTCGGCGAGGTTAAAATTCCATTTCGCGTCGGTTGGTTTTTTGTTTAACGCCTTCCGGTATTCCGTTTCAGCATTACTGAATTTGGTTGTGTCAATGCGGGTGGTATCTTTTACCGCGTCCATGAATAATTTATTTCCATTCCTCACAAATTTCCTTTCGTTTTGCGCAAATACGGCAAGGGTTAAGGAAATCAACGCTACTGTTATAATTATTCGTTTCATCGTTTTTATTTTGCTGAAAACAATTTGATGTTTTTTAAATATTTGTTTTTCCTTTCCAGAATAACAAATTCAAGTAAAATCAGAAATAAACCAACGGCAAAAAAGTATTGAAACTGGTCGTTGTATTCGGAATAAATCCGCGATTCCATTTCTTCTTTCTGCATTTTGTTTATTTCATCGAAAAGGCTTTCCAACCCGATTTGGGCATTGTTGGCACGCACATAAATTCCTTTTCCTGCTGTTGAAATTTGTTCGAGCATTTGCTCGTCAAGTTTGGTAACCACAACTTTTCCGTCGCGGTCTTTTAAATAATCTTTCTGACCGTTAATAATGGTAGGAATTGGAGAGCCTTGTGGTAATCCCATTCCAATGGTATGAACAACGATTCCGTTTTCCGCAGCTGTTTTTGCTGCCGAAACTGCATCGTCTTCATGGTTTTCACCGTCGGTGATAACAATTATTGCCTTGTTCGATTCCCCGTTGGGTGTAAACGAACGCGCTGCCAGGTTAATTGCCGCCCCAATGGCAGTTCCCTGTTTTGGAACAATTTGCGTACTTACTGAATTCAAAAATAATTTGGCCGAATTGTAGTCGCTGGTAATGGGCAACTGGGTGTAAGCATCACCGGCAAAAACAATCAACCCGATTTTATCGTCGGTAAGTTTGTCAACCAGCCTCGAGATTGCTCTTTTGGCTCTTTCCAAACGGTTGGGCTGAATATCTTCGGCCATCATACTGTTCGAAACATCGAGACAAATGATCAACTCCACACCTTCGCGTTTCACCTTTTTCAGTTTTGCGCCAAACTGTGGGCGCGCCATTCCGGTAATAACAAAAGCCAGCGCCAGCATGATAACGATAAATTTAAAAACCGGTCGGCCTTTTGATGAAAACGGCATCAACTGACGCAGTATTTCATCTTTACCAAATTTTCGTAATGCTTTTTTGCGCGAAATGCGCGACCATACAAAAAAGATGGTCAACAGTGGAATCAGTATTAATCCCCACAAAAATTCAATATTTCCAAATCTGAACATTTCCATTTCTTTGCAATTTTATGGGATACTTCTGAATATTGTTGTGCGTAAAAACAGGCTGATTACCAGAGAAAGGAGTCCGGCAATGGCAAACGGCAAAAATTCTTCCGATTTGCGGCTGAATTCTTTCACTTCGATTTTCGATTTTTCCAGGGCATCAATTTCCTTGTAAATTTCTTCGAGTTTTGTATTGCTGGTAGCCCTGAAATATTTTCCGTCGGTAATGCTTGAAATTTGTTGCAATGTAGCTTCGTCGATTTTAACTTCCATGTCGCGGAGTTGTATTCCGTAAGGCGTTTGCATAGGGTAGGGTGCTGTTCCAATAGTTCCCACACCAATGGTATAAACGCGTATTCCGAAAGTTTTGGCAATTTCAGCTGCTGTTACAGGAGCAATTTCGCCGCTGTTGTTTTCGCCGTCGGTAAGCAGAATTACTACGCGGCTAATGGCTTCACTGTCTTTCAGTCGCGACACGGCGGTTGCCAGCCCGTTTCCGATGGCAGTGCCGTCTTCAATCATTCCGCTTTTTAAATCGCCAAAGAGATTAAGTAACACGGCTCGGTCGGTAGTTAACGGGCATTGCGTAAAAGCTTCACCGGCAAAAACTATCAGTCCCATTCTGTCGTATTCCCGGCCTGAAATAAATTTCATGGCCACATCTTTTGCGGCTTCCAAACGGTCGGGTGTAAAATCGCGGGCAAGCATACTGCTCGAAATATCGAGTGCAATTACTATGTCGATACCTTCGGTAGTAACATTTTCCCAGTTGGTTGACGATTGCGGCCGTGCCAAAACCACAGCAAACAATGAAATTGCCAGAATCTGGAATAAAAATACCAGGTGCCGCAAATAATGTTTTAACGTTCTCGGCGCTTTAAAAACCGAGGCGGTTGTTGAAACCTGAATGCTTGCTGTATTTCTTTTCTGCCTGAAAATATACCAGGCTGCCATGGTAACAATGACCAACAGCAGGTAGAAAAATTCAGGATTTTTAAATGTGATTCCTTCAAACATCTTTCCTTATTTTATAACCACTTCTTCAACATTTTCGTCACCGTTCTTTTCCGTTTCCTCCGGTTTTTTAACTTCCTCTTTTTTTGTTTCGTTTACAAAAAAGTAGGAGTTCACCAGAGTGAGATTATCGTCGTCGGGAAGTGGCTTGTACTTGGCAAATTTTACCAAATCGGCTAACGAGAGAATCTGGCTTAAATTCATAAACGTTTTTTCGCCCAATTCTTTTTGATACCTGAAACTTTGCAAAATCTCGTCGGTGGTTTGTTCCATGGCCTGAATGCCAAAACGTTCCTCGATGTATTTTCTTAAAGTGTCGGTAACTTCGCTGTAATACTCTTTGGTTTTATCTTTTTGCCATAATTTTTCATCTTTAATACGGTCGAGTTCGCGCAAAGCAACAATATGTGCCGGTTCTTTAGGCTTTTGCGGCCTGACAAAAATCGGCTTGTTGTTTTTCTTTCTTTTGATGGAATAAAGTACCAGGAAAAGAATGGCACCAATAAGCATTACCCCCAAAATGTATGGAATAACTTCCTTGAGCGTAACCGGCGCACCGTATGGCATTTTAATATCGGTCGGACCCTTGGTTGTGTCAATTTGCATGCTGTACACATTCAGCGTGACTCCGTTTGTCGGAATTGAGTCGACTATTCCGTTCATTTCAAAAGTGAACCAGAAAGGCGGAATCCGGTAGCTGCCACTGTCGAAACAGGTAATGGTGTAACTCTGAATTAGTTTCTGAAAAGTTTCATCGTCCATCTCAAAAGTATCGACAGGGGAGCTTCCCAAAACTTCAATTAAATTCTGAATAGTGTCGGGCACCTGAGGAAATTCGACTTTTACATTTTTCGGGTGTTCAATTTCCAGAAACATTTTTACCTGGTCGCCAATTAAAATATTGGTCGAATCGATACTTGCCGTGGCTTTCATTCGCTGTGCCCCGGCCTGTCCCCAGAACAAAACCGCAAAAAGTAATATGAACCCAGTTTTTATTTTTACATTCATTCGTTTACTGTTTTAAAGCTCTCTTTTTGAAAAGGGTCATTAACGACTTTACGTAATCGTCGTTAGTGTCAATCTCTGCATAATCGATTCCGCATTTTTTGAACATCACATCCAGCCGTGCGGAGTGTTTTTGCCACCATTCAGCATAAATATTTCTGATTTTGCGCGAACTGCTGTCCACCCAAACGTATTGTCCGTTTTCAGCGTCTTTCAGCTTAATCAATCCGATGGAAGGCAATTCTTTTTCACGTTGGTCGTAAATTTTCAGCGCCACCACATCGTGTTTGTTGTTGGCAATTGAAAGCGCCATTTCCAAATCGCGGTTGTCGTCCATAAAATCGGAGATTACAAAAGCAGTGCACCGTTTTTTTATGGCGTTCGTTAAATAACGGATGGCTCCGGTAATATCGGTCCCTTTTTGTTGTGGCTGAAAATCAATCAATTCGCGAATAATTCTCAAAATATGGCTTTTCCCTTTTTTGGGTGGAATAAATTTTTCGATGGTATTCGAAAAGAAGATTACCCCTATTTTGTCGTTGTTCTGAATGGCTGAAAAGGAAAGTACTGCCGAGAGTTCTGTAATAATATTCTTTTTCAGTTTTTCGGAAGTACCAAATTCGCGCGAGCCGCTGACGTCGATTAGCAACATAACGGTTAATTCCCTTTCTTCTTCGAAAATCTTTACGTAAGGGTGACTGTACCGCGCTGTTACATTCCAGTCGATATTGCGGATATCGTCGCCAAACTGGTATTCACGGACTTCGGAAAATGCCATTCCGCGACCTTTGAAAGCACTGTGGTATTCTCCCGCGAAAATATTCCGCGAAAGTCCGCGTGTTTTAATCTCAATCTGCCTTACTTTTTTTAATAAATCCGTCGTTTCCAAAATCTTCGTTTTTTAATTGCTTGTATTTTTTCAATACTGAAAACTGCGACTTTTTACGGTACTTCAATTGAATTTAAAATATCGGTAATAATTTCTTCCGAAGTAATATTGTTGGCTTCTGCCTCGTAGCTCAATCCGATACGGTGACGCAAAACATCGGGACAAACCGCGCGTACATCTTCAGGAATTACATAACCGCGGCGTTTGATAAAAGCGTAAGCTTTGGCCGCCTGTGCAAGGCTGATCCCTGCCCTGGGCGAAGCTCCGTACGAAATCATGTCGGCATATTTTGCCAGGTTGTATTCTTTGGGCTCGCGCGTTGCAAAAACAATATCAACAATGTATTTCTGAATTTTTTCGTCCATGTAAACGTCTTTAACCACATCGCGGGCTTTTACAATGTCTTCCGGCTTTAGAATGGTGCTTGTTTCAGGAAAATTTTTCAGCAGGTTTTGCTGAATGATAAGTTTTTCCTCTTCCTTTTTCGGATAATTAATTACTACTTTCAGCATAAAACGGTCGACCTGTGCTTCAGGCAGCGGATACGTTCCTTCCTGTTCAATCGGGTTTTGTGTTGCCATTACCAAAAACGGTTCGTCGAGTTTAAACGTGTTGTCACCAATGGTAATCTGGCGTTCCTGCATTGCTTCAAGCAGCGCCGACTGCACTTTTGCGGGGGCACGGTTAATCTCGTCGGCCAGGATAAAGTTGGCAAAAATAGGCCCTTTTTTAATGGTAAACTCTTCTTTTTTCTGACTGTAAATCATGGTCCCAATCAAGTCGGCCGGCAACAAGTCGGGAGTAAACTGAATACGGGCAAATTTGGCGCTGATTGTATTTGCGAGCGATTTAATCGCCAGGGTTTTTGCCAGCCCCGGAACACCTTCCAAAAGAATGTGCCCGTTGGATAATAATCCGATTAAAAGGCTTTCAACCAAATGTTTCTGGCCAATAATTACCTTATTCATTTCCATGGAAACCATGTCGACAAATGAACTCTCTCTCTGAATTCTTTCGTTCAATTCCTTGATATCAACTGCCTGATTCATATTTTTAATGTTCTGTTGTTATTTTTCATTTTGTTTTCTTCTCCGCAGGAAAATTTCAAAGCAATAAAAATCCGATTTGTTTATTGAAATTGTTTTAACAATTGTTCTGAATTTTTCTGTTTTTGATTTCGAAGCACGAATTTAAGCGATTGCAAAGATAAAAAGCCTTATAATTTGTTAAAATATATTAAGCTAAAAGTCAAGTTTAAACCCGTTTCTTAATAAAGAAACAGGCAGGTATTTAACCCGCCTGTGTGCTTTTTATGAAATTTTGATCTCTTTCAACGGTTTTGGTTTTACTTCTTCGCGTTTAGGCAACGTAATTACCAGAATACCGTCGTTATAGCTGGCAGCTATTTTTTCACTGTCAACTGCATTTTCGGCGACTGTAAATGAACGCTGGAACGACTGGAACGAGAATTCTTTCCGTGTGTATTTTTCATTTTTTTCCTCTTTCTCGTTTTTCTTTTCCGACGAAATCGTTAACACATTGTTATGAAAACGAATGTTAAAATCTTTTTTGGTCATTCCCGGGGCTGCAACTTCAATGGAAAATTCGTTGTCGGTTTCCTTTACATTTACAGCAGGCACCGAAGTGTTTGTACTCGAAAAATTTGTAAGGTTCCAATCCATCAAATCGTTGTTAAAAAAGCGGTCAAAAATGGATGGAAAGTAATTTTCTGATCTTTTTGCTAACATGGCTAATTCCTCCTTTTTTTTAGTTAAACAATTTAATGAACTTAATGTCGCCGGAATAAAAGCAAACAAAATACCAGACCAAAAAAATCTGTCAAATTTTACGTTTAATTGTCTGGTTGTCAGTGTGCGTTTGTAGTTTTTTTAAGAAGTTTTTGTTTTTCAGAAAATTACAAATGCTGTCAGAATTTCAGTGAAATCAAACTTCTTTTTCTATTTTTAGCTTCAAATAAAGTTATTGTGCAACGCTATTTTTTACAACTCAGTTACAAGGGAACCCGGTACCACGGCTGGCAGGTACAGCCAAATGCTGTTTCTGTTCAGGAAGTAATGGAAAAAACTTTGTCGACAATGCTTCGGGAAGAAATCAGCGTTGTTGGCGCCGGACGAACGGACACCGGTGTGCATGCCTCTTTTTTTATGCTGCACTTCGATTCAGAAAATGAAAATATTAATACGGCTGATTTTGTATATAAGCTGAACAGTTTTTTGCCAACCGACATTGCAGTACAAAATATGCGAAAAGTGAAAAAAGATGCACATGCCCGTTTTGACGCTACCTCGAGAACCTATAAATATTATATTACCATTGAAAAGAATCCTTTTACCACTGAAACTGTTTTTCGAACAAAACAAAATCCCGACATTCAGAAAATGAATGAAGCTGCAAATATTTTGTTTGCTTTTGAAGATTTTACAAGTTTCAGCCGGTTGCACACCGATGTTAAAACCAACAATTGTAAAATTTTTCAGGCGGAATGGACAAAAGAAGAAGCCGGTTTGGTTTTTACAATTAAAGCCGACCGTTTTTTAAGAAATATGGTGCGTGCCATTGTAGGAACGTTGCTGGAAGTTGGAAACGGAAAACTTAGCATCGACGAATTTCGGAAAATTATTGAGCGGAAAGACCGGGGAGCAGCAGGAGCTTCTGCACCGGCGCATGGTTTGTTTCTGGTTGATATTGAATACCCTGCAGGTATTTTCATGGATTAATTTTTGAATATTTTATAAAAAAAGAAAGGATGAGTCAGCACCCATCCTTTTCAACCTAACTAAACCAATAAAACTAATCAAACCTAAACTTATGAACTAAAACTGAAACAAATGTATGCCTAAATTCAGACATGTAGGTTAACTAAATGTTAAAAAGTATGTTTTATAGCATAACTTAATTCTATGTTAATTCGAGAAAATTGATGAAAGAAATTGGATGTGTGTTTAGGAAAAAGCAGGATTAATTAAAAAAAGAAAGGATGAGTCAGCACCCATCCTTTTCAACCTAACTAAACCAATAAAACTAATCAAACCTAAACTTATGAACTAAAACTCTGAAACAAATATATGCTTTATAACACAAGTTGGAGTTAACTCAATCTTAAAAATCATGTTTTTTAGCATATCTTAACCGAATGTTAAATCGTCTTCAATTAAAACAAGTGATTTATTTTAGTTGAATATTGGTTTTCGGATAACAAGGAAATAAAAAAGCCTCTCAAGATTGAAAGGCTTTTCAAAAAATAATAAATCAGATTATTTGTCTTTTTTCTCTTCTTTTGAAATGGAGTCGCGCATGGCTGTATCGGCCATAATATTTTTGTATTTCATGTAATCCATAATTCCAAGGTTTCCGTTTCTGAAAGCTTCTGAAATGGCCAGCGGCACCTGAACTTCAGCTTCAATAACTTTTGCACGGGCTTCCTGGGCTTTGGCAATCATTTCCTGTTCCAACGCAATTGCCATCGCACGGCGTTCTTCTGCTTTTGCCTGTGCAATGTTTTTGTCGGCTTCGGCCTGATCCATTTGTAATCCGGCTCCAATATTTTTCCCAATGTCGATGTCGGCAATATCAATCGATAATATTTCGAAAGCAGTTCCTGCATCCAGGCCTTTTTCCAAAACCACACGTGAAATAAAATCGGGATTTTCGAGAACAGCTTTGTGTGAATGTGAAGAACCGATGGAAGAAACGATTCCTTCTCCAACACGCGCCAGCACTGTTTCTTCCCCTGCACCACCCACGAGTTGTTTAATGTTTGCACGAACAGTAACCCTGGCTTTGGCAATCAACTGAATTCCGTCTTTCGATACAGCAGTTACAGGTGGAGTATTAATAACTTTTGGATTTACCGACATTTGAACGGCTTCAAAAACATCGCGCCCGGCAAGGTCGATAGCAGTGGCCATTTTAAACGATAAGTCGATGTTTGCTTTCGATGCAGAAACCAAAGCATGCACAACTCGGGCAACATGTCCTCCTGCGAGGTAGTGGGCTTCCAAATCGTTGCGGTTTAACGGTACTCCTGCTTTTATTCCTTCAATTAATGCACGCACAATCACTCCCGGTGGAACTTTTCTGAAACGCATCAAAAAAAGCTGAAGCAATGAAATACGCACCCCGGAAACCAGGGCTGAAAACCAAAGTCCGATGGGGATAAAATAAAGAAGAATAAAAATCAGTACAATTACACTAATAATTATTCCATAAATTCCTACTGATTCAACCATATTATTCCGTATTTAAAAGTTCAACAATTATTTTATTGGATAGTATCTTTGTTACTTTTATTTCGGTGTTGTGATCGATAAAAGAACCGGTCGACTGGGCTTCAACAACTTCACCGTTTACTTTTACTTTTCCTCCCGGAGCCAGCCTGCCTATACTTTTTCCTGTGTCGCCAATATGAATTTTTTCAACATTAATAGTTTCAATTTTTCCGTCGATTTGAGATTCAAGGATCATCTTCTTTCCCGATTTCGATTTAAAAAAGTAGTAAATCAGTGCAGGCGCTGCAATTAAAACAACCGCCAGGGTAATAAAACCGGCTCCTGTTCCATATTCAGAAAAAGCAATATAAACACTTGCACCAAGCATAAGAAATCCGCCAACGCCGGCAATGGTAACTCCCGGGATTACTGCAAATTCAATCAGCAGAAGCAGTAATCCTAAAACAATTAAAAGAATTATGGCAAGAATGGTCATGTTTTTTTAATCAATTGTTGCATTAAGTTCCCTGGCTATAAGAGCTTCTTTCAGTGGTTTTAAGGTATCGAAACCTCCTTTTTTGATATCGCATTTTCCTTTGTAGTGTGCTATAATAGTGCATTGTGTGGCTTGCTCGTAGCCGTGCTCGCAAACGTCAATCAATGCATTTATCACGTATTCAAATGAATGCACATCGTCGTTATGCAAAACCAGGTAATTTTCCTTCGAAACATCTTCCCTGATATTTACAACAGGTCGTTTTTTTGTTTCTTTCGATGTCATAAATTGCCTTCAATTTTTTTAGCTTCTCCCAAAGTTATTCTTTTTCCGTTAAAATACGGCACAACCAACGCATCTTCTGCACCTTCCTGTTTCACTTGTTTTTGCATTATCACTGCATCTTCATAATTTGTAAGGTTTCCGGTGGTATAAACAACCACTCCTTTTTCGTCGGTGTAATGATCTATTTTCCGCAAAACAGAGAGTTTTTTGAACAAACGGTCAACGTAGGCAGGTAATCCTCTGCTGTATGCGCCAATCTGAATTTTATAAACAAGTTCGTCGTTTGTAGGTTTTTCTTCTGTCAGCGCTTCTGTTTCTTCATGAAATAAAATGGATGGATCAATTAAAATTACCGAATCCGTATTTGTGGCAGACATTTGATTATTGGATTCTTCGACAGGTTTTTCTACGAATTCTTTTAGCTCTTTTAAAAAACTTTCGGTTTCTTCAGCGGTAGCATTTTCCCAGTATGCATTTTCAGTATTTTGCGCTTGAAAAAACAGTTGGGTAACTTCTTCCTTTAAACTGAATGTTTCTGTTTCAAGAGGAATTATCAGACTGCCGATGGTGTTTTTTTCTTCGGAACTCTGTGCCGTTTGGTATTGATTCCGCAAATTTTCAATTTTTTCGAGAATGGAATTGAGTTGATTTTGTTTTAACTGCCCCTGTTCAAAATTTGTTTTTCCGTCTTCGGTTTTGAATTGGTCGGGCGAAAAATAGGTAATCTGATCGTTTACCTGAAATTCGATGGTCTTTATTTTTTCCTGCTTTACAGGAGCCGGTCCGGGAACAGTATCCTGAATTTCTTCCTGCACGGTATTTTTAAAAACAGTGTCGGCAGTAATTAAGGTATCGGGAATTGAAACAGAATCGGTTGAGGCAATGTCGGTAGTTGTTGTATTTTCAACCGGAACAATTTCTTCTGGTTTTATAACCATTTCAGAATACGGGTTTTCGCGATTAAAACATTGCTGTATCTTTTCGGACAGGTTGATTTCTGTCTGTTCTTCAACGGTACTTTTCAATTTAAATATATTGAAATATTTAAGTGCCTGTTCCCAGTTATTTTGTGCCTGATACTGAATTCCGAGGTAATAATTGATTTTTGCCGGTGCTTCGTTTGGATTGGCATTCAGTAACTGAATTAAATCGAACTCAGAATACTTTTGATTTTCGGTTCGGCAGGCACCATAATAATAGTACAGCATCAGCAAATTTGGTTTTTCCTGAATCAGCTGTTGAAACAGAGGTTCAGCTTCTGTATAGTTTTTTGCATCGAAAAGTTGAAATGCTCTTTCCGTTTTATTATCTTGTTCTGCGGCAGAAATAACCCAAACATTCGAGAACAAACAGATAAAAAGTATTGTTAAAAATGGTGTTGTTTTATTCAATAACATAATAAGAAGTTCCGGTTTCAAATCAAGGTAAAGTTACAAATTTTGTGCAAAGCAGTAAATTTAACCGGAGTTTCTTGTTGGCAATGAAATGGAATCTGAACTGATTTTTATCATTTAATAACGTATATTTGTAAATCTGAAAAATTAAATTTTATGACACAATTAAAAGTTGGAGATAAAGCGCCTGTTTTTAAGGGATTGAACCAGAAGGGAGAAGAAGTTAGTTTAAACGATTTTTCAGGGAAAAAACTGATTTTGTATTTTTATCCAAAAGACAATACACCCGGATGCACCGCAGAATCGTGCAACCTGAGTGACAATTACAACGCTTGGCTCGAAAAAGGGTTCGAAGTGGTTGGTGTAAGTCCCGATAGCGTACAGTCGCACGAGAAATTTGCCGGTAAGTTTGGTTTTAAATTCAACCTGATTGCCGACACTGAAAAAGAAATTTTACAGGCTTACGGTGTGTGGGGTGAAAAAAGTATGTACGGTAAAAAATACATGGGCGTGCTGCGTACCACTTTTGTAATCGATGAAAAAGGTGAAATTGCAGAGGTTTTTGAAAAAGTTGAAACAAAAGATCATACGAAACAGATTATTAATACATTAAATATTTAACCAAAAACTGAACATGACCGCAGAAGAAAAAAACCAAATGAATAAAGAAAAGCTGAAGGCTCTTCAGCTTACCATGGATAAAATTGAAAAGAGTTACGGAAAAGGTTCAATAATGCGCATGGGCGATAAAGCCATTGAGGATGTGCCAGCCATATCATCGGGTTCAATTGCACTCGACGTTGCACTGGGTGTTGGCGGATATCCCAAAGGCAGGGTTATTGAAATATACGGCCCTGAGTCGTCGGGTAAAACCACACTCGCCATTCATGCCATTGCGGAAGCACAAAAAGCCGGTGGTATTGCAGCAATAATCGATGCCGAGCATGCTTTTGATCCGTATTACGCTAAAAAGTTGGGTGTAAATATTGATGAATTGTTAATATCGCAACCCGACAGTGGGGAACAAGCCCTTGAAATTACCGATAATCTGATTCGTTCAGGCGCCATCGATATTATTGTTATCGACTCGGTGGCCGCATTAACGCCAAAAGCAGAGCTGGAAGGCGAAATGGGCGATTCTAAAATGGGTTTGCAGGCCCGGTTAATGTCGCAGGCGCTGCGTAAACTTACCGCCAACATCAACAAAACCAAAACATGTTGTATTTTTATCAACCAGTTGCGCGAGAAAATCGGGGTGATGTTTGGTAACCCGGAAACCACAACCGGTGGTAATGCGTTGAAGTTTTATTCTTCCGTTCGTTTGGATATCCGCCGGATTGGCCAGATAAAAGACGGCGAAGAAGTTCAGGGCAACAACGTTCGCGTAAAAGTGGTGAAAAACAAAGTAGCACCGCCATTCCGCAAAGCTGAATTTGATATTTTATATGGTGAAGGAATTTCAAAATCGGGCGAAATTATCGATTTGGGTGTAAATTACAACATCATCAAAAAAAGCGGATCGTGGTTTAGTTATGGTGACACAAAACTGGGTCAGGGTCGTGAAACCGTTCGCAACCTGATTATTGATAATCCGGAGTTGGCACACGAACTGGAAACAAAAATTATGGAAGCCATTACGGGTACAACCACAGAATAATAAGATTTTAAATAAGACAGAGTGTACTGGATGAGCGACTTCTGTCGTTTCATCCAGTTTTTTTATAACCTTTTTTAAATTATTTCTGAAATGAAAGTTTTGAAATTCGGCGGCACTTCGGTAGGATCAGCCGAAAACATAAAACGGGTAAAAGCAATCGTTCAGTCACAAAACGACGACGTAGTAGTGGTAGTTTCAGCGCTTGGCGGAATTACCGATAAAATATTAAAAGCCGCCCGAATGGCTTCCACGGGAACCGGAAACTTTCATACAGAACTTACCGAAATAAAAGTAAAACACAGGGAAGCCATTGAAACACTTTTTAACGGAAGTGGCTCAATTTCTTATATTGTTGATGAATTGCTCGATGAACTGGAGCAGATTTTAACAGGAATTACACTGGTTGGTGAACTTACAGTAAAAACACTCGACCGTATCGCCGGGATTGGCGAACGCATTTCGTCGCACATTGTTGCCCAGTTTATTCCCGGCGCAGTGCGAAAAGATTCTTCTGAATTTATTCAAACCGACAGTAATTTTGGGAAAGCTGCCGTCGATTTCAATATAACCAATCGGAAGATCAGGGAAATTTTTGAAGGTTTTTCAGGAATCGCAGTGGTTCCGGGCTTTATTTCGAAAAATAACAAAGGCGAATTTACAACGCTTGGACGCGGAGGATCGGATTACACCGCTGCAATTATTGCTGCAGCGCTCGAAGTAGATTCACTGGAAATATGGACCGATGTGGATGGTTTTATGACCGCCGATCCGCGTGTAATCAGCAAAGCGTACACCATTCCCAAACTTACCTATTCCGAAGCCATGGAACTTTCCCATTTCGGGGCCAAGGTAATTTATCCGCCGACCATTCTTCCGGTATACCAAAAAGGAATACCGATTCAGATTAAAAATACATTTAAACCCGAACACGAAGGTTCACTCATTATTCAAAGTATTGAAAACGGCAAAGAACGCCCAATCAAAGGTATTTCTTCCATTTCGGCAATTTCCCTTCTTACTTTGCAGGGGATTGGAATGGTTGGAGTTACAGGCATTTCAATGCGCTTTTTTACTGCGCTGGCGAAGGTAAATGTGAACGTAATTTTAATTTCTCAGGCTTCTTCTGAAAATTCAATCAGCGTTGCCATCGACGAGGCCGCTGTTGAACTGGCAGTTGAGGCGATTAAAGAAGAGTTCGAAAAAGAAATTTCTTCCGGCCAAATCAGTAAAATTGATGTGGAAAGCGAATTGTCGATTGTGGCTATTGTTGGCGAAAATATGAAACATACCACAGGTATTGCAGGTAAATTGTTTTCAACCATGGGGAAAAGCGGGGTGAACGTAATTGCAATCGCACAGGGTGCTTCCGAGCTGAATATTTCGTGGGTAGTGGAAAGCCGCGAACTGCGCAAAACCTTGAATGTGGTTCACGAATCTTTTTTCCTGTCCGAAAATGTGGAACTGAATGTTTTTCTGATGGGAATAGGTACCGTTGGCGGAAATCTTTTGCAACAACTGAAAATGCAGCAGGAAAAGCTGTTAAAAGAAAAACACCTCAAAATAAAACTGACCGGGGTCGCCAACTCGAAAAAAATGATTTTCGACCGCGACGGAATTGAAATTTCAGGATACAAAGATGTTCTTGATGCCTCTGAAAATAAATCGGAAATGTCTGGTTTTATCGAGGAAATGAAAAAAATGAATATTTACAATTCGGTGTTTGTAGATTGTACCGCTTCAGAGAAAGTTGCTCAATATTACAAGGAAATTTTAGGCGCCAACATTTCCATTGTGGCAGCCAATAAAGTAGCGGCTTCTTCAGGATATAAAAATTATTCGGAATTAAAGAAAACAGCCAAACGAAAGGGAGTGAAATTCCTGTTCGAAACCAATGTTGGTGCGGGTTTGCCAATTATAAACACACTGAACGATTTGGTAAACTCGGGCGATAAAATTCTGAAAATTGAAGCTGTTTTATCCGGAACCCTCAACTATATTTTCAATACCATTTCAGAAAAAATTCCTTTGAGTGAAACCATTCGTATGGCCAAAGAAGAAGGTTATTCAGAACCCGATCCCCGCATCGATTTGAGTGGTGTCGACGTTGCCCGTAAAATTTTAATTCTGGCACGTGAATCAGGTTATCCGGTTGAAATGGATGATATTACAATTAACCGGTTTGTGCCAAATTCCTTTTTTGAAGGCTCATTGGATGAATTCTGGCAAAAAATTCCTGAGCTGAACAGCGATTTTGAAAACAAACGCAAGGTTCTTGAAAAAGGGAATAAAAAGTGGCGTTTTGTTGCCAAATTTGAAGACGGTAAAGCGGAAGTAGGTTTACAGGAAGTAGGCTCCACTCACCCGTTTTATGATTTGGAAGGAAGCAACAACCTGGTAATGTACACCACAGAACGCTACCACGAATTTCCGATGCTTATAAAAGGTTATGGTGCCGGTGCTTCGGTTACTGCTGCGGGTGTTTTTGCCGATTTAATCAAAGTTTCAAATATATAGTAATTAATATTTCCGACTTCGGACAAAATAGAACGTATGAAATGAGCATGATTAAGCTAAACACCAAAAGGAATGAATAAATTTTCATACGAATTCCATGTCGTTGCTGTCCTTGTTTGAAAAAAATTGGTTGATACGAAAATTTTTGAACACTAAATTGAAATTTTATACACATGAAATACATTATAATTCTTGGCGATGGAATGTCGGATGAACCTCTGGCAAATTATAGCGGAAAAACGCCGCTACAAATGGCCGATAAACCACACATCGACTGGCTGGCAAAAAACGGTGTGGCAGGGCAGTTAATTACGGTTCCTGATTCAATGCATCCGGGGAGCGAAATTGCAAACATGGCAGTGCTGGGCTACGACGTGGAAAAAGTTTTTGAAGGCAGGGGAGTGCTTGAAGCCGCCAGTATGGGAGTTGAGTTGCAGCCAGGCGATTTGGGATTGCGTTGTAACATTATTACCATTGAAAATGAAAAGATTAAAAATCACTCGGCCGGACATATTTCCAACGAAGAAGCAGCGGAATTGATTCATTTTTTGGATGAAAATCTGGGAAATGAAAATGTAAAGTTTTATCCGGGAGTTTCTTATCGGCATTTGCTGGTGATTAAAAACGGTGTAAAAAATATGCAGTGTACCCCGCCGCACGACGTTCCGGGAACTCTTTTCCGCGATGTAATGATAAAAGCCAAAACAGAGGAGGCAAAAGCGACGACTGATTTACTGAATGATTTGATTTTAAAATCGCAGGAATTGCTCGAAAATCATCCGGTGAATATAAAAAGAAAGGCTGCAGGCAAAGATCCCGGAAACAGTATCTGGCCCTGGTCGCCTGGATACAAACCTGCCATGCCAACGCTAAAAGAAATGTTTGGCATTGAAAAATCGGCAGTAATCTCTGCTGTCGATTTAATTCACGGGATTGGTGTTTATGCAGGAATGAAAGTGATTCATGTGGAAGGCGCCACCGGACTGTTCAACACCAATTACGAAGGGAAAGCCAAAGCGGCTGTCGATGCATTAAAAGAAAACGACCTTGTTTACCTGCATATTGAAGCCAGCGACGAAGCCGGCCACGAGGGTGATGTGGAACTGAAAACAAAAACTATCGGATACCTCGACCAGCGCGTTGTAAAATATATTCTCGAAGAAACTGAAAAAATGGACGAAGAAGTGGCAATTGCAATTCTTCCTGATCATCCTACTCCCTGTGCATTAAAAACCCACACCCGCGACGCTGTGCCTTTTATCATTTGGAAAAAAGGAATTCAACCCGACAAAACAGAAGTTTACGACGAATTTGATGTAAAAAAGGGGTCGCTGGGGATATTGAAAGGAGATGAGTTTATTCGCACTTTCTTAAAAGTCGGGAAAGATTAGAGTATGTTTTTCTGACAAAAATCATGTTTTTGTTATTATAATTTTAATCTTTGTGCACCAGATTTCAATTATAACAAAGGTGTAAAAACGCTTGTTATTTTTGTTTTTATCAACGAAGTAAAAAAATGCAATATTACAGCACCAATAAAAATACGCCGCCTGTTTCTCTGAAAGAAGCTGTTGTTAAAGGACTTGCTTCCGATAATGGGCTTTTTATGCCTGAACGGATTCAAAAATTTGATTCAGCATTTTTTGAGAACATTCAGAATTTGACGTTTCAGGAAATTGCTTTTGAAGTGGCCCTTAAGTTTTTTGGGGAAGACATTGAAGAGGATAAATTACGCGAGATAGTTTTCGATACGTTGCAATTCGATTGTCCGGTGGTGAAAGTAACCGGTTCTGTTTATTCTCTGGAACTTTTTCACGGCCCGACGCTTGCTTTTAAAGATGTTGGCGCCCGTTTTATGGCCCGCCTTCTCAATTATTTTCTGGAAAAAAAGGAAAAACAGGTGAATGTTCTGGTTGCTACTTCGGGCGATACCGGCAGCGCTGTGGCCAACGGTTTTCTTGGTGTTGAAGGAATTCATGTTTATGTTCTTTACCCCAGAGGAAAAGTGAGCAGGATCCAGGAGTCGCAATTTACCACACTCGGCCAAAATATTACAGCCCTCGAAATTGACGGTACTTTCGACGATTGTCAGCATTTGGTAAAAACGGCTTTTCTTGATAAGGAATTGAACGAAAAACTGGTGCTTACTTCAGCAAATTCAATAAATGTAGCTCGTTTTCTTCCGCAGGCCTTTTACTATTTTAATGCCTACGCGCGTTTAAAAGAAGCCGGGGTTTTGGAAGGGAAAGATTTTGTTGTTGCAGTGCCGAGTGGAAATTTTGGAAATCTTACAGCCGGATTATTTGCACGGGAAATGGGTTTGCCGGTAAAACAATTTATTGCCGCCAACAATGCCAACGACGTGGTTTTTGAATACCTCGAAACCGGAAAATACAATCCACGCCCGTCGGTTGAAACCATTGCCAATGCCATGGATGTGGGGGCGCCCAGTAATTTTGCCCGGGTTTTGGATTTATATGCCCATTCGCACAAAACTATTTCAGACGTAATTAAAGGATATCGGTATTCCGACGACGAAATAAGAAAAGTGGTAAAAGCAGTTTTTGAAAACACCGGTTATTTGTGCGATCCTCACGGAGCCTGCGGATACCGGGCTTTGGAAGAATTTCTTTCAGAAAACCAGGTAGGTGTGTTTTTAGAAACAGCGCATCCGGCTAAATTTACCGAAACCATGGAAGAAATAGTAAGAGTGGGGAAAATTCCGTTGCCGCAAAAACTGGCTGATTTTATGAAAGGAGAACGTAAATCAATTTCTTTGGGAAAAGATTACGAAGGTTTTAAATCTTTCCTTTCAGCAGAATAATTTTATACTTTTTGAACCGATTAAATATTTGTTCGTTTGATATAGTAGCTTAAAATAAGAAAACATGAATAGCTGATACAAATTTTGGAAGTTATTTTTGCTGAAGTTAAAACGGTTTGATAAATTCATCCGTTGAAAATTGATTTTTTAAAGTAGCCAAATCGTTTATATGAGACAACTAAAAATAACCAAACAGGTTACAAATCGTGATACTTTGTCGCTCGATAAATACCTGCATGAAATTGGTAAGGTTGAACTGTTGTCTGCAGAAAAAGAAGTTGAGCTTGCCAAACGCATCAAAAAAGGAGACCGTGAAGCGCTGGAGTTGCTCATAAAAGCAAATCTCCGTTTTGTAGTTTCTGTTTCAAAACAATACCAGAATCAGGGATTAAGTTTGCCCGACTTGATCAACGAAGGAAACCTGGGATTGATTAAAGCCGCCGAACGTTTTGACGAAACACGCGGTTTTAAATTTATTTCATACGCTGTTTGGTGGATTCGGCAGTCGATTTTGCAGGCCCTTGCCGAACAGGCGCGCATTGTGCGGCTTCCGTTGAATAAAATAGGTTCCATCAACAAAATAAACAAAGCGTTCAACAAACTGGAACAGGAATACCAGCGTGAACCCACCGTGGAAGAAGTTGCCGATCTTATGGAAACCCGTCCTGAACTGATTGAAGATGCCATGACATTTTCGAGTATTCATGTTTCGATGGACGCACCGTTGCGCGACGAAGAGGCAAACGACATGTACGATGTTATGCTGAACGAAGATTCTCCAAGTCCGGACACTGAATTGATCGACAATTCGTTGAGAAAGGAAATTGAACGTTCACTTTCCACACTGGGCGACAGGGAAGCAGAAATTCTTCGTTTTTATTTCGGGTTAAACGGTTACCAGCCGCACACCCTCGAAGAAATTGGCGACGAATTTGGGCTGACACGCGAACGTGTGCGCCAAATCAAGGAAAAAGCTATCAAAAAACTCAAAAATCAATACCGAAACAGGTTACTAAAATCATACCTGGGAAAATAAAAACCGGATGAAAAGATGTATTGCTCCTTCTATACTTGCTGCCGATTTTAATCACTTGGGAAAAGACATTCAGGTTATTAACAACAGTAGCGCGGATTTTATTCATTTCGATGTGATGGACGGCGTTTTTGTCCCAAATATTTCTTTTGGGATTCCTGTTATCGAACATGTAAGAAAAATTGCAGAAAAACCGCTCGATGTACATTTAATGATTGTTGAACCCGACCGTTTTATTGTCCCTTTTGTACAGGCCGGCGCTTCAATTTTAACGGTTCATTATGAAACATGCCAGCATTTGCACCGCACAGTTCAATCCATTAAAGAACAAGGAATTAAAGCAAGTGTTTGCCTGAATCCGCACACACCCGTTGCGGTTCTCGAAGATATAATCAAAGAACTTGATATGGTTTTGCTCATGTCGGTAAATCCGGGTTTTGGAGGACAGAAATTTATTGAGAATACATACAAGAAAGTGACGCAGCTCAGAAACTTAATCGATAAATTTAATCCTGAATGTTTAATTGAAGTGGATGGAGGGGTGAATTACGAAACCGCTAAAAAGCTTTTCAACGAAGGCGCTAATGTTTTGGTTGCAGGAAGTTTTGTTTTTAATGCTGAAAATCCGGCAGAAACTATCGATAAACTGAAATCAGTTTGATTTTACATTGACTCTTCCGCAAAGATCGGTTTGATTTTTGGCCACCGGATTTTTCTGAATTGCATCGCGCAGCATACATTCAGCCGAACAATCGGAACAATTGTGTTGAACCGTAAATGTCTGGTTTTTAAAATCTACAGTTTTTTTGATTTTCTTTTTGCTGAATTTTTTATACATCTTCATTACTGCCACCGTAACCGCCGAACCAATAATCATGTATGTAATAACTTCCTGTATCATAATCACACGATTAAATTTCCAATGGTGTTCACCAGAAATGCTGCAACCCAGGCCAGTGAAGTTGTATAAAGAACGGTAAACAAAGCCCATTTCCACGAACCGGATTCGTTTTTAATGGTGGCCACCACACCCACACACGGAAAATAAATCAGAATAAAAACCAAAAATGCGAGTGCAGCCGGGCCGGTAAATACAGGTTGACCTGTCAGTTTTCCTGTTTTGTGAACCTCATTTTTTAGTTTGTTCTGAAGATTAACCGTAGTTTCGTCGTTGTTGCTCTGGTACAAAACCCCCATGGTACTCACCACAATCTCTTTTGCAGGTAAACCGGCCAGCAAACTGATGCTCATTTTCCAGTCGAAACCCAGCGGCTGCATAACCGGTTCAATTATCCTACCTAGTCTTCCGAGATAGGAATTTATCAATCGGTCGGACTCAATTTGCTGGTTAATTGCATTAAGTTGTTCTGTTTTAATTTGCTCGTTGAGTTCATTGTTTTTGTGAAGCTCAGTAATCTGGTTTTCAAAAGCAGCCGTGTTTTTTGTTTGTCTTGGGAAATATTCCAGCGCCCAGATAATTATAACACCCAGCAAAATAATGGTTCCGATTTTTTTCAGGTAATGTTTTGTTTTGTCCCACATTTGGTAAATAACGTTTCGGAACGTGGGTAAACGGTAGGTTGGAAGTTCCATAACAAAGGGGGTTTCCTTGTTTTTGAAAACCGTTTTATTCAGAATCTGAGCCGTCAAAAAGGCAAAAATGATTCCGGTAATGTATATTCCAACCAGGTATAAAATCTGGTATTTTTCAAAAAAGGCCGAAATAATAAGAATGTACACCGGCAAACGCGCACTGCACGACATAAACGGAATGATGAGCATGGTTAAAATCCGGTCGCCCCGGTTGCGCATCGAACGCGTGGCAAGAATTGCCGGCACATTGCAGCCAAAACCCATAATCATCGGGATAAAAGATCGGCCGTGCAATCCAAAACGGTGCATAATTTTATCCATTATAAAAGCTGCCCGCGCCATATAACCGGTTCCTTCGAGGATGGAAATAAAAAAGAACAGAATCAAAATGTTCGGAAGAAAAACCAGCACACTTCCGGCGCCACTTATAATTCCGTTTACTATCAGGTCTTTCAGCATTCCGTCGGCCATTATTTTTGAAACCAGGTTGCCCAGCGCAAGTACACCGTGATCAATCCAGTCCATCGGAAAAGCCCCCAGTTTGAAAGTGGCGTAAAAAATGACAAAAAGAATTGCTGTAAACAGTGGAAATCCCAGGTGTTTATGTGTTAGAAGATTGTCGATTTTTTCTGAACGCGACTTTTTTTCGCGGTTCGCATCGATAAATGTTTCTTTTAATGCACCGGTAATAAAACTGTATTTGGCATCGGTAATTACGGTTTCGCTGTCTTCGTTTTGTAAGCCTTCAATTTTGCGGATTTCACGCTCGGTGGTCTGCTCAATTTCAGTAAAATTTAGGTAGTGCGACAATAAATTGAGAACTTGCTGGTCTTTTTCGAGCAATTTTATGGCCAGAAACCGTGACGAAATTTTATCCGTAATTGGTTTGTTTTCTTTTATTTTCTGCCTGATAATTTTAATGGATTCTTCCAAATCTTTTCCATAGTTGATGTGAACGTGACGGGTAATTTTTTCGCGTCCTTCGAAAACTTCAATTACTTTTTCAATTAAAACATCAAGACCGATTCCTTTTGAACTGATAGTCGGAATAAAAGGGATTCCCAGCAATTTGGAAAGAACCTCGCGTTTGAAAATGAGTTTTTTCTTCTCCAGTTCGTCGTACATATTTAACGCAACCACAATGCGCAAATCCATGTCGATAAGTTGAGTGGTAAGAAAAAGGTTCCGTTCCAAGTTGGTCGCGTCGAGCACATTGATTACAATGTCGGGGGTTTGCTCATAAATAAATTCACGGACAAAAATTTCTTCCCTTGAATAGGCCGTTAAACTGTATGTTCCCGGCAAATCGTAAAAATTAAAGGTGTAACCGTGTGCTTTAAATGTTGCTTTTTTAATATCGACGGTAACGCCGGAATAGTTGCCCACCCGTTCTTTTGAGCCCGAAATAAAATTAAAAAGGGTGGTTTTACCGCAATTTGGATTTCCAACAAGTGCTATGTTTATGGTTTTTGTACGTTCCGATTGATCTACCAAATTGATGTGGCGATCGATTACCCCTTCGTAATTACCGTTGGCTGGTTCAATAAATTCGCCAAGGGGGACAACTTCAATCTGATCGGCTTCCGATTTTCGGAGCGAAACATTGTAATTCAGGATTTTAAATTCAATCGGTCCGTTAAACGGGGCATTTTTAATCACCCTCACCTCCTTGCCTTTTACGAAACCCATTTCCGAGATTCGTTTCCGAAACGAACCGTGTCCCAAAACCTTTGTGATTACTACACTTTCACTATTTTTTACCTCACTAAGTTTCACTCCCTTTAATCTCCAGCGTGAATTTAAATTAAATAAAAATAAGCGTACAAATATATTCCAATTTCGCTTCTTTTAAAATAAAATGTTAATGTTCTATACATATTACAACAAGTCGCTATTTTTGTTCTCAGAAACGAGGGGTATGAAGGACGAAATTTTTTACAACAACATACAAAAAGCACTGGAAAACCTGCCTGATAATTTCAATATTCTTGAAGAACAAATCGATATTGATATTCAAATGCAATATTTCGATTTTGCAAAAGAATTCAGGGAAAAGGTCGATCCTGACGAAGTTTTTGAACACCGCGACGAACTTTTTGAAGAAGGAACACTGCCTGAAAGGCAAAAGGAAATACTTTCGGTTTTGTCGGTTATTGACGATGTAAAAGCCTACCGCACCATAGAAAAGTACCTCGAAAATGCGGAAGGTTTTATGCAGAAATGGGCAATTCTGGCTTTGCAGGAAAGCAGAATGTTGCTGCAAAGTTCATTGCTCGACGAGCAGCAGGTATTCATTTCTACAGGGTTGGGAGGCAAAGGACAAAAGTTGCGGTATTTTGTAGTTTTTCTGAATGCGTCGGAAAATGGAGTATTGAACAAAACTCAGCAAAAACTTTTAAAAGAGGAGTTAATCTTTGAATTGAAAAATACCGACGGGGAATTTGAAAGTATCAATTTTCTGGAAGGTTTTTCTACTTCACTTTTAATGTTGCCTTTAAGGGCTGATTTGCGTGCAATTTTTCGAAATATTATCGACGAGTGCAATCAATATGGCAATTTCTTGAAAGTTGATTTGATTGTTACTAATGTGAAAATTCTATCGAAAGACGAAATAATTGAATTGCTTGCAAAAAAAGAACGAGATGATGAACTGGAAGAAGAACGGGATTAATGTGGCGGTGCAGGTTTTGCCTGAAGCCGATGGAAAAGTGAAATACTCGCTGGTTGATGCAGCCATTGAAGCGATTCAAAAATCGGGATTTCGTTATCAGGTTTGTCCGTTCGAAACTGTAATTGAATGTACTTACGACGATTTAGGCGGATTATTGGAACAAATTCATGAAGCTTGTAAAAAAGCAGGAACCGAGCGAATGATTTCGAATCTGAAAATACAGGTCGACTTCGGCAATGAAGTTACCATTAAAGATAAAATGGAAAAATATTTGTAAAGTTGCTTTTTTTTATAGGTTTTTGCCAAAAAGTATTATATTTGCACCGCTTTTAGAGAAAAGCGAAACTTCCGGAAACGGAAAAATGAAATACAAAAAAATGGTCCCGTAGCTTAATGGATAGAGCATCTGACTACGGATCAGAAGGTTGGGGGTTCGAGTCTCTCCGGGATCACAATGAATTTACAAAAGCCTCGTAATTATAGGTATTACGAGGCTTTTTTGTGTTCGACTTAAGTGCTAAACATATCTCAATAAAATGTAAAATAATGTAATACAATTAATTAACTGTTCGAGTGCCTTAGGGTTGTTTTATTTGATTTTTGCCAAAGGAATCTAATTTTGCATAATTAGAGAACATGTAAGGAAGATTCTGAATAATTCGAACTTTGTGTTTATAATATTACTCATTTATACAATTTGATAGGCATTTGATGTTATCTTCCAGTATCCACACATGTTAAAATAACAAAAATGTATTCCTGTATCAATTTATTTCATACCTTCGCAGTCTTGACAATCAGGTTTTTTATTGAATTCGTTTAAAGCAATGCTTCGTTTCGCTTCCCATTAGCGAACCTTCCCATCGTCAATTCGACATCAAAATCAACTTTCTTGTTTAGATTAATAAGTCGCGAAGTGTGTTTCACAAATATCGTGACACACTTAATATATATGATAAAATCGTTTTTTTTAGGGAATAGGGAAATCAAACTCCCGGTTATTCAAGGTGGCATGGGGGTAGGAATTTCACTTTCCGGATTAGCTTCAGCCGTTGCAAACGAAGGAGGTGTAGGCGTAATATCAAGCGCCGGCCTCGGATTGCTGTACAAACAATCGCCCGCTGATTATTTAAAAGACAGCATCTGGGGCTTAAAGGAAGAAATACGCAAAGCACGTGAGTTAACTCAGGGAACTATCGGGGTGAATATCATGGTTGCCCTCTCGAATTTTGCCGACATGGTGCGAACTTCAATTGCAGAAAAAGCAGATGTAATATTCTCGGGGGCTGGTTTACCACTCGATTTGCCATCATATCTGACAGAGGGAAGCAAAACACTCCTGGTTCCAATTGTTTCGTCGGCCCGGGCTGCCAAAATAATTTGTCAGAAATGGCTGTCTAATTATGATTATCTGCCCGACGCTTTTGTTGTCGAAGGTCCAAAGGCCGGAGGACATCTTGGATTTAAAAGGGAGCAGATTGAAGATGAAAATTATTCACTTGAAAAATTGATTCCGGAGGTAGTATCCGTTGCATCAGAATACAACCTCAAAAAAGTAATTCCTGTTATTGCAGCAGGAGGAATAACAACAGGAGAGGATATGCTGCGTATCATGGAACTCGGTGCTGCCGGAGTGCAAATTGGCAGTTTGTTTGTCCCGACATTGGAATGCGATGCGTCGCAATTATTCAAGCAATCATATATAAACGCATCACAAAAAGATATAATGATTATCCAAAGTCCGGTAGGAATGCCCGGTCGTGCCCTGGATGGGAATTTTATCCGAAGCGTAAACGAAGGTAAGGAGCGCCCAAAGAAATGCCCTTTTCATTGCATCAAAACATGCGATTATACTAAAAGTCCTTACTGCATTATTATGGCCCTTTATAACGCAGCAAAAGGAAACATGAACAAAGGCTATGCATTTGCAGGAGCCAACGCTTACTTTGCAGAAAAAATCAGCAGTGTTAAGGGAGTGGTACAACAACTTAAAGAAGAGTTTGCTGATGCGCAAAAAAGATTATCAACTAAAGAAATATAGCTTTGTTACTTTATGGTGTTATCTTGACGAAATCATGATCCCAAATGCTCCCGCATATTTCACTAGAATTATTAACAATTAAGAAATGCTGTGATAAAAACAGTAAATTATAATATGACATTTAAAGAATTAAATATTTCAGAGCCAATACTTAGAGCTCTTGCAGATAAAAAATACGAAACCCCAACTCCTATTCAGGAAAAGGCCATTCCCACTGCATTAAAGGGGGGAGACCTTCTTGGGATTGCCCAGACAGGAACAGGTAAAACCGCGGCTTTTGCAATTCCGATTATACAACAGTTGGACGAAAATCCTTTTAACGGTGGAAGAAGAGAGATAAAAGCCTTAATACTTACTCCGACGAGGGAGTTGGCGATACAGATTGGAGAAAGTTTCTGGGATTACTCTCAGTATACAAATCTTCGGCAGGCCGTTATTTTTGGAGGAGTAAATCAAAGACCACAAGTTGACAAACTCAGACGGGGAATTGATATCTTGATAGCTACTCCCGGAAGATTACTCGACCTAATTAACCAAAAGCATATTTCGCTGGCTCATGTCCGGCATTTTGTACTTGATGAAGCCGACCGTATGCTTGATATGGGTTTTATTCATGATATAAAACGTTTACTGACAATGTTGCCAAAACAGAAACAGACCTTGTTTTTTTCGGCGACAATGCCAACAGAAATCAGTAAACTTTCCAGCTCTATTCTGCAAAACCCGGTAACAGTGAGAATTGTTTCCGGCTCTTCAGACACTGAGATGATTGAGCAACATTTGTATTATGTTGAAAGGCAGAAAAAAAACCAACTTCTGATTTCGTTATTAAGGGAAGATTTGAACAAGTCGGTTTTGATTTTCTCTCGAACAAAACGAGGTGCCGATAAAATTGCAAAAGTGCTGAACAACAACCGTATAGAATGTGAAGCTATACATGGGAATAAATCGCAGGTTGCGCGGCAAAGAGCATTATCAAATTTTAAATTAAAAAGAACACGTGTGATAGTTGCTACTGACATTGCTGCCCGTGGAATTGACATTGTTAATCTGGAGCTTGTCATTAACTACGATCTTCCTGATGTAGCTGAAACATATGTACACCGAATTGGACGTACCGGAAGGGCAGGACTGCCTGGTACTGCACTTTCATTCTATTCTCAGGACGAACACATGATGGTTCGGAATATACAACGGTTGACCGGGAAAAAATTAAATCCGGTATTGACATAAAATAAAAGTAGTTACACTAAAAAAAATATGAATGGGTAGGTCAACAATTTCTTATAATAAAAAAGAATTAGAGAAAAAAAGAGCACAAAAAAGAAAACAAAAAAAAGAGCGGAAAGACGAACGTAAAGCCATTGGAAACAACAGCTCGTTTGAAGCAATGATTGCTTATGTAGATGAAAACGGGGTTATTACCAATACACAGCCCGATCCGAACAAAAAGAAAGTAGATGCAAAGAAAATTGCCATTTCAACTCCCAAAAAACAAGACGAGGAAGATCTGGTTTTAAGTGGGCGGGTAGAGCATTTCAATAAGGACAAGGGGTACGGATTTATTAAAGACATTGCCAGTGTCGAAAAATACTTTTTTCATATTACCGATGCTTATCCCAACATTATTGAAGGGAACAGAGTCTCTTTTGAGCTGGCAAAAGGAAACAGAGGGCCTGTTGCTGTTAAAATAATACCCGTTCAATAAAAGAATTATTATTCACATTTAAATAGAAAAGAGATGAATATTTATGTTTCAAAACTAAGCTTTGACACAACAAGTGAGAGCTTAAAAGAATTGTTTGCAAAATATGGAGAAATAACTTCGGCAAACATAATAACGGATAGAGCTACCGGATTCTCTCGTGGATTTGGATTTGTTGAGATGGTTAATAACAACGAAGGAAACAAAGCTGTTGACGAACTGAACAATACAGTGTTTGAAGGTAAAACAATTAATGTAAATGTTGCCCGTCCAAGGCCTGACAGAAATGATTACGGCAGAGATAACCGCGGGGGCGGAGGATTTAACAGAAGACGTTACTAATATTTAAAAAAATAACATGAATAAAGGAACAATTAAGTTTTTTAACGAAACAAAAGGATTTGGCTTTATAAAAGATGCAAGTTCTGAAAAAGAGTATTTTGTCCATTCATCAGGATTGGTTGATTTTGTAAAGGAAGCCGATGAAGTAAGTTTTGAGCTACAAAAGGGACAAAGAGGCTTGAATGCTGTAAATGTTAAACGAGTTTAATTCGTTAACTTAGATATAAATCCCGCTTAAAACGGGATTTTTTTGTCTTTTTCAACTGTTTCGAAGTTGAATTGACGACAGATTTTAGCCCCTGGAATACATACTTACACGTCAATCCGTTTTATGTCAGGTATCGATTTAAAAATAGATGAATTCAAAAACTATTACGATTCCAATCTGGAATTCTATAACTCAGCCTTAGCGCATTTTATTAAGCTCATTCAGCCACTCGCCAACATTGAATACGTTTCCGGCCGTATAAAAAACTACGATGAATGCATCAGCAAATTTGAACGGAAGTACTTGCCCGGGATTGAAACTTCTGACCGGGATTACAAGATATTTGATTATTTGTCTGATTTTGTGGGGATTCGGATTATTTGTCCTTATCTAAAGGATGTAAATATTATTCGAAAAGAGCTTAAAAAATATTTCAGAGAAGTTTCCATAACCGATAAAACCGTTCAGATTGAAAGCACCGATGATAAATTTGGTTACAAAAGTTTACATCTGGATCTTAAACTAAATGGGAAGTATGCAAAAAAAACAGAATATGTTCGCTATTCGAATATCCAGTTTGAGCTTCAAATCAGGACTATTATTCAGGATGCATGGAGTGTTCTGGACCATAAAATCAAATACAAGAAAAGTATTCCGCAAAGCCTGAAAAGAAGAATAAACCGCCTGTCCGCATTATTTGAAATTGCCGATGATGAATTTTTGCGGATAAACGATGAAATTACTTCAGAAGAAAAAAGGATAAACAGAAGGTTAAAACAAGGACAAACTGTTGAGAAAAATAAACCATTGGATGTGTTCCGCTTTTTATTTGTTGCCTTAAGATATTTTCCCGAGTATAATTTTATTGAATTTAAAGTAGATGGATTTGTACAGGAAATTCTGAATATTAAAAGAAAATTTACTGAAAGTGAGTTAAACGATGCACTGGAAAATTACCTGACATCGGTTAATCAGATAGCTGAAAATGAAAACAGGAAATTAAACCCATACACAAAGATTCGTTATTGTTTGTACCTGTTCGACCGTAACCTGTTTTCAGGAATATTATCTGATTATCAAAAAAACACCGTCCTGTTAATTAAATGATGCCTAATTTTTCCCGGATAGATTCACTTTCATCATATCTGTAGTTGTTCCATTATATCCATTACCTTTAGAAAAGTTCAAATACCATAAACAAATGCAGGTAACAGTAAACCGAAAGGACATTAAATTTTACCCGGATGCCTCCAGAAAAATCGCAAGGTTTCTTTACACCGGAGACGAAAGAGCAATAAGTACGATCCGCTCGGTACTTGAGATGTCCGGGAATCTGGCATCACAAACATTAAGTGCGGTACTGAGAGACTACTCACTGCGGCATCGCAATATCTCTAAAATCTTTGAAAAGCATTTTAACAGGGTGGCTCATCTGTTAAAACAGTTAGAAATTGAACCTAACTCACTTGACCTTTCACAAAAAATACTTATCGGTTCCTATTTTACGATGGAATATTCCATTGAGGCAGCTGCCTTTTTTAATCCTTCAATTGTAGAACATCCCGACCAGTCGGAAACCGGAATGGAAGAAAAAAGAGTCATCCTGAGTTTCAGGGCTACCGGAGAAGGGCATATTTCATCCATCGTTTTCAGAACAGGGGTGATGGATAAAAACAACAATTTATCGCTTGAACCTGTTGGAAAAATGTTGGAAGAGGCAGAACATATCCGACGGCATGTGTATGATAAAAAATCATTTAGTGTCAAACTGAATGAAATGAAGGACATCCATGCCTTAATTCCATCGGGATTGATTTTGGACAAGTTAAACGACAAATTTACCTACGGAGAACTAAGAGATTGTATAAAGGAAGCCGGAAAATCAGTGCACCTAAGTGCAGAGAAAGAAGTACTGTTTAACCAGATTAGTTGGCTGGCCTCGTCTCATTACGAACTTGAATTTTCATTAGACACCAACATTTCTGAAAGGGTTATCTTTCCTGTATCCGAAAATGAAAAAAATGGCATTGAAGACGCCCGCTTCGTAAAGTTTACTGACGATAATGGTGAATCTGTCTATTATGCAACTTACACTGCATATGATGGGACTACCATTTTGCCGAAAATGCTTGAGACGAGAGACTTTTATCATTTTCAGATAATGCCCTTTCACGGCGAAATTGCCCAAAACAAAGGGATGGCACTTTTTCCACGCAAAGTGAATGGAAAGTACGCAATGCTTTGCCGATTAGATGGATATAACAATTACATTGCTTTTTCAGATAATATTTCAATCTGGCGTAAAGCAACATTTTTACAACAACCTAAATTTCCGTGGGAATTTGTTCAAATAGGGAATTGCGGCTCACCCGTTGAAACACCTGAAGGCTGGTTGGTAATTACCCATGGCGTTGGGCCAATGCGTGAGTATGTTCTGGGAGCTTCATTATTCGACCTTCAAAAACCTGAAATAGAGATTGGCAGATTAAAATCACCTCTTTTAATGCCTAATGCGAATGAAAGAGAAGGATATGTGCCGAATGTGGTATACTCGTGCGGTTCGATAATTCATAATGAAGACTTAATTATTCCATACGCTATGTCCGATTACGCATCTACTTATGCAACTGTAAATTTAAGAGAACTTTTGAGCGAGCTGAAAAATTCTAAATCCTCTCCAGAATAAATTCTGAAATCGGTTTTATTTGTCCAATATTCTGCTCGTCATAGAATACGAACAAAATGTGTGAATGATGTAACTCTTATTTGGAATTGTGTAATGTGACGCGGGACTATGGCCACTACCTTTGTTCATTAGAATATATTATCATTTAAAATTAGAAACCATGAAAACAAACAAATTGAAAGGTCTGACGAAAAGTTTCGTTCTAGGGATTTTCATATTAACAATGGTGGTTCCATTTACATCATGTGCGAAAAAAGTATCTTTTTTGAACTCATCTATTGTTCCATCAGCAACAGGTTATATTAAGGTGAAGAAAGACAATAATAAAAACTATATAATAAAGGTTGAAGTGTCGGATTTGGCTGAAGTTGACAGGGTTAAATCGTCTCAAACCACGTATGTTGTTTGGATGGAAACCGACGAAGGCAATGCTGAAAATTTGGGGCAATTAAAAAGCTCGAGAAGTTTCTTTTCAAAACAGAAAACAGCATCGCTTGAAACAGCATCTTCTTATAAACCGGTTAAAATATTTATTACTACCGAAAACGGTACAAATGTACAATATCCGGGAGAACAGATTGTATTAACCACTGATGCATTTTAAACGGCATTGTTAATTAATACTTGATAGAAATTGAATATATGAAACTGTGAAATCAATTCATTGACTATTCATCAGGAAGAAGTAATAATGCGTCAACAAATAATTAACAGCTATAAAGACAATCACAAGGTTGTCTTTTTTACTTAAACCCAAATTACGCATTAGCGGTCATCGTTCGTTGGTGAATGTGTGAATGATGTAACTCTTGTCCAAAATTGTGTAATTCTTTCTATCGCACGAAACTCACCTTTATAAAGTAGGATTTAGTGTCAATTTAAATTTATAGGTATGCCTGTCTTAACCATTGTCATTATCGTCCTGATTGTTGGAGTTATCCTATGGCAGATAAACCACTATGTTCCTTTCCAACGCAGTATTAAATATATTCTAAATGCAATTGTGGTTATTGTTCTTGTGTTTTGGCTATTATATGTATTTGGAGTATTCGACAGTTTGAAAACTTAACAATTTGGTTTCAGTTTAGTTCGTCGGTGGGTATGGATTTCTCCATTTAAATGAAACTTACATACAAAATTTCATAAGATATTGATATAGTTCGGTTTAAACAGCGCAGGCTTTATGAAGTGTGTGAATGATGTAACTTTTATTCTGAATTGTGTAATACTTTCCCAAACAAATGTCCCAACCTTTGATAGTTAAAAATTTGATCACATAAAAACTTAAAATGAAAAAACTTTGGGAATTGTGCTTATCGCAATTGGATTATTAATGATTATTTACACAGGATTTAACTATATGACTAACGAAAAGGTGGTTGACTTAGGTCCGATTGAAATTAATGCTGAAAAAAGTCATACTGTTCAATGGCCGCCTATTGTAGGAGTTGTTTTAATTGTTGGGGGGATTGCAGTAATTGTGCTTGACAAAAAGGCCCGAATTTAATACCGGGGGCAAAGTTGAAGTATCTAAATGTGTGAATGATGTAACTCTTATTCAGAATTGTGTAATAAAGCAAAATGTAATATCCACTACTTTAAATTGTAAAATTTAATTTAAAAAGAAACAAAATGAAAAAAGCAATTTTTTTTGTAATCGTAATGATTTTTACTATGAGTTCAGCAATGGCATTTGCCGGGAATAAGGATTTAAAACCGGATGCTGAAAAATCTGCCGTTCCTTTAAAAACGGAAAACAAATTAACAGAAGAAGAAATAAGCCTGTTAACAAATCGCGTTGAGGAAATCCGTAGCATGGATAAAACTGAAATGACAGTTGTAGAAAAGAAAGAGCTGAAAAAAGAACTTAGGGAAATCAAGAAAAATGTAAAAAGAAGTGATGGAACCATCGTTATTGGTGGAGCTACCCTTTTATTGATTATTATTTTAATTCTACTTTAACAGATTAAAGATTCTTTGAATTAAACACATTAAATATTTGAATGTCAATGCAATAATTATTATATTTAAGATACGATCGAGAAACAAATAAGGAGATCACTAAATTGGTTAATACAAGTTAAAAACAGGAATGGATATGGAGAAACACTGCGCCCGATGTTGGGCCGGCTTGATTCTTATTTGTCTGGTTATAATCAAATTTTCAGGAATAAAACAAAACGTTTTTTCGACAAAGCACAAACTTACTGTCAAGGGGTTTTCATGAGTGAACTTAGTAACATTGAAAGAATAAGCGAAGAGATGTTTGCCAACTACCATCAAATGCAACATTTCATAACCGAATCTACCTGGGATTACAGGGCATTGATGGATCAGGTGTCCAAAGATGTAAGTGTCAGTCTGCCCAAAAGAAAATTAACAGGATTGATTATTGATGAAAGCGGTTGGGAAAAGAAAGGGGAAAAGAGCGTAGGTGTAAGCCCTCAATATTGTGGAAATGCAGGTAAAATATGCAATTCACAGGTCGCCGTATTCGGGTGCCTTAAGCAATGGGGATTTTGCCTCTATGGTTGATGCACGGTTGTTTTTGCCGGAATCCTGGAGCAATAATGATTTGCGTTGCCAGGAAGCAAGTATCCCCAAAGGAGACAGGGTTTTCAAACCCAAATGGGAGATTGCTATTGATATTATCGGCCATCAAAAAGAATTGGGGGTTGACTTTGATTATGTTGGTGGGGACGGTTATTATGGCAACAGCATAGAACTTGCAGAAGCCATTGAGGATATGGGATTTATCTATATGCTTGATATTCAATCCAATTTAACTGTTTATTTGGAAGAATGTGAGATAGGTATCCCTCCCTCATCCGGCAAAGGCCGCAAACCGACCAGGGAAAAGCCCCAATCAGAAGGTACCAGGGCTGACAGGTACATGTCAAAACTTACAGACAAAGATTGGCAGTGTATAGATGTCAGGAATACAACAAAAGGAAAATTAGTCGCCGATTATCATTTTTGTACAGTGTACATTTGGGATAAGCCAAACAACCGGTTGTTGCGCCGGTTGTTGGTAATACGCCGGAACAAGACCAAAAAAGGAGATTACGAATATAAATACTCTTTCACCAATGCCAATTTGGAACAATACACCGAGAAAGGAATTGCTCATGTGCAAGCCCAACGTTTTTTTGTGGAACACTGTATCAGGGAAAACAAACAGGTTTTAGGCATGGACAAATATCAGACACGAAAGTGGTTGGCATGGTATCATCAAATAGCCCTTAATTTTTTGCTGTCAACTTTTATCCTGAAAGAGAAATTGCTATGCTTTGAGAATATTCCATTGCTGTCTGCACATGACATTAAACGGTGGATTATTTTCAAGCTATACCGACAGATGTCAGAAGACGATATGATTGACCAAATCTTTGAACGACATTGCCGACGACAAAACGATATAAACTTCGCTTATGATAAGCATTCGGAAATCTGTTAAAGTAGAATTAATTATTCTTTTGGTTTGATCTGATAGATTTTTCTCTTCGGTTCTCATTGAAATAAAATGAAGGAAATCTATTCGTGTAAAAACAAATCAATGAATTACCTCCCCGCAAAAAACTATATCAGACAGATGATTTTTATCTGTCTGTTTTGTTTTTGTACAATTCCCTTCGTTTTATCTCAGGAATACTTTCAGCAAGAGGTCAGCTACAACATTGATGTTTCACTAAACGATCAGCTTCATGAATTAAATGTGTTTGAAACCATCGAATACATCAATCATTCTCCAGACACCCTTCATTTTTTATATTTACATTTGTGGCCAAATGCATATTCCAATAATAACACTGCTTTAGCCAGGCAATTGTTCCAATTTTATGGTAAGGAAAAGTTATTCAACGATCCTGAGTTGAGAGGAGTCATTGATTCGCTTGACTTTGAAGTCAATGGCAGAAAAGTTCGCTGGAATTTATTGCCCGGCCAGCCCGACATTTGCCTGATAAACCTCGAGGTTCCTCTAATTTCAGGCGATAGCTTACAAATTACTACACCTTTCCGTGTAAAAATCCCAAAAGGAGTAACCTCCAGATTGGGCCATATTGGCGAATCTTATCAAATTTCCCAGTGGTACCCCAAACCGGCGGTTTACGATAAAGAAGGCTGGCACCAAATGTCATATCTCGATCAGGGAGAATTTTTTTCTGAATTTGGCCGTTTTGATGTGCGTATAACTTTGCCCGATAATTATATTGTGGGAGCATCGGGGAACCTTCAAACCGAAAGCGAAATTGAAATGTTAGACAAATTTTCTGCCGACACATCCTGGATTAAAACTGTCGATTCATTTAAAAATGATTTTCCGGTTTCGTCGAAACTGTTGAAAACACTCCATTACACTGGAGATAAAATACATGATTTTGCCTGGTTTGCCGATAAACGGTTTCATGTGCATAAAGGAAAAGTTGAACTCCCCAACTCCGGCAGAGAAGTAGCTACCATGGTTTTGTTTACAAATGAGCAATCTAATCTTTGGGAAGATGCCTTGCAATATGTCGACGAAGCAATCTATTGGCTTTCAGATAAAGTTGGCGATTATCCTTATCAAAGTTTTACAGCTGTTCAAAGTGCCCTCACTTCCGGCGATGGGATGGAATATCCGGGCCTTACTGTGATTGGCGTGGCAGAAGATGCTTATTCCCTCGACGAAGTAATCTCTCACGAAATTTGCCATAGCTGGTTTTATGGTGCGCTGGGATCAAACGAACGACGATACCCGTTTATGGACGAAAGCATCACCAGCGCATACACCGACCGGTATCTGCATAAAAAATATCCTGAGAAAAAACTCTGGGAAGTTTATGTTAAAAACAAAAAGCTGGCAAATTTTATTCAAATCGATAAACTGCCGATCCAACGGATGCAGGAACTGGAATGGCTTGTTCAGGCACGCAACAATCTTGAACAACCGATTAATCTTCCGGCAACTGAATATACAAATTTAAATTATCTATTGATGCTGTACAATAAAGCATCAACTTCATTTAATTATCTCCGGGCTTATCTTGGCGATTCTGTTTTTGACTCCGCCATGCAGGAATATTTCCGTCAATGGAAATTCAGGCATCCCGAACCAAAAGAACTTCGTGCAATTCTTGAAACTCAATCCGGTAAAGATCTAACATGGTTCTTTTCCGATTTAATGGGTACAACCAAAAGGCTTGACTACAAAATGGTTCGCATGCAAAACCAACAAGTGCTTGTACAAAACAAAGGGGAATTAGTTTCGCCACTCCTTATTGCAGGTATAACCGGTGATTCAATTTTTTTTGAAAAATGGGAAGAAGGTTTCAAAGGCAAAAAATGGCTTGATCTTCCACCAGGTGATCACTCTAAAATAATAATTGACCCGCGACATGTAACGCCTGAAATTTTCAGGATTAACAATAATATTAAAACAACCGGTACTTTCCCCAGGGTCGATCCCGTTCAAACTCATCTACTATTTTCTGTTGATGATCCTGAAAAGCACACACTTATATATATGCCTGCAATCAACTGGACCCGGGAAAACGGGTTTATGTTGGGTATGGCTTTTCATAATGGTTTTATAATACCCAAACCCCTGGAATATTTTGTAATGCCATTTTATGCATTAGGAAATTCCGATTTGGCCGGGTTTGGCCGGATTGCCTATAATATTACTCCTTATAATAATTTTATGCGGTTGGCTACCATCTCGATGGAAGCAACACAATTCGGAGCACCAGATTGTCAAAATTACCACAAGATTAAAACCGGGATGGAAATCCATTTCCGAAAAAAAGAGATGACTTACCCGTTAAACCAAAGCGTGTTTGGTAATTACATTGCCGCTTCCAATCTATTTCAGATTGAACTTCAGGAAAAGGCAAAAATGAATTCCTATATACAATTTGGATATCTTCTTGAAAAGACCAGTGTAATAAATCCATTTAAAATGCTGGCTTCTTTCGAATCCGGAAAAACCTACAAAAAAACTTCGCTTGAGTTTAATTACCGATTAAGTTATTGGGGGATTAACAACGGACTGGATATGCGGCTTTTTGCCGGAACGATGCTGAAAACTGATTCTAAAATACCTTTTTATGCATTTTCGGCAAGTGGAAGAAGCGGAAGGGAACAATATCTTTATCAGGACGCGTACCCTGACCGTTTCAGTATATTTCCTGAAAACTTCTTCTCGAGGCAGATGACACTATCTGAAGGAGGACTAGTTTCACCAATGACTGATAGGTTGGGATTTAGCCGGTGGCTTTTTTCATTATCTCTTACAAGTAATTTGCCCGGCAATGCGGTCCAATTTCCGGTAAAACCTTTTCTTAATTTATTACTAAATGACCATGGCATTACTACGATCCAAAATTCCCCGTTTTTTTATGAAGCTGGAGTGAAAGTTGGTATTTGGAATTTTTTCGAAATTTATATTCCATTAATGGTTTCCAAAAATATTGATTCCGTTACAGGTTCATTCAAAAACAGAATCCGGATTGTTTTCTCAATCGACTCAATAAGTAAGTTAAAGCTGAATGGCAACTGATAATTGTATTTCTGATACTAAATGTGTGAATGATGTAAGAATTATCCGAAATAGTGTAATACTTTTTGTACAAGTAGGTTGACCTTTACATCGTAAGTTTTAGTAACAATTTTTAAATTTATTTTTATGCCAATATTAACAATTCTTATCGTTATTGTCGTTGCCGGAGTTATACTTTGGTTGGTAAACAGCTATATTCCAATGCAACGCACCATTAAAAACATACTTAATGCGGTTGTTGTAATCATTCTTGTTGTTTGGTTGCTAAATGTATTTGGAGTACTTGACAGTTTGAAGAACGTAACAATTTAGCATCAGTTTTATCAGTCGGTGGGTATATTTTCACTTTTTAAATCGGGTTATGTTTTGCCAAATGTGTGAATGATGTAACTCTATTTGTGAATTATGTAATGTTTTCTGACTTTAAAGGTTTCACCTTTGCCCTGTGAAAATCTTATTCTCAACTGTTCCGCCAGATGCGGAAATTAAATAATGAATATAAAATGATTAAAACTAAAAATTTTTATACCGTATTATTAATATTTAGTGCAGCAATGTTAATGATATCTGTTAACGGTTGTAAAAAAGATGAGCCTGCCAGGGAAACAAGTTACAGTCTGAAAGTACAGGATGTTCTTGGTGTTACTGGCATTGCCACTTTTATCGAAACGAGCGCTACTGTGTCAACTATAACTTTAAAACTTTTTGGCGCACCTTCCGGAACTCATCCTGCGGCGTTGTACATGAATTCTGTTGCCGAGGGGGGTGAAATTGCGCTGGAACTTAATCCTGTCGATGCGTCAGGCACTAGTTCAACAGATGTAAATTCTTTTAGTTACAGCCGCCTGATTACGTACGATGGTTTTGTAAGAGTAATCAAAAGCAGCAACGAACCCAATGTAATTTTAGCACAGGGAGATATTGGAGGCAATGTTATAACCGATGTTAGTGAAAACTATTCGCTGGGAGCTATTGACGCTTTTGATGTTTCAGGAACTGCCCTGTTTGAAAAACGGGAAAACGGGAATACCCTTGTAACTCTTCATCTTTCAGGAACTATTGCCGGAGAAGTATATCCTGCAACCATAAACCTGAGCTCCATTTCAACAATAGGTGGCGGACCGGTTACAAAAACGCTGAATAGTGTTAACGGAACAACCGGAATGAGTTATACTACCATCCGCAAACTGGATGAAGGGTTGAACATTACTTATGATAATTGGATGAATTACAATGGGTATATTAATGTATATCAAACAGCAGTTGCATTTGAAAACATTATTAACCAAGGAAATATTGGTTCGAATTAAACTCATTTAGAAGTAGCTGTAATAAAAGTTGAATTTACGCTCATCTCTTTTATTTGGCATTTCATATTATACCAGTTGCGGCGCCGATAAAATTGGTGCTGTAATTGACATTTAATTACAAAACACGATTTTAAAATTCAATATGCGAAAGCAAAATAAACCATTTGAAAAATCCGATAAGCTGCGGCAAAAGGCAGAAGTTTCATTAAATAAAAATGAAAAAAGAACAGAAGATTTTCCTTTTGAAGAAGATAAATTAAGGCTCATTCATGAACTTAAAGTGCATCAAATAGAACTGGAGATGCAAAACGAAGAATTAAAGCTGGCAAAAGAAAAGGAGGAAATTGCCAAAAAGAAATATATTGAATTGTATGATTTTGCCCCTTCTGGCCACCTGACACTTACGAACAAAGGTGAAATCATTGATTTGAATATCAGTACAGAAAATTTGTTGAAAAAAAAACGAACATCATTAATTAACAGCAGTTTTGGTTTTTTTGTTTCCTCCGACACCAGAACCATATATAATGATTTTCTCCAAGATGTATTCACAACGAATGTAAAGCAAACCTGCGAGTTAAAACTTGCCGGAGGCGATAATTCAATGAGATATGTATTCGTCAACGGTATCACGAGCAATGTTGACGAAAAATGCATGTTGACACTGGTTGACATCTCGACACTTAAATTTACCCAGAACGAATTGATAAAAGCAAAAGAGAAAGCGGAAGAAGGCAACAAACTAAAATCTGCTTTTTTGGCAAATATGAGTCACGAAATCCGAACTCCCATGAATGGTATTCTAGGGTTTTCGGAACTTTTAAAAACGCTAACACTGACAGGAGAAAAGCAACATGAGTTTATTGATATCATTCAGAAAAGTGGCGTCCGTATGCTCAACATTATAAATGACATTATTAGTATCTCAAAAATAGAATCACAACAAATTGAAGTTCTGGTTTCAAATACAAATATAAACGAACAGGTAGAGTATATTTATCACTTTTTCAAGCTGGAAGCGGAACAAAAAAAATTGGATATTTCTTTCAAAAATGGATTGAACTCCGAAAATGCATTTATCAGGACAGACCGCGAAAAAATATATGCATTGCTAACCAACCTGGTTAAAAATGCCATTAAGTTTACAAAAACAGGCTCAATTGAGTTAGGCTACGAAAAGAAAGGCGAATTCCTGGAATTTTATGTTAGAGATACCGGACCCGGTATTCAGGATGAACATAAAGAAATCATTTTTGAACGGTTCAGGCAGGAGAATGAGTTGCTATCCAGGGAATACGAAGGCGCGGGATTAGGATTGGCAATTTCCAGGGCTTATGTCGAAATGCTTGGAGGTAAAATTTGGGTGGAAAGCAAAATCGGACAAGGTTCAACGTTCCGTTTTACTATTCCTTATCATAAATGCAATAATGGAGAAGAACTCATTGAAACTATAACGGAAGACAAAATACTACCTGACAAAAAATGGAAAGTTTTAATCGTTGACGATGACGAAGCATCACGAATATTGTTAAGTATAATGTTTAAGCCTTTGGGAGGTGAAATATTTCTGGCTACTTCTGGTCATGAAGCCATTAGGACCTTTCGCCATAATCCGGGTATTAATCTGATACTGATGGATATCCGAATGAAAAGAATGAATGGTTATGATGCAACACGTCAAATCCGTGAATTTAACAAGGAGGTAATAATTATTGCACAAACAGCATTCGCTCTTCCTGACGACCGTGAAAAGGCAATTCAGGCGGGTTGTAATAATTATATTTCAAAACCGATTAGTCGGTCTTCGTTGGTGAGTTTAATTAATCATTATAAGGCTAAACTGGCAAATGTGTGAATGATGTAACTTATTCAGTAAGTTGTGTAACAGACTCCGGTGTAATTAGCGATACTTTTGATAGTGCATTAATTTAAATGCACAATTAATAATTGAAAAGATGAAAAAAATATTATTCACCCTGGCTGTTACAGCTTTTATCACCGCAACCTCTTTAAGTAGCTGTTTGCCTTCGTCTCAAAAAGGCGAAAATGTTGAAGTTAAAGAAGTGGAGCTAAAAGTACCTCTTATAAATACAAAAAGTGAGATGTACGTTACTGAGGAAGATTCACTTACCGCACTTCAACAATTCAAAGCAGAATATGATAAAAAAATAATCGTCAATGAAAAAAGAGCTGCGGAATTAAAAACAAGTTTTGCAGATGCCACGAAAGAAAATAAGGCCACTTATGAAAAGAAACTTGCCGAGTTGGAAAAGAAAAACAACGATTTGAAAACAAAGCTAAGCGACTATAAAGAAGATGGTACCGAAAAATGGCAAATATTTAAGAAGTCATTTAAAACCGATATGGATGAATTGGGAAAAGCTTTAGCTGATTTTACAGTGGATAGCAAAAAATAGTTCCGGAACACAATTTGAATCATAAAAATGGTTATCAGGTTCTTTTCATATCGTAAAAACAACATCATTCAAAACGTTAAATTATCTACAAAAATTTGGAAGATTCAAATCAAACTTCCCTGTGGATATCCGTTGAAGGAAAACAATAAGCGTGTTGAATCGGCCGATTGGACCATTCGGCTGGTTTTAAATTGAAAAACAAACAATTGAGAGCAACCATTTTTGTATGACATAAAAAACATTCAAAATTTAAGACTTAGAGTCATGGGAAATATACTATACATTATCGCGGTATTGCTGGTCATTGCATGGGCAATCGGATTTCTTGGGTACCATGCAGGAGGTATTGTACACGTTTTACTGGTAATTGCAATTATTGCAGTCTTACTACAGGTTATTCGCGGAAGAAGAGTTTAACAAATAACCATTCTTTCTTTATCCTTTATAAGAAAATGGATTGCTTTATTTTCGGACAAAGCATCCATTTCATTTTTACAGTTAGTTTTATTTTAGGAATGTGGGCATTTCTCTGCCCTCATTTTTTCTATAACGAGAAAGCTAACCATTTATGCCCGAAGCAATGAAATACTATTCAATAAGTAAGTGATAGCAATAAAATATGCCTGCTTTTTTCAGAAGAGTCAGGCAAAACCATAAAGTGTGAATGATGTAACTCTTTTGGGAAATTGTGTAATACACAATAACAAAAGTAGGTTGATCTTTACGACGGTTTAGTTAAATTAAATAATAAAATAATTATGAGTTCAGGAAAAGTAGTGTTGGGATTACTGGCTGGCGCAGCTGCCGGTGCATTGGCAGGAATTTTATTTGCCCCTGCAAAAGGTTCGAAAACCAGGAAAAGGATTATGAAAAAAGGTGAAGATTATGCTGATGCCGTAAAAGAAAAATTTGATGAATTACTTGATGTAATCAATGAAAAATTTGAAAAGGCAAAAGAAGAAGTAACCGACTTCGCTGAAAAGAAAATGTCCAAACCGGAGGAAACTGTAAAAAACGCAAAAAAGGCCGAAGTGTAAAAAATGTTTCAGGTTAGTGCAATCAGTTTAATGGGAGTAAAAACAAAAGTATGAATACAGGAACACTGATAACAAAATCCAAAAGTAAAATGAAAAGGCCGACCATCGAATCTTCTCTGCCTTTCCATTTACCAACGCATTTTGAAAAGGTGAAGTTAAAACGAACCTGGATGAAGGGGAAACTGGATTCAAAGATTCTTGTTAACAGGCCAGATAAACAGATTGTGCTAACCATTATTTCTGAAGATACAGAAATAAATTTTTATCAATACAATGATTCTGTTACTCTACAGGTAATTGATGGAAAATTAATTCTTAATACACAAAAAGAATCTATAATTCTTAATGAAGGCCAGTTGTTTACAATTAATGAAAACCTGATTTACAACCTTACATCAGGGGCTGAAACTGTGTTTCTGTTAACTATGGTAAATGATGGCAATCATTAGAAATTTTAAAAATCGTATATAAAAGTATTATTATCATGCCTGAAGCTATGCAAGACATTGCGGATTCAATTGAATCGCTGCTGGAGAGCGCTGCCGAATATGGTAAAACAAGTTATGAACTTGTAAAACTCAAGACAATTGATAAAACATCAGATGTGGTTTCTTCTTTAATCCCGCATGCAGTTGTTTTTTTAATTTTTATGTCATTTCTGCTTTTTCTCAATTTGGGGTTGGCTTTTTGGTTGGGTGAAATTTTCGGAAATATGTTTTATGGTTTTTTTGTAGTTGCTGCATTTTATGGAATTATTGGACTTGCATTACATTTCTTTATGCACAATAGCATTAAAAAGAAGATTTCCGATTATATCATTATACAGGCACTTAAATAAAATAATATGGAAAATATATCTTCCAATGCCGAACTTCAGAATGCTATCCAATTGCTGGAAGCAGAGCAAGCTGTCAAGTTAAAATTGATGAAAGAACAATTTCACCTGGCTTATGAAAATTTGAAACCTGTCAACCTGATCGAAAACACATTGAAAGATATTGCATCTTCTCCTTTTCTTGTCGATAATATAATGGTTACTTTCATTGGACTGTTAAGTGGTTATCTTTCTCAAAAAGCCGTTACAGGAAAGTCAAGTACTAAACTCAGAAAGCTTTTTGGTTATATTTTACAGTTTGGTGTTACCAATCTTATTGCTCAAAACCCATCTACCATTAAAAACTTTGGTACTTACATTTATCAGCATATCTTCCACAAAAAAGAAATACATCAAACGGAACTGTGATGGATAAAGAGCTTAAAGAACCACTTTACACAAAGACAGTATTGATTATCATAGGATTATTTGTTTTTTTTGCCATATTGTATATTGCGCAAGGTATTCTGATTCCTCTTGTTTTTGCTACTATAATAGCCATTGTACTCCATCCTGTTGTAAACTGGTTAATTAAAATAAAAATAAACCGGTTGGCGGCCATAGTCCTTGTTCTTTTTCTAACTGTACTTATTATTATTGTTTTTGGCACCCTTTTATTTCGGCAGGTAAACCGGTTTAGTGATTCTTGGCCACTATTAGTAGATAGATCAACTGCAATGATCAACCAAACTATAGCTGATGCTGCTGTTTTTTATGATGTCAATCCGGAAAAAATACATACATGGATTGCTGTTACCAAAGAAGAGCTTCTTACTAAAAGCAGTGCAGCAATCGGCCAAACACTGGTCGTCCTCGGCAACGGTTTGGTCATCCTGTTTTTAGTCCCTGTTTATGTTTTTATGATTTTATTTTATCAACCTCTTTTACGCGAATTTATCCAAAGGCTATTCAGTAAAAGCAATAAGGACAAGGTCAGTAAAATTATAAGCGAGATAAAAGTGGTTATTCAACGTTATCTGATTGGATTAATTATTGAATTTGTGTTGGTTGCTACCCTGAACATTGTTTCCCTGTTAATATTGGGAATTGAATACGCGATTTTGCTCGGTATAGTTGGTGCATTGCTAAATATTATTCCATACATCGGAGGGATTATTAGTGTTGCATTATTTATGTTGGTCGCTTTTATTACCAAATCACCGATATATGTAATATACGTTGTAATTGCCTATACACTTATTCAGTTTATCGATAACAACTATATTGTTCCCAAAATAGTAGCATCAAAGGTCAAAATCAACGCCTTGTTTTCTATCATTGTAGTCATTGCCGGAAATGCATTATGGGGAATACCGGGCATGTTCCTTTCTATTCCTATCCTGGCAATTGTAAAACTTGTTTTCGATCATATCGATTCTTTAAAGCCCTGGGGATTTTTATTAGGCGATACCATGCCCCCGTTATTGGATATACCACCGATTTTTAAGAAATTAAAAATGAAGTAAAGCGTTGCAATATGTGTGAATGATGTAACTCTTATCCTGAATTCTGTAAAACTTGCTGGAATTCCAGTAATTACCTTTGTTTTGTGATAATTCAGTCACCGTTAAAATTACAGTTATGAATAAAAATGAAGTTGAAGGAAACTGGAACGAGCAAAAAGGAAAACTCAAACAGAAATTTGCAAATTTAACAGATGATGATTTGATGTTTGCTGAAGGTAAAAAGGATGAAATGATTGGAAAACTTCAAATTAAGCTTGGTAAAACAAAGGAAGAATTGCAAAAGGTTTTCCGTAACCTTTAGTACAAAAAGATTTTGAAAAATCATCGTTTAACAGTATTTAGTTAACGATGATTTAAAAAAATGCGGAAAGCATGAATTCAATTGTTTTATTATGAAAAAATTCACTCCTGTTATCAAAGTAAAGGGATTTGCCACCCAACAATCCAGAAAAGTGAGTGAAAAAACATTGGAGAAAACGCAAATTGCAAGCCTATTTTTCGCAGAGGTTGCCAATGTTTTCCTGTTTATAATGGTGCTGGCAAAAGAAAGCTTTTCGCGTAGTTTTGAATTCAAGGAATTTTTTCGTCAATGTTATCAAATCGGATATAAAACACTGCCCCTTGTTTCAGTTACCGGGGCCATTATGGGCCTGGTGCTAACCATTCAGTCGCGCCCGGTACTCGTTGATTTTGGAGCAGTTTCCATGCTTCCTTCAATGGTGTCTTTGTCACTTATCAGGGAAATGGGGCCCGTAATAACCGCATTAATTTGTGCCGGAAAAATTGGTTCGGGTATGGGAGCAGAACTTGGGTCGATGAAAGTAACTGAACAGATAGAAGCCATGGAAGTTTCATCCATCAATCCGATTCGGTTTTTGGTTGTAACCCGGGTTGCCGCTGCAACGCTCATGATCCCTTTGCTGATATTATATGCAGATGCTCTCGGTATTTTGGGAAGCTGGGCAGGAGCAAATATAAAAGGCAATGTAAGCTTTGTCCTGTTTTTCTCGCAGGCATTTAGCCCGGTCGATTTTATGGATTTCCTGCCTGCGGTTGTAAAATCATTTTTTTTCGGGGCTGTAATTGGATTGGTTGGATGTTATAAAGGGTACAACGCCGGACGCGGGACCGAAAGTGTTGGTTTAGCTGCAAATTCTGCCGTGGTGATGGCTTCCCTTCTGGTAATAGTAATAGATTTAATAGCAGTACAAATAACGGATATGATGATGTAATGAATGCAAAACAAACAGATACCTTAACATATTCTCCGCATAAAACCAACAGGGACGAAGCGGTGATTGAGATAACAAATCTCAGGAAATCGTTCGACAACCAGGAGGTTTTAAAAGATGTTTCCTTAAAACTTTTTAATGGCGAAAACCTGGTGATACTTGGCAAATCGGGCAGCGGCAAATCAGTTTTAATAAAATGTATTGTCGGTTTATTGACTTCTGATGGCGGAGCAATCCATGTATTTGATGAAAATGTAACGACTTTACAACGAAATGAATTGAATGAGCTGAGAAAAAAAATTGGTTTTTTATTTCAAAGCGGGGCATTGTACGATTCTATGACGGTGAAACAAAACCTTGAATTTCCTTTGCGGAGAATAAGAAAAAACCTAACAGAAAAAGAAATTAAAGAAAAAATCGATGAAGTGCTGGAAAATGTGGGTTTGCCTGATGCCTTGAATAAGATGCCCTCGCAACTTTCGGGAGGTATGCGAAAAAGAATTAGTCTGGCACGCACGATTGTTGTGGATCCGATGATTATGTTATATGACGAACCTACTACCGGCCTCGATCCGGTGACCTCGGATGAAATAAGTTTACTTATCAATGAAGTCCAGACGAAATATAAAACGTCATCCATAATTATTACACACGATATTGCCTGTGCACGCACAAATGCAAACCGGGTTATTATGTTATTGAACGGTGAAGTTTATTTGGAGGGTAGTTTGGAAAAGTTTGAAAAGTCGGTGGACCCGAATATAAAATCATTCTTTAAATCAGTGAGACTATGATTTTGACAACAAAATCATTTAGCCGAACTGATCCCGAGCAATAGTCGAGGGATCTGATGAGCTAAATTGCAATATTAATATTCAAATTTTATCGATATACTGGCGAAGGTTCGCTGCGAAGAGATTGATAAGTAAATGGCAAATTAAATATTATAAAAAACGACGAATCATGCATACACATACTGAAAAGTTTAAAGTACGGTTAGGATTGTTTATCATTGGAGGGGTGGCTTTGTTTGTACTTACCATATTTATTATCGGGAGACAGCAGAATTTATTTAATCCTGTTTTTAAACTGACTACAACATTCCATAATGTAAGTGGATTGCAGGTAGGAAATAATGTCCGTTTCACAGGAATTAATGTTGGCATGGTTGATAACATCAAAATAATTAATGATTCAACAGTGCAGGTCGATATGTTGCTTAAAAAGGATATTCAACAGTTTATCAAATCAGACTGTGAGGTTGCCATAGGCTCTGAGGGTCTTATTGGCGACCGCCTGTTAATTATTTCCTATGGCAACCCCGATGCCCCGGTAGCAAAAGACGGACAGAAACTCACTTCCAAAGAGCCGGTTGAAACCGATGCAATAATGGCTAGTATTCAAACATCGGTTCTTACAGCAGAAACGATTACGCAACAACTTGCTGAAATAATGATGAATATTAATAGCGGGCAAGGCACACTGGGAAGATTAATACAGGATTCAACAATTGCAGAAAATATCAATCAAACGATTGAGAATTTTGAAAAAAGTTCGGAAGGCCTGGATGCAACCATTAAAGTTACCCAGGAAAATGTGTTTGCTTTTATGGAAAGTTTGCAAAAAACAGCAGCTAAAACAGAAGTTGCATCGAATCAGCTGGGCGAAATCATGGTAAAGATAAATAGCGGTGAGGGCACACTTGGAATGTTAATACAGGACACAACTCTCGCCACCAACCTCAATGTAACTGTTGTTAAACTAAAAGAAAGCAGTGAAGGACTGAACGAAAATATGGAAGCGCTCAAACATAATTTCCTATTCAGGGGATATTATAAGCGGAAAGCCAAAAATGAAGAACAACTGAGAATCGATTCGGAGATAAAAGATGCAACTGAAAATGAATAAACGGTTGGAAATGAAAGGTGAAAATGCGATTCAGGAATGTGGTCATACTCTTTTTTATTTTATTGATAACAAATGATGTCGCATTTGCACAAGTTACTATAGTCCAAAAAGATTCAACCCATCTTTACGAGAACATCGAAACCTATTCTGAACGAAGTAAGTTTACCAAATTTATGTTCCGCTTGTTTTTTAAACCGGTTGCACCCGATCTGCCTCAAAAGAAGAAAAATAAGAGACCGATTCAAAAACCCTATTCTTCATTCGAAGGGAAAATTATCAGGAATGTTAACATCGAAACACTTGATCCTTTTGGAAATTCAATTGGCGATACCATTGCCTCATCGCTAAATTTCATAACCAGAACCGGAAATAATTTTCACATAAAAACACGGACAATAGCCATTCGAAACTTGTTACTCATTCGTAAAAATCAAACCTTCGATGCCTTGTTGGCAAAAGAATCCGAACGGTTGGTACGTAGTATGAATTATATTACCGACGTTCAGTTTTATATTCAGTCTGCACCCAAAAGCTCCGATTCTGTTGATATTTTCATTCGCGTTTTAGATAAATGGAGCCTTCTTCCAGGTGGTTCAATTTCTGCGTCGCGCATTGTTTTTAACCTGAGAGAAAATAATTTTCTGGGTTCAGGACATGAATTTTAAAACAACCTGGTTTTGAATCATTCAACCGGCGACTATGCCTATAAAACAAAATACTTTGTTCCCAATATTCGCAACACCTATATTAATTCAACTGTACAATACGGCACCGATGAATATGGAAATTTTATTAAAAGTTTTGCTCTTGACAGGCCGTTTTTTTCACCTTTTGCAAAGTGGGCCGCAGGTGTAAACTTTTCACAACACCTTCACAAAGATTCAATCTGGTCGGTAAATTTTATGCGTTTCAAATACAATCAGCAGGATTATTGGGCAGGAAATGCCATTCGCATTTTCAAGGGAAATACAGATTATAAACGCACTACTAATTTTATTTCAAGTGCACGTTTTATCCGAACCCGATTTCTTGAAAAACCGCTTGAATCAATTGATACCCTTCAGTTTTACACCAACGAAAATTTTTACCTTTCAAGTATCGGTGTCTCATCGCGCTTATATGTGAAGGACAAGTATATTTTTAAATTTGGGATAACAGAAGATGTTCCGGTAGGAAAAGTAATTAGTTTAACCGGCGGTTATCAGAAAAAATACGATTTTGGGCGGGTTTATTTAGGAGCACGTTTTTCTTCAGGAAATTATTATTCATGGGGTTACCTGAGCACCAACTTCGAGTATGGCACCTTCCTGCGAACATCAAAAGCAGAGCAGGGTGTTTTTAGCGCCGATATAAATTATTTTGCAAAGCTTATTGAAATCGGGCAATGGAAATTCAGGCAATTTGTAAAACCTCAGCTTATTATTGGCATCAACCGCATTGATTATGATAGTTTAACGATAAATGATGAATATGGTCTGCGGGGATTTAACAGTCCTTCACTTTCCGGCAAAAGCCGCATGCTGTTTACATCGCAAACCCAATTCTATGCTCCGTGGAATTTTATCGGGTTCCATTTTGGCCCCTATTTAAACTTTTCACTAGGTATGCTTGGCGACGCATCAAAAGGATTTCGGAACAGCAAACTCTATTCGCAAATCGGACTGGATGTTTTAATTAAAAACGAAAACCTGGTAATGAATACTTTTCAACTATCCATCTCATTTTTTCCGGTAATTCCGGGCAAAGGTGATAATGTTTTTAAATTGAACTCCTTTCAAACTGCCGATTTCGGCTTCCGCGATTTTGAAATTGGAAAACCGGCAACTGTATTCTTCCGATAAATTGGGAATTGCAGTAAAAGTGTGAAACATGTAATTCTTTCTCGAAATTGTGTAACGCATTCAAACAAAAATTAGCTCACATTTACAGACGAATAGATTAAAAAATCAATTGAAATAAAACTGATGTTTGAACAAAAACAATCTGGAAAAAGTACCCAGTCTTTAGCCAATCTATTGAATAGTGAAGACGATAAGGTACGCACAAAAGCCCGAAAATCGCTTGTAGTAATTGGGAAGCAAGCTGTTTTACCTTTATCTTTTGTCCTTGAAAATTCAAAAATATACAAGGCACGTTGGGAAGCAGCGAAAGCACTAAGTGAAATCAGGGACATCAAATCTATTCCCGTTTTAGTAAAAGCGCTGGAAGATCCGGCGAGTGATGTAGCCTGGCTGGCAGCAAAAACATTGAAAAAATTCAAGAAAGCTGCATGGCCTGAACTTTTGCTTGCGCTGAAAAAACGCGGGGCCGAATCGGCTTTACTTCGGGATGGAGCACATCATATTTTGCGGGATCAAAAGATGGAAGGATATAACGATTTACTCGATTTACTTCGGGAAGCGCTTGAAAAGAGTTCATCTCCTGAAGCTACTTTACTGGCTGCTTTCAATATTTTGGAAAGAATGAAAAACTTTCAATAATTGATAAATAAACTGTATAAAAACTTTATCGTTCAAACTTAGTTGTTATTTTAGAAGATATGGTTTTAGCAGAATATTATAGTTAACTGTTCAATGATGAAAATGGCGTATGTTTTTAAAAAGGTTTTAAAGACTTTCATCTGGATGGTCATTACCCTTGTGCTTTTATTTCTGGTAACTGCTGGCTTAATCCGGATTCCTACTATTCAAACAAAAATCATTCACTACGCTGCAAACTTTGTCAGCAATAAAACGCACACAAAAGTTGAGATCAAAAGTGTCAGAATTTCATTTCCTAAATCAGTAGTTGCAGAAGGTATTTACCTTGAAGATCTTAAAAATGACACCCTATTTTATGCCAGAAAAGCAAAAGCAAACATTGCACTATACTACTTATTCTCCAGTAAAATAGCGGTCAGTTCGTTTGCTCTGGAAGATGCAACCCTAAAAATATACAGCACAAAATCAGACTCGCTGTTCAACTATAATTTCCTGATTACTGCATTTGGCGATTCTGTTAACCAGACAGAACTTGCCCCGCCAACGCCATCCAAATGGACTTTTAGCATCGATAAGGTGAGCTTGAAAAACATCCGGTTTCATTACAACGATGAATACGCCGGAATGAATGTTTCCGTAGTCCTCCGGAATTCAGAAATTAGTGTTGATGAGATTGATCCTACAAGATCTGTTTATGCTTTCAACGACCTGCTGCTTGAAGATGCTGCGGTGAATGTTCTTGCATCGGAAACCACAAACATTCTACATAATCAGTCGGGGAGCATTTTGCCGATAATATCAGCGAAGAATTTACAACTCAACAATTCCCTTATTACTTATACCGATTCAATTGGCTTCCTGTCAATTTATGCTAATGTCGACAAAACGAAGCTGGAAGATGCTTCCATTGATTTGCAGGCGGAAATGTTGACTTCTGCATCTGTTTTCTTGTCGAATAGCGAAATACAATACCACACTTTCACGCCGGATTTAACTTCAAACGAAACGGATACAACATCTGCAAATAATTGGAAGGTTACACTTATGAATATTGACTTGGAAGAAAATTCATTTATCTACAAAGCAGGAAATAAACCGGAACTTGCAACTGTTTTTGACCCGAATTATTGGGAATACAGTCATTTAATGCTTGAAGCAACAAATTTTCAGTATTCATCAGATCTTACAAAAGCCTCTATTGGAAAATTCAGCGCAGTTGACCAAAACAACTTTGCAATCAAAAATCTCTCTACCGATTTTAGTATGGATCAACATTCCATTGCTGCCAAAAAATTAAAAGTAAACACAAACAGTTCCGGTATAGATGCTGATTTCGAAATTGAATATTCATCATTAGCTACGTTGATGGATTCAATGCAATTCAGCAATATAAATTTGGATCTAAAAAATGCAAGCATTACCAATTCTGACATTCTTTATTTTAATCCCGATTTAATCAAACAACCTTTCTTTAAAAACCGCAAAAATATAACAAGTGCTTCAGGTAAAATAAGCGGGCAGTTGAATAAACTTTCCGGGAAAAATGTGAAGGTAAAAACCGGAATAAATACAAATGTTGAAGCCGATTTTACAATAACAGGATTGCCCGATTTTCAATCGGCTACTTTTGATTTCCCAAATCTGAAAATAAGTTCAGGCAAAAAAGATATTGAAATGTTGGCTGGAACTTATCTGCCCAAAAACATAGAACTTCCTGAAAAAATGAATATGCAAACTGTTTTTAAAGGGCAGCTCAAGTCCTTTAAATCAACTGTGAAAATGACAAGCAGTTTTGGAGACGCAAATATTACGGCATCAATGAATCCGGATGAAAATTTCAGCAGTAATATAACACTGACTAATTTCGATTTGGGCAGGGTACTAAAAGACACAATGATGTATGGACCGGTTTCGTTAACAGCCGAAACAAGCGGACAAGGCCTGGATTTGAAAACGATGAAGGCGAAATTCAAGGGTGAAGCAACAGCGCTTTTTCTGAATAAATACACCTATCACAATTTGAAAGTGGATGGTAATCTTACCGAACAGGTATTCGAAGGCAAAATAAACCTGAAAGATGAAAATGCAGTTTTCGATTTGAATGCATCGGCGAACCTGAATCCAGGTCAGGAACAGGTTCAGTTTTGGTTCAATCTGCCCGGAACAGATCTTCAGAAACTCAATTTTAGTAAATCTGATTTGCGGATTGGAACGATTGCAACTGCCGATTTCAAAGGAAAATCAATGGTTGACCTCAATGGCAAGGTAAAATTTGTCAATCTGGTGGTTGCCCACGATGCACAAAAATATGCGCTCGATTCGGTCGTTTTTACTTCGGTAAACGAACCGGACAAAAGTAAATTTAATATCAGCAGTGATTTGGCCGATGTTAACTACTCAGGAAGTGTATCTCCTTTTAACCTTCCATCAAATATGGGTCGATTCATTAGCCAATATTTTCAAATAACCGATTCTGTTTCGTCAAACAAAACAACCCAACTTCAGGATTTTAATTTTGAGATTCAACTACACAATCATCCCATTTTATCCGAAGTTATTTTTCCTGAATTGTTTGAATTCCAACAGGGAATCATTCAGGGAAGTTTCGATAGTTTAAAAAACAACCTGAAACTGAATGCCACTATCAACAAAATGGTTTACGGCTCAACCGAAATCAATGACTTTTCGATTGATGTGAATTCAGATTCAAAAACATTGAATTATCAGATTTCATGCAGGAACATTTCAAACTCGCTGGCCAGTTTAGAACATTTTTTGATAGATGGAAATCTGGCCAACAACAAAATGAGAACAACCGTTTCATCGCTTGATGAGAAAAGAAATAAAAAACTTTTACTCAGTACGCAAATAATCAAGGAAAATGGGAATTACAAGCTGACACTCGAACCGGCTGAATTTTATATGATGTATGAAAAATGGAATATCGCTACGGACAATTATATCGAATTCGGAAAACAAGGATTTTTAGTCCATCATTTTTTCCTGAATGATGAAGAGAGTCGTATCAATATCGCTTCGGTAAACGATATGTTTAATGACGATCTCAATATCGAAATCAGGAATTTGGATCTGGATGATATTTCAGGGATTTTTCAGAAGGACACCAGTTTAATTAAAGGAGTGGTTGACGGAAATATTTTGCTTAAACGGGTTAACAATTCATACGGATTAATTGCCGATGCAAAAATTATGAACCTGATTGTCGGTAAAATTCCGGTAGGAAATTTGACCTTAAACGCGGAGAATCCGACAACGGAGAAATTTAATATCGACTTGAAGTTGTCAAGCGGTGATAATAATTTAACTGCCAACGGTTATTATGTGCCTAATGGTGGCGAGCAATCTATTCATATAAATACGGCAATTCAATCGCTTTCTCTGCAAACCGTTCAGGCGTTTTCGATGGGAGCAATTACAAAGGCTTCGGGCAATCTAACCGGCAACTTTCTGGTTGAAGGAAATACAAGTTTGCCAGAGATAACCGGCGAACTTTCATTCCAAAACGCGTTTATCACACCAGCATTTCTGAATACTCCTCTGGAATTAAAGAACGAAACTTTTCAGTTGAAAAAAGATGGAATCTATTTCAATTCGTTTACCATTTTAGATAAGGAACAACATACGGCAATCCTTGATGGAGCTGTTAACATGAAACAGTTTAGCGATTTCAAATTTTCCTTAACTATAAATACAAAAGATTTTTTACTCTTCAACACAACTTCAGCCGACAATAATGAATTTTACGGACGTATGTTTATCGATAGCAAAATTGAGGTTACCGGGCCGATTTCGCTTCCGGTTGTGAACGCAAAAATCAAATTAAAAAAAGGTTCTAATTTTACCTTTGCCGTTCCTGAAGATCAACTAACCACGGACAAAGGTGAGGATGTTGTTGAATTTGAAACCGGGACTAATCTCAATTCGATTTTATACCAGAATGAGAAAAAAGAAATACAGAAATCTCGATTAACCGGTTTTGATGTTTCTTCAATTCTTGAAATTGATAAAGAGGCAACATTACGGCTGTTAATGGATTCTTCATCCACTGATTCACTGGTGGTTAGAGGCGATGCAGCATTAAGTTTCACCATCGACCGAAGTGGAAAGATGAGTCTTACCGGGGCCTATAATCTGAACGACGGAAGTTACATGGCGTCACTGGAATCGCTTATTAAAAGGAAGTTCGATATTGATCGCGGAAGTACAATTATTTGGAATGGTGATCCATACAACGCAGAAATATCTATTGATGCAAGGTATCTGGTGCGGGCTTCTCCCATCGATCTTATGGCTGACCAAATTTCGGGAATGAATGAAGCCGACCAAAATGGATACAAACAACGTTACCCGTTTTTAGTGCTACTTAAATTGCGTGGTAAAATATTACAGCCTGAAATCAGCTTCGAAATACAGTTGCCTCCTGATGAGAAAGGCATTTTGAGTGGCGCTGTCAATCAAAAGTTGAGTATGCTAAATGAAGATGAATCGGCATTGAACAAACAGGTTTTTGCTTTACTGGTTTTGGGCAGATTTATTCAGGAAAATCCATTGCAAACGGAATATGGTGGAACCTCAACTTTAGTCCGTGCAACGGTAGGCAAATTTTTATCGCATCAACTCAATCAGTGGAGTTCGAAAGTACTGCCCGGGGTGGATTTAAATTTTGACATTCAATCGTATAATGAATTTCAGTCGGGTGAAGCACAAGGAAGAACTCAGGTCGACATTGGTTTAAAGAAGCAGCTTTTCGACGAACGGTTGAGCATTCAGCTTGGCGGATCGGTGGATGTTGAAGGAGAAAAAGCCCGGCAAAATTCGGCAAGTAATATTACCAGCGATGTTGATGTTGAATATAAACTCACAAAAGATGGCCGATATCGGCTGAAGGGATTCAGGCATAATCAATATGAAGGTGTTATTGAAGGTCAGCTGGTTGAGACCGGCGCCGGAATAATATATATCCGCGATTTCAATAAATGGAAAGAATTTCTAAAGTCGTTAAATAAGAATAGTGAATCAGTGGAATAAAGTACAAAGTAATGATACGAACCATCCGAAATAAATGCTTTCTGATAATAAGCTGCTGGCTCCTGGCGTCATGCAGTGGAACAAGGCATTTACCTTCAGGAGAAAAACTTTATATCGGAGCGGAAATAAAACTGGAAACGACAACTAACATCAACAAAAAACAAATTAAAAATGAAGTGGAAGTCACTTTGCGACCGGAACCCAATAAAGTTTTTTTAGGCTTACGTCCCCGCTTATGGATGTATATGACCGCCGGAGAAAATCCCAAAAGCAAATTGGAAAAATGGCTTAAAAAGAATGGAACAGCCCCCGTTTTACTGAGTGATATTAAACCGGCAGTTACGTCCAAAATTATTGATGCGACGCTTTTTAATAACGGATTTTTTAAAAGTTACACCGAATATAAAATTGATGATAAAAAACGCACTGCAGAAGTAATTTACACCAGTCATATCAATGAGCCCTATCGAATTAAAGAACTAAACTACTCCATTTCAGATGATAGTTTAAGCTATACAATTCAAAACAAAAAGGAGGAATCAATCATTACCCTTGGAAAAAGTTATAATCTGGATCTGTTAAAAGCTGAACGGGAACGTATTGATGCTGAATTAAAAAACAATGGATATTTCTATTTCAATCCTGATTATTTAATTTTTAAAGCGGATACTTCGGAAGCAAATCATTCGGTAAACTTGAAACTCGCTTTAAAAGATAGTGTCCCGCAAAATGCGCTGACGGTTTATCGCATCCACAAAGTGGTTATCGATCAGGATTATTCGTTAAGTGAAGACGCCGCAGAAGTTAAGAAAGACACCATGATGTTTCAGAACACGGTATTTATGGTGAACAAAACAGAGCAAAAGATTAGCCCAAAAGAAATATTGCGATCGGTTTATTTGAAAAAGGATGATATCTTTTCAAGAAGAAGTCACACTATCACGCTGAACCGGCTGATGTCGCTGGATAATTTCAAATTTGTCAGGGTAAAATTTTCTGACAGTGACACTTCAGCTAACGGATATCTGGATGTTACTATTTTAATGACGCCGATGCCAAAACGTACCTTCAGGGCTGAAATGGATTTGGTTACAAAATCAAATAATTTTATGGGACCGCGAATGAATTTTAGCCTTCTGGACAGGAATACGTTTCATGGAGCTGAAATCCTGAAATTAAATTTAGCCGGATCCTTTGAAGCACAATGGAATGGAACAGCGAAAAACCGGTATTCTTATTCCTGGAATCCACAACTTGATCTGACTTTCCCCCGATTTATTACGCCGTTCAAAATCCACCAGACAAGCAGTATCTACATTCCAAAAACGAACTTTTCGCTTTCATACAACTACTTGAAAAGAGTGGATTATTTCGACATGAAGACTTTCCAATTCGGGTACAGCTACAAGTGGAAAGAAAATATCATGAAAGAGCATGAATTAACTCCAATCAGTGTAAGTTTTTCTACTATTGGAAATAAGTCAGTTGCGTTCAGGGAATTACTAAATTCCAATTCCTATCTGAAAAAAAGTTATCAAGAGCAGTTTATAGCAGGTGGAAGTTATTCGTTTACATACAACGAACAGGTCATTCAAGGTAAAAAGATGCAATACTTTTTTCATGCCACCGCAGAGATTGCAGGAAATGCCTTTTCGCTGGTAAAAAATATTGCCGGTGAAAAAGTTTCGTCAACCAATCCCTCCAAAATTATTGGTTCTGTTTATTCTCAATTCGCCAAATTAAGTATAGATAGTCGTGGTTATTACAACTTTAGGGATAAAAACAGTTTGGCAATGCGTATTTTTGCGGGAGTAGCCAGGCCTTACGGAAACTCGCCGGTTTTGCCTTATTCCAAGCAATTTTTTAGTGGCGGACCGAATAGTCTCCGCGCTTTTCAAATAAACTCGCTTGGGCCAGGCACTTATTATCAGGATGGCGCCAATACCGGTTTTTTACAAATGGGCGGCGATTTGAAACTGGAAACAAATGCAGAATATCGTTTTGGAATATACCGTTATTTTAAAGGCGCCTTTTTTGTTGATGCCGGAAATGTGTGGCTTTTAAAGTCAAATCCTGCCAATACCGGAAGTCCGTTTATGTTCTCTGAATTTATGAATCAGCTTGCTGTCGGGGCAGGTTTTGGACTCCGACTTGATGTTTCTTTCTTTATTTTAAGGTTCGACCTTGCAACTCCACTGAGGAAACCGTGGCTGGAAGAAAATCATCGGTGGGTAACAAATCAAATAAACTTCGGAAGTTCGGAATGGAGAAAAGATAACCTTGTTCTTAATGTCGCAATTGGATATCCGTTTTAAAACTAAATCAGGACATAATAGAATTCAAAATTTGATTTTTTATACATTGAAACTGGCTTTCTCAAAGGAGTTCAGTTTTTTTATTCCCGTTTGATTAGCGCTGTGTAATATAGAACAGTCTGATATCTAAAGATTCAGCTTTCCTGGAAATGTGTGAATGTTGTAACTCTTTAATTGAATTATGTAAATTATATTTAAAAATTTGAAGGACTTTTATAAATTATAAAAGATTTATTGCATATACGAGATACTGCCACTAATATATAAAATGCTATCTTATGGGAAACAGAAATGATATGAATATTATCAAATTTATTGAATCCTTTCCTGACGAAGAAAGTTGCAGGGAGCATTTTAAAGGAGTACGTGAGAAGCAAGGTGTTATTTGCAAAAGATGTGGGTGCACCAAACATTATTGGTTGAAAGCCAAATGGCAGTGGCAGTGTTCAGAATGCCGTTTCAGAACTGGTTTACGAAGCGGTACAATGATGGAAAATTACAAGCTTCCAATCCGCAAATGGTACCTTGGCATGGCATTTATGAGTTTTAGTAAGAAAGGTATCTCTGCGACAGAGTTGCAACGACAGCTGGGGCACAGCAGATATGAAACAATTTGGGTTATGATGCACAAGATACGCGAAGCTATGGGCAAGCGTGACAACATGTATGGATTGACCGGGATGGTGGAATTTGACGAGGCCTATTTTGAAACCGAAACCAGTGAGAAAGACAAGCAAGACTTGAAGCGAGGGAAAGGTAGTCAGCGCCAAATGAACGTTGCCGTTGCAGCAGAATCAACTCCACTGGAAGACCTTGAATCAGGGAAAAAAGGGAAACATTGCAGGTATTTTAAAATGAAAGTCCTTGATGGGCACACTTCAGATAAAGTCAATGAGTTTGTTGAGCAAAATATTGCTGAGGAAAGTATCGTTTTTAGCGATAAAAGTGTAAGCTACATTAATATTGCTGACTTTGTTGAAGTTCACATTACAGAGAAATCAACAAATGAGACAACCAAAACAACTTTACAATGGGTACACATAGCAATAAGCAATGCGAAACGTACTCTTTTGGGAATATATCATAAAATTAAAGGCAAATATTTACAGCTTTACCTTGACGAATTCTGTTATAAGCTGAATCGAAGATATTTTGGCGATAGGCTTTTCGACAGGCTAACCATTGCAGTGGCTTCGAATTACTGGCATGATAACGGATAAGCAATAAAGATTTTATGAGGCAATTGAAAATAACGAAACAAGTAACTAATCGCGATAATCTTTCGATAAATATATATTTGCAGGAAATTGGTAAAATTGATTTGTTGACAGCAAACGAAGAAGATGAAATCACCCGTCGAATTAGTGAAGGCGATCGTGATGCTTTTGAAAAATTGGTTAAAGCCAATCTTCGGTTTGTTGTTTCAGTTTCAAAACAATACCAAAACCAGGGCTTAAGTTTGCCTGATTTGATTAATGAAGGAAACTTAGGGCTGATAAATGCGGTTGAACGTTTTGACAGAAGCAGGGGATTTAAATTTATTTCTTATGCTGTGTGGTGGATTAGACAATCTATTTTACAGGCGTTAGCAGAGAATTCCAGAATAGTGAGACTCCCGCTAAATAAGATAGGATTAAAAAATAAAATCTCTAAAGCATATAATCAGTTAAGCCATGAGTTTCTTCGCGAACCAACCATCGACGAGCTGTCTGGTTTATTGAATTTGCATTCTGAAATTGTTGAAGATGTAATGAATATATTTAATGTTCAAATATCACTGGATGCCCCGATTGGTAGCGAAGACGAAATTAATTTATACGATTTGATTTTGAATGAAGATTCACCCAGTCCCGAGCTCCACTTAAATGAAGACTCAATTCGGAAAGAAATTAAACGTTCGCTTGCGATACTTAGCGACAGAGACTCAGAAATAGTGCGTAGTTTTTATGGAATCAATAGCCATGAACCTCTTTCTTTAACCGATATAGCATTTAATTATGGATTAACACCCGAAAGAGTACGTCAAATAATAACTGCTTCGATTAAAAAACTTAAATCCCAAAAACACAGCAAAAATGTGCTTAAAGAATACATCTGTGTTTAATTGATAATCCCAGTGGTCATTGTTTATATTCAAGTTAAAGTAATTAAGAAAACAATCATAATTCCTGGGAATCACTATCAGATAAAAAGTAAGAGTTTTTGTTTACTTCCATCCCCTTTATTTTCCCCTTGATAAGGGGAAATTGATTTAATCAGGAAGTTGCAAAAATCCTCCTTTTATAAAAGAGGTGGTCGCCTTAGGAGGTCGGAGGATTATTTGTAATTTGTAAAAAATAAATTAAATTTTCTGAAACTTGCAGATAGAAAATGTGTGAATGATGTAACTCTTTCCCGAAGTTATGTAACACATTCTACCTTGAATATCCTCAACTTTCAAACATTAAATATTCACTAAAAAGATAAAAATGAAAAAATCAATTCGCTACCTGACATTTCTGATTTTGATGGTTGGTATGCTGTTTACCTCATGCGTTTCAAGCAAAAAATTTATGGCTTCTGAAGCCAGGGCAGATAAGCTGCAAAAAGAAAATGCAAACACACAAAGCCAACTGAATGAAAGCAACATGAAGCTTATAAAAGTAAATGATGAAAATGCAAACATGCAAAAAGAGTACGAATTGATGCAAGAAGAATATGCATTGATTCAAAAAAAACTGATGATGCGTTCTTCCGAATCAAAAATGACCATTGCCGAACAGGCAAGAAGACTAAGTAATCTTCAGGATATTATTGATTCCCAGACTGAAATAACCAACAGATTGAAAAACTCAATAGGAAATGCATTGAAGAATTATAAAACCGACGAATTGACCGTTTATATGAAGGACGGAAATGTACATGTATCTTTAGCAGAAAAACTGCTTTTTAAGTCAGGAAGCGACGTTGTCGATGCAAAAGGGAAAGCAGCGCTTAAATCGCTAGCCACTGTTTTAAACGGTTCTGAAGATTTTACTGTTTCAATTGAAGGCCATACCGACGATGTTCCGATTAAAACAAAGATGTTTGAAGATAATTGGGATTTGAGTACAGCAAGAGCAACATCTATTGTTCGGATACTAACCATAGATAATGGTTTCGATTCGGGCCGCATCACCGCTTCAGGGAAAAGTCAGTTTCATCCGGTAAACCTGAATACAACAGCTGAAGGAAGGGCTGGAAACCGCAGGACTGAAGTAATTCTTTCGCCCGATTTACAGGAAATATATAAGCTTTTATATCAATAATATTTCATTTACAGAAAGCTACAAAACCGTACCCGTGAGGAGTGCGGTTTTTTATTGTAAAAAAGCATTCAGCCTTTTGGTTGCGTTTATAGTCATATAAAATGTTTCCTATAGGGTTGCTCCTTAATTTATATTGACAGAAACAATAAGGTATTGTGAAATTCATAAAACCTTTCTTTTTTAAAACAATTCATTTCTCATAATTAGACTCCGGTTACAATTAAAATGTGTGAATGATGTAAATTTTCATAAGAATTGTGTGACATTTTAAAAATTCGAATGATTTAATTTTATATTGGATAACTGGCACTTGGTTAAAAAAGATAAAAAAAGGGAAAATGTATAATAATGCCATTGGATACTGGAACGGGAAAAAAGAAAAAATCAAAGAAAAATATCCGGATATTACCGATGAAGACTTGAACTTTCACGAGGGAAAGGAAGTGGAAATGATAGAGATGCTTGGGTATAAGCTAGGAAAGACAATAGAAGAAATGCGCCAGATAATTGCTGTACTTTAGGAGATAAATAGTTGATTAAAAAAATAATCTAAACGTTCTGAATGATTCTGAAAATCAAAAATATGGAAAGTCGTCGGTGTAAAACATTGGTGGCGCAAGAAATGAATAAGCTGGGTTTTCAGAATATTACTGTGGAACTGGGTGAAGTTGAATTTGAAGGAGATATTTCAGATGAGAAATTACACTTGTTTGACACTGCCCTTAAAGATTTGGGGTTGGAAATATTGGTGGATAAAAAGAGCCGCCTGATTGCAAAAATCAAAGATGCTGTTTATCAATTGGTTTACTTCTCTGATGATCTTCCAAAACCAAACTATTCCGATTATATCAGCGAAAAAGTGAACGTCAGTTACAGCGCACTCAGCAATATTTTTTCAGCAAAAGAAAACAATAGCATTGAAAAGTATATAATTATCATACGAATTGAACGGGTAAAAGAGTTGCTTATTTACTCCGACATCAGCCTTAGCGATATTGCATTCAAAATGCACTTCAGCAGTGTGGCTCATTTATCAAATCAGTTTTTAAAAAATACCGGTTTAACACCTTCCTTTTTCAGAAATAACAGAAATTACGAGAGGAGTCAATCTAAAGAAAATTGAAAAGGCCATCTTTGTAAAACAAAGACAGCCTTTTGAGAATTGATTGATTGATAGATATTCTGTTAAAACCGGTATCCAAGCGAAAGTCCGTATCCTGTATTTTTAAGGATTGACTTATTATCACCGGTAATCCGGTTATCTTCAGGATTGATATCGAGCAATCCGAGCTGCGTATTCAGTTGTAAAAACAGCCCGGCTGGTAATTCATAACCAAAAAAGAGGTTGGCTCCTGCATCAAACGGTTTTATATAAACTGTGGTTAGCGGATCACCCGATTCCACAACTTTTTTAAATTCAATATCCGTTTCAAGGGTTGCTCCCCCACCTTCGTAAATGGCTTTGCCTCCAATACCATACGCTACGTAAGGCCCAAATCCAAGCATAAAATAGCCATTTACTAGCTTGGCTTTATAAACAAAATTAAGTGGCAGTTCAATATACGAAAGCTTGTATGTGCCTGTTATTGATGCCTCTGTATTTTTAGCTCCTTTTGTATTAAACATCAATCCGGGTTGAAAGTAAAACTCGGGAGCAACAGGAAGCTGAAGATTGACACCGGCATGATACCCGATGATCATATCATTTTCGAGTTTGTCACCGCTTCCGTCCTTACCATTTAAATTCTGCAGGTTTACCCCACCGAGAATCGCAAAGGAAGCTTTTGAACCAACAGGGCCCTGGGCAAATGCCAGAGTGCCTGCGAGTATAAAAATCAACGTAAATAAAAATAATCTTGTTTTCATGTTTGTTTAATTAAGTGTATTAATTGAATTAATCTGTTGCATTTTGTTGGGCTTCGGCCTTCATTTTTTCATTGGCTGTAATTAAAAATTCAACCCTGCGGTTTTGTGTCTGGCCCTCTGTGCTATCGTTTGAGTATTTTGGTACATTTTCACCAAATCCCTTAATAGTTAAACGGTTATTGGTAATCCCTTTGCCCGACAGGTAATTGGAAACGGTGCCTGCCCTTTGTTCTGATAAGGTCTGGTTATATGCTTCACTCCCTTTACTGTCGGTGTGTCCCTGAACTTCAATATCGGTATCAGGATAACTATTTAGTACAACAACCAGTTTGTCCAGGTTCGTTTTTGCATCGTCTGAAAGGTTCGATTTGTCGAACGCAAACAGCACATTGCTGCTGAATTCAACTACAATACCTTCGCCCACGCGTTCAACTTTTGCGTCGGGTACAGTTTTTTTAATTTCTTCAGCCTGTTTATCCATTTGCCGGCCAATTACAGCGCCCGAAGCGCCGCCAACGGCTGCCCCAATTATTGCTCCCAAAGCCGTGTTGCCTGATGCCCGGCCAATTACTGCGCCGGCTGCTCCACCGGCTGTGGTTCCTATTACCGCCCCTTTTTGTGTTTTATTCCATGTAGCACAGCCCATAAAAATAAAAGTTGTGCTTAAAACCACAACTAAACCCATTTTTAGCTTATTCATTTTTGAATATTTAATTGTTTAAAAAATTCTTTAAAATTGTATCTTTAAAAAAACAGAAATAGTAATTCAAATTTTTAAATCTTCTGTTGCAATCATCCCATAATTCCTAAGATTTTCATTTAGTGAATTTTGAATTTGCTTTAGTTGATTTCTGAGCATCAGGACATCATGCTCCCCAATGGCCTGCCACAAATCATCCTCCCAGTTATCCTTCAACTTTTTATTAAATTCCATTTCCCTGTATTTCTTATCGTTTGGCACGGATATTAATATCAAATAAAGGTAGGCTCATTTGAACGGTAAAATGTTACATAACTTTCAATGAGAGTTACATTATTCACACATTATTAAAACTTTTTGAAATGTTTGAAAAGTTGAAAATCAATCGTGATAAAAAATATGTTCAGAATAGAGCAATCAAAATCTGATTTTTTGGTAAAAAGTGGGAATTATGTAAATTTTTCTCAGAGTTTTGTAACAATTTCGTATACCAGGTTTTCTATTTTAGGACTCAAATTAATCTTTAAAATTAAAATGAGAAGAAGAATTTTTGGGAATATTAACCCGATATATATTATTGTAGCAATGGTTATTATAATTGCTTTTTTGCTTTTAGGCGGGGCAAATTGGATAACCGGACAATTACGTGGAGGGGGTTCCGGATTAAACTGGCCACAGATATTGATAAGTTTGTTCCTTGGTTTTCTGATTGGTTTGGTAGCTTGCAAAAGAAAATGGTTTTAGTACAGGGTTGAAAAACACGGAACGAATAGAAATGAACTGTTACATTAATTTTATAATAGCTGTATTTCATATATTAACAGTAAATTTAAATAATCATTCATAAAAAATAAGAAGTAAAAAGCGACTTTTATTTCAGTTATTTATGCAAAAAGGTTAATATTCAAAACATAAATACTTGAAAACAAAAAAAATAAAATCAGCGGCACTATCTTTTAAAAAAGACTCCGTCACAAATATTACCCAATTCCCAATTGTCGGAATCGGTGCATCAGCTGGTGGATTAGAAGCGTTGGAGCAACTTTTGGGAAATGTACCTGAAAACAGCGGAATGGCATATGTAGTTATTCAACATTTGGATCCTACACATAAAGGGATGCTTCCCGAATTGCTTCAGCGAATTTCCAAAACGAAAGTTTACCAGGTAGAAGACAGAATGAAAGTGCAGCCCAACTGTGTATATGTTATTCCACCTAACAAAAGCATGTCAATTTTAAAGGGAGTTCTGTATTTATTTGAACCCGTCGAAGCCAGGGGAATGCGTCTTCCCATCGATTTTTTTCTACGTTCGCTGGCCGATGATCAGAAGGAGTTTGCCATTGGTATCATTCTATCGGGTATGGGTTCCGATGGCAGTGTCGGAATTACCGCTATTAAAGAACAAAATGGAATTGCAATCGTACAGGAACCCGAAACAGCAAAATTCGACAGCATGCCTCGAAATGCTATTCATTCAGGATTGGTTGATGTTGTTGCCCCTCCAAATGAAATTCATTCGAAACTGGTTGAATTTCTTGAATATTTGCCGGTAGTCAAAGCAGATCGAACTATTGGGAAAGATTACAAAAGTGCCTTGGAGAAAATTATTATTTTACTGCGCACTCATACCGGAAACGATTTTTCATTGTACAAAAAAAATACAGTTTATCGCCGTATCGAAAGACGAATGAGCGTTCATAAAATTGATAAAATCAATTCATACATTCACTTTTTACAGGAAAATCCAAAAGAGGTACATATCCTGTTTAAAGAATTAATGATTGGCGTTACCAGTTTTTTCCGCGACCCCCTGGTTTGGGAAAAATTGAAAGAAACGGTTATTTCAGCTAAGGTTGGCAAACACCAAACGGGCTCAACAATTAGAGCATGGATACCCGGTTGTTCCACAGGCGAAGAAGCTTATTCTCTGGCTATCGTTTTTAAAGAGGTGTTGGAAAAAATAAATCCGAATGGAGGATTTTCATTACAGGTATTTGCATCCGATCTTGACAATGATGCTATTGAAACGGCCCGAAAAGGAATATTTCCTGTGAATATAGAAGCAGATGTCTCACCAAAAAGATTGAGCCGTTTTTTTATCAAAACTGATGATGGTTATAGAATAAATACTGAAATCAGGGAGGCCATTGTTTTTGCACAGCACAATATTATTATGCATCCTCCTTTTACCAACATCGATATTATTTCGTGCCGGAACCTGCTAATTTATTTGGATCCCGAGTTGCAGAAAAAACTGCTTGGGTTGTTTTACTACAGCCTTAATCCTGATGGGATTTTGGTGTTGGGTAATTCAGAAACGCTTGGTGCGCAAAGTCATCTTTTTATCCCCGAAAACTCCGGCCTGAAAATTTATAAACGCAGTAATTCCAGCCAGAACCCTGAATTGTTCGATTTTCCTTCTTCATTTTCACAGTCAAAACTGTCCACTAACGTAAATAAAGTACCTGATAGACCCATTATGAATATACAAACGCTTGTTGATCAATTGTTATTGAATCAATTTTCACCTGCCGGTGTTTTGGTAAACGAAACTGGCGATATTTTATACTTCAGCGGACGAACCGGGAAATACCTGGAACCAGCCGTAGGAAAGGCAAATCTGAATATTTTTGCGATGTTGAGGCCGGGCTTTCAAAACGATTTTGCCATTGCATTTCGCAGGGCAGTCATGAAAAAGGAAGCGGTGATTTTGCACAACGTTAAAATTGGCACAAACGGAAGTACAATTACAGTAAATGTTACTATTCAATGGATTAATAAGCCTGAGCCTTTATATGGGAAGATATTGATAATTTTTACCGATGTTGCCAATACATCTGAAAACAAAACACATTCAAAAAGGGGAAAACAAACTGTTGCCGGTGCCAGGGAAAAAGAACTTGAAGAAGAACTGCAGCATGCCCGTGAGGAAGTACAGAATATTTTGGAAGAAATGCAGACTTCACAGGAAGAATTGAAATCAACCAACGAGGAATTACAGTCAACCAACGAAGAATTACAGTCAACCAACGAGGAACTGACAACTTCGAAAGAAGAAATGCAAAGTCTGAACGAAGAACTTCAGACCGTAAATGCCGAATTACAATCGAAAGTAGAAGATTACTCGAGGGTAAACAACGACATGAAGAATCTGCTCAACAGTACTGATATTGCCACTTTGTTTCTCGATAAGGAATTGAACATCCGCCGTTATACCAACCAGGCAACCAAAATTTTCAAACTAATAAAGAGCGACATTGGGCGGCCTTTTACCGACCAGGTTTCCCAACTCATATACCCGGAATTGGCTGAAGATGCCTATGAAGTTTTGAGGACGCTTATTTTTATAGAAAAACAAATTCCTACAAAAGATGGCAAGTGGTTTTCCACGCGCATTATGCCCTATCGCACTTTCGACGACAGAATAGACGGACTGGTTATCACTTTTATCAACATCTCCGATTTGAAACAGGCGGAAAAAAAATTAAACGAAATCGACCGGTTAAACCACTTGCTACTTGATTCATCTTCCGATGTAATCATTAAATGTTCAACCGATTGGAAAATACTGGAGTTTAATCCTGCAGCGGAAGAAGTTTTTGGAATAAAACGCGATGATGCCATCAATCAAAATTATATGGAATTATTTGTTCCTGAATCTGAGCGGCCAAAAACGGAACAACAAATGAACCAACTGCTGAAACTGGCAGGTAAAAATAAAACACAAATGAAGGTAATCGGGGCAGGTGCTGTTGAAATGGAAATCGAATGGACGGTTAATATCCTTCTCAATTACCTGGAATTGCCATCGGGAGTAATATTTGTCACAAAAAAAATGAAATCATGATTAGCGATGAAATGGATTTTATGAATGCTAAGATGTTACGCAAAAAAGCGGAAGAACAACTCAAAGCAAAACAACTAAGAGAAAGCATTTCTAAGGAAGAAACCGATACAAAAAAACTCCTTCACGAATTGCAGGTACACCAGATAGAATTGGAAATGCAGAATGAAGAGCTGCGTCTGGCATACATCACTGCTGAAACGGCGCTTAAAAAATACACCATGTTATTCGATTTATCGCCAATGGGCTATTTTACTCTCGATTCGGATGGCACCATTTGCGAGTTGAACTTTTCAGGCGCTGAGATGCTCGGAGAAAGACGTTTTAGTTTACTTAACAGCAATTTTAAACTCTTTGTTTCAGAGGATTCAAAGCCTGTTTTTAATAATTTTTTCAGAAAAGTTTATACCAGCTGTGCAAAAGAATCGTGTGAAGTGTTACTCGGTTATGACAAAAAACCATTATGTTCTGTATATATGGAAGGAGTTATTACTGAAGATGATCAAAAGTGCCTTCTTTCGGTAGTCGATATTTCAAAATTTAATTTGTTGAACAAATCATAAATACCATCACTCGACTTTTTTACTCTATATCTGTTTCATAGCATTTCTGTTAATTATTATCATCTGTTCTTATGTAGAATATCGTAATTAAATTCCTGATTCGCTTTTGAAAAATGTGTGAATCATGTAATTTTTTTAAAAAGTTGTGTAACACAAATTCTGACAATCGGATTTAACTTTGGATTTATCAGGAATATTTTAAGTAAAAAGTTAAGAGTAGATAAGATAAAAATCCGGACAGAATAAACCGTAAAAACAACTTTGAAAATGGAAGCAGAAATAGCCCTAAAAAATACAGACGCTAAAAGAAAAAGAGAATTGATGCGCATAAGTATTGCTACTGAATTTGGATGGTTTGAATTGAAAAGAAAATTAATTGCTGCCCTCAATGCAGCAGGCTATGAGATAACTGACATTGACGCCTACGAATTGGTGACGGGAGAAAACTACCCTGATTTTGTAATCCCCCTGATAAAAGTTGTTTCGGATGGAAATGACAAACAGAACCAAACACAATTTGGAAATGGTATTGAAGCATGTGCCGCAATAAATAAAATACCCGGAGTTTGTGCAGTCGTAATTACAGAACCAGATATCTCGGAAGTTAAGGATGAAGATTTATATGTCAGATGTTTAGGTGGCCAGATTAAAGGATATGCATTATTGAATAAAAAAGTTATGGCTTTTCTTAATGCAGATTGTTCCACAACAGTACCTTCCAATCAGCGCCTTGCAAAAGTCAGGGTATTGAAAGAGAGAACAAAATAACGGAAAGGGGAATTTATTCTACGCCTCACAGAGAATGCAATTCTGCAATGTTAAAGTCCTGATTTTTCATCCCGTCAATCATTTTATTGTACCTGAAGAGACCTGAAAATCATGGTATAAAGTAAGTCGATGATTAAGAACAACAGCATTAAAAATTTATGTCAGGCAAACTTTCGAAAGGATTACCACTGCAATGGTTGGATATCTGTTTGGAATCAGTGTAAATTAGTTTTTTAAAACTTGTATTTTCTGCGCACAAATAGCTTCATTAAAAACCATTGGAAATATTAACCGTAGAGTTATAATGCGAATCAAGGGTTAAAAAATCAACAAGAAAAGTTCGTTAAATAGGTAGAAATCAATGTCTTGTTCTTTGTTTATATCCTTGAAAATCAGTATATTAACATCGGTTTTGAATTGATTATGAGATATGATTTCCAAGGATAAGGACGACAAGTTAGTAAGAATTTACTGTTTTATATGCGACAAATTTGAAGATGAACTTCAATTCTATTGTGAAAGGTTCAGTAACAATAATAAACCAGCATTTAGCGACCAGGAGATTATGACGATATATTTGTATGCCATTCACCATGAGGGGCGCCGAAAAGTAAAAGAGATTCACCGGTTTGCCACAGAATACCTTAAACCGTGGTTTCCCAGGTTGGGTAGCTATCAGTCCTTTAATAACAGGCTCAATCGGCTTGGTGGAGCTTTTGCCAGGCTTGTTGAGATCCTTGTGTGTGATTACCGGCCGGAAGATTGTTGTCTTGACCAGAGTTTATTGGACTCAATGCCCATTATAACCTGTTCGGGCAAACGGTCAGCAAAGGTTGCTGCTGAGATAACCGATAAAGGTTTCTGTTCAACCAAAGGAATGTATTATTATGGCCTTAAACTCCACCAGTTAGGCTTCAGGCGAATTGGAAAACTCCCTCATCCTGAGCAAATATTGTTTACCCCGGCATCTGTGAATGATGTAACCGTATTCAAAGAGGCATGGTCTGGTATTGAAAACAGAACCTTTTTTGGTGACAAAATTTATTTTGTTAATGAGTTAAACGAGCAGATGCTAAAATATCAGAAATCCGAAACCCTTACCCCGGTTAAAGCAGTTAAAGGAATGGAAGAAGTGATCAAACAAAGGATCAAGGCCGCTGATGATTTATTCTCAACGGCTGTTTCAAGAATAAGACAACCTATTGAAGCAATATTCAATTGGCTGATTGAAAAGGCTGATATCCAAAAAGCCAGTAAAGTAAGGTCAACAAAAGGACTGATGATTCATGCCTTTGGAAAATTGGCCGCCGCATTTATAACTTTAGCAATTTAACCCTTGATTCGCATAAATAATAAATTCAAATTACCATGAAAAAACAAGTTGTAAATCAGGTTTACTGGGTTGGTATCAACGACTGGGATAAGGCAGTTTCACGGATACGAATATTCCACCCACAAAGGTTCAACCTATAATTCCTTTTTAATCAAAGAAGAAAAGACTGTTTTAATTGACACTGTTTTCCGTCCTTTTTCTTCAGGTTTCATCAGCAATCTGTCACAGGAAGTTGAATTGACGGAAATAGATTCCATTATTGCAAATCATGCTGAACCCGACCACAGCGGCGCTTTACCAGAGCTGATGAGTTTTGTCCCGGATACTCCGGTTTATTGCACGGCAAATGGAATAAAATCTTTAAAAGGACATTACCATAAAGACTGGAATTTTATACCCGTTAAAACCGGTGATAAACTGGAATTGGGAAAGAATTGATATTTATCCAGGCACCCATGCTCCACTGGCCCGACAGTATGTTTTGTTACCTCACCGGAGACAATATTCTTTTTAGCAATGATGCATTTGGGCAACACTTCTGTTCCGAACTGCTGTTTAACGATTTGGTAAGCCAGGAAGAACTTTATTTTGAGGCATTAAAATACTTTGCAAACATACTTAACCCGTTTAGCCATTTGGTTACCAAAAAAATTGACGAAATTGTTGGTTTTAATTTACCTGTTGATTTTATCTGCCCCAGTCATGGTATAGTTTGGCGCGATAATCCCATGCAGATCGCAAATAAATATATTCAATGGGCATCCGGTTACCAGGAAAATCAAATTACAGTTATTTACGAAACCATGTACAATGGAACCCGATCAATAGCTGAAAGCATAGTTAAAGGAATAAATGCTGCGGATCCCTTAGTTGATGTTAAACTTTATAATGCAGCAACAAACGATAAAAATGACATTATAACCGAAGTGTTCAAATCAAAAGCGGTTCTGATGGGGTCCCCCACTGTTAATAATGGTTTAATGTCGTCAATTGCTGGCTTGCTCGAACTTATTAAAGGATTAAAATTTAAAAATAAAATGGCAGCTACTTTTGGATGCTTTGGCTGGCATGATGTTTCTACAATTACTTTGGAGAATATACTAAAACAGTCAGGTTTCGAAATAATTTCAGAATCTGTAAGATGCCACTGGGAACCTGACGATGAACTATTAAACCAATGTTTTGAATATGGCAAAGAATTCGTAGCTGTTCTTAAGGAGAAACTGAGGAGCCGGAATAATTAATGAACCACAAAAAGTATTCTGGTACCGGATATAACGGATACACCCTTCCCGCGGATGGAACTGAATGTTTTTTTAACTCCGGGGTAACAGCATCAACTCCGGTATAAGTCTTATTAAAGCAAAAAATTAATAAAACCGGCCTTCCCGGGTTTTAACCTGCAAAATTTATAAAACATTTGGAGCATTTGTCCTGAATGTGTGAATCATGTAACTCTTATTCAGAATTGTGTAACATGGTATTTGATTGATTCAATCATCTTTGAATAATAATATACTTAAAGCAACCTGTTAAACAATAAGTCAGAAAATTATATCGACAGGATTTAAAAGTTATTGACTTTAAGGAAGTTTCAGTTTTAAAATCATAAAACAATGTATCATGAAAACTTTACTTTTACTCGCACTGATGCTGATTTTTGTCGGCAGTGTTGATGCTCAAACGAATGACAAAAAATGGGGAATTGGAGCCGGTCTTGGCATATATGACAATTTAAATACTAAAAGTATTGGCTTAATGCCTGAACTGTATTTTAGCAGATTTCTTACTACACGATTTGATTTAATGCTCAAGGGGGACCTGGGACTGTATAATTCGAAGGTCGTCAACAAACTCGATTTGGCAAATGCATTTTTGGATTTGAGGTTAAAACTTTCAGGCGAAAACTCCAACTTTCGCCCGTATCTTTATGCCGGACCAGGTTTTTTAGCCGATAACAGGGTGTCGGGCCTCAATTTCAATGCAGGTCTCGGAGCAAAATATTATATAAGTCCGGCTACTGCGCTAAAAATCGATGTTGGCTATATGCATGGAATTGAGTTTACCGAATATAATATTACCGGACGCGATAATTTTTTGAAAGCAACAGTAGGAATTGAATTTGATTTCGGAAAATCGAAAGAAATAGTGGAAGTTGTACCAGTTAAAATTATCGAACCAGTTGTTGCTGAAACTCTTCCGGATGTTACGTTTACTGTTATTTCTCCTGTAAATATTCCGACTGACCGAAGGGTGAGGGAAACATTCCCGCTTTGCAACTATATATTTTTTAATAAAGGATCATCAAAAATTCCGGGACGTTATGTATTGCTGCAAAAGAATGAAGTTGACAACTTCAAAGAAGAGCAACTGGAAGTTTTTAAACCTAAAAAATTAACCGGTCGCTCAGATCGGCAAATGACGGTTTATTATAATGTATTAAATATACTTGGAGACCGGATGCAGAAAAATCCTTCGGCTGTGGTCAGGTTAACCGGCACTTCCATGGCAGGTCCCGAAGATGGAAAAAAACTGGCAGAATCGACCAAAGAATACCTGGTAAATATGTTTGATATCAACGCTTCGAGGATTAACACCGAAGGTTTAATAAAACCAGAAATCCCCTCAGAACAGCCAGGGGGCATACTTGAGCTTGATTTACTCCGTGAAGAAGATAGGAGAGTATCCATATCGAGCGAATCACCGGCGTTGCTTATGGAGTTCCAAAGTGGTTCAAACACTCCTTTGAAACCGGTAAAAATTGTTGACATACAGGAAGCACCAATTGACAGCTATGTATCGTTCAATGTCGAAGGGGCAGAAAAAACATTTTCTTCCTGGTCGTTGGAAATTGCCGATGAAAACGGGAAGGTGCAAAACTTTGGACCATATACCCAGGAACTGGTAACTATTCCCGGCAAATCAATTCTTGGTACCCGTACCGAAGGAAACTTCAACGTGACGATGACTGGTAAAACCAAAACCGGGAATACCCTGAAGAAGGAATCTTCGGCACATATGGTTCTCTGGTCTCCTCCACAAAATGAAGAAGGTCTAAGGTTCAGCGTTAATTATGAATTCAATGATTCGAAAGTAATACCACTTTATGTAAAGTATCTTACTGAAACAGTAACACTAAAAATTCCAAAGGGAGGAACCGTTATTATACACGGCCATACCGATATAATCGGAGAACAGGATTACAACCTGAATTTGTCGCAGGAACGGGCAAATGATGTTAAAAATATTATCGAAAAAGCTTTGTCAAATGCCGGAAGAAGCGATGTTATATTTGAAGTTCACGGATTCGGCGAAAGTCTTGATCTGGCACAATTTGAGAATAAATTACCGGAAGGGCGTTTTTATAACCGAAATGTTATAGTCGATATCATTCCAGCCCAATAAGTTTAATATCTCATTTTCGTCAACTTTCGGGTACTTTAAATGACGAATAAACTACCCCGCTGCAAGCAGACGGATTATCAAAGAGGAATTAGTTCTTCGATTCGCTGCAAGCTGTGGGGTAACTCCAAAGTGATTAGACCTAACTTGCCGATTATGCCAAATGTGAATGATGTAATTCTTATTCTGAATTCTGTAAAGCATAAAGGAGTTTCAGGAATTACTTTTAGTCTTGATTAAATTCGTTCACAATACAAATGACAAAGATAATTTTTACAGTGCTTATATTGCTGTCAGCCTTTACATTGACGGACGATGAACTTTCCGAATTCATAAGCCAATACATAAATAACAAACCAGCAGATTCAGGTTACAAAATTGATAAGGAAAACCTTTATTCGAGCAAGTTGCTTCGGCAGTTTTATCAAAACCGAAATTATACTTCTGCCTGGATAAACTCCAGACCTCTCATCTGGGTAAACAGTAATATTCCTGCCTGGATTAATGAAGATTCTCCGGTTCGGTCAGGCTCTGATTCTCCGGCCTGGGTAGAATCCGATAAACCAGTAAATAATAATTCAAATATACTTGGTAAAAATGGGTTTGTTTTGCTGGATTATATCCGGCAGATTGAACGGCACGGGTTGAATCCAGAAGATTATCATTTGGCGCTTATTGAAAAATATATGGATAAAACAGTGTCCTATCTGGCAATGGATACAGAGGATATGATGAAACTGGATGTTTTACTTTCTGATGCTTTTCTGTTGGCAGGTTTACATATGTATTACGGAAAAGTCGATACTGAAAAAGAAGGCAACATTTGGAAAGTACAACGCAAAGAGCCGGAATTACGACTTGACCTGAAATTGGAAGAAGCGCTGACAGCTGGTGATATTGCCAACGGTCTTAATATGCTTGCACCGAGGTACCGCTCCTACTGGATGATGAAAGAAGAACTGGCATTCTTTCTTGGATTGAAAAATGAAACCTGGCCGGCAATTATTTCAGATACCATAATTAATCCCGGCCAGTTGAACCTGTTGCTTCCAAAAATCAGGGAAAGGCTAATAAAACTTAGATACCCGTTGGCAGACAGTATTTCTGTAAATTACGATGAGGAACTTGAAAAGCAAATGAAGATTTTTCAAAAAGACTGGGGTTTAAATGCCGACGGTGTGATTGGAAAGGGAACGCTGCTCGCTTTAAATACAAAACCGAACCAGCTCATCAACAGGTTAAAAGTGAATATGGAACGGTTCAGATGGCTTCCCTTACGGAAACCTCAAAAGTATATTATAGTAAATATTTCAAATTTTGATCTCGCTTTGATAGAGGGAGTTGATACCCTTATTACAATGCGTGCAATTGTGGGAAAAAATTACCGGGAAACGCCTGTTTTTAATGCACGAATGACCTATATTGTTTTTAGTCCAAACTGGACTGTACCCCCCACCATTTTAGTGAACGATGTGATTCCGGAACTGCTCAAAGGCTCTGAATATTTAGAGAGAAAGAATATGAAACTGCTCAGAAGCAACGGATCGGAAATAGCTTACAGTGACATCGATTGGTCGAAAATATCGAAGTACAATTTTCCGTATATGGTACGACAGAATCCAGGTTCCCAAAACGCCCTGGGTAAGGTAAAATTTATGTTCCCAAACAGCTACAATGTGTATATTCACGATACCCCGACCAGAGGTTATTTTGCCCGCGACGACAGGGCCATGAGCTCGGGATGTATAAGAATTGAAAAACCTTTTGAACTGGCTGAATTGTTGCTTTCCGATTTCCCTGAATGGACACCGGCGAAAATTCGTACGGCTATGCAACAAAACAGGGAACAAACAGTAGGCCTTAAAACGCCAGTTGACGTAATTGTACTGTACCTGACCGCCTGGACTGATGAGAATGGCCATGTACAATTCAGAAAAGATATTTACCAACGGGATGCGACAGTGCTTAATGCATTAAATCAAAAGCCGGAAGCTGAAAAAATAAAGGTTATCCCTTTTTAACAGGAGTAATTTTATTCAATATATGCGAATTAGACAGATAATCTTCTGATGGTGCATAAACAAATAAACAAGAACCACCTTTGATGGTTTCAATAATTTCCTTACTTAATTCTATCGGAACAGCCGGGCAACCAAGACTTCGTCCCAACCTGCCATATTTCTTTATAAATTCAGGTGAAACATAATCAGCCCCATGAATAACGATTGCACGTTCCCGGGCTTTGTCGTTGATTCCCTTTTCAAGGCCATCGAGTGCGAGCGATAAACCATGTTTCCCCAAATAAGTTTCGCCGGTAGAATAAAACCCGGGGCTGCTGGAATAGGAACCTGGTTTGTTGGAAAAATTCTTTGCAATAATTTCGCCCGAATTCCTTCCGTGGGAAACCAGGCAATGATACAATACTTTCGCCTCCACAAGGTCGAGCACCCAAAGCCTTTCTTTGTTTGATGGAAGGCTGAAATCAATGATGGTAATCACTTCTGGACGATTGATAGTATGCTCTTCCTTAAGCAATTCGTAACCGGAAAGTGCGGCCTGCAGTAATTCTAAGGCAGGAAGCTCAGAAGAGTTTTCTTTGATTGTTCGTTTAAATTTTTCAATCAGCAGGGGTGAGTCACTGTTCCTTTTAGAAGCAATACTCCACTCACTTATCACTGAAACCAGAACCAATAACAAAAAAAACAAAACGATTTTCTTTATCCGCATGGGGTAAAAGTAATTGTTTTTTTATCTTATGTTCCTGCCTGCTTAATTATTTTTATTCAAATGATGATCTCAGGTTATAATTGAAGTTCTTCATTTAGGTTGATTCTGATTTGCCAAAAAACTACGTCTGGAATTTACAGCGGTTTTGTGAACGTATTTTACGCATTAATGTGTGAATCATGTAACTCTTATCCTGAATTGTGTAACACTTCCCGGTTCGGTAAAGCGTATTTTTATTTAAATAATTGAGCTTTTACCGAGAGCTCTTAATTAATGATGTTATGGAAAATTCGCTTTACATTATTGCGGGATTACTTGTACTTCTTTGGGCCATTGTAACCTTCGTTTTCAACTCCTTCCGTTATATTGATGTTCTGCTTCCCTTAGCAGGATTTATTGTACTCCTCCGAATTCTTTTTACTAAAAAGTCACCCCGGAATAATAAGGATAAATAAATGAAAAATGAAAAAACAAATTTTAACATTCGCATTACTGATTACAGCAACTGTAATTTTTGCACAGGGTCCAATTTCCAAAGGACAGTCACAAATTAATGTTGGGGTTGGACTTTCTTCGTGGGGGGTTCCCGTTTATTTGGGATTTGATTATGGAATACACCCCGATATTTCACTGGGTGCTGAACTGTCTTTCCGTTCATACAATGACAACTGGCACGATAATAAATACAATCATTCAATCATCGGTATTTCAGGAAATGCCAATTATCATTTTAACACCGTATTAAATATACCTTCTCCCTGGGATTTTTACGCTGGGCTTAATCTTGGTTTCTATAATTGGAATTCTCCAAATGAATATGAAGGTTCTCATACTTCAGGAGTTGGGCTTGGCGCCCAGATTGGCGGCCGGTACTATTTCAGTAATAAAGTGGGTATAAACCTGGAATTTGGCGGAGGGAACGCATTATCAGGCGGAAAATTTGGAATAACTATTAAAATATAATAATGGAAACAAAATTTGATATGAACGAATGGGGAAGAATAAGTGGTCAGCTTAGGAATAAGTATCCGGAATTAAACGATGCCGATTTGTATTGGGGACGTATTAGAAGAGAAGATTTATTGGAAAATATTTCAACAAAATTGGGTAAATCAAAAAAGGAATTATTGGATATTATTGATTCATTTGAGTATTCCTCTTAAAGAAAATCAGTTAAAATAATAACATAAAACCATTTAAATGAACTATTTGTATTTAATTGTTCCTGTAGTAATCATTCTTTTTGCAGGAATTAGAATTGTCAGGCCAACACATCGCGGTTTAATCGAACGACTAGGGAAGTACCATAGTTTGGCAAACCCCGGATTTCACTGGATTATTCCGGTTATTGATCGTTTGTTTTTGGTAAATGTAACCGAGCAAATGGTGGATGCCGAACCGCAGGAAATCATCACTAACGACAACCTGAATGCCAGTGTGGATGCACAGGTTTATTTCAGGGTAAAATCTGACGAAGAGAGCGTAAAAGGCTCTATCTACAATGTAAACAATTACAAATGGCAGATTGTAAACCTGGCCCGCACCACCTTGCGTAATATTATTGGTACGCTTACATTAAAATCGGCAAACAGCGAACGGGGGAAAATTAATTCCGGACTATACAAAACCCTGCACGAAGAAACCAAAAACTGGGGAATTGAAATCGTGCGGACCGAGCTGAAAGAAATCGACCCGCCGCGTGATGTGCAGGACACCATGAACAAAGTGGTAAAAGCTGAAAACGAAAAAATTGCAGCCATTGATTCTGCCACCGCTGCCGAAACCGTTGCCGATGGAGTAAAACGCGCCAAAATTAAAGAAGCTGAAGGTTATAAACAATCGAAAATTTTACATGCCGAAGGAGAAGCAGAGGCCATAAAACTGGTAAACGAAGCTGCCGATAAATATTTTATTGGAAATGCCCAATTACTGCGAAAACTGGAAGCGCTGGAAGCATCGCTCGGAAATAATGCCAAAATAGTTATCCCTACAGGTTCCGATTTGGTAAATATTATTGGGGAGATGGCCGGGATTGTGCCTTTGGAAAGGAAACAAAAGGAGAAATGAAAAAAGTATTGATTGCACTGGACTTTGATCCAAGTGCTCAAAAGATAGCAGAAACAGGTTTTTCATTTGCCCAAAGAATGAAGGCTGAAGTTACCTTGTTGCATGTGTTGGCAAATCCGCAATATTATAAGTTAACTGAGCACGTTACAATTATGGGGTTTGCCGGGCGTTTGAATACCAGTGAAGAATTATCGGGAAAAGTGTTGGACCCCAAAAAATTATCACAGCAATTTCTCGATAAATCGAAACTTTATTTAGGAGATAATCACATTCAAACCCTGATAGGTGACGGTGACTGCTCAGAAGCTATTTTAAAAGCCGCCAGTAAAATTGGAGCCGAAGTTATTGTAATGGGGTCACATAGCCGCAAGTGGTTTGAAAATACAACGATGGGGAGGGTTACTGAAAAAGTTTTACAAAATACCACTATTCCTGTTTTGATTATCCCAACAAAAAAGCAAAGTTAATCCTGATTTCAGCAGGATTAATTTCATTCGAATAAAGTAAAATAAAACAACCAGGAGAAATAAAACAGCAATGAAAACAATACGTGAATACGGACCACAAACACTTCCCTACTTTGTTAAAGAACGCGAAGTGTTAAGACAATTAAAATCAAAACGAACTTCTGGATTTAAAAAGTTTAAATATAAATCCTTAAATGCTCCTGATTTGAAAGTTACTTATGCTGGCCTTGGGATACGGTCAATAGCAACCTTTATCGATTTGGTCATTGTATTCATCTTGCTGTTGATCCCTGAGATGTTTCTCTTTTCTTTCAATTTCAGCGATTTCGATCTAAATATATACCGGTTATTAATAGGTTTCGGTTCCTGGGTCTTTTATTATTCTACATTCGAAAGCTCCGTTTACCAGGCAACTCCAGGAAAAATAATGCTAAAACTTAAAGTAGTTGACTTGTTTGGGAAAAGTATAAGTTTTGTGAGGGCCACGTTCAGATGTTTGTCGGTGTTTATTTCCATTGTACCATTCGGTCTTGGAATTTGGTACATTTCAACTGATGGGAAGAAACGAGGCTGGCACGATTTAATAGCCGGTTCTTACGTAGTAAAATCATAAGCCAAACGAGTAATAAACAATAAAAATAAAATATTATGAAATCAGTAAAACGGTTGGGAATCTGGATGGACCACTCAACAGCCAATATATTGGAGTTATTAAATGATACGGTAATTTCAAAAACGATGGAATCAACTCCGGCCTTCCCAGAACAAGTCGAGAATCTGAGATTGGATGAGAGCCTGATGCACAACAAAGAGCAAAATCAATATGCGGATTTTTACAAAAAATTAAGTTACATTATTAACGATTACAGCGAAGTACTCCTTTTTGGTCCCACTAATGCAAAAACAGAATTATTCAATTTATTAAAAAATAACCGCCAGTTTGAAAAAATAAAAATTTCTGTTCAACCAGCCGATAAGTTAACCGAAAATCAACAGGAAGCATTTGTTAAAGATTTTTTTAATACTCCCTGAAAAATAGATAATGGATGAAAAAGTATCGAAAAATGTTGCCATAATTGTTGCCCACCCTGACGATGAAACATTATGGTGCGGAGGAACAATATTAAGCCATCCGTCCTGGAATTGTTTTATAGTTTCGGTTTGCAGGAGGAATGATACCGAACGAGCTACGAAATTTTATAATGCATTAAAAGTACTGAAGTCAGATGGAATTATGGGTGATTTGGATGACGGTCCCGAACAAAATCCATTAGAAGAAAAAGAGGTTGAGCAAACAATTCTGGATTTGTTGCCAGAAAAACATTACGATCTGATTATTTCCCATAATCCAAACGGAGAATACACCCGGCATTTGCGACATGAAGAAGTAAGTAAAGCAGTTATCAATCTCTGGAATAACAACAATATTACTGCTGATGAACTCCGGACTTTTGCTTACGAAGATGGTCATAAAAAATACTATCCACGGCCTGTGCAAAACGCGGCTATTTTTCGAACGCTTACAAAAAGAATTTGGCTGAGAAAATATAGTATTCTGAGGGAAACTTACGGCTTTGAAAAAGATAGCTGGGAGACACAAACAACTCCCCGCGAAGAAGCCTTCTGGCAATTTACAAGTTCGTTCAACGCAAAAAAATGGCTAAATAACGGAGGGGTTTACAGATGAAAGTACTGATTTTATATGATTATCCTCCCTCCCCAGGAGGACTTGCCACACAGGGAGATTTGCTTTATAAAGGACTAGTTGAAATGGGCATTGACGCCCACCCTGTGCATTTCGAATCAGCTCAGGAAAAGGAATGGTATTATCGCTGGTTTGAGCCCGACGTTGTTGTTGGAGTTGGATACTGGGGGCACACACCACAATTGGTTCTGCATCCCCAAAGGTATGGCGTTCAACCTGTGCCCTGGTTGGTTGCCGATGGTTATATTGCCAATTACCAGGAGGTTTTAAATGCACTGCCATTAATCCTTGTAACATCAAACTGGGTGAAGGAGATGTATGTCCGGGATGGAATTAATGCAGATAAAATCGAAGTTTTACCTGTAGGCTGCAACACGGATACATTTATTCATTTTCAAAAGGATAACCCAAAAATATTAGCTGTGCGCGAAGCATTGGGTGTTTCACCTGACCAGTTAATGATTCTTACTGTTGGTGGCGACGCCGCATCGAAAGGCGCACAAGAGGTAATGCAGGCGCTGGCCATTATCGATACCAAAGCGCCCGACTGGAAATATGTTTGTAAGGTGTGGCCGCAGCCACGAACCAAAACTCAAAATTTGCTCGACCTGGAAATGGCAGCACATCTTGGCATCGAAAAAAATGTTACGTATGAAACCAATAAAATTTCCCGGAATTTTATGCCTTACCTGATTGGAGCTTGTGATATTTATGCAGCTCCTTCGCGCCTTGAAGGTTTTGGAATGCCTCAGGTGGAAGCCGGTGCATGTGGAAAACCGGTTGTCAGCATTCAGGCGATGGGTATGTTGGATACGCTCATTCATGGAGAAACGGCTCTTCTGGCAAAAATAGCGCGAAAAATTGCCGTTAGTCAAGTTTTACTTGGCGAAGAGTCGGGATTCGAAGATCAGCATAAAGTAATTTTTAAAGTACCACGAACGGTCGATTACCGGGCCAATGTGCAGGATATAGCAAAGTATTTATTGCAGCTGATGAAAGATGCAGAATTACGCGAAAAAATGGGCAAAGCAGGCAGGGAGCGCGTGGTTGCGAATTTTGATTACCGGGTGGTTGCAAAACAATTTGTACAGATTATAAATGATAAATTGGGGATATATTGATATTGGCCCATATTTTTTACATAAAACAAATAGTCATGAAAAGAACAGAAAACAAAGTTGTCATCGTTACAGGTGGCGCGTTAGGAATTGGAAGAGAGACTTGCATTTTATTGGCTAAGGAGGGTGCAAAGGTCGCTATAACCGATGTTCTGAACAAAGAAGGTCAAAACCTGGCGGACCAAATTAATCAGTCAGGAGGGGTAGCAAAGTTCTGGCATTTGGATGTAGCAGACGAAAAAGAAGTTGAAAAAGTTTATGCCGAGGTAGTTAAGGAATTTGGGAAATTAGATGCTACGGTTAATAATGCCGGAATTGCAGGCGCCGACAAGCCAACCCACGAATTAACTGAAAAAGAGTGGGATGTAGTTATGAATGTTAATGTAAAAGGAGTATTCTTTTGCACAAAACACGCTATACCTCACCTGCAAAAATCGGGTAAAGGAAGCATTGTAAACCTTTCCTCTATTTACGGGCTGATTGGAGCAGGAGATATTCCTCCTTATCACGCTTCAAAAGGTGCGGTCAGGTTAATGACAAAAAATGATGCTCTTATTTATGCAAAAGACAATATAAGAGTGAACTCCGTGCATCCGGGTTTTATCTGGACACCACTTGTGGAAGCGTTGGGTAAAAAGAATCCGGAATTTAGAAAACAACTGGATAGCCTACACCCAATCGGACATGTTGGCGAACCAACAGATATTGCTTACGGAATACTTTATCTGGTATCCGACGAATCAAAATTTGTTACTGGTAGCGAATTAGTTATTGATGGCGGTTATACCTGTAAATAACAAATTCATAAAATATTCTACACAGTTAAACCATGCAGACCATTAACAAACCGGAAATAGAACAAGCAAAAGAAGCAGCACTCGAAGTATTGTTATATAATGCACAGGGACCTTTTCATGGATTACCCCGGACAGCGGGCTGGGGATATCCGGAACCTTATACAAGGGATATGATGATTTCTATTTTAGGGATTGCAGTGTCCGGAAATCAAAAATTGCTCGCCAGTATTCGAAAAGTATTGGAAACACTGGCAAAAAATCAAACCGCTCATGGCCATATTCCTTCGCTGGTGCACGACAAGGACGACCGCGGGGCCAGTGATACTACTCCCCTGTTCTTGCTTGCAACGGGTATCTTCAGAAAGGTTACCGGTGAAGATGATTTTCTAAAAGATGCCATTGATAAATCTTTGAACTGGATGAGTCATCAAAGTCCTTCCGACAATGAGCTTATTGCTCAACAACCCACCAGCGACTGGCGCGACGAACAATGGGTAACAGGTTACGGGCTGTATGTAAATACACTTGTTTATAGTTATCTCAAAATTCTTGGGAAAAACGAATTGGCAGAAAATATGCGTCACGAGATGAGCCGGTTTACCGTTACCGGAGGAACCATGCATCGTCATGTACACGAAGGGCTGGTGGTGAAACATAAACCTTATTATGCTTTTTGGTCTTACAAAATTTTTAGCAGCGAGCGTTTTGATCTCCTCGGAAACAGCCTGGCCATTCTCTCCGGAATTGCGTCACCCACGCGATCGGATCAAATGATTTCGTGGATTGAAGAGGAATGCGCAGGAATGCGTGAACGAGGTGAACTAACCGGGACATTGCCACCCAATTTTTTCCCTTTCATTAAACCGGAAGATCCCGACTGGCATGAGCGATATTATAAATTTAATAAACCGGGAGATTATCATAATGGCGGAATCTGGCCTTTCATATGTGGATTTTACATTGCTGCCCTCGTAGCAGCCAAACGATATAAACTCGCCACCGAAAAACTGGAAGCCCTTACCCAGTATATAAAACTTTCAAATTCAGGTAACCAATACTTCGGATTTAATGAATGGATTAAAGCGCAGGATGGGAAACCAATGGGGCAGGACTGGCAAACCTGGAGTGCGTCAATGTATCTCTATGCTGCAAAGTGTGTTGAAGAAAAAAGAACGCCTTATTTTGATGAAATAAGAAACAGCACAAATGTTTTAATCCATTGAATATTGAGTGTACAACACTGTTTCAGAATTTAAAATATGTAATGGAGTTTAATGCTTTATTTTCAGAATTATATAAAAGCAAATTAACAATAAAGAGTGTAAAATCCGAAATATAAACGTAACTTGCGCACAATTAGTATTATAATAAAATGAACAAAGGAACAGTAAAATTTTACAATGAAACCAAAGGTTTTGGGTTTATTAAAGACTCCGAATCCTCGAAAGAATATTTCGTTCATTCTACCGGATTAAAAGACAATATCGGGGAAAACGATGAAGTAACTTTTGATTTGGAAGAAGGAAAAAAAGGATTAAATGCAGTGAATGTTAAACTTGCTTAGTTTTCAACGATTACAATCATTTATATTTTTATCCCGCTAATTGCGGGATTTTTTTATACTAATCTTAAATCTGATTTATGAAATTCTTCGTAAGCCTGCAATACGGTTAAATGAGAAATTAGATAAGCGAGTGAACTTTCTGCACCCTGGTTCCGGTTTACACCATAACGCTCAAATCCATCGCAACAACCTTTCGTCTCAAAATCATACAAACTCATTCGCAAATCATTTTCACCCAAAAACCATAAAAACGAAGTGTAAAGTTTATTGAGGTAATCTTTGTCATTTGTAACAAAATATGCCTGGTGGTACATTAATACCATTGCCATTGCATCAATAGGCTGCTGGGCAAAAACAGAACGCTCGCCTTCTTTTTTGTACCACTTTTCATTTCCAATAATTGACAAGTAGTTATCCTTAAGCGTATGGGCGGTCAGGAAGTTCATTGATTCAATGGCTATTTCTGTAATTTCAGGGTCATTCAGTATCGGGGCAGCATGTAAAAGTGACAAAGGCAAAATGCCGTTATCGTAAGCCAGTAAAGATTCAAACCAGTTCCAATCATCAGCCTGGTTTTCGTTATAATGCCTGATTAATACATTTGCGAGATTTCTCAATCTTTCGGTCATGGAATCATCAGACGGATTACTTTTCAGGTAATAACTAATTCCGATCATCGTATTTGCAATACCCCGGATGGACTGTAGTTTTTCAAAATTGGCTGATGCATTAAAAAATACCAGTTTGCCGGTTTGGTAATACGCATCGTTCGGAGCATTTCCCAATAAGTATCCCAGCGCCCAGATTGTTCTGCCAAACGAATCTTCTGAGCCGGTTTCATCCAAAAAATTCCGGTTGAAACTTAAAAAATTCCGGAAAGAACCGTTTGCGTTTTGCATGTAATGGATGTAGCTTAAATAAATGGGCGATAATTCCAGTGCCCGCATATCTTTCATTTGTTTGTAAGCCATTAAAACCATCAACAAAGCGCGCGAATTATCATCCAGACAATAACCTTCTTTTAAATTGGGAATACCAAATTTGGCATGCTGAATGATACCGGTGTCATCAGTCAGACGATTGATATGAGCAAGCGAGAACGGGGGAAGAATGAGTAAATCGGGTTCTGTTTCTTTTTGAATAGAAACCGGGTGCTCATCCTTCATTATTTTTTCTGCAAGTGCTACATACCTTTCGCCGGTTTTGGGCCAGGTAATTTTTGCCCCATATTCACCGGCTTTATTTTTTAATTCACTGAGTTCATTAGGATGTTCTATAAGTTCAGTCAACATTTCCGCAAGGCCATCCGAATCATTAAAATCAAATAATCTACCTCTTCCTTTAGCCAGCAATTCAGCAGCATGCCAGTATGGCGTTGATAGAACGGCTGCACCTACTCCCACAGCATACGAAAGTGTTCCGCTGGTAATCTGGGCTTCATTCAAATAAGGTGTAATGTAAATGTCACAGGCATATAAATATTTGAACAGTTCCCGTTCATCAATAAATTCATTCAGGAATACTATATGATTTTCAAGTTGTAGGCTTTTCACCAAACGGAGAAGAAAAATCCGATACTCTTCTCCGGAATGCCGGAGCACATTCGGGTGGGTTTTCCCTAAAACGATATAAATAATCTCAGGGTGCTTTTTAACGACTTCCGGTAATGCTTTAATTACTGTTTCAATGCCTTTGCTGCGCCCAATAAAACCGAAAGTAAGCAGTACTTTCCTGTTTTCAAGTTTGAACTCTTTTTTCGATTTTTCAGGGCTAAAATGAATGTCGGGAACACCATGTTCAATCAGTGTAATTTTTTCTTTGGAGACATCGTATATACCGACCAGAAAATCAACCGCTTTGTGGCTCATCACCACAATTTTATGCGCCATTTTGCAGATTTCTTTCAAAACCGCTTTTTCGTTGTACGAAGGTGCCTTGAGAATGGTATGAAGCGTAACAATGAGTGGAATCTCCAGCCGGTGAAGCAGGGGTAGAATATAAACCCCATTTTGGCCACCAAATATTCCAAATTCGTGCTGGAGGATACAAACATCTGCACCACTAAGATTTATATATTTTACTGCTTTTAAGTAATCTTCCTGATGGTCTTGCCTGATGATGGCTTTTACTTCTTCAGGATATTTATAAGTGAGGTCATTGTCGTTTAATGCAACCACAAAACCTTCGTGCACGTGCTCACTTTCCGGGTTGTATGTTAACATCGATTTGAACAAGTTACTGGTAAACGTTCCAATTCCGCATTCCCGCGGTGGATAAGTAGCAATGTAAGATATTTTCATTTTTATATGGATTTATAGTTGAAGAAGAGTTTGTGATAACTCCGTCTTGTTATCCGTTCATCTTTAGAAGTGACCTTGAATTTATGTCAGTTCAAAGTGTTTTTTCAGTAATCTTTCAAATACATTTGCGGGAAAAGGCTTTGGAATAAAATCATCACATCCTGCATCAATAGCCTTTTCGCGTTCTACATCGAAAACCATTGCAGTTTGTGCAACAATAATCACCTCGCTGTTAAAAAGCCGTATTTGTTTGGTCGCTTCATAGCCGTTCATTTCAGGCATGTAAATATCCATTATTATTAAATCAATATCCGGGTTATTCCGACAGGAATTCACTGCTTCAATACCCGATTTTACTGTGATTATTTTCCGAGCGAAGTTAGCAAGCAGGTTCCGAATAAGTTCTTCAGATACTTCATCATCCTCTGCAATTAAAATTTTAAGATATCCGGTAGAAACAACCGGCTTTTGAAGTAAATCTTTTTGCTCTTTTTTGACAGAATTATAAGGAATAGTAAAATAGAAAGAAGAACCCTGCCCAAACTCGCTTTCGACCCAAATTTTTCCTCCACATAATTCCACATAAGCTTTCGAAATGGATAGCCCAAACCCACTTCCGCTGTTATCTATCATAAGCTTCGTGCCGATTCTTTCGAACCTTTCAAAAATGATATTTTTATGTGTGCTATCAATTCCAATACCTGTATCTTTTACGAAAAATAGTAAAGATGCCCCTTCTACCACATACCCAAATTTTATTGCACCCTTATCTGTAAATTTTATTGCGTTTTTTAAAAGATTAATCAGTATTGCATTGATTTTATTCTGGTCTGCACAAACGATAGCTTCCTTTAACGGCAATCCGTGTTCACGGAGTAGTTTTATTCCCTTCTCTTCAGCTTCATACTTAAAGGAAGAATAAATATATTCTAATACCTCATTTAAATTTGTCTCTGAATTTAAAACCTTCATTTATCTTTCTGTATCACTTTAAAAAGGTAGAATTTCTCGCTCAAAATACACCAACTCTTTTCGATCGGGTTCATTTTGAATTTTGCAATAATAAATTCTGTCGACATAACGCCGGATAACTAACTTCAGTCCGGGATTTACTTTCGCATAAACTATTTCACCTTCTTTAAATTTGTTTTCCATAACAGGCTGTTTATCGTATATTCATTTAGTCATTCTCTTGTGAGTTCATCGGATTTTAGTGGTTAAATCAAGCTTGAACCACTTTTCCCTGCTTTTTTTGCAGCCTTTTCAGCTCTTTTTTCTTTCAGACTTTTTACGGCCTCCTTTTTAATGTTTTTTCTTTCTTTTCCCTCTTTAGTTTTTACCATGATATTTGTTTAAGATATTATCAATACGTGTTTTCTTCATACCCGCTTTTAATTACCATTGAAATCATTTTAAATCTTTTACCGGCTTTAATAATGTAAGAGGTATGAGCAGGTACTATAATTATTTCCCCTGTGTTTAAAAGGATTGAATGTTTATCGATTATTATTTCAGCAACTCCCTCTATGATTTGGACAAACATGTCAAATGCAAAAAAAGTCTCAGGAAGCATCTTCCCGCTGTCAAAAGCGGTTACACTTACATTTCCGGTTGTTTTCCTGATAATCGTTTTGCTTGCAATCGCATTGGAAGTGTAATCAATAATTTCAATTAAGGTATATTGTTTCGACTTTTCAATCTCTGTATCCTGCATGTGTTAAAGGTACCTCAATGTAAACAGTAACATGTTATACTATTAATATTTTAAGTTACATCATTCACACATTTATTTATACATTTAATCACCGGTTCCAGACATTTTAAGATGAAAAGATAAGTACCCAATCATTTGAGGACTGAAAATAAAGGTCTGATAGTCAGCTTTCAGAATTCTTTTTAATGAATAATAAACCCAAAAAATTTGAAGTTCATAAACAAGCACTTAAATTACTTCAGGAATAAGGCTGTATTTTATTCTTTTTTCCCCAGTTCAACAAAAAAAGGAATATAGAAATCAATCGGAGATTCTTTGACGCTTTTTTCATTCAAATCATCAATAAACTCCTGGTAGAACCGGTTAAATCGTTCTAAATCATCGTGAGCTAATAAAAAGAGTAGTTTTTGTGTATTCTGAGAATTGAATTCTCCAACACTGGTGTAAATTGCAATCATTTCAAAATCATCAATTTTATCGTGTTTATGTAAATAAAAACTAATGAATTTGTTTTTGTTTTGCTTCGGAGAAACCACATAGCGGTAATTCCTGGTTACACTATCCCATTCAAAAAAAATAACGTAATCAGTAATTGAAAAATGAGGCTCAATAAATTTTTCAAAAATTTCCTGCAAATAATATTTCTCTGTGATATTCATGAGCACCCCTTTAATTTATTATCTTTTGTAACAAAATTTTACCTGTATCAAGTATTATTCAAACGTCTTCAAGTGTATCTCGTCTTTTGTTTTTTAATTTTTTGAAGTGAGAAGGGGTTAGTCCTGTAAATTTTCTGAATTGATTTGACAGGTGAGCTACGCTGCTGTAATGCATTTTATAAGCTATTTCTGTAAGATTTAGTTCATCATAAACAATTAGTTCTTTTACCTTTTCAATCTTATGTGTCAGGTAAAATTTCTCGATGGTAATGCCCTTAACTTCCGAAAATAGATTGGCAAGGTAAGTGTAATCGTAATTAAGTTTTTCGCTCAGGTAATCAGAAAGGTTGACTTTAATCTGTTCCTCGGTGTAATGCACCAACTCGATAATTGCGCTTTTTATTTTCTCAACCAGGATACTTTTTTTATCATCCATTAAAAGCAGCCCTGATTTTTTTAATGCGAGCCCCAACTGTTTTAGCTGTTCACTCTCCACATTTCCGATAATATCTGCTTCTCCTATTTTTACATAGGTATACGGTAACCCAATCTTTTCCAATTCGGCTCTAACTACCATCTGGCAGCGAATACAAACCATATTTTTTATGTAGAGTTTCAACTAATTTATTTTGACTCAGTATTATTAGCCAATGTAATTTTGTATCCCAAAATCTGTTATTAACTTTTATTATAGACATATTCTATTTTCTAAATTTACTGATATTAATCGGGTTTATCGGTTTAAACTGCAACAACTTTATGGCTTTTAGAAACCTGGACAGTTGGTTTAACTGAGCTACTGTACTTCCCAAGCAATTTTAGCATTTTAATGTGTTGCCATACCGCTTTTGCAAAACTCTGGTTTATATGATACGGAAGGTTGTATTCTTTGGCTCTCGCTTGTACAATTTTTGAAATATCCCTGTAGTGTATGTGGCTGATGTAGGGAAACAAATGGTGTTCCACCTGATAATTCAGGCCTCCGACCAACCATGAAAGTATTCTGCTCTTAGGGGAATAATCGCAAGTAGTATATAACTGATGAATGGTCCAGTTATTGCTAAGTTCGCCTTCCTCATCGGGAACAGGATATTCTGAAGTAGGAACAACATGCGCAGTTTGAAAAATAGTGCTTAATACCAGTCCGCTTGTAAAATGCATCAGCAGGAATCCGCCAATTACCCAGTACCACGAAACAGGAATTGTAAATAACGGAAGTAGTAGAAATATGCTGTAATAGAGAACTTTTGAGATAATTACATCAGCCAGCAATCGGTTATATTTTCGTTTTCCACCTAACTTTGCGCCCATTTCCTCGTACTTTTTTAGTCGTTTAAAATCTTTTGCAATAATCCACGAAATGGTCATCAGGCTATAAAAAAACCAGGCATAAATGTGTTGGTAACGATGTATTTTCTTCAATGGCCGGTGGGGCGAAAACCTTAAAACTCCGGGAGGTGCAATATCCTCGTCGTGCCCTTCGATATTGGTAAAACCATGGTGCAGTGTGTTATGCTGATAGCGCCAGTTGGGCGGAAATCCACCAAGCAGGTATAACGAATTACCAAAAAAACGGTTCACTTTTTGGTTTTTTGAAAAGGAGCCATGGTTGGCGTCGTGCATGGTAACCATTCCCAGTCCCGACATTCCCAATCCCATTAAAAACCAGCACATCAGTACCAGTGCTACAGAAGACACAAGTCCTGAAATCATTAGTATAAAAGGAGCCAGATATAAAAGGGCCATAAAAATAGTTTTTACATAAATCCTCCAATTTCCATGTGGTTGTATGTTTTTTTTGCTGAAATACTCGTTTACCGAATTTCTTAAATCGCTTGTAAAATCGAGCTTTTGCTTTGAATATCGAATGTTTTTCATTTCTATAAGAAATAATTTTTGTTTAATGTTTGTGCCGTGTTTGTCTTAATCCGTAAACGGTCCTGAAATGATAACCGTAAACGGCAAAGGTAACAGCGTCAATAAAAAGTTTTGGTTTATGCGCTAATGTCCATACCATAAACTTCCAGTATTCAAACCTGCCTTTATTCACCAGGCCTAATACAAAAATTGATCTGAAGAATGCCAGTAACCGGGAAATATCAATGTTGCTTTTCCCATTTTTAACAGGGTTATAATTATGGAATAATTCCCTGATTCTTTTGTAATAGGGTTTTTCTTTATAAATGTTGTTTATGATGTGCCGGTATCCTTCCTGCAATTTCCGCTTATCCATTTTAGGTGTAAAGTTCATTGTAAAATCGGTGTTACTCCCTGTGGCATCAACGGTCAGCCTGTTTTCTTCTTCCATTTGCTGGTACAGCCGGGTATTTTTGGGTGCATTAAGTAATCCTACCATCGCCGAAACAATGCCGCTTTTCTGAATAAAATCGATTTGTCGTTGGAAAACGGATGAAGTATCGCTATCGAAGCCAACTATAAAACCACCGGAAACCTGAAGCCCTGCCTTCTGGATTTGTTTCACATTTTCCAGTAAATTTCGGTTTTCGTTTTGAATTTTATGGCAACTATGTAACGATTCTTCAACCGGAGTTTCAATTCCAATAAAAGTTGAAGAGAATCCCGCATCCCGCATCAAAGTCAGTAACCTCTCGTCATCGGCCAGGTTTATCGACGTTTGTGCAGCAAAACTAAATGGATAATTATGCAATTTCATCCATTCTGTCATTGACGGAAGCAATTCATTTTTTATCACTTTTTTGTTCCCGATAAAATTGTCATCCACTACTGAAACTGCCCCCCGCCATTTTAAACGGTACAGTGTTTCCAACTCGGCTATTATCTGCTCTTTATTTTTCATTCTTACTATATGCCCTAGCAATGCTGTAATTTCACAAAAGTCGCATGAAAACGGGCACCCCCGTGAAACCTGGAGGCTCATGGATGCATACGCTTTCAATTTCAACAAATGAAAGTCGGGAACCGGAGAAAACGATAAATCGGCATATTCATCTGTCCGGTAATTTCTTTTAAGAGGCAAACCATTTTGCAAATCAGATAAAAACATGGGCAGTGTAATTTCTGCTTCATTTAAAATGAAGTGGTCAATCTCCGGATACTTATCGTATTCCTGCGTAAACAAAGGTCCGCCAGCAATAACTTTTACAGCGTACTTTTTACAACGTGCTAAAATCTCGGATACCGATTCTTTTTGAACATACATACTGCTCAGAAAGACATAATCTGCCCATTCCAACGCCTCGTTTTTTAGCTCCTCGATATTTAAATCAACCAACTTTTTTTGCCAGCTTTCGGGCAACATCGCCGAAACAGTGATTAACCCTAATGGAGGTACGGCAGCCCTCTTGGAAATAAACTTTAACGCATGTTTAAAACTCCAGTAAGTATCGGGATATTTTGGATATATCATCAGAACTTTCATGAAATTAGTATTTAATTGATTTAAAATTGGTGTGCACGGAAATCATTCGATGTCATCCAATCTTCTTAAAAAGAATAAATTATCAGCCTAAAAATACATCACGACTTTACCGGGATAAAATGAAAGGGATAAGCAAAAGTTTTTTGGGACAAAATATAGTTTGGAAGGATGAATGCTAAAATACGCCGGTGAATGTCATTCGCCCCTGCATCCTACAACAAGTCCTTTACGGTAATTAAATACTGACGGGAAACAGGAATTGTCTCTTTTGTATCAATAAGTGTTAACCAGTAGTTATTAAAGTTTTTATTCAACTTATCGATGTATTGGATATTGACAATACTTGAGCGGTGTGTGCGTACAAAATTATTAAACTCTTTTAGTTGTTTTTCGATGTTCTTCAGGGTATTCCGAACCATTTTTTTTCTAATCTCCCCGCCATCCCGAAATCCTATTTCCACATAATTATCGGCTGATTTTACAAAAATAATCTCTGATACCTGTAGCCTGATATTATCGGCCTCATTCTCAGAAATAAATTCGATAAACTTGTCAGCGTAGCTTTCTGAAAATTGTCTTATTTTGTCCTGTATCAACCTGTTTTCCTCCAAAAGCTTTTTGTATTTTCCGTGCGTCGATGAAAGGGTTTCTTTCAAATATATAGTAACTGGTGCGCTCAGGCTAATAACCACAACGCGCAGAACAAGATTAAATGTAATGCCTGTATTCCCAACATACCGGATATAAAATACAAACGCGACGCTTGTTAAAGCTATCTGCAAAAAGTAATACAGTGAATTCAGTAATGGGTTATATTCTCCATCCATATTGTTGCGAAGAAGGTGGCGCTGAAAAATAATTTGTACGATTACCTGAATAACGAAAATTATCAAACCATATCCTGCAATAAACAAATTTTTATTTTCAAATTCGAATTTGTCTGAAGGAAAAGGTTGGAAAAACAAGATAAACAGGAAAACAGAAATGCTAATCCAGAGGTAAATTTTAAAATACTTTTTCGACAGTGATATAAACTGATCTATACTATTGTTCGACATTTCTTTTGTAATTTAAAAATCAGAAAGAATTGTATTTCCTATCGAATATTACAATTGCAATAGCATTTTAACAAAAAATTCCGAAGTTTTACTCTTTACCACCCTTTTCTAAAAACAAAACAATCTAAAATTAGGTAAATAACTATTCAAAATTAAAAGAATCGATAAGTTTATATTAAAATTCGGGGACCCAAATCAAAAGTATTGTTGATAATTTTGTGTTGGCTTGCTTTTATACATATAAAATATGCAGATACTGATGGCATCTAATTTCAAAGAGTAGTAGATATTTGCCTCCTTAGTTCGTCAGTTCAAAAACGACCAGAGAAATGACTATTTTCATGACAGATACTATTTTGTTTTACATTAGTAGATTTTATAAAGCCGAAAGGTCTCCTAGAAGCTTTAATTCTGTTGTCAAATGGTTCGAATTTTGTACCGTAGAGTTCACCTTAATAAACCAAAAGCCTCGTAATTATTGTTATTACGGGGCTTTTGTGCGTTAAAATAGAAGATGACTAAAATTCGAAAGAAATAACAAGGTCTTAAAATATAATTGGTTAAAGGACTTGAATCCATTAGGGCTTTTTTTCAAATTTACATATCGATTTTTATCTCTAATAATCTCAAATATGAATCTAAACTGATTTCTGGTATGTAAATTCTTGATTGTTGAAGAACAGACCTTCTTATGAATAATTCTTTTCTTAAAATCATTTGTTTACATCCACAACAGATGTTCCGTCTAATGTTATCTTTCCACTGTAGTTTACCTGGTATTTATTGCTTTTCCAGGCGTACATTCCCGAAAATTCAAATGTTTTTTTTCCTGCAGGGGTCATCAGAAATTGATTCAAGGCAGTAATATCAACCGCCGGAAGGTTTTTAAAATATTCGAGCCGAAATCTCTCCTGTGCTTTTGAATTAACAAAAGCACCTTCAGGAATATCATCCAAATCGGGTAATGGTTTTGATAGATTTACATCTAAGGTAAGCCCGTCGGTTATAGATATTCCATCAAACTTTACCCTTCCTTGTACATCTTTTTGAGTATGAGAAGTGCTGGCGCAGGATATTTCCAACTGGTATTTCAAATCCTTTTTCCCTGATTTGACCAGCTCTTCAAAATCCGGAATATGAAAGCAAATCTCAAGGTTATTTTCGCAGTACCCATTTATTTCCGATTCTGCTTCATTTCCTTCTTCGAAGCTTACTGCGTGTGTTTTGGCATACATTAATCCAGCATCCAGACTGTTGTTATTGCCGTTGGTGCGATAGCCGTGCAGTAGCAGGGTTAAATCTGGGACCGACTTTTTAAATAGCTCCAGGTATTTTAATGGCGCCAGCGAAAACATCCGAATATCGTTCAGGTTATAGTCCAGAAAAACAGGTGCCTTCAAATAAATGGTCTGATTTCCGGCTTCTGCAATAATTTTTATTTCTATTTCTGCTTCACCGCGAACAGAACGTTCGTATTGGCTCAAGTTAAGAAAGGGCTCATAGTTGGTTTGAGAATAAGCAAATCCTGTAAATAGGCATGCCATTATTAAAAGAAGTAATGTACCCTTCATGTTACTAATTTATTTCACTACTAATCCAAATATATTTTGCCAAATACCCTGTTGTTTATATAACCCGGCTAAGCCTTCATCACCGGTGTGGGCACGATAATTTTCCTTGTCGCTATCCAAAAACTGAGGGTTCTGGTGGCTTTCAGCACCTGAAGAGAGAATATCCCAGAGAATTACTATCAATTGTGGCTCGGGATTACGATCATCAACAATCTTTTTATTGATGCGTACAAGCGGTTCGCAATTTACCCTGGGCTTTGCCTGCTCAAAAGGAACCAGCCCCGAACGGTTGTGGTAACGTTCCATTGCATTTACATCGTAATGCGCCTGTTTTTTGCGTTGCTCGGGCGAAAGTGCTGCCAGTTCGGCTTTCAGTTCTGTTAAAATCTGCTGAGCACTGCTATTAGAATCTTCCAGTAATCTACTTTTTGAGAGATTGGCGTCGGGATCATTTACCAAGTCGGCGGCGAGCTGAGCTTCGGTTTCCAACGATGTTCTTTTTAATTCTTCGGCAGCTTTTTTGTCGTATTTCAACAAGGTGTTATAGGCTTCCTCCATATTTTTCAAGCGTTCTGCTTTTTTTGCATTAAACGCCTCTTTTATACTCAGTTGATTTTCCGGTTTTTGTTGTTCGTTCTGCTTTTTAGCCATTTCATTTTCCCAAAAGGCAATTTGTGCCCTGATGTATTCCTCCTGAGAAACCGGGATGAACAACGGAATTTGCTTTTTACCGACAACTGTTATTTCGTCGCGGTTGGTTTGGTAAACGGGATAGCCATAAAAATCAGAAGTTTTACGCGGACAAACATAAATGTCGTTAATCAGTGGCGAACCCACCAGCCAATATGGGTTGTTGATGCTCAACGTAAGAACCGAGCCAACACCTTGCGGCGAAACTTCCGGTTTACCAGTTTCACCTTTAAAATAGGGTTCGAAAACTATTTCAAGTCTCGAAACATAATACGGTGCAGGATCATTGTTTGGGCTTTCATAAATATCATCGTCGTAAGCAATATCTATAATTTTATGAAATGTTGCCCTGAAACCTTGTGGCGGCGACAGTTTGTTCCAACCCGTTGTGATGTCGGTAATTTTATCCATGGTTGTTTTATACCGGTCTTGGAATCCATCAGGAACCTGCGGGTTTGAGAAATCCATTCGCCTTATCACTTCTCCCCGTGCATAGGGCATCGTTTCATTTCCGTACCCATCAACAACAACCTCGCTGGAGAACGGGTGTTGCTGGGCAAAAACAGTAATTTGAACAAGACCACAAAAAACTGCAACCAGAAAATGTCTTAGGTTCATCGTTTCAATTTAGTGAAGTCAGTTCATTGATTCCTGTAAGCTTTCCCTTTTTATTGTAGGTTTCAGAACGAACCAGTCCCACGTTTGGGGCATACCATTCAATAATGTGACTTTCCGTTTTCACAATAGATACTTTCGCCATCACATTGTACGATATTTTTGCACAATCGAAAGTTCCTGCCGGAGTTGTCACTTTTTCAAGTGCCTCCACTTTTCGATCGGTAATATTGCTTGAAATCGACATCGTAACAGAGCTTTCCGTTTTTAGAGTAATGGAAGCATCCTTAAGTTGCTGCCCCGGCGTAAGTTTTGCAGGAAATTGCATGTCGTTTGTTTCAATTTTAAATTCACTCAGTTCTTTCAGGTTCATCGAGGAAAGCATACTTTTCATATCCACATAAAACGTCCGTCCATCGCACCATACCGAATAATTAATTTTGAACACGGACTCACCTTTCTCATCAAAACTTTCGGAAGAAATGTCGAGTTTGAGTTTTCCGGACGAATCATCTTTCCCAATAATTGTTTGCTTAGACGATGACTCTATTTTGCCGGGTTTTGAGTAGTAACTATAAACAAGCTCTGTACCTGTTTTCGATGGGAAATACAGTGTGCAATCCTGTGCCGAAACGGCAACTGCCAGCGCTGTCAACGCAAAAAAGATAGTTATTCTTTTCATCTTAAATATTGTAATGTTAAATGGTTATTTTGGAAAGAGTTTACTGTTTAATAAACTCTACACGGCGGTTTCGTGCTTTATTCTCAGGTGTATCGTTCGGTGCTAACGGGCTGCTTTCGCCAGCTCCCTCTGTTTCCAGTCGTGCGGCATCAATACCAAAGGTTTTTGATAATTCGTTTTTTACCGACTCAGCCCGTCGTTTCGAAAGATCAAGATTCATTGCATCGTCGCCATCGCTGTCGGTGTGTCCAACAATTTTAACCTTCACATTTGTATTTTCTTTTAAAACATCGGCAATACTTTTTAAAGTGCCATACGATTCGGGTTTTATATTGGCTTTATTTACATCGAAGGTAATTCCGTAAGTAACCAGCTTTCCTTCGGTTAACAGTTTGCTGCGTGTATCAGGAGCTGCTGTTGTTATTTTAATATTCGAGAGGTAAGGTTTGGAATCATCTGCACTCCAACCAAAAAACCGGAGGCGGTTAAATTTTGTTTCCGGATATATACATATTGGCACATCAAGTGCTTTCGCCCCGCGATGATAAATTCTTAAGCGACGTTTTTGAACCCAAACGATTATGTGGTTCACTGTCTCTTTCATTACCGGATTTTTTGTTGAATGTCCTTCCAGCCAGTCTTTATCGCCATAATATCCTTTTGCAAACCAACCTCCCCCATATTCGGTATTCGGTGAAATAAGCACACCGCCTTTCCCCGGGTACAATTCGTCATTTAGTTCCACTCCCGGCTCTTCTTCGTATATTGAAAATTGAAATTCCTCGTAATCAGCATTGGGTACCAGGTCAAATTCCAGGATAAAGTTTTCAGGAAAATTTATGTTTGTCAAAGGCAAATAAGTACCGCCTCCGGCATCCAAATGAAACCACTGCCCGGGCGCAATATTGATGGTTTTTACCTCTCCGCTGCTGTTGGAAGCCCACAAAGCGGGGAAATCACCGATGGCATCCTGTGAGAAATCTTCAAAATAAAGAACCTGATCACCGGGAACAAAATCATACTGTGTACTACTCTGTAATTGCGGGGTTTGAGTTACCTGTAAAGATTCGTTTTCGGTTTCGTCCGACGATTCATCAAAAGAATTATCATTGTCTTCATTCATTTCTTCTGTTTCCTCGACGTTTTCACTTTTTTTATCTTTCTTCTTTTTGAAGAGACTCCCGATGCCTTCTTCAATTTTGTTGAGTCCGGCATCAATCCCTTCATCAATTTTATTGTTTGCACGGTCCTCGCTTTTTTGTTTAGCTACTTCCTTGGGATCAACAACCTGTGCATGGCTGTTCAAGCTAAATACAATGATCATACTTAATAAAAAGAATATACGTTTCATAGTGCTTACATTTTTGGTTTTATAAAATTTCAGACTTTAGTTTGTTGAATTGTCCACCCAAAATTACGGTATGCTTTTTTTACCTAGTACCCCCAAAAAGGGAGTATTACAAACTATGGTGCAAAACCCCTTTTGGGGGTATTCTTATCTATGGATCATTTTTTACCTTTGTTAAACACGATTTAGCTCATAAATGGAGAATATCAAAATAGGATTTAAAAAGCTGTCGCTACTGTTTTTATTAGTACTTTTCTATAGCCTGGCAAATGCCGACGACCCAACAAAACGGGAACAGGAGTTACTAAATTATCTTCAGTCACCCCGGCTATCGGAAAAAGAAATGATTACGACCTGGTACAACCTGGCTCAGGTTTATATTGGTTTTAAACCGGCAGAAGCACGTATTTATATACAAAAATTACTGGATTACGATCAGGTGCAGGCAAAACAATATGGCCGCATCTCGCTCGCTGGCATCACCTTAACCGAAGGGCAATACGACAGTACAGAGGTTTTATTAACAGAAGCCCGCGAACAGTTTCTGTCCTATTTCCCGACCGACACAAAAATGGGATCTGCTATTTATAACCAGTCGGGACATTTGGAAACAGTCAGGAATTTCCCCGAAACAGCCATTAAATATTACCTGGAAGCATTAAAATATAGTGACCAAACAAACGACTACGCGCAAATGTGTGCTATTTGCACCAATATTTCCTATTTGTATGGAAAGGTCGGAGCAGAAAAAACCGTGAAACTTAACTATGCATACAAAGCCCTTGAGTTTGCAGAAAAAAGTAAAGACCCCTGGGCGCTGGAACAAGCATATTCAACACTGGGAAATACCTTACAGGAGGCCGACAGCACTGAAGAAGCGCTAATATACCAGTTGAAAGGACTGGAGTTAAGCCGTCAGATGAAATCGGAACAAAAAGAGTGTTTTGCTGCCCTGAATATTGGCTCCAACTACCTTCAGCTTGAAAAATGGAACGAAGCAGAAAATTATTTTATGCAGGCACTGGACTTAGCCCTGAAAAATAATATGAAACGCCCTGAAACCTATATCCTATCGTGCCTTGCCGACGTTTACCGGGGAATGAAGAAATACGAACAAAGCGAACGTTATGTGCAAGAAGCCCTCGAAAAGAGAGATGCTTTGTCTGAAAGCGAACAACTCGATATTTATCTGGCTGCCATAAACCTGAGTGTAATACGTGGAGACTATTCAACCTTCGAGAAGCAGTTTGATGCTTACCTGGAACAATTAGACAAAGTGCACAACCTGGCAATCCACGAAAAAATGGTGGAGTTGGAAACACAATATGAAACGGAAAAAAAGGAAAAACAGATTGCAGAACTATCACACAATCAACGCATGATTTTGTTAATTGGCATTATCGGGCTACTGACACTGACTGCTGTTGTAATGGCTTTATTTTTTCGGATTCGATTAATAAAATCGCGAAAAAAACTAACCGAGCAGCGCGTTGTTCAACTGGAACAAGAGCAGCAATTAATTGCCACCAAAGCCGTGCTCGATGGTGAAACAACCGAACGCAGCCGTCTTGCCCGTGATCTTCACGATGGATTGGGCGGGATGCTTTCGGCCGTGAAATTCAATTTACACGATATGAAACAGGGAAGAACACTCGAATCAGCCGATGTTGCGCGATTCGACAAGGCGATGGACATGCTTGACGCATCGATTAACGAATTGCGGCGTGTGGCACATAACATGATGCCCGAATCGCTTAGCCGCTACGGTCTAAAAACAGCGTTGGCCGATTTCTGTACCAGTATGTCGAATATCCATTTTCATTACTTTGGCAACGAGGCCCGTTTATACCGAAGCCTTGAAATAATGCTTTACCGCACAGTACTTGAACTGGTTAACAATGCAGTAAAACATGCCGCCGCTGAAAATATTCACGTTCAAATTGTACAGGAATCCGACCGGATTTCCCTCAACGTACAAGACGACGGTAAAGGCTTCGATTCGCAGGCCGAAAACAGTGGCACAGGTTTAAAAAATATCCGGAACCGGGTTGAATCGTTTAATGGCTCTTTCGAAATTTATTCCAAACCCGGAGCAGGAACAGAAATAACGGCTGAATTCAGACTTCAATACGAACAGTTATGATTGAAGTAATGATTACTGACGACCATCACCTTTTGGTGGACGGTCTGCACAAATTAGTTGACGATTCGGGCTTTGCCCGTGTTTGCTGTGTAGCTTACTCAGGCAGGGAATGTCTGAAGATGTTGGGACAGTCGCTGCCCGATGTGCTTTTCCTTGATATTAACCTGCCCGATTACAGCGGGCTGGATCTTTGTAAACAAATAAAAACAAGCTATCCGTCAGTAAAAATTATAGCTCTAACCAGTTACGGTGAATACGCCGTTGTTCGAGAAATGATGGAAAACGGGGCCTCCGGTTATGTTTTGAAAAACGCGATGCCCGAAGAAATCCTGCTCAGCATTGAGACCGTTTACGAAGGTGGAACATTCTTGTGTGAACAAATCGACCTGCTGATGAAGAAAAGGTCGGCAGACCCGGTTTGGCTGACACCCCGCGAAAAAGAACTGCTGACATTTATTGCCGAAGGGTTTACAAACGGCGAAATTGCCGAGAAAATGTTCCTAAGTGTTGAGACCATTAATAGCTACCGTAAAAACCTGCTCTGCAAGCTCAACGCACGAAATACAGCGGTTATGGTAAGAATTGCTCTGGAGCAAAAACTGATACGGTGAATATTAATCCGTTTATTTCTATTCATTTTTGGAAACATTAGTGAATTGCCTGCTTCGTAACATCGGGCTTCACTGTAGAGACTAAACTAAATGTTCTTCCAAAAGCTTTAAATCTGCTATTAAATGGGTCGAATTTTATACCGTAAGGATCACTCAAAAAACGAGACGCTAAATATTATTTGATTAGCGTCTCGTTTTATTTGTTATTTACCTTCGCAACAAGGTATGTATATATCCAGCTATTTTAGCGCACTTGCTTTTTCATAGGCAATAGTGTTTAACGAGTTTTTCACCAGGGCTTCCAATGTTTCAAGGCGTTGATTAATCTCGCTGTTCTCGGCTTTTAACGCTGTATTTGCATTCTGCAGGTTTTCGATGGTTTGTTTTAGTTCGTCGTTTTGTCGGCTGAGTTCCTGGATGGCGCCAATGCCTGCCGAGAAAACCTGGTCGTAATCGATGGCGCGGAAATCATCTACTTTTTTGCCGTATACAAAAACTTCGGAACAATCGCCTTCGGGTTTTTGAACGGTAAACGTGTTGTCGGAAAACACAGAAAGTACTTTTTCTTCGTGTGTTCCGCCGAGCGTAATAAAACGCAGCATATCGCCTTCTTGTAAATTATGGGCAACAGGGGTGCTTACCGTAATTGTGTTCGCGGTAGAATCGACAACTACTGCTGTTGCTTTCTTATAAATATCGGGAATAAATGCTTTGCTCTGAGCCACCGCATCGGGCAATACTTCTTCTATTTGCTGGGCAATAAAGCCTTTTTTGGTAATGTTTCCTTTTTCTATTTTATCGATATACTGGTAATCGACTACTTCCATTTTATTCACCAAATCGAGGTCTGTCTTGCCACTGGTTGCTTGAATATTGGTTTTTATTCTTCTGTCGGATATGGCACAAAACATTTCGGCTCTTATTTTATTTGAAGCAACAATTGAATAATCGCGGGTTGCCGTATTTTTACCGGTAAGTGCCGCGATAGAATGATATTGTAAGTAGGCAAAAGTATGCGATTCACTTTCATGAGAACCATTTACTTCCAGCGGGTAATCAGGAGAAGTAGTGCCAATGCCCACATCCCCATCAACAATGCAACCGCTGGTAAAATGCCCGGCACCATTAACATCCAACTTATAAGAAGGGGAGGCATTGCCAATACCAATATTCCCATAAAAAATGCAATTACCGGTAAAACACCCGGTACCATCAACATCTAATTTATAAGAAGGACTTACTGTACCGATGCCAATATCCCCCCCCATTATTGCCATTATATTATCCATAATTACAATTCTTTCTGTATCATCCAATCCAACACCAACAGAACGATCGCCATATACATCTATATGACTACCAATTGCGGTGGAACCTATTCCCCTGGCGGTAGTATTATATCCCATTGCAGTGGACACATTTCCGCTGGCGGTTGTTCCATATCCTATCGCGCTGGAATTCTCCCCGCTGGCGGTTGTCCAATATCCCATTGCAGTGGAGCCATAGTTTCCGCTGGCGGTTGTATAATATCCCATTGCCGTGGAAGTCTCCCCACTGGCGGTTGTTTCACTTCCCATGGCGGTGGAGGCCTCTTCGCTGGCAGTTGTATTATATCCCATCGCAACGGAATGATTCCCGATATTGAGGCTGTCCCATCGTGTGGAATAGACACGTCCTGCCCTGAATGCAGCTTTTGCCGGGTACCACATCATCCGGGTTCCAGTGCCTGATGCCGGGGGAGTGTCGGAAGAGCCAAATTCCCCGGTAAAAAGTACGCCGCTGTTTCCGTTTACTTCAAAAGCGCCTGCATCGGCTGTTATTGCCCGCCCATTGTCATAAGCGGCATCAAGAGACATAGCGTTTCCTGCCGGGAGTTTTACAAAACCGCCGTTGCTTAAATAAATGGTATCGTTACTTATTGAAAGAGCCTGGAGTTCGTTGGTTGGGTCAACATCCTGTCCCCAGCGAGTGGTGTCGGCCTGGTTTATATTTTTTGCCAGTGAACCGTTCCAGCTTCGCATACCTGTTTTCAAAAATGAACTGTCGGCAGCATAAACAGGGTCGGTTTCGTCGCCGGTAGTAAAGTCGTCGGAAGCATCTTTGTCCCAACCGTCAAAAGCAGTCTCATTGCCGGTAATGCTGTCGCCGGTAAAATGGTCGAGATCTGTAATTTGCGATTCGGTAATTTTAATGCCTGTGCTTTTATCCCAGGAAGTAAATTTCGGGTCGGTTTCAGCAGGCAATTTTACCTTACCGCCATTGCTGAGGTAGATTGTGTCGTTACTTATCGAAAGAGCCTGTAACTCGTTGGTTGGGTCAACATCCTGTCCCCAGCGCGTTGTGTCGGTTTGGTTTATATTTTTTGCCAGCGAACCATTCCAGCTTCGTATGCCTGTTTTCAAAAATGAGCTGTCGGCAGCATAAACAGGGTCGGTTTCGTCGCTGGTTGTAAAATCGTCGGAAGCATCTTTGTCCCAACCGTCAAAAGCAGCCTCATTGCCGGTAATATCATCACCGGTGAAATGTTTGAGGTCTGTAATTTGCGATTCGGTAATTTTAATGCCTGTGCTTTTGTCCCAGGTGGTAAATTCCGGGTCGGTTTCAGCAGGCAGTTTTACCTTTCCACCGTCGGTCAGATAAATCGTGTCGTTACTAATGGAAAGTGTTTGCAGTTCGTTGGTTTTATCACCATCCTGCTCGTTAATTACATAAGGCAGCGTTACATAATTACCGTTGCTGATATGCAGTGTACGGTTATTGTAAAGTTTTAATGTTTGCTCATCGGTACCGGTGCCGTCTCGCAACCCCGATAAATCGACGGTTGAACCCTGCGAAATGGAAAGTTCGGTCCCTGACAGGCTGATATCCTGCAATTCGTTGGTAGAACTTGTGTCGGCCATTCCGATTACAGGAGACAGATCGATAGAATTACCACTACTGATGGAAAGCTGATTGTTTTGAAAAGCTAAAGTCTGGATTTCGTTTTTGGGGTCGTTATCGCCGCCGGCAACCGCCCCGGCAAACAGTGCGTAAGGCACACTCAACAACTGGCTGGTTCCCATCACAGAACCATCCACCGAAATCTTTATAAAATATGGTCCGGCACTCCAGTCTATGTTTTCCATGCCGGTTGTGTTTTCAGAACCAATTTGCAGGTTAGCCAAACCAAAACCGTTGGTGGTTAACAAATGTGTTTCAGAAAATACTTCGGTTCCTGTTGCGCTTCCCTGTAAAAGGACAATGCCAATTTCTACATCGTGGTTAGCAAGTACCTGCCCATTTGCGTCGCGCAACACGGCCTGGTAGTTGAACGATTGCGGCGTTTGGGCAAAAGCTGCAAATCCTAAAATCAGAAATGCGGTTATTGTGATTATGGTTTTCATAATTTGGTTTTTATTTTCATATTCAATTCCGTTGCAAACGAGGGAGAGCAGAAACTTGAAGATTTTAAATTGCTCAATTATTTTTGTGCGCTTACTTCTTTATTTTCATTTAACACATTTTTAACCAGCGCTTCCAGCGTTTCGAGGCGTTGTTGTAAATCCTGAACCTCAGAGTCTTTCTCTGCTTTTAACGCTGTATTTGCATTCTGCAGGTTTTCGATGGTTTGTTTCAGTTCGTTGTTTTGGCGGCTGAGTTCCTGGATGGCGCCAATGCCGGCCGAGAAAACCTGGTCGTAATCGATGGCGCGGAAATCATCGACTTTTTTGCCGTATACAAAAACTTCGGAACAATCGCCTTCGGGTTTCTGAACGGTAAACGTACTGTCGGAAAACACAGAAAGTACTTTTTCTTCGTGTGTTCCGCCAGTTGTAATAAAACGCAGCATGTCGCCTTCTTGTAAGTTATGCTCAAGTGGTGTGGTAACTGTAATTGTGTTTGCCACAGAATCGACAACTACTGCTGTTGCTTTTTTATAAATATCGGGGATAAATGCTTTGCTCTGAGCCACCGCATCGGGCAATACTTCTTCTATTTGCTGGGCAATAAAGCCTTTTTTGATAATGTTGCCTTTTTCTATTTTATCGATATACTGGTAATCGACCACTTCCATTTTATTCACCAAATCGAGGTCTGTTTTGCCACTGGTTGCTTGAATATTGGTTTTTATTCTTCTGTCGGATATGGCACAAAACATTTCCGCTCTTATTTTATTTGAAGCAACAATTGAATAATCGCGGGTTGCCGTATTTTTACCCGTAAGTGCCGCGATAGAATGATATTGTAAGTAGGCAAAAGTATGCGATTCGCTTTCATGAGAACCATTTACTTCCAGGGGGTAATCAGAAGAATTAGTGCCAATCCCAACATTACCGGAAAGATAAGCATTACCATTAACTTCTAATTTCTTCTCAGGGTTTGAAAAGCCAATGCCAACATTACCATTATTTAGTACGGTCAGTGCATTTTCCCTTGTATTCCAATCTCCTCTACCTATTTCAAATATGGCATTTTCGAGTCCTAAATTGTACATCCCAATTGCAGTTGAATTCTCCCTTATGGCAACTGTTTCTCTCCCCATTGCGGTGGAATTACCTCCGCTGGCGGTTGTTAAATATCCCGTCGCTAAGGAAGATCCTCCGCTGGCGATTGTTTCTTCTCCCATCGCTAAGGAATGGTTTCCGCTGGCGGTTGTGCAATATCCTATCGCTGTGGAGCCCCAATTTCCGCTGGCGGTTGTTGAAAATCCCATTGCAGTGGAATAGGTTCCGCGGGCGGTTGTACTTTGTCCCATCGCTAAGGAACATTCTCCGCTGGCGGTTGTCAGGAATCCCGCCGCTATGGAAGCTCCTCCGCTGGCGGTTGTTTCTTTTCCCATTGAAATGGAATGGCCTCCGCTGGCGGTTGTTTCTTCTCCCATCGCTGTGGTAAACCCTCCGCTGGCGGTTGTCCAAAATCCCATTGAAGTGGAATAGCTTCCGCGGGCGGTTGTACTTTGTCCCATCGCTGTTGAAGTTTTTCCTTGAGCTTTGGTATTATTGCCCATGGCGGTAGAAACCTCTCCGCTGGCGGTTGTTTCGTAGCCCATCGCTGTGGAATTCCATCCGCTGGCGGTTGTTTTGTAGCCCATCGCGGTAGAAGCCTCTCCGCTGGCCTTTGTTTCTTGTCCCATCGCGGTGGAAGCAGATCCACTAGCGGTTGTTTTATATCCCATAGCTGTTGAAGAGTTTCCCTGGGCTTTGGTTTCTTTGCCCATCGCGGTAGAAGCCTCTTCGCTGGCAATTGTATTATATCCCATCGCGGTGGAACCAAAATCTCCGCTGGCTTCTGTGTTATATCCCATCGCAACGGAATAATTCCCGATATTGAGGCTGTCCCATCGTGTGGAATAGACACGTCCTGCCCTGAATGCAGCTTTTGCCGGGTACCACATCATCCGAGTTCCTTCTCCCGAAGCGGGGATGGTGTCGGACGAGCTAAATGTGCCGGTAAAAAGTACACCGCTGTTCCCGTTTACTTCAAAAGCGCCGGCATCGGCAGTTATTTTCCGCCCGTTGTCGTAAGCAGCATCCAGCGACATCGCATTCCCTGCCGGAAGTTTTACAAAACCGCCATTGCTCAAATAAATAGTATCATTACTGATGGAAAGGGCTTGTAACTCGTTGGCCGGGTCAACATCCTGCCCCCAGCGCGTTGTGTCGGTTTGGTTTATATTTTTCGCCAGCGAACCATTCCAGCTTCGTATGCCTGTTTTTATGAAAGCACTGTCGGCAGCATAAACAGGGTCGGTTTCGTCGCCGGTTGTAAAGTCGTCGGAAGCATCTTTGTCCCAATCGTCAAAAGCAGTCTCATCGCCGGTAATGCTATCGCCGGTAAAATGTTTGAGGTCTGTAATTTGCGATTCGGTAATTTTAATGCCTGTGCTTTTGTCCCAGGTGGTAAATTCCGGGTCGGTTTCAGCAGGCAATTTTACCTTACCACCGTCGGTCAGGTAAATCGTGTCATTGCTAAGAGAAAGAATTTGTAACTCGTTGGTTGGGTCAACATCCTGCCCCCAGCGCGTTGTGTCGGTTTGGTTTATATTTTTCGCCAGCGAACCATTCCAGCTTCGTATGCCTGTTTTCAAAAATGAGCTGTCGGCAGCATAAACAGGGTCGGTTTCGTCGCTGGTTGTAAAGTCGTCCGAAGCATCTTTGTCCCAACCGTCAAAAGCAGTCTCATCGCCGGTAATGCTATCGCCGGTAAAATGTTTGAGGTCTGTAATTTGCGATTCGGTAATTTTAATGCCTGTGCTTTTGTCCCAGGTGGTAAATTCCGGGTCGGTTTCAGCAGGCAATTTTACCTTACCACCGTCGGTCAGGTAAATCGTGTCATTGCTAAGAGAAAGAATTTGTAACTCGTTGGTTGGGTCAACATCCTGCCCCCAGCGCGTTGTGTCGGTTTGGTTTATATTTTTCGCCAGCGAACCGTTCCAGCTTCGTATGCCTGTTTTTATGAAAGCACTGTCGGCAGCATAAACAGGGTCGGTTTCGTCGCCGGTAGTAAAGTCGTCGGAAGCATCTTTGTCCCAGCCGTCAAAAGCAGTCTCATCGCCGGTAATGCTATCGCCGGTAAAATGTTTGAGGTCTGTAATTTGCGATTCGGTAATTTTAATGCCTGTGCTTTTGTCCCAGGTGGTAAATTCCGGGTCGGTTTCGGCCGGGAGTTTTACCTTTCCACCGTCGGTCAGGTAAATCGTGTCGTTACTTATTGAAAGTGCCTGGAGTTCGTTGGTAGGGTCAACATCCTGCCCCCAGCGCGTTGTGTCGGTTTGGTTTATATTTTTTGCCAGCGAACCGTTCCAGCTTCGTATGCCTGTTTTTATGAAAGCACTGTCGGCAGCATAAACAGGGTCGGTTTCGTCGCCGGTAGTAAAGTCGTCGGAAGCATCTTTGTCCCAGCCATCGAAAGCAGCCTCATTGCCTGTAATGCTGTCGCCTGTAAAATGTTTGAGGCCGGTAATTTGCGATTCGGTGATTGTAATACCTGTGCTTTTGTCCCAGGCGGTAAATACAGGGTCGGTTTCAGCCGGGAGTTTTACCTTTCCACCGTCGGTCAGGTAAATTGTGTCGTTGCTGATGGAAAGTGTTTGCAGTTCGTTGGTTTCATCACCATCCTGCTCGTTAATTACATAAGGCAGCGTTACATAATTACCGTTGCTGATATGCAGTGTACGGTTATTGTAAAGTTTTAATGTTTGCTCATCGGTACCGGTGCCGTCGCGCAATCCCGATAAATCGACGGTTGAACCCTGCGAAATGGAAAGCTCAGTTCCTGACAGGCTGATATCCTGCAATTCGTTGGTAGAGCTTGTGTCGGCCATTCCGATTACAGGAGACAGGTCGATAGAATTACCACTACTGATGGAAAGCTGATTGTTTTGAAAAGCTAAAGTCTGGATTTCGTTTTGGGGGTCGTTATCGCCGCCGGCAACCGCCCCGGCAAACAGTGCGTAAGGCACACTCAACAACTGGCTGGTTCCCATTACAGAACCATCCACCGAAATCTTTATAAAATATGGTCCGGCGTTCCAGTCGATGTTTTCCATGCCGGTTGTGTTTTCAGAACCAATTTGCAGGTTAGCCAAACCAAAACCGTTGGTGGTTACCGGGTGGATTTCAGAAAATACTTCGGTTCCTGTTGCGCTTCCCTGTAAAAGGACAATGCCAATTTCTACATCGTGGTTGGCAAGTACCTGCCCATTTGCGTCGCGCAACACGGCCTGGTAGTTAAACGATTGCGGCGTTTGGGCAAAAGCTGCAATTGCGATGATTACAGCTGTAAAAGTGAGTAAAAATGCTTTCATATTTTTGGTTTTTTAATGTTTTAAGTTTAGGTTGGGGGTTAACTGTTAATAATTCAATGGTTAAAGGAAATTCTGAATTATTCTTTTATAATCTTAAATGTTTTTAGAGTCTTGTTGTTGTCAAAAATTTTTAAAAAATAGGTGGCGGAAACATATGAATACATGGGAATTTCAGAGATTGAAGATTCAATTTGTTTTTGAAGTATTATCCTGCCATCTGCACGGTAAAGGGTACAATACAAATCCTGTTGCCCTCCATTTTCAACTTTTAATTTTAAGTAGTCGCTGGTTGGATTAGGAAATGCGGAAATATTTAATTCGAGTTCAGAAATCTCATCCATCGCAGTTATTACTAGTTTGGATTGATGAAATCCCTGTGTAAGCTGAAAATTTTCGCCTGAGAGAGTAGTGATTACCGGTTCCCCGATTGTCCAGCTTATTTGTTTTTCATTGTTTGCAAAATGGTTCCCCGATATTGCAACAGCCTCTTGAGCATTTGTTCGGGAAAAGACACAAATAGCCACTGGTATAAGAAAATAAACCCCTGATTTTTTCATAACACAATTTATCTTTAATGAGGCCTTAAATGTATTAATGGTTAGATGGTTTGCAGTTAAAAAACTTCTAACAAAGTTTATACAATCTTAATTTTACCTGAAAATTCAGCTGTTTTTGAACGTGTGTGAAAGCCGCCGGACAAAGGTCGGATTGTTCAGCAGGTTAAACGATAGAAGAAATTATATTTTCGAGGTTCTCTGACTTATCCAAACCCATTTTTTTTCGAAGCCGGGTACGGGCCATGTGTATACTTCCCTGGTTACGTTTTGTAATGTTTGCGATTTCTTTGGTTGTTAGGTTCAGCTTAATAAATGCACATAACCTTCGTTCGTTCGTTGTTAATCCGGGGTATCCACAGTTCAATGAACTGTAAAATTCAGGATGGACTTTAATGAAATGTGTTTCGAATTCTTCCCAAAAATTATTATCTGTTTTTGAATTAAGATCGGATACCACATCTTTAATATCCCTAATTTTCACCGAATTGTTATAAACATGTTTTTCCAACTGGGAACTTACATTTTTTATCAATGCTTCTTTTTGCGAAATAGCAACAGCCTTGGCAGCCAGGTCGCGCTCTTTCATTTCTATTTGTGCGCGTAACTTTTGAGCCTCTTTTTCTTTATTTAACTGTTCGTTTAGCAATACAGAATTTTTAAGTTCGGCTTTTAATTTTGCCAGCCGCTCGTTCTGATACATAAAATTGATGGCTACTGTAAAAAATATCAGTTCAATAAAAAAACCTGCCTGAAAAAAGTAAATCTGTTGGGGGACATCATTTCTGAAATTTGTTATAATAGCCAAAAAACCTCCGGCTATCAAAAACAGTGAACCTGTGAGGATAATTTTCACCATATTCGATACCCGTTTGTAGAGTAATGAAACAATTACAACGATGCAAACCGAATTAATTACAGTAAAGATATCACTTAGCTGAACACCCTTCACAAAATTGAAAACAGCAACAATCAGAATAACAAGTGTGCCTGTTGAAACCCCAATGGCATATTTTTTCAATTTTTTTAGTGTAGTTTTCTCCACATCGGGTTTAACCGACTCATATAAAAACCAACTGTAAATTACCTGAATGATGGTAACTGAAAAGAAAAAGTAAATATTTATTTCAGGGTGATTAACAAAAAAGCCAGATTCGAGATACTGAAAACTGTGAATAAAAAAAAGGCTCGATACAGCTGCATATAGCAAATAATAAAGATATATCCTGATTTTTGAGATAATAAAAAGTAAGAGATTGAAAATACAAAGAATAGCAATTATCCCTATGAAAAAGCTTTGCAGCTTACCTGTTTTTTCATAAATATGATAAAACGATTTTGAATCGATAATCCTGATTTTTTCCAAATCGAGATGTTTAACAATTCGATTTTTAATTTTCAGATATAAAACTGTTTCATTACCATCGGAGATTGTAAAAGGCACTTTATCGATAATAAAACCATTCAGTGTTTTAAATTTTTCAGCTACCATTACTCCTGAGCGGTGTTCTATCCATTCACCTTTATTATTTGTCTGATATAAATGAACTTCGTGCATATTGCTATAAAAATGGATAATATACTCATGGTACGCGGCAAGCCGGTTATCTATAACAATCCTGAGCCAGAAAACCTCGTTTGGTTGTATGTTATATTGGAGAAATTTTCTGAATGAATTGCCGGAAAGGTTTTTTACAGAATCGATTGATAATTCCTGGTTGTCGCTGAAATATCGGATGTCAGACACTAAGTTTGACGACTTACTATTGCTGCCATCAATATTTGCTGCTGATAAGTAAACAGGGAAATTAACAAGGATAAAAATTACATACAAGATAAATTTTTTATACCCGAAAAACATAGGTCCAAACAACATCAGATTATATTTTAAGCACTGAAAATACTAAAGAAATAGTTGTTATAAAAATATTTCGCGAGAGTATGTTGTAAAAGCAAATGTTCGTTATATTTTGAAGTATGCGGACTAATTTAAACTTGATTAAAACTAGTGGTGAAATTTGCTTTTTGGGATTAATAGCATCAACCTGTCTGTTAATATTCTTTACGACTTCTATCCGGAAGAAAAATATGAGAACTTTCATGTAGTATAATAAAATATTATGGAAGGAATTTCAATAATACATTGATGTCTTTAAAATTTTAATATTGATTTACAGGAGCCCTGTCCTGTTCCGGATTATGTTCTTGTTAAATATTAAACCGCACAACGGGTTTTTATTTAATGAAATTAGACACTTAATAAATATTAACGATTCCTGAGGCATCGAATGGTTGCAAAAAAATTAACCGGGCTTTGAGTGCAACTCCACCGAGCCGTATATTTTCTGCTGGTGTGTTTTATATAAACATGTAAACCTAAGGGTTTCCGGAATGTGTAACACATATTTTAAAAGAGCTTAATTCAAATATTCGTGATTCAATTTTTTTAGAGTGTGATTTTTTAAAAGTTGTGCGATTAATAAGGCAAACAAATTAAAAAGTGACATGAAAGATTTAACAAAAACAGTAACAGCATTTTTTCTCCTGATTTTGGCAGGCAGTATTTCGTTTGCCCAAACAAATGCCGACAGTGTAAGAATTGTAAACGAGGCATTAAAAATGATTGCATTTCCCGAACCGCAATTTTCTGCGCCGCTGGTTTCGAACCCCGGACCAAAAGAAATTGCCGACATGGGTTTTGAACAGCCCAATGTTTCAGAAATTGTTCAATTTGAAATGAGGGACGGAATTTTGATTCACGGACAGAAATATGAATATTCGTCGAACAAAACAGTTCTTCTTTTGCACGGAACTTTGTCGAGCAGTTTTACTTTCAACAAAATGGCCGGGCTGCTTCGCGAGGCGCTGCAAGCCAACGTAATTGCCATCGACATCAGAGGACACGGACAGTCGGGTGGGGTGCCCGGCGATATTTCTACCTTAAATCAGTATGCCGAGGATTTGGACGGTATTATTTCCATCGTAAAATCAGAAAAACCAGACCAAAAGATTGTGCTGGCAGGGCATTCCATGGGCGGTGGAATTGTACTTCGCCACGCCGAAACTTTTCCCGAAACCCAGGCAGATGGTTATTTGCTTTTTGCTCCCAATCTTGGAACCCGGGCGCCTACAACCAGCCAGAAATTGGATTTGGAAAACAAATTCATAAAAATTCACCTTTCACGGGGATTGGGTTTGCGAATGTTAAACGAATTCGGTATTCATACTTACGATTCAATGAGAGTTGTTTTTTATAATCTTCCTGAACAAATGCCGGTAAGGGCATATTCCTACAGAAGTATGGAAGCAAGCGTTCCGATAGATTACCGAAAAGCCCTGAAAAGTATTAAAAAACCTTTGCTGGTACTTGCCGGAAGCAACGACGAAGCTTTTATTGCCGGTGAATATGAACCGATTGTTGAAGCATATTCCAGTGGAGAATGTTATATTGTGGAAGGAGAAACGCATAACGGGATAAGACACAGCCAACAGGCCATGGAAAAAGTGTATAGATGGGCAGTTAAAAATCAATTGAGATGAAAAACAGAAATACGGCCAATAACTTTGAAATAGCAACTTTGATTGAAGAACACCGCCGGTTGATTTACAAGGTAGTTAACAGCTATTGTTCCGATGTTCACGAACAGGAGGACCTGATTCAGGAGATTATTTTCCAGATAATCAAAGGCTACGATACTTTTGATCATAAAGTGAAAGTGACCACCTGGATGTATAAAATTGCATTTAACGTTTCCATTTCTCATTTCAGAAAAGTAAAAAACCGGCAAAAATATATGGTTCCAATGCCCGAAAAACTCGTTCGGATTGATGAACAGGAAGAAACGGCAACCGATGAAAATATCATTCTTTTGCGAAAATTTATCGAAGAACTTGACCCACTGAACAAGGCGATTTTAATTATGGTCCTCGATGAAAACAGTCACGCGGAAATTTCAGAAGCGATGGGGATTTCGGTGAGCAACGTGGGGACAAAAATCAACAGGATAAAAAAACAATTAAAGAAAAAATTTAATCAGAATTAAAATGGAAAATATAAACTTACAGGAAGTCTGGAAACAAAACGAAATATTACTGGACAACACAAGACTATTGAATGTTAATCTTTTAAAAGAAGTAAAACTGGATAAGGCCAAGTCATCATTGAAAAGCCTGCTTTATTTGCCCGTCAGCACAGGATTGTTTTTTATTGCAACGGCTTCTTACGCTTTGTATTTTGTGTTCACACATTTGGAGTCCTTGTATTTTGCCTTTTCAGGCGTTGTGGTGGCCTTTTTTTCGGCGCTTCTGGTTTTTTCTTCCGTTATTCAGTTAAAACAAATCCTTTCGGTCGATTACAATTTACCGGTAACAAAACTTCAAAAAGACATTGCCAAAATAAAATCGTCGGTAATTACTAACTTGAAAATAGGAGCGTGGGTACTACCTTTTTCCCCTTTTATCGGTTTGTTCTTTTTTAAAGTTCTGTTCAACTTCGATTTGGTAACAACACTCACTTTCGACAAACTTGTAACCCTGGGATTTATTACCGTTCTTTTGGAAATATTGTCGTTATTCATTCTTAGAGCGCTGCGCCCCCAAAACATCAATAAAAAATGGATGAACGGTTTGTTGAAAGGAAGTGGCAGTCAGGTGGATGAGGCGCTTGAATTCTTAAAACAGATTGAAGAATTTGAGAAAGAAGAAAATCAGTAAGAACAAAAAGTTTTGAATAACCCCGGCATTTGTGCCCGGGGAAAACGAACTTTAAAACAAACGGACTTTAGCTCTTGATATCAGAAACAGGGACTAAAGTCCCAAGTTTACAGATGCTCCAGATGAGGCTGTCTAAAAAGTTATTTTAACCGCTAAATGCGCTAAGTTTAACGCAAGGTACGCAAATTTAATCTGCTAATTTATAAAGCTTTGCGCTCTTTGCGAATTTCATTGCAATCATTGCGGTTAGATATTTTTGACTTTTTGGACAGCCTCTTTGTTAATCTCACACATACGGTAAAGGATGGTGTTAACCAAGCCTGGTGCAAAAGTATTAAAGTAGAATTACTAAAATTTGAAGTGCATATTTCTGCAAAAAATACACTATTGAAACAAGTGCGTTCTTTTTGATATTGATTCTCTGTAAACATTTTATCCGGCTTCCTGTTAAAAATTAAATACATTAGTAGAGCAATTGCACAACGCAAAAATGGAAAAATTGAACCCGACAGAAAAAACAATTGCCGTACTACCGTTTGTGAATATGAGCGACAGCGGGGAAATGGAGTATTTCAGCGACGGTGTAACCGAAGAAATCATTAACGCGCTGGCCGGTATAAAACATCTGAAAGTTACATCGAGGACCTCTTCTTTTCATTTCAAAAATAAACATGTTCCCATAAGGCAAATTGCAAATGAATTAAATGTTGCAACCGTTCTGGAAGGCAGTGTTCGTTTGGCAGGACAAACCGTGCGAATAACGGCCCAGTTAATTCATGCCGAAGAAGATTTTCATTTCTGGTCGGAAACATGGGATCGCAAATTGGAAAATATTTTCGAAATTCAGGATGAAATCAGTCTGCACATTGCTGAAAAACTTCGCGAACAATACGGGCATTTCGAAATTCAGGAGCATTTGGTGGAAAAGAATACCGGGAACATTGAAGCTTATGAATATTTTCTGAAAGCACGGTATCATTTTAACAAATGGAATCCGGTGGATGCGCGCAAAGCCATTGAATTTTATAAAAAAGCCATAAAACTCGATCCAAATCATACCGATTCGTACGTTGGCCTGGCCGATGCGTACAGCTTTTTTGCAGTAACAGAATTGATGCCCCGCGAAGAAGCCTGGAAAAAATCGAGAGAAAATACAGACAAAGCCTATTCGTTGAACCCCAAAAATGCAGGCGTTCATTATTTGCTGGCTAATGTTTCTTTTTTTTATGATGCCGATTTCCAGGGGGCTTTTGAACACGGACTCCGGTCGGTGGAATTAAAGTCGGGTTATCCCGAGGCACAGCAGTTTGTTTCGATGTTGTATATGATTCTGGGAGAAAAGGAAAAAGCAGAACAACATCTGGAAATAGCGCACAGCATCAACCCGCTTTCGCAGGAAACCCTGTTCTACCGGGCCTATTTTCACTACCGTTTTGAAAATTATCCCGACGCTTTAAAATTATACGACGAGTGTCTGGCAAAAAATCCAAACAATATCCCGGCTTATGTTGTGCGCAGTTATTCTTTGCTGAAATTGGGAAAGTTCGACGAAGCGATTCTGTTTCTAAATAAAATGCCCAATGAAATAGTAGTTCACGACGAAAAGTTAGGAACACTTTGTTTGGCGCACATTTTAAAAAATGATAGGACTGAAACCGAAAAATGTTTTGCAGAATTAAAAAAGAAAGCCATGGACCCACATGCTTTTCAGGCGCATTCATATTTGTATCTGGCCTACGCCAATATGGGAAAAGCAGACGAAGCATTTGCCTGGCTCAATAAAGCGATTCAATTAAAATCGTCGGTTTTACTGCTGAGTTATACCGATCCTTTGGCAAACAATTTGAAAAATGATCAGCGTTATAATAACTATAAGAACCAACTTTACAAGTATTCCGACAATACACAATCAACACAGGAAAAACCGCCGCTTTTGGATGCAGCAACAGCTAATATTTACACAAAAAAATTGCTTCGTTTTATCGAAGAGGAAGAACCATTTTTAATTCCCAATCTTTCGCTTCGTTCGCTTGCCGGTCGGATGGAAATTCATCCAAACAAATTGTCGTGGTTGCTCAACGAACAAATGGGGAAAAATTTTAATGAATTTATCAATTTTTATCGCATTGAATATTTTAAAAAACTGGCTCTTGATGTGGAGAACAGTCATATTTCACTGATTGGACTGGCTTACGAAAGCGGTTTCAACTCGAAAACGGTTTTCAATACCTATTTCAAAAAAGAAACAGGAAAAACGCCAAAGGAGTTTTTGAAGGAAAAAGGTTCTGCTTTATAATTCCGAACCCTTTTCTATTTTTTACGCACTTTTTTTGTTTGTGCTGAACATAGTTTTGTCGTGTAATTTTAGAACAATTAAAATGAAAAGGGCAGTTAAATTATTTTCACCCCGCGGATTTCGGTTAATTGGAATCAATTTTATAAAAGCGTAATACACAGGAAATATATAATACATATGAAAAAGAAACAGACAAAACGAATCATACAGATTTTGTTGCTTGTTGGAACCATAACTTCTATGTTTTTTGTTCCATGGATTTTGCTTAAACTGTTGTTAACGCCACTTCCGGATACGATACAGGAACAACTGGATGATAGTATTAAATATGGATTTGACGGAATAATCGTGTATGTTGACCAAGCTGGAAAGTCTCCCGGTTTTTACGCCGCAGGATGGAAAAACAGAGAGAAAAAAATACCCGCCGACCCGCATTCATTGTTTAAAATTGCGAGCATCGGCAAGTTGTACGATGCTGTTGCAATAACAAAACTGGTAAACGATAAACGTTTGTCGCTGGATAAAACGCTTGCTGATTATTTTCCTGAATTGGTGGGCAGAATTGAAAATGCAGATAAAATCACGTTGCGAATGATGGTTCAGCACAGAAGTGGTATTCCCAATTTTACGAATACGCCAAATTTCTGGACTAACCCGCCCAAAAACAGCCACGAAGCGCTTAAACTAATACTTGATTTGCCGGCCAATTTTGTACCGGGCAAACATTATGAATATTCAAATACCAATTATTTGCTGATTACATTGCTCATTGAAAAAGTGACAGGGAACAGTAAATTTCAGTTTATCAAAGAGAGGATTCTTGACCCTCTCGGATTGCAACATACTTTTGGTTCCATTCGCGATGTGAATCCCGACGATGTGATGAGTGGCTATTATGTTGGAGTAAAAGAAGATATAAAAATGACGGATTACGGTTCAATGCTGGCTACAGCTGAGGACGTGGGCAAATTTATACGGGCATTAAACGATGGATCGGTGTTTGGTACAGGTGAACAGGAAATCTATTCTTCCATTTACAAGTACGAACATACAGGTTTGGTGGCCGGCTACCAGAGTATTGCAAAATACCACAAAAAAATCGACACGGTTGTTATTCAATTTACAAACACAACCAATTTTGATGGTTATAACTGGAATTTGTCGGAAATCATATACAACCGCATCGTAAGAATTCTTCGAAAAGAAAAAAGATCGTAATATTTTAAAAGTACAATTTAAAGTCCTTTTTAGCTTCAAGTATTGATTTTTTGTGACAAACTGAAATTCTACTTTTTTCAGGTTTACCGGTTTTAATTCCCTTTATTAATGATGAATCCGTTGGTTAATATAGTATTATACAATAAATTACTAGGTTAAAACTGAAATAATTACATTCATGAAAACAATTCAAATTAAATCTCTTAAAATGGTAGTAACCATTTCGTTCATTTTTCTGCTGCTAACAAATGCGAATGCTCAGTCGGGTACCGGCACTAGCACTAATTCTGCTGCCGGGCAAATCCTTGAGAACCCCAAAATGGATATTCAGGCAGCAATAATTTCGGGCAATCTTGAAATCGTAAAACAACACATTGAAGCAGGAACCGATATTAATTTAAAAGATCCGATGAGTGGCTCAACACCTTTAATAACGGCTGCAACCTTTGGAAAAACTGATATTGCCAAAGCATTAATAAATGCGAATGCCGATTTGGATATAAAAAACAACGAAGGCTCGACTGCTTTGCATGCTGCCGCATTTTTTTGCCGGGTTGAAATTGTACAAATGCTTGTTGACGCCGGTGCGAACAAAACACTAAAAAACAACCACGGGGCAACTCCACGTGAATCCGTAATCGGGCCATTTTCTGAAATGAAACCCATCTATGAAATGATTCAGCAACAGTTACAACCACTTGGACTAAAACTCGATTTAAAAGATGTGGAAAGAACCCGCCCTTTGATTGCCATGATGTTGCGGTAATATATTTTATTTGGTCTTTTTCATCAAAAAGAAATTGTTAGACTTTAGAAAATATTCATAATGAAAAAAGTACTGAAAGTCATAAAAATAGTTCTTACTACTCTGCTAATTTTAATTATGAGTTTTTTAGTGGCACTGTCTGTAAAATATTCACCGGTTTATGTTTACAGGCTTATTACACAAAATGTAGCCGATGTTTACGATTACAAGAAGTATGAAAACCGGTTGATTGAAGGCTCAAAAGACACTTTCCGCTTTGCAGTAAATACGGATGAAAATTATGTGGAATCGTTGTTTCAGGACAGGGTAAAACGTTCCGGTTTTAAGAATTTTGAGGAGTGGGCGGAAAAGTCGCAAACCACGGCTTTAATATTTATCCAAAAAGATACAATTGTTTATGAAAAGTATTTTAACGGTTTTTCGCGCGATTCGTACTTTCATTCACAATCGATGGCAAAATCGTTTATTTCTTTTTTGATTGGCGCTGCCATCGACGACGGTTTGATCAGTGGAGTCGACGACCCGATGACCCGATACATTCCCGAATTGAAGGAGCACAATCCTGATTTCGAAAAAATTACCATTCAAAATTTACTCGAAATGCGCTCGGGTTTAAAATATTTCGCCGGTTATTTTCCGGGTACATACATTCATCTTCCCTGGCACGACGAAGCGGTTGGTTATTATCATCCAAATGTGCGGAAACTACTGCTTAAAAAAGTCGATATTGATTCGGAGCCGGGAAAAACATTTCAGTACAACAATTATAACACGAGTTATTTAGGGCTGATTATTGAACGGGCAACGCACAAAACAGTATCCGAATATTTACAGGAAAAACTGTGGTCGCAGGTAATGGAATACGATGCACTTTTTTCGATCGACAGCAAAAAATCGGGTTTCGAATACATGCCCAGCCGCTTAATGGCGCGCGCCATCGATTATGCGCGGTTTGGCCGTCTTTGTCTTTACGAAGGAAACTGGAACGGCAAACAGATTGTTTCGAAAGACTGGGTTTTGAAATCTACACGCGAAGACAAATCCATTCCGCGCAACATTTACCCCGGCTGGCTGGGAGGAAACAACTGCAAACACACGTATTATACTTATCAATGGTGGGGAAATACAAATTGCGATTCAACATTTCAGTTTTTTGCCAACGGGAATCTGGGGCAAACTATTTATGTTATTCCCGATAAGGAAATCATTATTGTGCATTGCGGAAATTCGCTGGAATATTACAACGAAGGCGATTTGTGGCACGCAGCCAAACAAATTCGCGGAATCGATTGATTTATTTCAAGAAAAAAAGCGATATGAAAACTCCATATCGCTTTTTTACTTCCCGTTTTTATTACAATTAGCTTAGAATTTCTTCCAGCGTAATATAATCGCCAACCCTGCCTGTCATTTTTTCTATGTCGGTATTCACCGGAAGCGTTTTCTTTCCCGGTCGCCAGCCAGCCGGACAAACTTCGCCGGTTTTACTGGCATGTTGCCACGCCCTGACTTGTCTCAGAAACTCGTTAACATTCCTTCCAACCGAATCGGCCTGAACTTCCTGTGCGACGCAAACTCCGTCGGGATTAAAAAGGAAACGCCCCCTCAGCGCAACCCCTTCTTCTTCAATTAGCACTCCGAATGCGCGACTAACTTCCTGTGTTGTATCGGCTCCCATCGTTAACTTCAGTCCTTTCAGAATGGGTTCTGTTTCAGCAAATCTTTTGTGCGAAAATTTTGAATCTACAGAAACGGCTAAAATTTCAACACCCAATTCCTGAAACTCGTCGTAATGTGCATTCATTGCAGCTATTTCAGTTGGGCAAACAAATGTGAAATCAGCAGGGTAAAAACATACTACTGCCCATTTATCTTTATAATCGTTACTTGAAACAGTTTTAAAATGACCGGTTTTTGCATCGTAAGCATCCATTTCAAACTCAGGCATTTGCTGCCTAACCATTGTTGTACTCATAGGTTTTTCCTCCATTTTTAAATTTTCTACTAAATATTCTTTGCTTTTCTTCTTTTTGAGTGGTTTTACACCATTTGCACATGCCATAATCGTTGAATTTTATGGTTATTAATTGAAAACTCTCTGTTTTTGATTTTATACAACAAATTAAAATAAACATTTGTTCTAAATTATGGCATTTTATTTTCATTTCAAAATAAGAATAACAGTGTAATTTGAATAATAAATCTGTTGATTGGCTATTTTTAAAAAGTAGTATTTAAGGGTAGCAAATGCTGATTTATTTCTTTAAGGAAGAAATACAGTATATTTTATGCATGGGAAACTACTTTCTCGTTCGTAGTTATAAATCCGAACATCTTTACAAATTTTCCGAACGTTTGTCTGTGGCGCCTCACTTATTTTTGCTCCATAATTGTAATGGAAATCAAGCAAAAAGAAGTAAAATGTGAAAAACAGATACAATGAATGCAATTAAAGAAACGATGAAAGCAATTGTTGCCACGGGTTACGGAGCGCCCGATGTACTCCGGTTGCAACAGGTTGAAAAACCGCAACCCAAAGAAAATGAAGTGTTGGTAAAAGTGTATGCTTCTTCGGCAACTACTGCCGATGGAATGATGCGCACAGGAAAACCGTATTTTGGCCGTTTAATAACCGGGTTAACAAAACCCAAACATGCGATACCCGGAACCGGTTTTGCCGGAGTTGTGGAAGCCGTTGGCCCAAAAGTAAAATTATTTAAACCAGGTGACTATGTTTTTGGTGAAACCACGCTGGGATTTAGTACCAACGCCGAATATTTTACCATTCCGGAAAACGGGGTGATTCTGCCAAAGCCCGTAAATTTAAGTTTTACCGATGCCGCTACCTTTGGCGACGGACATGTAACTTCCTTAAATTTTCTAAAAGAAATAGCGCAAATTAAACCGGGACAAAAAGTTCTGGTTAACGGAGCCTCAGGCAGCCTGGGAACATCCGCTGTGCAAATTGCAAAATATATGGACGCTGAAGTTACCGGGGTTTGCAGTACCGGAAATCTAGGGTTGGTAAAATCGTTGGGCGCCGATTATGTGATGGATTATACCAAAAATGATTTCACTAAATCAACAGGAACGTACGATGTGATTTTTGATACCGTGGGAAAAAGTTCCTTTTCAAAATGTAAAAATATTCTTACTGAATCGGGTTTGTACATTTCCCCCGTTCTTCGACTTTCGTTGCTTTTTCAAATGTTGCCGACTTCGGTTTTTGGTAAAAAGAAGGCCAGATTTGCTGCCACCGGACTTCGGAAAGATGACGAACTGCGAAATATGTTTTTGGAGTTGGTGGAGTTATTCAGGGAAGGCCGCCTGACAACAGTTATCGATCGCCGGTACCCGCTGGAGAAAGTTGCCGAAGCCCACACTTACATTGCCTCAGGTCATAAAAAAGGAAACATAGTAATTGTTGTTCACCCCGGGAACCAGTAAAAAAGAAAAACAGAAACCGGAAATTTGTTTCTACACCGCCGCCCGGCTAGTTTGTTTTTAAATGCTTTCGTGTTTGCGCTGGTGTTTTATTTTTCTGCAAAAATGCGAATGAATAAAATGTGTTAAAATCAATGTTATAAGAAAATAACCCATTACACTTTACTTTTATTATTTTGTTAAAATATAAGGGAAAGTGGGAATTACTTTCATTTTTAGTTTAATTTTACAACCTCGAAAACATTGTTTTTATTGAGTGGTTAAAATTTTACATTATGCTAATACCCGCCAGCTATCATAGTTTCACAAAACAGATTAAATGTTTTTTATTGTTTGCAATTCTTTTTTTTACTGTTTTTAATGGAGATGCACAACAACAAGTTAAAGGAAAAACAATCGATGAATACGGTTCCCCTTTGCCAGGTGTAATTATTTTTGAAGAAGGTAATAATTTGGCAACGATCTCCGATAAAGACGGTAATTTCTCATTTTCGCTTATTTATTCCGGATCAGCATTGAAATTCAGTAAAACAGGGTACAATCCGGTTGAAAAATTTGTAGATGGTGAAATTCTTAATGTTGCTCTTTATAAAATCAGGGACTCTTTGTATCAAATATCACCAGTATTTGTCGACAATGGTTACTACACCTGGAAATCTGTTAATTCTTCCACTGCAACAAATGTGTACGAAAAAAACGATTTTGTAAAATCTGCATCAGGTTTGGATGTAATATTGGGAGGTATGTCAGGGGTTGCAACTGGCCGTTCGGAAGGACTTCCCGGAAATTCTTTTTCAACGGCTGTTCGGGGAATAAATACGGTTTTTACAAACGAGCCACTTTATATTGTCGATGGAGTGGTTTTAAATGCCGGAAATCAGTTGCCGTTTTTTTTGAATTCGCTCGATCCTTTGCTGGCTTTAAATCCCGAAGAGATTGAAAGTGTTACAGTATTGAAAGATGCTTCGGCAACGGCAATTTATGGATCGACAGGGGCCAACGGTGTGGTACTGGTTCAAACAAAAAAAATACAAAAGCAGCCGCTCCGTTTTACTATAGATGGATTTTCATCGTTACAATTGCCTTACAACAAAACAAAATTACTCGACGCGGAAAGTTACGTCGGTTTAATGAACGAATCGTTCTTACAGGCGGGAATGGAAAGTCAGGAATGGTCAAGAATTGCATCGGAAGACTGGGTGAAAAAGTTGGTAAAACCAGCTGTTAGCAGTAATTTATCGTTTGGCTTAACGGGAGGAAATCAGGTTTCAGGAATCTTATTGTCTGGAAAATTTAATCAAATCACAGGAGTTGTTTCAGGCTCTGGTTTAAAAAATGGCAATCTTCATTTTAAGGGAAATCTAAACCCTTCGCCCCGGATAAAACTAAACACTGATTTTTCGTTCACCCGCTCCATTCAGCAAACCCCGTTAAACGGGTACAACCGGTTCAACGGGAATCCGTTGGTTTTTGCCCAGATGTACCCGCCATTTTCTTCGGCTTCGGTTTATTATATTCCGGTTCTATCAGGTTATTTCGGAGATAAAGATCCGGCTGAATTTCTTGAAAAATATAATCTTGAAAATTTGCAGTCGCAATTTTACGGAAATTTTGGAATGGAAATAAACCTGGCAAAAGGATTGTCGCTCAATACATTGCTTTCAGGCGATTATACCGATTATGGAAGAAATGCCGGTTTTTTTACAACTGGGTCGACTTCGTTTTTGGGCAACAACGAATTTACCACTTACCGCCAGGGAAATATGTACAACTGGAACATTGCAAATACTTTAAAATTTCAGCAGGAATTAAACGGAAACCCCTTGTTGGTGCTGTTTGGCTGGTCCGAAAACTATATTAAAGGAAAAGACACACAAACCATAAACAGTATTAATACCGAAGATTATGTATTGAATTTACCTGTTGAAATTGAAGGTACAAACAGCCGGCGTTCGGGAGCTTTGTTTTTGCAGGGAAATTTCTCTGTCAACAATAAATTTGATGTGGCTGCCGGTTTGCGCAGAGAGGTGGTTTTACGACAAAACGGAACTGAACTTTTCGGATTATTCCCATCTTTTTCTACCGGGTACTGGCTGGTGAAATGCGATGAATCAAAAGAAAATTCAGCTCTGTCGGGTTTAAAACTGAAAATAGGATGGGGAATTTCAGGAGCTGAAAATTTTGGATTCCTGAATTATCGTCCGGAAAACGGGGGAGACCTTTCATTTTTAAAATCAACCGAGATTTACAACGAGCTTGTTCTGGGGGCGCCTGAACCAAATGCGCGCTGGGAAAATTCGGAAGAATGGAATTTGGGCCTAAATGCCGGCTTTTTTAATAACAGCCTTTCTTTGGAAATGAATTACTTCGATCGCTTACGGAGCAATGTCGCTTTTGCAAGCGAAATAAATTCAGACGGGGAAAGTTTATTGCAATACCAATATACCGGAAGGATTCATAACCGCGGATGGGAATTGGAGGCGAGTTATTCCAAAAAAATTGGAGACCTTGGTTTATGGCTTTCTTTTAACCTTCAATCGTTGAAAAATAAAATTCTTGATTTGGGCGACGATTTTTCAGAAATTGCTGTGCTTCCCAATGCGTTGAATTTTAACGATGTCCCATTTTCGATGTTACAGGAAGGGAACGAATTGGGAGCGTTTTATGGTTATGTTAAAGAAGGTATCTTTGAAACACAGGATGAAATTAATGAAGCGAATAGTTTGGGTAATCAGGACGAATATTACCAAAGTGAATTTACAGCGCCGGGAGATATAAAATTTAAAGATATCGATGGAAACGGTGTAATCGATGAAAACGATATTACTTTTGTTGGTAATCCCAATCCTAATTTTATTTATGCCTTTAAAACTGGCTTAATCTTTCGGATGTTTGATTTTCTGGTTCAGTTTGATGGCTCTTCGGGTAACGAAATTTACAATTTGAACAAAACATGGGGCAATGCAACAGGTGGCCCGGGAAATCGGTTTGATGAAATGAAAAACTACTGGCAATCGGTTTTTGTTTCAAATAATTGGCCGCGTGTTCAATACAATGACCCAAACCAGAACAACCGTCCCAATTCATCGATGGTGGAGAACGGCAGTTTCCTGCGCATTCGTCAGGTAGATTTTGGATATACTTTTTTAACTAAAAACAAAGTGAATAAAATCCGCTTCTATTTTTCAGCTGAAAATGTTCTTTATTCCACCCGGTATTCCGGCAATTATCCTGTATCCGTTGTTGCTCCGGGGTTTTATAATTTCAGTGGGCTGGATTATGGAAGCTACCCGCAATCGGCAACTGTTAAGTTGGGTTTTCAATACAATTTTTAGCTCAATTTTAAAAAATATTATTTCTGTGGCAGGAGTGTACAGGTTTGAATTTCATTGTCACATTTTGTGTGATTTTGTGATTTGGCGGCGAATAAATCCACAATAAACCTCAGCATATTTTTTTTGATTATTAATGCTTTGCAGTTTTTATTGTAGCCATTGCTTTTTTTGAATTTTAAACTCTTCAGAAAGGATTATTGTGTGCGTCCACTGGCTAATAGCAATCAGGGAGGGTAATAAATTGAAAAATCCATCAATCTAAGCCAATTTCTGATATTGTGTTGGTTTTTATTTGTGGTGATAATTAACCAGCGCAGTTGTTTTTTAGCTTCTTTCCTGTCGACATATTTTATGAAATGCCATTAGCACTTCTAAAATTGTTCTGTTAAATAAAAAAACTATATATTGAAAATACAGGGGGGAAAAGTTGATTTGAGCCGGACTATTAGAATTTAACTAAGCTGCTGGGCTAGTTTGGCCGCTTTTTCTTTATTCTCTGCACGTCTTACAAACATCGACGGGACAAAGGAAAGTAGAACTCCAACGCCAAATACCAAAATAAACTGAAGCAATACATTTAATGCTGTGAAATTAAGGATAAAAGCAAATGCAATAATCAATGCATTTGCCGCAATAAGTATCAGTGTTACTTTCAAATGGCTGTTCACCAGAAATAAAATCCGGTGGTGAATATGATTTTTATCGGGTGAAAATGGCGATTGCCCTTTACTTATTCGAATAGTCATTACACGGATTGTATCAATCAGTGGAACAATAATTAATGCCAGCGAAACAGACGGGGCAGAATACATGGAATATGGTAATTCTTTTATAATGTTAAACTCGTTAAACTTAACTACCAGGGTTGAAATAACCAGTCCAATAACCAGCGAACCCGTGTCGCCCATAAAAAGTTTATTTTGGTTTCCAAAAACATTGTAGAGGAAAAAACCGGCCAGACTGCCAACCAGTGCAAACGACATAATGGAAAACTGAATTTGTCCGGCAAGGAAAAACCAAACGCCGCAAAAACTACAGGCAAGTATAGCTAACCCCGAGGCCAGTCCGTCGATACCATCAATTAGGTTAAATGCATTGATAATACCAATCATGGCAAAAAGTGTTAAAAACAGCCCCGAGAAATAGTTTATTTCATAAATGCCAAACATCCCGTGAATATTTGTAAATCTTACATTTCCCAGGGTTATTAAAAGAATGGCGGCAAAAATTTGAACAACAAGTTTTTTCCTTGCCGAAATAGCCATCAAATCGTCTTTTAATCCAATAAAAAACATTAAAATAACGGCTGCAATAATATATTTAAGCGAATCAAAACTGTATCCGTCGGTCGCAACAATTGAACTTAAAACAAAACCGATAAATATTGCTACCCCTCCAAGTGATGGGATCGAGCCTTTGTGAATTTTGCGTTCATCAAACGAATCATAAAGCCCTTTGGCTCTCGCAACTCTTAAAATTGGTGGTATTGTAATTATTACCAGAGTAAAACCTATAACTAATGCTCCAAGGATTAATGATATTTCCATTTTTTTGATCGGGTTAAGTTTAGTACAGCAAATTTAATCTATTTAAGGCAAAAGTGAGCCAATTTTTTATTAATACTTTATTAATTCCTTCAATTAAAACCAAATGTTAATGAATTTTTGTTTTATAAGTATGAATGAGGCCATTTGTTGTATTCTTGTTTTGTTTGTCTTGTTGTAAATTGTAGTTTTTTTTGTTTTTTTAGTTTGATAATCTTACTAAAGTTACGTTATTATTTTCATTCTGAGAAATTTAATTTTTGCTCTAAAAAGGATTGTTTTTTTATATTTGAACAAAAGTCAATATTTATTGTGTTGTATTCTCGCTTTCTGTGGATACATGGCTAGTTCTCCCTAAAGCTTTTAATCAGTGAAAAAAAATGCAAACGGTACCATTTTTTTGAGATTAACCGGCAATAAACATATTGTCTGGCTTCTTTGCAGTATAAACATTGAAGCAATATTTTCAGATAACGATCGAAAATTAATTGTTTTAACTTTTGAATGTCGATGTACAAAAGATGGATTCGCGGATTATTACAAAAGAAATCAAATCTTTTTTTGTAGGAAAACAGAGGTTCTGGCTGAAAATCAGGTTTATTTGGTATTTTGAACAGGGTTTCAGCAAAACGAAAATATTCAGTGGCCATTTTCGATGTTTGCAATGATAGATCTGGTTTGGGCCAACCTGCTTTGTTCAACAAGAGGTATGCATCGTACAAATCGCGCAGCCGGGGAACAATATAACTGTGTCCGCGGTTGCTTAACTGGCTGTGTATAAAATTTTGTAGCAACTGGTGTTGCGCCGATGGAATGTAACAATTTTCTATATGTGCCAGTTTAATTCTGTTTTTGTAAATTTCTTTAGCGGAAAGCAGATTTGAAAAATCTATATTTACAGGCTTCCGGTGGATTTCAATATCTGCTTCAACGTTGTTATGAATTAATCGCGGATAATGTTTGAGTTTTTTCAAATCGCCATAAAATTCCAAAGTACTGAAATAACCGGCTTGTTTTAGTAACTCAGCGGCGCGTAAATACTCTTCTTCCGGAACCAGAAAATCAATGTCGCCAATTAATCTTTCGCACAAATCGGAATACAATCCTCCAAGTAAATGTGCAGTCCCTTTCATAAATACAGGTTCGATATTTTTCTGCAAAAGAATTTGGCAGATTTTGTTGATTTGTTTTAAAATATTGTGATTTCTATTTCTGTTTAAGTCTACTATGTTGTTTATATAAATTTGATATTCAGTAGGATATAGTTGTTTGGTTTGAAGATTTGTGAAATTCAACCAAACCGCAGGCAGAATCAGTTGATTACTGCACATTCTTATAAATTTGTCTTTGGGAAAACTATTCTTTCGGAAAATTTCTATAATGGATGATTTTTGTTCCGGCAGATATTTTAATGCCAGGCATTGAGCTGAAAATTGAAAGAGTTCTGAATTTTTCATTCGGCAAACAGTTGGGGTAATTGAGTTAATAAATCGTTATTTGCTGAATATTCAAATTCATAAAAATGAACGTTCTTGAGCCAGTGAAAAAATAGCTGAATTGTTTTTTCATCGGGATTAATCCATATTTCTTTGAAAAATTGAGGTAACACTTCGGTAAAAGCTAGCTTTCTCAGGTTGTTTGCAGCGTTTTGGCGGTAGTGGATAAATATTATCTTTTTAAGGGGAAAGCCTTGTGCTTCGAATTGTGTAGCAGGTGAAATTGCAATATATTGGTTTTTTGAACTGTTTTTCAGCTCGAAACCTTTTGTTTTCAGTATTTTTGCTGCGCCGGGTTTTACTGAAACAGCTGCCGGAAATTTATAAATAAGCCCTTTTTTACAAATCAGCGCAAAATCATCGGTAAGTATTTGAAAACCGATGGTAGAGAGCAAAGCAGCCGCAGTGCTTTTTCCGCTTCCCCCGGCTCCACTCAATAAAAAAGCTGCGTTGTTCCCTGCAACAACCGAAGCATGGGCCGTTAACATAACGTCGTCTGTGTTAAGATTATAAATGTGCCTGTATATTTGTTTAAAGGCTTTTCCTTTTAAATAGTGCAATTCATTTTTTTCAAAATAAAACGTTTCGTTTCTGGTCTTCAAAATGAAAACATTGTCATGCTCAGCTAAACAAATTGAACAGTCTTTCTGATTTTCAGTTTGTAATTTCAGGTGTGAAAATAAAGGGTGAAAGATATTTTTTAGGTGGACAGAACCGTAGCAAAACCGAAATGTAACTTTGCCAAAAACATAACAAACTTTTTCGCTTTTTTTTGTGTCTTCAGGGAAAAGTGAAAATTCGTTCCAATGTTTTTCAGATTTCGATTTGTAGTTGTTGATCTCTTCAAACCTGTTTTGAAAGCTAACAAAACAGTCCTTTGCATTTTCTTCTGAAAAAGAATATTTTGAAGCTATTTTTTTTATTGAATACGATTCCTTTTGTTCCGAATATGCGGACTGAAGGATGTCGAAAGCCAACGGTGCCAACAGAAAGAATCTTCGGGGGCGTGAGAACCATACCAAATAATTTTTGTCAATTTCAACGTAAATGTGAGGGTATTTCAAAACCAGTATTTTTTTGGGTGAAGTTTTATCTATTACCTGCCTGGCCGTGTTGGGGCAACCGACGAAGCGCTGGCCTTTTGTGTATCGAGAAACAGCATCGTGGAAGCTGTAAGAGCGGCAATTCCTGTTTTCTTAATTGCTTCCTTCCGCGAAATTTTTGTTCGTTTTTCTTCTTGAAATGTGTCTGTTCGTTTTTTCATATAAATTCAGTTTGGATGTATCGTAATTTTTGAGGTTTCGGAAAAATTCTGTGCACTGAAATGAAGGATGTAAACACCTGACGGGATGAGCGTTGTTGGAATCAGATAGTCGGTTTGCCTATTGGAATTAAAATTATACAGACATTTTCCATCGGTGCTGTAAACCGAAATCCTTGTATTGACTGGCGGTAGTCCGGTAATTCTTACATTGTCTTTTTCAATCCGGGTCTTTATTTCTGCTTTTTCAAGTTCCTGAATTTTCGTTATTGAATTGTTTATCAACAGATAGAAACGGCCTGTCCCTTTGCTTTCAGCCCCGGTAGTTGTTTCATAAGCAGTTAGTTCACCCGAAAAGGTTACAATGGAATCCCGTTCAGTATCTTCCAGTTGAACAGGAAACGATACCGGGCCATTTAAATATTCCATTGAAAATGTTACTTCTCCGCCGGCAAAATCGAGTCCGACCGGTATTCTGTAGCTGCCTGCCGGAATAGGCAATGCCTGAACTGCGAGGTCGGGAGAACTGTTATCGGGCACCCGTGTGTAAACCGAAAAGTCAGGATTTCCTTTTAATTTTCCGGCATCAAAAGTGGGATCAATACCTTCGGTCATATTGTTATTAAAAGTTATTTCAGTGAAATTTGTAAATTCAGATGATTGTGCAATTAACCTGATAACCGGCCATTCCTCGCTTGCCGACTTAAATGTTGCGTAGTTGTTGTTGCTCATGGTTTTTGTAAACTGAATGTTTCCGCCACCGGTTTTTGCACGGACTATAAAACCTTGTCCTAAGGCAATTTTTTGCGAAGAACTATTGGTAAATGTAGTATAATCGGTTTTATCCCAAATGTAAAGTGCGGCAAAATCCGGATCGAGCTGACTGCTGTTTGCACTTAAAAAACTGCCGGAGCCTGTTCCCTGAATAGGAGAGGGGTAGGGGTTTCCTACACTGTTCCAGCCATAATTTTCGCGGGAAACTGCAATTGTAGAATCACTGAACATTAAATTTCCGGAAAACTGAACAATACCTCCTGTAGTTCTTCTCATTACATATCCCTTCATTGAAGCAAAAGTACTACTGCTCGCACTCCCGGTGTAAGGATCCCAGACATCGGCAAGCTCATCGTACGGCGCCAGATCATAATCTCCGTATTCGCTGCTATATTGAACGGAATTATTGGTTTCGGAAACAAAGCCGCCCATCGACTGCCCTGTTACGGGTGAGGCAATAATATGCCAATTTACATCATCAATAAAACGTTCAACATAAGATGTTCCGTTAATTGTTAATTCTCCCTGAACTACGATTCCTCCTGTCAGGGTTTTAGAATCCGATTCAGTAAAGACATCGTTTTCAATTGTCATGTTTTGTCCCGAACTTACAATAAGATAAGCATCGGCTCTAACTATAAGGTTTTTGCAATAAATGTCTGACGTATTTTCTGTTGTTACGTTTGTTTCTTTCGAAATCATAATGCTGTATGAATTATCGGGTACCTGCCCCGATTTCCAGTTGCCTATAGTGTTCCATGTACCATCAGATACGGTAAATACATCCAGTGGGAAAAGGCCCGGAAAAACACGAAATCTCCGTGCATCGCTGGTGTGCCAGTAGTCAGGGTTGTTCATTTTCGGCAATAAATCTTCACGGGTTCCTGTTATGGCGCCCGTAAATACTGCATTGCCAACTTCCGGAATGGAGAGAGCCATTTCGCCGTCGGTTAAACCTGTCGGCAAACACGATTCATTTGCACTTATTGCGCCGGTTTCCCAGCCAGAACCATTCATTTGAATAGCGGCAATAAAGGTTGGGGAAGCTTCAGCTCCGGTATAAGCCAGAATTTGATCGCCATCGTCGGCCAGGGTAACACTTCCGGTAAGAACGCCTGTATTTACTGTCCAGGCGCCATCGTATTCAAAACACAAAACAGTTCCGGCAGATATTCCGCCTGCAGGACAAGTCCAGTTGATAGTGCCCTCACCCGAACGAAAAGTGTTGTCCGGTTGCCATCCGTTATCGGTAAAATGAATCACTTCACCTTCGTCGATGGTCGTCAGCGAAACTACAACAAAAGCATCCGGATTATCGGAATTGTATCCCAGAAAAGCAATGTCGCCGGCAGAGAGTTGCCCTTTTGCGGGCAATGTTGAAATCAGCAATAAAATTGTAACCATTAGTTTGAATGTGGGTCTCATGAGCTTCGTTTTTTATCTCAATTTTGAATTTTTGTTTGTTATTATTTTGGGTTAATCATTGATAATGATTGAATTGCTTTTCAAATTATGAAAAAAACAAATGCAATGCAAGTTTTTCGGGCATGAATTTCAATATCAGCGACGATGTAAGTGTAACTTGCCCCACCGTGTTGGAGGCTGGAAAACAAAATTAAATTCAATGAAAAATGTTGATTAAGCAGGTTAAACAACAATTTTAACATGTAACTCACATTTTCGTCCGGCTTTTTTTATTTGCTAAACAGGCGTTTAATTTAAATTGAATCTAATTTATGAGCAGGTGGTTTTTTGTAAGTTTTGCTGGTTTAATAAAAATTAAAATGCATATCGGAAATGATGCTGCAAATGAGTTTTCTGATGAACAGAACTTTTACTCAGGGTGTGTATTGGATCAAAAAAAATAGGTCAATCATGCGAAATGTTTGTTTTTGTATTGTTTGTACCTCCTTTAACGGATTACGATAAATATGCATGGCACTGTTCTTCCCATACTGGATGAAATCAATAACACTGGTATTTATGCCGGTGATATGGACATTTTTGAATATTGGTTTTTAGTCCTTATGCCCTGATTTTAAACACAAAAGAGTCGTTCTTTTACAGCTGGTTTTCCCCAACTTAAATGCCAGGTAAGTCGAAAATTGCTCACAACAACTGATGGCTTCCTTTTTTTTGCCAACTGCCACTGATTACTGAATACTTTTCCAGCTTATTTCCCCTCTGTATCTTCCGATTTCAGTTTTTTGCGTTTTGTTTTTTTCTGGTCTTTTTCTCCGTAACCATATCCGTATTTGCCATAACCATAACCATAACCATAACCATAACCATAACCATAACCATAACCATAACCATAATTTCCAAAGCCGTAGTTTCTTTTCCCCCTGGAAATACTGTTTATAATAATTCCCACCCCTTTTAACTGGTGACGCTGAACTTCATCGAGTGCATTGCGCAACGCTATTTTATGGGTGAATTTGTGGCGTACAATATACAGGTTGGCATCGATGTTATCGCTTAGCTGGTACATGTCGGCTACAAATCCAACAGGCGGAGTATCAATAACAATAACTTCATAAATTGTTTTTAATTTTTCAAAAAGGGCCAGCAAACGCGGATCGGTTAGCATTTCTGCCGGATTGGGAGGAATTGCCCCCGCCGGTATAATTTTTAACCGGGGATGTTTGGTCTTATACGTTATCTGTTCTAACGTTGACTTTCCAATGATATAATTTACTACCCCGTTGTTGGAATCAAGGTTAAACTCTTCGTCCATTTTCGAATTGCGCAGGTCGAGGTCGAGCAAAACGGTCTCTTTTCTCATTAGCGCATACGACGAAGCAATATTAATGGCATTGTACGATTTCCCTTCTTTGGGGAAGGTAGATGTTACTGCTATCACTGGATGCTCTTTCCCTTTGGTCATCAGGTTGAGTTTGTTCCTGATAGCACGATAGGGTTCGCTGGCCGGTGAGTTGGGTTTGTCTAAAACAAGGGTCCTGCTGGCAAACTCCCTTTCGTTATGAAAAACATGCCCGACAATTGGGATTTTGGTGATTGCCTCAATTTCTTCCTGCGACATAATCTTGTTGTTAAAAAAGTCGCGCAGGAAAATAATGGAAGCCGGCAACGCAAGGCCAAGCAGCAATGCAATGGCATAAATCATTTTCTTTTTCGGTTCCACCGGACCAACACCGTTCATTCTTGCTTCTTCTATCACCTGGCTGTCGGGGATATTCGAGGCTTTGGCAATTTGTGCTTCCGCCAGCTTTTGCAACAAAAAGGTATACGTTTCGTTGTTTAACTGATACTTTCGTTCAATATTCACAAAGTTACGTTCCGTAGCAGGCAAGCGGCGTACCTGGGCTTCGTAATTCCGGATTCTTTTGTTTAGGTTCTCCAGCGCAATGTCCGATTGGGTAATAATGTTGGTTGTGTTTTCGCGCAATGCACTTTTTACACTCTCAATCTGTGCATTCAGCCTCCGGATGGTCGGGTGGTTCGAATCTTCCACAATACCGGTCTGACTCGATTTTTGCGTTACCAGCTCATTGAGTTGTAAAATCAGCTGGTTCAGCAGCGGATCGTTAATACCCATGGCCGATGGCGCTATAACCGTTTCCAATTCACGGTTGCCTTCTATGTAGTTTCTTAAATCGTGATAATATTTGTTCTGTGTTTCCAGGTTCATCTTTTCCTTGTCGAGCTCATTCATTTGTTCAAGCAATTGCTGCGACTGCATCGAAAGATCGAGTACCTGATTTTCGCTCTGAAACGATTCCATTTCGGTTTCAGAAATGTTCAGTGAATCCGAAATCGATTGTAGCTGGTTGTTGATGAACTGGATAGTACGGTTGGCATTTTCATTCTTTTTGCTCAGGTTGTCGAGCTGGTATATTTCTGTCAGTTTATTCAGAAAGTCTATGCCTTTGCGCACGTTAAAATCGCGCAGTGTTAACTGAACAATGGAAGTTTCGTCCTGGGGCAAGGCTACAGTGAGGTTTTGTTTGTATTTTTTTACAATTGAACTTTTGCTGTGAAAACGGAACTTAAAATTGTTTGGCGCTTTTGGATTAAAACGTTCATTCAGTAAAATCGTAAATGAAAATTCATCCGCTAAGAGGTTCACACCGGCATCGATTTCTTTAGAGAACGAAAAGTCGGGTATGGTTTTCAGTATAAGGTCTTCGTTGTAATTGTAAACTTTTGCTTCTTCCCCTTCGCACGAAATGGATAATTTCCCATCGGGGTGAATGGTGAGAAAAAAGTCGGCCTCCAATAGCTGCGGATGCTCTTTGTCCCATATCACCTGAAAAGGAACTTCCTTGTAACGCTCGCTTACCGAAAGCCTTCCCAAAGAATAGTAGCTTACTTCAAAATCAAGCTCTTCGATGGTTTTTTCAATAATAGGCGTCGAATTCATCACCACCATCTGGTTAAAGATATTCCGCATACTGTTCATAATGCCAAGGCCCTGAAAAACATTTCCCGAAACACCGGAGCCACTCATCAAAGGTGAGTTTACCTTGTCTTCCTCAACAAGCATATTGGTGCTTATTTCGTAAACCGGGGTGGTGTAGCGGTTGTAAAGAAATGCCAGTCCACCAGCCAGTAGTACGCATAAAACGAACCAGTGCCAGTTGCTTAATAGCCGGAAAATGATTTTTTTAATATCGATGGTGTCGTCTTCCCCGAAATGGGTTTGTCCTGCCGACAAAGGGTTGTTGTCTGTCATTATTTGAAAAGATTAAGAATAAGTAAACCAATGGATACAATGGATGCTGTTATACTGATGGGCGCTGCATACGAAAGGTTTTTGGCGCCATATACCTTGGTGGCATGTTCCACATAAACCACATCGTGGGGCAATATATAATAGTAAGGGGAATAAACCAGTTGCGGATCGGTGAGATCGACCTGCACTATCTGTTTCCCTGCCGGTAATTCGCGGATGATTTTTACATCTTGACGGTTTCCGTAATCCGTAATATCGCCGGCGGCCCCCAGCGCTTCAAAAATGGAAAGCTGGTTTTTTACCATGGTTTTTTGCCCCGGGCTGTTTACTTCGCCCAATATAGTTACCGTTCTGTTAACCAATTTTACAAACACCGAAGCGCTTGCAAGATATTTGTTCACTTCATTCTGGATATAATCTCTGACTTCGCCGGTGGTCAAATCTTTTACTGTAATTGTACCCAGCTGTGGGTAAGCAATTTTGCCTTGCTCATCCACCAGGTACGTAATCAACTCAAGGCTACCGGCTGAATTTCCCATCGATCCCATCGACCCCTGTGTATTGGTCAGGTTTAAAAATGCTGCATTGCTTGGATCGTCGCTGATAACCTGGATAAACAACTGATCGTTGGGCCTGATTCTATACTCGTCGGGGACGGGACCATTGCCATACGTCAGTCCGGGTTCAATACCATTTAAATAGATCAGCTTTTCCAAAGGGGTGCTGCACGATGAAATCACCAGCACCATTGCCAGCAATACAGGGGTTAATTTTCGAAAACTATAATTCATGGTTAACATGGATATGTTTTTGTTTAATTAGTCAAATGTAAGAAATATTTTATTTGCCTGAGGTTAAGCCTGAGTTAAAATCATGCATATTTTTTACTCAATCTGTTTTTTTTGCGCAAAATGCCGGTGAATGAATCTGGCAGAGAGTAAAAAACAACGCGATACGGGGAACAACGCCACGGCGATAATAACGGTTTAATTATGTATTGAAAAACATTGTTGTCGCGTAAATAAGCGAACTTTACAGGAAGGATAAAGTAACACTGGCAATCAGCAAACAAAAATAAAATGACCTTCCCGTAATTTTTTTTGCAATTTCTTAATCTAAAATTAGTACAACAACAAAATACATTTCATATATTGCATTGAATTTTGAGTAATATATTTGCTCGTTAATGTTTCTGCTTGGCTTACTGAGAATGTAACCGAGGAGGCGGAGCTGTGAAAAAAGACACAAAATTAAGCGAACAATAGCTTTAAACTTTCGAACAAGTTCAAACAAATTCAAACCTTTTCAAACAAGTTCAGAAAAATCTCCAATCTCCTAAAAACAGGGTATTAAGAAAGGACATTAATAGGAGTTTTTACAAAAATGCTTGATTCAATCATTACATCAAAAACAAGGATAAAACTGTTGTTAAAATTTTTTCTCAACAGCCAGACCAAAAGTTATCTGCGGAACCTGGAACAGGAATTTGGCGAATCTTCCAATGCCATCCGTGTGGAACTTAACCGGCTGGAGGGGGCAGGGTTGCTTTCATCCGAAATGGAGGGCAACAGGAAGTATTTTCATGCCAATACGCAACATCCACTATTTAAGGATATCAATAATATATTAAAAAAGTTTGTAGGTATCGACCAAATTATAGAACGTATTACCACACAAATTGGCGATTTGGAGTTGGCCTATGTTACCGGCGATTTTGCCAAAGGCCGCGATTCAAGAATTATCGACCTTGTGCTGGTGGGGCAGAACCTCGACAACAATTATATTTCAACACTGGTTAATAAAGCCGAAAGTTTAATCGACCGGAAAATCAGATACCTCGTATTGACGGATGCTCAGATGAGGGATTACTTCAGCGACAAACCCGCATTACTTATCTGGAAAGCCGATGATGTTTAGTCGGCAGTTTTCAGTTGCAGTTGGCAGAAACATTCACAGTATTCAGTCGCAGATAGTAGAAAACAGCTACAAGCTGAGAGTCATTGGACATTGGGGAAACAAAAGAAATACTTTACTGAGGGAGTGTAATCCCGATTTCATTTTTATTAATCACATCGGGAACAAAGAAATGAAAATCCGTCTGATAAGACAAAAGAAATAAAGCGGGAAGGAAGTGTTCAGTCGCAGTTTTCAGTCACAGTCATAGACACAGTCACAGTTATCAGAAACAGCCACCAGCTAAAAGCCTTAATGAAAGCGTAAGAAAGACCTTGCTGAGGGCGTGTCAAAAATCCGTCATTCGGGCTATGCCGCAACATTGAAAAAACGCAAAGGTTATTTTTGACAAGATTTTTGATTCCTTTTCATCGACTGGAAAAGGAATTGCCAGTCAAGCCTGTCCCGGGAATCGGGAGCATGAGTACACCCCCGGTAGGAGAAAAGAAATAAAATGGGGTTTGGGGCAACGCCCCATAAAAAACTCCCTGCATGACAACATCAATTAATCAGTGCCTTATAAAAAAATTAAAAACTACAACTGCAACTGCTCCCGGTACTCTACACGAATAAATTAACTACTTTAGCTAAAAATTGAATGACCGATGAAAACTACGGAACAATACATTCAGCTTTTATCCGGCTTTCAGAAAAAAAGAGGAGTTGTTTACGGTATCACGAAAATGGGAATCTTTGGATCCGTTGCAAGGGGAGAAACAAACGATAAAAGTGATATCGATATTTATTATGAAGGCGAACCTTTAAGTTTGTTCAAATTAGCTGCATTAAAAGAAGAGTTGGAAGAAGTACTCGAACAACCTGTCGACATTGTCAGATTGAGGGAATCCATGAACCGGTTATTAAAGAACAGGATTTTAAAAGATGGCATATACGTTTGATAAAGATTTTGTATTTAGCCTTTTGTCTGTCATCAGCGATAACCTTAAAACTATTCTGAAAAGAACGGAGGATATCGCTACAGCTAATGATTTCACCTCTTCCGAATCAGGTATGATCCTTTTGGATAGTGTGTGTATGAAACTGGTAGCCTTGGGGGAAAGCATAAAAAACCTCGATAAAAACACAAACAGGGAACTGCTGGTCAAGTATCCTGAAATACAATGGAAACAAGCTATGGGGATGAGAGATATTATTGTCCATCATTACTTCGATGTGGATGCAGAAGAAATATTTAAAACACTTAAGGAAGATTTGCCTCTGCTTAAGCAGGTTTTAAACAGGATAATGGAAGACCTCAGACCGGAATAAGCCACAAGCATAGAGTCATTAGTTACTGGTCATTGGAAGAGGAAGAAAGTGTTCAGTCTCAGTTGTCAGAAAACAGCTTCAAGCTACAAGCTTCAAGTCTTAGCAAAACAGTAAAAATAAAATTTTTAGCACATTGTAAGTTTTGGAGTGGCCTAAAAGATTTTACGACGAACGGGTCAGTTTTTTGGCCGTGTGCGGGCCCTGGTAAGCGATTCGGATTTAGAATCGCGTGAGAGGGCAAAAGAATGGGCACCCGTCCGGAAAATATTTTCACTATCTATTCTTTCCCGGTTGTAAGATCGTGAAATTTAAAATTGACAAGATAGAAAATTTGTATCTGTGAGCCGTGGAATTCGCTGAAGCTCATTTCAGCCTTGATTTTTCTTTGTTTCGTTTCTTTGTGTTAAGTTGAACGAAGTGAAATCCCGATTTCATTTTTATTAATCACATCGGGAACAAAGAAATGAAAGCCCCCCCGCAGGGACAAAACAATAAAAACCCTCTCGGTGAGTCAAAAAAGTATTTGGGGTTTGGACCAAAGCCCCGTAAAGACATTATTTTTATTCCGTTGACAATAGAAACTTACATAGTAATCGCGACATTCATCTACCTCATCGTCGCTTTTCTGGTCGAGGCCATGCGCCCCGGACTTATCCTCTTTAGTGCGGCCACCATTTTCCTCGCTACAGGAATTATTTCCGCCGAAGAGATGATCGGAGGTTTCTCCAACGATGGGCTACTTACCATCGCTGTACTTTTTCTGGTCAACGAAGGCATCAAACAATCCGGACTTATCACCCGGCTGGCACAGGCTTACCTGCCCCGCAAAAAAAGCCCCATGCCGCTGCTCATCCCCCGGATTATGATTCCCGTGTCGCTTTTGTCCGCCTTTTTGAACAACCTGCCCATTGTTATCAATGCCACGCCCATCCTGATGAAGTGGTCCGACATGATGAAGTTCTCCTACAAAAAATTCCTGATACCGCTCTCGTATGCCGCCATCTTCGGAGGCATGTGCACCCTCATCGGCACCACCTCCAACCTGGTGGTTCACGGGTTGATGCTCGACAGCGGTTTTCGCGGATTCCAGCTTTTTGAACTCGGCAAAATAGGGCTGGTTATCACCGGTGTCGGAATTGTATATATGGCGCTGTTCAGCAATTGGCTGCTCCCCGGTAAAAAACTCCGCATCATGCGCGGTATTACCGAAACCAAAGACTACTACTACAACCTCCAGCTTTCCGAAAACAGCAGCTTTACCGGTTTAACCATCGAAAACGGAACCATTCCCGGGCTTAACGGACTTTTGGTGCTCAGCATCGAACGCAACGGAAAAATACACACCACCGCCAAAGGCCCCGTTAAACTAATGCAAAACGACGACATTCTGGTGGCCGGTACCTCCGACCGCCTCAATTATATATTATCTCACAAAGAAGTAAAACTCCGCGGTATCGACTACCTCGGACACGTAAAACCCGAAGAACTCAAACAATACGAAGTGGTGTTGTCGCCTCGTTTTGCCGGACTTGGACTTACTATTACCGAATACAACTTTTTCGAACACTTTAACGCTGTGGTCCTGGCTATCCACCGTAACGGGGAACGCATCGCCGCCAACCTCAACAAACTAAAACTCAAAGTGGGCGACAACGTTATGCTCCTTGCCACCGACCAGTTCACCAAAAACTGGGAAACATCCCACCAGTTTTACCTGGTCAACTACCTGCAGGATCTGCGTGTTGAACGCTCTTCAGCCAAACGCTGGATAGCCCTCGCGATACTTATCGGAATGGTGGGCGCCATTGTTGTTAACGAAATTGTTTCTTACGGCTACGGACTTCGCCTCGAAATATTCCTTTTTGTCGCCATCGCCGCTATTTTGCTCGTATGGTTTAAAATCCTGCCCCAGCAGAACTACACCAAAAACATCAGCTGGGATTTGCTAATCTCCGTCGCTTCGGCCCTTGCCCTTGCCCGTGGAATACAAAACTCCGGCATTGCCCAGTCCATGGCGCAGGATGCTGTAAACGTTGTTAAGTCCATCGGACCCGTGGGAGTGCTCGCCATTATTTACCTGTTAACTGCCGTTCTTACTGAAATAATTACCAACAACGCCGCTGTTGCGCTGGTATTCCCCATAGCCGTTCTTGCTGCCCAGTTGCTGGGAGTCAATGCCCGGCCCTTTTTTGTCGCCATTGCCATCTCCGCAGCCTCCAGTTTTATGACCGCCCGCGGCTACCGTGCCAACCTCATCATCAAGTCCATCGGTAAATACACCAGCCTCGACTTCCTGAGAATTGGCACCCCTATGCAAATAATTGCATTCGTCATCAGCGTATGGCTAATTCCATATTTTTGGAATTTTTAATCGTGAGCATATTCACTATACTTATACATTTAAAAGAATACCACTTTTTCTCCCCATTCAGGGGGAGATGCCAGCATAAGGCAAGTGGGAGGAAGGCAGAGGGGGTATTGCATTCGTCATTAGCGTATGGCTAATTCCATACTACTGGAGTTTTTGAAGAGCTAAAAGCTACAAGCTTCAAGCCTTAGCAAAACAGTAAGAACAAAATACAAAGTACAATCCTGGTTCAGGAGCGGCCTAAAATGTTTTTGATTACAAAACAAGGAAAGGAAAATGAGAGGGCCAAAAGAAAGCGGCAATGTCTGAGGAGGAGGAACGACGACGAGTTTTGCCGCGTGGCAATTCCTGATCCGTAGTTTTTGTTTCAAAAAGATGTTCAGCCTTGATTTTTCTTTGCTTCGTTTCTTTTCATCAAGTTCAGTGACACCCGACTTTCAGAATCCGTCAATCGGCGGAGCACTGAAAGGTGATGCTGAGCCCGTCCCGTCCAAAGTGCAACGTAGGAGGAAAACTAATCCCGACGAAATGTCGGGGGAAAAGAAATGAAGTAGGGTTTGGGGCAACGCCCCACCAGCATTAAAGTTCGTTTTTGGGTAAAAACAGATCACCCGTAATTATTTTAAAACATTTTTAACCTTATAAATGAATTTTAAATTCCAAACCAAAATTGGTTTTCAACCATATCAAATTAATAATGCTTATCTACCTTGACAATTGCAGCTTTAATCGTCCTTTCGACAATCAAAAACATATTCAGATTAGATTGGAAACTGAAGCTAAGCTTTTTATTCAGGAACAAATCATTAAAGGAAAACTAAAACTGGCGTGGTCATATATACTCGATTTTGAAAATGGTGCCAATCCTTTTCCCGAAAGAAAAGAAACCATAAATAACTGGAAAAAATATGCTATAGCCGATACCGGGGAAACTAAAATTATTATCTCAATAGCTGAAGAACTTAACAAAAAAGGAATCAAATCAAAAGATGCTTTGCACCTGGCCTGTGCTATTGAACTTAATTGCAGGTACTTTATTACTACCGACAAGGCGATTATTAAAAAATTAACTAATTTTGAATCCATTAAGGTGATTTCACCGGTTGATTTTATAAGCTATATTTAAGAAAAAATGTTAACGGATACAGAAATAAAAAGAAGAGGATTCAAGGCGCTGATTGAAAATCTGGGAGATGTGGATGCTGAAAAATTCATTCAACTTCTGTCCAAAGAACCTTTTGATTACACGCTCTGGCAAAGTGCGCTATGGGAAAACCAGTCTGTCAAACAAGTGAGCGAAAAAGCAATGAAGTATAGAAATACAAATAATAACAGCAACAATAACGAAAATCAATAATCCTGTTCCAATAAGCAGCCTCACCACTTTAAAAAAAGACCTTTAAAATAAACTCTGAACTTTAAACCACGAACTTTTATGCAGGACATTTCGGTCTCCGGCTTATAGTGCCCTCGCCTTTACCTTGTTTCACAGGTCAGTCAGGTAGCTTCCTCCGGTCGCTCCTGTCTTCCCGTTCAACATCGGTAAAAGCAGCGGTCAGCTAACCGCCTCCGCCCGGCCTGAAAACCTGCTAATAAAATAAAAGAATTCAAAATATTATTTCAGTACAATCATGTTCAGGACTGGCCTAAGAAACGAGCATAAATAGACTTGAAATAAAAGCAAGTTCATAATCTATGCGAGTTCCACGGGTCATAAAAAAGTATTTGCCGGAAATAAACCAATACTTTAAACTAAAAGGTTATTCAAAAGAAAAAAATGTAGTGAAAAAATGCGTTAAAAAAATCTATGGAATGAGCGTTAAAAAATCCATGCTGTTTGAGTCCGACGAAGGAGGATGAGTTTATGGATTTTAGCGAGTGTAATAGATTTTTAGCAATTTTTTCTTCAGCGGTGATTCTTTTGTTTACTTTTCTCATGGTAGGAGAAAAGTAAAATCCGTCTGATAAGACAAAAAGTATTTGGGGTTTGGGGCAACGCCCCATAAAAAACACACCCCACACTTTTACAAAAATTTAATTCCAATCATCCAATGATTTTCCTACATTTACCCCGCTTTTTGAAAAAACAAACCCGGTATTCTGTAAAACTGAAAAACATTACTTTTTTACCAGACAACCAACGGGACTGCTCTGTTGCAACTGTAACTGAGGAGGCGGAGCTGTGTGGATAGTAAACGAACGGAAGACCTCAATCCCGAAGGAAAATATCTCTGTGAAACATTGTAAGAAGCACGAAAGTCTCTTCAAAAAATAAGCCTGGGTGCACGACTCTGCGAGGAGCGCAGCGACGCGGCAGCCTCACGACTTTTAGCACATTGCCAATAGAAGAACATTTATAGCATGACTTCCCGGGGAGCATTGCGACGAAGAGAACTCAAAATATCAAAAACAAAACCATAACAACATGAACCAAACAAAAATTGCCATTATCGGCCTCGGATACGTAGGCCTACCGTTAGCCCGGCTATTCGCCACCAAATACCCCGTTGTCGGTTTCGACATCAACAAAGCACGTGTGGCCGAACTCATGTCGGGTAACGACAGTACCCTCGAAGTAGAACCCGAAAAATTGCAAAGTGTCCTTCTTTCTTCGTCTCCCCTGCGGGGGGATAAGAGTGAGGCTGGTTTATTCTGCACCACCACCATCGACGATATCCGCGAGTGCAACTTTTATATCGTTACCGTACCAACTCCCACCGACAAAAACAACCGCCCCGACCTGACGCCCCTGGTGAAAGCCAGCGAAACCGTCGGGAAGGTGATCAAAAAAGGGGATATTGTGATTTACGAATCCACTGTTTACCCCGGTGCCACCGAAGACGATTGTATTCCTGTTGTGGAAAAAGTTTCCGGATTAATTTATAACACCGACTTTTTTGCCGGTTACAGCCCCGAACGTATCAATCCCGGCGACAAGCTGCATACCGTCGAAAAAATCAAAAAGGTAACTTCAGGCTCTACACCCGAAATCGGGATAAAAGTGAACGAATTGTACAGCTCGGTTATTGAAGCCGGAACCTTCCTGGCTACGTCCATTAAGGTTGCAGAGGCAGCCAAGGTCATTGAAAATTCGCAGCGCGACATTAATATTGCTTTTGTCAACGAGCTGGCCAAAATTTTCAGTAATATGGGCATCGACACCAAAGAAGTTTTGGAAGCTGCCGGAACCAAATGGAACTTCCTGCCGTTTACACCGGGGCTGGTGGGCGGACACTGTATCGGGGTTGACCCGTATTACCTCGCACAAAAAGCGCAGGAAGTAGGGTATAACCCGGAAATCATTCTCGCCGGACGGCGCATGAACGACGGTATGGGCGCCTGGGTAGCCTCCCTGATTGTCAAACTGATGATTCACAAAGGCCACGCCGTAAAGGGCAGCAAAATCCTGGTCCTCGGCATCACCTTCAAGGAAAACTGTCCCGACATCCGCAATACCAAAGCCATCGATGTTATCAACGAATTGCATACCTACGGTTGTCGTGTTGATGTATGCGATCCATGGGCAAATCCCGAAGAAGTAAAACACGAATACGGTATTGATATGTTACCAAATGACTCTTCCAATTCCCCCCTTGGGGGGGCAGGGGGGTACGATGCTGTTGTCCTCGCCGTTTCCCACAACGAATTCAAAACCATCGATCCCAAATCCCTCCGCAACAGCCACAACGCTGTCATCTACGACATCAAAGGCATCTGGAAGAAAGAGGAGGTGGACGGTAGGCTCTAATTCTTTCAACTTTCGTGGCACGACTTTCCGAGGGAGGTACTGCCTGTCCCGACGGCTGTCGGGAACCGAAGGGAACTCATCACTTCTGCATTTTGCTAATTTTGAAAGAAACGCTTTTAACAAATACTGCAGTTCAATGATGAGACCGCTACGCCTCGTCCCTCGGCTCGCGGAATCCTGCTTCTAATATTATTAATTGCAAGGAAATATCACCTCAAAATATCATTAGTAGCACGACTCTGCGAGGGAGCGAGGCATGAGCGACCGCGGCAGCCTCCCTACTTTAGCACATTGCCCATCATGAAAGCCTGGACCTATATAACAACGAATGCTCATAATACAGTCCTTTACACCGGCGTCACCTCAAATCTCAAAAGCCGCATCGAAAGCCACCGGACGAAGAAATATCCCAATGCTTTCACAGCCCGCTACAATGCTTACAAGCTTGTCTGGTTTCAGGAGTTCGATAGTATCCTCGACGCCAATGCAAAGGAAAGACAACTAAAAGCAGGGAACAGGGAAAAAAAGATAAAACTGATAGAAGACCTCAATCCGGGATGGAAAGACCTTTACGAAACCTTGTAAAGAAGCACGAAACTCCTTGCACTAAACACCCATATTAGCACGACTCTGCGAGGAGCTCAGCGACGAAGCAGCCTCTCATTTTTTAGCACAGCGCCAATAAAAAGGCGTTCTAAACATATTCTTCATGTTCTATAATGAGACCGCCGCGCCTCGTCCCTCGGCTCGCGGAATCCTGCACTTAATAATGTTATGAACAGGGAAATATCATCCAAAACAATATTTATAGCACGACTTCCCGAGGGAGGTACTGCCTGTCCCGACGGCTGTCGGGAACCGAAGGGACCTCACGACTTCAGCACAATGTTTATTAGAGGAAGGCGTTCTAAACATACACCGTAAGTCTATAATGAGACCGCCGCGCCTCGTCCCTCGCCTCGCGGAATCCTGCACTTAATAATGTTATGAACAGGGAAATGTCATCCAAAACAATATTTTTAGCACGACTTCCCGAGGAGCCCGCGACGAAGGGACCTCACGACTTTTAGCACATTATCTATGAAAATATTAATCACCGGCGGAGCCGGCTTTATCGGCTCCAACCTTGTTGACCACTTCCTTGAAACCGGCCATGAAGTCGTCGTCCTCGACAACCTCGCTACGGGCTTCGAAAAAAACATCTCCCACCACTTTGGTAAAAAGGCATTCACCTTTATCAAAGGCGACATCCGGGATTTGGAAACCTGCCGCCTTGCCGTGAAAGGCTGTCGCGGTGTGTTGAACCAGGCAGCTTTGGGCAGTGTGCCCCGTTCTATCAACGACCCGATAACCTCCAACGATGTAAACGTTGGCGGATTCCTGAACATGCTTGTAGCCACCCGCGATGAGGGTATTAAACGTTTTGTATATGCCGCCAGCTCCAGCACCTATGGCGACAGCAAGGAACTTCCCAAAGTGGAGGAACGGATTGGCAAACCCTTATCACCGTATGCGGTGACCAAATACGTTAATGAATTGTACGCCGACGTTTTTGCCCGCACCTGGAACATGGAATGTATCGGACTCCGGTATTTTAACGTTTTTGGCAAACGCCAGGACCCCAACGGCGCTTATGCCGCGGTAATACCGTTATGGGTAAAAGCCTTTCTCAGCCACCAAAGCCCGGTAATTAACGGCGACGGCTCTTATTCCCGCGACTTCACCTACGTCGAAAACGTTATCCAGGCCAACGAAAAGGCATTGCTGACACCGGCAGAAGATATCCTCCAACGCAAAAACCTTTACGAAGCACGACTTCGCGAGGAGCTTGCGACGAAGCGACCTCACGCCATCACCGATAATTTTAATTCAGAAGCACGACTTCGCGAGGAAACTACCAGTACAGAAGCACGAGTTTCCGAGGGAGCAGAGCGACCGAAGGAATCCCATGCCACGGGCAGTGAAATTGTTGAGAGTACATCTTTCCACGAAGTCTTCAACATCGCCTACGGCGCCAACACCTCCCTCCTCGAACTCTTTAACGCCTTAAAACAAAACCTCGCCCGTTTCGATAAAAAAATAGCATCCATAGAACCGGAATTCCGGGAGTTCAGGGTGGGGGATATTCCGCATAGTTTGGCTTCTATCGAGAAAGCTCAAATGATTTTGGATTATAATCCGAAGTTTAATGCAAGGAAAGGATTTGAGAGGGTCTGTGAGTGGTATTATAGGAACTTATTAAATCTGTAAGCAGCAAGTAACAATTCTCCCCCTCTCTGGGGGAGTTAGAGGGGGCTTCAATAGATAAAGCCAAATGATTTTGGGTTATAGGCCAGGGTTTAGTGAAGGGAAGGGGTCTGAGAGGGCTTGTGAGGGTTACTATATAAACCTAAAGAAGCAAAGAAAAATAAATTTAGTTTAGTGAATGGTATAGATTCGCTATATAATCTCCACCAATAAATCAAAAAAAGGAAATGTGAGAAAATAGTATATTATTCGTATTATGGTGAAGGAATGTTTATGACAACAATAAAACGAAATTTTTAATTCTATGAATGCAATTGAAATTATTAGAAAGTTATTAGGAAGGCTTAGAGCAATAAAGAATTGGTATTTATTTAAAATAGCCAAAAATTGGATTCTTTTGAACAATGTTAATAAAAGACTTCGTCCATGGTTATGGAAAATGACAGGTGTAAAAATTGCAGGGAGAATATCTATTGGATATGATGTATATTATGATATTGGTAATGCTTCTCTTATAACTATTGAAGAAGGTGTATGGATTGCAAGTAGATCCCTTTTGCTTTGCCATAAAAGAGATTTGAAGAATTATCGAATAAATGATGATTATAATAAGCTTCCTACTACTAAAAAAAATATTATATTAAAAAAAGGATGTTGTATTGGTATGGGAGCGATTTTGATGCCAGGAGTAACTGTTGGAGAAGGAGCAATAGTAGGGGCGGGGGCAATTGTTGTAAAAGATGTACCTGCATGGACTATTGTTGTAGGTAATCCAGCAAAAATTATAAAAAAGATAGAAGTAAGATCATTGAATGTTTATAAGTAAAAGATTATGTTGATTTTAAACTTGTTTTATTATGCGAAAATAATTAGTCGATACATTAGAGGATTGTTTTATATTATATTAACAGGTAATTATAATATAAGGAAATTTCGTGTGGGACGTAATGTTCAAATCTACGGAGACAAAATTATTCTTGGAGAAAATATTAAAATTGCAACGAATGTTAATATATATAGAAATGTTTATATTGGTAATAATGTTTATATTGGAGATAACGTGGAAATTAGATGTAACAAAAACAATAAGATAATAATCGGCAATAATTGTACTATTAATCGGAATAGTCTAATTATGGGACTAGTTTCTATTGGAGATGATTGTATGATAGCTCCGAATTGTGTTGTAGTTGGTTCTAATCATATTTTTGATGATAAGATTAAAAAAATAAGGGAACAAGGAATAAGTTGTAAGGGAATAGAGATTGGTGATAATGTTTGGCTTGGAGCATCAGTAACTATTGTAGACGGAGTTAAAATAGGAGAGGGTTCTGTAATTGGGGCAGCATCTGTTGTGACAAAAGATATTCCTAAAAACAGTATTGCTGTGGGAAATCCTTGTAAAGTTATTAAAAATAGATAATTAGTATGGGGCTAAAAGAAAAATCAATTCGAGGTTTTATATGGACATCAATTGGTACAGTTGGTGGTGGTCTAACGAGCCTAATTATCACAATTATATTAGCTAGAACGCTAGCCCCATATGAATTTGGTTTAATAGAGATATTACTTATATTTACTAATATTTTTAACGTTTTTATTGATAGTGGTTTTTCAAAAGCTATTATCCGAGATCAAAATCCAACTCAAACAGATTTGTCTTCTATTTTTTTTCTAAATATTATAATTTCTTTCTGTATTTACATACTCTTCTTCTTTTGTGCTCCAATTATTGCAAATTTCTTTGAAGCTTCTGAATTGATTACATTATCAAGGTTTGTGTTTTTAGTCCTTATTATTGATTCTCTTTCGTTAGTACAAAATGCTAATCTAAATCGTCAACTCCAATTTAGACCATTTGCAATTGCTTCAATTATTGGCATTGCAACAGCGGGATTAACGGCTGTAATATTATCTTTTTATGGTTTTGGTGTTTGGGCATTAGCGGTAAATATAGTAATGTTATCTTTTATCAGAAGTATTTTGTTGTGGTGGCAATCCAAATGGCGTCCTTCATTTATTGTTAATATCTCTTCTATTAAAAAGTATTTTAAGTTTGGAATTAATTTACTGTTTCAGGAATTATTGGATAAAGTTGTTTCAAATGCAGAATCAATTGTAATTGGAAGGTTATATTCAAAACAATCCTTGGGGTATTTCTCACAATCTAGAAAATTTAATGCTTACATATGTCAAACAACAACAAATGTTATTCAAAAAGTTACCTATCCAACTTTAGCTAAAATTGCAGATCAGCCTCAAAGGCTAAAAGATGGTTATCGACGTATTATTGGGATAACAATGTATTGCATTTTACCGCTAATGTTATTTACGATGGTTACATCTAGAAATTTTATTGAAGTAATTTTTGGCGCAAAATGGTTAGAGTCTGCAGAATATCTAAGATTATGGGCTATATGGGGAATACTTTATCCCCTTAGTTCTATAAGTACTAACATTTTCTTGGTTAAGGGAAAAACTAAACTCTTATTAAGTATTTCATTATTCAAACAAACATTGCGTATTATTTCTGTTATACTACTTGCTAAAATAGGAATTTTTTCGATGCTTCAGGGATTAATTATTGTTTCAATTATTAGTACGTTTATTTATACATTTTTTGGTGGAAAACTAATTAATTATAAGCAAATAGATATGGCAAAAGATTTAGTAAAAACTTTATTAAGTGCATTGATATCTATTTTTATAGTTTTGCTTATTACAAATTTTGAGATAAGCCCTAACATTTATATTGATTTCACCTTACAATTAATAGTTATGTTTATAACATATTTATTAATAAATAAATATGTGTTGAAAAATATCTTTCATAATGAAATTATGGAAATTGCATATTCTTATACGAAAAATATTAGCTATTACTTCAAAAAGAATAGACTATCTCCCTGAAAAATGGATAAAAGTTTTTGCATATCAATAGCAGCAAAGGATTTGGATGTTTTTCAGGTGAGGAAAGATGGATTTAAAAGGGATATTTTTATTGTACAAACAAAAGCAAACAATCTTTAGAATCCAGCTCATGTATAGTTTGGTCCTGCTCGGAATTATGAACTGTAGTATATGATTTTAAATGTGAGTCTAGTTTAAATTGAAAAATAAATTATTGGATGTTGAAAATATTAAAATTTATAAATAAGTTCTTGAAATTGAATGCAGTAGAATGGAATATTGGAATTACAAAATTCGAACCTGATATTATTTTAAACAAGGATTATCAGCCAAAGATTCAATGGATAAAACATAACTATAAAGATCGTTGGTTTGCAGATCCATTTATTCTATCTTCAAATGAAGATGAAGTAGTATTATTAGTAGAGGAGTTTATCGAAAAATATAGTAAAGGAAGCATTTCGAAGATGGTTATAGATCGAGTATCTCTACAGATTAAAAGTTTAGAACATATACTAAATTTAGATATACATTTATCATTTCCTATTATTTATAGAAAAAATGGTGAGGTATATTTTTATCCCGAAAGTGCACAGCAGAATAAATTATGTTTATATCGTTACAATATAGATGAGCATGTCATTCATTATGTTTCAAGTTTGATATCTAATATCCAGGTCGTTGATTCTGTTATGAAAGAGATCGATGGCAGTAATTTTATATTCACAACCTGTAAACCTAATCAAAGCAAAGATATTGTTACAGTATTTAATGGAAAAATATGGAATGAGAATTATTCATTTTATTGTAATATTAAGGTTGCTCCCTTTTCTGCTAGGAGCGCAGGAGATTTTATAATAATTGATAATAAGCTAATCCGACCTTCGCAAGACTGTAAAAATGGGTATGGAAAGGGAGTTATTTTTAGCGAGCTATTTTTCAAAAATGGAAAATTTTGTATTGAAGAAATAAAACGATTATACCCATTGAAAAATGATTATTATAATGAGGGGTATCATACGTTTAATGTTTATAATGATTTAGCTGTCGTTGATGGCTATAGGTTTAAAAAACCTTTTTTTGCAAAAAAAATTAATTATTTTAGAAATATTTTAGGAATTTAATTATCTCTCTGTAAATGTTTAAAATTTATTTCTCCATATACTTTTCGTTAATCACCATATTGATTTTATATCTTTTAAATTTAGTTCCTTTAGGAATTTACTTAATTCCTTTAACGTTTTGTGGCATAATTACAACTTCCAAATTAGTTGAATTTAGTAAAAATGAGAACGCAACCAAAGATGTTTTCTTTTATGTGTGGTCAATTTTTTTTCTTTCATCTTTTATTGCCCCCTTAATCCATTTTAGTAGGAATTATTGGATAGAACATGTTTATACTACACCTTCTGATTGGAAGTATTTGGCTTTCCAGGTTAGTAGTATTTATTTAGTAGGAATTATGATATTTTATCTATTTAGCAAAGTAAAAACTCGACCTAAAAGAATAAGGTATTTTTGGGCTTTTAAATCTAATGCTTCAACAGTAGTTTTTGTATTAATGCTTTTTTCGTTATTGTTACAAACATATTTATACATGAGACTTGGAGGGATACATGGTTATATACTTCGCTATACAGAAAGAAATTCAGGTGGTGGTTTTTCAGGAATGGGGACTCTTTTTTTGATTTCAGAACTGTTTCCCTATTTTTTGTTGTTATGGTATTTTATTAAAAATAGAGGAAAACAAATAAAGCTTATAAATGTTATATTGTTCCTAATAATATTACTATTATCCTGTATTTATTTTGGTGGACTTAGAGGAAGTAGAAGTAATACAATCTTTACAGTATTTCAAGCATTGATTGTAATTCATTTTACATTATACAGATTTAAAAGAATTCATTTTTTATTATTTATAGCTGCGTTTTTCCTTTATATGACTGTTGGAAGGATATATAAAACTAATGGGATTGGAACAATGGAAAAACTTAGTAGTTTGGAAGATTTGAGAATATCGAACCAATTGTCATCAATTGAAAGTATAATTATTACAGACCTTACGAGGTATAATATAATGTGTTATGAGTTATATATGTTTGACAAAAATTCATATTTTGAATATAAATATGGAAGTACATATTTGTACTCAGCACTAACATTTATTCCTTATGGAAAATATATAAGGGATTATTTAGGGGTAGAAGGAAGAACTGATGCTGCTGGAGAATTACAGTATGATTATGATGGTGTAGGTAGAAGTAATAATAGGAAAAATACAAGAATTTTCGGTTTTATTGGAGAATCAATGCTTAATTTTAGCCCATATATAATAATATTAGCCTTTATAATATTATATTATATTTTAGCATATATATCTTATTGGGTAAATGCGATTCCGCTTACAGATGCAAGATTTTTTATTGCTTCTACAATTGTAATAATTGTACCATTAATTATAAATGCAGACTCAAGTAATGTTATCTTTACTATTATTAAGCGACCTTTACCATTATTAATTGTTTTGTACTTAATTACAAATAGGATCACATATTTACGAAATTAAAATTTTAGAGATGAAGCTAGTTTTTGTAACTGAAGCACGATTTCACAAAGGTATAGATGGGAGAATTTATTCACAAAATGGTTCTTATGGCCTGACTCTTTGGGAAAGATATCTAAATTCTTTTCAAAAAGTAATTGTTGTTGCAAGAGTAGAAATAACCCAGAAGGAGTTTCCAAAAGAATATTTGGCAGAATCTGATTTAGTTACATTTATAGAGTTATCTTATTATGTTGGGCCATTAGAATATTTGAAAAAGCATCGAAAAATAAAAAAAGAATTAAAGAAAATAGTTGAATTAAAGAATGTTGCTTATATATGTAGAGTACCTGGTAATATTGGTACGATTTTTACACGTTTTTTAAGAAGAAAAAGTATTCCTTACGCTGTGGAAGTTGTCGGTGATCCTTGGGATGTATATGCACCAAGAACAATAAAACATATACTTTCACCTTTTTTTCGAATTAGTAGTTGTATAAATCTAAAGAAGGTTGTTGCTAATGCAAATGTTGCTTTATATGTTAATAAACTTCAATTGAAAAAAAGATATCCATGTACAAAAGCTAGTTTTAATACATATGCATCTAATGTAAATATTCCTGATGCGGCTTTTGAAAGTGTACCTATAAAATATTCTGAAGATGGATACAAGCCAGTAAAATTGATAGCAATCGGTTCTTTAGCTCAAATGTATAAAGCTCCTGATATTGTTCTGAAGGCAGTGAAAAGGCTAAAAGTTGATGGGTTCGATTTAAATTTGAAATGGTTAGGAGATGGAATATATAAGGAATCAATGATTAAGCTTGCAGCTAATTTGGAAATTTCAGATATTGTTGATTTTGTTGGAAATATCCCTGCTGGGAATCCAGTTAGGATGGAATTGTATAATTCAGATTTATTCATTCATGTATCTAGGACGGAGGGATTACCAAGGGCTGTTATTGAGGCAATGTCAGTTGGGTTGGCTTGTATCGGTTCTAAAGTTGGAGGGATACCTGAACTTCTTGATGAGATAGCGCTAATTTCAGCCGATAACATTGATGCACTAGTCGCTAAAATAAAAGAATTTGTTTTTAATCCAATTTTGATGAATAAACAAGGAATGAGAAACTTTGAAGTAGCAAAAGAATATAGTGCATCTATTTTAATGAAAAGGAGACAAGAGTTTTATGGACAAATAATACAACTTTCGAAAAATGATTTTGACTTCCAGTAAAGAATTGTTAAAGTATTTTGATAATATTAAGTTAGTATCAAGTCGAACAATCTCAAAGTTTAATGGAGATTGTAATGTTGAGATTATTATAGGAACAAGACAATTAGTACGTTCTGTTGAAAAGTTATCGTTCCCGAAATTAAAATTTATTCAGTTATTAAGTGTAGGTTTTGAGGGGATTGATATCCATCAGTTAAAAATTAATGGAATTCAAATATCTAATGCTGGGAATGTTTATAGTATTGGAATAGCAGAATTTGTTGTTTATACTTTATTGATGAGTGCTAAGAGATATAATAAAAATATTCGGAATACAAGAATTAGATATCAAAGAGATTATAAATATTTAACTGAATTAAAGGGTAAAACCATTTGTATATTTGGTGTAGGTGCAATCGGTTATGAAGTTGCAAAAAGAGTGTCAGGTTTTGATATGCAAGTCTTTGGTGTAGATTTATTGTCAATTGAAAAGCCATATTTTGACAAAGTATATGCGAGCAATAATATTTTTGGATTATTACCACAATGTGATTATATTGTCCTAACAGTTCCTCTTAATGAAGAAACTCACGGAAGTTTTGGAGAATCTTTTTTTAATTTATTAAAACACAATGCTACTATTATTAATGTTGGACGCCAAAAATTGTTTAATAAAAATGATTTATTGAAAGCATTAAAAAAGAATAAAGAAATGACAGTGATATTGGACATGTTTGAATGGATTCCAAACCCAATAACAAATCCTTTTAGACGTTTACCCAATGTAAAAATAATACCGGGAATTACCGCTATATCTAAGGAAATTACACTAAAAAGAGTTGAACTTATCAAAGAAAATGTAAGATTAGTAATGAATAATCATTTACCAAAGCACCTGATATAGTGGTTTCAAATAACATTAGTAAAAAGTATTATGCTTCATTAGATTTAATGAAATTTCTAATGGCATTTACAATAATGCTTGCTCACATTTGTTCCGAAAATATTGAAGTTCATCCTCTTATTAAACACATGACCTCTGTTTATAACTTTGGAGTTCCCTTTTTTTTTGCATGTAGCGGTTTTTTGTTTTTTTTTAAACTTCAAAATACAGGAAAAACTAATCATAAAGCAATATATTTTAGATTTACCAGAAGGATTCTACTGATGTATTTTGTCTGGAGTATTATTTATTTTTCCTTTGTACTTCTTGGGTGGATTCAAAAGGGTGTATCACATGAGGAAATTGTAATGTATTTCCACAAAGCAATTGTTTTTTCTACATATGCAACAATATGGTTTTTACCCTCTCTATGGATTGGGATATCAATTGTATATATTATATTCGTAAGATTAAATACTAAATTTTTAATAGTTGTAGCAATTGTTTTTTATTTATTTGGGGCTTTGGGATTTTCTTACCTCCAATTAGCAGAAGGAACGTTTATTGAAAAATACTACTTATTTTATCGTTCAATATTTTACACTTCAAGAAATGGTGTCTTTTTTGGATTTCCATTTGTTGCAATTGGTGCTTTAATAGCTTTTAATGCTACATCAAAGAATACGGATTTAATATTTACATTAATATTTAGTTGTTTATATATCATGGAGGCGGTAATTATCAAATATAAATTAAAGGCAAATGTTGATATGGGGTTATTATTAGTCCCTTCCGTCTTTTTTATGTTAAGATGGCTTGTAAACATAGAGTTGCCTAATCGAAAAATATTTATCAGGCTAAGAAATCTTAGTATGTTAATTTTTTTAGGGCAACGATTATTTATTACTGCTATCCCATCAGTATTGCCCCAAGCCTATATGGAATTAATTACCAGAAATAATTACATCGGTTTAATAATTTTCTTACTACAGGTTTTGATTTTTTCTATTTTAATAGAAAATTTGTCTCGTAAATATAGTTGGTTAAAAATTTTATGGTAGAATGACTAAAAAGATTTGTTTAATCTCAAATACTGACTTTTCCTTAGAACAGTTTATTATTCCATCAGCAAAAGAGATGAAAAAGAATGGATTTGAAGTTACGCTTCTTTCTCCAATGAATTATGATTTTGAAGAAGAATATAGTAGTGAATTTCGATTGATCAACATACCTTTAAAAAGAGGAATCAAATTTGTAGGCCTAGTAAAATCAATTGTCTTATTATATCGAATTTTTGAAAAAGAGAAATTTCAAATAATACAATATACATCGCCCAATGCTTCATTTTATGCTTCAATTGCTGGTTATTTATGTAATATACCGGCTAGAATATATTGTCAATGGGGAATTAGATATGTTGAAATGTCAAAAGGAATTAAATGGATATTTAAATTTGTCGAAATATTAACGTGCCGATTGTCAACCCATATACGTCCCGCTAGTAGGAAAAATATGGATTTAGCTATATGTGAAAGGCACTATAGAAGAGAGAAAGCTCTAGTAATAGGAGAAGGCGGTGCAGTTGGAGTCGATTTAAATATTTTTGATATTACAAAAAAAGATCAATTAAAAAAAGAGATATTAAAAAAGTATTCATTCTTAGAAGGGAAAAATGTATTAGGTTTTATTGGAAGGATAAATAGAGATAAGGGGATTGAAGAACTAATAAAAGCATTTGTTGAATATTATAAAATAAATGAAAAAATACATTTACTTATTATTGGTCCTGATGATAATGATGGTCGAATAAAAAAGGAAATATTGGATTCTGGTAAGAATCATAAGGGAATAACTTTTATTGGTTACACAAATGAAGTACAAAAATATTTAGGAATAATTGATATTTTAGTTCATCCTACTTATCGAGAAGGTTTTAGTTTGGTTATTCAACAAGCTATGGCCATGGGGATACCGGTGATTACAACAGATATTCCTGGACCTTCTGAGGTTATTGAAAAAGACTTATCTGGCTTACTTATACCCCCAAAAAATGTAAAGAAACTTAAAGAAGCGATAGAGTACCTTGTTAATAATAAAGATAAAAGATTAATATTTGGTAAAAATGGATTTGAAAGGATAAATAAGTTTTTTACTCAAAAGGAAATGTCTAAACTCATTGTAGCAGATCGTCAACAAATTTTTAATTCACTAAATATCTCATAATATCTAAATATTAGAAAAGATGAATTTCAAACTAATGATCTTGGCAAGTGAACCGAAATTTGCAGCTGAAGCACAAGAAGCAGGAATCGATAGGATTTTTTTTGATTTAGAGATTTTAAACAAGGCAGAACGACAAAAAGGAAGAGACACGGTACTATCACATAACAATATTAATGAATTACCGTCAATTAGGAAGGTTCTTTCCTATTCCAAACTTCTTGTAAGAACTAATCCTATCAATCCAAATCTGCAAAATGAAATCGAAACTATAATTAATTATGGTGCAGATATTCTTATGTTACCGATGGCTTATAGCAGTATTGATGCACAAAAATTTGTTGAATTAGTTGGAGGAAGGGCAAAGGTTTGTGTTATGATCGAAACATCTCAAGCGTTAGCAAGGATTGATAATATTTTGAATGTTCAAGGAATTGATGAATTATTCTTTGGATTGAATGACCTTCATATAAGTCTTGGATTATCTTTTATGTTTGAATTATTAAGTGGCGGGTTAGTTGAGTATTTGGCAAAGAAATGTATTGGGAAAAAGATGCCATTTGGATTTGGAGGAATTGCAAGAATAGGTGACGGAATTCTCCCAGCAGAAAAAATTTTAGGAGAACATTTAAGACTCGGCTCAGAATCAGTAATTTTATCAAGAACATTTAAAGGTATAAATAACAATAAAATTGACTTAAAAAACGAGGTTGCTAAAGTGAAAAAGGAAATTAGAAAGATTCATAGATGGGATACTGAACAATTTATTAATAACTCTCTTGAAATAAAAGAAATAACTAATAATATATTAAAATAAACCCGTTAGCAGAATTAAAATGCGAAAGTGTGCTTAATTCTGCCAACGGGTGACATTTAATTAAAGATATATTCGAATGAAATCAAAATAGGCTATGGTGGAAACTAACTTGCAAGGGATAATCCAACAGACAGGAATGATAGAAATGGACAAATTAGCTCTTTATTCTATCAATCTACATTCCAAGAGGAAATGACTTGGAAAAACATTTAATTTAGAGGAGCAAAAATCCTTAATGCCAGACCATTTCTTAATTTTTACAAATTAACTCTAATATTATAAAAATGAATATCTTCTTGAAAAAAGACTATTACTATAGACCACGATGGAGCGTAATGACTTTTGATCTTATACTTATTGGTTTTATTATGTTTCTTTCTTCTAAATTAATAATAGCTTCTGACGTTTATTTAATTTCCACGAACCAATTAATAATTATATCTTTAATCACGGGTCTTTGTTACCTTATTGGTTATCTGATTATAAGACCATACAAGGGAATTATACGACATTTTTCGATTAATGATATTGTTAGATTTACTTTCGCACATGTAATTGGTTCCTCAATCCTAATAATATTAAATTTTTTAGATGTCACATTATATTTGGGATTTGATATATCTTTTCCTTATGTTATAATAATCATCCATTTTTTTATTTCTATTTTTTCAGTGATATTTTCTAGAATTACACTTAAATACATTGATAAAAAAAACAGTAACAATGTAATAACAGGAAAGAATATATTAATTTACTGTACAGGTAAATTAGCTCTATTAACAAAGGAAGCCATTATGCAAGATACCCAAAATAGGTATAATATAGTAGGATTTATTGACAGTAATCCTATTTTTAAAAATCGCAAGATAGCAGGAATTCCTGTTTTTTCTGAGGAAATAGCGTTTTCCAAAGTTGTCAAAAATGACTTTATTGAAGAGATTGTAATAGCGGCTGATAATAATGATATGCCAAGCAAAAAGAAAAAAGATATCATTGATAAATGTTTTCAACATAAGATATTAATCAAAGAAGTTCCAATGCTATCGGATTGGTTTGAAGGAGCGTTAAATCCTGCACAAATTAAAGAAGTAAATGTTGAAGATTTGTTAGGGAGGGAACCAATTATATTAGAAAAAAATAGAATAAAAGAGGGGTTGTGTTCAAAAAAACTCTTAGTAACTGGAGCGGCAGGTTCAATAGGTTCAGAAATAGTAAGACAGCTAATTAATTTTAATTCATCTTTGATAATTTTAGTTGATTTTGCCGAGTCTGCCTTGTTTAATATTCAAAATGAAATCAAAGAGAAGAGTAGTATTGTTGAAGTTGTTTGTATAATTGCTGATACTAGGGATTTGGTAAGAATGGAACATATTTTTAATATTTATAAACCAGAAATAGTATATCATGCATCTGCTTACAAACATGTTCCTTTAATGGAGGCTAATCCTTATGAAGCAGTAAGGAATAATATCCTTAGTGTTAAGATTATTTCAGATTTGTCAGTAAAATATAAGGTTAATAAGTTTATTATGATATCGACAGATAAAGCTGTCAAACCTACAAATATCATGGGAGCTACAAAGCGGATATGTGAAATATATACACAAGCACTTTCTTCATATGTAAACAATCAAACTGAATTTATAACAACGCGATTTGGAAATGTACTTGGTTCAAATGGTTCTGTCGTTCCTATTTTCAAAAAACAAATTCAAAGCGGTGGCCCAATAACAATAACTCATAAAGAAATAATTAGATATTTTATGACTATCCCTGAAGCCTGTCAGCTAGTTCTTGAAGCAAGTTTTATGGGCAAAGGGGGAGAAATTTATATTTTTGACATGGGGCAACCAGTTAAAATTTACGATCTTGCTGAGAAAATGATTTTTTTATCAGGTTATATTCCGCATAAGGATATTCAAATAAAAGAAATAGGATTACGACCAGGGGAGAAATTATACGAAGAATTACTAAATGACAGAGAAACTACCATTCAAACACATAATAAAAGAATTATGATAGCTAAAACTTATTCTCAAAGTTATGAACAAATAAACACCGCCATAAATGAATTGATTAATGGTATATATAAATGTTCAGAACGAGATATCGTTCTAAAAATGAAAGAAATTGTATCTGATTTTATATCTAGTAATTCAGAGTTTGAATCATTAGATGTAAATATAAATAAATGAGGTATTAATGATATTGCTTTACCTCTGGCGAGAGAATGTATTTTGTGCCTCATTGGGAGAGGCTGTATAAAAAGAGTACAGTCTTTTTTTCTTCCCCAGCGCCCCAAATTGGGGACGGAAATACTGTTGCGCGGTGCGTAGAAGCGATTATTAATTATCCGAGATAATTCCTCTTAAAATGATGCGGTTTATAACCGCATTTTTTATAAGTGCATTTCATCCTTGCAGTGCAAAGAAAAATTATCAATGATTACAAATCCCGGTTGCATCGCCAAAGTTTTATAATAAAGATGTTTTTCCGGTGCAGTGCAGCGAAAGAGGAATCTCATCCGGTAACAGCCGGAGCCAATAAAAAGGATTTTCAAATCACGGTTCTTTATTGCGGCGCGAAGAACGGCAGCATTTCAAAGAACGGTTTGGTCGCGCCGCTTTTTATTCGCGTTGCTCATTACCCCGTGGTGGATGAAATGAACCCCCGGGCTACCAATATTTCGCCCCACTGGGGCTTTTATAATTTTACACAGATTAAATAATCAAATAATGAATATTAAAATAATATCCGTAGTCGGCGCAGACCTAACTTTATGAAGATTGCACCCTTTATAAAAGCAATTAATAATTTAATTCCGATCTCTCTCCCCTTTCAGGGGGAGATGCCGGGGTAAGGAATGCCGGGGAGCAGGCAGAGGGGGGCAAATCAATTCACGAAGTGAATACCGCTTTAGTTTCCAAAAATAAATCCAATCCTTTTCTTTCCCCCAATAAGGGGGAAATGTCTGCGTATGGATATAGCGAGGCCGACAAAGGGGATTCTGGGGGGAAACGTCAGCCGGGTAAGGAAAGTGCGGTTGGTGGTGACAAAGGGGGGCATATTGAGCACCTATTGGTCCACACCGGGCAGCACTACGATGTCCGCATGTCGGAATCGTTTTTTGAGTCGCTCGGTATTCCCAATCCGGACATTAACCTTGAGATTGGTTCCGGCTCCCACGCCGGTCAGGTGGGCAATACCATGATTGCCTTTGAAAAGGTATTGTTGCAGGAAAAACCCGATTGGGTGGTTGTGGTCGGCGATGTGAATGCCACATTAGCCTGCTCAGTTACGGCAAAAAAATTAAACATTAAGGTTTGTCATATCGAAGCCGGTCTCCGCAGCGGCGATATGACCATGTCCGAAGAAATCAACCGCCTTGTTACCGACCGCCTTAGCGATTTGCTCCTCACTCCCGATAAACTTTCCAACGCCAACCTGAAAGCCGAAGGCGTCCCCGATTCAAAAATCAAATTCGTTGGCAACATCATGATTGATACCCTGGAAGCCAACCGGATGATTGCAGAAAAACTGGATTTCACTGAGATTGTCAATGCAAACCTGCTTCCCGGTCTTCCCCCCCGCGGGGGGATTGAGGGGGGCTTTGCGGTAATGACTTTACACCGGCCATCGAACGTTGATAAGCAGGAGGTTTTGGAGCCCCTGATGGAATTTTTGCTGGGAGAAGTGTCAAAAGACCATCCGTTGATTTGGCCTATTCACCCGCGGGCAAGTAAGCAACTGAAGAATTTTGGGTTGTGGGAAAAAGTAATCAATCATCCGGGCGTAATTTTACTTGAGCCTGTTGGATACCACGAAATGTTACGGTTAAACATGGGAGCGCGCATCATGTTAACCGATTCGGGAGGCTTGCAGGAAGAGTGCTGTGTTTTGGGTACACCATGTCTTACCTTGCGCTGGAATACCGAGCGTCCGGTTACGTTGCGTGAATATGGTGGCGCAAGTGTATTGGTGGGCAACAATGTGGAACGCATCAAGCAGGAGTATCTTGAGACCTTGCAGCGGCAGCGTGTTCCATCGCGACCCGAATTGTGGGATGGCGATACCGCCCGGCGGTGTGTTGAAGCCATTGTAAATTATTAGATTAAAAAGAATAAACTCGAAAGAGCGTCATGTCCCCACATGGCGCTCTTTTGGTTTTTTAAGAGAATAAATCTGTGTTAATCCGTGTAATCGGTGGTGTAAAAAACGGGTATGCCGGGGGCAGCGTTTCAAACAACCTACAGGTATTTTTGGGGTCGCGTCACCCCGGGCGTTGCCCGGGGTTATTATAATCAAACCCCTTTGGGGTTTTTGTGAGATAATATGCGCAGCAGTCAACAATCATCCTTCTTTCTTTGAGAGAAGCCCGCCTGCCCGCCTGAATGACGCAGTCGGGCAGGCCCGCCTGAATAGCGTAAGCTGGGCGGAGATAAGAGGATAAGTGAAAAACAACAACAGCGCCAGTCGATGAGGGATAAGAGGATGAGTGAATTGGTGCCAATTCGTGCAATTCGTGGAGGAGAAACAGCGGGTTTACGGATTTTGCTACACCGTACAATCGCGTTCGGCCTGAATTTGTTATCTTCGTAAAAAAATGAGAAAAATGGATCGCAAATATATTTTACAATACATAAAAAGAGTTGTAACAAAAGTATCGCCTGGTGCTAAAATTATTTTGTTTGGTTCTGAGGCGCGAGGTGAATCGGGACCGGACTCTGATATTGATGTGCTGATTCTTGCCAAAACTGAAGATCTTACGAAAACCCAAAAAACTGCTATCACTGATTCGATATATGATATTGAACTCGAAACGGGCGTAATTATAAGCCCATTGGTTTATACGCAAAAACAATGGGATAACCGCCCTTTTAAGACTCCTTTTTACGTTAATGTAATGAATGAGGGGATAATGTTATGAAACAGGAGCTGGATCAAAAAAGTATTGATGCATTAGTGCAGTACCGTATTCAACGGTCAAAAGAAACCTTACTTGAAGCACAAATGCTTATTCATAATGGATTTTTTAACGCTGCTGTAAACCGGTTGTATTATGCTTGTTACTATGCTGTAAACGCTTTGCTTGTTAGCCAGCGAATCGCTGCTCAGTCGCATGCGGGTGTAAAACAGATGTTTGGCCTTCATTTTATTGTTACAGGAAAACTACCAACTTATCTTGGGCGCTTTTATAATCAATTATTTAATGATCGGTTAACAGGCGATTATGACGACTTTATTGCATATGATAATGAGATGCTTGCCGAAATTTTTCCAAAAGCAGAAGATTTTGTATATCAAATTTCAACACTTCTGCCCTTAATAGAAAACTAATAAATTAACAGGCTTCTTGTTTAGCTTCTGTTTTCCCTCCGCTGGCGCATCCCGAAGTTGTTAGAATTGAGTATATTTGCTTGATAACTCAAGCAGAAAAAGAAACTAATCAATACTGTATTAAGTAGTATGAACAATATAATGACGTATTTGCAATCATCACCCTTTTATCCTCCCGATTTTTCGGGAGGGCAGGGGGTGAGTAGATGCAACAATATATTATTCCCATAACTTAGATAATAAACTTACAGCTTATGACAGAAGAATTAAAACAATATATTGAAAAACATAAAACGCTTTTTTGGTACACTCCTGAAAACAAAAAGGAGAATATAAATGAAAGTTTGCTGGTGGAAAACATATTGAATTATGGCACCTTAGACGACGTAAGGCAATTAATCCAAATCATGGGAATAAATAAAGTTGCCAGCGTTTTCTTCTCAGCAAAAGATCGGGAAAAATTGAATTACTATCCTGAAATATATAATTTTTTCAGCCATGTATTTTCGAAATATGCACCAAACCATTCTTAATCAAGCCCAAACAGATTTATTGCCCTTAATTGGTTCGTTTAACCGCGAATACTATTTGGTTGGCGGAACAGCTATCGCTTTATATTTGGGGCATCGTCGTTCGATTGATTTCGATTTATTTAAATACGCAGCCATTAACCACAAAAAAAACTTAGATAAAATAAGGGCATTCAATGTGCCTTTTACTGTAACCCGGCGCGTTAGCGAGCAAATGAATTTAACCATCAATGAGGTTAAAATTACTTTTTTTGAGTATCCTTTCAAGATAAATCTTACAACCCGGTTTGATCGGTATATCAAGCTTCCGGCGCTGATCGACCTGGCAGCTATGAAAGCTTATGCTTTAGGGCGCAGATCAAAATGGAAAGACTATGTCGATTTATTCTTTCTTATCCGCGATTTTTACTCTATTGACGAAATAGCAGGAAGGGCAGAAGAAATTTTTGGAGAACTTTTTTCAAACAAATTATTCCGTGCTCAATTATCTTATTTTGAAGATATCGATTATACCGAGGAAGTCGATTATCTGGTTACAGCCCCAACCAATGACGAAATAAAAAACTTTTTAATCGATAAAGCGATTCATATCATTTAAACACGCCATTGCTGGCGCAATCCCCAAAGTAATCGGGATGGGGGTTATTCAAAAGTTTAGTTGTACCATCACCAGCGGAGATGAAAGCTCAGGTTGGCGGGCTACGCGTGAAAATGGCGGTGGTGCGGTATTCGAAATGGCTTCGCATGCCATCGATTTGGTCAATTATCTGGTAGGCAAACCGGATAAAGTAATTGGTACAAGTTTAACTCAGATTTATTCCAAAAAACGTGGAAGATGCAGTTTCATCTACTTTTATTTACAACGATGGAAAATCGGGAACCATCGACATTAACTGGAGCGATACCAGTTACCGCAAGCCAGCCGGTAAAGTGGAGGTTTTTGGTACCAACGGTAAGCTAATCGTAAACGAACACAGTATAAAAATTTTCCTTAACGAACCAAATGAACAGGAAAAACTGCAAAAAGGTTGGAACACCTTATACATTACCGATGTATTTCGTAACGTTCCGTTTTATGTTCGTGGAAATGAATTTACCCGTCAGTTGTATGATTTTGCCGATACTGTAGCCGGTAAAAAAGAAAAATCCCTTTGTACTTTTGAAGATGGTGTGAATACCCTTGATGTTATTGAAGCCATGTTCGCCGATTACGAACAAAATGGTAAAATTTAATTATTTCCTGTCATGCTGAATTCATTTCAGCATCTAACTACAAAATCATAAAATAAAATGCAACTCATCGATAAAATAATTTTCGGCGATAACCAGTTTTTTGGCATCAATCACATGTCGCAGGAAAAAGCCCAGTAACTGGCGGAAAAATTCTACGATATCAAAAATATTTACAGAGTATATGATATGGCTCTTGAAGCCGGTGTTCAGGGAATCATGCTGAATTCCAATGACCGGGCAAAAGATATTTGCAACCATTTCCGGGAAAACAAAAACAAATACCAGGATATAAACTGGTATCCGTCTATTCCGTACCCGCACAAATACGCCAATCTGGTGGCAGAAAAAGGAATTATGCCAGCCATAAATGAAGTCCTGTTTAAAGATAATTCCGCAGGTGGAGTTTTGGGCATGATGGCTAAAGGAAGTATGGCTGTTCTTGGGAAAGATGCCATCAAAATGATGCAGTTGCTCATTGATGTGGAAATGAAAATGTTTAAAGGATTGAATGTAAAGGTGGTTTTTCTGCAAAATGTAATTACCGATTTAATTTTAGGGTACAATGTAAAGGAAGTATTTATTGAATATTGTAATCATATCCGTAAAAAATACAATGCTTTGCCCGGGCTTATAACACAGAATATGCCTTACCTAAAATCAAAACTGGAAGAATGGGGCGTTGAAGAAGTAGTTATCTGTTCTTCTTTTAATAAAATTGGTTATCTCATGTCACCCGGAGTGGAAGCTTATGTTGAAGCTGCCAGGTACAACAACGCATCAAAATACCAGTTAATGGCAATGTCAACCCTTGCCTCCGGCGCTATTCCGGCAAAGGAAGCTTATGAATTTATCAATCAGCAAAACATACAATCCGTAGTTTTTGGAGCTTCTTCAAAGAATCATATTGAAGAAACGGTTAAATTGATAAAGATTTAAAGGTAGACGTGGTTTCCAACTGCGTCAAACTGATTTTTAAACAACAATACATCCTTGCGGCGCATGGTACGCCCCTGTTTCAAAGAACGGGTTGGTTGCGCCGCTTTATTCGCGTTGCTCATTACCCCGGGGTGGATGAAATGAACCCCCGGGCTACCAATATTTCGCCCCGCCGGGGCTTTTGTTTTTTTTAAAAAGAAAATGATTGCTCCGTCCGATAATTCATTGAAAATACAAAATCACAAAATCCGGGATACCGTTCACCAACGCTCGTCCCCCTTGCCGAAGAGCCTGTCCCGGGTCTCCCGGGAGGGATTCAGCGGGATTGAAATCAGCGAAATCCCGGCCATAGCATCCGATGCCGGAGGCATCAAATGTGTATAGAAAAAGCCGCAAGTCACAAGACATCATCCCACACGAATCACGTTCAGGAACGGCCTAAAATGTAGCCGCAGGGAACCGTTCTCTCCGAAAAGAACGGTTCCTTACCCCGCTGGCAGCCCATAGGATGGCATCGCTTCCGCCGATGCTATCCCTGGAATAACGGTTAGTTGGCACATGCAACGTATCAGCCTTTTTGAACCAACCATTTGTGCTGCTTTATTCGCTGTCAATCATTGCTTTACACCGTGGCTTCAGCCCGGTGGCTCTCCAACAGGAATAAAAAACCGCTTTAGCGTTTAATCAAACAGCATCGTCCTCCGCTGGTGCGGGATTGCACCTCATCCGGGAATAGCCGGAGCCTGTTTGGAAAAATAAACCAAACCAGATTTTCAAATAACTTCACATCCATGCGGCACATGCAACGTTAAGAGACAAAAATGAAGACCCCCGGTAGGGAAAAAGAAATGAAATGGGGTTTGGGTCAACGCCCCCAATTAAAACAAGACTACAAAACCATATTGCGGCGCATGGTACGCCCCTGTTTCAAAGAACGGGTTAATTGCGCCGCTTTTTATTCGCGTTGCTCATTACCCCGGGGTGGATGAAATGAACCCCCGGGCTACCAATATTTCGCCCCGCTGGGGCTTTTGTCTTTTTTTAAAGAAAGTAATTGCTTCAACCAGTAATACATAGAAAATATAAAATCACAAAATCCGGGATACCGTTCACCAACGCTCGCCCCCCTTGCCGAAGAGCCTGTCCCGGGTCTCCCGGGAGGGATTCAGCGGGATTGAAATCAGCGAAATCCCGGCCGTAGCATCCGGTGCCGGAGGCATCAAATGTTTATAGAAAAAGACGCAAGCCACAAGACAACATCCCACACCAATCACGTTCAGGATTGGCCTAAAATGTAGCCGCAGGGAACCGTTCTCTCCGAAAAGAACGGTTCTTTACTCCGCTGCTAACCAATAGGATGGCATCACTTCCGCCGATGCTATCCTTAAAAATCGCTGACGCGGATTTGCATCCCGTTTCTCACAATAGCCTCAGGATCGGGTGAAAGAAGAATCCCATTCGGGAATTGCCGTTGCCAATAAAAAAATTTATTAATTGTCGTTTTTTCAAACAACGATACATTTTTGCGGCGCATGGTACGCCTCTGTTTGGACCTGTCTGTCGGATAGGCAGAGGTTTTGGCGTCGTAAGTTTTTGCCTGAAGCAAAACCACAAGAACAGCATAGTCGGTCAAACGTTTCAGCCCATTTGTCATAGGCAAAAAATAACAGATTCGAAGAGTGATGCCAATTCAGACAAAAACCAATATCTTTGAGAAACAGAAACAAAAGAGAAAATGCGGCTTACAAAATTTGAAATAGAAATAATTAAAAGAGTAGCCACTGAGATATGGGGCAATAAAACCATGATCTGTTTGTTTGGTTCAAGAGCTGACGATTCAAAAAAAGGAGGCGATATCGATCTTTTAATTCAACCTGCCGGAGAGCAAAGGCCTGAAAAAGTAATGCTGCAAAAATCTGAATTTCTAAGTAAACTTGAGATACTGTTGGGTGAACAAAAGATAGATGTTTTAGTGCAAACACCTTACAATAAAAATTTGAAAATAATAAAGACCGCACAATTAAATGGAATTATATTATGATTGGAGCAGAGCTAAATGATAAGCTAACAGAAACATTTGATACCTGTGCACTTCATTTAAAAAGAATTGAGTTTGCAAAATCAAAAGTTGATGCTTTTATTCCGTTGAAAAGGGATAATTATTACAGTTTGGATGACGAAACGATTGGTTTTTTGGATCAGTACATTTTTCGTTTCTCAAAATTACAGGATATCATGGGAACCCGCTTGTTTCCTTATACGCTCGAAGCACTTGCCGAGCCTTTTACAGATAAAGCTTTTATTGATATTTTAAACAGACTTGAAAAATTAGGAATACTGGATTCTGCTTTTGGTTGGATACAGTTGCGAAAAATCAGAAACGACATTTCCCATGAGTATCCCGCTTCACTCATCGAACGAATCGAAGGGATTAATTATTTGTTTAATCATACAGAGGATCTAAAGAAAATCATTGAAAGATGTAAAGCAATCATTGATAAACACAAATAGAACGTTGGCTATCCTACCCCCCCTTCTGTGCCGAGGGGTGGTGGGACAACACACGAAAGGATTCGTACGCTGGCAGTATACAAAATTATTGCATATCGGTAAAATATGCAATAATTTTGTACCTTATCAATTAGAATACAAATACTATGAAATGAGTATGATTAAGCTAAACACCAAAAGGAATGAATAAATTTTCATACGAATTCCATGTCGTTGCTGTCCTTGTTTGAAAAAAATTGGTTGATACGAAAATTTTTGAACACTAAATTGAAATTTTATACACATGAAAATACCTTTTGAAAAAAGTCCCTACAATACTGATTTCCTTAAAAAAATTATTGAATCAGAAAAACATATAGAAGGAGCCGTTGTCTTAAAATGCGAAGAAGATATCAGCAAATATTTAAAAAATCCTGATACCGATGTACAGGATTAAAATTTTACCTCAGGCAGACAAAGATATTCGAAGCTATCTTAAAGCAGGGAATAAAAATGCACGAAAGAAAATTCAAACAATTTTACATAAACTGCAATTACATCCTACAACCGGAACCGGTTAGCCGGAGCAACTAAAATATGAACTTACCGGTTACTGGAGCCGACGAATCGACAAAAAGAACAGATTGATATATCGTACGTATTGAAGAGGAAGTGATTACAGTAGTCGTTGTTTCGGCCCTGGGGCACTGTTAATGATTCCTTGTAGTTTTACACCTTACAAAAGGATTCGTGCGATGGCGAAGGATAGCAAAGAGCTGCAATCCATAAGTTTTTTTTAGAACAGACAACGGCAGGGAAAAGAAATGAAATTGGAAGCGGGAAGAAAGTGTTCAGTCTCAGTTTTCAGGAAACAGCTTCGAGCTAAAGCCTTAATTAAAACATAAGAAAGACTTTACTGCGGGCGCGTCAAAAATCCGTCATTCGGGCTATGCCGCAACATTGAAAAAACGCAAAGGTTATTTTTGACAAGATTTTTGATTCCTTTTCATCGACTGGAAAAGGAATTGCCAGTCCGGCATAAGGACACCCCCGGCAGGGAAAAAGAAATGAAACAGGAAGCGGGAAGAAAGTGTTCAGTCTCAGTTGGCAGAAAACAGCTTCGATCTGTGAACTGCAAGCTGTGAGTCACCGGCAAAAAGTGAAAAAATACGCTACTACGTAAAATGTAAATTCAGGAGCGGCCTAAAAGATTTTATGGCGAACGGGTCAGTCTTTTGGCCGTGCGCTGGCCCTGGTAAGCGATTCGGATTTAGATTCGCGTGAGAGAGCAAAAGGATGGGCACCCGTCCGGAAAATGTTTTCACTATCTATTCTTTCCCGGTTGTAAGATGTGAAATTTAAAATTGACAAGATAGAAAATTTGTATCTGTGAGCCGTGGAATTCGCTGAAGCTCATTTCAGCCTTGATTCTTTTGTTTACTTTTCTCATCAAGGAGAAAAGTAAAGCCTTCCCGGCAGGGAAAAGAAATAAAGCGGAATGTAGGGCAAAGCCCCACAAAGTAAAATTAGCGTAATTCGTGCAATCAGTGGATAAACTATTGAGCATATGAGTCCTCGCTGCTGTGGATTTAAGGAAAAGATACAAGCAGCCGCAAGGGCTAAAATCAGTCATCAGAAAATCGGAAGCAGGAAGTCATCGCGGATCTTTGAAGACCGAACGTTAAACATTGAGATTGATTTTTTATCTTTGTTGTATGCGTCTGAAAAAGGAAATAATAGTATTTATTAAGGAAAGTGCTCAAAGTATGTTTCCTGATGCTGAATTTTATCTTTTTGGCTCTAGACTGAACGAGGAAGAAACAGGTGGTGATATAGATATTTTAATACTATCAGATAAAAAAATTAACAACAGAAAATTAAGATTGTTTAGGGTTGGTTTCTATCAAAAATTTGGATGGCAAAAAATTGACCTTGTAAATTTTACACGATCGGATAATTCAACATTTAAACGTTTAATTCTCAATAAGGCACAACCTATTTAAGTTATGAAGGATGATAATCTGAAAAAACAACTGCTTTCCGAAGAACTTGATTTATTGGAAAAAGCTGTTGGTACATTAATTCTTTCTATGGATAAATGCAAAATGATTTTGTCGAAAGAAGGTGATTATTCATTTGAGAATTTAGAGTCTTTTGATTCGCTAACTTCCAAATTTGGAAGAACATCAGATATATTGACGCAAAAAGTACTTCGCACCATTTGGATGTTGCTGCATGAACCATTTGTTCCTTTTATAGATTTTATGAATCAGGCAGAAAAAATCCGTTTGATAAAATCGGCTGAAATGATGATTGAAATTCGTGATCTGAGAAATCAGATAACACATCAGTATATTCTGGAAGCCATCAACGAACTGGTGCCTGAAGTTATAGAATTATCTGCGGCTTTAATTGAGAATATAAATTTCACTAAAAAATTTATATCAGAGAGAGAGTGGTAAGTTTAAAGCTTCTATTTTGATGAGTGGGCTTTCTTTTTCCACTGCTCCTCCATATCAGAGCGATTGTATCTCCTTGTAATGAAGGAAGGCTCCGAGCCTCTAGCTGCAAGCTTCAAGCCTTTGGCAAAACGCCCTCCGTCAACTGACTGAAAAAAACAGCAACATCCGCAGCACGACTTCCCGATTCAATGAGGCTTGCCTTTGGAGAGCATCGCGAAAACAAAGGTGTAGCCGAATTAATCCCGACGCAGTCGGGAGGAGCTTGCGACCGAAGGGAACTCATCCCTTTGGCACAATCCCATTATTGAAAGAAACTCTTTTACATGTACCGCAGGTCCATAATGAGACCGCCACACCTTGTTCCTCGGCTCGGGGAACCCTACAACCAATAATGTTTTGATTACGAACGTTCTTATCCAAAATTAACATTCGAGGTACGACTCTGCAACCCCGCCATCGTAGGGGGAAGCAGTCTCTTGTTTTAAGTCCATTCATTCTCAGGAGCGGCGTACGGGCCAAAACAAGGCACGGATTGCAAATCCGCGCCAGCTGTGGGCAACGCCCCATAATAAAAACATCACATTCGTCATTAGCGTTTGGCCAACACCTTACTATTGGCCGTTTTTGAGGAAAGCTACGAGCTACAAGCATAGAGTCATTAGTCATTAGTAAATAAAAACACTGACAATCAGCAGAAAAAATAAGGACTAAAGTCCGGGATCTTTGGTGCAATGACTAACCCGGGCATTAACAGGCTGTGTGAAAACGAAAGTACAGATATTAAATAGAAGTTGTTAATAATTGAATAATATCGGCAGACAAATCTTCGAGTTTTTTCGGATAAGTTGGTTAACTTGAAATCAATAAAAAGCAGGGCAATATGCATTTTAAAGAAGGACACTACCGGGGACAAATGATGATGGTTTCATACGAGACTATGGTTTTACCCGATAATCCTGTCAGGTTACTTGATTTGCTGTGCAGGAAATTTATAGAAGACAACCCGTGGCGCGAAGAATGGAAAGGGAAGAAAGAAAAAGGCAGGAAAAGCTATCCGCCGCTGTCAATGTTAAGATTGTTGGTATATGGTTATTTTAACGGGATATCCAGTAGCCGGAAACTGGAACGGGAAACCTTTCGAAACATTGAGTTGCTTTGGCTTATGGAAGGCTTACAGCCCGACCATTGGACTATTTGTGAGTTTCGCAGGGACAATGCACAATTGGTAAAAGATGTACTGAAAACCTTCCGCAGGTTTTTGTTGGATGAAGAATATGCTTCGGGGAATAAGCTCGTATTCGACGGGTCAAAAATAAAAGCCTACGCAAGCCGCGACATGTTAAACAGCGAAAGCATCTGTCATAAACTGGAGAACCTGGACAAATCCATCGCCGATTATTTAGCACAATTAGAAGTTAACGATTCAACAGAAGATTCACTGGAAACAGCCAGGGAAGAAATAAAACAACTGAAAGAAAAAATAGCAAAGCTTGAAACGCAAAAGGCAAAATTAGAAGAGATAGGAGAAGTACTGAAGGCCAGTGGGAAAAGGCAAATTTCCCCCAACGACACAGATGCAGTTTTGGTTAAGGGGCGTGATGGTAAATTTGCAGGTTACAACGCACAAACCGGTGTTGAAGCCAAAGGCCACTTCATCATGTACAGCGAAGTTACAACAGACGCGGTAGACCAGCAACAATTAGCCAGTTGCGTAGAAAACGCAATTTTGGAAACGGATATCATCCCGGAAGAAATACTTGCAGATAAGGGCTACGGAAATACCACACAGATTTTGGGAATTGAGAGCAACGGCATTCAGTGTTTTATACCACTTGCAACAACATCCCGGGAAAAAGAAATAAAGCAAGACCTTGCATTCAAATATGACAAGGAAACCGACACCTGCATTTGCCCCCAAGGGAAAAACCTCTACCTTATATCAAAGGATTATAAGCGCCACGGAGCAATTTATAATGTTTATAAATGCCGCGAATGTGATGGTCGCCCAATCCGCAGTAATTGCACAAAGTCGAAAACAGGGAGGATTTATAAACGGAATGTTGAACAAGAAAAAATTGACCAGTATAAAGAAAAACTGAAGACTAACTATGCCAAAGAGAAAATAGCCGAAAGGAAAGGTATTGTCGAACACCCTCTTGGAACGATAAAATGGCTGATGGGCAAGTTCAATTTTTTGTTAACGGGAAAGGGAAAAGCCCAAATCGAATTCGAACTGTATACAATATCCTACAATCTAAAAAGGCTGTTGAACTGTGGGACAACTATGGAATTAATGGGCAAAATAATGAGATACAATTGGGCAATGGCCTAAAAAAAGGCCATAAAAACCATTTTTAGATCGAATAATAATATCAGAACAGGAGACGAACCATGAAAAGGGAAAAGAGACTATTAAGAGAATTAGCATATGGAAACAATGGGTTCAAATAATAAATCAAAAATCATATTTTCACACAGCCTGTTAATGCCGGGGTTAATGAAAGTTAGATATGACAGGGGCTTCAGCCCTTAATTAGTAATTTTAACCGGACACTAACGTAGCTTTTTCCGAGCGAAGCGGGTTGAGCCTTGGTTCGGAAATGCCTTCCTAATGTTTCGTTTCTTTGTGTCAAGACAAAAATGAAGACCCCCGGTAGGGAAAAGAAATGAAGTTGGAAGCGGGGAGTACGAAGTTGGAAGCGGGAAGAAAATGTTCAGTCGCAGTGATCAGTCACAGTCGCAGATGACAGAAAACAGCTACAAGCTTCAAGTCTTAGCAAAACAGTAAAAAACAAAATAAGAAGTACAATCTACGTTCAGGAGTGGCCTAAAAGATTTTACGGCGAACGGGTCAGTCTTTTGGCCGTGCGCGGGCCCTGGTAAGCGATTCGGATTTAGAATCGCGTGAGAGGTCAAAAGGATGGGCACCCGTCCGGAAAATATTTTGAGCCTTGATTCTTTTGTTTACTTTTCTTATCAAGGAGAAAAGTAAAGCCCTCCCGGCAGGGAAAAAGAAATGAAGTGAGGTTTAGAGCAAAATCCCATAATAAGCCACCAACAATATAACCCATTTTTATTCCTAACAGATTGTTAATGCACAATAAATGTGCATAAAACACTATTCTGATTTGGTTTAGTTTTTTACCTTAGCAGGGATTTAATAATAAACCAAATAAACTTAATCTGATGTGCAAAACTTCACTACTATTTCTATTGGCTATAACCCTGTCCATCGGCGCTAAATCGCAGGGATTCGGCCATCGGGAGCAAATAAACAACAACTGGTTCTTCAACCTGGGCGATGTGCAGTACGGAGGCAAGGAATTTATGGATTGCAGCCAATGGACTGTGGTTGATCTTCCGCACGACTGGAGTGTTGAACAAAAGGCAAGCCCTGAACTGGCAAGCTGTACCGGTTTTTTACCCGGAGGAATAGGATGGTACAGAAAAGAAATGACTATTCCGGCCGAACAGAAAGGAAATAAGGTATACATTTATTTTGAAGGCGTTTACAACAACAGCGAGGTATTTATCAACGGCAAATGGCTCGGAAAACGGCCCAACGGTTATGTCTCGTTTATGTACGAATTGACGCCATACATCAAATGGGGAGAGATGAATTCAGTCGCGGTGAGAGTGGATCACAGCGAAGATGCCGATTCCCGCTGGTACACCGGCTCCGGAATTTACCGCGATGTATACCTGGTATATGCTAATCCGGTGCATATCAATCTTTGGGGAGTAAGCTATCAGACCCGCACAGACGGGAATAAAGCAACCGTCACTGTCAGTACAACCATCGACAATCCGGCTGAAACAGTTTCATTAAAGATTGTCCATGAGTTGATCGATGCCAATGGCAACCAAGTGGCTTCTGTTTCGGACAACAAAAAAGCCGCTGCCAATGCCAAAACCGGATTCACCCAAACGATACAAGTTGATTCGCCCAAACTCTGGAGTATTGATTCTCCTTATTTATACACGCTAAACACAAAAATTTACAAAGGTTCGGAGTTAATCGATGAGAGCAGCTGCAAAGCCGGAATTCGCACTCTGGAATTTGATCCCAATACCGGTTTTTCGTTGAACGGCAAAAACACAAAATTAAAAGGCGTTTGTATTCATCACGATGCCGGAGTTTTGGGCGCTGCTGTTCCCGAAGCCGTATGGCGGTACCGTCTGAAACAGTTAAAAAGCATCGGATGCAATGCCATTCGTACCAGCCACAATCCGCAGGCGCCCTGTTTGTACGATTTGTGCGACGAACTGGGATTTGTTGTGATGGATGAAGCTTTTGACGAATGGGAATACCCAAAAAACAAATGGATAGAAGGTTGGAACAAGGGAACTCCAGGTCACCAGGGCTCTTTTGAATATTTCAGGGAATGGGGAGCCCGTGATTTGCAGGATCAGATTTTGCGCGACAGAAACCATCCTTCGATTGTGATGTGGAGCATCGGCAACGAAGTGGATTATCCGAATGACCCGTACACCCACGAGATACTGGATACGGCCGGTATAGGGCAACAGCACATTGCTGCTTTTTTGCCGGACCATCCGCTGGCAAAACGTTTGGGTGAAATTGCCAAAGAACTGGTGGCAGCTGTTAAGGCAGCCGATACGTCACGACCGGTAACCGCAGCTTTGGCTGGTGCAGTAATGTCGAATTATACCGATTATCCTTTTGTCCTCGATGTGGTGGGTTACAATTATACCGAAAGCAGGTACGACATGGATCATAAAAAATACCCAAACAGGATTTTGTACGGAAGTGAAAACCGGCACGATTTACCTGCCTGGTATGCTGTAAAAGACAATGATTATATTTTTGGTCAGTTTCTCTGGACGGGTATCGACTATCTGGGTGAAGCCGGCGCCTGGCCTTCCCGCGGTTCAACAGCCGGATTGCTGAACCTTGCCGGAGATATTAAACCCAGGGGGTATTTCCGAAAATCGCTTTGGAGCGAAAAACCAATGGCTTATGTCGGAACATATCAGGTAACAGAGAATCGTTCCCGGTTTGGAAACCGTTTGTCTTCGGATGCCCCGCACATCTGGAATTACGATAACAACGCTTCCATAAAAGTGGTTTGTTATACCAATTGTGAAGAAGCTGAACTGCAATTGAACGGTAAAATAATAGGGGAACGTAAACCGTACGACAAGGAAACCGGAATCATTGCTTGGGATGTGAATTATGCACCGGGGGAATTAAAAGTGGTTGCCTTTACTAACGGACAGGAAGCGGCAGTTGATAAAATCATTTCCAATACCATGCCTGCTTCAATGAAATTTGAAATCCTGGAACCAACAGACAACGGACCGGTGAAACAGGTTTTGGTAACGGTTTTGGATACCAATGGAAATCATGCGATTCTGGCTGACAATGAAATTACCTGCAGGGTAACCGGAGGAAAACTGCTCGGAATGGAAAATGCTTCTTCCGATGTTGCTGAAAATTACCGCGATTCCAGACAACGGTGTATAAATGGCCGGTTGCTGATCTTTGTTAAAAAAGATACTGCCGATTCCCCCGTGTCTTTAAGATTGTTTTCCCCCTTAATGGAATCACTAACCCTTGAAATCAAATAATTTGCCGGTCATGAAAAAGCCAATCTTTATAACAATCATAATCCTACTGTTGAGATCCTTTTGTCCGGCACAGAATGAAGAATACACCGTTCCTGTTGGTGACATTTATTTAAGCGATCCCTTTATTTTTGCCGACAACAGCGACAATACCTATTACATGTACGGTTCAGGCGGAAACGGAACGGTTATGGCGCGGGCCAGCAAGGATCTGAAAAACTGGACGGAACGGTTTGTGGTGTATTCGTTTCCCGAAAACCACTGGGCAGGAAACAAAGCGCCGAGCTGGGCTGCCGAGGTGCATCAATACAAAGGGAAGTATTACCTGTTTACCACGTCCGACGACGGTAAGCCGGAAGGTAAAAATACAAGAAACGAAACCTATCCTCGACGGGCTACACAGATTTATGTGGCTGATTCACCACGCGGGCCTTTTATGGATTTTACAAACAATGTTCCCCATACTCCGGCCGATTGGCCGTGTCTCGACGGTACTTTCTGGGTGGAAGACAATGTCCCGTATATGATTTTCTGTCATGAATGGACCCAGATCATGGACGGCACCGTGGATGCTGTCAGACTCCCTGAAGATATGGGAGTTCCATCAGAATCGTCCTTTGTTTTGTTTAAAGGGTCCGACGCTCCTTACATTGATATAACCAAAGGAGATTCGACTACAGCCTATGTTACCGATGGCGTTTTTCTGTTTAAAACACAAACCGGCAGGCTGGGAATGATTTGGTCGAGCTGGAAAGGCAGCGACTATGTGTTGATGGCTGCGTATTCCGAATCAGGAAAACTGAAAGGCCCCTGGATACAGGACAAAATCCTGCTTTTTGAAAACAATGGCGGCCACGGAATGCTGTTCCGGACTTTCGACGGTAAATGGATGCTGAGTATGCACTACGTTAAACCGGGTACGGAAAAACAAAGACGTCAGCCCATGTTTATGGAGGTGGACGATTCAGGCAACAGGTTAAAAATAAAAGAGAATGGTATTGTAATAAAATAATTGAATTTGATATTTAAGCAATAAGTGTTGCATATTTATAAATCCGGAGGGTTTACATGTTTATAGAAAACATATGTACAGAAATATACGACTCCTGTGGAAGTCGCACCTGAAGTTAAATAAATCTTTTCTATAAACATTCGATGCTTCCGGTATCTGTTAACATGTATTAAGTGCCTGATTCAATAAAAGGTAGCCTGATATAAGACGGAATAAGAAAATAAATGCTTTATGAATACAAAAATACTAATGTTGATTTTAATCCTTTACCCTGTCTTTGGGTTAAAAGGACAAAGGGTTGAAAAACATCCTGTCTCTTCAGAAAAGGAGATGGGAGCCTATCTGATGGTATATTTTCTGGATGCTACGCACAGCCTTTATATGGCAGTAAGTTACGACGGGTATACCTTCACCGCTGTTAATAACAACAACCCTGTGGTTGCCGGAGATACTATAGCTTCACAGAAAGGGATACGTGATCCGCACATTTACCGCGGTCCCGACGGAGGTTTTTATCTCGCCATGACCGACCTTCATCTTTTTGGACAGCGACTGGGATACCGCACAACCCAGTGGGACAGGGACGTGGACAAATACGATTGGGGAAATAACCAGGGATTTGTTCTGATGAAATCCTTCGACCTGATTCACTGGACACATACCAATGTTTTGCTGACTCAGGCTTTTCCGGAACTAAAGGAAATGGGATGTGCCTGGGCGCCGGAAACGATTTATGATCCGCAGGCAAAAAAAATGATGCTGTATTTTACCATGCGTATGGGACACGGTCTTACAAAACTGGTGTATGCCTACACCGACAATGATTTTACAAAGTTAACCACCTTGCCTAAGAGCCTGTTTGAATACCCCGATTCAACCGTTCAGATTCTGGATGCCGACATTGTTCAATTGGCTGATGGTACTTATTGTATGACCTATTGTGCTCAGGAACGGCCGGGAGGTGTTAAAATGGCGCAATCAAAAAGTATCAACAGCGGTTATTTATACAATCCTGCATGGGTTGATCTGGAACCGGGAGCATGCGAAGCTCCAACTGCCTGGAAAAGGATTGGCGAAAACAAATGGGTACTGATGTACGATGTTTTCAGCATTCAGCCCAACAACTTTGGCTTTTGCGAAACAACCGATTTTAAGGAATTCGGGGATTTGGGCCATTTTAACGACGGCCCCATGAAAACAACAAATTTTACCTCGCCAAAACACGGTGCAATTATTCAGATTACAACTGAGGAAGCCAGGCGTCTGGAGCAATTTTGGGAAAATTAAAAACGTTGGATTATTGAACCTCAAATTCCCAAAATGGTAGTTGTTGAGTTTTGGATATTGTAAAAACCAGGACAAACACTTTTGAAAAAGAGGGAAAACAATTTATCTGAATAAAATAATGGCAAAGTGATGAGACCGCGTCGTCCTTTGTCCTCGCGGAATCCTGCTCCTGACATTAAATCTTTTTAGACCATTCTTTTCCATAATCAACATTAGAGGCAGGACTCTGCGACCCCGCCACCGGAAGGGGAAGCAGTCTCCTTATTTTGAGTCCTTTCATTTTTAGGGCAGGCCTAAGCCGGTAAACCGGAAAACAAGGACAGGGAAGCTTCGGCCACAAGCTTCGAGCTACAAGCTGCAAGCCATTAGTAAAACAGTAAAAACAAAATATTTAGCACTATACTAATTCAGGTAGGCGCGCGGGCCGAAAAAAAAGCGGGCCGGCGTTGGCGTGAACCGGATTTTAGGCTGAAGCAGCCGTAATGCGGAAGCCGTTAAGAAATCAGGTAGCGGGAGGAAGCTTATTTTTTTTCTTGACTTTTCTGTTTACTCTTTGTGTTAAGACAAAGAGTAAAATCCGTCTGATAAGACAAAGAAGGAAGTGGGAAGAAAGTGTTCAGTCGCAGTTGGCAGAAAACAGTCCCAGCTTCCAGAAATAAGCCATCAGCTACAAGCTGCAAGCCACCAGCAAAAAGTGAAAAAATATGCTACCTCTTAAAATGTAAGTTCAGGAGTGGCCTAAAAGATTTAACGGCGAACGGGTCAGTCTTTTGGCCGTGCGCGGGCCCTGGTAAGCGATACGGATTTAGAATCGTGTGAGAGAGCAAAAGAATGGGCACCCGTCCGGAAAATATTTTCACTATCTATTCTTTCCCGGTTGTAAGATGTGAAATTTAAAATTGACAAGATAGAAAATTTGTATCTGTGTGCCGTGGAATTCGCTGAAGCTCATTTCAGCCTTGATTCTTTTGTTTACTTTTCTTATCAAGGAGAAAGTAAAGCCCTCCCGGCAGGATAAAAACGGAATAGGGGTTTGGGGCAAAGCCCCGCAAAACAAAAATCAGTGTAATCCGTGCAATTCGTGGATAAACTTTTGAGCATGTGTATCCCCGCTGCTGCGCGATGTACCTTATTGCTATTTTACACACCCTGCAAAAGCATTCGTGAAGTAGCGAATCAAAAAACTCTTTCTTCAAAAAGGTGGAATGGATTCCGGTGAAGCATGAGCCGGAAGATGAGGTGGTTATATTCATTTAGAAAATTTTCATCTTTTTCAACAAAACAAATATCCTCGGAATATTCACGGATAAACCTTAAATTCGCATTATCCGAACAATGTATATACGATAAAATAAAAACACCATAAAAATGAAAACCGCATTAATCACAGGCATCACAGGTCAGGACGGCGCGTACTTGGCCGAATTTCTTATAAAAAAAGGGTACGTTGTTCATGGCCTCAAACGCCGTTCTTCCATGTTCAATACCGAACGTATCGATCACCTTTACCAGGACCCGCACATTGAAAACCGGAATCTTATACTCCATTACGGCGACCTCACCGATTCGATGAACCTCACCCGAATCATTCAGGAAGTGCAGCCCGACGAGATATACAATCTTGCTGCCATGAGCCATGTAAAAGTAAGTTTCGATACACCCGAATACACCGCCAACGCCGATGGTATCGGAACACTGCGTATCCTCGAAGCGGTGCGCCTGCTCGGGTTGGTACAAAAAACACGCGTTTACCAGGCTTCCACCTCCGAATTGTACGGACTGGTGCAGCAGGTGCCGCAAAACGAAAATACTCCTTTTTACCCGCGGTCGCCCTACGGTGTAGCCAAATTGTATGCTTATTGGATTACAGTCAACTACCGCGAAGCTTACGGTCTGCATGCCAGCAACGGAATTCTTTTCAACCATGAAAGTCCAATCAGGGGCGAAACTTTTGTTACCAGAAAAATTACCCGGGCTATTTCGCGCATCGCCCTTGGTCAGCAGAGTACGCTTTTTCTTGGAAACCTGTCGGCACAACGCGACTGGGGACATGCCAAAGATTATGTAAAAGCAATGTACCTCATTCTTCAGCAAGATAAACCCGACGACTATGTGATTGCCACCGGGGTGACGACAACGATCCGTGAAATGGTGCGCAAGTCGGCTGCCGAAGTGGGAATGGAAATCACATTCACCGGTGAAGGCGCTGAAGAAAAAGGTTATCTTACAGCAATCGACGAAAAAGTCTTCACCGAAAAAGTCGGCGAAAAATATCTGGAACAAATCAAAAGTCGCATAAAGGGTACGACTCCGCGACGAGGTAACGACGAAGCAGTCCCAACGCAACTCTCGCCTTTTGTCGCAGTCGACTCTACTTATTTCCGACCTACAGAAGTTGAGTTGCTCATTGGCGATCCTTCGAAAGCCAAAAACGTTCTCGGCTGGATACCACAATACGATCTCGACGGTCTTATCAAAGACATGATGCAATCCGATATTCATTTGATGAAAAAAGATGCCTACCTCAACGAAGGCGGCTACCGTACGTTAAACTATTTTGAATGATACGAATCCACAAATTACACGGATTGCTCAAATTTTGAAATTCAAAGTCATAAGATTTAGTGTAATTAGTGAAATTAGTGGATAAATAAAGATAATTCGTTACCATGGATTTACTTGAACATGGATTAATATTTAAAGGCGAAAGTTATGATATAATTGGTGCTTGTATGGAAGTTCATCGTCAATTGGGTTGTGGCTTTCTTGAACAGGTTTATCAGGAAGCTCTGACACTTGAGTTTGATGATCGTGCAATTCCATTTGAAAGAGAGAAAAGATTAACTATAAGATACAAGGGATTTCTCTTACAAAAAGAATATGTTGCCGATTTTATTTGTTTTGATAAAATAATATTGGAAATAAAGGCTCTTAACAGACTAAAATCTGAACATACGGCTCAGATACTGAATTATTTGAAAGCCACTGAATATAAACTAGGAATATTAATAAATTTCGGTACAATAAGTTTAGAATATAAAAGGGTTGTGTTATAAATTTGAAATTTGTGAAATAAGAAATTAGTGTTTTTCGTGCAATCTGTGGATAATAAAATCGCAACTATGAATAAAAACAGTAAAATATATATAGCAGGTCACCGGGGGCTGGTAGGTTCAGCTATCCGAAAAAACCTGGAACAAAAGGGATATTCTAATCTTTTAGGAAAATCGCACATCGAACTTGATTTGTTGGATCAAAAAGCGGTGGAAGCATTTTTTGCCAATGAGAAACCCGAATATGTTTTTCTTGCGGCAGCCAAAGTGGGCGGAATTATGGCCAACAATACCTATCGCGGACAGTTTATCTACGAAAACCTTACCATTCAGAACAATGTGATTCACAACGCCTGGCTTCACGGTGTTAAAAAGCTGATGTTTTTGGGGAGTACCTGTATTTATCCGCGCGAGGCGCCACAGCCTATGAAAGAAGATTCACTGCTTACCTCGCCGCTGGAATACACCAACGAACCTTATGCCATCGCTAAAATTGCCGGCATAAAAATGTGCGAAAGCTACAATGTGCAGTACGGTACCAATTTTATTTCGGTAATGCCCACCAACCTGTACGGCCCCAACGATAATTTTGATTTGGAAAAAAGCCACGTACTGCCCGCTTTGGTACGCAAAATCTACCTCGGGAAATGCCTTGAAGAAAATGATTGGGACGCTGTAAAAGCCGATTTGAACAAACGGCCTGTGGAAGGTTTGGATGGAAACGCAAACAAGGATAAAATAAAATCGATTCTCTCAAAATACGGAATTGTTTTTTCGAGGAAGGACAACGAGAAATCTGTAACTGATTCCCTGCCTGATATTCCGGAATTACCAGCGATAGCGTCGAAAGTATCTGTTGAAATCTGGGGCTCCGGAACCCCGTTGCGCGAATTCCTATGGAGCGAAGATATGGCCGACGCCTGCGTCTTCCTCATGGAAAATATTGACTTTACGGATATTATTTCTAACCCGGAACCCGGAACCCGGAACCTGGAACTCAGAAACACCCACATCAACATCGGCACCGGAAAAGAAATCAGCATCCGGGCTTTGGCAGAATTAATAAAAGAAACCGTTGGGTTTAAAGGAGAGTTGGTTTTTAACACCTCCAAACCCGATGGCACACTTCGCAAACTTACCGATGCAGATAAACTGCACTCCCTCGGATGGTCTCATTCTGTTGAAATTGAGGAAGGAATAAAAAGAATCCTGAATTGGTATAAAATATAAGTCCTTAATCTGTGTTATCAGTGGATAATAACGTATCATTAACTAAATTTGAAACAAACCAATAAAATCAGAAATCTGTGTCATCTGTGGATAAAACAAACAAAAAAGTATTCGTTTCAGGCTGTTACGACCTTCTGCACAGCGGTCATGTAGCCTTTTTCAGGGAAGCCTCACAACACGGCGATTTGTATGTCGGTATCGGTTCCGATGCCACCATCGGCGAACTCAAAGGCCGCCAGACGGTCAACAGCGAACAGGAACGTCTTTATATGGTAAAATCGGTACGGTATGTAAAGGATGCCTTTGTCAATTCGGGCAGCGGTTTCCTCGATTTTGAACAGGAACTGCGGCAGTTGCAACCCGATATTTTTGTGGTAAACGAAGACGGCTATTCTCCGGCAAAAAAAATACTGTGCGATGAATTGGGAATAGAGCTCAAAGTTCTGGAACGTATTCCCGATGCCGGCCTTCCACCGCGTTCCACAACAGCACTGCGCTCTTCCGGTGTTTGTCAGCTGCCGTACCGTATCGATCTGGCTGGAACCTGGATCGACCAGCCTTATGTTTCTCAATATGGTCCTGGCTGGGCTATTACGGTTTCGCTGGAGCCGGTAGTGGAATACAACGAACGTTGCGGAATGAGCACCTCCACACGCAATGCGGCAAAAAAAATCTGGCCGTACACCTTGCCGTTGGAAAAACCGGAGAAGCTGGCAGAAATGCTTTTCAAATACGAAATCGATCCCGACGCCAAAATTATCTCCGGCGCCCAGGATGCCATCGGTATCTGTGTTCCCGGACTGGTACGCCATTATTACGACAATGCTTTCTGGCCGCAGAAAATTGAATCGGTACTCGATGAGGACATACTGCAATGGCTCGAAGACCATATTTTTATGGTGTTGTTGTGGCCGCGTCCCGAAGGTCTCGATTTGTTGGGAGATACACACATAAATGCTGAAAATGTGCAAAAACTTACCGGCGCTGCCGAGCGGGCATGGGAGGCTATTTTGAAAAAAGATCTGGACAGGTTTGCAGCTGCTTTTCTTGATTCTTTTAATGCACAGACGACTATGTTTCCGGCCATGAGCAACGAAAAAATTGAAAAAGTAATCGACAGTTACCGTTCCGAAGTCAAAGCCTGGAAATTGGCCGGAGCCGGTGGAGGCGGTTATCTGATTCTGGTGGCAGAGCAACCCGTCAGGGGAGCCATGCGCATCAAAATCCGCCGCAAGCAGGTGGGAATGTAAAAATGGTTTTTGCGAAAAAGTAGTACGAAGAAAAAGTACTGGTTTCTACACTGTACTTTTTATATTATAACAGTGTTACAAAAATTTGTGTACTTACATTAAAAATTTCCAAAACATTCTGTCCCTAAAAAACAATTGAAAAATAGTATTTGCATTGCGAGGATAGTTGATGTTTTTTTTCGATTCGGATCATCGGCTGAATAAAAGTCAGTTGGTAATTTCGAAACAAGCCGCTACCTTTGTTTTTCTATAAATATCCTGTGATTATCGATGAAAAAAATAATATTATCCTTTCTTTTTTTGTGTGTGTTCTCCATTCAGGTGTTTAGCCAGACCGATACGCGAATAACAATTACCAATAGTTTTCTGGGAGGAAGCTCTGATGAACTTCCTTTTTGGTTGTACTCCAACCGCAACGGCGAAATTGAACCCTCGGTTTCTTTTCTGAACCTTACCGGGGCAGAGGCCCATCTGTCGGTATTTTCCAAAAACAAAAATTGGAGATATACTGCAGGTACTTTGTTGCTCGGTGGTGTTGGTGATAAAAATTATTTCCAGGTTAACCAAATTTTTTCGGGCATCCGATATCAGAAATGGATGTTAAATGCCGGATTATTCCCCGATAGAATTATTTACGACGGACTTTCGTCAACCAATGGCGATTTTCATCATTCCAACAACACCCGGCCTTTTCCGAGGATAAGTTTGCAAACCGATGGTTTTGTTCATTTTTTTTTTTCCCCGGATTGGTTTTTTGTCAGCGGACGTTACGAGGAAGGATTGTTGAATGATGCCAACCGATATGTAAAACACACGCATCTTCACCATAAATATGTGTGGCTGGGGTTTGGCCTCAACGCGACTTCTTTTTTAACAATCGGGCTCGACCATTATGCCATGTGGGGAGGAACACATCCAACGTTGGGAAAATTGCCGTCGGGTTTTGGCGATTACTTCAGGTATGTGCTCGGTTTGCCTGGCTCCGACAAGTTTATAAAAGGCGATCAGAATTTAATGGCTGGGAACCAGTTGGGGAAATACATTCTTCGTTTTAATAAAAAACTAAATACGGGCGAATTGGAATTTTATCTGAACCATCCGTTTACCGACCGCATGGACTGGTCGAATTACAAAGACAACCTCGCCGGAATTTATTTTAAAAGGAATGGAGAAAAAAAAATCACCTCTTTTCTGTACGAATTTATGTACACCAAATACCAAAGGGTAGACAATCCGGAGGAAATTCACGGCTATGAACCTTATTTTATGCACGGAACGTACAAGTCGGGATTAAGTTATCGAAACCGTATGCTGGGGACTCCTTTTGCAGTACCTGTAGTAATAATAAACGGCACAAACTACGGAACCGGGAATAACCGGATAATTCTTCATCATTGCGGAGTGAGCGGTTATTTATCGGGTCGGATAAAATGGAAAACACTAATTTCTTTTTCAAAAAACTTTGGAACATATAATAAAATCTACGACCAGGTGAACAAAGGTTTTTTTGATAGTCCTAAAAGGCAGTTAAGCGTTTTGGGCGAACTTAGTTACCGCTCAGCCAACAACCGCTGGAAAACTATTCTTTCGTTTGCCGCCGACAAGGGAGGCCTTTTACCGGACACTTTTGGCGCTCAACTTGGAATTCAGTACAACATTCGTTGAGCCACTTTGTCTATCTTTTCACTTAAAACTGTAACTACATGCTTCTTCAACCTTCCTCGCACCCGGGTAAAAAACTCAATTGCGACGCCGGAACTTCAATGGTAAACGAACTGCTGATCTGCTCAATCCGTAGTATAAATTTATTTTTTCCCCGGTTCGAAACCAGCTCTCCTTGCATCCCAATCAACGGACCTTCTATTATCTCCACTTTTTTCCCCGGTTCGTAATTTTCCCGCGTAACTTCCACCTCAAAATCGTTTTGCCTGAGCATCTGTTTTAGTGCATTGATTTGACTTTCAGGAATAAAGGCTGCTTTTCCTTCAAAAGTGATGTAACAAACCACATTGTCGGTTTGAAGTACTTCGTCGTATTCTTTTAGCGAAATGTGTACAAAACAATACCCCGAGATGAGCGGCATCTCCACCCATTTTTTTCTGTCCTTCCATTGACGCAGCTTTTTCTGCACCGGCAAAAAGCACTCAATTCCTTTTAGCGTCAACTCATCCTTTACTTTTTTTTCTGCCCTCGAACGGGTATAAACTACGTGCCAGACTTTGGTTTGTTTTTGAATCTTCATTGCCGTATTTTGGTGAAAACAAATTATTGTTGGCGCCAAAAGTACCAAATTTCAAAGTTCTGCCAGCAATATTTTATTATGATTAGAGTTTAATTTTTGTAGTTTTGCACCGTTGGATTGATATTGAATATTTAGAATGAAGAAATTAAATGGTGGGATTGTGCTGTTTTTTATTCCCGGATTAATTTTCATTTTGCCTTCATGTATTTTGAATGAATTCAGATTTAACGATGTTAGTCTGAAAGACGATTGGAAAATGGAAATAATTTCCCCCCTGTTTACCGGAAATTTTACGTTTAAGGATTTGGTCGATGATTGGAATACGGTGCCAGATTCCAGCGGCGAACCAAGTGTTGTAATTGTTTCTGTTTCAGATACAGTTACTGTACCGTTGAATATTATTTACGAACCGGCGGTAATCATCGAAGGTTTCAATTTTTTGATTGAAGGTGATGAATATCTCTCCGAGGCGGCGCTGAATTATACGGTTGTTAACGGCAGTCCTTTTCCCCTGAATTTTCAAATGTATTTTTATGAAAAGGAGAAACCAACGGAAAAAGGACCGGCGTTTTTGCCGCCTGCATTTGCTGCCGGTAACTGGGACAACGACAGTGTAACCCCTATGAAAACAGCCTACAGTCTGGTTCTTACACAGGAGCAACTCGAAAGTTTTAAAAGTGGTAACCGTATTGATTTTAGTACATGGTTTGATTCTCCTGAACCCGGAATACCGACCGATACAATTCGGGCTGATTATCCGGTGGAAATTTCCATTATTTTAACAGGGATTATTCATCGGAAGTATGAGTAAACATAGAGAGAAAAGCAGATGGCTTTTGTTGTTATTTCTGTTTACATTTATACTTTCAGCAAAAGCACAAATGAACAGTTCGCTGTTTTTGCTTCCCGATAATTTTTATGCACAAATGCTGAACCCGTCGTTTATGCGCACCGATGAAGGGCGAATTTACGCATTTCCGGGCATGGCTGGTTTTACCATCAGAAATACCGGAAATTTTAGGTTCACCGATTTTATTTACACCAGTTCATCGGGAGATGCAGTTCTTGATTTTAACCGAATTTTACAAAACGGCGAAAAACGAAATGCAGGCTCGGAATACTTCGATTTACCCTTGTTTTACATGGCTGTCCCGATAAAGAAAGGGATGTTCAGCCTGTATTACCGGGAAAAGATTCAGAATTCGTTATATTTTCCAAGTACCGCGTTGCTCTGGTTTGAACACGGAAATTCTCCTGAATTGTACCGTAATTACGACATTGGGGATATCGATTTACGTTTTCTTGGAACACATGAACTGGCTGCCGGAATTACAAAAAAAGTGAATAAAAAGATCAAAGCCGGTATCAGGGGGAAACTGGTTTTTGGCGCTGCATTTATCGAGGCAAACAACTGGACTTACGGAATTTATACTTCGGAAGCAGGTGATGAGGTTCTGCTTACATCCGGTGGTTCGGGAAGGCTGGCAATTAAATTCCCTGTGAAAACCTTAGATGAATCCCGGATTAATGAAATAGATTTTGAAAATCCCTTAAAAAATTATTTGGGAAATTTTGGCTCACCAGGAGTGGCTTTCGATGCAGGAATTACCTGGGAACCGGATAAAACCAATCAGTATTCGGTAGCGCTCAATGATTTTGGTTTTGTATTGTTCGGAAACAATGCGAGAAAAATGTACCAGGATGGTTCTTATCTTTTTACAGGAATGGATATCTCAAATGTTATTGTAAGCAGGGAAGGCGGTGACTATGTTGCCCCGTTAAAGTTAATGATGAGTACCAAGGAAAACATCAGGCTGGTTTATCGCCCTTTCTATACAGATACTAAGATTTTTAGCGGTCTTGGGCCAAAACTGTTCCTGAATTACAAACACATTTACACTGAAACTTTTACCGCAGGATGGTCGAACCAAACCATTTTTCAAAAAGGTTACTTTCTGAATACATTTTCAATAAATGCTTTGTATTCACCGGGCTGTATGTCTTATGTTACAGGTCTTTCGCTGTACAATTTAAGTTCGGTTACTTTGGGTGGAGGTATTCAATGGACCAACCGTAATTCACAGCTTTTTGTATTTACCGACAATCTGCTGGCCTTGTATCACCCGGCTACCCAAAAAAGTTATTCAATAACCTTTGGAATGAATCTTCTGCTCGACCAGGACATCTCGTTGTTAAAGAAAAAAAGAAGCGTAGGAAACGGCAGAATATCTTCTTTTCGCCCGTTTTATAAAAAGCATAAATAGGCTCTGGTCCCGGATTTCAGGTTCAACGTTTTTGTTCATAAACAATAACTGCTTTCATTGTTTACTGTGACTGCAACTGTTCACCTTCTTCCAGCTTCCGGTTTCCAATGACCAATGACCAGTGACCAATTCTCCTTCAACAGCGACTGAAAACTGATCACTTTTTTTCATTCATTTTCTGAAAAACCAATTCCTTAAATACTTACATTTATAAAAATAAATTCGTTCAGTAAAGTAAATCTAACCGACTGAAAATCATCTTTTAGAATATGTTCAGTAAAAATAGAAAATCATGTATTATTTGAAATGTGACCGCTGCGGACATTATAATCCAATGGATACGCCTTACCGGGTGTATTGCGAAAGCTGCAAAACCCATCTTCGTAACAATTTTATCGACTGGCTTAACAATAATCCCGATAAAAGTTTTGACGATTTTAAAATTGCCTGCTGTGTTAGTGAAAAGGATATTCCGCTTCAGAAAACACCGGCGCCGCCAGTTGCCAGGATTAAGCCTGTCACAACTGAATCTGTTGAAAAAGTGAAAAGAAAAAGAAGGTTAACTTCGGCACAATGGGCGGGTATAATTGCCGGTGCAATTTTTATGGCTGTGGGTAGTTATTTGGGCAAAAGCGCCGCAAAAGTTGTTCGCGAGAAATTGGCGTTTTATAAGATGGAATACGCTGATTTTAAAGTCTCCAATTTGGCAGACTGGAAAACATTTACCTGCGGTGAGGGCGGTTTTTCTGTTTTATTTCCGGGCGATCCGGTAGAAAATGTTCAGGATGCCCAAACTGATTTGGGAACGATTACAGTAAAACAATACACGTTTGAACCTACTATGGGGAAGGATGATAATCTGTTGTACGGCGCCGGGTTTACTTTTTATCCTGAAGAAACGATAAATAGTGAAAGGTTGAGTCAGGAAGATTTGGAAACGGTTTTTCAGAACTCAGTGCAAGGTTCTGCCAATGCCGTGCAGGGAAAAATACTTACTGTCAGTGAAATTTCATTTCAGGGATACCCGGGCAGGGAAGCGGAGGTGGCTGTGTTTAACGGGCAGGGAATTGTAAAATTGAGGACTATCCTGGTGAAAAACAAAATGTTGTTTTTTCAGGTGATTGTACCGGCAAAAAACAATCCGAATGACTCGGTTAATCGTTTTTTTGATTCGTTCCGATTAACAGAAGAATTATAAATGTAAACGTAAGAATTTTGCGAAAAGCTTATGTGTTCCATTTTTTTTTGATATCCTGAAGAAATTTTTTTCCAAAAACAAGTCCTGCTCCGGCCACTACTCCCAAAAATGTCCAGGTAAACAATATCATGGCACGTTTGGGTTTTGAACGCTCCAAAGGTACCATAACCGGTTGGATAATTGAAAAAACAGGTGTATCTTCTTTTACCTGAATACGCGCTTGTTCCATTTGTTTGGCCAGTTCGGAATATACATTAAACGCCAGTTGGTATGCATTTTCAAGCTGGTTTTCTTCCGTTTGGGCCAGGGCGCTGGTTACATTTTTATTTCTGTCGCGAAATGCTGCCAGTGTTGATAGTGAATACTCAAACTCTTTTTTCTTTTCTGTAAACCGGTTTTCAATAAATTCCAATTTGGCGGCGGCTTTTTCCACCTTTAAATCCGTAATGTACTTCTGCAACATTCCCTGGGCTTTTTCTGTTACTTCGGCGGCAACAACAGGATCATGAAGAGTGGTAGATAAGGTCATGTAACCATCCTTATCTGAAAAATCAAGAATGATATTTTGGGTCAGTAGTTCTTTTATCCTGTTTTGTTCTCTTGTAAGTTGTGGGATTTCTCCTGATGATGAAAACTCCGGTTCGTTTGAAGTTATTGATTTTCGCAATACTCCGGGCAGTCCAATGGTATATTTCTTAACTGTTGTCAATGCAGATGGTTTTTTTATTTCAGTATAATAGGCAAACAATGAAACCGGTTCTTCCACATCGGGGAAATGATATTTGGTATTCATTAATTCAAGCTGGAAAGGGGAACTTTGTATAATTAACGGATATATTAACGGGGAAATTTCGCCACCGGCACTCATGTTTATATTGAAACCTGCGAGTGATGCCAGCGATGATATTCCTCCCAGTTTGGAAGAACCCTGCGAAGTTTGCGGGATCATGGTCGATGTTGCAGTAAATTCTTTTGGTGTAAGCAACGCAACGGCAAGTCCCAGAACGGCAAAAACTACCGTTGCTATAATAATTGTTCTTTTCCCGTTCCAAAGGGTTTTGGCCAGTTCCACCAGATCGATTTCATCTTCTTCTGGCTCTGGCCTTACTATTAATTCTTTTTGCTCACTACTGGTTTTATAACTGGAATAACTCATTTTTTAATTTTTTATCGTAGAATCGCTGCTATGGCAACGGCAATGGATGAAAATGTACTTGCAATGGCTAGCCACCGACTGGTGTCTCCCCGTGTTTTTTCAGGTTCACTTGGAACAAAAATCGTACTCCCCGGTAAAATTTCAGGATATTTTTTTATCAGGAAACTTTTAGTTGAAGCTGTTGCCCCGTTTGCATACTGAATATATACTTTGCGTTGAAGGGCGTCTGTACGGTATCCTCCACATTTATCAATATAATATTTTAGTGATTTTCCCTTTTCATAGGTAATTGAAAATGGATTTTGGACACTTCCAATTATTTTTATGGTCTGTGAAAATTCGGGAATATGCAGGCTGTCCCCGTCACGAAGCAGTAAATCGGTTTCGGAACCCGGGTTTTTCAGGATTTCAACCAAATTAACGGCAACACTTTCAAAAGGTAAATCAGGAAGGGCAACACTTACGTCCTCCGATGGGGTTGTAATATTCTGCATGCGGGCAAACAGTGGATTGGTTGCAGCTTGGCGCGTAAAAGTGGCACCTTCAGGAAAAGCATAGGGAGTAATGCCGCCGGCGAGTTTTACCAAATCTGAAATACGTTGGTTTTTATTATTAATGGCAAAATTACCCGCATAATTAACTTCTCCGGTAATCATGGCCGAAGTTTGTTCTCTGAATCCAGGAGCGCGTTTAACCGCAATCCTGTCATAGGGTTTTAAAATAAATTCATCATTTTTTTTTGTTATTTTTAAATCCCTTGTTAAGTGGGTTGTATAAATAACTACCAGTTTGTCGCTCGATTTGGAAGCTTCTTCATACGATAACCTGCGAGCTACTTCAATATAAGCGCTGTCGGCAGCCTCACGAAAACCACCCGACAGAAAAACAGCATCGCTTAAAGTCAGATTATCAGACCATTCAATTTTTCCGGGTTTTATCACTTCTCCTGAGATTGTTATATATCTTTCTTCCTGCAATTCGAAATGCGATTTTATAACAACACTGTCTTCCGGTTGCAGCAAAAGCGAACTTTGCCCCAATAAAACTTCGTCGATATTAAACGGAATACTTGTTCGGGTTAAATCCGGGTTCTCTCGAAAAACAATTCCCCTGTTCATAAATGCGTCCTTTAATAAGCTCCCCGATTTTTCAATCAGTGTTGGTAAATCTAGTCCTTGTTCCCAGGCATATTCTCCGGGGCGTAAGACAGCGCCTGTAATAAATATGCGGTTTTTATAGAGATCACTGATTTTGGAATTTCGCAGTTCATCTCCGTTTTGCAAGGTAATCTTATCAGATTCATCGATTGAAAAGTCGATAATTTTAAGCCCTTCCTGTGTTTTTCGGACAAGTTGAAGATTTTGTATAAATGAGTCGTCATTAAACCCACCGGCAAATCTAATTAAATCGCAGGCAGTTTCATTTTCCTTTACTTCAAACCAACCATTTCTTCTGAATTCTCCCGAAACTTCAACTCTTTTTTCAACGGTAGGGATAAAAATTATATCCTCATTTTTTAGCTGAATATTATCCTCAATATTGGCATCGATAAGAAATTTGTAAATATCAACAGTCTTCATTATTTGGTTGTTTCTTAAGATTTTAATGTTCCTGAACGAGCCAATGGTATCGGGGCCGCCCGACAAATAAAGAGCGTTAAATACTGTAGCAGTGGCAGGGAGGGTGTAGGTACCCGGAGCATTTCCATTGCCGGCAATGGAAATGCTTATTGAGCGTAGTTGCCCCAGGTTTAATTGGGCGAATGTTTTTGGAGCATCTCCTCCCATGTCGGCATAAATAGCTGTCAGCCGTTGTTTTATCTTTTGTTCTGCCTTGTCGAAAGTAAGCCCGGCAACATAAACAGGCCCAACATCGGGAATGATTATTTGTCCGTTATTGTTTACTGTCAGCGTATAATTGTTTTGTGAATTTCCCCAAACGTATATTATAATTTGATCGTCAATTCCTATTTCATAATTGTGTGGAATTTGTACATGGTAAGAAGGCTCAAAAGTTAGATTTTTTGTGTTAAAAAGGGAATAGCCAAATACCTTTCCGGAATATTGAAAAGGTAACTCCCTTACAGAATATTGAGGATGTGATTGTGACAGTGAGTAATAACCTGCCGTAGTATCTGAAAGTTGATAATTCACCGGATTTTCTTTCAACCTTTGCCTGAGTTCATAAATCTGACTTTCAGAAGCTCCCCTTAACCGTGCAAGATTGATGGCTTCTTCCTCTGTTAATCCCGAATTTTTAAAAGCTTGCTGAGCTTCTTTTATTTGATCGTTGGAAAGCGATTCTACATCTATATTTTTTACGTTTTGGCTAAATGTTAAATGGCAAATAAATAATAATAATAAAATCAGACTATTTTTTAGGGTTCCTTTTTTCATTTTTATATTTTTCGTTGTTTAAGGAAAGGTTTTTTTTGCGAAAAAGAGACTGCTATTATAATATATATTTTGTAATTCTCAAAGTTTCATTTGCTAAAACCTGTTAATTATAATTTGAAATACTTTCATTGACAAGATAATTATGTTGTTATTGTATTGGTTTTAATAACCTTAAAAAGAAAGATGAATAAAATGAGGAAAGGTTGCGTAAGTAGTATCGAAAAATCAAAATGTGTAAACCAGGCATAATCCCTTTTGTTTTCCGGTTTGGAACGGAAAAATATCAAGCCTGCGAAGGTGTTCGTTGTCCCATTTGTATTGGTGGGTGAGGTAAATCAGTTCGGTGGAAAGAATACCGATTCCGGCGCCTGCAAAAACATCGGAAACCCAGTGGGCATCCTTGGCAATTCGCATAACTCCAACAGTGGTTGCACAGGAATAAGCGCCAATACTAAACCATACACTTTTTTCTCCAAATTCCTTATGAACAATGTGCGCCAGCATAAAGGCTTTTGATGTGTGCCCCGAAGGAAAGGAATGTGGCGAACCGTCGGGCCGGGGTTCATTTATCCCTATTTTTAAGCGATCGACTATCAGTCCGTTCAGCAAAAAACTTTTTACGGCAATGGCGGTTACATTTCCGAAATTGTTTTTGCCTTTAATTCCAACCGCGTTAAAAGCATAAACCGCAGCCAGGGGGGCATATTGCGCATAATCGTCGAAACTTTCGTGATACGCAAAATGACTTTGGGCATAATCCCTGAAATTGTGTTTTGCCTCGGTCATAAAATGCAGCGAAGTTCCGGTGGTAATCAGCAGGGCAGGGGCAATGTACGGTTTTAACCCCCTCTTTTTATCCACATATCTGAAATTGAATTTATGAATGGAATCGTTGTGCAGTGAATATTCTGCTGTTGTTATTGTTGAAAATGAAAGCGTTTCCCGGGTTTTATAATCCGTTGCTTCCGCAGAAAATAATCCGCAAATGAGGAAAAAAAGGAGGATATATTTGAATTGTAATTGCATATTTAATAACCACAACGAAAATAAGTATTATAATCGGTTCTGATGATTTTTTGTACCCGCTTTTCAACAAAGATCGAATTTGTATGAATTTGCAAAAATGGACGCCAACGTTTCATTTCCAAAAATTCAGGATTAAAATGTATTTTTGTGTTCGTCAGTAAAAACAAACAGAATGGTCAATTTTGGCACTGAACATTTACCCGTTTACAGCCTCCACAATTTCAGTTCACCGGAGCGGAAAAGTCAGCAGTTTCAGGTGGAGGTGTTCGATGCCAACCGTCATTTTAGTGTAAAATACCCGCACCGTCACGATTTTTTTGAGGTTTTGTATCTTGCCCGGGGCTCAGGTTTTCATGTTATCGATGGAAACAAGTATGAAATTCAGCCGCCTTGTATCTTTTTTATGTCGCCGGGGCAGGCGCACAAAATAGAGTTTTCCAGCGACATTGAAGGATTTATTTTCATTTTTACCCGCGAGTTTTATCTTATCAACCAAACCAATCCCAACCGGCTGATAGAATTTCCCTTCTTTTTTACTATCCGGCAGGACAATCCGCCGCTGTTGCTTTCCGGGCAAAACAACATACAATTTTTGGAAAGTCTTTTTGAAAAAGGGGTTGCTGAACTGGCGCGCGAAAATTATTCGGCCGATTTGCTCCGCTCTATTCTCGATTTGATTTTAACTTTTTCAGCCACACTTTATAAATCGGAAGAAAACAAGTTTGAAAAAGGGAAAGGCCATATTATGGTGAAACGTTTTTTTCAACTGGTGGAAGAAAATTACCACCAAAACCTTTCCGTAAATGAATATGCCGATATGCTGGCCATCACGCCAAACCATCTGACACAAACCGTCACCAGCCTTACCGGAAAAACATCGTCACAAATTGTAAAGGCAAAACAAATCCTCGAAATAAAACGTCTGCTGGCGCATTCCAGTTTGAGTGTTTCCGAAATTGCATCGTTGCTGAATTTCCCCGACCAATCGTATTTTGCCAAGTTTTTTAAACGCGAAACCGGTTTTTCACCCTTGCAGTACAGGGCCAAGTCTCTGAAGTAATCCTGTAATTTAACAATTTTTATGTCTTTCTTAAATGTTTGGTTTTTAAACCGTTTATTTTGAATAGTTAACACAGCGATAATGTCGAATCCATGAAAATTACCTAAAAATCCTGTATTTTTACATCTTGCTTGTGCGAATATTTTTGTTGCTTTGTATCGTAAACTTTGTGTTACACAGAAAACAACAAAAAAGAATATAATCACTTTAAAAAGTATACAGATGGCAAATTATTTTAACACACTTCCATTGCGTCTTCAGCTGGATCAATTAGGTAAATGCGATTTTATGGATGAATCGGAATTTGCTGACGGCGTAAAAAAACTGGAAGGGAAACAGATTGTAATTTTAGGTTGCGGTGCCCAGGGGTTAAACCAGGGTTTAAATCTTCGTGACAGTGGTTTGAATGTGGCTTATGCATTGCGCGAAATTGAAATCAAAGAACAGCACATTTCTTTTCAAAATGCAACTGCCAACGGTTTTGAATACGGTACATTCGAAAAAATGGTGCCAAAAGCTGATTTGGTGCTGAACCTTACTCCGGATAAATACCATACTCCTGTGGTAAATTCTGTACTTCCTTTAATGAAAAAGGGAGCTGCACTTTCTTACTCTCACGGTTTTAACATTGTTGAAGAAGGAATGCAGATTCGCGATGATATTACCGTAATTATGGTTGCTCCAAAATCTCCGGGTTCTGAAGTTCGTGCTGAATACCTGCGTGGATTTGGCGTTCCGACGTTGATTGCCGTTCACCGCGAAAACGACCCGAACGGCGACGGACTTGAAATAGCAAAAGCTTATTGTGCCGGAACTGGCGGTCATAAAGCCGGTGTTCTTCACTCTTCGTTTGTGGCTGAAGTAAAATCAGACTTAATGGGCGAGCAAACTATTCTTTGTGGTGTTTTGCAGTCGGGTTCGCTGCTTTGTTTCGACAAAATGGTGGAAAAAGGAATCAATCCGAATTATGCAGCCAAATTGGTTCAGTTTGGTTGGGAAACGGTTACAGAAGCATTAAAATTGGGCGGTATTACCCACATGATGGATCGTTTGTCGAACCCGGCAAAAATTGAAGCTTACAAACTGGCCGATGAATTAAAAACCATTATGCGCCCGTTGTTCGAAAAACACATGGACGATATTATGAGCGGTGAATTCTCGAGAACTATGATGATCGACTGGGCTGCCGGAGATGCCAACTTATTGAAATGGCGTGCTGCCACCGGCGAAACCGCTTTTGAAAAAACACCTGCCGGCGACATGGTAATTACCGAACAGGAATATTTCGATAACGGAACATTACTGGTCGCTTTTGTAAAAGCCGGCGTTGAACTGGCTTACGAAGTGATGACTGAAACAGGAATCAAAGGTGAATCAGCATATTACGAATCGTTGCACGAAACACCGCTTATTGCCAACACAATCGCACGTAAAAAATTGTTCGAGATGAACCGTATCATTTCCGATACCGCAGAGTACGGATGTTACCTTTTCGATCATGCCTGTCGTCCGTTACTGGCCGACTTTATGGGCAAAATCGATACAAATGTTATCGGTAAAAACTTCAACGAAGGAAAAGACGGACATGTTGACAACAAAGAACTGATCGCAGTGAACGACGCTATTCGTTTCCACGATGTGGAAATGGTTGGCGCTGAATTGCGTGAGGCAATGGAATCGATGAAACCGATTATCTAATTAAACAGTATCTATATTTACTAAGGCTTCTTCGTTTTCGGAGGGGCCTTTTTTATGTTTAATTCAATGACTCATTTGTTTAAGAATTGAATAACAACGTTAGTAACTGTATGAAATCACTAAAACTTGCATTTATGCCGGTGATTTGAAACATCTGTAAATTTGGACTTTAGTCCTTGTGTTTTGGAATTAATGGCTAAAGCCCATTTGTTTCAAAGCTTATTTTCCCTGACATCAACAGGCTGTGTGAAAACGAAAGTACAGATATTAAATAGAAGTTGTTAATAATTGAATAATATCGGCAGACAAATCTTCGAGTTTTTTCGGATAAGTTGGTTAACTTGAAATCAATAAAAAGCAGGGCAATATGCATTTTAAAGAAGGACACTACCGGGGACAAATGATGATGGTTTCATACGAGACTATGGTTTTACCCGATAATCCTGTCAGGTTACTTGATTTGCTGTGCAGGAAATTTATAGAAGACAACCCGTGGCGCGAAGAATGGAAAGGGAAGAAAGAAAAAGGCAGGAAAAGCTATCCGCCGCTGTCAATGTTAAGATTGTTGGTATATGGTTATTTTAACGGGATATCCAGTAGCCGGAAACTGGAACGGGAAACCTTTCGAAACATTGAGTTGCTTTGGCTTATGGAAGGCTTACAGCCCGACCATTGGACTATTTGTGAGTTTCGCAGGGACAATGCACAATTGGTAAAAGATGTACTGAAAACCTTCCGCAGGTTTTTGTTGGATGAAGAATATGCTTCGGGGAATAAGCTCGTATTCGACGGGTCAAAAATAAAAGCCTACGCAAGCCGCGACATGTTAAACAGCGAAAGCATCCGTCATAAACTGGAGAACCTGGACAAATCCATCGCCGATTATTTAGCACAATTAGAAGTTAACGATTCAACAGAAGATTCACTGGAAACAGCCAGGGAAGAAATAAAACAACTGAAAGAAAAAATAGCAAAGCTTGAAACGCAAAAGGCAAAATTAGAAGAGATAGGAGAAGTACTGAAGGCCAGTGGGAAAAGGCAAATTTCCCCCAACGACACAGATGCAGTTTTGGTTAAGGGGCGTGATGGTAAATTTGCAGGTTACAACGCACAAACCGGTGTTGAAGCCAAAGGCCACTTCATCATGTACAGCGAAGTTACAACAGACGCGGTAGACCAGCAACAATTAGCCAGTTGCGTAGAAAACGCAATTTTGGAAACGGATATCATCCCGGAAGAAATACTTGCAGATAAGGGCTACGGAAATACCACACAGATTTTGGGAATTGAGAGCAACGGCATTCAGTGTTTTATACCACTTGCAACAACATCCCGGGAAAAAGAAATAAAGCAAGACCTTGCATTCAAATATGACAAGGAAACCGACACCTGCATTTGCCCCCAAGGGAAAAACCTCTACCTTATATCAAAGGATTATAAGCGCCACGGAGCAATTTATAATGTTTATAAATGCCGCGAATGTGATGGTTGCCCAATCCGCAGTAATTGCACAAAGTCGAAAACAGGGAGGATTTATAAACGGAATGTTGAACAAGAAAAAATTGACCAGTATAAAGAAAAACTGAAGACTAACTATGCCAAAGAGAAAATAGCCGAAAGGAAAGGTATTGTCGAACACCCTCTTGGAACGATAAAATGGCTGATGGGCAAGTTCAATTTTTTGTTAACGGGAAAGGGAAAAGCCCAAATCGAATTCGAACTGTATACAATATCCTACAATCTAAAAAGGCTGTTGAACTGTGGGACAACTATGGAATTAATGGGCAAAATAATGAGATACAATTGGGCAATGGCCTAAAAAAAGGCCATAAAAACCATTTTTAGATCGAATAATAATATCAGAACAGGAGACGAACCATGAAAAGGGAAAAGAGACTATTAAGAGAATTAGCATATGGAAACAATGGGTTCAAATAATAAATCAAAAATCATATTTTCACACAGCCTGTAAATGTCAGGGTTAGTAAAATTGCATTTTCACCACCTTTGAATGACGATGTCGGGTATGTTTCCTGTAAAATGTAAAGTGAATTTATAAACTAACTGAAAACAGCAGAAACCTGTCGTTTTAAAAAATCCGGATCAACTGTTGCTCCCAACCCCGGAGTTTCTGGAATTGTTATTTTCCCTTTTTCTCCATAAACAATTCCTCCGATAACCGGATCTTCCTCCATCATTAGTGGTGTGTCGAAGTCGAAATAAATGATATTTTCAGCAGAAAGTGCAAAATGTGCAGATGCCGTAAAAGCCAGACGGGACTCCAAAAATCCGCCAACCTGTAGGTTCATTCTGGCTTGCAATGCCAGTTCTTTTATCTTTTCAGCCTTAAAAATACCCGACGATTTTCCCAGTTTTATGTTGAACATATCACAGGCATCCAACTCAAGCAGTCGTTGGGCATCGTGGTGATCGCAGCACGATTCGTCGGCCATTAAAGTCAGCGGACTTTCCTTTTTTATTTTTGGAAGATCGGTATAATTCCATCGTAAAATTGGTTCTTCGCAAACCTGAATATTGCAATCATTTAATGCATTGAAAACATGGATTGCTTCTTCTGTTTCCCATCCCTGATTGGCATCCAGGCGAAGTGGAATTACTTCACCAACGGCTTCCCTAATCCGCCGGACCCGTTCAATGTCTTTTTCACCGTTTTCGCCAAGTTTTACTTTTATGATTTGAAATCCGTTTTCTTTGATTTTTAGTGCATCATTGACCATTTTTTCAACATTTCCCAAACTAACCGTGTAATCGGTAATCAGCTTGCCGCTATTTTCACCGCCCAGAAATTTGTAAAGCGGAACCCCGGCATTTTGTGATGCAATATCGAAAAGTGCAATATCGAAAGCGCTTTTTATGCTCGAATTTCCAAAAATGGTTTTATCCATGGCAAGGGAACAAGCTGCAATGTCTAACGGATTTTTGCCGATTAAAATTTGTGCCAGGTATTTGGCAACTACAAATGCCGATTCCATACTTTCGCCGTTAATCGTCATAAAAGGACTGCATTCGCCAAACCCGGTAATTCCTTCTTTTGTGATTATTTTTACAATTACATTTTCAGCATATTCCAGTGGACCCAACGAAATAACAAACGGTTCTTTCAGTTTTACAGGCGATTGATAAACTTCAATCCGACGAATGATAAGCGGTTTTTGTATCACTATATTTGGTTTTTTTCGAAGCACAAGATTATAAAAAATGAAGAGGAATAGTTTAGCAAAAGTGATTTTTTTTTTATGAAAAGTATTACTCTGTTTTATTCCTTCAGACAAGCTAAAAATGAAGTGAGCAAAAGAGGGTTTGCCAAATTTTCGTTTTGCCCAAGCGTTTTTAATACTACTTTACAAAAATCTATGGAACGAACTTCCTGAAAATTATTTGCAACCTGACGTACAGATTTTTGAATGTTTAAAATATAGTTTTTGCTTTGTTCGAGCAACACCGGAATTTCTTTTTTGCTTTTAGGTGCATCCCACGATGAATAGATAATTTCGGGATTGATTTGTTTTATTTTCTCAATAGAATGGAGATATTGATTTACATTTTCAAAAACAGGCAGTTCTCCGGGCAATAAAATGGCGTCGCCACTAAAAAGCACTTTTTGTTCTGTTAGGAAAAATGAAGTGGAACCGGCTGAATGACCTGGAGTTGAGAATACCTGTAGAGTAATATTTTTTTCAACACTGATAATCTCTTCATCTTCAAAAATTTGATCGACTTTTACCGGACCGGCCACCAAATCAAAAAAACCGGGAACCGGACGTTGCTGGAATTGCAATTCGGGATTTGTAATCCAGTTGGTTTCTTCTTTTGGCGCAAAAATCTTACACTCCGACTTTTGCTGAATTAATGGCGCAGCTCCAATATGATCGGGGTGGGAGTGTGTAAGGAAAATATTTTCTACTTCACTTATCTCTCGGTTTATTTTGTAAAGAAAATCAGTGATTTGAGACATTGCCGCAACAACCCCTGAATCAATTAAATGCAATTTTTCCCCTCCAACAATAAAAAGATAAACAAAACGGGGAAGTTTGAATTGGGGGGAAACCGGAATTTCAAAATGAATTTTTAACGGATGTATTTTTGGTGTTTTCATGGTTAAAAATGGTTTTGGCTGATTTTTAAAATAAAAAAACCTGCCCGAAAACCGGACAGGTATATTTTTCAGACGATAATTTAGTTGAAATACTAATCCAGTGCATCGAGGAACGCGTCTCTTTCTTTAAGGAATTCCGACAGGCGTTCGATGGGATCGCGGGTAATGGCCACTCGTCCCGAACGAATAAACTGCATGACTTTGAATTTGTTTAGTTCTTCAAAAAGCGCCTGAGTTTCTTCTTTGTGGCCTGTTTTTTCAATTACAGTGTATTCCCGCGTAATTTCCAGAATACGCGCGCCGGCATTTCTTACCATTTTTTCTATCGAATCGCTTTCATACAAAGCTTCTGTTGGTACTTTGTACAATGCAATCTCCTGGTAAATCATTTCTTCGTTGGTGTGGTAGAAAGCTTTTAAAACATCGATTTGTTTTTCAATCTGCCCCACAATTTTTATGGTTTGTTCCTTGGTTGCTTTAATTACAATGGTGAATTTAAATACACCCGGAATAGCTGATTCAGAAACAGTTAAACTTTCAATGTTTACTTTTCTGCGGGTAAAAACAATGGTAATGCGCGTTAACAACCCGATATGGTTTTCCGAATAAACGGTTATGATATGTTCTTTTTTCATGATGATTCTTTTTTTGATTATTTACCTTTTATCCTTCATCCTTTTCTACGGTTCAAGGATAATTTCAGAAACCGAAGCTCCTGTCGGAACCATTGGGAATACGTTATCTTCTTTTTCAATGGCTACTTCGAGCAGGTAAGGACCGTTATGATCAAGCATTTTTTGAACACCGTCGGCCAGATTATCGCGTTTTTCAACTTTGTGGCCATCAATGCCAAAACCTTTGGCAATCATTATGAAATCAGGATTTTGTAATTCGGTAAACGAGTAACGTTTTTCAAAAAACAACTGCTGCCACTGGCGAACCATTCCCAGAAAGTTATTATTCAGAAGAATAATTTTAACCGGGAGTTTATTTTGCGCAATGGTCCCAAGTTCCTGAATGGTCATCTGGAAACCACCGTCGCCGATTACCGCAATAATTGTACGGTCGGGTTGCCCGAGCTGAGCGCCCATGCTGGCCGGTAATCCGAAACCCATGGTTCCCAATCCACCCGAAGTTACCACGCTTTTTGAATTGTTAAATTTGAAATAACGGTTGGCAATCATTTGGTGCTGACCAACATCGGTAACTAAAATTGCTTCCTGATTGGTTTTTTCTGAAGCCAGGCGAATAACTTCGCCCATGGTTAAACCGGGTTTGTCGGGATATAAATCTTTATGAATGATTTTTTCGTTTTCAACCATGTCGCATTTTCTGAAACGTTCAAGCCATTCCTCGTGTTGGTTTGGTTTAACATTGTCGATGAGCATCCGCAGCGATTTTTTTGAGTTACCCAAAACAGCCACGTCGGTTTTTATAATTTTATCAATCTCAGCCGGGTCAATTTCAAGATGGATAATTTTTGCGTTGGTTGCATAGGCACTTACTTTTCCGGTAACCCGGTCGTCGAAACGCATTCCTACTGCAATAATTACATCGGCTTCATTGGTCAACAGGTTCGGGCCGTAATTTCCGTGCATTCCAAGCATTCCCACATTCAATGGATGACTGCTGGGCAGTGCCGACAAACCCAGTAAAGTCCAGGCTGCCGGAATTCCTGTTTTTTCAATAAACTCTTTTAATTCATCTTCTGCATTTCCGATTATTACACCTTGTCCAAAAAGCAAAAGCGGACGTTTCGACTGGTCAATAATTTCTGCAGCTTCTTTTATTTTGAAAGGATCGACCGGTGTTTCAGGAACATAACTTCTGATTTTTGTACATTTTTTATATTCGAAATCCAGTTCGCCAAATTGAGCATCTTTGGTCAAATCAATCAAAACAGGCCCTGGCCGACCGGTTTGAGCAATATAAAATGCCTGTGCAATGGCTTCCGGTATTTCTTCGGGAGATGTTACCTGGTAGTTCCATTTGGTTACCGGCATCGAAATTCCCACTACATCCGATTCCTGGAATGCATCGGTTCCCAACAGCGGTGATGATACTTGTCCGGTAATGCAAACCAACGGGGTTGAATCAATCATAGCGTCTGCAATGCCTGTAATCAGGTTGGTGGCTCCCGGGCCAGAAGTTGCAAAACAGACCCCGGCTCTTCCGGTGACTCTTGCATAACCTTCTGCAGCATGTATTGCACCCTGCTCGTGGCGGGTCAGAATATGTTTTACATTTTGATTAAAATCGTACAACGCATCGTAAACGGGCATAATAGCACCTCCGGGATACCCGAAAATGGTATCTACACCCTCTTCCAGTAAGGAAAGTATTACTGCCTGTGAACCGGTAACTTTTCTTGTTGTCATGTTAAAATAATTTTTATCGTTGAGCAATGCTCTATCTGTTTATTATCTTGTTAATCAATCATTCGAATTGCACCTTTGTCGGCTGAAGAAACGAGGCTTGCATACGCTTTTAATGCTTTTGAAATGTTTCTTTCCCTTTCTGTGGGCTGGAATGCATTTTTTCCTTTGGCTTCCTCTTCTTTTCTTCGTTCCTCCAGTTCATCACCTGAAATCATTAGGTTGATGGAACGTTGAGTAATGTCTATTTCAATTTTATCATTGTTGCGTATCAGGCCGATAGCGCCACCAGCAGCAGCTTCCGGAGAAACGTGTCCGATGGATAATCCGGAAGTCCCTCCGGAGAAACGTCCGTCGGTAATCAAAGCGCAATATTTATCCAATTGCATCGATTTCAGATACGAAGTGGGGTAGAGCATTTCCTGCATTCCCGGTCCGCCTTTTGGCCCTTCGTAACGAATTACGATTACATCGCCTTTTTGAACGGTGTCGCCCAAAATACCATTTACAGCTTCTTCCTGCGAATCAAAAACTTTGGCAGTGCCTACAAAATGGAAAATTGATGAATCAACACCGGCAGTTTTTACAATACATCCGCTTTTGGCAATATTGCCGTACAAAACAGCGAGCCCACCGTCTTTGTTGTAGGCATGTTCAATGTCGCGGATACACCCTTTCTGACGGTCAGTATCAAGCTGTTCATAATAATTGTCCTGCGAGCCCATAACCAGATTGCGTTTGGCAGTACCCGGTGAAGACGAAAAGCGTTTTTTTGCGTCTTCAGTTGCAGTTGTACGCATAATATCGTTTTCTTCAATGGCTTCTTTTAAAGTTTTTCCATCGATACGGTTTACGTTGGTTTCCAGTAATCCTCCTTTTTCCATTTCACCCATAATCGATAAAATACCACCGGCACGGTTTACATCCTGAACGTGGTAATGTGAACTTGGTGCAACTTTACACAAGTTGGGAGTAATTCTCGAAAGTTGGTCGATGTCTTTCATGGTAAAATCAACTTCAGCTTCGTGTGCAATGGCCAAAAGGTGAAGTACTGTATTGGTAGAACCACCCATGGCAATGTCAAGTTTCATCGCATTCAGGAAAGATTCGCGGGTTGCAATATTTCTTGGAAGTACCGATTCGTTGCCTTCAAAATAGTATGCTTTGGTAGCGTTTACTATCTTTTCAACAGCCTCTTCAAAAAGTTTGGTGCGGTTGGCATGGGTGGCAACGATAGTCCCGTTTCCGGGCAATGCAAGACCAATGGCTTCTGCCAGACAGTTCATTGAATTAGCCGTAAACATTCCTGAACACGAGCCACAGGTTGGACAGGCATTTTGTTCGATAACATACAAATCTTCATCAGAAATTGATTTGTCGGCGGCCAGTACCATGGCGTCCACCAAATCGTAGTGTCTGTTTCCGATTTCGCCGGCTTCCATCGGGCCTCCGGAAACAAATACAGCCGGAATATTCAAACGCATGGCTGCCATCATCATGCCAGGGGTAATTTTATCGCAGTTTGAAATACAAACCATAGCATCTACTTTGTGACCGTTGCACATGTATTCCACACTGTCGGCAATTACATCGCGCGACGGTAGTGAATACAACATTCCGTCGTGCCCCATAGCAATTCCGTCGTCGATGGCGATGGTGTTAAATTCGGCGGCAAAAAATCCGTGTTGTTCAATCAATCCTTTTATGTACTGACCGATTTTGTGCAAATGGGCGTGACCCGGGACAAACTGTGTAAATGAATTTACAATAGCAATGACCGGTTTTCCGAAATGTTCTTCTTTCATACCGTTGGCGCGCCATAAACTTCTGGCACCTGCCATTCTCCGACCTTGTGTCGTTGTGTTGCTTCGTAACTGATGTTGCATTTTTTTATCCTTTATAAACTTAATTTCATTAAAAAAGCCTTTCTCATTTTCCGAGAAAGGCTTAATTTATATCTTTAATCCTATATAATAGACTAGCCTTTCTCAGTGAATCCAAGAATGACAACGAGAATGACTAGAATATATGTAGAAAATAATTTCATATCAAAATACCATAACGATGAGGCAAATGTAAAAAAACTATTCAAAAAGAAAAACGATTTATAATTTAAATTGACAATTTTCTGAGAAAATTAAAGTTAAATCCCGATATCGCTTGGAATTATTCAAAAAACCATCGTGATTATTTATATTATGTTGTTATTATGTGGCAATAATTTGTCATTTGAAATTCAGTGCAACTTCGTGAAAACCTTTGAAAACCTTTGCAGTAAAAAAAGGGAAGCTGGAAGAATGATGGTCATCGGTCATTGGTCATTGGTGAAAACTTTAAACTTGAAATTCGGAACTTGAAACTTGAACCTTTGAACTCGGTACCTGGAACTTTGAACCTACTTCCAACTTCCCGCTTCCAACAGTTTAATCTTTCAACAAAACTCCTGAAATAGTTTGTTTTTTTCAATTTTCAATTTTACTTTACAATCCTAAGCAAATGTGAATTATGAAAGTAAATGTTGTGAGTATTGTGTTGGGGATTTTCCTTTTTTCCGCATGTGCCGAAAAACCTTCAGCAGATAAAAACATGCTGAATCAGGTTCCTGAGATTGAACCGGATTATACTGAAATTACAATTCCTGTAAATATTGCCCCGTTAAATTTTGATGTTAAAGAAAAGGGTGAAGTTTTTTTTGTGGAGATTAAAGGTGAAAATGGTTCACCTGTTGAAATTACCTCAAATAACGGAACAATTCAGATTCCTGAAAAATCGTGGAAAAAATTACTCAAAGAAAATAATAACGGAACATTGAATTACACTGTTTTTGTGAAAAATGAAGGGAAATGGAATCAATATACTTCGTTTTCAAACAAGGTTTCCGATAAACCGGTCGATCATTATTTGTATTATCGTTTGTTGTTTCCCGGGTACGAAAGCTGGACCGAAATCAGTATTATGCAGCGCGATTTGGAAAGTTTCAGTGAAAAACCGGTGATTCAGAACAATGTTGTCGATCAGAATTGTGTAAACTGTCATGCATTTAACCAACAGAATACCGACGATTTTATGTTTCACATGCGCGGTTCAATGGGAGGCACTTATTTTGTGACCAACGGGGAGCTCGAAAAAGTCAACATTAAAACCGAGGAAATGAAAAACGGGGCCGTTTATCCGCGTTGGCATCCTTCCGGAAAATATGTGGCTTTTTCATCGAATAAAGTGGTGCAGCAGTTTCACTCCATGAAAAACAAAAAAATTGAGGTTTCCGATTTGGAGTCGTCGCTGATTTTGTACGACAGGGAAAAGAACGAAGTAATGGATATTCCTGTTGACAAGGAACACCGTTTTATGGATACCTATCCGGAATGGTCGCCCGACGGTAAATTTTTGTATTTCTGCAGGGCTGCCCAGATCTCGGAAGGTTACAATTATGAAGACACGAAATATAACCTTTGCAGGGTTTCGTTTGATCCTGTCTCCAGAAAATTTGGAGAGAGCGAATTAATTTTTGATGCGGAAGCCATCGGGAAAAGTGTGTCTTTTCCAAGAATTTCGCCCGACGGGAAATCGTTGGTTTTTACCCTGCACGACTACGGTTGTTTCCCTATTTGGCACAAAGAAGCCGATTTGTATGCAGTAAATACTGAAACTCTGGAAACAGAAAAACTGGATGTAAACAGCGATTTTACAGAAAGTTATCATTCCTGGTCGTCGAACGGAAGATGGCTGGTTTTTAGCAGCAAACGTCTCGATGGTCTTTCTGCACGCCCTTTTATCGCTTATATAGATGAAAACGGAAAAGCCGGAAAACCTTTTATTTTGCCTCAGGAAGATCCGGAATTTTACAACGAATTTCTGAAAACCTTTAACATTCCCGAATTTTCGCAGAGAGAGGTTTCCCTCGATCCGGGTGAAATTCGCAAAGTGGCTGCAGAGCCTGCAATTCAGGCAAAATGGGCAGCCAACTAACCTTTAATTTTTTAAGAATGAACAAACTAAACCATAAATTCAATACTCCTGTCTATTTTTCAGCTTACCTGATTTTCTTTTTGTGCAGTATATTCTACTTTACCTGGTTTGCCAATTACATCTTTTTTTACCAGGAAAAAGCGGGGTTATTTTTTACCACTTTTTCATTCTTTTCCGAACACCTGAATCGACCGGGGGGATTTTTGCTTTACCTTGGCGAACTGCAAACAACCTTTTATTTTCACACATTAACCGGGGCTATTTTGGTTTCAGGCGAAATGGTTCTAATAATGCTCCTGATAAATGCTACCGGAAAACAAATTACCGGAAGGCGGTTGTTTATTCTCCCGTTTTTGATTGGTGCAACGTTATTTTTTCTGCAAACAAATTACCAGTACTTAAGTTTTAATACACTGGGAATTTTAGCCGAACTGTTGTTTTTTTATCTTACTGTGCGGTTTTTAAAAAATGGGAAAGACTGGATTGCAGTGGTTTTGTTTCCGTTGAATTATTATTTGTTTGGAAGTTTTGCGGGGCTTTTCTTCCTTTTTTTCAGTTTGTATTTATTGATTTCAAAAGCAAAACTCCGCGCAATAAAATTGGCTGTTTTGCTTGTTTTGTTTTTGCTTTTCTTTTTTATCGGTGAATATTATTTGTTTTTCAGAACCATAAAATCGCTTTTAACATCGCCATTTTCGGTTCAGGACATCGGAATGCAAATTCAGTTGTTTGTTCCGTTGATAGCTTTAATCGTTTTAATTCCTTTACTTCTGAAAACAGTTTCATTTGTTCAGCAAAAAACCGGAGGCAGAAGATTTTCGCTGTTGCAAATATTTCCATTTTTTATTTTATTGATTTCTGCAGGAGTCTCACCGATGACAATTGATAAAAAGAACAGTCACTATTTTTATGTTGAGAAGCTTTTTTATCAACATAAATACGATGAAGTAATCCGCTTTAATTCACGTTTCCCTTCCACTAACCAGCTGACTAATTTTCTGAATAATATTGCTTTAAGTGAAACAGGGCAGTTAAACGACCAGTTTTTTAATTTTCCGCAAAGTTCCGACGGCGGCACTCTTTTTCTGAAATGGGAGATGAAAGGAGAAGTACTCAGGCGCGGAGGGTATTTTTATTATTCGATTGGAATGATAAACGAAGCACAGCGCTGGGCTTTTGAATACATGGTAATGCGGGGTTTAACTCCGGAAACACTAAAAATGCTGATAAAAACCGAGTTGATAAACGGGAATTATCAAACGGCAAAAAAATACATTTCAATGTTAAAAAATACGGTTTACTACCGTTCTGATGCGAAAGAATTTGAAAAAATGCTCTTTGACGACAACGCTGTTGACAAGGATCCTGAGTTGGGTAAAAAGAATGCGCTGAAAACCAAACAAGACTTTTTTGTGCTTTCCGATGAACCCGCAGCAAACCTGGATTTAATCCTCGAACACGATTCGTTGAATTCAGTTGCTTTAGAATACAAACTGGCCTGGTTGACGCTTCAAAAAGATATGAAAGGTATTGCTGAACAACTTCCGGTGATGGAAAAATGCGGGTTTCAACGAATTCCCAAAAATATTGAAGAAGCCATTGTTGCCTATAAATTATTGCATGTTGGCGAAATGCCGGAATTGCAAAAACTGCAAATAAATCCTGAAACGGAACAGCGTTTTAACCAGTACTATCGTATTTTTCAGCAAAATAGCAGTAATAAAGTCCAGGCACAAAAAGCACTTGCCAAAGATTTTGGAAATACTTTCTGGTATTACGTTTTTTTTAGCTGAAAAATTGCTTAAGAAGAGCCTTAATTTTATTTTGTTCACCCAAAGATTGAACTGTATTGAGTATTTTAAAATTTTGTGAAGAAATGAATTTTGGCTATATTTTTTTCAACTTGTTTGTCAAAATCTGTTTTTCCCTTGCATTAATTCTTTTCTATGTAAAATCTTATCATTAACCCTGTATTATTATCTTAATTGTTAGTAAGTTGCATAGTAATCTTGTTCCCTTGTTTTTTAATGAACAAAGAAGTTTAAGTTGTATAAATATTTGTTTTATCAAAACGAAAAGAGGCTGTCCAAAAAGTCAAAAATATTTAACCGCAATGATCGCAATGAAATTCGCAAAGAGCGCAAAGCTTTATAAATTAGCAGATTAAATTTGCGTACCTTGCGTTAAACTTAGCGCATTTAGCGGTTAAAATAACTTTTTAGACAGCCTCTTTTTATAAACTTTATTTATGGAAAGGAGTAATGTTATAACTCAATTTTTTGTTTGACGTTGTTTTTAAACAACACGATAAACAATACCAAAATAGTTATTGACATTAATGTTGTAATTCCCCATATCGTGTTCCAGTTGTAGCCTGCATCAGTTTTAAAATGGTCGATGAGTTGCGCACATATAAAATTTCCCACCAGCAAACCAGCGCCAAAAGTTACCAGGAATATAAATCCCTGAGCCTGAGATTTTAGTTCGTTTGGGGCTTTCCCATCAATATAAATTTGACCACCCACATAAAAAAAGCCAAAGATTAAACCGTGAATCAAAATACCAATGTAATACATCCAGGATTGATGCACTGTACCTCCGGAATAAAAGGCGAGATAACGAATGGTAAGCGCTATTAATCCGAATATCATAACTTTTCGCAATCCAAACTTTTTAATGGCTACAGGAACCAACAATAAAAAGCCCATTTCGGCCAGAACTCCCCAGTTCATGGTTACGGAAATGTATTTTGTATTGATATGAAGTAAAAATTCGGAAAAGAAAGAATAATACATGGCGAATGGAATCATCGACAGGAATGAAAAAATGATAAAGTACGTAAAATTCCTGTCTTTCATCAGGCGCAATGTTCCCAATCCAAATATTTCGATAACCGATATTTTTTTACCTTTTGCTGGAGGGGGAGTGTTGGGAAGGGTAAAGTTGACTAAAACAGCAACAGTACTCACTGCGGCGCCACAATAAAACGGCAGGTGTGTACCGTCGAAACCAATGTTCAGGAGCTTAACAAAAACGACACTGAATAATCCGGAAGCAACCCATCCGATGGAGCCAAAAACACGAACACGCGGAAATTCTTCAGAAGAAAGATGTGCCATTGAAATAGAACTGGTTAAACCCCATGAAGGCATATATCCTAACATGGCAATCAGAAGGAAAATAAAAAGCATATCCGGATTCTTGGTAGTTCCGGCAAGAAACAACATAACTGCATTGATAATATTTAAACCGGCAAGGACTTTCTGGCTGGCAAAAAAACGGTCGGCAATCATTCCGACAACAGGCGATAAAATGCAGCCCAGCGCCATAGAGCTGATGATGAGTGCTTTTTGTGTGCTTCCAACCCCCAGGTTGGTAAGATAGGCTGCTAACGGAACCCACCACACAGCGTACATCATATACTGTAAAAGCATCATCACCGAAAGCTTAATTCGTATCATAATCAGGTATTTTATTGTTGGATTTAGGTAAGAGAAATAGGATTTCAGGTTGTAAACCTGACAGTTACAGGATTATAAATTTTAGAAAAGGAAAACAAAAGGGTTAAAAAAGACCGACTCGGCGGGAGTCGGTCTTTTATTAAAACTAACCAAACTTAACTATCAATAATCTAGTTATATCCAGGATTTTGTTGTAATTGAGGAGCTTTGTTCCACTCAGTACGTGAAATTGGTAACCAATAGTTTTTATCGTTCCATGCTCTGTCGTCAACAGTTGTTGATGTATCGTAATGCCATTTGTGGCTTCCGTCAGCGTAGTGATAGATTTTAATAGCATGTACGTTTTTGATAACATCACCGGCAATCATCCATTTACGCATCATGTAAAAACGGTCGCCTTCGCCAAAGAATTCAACCTGACGTTCGTGGCGATACCATGCACGTGCCTGTGCCTGATCGGTAGTTGATTTATCAGGTAATCCGGCACGGTTACGAATCATATTCACTGCGTTCATACCTTCTGTAACTTCTCCAAGCTCAATACAAGCTTCAGCATAGTCAAGGATTACTTCGGCCAACCGAATTTCAATCCATGCATTTTCGTTGTTGTAGTATTGACCAACAGTTGCCGGGTCTTGGTATTTTCTGATATAGTAACCGTTTTTGGTACCGTTCCATGCTTCAATCGGTCCCTGGCGAGTATCCAAACCTGCAGTTTGTGTTACACCGTCAGCAGCAATTTTGTAGCTTGTTTCAACCAATCCATTCGGATCGAATGCAGCAGCATCAGTTGGGCGGTCAATCCATTTTGCACCGTCAAAGAAAATGGATGCATAAAAACGAGGTTCCCTTCCAACGTATGGGTTAATTTCCGGATCAGCAGCAAGTTGAGCAGCAGTAGCCTGTCTTACAAATTCGTCGCCCGGGTTGTATTTGTCCCATACAAAAGGAGTTCCGTCAGCCATTTCAAATTCGCGTACAACCGGTTCATTTGGACCGTTGTTCCCCCAGTTGTGGTATCCGTTTGGTCCCCACCATCTGTTTTGAGTGGTTCTGTTACCGGAAGCCTGCAAATGCTGAACACCCCAGATTGCTTCGTCGTTCCATTGACCTTTTTGGGTAAAAATGCTTTCGAAATTAGCAGCATAAGCCTCAACATCAGCTTCTGTTAACGGAGATGGAGGATTGCTTGTGGTTCCTGTTAAAGCATAAGTTCCGTAAGCTCCATCCATAATTGCTTTAGAAATGGTTTTGGCATCGTTCAAAAGTGAAGTTCTGCTGTGCGATTGGAAAGAAACCAAAGGATCAGAAGAGTAACCACCATGCATTAAAATACCTGTGCTCCAGCTTAAAATACGTGATTTTAAAGCAGCAGCAGCGCCTTTTGTTGCACGTCCCTGTTCCATACCGTCTTTTGTTGGCAAACCAGCAATTGCTTTATCGCAGTCAGCTAAAATAAAATCAAGAGTAGCATCCAATGAAGATCTGGTTACAGAAAGGAAATCAGCATCCAGTTCAAATGGAGTGTCAATTAATACCAAACCACCGTAAGAACGCATAAGATTGGCATAGTCAAAAGCTCTGATAAAATATGCTTCAGCTTTATAACGGGCTTTATTGGTTTCATCAGTAGAGGTTTCTGTCGGAACGGCATCTACATTAGCCAGAAAAACGTTAACGTTTTTGATGTTTTTGTACAAACTCCAGCTGATCCAGTTAAAACGCCAGTTTCCGAAATGTCCCAATTCGTCCGGGCTCATAATCCCTTTAACATTGGGATAGTAAGTTGGGCGGTGGATACAAAGACATTCGTCGGTAGCACCGGCCAAAAGGTCTTCGCGTAATCCTAACAACATATTATCGTCAACGCCAATATAGTCGTAGCATCTTCCCAGGTAAGCCTTGGTAAGGTTTAAGTCTTCAAATACAGACTCCTCATTAAAAGCGTCAACCGCTTTTTGTTCGAGAACATCGTCGCATGATGTTGTTGCGAAAATAAGCGCCAACATCATCATTGAATATCCTAATATTTTTTTCATGTTCATAAATTTTCAATATTATTTATCGTTAAAACGTTACTTTTACCCCAAGAGCCAGTGTTTTTACGGCTGGGTAAGTCATTGGTGCACCAATTTCCGGGTCAAAGTTCTTTTGCGCAGCATAAATCAGGAACAGGTTGTTTCCTGCAAAATATACCTGAGCTCTGGAGATTCCGAATTTACTATAAATATTTTCCGGAATAGTGTAGGTAAGAACAGCATTTTTCAAACGGCAGTAGGCCATGTTGTCCAAATGGTAGGTACTCATGTTGTTGTCGAATGACCAGTACAAGTCGTCACGGTTGTATGCCCTTGCAACATCAGTGTTATGATTTGTAGGTGTCCAGCGGTTATCAAAACTCCATTGGAAATAGTTACCTGCTTCACCACGACGTCCGTCAGCAATGTTCATTCTGTAGTATGTTCCCATACCTTGTGCAAGAAGTGTTAAGTTCCAGTTTTTATAGGTCAAATCAACCGATAAACCATAAGTAATTTCAGGCGCATCTGTTTTGTCGATCAAAATTTTGTCATCGCTGGTGATAGTACCGTCACCGTCAACATCGCGGAAGATTACGTCACCTGCTTGTGCATTAGCCCAATGTGGGTATGCAGCAACAGCAGCTTCATCAGCAAAAATTCCGATAGCATCGTACATTAACCATGCACCGTAAGGATGTCCGGTACGTTGTTGCCAAACCTCTGCTCTCTCCGGTTCGTCCATAAATACAACTTCGTTGTGGTTGTATGCAAAGTTTCCGCTAACATCGATTCTGAAATCGTTGTTGATGCTTTTGTGGTACCCTGCTTCAAGTTCAAAACCACGGTTGTCAACTTCAGCGATATTTTCATCAGGAAGCGACAAACCTGTAAATTCAGGAACTGAAGCATCTCTTGTGGCAAGAATATCAGAACGTTTGCTGTAGAAGAAGTCAGCATTTAACGAGAACAAGTTGTTCAAAATCTGAGATTCGAAACCAACGTTATAGGTGGTTTGTTTTTCCCAGGTAATGTTCGGGTTAGCAACAGTTGCTTGTTGTACTACAGTTTCAATAACTTTTCCGCTACCCATAGTTAACCCTGTTCCAAGCTTGTATTTGTTCATGTACTGGAAAGGATCACCTGGGTCCATACCCATTTTACCGTACGATAATTTAAGTTTGAAATAGTTGATAGCAGCCAGATTTTCTTTCCAGAAATCTTCTTCAGATGCTCTCCAACCAACCATAATAGCAGGGAAGTTACCCCAGCGGCTGTCTGGCGGGAATTTTAAAGAACCGTCGCGGCGAACTAACGCTTCTACTAAGTATTTACCTGCATAGCTGTAATTCAAACGGCCAATATATGATTTACGTGCATAAATATACATGGTTCCCCAGGTATTTTTATCAGCATCGGCACCGGCATCCAGAGTCTGAACAACGTCGGAAATATAATATTTGCGGAACCCGTTGAAATAGTTCCACGATTCATCAATTTGTTCGTAAGCTCCGAAAACATTCAAGGAATGTTCACCAAATTCACGTGAGTAATTGAAGTTCAGGTTACCGAGTTTTCTAAGGTTTCTCTGGTAATGTTCTTCCAGTTCAGGACTTGAATAACCACGCAATGACGGAGTCAAATCCATGTTAGTAACATAACCTTCCGAGTCGTAAACTGCTGAATCCCAGTTTTCAGTATATAATGTCCACGGTTTGCGGAACATTTTCTGATAAGTGTTGGTAATATCGTAGGTGTAGTATCCACTCAGAGTTAAACCTTTAATCATTGGAGGGGTAATAGTAGCTTTAAAGGTAAACTGGTTGATATAATCGTTCTGATCGTTGTACCCACCTTCGAATGTAGAAGTTACTACCGGGTTGTCACCGTATTCAATGTCGGGACCAGGTAATCCGTTTGGCCAGAAAGACCAGCGTGTAGGAAGCAAACGAGTTGCCTGTCCGTAAATTGCACTGGCGCTTTTGGTTGGATAAAGTCTGTCATTCCAGAAACCGGCATAATCAATCGAAGTTGTTAACCAATCAGTAATAGGGAGCTCTAATTTAGCTCTCATGTTGTACTGTTTGTAATTGGTTGATTGCTGTTTGTAAATAGCTTCTTCGTTTTTGTAACCCAAAGAAACATAATAATACATACCATTACTTCCACCGTCGATGCTGAAGTTGTGTTTGCTTGTGGTTGTCCATTTTGCAACAAGGTCTCCCATCCAGTCGCTGTTTGGGTGTACCCATGGGTCTCTTCCACTATAGAACAATGCAATGTCTTCGTCAGAATAGGTACGGTTACGGTTTTCTTCAACCTGGTATTCAGTTAACATGGTTGCATAGTCACCGGCATTGGTTGTTTTGGGAAGGATAGTCGGAGTCATAAATCCCTGATAGAACTGATAGTTCATTCTTGGTTTACCGTTTTCTCCTTTTTTTGTTGTTACCAAAATAACACCGTTAGCAGCAGAAGCACCGTAAATAGCAGCAGAAGCATCTTTAAGTACAGAAATACTTTCAATATCAACAGGGTCAATGTCTCCAAGTGAACGACCGGGAACACCGTCAACTACTACCAATGGAGCAGTAAGTTCAGGATTATCATCCCTGTCGCCTAAAGTAGTTCTTCCGCGAACTAAAATCGTAGCATCATTCTGTCCGGGTTCACCAGTGTCTTGCATAATAACAGAACCGGGCATACGTCCTGATAATGCGTTTGAAACGTCAGCAGCAGGAATCGATGCAATTTTGTCACCACTTACCGAAGTTACCGAACCAACAATATTGGCTTTTTTCTGCGAAGCATAACCTACGGCTACAACTTCATCCAAACCAATGGTTTCGGCTTCAAGGGTAATGTTAATTGAAGTTTGAGCTCCAATAGTTACTTCCTGTGTTTTCATCCCAACGAACGAAAATGCAAGTACTTTAGCATCAGCAGGTACAGTCAGGTTATAGTTTCCGTCGATGTCGGTCACTACACCAACGGTTGTTCCTTTAACAATAACTGTAACACCTGGCAGCGGCACGCCGTTTTCGTCGACAACTTTACCGCTTAAGGTTTTTTGCTGATCCGACGCAGGAGTCACTGATTCTGATTCACTCTTTGCAGGGAATACAATTACCTGGCGATCGATAACCCTATATTCCAGATTGTGTTCCGGAAGAATTTGATCGAGGATATCTTCAACCCTTGCATCATCGGTAGTAACGGTAACTTTTTGGTTATCGTTAACAACATCGTTGTTGTAGATGAATTTAAACTCACTTTGATCAGTGATAGTTTGAAAAACTTCTTTCAGACTGGCTTTTTTCATTTTCAGGTCGAACTTAACCGACTCTGAATAAGCACTAGCCTGAACATTTGTTACAATCACCATGAGCAGTAATGCTAAAACCGCTGCATGGCGAAAAACTTTTAGCCACCCCGAGGAACGGAAAGGCATAATTCTAACGCTATGTTCCATAAAATTAATGGTTTAGTTTGTTAAACAAAAAAAATAATTTCACTTTTGAGAAAGGAAGAGAATTGACCGATTCCCTCCCTTTCGTTATTAATTGGTTTAAGTTACCATAATGGTCTTTTTAATATTTATCATATCGATTCTATAATAATTCCACTTTCAGTTACTTTGTATTTAAAACGATGTGCCTCATTAAGCAACTGAATAATTTTTGTTAAAGATTCTTCTTCAAAATTTGCAGTGAATCTGAGTTTTCCTACCTGCTCATCGGATATAATAATCCTGGTTTGAAATTTATGTTCCAGTTTTTTTGCTATAGACGTAAAGTCTTCGTCGTAAAACCGGAGTATACCATCCCTCCATAATGCAGGTTCACCCAGATCTGTTTTTACTACGTTGAATTTTCCGGAAAGGTTATTGAATTCAGCTTTTTGCCCTGGATTTAGAATGACATTGTTGACAGTATTCCCTGCTGATGAAAGTTCAACTTTACCTTCGTACAGCGATATTATTTGCTTGTCTTCCTGTGGATAAGATATTATATTAAAATGTGTACCGAGCACTTTTGTTGTCATATTTTGTGTTTGCACAATAAATGGTTTGGTCAAATCGTGGGCAACCTCAAAATAACCTTCCCCAATTAATGTAACTTTTCTTTCGTTACCGTCGAAAGGTTCCATTGTAAACAGCATGGAATAAGAATTTAACCAAACTTCTGTACCGTCGGAAAGCACGATGTGTTTTATTTCATTTGCTTTACTATAATATTCATTTATTTGCGGGGCAGGCGATTTTGTCCAGATTTTTATTCCGGCATAAGTAAGAGTAAATATTACAAGAATAGATACAGCAACTTTTAACATCCATCCGGTTATTGATTTAGCCGTTGAATGATATGTGAATTGCAACTTTTTTTCCGTTTTGGAAATAACATTGTTGTTTTCAATGTGCGGGAAATAAGAATTCCAGAATGAATTTAATGTATTGTACCGTTGTTGTTCGGCTTCGTTTTCGTGTAATCTCTCTTCCAGAATCTTTTTTTCTTCTTCTGTAATTTCGGAAGACAAATCCTTGGCTATCAATTCATATAGAAAATCTTTTCCTTTCATTGAATGTGTTATCTACCTTAAAGACGCCATTCCCCCAAAAAGTACCTAAAGGAAAAAAAAAATTATAGTGAATAATTAAAAAGACTGGCGCGTTTAAGTGCTGAACGTTTTTCTTCGGTTTTTTGTGTTACAGCTAAGACTTCAGAAAGTCTGTTGATTGCATGAACAAGGTGATTGTTGACAGTTTTTTCGGAAACTCCCATGATTTCAGCAATCTCCTTGTATTTCAATCCGTTTACCTTTGCCAGAGTAAATGCTAATTTACATTTGGGAGGCAATTTTTCAATGGCATTGTAAATCTGGTTCAGCGTTTCTTTTTCTATCAGTTCGTTTTCGGGACCTTCAACAGGGTAAAAGAAAAATTCTTCGAATTCATCGATCGACACAACATTTTTAAGTTTTGCTTTTCTTAAATGTGATAAACAACCGTTTTTCACACTAATAAAAAGATACGACTTAAGGTTTTTAATGTTTTTGAGTTCTTTTCTGTTGTTCCAGATTTTTACGTAAACGTCGCTTACAATTTCTTCGGCTGTTTCTTTGTCTTTTAAAAAACCTATGGCAAAGATTAAAAGTTCATCAGAAGTAAGTTCCATCAACTGACGAAACCGCCGCTGATCTCCGGATGCAATTAATGATTTGTTTCTTAAATCGTTTAACATTAAGCGATTCGTTTAGTTAGACAAGTATATTTTTTCTGTTAAAAGTAAAAAATACTTGATTGGTAAAAGTAGAAAACTTAAAGCAATTAAAAAAGTATTTCAATTCTAATTTTTAGTTTCGTTGGTGTTTTCTTTACACTAATTATAAATCGAGTAAATCACTAATTTCCTTCATAGCATTTATCGACAGTTCTGCAAATTCGGCCATCGGAATTCCAATGGCTTCACATTCAAGTATATTTTCTCTTTTAACAGAGGCGGCAAATGCTTTTTGCTTCATTCGTTTGGTTACCGATTTTGGTTGAACACTGGCAATTTTTTTATCGGGATAAACGAGGGTGGTTGCGGTAACAAGTCCGGTAATCGTTTCCCCGGCGGCCAATGCATGTTGAAATTCAGTAGTTCGTTCCTTGCCGGTGGCTACTTCGTTGTGCATAACAATGGCATCGAGCATTTCGTCGGTAATTTTCCCTTTCAGCAGTTTTTCGGCATAAGGGCCGTGTGTAAACGGATCGGCATTGGTAATTTCAACATCAATATCGTGCAATAGTCCTGCAATTCCCCATTCGTATTCGTTTTTACCAAGCCTTCTTGCCATAGCACGCAAAACTGCTTCCGAAGCATAACAATGGCGAAGCATATTTTCAGCTTTAATGTTTGTATGTAACAATTCGAGGGCTTCTTGTCTTGAAATCATAACGTTTTATTTTCTGTTTTTTTATTCAGGCTTAAGTTGAACCGTTTTTTAATGTTACGTACACCTCATTCCTTTTGCCCTTTTTTTTGTGCGCCGGCAAGTTAGTAAAATATTTCAGCTTCTTAGTTTAACAATTTATGTTTTCATATAGTCCATAATAAATGCGTCAAAGCAGAACTAATTCATCTCATAAAAGTCTGGCAAAAAGAAAAAGCTGAAGTTTAATATTGGTGAGTAATTTTATTTTGGAAAACCCTGTTAATTTTATGGCTTAAAATAGAAATCATGCTTGAGATAGAACGAAAATTTCTGGTGCAGCGCGATAAATGGCAACCCACCGATTCCGGTAAAAAAATTAAACAGGGATATTTGCTTTCTGATGCTGAAAGAACAGTAAGGGTGCGTTTGGCCGGCGAGCAAGCTTTTCTGACCATAAAAGGAAAGTCGGTTGGCATTTCAAGAACCGAGTTGGAATACGAGATTCCGGTAGCCGATGCTGAAATTTTGTTTCAACTTTGTGTTGATACCTATATTGAAAAAACAAGGTATTATGAAAAACACGGGGAGCTTACCTGGGAAATAGATGTTTTTGAAGGTCAAAACAAAGGTTTAGTAATGGCTGAGGTAGAGTTGAAAAGCGAAGAGCAACCGGTTGAATTGCCCGAATGGGCAGGGGAGGAAGTTTCGGGCGATTACCGTTATTTTAACGGCTGGCTGTCGAAACACCCGTTTTCATCCTGGGAAAGTCAATTGATGTAATTAACTCCTTTTGTTGTAAACGAAATACCCTGGTTCCCGGTAGTCCAAATCATTACCGATTCAAAAAGAGGTTCCCGTATTTTGTCGGAGGTAGCCCAGTCGAAAATAAAATTGGCGCCTGTCCCTCCCGAAATGTCCCGTCGCGGAATTACAATTTCAATGGTTTCGAGCGGGGTTAAAAATACGGGTTGTTTTAAAAACGACCGAATCATTTCTCCTTTGGTGTTGTAATAATCGGCGCGGGTAAGAAATAACGAATCTGTTTCACTTGTATTCCTGATGCTTACCGTTGCAGTTAGCAAATGTGTCGATTCATCCGTTAAATCATAAATTTCAGAATAAACCGAAAGATAGGAACTTCCCGTAAACAGGTTTTCCGTGGATTCAATTTTTATACTTTTTCCCTCCCAGTTCACCGAAGGTTGTGTGATTTCTTTTTTTTCTTCTGAACAGGAAAAAAGAAGAAGAAATAGTGTCAAAAAAATAACCGGGCGCATTTTTAAATTTTTGAAAAGTTGTACATTAAATTCATTTTGAATGCTAAGAACATTTCAAATTTACAATAAACAAAACAATTTATCCATCGCCTAAATAACAATAATATTAATTTTGCGTTCTGAAAAAAAGCTTTTAAACAATTAAATATGCTGCCAATTAAAAAATTCCGAACTACCACTTTTATCTTTTTAACATTTATTTTAACCAACAGTTTGTTCGCCCAAAATTCTGAAGCTGAAAAAAATGCCGCTGCTTTAGAAAATGGAATCGAAATTTTGCGCAGGTATTTTTCGGAAGAAAAAAACTGGCATTCCACCACTCCCGCTTTGGGTGAAAATGTAGATGGGTTAATTCATTTTATTGAAGATGAACCAATTGACTCGGTATTAACTCAGTTGAATGGTTTTTTGAACGACACCAGTTTTTCATTTGTTTTCAGACTACCCGAGAATGTTTCCGACAGTTTATCGGTTCAGGGATATTTTTCGCAAGCCAGATTAAACGCCGAAATGAGTAAAATTGAAAACCGTTTGCAGGCAAAATATCAGAGAAATGATTTACCGATTCCTCCGTCGGTTTTTGATGGAATTGAAGAAAAAGCAGGTGTTATTCCACCTGAAAATGGAATGCAGTTGTTTACCAGTTTGGGTTATACCATGCCCGACAGTTTGATTATGCCTGATGTTATTTCCGATTCTTTGCTCGAAAACACAAAAAGCTATGAACGGTTGTTAAAACTCGATAGTATCAGAGCCGATTATGTGGAACAAAAAAGGCTGGCTTACAACGATTCGGTTGTAAAGGCATTTCGCGATTCGGTAGAATTTCAGTACCGGCAGCGGCGTTTTGATCAGGAATATCTGCTTGAAAAAAAGAATCTTACAGATTCGGTAAAACTGAACAATTACAATGTGTTAAAAGCATACAACGATGCTGTTATTGCCGCAGTAAACGATACAATTTATACAGCTTTAAAGGCTCTTACCAATTATGCCGACTACATTGATACTTCAAAAATTGAAATTCGTAACCTGGTTGATCAATCGTACGGATTGCAGTTGAGCAATCAAAACGACTACTTTAACCGGATTTGGCTGAAAAACGAACAAAACGATTCATTGAGCATTTTGGTGAAAAACCTTGACAAAAGAACGATTCAAATGTTGATTGACGACGGGGTTACCATTTCGCGTTTCAAAGCAAAAGAAACCAAAAAGTTCGATTTTAACGGCATATTGCCCGAGCAACCCCAATTTTCTGGAGTTAAGGAAAAATACAAACTCATAACTCCCTGGACTTTAACTGGTGATGGTAATTTTGGCTTTACCCAAACATATCTTAGCAACTGGAAAGCAGGGGGGAACAGTGCAATCTCGTTACTTACCGTATTAAAAGGTGAAGCCAATTACAAATCGAAGAATGAAGATGTTCAGTGGGAAAATAGCCTCGAATTAAACAATGGCTGGATTCGTCAGGGGAAGGAAAACCAAAAAAACAGCGATAAAATTGAGTTTATTTCCAAATTCGGTTACAGTGCTTTTAAAAAATGGTATTACAGCGCCGAGGTAGATGTTAAAACACAGTTGTTTAACGGGTATAATTATAGTTCGGGTGAATTAATTTCAGGATTTATGTCGCCAATAACAACCACATTTAAACTGGGTATGGATTATAAACCCAATAGTAATTTGTCGTTGCTGCTTTCACCTTTAACCTCAAAAACAGTGTATGTAAAAGATACTGCAAACGTCGACCAAACTACTTATGGTATAAGTGAAAATAGTAAACGGTTGTGGAAGCCCGGGTTGAACGTTGATTTGACATATAAAAAGAAATTTGGCACCAATGTTACATATGCTACAAGTTATGATATGTTTATTAACTACCGTGCGCCATTTTCAAAATTCGACATTAATTGGGAGAATACCATAACAGCTAAATTAACTGATGCCATAAATATGACATTCAGATTATATGTGCTTTATGACGACGATGTAACTTTCGCCACCAATAAAGTTGATGCTGAAGGAAATACCATTTACAAAGCCAAATGGCAAATTAAAGAACTTGTTACATTGGGATTTAGTTACAATATCAATAAAGTTGTAAGACGTACTATTCGGATTAGATAAAGTAAGCGTTAATTATTTGTATGAACAGGAGCCGGGCCTTCGGGTACCATGGGTTCCCAAACTTCGTCTCCTTTCTTTTGAACAAATTCTTTCTTTATTTCATCCCTGAGGTTTGCATCCTCAAATAAATCAACCATAGTGGCTGCCAGTGCTTTGGCGGCAAAAATCATCCCTTTGTGGCCGATACTCATTCCACCACAGGCAACTACTCCCCACGAGTGCCAGGGACATTTATACGGGGCTGTTGTTGCAGCCAGTGTAATTTCAGGAACAATATGACTTACATCGCCAACATCGGTTGAGCCTCCACCCGGATTTTCCTTTGTTTCCTGCAAGGGTGCAATTTCACCTCTTAAACCCTGTGGTTTCAATCCATAATCCTCCATAACTTTATTGGCATAAGCAATTTCATCTTCAGTATAAGAAATAGGGCCAACTAGTTCCATGTTTTTATAAAGCGCTTTTCCGCCTGTTTCGTTAACCAATCGTTCGTAAATTCCGCCGTTGAGTTTTACTTCGTATTCTACACCGGCCATTAATGCTGCACCTTTGGCAATGTCTTTCATACGTTCTGCAACTTCGGCAACACCTGTTCTTTTTGTGTCGCGAATCCAAAGCCAGACACTGGCTTCTTCAGGAACCACATTCGGAACCATGCCAGCATTTGAAAATATATAATGCATCCGAACCGTTGGTTTTATATGTTCGCGCAAATAATTTATACCGGTTGTAAAAAGCTCGGCGGCATCGAGTGCACTGCGTCCATTCCACGGATCGGCAGCAGCATGCGCAGTTTTTCCTTTGAATGAAATGGTGTAATCGGAAATAGACAACGAACTTTGCAGATTGGCTTCATTTTCATCGCCCGGGTGCCAGTCGAGGCAAATATCCAAATCGTTGAACAACCCGGCGCGGGCCATGTAAACTTTTCCGTTACCGTCTTCTTCGGCAGGGGTTCCGTAAAAACGCACTGTTCCCTGCAATTTTCCTTCTGCTATTAACTCTTTAATGGCAAGCGCTGCCCCCAGACTGCCGGCGCCAAAAAGGTTGTGTCCGCAACCGTGACCGGGGGCTCCGGAAACTATGGCTTCCTTGGTGGGTTGTAACTTTTGCGATAAACCGGGCAAAGCATCGAATTCTCCCAAAATGCCAATGATTGGTTTTCCTGAACCGAAGGACGCAACAAAAGCAGTAGGAATATCGGCAACACCGCGTTCAACGTTAAAACCCTGAGCCTCCGCATAATCAGCGAGTACTTTTGCCGATTGGTGTTCTTTGTAGGCTGTCTCGGCAAAAGCCCAAATCTGGTCACTTAAAATAATCAATTCATTTTGATGTTTGTCAACCGAATTCATAACTTCCTGTTTGTTTTCAGGTAAATCTTTCTGGGCAAAGATTGCATTTACGTTTTGGAAAAATGCAAATAAAACAATTAAATATACAGCCTTCATGTTGCGATGTGTTATGTTTTGTAAATTATTGTAGGTTTTTCTATTGTTTGGTAAACAAAATGAAACCATTCCATTGGTAGTTTGGCAAATGTGAAAATTATTTTTTAAATCACAAAGTTTGAAATAGACAAAACACGGTTTGTTCCTGATTTATATTCAATAAAAACAACGGTGAAATGGATGTTGATTTAACCAATTAAAAGTTAGAATTTGAGGTTCTTTTTTACTGAAATTATACTTAAAACTGCTAAAAAAATAGCAATAACAAGCATTTCGGTTGAACCCAAAAACTGGTTGAAACGCGCAGGTTCAGTTACCCGTTCATTGTTTGCGAGGTAAAAATGATGATTTCCAAACATTACCACCATCCAACTGAAATGCAGCGCCCAGGAATACGCAATGTGGCCGGTTTGTAAAATCAGGTTGTTCCTGACAATTCCAACCAAAAATAAAGTTAGAAGAGTTGTTATTTGCAGAATTCCGGTTTCATCAAAAATCCATCGATAAAAAATGTAATGAACAAAAGAAAAAGCAACTGCCAGAAAAACAGAAGCGGGCAGGGGAGGGATATTTTGTTTTTTTACCAGGTAAAACAGCAAAACCGCACCCAATATTATTTCTTCGTTCAAAACATAAAACACGTCGTGGTAGTAGTTTTTCCAGGACGAAAACATAAAACCAGTTCCGTTTTTATTTCCGAGATATTGCATAATAAACCACGAGGCAAGAGTTAACACTACTGCTAAAACCAGCGATTTCAGAAAAATGGCAATGTTGATTTTTATTCCGGTAACCGAAGTAAAATATTTTCCCCATATTTGATATGCGAAAAAAAGCATCAAAACAGTTCCGAGTGATGAGTTCCACCAGCCTCCGAAATAATAATAACTCAGCAATAAATAGGAAAGAATAAAAAGTGCAGGCCAAATTTTTCGGAAAACAAGCTGTTTTTCAAATAATTTCATAAAAATGATGGCTTTTCTACAAAGCTATAAAAAATGAGGTTCCATTTTGCTGTGAACTTTCAAACCAAACTTTTCCCTTGAGGTATTTTTCACCCAAAAGTTTCATGCTGTAGGTTCCTATTCCGCGGCCGGTGCCTTTGGTCGAGAAGGAACGTTGAAAAAGCTGGCGTTGAATTTCAACGGGAATAAAGGTTGAATTTTGTACCGAAAAAACAACTTTGTCGTCCTTCTTTTCTGAACTTAAAATAACGGTTTGGCCAGGTAACGAAGCTTCCAGCGCATTTTTTAGCATGTTTCCCAAAATGCGGCGTAACAATACATTGTCGGAATTAAAATAAATATCAAAGGCTGAGTCGGAGATTTTAATATGTTTATCTTTTACAATTTCGTGGTTGGAAAACAATTCTTTTACACTTTTAAGAATTTGTAAGCTGTTTATTTCAGTGAATGAAAGTTCAAGGTCGCCACGTTCTGCAGCGCTCAACTCCCTTTGTAACTGAATTTCTTCAATTAAATTATCTGCCGATCGTTTAATGATTTGGGCTATTTCAACAATTTCATTTTTGTCGTTTATTTCCTGAAGAAATCCTGAAAGTCCTGAAATACCTCCTGCGCTATTCAAAACGTCATGAAAAAATACCCTTTCGAGTGTTTTTCTTCGTTTTTCATCACTAATATCAATAATGGCAAAGGTTGTAAAATTATTGCCTTCGTATTCATACGGTGAAGATGTTATTTTTAAATCGAGGGCATCGTTTTCTGTAGTCAAAATACGGCATTCCTTTGTTGACTGAATTCCCAATTGCGCTTCGAGAATTGAGTTTATAGCGCCACAGGTACGACAAAATTCGGTAGTGCCACAACCTCCTGTTGAAATATTTGAATAAATACAATTTACCGATTCCCCGGGTCTTTTACCCAGTATCTCCTTTAAATCGGATGCTTTTAACCAGTTTAAAAACAGTTGATTGGCAAATACTATTTGTCTCTCTTTGTTTAAAATTAACAACATTTGCGACAGGGAATTTGCCAAATCAATAAGTATTTTGTTTTTGCCAAATACAGCTGATTGCTGTTCAATGGTTTTCAAATCAGATCTTTCTGCAGGGGCATACTTGGTTTTTAAAGATTTATTCTCCATCATTCTTAATTGATTCAGTAGAAAGATAAAATACATTTTTCGGATTTCAAATTGCTTATCGAAGATTTAATATTGGCAAATTTGAAAAGCAGGTAATTATTTGTCTGGTCCCGAAAATTCAATGAGTTCAACCGGAGCGCCGTTGTTTTCAATCATAGCCACCCGAATACCTTCCGATGGCGGGTTTGGTCCAGTTATAATTTTGAAATTGTGTTTTTGTAATTCGATGTCTAAATTTTTAACTTCAAAAGCCAGGTGAGGTATTTTTTGAATCAGCGGATGAATAGGGCTGTCTGGTTCAAAACGCATCCATTCAACACCAAACGGACTTTCTGGAAAACCGGAAACATAAAATTTGAATTGCGGCAGGTATTTCTCGCCGGGCATTTTTTTGTCGGTAGGAATACCCAAATGATGGAACTTCCATCCCCATTTTTCTGTTGCTTCGGGTAATTCAAAATCAAGCCGGTAATTTTTCATTGGTAAGGTAAAGTTGTTTTATGAAAATAAAAAAAATCGAAAAAAATGAGGCTGTCTAAAAAAGTCAAAAATATTTAACCGCAATGGTAGCAATGAAATTCGCAAAGAGCGCAAAACTTTATAAATTAGCATATTAAATTTGCGTACCTTGCGTTAAACTTAGCGCACTTAGCGGTTAAAATAACTTTTTAGACAGCCTCATTTCTATATTTTTAGCATTTTGTGCTTTTGTTCACTTTTCTGCTGTTACATGCTTTTTATTTCGTTCACTAATTTTTGAAGTGTACTTTTTGCATCGCCAAACAACATGCGGGTTTTGTCGTTAAAGAACAGGAAGTTTTCGATACCTGCATACCCTTTACCCATCCCGCGTTTCATAATAATGATGTTTTTAGCCAGGTGAGCGTCGATAATTGGCATTCCGTAAATCGGGCTGCCCGGATCGTCGTATGCCGCCGGGTTAACTACGTCGTTGGCTCCAATTACAATGGCAACATCAACATTTGGCATATCCGGATTAATGTCATCCATTTCTACCAGTTGTTCGTACGGAACGTCGGCTTCCGCCAGTAAAACGTTCATGTGCCCCGGCATACGGCCTGCCACCGGATGAATGGCATATTTAACTTCAACTCCTTTGTTTCCAAGCAAAGCATCCAGTTCGTGCACAGTGTGTTGCGCCTGGGCTACCGCTAATCCGTAACCGGGAATAACCACTACTTTTTGTGAGTAGCTCAATAATACTGCTGCGTCGCTCAATGTGATTTCCTTGATACTGCCTTGTACATTGGCTTGGCTGGCTCCACCGCCTCCAAATGATCCGATGATCACATTGATCAGCGAACGGTTCATAGCTTTACACATTTGAAGTGTAAGGATAGTACCTGCAGCACCAACCAAAATACCACCTAAAATCATGGCTTCATTCTGGTAAATAAACCCGGCCATCGCAGCTGCAATACCTGTCAGCGAGTTCAGCAGCGAAATTACCACAGGCATATCGGCGCCACCGATTGGCATTACAAAACTTACCCCGTAAACCAAGCTTAAAACGAGTAGTCCGTAAACCATGTAAGTTCTGGTTTGAACATCGAAACCACCAAAAATTACCAGTAAAATAATAACAGTGATAACGAGCATGAACATCAGGTTCACGTATGTCATAAATTTGGCAAAAATGTCTCCGACTTTGCCGTCGAGTTTTCCGTAGGCAATCATACTTCCGCTGAAGGCAATACTTCCAACAACCAGTCCAAGTAGCCCAACCAGCACAGCCTGATCCGGGTTTTTTGTGTATTCGATTAAAGCAACAGCTGCCGAAGCTGCACCCCCGGTGGCATTAAAAAATGAAACCATTTGAGGCATCGCCGTCATTTTTACTTTGCGTGCCATTATTGTACCAACAATACTCCCGGCAACAATAATTAAAATAACAGCAATTGCATTCACCAGCGAAATTCCTTCACCTGCAATGTTTTTGTTCAGAATCAGGGTTGTAATCATTGGGAGGATCATACCAGAGGCAGCCCAAAGGTTGCCTTTCCGGGCGGTTTCAGGATGGCTTTGCAGTTTTAGCCCAATTACAAACATAATGGCTGAAAGAAGATAACTGTATTCCAGAACCACTTGTCCGGGCATCAATGTATTTAATAGAATCATAGTGTTCATCTTTATTTTTTCTTCTTTTTAAACATTTCAAGCATTCGGTCGGTAACCACAAAACCTCCTGCCACATTTAGGGTAGCCATAAAAAGGGCAACCGAACCCAGAATCCATTCGAAAGTTGTTGAAGCGTGACCGACAAGGATGATACCTCCGATGATAATTACACCGCTGATGGCATTAGCCCCCGACATAAGCGGCGTATGCAATACCGACGGAACATTTGAAATAACCTCGAATCCAAGAAATACGGATAAAACAATAATGAATATCGCATCCTTATTCGCAGTTAAAAAAGTTAATACGCTTTCCATATTTATTTTTTTAATTGTTCAAAACTGATTTAACGCGTTCGTTGTAAATTTCGCCAGCATGTGTAATGCAGGTTCCTTTTACGATGTCGTCTCCAAAATTAAGGTTCAGAGCACCTTCTTCAGCAATCAGAAGTTTTAAAAAGTTCATCACATTTTTTCCGAACATGCGACTGGCATCAAGTGACATTTGGGCCGGGTAATTCGACTGCCCAATGATTGTAACTCCATTAAAAACTACAGTTTCATCGTTTTTTGTTAACTCGCAGTTTCCTCCGGTCGACGCAGCCAGGTCGATAATTACAGTACCCGGTTTCATTCCTTCCACTGCCTCTTTGGGAAGTAGAAGTGGCGCCTTTTTACCCGGAATCTGAGCTGTACAAATAACAACATTCGATTTTGCAGCCACATTGTTGATGGCTTCCTGTTGTTTCTTTTTGTACTCTTCGGTTTGTTCCACGGCATAACCGCCGGCAGCTTTGTCTTCGGTGGCTCCTTCCACTTCAACAAATTTTCCACCCAAACTTTTTACTTCTTCCTTTACAGCAGAGCGAACATCAAAAACCTGTACCTGGGCACCCAGTTTGCGCGATGTTGCAATGGCTTGTAATCCGGCAACTCCGGCTCCCAAAATTAAAACATTGGCCGGACGAATCGTTCCGGCAGCTGTCATAAACATGGGGAAAAACGTCGGTAGTTTTACTGCTGCTTCCAAAACAGCCATGTACCCCGAAACGGTTGCCATTGATGATAAAATGTCCATTGCCTGTGCACGTGTTGTACGTGGAATTAAATCGAGGCTGAATGTTGTCACTCCGTTTTTCAGGAATGTGTTTACCAGGTCTGTATTCCAGAGCGGATTGAACGCACTGATCCATACCTGGGTTTTTTGAATTTTCTGCGTATCTTCTTCAGCGGGAGGCTGAATTTGCAAAAGCACTTCGGCTTGCTTAAAAACGTCGGCCCGGGAAGCAATTTTTGCTCCTGCGTCCGTGTAATCAGCGTCCGGTGTAAAAGCTTTTTCTCCGGCTCCCTGTTCAACCAAAACTTCTACCTTCAAATCAGTTAAGGTTTTTACAATCTCCGGAAGTAAAGCTACACGTGTTTCTGTGCCGTGTTCTTTTAAAAGTCCAAGAATCATAAATATGCGATTTAGATAATTTTTGTGCAAATTTAATAATTAATTTAACCGTGAACGTTAACGGGAAATTTAATTGTCACATTTTTTGATTGAATTATTAACAAAAATCGAATAATAAGTTGTTCCCGTCAATATTTTGAGTCACTTTCACAAAAAATATTTAATGGATTGATAACCGAAACGTTACGCTTGGTGCAGAATAAATGGATTTCGAAAAAGTTATTCCCTTTTTTTAGTATTCTGAAAGGTCTCGATGTATAAATTTTCAACTTTTGTTCTGGCCCAAGGAGTTCGGCGTAAAAATTTCAGACTCGATTTTATACTCGGATCTTTTCTGAAACTGTTGATTCTTATTTTTTCACCCAAAACTTCCCAGCCATAATAACTTACCAGGTAAACCAGAACGGCTTCCAGCGTTTTCCCGTGCAGTGGATTATTGGGTTGTTCCATTTGTTTTGTTCTTATATTTATTTGTGAACTGAAACTGAATTCTGAGAATTATAGTTTCAGTCCTTCCAGTATTTCAATATAACGTTCAATTCCGGCTAAAATCTCGCTTTTAAAAATGTACTCGTCTGCGGTGTGCGAACGTGCAGAGTCGCCCGGGCCCATTTTTACCGAAAGAAATGGAATTATCGCCTGATCGGAAGTGGTTGGCGAGCCGTAAATTTTAATTCCCATGCTTTTTACTTTCTGGGCAAAGGGGTGCAATTCGTTTATTCCGGAAGAGTTCAGCCGCAAAGAACGAGGTTTTACTTCCGATTCAATTAAGTTGCTGATAATTTTGTATGCTTCTTTGTTTGGATAGAATTCGTTGGTACGCACATCTGCCACAAAATGACAAACATCGGGAATTACATTGTGCTGGGTTCCGGCTTCAATTTGGGTGACTGTAACTTTTACTTCACCCAGAACATTTGATATTTTCTCAAATTTGAAATTTCTGAGTTTTTCAATATCGGCAATGGCTTTGTAAAGAGCATTTTCCCCTTCGTTTCTGGCAGCATGCCCCGATTTTCCATAGGCATAACAATCAAGCACAAGTAATCCTTTTTCGGCAATGGCAAGTTCCATGCGTGTAGGTTCGCCAACAATGGCAAAATCAACCGGCGCAATTTCAGGGAGAACAACTTCCAGCCCACGCCGGCCCGAAATTTCTTCTTCTGCCGAAGCCACAAAAACCAGGTTGTAATTTAAATCAGTCCTTTCATAAAAATGAATAAAAGTAGCCAGCAGTGAAACCAGTGGTCCGCCGGCATCGTTGCTTCCCAATCCGAAAAGTTTGTCCCCGTTTTCGATAGGGGAAAAGGGATCGAGCGTGTACCCTTTGGCCGGTTGTACTGTGTCGATATGTGAATTTAGCAGAATGGTCGGTTTTCCGTTTTTGTGGAATTTATTAAAAGCCCAGGTGTTGTTGTGTTTGGTTTTGAAAGGGATTTCCTCCCGGGTTAAAAAATTACGCATAATTTCAGCTGCCTTTTCTTCTTCTTTGCTGAACGATGGAACAGAAATCAGCGATTTTAAAAGCTCAATGTATTTTTCCATATTTTCGGATTAGAATCCGGTCGCAAAATTCGTAAAAAAAATCGATTATTTTCAACTTCAAATTCTACTATATCTTTAGCATATTGATTTGTTCCGGATGAAAAGTATTTTCCGCGAACCAAACACTGATTGTTTTTACAAAAGCGTAGCGGTATGCGGTATGGATTTACTTCTCGAATTGTTTTTCAACGGGTCGTGTTGTTGTATTGGCGACCTTTTGGAATTTTTGCCCATTGCAAAATCCACACTCCCGCAACATTTGAAAGAAATAAAAGATACTGGTTAATTCAGGATGAAATAGAGGCTCCTAAAAAAAATATTTGTATATAAAGGATGAATTTGGAAATGCACCGGCTTTTATAACGTGTATTTGTTGTACACTGAAGTAATCATTAAAAAAGGTTTGAAAATGGCAACTCATTTTTGTTGTTATTGCCGTGTTTCTCTTTTTAATCACCAAGTTGGTATTTGGTTTTGGTTGTATCCACCACCTGCGTTTAACTGAACTTGTTTTCAAAAAGGGCAAAACTCTTATCACCATCATTTTATGGAAAAATGGTTGTGGAATATTTTTTATAGCATTGTTTTAGTTTTTGGGAAGAATAAGATCGTTTGGAACTACATAGTTGAAACGAAAAGTAGGTTCAGGCTTACCCGGACTTAAACATTTCCAGGCTTGTTCATTAACCATTATTTCACCGTTTAATACTTCTGAAATCACTTTTCGTACTGTTTTTTCCAATGACGCGGGAGTTGTTTCAACGCGGGCGTTTATGGTTAGTTTTGCTCTGTCGGAAATGCCTGATTTGCCACTAAAAACCAGTGTGTCTCCAGTTCCGGTAAGATTAGCTGAAAAATAGTTTTTTGAATTATCGAGTATCATTTTTATATGTCCGACTGCCGTTTGTTCCTCTTCAAAAGTCTTGTTCAGCGTTTTCATAAGTTGTATTACAACATCGTCCCAGTCGGTATTTTTTCTTTGAAGTTCAAGTGTAGCATTTAACCAGCCTAAAACAGCTTCTCCTTCAGCATAAATAGTATAATCAACTTCAACCAGTCGTTTGCCGGTGTCGTTACGCGTTAAAACTTCATTTAACCACTGTTCAAGACCGTCTCCTGTTTTTGTACTAATACTAAAAACATCAGAATTCGGAAATTTCTTTTTGGTTTTAACGATCAGATTTTCAATTTTTTCTGAATCGATTAAATCTGATTTTGTAATGACTATTAAATCGCTTTCTTCCAGTTGCTTTTGATAAATGTAAGCAGCACTTTTGTGCAATCCTGCAGTTTTGCCATCGAGTATTTCTGAAAGTCTTTTCGGGTCGGCTAATACAGAAAGTGGACTGACAATTAGATCGCGGTTCATATTTTTCTTTAAGGGCTGAAGAATTGTCGCTGAAAGATCGGTACAACTTCCCACCGGTTCAGCAATTACAAAATCGGCATCAGCTTCTTTTCTAACATCATTTAAAGCCTGAACAAAACCATCGAAATTACAGCAAAAACAGCTTCCGCTTACTTCCGCAACTTTCATATCCTTTTTTTTGAGGATGGCTGTGTCAACCAGTTCGGGAGCCTGATCATTTGTTATCAGACCTACTTTATTTCCGCGGTTCATTAATCTCGATGCCGTTTCCCAAAGAAGTGTGGTTTTCCCTGAACCCAAGAATCCACCTACTAAAATTAATCTGGTTTTGTTCATATGATGTAAATCTCGATTTGGTTATTTTGTATTACAACCGCATTTTACTTTGTTTTTGTTCATTTCCGGTTCCAAAATCTTTACGAAAAAATAAGCAGCAATTACAGCGCCTATTACCGGACTTAAAATGTAAATAAAGAAGAATCCACCTGAATTGTCAGGAAAAGCGGCTTTTCCCCAGCCCATCATCCAGGCAACCATTCGCGGTCCAAAATCGCGTGCAGGATTTAATCCTGCTTGTGTGAGAGGTGCAATCAATCCAATAATCGATGAAACGGTCAATCCTATAAAAACAGGTGCAATGGCTTCTTCGGGGCGACCAACATTACAGCCTTCAGTTAAAGCAAAAATCATAATTACAAGTAGAAATGTGCCCAATCCTTCGGCAACCATGGCCAGTGGAAAACTCACCGAAGCCGTATTTCCTGGATTGGGGTAGTATTCACCAAATATCATGGCTGTTTTTACCGATTCTGCCGTTCCGCGAACGATATTATGAGTTTGTTCAAATTCAGAGATCGATGGTGAAAAGAGGAAATATAAAGTTAGCCCGGCTAAAAAAGCACCCGTAAATTGAGCAAGTATATAAATAGGCAGTTTATTCATTTTCATCCTGCGACTTACTGCCATTGCAATACTTACGGCTGGGTTCAAATGAGCACAAGATAAATGTCTTGTTAATAAATAGCCAGAGTAACACCTATTCCCCACGCCAATGCAACCTGCATTAATCCCTGATGTGCGTTAAAAAGTACAGAAACGGCTACTGTACCACACCCAAATAAAACCAAAACAAAAGTCCCTAATATTTCACCTGTAATTTCTTTTGATTGTTTCATTTTTTCACGAATAAAGGAGCGAAAATATACTATTATTAATTTTCTAAATGATGCAAAACGATATGAATAAAATTGGTTGCCCGACAAAGAGGACTTTAAGAAGGATGAATCCGATTTTAGATAAAATTTTGTTTGTTGTTGAATTTTTATCTTAGCAGAAAAATAACAGGATGAAAAAGTATTTGTATATCATTTTTTCTGTTTTTGTTGTGTTGCTGCTGGTATTTGGTTTTGCCATGAAAAAGAATTTAAATGAATTTATATCGGGTAAAATGCAGGAACAAAATTCCGGAGAAGCTTCTCTTCCGGTGCAGGAATTCATTCAAAAAAATTATAACTATGCTAAAAGCAGTGAAAATTTTGAATTTACTTTTTTGGAATTCAGTTCTACCGGTTGTACTTCATGCGAGCAAATGGAACCTGTTTTAGAGGAAATCAGAAATATTAGGAATCCAAAAATCAAGGTTGTTTTCGTTCATATTATGAAACCTGAAAATCTGGATTTAATGAAATATTACGGAGTTTCGGCGGTTCCGATGCAAATTTTGCTCGATAAAGAAGGGAATGAATTTTATCGCCACTTCGGAATTATTTCAGCCGAAGATTTGCTTGTAAAGTTTGTTTCAAAATAAAATGGTTGTTCATCTTAAATTGAATCCTTTTGAATGAGAATCTTAATATTATGTACAGGAAATTCGTGTCGTAGTCAAATGGCACAAGGTTTTTTACAATCGTTTGATAGTCGGCTCCAGGTGGAATCGGCCGGTACAGAAGCATCCGGAAAACTAAGCAGCAGGGCAGTAAAAGTTATGGCAGAAGCAGGTATTGATATTAGCCATCATACTTCCGATTGTGTAGAAAAATATCTGAACGATGAATGGGATTATGTAATTACGGTTTGTGGTGGTGCAAATGAAAAATGCCCTGCTTTTATCGGTAAAGTGAAAAAACGGCTGCACATTGGTTTCGACGATCCATCGCATGCAACAGGTTCTGTCGAATTTGTAATGAGCGAATTTTATCGCGTCCGTGATGAAATTAAAGCAGCTTTCAGGAAGCTTTATTCTGAAGATATTAAGCCAAATATTTGAAAAAGGTGCATTACTCTGAAACTGATTGTCCCAATTGTGAAAAAACAGCAACTATAATTACTAAATTTTTTAAAAAGATTTTGTATGTAATAATATTTAAATATCTTTACAGCGCATTGGTCGTTCAGACCAATTGTGTGTTTGGGGGTTAACATTTAAGGGGCAGCTGATGAGCTGCCCTTTTCTCTTAATAAAAATCTACATTGCCTTAAAATTTTCTTCTTGAAACACTGGAACATTATGTCTGAATTTCAGTTAATATTGCACGATTTTTTTGAAATTTATGAAAGCACTTTATACAGTTGGTTTACTGGTGTTGTCGAACACTTTTATGACATTTGCCTGGTACGGTCACCTAAAATTCAGAGAATTTAAATGGTTTGAAACCCTGCCTCTTTTTGCTATTGTTTTAATTAGCTGGGGAATTGCACTTTTTGAATATTTTTTTCAGGTACCCGCAAACCGCATAGGATTTAAAGGAAATGGCGGCCCTTTTTCACTGGTCGAACTAAAAGTAATTCAGGAAGTTGTAACATTAGTTGTTTTTACCGTTTTTTCTACTCTCCTGTTTAAAAACGAAACTTTACGGATAAATCATGTTATTGGATTTGGGTTTCTGGTCCTTGCCGTTTTTTTTATTTTTAAAAAGTAAAAAAATTAAATAAAAATTGCTTTACATTTTTTTAATATCTAAGAAAAATTATATCTTTACAGTGCATTGGTCGTTCAGACCAATTGTGTGTTTGGGGGTTAACATTTGAAGGGCGGCTGATGAGCTGCCCTTTTCTCTTTTATAAATCTTAAATATTTGCTGTTACACTTTCTTGAATAAAAACAGGCTATAATTTTTGTTCCCTAACCGATAGGCACATTTCGTGATACATTAAAATTGCTTCCTGTTTTTCGTCACTCAATTGGTCGATAAACTCCAGTTTGTCGCCATAGCTTTTGTTACGGATATAATTTAATGGGCAATCGCTGTGTGGTTCTCCGAGAGGGCAGGAAACAAGCAATCCCAATACCCATGTTTTTGAATCGAATTCTTTCATTTCCTTTTGTGTGAGGTTTATCAAAATTAAATTAAACCTTAAAAAAAACTATCAATATTTTGATGAATGCTGATTTTCAGAATGCTGATTTTGAATGGTCTGTTTGCTGATTTTGTGTAAGCTGGTTAAACAATTGCTTTCACTATTTTATGATATCTTTATAGTTATATTGTTGTTTTATAGTGTTTTAATATCTGTTTCTTTCTGTGTGCATATTAAGTGAAAATGTGTTTTGCGTTCTGAGTGGTTCGGAAAGTGAAAAACTTGTTACTGAGCATAGAAAATAATTTATAAATTTCGGTTGGGTTTGTATTTCATGGGGTATTATTTACACAAAAGATAATGGAGAAAATTATCACCGTTGGATTGTATGAAAGAGATATCTTTTATCTTCAGAATATTTTTGATAAATATTTTCCTGATTTTGTTTTTATTAATAATGAAATTGGGACTTATTCTTCTCAAACAATTCAAAATCTTCAACCTGCAATTGTCTTTCTGGGGAATTTTTCCGAAGATGATTTTAAAAAAGAATTTTGTTCAGAACCGGAAGCTGAAAAACAGATAAATTCTGTTTTGCATATTTTGGTTGTTGAAAAAGGAAAGGCTGAATTTCAAAAAAAAGGCATGATCGATTGTTTCGATGCCATTTTAACAATACCATTCAACGAAACAGAATGTGTTGTTTTGCTTAAAACATTGCTCCGTTTACATTTTTATTCAGCAGAAAAGAACAATCCTGAATTAAAAAAGATCAGCCTGTCGCTGGAACAATGCAAAACTCAGCTTAAAGAATACCAGAAAATAGGTAAAATGGGAAGTTGGGTTTTTGATTTGAATACCGGAGAAACCACAATATCGGAAGAATCGTACAGGATTTACGGGCTTGATGCCGGAAAAGAATATACAATAAAAGAATTACAAAAAGTTCCTTTGGCTGAATACCGGCCAATGCTTGATACTGCAATTGATGATTTAATCTCAGGTAAAAAAGAATACGATGTTGAATTTAAGATTGAAAGGATTTCAGATGGCAAATTTCTTGATATTCATTCAGTTGCAGAATTTGATTTTGTCACGAATCGGATCATTGGAATTATTCAGGATGTAACTGAAAAAAATAAAGCTCACAACGAATCCATTGAAAACAGGGAAAGATGGGTTTTTGCACTTGAAAGTGCAGGTGACGGTGTTTGGGACTGGAATATAAAAACCAACGAAATCTTTTTTTCCGACCGTTGGAAAATAATGCTGGGATATTCTCCTGAGGAAATAGAAAATGAATATTCTGAATGGGAAAAAAGAGTTCACCCCGATGATTTGGAAAATGTAAAAAAAGAATTGAAAAGGTCGATGAAGGATGAAATTCCTGTTTTTCGGAATGAACATCGTTTGTTGTGCAGGAATGGAACTTATAAATGGATAAAATCGAGGGGGAGGGTTATTTCGTTCGATGAGAAAGGAAATCCGCTCAGGTTTATTGGGACACACACTGATATTACCTCGCAAAAAGAAATTGAACTGCAGCTTGAAACAACAAATTTTGCGGTTGACAACGCAGATATTGGTATTTTTCAGTTCGAAAAAAATGGTACAATAAAGTATGTAAATAAAAGTGGCGCCCAAAAACTGGGATATACCGTGGAAGAATTAAAAGGAATGCCAGAAAATAAGATCGATAAAAACATAAAATCGGGGAATTCTCAAACCAATGGGGAATTATTACGGCAGGAAAACAATTCCACATTTTATTCAACATACATCCGAAAAGACGGGACTGAATATCCGGTTGAAATTACAGTGAATTATTTTACATTTAAAAACCAGACATTTTCTTTTTCATTTGTAAAAGATATTTCGAAATTGCTAAAAGCCACCGAAGCCATAAAAGAAAATGAAGAAAGGTTTCGTTCTGTTTTCGAGTCGGCCAACGACGCTATTATTAGTGCCGACTGCAACGGACAAATTATGGGTTGGAACCGGGGGGCCGAAAAAATATTTGGCTTTTTGTATAACGAAATAATGGGTGAAAATATTGGTAAAATTATACCTCAAAATTACAGGGAAGAGCATAACACCTGGATGAAAAGGGTTGTGAATGGAGGTTCGCCCAAAGTAATTGGTAAAACATTGGAATTTGAAGGATTGAACAAAAGCGGAACTGTTTTTCCTGTTGAATTGTCGCTGGCAAATTGGGAAACGTCAAAAGGGATGTTTTTTACAGCAATTATCCGGGATATTTCTTCAAGAAAAGACATCGAAGAAAAACTACGGAAAAGTGAGGAAAAATTCAGAAGAATATTTTCTAATCATTCGGCTATTAAATTGTTGATAGATTTTGAAAACGGTAAAATTGTAGAAGCCAACGAGGCTGCCGTCAGGTTTTACGGTTGGCCTGTAACCCAGATTACAAAACTGAAAGTTACAGATTTGAACTTTCTTTCGTTCGAAGAATTTAAAAACGACATTGAACAGGCAGTAATTACGCACAAATATTTTAACGAGCGAAAACATAGAAAAGCAGATGGTTCGGTCTGCAACGTCGAAGTTTACAACAGCAGTATAATAATCGATGGCAAAGAATTTATACATTCGATTATTCATGATATTACAGATAAAAAAATTGCAGAACGACAACTAAAACTGCTTAGCCGCTCGGTTGAGCAAAGCCCTGTGAGTATTGTTGTTACAAATCGCGAAGGGGATATCGAGTATGTAAATTCAAATTTTTCCAAGGTCACCGGTTATACTATTGATGAGGTTTTTGGGAAAAAACCGAACATTTTAAAGTCAGGTAAACAATCTCAACGGGTTTATCAGGAATTGTGGAAAACGATTCTGAATAACGAAGAATGGAAAGGTGAATTATTAAATAGAACAAAAAGCGGTGAACTTATCTGGGAAGATGTAAGTATTTCACCTGTAGTCGATGAAAATGATGAGATTACACACTTTGTAGCCATTAAAGAAGATATTACTGTAAAGAAAAGATTGTTTGAAGAACTAATAAGAGCTAAAGAAAGAGCAGAAGAAAGTGACCGTTTAAAATCGGCTTTTTTAGCAAATATGAGTCACGAAATCAGAACTCCGATGAACGGAATTCTTGGGTTTGCCGAACTCTTGAAAACTCCGGGATTGTCATCTGAAGAAAAAACACAATTTATTCAAATTATAGAAGAAAGTGGTCAGCGAATGTTAAATACCATTAATGATTTGATTGATATTTCAAAAATTGAATCGGGTATGATGAAAGTGGAATTGTCGGATGTTGATGTTTATCTTCAGCAAAAATATTTATATAATTTCTTCAAACAGGAAGCATCAAACAAAGGACTGAAATTTACTTTCAATCCCGATGAAAATAACAAAGATATTCAACTTTATACCGACAAGGAGAAATTTATTGCAATTAGCACAAACCTTATAAAAAATGCCATCAAATATACACAACGCGGCAGTATTGAATTTGGTTATTCGGTGCAACCCGATGTAACCCGTTTTTTTGTAAAAGATACAGGCATTGGTATAAGCAAGCAATATTTCGATACTATTTTCGAACGTTTTGTACAAGCCGATTTGAGCATAACCCGACCATACGAAGGAGCAGGGCTTGGTTTGTCGATCACCAAAGCTTTTGTTGAAATGCTGGGTGGTAAAATATACCTCGAATCAGAACGCGGCAAAGGTTCTGTATTTTATTTTGAACTCCCCAATTCTTTAAACAAAAGTAAGGAAGGTGTTAAAGCTGAAGATTTACCAATGGAAAGCGCTTCTGATTTTTTTAGAAACTTGACCATTCTTGTTGCTGAGGATGACGAAATAGGGAAAAAGTATTTAAAAGTGCTGTTCGAGAATAAATGTAAAAAATTAATTTTAGCTGAAAACGGGGTTGAAGCAGTTGAAAGATTTGCGGAAAACAAAGACATTGATTTAATTTTAATGGATATTAAAATGCCGTTGATGGATGGGTATATTGCAACAAAAAAAATCAGGGAATTTAACCGCGATGTAATTGTTATTGCACAAACCGCTTTTGCCATGTCGGGCGACGAGGAAAAAGCGATTCAGGCAGGTTGCGATGCCTATATTACAAAACCCATCAATAAAGATTTATTGTTTCAGATTATAAAAAAGAAGTTAACTGATTAATATGAAAAACTGGGTAATTGCTTTATTCTGTGTTATTGTTTCAGGCTTGAACATTTCAGCAGAAGCTTGTACTACTTTTGTAATTTCGGGGAAATATACACCCGACGGGCGTCCGATGCTTTTTAAAAACCGCGATACAGGGACACTCGATAATGCGCTGGTTTATTTTACCGACGGGAAGTACGATTATATCGGGGTTGTGAACGCAAAAGCCGGTTACCAGTCGGAAGTTTGGGGCGGTTACAACTCCGAAGGTTTTGCTATTATGAATTCGGCGGCCTACAACAACAATATTGGCGACACAACAAAATTGAACGACAGGGAAGGGGAGTTGATGAAACTTGCACTTCAGTCGTGCAAAACGGTTGACGATTTTGAAAAAATGCTGAAGAAAATGTCCAAGCCGCTTGGTGTTGATGCCAATTATGGTGTTATTGATGCTTTTGGCGGAGCTGCTTATTTCGAAACCGGAAACTTTGGCTATAAAAAGGTGGATGCCAACGATCCGACAGTTGCCCCCAATGGAATCCTGATTCGTACAAACCACTCGTTCAATGAAAATTACAACGAAGGTTTTGGATATATCCGATACGCTACAGCTGAAAATGTTTTGTTCCAGGCGGCAGCCACGAATAATCTGCAACCGGAATATTTGCTTAATAATTTATCGAGAAATTTAACGCACTCTTTAACCGGAGTGAATTTACAGGAACAACTTCCGGCTGATAAAACCAAAGCTGTTTTCAAAGATTTTAATGATTTTATTCCGCGAAATTCAACGGCGTCGGTAATGTTGGTTAAAGGGGTAAAAGCAGGTGAAAATCCAAAAGCAACTGTAATGTGGACCGTCATGGGGTTTCCTTTAACAACCGTTGCCGTGCCTGTTTTAATGAATGCGGAAAAGAAACTTCCAAACATTTTATCGATGAAATCCGATTTTCATGCCCCGCTTTGTGATGCCGGAATGAAGCTAAGGGAACAATGTTTTCCGATAAAACGGGGCTCCGGTAAAAATTATATCAATGTAGCTGTTTTAATAAATCAGAATAACGATGGTATCCTTCAAAAAATAATACCCATTGAAAAACAGGTTTTTAAAGCATTTCATAAAATGTTTACTGAATCAGAGAATAATTTACCTGACGATAACCAGATTATTCAGTTTTACGATTGGATTGATACTTTTATTCCCCAGATGTACAGCCTTCAGTTTGAACTTTCAGTTAACTGAGAAAATAATTTAAGACAAATTTGTATTTTATTCTATTGTGATGTAACTTGTATAACAAAGGTTGTATAAAGTTGCACCATAAATATTATTTAAGAGTCTTGATTATTATTCAGAAAAAAGCATCATAACAATTAAACAATGAAGAAAACAGTAGTCGGTGCTTTTCTTAAATTTTAAGAGTTAACAATTAAATTTTTAGTTTTTGTAGGTTTTAGAGGCTGTCTAAAAAGTTATTTTAACCGTTAAGTGCGCTAAGTTTAACGCAAAGTACGCAAATTTAATCTGCTAATTTATAAAGCTTTGCGATCTTTTTGAATTTCATTGCGATCATTGCGGTTAAGTATTTTTGACTTTTTGGACAGCCTCTTTTTTGTCTAATCATTTTGAATATCGTCGGTATCTAGCATTCTGTCAGATGGTTTCTCCGAAAAACTTGCTGCAAAAATAACAATAAACACCACCGCCACCGCAATATAAACTCCGGCTGGCACCGGTGCCGGTTCGCCCTGTGCATACGAATGCAATCCCGAAAGGTAGTAGTTCACGCCAAAATAAGTCATTAGAACAGAACTAAAACCAAGAACTGCTGCAACACTTATTTGAAAATTTCCTTTAAATCCCGGAATCCGGTGCATATGACCGATAAAAGTATACACCAGAACCGTTACCAAAGCCCAGGTTTCTTTTGGGTCCCAGCCCCAGTAACGTCCCCACGATTCGTTGGCCCAAACACCTCCCAAAAACGAACCAACCGTTAACATGAGCAATCCAATCATTAGTGCAATCTGAATGATATTTACCAATTCGCGAATGGTGAAATTTATCCGTTTGCTATTGTTTTTGTTTCTGAAAATCATAAGTAACAGGTTCAGGAAGCCAAGAAGTGTGCCAATTCCTAAAAATCCGTAACTGGCAGTAATTACAGCAACGTGAACAATTAACCAGTACGATTTTAATACGGGAACAAGGTTGGTAATTTCAGGGCTCATCCAGCTCATTCCTGCAACCATTAACGTAAGGCCAGCCAAAACGGTTGTTAGCGACAGTGTAATTCCTGATTTTCGGGCAAGTATTAATCCGCCCAAACAGGTTGCCCAACTGATAAAAATCATCGACTCGTAACCGTTGCTCCACGGCGCATGATCAGAAATGTACCAGCGAATACCCAATCCGGCAGTTTCAGCTAAAAAAAGAATCAGAATAAAAAAGAACGCAATTTGTTTTAACCGGCTGAATTTAAACTTCGGGTTAAACAGTGAAATTAATTGAAGTATTAAAAGAATAATTCCGGAAAACATAAAGATTTTTGAGAGTTTTCCGAAAATATTGACATCGTTGTAAAATACTTCGAGTTTTATTTTCGTTGACGAAGGGATTATTGCAGCACCGTATTTTTGTTGATTTTTCTTGAGGTTTTCAAGCAACTGGTTTGCAGTTGCCCAGTCGTAATTACGAACCGAATTAAAATATGAGCTCACGGTATTTATAACAAACGCGCTATTTTCAGCATCCATTTCGTCGGATTGGTTTGCTGAAATCCATTTTGAATTGCTGTGTTCAGGAATAGGAAAGATGGTTAGAAAATCGCCTGAAAAAACGTTTAGCAAAATATTTACACGCTCGTCAACATTCATTACTTCCTTGTCGAATTTGTTACGCTCGTTGCTTTTTTTCTCGTACACCTGCGAAACAAGTGTGCTTAACTTGTACCCGTTTTGTGCTGTTGGCGAAAGGAAATCGTTAAAAGAGGCAAACTTTCCTGAAATTCCAATGATTTTTCTGAGGTCAGCATTGGCAACTTTGATGATGGGAATTGACTTCCATTTTTCAGGATTTACCTGCATGTCGAGGAAAACTTCAGTTGGTGACATTCCTTCCCAACTGGTCTTTTTTGCCACTTTTCTTACTATTTCAGAAGCTAGTGTTGAAACAGGTTCGAGCCTGCCTTGCCTGCTTTGGATAACAAGTTCAGAAAAATTTGAAACATGTTGTTTGTTGTAGTTTTGGCTTTGTGGTGTCTGTGCTTCTGAAGAAAAAATCAACAGGAAAACTCCTGCAAAAACGGCAAAAAGTTTTTTTCGTTCTTCGCTAAGTTTTGCTGAAATCCGAAGCAACGATTTAAAACGGCTGTTTTTGTTGAACAGAGTAAGAATCATTCCTATTGCCATAATGAGGTAGCCAAAATATGTTACTCCTGTTCCCAGTGCATCGTGGTTTACCGAAAGAATTGTTCCCTGTTCATCGGTGTCGTACGATGACTGGAAAAACCGATATCCGTTGTATTTCAGAATATTGTTCATATAAATGCGGTAAGGCATTTCTTTTGCGCCGTCTTTTAAAACCACTTCGCTGGCATACGACGAAGGACTGTTGGAACCCGGGTAGCGTTCGAGTTGAAAATTGGTCAAATAAATCGAAAAAGGAAGTTCAATATTTTTTGCACCAAACGAGGCCGAAATATTTATCCCGTCGATATTGGTTGAAAAGGTTTCTCCTTCTTCGCCATCGCGGCCATAAACCACCAGTTCCTGCGATGAATTTCCAACAGATATCTGCAATTGCAACGCATTTGCTGTTGCCATTCCCTGCTGGGGTTGTACATATTCGAGCTGGGTTTTCCCGTTGAGCAGAAATTGCTGAACAGCAAAATTCAAATCGCCCAAAGTATATACTTTTTGTGTGCTTACTTCAACTTCTTCTCCCGCGGGAATTTTTTGAATATCGGTTTCCATCATTCCGGAAATTTGCAACGAATCGCTGGCTGAAATATAAAGCGCACCATCTTTTACTGTCAGATTTATATCGTTGTTCGATTCAGAAGAAAGAAAACCAAGCTGAACTCCGTTTAATTCCTTGCTGGTTCCTTTTTTCATGTTGAAATCAAGCCGCATCCCCTGGCTAACGGTAATTAATGAAACAATGGGTTCTCCGTTTGGATCGATAACTACCGATTCAACTGCAGAAGGCATATACAGAATATTTTTTATGTGAATGGTTTGACCGTTTAAATTAAGTGTTTCAGAAAAACGGTTGGCGGTGTAGGGCGAAAATTTTACTTCTTTTTCTTTTTCAACAGAATAATTTCCCTGGCTTGCCTTAATATTTACAACCGTAAAATCGGAAGTTATTGTATTTGAAGAACTGTTTTCGCGGATGTGCATGCTTCCTTCAAAACCGTAGTAGCGGGTAATTGCCGCACCAATAATAATTACTATAAATGCAATGTGGAACAGTAAAACGGTCCATTTCTTTTTGCTGATTAACTGGTACTTAAAAATGCTCCCGATGAGATTCAGACAAACAACCAGCAACAATACTTCGAACCATTTTGAATTGTAAATGAGAATTTTGGCGGTTACAGTTCCATAGTCGTTTTCAACAAAAGTGGCATAACCAATTGCAATTGCAAAAATAACTACCAGTATTCCGGTAAAAAGTATCGATGACAGAAATGAGACTATTTTTTTCATGGTATTCTTTGAATGTTTTTCATTAATCCGTTGTTGTTTCAAGCTCTATTTTCCCAAAAAGGATTAAGGCAAAATTATTTTGTCTAAAAGTATAAAACCGACAGACAACAAAAAAATTCCCCTGTTGTAAAACAAAGGAATTTCTTGTACATAAAGATTGTTAAAAATTAATTAGTTGTAGGATCGTCGTGCGAAATTTTGGCCACATACTCTTTGTAGTTAAAACCTTTGTAATTTGGGCTTTGCTCGTTGTGGCACTGTTTACAAACTTTTTCTTCCGGTAAAATCATGCCTTTTGTTAAGGCCATTTGCTGGTTCTTCATAATAGCCGCAGTTTTGTACATACTTCCCGGGCCATGGCACGATTCGCAGGAAACTCCTTCGTCGACAGTAATGGTAGCCACTAAACTTTTGCCAACACTGGCAGCGGTTGAATGGCATTTTAAACATTTAGGATCCGATTTTTCAGCTCCTTTTAACACTTCCATTGCTTTAGCATGCGGACCAGCTTCCCATTTGTTGTACTGTTCTCCTTTTTCGGGTTTGTTGTGGCACATTTTGCATTTCGCTGCTCCAACATACTTGTACGATTGTGCAAACGAAACGGAGCTGATTAAAAGTGCCAATCCAAATAATAGCATCAATTTTTTGTAACTCATAACTTCTTTATTTAAAGATTAATATACGCTTATACTGTTGTTTCAATTTAAATGCCAATTGCTTCGTTTTTGTGTTAATAGAGTGCGGAGTGGCAACTTGAACAAAGTTCGGTTTGCCAGGCATCGTCAATATCAACCGGATGCTGAAAAACAAGCGGCTCGAACGAGTTCGAATATTGCATACTTTCGCGTGTTCCCTGGGCTAAAATATCGTGGCATAAATTACAATCTTTCGAAATTACTTTTCCTTCATCTGTCGAATGACGATCGTTATGACAACGGAAACATCCATCCGATTCCATGTGCCCAATGTTATTAGGATAATCGCGCCAGCTTGCTTTCATAAAAGGGAAAATATTGTTGGCGTAACCATCTTTTATTTCAGCAATTGCATTCTCTATATCTGCTTTTCGATTTTCAAATACATCAGGATAGCCACCTTCGTAAAATTCGTTGACCTGCGTTTCAATCGCTAAAAATGCGCTGTCTTTGGTCGGATATTCCTGATTTAATGCCATCATAGCAACCAATTTAATGCTTGGCAGCGAAGTTGGAATTAATCCCTTGCTCATTTTTTCATCGATGAAATTTTGTGGTGCGTTATAATTGTGAGAAGGGCGGTTATGACAGTCCAGACAATCCATAACTCGAGTTTCCAAAGAATCTAATTGTGTTTCCTCCATTGGGTTTTCACTATCGGTATAAATATATACTTCACCTGTTTTTGTGTTGGTATATTTAACCCAGGGAATAATCTGCCGGTTGGATGTGGAGGTTTTGTATTCAATTTTTACATCAGGGCTAATGTGCTGGTGAATTCCTTTTTCGAGTTGTCCGTTCACCATTTTAGAACTGGTTTTAATCTGAAGATTGACAATTCTTTCGGTGTTTTCTTCGTCAGCAACAAATGAATGTTCTATCCTTAATTTTCTGTCGTAGAATTTATCGGGCCAGTGGCATTGTTCACAGGTTTCCTGTGCCGGGCGCAGATTTGCAATTGGCGTTGGAATGGGTTGCGGATATTTTTTAGCAATTACTGAATATACCTGATACAAACCCGATAATTTACTTTTCACATACCAACTGGCACCTGAACCAACATGACATTCAACACAGGCAACACGTTCGTGCGAAGAACCGTGGTAAGTTGTGTATTCCGGCTCCATTACCTGATGGCATAATTTTCCGCAGAACTCAACCGATTCAGTATAGTGAAATGCCTCATAACTTCCAATTGATGATATAATTAGCAAAAATACCGTACCTACTGTAAATATAATCGATGCATTTCTGGTTGCCTGATTGTTAAAATCAAGAATTGGCCAGCTCAGTTTTTTGCCTTCCTTTTCAGCTTTTTTAGCTCTCTTGCGATAAAGTCTCATTCCAATCGGAATCATAATCAAACCGACGATCATAAAACCGGGGAGAACGATATAAATGAAAAGTCCGATATACGATCCGCCAAATCCAAAAAATGAATTCAGCACCATTAACGATAAAATGGAAGCAAGATTAAAAACAGCCAAAAGAGCGCCTCCAATGGAAATCCAGTTTTTTATCGACATCGGTAATTTCATAGCATTTGTTTTTTAGATTTGATTGTTAGTGTACCGCAAGTTGGTAAAATGTCGTATTTATAATCTTTTTTATATCGAATAATACTTTTTTATTCAATGTCTTTTAAATGTGGTGCCAGCCGTTTAAAATACTCTTAAAATTTTCTATTGGGTTTTTTCCAATTGAGGCAACATACAAATGGATAATTAGAAAAATTGAAATAAAGAACCCCATCGCTGAGTGAACCAGTGCAGTAATTAATACACCACTGATGTTGTAGATTTTGTCGAAAATCAGTTCAGGGAACATTAACCCAATTCCACTTACAATTACCATTGGAACAGCAATATACATAACTAAAACATAAAAATATTTTTGCAGCGGGTTAAATTTTCTTTTTTCTGAGAGAGGATAAGGAGCTTTCATTCCGTGAAACATTCCCCAGATGTAATAATACGCTTGTTTCATTGGGCGTTTCAGAAACCCTTTGGGTTTTATAATATAAAACTTACTGTTTTTTGTTATAAGGTTTCCGAGGAAAAACAACAGGTAATTTAATGAAACAATGGCTCCCGTAAAATTGTGAATTTTTATGTTGGTATTAAAGCTAAGAACCGCACTGTCCATGCCCGATTGCATGCGGATACCTGTAATTATTAATGTAATAATTCCCACGGCATTTAACCCATGCCATATGCGTAACCAAATTGGATAAAAATAGATTTTATGATTTGTTTCCATTTGTTTTATTTTTTAAGAAACCTGAAAGTTCCGTGAATAACTATGCCTGCCATAACGCAAAGGAAAATAATGATGCTCAGGGTTTTTAAAAATGGAACCTGGTGAGAACCAATTACATAATTTTCGTGCGATAAAACTCCTAAAACACTTCCATCTTCGGCTCTCATCTGAAGATTTTGATATTTATATAAGGAAGCTTTAAGTTTTGAGTTGGCAGAGTGGCACTCCACACATTTTCTTACGGCCTGGCTTTTATCCAGAATATTATGCGAAACCATCAACCCGTCAACTACTTCGGTGTGACATTCAATACATCTCACATGTTGAAAATGAACTTCCTGGTTGGGAAGCCAGTTGTGAATATCTACAATTTGCGGATTTTCCTTATCGGCCAGCAATTTGAACTTTTTCATATCGTTATGACAGGAAAGGCACGTTTTATTGCTGTAATCAACAATTTCCATCACACTGGTACTGTTTCGCGCAATAGGTTTGTAGGTATGTTGGCTATGGCATTTTGTACAGGTAAAATTGTCGCCGTACACTTTGTAGTGAACACTTTTTTCAAATTCTTCCTGAATCTTTTCAAACTGATAGTCGGCAAACGATTCGTCGCCACCGTGACAATCCAGACAAGTCGACAGTGGTTCGAGTTTTAGCTCCGCATTGTGCGGATAAGTGGTGTAATCGTACGAATGACAGTCGGTACAATCGAAGGCATTATGAACTCCCTGGCGCAGTGCGGTAGTATCGATGATATAGTAGGGGTTCATCAGTTTCCTTTCTTCCGTATCCATCAAATTGTTGTGAAAAGTGTACGTTTGACTGGAATGGCATCTCAAACACTGATGATTCTTGGGGGCATCGTAATATTGTGCGTTGGTTTTCAGAGTTATAACACTCAGCAACATTAAAAGTGAAAATAGACGATTGTTCATCGGTATATATTTTAGCTAATTAATTCTCCAGTTTATATGAAATCAATAATGAAAGGTTTTTCTTTTAGTTATTTAAATTTGAAAAAATGGTAATATCGCCGGTTGCAGATATTACCATTTTAAATGTTTAAACGATACGCCGTTTTGTATTCCCCCTATGTTTTAAAACATCCAAAGTCGGGTAATGGTAAAACCTATGGAAAGCCCGTCTTTCCAATCTCTGCTGTTATACATCATTATATGCTGAGGAATAATTCCATCCGATGTTCCGGCATAAATCTGGAAAGCATGTGTGAACGTGAAAATTTCAATTCCAACAGCCAGATTTGGTTTTGGATGAGTATCCCAGGTCCATTGTTCTGAGATGTTTTTAATTTTCAACGGATGATCGTATGTTACGATTAAAGAAGACTGTGGTGAAACTTTCAGCCTTCCGGCAGCGTGCACTCCAACAATGTCGTGGTTATAATCCCAGCCAGCCATATTATAATGGGTGAAACTTGCACCAGCCTGAACAGAAAATTTATCGGTGAATTTACGGCTGATAATCAACTGCGAAAAATAAGAGAAACGATCCTGAAAATCCATGTATTCAGGAAGTGTTGGTCCTTTTGTTGTTACAATTTGTCCGGTTCCCAACGTTTCATAATCGCGGCCATCTATAGCAACTGAACCAAACAAAGTGACTGTAACAGGCATTGAATTTTTTTCAGTTTGTTGCAATACATTCCATTTGGCATTAAAATCGGTGTACATATAATTTTTAGTTTGCCCGATTCCTACCTGGAAATTTTTAAACGGAACATAATTTAAAGCCAGTCTAACATTTGCGCCCGGTGCATATATTCCCCATAAATCGGAAATTCCGTTGTCCATGGTTCCAAATTTATGCTGAATGGCAAACTCAAGAGTCCTTGCATCAGGAATTGCTGATGTTTGGGCATCAATCAAGTATCCGCTCTCGAAAGTACCGGTAACTGGTTTATCTTTTTCTTCTGCATCCTGGGCAAAAATAGCAGTACTAAATAACCCTAAAAGAATCAGAGAAAGCATGTATTTTTTCATAGTCATCGTTTTAGATTTGGTTAATTATTTTTTGCCCCCTGCTGAATCCATGCGAGAACCAATGCTGCCTGATTCGCCGTGTATTTTTTATGAGTGTGTACACTTGTATCAGGATTTGGCTCAGTGTATATTATACTAGTCTCTGGTGATGAGGTATTTATAGAACTTCCTAAAGAAGCATATGCTTTGTCTGCTGTTAAATCAGGTGCCTGACCTCCGGTTTTATGACAAGCAATACAGTTACTCGTAAATATTGGCAAAATATCAGATGAAAAGGAAACCTGAACAGCATCTGGATCATCCGGGTTTATTACTACTGTTTCTTCTTCAAGAATAAAATCATATTTACATCCACCAAAGAGTAATGCAATTACAACAACTGTGATAAAAAATTTTAGTGTTTTCATTTTGCATTCATTTATTTAATCGAAAGGCTGTTTGAAAAAACGGAACAGATTGTTATTGCGATTTTATCTGTCCGTTCTTTCTTTTCAGATTAAATCTTTGTTCACAATTTTAATTCTTTTTGTATCAAAATGTGACAGTTGAGTTATTCCTGTAAACCACCTTTCTGAAATTTGGTTAATGTATTAATCCTGTAATGCTTCAATTGAATTTTTCAATACGGCAATAATGTATTCCGGATTATGAACACCATTACTACGATCTTCTAAAATTGTAGCATAATTCCAAACTGCACCTGCAACTTTTACAGGATATGTACCTGAAACTCTGTTACCTGTTGAAGTGATAGCTCCTTTTGCTAAAAGCTCCGCGCCTAATTCAGCAAAAAGTTCTTCAACCTCAGTTTGTTTTCCGTGTATATCAAATGAGGTTACACTTCCGTGGCATGTTTTACATGCGTCCAATGAAGGGTTCCAAGTGTGGCCTCCTTCGCCATCTGCATAATCTGCCATATGACAAAGAACACAAGCACCTGCATTTCTGTGGGTTGATGATTTTGTTCCTGGATAAGGAGTCGAACCTGGATATTCCCAACATCCGATGCCTTCAACCAAAGTTCCTTGCGGACCGTGGTGCGGGCCGTAACGGCTGCTTGTAATTGATACTGTTTCTTCACCATCCGAACCGGGAACAGGATATGAATTTCTGGGTTGGTGACAGTTAACACAAAGGTTTGAGTTGTTTTCGTAATCAATAACTTTAGTAGGATCATTATAAAGCATCAAATCAACAGCAGCAACTGTTCTTAATGCATAATCCTGTCCATCGTTAACAAAATCGAAACTAACGTGCCCGCTGTGACAGGTTTCACAATTCATGGTAGTAGGGTGCGTGAATCCGGCAAATGTTGTATCACTGCCTGTCATCACAACTTCAAGGAAACCTTCGTGAGAATGACATGGAGCACAAGCATTGCTGGAGGATCTTGCTGTTGCACTTCCTGAAGCGTGAGTTGATACACCGTACTGATCTTTAATGGCATTCATGTTGGTAAGGTTGTGGCAAACCAGACAGGTGACATTTCCATTAACACCGTCAACGCCATCAACACCGTCAACGCCATCAGCACCGTCAGCCCCAGATAGTCCCATCGGACCTTCCTTTACACATGATGAAGCTAAAAAAGCACATAAAATTCCTACAAGGAATAGTTTAAAAACTGAAGAGTATTTCATAGCTAGATAGATTAGATTTAAAATTCAATTTATTCTAATCGTAAAAATAGAAGAGAATTGAATTTGAAATACATAACCCTTAATGATATATCAAACAGAAGAAAATGATATAAATTCACCTGCTTGTTGATATATGTCAATTATCCGTTTTTGCTGATGGAAAGAAGACCTTCTTCGTCTAAGATTTCGAATGTATTTCCGTTGGTTTTTATAAGCCCGGAGCTTTTGAATTCCTGCAAAATCCGGACAAAGCTTTCTTTGGTCATGTTCGACATTTCAGCAAGTTCCTGACGGGTTAAAGGAATAGTATATTTGCTGCTTTCAAATACTTCGTTTTTCAGGTACAACAGAGTATCGGCAACCCTGCCCGGCATGTATTTTTGGGTTTGGTTTACCAATTTGCTCAGAAGGTTATTGTTTTGTTTTATGTGGTACCGCAGAATTTCGATGGCAAACTGGTTGTTCTCGCTGAATAATCTAACAAGTTTCGCCGAGTCGATTAAACAACAAGTCACCGGGGTTATGGCCGAAATGGTAAATTTTTGAACATTACCGTTAAATAATCCTCCTCCGGTAACAAAATCATGTTTTGAGATTAAACGCACAATAGAGTTTTTCCCTTTTATGCCTTCCACATATACTTTTGCCAGACCGTTTCTGATGCATACAACATAGGTTGAAGAAGTATTCTGTTTTATAATTGTTTCACCTGCGTTATAATGTATTTGTTGTTTACCTTCGATTAAAAAATCAAGTTCTCTTTCATTAAGGTTAACAAAAATATTGGAGTTGTCCTCTTCAAAGCAACTTTTGCAACAGCAAAAATTTCGGTCTGCACATCTTTCACAATTTTCATGTAATATTTTCGCCACAATAACCTCCTGATAATATTCGTATCGTTTTTACGCAATTTTAAGTTTCGAATGTCCTAAACTAACAATTAAAACAATAAATTTCAATAGTAGTTTATTTTTCTGCTAAAAAGGTTGAAAAAAACAATTCTTTCGGAGAATATTTTGAAATAAATTGTAAATGTGATTTTAAATAATACGCGTCCCCTTTCCGTTGGCAATATTTTCAGGATTGGTAATCAATACTTCTTTTACACCACTTTTTTTTGCTTTTAAAGCGTTTTCAAGCTTTGGAATCATTCCTGCACTGATTATGCCTTTTTGCTGGTATTCCTGCAAAAGTGAATTATCGAGTTCAAAGATGACGCTGTTCTCGTCGGCAGGGTTTTCAAGAACCCCTCTTTTTTCGAAACAATAGAAAAGATAAACGTTAAAATTGTTGGCAAGTTCAATGGCCAGTTCCGAAGCAATGGTATCGGCATTTGTGTTTAAAAGTGAGCCTTTGCCGTCGTGGGTGAGGGGAGCTACAACCGGTATGATATTTTCGTTAATAAGCAGTTTTAATTCGTAGGTATTTACATCTTCAACATCGCCAACATAACCGTAATCGATTTCACCGACAGGCCTTTTTTTTGCTCGGATTAAATCGAGGTCGGCACCGGTTAACCCAATGGCGTTAATTCCGCGGGCCTGCAACCCGGCAACAATTTTTTTGTTGACCAAACCTCCGTAAACCATGGTGACAACTTCGAGAGTGGCAGCATCGGTAATTCTCCTGCCGTTCACCATTTGTGTTTCAATATTCAGGCGTTTTGCCAGTTCGGTTGCCGATCTTCCTCCGCCGTGTACCAGAATTTTATTTCCCGATATTCTGCAAAACTGGTCTAAAAGTGCATTTAATGAATCGGGTTCTTCTACTACTTTGCCGCCAACTTTTATAATTGTTAATCTATCCATGCGTGAAATTACGTTTAAAGTTTTAAAAAGTTTTCCAGAATTTTAGCTCCGATTTGGCCACTTTTTTCAGGGTGAAATTGTGTTGCATAAAAATTGTCTTTTTGCAACGCTGCGCTGAAGGGTGAAATATAATTACAGGTTGCTGCGGTATGTTCACCAATACTTGCATAATACGAGTGTACAAAATAAACGTATTGATTTTCCAATTCAGGCGTGAAAAGTGAACTTTTTAGGTTTGAAACGGAATTCCAACCCATGTGCGGAACTTTTGTTATAAATTCTTCGCCAGGTTTGGGAATAAAACGTTTTACTTTTTCTTCGAAAATTCCAAGACAGGGCGTGTCGTTTTCTTCGGAATAAGAACACATTAGTTGCAGTCCAAGGCAAATACCCAAAACTGGTTGTTTCAGCGAAACTATCAACTCATCGAGTTGATGTTTTCTCAGGTAATTCATGGTAGTGCTGGCCTCGCCAACTCCCGGAAAAATTACTTTATCAGCTTTTTGAATTTTATCCGGATCGGCAGTGATTTCTGCATTTACACCCAAACGGTTTAATGCATTGTTTACCGATTCAATATTTCCCGCGTTGTATTTTATAATTACGATATTCATAGCAGTTTTGAGTTTCGAGTTCAAAGTTTCGAGTTCAAAGTTCAAATTACAATTCCAATTACCAATGACCAATTTCATTGCAACTGCGACAGCTCACTGCCCATTTTCTTCCAACTTCCCGCTTCCAACTTCTCACCCTTTCAGTAAAAAATCAATAACATTTTTCATTTCGTTGAACTCGTCTTCTTTGTAAAGCCGGGTCATGTACACGATTTTTCCGGTTTTATCGATTATTATATTCCGCGTAACACCTGCTCCCTGAGCCGCAAAAGTGTAGAAAATTTTTGCTCCCGGGTCGAGCGCCAACGGATAAGTAATTTTCATGGTTTCGGCAAACCCTTTTACCTTGTCCAGCGGTTCGTCCATATCGATTCCGTACAAAGCAAAGTTTTTGTTGTTTTTGTGTTTCAGCCAGATATCGCTTTCGATGTGCGGCATTTCCTGCCGGCAAACAACACACCAGCTGGCCGTAAACTGGAGCATTACAATTTTTCCCTTCAAATCCGAAGTTTTTACAATACTTCCATTGGTTAGCTGAAATTCAATTTCAGGCATTTGTTGTCCTATTTTTACAATGTAGCCGTAATCTTCAGGAATTTCCTTGTTCGGAACATTTGTAATTTGTGCTGAAGCAATCATTGCGATGCTAAGGATTAAGACGGTTAAAAAAGCTTTCATAAGTTATTAATTAAATACGACGGTGCGATTCTTAAAAACAAGTATTTTATGTTGCAGGTGTTTGTACACTGCATGCGAAAGTACAATTTTTTCCAAATCGCGGCCTTTGCGTGTTAGTTTTTGTACCGTGTCGATGTGGCTGCAGCGGGTAACATCCTGTTCGATAATGGGACCTGCATCCAAATCGGAAGTAACATAATGGCTGGTGGCGCCAATAATTTTTACCCCACGTTCGTGTGCTGCGTGGTAGGGTTTTGCACCAGCAAAAGCAGGCAAAAACGAATGGTGGATATTAATGACTTTATTGGGGTAGTTTTTTACAAAATCTTTGGAAAGAATTTGCATGTACCTTGCCAGAACTACAAAATCGATGTTATTTTTTTTCAGAAGTTCGAGTTCATTTGCTTCCTGTTCTGCCTTGTTTTCTGCATTTATCGGGAAATGGTAAAAATCGATGCCAAAACGTTCGGCAACCGGTTTTAGAGTGTCGTGGTTGCTAATGATAAACGGAATTTCCACATCCCATTCGCCGGCGGTGTAACGGGCCAGAATATCGAACAAACAATGCGGCATTTTACTAACAAACAATGCCATTTTCGGAATTTCATCTGCAAAATATAACTTCCAGTTCATTTCCAGCGGGCGGCCAATCAGCGTATCGAAATATTCACCGATTTTTTCAGCGGGAATGGCAAAATTCTCCAGTTCCCATTCCACGCGCATGTAAAATATTTTTTCTTCACGATCAACGTGCTGATCGAGATAAATAATATTCCCGTGGTTTTTATTCAGAAATTCGGTCACAGTTGCCAGGATTCCCTGTTTGTCAGGACAGTGAATCAGCAAAATTGCCGTGTTTTTTTTCTCGCGTAATGGTTTTATCGTTTTCATATTTTTAATTCGTTGGAAGATGGAAGCCCGAAGTCGGAAGTTTTCCTGACCAGATTTCTCATTCCTTCATTTTTATAATTTTCCTTTTGTTGAAGGAAGTTCAAAATTATAAATATCACGTTTTATAGCCATTTTTATTGCTTTTGCTACCGCTTTAAAAATAGCCTCAATTTTATGGTGTTCGTTTGTACCTTCGGCTTTTATATTCAGGTTGCACAAAGATGCGTCGGAAAACGATTTAAAAAAATGCATAAACATTTCGGTTGGCATGTCGCCCACTTTTTCGCGTTTAAATTCGGTTTCCCAAACCAGCCACGGGCGGCCCCCAAAATCGATGGCTGCCATTGCCAGGCAATCGTCCATGGGCAGGCAAAATCCGTAACGTTCCATTCCCAGTTTATTTCCGATGGCTTTTCTGAACGCTTCACCAAGCGCCAGAGCAGTATCTTCGATAGTATGGTGCTCGTCAACTTCTAAATCGCCTTTCACCTGAACGGTTAAATCTGCGCCCGAGTGTCTTCCTATCTGGTGTAACATATGGTCGAAAAAGCCAAGTCCGGTTGAAATATTGCAAACACCCGAACCATCCAGATTCAGTTCAACCAAAATATCGGTTTCTTTTGTTGTCCGTTTTACTGTTGCGGTTCGTTGAGGTGCGGCAACGCAGGCATAAATATCGTCCCAGTCGGTGGAAACAAGCACACAGGTTTCAGCCAGACCATCTTTTTCAAGTTGTTCAGCCAAACTTCCGTCGTTGATTAAAATTCCTTTCGCGCCAAGGTTTTTTGCCAGTTGAATATCGGTCAGCCGGTCGCCAATCACAAAACTGTTGGCCAAATCGTACTCGTCCTGCATGTATTTGGTGAGCATTCCGGTGCCTGGTTTTCGCGTAGGCAGGTTTTCGTGCGGGAAACTTTTATCGATACAAATGTCGTCGAAAACAACACCTTCGTTTTCAAAAGCTTTCAAAATAAAATTATGTACCGGCCAGAAAGTGTCTTCCGGATATGAATCGGTTCCAAGCCCGTCCTGGTTGGTTACCATAACCAGTTCATAATCGAGGTTTTTTTGAATAAACCACATGTTTCTGAAAACGCCGGGTAAAAATTCCAGCTTTTCAAACGCATCAATTTGTTCGTCTTCGGTTTCGAAATTCAGCGTTCCGTCGCGATCGATAAAAAGTACTTTTTTCATTCCAATATAATTCACAGGGTTAAGTTAAACCAAATCTTTTAAGGCCGTTAATAAAGCTTCATTTTCGGTGGACGAGCCAATGGTAATGCGCAAACTGTCGGCACACAAATGAATTTTTGAGCGGTTGCGGACTATAATTCCCTTTTCAACAAGGTAATTGTAAATTCCCGAGGCGTCGTGAATTTTTACCAGCAAGAAATTGGCATCCGAAGGGAAAACGTTCACAACAAACGGGAACTCTTTTAAAAGTTCTTCCATTTTTTTGCGTTCAGCCATCAGCAATTTTACCCACTTTCTTACTTCCTCTGATTTTTCTACCAGTTCGAGCGCTTTTTTCTGGGTAAGAATGTTCAGGTTGTACGGGTATTTTATTTTGTTCAAAACAGTAATAATTTCAACAGAGGCAAAAGCCATCCCCAATCGAATTCCCGCCATTCCCCATGCTTTTGAAAAAGTTTGCAGAACAACCAGATTCTCAAAATTCTCGAGTTTTGAAACCAATGTTTTTCCGGGAGCAAAATCGATGTACGCTTCATCGATTATTACAATTCCGTTAAATCCGGTAATTACCTTTTGCATCTCTTCTGCATTCAGACAATTTCCGGTTGGGTTGTTTGGTGAACAAAGAAAAATTAGCTTTGTATTTTCGTTGACAGCGGTTAGAATTTCGTTGGCGTTAATGTCAAAGTTTTCAGTCAGCGACACTTTTATCACTTCCACATTGTTAACATCGGCAGCCACCTGGTACATTCCGTACGTTGGATTTATAGTTACCAAATTATCTTTGCCCGGTTCACAAAAAGCGCGGATTAAAAGATCAATGGGCTCGTCGCTGCCGTTTCCCAAAAAAATATTTTCAGGATTGACCGCTTTTATTTTAGCAATTTTTTGTTTGAGCTCTTTTTGAAGCGGATCGGGATACCGGTTGTACGGCTCGTTGTACGGATTTTCGTTGGCATCGAGAAAAACCATGGCCTCGCCGGTATATTCGTCGCGTGCTGATGAATAGGGTTTTAACTCAGCAATATTTTTTCGTAAAAGATTATTTAATTCCATATTTATTTTTCAATAGAACCTGAAACGAGTTCAGGTTGACGTTTTAAACAGTTTGCAGTTTCATTTTTCGTCCTGCTGAATTTATTTCAGCATCTTTTTTATTTAATAATCAGGTTCTGGTTAACGTTTTTACTTTTTCAATTCTTTCAATCGCAAAGTTACAGCATTTTTGTGCGCATCGAGCAATTCGGCCGCAGCCATGGTTTCAATGGCCGAACCAATGTTTTTCAATCCTTCGGCTGAAATTTCCTGAAACGTAATTTTTTTCAGAAAACTGTCGAGATTTACGCCACTGTACGAACGTGCCCACGCATTTGTAGGCAGGGTGTGGTTGGTTCCTGAAGCGTAGTCGCCCGCACTTTCCGGGGTGTAATTCCCAAGAAAAACCGAACCTGCATTTGTAATTTTTTCTGCCATTTCATTGTAATCCTGCGTGCAAATAATCAGGTGTTCCGGAGCGTATTCATTAATGAGTGAAATGCTTTCATTTCGATTTTCCACAACAACCGCTACGCTGTTTAAAAGCGCTTTTTCAGCAATTGTTTTTCTCGGAAGTTTTTCAAGCTGAAATTTTATTTCCTGCTGAACGTTCTGAATAACTTTTTCGGAATTGGAAACCAAAACCACCTGGCTGTCGACACCGTGTTCGGCTTGCGAAAGCAGATCAGAAGCCACAAATGCCGGATTTGAAGTTTCATCGGCAACAACCAGCACTTCCGACGGACCCGCCGGCATGTCGATGGAAACATCGTTCATACTTACCAACTGTTTGGCAGCCATTACATATTGATTTCCGGGGCCAAAAATTTTGTACGTTTTCGGAACACTTTCAGTGCCAAAAGCCATGGCACCGACAGCCTGCACTCCACCCAGTTTAAATATTTTGGTAACACCCGCAACTTTTGCAGCATACAAAATTGCCGGATTGATTTTTCCTTTTTTGTCGGGTGGCGAACACAGTACAATTTCTTTGCATCCTGCTATTTGTGCGGGAATGGCCAGCATCAAAACCGTTGAAAACAGCGGGGCAGTCCCACCCGGAATATACAATCCGACTTTTTCGATAGGAACAGCTTTTTGCCAGCAACTTACACCGGGGGTGGTTTCCAGTCTTTTTAATTCCGGTTTTTGAATTTCATGAAACCGTTCGATATTTTTTGAAGCCAGTAAAATCGCCTTTTTTAATTCTGTTGAAACCAGATTTTCTGCTTCGTTTATTTCTTTTTCCGAAACAGCAAAATTGTTCAGAATTACACCGTCAAATTTTTGGGTGAATTCCTTTAATGCAGCATCGCCCCGGGTTCTGATTTCATTCAGAACCGATTGCACGGTTGGATACAATTCCGAAACATCAAAAAGTGGGCGGCGCAATATTTCAGGCCACTCTTTTTTTTCCGGATTAATAAATGTTTTCATTTTGTATTGTTGTCGTTGTTTGCAATTAGTTTTCTGCTGTTTTCCTCTTTCAACTTCCAACTTCTCGCTTCCGTCTTCCAGCTTTTTAAAAAATCATTTTTTCAATCGGAACAACCAGAATTCCTTCTGCACCGGCTTTTTTCAGTTTGCCAATAATTTCCCAGAAATCGTCTTCAGCAATCACCGAATGCATTGAACTCCAGCCTTCCTGAGCCAAAGGTACAACTGTCGGACTTTTCATCCCGGGCAGCAACGCTGCAATTTCCTGAATTTTTTCGTTCGGAGCATTTAGCAGAATGTATTTTTTGCCAACGGCGCGTTGTACCGATTCCATGCGAAAAATAAACTCGTCAAGAATTTCCTTTTTCTCCGGAGTAAGATTTGGATTTGCAATCAAAACAGCTTCTGAATGAAGAACAACTTCAACTTCTTTCAGTCGGTTGCTGATGAGGGTTGAACCGGAACTTACAATATCAAAAATCGCGTCGGCCAGTCCGATTCCCGGAGCAATTTCCACCGAACCTGTAATTACATGTATTTCAGACTGAATGTTGTTTTTTGCCAGCCATTTTTTCAGAATAACAGGGTAGGAGGTCGCTATTTTTTTGCCGTTAAAAAATTCGGGGCCGATATATTCCAACGATTTTGGAATGGCCAGCGAAAGCCTGCATTTGCTAAATCCCAAACGTTTGGCAATAACTACATTTTCCTCTTTTTCAAGCATTTCGTTTTCACCAACGATTCCCAAATCAGCAACGCCGTCGGCAACAGTTTGCGGAATATCATCGTCGCGAAGAAACAGCGCATCCATCGGAAAATTTTTGGCTGTGGCCACAAGCGTTCTCCTTCCAAGCAAAAGCGAAATTCCGGTTTCGTTAATTAGCTGCATCGAATCTTCGTTTAATCTTCCCTTGGTTTGAATCGCAATTTTAAGTCTGTTTTCCATCTTATATTTTTTTTATTTGTTTCTTTTAACCCACTTCTTTTTGGAAGTTGTAGAAGCATAAAATAAAAAAGGCCTGCCTTTCCTGGCAAGCCTTTTCTAAAATATCTTCAAAACGATTGGACAAAATAATTACAGCCTACCAGATGATTGGTTTCTACCGTGATGGCCGTGATGTCCGAATCTGTTGTTCATTTCATTAAATTTTGCACAAGTATAGTTATTAATTTTAAGCGGACAAGAACTTTGGGTGTTAATTTAAAATTAAAGTTAACAAACCAGAGGATGTTGAAGTGAATTTATTTGTGTCTTTTGGGAGTTGTATTGTGCTCGAAATTTAGTGAATAGAAAAACAGACAGAAAATCATTTTTACAATTTATTTTGAAAAATGCAATCGATTGCATATGTTTGCAGAAACGTAAATTAAACCATGAACAGACTACTATCTATTTTACTTGTTTCGCTGTTGTTGGGTGGAACTGTTTCAGCCCCCAAAGCCGATAAAAAACTATTCAAAGACTTGTACATCAAAAAAACGATGACAAAAGCGCTCGACTGGCAGTTGCAGCACCCGAACCATGAATTGTACGATTGGACAAACGGAGCATTTTATGCCGGTGTTTTTGCGGCTTACGAAACCACAGGTTCAAAAAAAATATACAATGCCATTTATCAAATGGGTGAAGCCAATCAGTGGAAACCCGGGCCACGACTACATCATGCCGATGACCACGCCATTTGCCAGACTTACATTGACATGTACCGCGTTTCTGGTGAAGAAAAAATGATTCAACCGTTTATCGAAACCATGGACAAATTTATGGCAACTCCTTACGAAACCAAAGGAATTGAAAAATGTACATGGTGGTGGTGCGATGCCCTTTTTATGGGACCGGCGGCTTTTGTGAAATTGGGAATAACTCTCGACGATGAAAAATACCTGAAGCTAAACGACAAACTTTTTAAAGAAACGTACGATTTGCTTTGGGACAAAGAAGAACATTTGTATGCACGTGACATTAATTACAAATGGAACGAACCCGGAATAGAAACAAAAAAGGAAGCCAACGGGAAAAAAATATTCTGGTCGCGTGGGAACGGTTGGGTAATGGGTGGTTTGGTTCGTGTTTTACAGGAATTGCCCAAAGATTATCCGACGCGTGACTTTTACATTCAGAATTTTAAGGAAATGGCAGCCCGGATTATTACGCTTCAACAGGCCGACGGTTTGTGGCGCGCCAGCCTTCTCGACCCGGATTCATATCCCGGTGGCGAAGCCAGTGGTTCGGGATTTTATACCTACGCTTTGGCATGGGGAATCAACAAGGGTATTCTTGATAAAGAAACTTTTTTGCCTGCAGTGGAAAAAGCCTGGGTGGGTTTGAACGGTCTCATTCAACCCGACGGTCATGTTGGCTGGTGCCAGCCCATTGGAGCCGATCCTAAGAAAAACTTCTCTGCCGACAGCTGGGAAGTTTACGGAACAGGCGCTTTTTTACTGGCAGGTAGCGAGGTGATCAAACTAAATCATTAAAAGACCTTGTGTCTTAAAAAGAAAAGGCTCCAATTTGGAGCCTTTTTTATTCTGTTTTTTCAGCTTTTAAATCAATTTTTCCGTCAGGCGAATCCACCGAGCCGGTCATGTTTTTACCTTCAACCTTGGCTTCAATGCCTACATAACTTCCTTCAACATAAACACCGCATTTCATTATGTTTTCAACAAACGTAACTTTGGTCATTTGTGTTTTTGAACCGTCGCCAAACAAAACCTCACCGGCCAGTTCGCCTTCTTTTTCCAAAAATACCAGGGTGCCTTTTTCATAACCGTAAGGAGCCGAAGCTACTTCGTACTTCCATTTTCCAAGAAGTTCCTTATTTTTTTTGTTGGGAGCAGCTTGCAGGGTTGCAGCAAAAACAAGTAATAACGATAAAATGAGCAGTTTTTTCATGATTTTACAGTTTAGTTTGAAATTTAAATTTTATGGCGTTAAATTAAACAATAATCATTTTACAACTTAATTTACTACTAAAAATTATCTGATTTTTGAGTAGAGGTTGCCAATAATTCTATTAAACTGATTTTTTCGTTTATTAACTGAAAAATCAGTTGCAAAACTAAAATAATCATAGTAAGTTTGGATTGATTTAAAATTTATCTGACCCGATTTGAAAGTTTTCACTCACATAAAAATAAAAAGGCGATGAAAATCAGAACTTTATTTTATTCAATTTATTTGTTGTTATTTGTCGTACTTTTTGCCGGATGTTCAAACCCTGAAGTTCAGGAGCAATTTCCGGTAATTATCGACATGCAGAATTCATTTACCGGGAGTGAGGGATTTAATACTGAAAATGTTTTTGATGAAATCCTGTTTATTCCGTTGGAAACCAAAGAAGAATGTGTGGTATCTAACCGTCCGCGGTTTTATGCCGATGAAAAATTTATTGTAAAAGACGGGTCTAAACAAATTTACCTTTTCGATCGTCAAACGGGTAATTTTATACGCGAAATCGGAGTAAACGATCAAAGTCCCGAAGGTTACCGTTCTTCGGGAAACGGCGCCGTTTTTAACGAGCAAAACCAACTTGTTTATGCCAGCGGCTGGAATGGAAATTACTGCGCTTACAATTTTCAGGGGAAAAAGGCAGGCAATGTAAAACTTCCGGAAAATGAACAGGTTTTTACTTTTGGTTCGATAAACGACTCGGTTTTTGCGGGTTACCTTATCAATTTTATGGGCGACCAGAAATTCAAAATTGTTCTTTTTGATGAAAAAGGCGAAATGCTGAAAAAATACCCGAATTACAATTCGTTTAAAAAAGTGGAGCAAAGCATCAGTGTCATTACTTATGAAGGTTTGTTTTACAACTACAACAACGGGTTGTTTTTTAAAGAACTTTTCGACGATACGCTGTTTCAGGTGAAAACCGATACGCTTTTGCCGCGGTATGTTTTTAACGGTGGAAAATTTAACCCGGTGTACGAAAACCGGGAAGAACTGGTACAATCGAAACCAACGGTTGACGGTGGATATAAATGGGGACTCGATGATTGTTATACGCTGACCAACCTGGTAGAATCGTCGCGGTTTATGATTTTTGAACTTCGTTTTCAGAAAAAATCATTTTTCGGAATTTATGATAAAACTGAAAAAACGACAAAAATTGCGGAAAACAACCTCGAAATAAAAGTGGGTGAAAACGCATTTTTACCGTTGAAAATTACCAATGTTTACATAAACAGCAAGAATGAACTGGTTACGTATATCGATGCTTTTGAACTGGCGCAGTGGATGCAGGAGAACCCCGAAAAAATAAAAAAACTCCCGGAACAGTACCAGCCGCTTAAAAATATTACTGAAAACGATAATCCGGTTGTGGTAATTGCAAAACTGAAAAGTTAAGGGGAAGTTGGAAATGGTTTGAAAATTTTTCTCGCAAAGGCGCAAAGAATGAAGATGAAATAATTTTGTAGAAATTTAGTGGTTTGGGTGTTTTTGTGGCGGAAAACGAAGTTTAAAGTCGTTTGAATTTGTTTGAAAAGTTCCAACTTTCAAACCCTCAAACTATTTTAAATTTTCAATTCCTTTTTATTATAAAAATTCCTCCAAAATTCTGAAAAAAAGAAAATAGGTTGTATCTTGAAACCGAAACGAACAAAAGTATGCCCCGGTTCGAAAACACAGAAGGAGATTACAAACAGAAGAAGTCCCAACCCCGGCAACTTGATAAATTTGGTTTTGATGCAAAGTGCTAAATTGAGTTTGCGACATCGCCTTAACAACAAATTTGTAACTCGAACGCACTGCCCAACTAAGAAAAATGCGATATGAGTGTGATAATCAAATACCGTTTTACCGGAAACTATGGTTTTCTGTTTTGTGAATTGATGGACCATAATAAAATTAGTTGGGTTAAAGTCTTTTTCAATTTGAATTTTTATTGCCCTAATTTTTATACCATGAAGATTATACAGTTTTTATTTCTATCTGTAATTCTATTATCGTGTAATTCAGCAAAAAATGAGATAGAAAAAATTGAAATTCCCCTTAAAGGAAACAATGTGAAAATATTGGCTGAAATTGTTGATTTCGAGAAGTTTGTGCCGCTGGAAACCAACCCTGGCGGGATAATAAATACTGTTCACAGAATATTTGTTACAAAAACTTCCGATTTTTTAATCTTTGATAAAAAGGGCGAGGCCATTTATTTGTTTTCTCCTGAAGGCAAATTTATCAGGAAAATTGGTAAAAAGGGAAATGGGCCGGAAGAATATTCAGTTCCACTAGATATGGCTTACAATATTGAAGATGATTACATCTATGTATTAGGCGATTCTAAAATAATGATTTACAGTTCTAAAGGCAATTTTATTAAAAAGATAAAACTTAAATTCTATGGGAGTACAATCTGGTACTTTCATAATAATTTGTTAGTACATCGGGTTGGAATGTATAACGATGGTTTTGATTATTCATTGGTGAAAATTAGTATGAATGGTGAAATTGTATCCAACCTTTTACCATTGATTCCAACAAAAGGCGATTTCAACTTTTTGCCACATAATAATTTTACCTATAGTAACAATAACGTACGGTTTTTCAGGGCGTTCGATTGTACCGTATATAAATACGACGGAAATAAGTTACTGCCTGATTTAATATTCGATTTTGGTAATTTTAATGCTCCCGAAGATTTGTTGTCGAAATGTACCTCAAATAAAGAATTCTTCCAGATACTACAAAGTGAAAGTTATATTCATTCTATCGAAGAATTTGTTGAGAGTAAGGATTATTTTTATGTTTTATTCAGATTAAGGGATAAGGCATTTTCTCTGTACTTCAACAAAAAGACTGGCGATTATCTAAAATACTTTCATCAAAATTTTCAAGATATTTTTTTCCAATTGGGACCAATATCTGCAACACCTGACTTTTTTATAAATATTTATTATCCCTATTTTAAATCATCGCAAAATCTGAACTTGAGTTTTCGTCAAAAATATTCAAAGAAGTTAATGGAAGAGTCAGTTTATGAGGAATATACGAAGTTGTACTCACTTGATATTAAAGAAAATCCGGTAATAATTTTAACAATCCCCAAATTTTAAAATACCAAAATGAAATATTGGTCAGGAACATTCACTATTGGTCTTTTGATTCAGGGGCTTTACTTTAAATGTTATGATAAAAACAATCCTAAATACAATATTCTTAACAGGCATAATTGTGATGCTCCCAATTTTATCAAATGCGCAAAAAACCGTAGAATTTGAAATCTCCGATTTTCAGGAGTACACAGAGTTAAAAGGGGAAGCTGTAAAATTGGAAGACCCTCTGAAAGATCCTTATGAAATAGTGTTGATCGACTCGTTGCTTTTTCTTAAAAGCCCGAACGAAAGCCCTTCGATTGATGTAATTAACCTGAAAACAGGGAAAATGGTTAGTAGTTTTTGTATCCGGGGTCGTGGCCCGGGTGAACTAATTACCCCGTTTTGTATTCAACACATCAGGTCGGACAATGAAATTATGGTTCAGGACTTACAAGGTAAAAAGTTGGTGTTTTTCAATTTGGATTTAATTATTAAGGATAAGCCCAATAAATTTTCAAGAACGGTAACCCTTGATAGTAAGGTTCTTGTGAGCAAAGTCCTTCGCCTCGAAGGGAATAATTATTTCTGTAATCTTATTGGTAATAAAGATGGCTACATGAATTGCCTGATGGATGAAAAAGGAAACTTAATTCGTTTTCTGGAAAAATTTCCTGATGCCGGTTTTACCTATAACCCTCTTTTTGCATCCAATCTGTTTCCTACCGATATTGGTATCTCCGATAACAATAAGATGTCGGTTTTGGCGTACCGGTATTCAGCCAGGATTGATGTTTTTAATGAAAAAGGCAAGTTGGTGCTAAAATTAATTGGTCCCGATTTCAAAAAATTAGATGTAGTACCCAAAGGGAGTATTAAGGCTTTGACTTACAAAAACAACCGTATTTATAATATTCCTTGTTGCAACAACAATTTTTTTATGGTTCCATATTCCGGGCAAAGAATAAAATATTCACATAGTCCGGCCAACGATATTCTTTGTTTCGATTTTAACGGTAATCTTTTGAAGCATTTTCATGTTTCGCCTGCGGTTACCGAGATTGTTGTTGATTGGGAAAACAGAATTATTTACAGCATAAACAAAGACATGGAACCCACATTGTATAAATATAAATTTTAATGAATATGAAATGGTTTGAAAATTTTTATGCAAAGGCGCAAAGGCGCAAAGCTGCAAAGTGCAAAGGAGAGATGTTTTATGGAATTGAGTGGTTGGTGTTTTTGTGCCGGAAAACGAAGTTTAAAGTCGTTTGAATTTGTTTGAAAAGTTCCAACTTTCAAACCCTCGAACTATTTTAAATTTTCAATTCCTTTTTATTATAAAAATTTCTCCAAAATTCTGAAAAAAAAGAAAATAGGTTGTATCTTGCAACCGAAACGAACAAAAGTTTGCCCCGGTTCGAAAACGCAGAAAGAGAATACAAACAGAAGAAGACCCAACCCCGGCAACTTACAAATTAAATTTTTATGGATTGCGCTCAAATAAGTTTACAATACAAATTGAAAACGAGTAAATAATCTTGGTGCAAAAAAGCGGGCGGCAAACCTTTACCCGCAAAGTAAGTTTAGTTTGCCGCCCTGTGCACCGCCTAACAAAGAAAGGAGGTGAGGTGACAAAGATAAAGAATTTCAAATAAACTGATTAATCACCCAAATCTTAATAAAATGAATTGAGAAATGAGTTTTTATTATTACAAAACAAAATTATTATGAAAAAAGTTAAGAAATTTCTATTTGGATTATCCGTGGCTATAATATTTGTACTCAACCTGGTTTTGTCATTTAATAATGAAGGAAAAATCGGAGTAAAAGAATCTTCTGCGGTTGCTGAAAAGTACGAAGACAAGTTTAAAAGTATAAAGTTACTTACTCTTGAATTTGAAATTTGTTGTGAGCTTGATGATACTGATGGTTGTTGGAGAGATATATGGGTAAAATGTTAGAACCTGTTTTTGAGGATAGGAAGAATACCTATCCTCTTTCTCATAAACTAAATACAAAAGTATTTTTTTCATAAAAAAAACAATATGAATATTAAATCATTAATTTACATAATCTTTTTTTTAATTCTATTACCTTGTTGTAAAAGCAGAATTGAAAATTTAAGTTCATCTGAAAACTTTCCTCCTTCAAAGAAGATTGAAAAAATTTACGTCCCTGAAAAAGAGTCTAATCTTATAAATTATATTAACGAGGATATCGATTTCATTAAACTTGAATCGGATGATGAAAATATAATAGGAAATGTTTCCAAATTGATATATTATAATGATGCCTATTACATTCAGGATGATGTTACCAAAACTTTATTTGAATTTGATGATCAGGGAAATTTTATCAGGAAGTTTTCCAAACTTGGCAGAGGTCCAGGTGAATATGCTCAATTAAAAGATTTCAATATAAATAAGTTTTCAAACTTGTTAGAAATATACGATAGGCAATCTCAAAAAATTATGTTTTATGATTTTGATGGAAATTTAGTTCAAACAAAAAAAACTGTTAAGTTTTTTGATGCTTTCATAAGCTATGGAAAAGATGATTATGTTTTTCAGGTAGCAAGTGATAATCCCAAAAAAAACAACTTTTTTATTGAAAAGAACGAGCGGTTAATTTCAGAGTATATTGGTATTAGGGGTTTTGATAAAATTCGGCTTGTAAACCAACTAACAGAGAACAATGATTTCATTTATCTCACTCATGGCGCATCAAATTATGTTTACTATTTGGATTGTAACAATGATAAAATTGTTCCGAAATATTTCATCGACTTTGGCAAATACAATATGCCTGCAAAGATGTTGAATAAGCAGGAAATTGGGGTTCAGGAGTTCTTTAAACTTATAGCTAAAGATTATTCTCGGTTTGTTTGTGGATTTTACGAAGATGAAAATCTGATAACTTTTAGCTATGCAAAAAAAAGAAAATTTCTTTGGACTTTGTTTGATAAAAGAAATGCAAAGGCACTAACTGGAAATATTACCTTTTTTGGAAAGGAAATTGCACCTCCTGTATACAGATATAACAATTTCTATTTTACTGTAATCGAATCAAGTGAGTTTCTTGATATGGCTAAGAATGTTGAAGGAGAAAGTATTTTAAGTGAAAGAATTCGAAAAATAGCAAATGAGATTACAACCAAAGATTTAAATCCTATTTTAATAAAATTCGAGCTAAAAGAAAAGCTTGAAATAAATTAACCTTATTATCATGCTTCAACGATATAATCTACTGTTAATCATTGCAGTATTTGCTATTTTAAATCTGATTTTGCTTTTTACGGTATTTGATTTGAGAAAAAATAATGAGAATAATCTCATGCAGATTCAATCAATTACACAGGAAAAAGAAAAATTATCACTACTTCAAACAAGCATTTTAAAATCTTTTGAAAATAGTGAATGCCAAGTTATTAAGAAACTATCTTGTATTGATTTAAATGGAGAAGAATTTCTGTTTGATAATCTTATAAAAGATGAAGAAACATTGGTTCTTTTCATTCCTGAATATGCATGCGATTTGTGTTACAACAACCAAATAAAGTTATTAAATGATTATTTTGGAAACGAACCAAAAAGTGTTTTAATTTTAACAAGTCTGGATTATGACATTTTTTGTGAGCGATTCAAATCCAATCATTTTAAGGACCGGTTTTATTTTATTAGGGAAGTTGATGAGGTTTTAGAACAACAATTGATTTATTATTTTTATTTAAACAAAGGAGAAGTTTCGGATATATTTTATCCAGCAAGAGAATTCTTAGGAATCAATCATCGTTATCTTAAAATGATGAAGATAAAAATTATCGATAATATGAATAAGCATAATAAAGCTAAACACCAAAAGGAATGAATAAATTTTCATGCGAATTCCATGTCGTTGCAGTCCTTGTTTGAAAAAACTAGGTGATACGAAAATTTTTGAACACTAAATTGAAATTTTATACACATGAAATGAAATTTATAACAATTCAAGTAAATAACCATATTCTAATAACGTGGTTGTTATTTTTTTACTACTATTGAATACAATGTTTTAAAACAATTTTGTTTTAAAATTGATAAAATCCGGAAAGATTCAACCTTCAGAAAAATTTTCAGTATTGAAAAACTTTAAAAGCAATATTTAGATTGGATGTGAATGACCGTTAGGTTTTTTAGATTGTTTGAAAAATATTTCCATACAAAGATGTTGAGTATAAAATGAAAACTATTTTATGGAATTTTATTGGGTTGGTTTTTTGTGGCGGAAAATGAAGTTTGAAATTGTTTGAAATCGTTTGAGAAAGTTTGAATTTGTTTGAAAAGTTCGAATCCTCAAACCCTCAAACTATTTCAAACCTTCAAACAACGTCAAATTTTTTCGCGCTTTTTATCCTAAAAATTCCTCCAAAATTTTGAAAAAAAAATATATAGGTTGTATCTTGAACCCGAAACAAACAAAAGTTTGCCCCGGTTCGAAAACGCAGAAAGAGATTACAAGTAGAAGAAGACCCAACCCCGGCAACTTTACAAATTAAATTTTTATGCATTGCGCTCAAATAAGTTTACAATACAAATTGAAAACGAGTAAATAACTATGGTGCAAAAAAGCGGGCGGCAAACCTTTACCCGTAAAGTAAGTTTAGTTTGCCGCCCCTGTGCACCACCTAACAAAGAAAGGAGGTGAGGTGACAAAGATAGCTAAATAAGTATTATGAAACTAAGGTTTCCTGTTTAAGAATCAAATGTCCCAAGCTGATTAATTTTTATATTTAACAGTAAAATTATTGAAATGAAAAAGAATTTTTCAAAACTTTATTTAGGCTTTGTTGTATTCCTTTTTTTTATTGCAAATATGACATTTTCCTCATTAAATGTTAATGCTCAGCATGAATTAAAAGAACCAGATCCAGACTTTGAAAATTGTTATTGGCAAGATTACGATGGAAGTAATTATACCGAATTTTGCGGATATGAAGTTCATTGTGAATCATGTGATTGTGGTGGTTTTCGATAAAAATTGTATAAAAAAAAAACGGAATGGAATGTTTTTCTATTCCGTTTTTTTTATAAATATTCTAACTAAATTATTATGAAGGGTAAAAGTTATTTATTGTTTATACTAACATTCAGTATTTTTTATTCATGTTCGAATAAACAGGAAATTGATGAATTTTCTGAAATACATATTGAAATACCGGTAAAACAACTTCAGAAGGTAAAAATGTCTGATTTTATATCTGATTTTAAGGCTGTAAAATTAGAGTTTACCGAAAACAGCATGTTGCATAGTATTAGAAAAATTATTCGATACAAAGAGATGATTTATGTTTTAGACATTTTTGGCGCTAAAGGAGTTTTGGTTTACGATATGAATGGAAAATTTATTCGAAAGATTGGTAGTGTTGGTCGGGGGCCCGGGCAATATGCAATGCCACAGGATTTTATAATTGACACTGATACAAACGAAATAGAAATCATTGGTAATCGAAAAATAATTTATTTTGCGCTTAATGGTCAATACTTAAAAGAATCAACCATTGAGTTCACTGGAACCAACTTTCTGAAAAAGGGAAATGAATATTATATTGCCATTGGAGGACGTGAAGATTATAAAGTTGTCCGTACCGATGAGAATGGTATTATTAAAGCACATTATTTACCTACATATTCAAATTATCAAAATGGGGAGGCTTTTAGTTGTTTTATTCCATTAAACATGCAAGAAATTTTATTTAGGCCCAAAGAGAGAGATACGATATATTTACTAACCTTAACCGATGCCATCCCTCACACTATTATTGATTTTGGTGATTATAAATTGAAAATTGATGAATTCAATAAATTAGATCATTCGCAGAAAGCAGCATATTATAAAAGAGGACAAAATATTAATCAATGTATTATTAGAAATTATTTTGAGAACAGCAATTATATACACATGGTCTACAATATGAGTGGTACTTTCTATGAATACATTTTAAACAAAAAAACAGAAAGGCACCTTCATTTTAGTAACAATACTTTAACCGACGATATTATTGGCTCAAAAGACTCCCGGTGGATAACAGGGGGCGATGAAGAGTATGTTTATTATGTTATTGAACCTTATAAATTCAAATCGACTAAACAGTTGCGCGAATTTTATGAACGTTTTACCAACGATGAAAACTATATCAAAGAAATGTTGGAAGAAACATCGAATCCGATAATTTTATTTGCGAAATACAAATTATAAATGAAACATCTTAACTTTTTATCATTTGGGGCATTGCTGTGTGTATTATTTATAGTCGGTAATATTTATCAATTAAGAAATATTATACAAAAAAATAAGTATCTGATTTCTTGCTTTTCTGAATTAAACGATTCCCGAAATAATATTATAAGTACAAAAAACTACTTTTTAGAGAGAAATCAAAAGTGTATTGACTCAGAAGGTCTTTTCTCAATGATTCAATTAAAGTTAAAGAAATAAATTTAACATGTCATCTATTATTAGAGTTAGTGGATGATCCATTTAATCTTGTTTTCTATTTTGATGTGTCAAATTGTGAAACATGTATTGTGACCGAGCTAGAAAGACTTAAGGAATATTTTGATGAAATTGACATTGGAAAAGTAATAATTTTGGTTTCTGGAATGGGTACCAGAGATTTAGAATATTTAAAAAAAATAAATCATATAAATTTTGAGATTTATCATATTGAACGAGAGCAATTAAGATTACCTATCAATGAGTATAAAATTCCATTTCTTTTTTTGATAACTCAAGAAGGATTGGTCTTTTCTGTTTTTATTCCGGAATTATATGAAGAAAGATTTTCAGATGATTATTATGAACATGTCCGAAATTTAATTATTAATTCATATATAGATCATTTTTAATAAAGGGTTTAATATGTAACTTGTTGATTTGTAGGACTTTTTGTTCGCTATGGACGTCAGGTAGAACTGTGTGTGAGTCTGCTTAATAGTCAGTTGTAAGATAATTTCGTTAACACTTGTGATAAAAAAGAATTTTTACATAGAAAATGAGGTAATAATTTGATTGCTTCATTTCAGGCATAATTATTGTTAATTTCAGAAACTAAATTTTTAGTTCCATCATCCATGAGCAAACCGAAAACCATTCCAAAATCCGTTCGATTTTTTCAACTTTTATCATCTTCCGTTCTGGTAGTTTTTGTGCTGTTTTCGTGCAAAAACAAAACACCGGAAGAAGTGCAAACCGACCACGATGCTTTGCCCGAAGAAAAAAACAGGGTCGAGATTGCGGTTATCCAGCGCGAAGATTTCACCCGTGAAATTATCAGCAACGGCAAACTGGCGGCCATTCAAAAGGCCGGATTGTATTTTGAAGATCAGGGTATTATTGCCTCAATTCCGGTAAAAAACGGGCAGGCTGTTCCGCAGGGAGTCGTCCTCGCCACCTTGCAGGACAACGATTTCAGGTTTGCGTTCGAAAAGGCAAAAGTAGCCCTCGAAAGCGCCGAAATTGAAAAAACCGACGATTTGCTGAGCATGGGTTACAAAGATGCCGGTGAAAAGGATATTCCGCAGGAACACCTTCATATCGCGAATATCCGTTCGGGGTATAACCAGGCCAAACTCGAATTCAGCGAGGCTCAGCGCACGCTCGAAAACGCAATATTAAAAGCGCCGTTTTCAGGGAAAGTGGAAGGGATTCAGCAAAAACCTTTTGAAAAAACCGATGCTTCGGAGCCGTTTTGTACACTTATTAACGATGCCCGTTTTACCATCGATTTTCCGCTGCTCGAAACCGAAGTTGGCGAAGTACAGGTAGGGCAGCCGGTAACGGTAGCTCCCATTGCCGGCGCAAAAACAACAACCGGCGCAATTACCGAAATAAACCCGCGCATCGACGAAAACGGGCTGGTTTGGATAAAAGCCGAAGTGTCAAATCCGGGCGGCTACCTCGAAGGAATGAACGTGAAAGTGAGTATTAAAAAGTCCATTCCCGATCGACTGGTGGTGCCAAAACAGGCCGTTGTTTTGCGCCAGAACCGCGAAGTGCTTTTTCGTTATACCAACGGCACTGCCTACTGGACTTACGTAAATGTTACCGACGAAAACGAACACCAGTATTCAGTTGAAGCCGCAGAAGGAGCCACTCTCGAACCCGGCGACACGGTTATTGTTTCGAACAACCTGAACCTGGCACACGAATCGGAAGTGGAGATAGAGGAGTAGGGATTTGAAAATTTGAAATAGTTTGAAGTTGTTCGAACCTGTTCGAAGTGGATTGAGAATGAAAATATAAAACGAAAAGTATGGCCACCATAAATAATTTTGAGGATTTGGAAATTTGGCAAAAGGCCAGAGAAATTTGCAGGGATATTTATATCATAATAAACTATAGAGATTTCAGTAAAGATTTTGGATTAGTAAAGCAAATAAATGATTCTTCAGGTTCGGTTATGGATAATATTGCCGAAGGATTTGAACGGGAGGGAAACAAAGAATTTTATCAATTTCTTTCAATTTCGAAAGGTTCCTGTGGTGAATGTCGCTCACAGTTAATAAGGGCTTTCGATAGAAATTATGTGTCAGAAACAGAGTTCAAATCTGTTTATGGTAAGTTGATTGATGAAAGTGTAAAAATCAAAAATTTTATGACTTATCTGAAAAAAAGCGATATAAAAGGAAATAAATTTAAATAGTCTCTGGATGTTCAAACAAATTCAAACTTTCAAACTAAATTCAAACATTCTTTTAGTTCTGTAAAATTGAATAAATGAATTACAAAATTAAAATTTGCCTTTTGCTGGTTGTTTTCGGTTTTTCGTGTTCAACTACCGAAAAAAAAACCAATGAGTTGAAAAAAATAGTACTCAGGAAGACTTCTCAGATTCAACCTATTTCCGGGTTTGTCGGCAGTGTTGATTATGTTGAATTTTCGTTTCCCGAAAAACCACTGATAATTGGGCAAATTGATGATGTAAAGGTTTTGGATAACAATATTTATATAAAACAGCATGTTTCGCGCGAAACAGGTATTTTGCGTTTTTCTGCAGATGGGAAGTTTTTAAATGCAGTTGGCACAAACGGTCGCGGAGCTGGTGAAATTCAAAATCCGCGCGATTTGGTGGTTTATCAAAACAATCTGGCAGTTTGGGATCAATCTGAAATTTTGGTTTTCAGCAAAACAGGTAATTTTATAAGCAAACTTTTCGATGCCCGCCTGCCCGGAAACAGTTTCTTTTGTTCGCAAAACAATTTTTATCTTTTTCATGAAACAACAGCGCCGGGACTTCTATCCAAATATTCAGCCGAGGGCGATTTGCAAAATGTTTTTCATCCTTACCAAAATGAATTTGCGGGAACAGGTTATTCGCGGATTTGGGAAGCTGGAAAGGATAGTTTTCATCTTTTTTCGCCGATAAACGACACGATTTATTCCTTTTTTTCAGAAAGACTAATTCCACAATATGAAATAGTTGGAAAGGGAAATCCAACTTTTATTCAGTTGTTGAAAAAGGCAGGAAAACGTGAGCCCATGGATTTGCTGAAATACATAAATACAAACCGGCATTGGGTAATTCACCGTTACCTCGAAAACCGGAATTTTATTTTTGTGGCGTATCGCCTGGGATCGAGTTCTTACAATTTGCTTATTCGAAAAGAAAATTGGGAAACTTTTTATTATGAAAAGTTGATAAACGATATCGACGGCGGTGTCTGGAGCGATCCGGTTTATCTTTCTGAAAATGACGAATTGTATGTTCCGCTGAATGCTTACCAGATTACAGGGCATAAAATAAAAAACAAAAAACGGCACGAGTTTGATGAAATTCAGAAAGAAACCAACATGAAAGATAACCCTAAGATTATGATTTGTAAATTGAAATAAATAGCTTTCTGAAAATACGATGAAAAACGAGTAACCAGAAATAACGAACTACAAACCAAAAAGCATGGTAAAATTTCTTATCCACCGACCGATTGCAGTAACAATGGCATTTTTAGCGCTGTTACTTATTGGAATTGCCACAACAACCACTTTGCCGGTTTCGCTAATGCCCGACATCGATATTCCTGTTGTTTCCATTCGTGTTTCTTCGTCGGAAATGCCGGCGCGCCAGCTCGAAAATACGGTGGTAAAAACCTTGCGAAGTTTACTAAAAGAAGTAAACCATGTGGAAGAAATGAGAAGCGAAACCCGCGACGGAACAGCGTGGATTGAACTTCGTTTCCGTCATGGAACACCCATCGATTTGGCCTCAGTGGAGGTAAACGAAAAGGTCGACAAAGCCATGAATTCTTTTCCTTCCGACATGCAGCGCCCCGAAGTTATCCGTGCAAGCGCTTCCGATATTCCGGTTTTTTATTTGATGGTGAACCAGAAAAAAGAACGTATTAGCGGCAACAAAGAAGAATTTTTGCAACTGAGCAATTTTGCCGGACAGGTAATTCGAAAAAGGCTGGAACAGTTGCCCGAAGTGGCGCTGGTTGATATGAGCGGGTTGCAATATCCCGAGATTAAAATTCTGCCACACAGCGCCAATTTGCAAAGCGGGGCATTTACGGTGGAAGCGCTGGAACAGGCGTTGGAAGAAAACAACATAGATTTGGGAAACCTGCTTATCCGCGACGGGCAATACCAGTACAACATCCGGTTTAACACCCGCCTGCGCGATGTTTCCGATATCGCCAAAGTTCCTGTTAATCTGAACGGAAAAGTCGTCAGGCTCGACGAAATTGCCGACATTTCACTTCAACCGCAAAAGTTACAGGGCGACATAAAATTTAACGGTCAGAATGCAATTAGCATGGCGGTTATCAAACAATCGGATGCAAAAATGGCCGGTCTTAAAAAAGAGCTCGATTTTTTGGTGCAGAGTTTCCGTGAAGATTACCCCGATTTGGAATTTTCTGTTACCCGTGACCAGTCGAAATTGTTGCAATATTCCATCAACAACCTTGGGCAAAGTTTATTTTTCGGCGGATTGCTGGCGTTTCTCGCCATGTTTCTTTTTCTGCGCGAAAAACGCGCTCCGTGGCTCATTGGCGTAAGTATTCCGGTTTCGTTAATAATTACCCTGCTGTTTTTTTATCTCGCCAACCTTACCATCAACATCATTTCTCTTTCGGGTTTGGTACTTGGCGTGGGAATGATGATTGACAACTCTATTATCGTTATCGACAACATTACCCAGCACAGGCAGCGAAATATGCAGAAATCAGCAAGCCGGGAGTTGCAAGCCGGAAATAATAAGGAAAAAATATCGAATAAAGAATATCGAATAACGAACAATGAACACGAAACAACAAACAACGAATCACAAATCACTAACAATTTCAAACCTTCAAATCTTCAAACCCATGAACTTCTTTCAAAATCGTGTTATGAAGGGACCAACGAAATTATCCGTCCGTTAATCAGTTCGGTACTTACCACCTGCGCGGTTTTTATTCCTTTAATTTTTATGAAAGGAATGTCGGGCGCATTGTTTTTCGACCAGGCTGTTTCGGTTACCATCGGACTTTTTGTTTCGCTCATTGTGTCGATTACCCTGTTGCCGACTTTGTACTATATTTTCTACAAAAAACACGAGTTTGAGGTTGAAAAAGCCAGTTACCCGTTTTATTTCAGGTGGTATGAAAAAGGGTTGAAATTTATTCTGAGGCATCCGCTTTTAACAGTTTTGTCGGTTATTTTGATGATTGCTGTGGGAATTGTTTTTTACGAAATTATGGCAGTTTCGCGTTTTCCGGAAGTGAGCCAGGATGAAACGGTTTTGAAAATTGACTGGAACGAACCGGTAACTTTGGAAGAAAACAACAACCGTGTTGTTCAGCTTCTTTCGGTTTTGACTGAGCAGCCGGAATATGCGATTGAAGAAGCCGGAAAACAGCAGTATTTGTTGAATACAGGCGAGGAAGCCGGAACTTCCGAAAATCGTTTGTACCTGAAAACATCGTCGTCTGAAAAACTGAAGAAAATAAACGCCGAACTTGCCGGCTACCTTAAAAAGAATTACCCCGAAAGCGATTACAGTTTTTCGGAAACCGACAATTTATTTAACCTGGCATTCGGGAAAACCGAAGCGCCGTTGATTGTAAAATTTGCCCATTTTAATCCGGGAAGTGAAGGTTATCTCGAAGGTTTGGCTGAATTGCAGCAAAAAGCCGAAAATGAGTTTCCCGGAAAAGTACAGTCGAAACTGATTACCCGCAATCTGATTTTACTCGAAACCGACCCTGAAAAACTGATGTATTACAGGGTAGACAATACCGATTTGTACCGCGAAATAAAAAGCGCCTTTAACGTAAATACCGTGTTCACTATTAACGACAACAACATGTATGTTCCGGTAAGTATCGGAAACAATTTTGCGTCGGTGTACGACATTGTTCAAAATATTACAATTCAAAACGAAAACGGGGAAAAAATACCGTTGTCGGGGCTGGTGAAAGTAAGTTCCGGCAGCGGGTTAAAAGCCATTGTTGCCGGAAAAGACGGTGAATATTTTCCGGTTTTGCTCAACATAAAAGACAAGGAATTCAACAAAACCACCACCGAATTTAAAAACATGGTGAGCAACGACAATCGTTTCGACGTGAGTTTTGGCGGCGAAATAATTTCCGACAAAGGGATGATAAAAGAACTGTTGGTAATTATTGCAGTGAGTTTGTTGCTGTTGTATTTTATCCTGGCCTCCCAGTTCGAGTCGTTTGTTTTGCCGCTTATTGTTTTGCTCGAAGTCCCCATCGATTTGTTTGGCGCTTTTCTTTTGCTGATGGTTTTTGGCGAAGGAATTAACATTATGTCGGCCATCGGAATTGTTGTAATGACAGGGATTATCATCAACGATTCCATCCTGAAAATCGACACCATTAACAAACTTATGGACAGTGGCTTTTCACTGCTGCGTGCCATTTTTGAAGCCGGGCGGCGACGTCTCAAACCCATTATAATGACCAGTTTAACAACTATTCTTGCCATGCTTCCCTTCCTCTTTCAAAAAGGAATGGGCGCCGAATTACAAAAACCGCTCGCACTGGCCATAACCGGAGGAATGACCATTGGAACACTGGTGAGTTTGTTCGTAATTCCGTTGTTGTATTATTTGCTGAAAAGGAAGAAAAGTTGACAGTAAGCAGTAGCAGTTGCCAGAACAACTTTGCAATCTCTGCGAAATCTCTGCGCCCTCTGCGGTAAAAAAGGGAAGAAAGATAACCATTTTCAGTAGCAGTGGGCATTTCAGTAGATAATTTTTAGTTTATCGGTGAATAAAAAATGACAAAATATTGAAAAAGAATTTAGTGAATCTTTAGTACTTTTAGATTTTATCGAAAATGAATTTCCGCAGTAGCACAATCTAAAATTATTCATTATGACAAAACTTAACTTCCTTTTTAAATCAGGATTTCTGCTTGTTTTAATTTTCAACCTCTGTATTTCTTGCAGCCAAGAATCAAAAAAAATAACAACTGAAACGAGTTCCTTCTACACCATTCCATTTGCCGAAATTATCAAGGATCAACACGAAGTAAAATTATCAGAAATTGCAACTGATGTTGAAATTATTCAGTTTGAAAATATACCGGATGCCTTGCTCGGCGATGTTGAGGACATTGAACTTACCAAAGACTTTATTTTTGTGAAGTTCTGGCAGCATCCTGTTTTGCAATTTTCACACGAAGGGAAATTTATTCGAAATATTGGTACAAGAGGGAATGGTCCGGGAGAATATGCAACCTGTATAAAAATGTCGATTGATGAGGCAAGTGAGCAGGTTTATGTTTATACTGGAGAATATAGCATAATGGTTTTTAAATTCGATGGAGCTTATATTCAAACATATACCTTTCCGGCTCTTACAAACTTTATGAGTTTTTGGATCGGTGGCAGGGATAGTACATTAGTTAGTTATTTTGAGCCATTTATGGGTAATGAACCTTATGTATTTGTTGAATACGATGAAAAGGGAGATACCGTTCAAGCCGTAGAAAACCATGTTTTCTGGGAAACGAAGGGAGAATTTGGTAGTATTTCACCTTTCTTTGGAAAACAAAATTTTTCTTACCGTTTCGATGGCAGGCTTCATTTAAAAGGCGCTTATAACGACACGGTTTACACATATAATGAAAACAACCGGTTTGTTCCTGAATATTATATTGATTTGGGAACTCACAAGCTCCCCGAGGATTTAATTTACGAACGCAAACGAACCCGACCAGTTCCCAATGATTTGATTTGGACTGGTGTTCATGAAACCTCTGATTACATTTTTATCCCTTATGGTTATCATTACGATATTGAAAAGATGGATCTGCGGAATGAAAATCAAGGTTGTGTATTGTACAACAAAAAAACAAAACAAGGAATAGCTGTTAAAGAAACAAAAGAGGGCGGTTTTGCCGACGACATAGCTGGTGCCCCCGATTTCAGGCCCATAACAGCAAATGATAATACTGCACTGATGTTGGTTTCTGCCTTGGATATGAAGCAGTACCTCAATTCGGATCAGTTCAAAAATATGGAAGTAAAATTCCCGGAAGAGAAAGAGCAGCTAAAAAAACTTGGAAAAACACTAACCGAAAACGATAATCATTTTGTAGTGCTGGTGGAAATGAAAAACTAAATCACTTCAAAAATGATAACGCACAAATTATTTATTTCAGTTTTTAGCCTGTTCATTTGCTTCTCTTCTTTAGCACAAACAGGTGCCAAGTCAATTCCTTTGATTGATAAAACTAAATCATATCCTGAGTACAAAGCTAAACCTGACATGGATATAAAATATGTTCCATTGGAGACTTCAAAAGATGTTTTGTTGGGACAAGATTTTCGCATTTATTATTTATCGGACTCCCTTATTCTTGGTCTCAACTGGAATATGGGAGATGTGTTTTTCTTTAATATGGAAGGAAAAGCAATTTCACAATTTAATCAGAAGGATGGTTTGGGATATAATCGAATTGGATATGCTGTGTATGACAACAATGCAAAAGAGGTTTATATCCTGGATAAGGTTTTAAGAAAGATCTTTGTTTACACAAAAGACGGAACATTAAAGCGTTCGTTTAAAATGCCAAGGAACCTGACCTTCGTAAGGATCGAGAATTTTGATAATAATTTGTTATTAGCTTTTCACGAACATGCGATGGGGCTGATAGAACCTGAACAGAGAAATCCATATGTATTTATCTCCAAAAAGGATGGAAGTGTTGTTTTACAACTAAATATCCATTTGGATAAAGCCAATCCCAGGTATTTGATGTCAGGTAATCTCTGTACTACATATGGTAATACGGAGGAAGGTAATTGCAAATTTGGAAATGAATTTTACTTAAGCAATAAGTCAATGGATACCATTTATCATTTGGGTAGGGATCAGGTTTTAACACCGGTTTTCAGTCAGACTCCTTCTGTATTCTCTGAGTCTCATTTAATTTCTGGTATCATAACTTCTACCGATAAATTTATTGTCTTCCATATTTATCCTTTTGATTTGGAGAAAGAGAAAAAAAGAATTGAAACCGGTAATTCTATGAGTGGAGCCTATAACTCAAAGTATATTTTATTCGATAAGAATACAAAACAATTCTATCAATTAAAGAACTGGAATTATCCATCCGATCATTTGGACGCACCTGCGAATACATGTGTAAGAAAACTGGAATCCTACAGATTGGTTGAAAAATACAAGTTGGGATTATTAATCGGAGAATTGAAGGAAGTTGCTTCAAAACTTAAAGTGGATGATAATCCGGTGGTTGAAATTACCCGTTTTAAGTGAAATGATAATCTGGAAAATTGCATATAAAACTGAAAGAATAAGAGGAAAGTGATCAGTGAACAGTCGCAGTTGGTCGAAAACAGATCTTTCAGCGTTTTTAAACCTGAGAGCGTCGAAAAAGAGGAATGATAAGCATTTTCAGTTTTAGAAAGAAAAATAAACTTTAGTGAGTTTTAGTGTTTTTGAGTTTTTCGTGGCAAAAAGGAAACAGCCACCAAACCACAAAAAAGCACTGGAACAGTAGACTAACAATTTGGATTAAAATCTTGTTAATGTTATGAAAATAAAAAATAATCATAACCCAAAATATTTTATGAAACGACAATTTCTCTTAATCTTAATGTTGGTGTTTTTTTATTCGTGCGATTACAAAGGAAAAATAGAAACTGAGATTTTCGAGATCAATCCGGAGAATTTTTCTGATGAGAAATATTTACTTTCAACAATAGCTGATGATGTAAGTTATATTCCCTTAGATAATCAAGTCCCTTTAGGTTTAGTTTATTCGTTTATTTTTAACGAGAATGGCCTGTTTGTCAGCACCAAAGAACAAGGACTCTTGAATTTTGATCGCAACGGAAAATTTATAAAACTATTGGCCAAAAAAGGCAGGGGGCCAGATGAGTATCATTATGGGCTTATATTCGCGATGGATGACGAAAACAGGAATATTTATCTTGTAGATAGAAATACAATTAAAGTGTATCAATTAAATGGTCGTTTCATCAGATCCTTTTCTACAAAGGTTTTTTTTAATGGAGCGGCCCTGGACATTAAGTTTTTTAATTCTTCAATATTTTTAGCAGACTACGGCGAGAATGGCACTTTTAAATATAACTGGGTTATAACCGACACCTTAGGAAATAAGTTATCTTACAAATCCAGCAATGTAAAAAATCCCGGTTTTTTATTTCGAGGCAACACATATAAAATAGGAGATAAATTATGTTATTACAACTGGTTAAACGACACGATTTTTTCAATTTCTCCCGACTTCAGCTTTAAGCCACAATATTTATTTGCACGAGGTAATTTTCGTTATCCCGAAAATATAGAGTTGAACGAATTAATAGCCGGTAAAAAAATGAAAACCTTTTTCCGGCCAATATCTATGTTTGAAACAACTCATTTTGTTTTTTTGAGATATGCATTCAAGGATCGTTCATCAATATTAATGATCGATAAAAAAAGTAAAAAGACGTACCAGGGATATGTTGAAAACTATGGCTCTTGCATTGAAAATGATTTTGATGGCGGTTTGCATTTTATGCCAGACGCATACCAATTTTGTTATTATACCGATGACCATGAATATATTATAACACTAATCAATCCTTTTGAACTCAAGGCACATGTTGCTTCTGAAGCTTTTAAAAACTCTAATCCTAAATTTCCGGAAAAGAAAAAGGAACTGGAAGAACTGGCCAACAGTTTAAATGAAAACGACAACCCGGTTTTAATGTTGGTAAAACTGAAAGAATAAGCGATCAGTTGCAGTTGGCAGAAAACTTTGCGATCTCTGCGAAATCTCCGTGCCCTCAGCGGTAAAAATAAAAGAAAAGTTAGCAGTGTTCAGTCGCAGTTGACAGAAATGGTTTGAAAATTTGAAATGGTTTGAAATAGTTTGAGGTTGTTTGAAACTTTGAAAAGGCTTGTGTTTGGTTAAAGTTGCTAGAAACCCTTTGCAATCTTTGCGAAAACTCTGCGGTAAAAAAGAGAGAGGAAAGTGATCAGTGAGCAGTCGCAGTTATTTTTCAACCAATAACTTATAATTTTCCTGCCGAATTAAAAAATAGAAAATCAGGTAGTGATACTTAAACTAAAACCTTAGGTATAGTTTTTGATAACTGTTTGAATGCTTTTTTAAAACGATTCTCATAGAAAATAATGAACCAAAAACTATAACCATGCAAACGAAAACTACCTATTTTATACTTGCTTTTTTATTTTGTATTGCCTTAACAAATTGTCAAAGTAAACCCAAAGGCTCACATGCGAAAATTGTTGAAGTAAACGGAAACAAGGTGGTCGACTGTAATATCAGTGAAGTGACTGATACAATTGACCTTCAGCTAAGTGAGATAATAAGCGAATGCGAGGTAATCCCGCTCGAAACCAATGAAAAATCGCTGTTTGAAAGTGTTTACCATGTTGGAATATCTGAAAATTATATTGCCATTCACAGCCATGGCAGCCTTCCCATAAAACTGTTTTCACGAAAAGGAAAATTTATCCGCGATATTGGAAAAATAGGGAGAGGCCCCGGAGAGTTTAATTCTCTTTACGGAATACAAATCGACGAAGCAGCCAACCGAATTTATCTTACACCATTTGCAAATGCTAAAGAACTTATTGTTTACAACCTCAACAATGAAAACCTGCCCCCAATTCCGTTGGCGTACAAACAAAGTAAATGCCAGCCGTTTGTCGAAAACAATACAGTTACGGTTTTGTCGATGCCTTTCGAAGGAAGCAATATTCCGGTAGCTTATCAGCAGGATTTAACCGGAAAAGTTATTCACGAAGTACAACCGATGCCGCATCAGATTTTGCGCCCCGATTTTAGCAGCGAAATTTCTTCAACAAGAAATGCCGGCGCCAACGATATTTTTATTTTGGCGTATGGTTCTAAAACTCCCGACACTTTATACTACTATAACACCAAAACCAACAAACTCGACCCAAAATTTGTAGCCACTTTTAACGGCGAAAAACAGGGAACGTGGGTTTACGACTGGAAAAACTATTTCTGGACCTGGGTATTTGGAGATTATAACGGAAAAAAAGTTTTGGTCGACAAAAACACTCTGAAGTCGGATTTCTTTCGAATAAAAAACGATTTCTTCGGCGGTTACGAAATCAATAAATTTTATATGAGCAACAACGGAATGTTTATTTCTTCGGTTAATGCCATAGAATTGATGGGGGAACTTGGTAAGTCGCTGAAAAAAAGTGACTTAAAATCAGCCGAAAAACAAAAAATCACAGAACTTTTAAGTCAGCTAAAAGAAGATGATAACGAAGTACTTTTTATCGGTAAAATGAAATAAATTTTGTGGGTAAAAGACAGAAATCAAAACTAATTTTTAATCAATGAAAAATCGTAATATTCAATGGCTGTTTGTGTTGTTGATTTTTGTTCTTAGCTGCAACACCGAATCGAAAAATAAAGTGCAGCCTGAAATTGAAACAGGACAAAACATTAAAGCCGATTCATTTTTCGCTATCGATTTTGCTGAAATAATAAAGCACAAACGCGAAGTTCCCCTTTCCGAAATTGCTGAAGGTGTGGAATATATTCCGCTTGAAAACAATAAAGAATCAATGCTCGGCGGTATTATGGATGTTCAGTTAACTGCCGATTATATTTTTGTAAAACACAACGGTTCGAGGTTGTTAACCCAGTTCGACCGGAGCGGAAAATTTATCCGTCACATTGGAAAAGAAGGCCGAGGCCCCAAAGAATACGGATTAATGCGCATTTTTTCGCTCGACGAAAAGAACAAACTCATTTATATTCATACCAACTGGACAAGGAAAATTCTGGTTTACAATTTCGACGGGGAATATGTGAACACCATTAAACTGGATGGTTTCGACCGAATGCAAATGGTGTGGGCGCGCGACAGTGTGTTGGTCAGTTTTAGTGAACCCGGCATGGGAACAGAATCATTTGTTTTTATGGAAACCAACTTTAACGGCGACACTTTACAAACTACGCAAAACCATCTCTTCTGGGAAAAGAAAGGAGAAAATAGTTTTATGGTTTCTTACTGGGGACGAAACAACTTTTATCTTGCCAGCAATAAATTACACATGAAAGGCTGGTACAATGACACTGTTTACACATACAACGATGAAAATAAAATTGTTCCGAAGTTTTTGGTTGATTTGAAGGAACACAAAATTCCGGACGATTTAATTCCTGAGAAAACAATAGAAAAGCCGCTACCCAAAGAATGTTACTGGACAGGATTAAATGAATCGGGCAACTATATTTTTGTTCGTTACGGCTCGCACATGGACCGATCAAAAAGTGAAGACGAAATGGAAGAAGGCTGTATTTTTTACAACAAAAAAACAAACGAAGGAGTGGCGCTGAAAAATCACGGCGAGGAGTACGGTTTTGTAAACGATTTAAATGCAGGGCCCGATTTCCGACCGCGTTATTCCAACGATTCGCTGATGTTTGTCGATGTTACCGCATTGGATATGAAAGAGTACCTCGGTTCGGAAACATTCAGAAACCGCGAAGCGAAATTCCCGGAGCAAAAAGAAAAACTCGTCCAACTCAACAAAACCTTAAAAGAAGACGGCAACAGTTTTTTGATGATTGCGAAATTGAAGAAGTAGTCTGAATTTGTTCGATGTAGATTGAAATTGTTTGAAAACTCTGCGCGCTCTGCGAAATCTCCGTGTCCTCTGCGGTTAAAAGAAAAGAGATCAGTGATCAGTTGCAGTTGGCAGAATTGGTTTGAAATAGTTTGAGGTTGTTTGAAAGTTTGAAAAGGCTAGAGTTTGCTTAAAGTTGCCAGATCAACTTTGCTTCCTCTGCGAAATCTCCGTGTCCTCTGCGGTTAAAAAATATAAATTCTGAAAATTTAAAAATGTACAAAATCTTAGGTATGATTTTTGAAACAGGTTTTCAACCTAAAAAAAACTTAAAATGAAAAAAACTACAATCCTTAATTTTTTACTTCTTATCATTTTCTCGTTCACATTTTCTTCCTGTTCAATTAAAAACGAACAAGAAAAACAAATGTCTTTTACCGTGTTAAATGCCGAAAAAGCAATCGATAACAGTCAGGCTTTTGACCCTGCTGAAAAGTTTGCCGGTATTGAATTTATCCCGCTCGAAAACAAAGAAAATGTCCTGCTCGGCGACGTTCTTAAAATTATAAAAAGCGGAGGATTTTTTTATCTCTACGATGCTTCTGGTAATCTGTTCAGTTTTAACGAAAAGGGAAAATTTGCACACCGGATTGGAAAAATGGGCAACGGACCAGAAGAATACAATGTTATTGCCGATTTTACCGTTGATGAAACAAACAATCGTGTAATTGTAAATTCGTTTGGTAAATTGCTTTTTTACACCACCGACGGCGAATATGTAAAAACAGAAAAGACCGACGCAAACAACCAGGTGATGGACGTTGACAGCGAAGGGAGAATTTTTTATATTCTGCCCGACGATGCCCAGCCGGAAGGAGCTACCTCTGCCGAAATTATTAAAGTGACCAATTCCGACGGCAGTTTGATTAAAACTTTCACCACAACAAAAATAAGGCACAGCGGCTTGTCGTATTTTAATACGCTTTCGCGTAAAAACGAAACATTGTTTTACAAGGAAGAAACGGGTGACGTTATTTATTCGATAAATCCGGTTTTGGAAAAAGATAGTGTTTTCCGGCTAATTCTTGGTAAATACGCTTTTACGGAACCTGATTTTACTATGTCGGCCATGGAGAAATGGAACAGTCTGTATCGTTTCGATAGAATTTTTATAGGCAACGATTTAACGGTTTTGAATTTGCAGAAAGGATTGATTGGAAAAGATATTTATCCGTTAATCTGGGACGGAAAGAATCTTATTTTTCCGCACGATGAAAACAATCCATTGCAGCAAGGACTCTATTATCACGGAATCCGGATTACCCCGATGACTGAAAGCAACAATGAAATTGTTTGTCTCGCATCGTTGATGGATATTCTTGAAAAAGCACAGAAAGGAACGTTAAAAGACAGTATCTTAGCGGAAGTTTCAGAATCGTCGAACCCGGTTCTTTGTGTGTTGAAAAACTAAATTTTTGAATCAAACCCGGCCGTGATTTACTGTTTATTTTTCGTGACCCAAAACATTGTCAAAGTAATTGAGGAAGAAACCTCGAAAATATAAGGTGTTTTAGGAAAAAAAAAGAACTTTTGTTAGAAATCCATTATTAACTAACCTTTCAAGAAAAATTAACCTTTAGGTCTATCTGTATTCATTTTAAATAACACAAGAAAGTTATTTTCATTTTGAAAAAAAAAATGATTTGTATCTTGTTTGGGAAATATAAAATAGAAAGATTGCCCCGGTTCTTATAATTTTATTAATTACCAAATCTGTACAAGAATATCCCTGAGCCCGGCAACTTACAAAAGATTTAGTATAGCGCTGTAATATATGTAACATAAGTTTAATAATTATGTGTTTACAGTTTTTTTACTGAATGTATTTAAAACAAAATAGAATAATAACCTTGGTGCAAAAAAGTGGGCAGCAAATTTTTACCGCTTAAAGTATTATAGTTTGCTGCCCCAGTGCACCACCTAACAAAGAAAGGAGGTGAGGTGACAAAGATAAGGAAATAAAAATCTATTGGAGACCTAGGTTTCTTTTTCTGTAAAATGATAGACCAAAGAATTCTTTAATTGCATATACGAGATACTGCCACTAATATATAAAATGCTATCTTATGGGAAACAGAAATGATATGAATATTATCAAATTTATTGAATCCTTTCCTGACGAAGAAAGTTGCAGGGAGCATTTTAAAGGAGTACGTGAGAAGCAAGGTGTTATTTGCAAAAGATGTGGGTGTACCAAACATTATTGGTTGAAAGCCAAATGGCAGTGGCAGTGTTCAGAATGCCGTTTCAGAACTGGTTTACGAAGCGGTACAATGATGGAAAATTACAAGCTTCCAATCCGCAAATGGTACCTTGGCATGGCATTTATGAGTTTTAGTAAGAAAGGTATCTCTGCGACAGAGTTGCAACGACAGCTGGGGCACAGCAGATATGAAACAATTTGGGTTATGATGCACAAGATACGCGAAGCTATGGGCAAGCGTGACAACATGTATGGATTGACCGGGATGGTGGAATTTGACGAGGCCTATTTTGAAACCGAAACCAGTGAGAAAGACAAGCAAGACTTGAAGCGAGGGAAAGGTAGTCAGCGCCAAATGAACGTTGCCGTTGCAGCAGAATCAACTCCACTGGAAGACCTTGAATCAGGGAAAAAAGGGAAACATTGCAGGTATTTTAAAATGAAAGTCCTTGATGGGCACACTTCAGATAAAGTCAATGAGTTTGTTGAGCAAAATATTGCTGAGGAAAGTATCGTTTTTAGCGATAAAAGTGTAAGCTACATTAATATTGCTGACTTTGTTGAAGTTCACATTACAGAGAAATCAACAAATGAGACAACCAAAACAACTTTACAATGGGTACACATAGCAATAAGCAATGCGAAACGTACTCTTTTGGGAATATATCATAAAATTAAAGGCAAATATTTACAGCTTTACCTTGACGAATTCTGTTATAAGCTGAATCGAAGATATTTTGGCGATAGGCTTTTCGACAGGCTAACCATTGCAGTGGCTTCGAATTACTGGCATGATAACGGATAAGCAATTCTTTAATTACCCATTTTAATTTTAATAGGATGAAAAAAAAAGCTTTTATAATTTTATTGTCTATAGCAGGTTTTCTTTTTATTCATTTTCTGGATATAGACATTGCTGAGGCTACAACTTATTGCAAGAAAGATACAGGGGATACTTGTACTACTTATGGTGTTACTATTCCAGATTGTGATGAATGTGGCTTTCTAGCCAATGATAATTGTGGTGCTGTGGTGCAACAACCATAGTTAATAAGTATTAGGGAGAATAAGGGTTAATTACTTTTAACCCTTATTAAATTGAAAACAAACACGTTCATCAAGCAATTTTCATATATAATTAACGATGAAAAATCTATTTTATCTTTTAATATTCTATTTTATTTTAAATATTTCTTGTTTAAGAAAAACTGAAGAAATTATTAATTCCAAGATAATTCGAATTAATGATCTTCCTGAAACCGAAAACCTTGTTTTTAAGAATTTCTTTCCTTATCAATTTGGTGTTCCTCTAAAGATACTTTTTACAGACACTAATATTATTTTAGTAAATAGAAATAAGAACTCTAAAAAAATATGTTACAATTATAATATAACTGACAAAGAATTGATTTCCTGCTTTATAGATAGAGGGAAAGGACCCAACGAGGCTTTAGGTATTTTTTCAGCTGGTATTAATAATAATAAAATATGGTTACATGATGTCACTAAAAAAAATATCCTTGTATTTAGCATTGAAAATGATAAAGCTGAAGGATTAGGCACTAAAATAGAACGATTTAACATAGTAGATTTATTTCACATTGAATTAGTAAATGATTCAATATTATGGGGAGTCGGTAATCTAAATAGTGAAAACAAGGTTACGATTGGAAATATTCATAAAACTGATTATAAAGAAATTGGAAATTTTAATTATATACCCCAAGACGTTCCACTAGAAATATTTAAAGAAGCATACTCTTCAAATATATTTTCAAAACCCGATGGTACAAAAATAGCTTTAGCGTATCGTTTTACTGATATAATAGAAATATTTGACACGAAAGATAACCAACATATTACGCTACAACTTAAAGAAAAATTTGAACCAAATTATAATAAAGCAGAGGCAATTGATGGTCATTTGTTTATGGAGAAAAATATGAAAACGAAAAAGGCCTTTATTGATGGAGTTGCTACAGATGCCTATTTGTATTTAATTTATAGTGGGGCTCACCAAAATGAAAATAGTTGGAGCAATGGAAATCAAATTTATGTCTTTGATTGGGAAGGTGATTTGAAAAAAATATATGAAACAGATAGGTATATAAATATTTTGGGAATTTCGATTAATTGTAAACAATTATTTTCTTATGATGAAGAAACAGGAAATGTAATTTATGCTGACATATAATAAGTTCATTATGAATAGAAATTCTTTAATTAAATTAATTATTACAGTATTAATTGTCTTAACAGTAATTTCTTGCAAAAATCTATGAAATAAAAATTAAATCTTAATAGTCCTGTTGAAAATGATAATTTGTCTCAACTTTACATCCCTGATAGTATAATTTTATATTCACCATATATTGTCCATATAGATAGTAACAGGATTGCGAATTCGAATCTTAAAATCTATTATCCTATTGATGTTTCATGTGGTTCTTGTATCGGTAACATAATATTTTGGAATACTTTTTATGAAAAAGTAAAGCTTTTAGATATTTCAATAATTCTAATGTGTTCTTCATCTGATGAATATGCTCTATTTGAATATATTTGTGAAAAGGATGCCAGATTTAATTTTCCATTCCCATTTTTTCTTGATAAAAAGAATGATTACATAACGGTTAATTTAGAAATTAGACAAACCTCAGAAAATATTTATGATGCAATAGTAACAAATAAAAGGAATCAAATATTATTTAATATTGACCCACTTTTTTCAGATAGAGCAGCTGAAATCTTAGAAAATAAATTGAAAGAACTCAATACAAGCTATGAAAATTAGGAAGAAGAAAATATTATTGTTTGTGTTCTTTTCTCTTACCCTATTTTCGCGAATATATATATTTGAATTTTTCTACGTTCCGAGCAACTCAATGGAAAAAACATTACAAAGTGGAGATGTTATTTTTGTTACCAAAATAGAATATTCACTTTTAAATGTTATATTCAAAAGTATTTCTTATTATAAAGAAAAAAGACTTGTGGAATTAGGTGATTTGGTTGTGTTTAAAAGCCTAAAGGGTAACAAAAAGTTAGTAAAAAGATGCTCCGGGTTACCGACAGACACTATTCAAATTATAAATAATGAGTTAATTATAAATAATAGAAAAATAAAACTTCTAAATAAAACAAATTATAATTGTGACGATACCCAAAGTATAAACTTGAATATAAATCCTACAGACATGAATATTAGGTTAATTAATGAAGATTATTTCATGTTTTTGAAAATGCCCGAATCTTCAAAATATTTCTCACAATCAGAGTTTTTTGCGCAAGATAGAAATGACAATAATAACCTTGAAAACTTTATAACACTTATTCCAGTATATCCACAGACATATCAAAATGGCTGGTCTATTAAGAACTATGGTCCGATGACATTACTTGATAAGAATTACTTTTTTTTAGGAGATAACAATAATAGCTCCATTGATTCGCGTCATTTCGGTCCTATTCCAGAAGAAAATATTATTGGAAAAGTAGTCTTTGTTCTTTTCAATTATCAAAATGGCAAATTTCGCTGGGATCGTTTTCTGAAAAGAATAGAATAATCCTATAAAAAGAGGCCTGATTTTTGTTAAATTGAGCTAATTAATTCAAATAATTTTAAACCATCGAACCAATAAAAAACAAACCAGCCTTTTCTCCCTTTTCTATCATCGTGGTGTTTTTGGCATTGATGATTGTAGGTATTGCATTTATCCCGCTGCTCGATGTAAGTTACAAACCCAGCCGCGATTTACCTCAGCTTACCGTTTATTTTTCGTGGCCCAATGCATCGCCCAAAGTAATTGAGGAAGAAACCTCGAAAATTGAAGGCATTTTAGGAAAAATTAACCAGGTAAAAAATATCGAATCCACTTCGTCGGTAGGCAGCGGAACTATTACACTGGAATTTGATAAAACGGCCGATTTAAACCAGAAACGGTACGAAGTTTCCACACTCATTCGCCAGTTGCGCAGCAGCATGCCCGACGAAATGAGTTACCCCGAAATAACCACCAGCGCTTCCGACGACGATGAGGTAACAACTTTTATGGTGCTTACTTTAAATGCCAGTGCTTCCACACATTACATCGAAAAAGTAGCCAACCAGCAGGTTGTTCCGGCTTTGCTAAAAATCGACGGCATTGCCGATATTTCGTTGTACGGTGCCACTCCTTACCAGTGGGAAATTAGTTTCGACCCCGAATTACTAAAAAACTACGGATTAACTCCCTACGAAATTGCCTCGGTAATCAACCAACTTGGCGACCGTACATTTCTTGGAAACCAGCAAAATGCATCGGGTTCTTTTGTGCCGGTGCTGGCATCGACAAAATATATTTCTCCCGAAAAGTGGGGGAGTCTGCCCATTGCAAACAAAGGCGGACGTGTTATCAAACTTTCGGACGTAGCTTCGGTAAAACTGAAAGAAAAACCGCCCACTTCGTATTACCGCATCAACGGAAAAAATACGGTCAACCTGGTTGTTTATGCAGCGCAGGGCGAAAACCAGCTCAAACTTTCAGGCGAAATTAACGACCAGTTGGAAATTATCCGCGAAAAACTTCCGCTTGGTTATTCAGTTCACGTGGCTTCCGACAGTACGGAATACATTCGCGAAGAACTCACAAAAATAGGGTTGCGTACCATTTTTTCACTGGCAATTTTGTTGTTGTTTGTGCTGGTGGTAAGCCGTTCGTTCCGTGTACTCGCCATTCTTTCAATTTCACTGGTTGCCAATTTGCTTATCGCCGGTGTGTTTTATTATTTGCTGAAAGTTGAAATTCATATTTACTCGCTGGCCGGAATTACGGTTTCGTTCGGAATCATTATCGACAACAGTATTCTGATGGTGACCCACCTTCAGAAACAAAAAGGGTTGCGGGTTTTTATCTCGCTACTGGCGGCAACTTTAACCACGCTCGGGGCGCTTTCGGTTGTATTCTTTTTAAAGGAAAACCAGAAAATTCTGCTCATCGATTTTACCTACGTAATGCTTATCAACCTGTCGGTTTCACTGGTAGTTTCGCTGTTTTTGGTTCCGGCGCTGATGGAAAAACTGTACCGGCAAAAATCGGATGCCCGGGCTCCGGTGCGTGTGCGAAAAAGAGTGGTGAAAATAACCGGTTTTTACAACCGTTTTATTGGTTTTGAAAAACGGTTTAAATGGGTTTTTTATGTGTTGATAATTCTGGCTTTCGGGTTGCCGGTGGGCTCGCTTCCGGGTGAAATAGAAAAAGATACAAAAGCAGCGCAGTTTTACAACAAAACACTCGGTTCCGATAAATTCCAGTCGGAAATAAAACCGGTGCTTGCCAAAATTTTTGGCGGTTCGCTGCGGCTTTTTACCGAATATGTTTTTGAAGGCAGCTTTTATTCCGACCCCGGCAAAACTACGTTGTATGTGCGCGGACAAATGCCCGAAGGCTGCACCATTGAGCAGTTGAACGAGGCGGTCAGGAAAATGGAACAGTACATCAGTCAGTTTAGCGAAGTGGAGCAGTTTGAAACACGCATTACCAGCTACCGGAATTCGTCCATCACCATTCAGTTTACCAAAGAAGCCGAAAAATCTTCGTTTCCGTTTATGCTGAAAAGCCAGGTGGAAGCCAAAGCTATTTCGCTTGGTGGCATGGACTGGAGTGTGTACGGCGTGGGCAAAGGTTTTTCGAACGCGCTGAACATGGATTACAAAAACAGCCACATTCTGCTTACCGGTTACAATTACGAGCAACTTTACAGATACGCCGAACAACTGGAAAAAAAATTACTCGAAAATCCGCGGGTGAATAACACCGAAATCAACAGCGAAAATTCGTGGGGATCAACTACGCGTTACGAATATAAACTGGAAGTTGACAAAGATTTGCTGGCTTTGCAGGGACTCAATTATTACGATTACACCAATTCGCTTTTTACCCAGTTGTACTCGCGAAATCTAACGCCGTTTTACAACGAAACCGAATTGCAGCCTGTGGTTCTGGTTTCCGGCCAAAGCGATAAATACAACAAATGGGATTTTTACAACATTCCGGTAAAAACTTCACAAGGACAGAAAAAATTGTCGCAGGCCGGCGAAATTCACAAACTGCTTGCCGGGAAAAGCATTGTAAAAAAGAACCAGGTGTACCAGATTTATCTGAATTACAATTTTGTGGGGCCGGGGCCACTGGCTAAAATGGTGCAGGAACGCGAAATCGACGAAATCAACAAAGTTCTGCCACTAGGTTACAAATCACAAAAACCCGACGACTACTGGTACTGGGATCAGCGCGATAAAAAACAGTATTATTTGCTGCTGTTAATTATTGTAATTATTTATTTTATTACCGCCATTTTGTTTGAATCGCTGTTAAAACCGCTGGCCGTTATCAGTCTGATTCCCATTTCGTTTATCGGCGTTTTTCTTACGTTTTACCTGTTCGATTTTAATTTTGACCAGGGCGGTTTTGCGTCGTTTATTTTGCTCAGCGGGCTGGTGGTAAACGCAGCCATTTACATTATTAACGATTTTAACAACCTTGTAACCCGCGAAAATAAGGGAGTTACCGTGCGCACATTTTTAAAAGCCTACAATCAGAAAATTGTTGCCATAACATTAACCATTTTATCTACTGTTTTAGGATTGATACCTTTTGTGTGGGGCGGTCAGAAAGAAGTGTTTTGGTTTGCCTTTGCCGTTGGCGCCATGGGAGGACTGCTGTTTTCGATGGTCGCCATTATTATTTATTTGCCCATTTTTTTGAAACTGAAAAAGTAAAGAAGTTTGAAAAATTTAAGTTGGTTCGAACAATTTCAAACCCTTAAAAGATTTTAAACAACTTCAAAATAAAAATCGAAAACATGAAACTGAAAAAATGGTTTACTATTAAATTTTCCCTGCGTATCTGCGCCTTTGCGGTTAAAAATACATTCAGAAAAATTAAAAGCGTTGTTCATTTTTTGCCTGTAATCGTTTTTTTTGTAGCTGGAAGTTGCAACAATCCCTCCACACAAAAAAATGTAATTCCGCTGGAACCCACCCAAAAAGAAAAATTGGAACTTGGAAAAGTATCAAAAATTATAAAACTGGAAACTTCGCCGGAATCGCAACTCGGTTCAATAAATTCTACTGTTACGGATTTTGAAAATAACCGGATTTTTGTGTTGTCGGATGGGATATTGTTTCTTTTCGATTCTCAGGGGAACTTTATTTCCAGGGTTAAAAATGGTCGTGGCCCGGGCGAATTGTATGATATTGTAAATTTTTCTGCCGATAAAAAACAACAATTGCTTTTTATAAATCAGTTTTTGGCAAATCATATAACCATAGTCGATTATAACGGAAAAGTGCTTAAAAACGATAAGTTAAAAGAAAGTATTTATCTGCTGGCAATTGAACCGAAAGATGAAAACCACCTTTTTCTTTTAAATAATTCACCTATTGAGTCAATCCCGTTTTTTGTCGCTGAATACGATTTAACTACCGATTCGATAACCAAAACATACATTTCTGCCGGGGAAAGTAATTATCCAAAATTTTTGTGGCCAATGCCTACCTTTTTCCCAAGATTTCAGAACCGGATATTTTTTGCAAGCCCGACCATATTTGGGCTTTTTGAATACAAAAACAATGACTTTGAAAAAGTTATCACCTACGATTTGGGTAAAAGAATAGCGCCCCCTGAATTTTCTGAAAAATATGAAAAAAGAAGGGCTGGCCAGGCTTTTAATGATGCGGCCGTAAAATATGGTTATGTTGTATTTATGAACGCGGTATTTTATTTCAAAAATTACAATCTGGTAATTCTTTCCGACAATGAACTTTCCTGTTACGCTATCAGCGAAAAAAACAGGGAAAAGGTTTATTTGAACGGACCAATTTCAACGTATTTTGGTTTGCCTGCTTTGGAATCGTTTAAAAATCCAACCGAAATCAATGAAAATTACCTGGTTTTTGCTGTCAATCCAACCGACTTTTTTGTTGAAAACCCAACTTCGGATAAAACAACGGTTGAAATTGGAAATCAAAAACTGGAAGTTGAACTGGAGGAAAACCCTTTTCTGGTAATTGTGGAATGATAAAAAAAGATTGAGTTTGTTTGATAGTTTGAATTGGGGTGCAAACATTAAACGACTTCAAAATAAAAAACAAAAACATGAAACTAAAAAAATGGGTTACTATTAAATTTTCTCTGTGTCTCCGCGCCTTTGCGGTTAAAAACACATTCAGAAAAATTAAAAGCGTTGTTCATTTTTTGCCTGTAATCGTTTTTCTTGTAATTGGAAGTTGCAACAATCCCTCCACACAAAAAAATGTAATTCCGCTGGAACCCACCCAAAAAGAAAAACTGGAACTTGGAAAACCTTCAAGAATTATTAAACTGGAAACTTCACCGGAATCGCAATTGGGTACAATTTGGAAAGTGGCGATGGATATTCAAAACGACCGGATTTTTGTTTTATCAGATATGGAGTTTTTTGTATTTGATGCCAATGGAAAATTCATAAATAAATTAACAAAAGGCAAAGGCCCCGGTGAAGTTTATGATATTTTTAATTTCTCGATTGACAGAAAGAAAAAGAAAATTTATGTAAACCAAATAATGGCAAATATCATCACTATCGTCGATTATAACGGAGAAGTGCAAAAAACACATCAACTTAATAACTTTTATTTTTTTGAAGTAAAAGCCATTGACGATGAGAACTTTCTTTTACTGAACAACACTCCAAGCCCAACCAATCCATTTTTTATTTCGAATTATAATGCAACAAATGATACAATAACAGGGAAATTTATACCTGCAGAAGAAAGTCCATATCCTCTTTTTTCAACTTCGCTTTCAAGTTATTTTATGGATTTTAAAGACCGACTTTTTTTCGCCAGTACCAATATTTTTGGATTATTTGAATTCAAAAACAATCAATTTGAACGAATAATTTCGTATGATTTGGGTGATCGAAAAGTTCCTGAGACCTTTCCGGAAAAGTTCAATCAAGGCAGAAGAATGGGGGCTTTTGCAGATGCTGCATTAGAAAATGGATTTGTTCCGTATCTGATTGGGGCATTTTATTTCAGAAATTATAATGTCGTTATTATTAAAGACGAGGATTTTTCCTGTTACGCCATCAGCGAAAAAAACAGGGAAAAGGTTTATTTGAACGGACCAATTTCAACGTATTTTGGTTTGCCTGCTTTGGAATCGTTTAAAAATCCAACCGAAATCAATGAAAATTACCTGGTTTTTGCTGTCAATCCAACCGACTTTTTTGTTGAAAACCCAACTTCGGATAAAACAACGGTTGAAATTGGAAATCAAAAATTGGAAGTTGAACTGGAGGAAAACCCTTTTCTGGTAATTGTGGAATGATAAAAAAAGATTGAGTTTGTTTGATAGTTTGAATTGGGGTGCAAACATTAAACGACTTCAAAATAAAAAACAAAAACATGAAACTAAAAAAATGGGTTACTATTAAATTTTCTCTGTGTCTCCGCGCCTTTGCGGTTAAAAACACATTCAGAAAAATTAAAAGCGTTGTTCATTTTTTGCCTGTAATCGTTTTTCTTGTAATTGGAAGTTGCAACAATCCCTCCACACAAAAAAATGTAATTCCGCTGGAACCCACCCAAAAGGAAAAACTGGAACTTGGGAAAGTATCAAAAATTATTAAACTGGAAACTTCGCCGGAATCGAGTCTGGGATTTATAACAAAAACGATAACTGATTATGAAAACAACCGGATTTTTCTGTTGTCGGAATTCAATGTGTACATCTTTTCATCCGACGGAAATTTTATTTCAAGCTTAAAAAAGGGAAAAGGGCCGGGAGAAATAAATATGATAATTGCTATTTCTGCGAATCGCGAAAAGCAATTGTTTTGTGTACTTGATGGTTCAACGCGGATTTGTATTTTCGATTATAATGGGAAGTTTGTAGACGAGTCGCGTTTGGAAGGAATTTATGCCAACGATATTCAATGGATTGATTCCGAGAATGTTTTTTTACAAAACCTCAGGGTAACAGAAAAAGAACCCTGGTTTGTTTTTGGTTATGATTTATCGAAGAAATCAATTAAAAAGCGGTTTATTTCGATGGAAGGAAGTAGCTACCCCGAGTTTTTTATAATAACGGGTGATAACTTTCATTTTTCCGGTTCACGCAAGCTTTTTACAACAACCAATATTTTTGGCATTTATGAATTTAATACTGACGATTTTCGAAAAATAATAACATTTGATTTGGGACGACGTGCAGTGCCGGAAAGTTTTATTGAAAAAACAAGGCAAAACAACAGACGGATTTATTTTGATGACGATGCGTTGAATGCCGGTTACATTCCGTATTTGCTCAATTCATTTTATTTCCGCGAATACATTTTGGCTGTGCTTTACGATGATATAAAAAGTTGTTACGCCATCAGCGAAAAAAACAGGGAAAAGGTTTATTTGAACGGACCAATTTCAACGTATTTTGGTTTGCCTGCTTTGGAATCGTTTAAGAATCCAACCGAAATCAATGAAAATTACCTGGTTTTTGCTGTCAATCCAACCGACTTTTTTGTTGAAAACCCAACTTCGGATAAAACAACGGTTGAAATTGGAAATCAAAAACTGGAAGTTGAACTGGAGGAAAATCCTTTTCTGGTGGTTGTGGAATGATAAAGAAAAGATTGAGTTTGTTTGATAGTTTGAATTGGGGTGCAAACATCAAACAACTTCAAAATAAACAATGAAAACATGAAACTAAAAAAATGGATTACTATTAAATTTTTTCCACGTATCTGCGCCTCTGCGGTTAAAATTTTGTTTCTGGTGATACTGTTTTCAGCCTGTAAAAACGCCGGTGAAAATTCAACAGAAATTATACAAAAACACCGCGACAATATTTTGGATGTGGGCAATGAAATTAAAGACATAGAAACCGATTTGTTTTTTGTTGACCCCGAATTAAAAATTATTGGAAATTATCTGATGGTAAACGACTGGTTAACCACCGATACAAAACAAATTCATCTTTACAATAAAAATACCTTTGAATTTGTAACAAGTACAGGATTCAGAGGACGTGGCCCCGGCGAAATTTCAAATCCGGGACGAATTGTTGCGGAACCTGACGGGCAGGTTTTCTGGGCTCCGGACCACGGGAAAAGGATTTTGTACAAATTTTATCTCGACAGTGTTTTGAAAAACCCAAATTATTTGCCCGGTGAAAAAAGATCGCTCAACGATGAATTATTTGTTGAACGTTATGATTTTCTGAACGATAGTATTGCTCTCGGAAAAGCTGTTCATGTCCTTAACTTTAACAGTTTCGATATGGCAATGGCAAAAATGAATATTAATTCAAATACAACCGAAAAATTCGGGTACGAACATCCGGAGGCAACCGGTAAAAAATCGAATTCGTTTTTTGCCCTTTCCCTGACAAATAATTATTATGTGAATGCTTTCCTTTTTCTCGATTTGATGACCATTTGCACTTTGGACGGGACACTAAAATGTAACATTTACGGTCCCGGTTATTTAAACGACGAAGGCAAGCGAAATTCCTACTTTCAAGATGTGGCAGTTTGGGACGATAAAATTATTGCTTCTTACAACGGTGGTGCCGATATGATTTATGACGAAAAGGGCAATCCATTGCACGGAGCTTATCCATCAAAATTTCTGGTATTTGATTCCGATGGAAACTATTTGAAAACACTTGACCCAAAATCGCAGTTTTCACATTTTTGTGTCGATAAGGAAAATCAGAGGCTTGTTGTATATTTTGAGGAAAGGGTGAATCCGCTGGGTTATATCAATTTAAAAACGCTTGAACTATAAAAAACTGTGGAATGGTTATGCAACGTTTGAAAAATTAGATTGGTTTTAGAGTTTGAATTGCTTCGTACAACTTCAAAAATAAAAATTGAAAACATGAAATGAGCATAAATAAATTTCATCATTTTATACCAACTGCAATGATTATCCGTCAGTTGGCGGATATGCGAATTCCATCTCGTTGATGATTTGATTGAAAAACTGAAACAATTACGAAAAATTTAGAAACTATATTGAAAATTTAAACCGATGAAAACTAAAAAATGTAATAGTATTGAATTTTCTCCGCGTCTCCGCACCTCTGCGGTTAAAATTCTGGTTCTGGCTGTACTCCTTTCAGCCTGTAACTCAAAAAAATCAGACAGCTTAAAAACAGAAACGGTTGTCGATACAATTCAGGCAAAAGTAGAAAATGAACAGGTTTTTCCTGATTTGGTTCCCGGCGAGGTGGGACTTGCCGACAATTGTTTTGGCGAAGTCAGGGAGTTAAAAGGGGTACAAAAACCAACCGACGCAATTTTTGAAGTCAGGGAAACACAAATGCTGGTAAAAGACAGTTTGCTGATTATGGCCAATCTGAACAGTGAAAATATGTTTATGGTTTTTTCACTTCCCGATTTTGGGCTGGTTAAATCGCTGGGTAAAATGGGGCGTGGTCCGGGCGAATTTCAATACCCAAGCCTGGTTCCGTCGGAAGGTGACGAATGTTTGTGTTACATTTACGAACAGGCCAACGACCATCTGTTTTCACTGAACAAAGATTTGAGCATTTCGGAATTGTCTTTTAAACTGGCCGATGCCCCGATCAACCTCGCCATTAACGATAAACAGGTTGTCAGTTTTTCGTCCACCGAATTTGTTTATGCTGAATCGGTGAAAGGAGGAAAAGCAGTTTTCGATTTTAAAATGGACAGCGACTCAGTTCTAAACCAAATCATATTTAACCTTTCTTTTTCTGATGCCTACAAAAGCTGGGCTTCCTACATCGGCGATTTTGGAGCCAACGCACAAAAACAACGACTGGTTTATGCTTACAAATATTTCAAACGACTGGTTTTTGTTGATCCGAAAAACAATACTTCGCGCACGCTGGTGTTTAAATCGGGCGAAGCCAAAAAAGGCGATGCGCTTTCTGTGATGAGCCCTCAAAATGTAACACATTACTGGGGAATGTCGGCGCAGGACGATTTTGTGTACGTTTTGTACAGTGGCCGTTCACCTATGAATGTAAACAAAGAATGGCAGAAAAAACAGTTTTACATTTTTGTGGAAAAGTACGACTGGAATGGAAATCCGGTGGCAAAATACCGGCTCGACAACTGGGGCTATTTTTGTGCCGACCGCCAGCGTGGAAAACTTTACCTGGCTTCGGTAAACGATGCGCAACCGTTTTTTGAATACAGTCTGGAAGAATAAATCACCGACGGTTTAAACAAATTCAAACTTGCAAATTTTTCAAACAAATCAAACCATTTTAGAAATTTCTAGTCTTCTTTTTTTACCAGAAGGAATTTGTTGTTCTCCAGTTCGAGATAGCCCTGTTCGTAACAAAAGAAGTATGTTTTGCCGTTTTGTGTGGTGTAAATATGGGTGAAGTAATTGAAGTTGAAACCGTGTTTTTCGAGAGTAGTTTTGAAAATAGTGGTTTTCCCTTCTACATTTAGTTCGTCCAGAATTGAACGGTTATTTTTCAAAATGCGGTTTATTTTCCGCATAAAATTGGTGGCTGCTCCTGCTTTTTTATTGTTGTAGGCATTCCGGCAAAGATCGTTACAAAACTTTTGGTCGGCGCGTCCTCTGAGAGGTTCCCCACATTCCAGACAAAATCTGTCTTCCATATTGTTTGAGTTTAATTTCTTCTTGTTTCAAAAACAATTATTCAAAAACTACTTTATTCGTTTGGTCATAATGTTTTCAAACCTGGTGTTGCTAATCGGGTGGTAACTAATAATTTTACCGTTGAAAATAATGCAAAATGTTCCGAAAGCACAGGGTGTTTGCTGCGCTGCCGTTGCATCTTCCAAGTCGATTAAATGAGTTTCTACCCTGAATTTTGTTTTTGCTGATTGAATGATTGCATTCACATTTTTTTCGGTGTACGGGCATTGTGTCGAACGAATAATCGTTAGCCCATTATTGTATTTGCTGAAATCGTTTAAAACTTCCGAATTGAATTTTGGCTCTTCAACTCCCTGGTTAAATTTTAAAGCCAGCAATTTGAAATCGGGTTTGGCGCTGTCGGTCACAGTGAATCCCTTTTTTAGGAAAATTTCTTCGCCTGCCATAAACGATCCTTTTCTGGTAACCACTGCCACTCCGTGCATGTTCAATTTTTGTGCGTCGTTAATGCATTCGTCAATTAATTGTGAAGCAAAGCCTTTTTCTTTAAATTCGTTTTTGAAACCCACAAAAATACAGTGGATAAACATATAGTTTGCAGCTTTTACGGGCCGGTGGGCAAATTCTCCGGGAAGATATTCAAGCATTCCCTGGTAACCTCCTTTTTCCGAAATTAAGGCTTTAATACGAAGCCCTTTAGGATAATATTCTTTAACCCATTCAATTTTATTTCTCAATTCTTTGTGTTTGTTTACATCTTTATACCCGCAAACCCCATAATCTGCTATGTTTTCAGGAGTGAGGTCAATAATTCGGACATCTGTTGTCTTTTCCGTTGTAGCTGATTTCATATTGTTTATTTAATTTAAAACCTGACCAATTCAGTTTTCCCGTTATTTGTTATGAAATTTTGAATATCAGAGGTGCTCATTCTTTTGTGAAATTGGAAGAAATAAATAAAAGTAAAATGCTAATATACAAAAATATATCCGTTTGTAACCGGGTACAAACGTTTATTGTCGATTACAAATGTTTAATTACCGGATAATCTTTTTGCCTGACTCTACCTTTGAATCAACAATTTCGTTTTACACATTAATTAAATTTTGAAATCATGAATGCATTAAAAAACAGCGTCAGGCTTATCGGCCATTTGGGCGACGACCCCAAAGTAAGAAAGTTGGACAGTGGCAAAACAATGGCTACTTTTACTATAGCCACCAACGAAATTTACCGCGACCAAAACGGCAACAAACAATCGGAAACTACGTGGCACAAACTGGTTGCCTGGGGAAAACAAGCCGATATTGTTGAGAACTACATAAAAAAAGGCTCAGAAATAGCCATTGAAGGAAAATTGACCAACCGTACCTACGACGATAAAAACGGTGAAAAACACTACATCACTGAAATTGTAGTGAATTCAATTTTAATGCTCGATAAAAGTAAAAACTGAGGTTCTTAATTCCCAAACAAAAAGCCGCCTCGTTTATGAAGCGGCTTTTGGTTTTTTATCTTTTTAAATAAATGTTTTTTGCCTTGCTTGAATTGAAAGTTTAATCATGGATTGTATCCCAGAATGTTGAACATGTCTTCAACGGTTTGTTCTGTCCGGTATACATAATCCACAAAATTACCAGTCTCGTCTCGATCGATAATTACATGCTGAGGCGATGGAATCAGACAGTGTTTAATTCCACCGTACCCACTGATGGAATCCTGGTAAGCGCCGGTATGGAAAAATCCAAGATACAACGGTTCTTTTTCACGCGATGAATACCGTGGCAACATAATTTGCTGGTTTAAATCTTCCGAGTTATAATAATCAGAGTGATCGCAGCTAATACCGCCAATATTTACACGCGTATATTCGTTGTCCCATTTGTTAACAGGCAACAAAATGAATTTTTCAAAAATTGACCAGGCGTCAGGAATGGTATTCATTAAACTGTTGTCGATGATGTACCAAAGCTCGGTATCGTTTTGCTGTTTTTGTTCCAACACCGAAAAAATGGTAGCGCCACTTTCACCCACTGTATATTTTCCAAATTCAGTGTAAATATCGGGTTCTTTAATTCCTTCGGTATTGCACATTTCCTTGATGTTTTTTACAAGCTCACGAATCATATATTCGTAGTCGTATTCGAAACCCAGGTGGTTGCGGATTGGAAAACCACCGCCCAAGTTAAGGTTGTTCAAGGTTGGGCACTCTTTTTTCAGTTCAATATACGTTTTCATCGATTTCTGGAATTCACCCCAGTAATACAAAGTGTCTTTAATTCCTGAATCAACAAAAAAGTGGAGCATTGTAAGCTCAATATTCGATTTGTCTTTTATCTGATTCCTGTAAAAATCCAGAATTTCGATGGAACGAATTCCTAAACGTGAAGTATAATAACTGCTCTGAGGTTCTTCGTCGATAGCCCGCCGAATACCAATTTTTACTTTTTTCTTTCCGGCAAGCGCAAGTATCTTTTTGAGTTCGTTTTTGTTGTCAAGAATAATGGTTGAATCAGTAAATCCCAAATCCTGCAAACCAATAATTTTGCGGATGTATTCATCGGTTTTATAACCGTTGTGAACCAGTTTTACATTAGAATCGAGTTCTCCTTTTTTAAACAGGTTCATAATCAAATCGATGTCGAATGAAGAAGAAGTTTCAAGGTTTACATCGTATTGTAAAGCTTTGCTTATTACGTGGTGAAAGTGGCAGGTTTTTGTACAGTAACAGTAATTGTAAGTTCCCTGGTAATTTTCAGCTTTTATTGCTCGTCGGAAAAGATTTCGCGCCTTCTTTATCTGGTCCCCGATTCGCGGCAGGTACATCAGCCGGAAAGGAGTTCCGTATTTTTGAATTAAATACTTCAGCGAAACGCCGTTAAATGTAAGATATCCATCTTGCAAGTCGAAGCCTTCCTGCGGAAAATAATAGGACTGCTCAATTAAGTCGGTGTACGTATTTTTCATTAGCTAAAAACCCACATAAAAATTAATTTATTTAGAAGGTTCAAATTAAATATCTTTTTTTGAATAATTGTAAAGTTGAGGTTTAAAAAACGAGGGAAACGGCTTTTTTATAATATACTGCGGCTATAACTTTTATTAATGTAACCGTCTGTACTTTATGCTTATATGTTATGTTAGCACAGCGAAGTTTTTATCGAGTTCAATTTGTGGCTTAATTTTAAACAAAACTTCAGGAGAACAAATTCTGACGTGTTTTTACTGTGGCAATTAGGTAGATCTTCATTGACTTTTTTTAGGAGCAGATTTATTTGGCAAATGGCATCAATGTTCTATTCAGCACTTTGTTTCAAATTGCTTTCAATTCAATTTTTTTTCTGCTGAAAAATGAATGGGAACGAGTATTTCTTTTGAATTAAATTTTGGTTTTCTAAAAATCAGGAATGTAAATGCTGAGAATATTTGATCTATTCCCTTCGTCCAAGTTTTGAGGCAACAAAACTGATAATAAGAATCTGAATGGGGTGGAAGAGCATGATTGGAAGAAGAAAAATTCCGGTTGATGCTGAATGCTGAAATAATATTTTGGCAAAAACAGTTCCGTGAACCAGCGATTTTTTTGTTCCGCAGAATTGCGCAGTAATACTGTCTTCGAGGTTAAAACCAAACAATTTGGAAAGATAACCGGTGAGAAAATAGATGAAGTAAAACAATAAAATAACGGCTAAAATAATAAGTGATAAATCGATCATGTCCACGGAGCTGAAAATTTTATCTTCGAACGACCGGGAAAAACTTTTAAAAATAATCAGCAAAATTACCGACTTATCAAACAATGTAAGATAGCGGGTGTATTTGCGCGCGTAATTTCCAAAGTAACGTTGCAAAACGAGACCAATTGTAACCGGTAACAAAATTTCGGTCACCAGTTTTATATAAATTTCACCCAGGTTGAAATTAATTGAGGATTGGTTTAAAAACATTCCCATCCAAAGCGGGGTAATAACAATGCCAATTAAACCCGAAATACTGGCGTTAAAAATAGCTGCCGGGACATTTCCACGTGCAATTGAAACCATCACTACTGAAGAAGAAACAGTGGATGGAAGAGCAGCCAAAAAAAGGAATGCAATCCAGATCGTTTGTCCGTTTTCAGTTTTTATAAAAGGGTAAAAGGCAAGAACAATCAGCGGAAAAATCAGGAAAGTGGTTGCTTGTACGATGGAATGTAGTTTCCAGTTTTTTAACCCGTTTTTTATTTGCTGCGGATTTAGTTTCAGACCATAAAAAAAGAATATCAGCGAAATGCCGACACTTGCAATTAAATCAAGAGGAATGCCACTTTGCGGGTTCCCCCAGTGCGGAAAGAACCAGGCTAAAGCAACGACAACAATTATAGCTATGATAAAACCGTCAATTTTTACTTTCATCTTATTTTTGCATTTTAACTTGAATAAGTAAGAATGCGACCGCAAATATAATCGAACCTTTATCTTTTTTATAAATTATATATCGCTGGCAAAGAAGATTTGATATTGGCGGTATTTCAGTATTCGAATTATGTAATGGAAATTGTTCTTGCAGTTGAGCAGAATTAAAGTTCAAGTATATTCAGTATTAAAATTCTTTTTACCGAAATTTCTTCTAAAATGCCCATTTCAAACGGGCAAAAAGTAAATATCCGTAATCGCCGTATTCAGTGCCAGTTTTTCCCGAGAATAGCTGCCCTGTTAACATCGCTTCAAGATTATTTCCGAGTGAATACGTTAACGATGGTCCCACATAAGTAGAGCCATCGCATGGATTTACCATTCCTGAAAGTCCGCCTGAAAAAAGTGGCGTAAAAGGGTAGGAGGCCTGTCCAAAAATAGTGTAACGACCGAGCGATAGCATTTTAGCTGAAAGGTTCATGTCGAATATTTCGCGTCCGCCGGCATTGCCTGTTGTTCCGTTGCTTGTGTATAAAATTCCGGTGTGCAGGTATAAACTGTTTTTAAATGTATAGTCGCCCGAAATTGAAGCTACCAATGCTTCTTCGCTGCCGTTGTCTGACTGGCGCGGGGTAAACCATGAAACTTCGCCTCGAAAACCACCGCCTTTTATATCGCCGGCCCAGCCACCGCCAATTACATAATCTTTTCCAACCCAGCCACCCAAAAACTGAAAATCGTAATTCAATTTCGAAAAACGGTACATTCCGGCAACTGCTGTTTCGTCTTCATTTCGTCCAATTTTATATACCAGCTCTGCCGATGAGGTAACGCCGGTGTAATATTGAATTTTTACAGCGTCGGTTCCGGGGCGCTCTTCATAATCGAAATCAAAATAAGAAAAGCTGTTAAAAATATCGTTGGGATTCCAAACCAGGTTAACACCCCAGTTTATGCGCTGCCGGCCAACCGTAACAGCCCATTTGTTTTTTGTGTAATTAATCCATGCACGGTCGATGATGGAGTGAACAAACCACCCGTTTCCCGAAGCAATTACTTCCGACAAGTTGAAATAGCCGTTGTCAATGTCGATGGTTGTTTTGTATATCGGAAATTCTTTTATCATCTGTCCAAAAAACATGCGGTTTCTCGCTTCAACCGCAAAAGTCAGTTCGTTGGACGCAAACCATTTAAAATTGAGCCGGTTGTGAATAATGTTTGTGGAAAGGTAATTTGTTTCAATTCCGGGTATTTGTGTTTTTGGGTGATAATACATAAAAAGATCCTTCACATAACCGTTCAGTGTAACTTTCTGAAGTTGCGCCGATGCCAGAAAAGGAATCAAAAAAAATAAAAACAGGACTTGTATTTTTTGTTTTTTCATTTCGAATAATTTAATCAGCTTCCAACTTCCAACTTCCCACTTCCCGCTTCCCACTTCCTCTTACTTCTCCTTGAATTCCCCGGCAAATTCCATCACGCTCATATTGTAGTACGATGGATGAGTTCCGGTTGCGACTCCTACTTTTTTGAAATCGGGGTGCAGGAAATTTTTCCGGTGTCCGCGGTCGCTTATTCCGTCGTCAATCAAAAGATAAATTACAATTTGCCGTGCGGTAATTCCACCGTAAGCAATATTTTCAGCAATCCGTACATTCCAGTTGCCGTACCGTTCAATTCTTTCCTTGCTGAAAGAACGGTCGCTGCCACGGTGGCCGGTTTGCCCGGAGCGCGACTGGTCTTTTACATGATCTGCTGCTGCCCTCGAAAGACCTGAGCTAGGATAAACCAGTGGTAGCGGTTTTTGTCGTTCCAGTTCACGCACACATTCATTCAATGCCCTGACACCTTCTTTGGTCCGCAACGGTTTGTCGCCCGGGTAATACAACATATTTTGCTGAAATTTACCGGCCAGCGGTGCAATAAAATCGCGTGCATATTGTGCCGGATTCGACCTTAATTTGTTGATTTCAAGAATAATTTCTTTTTCCAGCGACGACAGATAATTTGCATTTGCTGCAGTATTCAGTGTGCGCGAATCCCAATTCGAATTTGATTCAGACCCGATTTCAGCAAAAACAAAAGGATGAATAAATAATACGATTCCCAGTATCATTGTCGCTGTTTTCATGTTTATTCTTTTTTAATATCGCTTATAATTTTGCCGTCTTCGAGTGTAATAACGCGGCGTGCCTTGTTTACTACCCGTTGATCGTGCGTTGAAAATATAAACGTTATTTTTTCCTCTTTATTAAGTTGTTCCATAATATCGAGTAAATTTTCTGTCGATTTTGAATCGAGGTTGGCGGTGGGTTCATCGGCCAGCACAAATTTTGGTTTCGATGCCAGCGCTCTTGCCACGGCCACTCTTTGCTGCTGTCCGCCGGAAAGTTTTGAAGGCCGCCGGTTCATCATTTCTCCCAGCCCTACTTCTTTTAAAAGTTCAGTGGCACGTTCATCGCGGGCTTCTTTGTTTGCGCCCTGAAGATGCATAATAAATTCAACATTTTCCTTCGCGGTTAACACCGGAATCAGGTTGTACGCCTGAAAAACAAAGCCAATATTTTTCAGCCTGAAATCGGTAAGATTTTTTGAAGAAAGTTCGGTAATATTTACACCGTTAATTTTGATGGAACCTTCAGAAGCATCGTCGAGGCCGCCAATTATATTCAGCAGCGTTGTTTTTCCGGAGCCGGATGGACCAACAATGGCAGTAAATTCGCCTTCTTCAAAAGAAACGGTAACATTGTTTACGGCGTGTACCGGAACTGAGTCGCCGTCGTAGGTTTTATGCAGGTTGTTTATTTCTATTATTTTCATTTTGTGGTATTATTAATTCATCAATTTTTTATTGTGATTTTCTTTCTGTCCTTTTAACACAAAGCGCTCAAAGTTGATTCACAAAGGTTCACAGAGAAGATTCTATTCATGCATTTAATCCTTTTCGTATTCATTCACTTATTTTTTATTCTGAACGGGTTGCTTCTGCCGGATTCAGTTTTAAGGCTTTTCTTGCCGGGTAAATCGCCGATAAAATGCCTGTGATAATTACCAAAACGCCAATGGTTACCAGCGTGTGAGGATTCAGAGCGGTATAAATTTGTGAGCCAAAACCATATTTCTCAAGTCCTTCGGCAAACATGGAAACATCGATCGGGCGGGTTTCAAAGAATTTGGTAATCACCGAACCTAGTAAAATTCCCAGAATTCCTCCGGAAAAGGTAAGCATAACCGATTCGAGAATAATCATAATAAATACACGCTGTTTGTTCATTCCCACAGCCATCAGCATTCCAATTTCCTTGACACGTTCGAGTACTGCCATCAGCATGGTGTTGATGATTCCGAAACAAAGCGCCAGCAAAATAATCAGGATAAAAATGTACATGTACTGGTCCATCGAATCGGTTAACAATGACATTTCAGGGCTGATTTCTTTCCAGGTCTGAACTTCGTTTTCTCCGGCAATTTTTTGAATCGCCGGTTTTACCAGCGGCGCTTCATCCCCGTTTTCGAGGAGAATTGCAATTTCATGGGCAGTGTTGTCTTCCATTCCCAACTGCGACTGCAAATCTTCGAAGTTTACAAACAGGTGAGTTTCGTCGTAACCGGTGTTGGTTGTTTTGTAAATTCCTGAAACGCGGTACCCTTTCGACGAGAGGTTTCCATCCCTGTCGACCAGTTGAACGTTGATTTTTGAACCCACTTTTAGCTGAAGTTTTGTGGCCATTTTTTGTCCGATGACCACTGGTGGCATCCGGCCCGATTTTTCAAGGTACGTTCCTTCAACAAGGTGTTCCCAAATGTCGGTCACCCGTTTTTCATTTTCTGCATCCACACCTAAAAGTTTACCGCCACCGGTTCCGTGCGCAGCCATGATGAAAGGCTCAGCAATTAAACGCCGGCTGGCTGCAATTACTCCTTTTTGTGTTTCAATTTCCTTTAAAATCTCATTTGAACCCGAAATAAAATATTCAATGTTGTCGTTTTCCAGAAAATGTGGAGCGTGAACCTGTAAATGTGCCAGTTCGGTTTTTGTTGCCGATTCGATTCGTGCATCAACGGCGCCCTGCATAAATGCCATGGTAAAAACCCCGGCAAACAAACCGATGGCAATGGCCACAATCATTATGATGCTTCGCGATTTACTGCGCCAAACGTTTCGCCATGCTATTGACCAAATCATAATTTTTTGTTTTTATCTGAAGTTCAAAACCTCGTTGGAAATTACATTTCGGTTGGTCTTTTCACTTCATTAATTTTAATTCAGAATGTATATTATAATTTTAATTAACTGCTAACTGCGACTATCAACTGTCAACTTTTTCACCCCCGCATCGCATTTGTAATTTTTAGCCTGAATATGTTGTACACCGGAAAAATGGAAATAAAAACACTCAGGAAAAATACGAGGATCATCTGGTTGTAAAAAAGCGACGATTTCATGGAAAAGAACATGTAAGGTTCCATTCCGTACTGAATGGTTGCTTTGGCCATTTCGCCTGTAAGAGGCAACGGATTAAAGTAAAAATAAAGACAAAAAATGTAACTCACTGCCAGTCCAACGGTGCACCCGATGAGACCAATCAAAATGGTTTCGAAAAATACAATTAACGAGAGTTTTCCTTTTTTCATTCCAACGGCATGAACAACGCCAAATTCACGTTTTCGTTCTTTTACCATCATCATAACCACACTGAACAATCCAAAAGCAATTACAACGTATAAAATTCCAAGCATAATAATTCCACTGCCTCGGTCGCTTTGAATCAGCTGAACAATTTCGGGTTGCATTTCAGCCCAGGTCATCACTGTATATTCCGCTGGTAAAATATCCTTGATTTGCTTTTTTATGTGATTAACCTTGTAATGATTGCCGGTCATTACCACGAGCGAAGTTGAAATTCCGTAAGCCGAATAAAACTCGCGTGCCTGATTAATGTCCATGTAAACCATACGTTTGTCGAATTCCTGGTTGGGGTGAGTCATTATTCCCACAATTTCGAAAAGACCGTTGGCGCTTATTCCGTGGTATCCCTGGCTAATCATTACCAAAGTATCGCCAACGCTGAGATTTAAATATTCAGCCAAACCTTTTGCCACAACAACACCTTTATCATCGTTTTTCAAAAAACGGCCTTGGGTAATTTTTTTTGAAATTGAGGTGATTTTGTCTTCAGCTTCGGGGTCAATTCCCATCACCATGGCCGGTTTGCTGTGTAAATGGTCGGCTGCCAATGCAAACGATTCCAACCGGTGCGAAACGAGTGTAACATCTTCCAGGTTTTCAATTTTCGATTTTAAAGTTTCGCTGGCTTCAAAACCGTTGTCGAGCGTGCGTTCTTCCCAAAAAGCCGTGTCTTGAACCTGAAGATATCCGGAGTAAAATTTAACGGTGTTGTCAATCATACTGTTGTACGAACCTTCCTGCATCGAGCGCATCCACGATGCCAGCAAAACACTAAAAACAATAGATGAAATTGCAATAAAGGTGCGTCGCCGGTTTCTCCATAAATTTCTCCATGCCAGTTTTATGTCTGTTTTCATAATAATGAATGTTTTTTGCGACTGAATACTGTGACTGTAAACTTTACCTTATCCGTTTCATATTTTGCTGAGAGAAAAACGATTCATCCATTTTCACGTTGAATTTGATGTTTTTGAAAATGATGATGGTTTTGTTTCCCTCTTCGTCAGCTGGAATCATTTCGAGCCGTGTGGGCATAGTCCGGTCGTCCATTTGTTTGATATCGGTTAAAACTTCAGTATTTACCAGAATTCCGTCTTCATCGAAATATTCAGCTTTTAGCCAGTGGTATTCCTTTTTTGAAACCCACATTATAATTTTGCCCCAGACTACCGGTGCGTCGTCGTGCGGAATCAATTCGGCTTTGTAGCATTCCAACCCCTGAATGGTTTCTTCTCCCAGTAATTTTTGATCATAATCTTTAATCAAAGAAGACTCGCGGACCAAATCGTCGTTGGTAAAATCGGAACCCATCCACGACTGCATCATCATCGATGGCGGAATCTTCACCATTCTTTCGATGGAGGGGACATAATTCCACATTTCGTTTTGGCGTTTCAGAAAAACCTGTCCCTTTTCTTTGGCCGGCGCGGTTATATAGATTAGTGAGAAATCGTTGCCGAGTGTCCAGTTTTTCATGGTTACTTCGCGCGACCAACTGGGACGTTCAATAATCATTGTCATTTCTCCCTGGCTTGAAGTACCCCGAAATTTTTCATCGGCCTGCCGGATTATTTCTTTGATATCCTGGGCATTTGCATAAAAAGTTCCGAAGAGTAAAACCAGAAAAAGGAATTTCTTTTTCATGATTGAATTTTTTAGTTGTTTATAATTTTGAAGCAAGCTTCTATAATTTTTTCCTGTAATATTTCGGATGGAAAAAGATGAGGCGCCGTGATGAAAAACAAGTAGGCGCCTTCCAGCATCGCGCTTATGACCATCATGTCGCTTTCAGGGTCTTTGCTTCCTTTGGTTTGAATAAAATTGTACAACATACCCAGAATGGGTTTGGCTTTTTCCTCGTATTCACCCATAAACGATTCGGCAACTTTGGGTTGTAACATCAGCGAGTAATACAATTTCCAGTAATCGATATTTTCACGCATAATGGTAAAACTTTGCCGGATAAAATGTTTGAATTCTTCTTCCGTTAATATACCATCGCGATTTAAATCGAAATTGGAATAAATAATATCGAATCCTTCCTGAATAATTTCATCAAGAATTTCATTTTTACTTTCAAAATAATTGTAGGTGAGGCCTTTTGAAATACCGGCCTTTTTTGCAATCTGACTTATGGAGGTAGCATGGAAACCGCCTTCAGCAAAAAGTTCCAGCGCTGTGTCCATAATTAGCTTTTTTTTCTGTTTTCTGATATCGTCGTATTGTTCAGCACTTCGAGGTGACATAGTTTTAAAATTTAATTATTCTTTTTTTGACTGAACGGTTGGTCAAAAATAAAATCTTTTTTTAACAAGTCAAACTTTATAAAGTAAAATAAAAGTTAAAATTGACCAATCGGTCATTTATTGTGAAAAAACAGTTCAATTCAAAGGAATAAAAATTCATTTTAACAATGAATACCGCTATATTTACACTTCCTATAAAACTAAAATAATCACTATGAATAACGACAGAAGAAAATTTATAAAAAACTCAGCAATTGCCACTGCAGCAATCTCAACATTTCCAACCATTATGAATGCATGTGCTTCGCCCGGCGAAAAAGTTGTAGTCGGTTTGATTGGCTGTCTGGGGCAAGGATTTGTTAATTTGAAAGCATTTCTGAACCAACCCAATGTTGAATGTGGCGCCATGTGCGATGTAGACAGAAATGTATTGGAAGAACGTGCCGCTGAAGTGGAAAAAATTCAGAATAAAAAACCGCTTTTGTACGACGATTACCGAAAACTGCTTGAAAATAAAGATATTGATGTGGTTATTAACGCCACTCCCGATCACTGGCACACATTAATTGCTGTAAATGCGATGGAAGCCGGAAAAAGCCTGTACACCGAAAAACCATTGGCCAACAGTATTCAGGAATGTAATATTATGGTGAATGCACAAAAACGATACGGAACTGTTGTTCAGGTGGGGCAGTGGCAACGCAGCGATCCGCACTGGAAGGCAGCGGTTGAATATTTACATGCGGGAAATATTGGCCGAATCCGTTCAGTAAGGGCCTGGTCGTATGTGGGATGGAAAAGTTCAATTCCGGTTCTTCCCGATTCAGAGGTTCCTGAAGGTGTAAATTACGATTTTTGGTTGGGGCCGGCCCCAAAACGCCCGTTCAATAAAAACAGGTTTCATTTTACTTTCCGCTGGTACTGGGATTACGCCGGTGGTTTAATGGCCGACTGGGGCGTTCATTTGCTCGATTATGCCTTGTATGGAATGAACCAGTATGTGCCAAAGTCGGTTACGGCAACCGGGGGTAAATATGCTTTCCCGATCGATGATATGGAAACGCCGGATACTTTAATGACGGTTTATGATTTTGGCGATTTTGGAGTGCTTTGGGATCATACTATAGGAATTTACGGGGCACAATACGGTAACCGGGGACACGGAGTTGTTTTTGTGGGTGAATGGGGAACTTTAATTGTCGACAGAAACGGTTGGGAAGTTGTTCCTGAAACAAAAAGTACAAGTAAAAAAGATGGTTTTGAAGGAATGCCTTTGCAGCAGGGTACCGGAAAAGGTTTGGATTTGCATGTGGCAAATTTCCTCGATTGTATAAAAACCGGAGCCAAACCCAATTGCGATATTGAAATTGGGGCACACATTGCACGCATCAGTCATTTGGGAAATATTTCGTACCGTTTGGGGCGAAAAGTTTTCTGGGACGGTGATAAACAGGAGTTTATAAACGATGCTGAAGCCAATCAAATGGTTTATGCAAATTATCGTGCTCCTTGGCAGCTTCCTAAAGTATAACCAATTGAAATATTTTATATTTTAGCCGCGCTAAATGCGGGAGTAGCTCAGTGGTAGAGCATCAGCTTCCCAAGCTGAGGGTCGCGGGTTCGATCCCCGTTTCCCGCTCATTGGAAAAGAAGGAGTTAGTATTAAATTAACTCCTTTTTTATTTTCATTAGTGAAACATATGTGAAACAAATTTCGGATCCCAAATTTCAGCGAATTTTTATTCATTCACCCATCTAATCGCTATGGGGTTAGTTCCCCGCCGCTCTGCGGCGAATTAAAAAAACTATTCCTTAGCGATACCCCGCTGCTCTGCGGCGGGGTAGTTCATTTCGTTTAGTACAAAAGTTGGATGGAAATTTACTTAGTTAAGTATTATTTGACCATCACCCGTTTTTAAAGTTCATAAATTAATGCAAGGCTTAACTGTCCGTCGCTTTTGGAGATTTGAGGCGAGGGGAGAAAAGCGCTTGGTTTCATGTGTGCCAGCAGTGTTTTTATAATTGTGCTGATTTTGTAGTAAATAAAGTTTGTCAGCTCATACATTTTTTCTTTGTTGAGTGTTTTTATCCCACTTTCCAGTAAAAGCTTTATATGCATCGAGGAAAGTGAGGAGTAGATTATGCCCATTGCTATGGTCAGTATTGCCAGCATAGTTTGCAGTCCTTCAAAAGTTTTGATTTGTATGTTTTCCAATCGGTAGCCCTGCTTGATGTGGCGGTGGTATTCTTCGATCTTCCAACGGAAGCCATAAGCAGTAAACGCTTCCTTGATAACATCAATGATGTTTTTTTTTGGTGAACGGGTCAAAAGCCAGCAATAACCGCCGTTTTCCCTTTTGGTAACCACCAGCCAGAGTTCATGTTCCTGTTTGCCTACTTTGTATTTAACTTTTACTGCGCCACAGGTAAAGGCAACTTTCCGTTTTTTGTTTTTCTGTATTTTTGTGGCATCAAGCTCCATAAACAGGGGTATTTTTTTGCTGATCTGGTTAACGGCCATTTCCGTGCCCTTGTAAATTAGCTTTGTTGTTTTCTTCAACCTCAAAATAAAATGACCCCCCTGTCCAATTATAAAATCCCTGCAGATTGGCCTGTCCATGCCACGGTCGAAGATTTTAGTGATATCTTTATCTATTATTGAACCAACTTCCTGTATAGCCTCAAGTATTTCAAGGTTCTCGCTTTTTGCACCATGGCCGAAACTGTAGAGTTTATTGAACAACGGGTTCATTTCCTGCCCCCGGTTAAAATGCACAACATCCAGCAGCCAATAACCAAGGCCATAAGATGCTTTGTCTCCATCTTTTACATAGTCCAGGCCTTCCATCATTTTGGCATATCGCTTTTGGATGTCTGAACCATCAAAAAAGATATAATCACCGTGGCATACCCGGTTCTTGCCAATATCCATGTGCCCCCTGAACAACTTCATAAAAAAGCCTTGCTTATTGTAGTGGTTGCGCAAACGCTTGGTCGTTTGGCTTAAAGAAATGGTATCGTGGACTGCTGGCTATCTGGTTGACCAATACTGACCCCGATTTGAGGATACCTACCGTCATTTCACGCACACACCGTGCTTCTGGCTTGGTTATATAATTTTCAAGCCGAAGAAAATAGTGGCTGATTTTGTTCTGTAAATGTTTTGTTAATACTTTTGGCATAAGCTGGTTTTTTAAGTGATACTTTTTTGATTGTACAATAAAAATATACTTTTTAAACCAGCTTTCCTCACCGGGAAAACTTCCGAATTAATTGATATTATTGACACGCACGTGTTCATTTCTGTTTTTTCGGGAGATGGTCAAATTATATTAAATATATTATCTTATTTTTAAGTGGTTTATTATATTTGTTTTACTGTTAGATCAGCTTATACAGAAACATCTTTGAAATTTATTATATAACCCGTTGGCGGAATTAATTGGTTAATAAAAAGCGAATAACTCAATGATAAAAAAGTCGTGCATATTATTGGTATTTAGCAATTTAAGGTTGCGAAACAAAAATCACATACCTATGCACAACTTGAAGGTAAACTTCGACAAAATATTGAATATTTGCAAGATAAACAGTGAAGGTCTGGTAAATGAGTTGGGTAATATTCCACGCCCAGGTCCGGTTCCTAAGTTTTCAGACCTTTCAGTCATTTCTTTGAGCATGATGTCAGAAGCTTTGGGCATTGATAGCGAAAACCTTCTTTTTTCAAAACTTAATGCTGAATACCAGGATGATTTTCCTAACATTATTTCTCGCCGCCAGTACAATGACAGGCGAAAATCCTTATTTCACTTGCAAAAGGAAATACAAAGCGTTATGTCTAAACGGATTGATGAATTTGAAGATATTTACACGGTTGATTCAAAGCCATTTCCTGTTTGCAGATATGTGAGGAGAAACAGGTGCCAAACAGGTAAAGATAATTTTGAGAAATCTCCAAATGTTGGGTATTGTGCTACACAGGAACTCAATTATTATGGATATAAACTTCATGCAGTTGCCAGCATTAATGGGGTAATCCATTCTTTTGATTTGACAAAAGCATCTGTGCATGACCTACATTATCTGAATGATGTAAACATTGAAATGGAGAATTGTACACTTATCGGGGACAAGGCATATTTAAGCAAAGAGGTTCAACTTGATTTGTTCACTACCTCGAATATTGCTTTGGAAGTCCCCATGCGTGTAAATCAGAAAAACTATAAGCCACAATTCCCTGAATTTAAAAAGATTCGTAAAAGGATTGAAACCGTGTTTTCCCAGTTAGACGGCCAATTTATGCTGGGACGCAACTATGCGAAGGATATTGACGGTTTGTTTACCAGGATTTTGGCAAAAATATCGGCACTCACTGTACTACAGTATATAAATAAATTTGTAACTAACCAGCCCATCGGAAGGGTTAAGCATACTTTAGCCGCTTAATTCCGCCAATGGGTTTATATAATTAAGTTATTTAACAAATCCCTATTCATGGAATTCAAATCGATTATTATCACAAATACAAAGTATACAGATATAATACGTTTAAATGATATCGTTTTTTGTAGAGCTTCAGGTAGTTATACTGAAATAATATTAAAGAATTCGCAAACAATTGTAGCATCAAAGAATTTGCATTGGATAGAAGAAAAATGCTGCTCATCATCATTTTGTCGAATTCACAAATCTTTTTTAGTCAATTTAATATATGTAAATAAGGTTTTTCATTTTGATGATTTATTGCTTCTTTCCAATGGAGTTAAACTACCCATATCGAAGTCAAAGAAAAATCAATTTTGGGAGAAATTAAATCAAATTTTTGAGCAAGTCTTATAACATTAAATTCCATTCATAAATTTATAAAGGTACTTTATAAACCCAAACATTCGGTTCGTATAATTCAGTTTTTTATAATCGTTTCTGAAAATTACATTTAGCCATTTAATGACTAATCTTCTTAAAAAGTGAATTATGAAAATTCGAGCCCTTTTAATTATTTTATTTTCACTATATATTATTAACCAGGCACTTTCGCATAATTTAACCTCTGGTCTGGTTTCATGTTTGGAATACGATGAAATTTATGGAACAGTAATAGACGATAATAATGGAAAAACTTTTGGTACAATTTACGAAAGTGAAATGAATCAAGGTTCTATTGTTAATTTAGAAGCTTTGACTCGTTTCGATGAAATAAATGGTTATGCTGAGGTTTCTTATGATTCTGAATCGAATACTGCGAATAATAGTATTTTATTGAATACAACAACTGAGACTGTTGATATATCCGCTGTTGGTGAAACAAGTCTTATTTTTTATTCAAACACTATTCCTGTAACATCAACTGATGTATCAGTGTATTGGCCAACTGATTTCCCCTCTGATAATTATTTTCTATATATAAGAGCCTGGACAGAAGAGAGTATTAATGGGGAAATAGTACAGATACAAAATGGTATTTATGATTTTAATAAAACAACCTCAGGTTTTACTCTAAAGGTTAGAAATCCATATGGCTATTTATCATATTTTGCAGTTGATACAACCATATCACAAGAAAGTACAGAAACATTTGAAGAGAATAAGCTCCATGTTTTTCAGACATCACATGGATTATCTGTTGGCGACTGGATTAGAAACAATGGTACTAGCTATGTTAAATCTCAAGCAAATGTTTCTGTTAATGCAGAAGTTCTTGGAGTGGTTGACAGCATAATAGATGATGACAATTTTATATTTCAATTTGGTGGAATATTTACAAAAGGCACATGGACTGTTGGAACATCTTATTTCCTTTCTCCTGATATTTCCGGTGATGCCGTTTCATTACCTGAATATACGGCTGGCGAAGTTCAATTGTTTTTAGGAACTGGTGTTCCAAACGGATTATTAATTGAAATTGATGTGGGTACTGAAATAGCTATTGTTACAAAAGTTGATTCATTAATGGCAGGTGATTTGATTACAACAACAAATAATGGAGTTGGTGATGTAACAGTAAATGTTGATCTATCATTATTATCTGCAGATGAAACAGCAACATTAACAGATTCTATTCCCTGGATTGATTCTACTAATGGACAAAAGAAAATGCCACTTAGCACATTAAAAGCATTAGTTGAAACAATGAAATGGGATGGTGACTCTTCTGGTTTAAATGCTGCTACCGGCAGAACTTCATTAGGAGCAAATACAGTAGGTTCTAATATTTTTACTTCGACAAATCCTTCTGCAATTACATTCTTAAGAGTAAATGCGGACAATACAGTAGATTTTTTAAGTTCTTCGAATTTTAGAACTGCAATAGGACTTGATTCTACAGAATCATATTTATTATTATCTGGTGGCACACTAACTGGTGCATTATTACAAGAAGTGGAATCTGGTACAAAAACTGCAAATTTTGTACATGATGCTTCAGCAGGAAATATTGGAGCATATAGAGTTAATTTATCATCTACTACACTAAGTATTAATAATCTATCTGATGGTAATCAAGGTACTGTTTTCTTAAATTTTGTAACAACAACGCCAACTACATTAACAGTAAATACTTATTCAGATAATGGATCTACCGGTTTAACTGAGATAGTTATTGGTTCAACACCAACACTTACAGTAAATAAAACCACTACAGTTACTTACACTTGTGTAAATGACGGAACGAATACCTATGTTTATTTAGTTTATGGACAACAGCAATAATATGAGAGAAATATTATTAATATTATTTCTTTTGATATCGCTTACAGTGTATAGTCAACAACACATGATGTTTGCTTTGGCAGGACAGTCAACGGTTTCTGAGCCCTATATAGTTCCTCCAATTTATGAAGGAAATGGAGGATCAGTAGTAGTTACAGCAACAACTTCAATAAATATTCCTTACCCATCAAGTATTAGTACTAATGATATTTTAGTAGTTCAACTTTTAATAGATAATACAAATCCCATAGCATCTTCCTTGACAAGTGCAGGATTTGCACTTATTACAAATAATACTGGGGGGCTTTTTAGAAATTCCTACTATTGGAAAAGAGCTACAGGTTCTGAAAGTGGTAATTTATCAGTTTCATTTTTAGCTCCTGCAAATTTAAGCATTGCTGTAATGCACAGATATTCTGGTGCGCCAACTACTGGAACACCATATCAAAATTTATATGATTCGGGTTATAATTATAGTGGAACAGGAAGTACATTATCAGGTCAAACAACTTCTGCCAATAATTCACTTGCAGTTGCATTTTGGGGACTTGAAGATAACAACACTACAACAGTCACATTAAATGGTTGGACACAGAATTTTTCATACTCAACAGCAACATCAACAGATATGTATGGAAAAGCATTTTCAAAAATACAAGAAACACCAGGAACACCACCAAATTTAGTTTTAACATGGGCAGGAACAGATTATTTTAATTGGGTTTATTTTGAATTATTAGGGGTAGAAGGTGAACCGCCAACCTGGGATTATGAAGGAACTATGACAGTAGGTGATTATGAAGAAGGTCTAGCTTATGGGTATATAGTACCACCAGTTATTGGAAGTGTGTCTCCATCTCCTATAAATTTTGGGGGTAATTACATTACTCAATTACTTTACGATGTTATTGGATTTTTGAATCCGAACACTATTCTTTTAGCGGTAACTTCAGATGCTGCCGGATTTACTCCAGTTTATGGTGGAGTTAATAATATAATAGTAGAAATAGGAGGAACAGAGTATGACCTAACTTATGATAGTGGTAGTTTATACTATTATAAAGTTATAACTCCAAACCCTTTCGGGACATCCGGAGATATATCAATTAAAATGAGAGGTTACTGATAATAAAATAATGATATGAAAAAGATAATTTTAATTTTAATATTTCTATTTCCCTTTGTTGTAAATGCACAAAGGTCAGTGATACAACAAATAACAGAAATACAAGGAGGTGGAGGTGAGGGCACAGTGACTTCTGTATCAAGTAATAATACAAATGTATTAACTATTTCCAATCCAACTTCAACACCAGTTTTAAATCCGATAACAGGAGCCGTAACGAATGGTGGAACCGGTTTATCTACTCAAGGTCAAATATATAATTTTGTAACTGGATTTAATTATTTGTCTCAGGTAGATACAACTAATACTAATATTTTTAGAACCAATTGGCTAGCTTTTTTGAATAATAATGTTACTGGTATAAATAATTATATTTCTAATGTTGGATTATCAAATAATACTTTAAGTTTCACTGGAGTAGGAAGTGCCTTCAATTCAACCGTAGGGAATATAGCAAATACAGCTTATGGTAATAATTTTACAGTTAATCAGAAATTGACAGCTTCCAATCCAAGATTTGATTTATATAATTCAGGAGGAGCAGATATAGGATTATTTAGAGTATATGATTCATCTTCTGGACTACGTTCATATTTTGGTTGGGATGATGCATCTAATTATACATTTGTTGGTTCTTATAATTCAAATCCATTAGGGTTTGTAACAAATAATTCTGTCCGAGGAGAAATCGATGCAACCGGGAGTTGGTTCTTAAGTGAATACGGAAGAGGTTATAAAAGTGGTACTGCAACCTATGGTTTAGCAGTAACAGCAGGCGGTCAAATAGTTGAAGTTGCTTTAGGCGGTGGGAGCTCGGATGGATATATTTCAAATGTTAGTTTATCAGGTAATACTATGACTTTTACAGGTGTTGGTTCAGCATTTAATTCATCGTTGTATTATGTTGCTAATGTTGATTATTCAAATAATTTTTTACAAAATCAATACATAACAGCTTCAGGTGCAATGTTAAGACTTTTTAATACCAACGCAAGTTCTACTGCATCTGGATTAAATTTATATAATAGTTCAAGTGTATCGAAATTGCAAATTGGATATAATGAGAGTGCTAATGAATCTTATTTCTGGAATACAGGTTCTACTGATATTAAATTCGCTGTTAACAATACTGAAAAGTTAAGGCTTACTAATACTGGTCAGTTAAAGCTTAATGGTTATACTTCCACAAGTTCATTTTCTGGTACAACTGTAGGTTATTTGGGATTTGATGCAAGTGGTAATATTACTACAAATTCTGCTCCGAGTGGTAGTATGGTTTATCCCGGAGCTGGTATAGCTGTTTCAACAGGTTCGGCATGGGGAACATCAAAAACTGCGCCTACTGGGACTATTGTAGGTACTTCTGATACTCAAACGTTAACAAATAAAACAATTAGCGGTTCAAGTAATACAATAACTAATGTTTCTCTATCAAGTGGAGTATCGGGTAATCTACCAGTAAACAATTTAGGTTCAGGAACCAATGCAAGTTCAACAACATCGTGGTATGGTGATGGTACATGGAAACCGGCAGTTACTATTTCAGGTACACCGGCAGATAACAGGGTTGCTATCTGGACAAATGCAAACACAGTTGAGGGTGATGTAAATATGACTTTTGATGGTACAAATCTTACCGTTACGGGATATATTACCAGCGATGAAAGCAGAGTTCAAACAGGAACATTAGTTTCTGATTTTACATTTGATTGTACAAATGGGTACAATGTTAGTGCTACTATATCAAATAGTCTAACTATAACAATGACTTGTTTGCCAGAAGGAGCAGAAGGAGTAATGGAAATAACTCAGGGTGGTGCTTCCTATAATTATACTTTAACTTTATCTGGAGGAACTGTTATGGGTGCCAATTCAAACTTAGATACAGGACAGGGAGTTCATACAACTGTTGTTTATTGGAAAACAAATGGAAATATTTATTATGGATTTATTTATGATAATTAAATATGAAGAGAATACTAACCATATTGTTTCTGGTACCGATTTTTTGTTCAGGACAAATTTCAGTAGCTAGAAAATTATTATTATCTCAATATACAAATACAAGTTCAACAATTCCTCAATTCATTGATGATGGAGGTATTGGAACTTCGACTGGATCTCTGGTTTTTGTTCCTTATCCTGAAACCAACGCAAATGATATTTTAATAGCGGTATTAATGGATGAAGATGATGATACATTTGTTACTCCAAGTACTTGGAATAGCATTGATTCTGTATCAACAAACACAAGTCTTTCAGTTCATTTTTTCTGGAAAAGAGCGACAGGTTCTGAAACGGGTAGTGTTGGTTTTCCGTCCGCTAGTACTAGTGGTAGTTTATGTGCGGGAATTATTTACAGATTTTCAGGTTGTATAACTACTGGAAATCCAATTGGGGAAATTTCAAATGCAATTGTCACTAATAGTTTAGGTGTTGGTGAACGAATAACAACAAGTAATAATAATTCTTTGGAAGTAGGTTTGTATGTAGTTGAAGATAATGTGAATGCTACACTTTCTGGAAGCAATTGGACCGAATTTAGTAATAAAACAACAACAGTAGGTAACGATGCTGCCTTTGTTAGTATTGGATATGAATTGCCTGTAGCAGGAATACCTTTATCTCTTCCAAGTTTAACTTGGTCAACATATGAATATTGTGGATTTTTAACGATAGAATTAAGAAGTGAGTAATATGAAAAAACTACTATCAATCACATTTATACTCTTATCACTGGCTGTTTTTGCCCAGGATGGAGGAGCCGATCAATTCATGCTCAAAACGGATTATTTACAATTAAAGAGTGATAACCTTGTTCAACTAAATCCTTCAACATTGAAAGTCTTAGCGGTCGACAGTTATAATAATCAGGTTGGTTACACACTTTTTGGAACAGGAAGTGGTGATGGTGTATGGTTTAGAGACTCTGTTTACAACTATATTTCGTATAATACATCTCTGGGTGATATACGAATAGGTGTCCCCACCGACACCCTCGATCTTTTTGTCTCAGGGAAAATTTATACAACTGAGGTTTATGTCCGTGCTGCTATTCCTCCTCCCGATTATGTCTTTGGAGAGGACTATCGGCTCAAGGATTTGAATGAATTGGAAAGTTATCTTGAAGCGCATAAACATCTGCCAGAAATACCTTCTGGTAAAGAAATGGAAGTGAATGGTATTAGTGTTTCAGAAATGAACTTGCTACTGTTGAAAAAAGTGGAAGAGTTAACACTTTATGTAATTAGCCAGCAGAAGGAGATTGATTCATTAAAAAAACAGATAAGTACTGTTATGGAATGAATAACGCTATGATATTGAATGATTTGTTCCAATGTACTAATGTGAAAAATGTATGGTAAAGGAAGCCGCTCAGTCGCATTTTTTTAGCCGCTATCGCCCTGCTTATGTGTGTCATTAGCGAAGATGGAGCTCAATTTTTAAAATACCTTGGATAAAACAGACAAGCACATTTTGAAAATTATTATTCATTCCGAGTGATTATAAGTGAGGTAATATATGAAAGAAATAGTATTATGAAAAAACAAATATTTCTTATTATTGGTATATTTATAGCCATTGGAGTTTATTCTCAAACCATTCCAGAGGTAATTCCTCCGTCACCAAATGCAGCCTCTATGGGTATATATGCTGAAATTCCGATAGGTTATTACACTGGGGTTCCAAATATTCAAATACCTCTATATAATATACAACTTGATGGCTATGAATTTCCTATCTCTGTAAGTTATCATGCTTCCGGTATAAAAATAGAACAGGAAGCTTCTCAGGTTGGTTTGGGATGGATTTTGAATGCAGGTGGAACAATTACTAGGAACGTTCAGGGTCTGGATGATTTATCAGGATTTGGTTATCCTAAAACGCCAGAAATAAACAATTATTCTGACGTTATAAATGAATTAAATACGTGTTACAATGGCGATTATTACTATTATTGTAATTTCGAGATCGATACTGATCCAGATTTATTTCAATTTAATTTTGCCGGCAGAACAGGAAAGTTTTTTTTAAATAAGGAAAACGAGAATGATGATTATCCGGTACAATTACTTAGTCCGGAACCGTTGCAGATACAATATACACCTGGTAATAAAAGCTGGTTAGTAACTGATGAGAATGGAATTAAATATCACTTTGAATGTTATGAAGAAACTGATTTCTATTCAATCAGTACTTCCATCCCTCATACTTTTTCTTTTTCTGATCCAAACAACAGTTCTATGTCAGACGTTATTACGGCATGGTACCTGACAAAAATAGAACTACCAAATGAGCAATCAATTTCATTATTGTACGATAAGAATCCTAGTCGTTTAGTGTGTAGTATAACAAGGTTTAATTATGAGAAAGAGAATATCGTTGAATTTTTACGAAATACATTTCAGAAAGATGAAAGTCTTGGAAGCAGGTTGCTAAATGTATTAGGAAGAATATTAAATTTTGGAGGCTTTGACCCAGGTCAATTTTTAGGAGACGTATCTTGTAGTATAGACCCGATTGACAATATCTATCAGTATTCCGGAACTATATCCGATGATGTAGTATTGGATTCTATCATTTTTCCGGCAGGCTACATAACTTTCGAAAGATCTATACGAGATGATCTTCGACATTTAAATTACAGCGCACCTTCCAAGATTAACAAAGTTCATGTAAAAAATTATTATGGAGAGACAGTAAGAGAAGTAGACTTTTTATATGATTACTTCAATAATGAAGAGATTAATAATCCTGATAAATGGAAATATCTTAGGTTACGCTTAGATAGCTTAAAGATTAGTAGTGGAAGTGAACAAGTCCTGTCTTATACATTTGACTACTATACTGATTATTTACGTAAATTTCCTTCGAAGGAATCAATGGCAAAGGATTATTGGGGTTATTTTAATGGAAAATCTGGCAGTGATTCTGATTTAAGTTATGGGATACCCGAAATTGAAATAAATGAGATACCATCTATTGACTACAGCATTTTCACAGATGATTCAATAGTTGTACAACAATTAGAAAGCGTTGCGACAAATGACTTTTATGCATATTATGAAGGGACTGACAGAGAATGCAAACCTGATTATTTTTATACAGGTATGCTAAAAAGTATAACATACCCAACAGGCAACAAAAAAACATTTTACTATGAACCAAATTCTTATTCAAATTTTGTCCCCGAGATTGAGTTGGTTGATTTTGATACAACTTTATATGCTTGTCAAGGCAGTAATTGCGTTGTGGGTGGAACTACATCAGATACCATCAACATAGATTCAGATTACCCAACATCTGTTTATATATCTGGTCGTTTTTTTATTGAAGGAGAAAATCTGGAGGACCCAGAAGATATTGGTAATGCTGAAGTTAAAATTTTATATTCGAGTGGAGGATCGGACAATATTTTTGGGAGCATTACAGATGGACAATATAATTTTGAGGCTACATATACTGTGGAACCGGGACTCAACAAAATAGTACTGACCTCACAAACAGAAAATATTCAGGGGGAACTGACAGCATCCTGGAAGAAAGCGGGAAATAATCTAGTTTATACTAAGCAAGGAGGAGGAGCTCGGATTAAAAGAATTCATGATTCAGATTCACCTGAACAGGATAGACAATTCTATTATTCAGCCAACAAATCTTATAACGGTCAAATACATAATGTTTCTACCGGACGACTTTTAACTGATCCGATAGGTAGCTCTTGGAGATTTAAGTCTGGGTTTTGCGAAAATACTTTAAATCAATATTACGCATCTTTATGTCTGGTTCGTTCAACAGTCCCTCTTGGAACTCTTACTTCTTTTAACAATGGAGTTCCTATTGGGTATGATTCGGTTATTGAAACAAATGGGGACTCAACGTTGGTAGGATATACTAGATACGAATATTACAATGAGGAGGAGACTCCTTATATTTTCTCTGTAGACTTTGTAAATCAATTGTATTATAAATCTCCATACATGCCAAATGAGTATAAATTAAATAATGGGCATTTAAAAAAAATATCTGTAGTTGATAGTATCGGTGATATTCAAAAAGAAGTTACCAGTATATGGGAAAGAGATACAAGATATGATGGGACAATAAAAGGATTAAAATTTCTTCCTGGATATTCATTTGGCTTTTACCAATTAAATTATGAATGGTGGACAAAAACACAGGAAACTGAAACGTATTACTTTGATGGTAATCCAGTTGAAACAACACATAATTATTCTTATAACCCGTTTAATTATTTGGTCTCATCTGATACCTTCATAAACAACGCTGGCCAAGACATAATACATCAATATTACTTTCCAGTTGATTATGATACTACTCAAAACTTTTCAACATTAATAGAAAATCATATGGTAGGGAAACCCATTGATACAAGGGTATACAACAATGACCAACTTATTTCAGGCACCCAAACCAAATACAATAATTATGGTCAACCAACAGAATTCTGGGTGGCGGAAATCGATGATGAAATTACTGATATTTCTTTTGACGTTGATTCTCCATATACATTTACCCGTAAAGAAACACTGACCTATAATACAGATAAAAAAGTAAATCAGATTACCCCTGAAGATGGTACTAATATTGTTTATTTATGGGATGTTACAGGTTCTTATCTGATGGCAAAAGTTGAGAATGCCATATATGATAATATTGATCAATTTGATGGACTGGTCTGCTCTACTGACAGTAAAGTACTTTTTAGTAACATTAAAATTCAGTCTCCTGAGGCAATGATTACAACTTATACATACAAGCCTTTAGTCGGTGCTATCCAACAAACAGGCTCGGATGGTCGCACTATTTACTATGAGTATGATGATTTTGGACGATTGCAATACACCCGAGATATGCAGGGAAATATAATAAACAAATACAGGTACCATTATGCGGAACAGTAATAAGTAGCAGCAGTTCACTGTACCCTGGAGAGTAATTTATTTTATTCCGAAACGCAAATTATTAAAAATGAAAAAATGAAGCATAAGATATTATTTATCGGATTATTTTTCATGATATCAGGATTATCTGCACAACAGGAACTCAGGCTTGAGAACTCCAATTCGACAAAAGGATTGGGAGAAGTCTCCCAGATTTTTGAATGGGGCCTGCAGGCAGGAAGCGGAGGCAACGACCAGGTAACCGGAATTGTAACGATAGATAATGATATCCTTGTAACCGGAAGTTTTACTGATGTGTTGCAGTGTGATAATAAAAACGCAAAGGGCAATGGCGCTTATGATATTTTTCTGATGAAAGCCAGCAACAAGGGAAAACCCCGTTGGATACGTACACTGGGAGGAGAAAAAGCTGATTACGGGAATTGCATTACTGCCAATGAAGAACAAATTTGTGTAGCAGGTTTAATTAACGGAACAGTAAAGTTTGAAAAACAGACCTTTGAGGGTGAAGGTACAGCCATAATGGTTAGCTCTTTTAATCAGGAAGGAAAGCTCAACTGGCTTTCCCGTTTGCCTTACTCGGGTATAGCTACAACAGATGTAGTTGAATTGCTGCCGGATGGATCTGTATTGGCAGGAGGAATGTTCCAGGGAACGATAACAACGGAGCAGGGCGACCTGAAATCACCCAACCGAAGATTAGCCTGGCAGGTCATTTTTTCTGAAAATGGAAAACCTGAGGAAGTCAAACAATCATCCGGTTCAGGGATACACCGGCTAAAAGCCTCGGCAGTTGATACCGAAGGAAATATTTATTCATTATATAGCGTTACAGGCCGAATGGATATTGAAAAAGGTGTTAGCCTGCAAGTTTCGCGAGAATCAAAATCTGCATTAATCCTGCAGAAAAAGGACAAAGACAGTCATTTCTTATGGGGGCAGGTTTTTGAAAGTACAGGTTATCTCGAAGATGCCGGTATTTCTACTGACAAAAACCAGAATGTAGTGCTTTGTATGAATTTCAATGAGAAACTACGTGTTGCGGACACATTGATTACTTGTGACTCTCAACTTAAAACGGCACTGATTAGCCTTGATAAAGAAGGAAAAAACAACTGGATCCGTACGGTTTCAAGCCGGATAAACAGCCGCGCTTTGGATGTGCTGATTGACCCGACAGGCAGTGTTCTGGTTACAGGAGCCTTTCGCGAAGATTTTACCGTTTGCGATTTAAATTTTAAATCCGGCGAATCAAACAGCAACATGTTTTTGCTTCGTTTTAACCCGCAGGGAAAACTGCTTTGGTATGACACGCCGGCACAGGAAACCTCGAACGTATGCACTGCTTTTGCCCTCGATAACGAAGGGAATATTGTCCTGTCAGGTTTGTTCCGTAATGAATTGAACCTAAATGGTGAACCCATGCAAACCTTCGGAAAAAAAGACATTTTCCTGGCAAAATATTTTAACTGCGGACAGATGGAAGTTCAAATTACCGGCAATGAACCGCTATGTAAAGATGGTTCAGAGATTCTTAGTGCTATCGGGGGATTTGAAACTTACCTGTGGAATAATACAGAGTGGGGAGGGAAAGATTATGAAATTTCTGAACCCGGAACATATTGGGTTTCTGCTTACACCAAACAAGGTTGTATGACCACCGACACTGTTGTTGTTGACTCTGCAGAAATCCCCGATTTAGGGCTTCCCGAAGAAATAACGCTTTATCCGGGAGATAAAAAATTAGTATCAGCCAACGAAGGATTTCTTTCCTATGTTTGGAATGATGGTGAATGGGGACAACAGCGGGAAATAAAGTATGAAGAAAATATCAGTTCAGAACTATACATTCTTACAGGGCAAACAGTAAACGGGTGCGATGTTTCTGATTCATTAACAGTATGGTACAGGAATGATCCCGTGAATGGCCTGTTGTCACTGGGACAAAGACTGAAAATATATCCCAATCCTGTAACGGATTATCTTTTCTGGTCATTGGATCAATCTGTAGAAGGGATACTTGAAGTCCGTGTTACCGATGGCAAAAGTGCGCTTATGCATTTTGAGGAGTTGCGGAATTGCCATGCAGGTGTAAAATATCCTGTAAATATGACCGGTTTTACAAGTGGAAATTACCTGCTGTCGATTAAAGCAGGAGAAACGGTTTATAATGAAAAGATTATTAAAAAGTAAAAAGAGAAGAAGGACATGATAAGGGAACATAATACCAATAATATTTTATGGCAGAATCGGTTTTTGATTCTTCGTTCAACTATATTCAATTCACTTCTCCTGAACTCAAAATTTCATGTCTTATTCTTTTTGCCTCTTTTGCTATTCACATTGGAAACTAAAGCACAGGAATGTGTTACTGCAAGCGATATCTATACTGGAAAAGCCGATATAACAGCTTCGCAGCAGGTTAAACTGGATGGAGGTTTTACAGCATTTAAAGGTTGTGACGTACATATTTATATCGATGACAATGCTGTTTATACCATCGAAACACCCGACGTTACACCCGGCGGGGTTATTGGTAGTTCATCACCTGCTGATTCATTAAACTGGATACATACAATTACTATGCGTGATTTTACAACTGACACAGCATCAATTGGGAACACGGAACGAATTGAGACTTATGATTATTACGACGGACTGGGACGGTTTGTTCAAAATGTGAATGTACAGGGTTCACCCGGTGGACAGGATATAATACAACACATGATTTATGATGTTTATGGAAGGGATTCAGTCCGGTATCTGCCTTATGAAGCCTTTGGAAATACAGGAGGGGCTTATGTTTCCACAGCGGCTGGTGATTGTGAGAATTTTTATTCAACAGGATTTGCAGGGCACGCCGGTGATGGAAACCCAAAAACAGAGACCCTTTACGAAAGTTCACCACTTAACCGTGTAACAGGGGCAGTAAATCCAGGAAGCAGCTGGTCTTCAAAACCCACGAATGTTTCTTACCTGACCAATACAGGTACTGTTCTCCGCTGGAATGCAGACGGCTCCCAGGCTTCCGGTTACGGCGCAGGAGGGTTGTATGTAACAGAATATACCGATGAAGACGGGCACCAGACCCGTGAGTACAAAGACAAACTGGGGCAGGTAGTTTTAAAGGAAGCAAAAGATAGCAGTAACTGGTTAAAAACATATTATGTTTACGACGATTTTGGATTGCTGCGTATTGTAATTCCGCCAAAAGCCAGTGGACCCGGGGATACAGGGCTTTGTTATTTTTACGAATATGATGCACGGAAACGGATGATTTCCAAAAAACTGCCGGGGATAGATTCTGTTTATATGGTGTATGACAAAAGGGACAGGCTTGTGATGACCCAGTATGGTAAGTTGAGAAACGAAGGCAGCGGTGTTTGGCTGGCTACTATCTATGATGTGTTTAACCGGCCTGTGATAACCTTAAAAACAACTGGAGGGACTGACAGGGAAACCGTCCAGGGTGATTTCGATGATTTTGCAGGGAATGCCGAACAATCTTCTTCAGGAACCGAATTTGGTTATTCAACAAGCTCAGTTTTGCCAAACGGTTACATTTTGGCAGAAGACAGCATTCAAACAGTAACATGGTACGATAAATATGATTTTTTACAGGCTGCCGATTTTACAGGCGGGAATTATTCATACACTACACCTCCTTTTAATGCTGATACTCTTCTTCAGCCTGTGGGACAGGTAACGGGGTCATTGCGCCGTGTGATTCTTGCAGAACCCGGAGACGAAGTGGAAGATGATTTGCTGGTAAGTGTAAACTATTACGACAAATACTATGCGCGTGTAATTGAAACCATCAGCGATAACCATTTGGGAGGCACTGACATTTCTTATACCAGTTACAATTTTTCAGGCCAGCCGGTGGAAAATACACTGGTGCACAACGTTCCCAGCCACGCTGAAATTACAATGAAAACTTCGTATGAGTACGACAACCAGGGACGCCTGCTTACAGAGAAAGTTCAAATGGACGACCAGGCGGAGATTACCCTTACAGCAATAGAGTACAATGCTGTTGGCGAACCTGTAACGAAATATCTTCATGGCTCAGCTGATAGTGATAATTTTAACCAGCAGATCGATTACACTTACAACACTCGTGGATGGCTTCGTGCCATTAACCAACCCGACAATCTGGAAAGCGACTTGTTTGCCCTTGACCTTCGCTACGAAGCGCCCGATGCAGGCTCGCTTACAGCCAGTGCAAACTTTAACGGGAATATTTCTGAAATGCGATGGCACGCTTTCAATCAAAATCCGAAAGGATATGGTTTTTCTTACGACGGGATGAACCGGCTGACCGCTTCTGATTACGGGGAGGGATCTGCTTTTACTGATAGTGCAGGGTATTATAACACCCGTTACCAATATGATAATAACGGAAATATTACCAAACTGAACCGTGTTTTTAGCAATACTTTAATCGACAGTCTGGATTATTCCTATTCCAACCAAAGTAATCAACTGGAGTCAGTAACTGATTATACTGGATTGACGGAAGGTTATTCTGCTGCAACTGCGAATGATTATGAATATGACATAAATGGCAATATGATATATGATCCTTCAAAGCAGTTTGATATAAGTTACAATTACCTGAATCTCCCGACAAATATAAATTATGTAACAAACGAGGAAATTGGTTATATATATGATGCATCGGGAACAAAACTCAAAAAAAAGACAGTTTCAGAAGGCAATACTCTTGAAATGAATTATTCCGGGCCGTTTTTGTATGAAGGTAGCGCATTAAAATGTATCTTTACCTCTGCGGGGCGGATATTGACTTTTGAAGTTGACGACGACGTTCTTTACAAGTTTGAATATAACCTGCAGGACCATTTGGGCAACACGCACGTGGTATTTGGCGGGCACACAGCCGGAAAAACAGAATTAATACAACAAACCGATTACTACCCGTTTGGAATGGTAATGGCACAACAGGAATACATTGCCTACGAAGAGTGGCCCGACAATGAACCGCTTACAAACAAATACCTGTACAATGGCAAAGAGTGGCAGGATGATGAAATTGGCGGTGTAAAATTGGACTGGTATGATTACGGGGCTAGGTTTTATGACCCCGAATTGGGGAGGTGGCACAGCGTGGACCCGTTGGCGGAAAATCATTACAATTTTACTCCGTACAATTACACTCTTAATAATCCTATATTATATATTGACCCGTTGGGAATGGATACTACAGTATATGTATTAGACCAATCACAAAATCCCAATAATAAAAGAGAGTATACGGCAGATGTGTATGTAGATGTTGACGGAGAAGTAAATGGCCCTTATGAAGGAAGTTCATTTCCCAATAGCGCAACAAAGCATAATACTCTTAATGAAGGAGAATATAGCTACAACAATGAATCAGGGCATAAAGGTGGTACTAAAAAAGGGTTAAATATTGTCGATGAAAATGGAGACAGGGTTGCACCCGGTACAGCTCCTGATGGAAGTGAGACTGAAATGACTTATGTTAATGTGCATTCAGGTGTCTCGCCTGACGATGACCCTGCGGGGTTGGGGCGAGAGAATAGAGGTTCTGCTGGTTGTCAGACAATCAGACCAAGCGATTCTGAAGCTTTCTTTTCAAATTTTGATTGGAGTGGACCTAACCAGACTACTGGAACTTCAACCGGAACAATCTCGGTTCAGAGAGGGGTTAAAGCTTATGGAACCAAGTCATACTTGCAGTTCATACAATCTACCCAAAGGACAATCCCGGGAACTGGGGTTAGTGTAAGAATACCATATAGAAATTAATATTTATGAAAATGCTACATCTCGTTATAATATATTGTGTTTCGTTATTTAGTATTTGTAGCTGTAATAATGCAAGCACAAATAACACTTCTGTTGGAAATACGAAGAAAGAGCAATTAGTTGTTTCTCAGCCAATAGTTGAAGGGAATAGCCTTGTAAAAGATTCTATCGTTCAACTCACAGACAGCTTGAAGTGCAATATCACAATCGTTCGCAAAACAGACGATAGGATAGATGAACTTTCGCCGTCAGAAATAAAGATGTTTCTATATTCTTTTTCTAAAGAATGTTCCAAAAATATTGAATATACAGAATATAGTAATGAGGTACTATTCAAAGTAATAGAACTCTATCCTTCTCAGGTTATGGATTGTATTAAATTAAACTCTGATATTGAATTTGAATATATACTTTCAGAGCTTTCAAGTCCATTACTTGACATCAATGGTAAAAAACTGATAACGAAGGTCCAGCAGGCAGAAGGAGAATCTGCTATAAAGTCAAAGATTATTGAATCACTAAAAAAAGCAATGGAATAAAAAGCAAGAAGCCCGGCAACGCCGGGCTTCTTGCTTTATAACGCAGCAATATTTTTATTAAAGAAGTCTTTGAATTTTTTCTTGGTAAGGAAAGTTTCAATCATTTTAAAGACCATGTTTTTTTCTTCCTGGTCGAGTTCCTGGATAAGTTTTACCTGTTCAGCAGTGGTTTTGTCCTCCATGCTCACTTCTTTGGGTATATTCTCGCCCATGTGTACCAGTTCATCAATGGTAATGTTAAAGTAAGCAGCAATTTTATCCACAGCAGCAATTGAAATCTCCCTTTGCCCGTTTTCGATTTTGCTGTAATTGGAACGGTGCATGCCAATCAAATCTGCAATCTCCGATTGTTTAATGCCCCTGTCTTCCCTTAGCCTCTTAATGTTGATACCTATATCCATGATTTTGGTGATTTGCTTCAAAAATAGTCAATGTAGCTACATTTTGCAATAATTGTTTCTTGTTGATAACTTTGTATTGTCATAAAGGAACATTGTTTTTAACTTTGGCCATTATCAAATTGGCACATCAATAATATTGACTATGGAAATCAAAGAGATAAAACAACGTTTAAGCATCCTCACAGTATTGAACCATTACAACCTCGAACCCGACCGCCACCAAATGCTAAAATGCCCCTTTCACGAAGACGACCAGCCCAGCCTTAAAATCTACACCGAAACCAACACCTTTAATTGTTTTGGCTGCAACGCTAACGGCGATGTAATCGAGTTTATCCAGCGGAAAGAAAATCTAAACAAACACCAGGCTCTAACAAAAGCAGCAGAACTGTGCGGAGAAATCCAGCCGGCTAATAACAAACCAAAGAGCCAGCCGGTGCAAAACCATACTGAAATATTAACCAAAATCTTTAGCTACTTCCAGAACGGCTTAAACAGCGGCGTTGCCATCAAGCCAAAAGAATATTTGCAGGAACGGGGACTGGACTATAAACTTTTGGAAGCCGGTTACAACAGTGGCCAGTTCCATCACCGGGGCAAGCTGAGCGACGAAGACCAGCAAGCCTGTATCGATGCAGGTTTGTTAATCCCTTACAAAGGCAAAACACCCAACAGTAAAAATGGTTACACGCCGTTTGCCAAAGACTGCATTATCTTCCCTTTAAAAAACAGGCAAAACCAAATCACCGGTATTTACGGGCGCAGTATTATCGATGATGCCAAATCCAAACATTTTTACCTAAAGAACCGCACCGGTCTTTATCCCGGCTACCCAAAGAAAGAAACCACAAAACTGATTTTAACCGAAGCCATAATCGATGCTGCCACACTTTTACAAATACCCGAAGTTTGCACTCTTTTTGAAATACTCACCTGTTACGGCACAAACGGATTAACAGCAGAAATTTTACAGGCCATCAAAGAACTGCCGAACCTGGAAGAAATTATTTTCTTCTTCGATGGTGACCAAGCCGGAAATGAAGCAGTAAAACGATACATGGAAGAATTGTTTAACGAACTGCCCGGAATAAAACTCTCAGCCGTAGAAATACCGGAAGGTGAAGACATCAACAGCCTGTTTCTGAATTACGATAAAGATGCCATACTGCAACTACTTGACGAACGCAAACTTTTTCTTTTATCGGAAGAAACTGAAGTTGAACCTCCTGAAATACCACAGGAAATAAAAGGCAGGCTGAACACCTCGAACCCTGAATTTATCACCTACACCACAAAAGAACTCCAAATCATTTTGCTTGGCGGCATCAACCTGCAACAACTGGACAGGCTCCGGGCAACCATTAAAATAACCAGGAACGGAAGCACAAACCCGCTGCATTCCATCCGGCACACCACCGACCTTTACCACAGCGATTATTTGGAGAAATTTATCAATAAAGCCAGCGAACAACTGGAAACCGGCACAACTGTTTTGCGCACAGCACTGGCAGAACTGACCGACCAAATAGAAAAATACAGGCTGGCCAGAATCGAAAGCCGCAAGGAAAAACGCCCGCAGGAACGGCAATTAACCGAAGCCCAAAAACGCAAAGCCATCCGCTACCTGAGTAGCCCGAAACTGATGGAACGCACAAACAACGACATCGGTAAAACCGGGATGATAGGCGAAGAAAACAACCGGCTTTTGATGTACCTGGTATTTACATCGAGGCTCAGGGAACAGCCCCTGCACATTATCAGCCTGGGCGCATCGGGGACAGGCAAAACCTACCTTCAGGAGAAAATAAGCGCACTGATACCCGAACACCACAAACTGGAAATTACCATCTTGTCAGAAAATGCCTTTTACTACTTCGGGCAGCAGGAACTAAAAAACAAGCTGGTATTAATCGAGGACATGGATGGGGCGGAAAACGTACTTTACCCGCTTCGTGAACTGCAAAGTAAACGTAAAATCTCCAAAACCATCCCCATCAAAGACAGCAAAGGCAACCTGAAAACCATCACCTTAAAAGTGGAGGGGCCAATTTGCCTGGCCGGAACTACCACCCGTGAAAAACTCTACGAGGACAATGCCAACCGCAGTTTATTAATCTATCTCGACAGCAGTAAAACCCACAAAGAACAAGTCATGACCTATCAGAGAAAACTATCCGCCGGGAAAATAGCCACCAAAGAGGAGCAGCAGTTAATCGAGTTTTTTAAAGACATGCAAACGGTATTAAACCCGGTAAAAGTAAGAAACCCTTATGCGGAATACCTGGTTATCCCGGAACACGTTTTTAAACCACTTCGAACAAACAGTCATTACCTGGCTTTTATCGAGACCATCACATTTTATCACCAGTACCAGCGGGAAGTCAAAACCGACCCGGCAACCGGGGAAAGTTATATCGAAACCACTTTGGAAGATATTGAATGGGCAAACATCCTTTTAAAAGATGTGCTTCTGGCCAAAGCCGATGAACTGCCCAAAGCAGAACGCCAGTTTTTTGAACTGCTAAAAGGCTGGCTGGAAACAACAGGTAAAAACAGTTTTTACGCCAAAGAAATCCGGGACATCTTCCGGCTGCACCCCAGTAAGGTAAAACGTTACCTGAACGATTTGCTCCGCTATAACTTTATCCGGGTCGTAGGCGGCAACCGTTACAAAAGCGGGCTGGAATATGAAGTAGAGAAAAAAGACGAGTACAAACAACTGGAAAGCGGCATCACCACAGCACTTGACAAGGTTCTGGGCGAACTGAAAAATAAACTTAGTGGTCCAGTGGGTTACCAGTGGTCTAAAATGGAGAATGAGCCACTCAATGGGAAGAAAGCCAGCGAATTAAATCCGGTGGTTTAGCGGGCTGTAAAAATACAAGGCAGGGGTAAACAAAAAATCATCGTAATGGAAATAAACGGCGTACTGGCAGAAGGTTTTGAAAAGTGGCTGCAAACGTTGGGCTATGCAGAAAGCACGGTTTTGGCATCGGTAAATTACCTTCGGGATTTTGCCGTCTGGCTCGATGAAAACAATCTCAACAACCTCAAAGAAATCAACAAACAAACACTCGACAATTACCACAACTATTTACAATGCCGGAAGAACAAACGCAAGCCCGGCAGCCTTTCCCTGAATTACATCACCAGTAATATTAACGCCTTAAAAAGGTTTGGCCGCTACCTGCAGGTAACCGGAAAAGCCACTTTTGAAATCAACATCCGGCCACAGTCGGAACAGGTACAAAAACACATTATCCTGACCCGTGCAGAAATCGGGGCGCTTTACAAAGCCTGCGGGAACGATATTTTAGGCATCCGCGACCGGGCCATCCTGGGGATTTATTACGGCTGTGGTTTGCGCAGGAGCGAAGGCCATGCACTGAACCTTGATGATGTTTTGTTGCGTGAAAAACTGGTCTATGTTCGCAAAGGCAAGTATTACAAAGAGCGTTATGTCCCGATGACAGAAACCATCAAGGAAGACCTGGAAAATTATATCTATGTAAGCCGGGCAAAAATACTGGGTTTTAAGAATGTCCGGCAAGACGCTTTCTTTTTGAGTATGCGGGTAAAACGGCTTGGCGGGAACGCTTTGATAAACCGCACACACAAATTAACCGAGGCCGCTAAAATCGACAAGGAAACCGGCCTGCACACTTTGCGGCACTCCATCGCCACTCATCTTTTACAATCCGGCATGTCACTGGAAGAAGTCAGCCGGTTCCTTGGCCACAGCAGTTTGGAAAGTACACAGATTTACACCCATTTGAGTTATGAATAAGCGAAAGGAATACGATTTTACCCGGGAAATACAAAGCCGGTTAAAAGGCTTTAAAAGCTACCTGCAGGAGTCGGGCAACAGTGAAAACACCATCCGGCAGAAATCAAACTACGCCGGATATTTTTTAACCTGGCTGGAAGCAGAAAACCTGATGCCGGAAGAAACCCGGTACAACGATATTTTGAACTTTATCGACCACTGCCACCTGGAAGGGAAAAGCAAACGGCACATCAACCGGAAACTGTGCAGTGTCCGGGCTTATTACGAATACCTGAAAAGAGAAAGCCCGGAACTGGTTAACCCTGCTACCGGGTTGTTTTTAAAAGGTACCGGGAAAAAACTACCATCCGGTATTGTCAGTTTTAAAAGGCTGGAGCAGCTTTATCATGAATGCCCGGCAAATGATACCCGGACAAAAAGGAACAGGGTTATTTTAGGGCTGCTGGTTTACCAGGGAGTGACCACCGAAGAGCTGAAACAACTGGAGGTAAAGCATGTGAAGCTGAAAGCAGGGAGAATTTATATCCCTGGAGGCAGGAGAAGGAACAGCCGGACTTTGGAACTAAAACCTCTTCAAATACTGGAACTGCACGAATATTTAAATAAAACCCGGCCTAAAATCTTAGCAGAAATCTCAATCCCGAAACCGGCAAGAAAACCCAGTCAAATCGATATGGACAAACTCCGGGAACAGCTTTTTATTAGCATCAACGGGAGCGAAAACATCAAAAACAGTTTGCTGCACATGTTCAGGAGAATCCGGAAAGCAAATCCGGATATTTTAAGCCCGAAGCAAATCCGGGCAAGTGTAATCACCCACTGGCTGAAAGAATACAACCTCCGACAGGTGCAATATTTTGCCGGGCATAAATATGTAAGTTCTACTGAAAGGTACCAGTTGAACCACCTGGACAACCTGCAGAAGAAACTGGAAAAGTTCCACCCGCTGAATAACATTTAAAGAAATATTGTTTTTGCAACTAAATATAGTTACTTTTGTATCATGTCAAAGAAAGAAAAATTGATAGCCCGTTTTTTATCCATGCCATCTGACTTTCATTATGACGAGATGGTGAAACTTGTTGGCTACTTCGGTTTTAAAGAAGTAAAAAAGGGAAAGACATCAGGTTCAAGGGTGAAGTTTATGAACGGTGAAGGCGTGCCATTGATGATGCACAAACCGCACCCTACAGGGATAATGAAACTCTATCAGTTAAAACAGGTAAAGGAGGTATTGGAGCTATGAAACATTTAAATTACAAAGGTTACACAGGAAGTATAGAATACAGCAAAGAAGATGATTTGTTGTATGGAAAAGTTTTAGGTATTAAAGGTTTAATCTCTTATGAAGGAAAAACCGGGAATGATTTGGAGAGTGATTTTATAGAAGCAATCGAAGATTATTTATCGACATGTAAAGAAGCCGGTATTGCCCCGGAAAAACCGTTCAAGGGCAGTTTTAATGTGCGGATACCGACAACGCTTCACCAGAAAGCAGCATTGCTGGCCATGGAAGAAAAAATGTCATTGAATAATTTTGTTGCAGAATCAATCCGGGAAAAAGTGTCCAGGGAATCTGCTGCAAGTCATTAATCCTTCTCGCCAACGCTTCCAACCCTTCTGCACAAATTTTTCGTCATGCTTTTTGCTGTTTTCCATTGTACCGCGCGGAGCAAAAAGACACGCCAAAAAATTTATGTCCCAAGCTAAATTACATAATGCGGCATTATAGGGGCAAAACATGGATAGCCAGCTTTTTAAGGTATGTTTTGTCCCATAAGCACACTATGCAAAATAGCCCCGCGCCAACCCACTCCATCACAGACAAACGGCACATTGTCTTTTTGTTTTTAAATGAATTGATTTTAGCGGTAAAACAAAAACCCAAAGAGCCGTTTGCCGCCCCGGAAGCGGTAACAAAAGTTTTACAAACCTTTGTTAGTTGTCTTGCCCTCCGTAGCCCCGACCACCACCCCAAAGAATGCTGATTGAAACGGGAACAACCCACAAACTTTAGTGCTGACAGAAAGTCCTGTAAACGGGTTGTTTCCCGTTTCAACAGCACATCAGCATCAGCACAATAAACCGGCTTTCTCCTGTTAATTGAAATAACGCCACAACGCCCCTTAAACCGAAACCTTAGGCACTCCAAAAGCAGAGTGGAATTTTAAGGCAAAAGGAAACGGAATAAATGGAAAGTGCGCCGGGTTGTGGGTTTATGCCGTAGTCTTTTGAAATAAAATTACACGGGGCTTATTTTTGCTTTAAGGGCTTTGGTTTATCGCTGGCAATCAGAAAAAATACACTTTTACGGACCTTGAATTTTGCACTGCCGCCCCATCGGAGCGGGCGGGCAGGCTCGTGCGGCTATTGCAGCATAATGCCCTTATAAGACAGCGTTGGTCTGCGGGCCGGTCCGTGCGGCTGTTTTATAAGAAGGTGTCATGTTACAATAGCTTGGGATTGTTCGGCTGTGTGGTGATGGTAGCAGCTCTTTGGTTTTTTGCTTTTACCTTAAAATTTAACCACTTCAAAAGCAAATAAAACAATGTGCTGCAACCAAGGCGGGAAAGTGCAAGGGTCAGGCAAAAGTGACCAAGGGTTGGACTGTTCTTTTTCGGTTGGTTTTTTCGTGACGACATTCAGGAAGAAAAATGCAAATGCATTTATATTTTAGATGAAAGATATCAGGAGATGGAAAGGGTAACATTATATTTTTTAGTCTGGATTGTCGTTGTGATAATCGTTTTGGCATTCATTCCGGGGACTAAAATCAAAGAGATAGCAAACTTTTTAAAAGCAGTTTTACCAAGGTTGCCAATCTCTGATATTATCAGGTTGTTCCGAAAATAAAACTTGTTGTTTTTCCATTCATCAATGAATTTTTAAAAAATGTTGTGGTTGTCCTTATAACATACCACAACACGTCCCGAAACGGGACTCGAAAAAGCGTTCATCTACATGTTCTTTCAGGGGTTTAACCAATTGACAATCAATGATAAAAAAAATACTTCCAATAGCCGGTACTGATAAATTTTTGCTGTTCAAAAAATGCTGTTTTTTAAAATTAGCTTTATTACCACAAGTTATTCTTAATCAATGCACTATAAAAAGGCTTGAAAAAATACTTCATTTTGGAAAAAGTTAAAATCCACAGGGAAGGCAATGAAAAAAAGGGTCAATTTTAAGTTGTGTTTTAAAGGTCTTTCCCGGTTTTGTATTGAGCTGGATTGTTTGCCCGGGATAAGTTGTGCCGAACATGACGTAGGGAAAAGAACAACACAGACACAACTGGTTCCGGGGGCAACCGGTAACAGAAGCGGCGTTTGGGTTGACGGTTACAGGGAAATACTTTCTTTTTTCTTTTAACTGGACGAATTGGAAAAACTTCAATTAAAACCGGTTCAATTAAAAGAAAAAAGTTGCTATTTTTAGAGCTGGTAAACGTTCTTTTTAAAACTGTTTTTGGTACAGTTAAGAGTTGTTTGGCATATTGTTTTCGAGGCGTAAAGTTGTATGATTACGGGGCTAGGTTTTATGACCCCGAATTGGGGAGGTGGCACAGCGTGGACCCGTTGGCGGAAAATCATTACAATTTTACTCCGTACAATTACACTCTTAATAATCCTATATTATATATTGACCCGTTGGGAATGGATACTACAGTATATGTATTAGACCAATCACAAAATCCCAATAATAAAAGAGAGTATACGGCAGATGTGTATGTAGATGTTGACGGAGAAGTAAATGGCCCTTATGAAGGAAGTTCATTTCCCAATAGCGCAACAAAGCATAATACTCTTAATGAAGGAGAATATAGCTACAACAATGAATCAGGGCATAAAGGTGGTACTAAAAAAGGGTTAAATATTGTCGATGAAAATGGAGACAGGGTTGCACCCGGTACAGCTCCTGATGGAAGTGAGACTGAAATGACTTATGTTAATGTGCATTCAGGTGTCTCGCCTGACGATGACCCTGCGGGGTTGGGGCGAGAGAATAGAGGTTCTGCTGGTTGTCAGACAATCAGACCAAGCGATTCTGAAGCTTTCTTTTCAAATTTTGATTGGAGTGGACCTAACCAGACTACTGGAACTTCAACCGGAACAATCTCGGTTCAGAGAGGGGTTAAAGCTTATGGAACCAAGTCATACTTGCAGTTCATACAATCTACCCAAAGGACAATCCCGGGAACTGGGGTTAGTGTAAGAATACCATATAGAAATTAATATTTATGAAAATGCTACATCTCGTTATAATATATTGTGTTTCGTTATTTAGTATTTGTAGCTGTAATAATGCAAGCACAAATAACACTTCTGTTGGAAATACGAAGAAAGAGCAATTAGTTGTTTCTCAGCCAATAGTTGAAGGGAATAGCCTTGTAAAAGATTCTATCGTTCAACTCACAGACAGCTTGAAGTGCAATATCACAATCGTTCGCAAAACAGACGATAGGATAGATGAACTTTCGCCGTCAGAAATAAAGATGTTTCTATATTCTTTTTCTAAAGAATGTTCCAAAAATATTGAATATACAGAATATAGTAATGAGGTACTATTCAAAGTAATAGAACTCTATCCTTCTCAGGTTATGGATTGTATTAAATTAAACTCTGATATTGAATTTGAATATATACTTTCAGAGCTTTCAAGTCCATTACTTGACATCAATGGTAAAAAACTGATAACGAAGGTCCAGCAGGCAGAAGGAGAATCTGCTATAAAGTCAAAGATTATTGAATCACTAAAAAAAGCAATGGAATAAAAAGCAAGAAGCCCGGCAACGCCGGGCTTCTTGCTTTATAACGCAGCAATATTTTTATTAAAGAAGTCTTTGAATTTTTTCTTGGTAAGGAAAGTTTCAATCATTTTAAAGACCATGTTTTTTTCTTCCTGGTCGAGTTCCTGGATAAGTTTTACCTGTTCAGCAGTGGTTTTGTCCTCCATGCTCACTTCTTTGGGTATATTCTCGCCCATGTGTACCAGTTCATCAATGGTAATGTTAAAGTAAGCAGCAATTTTATCCACAGCAGCAATTGAAATCTCCCTTTGCCCGTTTTCGATTTTGCTGTAATTGGAACGGTGCATGCCAATCAAATCTGCAATCTCCGATTGTTTAATGCCCCTGTCTTCCCTTAGCCTCTTAATGTTGATACCTATATCCATGATTTTGGTGATTTGCTTCAAAAATAGTCAATGTAGCTACATTTTGCAATAATTGTTTCTTGTTGATAACTTTGTATTGTCATAAAGGAACATTGTTTTTAACTTTGGCCATTATCAAATTGGCACATCAATAATATTGACTATGGAAATCAAAGAGATAAAACAACGTTTAAGCATCCTCACAGTATTGAACCATTACAACCTCGAACCCGACCGCCACCAAATGCTAAAATGCCCCTTTCACGAAGACGACCAGCCCAGCCTTAAAATCTACACCGAAACCAACACCTTTAATTGTTTTGGCTGCAACGCTAACGGCGATGTAATCGAGTTTATCCAGCGGAAAGAAAATCTAAACAAACACCAGGCTCTAACAAAAGCAGCAGAACTGTGCGGAGAAATCCAGCCGGCTAATAACAAACCAAAGAGCCAGCCGGTGCAAAACCATACTGAAATATTAACCAAAATCTTTAGCTACTTCCAGAACGGCTTAAACAGCGGCGTTGCCATCAAGCCAAAAGAATATTTGCAGGAACGGGGACTGGACTATAAACTTTTGGAAGCCGGTTACAACAGTGGCCAGTTCCATCACCGGGGCAAGCTGAGCGACGAAGACCAGCAAGCCTGTATCGATGCAGGTTTGTTAATCCCTTACAAAGGCAAAACACCCAACAGTAAAAATGGTTACACGCCGTTTGCCAAAGACTGCATTATCTTCCCTTTAAAAAACAGGCAAAACCAAATCACCGGTATTTACGGGCGCAGTATTATCGATGATGCCAAATCCAAACATTTTTACCTAAAGAACCGCACCGGTCTTTATCCCGGCTACCCAAAGAAAGAAACCACAAAACTGATTTTAACCGAAGCCATAATCGATGCTGCCACACTTTTACAAATACCCGAAGTTTGCACTCTTTTTGAAATACTCACCTGTTACGGCACAAACGGATTAACAGCAGAAATTTTACAGGCCATCAAAGAACTGCCGAACCTGGAAGAAATTATTTTCTTCTTCGATGGTGACCAAGCCGGAAATGAAGCAGTAAAACGATACATGGAAGAATTGTTTAACGAACTGCCCGGAATAAAACTCTCAGCCGTAGAAATACCGGAAGGTGAAGACATCAACAGCCTGTTTCTGAATTACGATAAAGATGCCATACTGCAACTACTTGACGAACGCAAACTTTTTCTTTTATCGGAAGAAACTGAAGTTGAACCTCCTGAAATACCACAGGAAATAAAAGGCAGGCTGAACACCTCGAACCCTGAATTTATCACCTACACCACAAAAGAACTCCAAATCATTTTGCTTGGCGGCATCAACCTGCAACAACTGGACAGGCTCCGGGCAACCATTAAAATAACCAGGAACGGAAGCACAAACCCGCTGCATTCCATCCGGCACACCACCGACCTTTACCACAGCGATTATTTGGAGAAATTTATCAATAAAGCCAGCGAACAACTGGAAACCGGCACAACTGTTTTGCGCACAGCACTGGCAGAACTGACCGACCAAATAGAAAAATACAGGCTGGCCAGAATCGAAAGCCGCAAGGAAAAACGCCCGCAGGAACGGCAATTAACCGAAGCCCAAAAACGCAAAGCCATCCGCTACCTGAGTAGCCCGAAACTGATGGAACGCACAAACAACGACATCGGTAAAACCGGGATGATAGGCGAAGAAAACAACCGGCTTTTGATGTACCTGGTATTTACATCGAGGCTCAGGGAACAGCCCCTGCACATTATCAGCCTGGGCGCATCGGGGACAGGCAAAACCTACCTTCAGGAGAAAATAAGCGCACTGATACCCGAACACCACAAACTGGAAATTACCATCTTGTCAGAAAATGCCTTTTACTACTTCGGGCAGCAGGAACTAAAAAACAAGCTGGTATTAATCGAGGACATGGATGGGGCGGAAAACGTACTTTACCCGCTTCGTGAACTGCAAAGTAAACGTAAAATCTCCAAAACCATCCCCATCAAAGACAGCAAAGGCAACCTGAAAACCATCACCTTAAAAGTGGAGGGGCCAATTTGCCTGGCCGGAACTACCACCCGTGAAAAACTCTACGAGGACAATGCCAACCGCAGTTTATTAATCTATCTCGACAGCAGTAAAACCCACAAAGAACAAGTCATGACCTATCAGAGAAAACTATCCGCCGGGAAAATAGCCACCAAAGAGGAGCAGCAGTTAATCGAGTTTTTTAAAGACATGCAAACGGTATTAAACCCGGTAAAAGTAAGAAACCCTTATGCGGAATACCTGGTTATCCCGGAACACGTTTTTAAACCACTTCGAACAAACAGTCATTACCTGGCTTTTATCGAGACCATCACATTTTATCACCAGTACCAGCGGGAAGTCAAAACCGACCCGGCAACCGGGGAAAGTTATATCGAAACCACTTTGGAAGATATTGAATGGGCAAACATCCTTTTAAAAGATGTGCTTCTGGCCAAAGCCGATGAACTGCCCAAAGCAGAACGCCAGTTTTTTGAACTGCTAAAAGGCTGGCTGGAAACAACAGGTAAAAACAGTTTTTACGCCAAAGAAATCCGGGACATCTTCCGGCTGCACCCCAGTAAGGTAAAACGTTACCTGAACGATTTGCTCCGCTATAACTTTATCCGGGTCGTAGGCGGCAACCGTTACAAAAGCGGGCTGGAATATGAAGTAGAGAAAAAAGACGAGTACAAACAACTGGAAAGCGGCATCACCACAGCACTTGACAAGGTTCTGGGCGAACTGAAAAATAAACTTAGTGGTCCAGTGGGTTACCAGTGGTCTAAAATGGAGAATGAGCCACTCAATGGGAAGAAAGCCAGCGAATTAAATCCGGTGGTTTAGCGGGCTGTAAAAATACAAGGCAGGGGTAAACAAAAAATCATCGTAATGGAAATAAACGGCGTACTGGCAGAAGGTTTTGAAAAGTGGCTGCAAACGTTGGGCTATGCAGAAAGCACGGTTTTGGCATCGGTAAATTACCTTCGGGATTTTGCCGTCTGGCTCGATGAAAACAATCTCAACAACCTCAAAGAAATCAACAAACAAACACTCGACAATTACCACAACTATTTACAATGCCGGAAGAACAAACGCAAGCCCGGCAGCCTTTCCCTGAATTACATCACCAGTAATATTAACGCCTTAAAAAGGTTTGGCCGCTACCTGCAGGTAACCGGAAAAGCCACTTTTGAAATCAACATCCGGCCACAGTCGGAACAGGTACAAAAACACATTATCCTGACCCGTGCAGAAATCGGGGCGCTTTACAAAGCCTGCGGGAACGATATTTTAGGCATCCGCGACCGGGCCATCCTGGGGATTTATTACGGCTGTGGTTTGCGCAGGAGCGAAGGCCATGCACTGAACCTTGATGATGTTTTGTTGCGTGAAAAACTGGTCTATGTTCGCAAAGGCAAGTATTACAAAGAGCGTTATGTCCCGATGACAGAAACCATCAAGGAAGACCTGGAAAATTATATCTATGTAAGCCGGGCAAAAATACTGGGTTTTAAGAATGTCCGGCAAGACGCTTTCTTTTTGAGTATGCGGGTAAAACGGCTTGGCGGGAACGCTTTGATAAACCGCACACACAAATTAACCGAGGCCGCTAAAATCGACAAGGAAACCGGCCTGCACACTTTGCGGCACTCCATCGCCACTCATCTTTTACAATCCGGCATGTCACTGGAAGAAGTCAGCCGGTTCCTTGGCCACAGCAGTTTGGAAAGTACACAGATTTACACCCATTTGAGTTATGAATAAGCGAAAGGAATACGATTTTACCCGGGAAATACAAAGCCGGTTAAAAGGCTTTAAAAGCTACCTGCAGGAGTCGGGCAACAGTGAAAACACCATCCGGCAGAAATCAAACTACGCCGGATATTTTTTAACCTGGCTGGAAGCAGAAAACCTGATGCCGGAAGAAACCCGGTACAACGATATTTTGAACTTTATCGACCACTGCCACCTGGAAGGGAAAAGCAAACGGCACATCAACCGGAAACTGTGCAGTGTCCGGGCTTATTACGAATACCTGAAAAGAGAAAGCCCGGAACTGGTTAACCCTGCTACCGGGTTGTTTTTAAAAGGTACCGGGAAAAAACTACCATCCGGTATTGTCAGTTTTAAAAGGCTGGAGCAGCTTTATCATGAATGCCCGGCAAATGATACCCGGACAAAAAGGAACAGGGTTATTTTAGGGCTGCTGGTTTACCAGGGAGTGACCACCGAAGAGCTGAAACAACTGGAGGTAAAGCATGTGAAGCTGAAAGCAGGGAGAATTTATATCCCTGGAGGCAGGAGAAGGAACAGCCGGACTTTGGAACTAAAACCTCTTCAAATACTGGAACTGCACGAATATTTAAATAAAACCCGGCCTAAAATCTTAGCAGAAATCTCAATCCCGAAACCGGCAAGAAAACCCAGTCAAATCGATATGGACAAACTCCGGGAACAGCTTTTTATTAGCATCAACGGGAGCGAAAACATCAAAAACAGTTTGCTGCACATGTTCAGGAGAATCCGGAAAGCAAATCCGGATATTTTAAGCCCGAAGCAAATCCGGGCAAGTGTAATCACCCACTGGCTGAAAGAATACAACCTCCGACAGGTGCAATATTTTGCCGGGCATAAATATGTAAGTTCTACTGAAAGGTACCAGTTGAACCACCTGGACAACCTGCAGAAGAAACTGGAAAAGTTCCACCCGCTGAATAACATTTAAAGAAATATTGTTTTTGCAACTAAATATAGTTACTTTTGTATCATGTCAAAGAAAGAAAAATTGATAGCCCGTTTTTTATCCATGCCATCTGACTTTCATTATGACGAGATGGTGAAACTTGTTGGCTACTTCGGTTTTAAAGAAGTAAAAAAGGGAAAGACATCAGGTTCAAGGGTGAAGTTTATGAACGGTGAAGGCGTGCCATTGATGATGCACAAACCGCACCCTACAGGGATAATGAAACTCTATCAGTTAAAACAGGTAAAGGAGGTATTGGAGCTATGAAACATTTAAATTACAAAGGTTACACAGGAAGTATAGAATACAGCAAAGAAGATGATTTGTTGTATGGAAAAGTTTTAGGTATTAAAGGTTTAATCTCTTATGAAGGAAAAACCGGGAATGATTTGGAGAGTGATTTTATAGAAGCAATCGAAGATTATTTATCGACATGTAAAGAAGCCGGTATTGCCCCGGAAAAACCGTTCAAGGGCAGTTTTAATGTGCGGATACCGACAACGCTTCACCAGAAAGCAGCATTGCTGGCCATGGAAGAAAAAATGTCATTGAATAATTTTGTTGCAGAATCAATCCGGGAAAAAGTGTCCAGGGAATCTGCTGCAAGTCATTAATCCTTCTCGCCAACGCTTCCAACCCTTCTGCACAAATTTTTCGTCATGCTTTTTGCTGTTTTCCATTGTACCGCGCGGAGCAAAAAGACACGCCAAAAAATTTATGTCCCAAGCTAAATTACATAATGCGGCATTATAGGGGCAAAACATGGATAGCCAGCTTTTTAAGGTATGTTTTGTCCCATAAGCACACTATGCAAAATAGCCCCGCGCCAACCCACTCCATCACAGACAAACGGCACATTGTCTTTTTGTTTTTAAATGAATTGATTTTAGCGGTAAAACAAAAACCCAAAGAGCCGTTTGCCGCCCCGGAAGCGGTAACAAAAGTTTTACAAACCTTTGTTAGTTGTCTTGCCCTCCGTAGCCCCGACCACCACCCCAAAGAATGCTGATTGAAACGGGAACAACCCACAAACTTTAGTGCTGACAGAAAGTCCTGTAAACGGGTTGTTTCCCGTTTCAACAGCACATCAGCATCAGCACAATAAACCGGCTTTCTCCTGTTAATTGAAATAACGCCACAACGCCCCTTAAACCGAAACCTTAGGCACTCCAAAAGCAGAGTGGAATTTTAAGGCAAAAGGAAACGGAATAAATGGAAAGTGCGCCGGGTTGTGGGTTTATGCCGTAGTCTTTTGAAATAAAATTACACGGGGCTTATTTTTGCTTTAAGGGCTTTGGTTTATCGCTGGCAATCAGAAAAAATACACTTTTACGGACCTTGAATTTTGCACTGCCGCCCCATCGGAGCGGGCGGGCAGGCTCGTGCGGCTATTGCAGCATAATGCCCTTATAAGACAGCGTTGGTCTGCGGGCCGGTCCGTGCGGCTGTTTTATAAGAAGGTGTCATGTTACAATAGCTTGGGATTGTTCGGCTGTGTGGTGATGGTAGCAGCTCTTTGGTTTTTTGCTTTTACCTTAAAATTTAACCACTTCAAAAGCAAATAAAACAATGTGCTGCAACCAAGGCGGGAAAGTGCAAGGGTCAGGCAAAAGTGACCAAGGGTTGGACTGTTCTTTTTCGGTTGGTTTTTTCGTGACGACATTCAGGAAGAAAAATGCAAATGCATTTATATTTTAGATGAAAGATATCAGGAGATGGAAAGGGTAACATTATATTTTTTAGTCTGGATTGTCGTTGTGATAATCGTTTTGGCATTCATTCCGGGGACTAAAATCAAAGAGATAGCAAACTTTTTAAAAGCAGTTTTACCAAGGTTGCCAATCTCTGATATTATCAGGTTGTTCCGAAAATAAAACTTGTTGTTTTTCCATTCATCAATGAATTTTTAAAAAATGTTGTGGTTGTCCTTATAACATACCACAACACGTCCCGAAACGGGACTCGAAAAAGCGTTCATCTACATGTTCTTTCAGGGGTTTAACCAATTGACAATCAATGATAAAAAAAATACTTCCAATAGCCGGTACTGATAAATTTTTGCTGTTCAAAAAATGCTGTTTTTTAAAATTAGCTTTATTACCACAAGTTATTCTTAATCAATGCACTATAAAAAGGCTTGAAAAAATACTTCATTTTGGAAAAAGTTAAAATCCACAGGGAAGGCAATGAAAAAAAGGGTCAATTTTAAGTTGTGTTTTAAAGGTCTTTCCCGGTTTTGTATTGAGCTGGATTGTTTGCCCGGGATAAGTTGTGCCGAACATGACGTAGGGAAAAGAACAACACAGACACAACTGGTTCCGGGGGCAACCGGTAACAGAAGCGGCGTTTGGGTTGACGGTTACAGGGAAATACTTTCTTTTTTCTTTTAACTGGACGAATTGGAAAAACTTCAATTAAAACCGGTTCAATTAAAAGAAAAAAGTTGCTATTTTTAGAGCTGGTAAACGTTCTTTTTAAAACTGTTTTTGGTACAGTTAAGAGTTGTTTGGCATATTGTTTTCGAGGCGTAAAGTTGTATGATTACGGGGCTAGGTTTTATGACCCCGAATTGGGGAGGTGGCACAGCGTTGACCCGAGTGCTGAAACATATAGTTCCTGGACACCTTACAACTATTGCGCAAACAATCCGGTTGTATTGATGGACCCAACAGGGATGGATTGGTATGAGGACAAAGATGGAAATAGTACGTGGCGTAACTCAAGCGATGGAACCTATACCGATGATGATGGAAATGAATGGACCAATGTTGGCACTGAAAAGACTTTTATTTTAGGGAACACGGCTTTTTATTTTGGGCAAAATACTGACGAAGATGGGAACCTTTCCTTATTCTCGAAGTCTTTTAGTTCAGATGATGCTTCTGCTAGAAATGGATGGTTAGGTAAAATGCATTCTGACAAATCAAGGAGTGCAGCTGAAAATTATTGGGGAGAATCTACTTTAGGGAATTTTTTATCCTTTGCTGGAAATGAACTAGCAGCCCAATGGACTGATCCGGAATTATTGGCCAATGGCCTTATGATTGCCCTTGGAGGGTATATCGCTATGTCAGAAGCTGCTCTCGCGAGAACTGGATCATTAGGTGGAGGAAGGATAGCAGTAAAGCAATGGTTGCAAAATGCTGGAAATTTAGAAAGAGGAAAGCTAATTCAAAGTCTTGAGTCAGCTGGTTTTAAAAGAATGAGTCCCTCCTCTTCTCCAGTTAGTGTTTTTGAACGTGGCGGTATGAGGATCAGATTAGATCCTCCACAGTCAGGAACTCCATTTAATCACATGCATTTGGAATATGGCGGTAATAGTTATGATATATTATTGAATTCTGTAAACTATAAGAGTCCTGCGGCTCATATTCCTATCAGATAACTAATAATGCGATGGAGAAAAAATTAGAATATTCATTTGATGACGAGCCAGTGAGCAAATTTTGTTATGACTTAGATAACAAAAGAATTGAAGTTTATTTTAAAGGATACTATGATTTGATTAAGGATATTTATATTGAAGCTCCCTGTATTTGGATTCTCGAAAATTGGGAATATGCAAAAAGTAGAATTGGCGATGAACAAAAGCTAAATGACCTAAACAAGAATATAGGTGTTTTCAATTTAATCTTGTATATGAAATACAACAACGACAAGGAACTGGAAATGCTTGTGAATACTGCTGATAACAGATATCTTACATTGTTTTTTAAAGATCCAAAATTGAGTTTAAGATAAAAAACAAAAGCCTCACTTCTGTGGGGCTTTTTTATTATAGTTCCACCAACTCATGAGTCATCTTGCTTAACAACCCGTGCATTGCTTTGACCGTAGCTTCCTTGTTAAATATAAACCGGTGCCGTGCGGCTTTGGTCTGCTGTATAAGTTCCGCGTATTCTTCGGGGAGGTTGGTCACAAAAACAATTTGTTTGGGGTGGAAAATAGTATTGTAATCTTTCAGGGTATTGTCAAAAAGCTGGTTCAGGAGTTCAATGGTAACCTCTGGTGTTTTATAAAAAACCCGTTGAAAAGCAAACTCGCTTAAGCCATCCATTGAATGAAGAACCAAAACCCACCCTTCGGTTGTTTGAATTTTTGCTGCATGTATGTAAATACGCTCAAATATTTTCTTGGGCCAGTTTTTCATTTAGAGGGCTAATTGTTTTAGTTTTCCTTTGGTGATAAACGCATCGATAAGGCTTTTGATGGTAAGCTGGTCGTTCTCGTCCATTTTTTCCACCGCCTTAAATTGTTTTAAAAGCTCGGTATCTTTCAGGGTATTTTGGGCTTTTTCGGTAGAGTTCCCGTTTACCAGGAAATCCACGGAAACGTCAAGTGTATCAGCAATCCTTCCGAGCCTCGCTCCCGCGCGAATTTTTCGCGTGGTATTAAGTAAATAAGCAAAGAATTAATTTAAAGTCACACGATACAACCGTGAGGTAGCGTCAGCTAAATTGATTAATAAAAACAAATTAGTAGTTTTGGAATAATAAAAATTAACCTGCCAAATGAGTCGTAACTACAAGTTTCATAATCCTGACGGAGTCTATTTTGTAAGTTTTGCTGTTGTTAATTGGTTAGATATATTTACTCGGAATGAATACAAAAATATTGTTGTAGACAGTTTGCATTATTGTCAGCAAAAAAAGGATATGGAAATATTTGCATGGTGCGTAATGTCTAATCACGTTCATTTAATTTTCAGAAGCGCAGGAGAACAAAAACCGGAATTGCTGTTAGGTGACTTCAAGCGGTTTACAAGCAAGGCTATGGTTAAAGCCATAATGGAAAATCCAAAAGAAAGCAGAAAAGATTTTTTACTTGAACAATTCTTAAAAGCAGGTAATAAATCTTCGAATGTAAATAAATACCAATTCTGGAGACACGATAATAAACCAATTGAGCTTTGGAGTAATAAAGTAATCGATGAGAAAATTAATTATATTCATCAGAATCCGGTAGAGGAAGGATTGGTTTTCAGGGCAGAAGATTATATTTATAGCAGTGCAGCAGATTATGCCGGAGAAAAAGGGATTTTGGATAATGTTATTGTAGTAAAATAATGCCACGCGATTCAATCGCGCGGCAGCTAATGAATACAATCGGAGCATAACCGATTGAAATATTTTATATTTTTGTCCTTGCAAATGCGGGAGTAGCTCAGTGGTAGAGCATTAGCTTCCCAAGCTAAGGGTCGCGGGTTCGATCCCCGGTTCCCGCTCTGAAAAACCGGAATTTCTTTCCGGTTTTTTTTATATTTTGACGAGCCTGTTTCGCTTTGTTTTCCTGACTTCTGACGTTTAGTGCGGTAACAAATTCCATTTTGATATAAGACCGGCAAGTTGAGTTGTCAGTATTTCTTTCGTTGGGGATCGGAATGTGAATATTTCTTTGGTCAGGCGATCCTGGATGTGGGTTTCGGTGATGTTCCACACCTGAAAACGGATTTCGCGCAATGATAACCGGGTGGTTAGTTCAAGGTATTTTTCAGCGATAAGGGCAACGAAACAAATTAACACGTGGGCCTTTATTGCTTCGTGTTTTTGGTGGTATATTGGCCTGGCCTGCAAATCAAATTTGCTCATCCTGAAGGATTGTTCAACATGCCAGAGCTGATGATAACGCTGGATTACCTGTTCGTTTGATAGTTGCTGTTCTAATAAGTCTGAGTATCCTTTGATTCCAAGCAGAAGGCGCCTTTTCTCAATCAGTTCAGTGTTGAGTTCAATTTTTTCTTTAGTGACTTTTCTGACAAACTTTGCTTTTATCTTCAGTTCTTGCCTGGCGACAAGTTCTTCGGCCTTCTTAATGAGCTTGTTTAAATCATTTAATTCCTTTTTATAGCGTTTGACGGAGAAGTCGCATACCAAATCTCCATGCTTTGACGGGAAACGTTCTATAGCCCCGTTTTTATCGCTTAAAGCGGCATGAACCCGCTTTACCAATCCGAGGTTTGCATTTGCCAACCGGGCTCCGACGATATACGAAAGCTCCTTTTGTTGGAGTTCGGCCAGCCTGTCTTCATCCAGCATGGCCGCATCGGCTACAATAACCGGTTTTACCTGATGATGTGCGCGGACAAATGTTTCCACTACGGGCAACATGGTTTTTCCTTCGAATGTATTGCCCGCAAAAACTTTGAACAACAATGGAAAACCTGATTGGGTGACAAGCAAGCCGATTACAATTTGCGGTTGTTGTGATTTATTGTCCTTCGAATACCCCTGTATTTTGAATTCATCGGCCTTAAACGATTCAATATAAAGGGTGGTAACATCGTACAGGACAAAATAGAAAGGCTCGTTAAATTTAAGCTTCGCCACATTATATGCACATTGCTCGACATCAGCCTGATGAACCGTTAGCTTTGGAATGTTCCGATAAATGCGTTGAGAATATTTGATACCGAAGTAGTGCTGCAAAAGTTCTATGGAGCGAAGCTTTGAGGCTGGCTCTATAAGCCGCATAATGGCAAGGTCAAGTAGTAAACGGGGCAAATGGGATAGCCCGCACTCATCAAGACAGCCCATGAAAAACCTAAAAGCAAAGCGATGGGTTACCCCGATACACTCGCCCCTTTCCACAACCAGAAGCTTCTGCTTTTGGCTTGGGAACAAAGATAGCTGGGCAGACTCTTCCTCAATCCATTCAAGTGCCCGTTGCTTCAATACGGACAGTTCCGTCTCGTCTTTAGCACTGCCAACATGCTTTAAAACGATGGATTTATGCCCAACGTACCGAACAACCTGGATGGCAATTGAACCAGACTTGGTTTTTACTTTTCGCACCGATAACATACCCCAAAAATATGCATTAGTGCGGTAAAATCACATTTTTATACAACCTAAATATCTAACATGCTGAAGTTTAAGAATTATAATTAAGCGCAAAACCGAAGGGCGTCAGAAGTCAGGACGAGCCTGTTTCGCTTTGTTTTTTACTTACTGAACTCAATATAAATACATTGGTGTTTCGGAAAACAAAAAAGGAATCAGTTTTACCAATTCCTTTTTTAATGTTCAATAAATTTATTTTTTAAAAGAACAGAATAATTATTGCAAAAATCAAACCACCTAAAGCCACATAAAGTCCTTTTTTCAGCGTTTTGTTCCCTTTTGCAAACATAAAGAATGCCGAAACGGAGAAAAATAAAAGCGAAACTCCAAAGAAAATATTCAGAAAAAATAATGGTGAATTTACTGTTGCTTTATGAAATCCTTCCATTTTTTGTAAAAATTTAGGCAGCTCATTTACTTTATAATTGGCTACTCCTGTAGTTTTATTGTACGTACCCTGTGCAAAAGTTATTGTACTCTCTGTTTCTTCCAAAACTTTAACAGGCTGTGTGAAAATATGATTTTTGATTTATTATTTGAACCCATTGTTTCCATATGCTAATTCTCTTAATAGTCTCTTTTCCCTTTTCATGGTTCGTCTCCTGTTCTGATATTATTATTCGATCTAAAAATGGTTTTTATGGCCTTTTTTTAGGCCATTGCCCAATTGTATCTCATTATTTTGCCCATTAATTCCATAGTTGTCCCACAGTTCAACAGCCTTTTTAGATTGTAGGATATTGTATACAGTTCGAATTCGATTTGGGCTTTTCCCTTTCCCGTTAACAAAAAATTGAACTTGCCCATCAGCCATTTTATCGTTCCAAGAGGGTGTTCGACAATACCTTTCCTTTCGGCTATTTTCTCTTTGGCATAGTTAGTCTTCAGTTTTTCTTTATACTGGTCAATTTTTTCTTGTTCAACATTCCGTTTATAAATCCTCCCTGTTTTCGACTTTGTGCAATTACTGCGGATTGGGCAACCATCACATTCGCGGCATTTATAAACATTATAAATTGCTCCGTGGCGCTTATAATCCTTTGATATAAGGTAGAGGTTTTTCCCTTGGGGGCAAATGCAGGTGTCGGTTTCCTTGTCATATTTGAATGCAAGGTCTTGCTTTATTTCTTTTTCCCGGGATGTTGTTGCAAGTGGTATAAAACACTGAATGCCGTTGCTCTCAATTCCCAAAATCTGTGTGGTATTTCCGTAGCCCTTATCTGCAAGTATTTCTTCCGGGATGATATCCGTTTCCAAAATTGCGTTTTCTACGCAATTTGCTAATTGTTGCTGGTCTACCGCGTCTGTTGTAACTTCGCTGTACATGATGAAGTGGCCTTTGGCTTCAACACCGGTTTGTGCGTTGTAACCTGCAAATTTACCATCACGCCCCTTAACCAAAACTGCATCTGTGTCGTTGGGGGAAATTTGCCTTTTCCCACTGGCCTTCAGTACTTCTCCTATCTCTTCTAATTTTGCCTTTTGCGTTTCAAGCTTTGCTATTTTTTCTTTCAGTTGTTTTATTTCTTCCCTGGCTGTTTCCAGTGAATCTTCTGTTGAATCGTTAACTTCTAATTGTGCTAAATAATCGGCGATGGATTTGTCCAGGTTCTCCAGTTTATGACGGATGCTTTCGCTGTTTAACATGTCGCGGCTTGCGTAGGCTTTTATTTTTGACCCGTCGAATACGAGCTTATTCCCCGAAGCATATTCTTCATCCAACAAAAACCTGCGGAAGGTTTTCAGTACATCTTTTACCAATTGTGCATTGTCCCTGCGAAACTCACAAATAGTCCAATGGTCGGGCTGTAAGCCTTCCATAAGCCAAAGCAACTCAATGTTTCGAAAGGTTTCCCGTTCCAGTTTCCGGCTACTGGATATCCCGTTAAAATAACCATATACCAACAATCTTAACATTGACAGCGGCGGATAGCTTTTCCTGCCTTTTTCTTTCTTCCCTTTCCATTCTTCGCGCCACGGGTTGTCTTCTATAAATTTCCTGCACAGCAAATCAAGTAACCTGACAGGATTATCGGGTAAAACCATAGTCTCGTATGAAACCATCATCATTTGTCCCCGGTAGTGTCCTTCTTTAAAATGCATATTGCCCTGCTTTTTATTGATTTCAAGTTAACCAACTTATCCGAAAAAACTCGAAGATTTGTCTGCCGATATTATTCAATTATTAACAACTTCTATTTAATATCTGTACTTTCGTTTTCACACAGCCTGTTAATGCCGGGGTTAATGAAAGTTAGATATGACAGGGGCTTCAGCCCTTAATTAGTAATTTTAACCAGACACTAATGATTTTAATTGACAGGAAGAATTCACAACGACATTCAAAGAAGAATAAAGTTCTGAATTAAGAATTTTATTGAAAACCGTTTACAAAATTCACCCAGAAACGATAAATTCCTTTTTGAGGATGCAGCGTTTTTATGGGTGAAAGGTGCAGAATTTCTTTTCTTACTTCATTTACTTTCTGAAGGTTTTCATTCGAATTATTTTCTACAGGGATGGATAAAATTTGCAGCGCAACCACTGTTTTTAACGTTGCAGCCCGCACCCGCACTGTAAAAGGCGATTGTTTGGCCGGGTGAATGTGTAGAAATCTTTCCGTATCGAGCCCGGCTTTTACAACCCATTCCGAAGAATCGCTGAGCTGAATTTTCCTGAATTCGAAAGGAAACAGCCACCTGTTGAGTTTTTCAGAATTGTTTATTTTTTCTTTGTTGAAAATGTGAAGACATTCCGAACAAATCTCGGTCACACTTAATTTTCCGGTATAAAAATCGAGCAGGTTTTCGCCCAAAACAAGCAGTTCTTTTTCAATCGCTTCGGGCTGCAAAGTTTGCCAGAGCCCGATTTCCTGCAAAAGAAACCGGTAATGGTGTTTGTGTGGATTAATGTAACGGGTTCCGGAATTTTTACCATCACATTCCCTGTTTTTCAAACAATTGAATAAATTTACCACAAAACAACAGAAATGGCACTTTTACCCATCCATAACTTTTTTGTTTTCAACGAAAAAATTCAACCGGTTCGCCTTTTTGTACCGGCCGAAAACGAAGGTGGAATTTACGAAGTACTTCGTGTAAAAAACGGAATTCCGCTGTTTTTGGAAGATCACCTGGAACGGTTTGAAAAATCAGCCGAAATTGCTGAAAAGAATATTCGTTTTTCTGAAAATGAAATAGAAGAGTTGTTGCAGAATTTGATTGTTGAAAATAAAGTTGATGAGGGAAATATTCTGATTTCATGCAAATTAAACCTGAAGGTTTTTTTTATTGCCCATTCCTATCCGTCGGAAGAAATGTACAAAAGTGGCGTGGGTTGCGGAATTTTAAAGGCAGAACGTGAAAATCCGAATGCCAAGGTTTTTCAAACTTTCGTACGGCAAAAAGCCAATATATTGATTGTTGAAAACGGATTTTACGAAGTGCTTTTGGCCGATGAAACCGGTTGTATTACCGAAGGCAGCCGGAGCAACGTATTTTTTGTAAAACAAGGTAAAATCCTGACTTCGCCCGGAAACAAAGTTTTGCTGGGAATTACCCGCCAAAAAACAATTGAGTTGGCTAAAAAACTGGAGATGGAAGTGGTTGAACAGGAAATTCAGCAAAAAGAACTGGATGAATTTGATGCTGCTTTTATTACCGGAACCTCCCCGAAAATACTTCCGATAAAAAAAATAAATGATAGCATTTTCGATGTTGAAAACAGTACTGTTCGTCGTTTAATGGATGCTTACGATAAAATGATTGAGGAATACGTTGCAAAAAAAAGTGAGTCTATTTAACTACCTTTTCCAAAGTTTTAAACTTTGGAAAAGATTTTTTATAAATTGATGCCCCCAAAAAGTAAACAACAATAAATTCAAATCAATCAAAAGTTTAAAATCATTGCTTTTTACGCAACCTTTTTGTAGATTAGCGAATCTCAAATACAAAACAGTTAAAAACCTAAAAATATGAAACACGGCCCGTAAACAAAACAAAGCAATCGCTGCTGTTAACCTGCCCTACAGAACCGCCCTTACTTGCTCTTACCCCGGTAACCCCCGGTTGCCCTGAATACGAAAAAAGTTTTTAACGCCAGAAGCTAACAGCTTGTGGTTTACAACAAAAAAAATGAAACCCAAAATTTTAAAACTAAGCATGTTTATCCTGCTCGTAATATTAATCGGTGCAGGATGTAAAAAAGATGAACTTCAGGATGAGACCCGGAAAGCCGAAGATTACCTTGGAAAATATTCCGGGAATGTTACCCGGGATCGAATGGCTCCGAGTGGATGGATTTTGAGTGGCAATGCCGTTGTCGAAAAAATCCCGACCGAAGTTGAGATAACAAAATCAGACAAAGGCGAAAATTTCCTGATGGTATATGTTTCGGCATACCACGACTCTATTTTATGTGAATTCGATGAATCCTTGGGGTATATTTGGATAATGGACGAACCTTATTCGTTTTATATGCGTACCCGCGATTTCCCTGAATTCAGCGGTATTTACGATGAAGCAGTTTCTACCTATGGTAATATGGGATCATGGCAGCATACAGACACAATTTTCTTTAGTATTAATTTTTTAAAAGATATGAATGATAGTATCTATTTCTGTGAAACAACAACAAAAAAAATTGATTAACAATGAAAAAAATAATAACAATTACACTTACGATTTTTTTGTGTTTTAACCTAAATGCAATAAATGTAAAAAATATGCCTCGCACCATTGTTCAGCCCGACGGGACAAAATTGAATGTTTTACAACCTGTCTCTTAAAATCTCTTCAACCTGGTTATAATCAATATCCTGTTTTTCGCCGAATTTAAAACCACGTTCCTTAAACCGGTTGGTAATTTTGTTTATGCTTGTTTCCGTGACTTCATATTCAGGCAGGGTAGTGGGCACACCCAGCGATTCGAAAAAGGCCACGGTTTTCTGAATCGTTGCATCAATGCGTTCATCGTCGGTTCCTTCTGTAATTCCCCAAATGCGTTGGCCGTACTGCAAAATTTTGTCTTTTTTGTTTTTGCGTTTGATGTTCATCATTCCGGGCAAAACCACGGCCAGCGTCCTTCCATGATCAATGCCGTGAAAAGCAGTCAGTTCGTGCCCGATTAAATGAGTGCCCCAGTCCTGCGGAACACCTGTGGCGATTAATCCGTTCAATGCCAGAGTAGCGCTCCACATAAAATTGGCAGCCGCATCGTAATCGTTTCTGTCGGCTAAAACTTTCGGGCCTTCTTCAATTAAAGTGAGTAAAATACTTTCAGCCAAACGATCCTGCAGCGGCGAATTCACCGGGAAAGTAAGGTATTGTTCCATTACATGTACAAATGCATCTACCACCCCGTTGGCCACCTGTTTATCGGGCAGGGTAAAAACACATTCCGGGTCGAGGATGGAAAACTGCGGCATTACTTTGGGTGAACCAAAAGCCAGTTTTTCCTGTGTGGCTGCTTTGGTAATCACCGAATTTCCGTTCATTTCAGAACCGGTGGCAGGCAAAGTTAAAACCGCGCCAATCGGCAACGCTTTTTCAACGGCAGCATTTTTCGATAAAATATCCCACGGATCTTCACCTTTGTAACAAATTCCGGCGGCAATAAATTTAGTGGCATCCAGCACCGAACCTCCGCCAACTGCCAGCAAATAATCAATGTTTTCCTTTTTAGCCAGCTCAATGGCCTTCATGCAGGTTTCGTAATGCGGGTTGGCCTCAATTCCGCCAAATTCGAGCAATTCAACATTTTTTAGCGCTTTTTTTACCTGGTCGTAAATACCGGTGCGTTTTATACTTCCGCCACCGTAGGTCATTAAAACTTTTGCGTCGCCAGGCAATTCATTCACTACATTCGGAATTGTTCCTTTTCCGAAAATAATTTTTACCGGATTTTTATATTCAAAATTGTACATATCTTTTTTGTTTAGTTTGAATTCATTTTTTGATGTTAACGAAAAAATCAACAATCTTTGGCCTATAAAATTATTCCAAAATGAGGGAAAAATCAAAAGATGCGAAAAATAAACCCGATTTTAGAACGCTGATTCCCGAACAGTCCGATGAGGAAATCAAAGAGATTCTGAAAAAGAGAAATCTTTATCAGCCCGAAGCCGCCGATTTAGCGGTAAAAGAAGCTGTAAAACGGGGAATTATTCATTCTGAACAAGACCTTTTTTCCGAAGAATTCAGGGTGAATCCTTTCAAAAGTTCCTTATTTCCGGTAATTGAAAAAGAAGTTCAGCGTAAAAAAATAAGCAAAAGCATTTGTCGCGGACTGATAATTTCGGGCGCTATTCCTTTAATTTATGGTATTGTTCTTATTCTGGATCATAATTTTACCGAAGGAATTGCTTTAACAGTCGGAGGAGTTTTATGGCTGGGACTGGCTGTTCAGCTGTTTCGTGAAGTAAAGAACTGGATGATCAACCTGTTTTTTGTGGTGTTGGTAATTGCGCTGGCTTACCTGGTCAATCTTTTTGTTTCGTTGAAATCCTTCATTTTTATGGATTTTTTTATTGTCGCCATTTTTTACCTGCTTATAATTTACGGGCTGATTTATCTGCGGAAGCTGAATTCAAAAAGAACCAAAGAATAGCCGAACCAGAACCAAAATTCAGAATTTATTTCAACAATCTGAACCTCTATGGTTTAACCGGCAGATTAACTTTCGGGTATTTATCCTCAATTCGTCTACGAATAGCGTATGTTTATCGAAATTAGGTGCAACTCTGCATCCCGTTGACTTATTTTTGAACCCGGATTAAACAATAAAAAACCATGAAGCAAGTCTCTCTTATTTTTGCACTCACTCTTTTTTTTACCCCGTTTGTTCAAATCCAGGCTCAGGAAGAAGGCTGGGATTCAAAAACGTATGAACTGGGAAATTTCACCGATATTAAACTGGAAGGCGGTTACAAAGTGTACCTTATTCAGGGTGATAAAAATTCGCTTACAGTGCGCGCTTCCGACAGCGATGTATTTGATTATCTGAAAGTGAAAAACGATGAGGAATCGTTGAGTTTAAAAGTAGATCGCGAACATTTCAATTTCGACAGGATTAGCCTTTACATTACTTTTAAAGAACTTGAAAAAATAGATATTGAAGGTGGTGTAAAATTAAAAACCAAAGGTTATCTGAACCTGAAAGATTTTGCGATTCGTGTTGAAGGCGGCGCAAACGTTGAACTCGATTTAAAAGCTGAAGATGTGAAAGTGGTTGGTGAAGGCGGTGTATTGTTTGAACTTGACGGAGTTGCCGAATCGCTCGATGTACATGTTTCCGGCGCCGGTCATGTGGATGCCGGTGAACTGAAAACAAAAGACGTTACTTTTCATGTAGAAGGCGTTGGCACAGGGAGCGTTTACGCCACTGAAACTTTGCACGCCATAATTGAAGGTGTCGGCAAGGTTAAATATCGCGGAAATCCTGAGGTTACAAAAAGTATTGAAGGACTTGGTACAGTTACGAATGATTAGTTTTAGTTTAGAATAGTTAGTTTAGTTTAGAATAGTTAGTTTAGTTTAGTTAGAATTTTTGATTAATGAAAAACCGGTAACTCTTCACCGGTACATTCTCTTTTAAGGTTTGGTTTAGGTTTATCAAGAGGCTGCAAAGGGTTGCAGCCTCTTTTCTTTGAATATTATTCTTTTTGAATTTGTTTTTTGTCGAACAAATCGTTTATCAGTTCACGTTTGCTGGCATCGTATTTCGAAAATCCCTGATCGAAAATAGTGTAATCGGGCAATTTCTTTTTTGCCGATTTAATGGCGAGCACTTCGGTTCCTGTAATTTGTTCAACAGCTGTGGCAATCAGAGGATCTGCAATTTCTCCCAGCGGAATTCCTTCCCAGATATCATCGTAAACTAAAAAGTCGGGGGCAAAACCGTCTTTAAAATCAGTAACACCTTCCGAATTGGCATACCTGATTACAATTGGCTGAATTCCCCAATTGTCGAATTCGCTGTACGTACTTGAATTATCGTAAATGTCTTCCGGTTTAATGGTAATCGAAGCAGTGTATTTTCCGTAAGTAGTATCGCCAACCGTAATTATATCCATGTAAGGTTTTAAGCCGGTAATTGTCAGTTCCGACGCGGAAGCAGTGCCCGGGCCAGTTAAAATGTAAACTTCGTTTAAACCAAGTTTGTAGGGCGTTGTGCTTGAAAAATCAACTTCAAGCATGTCGGGGTACTGAGTTTGGTGTTGATTGAAATACGTTTGTAATTCGTCGTTCCATTGAAAAGTAACCAGCGTATTTTTGTTGTTCACCACTGTTAATGGCGCCACCGAACTACAAAGTCGTTGGGCTGCCGAAGTCTGGCCACCCGGATTGTAACGCAAATCCACAATTAAATCGGTAATTCCCTGTTGCTGAAAATATTGAAATGCAGCATCGAGCTGGTCGTTAAAATTGGAAATAAACTGCGCATAAAAAAGATACCCGATTTTGTGTCCGCCATAATCAAACACTTTTTTTATCTGAACCGGATCCAAAGACATGTCTTGGGCTACCATCGAAACATCGGAGCCTGTTGTAATTCCACCCTCCGTTTCCACTCCCAAAGTAATAGTGGCTGAACTTGCATACAAAAGGTCAGTATAATTGTCTTTGGTTAATTCGCTGCCATCAATTTTAAGCAAAATGTCGCCGCGTTTTAAACCTGCTGCTTCTGCCGGTGAATCGGGATAAACATATTCAACAAGCGCAAAATAATTTCCAGTGTTTGAAAATTTGCCAAACCCCAGCAAATAACCAAAAGTAAGTTCTTCACCTGCCAAACTTCCTTCCCAGGCGTCAATATCGTCGGTGATGTACGACCACTTGTCTTCTTCATAAAGAAGCTTATCAAAATATTCCTTTGAATCGAATTCATATTTTGGATCGATATCAGGCATTTCCTGGTTCCACAAGTAATAATATTCCATGGAACTTTTTATAAAATTGTTTATTTTGATGGTTAGTTCGGGCGCTTTTTCTCTCGGGTCAACATCGTCCCTGCAACTCCATAACAAAACTACCGACACTGTCAGTAGCAATGCCAATTTGCCAATTGTTTTCATCTTTTCTGTTTCCTTTAAATTGCCTTTTTATTCCTTGTTTTCCTTTGGATATTCTATTCTGATGTGATAAATATTTATCAGTTTATTCAATAACGTTTCTTTTATAATTTTAATATCACTGAAGGTTAAATTTGAATAATCGAGTTGTTTATCATCGATTTTCTGATCGACCATGGTGTTGATAAGTTCGCGCAGGTTATCCGTTGTTTTTTCCTTTAAACTTCTGGAAGCGGCCTCAATACCGTCGACCAGCATTACCACCGAAGCTTCTTTTGTAACAGGAAGCGGGCCCGGATAAACAAAAGCGCCTTCATCCACTTTTTCATCGGGGTGTTCCTGCTGATGTTTTAAATAGAAATATTTGGCTTTTGTTGTTCCGTGGTGAGTGGCGATAAACTCAATAAGCGATTCGGGCAATTTGTGTTTTTTTGCCATTCTCACCCCGTTTTTTACATGGTCAATAATAACTTCGGCGCTTTTTAAATAATTCAGCGAATCGTGCGGATTCATTCCCATAGCCTGGTTTTCAATAAAAAAATTGGGTTTGGCTACTTTCCCAATGTCGTGGTACAACGCACCCGCCCTAACCAAAAACGGGTTTCCGCCAATTTTCAGGATAACTTCTTCAGCCAGGTTTGCAATTTGCAGAGAATGTTGAAAGGTTCCCGGTGCTTCTTCGGCCAGTTTTCGTAACAACGGCTGGTTGCTGTCGGAAAGTTCGATTAAAGTTACATCGGACACAAAACCAAATATTTTTTCAAAAATGTAAATCAACGGATAAACCAAAAGAATCAGAAGGCTGCTGATTACAAACCATTTTATCATGTTGTAATTGTAGGTGGCAAACGAACCTTCGTGAATCAGGTTAAGGGCGGTAAAAACCAAAAGATAGGTCAGCAACACCCAAAGCGTTGCAATTACCAGGTGAACCCGTCGGTGCATTTTGTTCAGGCTGAAAACGGCAACAATGCCTGCACTGTTTTCAAGTAAAATAAATTCGTAGTTGTTTGGTGCGTAAAATCCAATTAGTAATGTTGTAATAATCAGCATAAAAATGGCTGTTCTCGAATCGTAAAAAGTGCGCACAACAATCGGGAAAATTGCCAGTGGAACAAGGTAAATGTGCAAGTTGGGAAACGAGTTGAAAAAGCTTGCCAGAAATACCATTCCAACCATAAAGAGCAACAGGAAAAGCAATTTGCGGAATTGGTTCAACGTATCGCGGCGGTAAATGTAGAGGAAAGTAAATACCAGAAATAAAAGTACCGAAATCAGCACCACTTTCCCACCCGAAACCAGGTAACGGTTGATGCCTTTTCCGCGTTCCTTTTCAAAACTGTCTTTGAGCGATTCGAGCAGCTGGTATTTTTCAGGATTTACAATTTCGCCTTCAAGAATAATTCGTTCTCCCATTTGTACCATACCGCGCGTGGTCGAAATGTTTTGCGTAATTTCTTCAACCTCTTTTTGTGTGGTTGTTTCGTCGTATTGCAGGTTGGCGGTTATGTAATTTTCAATCGGAATATTTTTTAGCCAGTCGGAAAGTTTCGGATATTCTGTGCGTAAATTCAGGATGGTTTCATGCATTTTGTTATATGCCGTTTTTTCAGAATATACTTTTTCGAGCGGAATTTTTGTGACCTGCGTGCCGGTTCGTTTTTTGAGTTCGGTTTTGCCCTCCAGTTGAGGATAACTTGCAACAGCGCTCAATAATATTCCGTTGGAATAAATTTCTTTTAAATTATTGGTAATTGCTGAATATGCACTTCTTTTTCTTGTTTGAACAGTGTCGCCGGCAAGACCAAGGTCGGTTTCCAGTTGTTTTATTTTTTCATCCGAAAGCAATGTGTCGCACGAAAAATAAGGCACAACGAGTTTAAGTTGTTCCGCTTTTTCGGCTTCAAGTTCCACGGGCGATTTTAAAATGGCAAAATCAAAAGGGGCGACCAGATTTTCGTGCCGCCATGGAAATCCTTTCTGGTATTCGTATTTAAATTTGGGTTCCCCGGGTAAAATCAGAAACAGCAAAACGGCAGCAACCACAAATACAAATACCCAGTAAAAAAAACGCGTGTACCCCAACAGTTTTTGACGAAATTTATTCATGATTCCGGCTATTAAATCAAACAATTCATAAAATCACTGCGAACCCTGTAAATGTTGAGAAAGTATTTATAAAAATGTTAAGTCCTACATTTTACTAACTCTAATTTTTCATAGTTTTGTGAATGATCGGGTAAAACAGTGCTTTTGTTTTACAAAATAAAATTAAGAAATTATTTGAATGAATTACGGTATTTCCAATCTTAGTATCATTCCGGTACGAAAAGAGCCATCGGAGAAAAGTGAAATGGTTACTCAGATTCTTTACGGAGAGCATTTTGAAATCAGGGAACAAATGGTTGGCTGGTCGAATGTAAAAATGGCGTACGATGGTTACGAAGGTTGGATCGACAGCAAAATGATTACAGAGCTAAATTCGCGCGCGCTGGGCAAACTCGAAAACAATCCGTCGGCTGTTCTGGCCGATATTTTTAGTATTGTTCCGGTGAACGATGAGCAAAACCTGATGCTGGTGGCCGGAAGTACTTTGCCGGTTTGGCGCCCTTATTTAAAGAAATATTCAGTAAATAAGGAAACCTACAGTTTAAAAGGAGAAGTTTTTTACGGTGAAATTAAAGACCCGAGAACAGTTGCAATTCATCAGGCGCTGAAATATTTTAATGCACCGTACTTGTGGGGAGGCCGTTCGCCTTTTGGAGTAGATTGCAGCGGTTTTACGCAAATAATTTATAAAATGATTGGCATTCAGATTCCGCGAGATGCCAGTCAGCAGGTAAAAGTAGGGACTGCTCTTAGTTTTGTTGATGAAGCACAACCCGGCGACCTGGCTTTTTTCGACGACGACGAAGGAAATATTGTACACGTTGGAATTATCTGGAAACGCAATAAAATTATTCATGCTTCGGGTAAAGTACGCATCGACAATGTCGATCAGTTTGGAATTTTTAATGTCGATACGAAACGTTATACCCACAAAATGCGTGTAATGAAAAAAATAATCTGAACCGATGGAACGGCTAAAACTGTTGATATATATTGTCATTTTTATTGCCGTAATTTATCTTGTGGTGAAACACTGGAGAACAGGTAGAAAAGAGTGATATTTTTCAGTCTCAGTCTCAGTTGGCAGGAGAATTGGTCACAGGTCATTTGTCATTGAAAAATTAAACATGAAACCCGGAACTTTGAACTCGAAACATTCTAATTACTCAATATTCAATACTCAATTCTATTATGTACACCTATAAATATCCGCGCGCTGCTTTAACCACCGATGCCATTGTTTTTACCAAAGAAAACAATCTGATTTTTGTGCTTTTGATTGAGCGGGGCAGGGACCCTTTTAAAAACAAATGGGCGTTGCCCGGTGGTTTTATTGAAATGGAAGAAACCCTGGAAGATGCCTGTAAACGTGAATTATTGGAAGAAACAGGGTTGAAAGTGGAACAAATGACTCAATTTAAAACGTACGATGCAATTAATCGTGACCCACGCCACCGTACCATTTCTGTAGTTTATTATGCCGAATTAAAAGAAAAACAAGCTGTAAAAGGCAGCGACGATGCCGCCCGGGCAGAATGGTTTGACACCGAAAATCTGCCGGAATTGGGCTTTGATCACGGACAGATTCTGAAAGAGTTTTTCGAATTTATAAAGACAGTCTAGTTCAATGAATAAATTAAGCATTAAAAAATTGCGCCGGTTATTCTTTGTTTTTTCGCTGGCGCTTATTTTCGGTGTCGGCTTTTCTTTTAAAAGCTCAGAAACAGTAATAATTCCTGCACATTCACACAACGATTACGAACATGAACATCCGCTTTTCGATGCCTTGGATCACAAATTTAAAAGTATTGAAGCCGATGTGTATTTAAAAGGTGATTCGCTTTTTGTGGCACACGATGTCGATAAAGTTCAACATGGCAGGACTTTGCGAAATCTCTATCTCGAACCATTGAAAAACAGAATAATTCAGAATAATGGTTCTGTTTACGGAAATGGCGAGGAGGTTATTTTGTTGATTGATATAAAAGATGACGCACTTCAAACATATAATTTGCTGCACAAAATTCTGGAGGAATACAAAAGTATATTGACTGTTTTTGAAAACGGGCAAAAGAAAAACGGTGCTGTCACGGTTGTGGTTTCAGGGAACCGGCCTTTTGAATGTATGAAATCGCAGAAAATTCGATGGGCAGGTTTCGATGGAAGGCTTGAAAACCTGAATTCGGAGATTTCTCCTACGTTGATGCCCATGGTAAGCGACAATTGGGGCAAATATTTCTCCTGGGACGGCACTACAAAAATCAGTGCCGATGAAAAACAAAAACTGCATAAATATGCTGCCGATGCCCGGGAAAAAGGATATATTCTGCGTTTTTGGGGAACGCCAAACAATTCCCACGAGCAGCGGATTGCCGTCTGGAAAGAATTGAAAGAAGTTGGAGTCGGATTAATTGGCGCCGACAATCTTGACGAATTGCACAATTTTCTGACCAACAACCCGATGCAAACAGAGAATTAAAATTCCAGCTTTCTATTTGTATTTACACAAATACGAGCTTTGTCCGACTGATTTTACTTTGAAACGTGAGTTTGCTTCAACTTCAAATGAAGTCCCTGCCGGAAACGATTTCCACTCATTTTCACCGGGCAACTGCGCAATAAGTTCGCCTTCAATAATTATCATGGTTTCGTGCGAAGAGGTGCCAAATTCATAATCGCCTTCTTCCATTACACCAACTGTCGACTTTCCCGAGGTTGTGGAATAGCCCAGCGATTTTACTTTTGCATCGAAATATTCATTAACTGAAATCATAATTTGCATTTTTAGTGAACAGCAAATATATCTCAAAAATAAATGCCGGATAATTATTTCAGCTTTTGATGCCGGGTAGAAACAAAGATTTTAACTTCGAATTAATTTACATAATTTAGATGCATAATCGGAAATCTGTTTTTTTATGAAACCCATCATCGATCATATTCAAATAACTGTCAAAAACCTGAATGTTGCTGAAGAATTTTACGACCGGTTTCTTCCTGTTTTAGGATTTGATATTCAGAAAAAAGTAAAAGCATTTATTCCCGAACACGATTTTCATGTAGTTGAATACAGCCACGAATTGCTAGCTTTTGCAATAACATCACCGCGCGAAATTTTTAAAAACGAAACCATTAACCGGAGAAAACCGGGCGCTTTGCATCATCTGGCATTTAAAGCCGATTCGCGGGATGAAGTAGACAAAGCCTACCGCAAACTTGTTGAAATAGGAACAACCATCGTTTCGGAACCCCGTTTGTATCCCGAATACAGTCCCACGTATTATGCAGTGTTTTTTAAAGACCGGGAAAATATTAAGTACGAAATTGTTTGTAATAAATAGTTTATCATTCTTAAAGTTCACTTAAAAAGAAATTATTGGCATCCGGAAATTATTTCAGATTGAATTTTAACCGGAATAACCGGAGAAATTAGTACGGATTACGACTATTTCCTATTTTTGCAGTACTATTTATTCGAAAAAATTATGGCAAAGATTATTGACGAAGTATCGAGAACATTTAGCGAGTATTTAATATTACCGGGTTTAACCACAAAGGAAGACATTCCCGATAACGTGAATCTGCAAACTCCGCTGGTAAAGTATAAAAAAGGTGAAAAGCCTAAAATTTCGTTGAATGTTCCGTTTGTTTCGGCAATAATGCAGTCGGTTTCCGACAGCGGACTTGCTATTGCGCTGGCAAAAGAAGGCGGAATGTCATTTATTTTTGGTTCGCAAACCATCGGCGACCAGGCCGAAATGGTTCGCAAAGTGAAAAGTCATAAAGCCGGATTTGTGGAAAGCAGAGCCAACCTGAAACCCGACAGCACTTTGCAGGATGTTCTCAATTTAAAGTCGAGAACAGGTTTTTCAACCATCGGAATTACCGACGACGGATCTCCGTCGGGTGTTCTTTTGGGATTGGTGACCAGCCGCGATTACCGGGTTACAAAAGATAGCCTGAATAGAAAAGTTAGTGAATTTATGACTCCGGCAGCCGATTTAATTACGGCCCCCAACGGTGTTTCGTTAACCGAAGCCAACGATATTATTTGGGAACATAAATTAAATACCCTTCCGATTGTTGACGAAGATTTCCGGTTAAAATATTTTGTTTTCCGCAAAGATTATGAAAGTCACAAGGATAATCCCAATGAACTTTCCGACGAACATAAACGACTGATTGTTGGAGCAGGAATTAATACCCGCGATTACCGCGAAAGAGTGCCTGCACTGGTGGAAGCCGGTGTTGATATTGTTTGTATCGATTCGTCGGACGGTTTTTCGGAATGGCAAAAAGAAACTATCGACTATATTAAAACTGAACTGGGCAGCGATATTATGGTAGGCGCAGGAAATGTGGTCGATCGCGAAGGATTTGAATACCTTGTAAATGCAGGTGCCGATTTTGTAAAAGTTGGCGTTGGCGGCGGTTCAATTTGTATTACCCGCGAGCAAAAAGGAATTGGCCGGGGACAGGCAACCGCAATCATTGATGTAGCCAAAGCCCGCGATGAATATTTCGAAAAAACCGGAATTTATGTTCCAATTTGTTCCGACGGAGGAATTGTTCAGGATTACCACATGACGCTTGCTCTTTCCATGGGCGCCGATTTTCTGATGATGGGACGTTATTTTGCCCGTTTCGACGAAAGCCCGACCAGAAAATTACTTATCAATGGAAATTATGTGAAGGAATATTGGGGCGAAGGTTCGAACCGCGCACGCAACTGGCAACGTTACGACATGGGCGGCAGCAGCAACCTGAAATTCGAAGAAGGGGTCGACAGTTATGTTCCGTACGCCGGAAAATTAAAGGAAAACCTCGAAGTTACTCTGGGCAAAATTAAATCGACCATGTGCAGTTGCGGAGTTGGTAATTTGAAAGAGTTGCGCGAAGAAGCAAAAATTACTCTGGTTTCGTCGACCAGTATTATTGAAGGTGGCGCTCACGATGTTATTGTAAAAGAAACAAGCAAATAGTTTTCACCAATTTCAGGAAACCAAACTTTTATTTTTAAACTCTTCGCAATTAACTTTGTTTCTTCTTTCGAAAAACGAATAAAAAATGCACGAAATATTATTCTGGGTTATTATTGTTATTCTGGTACTCGATTTTCTGTTTGAAAAATACCTCGACTACCTGAATACAACTACAATGAGCGAAATTTTGCCTGATGAACTGAAAGGCATTTACGACGAAGAAAAATACAAAAAACAGCAGGCTTACCAGCGCGAAAATAACCGTTTCGAACTTATTTCCGACAGTTTTAGTTTTGTTGTGACACTGGCCATGTTTTTATTTTTTGGTTTTGCTTTTGTCGATAACCTGGTGTGGGGTTTTACCGGAAATGCAATTTTAGCAGCGCTTTTTTTCTTTGGAATTATCATGTTTGCTTCCGATGTTCTCGATATTCCGTTTTCGGTGTACGACACTTTTGTTATAGAGGAAAAATACGGTTTTAACAAAACTACTCCGAAAACATACATTTTCGACACCATAAAAGGCTGGCTGATTGGAGTTTTAATTGGCGGTGGTTTGCTGGCAATTATCATTCTCATTTATCAGAAAACGCAAAATATGTTCTGGATTTATGCATGGATTCTGGTTTCGGCTTTTTCCATTTTTATGGCCATGTTTTATTCCAACATTATTGTGCCGCTGTTTAACAAACAAACACCGCTCGAAGCAGGCGAACTGCGCGATTCAATTCAGCAGTTTTCAGAAAAAGTGGGTTTTAAACTCGACAATATTTTTGTGATTGACGGGTCGAAACGTTCAACAAAAGCAAATGCTTATTTTACCGGACTGGGAGCCAAAAAACGAATTGTTTTGTACGACACGCTCATTAACGACATGGAAACGGAAGAACTGGTGGCTGTTTTGGCACACGAAATCGGACATTACAAAAAGAAACATGTGGTGCGGGGATTGTTGATTTCGCTGGTTCAAACCGGAATTGTACTTTTTATTTTTTCGTTATTGATAAAAAGTCCGGCGCTGAGCCGTGCACTGGGAGTTTCGGAACCGAATTTCCACATTGGAATGGTAGCTTTCGGAATTTTATACTCGCCGGTTTCGTTTGTTCTTGGTATTTTTATGAATATCCTTTCGCGGAAAAATGAATATCAAGCTGATACATTTGCAGCCGAAAATTACAAACCTGCCGCGCTGGCTTCGGCATTAAAAAAATTGTCGGTAAAAAACCTGAGCAATTTAACACCGCATACGAAGTACGTGTTTTTTCATTACTCACACCCGACTTTGCTCCAGCGTTTGGCGCATTTAAAGAAATTTGAAAAGTAATCAGGAAACAAGCAGATTTCGGAAAAGATTTCCATCTTCCGGCTTCTGTCTTCAATCTTCCAACTTCATAAAAACATGAAAGCAGAAATAATTACCATTGGCGATGAAATATTAATCGGGCAGATTGTGGATACAAATTCCGCCTGGATTGCCGAACAGTTTAACCTCGCCGGCATCGAAATTTACCAGATTACGTCGGTACACGACGACCATGAACACATTGTTGAAGCTTTGAAAAAAGCGGAAGAAAAAGTGGATTTGGTAATGATTACCGGTGGTTTGGGGCCAACCAAAGACGACATCACAAAAAAAACACTTTGTGAATATTTTAATACAAATCTGATCTTTCATGAGCAAACGTTTGAGCACATTACCGAAATGTTTGCGCAGCGCGGTTTCAATTTTAACAAACTGAATCGCGATCAGGCGCTGGTACCTGAATCGTGCACGGTTTTATTCAACAAAACAGGAACTGCCCCGGGAATGTGGTTCGAAAAAAACGACACCATTTTTGTCTCGGTGCCGGGCGTGCCTTTTGAAATGCAGTATTTGGTGGAATTTGAAATTCTGCCACGATTAATGTCTTCGGGTAAAACAAAAGCCATTGTTCATAAAACCGTTTTAACACAGGGAATCCCGGAGTCGGCGCTGGCACTACAAATTGAGGAATGGGAAGATGCACTTCCCAAAAATATTAAACTGGCATATTTGCCCAATCCAATGTCGGTGCGGCTGCGTTTGTCGGCGTATGGAACTGATAAAACACAACTTCAGCAACAAATCGATGTAGAAGTTGAAAAACTGAAAAAGCTGATTCCCAACAATATTTACGGTTTCGATAATGAAACACTCGCTGAAGTAATTGGCCGTTTGCTAAAGGAAAAAGGGAAAACGCTGGCGGTTGCCGAAAGTTGCACAGGAGGATATATTTCGGAACAAATTACTGTCGTTCCGGGGTGTTCGGAATATTACAAAGGATCGGTTACCGCATATTCAAACGAAGTAAAACAAAAAGTGCTTGACGTTTCTGAAAATTCGCTTGTTGAATTTGGTGCGGTAAGCGAGCAGGTGGCCAAAGAAATGGCGCTGGGAGTTCAGAAAGTTTTGGGTGCCCATTTTTCGGTGGCAACAACAGGAATTGCAGGCCCCGACGGCGGAACAGAGGAAAAACCGGTGGGAACAGTCTGGATTGCCGTGGCCGGGGAGAACAAGGTTTTTGCATCGAAATTTGTTTTTGGAAACAACCGCGAACGAAATATTATTCGCTCGGGACAAACGGCTTTGCAACTTTTGCGCCAGATGATCCTGAATGATTTGTAACATTTTTTTCGCGTATTCACAATTTAACCCGTTCAATTTCAGTTTTCTGTTTGAGAATTTTTAACAATTGTTGCTCTTTTGTTTGGGGTTTCTTTAATTACCTTTGAAAAATATTGGCCGTAAACAATTAATCAGGTTTCGAAATGAAAAAGTTAATCATAATTATTCTTGTAATATTCGTTGTAATCGTTGGTGCGCTGGCATCGATTCCTTTGTTTTTCAAACAAAATCTGCTGGATGCCGCCAAAACAACCATCAATAAACAGGTGAACGCCGAAGTAAATTTCGACGGTTTCAATCTTTCGCTTTTTAAAGATTTTCCAAAAGTTTCAATGGAACTGCAAAATGTTTTGGTCACCGGGAAAGGCGAATTTCAGAACGACACTTTGTTTCGCGCAGTTTCGTTACAGGCAAAAACCAATCTTAAAGCGCTTTTCAGCAAAACGGGAATGAGTATTGAAGCCATTTATCTCGACCATCCTGATTTGACTTTGGTGGTTGGCAAAACCGGAAACGTAAACTGGGATTTGGCAAAAGAATCTGCGCCAACCGAAACTCAAACTGCATCAACTGCTGCGGCTGAAGAAGAAAACGCATTTCAACTTCAACTCGATAAAATTGAAATCAATAACGCAAATGTGTATTACATCGACCACGAAGCCAATATGTTACTTGGTTTTGAAAACATTAATGTTGGTGTTAACGGGAAAATGTACGGAACGGCAACAGAGTTGAATGTGGATGGGAAAGTCGAACGTTTTAACACCGAATACGAAGGAGTAAAATACATTTCGAATGTGGCGCTCGAAACAAAAACATTGCTGAATGTTGATTACGAAACCATGGATATTGTTGTAAAGGAAAACGAATTGCTGGTAAACCGGTTGCCGTTACAGGTTACCGGTTCGGTTAAAATTCCTTCGGATTCCATGTATTTCGATTTAAATTTAAAAACCAAAGAATCAGGCTTTGAGAATTTCCTGGCTTTGGTTCCGCCCGATTTCGAGAATTATCTGAAGGATTTTAAAACATCAGGAAATGCAACGGTTTCAGGAACTGTGAACGGTTTGTATTACGAAGAAAACTACCCGGCATTTTCGTTGAAACTCGATGTTTCTGACGGCAATTTTCATTATGCCGATTTGCCGGAAGAAATAAAAAATATCCGTGCCGACATTTCAATCGCAAAACCGCAGGGCGACCTCGATTTAACCGAAGTGAAAATTAAAGAAGCGCACGCCGAAGTGAAAAATAATCCGGTGGATTTGTCGCTTGTGCTGAATCATCTGGTTTCGGACCCGTATTTCGACGGCGCGTTTGTTGGAAAAATAAATTTCGACCAACTGAAAGATGCGTTGCCACTCGACAGTGTAAACATTGCCGGAACTATTGATGCCAATTTATTTGTAAAAGGACGGTATTCTTCGGTGGAAAAAGAACAGTACGATAAAATTCAGTCCGACGGGATTGTGTTGCTCGATAATTTTGTGTACGAATCAACCGACCTCACGCAGCCGGTTTTTGTAAAATCGGGGAAACTCGATTTCTCGCCGCAAAGCATTAATCTTTCGCAGTTTAATATGAGAGTGGGGCAGAGCGATTTTAACCTGTACGGGAAAGTATCGAACTACCTCAATTACATTTTTAAAGACGGCATTTTGAAAGGCGATTTGCAGCTCAATTCTGCCTATGTAAATATGAACGAGTTGCTGCGTTTACAGGTTCAAAACGAGGAAAATAAGACTGCGGCAAACGCAACTCCGGCTCAAACTGCGGAAACATCGGAAACACCAGCAACAACTGCCGTTGCTGAAAACCTTGTTTTTGATGTTCCCAAAAATGTAGATTTTGCGTTTCGTTCAAACATTCAGCGCGCCGATTTCGATCGGGTTGCCATTTCAAATATCAACGGATTAATTACCGCCAAAGAAGGTAAACTTATTCTGAACGGGTTAAACATGAACATGCTCGACGGTGAACTGAAACTTACCGGTTCGTATGAAAACACGCCCGGGAACAAACCTCTTTTCGACTTTGGTTTCGATATTGTAAAATTTGATATTCCGCTGACTTTTCAATCGTTGTCGGGTTTTCAAAAACTGATGCCGGTGGCTGGTCAGAGCAAAGGAAAATTAAGTACATCGTTAAAAATGAACGGGCAGCTAACCCCGGATTTAAAACTGGTAGCCACTTCGCTTGACGGAATCGGGTTGTTTAATACCGAAAATCTTGAAATTATAAACTCGACTGTTTTTAGTGAATTAAAAGGAATTCTGAAGTCTGAAAAACTGAAAGATGTAACCATCGACGATTTTAAAGCCAATTTTACGGTGCAGGACGGCAATTTACTTTTGAAACCTTTTGTTACCAAAATTGCCGGTCAGGAAACAAAAGTGGAAGGTAGTCTGAACGCTCAGAATTTGCTGGATATGAAACTCGATTTTAACATTCAGCGCGAAGCTTTTGGACCCGACATTCAGAATATTTTGAGCGCCATTCCCGGAAACCAGAAAATTACACTTGTTCCGGTGGGGGTTCAAATTAAAGGCCCGGTAGGTAAACCCGAAGTAAAAATGGATCTTTCAGAAACCAAACAAACGGTTTTAAATGCGACGAAGGATGAACTTCAGAAAGGCCTGAACAAATTGGGCGACGGACTGAAAAAGCTTCTGAAATAAGGAAATTCGAAAAAAGTTCAATTCCGAAAATGTTTCAGAAATTTTGTAACCAATATCCACCATTCACCATAGCAAACGGTTTAAAAATAGGTAATGAGGCCAAAAATAGTTGGTGGAATTGATAAAAATTATTTGTAAAATACGAGTGTAAACCTGAAGAGGAAGCAGGCTCTGCTGAGGAGCAACCTGCCAGCAATAAGGTTTACCAAATGGAATAAGAGCCTTTCATCCGATGAGATGGAAGGCTTTTCTTATTCTGTTTGTTTATGGCTTTGAAAACCTGGGATTCGAAGAATTCCTAAAATACAGGTACCACTTAATAAAATTCTTTTTGTGCTGTTTTGATAAGCCCCGGTGTATTCTGAGGTTGGATTTTAAATGTCCAAAAAATGATTCCAATCCATTTGTACTTTTGGGTATTCTTGGGTTCTCCAAATAGTGAAACATATTAGGAAGCGCTTTACGGATCACGGTAAACGAGCGGCGAACCATCTTGTGCTTGTACCAATACCTGCCTGTTTCCGGGTTGTAGCTTTTCTCATTTACAAAATCATGGTATTCCTGGTACCAGTCAACCAGCTGTCTCAACCAGATTTGTTTCTGGGACTCACTTTTGATCAGGTGCAACTTAGAAACGATACTTCTCAAATCAATACCTGCATTGCTTTTGGGATTGGCTGACAACCAAATCCTGCACATCCTTTGAATATGAATGATACAGCGTTGCAGCTTGACATCTTTGCAAACCTTGCTGATTGCTTTTAAGATAGCCCTGTGGCCGTCACAGGTAATACTTTCAATCTGAACGTTTAATGCCAGAAGATTCTCCAAATCTTCTTTGATCTCATCGTACCATTCGCCATCACTCAACCTGTAAAGCTGAGTAAATTTGATGGTATTATCACGATAAACAATCAGACACAAATCTTGAGTAAAGTAGGTTCCATCAATCAACAGATTTACTTTCTCTGATGGATAAACACTTAGTATCGGTGGAGAAGATAAATATCCATCAAAGTAACGCTTCAATGTCCGAACGGAATAACCACTTTCCCCGGATATAACTTCCAAAGTTTGCTTTTGGAGAACCCAGTTACGAAACCAAACAAAACGATTAGATGCAGATACACTTTTATTAATCCGCGTAAAATAGATACCACAGTTTTTGCAAAAGAAACGCTGCTTTCCCGTTTGGAATCCCCAGCGAATAACATCAAAGCTATTACATGCCCAACAAGACGTTTTTTGGCATCTTTTTGAATACAAAAGAAGTTAATTGAAACACGTTTCAATTAACTTCTTTAAAATACTGCAAACATTGGACTTACAAAAGTTTTTACCAACTATTTTTGTCCATTATATCTAAAAATATATTGGAATAAGATTTTTTAGTTTAAGATGAAATTATTTCAGCTTTAAATAAGCGTCGGCAATTTCGTTGTACGTTCCCTCCGAAATGCTGCAAAGCGGTGTACGAAGCTGGTTTTCAATAATTCCCATATAATGCATCAGCGCTTTTATTCCTCCCGGATTTCCTTCTTTGAATAACAGTTTGAACATTTCAATTAGTTCGTAGTGTAGTTCCAGCGATTCGGCGAATTTGCCTTCCATGGCCAGGTGAATAAGGCTGCTGAGTTTGCCGGGCAGTGCGTTGGCAATTACCGAAATAATCCCGCGGCCGCCAATAGAAATAATGGGCAGCGCCAAAACATCGTCGCCCGAAATTACAGTAAAATTATCGGGAGTGTATTTTGCCATTTTGGTAATCTGTGAAAATACACCGGATGCTTCTTTAATGGCTACAATATTCTCGTATTCCCATGCCAGTTTGGCAACAGTTTCAGCTTCAATATTTACGCCGGTGCGGGTAGGAACGTTGTATAAAATTATCGGTACCGGACTTGCTTTTGAAATGGCGGCATAATGCTGAATCATTCCTTCCTGCGACGGTTTGTTGTAGTACGGGGTTACCACAAGAATTCCGCTGATTCCATCAAAATCGTAGCCTTCAATTTCCTTTACCATTTTGCGGGTATCGTTGCCACCCATGCCAACAACCACGGGCAAACCGGCCGATTTTTCCTTGATCAGCTTTACAATGTCAGACTTTTCCTTTTCGCACAAAGTAGGGGTTTCTGCTGTTGTTCCCAAAGCAACCAGATAATCCATTCCGCCCTGAACCTGATTGTTTACCACAGTTTCAAGAGCATTGAAATCTACTTCATCGTTTTTTGTGAAAGGAGTGATTACTGCAACTCCTGCGCCTGTAAAAAGCTGACTCATTTATTCGATTTTTTATTTAGCTGGCCAAGATAGAAAATTTGTTGCTCTGCAAGATATAAAGCATCCTGATTTTGGCCAATGTTAATATTCAGGTCAAAATAGTTTTTTTCGCTCATTGTTCCGCCAATTTTGAACCTGGCCGGAGTAACCAGCGAAATATAATCGAGAGTAATGTTTTGGGTGGGTACAATGTTCAGTAAAATATCGAACTGAATTTCAGTAAAACCATCAATTTTGCAGGGTTTTGGAAATCCCAGCCAGTCGAGGTCTTTGGGAACAACTGAATTCGATTCTGCCGCCAGTTCCACATTTTCAGTATAAACACACAAATTGCGAAAAACCACTTGTTTTTTGCTGAAATAATCCTGCAAAAAAAGGAAGGCTTCTTTTTGTTCGGGTTGCCAGATTACACCTACTTTTTTTACCGAATTCAGATCCGGTATTTCGGGTGTTCTTTTTATGGCACCCTCTGTTTTCTGTAGCCTTTTTAACGCAATTTTCTGTTTTAATCCCATGGTTCGCAAAGGTAAAAAATGAATTGAAATGTAACTTACTCCTGCATCAAATTCTGTTATTCCAGCATTTTTAAAAATTCATCTTCCGAAATTATTGTAACGCCCAGTTGTGTTGCTTTTTCCAGTTTGCTGGGACCCATATTTTCGCCGGCAATTAAATAATTGGTTTTTTTCGAAATCGAACCTACATTTTTTCCGCCGTTTTGTTCTATTATATTTTTTAGCTCGTCGCGCGAAAATTTTTCAAATGTGCCTGAAATGATGATATTTAAGCCTGAAAGTTTATCGGTGCGGTTGCTCAGTTTTTCTTCACTGATTTTGAATTGCAAACCCTGTCCTTTCAGAAAATCAATCAGTTCATTGTGTTCCGGTTTCGAAAAATAGTCGACAATACTTTCTGCTATTTTACCGCCAATTTCATCGATTTCAATGAGTTGTTCGTACGTTGCCGACTGAATATTTTCGATGGAATGCAGGCTTTTTACCAGTTTCTTTGCCACTGTTTCACCTACAAAACGAATTCCGAGTGCAAAAAGTACACGTTCAAACGGAACATTTTTCGAAGCCTCAAGACCGGCCAAAATTCGTTCGGCCGATTTGTCGCCCATTCGTTCCAGACTGGCAAGCTGCTCTTTTTTCAACCGGTAAAAATCGGCAATCCCTTTTACCAGGTTTTGGTTGAAAAGCATTTCAATGGTTTCCTGTCCCAGCCCGTCAATGTCCATGGCTTTGCGGCTGACAAAGTGTTCCATTTTGCCTTTTATCTGTGGTGGGCAACCGTCGTCGTTCGGACAATAATGAGCGGCTTCACCATCGTTCCGTACCAGCGGGGTTCCGCATTCGGGGCACTTTTCAATAAATTGTACCGGCTGAAACATTGGATATCGTTTGCTGACATCAACACCGGTTATTTTTGGAATAATTTCGCCTCCTTTTTCTACAAAAACCGTGTCGTTTAGATGCAAACCGAGGTTTTGAATAATATCGGCGTTGTGCAACGATGCACGTTTTACTATTGTTCCGGCAATTAAAACCGGTTCAAGATTGGCCACCGGAGTAACAGCGCCGGTCCTGCCAACCTGGTACGAAACTGTGTTTAAAACCGTGGCAACATTTTCAGCTTTAAATTTATATGCGATGGCCCAGCGCGGCGATTTTGCCGTAAACCCAAGATTTTCCTGCAGTTTTTTTGAATTCACTTTTATAACCACGCCGTCGGTGGCAATAGGAAGATGGTGACGTTCCAAATCCCATTTGTCCAAAAAGGCAAAAACTTCATTTAGGTTTTTGCACTTTTTTGTGGCTTCCGAAATTTTAAAACCCCATTCTTTGGCTTTTTGAAGGTTTTCGTAATGTCCGTCGAAAGGCAGATTTTCACCCAGCAAATAGTAAAAAAAAGCATCGAGTTTTCGTGAAGCCACTACCGATGAATTTTGCATTTTCAGTGTTCCTGCCGCCGTATTTCTTGGATTGGCAAGCAGTGGTTCGCCCGTTTTTTCACGTTCGGCATTTAGTTCATCAAAAACCTGGAAAGGCATCAGAATTTCTCCGCGCATTTCAAATTCGACAGGAAAATCATTTCCTCGTAATTTTAACGGGACCGAACGAATGGTGCGCACATTGCTGGTTACATCGTCGCCTTTTACACCGTCGCCGCGTGTTACAGCCCGCACCAGTTCACCGCTTTCGTACCACAAACTAATGGAAGAACCATCGAATTTTAATTCGCAAACATATTCATAATCGGTTTCAATAATTTTACGGATGCGCGTGTCGAAATCTTTAATTTCTTCTTTGGAATAAGCATTCGAAAGCGAAAGCATAAAATACCGGTGTTCTACCTGTTCAAATTCTTTGTTAATGTCGCTTCCAACCCGTTGTGTCGGCGAATTCGGATCAAACAATTGAAATTCGTTTTCCAGCTTTTCCAACTCCTTCATTTTCATGTCGAATTCAAAATCCGAAATCACCGGCCGGTTTAACACATAATAATTGTAATTGTGTTCTTCCAGCTCTTTTCTGAGTTGTTCTGTTTTATTTTGAGCTTCCTTTTTGTCCATGCTTTTTGCTTTGAAACAAATATACAAAAAGCAGTTTTTGAATCACAAGACACACATTTTAGTTATCAACGATTTGGCCTCAAATTCAGGATAATTTTAAAATGTAGTTGAATGCTATTTTTTGAACAAATCAAAATAATTCTGTTTTTTTGCCTGTGTTGAAAACAAAATTTAGCTAAAATATTACACCGCAACTTTAGTGCGGTGATTAAGAAGCAGCAAAAAGAAAGGTTGGCTTTAGCCGTTAAATGGTTTAACCGCTAAAGCGGCAAATGAATGTTGGCAAAACCATCACCGGGCTAAAGCTCCGGTGAAAAAAGCCGAATTCATGAGAATGAAAATTGTTTTCAGGAGATTTTACACCGCTGCTTCAGCGCAGTAATCCCAAATAAAAACCAGTACCCAGGAATGTTTTACACTGCAACTTTAGTGCGGTGACTCACAAGCAGCAAAAAGAAAGGTTGGCTTCAGCCGTTAATGAAGTTTAACCGCTAAAGCGACTTTAAAATATGAACCCAAACGAATCACCGGGCTAAAGCGCCGGTGAAAAAAGCCAGATGCGGGAAAAACCATCACCGGGCTAAAGCGCCGGTGTAAAAGCTCCGGTGCAAAAAAACAAATTCAATAATTCATTTAATCCCTCATTTTTAATACCTTTAAAACAAGTTTCATTTCCTTACAACACGAAAAATGAAAAGGTTAATCAACCTCGAAAAAAAAAAACAGTGCCGCCTACGCAAAATATGTTGCTATCTCTGGATTGGGATTATCTTTATTTTTGACAAATCCTCTTGGAACATCTGCACAAACTCTCCCAAAAGAAAAGTCTAGTTCTGAAACATACAACTATGAATTATTACCTGGAATGGATCCTTATACAACTCCAAATATATTTAACCAAGGAGGAACAGCTTGGGAGAATGCTTCAAGAGAAGAAAAATTACAAATGCTCGACGAAGCAAATATGCAAGATAGTTCTTGGACTTGGGAGTATGAAGATTATAAATTTGATTGTGATGGATTTTCTAGAGTAAAGCTAGTAAATATGTCCGGATGTGAAGACTTTGAAAATTGGAATTATTATTATATTGCTTATCCGTTATCATGCCAGTAATTCGAAGCCACTGCAATGGTTAGCCTGTCGAAAAGCCTATCGCCAAAATATCTTCGATTCAGCTTATAACAGAATTCGTCAAGGTAAAGCTGTAAATATTTGCCTTTAATTTTATGATATATTCCCAAAAGAGTACGTTTCGCATTGCTTATTGCTATGTGTACCCATTGTAAAGTTGTTTTGGTTGTCTCATTTGTTGATTTCTCTGTAATGTGAACTTCAACAAAGTCAGCAATATTAATGTAGCTTACACTTTTATCGCTAAAAACGATACTTTCCTCAGCAATATTTTGCTCAACAAACTCATTGACTTTATCTGAAGTGTGCCCATCAAGGACTTTCATTTTAAAATACCTGCAATGTTTCCCTTTTTTCCCTGATTCAAGGTCTTCCAGTGGAGTTGATTCTGCTGCAACGGCAACGTTCATTTGGCGCTGACTACCTTTCCCTCGCTTCAAGTCTTGCTTGTCTTTCTCACTGGTTTCGGTTTCAAAATAGGCCTCGTCAAATTCCACCATCCCGGTCAATCCATACATGTTGTCACGCTTGCCCATAGCTTCGCGTATCTTGTGCATCATAACCCAAATTGTTTCATATCTGCTGTGCCCCAGCTGTCGTTGCAACTCTGTCGCAGAGATACCTTTCTTACTAAAACTCATAAATGCCATGCCAAGGTACCATTTGCGGATTGGAAGCTTGTAATTTTCCATCATTGTACCGCTTCGTAAACCAGTTCTGAAACGGCATTCTGAACACTGCCACTGCCATTTGGCTTTCAACCAATAATGTTTGGTACACCCACATCTTTTGCAAATAACACCTTGCTTCTCACGTACTCCTTTAAAATGCTCCCTGCAACTTTCTTCGTCAGGAAAGGATTCAATAAATTTGATAATATTCATATCATTTCTGTTTCCCATAAGATAGCATTTTATATATTAGTGGCAGTATCTCGTATATGCAATTATTATATTTTTAAAAATGCTATTGAAAATAATAACGTAAAAATAACAAATGGGAGGTTTAATATTCCTGTGTATCTGGTATCTACAGATATTGATCCAGATAAAGATCCATCTGCTACTTCGAGACATGCAATAAACGGAACATGGGTAGGACCTAACAATTATGTTGAAACAAGAACCGCTTCTAGGTTTGATCAGTGGGTTTTTTTTGAACCTCAAAGAAAAGGAGAAAATGGAACATATTATGTTCAACCAGGAGATTGGCAAATGGATGATAATGGATCTGTAAGAATTTATTGGTTTGGAAATATACCCGTAGACGGAATTTGGAAGCCGAGAGATTGGCAAGTTTTACAATACAATTTAGAAAACGGAATTGTAAGACCCGATTCTGGATTTGCTGGAACAGGAATAAATCCAAATTTTATTATAGAAGATCCAAATAAAATCTATACGAATTATTCATCTCATCCAGAAGTTGTTGTTAGAGAGATAGGAACGCCTTTGCCGTCGTTATCAACAGAATATTACACCACAAATACTGAATATTATAGAGAGAGAATAACTGAAGATAGAGAATTCTCTGATAGTCTTGATGTAAATTCTATTTCTTCGGCATATGATTATGAATTTGATTACCAAGAAAAAGATAGCCTTTATTTGAAGCTCGGAAGACACACAATTGGAGATTCTAAAAATTATACTGTTCATGTTAGAGATATTCAAGCACCAGAATTTACAGAAATCGATGAATTTGGATATGTTCCGGAAGTTACAATAGGATATTGGGCGGAAGGAGAGTTAGGAGGAAATGTTACTCCGGAAAATCCAAATATTGGATTACCGGCAGTTATCGACAGTGCGGGTTTTCCCTTCGATTTAAACTGGCAGGTTGAGTTGCTTGAAGAAACCGAAACGTCACAGAAATTCAGGATTAATTATACCGCAACCGACCACGCACTTAGTAAAAACCAGTCGGTTGCCTCGCAAATTGTTACAGTCGATTTAACTACTTCAATAAAGGAAATAGCAGAAAATGAAACTGCATTTTGGATTTATCCCAACCCGGCGAAAGAGAAGTTGTACGTTTCATTTCCATCAGGAGTTATTACAAATGAAATGGTATTTGAGATTGTAAATTTTTCAGGACAGAGAATACAGATACCAACTCAGTGTTGTATTTCACCAATTGAAATTGATTTAAGTGGAATTTCAAAAGGTGTTTATTTTTTTAGGGTAGCAAATGGTAATGAATACATGCAGCAGGTTTTTATAAAGGAATAATTTGTATGTGGACCAGTGGTATAATTTCACACTGCTACCTTAGCGCGATGATTTAAGGCGCGATAAAACTGGCTTTGCCATAAAATAGAAAAAACAACATGCCATACGTAAAAATTTGGGTTCATGCAGTTTGGACGGTCAAAAACCGTAAACCGGTTTTGTCAAACGATGTAAGAAAGGAATTATTTGAACACATTCATACTAATGCACTGTCGAAAGAAATTCTGATGGAAGTCGTTGGCGGACATCATAATCACGTGCATTGTCTTTTTCGCTTAAAGAGCAATCAATCTATTGAACAGGTAATGCAGCTGATAAAAGGTGAATCCTCCTTTTGGTTTAATAAGAGTGGTTTGAGCCACTTAAAACTAAACTGGCAGAAGGAATATTTTGCGGTAAGTGTTAGTGAGTCGCAGGTTGAAAAAGTTAGAAATTACATTTTAACACAGGAAGAACACCATAAAAAGAAAACCTGGGAAGATGAGTATAATGAATTTATTGAGAAATATGGTTTTGTTATTTTTAAGGACAAGGATTAACCGCTAAAGCGGCAAATGAATGTTGGCAAAACCATCACCGGGCTAAAGCTCCGGTGCAAAACGCCGAATTCATGAGAATGAAAATTGTTTTCAGAAAATTTTACACCGCTGTTTCAGCGCAGTCACCGCAAATAAAAACCAGTAACCAAGCATGTTTTACACCGCAGCTTTAGTGCGGTGATTAAGAGAAGCAAAGGAAAGCTCGGCTTCAGCCGCTAATGAAGTTTAACCGCTAAAGCGGCAAATGAATGTTGGCAAAACTATCACCGGGCTGAAGCTCCGGTGCAAAACGCCGAATTCATGAGAATAAAAACCGGTAACCAAACATGTTTTACACCGCAACTTTAGTGCGGTGGTTCAGAAGCAGCAAAAAGAAAGGTTGGCTTTAGCCGTTAATTGTTTAACCGATAAAGCGGCTTTAAAAAATGAACCCAAACGAATCACCGGGCTAAAGCGCCGGTAAAAAATATGAGATATTTGATAATGAGTTCAAAAATGGTTTATAAAAAATATTAACTACTGCTTCAGTTTGGCAGTTTGACTCAAAATCAGATATATAATAAAATTATAAAATGCAGTTTCGTACTGTTAATTGAAGTAACGAAAAGATAACCCATAATTTAAAATCAAAAATCAAGGGACTGAAGAATGCGTTTAAAATTACCAACAGATAAAAAATCCGGAAAGATTTTAATTCAATTGAACAAAATACGGTTTTGTTTATTCTACTTTAACATTGAAAAACAAACAAAATGAGTTTTACACTTGAAATAGGCGCAAATGCAATCGATTTTGATTTGCCTGCCACCGACGGTAAAAGATATACCCTCGAAAGTTTTAAAAATGCAAAATATCTGGTGGTGTTTTTTACCTGCAACCACTGTCCGTATGTAATTGGCAGCGATGAAGTAACACGGAAAACGGCAGAGCGTTTTCGCTCGTTTGGTGTTGAATTTGTCGGTATTAATTCGAACAGCAAAAATACCTATCCTGAAGATGATTTTCCGCACATGGTTGAACGCATGGAAGAGCACAAATTTCCGTGGAAATATTTGTACGACGAATCGCAGGAAGTGGCGCTGGCTTACGGCGCTTTGCGAACGCCGCATTTTTATGTTTTTAACGAAGAGCGAAAACTGGTGTACACCGGTCGCGGAGTTGACAATCCGAAAGATGCCTCAAGAATTACAGTAAATAACCTGGCTAATGCATTGGAAGAACTGGTTTCAGAAAAGGCTGTATCGGTTCCGCTAACTAATCCAATCGGTTGCAATGTAAAATGGGAAGGGAAAGATGCTCACTGGATGCCTGCCGATGCCTGTGATTTGGTGTGGTAGACGTCGTTGGAAATTAATTTTTATTTCAACTTTTAAATTATTGAAATATGCGGGTTGGAACTCCTGAAAACTTTTTTACTTTTCGGGAAGTTAAAAATGTGTTACCATGAATTCGAAATTTTTCACCTTTCTTTTATTGATTTTTCCAATGATTTCTTTTGCTCAGGTTACTCAGAAAATTGAAGCTGAAACCCAAAAACAAGTGGGGGCAATGTTCGAAATGTGCAAGTATCTGCATGAAAATCCGGAGCTTTCCTTTCAGGAATTTGAAACCTCGAAACGAATGGCTGCTGAGTTAGAGAAAGACGGTTTTGAAGTGACCCGGAATTTTGGAGGAAATAATGTTGTTGGAATCCTGAAAAACGGTGACGGTCCGGTGGTAATGTTGCGCACCGACATGGATGCACTGCCGGTGGAGGAAAAAACGGGTTTTGAATTTGCCAGCGCAAAAAAATCGAAAAATACCAACGGTGACGAAGTTCCGGTAATGCATGCCTGCGGACACGATATTCACATGTCGGTTTGGACAGGAACAATTCATACATTGGTAGCTTTGAAGGACCAGTGGAAGGGAACATTAATGGTGATTGCCCAGCAGGCCGAGGAATTTAGCGGTGGCGCCGGACTGGCGATTGAAACCGGCTTGTTTAAAAATTTTCCAACACCTGATTATGCCATGGCATACCATATTAATCCGGAAATTGAATCAGGTAAAATCGGTTTGGTTGGCGGGCCCGTTTTTGCCGGGGTTAAAACCGTTGAAATTACGGTGTACGGAAAAGGCGGGCATGGCGCTTATCCCGAAAAATGTATCGATCCGATTGTAATTGCCTCACGAATTGTAGTTGACTTGCAAACTATAGTTAGTCGCGAAATCAGTCCTCTGGAACCTGTGGTTGTAACGGTTGGTTCTATTCACGGCGGAACCCGGCCCAACATAATCCCCGATGAAGTTAAAATGGAACTAACCCTGCGTTATTATTCCGACGAAGCCATTGAAAAGGTAATTGCAGCCATAAAAAGAATCAGTAAATCAGCTGCGGAAATGGCCGGAATGCCGGAAAACGAACTGCCTTTGGTTCATGTTTTGCCTGCCGACACGCCGCCGGTTTTAAACAATCCGGAACTGAGCAAAAAGATCGGTAGTTTTGCTTCACAAATTATTGCTTCTTCGAATATCCTCGAAGTTTCGCCTGCCATGGTTGGCGAAGATTTTGGAAAATATGGCCGTACTCCTGAAAATGTTCCAATTTGCCTGATTTGGCTGGGAAGTACAAGTGCAGAGGAAATGAAAGACCTGGAATCCAAAGGGGAAAAACCCGCGCCTTTGCATTCGCCGCAATTAAATCCCGATTACGAAAAAACCATTGAAACAGGGATGAAAGTTATGGCTGCCAATGTTATAGGATTGATGGGGAAATAATGTTATCTGGTTTTGAAACCTACGGGTTTATGTTCTGTTAACCTGGGTTTTAAAAGCTCTTCAATAATTTTATATATTTTGGCAATGTGCTGATTTTGTTTTGATTCTGATTGTTGTAATTCCTCAATCTTTCGAAGTAATTCTTCATAATTTGCTGCCCATTGCCGCATTTTTACAAAAATTCGCATTATTGAAATATTTACCTGAATTGCCTGGCTGCTGTTTAAAACAGATGAAAGCATTGCAATTCCCTGTTCTGTAAAAGCAAAAGGAGCATAGCGAATACCACCCCAATTATTTGAGGTGCCAATATTGCTCCTCAAGTCTTGCCACTCTTCATTCGTTAATTCAATTAAAAAATCAGATGGAAAGCGCTCAATATTTCTTCGTACAGCTCTTTTTAATACTTTGGTTTCTATGCCGTACAACTTTGCCAAATCACTGTCGAGCATTACTTTTTGATTTCGGATGAGATAAATTGCTCCGGTTATTTTTTCTTCGAGGATTAAAATATTATTCATTTTTATACTGAATTTGGTGTTAATAAATAGGAATATAAAAATACAAAAGAGAGGATAAGAAACAAAAAAGGGATTTCTCAATTGTATTGAAAAATCCCTTTTTGTAAACTGCCCAGTTATTAACCGGGCAGTAAATTATGCTTGAACATTATTTTTTTACAGCCGGAGTAGAATAGGCCGGGTGAGAAACATCCGATTGTCCTTGTTTTTCAACCAGTTTTAAAACTTCTTCCACGGCGCGGACCAACTGCGGGTCGATTCCTTTTGCGAGCGATTTTGCATCTTGGCGAACTTCGATATCGGGAGCGATTCCTTTGTTCTCGGCAACCCATTCTTTTTTCACCGGGTCGTAAACAGCATTTGTCGGAGCAGTTAAAGCGCCACCGTCAACCAGACTGTAGTGAACAGCAGATGAAACCAGCCCTCCCCAGGTTCTGGCGCCAATCAGAGGCCCTGCATTCTGGTGTCTGAAAACCCACGGGAAATAATCGCCCCCGGAACCTGCCATTTCATTAATCAACAAAACTTTAGGTCCTAAAATACCGGCAGGCAACAACCAGGGTTTTCCGCCTTTCACTTCGTTTGTAATGGCAGCGCGCAAACTGCGGGTCATTAAATCGACCATGTAATCGTCGAGCAAACCACCTCCGTTAAAACGTTCATCGATAACAGCGCCCAGTTTATCCTGTTGCGCAAAAAAGTAGCGGTTAAAAGAAACCATTCCGTTGCCACTGGTGTTGGGCACCCAAACGTAAGCCAGTTTTCCGTTCGACAAACTATCAACCAAACGGCGGTTGTCTTCTACCCAGGCACGCTGGCGCAATCCACTTTCGTTGCGGATAGGTTTTACCGTAATGGTCCACGAATCCTTAAATTCGGCTTTGTTATTGATGTGCAGTACCGTTTGGATTCCAGCTGTTCCATCAAGGTATTGATAAATATCTTCGCCGGCTTTAATTTCTTTTCCGTTAATGCCGACAATATAATTCCCGGTTTCTACTTTTAAACCGGGTTCTTCCAGCGGGCTCGATAAATCAGGGTTCCAGCTTTCTGTTGTGAAAATTCGGCTAATTTTCCAATAGTTTTTATCGGGAACTAAATTGGCGCCAAGCAATCCCATGGTATTGCTTTCCGTTTCAGGATAATCGCCGCCAAAAACAAAACTGTGCCCAACCGAAAGTTCACCGTTCACCTGGTCGAGAATGTAAGTTAAATCGGCCCGGTGTTTTATGAACGGAATCAACGGCGCATAACGGTCGTGAACTTCATCCCAGTTGCGGCCGTGCATATTGGGAGCATAGAAATAATCTTTTTCGTAACGCCAGGCTTCTTCAAAAATCTGGTTCCATTCTTTTGAGCGGTCGAGTTTCATTTTTAAGTCCACTTTCAGATTGTCGCCGTCTTTTCCTGAAGGTTTTGCGGTGTCCATCACTTTCCATGAACCGCCAACCCTGCCCAGCAGTTTTTTTCCGTCGTCTGAAATAGATACACCGCCCACACCTTCAATAAAAGGAGTTGCTTTTTGATCTTCGAGAGAAAATTTTTGCAGTGTTAAACCGGGTGCATTTTGAATTCTTTCACCCACAAATACAGTTCCTGCTGGTCCGGCAAGCGCAAAAGAGTAATTCCGAACAGGCATTGGAAGTGCAATAATTCTACTTTCAATTCCATCGAAATCAATTTTTATCGATTCGTCTTTTTCCGCTTTTTCATCGCCTTCTTTCTTTTTATCGGCTTCTTTTTTGTCGTCTTTTTTATCGCCGGATTCTTCCTTTTTTTCTTCTTTTACTTCTTCTTCGTCGCTTTTTAATTTGAAAGGAGAAGATTCGTCTTTCTGAAGGTTGAGAACATAAACTGCATATTCCGGGTTGGCGGTCATTGCACTGGTATTTGCCCAGCCTGAGCCCAGCGCCAATTCGGTAGAAGCCAGAAAATAAAGGTGTTTTTTATCACGGTCGAACGAAGGCGAAGTTGCATCGGCCAGTTCGTTGGTAATGGTTTTAATGCTTTTATCGGCAACCGACCAAAGTGTAATTCTGCGGAAATTGTTGGCCCCCGTTTTTGAGTAGGCCAGCCATTTTGAATCGGGCGACCATGTTAAACCCATCGAACCTCTTTCGCCGTCAATTCCTGCGACATCTATGGTTTCAATGGTGCCTTTTTCAACATCAACCACACGAATATTAACGTCGTCGTCTTCAAAGGCAATGTATTTTCCGTCGGGCGACCAGGTGGGTTCCCAGCCTAAATTCGATTCGCCAATCGAAATGCTTTTGGGTTCTGTCAAACCATCCTGTGTTCCGATAAGCAGCGAGTATTTTCCTCCTTTGTCAGAAAACCATGCAATTTTATCGCCTTTGGGCGACCAAACGGGAGTGCGGTCGGCAACATCCGAAGAATTGGTGAGGTTTCTTACATCGCCGTTTTCAACAGGAATGGTAAAAATTTCGCCACGTGCTTCCATAATCGCCCGTTTTCCTGTTGGTGAAAGCGAAGCCGACTGAACCGAACGGCTCACATCCTCCCATTTTTCATCGGCCCACGGGAAATCGCCGGTTATTGTTATGGACAATGTTTTAATTTCATTGTTTGAAAGATTCAGTAAATTCAGTAAGCCTTCGCGTTCAAAAACCAGCTGGTTTCCTTTTCCTGCCACCCATTTTACATCGGAGCCGGTAAATTTGGTAATTTGCTTCAGCTCTTTTGTTTTTGATGAATACGACCAGATGTTAGATGTCCAGTCGCGGTCGGAAAGAAAATAAATATTTTCACCTATCCAGATGGGTTGAATATCGAAAGTACGTTCGTTCGGAATCAATTCTTCCGACAAGTCTTTCAGGTTAAGAACAATGAGCGGAGTGTTTTGTCCACCGCGGTAATTTCTCCATTCCACGTCCCATCGCGAAATACGGTCGATAACAATTTGTTTTCCATCAGGAGAAAACGAACCGTCGGAGCCCCATTGTTCCATTAATAAAGTCGAAGGTCCGCCATCTTTGGAGACTGTCCAGAGTCGTCCGATTCCGGTTGGCGCAGTTTCGCGCGAAGAAGAGTACAACACATTTTTCCCGTCGGGGGTCCAGCCGCAAACTTTGGCGGAAGCAGGATACCAGGTCAGCCGTTTTGGATTTCCCCCTTCCACCGGAACCGTATAAACGGCATCGCTGCCCGAACGGTTGGAAGTGAATGCAACGGTTTTTCCATCGGGTGAAAAATGAGGATTGCTTTCCACAGCACCAGTATTCGTTAGTCTTTTGGTTTGCTGTGTCTGGAGATCACTTACCCAAATATCGCCGCCGTAAGTAAAAGCCACATGGGTTTCACTCAATGCTGGATGGCGTAAAAGTTTTGTGCCTTGTGCAACAGAAAATGTTGCCAAAACAAACATAAATAGTGCAGTAAAATAAAAATTCTTCATACTATAATTTGAATGATTTAATAATAGGCTAAAAAAGATGGATGAATAAAAATTGTATTTGACATTTCTTTAAAATTTATCGTTTTTCAGAAATTACTTCAACATAATGAATGAGACACACAAGGCGCCAAAATGTTACAATATAAAGGAATCGAATTAAAAAAGTTTAATTCAAATTGTATAATATGAAGAAAATTATAGTGGATATACCGAAATGAATCAAATAAAAGAAAAACAAAAGCCTTGGTTAAAACTTTAATAGTAGCTGTACAACAACAATAATAATAATGACTGTAAGAATTAGCATATACGTATTTGAGGATGCAAAATTAAAAGTCCAGCCTAATTGCGGATGAATTTTACGAACCACCAATCTGGGATCTTTGCGGTTGAAATAAAAAGGGCCATGCCAATTGGAAAGATTTTTACTCATCATTTCCAGCGTTTCCTTGTTGGGTTTATTCTTCATTATTATTGTTTTACTATATGCTAAAGGTAATTTAAATAAGTTATAAATTTGGGTTGAAAACAAAAAAGCCGCCCTTCAAAAGAAAGACGGCTTTGTACTATCTGAAATTCAGACATTATTTTTTGTAGATTTTTTTGTACCCGTAGATTGCGCTGGCGCCCAGTTCTTCTTCAATGCGGAGCAACTGGTTGTATTTTGCCATACGGTCGGAACGGCTTAAAGAACCTGTTTTAATCTGGCCTGCATTTGTTGCAACGGCAATGTCGGCAATGGTTGAATCTTCCGTTTCACCCGAGCGGTGAGAAGTTACTGAAGTATATCCTGCACGGTGAGCCATTTCAATAGCGTCGAGCGTTTCGGTTAAAGTACCAATCTGGTTCACTTTAATAAGGATTGAGTTTGCAGCACCCAATTCAATACCTTTTTGCAGGTATTCAACATTGGTTACAAACAAGTCGTCGCCTACCAACTGGCATTTGTCACCGATTTTTTCTGTTAAAGCAACCCATCCGTCCCAGTCGTTTTCGCTCATTCCGTCTTCGATAGAATCGATTGGGAAATTTGCTACCAGACTGGCAAGGAAATCAGCTTGTTCAACTGAATTGCGTTTTGCACCGTTTGGTCCTTCAAATTTGGCATAGTTATAAATTCCATCTTTGTAGAATTCAGAAGCAGCACAGTCCAAACCTATTGAAACATCACCACCATCTTCGGCGCGGCCTGGTTTGTAACCGGCTTTTTTAATGGCTTCGATAATGCTGTTCAAAGCGTCTTCTGTTCCGTCTAAAGTAGGAGCAAAACCACCTTCGTCACCAACTGCAGTGCTTAAACCTCTGTCGTGCAATACTTTTTTGAGGCTGTGGAAAACTTCAGCACCCATACGTAACCCTTCGCGGAAAGATGTTGCGCCAATTGGGCGAATCATAAATTCCTGGAAAGCGATAGGGGCGTCCGAGTGTGAACCTCCATTAATAATATTCATCATTGGAACAGGCAACGTTTTTGCGTTGGTTCCGCCAATGTAACGGTACAATGGAAGTTCGCAATAGTCGGCAGCAGCTCTGGCAACGGCCAAAGAAACACCCAACAAAGCGTTGGCACCCAAATTCGATTTGGTTTTTGTACCATCCATTTCAAGTAATTTTTTATCGAGAGCCACCTGGTCGGTAGCGTCCATGCCAATAATTTCTTTGGCAATAATGTTGTTTACGTTATCAACAGCTTTTAAAACGCCTTTACCAAGGTAACGGCTTTTGTCGCCATCGCGCAATTCAAGTGCTTCGTTTTCACCGGTTGAAGCTCCTGACGGAACTGCTGCGCGGCCAAATGCGCCACTTTCCAGTAAAACTTCAACTTCAATTGTAGGGTTACCGCGAGAATCTAAAATTTCTCTTGCTTTTACGTCGCTAATTAACATTGTGAGTAGTTTTTATAGTTTAACTTATTCTTTGTTTGTGTCAGAAAATCAGGTTGTTAATCCCGATTTGCCAAAAGCAGCCCAAAGATAGCAAATTGTTTTTTTTCCAACGGACACGAAGGAAAAAGGTTACCAATATTTCATATAGGGTTAACTTAAAAGTTGAATGGAACTAGTATAAATTTTCAAAATTCAATACACTAAATTTTTAGCTTAATTTTTACTTAAATAGTTTTTTTAATAATTCTGTCTAAAAGTTATTAGTAATTATTTTTTTATAGAATTAATCCATTGAATGTTGTTGTTTTGTTTCTTTTTGTTTTAGCAAGGTGTTTTTTGTCATGGTTATTTAATTTTATTATTCCCTTTTTTGAACTTTGTTGAATGAAATAAAAACCAAAAAATGAAACAAGTTCCGACCGATCGGGACGAATTCCGAGAGAACCTTTAAAAATTAACCAAAATGAAAAGAATATATCTTTTGTACATTATTACTTTCTTTTTGTCTTTTCAGGGATGTTCCCAAAAGAGCCATACGACAACTCCAAAAGCGCCAGGTCCCATCGATCCGCAAATTGTGCAGGATCAGGATGATATGACCTGGGACGATTATAAACCAATTCCGGGCATAAACTGGGCTGATCCGTCTTTAACGCCAAAACGGGGTTTTAAAATGGCGCTGGTAGCCATAGATTTTCCCGACCAGCCTTTTGTTATTACGCAACCCAAAGGCTCCGATTTATTTGGCAATCCGCAAATTGACCCGATAAAACGGGAAGATGTTCCGGAATTTTACCGCAATTTTTTTATCACACCTTCTGAAGTTAATCATGGAAATACGATAAATGGTTATTGGATGGAACAGTCGAGAGGTGAATTTGGAATTACTCAGGTTGATGCTTACGGACCATACCAATTGCCTAAAAATCTTTGGGAATACGGCTTAAATGAATGGGGGCAAAATGATTTTACCCCCGACGGCAGTAAACCCAACGGTCGCATGGAACGGGATGTGGATTCGTTGTGGCAGGCCGAATACGGCGATTTGAAAAAAAATTACGACGCCATTTTACGTATTTATGCCAGTTACGATGAAACCGGTGTTTGGCAGGAATTTGGCGAAATGAAATTCAATTCAAAAGATGATATTCCTGCTGAGTGGGGCAATCCAAATCCCGACAAACCGCGCTGGGTGGCTACCCGTTATGTTCCTTGGACATCGTGGAAAGCCGGTGCAATGCAATGGGGAATTTCTTCCATCCGGCAGGGGGAAAATTCAGGAACAATTACGCACGAATTGGGGCATTACGCTTTTAGAATCGGCGACAACAACAATAATCCTTATGTTGAACCTTACCGAAGAGCAGGTTCGGGTACCTGGGACATGATGGACAGAGGTTGTTTTAACGGCCCCGGCGGACCGCACAAACGCTGGGTTGTGCCTGCCATTGCTGGCGCTTCAATGCCCGCAGGGTTGATGGTCCGCAACCGAATGAAAAATAATTTTTTAACCGAAAATGATATTTTAAGGCTGAGCCGCGACAGTTTGGCTGTTACCGGGCTTGCAGTTGCTCGTATTACGGCACGCGCCGTTGAACCTTTCGAAGGTGAATATGCAGGCGTAATTGTCGACCTCGACGGAGAAGAACCTCACGACAGGACTCCTGCTGACGATCCGGCGGAAAACCCGCTTTCTCCGGGAATTCCAAATTACGATTATTATTCATTGGAAGTAGTTCAGCGAATGGGTTACGATTCGTATTGCCCCGATAACGGTGTTCTGTTGGCAAAAAACCGCGACAAGGAGAGCCGAAACGGCGGTGAAAACCAGTTCAATTGTTTCAACTGGGTTATCGATGCACATCCCGAAGATATTAATATGGTGGATTATGTAAAACCCGATGGAACCAAAGTTATGCGTACTATTGCCGACTACCGCCAGTTGAACGACGCGCTTTTTCATGCCGGGTTAAATTCGGGAAGCGAGTTTGAATACGACGATCCTTACAACCGGCTTCATTTTTATATTATCGATTTGCAAAAAAATAACGACGGGGTTCTTTCTTATACCGTTGGCGTAAAATCGCTCGATGGAAACGGGGCACAGAAAAGGGATTTTCAACTGGAGGCGCCTAAAAAAGCAAAAGATAATATTGCGCTTTTTACGCTGAAAAATAACGATACAGAATTATCGAAAGTGACTTCCTGTTTCGACAACGATATTTACCGCTTGTCGGTTAAAGTAGAAGGAGAAGGCTGGAAAGCTGAAATTTTGAACGAACTGGCAACAGTGGGAACAGGTGATGAAATTTCTGTTCCTGTTTATTTTACTGAAGGAAGCGGAAAAGCAAAAATTACTTTAACAGCGGTTTCGGAGAGCAACCCGGAGAAAAAAGTTGAAACTTCTTTTGAAATAAATAAATCATAAGCAGGAACCTAATCATTACTTACATAAAAATCTCGTAAAGCCGTCCTGATTTAACAGGGCGGTTTTTTTATGGTATTTTTTCCTTAATTCCAACTACAGAAAAATTTCTAAATCCAGCTTACTTAAATTGAAATTAAAGAATTCTAGGTACTGCGACTGTTAACTGCGACTGCTTACTAAGTTCTTTTGTATTTTTCCCCAACCTCGTAGCGCAACACATCTACCTCCTGAAAAGTAATAAGACCGCCCTTTTTGCTTTGATCCATTAAATTGTTTACCGTTTTCAGAAATTCATTCAGCTTTTCCTTGTTATCCGTAATTTCTATGGAAATAGGCAAATCGGCTGAAAGTGCAAAAATTTTTATAGTGTGTATGGAATGACTGGCTCCAAACGACATAATACCTTTGTAAACTGTTGCTCCGGCCATCCCGGCTTTGCGGGCTTCAAAAACAATCTCTTCGTACAACGGTCGTCCGTGAACTTTATCCGATTCACCCACATAAATTTTCAAAATGCCTGCTTTTCCGGGAATATTCATGATTCAAAAAATTAAAAGATGGAACGTACTACTATTACGCCTAAATACACGGCAAAGATTCCTAAAAATAAACTTCCGCCTACATTAATAAAAAACTGTCCGAATGTACCTTCTTTCAACATCGTGAAATTGTTGTAGGCAAACGAGGAAAATGTGGTAAAACCGCCGCAAACACCAACAGCAAGAAACATTCTCCATTCCGAACTCATCAGGTTACTCTTTTCAGCCAGAGCAAATACCAACCCAATGATAAAACTTCCGACAACATTGGCAATCAGGGTTCCCAGCGGAAAAGTGCTTGTTAATCCTTTTTCAACAAAAAACTGAACCAGATAGCGCATTACACTTCCGATAAATCCACCGGTACCTACAAGTAATATTGTTCGTAACATTTTCAGAGTTTTCAAATTGAAAATAGAATCTAAAGACTTTTATGTAGCAATTATTTTGGTTGAAATAACTTTGAACCTTTAATATTCTATTATTTTTAAATTTTCAAAAGTAATAAAATGAAGTCAAAGGTTTTTATACTTTTCCTGCTAATTCTGCCAATGCTAACTCTGGCGCAATTAAATTTTCAAAACACGCTGAACGAATTGCTTACCCAGCCGGAATACAAACACTCTATTGTTGGAATTCAGATTGAAGATATAAGTTCAGGTGAAGTTCTTTTTGAGCTGAACAGCGAAAAACTGATGATTCCGGCATCGACGATGAAACTGGTAACCACGGCAGCAGCACTTGAAATCTTGGGAGCAGATTACCGGTTTGTTACAAAAATTGGTTTTTCGGGAAAAGTAACAGAGAAGAAACTTGATGGTGATTTGATTGTTGTTGGGGGGGGAGACCCGGCGCTGGGTTCAGAATATTTCAGAAATGAATATGAAAATCCGCATTTCCTCAATGTTTGGGCGCAGAAATTAAAAGCTGCCGGAATTTCGCAGGTCGATGGCAACCTGATTCTTGACGGTTCGTTGTACGATTCGGAAAATATCCCGCCCACCTGGGTTTGGGAAGACATGGGAAATTATTACGGTGCGGGCGCTTCGGCTTTAACTGTTTACGATAACCTTTTTCGTATTACTTTTTCTTCGCCGGAAAAAGCAGAGGAACTAACCCAAATTATCTCAACCTATCCCAAAATGGAGGGAATTGAATTTATCAACAACGTTCTTTCTTCGGATATAAACAGCGACCAGGCTTATGTTTTTGGCAGCCCGCTCGATTCAAAACGTGAAATAAGGGGTACTATTCCCAAAAACCAGAGTTCTTTTTCAATTAAAGCAGCAGTGCATCATCCGGAAGAATTGCTGGCAAAAGATTTTATCTCTCATCTGGCAAAAGCCGGAATTTTTATTAAAGGTGAAATAAAATTTGAAAAGGTTGATCCTGAAAAGTTTCAGGCTGTTTATTTACAGGAATCGCCAACCTTAACCGAAATTATCAAGGTGTTAAACCACGAAAGTGTAAATCTTTTTGCTGAACATCTGGTAAAACAAATTGCTGTTGAAAAAACGGGTGTAGGAAGCCGTGAAAAGGGCATCGGAATTATTCAGGAATTTTGGAAATCGAAAGGGGTGGAAATGCCGTTTTTTATGGAAGACGGTAGCGGACTTTCGCATTTTAATGCAATTTCCCCTGCACAATTTATTTTGTTGTTAAAATACATGTTCAACGAAAGTAAAAACAAGGAACAATTTTATGCTTCTTTACCCGGAATTGGCGACGGAACTTTATCAGGTTTCAGCAAAGAAAATTTCCGAAATAATGTTTTAAAAGCGAAAAGCGGTTCGATGACCCGCGTGCGTTGTTATGCAGGATATTTAACTTCAGATTCCGGTAAAACGCTGGCATTTTCCTTCATGTTTAACCAGTTCGACGGAACACATTCCAAGCTAAATTCATGGATTGAAAAGTTGTGGGAAGAAATAAAAATTTCGTATTAAAATCATCATAAAATTCAATAAAATCCATATTTGTCTTTATCTCAAAGAGGTAGTCTGTTGTAAATCAATTCTTTATTTTGAACGCAAACGATAATTCCTTTCCGATGCATTGACTTATGTTATTATATGTCGTAACTTGTTTCACACAACCATTGGATTGATTCCGGAACAAAACCCCGGAATTTAAATTTTATAGAAGCAAAGTCAATTCAGTTTTCACAATTAGTGCAAAAAGCAGCGTTCATTATTTTGAACACAAAGCAAATGTGATTTCCATGATTTTATCCCTAAAGTTTATCTGATGGTACGGAAACCGTTTTGTAACTAAATCTATTTTTGAATGATTTACGAAACCTTACAAATACTAAAAGAACAGGTAGAAAACTACTTTACTGAAGTTGGATTAGGAAAAATTCTGATACTCGAAAACATTGCTTTGTGGGAGTCGGGCAGTCAGAATGCAAACAGGGTCGACAATAAAGTGGTAATTACGCTTCTGAAACTGGAAGAAGAAAATACTTTAAAAAATCTCCCGAATTACCAAATCAACAACGACAAGACTGAATATAAAAATCCCCCGGTTCATTTAAATATGTATGTGCTTTTCAGCGCCAATTGCGAAACCTACGAAAAGTCGCTGAGCAGCATTTCTCGGGTCATCCAGTTTTTCCAGGGAAAAAAAATATTTACGACAGCCAACACGGTCTATAAACGTTCTAGTGCAGAATTGCAGGAAATAGAATCATTCCGGTTTGTTGTTGAATTGCACACCCCGCGTTTTGAAGAACTGAACCATGTTTGGGGAACACTTGGCGGCAGGCAACTTCCGTCGGTTATCTATAAAATACAGCTCATTCAGCTTGAAAGGAATAAAAAACTCGCTTCGTCGGGAGTAATAACACACATCAACGGAAAACTAAACGGAATTCAGTAATGGCATTTTCAACTGTATATAAACCGCTTTTTAAGGTGAATATCTTTCATCAGTTCTTTTTGAATAAAGGAACCGATGAATTTAAAACCATGAGTATTGAAAAGAAAGCCAGACAACTGGAGAATTATGATTGCAGAACGGTTTTTTCTGTTTTGCCTACTCCGGAAACCATCGGAAAACTGGCCGGACATAACCTTGTTTTTAAAACCGGAAATTCCGGATTTACAGTTTGGGGCAAAGTAACCGGAAACAACAGCGACGAGCCTTTTATTGCTTTTGAAAATAATTTGGATTTAACTTTTTTGCTGAAAATGAACGATTCGGCATTTTTTAATTATACCGATTTAAAACTTGAAAATGCCGGAAATATTTTTTATTTCTCGAACCGGAAAAAGGTTACTGAGCCGGCCAACTTTCCGTTAATCGACAAGGCTGGCGGAAATCATACCGTGAAGGAAGATCTTGTTCTTTCTGCTGAAGGTGAAAAAAACGAACGGGAATTGCTTGACGCACATTCTCAGAAAAACCTTTTTGGTATCGTCCGGATTTTCATCAAAGCCGATGCTGCTTCCCTGAATATCACAGACAATCAAAATAAAATACCGGAATCATTTCAAAGTTTCGAACTTAATTTTAAAAACAGGGAAACAACCTGGCGTTACTTTTTTGAAACCAATCAGCAGGTGAGCGGCAATGACAGTGTTAAACAGGAAAATGGAAACCCGAAGATTCTGATTACAAGAACTGAAAAACCATTAACGCAAAACGGATTTATTTCAGTGGAACTGGGAGATGTTGAACTCCCCAATCCTGATGCCCGACTTGTAAAACCGGATACTTTAACTAACAAATTTTATTCAGAAATATACATGTAACTTAAATTAAAAATTATGGCAACTTCGTACAAAACACCAGGCGTTTACGTCGAGGAAATAGCAAAATTTCCACCGTCGGTTGCGCAAGTTGAGACTGCTATACCTGCCTTTGTTGGCTACACTGAAACCGCCGTCGTCGACGGAGTGGATTATCATACTGAAAATATTATCAAACCTGTTAAAATCGGTTCTCTTCCTGAATATGAATTTTATTTTGGAGGAGCGCCAAACCCGACAACCATTGAAATTAAACTGAATGCTGATGATTCGGTAAAATCGACCAATGTAAACGGAGTGAATTTACTTTACGATTCAGTTCGGATGTTTTATGCCAATGGTGGCGGCGATTGTTATATCGTTTCTGTAGGCGATTATAACGACGATGCTTCCGAAGTTGATAAAGAGGATTTGCTGGATGGTCTGGCATCGGTTGAAAAAGTAGATTTGCCAACTTTGCTGGTTATTCCTGAAAGTGTTCATTTATCGGTTGCCGAAGCAGGTGAGGTACATGCCGCAATGCTGGCTCAATGCAACAAACTACAGGATCGTTTTGCCGTGCTTGATTTGGTAGATGGCAATAAGGAAATTTCACCTTCTGTTGACCCTGTTGCTGATTTCAGAAACAATGTGGGAATGAACTACCTGAAATACGGTGCTGCATATTATCCCTGGCTGAAAACTACTTTATCGTTTAAAATCGACTACGATGCAATTGTTGCAGGTACTTTTACCAAAGCCGGTTCGCCGGTTCCGGATGTAAAAGCGCTTTTTAACAACCAGCTTGTTGCACAAATTGATGCCATCGATGCAGACATTGAAACAAAAACCGGACTTACCATTCCAACTATTGGCGATGTTACCAACCGGACACAACTGGAAACTGCAGCCAATGATATCTACGATTTGTTTAAAGCTTTTTTCGATATAACAATAACTGACAGCGACACTTCAAATCCAAATTCAACGGCAAGTATTCACGCAAAATATGTGGCGGCAAGTTCAAATTTCAAAACACTTTTGACTCTAATTTACGATTATAATCATTTTAGTACGGCAGGCGCAAATATCCCGGGTTCATGGACTACTTTATTAATAACCGAAAATTTTAATACCGATTTTAGTCCGTTAACTTTTTCAGCGCCGACCATTTCCAAAAACGATATTTACCCAGCTGCATCAACAGCAAGTGCGGCTGCACCTTATTTTAAGGCAATACTTGGCAAGTTAACAGCGCTCGTCAACAGTTTTTATGCCGAGTTAAAAGTTTCGAGAGCAAACCGTACCCAGACTTTGCAGGAAGTTGACAAAGTGTACAAAGCCATTATAAAAGCAATAGAAAGCCAGGGTGTGGTTTTACCGCCCAGTGGTGCAGTGGTTGGAAAATATGCTTCGGTCGACCGCGAACGTGGAGTTTGGAAAGCCCCTGCAAATGTTAGTATTACTGCCGTTAAAGGTTCGTCGGTAAATATTACGCATGAAGATCAGGAAGATTTGAATGTGGATACGGAAGCCGGAAAATCGGTAAATGCGATTCGTGCTTTTACAGGAAAAGGAACTCTGATTTGGGGCGCCCGCACACTGGCAGGTAACGACAATGAATGGCGTTATGTTCCGGTTCGTCGTTTTTTCAACATGGTTGAAGAATCGGTGAAAAAAGCCACAGCTCAGTTTGTATTCGAACCCAACGATGCAAATACCTGGGTGAAAGTACGCGCAATGATTGAAAACTTCCTGGTTTTGCAATGGCGTGCCGGTGCACTGGCCGGAGCCAAACCGGAACAGGCATTTTATGTGCGTGTCGGGCTGGGCCAAACCATGACTGCGCAGGACATTCTCAACGGTTATATGAATGTGGAAATAGGAATGGCAGTGGTTCGTCCGGCTGAATTTATCATCCTTAAATTTTCACACAAAATGCAGGAATCTTAATCAGTAAAAATCTTAAAAAAACAATACAATGGCTACAAATTATCCAATGGTAAAGTTTCATTTCCAGGTGGAATGGGGTGGAACAAAAATAGGATTTACCGAAGTTTCCGGGCTCGATGTGGAAAACGAGGTGGTAGAATATCGTCACGGTGCAAGCCCTGAATATTCAAAAATAAAAATGCCGGGCATGCAAAAATTCTCTAACATTACCCTGAAACGTGGCACTTTCGCCAGCGACAATGAATATTATGCCTGGTGGAATTCGGTAAAACTGAATACCATCGAACGGCGCGATATTACAATTAGTTTGCTGAATGAAGAACACGATCCGGTGGTAACCTGGAAAGTGAAAAATGCCTGGCCATCGAAAGTTCAATCCACCGATTTAAAAGCCGACGGCAACGAAGTGGCAATTGAATTATTGGAATTGGTACACGAAGGTCTTACCATTCAAAACGAATAAAAATGAGCAATTACTATCCTCCGCTGGGCTTTCATTTTAAGGTGGAATTTGCCAATCTTAAAAGTGAATTTGAATTTCAGTCGGTTTCCGGGTTAACCGTTGAACTTGAAACTGAAGAAATTACCGAAGGAGGTGAGAATAGGTTTAAACACAAACTCCCTGTTCGCTCCCGGTATTCAAAACTGGTATTAAAAAGGGGCTTGTTAACCGATTCATCTTTAATTAAATGGGTGAGGGATGCGGTGGAAGATTTTAATATTTCACCTACCGACCTTACCATTAGTTTGCTGAATGAAAACCACGAACCGTTAATGACCTGGAATGTGGTTCATGCTTACCCGGTAAAATGGTCGGTAGCCGATTTTAATGCAGAGGAAAGTAAGATGGTGATTGAAACTATCGAACTGGTGTACAACTATTTTAATATTCAGTAAAATGCCCATCGAAATTAAGGAATTGCATATAAAAATTAATGTGGAAGACCAGCCGCAATCTGCTGACCCAACTCAAATGCGAAGGGAAGAACGAGACAAAATTATTGCGGAATGTGTTGAGCAGGTGATGGAAATTCTGTCTAAAAATCGGGAACGGTAAAATGAGTGGCGAGTTGATAAAATTGCAGATTAAAGCGTACAGCGACGAACAGTTTTCGAATGAAATTTCGGAAGGTGAATTCAGAACACTTGTAAATCCTGAAAATTACACGTTCAAATATAAAATTGAACACAATGAAGATCAAGCATCAGGAACGAGTTCATCGTCGCCCCGTTTTAACAAGGTTCCTCCCGAAAATCTGGAACTCGATTTTGTTTTCGATCGCACCGGCGTAATTACCGATTACGGCGCGCCGGGAACTGCCGACGATAAAACATTCAAAGATGAAGGCAGTGGCGTAATCGACGATGTAGTACAGTTTAAGCGCGTGGTATTTGATTACAACGGCGATGAACACCGTCCGAATTACCTCGTTATTTCGTGGGGAACGCTTCTTTTTAAAGGAACTCTCACCGAAATGGATCTTCGTTTTAAGCTGTTCAAATCCGACGGAACTCCGCTGCGTGCCACTGCTCATGCTAAGTTCAAGGGGTTTATTGAAGACAATCTTCGGGTAGCCCGCGAAAATAACAACTCACCCGATTTAATGCATGTCAGGATGGTTAAAGAAGGTGACACTTTACCGCTGATGACACACCGGATTTACGGCGATTCGAAATATTACCTTGAAGTGGCAAAAGCAAACAACCTGCTCAATTTCAGGAAACTGAAAACCGGACAGCAGATTTTCTTTCCACCCATTCAAAAAGCCTGAAAATGCCTGAACAAAGAGTGATAAATACTGCAAGATCAGCCGATTTGGTGACTACCAAAATTTTGGTTAACGGTGAAGAGCTTTCACGCACAATTCAGGTGTTGAGCCTTGTTGTTGAAAAAGAAATCAACCGTATTCCAACTGCACGACTGGTAATCATGGATGGCGATCCGGCAATACAGGATTTTTCTGTGAGCAACCAGGATTTGTTTTTGCCCGGAAAGGAAATTGAAATTATGGCTGGTTATCATTCTGAAGAAGAAACCATTTTTAAAGGAATTGTAGTAAAACACAACCTGAAAATTCGACCTGGAAATTCATTGTTGTTGGTAGAATGTAAAGATTTGGCGGTAAAACTAACGATTGGCCGCAAAAGCAAATATTTCTACGAAAGCAAAGACAGCGAAATTCTGGAAGAAATTATTGAATTCTACGGATTGGAAATGGAGGTTGAAACTACAAATGTTCAACACAAAGAAATGGTTCAATACAATGTTTCCGACTGGGATTTCTGTGTAACTCGTGCGCAGGCCAACGGAAAATTACTGATTGTTGACGATGGAAAAATAACCGTTCAAAAACCAGACATTATGCAGGCAGAAATTGAAACGGTGGCTTTTGGTGCAACCCTTCTCGAATTCGATGCCGAAATGGATGCCCGGAACCAGTTTCAAAAAGTAACTTCTTACGGTTGGAATTTTTCAGCACAGGAATTACTTGAGATTGAAGCTGTTGCTCCGGCTGTTTCGCTGAACGGAAATGTTACGGTTTCAGGTTTGGCTGAAGTAATGAATCTTGAAAATCTGGAGTTAAAAAACGGTGGGACTTTACCCGATGTTGAACTGCAGGAGTGGGCCAATGCAAAATCGCTGTTTAACCAGCTTTCAAAAGTACGCGGCAGAATTAAATTCCAGGGGATTCCGGCAGTAAAACCCAACACCATTGTTAAGCTCGAAGGAGTGGGCGACCGGTTTAACGGAAGAGCATATGTTTCTGCGGTTCGTCACCAGATTTCAGAAGGGAACTGGACAGTGGATGCACAGTTGGGAATCAATCCGAAATGGTTTTCTGAAACCGTTGAAATTAACGATTTGCCTGCTGCCGGTTTACTGGCGGCGGTGAATGGTTTGCAAATCGGTATTGTAACCCAACTCAAAAATGATCCGGATGGCGAAGATCGGATTCATGTAAAATTGCCGATGGTAGATAATTCAGTGGAAGGAACCTGGGCCAGGGTTTCAACGCTTGATGCCGGTGAAAACCGCGGTTCTTTTTTCAGGCCTGAAATCGGAGATGAAGTTATCGTTGGTTTTATAAACGAAAACCCGAATAATGCGGTTGTTCTCGGAATGCTCAACAGCAGCGCAAAACCGGCGCCACTGGCAGCCAGCGACGATAATCACGAAAAAGGCTTTGTTACGCGGAGCGAAATGAAATTCATTTTTAACGACGATAAAAAGTCGGTGATCCTGGAAACTCCGGCTGGTAAAAAAATAACTGTGGATGAAGATGCCGGAATGATTCAGCTTGAAGATGAAAATTCAAATAAAGTTACACTGGATTCAGCCGGAATTACACTCGACAGCGCCACTGATATTTTCATAAAATCAACCGGCGATATTACACTGGAAGGCACAAATGTAACGATAACTGCAAATGCACAGTTTAAGGCTGAAGGTTCCGCTGGGGTTGAAGTTTCGACTAGTGCAGTTGCGGTTTTACGAGGTTCACTGGTTCAAATAAATTAGTATGGGAGCAGCAGCACGAATATCGGATATGCACACCTGCCCAATGGTAAATCCGGGTGGGGCGCCACATGTTGGCGGACCTGTTTTACAAGGTGATCCAACCGTTTTAATTGGCGGAATGCCTGCCGCAAGAGTGGGAGATATGGCTGTTTGTTCAGGCCCGCCTGATTCAATTATTGCCGGGTCTTCCAGCGTATTAATTGGCGGGATGCCTGCAGCACGAATGGGAGATACAACCGCACACGGCGGTTCAATTGTGATGGGGGATTTTACGGTTTTAATCGGAGGATAATATGGAAGAAAATAAATCATTTCTGGGAAGGGGCTGGAGTTTTCCACCGGAATTTAACCGGGGAACAAAATCAGTGAAAATGCTCGAAGATGAAGCTGATATTCAAAGCAGCCTCGAAATCCTGCTTTCCACACGACTGGGTGAACGGATTATGGTGCCCGGTTACGGTTGCAACCTCGACGAATTGCTTTTTAAACCTCTGAATATAACTGTAAAAACCTACGTAATCGATTTGATAAAAACAGCCATTTTATATTACGAACCAAGAATTGATACACGAAAAATTGAAATCGATCCCGCTGATGAACTGAATGGTGTGCTGCTTATCAACATTGAATACATTATTAGAACAACCAATTCCCGGAAAAATATGGTATTCCCGTTTTACAAGGAAGAAGGTAACGAACTGTAAGAAAGAATTTTATGGCTGACTGTGGAAAAGATATATTATTGGCTCGCGAAGGTACAACGCAAATGCAACGTTTTGTTGAAGCGCTCGATCCGGGCTCGGTGAAACTGAATGATTTCTCGTTAAAGGAATGGATGCTTTTTGCCAACCGGTTTGCCAACCATGTAAATTATTTCAGTACACTCGATTTTCAGCAGGTTGCCGCCGACTGGTCTGCTTTTTTTATTTCTGAAACTGAATTGGATAATTTTTTAAAGTCGGTTGAAAAAGGTGGCGAAATTACCCCGCACCTGGCATTGTTTGTAAGTTTTGTACAATTGCTCGAATTTACAAAACAGCGTTTTAACAAACTTTCCAAACGACACCTTGATTTTTACTACAAAAATATTCTTCAAATAGAAAAGCTGCCTGCTACACCCGATAAAGTTCATGTTATATTCGAGTTGGCAAAAGCAAGTCTGGAGGATAAAATTGGCAGCGAAACTTTGTTGGATGCTGGCAAAGATTCACAGGGTAAAAAACTGATTTATAAAACTTCCGAAGAATTGATAGCCAATAAAAGTGCTGTTTCTGGTTTGATGAGCGTTTACAACGACCATCAAAGCCAAAAACTGAAAGCTGCAAAAATCGCTAATTCTTACGACGGAAATGGAGCCGCTTTCCCCGACAACGATATTAAATGGTGGCCTTTTGGTTATTTCAACGATAAAAATTATCCCGAACTTCCGGATGCCAAAACAGGTTTTGCATTGTCTTCAAGCATTTTGGAACTTCAGGAAGGAGAAAGAAATGTTCTTATTACTATCGATTTTATTTCCAACCTTAAATCATTTTCACTGAATCGATTACAGGAAAATATTGAAATGTTTTTTTCCGGGGAAAAAGAATGGCTTGGCCCTTTTCAGGTACGCCCCGAAATTTTAAACGAAAAGGGACAGGTCATTTTTTCTTCGGGTTATTTTACCGGAAATTCTGAGTTGCGACTGGCGGTTCAGATTCCAAAAGAAGAAAAGGCAGTAGTTGCCTACAACCCCAAAATACACAGCGAAAATTTTTCAACCGGTTTGCCGGTTTGCCGGGTGCTTTTTAAAAATGAAAACACCCTAGGTTTTGAATTGTACCGAAGTTTGATTGAAAAAGAAGTTAAAAACCTGAAAATTAATATCGATGTAAGAGGTGTAAAAAATCTTTCTTTAGAAAACGATATTGGAACATTAAATCCGAAAAAACCTTGTTTCCCTTTTGGAACACAGCCGGTTAAAAACTCCAATTTTTACATTGGTTATTCAGAATTATTCAAAAAAAACTGGACAAATCTGGATGTGGAAATCGACTGGAAAAATACGCCTGAAAAGCTGGGCGGTTATGATGCATTTGTTGATTTGTATTTTGCTTACCGCGAAGATTACCGATACCGTGTAAATTCAACAGGTTTTTTAACAGCTATGTTTATGAATCTAACGTCGGAGGAAAAGTGGCTTGTCGATTCGTTGCCAACGAATTTGATTGTAAAGAACAATGAATATTTCAAAGCCAGAGTTGAAATTCAAAACAAGGAAGAATGGGAGTCTGTTGATAAAGAACTTCGCCTTTTTAATGAGAATGAAGATTTATTCCGAACCACTTTCAATGTTGCAAATGTAAATTACGAAACCGGAAAAAACGGGCCGGTGCGTTTGTCGCTGAACCAGTCTTTTTTGCACGAGCTTTTTCCGCGGATTTATGCACTCGCATTTAGCAGCAACGACAGCGACACGATAATTCCCAATGAACCTTACACGCCAATGGTCGATTCTGTTCGCTTAAATTATAGCGCTGAAAGTAGTTTCGACACTGGAAATTCAAAAAGTAATTATGCTGAAAACCCGGTACACCTGTTTCATGAATTTCCTTTCGGACAGGCGGAACAGCATCCTTTCTTAAAAAATCAACTTGATTTTATTTCCGACAAAAAAATATACCTCGTTCCCACTTTTTGCAAAGGTGGCGAATTGTATATCGGAATCGAAAATGTTGAAATCAGACAACAGGTTTCATTGTTGGTGCAGGTACTCGAAGGTAGCGAAAATCCACTGGCCGACTCTTTTGTCGGGAAACAAAAAGCAGAGTGGTCGGTGCTTTGCAGCAACGAATGGAAAAGTTTAGGTTCGGATGAAATGATTTCAAACAAAACCGATAATTTTTTGAAGTCGGGGATTGTGAAATTTTCTGTTCCGCCGGAAACAACACAAAATAACACGCTGCTTCCGCCCGAATTAGTTTGGGTGAAAGTGAAAATCCATAAAAATTACGATGCTGTTTGTAAGGTAATTTCTATTTTATCGCAGGCTGTTTTGGCTGAATTTTCTGACAATGGAAATGAGTTGTCGCACCTTAAAAACGGACTGGAGGCTAAAACCATTTCAAAGCTGGTTCAAAGGGTTTCCACGGTAAAAAGTATTGCCCAGCCGTTTTCATCGTTTGGCGGGGTGCCCGAAGAATCCGACGAAGCTTATTACCGCAGGATAAGTGAGCGGCTGCGGCATAAAAACCGCGTTGTAAATTTGTGGGATTACGAGCACATTATTCTTCAGCAATTTCCGGAAATTCACAAGGTAAAATGTTTGAACCACTCTAAAACTGAAATCAAAAACGGCAAGGAGTTCAATTCTTTTCTTTCGCCCGGCAATGTTTTGGTGGTGGTAATTCCTGATATTGTCAATAAAAATGTATTCGATATTTACCAGCCGCGGGTAAGCCAGGCAAAACTCAACAAAATTCAAAATTACATCAATCGCCTGAATTCACTGCACATCACTGCACAGGTAGTAAATCCTTCTTATGAAGAAGTTACAGTGGATTTGAAAGTGAAGTTTTATGAAGGTTACGACGAAAGTTTTTACCTGAAAGTGTTAAACGAAGACATTACAAGGCTGCTTTCACCCTGGGCTTTCGAAGAATCGGCAAGTATCGGTTTTGGCGTGGTTTTGCACCGAAGTATTGTAATTAATTACATCGAAAAGCTGAAATACGTTGATTATGTTGAAGATGTGAAATTGCTGAAGGGAACAGAAGTTTCGCTGACCAGCGTTTCACCTTCGTGTCCAAAGGCAATTCTGGTTTCGGCAAAACAACACCGGTTGAGCGCTGCAGTAAAAAGTTGTAAAACAACCGTTGAAACAGAAGAAAAATGTCAGATTTAGAACAACATATTGCAATTCCTAAAAACGTGGCTTCGGGCGATGACCTCGATTATGCTTTTTTGAGGGAAAAAGGGCAGGAGTACATTGAGCAGCTGGCAGGTAAAATCTGGACCGATTACAATACGCACGATCCGGGAATTTCCATCTTGGAAATGCTTTGTTACGCCATCACCGATTTGGGTTTGCGGCTCGAAATGCCCATTGAAAATATTCTGACGCCTGAAAATGAAACCACACAAAAGCTGGAACAGCAGTTTTTTAAGGCTTCTGAAATTTTACCCTCGAAACCCATAACTGAAAATGATTACCGCAAACTTTTTATCGATATTGAAGGTGTTCGGAATTGCTGGCTAAAACCTTACGAAAAAACGGTTTTTGTGGATTGTAAAAACGATAAACTTTCATACAATCCAAAGGCATTTTCGTTGGTTGACAAGGCATTTAAAACCGAATTTAAAATACAGGGGCTTTACTTGGTAGTAGTTGAATATGAGGATGATATTGAATCTGATATTCAGAAAAACCAGATTAAAAGTGAGATAAAAAAACGGTTTCATGCGAACCGGAATTTGTGCGAAGATTTAGTGGGAATTACCGAAGTTGAAAAACATCACATTTCGGTTTGTATGAAAGTTGAAGTTTTTCCTGAAACAGATGAGGAACGTGTTCATGCAAAAATTTTGCGGGCTATTGACGATTATTTTGCCATTTCCGTAAAATTTCGTTCGCTGAAAGAAATGTTTTCGCACGGTTATTCCTCTGATGAAATTTTTGAAGGGCCGGTGTTGACACACGGTTTTATCGATCCGGAAGAACTGGAAGCTTCGGGTTTGCGCACCCAGGTTCGCTTGTCCGATATTATGCAGCTGATAATGGACATTGAAGGAGTAAAAAATATCCTCGAAATTTCCATGAACAACTGCAACGATCCGCTGAACGAAACCGACAGCTGGCTGATTTGGGTGGAAGACGGTAAAAAGCCGGCTCGCTGTCCCGATAGCGCTTTTAGCTATTTTAAAGGAGTACTTCCGTTGAATATAAACAAAACCAGGGTTGAAACTTATCTGGTAGAACTGGAAGCTGAAGAAAAAGCAGCACAGGATTTGGCCGGAATCGACATGGAAATTGAAATTCCACAGGGTACTTATCTGGGAACTTCAGAAACAACCACTATTCAAAACGATTTCCCGGATACGTACGGCATTGGCCCAAAAGGTTTGCCGGCGCGGGAATCGGTTGCACGGAAAGCGCAGGCCAAACAATTAAAGGGCTACCTTTTGTTTTTCGACCAGGTTTTTGCCAATTATTTTGCACACCTCGGTAAAGTCAAAGATTTACTTTCTGTTGATAACCGGTTAAAACGAAGCTATTTTACACAAGCTATAAATGATATTCGGGGGTTCGATGATTTGGTGAAAAATTACCCACAAAATGACGATGAGCATCTTAGTGAAACACTTTTCAAAAATCTCGATTTTCCGGTAGAAAGAAAAAACAAACTGCTCGATCATTTAATGGCCCGGTTTGCTGAAAAGTTTGGCGATTTTGCCTTTTTGATGAAAGAGTTGTACGGTTCGTTTGCCGAAACAGCAGTGATGATTTCAAAGGAAAACTTTTTGCGCGATTATCCTGAAACCAGCAGCCAGCGGGGGAGTGGTTTCAATTACTACAACCAACCTGAAACGGAATTGTGGAATACTTCTAACGTGGCCGGTGTACAAAAACGAATTGCCCGGCTGATTGGAATGAAAAACTACAACCGCCGGAATTTATCGGATTCGTTTGTCGAAATTTATGACCCCGACGAATCGGATACCGAGACTGTTTTTCGCTGGCGAATACGAAATAAATCAGGTGATATTATTTTGTCAGCAACAGAAAATTATCCTACCCGTTCACTGGCCGAAAAGGAACTTATGCTCGCGGTGATTAAAATTGTTGAAACGCCGCAAGAGACAATTACCGGGGTTTTTAAACAAACCATCAATGATAAAGACGAAGTTGGAAATCTTGAAATTCAGGTTTCTGAAACCGGAAAATATTCTTTCGATGTAATCAATCTGGATGCTCCGGCAAACAGCACCGACAGAATTATTGCACGGCAGTTTACCTATTATGATACACAAGAAGAACTGAAAGCGGCGCTGCTGGAAATTATTGAATTTATGACCAAAGATTTTTCAGAGGAAGGAATGTTTTTGCTTGAACATATTTTGCTGCGGCCCGATGTTACCAAAACAAATATTGCCAGCGATGTTTTTATGCCGGTGTGTACAAATAACTGCGAAAGTTGCGAGCCGGTTGATCCATATTCGTACCGTATTACAGTAGTGCTTCCGGGCTGGACCTATCGTTTTTCGAACCCCGATTTCAGAAATTTTGTGGAAGAATTAATCCGGAAAGAAATACCGGCGCACGTTTTAGCGCGCATTTGCTGGATTGGCTATCGGAAAGGTTTTGTTCCTGATGAAAAAAATCAAATGGTTCAGTTGGAAGAAAAATACAAAGAATTTTTGCTTTCAAAAACCAAAAAAGATCAGGTTCAGGATGAAACCAAACTGAAAGATTTTATTGAAATACTAAGCGATTTGAACTCAATTTATCCATCAGGAAAACTGATTGACTGCGATGATGAGGACGATGAATTAAAAAGCCGGATTATTCTGGGACGCACCAACATTGGAAACCTTTAATGAAACACAGCTATGAAATTTAAATTAACCGAAGTTACTTCCCAGTACCATACTTTTGTCGCCAACCAGGTTTTGACAGAAGCCCAGTTAAACGAGTTTATCAACTATTTTGAAGATCAGGACCGAATGTCGCGGATTTTCCTGACCGGCACAGGAATTATCTGTGGTTTTAAACTGAAATACGATTCAGAAAACCACGTAATTACCATTTCGCAGGGAACAGGAATAACAACCGATGGTGACCTTCTGAAATTACAGGAAGATGTTTCCGGTTTTGCCTTAAAGTCGGTAAATGTTAGCCAGATAAATTTTGCCTGGGTGAAAAAGTTTGAGGATAATTTTGCCAATTACCGCTTTTTCAAACGGCTGGCTTCGAAAGGGAAAACGATAAAAGAAACGCCGCTGGATTTATGGGAAATATTGCCCGAACAAACAGAAAATGCAAAAGTGCTTGGAACGCTTGTAGGACTGGAAAAAATGGTTGTGTTGCTTTACCTCGAATCGTACCCAAAAGAAAGCGACCTTTGTACAGCCATCGACTGCGATAACCAGGGGGTTGAACAGGTAGCACGCTTGCGTGTTTTGCTGGTTTCACAAACCGATGCCGATTATATTCTCGGGCTCGATTCTTTGTTTTCAGAACATCATAAAATAAATACAATCAACAGTTTACCGGAAGTTGCCGTTCGGCGTGTAGTTTTAAATTCATCAAATACTGCCAATTACGATGCGCTTAAAAAAGCTTATTATTCAGCACTTTCCGGCGACGAGCTTTTTACAAATCTTTCCGAAGGAATTAAAAGCATTGTAACCGGTTTTCAAAATTTACTGGGATTAAACATTTCTTCCTCTAATCTTGACAGTTTTATTAGCAAGTTGAAAAATATTGTAGTTTTCCCTGCTTTTTCAGCGCCGTTTAATATTCAGTACAGGTACGATTGTATTAAGGACATTGTGGATACTTACAACGAAATCCTTGAATTACTGAGGGATTTAAATAGTGTGTGCAATCCAGATATTACGGCTTTCCCAAAACATGTAATGCTTGGAAGTGTGGCTGAAATTGGCAACGAAATTCAGAATTACCGGCACGATTTTTACAAGTCGCCCGCACTGACTTGCGGCAAGCAAAAAATGGAACACTGCCGCAGTCTGGTTTTGCGAATGTTGCAACTTATTTCAACATTTAAAACTTCAACAGGAGAATTGAAAATTACCCCTTCAAACAAGTTAGCTAACCTCAGCAAAAAAAGTATTCCATTTTATTACAATGTTGACGCTGATTTGCTTAAAAACTGGGATTTCAGTAAAACTTCAAAATTAAAATACAATACCAATCTCGGGTATCACAGGGATTTGCTTTCAAAAGCGCCACAAATTCAGGAACCTTTAAATTTCAATATCGATAAGTTTGATTTTTACCGGATTGAAGGGCACCAGGGAAAAGATTACAAAACTGCACTGGAAGAAATTGACGACCTGAAAGTTAAATACGGACTGGCTTTCGATGTTAAAGCGCTTTCAATAAACATGAACCAGGAAACGCTGAATGTTGATGATTATGAATGTGAATTTGAAGATTTAAATGTTTTGCTCAAAGCCTGGACAGCGGAGCAGGATTGCGTTTTGGCACAGGTTTCCCAGTTCTTTTCGGGTTACAGTCTGACAGAACCCGGAGTGAATGTAAAAGAGTCGGCAATTGATATTAAAAAAGGTGTTCTAACAAATCTGGCTGCTGGAATAACCGAAAATACACGTGCAATTCTTGTAAATGCGACAAAAGATTTTCAAGTAAAAACAAATTATTACCAGCCGGTTACATCTTTTAAAAGCAATGTTATATCCGACAATTTAATAACCAGTGAAAATACACTTGGTACAGTTATGAAAGCTGCTCTTGAAGAAAACAAGGATGGTTCAGCAAACGACATAATTGCAAAAGCCGGAAGTCTGGCCGCCGAAAAAATAAATGCTGATGTTTGGAAGGAACAAGCCGCAGTTAAAGATTTGGTTATCGACAAATCAATTGAATTAATGGCTTATTCGCATGTACTTACCCAAAAAATGCCAGGCAATTTGACCCACATTTCACTTGATTCGGTTGATGAATATAAAATTACTTTGAAACAACTTTGTTCTTTGGTCGAAAGGTTGAAAAAAATATATCAAACCGTTGAACTTTCAGTTACACTGAAAGCCTTTATGGGCGTTTTAATCACTCAATTATCTTCAATTTGCTGTTCTGCAAAAAAACTGGAAGTGCTGCTCGATGAAATCAACAAGCGGAAAGAAAACATCATTGTCCGTCTCAAACTCTCGAAGTTTGTTGAGAAATACCCCGGCCTGGAACATAAAGCCGGTGTTGAACCGGGTGGCACTTTCTTTTTAATTTATTTGAACAAAACCAGTGTTTCAACTGAAAAACCATCAACAGAAATTTTGGAAACAACCGGTTCAATATCTGCTGCTAAACGAAGTTTTAACCTGGTTACTGCAAGTGCAGCCAATGTTTCGGTTTCAAAAGAAAGCATAGTAAACAATGTTTTGGTAAATGAAAAAGTGGCGGCTGTGTCGAGGTTGGATATTTTGGACAGAATTACAAAAATAACTGATATTCCGAACAATACTGTAGTTGCCGATTTTTCGTTGCCGTACATGTGTTGTTCCGATTGTGCTCCAGTTAATTTTATTGTTGAAAAACCGCCGGTTTCGCTGCGGTTGCCAACCGACGATTATTGTTTGGGCAAAGACACGGAACCACTCACATTTGAGGTTTTGCCTGTTGGTGGAGTAATTAAACCAAATATTGAAGTTGCAGGAATGTCAATTGAAGGAACCAAACTTTCGTTCGATGTAAATGCTTTTCCTGACGAAGCGCTTGGGAAAACCATCAGTTTTAAAGTAAACGAACAAATTACTAGCTGCGAAATTAAAGTTTACCGTTCTGTAAAGTTCGATTTTAAAGTACCCGAATCTCCAACTTCAGAAACTGAAATAACTTTTGTTCCGAAGGGAAATCTTGATGGGGCTACTTTCCTCTGGAGTTTTGGCGACGATTCTCTTTCAACCGAAAGAAACCCGACTCACAATTATATTTTGCCGGTGAATGATGAAAACAAGATAACAGTTTCACTAACAGTTACCGCGGCAAATGGAGTTTGCCAAACCACGGTTGAACATGAAATAATATTTGTGCCCGAAGAAATTAAAATTGATTTGGGAACAACTGATTTCTGCGAAAACAACAAAAAGGAAATACCATTTAAAGTAACACCCGAAGGTACAAAGGTAAAAATTGAAGGCACCGGAGTGCAGTCCAATGGCGCCGGAGGTTTTGTTTTTATTCCGGCCAAAGCAGGCGCCGGGAGTTTCGAATTTTTATTGAACGGAGAACCTTCAGGATTAATTGTTAAAGTTCATAAAGTGGCGATAGCTTCTTTCGAACCAGAGCAGGTTGGAAATTTGCTGGTACTGACAAATACCTCGAAAAATGCTGAATCGTTTGTTTGGCTGATCAATGGTGAAAAAATTCAGAAAAACGATGCCTCTCCGGTTGAAATTGAACTTACTCCAAACAGCCCTGCCAAATGGAAATTGCAACTTCAGGCAACGAGCAAGGTTTGTGGCTTGGTTTCATCTTCCGAAGAAATTTTCACAACAAAATTTATTGAAGAACCAGTGGTTACTTGTATTGACGAAACAAAAGCCGATATTTTAACCGATGGAAAAGCGCTGGCAAAAACCGACCTGGCTACTTCGGAACGGGTTCATACTATTTGGACTGAAACCGCAAAAATATACGGAGGAACTGCCGATTTTAAAGAAGGTGTTCTAAACGACATCGATAATTTCCTTTCAGGGAAAAACAATGGAAAGTTGTTGGTAATGTTCGAAAAATTATTGAACACCACTGTGAAACAAATTCTGGCGCTCAACGCTGTTGAAAACAAAACTGAATTCGACAGACTTTTGCAATTGTTCCGGTTACAGTTGCAACTTTTCTACAACATTCTCGGTTGCCAAACCGCAGAAATATTGAAAGAGTTTGATGACACAGTTCAAACATTGCTCGATTTAATTCTGAAACTGTTGCATAGCCTCAAAGAAAAACAAATTTTGTTGCCTGCCGCTTTAACTGAGTTTTTTAAAGTTTATGTAGTAAAAATAAAAAATCTGGAAATGCTTGTAAAACACATTTCTGCAATAAAAAATGAAAGTCTGATTTAATTTTGGAAAATGCCACGTACATAATTGAAAAGGTTTTGGTTGAAGTAAATACACGGAAAATTGAAACAGCCAACTCTATAAAAAATAACATCGATGTGTTTTTAAAGGAAGAAGTATTTCCAAAAATTGAAGAAGTTCTGGCAAATTTCGACAACGAAACAGCTTTGATTCGTTTAAATCGCCTGGATTTGCAGTTTTCTTTTCCTGAAAAAACTGACTTTTCCGTGAAAAATCCGATGATGGGAATAAAACTCGAAGACCAGATTGCACAGCAAATTAGTTCTGAAAAAATAGAATCTTCTATCGGTTTTTCTGAAAGTGAAAAGTTACTGTTTCAGAAAATTACACCACAACAGAACCTGGAGCAAATTTTTTTATTTTATATCGAAAATGGCTTTTATCCGTGGTACGGTTCGCAAAAACACATAAAGGAATTTATTCAAAATAAACACTGGCAAAACAGTTTTAATAATCCTCAGTTTGTAGAAAAATTAAAAAAACTTTTAAAAAAAGATAGGGTGATTCAGCGGTTTGTATTTCAGTATCCGTCGGAGATTGTTTATTACTTTTTGTCCCAAATTAATTCGAAATTGAATTTTAGACACATTCTAACATTTAATAGTAAGTTTCAACGACGAACAATTACAAATTTGCTGAACTCCCTTTTTTTTGTTTCTGCTGAAAAAGAACCCGAAAAGGTTGTTACAGCGTTGAAAAAGATAGTTCCTGAAATTTTTGAAAAATCGGTAAAAGTACAGAAATTAGTTTTTTGGGAAATTGTAAATGCAATGCCGGAGCGGTTAATGGAAACTGTTGAAATTCAGTCTTTTTTAGATGAATTCTATACTTTTAATCAAAGCAAAAGAAAAGAAAGCCGGTTTTTTGAGAATAAAATTCCGGAACAGGAAAGTAGCCGCACATTCAAAACAGAAATGAGAGGATTAAATTTTTTTTCCGAAGAAACAGAAAAATATGCAGCTTTTTTTGAAACCGAATCAAATGAAATTCACATTCAAAACGCTGGATTAATTCTATTGCATCCGTTTTTAAAACATTTTTTTGAAGCGTTGAATTTGATCGACGGGAAAAATCAGATTCCTGATAATATGAAGTTTATAGCTGTACAAATTCTGCATTTTTTGGCTACGTTGGAAGATGAATTTTGGGAAGGCAGTTTGGTACTTGAGAAATTTATTTGCGGAATTCCGTTGCAGTTTCCCATTCCCCGCTACAGTCTATTAACGGCAGAAATGAAAAATGAAACTGAAATTTTATTAAAGGAAGTTATTAAAAACTGGCCGGCTTTGAAAAACACTTCACCGCAAGGATTACAGCAAATGTTTATACAACGGAACGGAAAACTGGTAAAAATAGGCGGGCATTTCAAATTAATTGTCGAACGAAAAGCGCAGGATGTTCTTATGGAAAAATTGAACTGGAATATTTTGTTGGTGAAATTTCCGTGGAAACAGGAGTTGTTAACAGTTGAATGGTAAACAATGAAAACAAAACTGAATAGATCGTTGGAAAAAGAAAATAGCAGACCTCATTTTTTAAAAGGGAAAAACGATGCAGGTTTTTTTTCCGCACAAGCGAAACTGGAAGTTGGAGAACCCGGCGACAAGTTTGAAGCTGAGGCAGATTTAACAGCCGAGAAATTTCTTCAAAACAGTCGACCACAAAATGAGGAAATGTTTTCGGGGCAAAAAAAGGGGAGTAATTCTGTTGCCGCAGTTCAGGAAAAACCACTGGCAGAGTCTGTTGCTCCGCTGGTTCAAAAACAGGTAGAAGAAGAGGAAGAAGAACTGATGCCGAAATCCGATATAAAAGTGGAAACTCCCGGGTTGGAAGTGGAGCGGCAGATACAAAATGAAAAAGGCCGGGGTAATTTGCTGGAATCAGGAGTTCGTTCTGAAATGGAACAGGGATTTGGCGCCGATTTTAGTGAAGTGAAAATTCACACCGGAGATTCCGCAGTCCAGTTAAATTCAAAATTGAATTCACGTGCTTTTACCACAGGGAACAATATTTTTTTCAATCAGGGTCAGTTTCAGCCAAAAACACAAAACGGGAAAAGGCTGCTGGCACACGAACTTACACACACTATTCAGCAGGGAGGTAGTTTGCCTGGAAACTCAATTCAAAAAGATGTAATTGAAAATTATACACCGGCAGACAATAATTCTCAATATTCAAATACTAACTCATGCGATGAAGCAGAAACAAAAGAAAAAGAGTCTTTTATAAATCATGGAATATACGGGCCGGTAACCATTTCTGCCGGATACGGAGGATTTGATGCCGTTTATTATACAGAAGCTGAAAATCTGAACATCGAAGTCAGGGGTAAAACCAATTTTATTGACGGTTTGTCAATGTCAAATACAAATGAAATTACTTCAAATGACAGGTATTTAAATGATCTTGCAGGTGTAGTTAATTTTATTGACGATAAAAATCTTAAATCAGAAGTTGTTAATGCGTATACCTGGACTGAAGATGAGAAAAAAACAGCAAGCGAAAATTTCAAAAAAAGATTGGAAGAATCTGTTGGTATTTGGGGAGCAGGAGCGAAATATACGTTTGTTGTGGATAAACCGTGCTGGGAGGATGTAAAAGCAAAAGTTGAATTTAATATTGATGTTGAAGAAATTGGAAATGCTGATTTTAATAATCCTGGTTCAGGAACCCGTGATCATATTCAGGTTAAACTGGTTAAGAATCCTGATTTCGAAGTAATTAATGATTTAGAAACAAAAATATTAGAAGCGGCAGAGGCTGCCGCTGAAAAGAAGCAGGTTAGTATTGACGACAATCCTGAATATACAACAACAGCCAACGTTTCTTTTGATAATAAAGTAACACTAACCAATTTCGATTTAAACGACACGCCGAATGATAATTTTAGTATTGGCAGATCGAACTTACGGCGCAGGGTATTTTTTGATAATAACAAATGGAAACTAACCCGGGAACACAAAAGAATTCTTGATGGAGTAATTGAAGATTTTAAAAGTGGCGACAATATCAGAGAAAACAATAAAATTACTTTGATGGGATATGCATCGAAACCAGGAACAGCAGAGTACAATTTAATGATTGCCGATAAAAGGCTCGACGAGGTTTACAATTATCTTAAGACAAAGGGACTTACCAATATTGATGAACGAAAGGAACAGGTAAATTATGGAGATACACGGGCCGAAATGTATGGCGATGAATTTGAAGAATCATTTCGAAGGGTTGAAATAGTAATAGGGAGCGGAGAATTACAAAATACGGTAGCTCATGAGTTGGGGCATGTTTTTCAGCTTGACGATGAGTATGTTACTCCCGAAGGGGAAAAAGGTTCCGGGAGACCACTTGGCAAGGTTATCGATCATAATTCAATGGCAGAGGATATTGGAGTGGGTACTGTTTTGGGAAACCGCTGGACAAACTGGTTACCGGGTTGGACAAAAGCATTAATCAGAAATACCACAGGCGAAGGTGTAAGAGCCGAAGATAGTGATAATATTATGTCGATGGGGAATGTAGTTCGTAAACAACATTACGGCCCTTTTGGTAAAGCTTTAAATAAATTAACTGGTAAAATGTGGAAAATTATTGACGAATGATGATTTTTCAGTTTAACTAAACCAAACGTCGGCAATAATATAACTTTATTTTGGTCCCGATTAATACTTAAAATGCTAAAGTTGAACCTTAATTCGATAATTTTTTATGTTAGATTATTTATCGAAAGTCATAAATTTCAGGCTTGATAATGAATTAAAAAATGTTCGTTCAATATTTCCCAAACTCGGAAAAATTGAATGTAATTCGGCACTTCTCAATTTTATTATTCAAAATAAACTTACAGAAGCTGAAACAATTTTATTGCTAATTGCTCTGGTTCCTCATGTTTCCCCAAATTTTTATAGTAAAATTATTTCAACATATTACCCGAATGGAACCGACTTTCCTGAGTTTGGCGGCGTAAAAGGTAAAAACCACAGGGGGATTTTGCCAACGGGAGAGACCGTATTATACATTCTGGCAGGTAATAATTTGAACGCACGTGCCGAAATTGCAGGGATGTTTGAAGATAGTCATTTGTTTGCAAGAAAGAATGTGCTTTGGCTGGAATACACAGGCGATGGTGAACCCAGAATGAGCGGGCAACTGATAATGGATGAGGAATATGTCGATTTGTTTACTACCGGTAAAATTTCGAAACCTAAACTTAGCAGTGATTTTCCGGCTGAACGAATTACAACAGAACTGGATTGGAAAATCCTTGTTTTACCCGAAAAAACAATTTCAGAAATAAAAGAAATAGAAACATGGCTCAACTTTAACGATATTTTGCTTAACGACTGGCAGATGAAAGGAAAAATCAAGCCCGGTTTCAGAGTGCTGTTTTACGGACCACCAGGAACAGGAAAAACTTTAACTGCAGGATTGTTGGGGAAATCATCGGGTCGCGATGTTTTTCGAATCGATCTTTCGATGGTGGTTTCAAAATATATTGGTGAAACCGAGAAAAATCTTTCCCGGTTATTTGACAAAGCTGCCAACAAAGACTGGATTTTATTTTTTGATGAGGCAGATTCGATTTTTGGCAAACGTACCAACGTTCGCGATGCTCACGATAAATATGCCAACCAGGAAGTTTCGTATTTGCTGCAACGAATTGAAGCACACGCCGGACTCGTAATTCTGGCATCGAACCTGAAAACCAACATCGATACTGCTTTTACCAGGCGTTTTAATTTAATGGTAGAATTTGAAAACCCGGGGATTGCCGAACGAAAACAACTCTGGGAAAATTATCTTCCTTCAAAAATTAAACTCGGAGAAGGGTTGGAACTTGAAAATATTGCGCGAAAATATGAATTAACCGGGGCTAACATTGTAAATGTAATTCATTATGCCGGACTGAAAACACTTGAAGAAAAATCGGACACTATTTCGTTGAAAAACGTTATGACAGGCATTCGGAAAGAATACCGAAAGGAAGGCAAGATGTTTCACGGAGAGTAACATAAATTCAAAATAAAAGGAAAAATCAACCGCCGGGAAAACAATATTTTATATTTCTGACCCCAGATCTTAATTTTCTGAAATTAGTTTGGTTGCAGTAATTTTTATGCATTTAAACTACATGGCCTTGTTTCCTTTGTAGTAAAAATTGGTTACAATGGTTTCAATGGCAATTCTAATGGCTTCTTTAATGGGGTAAAGTCGGTGGGCTTCATTAAAATCAATAGCCTGTAGTTTTGAATAATAATCACTCGACTTAATTCCAACTGTGTTGTTTTGAATAATTTTATTCGCATTTTCTATCATTGCGGGGAATTCATCCTTTAAAATTCTGCAGGTTGTTAATCGTTTTACACCGTATTTATCAACACTGTACCCGTCGCCAAACAATCTGCAAATTAGCCCTCTTTGTTCGTAAAACATACATCCTGGTCTGGATTCTTCAGTCGATAAAGTATTAAACACCGGGCAAAGCGATGAAGAATCCTGTTCAATTTTTTCGAGAATTTCTTCGGCTTTTCCGGTTTTGTACAAATGATACGCAAGCGGATAAAATTCAAGAGCAGTAGTTTCAATACGCGAAGTCGTACAACATTTTACACAGTTTGCAACACAATTTATTTTGGAATGATTCCTGAATTTCTGTACGTCTTTTTCCAGATCGCGGTACATCCTTTCAATAGCACGGACTTTGCTTAAAACATTCATAAATGCTTCATAAAATAAGACGCAAATATATGCGAAAGAATGATTTGAGATTTGGTTAGGAACAACAATTTTAAACAAAAAAATATCGCGATTTTAAAGTATTGTTTAGCTCTGTAAAATCGCGATACTTTTCGTTTTTTTGAATAAAATTATTCCTTCAGTTTTTTGTATTTTATCCTTTTTGGAAGATCGTCGCCCAATCGTTTTTTACGGTTTTCTTCGTAATCGGTAAACGAACCTTCAAAGAAATAAACATTTGATTCACCTTCGAAAGCCAGAATATGAGTTGCAATTCGGTCGAGGAACCAGCGGTCGTGTGAAATAACCACAGCACACCCTGCAAAACTTTCTAAACCTTCTTCCAGCGCGCGTAGTGTGTTTACGTCAATATCGTTGGTAGGTTCGTCAAGTAGCAGTACGTTTCCTTCAGCTTTTAACGCCAGCGCCAAATGCAAACGGTTTCGTTCACCACCCGAAAGAACGCCGCATTTCTTCTCCTGGTCGGAACCGGTGAAATTAAAACGGCCAACATAAGCACGCGAATTGACTTGTTTGTTGCCGAGCATCATCATCTCAGTACCTCCTGAAATTACTTCAAATACCGATTTCTCGGGATCGATGGCTTTGTGCGTTTGGTCAACATAACTGATTTTAACAGTGTCGCCAATTACAATATTTCCGGCATCGGCTTCCAGTTGTTTCATTATCAGTTTGAAAAGTGTGGTTTTACCGGCGCCGTTGGGGCCAATTACACCAATAATTCCTGCAGGCGGAAGTTTGAAACTCAAATCATTAAAAAGAATACGGTTGCCGTATCCTTTTGTAACATTTTCCATTTCAATAACTTTGTCACCCAAACGCGGTCCGTTCGGAATATAGATTTCCAGTTTTTCTTCCTTCTGTTTTACATCTTCGTTCAGCATTTTATCGTAAGCATTCAAACGTGCTTTCGATTTAGCCTGTCTTGCTTTAGGCGCCATTCTTACCCATTCGAGCTCGCGTTCGAGTGTTTTTCTGCGTTTCGACTGGCCTTTTTCTTCCATTTCCAAACGTTTCGACTTTTGTTCCAGCCATGAGGTGTAATTTCCTTTCCATGGAATTCCCTGTCCGCGGTCGAGTTCCAAAATCCAACCGGCTACGTTATCAAGGAAATAACGGTCGTGAGTGATGCAAATAACTGTTCCTTTGTATTGTGCCAGGTGCATTTCGAGCCACTGGATACTTTCGGCATCGAGGTGGTTGGTAGGCTCGTCGAGCAGCAAAATATCGGGTTCTTTTAACAACAAACGGCAAAGCGCAACACGGCGGCGTTCTCCACCCGAAAGTTCACTCACGGGTTGATCGTCGGGCGGACATTGCAGCGCGTCCATGGCACGCTCTAATTTGCTGTCGAGGTTCCAGGCATCCAAATGATCCATTTTTTCCTGAAGTTCAGCTTGTTCAGCCATCAATTTGTCCATCTCATCCGGATTTTCATAAACTTCGGGCATCCCAAACAGTTGATTGATTTCTTCGTAACGGTTTAAAACATCCACTGTTTCCTGCATTCCTTCCTTTACAATTTCAATAACTGTTTTAGATTCATCGAGATTGGGTTCCTGATCGAGTAATCCAACTGAATATCCGGGCGAGAATACAAGTTCACCATTAAAAGCTTTGTCCTGTCCGGCAATTATCCGCAATAATGTCGATTTTCCGGAACCGTTTAAACCGATAATTCCGATTTTGGCTCCCAGAAAAAAGGAAAGCGAAATATCTTTAATAACTGTTTTGCTGGGTGGGTAAATTTTACTCACCTTGTACATCGAAAATATAATCTTTTCGTCGCTCATTTCTATACTGTTTAAAATTGGTACAAAAATACGACAGTTCCTGAAACTTTTATACAGGCGACTTACATGATCACAACATTTTTAATTCATCTTCATAATCCATTCTAATATCATCATGAAGCACAGAAAGTGTTTTTCTAATGCGTTTTACCTGGTTCGTGTACATATTGGCAATAACTCTGTTGTATGTCAGCCGGTTTCCTTGTTTTCGCATTTTCAGGCAGAAATAAATCAACAACTCAATTTCGACCTCTTTTGAGCCGGAAAAACGAATGTATTTATTGGTTTCTTTTAAAACTTTTCGGAGCATTTTTTTTGTGAGATAGACACTTTTGTTGTTTATGCCTTTAAATTGTTCGTCGATTTCATCTTTTATATTCTGAATAAAAACCTGTTGATTAAAAGCATCGAAAAGCAAATAACCCAGCAATTCCTTGTTTTCTTTTTTAAACCGGGCCAGCCTGATTACCAATTCCTGAAGTTGGGTAGGGGATAGTAATTTCAGTTCCTTTTTTATTTCGCTGAGTGAAGCTGTTTCCATGAAGCATTATTTTTTCCGGTTCTTCCTTCAAAAGTAGCTCTTTTTGGCTGACTGCTAAAACAAACAATATTTCCGGTTTTAATAATCTGAAAAATGTAGTGCGGAATAAACTGATTTGGCGAAATTTTGTTTCTATAATTCAAAAGAAAAACAATTAATAAAACTACTATGAGTAAGATTTTTAAATTCGGAGAAGATGTTGAAGGGTATGAAATCCCGGTTTTAAACGAACGTGAGGTTCGTTCGGCAGCAGGAATTTTATTTCTGCTGATGTTCACTGCTATTTTTACGGTTATTATGAAAGGTAATTTTGTGTTGTTAAAATACGGAATAATAATTTTCCTTACCGATTTTCTAATTCGGGTTCTCGTAAATCCCAGATATGCGCCAACTTTAATTTTAGGAAGGCTGGTTGTTCGCAACCAAACGCCTGAATATGTTGGGGCGCGCCAGAAAAAGTTTGCCTGGAAAATTGGGCTGGCACTGGCAATTATTATGTTCGTACTTGTGGTTGTGGTGAATTCCTACAGTCCGATTTCGGGGCTGATTTGTTTTATCTGCCTGATTTTTTTGTTTTTTGAATCGGCTTTTGGCATTTGTATCGGATGTAAAATTTATCCATTGTTTTTTAAGGAAAAAGTACAATACTGTCCGGGAGAGGTTTGCGATATTAAATCGAGACACGAGATTCAGAAAACCAATTTTTCCCAGTTATTAATTGTAGTGGCTTTTGTTGGGTTTATTGTTGCCACCGTATATTTATTTAACCAAACCTTTGAACAACCGCCATTTAACCTGTTTGAAAATGAACATCAACACGAACATCAGGAAGTTCATCCCTAAAATGATTTGTACAGAATAACTAGCGTTACTTTTGTCTTTTCCTGATACACACAGATATACTAAATACACAATTATTTCCAACTTCAGCTGCTATCTTTAGTGGCTGAATTTTTGAAAGATTAAAGATCAATGGCAGATAATCCAGATAAGGGGAATAAACAATACCGTCAACCACGATGCAATTCTGTGGAAAACAGTTAAATAGAATGACGATGTTTTCTTAAAACTGAGTAAAATCCCTGAAATAAACGAAGCAGCAAAAACAAAACCTGAAACAAGAAAGAGAATTAGTCCGAGTTCTTCGAAAGTTACAATTTTAAAGTGCTGAATATAAATCAGAAATACGGTTATGAAAATTACAACAACTGTAAGTTTATGAAAAGCAAAAACAATATTATTGTAGGGTTTTCCCTTTTTGCGCATAAAAATCCCGGTGTATAATACAACAACCATTAGAAATGCTGAAATTATTGATTTTAACACAAGAGTTTCCAATGTATAATTTTTTGTATTTAACAGGTCGGACTAAAAATTGGGAACGTCAATTTAGCAATTAATTAGTGTTTTTACTTATTCAACTGGCAAAACAAAATAGAAAGTACACCCTTCCCCAGCAGCAGTGGTGCTTTCCACACCCACCGAACCATCGAGTTTCTCAACTATTCTTTTAACTATTGAAAGACCAAGTCCATGGCCGTCGACTTTTTTCGGCGCCAACCGTACATATTTTTTAAAAAGCTGTTTCTGCTCCTCTTCCGTTAATCCATTACCGTTGTCTTTCACCCAGAATTTTACTTTGTTGTTTTTTATGGATTCGGCGCCAACCGTAATTTCAGGTGGATTACCTCCGTATTTTATAGCATTGCTTAAAAGGTTTACCCAAACTTCTTCAATCCAGGGAGAGTAACCCAATGAAACCGGCCAAGTTACAGGTTCAGTTATTTTGGCTTTGCTTTCATTTAAATTATCGGCAAGCTGTAATTTTGCTTCATTGAAAATAGAATTCATATCCAACTGTGATTTACTGATTTCCTGGTGGCTGACTGTGGCTAAAATTAAGAGCTCCTGGGTGATTTGCATGGTTTTGGCTGCCGATTTATTTATCAGATTGGCTAATTGCATTAAATATTTTGTGTCATCGGTTTGAATAATCTCGGTCATTGCGTCGCTTGATGAAACAATGGAACCCAGTGAATTTTTCAGGTCATGAGCCACTGTATGTGCAAATGAGTCGAGATCTTCAATTAGTTTTTCCTTTTTTTCAATCTCTTCCAGCAGCTTTTTATTCGATTTTTTTAATTCATCTTCCGCCAGTTTTATTGTAGTAATGTCGTGGATGAGAAGCAGGTTTCCCGAGAAGTTTTTGTTTTTATAATATATGGGCGAGATTCTTACCTGGTAATATTTGTTTTCAGTTTCAAAATGAATATTCCCTGTTTTTTTTGAATTCAAAGCATCGACTAAAACCAAATATTTTCCAAGTTTTTCTGCAAACAGACTAGGTATTAATTCCTTTTTGCTGAGGTTAAAAATTAAACAGGCAGCTTCATTGCAGTCTTCAATAAAACCTTCAGGGTTAATAATCATTGCCCCGTCGTCCATCGTGTCGATAACTTTGTTACGGGCGTACGGTACCAAATCGAACATCCGATAGCGAACGATTCCAAAAGCAACAATTAGTCCGGTAATTACAAATGAAACAGGTGTCCAGTCGAAACCAGGAAACGGATTTAAATTAGTCACATACATCAGATTTGCCACAAGTGGGAAAAGCGATGCCACAATTAAGATTCCGATTTGAGATTTGTAATACGCTGTAAATTTATACATGGAATGCACCAGGTTAAAAAAACCCGAAATGGTCAGCGCCTGTGCATAAATCCAGTAAAACCAGAACAGCGGTCCATGATGATAATGGGCAATGTTTTCAACAGGGTCGGGTGTTACTTTGGTCCAAACCAGGTGGTGAGAATCATTTGTAAGTATTAACCCGATAGTGATAACAGGAATTATCGACAAAAGAAAAATGTTTCGGTTGGTAAGTAAATGGTCTTTTTGGCTGAATGCTGTTGTAAATAAAAAATAGCTAACAGGTAAAAAAGCAATTCCGAAATAGGAAAGTTTCGACCAAAGGATTTTTGTTTGCAAATCGCTGGTTCCAAACTCAAACGCATACATTGTTGCCCAAATGGCGACGAAAAGTTGCAGATAAATCAGGTATTTTACTTCCGGCGATTTTCGGTTGTTCCATAAAATTACAATGGTAATTAAAGCCGCCAAAGCTGTTACAAATTCAATAATGCTGTCTATGGTAAAATTGTAGCTCACCGATTGAAATTTCTATTAATATTTACAGGTTTGTATTTAAACAAAAGTAATATTTTTCTGATATTATGTTTGAATATAAGAATTAAAAAACTAAAGTAAAATATCCTTAATTATGGAATTACAGAGAGTTATAATAATTGTTAATTCATAAATAACAAAGATTTAAGTTTGACGCACTAATTTAGCTGCCCTTTTCAAAAAGAGAAAATTACCTGCCAGAATAAGAAAAATTCCTGATAAAAATAGCACCCACAAAAACCTTCCGGGGTAAAAAGACGACACTTCTGACATAAAATCAGGATTGCCGGGCAGAGTGAGAATCTTTTTCAGATAATTCCCCTTTAAAATTATAGTTCCAAAATCGAAAGTAAAGGCAACGTAAATAACAAAAGCCCCTAAAACCATCAGTAACAATTCTCTTTGTTTTATTTTTAGGTTTTCAATTTTATGGTGATAATATTCAAAAAGAAAGGCCATCGGAATCATTACTATTGAACAGATTACCGGGGCCAGAACCGGTCCAATCCAGGTTATGGGAATCAAAAACAAAATGTCCCAGGTCAGTAAAGATTCGGGCCAATTCAGGAAAATTTTCAGTGCCAGGTAAAAGAAAATGTCCCAAATGCCAAAAAGAAAAAGAAAACCTGAAAGCCTTTGCAGGAATGTTGTTCCGGCAATCCAGGCGACAGTAAAAAGCATAATCAGAGTGCTGAATTCCCTTATAATTTCGATCCCGACTAACCAACCGGGAAGATTAACCAGTGGAAAGTTGAACCCGTTTGGATAATACAACTCACGAACATAAACTACCACAATTGCTTCCAGAAATCCCATGGCAACAGCAAAAAAGAAAAGTGGAAAAAATTTGAGTGTATTTGTTTTTTCTGAAATCTGCATGTTCTTTTGGGTTTAAATTTCCCATTATTTCATCTGAAATACAAACATTAACAGCTTTTTTAACCTATTTCTTTTTTTGAATTTTTATGTGAATATCTGACTGATTATATTTTGAATATTATTGTTAAGCAATTGTGTTTAAATGTGTTAAATCGTACTAACATTGTTTAAAATTCTAATTTTTTGAGAATAATGGAACAGTGCTTGTAAATTTCGTCTGGAAAAGGAGAATAAAAGATGAAAAAGTTAGCTTTATTAATGATTTTGGCTTCTCTGACAAGTTCTGTTTTTTCTCAGGAGGTTAACGAAAATGCCCCAAGAAAAAAAGCCGAGCGCAAGGCCAGAGAGGAGCAAAAAATTAAGGAAACAAAAGATTTGTTGCAAAATAGAAATTTTGTACTCGAATCGGAATATCTGCAAAGAAGAAACAGTATCAGATACCCGGTTAGTTCCAACATTAATTTTATTAAAGTCGATTCTACCGAGGCAGTAATTCAAATTGGATCAAACAGTGGTTTTGGTCCAAACGGATTGGGAGGAATAACTGCAAAAGGCCATATCACCAAATGGGACCTGAAAGAAAATGCAAAAGGCCATGGTTATTATTTGACAATGAGTGTTTTAACTGCAATTGGAATTTACGACGTTCACATGTCGGTTGGACCAATGGGAAATACAGTTGCCCGGTTAAACGGCCTGCAACGCGGTGAACTAATTTTCGATGGTGACCTGGTAACTCTTGAAAATTCAAGCGTTTTCGAGGGGCGATCGTTGTAACATTAAAAAGAAATTTTTAGCAAGTTTTAAATTGCTTAATTGATTGATTGATAAGTTTTGGAAAGGGGTAGTGGCCCATAGCCGTCAACCTAACGTCAAAATTATGAGTATGTAGCTGTTTTTATCCCCATTCCTCTTGAGAACAGGGTTAATTTTGTTAATTTCACTCATATCAAAGAACATTTTAAGTTATAAAAACGGGATTGAGATATCAGGACTCTTCCCGTTTTCTTTGTTGAATATAACCATAATATATTGAATATCAAAATAATAGTTGGATTATTTCTTCTAATCCGAGCTTGTTTTTCTTTCTTTCCAACCAATGATTTCGGGATAATATTTTCTCAGCCCAAGCCATAAAGTGAGTTAGTTTCGATGAGTCCTTTTTTAGTTCAATTCTTAACCGGTAGATGTTATCAAACAAAGTTTTAAAACTTTTAATCAGGCTAAGCAGTTTATCGGTTTTCTTATATATCAGAGGACGTTTGTTCATGATAATGCTCCAGTTGACAATCATCATGAGCAGTTTAAAATACAGGATACACAGCCACCTGGTATATTTGATGTTTCGGATTTGATTTACACCCAGTATTGATTTCCATATTTTGAATATCAATTCAATTTGCCAGCGGGTTTTGTAAATCGCAGGAATGATCTCAGCAGGTAAAACATCTTCAGGGACATTAGTAACGATCAGGCTAAAACGGGACATCAGTTTAAATTTTTCGCTACTAGTGTATCCCTGGCTTTTACGCTTTTTGTCTGCCTTGCGTAACCGTTGCTGGTAGATTTCTTCGGGCAACAGGTCAATAATCAGTCGAACCGGTATTTTTGGTTCATTGCCGATGAATATTTTTTTCTCTATCCGTGTCAAACCATATTTTTTCATGTGCCGGTAGAGGGAACTGAAATCCATCTGTTGAAGTTCTCCCGCTTTGAACTCATAGACAATTATTTTGGGGCGAAGCCTGGAAATAAAAAATGCTTCTCTTTCTGCAATGTTTAAAAAGGATTTAAATGCAAAATAGCCAAGGTCACGGATGATAAGGTCATTAGGCTGAACAAGATCAAAGGTTTCAAGCGAATCTTTAACATCCGGCCTGTTTGCTGCCGTCAGGTTTAGGTCGATTATTTGACCACTTTTTAAGTCAAATTCAAACTGGAGGCAAGCCCCAGCTTTCGATGCAGCTCCTCCCGAACCTGGGAGATGTTCGCTGTATTGTTCCGGGAGTTCAAAGCGGGTCGAATCTTTGAGAACAACCCGGTTGAATAAATTTAACCATGCACCATCAAGCTGACGATTCAACTCGCACTGAAGTTGTCTTTCGATCAACAATTTCAGAAAGCTTACTGTCTGGTCATTGAACCGTTTGTCAATGCCTTGTTTGCTAATTCTAATATCGTGTGAAGACTGGGACTCAATGGCAAGCTGATTCAGACTTTTTGACACTGTAGAACTGGAATCATACATCATCAAATCAAAAAACACAAACGGGTTTAATTTGGATTTACGTTTCTTAAATCCCGTTTTTATTGCTGCATCCATCAATTCTTCTGAACTGAACAGCCTCTCTAAAGAACTTGTTATTTCCTGGGAATTGTTTTTGAATTCCCCCCTTTATATTTAGATAAAAACAAAAAAACGGACTTGCCAATCAATAATTTGGCAAATCCGACTTTCTTAGGTTGACGGCTATGGTTGTAGTGACCCCTTTTCTTTATTATTTTCAGTACTCTTTTCAATTTTTTTTGATTAAAAGTGTTTTTTTTACATTAAACAATTTAGAATGTAGATTTATATGAATATTTTTGAAATGTTCTTAAAATAAACAAAACCGAAAACTGAAAAAACTAAGTAAAATGAATATGCAAACTAAATCTTTATTAAGCCTTTTTTCATTGTTGATTGCTTTTAATCTTGTTGCACAAAATCCTTTAAATATTGTTATCGAAAATCAAAAGCCGGAAATTACCGTTGCCCAAAATATGTACGGAATTTTCTTTGAAGATATCAATTTTGCTGCCGATGGCGGTTTGTATGCCGAATTAGTAAAAAACCGTTCGTTCGATTTTCCAAATTCGCCTTTTATGGGCTGGCTGACTTACGGTAAAGTTTCTGCTAGGACCAACGACGCACCGTTTCCTAAAAACCCGCATTATGCACATCTCGAAAATGACGGATTGCTCACCGGAACCGGGATTATTAATGACGGATTTCGGGGTATTGGCGTCGAAAAGAACAAAAAATACAACCTTAGTTTGTACGCAAAAAATACAGGAAAAACCGAGGTAAAATTAAAAGTTGAAATAATTTCTGCTGGTGACGATATTATTGCAGCCGGCGAAATTTTGGTAACTTCTTCCGGTTGGGAAAAATACAAACTCGAACTTCAGCCTTCTGAAACATGCAGTCATTCAAAACTCCGTGTTGATTTGGTAACACAGGGCGAAATCGATATTGAACATGTTTCAATGTTTCCTGCCGATACCTGGAAAGGCCGCGAAAACGGAATGCGCAACGACTTGGCACAGGCACTGGCCGATTTAAAACCCGGAGTTTTTCGTTTTCCGGGAGGTTGTATTATTGAGGGAAACAATCTGGAAACACGGTACCAGTGGAAAAATTCGGTAGGCCCTGTTGAAAACCGACCCGTGAACGAAAACCGCTGGAACTATATTTTTCAGGACCGGTTTACTCCTGATTATTTCCAAAGTTACGGACTTGGATTTTTTGAATATTTCCAATTGTGTGAAGATTTTGGAGCCGACGCACTTCCGGTAGTAAGTTGTGGAATGGCTTGCCAGTTTGTTACCGAAGAATGTGTTCCGGTGGAGGATTTGGAACCCTACATACAGGATGCGCTCGATTTAATCGAATTTGCCAACGGTCCGGTTACATCAACTTGGGGAAAAGTTAGGGCTGAAATGGGTCACCCTGAACCGTTTGGCCTAAAATATATTAGCATTGGAAATGAACAATGGGGCGAGATTTTCCCAAAACATTTAAAAGCGTTTAAAGATGCTTTCGATAAAAAATATCCTGAAATAAAAATTATTGGCTCGTCGGGACCCTACGCAAACGGGGAGCAATTTGATTATTTATGGGGCGAAATGAGAACTCTCGATGTTGATTTGGTGGATGAACATTACTACAAAGATCCAAAATGGTTCTTGGCCAATGCCAACCGTTATGACAAGTACCCACGAAAAGGGCCGAAAGTGTTTGCCGGCGAATATGCCTGCCATGTTTATCCTGAAAAGAAAAACTCGTTTTATGCTGCTTTGTGCGAAGCTTCTTTTTTAACCGGTGTTGAAAGAAATGCCGATGTTGTTCGTTTGGCTACATACGCACCACTTTTTGCACATGTCGACGCCTGGCAGTGGAAACCCGATATGATTTGGTTCGATAATCTACGTTCAGTGAAATCGGCCAATTATTATGTGCAGCAATTGTACAGCAAATACAAGGGCACTTCTGTTCAGAAAGTTACTTCAAACGATGAAAATGTAACAGGAAAGGAAGGAATCTATGCCAGTGTTGTGACCGACGAAATACAGAAAAAACTAATCATTAAAATTTCGAATACCGATAAAGTTGCGAAAGACGTTGAGTTCAGTTTAAAACTAAAAGGTTTGCCGGAACAGCTCAACGGAAAGCAAATTGTATTAAATGCTGCGTTGGATATGGAAAACACACTTGATGAACCTTTTCTTGTAAAACCAGTAGAAACTAACGTTTCATTTAAAACCAGTGAGTGCAAAGTTTCTTTAAAACCCGAAGCATTTTATGTTTTTGTATTAGATATATAAACCACTGAAAAGTATGGCATTTCGAAATTTGTCAGACTTTATACCAGAGTTTTATTATTTCTTGTTGCCCGAAGTTTTTTTCAGCGAAATTCCGCCGGAACCGTTTTCGAATTGTGCAAACTGTCCGATGACGGCAAAAGCTGAAACAGATGAGAATGATTCTTTATCGACACTTTTTTTGCCTGAAACAAAATGCTGTACGTATACTCCGCGGCTTCCGAATTATCATGTGGGAGCAATTCTGCTTGATAATTCTCCGGAAATACGGGAAGGGAAAAAACGAATTCTGGAAAAGATTAAACTTCGGGAAGGAATTTTTCCCAACGGAGTTTATCCAACAGTGGAATACAACCGAATCTATAACGAAAACAAACAAACTGATTTCGGTAAAAAACGCAATTTGCTTTGTCCGTTTTTCCAGGAAGGAAAATTCAACTGCACCGTTTGGAAATACCGCGAGAGCGTTTGCAGTTTCTGGTTTTGCAAACATTTGGCGGGTGATTCAGGATATAAAATGTGGCAGTCGGTGCGTAATTATATGAATTTATTACAGGAGATTCTGATTCTTAATGCCGCCAGAACCAACGGAGCAGAGATTATTGATCCTTACGGCGAAAGCGAAAATTTTACTGATTTCAAAACACTTTCATACAACAATTCAGACTGGTACAGCAATATTTGGGGAAAATGGGAAGGAAAGGAAGAGCAGTTTTTTATCGCTTGTTTTCATTGGTTTTCTGAGTTATCGGCAACGCAGGTTAAAAAACTGCGATTACAAAACTGCGAATTGGAGCAAAATCTGAAACAGTCGATTCTCGAAACAACGGAAATTCCTGAATTTTTAATTGCAGATTTTTCCAGGATATCAGAAACTTCAGAGTACATGTATTCCATCGAGATTTCAAATTATATCAAAAACATAAATAAGTCGGTTGTCTGGAATTTTCAGTTGCCCCGGTTTTTTATCGATGCTTTCGACGGGAAAACTACAACCCCGAAAATTTTGCAGACAATGAAAGAAAAATACGAACTTACGGTTGAAAATGAAATTGTAATTTCTCTCCTTCATCATCGTATTTTATTGATAGTCAGTGTTTGATTTGGTTTCCTAAAGTTGTAACTTGTTTCATTGTATCACAAACAATTTATATCATGAAACCAAAATTATATCTAACCATTTTCCTGATTGGAATTGTCGTGTTTTCAACCGGGTTTGTACTTTGCGAAAAAGATGAAAAAATGAAACCGGAATACACAGTTTTTCAAACCGAAACCTGTTTTGCCGAGTTTTTAACCAACCTGAAAAAAATGGATGCCCTGATTTTTATTCCTGAAAATAAACTCAAACAGGCACAGTCATTTAATCTTTTGCCGTTCGCTCCAGAAAAGGCAAAACGAATAAACATAAATTTTACCGAGGCTTACGAATTTTATGGTATCATTAATCCGACAGATAACCCTACAGTGGAATGCAGTAAATCGGTTGTTCTGAATTTTAATAACCTCGAAATGAAGGTTTTTGTTAAGAACGACAGGCTGAAAGTTTCCGACGAATTAAGGCTTAAATTGGTAAACAGCAGGCCGTTAAATCCTAAGAATATTGAATTGAACAATTCAGCCAACGAAGTATTAAAAATTAAATTAAACAATTCCAGCAGTTGGGTGAATTTAACTCCTGTTGAATTGAAATAGAAAAACAACATTTTAAGATTACCGAAACTGTACATTAAGAAATGAATAGTTTCGGTTTTTTTGCTCTTTCAATAAAATATTTTTTGGCAATCGGTTCAAATTGTTACTTTCGTGCATTATCAAAAAAACTAATAACCAATGAATCTGATAAGCCGTTTTTTGCCAAAAATTTTAATAATTTCTCTCATCAGTTTTTTTCTTTTATCGTGTTGCAACACTGAAAAAGAAAAATTTGATCCGTTAAAATTTGTCGATCCAAACATTGGTGGAGTTGCACCTATTTTAGTGCCAACCCGGCCAACGGTTCAGTTGCCCAACCAGCCTGTTCGAATGTATCCCAACCGCGAAGATTATCTTGATGACCAGATTACTTCGTTTCCTTTGTCGATGATTTCGCACCGCAACGGACAACTTTTCCGGTTGATGCCTTTTACAGGCGAAACAACCCGGCCGGTTTCTGCATGGGACCGTCAGAATGAAACTACAACACCTTATTATTATTCAGTTTGGCTCGAAGATTTTGACGCAACACTTGAATTTACACCCGGCGCAAAAGCAGGTTATTTCAGAATCGTTTTTCCTGATAATTCAACTCCGAAAATATGTTTAACCATTGCAAACAACGGAAATTATCAGTTGGAAAATGAAACTTCTGTTTCTGGAACAGAATCTTTTAGCGGGATGAGTGCATTTATGTACGGAGAGTTCAGTTCTTCCATAATTTCTTCTGAAAAATTGAACGAAGACCAACAGTTAATTCTTTCATTTTCAGAAAATAATAAGCCAATTAATTTTAAATATGCAATTTCATACATTAGTTTGGAGCAGGCAAAAAAGAACCTTCAAAACGAAATTCCGGTCTGGGATTTTGACGGATTAAAAGAAAATGCACGGCAATTATGGAAAGCAGATTTATGCCAAATTGAAGTGGAAGGTGGAACAGAAGCTCAAAAACGTACTTTTTATACGGCATTTTACCGTACCTACGAACGAATGGTGAACATTTCGGAAGACGGCAGATATTACAGCAATTACGACGGGAAGGTTCATGAAGATACTCAGGATTTTTATGTCGATGATTGGATTTGGGATACGTACCTGGCTCATCATCCGTTGCGTGCATTGCTCGATCCCGACAGGGAAAATGACATGATGAGTTCGTATGTTCGCATGTATGAACAGAGCGACTGGTTGCCGCAGTTTTGCCTGCTTTGGGGCGAAAATCCATGTATGAACGGATTTCATTCAACCATAGCTTTTTTAGATGATTACCGGAAAAATGTGCTGAATTTCGATATGGAAAAGGCGTACGAAGGAATGAAAAAAAATGCGGTTGAAGGAACCATGTTACCATGGCGAAACGGTGCTGCCTGTTCGCTCGATACTTTTTACCGCGAAAAAGGATATTTTCCTGCGCTTCACCCGGGCGAGGAAGAAACAGAACCCATGGTTCACTCTTTTGAAAAACGGCAATCGGTTGCCATTACTTTGGGGCACAGTTACGACGACTGGGCACTGGCTGAATTAGCAAAAGACCTTGGAAAAACGGATGATTACAATCTTTTTCTGAGAACCTCAAAAAATTATAAAAACCTGTATTGGAATGAAAAAGGGTTTTTTATGCCCAAAGATGCATCCGGAAACTGGATTGACATTGATCCGAAATGGGACGGTGGAATGGGTGGCCGCGATTATTACGACGAAAACAACGGCTGGACTTATTTATGGCAGGTGCAGCACGATGTTGCCGGGTTGATGGAATTAATGGGTGGAAAAGAAGTTTTTGAACAGCGTCTCGACCAGTTGTTCCGCGAAGATTTGGGTCGAAGCAAATATGCCAACTGGGCTAAATTCCCAGATTTTACAGGAATTGTCGGAGAGTTTTCCATGGGAAATGAGCCAAGTTTTCACATTCCGTACCTGTACAATTTTACCAATTCGCCCTGGAAAACACAGAAGAAAATAAGAATGTTGCTCGACACCTGGTACCCCGACAATATTTTTGGAATTCCGGGCGATGAAGACGGCGGTGGTATGACTGCCTTTGTCGTTTTTTCAAGCATGGGTATTTATCCCGTTATTCCGGGATTGCCGTTGTATACCATTGGCAGCCCTGTTTTTGAGAAGATTACTATTCATCTCGACAATGGAAATGATTTTAAAATTATTACTGAAAACTACGCCAAAGACCACATTTATATTCAAAAAGCCTGGTTAAACGGAAACCCGCTTGACGGGCCATGGATTTCGCACGACGATGTGACAAACGGCGGAGAACTAAAACTCGAAATGGGATTAAAACCCAACAAAGAGTGGGGCAGTTCTTCCTCGCTTTTTGAGCAACTATCAAAAAAATATCTCAATTAAATTATTGGGTTAAAAGCAGAGATTCAAAAGAAGCTTTTGTGTATTTTGCCGAATCGTGCGAAGTTACTGCCAGTCCGACCAATAATTTTTCCGGCATTTTTTGTTCAAATGTTGAATAAAGATGCCAGGTTTTATTGTCGTTGCTCATGTACGAAGTAAAAACATTGCCGGCTCTTTTTAATTTTATCCAGGTTTCGGGAAAATTTACATCGAAATTGTGGCCTGCTGTTTCCATATTAGGATAAATAGCTTTCATTTCGCCGCCTTTTTCAGCCCGGTACTGAAATTCACATCCGCCGTTGTTTTTGTTTCTCGGACTGTTGTCGGGGAAAATCTGGTAAAAAACGTGTTTGCAGTTGTCGCTTAAATCTTCGCGGGCCATAATTCCCGCTTTGGTATACAAATGCGTTTTATCGAGATTTAAAACTTTTACACTTATCTCAAAAACACCTTTTACTTGAAGGTAAGTAAAGTAACCTTCATCGTTTTTTCCCCAAATGTCAGCTCCTCCGGCAGTAATTTCAATAATATTGTTTTGAAAAGTTATTTCTCCGGGAAGTGTTTTATTTCCAAGATTGGTACTTTTCAACGACGACATCTGAATGGATTTTACATTTTCTTTTGGGTGCTGATTTTTTGCATTCAATTGTGCTGAACTCAAAAATACTGTGATAATAATGCAGAGAAAAACGAAACGACGCATAAAATTTCAGGTTTATTGATTATTTTCCGAAAGTAGAAATTATAATCTGCTTTTTACCAGCCAGTGTGCATTTAATTCATTTTAAATGCAACTGCATTACGAATATCATGGTTTTGATAAAACTGTTTCTGCTTTTTTGTGAAAGTAATTTAAATTGAAATAAGTGATGTATTCAAAGAAATTTATTCCGTTACTCCTGATTGTTTTTGTTTCGCTTCAGTTGTTTGCCAAAGAAGGCATGTGGATTCCGACATTGTTGCAAAAATACAACATCGACGAAATGCAGGCAATGGGATTTCAGCTTTCTGCGCAGGATATTTATGATATCAACCACGCCAGTATGAAAGATGCCATTGTGATGTTTGGCGGAGGTTGCACAGCTGAATTAATTTCAGAAGAAGGTTTGCTTATTACCAACCACCACTGCGGTTACGGCGCAATACAGTCGCACAGTTCGGTGGAACACGATTATTTAACCGATGGTTTTTGGGCAATGAATAAAAGCGAAGAACTGCCAAATCCAGGATTGTCGGTGAGTTTTCTGGAATATATGAAAGATGTTTCTGAAGAAGTTTTTGCCGGAACAGAGAATTTATCGGAACAGGAAAAACAAAAGGAAATAGATAAAAATGTAGCCCGGCTCGAAAAGGAAGCATCTGAAGAAGGAAAGTTCAAAGCTCAAATAAAACCACTTTTCTACGGGAACCAGTATTTTTTGTATGTGTACAAAGTTTACCGCGATATTCGCTTGGTTGGCGCGCCACCTTCGGCAATTGGAAAATTTGGCGGTGACACTGATAACTGGATGTGGCCGCGGCACACCGGCGATTTTTCTATTTTCAGAATTTATGTCGGAAAAGACAACGAACCTGCCGATTTTTCTGCTGACAATGTTCCGTTTAAACCGAAAAAGTTTTTTCCTATTTCGTTAAAAGGAATTCACCCCGGCGATTTTACAATGGTTTTTGGAAATCCGGGAAGAACGTATGAATATATTCCGTCGCAGGAAGTTGAGCTTATTATGAATCAGCGCGATCCCGACCGTATTAAAATTCGAGATAAAAAGCTCGAAATTATTGGCGCCGATATGGAAAAAGATGCCAACGTACGGATTCAGTATTCAGCCAAATACCAGTCAATTAGTAATGCCTGGAAAAAATGGCAGGGCGAAATTAAAGGCTTGCAACGCTTGGATGCCATCGATAAAAAAGTTGATTTTGAAAACGAATTTAAAACATGGGCGCAAAACCAGGGGAAATGGAATTCGACCTACCAACCGGTTTTTGAAGAATTCGACAATTTATACAGTCAATATACAAACTACATAAAAGCATCGGATTACTATTCTGAAATTGTACTCCGCGGGGTTGAATTTTTTCAGGTTGCCGACAGGATTAATACGATTATCAACAGAATTGAAAACAAACAAACCAAAAAACTGGACGACTTGAAAAAGAATGCGCTTGCCAGCTACAATTCTTTTATGAAAGATTTTAATCAACCGACCGATGAACAGTTGTTTGCAGAATTAATGCCGGTTTTGCTCAACGATTTGGATCCAGTTTTTCTTCCTCTTGAATTTATTCAAATGATGCAGAAAGACAAACAACAGGATTTAATTGAAAAAGTGTACCGAAAGTCGGTTTTGCTTGACGGAGATAAACTGAAAAGTCTGTTGGAAAATGGTTCCGACCAACAATTGTTAAAACTGCGAAAAGATCTGTTGCTTGCTCTGGTTCGTTCGTTGAATTTTCACTACGAGGTAAAAATTAAACCTTTTGTTGATTCTTTAACCGTTGCCATCGACCAAAACATGAAAATTTACATGGCTGGAATTATGGAAATGAAAGCGGGTCAGGCTTTGTATCCTGACGCTAATTTAACCCTGCGTGTAACGTACGGGAAAGTGGAAGGTTACGAACCTTTGGATGGTGTTGAATACAAATATTATACAACCTTAACAGGAATTATGGAAAAAGATAACCCTGAAATCTACGATTATGATGTTCCTGAAAAATTAAAGGAATTGTACCGTGAAAAAGACTTTGGCAGGTACGAAGTAAACGAAACCGTTCCGGTTTGTTTTACGGCGTCGAACCACACTTCGGGAGGAAATTCAGGCAGTCCGGTAATCAACGGAAACGGTGAGTTGATCGGGGTAAATTTCGATCGTTGCTGGGAAGGAACCATGAGCGACATTATGTTTGACCCGGAAGTTTGCCGGAATATTTCGCTCGATATCCGTTACGCACTTTTTATTATCGACAAATTTGCCGGCGCCGGTTATTTGCTCGATGAAATGAAGATAGTAGAGTAGGAGGCCGGAAGTTGGAAGCCGGAAGAAAAGATGGTATCCCCTCAAAGGATGCCATCTTTTTTACTTATTCTTTATTAGCTTGATTGTTGAAATTCCTTCATTTGTAACAAGTTTACAAAAATATACCCCGCTTTCCGGAAGCAAATCAGAAATAGGGATAGTATGTTTTCCTGCATTTAGTTTTTCATTTAAAAGAGTGCAAATTTTTCGTCCCTGAATATCAAAAATGGAGAGGTTTACATTTTCATTTTTTTCAGTTGAAAATTGAATCACTGAATGTTTGGATAATGGATTAGGATAACACAGAATTTCATTCGTTGTGCTTTTGTATTCCACTTTTGTTACCATTGAAGAATAATTTACCGGTTCTTTTGTAATCCGTAATTCATCGATCCATCCATCAAACTGAATATTGCTTCCGCCATCTACACCACCTATAAATAAGTCGTTGGTTGAATGATTTAATTCACCCGAATTGCCTGACGGGAAATCCCTGAAATCTTCAAAAATTAATTTTCTGTGTTCGTCGTGTACATAAAACTTAACTTTTTTCGTATTTGAATCGCTGGTAATTGCTACATGGTACCATTTATTCTTTTCCAAATGTTGATTTTGGAAAAATCCAACTTCCGATTGGTCGTTAAACTTTACATATCCACCGAACCCATTTCTATCGCCAGCGAGCCAAATTCCAAATGATTCCCCTTTATCCACGATTAAAGGATATTGGGTTTTCGAAGTTCCAATATCGTTGTATTTTACCCAGGTTTCTACTGTCCAGTTATTGCCTAAATTTAATTCATCTGTATTTGGAGTCCGCAAACAATGCCAATCAGCATCAGCAGTGTTGTTTATCCTGAATGCTTTTCCAAGGTTTAAATTATAGTTTTCTTCAAAGATATTATAGGCAACACTTTTTTCGGCAGGAATAACCTTGTTTTGTGCAGCATTTAAGACATTTTCTTCAAAATGAAGGAGAAGAATTGTGTTTTCATTTTTTTTGTAAACACCGCCAACCAGTAGTTCTGGTAAAATCCGAAAAGTATCCGATACGAAAAATACCTGGTTGTCTGTTAAGTTTGTGGCTCTCAAAAAAACCTGATTATTAGAAATTTCAGGCATTTCACAATTTAAAATTCCTGAAGCCGATGTTACAGAGTCGCACAGTAAATTCCAGTCTCCTTCTCCCGTTGAGTATTCGAGTTTAAAAGCAGGAATTCCTTCAGAGTCCCAATAAACAGGCTGCATTGTTCCGGCCTGAAAATAGGTGTTATTTACAGGATAATGGAATGAAATTGTTTGCTGGTTGTAAATATTGAAATTTGGGGATCGCTGATAAACATTACCGTTTTCAGAATCACTTACCCTGATTTTGTATTCTTTTGAAACCAAATCAGGAATAGTCCAGTTATATTTTCCGGTTGACGCATCTGCATTTTCTGTTATGGTTTGCCATATTTTTCCTGCGTCGGTTGAATATTCAATTTTTAAGTTATTGATTTTGTTACTTGTCCAGCGTATTTCAATTTCCGATTGTTTTTGGAAATACTCTCCGCCATTCGGAAAATCGAGAGACAGAGATTTTCCTTCCAAATCAGGTTCTAAAAAAACGATAATATCCTGTGAAATCCCGTACGGAAAATTATCTATATCGACCCAGATTTTATCGTCGAAAGAATGGTCGGTAAAAAATTCGTTTTTGCTGTTATATCCGTTGCAAATATAATAATGCCCGCCTCCTCCGGTTGAACTTCGGCTGGCCACACCGCCAATCATTATTGGCCTTCCGTTGTTGAGTTCATTTTTAAAAATATTTTGCCACTCTTCTTTTGTATATTCTTCTCTAAAAAGCACCCTTGTTTTTTTGTTGAAATGAAAAATTTGTTTTAGCCAAACCGGCATACAATACATGTTGTCGAAATAATTCATGGAAGCGGTGCCAACTTCGTACGAAAAACGCGCAGTTGGTCCATATTCTTCTTCCTTTACATTTGGAGGAAAACTGTGCAGAATGGCATCAAAATTATATTCTGATATATTGTAATCGGTAAACCAATCCAGATTCATCATTTCGTAATCCAGCAATCCGGATGGGAAACGGGGAAATTCCCAGAAATGAATGGTTCGCATTAACATGGTGGGGCCACAAAAGTTGGTGTATTTCTGTCCTGTTACTTTATCGGTTGGATAATATTCACTCAGCGGCCACTCTCCAACTTTCCAGTTATCTTTTAGCGGAATAAAAACGGAATCTTTAAATGCATTTATATCAACCCCGGCCAAAACATTATCCCTGTATTTTCGGCATTTATTGCTAACGCGGAATTCATCAATCCAGCCGTCAAAAAATGAGGAATCCCAGCCGCCGTAACCAAGCATTAGTTTTCCCTGGCTGTTCACCGGAGGTGTTTCTGAGTATCCGCGTGCAGCAAATATTTCGTTAAAACTACTGTCGCGCAGTACAAAATTTACGTGTTTTTGTTCATAACTATAATAAACCGATAAATAATACCATTTTTGAAGCTCCATAATTCGGGCAGTTCCCGCGTCGGCACCCCAACTTCCGTTTTCATCGTCGATACAATCTAAATTAACCTGAAATGAGCGGTTGCCCGGATTAAATACTACTTCAAAATCTGCAGCACCCGAAAACCACTTTCGAAACAAAATTGGAATTTCTGTTTGGTTTTCTCCCCATGAATTTATTTTGAACCAGCATTCGATTGAAAATTCTTCAGTAAAATTTAGTTCATCGAAAAATGGTATCTCAATCCAGCTCTGTTTTTCGGCAGTTGAATTGTCGAGCCGCAAGCATTGACCATGAACTCCGGATTCATAAGAAACTCCCGTTCCATGAGTAATTGGATCATTTCCAACATTGGCCAGGTTGTTTGCATCGCCATCGAAATGAATCAAAAGAACAGTATTTTCATCAGCAGTGTAAGGGCCGCCATTTTCTTGCGCAATTATAACTCCGGATATGAAAGTTAACAGAATCAGTAGTAATAATGTTTTCATTTTGAATGTGAATTAGGTTAACTAAATGGCAGGTAAACTTAATAAATAAGAGGTAGTTTTTTTCCATCAGGTTAATAGTTAAACAGCATTTTGGTCTTTTTATCTTTCTGAAATTATTCCCGACATAATTTCAGAAACAACGCTTTTAAATTTAACAAAATGGAACAATAAAAAAGAAAGAGTGGGGAATTAATAATGCCCGATTTGTAAATTATTTACCGAAAACGTAAATAATTGACAGTTGTTGCTGCTGATCGAGGTATTTCCAGTCGATGAGGTGAAACGACAAATTGAAACTACCTTTTACATGTTCGCTGTTTATAAAATACCAGATGGCATCTGTTCGCCAGTAATTGTCGACACTGTAAAAACGGTCGCCGTATTTAAATTTGTGGCCTTCGCCCGAGCTTAAAACCGATTTTACTCCAAAGTTTTTATAGCGGGCTTTGGCTTCGGCAAATAGACTTTTCCCATTTTCAAATCCGTTGGTTACACTGCGCTCGCGGTACGACGAACTTAAAATACCCGCTTTTATGTACCCGTTTATAACGGCATTTTCGTTGGTTTTTATTCCGGCCTGAACTGCGTAACCGATGTAGTCTTTTACATTGTCTCCCGGAACTTTTATGGCCGGTCCGGCATCGTGAAACATGAGCAGATAATTGTCGATGAAAAGATTTTTATGTTCTGCTTTGCCTGAAAAGCCAACGATAAAATTTTCGCGGTTGACATCGGTTTGCCTGCTCACCCAGTCGACAAATGCATTTTCGTGTCCCCAATCCCAGCGAACTTCACCAAACATCCCTTCAATATTTGGGCGGTAATACAACAAGGTGTCGGTTAACATGGCCAGCGGAAAATCAATCCTTCCGCGGCGGGGAAATGCTCCAAACAGAAAATCTTTTTGTTTGTCGCTGAACTGGTAATACAAGGTAAGTTTTGGTTTTTGTGCATCTAAATCGCTGCCAAATTCAAGCAACTGACTTAATCCGCCCCGAATGCGATGGCCGTCTTTTTCAAGGCCGATTTCAAAAGCGCCCCGACTGCCTAAAATACTTTGCGATTCGGCTTTGTTACTGTGCGAATATTCACGGTTGTCGCCAATTCCTTCAAACAAAACCTGGTATTCAAAATTCTGTGCAATTCCTGAAAATGTAACAAACGCAAAAAGTACAAAAAGTAATTTTTTCATGATTTTCTGATTTCGCTACGAAAGTAATAAAATAGCTGAAAACTGAAATCTAAAATGGGAACTGAAAACTGTAACTGCCAACTGCGACTGCTCACTGCCAACTTTCTTTCAGTCGCACAAAATGTAATTGTCTTTTCGAGGATTAATGAGTAAAACCTGCAGGTTGCCGGCTTGTTGAATAATTTTGCGTTCGGGCAAACCAACCAAAATGTCGAGTGGCGTTATTGTCGAACTTCCTAAAATCACCAGTAGATCGGCTTTCGAATTATGCGCCAGTTCCAAAGCTTCAAAAGTATTTCGCAAACTTGAACTTTGTCCGCGGTATACTTTGTGAAGAATATTGAATTTTTGAAATAATTTCCGTGTAAGAACCACATTTTTTGCCACCTGTTTTTGTTCGTCTTTTCCTTTATCGTTGGCAGCCACAGCAACAATCTCGCTTTGGTTAAAACGCCCGAAATAAGAACTCCACAAAGCGCTGTCGCTGTTTTCTTTGCGCAAATCGATGGGCAGAATCAGGTTTTTATATTCGGGAACAGCTTCAAGTTTTTCATCGATAAAAAGAAAAGGAATTGGGCTTTCAGTAACGGCTTTCGAGTACCGTTTAAATTCCGAATGACAGGCAATTAAAACGATTGCTTCAAATTCATCAGATAATTTTCCAGGCAAATATTTTAGCTTTTCAGAAACGAGCAATGTTGAAATTTTTAATCCCGGAAGTTCAGATTTAACAGGCTGTACATAATCGTTTATCCGGGTTTTCAGTGTAGCATATTCTTTTTTTTCTTTTTTGCTGAAATTGTACAAAAGACACAGTTCTTTCCTGAAAATGGAAGCTATTTTTATTCCGTTCAGAATTGCAGTTTTATCTGAAGGTTGTAACGAAAGAAGCACAACAATTTTCTGTTCTTTTTTTTCCGTCATGCGATTTTTTGTCAAAACTAACGAAATCAGGCTTATTTTAAAATTTGAATTCGAAATTCATTTTAACGGATGAAAATTATCATCAATGATTGCCGAAGAATTCTGTATTTTTAGCCGATTAAAAACTGTTGCATGATAACCGAACAATTGTTTCATCCGAAAAGTATCGCCATTGTTGGCGCTTCAAATAACATTTCGAAACCGGGTGGCAAAATCATAAAAAATTTAATTGAACATTGTTTTGAAGGTGAAATTTTTGCGGTAAATCCCAACGAAAGCCAGGTTCAGGGAATTCCTTCATTTTCATCGGTCGATGAGCTTCCTTCGGTTGATTTGGCAGTGCTGGCCATTCCTGCAAAATTTTGTCTCGAAACGGTTAAAATTCTGGTGCAGGAAAACGATACAAAAGCGTTTATTATTATTTCTGCCGGGTTTGGAGAGATGAACGAAGAAGGCAAAAAAATTGAAAAGGAGATTGCCGAAATTGTTACAAAAAATAACGGGTGTTTGATTGGCCCCAACTGCATTGGAGTTATGACACCGTCGCATGCCAGTGTTTTTACCACGCCCATTCCGAAATTAACCCCCGACGGATGCGATTTTATTTCGGGCTCGGGTGCAACTGCAGTTTTTATTATTGAATCAGGAATTCCGAAAGGTTTGCGTTTTGCCAACGTTTTTTCGGTTGGAAACAGTGCCCAAACCGGAGTGGAGGATATTTTGGAATACCTCGACGAAAATTATGTGGATGGAGTAAGTTCGAAGGTGAAATTGTTGTACATCGAAAACATTGTAAATCCCGATAAATTGTTGTTGCATGCTTCGTCGCTGATAAACAAAGGCTGTAAAATTGCAGCAATAAAAGCGGGAAGTTCGTCGGCAGGCAGCCGGGCTGCTTCGTCGCACACCGGCGCACTTACCAGTTCCGATGCTGCTGTGGAAGCGCTTTTCAGAAAAGCCGGAATTGTTCGTTGTTTTGGTCGTGAGGAACTTACAACCGTGGCCAGCATTTTTATGTGCAAGGAATTAAAAGGCAAAAAACTGGGAATTATTACACATGCCGGAGGTCCGGGAGTTATGCTTACCGATGCTCTCGAAGACGGCGGTTTAAAAATTCCGCATATTGAAGATTCACTTGCAAAAGCAACATTAAAATCAAATTTATTTCCGGGTTCTTCGGTAGAAAATCCCATCGATTTTTTGGCCACAGGAACTGCTGAACAATTGGGCAAAATTATCGATGCCTGCGAAAACGATTTCGATTTCGACGGAATGGCTGTGATTTTTGGCAGCCCCGGACTTTTCCCCATCCGCGATGTGTATAATTTGCTTTCAACAAAAATGAAAACCTGCCAAAAACCGATTTACCCGATTTTGCCATCGCTCATAAATGTAAAAGAAGATGTAGCGCATTTTCTTTCGCATGGAAATGTAAATTTTCCTGATGAGGTTTTGCTCGGACGGGCGCTTACCAAAGTGATGAACACACCAAAACCGGCGAAATACAATGCTTTTTTGGAAGGGATTCAGACCAACAAAATCCGCCAGATTATTGATGAAGCAGAAAATGGTTACCAGCCGCCGGAAATTATTCATCGTTTGTTCGATGCCGCCGGAATTCAGAGGGTAAAAGAAATTGTTGCGCACAGCGAGTCGGAAGCTGTTTTGGCATCTTTGGAAATTGGTTTCCCGGTGGTAATGAAAGTGGTTGGCCCTGTGCATAAAACCGAAGTTGGCGGTGTAATTCTGAACGTGCGAAATGCTGCAACTGTGCGAAAAGAATTTCACCACTTGAACGGAATTGAAGGAGCTGAAGGGGTTTTGGTCGCACAAATGGCTTCGGGCACTGAACTTTTTCTTGGCGCAAAATACGAACAGGATTTTGGGCATGTGGTTTTGTGTGGGATGGGTGGAATTTTTGTGGAAGTATTAAAAGATGTTTCTTCAGGTTTGGCGCCACTTACGCATTGCGAGGCAACCTCAATGATAAAAAGTCTGAAATCGTACAAAATCCTAAAAGGCTACCGCAAACAGGCTGGCGTGAACATTAAAAAATATGCCGATATCATTGTCCGGTTATCTAGTCTGCTGCGTTTTGCCACCGAAATTAAAGAGCTGGATATAAATCCGTTACTCGGAAATGAAAATGAAATTCTGGCGGTAGATGCGCGGATAAGAATTGAGAAATAAGTTTTCATCCTTTTGAAAAGAATCATTCATTTAACCCGGTAATTTGGGTTTGGTCTGCTAAAAAAGCAGAACTGACAATCCTTGGATTTTCCAAAGTTTTTACTTAATAAATAAGCATGTGCTTTTGAAATGTTAAAAGAATAATGATATTAATTCTAAATTAGAATTTCAGCTATCGGGTTTGCTTCTATTTTAATATTTTTGTCGTTTTTGAAACCAGAGATCAATATGCAAAACAACCTTTACTTGGGAGTAGAATCGATTGCCCAGGGAGCCATTGATGGTGGCATTTCAGGAGTTTATGCCTATCCGGGCACTCCTTCAACAGAAATAACAGAGTTTATACAGGAAAGTGAATTAGCGCAAAAAAAAGGCATTCGCAGTAAATGGTCGGCCAACGAAAAAACAGCTTACGAAGCGGCATTGGGAATGTCGTACGCGGGAAAACGTTCGATGGTTTGTATGAAACATGTCGGGCTTAACGTAGCTGCCGATGCTTTTGTAAATTCAGCTATTACAGGAATTAATGGCGGACTGGTAGTAACTGTTGCCGACGATCCTTCGATGCATTCGTCGCAGAACGAACAGGATTCACGCTTTTATGCCAAATTTGCGATGATTCCGGTGTTGGAACCAACCAACCAGCAGGAAGCTTACGACATGGTTCGCGAAGGTTTTTCGTTATCTGAAGAACTTGGCGTACCGGTTATGGTGCGTATAACCACCCGCCTTGCTCATTCGAGGGCAGGAGTGGTCCGTAAAACCGAAATTGAACAGAATCCGTTGGTTTTACCCACCGATTCCAGTCAGTTTGTTTTGTTACCTGCCATTGCACGCCAGCGTTACAAAGGTTTGCTGAAAAAGCAGGACGTTTTTGAGAAGTCGGCTTTAACTTCAAAATACAACCGGTTAAAAATTGGCACCAATAAAAGTATGGGAATTATTGCCTGTGGCATTGCCTCTAATTATCTGGCTGAAAATTATAAAAACAGCGAATGTCCTTATTCCGTTTTAAAACTTTCGCAATATCCGCTTCCTGTTGAATTATTACAACAATTGCAAGAAAATTGTGACTCGGTTTTGGTTCTGGAAGAAGGGTATCCACTGGTGGAAGAAGCTGTAAAAGGTATCTTCTCCAAAGAGATAAAAGTGCATGGCCGTTTAAGCGGAAAACTTCCGCGCGACGGTGAACTCAATGCCGATCATGTTGCCCGTGCTCTCGGGAAAGATGTATTTACCGGCGCCGATATTCCCGGAATTGTGGTTAACCGTCCACCTGCACTTTGCCGTGGTTGCGGGCATCAGGAAATGTACACTGCATTAAACCGTGTTTTGGAGCCTTATTCCAAAGGTCGTGTTTTTGCCGATATTGGTTGTTACACACTTGGCGCTTTACCACCGTACAAATCTATTTATTCCTGTGTCGATATGGGAGCTTCGGTTACCATGGCCAAAGGTGCTGCCGATGCCGGATTGATTCCCGCGGTAGCTGTAATTGGCGATTCAACTTTTACCCATTCAGGAATTACCGGCCTGCTCGATGCTGTGAACGATAGAGCAAATATTCTGCTTATTATTTCTGATAACGAATCGGTTTCGATGACCGGGGGACAGGATTCATCGGCATTTGGTAAAATTGAAAGCATTTGTGCAGGTGTTGGTGTTCATCCCGATCATATCCGGGTGGAAGTTCCACTGATGAAAAATATCGATGAAATGACAAAAATCCTTGAAGAAGAGATTGCCTATGATGGTGTTTCTGTAGTCATTTTCCGCAGGGAATGCATTCAGGCAGCTGCCAAACGAAGAAGAGCTGAATTAAAAGTTAAACCGATTTACCAACAATAATGAAAACTGATATAATACTTGCAGGAGTAGGCGGGCAGGGAATTCTTTCCATTGCATCAATTTTGGGCGAAGCTGTCCTTCGCGAAAACTTATACCTGAAACAAGCTGAAACCCACGGAATGAGCCAGCGCGGCGGAGCTGTTGTTTCGCATTTGCGTATTTCCGACGAACCCATATTTTCCGACTTAATTCCGTTAGGTACAGCCGACCTGATTTTGTCGGTCGAACCCATGGAAGCACTGCGTTACCTGCCTTTTCTTTCGGGCAGTGGATATGTGGTAACCAATACTACTTCGTTTGAAAATATACCCAATTATCCAAACGTAAATGATATTCTTGCTGAAGTTCAAAAACAACCGCACTTTGTTGCTATCGACGCCGATGGAATTGCAGGGGGAATTGGCAATAAACGGGCGTCGAATATGGTAATGCTGGGCGCAGCCACGCCGTTTATCCAGGTAGATCCTGAAAAATTGGAGGCCGGAATTGTGCATGTTTTTGAAAAAAAAGGTGAGGATGTTGTTCGTTTAAATCTGGAAGCTTTTGCTGCCGGACGTAAATTTGCCCTCGAAAATTTGTAACATATCAATTTATAAACGCAAGGTTTTCCACAACTAAAATCTGGAATTACAATTTATTTTCAACAGGTAACTTTTTACCATAACTGAAATTTACTATTAACCGTTTTTCAATGAAATATAATCTATTCACAGGGCTTTTGTTGCTCCTTAGTGTAACTGCTTTCACCCAAGAAAATAAAAAGGTTAGCGCAAAAAATTCGAACATTGAGTTTTATGGTTTTATTCGAAATGAATTTTACTACGATTCCTATAAAGGCTTAAATGCTGCGATGGATAATTTTTATCTTTTCCCGCTGTATAACGGCACCGACCCCAGTGGAAAAGATGTCAACCGGCAGGGAATGGCCAACTATACTGCCATGGCTACACGTTTTGGTATGAATATACAGGGAATTGATCTTTTGGGGGCAAAAACTTCGGCAAATATCGAAACCGATTTTGCCGGAATTGTAAACGAATACCCCGAGGTTTTGCGCTTGCGAAAAGCATATCTTCAGATGGATTGGGAAAATGTTACCATACTGGCCGGGCAAACCTGGCACCCGTTTTGGAACGGTAGCGGCGCTTTTTTTCCGCAGGTTGCCGGACTAAACACCGGTTCGCCTTTTAACCCGTTTAACCGCTCGCCTCAACTTGACATCGACTACCGGGCTGGGAAAATTACACTTTCGTTGACTGCTTTGTACGAACACTTGTATTGTTCAAAAGGATTTTATACTTCAACAAATTCAAGCACTAAAAACCTGGCTAAACGAAATGCGGGAATTCCTGAAATGGTTGCAGGTGTTTATTATAATAATTCAGGCTTTAGCCTTGGATTAGCAGGGCAATTTAATGCGATAAAACCCATTGCTACAACCAGTTTGGGGTATGTTACCAATGAACTGAATACCAGTTTTTCAGGAATGGGCTACTTTGGGTATAAAAAGGATAAACTTTTTGTGCTTTTAAAAGGGATACTCGGCCAAAATATGGTGAATATGACTATGATTGGTGGTTACGGCGTAAAAGATTACAACACAACTACCGGCGAAATGAAATACACCAATTACACCAACTACTCTGCTTTGTTTAACCTGGTGTACGGTAAAAAAATACAATTCGGATTTTTTGGTGGACTGGCCGGAAACCTTGGAACTGCCGATGCTTTGTATAATTTTGATGGAAGCGCCAAAACCGTTGGTTTGTTTCCCAATATGAAAGCTCTTTCTCGTGTTGCGCCGAGCATTTCTTTTAATGTGATGAGTTTGAAGTTGTCGGCAGAATATGAAATGACTGCTGCAAAATACGGAACCGGCAATTTCAATTTTGCAGATGGATTGTACGACGACCATGTTACTGCAACCAACCACAGGGTTTTATTGGTAATGATGTATAATTTTTAAAACATGGATACCTGTTTTTGGCAAAAAGAATTTGAGCTCCTTGAAAGAAAATCGTTGGAGAAACTCCAGGTTGAACGGCTAAATACAACGCTTGCCCATGCCAGCCGTTCGCCATTTTATAAAAACCTTTTTTATGAAAAGGGGATTAAACCCGGAGCAATAAAAGATATTTCACAAATCCGGGAATTGCCGTTTACAACAAAAAATGATTTGCGTGGGAATTTCCCCTACGGTTTTTTAACATTGCCGCAAAAGGAAATCATCCGTTTGCACAGTTCGAGCGGAACAACCGGAAACCCAACGGTTATTTTTCATAACCGCCACGACATTGATTCCTGGGCAAATTTAATGGCACGTTCACTGTTTTGTGCAGGCGTGCGCGATACCGATGTTTTTCAGAATATTAGCGGGTATGGACTTTTTACAGGCGGTTTGGGGTTTCAATACGGGATTGAAAAATTGGGTGCGTTGAGTATTCCAGCAGGCGCCGGAAACAGCTTGCGCCAGATAAAACTGATGCAGGATTACGGAACAACGGCAATTCATGCTATTCCAAGCTACCTGGGACGGTTGTACGAAGTTTTTCAGTCGCTGGGGCTCGATCCGAAAAAAGATACAAAACTCCGGACTTTTGTAATTGGTGCCGAACCGCATACCAACGAACAACGGAGAAGGATTGAGGAAATGTTTGGTGTGCAGGCATTTAATTCGTTTGGTTTGTCGGAAATGAACGGACCCGGCGTTGCTTTTGAATGTACCTACCAGAACGGATTGCACGTTTGGGAAGATGCATTTATTGTTGAAATTGTAAATCCTGATACACTTGAACCCGTTCCCGACGGTGAATATGGCGAACTGGTAATGACCACACTCGACCGCGAAGCAATGCCGCTAATCAGGTACCGCACACGCGATATTACCCGAATAATTCCGGGCGATTGTAAATGCGGAAGGACACACCGGCGGCTCGATAGAATTACCGGACGTACCGACGATATGTTTATCATAAAAGGATGTAACGTTTTTCCCATGCAAATTGAAGGAATACTGATGAAAATTCCCGAAGTTGGGTCCGACTATCTCATAACACTTGAAACAATCAACGGTATCGATGAAATGATTGTGGAAGTAGAAGTTAAAAAAGACTGGTTTAAAGGCGATATTCGCAGGTTGGATTCACTTTCCAAACAAATTACACTACAAATCCGCGACGAGGTTTTAACAAAGCCAATTGTAAAACTGGTTGAACCCGGTTCAATTCCAAAAGCCGAGGGAAAAGCAGTTCGTGTAGCTGATAAAAGAACCAAAGGATAAAACGAATAAACTATGGCAAAAGAAGTTTCTATTTTCCTGGAAAATAAAATCGGGCATTTTGAAAGAATAACCAACATTATAAAAAAGAATCGTATCAATATTCTTTCCATGTCGATAAACGACACAGCCAACGGCTGGGGAATCCTGAATTTATTGGTGAACAGTCCTGAAATTGCTTACACCTTCCTTGCCGGGGAAGGAATTTCGGTAGCGTTGCGCGATGTAATTGCCCTCGAAATGAAAGATGAAACAGGAGGACTCGACGACTTACTGATGAAAGTTGCCGGCACCGGCATAAATTTCAACAATGCTTTTGGCCGGACTATTGCCGAAAACCATACCGCAATTTTGGTTTTGGATGTACCCGATTACGACGATGCGGTAGAAAAACTAACAAAGGCCGGGATTACCATTTTACCCGACGAAAAAGTATATGGAAACCTGTAAAACTAAAATAGTATGCTTGGAATAGACAATCCCGGGATTTATCTCGGATACCTTTTTGCCATTTTAGGCCTCCTGGCCTGTGTATTATATGGCATTATCAACTGGAACAAAGGAGCTGAAAGTGATTCTTCCGAAATTCAGCAAGATTTGGATTGGGAAGAAAAAGATAACCAAATGAAAAGTGAATTTTAACAGAAAGAAATTATGAATACATTTATATTGGGCTTGGTTGTAGTAATTTACTTGCTGGTAATTGCTTATTTGGGTTACATCGGATACAAACAAACCAAAACAGCACAGGATTTTTTGCTGGCCGGCCGTCAGATTCATCCGTTTGTAATGGCCATGTCGTACGGTGCAACATTTATTTCAACTTCGGCAATTATTGGTTTTGGCGGAATTGCGGGCGTTTATGGAATGGGGTTAATTTGGCTGACCGCTTTAAATATAATTTTTGGAATTTTTATCGCCTTTATCTTTTTTGGACGAATTACCCGGAAAATGGGGCATAACCTTGAAGCGCACACTTTTCCTGAATTTTTGGGAAACCGATTTCAGTCGAAAAAAATACAGATAATCAGCGGGGCAATTATTTTTATTTCCATGCCTTTGTATGCCGCTGTTGTACTTATTGGCGGAGCCCGTTTTATTGAAAGTATTTTTGAAATTGATTTTCCTGTGGCGTTAATCTTTTTCACAGTTATAATTGCAGCGTATGTTATTGCCGGTGGTTTAAAAGGAGTAATGTATACCGACGCACTTCAGGGGACAATTATGTTTCTAAGCCTTTTTTTCCTTTTGATTGTAACCTATATAAAACTGGGTGGGGTAAGCAGTGCACACCAGGCTTTGTCGAATATGGCCAATTTGGTTCCTGAAAACCTGGCTGCTCAGGGCCACGAGGGCTGGACTGCTTTTCCAAAAATAAACTCGGCATGGTGGTGGACTTTAACTACAAATATTATTTTGGGTGTTGGAATTGGCGTACTTGCCCAGCCGCAACTGGTGGTCCGGTTTATGACCGTAAAAAGCAACCGCGAACTGAACCGTGCCGTGCTTATTGGAGGCGTTTTTATTTTTGTAGCAACAGGTTTTGTTTATACTGTTGGGGCGTTGTCGAATTTGTATTTTTACAACGAATCGGGGAAACTAGCCATCCAGGCAGCTCAGGGAAATGTCGATTTAATTATTCCCGAATATATTAATTCAGCAATGCCAGAATGGTTTGTGTATTTGTTTATGCTGGCTTTGCTTTCGGCCGGAATGTCAACACTGAGTTCACAGTTTCATGCCATGGGAACTTCGTTGGGCAGGGATTTTATTGAAAATGTTTTTCCCAACAAAAAATTTAACTCCATGCAAATTTCAAAAATAGGAATTTTGGTTGCCATAATTATAAGTGTTTTAATAGGTTATAAACTTCCCGGAAGTATTATTGCCCGTGGTACTGCTGTATTCTTTGGTATTTGTGCGGCAACATTTCTTCCGGTGTATTTTGCCGCTTTGTACTGGAAAAGGGCAACCACAAAAGCAGCTATTTACAGTATTCTTTCGGGCGTGGTAGCCAGCGCATTTGCTTTGGTTTTTTTGCATACGAAAGAATCGGAACCGCTTGAAATTTGCCAGGCCATTTTTGGTGAACCATCACTGGCCACTAAATTTCCGTGGATGATTGTTGATCCGATGTTAATTGCAACACCGGTTTCTATACTTGTTTTGGTAATTCTGTCGTATTTTACCCCGGCACAATCAGCCGAACATCTTGAAAAATGTTACAAAGGAATTAAATAAAAAAATCAGGGCAGTGAAATTAAACATTGCCCTGTTTTTTTACTCAATTTCAAACAAAAAAGCACCAACTCAACGTTGATGCCTTTTCTCCTTTAATTTTTATGCCTGTTTTATAAATTGAACATTGATGCCCAGTTTCACTTTGTCGGATACCACAACGCTTCCGGCTTCGGTAACTGCGCTCCACATCAAACCAAATTCTTTCCGGTTGATTTCCCCGCTCAGTTCAAAACCAGCTTTGGTTTGTCCGTACGGATCCACTGCAATTCCATTAAATTCAGCATCCAAAGCAACTTCTTTGGTCACGTCTCTGATAGTTAAATCGCCAACCAAAGTTTCGCCGTCAAACGATTTCGATTTAAAAGTAATCAACGGATATTTTTCAGCGTTAAAAAAATCGTCCGATTTCAAATGGTTTTCACGATCCTCATTTTTGGTTTTTATTGAATCAACTTCAACTTCAACGTTTACATCAGCGTTGGTAAAATCGTCGCCATTGGTACCAACCGTTGTGTCGAATTTCTCAAATTCACCTGAAACGGTTGAAATCATCATGTGTTTAACTTTGAATGTAAATTCAGAGTGTGTGGGATCAATTTTCCAGATTGTTTTTTCAGTTTTCATGTTTTTAAATTTTAATTGTTTTTGAATAAATTATTTTTGTGATTCTTAATTCTGATATTTTGTATCTCCTTATTTCATTGGTATTTCCATCAGCAGGATGCGACTTTTGCCAAGCAGTTCAAGTTGAATTTGTTCGGTTTCCCAAATTCCAAATCCGTCTCTTTTTCCAAGTTTCTGCCCTTCAATTTTCACCTCGCCATCAAGAATAAAAGCATAAACTCCGTTGTTTTTGTCTTTTAAATAATAAGTTGTTGTTTTACCGGCTTCAAAATCACCAAGGTGAAACCATGCATTTTGGTGAATCCAGACACCCTGATCATCTTTATTTGGCGACAAAATCTGGTAAAAGGAATTTTCTGTTTTTATATCGCGGATTGAAATCTGATCGTACCGTGGGGCCAGGTTTTTTTTGTTTGGGAAAACCCAGATTTGAAGGAACTTCACTTCTTTGTCAGTATTTTTGTTGTATTCGCTGTGAAATACGCCTGTTCCTGCACTCATTACCTGAACATCGCCTTCGCGAATAACGGCCGTGTTTCCCATGCTGTCTTTGTGTTCGAGATCGCCTTTCAACGGAATGGAAATTATTTCCATATTATCGTGCGGGTGCATTCCAAAACCTTTTCCTGGCGCAACCCTGTCGTCGTTTAAAACACGCAAAACTCCAAAATGAATTCTTTCAGGGTTGTAGTAATTGGCAAAACTAAATGTGTGATGCGAGTCGAGCCAGCCGTGGTTGGCGTGGCCTCTGCTTTCTGCTGTATGAATAATTGTTTTCATTTTTCTGCTTTGTTTTAACGATACAAAGTTGAGCAGAAAAATAAAGATGGGGAATATGAAAAAACGGAGAAAAGTTATGAAAAAACGACTTTATGGTCTTTTATTGAAATTTGAAGGTGAAATGCCCGTATTCTTTTTAAAAAAAGCGCTAAAATTTGCAGGCTCGGAAAAACCCAGTTGAAACCCGATTTCTTTTGCAGACAATTCCGAGAAGGTTAACAGCCTTTTTGCTTCAGTAGTAATTCTGGCTTGAATAAATTCTTTTGTAGTTTTCCCGGTGAGCGATTTAATTACACGGTTCAGATAATCGGGTGTTACACTCAGCTCGGTTGCATAATCCGAAGTCTGGTGCCACTCGGTAAATTTTTCGTTTACCAGATTTTTGAATTTCTTTAAAACCGAATTTATGGCTTCCTGGTTTTGCGGATTGTTGTTTTGTAATCCGCAAATGTTGTTGCCGTGAATTAGAAACAGGCGAATGTACGAACTAACGGCCTGTTCTTTGTATTTTAAGCCTGAATCCTGAATTCGTATTATTTCTTCGCAAAATGTTGCCATTCGGTTGAATTCATTTTCGCTGAGCGGCAACGGCGGCGAGTGGCCGTGGTCGTTGAACAGGTTCAAATCGTCGATAAAATGCAGCGGGATGTTGTTTTCAACCAGAAACTGCATGGAAAAAAGCAGTACATAACCTTCCGATTTTTTTTCTTCAAGAACCTGGTGGATTTGTCCCGGGCTGACAAAAAATACCTGATTTTGCCCAAGCAGGTATTCATTAAAATCAATGACATGTTTTCCCTGCGCATTTTTTACCAGCAAAACAGTAAAATAATCGTGGCGGTGCGGATCGTCCTGCATGCCGTTTCTTTCGGTGTAAATATCTTCCATTCGCGAAATTCTGAAATTCACACCGCTTTTTGAATCTACGTCTTTGTATGTTTTAATGGTTTCCTGCATTTCAACCCAAAAGTAGAAAAATTATGCAGAAGCGATAAACAGGTTCTTAATTCACTTCCTTTTTTTACTACACAAAACAGCAAAAAAATTGAATTGTTCCGGTTACTTTACTTTTCTGAAAATTTTCCACCAAAGATAAACGCCGCTGATTAAAACCAGCAAAATACAAATTCCGGCGAGCGGAACATACAAAATATAAAACGGCCCGACAATGTTTTCGAAGATGCGGCCGGTATGAAATTCCAGTGCCGTGTTCCACAGTGAAATTTGTGAAGCTTGTCTGATTTGTTCCGGCATTTCAGGAAAGCTGAAAGAAGATATGTCTGTATGCTAAGTTATTTTTTGAACACCCGAATTATAATCGAACCAAAAAACTTTATTGTTTCCTTCAATCAGGCCCGCCGCCATATTTGCCGAAATTGGACTTTGCATACCATCGGGTTCAACATAAGCTTGCTGTGAAAAAAAATCAGATATAGCGCCGGTTTTAATATTCCACAAAAACATTCCACTAAAAGAGCCAACCAGGTAATTTGTATCTCCCAGGGGTTTTAAAATGTTACAGCCCATTACACTAACCGGTGGTTGTGAAAATGATGGTAAAAGCTGGGTTTGCAGAGTCTCATTGGCAAAAAAGAATCCTTCCGAAGTTGAAAAAATATAGTGTTTTAAATCGGCGTCCCAGGCAACACGGCGCAGTTTGTCGAACCATGGATTCGGACTGTCGAGGTGGGAGCCCGGAATTATTCCAACTTGTTTTGTAGCAATGGCAATAAGTAGCGGCGGTCGCAGATGCATTCCAAAAAAAAGTATTTATAAACAGAAAAACAGCAAAAATATAACCTGCAACATTGTGCCAGTGCAAATTTTTCTTTTTCAATACAACCAGTGAGTTAATCGTTTTTTGTTTCTTCTTTCTCCTTTGAATGATTTTTGGAAAGAAAAAGTGCAGCAGTCCGGTTACCGAAAATAAAATGGTAACCAGCCCCAGCAAATCGACCAGCAGTTTTCCGGGCAACCCGAATAATTCACCACTGTGCAATTGCCAGAAAGTCTCAAAAAGTCCGGTTTTGCGTTCGTAACCAACAGGAGGCGGTAATTGAACTGTTTCAAAATTTTTTCCGTCGGAACTTTTCAGCAAATAATTGCGGGTTAAAACCAGCAAAGTATCATTTTTCAGGTTTACATCGGCAATTCTGTCTTCCTTCACCGGCAAAACAATTTTTTCCCATTTTTTACCCGACAAATTTCTTTGGTACAACCCAAAATGAGTTCCGGCAAAAAGTTTGTTGTCCAGCTCAATTACGGAATATATTTTACGGTGATCGATTCCTTTGGGAAAACCCAGGTTGAAATCTTCAAAAGCTTCGAATCGGGCGTCTGTTTTCCAAATTCCGATATTTCCGTAAATAAAAATTTCGTTTTCGTTGGTTTGAACTGAACCTCTCACTGCAGCCAGATTCCAGTTATTATATGTATAATTTCCGGGCAATAATTTTCTTGAAATATCTGTCGACGAAAAAACAGGGCGGTGGTTCAAAACGATTCCTGAAACAGCAAAAAGAACAGCAAAAAAGGCAATTACAATGGCCGGCCATTTGTGCAGTTTTTTGAAAAATTTAACCCAGCTTTTACTTTTCATCCGAATTGAATATTTGTTCCGTTTTATTCTGTTTTGTAAGCGCAAAAGTGTTGCTTTCAATTCAAATAAATTGTAACGGATGTTACATTTTTAAGAGTTGAATAAAAATTCCACCAACTTATTTAAAATAAGAATAAATAAGCAAAGTATGTTTTTGAACTATTTATGTAAAAAATTACAACAGAGCTTTTGTGCTAATTTTAAGGCACTTATTCGAAGCTACAGTTAAATTCTACAATAAAAAACCAAATTAATTACTAACCATGAAAAGGATAATTTCTATTGCATTTGCTATTATTTCAGTGTGTGCGTACTCGCAGGGCTTTTTATCTTCAAAGAATATTAATGTTGAGCTTTCGGGATTTGTTCGTAACGATTTTATTTTCGATTCCCGGAAAAATATTGATGCATGCGATCATTTGCTTGAACTTTTCCCCGATGTAAAATTGCTCGATACAAACGGGGACGATATTAATGCGCAGCCAAGTGCTCATTTGTTAAATACTTTTACCCGTTTCGGAACAAAGTTTTCGGGACTTGAAATGGGGAAAGCAAAAATAAGTGCTTATACCGAAATCGATTTTACCGGCGGCAGTTTAACTCCTACACTGCGTTTGCGCCAGGTGTATACTCAGTTTCAGTGGGAAAAATCAAAACTTCTTGTCGGACGTGCATGGCATCCAACATTTATCGAAAAAGTGTACCCTTCAACTTTAAATGAAAATACAGGCTTGCCGTTCCAGGTTTTTAACCGGAGCCCGCAAATCAGGTTTACACACAGTTTGTCGCCCAAGGTCGATTATATTCTGGCAGCGGTTTACCAGTTTGATTACAGCAACACCGGCCCCGGCGGTAAAACGTACCAGTACCAGCGAAATGCGGTTGTTCCAAACCTTCACGCACAATTACAATATTTCGATGCAAATTGGGTTCTTGGAGCTGCTGTCGACTGGAAATCTATTCAGCCCCGAACCTCAACAACCGGCACCGGCGGAACTTTTAAAACCAGCGAAAAATTAAATACAATGGCTGCATTGGTTTATTTGAAATATGTAAAAGATAAATTCGAATTTAAGGCTAAAAGTATGTACGGCCAGAATGTTTGTGAAAGCATTTTACCCGGCGGTTATGCAGTTTCGACATTAAACAGTAATACAGGCGCTGAAACTTACACGCCTTTTAATCACTTGTATCACTGGGTGAACTTAATTTACGGCGGCGATTGGAAATTTGGAATTTTTGCAGGCTATTTGAAAAACCTTGGTACTTCAGAACTAATTATTGGCCCGATTTACGGTCTTGCCACAAACGCCGGTATGATGTATAAAATTTCCCCACAATTGATTTATGACTATAAAAATTTTATGTTTGGAATCGAATTAAGCCTTACAACTGTTGCTTACGGCGAAAACGATTACAATGACAAAGGAAAAGTAAAAAACACCGAAAATGTTACAAATTTCAGAAATATGATTTCTATTGCTTATAAATTCTAAGAATACTTTTTAATTTTACGGGAAATTAAGTTCATTAAGGTTGTCGGTTTTACATAAAATGACAACCTTTTTGTTTTCTTAAAAATTAAACCAATAAATTATGGCTTTTGAAGTTTCGGTATTTCTTGAAAATAAAATCAATCATTTCGAAGGAATTACAAAAATCCTGAAAAAAGAAAATATTAATATCCGTTCTATTTCGTTAAGCAATATTTTGCATGGCTGGGGAGTGCTGAACATGTTGGTCGACCAGCCTGAGAAAGCGTACAAACTTCTGGTTGACGAAGGAAATTCGGTGGCTTTGCGCGAGATAATTGCCCTTGAAATGAAAGATGAAACCGGAGGATTGGACGAATTGCTCGTAAAAATAGCCCGTTCGGGAATTCATGTTGAAAGCGCTTACAGCCGCCTGATTACCGAAAATAAAATGGCCATATTAATTCTGGAAGTTCCCGATGTTTTGGAAGCCCGCAGAAGACTCGGTATAAACGGAGTAAATCTGCTCGACGATAAATTTGTTTACGGAAAATAATTCAGTTTCAGCCTAAAATAAAACCAAAATATTTATCGACTTTTTAATACAATTTGAATGATTTGGAATGAAAAAATTGAATGTGCTTCGCGTGATGAAATGGCAGCCATTCAATCGGAAAGACTTGTAAAAACGGTTCAGCGAATTTATCACAATATTCCGAGTTACAGGGCCAAAATGCAGGAAAAGGGACTTGTTCCCGGCGATATCAAAAGTGTGGAAGATTTAACCAAACTTCCGTTTACTATAAAAACCGATTTGCGCGATAATTATCCTTTCGGAATGTTTACCGTTCCGATGAGTGAAATTGTGCGTTTGCACGCCAGTTCGGGAACAACCGGAAAACCAACCGTGGTTGGCTACACCCGGAACGACCTGCAAATGTGGGCCGAAGTTGTAACCCGCTCGCTTTGTATGGCCGGCGTTCACCGAAACGACATTGTTCAGGTGGCTTACGGTTACGGTTTGTTTACAGGTGGTCTTGGCCTGCATTACGGAACCGAAAATCTTGGTGCCACTGTTATTCCTATTTCAGGAGGAAACACACAAAAACAAATTCAGCTCATGCAGGATTTTGGTTCGTCGGTAATTGCATGTACTCCTTCATATGCTCTTTATCTTTCTGAAGCTTTACAGGAAATGGGAGTTGACCCGGAAAGCCTGAATTTGCGTGTGGGGATTTTTGGCGCCGAACCCTGGAGCGAAAACATGCGCAGGGAAATTGAAGCCAAACTGAAAATAAAAGCCATCGATATTTACGGGTTAAGCGAAATTGTTGGCCCCGGTGTTTCGTGCGAATGCGAACACCAGGCTGGAATGCACGTTAACGAAGACCATTTTATTCCTGAAATAATTGATCCGAAAACACTCGAACCGGTGGCACCGGGCGAAGTGGGAGAGTTGGTTTTTACAACCATTACCAAGGAAGGAATTCCGATTATTCGATACAGGACACGCGATTTAACCCGGTTGATTTACGACAAATGTGAATGTGGCCGTACTTTGGTCCGTATGGAAAAATGTATGGGGCGCAGCGACGATATGCTTATTATTCGGGGTGTAAACGTGTTCCCGTCGCAAATTGAAAGTGTGCTGCTCGATATGAGTGAAACCGAACCGCATTATTTATTGATTGTGGAACGCGAAGGAACACTCGATGTGCTTAAACTTATGGTTGAAGTTCAGGAGCAGTTTTTCTCCGATGAAGTAAGGGTTTTGGAAGCTTTGAAAAAGAAAATAAGAAACAACATTCAAAGTACGCTCGGAATTTCGGTGGATGTAAAACTGGTTGAACCTAAAACCATTGAAAGAACTGCCGGAAAAGCAAAACGAGTAATTGACAACCGTAAAATCTAAAAAAATGATCATACAACAAGTCTCTGTATTTTTGGAAAATAAATCGGGCAGATTGAGTGAAGTAACCGAAATTTTAGGCAACGCAGGAATAAATATTTCGGCTTTTACCATCGCCGATACTTCCGACTTTGGTATTCTCCGACTGATTGTTTCTGAACCTCAAAAAGCAAAGGAAATTCTTAAACAAAACGAGTTCTCCGTACAAACTACCGATGTACTGCTGGCAAAAACGCCAAATTCCCCGGGGAGTTTAACGAGGCTTTTGAAAATTATAAACGAAGGCGGTTCATTCATAGAATATATGTATGCCTTTTCAATGGAAAACGATGCGGCAATAATAGTAATCCGCCCGACAAACATTGAAAAATGTATGAAGATTTTATTGGAACACAAAGACGAATTTGTGTTGATAGATAAACATTATCAGTTTTAATATTTTTTGTTTGGGCGAATTTTTACGGTTTCTGGATTCTTAATTCAGAATTTGTATCTTTGGTCTCACTAAAAATTATTGAATGAAGCGAATTGCCATACAGGGAATCGCCGGTTCTTTTCACGAAGATGCGGCATCGAAATATTTTAACGAGGAAATCGAAGTTGTCGAATGTAAAACATTTACAAGTGTTTGCGAACAGATCGATGGCGACAAAGTCGATTTTGGGGTTATGGCCATTGAAAATTCAATCGCAGGAAGTTTGTTACAGAATTATTCATTGATCAGAGATTATCATTTGCGGATAATCGGTGAAATTTACCTGCACATTCAAATGAATCTTATGGTTTATCCGGGCGTGAAGAAAAAAGATATTAAGGAAATTTATTCACATCCTGTGTCTTTTTTACAATGCAACGAATACCTCGAAAAACATTTCCCAAAAGCCGACAGAAAAGAACTTGGCGACAATGCAAAAGTTGCCAAAATAATAAGTACCGAAAAAATTACTTATGCTGCGGCAATCAGTAATGTACGCTCCTCGGAACTTTATGGGCTTCAAATATTGGAAAAAGGAATTGAGACCAACAAAAAGAATTACACAAGGTTTTTAATTCTGTCGAAACACGGAAATCCAACTGTTGGCACAAACAAAGCTTCTATTTGTTTTGAAGTTGGGCATTTTTACGGTGCGCTGGCAAGGGTTCTAAATATATTTGCTGAAAACCAAATTAACCTGAATAAGATACAATCGATTCCCATTGTCGGGAAACCCAATGAATATACCATTCATGTTGATATAGAATGGGAAAAACTGGAAAACTACGACCGTGCAATCCACCAGGTATTAAAAAGCGCTTCGAGCCTCTCCATTTTGGGCGAGTATGTTCGCAGCGGACTAGACATGCATGATCAATAACAAAAAATTAAACCCGATTTAAAATGAGTAAAATTGCAATTTTCTTTGGTCCTGTTAACGGTGCTGTAAACCGTGTGGCCGACAAAATTAAAGATGTCATTGGTGAAGATAAAGTGGAAATGGTTCCGGTTAAAAATGCTTCGGTTGCCGATTTGGAAAAGTACGATAAAATAATTTTTGGAATTTCTACGGTTGGAAAAGAAACTTGGAACACAGCTTACAGTAATAATGACTGGGCAAATTTTTTACCCGAAATAGGAAAAACCGGTTACGAGGGTAAAACACTTGCCATTTTTGGCTTGGGCGACCATGTAACTTATGCCGCAACATTTGTCGATCACATTGGTCTTTTGGCAAAAGAAATCATGAAAAAAGGTGGGACTTTGGTTGGACAGGTTGACGCCGATGAATACGAATTCAGTGAATCGGAAGCATTGGTTGACGGAAAATTCCTCGGTCTGCCCATTGATGAAGATTTTGAGCCCGAATTAACCGACCAGAGAATTAACGACTGGGTGGAACAAATTCGTGCTGATTTCGGATTCTAAAAAGTCAATATTCATAAAGTTTTTTGGGGTAAATCAAATTGTTTTCTGAATCTTTTAATGATTTAAAAAGGATAATCATGTCCAATTCAACGTTAAGCAAAGAAATTGTTGACGCAAAAGTTAAACAACTTCGTATTCCCGATCTTGGCAAGGCATCGATTCGCGAAATTGTGGCCTTAATTAATTTAGTGGAAGAAGAAACGGGGGTAAAATATGTCCGCATGGAAATGGGGGTACCCGGACTTCCCCCGGCAGAAATTGGTACTCAGGCCGAAATTGATGCGCTGAAAAAGGGAGTGGGCGCCATTTATCCAATAATCGACGGGATTAAGCCATTAAAGGAAGAAGCAGCAAAATTTGTAAAGAACTTTATGAATATTGAAGTTCATCCCAAAGGTTGTATTCCAACAGTGGGTTCCATGCAGGGAACCTTTGCCGCTTTTCTGGCTGCCGGAAATACAAATTTGAAAAAAGACACAGCTCTTTTTATCGACCCCGGGTTTCCGGTGCAAAAGCAGCAAATGCTGGTTTTGGGGCTGAAATACGAAACATTTGATGTTTTCAATTTCAGGGGTGAAAAATTGAAAGCAAAACTTGAAGAATATCTTTCAAAAGGAAATATTCATTCCATCATTTATTCCAATCCGAACAACCCGGGCTGGATTTGTTTTACCGACGATGAACTGAAAATAATTGGTGAACTTGCCAACAAATACGATATTATTGTGATGGAAGATCTGGCTTACTTTGGCATGGATTTCCGGCACGATTTATCAAAACCGGGTGAGCCTCCTTATCAGCCTACGGTAGCGAATTACACCGATAATTTTATCCTGTTTATTTCAAGCTCAAAAATATTTTCCTACGCAGGGCAACGCATTGGTGTAATGGTAATTCCTGAAAAATTATTCGATCGCGATTACCCCGATTTGCAAAAACGTTTTCAAAGTACATCATTCGGAAATACAATAACATTGCGGCTTTTGTATTCCATTTCTTCAGGAACCAGCCACTCGTCGCAGTGGGCTTTGGCTGCCATGTTTAAAGCCGCCAACGAAGGCCGTTTTAATTTTGTTCAGGAAATAAAGGAATACGGCGAAAAAGCCAAAGTAATGAAGAAACTTTTCCTCGACAACGGCTTTGATATTGTTTATAAATACGATTTGGGTGAACCCATTGCCGACGGATTTTACTTTACCATTTCGTACCCCGGAATGACAGGAAACGAATTGGTTGCTAATCTTATTTATTTTGGAATCAGTTCTATTGCACTCGATAATACGGGCAGTAATGAGGAAGGAATCAGGGCGTGTGTTTCGTTTGTGCAGCGCAGTCAGTTCGATGAACTGGAAAAAAGATTGAAGGCTTTTCATAAAAACTTTTCAGCAAAATAAGGAGTTGAAACGAGGATGGATAAACACAAAGTTATATCCCGGTACAACCACACCCTCGAACTAATTTCGGAACTGAACTTAATACATGAACCTGCTTTTCTGAAAAAGGGCGAATCATTTATTGAATACGGTCAACAGACCAATAAAATAGGCATTTTAGTCAGTGGTTTGTTGTATGCAACGTATATTTCGGAAAGTGGGACAGAATGGATTTCACGCTTTTTCTTTCCGCCAAATAATTTTATTGTAAGCAACCACCGTGGTTTTTACTCCGGAAAGGATTCAACAGAATCGATAAAAGCCTACGAAGATTCGGAGTTGCTTTATTTCGACAAAGAAGAGTTTAAAAACCTGCTCGACACCAATCCCATGTTTGAGCGGACAGTCCGTATTCTTGCTGAAGAAAGTTACATTCAGGCCATGGATCGCATCCATTCGTTTCAGTCGTTAAATGCCGAGGAGCGAATCCGCAAGTTTTTTAACGAAAATCCGGAACTGGGGGCAAAACTACAACGCCAGCACATTGCTTCTTATCTCGGGATTCACCGAAACATTTTAACCCGCTTTCTTTATAAAATCTGAAATTCGCAACATTAGTTGCATCCTTTTCATTTTTGATAAAATAGTTTTGTTAGAGAAAATCAAACTCAAATTATTTGTTGTGGTAAAATTATAATCTGACAGGAAATAATCTATTTATTTTAAAGATTTTAACCGCTGTGAATTATTTGGGCAGAACCTGATTTTTATGGTCTTTTTTGAACCTAAAGCTTTTTAAATTTATCAGAAAAATTCAATAAAATGGCAAAAGTAAGAGGAGCAGTAGTGGTTGATAGCGAAGGATGTAAAGGGTGTGGCGTTTGTGTAAACGAATGTCCGCACGATGTTTTGGCTTTACATAAAGAAGTCAATAGCCGCGGTTATCATTTTTCGTACATGGAAAATCCCGAGAATTGTATCGGATGTTCAAATTGTGGTGTTGTTTGCCCCGACACATGTATAACAATTTACAGAGTGAAAGTGTAGATAGAGATTTTTATTTATTATTTCTTATTCAATATTTTACATTGATGAAACAAATAGAAAAATTATAGATATACATTTTTAAATGGCGAATTACAAAACATATGATTTGGAAGACAGGTTGATTGACATTGCCATAATATGTAGTGACATTGTTGAAATATTACCTACAACTAAGTTTGCGAATCATATTGGTGGACAACTTATTCGTGCTGCAAGTTCGCCAGCTTTAAATTATGGAGAAGCACAGTCGGCAGAATCGCCAAATGATTTTATTCATAAGCTGAAAGTAATTTTAAAAGAACTCAGGGAATGTAGGGTTTGTTTGAAAATTGTTTTGAAAAAGGCGCTATTGCCTGACGAGAAAATTAATCCTACGATAAATGAGTGTAACGAACTAATTGCAATATTCTTGAAAAGTATTGATACAGCTAAAAAAAAACAGAGATAAACATTAGATTCTTATTCTGAAATGTTTATTCAAATAATGGAATAAAAAATATAGAATAAGAAATAAAAAATTTGATAAAATGGGAGAATTAAGATTAATGAAAGGAAATGAGGTGCTGGCCGAAGCTGCCATCCGCTGTGGATGCGACGGTTATTTTGGCTATCCCATTACACCTCAGTCGGAAGTTATGGAAACGCTGATGGCGCGGCAACCGTGGTTAGAAACCGGAATGACCGTTTTGCAGGCAGAAAGTGAAGTAGCTTCAATAAATATGGTTTACGGAGCAGCTGCTACCGGTAAAAAAGTGATGACCTCCTCTTCGAGCCCGGGAATAAGTTTAATGGCCGAAGGGATTTCATACATTGCCGGCGCTGAATTGCCCTGTTTAATTATTAATGTACAACGTGGCGGCCCGGGATTGGGAACCATTCAACCTTCGCAGGCCGATTATTTTCAGGCTGTAAAAGGTGGTGGCCATGGCGATTACAAAATGATTGTTCTGGCTCCGTCGTCAGTTCAGGAAATGAACGACTTTGTTGAACTCGGTTTTGAGCTGGCATTTAAATACCGGAATCCTTCTATGATTTTAACCGACGGCGCCATCGGACAAATGATGGAAAAAGTGGAACTGTCGGATTTTAAACCGCGCTGGACCAGCGAAGAAGTAGAAAAATTATCAGGCAGCTGGGCTACCACCGGAAAAAAAGCTTCACGAAGTCGCAATATTGTTACTTCGCTTGAAATGGATTCGCACCGGATGGAAGAAAACAACCTGCGTTTTCAGAAGAAATACAAACAAATGGAGGATGAAGAATGCCGGTTCGAAGAAATTATGTGCGAAGATGCCGAATATATTTTGGTAGCCTTTGGAACTTCTTCCAGAGTTTGCCAGAAATCTGTAGAAATTGCCCGTTCAAAAGGGTTGAAAGTTGGTTTGCTGCGGCCAATTACACTCTTCCCTTTTCCGAAAAAAGCAATTGTAAAACTGGCAGAAAAAGCCAAAGGTTTTATGTCGGTTGAAATGAATGCAGGCCAAATGGTTGACGACATAAAACTTTCGGTTTACGAAGCAGGTAAAAATACACGGGTTGAATATTTTGGCCGGATGGGCGGAATTATTCCCACACCCGGTGAAGTGGTTGAAGCGTTGGAACAAAAATTTTCATGGGAGATAAATTATGGAGTTAAAAGATATTATTAAACCGGAAAACCTGGTTTACGAAAAATCAAAGGTTCAAAATGAAGCCATTATGCACTACTGTCCGGGGTGTTCTCACGGAGTAGTTCATAAAGTAATTGCCGAACTTATCGACGAAATGGGAATTCAGGAAAAAACAGTGGGTGTTGCGCCGGTGGGTTGTGCCGTTTTCGCTTACAATTATATTGAGGTCGACTGGCAGGAAGCAGCACATGGAAGGGCTCCGGCAGTGGCTACCGGAATTGCCCGTTTAAATCCTGATAAATTTGTGTTCACTTACCAGGGCGACGGCGACCTTGCTTCGATTGGTGCAGGCGAAATAATCCATGCCTGTAACCGTGGCGAAAATATTCTGGTTGTATTTATCAATAACGGTATTTACGGAATGACCGGCGGACAAATGGCGCCAACCACATTGGACGGAATGGTAACTTCAACAACTCCGTTTGGAAGAAATGTGGAATTGAACGGTTATCCGCTGAAAATTACTGAATTGATTGCTCAATTACCCGGAACTTCTTATGTAACACGCCAGTCGGTGCAGAATGCAGGAGCAGTAAGAAAATGCAAACGCGCCATTAAAAAAGGTATCCAGAATGTTCTCGATAAAAAAGGTTCATCTTTTATTGAAGTGGTTTCAACCTGTAATTCGGGTTGGAAAATGACTCCGGTCGCCGCCAATAAATGGATGGAGGAAAATATGTTCCCGTTCTATCCGCTGGGTGATTTAAAAGACGGGGTAAAAGGTGAACCAGTATCAAACAATTAAAACCGAAAATTATGACCGAAGAAATAATAATTGCCGGATTTGGCGGACAAGGTGTACTTTCAATGGGGAAAATTCTGGCTTATTCAGGAATTATGGAAGATAAAGAAGTTACCTGGTTCCCGTCGTACGGACCGGAAATGCGCGGAGGAACAGCAAATGTTACTGTTATTGTTAGCGACACCAGGATAAGTTCACCCATTTTGCATGAATTCGATACTGCCATTATTCTGAACCAGCAAAGTATGGATAAGTTTGAAAAAATGGTGAAACCCGGAGGTACATTGATTTACGATCCGAACGGGGTTATTCATGCTCCTAAAAGGAACGACATTAATATTTACAAAGTAGAAGGTACCAGAACTGCTGTTGAAATGGGAAATCCAAAAGTTTTTAATATGATTGTTTTTGGCAGTTTTTTGAAGGTTCGTCCGATTGTAACCGTGGACAACGTAGAAAAGGGGCTGAAAAAATCGTTGCCCGAACGGTATCATAATCTGGTTCCTTTAAATCTTGAGGCCATTAAAAAAGGCCAGGAAATTATAGAAACCGTGCAGGAAGTTTAACTGTATTGAAAATACTTTAAAAGCTCTTTCATTTTTTTGAAAGGGCTTTTTTTTGTTAGTTCATTCAATATCGTTTCAATATTTTTAAGTTTTTATTTATTTTGTTAAAAATTAATCATACAGGAAATTTTCTTACTTTTCGCGAAAATTAGACTTTGTATCAGACAAACATATCACTTGAAATTTTATGCAAAATAAAGTAGTCGTGATAACCGGGGCTTCTTCGGGAATTGGAAAAGCTTTGGCTGAAAAATATGCATCGGAAGGATGGAAACTTGTTTTGGCAGCCCGGAGAATTGATCGTTTACACTTACTGGAAAAAGAACTGAAAAATACCGAAATTTTATCTGTTGAAACCGATGTTTCGGTGGAAGAAGATTGTAAGAACCTGATTCAGAAAACTATTGAAAGGTTTGGCAAAATTGATGTTTTAATCAACAATGCCGGCATTTCGATGCGTGCCATTTTTGAAGAAGTCGATCTTTCGGTTTTGCGGCGGATGATGGATGTAAATTACTGGGGCACAGTTTACTGTTCAAAATATGCTTTTCCTTATTTGCTCGAAAGCAAAGGCTCGCTGGTTGGCGTTATTTCGGTGGGCGGTTATGTTGGTTTGCCCGGAAGAACAGGGTATTCAGCATCGAAATTTGCAGTTCGTGGTTTTTTAGATACAATAAGAACCGAGAATTTAAAAAGCGGTTTGCACGTTTTGGTTGCTGCGCCCGGTTTTACTGCTTCCGAAATCAGAAAACATGCTTTAACTGCAACCGGTAAATTCCAGGGGGAAACTCCGCGAAACGAAAATAAAATGATGTCGGCGGAAGAAGTTGCAGACAAAATTTACAAAGCGGTCAAAAAGCGCAAAAGAAAAATTATTCTCACTTTTGTTGAAGGCAAGGCAACCGTATTTTTATCAAAAATATGGGCACGTTTGGTCGAAGTGGTTATGTATAAAATGTTTGCCAGTGAACCCGATTCTCCTTTACGCTAGTTTTAATTTTATTCCAATTCTCAATGGTAGTTCATGAACACAAAATCAGGGTTTGTTATGGCGACACCGATAAAATGGGTGTTGTTTACTATGGAACTTATCCAAGATACTACGAAATAGCCCGGACAGAATTTCTAAGAAGCGCCGGAATTACGTATCGCGAAATAGAGGAGATGGGATTTATTCTTCCGGTGAGAACACTGGAAGCTACTTACCTGAAACCAGCTTATTATGACGATCTGCTAACACTACGAACCATTATTGATGAAATTCCTACGGTTAAACTGACCATTAAAACCGAGATTTATAACGAAAAAGAAGAACTGATAAACAAAGGGATTGTTGTTTTGGTTTTTACAAATGCTGAATCCGGACGCCCGGTAAAACCTCCCAAAGAATTTATCAATGCCATCGAAAATTTTCAACATTCTTCAAATTGAAATAAAAACGAAAGTTTAACAGGAGAATACAATTTGCCGGTATTTTTCCTGATTTTTTTGTTCCGAAATGTGCAAACACACGCGGGAATTAAATATTTTTACATTTCAATAAAATTATTCAAACAGAATTACGATGGAAGAATTATCAGTAGGGACGCGTGTGGAACATCCGCGATACGGTGAAGGAATTATCAGTAAGAACAATTTAACTGCCTACGAGATTTTTTTTGAAAGAGGCGGAAAAATCGAAATAACCAAAAGAAATACCGATTTGTCGGTTCTTGAAAAAAATGAAGATGCCAAACCCAAAACCGGACTTTCAATCAAAGAAATAGAAAAAGTAATGAGTTATGTTCTCGACCAGTACGGCGCCTTAAGCGAAGTTGTTCCGTTGGGCGAAAAATGGCAGGGGGGAAACATGATTCTGCAACCTGCAAACTCAGAGCTTAAACCCAAGGAAATTCCTATCGAAAGTTTTTTCCATAAAATTGTGATGCTTCGCGATCGCCTTCGGGTTCTTGAACAAAATATAAACAGCCACGAAGTGTTAACTGACGAGGACAAAATAAACCTGCAACAATACATTACCCGCATTTATGGTTCGCTTACTACATTCAATATTTTGTTTTCAGAAAAAGAATACTATTTTGTGGGTGTAAAATCGAAATAATTATGATTAAAAAATTGATTTTTATTGTGTTAGCCGCAATTAATGTAACTTCTTTCGCACAGAATTACACTTTAAAAGTTTGGCCGGATGGCGCTCCAAACGATAACGGGATGAAAGAACCGGAAGAAAAATACGACGGAGTCAGGGTAAGAAATGTCTCCGAAGCTGAAATGTACGTTTATCTGCCTTCAAAAGAAACAAATACGGGAGCAGCAGTTTTAATTTGTCCGGGCGGCGGTTACGTAATTGAAGCCATGGACCACGAAGGTTTTGATATGGCAAAATGGCTGGCTTCGAAAGGAGTGGCCGGAATTGTGTTAAAATACCGCTTGCCTTACAAACACGATGAAATTCCTTCGGGCGATGCACGCCGTGCCATGCGGATTGTAAGAAAAAATGCTGCCGAATGGGGAATTAATCCTGAAAAAATTGGAATTGCAGGTTCTTCGGCAGGAGGTCATTTGGCTTCGACAGTTGGAACACGTTTTGATTTGGGAAATGCTGCCAGCAGCGACCCGGTTGAAAAAATAAGTTGCCGCCCCGATTTTATGTTGCTGCTTTACCCGGTAATTACCTTTCGTGAAGAATTTGGGCACATGGGCTCGCGTGTTAATCTGATTGGCGAAGGAAACGACTGGAAAAAGGTTGCTCAATATTCCAACGAACTGCATGTTTCACCGCAAACCCCGCCAACTTTTCTGATTTTAGCCGACGACGACAGTGCTGTGCCGCCACGGAATTCTATCGAATTTTATCTGGCTTTAAAAGAAAACAATGTGCCTGCCGAAATGCATATTTTTAAAGCCGGCGGGCATGGTTTTGGGATGAATAAAAACAAGCTGCCTGTTGAACAGTGGCCCGACCTTTTTTATTCGTGGTTAAAAGCTCAGGAAATTATCCGTTAAATGCAAAGAACCCATCCGTTACGTGTAATGCAATATTGCCCCAGATGCGGTTCGGCCGACTTTAAACCTTTGGGTGAACGGTCGCTGAAATGTGCCGACTGTGGATTTCATTATTTTATAAATTCGGCCGCTGCCGTAGCTGCTTTGGTGGTAAATAACGAAGGCAAAATAATGCTGACAACCCGCGGCGTGGAACCTGCATACGGAAAACTCGATTTGCCCGGCGGTTTTGTCGACCCAATGGAAAGTGTTGAAAATGCTTTAAAACGTGAACTCAAAGAAGAACTGGGGCTGAATATAAAATCGGTTGAGTTTTTTGGCTCAGCACCCAATGAATATATTTTTTCCGATTTTAGTGTTTTTACGCTCGATTTAGCTTTTGTGGTGATTCCCGAAACCACTGAAAACCTGCACGCGATGGATGATATTCTTGATTTTCATTTTTTTAGTGAAGATGAAATAGATTACAACGAAATACAGGCCCCCTCTATAAAATCTTTTGTACAACAATTTTTTCAGAATGAACGAAATAAGGTTACGAATTAAGGCTTTGCGCCTCGAAATGTTAAAACAAAACCTCGATGCTTTTTATATTTCAGGAACCGACCCGCATTCCAGCGAATATTTACCAGAAAGATGGAAAACCCGCGAGTATATTACCGGATTTACCGGATCGTACGGAGTTGTGGTTATTACGCAGGAGGAAGCAGGTTTGTGGACCGACACCAGGTATTTTCTTCAGGCTGAAGAACAGTTGAAAGGTTCGGGGCTGAAAATGTTTAAACTGCGCGTTCCAAATGCAGTTTTGCCCGAACAATGGCTTTCGAAAAAGCTGACTTCAGAAAGCAAAGTTGGAATCGATCCGCAAACACTGACCGTCGACGGGTTTCGTTCTTTTCAAAATGCATTAAACGAAAAAGGAATTTCGCTGGTAAAAACCTACGATTTGCTCGATAAAATATGGGAAGACAGACCAGAAATTTCAGACGCAGAGGTTTTCGATTTGCCGGTTGAATTTTCTGGTTTGTCGCGAAAGGACAAAAAGGAACTTGTAGCCACTGAACTAAAAAAATACAATGCCGATTTTCATATTGTAACAATGCTCGACGAACTGGCATGGGTTTTTAACCTTCGCGGAGCCGATGTTGACTACAATCCGGTGTTTACAGGGTACGGAGTTGTTGGGAGAAACGAAATGCTTTTGTTTGCCGATAAAGCGAAAATACCATTTCACTTGCAGTTACAACTCGAAAAAGAACGGATTCTGCTGGCTAATTACGACGACTTTTTTATCTGGTTGAACGAAACGCGCAGAAAAAACATTTATATCGATCCCACAACCGCTAACTATTCCGTATTTGAAATTCTGGAGAAAAACGGGAACACTTTTGTTGAGGGGACCTCTGTAATTGCCTTGTTAAAAGCCAGGAAAAACAGTGTCGAATTAAACGGATTTCACAAGGCCATGGTAAAAGACGGTGTTGCTTTGGTTGAATTTCATTACTGGCTGAAACAAAATATTGGAAAGGAACAAATTACAGAATATACTGTTGGTCGGAAATTAGCTGAATTTCGTTCGAAACAGGTTGGATTTCAGGGCGAAAGTTTTCCTCCCATTGTTGGATATAAAAGTCACGGGGCAATTGTTCATCTCAGCGTCGGGCAGGAAAATGCACTGCCGCTTGATGCAGACGGAGTCTTGCTTTTCGATTCAGGTGGACAATATTTGCAGGGAACAACCGATATTACTCGAACGGTTGCTTTGGGGGAAATTACCCCGCAGCAGAAAAAGGATTTTACGCTGGTACTAAAAGGAATGATTTCACTTACACAAGCTGTTTTTCCGGCAGGTACCAAAGGTTGTCATCTCGATATTCTGGCACGGAAAGCGCTCTGGGAAAACGGCATCAACTACGGACATGGCACAGGGCACGGAGTGGGGCATTTCCTGAATGTTCACGAAGGACCGATGGCCATTCGGCAGGAATACAATCCGAATACAATTGAACCTGGAATGGTGATGTCGAACGAACCGGCAATGTACCGCACCGGAATGTACGGCATCAGAACCGAGAATATGATTGTTTGTGTGGAAAAAGAAGAAACGGAATTTGGTAAATTTTACGGTTTTGAAACATTAACCTTATGTCCGATTGACACCCGTCTAATTGAAGTTGATTTGCTTTCTACCGAAGAAAAACAATGGCTTAACAATTACCACGAGCGGGTTAAAAAGGAATTAATTCCATATTTGCCCGGAGAACTAACCGACTATCTCGAAGAAATTACGCAGCCGGTTTAGTTGCATTTTGGAACGGTAAAAAAGAATTTGCTTCCTTTTCCGGCTTCACTTTCAACGAAAATGGAGCCCCCGTTTTTTTCAACAAATTCTTTGCACAATACCAGTCCAAGACCGGTGCCTTCTTCGTTTGCCGTACCCAGTCGCTGAATTTTCTCAGTAATATCGAATATCTTTGAAATTATAATTGTATCCATTCCAACGCCGTTGTCTTCAATACAAAACTGAATAAGATTACCTTTTTCTTTGGCTGTAATTAAAATTAATCCATTCGGGTTTGTAAATTTAATGGCATTCGAAATCAAATTCCTGAAAACTGTTGAAATCATATTCCTGTCGGCAAAACAGACCACATTCACGTCAATATCGCTTTTTATTTCAATGTGTTTATTCTCAGAATGTTTTTGTAAAACCCTGATGTTCTCTTCAACAATTTCGTATGGAACAATTTCATCGGCAACCACATTTAATTTGCCGGTTTGTGAGCGCGACCATTCCAACAAATTTTGAATCAGGTTAAATGTGTTTTTCGACGAAATATTTACATCTTTAACAAATTCAATCTTTTGATAATCATTCAATTCGTTCCAGTTTGAAATTAAGATATCTGTCAACCCGAGAATGGCGTTAAATGGCGATTTTAAATCGTGCGCAATTATTGAGAAGAATTTATCTTTGGAAGCGTTGGCAATGCTAAGTTCCTGGGTTCTTTGTTTCACTTTTTCTTCCAGTGAGGCATTCAGTTTTTTAAGCTCTTCGTTTTGCTGCCGGATCTGAATTTCCTGCAAAAAACTTTTAATGGCTTCTTTTACGGTTAAAACCAGGTCTTCTTTGTCCCACGGTTTGGCAATAAAACGGTACAACTGGGCATTGTTAATGACGTTGCTTATTCCTTCGAGGCTGGCGTGTCCGGTTAAAAGAATTTTTAGTGAACCCGGCGAAAGTTCATGAATTTTTGCCAGCAATTCATCGCCTTTCATTTCCGGCATTATATAGTCGGAAATGACAACAGGAATATCAAAGTTCTCTTTTTTCAGGTCGTTGAAAAGTTCAAGGGCATCTTCGCTGCTGTCCGATGTTTCAATGATGTACTCTTCACCGAAAATATTTCTCAGTTGTTCTTCCAGCGCCTGGAGAATCATTTCTTCATCATCGATACAAAGGATTACCTTTTTCTTTTTTTCCATTAAATTCCTTCAATTTTTGAAATTCCGTTTTTAATCACATCTTCCAGTTGTTTTGGCGTCCAGGGTTTGCTGATGTAGGCATACAATCCTGCATTTTTACGTGCATTTTCAATGGCAGTATTGTCGGCCTGCCCGGTGAGCATAACTTTAATAATATTGGGGAATTTTTTATGTACATCAATCAAAAATTCGTCGCCTTTTTTACCGGGCATCAGCCAGTCGGAAACTATTACCATAACCTGAATATCGTTGTCGGTCAAATCTTCCAGAACTTCCATGCCTTCGTCGGCATTTTCGGCATATTCGTACATAAACTCATTGCCAAACATTTTCTCTATCTGTTCTCCTAAACTGTCGAGAATGATGCTTTCGTCGTCAACAAAAACCAGCGCTTTTTTAATCATAATCAATTAGTTTAAATTAGCGGAAGTAAAACGGTAAAGGTGGTTCCTTCACCAACAATACTTTCCAGTTCAATTTTAGCATTGTGTTTATCGATAATGCGTTTTACTATATCAAGCCCGATTCCGGTTCCTTCGCCCGATTTTTTTGTAGTGAAAAACGGTTCAAAAATTCTTTCGCGAATTTCTTCTGGAATTCCGTGACCGGTATCTGAAACCTGGATCTTCACCCATTCGTTTTCATTTTTTACCGAAATGGTTAAAGTTCCGCGGTTGTTCATTGCATGAATGGCATTCGAAACCAGGTTAATCCAAACCTGCACCAGTTCATCGGGGTAACAGTTTATCTGCGGAACTTCTCCATAATTTCTAACAACTTCAATTCCTTGTTTCAACTGGTTGTACTGTAGTGTTAAAACGGTCTCGATATTTTCAAAAATGTCGGCTTTTTCTTTTTCCCCGGCTTGATCTTTATGAACAAATTTTTTCAGGGCAAAAACTACTTTCGATGCTTTTTCTACAGCCAGCTTTATGTTTTCAGTATTTTTTCTTACCGAATAAATGTCTTTGACGGCTTTCAGAATAAATTCCGGACTTTCAACTTCCAGCATTGCAATTATTTGATCCACTTCGTTGTACAGGTCGAGATACATCAAAGTTTCGGCCAACGAGTAAGGATCGGTAGCACCTGAATTGGTTAATTTTTGTTGAATTTCTTTTTTTATTTGTCGTTTTTCTTTCGATGTTAACGAGGTTTTGTCCTTTTTCATCAGGTCGAGAATCCGAAGAAAAATGACCAACTCTTTTTTCGAAAGTTCAGTAATAAGTTTGTAAAGGTTTTGCATGGAAGAATCGAGCGAGCCCGAAATGTTTCCGACCGATGCGTTTATTGCGCCAAGCGGAGTATTTATTTCGTGGGCAATTCCGGCAATTAAATTCCCCAGCGCACCCATTTTTTCCGATTGAATAAGTTGTGACTGTGTTTTTTTCAGGTTTAAAAGTGTTTCCTGCAATTCTTCTTTTTGTTTGCGCAGTTCAATATTTTGTCCGGTAATTATTTTTTCGAAATTTTTTCGTTCCGTTATATCGTGTGCAACACCTTCAATTGTAGCGATATTACCATCTTCATTGAACAACGGCGATTCAGTAATTTCAATCACTTTTACTTCCCTGTTTTTGGTATAAAGCTCAAATTCGAAAGTTTTTTGTTTTTCACCACTGGCGCTTTTTTTCAATGTTTCAATGGTGCGTTTATTCAAATTGCTTTCTGTCATGTGTTTTACAATGCCTTCAAAAGCTTCTTCTACAGTGTATCCCAGCACTTTTTCTACAGAAGGACTGATGTACAAATATTTACCGTCTAAAGTGTGGGAATAAAAGAAATATTCGTTTTCCAGGCTCTCGATAAGCCTTTTGTATTTTTGCTGATCTTCCATCGTTTAGTTTTGTGTTCTAATTAAATGAAAAAGAACACGTTAAATTAGTGTTTAATGTATCCGTCTTTGATGGCTGCGAATATATAAAAAAATTGAAAATAACAGATTATGTACAATATCCCTATTTAACTAATTTTCAACTTTTTCTGAAAGATTAAGATAATTATTGTTAATACAAAAGAAAATACGATGATTAAATTTCCGGCAATATCGTTGACATAAACATTAATTATTTTTCCGGCCAAAGCGGTTAATCCCCCTGCAATTACAGCTAATACAATATTCTTTTTGTTAGTTTTTACACGAAGCAAACCAAACAAAACCGGGATGGTAAAAGCACCGGAAAAAAGTGTCAGGGCAAAAAGCAAAGACTGAACAATTGAAGTTACAAAAATGGAAATGACTATGCTGAGAATTCCCAGCACAACAACAAAAATCCGTGTCAGTCTCATCGACGATTTCCGGTCGAGGTTTCCTGTAACAAGTTCGCTTAGAATTATTGAAGAATTCAGCAGCGTGGTGTCAGCCGACGACATTACCGCCGAAAGTAATGCAGCCAAAAACAGCCCGTACATCCAACCCGGGAGCAGGTGTTCGGCAAAATCAATTATTCCTGAAGTGTCGGCCTGTTTTGAATAAATTCCAAGATAAGTGAGTAAAAACGACAGAGGTATTAAAATAAGCGCTGTAATAAAAACACTTCGCGAAGCTGTTTTTTCATTTTTCGCGCAAAAAAGCCGCGAGTAAATATCGGGGCCAACCACAAAAGTTACTGAATAGGTGAGCAACAAAATCAGCAAATCGAAAGGAGTAAATCCTGTGTTGAACAAATGCTGAATGTGGTTTTTATCCGGCAGAGTAACAGGGGAATTGTTCAAAATGAAAAAAAACAAAACCAGAATGCCGGTAATGATTAAAAAAGCTTGAAAAGTATCGGTTTTTATTATGCTGTGTTGCCCTCCAAAAAGTGTGTAAACAATAAAAACCAAACCCGAAATAATGGCGCCGGTCTGATAATCAACGATATTCAGGCCAATTAATATTTTTGCTGCCGCAATAATTTGTGCTGCAATAATCCCAATCCAGGCAAAAGGAATAATGGACGAGGCAATTACTTCAATCTTTTTTCCGTAAAATTTTCCCAGCAATTCGGGCAAGGTGAAATTTCCATAGCGGTTTACATATTTCGAAAGTGGCACCAGAAAAAGCAGTCCGGCTGCTGCCGAAAACAAAAACCACAAAGCTGCCCAGCCAATTTGCTGACTAAGTTCGATGGTTCCTAAAATGGCAGAACCTCCCAGAATAGTCGCCAGCAAACTCCCGGAAACCTGCACAAATCCTGCTTTTTTCCCGGCAATATAATAATCGGCCGGAGTTTTTATTTTAAACCACGAAATAATTCCGATAATCAGTACTGTCAGAAAATAAGCGGCTATTATAATTTTTACTTCCATTGTTCCGGCAAATATCGCAAATTAAACATCAAAAACGGAAATATCGGGAAACCTGATTGTTGTCGGTTTTATTTTTAACCAGAATATTAAGAGATTCGGGTTTTAATCGGTTCAAAATTTTATAGGTAATTCTTACTTTTTATGAGTCTTTATTTTAAAGAGCCTGCTGAAATTGTTAGTTTTGTTATACTTAAGTGTAAGAAGTCGATTCTGAATGATATAAAATTTTGAAAAATCAACATACTAAACCATGAAAAGAAACCGGATTATATTTTGTCTTTTGAGCGGATTAATAGCTCTGACTGTGATTTCGTGTAGTACAAATAAAAAAAGTATTACCGTTCTAAACAAAGGAAATGATTCTTTTGCATCCATTGAGGTGAAAAATCAGTTTGGTAATAATTTTATTGTTTCGGCTGGCGAAAATGGCGCCATCGGATACGAAATTGAAGGAAAAACAAATTGGTTAAAAGGAGTTCCCGATGTTTCTGCCGTTTCTGAAAACGAAACCAAGTTTGTGTGGGAAAACAACGGAAACCCGGTAACAATGTTGGCCAGTGAATCAGAAAAAGAAGTTCGTCTTGTTTTTTCGATAAATGCCGAAGTAAAACCTTCGTGTTGGATCCTGAATTATCAGGCTCTTGACGATGAGTATTTTACAGGTGTTTTTGAACGGGTTGTCGATGGGCAACAAACCGAATCGTGGAAACAGGGAATTACCGCAGGTCTGAATTTGCGCGGTCAAAAAATGGATGTAAAATTGAAACCGACCGTTTCGGCTTATTCGCCTTTTTATATTTCTTCTGAAAATTATGCAGTTTTTGTGCAGAGAACCTGGCCGGGGACTTTCGATTTTTGTACCGGTTCACCCGATTTGGTGCAAATGTCGTTCGAAGGACCGGAACTTTCTTTTTCAATAATGACCGATGAAACGCCCGCAAAATTGGTTCAACGGCATGCTTTGGCAACCGGGCCTTCCATTGTGCCTCCAAAATGGGCGCTTGGTCCGTGGCGCTGGCGCGACGAACATTTCCAAAACAAGACATATTTCGACGGCTCGCCTGTGAAATCGCCATACAACAGCGATATTACCGAAGATATTTTAATGATGGAAGCTTACGGAATTCCATGCACTGCATATTGGATCGACCGTCCGTGGGGCCCCGGTGTACGCGGATTCGACGATTATTTGATCGATGAAGAACGTTTACCTGAATTTGAAAAGATGATTCCCTGGTTAAACAAAAAGGGAGTTGAATTAATGCTTTGGATCGGGCCTTTTGTGATGGGTGAAATGGCCGATGTGGCCGAAGAACAACACTACGAACTCGTGAGTAAGGAGTGGATGAATTCGCGCCAGGTTTTAATGGATTTTACCAACCCGGAAGCGTGTAAATGGTGGGGTGAAAATGGCCCGGCAAAACTGGCAAAAATGGGTGTGAAAGGTTTTAAACTCGACCGTGCCGATGGCGAGAAACTTTTTGATTCATTGCATCTTATAACTTCTGCCGGAACAACGTACCGTGAGAATTACAACGATTATCCGCGGCAGTATGTAAAAGCAACTTACGATGCGGTTAAAAAAGTTTTAAACGATGATTTTGTTTTATTTCCGAGAGCGCAATATACAGGAAGTGCAAAATACGGCGCTATGTGGGCAGGCGATACCGGAGGAGTTCCCGAAGGATTGAGGTCGGCAGTAATTGGAATGCAGCGCTGTGCTGTAATGGGGTATCCGGTTTGGGGCTCCGATGCCGGGGGTTACTGGGGAGGTTTTTCTTCTGAAACGGCCAAACGATGGATCGGTTTTGCCTGTTTTTCTCCAATTATGGAAGTCGGCCCAACACAAAACCGTGGTTTCTGGAACCTGGAAACAGAACCTGTTTTTGATGCTGAATTACTGGCTACCTGGCGATTTTACACCAACCTCCGCATGAGTCTTGTCGATTATTTGTATGGACTTACCGTGCAAAGCCACGAAACGGGAATGCCTGTTGTTCGTCCGTTGTTTTTGGAATACCCGGAGCAAAAAGAGGCCTGGGATGATTGGCAAACTTATAAATTAGGGGCTGATTTGCTCGTTTCTGTTAACTGGAAAAGTGAAAAAACAACGCATAAAATGTATTTACCTGCCGGCGAAACCTGGCTGAATTTATGGGAAGACGAAAAGGAATATGAAGGAGGACAATTTGTTGATCTTAATCTTACGGCATCACAAACTGCTGTTTTCATCAAAAAAGGCAGTGAACTGCAGCTTCCCGATTTTAAGGAACTCTGGAATGAATCGCAGGAAATAACTTCTCAGAAATTCAAAATGAACGATTTGGAAACAAAAGAAGGATGGTAATTCGAAAAATATTGAGATGAATACGTTTGGAAAATATATTGATGCAAATTGGTTTGTTTTGTTCTTAACGCTGTTTTTGTTTTCAGGAATAATTCAGGCCAAAACAACAGAAAAGGAAATCCAGTATTTATCAGGAACCGACAATGAAAATACTGTAACCTGGGATTTCTTTTGTACTTCAGGAAGAAAAAGCGGATTTTGGACAAAAATTGAAGTTCCGTCGCAATGGGAACAGCAGGGTTTTGGTGAATACGACTATGGCCGCGATTACCGGACCTACGGCAAAAAACACATATTTGCCAATGAAACAGGGATTTACAAACACAAATTTGTTGTTCCTGAAAATTGGAAAGGCAAAGAAATTTTTATCGTTTTTGAAGGTTCGATGACAGATACCGAAGTGAAAATAAACGGTAAAACTGCCGGGCCTGGTCACCAGGGAGCTTTTTATCGTTTTCGTTATAATATTTCCGATAAAATTTTATTTGGCAAGGAAAATGAACTGGAAGCAACTGTACACAAAATGTCGTCAAACGAATCGGTGAACAATGCTGAAAGATTTGCCGATTACTGGATTTTTGGCGGAATTTTTCGTCCGGTTTATCTCGAAGCAGTTCCCGAAGAATTTCTCGATCGTGTTGCTATTTCAGCAAATGCCAGCGGTGAATTTTCGATGGATGTGTTTCCTGTAAATCTGAAAAAGAAACAAACCATAAAAGCTGAAATTTTTGACAATCAGGGGAATATTGTAAGAACCTGCGAAACGTGGACGGATAAAAATGATTCTTTGATTACATTGAAATGTGTTGTTGAGAAACCTTTATTGTGGACATCGGAAACACCAAATTTGTATTCAGTGCGGGTCTCTTTGAACGACGTGTCGGGCGAAAAATATCAGTTAAAACAGAAATTTGGATTTCGTACAGTTGAAATTCGCCAGGGCGACGGAGTTTTTATAAACGGTACAAAAGTTAAATTCAAGGGGATTAACCGTCATGTTTTTTGGCCCGAAACAGGGCGTTGTGTAAATCCTTCCATCAATTTGCTCGATATTTCGTTAATGAAGGAAATGAACCTGAACGCGGTGCGGTGTTCTCATTATCCTCCCGACCAGTCGTTTCTGGATTTGTGCGATTCGCTTGGATTGTTTGTGCTCGATGAATTGGCCGGCTGGCAAAATGCTTACGACACACCTGCCGGAGAAAAACTGGTTCGCGAAATGGTCATCCGCGATGTAAATCATCCTTCAGTTGTTTTTTGGAGCAATGGAAATGAAGGAGGGACCAACAAGGAACTCGATGACGATTTTGAGATTTACGATCCGTCGAAACGCCCGGTAATTCACGCACACCACCGTCCGGGAAATGATTACAACGGAATTGACTGTAACCATTACGAAAATTACTACAGCTCGAAAAAAATTCTTGAAGGCCCGTTAATTTACATGCCCACTGAATTTTTACATGGTCAGGACGATGGAGGAATGGCTGCCGGACTTGCAGATTTCTGGGAACTTTTCTGGAATTCCAAATTATCGGCAGGCGGTTTTCTTTGGGCTTTTGTCGACGAAGGAATTGTACGCACCGATTTGGATGGTTTTGTTGATGTGAACCGTGTAAATGCGCCCGACGGAGTTCTTGGTCCGCACAGGGAAAAAGAGGCCAGCTTTTATGCCATGCGTGAAATTTTCAGCCCTGTAAAAATTGAATTCAAAAAACTTCCCGAAGATTTTTCCGGAGTAATTCCTGTGGAAAATCGTTTTCATTTTACCAATTTAAATGAATGTAAATTCGAATGGCAACTGGTGAATTTTACTTCGCCACACGAACGCGGAGCAGGACATCGTGTTATGAAATCTGGTACGATTGAAAGCCCGGATGTTGAGCCTGTAAACAAAGGTAATTTAGAACTGAAACTTCCAGCCGATTATAAAAATTATGATGCTTTGTATTTATTTGCTTACGACCCGTTTGGCAAGGAAATACTGAGCTGGAGTTGGAAAATTGAAGGCAATTCAAAACCGGTGGAACAATTGGTGGTTACCGATTTATCGCCTGAAGAAAAGCAACTTCGTGACGAATTGCGTGCAGCCGGCACTGAAGCAGATAATATCTTGCCTATAGAACAGCAGAAGGGTGACATTTCTAAAGAATCTTCAAAAGTTGAATGTATTGAAAATGAGGAAGCAGTTGTTTTAAAAGCTTCCGGAATTTCGGTGGCTTTTAGCAAAAATGACGGTACAATTCAGGGAGTTGGAAACGATATGGGATTACCCATTCCTTTTAATAACGGACCGGTTTTGGTGAGTGGCAAGGCTCAGTTGATCGGGATAAAACATTTCCCGGCAACAAAATCGCATGTGGTTGAAATGACTTATTCGGGCAATTTAAAGAAGATAACCTGGACAATGTTTAACAGTGGCTGGCTCGAAATGGAGTATGAATATTTTACTGAAGGCGAACAATATTTTACCGGAATAAGTTTCGATTTCCCTGAATCGGATGTGATTGGGGCAAAATGGCTGGGAAACGGTCCGAGGCACGTTTGGAAAAATCGTTTGCAGGGAGGAAAACTCGATGTGTTTGAACGGTTGTATAACAACGAATTACCTGCAGATAATTCATGGCAGTTTCCCGAGTTCAAAGGATATTTTTCGGATATTTCGTGGATAGAATTTAACACCGATTATGGGAAATTTACCGTAGTTGCCAACGAAGAAGATTTGTTTGTCAGGTTGTTTGGTTTTTACGGACTTTCCGGGCCTGAAAACTACCCTGTGCAGGCGACCGGCGATATTTCATTTTTAGATGGAATTCCACCTATTGGAACAAAACTGGCGATGGGAATCAGCAACGACACATGGAACCTGGGGCAGGCCGGGGAATTAAACAAAATGGAAAATCCGGTGAAAAGAAAATTGTATTTTTATTTTGGCATTCTTAATTGATTTGATTTTTAGTGAATTAAAAAATATTATAATACGGTAAAAATCCTGAACAATGAAATGATATTGAAAAACCGGCAATTATTGTATTTTTGTCGAAATTTTAACCAAAAGTAAAGTTGTTGATATAAAATTTAAACCTTTTTGGTTTTTGATCATCAGATTAGAACAAAATTGAATAGTTTTACCGTATTAAACGACACTATGTTGTTTTTCAAAAACAAATCTTGGTTCTCAAGGTTTATTTTAGTTGGTTAGTTAGTTTTGAAAGGCCGCTTGATGAAGCGGTCTTTCTTTTTCCGGCAGTTGATAAATGGTATCGTTTTTCCTATTTTTTTAACTTTTGTATTTCATTAATTGGTACATTTTTGAATGTACTATTTGGTATTTTGTGTTATGTAACATCTCACTCAGGAACATAAAATAGTTAAATTTGTATCTCTCGTGTTCGTACACGGAATTAACGTAAGCCAACTAATAAAAGATGTCAAAAAATGAAAAATAAAGTAATTTTATTTATCGGTTTTCTTCTTTTCTTTTCTTCTGAAATATTTTCCCAAAATGACGGTTTTATTGATTTATTCAATGGAAAAGATTTATCGGGCTGGACACAGTTAAACGGACAGGCTAAATTTGAAGCCCTCAACGGCGAAATAGTTGGAACTACCGCAGTAAACTCGCCAAATTCGTTTTTATGTACCAATGAAAAGTTTTCCGATTTTGTTTTGGAAATGGACCTTTGGGTTGAAAAGGACATGAATTCAGGCATTCAGTTTCGAAGTGAAAGCAACCCCGAATTTGAAAACGGCCGTGTTTTTGGTTATCAGTGCGAAATCGATCCTTCGGAAAGGGCGTGGAGCGGTGGAATTTATGATGAAGCTCGTCGTGGCTGGCTTTACCCGCTAGATTTAAATCCTGGAGCAAAAACGGCATTCAAAAACGGTGAATGGAATCATTACAAAATTGAATGTATAGGCAATTCAATAAAAACCTGGGTAAACGGAATCGCATGTGCCCAAATTTTCGACGATGTTACAAAAAAAGGTTTTATTGCTCTGCAAGTTCATTCCATTGGAAACGATGCTTCGAAAGCGGGAGAAAAAATTCACTGGAAAAACATCAGGATTAAAACAAAAAATCTGAAACCTTTGCCTTACGATGGAATTTATGTTGAAAATCTTTTACTGAATAATTTAAGCGAACCGGAAAAAGAACAGGGTTTTGAGCTTCTTTTCGATGGGAAAAGTACAGCAAACTTCAGAAGTGCAAACGGCAATTCTTTTCCCGAAAAAGGCTGGGAAGTGAAAGACGGAATTCTGACCGTTTTATCAAACGAAGGGAAACCTGAAAACAAAGGTGGCGATATTGTTACTAAAAAGGAATTCGGGGCATTTGAATTGAAATTTGATTTTAACTTTACCAAAGGTGCAAACAGCGGTGTAAAATATTGTACCGGAAACAACGGCCCGTCGATTGGTTTGGAATACCAGATTCTTGACGATGAGAATCATCCTGATGCAAAAATGGGAATTGACGGAAATCGAACACTGGCTTCGCTATACGATTTAATAGCGGCCAAAAAGGAAGCCCGTTTTGTAAATGGCCCGGATAATTGGAACAGGGGAAGAATTGTAGTTTTCCCCGACGGAAAAGTTCAGCATTGGCTAAACGGCAGAAAAGTGGTGGAATATGTCCGTGGAAGTGAGACATACAAAGCATTGGTTGCAAAAAGTAAATATGCAGATTATAAAGATTTCGGAATGGTGGAAAAAGGACCGGTTCTTTTTCAGGAACACAACGACACCGTTCATTTTAAAAATATTAAAATCAGAGAAATAAAATGACAAACCGAAGATTATTTCTGAAAACTACCGGGTTGGGATTGGCAGCTGTTTCGGTGCCCGGTTTTGTATCAGCCGGAAACAGCAAATCAGAAGCAAAAGCACCCAAAGTAGATTTCAGCCTGGGAATTGCTTCTTATTCGTTCCGTAATTTTACTCAGGAACAGGCACTGGATATGACTTTGCGTTGCGGAGTTAACCGTATCACTTTTAAAAGTATGCACCTGCCACTCGATTCGGATACGGAAACCATAAAAAAGGCAGTTGCTCTTTGCAAAGAAAAAGGTGTGACATTATATGGTGCCGGAGTTGTTTATATGACTACCAAAGCAGAAGTGGATCAGGCTTTTGAATATGCAAAAACTGCTGAGATGCAGATGATCATTGGCGTTCCAAACCACGAACTTTTGGATTATGTAGAAGGTAAAGTGAAGGAATACAACATAAAACTGGCCATTCACAACCACGGTCCGGGCGATAAATTGTACCCAAGTGCCGAAAGTGCATACGATAAAATTAAAAACAGGGACGAAAGAATGGGACTTTGTATCGATATTGGGCACACCAAAAGAATCAACCGCGATCCGGAAGAAGATGTAAAGGATTTTTTCGACCGTGTTTTTGATATTCACATTAAAGATGTTACCAAAGCCGACAGCGATGGAACTACCTGTATTATTGGAAGAGGGGTTATCGATATTCCTTCATTTTTGAAAACCGTGATAAAACTTGATTACAAGGGAACGCTGGCTCTTGAATACGAAGCCGACGGTGACGACCCGCTTCCCGGAATGATGGAATCGTTCGGTTATGTAAAAGGCGCATTGGCAATGATGTAAAACAACTATCAACAAAATAAAATGAGTACAAACAGAAGAGATTTTTTAAAAAAAGTAACTGCCGGAACAGCCGGAGTAGCAGTGGCAAGCTCGGTTATGGGAATGTCGGCTCGCAGTTACAGCAGAATTATTGGCGCAAACGATCGTATTAATGTGGCCATTATTGGTTTGGGACGCAGGCTTGGTGCTTATTATGAACCAATTTCAAAAAAAGAAAACAACGTTGAACTGGTTTATTTGTGCGATGTAATGAAAAGCCAGCGTGAAAATGCAGCCAAAAATTTTTCAAAATTTATTGATTACAACCCCAAACTGGAAAACGATATTCGCAAAGTTATTGCCGATTCGAATGTTGATGCCATTATGAATGCAACGCCGGATCATTGGCATACTCCGGGTTCTGTTATGGCAATGCAGGGTGGAAAACACGTTTACGTTGAAAAACCTTGCAGCCACAATATGAATGAAAGTGAACTTTTGGTAGCAGCCAGCAAAAAATACAACCGTGTGGTACAAATGGGAAACCAGCAGCGTTCGTCGCCGCATACCATCGAAATTATTCATGAAATTCATAATGGAATTATTGGTGTTCCGTACCGGGCTGTTGCTTTTTACATCAACAACCGCGGCGAAGTGCCGGTGCAGAAAAAAATGCCGGTTCCTGAAGGTCTTGACTGGGAATTATGGCAAGGACCGGCAGTTCGCAGGGAATACACTCAGGAAACCTGGGATTACAACTGGCACTGGTACGGATGGAATTACGGAACTGCTGAAACCGGAAATAATGCAACACACGAACTCGATGTTGCACGCTGGGCTTTGCAGGTCGATTATCCAACTCGTGTAGATGTTGAAGCCGGCAAACGTCACTTTTTTGATGATGGCTGGGAAATGTACGATACTATGGATGCCATGTTCCGTTTCGAAGGCGATAAAATTATTAAGTGGGATGGCAGAAGCCGTTCGGGCCAGGATACGTATGGAATGGGTGGCCGTGGCACTATTATTTTTGGTAGCGAAGGAACTGTTTTTGTTGATCGCGAAAGGTACATTTTGTACGACCGGATGGGAAAAATTGTTAAAAAATTTGATTCAACATCGAAGGAAGCAGGCACTGCCTTGGGCGGTGGCGGAGATATGACAACCGGTCACGTAGAAAACTGGTTTAACGTTATTCGCGGAAAAGGTAATTTAAATGCACACATTGCCGACGCGGTAATCAGCCAGTCAATGGTACATTATTCAAATATTGCATACCGAATCGGACACGGTTTCGATATCGACAATGTTTCCGGGAAAATGTACGATCGCGAAGCCATGAAATTGTGGAAACGCGATTATGCACCGGGCTGGGAACCTGTGGTTTAATTTTTAATAAAACTTTTTTTAACTCTCTGTTTAGATTTAATCAGGGAGTTAATTTTTTATATTGGCTAAACAAATCATTTTTTCTGAATCCAACACAAAAAAATATCTTATGAACCGATTAAGAATAACCTTATTTTTATTGCTGGCAATCGGTGCATTTCAATTGTATGCACAGCCCAGTAAACAATTGATTCAGGTACTTGTATCGCCTGATAAACCTGACTGGACTTACGAAACGGGTGAACGCGCTGAATTTACCATCTCCGTTTTACGAAACAGTGTTCCTCTCGACGGTATTGAAGTAAATTACAGAATTCAACCTGAAAAAGTAGATGTTTGGGAAGAAGGTACTGTAAAACTAAAAGATGGCAAAGTAACCGTAAAAGCAAAAAAATTCAATGAACCCGGATTTTTGCGTTGTCATGCTTCTGTTGAAGTTGATGGAAAAACCTATTCATCGTATTCAACTGCCGGTTTTTCTCCCGAGAAGATAAAACCTACAACCACTTTGCCCAACGATTTTGAAGAATTCTGGAACAATGCAAAAGAGGAACTCTCCAAAATTCCTGTAAATCCTGTAATGACTTTAATTCCTGAACGGTGTACCGATAAAGTAGATGTTTATCATGTTAGTATAAATAACATCAGCGGAAAAATTTACGGCATACTTTGCAAACCCAAAGCCGAAGGAAAATATCCGGCTATTTTGCATGTTCCGGGCGCAGGAATTCGTCCGTATTACGGCGATATTTCAGGGGCTGAAAATGGTTTTGTGACATTTCAAATCGGAATTCATGGTGTTCCTGTAAATCTCGATCCTTCGGTTTATATCGATTTGGGTGCAGGCCCGCTTCGGAATTACTGGTCAGCCAACATGGATGACAAAGACCAGTATTACTATAAACGGGTTTACCTTGGATGTGTCCGCGCTGTAGATTTTATTGAAAGCCTTGATTGTTTCGACGGCAAAAATATTGGCGTAACAGGAGGAAGCCAGGGTGGCGCGCTTTCAATAATTACAGCAGGTTTGGATGAACGCATCGATTATTTGGCTGCTTTTTATCCTGCTTTGTCTGATTTAACAGGTTATTTAAACGGTCGGGCAGGAGGTTGGCCACACATGTTCCGCGACAAGTTTACCAACAAATCCGAAAAAATTGAAACTTCGAAATATTACGATGTAGTAAATTTTGCCCGTTTTGTAAAAGCTCCGGGATGGTACAGTTGGGGATACAACGATGATGTTTGTCCTCCCACATCAACGTACTCAGCGTACAATGTAATTACGGCTCCCAAAGAACTGCACATTTTTCAGGAAACACAGCACTGGACTTTTCCTGAGCAACAAGAGCTGAAAAACGATTGGTTGTATAAACAATTAAAACATTAATGCCAAAATCACCGATTTTTAGCGACTATTTTTTTGCTATGGGAACGCACTGTAATGTCGTTCTTCCCGGGGCTAAAAATGAAATCGCGCAACGTATATTTCAGCAGATAAAAAAAGAGGTGGAGAACCTTGAATCTGTGCTTAGCCGGTTTATACCTGATTCGCAAGTTTCAGTGTTAAACCGTGCTGGAAAAAATGCATGGATTCAGGTTTCTCCCGAATTGATGGCAATTTTGATTTTGTGCTACGATTATTACCAAATGAGCAACGGCGCTTTTGATGTTGCCATCGGTTCGTTAATTTCATTGTGGGAGAAACAGCAGGAGAACGTTCCTGTTTCAGCAAGAGAATTAATGGAAGCCAAAAGAAAGAGCGGATTTCAAAATGTGGAACTGGACGCTGAAAATCGACGTTTGAAATTTAAAACCGATGGTGTTGAATTTAATTTCTCAACCATTGAAAAGGGATTGGCTTTGGATATTATCCAGCCGGTGTTGGTGGAAAACGGAATAAGCAATGGAATTGTCAGTTTTGGTGAGAGTTCAATTCTTGCCCTTGGAAAAAATCCCAACGGAGAAAACTGGCCGCTTGGAATCCGGAATTTATTTTCTGAAAATGATTTTGTCCATCTTTTCTCCGCCAGTAACGAAATTGTTTCAACTTCGGGAACAATTAGAGCCGGCAAAGATTCCGGGGATGGCCGCAAGTGTATTGTTAGTCCTGAAACTGGAACTTTGGTTGAAGGAAATAAAACAGTTTCGGTAAAAACAACGCAGGCAATTTTAGGTGAATTTATTTCAACAACCTGGCTTATTCTTCCCGACAGCGACAAAGAAATTCTTTCGGAACAAATAAAAGACGTTGAAATACTGGAAGTAACCTATAACGCCGAAAATGATTATTCAACTAAACTAACGATTCTTTAGTTTTGAATATTCGTCACTCAATCAAAAACATTTTTTGACAAGAACTTCCGCCACAACTTTTATTGTTAACGTTTTGGTTTTGTTGTTTCGTTTGGTATTTTTAGGCATTGCCAGACTAATACAAAAAACTAAGATGAAAACGACTTGTGGAATTCTGATATTATTGATGATTGCGCTTTCAGCAACATCGCAGGTAAAAATGAAACGTTCTGATGGCGGGATGCTTTTTACTGAAAATAACAAGAATGTGCTGTTCTATCAAATGGAGCCCAAAAACAAAGACGGACAGTACGAACGGTGTAATTATATTCATCCGCTTTGGTCGCTAAACGGTACTGTTTTAACCGAGGATTTTCCGGCCGACCATTTGCACCAGCGTGGTATTTTTTGGGCCTGGCACCAAATATGGCAGGGAAATAACCGTTTGGGCGACGGTTGGGAAATCAAAGATTTTGAACAGGAAATCAGCGAGGTGGAATTTATTTCGGATAAAAGCGGAGCTGCAATTTTTAAAACTGAAGTTTTGTGGAAATCGGATAAATTAAGGCGGCTTGGAAGTAAAGTTCCTTATTTACGCGAAAACACTACCATAACGATTTATCCTGAAGGAAATAATTCCAGAAAGATTGATTTTGAAATTCATCTTCTGGCCCTGGAAGACAGCATTAAAATTGGCGGATCGGAAGACGAAAAAAGATACGGTGGTTTTTCGGTGCGTATGGTTTTACCCGACGATGTTACTTTTACCGGCGAACAAGGTGAAATTAAACCCCAGGAAAATCAAATGGAAGTGAAGGATTATGTGAATGTTTCAGGAACTTTTGGAGAGAAAAGCGATAAAGGAGGAATTGTAATCGCTGATAATTCTGAAAATCCGGGTTATCCGCAAAATTGGATTCTTCGCGAAAAAAACAGTATGCAGAATGTGGTCTTCCCCAAGGAAAATGTAGTTGATGTTTCAAAGACCGACCCCATTGTTCTGAAATATTCCCTTATTATTTATTCCGGGAAAATGAACGACAGCAAGATTCAGAAAATTATCAAATAAAGCTGTATTGGTTGTTTTTATGCAAGAATAAGCATTATTCAAAATTTTGAAAGATGATGGCACCTTCGATGGATAAATTGGGGAGCTGGATTTCGAATCAACGGTTTATTGACGCTGATAAAAAGAATTTCGGACTTATTTTTTATGCTTTTATCGTTGGTATAATTGCTGGACTTACCGGTACTGTTTTTCGTATGGTTCTTTCGGGGCTCGATACATTCCGGGAACAATTGTTTTCAGGAGTTTTAACTACCGGAGAAATGTGTTATGTTTGGCCGGTTTTGTTTAGTATTGCTGGAATTGTGATCGCCTTTTTTATGGTAAAAAAATTTGCCCCAGAGGCCACCGGAAGTGGGGTTCACGAAATTGAAGGCGCGCTCGATAATATTCGGAAATTACGGTGGAAAAGGGTAGTGCCGGTTAAATTTATTGCCTCACTGTTTTCATTGGGCAGCGGATTGTTGTTGGGGCGCGAAGGTCCGACGATTCAGATTGGCGCCAATATCGGTAAAATGATAAAGGATATTTTTAAACAACCCGATGAGAAAACAAATGCAATGGTTTCGGCTGGTGCAGCAGCAGGGTTGGCCAGTGCTTTCAATGCCCCGCTGGCAGGAATTATTTTTGTTATTGAAGAAATGCATGGCCATTTCAGATATACTTTTTTTTCTGTGGCAGCCATTATGGTGGCGTCGGGTACGGCTGATCTTGTGGTTAGAACTTTCATTGGTGTTGATCCTGTTTTGAAAATGACCATTTTTACAAATCCTGCTCTGGCCGATATCTGGCTTTTTGTGCTTTTAGGATTGCTTTTTAGTTTTCTTGGGCTACTCTTTAATAAATTATTGCTGAAATCGCTCGATATTTTTGGTAGTTTTTCTAAAACTATGCTGATTGCCAGCGTTGTGGCAATTGGAGCCCTTATTGCGATTGTCGGTATCTTTTATCCCGATATGATAAGTGGCGGATACACTACCATTCGATTGGTTTTGGATCAACATTCTTCGTTTACTTTTTTAATTGTTCTGATTGCGGGTAGAATGATATTGACTATTTTGAGTTATAGTTTAGGTGTCCCCGGTGGTATTTTTGCTCCACTTCTGGCGCTTGGTGTTGCTTTTGGTATGCTTTTCGGTAATTTATCCAATCATTTTTTTCCTGATTTTAATGTTGAACCCGGAGTTTTTGCGGTTGCCGGAATGGCTGGTATTTTTGCTTCTACCGTCAGGGCACCGTTAACAGGTTTGATTTTAGCGGTGGAAATGACATCGAATTACGAACTGATACTTCCCCTGATTTTTACAACGATAACCGCTTCAGCTGTAACTGCACAATTGGGAAATCAACCCATTTATACCAGCTTGTTAAAACGAAGTCAGCTTTTGGAACACACGCAAAAAACAGATTATGAAAATTAGGCAAAGCTAAGAATTAACGCATTGTACTGTTTAAATTTAAGTGTTGATTTTGGTAGCACACTGGGCGAAGTCGAAGTGTGGCATTATCAGCCTTCGACTTCGTTCAGGCTTACAATTATATAAATCTAAAATCAAACCGCACAACTGGTTAAGAATTAATCTTTTTCGGTAATGAGGCCAAAAATAGTTGGTGGAATTGATAAAAATTATTTGTAAAATACGAGTGTAAACCTGAAGAGGAAGCAGGCTCTGCTGAGGAGCAACCTGCCAGCAATAAGGTTTACCAAATGGAATAAGAGCCTTTCATCCGATGAGATGGAAGGCTTTTCTTATTCTGTTTGTTTATGGCTTTGAAAACCTGGGATTCGAAGAATTCCTAAAATACAGGTACCACTTAATAAAATTCTTTTTGTGCTGTTTTGATAAGCCCCGGTGTATTCTGAGGTTGGATTTTAAATGTCCAAAAAATGATTCCAATCCATTTGTACTTTTGGGTATTCTTGGGTTCTCCAAATAGTGAAACATATTAGGAAGCGCTTTACGGATCACGGTAAACGAGCGGCGAACCATCTTGTGCTTGTACCAATACCTGCCTGTTTCCGGGTTGTAGCTTTTCTCATTTACAAAATCATGGTATTCCTGGTACCAGTCAACCAGCTGTCTCAACCAGATTTGTTTCTGGGACTCACTTTTGATCAGGTGCAACTTAGAAACGATACTTCTCAAATCAATACCTGTATTGCTTTTGGGATTGGCTGACAACCAAATCCTGCACATCCTTTGAATATGAATGATACAGCGTTGCAGCTTGACATCTTTGCAAACCTTGCTGATTGCTTTTAAGATAGCCCTGTGGCCGTCACAGGTAATACTTTCAATCTGAACGTTTAATGCCAGAAGATTCTCCAAATCTTCTTTGATCTCATCGTACCATTCGCCATCACTCAACCTGTAAAGCTGAGTAAATTTGATGGTATTATCACGATAAACAATCAGACACAAATCTTGAGTAAAGTAGGTTCCATCAATCAACAGATTTACTTTCTCTGATGGATAAACACTTAGTATCGGTGGAGAAGATAAATATCCATCAAAGTAACGCTTCAATGTCCGAACGGAATAACCACTTTCCCCGGATATAACTTCCAAAGTTTGCTTTTGGAGAACCCAGTTACGAAACCAAACAAAACGATTAGATGCAGATACACTTTTATTAATCCGCGTAAAATAGATACCACAGTTTTTGCAAAAGAAACGCTGCTTTCCCGTTTGGAATCCCCAGCGAATAACATCAAAGCTATTACATGCCCAACAAGACGTTTTTTGGCATCTTTTTGAATACAAAAGAAGTTAATTGAAACACGTTTCAATTAACTTCTTTATAAATACTGCAAACATTGGACTTACAGAAGTTTTTACCAACTATTTTTGTCCATTATATCTCTTTTTCAAATCGGTTAACTTTATTTGGAAGAACAAAAAAAACTGCTTTCAGAATTTCTAAAAGCAGCTTTTTATTTTATATCAGCAATTATTTTTCAGGATAAAAAACCGAATTAAAGAAAGCTTCCATTTCGGCACAATAATAAACACCGTACTTTTTGAAAGTATCTTTTGTCCTGTCGTCCGGTTTCCAGTCGAAGAAAGCGTGGTTTGCTCCGCCCACCTGGACATATTCAACCGTCTGGCCGGCTTTTACCAATGCATCAACATACGATTTTACGGCTTCGTCTTTTATGAGCATGTCGTTGGTTCCACGGGTCAGATAATGAGGAATGGCTCTTTCGCTGGCATTCGGGATATTGCTCATCGGAGCCACACCTTCTTTCCAGGTATCATCAGCTTTTGGATCATCTGAATAATGGTTGAGTAAATTGCCTCCAAAAACGCCGTAACTTGGTGCAGCTGCTTTAATTGCCGCCATCATTTCTTCCCGAACCTGCGCAATTGTTTTATTTTTGGGTAGGTACGAAGGCATAAATTCAAATACTCCCGGGGTTTTTCCAAAGCCACCGTCGCCAATTTTGTTGGGCATTGTTCCGGCCACTGCCGAAAGATGACCTCCCGCACTGTCGCCAGTAACCGCAATTCTGGTCGGATCGCCGCCGTATTCAGCAGCATGTTCCATAATGTGGGCAATAGCGCCAAAAACATCGCCAATTAAATCAGCCATGGTATTTCCAACTTCGTCGCCATCGAGTTTGCCCTGCCAACGGTAATCAATGCTAAAAACTACATATTTTCCGTCTTTTGTTAATTCACGGGCCATTCCGCGCATAATATCTTCTGTATTCGACGACCATCCGCCACCGTGAATAATCACAATACAGGGAAGATTTTTTGCTCCTTTGGGAGAATAGACATCATATTTTAAACTTTTTACACCCGGTTTGGCATAAACAACATTTTGCGTTACGTTTAAGTGGTCCACTTTTTCTTTTTCAATAATAGAAGCACCAAGGTGTTTTTCCTTGTCAATGGTTACCTGAAATACCGGATTCATCGATTCGTAATACATCGATCCCCATCTTCCTTTTTCTGAATAATACACGGCATCGAGAGCAAAACCTTTGTCGGGTGTGGCAGTTACAGTCAAAACTGTTCCTTCTGCAACCTGTCCGTTGGCAGGAATAGCCGGTTCAACTTTAATACTGCCATTTTTTACTTCATCGATAATTACAGGGAAAGTGGTTTGGGCATAAATGAGACCTGAGCTTGCCATCAGCATCAGGAAACTCATGAAAATAGTTTTGATTTTCATTTTAATTTGTTTTAGTTTTTTTTAATAAAACTCAAATTTAGCAATTGATTTGGATGAATGTGGGTTTAGTTCTCTTATTATTGTTTTAAAAATTGAAACATTTTCAAAAACCGGCTGTAAAATTATTTCTACTACAATGTTCTCTGAGGTACTTTTTGTACAGTAATTTTTGTTTTGCTTGTAAACTTTAAACTGAGATTTATGCCGGTAAATAAACTAAAAGCTTTTCTCGACGAAAACAACATTAAGTATGTTACCATAAGGCATTCGAGTGCTTACACTGCGCAGGAAATTGCAGCCAAAGCCCACATTTCTGGAAAAGAGGTTGCCAAAACGGTAATAATTAAAATTGAAGGGAAAATGGCAATGGCAGTGTTGCCGGCTTCCTATCATGTCGATTTTAAGATTTTACAGGAAATTTTTGGAACACCTCGTGTTTCACTGGCCAGTGAGGCTGAATTCAAGTACATGTTTCCCGATTGTGAAGTTGGTGCAATGCCGCCTTTTGGAAATCTTTACGATATGGAAGTTTATGTTGCTGAATCGCTGACCGATGACGATGAAATTTGTTTCAACGCCGGAAATCACACCGAGTTGATTAAAATGAGTTACAAAGATTTTGTTTGGCTGGTTGAACCCAAGGTGTTGAAATTTTCGTGGAAGACCGTTTCTGCCCCTTTTGACCCAAGTGAACGGTGGGAGGCGGATTATTAAACAAAAAACCTTCAGAATTCTTTTTCTGAAGGTTTTTTTATGTTTGAAATGTAATTAATTACATAAGGAAACTCAGCAAAATACCTGCTGCGACAGCCGACCCAATAACCCCGGCAACGTTTGGTCCCATGGCATGCATGAGCAGGTGATTGGTTTTGTCGTATTCCAAACCAACAACCTGTGAAACCCTTGCACTGTCGGGAACTGCTGAAACTCCGGCATTTCCGATAAGCGGATTAATTTTATTGCCTTCTTTCAGGAAGAGGTTTAATATTTTTACAAACATTACCCCACCAAAAGTAGCGATAACAAACGATCCGGCTCCAAGGATAAAAATACCTACCGATTTCCAGGTCAAGAAGGTAGTAGCCTGTGTAGATGCACCAACGGTTAACCCAATAAGAATGGTAACAATATCGATAAGCGGACCTTTTGCAGTGTCGGCCAAACGTTTTGTTACACCGCTTTCTTTTAATAGGTTACCAAAAAACAACATACCAAGAAGCGGAATACCACTGGGAACAATAAATGTTGTTAAAAGCATACCGGCAATGGCAAAAATTATTTTTTCGCGTTTTGAAACCGCGCGAGGAGGTTTCATACGAATAACACGTTCTTTTTTGGAAGTGAGTAGTCGCATAATCGGCGGCTGAATAACCGGAACCAGCGCCATATATGAATAGGCAGAAATGGCAATTGCCCCCATTAAATCGGGCGCTAGTTTTGATGAAAGGAAAATAGCAGTCGGACCATCGGCACCTCCGATAATTGCAATTGCACCAGCTTCAGTAGGACTGTATCCCAAACGCAAAGAAAGCGCATAAGCACCAAAAATACCAAGCTGAGCAGCAGCTCCGATAAGTACCAGTTTCGGGTTCGAAATAAGTGCAGAAAAGTCAGTCATCGCACCAATACCTAAAAAGATAAGTGGTGGATAAAGCCCCTGAATTACCCCAAAATAGAGGTAGTTAAGCACACTTCCCGATTCGTATACACCTATCTTGAATCCCGGAACAAATGCAATGTTTCCAACGAGAATACCGAATCCAATCGGCACAAGCAGCATGGGCTCAAACTCTTTTGCAATGGCCAGATAAATAAATATCAGCCCGATTGCAATCATAATAAGGTGCCCAAAAGTAAGATTGGCAAAAGCAGTAAAATGTAAAAACTGCGATATGTGTTCTCCTATAAAACTAAAGAAATGCCCCATTTTAATCTCCAATTACGATTAATATATCACCTTCCATTACTGCATCACCTTTATGCTTGTTTATGGAAATGATCTTACCGGCTTTATCGGCCTCGATATTATTTTCCATTTTCATTGCTTCAAGCATAATTAGTTTTTGTCCGATTTTTACTGAATCTCCTTCACGAACAAAAATTTCGAGAATTGTTCCCGGAAGCGGCGATTTTATATTACCAACTCCTTTGGGTGCAGAAGGACTGCTTGTTTTTGCCACAGACGGATGGCTGTCGGTTGAAGGAACAGCAACCGGACGAACCAGTTTTGGTGTTTTCTGTGGTTTTAATTGTTTGTCGACTTCAACTTTGTAAATTGTTCCGTTGATTTCTATTTCGGCAACATTATCTTCAATGTTGATGATTTCGGTATCGTAACTGTTACCGTTTATTTTGAATTTATACTTTTTCATATGGCTGAGTTATTAATTCGGGTATTTTCGTAATGTGTAAATTTTTGAACTCCAGGGGGAATAAGTCCGGGCAACTTTTTTAATGGTAAGAACTGTATTTTCTTCATCGTGAAATTCAGAATGATACAAATGCAAAGCCATTGCAATTGCAGCGCTAACTTCTCCCGAAAGGTCTTCTTCATGTTCAACTTCAGTGCCTTCGGCAGTTTTTGCCTTTTTCGCTTTATTTGTGCGTCGAACGAAAAATGTACCGATGGTTTTAAAGAATACATAGAGTAAAGCCAGCGATGTAAAAACTACTGCCATGGCAATCATTGTCATTCCCAATCCACTGGGGTCGTATTTTACAAATTGCTCGCCCGAAGATACCCTTCTTGTATGATCGTTGTTTGAAGCCGGGGTAATTTTATCGAGATAATCCCATTTGGTTACTGCTTCACCTTCTTCATTCTCAACTTCTTTAATTCCAAACGAAATATTGGATTGTTGTGGCTGATTAATTTCGAGTTTGTCAATCAGTGTTCTTCCACCGGCATCATAAAGAGCAATTACTTTAGAATCCCTTAAATCAAAATTCAAATGTAAAATACCTCTGGAAGGTTTATTATCAGCCCAAAACAGCAAATAACATCTTGAAGGGATTTTTGTAATCGGGTCACCTGAAGGAATCCAGTATTTGGTTGGATTTTCAAGATCGTTGGTCAAATAACAACCTCCAATGTCAACTGTGTTGTATCCTTTATTGAAAATTTCAATCCAGGAACCGTTATCACCAAATTCATCAACATTCAGCGAGTCGTTAAGTACCAATATTTCATTAAATGCCAGGTCTCCGACATTTTGCGCCCAACTTTGTCCTGTTATCAGAAGTAAAAACAGGATGATTCCCCAGGCCGGAGAATAAATTGTTTTTTTCATCATAATAACTTTCTTAAAGTGGAATATTGGTATGTTTTTTTGCAGGCATGTAATCTTTTTTGGTGGCCAGCGTTTGTAAAGCCCTGATAATACGGAAACGTGTATTTCTTGGCTCAATTACATCGTCGATGTAGCCATATTTTGCGGCAATGTACGGATTGGCAAATTTGTCTTTGTATTCATTTTCCGCATCGTTAAAAAACTGGTCACGTTCTTCCTGCGTTTGCAATTCTTTTAACTTTTTACTGTATAAAACTTCAATTGCACCTTTAGGACCCATAACAGCAATTTCACCGGTTGGCCAGGAGTAGTTGATATCTCCGCGAAGATGTTTTGAACTCATTACACAATAAGCGCCACCGTAAGATTTACGCAGAATAATAGTAACTTTTGGAACGGTAGCTTCGCCGTAGGCAAACAGAAGTTTTGCCCCGTGCATAATAATTCCGCCGTATTCCTGGGCAGTTCCAGGAAGGAATCCCGGTACATCGACCAAAGTTACAATTGGAATGTTGAATGCATCGCAGAAACGTACAAAACGTGCTGCTTTTCTTGAAGCATTAATATCGAGAACCCCTGCAAGGTAGTTGGGCTGGTTAGCCACAATACCAACCGACATTCCGTTAAAACGGGTAAAACCAACTACAATATTTTGTGCATAGTTACGGTGAACTTCCAAAAATTCGCCATAGTCAGCAATAGAATGAATAACATCTTTTACATCGTACGGTTTGTTTGGATTGTCGGGAATTATTTCGTTTAACACATCGTCCAAACGATCGATTGGATCGTCGCAAGGTGCGAGTGGTGGATCTTCAAGGTTGTTTTGAGGAAGATAACTCAGTAATTTTCTGATGATTAGGATTCCTTCTTCTTCATTGTCGGCAATAAAATGTGTAACCCCCGATTTTGAACCGTGTACACGAGCGCCTCCAAGTTGGTCAACCGAAACATCTTCACCGGTAACAGTTTTTACAACTTTTGGTCCGGTAACGAACATGTACGAGTTCTGTTCGGTCATCATAATAAAGTCGGTGAGGGCAGGCGAGTAAACAGCGCCACCGGCACAAGGACCAAAAATGGCTGAGATTTGTGGAATAACTCCTGAGGCCTGAATGTTGCGTTCAAAAATTTCGGCGTAACCTGCCAATGCAGTTACACCTTCCTGGATACGGGCGCCGCCTGAGTCGTTAATACCGATAACCGGGGCTCCTACTTTCATTGCCATGTCCATTACTTTGCAGATTTTTGCTGCAAATGTTTCCGATAATGAACCGCCAAATACAGTAAAATCCTGTGAGAAAACATAAACAACGCGGCCGTCGATGGTTCCGTGGCCGGTAATTACACCGTCGCCAAGGCTTTTTTCTTCCTCCAACCCAAAGTTGGTACAACGGTGTGTTACAAACATATCGAACTCTTCGAAACTACCTTCGTCGAGTAACATTTCAATTCTTTCGCGAGCGGTAAATTTGCCTTTGTTGTGCTGGGCTTCAATTCTTTTTAAGCCACCGCCAAGTTTGGCTTCACTGCGTAAATCAATCAGTTTTTTAATTTTATCTTGAGTACTCATAAAATCGGTTGTTATTTGGTTATTCTTTTCCGCAAATTTCGGTTAATACTCCCAGCGTTGATTTTGGATGAAGAAACCCGATATTCAATCCTTCAGCTCCTTTTCTAGCCGATTTGTCAATCAACATAACTTCTTTTGTGGCAAGTTCGCCTAAAGCTTCGTTAACATTATCAACTGCAAAAGCAAGGTGATGTATTCCCTGGCCTTTTTTCTCGATAAATTTTCCGATTGGTCCTTCAGGATCGGTTGATTCGAGTAATTCAATTTTTGTTTGGCCAACCATAAAAAAAGCGGTTTTTACTTTCTGATCGGCAACTTCTTCAACGGCATAGCAAGTAAGCCCAAGAGTTTTTTCATAAAAAGGAATTGCCTCTTCCAAACTGTTGACGGCAATACCAATGTGTTCAATATGAGATATGTTCATCTTATTTAGAATTATTTTAAAGTGTTAATTGTCAGAATTTTAAAAGGTGCAAAGTTATGCTTCTGAAAATTCCTCAAGTTCAAAACTTAAAAACATTTGAATATTCGAACTTGAAATTCAGATATAGTTAATATTGGAATTTTTATGTAGTTGAAAGCAAAAAATTTGTAGTCAAAAAAAAAGGCAGAAATCCTTCTGCCCCCTTGTTATCTTTTTTTATTCTTCATCCCATACAAAATGGAAATGTGAACCAAACCTGTCGAAAGCCGATTTATCCAAAACCTCCTGGTGATCAGGGTGAGCAATTGAAATAATCAGTTTGGCACGATCCTGAAGAGTTCTTCCGTATAAATTTACAGCACCAAATTCAGTAACCAGCCAGTGAATATTAGCACGGGTACTTACAACACCAGCTCCGGGTGTTAAAATTGGAGCAATTTTACTGATTCCTTTGTTGGTAACCGAAGGCATGGCAATAATCGGTTTTCCTTTATCGCTTAAAGACGCACCTCTTAAAAAGTCAATTTGTCCGCCAACGCCTGAATAATGAATGGTTCCTATTGAATCGGCACAAACTTGTCCGGTAATATCAATTTGTAAAGCTGAGTTTATGGCTGTTACTTTTGGGTTTTTGGCAATTACTGCTACCCGGTTTGTATATTTAACATCCTGCATGGCAACTCCCGGATTGTCGTGTACAAAATCATACAGATCTTTCGAACCCATTAAGAAAGTTGCAACCATTTTGCCTTTGTCGATTTTTTTGTTTTTACCGTTAACCACACCTTTGTCAACCAGAGGTAAAATACCGTCGGCAAACATTTCAGAGTGAACACCGAGGTCTTTGTGGTTACCCAACATACTTAAAACTGCATTTGGAATGGCGCCGATTCCCATTTGCAAAGTGGCACCGTCTTCAACAAGTTCAGCAACATAACGACCAATCTTACGGTCGGTGTCACTAATCGGACCGGGCGCAGCTGTAATCAATGGGCTATCATCTTCAACAAACAAATCAATTTCGTTGATATGAATCATAGCGTCGCCAAATGCGCGCGGTACATTCGGGTTTACAATCGCAATTACTGTGTCGGCTTTTTCTACCGCTGCCAGTGTTGCATCAACCGAAGTTCCGAGCGAAGCAAAACCAAATTTATCGGGTACCGAAACCTGAATCATTGCAACATTTACCTTTAAATAACCTTCGCGGATTAATCGTTGTGTTTCCTGAAGAAATACAGGAATATAATCGGCAAAACCCGACTGAGTTTGTTTTCTAACGTTGTGGCCAACAAAAAACGATTCCAACTGAAAGATTCCTTCGAATTCAGGATCAGCATATGGTGCCGGTCCTTCTGTGTGGATGTGTTGAATTCTTACATTGCGGAATTCTTTGTTGCGGCCTCTTTCACACAAGGCTTTAATCAACGGGTGGGGCGTAACTGCAACGCTGTGCATATGCACCCTGTCGTTCGATTTTACAATTTTTACAGCTTCAGCTGCTGTGATAAATTTTATATTTTTCATGGTTTCCGGACTAAAAAATCAGGTTTTTGAATTAGGGCGCAAATATAAAAAAACAATCTTCTTTTTAAACTTTCGAATTGTAGAAATACTTGTTCAAAAGCATTTGTAAACTATTTGTTAATTGCTGATTTAAAGCTTTAGGTTGTAAGAAATATGTATTGTTTAGGTAACTTTTTTTGAAAACGTGATAAAAGTCAGTTTTGGGTATTCTGAGTTTTATATTCATATTTACTCTTCATTTTTTTGAAAAAATTGAATGTGTTTTACTTTTTCCTCGGCAATATTAAATGTGTCCCATTTTTATTGTCTGTTGTTTTTAATTTCTTCGCTTTTTCCTATTTTTAACCCAACAAAAAAACAAAAGTCATGTTAAAGGAGAAAATGCTCGATGCTCTGAATGAACAAATAAACGCGGAACAATATTCAGCCCTTTTATATCTTTCAATGTCGGCCTGGTTTAGCGATAAAGGATTACCCGGTTTTGCCAACTGGATGTATGTTCAGTACCAGGAAGAACTTACCCATGCCAATAAATTCTTTAAATATGTTGTTGAAAGAAGCGGCAAAGTGGAGTTAAAAGCCATCAAACAAATGGAAACTGATTTTACCGACATTATCGATGTGGTTGAGAAAACCCTGAAACATGAACAGCTGGTTACAAGTTTAATCAATAATTTGGTTGATATTGCAATTGAAGAACGCGATCATGCAACCCAAAGTTTTTTAAAATGGTTTGTTGACGAACAAGTGGAAGAAGAAGCTAATGTTCAGGAAATTCTCGATACACTTAAGCTTATTAACGGACAAGGTAACGGCATTTTTATGTTGGATCGTGAAATGCGCCAGCGTAAATTTGTCGATTCTACACAAGCAGCTGAATAATGAAAGTATAAATATAACACATAAGGGCTGCTAATAAGCAGCCTTTTTTTTTAATTTCATATCATGGAAATAAAGGAGCAAATATTTACCCGATATATATATTTAAAGGAACACTGCCGTTTATCCTGGGACGACACTTCGCTCGAAAAAATTGAAAAGGCATTTCATTTTGCAAGTTCAATTATTGGTGAAAAGGCGTTTAAAACAGGTGAAATTATATTGAATCATTCATTGGATGTGGCAACTGTTATCGCCACTGAAATTGGAATGGGAGTAGATTCGGTTGTTGCCGGACTTTTGCACAATGTAATGTATGCCGGACTTGAAGTAAAAGCAACGCGCGACGAAATTGAAAAAAACTTTGGCGAACAAATTTATTCCATTCTTGAAGGAATGTCGAAAATAAACGCGTTGGGTACCGACACCGTAGATCTTCATTCTGAAAACTACCGCAAACTTTTGCTGGCTCTTGCCGGCGATGTCAGGGTTATTATTATAAAAATTGCCGATCGCCTGCAGGTGATGCGCAATATCGATTTGTACGACGAAGAAAGCCGTGGGCGGTTGGTAAACGAAACTTCACATTTATATGCACCGCTGGCCCATCGTTTGGGATTGTACGCCATTAATTCTGAATTACAGGATTTAAGCCTTAAATTTCAAAAACCGGAGGCGTACAGTTATGTGGTTGCCCGTTTGCAGGAAACCGAAAAAGAACGTGCAAATTTTGTGGCTGAATTTGTTAAACCGGTCGAGAAAAAGTTGCAGCGGCGTGGACTCAATTTTTCAATGAAAGCACGCACAAAATCCATCTTTTCCATTTGGAATAAAATGCACAAGAAAAATGTGTCATTCGATGAAGTGATGGATTTGTTTGCCATTCGTATTATTCTTGATTCAAAACCGGAAGACGAAAAAACCGATTGCTGGACAGCTTATTCATTTGTAACTGAAGAATATCAGGCAAATCCGGAACGTTTGCGCGACTGGATTACAATCCCAAAATCCAACGGTTACGAATCGCTGCATACCACTGTAATGGGGCCGCAGGGAAAATGGGTTGAAATTCAGATACGTACAAAACGAATGGATGAAATTGCCGAAAAAGGTTTGGCGGCACACTGGAAATACAAAGGCGGAAAAGAAAGTTCGGGATTTGATAAATGGCTGGCCGGCATTCGCGATATTCTTGAAAACCCGGAATTGAATGTTGTCGATTTTATCGATCAGTTTCAGATGGATATTTACAGCGACGAGATTTTTGTTTTTACACCAAAAGGCGATTTGAAAAAATTACCGAAAGGAGCAACTTTGCTCGATTTTGCTTATGAAATTCATTCGCAATTGGGCGATCGTTGTGTGGGCGGAAAAGTAAACGGTAAAAAAGTTACTTTAAAACATAAACTTAAAAACGGCGACCAGATTTCAATTGACACTTCCAACAACCAGAATCCGAAAATGGACTGGCTCGATTTTCTGGTTACTACAAAAGCCAAAAACCGTGTTAAAGCCAGTTTGAACGAAGAACGAAACCGGCAGGCTGCGCAGGGTAAAGAAATTCTGGTGCGGAAATTTAAAAACTGGAAACTGGATTTTAACGACGAAGCCATCCGTAAAATGCTCAAAAAATACGGGTTCAAACTGGCGGTTGATTTGTATTTCGATGTTGCCATCGGGAAAATAGATCCGTTGGATGTGAAAACTTTGTTCACCGAAAAAGCGGAAGAAGACTCAGCAAAAAAAACGCTGGAAGAATTATTGCCCAAAAGCGAAGTAAAAGAACTGAGTTTCGACAGCGGCGACGATTTTTTGGTTATCGACAACAACCTCAAAAATATGAACTACAAACTGGCTCCCTGTTGTAATCCTGTTTTTGGCGATACAATTTTCGGGTTTGTAAGTATCAAGGAAGGAATCAAAATTCACCGCGACAGTTGTCCGAATGCACCGCAAATGAAAGAACGGTTTCCGTACCGGATAATTAAAGCAAAATGGCGCAGCGAAAGCAGTGCAAACAGAAATTCTTTTCTGGCCACTTTGTATATTTCCGGCACCGACGAAATGGGAATTGTTTCCGAAATTTCGCACGTTATTGCCAAAGACATTGGCACACAAATGCGCTCCATCAATTTTGAATCCGACAAGGGAAATTTTGAAGGTGTTTTAAAAATACTTGTATATAATCTCGATCATCTTGAATTTTTAGTACAACGATTGAAAAAAGTAAAAGGTGTTATTTCGGTAACCCGCGGAGAAAAATGAAAATACTGATTGCGCCAAATTCAATGAAAGGAAGCCTCGATGCATTTCGGTTTGCCGATACGGTGGAAAGGGCTTTTAAACAATGTTCTGCCGACTTTGAAATACGTAAAATTCCGGTTGCCGATGGTGGCGATTTTACCGGAGAAGTGCTTCGCCGTAAATTTAAGGCTGAAAGAATTTCTTTGCCGGTAACCGGACCTTTGGGTGAAAAAGTTGAATCGCAATATTTTATTTCAGGCGAAAAAGCAATAATTGAAATGGCCGACTCCTCGGGAATGAAATTGGTTGAAGCTACCGAACTAAACCCAATGAAAGCAACAACTTTTGGCACCGGTGAAATTATTGCCGATGCAGTTTCGAAAGGTTGTTCAGAGATTTTTATGGCTATTGGCGGCAGTGCTACGGTGGATGGCGGAACAGGAATGATGCAGGCGCTTGGATTTTCCTTTTTCGACAAAAACAACAATAAACTGAATGGCAACGGTGAAAACCTTACGCAGATTTTTTCATTTCAGAAAAATAAACTTCCTGAAAATTTATCGGTAAAAATTATTTGTGATGTCGATAATCCATTGCTGGGTAAAAATGGCGCAGCCAGGGTTTTTGGACCACAAAAAGGAGCGAATACTGAAACGGTCGTTCTACTCGAAAACGGTTTAAAAAACTGGTCTGAAATTATTTTCAAAGAAACCGGAAAAGATTTTTCAAAATACAAAGGAACAGGTGCTGCAGGAGGAATGGCGGTTCCGTTGCTGGCGTTTTGCAATGCCGAAATTGTTCCCGGGGCAGAATTTATACTTTCGCAGCTCGAATTCGATAAACATGCAAAATGGGCCGATATTGTAATTACCGGCGAAGGAAAAATAGATGCGCAAACGTTGAATAATAAGGCGCCAATGGCTGTTGCTGTTCATGCACGTAAATTTGGAAAACCAGTTTTTGCCCTTGCCGGAAAAACGGAAAAAGATGCTTCTCCGTTGTTCGATGGCATTTTTTCGCTGGTAAACGGCCCGGTTTCTTTGGAGTTTGCAATAAAAAATGCCGAAGAACTTTTGTTTAATGTTTCTTTCGAACTGGCTAAAACTATTCAGAAATTAAAAGCTGATGGCAAATAATATAAAACAGGTTGCTTTTTTTCTTCAAAACGAAGAAGCGCAAATGGCACAGGAGATTTTTAATGAAATAACTCCTGAAAATACGGTAGAATACTGGTTGGTAAAAGGTAAACTTGACCAAAAATTTCAGCGGTGGGGCGATGCAATGAATGCATTTCTAAAGGTTCTTGAAATTGATGAAGAAAATGAAGAAGCCCAAAATAATCTGCATTTAATTCAGAACATTATCAACTTTTGGAACCCTGAAATGTTTAATCCTTAGAGGGGTGAGTTTTAAAATTAGGAAAATCCAAAAAGCATATAAAATTTGAACCGACTTTTGTTGTTTTTACAACTTCAAGTCATTCAAAACATTAATCTTCTATAATTACTTTTAGGATTTTAAATCATTATTGTTATTTTTGGATGCTTTACAAAAATCACGAAGAAATTAAGTATAAACCATAAAAAAGGAAGACTAAAAGATGAAACGAATTGTATTATTATTTGTTGGAATTTGTTTGGCCGTATTTTCTTTTGCACAGGATGCAGCAGAGAAAATTAATCAGGCGCAGGAAGCTTTAAAAGCACAGGATTATGCAAAAGCATATCAGCTTTACGATGAAGCAATGAGCAATCTTGGTGATGTTCAGGTAGATGCATCCATTAATTTTAATATTGGTTTTGCAGCATACAAAGCTGAAAACCTGGAAGGGGCTGTAAAATATTTAGACAAAGCCATTGAGACAGGGACCAATGTTTCAAAATGTTATGAATACAAAGCTTTGGCCTACAATGATAAAAAGGATTATGCAAACGCTGTTGCCAATTTTGAAAAAGCTATCGAAACTTCAGAAGAAGGTACCGAATCGTTGGTTTATAATGCAGCAATTGCAGCTTATAAAGGTAAATTAATGGATAAAGCAGTTGAATTGTTTGGAAAATCGGCCGAACAGGGATACAAAGGTGAAACTGCTTTCTACTACAAAGCTGTTATTTTGAAAAACCAGGGCAAAGACGATGAGTACAAAGCTACTTTGATTGAAGGTGCAGAAAAATTCCCTTCAGAAGATAAAATTACTTCGGCATTGGCTAACGTTTATGTTTCGGAAGGAAACGAACTGTACAAAAAAGGCGCTGCTATTTTAAGCGCTGCCAACCAGAAAGTTAACGACGGAGCAATGACTACAGCTGACGAAGCTTATACAGCAGAAGTTGACAAAGCAAAAGTTGAATTTAAAGCTGCTATCGAAATTCTCGAAAAAGCAAAAGCTTTGGATGCGTCAAACGAAAATGCTCAAAAATTAATCGACGCCTGTTCAGCTGTTTTATAATAAACAGAACGAAATAAAATGAAAAATCCGTTCCCTGAAAGGAGCGGATTTTTTTTGTGTAAAAAAGAAAGGGCTGTTTTGCAGCCCTTTTAAATCCAATCAATTATTATAAACTCTTTTTTGCAAGATAAAAATCAACCATTTCATAGTCGCTTTTTTCGCGTTCTTCCATTTCAGCAACAGTTTTTGGTGGAGGAACAATTACTTTTTCTCCCGGTTGCCAGTTCAATGGCAATGCCACGCTGAATTTATCGGCTGTTTGCATCGCTTTCAGAACACGAATTATTTCGTCCATGTTTCTTCCAACATTGAGCGGATAATACATAATTAAACGAATTTTTCCGTTCGGGTCGATAAAGAATACAGCACGAACCGCCGCTGTTTCACTTTCGTTGGGTTGTAACATTCCGTACAACTGTGAAACTTTCATGTCGATATCGGCAATAATCGGGAAATCGAAAAGTACGCCGGTATTTTTCTTAACGTTGTTTACCCATGCAACGTGAGCGTGAATACTGTCGATACTTAAACCGATGAGTTTTGTATTTAAAGCCCTGAATTCATCGCCACGAATTGCAAAACCGCTCATTTCGGTAGTACAAACCGGAGTAAAATCTGCCGGGTGCGAAAACAATACCGTCCAGCTGCCTTTGATATATTCAGAAAATTGAATAGGGCCATACGTTGTGTTGGCTTTAAAATCGGGAGCCATGTCGCCGATCCTTGGCATTTGAGTTGTTTTTACTTCTTCCATAATTAGTGATTTTATTTAAATTAAATGTTATAAACATATTTTTAAAACGAGAGATCTGAGAATTGGTTCAATTTTTTGCAGGTGAAATTTTCAATACTAAATTGATAAAATCTATCGAATGAATGATTTGTTGTGCGACCAGGGTGTTGTTGTTTGAAAATGGAATATATGTTACTCTTTTTCAAAGAATTGAATCCGAAAATAAGTGGGATATTTTGATGAAAGTATGTTTTGAAATTTGAATCAAGGTATTTCCTGTAAATGAGAAGCAATAAAAAGTGAAGTTTTTTCAGCCCCTGAATCGTTAAAATGAAAGGCATCTTTCCAGTTTGTTTTTTCAGCAATTATAGAATCAGGAAGAATGATAATTTCACCAAAATCCCTGTAAAAATTGGTTAGCAACGGCATTTTCAGGTGCGAACCCGATTCGGGCATATAAATAAATTCAACTTTGCATTTGTTTTCCTGGGCTAGTTTTACAATTTTCCGGAGGTAATGTTTGGAATAGTTTATTTCAATATTTCGGAGAATTGCGGGTTTATGCTTGCTTAACCTGTTTTTCCAGGCAATTTCGTTTGAATTCAGTGCTTCAGCGGTTACAAGTTGATTGGAGGGTAAATATCCAAAATCAGTAGTATTTCCCGGTGCGGAGTAGGTTTTTCGGAACAATCTAAATTTGAGGTGCTCAAACCTTACGGTTATTCCTTTCCAAATGGAAGTTAAAAAGCGTTGGTTAAACAGTACGCATGAGCCAAAAAGATCAGATGTTTCTGCGAGGTAAGGAAAAACCGGATGACTTTTTTTAGGCTCATCTTCCGCAACTTCAATAAAAAGTATTTTTGTTTTTTTGTGCTTAAAGAGGTCTTTTAACATTACAAATTGAATGTCCCTGCCGCCTCTGCAATAACCCAGGTTTGCCACATTTAATTTTTTTGCTGAGTTTACATTTACTTCCTTTTCAATTAATTCATCCATAATTCCGCAGCCAAAATGCGAAGCGCCTGAAAAAGCGATGTCGATACTTTTCTCGTTTTCAAAAACACGGTAATAAATCCAGCTGGCGGTGTTGTTGCATTCGCCTTTTACAAACTGGTAACTGAATTTTTTATCGACAGGAAGAACAAAAAGTACAATAATTCCCAAAACAAAAGGAATTGAAAATGCGATGATATGTTTGATAAATTTTTTCATTCAGAATTGAAAATAAATAAATTGTGGAGCAGAATGTAAAACGCCCAAAAACAAGATGGCTAAAATGAGGAGGTAATAAAATGCCCACCGGTAAATTTTTGGGCTGTCTTTTAACAGCAAATCAAATGTATTTTTCCCGATGATAATTTCAATCAAAATAAAAAAGGGAAGAATAAAAATGAGGATTTTAGCCACATCGTAAAGATCGCCTGAATTTTTCAGGGAAAGGACAAATTCAGAAACGCTGTATTTTTTATTGATAAATATTTGATGCAGGAACAATTTTATCTGGCTCCACGAATCGGCCCGGAAAAACAGCCAGCTAAAATTGACCAAAGTAAAAGTTATTATCCAGCCCAGCGTTGTTTTTATTTTCTGCCTCAACTTAATAAGTGGAGACAAATGATGTTCAGCTATGTATAAAATACCGTGAACAAAACCCCAGATTAAAAAGGTGATATTTGCACCGTGCCACAAGCCCGAAATAACAAAAGTGAGCAAAATATTACGCACCCATTTTATTGATTTTCCCTGGTTTCCGTCCAGTGGGATATAAATATAGTCGCGAAACCAGGTTGAAAGGGAAATGTGCCAGCGGTGCCAGAAATCGCGAAACGAAACAGAAAAATATGGAGTGCGGAAGTTTATCATGAGTTCGATACCAAATAATCTTGCAGTTCCGATGGCGATATCGGAATAACCCGAAAAATCGCAATATATCTGGAACCCAAACATAAAAATGATAAGTAATAATCCGAGGCTGTTAAATTGTTCAGGACTGGAAAAAACCACATCAACAATTTTAGACAACTGATCGGCAATAACCATTTTTTTAAAAAAGCCCCACAACATTAATTTAAGCCCGGAGGAAGCTTGTTCAAATGAAAATGCCGGTTGTTTTTCGAATTGTGGAATTAATCTTTTGGCGCGTTCAATCGGGCCGGCAACCAGCTGCGGGAAAAAAGCCACAAAAGTAAAAAAGGTAAGCGCCGATTTTGTAGGCTCAATTTTTCGGTTGAATATGTCGATGGTATAACTTAACGTTTGAAATGTGTAAAAACTGATTCCAATGGGAAGTATAATATTCAGCGAATTCCAGCTGTTTTCCGAAAAATGGATTCCTGTAACTTTAATAAATGAATCAATAAAAAAATGAAAGTATTTAAAAAAGAACAAAATTCCGATGTTAATGCCAATGCTTAGCAATAAAAGGATTCTGCGGTTTTTCTTTTTGGTAACTTTAAATAAATATCTTCCGATTAAAAAATCGGCACCCGAACTAATAAAAATAAGGATTAGAAAACGCCAGTCCCACCAGCCATAAAAGATATAACTGCTCAACAACAAAACAATTCTGCTCCATTTGTTATTTTTGCAGGATGCTGTTATCCAGTATATTGCGAAAGTTATACATAGAAAAATAAAAAAGGCAGAGGAGGTAAAAAGCATTTTGATTAATTTTGTCCTCTAAAAATAAAACTTAATGAACAAGTTGAAAAATAAGGCGAGCAGAAGTAGTTAACAATTAAATGTTAATTCTTTATAGAAAAACTTTTACAACAACTTGATTTTTTCTCAAAAAAGTATTTTCTTTGCAAGCCGTTTGAATAACGTGTTTATTGATCATCAAGAAATTATAAAGAAATGTCACGAGTTTGTCAAATAACAGGTAAAACTGCACTGGTGGGTAACAATGTTTCTCATTCAAAAAGAAGAACCAAAAGAAAGTTCGATGTAAACCTGTTTAAAAAGAAGTTTTATTTACCGGACGAAGATCGTTGGGTACAGTTAACAGTTTCTGCTGCGGGTATTCGTACAATCAATAAAAAAGGAGTGAAAGCTGCCTTACAAAGCGCACAGGAAAAAGGTTTTATTGATAAATTTTAAAGATCTTTAGCAATGGCAAAAAAGAGTAAAGGCAATAGAATTCAGGTAATTTTAGAATGTACCGAACATAAAGACAGCGGAATGCCCGGAACTTCGAGGTACATCACTACTAAAAACAGGAAAAATACTCCTGAACGTATGGAATTGAAAAAGTACAATCCGATTCTGAAAAAAGTAACAGTACATAAAGAAATTAAATAAGATAAGTTATGGCAAAGAAAACGGTTGCTACATTACAAAAAGGTGCAGGTAAAGGTTATGCCAAAGTAATTAAAATGGTAAAATCTGAAAAAACCGGTGCATACACTTTCAAAGAAGAAATTGTTCCGAACGACGACGTAAAAAATTATTTTCAAAAATAACCCGTTTTACGGGACAAGGAGAAGTACAGAAAAAGCTTTCATCGATGGTGGAAGCTTTTTTTGTATTTATGCTCTACTACAGGTGTTAAAGAAAAATTATTGTTATTTTTACTGCTGTAAAACAGTTAGATATGGCGTTGTTCGGAAGTTTTAGCAAAAGCAAAAAAGAGTCGCTCGATCAGGGGCTTTCCAAAACAAAGGAGAGTGTTTTTAAAAAATTAAGCAGGGCTTTTGTCGGAAAATCAAAAGTCGACGATGAAGTTCTTGATAACCTGGAAGAGGTATTAATTACTTCTGATGTTGGTGTTGATACCACTTTGAAAATTATTGAAAGAATTGAAAGCAGGGTGTCACGCGATAAATACATGGGAGTAAGCGAACTGAACACAATTTTGAAAGAAGAAATTGCCGAGCTGCTCGAAGAAAACAATTCGGATGATGTTGCTGATTTTAACCTTCCCAAAACCGATAAACCTTATGTAATAATGGTGGTTGGTGTTAACGGTGTTGGAAAAACAACAACCATTGGTAAACTGGCTTACAATTTTAAAGAGGCCGGAAAATCAGTGGTTCTTGGAGCTGCCGATACTTTCAGGGCCGCTGCCATCGAACAACTTGAAATCTGGGCCAACCGTGTCGACGTTCCTATTGTAAAGCAAAAAATGGGTGCCGATCCGGCTTCGGTTGCTTACGATACTTTGTCATCGGCAAAAGCATCGAATGCCGATGTGGTGATTATTGACACAGCAGGGCGTTTGCACAATAAAATTAATTTGATGAACGAGCTTTCCAAAATCAAAAAAGTGATGCAGAAAATCGTTCCCGACGCACCGCACGAAGTTTTGCTGGTTTTAGACGGTTCCACCGGGCAAAATGCATTTGAACAGGCCAAACAATTTACCAAAGCTACCGAAGTTACTGCACTTGCGCTCACCAAACTCGACGGAACTGCAAAAGGCGGAGTAGTAATCGGTATTTCCGATCAGTTCAAAATACCGGTTAAATACATCGGAATCGGTGAAAAAATGGAACACCTGCAAATTTTTAACCGCCGCGAATTTGTTGATTCTCTTTTCTCTTAAACAGAGTTTCCTTTAAAAGTGTATTCAATTCTGAAATAAAATTTTGTACAGAATTGCAGGCATTATTTTGATGTCGCTTGCGGTGGATTTGGCTTTTTTGCAGACTCTTTTGTTTTATTGTTTTGCATTTCCTTTTGTTTCGCTTCCACTTCTATCTGCAGTTGGTTTTTTGGAAGAAAATACGACGCAATTTTATAGTCAGGAATTTCCTGCATGTCCATGGTTAAATTAATCAGGATTGCAATAACCAAATCATCGTCGGGGAAAATTAGAAGACTTGAACCTCCGCCGCGAACTTGACCTGCACTAACATAAAACTTTCTTTTCCAATAATCTTCGAAAACATTCCATCCGTTCGCCATTGTAGCATCCACACCCGAACTTAGTTCAGGCACATTAAACAGGTTTTTTCTGACTTCATCTGAAATGTAAGGCGAATGTAAAATGTCGTTGCCAAATTTAGCAAGGTCTTCGGCTGTTGAAAGCAAACCGAGTGCAGGAGCTTTCGACCGCAGATCCATGGTAACAGAATTGGTGACCATCGCAACAAGATTATGATCGTAAAAATCTGTTCTGTTTTCAATTATATTAAAAGGATTGTCCTCCATTGTGTTTCCTAAATGGAGTGTGTCGGTAATCAATTCCTTAATTATTTTATCGAACCGTTTGTTGGTTGTTTTTTCCATTATTGTACCCAGCAAATCGTAATTATAAACCGTGTTTACCTGATATTCTCCCGGGATATAGATCAGGCTGTCGTTAATAATTCGTTCCAGAACCGACTTCATGGTATAATTGTATTTTACTTCAGTTGCTTCGTTGATATTTTCTTCCCGTATTCCTGAAGTATTCTGCACCAGATTTTCAAGGGTGATTTTATATTCTTTTTCCGGAAATTCGGGCAAATAATGCTGGATTGAAGAATCGGGGTGAAGTGTTCCATTTTCAACTAAAATGCGGAAAGCCAGCGCTGTAAATGCTGCTGAAGTAGGACCTATTCTGAATTTTGTATCCCTTTTTACAGGTACATTCAATTCGCGCGATGCAGCACCCATTCCTTCCGAATAAATTAGTTTTCCGTCTTTGTAAATAGCAATTTCGGCCCCTGGAACAGTATTGGTTGCCAGGTACAAACGGAGGTCTTCCCGTGCTTGTTTTATTTCCTTAACGTAAGCTTTTTCGTAAAACAAACGGTCGCTTGTTTTTTTACAATTGGTAAGTCCGGCTAAAATGGCCAGTAAAAAAATAAAAGATGTAAATTTTTTTAGTCCCATTTCCTTTCGGTTTTAAAGTTTATAAAATTGCAGCAAAAATAGGTATTTCAACACAACCTTAAGTATTAAAAAAAGTAAAAAAAACACCTCAGTTGTTTAACATTTTTTAATCGCATCAAAATGTATTCTGTGTGTTTGGGAAAAAGATTATACGAAGTTATTTTTGTTGAGTAAATTGAAGAAGGCTACTTTGTAGGTATTGCTCACCGGAATTAACTTGTCCCTGATTTTAATAGCATTATTTTCAATGTAGTCGATTTTATCAATGGCAATAATGTACGATTTGTGGACCCTGACAAATTTCTGCGGATCTAGAATATCCTGTATTGTTTTGAAATTCAGCAAAGTCATAATTTTGCTGTCTTCCATGTGAATTTTCAGGTAATCGCGCATTCCTTCAATGTACAATATTTTGTTAAAATAGATTTTTATGGTTTTGTTGCCCGATTTAATAAATGTATAATCAGGTTTTGAAGGCTGCTGCTGATGACTTTCGATTGTAATTTGCTGGTTTTTGTGCGTAGCATCTTTCAGAAAACGGGCATACACTTTTTCAACTGCTTTTACAAACCTTTCAAACGGAATGGGTTTTAGCAGGTAATCCATTACGTCGAGTTCGTAAGCTTTTAGTGCATATTCATCGTATGCGGTTGTCAAAATAATATACGGTGGGTCTTTAATTGTTTCCAGCAACTGAATTCCAGTAAATTCGTCCATTTGAATGTCGAGAAATATCAGATCAACTTTGTTTTCTCTCAAGAATGAAAAGGTCGACAAAGCATTGTCGAATGTTCCAAGCAAGTTCAGGTAATCGATTTTTTCGGCATACCTTTTTATTTTTTTCAGGGCCAGAATTTCATCGTCGACAGCTATACAATTCAGTTTCATGGTTTTTCGAATTAATACAAGGGCACTTTCAGATAAATATCAAATTTATCCATATTGCGTTTAATTTCAAAAATGTAGTTTTCGCCGTGCAGTAATTTTAGTCGTTTTTCCACTATTTTCAAACCGTTGCCGGTACTGTTGTCGGGCAATTTAAAATCGTTTCGTTTGATAAAATTTGAAGTAGTGAGTTCAATAAAATTATCTTCAATCTTGAATAAAATTCTGATTCCGGGCGAATCAACCTGTTTGTTGCAGTGTTTTACCGCATTTTCAATAATCGGGATAAAAAGCAAAGGTGGAATTTGTTTGCCTGTGGCTGAGCCTGTTACTTTGTATTCCAAAAATCCGGGATTTTCAAAACTCAGGCTGGCAAGTTCAAGATAATCTTTGATATAGTTGAGTTCTTTGTCGAGCATTGTACGTTCTTCTTCCGATTCCTGCAGCATGTAACGCATAATTTTCGACAATTGAAAAATGGCGTTCGAAGCTTTTTCACGATCCTCAAAAATCAGAGAGTCGATGTTGTTCAATACATTAAACAAAAAATGAGGATTTACCTGCGAACGCAAAATACCCAGTTCCGATTGCACGCTTCTTTTTTCAAGTTCGGAATGGGTTAACTGAATTTTATAGGAATAGCTGAAAAGTTTTAATGCCACTGCGGTACCAACAATCATAAAGTTGGTTAGCAACGAATTGAAAATATCTACAGTAAACGAACGGCGTGTTACCCAAAGTCCAAGCGTTGGTTGAACTACGTAGTTAATGTACCTCGAAATGATAATGTTAGCAGAAATAGCAAAAGCAACTCCAATCAGCAAAACAAAAAGTTTTCGTTTGGCAAAAAAATACCGGGGAATTAAAAAGGAAATAACAAAATATACCGTCAATACATCAAACGGAAGGTAAATAAGATTAATAAAGGCATCTGCTTCGAAACCATAGGATAAAATAAACGGAATGGTGTAAAAGGAATATATAAATATCCAGAACAGAATGTGGTTAAGAATCCGGTATTTAAAAATTTTCATCGATGAAGAATTGTAATATTTACAATTGTAAGATAAAATATGATTAAAAATACTGACTTTCTGCCAATTACGAAATCAATTCGTCAAATGTATTTTGCAGATTAAAAGGTGCTGTTTGTAGTTTTTTACTAGTCGTTTACAGACAAAACAAGCTAAAGTGCCACATTGGTGGTTTCTTTTTCCGAGCGGGCAATGGTAACCGCACCGCAACTGTCGCTCCAAACATTAACAGTAGTGCGCGACATATCGAGAATTAAATCCACGGCAATAATTAATCCGATCCCTTCGAGCGGTAATCCGGCAGCAGTTAGAATTACGGTGAGCATTACCAGTCCGGCCATTGGAATTCCGGCCGCCCCGATCGAAGCCAGCAAAGCAGTTACAACCACAAGCAATTGTTGAAAAAAGTGCATCTCAATTCCGTATACCTGTGCAATAAACATGGCTGCCACACATTCATAAAGCGCTGTTCCGTCCATGTTTATGGTTGCTCCCAGCGGTAAAGTAAAACTGGTAATTTTGTTCGAAACACCACTTTTATGTTCCACTGCTTCCATGGTAAGCGGCAGCGTTGCACTCGACGAAGCTGTTGAAAACGCAGTTAACAGCGGTGTAATCATATTTTTGAAGTGTTCTTTTGGTTTCGCTTTTGCAACAAACCGAAGGATTAACGGCAGATTAATAAATGCATGAATTCCCAACGCCAGAAAAACCGTAAGCATATAAATGGCCATACTTCCTGCAATTCCCGATAACTGGTGTGCATTTCGGTTTACCTCTCGCGCCACAATTCCAAATATTCCAAGCGGGGTAAATTTGATGATAAACATGGTCATTTTCATCATTACTTCAAAAACGGCTTCAAAAAAAGTGGTTAGCGATTCTTTGTATTTGTCGTTCACCTGGGTAATAAAAACGCCAAAAATAAGGGCGAAAAATATAACCTGCAAAATGTTGTTTTCTACCATGGCCTGAAAAACATTTTCAGGAACGATGCGCATTAATATTTCGTTAACCGAATTGGTTTTTTCCGATAAATCTTCAACCGACTGGGTAAATCCCATTTCAACGCCAACACCGGGTTTTATAATATTTACAAGGATTAATCCGGTAAGAATAGCCATTACACTGGTGAAAAGGTAGTAAAGCATGGTTTTTGCACCCAGCCGGCCCAGGTTTTTTCCTCCGCCCATGCTGGTAACTCCCGAAATTATCGAACTTAGAATTAACGGAACAATCACCATTTTTAAAGCAGTCAGGAAAATTTCCCCAATCCAGGAAACATATTTTACTCCATTGGGAATATAATAACCGAAGGGAATGGCCAGAACAAGTGCAATTAGAATTTGCCAGTGCAGTTTTATTTTTGGAATCTTCACGCTCTTGGTTTTTATCGTTTGTGTCGCTAATTTATCTTTTTTTGAACGACTTCACAAACGAATGCCGCGCCAACTTTAGAAAACAGAAAGCGAAACCTTCAAAACAACACCTTCAAAACTATCCTTTTTGAAACCGGTAAAAACGCCTATATTTCCCATAAAAAACAAATTGTTTAAGCTGTAACCTGCTTCCCAGTAGTTGTTTAAATCGGGTGTACTCAGGTAATTTAAATGTAGGCTTTCGCTCCAGGTTCGTTTGTTAATTGCCGATAAGTAACGCAAAAGGAAATATTCGGTTTTGAATTCGGCGCCAAATGTTAAAAATTCGCGGTTTGTACTGAATTCATAATCATTTAACAATTGAAAAGTTGTGGTAAAAGGTTGAAAAGGAACCACAATTTCTGAAGTCCGAAAATGTTTAAACTGCGAAAAATGCATTTGGTTCGAATTTAAAAAATAACCGGCATTGAAATGCCAGGCAACGGCGATAGTTGGCGAAAAATTGGCCTCCTGTTCAAATTTGAATTCAAGCAAATCGAAATCAGATTCGGAACTTAGCACCGATTTCACCCCTTTTTTGTAGGAAAGCAGAAACCGGTAAAAGTCGGAAACCATTATAAATTGTGACTTTTGAAGCCAGGGTTTTTGCTGCCTTTTTGTATAACTGAGGCCAAGTGTGTACACCAGGCTTTTCTGATTGGCAAGTTCAGGAGAAATTTCATTCAACCCTTTCGGAACATTCGGCGAATATTCTTTTTTGTCGGAAAGCCGGTAAGTCACGCTGTTTTCCAACGGCGAAAAATGATTGTATTCCACCATTCCTTTCAGATAAACGTTTTTGAAAGTTTCCTGCGAGGCGTTTATTTTAAAGTACGACGTTTCAAAAAGTTTCATGTAATTCTGTGCAAAAAACCACGAACTGATGGAATTTATTTCCGGATGAATACCGCCTGTTTCGTATTTAAAATCGCGGCTTACTTTTCCAAATCCAATTTCAACCTGGTTATTTTTGTGCAACAGATTTTGAAATCGGCTTTCCACCGAACCAAAAACAGCTTTCCTGTTAAAAGCATAACCAATTTCAGGAGTAATGTAAATCATTTTTCCTGAATCGACCTGTGCTGAAAAACGAAACGTTTGTTTGTATTTGTATCCGTCAACCGTGTTGAAATCAAAATTATCGGGCGAAATTAAACCGGAATATCCCAGTCGGATTAGCGAATCTTTGCATAAATCGTAATAGCCGTTGATTATTTTTGACAGGATTTTTTTCTTTTGCGGCTCACTACCAACCGAATCGGTTTGCAATTTTTCGAGCGTTACCAGCGAATCCATTTTTTCGTAACTGCGGATTTCGGCCGGTGTTAACGGAATTGCACGAATGGTATCCCACGAAATATTGGCCGTTAGCAAACTGTCTTTTGAATTTTCAATTTTGTAGGTGTCGAAATTTTCTGTTGTCAGGGTCGAATCCTGGTACTGTTCTTTCAGAATTTTGCGGTTTAAACGCGCTGCCTTTTTTACATCCTGGTTGGTGAGTTCATCTTTTTCAGTGATTTGTGCCACTTTTTGCCGCAACTCATTTTCTTTCTGATTTACAGGTTTTTCCTCCTTTTCAACCGTTTCAAAATTTGCTGGTGTAGTTCTTTGGTTTTCTTCAACATCATCGTATTTCAGCGAGGCGCCGTAATAAAATTCACCTTTCAAACCCAGCAACGAAAAATCGCCGTTAAGTATGTGCGACACGGGCATCCAGTTGTTGTTCCCCAGGTTCTCGTATTGCTGTTTTATGTTGTACTCAAAAAATTCGATGCGGGCTTTAAAATCAACATGATAAATGCACCACAACCGGTCGACAATATAAATGTAACCCGAAACAAGCTCGTCGCTTTTGCGTTTTGGTTCAACTTTAATTTTGAAAACATCGAAATTTCCGGCAGAAATAAAACCCTCGTACCTGAAATTGTAGTGTTTTAGCGCCATCGCCGAAAGCGGCGAAATGACCTGATTCGGACGTTCTTCGTAAAAACTCGATGTCATCAGTCCCATCACCGGCGGCTCTTCAAAACCAACCAGCGACGATTTTTTACTGATTACTTCCTGCTTGTAGTTTTGCGGATAATCGAACGTGATTTTGTTCTGAGATTCAATAATGTATGTTTCATTTTCATGAAAAGCCTCTTTTAGCTTTTTCCCGTTTATTTCAACTTTATTCTGGTATATTTTTGGAATGTTGGTAAATCTGAAGTTGCTTTTTATGTACAATCCGGCTTCGTAATGTTTAATTTTTTCGCGGAAATATGCCGCATTGGCAATGGCTTTCCGAATAATAAAATAGGCCGGATCTTCTTTGCCTGGAAACACTTTTACTTCTTTTATTGAATATTCCTGGCGGTTCATTGTTACGTCGAACTTAATTGTGTCGGCATTCAAAACAACCTGTTTTTCTACCTGAAAGTATCCGAGCGAGCGAAAAATTAACCGGTAATTTCCCCGGTCTAACGAAAGCGTAAAATTTCCTTCGGCATTTGAAATGGTTCCTTCCTTGGTTTCTTCAACATAAATAGTTGCATACGGAACAGGTTCTTTCTGTTCATTTATTACTTTTCCCAGAATTACCTGGCCAAAAACGGTGTGTGAAAATCCGGGATTCAACAAAATAAATAAAAGGCAAATAAAAAATAGCGGATGTGGCTTTGTTACGTTTTTCTGCATGTTTAACCGAGTTCTAATGGCTTTAGTTTTTACAAATTAAAGCCGTGTTTTTTATAATTGCAACAAATCGGGGGTGAATTAATATTAATTAACTGATTTGGTTGAAGAGATTTACTTTTGTTTGCAATTTTGAATATGCTTGTTTGTTGCGCTTTACCTGTCAAATTGTATCTTTACAAGAACCAATTAAAACCTTGAAATATGAAACGTCGAAATTTTATTAAAACCACCGGTTTGGTAAGTGCAGCCGTTGGTGTTGCCGGTGTTCCGGCTTTTTCATCCGGAAATATTCCTGTAAAAAATAAATTGCCGCGCTGGAAAGGATTTAACCTGCTCGATTATTTTTCTCCTGATTTGAAAGGAGGAGGGCGCCCCAAAACTACCGAAGAATTTTTAAAATGGATGGCCGACTGGGGATTTGATTTTGTTCGGCTGCCCATGGCGTACCCGCGATTTCTTACTTTCGATCAAAGCCGCAACATTACTCCCGACGATGTTTTAAATATCAACGAAAAAGAAGTGGATAACGTTGAAAAACTGGTGGATGCAGCCAATAAACACGGAATTCATGTAAGTTTAAACCTGCACCGCGCCCCCGGATTTTGTGTAAATGCCGGTTTTAACGAACCGTACAATTTGTGGCAAGACAAGGAAGCGCAGGAAGCATTTTATTTTCATTGGGGAATGTGGGCAAAACGGTTTGCCGGAAAAACACCCGACCAGATAAGTTTCGATTTGGTGAATGAACCGTGTACGCGCGAAGATATGAACGACCAGTTTTCGAAACGAGGTGCTATTCCCGGACCTTTGTACCGCGAAGTAGCAAAAAAAGCGATGGAAACTATCCGGAATTACAATCCGAATCACCGTGTGGTTGCCGACGGAAATAATGTGGGAGCCGAAGTAATTCCCGAAATTTTCGATTTGGATATTGCCCAAAGTTGCCGTGGATACTATCCGCATTACATTTCGCATTACCGTGCCCCGTGGGTTTTCGAAAATCCCGACGACGCACCAAAACCCGTTTGGCCCGGCGAAATTGATGGCAAAAATTTCAGCAGAAAATCACTCGAAGAATTTTATTCTCCGTGGATTGACGCCGTTAAAAAGGGTGTTGGCATTCATTGCGGCGAGTGCGGTTGCTGGCAGGAAACCCCGCACGATGTTTTTCTGGCCTGGTTTGGCGATGTGCTCGATGTTTTAACCGAAAACGGAATTGGTTATGCACTTTGGGAATTTAACGGTACTTTCGGCCTCCTGAATTCAGGAAGAAAAGATGTGGATTACGAAGACTGGTACGGACAGAAACTCGATCGCAAACTATTGAATTTGCTGATGAAATACTGATGGTGTTTGAAACTGTTCAACAAAATGATTAAAAACGAGGCAAAATGAAAAAAATAATTCTGGTTGTTCTGCTGGTTTTTTCTATTGAAATGGTTTGGTCTCAGCGCGAACCTAATTACGACGAAAACAAAGTTCCCCAGTTTGTTTTACCCAATCCGCTGAAAACATTTAGCGGGAAGAAAATAAGAAATTCAAAAGAATGGGTTAAAAAGGAAAGGCCCGAGTTGCTGAATTTTTTTACAAAAAATGTGTACGGCGAAGTTCCGGGCGAGTTGAAAATAACTTCAGCCAGAATTGTTGAACAAAGCGATGATGCGCTGAACGGAAAAGCAAAACGCAGGCAGGTGGAAATTTCGTTTCAAAAGGGAAGTCATTCGCTCGATTTTTACATTCTTATTTATCTGCCCAAAAATGTGGAAAAAGCGCCTTTGTTTCTCGGGTATAATTTTTACGGAAATCATACAATAACCGAAGATGTTAATGTGCTTATCTCGGATGCCTGGACGATGGACAATGAATCGTTTGGAATTATCAACAACCAGTTGACAGAGCAATCGCGCGGTGTACGCACCAACCGCTGGGCAATCGATAAAATGTTGGATGCCGGAATCGGGCTTGCAACCATTTATTACGGAGAAGTCGATCCCGACAAGGATGATTTTTTGGATGGAATTCATCCGTTTTTTTATATCGACGATCAACAACAGCCGGCTGAATCGGAGTGGGGAAGTATTGCTGCCTGGGCCTGGGGATTGAGCCGTGCGATGGATTATTTTGAAACCAGCGATGAAATTGATGCTTCGAAAGTTATCGTTTTTGGTCATTCGCGGCTTGGAAAAACATCGTTGTGGGCAGGCGCTACCGACGAACGTTTTGCAGCCGTAATTTCCAATGAATCGGGATGTGGCGGCGCAGCGCTATCGAAACGTAAATTTGGCGAAACTGTAAGAAGGATAAATACAAGTTTTCCTCACTGGTTTTGCCAAAACTTTAAAAATTACAACAACAACGAAGAGGCGCTTCCTGTCGACCAACACGAATTGCTTGCATTGATTGCGCCGCGTCCGCTTTACGTGGCCAGTGCTGAAGAAGACCAGTGGTCGGATCCGCGCGGTGAATTTTTATCCGCATTTTACGCTTCTCCGGTGTATAAATTGTTCGGCAAAAAAGGTATTCCTTCCAACGAAATGCCGGCAGTGAACCAATCCATTCAAAATTCCGTGGCTTACCATATTCGTTCTGGCAAACACGATGTTACCGATTTCGATTGGGAACAATATATAAAATGGGCAAAAGAACAAGTGTTGAAGGATTAGTTGAAAGGATTAAGAATGAAGTGAAAGGATAAAGTAATAAGGATAAATAGGAAGGATGAATTTTCGGTTAAAATGATATTTAAAAATTCTTTATCCTTCAACTTTAATCATTTACATGTGTTAATCAGGTGAAGTTAAACCATTAATATGTTTTGTATGAAAAAGTTATTTATTCCCTTGTTCGTATTTTTTACTTTCGCTTGCAACGCTCCCCAAAAGAACACAACTGTTTCGTTGTTTAACGGAAAAGATTTAACCGGCTGGCATGTCGATGTACCGGCCATGGATGAAAATCCGGATACCATAAATCCGTTTATTGTAAGAAACGGACTTTTGGTAAGTTTGGGAACACCCGGTGGACATTTAATAACCGATTCAATTTTTCAGGATTACCGTTTGGAAGTGGAATACCGTTTTGCCGGAGAACCCGGGAATTGTGGAGTTTTGGTGCATGCTTCCACACCGAGGGCTTTGTACGGAATGTTTCCCAAATCGCTCGAAGTGCAGGGAATGCACGAAAATGCGGGAGATTTTTGGTGTATTGTTGAAGATATTACAACTCCAAATATGGATGAACGCCGCGGGCCAAAAGAAAACTGGGGAATCACCGAAGGAAAGGAACGTCGTATACAAAATCTGACTGATGGCTCTGAAAAACCACTTGGTGAGTGGAATACAATGACTGTTGAATGTGTGGGTAGTGAAATAAAAGTGTGGGTAAACGGCGATTTGGTGAATTACGGATACAATTGTACCGCCACAAAAGGACAAATTGCGGTGCAGGCGGAAGGCTCAGAAGTGGAATTCAGAAAACTGGATTTAACACCTATTTCTCAAATAACGGCAACAGAATAAAACCTGTAACTTAAACTCCCCATTTTTTAGATTTTGGAATCTCCAAATTCTGACGTACTCAGGATTTCTTTGTACTTTTATATATAATAATCACGGATAACACTTTGGTTTTCATGATTTAAAAACTAACTTTACTGACATCTCCTATAAATTATTTTAACTAAACCATTAATTATGAAAAATCAAAAATCTGGTGTTCGATCCCTCGATCGTAGAGAGTTTATTGGTGGCGTAACTGCTGCTGCTGTCGGACTGACAATCGTGCCCCGGCATGTTCTTGGTGGAGCGGGTTTTATTCCTCCTAGCGAAAAAGTAAATATTGCCTACATTGGAACCGGTACACAAGGCTTGCGCGAAATGCCCGATTTATTGAAGGTTCCTGAAGCTCAAATTGTTGCTGTTTGCGACCCGCAAAAAGAAGCTTTTGGTTATTACGACTGGAGTCCGCAGGGACTTTTAAACAGCCTGCGAAGCACAATAGAAAACGAAAACTGGACACCGGGCGGAGATGGAAAAATACCGGGTGGCCGCGATTGCGGACAACAAATTGTGGATGCATTTTATGCTAAAAATGCGCCAAACGGCAGTTATAAAGGTTGCGCTGCTTATGCCGATTTTCGTGAAATGTTTGAAAAACAAAAAGACATTGATGCGGTAAAAATCATGGCTACCGACCATTTGCACGGAGTAATTGCCACGGCTGCGATGAAACGCGGAATTCACATGACCATGCATAAACCCATTTCAAACCGGTTGCACGAAGGTTTTGAAGTGGTTGAAATGGCAAAAAAATCGAATGTCATTACTCATTTTATTCCGTGGGAATCCAACGGTTCAATGAAACAGGTGCTGGCCTGGATAAATGGCGGTGTAATCGGAAAACTGAAGGAAGTTCACAACTGGTCGAATCGCCCGGTGTGGCCGCAATATGCAGAAATGCCAAAAGATAAACCAGCCCTGCCCAAAGGATTTGACTGGGATTTGTGGCTGGGACCCGTAGCTGAACGCGATTATCATCCGAATTTTACCAACATGGTTTTCAGAGGGTGGTACGACTTCGGAGGCGGTGCCATGGCCGATATGGGACACTACAGTTTATGGACTGTTTTCAGAGGATTGGAACTCGAAAATCCGTATTTTATTGAACCACACAGAAGTCATGTTTGCAGCCTAAGTGAAAATGCAACAGCTTTCCAGATTCAAAACGATTATTCTTTCCCGTTTGCCAGTTCAGTCAGGTTTAAATTTCCGGCCAAAGGAAACCGCCCGCCTGTTGATTTAATCTGGTACGATGGAGGAATGCGGCCACCGATTCCTGCTGAATTAATAGAACAAGACAAAGAGCTGCAACGTGAGGGAATGATGTTCGTTGGTGAAAAAGGCATAATTATGTCCGCAGAATTTAATTTGCGCGATCCTTATGTAGTTTCAGGAGATAAAAAACTTGCTGAAGAATTAAAACTCGATGATTCATATGAAAGAGCTTCAGGAATTCAGCGTTTTGTCGACGGCGTACGGAATAATACTCAACTGGAAGGTAGTTTCCGTTATGCCTGGCCAATTACCGAAGCAGTGAATTTATATGCTGCTGCCTTGCGCTCAGGGAAAAATTTGAAATACGATGCTTCAAAACGTGAAATTACCAACGTTCCGGAAGCCAACAATTACCTGAAACGCGAATATCGAAAAGGCTGGAGCCTCGATGAAATGTAAAATAAACAAATACCACTGAATTTAAATCATAAAAAATGCACGAGTGACCGTTGTTTCAAATGAAGAATGCAATGATCTTCTGTCTTCGTGCTTCTAACTTCAAGCTAATATAATGAAATCAACAAGAAGAACATTTATAAAAAATACAGGTGCAGCTTTGGGGTCTGCCGCTTTATTAAGTCAGTTGCCAATGGGAATGATAAGTTGTTCCGGACCGTTGCTGAAAGATTTCGGATTTCAGGTTTGGACTATCCGCGAAAAACTGGTGGCCGATTTTTCGGGAACATTAAAAGAAATGGCCGGAATGGGATACACGCAAATAGAAATGTGTTCGCCGCTGGGATATTCTGAGTCGGGATTTGAGCCATTAAATCACATGACCGGTACAGAAATGCGAAAGATTATTGAAGATGCCGGTTTAAAATGCGTGAGTTCGCATTATGGAATGGGAGAATTGCGCGATAGTTTGGAAAACCGCATTGAATGGGCTACTCAGTTGGGAATGAAACAAATGGTTGCCGCCAGTTTTTGGCTTCCCGACGGAGCTTCGATCGATGAATACAAACAGGCGGCTGAAGAGCTGAACGGCATTGGCGAGAAAACAAAAGCTGCCGGAATTCAGATGGTTTTTCACAACCACCACATGGAATTTGAAAAACGGGGCGACGATTTAATTTACGATGCACTGCTCGAAACATTCGACCCTGAACTGGTAAAAATGCAGTTCCAGGTTGCTGTTGTAAATATTGGTTATAAAGCTGCCGATTATTTCAGAAAATATCCCGGTCGGTTTATTTCTGCCCATCTTTCCGATTGGTCGGAAGAGAAAAAGGCTCAGGTTCCGATTGGTCAGGGAATTGTTGACTGGAACGATTTTTTTGATGCAGCAAAAACATCGGGGGTACAAAATTTCATGGTTGAAATGGCTCCCGAAACATTTGCGCCGAGTGCAGCATTTTTGAAAAGCTTATAAAAAAGGCCGGAAATACCGGCCTTTTCTTATGGTTTAAAATGAAGTATTATTCTTCAGTTGGCATGGTAAACGAACCCAGATTTGTTAACTGGTAGTCTTTCATCGAAAATTTAATGTTTGAGTTGGAATCAACATCTGTTACCTGCATCATTGATTTTGCACCCGATTTTTCTTTGGTTGACACTTCCATCATATAACCCCAGCCAATTCCCTGCGAATACAAACTGGTTTTGAAAATTGTACTGAAAAAATCCTGCGAGTTCAGTTTCATATCTTTTGTAATCCATATATCTGATTCCGATTCAGTTTCAGGATCGGTGTAAACATATTCTTCACACTTAAAACCTGAAATTGTTTTGGTTTTTCCTGTTTTTTTTACGTTCGGATTGGCAAGATACAAGTCAGGCGAATCTTCCAGCGCTTCTTCGTCGTAACTTTCACCCATGGTTTGCATAAAAGCGCCTATTCCATAAACAATACCTGTCTTTTTTCCGTTTTCTTCGCTCAATATAATGGTAGCGCCGTTTTCTGCATCCATAATAAACATTCCCTGGCCTTTTTCTCCAATATTTCCGGAAACCACCTGGTAGGCCATACTTTTCGATTTAGGATCAAAATGGGTGATAAATTCACCGTCGCTTATTTTTTGCCCACTTTCGTCGTACGATTCAATGTGCATCTGAACCTTGTGATCGAAACTGTAACTGTCGGCAATTGGCACCGGATCGCCACCCATGCCCATGCCTTTCATCAATCCCTGCATACGCGCCTGCATTTTTGCTTCACGGGCACTTTCGCTGTTACTTGTTGAAGATTCATCTCCTTCCGAATCTTCAATGTTCTCGTCAATCTTTTCATCTACGCTTTGTTCAGCACGTTCTCCAACTTTTTGTTCTACCTTTTCCTTGGCTTTATCTGCAATTTTTTTCAATAACTTTTGACCTTGAGCCGGTTGGATTAACATTAGAGACAAAACAAGGAGGAATGAAATTTTAAAATATTTCTTCATAATAGATTATTTTGGGATAATTTATACCGAAAACAAAATTCTGACAAATTATTGAAATTGTCAATAAAAATCGTTTGAATATTATGATTATTAGTTATGAAAAGTTTAAAAATATTGATGATTTTTGCAGAGTTGTATTAATTTTCAGCATTAAATCCGATAAATAGAATTTAAAACCTGAATAAACAAACCGATAAAATGAGCAAACATAACTTTCTGGCTTTCGATTTGGGAGCGTCGAGCGGCAGGGCAATTTTAGGTGTTTTGGATGATAAATCACTTAAACTGGTTGAAGTACACCGTTTTAAAAATCAGATGTTGCACCTTCACGGAACATATTTCTGGAATATTTTCAATTTATTTGATGAACTGAAAACCGGTTTGAAAAAGTGTATCGCTGATTATAAAATTCAACCCGACTCAATTGGAACCGATACATGGGGAGTTGATTATACATTGTTGAACAAAGAAGGCCAGCCGGTGGGGTTACCGTTTGCGTATCGCGACCATCGTACCGACCATTCGATGGAAGAATTTTTTCAGTTGCTTTCCCAAAAAGAAACATACCTGTTAACTGGAATTCAGTTTATGCAGTTTAACACGCTTTTTCAGCTTTTTTCATCAGTTCAGTCTAATTATTCAGGATTAAAAACTGCAGAAAAATTGTTGTTTACTCCCGATGTTTTAAATTACTTTTTTACCGGTGAAAAGAAAATTGAATATACCATCGCCAGCACGTCCCAACTTTTAAAACCAGGCAAAGCTGAATGGGAAACTGAATTGTTCAAAGCAGGCGGAATTCCAATCTATTTAATGGACGAGATTGTTCGGCCCGGTAACGAAATTGGCAAAATCCTGCCCGAAATTCAGGAAGAAACCGGAAGCGCAGAAATACCGTGTATTGCAGTTGCTTCCCACGACACGGCCTCTGCTGTGGCTGCTGTTCCTGCAAAGGGTGAAAACTGGGCTTTTTTAAGTTCCGGAACCTGGTCGTTGCTCGGTATTGAAAGTCCGGTGCCGCTGGTTTCGGAAAAAACACTGGAAATGAATTTTACCAACGAAGGCGGTGTTGAAGGCACTACCCGTTTTCTGAAAAACATTATGGGAATGTGGCTTATTCAGGAGTGTAAACGCATTTGGGATGAGGAAAAAGAAACGAATTGGCAGGAAATTGTCGACTTAAGTCTTCAGTCAGAACATTTCAAATGCCTGATAAATCCCGACGATCCTTTGTTTTTGAATCCGGGAAACATGCCCAAAGCTATTCAATTGTATTGTGAAAAAACGGGACAGTACATTCCGCAAACTAAAGGTGAAATTGCCCGCTGCATTTACGATAGTTTGGTGTTGAAATACAAATTCACCATCAAACAAATTGAATCGGTAACCGGAAAGAAAATTGAAAGACTTCATATTATTGGCGGCGGGGCTCACAACAAAATGCTGAACCAGTTAACAGCCGATGCTTTGGGAATTCCTGTATTTGCAGGGCCAACCGAAGCAACAGCCATTGGGAATATTTTAATGCAGGCAAAAGCAGTTGGCGCTGTTCAATCGCTTCGTGAAATCAGGGAAATTGTATCAGCTTCGTTTGAAATTGTTGAATATGTACCAACACAAAAAATTAACTGGGAAACTGCGTTCGTGAAATTTGAAGAGTTGAATTGAGCTGGAAGTTGGAAGCACGAAGCTGGAAGCTGGAAGAAATTCAGTCGCAGTTTTAAGTTAAAATCCTTCGTGAAACTTTGTGCAATCCTTAGCGCATCTTTGTGTTTAAAAAGTTGGAAGTTAGAAGTGCGAATCTGGAAGACAGAAGATTAAGTTGAAAGGAATTCAGGATAAATAAAAATTTTACTGGCCGGTATTAAAATGAAATAATTTAATTTTAAAAGTTTGACCATATAACCATGAAAATAAACCAACCATGAACCGACTGATTTTTACTTCATTGTTTTTATTGTTGATTTTAAATGTTTATTCCATTGAAAATCTTTCTGTTTCAAAAGTGAATCCGGCATTGCTAACGAATTACTGGTCGGCAGGTTGGATTGCACCTGCAGGTGAATCGGGACTTGATTACGGAGTTTACCATTTTCGAAAAACCTTTGATTTGGAACAGGTTCCTGAAGAATTTATTATAAATGTTTCAGCCGATAACCGTTACCGGCTTTTTGTAAACGGAAAACCTGTTTGTTCAGGACCTGCACGCGGCGATTTAATGCACTGGCGTTTCGAAACGATTGATATTTCTTCGTTTCTAAAACCGGGGAAAAATGTTTTGGCAGCGCAGGTTTGGAATTTTGCAGGGAAAAAACCATGGGCGCAAATTTCGTTGCAAACTGCTTTTATTTTGCAGGGAAATTCAGATACAGAGAGAATCGTTAACACCAACAGTTCATGGAAAGTGGTAAAAAATGAAGCCTATTTGGCTGCTGATGCCGACAGTAAAACCACCGACGGCAGTTTTATTGTGGTTGGTCCGTGCGACGATGTGGATGCTTCAAAATATCCGTGGAACTGGGAGCAACCCGGTTTTGATGATTCGGGCTGGAAAGCTGCTGTTTTTCTGGATTTTGGCCGGCCAAAAGAAGCAGGAACAGGTATTCAGTGGGGGCTTGAACCACGGTCGATTCCTTTGATGGAAGCAACAGTGCAACGGTTTCAGAAAGTTTGCCGGACTGAAAAATGTACTGTCGATGAGACTTTTCTGAAAGGTGACAGGAAACTTGTAATTCCGGCAAATACAAAGGCTGTTGTTTTGCTCGACCAGGGAACGCTGACAGTGGGCTACCCTGAAATATTGTTTTCAAGCGGAAAAGGGGCTGAAATTCAGATAAAATATGCAGAATCGCTTTACGATGAAAATCTGCAAAAAGGCAACCGTAACGAAACAAAAGGAAAAACGATTCGCGGGTACGCCGATTATTTTCGCCCCGACGGCGGGGATAACCGTTTGTTTCGTCCACTGTGGATAAGAACCTGGCGGTATTTTCAACTTACGATTACCACAAAAGATCAGCCTTTGGTAATCGATAATTTGCAGAGTGAATTTTCAGCATATCCGTTTAAGGAAAAAGCAAAATTTGAGAGCAACGATATTGAACTTAAAAAAATATGGGAAGTAGGGTGGAGGACTGCCCGGTTGTGTGCCGGTGAAACATATTTCGATTGTCCGTATTACGAACAAATGCAGTATGTTGGCGATACACGGATTCAGGCATTGATTTCACTTTATGTTTCGGGTGACGACCGTTTAATGCGCAAAGCCATCCAGGTATTCGATGATTCGCGGTTTAGCGAAGGACTTACCATGAGCCGTTATCCATCGTCGATGCCGCAGGTAATTCCGCCGTATTCGCTTTTCTGGATCGACATGGTTTACGATTACTGGATGCACCATGATGATTCGTTGTTTGTGCAATCGTATTTGCAAGGGATAGATGATGTTTTGCAGTTTTTTGTTTCGAAAATCGATCCTCAAACCGGCTTGCTTGGCAGGACCGGCTACTGGAATTTTGTCGATTGGGCCGACGAATGGCCGTGGGACGGGCAGCTTCAGATTGGCGGTGTTCCAAAAGGTGGTTATTATGGTAATTCTTCGGTGCTTAGTTTGCAAGTTGCTTATTCTGCCGCGCATGCAGCAAAAATATACCAAAATTTTGGTGACGAAATAAAAGCCGATTATTATGAAAACTTGGCAAGGAGTCTGGTTAAATCAGTAAAAAACAGCTGCTGGGATAACACAAAATCTTATTTTGCAGAAACGCCTGATAAAAATTCATTCAGCATGCACACCCAGATTTTTGCTGCGTTAACCGGTGCAGTCGATAAGAAAGAGTTGAAGTCTTTTGTTCAGCGGTTTGAAAATGATACGGAGTTAATACAGCCAACCATGTATTTCAGGTTTTATCTGACTCAGGCTTTAAAGGAAACCGGACTCGCCGACGAATACCTCGAAACTCTAAGTTTGTGGCATACCATGCTTGATTTGGGATTAACAACTTTTGCTGAAAAACCTGACCCAACGCGTTCGGATTGCCATGCCTGGAGTGCAAGTCCAAATTACGATTTTCTGGCAACAGTGGCTGGAATTGAGCCTGCCTCTCCCGGTTTCAAAACCGTTAAAATTGAACCTCATTTAGGAAAGTTAATAGAAATAAAGGGTGAAATGCCACATCCGACAGGAACCATTTATTTTAACCTGAAACGAAATGGGGAAAACGGAATACAAGGGGAAATCACTTTACCCGAAGGTCTTTCCGGAAATTTTTACTGGGAAAACAAAACCATAAAACTGTCAGGGAAGACAAAAATTGATATCTAAGATTTAAATCAGGCTGTAAAGTACCGAAAAGAAGTGCATTATACTTCCTGCTAAAACAAAAAGGTGCCAGATTCCGTGGCCATATTTTAGTTTTCTCCAGATATAAAAAACTACACCGATGGAGTACATAATTCCACCCAGAAAAAGGAAAACTATACTAATGGCAGGCAGATTTTTTAGCATCGGTCCAATGGCAACCACAAACATCCAACCCATGGCCAAATAGAGGCCAACCATTAATTTGCGGAAGCGTGTCAGATAAATGGAACGAATGACAACGCCGGTAATTGCAACTCCCCAGATTATTCCAAAAAGTACCCAGCCCAACACGCCACGAAGTGCGGTGAGCAAAAACGGAGTGTAGGTTCCGGCAATGAGTAAAAATATTGCAGCATGGTCGAAACGGGCAAACAGATTTTTTACTTTTTGTTTGGTGAAACTGTGGTAAAGTGTCGATGAAAGATAGAGCAAAACCAGGGTGCTGCCAAAAATTGTAAAACTTACTATGTGCCACACATTTCCCCTGACTGCTGCAAAAACTATCAGAATAACCAGGGCAGCAATACTTAATAAAGTACCTATACCATGGGTAATGCTGTTAAAAATCTCTTCACCAAGCGATAAGGTTCTGTATCCGGTTTCCAAACGTTTTGTTTTTGCCATGTTGTAAAAACTTTGTGTTGTAAAGTAAATTGGGTTCAAAACTACTAAAAAAACGTCTTTTTAATTCAGGTATTGTGCTTTCAAAATAAATAAATGCCTTTAACCTGCTGATGTACAAAGTTAAAGGCATTTTAAATAATTGTTATTTGGAAACGGGTTTATTTTTGCCCGATAATTTCAATAAATGTTCCGTCGGGGTCCTGAACTAAAATAAATTTCCGGCCATCGTCAAGAATAGAAGGAGTTCCGCTCAGAATTTTAACACCGTTTTTTTGTACGCGTTCTATTACGGGTTGAATTTGTTTTACAAAAACGGTAACGTACTGAATTCCTGTGTCGTCGGTCATGTATTTTTGTTTCGGGTGGTTGGCTTTTGTTCCAACACTCATTAATTTCCATTCGGTTGAATTTTCACTGTTTTCGAGTTTCAGAATGGTGACATCGAGCGGATATTTGTTGTTAAGGCCAAGCTCCGTGCATTGTTCCTTTGTAACCGAAAATTCGCCCGTTTTTGTCATGCCGATTACATTTGTGTAAAAATCGATGGATTTATGCAGGTCTTCAACTACTAAGCCAACACTAATGGTTGGATTAGAAAACTCGCTGGTTGCCGGAGTTGTTTGTGCAGCTGCCTGAAAAATGAATGCTGCAAAAAAGAGGATTGAAAAAATGTTTTTCATTGTTTTAGATTTTTTGATATTGGTTTAAATTTCAGCTAAAATAATGCTTTTACAGTTGTTGCCGAAGAAATTAAAATCATTTCTTCATTGCTGTCCCATTAAAATCTAATAATGTTCTTTGAAAATATTGAAATTTAGTAAGTTGCAGGTGGTTTTCGATTAAACGGATTTCAATTTGCATTTTCGCTATTCATAAACAGATTAGCAAATGCATAAGGATAAATACGTTTTTGCTCAGTTAGCATCGTTCCTGGATAGGAATAAGTTCAACTACATCGTTCGCAAGTATGACGGTGACAAATACGTGAAGCATTTCACTTGCTGGAACCAACTACTTTCTCTGATGTTTGGACAATTGTCAAATCGTGAAAGTTTGAGAGATTTGATTGTCGCACTTGATGCTCATCATTCCAAATCTTATCACTTGGGTTTAGGCAAGAATGTTTCAAAATCATCCTTAGCCAGAGCTAATCAGGACAGAGACTATCACATCTTTGAAGAGTATGCTTACTATCTGGTTAATGAAGCCAGACAGAAACGAGTTTCTGACATCTTCAGGCTTGATGGTAATGTCTATGCTTTTGATTCAACTACGATTGACTTGTGCCTTTCCGTATTCTGGTGGGCGAAGTTTCGCAAGAAAAAAGGTGGAATCAAAGTACATACATTATACGATGTAGAGACACAGATTCCAGCATTCTTTCATATTACAGAAGCTTCTGTACACGACTCTACGGCAATGAAAGAAATTCCTTATGAATCAGGGTCATATTACATATTTGACCGTGCATATAATCACTTCAGAATGTTGTATAAGATTCATCAAATAGGTGCTTTTTTCGTCGTCAGGGCAAAGAAGAATCTTCAATACAAGATAGTCAAATGGAAACGAAGATTGCCAAAGAATGTGCTTTCAGATGTAATGATTGAATTGACTGGTTTTTATCCCAAACAATACTATCCAAAATATCTTCGATTGGTCAGATATTGGGATGAAGAACAAAAGCGCGAGTTTGTATTCTTAACCAATGCAATGCACATTTCTGCTATTCAAGTTGCTGAACTTTATAAGAACCGATGGCAGGTCGAGCTATTCTTTAAATGGCTAAAGCAACATTTGAAAATCAAGAAATTCTGGGGTACTACTGAAAATGCTGTTCGGATCCAGATTTATGTTGCTATATGTACCTACTGCCTGGTCGCAATTGTCCAGACAGACATGCAACTTGACAGAAGTACATATGAGGTTTTACAGATATTGAGTATATCATTGACCGATAAAACTCATCTTCGAGACCTCTTTGAGAGAACTAAATTTCAAAATGACAAAGAACGTTTTAGGCTTAATGAGCCAAATTTGTTTAATTAATAATAACGTCCCAATTTTAATGGGACACTAGTGTCTAAAGCATAAGAATTAAACAATTTAAATCGAAGTTGTAAATTATTTGAATCATTGGAGCTAACTTCTTCAGTTTGTAGAAAGAACTCATAATTCTCATAAATTGAATTATATAATGTTTTGCTTATCTCATCGAACGGTTTATTTTCAGAATAGTATTTATACGCATAATTAAATAATTCTTCAAAATTTTTTATCATAGTTTTTTCTTGTCCATGAGTGGTCAAAGAAATCAAGGATAAAAAAATGGAGAATATTATCATTTTATGTTTCATATCTGCTTTTTCAAAATTACCGTTAACGGTTGGTACATGTTGTCGGGGCGGATTTCGGAGAGCGTTCCTGTCCGAAGGACACGGAACTGCGATGCGAGAATCCGCAGTTGGCGAACCACCAAACCTCGCCCTGCAATATGTACCTTGTTATGTACCGGTTTTTATTCAATTTAGATTTTTTTCAATCAAATTAATTAATTCGTTTTCACTACTTGGTCGTGGAGCATTTCCGTTGACAATTTTTCCATTTTTGTCTATTAAAGCATAATGTGGAATTCCATTAATTTTAAAGATTTCGCTTAATTGGGCAAATTGTTTATCTGATAAAAAGTAGTGTTCGCCATTAATTTTTTGTTCAGCAATTGTAGTTTTCCAAGCACCTTCTTCACATTGACTTGCTAAATACACAAAAGCTACATTTTTATCTTGGAAGTGATTTTTTATTTTTGCGGAATACGGCATTTCACTCATGCAAGGGCTACACCAAGGTGCCCAAAAATCAATATAAATTACTTTATTAGGATAGTTTTTTATTAATGCATTAAAAAAGTCGTTTTCGTCTTTTAGTTCATTTAGTTTCGTCCCCTCTGAGAATTGAGGCGTTTCAAATAGATTTTTTTCATAGTCATATTTTTGTTGGATTCTGTCCTGTAACTCTTTGTCGGCAATTAAATTGATGTCAAAAATATTTTTGAGTTGAGCATAATATTTTGCATCAAGTAGTCTATAATATAATTTCGAAATCAAAACATCCTTAAGAAAACCTTTTTCAACCTGATTGTAATAACGAAGAAAAAAACTTGCTCCTTTTTCAAATTCATCTGTCATATTTGTTAGATAAACTTTCTGTGAATCGAGAGGTACCAACTGGTCAATATACATTGCATATTCGTTAAGAAAATTCAAATAAGTTGAACTGTTAAGTTTATCAATTCTGTTATTTTCAAACTCATTGAGAAAATTAAAATATTCTTTTGGCATTTGAGTTACATACAAAGCAGGATTTTCATTTATTGCCATCGCATGAGCCCAACGATATTCCATCATACTTGACCAATTATCATATTTTATAAAATTTTTAGACCATTCACGAAACTCATTGCTTGTTCTTTCCGATTTATTGAAAAGTTCTAATTCTACTTTAACAGATTTCCGAATGCTTATCATAAGCGAAGTTTATATCGTTTTGTCGTCGGCAATGTCGTTCAAAGATTTGGTCAATCATATCGTCTTCTGACATCTGTCGGTATAGCTTGAAAATAATCCACCGTTTAATGTCATGTGCAGACAGCAATGGAATATTCTCAAAGCATAGCAATTTCTCTTTCAGGATAAAAGTTGACAGCAAAAAATTAAGGGCTATTTGATGATACCATGCCAACCACTTTCGTGTCTGATATTTGTCCATGCCTAAAACCTGTTTGTTTTCCCTGATACAGTGTTCCACAAAAAAACGTTGGGCTTGCACATGAGCAATTCCTTTCTCGGTGTATTGTTCCAAATTGGCATTGGTGAAAGAGTATTTATATTCGTAATCTCCTTTTTTTGTCTTGTTCCGGCGTATTACCAACAACCGGCGCAACAACCGGTTGTTTGGCTTATCCCAAATGTACACTGTACAAAAATGATAATCGGCGACTAATTTTCCTTTTGTTGTATTCCTGACATCTATACACTGCCAATCTTTGTCTGTAAGTTTTGACATGTACCTGTCAGCCCTGGTACCTTCTGATTGGGGCTTTTCCCTGGTCGGTTTGCGGCCTTTGCCGGAGGAGGAAGGGATACCTATCTCACATTCTTCCAAATAAACAGTTAAATTGGAGTGAATATCAAGCATATAGATAAATCCCATATCCTCAATGGCTTCTGCAAGTTCTATGCTGTTGCCATAATAACCGTCCCCACCAACATAATCAAAGTCAACCCCCAATTCTTTTTGATGGCCGATAATATCAATAGCAATCTCCCATTTGGGTTTGAAAACCCTGTCTCCTTTGGGGATACCTGCTTCCTGGCAACGCAAATCATTATTGCTCCAGGATTCCGGCAAAAACAACCGTGCATCAACCATAGAGGCAAAATCCCCATTGCTTAAGGCACCGAATACGGCGACCTGTGAATTGCATATTTTACCTGCATTTCCACAATATTGAGGGCTTACACCTACGCTCTTTTCCCCTTTCTTTTCCCAACCGCTTTCATCAATAATCAATCCTGTTAATTTTCTTTTGGGCAGACTGGCACTTACATCTTTGGACACCTGATCCATCAATGCCCTGTAATCCCAGGTAGATTCGGTTATGAAATGTTGCATTTGATGGTAGTTGGCAAACATCTCTTCGCTTATTCTTTCAATGTTACTAAGTTCACTCATGAAAACCCCTTGACAGTAAGTTTGTGCTTTGTCGAAAAAACGTTTTGTTTTATTCCTGAAAATTTGATTATAACCAGACAAATAAGAATCAAGCCGGCCCAACATCGGGCGCAGTGTTTCTCCATATCCATTCCTGTTTTTAACTTGTATTAACCAATTTAGTGATCTCCTTATTTGTTTCTCGATCGTATCTTAAATATAATAATTATTGCATTGACATTCAAATATTTAATGTGTTTAATTCAAAGAATCTTTAATCTGTTAAAGTAGAACTAATGAATTTTGTAATTCATTTAGCTGGTTATTTTTAAACATTAAGAAATTTAATGCATCCGTATTTTTTACTGAATCTGAGTTTGCTTGCCAGTTTAATAAAGAATCACGATAAATGGCCATAAATTTTGATACTTCAGAATTCATCTTTTCGGAAGTTCCGGTTAGTGTATAAAAATTTGATTCTTCTGAATATGTGCTGGTTGTTTTCCTCCAGCAATCACTATTTATTGTAAAGTGCAAACTATCACCGGGGAAAATATAATAAATTAAATAACCACTATACTTTAAATTAAATTCAGTTGGTTTCTGAATATTAATTTCAAATCGAAATTGACCATTATTATCTATTTCCTGAGTGAATCTCTTTTGACCTGCTAATAAATCCGGTATGACGATTTCAACAATATTGTGTTCTGAAATTTTATCAAAATTGTCAACCTCGCCTGTAACAATCGTTTTTTTAATTCCTTGTTTATTTTCATTCTGGTGGCAGGATGTAAGAATCAAGACTGCCATTAAGAAAAGGATAATTGTTTTCATTTTTAGTCTGTTTTGGTTTTTAACTAAACTGTCTAGTCCTAGAATACGGCTACAGGTTAAACCTTGTGTTAAGCTACATCATTAAACACCATATTTGGTGTTTTGTACCTTAAAGATAGATGAAGCCTTTTATTATTGTAAACTTTAATTGCACTTTTTGTTGCCCGTTTTGCATGAGCTGTTGAAAAGAAGCATTGGTCGAGGTAAAACTCGTCTTTCAATATTCCGTTAACTCTTTCAGCAATAGCATTTTCATAGCAATGTTTTTCTTCAGTCATGCTGATTTTTATGCCTTTTCTTTTTAGCTCATTTACATACATATGACTACAATACTGCACCCCTCTGTCGGAGTGGTGTATAAGACCGGCCGCTGGGCGGACATGCCACAGGGCCTTTCGGAGGGCCCGCAGGCAGCCCGCCAGCTCCAGCGAATCGCTGAGGTCATAACCTACTATTTTCCGTGAATACATATCCGTAATAAGGGCTAAATAGCAAAAGCCTTTGACGGTTCTGATGTATGTTATGTCAGATACCCACACCTGATTTGGCTTTGTAACTACCAAGTCTTTTATCAGGTTGTTGTATCTATGGAAATGGTGGTAAGAGTTGGTTGTTTTAGTATAAGCCCTTTTGCGTTTTACCAGCATGTTATTTGCCCTTAAAATATCAAATAATGAATCTCTGCCGAGCTTAATATGTGCAGCGTCAAAAGCAGGCAGCAGTGCTTCATGCAATTTGCGTACGCCAACCCTTGGCTGCACTTTGCGTTCTTCTTTTACCAGCTGTATTACCTTTGATTCAACAGACTTGTAACGTTTCCACCGCTGCTGGTATTTATAGTATGCATCACGTTTCAGGTTAAAGCAAGCACATACTTCCGACATGCTTGCTATACCTGTTTGTTTCGTTTTTGCAGTAGCCTTCATCAGGGCTTGATGTTTAAATTTTTTTTTAACTCATCCACGTTCTTATAGCCCAGTTTTTCTGCAGCCACTTCCAGATAAGAATCCAGGGCCAACTTGTCAAGGTCTTTCTTGATTAACAACTCTTTTAATTGCTTGATTTCCTTTTGCAAGGCTTTCAGTCGTGATGTTTCTCCTTCTGTTTCCACTAGTATTCTTGTATTCATTAAATCTTTCCGGTTGTACTTTTTCACCCATTCATTTATGGTGGTCCGGTTAACGCCATAAATGTCCCCTAGTTCTCTCTTGGAATATTTTCCTGTACTAAGTTCGGCTAAAATTTTGAGTTTGAATCCCTCGCTGTATCTTCTTAAGATACCATCATTTTTATACATATTTGCTACATTTTGTGTAGCCTTTTTTTAGGACGGGTCAAACTGTGGCATAACGGTTCGTATATGCAAAGTAGGCGATTGCGGGCTTCAAACCTATCAAACCGTTACTATTTTGAAGCGGGCTACAACCCTTGAATTTACTGCTGTCACGCCTATTTTGTATATACATTGTTGGCAGTAGTGAATGTTTATCAAAAGTTTATACTTACTTATTTGTCCAACGTTTTTTGTTTTCACTTTTTTTAAAATTTGTAATAAATGCTTCTTTTGAAACTTCCTTTACATCATACCAATCTTCGATCTTTTGGTTTACCATTATTGCACGTCTCTTTAACTCTTCAATGAATTTATCGGAAAAAATATCATAAAGTAAATATTGGTCTTGTTCTTCTTCCAAGGGTTCAAGAAATATATATCCATCATAATTGTGATCAAAACTTCCTGTTTCCTTTTTAAAGGTGATTTCGTGTAATCCATCAAAAGTTTCTTTTCCAAATGGACTGTTTTTTAAAGCAAATCCTACCGGTTTGTTTCCGTTTATGGTAAATACTGTATCAAATAATCCGTTTCTGATTTTACCATGTAAAGAACCTTGATTGGTAATAATCGCACAGTGTGGGAAAATTGTAAACACGTCCTTATCAGAAAATAGCTGAACTAATTGTGCCACTGCCGAAAGTTTGGCATCCTTCTGTTGCCTCCCATCATTTGGTAAATCTGGAACCAAAGATTTGTAGGCATGACCAGCACCTACAATAAAAAGAGAGTTTCTAAGGTCTTTTTTGTTTTTTATTGTTTCAGAAATAGTTTTTGCCATTTGTTCGTTTCGGTCTAAAACATTTGCAAAAAAATCATCAAATTCTGATTTATTTTTTAATGAATCAAAAGGTTTTGGTATATCTACTGCTACTACATTTATTTTTTTATTTTCAGGAAGCTCCCTGTTTCGTTTCCACAATTCAATGAGAAATTCGTACATGCCTTTATCGGCCCAGCCAAAAATCAGTTCATTTCGTAAAATATCCAAAATAATTTCAGAATCTAATTTTTCGTTTGAGAAAAAACGATTAAAATCATTTTGTTTGTCCGATGGAAGCTCCATGAAAACGGTTCCCGCATTTTTAATAAATTCAGGGTCGTTAATGGTTTCCTTTAATAAATCCCATGATATTTTTCGTTTATGTATCTCGCCATAAATAACAATTTTATGCATAGCAAGTGCATCCAAAATAAACTTTTTAGGTGTTTCTCCTTTGGTTTTTAAATAATTAACGAAGGAAAATGTGTCAGTCGATACTGTTTCCACTTGCTTTAATACTCTGACATAATCGAAATAATACTTCAACGTTTTATCTTTAAAGGCCTTTCGGGCATCGTTTAAATCATTACCCAAATCTTCTCCATATTGGAACCATTTACCTCCTTCCAAAGTCATTATTGTGATGACGCACATAGGTCCTGAATTAAAATCGGTTATTACACCGGCAACAGAATCATTGTAAATAATTATTTCTTTGATTAGTGTGTTTAGCAAGGCATCTTTTTCCTCCTGTGTTACTTCAATGTCAGGCATATTGGCTTTTGGCATAAAGTCTCTTCTTTTATAAGAAATAACTGAACGATATAAACCTTGTTTTCCTTTTGCTTCTAAATATTTGTAAGTAACAAACGAATTAAGTGGTGTACTTAAATCAAAATTACTTGAATAATCGCTTACTCTTTTATTAATTTCAAGAGTTTTAAACTTATTTTCCTCGTTTTGAGCATAATTATTTGTGTAAAGGAAAAGTAGAAAAAGGATAAATGTAAATTCTCGTTTCATATTTTTTTATTTTCATTACTGCCAACGGTCACTTGCAAGTTGTCGTTGCGGATTTCGAAGAGCGTCAGTGTCCGACAGGACATGACGGTCAAGAAAGGAGCAGAGACAACGCACACCACTGCACCCGCAATGCAATTTGCAATTTGTTAGCAGTTGTTTTTATTTTTTTAATTCTTCAATTATTCGTTTTAAAAAATTCTCGGAATTTTGAATGAATAGCATAATATATTCACTATCGTCAATGTAAATTTGACCGTTTGCTATTATTATCAGTCTTTTGTCCGAGTTGTATAATTTGTAGTTTTCCTGTTCAGTCAAGTGCTTGGTTTTGTCTTTAATCAAGTTGCCATTAAAATGTGCAATTAAGTTTCTTAATTTATTTACGTTACTTATTTGAACATATAATTTGTCAATCTCTTTGTTTTTGAAGTCAATCAAATTAGTTCTCTTCAGATATTTAATGCAGTTTCTAAAAATGTCTCTTGGCACATCTTCAAACTTTTCTGCATTTTCAAAATAGTCACTTACGTAAAAACAGATAGATTTTAGTGAGTGCTCAAAAATGGAATATCCCGATAAAATTAAGCTATTGAAGTAAACATGATTATTTAAGCCTTTCATCAAAGACTGAAATCTTTTAAACTCACTGATATTGTCACAATCTACAATTGTATCGGTTTTAGGATTATATAAACCTTTAAATTTATTTTCTCTTTCAACCAGCTCAATTATTTTGAACATACTTAATTGCAGTCGCATGTAAAGTGTTTCTATGCTCGGTCCGAGAGTTTGAAGTTGAAAATCAGAAGGTTTTTTAATCATCCTTTTAGTGATTTGATTGTAAGCGACTTTATTTAAATGTCTAGTCCTAAAATATGGCTACAGGTTAAACATTGAATTAAGCTACATTTTTAAACACCGAGTTAGGTGTTCTGTACCCTAAAGATACATGAAGCCTTTTGTTGTTATATAGTTTAATAGCATTTTTTGCAGCACGTTTTGCATGGACAATAGAAAAGAAGCACTGGTCGAGATAGAATTCGTCTTTTAAAATGCCGTTAATCCTTTCAGCGACTGCGTTTTCGTAACAATGGTTTTCTTCTGTCATGCTGATTTTAATACCGCGCCGTTTAAGTTCATTTACATACATGTGGCTGCAATACTGCACCCCTCTGTCGGAGTGGTGTATAAGTCCGGCCGCTGGCCGGGCATGCCACAGGGCCTTTTTGAGGGCCCGTAGGCAGCCCGCCAGCTCCAGCGAATCACTGAGGTCGTGTCCGATTATTTTCCGTGAATACAAGTCAGTAATTAAGGCTAAATAACAAAATCCTTTGACTGTCCTGATGTAGGTAATATCCGATACCCACACCTGGTTTGGTGCGTTGATTTCCAGTTCTTTAATCAGGTTGTTGTATTTATGGAAATGGTGATAGGAATTGGTAGTTTTTGCATATGCACGTTTGCGTTTTACAAGCATGTTTTCAGTCCTTAAAATGTCAAACAACCTGTCCCTGCCAATCTTTAAATTGGCTGCAGAGAAGTCGCTGGATAGGGTAGAGTGGAGTTTCCTGGTTCCAACACGTGGCTGGATTTTTCGTTCCGTTTTTACCATCCTGAGAACCTGTTCCACTTCAGCTTGCCGTTGCCTGTGACGTTTCTTGTATTTGTACCAGGCATCGCGTTTCAGTCCAAAGCAGGCGCATACCTCAGATACGCTTGCACTGCCAGTTTGTTTGGTCACAGCAGAAGCTTTCATCAACGCCTGATGTTTAAGTTTTTTTTTTAGTTCTTCTGCATTTTTGTATCCCAGGTTCTCGGCGGCAACTTCGAGGTAAGAATCGAGAACGAGCTTGTCCAAATCCTTTTTAATCAAGAGTTCTTTAAGTTGTTCGATTTCTTTCTGAAGCGCTTTTAAGCGGCTGATTTCGTCTTTAGTTTCTACCATAACACGTGTGTTCATTAAGTCTTTACGGTCGTACTTTCGTACCCACTCATTGATTGTACTTGACTGCAACCCATAAATGCGGGACAGTTGTCTTTTTGAATACTTACCGGTACTAAGTTCGGCTAAAATTTTGAGTTTGAAACTCTCGCTGTAACGCCTGGTTACTCCATCATTTTTATACATATCTACTTCAAATTGTGTAGACATTTTTTAGGACGACTCAAAATAACTGCTAACGGTTACCTGTATGTGGCGTAGCCGGCTGCGGGCTACTTTCCTGTCAAGCCGAGATGAAGAAAATGCGGGAGAAAAAGCCCAAATTTCCTACTAATCCGGCTATGACATATACAGATTGTTAGCTGCAGAACTTATTTTTCAGTTTTATATAAATGGTCATAAATCAATTCTATTTTTTCAATAATGTCCTGTGGTATTACATTTTTAAATCTATCGGATATTATAATTATTTCTTTAAGTCTTTTTTGAAATAGAGACTTCATGTTCAGGTTTAAATTCTGAAACTCAAGGAATTTGTTTTTATCCATTAAGTTATACTCAACTAAAGAAATTAAATCATGGAAAATTGTTGTATTAATTGGAGTTAACAATGATAGAAGGAATTGAATTTCTTTAATATGGACTTTCAATTTCACTTTTTCATTACACGAGGCCAAGATTATTTCTCTTATTTCAGTATTTTGGTCATTTATGTCAAGATTTATTTGAGTGAAAATTTGGTTGTTAAATTTATCAATGATATTCATTCTATTAGGAATTAAATGAATCAAAAATCCTCCCAATATTATTCTATCTCTTCCAAGCTCTTTTAGATATTGTATATTTTCTTTTAGGCAATATTCTTTAAGTTTTAACTTATTATAATCGTCTATAACAACATCAAGGTCGTTTGGTAGATGTGAAAAATATGGCAAAAATGAACGAACACCACAGCTACCTATAACTGAATATTGAATATCCAATAGATTGGTGATTATCTCAAATTGTTTGATAGATTTATAAATTAATTCATCCTTTGATGCTTCTCTAAATTTGTTTCTTATAAAACCATCAATATTGTTTAATTCAGATTTATCCATTTTTCATCGGCTTTTAAATTTATTTCTTGTTCAATTTTAGCGGTTAGTTCTTTTTTACTAATTACTAAAACCTCGTCTACAATTTCAGTATTTTCATTTACTTCTGCAATCAATAGCCTGTTGTGTTCAATATTATATTTTGACATAAAATAATAAGCCCAACCCTTTGAAATGAATGAAGAATCTTTAAACGATTTTTTTGCAACTCCTATTGCAGATAATAACCTTTGCTCTGGACTAAACTTTAATTCTGGTAATTCAATATATCCCAGTTGTAACCTTGTTAAGAAATCTCGTAAACTTTTATTTTCAAGTTTATTTGCATAATCTCGGTAAGAATCAAAACGTGGAAAACTACTTTGCGCGAAAACCCAAACGGTTAATGGAGTCTGTGAAGCATTGAATCTCATTTCAAGTGCAGAAAGAAATGGTGTGAAGAAATTGAAGTTTGCTTTATCTACTTCATCAAAAATATTTACAATTATTGTTTTTGTATCTGTCTCTTTGGAGATGTCATTTAAAAATTGAGATAAATCTTCATTTGAATTGATTTCTTTTCCTACTGATAAAAAATTAATTTTTATTTCCTTTTTATAAACACCAGCAATTTTCTTTAATTCTGAACCAAATTGATTGGCAAATTCTGATTTACCTTGTCCTGGAGCACCACAAATCATCATTGATGTCAATGTATGTTTAGTCCATTTGTCTGGTAGTTTTATAAAATCCTCAATTTTTCTAAGAATTATTTTACTTTTATCTAATGTGTCCATATTGTATAGAAACTCTCCAATAAGATTTGGTTTAAATGTATATGAACAATCATTTATCCAAAGTTTTGCAGATTCAACACTTTGAAAATTGGCAAGCTCGTATAGAAGAATTAATTTGTTTTTTGTAATGCCAATTGATGAGTATAAATCATTTAAAAAAATGTAGTTTACATTTTGATTAAGTCTACCTTTTAATTGTTCGATTATTGGTTGAATAATTCTATTACTTAGTTCACAATTTAGAATTCGACATATGTTTATGGTTTCCCAAAGTTTATCATTTTCAACAGTAATTAGTTCTGGTGTGGAACTTTTTGATAAAACATCTCCCGTTGGAGAATATTCAGGTAAGCTTAAAAGGTAGGAGATAATATTTTCAATTTCACCTTGTTTATTTGAGAACCATTTAATGTCTGACTCACTTAACAAAGTATATAATGACCACCACAAGTGCCTCCTTTCAGAAATTAGTCCTGGTTGTTTAGATTCATTTATAAGTTGAGCAATAATAAAATCTAATAATGTATTTCTCTCTTTGGTATTTCCATCATTTTTGTCCTCGTAAAATGAACGTAATACTACTCTTAAATCAGTTTCGTTATTGTATTCTTTATATAGATGAAGTCTGTGATTTTTAAGAGCATTTGCAATTGCAGATATTGATTTACTTTGTGAAGTAGATTTGTTTAAATTAATTAGTCTTTTTAGTTTATAATATATTTCCATAGAATTCTTGATTGATTCACTGCTCATATTATGTGAACAGATATCTGGAAGGGATGCTAGATATTGCTCTAATCTATTTGTTAAAAGATAGCTTATAGGATTTTTTATTGAAGACTCAATTGTTAAAATTTTAAGCAGAGCATTTTTCAGTTGTGTGTTTGTTGGAAGTGCGAACTTTTCACATATGTTTGGATATGATTTTAATACTTTTACAAACCAACTAGCAATCGTATCCACATTAAGTGTTTGTTCAACTTCAAGTAATAAATCTATAAGTACTTTTTCTTCTACTGAGATTTTTTCCGTGATTCTTTTTAACTCCATTGTTCTTATTTTGAATTATTTGAACAAATATTTTTTTGATATACTGGACATGTATTAAGACAATTTACTGTAGAATTTTCAAATAACATGTTGTAGTTAGGAATTTGGAATATAAAACTTACCGCACAAGATGTGTGCTTAAACAATGGAACAGTCAGCCCTAATCGCTCATATTGTTTTAATATTTCTAATTCTAGTTCTTTTTCCATTTTTTTAGGATGAAATTGGGAGTAACCATCTGGAATTTTAATTTTTTTTGCCTCAAGTTTTTCAAGAATTTCTTTGGAAAGTCTAATTCCTCCAATGCATATTGCATTTGCATATTGTTCACCAAGCAAAAGAATTTTTGATAGACTTCTAACGTCGCTATTCCAGCCCGGCACTATTGGTCTAGCATAAAGGACAGTGGGAATTTCTGCTTTCTTTAATAATTTTAATGAATTTAGTCTTCTTCGTTGAGAGACCGGTTCAATTTCTTCAGGAATATTGGCATAACTAATAAACGTTATAATTCGTAGATTTTTAATGCTTTTTAGAAATTCTATGTCTGATGAGTTAAATCCAATTTTAGTTGTTACTCCAAATATGTTTTTATATCCTTTGTTATCAAGAAATCTAATGCTTTCAAATGTTGTTTTTTTTACAGTAGGCAAAAGCGAATCAGTTGAAGAAATGTTTACAGATATAGGAGTTGTGTGAGGAATAAATAACTTATGATTTATTAGTTGTATCAATGATTCGTGAACGTCATTGGCATTATATGGTGTTGATGCATTATCCCATTTATATCGAAAACAATAAGCACAATCAAGTGGACATCCTTTCATCGGATTGATTGTCAACCAACTTGTTGTATGTTCAACAATGTCAGAATCGTATAATGATGAATCACAAATATAATCTTCGGGCGTAAATGGGTCCATTTCTATTAGTTAGCAATTAGTTATCCAAAAACAGTTGTCTTTTTTATCTAGGTTTCTTGTAATTAAATCTCTTAAGCCATCTGGTTTAAGAGATATTGAATCTATTTTGTCAATATCAATCCAAAAAAAGCGTATTCTTGAATCATATGTTTTAGGAGAAACATTCGATTTAATATTGTTTATTGAGATTTTGAAGATAAGATTTAATTCAAAATTAATTGTTTTTGCATCATTCCATTTATTCTCAATTGCACCGAGGAAGTAGTCTACGGTACTTTCTAAATGTAATTCTTCATTTATTTCTCTTATTAAAGCTATTTCTGCACTTTCATAATTCTCTATATGTCCGCCTGGAAGAAATGCAGTTTCTTTTTCAAGTTTTTGAGCCAATAAAATCTTATTATCCTTAATAATAACTCCTCTTGCTATATAATGAAATATCTTGCTATGTTTCATCTCAGGTCAGTTTTGCAGCTAACGGTCACTTGTATGTGGTCGGGCGGGATTTCTGGAAGAAATCGTGTCAGACCCGCAGGAAAGTGGGCGAAAGGTCTGACTTGTCAGACCGCTAAACACCCCGCCTGCCATATACAATTTGTTACCGCCAGTAATTTTATTACCTTGTTTCATCAATCCCTGTATAATATAAATCAAACCCTCCATATCCACCAGGTCGATTCGAAGAAAAAATCATCAAATCATTTCTAATGTCCTCGTATTTTACAATTATAGGCCGGTACTCATCATATTCCGTATTTATTGGACTACCAAAATTTATTGGCTCGTTCCAATTATTATCAATCAATTTACTGTACCATAAGTCATATCCTCCAAGTCCTCCTTGTCTATTTGAAACAAATACCATAAAATCGTCAGCAATGTAAGGGCACTTGTCATCATAATCACTATTAATGTTTGCTACAGGACTAATAGTACTATCATTACTTTGATTTAAAAAATCAACAATGTCAATATCTGAGGGAACATTTTTCTGATAAATATTGTAATATCCTCCTTTGTTTGAGCAATAATAGATTATATCATTATTCAATGAAATATACGCTTCACTATTTTCTTCGGTATTTACAAAATTAAAGTCATATGGTCCAGTCCATTTATATCTGCTTGTTGGATTTTTACTTAAATCAAGTTCATTTATCATGTATTTAATATCTAATTTATTATTCTCTTCTTGAGCGTAAAAGAAAACAAATTCTTCCTCCTGATTATCATTATTTAGGTTGCAATTTAAAATGTATGGTCCATATTCATTATTTGATGAATTTATTGTCGACTGCATACTTTTTATGTCAAGATATATTCCGGTAACACCTGAACTTTCATAAACTGAAACCATATCTTCTTCAAAAGGGTAGCTCACACCTAACGAGAATAACATAATATCAAAATCATTGCCTTGAGAATTTCGATTAGAAGAAAAAACAAATGTATTTATATCATAAACTCCTGGTTCAAGGTCGGAATTATAGTCATCATACTCAGAGTTGAATATTGATAGATTTTTTGGCGAATCGGGAAAACCATGTTTAGATTTAAGAAAAATCCTATCCTCTTTACAACCATAAAATAAAAAAATTGCTTATCCGTTATCATGCCAGTAATTCGAAGCCACTGCAATGGTTAGCCTGTCGAAAAGCCTATCGCCAAAATATCTTCGATTCAGCTTATAACAGAATTCGTCAAGGTAAAGCTGTAAATATTTGCCTTTAATTTTATGATATATTCCCAAAAGAGTACGTTTCGCATTGCTTATTGCTATGTGTACCCATTGTAAAGTTGTTTTGGTTGTCTCATTTGTTGATTTCTCTGTAATGTGAACTTCAACAAAGTCAGCAATATTAATGTAGCTTACACTTTTATCGCTAAAAACGATACTTTCCTCAGCAATATTTTGCTCAACAAACTCATTGACTTTATCTGAAGTGTGCCCATCAAGGACTTTCATTTTAAAATACCTGCAATGTTTCCCTTTTTTCCCTGATTCAAGGTCTTCCAGTGGAGTTGATTCTGCTGCAACGGCAACGTTCATTTGGCGCTGACTACCTTTCCCTCGCTTCAAGTCTTGCTTGTCTTTCTCACTGGTTTCGGTTTCAAAATAGGCCTCGTCAAATTCCACCATCCCGGTCAATCCATACATGTTGTCACGCTTGCCCATAGCTTCGCGTATCTTGTGCATCATAACCCAAATTGTTTCATATCTGCTGTGCCCCAGCTGTCGTTGCAATTCTGTCGCAGAGATACCTTTCTTACTAAAACTCATAAATGCCATGCCAAGGTACCATTTGCGGATTGGAAGCTTGTAATTTTCCATCATTGTACCGCTTCGTAAACCAGTTCTGAAACGGCATTCTGAACACTGCCACTGCCATTTGGCTTTCAACCAATAATGTTTGGTACACCCACATCTTTTGCAAATAACACCTTGCTTCTCACGTACTCCTTTAAAATGCTCCCTGCAACTTTCTTCGTCAGGAAAGGATTCAATAAATTTGATAATATTCATATCATTTCTGTTTCCCATAAGATAGCATTTTATATATTAGTGGCAGTATCTCGTATATGCAATAAAAAAATCAATCCTAATGCTAAAATGAATCTCATGGTATTTAGTTTAAATAAATTAATATGTCTTTTCTTTAATTATGGTTACAGCATGTCCTTTATTATTGGCGGTAACGGTCACTTGTATGTGGTCGGGCGGGATTTCGAAGAGAAATCCTGTCAGACCCGCAGGAAAGTGGGCACGAGGTCTGACTTGTCAGACCGCTAAACCACCCGCCTGCCATATACAATGTGTTAGCAACTGCCCTTTTTTTCTCATTTTCTAAAGAATTTAATTTGCTCCAATCTTGTCTTCGCTTGTTCTTCGTTATATTCTTCTTTTGATAATTGCTCAACCCAGTCGTAGTTCCCAAACTTTAATCTTTTTATTCCTGACCCTTTGTCAATAAGGTTAAATTCTCCACATGTTTTGCATTTTACAATATCATAAGCAGTGTCAGGAATGTCGGGTTGTCTCTCTAAAATAAATGTCTCTAGTTTTGAATTGCATTTTGTGCAATTTTGTGAGAGTGTCTCAACGATTTTGTCTGGCTTTTTAAAAGCAGATATTACTTTAATCATAGCATTTAACCCAAATCCATACAACCAATTATTTAATTCATTTTTTATGTCAATCTCCACGATTTGAGATAATTCAAAAAAGTAGTCGCAAATAAATTCACGCTCTTCTGTGTCATAATCCAGCTTGTCAAACCTGTGTAATCCGTTTTTCAAAGACTTTTTTATCATTCTTTGATTCTTATTATTCTCAACAGAGTCAATTAATGAATCAGTGCAGTCATTGAATAGATTCTCCATTTTTATGCACAAATCAGAGTCGGATGGATTTAGTCCTCTTTTCTCCCATTCAGAATTCGAAAATTTGTTCTTTTCTCTAAATCGTTTCAGTTTTTCTAAAATCTCATCCATGTTTTGCGAAGTTCTTTTAGGGTTGTTGCTAACGGAAAATTGTAAGTTGCGTAGCGGAATACGAGGCAGTTTCCAGTCCGCGTACCACTGTTGATTTTTACGAGGTTTAAATTAAGTTTTTCCGCACTAAAACCGCTATGTAATTTACAAAATGTTATAGCGCGCTTTTATTATTATCAATAATCATTTAGTGCATTAGAAGTCTTTTAGACTTATCTATTTGTCATTTTTTAGTCACGTTGTGTTTGTCCGGGTATCTTTTTGTTTTTAATAATCCCTATTGGTCGTTTTTATGTTCCCCTGTATTTTTTTACATATCTCCGAGTCATTAGAGTCTGCTTCCAGTTATTTATGTGTTGCTCAACACTTTTTTGGATATCTTCTGGTCATTTAGTGATTGCTTCGAGTTCTTTAGTCTTTGCTTCTGGTCATTTATATGTTGCTCAGCATTTTTTTTGAATATCTCTCGGCCGTTTAGTGATTCCTACGAGTCAATCAGTCATTCCTCTAAGTCATTTGTCAATATCTCGTTGTCATATCTCTGTCAGATAGGGGAGAATCAGTCTGTTTGGATGTCGTTCTTAAATAATCAGGTCAACTTTTTTAAGTTTTGTAATGACTTTCGAACTGGGAATTAAGTGCGCTATAACGGTTGTTGCATGTTGCGGAGCGGATTTCGGGGAGCGTTCATGTCCGCGAGGACTGAACGGCGATGCGAGAATCCGCGGCTGGCGCCCCACCAACCCCGCTCTGAAATATGCACTGTGTTATAAGCCGTTTTTTTCTTTTTTTAATTTAATTGCTGATTTTATTCGAGGGCGAAATGTCAAGTTTTAGGTTAGTCAAAAATCCTGGTTTTTTATTTTGCCGACTTTGAAAATCAGTCAAAAAGTTTTGGTTTTATTACGAAGCACAATTTATCAATCTTTTTTTATTTGACATAAATTAAGAACGAATTTTATCCAAAAGCTTAAAAATTTACTTGCACAAAAGTTTCAATGAAAAACTCCGGATGAAAATAGGGTAGAACCTTACAAAAAACCACCGCCGAAAAAGCATCAACAAAATCCAAAGGATTTTTAAATTAAACGCTCAAAACTAGATTTATTATTGACCGTTCAAATTGCAAATCGCTTAACTTGAAAATACACCGTAAAACAGCAACAAAATCCGAAGGATTTTTTATTCAAAGTCACCAATTTTTCACAACAGGCAGCTCTTAAATTCCAGCGTTCCAAAAATTTTCTTTTTTTTCAATTCCTGCACTTAAAAACCTTTTCACGGTCAGGTTTAAATCGGTAAGATTTTCATTTTAAACTGGTCCGTAAACACCAATAAATCCGCGGGATTTTTATTAAAAAACGTTTTTTTAACCCCCCAAAAAATTTTTCTTTTCTGTCAAGTTTTGTCGAAAGCAGGATTTTAAAATTGAACTACGATTTTATGTAAATGAACTCTTTTCTATTTTAAAATTTGATTTTTCGTTGCGATAAAAAGTCATTTTGAATTGAGAGATTTTAGAAGATAATTTCTTCATTCAAAATGGCTTATAACGGTGGTGGTATGAGGTCGTGGCGGTCAGACGAGAGTCTGACCAGTCCGACCGATACTGCGGTTGGGACGAGATTCGACTGTGTCGATTCCGCACAAACCCAGCTATGCCTTATACCACGTGTTAGCAATAGTTATTTTCTAAACACTCCCCATTCAATAATATGAAATCCGTTTCGGTTGAAAGGATTAATTACAGGTTCTTCTATTTCTGTATATTCATCTACTCCTACAACACCGTAAAATAATCTATATACATTATCTGGTTGGATTGAAAAATTTAATTTAATTATTTCATCCACAATTTCATTAGACTGAGGGTAAACCATGTAATAATCGTTTTCTTTCAATAGAGGCATCCAGTATTCTATAAAGTCATTTATTTCAGTATCAGAGAAATTGTACTGCTTCATGTTTGTTTTAAAAAATGAACTAACATCATTCTGTGCAATACACCATCCTTTCTTATATTGAAAGGTATTGGGCTGTTTGCTTTCGTAAAAAAGATAATCATATTTATCGTCAATCTTACCAGTTGTATCAACATGAACATACCATTGTTCTGCATAAATCGGTATAGATTCTATAATTTCACCTCCCATTGGAAAAGAAATTTTCACACAAAGATTAATATTGTGTATTGGATAGATATAAATATTTGGCTTATAGACCATAATGTCATCATATATCTGTTTCGTTATGGTATCTGTTTCATTGCCATTATAAGCAATCAATGTAACATTATATGGAAAATTACCCCCAAAAATATGCAGAGGTTCATTTTCAGTTGAAGTATTACCATCACCAAAATCCCAATAGTAACCATTAGCATTCTCCGAACAATTAGTAAACTGAACTTCACCATCATTAATCTCATTCGGTTCGTACCCAAAACATGCTAATAGTTCATCAATTGGCTGCTCTTCATCCTTCTCACAAGCCGAGAAAGACAATACTAAAATTAATAGTATAAGTGTTTTTTTCATTTTATGTTGATTTTAGAATTCATAATTATTGCTAACGGTTGGTGCATGTTGCGGAGCGGATTTCGGAGCGCGTTCCTGTCCGGTAGGACACGGAACTGCGAAACGGGAATCCGCGGCTGGCGCCCCACCAACCCCGCTCTGAGATATGCACATTGTTATAACACGTTTTTTATTCTTTTTTTAATCAAATTGCTGATTTTGTTCGAGGGTGAAATGACAAGTTTTTCGGTTAATTTAAAATCTTGGTTTTTTATTTTACCGACTTAAAAATCAGTCAAAATGGTTTTGGTTTTATCGAAGCACAATTTATCAAACTTTTTTTTGTTTGACATAAAATCAGATTAGTTTTTCTCCCGAAGTTTTAAAAAATTAGATGGACAAAAGTTTCCAAGAAAAACTTTGGTCGAAAACAGGGTAGGACCTTTCAAAAATCCACAGTCGAAAAAGTGCCAACAAAATCTGAAGGATTTTAAAATTAAACGCTCAAAACTTGATTTGTTATTGACCGTTCAACATGCAAATCTCTTATTTTGAAACTGCTGCGAAAAACATCAACAAAATCCGGAGGATTTTTTATTCAAAGTCGCCAACTTTTCACAGTGGTCAGACATTTAATTTTGGCGTTCCAAAAATTTTCTACTTTTCAAATCCAGCACTAAACACCAATTAAACAATCAGGTTAAAATCGAGCAATATTTTCATTTTAACTTGAGTTGTAACCAACTTTAAATCTGTCGGATTTTTAATTAAACCGATTTCCCCCCCCCATTTTTTTCTTTTTCTAATTGTCAATTTTTTAAAGAAAGCGAGATTTTAAATTGAACTACGATTTTATGTTAATGAACTTTTTTTATTTTAAAAGTCTGAATTTTTCGATTTGGTAAAACTCATTTTGAATTGAGAAATTTTACGTGAAATTTTCTTTTTTCAAAATGTGTTATAACGGTTGGTGCATGTTTGCGGAGCGGATTTCGAAGAGCGTTCCTGTCCGGTAGGACACGGAACTGCGAAACGGGAATCCGCGGCTGGCGCCCCACCAACCCCGCTCTGAAATATGCACATTGTTACCGGTAGGTTTTTATTATTCACGGTCAGTTTGTTAACAGTATAAAAGTATCAAATTCCGAACAAAAGTTTTAAGTAACTACTTAATTTTTTTAACCCCCAAAAAGTCAAAGTTGCTTGTTGGCAGCAGGTAACTGCTGGCGATTTACAGCGCCGGCACGTGAGCTTTACCATTGCTGGTTTTAACAGCTGACGGAAAATTTGCGTGCACCGGCTATTCCTGCCAATTTTTAAAAATCCAGCCCCGGTAGCTGAAGGCCAAAAATCAAACTGTTTGGTAATTACGGGCTGTTCCTAAAAGGAGCAGGGTGGTCAGGCAGCCAAACAGTCTAGGAAAATTGTTAAAGCGCGAAAAATTGGCGAAAATTGCCAAACCTGACTTTGCAAGTTTTGTGACAGCAACTTTCGGGGCGAGCAAAAAGCCAAAGAACGAATGTTTCAGATAACTACCAATTTTTTCTTCAAACTTGCCGGTAACGGTTGGTGCATGTTTGCGGAGCGGATTTCGGAGAGCGTTTCTGTCCGAAGGACACGGAACTGCGATGCGAGAATCCGCAGTTGGCGTACCACCGAACCCCGCCCTGCAATATGTACCGTGTTAGGTTTAGTTTTTTATTTGTATTTATATTTTGTTGTTCTTTTATCTCCATATTTCTCGATAATCCCATCGTCAACAGCAACTTTTAAGTCTCTACTAGCAGTTGCTTGAGATATATTTTTAAATGCTCTTAAATAATCTTGTCTTGAAAATTCTTTTGTCCCTATGATTTCTTTAAAATTTGAGATTCTGTCATTATTGGTTAGACTAATATTTTGAACTTTTAATAATTCTTCGAGTGCTTCTTTTATTATTTCGAGCATGAATTCTATAAAGGCAGTTGAAGTTCCTTGTTTATCTGATTTTCCTAAAACATTGTAATATTCTTGTTGTCTGGATTTTACCAAACTTTCAATTGGAAGAAATTCGAAGACAGGAGCGTGTTCTTTTAAAATCATAGTTTGCCAAAGTCGACCCATTCTGCCGTTTCCGTCGATGAACGGGTGAATAAATTCAAATTCGTAATGGAAAACACAACTTTTTATTAGAATTAAATCGTCGTCATTTTTGAGATAATTAAACAAATCAGTCATTAACGAATAAACCATTTCTCCGGGAGGCGCAATGTGGGCGATGTCGTTACCTTTAACAATTCCAACCGAACCGGTTCGAAGTTTTCCTGGATTTTCAATCAGTTCCTTCATTAAAATCTCATGTGCTTTGCACAACGATTTTAATTCGTAGACTTTAAATTTATTGAGTTGATTATAAACCTTGATTGCATTTTTGACTTCCAGAATGTCTTTTTTGGGAGCAAGAATTCTTTTGTTGTCAAGCAAGTCCGTAATTTGCTCAACAGTCAAAGTATTTCCTTCAATTTCAAGTGAAGACTGAATTGTTTTAATTCGATTTCTTTTTCTTAATTCCGTCGGAGGTTTATTTAAATGAGCAGCATTTACTTCTCCGATTTTTTCTGAAATAGAAGCAATTAAGTTTAAAATTTTACTCGTTATTTCGTACGGTGGTTTCATATTTTAAAATCTTGATACTATCATATGATACTATCAAAAATAGTCATAATTGTTTATGCTGCAATTCTTTTTTCAAAATTAAACCTAACGGTCACTTGCAAGTTGTCGTTGCGGATTTCGAAGAGCGTTCCTGTCCGAAGGACACGGAACTGCGAAACGAGAATCCTGCGTACGACACACCACGAACCCCGCAATGCAATTTACAATTTGTTATGCCTTGTTATTTTATTTCTTCTTCACCGAAAATAGCCTGTGTAATAAAATTATTCAACGGTTCCATATCTCCCTTATTCGCAGATAAGAAAGCGTTTATATAAGTTGTATTATTTTCTAATGTTAGTTTCCTTTCTATCATGAAGAGTTCATTTACTTGCTGATTTAGTAGAAAACGTGAAACTCTTTTGTTCCCATCAAGAAATGGATGAATGGACAAAAATTTAAAGTGAAATTGCGCAATAGCAGAAACAATCTCATTTCTGTCCATACTTTTAGTTAATCTTTCGTAATTAGCGTTCCACTCCTCTATTAACTCTTCCAAAGCAACTGGCACCTTATCAAATGACATTGGAACATATAATGCAGTTTCTGGAGTTGATTTTGGATTGCCTAACCATACATCCTGGTTTCTTAAATCACCAGAATTCATATTAGTCTCTTCAAATAAAAGAGCTTTGTGAATAAATTTTATTAATTCAACATTTAATTTGTTTCCGATTTCAGATAATACCGGAAATTTAGCCTCTTCTTTTTGCACGGTGTCTTTTTCTGAAACACTTTCATGAATCCACATTGTTAATGCTTGTATGTTTTCTGTGGTATGTCTAATTGTTTGGAGAAAATGGTGCAAGGTTGAGCTTGGTGAATTCATTTTATCAATCTTCTTTGATAAAACCTTAATAATGTAATCTGCATTATTTTTTAATAAGTTTTCAAGAATATTTGTTTGTTGCGAAAAGAAGCTCAATTGTTCTTCTTTGCTCATTTCAATTCCAAGATATTCTAGTCTAATTGCAAAACCTATTGGAGTGTCAAGTATTACTCTGATTCTTTCTCTATGATAAATAATTGCTTTTGAATCTTCTTTTTCTGCAATTTCAATTAATTCTTGTCTTTCAGTTGGTGATAGTTTTTGATTAGTCAAGAATACAATACCATTAGCACTATTTTTTTTAACTCCGTCTAAATCATGAATGAATTTTACTTTTACATTGGCAATTGATTGTTGTTCAATAGAAAAATAGGCAGCACCAATATATTTCCAATCATTTTTCTCACACAATAAATCTTTGAGTCCATCAGGACCTCCAAGTGGACATTGTGGGTCAACAGAAGAAAAACCATCTAGTTGCAATACATTTGCACATAATCTTTCAGCTTTTGTATCTCCTTCTCTCCAGTGTAAAAGTTTTAATTCAGTATCCATAGTTGGCTGTGTTTTTTATAATAAGGCATAACGGTCACTTGCAAGTTGTCGTTGCGGATTTCGAAGAGCGTCAGTGTCCGGTAGGACATGACGGTCAAGAAAGGAGCAGAGACAACGCACCACCACTGCACCCGCAATGCAATTTGCAATTTGTTAGCGGCTGACTTTATTTTTTTTGTTTTGTATATTTCATCTCAAGTTTTCCAATCTTTAGAATTTGCTTTGTTCTGGACTTTGTTTCGATATCTTCTATTTCTTTAAGTCTAATTCCAATAGTATTTTCCCATTCTGCAATAGGAAAGGGGAATAATTTTTCCCTCATTAAAATACTAATCAATCCATCAAAATTTTCTTTAAAATTGGGTTTCTCCCAATCCTTTGGAATAAATCCAATGCATTGATTTGCAAAATGCAATTGACCTAAAAAATATTCTCCACTTAAATTTGCTTCTCTTTCGATATTATCACCCTCATTGTCAAATCTATAAAAGGCTTCAATTATAACATAGTCAATATCTTTTTGACGTTCTCTCCATTTTGTCTTTGGTATAACACGAAAGTGATAGTCCTGATAGATGCCCTCAAAATATAAATCTTGGTGTAGTAAAAAAGATTTTGCATCGAGAAAAGAATACTTGTCTGAACGCAGTTTCTTTATTTCTTTTTTCCTTTTGAAATATTCTTCACTTGTAAATCCAATACCAGTAAAGAAAATGACCACACCAATCCAAAGTGAAAACCCAATCAATAAGGAATCAATTGCAGAATTTCCAAGTAGGAGTGAAAGTAAAAAGGAGAAAAGTCCCAAAAACAATCCACCTAGAAAGCTACTACCTAAATAATCTTTATAACTACCTTTTCTTATTATTGGAATCTCATTCATGTGATAAAATGCTATCAATTTGTGAATATCTCAGTTTGCCGCTAACGGTGGTGGTATGAGGTCGTGGCGGTCAGACGAGAGTCTGAACAGTCCGACCGAAACTGAGGTTGGGACGAGATTCGACTTGTCGAATCCGCACAAACCCAGCCATGACTTAAACCACGTGTTATGCAAAGTTTTTTATCCTTTTGGAATAAATAATGTAATTGCGAAATGTTTTTGTTCACTCGTAAAATGTACATCGATATTCTCTTTGTACATATAGTGTTTTATTACTTCAAAACCTTTCCCTCTAATTTGTGATGAATAATCTTCCTTAAAATCTTTCTGGTGAATACGATTTCTAAATCTTAGCTGTATCATATCTCCTTCTGTTTTCGCACTTATGCCGACAAATTTATTGCTTGAGTGCGCAGAAACGTTAGAGAAAATCTCAGAGAGTGTGGTATTGAAAGCTATTTTGCTTAGATGTACTTTTGGCAATTTTGTAACTGTTGGACTCAAGCCAATCCGAACATTGCTAAATCCGTTTGAAACTTCTCTTATTGATTTTTCGAGAGAAATTAAATTGTCATTTTCTTCTTCTTTGTCTTGTCTGCTTAATTCAATTAAATTTTTCGTTTCTGAAATTGAAGAATCTTTCACTTCTATTCTTAGTAACTTTTTGGCATACTTGAGAAATGATGAAGTGTCATACATGTAAAATGTAATTAGTTCCGGAGCGTTATAATAAATTTCATTAAGGAGTTCATTTCGAGGTCCTAATTTCATTCCTCGTTTTTCAAACCACCAATCTTCCTTTATATCTCCAGTTACTAAAACTAAATATTCTATTTTATCAGATTTCGCTTTTTGAATAATTTCTTTCCAGAATATTAAATCTCCATATTTTCTGACGTATTCCTTATCTTCAAATACATGAAATCCTTCCTTTTTTATGTCTTTATACCCTGGTGGAATCTTATCTTCGTAACGCTTATTACCTTCTTTATATATTTCAGCCAATTCTTCTTTTGTAAAACTTTTACCGATTTTGTCATTGAAAATTTCTAAGACTACTTTTTTAACTTCATCTATATCATTTACATCAGATTGTTTATCTTCTAGATTATCTAGTGCTCCAATAAAGTCATTTAAGAATTTTATTCCCTTTTTAATTTTTTCTTCAGAAATATATTTGTCTGGATTGATAAGAGAATGTCTTTGTTTAAGTTTCAGTTTATTGAGTTCTGATACGAGATTATCCATTAATTCATCGTATTGAGAAATTGTATCATTAATGATAGTTCTCACAGAATTAAATTTATTTTTTTGGTCACTAATAGCTTCAAATCTGTTATTCAGGAATTCTATCAGAACTTGAAAGGGAATCCAAATCCTATCCTTTAGTTTTTTATCTTTTAAGATATCTACTAAGTCCTTACTTGCCGACTTTGGTAATCGGTATAAGTCGAGAAGGACGTTTGCATCAAATACAAAAATTCCATTTTCCCAGATTTTCTGAAAATCTAATTCATTATAATCCGCATGAATTCGTTCGAATAATTCCATCTCAATGTTTTTCTATTTTTTTGTTTCTTTAAAATTTTGCATAACGGTTGCGCTATGTTTTCGGTGCCGATTGCGGGCTTCGTCCCTGTCGAGCCGCACCGAATTTGTTGCGAGACGAAAAGTAAGTTGTCAGCACAAAAACGGCAATGAAATATAGCGCTTGTTACAGGCAGCCCTTTGGTCATTTCGTTATTGGTTTACTGTTTGTTGTCTTGGTTTTATGTTGTTAAATGTACAAATTATCCTTTTAAAACGTCCGGTCGAAATGAAAAAGTAAACTGTCAAAATACGGATAAACTGTCTGCCGAGTAAGTTTTAAAATCAACTCAGTCGAAATGAAAAACCAAACTGTCGCGAACCACCGAACTGTCAGACCGTGAAGTCGAGTCGTTAAGCGAAAAAGCCTGTCGAACAAGTTGAATTTTATCTTTAAAAACCAAATTGTCGAGCGAAGAAAAATCGTTCGCCCGCCAAGTTTGCAGAGCTGTCAATTTAAACCAATTTGTCAATTAACGTCTGTGTTTGTGCAACTTTTGGGTTGCCTGTAACGGTTGGTGCATGTTTGCGGAGCGGATTTCGGAGAGCGTTCCTGTCCGAAGGACACGGAACTGCGAAACGGGAATCCGCGGCTGGCGCCCCACCAACCCCGCTCTGAAATATGCACATTGTTACAGCGCGTTTTTTTTATTTTAATTCATTTTTTCATTTTATTTACTGATTTTATCAGGGAGCAGAAAATTATTTTTTGGAAGTTTTTTTTATAAAACAGTCATTGATTTTCCGGCCTAAAAACCAGTCAACAATTTTTGGTTTTAAATCGTGTTCAATTTAACAAAACTTTGTCTTTTCCGAAAACAGTTCTTTCTAAATTTTAAATTCCCTGAAATTTTCTTTTTTATTTTTACTTGTCAGTTTAGCAGTACTTTGATAAAAGGCTGTGGCCAAAAAACGCCAACAAAATCCAAGGGATTTTACACCCAAAAACGCGACACTGTTTTTTACGGATTTTGATTGTTTTAAAAATTGTCCGGTTGGAGAGATTGTTTTAAAATTAATTTCATTGCAGTTGGTTCGCAATCCGCGATTTGTCTGAAATAGGGCAGGGTTTTCAAAATTCTGCTGGCAAGAATCGCCAACAAAATCCATGGGATTTTTGATTTTACAAACATTTTTAGTTGTCAAAACTTTTTGTCCGGATTCCAAGATTTACTCATTATTTTAAAGAACATATTTTTCAAAGCTCCGCTTTCTCAATTACAAATACCTTGTTTTTGAGGATTAAATTATTTTGTTTTCTGGCTTTGTTTCTTTTTTGTCAGGTTCCTTATTTTGCGAAAGGAGTTTTGTTTTTTTATTGGATTTATTTATTAAAGGTTAATCTGTCTTTTTTCAAAATGCGCTGGTAACGGTCACTTGTATGTGGTCGGGCGGGATTTCTGGAAGAAATCGTGTCAGACCCGCAGGAAAGTGGGCGCAAGGTCTGACTTGTCAGACCGCTAAAAACCCCGCCTGCCATATACAATTTGTTGTGCGTTCGTGCTTTTATTTTTAGTCATTTAGTTTTATACTTTATTTTTAAATCGTCCGGTAATTTCGCCCATATATGATTTGGAAGTCCAATTTCTTTCTTTTCATTCAACTTTTTGTCTCCGCTCCAAGTAGTTACAAATTCCCAGTAAACAAGAAAAAGGTTTTCGTTATGTATAAATTCCATCCAACCTTCTGCCACTAAATTTTCCATGTTGTCAAAGACGGAGATGCCAGAAAAATTCTCTACTGTCCCATCAAGAACATTTGTGTCACGCCCTTCAACACAGCTTTCTGACCAATCGAATTTTAAGTCAGGTTTGTCCACCCCGTAAAATTTTAAGTCATTAAGAAGCTGTCTTTCCACTTCTTTTTTCAGTTTAGGTCCCATTTTATCTGCAAAACCTAAATCCATGTAATTGGGCTTATTATGGTTCATGAGTTCGGAATTTGATTTATAAATTCAATTCCTCCAATTCTTCCGTCTTTAAGTATATCAAGTGCAATAGTTCCTTCCGTTTCATGTTCGAGGACTATGTTTTCGTCAATTTGCCATTCAGAACCGAGTTGATTTGGTCGCTCTCCTGACACAAAATTGATATATGGTTGCCTTATCCATTTTTTTCTTTCAGACTTTTTCAATTGGTCAATCAGGTCAACTCTGTCAGGTTCTTGTTCCTTTATCATTTCAATTATCCATTTAATATCAAAATAAGGCTCAATCATTTGCAGTTCTTTTTAGCATGACGCACAACGGTTGGTACATGTTGTCGGGGCGGATTTCGGAGAGCGTTCCTGTCCGAAGGACACGGAACTGCGATGCGAGAATCCGTAGTTGGCGTACCACCGAACCCCGCCCTGCAATATGTACTGTGTTACAAGCTGGTTTTTATTTTTCATTTAGTTTCCAATAGTCAAAACCAATCTTACTTTTATAAAAATTAAGACTTAACGTTTCTCCAATATTTTCTTTTTCCCAAATTTTTCGATGACATCTTATCTCCACTGGTCGATTATTTATTACAAAATGAAGTTTATTATATCCAGGGAACATGAATCGATTTTCTCTTTCTGTCTTATTTGTTATTTGAGTCTCATATGTTTTTTTAAATGACGTGTTTGAAGAGTTTATTTTTACTCCAATTAGAAGAAAAATTCCAAGAAATCCCATTGCAAGAAACATCTTTAATTGAGTATAATCTTTTAAATGTTTATTTACTCTCACAATAACCGGTTTTAGTCTTGATGATACTATCAAACTTAAAACAACTCCTATTCCACCAAAAATGAAACTAAATTTGTAAGGCTCCACGTAATTCTCAATATCACCGGTCGCCCAAACTGCACAAGCTATTCCACAAAACGGAGATAATATAAATACTATTCCTAAAATCACATTTAGAAATTTATCCTTGTTTGTCCTTTTATTTTTGCTTCGTTGCTGCATTCTTTTTCAAACTTGCTTGTAACGGTTGGTACATGTTGTCGGGGCGGATTTCGGAGAGCGTTCCTGTCCGAAGGACACGGAACTGCGAAACGAGAATCCGCAGTTGGCGTACCACCGAACCCCGCCCTGCAATATGTACCGTGTTAGCTACAGTTTTTTCCTTTCTTAATTATTTTTCCTTCGTTGTCATAAACAATCGTGTAGTCGTCATTATATGTCCGACTTGTCACTCCAAGTTTGTCTAACATATTATTCGCTTTTTGTCTAATTGCAATCCAAGTTGCATTGTGGTCAATATATTTCCAGTCCCAAAGTTCAGATGGTATGTTGTCTGTCTCTTTTTTAAATTCCAATAATTCACTCTTAAAAGAATTGACTATAAGACCATTTCGAAAAATAGTATCAAAACAAACTGGCGTAAAGACATAGTCGATTTCAGATTCAAGTTCGGTCATTGGGTTAAATACGGGACCAGCAAGTTTTTCCAATTCCCCTGTTGTCAGTGAAAAAAGAATAAGTGAGTTTATCAAATTTGTGTAATAAAAGTCAGCATGTTTGTCATATTCAATTTCATCTTTGGCAACTGATGAATTATAAGTTGCTGACACTTTACTCCCAAATATTTTTCTCTTGTTTATTTTCATTGTCGGTTAGTTACCGTTTTTTTTATTTTTTATTAATTCCATAAGTTCTTGTTTTTCATAGGGCATTCTCATGGTTCTGCGATTACTAATAAAACCGTAATCTGTCCACATCAATTCGGCTCCATCCTCAATGTCCTCATAGATTGGCAGCAATTCTCCAATTCCAACAAAAATCCATTCCATTTCAATCTTATCTGCATTAGTGAATTTATATTCACTTTCTTTTCCAAGTTTAACTGCTTTGTCAAAAGCTTTTTCTGGAGAACTAGCTTTAATTAAATGATGATTTCCCCAAGTTATTACTCTCCTTAAATCTTGATTTTCGTTTCTGTCAACAGGCTCACATTTCTCAAGAATTTCAACGATATACCAGTTTCTATTTTCGTTTGATATTTTCTCCTGTGATTTCATTTTTTTAAAATTGTAGCTAACGGTCACTTGTATGTGGTCGGGCGGGATTTCGAAGAGAAATCCTGTCAGACCCGCAGGAAAGTGGGCGCAAGGTCTGACTTGTCAGACCGGTAAAACCCCCGCCTGCCATATTACAATTTGTTAACGCCTGGCTTTTATCTTTTTTCATTGTTTATTCATGTCTGGAAAATCTGGAACTATAACATCTTTGACTTTTGAATTTAGATAAAATCTCAGTGAGTCATTTCCTTGTAATAACCAAACCATTTCCTCCGTATTAATTTTCTCAATATGTACTTTCGTTGAATCAAACTCATTATGGATAAGCAAATAGCGATTATTTAGAAGCCATTCCCCTTTGACTAGATTTTCGTTACTCTCAACTTTGGTTTTATATTGATATGTATTATTTGAATCAAAATTCCATATTTTCTCGTTGCCCTTTTCTGTTTGATTAATTGCTCCCGTTTTAAGGTCAACCACTTTTTCAATTTCCCAGTTATAATTTGTCAGCATTCTTTCATCCTTATTTTGACATGAGTAAAAAATGCCGATTATCAATATTATGAGTATTAATCTTTTCATTTGCTTTCAGTCAGTTTCTTTTTGTTTTTCAAGCTTGGCGTTAACGGTCACTTGTATGTGGTCGGGCGGGATTTCTGGAAGAAATCGTGTCAGACCCGCAGGAAAGTGGGCGAAAGGTCTGACTTGTCAGACCGCTAAACACCCCGCCTGCCATATACAATTTGTTACCGCCAGTAATTTTATTACCTTGTTTCATCAATCCCTGTATAATATAAATCAAACCCTCCATATCCACCAGGTCGATTCGAAGAAAAAATCATCAAATCATTTCTAATGTCCTCGTATTTTACAATTATAGGCCGGTACTCATCATATTCCGTATTTATTGGACTACCAAAATTTATTGGCTCGTTCCAATTATTATCAATCAATTTATTGTACCATAAGTCATATCCTCCAAGTCCTCCTTGTCTATTTGAAACAAATACCATAAAATCGTCAGCAATGTAAGGGCACTTGTCATCATAATCACTATTAATGTTTGCTACAGGACTAATAGTACTATCATTACTTTGATTTAAAAAATCAACAATGTCAATATCTGAGGGAACATTTTTCTGATAAATATTGTAATATCCTCCTTTGTTTGAGCAATAATAGATTATATCATTATTCAATGAAATATACGCTTCACTATTTTCTTCGGTATTTACAAAATTAAAGTCATATGGTCCAGTCCATTTATATCTGCTTGTTGGATTTTTACTTAAATCAAGTTCATTTATCATGTATTTAATATCTAATTTATTATTCTCTTCTTGAGCGTAAAAGAAAACAAATTCTTCCTCCTGATTATCATTATTTAGGTTGCAATTTAAAATGTATGGTCCATATTCATTATTTGATGAATTTATTGTCGACTGCATACTTTTTATGTCAAGATATATTTCGGTAACACCTGAACTTTCATAAACTGAAACCATATCTTCTTCAAAAGGGTAGCTCACACCTAACGAGAATAACATAATATCAAAATCATTGCCTTGAGAATTTCGATTAGAAGAAAAAACAAATGTATTTATATCATAAACTCCTGGTTCAAGGTCGGAATTATAGTCATCATACTCAGAGTTGAATATTGATAGATTTTTTGGCGAATCGGGAAAACCATGTTTAGATTTAAGAAAAATCCTATCCTCTTTACAACCATAAAATAAAAAAATCAATCCTAATGCTAAAATGAATCTCATGGTATTTAGTTTAAATAAATTAATATGTCTTTTCTTTAATTATGGTTACAGCATGTCCTTTATTATTGGCGGTAACGGTTGGTGTATGAAGCGTTGGGCATTTCGAAGCACTTTCCTGACAAACCACTACAAAGTTTGTTAGATGTATCGCCCTTGAAATTAGCACTTTCCGCCCAATGATTTATACACTTTGTTACCGCCTGGTGTTGATTCATTTCAGTCATTTTATCTTTCAATTTGCTACACATTTTCTGTCTGCTTGCGCGCTGGAAAGGCACACTCTTTGACAAGTTTGGGTTTGTGCTGTTGGTTTTTTTCGCGGGACTTGGCAATGTGTATGGCTTTTGGGGTGCATTTTATTGTTTTTTCAAATAAATACTTGGCATCTGTTTTTTCGTATAATTATAGCTTTTATACAAAAATAAAATTCATTCTCTATTGGTCATGGTGTTTGCCCTATTTATTCATTTTTTTGTTTAAATAAAAGGTTTTGAATATCTGATAAATTAAATAAAAAGCTGATTCTTTTACTAAAGAAACAGCTTTTTATTCAAATTTAAAACGAATGCAATTTTTTTTATAACATCTCCAAAGTAGGTTTCGATTCTTCTTCGCGTTTTAGTTTTAAACCTTTAAACAATTCGCCACCGCCAAATTTGTACGACAAACTTAGGTAAACTACACGCGTTTCGGTTTTACGCCAGTTATCGGTAGTGAAATTATCACCCCACGAAGTATAGCTGCTTTTAAGTGTATTAAAAATATCAGTTGCCCGAAGTGTCATCGAAAAATTACTAGAAAAATCTTTTTTCAAAGCAATGTCGAAAGAAGTTTGCGGGTCAATGCTGGTATATAATCCCACTGCAGGTTTTGAGTAATATCCGGTGAGTTGGATGGAAAAGTTCTTTGCCGGTGTCCAAATGGAATTTATTCTTCCGTTGTAGGAATAGTTACTGTTTTTTTCATCTTCGCTAAAACCTTGAACATTGTTCCGAAAAATTGAAGCGTTACCATTAATTTTCCACCACTTTGAAATAATCTGGTCGAAGGTAAATTCTGCTCCGTAGTTTTGAGCCCAATCGGCATTAACCGGATACATAACAGAGATTCCGGTAGTGTCAAGAATATTTGTCTGGTTAATAACATCATTAATGAAATTGTAGAAAATACTGGCACCAATCGTTGTTTTATCCCACGATTTTGTAAAACCAAATTCAAACGAATTCACATACTCAGGGCGTAAATCAGGATTTCCTTTTCTGATGACTTCAGGGTTCGACACATTTTCAAAAGGGTTAATCATTCTTGCAGAAGGTCGGTTGATTCGGCAGCTGTAGCTTAATATGAAATTCGCATCGTTTCCAACCACTTTCATCAAGCTAAACGAAGGATAAAGATTAAAATAGCTTTGGTCTATTTTGTGGTTCAGAACTGTTTGCTTTCCGTTAATTAATGTCTGTTCAAGCCGAACTCCTGCTGTCACAGAAAATTTATCAAATTCAGCCGACCAGATTCCATAAATCGAATGCATTTGTTCGTTATAAATAAATTCATCTTTTTGCGACAAATCTTCTACCCAGCTTCCGTCTTGCTTTTCAAACATGGAAAAATTATTGGAAGAACCACGAACAATACTCTGAATGCCACTTTCTATTTTTGATTTTTCATTTACCGGTAGTACCCAGTTAATCTGCAAGTTGGAATTATAATCCGAAAAATCGGTGAACATTTCTATTTCTCTTGTATAGTCGGGGTAAGAAAATGTTTCAGGCTGATTCTGATTTCCGTTTGATGAATTAAAAGTGTAATCTGCAGTAAGTTCCTCTCCCTTTTCCGAAAATAATTTTCGGTAACCTGCTATAAAATCATAGGCATTTTCATCTGCATTTTCAGCATTATTTGTAAAAACCGAGTACGCTATATTTTTATCCGGGTCGAAATATTGCGAAGTGGTTTCATCCGTATCCGATTTTTTCGATGGATTTGCCGAAAAGCTGAGTAACAATGAATTTTGTTCATTAAAATTGATATTGGTTCCTATGGTTAATTTATTTGAACGAATATCCAATGTCGAGTTAACATCCTGCTGTAGAAAATTTGGGATATCAACAAAGTATGATTCACGATACAACCATCTGGAAGATTCAGCCTGTCTGTAATTGGCATTCCACGACGCAAAAAGATTCACGTTTCCAAAGTTGTAATTCAGGTCGAGTAAGCCATTATATTTATCGCCGGTGCCTGCTGTAAAAATTGCATTCCCATTGAAACCGGCAGCTTTTTGTGGTTTCATTTTCAGGTTAATAATTCCGCTTTTTCCTTCTGGATTGTATTTGGCAGAAGGATTTGAAATGATTTCAATTTTCTCGATAGCCGATGCCGGGAGCCGGTCGAGACGAGCAGCGTTTATTGAAGTTGGACGTCCATCAACCAAAATACTTAGCTCGCTGTTGCCGCGCATCGTAATAATTCCTTCTGCATCCACTGTAAGCCCCGGGACATTCCGAAGTGCATCGATGGCTGTTCCACCAGCCGAATTGATGTCTTTTGAAACATCAATTACTTTTTTATCAATTTTTGTTTCAACCGATTTTTGAAGTGCTACTACTTCAACTTCACCAATGGTTTGAGTTTCCTTAGGCATTTTAATGGTTCCTAAATCCAGGGTAGTGCCAGAAACAACAAGCTTGTCTAATTCGAATTTTTCATAACCAATAAAACTTGCCATTAATTTATAACTCCCATTAGGTATTTTAGTTAATTCAAAAGCTCCGGTTTCAGAAGATATAGTCCACGAAGTCATAACTGAATCGGGTTGTGAATATAGAACAACGTTGGCATAAATTACAGGCGAACTATCGTCGTTATCTACTAAAATTCCTCTTACTATTCCTTTAGGAGTGACCAAATCAGCTGCTGCAATCCTTGAAAAGGAGGCTCCTGCAAGAAATATAATTGCTGTTAAAATGTGAATGAATTGTTTCATGATTTTTTCCTTTTAATTGTTTTTGGTTAAAAGTAAATCCTGAAACAAGGAGATATTTAAAAAACAAAGTGAGGCTGCTCAATTGAGATTTGAAGCTGTAATTTTGAAATTGAATTTTTGGGAAAATCAGGAAAACCAGTTTTTAAATTCGGTGACACGGGCTTTACTTATCAGTATTTTTTCGTCAACAGGAACTTTGAGATTCAGCGAAAGCCGGTTATTAAACCACAAGTCTATATCTTTAATTGCTTCCCTTGAAACAATAAACTGACGGTTTGCTCTGAAAAAACCGATTGGATTCAAAAGTGATGAAAGCTCATCAAGTGTATTTTGAAGCACAAGTTTACGATGGTCGAATGTCACTGCTTTTACCACTCCTGAATCGGTAAAAATGTATGCAATTTCATGACTGCCCAGCGGAACCAGCTTGTCACCTTTAGTCTCTACCAGGAAATGGGTTTTGTATTGTTTCTCATTTTTTACGAAAGTAATAAGTTTTTCAAGATTGTCCTTTTCAAAGGAGGAGCGTGAAAGTGATTGCAGTTTGTCGAGTGCAAATTTAACGTCGGAAATCTCAAGCGGTTTCAACAAATAATCGATACTGTTTACTTTAAATGCCTTCAATACATATTCGTCGTAAGCTGTGGTAAAAATTACAGGGCAGCCTATTTTTATGCGGTTAAAAATTTCAAAAGCCGAGCCGTCGGCAAGATGAATGTCCATAAAAACTACATCAGGCGTATTATTTTCTTCAAACCACTTCACTGAATCAATAATACTTTCGAGAATCGCTTCGATTTGAATTCCACCCAACTGGTTGATAATTTTTATAAGATTTCGGGCAGCCAGTTCTTCGTCTTCAATAATTACTGTTTTCATGGTTCAAGCAAAGGTATTTCAACACAAAAACGAGTGTTGTCTGATGTTATTGAAATTTCTTTTTCTGAAAGGAGCCGATATTGATTTGATAAATTGGAAAGTCCGATTCCGGTGCCTGGTTCCAATGTTATTTTAGAGTTTATGGAGTTGGTAACCGAAATAGATTTTTCGCTGGTAACAATCGTAAGCTCCAGTGGTTTATTTTTACTTATTTCATTGTGGCGAATTGCATTCTCAACCAGAATTTGAAGCGCCAATGGAGGTAACCGAAACTGCATCCATTTGTTGTCAATATCCAACTGAAGTGAAATGTTTTTGTTATAACGCATTTGCACCAGAAAAAAATAAGAATCCACAAACTTGATTTCATCAGAAAGCGACACCAGTTTTTTTTCGCTGGCTTGCAAGGTATAGCGTAAAACCGAGGATAAATGACTGGTGTATTGTTCTGCTACTGCAGGTGAATCGGAAATTAGAGTTTTGAGTGCCGTTAGTGAGTTAAACAAAAAGTGCGGACTTAACTGCGCTTTTAATGCCTCAAACTGACGGCTCAAATTTTCAATTTTCAGTTGTTGGATTTCCCAACGATTTTGTTGGTTCTGAAAAATAACCTTGATAATTAATACGCTGACAAACACAACCAACACAATAAAAATATCACGAAAAAAATAAATGTTCTGGGTTCCGTGGCTAAGTTCGTTCAGATGTAACTGTCTTTTAATTTGAAACAAAAAGTCACTCAAAAACAACACAATCATATAGGAAATTGCCAGCGAAATAAGTATTCTAAAACCTCCCGTTTTTTTTGTGACTTCGTGAGGTTGTAGGATAAAATAATTTAGATTGAACAAAACCAGCGAGATAAAAAAGGTGATAAAAAATTCCAGAAAAGTATTCAGGATGAACATACTTATTGGTAATTGTTGACTTTGAACCTGCACGAATTCATCTAAAAAAGAGCTAAAATGAACCAATAAACTGATTGCAGCTGAAAGCCAGAGCGCCAGGAAAAAATATTTCGATGGAATTTTATATTTTGAAAGTTTAGTCATTTTATTCGCTAAAAGGTTTGGATTATTCTTTTTGTGATTTCCATTGTTAAATTAGCAATTTTAATAACATAAAAGTAATATTTTAAATTTTCTCCATGTTTCAGTCCCATTTTGTGAGTGTATGCCAAAAATAGCTTTTTTGGTTTTTATTATGTCGGATTTCGAGAAGGAAAAAACCAAATATGCTATTTGTGAGTTGGCTTTTCAATTTATTTTTCTCTGTCTTTAAGAAGCAAATTGTCTATTGTTTCTGTCTTTTACACTTGGCGGTAACGGTTGGTACATGTTGTCGGGGCGGATTTCGGAGAGCGTTCCTGTCCGAAGGACACGGAACTGCGAAACGAGAATCCGCAGTTGGCGTACCACCGAACCCGCCCTGCAATATGTACTTTGTTAGGCACTGGCTTTTATTTTTTGTCATTTAAAATCACTGATATTCCCATTCCGTTAATCGAGAATGAAGGATAATCTTTCAAATCTACACCAGGAATATACGAGTCAAAGTACTCTTTGTCGAGAAGATGAAATTTTTCAATTGAGTATCTTTTGGTACTCTTGTTAAGTTGACTCAAAAAATCATTAATTTTTTCTTCCAACCACGAATTCATAAGAAACTCATTCAGCTTTTGATAACTTATATTTTTATCTCCAAATTGATTTTCGTAACTCTTTGAAAGTTCAGTTGTCATGTCTTTATAAAATATTGGTGGCTCAAAATAAAATGAATTGAGTCGGTCAATATTAAAGTCTTGCTCAATTCGAGGTAAACATTCATTCAATTTCTCTAGCGCACTTAAAAATAGGATTGGTCTAACGTGGTAAAATCTAATTTGTACAGAACTATCTTTCACTTGTTCAGTCAACCCAATTTTAAAATCAAGCGTGTCTTTTTTGGTAACCCAACAGTATGTATATGATTTCGCATAGAAATCAATTAATGGCGTATCAATTTTATTCTCAATTTTTACAAATACAGTGTCAATTGAATTGTCCTTCATCTTTGATTGGTCTGTATCAGTTTTCTTAGTCGAATGATTACAAGACACTAAAGTCAAAATGATTAAAATCGGTAATATAGTTTTCATCGGTCTCTTTTTTAAGCTTGTGCCTAACGGTTGGTACATGTTGTCGGGGCGGATTTCGGGGAGCGTTCCTGTCCGTAGGACACGGAACTGTGAAACGAGAATCCGCAGTTGGCGTACCACCGAACCCGCCCTGCAATATGTACTGTGTTGTAGTGTGTTTTTATTCAATTTCAATTTTGGATTTTTCTATTATCCCGTAATTCACAACTTTGTCTGTCGTTATAATATTTGCTTTCGCAATTCCTTCACCATAATCCTGTGTGTCAATTTCAGATGTGACATTAACCCATTCCTCATTACTTTTTAACACAATTAATGAATCTTTGTATTGAATATGAACTGTGCCATCAAAATCAATTTGCGTTATTTCAAATTTACCTTTTGCATAAGGAATGTCGTAAACGCCAAACAGTCCAGTTGCGGATCCTGCTCCAACAACTCCGCTTAAACTTCTCCCATTTCCATAGATTATTTTAAGAGATTTATTTATTTCGAAATCGAATTCTCCATTTAATATTTTTGTTGTTTTGTCAAATTTGTAAGTTGGGAAATCAATGTTTAGTCCACCTTGGTAGTTGCCTTCTATAAGTTCTCCGTTTGTGTTAATATGATGGTCTACAAAAACACATTTGTCAGAACTTATTATCCAATCTTCTTCTTGATTTTTTTCGCAGCTAAAAACTAAAAATAAGGTGAAAGCGGTAATTACTGTTAAAATTAGTCCGTTTTTAAGTTTGTTCCTTTTCATAATTATTCACGTTTTAAAGGTTTCAATTTGTTGATTTTTCTGTTGTTCAAAATGCACTACAACGTTTGACAATATGAAACGGTTGGGTTTTCGGGCTGCGTTCTTGTCCACCGACAAGAATGTTGAAGCGGGAACCAAAGCCTCGCAAACCACTGAACCCCAACTGTTTTATATTGTGTGTTGTAGCCAGTTTTTCTTTATTAATTTATATTTCGTTTCCATTAGAGTCTAAAATATACTCATAATTTTCCCAATCTTTCAAATGAATTTTATTATCAATAATCGAAAAAGCATTACCCCCATCAGGAAGTACAAATATATCTCTTGCACCAAATTGCCATTTAATCTCTCCGTTTAAATTAATTCTTGAAATTTCAAGTTCCCCATGTACTATAAAATCATCCTCAAATTTATATATCCCAAAACATGTCGCAGGGTCAATTCGATTTTTCCAATTAAGTCTTAAATCGGGCAGTCCAATCGAATACACTTTATCAGCACAGCAAATCAATATCGTGTCGTTATTGATTACAAATGAATTTTCATGAATTGTTGTCCCTGTGCCAATTTCACAAATAATTGCACTATTAATTTCTAAATCATCTTTAATAATCCTAATTCCATGCTTTGAAGTCGGATAAAATCTATCCTCCATGTTGGTTCCATCAAAATACTCAATCTGATATGAATTTATATTATCAGCCGAATTTAATGTGTAATTAGAATCATTAATCAAGTCAATTATATAGTCATTATATTGTATCTGCATGGTCTTTCAAATTCCAATTAAAATTCATTGCTCCACATTTGGGGCAGGTCAAATATTCTCGGTCAAGATTATTAAAGTCACATCGATTACATTTTCCATAAGACTCATTAATATGAGTTACAATATATTTCGCATCTCGATGACTTAATTTGTATTCATCAATTAAACATTTTACTGTTTCAATCGATGATTTTATTTTCAAACCAGCCAACCGATTCTTGTCAGTTTGAGTAAATTCAGGAATCTCAATTCCGTCCTTAGGTATACAATTTTTGCACTTTACTTTCATGTTTGCTCAAATTGGCTACAACGGTTGGTACATGTTGTCGGGGCGGATTTCGGAGAGCGTTCCTGTCCGAAGGACACGGAACTGCGATGCGAGAATCCGCAGTTGGCGTACCACCGTAACCCGCCCTGCAATATGTACTGTGTTATGTAGCGATTTTTATTCATCATTCAAGTAATCCACGGAAATATAGAATTGTGACTGTTGCAAATGGAATTATGAATGTCGAAACCCACAGAACAAGAAACAAGATTTTTCCTCCAATTCGAATGTCTTTTATTGGCTGTTTTTGAACAATCTGTTTCATCACATCAATTACTCTATTTTCTGCTGGAATTGGATAATATCTTTTGGACTCCACCATATTTGATATAGCCTTTATATTCACTGCAATTTCATCTCGTATTAACCAATATTCCTCATTTGACAAGTCTTTAAAATCTCGGTCGATATTAAATCCTTTATTTTTGATATATTCTTTGAAGTTTTTTATCTGTGTCTGGTTTTTGATTTGCATAAAAAGGAAAAGCGGAATTATTAGTAATACATAAGATTCCAGTTTTAATGCGATTAAAGCAAGTACAATTATTGAAAGCCAGATAAATACAATATTTATTTTTTCATTGTTTTGGAAAAATAAACTTTTTATAATTTGTCCACCGTCTAGAGGCATTACTGGTAGTAGGTTAAATAAGTTAAGGTAGATAAAGATTACTCCAGTTCTCCACAGAAAATCATTATTTACTATCAATGAAATTGTAATTAAAAAAGAACCGATTAATACTCCAGGTAATGGACCGGCAAAGGAGATTATTGTTTTTTGTTTTTGTGAAATTTTCTCTTTTTGTCCAGTTGCTAAAGCACCTATTAAAGGCACAAAAAATATGCTTAAATCATTGTATTTAAATATGCGCATTGCCAAAAAGTGTCCAAATTCATGTACGAGTATCACTCCTGTTAAAACAAATATGTATTTCAAGTCCCATTTAAATATGAAATAGAACGCTGCAACAAACAATATTAAACTGATTATTGATTTTTTTAATGATTGTTTTTTCTCGTTGTATATTGGTTTCTCCGGAAATTCTGGTTCTACATTGAATGATTGATTTTCTTTTCTCTTTTTGATTTCGTTTTCGGCAGCCAGAATTGCTTCACTGTCCAAACTGTCAGGATTTTCTTTTATGATTTCCTCCAGTTGAGAATCAGTTTTCATGTCCATTATTTTATCCCAATTATATGCTGCCATGTTCTTCTTTTAAATTGCTACATAACGGTGGTGGTATGAGGTCGTGGCGGTCAGACGAGAGTCTGACCAGTCCGACCGAAACGAAGGTTGGGACGAGATTCGACTTGTCGAATCCGCACAAACCCAGCCATGCCTTATACCACGTGTTATGTACTGGGCTTTTTCTTAATTTATATAGTTTTAAAATAGTTTTAATTGCGGGGTGTCTATTATATTATTTAATTCTGAAAATGAATCGACAATATAGTCCGGTTCAACTGGCTTTTCTTCATAAGCAGTTTTAACATCTTGTGTATCCCAATGGGTGATTGTAAGTAATGTTTCAAAATTCTTTTTTTCAAATGTAGTACCATATTTAGCCCAAATTGTAATCGCGCCAATCGCTTTTGCTGGATTTAAATCTTTTGAAATACTATCACCAATGACATAGGTAGTTTTATGTGAGATATTTAAATCTGATATAATTCTTAAATAAGCAAAAGGATTAGGTTTTAATTCTTCCTTAGTAAACTCCCAACGTCTTTGAATATAATTTGATTGACTACTTTCTAAATTGAATCCCTTAGGTAATTCTTTACCTTCCCATGCAGCTATTCCATAGAAATATTTATCAATACCTAATTTTTTTAGTCTTAGTTCTCCAAAATAACTTGGAGCATTTGTTACAGCAATAATTGTTACGCCTGATTCATGTAGATTTTTTAAGGTCGAAATAACTCCATCATATGCCATTAGGTTCTTTCTTCTTGCTCTCCCAAATGAAACCTTTGCAAGTTGAAGATATTCGGCTTTTTTTTGAGGTGGTAATTCTTGGAAGATTTTAATTTCTTGTAATACAGGGAGATATTCAAGAGTTCCCTTTGTTTTATATATATCTTTTAATTCATTGATAAAAGATTCTTCGGTTATTTGAAATTTTGGAGCTAAAGCATGAACCATTGCTCTAAAACTTGGTGCGAAGTAATCTACCCAGTTATATAAAGTATTATCTAAGTCCGTAAAAAGAATCATTTTTCTTGAGCTTTAACTAACCAAAAAGTTACATCAAACGATTTAAGATTTTCCAAATATTCAATAGGTTGTCCTAAATTACTTTTATAAGGTTCTTCAGTATTATTTCTTGTTGGAAAATCTTCAATTTGAAAATTTAAAGACTTAAAATCAAGTTGCTCAATTCTATTTAAGAGAAACCAAGCAGGATAACTACCTCTATGATAATAGCTAGGTGAAGTTTCTGGATTAGGCGTTCCAATTGTATTATTTAAAGGAGCAACCAAAATCTTAGTGCAAATGCATTCATAAAATTTAGCTAATCCGGTGTTATAAAGATAAATTACCGCATAGCTATTTTGCTCGATTTCTTTTGCGAATTGTTTAAAGATGTTATGAGGAGGAATCTCATCTTGTTTCATCCACCATCCCCACCAAACCTCACCAAATTGATTAATCAGACTTCTGTGGTCATTAATTGTACCATCTTTCTCAACGTTTAAATCTCTAAACCGTAATATTATCTTTAAATCCATTGTCTATTTTTTAAAAATCCAAATTGGATATAATTTATGATAAAGCAATCCGTCATTTTCAAATAATCCACCACTATCTTTAAGGAAGTTGAACCATTTTGTATTATTTAACACTGCTTCAACATCAAATAATACGTCATATCCCTCGGGAATAATTAAGTCATGTGTATAATTTGACGGTATTTTATTAATTGTATAATCTAATGATAAACTGCTAACTAAAAGTAATAGCTTTCCGTTTGTATCCAATATCGATTCCAGAGAACCCAGAATTTGGTCTATCAGCTCTAATCCGCCAACAGCATCAAAATAGTCTTTTTTGCTTTGAAATTTTCCGGCTTTTTCATCAAAAAGTGGAATATATGGGGGATTACAAACTATTAAATCAAACTTGTAATCAAATAACTTAGAGTCAAAATTCCCTTTAATTAAATTTAAATTGATTTTGTCAATTTGAAAAGGAGTGGTATTTCCCGTTACATTCCTATGACAACATGCTAATGAAAGAAAGTTGATATCAACTGAAACTAATTTTTTTAGTCTTTTTGCATATTTTGCAAGGCAAACTGTAAGTAAGCCATTTCCACACCCTATTTCAATAGCTTTTTCAATATTAATTGAGTTATTTTCGAATAACTCTTGATTTATTACTTCCGCTAATAATAGTGTATCTATTGTTGGACCAAAAACCTCAATATCAATACGCCTGTCAACATGTATTGTAATTCCTCGGTTGTAGATTATTTTATGACCACTACTCAAAATTTCTTTAAGTACATTTTTTTCTTTTAATCCCAATGCATTGGTTATACTCCAAAAATCAAAAGCAGATTTTGGATTATCTATAACATCAATAGGCTGAATTTTAGGATAATTAGAGACAATTTCATATTTAAAAATAATGCACTTGGATAAGCCTCCAATAAAACATAATACACCACCTTTTTGAGGGAGTTCGCCAGACATCCGGGAATGTCTTAATGAATTTACCATATGGTTACGAAGCGAATTCCATAGATGGTATAGGACTAAAGATTCTGGATTTGTATCATTGTTTGGATTAAGAATTTCTTCGTTCCAGATGTCTGCTTTTAGAATCCAGTCTTTAAAGTTTTTAAATCCTAATTTATTCAATAATTTCTCATAAATAGGATGATTAAACAAAACCAAAAAACCATCAACATTGCCGTTATTATTTAATATTGATTGCCAGAAATCAAATTCATTAGAATCTAAAAAGTCTGAAAGAAATTTTGTTAATCCCTCATAAGTTTTGGTCTTTAAGTTAATCATATTTTATTGTTAGCGTGAATGAAATATTTCAATAAAAATAATAATCTCTTTCTCAATTAATTCTATAACAAGTCCATTTTATTACGTTCTTTTCCGTTAGCCTTGTACATAACGGTTGGTGCATGTTTGCGGAGCGGATTTCGGAGAGCGTTCCTGTCCGAAGGACACGGAACTGCGAAACGGGAATCCGCGGCTGGCGCCCCACCAACCCCGCTCTGAAATATGCACATTGTTACAGCGTGTTTTTTTTATTTTAATTCATTTTTCATTTTATTTACTGATTTTATCAGGGAGCAGAAAATTATCTTTTGGAAGTTTTTTTTATAAAACAGTCATTGATTTTCCGGCCTAAAAACCAGTCAACAATTTTTGGTTTTAAATCGTGTTCAATTTAACAAAACTTTGTCTTTTTCGAAAACAGTTCTTTCTAAATTTTAAATTCCCTGAATTTTTCTTTTTTATTTTTACTTGTCAGTTTAGCAGTACTTTGTAAAGAGCTGCGGCTAAAAAGCGCCAACAAAATCCCAGGGATTTTACCCTCAAAAACGCAACACTGTTTTTTACGGATTTTGATTGTTTTTAAAATTGTCCGGTTGGAGAGATTGTTTAAAAATTAATTTTATTGCAGTTGGTTCGCAATCCGCGATTTGTCTGAAATAGGGCAGGGTTTTCAAAATTCTGCTGGCAAAAAACGCCAACAAAATCCATGGGATTTTTGATTTTACAAACATTTTTAGTCGTCAAAACTTTTTGTCCGGATTCCAAGATTTACTCATTATTTTAAAGAACATATTTTTCAAAGCTCCGCTTTCTCAATTACAAATACCTTGTTTTTGAGGATTAAATTATTTTGTTTTCTGGCTTTGTTTCTTTTTTGTCAGGTTCCTTATTTTGCGAAAGGAGTTTTGTTTTTTTATTGGATTTATTTATTAAAGGTTAATCTGTCTTTTTCAAAATGCGCTGGTAACGGTTGGTGCATGTTGCGGAGCGGATTTCGGAGAGCGTTCCTGTCCGGTAGGACACGGAACTGCGAAACGGGAATCCGCGGCTGGCGCCCCACCAACCCCGCTCTGAAATATGCACATTGTTACCGGTAGGTTTTTATTATTCACGGTCAGTTTGTTAACAGTATAAAAGTATCAAATTCCGAACAAAAGTTTTAAGTAACCACTTAATTTTTTTAACCCCCAGAAAGTCAAAGTTGCTTGTTGGCAGCAGGTAACTGCTGGCGATTTACAGTGTTGGCACGTGAGCTTTACCATTCCTGGTTTTAGCAGCTGACGGAAAACTTGCGTGCCCCGGCTATTCCTGCCAATTTTTTAAAATCCTGCCCCGGTATCTGAAGGCCAAAAATCAAACTGATTGGTAATTACGGGCTGTTCCTAAAAAGAGCAGGGTGGTCAGGCAGCCAAACAGTTTAGGAAAATTGTTAAAGCGCGAAAAATTGGCGAAAATTGCCAAACCTGACTTTGCAAGTTTTGTGACAGCAACTTTCGTGGCGAGCAAAAAGCCAAAGAACGAATGTTTCAGATAACTACCAATTTTTTCTTCAAACTTACCGGTAACGGTTGGTACATGTTGTCGGGGCGGATTTCGGAGAGCGTTCCTGTCCGGAGGACACGGAACTGCGAAACGGGAATCCGCGGCTGGCGCCCCACCAACCCCGCCCTGCAATATGTACTTTGTTATGGCCAGTTATTTTTTCTTTTTATTCTTTTTAAATTTTCTCCACCCGTAAAGAATTATTGTCAATAAAATCCAAAGCGGCCAAAGATTAATTAAAATGAGTGTAAAGTCAACAAGTCCAAACCAACCTTTGGATAAAGCTTGTTTTAATTTCTCAATGAAATTGCCTCTATTAGCTGGATTATATTTAAAATCTTTTTGTTTAGAAATTGTCAAATCGAGAGTACTATATTCTACTAAGTCACTTAAATATTTAATTCTGCCTGTCGTACTTTCTATTTCTTCTTCAATTACACGAATTTTTTCCTCAATTTCAAGAATGTCTTTTACTGTTTGAGCTTTAGCTAACAGTTCATTGTAACGTTTGAGATAGTTCTTTTTGTTTTGAAGTCTTGTTTCTAAATCTATAAACTGGTCAGTCACATCTCTGGCATCAATTTCCTTATATTTTATTTCTCCTTCTCCAGTTTCTATCTGATTTATGAAATTTTCAAAGTTTGCACTGGGAATCCTTATTTTTAAATTATAGGAAGATTCCCAGTCAGAATTATTAAAACTTTCATTGTCATAATATCCACCATGGTTTTTAACCAAAGTGTCAATGCGAGATTTAGAATTTTCCAGATTGTTTACCTGTATTCCTATTCGCCCATCTTTGATGATTTTCTTTTTTATTACATCTTGATTTTCTCCGGTCGGCAAAGGTGGGGGTGGCGGTTTAATTTCTTGTTCTCGAGTTATTGGAATTATTTCTTCTTGCATCTCCATGTCAGCGAGCGCATAGGAAACTTTGTCACTCTGTTTTTGATTACATGCGACAAGTAAAAAGGTCAAAATAATTATTGATAAAATGTTTTTCATAATTGTTTATGTTTTCTATTCATAATTGGCCATAACGGTTGGTGCATGTTGCGGAGCGGATTTCGGAGAGCGTTCCTGTCCGCTGGACACGGAACTGCGATGCGAGAATCCGTGGATGGCGCACCACCAACCCCGCTATGCAATATGCACTGTGTTATGCTTTGAGTTTTATTTACAAAACATAAGATATGAATAATAAACAGCATTGATGATTGCTGATAATGCAACAAAAATTGTCAAAAACATTATACGCCTATTAATCTTGGTAGATTGGTTTGAAGATTTGTTTAATAATGCTGTCAAATCATTAATACTTGTTGAAACAGAAATATTTGAATTAATCAAGTCAACGATTAACTCACCTATAGCTTTATCCTTGCCCAATGTATCAAGTTTGTTTATTATTTTTTCATGTTTACTATCCATATTCATATTATTTATTTGTTTTGAACAAATTTCTATCAATTTCAAAAAGTTCTAAGTCTTTATTTTCTTTAATGTTGTCTATATTAGTTTTAAAGGAACAGAGTAATCTTTTGTATTCATTGATTATATGTCTGCTAATGAAATCGTATCGTTCGTAGCTTTTTAGTCTTTCCAAGAATTTTATATGACTAATAAGTATGTATTCTGTTTGAAATCTTTTGTCAAAATCTTCACTCTCATATTTTTGTCTTAGGCAATACCAATCTTTGTAATATTCAATCCAATCATTAGTTTGCATAATACCCTTAATGCTTCTTAGAGAGCTTAAATGATTATTGGCAATTTTATTGATAAAAAAAAGATTTTGATATATTGTATCAGACGTAATCGGATTTGCATCGTCATAATTGAATAATGTGCCATTTTCAACATGAAGCTTGTTAAATCTATAAATGGCAAGCATAAATACAAACTTACAATTCAGATATTCGCAAAGATATGTTGCTCTAGGAGTTAACCAAATACTATCATTTTCATTTATATCAAAGAAGTCTTTAATATCAAAAAACCTAGATAATTCTATCAATCCAATGAAACTATCCTCTTGCTTATATAAATCAAAGATTTTCTTTAAAATTATCTCTTTCTTATAACCTATATTTTGGAGTTCCTCTATTACTTTACCAACTGTGATCGAATAGCTATGATTATGGTCTCCTCTTTCTTTTTTCGTATAGTTGTATATTAGAGTGACTAATAGATGAGATAAGGAACATTTTATTTCTTCTTGGCTGTTAAGAATCTCATCAACTGAATTATATCCATCTAATTCAATTCTTCTATTCGTTATCACCCAGTGATAGAAATATGATTCTAAGATGAAGCTTCTCTCATCTTTATTTAGTCCTATATTCTCAATTCGAATATTAAGATCAAAATGTATATATTTAATAAAATCAACTAAATATCGGAGTTTCCATCTTCTATCGTGATTAGCTAACTCTAATAATGCAACATGAATATGATCATTCGAAATAATTAAATCTAAGAGTTCTTCTATTTGTTCATTCTCCTCCGCTATTATTAGATTATCCTTATTCTGAATTACTTTATTAAAATAGTGCTTTCGTTTTTCAATAAATTTTTTCGAAAATTTTTCTTTGACATCTCTTTCAAGTTTATCTTTCAGTTGCTCATATTCAATTGGACTACAATATCCTTTTTGTTTTATTATAATATCAGTATTTCTTTTAAGATTGTCTTGAACAATGAATTCTCTATAATCTAAACTAATTTTTTCCCAATAATAGGCTCCATAATCAGTGTAAGATTGGTTTGATATTGTTGAATATCTTGCCGTTACAATAATATTCGTGAATTTACTTATAGCACCGCTGTATGATCTGATATGTACGTAGAATGCTTTTCGGATTTCATTCTTTACTATACTATCCATGTTATCACAAAATAAGAATAAACGTTGATTTTGACTTTTACGTAAAAAGTATAAAATGTCCCTATTTCGCAAATTATCTGTAATCTCATCAATCCTTTGATAAACATAACTATTACTAACATTCAATAACAACCATTCATGAAAATCTAATTCTCCCGGGTCGTTAAATGTTATTTTATAGTAATCAAATAATTTTTGTTTAATAACTCCGATCTCAACCGGTAATTCGTACGAAGAATTTTCTTTTCCAAATAGGAATAATACTATATCAAATAAGGATATTCCTTTCTGTTCAAGGAAAACATTAATTTTTGATCTCAGTTTGTTTTTAAACCATTTTTCAAAAACAATCGGAGATGTAATTTGGTCTTCACCTTTAAAATCGAAATTCAAGACTAGCACATCTGAGTTTTTGTCTCGTAAATCTTTTAATACTTTTGTTACTATTGTTGTTTTTCCAGTTCCAGGAAATCCAAAGACTAATAGAGGTTTTGTCGATTCAGTTAATGCTTGTTTTATTTTTTCTTCCTTGTCCTTCCTCTGTAGATAAAGTTCGTCATAAAATATCGTTTGGGTTAAGCCGAATTCGTTAATGTAATTATCATTTTCCAAGTCTGTATAGGTCACATCAACGCAGTAAGTCATTATTGATTCAAAAATTTTAAACTTATTTGATTCCATATAATTAAGGTTTAGTTAATAGTCTTTACTAAAATTTTACTACTTCAACTTAAAGCATAACGGTTGGTGCATGTTGCGGAGCGGATTTCGAAGAGCGTTCCTGTCCGGTAGGACACGGAACTGCGAAACGGGAATCCGCGGCTGGCGCCCCACCAACCCCGCTCTGAAATATGCACATTGTTACCGGTAGGTTTTTATTATTCACGGTCAGCTTGTTAACAGTATAAAAGTATCAAATTCCGAACAAAAGTTTTAAGTACCCACTTAATTTTTTTAACGCCTCAAAAGTCAAAGTTGCTTGTTGGCAGCAGGTAACTGCTGGCGATTTGTCGCGCCGGCACGTGAGCTTTACCATTGCTGGTTTTAGCAGCTGACGGAAAATTTGCGTGCACCGGCTATTCCTGCCAATTTTTAAAAATCCAGCCCCGGTAGCTGAAGGCCAAAAATCAAACTGTTTGGTAATTACGGGCTGTTCCTAAAAGGAGCAGGGTGGTCAGGCAGCCAAACAGTTTAGGAAAATTATTAAAGCGCGAAAAATTGGCGAAAATTGCCAAACTTTACTTTGCAAGTTTTGTGACAGCAACTTTCGTGGCGAGCTGGAAACCAAAGAACGAATGTTTAAGATAACTACCAATTTTTTCTTCAAACTTACCGGTAACGGTCACTTGCAAGTTGTCGTTGCGGATTTCGAAGAGCGTCAGTGTCCGATAGGACATGACGGTCAAGAAAGGAGCAGAGACAACGCACACCACTGCACCCGCAATGCAATTTGCAAAATGTTAGCGTTTCGGCCTTTTATTTGTTTTTATTTTTGTTCGTCCTCATTAATTATTTTATTAATTCTTGGTTGTAAAAACCAAATTCCGATTGGAAGAAAAAGAATTAAAAAAAAGTCTCCAATAAATTCACCAGTGTCAACTTTATCATCTTTTTCAATTGATTTCAAAGTCTTGGCTGCATATGCAATGCAATAAAAGAAAGCGAAAAAAACATAAAAAAATGCTAATGCAGTATATCCATGGAAAGTCATCCCTTTACCATCCGAAATTATAATAATAGCAATATAACTCAGTGTCCAAATGAAGAAGTTGATTACAAAAAAATCATAGTTAAGATTAACCTTTGGGGGCAAATAATCATGTAATCCATGGCCCACAACCAAAATCCAAAAAAAACATAAAACAAAACCAATTGATTTTAAAGCAACAGTCAAATTAGTGTTAAACTCAATGGTAAAATTTAATAAGAAGTATCCTAATATTATCAGGATAAACATTTGCCAATTTTTTGCTCTTAATAATAGTTTCATAGTCTTTTTTTAGGCTGAACGCTAACGGTTGACAATATGGCAAGTGGCGGTTTGCGGAGTGCGTCATTATCCACCGAGGAAAAAGCCCGAAGCGGGCTACAATGCCCGAATTTACTACTTTTCCCGCCATTTGCTATATTGTGTGTTAGCTGCTGCCATTTGTTAATATTCGTTTATTTTACATTTTACTAATTTTTCAATTTCTCCCATTTTTTCTTTTTAAGATATAATATTCCATCAGGTTTAAGTATATACAAATCAATGGGTTTTCCAATTATTTTATTATTAGTCCAATTTTCATAAAGTTTGGCAATAAAATCAAATTTGAAGTAAACAAAATCAGCTCGTTTTTTAAAATCAATTAATTTATCGAAATCATCTAACTCAAATATTTTTTTCATCATTGAATTAAATTCTTTTGAAATCAGAGCGTGAGTTCTAATATCTCCATTTCTATAAATAAATCCAGTATTATCAATTTTGTCTGATGATTCTCCATCCCAATGAAGATGTAGTTTTGCATCTCTTTCTAAAAAGTCAGCCCATGGATTTTTATATTTATCAATAAGTTTTATGTATTTAAATTCATCCATATCACCAATGTTTGAAAAATGCATAAAATGTGGCCATCCGTTATCCTTAAATCCACTTAAATGAAATCCTGAAGGGTAGTCTTTAAGTAGATTTCTTGGTACTTTCTTATTCAAGTAAGTTTGTAATCTAAAAGCAAATTCATCTAAAGTTTTGCAATCAAGGTTATGTAAGATGAAATTTCTAATTAAATCCGACATATAAACTTCCTTATTACTAATTTTCCAAACAGCTAATCCAAAATATGAAACAGTCGCATTTAAATTTCTAATCGGAAAAATCTTTTTTCTATTAGAATGGAATTTACCTTCAAAAGACAATCTTCTATCGGCAGAACAAATCCAGTACGAATTTTCTAGACCATCTTCAATTCTAATTTCATTTAAAATTAATGTCATGTTGTGGGTTTTTTCATGGTTGCAGCTAACGGTTGGTACATGTTGTCGGGGCGGATTTCGGAGCGCGTTCCTGTCCGAAGGACACGGAACTGCGATGCGAGAATCCGCAGTTAGCGTACCACCGAACCCAGCCCTGCAATATGTACTGTGTTAGCGGCAGTTTTTTATATTTTATTTTCTTTTAAATCAAATAAAAATTGTTCTAAACATTCTCTAATTGCAGCAGAAGCCATGAATCTGGATGCTGTCTTTCTTGTCACAATGGCATTTGAGCCTAGAGGAGCATTTTTGTCTCCATCGACAATGTCACAACAATAAACTTTCTCTTTTGAACCAACTCCAATTTTAAGTTGACATAGTCCATGGACTTTAATTTTTCCAAAACCAATAAGTCGAGAATCAATTGCTTGTAGTTTAATTACAATTGTTTCTGTCGCACTGCTATCAATGACGATATGAGCTTGACTAAACAAAGAATCTATGTAGTCTTTGAGTTTAAATATTGTCTGAGCTGAAGACAATTCCGAGGTATTTTCAATTTCCAATGAAGAACATTCAACATTTTTTAATTGTGAATTTGCTCTGTCATCGACAAGTTCAACCCTGAAAGATTTCTCCTTAAAGTCAAATGTATTAATTGCTTTGTATATTGGAAATTTACGACATGGAAGAAATCCATGTTCTGGAACCATTTCTTCTCCGAATAATAGAGGTAAGATTACTTGAGAGTATCCAGAACTTAACCCAAAAATTATGAGAAGCATACTTATAATCCATTTTTTCATTTCACACGATTTTGATTGTAATCGTTTCAGTTTTTTTGTCCAAAATTGCCGCTAACGGTCACTTGTAAGTTGTCGTTGCGGATTTCGAAGAGCGTCAGCGTCCGCAGGACGAAGACGGTCAAGAAAGGAGCAGAGACAACGCACACCACTGCACCCGCAATGCAATTTGCAATTTGTTATGGGCTGGTTTTTATTCATTTATTGTCTTTTAGGAATTGAGTCCAGTAGTCATTTCCCTTAATTTTGTCAATTCGGTTCTCGAAATATTGATTATTCTTGTCCTGTTGTTCTTTCGATAAATCTTCAAATTTTTTAGAATTTTTTGCCCTATTAAATATGAATCCTGTCAAACCGGGGTCATTTATTCTTTGAATGTTTGTATTCATTGATTGAGATATATCGGTTTCTACAAAACTTGTATTTTCAAATCCTTCTATGACTCCGATAAAAATGAATCGAGCAAACTTTGCGTAAACAAAACATTTTCCATCTCCTTCTCCTATCTCTATGTCTGCGTCTCGAAGTAGGTAGGAATAAATATTTTGAGGTGCATCTGGGATTTCAATATCGTCAGGATTGTACATTAAGTGGATTGAGTCATATTTTTTCAAATCGACATTCTCATGCAGGTATTTTCTCCACTCTATTTCGGCTTCGTCTAATTTTTCTTTGAATTTATAGTTATTCCCATCGTCTTTGAAGTAAATAAGCACTCTCCATAGTAATGAAACTGCAAAATATTTTAAATTGTCCGATGGATAAAATGTTGTCACTCCCTTGTCAATGAAGCTGCTGAATACATTTTTTTTAAACCAATCTTCTCGCTTACTAAATTCCTGCTCACAATCTCTGCATAAAAGAAATTCTTTGGTTCCGTCTTGAATAGGTTTATTTATGTTTAAACCTTGTCTAAACCTACCAGTTCCAGTCTGTTTCATCCACTTATAGACGAATTTTGGAATAATGTGACTTTCCTGTAGTTCCTTTTCTTTATGACAAAGTTTGCATTTTCCCATCTAAGTAGTTTTTGTGTTTAAACTTGCCCATAACGGTTGGTACATGTTGTCGGGGCGGATTGCGTGCGATTTCGTGTCCGGCAGGACAAAGAAATCAAGCGGGAATCCGCCGATAGCGTACCACCGAACCCGACCTGCAATATGTACTTTGTTACCCGCTGGTTTTTATTCATTTTTTTTTAATAATCAATATCTTAAATCAAATAATCATGCAATTAAATTTTAGTAGAAACAAGAACGTTTTCATAAGGCTCAAAGATGTAGCCGTCGAAAATGAAACGAAAGAATCAATTTTTCTTTCCGGTCATTTTATTACAAGAATTAAGTCAGGGCGCACATTGCGAGAATTTGTACACCCTGAAAAAGTCTTTGATTTTGAACTGCCAATAAAATATAAAGAACGTGTCAACAAACTATTGGGTGAGCATCATCCAGAACCTGTCTTATTTGAGCTTTAGCTTTTCTATTTTTTAAAGACGAATAGTCGATTTTATGTTTGCCGTTTCGATAGTATTTTATTACTAAAATTTCTTTCTCAGGGTATGTTGAGAAATCAATTCTGTCATTTAAAGTTCGAAGAAGTGCTTCCTTGTAATATTTGGCTTCTTTTGCAAGCATTTTATAATCAATCATAAATGACTGATTTGTCAATTGTCTTGGCGTTGGTTGTTTAATTTCTATTGAAATGTCGAATTTTTCCATATTGTCGATTTTCGTTTTTTCGTCAAACTTGCGGGTAACGGTTGGTACATGTTGTCGGGGCGGATTTCGGAGAGCGTTCCTGTCCGAAGGACACGGAACTGCGATGCGAGAATCCGCAGTTGGCGCACCACCGAACCCCGCCCTGCGATATGTACTGTGTTAGCATTAGTTGTTTTTATGTTTCTTAATTCTTGTCAATGAAACCACTCCGCCCAAAATCATGACTCCACTCACAAATGACATTAGTATTTTAAAAATTGTGTCATTTTCTTTTATTCTAAATCCCAAGATGTAAATAAGAAATATTCCGAACCCAATTAATATCCAAGAAATAAAAGATTGGTTTGAAATGGAATCATTAATTTTTGTTTTCCGAAAATCAACTTTCAAATCATTCAAATATTCGTCAGCCTGTTTTTCTATTTTCAAAGCATTTGGACCAATCTCTATTTCGGAATTTTCTCTTGTCCTGTCGCAAATGTTGTTGAGATTTTTTAAGTCATTATCAAAGAATGATTGAATTATCTTTTCAACTTCCGATTGTCTCAACTTTGGAGAACCGTTTATAATTTTTGGGATTTTTCCACTAAGCACGTTTTTCTCTTTGAACAGTGCTACGACATAAATTCCATTATCAAATGATTCAATCGATAACTTGATGTTGTCTGAGTTTCTAAAAATAATTGAGTCAGAGTCATTAACTGTTTGTCCATTATCCAACCTCACAGAAATATCATTTTGGACTTTTTCCCAGTCAAAGTCATTAAATAATTTAATCGCTTCAGATTTCTCAATTTCATTGAAAACTCCTTTTCTCTTTTTTGAGTCAGTGTGATTTATTTGAAAGGCAATTTTCATTTCTCTTTTACAATTAATGCTAACGGTGGTGGTATGAGGTCGTGGCGGTCAGACGAGAGTCTGACCAGTCCGACCGAAACTGAGGTTGGGACGAGATTCGACTTGTCGAATCCGCACGAACCAAGACATTTTGAATATTCTTTCTGCCTGTAAGCAAGCAAGTTAAAGTAATTTCAATTTCAGCAGGTAACGGTTTAGAAACGAGAAAACTTCTGCTTTCCTCTTTTTTGTGCACAAAATACAAAGAGCGATTTATTGAAATAAAGATACAAAGTTTTATTTATATTAAGAATAATTTGAGGAAATACTACCTGCTCGGAGATGTAAGGAGCTCTTGGATACCACAAAAACGGGTGCTGATTGAATGATAAATTGGCTTTTGAGCATCATGCAATATGTCGCTATTGTAAAAGTTAAACTTTTTGAGAGTAATAAAGCTATGGTAGAATATCACTATCATCAGTACAGATATTGCTAATTTTAAGCATACAACCTGTCATTTACTTTTAAACCCGACAATTTCAATTATTATTTGTCACTAACAAAAACGCCTGATTAACTTTCAGGCATTTTTATTAACAATGTGAGATTTTCAAAAATAACGGGTGACCCCGACTTTTATTTTAAATTGCTTTATGAACTGATCGTTTTGATGAATATAATTCTGGGGAATATTAATATTCGAGTTTGGTTCAAGTTTTGAAAAAATAGTATTGAATGAAACTCCAGTAAAAAAATCGAAGTTTTTATTTATTGTTAAACTAGCATCTATCCCTCCGCAAATATGTAATCCGGTTGAACTTCTCCCTTTGTCAATGAATTCGTTTAATTGACTTCTTATGAAAGAATACCCTATTCTAATCTGAGGTAACATTTTTATTTTATCCGAAATACTAAAAAGATATCTGTAAGAACTGAAAAATGTTATTACCTTTCTGTCATAGGTAAGAAAAGTATTTGAGGGCTTTAGCGCCACAACCTCATAGGTTGAGCCGATACCAACAATAGATTTTGGATTAACTTTTTTGCCAAACATTAAATCCAAATCGTAGCTAGGAGTACTCCAATCCGTGGAGCCATTTACGGGAATCCCCAGACTAAAATTTGACTCAAAGTCTTGGCCCAGCCCTGTGCCGTAACAACAGAGGAGAATTAACAATATAGCCAATAGGTTTCTCATGGTGTTATTGCAAAATAATTTTTTCATAAAAAGTAATTTCATTATTAAAGACTTTAATAAAATATATTCCAGGAATATCCGTAAAAACAATGTTTTGATTTTTAGAAATTAGTGATACACAGTGCCTTAAAATTCCACTGGTATCATAGATACTAATTTTTGCATCATCGCTCAATTCACCTGCAATGCTTATTTTGAAATTTCCTTTGCTCGGATTTGGATAAATTTTGACTTTGTTTATTTGTGTTTCAACCACAACGTTTGAAGAAATATGTTTGTCTTGATTATTAATTGTGTCTGATTTTAACGCCAGACTTTGTGTTGGATTAGGCATACATGTAATATCTACATTGCTAATGGAAGGTGCTGCACGAAAAGTAGAACCTAATTTTGCTTCAAAACCGGATGATAGAATTATGTAATCTGAAGCAACTAATTCCTTTGTTTCTCCCGAATTAATAGTTCCACTGAAAACTATGTTATCTAAAGGAAGAGAACAATACTCTCTAACATAAATATTTGCTGGATTCTGCGGTACCCATTTATTAATGCTTGTTCCCAATATATTGGTCCTTACATAGTAAAAGAAGGTTGCTATATCAACATTGCTTCCGTTTGTTGTTCTATTCACGTAGTATTCTCCGGTATTAGGATTAGCTCCAGACAGTCCGTCTCCTACATATATTGATGTCTGTGGAACTGTTCCTTCTACTTTATAAATATCGCACCAATAAATACCAGAAGCAACTCCACATCCAGGGCTTCCGACAAAGCTTGTTTTTACATTATTTCCCGTTTTAGAATATGATAAATAATTGTTTGCTAGTTCGAAACGATTGTTAAGACTTTTTACGGCTTCTTGACAGGCATTATAAACATTAAGTTTTCCATATCCATAAATGTTGTCTTTCCCTGCATTTCCTAGATCTGTGGCTGTATTAAATAGTATATTTTCTACTTCAGTTCTTGTTAAATTTGGATTAATTGATAACAATAATGCGGCTGCACCACTAACTTGAGGACATGCTGCAGAAGTACCGCTAAAACCATCATTATAATCTCCGCTCACGTAACCGTTGCTTCCGGTTCTATCAATTGTTCTAATGTCACCAGGGCAATCGTTCCTCCAAAAGTCACATTCTACATCCCCTCCATAAGCCATTAAATCTTGATTGGGGCCTATATTTGTGTATCGTTTATCTGAAGCAATTTTATAAGTTAATTCTGCTGGTGTGTCATATTTGTTTAGTGCACCAACAGCTATAGCTGCTTTAGCATAATCGCTAACTTCATTAAGGCTATTGTTCCCTGACGAGAAAACAACAATTGCTCCTAATCCTGGAATATTATTTTCAAAATCGCCACCTCTGCCAAATGTCTGTGCATTATTTATTGCTTCAATATATAATTCATTTCCATTTGCCCCTGTACTAGGCCCCCATGAATTAGAGAGTATATCGGCATTTCCTCCATCCGGTTCCCAAGCCCAGTTCATTGCGTCAAACCACTCAAGTTCATCCTGATATTCAAATCCTAAATTAACAGGCACAATTACAATATTAGGAGCGATACCTCTAATGTCGTCGGAATGTGTCGCCGCAATTATTCCAGCACAAGCTTGTCCATGTTTTCCATATGGACCAGGGCGTCCATTTGCTGGAAGATTAGGAACACTATATCCACTAACAACCCTCGAATTACCATTTAAATCCTGTAAGGCTGGATGGTCTTCAACTCCATCATCCAATACGGCAACTCTAATATTATCACAACCTTCAGTAATTGTCCATGCCTTTATGATATTAATATCATTATTAAACGCGCCACAATAATGATATTTGTTATGAAGATAATACTGCTTGTCGCTCAAAACTGTTTGTTGTTCAGTTTTTCTCACAAAATTTGGGCGACACCATTCTACGACTCCAGTTTCATATATTTCGTTAGCAATTTCGAATACCTTCTGAATATTTTGTACCTCAAAAATCTCAACCATATAGTTTGTTGAAAGATGATGAACATTATTTTCTTTCAAAATATATTCTATATTTATAAGGTCAAATCCTCTTTTGAATTTTGCAATAATTAAAGGGCTAGGGAAAAGTGTATCTCCATGTTCGCTAATAAAACAATCACTTTTATATTTTATTGTGTTTGAATTTACATCTTTCAACTCCTCTGAGACGTTTTCAATAATTTGATAGACTCCTAGCCTCTGGGAATGAGAAAGCTTAGTAGTTGGATTTTGATTAGATTTCATAAATGAGTCTAATTTCTCATCTATGTATACAATCTGTTTTGAATCATTCTTCGTTAAATTAATTTTCTTCTCTTTAGACCAATAATAGCTATTCTGCGAAAATAGAATCATTGGTAAAAATGATAAGATAATGCCAATGAGTAATATTTTTTTCATAGTTCATTATTTTTCATTGGTTATTAATCCTTTTTTAACGGCCAACTTTAATAGTTCATCAATCTGCTCCTGTTGTTCTTTTACCGACTCAACCAATACCGGTATTAGCCCAACATAATCAACATATTTATAGCCTTCTTTATCTTCCTCAACCAACTCCGGGAATAAAGATTCCACATCCTGCGCCAAAAAACCTATCCTGGTACGGTCATTTTTCTCCACGTTGTTCATAAAGTCGATATCAGCCTGTTCTTTTTCGGTTAAGTCGTTATTACTTTCGTAGGGAACCTTAGTTGTGTTTTTATAATTATAACTCACACCTTTTAACTGCTTTAGTTTATCAAGCTTCTTCCCAAGGGGCTTTATATTTTCTTTAAACCGCTCATCAGATGACAGAAGAACTCCTTTGGCGTAAACATCAACTTCAAATTTAAAACGGTCGGGTTCGTTAATATCCCATTTCCCGATAATTTCGTTGTAATCATAACCTCTACCCCAGGTCAGGTATATCCCTTTTTTCCCGTGAAGTTCTAATCTGTCTGAATCCCAGTTTGTTCCGAGCTCTCCGATAAATATATTGGCCCCATTGTTGATAACACGGCCATAATCACCTATGCCAATTCTTCCATTTGTTAAATATTCCCCGTATTTTCCATATACCTGCATAGATAAATCCAAATCAGGGTCATCGGTTTCCCTGTCGCCAAAGATTTTAACCTGTCCGTCACTATTTACTTTTATCTGGGCATTTAATGACAGTGTTGAGACTAATGATATAACGATAAATAATGGATAAATATATTTTTTCATGATAATGTTTTTTATTTGATTTATTGTTTGTAGGTTATTTTAGTATATTTCTTAATGTTGCTAGTTGCTGCTGTTGTTCCTTTATTGTTTCTACAAGTACTGGAATCAATCCCATATAATCGACATGGAGATAGCCGTTTTCATCTTCCTCAACTAATTCAGGAAAAATATTCTTCAAATCCTGGGCTACAAATCCATACCGATTACGTTCAAGATTTTTTAATCTTTCTTTTGCATGGTTAAGCTCAGCCAGGTCCTTCTTTTCCTTATCGGTCCCGGGAGTAGAAACCTGCGAAAAATTAAATGACATATCTGTTTTTAGGTTATATGAAACTCCCTGAACAGATTTTATTTTAAGTCCAATTGGTGTTAATGACTTAATGTTTTCCTTAAACCGTTCGTCAGAACTTAAAAGAAGATCTGTTGCATAGACGTCGGTACTAAATTCAAACCGTTGGGTCAATAACACAGAATACCATCTCATAAAACCAATAACATGGCTGTATTCGTACCCTTGTGTGTGAGTCAGGTAAACACCTTTTGACCCCCTGATCTCCAAGATATCAGAATCGGTATTATTCCCAAATTCCCCGAGATAAAGGTTTGGCATCCCGTTAATCTTTGTACCATAGTCGCCAAAACCAAGTCTCCCGTTGGCTAGGTATTCACCATTTGGCCCGTAAACCTGCATCGACAGATCTTTGTTTAGATCATCGGTTGGCTTATCGCCAAAAATTTTCACACGGTTATCCTCATACACTTTCACCTGGGAAAACCCTCTTGATGAAAATAGGACAAAAACCGCCACAATAACAATAGAAATAGTTTTCATACATTTACAGAGTTTTGTGGGCTGGGGAGCCGTGAACTTCCTAAACCCGGTTAAACAAAATTTGCTGCGACCCGGTTCTTTTTATAAGGGCTGGGTTGCTTTTCTCCCTTGATTTATCTGATTTTCAAATAGTTTCTTATTGATGTTGTTTTTTCAAAAATTATATTGTATGCCAAAACTTAGGCCGATAAACTCCGTTTTTCTTCTAAAGTTGACGATTGGATATAAACCAGAAATATTAAAGTCTGCTCTCTCTAACTAATTATCAGCGGACAAGTTATCTATCCTTGTCATTTGCTTTTGGTACCCGGCAAAAATTCCAACACCATTAATGATGTTACTGTAAACCAAAACCGGAGCTCCACTCAGGTCCCCCCTGTTAGAAATTTGAAGCGAATAATCTTTTTGAAACTTGTAATATTCGTTACTTAAATCCATGAATTCAATCCAGTATTCTCCTTCATAAAAATAAGAAGTATAGATATCGACTGATGTTTTTTCAGAAAAGTCACCGAGCAAAGTAAAAGTCTCGTAGGGTGCCTGGTAAAACACTCCAACCGGGGAGATACATGTTTCCATTGAAAACGCAGCAGGGTCGCGATAATCAACATGGTCTAAAAAAGTTGCTTTTTCTATTTCTCCTGAGTTTTCAAAAGCCCTTGTTTCTCCAATTATTGGGGCAAGAGTTTTCCACAATGGGCCAAAAACAATTTCCCCGTTTAATATTTTAAGGTTATTTACTATTTGTTGTTCAACTCCATTTTCAAGCATTTTATTAAAACTATTTTCGTTAAAATAATACCTCTTGTATCCTGCAATTGAATCGAATTTTAGCACCCGAACCCGGCAAAGGGAATTGGAATTATCAGGTGGTGTAACTGTAAATCCGGCAGAAACCATTTCCGAATAAGCATTGTAATTAGATACAACCGTTCGTAATGTCAGGTTGGTATTTATTTCCGAAAAATCGCTTTTAGGAGGAACCGAACTTTGAGCACTTATATTTTCTTTCCCTTCAACTTCAACGAGTAACTCATAATTAACACCTGACTGTGGGTATGCGTCTGCTTCATAAACCCCATTCCCGGTATGTTGTAAAAAAATTGTTGTATTGTTTCCTGTTATCGATACGCGTGCATTTGTAACAGGTTCAGAAGGTTCGCTTTCATTTAGGTTAAAAGTTTTATAGATTTTAACGGCCCAGTGAGACGTGTTTGTAAAGAAACTGGTTATTACAATTTCCTGTGCATCTCCCGACATTCCAATCTCAATTTCTTTAATACAACCAGTTAGAAGTATTAATAAAATTAGTACGGGCAAGTATTTTGATAACCTGAATATTGTTTTGCTCATAACTATTAATTAAAATGCATTAAAATTTAAACGGTAACTAATAGAAGGGACTAACGTAAATATGGAAAAACTTTTATAAACAACTTTTCCGTTATCCCCCGTTTCTGAGAAAATCATCATGGGATTGTTCCGGGCATAAACATTATAAACGGAAAAGTTCCAGGTGCGTATTCCCCTGCGCTTTTGTTTAATAAAATTTATCCCAATATCCAGACGATGATAGGCAGGTAAACGCTCCTGATTTATACCATTGTAATAGGTTACATTCTCGGGTTTGTAAATTATTTGGTCGTAAAAACCAAGGTCGTTCATCATTCCGTATAATGGAGAGCGGGCATATCCCGGATCTCCGCTATATCCGGACATTGATAAAGTAATGGGCATTCCTGTTGCAAACACCCATGAACCTGTTAAATCAATTTTTTTGTTTGGGCTGTACATACCAACCAGTTTAAGCTGGTGCCTGCTGTCATATTTAAATGGAAAAGGTTTCCCTTTGTTGAGATTATCAAACTGCCGTTTTGATTCAGAAAGTGAATAGGCAACCCAACCATTTAGTTTCCCTGAAACTTTCGAAAGCAGAAGCTCTATTCCTTTTGAATTTCCTTTTCCCTGCGTTACTTTTTCATACCATGTTTCATCCAGTGAAAAAAAGGATTCCCCGTTTTTATAGTTAACAACATCTTTCATTTTTTTATAGTACATCTCTGCCTGAAACTCATACATGTTATTGAAACTGTACTTTATCCCAAAATCCAATTGTTCTGACCGGGCCGGTTTTAATCCTTTTACCGATGGCACCCACATATCTACAGGGAAAGTGCTCCCATTGTCAACCAGCAGGTGTAATGGCTGGGCCATTTTTGTCCAGCTTCCGTACATGGCAAAATTATCACTCAGTTTATAGTTGCCCATAATACGTGGTTGCAACGAAAAAAAACTATCTCCATTATTGTATGTACCTAAAAATGCCAGACCTACATTAACAAATAGCTTATCAAAAAAACTTAAATGATTCTCAATGTAGCTGCTACCTTCAAATAAACTTTCGGTAGTTTCGTGAACGTTACGGAAAAAGTTTTCTGAGGGATTTGACATCGATTCATAATTTAAACTGAGTTTTCCCGGAACAAAATTGCGCCAGTTTACCCGTGCTCCCATAAGTATTTTCAGCCAGGGGAAAGCAAAATAATCAAAATCCGATGCTAAACCAATGTCTTCAATCTCTGATAAATTCACGAAAGATGTGTGCTCATTTAGAGTATCGGCGGCCGATTTCTGAAAATATTTGTTGCCTATCAGAGTTTCGTATTTGTAAGTAGAATACGAAATGGTGGTATTGGAGAAAAGTCTTTCGTTATACAGGTGGTTCCAACGCGAAGACAGGGTGAGGTTTCCCCACTGGTTAGTAAAATCTGAACGGTTTTCGAGTATTCCATATTCTATGGACTGATGTGATAGCCCTCTTTGGTTATACTGCTCTTTTTCTGATAAAAATAGTTTATCTCTTCCTGCGTAAATGCTGAAATATAACCGGTCTTTGGAGGAGAGAATAAAGTTCGATTTTAAATTAATATCGTAAAAATTATAGCCCGACCATATTTTAGTTGTTTTGTACATGTCTTCTTGTTTAATGGCGTTTAAAGGGGTGTAAAGCAAATCGGCATAAGTTCTTCTCATGGCAAGGATAAACGAGGATTTACCCTTTTTTATGGGACTTTCGTAAATCAGTTTTGAAGAAATTGTGCCAACTGTAAAATCCAATTTTCTTTTATAAAGATTCCCTTCTTTCAGCCGGATATCAATTATTGAAGATAACCGGCCGGAATACCTGGCCGGAAACCCTCCTTTATAAACATCGACACTTTTGACTATTTCTGGAGTAAATACTGAAAAAAAACCAAAAAGATGGTTAACATTATAAACGGGCATTCCATCCAACAACATCAGGTTTTGTCCACGGTCCCCGCCCCTGACATATATGCCTGAACTCCCTTCTTTTCCCATATCTATCCCAGGCATTAATTGCAACGATTTTATTACATCTTTTTCACCCAGCAAACCCGGTATTTTTTCCAGTTGTTTCGCTGTAAACGATATTCTTCCGGCAGGGGTAAAATCTTCGTCAGCGATTTTTGTCGCTTTAACAATAATATCATCCAAGCTTTGTCCAGGCTCCAGTAGTATTGTTAAAGTAGTGTCGTTTTTACAAAATACGGGCTTGTTTATTTTTTTATATCCTACATACGAGACAGCAAGATGAAGAGTATCAGCACTGGTAGTCCTGAAACTAAAAAAACCATAAGGGTTAGTAAGTGTTCCTTTTCCTGTTGACTGGTTATAAACATGCGCATTAATAAGCGCTTCGCCCGTATTGCTGTCATAAACAAAACCACTAACAATGTGTTGGGAAAATGCCTCAAATTGCAAGAGAGACAATAAGAATAATAATGTACCGGGGAGCTTTAATATTTTCATAAATATCTTTAATCGATAGGTGTATTACAAAAAACGGAATATTCGCGTAAAAATTTCCCGGAAAAGTTTGCTTTTCCGGGAAAAGAGAACATTATAAATCAACACTGATTTTATTTTCCTCCAGGATTCCACTCGACCAAAAAGTTACTCTGAAATCCCTAAGCGCAAAATCTTTATAAAAGGCTTGTGAAGAATAATACGATTTGCTTATATAGTGTACCTTAACTGTATTTCTTGTCGTTCCAATATAATCGTCCTGAAACCAGCCAGTATATCCGGGTGTAGGAGCGACTCCAATTTCATTCCAATCAATGTATTGATTTTCCAGATTATAAGAAGCCTCGTTGTTTCTCCATTTCTTAGGAATCCCCCTGTATTTCTCCTGATTCATAACCAGATTTAACTCATACCCTGCGCTATAAGTTGGCAGGCCCGTATATGGATCAAAATTGACGATAGAACTAAATACATATTTTTCAACTGACCAAATAAGCCTTCTGATACCTACAGTTTTTATCCCTTCATCCAATATGTCTGTTGATTTCAATTTATTTTTTGTTGAATTAGGATCGAATACTACTACGTTCTCATTTTCAATCACGCCGGATTTCAGCCCTGATTCAATATCCGAAATCATTCTATAATCACCGTTTAAAATAATATATTCTTTGTCTTCGCTAAATTTATACAATGATTTTTCAATTTTTACAAGTCCGTTTATGTTAAGAATATCTTCCAATCCTGTAGAATAGAATTTATAATTGATATCCAAATCATCATTGACATCAAACCTCTGACTATATTTTATTTTAAAATTATGGACATCGTTTTCATCTATAATTTTTAGTGCTTCGTCTTCTGCAAAGTATTTTTCTGTTTTTGCAGAAGTGAAATTCAGAGATTTTTCCCATTCAATGCTCTCTTCAAAACTGAGTTTCTCTATTACAAACCTGATACTATCAAAGGCTTCTTTCGTTTCAAATACTAAATACCCATTCTCGACATACACATCGGGCTTAACCACTGCCTGTGGTTGTGCTTCGTCAGCCAATCGACCAACTTCAAGTTCATCTTTCTGGCAACTATTAAAAATGCTTAACAGAGCCATTGACATACATAACAAGATAGATTTTTTCATTTCTTTGTAAGGTTTATGGGTTGGGGAGCAGCAACTCCTTAACTCCGGTTAATAAACAAATCTTGCAACCCGTTTCTTTTTTAAGGGCGGGTTTGCTTTTGCCCTTGGATTATGATGATTTACATGGTTTTATAAATCATTTTGAATATTTTTAGTTTTTTTTATAAGAACTTATTCTGTTTCAAAAGCTCCATACATATATTGTCCTGTCAAATTCACAAACCGAATATGATAGGTGCCACTATCCCAGTCAGATACATCAATTGATAAATACTCCTGTGTTTGTGTATCTACACTCTCTGAATAAACAATGTTCCCAGATTCGGAATAAATTTCCACATCTATAATGCCAACATTATAGAAAAAAACAACATCAAGACTGAGACTACTTACAGTTGCCTGAATTGGGTCAGGCAATACTGACCTGGCTGAGCCTTCATAAAGAGAACCTTTTAACCTTATTTCTCTTTTTACATCACCGGTATTCAGAAACGAAGAAGCGGTACCTGTGATAATTATTCCCAAAAGAATAAAGCCAAAAAATATTAATTTTTTCATTACACAAGATTTTATAGATTACATATTGCAAATATGTAAAGCATCGTCCTACAAACAACGATTCTCAATCTGCATATAACTTTTTATTCCATTGAATAAGTCACAATTTACTCACTATGTGCACATTATATTGCAATCAAGCGACGTTTTATATAACTTTTTATTGACTGGAATTTCTATTTAACTGGGGTAATTTGGTTTTTAAGGTCGTATTTAAGAAATCACGGATATTTCCAAAAGCTTTTATTCCAAGTTTTTTCCTTATCGCACTTCTTTTTATATTAATTGTATTAATACTGTAATTCAAAATAATGGCAATCTCCGTATTGTTAAAATCAACAGCTAATAAACAACAAATACGAAATTCCAATTCATCAAGTTGTGGAAGTTCATTTTTTAACTGTACAAAGAAATCGCTGGTTAATTTGTTTAATGTTTCGTACAGTAAATTCCAATTCAAATTCTTTTCTCCATAAACAACCTCATTAAACTTGCGAAGTAATTGTTTTCCTTTCTTTTTTTCATCTTCATTAAGGTAACCTTCCAGTAATGCAGCTTTTTTCAGGATGTCAAAATGCCGCAGTAAAATATTACGGTAAGATTTTTCTTTTTCGTTAAAATTCCTGGCTAACTTTTTCATTTGGCTAACTTTTTGTTCCGTCTCCTTCAGTTTCCTTTCATTTTGAATGGAACGTTGGTATAAAATGAGGATGAATACAACCAATACCAGGAGTAGTAAAAGGGAGAATAGTAAAGCTTTCTGTCGCTCAATTAATAGTTGTTTGTTTTTATTTTCGATAAGCTGGTAATTATATTTATTTTCGACTTCAATTACGGAACGGTTTCTGTTTTCGTCAAAAATTAACGCAACATAATCACTATATAGCTTATACTTATCCAACGCACTTTGATAGTTTTGTGCTCTTTCTTCAATAGCCGACCATGTTTCGTAAATATTAGCAGCAAGATAATTATCCATATTATCAGCTATGAATGTTAACGATTTCTGGATATAATGAATAGCAGAATCTTTTTTGCCCATCTGTTCAAAAAGGCACGCCAGGTTATATGATAACTGGGCCTTTTCTAAAGAATCCTTAGTAAAAATCCACGCTTCTTTAATAAATTTTTCTGCATTAGTCCAATCTTCAATCTCCCGATAAGCCACACCTAGTCCTTCCCTTACTCCTGCCTGTTCGTGTTTAAACTTGTATTTATCAGCCAAAGCAAGTGCCTGGTAGTAATAAATAAAAGCACTGTCTGTTTCTTCCTGTATCAAAAGGCAGTTTCCGATTGAATTATTCATGATGATTTCATTCTTGTAGTTTTCTGCCGAATGAAAAAAATTCTCTGCCTGTCGATAATGTACAATAGCCTTATTAAAAATAAGTTGTTCATAATAAATGGAACCAATGGAACTTTGAAGCAATCCTTTCAGATTAGTATTATTAGTTTGTTCTGAATATTTTTCAGCATCTAAATATGTTTCTATAGCCTTGTCATATTGCTTTTTTCCCTGCAAAATCCTTCCACAATAAAAAGAGGCAAGTGCCGCTCTCTCTAAGTCGTTATTATTGTCGTAATATTTTTGAATACTGAAAATTAATGTGTCGGAAGTAATATCCTGATAGCTTTTGTCTTTGGCCTGTATTTGTAAAAGGCAATACCAATAATACGAAGATTTTTTCAGGGATTGAGGATTTGTAATTTCTTCTAACAAAATCAGGGCACTGTCAGGGTGTTGTTCTATAACTGTTTCTACATTCTGTAGTATTGACTCAATTTTTATTGATTGCTTTTGACAGGAAATGCCAAAGAGCAAAAAAATCAGAAAAATTGAATCAATTAGTGCTTTTTTCACGTGATTAAGGTTTTAACCACAAAATTAACAAAAACTAAAAACTATTGACCAGCGACACGCTATAAACGCGCCTTCATTTGCCTTTCTTTTTGTTTCCTTTATTTAACCTTGTTTGTTCCATTTTCTCAGCTTGCTCCTTAACTAACCGTTCATAATTTTCAACCTGCTCCCGGATAACAGAAATACTATCCCTGTTCCTGTTGTATGTAAAAATTGTTTCTAACCGGATTAGATACTGAGAGCTCACTTTCCCTTTCATTTTTATATAGCGGTATTTCAGGTCGTTATCTTTTAGTTGATTGTTATTTGTGAATTGCCAAATATTGCCGCCCCATGAAAGCAAAATAACTAATGCCATTGTAATGATGGTAATGGCTGTTTTGCTTCTTCGAAAATCAACAATAAAAACATGCTCTTTACGAATAACCATGTTGGGTGGAGTTTGCAACTGACCAACCTTTTCATTAAGTGGAGCTATTATGGTTTTTAATTCAGTCAATATCGTTCGAATATTATCATTGACTTTCCCCAGAGAATAGCCCGCAACCTGTGCCAGAATATTCTGCAATTCTTTATTTGCTCCCGAGAAAATTGTCTTTGATTAACACGGTTACGTAATTCGTGCATCAATACAACAATTTCCTGTGAATCTAAATTTGAGTTTGTTTGACTATCGGAAATTCCGACGTTACCCAACTGCTCTATTTTTTGCTTAAGTTCTTCGAACAGGGCATAAACTGCAGAAGAATCCATTTTGCTGGTACCCATTATTGTTAATTTTGCTCTTTACAATCTGCGTCCCTTCTTCCGTCGTTTTTTCTTCAGGGCTTCCTGCCTTAAATATTCGGCACGGTCTTCATCATAACCGGATGACGGATCCAGTAAGTCGAATAGACCTCCAAGAGAAGAAACAGTTGCTCTAACTGCAGAAGAAAAAAACTCATTATTGCCCTGATTGTTTCGGTGTGCCGGTTCACGTTGAATTTGCATTGACCGGTTATTTTGCTGAAGCTGGTAGCTAATTTTGGAATAACTAAATGCCCTGTCAATTTTGGAGCCATTGAATTCATATCCGTTTTTGCCAAACCGTACACCCTGGATTTTGTCTGTACTTCCGTTTTTTCGTAATTCGGTGGTAACTCCTGATTTTCGAAGTTTTACCTCCAGTTCCTGCCAGTTTTGGCATTTAGGAATCGCGGTTTGAAGTACCCTGTAAATCTCATATTTGGTTTTATCCGGTTCTTTGAGCCGGTGTTCTTTCACATTTTCCTTGCCCGATGCAATATAAAGGCCATGTTTTTTCGTCAGCTCCAGACAAACTTTTGTGTTACGCAGCTTTTCATTTTTATCAGAAATCCGGTTCCCATCATTGTCTATCCTGTTTATCACCAGGTGGACATGCGGATGGTCTGTATCGTGGTGCCGAACAATGATGTATTGTGTGTTTTTATATCCCATTTTACCCAGGTACTCATGCGCAATACCAACCATTAATTTATCCGTTAACCTATCTTTGTCCTGTGCTGAAAAATCAAGTGATATATGTGCCACCGGTTTTGAGATTTTAGGTTTCAGTTTACTCTGAGTAATAAAACTTTGAATGACAGATACTTTTTCTTTTAAACGTACCCCTTCAGCATAAAGCAAACGGGCATTCTTTTTATCCAATACATAGTTTACTGCTCCCTTAAAACCACGTCCCTGGACAATTTTAGCAATCATCTTCTATTCGTTTAATTATTTTGTCCAAGCGGTCACTCATAAAAAGACAATGGTTATGTACTTCGTTATATCCGGTGGCATTGGCTGTGCGGGCAATTTGGTTGACATTGTTGGCCATGCCCGAAAGTTGTCGGATGTGTCCCATCAGTTCCGGGGTAAGACGCTGTTTCACCACCGCGAAGCGGATACACTGACGGATGAATTCGCTGCGGTTAATCCCTACCAAACGAGCTTTGGCTTTCAGCGAATAGTATTCTTCGGTAGCCATTTTTACGGTTATTTTATATGCTTTCTTTTCGGAAGGTTTCTTGGCTGGCCTGCCATTGGTATTTCTGTTTTTTATCGTTTTCATGTAAGTTTCCATTTTAATTGTTAATGAGACCGGCGGGATGTTTTTAGCCTCGCAGAGCAAGGTTTCGGGCTGACCGAAACACAAACTTGCTCCCCGCAACGAACAGGCCTGTTCCGTTTAAAAGGGTAAGTCATAGCACACTCTACAGACTTACTTCACTGGCTTTACAGCTTTTTCCAGTTTTCAACATCCTCATGGTAAAGTTCCAAATGGTGCCGGGCAAGGTTTTCCACAAAGCCAGATACGCTCATCCTGCGGCCTCCCAACTTTCGGACGATTTCATCCAGCCTGTCCCGGATTTCACGGCTGACAAAAACCGGTTTGCGGTCTTCCAGTTTTGGAACCTGTAAAAAGATTTCCCGGTACTGCTCCAGCGATTCTTTCCGCTGTTTGCTCCCGATTCGTCTGGATGTTGTAGACAAGGGCTGTTGCTGCGAATCGGTTCCTTCTGTTTCTAAATTGTTTTCGGGAATAACCTCTTTGTTTTCATCACTTGCATTTGCTGCTTTGTCTTTCCAGCCGGTTGGCATCCAGTCCTGTATGGACTGTTCTTTGTTCTTACTGTCATTAGTGTGTTTACTATCCATGATACATTGTATTTAATAGGTGAATATTACTGTTCCAGTTTACATCGTGAACCGCTTGTCGGAAGCAAATAAACAACGATTAGTCGGGGCTGTACCTTTACCGGGTTCAGTTGATTCAGACTGCCCTGTATTTCTTTTTCATTGGCACAACAGGGTGTTTAAACTGCACCGCGTTGCACAATTGAAGGAGCAAAAACTACCGGGCATTCTGTGCTGCGTTTGTCCACAGGTGTAATTGTATTGAAAACACTTACCATATCTTGCAGAGAAAGTGATTTTACAGAAAACAGCGTTTTGAATGAACACACAAAACTGCCTGTACAGACAATCTACACCACATTGAAGACACACACTGCCACTTGCTTACAAATCCATTGCAGTATTTGTAATTCTGTTTTAATTCGTGAAAAAAAGTAGAAACCAATAAAAATAATAGCAATGGAAATAGTAAACATCGATGCAGAAACATTTGAAAGAATGCTTTCGAAACTTGAAAGTTTTGCAGGGCGTATGGAGCAACTTTACCGCCTGCATGGCTCCAGGGAAATGAGTCAATGGCTGGATAACCAGGATGTATGCCTGCTGCTGAAAATATCCCCGAGGACTTTGCAAACACTCCGGGATAACGGAACGCTTGCTTTTTCTCGAATTAACCACAAAATCTATTACAAACCCGAAGATGTGGAAAAGATTCTCCTGGTGGTGGAGGACAGGCGCAAACAATCAGCTTACAAAGGGAAACAGGTATGAGCATAAAAGTTTTGAGTAAGAATACAAAAAAATAAAATTATGAGTAACCAGTTAATCACACAGGAGAACAACGAACGGGTCAAATCATTTTTCCTTTCACTGGAACGCCTCTCCCGTATCATGGAGCATTTGTTCTCGTCCCGGAAACCGGAATTGAACGGGGAAAGTTTTTACACTGACGAAGAGTTATCGCAAAAATTAAAAATCAGCCGCAGGAGCTTGCAGGACTACCGAAACGCAGGGCGAATCCCTTACATAAAGCTCCGCGGAAAAATTCTGTACCGGTCTTCCGATATTGAAAAACTACTGGAAGATGGTTACAAGGAAAGCTTTAGTAGGTAACAATATGGAACCGGCACATCTCATTTTCCACCGGTGAAGAACAAATATACAGCACTTTGGCGGAGAAATTAAACAGATGTTTTTATTCATACCAATTATATTTTAATCATCATGGCAGAGAAACAATGGCAATTGAATTTTTCACTTTTTACCCTTACCCAAGTTCAGGCAATTCAATTATTAATGCCTATTTTTGAATTTATAAATAACAGGGATACCATGTGGTCTGATTGGAAAAAACAAATCGAACACCAGCCGAAGGTCAGGCACAGTTTATTGTGGGAATATGACCTTGATGGTTTTGACTGGCAGTACATGCGGGCTTTGGTGGTTGAGCGTGTTATTGAAAGGGGTTGGGATGAAGATTATTATGCCCTTTTTGCCCTTTACGGGGGAATAGAGGGGGTAAGTAAGATTATTCGGGATGAAGTGCTGCTGCTTTCCGATAAAGATATTGCTTTTGTTTGTGCCGCTTTTAATCTAAAGAAAGAAGAACTAATATGTTATAAACGCCGGGCAACGTAACTTATTTACCATAGGGAAGCTTAATCCCCTGTAATTCAGTAAGCCCATTGATTATTTCACCCTTTTCAGACTGATAAACACTTTCCAAACAGAAGGAGAATAAATAAGACAAGCTTTTTCGAGGGAATACTACCCCAAGGGTGGAGATTCCTGAAGAAAACCCACAGGGCTTGAGCTTGGCGTTTTATTCTCTTCCGTTATTTTTGTATTCAGTTGAAAAAGGACAATAAAAAACGGCAGACCACAATTGATACAGTCTGCCGTTGTAAAATTTTAGAAGAGCAAAAACTATTGCTTTCTTTTTCCGTTAACCTAGATATCAAACGTTTTTATTTCATTTTTCATTAATTCCCTACGTTCCATCAACCTGTCCATATCATTCGAAATCTTATCGTCAGTGACTTTTGCATAAACCTGCGTGCTGGAAATATTGGTATGCCCCATCATTTTACTGATGCTTTCGATGGGGACGCCGGACGAAAGCATCAAAGTCCCGAACGAATGTCGTGCCATGTGGTAGCTCAGGTTCTTTGTCCTTCCGATGACAAAGCCTATTTGGTGTATCTCCGGCCATATCATATCACGCTTTGGCAAAGGAAAAACAGGTTGCTTATCATCGCTTATGTTGTAAAGCGAGAGAATTTGTAAAGCCACGGGGTGCAGTGGTATAAAAGCTTCCACGGTGGTTTTTACCCTGCTTTGCCGGATATATACCCGTCCTTCGGCTGTTTTGCCAATGTGGCGGGGGTACAGGTTGCGAATGTCAACATACGACAGCCCGGTAAACACAGAAAATATAAACGCCCTTCGTGCCAATTCCTTCCGTTTGCCGGGCATTGGGTTTTCCATAATCCGTTGAAGTTCGTTCCGGCTGATGTGCCTGAGTTGGGGTGTGGCTTCCCTTTCATATTTAATATCATCAATCGGATTTGCCCTTAATATCCCCTGGTCAACAGCAATGTAAATAAGCCTGTTCAACCACCGCAGACAATGGTTTATATGACTTGGTTTGTAGCCCAGGTCCTGTTTGAGAAATGCTTTGAACGATTTACCAAACGCTTCTGTAATGTCAGTAAATAAAATATCATCCATCCCCATTGAAATAACAAAATCGCCCAGGTTTTTGTGGGTAACCTTTGAATGCCGGTAAGAAGACATTGAGTTGATGGTTTTGGAACGGAGCCTCAGCCGTTCCCGTTCCACTTCCCCTGCCTGTAACAGGTTAACCGCCACCATATCCGTTTTTGTGATGGTATTTTTGAGCAACACGGCACTGATAACACCCTGTTCCTTAATGATGTCTTCATAAGTTTGCTCCACCCGGCACCGGAATTCTTTTAACCGGTTGTTTTCCCGGTTAACCCCGATTTCCTGTTTTTTACTGTTCCAGTCTTCGGGACGGCAATAAATGCCTGTGGTTACCGTGCTGTTTTTCCCGTCGATACTGATACGGCACATAACGACCGTTGTCCCGTCAGTCTTTACTTTGCTGCGGTTGATGTAAAATAATATTGAAAATGTACTGCGCATATTGATTCTTTTTTTTAGGTTGTGGTTAAAGTACCAGTTTTAAATCCTGGGTTATTTTAGCAAAATTGTCCATGTCTTCAAAAAGCTTTTTAGGGGTAACACGGGCATAAATCTGTGTGGTCTTAATATCCTTGTGGCCAAGCATCCGGCTGATAGTCTCAATAGGCACACCCGCTTCTAGCGTAATGAGCGAAGCAAATGAGTGCCTTCCCATGTGGTAGCTTAGTTCACCTCTCATCCCGGCAATACCACGTATCCCTTGCAAGTTGCGGCACAATGTCGAATATTCAAGGTGGGGGAAAAGTGTAGCCCTTGTTTCATCCTTGTACTGTTCAATCAGCGCTATGGCTTCGGGCAGTAGTTTCACACGGCCAAGTCCACCGGTCTTTTTGCGGTGATATTTTAGCCACAAATCTCCATTGTCGTCTGTTTGCAGGTTTTCTTTGGTTATAGCTACAGCATCGATATATGCCGTCCCGGTATAGCAGGCAAACAGGAACAAATCACGGGTAAGGATATGCGAATATTGGGTATCGGGGATAACCAGGTCACGGATTTCTTCAAAATTTTCCCTGCTCAGGGACCTGGGCGTACTTAATTTGGGTTTAGGGACACTAAAGTGGGCAAAGTAGTGTTTGTCCGAATGCCCTTCCTTGTACGCAATCTTGCAAATCTTTTTCAGGATACACAGGTAATGGCGTTGGGTTTCGTTACCCAGTTTCTTGTTTATTGCGATAAAATCCTGGTAGTCGCGGATAAACTGTTCGGAAAGCTGCCCAAAGGCAAGGTCAGTAGCATTGTATTCTTTTTTGATGAATTCAGCCAGGGTTTGGCGGGTATAGATGTATTGTGTAAAAGTCTTCGGGGACCGGTCAACGCCAATACGCTTGCGGAACTCATCATTAAAACGGTCCATAAGCTGCAACAGGGTCATTTGTGTACCCATGTTCCCCTGGAATATGTTCTTAATGTCCTTGGCATCAAAAAACTGTTTACGCCCTGCCAACGTACCGTATGCCGAATGTATTGCGAGGAGGAGTTTCTCCAGCTTTGCATTGACCATTACGGCCTCATGGCTTTTGCCATCCAGGCGGCTCTCTCGTGGGTTCCACAATTTGGGGTTACAGGATAGTTTACAACTGAACTGTGTCATTGAGCGGTTTAGGGTGATACGCCCCATAATAGCTGTTTTGCCCGCTTTGTTGGGGCTGCTCTTTTTCAGGTAGAGCAATACCTTGAATTTTTCATTTTTCATACGCTTATTTTTTATGGGCAAAATTACCCGTTATATAAGCGCTCTTTGCTATGCAATATATTGTGAATCAGTGAATACGGTTCCGGTTGGCATTTCTGTAGTCTGCTCCAAATTACCAATCCGGGTTTCGGTAACTAACCGGTTAACGTTTTGGTAACTGAAAGACTGCAATATTCTGCTGAATTCTGTTAATCCACAAAATGCAGAAAGAAGAAAAACTACTCATTTTAAGCCTGTTACGTTCTATTCACACTACTCTGTTTTGTCTTGCTTTTGCTATGTTTCTTTACAAACCCAGCCATGCCTTATACCACGTGTTAGCTACTGCCTTTTTATTCTTACTATTCAATATTCATAAATTTATTGTAATATCTCTTGATTTTATATTGGTCTGATGAATTGAAAAATTACTTTTTCGTAATGCTCTAATATTACTGGAGTTAGGGTGTCCATAACGATTGGCACCAACAGATATAATTGCTTGGTCGAGAGTCATGTTGTTAGGATTGTTATAGACATATTTGCCTGCCTTTCCACCGTGGTGTGGAACAACCAATGAGTGATGATGCTTATAATTTAACGAGCCTAATATATCTCGTGATATTTGTTCATAATGTGCATCGCCTGGAAGAACAATACTCCGTTTATTAGTTTTTACACTTAAAACAATACCGGAAATATTTCTGTCTTTGTGGTATTGAGAATTATAAACTACAATCTGATTATTTAATGAATTTAAATTTCTTAAAAAGGTTGGTCCACCTCTTGTAGAACGGTTGTCTGCAGGAATTGAATAAATATTATTGTGCCCTAATGCTTTATCCAATCTGGAAAATAGTTTTCTACTTGTTAAATTAGGAACTCTGTCACGACAAATAAATGCTGAAAAGTTATTTTTCAATTCTGAATCGTCCATGCCTAATAATCCATGATAATGGTCTTTATCCCAGTGAGATAAAATTAAAATAGGTTTTGATGTGTTATAAATAGTGTTTCTATCTCCGATTATTTTAATTACGTCTTTTCTTGAAGCATTCATTGGGGCTCCTGCATCATAAACAATCTTTTTTTCATCATCAAAGTTTATCTCATTCCAGTTTCCTTGACCAACATTTCGAATGGTAACACTCAATTTTCCTATTCTGTCAATTGTGATATTTGAATTATCACCTCGTCCGTACATGTAATAATGTAATTGCCAATCTAAAAAGTCATTCAATGAAACAGAACTGATAAATATCTCATCTTCATTTTTTGAAACATCAATTGTATTGCCTATTAAAAATGAGTTTGAATTTTCAATATTTGATGAGATTTGATTACTCCATGCTTCAATAGTCTTTGGTTTGATAGAATAAATTGTGTTCTCTCGGATTGTTCTTTTCTTATAATTTGTCAATAAAATCATAGATGGGAAGTCTAAACTTGATTGTCCATTTATAATTTCATTGAAAAGAAAATATTCATTGGAATCAATAAAGTCAAATAAGACAATTCCGCTTTGTTTGTCGAATTCTTCAATGTAGACAAGCACGTCTTTGGGATAATTTCTTTTGTAATATGAATAATACATTGAATCTATTCGTAATTGTTGTTTATTTTAAGGTTGTAGCTAACGGTTGGTACATGTTGTCGGGGCGGATTGCGTGCGATTTCGTGTCCGGCAGGACAAAGAAATCAAGCGGGAATCCGCCGATAGCGTACCACCGAACCCGACCTGCAATATGTACTTTGTTACCCGCTGGTTTTTATTCATTTTTTTTTAATAATCAATATCTTAAATCAAATAATCATGCAATTAAATTTTAGTAGAAACAAGAACGTTTTCATAAGGCTCAAAGATGTAGCCGTCGAAAATGAAACGAAAGAATCAATTTTTCTTTCCGGTCATTTTATTACAAGAATTAAGTCAGGGCGCACATTGCGAGAATTTGTACACCCTGAAAAAGTCTTTGATTTTGAACTGCCAATAAAATATAAAGAACGTGTCAACAAACTATTGGGTGAGCATCATCCAGAACCTGTCTTATTTGAGCTTTAGCTTTTCTATTTTTTAAAGACGAATAGTCGATTTTATGTTTGCCGTTTCGATAGTATTTTATTACTAAAATTTCTTTCTCAGGGTATGTTGAGAAATCAATTCTGTCATTTAAAGTTCGAAGAAGTGCTTCCTTGTAATATTTGGCTTCTTTTGCAAGCATTTTATAATCAATCATAAATGACTGATTTGTCAATTGTCTTGGCGTTGGTTGTTTAATTTCTATTGAAATGTCGAATTTTTCCATATTGTCGATTTTCGTTTTTTCGTCAAACTTGCGGGTAACGGTTGGTACATGTTGTCGGGGCGGATTTCGGAGAGCGTTCCTGTCCGAAGGACACGGAACTGCGATGCGAGAATCCGCAGTTGGCGCACCACCGAACCCCGCCCTGCGATATGTACTGTGTTAGCATTAGTTGTTTTTATGTTTCTTAATTCTTGTCAATGAAACCACTCCGCCCAAAATCATGACTCCACTCACAAATGACATTAGTATTTTAAAAATTGTGTCATTTTCTTTTATTCTAAATCCCAAGATGTAAATAAGAAATATTCCGAACCCAATTAATATCCAAGAAATAAAAGATTGGTTTGAAATGGAATCATTAATTTTTGTTTTCCGAAAATCAACTTTCAAATCATTCAAATATTCGTCAGCCTGTTTTTCTATTTTCAAAGCATTTGGACCAATCTCTATTTCGGAATTTTCTCTTGTCCTGTCGCAAATGTTGTTGAGATTTTTTAAGTCATTATCAAAGAATGATTGAATTATCTTTTCAACTTCCGATTGTCTCAACTTTGGAGAACCGTTTATAATTTTTGGGATTTTTCCACTAAGCACGTTTTTCTCTTTGAACAGTGCTACGACATAAATTCCATTATCAAATGATTCAATCGATAACTTGATGTTGTCTGAGTTTCTAAAAATAATTGAGTCAGAGTCATTAACTGTTTGTCCATTATCCAACCTCACAGAAATATCATTTTGGACTTTTTCCCAGTCAAAGTCATTAAATAATTTAATCGCTTCAGATTTCTCAATTTCATTGAAAACTCCTTTTCTCTTTTTTGAGTCAGTGTGATTTATTTGAAAGGCAATTTTCATTTCTCTTTTACAATTAATGCTAACGGTTGGTGCATGTTGCGGAGCGGATTTCGGAGCGCGTTCCTGTCCGGTAGGACACGGAACTGCGAAACGGGAATCCGCGGCTGGCGCCCCACCAACCCCGCTCTGAGATATGCACATTGTTATAACACGTTTTTTATTCTTTTTTTAATCAAATTGCTGATTTTGTTCGAGGGTGAAATGACAAGTTTTTCGGTTAATTTAAAATCTTGGTTTTTTATTTTACCGACTTAAAAATCAGTCAAAATGGTTTTGGTTTTATCGAAGCACAATTTATCAAACTTTTTTTTGTTTGACATAAAATCAGATTAGTTTTTCTCCCGAAGTTTTAAAAAATTAGATGGACAAAAGTTTCCAAGAAAAACTTTGGTCGAAAACAGGGTAGGACCTTTCAAAAATCCACAGTCGAAAAAGTGCCAACAAAATCTGAAGGATTTTAAAATTAAACGCTCAAAACTTGATTTGTTATTGACCGTTCAACATGCAAATCTCTTATTTTGAAACTGCTGCGAAAAACATCAACAAAATCCGGAGGATTTTTTATTCAAAGTCGCCAACTTTTCACAGTGGTCAGACATTTAATTTTGGCGTTCCAAAAATTTTCTACTTTTCAAATCCAGCACTAAACACCAATTAAACAATCAGGTTAAAATCGAGCAATATTTTCATTTTAACTTGAGTTGTAACCAACTTTAAATCTGTCGGATTTTTAATTAAACCGATTTCCCCCCCCCCCATTTTTTTCTTTTTCTAATTGTCAATTTTTTAAAGAAAGCGAGATTTTAAATTGAACTACGATTTTATGTTAATGAACTTTTTTTATTTTAAAAGTCTGAATTTTTCGATTTGGTAAAACTCATTTTGAATTGAGAAATTTTACGTGAAATTTTCTTTTTTCAAAATGTGTTATAACGGTCACTTGTATGTGGTCGGGCGGGATTTCGAAAAGAAATCCTGTCAGACCCGCAGGAAAGTGGGCGACAGGTCTGACTTGTCAGACCGCTAAAACCCCCGCCTGACATATACAATGTGTTAGCCACAGTTATTTTTTTTGCATTAAACTATCTACCACAGTTTTTAGATTCTCATAATCATTCGCTTTGTAAACAATTATTCCATTTTCGTCTACTAAAACATTAAAAGGATAAGCATTTAATTCATAAATGCTACCAACGGATTTTTCATAATGCTTGTCATGCAGATTTAGCCATGTCATTTTATCTTCTTCAATTGTTTTAACAAAATCTGAATTATTTTCGTCTCCCGATACACCAACAATTTCAAATCCTTTTGATTTATTTGCTTCATAAAGTTGCTTGAGTTCTTTGTTATGTTCTCTACATGCTTTGCAGCCCCTGAACCAAAAATCAATTAATGTAACTTTATTTTTTGCTACGGTAGAAAAACGATGTATTGTCCCCGAAGAATCAGGCAATTCAAAATCTACAAAAGGTTTTCCAACTTGAACTAGAAGATATGCTTGGATTCTTTTATAATATTTTGATTCAGATAGATTTTTATCTAATCTATTAAAATATGTCTGTAGGGTATCTGGGGGTAATTTAAATTGCATTTCGTGGAGTAAATAAGCTGATATGTATGATTTTGAATGATTCCATGTATATTTTAATTCCCATTTTTGTTTTTCATTAACAATTGAATCACCTCTTTTAATAATATCTTCTATTAACTCTTTGTCGTTGTTATTTTGTGCATTCTGATAATCATTCCTTACTACCTCTATCTTTGAATCAAATTCATCAAATATATCGTTTTGAAATTTTAAATATTTACTACCCGTTTTTGACCCTTTAAATTCAGAGCTTTTAACATTCTCTGTGTTTAAAATTATTTCTGTTTTCGACCCAGGCTCTATAAAGAATTTATAACGCTCAGGTTCTGTCCTTTCTGGGGTATTTTTTGTTTTATATTGAATAAAAAACTCTTCGGGACTTTCAATTTCTCCCTTAAAATAGAATTCACTATTTGTCAGCTCGTAAATCTCAGCATCATAAAAGTTTTTTCCCATTTGACTAAAGCGAATTATTCCTGAATCTTTATTCATCACTTTTCCTTTGACAACAAATGAATTGTCTTTTTTACAACTAAAAAATATTAGAAGGATTAAAATTAAACTTAGGTATTTCATTTTTTTGAAATTTGGTTTTTCGTTTTTCATAATTGTGGCTAACGGTGGTGGTATGAGGTCGTGGCGGTCAGACGAGAGTCTGAGTGTCCGACCGAAACTGAGGTTGGGACGAGATTCGACTTGTCGAATCCGCACAAACCCAGCCATGACTTATACCACGTGTTAGGTGCTGTTTTTTAATCATTTTTTTTAATCGGTTGAATATCCATGTACGCAATTCGAGGTCGTTTTTCTATATAAATACCAGCTTTATCAATTCTATTAACATAACCTCGAATTGTGCAATCGCCAAAAAAATAAGTTCTATCATCTATTATTTTTCCTGAAATAGGATAACATGTCAATATATGGTTTTGATAAGCAAATCCTATTGTATTTGAATTTTCATTGCCCCTAGTTATATGTCCGTCCAATTCAACGTATTGATTGTGTTTTAATTCAGGAAATAGTATGTCCTCTTCATCTAATTTGTAAAAGATATATTTATCGATATTGGAAATAGATACTTCTTTTATAGTATCATCTTTGTCTGGAATAATGTTTTCATTAAATCCTATTTTTAGCTCTCTGTCTTCTTCGACAAGCCTTGTTAATCTAGAAAATATTGTTTCAGGAATTTCCGCAAAAAGTTCAATGTAGTTCTTAGGAACGTATAAAATTTCGTTATTTTCATTGTAAATACCGACGAATTGAACCCCATTAATTTCTTTAAATTTTACTTTTTCAAATTTCTTTTTATTTAATGTTTTCAAATGTTTTCCAATTTGAATAATCCATTTTATTCCTTTTATAATTCCTTTGAAAACATCTTTAAACCCTCTGTCTCCAATATCATTTTCTGCCATCTTTTTTATGGCAGTCCCGGCATAATATGCAGAACCGGTAGTAAGCGCGAGTTGTATCCAATCACCAATGTTTTCTGGTATTAAAGTTTCCCAACTGCCTTTTCTTGTTCTTACTGGGAGTTCAAAGTCGAGATTGCTTAATTCAGGTGATTTTTTATAAAGGAAATAACGGAAAATCTCATCAATTCCAATTAGTGCTTCAGCGGATTTGCGAGCATCAAAATATCCGTCTTTTACTAATTCTCCTTCGAATTTGAAATATGCTAGAAATTTATCTTCTCCCATTTTTTGATTTTATTTGGAAATTTAAAGTTGCTGTAACAGAATGGTATTATTTAAAATCATGGATTTATTGCTTTGTTATACTTATATTTTTTTCGTTATAGAAATCTCTGCTTCTCCTTCACTTATTTTTAAAACATCAATATAAAATCTGTCAACGTTGAAAAAGAAAACTCTTCGTTCACCAATTTTAATATCATAATCAAACTTTGTGTCTCCAAAGTAACCGACACAGTTTATGCTCTTAAGCGCAGGATATGTGTATTCTAATGTAATTTTAGCTTGCTTTCCCCAAAAGTATTGCTCAATATCTTTTTTCAATTCTAGTTTTACGTCACCAAATGTTTCTTTATCTTGGTCAGTAGTTTTATTTATAGAATCGGTTTTGTCAGATTTTAAGGAAACAACTAGTCTTTCATTTTCCAGATTAAGCTCATCTATCTTTTCTCTTTGATTATTTATTTTTTCCTTGTAATTATCAATTCTGTTGGAATAGGTGAAATGAAAAAGCGTAAATTCAATTGAAAAAATAGCCATAACAATAATTATAAATGCTATTGTGGGATTTTTTACAAAATTGTCTTTAAATGTCATAGTTCATGTGTTAGTTAATCTTTGGTTTAAAATTGCACCTAACGGTCACTTGTAAGTTGTCGTTGCGGATTTCGAAAAGCGTCAGTGTCCGAAAGGACATGACGGTCAAGAAAGGAGCAGAGACAACGCACACCACTGCACCCGCAATGCAATTTGCAATTTGTTAGCGCAAGTTTTTTTTATTTATGTCAAGTTTAAATTTCTCATCGTTAGCAGTTGCTTCAAATATTTCAATCGGAGTTGATTTTGTTTTTATCAAATCGATTATTTCTTTTTTATGTTGTTCCTCCATTTTGTAACCAAATATTATCTCTTTTATGCACTCGTCAGGAATCTTAACTGTCTGTCGTGCTTTGTAGCGCATGATGATTCTAATTTCTCTTTCATAAGCCCAATCGATAGATTTTGTCATAAATAATTGCATAAAATCGGCAACAGGGTCTTTCGGGAATAGAGACAATTTTGGGAACTTGTCACTATATGTAACTGGCCCAATGCTTCTCACTATTTTTAATAATATATTATAGTCTAACCCGATGCAATAACCTTTATGCGAATCTGCATAATGAGACCACATTAAAATATTTGACTTATTTTCAGAAAGAGAATAAATACCGATTTCTTCATTTATTTCCTTTATAAAATTTTCATGTCTTTCTTTGGAATATTTACTGTCGATAAATGCACCAGAACCAATTCTTTCTTTGATTATTCTATCTCTTTCAGAATGCGTCATAAGAGGCCATTCAATGATAGACATTTGATACATTCTTTTATAAATTTTTCTCGGTTTTAGGTCTTTTTTTCGATATTGAAATGGTAATGAACTATCAAAAGGGTCATTAAATTGGTTTGGACTAGATAGATAAAGTTCGTTATGTGTTAAAATTCTTCGATGAAACTCAAGCGGGTCTTTCGTTTTGTCCCAAACTCTGTATTTATAAGCGATTAATTTGTCATTCGAACTTTTATTCGAATGGAACAATCTTTCTTTTAGTTTTCTACAGAGCTTCATTTATAGGTAATGATTGTGGTTTTTCAAAATTTGCGCTAACGGTTGGTACATGTTGTCGGGGTGGATTTCGGAGCGCGTTCCTGTCCGAAGGACACGGAACTGCGAAACGAGAATCCGCAGTTGGCGTACCACCGAACCCCGCCCTGCAATATGTACTTTGTTACCTGCTGGCATTTATTTTTTTCCATTAATTATTGTTGTCCCCACCATTTCTGGCAAGTTTCTAATATCAGTCCAATACTCTTCTTGAACGTCTTGGTCAATATAAATAGGCAATCGTTCTCCATATAACCTATCTGCTCCATCTTTCCTACAACCTGAAATCCAATAATGTTCTCCTGTCTCAATGTCAAAGAAATTAGCCTTAAATCCTTGTCCTTTTAAGGTCTCAAAAGTTTTTCCGTTGTAGTGGATTGAGTTCATAGATTTTGAAAATTTAACTCTACCGATGCGTGCATCTCCAGTTAATTCTTGTCCTTTATATTCTATGTACATTATTCGGGTTCTCATATTAGTCTGGTGGTAAATATCCTTTCTCAAATTTATCTATTAAGTCTACGGTTTTCTTAAAAGCTTCTTTTGTGAGGTCAAGGATAATTATTTCATTAATATCTGTTTCGTCGTTAAAAGTGAGATTTAAACCAGACCACATACCTTCTTCAAAATTCTCATCGCCAACAGTCATTATATGATGATTGGGTAAGTAATGGTCTTCAATATCGACTTCTCTAAATTCAATTTCTTCATCTGCCATTTTGTGAATTAGTTCATGTTGTTTTCCAATTGCACAAATGTATCCGACGTTTCTCTCGATTGATTTTCTCAATATCTCGTCAAAATACGTGGGTTTGTTCTCCTCTGCAATAATAATTAAACACCAATTGTCATTTGGAAAATCTTTTATCCAATTCTTTGAGGTGTCAAATTCAATGAACCTTAATTTCCTGTCTGTTATGTTGGTTTCTATTTGCATCATTTTATGCTTGCAGGTAACGGTCACTTGTAAGTTGTCGTTGCGGATTTCGGAGCTCGTTCCTGTCCGACAGGACGGAACGATGTTGCGAGAATCCAGCGAACGACATACCGCGAACCCCGCAATGCAATTTACAATTTGTTACCATTAGTATTTTTTCTTTGGAATATATCAAAATACTCCTTAAATATAAATTTTCTATTTCTCTTATAACCAGTTAATTCAATTAATATGCCAAGGTCAATAAATTGGTTTATTAATCGATTTGCGGTTGATGGTGATATTTGTAAGAATTCAGATACAAATTTTGAATCTGTGATTGGTGTCTGATATAATTGGTTTATTAACCTGTGACCATTTTCAATTTTACTTCCAAGTGTTGGTAGCTTTTCAATATCAATTTTACTTTTTAAAGAAATAATGTCCTTGAATACTTGAATTGATTCCTTGGACGTCTCAATAACACCTACAAGAAAGAATTTAATCCATTGTGTAATGTTATTAGAAATTCTTGCAGACATTAAATTATCATAATAATAGCCTTTGTTTTTTTCAAAAAAATCAGACAAGTAAAGAGATGGCTTTCTCAATACATTGCTACTAACTAGATAAAGAGTAATTAATAATCTACCTAAGCGACCATTTCCATCTAAGAATGGATGAATTGTTTCAAATTGATAATGGATTATAGCAATTTTAATCAAATGTGGAATGTTAAACTCATCTTCATTGATAAATTTCTCTAAATCACTCATTAAATCATTTAGTTCTGAAAAATGTGGTGGAATAAAAGTTGCATCTTTTAGTGTTGCGCCTATCCAGTTTTGACTTGTTCTAAACTCTCCAGGTAATTTATGTTTTCCCCGAACTCCTGACAAAAGGATTTTGTGGGTGTTACGGATTAAGCGATTAGATAAAGGAAGTTTGTCTAGCTCTTTTATCGATGAATTTATTGCTTTGATATAATTTTGCACCTCTGCCCAATCGTCTCGTTTCTCAGGATTAATATCCTCTTCTTTTATCAAAGCTTCTTCCATATTAGTTTTTGTCCCTTCAATACGGCTAGAGGTTGTTGCCTCTTTTAATATATGCATGGATATAAAAAAGTCCACGTTTGGAATAATTTGAGAAAAAGCATTTAGTTCTCCTATCAGCCTGTTTGCCTCCGCAAGTAATTTATTTATTTCAGGAGAAGAGATAATCCAACTATGATTAATCTTTTCAGGTCTAAATGACTTGTAGCCGATTTGTTTTATGTGTACTCCTGAAATGAAATTATCTAAATCCATATTGTTTTTAATTGAGTTTATCGCAAATATATGTTTTTATATTTTCAATATTTTGAATAATCGCAAATATAATTATAGTTAATGTCATTTTTCAATATTAATGGTAACGGTTGGTGTATGAAGCGTTGGGCATTTCGAAGCACTTTCCAGTCAAACCGCCACAAGGTTGATTAAATGTAATGCGCTTAGAACCTGTACTTTCCGCCCAATGATTTATACACCTTGTTATATGCCCGGCTTTTATCATGTTTTGTATTCGTCATTTTCAATTTTACCGCAATATTTGTTTTGTATCTGCTTCGGCGAGGGAAGGGCTGAAAGGCTCTTTGGCAAAATTTGGTTTTAGCGTTGGCTTTGTGTGTTTTGCCAATGTGCCTGAAAGCGAAGTGGTGGAGTGTGTTGGGACTATCATCATTCTCCTTTTATCCGTTTTACTTCCTTGTCAAAGTCCGATTCGTAGTCTTCATCCTGAATTACCCTGAACTTTTCAAATTCTTTTGTCGCCAGCTCTTTTGCAATTTCAGCCGAAATAGACCCGGCATTTTTCAAAACCGAATAGTCGTTAAATTGTAAAAAAGCATCCAGTTTTTCCACCCAATCTTTCATTGTCATCGGAATTTGTCGGGCTGCCTGATTTTCTGCATAGTCCAGATACATGGTAACAATCCGGTTGAGTTCGTCAATTTCCTTTTTGTTCAGGTAATTTTTAGCTACCGAAACATCCGATTTTAAAACCTTTCCTTTTGGCGAATTTTTCCAGGTTGTTAACCCCATGTTTGGCAATTCTGCTTTTGCCCTCGACGAAATGATTTCGGCAGCAGTTTGTCCTGTAATTGCCCAGTGCATTTTGTTTTGCACGGTTTTATAAAATAATTGTGTGATTTCCGATTTGGGTTGATAATCAATACTGCATTCGGCATAAATGTCTGTAATTTTCTGGTAGAACCTTCGCTCACTTGCCCTGATTTCGCGAATCCGTTCGAGCAATTCATCGAAATAATCTTTGCCGAAAAGTTTTTTCCCCTGTTTCAAACGTTCGTCGTCGAGCACAAAACCTTTTATAATAAACTCTTTTAAAGTTTTTGTCGCCCAAATTCTGAACTGTGTTGCCTGATGCGAATTTACCCGGTAACCCACCGAAATAATGGCATCGAGATTATAAAATTCAAGATTGCGGGTAACTTCTCTTTCACCTTCATTTTGAACTGTCCGGATTTTCCGGACAGTTGCTTCACGTTGCAACTCGTTCGATTTGTAAATGTTGCCCAAATGCTCACTAATGGTTTTCTTTGAAACCCCAAACAATTCGCCCATCGCACGCTGGGTAAGCCAAACTGTTTCGTCCTGCAGAAATACTTCAATTTTAATTTCTCCCTGAGGTGTACTGTATAATATGATTTCTGAGTTTGCCATTATTTTTTTTCTTCTACAATTCTTTTTTCATCCTCCGTCAATTCGTACAATTGAAATACAGCTTCATCAATTTTTGTTAAGCAATGTTCCAATTTTCCTTCAAGTTGCTCTGTCTTTGTTTGCAATTTGCTTTCTGAAATTTCGGGAAAGAGTTTCATTGCTATTTCAACATTCTTTATGATTTCTTCTTGTAGTAATTTATCACTTTTGTTTTTCTCGTCAATAAAACGAATTGGCATTTCAGCTAGAACAGTTGGCTTTACTTGTGCTAATGCTCTTCCGCTTTCCATTGTTGTCAAGCGATACAGAAATACAAAAAGTTTTGAATTCAAAATTCCCATCAAATATTTTATATCAATGTTCTTTACTCCGAAAAGATAAAGTCCATCTGTTACAAAAGTTTTGTTTCTGTCAATGGAAACAATTATTTCATCTTCTGTAATTACACCAACTAACTTTTCAGATTTGTTGAAAATTTTTTCTTCTCTTGCACGATGCAAAGCGTAAAGCGAATGCTTTCCTTCTTTCACTTCTTTGCAAGTGATTTTAGATTTGTATTGATTTATGAAACTGCAAATGTTGGGTATAGCCTTAAAGTCAGAATCTCTTTTTGTGTAAATGAGTTGCAAGTCGGGGTAATTTATATGAAAGCGTTTAACTTGTTTACCTCCTGTTAAAACATTTCTCAAATGTGATTTCTCTAACTTAAATTGTTTTGCTAGTTCGGATGAAACTAAATACGCTTCTTTCAAATCTGGACTTACTCCTCTTTGAATTCCATCTTCGTCAACAAACTCGGAAAGTTTTTTAACCTTTCCATTTTTTATTTTCTTGATTATAGAAAAGTGTTTTGCATTTGTTGTAACGAAACGGGAGTTTGGAATTTCTTTCAATTCCTTTTGCAAAACAGATTCAAAGTTTTGCATCTCATTAAGTGCTGAATGTTTGTTTTCTTTCTTGATGCTTGTAAGGTCAACTGTAATAATTTTGTTTGCCTTTGTCGGCTGTGAATTTGAAAATATTATAATGCAAGAAGGTCTTGTCACATTTTCAAACACATTTCCTAAATTCAAAAGTGCTTCAATGTTTGAGTTTATTAAAATATACTCACGAAGTTTCTCATTGTCCGTTTGGTAAAATAAAACATCAGGCAAAATCATTCCGAAACTTCCATCAGGTTTTAAAAATTTGTAGCTTTTAAAAACAAAATACATAAAGCTGTCAATCATTCGTACAATAATTTCTTTGTTCTTCTCTCTCAAATAACTTAAAGATTCTTCACTGAAATCTGCTCCCCAAGGTGGGTTCCCAATCACCGCATCAAATCCACCTTGTTTAAAAACATCAGGAAATGCCTTTTCCCAGTTAAAAGGTTTTACTTTTTTTTCTTCACCAAAATCAATTACCGAGTCGTAAAAATCAACATCAATGAGGCTGTTTCCACTTTTAATATTGTTTTCAAGCGTCGGCAGAACCCGCTCTTTAAAATCGAGTTTCTGAATTGATGCAACGGTAATACCTTCCATACATTTTAACAGCAAGCTGAGTTTAGTTACTTCAACAGCGTTTGTATCGATATCAACGCCAAAAATATGGTTCAGTAAAATTTCTTTCCGAAGATGTGAATCCAGTTCTCCGTCAGGAGTCAGCGGCAATTTATTCCGTTCGCGGATTGCCTTGTTCCTTTCATATTGGGTGAGTTTATTGTTTGCTGCATCCTTTGAATATTTTTCAAAAAAAGAATAATAGTAATTTTTATAATGGTCAAGCAAATACTGGTAAGCGCCGATTAAAAAACTGCCGCTGCCGCAGGCAGGGTCGCAGATTTTTATTTTTTCAATTTGTTTGGGCGCTTTACCGTCAATCAATTTTCCAACCGTGTTTTTTACAATGTAATCGACTACGTATTGCGGCGTGTAATAAACTCCTCCTGCTTTCCGTACTTCAGGTTTTTCTTCGATTTTTGCCTGGTGGGCAGGTGTAATCCTGATTATTTTGCCAAGAAATTGTTCGTATGCACTGCCAAGTATTTCAACTGAAATTACTGAAAATTCATACGGGCTTTCCGGGTAATACATTTCATTGACAATGGTTTTAATAACCTTATTGTCAATTTTTAGATTTTCTGAAATTACGTCCTTTTTAAAATCAAACAGTCCCGAATTGTATTTGTCATCCGCTTTTTTAAAATTGGAAAACAAATTTTGATAAGAATCTCCTTTTTGATTTACGGAAGTTTTTAGCTGTCCATACTGCTCAACTCCCCGGTCTTCGGCAATTCTTAAAAATATAAGACGGTCAATGGTTAACTGAACAGCATAATTTATTTCATCTTCGTCAAGTTCTTTATTTCTCAGGCTGATTGAAGTTGCGAGGTAAGTTCGCCAATTGTCGAGCGAAGCAAGAAAATCTTTGTCAACGGTTGCCGTTCCCTTTTTAACCGTGTCGCTTTTGATGTATTTGTCGAAACTGCCTTTTAAAACCCGCTCTTTCGAAAAAGTGTCCCACAAATACTCAAACTCTTTCAAGTAATCAGTGAATTTAATGTACTTGATTCTTGCAATTCCTGATTTGTCAGTGGGTTTTGGTTTTTTTGTACAGTCGTAAACAGCAAATTCTTCGAAGTCTGTAATTATGCTCACCGGTAATTTGGCGCTCCACCCGTAACGCCTGATTTGATAGGCAACCGAGATATTATTTTTGATGTCGATGTTTGGTTTTTTTGCTTCGACAAAAAACAATCTTTTTCCACCGGGTAACCTGAAAGAATAATCAGGTGCTTTTGTCGCTTTCCCAACTTTTACTTTGTCTTCGTGAATAACTTCCCTGTAAGCTTCTGCGTATCCCTGCGAATTATCCACATCCCAGCCCAACGCTTTGAAAAACGGGTCAATAAAATCTCTTCTTGTCAAGGTTTCGTTGTAGTCGGCTTGTTTGTATGAATCAATTTGTTCACCAAAACGAGCGACTAATTCCTGGATTTTCAGGTATGCTTTTTCTTTTGAAATCATAACACTTTTTAAAGTTCCACAATTTACAAATTATTGTCGACTGGGGTTGCGGGTCGGCAAAAAAAGCATGTGTTTGACAGCGAAGCGATGATTGCAGGGGAGGGCTGGAAAACTTATGCTTTGTGCGTTGGCATTTTTGTTATTTTCTATTTTTATGTTTAGTCAAATTTACTGATTCTGTTCTTCTTTTAAGCTGGCATATAACGGTGGTGGTATGAGGTCGTGGCGGTCAGACGAGAGTCTGACCAGTCCGACCGATACTGCGGTTGGGACGAGATTCGACTTGTCGAATCCGTACTAACCCAGCCATGCCTTATACCACGTGTTGTAACACGTTTTTTTATTCATAATAATTGTCCAATCCTATTTATTTCCTCTTTCATTGTCTGTAAAGAATCTTTCTCAATTGAATAACCTTCAGCAACGATTTCAAAACAAGTGTCATGAAAAAAGAAGATGTAATGCTCATATTTTGAAAATAACTCGTCTTTATGATATGGATGAACAGAATTCATTTTTTTAATTTCTTTAATCCAATTCGAGTCAAACACTTTCTGTATGGAGTATGGTTTAAGTCCTAATTTGTAAAGTGGATGTCCGTTAATTGTTTCGTCATTTGGATTTCCAAATTTGAATTGAGCATATTTGTCAAATTTTAAAGTTACAATTCCTTCGTCTCTATTGGTTCGTAGATGTATTGTCTCTCCGTTCCAGCTTGGGTCCACATTACTCACATAAAAAATTAGATAAAGACTATGTTCGTTCGTTAATATTGTTGGCGTTGGAGCACCAATATCAATTTCAAATTTTTCTTTTATTTGCTCAATTTTCATTTTTTCCTCTTTTATTAAGTTCTATCTAGTTTCCCAGAACTTGTCAGCCCATATTTTTTGTTTTTTTTCTAGCCAATGCCAAATTTTATTGGACCAAAAACTACTTATTGTTAGAGTCAATTCATATTTACTTTCTTTCTCAATTATTGTCCATTCATTGGCACTATTCAATTTGTCAGTTTCGAAGCAAACTTTGTTTATTTTATCAAATGTTGCAAAATGCATTAATGAATTTTCAATCTTTAATTTTTTGATTTCGATTATTTCAAAGTCAGGATTTAAAGTTCTTAGACCATTCGCAACTTGGTAAAAGTCTTTTACTTTAGTTGGAAATTCTATTCCTATCTTTTTTTGAACATCATTAAAATCATCGAGTGCTATTTTAGCACCTAATAAATATTCAAAATCAGGATTTGATTTTTTTAGTTTTTCCAATCTTGTCTCGAAACTATCAATGTTCATGCTTTCTTTAAAATGTGTTACAACGGTTGGTGCATGTTTGCGGAGCGGATTTCGGAGAGCGTTCCTGTCCGAAGGACACGGAACTGCGAAACGGGAATCCGCGGCTGGCGCCCCACCAACCCCGCTCTGAAATATGCACATTGTTACCGGTAGGTTTTTATTATTCACAGTCAGTTTGTTAACAGTATAAAAGTATCAAATTCCGAACAAAAGTTTTAAGTACCCACTTAATTTTTTTAACGCCTCAAAAGTCAAAGTTGCTTGTTGGCAGCAGGTAACTGCTGGCGATTTGTCGCGCCGGCACGTGAGCTTTACCATTGCTGGTTTTAGCAGCTGACGGAAAATTTGCGTGCACCGGCTATTCCTGCCAATTTTTAAAAATCCAGCCCCGGTAGCTGAAGGCCAAAAATCAAACTGTTTGGTAATTACGGGCTGTTCCTAAAAGGAGCAGGGTGGTCAGGCAGCCAAACAGTTTAGGAAAATTATTAAAGCGCGAAAAATTGGCGAAAATTGCCAAACTTTACTTTGCAAGTTTTGTGACAGCAACTTTCGTGGCGAGCAAAAAGCCAAAGAACGAATGTTTTAGATAACTACCAATTTTTCTTCAAACTTACCGGTAACGGTTGGTACATGTTGTCGGGGCGGATTTCGGAGCGCGTTCCTGTCCGAAGGACACGGAACTGCGATGCGAGAATCCGCAGTTGGCGTACCACCAAACCCGCCCTGCAATATGTACTTTGTTAACAACTGTAATTTTGTTAGTCATTCATTTGCATTATTATAATTCTCTTTGCAAAATATTCATTATCAGGTTGTAAATCATGCAAAAGTCCACCAGCAATGAGTCGAATTGAGATTGTACCTGCCGTTTTTCTTGCGTCCAGATATTTTTGTATTAATACGTCTTTTGTCACTATTGACTCAAGTGCAATTTGAAAATAGCTTGGCTCAATCTCTTTAAGTCTTGGTTTAGATTTAAGAGAATTAATTATTGAATCGATATTTGATTCCTTATTTTCTTTGTTTTTTAATGCTATTGAATTTGTAATACCTAAGTCAGAATCAGAATACGAAACATTAAACACATTATTGTCATACCATACTGAGTCTGGATAAATTGAGTCATATTTGGCGAACAAATTGTTTTCTAGAATTTCTTTAAATTTTTCTTTTTTTATTCTCCAAATTTCTGGCTGTTTAGATTCAGAAATCTCTGTCAAATATTTTTTGAATTTGAATTCTTCGTCTTTGTATTTTTTGTTTAAAAACGAGTCAAAGTCATTTACCAATTCGTTTAAATATTTGGTTTCTATTTCCCCAAGAGAATTCTCAAATTCATCTATTAGGTCATTTTGTTCATGAGTGCATGAACAGAAGGATATTAAAAACATGAATGTTAAGAGTTGTTTCATTTTGGTTTTTATTATTGTTGTTAACGGTCACTTGTAAGTTGTCGTTGCGGATTTCGGAGCTCGTTCCTGTCCGGCAGGACGGAACGATGTTGCGAGAATCCAGCGAACGACACCGCACGAACCCCGCAATGCAATTTACAATTTGTTAGCATTAGTTATTTTTATTTCATTATTAGTTTAAATATCAACGCAATTAATAATCCAGTTGCTGAAGAAAATGATAAACTTCGCCATAAATTTCTTATAGTATTAATTTGAAAATATTGTCGAACTAACCGAATGTTTGTCAATGAAATAATCAAAATTGGAACAATCAATAGTGTCCATTTAATGTTTATGAAATTATTATTTATTAAGAAATAAAGTCCAATCGAAAAAGTCGGGAAAAGGAGTAATAATTTATAACCAATATTTCTCTTAATAAAAAGCCCGACAAAACTTATAACTATCATTACAATTTCAACTAAAAGTCCACGATGCAACAAGGTCATTAATGATGAAAAATCAAATTGAAATCCGTAAGCAATTTTGATTGTTTCAAATTGAGAAATTGCAATTGTAATTCCTTTTATCAAAAGAAGGATTCCGATAAAAATTATTATTCCATATGTTAATTTCGGTTTTTTCATAATTAATGCTAACGGTCACTTGTATGTGGTCGGGCGGGATTTCTGGAAGAAATCGTGTCAGACCCGCAGGAAAGTGGGCACGAGGTCTGACTTGTCAGACCGCTAGAACCCCCGCCTGCCATATACAATTTGTTACCAGCAGTAATTTTATTCATTTTTAATTTAATCATGTACCTCTTTATTTGGTGGAGGTGGTGGTTTAGGATATATTTTCTCAATTTCATTAAAACTCAATTCATAATCAAGTCGCTGCAAATCAATCCATTTATAAATCTCTGTCAAATAATGAAATAAGACGTTTGCCTCTAAAGGTTCTTCTTCATGTCCATAAATTTGCAAGAATTCGCGATTACCTTTATGGTAAATGATTAAATTCCTTGTCTGACCATCTGTATGGTCAGCGATGTAAGCAGAATCGTATGAGTTATAATCAAGCTGATTTATTTTATTATTTATTAAATCTAGTATTGGCCTAGAAAATTTTCCTTTATAACTACCTAATTTCTCCGTGTATGCTTTGCCTTTAAAAAAGAAATCTCCGTTTGATAATAATTTTAATTCCATCGAAGGACAAAGTCCATAACACATTGATGTTTCAACCATGAGGGAATCGAAAAGGATTGAGTCTTTACAACTAATTTTATGATAATTCTGAATTTTATAATCCCAAGATAAGTCAGGATGATTTGTATAAATTGTCAGAGAGTCTTTAATAATTTCATATTTACCCAAGGTATCAATTCCATCAACAATGGTTCTTACAATCTTTGGTTCCCATTTTTTGTCATTAGATTCTGAATAGTCTCGTTGAATTTTATCTCTTGAATTAAAGTATATTGTATCATTCTTCGTGAAGCAATTTTCAAAGTCGCCCCAATCAAAGAATCCAATTGTTGAATCTGTAAAAGACAAAATATATCGAGTATCTGCAGAAATCCAGTCACCGATTAATTTCTTGTCTACTGATTGTGAAAATCCAGTTATTGAAATCAATCCGAAAAATATAATATGTAGTAATCTCTGTTTCATTATTGCTGGTAACGGGTGGTGTATGTTGTGGAGCGGATTTCGGAGCGCGTTCCTGTCCGGTAGGACACGGAACTGCGAAACGGGAATCCGCGGCTGGCGCCCCACCAACCCCGCTCTGAAATATGCACATTGTTACCGGTAGGTTTTTATTATTCACGGTCAGTTTGTTAACAGTATAAAAGTATCAAATTCCGAACAAAAGTTTTAAGTACCCACTTAATTTTTTTAACGCCTCAAAAGTCAAAGTTGCTTGTTGGCAGCAGGTAACTGCTGGCGATTTACAGCGCCGGCACGTGAGCTTTACCATTGCTGGTTTTAGCAGCTGACGGAAAACTTGCGTGCACCGGCTATTCCTGCCAATTTTTAAAAATCCAGCCCCGGTAGCTGAAGGCCAAAAATCAAACTGTTTGGTAATTACGGGCTGTTCCTAAAAGGAGCAGGCCGGTCAGGCAGCCAAACAGTTTAGGAAAATTATTAAAGCGCGAAAAATTGGCGAAAATTGCCAAACCTGACTTTGCAAGTTTTGTGACAGCAACTTTCGTGGCGAGCAAAAAGCCAAAGAACGAACGTTTTAGATAACTACCAATTTTTCTTCAAACTTACCGGTAACGGTTGGTACATGTTGTCGGGGCGGATTTCGGAGAGCGTTCCTGTCCGAAGGACACGGAACTGCGAAACGAGAATCCGCAGTTGGCGTACCACCGAACCCCGCCCTGAAATATGCACATTGTTACCGGTAGGTTTTTATTATTCACGGTCAGTTTGTTAACAGTATAAAAGTATCAAATTCCGAACAAAAGTTTTAAGTACCCACTTAATTTTTTTAACGCCTCAAAAGTCAAAGTTGCTTGTTGGCAGCAGGTAACTGCTGGCGATTTGTCGCGCCGGCACGTGAGCTTTACCATTGCTGGTTTTAGCAGCTGACGGAAAATTTGCGTGCACCGGCTATTCCTGCCAATTTTTAAAAATCCAGCCCCGGTAGCTGAAGGCCAAAAATCAAACTGTTTGGTAATTACGGGCTGTTCCTAAAAGGAGCAGGGTGGTCAGGCAGCCAAACAGTTTAGGAAAATTATTAAAGCGCGAAAAATTGGCGAAAATTGCCAAACTTTACTTTGCAAGTTTTGTGACAGCAACTTTCGTGGCGAGCTGGAAACCAAAGAACGAATGTTTAAGATAACTACCAATTTTTTCTTCAAACTTACCGGTAACGTTCAGTGTATGAGTAGTGGCGGGCTTCGGAGCTCTTCATTATCAAACTGTGATAAAGTTGATGCGAGCCACAAGCCCTGAAATTACTACAATCCCCGCCATTACTTATACACATTGTTGTGTGGCGTAAATTATTCAAATTTAAAGTAATATACATATTTATCAAACTCAATCCATTTAGAAATCTGTCCACCGAAATTCAGTGTTTTAGGGTTATCAATCTCATCTTTACCAAAATAAAATCCATATCCACCCCACATTGAAAACTCATATAAAACAATCACGGTATCAAGTCCAGCCTTTTGTTGAAATCCTAGTTTATTTGCTAATTTCTCAATCTTATCATTATCAATTTGCTCCTTTTTAGAATTATAAAGTTTTAAATCACCGTTACCAAATCTGAGTATTGTTTTAATGTCATTATCGCTACTTTTCATTATCAAGTCATTAAAAGCTTCTTTGTTTATCTTATAAAATGATTTAGTCCCGATGTCTGATAAGGCATGTCCTATTTTGATTGTTACTAAAAAGTTTAAAATCAACGCAATCGGAATGACAATTAATTTTAATTGATTTTTAATTTTTAAGATTATTAAATACCAAATTATCAAAATGCTAGTCAAGAAAACAAAAATCATTGTGTATCCAGCAGAATTGTAAATCCCAAGTTGTCCCGGTAAATAAGCTTTTAAATATATCCGAAATGTTATCGATAAAATCGTAATAATCATGCAGACCAATGTCAAAGTCAACACTATTTTGGGTTTGATTTTATATATCAATTTTATCATGTTTCAATTTATCGGTATTGGTCTGTTTTTATGCCACACAACGTTGGCATAAGCAAATGTGCGTGTTTGAAATTATTCAGTTTCATTTTACTACTTAGCCAATTTTATTTGTTTGCACCAATGTAGTAAATTTTCTTTCCGCAAGGAAATAAAATTGGCGGAGCTTATTACTTGTAAACACTTTCAAGTTACTAATTTGCAGCATTTTGTTTATGCATTGTTAGCTGCTGGTGTTACTTTTTTCCATATTTTCTAAATGCAGCAATAAACTGGTAAATTAAAAATCCTACAATTATTTTATTTATGTAGTCAATTGTCACGCTTAGACCACTAAGTTCTGACTTACTAACTAAAAAGTCACTTCTATGAGTGAAGTCAAGAAATGTAAAATAGTAGCCAATTAAGTCGAAGTCAATTCCATTCTTATTAAACATCCTGCCTAAAGACCATAGATACAAAATATAAAAGATTGCACATAGTATTAAAGTTCCAAAAAATGGTTCTTTGATTGAAAGTCCGTGATTATTTGAAAGACTATTAATTTTCAAGATTAACCTGTCCCAAAAAGGTAGATTTGAGATTTTCCGCAGAGCTTCATTTGAAACTGCTTGGAGTTTTTGAGATTCATAAAAATTCCCTGATGATTCTAATAGTTTCTTTAGTTGCAAGAAGGTTTCATATCTTGTTTTATAATAGTTTTCATCTAGTTTGTCTGGGTAATGAATATTCTCTACCGTTTTAAGTTTATCAAATCCTTTATACGTTTCAGGAAATTCACAAGAAGTAATCCTAGTTTGTCCAAACTTTATTCGATAAAAGGAAATTATTGAATAATCATTAAAAGCAATATTATCAAACCAAACTTTATCTAGGTTTGATTTATTAATTTCCATTTTAGTTTCAGTATCACTTCCCCTAAATGGTTTTACATTATAAAAATTTGCTCCGTTTTGTGTTGAAAAGTTGTTTATGTACCAACAATCAATTTTTGAACTCTCCAATATTAACTCTCCATTCGCAAAACCCATTAAAGATAGAGATGAAAGTCTTGCATTTATTATTTTTGTCATCAAATGGTCAATATTTGGAGAATATTGGATACTTAAATTTATTAATAGTTTTCTTTTTTCTTCGGTTTTTAAATAATAACCGATTTTATTATCCTGCACAGGTGAATAAAGTCTTTTATATAGTCCACTTTTTTCATTTTTATTCTCACTTACATTAAAAGTAATATTCTTTGAATCATAGATAAAGTAAGATTGATTATACTCAAGAAGCTTTTCAAAAGAAGTATTTATACTTTTAATTAAGGTTTTCCAAGGTTTAGGAAAAATATTCTCTTCTGTATAAGTTATATTTATGCTATTTTGATTCATTAAAAAAACAGAATCAACTAACAAACAATTATTTATAGTTACATCCTTCAGTCTACTAGATTTAAACTGCCCCTGAAAAATGGAACTTCCAATGAAAACTGAAATATTACTTGAAGAAATATTTTCGACATTTATTTTCTTAATGTAGCAATTGATAAATTGAATAATAATACTTGGAAAATCAATATAGTCAGGGTTTTCAATTTCTAATTCACTAAATCTGCAATTAATAAAAGAAAAGGTAATAGTGCCAGATTTATAATCAATTTTATTAAAACTATCATTCTTGATCAAAAATTTCGATTCAGTCTGATATTCTTGGTTTTCAATTATTTCGTATGGAATCAAATCAATTATGGTCATAAAAATAGATTACGAGGTTCATTTCTTCGCACTTGCAGCTAACGGTCACTTGCAAGTTGTCGTTGCGGATTTCGAAGAGCGTCAGTGTCCGATAGGACATGACGGTCAAGAAAGGAGCAGAGACAACGCACACCACTGCACCCGCAATGCAATTTGCAACTTGTTATGCAACGTATTTTTTAGTTTTCATTTCTGTGTTTCATATATTCTTCAAACTCTTTTTCAGACATTGTCGCTTTATTGAGTTCGATGTCCATATTATCTCGAATTTCCTCATTGTCTGGATTTTTCAAGTAAGCTTCATAAGCTTTTATATAGTCTGGATGATTCCGAAATTGAATTTTTATAATACTTAATCTTGGAATGAAAAGAAGTATTAAACCCAGCCCACCGATTATGATTATTCTTTTCAAAATCTTTTTGTAAAAATTGTCTTTTACTTTCATTAATCGAATTAACGCAATGATTAAAGCAATAAATGTGACAGACAATCCAAATTTTAAATTTGTGTCAGAGTATGCCCAGCTTTGAAGTTTAAATAAAATTCCGATACAAAGTATTGAAAGTCCTATGCCAACTGCGATTGCACCAATTATTCTTAAAGCACTTATTCCCTTGTAAGATTCCTTTTTAAAAATTTTTCTTAATCGAATCTCGTTGAAAAAGGCAAATCCAAATGGATAATATATAAAAGCCAAGGTCATTAAAGTCACAGTCAACAAAATCCCAGAATAAGGGATTAGTAGGAGTTTTAAAATCAAAGAAACAATGATTATTAATCCAAGAATTTTTTCAAGTTTTTGCATCGGTTTTTGGTCTTTTTAATATGTTGCATAACGGTTGTTGCATGTTGCGGAGCGGATTTCGGGGAGCGTTCATGTCCGCGAGGACTGAACGGCGATGCGAGAATCCGCGGCTGGCGCCCCACCAACCCCGCTCTGAAATATGCACTGTGTTATAAGCCGTTTTTTTCTTTTTTTAATTTAATTGCTGATTTTATTCGAGGGCGAAATGTCAAGTTTTAGGTTAGTCAAAAATCCTGGTTTTTTATTTTGCCGACTTTGAAAATCAGTCAAAAAGTTTTGGTTTTATTACGAAGCACAATTTATCAATCTTTTTTTATTTGACATAAATTAAGAACGAATTTTATCCAAAAGCTTAAAAATTTACTTGCACAAAAGTTTCAATGAAAAACTCCGGATGAAAATAGGGTAGAACCTTACAAAAAACCACCGCCGAAAAAGCATCAACAAAATCCAAAGGATTTTTAAATTAAACGCTCAAAACTAGATTTATTATTGACCGTTCAAATTGCAAATCGCTTAACTTGAAAATACACCGTAAAACAGCAACAAAATCCGAAGGATTTTTTATTCAAAGTCACCAATTTTTCACAACAGGCAGCTCTTAAATTCCAGCGTTCCAAAAATTTTCTTTTTTTTCAATTCCTGCACTTAAAAACCTTTTCACGGTCAGGTTTAAATCGGTAAGATTTTCATTTTAAACTGGTCCGTAAACACCAATAAATCCGCGGGATTTTTATTAAAAAACGTTTTTTTAACCCCCCAAAAAATTTTTCTTTTCTGTCAAGTTTTGTCGAAAGCAGGATTTTAAAATTGAACTACGATTTTATGTAAATGAACTCTTTTCTATTTTAAAATTTGATTTTTCGTTGCGATAAAAAGTCATTTTGAATTGAGAGATTTTAGAAGATAATTTCTTCATTCAAAATGGCTTATAACGGTTGGTGCATGTTTGCGGAGCGGATTTCGGGGAGCGTTCCTGTCCGGTAGGACACGGAACTGCGAAACGGGAATCCGCGGCTGGCGCCCCACCAACCCCGCTCTGAAATATGCACATTGTTACCGGTAGGTTTTTATTATTCACGGTCAGTTTGTTAACAGTATAAAAGTATCAAATTCCGAACAAAAGTTTTAAGTAACCACTTAATTTTTTTAACCCCCAGAAAGTCAAAGTTGCTTGTTGGCAGCAGGTAACTGCTGGCGATTTACAGCGCCGGCACGTGAGCTTTACCATTCCTGGTTTTAGCAGCTGACGGAAAACTTGCGTGCACCGGCTATTCCTGCCAATTTTTAAAAATCCAGCCCCGGTAGCTGAAGGCCAAAAATCAAACTGTTTGGTAATTACGGGCTGTTCCTAAAAAGAGCAGGGTGGTCAGGCAGCCAAACAGTTTATGAAAATTGTTAAAGCGCGAAAAATTGGCGAAAATTGCCAAACCTGACTTTGCAAGTTTTGTGACAGCAATTTCGAGGCGAGCAAAAAACCAAAGAACGAACGTTTTAAATAACCACCAATTTTTTCTTCAAACTTACCGGTAACGGTCACTTGTATGTGGTCGGGCGGGATTTCTGGAAGAAATCGTGTCAGACCCGCAGGAAAGTGGGCACGAGGTCTGACTTGTCAGACCGCTAAAACCCCCGCCTGCCATATACAATTTGTTATGCGCTGGGTTTTATTATTTCTGTTTCTAATGATTCCTTGTTTTTACAAAATTTCATTCTATTAAAAGCGATTCTGTCAAAGTCTATATTACTATTTTTAATTTTAGTCATTGCATATTCAATCTGAGAGGTCGAAACATTTGCACCGAAAATAATCTCTTGGATGTATTTTTCGTCGTAATTAATATATTCATAGTCCTGCCTACTTTTGCATTTATTTATTGCTCTAACTTCTTCCTCAAAACAAAATATGTCGAATTTAAGAGCAAACCAATAAAGTAAGGTTCTATAAACATCAGATTCACCGTTTAAATCCTCCAGTTTGTCAATATAGTCAACTGTTGCCAAAATAAATTTTTCCTCATACTTATGCGGGAAATTAAATCCGACACACATTCCGTTATGATTATCTGCAAACTGAAACCACATTTTTATGTTTTTATAGTCCTTTGTAAAGCACGACATTTTAAACTTGTCTCTTTCTTTTCTTAGCTGTGATGCGATGTAATTAAAATCTCTCAGCTTTCGCTTTAAATTTCTCCTTTCCTGTCCGGAAAGAGGGAATTCCCAAGAACTTAGAATGTCATCAACTAAGGAATCTTTGTGTTTTATTTTTATTAAAATCTCGTTACAGTCAAAAGGGTCTTTAAAGGTCTTCGGATTGGCAAACCTAAGAGATTGTTTTAAGAGAATTTCATTTAATACAATCTCATAGTTTGAAAATTGATAGAACAATCTTATCGAAAGAACATCCAATAATTTCTTTCTAACCATATTCTCAATATTATATTTATCAATCATCTAACAGCTGTTTTAACCTTGCGCATAACGGTTGGTACATGTTGTCGGGGCGGATTTCGGAGAGCGTTCCTGTCCGAAGGACACGGAACTGCGAAACGAGAATCCGCAGTTGGCGTACCACCGAACCTCGCCCTGCAATATGTACCGTGTTATAGCCAGTTTTTTATTTTATCTTATTTTCAAGAAAATTCAAATCGTTGTTTATTAGTGCATTCAAACAATCTAAGACATCTTTTTCTGTCTGCCCTTGTATGTCGGTCAAATAGTCATTGTCCATTTTCTCGATTAACCCAAAGAATTTTTTTACAAGTTTTGGTCTTTTGTAAAAAATATACCATTCGTTTCCATTAATAGCAGAAACAGAAAGTCCATTTCTATTCTCTTTATTCTCAATCTCAAGAGATGGTGAATAATAGATTTCTTTCTGTTTTGCAGTTTCCATTTTTCCCAAATACTCTGACCAAGGAATTTTATGAAAAGTTTCCAAAATTTTATCTTGTTCTATTTTGCCTATTTCAATAATGTCTGGCTTAAACGGGTCACAAAATGATGCTCTGAAATCCATGTTTTCGCTTTTTATTTTATAATCAATATTGTCAAGATTATGAATACAACCGAAAGCCACATACCTGTCAGATTACGATTGAACCTTTTTGCAAGAAGGTCAATTTCTATGTTGTCTATTTTTTTTAGATAATTAGGTATGTGCATTCTCCCTCGTTCGCCAATCCGAAATGAGTGATATTTATTGTAGTTTGAATCCAATTTTCTCATGGCATCGTCATATTTTATCCCAATAAATCCAAGTTTTATAAAGAAATAAACGCTCATAATTATTGGAATTAATATTAACTGCGGATTATCTTTTATTACTTCAATCATATTCATCATTTGTGAGAAACTTGTCCGTCTATAATTTTTATGCTCGATAAGAACTGTTTTTTCAAAATTGGCTATAACGGTTGGTACATGTTGTCGGGGCGGATTTCGGAGAGCGTTCCTGTCCGAAGGACACGGAACTGCGAAACGAGAATCCGCAGTTGGCGTACCACCGAACCCCGCCCTGCAATATGTACATTGTTATAGCCAGTTTTTTCATCTCATTGTCAGGTATATTATAAACATTAAAAATCCTGCTCCAATTATTCTGTTTACAAATTCATGTCCCGCAAAATCAAACCAGTCATCGGAATTATTTGGACCTCTCAAGTATTCTTTAAATGTAAATTTCTTCTTTCCTGCAATGGTTCTCCAAGTCATACCGTAAATCCATCGGACAACTGCTCCGATAAAATTGAATATTTCTGCTCCGAATCCCATTATTTTAATTGTCTCTGAACATTAGAAACCGTGTTTGTTTTGCATATATTTTTAAAAATGCTTTGGATTTTAATAATCAAAAACAAATATCGAACAACTAATAAACCAGCGATGAAATAAAACACATTGTCCAGATTGCTCGGACTTGTCACAAAAAATAAGTCCACAATAAAGCAGGAAAGAATTATTAAAATCGCAAAGTTTGGAATTTGATATTTTATCTCAATTTCATTGTCTTTAATAGCTCCTTTTAACGAAATTGGCAATCTTGTTCGTGTCGCAATTAATTTACTCCTTGTGTCAAAGTCAAACTCCCCATTAGTTATTTTCCCGATAAACACTGCCTTGTCTTTATAGAATGACCTTGAAAACAAACAGAAAGGAAAAATATAAATCGGAGGATTGTCAAGGTTTAATAACTTTCCTTTCAAAGATTTTTCGAGTTCCGATTTACCTTTCTCAGAGTATATTTTTGTTTTATAAACAATCATGCAGTTTGTCTTTTTTCAAAATTGGCTATAACGGTTGGTACATGTTGTCGGGGCGGATTTCGGAGAGCGTTCCTGTCCGAAGGACACGGAACTGCGATGCGAGAATCCGCAGTTGGCGTACCACCGAACCCCGCCCTGCAATATGTACTGTGTTAGCAACAGTAGTTTTTATTTTTTAATTATTCTCTGTGTTATTAATGTCAATGAATTATTTTCAAATGTTGTCCTAATAATCCAATTATTATCAGTGTCATAAATGTATTGGTAATTCTCAATTGATTCTTTTTTTTCATTTGAATTGTCTAATGCTGTGTAGAGTTCCGATTCTGTCTTTTTACAAGTCACATCGCCAAAATCATTTCTTTGCAATGAAATCTTTGTTTTTGAATTTGTATCAATCCCTGTCAGATTCTCAAAAATCGTTTTTATTTGATATTTCGAATCCCTTTTGTAAATGATTGAACCAGTCACGTAACCTTGAAGTATTATTCTTTCGAGGTAGCCATTCTTGTCAAATATTTTCACTTGCTTGTCAACAAGTTGTTTGCCTGCAAAGAATTTTTTTGTCACAATTGAATCTTTATATTCTATTGTTTCAATAGTATGCAAAGTGTCAATGCCTGATTTATAATCATCAAAAAACTTTTTATATACTTCATTACTCACACATCCATTCATGTCGAAGTAATATTCGTTTATTGCCACGAAATTATTCAGAGTACTATCTTGGAAGAATTCGTATTCTTTTGAAGTTAAGTCAGATAATGAATAAATTGAGATTTCCTTCACATAGGTAGGTTTCCCTTTTAAATTCATGTCGAACCAGTCATAATATTTTTCCTGTCCGTAAGAACTGGTTAAAATTAGAAATAGTAATATGGTCAAGTTTGTTTTCATACTATTGTTGCTAACGGTTGGTACATGTTGTCGGGGCGGATTTCGGAGAGCGTTCCTGTCCGAAGGACACGGAACTGCGATGCGGGAATCCGCAGTTGGCGTACCACCGAACCCCGCCCTGCAATATGTACTGTGTTACCGGTAGGTTTTTATTATTCACAGTCAGTTTGTTAACAGTATAAAAGTATCAAATTCCGAACAAAAGTTTTAAGTACCCACTTAATTTTTTTAACGCCCAAAAAGTCAAAGTTGCTTGTTGGCAGCAGGTAACTGCTGGCGATTTACAGCGCCGGCACGTGAGCTTTACCATTCCTTGTTTTAGCAGCTGACGGAAAACTTGCGGGCACTGGCTATTCCTGCCAATTTTTAAAAATCCAGCCCCGGTAGCTGAAGGCCAAAAATCAAACTGTTTGGTAATTACGGGCTGTTCCTAAAAGGAGCAGGGTGGTCAGGCAGCCAAACAGTCTAGGAAAATTGTTAAAGCGCGAAAAATTGGCGAAAATTGCCAAACCTGACTTTGCAAGTTTTGTGACAGCAACTTTCGGGGCGAGCAAAAAGCCAAAGAACGAATATTTTAGATAACTACCAATTTTTCCTTCAAACTTACCGGTAACGGTTCGTATAAGAATAGTAGCCGATTGCGGGCTTCATTCCTGTCAAAATACACAAATGTTGAAGCGGGCTACAACCCTTTAATTTACTACTGAACCGGCTATAATATTTATGCATTGTTATGCACTGTAATTTTTTCATTTTTACCAATATGGAAATCTTAATTCACCAAACACCTCAATTAATAGAGATAATTTATTAATATTTCTTGAATCTAAATGGCACATAGCAAATCTTGATACATCACATCCTGTTCTTTGAGACTTCCATATCTCATAGAAGAATTTCTCAGAACTTGCAAAATAATCTTTCGGAGGCTTAACAGGTCCATCAATAATGTCTTTTTCATAATTTAAAGTCCAGAAGTCCTCTATTAGAGTTGGAATACCAGAACCTGAAAATGTAAAATTCCAAAGTCTTTTAATCAACTCTAATATTGTATAATTTGAGAATCTTTGATTTACAGAGTGTCTTATGCTTTTAACCGCTTCAATAATATATTCAATCGCTTCTTTTACATATATTCTGTCAAGTAATAGTTGTTCACCTTTTTTTTCAGACCTTTTTATGCTCTTGGTCTTGTTTAAATAGAAGTCATTTACAATAAGGTTATTGTGTAATAACAGATTTCTAGTTTCTTTGATTTCTACAACTTTGTCAATATTAATTTTAGAATCATATTTTAAGACTTCTGTCAACTTTTTTATAATTGCTTCAATGTTGTCAAAACACAATTTGTTAATTTTATTTTCGATAATATTCGCCATTACATCACCACTAACAAGATTGTCTACACTAACTTCATATTTAACATTTTCACTTTTCCCATTTAATACACCCAAACTGTCTGGATGCAATAGAACAATTCTTTTTAATAAATCAGACAGGAGAACTTCAAAATGAGAAACTCCTAACACAAATAAACCTTTAAGATTATTGTCTGAAAGTTCTATGTCAAGTTCTGTAATTATTGACTCAAGGCTATCTAAGGCAATAATTAGAGGTCTTTCAATTTCATATATTGTAGTCAACTCAGGTAAATTAGGAATATGTCTAAAACGAGTATATATTCTTCCTAAATTCAAGTCTTTACAGTTTGAAAGGCAGTCTGGATATTTGTAATCGGTTTTCTTCATATTATAGTGCATAACGTTGAGTGTATGAATTCGTAAGGGAATGCGGGCTTCAAACCTATCAAGTTACCGCCCAAAATCGATGCGGGTGATATCGCTCGAAAACCGCTGAAACCCTTATGATTTATACACATTGTTGTGTGCTGGCCTTATTTAGTTTTAATCAAATCATTTTGTAAATATTCTACTTTTTTCTTTTTCCAAAATACAAAATTTAATAATCCAGTTGTACTATCAGCTTTCCAATTATCTGAATCTTTGCATTCTACAGTCCATTTATAAGCTCGATTACCTCTTTTTGTTATTTTTAATCTACATTCAATGGAAAGTCCGAATGCAAAACAATTGAGAGCTTCATCCTCATTTTCAAATTCTTCATGCCAATAATCATAGGCAACAGTGTAGTTATTGTGTCCATTAACTGTTAATGAAACCATAAATCCATCTTTATCAACGGGTTTTAAAAAGATTGAATTATCATTGAGTTCATAATCGCAATCTGGATATTTCTCAAGCTTTTTGATAATTTTATTTATTGTATCAATCATTGGTGAATTAAACTTTATCAAGTTTTGCAATCGTTTCAATTATAGCTGGATAGAAAAATTGTACAGTTGATATTTCCTTTTTTACTCGTTCTATTTCTTTCTGATATATCTGAGCTGTTTTTTTTATCAATCTTTAAAAGTCCAAGTGTTGCTTTAAATTTGAAATCCATGTAATTCCTATCAGTCCAATGTCCCTTTGAGATGAGCTTTTTCGTAACTTTCCCACTTGTCCCGTTTTGGAAAACATGATTCTCTAATTGGACAATATCTCCAGGAAGAAATTCATATAATTCATTTGTATCTATATCCGTTAATTCTGGATTCTCAATAATTTCAAATTGGTCATTATTAATCAACTTTGCGTTTACTGGAACCCAAGTCACTGTTCCATCAATCAATCGTATGTATATTTTTTGTATCGTCATTGTCTCGTTTTGCAGTCAGTCAGGCTTGCGCACAACGGTCACTTGTAAGTTGTCGTTGCGGATTTCGGAGCTCGTTCCTGTCCGGCAGGACGGAACGATGTTGCGAGAATCCAGCGAACGGCACACCACGAACCCCGCAATGCAATTTACAATTTGTTAGCGGTTCGGGTTTTTTCTTTAATCATTATTGTCTTTTCTGTTTAACAACGGTCTATATTTTTTAATCAAGTATTCTTCAAGTTCAAATCTTCCGAAATTAACCGGAAAGACAGTCGATTTACAAGTGCTCAAGAAAGTCGAAATCCTTTTATCCTCAATGTCGGTGAAGTAGCGTTTTTTCCCTTTAATTTCTTGGAGTTCATATCCTAAAATGTCCGTGCCAATGTGTCGTCTAAGTGCAGAAAAGTAGGTTCGTCCACTATGAGTTGTGATTCGTTCTCCTAAATTGGAACTTTCACCTATATAAATCATTTTATCAGACTTGTCTTTTACCAGATAAAGTCCAGCATTTGGAATTGTCTCTGTCTCAAACCACGGTTTAAAAATTGATTTGAATATTTTGTTTTCGCCTTGTTTTAGAAGTTCATCGAAGTCATCTTGGACATTTTCCCAAATTCCATTTTGATTGGCAATTTTATATTTATTTCTCTTGTCAATTTGGAAACTATTTAGTTTTGTTGGAAGGTTAACAATTCCAAATTCTTCAATTTCTTTTCTACCAATTTTTGTCTGTATAAATTGAATTTTAAACTTGTCAATGGCAACTGGTTTTATAAGTTGGTTTGACTTACAAGCTTTTAGATAATTTTTGAAAAAAGTCGAAATTGTCGGTTTAGATTGTTGTTTAATTCTTTTCGAGAGTTCTTTTGCTTCTCCAATATAAAAGGGTTTTTTGTCAAGTGTAATTAAATAATTTCCAAAACCTGCTTCGGTTACATTTGGAAGGTCATAGTAAAACTGAGACTTTAGTTTGAACATTCCATCTGATAGAATCTCGTCTGAATGTTTTTGTATGTATTCCCAATTTAATTTAATCATCTCAGTTTTTTTTCTTCGTTAACCTGACCGCTAACGGTTGGTACATGTTGTCGGGGCGGATTTCGAAGAGCGTTCCTGTCCGAAGGACACGGAACTGCGATGCGAGAATCCGCAGCTGGCGTACCACCGAACCCGCCCTGCAATATGTACTTTGTTATCTCTCGTATTTTTCATGTTTTTGTCATTATATAATATATTCCCAATGTCATTATAATCGTACTGATTATCATAAGAACAACTAATACTATTAAAAAGTAAGGCACATTTTTAAAATTGCTAAGAGATTTTAAATTAATTTTTGATAATTCATTTTCAGAATTTTTAAAGTGATTCTCAAGTTCATCAATCTTCTTATCTACTATGTCTAAGCTTAAATCACTTGAAAGACCTATAAATACTAAATCAATTGTCTTTAATTCATCAATATCAATTGGAAAATTAATCTTATGTTTTAGCAGCAAAGCTTTATACAGTCTTGTTAGTTTTTTGGGAGTTAGGGAGTCATTGGGTTTCCGCAAGATAGTTTCAAGACTTTTTGCAAATTCGGATGAAAATTTTTCAAGTCTATTTTTTTTATATGTATTGTTGAAAAATGTATTTATAATATTTACAAGTACTATAACTAATAAACTAGCTATAAATGAGATAATCAATGATTCTATATTGTTAAAGTTAAATAAATCCATAATTATCAATCTTTATATTCAATCAATAATTGTGAAATCGCAATAGGAGAACTCGTAATAAATATTGTGACACCAATTGTTAATATCACTGATGCAAGGCTGTTGTCAGTATTATTATTGAGTAGCAAAGACCAATTCCCTAAAAAAGTGCAATAAATATTGTAAAGTAGAGCGAGAAACCATAATACTTTCGCTCCAACAGTTACAAAGTCTTCGTCAGAATTTCTAAGTATTTGAATCGAGCTTAGCAAAAATGCAGTAATAAGAATTCCAAAAAGTATTGAAATAATGATTTGAAGTGTACCATTTCCTAATACAGTATAGGTTCCGTAAATTAAAGTTATTGTGTTCCACACTGAAACCAATCCTAAACCAAAGAATAAAAAAATTTTCGACATATATTTTAGTAATTACTACATTCTAATTTTCAATATGAGAGATAACGGTTTGTGCAAGTGTAGTGCGGGATTTCGGAGCGGTTCACTTTCAAGCCCGCAAGTAGCCAATTCGTTTATTCAAAACTTCCTTTTTACCGTCAATCGTCAAAGACGGATTGGCGGTGTTGAACAATGCGAAAACGCTGGAAAACCACGCCCGCCCGCATTACATTTGCACTTTGTTACCGTGTCGTTTTTTTTCTTTTTCAATATATCAGCTGATTTAGTCCGGGAGCAGAAAACAAGCATTGTTTGGAGTTTTCCTAAAATCCTTGAATTGTCTTACCGGTTAAAAAATCAGTCAACAACTTTTGGTTTTTTAATTGCGATGAATTTAACAAAATTTTTTGTCCGTTTAGAAGCTGTTTTTTTTAAATTTAAAGTCACCGAAAAAACTTTTTTGTGGTTTCGTGTCAATTTTGCACGGCGTTAATTTGAAACTGCAGCCAAAAAACACCAACAAAATCCAACGGATTTTACCTCCAAACACAGATTTCGATATAATCACAAGACTTTTTTGGGAATACTGATTTGTCGGGAATACAAAGAATTTTAACCGGTTTTAAAAAAAATCGCAAGTCTGCCCGAATGTCTTTTGCTGTCTTGTCGATTTGTTTTTTAATCCAAAAACACACTTTGTCTGGAAGGCAAAACTTTATTTTGTAAAAGTCACGCACTATTTAAAAGAACTATTTTTCGATTGTCGCTATTTACTTCAATCCTTTTTTATACTTTACAACCTCTTTTAAGTCTTTAATCTGTTTTTGTTGGTTAATATCAATAATCAATGGTATAAGTTTTCCAATTGGTTTTGCCACCTTAAATACCTCTTTTATTTTATTGTCAATATCTAATTCTAAAACCCCTGTTCCTGTTTTTTCCGTGAAATAAAAACCCGTTTTTATATAGTTCTCCCAAACAGAAAGCCAAAGAATAGTTTTTTTCTTATAAACTACTTTACATAACCATGCATTTCCATCTTTGTAAAACTGCCATTGAGGTTCCAAACTAAATTCATCGGCAAAAATTTTAATTAATTCTTGATAGATATTGAAAAGTTCTTTACCAAGGACGTTTTCCAAAACTTCATTTGTAGGTTCAATTTCTTTTTCTCGTAAAAGTATTTTTTCATTGTCTGATTCCATAATACCTAAATTTTCATTGTATTTATTTTACTTAATTTTCAGGCGTTTAAAATGCACGGTAACGTTGAGTGTATGATTTCGTAAGGGATTGCGGGCTTCAAACCTATCAAGTTACCACCCAAAATTGATGCGGGTGATACCGCTCGAAAACCTCTGAAACCCTTATGAATTATACACATTGTTAGCAGCTGGGTTTTCATTTCTCTTTTATATAAATCCATTTATTTTTAATGTAAATAAAACTTATTGAGAGAAAGAATATAATACAGAGCCATGCAAAATAATCTCCTAAAAATGAATAAATCGTTTTTTGTCCTTTTACTGGCACATCTGAATATAAAATTACTTCATCGGTCTTAAAAAAGTCATTGGACGATAAAAGTTGTCCTTTATAATCAAAGGAGGCAGAAAATCCTTTGAATGTTGACCTAACCATGTTAAAACCATTTTCAATTCCCCTTAGAGATGCAACGTAGGTATGATAAGGCGAAATCTCATCCCAGTCACTACCTGGCACTAGCATAATGTCAATATTCATTTTACCAGTTTGATTAATCAAGAAAGGAAAATCCATATCGAAGCAAATAGCTGAACCAATTCTTCCATATGGAGAATCAAAAAATCTTATAATTCCATCTCCATAGTCACACTCACCTGGATAAGTAGGCTTTGCTTTATGATATGTAAACAGTGTTTCTCCTGTCGGAGAAATCCAAGTTATTTTGTTTTCAGGGTTTTCATTGGAGTTTCTATCTGGTATTAAGTTGATGGGAATTCCAATGTAAATACTGTCATGAATTGCAATCGTTTTGGCTTTTTCGATGAAGTCATTTTCTTTATCATTGGGCATACTGATGATGGTTTCTCGTCCAAATATAATTTTAGCTCCTGAAGAAGCAGCTATTTCGCAATTCTTTAAAAATCCTTGATTTGCTTGTTCAACCAATGTATCAAAATTTACTGTCATGCGATGTTGGTACTCTGCTTTAGTGCTGTTTATTGAAGCAATTCTTACAGTGGGTGAATCAATGGCTTGCATTAACCTGAATTGTCCCCAAATAATTATAGAGAGAATAGGAATACCAAACCAACAAAAAGCTGAAAAAACATTATTTTTCTCAAAATAATTGTCCCAAAGCCAATTTATTATTGATGCAGTCCAAAGAATCAGAAATGTTACTCCCCAAATACCAGTAATCGAGACAAGTTGTAATAAAGGCAACGCTGATTGAGTATGAGCTAAAGTGCCATATGAACCTGATGGATTGGTTGATATGGTAATGTAATCCAATATTATATAAGAAGCGGGAAATATTAAAGTCGAAATAATTCCTTTGAGTTTTTGAGTGTAAACTCGGTCAATTAAAAATGTCAGCGAAGTAAATACACTCATCATAAAAGTAACGAAGTAGTAGAAAAATCCAGACATGGGCATCATCCCTTTCCAGACGAAAATGTTTGACACCCAACCAGCAAGAGCGATGATTAAAAAACCTATTAATGGTTTTTGAAATCTTAAAAAGCGAATTAGGAATACAGGTGCTATAAAAGCCGCCATTGGCATAATCCATCTTCCATTAAAACAGAAAAGAGAGATGAATCCAATTAACAAATAGATATAAGAATATTGTATCTCTTTTTCATTCATAGTTTTTTTCATTGTTCAATTTACTCTTTGTCAATTTAGGTTTAAGTTTTAGATTGACGCACTTTCAACCTTGCTGCTAACGGTCACTTGTATGTGGTCGGGCGGGATTTCTGAAAGAAATCGTGTCAGACCCGCAGGAAAGTGGGCACGAGGTCTGACTTGTCAGACCGCTAAACCCCCCGCCTGCCATATACAATTTGTTAGCACCTGTTGTTTTTAGTTTTTAGTCATTATTATTCTCTGAAAAAATGAAGACAATTAAAAAAACTGGTACTCGTGTACCAGTCCAGATTTAATCTATTTTTTGGCTTTGATATGAAACCATTTACCAAGTTGAATAGAAATTTTTCTGTATCTGAATACACATAGTACCAGAATAATCAACAGGATATTTTCCATGTTTGTACGATTATTTTTTCTCCCACAGGTGTCGTATGGGCAGAAGAAAAGAGAGGCTACATCGATTCCACTTATATCGACGTGAGTTCATTTGGATTACTTGGACACCATACAAGTTGTCAATCTAGTAGCTTAACTCACGACTATCTTCAATATTTTCAATGAACTTATTTAAAATCTTTCGTTTATGAATTCTTTTATATCTAAAATCATTAAGATTGAATATGATGTATTAGCTAAAGCCTTAATGTCATTATTTGTATTTGTTGGAATTTTATTTAAATCAACTTTGTCCGCAAGAGTTGCAGTTACTTGTAATAAAACATCTTCACTTGCTACCTCAAATTGTTTTTTTGTCAAAACTTTACGAACTATAAACATATAAAATTGATTTAATTCTTTGTTGCTAAAAAGATTAATAAGTATATCATAATCATCTTTGGAAAAATCAGGGTCAATCTTATTTTGTCGTATTAATTCAAGTATCAAATTTGTATTAAAGTCAGTCATGTTTTTATGCTATTAATGTACATGTTTTTACAATTGGTGCTAACGGGCAGCATATGCTTTGTGGCGGACTTTGAAAGACGAATTTTTCTTGCCACACTGATTTATATTTGAAACTAAAATACTCATTTTCATAACGTAACCCGCCATAAAGTATATGCAATGTTAGGCAAAGTAATTTATTCAATCCATTCTATTTTTTGTTTTTTCCTTTGTATTGTCCGTTTATATTTATATTTCGGGTATCCTATTATTATCGACATAATTGCTTCATTTCCTTTTGGTATCTTGAAATGTTCTCTGACTTCTGAAACTTTATTGATTGCTGCAGGAACAATCCCTATCATAGTTGCTCCTAATCCAATTGCATGAGCCGCCAAAATCGAATATGTCGCATATATCAATGAATTATTTGTATGTTCTTCCGCTCCTTTTTCCGCATGGAATATTATTAAGGCAGGGGCATTTCTTGTAATTCTATCACCAAATTCAAGCTTATAATTTTCACTTTTTGAAATTGGATATAAATGATTTTTTATTGTGTTAAAGGTTTCTTTTCCTTTTTTTCTTTTTATCATGAAGGATGAAATAGGATTATCAACCCATTTAATAATATCATCTAAAAATTTTGAAATATAGGGCAGGACAGTTTCTATTTTTTCTCTGTTGTTTACTACTGTAATATTTATTTTTTCAGGTTCTGCTCCGAAAGGCGCATAAGAAATCGATTCTAAAATTTTTGACAGCATCTCGTCGGGAACAGCTTTGTCCTTAAAATTTCGTATTGACCTTCGATTTGCTAAAAAGTCAATAAAATTGTTGTAATCGATATTATTTTGGGGCAAATCAATAAAATCACTTTCATATGAAAGTCCATTTACAGAAATAGCTTTTGTACTGCAAATACTCATACATTGTCCACACTTTAAACAAATCGATTCTCTTTCTTGGATAAAATGGACTTCGTCTTTATCATTTAATCCAAGAATATTGCACGGACAAACTTCAATACAAAGTCTACATTTGCTACATATTTCCAAATTAATTAGGTTATTCATGTCTGTCTGTATTATTTTGCCTAACGGTTGGTACATGTTGTCGGGGCGGATTTCGGAAAGCGTTCCTGTCCGAAGGACACGGAACTGCGATGCGAGAATCCGCAGTTGGCAAACCACCAAACCCCGCCCTGCAATATGTACATTGTTGTATTGCGTTTTTTATTTATTCACTTTAAAGAACGATGGAAATTTTTTCGAGTATTTAACTTGAACTTTCCCACTCCTCAAATTATTAATTATCAATTGTCCTCCGCTATTTTTAAATTGATTCATTTCCGTAAAAAGTCCTGAATCTTTCGCAGCATAAGTAACCATTAAACCAGAAGATTGCACTTTGTCACCAGCATTAAAATCAATCAGATAGAAATCTTCGTGTCCAATTTTTACAAGGTCAATTCTCTTTATTCCTTTAGCGTATCCCGTTGCAACAGCCGTATCGTGATTTAAGAAATAATCTCTTAGTCTGTAATTTAGATTTTCCCCTAATCTTTCAAGTCCCAGGATAACGACAAAAAGTAAAATTGTAAGAATTAGTGGTTTTAGTTTCGCAACGATTTTTCCAAAGCGGGGAGATAAATATTTCTTTCCTGTACCATTTGTCTTTTCTAAATTTCTCGGTAACAAAAGGACTAGTCCAACTGCAAATGATAGTATTGAAAATCCTCTCACAAAACTCCAATAGTTCATATTGTGATTTAGAGTAGTTTTTATCAATAGTCCGAGGATGATAATTGCTAGTCCAATGAGATATTTTAGATATTTAGTCACTTCGTTTTCTTGGTTTTAAAATGCAATACAACGGTTCGGCTATGGGCAGTGGCGGATTGCGTGCGACTTTCTGTCGGGACGACACGAAAGTCAGTGCGGGAATCCGTCGCTTCAAAACGAGCATCCACCCGCCATTGCCTATGAGCCATTGTTATGGGCTGGGGTTAAATTTATTCTATTTTTCCTATTAATTTTCATTGTATCCAAACTTGCGACTTTGTAAAACATTTTTCCACCAACTTTCTCTGTCAATTATTGTTTGGTCATCTGTTGTTGATTTATAAATGTCAAGTATCGAATACCTAAAATTTTCTTTTATGTAATCAAAATTCAAGGGTCTTAGTCCAACATTTCCGCCGTGTCCAGTTCTTACGTAAGATTGCCAACGACCTAAAATCATATTTTCCCCATAAGCAGAACCTACATAATTTTTCCCATTTAAAGCGTCTGTTATGAGGTAAACTCCTTTTTGATTTTGGAGAGCTGTTTTCCAAGTGTCTTTGTTAATTACTCTGCTCAATTCCTGCCACGAAATATTTACTTTCTCATATCCGGGGAATAAATCATTGTCAAAAGTGTCGGGTAAAATTTGAGATACTTCACAATCATTCATTACAGATTCGGCTTTACGAACCATATTTTGAGAGGTGTTTTTAAATTTTACAATTAATCGTCCAACATATTTTTCGTATTCAGGTAATTGTTCATATTCATATCCAACTCCGTTTAATTTTTCTAAATCTTTTGTGACTCTACCAACGTGAAATAATAACCAAAAATCTTCATTTGGTTTAATTTTCACCAGTCCAATTGTTATTTGCCCAATTTTGTAAGATTTTCGTTTCTCGTAGTTCCAATATTGACCGTTTAGCATTATCTGAATATCTCCGTTTTTGAAAATCTCAATAGGATTCCAATTTTGCTCAAACATCAGATTGAATCGAACTTTTACATTACTTAAATCATCAAGTTTTAATATGTCATTAAGTTTTATATTTTTCATTTTTTGCTAAATGTCTTGTCTTATTGTGGCTCTCATTCCCTTGCCCATAACGGCCGCGGCTAAGTTTTGGCGGGGTTTAACCGCTTTTCTTTATCCGACCGTTATGCTTTATCAAATATAGTTAATTTATCAAGTTGCATAGTCTGCCCCGCTTAAATTTAGCCGTTGTTATGCGCCGCTGTTTTTATCTCGTTATCAAAATTGCAAAAATTTATCCAAATGTTGCGAAAGTTTTCAAATATTGCGGAACAATCTGGCCGCCAAGAGCCCCATTCCGACCCCAACTGAAAATCCAATCCCAGAACACAAACCCAATCTGTCCGCCAAGAGTTGAAAACTATCACGACGAAAAAGCAGCCCAAAAGCCAAATCCAAACCCGGAACCTAAAATCGAGTCCGCACCAGCAAAAACCAGTCTTTGAAGCCGATTCTGCAATCGACTGTAGTAAGCTAAAATCCAGTCAAGTGCGAAACATAAATTTTAAATACAAAAACAGAAACTTATCCGAAAATCCAAATCCCAGAACACAAACCCAATCTGACCGCCAAAAGCTGAAAACTATCACGACAAAAAAGAAGTCCAAAAGGCAAATCCACAGATGAAACTCAAACCTGTACTTAAAATCCAGTCCGCACCAGCAGAAACCAGTCTTTGAAGCCGATTCTGCAACCGACTGTGGTAAGCTAAAATCCGGTCAAGTCCGAAACATAAAGTTTAAACCTAAAAACCGAAACCTATCAAAAAATTCTAAATGCAATTGAACCGGATTTTTCGCACATACCGTTTCTCTCTTCTATAGTGGCGCATAACGGTTGGTACATGTTGTCGGGGCGGATTTCGGAGAGCGTTCCTGTCCGAAGGACACGGAACTGCGATGCGAGAATCCGCAGTTGGCGTAACACTAAACCCGCCCTGCAATATGTACTGTGTTATGTACAGATTTTTTATTCATTATCAAATATATAGTCCATGCACAACGGCAATTTTGTTTTAGAAATTTTTTCAACTTCTTCCTCAGATAATTCCATATTTCCTTGTCCTCCAAACCAATAAATCCAGAAGATTATTTTTGTTGCACCAGCTTTCTCAAAGTCAGATTTATGCTTTATTATAAAGTCTGCAAGCCAGATTATTTTCTCTCCTTGATTTATATTTTTAGGAACAATTATTTGGCACGCTCCATAGGGAGTAGGGTGGCTTTTGTATCTTCCAATTTTCCCAATGTCTCCAGTTGCAATTGAATTGGTTATAATTATTTCAGGAATATTATTTAACTCCTTAGGATTAAATTCTTCACCCCAAAGATGACACTCTGGGAATGCCCCGTCTTTGTACCAATTCATAATAGCCATTTATTGTTATTTTTCTATTAGTGCTTTTACGTCTTTTACTTTTAATCCAGAGTCAAACCATAATAAGTTAGAAACATATTTACTACCCACGGTAAACTCAAACTGTTTGTGCCTGTCAAGTTGTTCCACTCTTACATTTATTTCAGTCAAGTTATTGTCTAATTTTCGAAATGAAAAAGCAAAGTAAAATCTATAAGGAGCAACACCAGTATTTTCAAATGGTCTGAACTCTAAAATTCTTTTTAATCTTCCGTAGTCTGAAGGTTCAATTCCAAACCTGAGATTTAATTTTTGACCTTCAATTTCATGGGCTATCAAAGATGAATAAATGTTATCCTTATTAGATACATCTAAAAGCTCAATCATATGTTGGTTTGTATCTCTCATTTAAATTTGTACATAACGGTTGGTGCATGTTGCGGAGCGGATTTCGGAGAGCGTTCCTGTCCGGTAGGACACGGAACTGCGAAACGGGAATCCGCGGCTGGCGCCCCACCAACCCCGCTCTGAAATATGCACATTGTTATAACACGTTTTTTATTCTTTTTAATCAAATTGCTGATTTTGTTCGAGGGTGAAATGTCAAGTTTTTAGGTTAATTTAAAATCTTGGTTTTTTATTTTACCGACTTAAGAATCAGTCAAAATGGTTTTGGTTTTATCGAAGCACAATTTATCAAACTTTTTTTTGTTTGACATAAAATCAGATCAGTTTTTCTCCCGAAGTTTTAAAAAATTAAATGTACAAAAGTTTCCAAGAAAGACTTTGGTCGAAAATAGGGTAGGACCTTTCAAAAATTCACAGGCGAAAAAGCGCTAACAAAATCTGAAGGATTTTAAAATTAAACATTCAAAACTTGATTTGTTATTGACCGTTCAACATGCAAATCGCTTATTTTGAAACTGCTGCGAAAAACATCAACAAAATCCGGAGGATTTTTTATTCAAAGTCGCCAACTTTTCACAGTGGTCAGACATTTAATTTTGGCGTTCAAAAAATTTTCTACTTTTCAAATCCAGCACTAAACACCAATTAAACAACCAGGTTAAAATCGAGCAATATTTTCATTTTAACTTGAGTTGTAACCAACTTTAAATCTGTCGGATTTTTAATTAAACCGATTTTAACCCCCCATTTTTTTCTTTTTCTAATTGTCAATTTTATAAAGAAAGCGAGATTTTAAATTGAACTACGATTTTATGTTAATGAACTCTTTTTATTTTAAAAATCTGAATTTTTCGATTTGGTAAAACTCATTTTGAATTGAGAAATTTTACGTGAAATTTTCTTTTTTCAAAATGTGTTATAACGGTTGGTGCATGTTGCGGAGCGGATTTCGGAGAGCGTTCCTGTCCGGTAGGACACGGAACTGCGAAACGGGAATCCGCGGCTGGCGCCCCCCCAACCCCGCTCTGAAATATGCACATTGTTACCGGTAGGTTTTTATTATTCAGGGTCAGTTTGTTAACAGTATAAAAGTATCAAATTCCGAACAAAAGTTTTAAGTAACCACTTAATTTTTTTAACCCCCAGAAAGTCAAAGTTGCTTGTTGGCAGCAGGTAACTGCTGGCGATTTACAGCGCCGGCACGTGAGCTTTACCATTCCTGGTTTTAACAGCTGACGGAAAACTTGCGTGCACCGGCTATTCCTGCCAATTTTTAAAAATCCAGCCCCGGTAGCTGAAGGCCAAAAATCAAACTGTTTGGTAATTACGGGCTGTTCCTAAAAAGAGCAGGGTGGTCAGGCAGCCAAACAGTTTAGGAAAATTGTTAAAGCGCGAAAAATTGGCGAAAATTGCCAAACCTGACTTTGCAAGTTTTGTGACAGCAACTTTCGGGGCGAGCAAAAAGCCAAAGAACGAATGTTTTAGATAACTACCAATTTTTCCTTCAAACTTACCGGTAACGGTTGGTACATGTTGCGGAGCGGATTTCGGAGCGCGTTCATGTCCGGTAGGACACGGAACTGCGAAACGGGAATCCGCGGCTGGCGCCCCACCAACCCCGCTCTGAAATATGCACATTGTTACCGGTAGGTTTTTATTATTCAGGGTCAGTTTGTTAACAGTATAAAAGTATCAAATTCCGAACAAAAGTTTTAAGTAACCACTTAATTTTTTTAACCCCCCAAAAGTCAAAGTTGCTTGTTGGCAGCAGGTAACTGCTGGCGATTTACAGCGCCGGCACGTGAGCTTTACCATTCCTGGTTTTAACAGCTGACGGAAAACTTGCGTGCACCGGCTATTCCTGCCAATTTTTAAAAATCCAGCCCCGGTAGCTGAAGGCCAAAAATCAAACTGTTTGGTAATTACCGGCTGTTCCTACAAAGAGCAGGGTGGTCAGGCAGCCAAACAGTTTATGAAAATTGTTAAAGCGCGAAAAATTGGCGAAAATTGCCAAACCTGACTTTGCAAGTTTTGTGACAGCAACTTTCGGGGCGAGCAAAAAAGCCAAAGAACGAATGTTTTAGATAACTACCAATTTTTCCTTCAAACTTACCGGTAACGGTTGGTGCATGTTGCGGAGCGGATTTCGGAGAGCGTTCCTGTCCGGTAGGACACGGAACTGCGAAACGGGAATCCGCGGCTGGCGCCCCACCAACCCCGCTCTGAAATATGCACATTGTTATAACACGTTTTTTATTCTTTTTAATCAAATTGCTGATTTTGTTCGAGGGTGAAATGTCAAGTTTTTAGGTTAATTTAAAATCTTGGTTTTTTATTTTACCGACTTAAGAATCAGTCAAAATGGTTTTGGTTTTATCGAAGCACAATTTATCAAACTTTTTTTTGTTTGACATAAAATCAGATCAGTTTTTCTCCCGAAGTTTTAAAAAATTAAATGTACAAAAGTTTCCAAGAAAGACTTTGGTCGAAAATAGGGTAGGACCTTTCAAAAATTCACAGGCGAAAAAGCGCTAACAAAATCTGAAGGATTTTAAAATTAAACATTCAAAACTTGATTTGTTATTGACCGTTCAACATGCAAATCGCTTATTTTGAAACTGCTGCGAAAAACATCAACAAAATCCGGAGGATTTTTTATTCAAAGTCGCCAACTTTTCACAGTGGTCAGACATTTAATTTTGGCGTTCAAAAAATTTTCTACTTTTCAAATCCAGCACTAAACACCAATTAAACAACCAGGTTAAAATCGAGCAATATTTTCATTTTAACTTGAGTTGTAACCAACTTTAAATCTGTCGGATTTTTAATTAAACCGATTTTAACCCCCCATTTTTTTCTTTTTCTAATTGTCAATTTTATAAAGAAAGCGAGATTTTAAATTGAACTACGATTTTATGTTAATGAACTCTTTTTATTTTAAAAATCTGAATTTTTCGATTTGGTAAAACTCATTTTGAATTGAGAAATTTTACGTGAAATTTTCTTTTTTCAAAATGTGTTATAACGGTTGGTGCATGTTGCGGAGCGGATTTCGGAGAGCGTTCCTGTCCGGTAGGACACGGAACTGCGAAACGGGAATCCGCGGCTGGCGCCCCCCCAACCCCGCTCTGAAATATGCACATTGTTACCGGTAGGTTTTTATTATTCAGGGTCAGTTTGTTAACAGTATAAAAGTATCAAATTCCGAACAAAAGTTTTAAGTAACTACTTAATTTTTTTAACCCCCAAAAAGTCAAAGTTGCTTGTTGGCAGCAGGTAACTGCTGGCGATTTACAGCGCCGGCACGTGAGCTTTACCATTCATGGTTTTAGCAGCTGACGGAAAACTTGCGTGCACCGGCTATTCCTGCCAATTTTTAAAAATCCAGCCCCGGTAGCTGAAGGCCAAAAATCAAACTGATTGGTAATTACGGGCTGTTCCTAAAAAGAGCAGGGTGGTCAGGCAGCCAAACAGTTTAGGAAAATTATTAAAGCGCGAAAAATTGGCGAAAATTGCCAAACCTGACTTTGCAAGTTTTGTGACAGCAACTTTCGTGGCGAGCAAAAAGCCAAAGAACGAATGTTTTAGATAACTACCAATTTTTCTTCAAACTTACCGGTAACGGTAAATTGTATGAGTAGTGGCAGATTGCGTGGTACTTTCCTGTCAAACCGCTACGCAGTTTGAGCGGGCTACAAACCTTGATATTTAGCACTTTGCCTGCCATTACTTATACAAAATGTTAGCATTTCGTGTTTTATTACTCTTCGATTCCACCTACATAAATCTCTGGATATAATTCATTTATTAATTCGTCAATTTCAAAATCTTGTTGTGGCATTTCTGAATAATAATTACGCAACTTTCTTGAAAATGAACTTTTTGTATCTTCTTCTTCAACCAATTTCCATGTGTCGTAATGTCTAAAAGCTAATTCTATATACTCCCAATACTCTTTGTAATATTGAATTGCTAAATTAGCCAATTGAACCCACTTTTTGGTTTTATAATTATATCCAATTAATTCTTGCCTTTTAGCAGATTCAATTATGTATAATACCTCAGGGTGTGCGAAAACCAATGGAACTAAATACCTATTTTTAAGTTTATTGCAAGTTTCGAACAGGAATTCTTTATCTTGATTAGATAATAAGCAATTTAATTTTCCTATATCATCTGAATCTAATTCATAATCAAACTCTAATAGTCTCTTTATCAGAATAATTCTTTCATGTTCTTTAATGTCTTCATTTTCTATTAAAGTCTGTAAGGCAGTTGTGCCATTTTGAGTTTTCTCATTAATGTCTTTGTCTATGTTTTTGCAGCTAATTATAAAGTCTAAAAATGGAAAATCTTCATTTTTTGCAGATTTTATCCATTTAATTATTGGCGTTTGCCTTGATTTTAAAGCAAGTTCTGAATTAAGTACATTTAATTCAAAATGTGTAAGTTCATTGATTCTGTTTTTCACATTTTCAAAACTATAATATTTTTTCCTCCTTAATTCTTGAATTTTGGATATTATGCTTTCTGCTTTTTCTTTTACTTCTTGATTTTTTAATTCTTCAAGTCTTAATTTTTCAAGTTTCTGAATCTCATCATCTCGTATTTTTTGTTTTTTCTCCGTCTCTGTCTTGTTGTCTCCAAAATTGTAGAAATAAGCCTGAAATGCAGAACTATCAAATTTTAATTGTGAAAGAGTAACTGATTTTTTTAGCCATTTTGTAAGTAAACGGTTTTCATTAGTCAAAAATGGGAATTTGTACTCACACTCTAATTTAAAAGATTTTGCATTTTCATCAAGATTGAAAAAATTCTCATACTTGGTGAGATATTTTATATCTCTTTCAAGAGTTCCTTGATTATGAATATCAAAATCATCAAGTATCCAAATCAGATACATTTTATGTTTCTTGTAAAATTCATAACGGCTTAAAATATAACCAAGCGAAAGGTCAGAAAGCTGAATTTCAAAAACAAGTTCCTTGTCTTTATATTTGCAATAAACATCTGGTCGCCTTTTCTCATCTCCACGTACAATAAATTTATTGTCAATTGAAATTGAAGAAGTGTCAACACCGTCAACATCTTTTAGTAGTCTTCCGATTTTAGTTTTTAATTCAATGTGACGCTCGCTTTCTTTTGCTACTAAAATCCTATTGAAAACATCTTGTTCTTTCGGTGTTAGATTACCATCAGATAGGATGCAATAAGAATGTCCTGGTTTATGTTTGAAATATAGTCTATTATATTTGCTATCAGATACTGCTAAATCTTGTTCACATTCAAGGCAGGAAAGTTGAATTTCTTTCGCATGATAAAGTCTCCTTATCTCAAAAGGGTCATTTGACTTTTGAAATACTTTGTCAGCTTCAAGAATTTCTCCTGAAGATTTATCAAATGCGCTTTTTATAGACCTTTCATTTCGACTCATAATTGTCGGATTGGCTTTTTAACATGAATGCTAACGGTTGGTGCATGTTGCGGAGCGGATTTCGGAGAGCGTTCCTGTCCGGTAGGACACGGAACTGCGAAACGGGAATCCGCGGCTGGCGCCCCCCCAACCCCGCTCTGAAATATGCACATTGTTACCGGTAGGTTTTTATTATTCAGGGTCAGTTTGTTAACAGTATAAAAGTATCAAATTCCGAACAAAAGTTTTAAGTAACCACTTAATTTTTTTAACCCCCAGAAAGTCAAAGTTGCTTGTTGGCAGCAGGTAACTGCTGGCGATTTACAGCGCCGGCACGTGAGCTTTACCATTCCTGGTTTTAACAGCTGACGGAAAACTTGCGTGCACCGGCTATTCCTGCCAATTTTTAAAAATCCAGCCCCGGTAGCTGAAGGCCAAAAATCAAACTGTTTGGTAATTACGGGCTGTTCCTAAAAAGAGCAGGGTGGTCAGGCAGCCAAACAGTTTAGGAAAATTGTTAAAGCGCGAAAAATTGGCGAAAATTGCCAAACCTGACTTTGCAAGTTTTGTGACAGCAACTTTCGGGGCGAGCAAAAAGCCAAAGAACGAATGTTTTAGATAACTACCAATTTTTCCTTCAAACTTACCGGTAACGGTTGGTACATGTTGCGGAGCGGATTTCGGAGCGCGTTCATGTCCGGTAGGACACGGAACTGCGAAACGGGAATCCGCGGCTGGCGCCCCACCAACCCCGCTCTGAAATATGCACATTGTTACCGGTAGGTTTTTATTATTCAGGGTCAGTTTGTTAACAGTATAAAAGTATCAAATTCCGAACAAAAGTTTTAAGTAACCACTTAATTTTTTTAACCCCCCAAAAGTCAAAGTTGCTTGTTGGCAGCAGGTAACTGCTGGCGATTTACAGCGCCGGCACGTGAGCTTTACCATTCCTGGTTTTAACAGCTGACGGAAAACTTGCGTGCACCGGCTATTCCTGCCAATTTTTAAAAATCCAGCCCCGGTAGCTGAAGGCCAAAAATCAAACTGTTTGGTAATTACCGGCTGTTCCTACAAAGAGCAGGGTGGTCAGGCAGCCAAACAGTTTATGAAAATTGTTAAAGCGCGAAAAATTGGCGAAAATTGCCAAACCTGACTTTGCAAGTTTTGTGACAGCAACTTTCGGGGCGAGCAAAAAAGCCAAAGAACGAATGTTTTAGATAACTACCAATTTTTCCTTCAAACTTACCGGTAACTATCTTATCTGTTTCAATTTGTTATACTTTATTGTATTCTGTAGGAAATATTGTATACTTATTGCGCTTTTATTCCATATCATCAAACGGGTTTTTTATGTTTTTTAAACTTTCATTACTAACGTGGGTATATATTTCAGTGGTTTTTGAACTTTTGTGTCCCAAAAGTTCCTGAATATAACGCAAATCTGTACCATTTTCAAGCAAATGTGTTGCAAAACTATGCCTTAAACAGTGAATCGTATAAGGTTTATATATTTTACTGTTGAGCAACGTTTTTTCAAATACCTTTTGCAAACTTCCTGCTGTAAGGCTTTGTCCCGGGAACTGCCCTTCAATAAAGAAAATTTTGGGTTTGTATGCCTGATAGTAGGGTTTCACTTTTTCAAGCCAGCGTTTGCTCATGGGAATTGCACGGTCTTTTTTGCCTTTTGAATTCAGAATTGAAATCATACCGCGACGGGTATCAATGTTTTCCAGTTTTAAATTAAGTAATTCACTGCGCCGTAACCCGTAAGCATAAATGGTTTCAAAAGCCATTTTATGTTTTACATTTTTAATGGTATTGAAAAATCGCTGAAGTTCTTCTTTGTTAATCACCTTTGGCAATGGACGTGAAAACCGGGGGCGCTCAATATTTTCGATCTCAAAATTTCGGTTAAACTGTCGGCTGTAAAATAACTTTAATGCACTGATGGTTTGATTTTGAAATGTTGAACTTAATCCGAAATTGATAATAAATTCGTTGTTAAATGCAGTAATGTCAGCCAGTTCAATGTCTTCAGGATGTTTTGGAAAATAAAATCCGAAAAATATTAGCAAATGATGCGTGTAGGTTTTAATGGTATTTTCGCTGTATCGTTTTTGCTGAAGCCAGTTTTTAAACTTTTCAATTTCAGTTTCGGTTTCAGCTAACAACTGACCTTTATAGTCTTTTAAATCGTAACTCTTTACAGGTTTTGGGGGTGGTGCATAAATTACCCGGTTTTGAATTTGTGAATAATTGATGTAAGCATCTGAACGCATGGCTGAAAAAAATTCCTGCAAAACAAATTTTTCTTTTTTTATGTACCAGCTTTTCATTGTAGCGCTCCACAAAGCATTCGTATTATTTTTTAATGCTTCGTTTATTTGCGGGTTAAAATCAAATTCAAGCTTAATCACCGGAGCTTCTCTGTGTACCGCGTTTCGGAGTATTATTTCAGCTTTTTTGTTCAATTTATGTATTTGGTTATGGAAGTGAATTTACCACTTTTTTTTGATAAAGTGATACCTTCAATTCTAAAAATAATAATTCACAGCGGTAACTTTTTATGAATTGAATAATATACTGGCTTTATAAAACAATCAAGGTCAGCAGATAAACAAAAACCATTGAAACCGTACCCTGAATAAGTGTGGCCACCGTGTGTGTGCGGTAGCCGGTTTTTACATCCATTCCTGAAAATTGGGTAACCACCCAGAAAAAGCTGTCGTTGGCGTGCGAAATAGTCATGGCGCCGGCGCCGGTTGCCATTACTGCCAGCACTTTTCCGTTGACCGAATCGAGTCCGATACTTGCCAGCAGCGGGGCAATCAACGCCGATGTGGCAACCAGGGCAACCGTGGAAGAACCCTGAGCAGTTTTAAAAGCTGCGGCAACAATAAACGGCAGAAATATTCCAAAGTTGTAACCGGCCAAAACATTTCCGAGCGTTTCTCCAATTTGTGTTTCTTTTAAAATGGTTCCGAAAGCTCCACCTGCGCCGGTTATCAGCAAAATCGGCGCTGCTGCTGTAATTCCTTCTCCAATCCAGCCGGTGAGTGTTTCCTTGTTGAATTTTGGAAACAATAAAAAAGAAAGTAAAAAACCCAGAAAAAGCGCATTTACTGGTTGTCCCATAAAATCGGAAAGTTTATAAACAAAACCTTCGCCCAGTGGTTTGACCGGATATGTGGCTACCGAACGCAGCGCAATCAGAAAAATAGGTACCAAAATTGGCAACAAGGCTTTTGTTCCCGAAGGCAATTGAAGTCCTTCAAAATGATTGCCGGTTGTTGGCAGGTTATCTTCCGAAGTTTTGTATTTTTTTCCGGTAAAAATGGCCCAGAAATACCCGGCAGTCATGGCAACAGCAGCCACAAATAATCCGAATAAAATAACCAGCCCAAGTTGGTTTTCAAGGCCTAGGTTTCCGGCAGCTGCAATCGGGCCGGGGGTGGGCGGAACAAAAGTATGGGTAGCATACAATCCTGTTGCCAGCGCAATTGACAGTGCCACCGATGATTTCCCGGTTTTTTGTATCAGCGATTTTTTTAGCGACGAAAGAATTACAAAAGCCGAATCGCAAAAAACAGGAATGGAAACAATGTAGCCAACCAGCGACATGGCCAGGGCAGGGTAGCGTTTCCCCACAATTTTCATCACCATTTCGGCCAATTTAACGGCGGCATGTGATTTTTCCAGAATGGTTCCAATAATGGTTCCCAAAATAATTACAATACCAATGTAGGCCATTATATTTCCAAATCCGGAGGTAATAACCGAGGCAATTTGTGTTGCCGGAATTCCCGCCATGGTGCCGGCCAGGTACGACGCCAGCAAAAGCACTATAAATGGGTGCATTTTCAACTTGGTTGTACCTAAAATAATAAAGCCAACCGAAACAAGTAAAACAACTATTAACCAGGCAGTTCCTGTCATTTTGCAAAATTTAAAAAGTGGTAAAATTGGGTTCGTTCTCAATAAAATAAACAGGCACTCCCGACACGAAAGTCTTTAGCCACTCGGCACAAAAATCCATACCGGCTTCTTCCGATTTTACATGCCCCAGAAAAATTACAGCCTTGTTCCGGCCCTGTTCTTTGGCATCGTTGGCGTAAAGATAAGTTTCCCATTCCTGAGCTTCGCCTGCAATCAGAACTTCAACATCCGGATTTTCAAGAGCGGCAATGTGACGTTGTGCTCCCGGAGCGCCGGGCATAAATGCCATTTTGGTAAATTTCATGTCCTGATTTCCAATTACCCTGATTGACTGCATCCCAAGCGTTTTTTTCAACGTTTCCGCATAATTTTTTAGCGTTTGTTCAGGAAGATGGTAAAATATTGGCGAACCGTCGACAGAATAAGGTTTTAGTCCAAGTTTTTCAATCATTCCAACATAAATCCCATCGGGTTGGGTCATGTGAATATGATCGTGAAAACGAAAAACCACAAGCTTATTTTTGTTGATAAAATCTATTTTTTCCTGATAAACCGGGTCGTTTTGCAGATTTTCGGTACCGTCGAGGTGGCTGTAAAAAATGGGTTCGTGTGTGATGATAAAATTGCAGCCCAGTTCCACGGCTTTTTTCAGCGTGTTCATGTCGGCAAACATGCACGTGGCAATTCCTTTTAATGATGTCTGCGGATCGCCGGCTTTGTAAACATCCACCGTTTCGCTGAGCCAGTCGCAGGTTACATGCTGTTTCATTAACGCAACAACTTCATCGGGAGTTTTTGGGGTTGCTTTTTGTGCCGAAATAAAAATCGGGGCAAATACAGTCAGAATTAATAAGAAGGATATTTTCATTTTGAATGGTTTTACGATTAGTAGCGCTAAAAATAAGGTTTTTTTGAAGGAATTATTAAAGGAAGTTTTTATTTCAGTTGTAAAAATTTTCAAAACAACATTTTCGCACTACCGGGGTTAGTTATCGAAAAAAGGCTCATTTCATATATTGAAAGGGAGAACTTTTTACCATTTGGGTTTCTATAATTCCAAATCAGATTTTCAGAAAATTATCTTTTTTGCTGAACATTTCAACAGCCCAACAGTTGTATAACTGTATTTTTTACAAAACGAATTTACAATTTTAAGCAAACAAAAATTCCCGGAGGATTTAACAAACATTTTCAGCAAAATAGGAATATAAAGGCTGATTTTGGTTTTCTTTGCAGGAATCTTTTTTAACAGAATGAGTAAAGAAAAAGAAAACAAAAAGACAGGCAGAAATAGCAAACCCAATATTTTTGTTTTGTTAAAACCTTACAAAGGACTGGTTGCGCTTCTCGTAATTTTTACTTTGATTGGGAACGGTGCAAACCTCGTAATCCCGCAAATTATTTCACGGGGAATTGATTCATTTTCAGCCGGTAAATACGAATTTCAGCCGGTTTTGATTGAATTTCTTTCTGCTGCTGTTGTCATTTTTGTTTTTTCACTTTTACAAACTGTTGTTCAAACTTACGCTTCCGAAAAGGTGGGTTTCGATCTGCGAAAAAAATTGTCAGACAAAATTTCGCGGCAGAGTTACGCTTTTATTCAGAAAGCCAATCCGTCGAAATTGCTTACCAACCTTACCTCCGACATGGATTCGCTGAAAATGTTTGTTTCACACGGTGTTTCAAACATTATATCATCGATTTTTATGATTGTTGGTGTGTCGGTATTTTTGCTGATTATCAACTGGCGGCTGGCCTTGCCGGTACTTCTTGTTATTCCGTTGGTGGGCATTACTTTTTTTATTATCCTGAAAAAAGTGCGGGTGCTTTTTATGCGTAGCCGCGAAGTAATCGACTGGCTAAACCGGGTAATCAATGAAAGTATTTTGGGTGCGGCAATTATTCGTGTAATCAATTCACAACAAATAGAATACGGAAAATTTCTCGATGCCAGCGCCGAAGCTCGCGACATCGGAATCGACATTGTGCGGCTTTTTGCTACTCTGATTCCGATTATCAATTTTGTGGGAAACCTGGCAACACTCACCATTTTATCGCTGGGTGGCCACATGGTAATTTCAGGAAATTTGTCGCTTGGCGATTTTGCCGCTTTTACGAGTTATGTTTCAATGATTATTTTCCCGATTATTGTGATTGGCTTTATCAGCAACCTGATTGCGCAGGCAACGGCTTCGTTTACACGAATTGATTCGGTGCTGAAAGCCGAAGAAACAGCCGACACAGGTAAACTCGACAAAGTTTTACAGGGACAAATTGAACTCAAAAATATTTCTGTTTTTTACGATGAAAAGCCGGTTTTAAAAGATGTTTCGCTGGTGATAAAACCCGGAACACGCACCGCAATTATCGGCCCGACTGCGGCGGGAAAAACGCAGCTGCTTTATTTGCTTACGGGTTTAATAAAACCGAACGAAGGTGTAGTTGAATTCGACGGTGAAAACATCAGCGATTATCTGAAAGAAACGTTTCACAACCAGATTGGCTTTGTTTTTCAGGATAGTGTAATGTTTAATATGACGTTGCGCGAAAATATTGCTTTTAGTGAAGCTGTAACCGACGAATCGTTGCAAAAGGCGCTCGAAACTGCCGAACTGAAGGATTTTATTGAATCGCTTCCCAATAAACTTGATACCGTGGTTTCCGAGCGTGGCACCAGCCTTTCCGGTGGACAGAAACAGCGGATAATGCTGGCAAGGGCGCTGGCGCTGAACCCGAAAATTCTGCTCCTCGACGATTTTACCGCGCGCGTGGATCAGCAAACAGAACAGAAAATTCTGAAAAATGTACAACTGAATTACCCCGATTTGTCGTTGATTTCGGTGACACAGAAAATAAATCCGGTAAAAGAATTCGACCAGATTGTCCTTTTAATGGAAGGAGAAATTATTGCCGCCGGAAAACACGAAACTTTGCGTGCTACCTGTCCGGAATATGTTCAGATTTATGAATCGCAGAAAAGTACCAGTCATTATGAGTTACAATCTTAATACTACCGAAGAAGTAAAGAAAAAGAAACGGCTGGGCTTTAAATCGGTAAAAAGTCTGGTAGGGCACATGGTGGAAGAAAAGCGGGTTTTACTCACTGCTTTTATTGCCATGATTATTGCCGCGCTTCTGAACCTTGCCGGGCCAATTCTTATCGGGCACACGGTCGATAATTACATTCAAACCGGAGAATACCACGGGTTAATGGTTTTTAGCGGAATTTTACTGGCTACTTATATAATTGCTTTAATTGCGGGTTATTTGCAAACGCGCCTCATGGGAAACGTGGGGCAGCGCATGTTGTACACACTCCGAAATACCGTTTTTCAGAAACTACAGGAATTGCCTTTCGATTTTTTTAACCAGAACAAAGCGGGCGATCTTATTTCGCGCATCAACAACGACACCGATAAAATCAACCAGTTTTTCTCGCAGTCGCTGATGCAGTTTTTGCGGGTGATACTTATTATGATTGGCTCGGGAATTTTTCTGCTTTCCATTCATTTTGAACTGGGTTTAGCAGCGCTTGCGCCTTCCATTTTAATTTGGTTGTTTACCAAAATAATTTCGCCCTGGGTAAAAAAGAAAAATGCCGAAAGTTTAAAAAGCACCGGAATGCTGAGTTCCGAAATTCAGGAAAGCCTGAACAATTTTAAAGTGGTGGTGGCATTTAACCGCCGCGATTATTTCAGAAAACGTTTCCAGTCGGTAAACAAGGACAACTATTCGGCTTCGGTAAAAGCCGGAATTGCCAACAATGTTTTTATGCCGGTGTACACGCTGTTCTCCAATTTCGGACTTTTAATTGTGTTGGTTGTTGGTATTTATTTTATTTCCATCGGGCAGTTTACCATTGGTTTGCTGATAAGTTTTATTACTTACGTCAACAGTTTTTACAATCCGCTGCGGCAGCTTGCTTCGTTGTGGGCTAGTTTTCAAACAGCGCTGGCTGCCTGGGACCGAATCGGTAAAATTCTGGAAATGGAAAACAATTTACCTCAGGTTTCCGACGATAAATTTGATGAAACGGCAACGCTGGTTTCGTTCCGCGATGTTTCATTTTCGTACCCGAACGGAAGCGAAGTTTTACATAAAATCACTTTCAACCTGAAAAAAGGTAAAAAGTATGCATTTGTCGGACCAACCGGTGGAGGAAAAACTACAACCGCCTCGCTTATTTCGCGTTTGTATGATCCTACCAAAGGAACCGTTCTGCTCGACGGAAAAGATATCCGTTCTTTTTCTTCGGAAGAACGGGTAAAACGCATCGGTTTTATTCTGCAGGATCCGTTCCTTTTTAGCGGTACAATCCGCGAAAATATTCTCTACGGAAACGAAGAATACAAAAATATTCAGAACGAAGAGCTGGAAAAGATTTTCCACGACACCGGGCTTGAATCACTGCTGATGCGTTTTGAAAACGGCCTCGATACAAAAGTTGATGTTTCGGGCGACGGAATAAGCCTGGGGCAAAAACAGCTGATTGCCTTTATGCGTGCCGTTTTGCGCAAACCCGATTTGCTTATTCTCGATGAAGCCACAGCCAATATTGATACCGTTACCGAAAAATTACTCGACGAAATTCTGCAAAAATTACCTGAATCAACAACCAAAGTTATTATCGCTCACCGCTTAAATACCATTGCCAACGCCGATGTTATCTATTTTGTAAACACCGGAAATGTAACACGCGCCGGTTCTCTCAGCGATGCTGTGGATATGCTGATGAAAGGAAAAATGGCCAGTTAATCGTTTCATTTTTCGACGAAAATCAAAAATGTTTTAAATAATATTTAAGATCATTCTTACTTATCTGAATTTATTTAGCCGGCTAAGTAAATATATTTAGCTTTGACGCATTATGAAAGGACCACATAAAGAGTCGGTAGGGTACTTGTTTTTAAGTATCTGTAAAATAAGGCGTAACAAGGCTAACGAAATGCTAGCCAAATACGGAATTCATGCAGGCCAGGATGTTTTGTTGTATTATCTGGAAATGCAGGACGGAGAGCCGGTTTCCAAATTGCTGGAAAATATTTGCGTTCAGCCGGCTACTATTTCAAACATGATTAATAGAATGGCTGCCAACGACCTGATTCAAAAAGTAAAGGATGAAACAGATTTGCGCGTTACCCGGATTTTTTTGACGGATAAAGGAAAAGAAGCGGCTGTTCAGGTCCGAAAAGTATGGCGCGAACTTGAATTCCAAACGATTGCAGGATTCTCGGAAGATGATAAACAGCTCTTAAAAAATTTGCTGAAAAGGGTTCTTTCAAATTTTGAACTTGAAAACGAAAAAATGTGTTAACATAAATCAATCAGAGGAAAATTTTAAAAAAATATGAATAGTAAAAGAAAAAAAGGAATCCGGGTTTATATCCCGCTTTTTATTGTTGTGGTAATTGTTGTGGCCGGTGCAGGTTACTGGTACAGCCAATACACAAAATTTATTTCAACCGACGATGCTCATATCGACACCGACAATGTGGCGGTGAGTTCAAAAATGTTGTCAAGAATTACGGAATTGTATGCCGACGAAGGTGATAAAGTTGAAAAAGGCGAATTGATGGCCGTTCTCGACAGCAGCGACTTACAAGCGCAAAAAGTTAGCGCTTTGGCCGTAATTGAACAAGACAAGGCTAATCTTGACCAGGTGGAAGCAAAATACAGGTTCGATAAAGAAAACCTGAAAGTTTTGGAAATAAGCCTGAAAAAAGCAAAGCTCGACTACGACCGTGCACAAAAACAGTTTGAAGGTGGCGTTTCTACGGTTGAACAGTTTGAACATCAGAAAAGTGCATACGAATCGGCAGAAGCCATGTTAAAAGCAGCGCAATCGCAGTTAAACGTATCTTTGGCAGCCATAAAAAGTTCGAAAGTGGCTATTGAAACCGCTCAAACCAGGGTGGATGTTATTGAAACTCAACTTCAGAATGTAAAACTTTATGCACCGGTAAGCGGAATTGTGGCGCGTCGCTGGTTGTTTCCCGGCGATGTGGTTTCTCCCGGACAATCGGTTTTTACGGTTACCAATCCCGATAAACTTTGGCTGGCTGTTTACCTCGAGGAAACCAAAATTAGCGAAATTCATGTAGGACAAAACTCAAATTTTACCATCGATGCTTTTCCGGGTGTTACTTTTTCAGGTAAAATTACGTACGTGGGGTCAAATACTGCTTCCCAGTTTTCTCTGATTCCGCCAAACAATGCTTCAGGAAACTTTACCAAAGTTACACAGCGTGTTCCTGTTAAAATTTCAATCGACGGAGTTTCCGGTGGCGGAAATCTTTCGGATTACCGGATTTTGGCAGGGATGTCGGCAGTAGTAAAAATTGTAAAAGAGCGTTAGTAATGCATCACCGTTCTTTTTTACATAATTTACGAAAAGCAATGCGGCCGCGGGATTCCGTGTTTCATCCGCGCCACAATGCCTACAAATGGATTTTGCTGGCCAACGTGATGATCGGGACTTTTATGGCAGTGCTTGATGCAACGATTGTAAACGTTGGATTGCCAAAAATTATGGCGTCGTTCGGAGTAGGGCTCGATAAAATTGAATGGGTTTTAACTTCGTACCTGCTGGCTTTGGCTGTAATGTTGCCTACCTCGGGCTGGCTGGCCGACAAGTTTGGATACAAACGCATGTATTTTATGGGCTTGCTGCTTTTTACCATCGGTTCGTTGTTGTGCGGGATGTCGGCCAACGAAAATATGCTGATATTCTCACGTGTGGTACAGGGGCTTGGCGGAGGAATGATCCAGCCGTTGGGGATGGCCATTATTACCCGCGAATTTCCTCCTGAAAAAAGGGGAATTGCCCTCGGGTTCTGGGCTGTTTCTGCAGCTGCCTCTGTTTCGTTTGGTCCGCTGATTGGCGGCTATCTTGTGGATTATTTTAACTGGAAATTTATTTTCGATGTTAACATTCCGGTTGGAATTGCTGCTTTGGTGGCCACATTTGTTATTCAGGAAGAATACAAAAGCAAAAAGGTCAGAAAGTTCGATGTTGCAGGTTTTGTTTCAATAACCCTGTTTTTACCACTGTTGTTGTACGCGCTTTCCGAAGGTACGGCACAATCGAATTCCGAAGGATGGGGGGCGCCTTATATTTTGGTGTGTTTTGCAATCTCTGCCATTGCACTGGCGGTTTTTATCACTACGGAATTAACGGTAAAAGAACCGCTGATTGATTTAAAACTTCTTGGTAACCACAACTTTGGAATAGCCAATATTGTAATGTTGATTTTTGGTGTCGGTGTTTTTGGAGGCGTATTTTTACTGCCGCTTTATTTACAAAATTCACTGGGGTACACCGCATTACAGTCGGGAATTGTTTTTTTGCCGGTAGGGTTAATCCAGGGAGTTGTAGCGCCGATGGCGGGAATAATTTCCGATAAAATAAATGTGAAAATTCCAATTATCATTGGGTTGGTTGCTTTTGTACTCAGTTTTTTAATATTTACCAAATTGTCGTTTCTTACGGAACACGATACAATTATGTTGTCGTTGTATTTTCGCGGTTTTGGCATGGGGCTGGTTTTTGCCCCGCTCAGTAGTGTTGCCATTAGCGAAATTCCAAAATATGAAATGGCACAGGCTTCGAGCCTGATGAATACCATCCGGCAATTGGGCGGAAGTCTTGGAATTGCAATTTTGGCTACCATGTTGTCGTCGAGAGTGAGTTATCATTCACAGGTTTACGGACAAAGTATTCAGTCACAATCGGAAGTTTACCAAACAACCACAGCACATTTGGACCATTATATTGAATACCGGGCCGGAAGTTCGCCGGCAAAAGCACGGCAGCAAAGCCAGTATCTTTTGCTTTCAAATGTAAACAATCAGGCTTATATTGAAGGAATTAACGATGATTATTGGGTAGCTTCCGTAATTACTGCCCTTGGAATTATCCCCATTTTCTTCTTTCATACCAAAAAGAAAAAGAAACCATTAAAAAACAATTTCAATGAAAACATTGCAGAATAAATTTGTATTCTTCACCATACTATCGCTTGTGTTTTCCACGCTGGTTTCTGCACAGGAAACCGGTCAAACTTCGAATGATTCGCTTTCGCTGGAATGGATTATTCAGGAAGTGATACAAAGTCACCCGATGGTCCAGTCGGCGCAGGAAGCGTTAAACAAAGCCGATGCTCAAATCGGACTGGCACATTCAGGGTTTTATCCGAATGTAAATTTTGGAGCCAGCTTCAACACCGTCGGGCCCGTGCCAACACTTACCATTCCCGACATGGGATCGTTCAGTTTTGTTCCGCGGAATAATATTTCCGGGGCATTTTCTGTTCAGCAAAATATTTACGATTTTGGAAAAACAGCGCAAAATGTCGCTCTTGCCGATGAAAGTAAAAAACTGACAGAACAGTCGATGGAACAAGTAAAACAAAACCTGGCGCTAAAATCCGTACAGATTTTCTATTCACTCGATTTTTTACAAGAAGCTTTAAAAATTAAAGACGAGCAGTTGAAAACACTGAATGAACATCTCGATTTTGTTCTGAAAAGAAAAGAAACAGGTTCGGCTACCGATTATGAAATTTTAAGCACCCGTGTAAAAATTTCGGGGATAGAATCTCAAAAACTTGATTTGGAAGCGGCACGCGATATTCAGCTTTCGGCTTTGAATTCGTTGCTCGGATTACCGGCAAAAACATTCCACAATGTAAAACAGGACATGACCGTTGAAAAATCGACGGCATCCGGCGATTTGCTGCTGGAGCAGGCTTTCCAAAACCGCAACGAAATGATTATGGCAAAGGAAAAAGAGCAACTGGCTTCGATGCATATCGACCAGGTGAAAATACAAAACAATCCTTCGGTTTACTTTGTCGCCAACGGTGGCGCTAAAAACGGATACATTCCAAACATCAATAAAATAAAGGCTAACTATGCTGTTGGACTGGGTGTTAGTATTCCTATTTTTGATGGAACCCGCGAAAAATATAACATTTTGCAGGCACAGTCGGCAGCCGAAACAACGGCTTTGGAAACCGAAATTACACGTCGTAATATTTCGAATGAAGTTGTTGAAAATGAAACCAATTTAAATACGGCATTCCGAAAAATTGATCAGTCGAAATTGCAGCTTGAACAGGCTGAACAAGCTTTAAAACTTGCAAAAGTAAGTTATCAGTCGGGTGTAATTACCAACCTCGATTTGCTGGATGCAACTACAACAGTTTCTGAAAGCCGTTTGCAACTGTTAAAATCGCAAATCGATTATGTAGTCAACTTTTACCGATTAAATGCTTCCCTGGGAGAAAAACTGTACTAACGACGGGTCAATCCTATCTGTCATTTCGACCAGAGGGAGAAATCTGTTACAAGTTTGAGATTTCTTACATTCGTGCCTCAAGTTTCGAAATGACAACAACCAAATTTGAATTTATAACAACAAATAAACATCGCTGGGATTACCTTTTAAAGGTGATCCCAGTTGATTAAAACGTTCCATAGCAACGACGAATCGTGGTGGTTCAAATACCGGTTCAGCGGGTTGAAGGTAAAAAACACAATGCGTCCTTCGCCCAGCGGAACATTAAAAATGGCTCCCTGCCCGACAATTTCGTTTTCGTTGCGCACCATTCCTGACAAAACATACGGTTGTTCTTTTTCCTTTTTTACTTCGGAAGTGTCGGTTTTTTCAGTTTCTTCTTTTGTTAACCCGGTAATTTTTTCCTCTCCCAAAATTTTTCCGGTATATTCAATTTCATCTTTTAACGGTTTTGTTCCGTATTGAAGAACCATTAAATCGCGGTCGTATTTTGCGGTGGATAAAAGTTTACCATTTCCTTTAAAAAGCGGGAAAGTTTCCGGGAAACCATATAAAACAGGGCTTTTTGTATTTCTTGCTTTTGCAGTAACAATCGAACCGGGATGAAACAAACTGCCGGGAGAAAAACTGCTGACCTGCTTTCCGATTCCGGCGTCGGCGATAATAGCTGCCGAATTATCGAGCGGAACCAAAACACCTCCATCTTTTACAAAATTACGCAGGTTATTCAGCCCATCCAATCCGGGGCCGCCGGTCATGTCGTCTGTAGAGTCAGGGTAGCCGTGTGAAGGAAATTCATCGGTTTTTGTATACGGCATCGGTCCGAATTTGTCGTCCATTCCGTTGATAAATGAAGCTACATCGCCCCCCTGCGCAGGAATAATTACCACATCGAAACGATTGCGCAACCCGCCGCTTTTAAGATCGTCCTTGTCGATGGAAGTGTAAGGAACTCCCTTTTGTTCGAGGGTAAAACGTACCCAACCATCGGCCTGTGTGTTAGTCCAGCTGTGGAACACCGCAATTTTTGGTAAATGAACAGTTCTGGTATTTCCGGAATTGTTGTTTTTCGCCTGAAGATCGATGCCGAATTTTTCAGCCAGTTCTGTGGCTTGTTTTGTATCTATTCCTTTAAAAATTAAACTTCCTGTTTGAAATGTATCGTTTTCAATTGTTTGTGCTGAATCTAAAATTTCAGCCTGAAAACCGGCGAACTTTTCTTTGGCTGCATACAATGCCGAAATTACCGGTGATTGTGCTTTGTAATTCAAAATAAAACCGGAACCTTCTCCATTGGTTTTCCCTTTGTACGCAACTTCTCCGGTAACCAGCGAAAGTTCGGCTGCGGTGTATTTTAGTGAATCGCATTTCTGAACATCAACGCCGTACAAATATCCGAGTGTCCATGCAATCGCATCGTACGGAGGAAATTTGGCATCAGCACGGTATTTTTGTTCGGTAAGCAAATCGTAGGCAAACCGGCTGTAAGGCTGGTCGAGTAAAACCACATATTCCTGTTCCGAGTTGTTTACTTTATGAACTTCAATTCCCTGGCGGAGAAGCTGGTTTATCAAATAAGCTGCCATTGCCGGATCACGCTGTTTTTCAGGAATAACAAACATTTTTGTGTCGTTGTTTTTCGAAAAATTAGTACCGTTAACACTTTTCTGATAAAAATTCTGAAGAAGTGTATTTTTGTTGTTTGCGGCGTAAATCAAAGAAGCGAGAACGCCAGTTTCGGTGTAATTGATGTTGTTTCTCGACGACCAGTACAATTGCCCAGTGGACGGATCGGGGCGGTACCATTCGCGCGAAGTTACTGCATCGCCGGCAAATTTGGCATTCGAAATATCGCGCAAATACGTGTTGGCGCCTGCATTTCCAAAGGTTTCGAAAAACCGGCCGATGGAATTGTGATTGTTGGCTACCCAAATTCCGTACCCCGGCCACCAGCCGTCGTAAAAAGCCCAGTCGAAAACGCCCGGTAATCCCTGGTTCGAAAATGTTGTTAATTCATGGTTGGCAATGGTTTGCCATTCCCCAACGGTAATCGGGTCGATATTTTCGTTGTAAGGCCCGGTTCCGGTAGAAATGTAAAGCAGCGGGACAGACTCATGTAAATCGAGCATTACATTGGGGTGCCATTCAAAATAAATTTTAAAAATGGCTTTGGTTATTTCCTGCGAAATCTGAAGTCCATCGCGGTTGTTGTCGTGGTAAACGTATTTTCCCCAATAAGGAGCAGTACGTTCAAAACCATCGTCAAACTCCTTGCGGTTTTTGGTGTAGCGGTAATACCAGTCCACCTGTTTGTCGCGTCCGTCGGGTTCCGAAACCGGATTAATAATTACAATACAATTTTCAAGAATATTTTTGTATTCTTCCGAAGTTTCAGTTGCCAGCCGGTACGCCAGTTCCATTAACATTTCGGGAGAACCCATTTCGCCCGAGTGCATTCCTGCGTTCAAAAAATAAACCGCTTTTCCTTCTGTAATCAGTTTTTCGGCAGTTTTTGAATTTGTCTTTCGCGGGTCAGCCAGGTCAGCCATGATTTTCCGGTAATGGTCAATATTTTTAATTGTTTTCTCGTCAGAAATGGTAACCATATTTATTGGCCTGCCTTCTTCGCTAATTGCCACCTGTTCCATTTTTACTTTGGGCGAAACTTCTGCAAGCTTTTTGAAATAGCCATAAATTTCACCGGAACGGTGCATAATTCCAGGGGCACCAATAATTTCTCCAAAATAATCCAGCGGCGAAGGAATTCCTTTTTGAACCGGAACTTTTGTTAACATCGGTGGTAAAAACCGTTCGTCGGTGGTGTATTCCTTTATTTTGTTTTGGTAAGTGGTGTCAACAGATTGCGATTGTATGCTTTCAAAGCACAGCAATAAAACCATTGAAAAAAGAATTCGCTGGAAAGAAAATGACAAAATTTTCATCTTGAAACAGTTTAAAAGCATTAAGTTTTTAAATATAACAAGTTGTTTGTTTCGGTTATTAAAAAATTGCTGATTGTTGCTTTTTTGTTGCGATAATTTGAAATTTAAAACAATAGGTGGTTTGATCTTCAAAAAAAATTCAGTTTTTGATTTTATTTTTGCGAGTTGTGTAATAGCTGAAACAAATTACCGTCAAATGAAAAGTTTAAATAAAAAATTATGAGTATAAAATTGAACAAACCCTATCTTTTTGCCTTTGTTGCAGCGCTGGCTTTGTTTATTTTGAATAATTTTATTTTGGGAGCTATTGTTCCGAGGTTGCCGGGAGGTTCTGCTACGGGGATTACTGCTGCATTTATCGTTACATTTTCGGTATTAAAAACTCAGCGATTTGGCGTGATTTCAGTTATTTTTTCAATTTATGGATTGATTGGAATTCCAAGTCATTTGGCAACCGGCGATTTTTATTACCTGTGGATTGTTCTTTCGTTGGTTGTTTCCGCTCTTGCTTTCGATGTTGTTGTTTTCTTTTCAAAATTTCAAAAATGGGGATTGATTCTGGGCTATCTTATTTTTGTTTTTGGTTTGAATTTTATAAATGCGGGATTACAGTTTTTTATAAAAAATCAGCATCCGATGTTTGATCTGAAGAATACCGGACTTGGCCTGTTTCTTGGCTTTTCAGGAATGCTGCTTGCATATTTGGTTCATTTAAAATTCAGGTTTAAAAAGAAAAATCCCAAGGTTGAATAAAAAATTAATAAAACTAAATTTAAGTGAAAGAAAGGGTGTCCTCAAATCCGGAATGAATGCTAAATACAAAAAAATGAAGACAACCTTATTTCGATTTAAACCACTTTTCTTCCAAAAGGGGTAAGCGCGAGCGAAGCCATTTTAAAATGTTGTTTTGCCCATGGAATTCCGATAATTGTAATTCCCAAAAGAATTCCGAAAAAGAAATGCGTTAAAGTAATCCAGACGCCTCCTATAAAAAACCAGATTACATTCATGATAGTGGACAGACAGCCGGGGGCATGATCCATATATTCAATTTTTTGACCGAAAGGCCACAAGGCAAGAATTCCAAGTTTAAACGATTGCAAACCAAAAGGGATTCCAATGATGGTTATACAAAGCAATAAACCGGCAATCATATATTCCATAAATATGGCAAAACCGCCGAAAATCAGCCAAATAAGGTTACCGAGAATTTTCATATTTTATCAATTAAAAGGTTAATTCAACATTATATTCAATTAAAATTCAAGCAATCTTAAAGCTTTAAACAATTACGCTTTTTTTGTAATCATCAGAATACCCAATATCAGAATCCCGATAATAACAGCTACTAATCCTGCAATAAGTGCTTTTCCCGGATTTGTCGTTTCCAAGCTTTCTGCCTGGCCGTTAAAATTCCGGTTTTCTTCCTGCTTTTTGAATGCTTTTTCCATGGCAAGCCCGATTGAAGCTCCAATTGCAATGCCGGCACCAAGTCCAACGGCAATATTGTCCATTGAAGTTCCGAGCGACATTCCAATAGCTATTCCAATCGACATTCCTATTGCCATTCCCTTTCTTTTGGGCTTGTGTCTTTTACTCCTTTCAGCAAGAAAATCTTCACCACGATTTTGTTTAATCAGGATTATAAGCAGAAATGCAACAAGAAGGGCTGCGATAACAAATACAAGGATTAAAATTGGCTGTTCCATTTTTTTTATATTGGTCAATAAAGATATTTCTAAATTACAACAAATAATGTTTTGAAAACGGTGAGAAATCAATTTTTACCGATATTAAACCGGATACGGACTTTCAACAAAAACAACATTTATTATTTTTGTGTGATTCACAATTTTAAAAATGATTCAGCAAACCGAAATAACTTTAACCGGCTACCGCAGAGGATATCATTTAATTACCTCTGTTATTGAACAGCATCTTCCTCAACTTCCCGACAAAGGGCTTTTGCATATTCTGGTAAAACATACTTCGGCAGGAATTACATTGAACGAAAATGCTGATCCTTCAGTTCGGGGCGATTTTGAACGGTTTATCAATAAAATGATACCGGAAAATGATCCGGTTTATATTCATACTTATGAAGGTGCTGATGATATGCCGGCCCATTTAAAATCGACTGTAATAGGTGCCGAAATAACAATTCCGATTACCAACCACCGGCTAAATTTGGGTACCTGGCAGGGAATATATTTTTGTGAATTCAGAAATTATGGCGGGAGCCGTCGTCTTGTACTTACCGTTTACAGTTGATCTTCAGGTTATAACAATTTCATCTGTTTTTTAACAACCTCAAAAAAAAACTTTTCCTGAGATTTGATATACTTTTTCAAATCACCAAAATGTAATTTAACCCTGTAATTAAAGCAAGATAATTATGCAACGTAATTTATTTTTAGGAGTTGAAGCTATCGGGCAAGCTGCCATCGATGCCGGAATTTCCGGAGTTTATGCGTACCCCGGCACACCTTCAACCGAAATAACCGAATATATTCAAAACAATAAAACGGCTGTGGAACGAAATATTCACCGGCAGTGGTCGGTGAATGAAAAAACCGCAATGGAAGAAGCACTCGGAATGTCGTATGCTGGAAAACGTTCGATGGTTTGTATGAAACATGTTGGGTTGAATGTGGCTGCCGATGTTTTTATGAATGCTGCAATTACTGGAATCAACGGCGGGCTTGTGGTTACTGTTGCCGACGATCCCTCGCAACATTCATCGCAAAATGAACAGGATTCGCGTTTTTACGGGAAATTTGCCATGATTCCGGTTTTGGAGCCTTCGAACCAGCAGGAAGCCTACGACATGACTTACGAAGCTTTTGCATTTTCGGAATTGACAAAACTGCCTGTTATGATGCGCATTACAACGCGACTGGCACATTCAAGAGCTGGAGTAATTCAAAAAAATCTTCAGGCAGAAAATGAAATGAAATTGCCTGAAAACCTCATGCAGTTTATGCTTTTACCGGCTTACGGAAGAAAATATTATCAGAATTTGCTCGACAAACAGGGCTGGCTTACTCAATTTTCCGATGAATCGAAGTACAATCAGTACATCGATGGAAAAGAAAAAAGCCTTGGAATTGTTGCCTGCGGAATTGCCTTCAATTATCTGATGGAAAATTACCACAACGAAAAATGTCCCTATCCGGTAGTGAAAATTACACAATACCCTGTGCCCGATAAAATGCTGAAAAAGCTGGAACACGAATGCGATGAACTTTTGGTTATTGAGGAAGGATATCCTCTGGTGGAAGAGCTGTTAAAAGATTTTTTTGGAAAAGGAACTAAAGTTTGCGGCCGGTTAAGTGGCGTGCTGCCGAGAAGGGGAGAGTTAAACCCTGATCACGTGGCAAAAGCACTAGGAAAGGAAAAAACCGATACGTATGAAATTCCGGACACGCTGGCCAACCGTCCGCCTTCGTTGTGTGCCGGCTGCGGTCACCAGGATACTTATTTCGCTTTAAACGAAGTGATAAACGAAGTAGGTGAAGGCCGTGTTTTTTCCGATATTGGTTGTTATACGCTTGGCGCACTTCCGCCATACAATACCATAAATACCTGTGTTGATATGGGGGCGTCGGTTACCATGGCAAAAGGAGCTTCCGATGCCGGATTAAAACCGGTTTTTGCCGTTATTGGCGATTCTACTTTTACCCATTCAGGAATTACAGGGCTGCTCGACTGTGTAATCGAAAATACCGATATAAATGTTTTGATTGTAGATAATGAAGCTGTTGCCATGACCGGTGGACAAGATTCATCAGCAAAAGGAAAAATAGAACATATTTGCGAAGGACTCGGGGTAAAGCCGGAACACATTCGTTTATTTGTGCCCCTGAAAAAGAACCACGATGAGATTGTTAACATCATTAAGGAAGAAATGGAATACAAAGGAGTTTCGGTAATTATCGGTCGGAGAGAATGTATTCAGAAAATTGCCAAAACGAAAAAACTAAACAAAATCAATTAAAACAGAATCCGATGAAAACCGATATTATACTTGCAGGCGTTGGCGGACAGGGAATTTTGTCGATAGCTGCCACTTTGGGCGCCGCTGCATTAAACGAAAATTATTATTTAAAACAGGCTGAAACCCACGGAATGAGCCAGCGGGGCGGGGCAGTGGTTTCTCACCTTCGCATTTCCGACAAACCCATCTATTCCGATTTAATTTCGCTTGGAACTGCCGACATTATTCTTTCGGTAGAACCCATGGAATCGTTGCGTTATTTGCCGTACCTTTCGAAAAAAGGGAGCCTTGTAACCAATACAACCGAATTTATTAATATTCCGAATTATCCCGATTTGGAAAAAACATTCAGAAACTTGGTTGAAAAAATTAATATTATAAAAATTGACGCCGACAAAATCGCTCATGAAATCGGTAATCCAAAAGCTTCGAACATGGTTATGTTGGGCGCTGCATCGCCTTTTATCGATATTGGAGAGCAAATAATTATTAAAGGGATAAAAACCATTTTTAAGTCAAAAGGCGAAAAAATTGTTGATTTGAATGTTTTGGCTTTTGAGGCCGGAAGGAAGTTTACAGCGAAATGAAATATTCTTTGGGTTTATACTCAAAGTTGGTATTTAGATAATTAATAAAGCCGTGAATTAAAAAATACACGGCTTTTTTTATGTTGTATTTCAAAATTTGTCAATTTTTTACTTCCCATTCATAGTCGATGTATTTCCAGGTAAAATCATCGGCTGAAACATTTACCTGAACAAAACCTTCTTCCATTCCAAACCGCGGGCCATTCCACCAACCGGAACAAACTGCGCCGCCGGTAATGTAATGAATTCCGTTGTATTCAATATCTTCCAGAAAATGAAGATGCCCCTGCAAAACCAGTTTTACATTGTATTGTTCCAGAACTTCGCGAACTTCGCTGGCATTGGTAACAATTGAACCTTGATCGAAAGCCGCAGTAGGGCTAACCATAATTTGTTCGCCAACACTCAACAGCGGAATATGAATACTCACAATAACCGGTGTTTCTTTTCCTGTTTTTTCGAGGTCTTGTTTTAACCAGTTCATTTCAACCGAATCAACCAAACCATAGTAGTGTCTGTCTTCGGTAAAACCAATTCCGTCGAGGACAATAAAATGCCAGTTTTTATGGTCAAAAGAATAGAACCTGTTTGCAATTCTGTCTTCGTACATTTTTTTGCCGTACATTTCATTCGAAGGTTCAACGCCGCTTTTTTCGTACAATCCAAAAACTTCGTGATTTCCCATTGTTGAAAAGTACTGCACATTCAGGTGGTTCATGGTTTCAGCAAAAAGATTGTACAAACTGTCGGCCGATTCGTATGGTTGTGCCAGTGCATCCATTATGTTGTCGCCGCCGGTTAAAACAAAGTCGGGTGCCAGTTTATTAATCGTATCAATGGCTTGTGTAAGTCCTTCAACCGCATTTCTTTCGCGGGTCACATGAATGTCGGTCATAAAAACAAAAGAAAAACCATCGTCTTTTTTTTGTGTCGATTCAACACCCGGCTGACCGCAGCTCAGCAAAAAAACGGCAACAGTAAAAAGCAACATAAATTTTTTCATAATTTTCATCTATTTAAATTTTCAATTTAGTTCCTAAAATTTTCGTAATTGTTTCAGTTTTTCAATCAAATCATCAACGAGATGGAATTCGCATAAAAAATTTAATCATTGCAGTTGGTATAAAATGATGAAATTTATTTATGCTCATTTCATATTTTTAGTGCAAAGTAATACTTATAGATGATGTTAAGTTTTCCAATTAATTAAATATTCATTACCAATTTTTGTTATGATAATGCAATTTTTGTTTTGAAAAAGATTTCATAAATTGATTCTTTTGTAATTTTACGTAAAATTTATTGAAATGAGAATAATTGTAGATCAGCCCGACCGGGAAGAATTAGAAGAAATGGATGTTTTTTCCTGGCCAGTTATGGAACACGATGAAGAAAAATTTGACTGTTTTTACGACAAAACTGAATATTGTTATATTGTTACCGGCGAAGCAACCATTACTTCAGAGTTTGAAAGTATAACCGTTAAACCGGGCGATTTTATTGAATTTCCGGCAGGACTGGAATGTGTTTGGGACGTACAATCGTCCATGAAAAAACATTACAATTATGAATAATAGATAGGTTTCTGTCAATTATTTTTGAAATTCCGGATTCAGCGTTAATCGTTAATCCGGAATTTTTTTTGATCTTCCGCGCAACTGAAAATTTAACTGATTGTAAGTGTGTTTCCGTCAACTTTTACCGAATATTTTTTTAGGCTTGCGGTGGCCGGCCCCTGTGTTACTGCGCCCAACGTAGTATATTTTGATCCATGGCACGGACAAACAATTGCAGTATCTGTAGAAGAATATTGTACAGTACAACCCTGGTGGGTACAAACACTTGATAAGGCAATGTACTGAGCGTCACTCACCCTGACAATAATTATATCGCTTTTGTAAACATATCCGCCAACATTTTGCAGATTTGCGTAGGTTGCATTGGTTAAATCAATTGTTACTGCACCAGAATTGGTATTGTTGTTTGTATCGTTAATAACTTCATCTGTTCCGTTACTACAGGCATTAAACAACACCGGAGCAGCGAGTAAAACACTGCCTCCAAAAGCTACTTTACCAATAAATTCTCTTCTTTCCATGTTAATAGTATTTAAGTTTAAATTCAAGAATATTACAGAACCGTTTGATTAACCAAATTCAGTTTTCCTTTTTCCGCAAGGTTTGACGATTGGCAGTTTACCAACTGTGTCCCCTTGAAAATATTTTCTTTTTGATCAACATTCTGGGCAAATGAATAAAAGCTAACAAAGGCGGTTAAAACAACATCAACCAGTTTCATTCTTGTTCGATTTTCAATAAAACACAAAAAAGTATTAATTTGTTTATCCGATTGATTCAATTATTATTAACTTATGTTTTTTTAGGTGAAATGAGATTTGTTGGGGCAATAACCAAAAGCTGGAAATAAACCAATTCTGAACCAGAACAAAAGGAGAGGTTTGAAAAGATACTTTCTGATAAGGTAATTTCAGCTAAATTTGTTTAAAAAACAAAGGAATACGTAAACAATAAAATTCTTCTATTGTTTTTTTGAATATTGTTAAAAGTAAATTAAAAATCAACGATGGATAAATTCTCTTCCGTAGGAAATCAGGAACTCGAAGCGATTGAAGATATGTACCAGTCGTACCTAAAAAATCCGGAATCGGTAGACAAAAGCTGGCAGCAGTTTTTTCTGGGTTTTGAACTGGCACGTAAAAATTATGGTGAAAAACCGGCAGCTGTTGTCCCTGAAAATATCAACAAAGAATTTGCAATTTTAAGTCTGATTCACGGTTATCGTCAACGTGGTCATTTGTTTACAAAAACCAATCCGGTGCGTGCGCGGAGAAAATATTCCCCAACCCTGGAAATCGAAAATTTCGGACTCGAAGAAAAAGACCTTGAAACTGTATTTCAGGCCGGAAACGACATTGGAATAGGGCCGGCCAAACTAAAAGATATTGTGGCCCATCTCGAAGAAACCTATTGTCGTTCTATTGGGGTTGAATATGTTTACATGCGTCACCCCGAAGTAATTCAGTGGCTGAAACAGCGCATGGAAAGTACCCGCAATTCGCAGGAATTTTCACCCGAAAACAGAAAACACATTTTTTATCATTTAAAACTTGCTGTAGGTTTTGAAAATTTTATCCACAAAAAATTTGTCGGGCAAAAACGGTTTTCACTCGAAGGTGCCGAAACTTTAATTCCTTCGCTCGACGCAGTTATTGAACGTGGTGCAGAATTGGGTATCGAAGAATTTATTCTCGGAATGGCACATCGCGGAAGATTAAATGTGCTGGCCAATATTCTTGAAAAACCATACCAGAATATTTTTAAGGAATTCTACGGAAAAGAATACGAAGACGATATTTCGCAGGGCGACGTAAAATATCACCTGGGTTACGAAAACGAAGTTGAAACCGATTTTGGCAAAAAAGTAAAACTGAAACTGGTTCCCAATCCGTCGCACCTTGAAACCGTTGCACCGATTGTGGAAGGAATGGTACGCTCTCAAATCGATTCGGTTTACAAAGGCGATTATACAAAAGCCGCAGCCATTGTCATTCACGGCGATGCAGCCATTGCAGCGCAGGGTGTGGTTTACGAAACCATTCAGATGTCGCAGCTGAACGGTTACAAAACCGGCGGAACCATTCATTTGGTTATCAACAACCAGGTTGGTTTTACCACCAATTATCTCGATGCCCGTTCGAGTACGTATTGTACTGATATTGCAAAAGTGACCCGTTCGCCCGTATTCCATGTCAACGGCGACGATGTGGAATCGCTGATTTTTACGATTAAACTGGCGATGGAATTCCGACAGAAATGGCACAACGATGTGTTTGTTGATATTTTGTGTTACCGCAAATACGGGCATAACGAAGGCGACGAACCGCGTTTTACACAACCCATGTTGTACAAAGCCATTGAAAAACACCCGAATCCAAGAGATATTTATTCCGAAAAATTAAATGAACTCGGAATTATGGATTTGGATGAATCGAGAAAACAAATCAAAGAGTTCGACCAGTTTCTGGAAGGGAAATACAAGGAATCGGAGAAAATCGATAAACTGAAAATACGCCAGTTCCTCATGAAAGAATATGAAAATTTTGAGATGCCGACCGATGTTTTGCGTTCTCAAAAAGTTGAAACCGGTGTAAAGGCTGAAACTCTTTCTGAAATAGCTGAAAAAATTACCACACTTCCGTCTGATTTGTCATTTTTCAACAAAGTGAACCGTATTATTTCCGACCGGAAAATGATGATGCACGACAATCGGCTCGATTGGGCAATGGGTGAATTGCTGGCGTACGGAACACTTGTAAAAGAGGGATATCCGGTACGTTTGAGCGGACAAGATTCGGAGCGCGGAACTTTTGCACACCGTCATGCGGCATTTACTGTGGAAGGCACCGATGAGAAATATTTTCCGTTAAAAAATATTGATGATAATCAAGCTGCATTTCATGTATTTAATTCGCTGCTTTCGGAATATGCAGTTTTGGGGTTTGAATACGGATATTCTTTGGCACAACCCGCCGGTTTGTCCATTTGGGAAGCCCAGTTTGGCGACTTTCACAATGTGGCACAGGTAATTATCGACCAGTACATTACATCGGCTTTTGAAAAATGGGGATTGATGAACGGACTTGTGTTGTTGTTGCCTCACGGTTACGAAGGTCAGGGACCGGAACATTCCAGCGGACGAATCGAACGTTTTCTGCAACTGGCTGCCAACAACAATGTTCAGGTGGCAATTCCGAGTACACCTGCCAATATGTTTCATTTGCTGAGACGACAGGTTAAAATGAATACGCGTTTGCCGCTGATTGTTTTTACGCCAAAAAGTTTGCTTCGTCACCCGATGGTGGTTTCAAAACTTGAGGATTTTACCAAAGGCACATTTAAGGAAATTATTGCAGATCCGGTGGTTGCTCCTGAACTTGTGGAGAAAATTGTATTTACCTCGGGAAGGTTGTATTACGATTTGTCGAAGCATTTGGTGGAAAACGGTGTTTCGAATGTTGCCCTTGTAAGAATGGAACAGATCTATCCGGTTCCAACCAAAGAAATCGATGCTGTTTTGAAAAAATACAAAAAAGCAACAGAACTGATTTGGGCGCAGGATGAACCTGAAAATATGGGTGTGTGGCCGTTTATCGATCGTAAATTGAAAAATTATAACTTTACGGTAGCTGCTCGTAAAGAAAGCGCCAGCCCTGCTGTTGGATTAATGGAAATTCACAAACAGGGTCTTGAAAAAATTCTTGAAACAGTTTTTAAAGAAAGTAAGGTTGTTGCCTCATAAAAAACCAAAAAATGATTGTAGAAATTAAAGTTCCCAGTCCGGGAGAATCGATAACCGAAGTTGAAATAGGAACATGGCTGGTTGAAAACGGAGCCGTTGTTGTTAAAGATCAGGAAATTGCTGAAGTAGAATCCGATAAAGCCACATTGACCATTGTTGCCGGCAGTGCGGGTAAAATTGAAATTAAAGCTGCTGAAGGCGAAGCGGTTGCTGTTGGTTCGGTAGTTTGTACCATCGATACCAGTGTGGCTCCGGCTGAAGCTCCTGCGAAAAAGGCAGAAGCGCCGAAAGAAGAAGTTAAAAAGGAAGAAAAGCCGGAACCAAAACCGGAGGAAAATGAAGTAAAAACTTCGGAGGAATTCGACAAAGTGAAAATTACATCGGTGGCCAAAGAAATTATGAAAGAGCACAATCTTTCGGTGGAAGATGTAATAAATGGTTTAAAACGAATTGGTAAAAAAGAAGTTGAAGCCGTTGCGGGATTACCCAAAGAGGAGGCTGCCGCACCTGTAATTCAGCAAAAAACAGCATCGCGCGAAATGAACCGCGAACGGATGTCGAGCCTCAGAAGAAAACTGAGTGAACGTTTGGTAGCCGTGAAAAACGAAACCGCCATGTTGACTACTTTCAATGAAATTGACATGAGTTTTGTAATGGACATGCGGAGCAAATACCAGGAACAGTTCATAAAAAAACATGGATTTAAACTGGGATTTATGTCGTTTTTTACCAAAGCTGTTGCCGTTGCCATGGATTTTCACCCAATGGTAAATGCACAAATCGACGGCGATGAAATTGTTATGCCGCAATTTGTCGATGTCGGAATTGCCGTTTCAACACCCAAAGGTTTAATGGTGCCGATTGTACGAAATGCCGAAAGCAAATCGGTTCCGCAGATTGAACTTGAAATTAAGGAACTTGCAGAAAAAGCAAGAAGTAAAAAAGTATCGGTGGAAGAATTAACCGGAGGAACGTTTACCATTACCAACGGTGGTGTTTTTGGCTCGCTGCTTTCAACACCGATTATTAATCCGCCGCAATCGGCTATTCTTGGTATGCACAATATTGTTGAACGCCCGGTGGCTGTAAACGGACAGGTGGTAATTCGTCCGATGATGTATGTGGCTTTGTCGTACGACCACCGCATAATCGACGGAAAAGATTCGGTCGGTTTTCTGGTGAAAGTAAAAGAAATGATTGAAAATCCGGAACGCATGTTTACCAACGGTCGTGAAGCCGGTAAATTGTTACTCGGAATATAAAAGTTGCAGTAATTCGTTAAAAGAACCGTTCCTTTTTCCTGGAACGGTTCTTTTATTTCTATATAAATTGATTGAGTTCTGCCAGCGAATTGTACATTTCTTTTTTTATTTCCAGCATTTTATCGATGCTGTTGTAATACACCGAGAGTTCCAGAACGTATTCAATCAGATTTATTTCGCCTTTGCTGAGCGCTTTTTTTAGTAATTCAGCATTATTGAAATTCTCCAGTTCATCTTGGTAGTCTTCCACACTTTTTTGCAGTGCCGTTGTTTGGCATATACTACCATTTTTTTTCAGTTTTCTGATTAGTCGGATAATTGTGAAAGTTTATATTGAGTCGCTCTAAACTATTTTTTATTCCAAATGCAAGAACCGGTTATTTGAAAGAAAATTCAATTTTACATTTTATACAAAAAAAGGAGTCGAAAGGCCATAGCCGTCAACCTAAGAAAGTCGGATTTGCCAAATTATTGATTGGCAAGTCCGTTTTTTTGTTTTTATCTAAATATAAAGGGGGGAATTCAAAAACAATTCCCAGGAAATAACAAGTTCTTTAGAGAGGCTGTTCAGTTCAGAAGAATTGATGGATGCAGCAATAAAAACGGGATTTAAGAAACGTAAATCCAAATTAAACCCGTTTGTGTTTTTTGATTTGATGATGTATGATTCCAGTTCTACAGTGTCAAAAAGTCTGAATCAGCTTGCCATTGAGTCCCAGTCTTCACACGATATTAGAATTAGCAAACAAGGCATTGACAAACGGTTCAATGACCAGACAGTAAGCTTTCTGAAATTGTTGATCGAAAGACAACTTCAGTGCGAGTTGAATCGTCAGCTTGATGGTGCATGGTTAAATTTATTCAACCGGGTTGTTCTCAAAGATTCGACCCGCTTTGAACTCCCGGAACAATACAGCGAACATCTCCCAGGTTCGGGAGGAGCTGCATCGAAAGCTGGGGCTTGCCTCCAGTTTGAATTTGACTTAAAAAGTGGTCAAATAATCGACCTAAACCTGACGGCAGCAAACAGGCCGGATGTTAAAGATTCGCTTGAAACCTTTGATCTTGTTCAGCCTAATGACCTTATCATCCGTGACCTTGGCTATTTTGCATTTAAATCCTTTTTAAACATTGCAGAAAGAGAAGCATTTTTTATTTCCAGGCTTCGCCCCAAAATAATTGTCTATGAGTTCAAAGCGGGAGAACTTCAACAGATGGATTTCAGTTCCCTCTACCGGCACATGAAAAAATATGGTTTGACACGGATAGAGAAAAAAATATTCATCGGCAATGAACCAAAAATACCGGTTCGACTGATTATTGACCTGTTGCCCGAAGAAATCTACCAGCAACGGTTACGCAAGGCAGACAAAAAGCGTAAAAGCCAGGGATACACTAGTAGCGAAAAATTTAAACTGATGTCCCGTTTTAGCCTGATCGTTACTAATGTCCCTGAAGATGTTTTACCTGCTGAGATCATTCCTGCGATTTACAAAACCCGCTGGCAAATTGAATTGATATTCAAAATATGGAAATCAATACTGGGTGTAAATCAAATCCGAAACATCAAATATACCAGGTGGCTGTGTATCCTGTATTTTAAACTGCTCATGATGATTGTCAACTGGAGCATTATCATGAACAAACGTCCTCTGATATATAAGAAAACCGATAAACTGCTTAGCCTGATTAAAAGTTTTAAAACTTTGTTTGATAACATCTACCGGTTAAGAATTGAACTAAAAAAGGACTCATCGAAACTAACTCACTTTATGGCTTGGGCTGAGAAAATATTATCCCGAAATCATTGGTTGGAAAGAAAGAAAAACAAGCTCGGATTAGAAGAAATAATCCAACTATTATTTTGATATTCAATATATTATGGTTATATTCAACAAAGAAAACGGGAAGAGTCCTGATATCTCAATCCCGTTTTTATAACTTAAAATGTTCTTTGATATGAGTGAAATTAACAAAATTAACCCTGTTCTCAAGAGGAATGGGGATAAAAACAGCTACATACTCATAATTTTGACGTTAGGTTGACGGCTATGGTCGAAAGGCTCCTTTTTTTGTAAACATATTCTGACGTAAGAATTACACCAATCAATTTATATCACCTTCATTTTTAATTCTGTTATAATAATTTTTAAAATCATCGGGATAGTTAAGAAGATGATAAATATATTGAAAAAACAAAAGAAGAATTATGATATCTAACGTCATCTCGTTGTAGCTTAAGTAACTCATATTTATTGTAATTGTTAAGTTATCAGTTTATAATCAATTTTTTTATCAACCGTGTTCCAGCAATGTCCATTTGTACAAAATACATTCCTGCTACTTTCCCTGACATGTCGAATGTGATATGTTCTGAAGCAGTGTATGATTTTCTTAGCACAGTTTTTCCGGTTACGTCCATTACCGACAACTCAAAATCGTAAACACCAGTGTTAAAATGAAGGTTTACTTTTCCGTTTGATGGATTGGGATACATGTTCACTTCAAACTTTCCGGCGCCAAGGTCGCCAATACTAACCGGGTAGCCTTCCACACAAACACTGAAGGTATCGGTGGCAAAGGCACCGGCTGCATCAAAAGCAAACACAACAATACTAACGCACCCAGTATCGGCAATTGTTGGTTCGCAAACCAGTGTGTCGCCTACCATTATTGCCCAACCCGGCAGTGAATCGGTTCCTTCCTGCGCTGCTGTAACAACCAGTACATAGTCATCCCTGTCGTCAAACATTTCGCCCGGAATCGAACTGAATGGCACTTTTAGTACATAACTGGCATGAACTGTTTGGTCGGCTACCGGAGATACCAGGAATGGAGGATCATTCACAGGCTGAACCGTCAGAACAAAGGTTTCGGTGGCCACTCCGCCTTCGCTGTCTTCTACCGTTACCGTGATTTCAGCTGTATCGCTCATATCCCTGGCCAACAACAGTTCGAGTGTGGCAGTGGAATCTCCGTTGGTATATTCTACTGCAACAGAATCAACCAATACGGTATCATTACTAACAGCCGAAACGGTTACATTCTGTGCAATACAATCGTTGCCATAGCCAATTCCGGTTAAGTTAACCCAAACCGCATTGTCATCTTCATTGGCCGAAACATCAGCGATGACATCAAGCGTAGGTAAAGCATTTGTGGTTTCGATAGTAACATGGAAAGATAATTCCGAGGTATTCCCTGCCAGGTCGGTAGCTTTCCATGTTTCGGTAGTGGTTCCGATAGGGAAGAGGCCCTCTTTTCCGAGCCCGTTGGTTAACTCCAGGGTAATGTTACAATTGTCGGTTACCACGATTTCGGGATAGTCGATTTTACTTTCGCAGATTCCCTGTTCCAGCTCCAACTCAACATCGTCCACTGTTTCAAATTTTGGGGTGGAATTGTCAGTTACGGTAATTTTTGCCGTACAGAACGACTGGTTCCCATTTACATCGGTAGCTGTCAGGGTAACCGTATTTACGCCCAAATCATCGCAGGTAAACTGTGTTTTGGTTAGTTGTAATTTGTCTATACCGCAGGCGTCGGTACTGCTGCCTCCAATCTCATCGGGTAAAACCGATGCTTTTCCTCCTGCATCCAGAATAATGTTAAGATCCTTGCAGACTGCTTTGGGAGCGATTGTATCTTTTACCGTAACGGTCGATTGGCAGGTAGCTGTATTTCCGCTGTCATCGGTAACGGTAAGGGTTACGGTATTGCCGCCGTCCAAATCATCACAGTCGAAACTGTTCACATCGAGCGCAAAGGAAGCAATACTGCAATTGTCGGAAGAGCCATCGTTGATGGCAAGTGAATCGAGGCTTACCGTTCCGTTTTCATCGAGATAAACCGTAATGTTTTTGCACGCAGCCACCGGAGAAATAGTATCTGTTACTGTAACTGTAGACTGGCAGGTAGCTGTGTTATTGCTGATGTCGGTTACAGTCATGGTTATGGTATTGTCGCCCAAATCAGCACAGTCAAAACTGCTCACATCCAAAACGAGCGAAGCCAGGCTGCAATTATCGGAAGAATTATTGTTAAGGGCAAGCGAATCGAGGCTTCCCTGTCCGGCTGCATCCAGATATACCGTGGTGTCTTTGCAAACAGCTACGGGAGAAATCGTATCCAGTACCGTAACGGTAACCGTGTCGAGTGCAATGTTTCCTGATTCATCGCGCAGTTGTATTTCAACACTGTTGGCCCCGGTACCGGAACAGTTATAATCCAGTGAGGTTACCGGACCAGCCGGGTTTACATACATTGCCGATTTTAAATTGGTAACCTTTGTAAGAGTAGTATCAGCCACCGAACAGTTGTCGCCGGCCAAAGCAACCACATCCAGCGCTTTTACTGTGGCCGACCCTGTATTATCGAGATAAACCGTTATATCTTTTCCGGTCAGTTCAGGATTTAAAGTATCTTTTACCGTAACGGTCGACAAACAGGTGGCTGTATTTGCACCGGCATCGGTAACGGTAAGGGTTACGGTATTGCCGCCGTCCAAATCATCACAGTCGAAACTGTTCACATCGAGCGCAAAGGAAGCAATACTGCAATTGTCGGAAGAACCATCGTTGATGGCAAGTGAATCGAGGCTTACCGTTCCGTTTTCATCGAGATAAACCGTAATGTTTTTGCACGCAGCCACCGGAGAAATAGTATCTGTTACTGTAACTGTAGACTGGCAGGTAGCTGTGTTATTGCTGATGTCGGTTACAGTCATGGTTATGGTATTGTCGCCCAAATCAGCACAGTCAAAACTGCTCACATCCAAAACGAGCGAAGCCAGGCTGCAATTATCGGAAGAATTATTGTTAAGGGCAAGCGAATCGAGGCTTCCCTGTCCGGCTGCATCCAGATATACCGTGGTGTCTTTGCAAACAGCTACGGGAGAAATCGTATCCAGTACCGTAACGGTAACCGTGTCGAGTGCAATGTTTCCTGATTCATCGCGCAGTTGTATTTCAACACTGTTGGCCCCGGTACCGGAACAGTTATAATCCAGTGAGGTTACCGGACCAGCCGGGTTTACATACATTGCCGATTTTAAATTGGTAACCTTTGTAAGAGTAGTATCGGCAATTGAACAGTTGTCGCCGGCCAAAGCAACTACATCCTGCGCTTTTACTGTGGCCGACCCTGTATTATCGAGATAAACCGTTATATCTTTTCCGGTCAGTTCAGGATTTAAGGTATCTTTTACCGTAACGGTCGACAAACAGGTGGCTGTATTTCCACTGCCATCGGTTGCAGTAAGGGTTACGGTGTTGCCACCCAAATCAGCACAGCCGAAACTGCTCACATCTAACCCAAACGAAGCAATGCTGCAATTGTCGGAAGAACCATCGTCGATGGCAAGCGAATCAAGGTTTATCTGTCCGTTTCCTTCCAGATAAACAATAATGTTTTTACAGTGGGCCACCGGAGAAATAGTATCTGCTACCGTAACTGTAGACTGGCAGGTAGCTGTGTTATTGCTGATGTCGGTTACAGTCATGGTTATGGTATTGTCGCCCAAATCAGCACAGTCAAAACTGCTCACATCCAAAACGAGCGAAGCCAGGCTGCAATTATCGGAAGAATTATTGTTAAGGGCAAGCGAATCGAGGCTTCCCTGTCCGGCTGCATCCAGATATACCGTGGTGTCTTTGCAAACAGCTACGGGAGAAATCGTATCCAGTACCGTAACGGTAACCGTGTCGAGTGCAATGTTTCCTGATTCATCGCGCAGTTGTATTTCAACACTGTTGGCCCCGGTACCGGAACAGTTATAATCCAGTGAGGTTACCGGACCAGCCGGGTTTACATACATTGCCGATTTTAAATTGGTAACCTTTGTAAGAGTAGTATCGGCAATTGAACAGTTGTCGCCGGCCAAAGCAACTACATCCTGCGCTTTTACTGTGGCCGACCCTGTATTATCGAGATAAACCGTTATATCTTTTCCGGTCAGTTCAGGATTTAAGGTATCTTTTACCGTAACGGTCGACAAACAGGTGGCTGTATTTCCACTGCCATCGGTTGCAGTAAGGGTTACGGTGTTGCCACCCAAATCAGCACAGCCGAAACTGCTCACATCTAACCCAAACGAAGCAATGCTGCAATTGTCGGAAGAACCATCGTCGATGGCAAGCGAATCAAGGTTTATCTGTCCGTTTCCTTCCAGATAAACAATAATGTTTTTACAGTGGGCCACCGGAGAAATAGTATCTGCTACCGTAACTGTAACGGTATCGAGGGCGATATTTGCACTTCCATCGGTAAGTTTTACTTCAACGCTGTTATCACCGGCATCCGAACAACTAAAATTCAGAGATGCAACAGGCGGCAGCGCACCCCCTCGTATTAATGCCGACTTTTCGCTGGTTATTTTTGTAAGGGTAGTATCGGCAATTGAACAATTATCGCTGGCCGAAGTAACCAAACTTGCAGCAGTAATGCTTGCAGCGCCTGAGTTATCGAGATAAACGGTAAAGTTTTTTACCGAAAGTTCCGGTGCAATCGTATCGCCCACTATAATGGTCCAGGTTCCTGTTGCGTTTTCGAAAGTTGTGTTACAACTACCGTCGTGGGCCTGCCGGCGGTAACTGGTGGTTTCAGCCAGGCCCGATGGCGGATCGTAGCTGGCATCTGTTGCCCCGGCAATAAGCGAGCTGTCGGCAAAGCTGTTTGTACTGCTGTACCATGCGTAGGTATATATTTCGTTGCCGCCGGAAGCATCCGATAAACTGCCGATTTCATCGGGGTCGCCGCCCGGGCAGATGGAATCACCGGCAGTTTCAATTGATCCCGGTGAAAAAGTTTCGTACTGGTAAATTTTTACCACGTTCGATGCTGCGGCATCGGTCCAGTCGGGCATACAATCAACGCGTGCCAAACGGCGATACCAGGTAGTATCGGAAATAGTTACCGGTTGGTAGCCGGCAGAATTGGTATTGGCAATGTCGGCAAAACCGGTGCTGTCGCTGGTGGTCGACGACTGCCATTTGTATTCGGGCGTGCCGCTGTAGCCTGACGGGAGGGCAGCGCTGGTAAGAGAGTCGGGAGTTGCCCCAGGGCATATCCCGTGTGAAGAGGCAATACTACCTCCATCATCGGGATTGCTGCATAAACATTCGGAAGTTCCTAAGTTATCGCCGTTGATGGTCCAGCCACGGTTAATGGTAAGCGTATCGCGGTAAGCTGCTGCATCAGTGCCGTAAGTTAAACCATCGGCTCCGAGTGTTCGCCCGATTGGCAGGTTTGGGTTTTCGGCCCAGCCTTTCAGGGTGGAGGAATAGCTTTCGCAATCCATACCGCAGTTGTTCAGCATATCAGTCAAAACAACCGCACTGTTTAGATTCCAATCGCCTAAACTGTGGTTGTATGCATCGCACAATCCGAACATGCCAGCCATTGAAGTTACGGCACTCACATCCCAGGCGCTAAGGTCCTGGTTAAATACATTGGCATTGTAAAACATCGACGACATACTGGTAACACTATCTACGGCCCAGCTACCAATGTTTTGGTCGAAAACGATAGCATAATAAAACATTTTTTCCATTTTTTTAACCCTGCTCACATCCCAACCACTGATGTCCTGGTTGAAAACATGAGCTTCAGAAAACATATTTGACATATCGGTAACATTTCCCACATCCCAACCACTAATGTCCTGGTTGAAAACATATGCATAAGCAAACATATTAAGCATATTGCTAACATTACCTACATCCCAACTGCTGATATTGCTGTTAAATTCTAGAGCATTTCTGAACATGTGCGACATGTCGCTTACACTGTCAACATCCCAAGCCCCAATATTTTGGTTGAATTTCGAAGCGTAACTAAACATTCCGGTCATTTTTGTTACCCTACTGACATTCCAGTTGGAAATATCCTGGTTAAAAACACTAGCCTCGTTAAACATATTAGACATATCGGTAACACTATCCACTTGCCAGCTACCGATGAGTCCGTTAAAATTAAAGGCGCTTAAAAACATACCCTTCATATTCTTCACATGTTGTACATCCCATTGGTTAAGATCCTGGTTAAATTGTCTGGCCTTGTAAAACATGGATTGCATGTCGGTTACCTTGCCTGTGTTCCAGTTCCCTATATTCTGGTTAAATTTTGCAGCTCCATTAAACATGTTACTCATATTGGTAACATTTGCCGTGTTCCAGTTGCTGATGTCTGCATTAAAATTATCTGCTCTGGTAAAAGCAGCGCTCAAATTGGTAACCGTAGCCGGCAGTTCGTTGGGTACATAGGTAAGGCTGTCGCAGTTATCAAATGCACGACTTAAATCTTCGAGCCCCACATTACCCCAGCTATATACTTTTTTAAGAAAATTCCGGTATTGATCGATGGCACTGCCGCCCAGCCCGGTAAGCGTACCGGTAATGTTTACCACATAGGTGTCGGCGGTGGTGTAGGTATGGCTTATGTTGCCTGGGGCGCTTACTGCCTGAGGCGCCGATCCGTCGCCCCAAATGATGCTTACATTCACGGTACCTTTTAGTGGAATTTGTATTTCCTGGTTGGCCGCCGTGGTAACAAACTCAAGCTGCATGGGGCATTCAGCTGCCAGGCCGCCGTCGGTTATTTGCCATCTATTGGTTGGAACCGGCGAAGTTTGCGGCTTTGTTAAGGTGTCGCGGGCAGCGGCAGCAAGGCCGCAGGTGTATTGGCTGTGGCCTGCATTAAAACTCAATCCCGGTTGAACATTTTGTGCAGCCCAACCAATCAACAACAAATCGTAATTGGCCGTGGAAAGGGTGTCGTTCTGGAACATGTTTGACATGTTGGTAACATTGCCAATATCCCAGGTGCCGATATTCTGGTCAAAAGCATAAGCCTCAGCAAAGGACATGGAAGTATTTGTAACACTTCCGGTATTCCAATCGCCAATATCCTGGTTAAAGGACTTCGCTTTATAAAACATTCGCTGTAAGGTTGTTACGCTGTCAACAGCCCAGTCGCCAATGTCCTGATTAAAATCTTCGGCCCAGAAAAACATTTCATACATGTCTTTTACACGGCTTACATCCCAGTTTCCAATATCTTGATTAAAATCTTTTGCCATAGAAAACATACCCCTCATGTTGGTAACATTGCCTACATCCCAGCTCCCAATATCATGGTTGAATACAAAAGCAGCTTCAAACATGTATTTCGTGCTGGTAACATTTTCTGTGTTCCAGTTGCCTATGGTATCGTTAAAATTGACTGCCCCTGAAAAGGTTTTTTCCAAATTGGTAACTGAATTCGGCAATTCATTCGGGACATCACTTAAACCACCACAATTATTAAAGGCATAGCTTAAATCTTCGAGGCCAACATCACCCCAACTTAATACTTTTGTAAGGTAGTTTTTATATTCATTCAAAAGTGAACTTGTTCCCAGCCCGGTAAGTGTACCGGTAATGCTTACGGTATTGGTGTTAGCAGTGGCGTAAGTATGGCTTGCGTTTTGGGCGGTGGTAATGGTGTCGTTGTCCGAGCCGTCGCCCCAATCGATGACCACATCAACCGTGCCTTTGAGCGGGATTGCAACTTCCTGGCCGGCAGCTGTGGTGGTGAAGACCAGTTGCATGGGGTTTGTGGCAATTGCCCCATCAAAAGCACCCATTGAGGGCGGGTCGGAGCGTGTTGCACCGCGCTGGTCGGTGGTAATTCTGTCGTCATCGGGGTTGGCAGTTGTTGGGGTAAATGAAGTGGTGGCCGACACTAATTTATAATACAGATTGTTGGTCCCTTTGAAATAATACCCGTCTGTGGCATTGTAATAAGCATAATGGCCGGTTTGGTAGGCAGGGGCCGACGCAGAAAGTGCCATGGTTTGCGTAGGGCCGCCATTATCGGCCAGAGCACCCAGGTCGCCCGGGGTATAAGCGGTATTCACATTAGGGGCGTAAGCAGCGGTATTAGTAATGCCAGGTATCCAGCTAAAATAGTTATAGATAAAGCCCAGCATCCCAGCCGTATATTGAGTGGGCGTATTATTACTGATAATACAATTCAGAAGATAGGCCATATCGGCTATATATCCAGCATTTCCAATAACATAAAGGCCACCTCCTCCTGATACTGCTGTTGCAGCATTTCCGCTAATGGTTGTATTAATTAATTGAAGCTTGTTAGTAATTCCTGAAAAATAAACACCTCCTCCAAAAAATGCAACGTTTCCTGCGATGGTTGAATTGACAATAATACCATTTCCAAATATATAAAGCCCCCCGCCATTACCATTGATAGCAGTATTGCCACTTACAGTACATTGGTTCATATTAATATTACCAGTCGTACAAGTAAAGGTAGCTCCTCCTCCTGAGAATGCTTTGCCCTCCTTTATCACACAGCGGTTAAGAGTAAAGGTGTAGGCGACTGTAGATGGGCTGCAGATGACACCACCTTTATTGACGCTTAGCCCCGAAACGTCGCCACCCCGCAAAACAAGGTCGTTGAGGGTAAGGCTGCTTCCGGCTGTGGCGTATGAGATATAAAACACGCGGAAAGCGGATACTCCGGGGTCGGCTACCTGAATGGTAACCGGGTTGCCGGTGGCAATATTAATGCCTTCCATGGTCAGCGAATTGTCAATAGTAGGCAATGCAGCGCTGAGTGTGATAACATCGCCGCTGCTGAGATTAAAGTTAATGATGTCGCCATTGGCAACAGTGTTGATAGCCCAGCTCAGGCTACCTGAAGTGGTACCTGTACCATCGTCGGTGGTTTGAGTTACCGTGTAGGTGGTGGCGTTTGCCGACAAAACCGACAAGCATGCCACAATAAATAATGTAAATAGCTTTTTCATATTGTTGTATTTTAATTGAACGGGTAAACCATTTTGTAAAGTTAGATGAAGCTACCCCGTGCCGGTAATTTCAGGGGGGGGACAAAAGGGGGACAGAGTCGTTTTTTTTTTGATGTTGATGCCCTACGGGCAAATGGCGGGTTCTTGTGTGGCTTTTACTGATAGTATTACAATTGCTAATGGCAACTGTACACCTGATGATAAGCTTCTCCGTAGGAGATGCATACCAGTAGCTGCACAGCAGCGGATACAGAGAAATAAAAAATTCCCCGTTAGGGGATTTACTGGTTAATCAATAGATTTAAATATATATTGTTCGTCAAAATCAATTTCGAAAAGTTTTAAAAATTCAATATATTCTTCTCTGAATGATTTCTTTTTATGATGATTTTCTTGATTTTCAATATATTTCACCACATTCGATGCTTGAGATTTTGCATATGAAAAAGCACCAAAGCCTTCCTGCCACGAAAATTTACCTTTAACAAATTTGTTTTCATTAATCCATAAAGAAGAGCTTCTTTTTACCTGATACATTAAATCTGATGGAGATTGATTTGGCAGCATACTAACAAATATATGTACATGGTCTGGCCTACCATTTATAATATAAACTTTATGCCCATATTGGTTAATTATTCCAGACATATATTTATATAGTTCTTCCTTCCATTTATCGCTTATTAAACAAATTCTGTTTTGTACTGCAAATACAAACTGAATGTATAATTGGGAATAAGTATTGGTCATATTGTATTGATTATTAAAGGATTTAACTTTTATAAAAGTAGTGTTTTATTTTATTATTGATGCCCTACTGGCAGGGGTTATTTTGTTGTTTTTTTTTACTGAAATTGATGCCCTACGGGCAAATGGTGGGTTCTTGTGTGGCTGTTACTGATGTTGATGCTCTACGGGCAAATGTTATCTTGCTGGTTTCTTCTACTGAAATTGATGCCCTACGGGCAAGGGTTATTTTGTTGGTTTCTTTTACAGAGGTTGATGCCCTACGGGCAACAGGTGGGTTCTTGTGGTGCTTTTACTGAAATTGATGCCCTACGGGCAAATGGCGGGTTCTTGTGTTGCTGTTACTGATGTTGATGTGCTACGGGTAAATTTGGGAGGCTGTTTGTACCGTGGCAAATCGGATTGATTTCTTCTTATAGGGTGATTAAACGATTGTATAGCTCGGCATTTGATGCAAAAACAGCATTACTGATCTGCTTTTTTATGTTGATGATGTTTCCCGATTCATCGGGTATCCGGTTAATTACCCGGTGAATATCTGAAATATGGGAAACTTCGATGTTTTGTAATTCCTGAAAATAGGGTTGAAGTAAATTGATTTCGTCTTGAGAAAGATTCCAGTCAGGTTCTTTTTCCCGGTTGATTTGCTGTTGATTGTTCGCAATTTCTCCTTCGAGAGAAAAAGAAAAAAGTACGCCATCTGCTTCGTTTTGAGCGAATATAGTTTGCCCGTGGGCTTCAACAGCCATTTTGCAAAACGTAAGCCCCAAACCGGTTGAACGGTGCGAGGAATTATCGTTTTTTTCGAAGTGCCGGTATTTATCAAAAATATGGGGCAGTTCTTCTTCTGCAATATGGTGCCCGTGGTTTTTAATACCTATCTGAATGGTATTATCCTTGTTTTTTTTTGCAAAAACCTCAATGCTGCTGTTTAGGGGCGCAAAACGAATGGCATTCGACAGCAGATTGTCAAGAACCCTTATAATAATCTCCTTGTCGGCATTTATCAAATATTCTGTAAACCGGAAATTGAGCGTTACGTTTTTTTCGTTTAACCCGATGATGTGATCATTTTTGACTTCGTTCATTACATCAGACAGGGAATGTATTTCTTTGTTGAGAACAAATTGAGTGTTTTCGTATTTTTCCACGTTTAAAAGGTTCATAACAAGCCTGAGCATTTTGTTGGAGGCAAAACGGATATTGGGATTGTCGGTATTGATAAGTATCTGGCTGAGCGGGTTTTTCAAATCGTGAACCAGGGCATGGGTAAGCGATTCTTTGAATCTGTCGAGCTTTTCGAGGTTTTGGTATTGTTCGCTTATTTTTTCAGCTTGTGCGCGTATTCTTTTCTTTTGTTTCTGAATATAAATGATACCTGCCACAATAACTGCAAAAACAACCAACAGGATTATGATAATGATGTTGAGCCGGTATACTTCCTTGTTTTTTAAATCAATTAATTCTTTTTGATGTTCAATTTCTTTTTGCTTTTGTTCGGTTTGATATTTTTTATCGAGTTCGGTAATCTGATTCCAGTTTTCCTGACTATAAATGATGTTTCGGGTTTCGGTTTCAGCAATTTGAAACCGCAGGGCATTTTCGAAATCTTTTATTTCCACGTATGAAATGCTTAAGGTATGTGCCAGTATAGATTTATAGGCTACAATGTTCAATTCGTTGGCGATAGCATATCCTTTTAAACCGGTCTCAATGGCTTTTTCGTAATTTTTCTGATCAAACCATGTCCTGGAAATGTTTGCATAATAGTTGGGAACATTGGTTTTAAAATGGTTACTGTTTGCTAAATCCAATGCCTTGTTGAAATATTCAATTGCTTTTTTATATTGTTTTTCATGCCTGAAGTATGCCCCAAGTATATTCAAGCTGCTTAGGTTTGTCCTGATATCCTTATTGAGTGTTGAATACATTATTGACGAGTCGGCATATATTTTACAGAGTTTAATGTAATCGTACATCGTTTTTCTATCCGGGCCTATATCATTTTGACCTTGTATTTTAATGTTTTCAAAAAGAGGGTCATTGTGATCAGCAAGTTGATAGTATGTGGCGCTTAAGCGATCGTAAATTTTCGGGTGTTGATGATTTATTTTATACTTGTCCGCCAGGTTTCTTGATAAATACAGGTATTGTAAACTTTGATCAAGCAGGCCAATACAGCGGTTTAATTCGCCAATTTGGCAAAGAATAATTATTTGCGATACAACAGAATTGTGCTTTTCGGCAATATCCAACGCCTGACTAAGGTATGTGTTTGCCTCATCGTACTTCCCATTGAGCTTAGCCATTATTCCAATGTTTGTCAATATGTTGGATTGCAGGTCATATTCGTTTGCAGGTATTTCAATTTGTTGAATTTTGTAGGCACACATTAGCGCGCTATCTGCTTTGTAATCAGCTATTTGTTGAGTGAGAATTATTAATCGGGGAATATTTTCGGCTGTTTTGGATGTTTTCATAAATTCATCCAATAGTAAATCAGCCTGAGCAAACGCCTTGACTGGCAGTATGTATAGTGTTAAAAAACATATTGCAATAACGAATGCTTTCTTTATGTTACCTGATTTAAAGCACATTTGAAATGTTATCAAACTTAAAAAATCTGTTCATACTTGTCTTCAATTTGTTTATTCAATTTCTGATATAAAATCAGATAATGATTCATTGGTACCAAGACCCAGTTTTTTCTTCAGTCGTTGTCTCGCTTTTTTTAGCGTGCTGTCGGTTTTGTAAGTCAGGGTCAGCATTTCATTGGTTGTCATATTCAGTCTAAAAAACATGCACAGTTCCATTTCGTTTTGTGTTAGATCGGGAAACCTGTTTTTTATGTTTTTCAGGAATGAAGGGTGGATATTTTCAAAATGATTTTCAAACTCATTCAAGTTTACTCTTTTAATATCCACCTTTAATTGTGAAATTAGTTCGACAATTTTCCGCTTGACAAGGTCACTGCCAATCTGTCTAATATGTTGCAAATCAGATATTACACTGTCTATGTACTTGTTGTTATGCGCTAAGTGAGCTTTAAAAGCAGCAAGAGCCTGTTGGTTCTTTTCCAGCTCCCGACTGCTGGTTTCGAGTTTTTGTTGTAATATCTCTTTTTCCAGTCGAAGAATTTTTTGTTGTTCTGTTCGTAGGTGTATCATTGATTGTACACGGGCTTCAATCTCAATAGGGTCAAAAGGTTTTCTGATGTAATCATTCGCTCCGGTTTTGAGCGCAGTGCGCAAATTTTCAACACGTGTCATTTTACCTGTTGCCACAATAATGGGTATGTTTTTAATATCTTCACTGGCCCTTATTATCCTGATAGCGTCGATGCCATTCATAACAGGCATATCCCAATCCATAATAATGGCATCGGGTTGTCTCATGAGCGCCTGTTCAACAGCTGTTTTTCCATCAGGAGCAACAAAAACCCGGTAAATTTCAGGGTTTAATGCCTCGAATAAATTTTTAATGTTCTGAGGTTCGTCGTCGGCAATTAGAATAGTATAGTTCATTTGGTGACAAAAGTTCTGTGAACCCAAAATTAACAAAATTGTAAAGTAAATACTTATAAAAAAGAGGTTTATAAAAAACTGAAGCCTTTTATTCAGCAGGTGACTTTTAGCCACCTGCTGAATAAGATAAATGCCTGTTATAAGTATTGATTGAGTTCTGCCAGCGAATTGTACATTTCTTTTTTCATCTCCAGCATTTTATCGATGCTGTTGTAATACACCGAAAGTTCCAGAACGTATTCAATCAGATTGATTTCGCCTTTGCTGAGCGCTTTTTTTAGTAATTCAGCATTGTTGAAATTCTCCAGTTCTTTGCTGTAATCTTCCACACTTTTTTGCAAGGCAACTGTTTTGGCATGTATTGTTTTCAGCCGGTTATAAAACTGAAGCCGGTTGTCGGCTGACACATTTTCGAGTGCCTCGGTTTGGGCGCGTGCATATTTTACCGTGTTTTTATTTTCCCACAAAGGAATGGATACGCCAACAGTAACTCCCTGAAAATGTTCCGCCTCTGTTTTTTCGCTCATATAACCGGTTTGCAATTTTGGTAAACTCATTGCTTTTTCCAGTTTTTCGCGGTTTTGACTGATTTCAATTTCCTGTTTCAGCCAGGCAAGCACCGGATTTTTCTGTTCGGCTTCCTGGTACCACTGCTCAAAATTGCCGGGAATAACCAACGGCTGAAACGATTTCTCACTGAACTCCACCGGTTTTCCACCGTTTAAAGCGGTTAATTCTGCCAGTAAAGAAGTTTGTTCAATTTCGATAACTTCAAGTTCTTTTTGTGCCGATAAAGCTGTAATTTTTGCTTTGTTGAATTCAAGAATACTGGTTTCTCCAACATCCAGTTTGCGTTTGTAGGCTGCTGATATTGAATCGGCCAAAGTTTTTCTGTTTTCGAGTTCTGCTTTTAATGCGTTGGTATAAACCAGGTTGTTTAAAATAATTTTTGCATTTAGAAGCAACTCTTTTTTTTGTTTCAGATATTCCAGTTCAACCTGTTCATTTTTGAAATCCGAAATCTGGTTTTTGTATTTGTATGCCGTTGGAAAATCAAACGATTGAGTTACACTAACATCGGTCCGGTTACCAATGGCAGAAGGATTTCCCCACAAATAACCGTATTCCACTTCCGGGTTTTGCAGAAAAATCCCGGTTTTGTTCCCAAGCTTTTCGGCATCGGTTTTTTTTCGCAAAGCTGCCAGTGTAGTATTGTTGTTTTCAATTTCGGTCAGTACATTTTCTATCCTGTTTTGCGAAAACAAAGCAGCGTAAAAAACAAACAGACCGCAAATTGTTAAAATTATTTTTTTCATTTTGGTGCGATTAATTTTTATGAAAATCCTCCTGTCCTGTTTTTTTCCGGTTGTTCACCAGGCTAAATACAATCGGGACAATGTAAATATTCAGCAGAGTTGAAGTGAGCAAACCGCCCAGAATTACTTTTGCCATCGGGCTTTGTATTTCGTTTCCCGACAAATGGCCTTTCATTGCGAGCGGAATCAGTGCAAGTGCTGCTGTTAGTGCTGTCATTAAAATGGCGTTTAACCGGTCGGAAGAACCTTTTAAAATGGTTTCAGAAAGTGAAACACCCTGATTTTGCAGTTTCTGGTAATTCGAAATCAGCAGAATCCCGTTGCGGGTGGCAATTCCAAAAAGAGTGATAAAACCGATAATCGCCGGGATACTCAGAATTCCGGAAGTAAAATAAATGGCAAAAACCCCTCCGATAAGCGCCAGCGGTAGGTTCAGTAAAATAATACCGGCAAGTTTTAAATTTTTAAATTCCTGGAATAAAAGCAGAAAAATGAGCAGAATGGAAGCGATGGACGCCAGTAACAACGTTTTGGAAGCTTTTTCCTCGCTTTCAAACTGGCCGCCGTATTCTACGCGGTAACCTTCCGGTAAATTAATGTTCGAATTGATGTTGTTTCTGATTTCCTCCACAACACTGTGCAAATCGCGGCCGGCTACGTTGGCCGAAATAACCACTTTTCGCTGCACATTTTCGCGACTGATCGAATTCGGTCCCGAAACAGAAACAATATCGGCCACCTGGCTGAGTGGAACTTTTTTCCCGTCGTAGGTATCGATGAGGGCATTTTTTATTCCGTCGAGAGATTCTGTGTAATCCCTGTTTAAACGAAGAACCAAATCGAAACTGCGTTGTCCTTCAAAAATATCGGCTAATTTCTCTCCGCCAAATGCAACATCCACAAATTGGTTGAACTGTTCAATCGTAATTCCGTAACTGGCCAGCAAATCGCGGTTGGCGCGAATCTGAATCTGCGGAATTTCGGTCTGTTGTTCCACATTTACATCCACCAGTCCTTCTATATTAACAATAGCGCTTTTTATCTGATTTCCCAGCAAAAACATCCGGTTCAGATCTGTGCCGAAAAGTTTAATGGCAATGTTGGCACGGGTTCCCGAAAGCATGTGATCGATGCGGTGCCCGAGCGGTTGACCAACGGTAAATGCAATTCCCGGAATACCTGAAAGTGTACTTCTTACATTGGCAAGGAAATCTTCCTGACTCTGCTCATTCAGTTTGAAATTTACATCGATTTCGGCACTGTTGATGGCTTGCGAATGTTCGTCGAGTTCGCCGCGGCCTGTTCTGCGTGCTGTCGATTTTATTTCAGGAATTGCCAGTAGTTCGGTTTCCACCAAATTGCCAATCAGGTTGCTTTCGTTCAATGAGGTTCCAGGTTTTGAAATTACAGAAAGTGTTAACGAACCTTCATTAAAATCGGGTAAAAAACTTCTGCCAAGCGTCGAAAACAAAATCAGCGACACCATAAAAACCGCAACTGTGGAGGTAATTATCAGCGTTTTATGTTTTAAAGCCCAGGTTAGCGATTTTTCGTATCCGGCGGTAAGTTTTCGGACCAGCCATTTTTCCTTTTCATTTTTTGAAAGATAATTGTCGTTGGTCAGAAGCATTTTTGCCATCAGCGGCGTTAAAGTCATGGCAACAACCAGCGAAACAAAAAGCGAAACGATAAAAGAAATTCCCAGTGGTTTCAGCATTCTGCCTTCCATTCCTGAGAGGAAAAACAAAGGCAAAAATGCTACCATAATAATAACAGTTGCATTCAGGATGGAGGCCCTGATTTCTTTGGAAGCCTCGAAAACTATGGTGAATTTTGACTGGCGTTCGGCTTCCGGTTTTTGCCGGTTTTGCCGCAGCCGTTTGTACACGTTTTCAACATCGATAATGGCATCGTCAACCAGCGAACCAATGGCGATAGTCATTCCGCCCAAACTCATGGTGTTGATGTTGAATCCAAATACTTTTAATACGATTATTGCTCCCAGCAGCGAAAGCGGGATTGCAATGAGTGAAATAATAGTTGTGCGGAAACTTCCGAGGAAAATAAACAGGATAACAATGACAAAAACGGCCCCTTCAATCAGTGCATTCTGAACATTGTTTACTGAAGTTTTGATAAAATCGGCCTGCCGGAAAATTTCGGTGTCGAGTTTTACATCCGGCGGGAGTGTTTTTTTGAGTACTTCCAGGTTTTTTTCGATTTGTTCGGTCACCTCCAGCGTGTTAACGTGCGGTTGTTTCGAAACCGAAAGAATAACAGCCGGTTTTGCATCGTGCGAAGCATGTCCCATTTTTACCGCGCTTCCGATTTTAACTTCAGCAACATCGCGAATACGGACAGGTCGTCCATTGATATTTTTGATAAAGGAATTTCCAAGTTCATCCAGATCGGTTGTGCGCGCAATACCACGGACAACATATTCATTTCCGTACTGCCGCACTACATTTCCCATGGAATTGTGGCTTATTCCGCTGCAAATGTCGGCAAGTTCCTGCATGGAAACGCCGAAATATCCCATTTTTTGCGGATCGGCCAAAACCTTGTACTGTTTTAAATCGCCACCAATAATAGTAACCTGCGAAACCCCTCCGGTAGCCAGAATCAGCGGTTTTACATTCCATTCGGCAATGGTTCGCAAATCCATCATACTGGTACTGTCGGCCTGCATCCCGATAAAAAATATTTCACCCATAATACTTGATTGCGGCGCCAGAATCGGTTGCCCGGCTCCCAACGGCATTTGCGACGAAACAGGAATAAGTTTTTCACTTACAATCTGACGGGCTTTAAAAATATCAGTTCCCCAGTCAAATTCCACCCAAACAAAAGAAAATCCCTGCGATGAGGTTGAACGCACGCGACGTACATCAGTTGCGCCGTTTACCGCAGTTTCAATCGGGAAAGTTACCAGCCGTTCCACTTCTTCGGAAGCCATTCCATGTACATCGGTCATTACTACAACAGTTGGCGCAGTTAAATCCGGAAAAACGTCCACATCCATATTTACGGCAGTGCGGGTTCCGAAAACTACCAAAACAACAGAGCAGAGCAAAATAAAATACTTGTTGTTCAGCGAAAATTTTATGATATTATTTAACATGGCAACGCAGTTTTAGTGAACATGACCGGCGTGCGGATCCAAAGCGCCCGATGCCTGCGATAATTTAATAAACATGGCTCCCTGGGTAACAACACGTTCACCGGCTGAAATCCCGCCGGTTACAATGGTTTTGTTGCCATCGGTTTCGCCCGTTTCAATTTCGCGCTTTTCAAACAACTCGGGAGTTATTTGTACAAAAACAAAAAAGTTACCCTGCTCTTCGAGCAACGCTGTATTTGGAATTGTGAGCGCCTGCCGGTTGTTTACAGTTTTCAAAAACACAGTTACAAAACTTCCCGGAATAAAACTTCCGTTGTTTGCAATTTCAAGATTTACAGGAACCAGGTAATTGTCGTGGCTCGCTGCTTTTCCGTAGCTGAGCATTTTGCCGTTGAGTTCTTCCAGCGAAAGAGAACTGCCGTTTTCGGGAAGTACAATATTGGCCGTTTGGAAATTGCTTAGCAACGTTGCATATTTTGGCTGAATTTCGGCGGAAAGCATCAGTTTTTTGTTTTGCGAAAGTATCGCAACCGGCTGGCCTACTTCTACGAACGCACCGTTTTGAACAAAAATATGTTTGAGAAAACCACTCATCGGACTGATTACCGTTTGTCCGTTGGCACTAAAGTTTTTATCCAGATTTTCGAATACAGCTTTTGTATTTTCGTACTCATTTTTTGCTGCCAGCAATTCTTTTTCCGAGACTATTTTTTCTGTGGCCAGTTCTTTTGCCCGTTCAAAATCGGAAGCTGCTTTTTCAAAATTGTTTTTGGCTTCGGTGTACCTTACTGTTGAATTGTTGTCGGCAAAACTGTTTCCTGAAATTGTAAATAATTTTTCGCCGGTTTTAGTTTCTTTTCCCTCTGTTAAATTGTTCGTGGCAAAAAAAACAATTCCACCGGTTTTGGCGGTAATCTGCATTTCGTCGGCCGGAGTTGATTGTACCAGCGCCGTGGTTTTAATTACTTGTCCGAAAGGTTCGGTTGTGGGAAGTTCTGTAGCAAAATCAATTTTCCACGACTGTTCCTTGGTAAATACAGTGGCATTGGTCTGCGACGGTTCGGCAGCGTGAGCCGCTTCATCGGCTTCTTCTTCGTTGTCGAAAACGCGAACATTTTCAACAACAATTTCATACGAATTTTCAACTGTTTTTATTTCATAAATTAAACGACCCGAGCCAGCTACTGAAGGTGTAACAGAAAAACTGTAAATTCCTGTTCTGGTTGGTTCATTTAACGTTTGGCTAACCTGTTTTCCTCCAACTTCCAGCCGCAGGGTTACGTTCGGTGTTTCAATCGGTTTAAAATTGCTGAGCTGTGTAAAATGCGAAAGTACGTTCGATTCTTTGCCTGTAATAAACGGGTCGGCTTCAGCAAACAGTTCTAAATCGGGTGAATAGGAGGTGAGTAAAATTTTGGGTTCCTCCTGTTCATGATCATGTCCGGCTTCTTCAGCTTCAGTATTTTTATTATCAGGGGAATTCTGGCAACTCAAAACATAAAATGTGATGAGAAGCATACATAAATATTTTTTCATTGATTGTAAAATTTAAATTTTGAAACCAAAACGATGCAACAATGGCATCCATCTCAGATTTTTCAGAAATTTAAACCAGGGGAGAGCCGCGGGAATTTACACTTCCGCAGTATAAAAAAGAATAGTGAACCGGCTTTTCAAATTGCGGGGGAGAAAATACCTCCGGTATAAAAATATTTTTTGTGTTTATTGTTGTCTGAATTCCGTGAATATCAACGGGGATATTAAAATCCTGAATAAAGCTGATTTCAGGTGTCAGATTTTCTACACGAGCCAGAAAAACCTGCTTTAATATGCAGGAGTCCAGGTTGTTTTTGCATTTATCATTGGGATCGGAAGGATCGTGGTGGTGACTGTGGTGCGAATGACTTAACCCGGGTTCAGCAGTAATAACTATTTCGGAAGTAAAATGCAGGTGAGGAATAACTGCATGCGCCAGTAACAACAAACTGGCAAACACAATTATTATTTTTGAGGAAATCTTTTGAAACATTTCACCTGTTTTTGGCAAAGTTAAAAGAATTTCGAAGGCAGGAAAGGAATTTTTTCTTAATGAAATCCTAATAACAAAAAATTATTCTTCGTCGCGGTTAACTGTTCCCGGGGAAAAAGCCGGCAGACAAACAGCAATGTATTCAGCGCCGCCTTCAAATGGTGAGCTATATCCTATCCATTCGTTTTTAGGAGCCAGAACAGCCTGTCCTTCAGAAATTTTCAGTGTTTCGGTTTTGGTTTCAATCTGCAAAGCGCCTTTTAAAACCACGGTGTACTCATCAAAAAGCGGGCACTGGCCGGGTTCGGCCCAACCTTGCGGACTTTTCATGCGGGCAATGCTAATTTCTTCGGTACCTGAATTGACCCTACCAAAATATTCTTCAATTATTTTTTCGCCCACACCGGCAGCTTTAATCCGGGTTGGTGCATTAATTATTCTTGCCATCGTAAATTGCTACAAAAGATTAATATTTTTCCTGATAAACACGAACATAATCCACTTCCATTTTTTGTGGGAAAATAGTGTTGTCGATTCCCTGTGCACCACCCCAGTTTCCGCCAACAGCAACATTCAAAATAAAAAACTGCGGTTTGTTAAACGGCCAGTTATCGCTGGTTTTGGTTACAGGAGCGTAAGTGTAGGAAACGTTGTCGGGTGAATCGATATAAAACTGAATCGATTTTTCGGTCCAGATAATTCCGTAATTGTGAAATTCTTCTTCGCAGGTTGCCAGCGAAATGGAGGTTCCGCTGCCGTTGCTTCCGTTTCCTGCCGGAGTGTGAATGGTTGCATGCACTGTGTTAGGCTGGTACCCCACATATTCCATAATATCGGTTTCGCCGCAGGCAGGCCAGCTTACTTCGCCAATATTACTGCCCAGCATCCAGATGGCTGGCCAGATTCCGCGACCCGAAGGCAGTTTAGCGCGGATTTCCATTCTGCCATACAAAAAATCGTGTTTGTTGAGTGTAATCATGCGCGACGAAGTATAAGAACCTGCCGTCATACTTTCGTTGATTTTTTTGGCAGTAATAACCAGTTTGCCGTCAACAATTTCTGAATTTTCGCCGTTGGTATAGTTTTCCAGTTCGTTGTTTCCCCAGCCGGTGGCGCCGGTTTCAAAAGTCCAATTATCAGTATTCACGGCAGTTCCGTCAAATTCGTCCGACCAAACCAAAGCAAGATTGGAAAGATAATCCGCATCGTTGGAAGCAATGGTAACATTTTGTTTTGCCGAAAAAACAGAAGTGCCTTTGCTTATTTTTAATTCGATGCTGAAAGTTCCGCTAAACGGAAAATAAGCCAAAGTACTGTTTTCATTCTCAATCGTTTTGTATCGGAACAACCATTCAAACGAATCGAATTCGCCTGAACTTGTATTTTCCAGGTGAAAAAGATTTGGATTTCCGGCATCAGCAGTAGCAGTAAAAGAAGCAACTACATCGTCGTTTGTAATAGTGACTTTTTTGATTGTTTTGTTGTTGGCACCGGTTTCGGTAAGCAAATTCAAAATCACATTGTAATCACCTGCTTTCGGATAATACACTTCAAATGTTTTGTTTTTATCGGTTGTTGAAGCGGTTTCCCCGTTTCCAAAATTCCATTCCAGCGTCTGGTAATCGCCCACCGAAGTGTTGGTAAACAGTACATTGTTGTCGTTGCTGAACGAAAAAGTGAAATCCGCTTTAAACTCAACTTCGCTTTCTTTTTGGCAGCTTTGAAAAAATGCCGCAATTAAAATCAATACTACCAATTTGCTGAAAGAGAGAGATTTTAGTTGTATATTTTTCATTGTTACTGATACGAAATATTTCCGATGGTTTTAATGTTTACTTCAGAAACAGTTTTGCTGAAGAGTTGTTTAAGTTCGTTTTCAGAAATGGTTACCGAAGGTTGAAAATCATCTGAATTCATATATTCCAGGATGCTTTTGTAAAGTTGCCGTGCTTCAGGTTTGTCCTGAATGGTTTTTAAATCCGACATACAAACCAGTAGTTTTCCTTCGCCCATCTGAAATTCAAAAATCAATCCCAGTTTGTGATTTCGTTCAATATTGTCGATAACCTGAACCAGTGGTTTATAACCTTCCGGCGCATTGTCGAGAATGTACGGACGGCTTTTTTTCACCATCGCCCACCACTGCCAGTTGGAGTGAAATTCAGTCGGGAAGTTTTTAAACAGTGGATGTTCAGGATTTATTAAAAGTCCCATGGTTCCGGGCGAAACCGGTTTGTTGTTGTTTTCCGAAATACCTTTAAACATTTTGTAGTTCCAGTAATCGGTGGTAAACAGTCCGCCAACCGTAAAAGCTTCGAACTTTTTATGGTCGGGAAACAAAAGCACTTTTCCGCCGTTTGCCAACATTTTTATTACCTCGTTGTTTAGCGCGTCGGCAATTAAAATGTCTTCAGAAACTTGCACATCTTTATTTTCAGGATAAATCCAGAGCGGGTATTCATTTTGAAAGGAAGTCCCTTCGATTGCAAGTTGCAGCGTGAGTTTTTGAGCCGATTTTATTTCTGAAAGCGATTGATTTATTTTTCCAACATCGCTTAATTTTCCTTGCGAAATTGAACCTGCAACAGAACCGCTGCCCGCAACTTTTCCGTCGCGGTCTTTCAATTGCCAGTTTACAATCGGATTTTGCAAGTCGGCTGCTGAATAATTGGCTACCTGAATTTTTGCGTCAAACATTTCTGTGTTTGTCCAGCAGTATTTTTCCATAATAAGCAACGGAACCACCCGGTTTGAAAAATGTGAAAATTCTTCCGGCGAAATCAGTCCTTTGCTGTCCATAAAGGCATCGCATACACCCACCAGCGCCGATCCCTGTCCTGGAAAATCCTGTAGGTCGAGCAACTGAAAACCACCAAAACCGGAAGTCCGCAGTGCCATTTCAACATCGGCGCGGTAACAAAGCATACTCAGTGCACCCGAAGCTTTGAAAAAATCGAGCGCCTGATCTTCCATTCTGGCATCGATAATTCTTTGTCTGAAAATTTCAAAATTCCAGGGTTTTAAAACGCCGGTATATTTTTCAATTTCCGTATAGTTGGGATAAATTTCGTATTGGGCAATTTCGTGGCCAATTACCGGAACACTGCATTTGCTGATGGCGCCAGCATAATTCAGGTCGGTCGACGGGTATCGCCCGTTAACGTAACCGCCATCGTACGCATCGGCAAACGAAAACGAGGCACGGGTGTGCGTGCTGTAGGTTGTGTCGGTGTCGGCGCCAACACGACAAGTGGTAAAATAATCTTCGCCTTCGGCCTGTCCGCGGCTTCCCAAATAATTGTTCGATCCAAAAGCAAACAGTTTTTCGGGCGCCAGCAGGCGGAAATGTGTTACCATTTTTTGCATTTGCTGCAAACTGCCGCTTAGTTCATTTCCCAGCGCCATCATTACAAACGAGGCATGGTTGCCGTATTTTTCCAGAATATTTTCACCTTCGCTGGTTAGAAATTCATTCAATTCTGTGGGGTCTTCGTCCTTCAAACTGCCCCAAAACGGAAGTTCGGGTTGCATATAAATTCCCTCGATGTCGGCAGCTGCAAAAGCTGCTGCAGGCGGTGTCCACGAATGAAAACGGTAGTGGTTGATGCCGTACGATTTGGCAATCTGAAAAAGTTTCTGCCAGCTTTCCACATCCATTGGCGGGTGAGCCGTAAGCGGAAAAACACAGGCGTTGTGTTCGCCGCGCAAAAATGTGGTCAGTCCGTTTATTTTGAATTGCGTTCCTTCGGTTGTGAATTTTCGGAAGCCAAAATCGGTTTGAAGGTTGTCGCTTCCATCTTCGGCGATTAATTCAGCCGAAAGTTTGTAAAGTGCAGGAGAGAATTCGCTCCAAAACTGCATTTTTTCTCCCACCGGATATTTTAAAACCACGCGGTTTTCACCGGGATTCAGCTCTATTTTATAGGTTTTTTCGGCAACATCTTGAGGAACTTCAGAATTCCACACAGAGGCGCTGAGTTTGATTTTTACTTCGCGTTTTATTGTGTCGTTAAAAAAAATACCCAGCGATGTTACTGCTTCTTTTTGTTCAATGTCGGGAGTAACACTCACGGTTTTTATATAGCTTTTTGAAACAGCTTCCAAATTTATTTTCCCAATAATTCCGTTCCAGTTGGTTTGTGTGTGCTCAGTCCATGCGTGCGAGCCTTTTACACCATCGGGAACCGAGCCTTCGCCGTTGTTTACCAACACCGACAGCAAATGTTTTCCGGGAGATAAAAAGCGGGTAAGATTGTATTTTTGTTCTGATAAAATAGTGGAGTTTTCGCCGGCAAAATTGTTGTCGACCCACACTTTTGTGGGTTTGGTACGTTCTAATGTCAGGAAAATTTCTTTTCCGTTCCAGCCTTCTTCGATGGTAATTTCCTTTTGGTACCATGCCCATCCTTCGTACATTCGTTCGCGCGATAAACGCATGGTTTCGTCGTGATTCAGGTTGGGGATTCCCTTGTTGTTTTCGTCGAGCGTTCCCGGCAACTGAACCGTTTCCTGCAACGGCGAATCAAACCATTTTTCAGTGATTCCGGTTTGTGCCGAATCGAGTGCAAACAGCCAGGTTCCGCTTAAATCATGGATTTGGCGTTGCGTAACAAATTCTTTTTGTGAACAGGCAAATGAAAAAATAAATGCTAAAAGTAAAATGCGGTTAATGGTTTTTGATGGCATGGTAAATTTGTTTAAATATGATTTTGTAAAAATAAAATTATTTGGGAAAATGTAAGAGAAACAATAAGCTTAACTCATTATGGTTGTAACTTTTGAAAAAATTGTTATTTCAACTTTTTCCAGTTCAATCCATAACCCACAATAAACAGAAGGGCAAAAATTAAATTCACGCTTGAAAATGCATCGGTGTTAATCCAGACCACAGGAAGCAACAAAAGCAAAATCTGGGCTACCGAGTACAGGAAAAATCCGTCACGGTGCAATTTCCAGATACGAATAGCACCTGTTAACGAAAGTGCTGAAACAGCCATTAAAACTGTAAAATAAAGAGGAGAAATACTTTCGGTAGTACTCCACGATGAGTATTTTACAATCCATTCAGAAGCGCGTTCAAAAAAAAGCGATGCAAGGAAATAGCCAATAAAAGTAATGCTGCTTCCGATAAATGTTAAAATGCATAAGGCACTTAAAAACTCTGGTCGATTGTTTATTTTTTCATTCATGGTTTTCTTCCGTTTTAATTTCAGTCTCAGTCTCAGTCTCAGTTTTCAATTCCAATTTTTTCTGAGGACTTAAAAATTAGCTTTTTGTTTTTATTTCTAATAAATCAGGCTCGTAGCTCACGACTCACAGCTTCTTTTATGATTGTTCAAAAATAATCGCTTTTGTTTACCTTTTCAACAAACCTCTCTTTTAAAATGTATTACCTTTGTGCTTTAATTTAAAGAAAGAACTGAAATGAAGAGAGATTCACTTGTATTTGATATTATTCAAAAAGAACGTGAACGCCAGCTGGGCGGTATCGAACTGATTGCTTCTGAAAATTTTGTAAGCGACCATGTTTTGGAAGCCATGGGTTCTGTAATGACCAACAAATATGCCGAAGGTTACCCCGGGAAAAGATATTACGGAGGTTGTCAGTTTGTTGATGAAACCGAGGTGCTGGCTATCGAACGCATCAAAGAATTATATAAAGCCGAGTGGGCGAATGTTCAGCCACACTCCGGTGCGCAGGCAAACGCTGCTGTTTTAAGCGTAATTTTAAAACCAGGCGATACTTTTTTAGGCCTCGATTTATCGCACGGGGGTCACCTTTCGCACGGTTCGCCGGTAAATTCTTCGGGAATTCTGTACAATCCAATTGCATACAAAGTAAAAGAAGACACCGGTTTGGTGGATTACGACGAAATGGAAGCACTGGCGCTGAAACACAAACCCAAACTGATTATTGGCGGGGCTTCGGCTTACAGTCGCGAGTGGGATTACAAACGCATGCGCGAAATTGCCGATAAAGTTGGTGCATTGCTGATGATCGACATGGCTCACCCTGCCGGTTTAATTGCTGCTGAATTGCTCAATAATCCACTGGAACATGCGCATGTTGTTACTTCTACAACACATAAAACGTTGCGTGGACCGCGTGGCGGTATTATTTTGATGGGCAAGGATTTTGAAAATCCTTGGGGAATTACAACTCCGAAAGGCGTAGTCAGAACTGTTTCTTCACTTTTCGATTCGGCAGTTTTCCCGGGTCAACAGGGCGGTCCGCTCGAACATGTGATTGCAGCAAAAGCAGTGGCTTTTGGCGAAGCACTTTCACCGGAATTCAAAGAATACCAAAGTCAGGTAAAAAAGAATGCTGCTGTTATGGCTCAGTCATTTATCGATTTGGGGTACAAAGTAATTTCAGGTGGCACCGACAACCATTCAATGTTAATTGATTTGCGTACCAAATTCCCGGAAATTACAGGGAAACAGGTTGAAAATACACTGGTAAAAGCCGAAATAACCGTTAATAAAAACATGGTTCCGTTCGACAGCCGTTCTCCATTCCAGACTTCCGGTTTGCGCGTGGGAACTCCTGCAATTACAACCCGTGGCGTAAAAGAAGATTTAATGCCTGTAATTGTTCAGCTTATCGACGATGTAATTTCAAACATCGAAGACGAACACACTTTGAAAGTAGTTGGTGAGAAAGTTCACAAATTAATGAAAGACTACCCGTTGTTTGCGTATTAGTATTGAGAAATATAGTATCAAGTAATGAGTAAATATACCCTGAAGATAATCTTTGGGGTTTTTTATTTTTTCAAATTAAAATTTAAACTTTGAACGCGTAAGAAAGAAATCTGTCGCAGTTGAAGGAGAATTGGTCATTGGTCACTGGTCATTTGTCATTGGAATTGGATTAAATTTTTGAGCTTCTTTGTGAAAATCTTTATGAAACTTTGAGGAAAGAAGCTTGAAGCGGGAAAAAGGAAGAAAGATGGTCATCAGTTATTTGGCGAAAACCCGGAACTTTGAACCTGGAACTTGAAACTTTAAACTCAGAAAAAAATGGAATGGTACTTTGTTTTAGCGCTTGTGGGAACTGGTCTGGCAGCCGGATTTATTAATACAACAGCAGGCGGCGGTTCTATGCTTACTTTACCGTTGCTGATGTTTTTAGGACTTCCGGCCAATGTTGCCAACGGAACCAACCGGATTGCAATTTTACTTCAGAATATTATCGGGGTAAATACCTTCCGACAAAAGAAAGTACTCGATTTAAAAACAGATTACAAACTTGCCATTCCTGCGGTTGTGGGGTCAATTGCCGGCGCTTTGTTTGCCGTTGAAATCGACCCGCAGATTCTGAAAAAAATTATAGCCGCTTTAATGGTGGTTATGTTTTTTATAGTTGTCCTTAAACCTGAAATCTGGGTAAAAGAACATGCCGGAACAGCATCGGCAAAACCAACAGTTTTACAATATATTATTTTCTTTTTCATCGGATTTTATGGCGGTTTTATACAACTTGGTGTAGGATTTTTGCTTTTGGCAGGACTGGTTCTCGGTTCGGGTTACGACCTTGTAAAAGCCAACGCAGTTAAAGTTTTGATTGTTTTGTTGTACACCGTTTTTTCACTCGGTGTTTATTTTCTAAACAAACAGGTCGATCTTTGGGCCGGTTTAATTCTTTCTGCCGGAAATATGGGGGGCGCCTGGCTCGGGGCAACTTTTGCCGTAAAAGGTGGCGCCAAATACATCCGTTATGTTTTAATTGCCGCACTTGTAATTGTAATCCTGAATTTATTTGGGGTGTTTGGGTAAAAAAGCTACAAGTCGCAAGCTTTTAGCTATAAGCATGAAGAAGAAATTGAAATATAAATAATTTTCTTCCTTTAAAGGAACGTTAGTAAAAAAGGATTTTTAAAACGAACCAAAATTTTGAATTCAATTTCAAAAATAACAGTAACCGTAATTACCGGTTTTTTGGGAGCAGGGAAAACAACTTTTATTAATTTTTTGCTGAAAAAGTATCCGGAGAAACAATTTGCCCTGGTTGAAAATGAATTTGGCGAAATTTCCATCGATACAAAACTTATTAAAGGTGTTGATGCCAGTCGGATGTTCGAATTAAAAAAAGGATGTATTTGCTGTACCATTTCCGATGAATACGAGTTGGTTTTGCAGGAATTGGCCGGTCGTTTTCCCAACGTGGAACATCTGATAATTGAAACTACCGGAATTGCAGATCCGGCTCCGGTAATCCGGCCGTTTTTCCGCGATGAAAATCTCAGGAGAATTTATCGTTTTGCAGGAACGGTTTGTTTGGTCGACGCATCAAATTTTTCCATTCAGCCCGAAAAAGAAATTTTGTGGAAACAAATTGCAGTAGCCGATTTTATATTGATAAATAAGTCGGAGCAGTTGTCTGTTTTGGGAAAGGAAAATATAAAGGCTGAAATCAATCGTTTAAATCCGCTGGGCAAAATATTGTTTGCCGAATTTGGCTTTTCCTCGCAATTTCAGCTCGGCGATGTAATTTTTGTTCCAAAATTTTATCCTGATTTTGTTTTTACAACCACCACACATTCCGAAATCTCAACAAAATATATTACTTTTTTTAAACCGCTAAAAAAGGAGGATTTTGAACACTGGCTTTCGTACATCCTCGATATTTACAAAACTGAGATTTACCGCGTAAAAGGCATCCTATGTTTTGAAAACGAGGCTTTCGAATTTATTCTTCAGGCTGTTGGCGGAAATTTTGAAATTGCGGAAAGTGAAAAAATAATTTCAGAAATTAAAAGCGAAGTTGTTTTTATTGGAAAACTGGATAATCTGAATCTTGAAGTTTTGTTTTAATTTTTGGGGATAACCATTCCAAAAAGGAATAATCAGAATAGAAAGCAAAGTAGTCGGAACTTTAATCTCTAAAGATTTATGCATTTTCTGTAAAATTTTCTGTAAAACTAACTTTAATTCTTAGATTACTATTATGTTCTAATTTTCATGGTTTTTCCTATGAATGTAAAAGGATTTTTCTTTTCTCCTGCCATTTTAACCATCGTATTGGTAAATGACATAAAAGAAAACCATAAATTTACATTACAAATAAAATTGATGCTTCTAATTCTGGTTTTTATAGGGATACTTTTGTCGGTAATTTTGCTTTTTTATAATGCAGGAAGATCCAATTCGGCAATTTATCTGGGGGCTTTTTTCCTTTTAATAAGCCTGTATGCATTCCTTGAGTATGTTACATTGTACTCAAAATCGGTTATTCTGGTGAGTATATTTTATATCAATATCGGTTTTATTTCTTATCTCACCGGCCCCGTTATTTACTGGTATGTTCGTAGTATTTTAACCGATAATTCCAGGCTTAGGCTAAACGATTTATGGCATTTTATCCCTATGTTACTGTTTTTTGTAACCTCTCTTCCATATATTTTTACTCCGTTCGAGTATAAAATGGAAATTGCAGGCGAAATTGTTGAAAATTCAATTATTCTGGGAAGGTTACACCCAATCGCTTTATATAAAATATTTCCTGCAAAATTTATTTATTTAAGTCGCCCTGTACTGATGCTGGGATATACCATTTGGTCATTCTTCCTTTTTATTCGCTTTTTGAAGGGAGAAAAAGGGAAACTTCGTTCATCGCAACACCGAATTATTGTTCAGTGGTTGTCCGGTTTTTTTAGTGTGCTTTTTTTGAGCATTATTTGTCATCTGCTACTCTTGCTTGAAGTATTTAAAGAAAATGACCTTGACCTTTTGTATTCTTTGGGTTTATTAAGGGTTTTGTCGGAAATCGGTTTTCTTTGTTTGTTGATTATGCCGTTTTTTTTCCCTGCAATTTTGTATGGATTCAATCCCTTTTCGCAACCTGTAATATCACAGAATTTTGTTGAAAAAGACGAAACCCCGCCTGTGATTCAAACTGAATCCAGGGGTTCACAATTCAGTAAAGAATATATGGATTTGGTTGGGGAAAAAATTGAAACATATATGACAGGAAATAAGCCTTTTCTTGATTATAGTTTTAATCTTGCCAAATTTTCGGTATTGATTCAAATACCGGCTTATCATCTCACATACTATTTCAGGGAAGTAAAAAAACAATCTTTTACCGATTACCGCAACGAATGGCGGGTGAATTATTCGAAGAAACTTATGAGAGAGGGAAAGGCTTCGGAAATGACACTCGAAGCAATTGGTGTATTATCCGGGTTTTCTTCGCGAAATACCTTTTTTACTGCTTTCAAAAAACAGGAAAATACATCACCGGGTGTTTATGTAGCACGTTTTTCAAAACAAATTTAGTAGTTTCTGAATCTGTGTTATTGTATCGTTTTTGCAAAAATGATACAATAAACCTGTTCTTTTAGCGTCAAATTTCCAAATCAGCCCCGATCTTTACTTATTCTGTATAAATCGGACTAACCTTATTTTCAATGAAGATACAAAATCAAATGAATGAGCTGTTTACACCTTGCTTGCTCAATTTTGTGATCCGGTATTTTTATCCATTAATTCAATAAAATATATTATTATAGTACTTTAAATGCATTGTGTGGTTCGAACCCCAATTTGTACCCATTAATAAAATCTTAAAATCCGTTGTTCTGAAGTTATTAAATTAAAAAACTAAATATTCAAACTATGAGAAGTTTTACATCCGTTTTGCAAAAACTATTGTTGTTTAGTTTTGCTTTGTTTGCTTTGGCTTTTCAGTCCAGGGCACTCGAATTTGGTGAAAATGATTATCACATTGTGAGTTCTAATACAACCGATGGGCACGCTGTGATTTATATCGATAGATATGATGGTGGTAATCAAATTGAAGAATATTTATATATTGAAGCTTTAATTAATGGAAATTGGACCTGGATTGTCAAGATACATCATTACATGAATGATGGGAATAAGTACAGTACGGACTACAATGGAATATCTGTAAGTCTTTTAGATCTTGTTCAAACGGTAGATACTGATGGGGACGGTGATACTGATGAATATGTTTCAAAATATACCATAAATGAATCACCATCAGGAGTTTATAATTCAGAAGTAATGTTCAGGATAAAAGAAGTAGATGATGATGGCAGCTACAAAACATTTAATCCCTTTACATTAATATTTTACAAGCCCAATGCCCCGCAATCGTTAAATGTTTCGCAAAATGAGTGCAACAAGGTTGATCTTTCCTGGTCGGCACCCGATAATATCAGATCGGATGGAACGAATACATACCAGATTTACAAAAACGATACTTTAGTCGTAACTACTGCTAATACCAGCTATTCCCATACATCAGTTACCGACGGAACAGAATACGATTATAAAGTAAGATTAAAAACTGTGTATAACAGTACAACAAATTATGGCGTTTTTACAAATGAAGTTACGGGTTATTCCAAACCAATCCCTGATGCACCGACGAATGTTTCGGCTTCCGACGATTTATGCGATGGAACAATTTATATTCAGTGGCAGTGGACGGATGAAACGCCGGATAATTTCGAGATACAAAGAAGTACGAGCTCAACAACCGGATTTACCAGTATTAGCACTACATTACCAGGAACCCAGAATTATTATGAAAATACACCTCCTTTGCGCAATACAATATATTATTATAAAGTAAGGGCAAAAAACGATTGTGGCGACTGGGGGACCTTTTCGAGTGTAGTTTCAGGAAAAACTCCGAGTGTTCCTACAGCCCCGAGTAATTTTAATTCAAGTATTGTAAACAATACTATTCATTTAACATGGACCGACAACTCGAGTAACGAAACCGGCTTCCTGCTTAAAAGATCGAATGTTACCTCGGGAGTTGTAACAGAATACGAACTGGCTGCCGGGACTACCTCTTTCAACGACGATGATGTTGAGCTTTGTGTTGCGTATGTTTACAAGATATTAGCTGAAGGAGACTGTGGCAATTCATCGGAAGTTTCAACTGCGCAAATTCAACTTGCTCCCGATTTGAGCAACACTTTTTGGGATGGCGCTTTAAAAGCCTCGAAAGGATATTATGCCGATATTGTTCATCTCGAATGGGACAACAACAACCGTTCACAAATCGACCTTTTTTATATTTACCGAAAAGAGTATGGAAGCACCGACTCAACGTTAATTACAACATTGAGCGGCACTTTAACTTCGTACGACGATAAATATGTTGAAAACAGTGTGTTGTATGAATATTCAATTAAAGCGGAAGGTTTATGCAACGAAACATCTGTTTTTAGCAATGCTGTTTCGTCAATTGGGTTTAAAACACCAACAGCTGTTGTAAGCGGGCAGGTAACTTACCAGGACGACAATCCGGTGAAGGGAGTTACAATAACCGCTAATAGCACTGAACTACCCGAATTCTCAAGCATCAGTTTGAATGGGACAAATTCGTACATGCAAATTGAAGGCTTACAAAACAGTTTACCAACGTTTACTTTTCAGGCTTATCTCAAGTTCAACAGTACCGAAAATGCGTCTATTTTTAACCGCGGGGAACAATATAACCTGAATTATTCTTCAAATGCATTTGTATTTAGTGTTGGTGAAAACCTGTTGACTTGTTCCTACATTCCGGCAGTCGATAGTTTTGTCCAGGTAACTACGGTTTTTGATGGAGCATCAAGTTACATTTATATCAACGGTAAATTGAAAGCCTCAAAATCAGGCGTTCCGTCCCCTGCTTCCAGCAGCAGTGATTTTATCGTCGGAAAACATGGAGTATCTTATTTTAATGGTTATGTAGATGAAATGAGAATCTGGAATGTTGCCCTCGACAGCAGTAAAGTGGCTTTAAATTTCGACAAATATATTGCCGGCAACGAAAGCGGTTTGATTGGCTACTACCGGTTAAACGAAAATATTGATATTGATTTGTTTTTTGATTTGTCGAGAACAGGAAACGGTTATAACGAAAATCACGGAACTTTACACAATTGCTCCTATGCCGATGTAAATCCCACAATAGAACAGCTTTGGTTTAAGGCCGTTACCGATGCAACGGGGAACTACCTGATTACCGGAATTCCTTACCTAAGCGGCGGTTCAATTTATACAATTGTCCCAATGATGGCACCCCACGAATTCAATCCTACTAGCAAAACACTTTTTGTGGGCGATGGCGCCAGCGTTCACAACAATATCGATTTTGTTGATATTTCAACTGTTACAGTTACAGCACAGGTCTTTTATAAGAACACAACGTTTCCTGTAGGAAATGTTTATGTGAAACTCGACGGACAAATTCAAATCGATAGTAATGAAAATATAATCCAAACCAATGAAGACGGAACCGTTGATTTTGAGGTTCCTTACGGAAATCACTACATTTCTTTTGAAAAGGCAAATCACGTTTTCGAAAAAAAATACTATCCTGGAATTGACGAGTACGGGAACATCATCAGGCACAATTTTACCGAACCCGTTCAAATAAAAATAAACGACACTACCCGGGTAAAACTTGCCGGCAAGGTGGTTGGGGGACCAATTGAAGCAGACAAAGACTTACTTTCAAATTTGGATCCTACAAAAAACAACATCGGTGTGGTTGCAATTGAACTTACAACTGTTCGTGGTTATGATATTGACACCGATGGTACACCTAAAACGGTTTCAACTACAACCGATTCGGAAAACGGATATTTTGAATTTTATCTCCTCCCTGAAGTTTATAAACCCAACGGTACACTTTCCATCAGAAATTCATTGTACAGTTTTACTTCGGATGAGGATTTGGCGGTTATCGATATGTCGTCGCAGTTTATTGAATATTATGAAACCGATAGTATTTATGTAAACAAGACTTTTTCGCACTTGGATACAACAGCCGAATATAACCTTCGCAGGGACTGGATTTACAGGACAACACCCGAATTTTCAGTTTTAAATGAAGATGGCGGGGAAATTATCAGCGAACAGAAATATATTTATGAAGGAGATGTTGTCGATACCATTCCGCTGGCTGTTGAACAGGGTGACTCTATTTATTATCCTTTTGGTTATCCGGTATTTCTCTTCGGAAACCAGTATTCAATGGTAATAAATGCATATGAAGAATATGAAAATGCGGATACTCATGAATTGGATCATGTTCCGGTTACCGATGGCGAATTGATTATCAGTAACGATTTGGCTTTGGAGGATAAAAATACCGAATTATCGCTCGATGAAAATGGTGAGGCTGAATATACTTTTCTGGCCGATTTTCCGAATATTGCCAGTCCGTATACTAAAAATCTGAACATTACTTTTAAAGCCGGTTCAACAATTGTTCAGTGGCCAGGTGTTGGAGACCCCTACGAAGCATATATTTTAGGGGGAAAACCAAGCGGGAACAATTTTGTAACTACGGGGCCTGCAGTAGTCGATTATATTTTACGCGATCCTCCAGGGTCGGGGAGTTCAGCAACACTTCAAAAAGGGTATGTTACTGCTCAAAGTACAAGTTTCTCTGTGACCAATACTACCGATCTCAGTGTTGCTTTGGCATACCAATTAGGGGCTAAAATTGCGACAACCGCCGGTTCTCCGTTTTTTATGGTTCAGACTGAATTTGAAACCGATAACTATATAAAGGGAGCAATTGAAAGCTCATTGGCCGGATCAACTGGTTATGAACAAACAACCCAGTTGAGCTTTGGAGAGTCGTTTTCAACCTCAGACGATCCTCTTTTTGTTGGTTCCGATGCCGATGTTTTTATTGGCCATTCAACCAATATTGTTTATGGTATCAGTAAAATGATGGAAATAATGCCAACTACCGAAGTTCAGTCAGGGAAAGACACCATCGCGAAATATGACTCTTATGCAATTTCAATAGAAGACGGACTTCGGGTTAATCCTGAATTTGATACCTATTTTATTTATTCACAGCGGATTATTGAAGATGAAAATATACCGCATTTGGAAAAATTAAGGAATATTGTTCTTGAAGGTGCAAATTATCAGAAAGTATTTACTGATATTAACGATTCGAAATACGGTTCAAATAACGATGATCGGCAGGCTTGGGGTAGTTCGGCATCTGATGATCTTTATAGTGGTCCGAGTTATATTTACACTCCGGCCAACGATTCAATTATCGACTCGGTAAGATTCTACAATGAACAAATCTCGAACTGGCAAAAAATACTTGCAATGAATGAGGAGCAAAAACTCAACGCAATTTCCGACAATAACCATCAAAACATTTCATTCGGCGCAGGTAGTGTTTATCAATCCAGTATTGGAAGTGAAGATACTTATGTAAGTAATACCTCTTTTGCATTTTCCGTTTCGCTCGAAGTTGCTACTTCGTTGGGCTTCTCGTTAAATAAAGCAGGATTCAGGTTAGATGCAAGTATTAAAAATACAACAAGTGGTCAGACAATCTGGTCAGATACCTCAACCGAAAGCAGGGAGGTAAGCTACACACTTTCCGACCAGGATGCCTATAACTACATTACAGTTGATGTTTTGAAATGCCAGAGTGGTAACGGGCCGGTATTCAAAACCCGTGGAGGGCAAACTTCATGCCCGTACGAAGGAGGGGAGTTGACAGAATATTTCGAGCCGGGTGAGCATACCCTGAATTATGCTACCATGAGAATTGAAGGAATGCAAATTGCTGTTGAAAATCCAATTTCACCTTTGGTACCAGAAACTGCTCCAGCTGTTTTTACACTTTATTTGTCGAACGATTCAGAAGCAGAAAAAGACGGTTGGTATATTCTTGGTGTTGATGTCGCAACAAATCCTTATGGGGCAAAGGTTAAAATGGACGGAAGCGATATTAACGATGGAGTTGCTATTTATGTTCCGTATGGAGAAACTGTTGAAAAAACAATTGAAGTATGGAAAGGCCGTTCAGATATAAATGAATACGAGGATATTTATATTTATCTGGGATCTACCTGTGAATATGTTTGGAAAGATGTTGCAATTTCAGCATATTTTGCCGCAGCATGCAGTGAGGTTGAATTCGATTATCCAGGAAATGGTTGGATTATCAATACTTCGAACAACGATTCGATGTATGTTATCATCAGCGGATATAATCTGCAGCACGAGGGGTTTGAAGATATTCATTTCCAATATACACCAAGCGGTAATTCCAACTGGACTACTGCCCGGATTTTTACCAACGATGCTTCAGCAGCGGGTGAACTGAATACAACTTACATTAACGGGGCAACCACTATAGAATATTATTGGGATATGCGAAGTTTGCCCGACAGAACTTACGACATAAGACTGGTAACGCATTGTGAAGATGGAAGCGCTAATTATTCCAACGTTCTTTCAGGGATTCTCGACGGACAGCGACCGCAGGTTTTTGGAACACCACAACCGGCCGACGGAATACTGGAGGTTGATGATAATATTCAGGTTCAGTTTAATGAAGATATTGAAACAGGGTTACTTACTGTGAATAATTTCCAGATAAAGGGATCTTTAAATAGTTACGATATTGAGCATAAAACATTTTTGCGTTTTGATGGTTCGACAAACTATGCAGTAATTCCAAGTGGTATTTCCTTCAATGATAAATCATTTACCATAGAATTTTGGATGAAGCCCGGAGCGTACAACAATTCAGTCATTTTTTCTCAGGGCAATGATCCGGAAACTTCAATTGAAATAGGGCTGGAAGGAAGCGATCATACTTATTTTAAAATTGGTTCAATGAAATATTTGGCGCCGTTTCAGTTTACATCAGTAGTTCCGGCAACCGAGTGGCAGCACATGGCTTACGTATTCGATTACGAAAATAGTGATGTTTTTATTTATCAAAACGATAAAATTATTCTTGAAGAACGAAGCCAGAACATTACCGTCAATAACGCCGGAAAAATTTACATTGGAAAATCGGCAGTTTCGGGAGACGGTTATTTTGCCGGCGATTTACACGAGTTACGCATTTGGTCAAAAATATGGTCGGTTGGCGAAATTTACGCAAATCAATACACTACACTTTCAGGGAACGAAGTTGGTTTGTACGGTTACTGGCCCATGGATGAGGCTTACGGCGAACTGGCTGCCGATAAAGCGGCTTCACGACACATGGAGTTATCGGCTCTTTGGGTTGTTGAACCGAGTGGAACTGCCTGGAATTTTTCAGGAAATAATTTCCTTGAAGTTTCTACCGGTTATTTCGCCATCATTCCTGAAATGGATTATACCATCGAATTTTGGTTTAAATCGCCAACACCAACCGACACTGTTTGCCTCTTTTCCAACCAGAAAGGCGATGGAAAAGAAGGCTCCGGTTTATTGAACAAAGCATTTAGCATTTGTGCTTCGCCCAACGGTAAAATTTGGGTTTATAGCAAAGGAAATATTTTCGAAGCAACGTCGAATAATTATTTCGATAACAACTGGCACCATTTTGCACTGGTCGTCAGAAGAAGCGGAAATGTAACGTCATACATCGACGGGGAAGCCCAGAACGAAAAGGAAAATACTGTTGTTGCCGGAATTGCCGGAAGCAAAATGTATTTCGGAGTACGCAAATGGGATAATGTTGGCGGAACTGGGGAAGATTTTTACTATTCAGGGAAAATGGATGAAATCCGAATATGGGATATGGCAAAATCACTGACCCAGATTAAACTCGATATGAATTCGCAACTGGAGGGTGATGAATTTGGTTTGAAAGTTTATCTTCCTTTTGAAAAATATTCCGATGACGGATTTGGAAACCAGGTGCTGAACAATTCGATGGTAAACAAAGTTTCGGACAGCAGTGCTACCGACGCAGTTCCTGTTTCGGTGGGAGGTTATACTACGGATGCCCCGAATATTAAAGAAGCCCGGCCGGTTGAAGATATTTCTTTCGATTTTGTTGCATCGAGTGATGAAATTATTATTTCACCCAAAGAATATTTAATAACACAACTCGAAAAGAATATTATTGAAATTACGGTTGAAGCTGTTGAAGATAAAAATGGGAACCGGATGGCTTCGCCTGCAACATGGACAGCTTATGTCCATCGCAACCAGGTTCGGTGGGAAGACGAAAGCCGCAGTTTTGTTAAAGAAATTTACAAAACCATGACTTTTGTAGCCACCATAAAAAATACAGGCGGACAACAGGTTGGTTTTTCAATTACAAACCTGCCTGCATGGCTTTCTGCCAGTCCTTCAAGCGGGGTAATTAATCCCGAATCGTCGCTGGAAATTACCTTTACAATAAACGCTGCACTGAACATTGGCGAATACAATGTAGATATTGTGCTTCATACCGAAAACGGTTTTGATGAAAAATTGCCAATAAGTGTTCGGGTTTACAAAACACCGCCTTCCTGGACAATTGATCCGTCAAAATTTGAGTATTCGATGAACATGGTTGGAAAAGTTAAAATTGAAGGCGTTTTGTCAACCGATGTTTACGATATGGTAGCGGTCTTTAAAGAAGGGACTGATTCAATCCGTGGTTATGCCAATGTGCGTTATATGGAAGATTTCGATTCTTATCTTGTATTTTTGAATGTTTACGGGAATAATGACGGCGAGCGGTTGAGTTTCAGAATCTGGGATGCCAGCGCTGGTCAGATTCTGGATCAGGTGAGCCCGTACGACGTAACATTTGTTCCTAATGGAATTAAAGGAACTACGCTAAATCCGGTAATTTTTGAAGCCTCTGGTTTGTCGCGTCAGTATATTCCGCTGGCAAAAGGCTGGAACTGGGTTTCTTTCAATAAACTGGCTGCCAATCAAAACAACCTGAATTCGTTCTTCGCTTCACTAGAACCAGATCAGAACGACCAGGTGAAAACACACGGCGGAGGTTTTAATACTTTTGATTTAACAACGGGTTGGGTTGCCGGCAGTATCGATTCTATCGATAACAAGCGAATGTATCAGATGAAAATAAGCCATGCCGATACAATAATTTATAGTGGTGAAGATATCGATCCGGAAACAAATCCGATTAGTTTGACGGCCGGTTGGAACCATATTGGTTATCTGCCCGACTTGTCGATGGATGTAAACGATGCATTGCGGTTATTTACTGCCGATACTTCCGAAATTGTAAAAAGTCAATATGCATTTTCTATGTACGATCCCCGGGCCGGTTGGATTGGTACACTCGATTTAATGCAGCCCGGTGTTGGCTACATGATGTATTCAAATAAAGCTGCGGTATTAACTTATCCGAATACAACGGTATATAAAAGTGCAATTTTGTATGCTACAACAACTCCTCCTTCGGGTTGGCTGACCGATGTTTCGGCATACGATGCCAACTTGTCGATTGTTGCCAGAATTGACCAGGGTGAATTTCTGAATATTGAAGAAACAAGCCAGTTGGTTTTGGGCGCTTTTATCAATGACGAATGCCGGGGGTATACATCGTTAATCGAGAACAGCGGACTGGATTTTAATCCTTTCTTCCTAAATGTAAATAACTCGGCAAACGGACAAATCATTGAATTCAGATTGTACGATGGTTTAACCGGAAATTTGTATCAAATCAGGGAAACAGAACCATTTGTAAAAGATGCTGTTTTCGGTTCAACACAAAGTCCGTTCGTTTTAACGCTCAGTGGCTTGTTAACAGGAACAGCAGAGTATAGATTTAATTCGTATTTACGTTGTTATCCAAATCCATTCACCGAACAGGTAAATATTGAATTTAACGGGAAGGGCGATAAAGTGACCATCAATGTATTAAATGCCGCAGGAGCTGTTATCAATCAGATTTACGACGGATATTCGGCACCGGGAAAAAATAGTACGGTTTGGTCGGGACGAAACCAAAACGGTTCTGTGGTTTCTTCGGGCATGTATTATATCCGGTATATTTCCGGAGATTCAGTTGAAACAATAAAAATTTCTAAAACCAGGTAAACTGAACTACGATGAAAATAAAAGTAATAATTACAACAATCATAGCTTTATTTGCTGCTGTCAATCTGCTTTGGGCCCAGCCCAACTGGAGTGTAAATCCAAATGAATATACGTATTCCATGACTATTACCGGGCAACTTGTTTCAAACGGGTACATTTCTACCGACGTAAACGATAAAGTCGCCGCTTTTATCGATGGCGAATGCCGGGGAGTTGCCAATGTAAAATATGTTAGTTCGGTAAACGGGTATTTTGTTTTTTTAATGATTTACAGCAATACTACATCGGCAACAGTGACGTTCAAGTTTTACGATTCAAGTACGGGTGAGGAATTTGATGCAACTCAGACATTAAATTTTACACAGAACGATATTGTTGGCTCGGTGAGCAATCCGTTTTTAATATCGGCAGGCGGTTTAAGCAGCGAGGCGAAAATACTCACTTTCTCAGTTCCCACACAGGTGGGCGAATCTATAATTACCGGCAATACTATTTCTCTGGAAATACCGTGGAATGGTGATTTAAGCAGTCTGGCAGCAACTTTTACGCTCTCGGAAGGGGCGAAAGCTTATGTTGGCGGAGTAGAACAGGTGAGCGGTGTAACTGTAAATAATTTTAGTAATCCTGTTGAATATACAGTGCAGTCAGCTGATTATTCGTTCAGTACAACCTACGAAATTACAATTTCGCTGGCTAACGATATTCCAACCGATATTACACTTTCCGAAAACAAAAAGGAAGAGAACAGTATAGCAACATTTATCGGTTATTTTACTGCAATAACTGATGATCCTAACGAAACGCATACTTTTAGTTTGGTTGGAAATACGAACGCCGAAAATGATAAATTCTATATTTACGGGGCGGGGTTAAGAACGCGCAGCCCCTTAAATTATGAGGAAAAAAGTAGCTATCTCATTTATGTGGAAGCCGATGATGGACGGGGAGGAGTAGTCAGAAAGTATTTTACCATTGAAGTACTCGATGTTAACGATGCCCCTACCAACATTGCATTAATTAACACAAATACCGCGGTAAATGCACCTGCAAATACAACAATTGGTAATCTTGTTGCTGTTGATGAAGATAAAGTCGATACACATACTTTTACATTAGTTGCAGGAGATGGGAGCAATGACGAGGATAACAACTTATTCTACATTGACGGTGATAGGTTGAAAAACAAAAGTCAACTTTCATTTCTCGAAGGAATTGAATATCATATTTTTGTAAGGGTTGTTGACTCGGGAGATGAACATATCGATGTTCCTTTGGTTATAAGTGCCGAAAGTTATGGAAATCCGCCACACAGTTTAACACTGAGCAATACGCTGGTTATTGGAATTGATAACCCACCTGTATTCGTTGGAACTCTTGGTGTTGCTGACGTAGATCAACAAACAGGTCACGTTTTTTCGTTGCCGGTAAATGAAACGGAAGGTCCAGACAACAGTTATTTTTTAGTTGTTAACAATAATTTGTACCTGAATAATCCTCTTCCGGTAAGTGAAAAAAGTAGTTACGAAATATTAATTGCCGTTACCGATTCTATGGATAATCAGCTAACTAAAACTTTTACAATTACTGTGAAAAATAGTTTGGGCGACGGTGTTTTTTATTTAACCAACGATTCTTTGCCAGAAAATCAACCCAGCAATACGATTGTGGGGTATTTCGATTCGGAAACGTATGAATGTACTTCGTATTCGTTTACTTTGCCATTGGAGGTTAACTTAAATTCTTACTCCAACAATTTGTTCGATGTAAAGGGAAGAACATTACTTGCGGGCAAAACATTCGATTTTGAAGCCGGAAATCAAATGCTGTTAAAAGTTTCGGTAACCGACGGAGAAACAACAATTACACAGGATGTTCCGGTATTTTTGAAAGATGAAAATGATCCTCCAACCTCGATAAATCTTTCAACACATATATTGAGTGAATCGACTGAACTTGATTCAGAGGTTGCTCTATTAAGTGCTGAAGACCAGGATTTGGAAGACACTCATACATTTAGTCTGGTTGTTGGAAACGGAGTGAACGATGAAAGTAATTCAATGTTTACTATTTCGGGGAATAAGCTAAAATTGGTTAAACCTTTGGATTATGAACAAAAGGAATTTCACAACATTTTGATTCGTGTTACCGATAACAGGGGAGCAACTTTTGAACAAAGTGTCAGGCTTCAGGTTGCCGATGCAAACGATGCCCCGGTATTTTTGAATAAGGCTTTAAATTACGTTCTGCAAGACGATGTTTATGTTTATGCCATGGATGTAACAGATAATGAGAACGATTCCATTTCTATTCGTTTCAACCAACTTCCGGGCTGGCTGTCGTTTAACCCTGTTTCGAATATATTGAGTGGAATCCCCAACAACGATTGTGTGGGTACCTACAATTTTTCAATAGTCGCAAGCGACGGTAAAAAGGAAACTACACAAAATGTTATTTTATCCGTAATCAATAAAAACGATGCACCGGAAATAAACTATTATCTGGGAACTCAGATGTTCAACGAAAAACAGGAAAACGAAGCCGAGTTACCTTCCAATTGCATCGTTGATCCTGATGGAGATATTTTGAAATATTCACTTTCAATGGAGAATAATTCTGAATTGCCGTCGTGGTTGCATTTTAATGCTGAAACATTGGTAATTAGTGGTAACCCGCCTTCGGGGAGCAAAGGTGAATATAATTTGAAATTAACTGCTTTAGACCAGGGAAATCTTAAATGCTGGATGGTTTTTGAATTAATGGTAAATTTTGCCACCGCAATCGATGAAAACGAGGCGTTGACAAAACTTCAGATTTATCCAAATCCTGTAGTTGATGAATTAAGCATCTTTATTCCTGCAGGTAACGGAAAGGTACAGGTCAGGATTACAAATAATATTGGTGATTTAGTAAAATCCTATATTTTTCAGGCCGGCAGTAAACAGACCATTCGTTTTAATGAACCTCCGGGAATGTATCTGGTCACGGTACAAAATGAAGATAAATTAGATATTGAGAAAATTATAAAACAATAATTGAAACCGGGATTTTATCCCGGTTTTTTATTTTAAAAAAACAATCCAAAACGGAATAATCAGAATAGAAAGCGAAGTAGCTAAAACCACAATCCGGGCAACCAGCGTGGTTTCGAGTTTGTACTGAACGGCCAAAACATACGGTGTAAGTCCCAAAGGCATGGCTGCGTCGAGCAACGAAGCTTTGAACTGCATAGAATCTAATCCCGCATTTTTTACTGAAAAATAGAAAATCAGTGGTAAAACAAGCATGGTAACAGCAACCCACAAAACTACCTGCGCCCATTCTTTAACTTTTCCAATTTTGTTAAAACCCAGGAAAATTCCGAGCGAAAACAAAACAACCGCGGTTACCGAGTTGGCAAAAAGGTTGATTGTTTTTTCTAAGGTTTCCGGAATTTTAATTTGAAAAGCTACAATTAACAGTCCGACAAAAACCGAAAGGAGCAAAGGGTTTTTTAAAAGATTCAGAACAATTCTTTTGAAATGAATCTGAGTTTCGTTGTTCGATTCAATTAAAACTATTCCGAGGGTAAACAGCCAGAAAAGATAAACAGTTGAAAGTATGGCAGCCACCGGAAGAATTTCATTACCATATGCATTGTTCAATACCGGAATTCCCAAATAGGCCACGTTCCCAAACGAAAGGACAAGAAACAACGAATTGCGTACTCTTTTCGACAAATTAAATATTTTTGCTAATGGAAAAGCTAACAGCATGGAGGTTACGATGTACCCTGAATTCAGCAAAATGAGTTTTAAGTAGGATTTCCCTTCGGGATTAAGGTGAATGAGCGAAGCAATTACCAGTGCCGGAAAACCAATCCAGAGGGCATATTTATTCAGAATCTCGACCCAGTTTTCGCTTGCCGCTTTGGTGCGCGAAAAAATTACTCCTGTAAAAATGACAAGGAAGAGCGGCAAAACGGTTTTTAAGGCAATCAGGAAAGAATCCATTCTCCGTAATTTATAAACGGACGAACATCGGTAACCATCATTCCTGCGGTTTTTGCAGCTGTTATTCCAAGGTCGCCATCTTCAAAAACCTGGCAGAATTGAGGTTCAACTCCTATCAACCGGGCGCATTCTAAAAATGTGTGCGGTTCGGGTTTGTGGTTGGTAACATCGTCGGCCGAAACAATAACATCGAAATAACGGGTCAATTGTAAAGCATCCAGCTGAACTTCTGCGCTTTTTCTGCTGGCTCCGGTCCCAACGGCCATTGGTAACTTTCCATAATAGTTTTTTACAATTGAAACTACTTCGTCAACCGGTTGAAGCAAATGCGCCAAATCCCAGAAAGCACGTTGTTTCATTTTTACAATTTCCACCGGATCGGCCAAAAGCCCGTATTGACGAACCACTCTTTTTGCAAATTCAATGGTGGGCATTCCGGTCATTTCGTGAACAATTTTCGGGTCAAATTCAAACCCGTATTTTTCACCGATCATATTCCAGGTAGCCACATGCACCGGAAGCGAATCCGACAAGGTCCCGTCCAGATCAAAAATCAGCCCTTTTGCGCTTTCCGATACTTTTATTGTCATTTTATTCAATTTGCTGCCAAAAATAACACAACCCAATACAATATGTTTTCAGAACGAAGGAATTCTTTCAGATTTAAAATTCAGTTAAAAAGAAGATGAATGAAACATGCTGATTTTTTTAGTTGGATTATCCTTTTAAATATTCGGTTATTTATCCGAACTCCAGGGAATGTTCTGGTTTTTAATAATGCTTAAAATAGTAGCATTATTAGTGTTTCGATTTTTCAAAAAAAACCAATTAATTGATAATGAATTTACATTTCTTTTACGATCCTATTCTTGATTTATTTTGAGTTATATGTCATTAAATCAGATTTTTATGAAGTAGATTTTAAACAATGATTTGAAATTGGCTTTCAGCAGAAAATAATTATTAGCGGGTTTAAATTTTGGATGTGCAAATCAGCGATATTTGATTTCAAATCATGGGAAAAGTATGACGACTGCCAAAACTGAAGGGTGGGGGACAAGGATGGGATTAATTCTTGCAATGGCTGGAAATGCAGTAGGTTTAGGTAATTTTTTGCGGTTTCCGGTGCAGGCTGTTCAAAACGGTGGCGGAGCTTTTATTATTCCATATCTCGTCTGTTTTGTTTTAATGGGAATTCCTTTGCTTTGGATTGAATGGACCATGGGACGTTTTGGTGGAAAGTTCGGTCACCATTCACCGCCTTTTATAATGGCTGCCATGAACAAAAGGAATTTCTGGAAATATGCCGGAGTGTTTGGCATTTTTACAAACATTGCTGTGGCTTCGTATTATTGTTACATCGAATCGTGGACATTGTCGTACAGTTTAAAGTCGGTTTCAGGCTGGTTTTATGGAAAAACCGAATTAGAAATTCTTAATCATTTTGGAAGTTACACGTCAATGCAAACCCATTTTCTGGGAATTCCAAACGAAGCGGTTCTCTTTTTTCTGATATGTGTTGTGCTGAATTCGTTTATTCTGGCAAAAGGATTAAAAGGCATAGAAAAAATTGCCCGGATTGGAATGCCGCTTTTGATTGGTTTTGCCGTATTTCTGGTTGTAAACGGACTGGTAAATACAAAAGGTTCAGGTATTGATTACAACCCGTGGCAGGGATTAAACTACCTTTGGCAACCGCAATACGACTCGCTGTTAAAACCCCGGGTTTGGCTGGCGGCGGCAGGCCAGATATTTTTTACACTTTCGGTTGGAATGGGCACCATTCATTGTTACGCTTCTTATTTAAAAGAAAAGGAAGATGTAGCTTTAAATGCGCTCACAGCCGGTTTTACCAACGAATTTATTGAAATTGTTCTCGGAAGTATGATTGTTGTGCCGATTGCTGCCGGTTTTCTGGGGCTCGACTGGATAAAAGAGCACATTAGTTTTGGTGCAGCTTTTCAAACCATGCCGTTTCTTTTTAACAAGTGGGGACAAATTCTTGGTGCGCTTTCCGGATTATTCTGGTTCGGGCTTCTTTTCTTCGCCGGAATCACAAGCTCAGTGGCAATGGGAATGCCATGGATTAGTTTTTTGAAAGATAAATTTGACTGGAACCAGAGAAATGCTGCGCTTACCTTTGGCTTGTTTGTTTTTGTTCTTGGTTTACCCACGGTTTTGTTTTACAACAAAGGCGTTTTCGACGAATACGATTACTGGGCAGGAACCGTTTCACTGGTACTTTTTTGTATAATTGAAACCATTTTGTTTTCGTGGGTTTTTGGCATTAAACGGGGTTGGGAAGAACTTAAAATTGGCGCCGATATAAAAATTCCCCGAATTTATAAATACGTGCTTTTGTATGTTACTCCGGTGTTGCTGATTTTTGTTTTTATCGGTTCGGTTTTTACACCCGAAGGCAACAACTGGGTGTTGGCATTCAATAACTTATTCCATGGAAATGGCTGGGTTTTCGACAATTCTTCGTTGATAAACCAGATTGCAAATTCGGCCCTGAAAAATAAAATCAGCGCTGCTCCTCTGCCCGAAGTTGCGGAACTGAAACACCAGATGAACCTGATTAACGGCACTCGAATGATGCTGGTTGCCGTGTTTGCCGGAATTTCAGTTTTGGTTTACCGGGCATCAAAAAAAGATACTTTATCTAATTTGTTCTGATATGAAAACGCAGGCATTGCTTTGGATGATTTCCGTACAGGTTGTGGTAGCTGCAATTACTTTGTGGCTCATTCTGAAAGTTCTGAAAACAAAGCGGACAGGGCGACAGAAGTCCGATTCAGAATTAAATTAATAAACTTTCATTTTAAATCTATTCAGTATAAATAATTCAAAAAAGAAACAGTATGAGTTTGAATACTTTTTTCTCGCGATTGGTTCCGAAAGAAAAAAAATTCTTTCCCATGTTTGAACAACTGGCCGAATTGGTTGTAAAAGCGGCAACACTTCAATTAGAAGTTCTTGAACAGATAAATCCGGTTTTGGAAAAAGACCTGATGAAAAGTATTAAAAAACTGAAACAGAACGGCGACGATTTAGCCCAGGAAGTTTTTGATATTTTGGATCAGACCTTTGTAACCCCGTTCGACCGTGAAGATATCCAGGCGCTCACTTCGAGTCTGTACCGGGTGCTTGGCATGATAAAATCGGTTTCGCAACGAATTACCATGTACAAACCAAAAGCATTTCCCGATGAATGCAAAACGCTGGCAAAGTTAATCCTCGACGGAACGTTGCAAATTCAGATTGCCGTTGCCGAACTTCAAACGCTGAAAAAATCGGAGCGCATTTTAAAAACCATAAAAAAGATTTCGAAAATTGAATCGGAAGCCGATGAAATGTACCATTCAGCAATTTCAGCACTGTTTAAAAACGAAAAGGATGCCATTGAACTTATAAAACAAAAGGAAATTATCGAAAAGCTGGAGCAGACAACAGATCGTATTGAAACAGTGTCGGGTGTTTTGAAAACCATTGTCCTGAAAAATGCATAAAATTAACCTATGCTAGCAATAATAATTATTACCATAGCAATTGCCTTGTTGTTCGATTTTCTGAACGGGATGAACGACGCGGCAAATTCAATTGCCACCATTGTTTCAACGCGCGTTCTGTCGCCTTTTTGGGCAGTTGTGTGGGCAGCATTTTTTAATTTTGTAGCCATTTTCTTTTTTGGGGTGCATGTAGCAACCACCATCGGTAAAGGAATTGTTGATCCTTCAATAATGAACGAATACATCATTTTGGGAGGTTTGCTCGGGGCAGTGGTTTGGGTTTATTTCTGCACGCATTTGGGAATTCCTATTTCGGTCTCGCATGCTTTAATTGGCGGTTTAATCGGACCTTCGCTTTTTGTAGGTGGAACCGATGTTATTATTTCTTCGGGATTGACAAAAGTGTTGCTGTTTATTGTTTTGTCACCACTTATAGGGATTGTTCTTGGATTTTTTATGATTCTGATTACGATGTATGTGTTCAGACGTACCAGTCCACGAAAAATAGACCACTTGTTTCGCGGGTTACAACTCTTGTCGTCGGCAGTGTTTAGTCTGGGCCACGGTTCGAACGATGCGCAGAAAACCATGGGAATCATCGCTGTTTTGCTTTTCAGCACCGGAAAACTTGGCGCAGAATTTTACGTTCCGGTCTGGGTAATTATTGCCAGTTATTCAGCTATATTTTTGGGCACTCTGGCCGGTGGCTGGCGGGTAATAAAAACGCTTGGGTTAGGATTAACGCAACTTAAACCTGTTCATGGGTTTTGTGCCGAAGCTGCGGGGGCGCTTACAATTATTGGCAGCACTTTGGCCGGAATTCCGGTAAGTACAACTCACACCATTACCGGTTCAATTATGGGGGTTGGAATGACACGCCGCTTAAGTGCGGTTCGCTGGGGAATTGCCGGAAATATTATTGTTGCCTGGGTATTTACAATTCCGGGAACCATCGTTTTGGGTGGATTGTTTTATTTTATCCTTTCGAAAATTATGGGTGTTTAAGTCAGTTATCTTTTAATTACCATCAGGGAAAAGCTTTTGTTTGAATTGAATAAACTAACAAGATAACTTCCGGGTGGTAAAAAATGAAAATCGAAACTGTTGCTGTTTTTGACAATTTTGGAGCTGAATACCAACTTGCCATCCAGGCTGAAAACCGACAATTCTTTGAAATCGTCTTTGTTTTCAATGGTTAAATGATTTTGAAAAGGATTCGGATAAATTTTGGTTTCGAAATTGTCAAAAACAGAAATTGTTGTTGGTGTAACCAGTTCTATTTCTTCGAGTTTTACTTCAGAAATAAAAACATCGGTTTCCGATTTTCCCAGATCAAAAACAATCCGTGCGTTGTTGTCGGTTTCACTCATTTCAAAAATAAGTGTGAAGGTTTGAAAAGTATCTGCAGATGAAACTGAACTGTACTCGCTGTAAGCACTCCACGGAGAAATACTTTGCCCGACATAAGCTATGAAATTTCGAGCCAATTCGGTTTTTGCTTTAAAAGTAAGTCTGTACTTTTTACCGTATTCCAGCGATAAATTGTTTTTTACCAGCTGAACATGCCATGCTTCGGTACTTCCGTTTGAAATGGAAATATTTAGCTGATTTTCGATGTTTGATAACTGAGCCGCCGCGCTTCCCTGTTTGTATAAAACCCAGCCATCGGTTGAGTTTTGAAAATTGGACGAGTAAATTGCTGTTCCCTGGTAATAAGCGGTTCGGGCATTGAATTGTGAAGCAAAGCATCGACCAGTTCAGTATAAAATGTTTTTGATGTTGGGTTGTAAATTCCAAAGCCGGCGCAAAATTCCCAGTAAGCCCAACTCCAGTTCAACTGTTCAAAATAGCGTGCCAGAAAAGTGGTCCATTTGGCGCGGGAAACCATGTCGGCTGTGCTGTACGCACCAAATTCGCCAATGTGCACGGGAATGTGGTTTTGCTGGCTAAAAGTTATTAGCGGGGCAAATTCCTGTTTTACGATGTTTCGTTCGTCTTCGGTGTCCGTCCATTTTGTACCCAGCCACTCATCGGCGACCGAACCAACCCAACTTGCGCCCTGGTGGGTAAAATGAAAAGGGTTGTAGTAATGGACCGTAATCATTATATTGTCGTCGTTGGGCAATTGAAGCGCCGATAATCCACTCAAACCTCCGTATTCAGGCGTGCCAATCAATACAATTCTTTCCGGGGTATTTTCGCGAATGACAGGCAGTACATCGGCAACAAAATTGTTCCATTTTTCGGGAGTCAGATTTCCGTGAGGTTCATTCATTATTTCAAACAAAAGCGAATCGGAATACTCTTTGAAAAAGGCTGAAATTTGTTTCCACTGCGCTAAAAACCGGTCTTTCTGATTGTCGGGGTTTTCAAACAAAACATCGTGGTGGTGCATGTTTATTATAGCGAACAAACCGTTATTTAAAGCCGAATCAACAACTTGTTTTATTCGGTTCAAAAAGGCTGTTTCAATTGTATAAGGAGGAACGTCGGAACTTCTTTCAGAAGGTTCCCAGCGAACAGGAATGCGAACATGATTGAATCCCAAATCTGCAATTATTCCGGCATATTCCGGCTTCCATGGATTTCCCCAGGCTGTTTCCGAGGGCGCTTCGAACATGTTTCCATAATTGATTCCGCGCCCCAGTTTTTGATTGATTTCAAAAGCTTTTTCCCGGTTTTGAGCCCTTGAAAGAAACACCACCAAAAACAAAAGTATAGTCAGGTTTAATCGCATTTCAGTCAATTATTAATGATTAATTTTTGGATGAATGCAATTCCTTTTTCAGTTGAAATTTTTATGAAATAAATCCCTTTTTTCAGCATTGAAATATCAAAGGTCAGGCTATCGTACAATTTTTCTTTTTGAACAACAGTTGAACCTGATAGTGTTGAAATAGAAATAGTATACGTTTCACCGGGAACAATAATTGTTATTTTTTTGTTTGCCGGATTTGGGTAAATTCTGATTTCCGTTTTTATGTTTTGTTTTTGCTGAAACAAATCTGTACCTGTAATTTCGGTTTGAAGGTGGTTTATCTTTTGCCAGATTTCGTTGTTAAATGTTGCTGAAACCAAAGTTCCGTCGGGCATGTCTCCCATTCGTACAAGTACCAGGTTTTCGTTGGGGACAACATTAATAAACTGGCCGTTTTTTCCAAGGGCGGCAAACATATTTTCGGGTGCATCGGGAAACAAATAACCGTTAAAAACCAACTGCGACTGCGGCAGCATAAACGATTCCTTTCCGTTGAGCCACCACAAATATCCGTACGATTTATTGAGCGATTGCGAGGTGCTTACCATTTGATTGTAATATTCAAGGTCGGTTATTATTTGGTTTCCGTCCCAGTTCCCGCGGTTCAGCATCAATAAACCAAAACGTGCCATACTTCGCGCTGTGCTGAAAAAAACATTGTTGTAATCCACCGGCAAAAAAACGCCGGTCATTCCGGTTGTATTTTTCAGTTTTTGGGTTACATACAAATTCATCGATTTTCCGGTGGCATTTTCAATTACTTTGTCGAGCAGGGTGTAAGGAGCATTGTGGTAAGCCCAGCGGGTTCCGGCGTCGGCTTTGTATATCAGGCATGAATCAAGCGTGCAATAATTATCATCCACTCCGTCGTCGAGGCCGGTGGTCATGGTAAGCTGGTTCCAGATTGTAATTTTATTTTCCTGTTCAGCGGTGCATGAAGTCCAGCCTTCACCCAAATAATCCGATGTTTTGTCGGTCAGGTTCATATCTCCTTCCTGTTTTGCAATTCCAACCATAAAAGCAGTGAGCGACTTTCCGGCCGAAGCCCAGTACCAGACACTGTCCTGTTTAAAAGTACCGAAATATTTTTCGAGCGCTATTTTTCCGTCTTTCAGCAAAATAAATGCTTTTGTATTGCTGTTTTCCAGAAAACTGTAAAGTGATTCAATACTGTCGGAATCCCAGTTTAAACTTTCCGGCGAAACAATTTCCCATTCATCGGAATTTGCGGGTGGAAAATATAAATCCTGTGCTTGAATTCTGCAAAAGAGAAGAACTAAAATGAAAACAAAAAACGAGTGTTTCATATTCCGGATTTAATGAATTTGGATAATTTCTCAGGCAAAAGATAAAAATAAAAAGCTAAAGCAAAGGTTTCCTACCTTAAATAAAAAAAGGCCTGCTATGAACAGGCCTAAAACTCAAAAGATAAAAATAACAGAAATCTTATTTCTGTGAAAAATTTTTTAATGTCCCGGGTTACTGCTACCTGAGCTTCCCAGCGAAGTTACAATACTTGAAATTGTAAAACTTGTGTATTGAGTTCCTGAAGAATATGTTCCGCCAGTACATAAACCGTTGTTTTTGCTACCGCCGGAATAACTACCGCTGGTATAAAGTTCGTATGATTTACCTTTGGTTAACACAGGCGACGAAAAAGCAACCGACTGGTACGTTTTTGCCGGACTAAAAGTGAATACTTCGTTTCCGGAACCATCCTGCAAGTGAATTAATGTTCCGGCAGTCTTGGAACTGGATAAATTTACCAGAATTGAATACTGAGTGGAACTGGTACTTGGAGCCATTGCCATTCCTGAACTTCCAAGCGCAAGAATATAACCGCCGGAGATTTTAAAGGTACCATCGTAATCGAGTGCTCCGTTTCCGCTCGATGTTGGTCCGTCAACGATTATCGTTCCATCGGTCATAACCACAGAACCGTTAACATCGACACCATCGCCGGTAGCATTTATGTAAATGTAGCCGCCATCCATGTACAAATAATAATTTCCGGAAGAAGAGTAGCCACCCCAGCCGCCCATTCCAGAGCCGTCGACTCCGCTGGCAACGTTTAATCCATCGTCACTGGCAACCAGTTGAATATCACCGCCGGTAATGCTTATCTCCGCACTTTCAATACCTTCGTACGATTTGGTAATATCAATTTTCCCTCCATTGATTCCCAGAGAATTGTCGGCGTGAATTCCGTCATCACCCGAAGCAATACTAAAAGTTCCAAGGTTAATTACCAGGTAATCGTTGGAATGAATTGCATCGTCGGCTGAATTGATTGTAAAAACTCCGTCGTCGATAGTTACGCAAACAGCAGCTTTTATTCCTTTTGCTGAAGCCGTGCTTGCAACAGTTTTGCTGCTTCCTCCACCCGCGGTAAGTTTAAATTCACCGTACGAAATCAAAACATCGGTTTGTGCTGTAATTGCATCGCCGGTGGCAGTAATATTAAAACTTCCGTTATCAAAAGAAATATAACCCAGTGAAGAATCGCTGTCGTTGTCCGACTTCATTCCGTCGTCACCGGCATTTATTGTAATATTTCCGTTTTTAACAACCAGATAATCTTTGCCCCTGATTCCGTCGTCGACGGCAGTTACGGTGATTGTGCCGCTTGCAATAATCAGCCCGTCTTTACTGGCAATTCCATCGTTGTAATTGCCTTTAACAGTGAGCGAACCGTCGCCGTAAATGGTTAAATCCGATTTGCTGAAAAGCGCTGCATTCGACTCGTCGTCGTTGTGGGTGGTTCCGTCCGACAATGAGTTGTTTGTGTTTTCTGCCAGAACAATCATTGTTTTTTCAGAGTTTTCAATATAAATAGCTGCTCCGGTTGAACTGCTAATGTTTGCATTGTTCAGAATAAGCCGAACAATTTCTTCATCATCTGTATCAACAAAAATTTGTCCGTTGGAAAGTGTGCCGCTCAGACTATAAGTACCTGCCTTTTTTATTGTGGCAGTACTTCCGCTAACCGAAACATTGCTGCTGCTTGTTGAAAATGAACTTCCGTTTAATGCAATGGAAACAATTTCGGAGCTGCTCCATGTATAATCTGATGATTCGTCGTGATCGGCTGTGTTTTCTGCCGAAGTATCGCTTACTGTATCATCGCTGTTTTCGCTTGCGCCATCGCCAGAATCGGTGTAATCTTCTGTTTCTGAAATAAAACCGTTGCAGGCTGAAAGAAATACTGAAAATATCAACACTGCTGTTTTGACTCTTAATTTTTTAGTGTTCATACAATTTCCTGAGTAGATAAAGATTGTAAATGGATTCCCTTAATTTGAATTCATTACAGATAAAAATATTTTCACCCTACCGTGATTGCTTTTTATATTCTTTAAATCAGTGGATTGCAAATGAATGTTGTTTTTGAAAGTGGTGAATATCAGAATTTAAACTAAACCGACATAAATTCGCTGATAATTTCGAGCAACTGGTCCTTTTTAAAAGGCTTTGAAATATAACCGTCGAAGCCCGACTGAAGAACCTTTATTTTTTCATCTTCCAGGGCAAAGGCAGTCTGAGCAATAATTTGAAGTTCGGGTTTAAATTCTTTTATCAGACGTGTTGCTTCATAACCGTTCATTTCCGGCATTTTTAAATCCATAAGTACCAGACTAATATTATTATGCTTTTTGCATATTTCAACAGCTTCTTTACCGTTCTCTGCAAAGATGTAATCAATTTGAGCGTGTTTGAAAATTTCTTTTATAAACAAAAAATTGGATTCTTCATCTTCCACAATTAAGATAGTCCCAGGTTCTTCAGAAATAGGTTCATTAACTGATAGTTCGGTTTGTAGTTGTTTCTGAACCACCGGATTGTGACGAATTGTAAAAGTGAATTTTGAACCTTTGTTTTCTTTCGATTCAACCGAAATTTCACCCTCAAGAAGGTCTGCATTCCCTTTACAAATGGCCAGTCCGAGACCAACTCCTTCGTACAATTTGAAATTCTGCTTTTCTGCTTTACTAAACCTTTCGAAAATTTTTGATTGCAAAGAAGGTGTAATTCCGATACCTGAATCTTCAACAAAAAATTCAATTTTATTGTTTTTTAAAGTATAGCCAAATTTTATAAAACCCTCGTCGGTGAATTTAACAGCGTTACTTAGTAAATTGTAAATTATCTGGCGGAGTTTAACAATATCAGTAAAGATAAATGCAGAAGAATCATTCAATTCTTTTTCCAAAAAAAAACGGATGTCCTTTTTAACTATAGGCTGAAAAGAATGGAACAATTCATCCATTAGTAAATTTATGTTTGAAGAGTCGTTGTTAACTTTTATATTTCCGGTTTCAATCAGCGAAATATCAAGTACATCGTTAACAATTGCCAGTAGTTGATTGGATGAACGGGCGATAACTTGCAGGTATTCTTTTTTCTTATTTTCAGGAAGATCTTCCGTTTCCAAAAGGTTTGTAAAACCTATTATTCCATTCATCGGAGTTCTGATTTCATGCGAAATATTTTGTAAAAAAGCTGTTTTCAAACGGTCGCTTTCTTTGGCCTCGAACTCTGCTTTTCTGAGTTTTTCCAAATGTTTTTTCAGAAGCAAATAAAACAGAATCCCTGTAACAACAACATAAAACCAACCTTTGTAGGTTTGAAGTTCGGTAAGCAATTTAGATTCGTCAATAAAATAATTCAGTATTTTATCGGAAAAAATAATCCAGATTCCCCCTATCAGTAAATAGGCCAGCGTTATTCGGTATTCAAATTTTATTTTTTTCATTTTACAGGTATATTCAATAATTCGTTTGTTCCAAGGAATCAGTTGATTACAATATTTTATATTTTGCAAAATTATAACATAAAATTGAAAAATTTAGGTTAGTAAATCAATTCAAAACCAGAAGGTTATTCTTTACTAACAATGTTATTCAATTTACGATAAAACGAATAATTCCAAAGCTATTTGCAGAACATTGTTCGTGCGGTTAACTTTGTTAAATTAGTGCCTTAATTATTTAAGTTATGCGAAAAGTTGCTGTTTTCATTTTAAGTATGATTTTGGTTTTGCCGTTGGCAGCGCAATCAAACATTCGTGAAAAAGATAAAAAGCAAATTACCCGTTTGCTTGAAAAACAGGTGGATGCCTGGAACAAAGGAAATCTGGAGAAATTTATGGAAACGTACTGGAATTCAGAAAAGTTGGTTTTTGTTGGTTCGCGTGGGCCAACGTACGGCTGGCAGGCTACACTCGATAATTATAAACGCGGTTATCCCGATAAAAAAGCAATGGGAAAACTGGAGTTTAAAATTCAGGATATTTCACAAATCGATAAAAAATCGGTGTTTGTAATTGGCCGGTTTGAATTAACCCGTGAAATTGGTAATGTTGCCGGGTATTTTACACTTGTTATTCAAAAGATAAACGGAAACTGGCTGATAATAAGCGATCATTCAAGCGCTGAAAGCTAACATCTATTATTTCCGGGGCTTCCTTTCGAAAATTATACATAAATCATTTTCCGGGTCATTCCTCCGTCGATGATAAAATTTTGGCCGGTAATAAAGTTATTTTCCGGGTTGAGCAAGAATAAAATCATGTTCGAAATGTCTTCGGCATTTCCAACACGTCCGACCGGGTGCTGGGCGTGATCTTCATCCGTGGTTTTGTATTGTTTTGCTTCTGTTTTTTTTCTGACTGCCGAAACATCGATCCAGCCGGGACTGATACAATTCACCCTGATTTCGGGTCCCAGGCTCATGGCAAGTGCGTGGGTAAGTGAAAAAATTCCGCCTTTGCTGGCCGAATAAGCTTCGGTGTTTGCTTCCGACTGAAAAGCCCTTGTTGAACATAAATTAATAATGCTGCCTTTCGATTCCTTTAAATAGGGTGCAGCAAATTTTGAACACAAAAAAGCACCACCAAGATTAACATTGATTACGCGGTTCCATTCCTCAAAAGTGAGTTCCGAAATGGGTTTATTGGCATGAATTGCAGCGTTATTTACCAGTCCCGAAATATTTCCAAATTTCTGAAATGAAGCCAAAACCGACTGTTGCACGCCGTTTTCATCGGCTACATTGGTTGTGAAAAAGGCAATATTTTTGTTCATTGTTTCATCCTGAAATTCTGCGATGGCTTCTTTGTCGATTTCAAAAACCGAAACCGAATACCCGTTTTTCAGCAATTCCAGCGCTGTAATTTTCCCGATTCCCTGCGCACCGCCGGTGACAATAATATTTCCTTTCATTTTTCCTTTTCTTTTTTGAACACCACCCGCAATGTAATTTCCGATTCCACAGAAACGCCGTTTATGGTTTTTGGTTGCCAGGCTGGTCCGTTTAAAAGTAACTGTTTTGTTTTTTCAAAAATAGCCTGCTCAGCTTCGTTTTTATTTTCAACGGAAACAATTTTTCCGTCGGAGTTAATTTTTAAGGCAACCCTGACAACAATTTTATTTTCAGGAGCATCTTCCGGTAACACCGCATTTTCTTCGATGTATTTATTCAGGAATGCTATTCCTTTCACAGGCTGCGCATCAATAATCACTCTTTCATCGTTGTAATTTGCCGATGAAACTGACCCGGTAGTTTCCGATCTTTTTTGTGTTCCATAACCCACAACTACTACTTCATCCAACGCCAGCTGCGACGATTCAAGACCAACCATCAGGTTTGAATCTCCGGCGGGAGTAAATTCTTTTTCTTCCATTCCGACAAAACTGGCCACCAAAATACTATCGCTGTTGTTTGAAAGTTGAAGTGTGAAATTTCCGTCAATATCTGAAACCGTGCCGTTTGCAGTTCCTTTTTCAACAATTGTAACGCCGGGAAGCGGCATATTTTCATCGAGTGAGATAATTTTCCCTTTTATTGTTTTTGTTGAATCAGGCGCTTTTTGCAACTTATTTCTTGCCAGTTGTACACCGGGCATTGCCGATTTTTGTGTTGAATTTACCACACTTATTCCACTCACTTGTCCCGACAGAACATTTTCGTAGGTTTCCTTCAAATCGCTTAAAACGGTATCCTCCTGAATTTTTACTTCTTCATCAACAACTGCAAATTGAATGGGTTCCATATTTTCGGATTCCGATTCCCGATCCTGAAGTTCTTTTCTTGTTTCAACCGGTGCGATAGCTTTTTTTGCCACCTCTTTTTTTACTGACTTCTGAATTACTGGCCCGGCAGATTTTTTCGTTGAAATGTTTTTTTCATCATTTTGAACAGGTTCAGCAAATTCCAATGTTTCAGGCTCTTCTGTTTTTGTAGTTTGCAATGGTTCTTCTTTCTGAACGGTTTTTACTTCGGAAACTTCCGGGACAGGAGACTTTTCTTTTAATTGAAACCAGACTACTCCGGCTGAAATGAGCAAAAGGAAAGTGGCAGCAGCAGCCCAAAAACGGGTATTTTTTTTCTTTTTTGCTAATGTAATTTTTCCGGAAAGTTCTGTCAAATCGTTTTTCAAATCGGCAGGCGAAATCTGCTGAAATCCTTCCAACGCTTCGGCTTCAAACGGATGTTTTTGCAGCATGCGTTCAAAAGCATTCCGTTCGGCGTCGGTCATCCGGTTTTCCAGATAACGCTGAAAATCTTCACTGCTGATATGTTTTTTATTCGTTTTCATTTTTGCTTTCCAGGCAAATCTTCAAATTTCGTTTTCCGTTTTGAATAAAACTTTTTACTTTTTTTTCTTCCAGATTCAATTCTGAACAAATTTCGCGGTAACTTTTATTTTCAAAATAAAACAACTGAATACAGCTTTTTTGTTCGTTTTTTAACCGTTCGATACAGTCTTTTAAAGCTTTTTCATTTTGTTCTTCCGGTTCCCTGTCGATGGGATGCAATTCAAACTCATTTTCCATAATACCGGCCGTTTCATTTTCGTCGATCGAAATTATTTTTCCGGTTTTGGTTTTACGCAATTCCATCAAACAATGATTCTTTGCTACCACAAACAACCAGCTTTTAAAATTACGGATTTCGTGCTTCCCGATTTCAATTACCAGCTTTTCAAAAATCTGGATAACTGCATCTTTTGCTTTCTCGCGGTCTTTAAAATACTTCAGGCAAACTCCGTAAACCAAAGGCATGTACCGCGAATACAACTCGCCGAGCACTTCCATATCGCTGTGCCTGAGGTAATCCGCCAGTAAATCTTCGTCGGATTTTTCCTTTTTATTTCGGTGAAACGGAATGAGTTGCATGGTTTACGATTTCAGCCTAAAAATAGGAAAAAGAATTTTTCTGAAAATCTTTTATGGAATTTCATTTCATCGTGCATCCTGTTGGTGAAAATGAACTTTAAAAATATATACCATGAAAAAATTAGTTTTGATTTTAGCCGTTCTCCTGAGCTTTTCAGGATTTACACAAACAAGAGAAATTTCAGGAACTGTTCGCGATGATTCGGGAACTGTTTTGCCCGGCGTTTCTGTTGTTGTTGAAAATACAAATCGAGGTACTGTAACCGATATTCAGGGATTTTACAAAATTCAGGTTCAGCCCGGAGACAAATATCTGGTTTTTTCTTTTGTTGGAATGAACTCTGAAAAAGTTAAAATCGGTTCAGAAAATACAATCGACATTGTTTTGAAAACTTCTGCAATGGAATTGGAAGAATGTGTTGTTGTTGGCTATGGAACTCAGAAAAAGAGAGTGCTTACAGGAGCTGTTTCAATGGTTTTTAATTCAAAAAGTGCAGCACCGAATTATTACGCGGTTGCTCCCGATTGGAACACCGAAAATTATTCCACCGTTCATGAAAACGGTTTTAAGGATACCAAAACAAATCCGCTTTCCACTTTTTCCATTGATGTCGACAATGCTTCGTACTCCAATGTTCGCCGGTACATTAACGAAGGGCAGCTTCCCCCGGTTGACGCGGTAAGAATTGAAGAAATGATAAACTATTTTAAATACGATTATTCCGAACCGACCGGTGAGCACCCTTTTAGTGTAACTACCGAGCTGGGAAAATGCCCGTGGAATGAAAATCATTATTTAATGCATGTTGGATTAAAAGGAAAAAGCATTGAAAAAAACGAGTTGCCTGCTTCGAACTTGGTTTTTTTGATCGATGTTTCTGGTTCCATGTCGTCGCCCGACAAACTGCCTTTGCTGAAACGTGCCTTTGCATTGCTTGTAAATGAATTGCGGTACGAAGACCGCGTTTCGATTGTAGTTTATGCCGGGGCTGCCGGAAAGGTGCTGGATTCAACACCGGGCGATAAAAAACGCGAAATTATGGATGCTCTCGAAAACCTGAATGCCGGAGGTTCAACTGCCGGAGGCGAAGGTTTAAAACTGGCCTACAAAATTGCGCGCGAAAATTTTATTGAAAAAGGAAACAACCGGATAATTCTGGCTACCGACGGCGATTTTAACGTGGGTGTTTCCAGTACTTCGGAAATGGAACGGCTGGTTGAAAAGGAACGCGAAAGCGGCATTTTTATGTCGGTTTTAGGATTTGGGACAGGAAATATTAAAGATGATAAAATGGAAACCATTGCCGACAAGGGAAACGGAAATTACTCGTACATCGACAATATTCAGGAAGCGCGTAAAGTGTTTATTTCTGAATTCGGCGGAACTTTGTTTACCATTGCCAAAGACGTTAAGTTTCAGTTGGAATTTAATCCGCAGTTGGTAAAATCGTACCGGTTGCTGGGTTACGAAAACCGCCTTTTGAACGACGAAGATTTTAACGACGATACCAAAGATGCCGGTGAAATGGGAGCGGGGCACACCGTAACTGCCTTGTATGAAATTGTTCCGGTGGGGACTGAAAGCGGAACACCTTCTGTTGATCCTTTAAAATACCAGCAGTCGAAACCGGTGGAAGGAAAATTCAGCAGCGAATTACTCACCATTAAACTGCGCTATAAAGAACCAAACGGAAACAAAAGCAAGCTGCTGGAACAAACGGTTCAAAACAGGTTTGATAAAAAAACTTCGGACGATTTCCGGTTTTCGGCTGCAGTGGCTTCGTTTGGAATGTTGTTGCGTAATTCAGAATTTTTGGGAAATACGACTTTTGAGTCGATTTTGAACATGGCAAAAAGTGCAAAAGGTGATGACGAAGAAGGTTATCGTTCTGAATTTATTCAAATGGTAAAAACAGCGAACGATTTAAAACTTCTGGCAAAAGAATAAAATACTTGATTCTAATTGTTTCTAACTTGTTTTCTCAGGCATCGCTCATTGGGGCGGTGCCTTTTTACGTTGGGTTGTTAATTAAAATTTTTGCGTCTCCGCGCCTTTGCGAGAGTTTTAAAGTTTCACCAAAACCAAAGTCACCACCAACATTACCAAGGCTGTAATTGCGCCTCCAATAAAAGCAATTCCGGTTCCGCCCAAAGCATAAAAAACTCCGATAACCAATGGTCCAATGGTTTGTCCCAAACGCAAAACCATACTGTTTATCGACATGAATCCGGCACGTTCGGTAATGGGTGCAAAGCCTACCAGCAACGTCTGAATTCCGGGAATCACCATTCCATGCGCCATTCCAAAAGCCAAAATGGGGAGAAACAATTGCCACCACTGTTGCGATATTGAAATAAGTACCATGGAAATTCCGTAAAGTGCAGCACTTATTAAAAGCTGGGATTTGGGTTTAAACAGCCGGTTAATTCTTTTTAATTGTGAAGAAGTTAATGCTGTTACTACTGAAAACCCTGACATAAATAATCCAATAATCAGCGAATTTGCCTGCATCCTTTCAGTAAGTAATTGTGGAAAATAAGAAAGATAGGCTCCATACAACAATACAAAAACCAGTACATTTGAAATAAACAATCCCCAAACGGTTTTTTTGTTGATATTTTTCCATGCCCGCTGAAGGTACTCTTTCAGGTTTTGTTTGCTATGAGGTTCCGGATTTTTCAGCCAGAAAATTACCAGCAAAGCTGTAGGAACCGCCAGAAAAGGCAGCAGAAACGGAAATTGCCAGCCCGCCATTGCCAAAGCTCCGCCAACAGCAGGGTAGGAGGCTGTTCCGATGCTTAAAACACTGGCATTGTAACCCATAATTTCACCTCGTTTCGGGCCTTCGTACAAATCGCCGATGATGGTAACATTCAGCATCCCAAGCGAAGCGGCGCCAATTCCCTGGAAAAAACGAAGAACCAGCAAAACAGTCCAGTCGCGGGTGAAAAAACAACCAAGACCTGCAAGACCAAATAGAATCAGCGATGGAATTAAAATGGTTTTTCTGCCGTAATGGTCGGCAAGCACCCCAACAACCGGGGCAAGAAAAACACCGGGCAAAGTAAAAACCGTAATAAGTAAGGTAACCTGTGTTGGTGAAATTCCGAAATGTTTGATAATTGAGGGAAAAGCAGGAGTTATACTTGCAACTCCCATTACGCCCATTAAAGTAATCAGAAAAATAACGCTAATATTTCTTTTTTCCATAACCGGTTTATTTTGTTCCTAAAAGTAATTTTTTCGTTTTGAAATGCTAAATAAGGCTCCGTATAAATTGAATAATTTTGTTTTGCTCCATTTCGAAAGGAATATGAGAAATTTTATTTTTTCCTTTTCTCACTTTCCTTATTTTCGTCTTTTAATTAAGAAAATACCGACATGCGAAAATTACTTGTGCTATTTATTCTGGTGGCCCACACCGCTTTTGGTCAATTCAATCAAATGACTTTGGTTGATGCTATTTTAGGACCTTATAACGGTTTAGCACCCGAAACGTTGGAAGGGCTTTCGTGGCAAAACGAAACTACTTTTACTTTTTTGAAAGACGATACTTTGTGGGGACAAAACACCGGAACAACACTTGAATTCCCTATTTTATCGCTTGTTCAGCTAAATGAAATTATTAAAGATGAAATCAAAATTCAGTACAGTCATTTTCCGGCTTACGAGTGGTTAAGCAGAAATGAAATTCTTATTCAGAACCGCAACCGTTTTTTGGTCATAAATCAGAAAGAAAAAAAGGTAATATACAAAATTGAATTGCCAGAAAATGCTGAAAATTCGGTGTTTAATAAAAACGGGAAATTTGTTGCCTATACTTTGGAAAACGATTTATTCGTAGCTTTTTCAAATGGCAAAACAGTTCAGATTACCAGCGACGGTGGCGACGGAATTGTAAACGGACAATTTGTACACCGAAACGAATTTGGCATAAACGGAGGTATTTTTGTTTCACCCCAAGGAAATTTTGTTGCTTTTTACAGAAAGGATGAAACGATGGTTCACGATTATCCGCTGGTAAATTACATGACCCGCGAAGCGGAATACACGCCGGTTAAATACCCGATGGCCGGGTTGACCAGCGAGCAGGTAAAACTCGGGATTTTTGATTTGAACCAAGGAACTACCGTTTTTATGAAAACGGGTGAACCACTCGATCATTACCTCACAAACATTGCCTGGGCACCCGATGAAAAATCGGTGTATATTGCTGAACTGAACCGCGGTCAAAACCACCTTCAACTGAACAATTACGATGTTGTTTCGGGAAAAAAATTAAAAACATTGTTTGAAGAAAAAGACGACAACTATGTGGAGCCGCTTCATGCGATTCAGTTTTCAGCTGTAAATGAAAATGAATTTTACTGGCAAAGCCGCCGCGACGGGTGGAACCATATTTATAAATACAACACTGATGGTAATCTGTTAAAACAGGTTACTGCCAGCGAATGGGAGATAACCAATGTTTTGGGTTTCGATACCAAAGAGAAATATGTTTTTGTTGAAGGAACCAAAGACGATCCGCTGGAAAATCACATTTACCGTGTTGAATTAAAATCGGGGAAAGTTGAGAAAGTGGATTCCGGTGAAGGTGTTCACAGTGGCTTGCTTAGTCCTGAAGCCGGCGCAGTTATTGATGTCTGGAGCGGTCCATCTGTTCCGCAAAATATCGATCTTATTTTTCCCGGAAGTAAAAAAAGCTTCAATTTGCTAACTGCCAAAGATCCACTTGAAAATTATGTGTTGGGCGAAAATAAACTGGTTCCCATACTTTCAGCCGACGGAAAAACAGAATTGGCCGGCCGTTTAATTTTGCCCGTTAATTTCGATCCTACAAAAAAATATCCTGTCATTGTTTATGTTTACGGTGGGCCTCATTCGCAACTTGTTGATAAAAGATGGCAAAACCAGGCGCGCTGGTGGCAGTATTACATGGCATCGCAAGGTTACATTGCCTTTACGATGGACAACCGCGGAACCAGCAACCGTGGCCGCGATTTTGAAACCGCAGTTCATCGCCAGCTGGGAATACTGGAAACTGAAGACCAGATGAAAGGTGTCGAATACCTGAAATCGCTGCCGTATGTTGACGCCGAAAGGATTGGTGTTCACGGTTGGAGTTACGGCGGTTTTATGACCCTTAACCTGATGCTGCGGCATCCCGAAGTTTTTAAAGTGGGCGTTGCCGGCGGTCCCGTAGTTGACTGGAGCATGTATGAAGTGATGTATGGCGAACGTTACATGGATACTCCGCAGGAAAATCCGGAAGGATTCCGGGAATCCAACATGTTAAATCACGTTTCTGATTTACAGGGGAAATTAATGCTGATTCACGGCGTGCAGGACGAAACCGTGGTAATGCAGCACAGTATGAAATTTTTAAGCGAATGTATTGCGCAGCAAAAACAAGTCGATTTTTTTGTATACCCGACTCATCCGCACAATGTGCGTGGTGTAGATCGTGTACATTTAATGGAAAAGGTAAGCCGGTATTTTTTCGATAACTTATAAAAACATACTTATTTATTGGGCGTTTACAGGTTTGCTGATGAATTTTTCAGATTTCATGTAAAATCTTACAATAGTTCTATTGTATTTATATTATTAATTGAATTTATTATTGTTTAGAAATTTGAAACTTATTTGAATCTGAATTTAATTTCTTTGTTTAATTATTTTTGCTCTTAATGGGAGCTAGCTCAGTCGGTTCAGAGCATCCCGATTCCAATCGGGAGGGTCACTGGTTCGAATCCTGTATGTCCCGACTAATTTTTTTGACTTTCAATTTTTTTAGTTTTTTCTTTCCTTATTATTTTACTGCTGATTTTCCTGAGGTTAAATAAATAACAACCTTCTTTCAACAAGGCTTTTCAGAATGGGTTTCTTTATTACATTCGTACAAAAAATTATTTATCCATAAAAACTGCTGTTATGTCCGGAAAAACTATTGTTTCCCTGCTTTTTGTTATATTTTTTTGGATTTTAAATGCGATGTCCCAAACTGTTCAGACTGAAATAAAGTCGCCGGAAGAATTTTTTGGTTTTCAACCAGGAGCCGACAGAATGCTGCTCGACTACGAATCTCTGGTAGGTTATCTGCAACATCTGGCTGAAAATTCGCCCCGTGTGAAAATGATTGAAATAGGTGAGTCGCCGATGGGAAAGAAAATGTATCTCGTGTTTTTTTCGTTGGAAGAGAACATCAGCAATCTGGAACATTTAAAACAAATCAACAAGGAGCTGGCAATAAATACTGATTTGACCGAAGATCTACAGAAAAAGTACTGCGAGGAAGGGAAAGTATTTATTATGGCAACACTTTCGATGCATTCCACCGAAGTTGGACCTTCGCAGGCTGCTCCACTGATTGCATATAAACTAACCACATCAAACGATGCCGATTTGCTAAAATACATGAAAGATGTAGTTTATATGATGGTTCCCAATTCAAACCCCGATGGAATGGATATGATTGTGAACCACTACATGCAATCGAAAAATACAAAATACGAGGGAGGTAATTACCCCAAAGTTTACCACAAATATGTTGGCCACGACAACAACCGCGATTATGTTACACTTTCGCAAAGCGATACAAAAGCAGTTGCCCGTATTTACAATACCGAATGGTATCCGCAGGTACTTATCGACAAACATCAGATGGGTTCCACCGGTCCGAGGTATTTTGTGCCGCCAATGACCGACCCGATTGCAGAAAATGTAGATGAGAAAATTTGGAACTGGTCGTGGATTTTTGGCTCGAACATGGCCAAAGACATGGCTGCCGACAGTCTGGCGGGTGTGTCACAACACAGCATGTTCGACGACTACTGGCCTGGATCAACCGAAACAGGAATCTGGAAAAATGTAATTGCCATGCTTACCGAATGCGCCAGCGCCCAACTGGCCAAACCGGTTTATATTGAAAAAAACGAACTGGTGGCCGGTGGTTCTGGACTTGCCGATTACAAAAAAAGCATAAATATGCCCATGCTGTGGCAAGGCGGTTGGTGGCGTTTGAGCGATATTGTGGAATATGAAATTTCTTCGACATTTTCGCTCATAAAAACAGGTTCATTTCATAAAAAAGATATTTTATTGAACCGGAATATCCTCGCAAAAGAAGCTGTTGAAAAAGGGAAAACACTCGCTCCGGCCTATTATATTTTTCCGGCCCAACAACACGATAAAAGTGAGTTGGCCGCTTTGTTGGGTTTGCTGAACGAACATGGAGTCGCCGTTTATAAAACTTCGGAGCAATTTATTTATAACGGAAAAATAATTGAAAGCGGCGATTATGTAGTTCCGCTGGCACAACCGTACCGTGCTTTTATTAAAGAAGTACTCGAAAAACAGAAATACCCCGAAATGCATTACACCAAAGACGGTGAATTAATGCGTCCTTACGATATTACAAGCTGGTCGTTGCCTTTGCATCAGGGCGTTTCGGCGTATTCGATCGATGAAATACAAACGGTTTTGGAAACAAAACTCAAACAAGTGAATTTTCCTTTGCAAGAAGTAACTAAAATTCCGGAATTGTGCAAGAACCTGGTATTTTCGGTAAACAACAACGAAAGTTTCAAAGTTGCTTTTTCAGCCTTAAAAGAGGGAATTAAAGTTTTGCGCGTTACAAACAATTTTACTTTAGCCGGAAATCGGTTGCAAACGGGCGACTTTATTCTTCAGGTAACAGATAAAAATTCGGAACAACTGCACAAAATTACCGATAGTTTGGCGGTTTCCCCTGTTTATATTTCAGAAGAATTTTCTGAAAATGTAAAGGAATTGTCGCTGCCAAAAATTGCTTTGGTGGAAACTGCATTTAACGACATGGATGCCGGCTGGACCCGCTTTATTTTGGATTCTTATTGTATTCCTTTTACCGTGTTGAAACCTGCTGAAATTGAATCGGCAGACCTTGGTAATTACGATGCAATTGTTTTTCCCGACAATGATAAAACGGAACTGCTCGAAGGAAAATACAAAAGCCGGGGCGGCAGTGTTTCAATTCCTGCTTACGATCCTCAGTATATAAAAGGAATGGGTAAAAAAGGTCTTCAGAATTTAATAAATTTTGAAAACGAAGGCGGAACAATTATTAGCTGGGGAGCTTCAACAGAATTGTTTTTGGGAGTTCAAACTCTTGAAAAACCGGCGAAGGAGAAATCGGGAAAAGAAAAAACCGAAGCTGAAAAAGAGGAATTCGAGTTGCCGGTAAGCGACATTTCTTCTGGAATAAAAAGCAAAGGGTTGTTTGCACCGGGTACTTTGTTTAACGTCGATTTAAAGGAAAATCACCCGCTGACACTGGGGATGGAAAAAACAGCCCGTGTATTTTCAAAAGGGAATCCGGTTTTTTCAACATTTATTCCGTATTTCGATACCGACCGCAGGGTAATTGCAACCTATTCCGAAGAAAATGTAGTGGTCAGCGGTTTTGCACAAAACAGCGAATTGTTGGAAGGAAAATCGGCTATGGTTTGGGCCCGGAAAGGAAAAGGAAATTTTGTTTTTTATGGATTTTACCCGCAATTCAGGGCTTCAACTTCGGGTACCTACAAGTTGCTGTTCAATGCGTTACTACTTATTAAATAGAAAATAATACAAAAGAATTACTGCTTTCCTGAACCAAGATTTTTAAAGTTTACCCAAAACCCATAAAGAATTAAGCAAAGCTCATAAATCAAATCTTTGTAAACTAATTCTTTGTGGGTTTTGTACTTTCTTATAAATATAGCTTTTAGTTTTTCACTCTTTTTGAATTATTTCCTGTAGAAAAAAGTATTGCTGTAAAAATCTGAGCGACGAATTTTACTTTCCGGGTTTTCATTCCCAAATGAAATGATATTTTTGCAGCTTTAATTTTAGCTAAAATCGGTTTGAAAGTTTTTCTGAGAAATATCGCATTTGTAATTGTGGCGCTTTTCGTTGCATTCCCAATATTCATTTTTGCCCAAACTGATTCTGTTCCTGAAAATTACTTTTTGTTTTTTCAGAAGAATATTGAAGAATTGTCGGAGAACCATTTTTCGCCGGTTGAAATCAATTCTGAAGGCAAATTCAAAACAGAAAAGACAAATGATTTTTCTGAAAAATATACCGCGTTAAATCCGGTTGTTTTTCCCGGATTACTGGAGAAATCGGCCGCTAATTTTCAGTTTTTTAATTCACTTTCTGAAAATGAAAAAAGGAATTTAATTCGTTCTTTTTCTTTTTATGAAAAGGAAATGGAACGGATTCTGAAAAAGGAAAACCTACCGACAGAACTGAAATTTTTGGCCCCGGCACTTTCTGCAATGAACGAAAAAGCGGTTTCAACCGACCGTGCCGGTGTTTGGCAAATCACACATTTTCAGACCGTATTAAACGGTGGCGAAATAAACCGGTTGGTCGACGAGCGGTTTAATGTGCTGCTTTCGTCGCGTTTTGCAGCAATTCAGCTAAAACAAAATCTTCAGAATTTTAAAAGCACGGAACTGGCTGTAATTGCTCTTTTTTGCGGGAATACAAAACTGAAAAATATTCTTGCGGAAACCGGTGGAAACGCTGATTTGAACTTGATTTTGAGTCAACTTCCCGAAAAAGTTTCAGAAGAAATTGCTGCTTTCCAGGCCATGAAAGTATTTTTGACCGTCAATAAATTTATTCCTGTAGAAGATCCATTCAAAACTAAAATTTTACCCGACACGGTTTTGGTGTTTCAACAATTGCATTTTCAGCAAATTGAAAAAGTACTTGGAATAAAATCAGAGCAAATACAGGCTTTAAATCCGCAATATAAATTTTCAATAATTCCTGAAAGTAAAAATGGGCACCGGCTGACTTTGCCCAACGGTAAACGCGACGATTTTGTGTTGTGGAATGATTCGATAAAAATGGCAGCCGATTCGTCGATGTTTCAGATTTTTGCACAAACCATTGAATATCCGCCGGCGCCAAACCGCCAATATTTGGGCGAGCCTATTAAAGATTTGGTTATCGAAGGAAAAACTAAAATTCAGTACCGTATAAAAACCGGAGACGTTTTGGGAATTATTGCCGAAAATTACGATGTTGATGTTGCTGATTTAAAATACTGGAACAACATTTCGAACGAACGCCGGATTCAGGCCGGGCAGAAACTCGATATTTTTGTTCCCGACGACGAGGCCGATTATTTCCGTAAACTTGAAAAAACCGAACCGGAAAAACAAACTCTAAAGAACGATCCGGTCACACAAATTAAAAAAAGTACCGACCTGAAAGTGTATGATCTTACCGATACAACAAAAAAAATTGAACACGTTGTAAAAAGTGGAGAGTCGCCTTATATTATTGCCAAACAATACGACGGTGTAACACCCGAACTGATTTTGGAATGGAACAACATTGATGATCCGCGAAAAATACAAATTGGTCAGAAACTCATAATCTATCCGAAAAAATGAAACCTTCAAAAATATTGCTTTTTACTCTGAGTGTTTTTCTGCTGCTTGCAGGTGTAATGTGGATTACCCCGGCCAGCGGTGTGAAAATAGGCAGTTTTACATTTCACATGCCCACTTTCAGCGAGATGTTAATCCACGAAAAGACAGATTATGCTGATGTTTCTGAAATTATAGGCACCCAGTTCGATATTGATGAAATGGTTGAACTCGATTTGGATGATGAAACCAGCGGGATTGATACAGTTTTGGCGCCAAATGTACACCGGGCAAGTTACGATTCGCTGGTGGCTTCGATTTATAAAATTGAAATGACCGATTCGGGCAGAATCAATTTACACCGTTTTTTTAAAGCCCTGCACGAAAAACCGCAGGTTAGAATTATGCATTACGGCGACAGTCAGATTGAAGGCGACCGGATTACCAGTTTTATCCGCAACAAATTGCAGGTGAAATTTGGCGGCACAGGCCCCGGTTTACGTCCGGCTTTACAACCTTACGATTATGTTTTTAGTGCGGTTCAGGAGAATTCAGGCAACTGGAAACGTTATCCGATTTACGGAAATGTAGATTCACTGGTAGAACACGATCGGTACGGTGTAATGGGGGCTTTTTCACGCTTTGCGCCGGTTGTAAGCGATTCACTGCCATTCCTGAACGATTCGGTTTTGTACCAAGCTGAACTTAACATTTCAAAATCGAATATTGCGTATAAACTCACTCAAAATTATGAACATTTCAGCATGTATTACGGGAATGCCAAAAGTGATGTTGACATGCAACTGCTGGTAAAAGGCGAAGTTTTTTTATCGAAGACTCTGCCGAAAAACCTGAATTACGGTGTAGTTGAATGCGATTTACCCGATTCAACAGATAAAATTACAGTTAGATTTTCAGGGTACGACAGTCCTGATATTTATGGAATCGATTTGTCGTCGAATAAAGGTGTGGTTGTCGATAATATTGCACTGCGCGGAAGTTCCGGAACCATTTTTACCAAGTCGGATTATGTACACAGTTTGAAAATGTACCGCGATTTAAACCCTGAACTTTTTATTCTTCAGTTTGGCGGAAATGTGATGCCTTACATTAAGGACGAAAAAGCGATTAGCAATTACGGCAGGTGGTTTAAAAGTCAGATTGAACGCTTGCAGCAGCAGTGTCCCGAGGCAGCTTTTATTGTTATTGGCCCCAGCGACATGTCGACCAAGGAAAAAGACAAATACGTTACCTATTCCTATTTGCCCGATGTTGTGGCTGTTTTAAAGGATGCTGCGCTTTCAACCGGCTGCGGTTACTGGAATATGTACGAAGCCATGGGCGGTTTCAACAGTATGCCCTCGTGGGTAAATGCTGAACCTGAGCTGGCACGCCCCGATTATGTACACTTTTCACCACAGGGAGCCAAGTTGGTTGGCAATATGTTTTATAATGCTTTAATTCTGGAATACAATAATTTTTTAGCTGAACCGAATTGAAAAGATTAATTTACATATTGTTCTTGCTTTTTGTTGCGGCTCAAATTTCGGCGCAGGATGAAAGTTATTTGTATCGCATCAACCCTAACAATTTTATCCGGTACGATTTAAACGAAATGCACAATTTTGGAAACGACAGGTTTTCAGAATGTTTCTACCAAAAGCTCGATACTCTTTTACGGACAGGCGAAGGCCGAATGAACATTGTTCACATTGGTGGTTCACACATCCAGGCCGGAACTTTTTCAGGGCAAATGCGAACCCGTTTGCAACAATTGAACGGTGAAATGAATGCCGGTTTTGGTTTTATGTTTCCTTACCGTATTTCACGTACAAATTCGCCGTTTGGATATTACATCCGATATTCGGGGAGCTGGCAAAGCTGCCGGAATATTGAAAAAAGAAAAAACGATCCGTTGGGAGTGGGAGGGATTTCTGCCTCAACACAAGCACCAATGGCCGACCTGACTATTTTGCTCGAAGATGAAAACAAAATCGATTACAGTTTCAGCAAAGTAAAAGTATTCTGCAATTATGAAACTTCAGATTACACAGTTTCGATCGACAGTAGTTTGTTAATATCGAAAGCGGAAGGCAACGGTTTTATCGAATTTACCCTGAATTCAAAAGTAGATAGTTTGCGGTTGCTGATTCAGAAAAACAAGGTTTCATCAAAATCATTTTCGTTGTACGGAATTATTACAGAATCAGCGCCCAACGGATTTTTATACAACAGCATTGGAGTAAACGGGGCTCATGTTCCTGCATTTTTGCGTTGTCAGCTTTTTGAAGAACAATTGGCACAATTAAACCCCGACCTGGTAATTTTGGGGCTTGGAATTAACGATGCTTACACGCGGAAATTTAACCAGGCACAATTCGAAGAAAATTATGCTGAATTAATTGCACGTATCCGAAAAGCTGCACCTGAAACAGCCATCATTTTAACCACCAATAACGACAGTTATTTGTTCAGAAGGTACATTAATAAAAATGGTGAGAAAGTGCGCGACAGCATGTTCGAACTTGCTGAAAAATACAATACCGGTGTTTGGGACATATTTACCGTAATGGGCGGCTTAAATTCAATTATTTTGTGGGAAAACAACAATCTGGCACAACACGACCGTATTCATTTTACCCGTGAAGGATATTTATTGCTTGGCGATCTTTTCTTTTCAGCTTTGATGCAGGATTTTGAGAAATACATTCAAAAGGAAAATAAACTAACCTTAAATAACTAAAACTTGGACATAATACAGCAAATAGATTTTGGCGATTTTTTTCATCGTATTTTTTTCTACGACAAAAATGCGCCACTCATTTTCACCCGGTTCTTTTTTTGGGGATTTTTTGCCGTTATTCTGGCGGGTTATTCGTTGGTTTACAAAAACAAAAACCGAAGCATCCGCGCCGGATATTTGTTTGCTGCCAGTTTGTTTTTCTACTATAAATCGAGCGGTTTTTTCTTTTTTATCCTGCTTTTCAGTACGCTCACTGACTATTTTATAGGGAAATGGATTTTTGCTTCGAAAAAGGAATCCGTTCGAAAACTTTTGGTTGCATTGAGTGTGGTGGTTAACCTGCTTTTGTTGGGGTATTTTAAATATGCTTATTTTTTTATTGAAAGCCTGAATACAATACTCGGAACCGATTTTCAGGTTGTAAACCACCTTGCACTTTGGGCAAACGAAGCCACGGGAACACATTTTAACGTGAACCAGATTTTGCTGCCGGTTGGAATTTCTTTTTTTACATTTCAAACCATCAGTTATTCTGTAGATGTTTACCGGCGCGAAACCGAACCGGTGAAAAACCTGATTGATTTTGGATTTTATGTTTCGTTTTTTCCGCAACTGGTGGCAGGTCCGATTGTACGCGCTTCGGGTTTTATCAAACAAATTTATGACGATTTTCATCTTTCGAAACGTGAATTTGGCTGGGCCATTTTTATAATTTTGAAAGGGCTTGTCAAGAAAATATTTATTGGCGATTATATAGCTGTTAATTTTGTTGATCGTGTTTTTTCCGATCCGATTACCTATTCAGGTTTTGAAAATTTAATGGCACTGATCGGATATTCACTGCAGGTTTATGTTGATTTTTCGGGATACACCGATATTGCCATTGGTGTTGCACTTTTAATGGGGTATCGTTTGCCGCAGAACTTTAATTCTCCGTACAAGGCAAAAAATGTTGGTGAATTCTGGAAACGCTGGCATATGTCACTTTCGTCGTGGCTGAAAGATTATTTGTACATCCCGATTGGCGGAAACAGAAACGGTTCGGTATTCAGTTATATTAGTCTGGGAATAATATTGGCTATAATTGTTTTATTGGCCGGAGAACTTATTCTTGTTCCTGTTTTTGCACTAATTATTTTTGTTTTTGCAATTCTGGCAAAGTTTTTTCCGAAGGTTAAAAAGAACATCAATACAAACATAAATTTAATGCTCACTATGCTTCTGGGTGGACTGTGGCACGGCGCTTCGTGGCAGTTTATTATCTGGGGCGGATTAAACGGAGTTGGGCTGGTGGTTTATAAATTCTGGCGAAAAATAAGTCCGTGGGAGCAACACAGCAACTGGTTAGCAAACTTCTGGAAGATTGTTATTACTTTTTCTTTTATCACTTTTACCCGTATCTTTTTCCGTTCCGAATCGATGAGGGTTGTTAAAGGAATGATGCACCAGATTGGTTCAGAATTTAAACTTGCCATTATTCCGCAGGTTCTGGTGGCTTACAAATGGGTTTTTCTGGTGATGGCATTTGGTTTTTTTGTGCACTGGCTTAGTGAAAATCTGAAAGAAAAAATAACCGACTGGTTTATTGGAACGCCGCTTTGGTTGAAAGCTGTAATTTCTGCAGTGGTTGTCATTCTCGTTTATCAGTCAATTACTTCCGACATGCAGCCTTTTATCTATTTTCAGTTTTAATTACTCGAAACTTAATGGCTGGGGAGCAGTAGGTTCGAAACTATAAAAACCTTTTTTTAGTTGCTCGTTCAAAATGAAACCTACAAAACCCATGTCTTTCGGATGGAAGGGGTAAAAAGCAAGCCGCAACTGTAAAGTTTTAAAAACAAGGTTTTCGTTGTGCAATCTTAGTCCAAGTCCAAGTCCGCTGTAGTAATCTTCAGTAAAAATTAAGGTTTTGTTCGATCCGATTACTCCAACATCAGCAAATCCAAAAAATGCAAGGTTAAAATTATAGAATTCTTTTTTCAGGAAAAGAACATATTCAAGGTCAACGCTAAGTTTTTGTTTTCCGGTTGCTTCTTTACTTGTAAAACCACGAATGTCTTCATTTCTGCTTAAATCGAGTTTTTCAATTTCGAAACGGCTTATTCCAAGCAAATAATTCGATTTAACAAACAGCCTGAATGTTTTTCGTCCGGCATGAATTTGTCTTGAAATAAAGTTCAGGCTGCCCTGAATTTGTCCTTGCGTAAATTCTCTGTTTTGAATATATCCGCCAATTCCGGCCGACATGTATAAATATCCGGTTCTTTTTATAAGCAAATTTCCGTTGGAAAGGTACAGATGCATGTAATGTCGGTCTCCGAATTCGTTGGCATCGTAACCGTAAACAATTTCGTTTTTAAAACCTTCAGGAATATCTTCGGTAATTCCGTAACTGTAAATTAACTGGTCCTGAATATATCGCCGCTGTGTAAAAGTAATTCCGGCAAGATAAAATGTGCTGTTTGAAAAATATTCATTTCCTGGTTCTGTTAAATCCGGTCTGTGATGAAAAGCCCGGTTATAAAAAGCTGCTGAAACAATCATTTGTGAATTGTTGTAAAGATCACGGTTTATTTGAAAACTCCTTCCTCCCCAGGCGCTTACAAAAGTTAGGTCAAGCGGTATTTCCGTTTTTAAAGGATCGTCATCGTAAATTCGGTTGGTTCTGTACATGCGAAGAGCCGAACCACCATAACCCCATTTCATTGTAGGTGTCAGAAAAGGCTTGTTTAAATTGAATGAAAATCCCTCTCTTAAATAGGTATTCATGTATCCGGATGAAATATCAACAAATTTCCCCTTGATGTTATTTATTGAATAAAAAGTTTCAAGCCCCATGTAGGGTTGACGGTGCAAGTGACCCACAAAACGAAATGAAATTTCATGACCAACACCAAAAATATTCTGGTTATACAGTTCAAGAGCGGCCGAAGTTGTTCCATTAACTCCACCTGAAGCTCCGATTGAAAAACGGTCTTTTGTTATTACGTGTACTTTAACCAGATTGCTGTTCAGAGAATCTTCCTCCATAAAAAATTTAACATCCTTAATATAAGGAAGGGTACGGATAATACGCTCATTTTCATACAGTAGTTCTGCATTAACTTTGTCGCCTGATTTAAACATGAGCATCTTCTGAATAGTATTCAGGTTCGACTTGGTATGAATAGCATTGGCTGTTTTTTCAACCCAGCCGTTAGCTTTTTGGGTTGTATCTTCAAACGTTGGCCCGAAAACATCCAGAGCCGTCACATCTATTTCCTTAATTGTTTTTCCCTCCATTTGGCTGTAATAATTCAGCGCCAGTTCTTTTTTGTTCACATAGGGCCGGGGAGGAGTTATCAAAAAATTGTAGAAGAATCGGGTAATTTTATTCCTATTGGCTTTAAATTTTAAACTGTCGTAAAACTGGACATAATTTTCAGGCAGAATTTCTTCAATAATTACCGTATCGACTTTATTTGACTGCGCCCTGATTCCTGTCGCGAAAGCAAACAAAAATAATCCGGTACTGAAAATCAATATTTTAGTTTTTTCACCCATCAGATTGTTAAAATACAATATTCTTTTTTATTCACAGAACCGATTTTTCAATTTTTTACAGGTCATTAAAATAAATATTTAAAATATAAAACTTTGATAAACAGTTTGTTAAAATCTGTTAAAGAAGAAACGCCTTTCTTTGTCCGAAATAAAATAATAATTAATCAGTTATTAGTTCAGTTTGGCGTTTACCAGTGTATTCAATCTTTATTTTATACATTTGTTTTATGAGCAAAATAGGAGAATTTTACAGGCGAAATATATATGGAGTCATGGGGACACTAGTCTTCCATATTTTGCTCGTTTCCTCTTTTTTACTGGCCGATATCGATATTAAAGGAAATGTAAAAGAGAAGGAAATAATAATTGAATTTCCTGACATCTTACCTGACGAATCCGTTGAACCCAAACCAGAAGAAAAGGAGCAACAGAAAACACCTGAAGACGAAAATTCGCAGGCAACAGACAATCGCAACAGAACCACCAATGCCGCCTCCAACCGTTTAACAACTTCCAGCGAGAAGTTTTTTGACCAGGATTATTTAAATGAAGTTGAAGCAGCAAAACAATTGGTTTCGGATGTTAATAACCAGCTTTCAAAAAAAACAGTTAAAATAGAAGATATCAAAATGCCGGTTGAAACCACGGAAGGAATGGATCCTGATTCAATAAAGAATGTAATTTATGCAGGCGAAAGCAATATTGTTTATTACCTGGAAAACAGGTATCATTTAAGTTTGCCCATTCCGGTCTATTTAGCACAGGGGGGTGGAAAAGTAATTGTTGATATTGCTGTTGATCGTTACGGGAGGGTAATTAAGTCTACCGCTCGTAAAAACAGTAACATTCGCGATGAACAAATCTATCTTTATGCTGAATATGCAGCTTCGAATACCATCTTTAATTCTTCATTGGAAGCTCCTGAACTTCAAAAGGGTACAATTCATTATACGTTTATATCGCAGTAAAAACTCATGTTAAATTAATAATATCTTTAACATGATTTAACAGAAATAAGTTGTGTACATTTAATTCTGCCTCTATCTTTGTGGTACGTTTATTTTCATAAGTTTAGGTTTAGTTAGGTTAGTTAGTTTAATGAGAAAAGGATGGGTTGTTGAGCCCGTCCTTTTATTTTTAATAACAATCGCCCGCAAAAATTCTACCTCCTTTTTCCAATTTCATGAATAGATTTGTACATTTACAGCATAAATTGTAATTCGTTGTTTATTAGTGCTTTTGTGCGGTTGACAAGTGGCTTATTAATAACCGGTTAAAGAAAAATTAAAAAATGCGGGTTACCTTTTTAGTAAAAATCGAATATTATATAGAAGATGAGAAATTATAGTGATGAACAAATCCTAAAAGGAATTTTAAGACATGACAATTTAATCTTACAATACATTTATAAGGAATATTATTACAAGGTTAGTTTTTTTATTAAAAAGAATCAAGGTAGCGAAGACGATGCCAATGATATATTCCAGGAAGCTATAATTGTTATCTACAGAAAATTGAAAGAAAACGATTTGATTTTCGAAAAAAGTTCTTTTCATGGTTATCTCTTTTCAGTTTGTCGGTTTTTATGGCTAAAACAGTTGGAAAAACGACGGATTGAAAAAGAAAAGCTGAATGACACTCTACCATACCAGGAAGATTTATACGATGATAATCTGTTGGAAATTGTAGACAAAAATGAACGTTACAGTTTGTATCAGAAACATTTTAAAGCTTTAGGTTCCGATTGTCAGAAGTTGCTGCAGCTTTTTTTCGATAAAGTCCCGTTAAAAGAAATAGCCAGAATAATGGGATATAAAGGAGAAAAGTATGCTAAAACCAGAAAATATAAATGTAAAGAATTATTAATTACAAGAATAAAACAGGATACAGAATACAAAAAAATACTTGAAGATGATACCTAACGCAGAATTTTTTGAATGGATTGAAAGTTACAACCTGGATGAACTCACCAGTGGAGAAAAACAAGAATTTGAGCTTGAGCTGAAAAACAACAGCGAATTAAGGGAAGAATACAAGTTACACCAGGAAATTCAATCAGCAGTTACCGAATTCGATGTTTTAAACCTTAAAAATAAACTAGAAGAAATTGCAAAAGAGCAAAAAATCGGTAAAAAAGAAAAAGGAACTTTTGACTTACTTGACGATTTCGCCAATATTGAAGAAATCAACGAAAATGTTTCCCCTGAAGAATTAATAAACTTCTACGATTCGCTCCCGAAAGTACACGTTTACCAACACAAATTAGTTTCAAACGAAAACATTCACGAGTTTTACAAAGAACAAAATCAGAATAATCTGAACGGAGAAGAGGAAGAATGCCTGGAAGAAATTGAATTTGTAGACTTTGAAGATTTATCCGGATTAGAAGAAGCTATTCTTGAAAAAGACATCCTTAGTTTAAGAGATACACTTTCGCAGGTTGTAAAATCTGTAAAACCACAGTATTCAACCGAAGATATTGACAAATATCTAAGCGGTGAATTTTCTGGGGAACTTTTGGAACAATTTGAAGCCGAAATGGAGCAAAACAACGCATTAAGACAAGAAGTTGAACTTCATCGCGAGATGGAAAGTGCCCTTATGGAAGCTGATGTTTTAAATTTGAGGAACCAGATTTCACATATTATGGAAACGGAAACCTCTTGGAATGTTTCAGAAGAAAACATTGAACAATATATCGATGGTGAACTTGATGGTGAATTGTTGGATGATTTCCTTTCAGAATTAAGTGAAAACACCGATTTAATGGCCGAAGTTACCATGCGGCGAAATGTTAATGAAGCCATCGGCGAAAACGATATTTTTTCTTTACGAGAACAACTTAAGTCGGCGCGTAGAAGCGTTGAAAGCAACGAGGTTAAATCTATTGTTCCCGGAACAACCAGCGTACTGCAAAACTGGAAAAAATATGCTGCTGCAGCCGTTATTTTAATTACAATCTCAGGAGGGTTAAAACTTGGAATGAATACTCCGAACAGAACATATAATTCATTCTATCATTCACCTGAATGGGCGCCTGAACGTTCTGTAACTTCTGAAATGAACATTCTTAACGAAGCTAACAATTATTTCATTAATTTGGATTATAAAAAAGCGATTGAACTGTATGACAAGGCACTTAAAACTGAAAGTGAAAAATATGTATTCCATTTTTACAAAGGGGCAAGTTTACAGAACCTGAATAATTTTAAGGAAGCAATACCTGAATATACAGAAGTAATTAATCACGGAAATAATTTGTTCATCGAAGAAGCTGAATGGAATAAATCGTTATGTTACCTTAAACTTGGAGAAATTGATAAAGCAAAACAACAACTTACAGCAATTGTTAGTCGAAATGGCTACTATGAAAATGATGCAAAAGCTGTACTGAAAAAATTAAGATATTCGTTAAAACCGTAAAATAAATTAATTCGTTTGATTTGAATCACACATTCTAATCATCAAATCAACCGAAAAACGATCATTGAAATAAAATTAATAGATAAAAAACTTGAAATCACACACATTCTACACATTCTAATTTTTTACAAGTTCTTATCGATTATGAAACAAATGATTGTTAAACTTTAAAATCACATTAATACGTTCTTTCAATAATGGAATTCCCAAACAAATTAATTCGTTAAACTGAAGAGTATCGTAAATTTAGGAAGTTAAGTAATATTTATTTTTAAGCCCGTTTTTTGCGGGCTTTTTTTAGGCGAATTACTTGTTCTATTGTAACTCCTATTAATGTCAGAAAAAGAAGGCCAAAAAAGTAGAAATCATAGCTTCTGAAAAGGGGGGAATTGTCACCAATACTTACAAAACCCAGCCAGTAATGAGGATGAGCCAGGCGTGGATTGGCATTCTTCAGGTATTCGAGTTTAGCCATTCGCAAAGCTTCATCTTTTGTTTTTCCTTTTTTTAGGTTTTTATAAAATGAACTCATTATTTGAGTACCCGAATTATCTTCAACTTCCCAAAGGGTCATTACGATTGACGGACAGCCTGCAAATAAGAATCCACGGGCCAAACTTATAACCCCTTCTCCCTTTTTTAGTTGTCCGCTTCCTGTATTACAGGCACTTAGTACCGCAAGGCGTGCATTTAAATTGAGGTTATAAATATCAGAAGTACTCAATAAACCATCCGATTCTATTGGTTTATCCTTTTCCTGCGAAAATGCAAATTGAGATAATGCCGGTAAAGAATCGTTAATAAATGCATGCATTGCCAGATGAAGAATGTCAAAATCCAAACTGTATTTTCTAAAATTTGACTCATTTGCTTCGGAGCCTTCAAATTTTTTGGTATGAATTTTCGAAGCAATTAAATCAACTTCTTTTTTTGTTCCTGGTAAAGGTCTCAACGGAAAAGATTCGCTTCCAATTGTAAGAGTGTCATTTTTATATTCAGGAGAAAAGGCAAGAACCCTTTTCTGACCTGTTCTTTTTTTATGTTGAAAACTGAAAAGTAAATTACTTGAATACGAGTAATTTATGGCATTATTTCTTATTAAATATGCAAGTTTGTTAAAGTTTATAACTTGTGAAGTATCAGGCAATTCAGTTAATAGTGCATCAAAGGAAATATAATTTAACCTGCCATCAGGAATGATTACAATTTCTTTATCCTTAATTTTATCTTTATAAGGCTGAATTAGAACTTTGTATAAATTATTGGCTGATAAACAAAAACTTACTGCGTCTTCATTTTTTGTAAAAATATATCTTGGCGATGCCATAAAATGGAAAACAGAATCAATTTCATTTAAAAATGTTGTGTCGATTTTTTGTTTCAATAAATCGGCCTTATTTTCTTCAATAATAAAAGTATATAATTCAGGGACAGAGTCGTTATCGTTTAAAATATATTCAATTAAAACCTGATTTAGGTGCAAGTGGTTTTGTATATCTTTAATATTTAAAAAATTATCTGAATATTTCAGATTGTAGTACTGGTTGTAATTTTTTTCCAGAAAGTCACTTAATTCGGTTCTTTGTTTTTTCAAGGTAAAAATAATTGAATCAGTTTTAGCAATTTTCTCATTATCCGGCTGTTCGGCAAGCGATTCATTATACCTGATTTGTGTGTAAGTTGAAATACTTGAATTTATTTTTTGTTCTTTTTGAAGCAAACTATCCGGAATCAAACTGTTTTTCATGGCTTCGTCGTTGGAAAGTTTATCAAATAAACTGCCCGATTTAAGTTGTTCTGCATTTTTGAAGGCTAACTCAAGATTCTTATTCTCTTTATTCATATCGTAGGCACGAAATGCAGTCTGGAACATTTTAACTGATGTTGATTGCTCCAGTTCTGCCAGTATAATTTTACTGTCGTCATCCGTGATTTCTTTTTTTGCCCTTTGCAGTAAATCACTTGTAATCGAATAGTAGTTAAGTGCCTGGTTAATTGATGTTTCATATATATTCTTATCTTGCCCTTCAAAAATTGTTGCTATTTGAAGATATTTATCTGCGATTACCTTAAGCAAATCAAAACACCGGGTTTTCGAAATTAACTGCATGGAATCCAAATCCATATTTACTTGGTAGTGTTCCGGAAAATTTAATGTAATCAGTGCTTTTTTGTAAAAATTAATCGATTCTGATAAATATTCATAAAGTTGTTTTTTAATTACTTCATGATCGCTCGATTCTGCCTTTTTATTTTCATAAAGTGTGCCCAGTGTGCGATAATATTCAGCCAGATATTCACCTTTTTCCTTTTGGGTTTGAATAATAATTTGATTGGCTTTATCCAAAACTTCCAAAACTTCGTCCGTTTTATTTCCCTGAATAAGCGAGGCTGCATAATTGAGATATTCAATACCGATATTGATATCGTTTTGCGAAAACAGTTTTTCAGCCTGTTTAATGGCTTCTTTATATGATTTGTATGAAGTGATATAATCGCCGGTTTTCAGATAAACAGCACCTTGCAAATCAAGGTAATAGATTTTAAAATAAGCATCTGCATTTTTGAGATTATCTTTTATTATTTGAACTGCTTTATTATATTCTGACATCCGTTGGTACATATCTGCAACGCTATAATTGGCTGCCGCAACATCCTGAAGATTAACTTCTTCCTGGCTTGAATAAATGTTTGCCATTTGTACATAATACCGTAGCGCTTCATTAAAATTTAGTTTGTTTTTATAAATATTTCCAATGTTCTGATAAACACCGGCAATTCTTCTGTAATTGTTTCCGTATTGTTTGATGTATAATTCTTCAGCTTTTAAAGAATTTTGAATAGCCAAATCATATAATCCCATATTTTTATATACTATTCCAATTACACTATAAACTATTCCAAGTCTATAATCTTCTTTCCCATATATTTTTTCTCTTAATTTAATTGAAACTTCAAGTGAATCCAATGATTCAGCATAAAATCCGTTTCTGCTTAAATTAGCACCAGCACTATAAGTTTCTACTGCTCTTAAACTATCCTTTTGATAATTTAAATCATTTCCAAATAGAAAAAAGGAAGAAAGGATAAGTGATGTAAATATCAGTAATATATAAGGCTTTAGCATTTTTTTACCAAATTTCTTCTGGAGCCAAATTAACTGAAATTAATTTTTTTTCCAATTCCGGGGTTACCTTTTTATCAATATCGGAATATATATACAGAATGTGTGATTTTTAAGTTAACGAATTAATTTTATTTACGATGAAAACGATGATTAACAACTCCGATTTTAATTTCCAGGGTTTTGAAACTTTAAGTGCAAACGAAATGATGCAGGTAAGAGGTGGTGAAGGTATTCCTCCAAAAACCCGTGAAATTGATATTTACGAAGAAGAAGGTCAGGAATAATCGAAATTCCATTTAAAGTTTCCTTTTTATTTGTTTTGTTGTGATAATTTTCCGCTAAAGAGCCGGTACATATTGTATTTACACATCAAAGCGCCATTAAATAAATCCAACTTTTTTGTAGGTTTGAGTCCTATTTGTTTCAAGCTGTCATGGGATGCGCTTAATATACAAGCTGTGTTTTCGTGTGAAAACTGATGTTTTAAACGCTCTCCAATTGAATTGTACAGCATTTCCAGATTATTATCTTTTAATCTTTCTCCGTAAGGGGGATTTATAATTATTGTTGCATTTTTTACATCGATATTTAGTTGGCGAATATCGCTAACCATAAATTTTATGCGATTAAATACTAATGCCCGTCGTGCATTTGTTTGAGCATTCAGTAAGTTTCCTGCAGAAATATCCGATGCATAAATTGTGTAATCAAATGATTTCCTTGTATATAAACTTTTAGTTTCCTCCAATAATTCAGCATTGAAATTGTTCCAGCTTTCAAAGGCATATTTTTTTCTGAATTTTCCTGCCGGAATATTTTGTGCAATAAAAGCAGCTTCAATGGGTAAAGTTCCGGAGCCGCACATTGGATCAACAAAATCTGAATCTCCGTTCCATCCTGAAAGTAAAATCATTCCAGCAGCAAGTACTTCGTTTAGCGGAGCATCGCCCTGCATTACACGATAACCTCTTTTGTGCAGTGAATCGCCGGAACTATCAAGTGAAATGATACAATTATTTTCAAAAATGTGAACGTTTATAAAAATATCAGGATTTTGTGTATCTACATTTGGTCGCTTCCCGTTTTTTTGCCGGAAATAATCTGCAATTGCATCTTTAACTTTCAAAGAAGAAAACATAGAATTTCTGAATTCACGGGAATTGGCAACCGTACTATTGATTACAAAACTCTGTTCGACATCAAAAAAATGGTCCCATTTAATTTGTTTGCATTTTAAGTAGAATTGATCTACATCCCTGAAGGTAAAACTTTCAATTTCTTTTAAAACGCGAAGTGCTGTTCGCAAATAATAATTCGATTTGTAAATCATTTGCAAATCGCCTTCATATTGAACTGCCCGGCGACCTATTTTAATATTTTTACCCCCTAATGTTTCAATTTCTTTTGCTAATACAGATTCGAGGCCTGCAAAGGTTGTAGCTGTTAAATTATGGTTTTTCAAAATTTTATGTTTTATACGTTAAATTCCTGCGCCGTCGAGGAATGTTTTTTCTTTTGCTCTTGATTGAATAAGTTTTGAATTGGCCGGAATGTTTTTGGTAACCCACACATTTCCACCAATCATTGAACCTTTTCCAATGGTAACTCTTCCAAGTATGGTTGCTCCTGCATAAATTACCACATCATCTTCAACAATAGGGTGCCGTGGAATACCTTTAATCGGATTGCCTTGTTCGTCTAATGGAAAACTTTTTGCTCCTAAAGTTACTCCTTGGTAAATTTTTACATTGTTCCCGATAATGGAAGTTGAACCAATAACCACACCTGTTCCATGATCGATTGTAAAATATTCGCCGATTTGCGCCCGTGGATGAATATCGATTCCTGTTTCGCTGTGTGCCATTTCAGAAATAAACCTGGGAATTAACGGCACTTTTAGTTCCAGTAATTTGTTGGCCATTCTGTAGTTGGTAATTGCCCTGATTGCCGGGTAACAAAAAATTACTTCACCCCGGTTTCGTGCTGCCGGGTCGTTTAAATAAGTTGCTTCAACATCGGTTACAAGTTTGCGTCTTATTTCAGGCAGGTACTGAATAAATTCAACAGCAATTTCTTTTGCTCTTCCTGAATGTTTTTCTACTTTATTAGCAGTTTCATCCTGGCATTCAAAACACATTCCTGCAAGAATTTCTTCGCTTAAAAGTCCATACAATTCATCTAAATAAACCCCCATGTAATGTTTAGTAGTGTCGGGGCGCAGGGTAGTATTTCCGAAATAGCCCGGAAAAATAATTTCCCTGACCATTTCAATAATTTTGGCTAATCTGACTTTTGAAGGCAGTGGTTCTCCCAAATGGTGTTCGTGGCAAACTGTTGCATACGAATTTGGATCACTTAACTGTTCGATGGTTTGGGAAATTTTTATATCAATGTCCTTTGTTGTCATTTTCAGGTTGTTTAATCGATATTTTTTTCTTTAAACAAAATTACACTTTCCGTTTATTAACGCATTGAAGTGGTTCTGGTTTTTATACCGACAAAGAATTTATGATTTTTAAAGCATTTTCCAATCGTTTGTTTTCATTTCCTGATACAATTTTATAATTGAAGTTGTAATTTTCCAACAATTCTATATACCGTCGCTGAAGTTTTAAGCGGTTTTCACCTCCGTTTTCCCTTACTGGATCAGGAATCCAGGGAAGGTCTGTATCACAAACAAGAAATAGATCGATCCTATTCTTTTTTATTTCATCTTCAAGCCATTCCGGCGATTTTTGAAAAACAACTTCAAACCAAACTTTGGTAATAATCAACCAGGTGTCAATAAAAATGAATGAATTTCCTGTTTTCAATTGTCGGTTAAAAAGTTCAATTTGTTTTTCGGCAATTATTTCAACGTCGCGGCAGTTGTATTTTCTGTCGAGTTTCTCAACATAATCCCTTGCAATTTCAGGAATAAACGGAACTTGAAAATGTTTCGCCAAAGCTTCTGTTAAAGTACTTTTTCCAGTAGATTCAGCGCCGGTGATTGCTATTATTTTAGGCGAATTGTTCAATTTTATTTTTATCAAAATCTTTTTTCCATTCAAAATAACCAACAACAGCCATTACGGTGTATATTACAAACAAAATTACTGTTGGCCAAAGGTTTTTATATACATACAAGGCAGCCGATAAAATATCGACAAAAACCCAGATAAGCCAGTGTTCCATATATTTTCGCGCCAGCATCCAGGTGGCAACAATACTTAAAGCTGTTGTTAACGAATCGAGGTAAGGTACATCCGAATCGGTTAATTTCAGCAACACGATAAGAATGGCAAAATAAATGATTATTGAGAAAACCACTAGTTTCAGCCACAAACGAGCCGAAGTTTTCCTCACCGGAATTTCCAGTTTTTCGGCCGGACGTTTCCCTTTCAGCCAATAGTACCAGCCGTAAATACTGATTACAACATAATATACCTGCAAGCCCATGTCGGCATAAAACTTCGAATTGAAAAAAACAACAACATATAAAAGCGAAGTCAATAATCCGGTTGGCCAGGTTAAAATATTCTGGTTAATCGAGAAAATAATATATAAAATACCAAGAATGGCTCCCAGCACTTCAATTTTATTGCCTAAGAGCCATTCCAATACGATATCGAACATAGTTTAGTCTTTTGAAACCAAAAGGTTATTGTATTCCGACTGGTTTTTAATCACTTCCAAAGCTTTCAGAATTGCTTCATCATCCTGGAAATAAATTTTGTAAAATTCGTTTTGTGAAAACAAATCACGTGCAAACAAGGCTTTTATTTCCTTTTTGATTTCGTTTTTTGTGAAATTCAGGCTTTCTTCGTCCTTTTCAATTTCTTCTTTTTCTCCATTGGCAACAATTTCATCGATCATTTTATCACTAACCGTAAACTGTTTTTCAAATTTGCTGAAATCGGAATACTGTGTGGTTAAATTTTGCCGGTTTTTATCGATGTAATCCACCACATAATTGTAAATGATATTGTTTCGGCGAAGCCTGTTTATGTATTGGTAGTGCGATGAAGTGTCGAGCGGTATAAAAATATCGGGGATAATTCCGCCACCGCCAAAAACGGTTCGTCCGTTTACCAGTGTTTTGTAGGCAAGCGAGTCGGTAACAGAAATACTGTCGGCACTAAACATTTCGCCGTTATCGAGCCGTTCCATGTAATCGTGGTTGTATTCGTCGATTCCATCTTCGTACGATTTCTGAATACATCTTCCGCTGGGTGTATAATAATGTGCAGTGGTTAGTCGAACCATTGAACCGTCGGTAAGGTAAAAGGGTCTTTGCACCAAACCTTTGCCAAAAGAACGGCGGCCAATCAAAACCCCGCGGTCCCAATCCTGAACAGCACCTGAAACAATCTCGCTAGCCGAAGCTGTTGACTCATCAATTAAAATTACAAGGTTCCCTTCTTCAAAAGTTCCCATGGCTGTTGATTTGTAGTCTCTTTGAGGCTCGTTCAAGCCGTTGGTGTACACAATCATTTTGTTATTATTCAGGAACTGATCCGAGATTTCAATAGCCGACTTCAAATAACCTCCTGTATTTCCTCGCAAATCGAGGACAAGGTTTTTTACATTCTGAACTTTTAAATCTTTCATGGCTTCCACAAATTCGTCGGTAGTGGTTGCTGAAAATTTATTCAGTTTTATGTAACCTGTCGATTTATCGAGCATGTAGGACGCATCGAGGCTGTTGATAGGAATTTTATCGCGGACAATGGTAAAATCCAACTGCTCATTTTTCGGTTTACGAATTACTTTTAAGTTTACAGTTGTTCCTTTTTTACCGCGCAATAAATCGAAAACATCGGTATTTTTCAACCCGATTCCGGCAATATTTTTATGGTCAACTTCTACAATACGGTCGCCGGCATGTAATCCGACTTTTTCTGATGGCCCACCCGCAATGATAGAAGTTACCAGTAAAGTATCCTTAAAAACATTAAACGAAATACCAATTCCTTCAAAATTTCCCTGGAGTGGTTCATTCATTTTTTCTACTTCTTCTTTTGAAATGTAAACCGAGTGCGGGTCCAGATCCCTTAAAACCTGAACAATGGCATCTTCGGTCAATTTCTGAACGTTGGCTGAATCCACGTAATAACTGTCGATCAATCGCAGAAGTCTACCAAATTTGAGTTGGTTTTGCTGAACTTCTTCTTCTTGGGCAAAAGTCCGGCATGTTCCTAAAATTAAAAGAGCCAGAACGGTTAATCCGACTATCGGGATTCTAAGTGATATTTTTTGCATTTTCATCTATTTTTTGAACAATTGAATTTACTGATTACCAACACAGATTTTTCATTTTTATTTTATTGAAAACCTGTATATTTCAGTTCATTAACAATTATTCCCATTCGATTGTTGCCGGCGGCTTCGAACTGATGTCGTAAACCACGCGGTTAATTCCACGAACTTTATTAATAATTTCATTCGACATTTTCGCGAGAAAATCGTAAGGCAAATGAACCCAGTCGGCAGTCATACCATCGGTAGAAGTTACGGCACGCAACGCAACCGTATTTTCGTAAGTGCGTTCATCGCCCATTACGCCAACCGACTGAATTGGCAACAAAATTACAGCTGCCTGCCAAACAATGTCGTACAGGTTCCAGTCGCGCAACCCTTTGATAAAAATAGCATCGGCTTCCTGAAGCATTCTTACTTTTTCAGGTGTTACATCACCCAAAATACGGATACCCAACCCGGGACCGGGAAAAGGATGGCGACCAAGCAACGATTGTTTAATGTCAAGCGCTTTTCCTACACGGCGAACTTCATCTTTAAAAAGCAGGCGCAGCGGTTCAACCACTTTGAGTTTCATTTTTTCTGGCAAGCCTCCAACATTGTGGTGCGATTTTATGGTTGCCGAAGGTCCGTTTACGGAAATCGATTCAATTACATCGGGGTAAATTGTTCCCTGTGCCAGCCATTTTACATCCTGAATTTTGTGTGCCTCCACATCGAAAACTTCGATAAAATTTCGGCCAATTATTTTTCTTTTCTGTTCCGGTTCGGTGATTCCGGCCAAATCGTCCCAGAATTTTTGTCGTGCATCAACACCAATTACATTTAATCCCATGTTCTGGTACGAATGCAAAACATCTTCAAATTCATTTTTCCGAAGCAGACCGTTATCCACAAAAATACAGGTAAGGTTTTTTCCAATGGCTTTGTTCAGCAAAACCGCGGCTACCGATGAATCTACACCGCCCGATAATCCAAGAACCACTTTGTCGTTGCCCAGTTTTTTCTTTAAATCGTTTACAGTTGTATCGATGAACGAATCGGGTGTCCAATTTTGGTTGCATCCGCACACATCAACCACAAAATTCTGTAGCAACTGTTTTCCTTCGGTAGTGTGGTAAACTTCAGGGTGAAACTGAATGGCAAATGTATCTTCGTTGTCGATTTTGTATGCAGCATAACTTACATCCTCGGTAGATGCAATTACCTTGTAATCCTTTGGTAGTTTAACAATTGTATCGCCGTGCGACATCCAAACCTGAGTGTGCTGTTTTATATTCTGAAACAAAATACAACTTTGGTCGATGTATCCGAGGTTGGCGCGGCCATATTCACGCGAGTTCGATGGAGCAACTTCACCTCCGTAAAAATGCGCCATATACTGCGCTCCGTAGCAAACACCCAAAACAGGTATTTTTCCCTTAATTTCCGACAAATCGGGGCGGGGAGCATCTTCGTCGCGTACCGAATACGGGCTGCCCGACAAAACAACTCCTTTTACGCTTTCATCAATTTCAGGGTAATGATTAAACGGATGGATTTCACAATACACATTCAACTCACGTATCTTTCGTCCAATCAACTGTGTGTATTGAGAACCAAAATCAAGAATTAAAATTTTTTCCTGCATTCATTTAAGTTTTTCGATGTGAATTTTGCTTTGGCACAAAAGTAAAAATAACCACTTAAAAGTTACTGATTTGTTCATGAAAAAGGAAAGCTTGTTAACAACAAGACAAAAAACGCACTTTCCTTTGCAGATGTAAAATTATTTTCAATTCGAAACGTTTAAAAACCAACGTTGATCAATAATTATTAACTTTGAACCGTTTTTTAAAATTCAATAGTTCAATGAAAATAGTTCAGGCTGTAATTTTATTTTCTCTTTTATTTTTTGTGCCGCAACTGGCAGAATCTCAGCAACCAAAGGAAAACGAAGTTGTTGTAATAAAAGGTGAAAAGTATATTTTACATCAGGTACGCACAGGGGAAACTCTCTTTTCCATTTCCCGCGATTTTAAAGTCGATCGTTCAGTAATTGTTAAAAACAATCCGCAAGCTGAAAGTACCCTGAATATTGGCGATGTTTTAAAAATTCCCTTTAGTGAAGGTGTTGCAAGCGTACAAACCGACAATTTGCACAAGGGAGATCCGGTACGTTTTGAATACCATACCATTGAGTCGCGCAACGAAACTCCTTATTTTATTGCAAAAGAATACGGAATTACTGTAGAAGAAATTTATGCGTATAATCCCGAAGTTTCTAAAATAAAAAAGGGAATGCGAATCAGGATTCCGCGTTGGGATGGAAATTCTTCCACTGCTGGTGAAAACTTTGCATCTGCAGTTTCTTCCGGGAATTCAGAAAAAAATATGCAGGAACACCAGGTTTTACCTGGCGAAACACTTTTTTCGCTGGCAAGGAAATACAATGTTTCTGAAAGTGAAATTCTGAAATACAATCCCGAAGCGAACAATCTGAAAGCCGGGGCAAAAATTATTATTCCCTCCGGAAATCAAAATGAAACAAAGGTTTCCTCTGAGATTTTTGAAAACACAGCTACAAATCAGCCAACAGGCGAAGGTATCGGTACTTATTTCGAGCACATCATAGAATCGGGAGAAACCATCTGGGGAATTTCACAAAAATACAAGGTGAAAGAAGCCGACCTGATTGCTTTGAATCCTCTGCTCGCAGACGGATTTCCTGCCGGTGCAGTGATTAAAATTCCGGCAAAAAATGTTAAAACAGAAACGGTAAAACCACTGAACGAAGATGCATTTCAAAAGCATGTGGTAAAAAGGGGTGAAACTTTGTTCGGGTTGGCGTCGCGTTACGATCTGACCATTTCAGAAATTAAAAAATATAATCCGTCGCTTGAAAACCGGAATTTATTGCGTGGAGAAACCGTTTTGATTCCATTGAAATCTAAAGCTGAAATTGCTAAAATCCCAAATCCGGTGCAGGAACCTGAGCTTGAAAAAGTTGAACCTCCGGTGCAGGACCCAGTGGTTTCGCCCGACTATTATAAAGTTGAACTTCCTATAAATCGAGTGGCTATTCCCGAATCGTGCAAGCCAAACAATAGTTTTTCAAACGAAACATTTGACGTTGCTTTGTTTTTACCGTTGTTTATCGAAGCCAACGATACGTTGAATAAACGAGGGGAAACGCATGAAAGCTTTCAGGAAGATTTGGAGGCAGAAAATCTAAACGGAGCAGACAGCAATTTTATCGAAAATGTGGTAAAACAAGATAAGTTTATTGGATTTTACAAGAACACCGAGAATTATCTTCAGTTTTATGAAGGGGTTTTGCTGGCGATTGATTCGATGCAAAAAGAAGGGATGAACATTCGGTTGAATGTTTTTGATACTCAACAAAAAGCTGATGAAGTAAGAAAAGTAATTGGTTCGCGGAGCTTTTTGGAAACTGATTTGATTATTGGCCCTGTTTTCCCGGAAGTGCAAAAAGAAATCTCGGCCGTGGCTGCTAAAAGCCGTATTCCAATAATTTCACCTTTGTCGCCGCAATCGAACGAAATTAACAGCAATCCTTATTTCTACCAGGTAAATCCCGACCGTGATTATTTGTACCGGAAAACCGCTGAAATGGTTGCTGAAGATTATTTTAACAGCAATTTTATTGTGTTTAAAATGAGCAATTACAGCACTACTCCCGAAGGCAAACTGGTGGAATTGATTCGGGAAAAACTTTATAATTCCGGTTTTATGGGAAAAGCCAACGGTGCTCAGTTTAGCATTTACGATTTTCAAAACGACGGAATTTTTGGCCTTCGCAATATACTTTCCAAAGAAAAAGAAAATGTAATTTTTATTCCTTCAACAGTGGAAGGTGAACTGAGCATTGGTATTTCAAACATTAACAACCTGGCCGAGGAATTTTCAATTACACTTATCGGGACCAGCAGGTACCCGCAGTACGAAAGTATTCAACTCGAATATTTTCATAATCTGAAATTAAAATTCATATCTCCGTATTGGACGAATTATAAAAAATTATCGACTATACATTATATCGAAAAATTTAAGTCGAATTTTTATACCGAGCCCAACAACTTTGGTATGCAGGGGTACGATGTGGCTTTTTATTTTCTGAATGCGCTAAAAAATTACGGTAAAGATTTCCGCGATTGTCTGCCCTATTTACAGGTCGATTTGGTTCAGGGAAATTATCATTTCGAAAAAGTGTCTTCTCTGGGTGGATATATAAACCAGGGTGTTTCTGTTATTTCCTACGAACGTAACTTCGACGTGGTCAGAAAAAGGGTGGAAGGGCAGATGAATCCGGCGGCCAATTAGTTTTATTTTCTGTAATTCTAACCTTCAATATCTGTTGGTCTGGATATGTATTTATATATATATTAGCAAAAAACAGTTATTCATTTTCAACCGAAAACATTAAAAAACCGAGACATGAAAAAAATCAACCGTATTTATTTGCCAGTGATTTTACTTTTGACCTGTCAGTTGTTGAATGCACAAAGCATTTATCAGTGGCGAGGCCCTGCACGCGATGGAAAATACAATGAATCAGGATTGATGAAACAGTGGCCTGAAAATGGTCCGGAATTACTTTGGGCAGTCGAAAATATTGGCCTCGGTTATGCAGCTCCGGTTGTTACTTCCGATAAGTTGCTGGTGATAGGTGTTGAAAACGAAAACAGCATGTTGTTTGCTTACGATCTGAAGGGAAAATTACTGTGGAAATCGCCCAACGGAAAAGAATTTGCCGGTTCGGGATATTCATCCAATTTTCCGGGTGCACGTTCAACCCCAACTGTTGTTGGAGAAATGGTTTACGCAACTTCAGGAAACGGACGTCTTGCCTGTTTTAACCTGCAAACAGGAAAGGAAATCTGGGCAGTGGATATGGTCATCAATTTGAAAGGTTTTATGAATGAATTTGGTTATGCCGAATCTGTAGTAACCGACGATAACGCGGTGTATTGTTTCCCCGGAGGAAAAGAAAACAACATTGCCAAACTCGACCGTTTTACCGGAAAAACCATCTGGACTTCGAAGGCTACCGGCGATACAACACACTTTGTTTCTCCAATTCTGGTTGAATTGCAATCGAGGAAAATATTTGTATCGGTTTCGCGAAACTTTGTTTTTGGGGTTGATTGCAACAATGGCGAACTGCTCTGGAAATACGGCATTGCCATGAAATACGACGGAGATCACGCCAATTCTCCGGTTTACGATGCTCCGTACATTTACGAAGTTACCAACGACGATAATGGAAAAGGAACAATTAAACTCGAACTTTCTGCCGACGGAAAAAGTGTGAAGGAAGTCTGGACCAACAAAACAATTAAAAATAATTTAGGTGGATTTGTGGTTCTCGATCACAAATTGTTTGTGTTAACCGAAAACAAAAATTTAAACATACTCGATCCGCAAAACGGAACCGTGATCGAAAAAGTAAAAGCACCTTTTGGCGGACTTATTTATGCCAACAATAAATTTATTGCTTACGGAACCAACGGCGATGTCAGCCTTTTTAATTACGAAAACGGCAAACTTCTTCCGGGAGGAACTTTTAAGGTTACCAAGGGTAGCAAGGAGCATTTTGCGCATCCGGTGATTGCTGGTGGCGTTTTATATATCAGGCACGGAGAAGCGCTGATGGCGTATAAAATCAAATAGATTTCAGGCAATTGAGAAGTACCAATTTTTCTCAGGTCTCAAAATAATTTTTATTTGCGTCATTTTAGACTGGGTTAAACTCTAACCCAGTCTTTGTTTTTACTTAACATTATAAACCACAAATAATTTTAATCTTTTGTTTCTTGTCAACATAAAATTATCTGTATTTTTTGCTTACTTTTAACTAAGCCAAAAAAATACATAAACATCTGTTTTTAAAAGAATTAATGGATATATCTTCTAAATTCTATGATAAGTTATTCAACAATTGTTCTTTTTACTGATATTTAATTGTGAATTATGAAAAATATATTTCAACCTGAGAAACTGCTCGATTTTGGCGAAAAAATAATTTATACACTTATTGTACTCTTTCTTTTTATAGGAGCATTTATGTTGGTTTACGATGAAATTGAAACGTTTTTTCATTTTCCTTCGGAGCAAAACCGGATACAGTTAATTATCGAAATTATTTCGAAAACCCTGTTGCTTCTTATGATTATTGAAATTCTGGCCACAGTGAAAATTTCTATAAAAGAGCATTCAGTTTGCGCCGAACCTTTTTTTATTGTTGGCTTAATTGCTTCTATCCGTCGAATTTTAATCATAAGTGTAGAAACAGCTTACATGCACGAATTTTTTACAAACTACATGATCGAAATCGGCGTATTGGTGGGATTGTCGCTGGTTTTTGTGGTTTCAATTGTATTGTTAAGAAAATCTAACATAAAATAGAATCACCATTAATAAAAAGTTTCGTTTCAGGGAAGAACAACAATTTCAACAGGGTAAAAGATGTTTTCTTTTCCTTTAGAGGCAATGTTTTGTTTTTTTTTCGACCTTTTCCGAACAATTTTCGATAATGCAATACCTTCAGATTTTAGAATTTTCCAATCAATACAAAAATAAATATTGGTTTAAGTCTCGATGTATTAATCCGAGGAACTAACCTTTGGGCTAAAATCCATGAGAAATTAAAGGGGACGTATTACGGTTGTTTTTGTTGTCTTTTGTGAATTGCAAATGTGTGTGACTTTTAGGCTGGCATTTCACAGAAATTCAAAATATATTGTGCGGTTGGAAAAAAGGAACACAGAAAGATAGGCAATGTGAGTATTGGCTTATCTGCATTTTGTTTGTTGTCGTTTCTATGTGTGGGGCCAACTGTTGAAATGGTTTACTTTTCTCTCGTTTATGTTTTAGTCTGCTGTTATGTTTTTTAATTCCTTAAGTTTTTCTGAATTATTATTTCCAAATCCCCCTTCTGTATTGGTTTTGAAATATAATCGTTGCAACCTGCTGCAATTGACTTTTCTTTGTCACCGGTTAGAGCAAAAGCTGTTTGCGCTATAATGATCACATTTTTGTTAAACTTTCTTATTTTTCTGGTAGCTTCGTAGCCGTTAATATCGGGCATTTGAATATCCATTAACACCACATCTATGTCATTATTCATTTTACATTTTTCAATAGCTTCTCTTCCTGTAATTACAGTGATAATTTCTTTTGCAAAATCTTTGACATAAATCGATAACAGTTGATTTGAGGCATCATCGTCATCAGCTATTAAAATTTTCAAATTTTTAATCTTATTTTCTTCTGCTTTAATTGAATCGGAATTTACAATTTCTTTTACTTTCCCGTTTATTCGTGGTATTGTGAAATAAAATTTCGAGCCAACATTTTCTTTACTTTCTACCCAAATTTTACCACCTAGCATTGTAACGTATGCTTTTGCAATAGATAATCCCAACCCAGCCCCCTGACGTGCCATTTTATCTGTTATATCAGCTTGGATAAAACGTTCAAATATGGCATCCAGTCTTTCTTTTGCAATGCCAATACCTGTATCTATGATGTAAAATTCAATAATTTCTCCTTTAACCGTGTATCCAAATTCGATTGCTCCGGTGTCGGTATATTTTATGGCGTTTTTTACCAGATTGGTAAGAATTCCATATAACTTTTCAATATCTGTTATTATAAATGAGTCTTTATCAGCTAATTCACAATTGAAAAGCAGGTTGAGGTTTTTACTTTGAGCATCCAGTTTTAAGGAATCGTACACAAATTGTAACTGATGATTGATGTTTGTTTCTGAAGGGTGAACATCGGTTATGCCCGATTCTATTTTAGAAATGCTTACAATATCATGAATCATGTTAAGCATACGGGCACCACTTTTCTCGATAACGCGAATGTACTCTTGTTGTTGTTCTCCAGTTAGTTCCGGTTCTTTTAACAAACGGGCAAAACCTAGGATACCATTCATTGGTGTGCGTATCTCATGGCTCATGTTGGCCAGGAAAGCTGATTTAAGGCGGTCGCTTTCTTCCGCTCTTTCTTTGGCTTTTATTAATTCCTGTTCAAAAAGTTTTCGTTCTGTAATATCTTTGTCAATTCCCCGGTATCCAACAAGTTCTCCTTCGTTATTTAAAATTGGAAGGCCGTTTGTAAGCAGGCAAATCAATTCTCCGTTTTTTCCGATATTCCAGTTTTCCAAATCTTTTATGGGCTCTTTTTTTGCTACAATCTCAGCAAATATGGCTGCCACTCTTTTTGCTTCATCTTCCGGCATTAAATCGAAAGGGGTTTTCCCAATGATTTCTCCCTCTGATACTTTAAAAAAATCGATACTTTTTTGCGAGCTGTAAGTATATTTTCCGTCCTTGTCAACTTCCCAAACCCAGTCAGCACTACTGAAAATGATGTCTCTGAACCGTTCTTCGCTTTTTGTTAAAGCTTCGTTCAATTGCACCTGTTCCAGTTTCTGATAGGTCATTTCGCTGATAAGTTGTGTCATATTCAGCAAAAAATCCATGGCTATTTTTACTTTTTCCTTCGAAACAACCGGCACATTGTCCAGTGCCAGTAAATATTCTGTTTTGTTAAAGCCATATTTTTTAGCTTGTTTTTCAAAGAAAGTGCGATTGGGTTTTTCAAAAAAGAACTGACCGGAGAACAGGTTGGCAACATGTTCTCCTTTAATGATTATAGGTACTGCTACGTCGACTAATCCATTTAAACATTTATAAAAATGATATTTTTCTCCTTTTCCCAATTCATTAGCCAATACGGTATCGCTAACCGTACAGTTTTTTGAAGTTGCTGAATTAACCCGGTGAAACTGGGTGCAAATTTGCCTCCATCCTGATTGCGATAGCACATTCCCTTCGAGGTCCAAAATGGCAGTTACAAATCCGGTCGATTGATTGAACCCTTCAAGCAAATTGTTGACTTCTTCAAAATTGATTAAATTCAGAATGTTAATTTTTGCCGTCATAATTTTTTCAATTTAATTCAATCAAAAAGGATTACCTGATTTTTCTAAAATACAAAATTATTTTCAACTGTTGAACTGTTATTATTTATCTGATTATATGTCTTTTGAAAGAACGTTTATAATATGGTGTCGGGCGGGATTATGAAACGATTTTCTATCAATTAATACCCGAGCCACAAATACCGAAAAATTCAGAACCCCTCATGTCCTAACCCATTTGTTAGCGGTTTGTTGTTTTATTTAGTCGCATCAATCCACTTTTTAATAATTTCAGTCAATTCAGATTGCCCGTGTTCAATTTCTGTCATATTTTTATAGGAAATTATCGCTCTATCGTTTTCCTTCCAGGTTAATAATTTTGTTTTTACCTCAATTAATCTTTTTTCTGGTTGGTCTTGCTTTTTTGCTCCTCTATGAAAAATTAACTGAATCTGTTTGGGCGGATGAATTCTCATTGTTATTCTATCTCGGTCTTCAAATGAATAATTCGGACCGTTCCATTTAATATCTTCTGTCAGCCCTGTCACCGATTCAAGTGTTATGAGTCTAAGTTTCTCTATTTCTTTTCTCAAAGGATGATTTAATTCGTCTAAAAACTCAGTTACCTTTATATTCAAATTATTCATACTTGTTTCTTTTATAAATTATATTTTGTGTTGTCATTTTATTCTTTGTTGTAGGGTGAGTTTTATTTATATCAAAGTCATACTGATGTTTCCACAATCTTGTCAATCTTCATTTTTATAACTGCGTATCTAATCGAATATGCTAATATTGAAGACAGTAGTCCCGATATAATTGATAATACTATTTTCGAACCAGACAGTCCAACTACCAGTCCGATTACTAATCCTGCCATGATTGATAAAAACAGCAAGGCGTCCAACTTAACTTCCCAAAAAATTTGAATCTTATGCACACCTTTCTTTTCAATTCGAATAAATCCTTCTCTTAAAATTTTTAATGCTTCAATTTTATTCTTTCCTGAATGTGTCGTATTTCTCACAATTCTTTCAAATTCAATTGTATCAATTTTTACTTGAGATTTTGCTTCGAGTTCTTTTAGTTTCTCCTGAATTTTTTCTTAAATGATTCAATAAATGGGTCAGTATTTCCTTGAACCGCTTTTTCTATTGTATTTGAATATCGAAGTTTCATAAAATCATTTTTTTTGTTTGTGAATTGACAGAGACCATTCTCGATGGAGTTTTTTAATATGCTCTACAACGGTCACTTGCAAGTTGTCGGGGCGGATTCCCGTTTCGCAGTTGGCGTACCACCGAACCCCGCCCTGCAATATGTACTGTGTTATAGCTCGTTTTTCATTTTCCTTTTAAAAATATGTATTCACTGCAAATTCAAATTGATTAATAAAAATCTCTTTTAACGCTGATATATTATTTTGCTCATAAAAAAGTAGCATTGCCTTTTTATACTCCACCGAATCAACTGTTCTGAAGGAAATCGGGCAAAATTTGTTGTTCATCAGAATTGCATTACTTACAATTCTTGCTGTCCTTTTATTCCCGTCAACAAATGGTTGGATGTAAGAAATTAACACTAAAATCAAAAGCGCTTTTTCGAAAATATTGTCTTTGCCATTAATCAATTCGCACATATTTTCCAATGATTCCCTGATTTGAAATTCATTGTCCAGGGGGCGATAATTAGTACCGGAAATACCTACTCTTCTTTTTCGGATATTCTTGTCGATAGCTAATTCTTTAATTAAAATACTATGAATATCCTCAATTTTTGAAACAGTCAATGGTATTAAATAATCGGGATTTTCGATAATAAAATCAATGGCATCTTTATGATTTAGAAGCATTGTTGCTTCTTCTTTTGTTTTTCCTGCAGCAGTTTCTTTTTCTTTAAGCAATCTCTCAGTTTCGAGCAGTGAATAAGTGTTTCCTTCAATTTGAGAAGATTTCCAGCTCAAATCGATTGCAAGTCTTTCCAGCTCTTTTTTGTATTCAAATTCCGAAAGTTGTGAAAGATTATTTTCATAAGTTCTTTGAAGTTCTGATAATTTATTGATTTCATTTTCTGTAAATAGTCCAGTATTTACAAGTGTTTCCGAAATGAGGTTTAAATTGAAATTTTCTTTAATTGTTCTTTCGTCAATTTCCTTTTTGTAATATTCGTCAATGTCAACCGGTTTTAGTAATTCATAAGTAGGAGAGATGGTATATTTTGTAGCTTTCCCTTGTCCGATTTTTGAAATTAGGTTATCGGAAGTAAGATTTAATAAAAGTCTTTTTACTGTTGCATAACTCAATGAAACCGAAATTCCTTCATGGATTTCTTTGGAAGTACATTCTTTATTTTGAAGAATGAAGTTCAGTATTTCGGAGTCTCTTTTGTTTTTCATCGTCAATTTATTTAGCTCACTAAAATATTAAATGCGGCTCAAATTTACAATGTTGGTGAGCTGAATCTTTTTTCAAAATGAGCTATACCGGAAAATTGTATGTTACTTAGGGGATTTCGGAGAGCTTTCCTGTCGACCGTTGCACTTTAATTTGGTAAGAGCAGACAAGCGCGAAAACCACGGAAACCCCTATGGAATATACAAGATGTTACCACCCGGTTTTATTTTAATCGTAATGGAATCTGCATTTAGCGATAAGGATTTCATCTCCTCGCACTTGATAAATTAATCGATGTTCTTCATCTATCCTACGAGACCAAAATCCTTTGTATTTAAATCTTAATGGTTCTGGTTTTCCAATACCAGAAAAAGGATTTCTTGAAATGTCTTTAAGCAAATCATTTATCCTTTTTAGCATTTTTTTGTCTGTCTTTTGCCAATAGAGGTAATCCTCCCATGATTCGTCAACGAATATATATTTCATTGCTCTGACAATTCTTTTTCAAACGAATTTCCAGTCTTTAGTTTTGCGATTGCAGAATCAAGTCGCATTTCATTTGTCTTTGACGAAAGTTCGTACTGTGTCGCACTCAATGAATTATACTCGTCCAGAGACATTACAACTACTCCAGAATCTTTACCACGATTAATAATAAGTGTCTCAAAATCAGACGTAACCTTGTCAAGGTACTTTTTAATGTCTTTTCTAAAATCTGATATTGTTGTTGTCATCATGGCTTTTAAATTTTATCAATATTTGTACAAATATATGTACAAAATTTATCAAAATCATGCGTCGTACGCAATTTTTTTAATGCACGGTAACGGTCACTTGCAAGTTGTCGGGGCGGATTTCGGAGAGCGTTCCTGTCCGAAGGACTGAACTGCGATGCGAGAATCCAGCGAACGACACCGCACTGCACCCGCAATGCAATTTGCAATTGTTATAAACCGTTTTTTAATCATCTGAACTTAGCCCCATGTTATAAAAAATGTCATTTATTTGGTCAGGTTGTAATGCCCATCTAAATGCAGGGTGTACTTCCCAATCGTAACCAAAATCGACAAAGGAACTTGATAAATACCTATTTTCTTCAAAGTACTTTCTCTGAATTGTTCCATCTTCAAGCACTTTCCTTGCAGTCAAGAAATTGATTTTATAAAGGAATTGAGCTAATTCAATTGTTGAAGACGGCTTGTTGTTTGCAAAGGTGAAATTGGTTTGTTGTCTTATATTATTTATTTTAGTTTTTAAATCTTGTGTTGTATATACATAATTTTCTGAAGTATTGTGTTTTTTACTTTTGGGTTTCATTCCAAATAATAGCTTTTCAATTTGCCCCAATTCAGATTTATATTCATTGATTACATCTTGAATTCTACCTTGTGAATACTCCTCAAATATTTCTTGAAAATGCTGAGTCCTAAGCAGACTTGAATCGGTTATATAGGCTCGTTGAGCAGCTAACGAGCAAAGTTTTACTAAATCTCTTGGGCGTTTTCTAATTAATGACATTAATATCCGATACATTGGCGCGTTATCCCATTTGCCAACTCCTGAGAATCTTGGCTCAAAAACTTTTTCCAAATTATAAGCTAAGTGTTTTTGTGGAGTATTCATCATTTTACTTTCATCAACGGATTCTCCAAAATATGTGAGAATTCTTTTGATTAGCATAACTAGGATTTCATGATTTGTCCATTTAAACCAGACAACAGAACCCTCAATTTTGTCGGTGGATTCATCAGATGTTCGAACTAAATAATAAACATCTGACCTCAATGATACTTTAAAAAGTAATCCAGGATTATCATTTGACATGTCCCTGATTGCATTAAGAAGTGCTGATATTCTATTAATATCGTCTTTTTTACCTTGCCAACCTCTATCTAAATCATCAATGTAGATTATTATTTTATTTGATTTAAGAAAGTTCTCAACTAACTTCATTTGGGCAGGAGACAAATCGACAGAATCTTTGATTACAGACACAGAGTCCGTTAAAAAGGAAACTAATTTTAATCCAAAATTTCCAAGTTTTCCCAAAAGATTTTCATCGTTAATACCAAACTCATTAAAAACTTTTTGTCCAATTATTTTTGTTAAGCCATATTTCCATTGGCGGATTCGCAATAAGAAATTTTCGTCAGATTTTCCTAATTCTGCAATATCATCTGGTTTGATGAGAATCGGCAAATTTCCATTTTCTTTTTCCTCTGCAATTGCAACCTTAAATAGCGCTGATTTTCCCGTTCCCTTGTGTCCCACTAAAATTCTTAAAGGAAGATTAGATACAACTCTATCAAAGGTATCTTTTTTGAAGTAATATTCACGAAGTCTTTCAATTGGTTCGCTCTCAGCATCTTCAAATCCAAAAATGCTTTGTATTGTCTCGTCATTAAAATTATGTCTTGTCATAATTTAGTATTTGGTTTTTTAAAATGGGTTATAACGGTTGTGTAATACCATCTTTGGTCTCATTATTTCGCTTACAGTAAATATTAAAGGTGTTATTTTATTCCCTTTTCTATAGCTTTTTGACACTTTGGTGGTGTTATTCATTTATATAATTTTTCAAACAAGTCAATACCAGTTTATCTTTTTTGACTGTTTTTGAAATCCCGGGGTGGCTGTGTCTCTCGCTGCTGAATCTTCTTTGGGTGTCAACCCTGGATTAATACACTAAAATAATCGGAAAAATCAGAATTAACAATACCTGTCTGAACTGTTTTTTTAATAACCTGAAGTAATCATTTCAATAGGGAACAAAGGCATCTGAGTCTATGTTGGAAGCAGGAAGAAAGTGAGCAGTGATCAGTTGGCAGTTTCAGTTTTCAGGGGGATTTGTCACTTGAATTGGAAATTGATTGTTGAGTATTGATTATTGATTATTCGAACTTTAAATATTCAGCGACAGCAAGTCAATTTAACTCTGTGCTCTTTGTGTGTACTCCGCGCCCTTTGCGGTTAATGCTCGAAGCTTGTTGCTAAAAAAAGAACCGCCCGAGTGAAGCAGACGGTTCCAACAGTTTTGTCAGTATATTGAAAAAATAAAAAATCAAAACAAAGAGAATTTTTGCTGTTCGCTTGTCAATGACAATCAAATTCCCATTTCTTTAAATGTCTTTTTAATAATTCCGATGGCATCCATCAGCTGTTCTTCGGTAATAACCAGCGGCGGCGTAAACCGGATGATGTGCTCGTGTGTTGGTTTGGCAATCAGTCCGTTTTCTTTAAGTGCCAGGCAAACATCCCATGCCGATTTTCCGTTGGTAGGTTTTATGACAACTGCATTCAGTAATCCTTTTCCACGTACAATTTCAATCAGTTCGGAATCGATGGCACGAATTTCACTGCGGAATATTTCTCCTAATCTTTCCGAGTTTTCAATCAGTTTTTCATCCTTAATTACATCCATAGCTGTCATTGCCACTTTTGCTGCAATCGGGTTGCCGCCGTAGGTACTTCCGTGTTCGCCGGGTTTAATGGTAAGCATAATTTCATCGTCGGCCAGAACACACGAAACCGGGTACATTCCGCCAGAAACAGCTTTTCCAAGCACCAGAATATCGGGACGTACATTTTCGTGATCGCAGGCCAGCATTTTTCCGGTGCGGCCAATTCCGGTCTGCACTTCGTCGGCTACAAAAAGTACGTTGTATTTTTTACACAAGTCGGCAGCTTTTTTCAGATAACCGTCTTCGGGCACATAAACACCGGCTTCCGCCTGAATGGGTTCCACAAGAAATCCGGCCACATTCGGATCTTTCAGCTCCTGTTCGAGCCGTTCAATATTGTTGTACGGAATATTAACAAACCCCGGAGTGTACGGGCCGTAGTGGTTGTATGCATCCGGGTCCGACGACATGGAAATAATGGTAATGGTCCGTCCGTGGAAATTACCGTCGCACACTACAATTTTGGCCTGATTTGCCGGAATACCTTTTACTTTGTACGCCCATTTGCGAATCAGTTTTAGTGCGGTTTCGTCGGCTTCGGCACCCGAATTCATCGGGAGCATTTTGTCGTAACCAAACAGTTTAGTCATGTATTCTTCCCATTCGCCCAGAACATTGTTGTAAAATGCACGCGAGGTCAGCGCCAGCACCTGTGCCTGTTCAACAAGCGCCCGGGTAATTTCCGGGTGACAGTGTCCCTGGTTAACAGCCGAGTATGCCGCCAGAAAATCGTAGTATTTTTTTCCTTCCACATCCCACACAAAAACACCTTCGCCTTTGGCAAGTACCACGGGCAGCGGATGATAGTTGTGCGCTCCGAATTTGTCTTCTTTTTCAATAAAATACTGTGAAGTCAACTTTGTCATATCAAACGGTTTTAATTTTGTACAGAATTACAATTTTCAATACGAATTTCAAAATAACTGACCCTGTTAAATAGCACCGCGGAATGTTAAATTTTATCATCTTTTGTGACGGGGTTTGAAGAATAAAAAGGGAAAACCTGAATAAGTTCAGGTTGACGAATTCAATAAATGTTTAAAGTGAAACCTTATTTCCAGAAACGCGAAATGCCAACCTCGGCCAAAACAAAAAGCAGTGCCAGCAAAATACACCATTTCCAAAGCTGTTTTCCGTGTTGAATTTCATCGAAAACTGCAGAAAAACTGTTGCCTTCATTTTCCACTACCACCGCATTTTTTATTCCGTCGGTTTTTAATTTGTCGTTGAGTTCGCTGCTACTGAAATACCGTAAATCCGATTCTTTGCGGTTGTAATTAAATGCCACGGTAGTAATTTTGTTTCCGTTGTTTTCTATAAAATAATGGCCGGCTTCCTGAATATTATCGTCAAAATCGATGCGCAACCCCAACCCTGTAACACTTTTCCCGGGAATAAATTTTTCGCCGGTGGTTTTATTTTCAACTTCAATGGTTGAGCTAAGATTGATTTTTTCGTCTTCAGCCAGCGTATAAAAATTGTTTTCGCCAATGGTAAATGAAATAGGTTGGTTGGGTAAACTGCTTAAAACAATGTTGTAAAGTGTGGGCACAAATATTACGTCACGGGCAAAGGATGAATTTGCACTGGAAAGCGGAAAACTGAAAACCCACAATTTTCCGTTTTCCACCGGCACAAATGAAAGCGCTTTATCGCCGTTTTGAAACCAGAGCAAATGCGTTTCTTGGCTGTGAATATTTTCCTGAAATTTCAGGTGACTTTCAATTTCGGGCAGCACAGCATTTTCTTCACGTTTTTTAAATACATCGCGGTAAAAAATATTTTCGAAATCAATGCCCGAAATTTTCTGTCTGGTGGTGTCGATCCCTGTTACTGGGGCGCTGTTAAATTTTGAAATAAAATTGTTGTTTACAGCCGGATTGTTGATTGCTCCCGGGAAAAGTACCACTGAAGTTCCGTTTTGTATTACTTTTTCAAGTTCATTCAGAAAACCACTGGAGAAATTGGTGAGGTTCACCAGGAAAATGGCATTGTATTCGGGCAACTTACTTATTTGCAGACTCTGGATATTCATTTCATCCAACTGCACATAATCGTCGTTTTTGAAAAGTGCCGAAATGAATTCGAGCCCCTGCTGCGATTCCGAGGTATTGTCGAAAAGCGCCAGCGCTTTTAAACTCGGTTCCACGTAATAGCTGATGTACCAGTTGTTGTCGTAAGTAAACGGGTAATCGGTAATTTCAATTTTCCCCAACTGTGAGCCGTCGGCGCTGTTGGTGTATTTTAATCCGGCAATAATTTCGTTTTGTGCATTTACCGAAAAATTGGTAATCGACTTGATCGAATCGTTCAGATAAATTTTAAGTGGAAGGTTCTGGTAATCTTCGTTCGAACTGTTTTTGATTTTCACGTAAATGGTTTCTTCCTGATTGAGCCGGTGTGCAGGTACTTCAACCCAGCACGAGTCGATGTACAAATTAGCCACATGGTTGGGTACAAGTGGAAGATAATACGTAAAAACAGTTTTGTCGGCAAAGTTTTCTGGATCGGTAATACTGCGCTGAAAATCGGAAATAAAGTACAGGTTTTTATCGGTGTTCTCAGCATCATTATTTTGAAAAGCCAGCCGGTTATAAACCTGCGAAAGCGGAATTACATTGGGCGAAGTCTGTATTTCGGAAACCTGCTGAATGAACTGTTCGCGGTTAAAAGTATGCTGGTGGCGCGGTTCCAAATCGTTGGTAAAAAGTCTGAATTTTGTTCCGGGAGGGTAGGCCATACAAATTTCGACAGCCTTGTTGCGGGCGGCTTCCAGCAACTGTCCCTGTTCCGAAAGTGCATTCATACTAAAAGAATTGTCGATGTAAACCGCCACCAGTTGCGACGATTGTTTTTGTGTTTCTTTCTGTACCGGAATGTAAGGTTGCGAAAATGCCAGGACTGCAAAAATAATGGTCAGAATCCGGGCGATTAAAATAAGGATTTGTTTTAGCCGGGAGTGTTTTTGTGATTCCTTTTTTACTTCTTTCAGAAAACCAACATTACTGAAATAAACGGTTTTGTGCCGCCGGAAACTAAACAGGTGAATAATTACCGGAACAGCAACAGCCAAAAGTGCAATCAAAAATGTTGGGAAAAGAAATTTCATACCCTTCTAAACTTTATTCGTTGCCAAAAATAGCAATTTCTTTTTCGCCCGACGATTTTATATACCCGCGAAACATTCCTTCGGTATTAAATTCCATGGCAATATTTCCGTCGGCATCAAGAGCAATAACACCCCCCGTTCCCTGAAGTTCAGAAAGTTTTCTTAATTCTTCGCGACAAGCATCCCTGACATTTAGGTTTTTGTATTCCATCAAAGCCGAAATATCGCGCGCAAAACTTAACCTGATGTAATATTCGCCGTGACCGGTGCATGAAACGGCGCAGGTTTTATTGTTGGCGTAGGTTCCGGCTCCGATAACCGGCGAGTCGCCAATGCGGCCGTATTTTTTGTTGGTCATGCCACCCGTTGAAGTTCCGGCGCAAATATTTCCCTGTTGGTCGAGTACACAGCAGCCAACAGTTCCGTGTTTGTCGTTTTGGGTGCGTTCGCGTTCATTGCGTTGCAGTTCTTTTAGTGATTTGTACCTCGACTCGGTGAAAAAATATTTGTTGGGAACAATTTCAAGACCCTGTTTTTTTGCAAATTCAGAAGCACCTTTTCCACTAAGAAAAACATGTTCCGAGTTGTTCATCACTTCTCGTGCTGCCATTATCGGATTTTTTATATCCTGAACTCCCGCAACTGCTCCGGCATTCAGCGTTTTTCCATCCATAATCGACGCGTCGAGTTCGTTTTTGCCTTCTGCTGTAAATACGGCGCCTTTGCCTGCATTAAACAAGGGTGAATTCTCCATCACTTTAATAACTTCAACAACAACATCCTGCGCAGCAGCCCCTTCTTTTAGCAAATTTTCACCCAAAGTAAGAGCTTCGTCAAGTTTGGTAAGATATTCTTTCTGAGCTTCATCATTTCCTTTTAAACTTCCCATTACACCGGCGCCGCCGTGAATTAGAACAACATATTTTTCCTTACTGAAAAGCGAAACCGAAATCAGCAGGAAAACCAATAAACTGAATATTTTAATTTTTTTCATCGCAAATTGATTTGTTTCACAAAAATGAAATATTATGTTGAAATGAAGGTAAAATATTTGGATAAGTTTTGAAACAATTAAAGTAATTTCTTTACAATGCCGAAAATGATTCTTCTTGAACTTGTTTTGTTTTTAATAATGTGGGTTTTGCCACACTTGTCGCATTTTTTTAATTCACGTGTGGTTTAGATACTTCCTTCGTTTGCAGCAAAAAAAAATGTATTTGTTTATATTTCATTTGACAAACTTTAAACAAAAAGTAACTTTAAATGTTGAAATGTAAATTTGAATTGCATCTTATTGTTTATGAATAATACTGGCTACTCAATAAAAGATATTGAAGTTCTTTCGGGAATTAAGGCGCACACCATCCGGATTTGGGAAAAACGCTACAATTTGCTTGTTCCGGAACGTACCGACACCAACATTAGGTATTACACCGACGATGATTTGCGCCGGATGCTGAATGTATCGTTACTGATTAAACATGGGTTTAAAATTTCGAAAGTGGCAGCCTGGAACGATGAAATGATTAAAAATTCGATATTGGAAGTTACGCGTTCGAAAACTTCGGAATCGGATTATATCGACCGTTTGATGCTGGCAATGATTCATTTTGATAATAATGAATTTGTTCGACTGACAAATACAGTGATTGAGAAATTTGGAATGGAGGAAGCTGTTTCGCGTATTTTTTTCGCTCTTTTTGTGCATATTGGAACCTATTGGCAGGTGGGTTCTATTTTTCCATCACAAGAACATTTTGTTACCCAAATCATTCGTCAGAAACTGATGGTTGAAATTGACAAACTTGAGGGAAGTCAAAAAAATGGTTCACTGGCTTTGTTTTATCTTTCTGAAAACGAACTTCATGAACTTAGTCTTTTGTATTATTCCTATCTGGTTCAAAAAAACGGTTATTCAGTTATTTATCTTGGGCAATCGGTTCCTTTTAGCGATTTGCAGAAATTAAATACACGGTTAAAATTTGATTTTGTGTTTACTGCATTTGTTAATTCCATTCAAAAAGAAGATTTGGAAAATTATCTTTCTGAATTGAAAAACCTTTTTACACACCAGAAAATATATATTACCGGTGGGCAAATACAAAAACTTAACCCTGAACTGCCACGCAATGTGAAAGTGGTGAAAGATGTAAAGGATTTGAAAAAATATTTGGGGGTTAATACATAATAATTTAGTTTAAATCTGGCTGAAATCTGCCGGAACTAAAAATTTCTTGTTCACTTTGCTAACCGCGTTGGCGTATTCAGGTTTGTCGCGCATGGTATTCCATTCACTGCTGGCTGAAAATTTTGCCCAGTTGGCATCGCGTTCTTCCATGTTTTTAAACCAAAGCATATAAATTAATGCGGGCATTTGCGGCCCTGCCATAATTTGACCAAAAAACACTGTACGCAGGCCGACTTTATTAAACAGCGGCAATTCTTCGTTATTAAACATTTTTACTTTTCTTATTCCGGCATCTTCGTTATAACTTTCGTAGGTTCGGAGTTCAAAAAGTCCGCGGTTTTTGTCCGGATCATTTAAACGGGGAATTCCGTCGAAAGCTTCCATCAAATATGTTTCATAACGCGTAAAAACCAGGTTGTCGGCAGGTAATTTCATGTATTCCTTTGCGGCTTCCAGAAATTCCGGGTCGGTTCGCATGGCAACAGCGGCATCGTAATAATCTGCCGGACTTTTGTGTGCATGAAGAATATACATTACCGGCGGTTCTTCGAGACTGTATTCATTAAATGCCCCTACTTTTGCGCCCCGTTTGTTTAAAAAGGGAATAACTGCTTCGGTGTAGTATTTTTTGAGCTGGTTTCTGCCGCCACCACCGTTCAGGTGATAAACTCTCAGTTCATAGAAATCCTTTTCTTCTCCCGGAACAGGGTTGGCTTTTAAACTAGTTGCAGTGATTGCTGCGCCGGTGGCCAGCGCCGATTTTTTCAAAAACGATCTTCTTTCCATGTTTATTGGTTTAATTTGGTTCTTCTTCAGGTTTTGTTAAACCCGGATAAAGCGAAAGCCGTTTAAAATTGTCGGTATTTATTTCCAGCATTTCGTCGTCGTCGCTTTCCGGGGTGCTGCTAAAATACACATTATAATCGGCATTTACAGGCACCAGCAAGATACATTTTTTTTCTCCCGGAATCCGAATGTCCATAAAATCGCAGAAATTATCTTCATCCCAATACACATCGGTAAGCATGTTTACATAAATGGTATCTTTTGTTGGGTTAATAAGTTTAATTTTTTTGAATTCCTGGCCTTGCGGGTACAATCCTGCATCTACATCGAGAGTAGCCATCACAAAAATATTGGCCATAAAAAGTCCGATATCGCCAAAAACGTTGCCCGAACGGTGTTTTTTTAAATCCTGCTGTCGTTCCTGGCTTACCGGATCGTAAAAATATTTTCCGGTGGCACACGAAGAAAAAAGAAAGGTGAGAATAAGTAAAGAAGTTACGAGTTGAATTTTTCTGTTCATTTCTGGCTTTATTTCAAACAAAATTACAAATTATTATGTATGTGTTTTTTCTGATTAATTACATTTAACATATCAGATTTTGGCATAATTTTGGAAAGTTGGATGACTGAAAAACAAAATTGGCAGTTTCGTGAATACTTGAAACTGAATTTTATCGTTTAATACATAAATTAAAAGTCATGAAAAAAATCTTATTCTCTCTGTCTTTTCTGATGTTTACCACTGTAATTTTTGCCCAACCTATAATAGATGTTGGAATAAAAGCCGGTGTTAACAACTCAAAAATCACGGCAAGTCTCGACGAATTTACTTCCGAATCGATTGTAAAAATGCATGTTGGAGCTTTTGCACGTGTGGGTTATGGAAGGGTTTATGTTCAGCCCGAAGTATATTTCAGCGCCAAAGGAGGCGATCTGAATTCAAGTTTGAGCAGCACCGTTACAAAATTCGATTTTAACAATGTTGATGTTCCAATGTTGCTTGGGGTAAAAGTGATAAACGGCGGTGGAGCCAATCTACGTGTCATGGCTGGTCCTGTTTTTAGTTTTATGACATCGAACGATGTTGATGGAGACACACGGTTTACCTCACTGTATTTTAAAGATCATTACTTTGGTTATCAGTATGGAATTGGTGTAGATGTGTGGAATTTCTTTCTTGATGCGCGGATTGAAAACGGAACCAATAATTTGTATTCCAGTCCCGATTTAGCCTCAAAAAACAGGACTTTTATGGTCTCGCTCGGATTTAAGATTTTATAGATTAGTAAATATTTTTTAAAGGCTTCAGTTTATTCTGAGGCCTTTTTTTTGAACCAGTTCCTGGGATTCAGTTTGCTTTTATATTTAGTAAACAGTTCTTTTCCCACCAGTAATCCTCCCAGCCAGAAAACGATTTCCATTAAAACCAGGCTGGTTGCTGAGGCAATTACTTTTGTTTTTGCCGACAAATCGAGTAGGGGAAAAACAAAAGTTGCGGCAAAAAGCATTCCCGAAAATACCATCAGAAAGATACCCAGTTTTATTTGTCCGTTTTTCTTTTTCATTCAACAGAATTTTTTTGAAATTAAACCACAAACACCGGTAAATTGTTCCCGGCAAAAGGTTCTTAAAACGATGAAACCCGACATTCTTCCAAAACGGTGTAGCTGTTTGGACCTTCGTTAAAAAGTAAATCTAGTATGCTCAGATTGGGGACAAAACCAAATTTCCCTGAAAAAACCTGTGTATATTTTTCTGTCTGAAATTGCTGGTTTAGCTGTTTGTTTTTGGGTGAAATAGTTTCCCTGAGATTTATAACTTCGGATGGGATTTTCTCAAAATCTTCGGTCAGAACCAGGTTGTTTTCAATTTCGAGCAAATCGCAGATCGTTTCATGAATTTTCAGGTTAAATTCAAAAAGATATTTTTCGCGTTTTTCAAAAAAAGGCAAAATGTCGTCTTTAAAAAATTCAAAAAAAGGTGAGGAATTGTAAGCTGAAAAAATGGTACGCCAGTGGGTTCTCTGCCAGTCAACGTCGTACGAGATTTTTAAATTTTTAATCAGTACTTTTGGCCCGCGGCTTTTTACCACCGGAACAATCATCGAAATGGGGCCGTTGGCGCCTAAAATTACATAGCGGTTCCGGAAAGTTTGTTTGATGAAATTTTCGAATCGTTCCATATAAATTTCCTGAGATTTTACAGCCAGCGAATAAAATGGAAGCGGCGCAAAGCTGGCTGTACTCAGCAAAACAGAACTGTTTTCATTCATAATTATATCGTTTGCCTGCGAAATTATAAATTAATTTTTTAGATAGTGTCCGGTTAAAATTATTAATTATGGGCTGAAGCCCCTGTTGTATCCGGTCTTCATTAGAGGCTGTCTAAAAAGTTATTTTAACCGCTAAATGCGCTAAGTTTAACGCAAGGTACGCAAATTTAATCTGCTAATTTATAAAACTTTGCGCTCTTTGCTAATTTCATTGCGATCATTGCGGTTAAATATTTTTGACTTTTTGGACAGCCTCTTAGTTATTGGCTAAAGTTTCCGGACTTTAGTCCATGTTTTAGAATGCTGATTGTCAGTGTTTTTACTTATGCATCTTGTAAATATTAAACATGCTTCTTGATTTCCGGGACAACAAAGATGAATATCACTATTAAGAAGGCATCATTTGGATGTAATTACAATTTTTTCGCTTGACGAATTTCCTTCCACATCGGTCATTCGCAAAATATAAACACCGGAAGCAAGGTTTGAAACATTAATCTGTAACGAATTTTTAAATACGGAAACATCCGAGTATTTTACCCTGCCCGTAAAATCGAAAAGCTGAATTTGTTTTAGTACTTTTTGTGAAAGCACATTAATTTCAGTTCTTGCCGGATTTGGATAAATGAGATGATTCTCTCCCGAGGCCAGTTCAACGGGCGGCTCTCCGTCGCAGGTGCCCGGCATGTTATTGTCGAGCCAATTGAGCCGGACAGTAATCCAGTTTTTTAATTTTTGTACTTCACCCTCGTAGGTTAATGGTTGTTCATCCACTTCGGGCGTTCCTACATTTACACCCAAAATCGGGTATTTCTGAAAATGTTTTACCTGAGCATTTTTTACTACGTTGTACAGCGAATCAATCATTCCCATGATATTTTCGTTGCTCAGTTCATTTTCGCGGAAGGAAAAATAGCGGCAGTTCGTTTTTTGTTCAAAATAAAAATCATCGAAAAGGCGGACCATCCACCCCGGAGATTTTACCCAAGGGTTACAGTCGTTAATTTTATACGACCAGCCTGAACCGTTGGTCGATTTAAAAATAAAGCATTCATTGATATTTTTCCATGCCCAGTCGAAATCCCAGACCGGCCCTGCAACAATTTTCCCGTTTTTATCTTTGTGAAAATAGCGGCTCTTTTTAAATCCGTCGTTGTTGCGTGAAATTTCACTTACAATAAAATAGTCGATGAAACTTTCCACATCAATAAATTGCCGGTAACCGTCAAGCGGATCTTTGTAACCGGGGTTGTACAACGTCGATTCAAAAGAAGTTACATAGGTTTTCAGATAATTCTTTTGCTGAACTGTTAATTCCTCCGGCCCCGGGTCGTGGTACACAAAGTGAACTTCAAAATCGGAATGATCCACCGGAGCGTACGGCGATTTCCAACTGTCGGATTCGCTCCAGTAATCGATTTTAAAAATATAACCGCCGGTAAGTTCATCGCCCGTATTGTCGTCTTCCTTCAGTTTGGCAATATCAACACGGTTTTTATCCTGTTTTATTTTTTCAGTAAGCACATAAATTCCTTTATAATCGTTGTTGATAATTACATCCACAAGTTTTGCCCGCGGTGCATAATTACCCAACTTCTCAAACAATTTATATCCAAGAATATTCCGCATAAATGTTTTGTCGTTGTAATTCGAAAGCAAAATCCAGTCGTTTTCTTCCGGCAGTCCAAGAATGGACACGTTCAGATTATCTCCGTTTTCATCGCGCGTTTCAAACAGAAAAGGTTGCTGCGGGTAATTTTGAGAACTGCTTCCACGCAATTCTATGCCAATAAAACCATCATAATCGGTTGCTTCGTCGTCGGGGCGATTGATGTTGTCTGGATTGGAAATAATTTTCATCCGGGCCGTAATTTTTGGTTCATCAACAATAGACTGGCCGTTGGTATTAATAATGATTAAAGGTAAATCGGTTGAAAAATTACTGACTCCCTGTGCATTTACATTTTTCAGAAAGAATAGGGAAAAGATAAATACAGGTATAAAAACAACAATCCGAATATATTTCATTTCAGGTTTAATTACATTGATTCAGGTATTCCGGACATTCCGGATTCAGGCCATAAAAGTATAAATTCATTTATGAATACAATCGGGGAACCTAAAAATGTTGGTTTTGAAATGTGTTTTATACGTATTTTTCTGTTTTAATCTTTGAAAAACGAATCGTCTTCATCGTCGTCCATTTCCAAATCATCAGGATCAATATCTTCCTCTGAATCATCTTCTTCCACCGTTTTTTTGTCTGAATCCGACTCCCGAAGTTTATTGAATTTGGCATTAATTTTTTTTAGCCGGTTGTTTTCTTTCTTTAATTTCCACAGTCGCGGATAAAAATAAACGACAGAAATAATGTAACCGACAATAATACAGCAGAGAATCACCAAAACGAGGGGAGCTTTTGGGATTTCCCAGAAAAGAACATGAATGGTTATTTCCATCGAATTTTGCAAGGTAAAAATTACGAGCAAAACGGCGAGAATGAGTAAAAGAACAATTACAACCTGCATTTTTTTGTTTTTTATGTGAAAATAAAAAAAGGATGACATTTTCTATCATCCTTTTAACGAATATTTTAAGATATTATTTTAATGAATTCCTCTGAACATTCTGCGTAGGCGGATATTTGCAGGGAAGCCTTTGTCTTTGTCGAGCGACAGCCAGATAAATTTGGCTTTACCAACCACATGGTCTTCGGGAACAAAACCCCAGAAACGCGAATCGGCTGAGTTATCGCGGTTATCACCCATCATCCAGTAATAATTCATTTTGAATGTGTAACTTTTGGCGGCTTCGCCGTTGATATAAATTTGGCCGTCTTTTACTTCAAGATCGTTGTTTTCATAATTATCAATAATGCGGCGGTAAATCGGAAGGTTTTCAACGGTTAATTCAACAGTTGAACCTTTAGCCGGAATAGTAAGCGGGCCATAGTTGTCGCGGTTCCATTGGTAGCGTTCATCCGAAGGGAAAGCGTTTCTGTCCCAAGCTCCGGGTTCCTGAACAATTTTTGTAACTGAAGTTACATTGTTAAACTCTTTCAGTTTACCAACATTTTCTTCAGTTAATGGAAATTCATATTGCGTTCCGTTATAATTTCTGTCGTCGAGGGCAATGTTCAGTTTGTCTAATGCTTTCGGATTAATGGTGGTGCCGTTTGTACTGATGACATAATCGTACTGCATTCCCGAGTAATGTTCCTGCGGTTTTCCGTTGACAAACAATTGCGAGTTCACCACTTTAATTTCGTCGCCCGGAATGCCTACACAACGTTTAATATAATTTTCGCACTTATCAACCGGGTGGGCAATAATTTCACCAAAGTTGCGCTTGTCGCTCCAAACGCGGGCCCTGCCATATTCGCGAATCAGCTGGTAATAACTTGCCGTTGGAATGTTTGTAGCCACAGTATCGCCTTCAGGAAAATGAAACACTACCACATCGTTGTTTTTGATTGTGGTAAATCCTTTCAATCGGTTATAAGGTCTTTTAATCCATTCAACATACGATTTTGTATGGTTTGTAAACGGCATTTTGTTGTGAACAAACGGAAACGAAAGCGGCGTATTAGGCGTTTTCGGACCATAAGCAGTTTTGCTTACAAAAAGATAATCGCCAACCAGCATCGATTTTTCCATCGATGAAGTAGGGATGGTGTAAGCTTCAATAAAAAACATACGGATAAAACTTGCCGCAATAACTGCAAAAATAATGGCATCGATCCATTCAACCACTTTGGTTTGTTTTCCGTTGGGCGGATTTTTCTTTTTCCAGAAAGCCCAGTGGACTTTTTCTGTAATGTAAATATCGAAAATAACTGCCAACCCGATAAACCACAAGTAGCTGCCCAGCCAAAGAACCCACAAACTGTAAAGTAGCCCGACTGAAATAAATTTAAACCATTTATTTGTTAAAATATTTTTCATTATGGTATGAATATTAAATGTTCAGTAAATCTTTCATCGTGAGAATTCCGGAGTGATCCTTGCAGTATTCGGCAGCCAGAACTGCGCCGAAAGCAAATCCCTGACGGCTTTTTGCACTGTGCGTAATTTCAATAAAATCAACATCCGATTCGTATTTAATGGTGTGAATTCCGGGAACTTCGCCTCGGCGTTCCGAAATAATGTTGATTTCATTTTCAGCCGGAGTTTTATCGTTTACCCAAGCCGTTTTACCGGGCAGTTTTTCAATAATGCCTTCTGCTAAACTAATTCCGGTTCCACTGGGTGCATCGAGTTTTTGTGTATGATGAACTTCGGTCATCTCCACATTGTATTCCGAGCGCGGTGCCATTAATTCTGCCAGCTTTTTATTCAATTCGAAAAACAGGTTTACACCTACCGAAAAATTACTTCCGTAGAAAAATGTCCCGTTTTTTTCTTTGCAGGTATGGAATACTTCGTCTTTTTTATCGAGCCAGCCCGTTGTTCCGCTCACTACCGGTATTCCGGCTTCGAAACAGGCAAAATAGTTTTTTACTGCCGATGCCGGTATTGTAAATTCAATGGCCACATCGCATTTTTGTAAATTCTCGGTTGTTAAATCCTGCGGATTGGTAATATCGATTATCAAACTCACTTCGTGTCCCCGGGAAACTGCTATCTTTTCAATTTCTTTACCCATTTTCCCGTAACCAATCAAAGCTATCCTCATAAAAATAAATGCTTGAATTAAAAACAAGTGACAAAGATAAAATATTACGCTAATGTAACGAGTACTATTTAAAACTTATAGTTATTTCGACCAATGAATATAAATTTCGGGTAAACCCTGAGATTTTTATCTGTTTAAAGGAACTGTTCTCTTCGAAAAGAACGGTTCCTTTAATAATAGTGTAATTTAATCTGAATCGATTTTTCTACTTTTGTTTGCGATATTCAAAACAGGAATAACGGAAAAATATGATTGTAGAGGAAACGTGGTTACATTTAACAGCAAAGAACCTTGAAATTACAGAGCATCTTTTTATTGAAGATGTGCGTTTTGGTGCTCATTTGTGTGCAGTAAAACTGAGCGACGGTTCATTTGGGATTTCAAGTACCATCGAAGATTCACAAATTCACTGCGACCGGAAACACCGCGATTTTGGCGATTTTACACCGCTGCACATCACAGGAAAATCGGTAAAGGAACTTTTTGAAACTTCAAAATTATCGGCAATCATTGTTATGTTACGACTGGCATGTTTGAATGCCATTTCTTCTTCGGAGCTTTCAAAATACAAAGTTCTGACAAACACCGATCCTTACGATTTGCTTGAAATTACTCCGGATACTAAACTGATTATCGTCGGGGCATTTCATTCGTATATTGAAAAATCATTGAAAAAAGGTTGCGCCTTTGGAGTGCTTGAAATGAACCGTGAAGCGTTGAATCCCGAACACCGGCATTTGTATATTCCTGCGGCTGATTATGCAAAAGTAATTCCCGGCGCCGATGTTGTTATAATTACCGGACTAACACTGGTAAACAATACGCTTGAAAATCTGTTGGATGTGGTTGGAGAAAATACCAAGGTTGTGGTTACCGGTCCGTCGAGTAGTATTATTCCCGATGTTTTGTTTCAGAAAAAAGTGGATGTGATTGGCGGAACAAAAATTACCCGGCCCGAAGTTTTGCTCGATTTGGTGAGTCAGGGGGCTGCCGGTTACCATTTATTTACATACTGCGCTGAAAAAATCAGCATCTTAAAATAAGGAAATGATTGAATTTGAAAAAGCTTTCGAAATAACCCAAAACCAAGCCTTTATTCCCAAAACTGAATCAGTTTCGTTTCGCGATTGCAGAGGTTCTGTTTTGGCTGAAAATGTGTATTCCGATATTTCGATGCCACCTTTTGATAAATCGGCCATGGACGGGTACGCCTGTCGTTACGAGGATTTACAAAACGAACTTGAAGTTTTGGAAGTAATTGCCGCAGGAGCTGCCCCGCAGTATAAAATAGGAAAAAATCAGTGTTCAAAAATAATGACCGGAGGCATGGTTCCGGAAGGCGCCGACACCGTAATTATTGTTGAAGATATTATGCGTACCGGTGAAAATCGCATTCGTTTTGCGCAGGCAAAAACCGGGCGGAACATTTGTTACACCGGCGAAGATGTAAAAAAAGGCGACCTTGTTCTTGCTGAAGGGGAAATACTTACCAGCCGGCACATTGCTGTTTTGGCGTCGGCAGGAAAAACAGAAGTAAAAGTGTATCAAAAACCAAAAGTTGGGGTAATTGTTACCGGCGACGAATTAAAAGAACCTCACGAAGAATTAGGATCTGCCGATATCCGGAATTCGAATGCCTACGCATTGATCTCGCAATTGGAGGAAATGCACATTCAAGCCAAATACTACGGTATTGTTGGCGATGATTTGGCAGAAACTCAGGCTAAATTTAAAAAAGCTGCTGATGAAAACGACATTTTAATTTCTAGCGGAGCAGTTTCCGTAGGTGATTTCGATTTTGTTCCGCAGGTATTAAAAGAATATGGTTTTGAAATCCATTTTCACGGAATGAATGTAAAACCTGGCAAACGGACAATTTTTGGAACAAAAGCGCAGAACAAAGCTGTTTTTGGTTTGCCCGGAAATCCGGTTTCAACATTTGCCCAGTTTCTGTTTTTGGTAAAACCTTTTATTTTGAAAAGTATGGGTACAAAACCCGTATTAAGGTTTCTGCAATTTCCGTTGGAAAAAGATTTTGAACGAAAAAGAGGCGACAAAACAGAATTTATCCCGGTAAAACTTACAACAGATTCAAAAGTGGCTGTGCGGGAATATCACGGTTCGGCACATTTTCATGCACTGGTTGAATCCAACGGTTTTTTGATGCTTCCTGCCGGAGTAACCGAAATAAAGACAGGCGAACCGGGCAAAGTGTTTTTATTTTAGTGCTTCTGGATATTCAGATTTTGTTATTTATTTCTAAAAGAATTGTTTCCCACATTGCTATCCTGCCGAAATGTTTAATTTAGCGGGGATTCAATTTTTATGAACAATATTAAACTTGTGGCCACCGATTTGGACGGTACGTTTTTGAAAAACGACCACTCCATTAGCAAACAAAACCTTGAAGCACTGCAGCTTTTGGGTGAAAAAGGCATTGTCAGGGTTGTGGCAACCGGACGTAATCTGAAAAAAGTACGCGAGGTAATTCCTTTGGAAACACCGTTCGATTTTATTGTTTATTCATCCGGTGCGGGTGTATTCAACTGGAAAGAGCAAAACGAAATGGCTCATCGGAACATTACAAAGTTTTCGTCAGAAAAATTGCTGCGATACTTTACCCAGCGCAACATCAGTTTTCATGCGTTTTTCCCGGCGCCGGAGAACCACAACCACTGGTATTTTCGCGGCGATAATTCGTGCGAAGAATTTGAACGTTATTTTACATTTAACCGCGCATTTTCTTCTGAATTAAAAACGGATGATTTGCCTGAAACCGAGCTTTGCCAGTTTTTAGTGATTATCCCTGAAAATGTGGTTCATTTTGAACAGTTAAAAAAAGAAATAGAAGCCATTTGTAACCAGATTCGCGTGGTGCGGACTTCATCACCCATCACCGAAGGTTATATTTGGATTGAAATTTTTCATCAATCGGTATCCAAAGGAAACGGAGTGAAACATATTTGTGAAATGCTGAATATTCAACAGGAACAGACGGTGGGAATCGGCAACGATTTTAACGACCTTGATTTGCTGGAATTTACCGGTTCTTCCTACCTCACTGAAAATGCTCCTTCCGATTTAAAAGGCCGGTTTTCGGTCGTACCGTCGAATGAAAATGATGCTTTTGCTTTTGTTGTTCAACCGTTCATCGAATAAATTGTTGTAATAATTCCCCTTAATTCAGTACAAATGAGATTAAATGTTTTTACTATGAGATTACTTACGATTGCTTTTCTTTTGCTGAGTGTATTAATGGCAAATGCTCAGGAAAGTTATGATTTGAATGCTCCGGTTCAGGAAGATCCGAAAGTGAGCAAAGGTGTTTTGGAAAACGGAATGACGTATTACGTGCGTGCCAACGATAATCCTGAAAACCGCGCTGAATTGTTTTTAATTGTGAGCGCAGGTTCGGTGGAAGAGGACGACGACCAGCAGGGACTGGCGCACTTTTGCGAACACATGTCGTTTAACGGAACTAAAAATTTTCCAAAACATGAATTGATAAATTATTTTGAATCCATTGGAATGGATTTCGGCGCCGAAATAAATGCCTATACCAGTTTCGACGAAACGGTTTACACCATAACAGTTCCGCTCGATTCATCGGAATACATTGAAAAAGGCTTGCAGGTGTTGTACGACTGGGCCTGCCAGGTTACCGATTCGGATGAGGAAATAAACAACGAACGCGGCGTAATTCATGAAGAGTGGCGCGGAAATAAAAGCGCAGAAGAACGGATGCAAAAACAGTGGTGGCCGGTATTTCTGAAAGGCTCGAAATATGCAGATCGCGATCCCATCGGAAAAATGGAAATTGTGGACAATTGTCCGCCGGATGCACTGCGCAGGTTTAGAAAAGACTGGTACCGTCCCGATTTACAGGCGGTAATTGTAGTCGGCGATTTCGACCAGAACGAAATGGTTCAAAAAATAAAAGAGAAATTTTATCAGATTCCGGCACAAAAAAATCCGAGGGTAAAAGAAACTTTTGAAATTCCTGATCACAAGGAAACACTGGTGAAGGTGGTAACCGACAAAGAAGCGCAGTACCCGATTTCTTATGTAATTTACAAACATCCGCTTGAAATTTCGAAAACGGTTGGCGATTACCGACATTTTATTTTGGAAAGTTTGTACAACGCAATGATCAACAACCGTCTGGCTGAAAAAACACAACAAGCCGAGCCTCCCTTTTTAATGGCACAGTCGTCGTATTCCGAATTGATTGGCCCTAAAAGCGCGTACATTTCAATTGCCGTTACACAAAACGGGAAAATTGAAGATGGAATAAAAGCGGTCCTTTTGGAAAATGAACGGGTGAAAAAATTTGGTTTTACCGAAACTGAACTCGAACGACAGAAAACAGCGTTGTTGAATTATATTCAGCAATCGTTTAACGAACGCGAGAACCAGAAATCGGTGTATTATGCACAGGAATACCAGCGAAACTTTTTAATGACCAAAGAACCGTTCCCCGGGATTGAAAAGGAAAACGAGTATTTCAAAGCGTTTATGCCCGGAATTACACTCGACGAAGTAAACCAACTGGCCAAAGACTGGATTACTGAAGAAAACAGGGTTGTAATTGTAATGGCGCCCGAAATCGATGGAGTAAAAGTGCCTTCGGAAAACGATATTTTTAGTTTGCTAAAAGAAGTGGAAAATACCAAAATTGAAGGTTACGACGACGCGGTTTCCGATGTTCCGCTGATAGAAAAAGAACCTGCCGGAAGTCCTGTGGTCGCTGAGAAAAAGCTGGAGGAAGTTGGAGCAGTGGAGTGGACTTTGGCCAACGGCGCCACTGTAGTTTATAAAACCACCGATTTTAAGGAAGACGAAATTTTATTCAATGCCTGGAGTTTGGGCGGAAATTCTCTTTATGGAGTAAAAGACGATATTTCAGCCGACTTTTCAGCCGATATTTTAGGAATGAGCGGGATTGCCGATTTCGACAACATTACTCTCGACAAAATGCTTTCGGATAAAGTTTTTAGCGTTTCGCCATTCATCAATCAGTTGCGCGAAGGTTTTAACGGAAATTCGTCGGTTAAAGATTTGGAAACACTTTTACAAATGGTTTATCTGTATTTTACACATCCGCGCTACGACGAAACTGCCTACAAATCTTATTTGACAAGGCTTTCCGGTATGTTGGAAAACAAATCGGCTTCACCGGAATCTGCATTTCAGGATACATTACAGTTTACCATGGCCGGTTACAACGAAAGGGCACGGCCGCTGACTCTCGATTTGCTGAAAGAAGCCAGTTTCGAAAGAATTGAGGAAATCGGAAAGGAACGTTTCAGAAACGCCGGCGATTTTAAATTTTTCTTTGTAGGAAATGTCGATCCGGAGACTTTTAAACCTCTGGTAGAAAAATACATTGGCGGAATTCCTTCTTCTGAGGAAAGGGAAAACTGGAAAGACCTGCACATTGAAACACCCGGCGGTGTGATTGAAAAAGTGGTGAAAAAAGGTCAAGCCGACAAAAGTATTCAATACATCGTTTTTCACGGCAACTTTGATTTTAACTCGGAAAACCGTGTAAATCTCGATGCCATGGGACGTATTCTTACCACACGTTTGCTCGAAGTTATCCGCGAGGAAAAAAGCAGTGTTTATTACATTGGCGCCAATCCTTCGTCTTCAAAATTTCCGGAACAGGAATATACCGTGGCTATTTACTACGGAACCGATCCTGTGAAACTGGATGAACTGAAAAAAGCAGTCTTCGAGGAAATTAAGAAATTTGCTGCCAACGGGCCGTCGGATGAGGAACTGAGCAAAGCCAAAGAAAAAATGTTGCGCGAACGTGAAACGTCGGAAAAAGAAAACAGTTTCTGGCTGAGTATTTTAAGCAACAATTATTATTTAAACGACGCCGATTTTTCAAAATACGGAACTTATAAACAACTGGTCGACAATATTTCAAAAGAATCTGTTCAAAAAGCATTTAACCAGTATTTCGATTTTAAAAATTATATCAGTGTGGCGCTGGCGCCTGCTGAATAACCTAATCTATCTTTTTTCTTAGCCGGAGTTTATTACAAATTCCGGCTTTTTTATATCCCAAAAAGTGTAAATTTGATCTTTCAATAAAATCAAAATGAAAATTTATTCGCCGCTATTTATCGCTGCCCGGGTTGTGGTTTATTCGCTTCTAATGTATGGCATTGCTGAAGGTATTTTTTTTGATGCCGCACATCCGGACGGCAAAAGTTACTTTGGCGAAATTACGTTTACCGAAATTACACAGGAGATTTTTTTATTTGTTCTGTTTTTGTTTTACCTGTTTATCGGAATGAAATGGAAAAGCATTCAACCCATTTCAAATATTGTTTCGCTTTTTTTCCTGATTTCGTTTATTCGCGAGTTTAATTTTCTGATTGAACACTGGATTTACCCGGTACTTGTTGTTTTTGCAATCATCGGCTGGCTTGTTTTTCGCGATTTCAAAAAAATAAAAAAGGCCACAATCAAATTTTTTACAGTGCCCGCTTCCGCATGGTTTTTTTCCGGATTTCTTATTACCTACATTTTTAGCCGATTGTTCGGACGCTCCAAATTCTGGCGTTTGTTGTACAGTGAAGAAAATTACCGGCTCGCAAAAGCGGCAGTTGAAGAAAGTATTGAATTGCTTGGAAATACGATTATGCTGATTGGCGCCTTCGAATTTCTGCTCTTTTTTATCGACAAACCAAAACATTCAACTTCCGGCTACCGGATTCCAACTTCCAACTCGTCTGAATCATGAAAGTTTGTGGTTTTACATTTATCAGAAATGCTGAAGAATTCGATTTTCCTGTTGTTGAAGCAATAACATCGGTTTTGCCGGTTTGCGATGCTTTTGTGGTTGCCGTTGGAAATTCGGAGGATAAAACAAGGGAAATTATTGAAAATATTGCGCCCGGAAAAATTACTTTAGTAGACACTGTTTGGGATGATTCCCTAAAAAACGGGGGAGCGGTTTATGCTGCCGAAACAGACAAGGCTTTTGATGCAGTTCCACCGGAATACGACTGGTGTTTTTATATTCAGGGCGACGAGGTGGTACACGAAAAATACCTGCCCGAAATTCGAAAAGCAATGCAGGATAACCTCGGAAAAAAAGAGGTGGACGGGCTGCTTTTCAGGTACCGGCATTTTTACGGAACCTACGATTATGTGGGCGATTCGCGCAAATGGTACCGCAACGAAATCAGGGTAATCCGCAACGATAAAAGTATTCGATCGTACCGCGATGCGCAGGGTTTTCGAAAAAACGGGGAAAAATTGAATGTTGTTCCGGTAAATGCTGAAATTTTTCATTATGGCTGGGTACGGCACCCAAGATTTATGCAGCAGAAAATTGATGAAGTACGCCGGTTTTATAATGGAATTAACGAGGAAGAAGCGCTGCAAAAAGCTACTGCGGCGGAATTTAATTACAGCCAAAAATACGATGCGCTGGCGAGGTTCGACGGAACTCACCCTAAAGTTATGTTGCCGCGAATTGCACGCCTGAACTGGCAGGTAAATGTCGATCTGAAACAAACGCACATGAAATTGAAGTACAGGATTTTGTACCTTATTGAAAAGCAGTTTGGCAAAAGGCTTTTTGAGTATCGGAACTATAAAATTCTGAAATAATCTTCACCGCAAAGTCGCAAAGATGCAGAGAATAACTTTGCGCCTCGGCGTCTCAGCGGTTTCATAGATTCTTTCCTTTTGAAAAATTAACAGTAGTTTTTTTTGATATTTTCACTGCAAAGGCGCAGAGAATAACTTTGCGCCTCGGCGTCTCAGCGGTTTCATAGATTCTTTCCTTTTGAAAAATTAACAGTAGCTTTTTTTGATGTTTTCACCGCAAAGGCGCAGAGAATAACTTTGTGACTTCGCGTCTCAGCGGTTCACAAAAATTCTTCTCGCTTTTTCCAGTTCTTCCGGTTTGCCAACATCCATCCACAAATCAGAATCGTCGAAGTATCCTTTTACTATTTGTGTTTTTGAAAGTTCGAGATAAAAATCGATCATGGAAAAACGGTCTTCAGCTGGCATAAAATCAAATATTTCCGGCTGTATTACATGAATTCCGCTAAAGGCCATTTCTTCTGACTGTTCAAATTTATCGGGAAAAGAAATTTTTGTTTCGCCTGTTTTTTTATTAAGCCAACCCACCAATTGTTTTTTATCATCAAATTTCAGATAACGTTGCGTATTTCTTTTTCTTACAACAACCGTTGCCAGCGCCCCTGAATTTTTATGAAAATCAATTAGTTTTTCCAGCGAAAGATTACTTAAAATGTCAACATTATAAATAAGTACCGGTTCGTTACCTGGAAAAAAACGGGCTGCTTTTTTTAATCCGCCGCCGGTGTCGAGCAATTTGTCGCTTTCGTCAGAAATGTGAACCTGAATTCCAAAATCATTTTCCTGAATGTAATCTTTCATTTTTTCAGCAAAATGATGAACGTTTACCACAATTTCAGAAAAACCTTCACTTTTAAGTTTTTCAATGTTGTGCTGCAAAAGGGTTTTCCCGCCAATTTCAACCAGCGCTTTGGGTTTGTCTGAAGTTTCATTTTGCAAACGTGTGCCCAGTCCGGCAGCGAAAATCATTGCTCTCATTGTGATTTGAATATTTCTTTTGTTCATTTTTAATTTTAAACTATTTGTTGTAAATTGAATAGAAATAGCTGAAAATTAATATGTTAATAATAAAACTTAAAATATTTCTTTTTGTAATATTTTTTCTGTTTTCAGGTAATTTCCTGTTAGCACAAAATTCGTTCAACGGATTGGTAACAGAAGAAATTACAAGCAAAGATGGTAAAATTTCTGTATTCCTTCCAAGTCATCTGCCACAGGGAAAAACCATTTCCGGAACAGTTTTTTCGGAACCTGAAGATGAAAAAACCGCGAAAAAAGCAAAGCAAATTGAAAATCTTGCAAAGTATATTTTAAAAATAGGGGGAGAAATTATTCAGTCATCGGGGATTTTTACATTACAACTTCCTGAATTAGAACAAACTGTTTTGCAGGTTTTTTCTCCTGAAAACAAGTTACTCAGGAAAATAAATCTTGCCTTATCAAATCCTGAAATTCAGAGCGAACTTTATATTCCTAAAGTTGTGCGCAGCGGTGCAGTTGAGAAAGTAGAAGGCAATTTTTCAGGCGATATTCTCAAAGCAAAACTGCTTATCGACGAACAACCTGTCGATGTACTTGCCGGAAATGAGTCGGAGTTATTTTTTAAAACTTCTGAAATTGAAACAGGGAGGCATAAAATTTCTTTGGATTACGAGAAAGCGGTTTTTGAAGAAGATATAAATGTGGTGGATTATTCCCTGCAAGCCGGAAAATTAAATTTGAAGCGTGGCGAATCAACTTATATCGATGTAGTTGTTGAAGGCCTGGAAGAAAACAAAGAACCGGTTCTCCTGAATATTTCCAATCAAACAGTAGGAATTGTAGCACTTGAAGGTGGCGAAAACCAATCCATTTTAATTACTCCCGAAAAGGTTGATAATTCCGGAATTTGGAGGAAACGTTTTAATGTACAGAGTCTTACTTCAGGGAGTTTTTCTGTATCTACAAATCTTGAGGTTCCGAAAAAAAATAAAAAACCTTCTGATTCCAATGTCTGGGAGAATTTAGTTTTAACAGGGAAAAGGGCAAAAATTGTTCACGAATAACATTACCGGAAATAACCAAAAACTATTGATATGAAAACGTTTCGTACATCTGTAATTATTTTTTCGATAGTAATTTTTTTCTCAATATCCCTGGAAGCACAGGAAATAAAAATTGTCGGAACAGGCCAAACCACAGGTCATATTGCAACAATAACAGTAACCAATAATTCAAATACACCCTATTTGTTTAAACTCGGCCCGGCAATAATTCCAACAAAGGAATTTAAAACGGAAAGCGGGTTAAAAAAATCGCAGCCTCAAATGCACACCGGGAATATTAACCGGGAAATTGCACCGGGCGAAACGGCAGAAATTCCGGTTACCGGTTTTTGTCTCGATGTAAGGAAACCTGCCTTGCCTGCCGGAGAATTTTTTCCTCCTTTCGATAACTGGATTACTGCCATTCCAACATCGCCCGAGCCTGTAAATCCGGGAAGTTTTTCCGATATTCTGCCGGGAGATACTTTGCCTTCAGGATATATTTTTCAAAATATTAACAATACTGGTTTAAACAATCCTGTTCCAATACCTGAACCGCTTTACCCGAAAAAGTTAACTTATCCAGGGACTGATAAACCTTTCAATTATAAAATTGATATTTCAGAACATCCTGAAGATGCTGCCCTTGTGCTTTTTCCAATGGTTAACAATATTATTTCAACCTACGACAGTTTGAATAACCTGGATTTAATCTCCACTCCGTTTTCAGGAAATGCAGAAATGCAACACGACGCAGTTATTCAGCAAACCATCTGGATGGCAACGTCTATTTTACAGGGTGAACCGTATTCAAAGGAAGATTTTACTAAAAATATGTCAACCCAGTTTGAGGAATCTTCCGGAGTTAAAATTGAAGAAGCGCCCGATGAACAAAAAAAGCAATTTAACCAGGGAATTGACCAATTCTGGAGTACTTTCGAATTGGTGGGAGAGAAAGCAAAAGTTATAAATGTAGAGAACGTAACAGGGAACGAACCCGATTTACAATGCGAACATCAGGTTCGGGAAGAGCCCGGTTTTCAGTTCGATATGAAAATTGCCGATTCATGGAAAGATGCCGAAGAACGACGCAATATTATTCGGGAAGCACAGGAAAATATAAGAGGGGAAGGTTATTGGACACCAGATACTTCATTTTATCAGCAGGATGCCGGATTGACACAACATCCAACAAGTGCGGCTGTTTTTTTCAACCAAAATGTTATTGGCGGTTTTGCTTCTGCATATGCAAGGGCGTTTTTGAGAACAGCCAATGGTGAAACAGAATGGGTTGGTTCTACTGAACCAATGACCGTGAATGTAAACGATTCTGCATCAGTAACCATGGAAGTAATTCCCGCTCCGGGATGGAGTTCTTTTGTCGTGGGTTCGTCTTTTGTAAAATTACATGCTTCTTCTTCCGTTTTCGATGCCGTTGCCGGGAATACACAAAACGGACTTAATTTTCTTCGCGTAACCAAATTTGCTGCAAAACTGTCGTTACAATATTTAATTGAATGCGGAACCGGCAAAACTACACAGTCGTTTGCCGATTATGCCAAAGATGCTATAAAAGACGAATTTCAAAGTATGGCAGAAGATGCTGTACTTAATAAAATTACTGAAATGGCAGAAGAATATTTCGGCGATATCAGTCAGGAGGCCGGACTTACCCAGGATATTATCCAAAATCTTACAGAGCCAAATTTGGAAGTGCTTCTCGAAAGGTTACTTGGCGTTGATATTCCTAATTTGGGTGAAATTATTGATGAAGGTTTGGATGCTACCCTGAACCTGTTTTTTGTGTCGAACACGTATTGTTCGGCCAACGGTTCTCTGGTCGTAAAAATTGGAACAAAAAATGGTGGGGAAATGGTTCACACCAGAGCCTTGTATTTGCGGCAGAAACTGGAAGATAATGCTGTCTCAGGTACCGGTTCCGACACAAAAAGCTTTTATGTGTCAGACGTTCAACCAAACAAAATTACAATAACCACCACCGGAATTGCCAGTATGATGACACAGGCAAAAGGAAACGGAAGCGCTGACGCATATATCGAAAGTACGCAGATACAGGTATTGGTTGGTGTTTGTAAGGGTCCCAACCGCCAGTATGAATATACCACCGAGATTATTATTGGGTGTTACAAAAATGACCAGGAAAACGCTCCTGATATAAGCCGTGGTTTTATTGAAGGATTAATCGGAAATCTTAACACAAAAATCGAACAGGAACTGGATTACAACTCAAGTGAAGAAGACTGGAAAAATGTGGTTGACCAATATGTCAGGGATTTGTCAACGCAGAATTTTGCACGTTAAATTAGTTACCGTATCCTGTCTAAACTACGCACCAGCGCTTCGTCTTTACCAATGGAACGAATGGCAAGGTAATCGAGAATTGTTGCAACAATGGGAAATGCCACCGGAACTTTAAAAGCTACTTTTGCCCCGTCGAAACCGGAGTACGTGAAATAGAAAAACATTCCGAAAAGGCCAAGCATTAAAATAATTGTAAAAACGGTAATCCTGATTTGCCGGATCCGTTTTTTGTACATTCCAATAATTACAAAATGCAGCAACACAATTATTCCGATAAAAATCAGAATCGGAAGGCCGTTAAAAACCAGGTTTTCGCCGTTGAAAATTCCTTTGGCGCTAAACGTGTAAAGTTCTCCGTTTACAGCAAGTTCAGCTAATTTAAGCTTAAACAGTGAGGCAACCAGTAATCCGGCTACCAGTAAATATGCAGTTTGAATACGTTGAATCATAATTTAAAATTTTTGCAAAAATAAATTTTTTCGCGGGGAGCTGTTAAAATTCCCCGACTTTTTCTACTTCATTTAACGCAACATACCAAAGAAAACCTTCCACTTTTTCAAATCCGGTTTCTTTTAAGGTTTTGGCGTACCGTTTTACCTGCCGGTTGTAATTTTCCGATTTTTGTTCGCCGGTTTTGTAATCAACAACAATAGCATTTTTCCCTGAAACCATAATCCTGTCGGGGCGGAGCATTTTTTCCGGCGTAATCAGATTTCTTTCGTTAATCACTTTCCAGCTGCCGTCGAACCAGTGTTTAACTTCCGGTTTCTGAATGTTTTCGCTGAGTTCTTGTTGAATTTGTTTGCGTTGTTTTTCGTCGATTCTGCCGTCGAAAAGCGCCTGTTCGCAAGCCGGTTCAATGTCTTTTTCAGTTTGAATTTCGGAAAGAATCTCATGAATGATTTTACCCGTGTTTTTTACCGATTTATTGTGAACGCCCTGAATCAGAAAATCGTCGCTGTTGAGCCGCAATTTTATTTTTTCATTGAAATCGTTAAACACGTAATTTTTAATCAGAACAAGGTTCGATTCTTTATTTTTTTGCTGAACCGGCAACAGTTCACCAAATTCAAAAACAGTTTCATCTTCGTTCCAGCACTGGGTAAACGGAGCTTTTGAACCCATCAGCTGCAGCGATTCTTTTAGCAGATTGTTTACGTTTTTTCCTGCTTTTTCCGAATCCACCGAATTGATCAAAAGAATCGATTCGGCGCGGGTAAATGCTACATAAAGCAAATTTAAAATGTCGGTGAAATTGTTGGCTTTTTCTTCAATAAAATCTTTTTTGAAAATGGTTTTTTCGAGTCCGGAAACTGCCCTCACTGGCAGCAGCGGAAAACGGGAAAACGGTTCAACCTCGGAAAAGCACCAAAGTATCGGTGTCTGGTTGCCGCTCCACGAAGTTTTCCAGTTCAGAAAAGGCACCAGAACAGCTTTAAATTCGAGCCCTTTCGATTTGTGAACGGTGAGCAGGCGGATGGAATCCACTTCGTCGTTTACACTTACCGATGTTTTTATTCCGGTTTCGTTCCACCAGTACAAAAAATTGGAAAGATCGTTGGAAACTGAACTTTTGATTTCACCTGCTTTGTCAATCAAAGTTTGCAAAAACGGAAGTTCATTTTCAAGTTTAAACAACTGGAAATGGCTGCAAATTTCAGTAATTGTTTCGTCGAGCGAAGTAAGCTGAACTTTCTTTTTAAGTTCGTTCAGTTTTGTACCGGGCTCGGTTTCAAATTCCGTTTCATAATCGTTCTCCAGTTGTTTGTTTTTTTCGCCTTGTCCCGAAAAATCTAGAGTCTGTTGTTTTATTGAAAATGAAATTCCTTTTTTCGCCAGTTCCGGTTTTATGGCTGCTTCCCAAAGTTGAAAAAGCGCTGCTTTTGTAATTTTATTTTCAGAATCTACGAGCCATTCAATAACAAGTAAAACAAACAAAACCGAACGCGATGCATGTAAAAACAGCGATTCGTTCGACAACACCGAAAGGTTGTAATTGGTGTTTTCTTCTCTTCTTGCTGCCGACAAAAATTCCTCAATAATCCGGGTCCCTTCTTTGTTTGTGCGGATTAAAATGGCAATGTCTGACGCTTTTAAACCTTTGTCCTGCAACTGTTTTACCTGTTCAACCAAAAGCAGGACAGAGTTTTCCTTAAAATTTTCTTCTTCCAGGAAATTAACTTTTACCCAGCCTTTTTTCTTTTCGGAATTAGTACCGGCTTCCTGTTTAAAATCGGCGTAAACATTGGCAAATTTCTCTTTTTGCGTATTCCATTCTTCATCTTCCGATTCAGAAAATAATCCATTTTCAATAGCCGATTTCAGGTGTTCAATAACCGCGTTGTTAAATTCGATGATGTTTTTATCGCTTCGCCAGTTTTTATCGAGTGTTTTTGTTTCGGGTTTAAAATTTGGAAAATCAGTCTCCACCTGCTCCGCAAGAATGTTCCAGTCGCTGTTTCGCCAGCGGTAAATCGATTGTTTTACATCGCCTACCAGCAGGTTTTTATTTCCTTCGGAAAGCGAATTGGCCACCAGCGGTTTAAAATTTTTCCACTGCAGCGCCGAAGTATCCTGAAATTCGTCGAGCATAAAAAAACGAAAGAAATTGCCCACTTTTTCATAAATAAACGGCGAGTCGCTTTCGCCTATAATTTTGCTCAGCAACAGGTTCGAGTCTGAAAGTTGAAGCACCCCTTTTTCGTGCAGCAGCGTTTTTATTTCCTCTTTCAAATCGGTTAAAATTCCAAGAATCCGCAACTGGTTGGTTACCGCCACTGCTGAATAGTAAACTACCGAATGTTTTTGAAAATAATCAATGGTTTCGGTAAGCAAAGGCTGAAGTTGCTTTTCTACCAGCGCCAGAAGTTCAGCCCTGTTTGTATGTTTTTTATTAATCCACTTTTCAGAATCGTTCAAAGCATCGAGAATACGCTTACCCGGTTCTTTTATTTTTCCTTCCGAAGAACTTAAAAAATAACCTGCAACACCTGTTTTTCCGTAAGAAAAATCATCCACCGAAAATCCATTGTTTGCTATCAATTGAAGGCCTTCTTTTCCTTTGTTTTTTAATGTTGCCTCAAATTGTGCGCTTATTTTTCCCAATTCGTTTTTAAAACTATCGAGGTTTTCGCGTGTATACGGTGTGTCTTTTGTTTCAGGAAAAAACAACTGAAACTTTTCTTTGAACAATTCCTGTCCGAGTGCTTTTATGTCTTCTTCGATGCGCTGGCTCTGATTGTCAGTAATTTTTTCTTCGCTGAAACGCACCAGCCAGTCGAGCAGTTTTTTGTCTTTGTCTATTTTCGAAAGCATGCGTTCAACCGCTTCTTCAAGTATCAGACTGTTGTCGAGTTCAAGCGAAAAGTTGGGTGAAATTCCGAGTTCACGGTTAAACGCTTTTATCACCCGTTGAGTAAAAGAATCGATGGTATTGATAGAAAAACGATTGTAGTCGTGCAGGATATTTTTTAGAACAAGTTTTGATTTTTGCTGAATAGCAATTTCCGAAAGGCCAAGTTCATTTTTTAGCGTTTCGAGGTATTTCGAATTTTCGCCTTTAGCCAGAAAATGCAACTGTTCCAGAATGCGGCTTTTCATTTCGTTGGTTGCCTTGTTGGTAAAGGTTACCGCCAGAATGTGTTTGTAGTTGTACGGATTTTGCATCAGTAACTTCAGGTATTCAATCACCAGTTGAAACGTTTTTCCTGAACCTGCCGAGGCTTTGTAAATTGTTAGCATTGAATTAAGTTGAAGGGTTAAAATCCCGGGCCTTTTCCCTGGGTAACACTAACACGGGTTTCGATTTTGAAATTTTTCGAAACTTTGTATTGCATAAACATGGTTGCACCGCGGGTATCGAAATTGTTCATTCCCTGGTTGGGCATTGGCGCCGAAAAAATGGAGTTGGCGCCGAAACTGTAGCCGCCAAGTTGTAGTTTGTCGTTCAGTTTATAAGTAGCTCCACTAAAAATAGCGCCATTTCTGAAAAACGGGGAAGCGACAAAACCTATTGAATTTATATTGAAATATTCAATGTTTTCAGGTTGGAAAAATTCTTTCGAATTAAAATTGTAATGCAGTTGCGAAATAGCAAGGTTTAAATCGGCTTTTGGAAGTTCTAAATCGGGAACCAGCCCACCGTTTTGTAAAGTACCCGACAACAATTCGCGGTAAAGAATCTGACGCTCCAATTCTACCTGGGCCGAATCTTTTTCAAGCGGCATTGCCGGCATCAATTTTTCCTGAGCAACTGCCTGCCAGCAAATAAAAGTAAATACAACAATCAATAGTTTTCTCACGGTTTTCCTCCCGGTGTTTCTGTTTCCTCAAAATTATAAATATTTGGGAAAACATTGCCGACTGCACCAAATTGAAATTAAGGTGAACAGGTTTTAAATAATGGTGATAGCATAAATCGACCGGTGCAAAAAATCGAATTTTGAAAATTTGTTTTAATTCTGTTACATTTGGCCTTTCAAATTTTTATCGATTGAACCAAACCAAATATATGACTACAGACGCTGAACTGGCTCAACGTATAAAATTAGGAGAGAAACCGGCCTTTCAGGAACTTTATGAAAGATATGCGCCGCGCATTTACCATTTTTCGAATTCGTACCTTAAAAATGAAACCGATGCTGAAGAACTGGTTCAGGATGTTTTTTTGAAAATCTGGGAAAAGCGCGAAATTCTCGAAGCCTCACAAAATTTAAAAGCTTATATTTTTAAAATTGCTGTTAATTCCATTTACGATTTCATTCGCAGGAAAAACATAGAAAATGCATACAAAGATTTTTCGAGGTTGAATTATACCAATCAAAACGACGATACCTGGCACTCGGTGGTATACGAGGAGATGAAAACAACACTCGACACATTAATACAACAAATGCCTGAGCAACGGAGAAGAATTTTTGATTTAAGCAAAAACAAAGGACTAACCAACGATGAAATTGCATTACGGCTTGGTTTGTCGAAAAGAACCGTTGAGAACCAGCTTTATCGCGCAGTTTCATTTCTGAAAAATCAGCTTCAGAACAAATCACTTTTAGCTCTGCTTTTCTTTTTTATCTGGTACTCTTAAATTTTTATTTCAATTTGAATGAGTAAAACTGACGGGGTAAGCGTATTACTACCGACAGTTATTTAAACAGACTTTGATTTTTTTTTCTGTATAGTTTGTATCGTTTTGTAAAGAACACTGTTTTCACAGAAAGAAGAATGATAAACAAATACCTGAGATTTTAATGGGAGCATACTTAAAGTTTTTTTTCTATATCATAGTTAATTAGTTTTGTTAGCAGAAACCGCTCAAAAAAAATTGGGCGGTTTTTATTTTAAAAATGCAGTGAGTAAATTTTGAGGATAAAACGTATTAATCTTTATGAATTGGAAAATTTATGCAAAATAATATAAACAGTATTTTACAAAAAGGAAAAAGAGCCGACGCCACTGAAACGGAACGAAAGGAGATGTTTGCTCTTTTTCACAAATCGGAGCATGAATTTGAATTAAAGGGAAAGTTATTTGAAGAATTGGAGAATTTTGAAATGGAAGAACCTTCAAAAGTTAATTTCAAATCGTTGTTCTCGAAACTCTGGAATAAAATAGAAATGAAAAAAGCTGAATTTCGTATCAATAGAAAAATATACACCAACACGCTTAAAATAGCAGCAGCCATAGTTTTTGGTTTGTTTATCGGGGTTTACGTTTATTCCATTAAAAACAATAACCAGCCCGTTTATTATGCAGCACATTCGCCCAAAGGTTCGGTTTCCGAAGTAGTAATGCCCGATGGTTCCGTTATTTTTCTGAATGCCGATTCAAAAATTAAATACAGCATTAACAGCAAAAAAGGGAACAGGGAAGTGTTTTTGGAAGGAGAAGCATGGTTTGAAGTTGAAAAAAACAAAAAGAAACCTTTTGTAGTACACACGGGTTTTTACGATGTAAATGTTACCGGAACACAATTCAATGTAAAGGCTTATTCCGGCGAAAATGAGGTGATAACAACACTTGAAGAAGGACAGGTTATTATCCATTCAACCGATAATTTCAAACTTAAAAATGAAATTACATTAACCCCGGGCGAACAGGCAGTTTTACTAAAAGATTCGAATGAAATTGATATTAAAAAAGTAAATACCAAATGGTTTACTTCATGGAAAGACAATACGTTGATTTTTGTGAATATGAGCCTGAAAGAACTGGTAGTACTGCTTGAAAGGAAGTACGGTGTGGAGATTATCGTAAAAAACAAGGATATTCTCAGCCTTCATTTCGACGGGACAATTAAAAATGAAACCATTTTCGAAATACTCGATTATATAAAAGCGGCATTACCTGTTAACTATAAAGTGACAGATCAAAAAATTGAAATTGAAGCAAAATAAACGATTAAAGAAGGAGGTGTTAATGAACTAAAGCTAATACTTTGAAAAAAGCCGGAAGGTGCGGTCACACCAACCAGCTTATCTTGTTTCGAAAATTAAGGTGGGGATTCCACCATTATTGCAATTAATCAAAACATTCAAATTTATGAAAAAAAAATGTATGAATGCTTTTCTGCTATGCAGTAAGGTTAAAAAGTTAATTATTGCGATGAAACTTACAATCTTACTCCTTTTAGTAGGCATTATGCAGGTTTCAGCATTCGATTTAAACCCATATTCTGAAAATAACAAAAGTACTGATGCTTTTTCAGTGTCAGCCGATCAACGAAGCATTTCAGGTGTAATTACCGATGCCGACGGACAATATATCCCCGGCGCCGCCATTATTGAAAAAGGAACTTCCAATGGAACAGTTTCAAACATCAACGGAGAATACACACTCAATTTACAGGGAACAAATCCGGTTCTTGTATTTTCATTTGTAGGTATGTTAACCCAGGAAATAGAGGTTAGCAACCAGTCGAAAATTGATGTTACCTTAAAAGTTGATGCCATTGGTTTGGAAGAAGTTGTAGTAGTTGGTTATGGTACCATGAAAAAAAGTGACCTTACCGGTTCAGTTTCAACCATTACCGAAGAAAAACTTTTAAGCAAACCGGCATTTAACATTGCACAGGCAATTAGCGGTAAAGTATCGGGTGTAAAAATTATCGAACGCTCGGGTGCTCCTGGTAGCGAACCAATGATTCGTATTCGCGGAACTAACTCAATAAACTCAAACAACGACCCTCTTTTTGTTGTCGACGGGGTTGTTGGTGTTTCAGATGCTCTTCGCATTTTGAACCCTAACGAAATTGAAACTATGGATGTGTTGAAAGACGCATCGGCTACAGCTATTTATGGAGCACGCGGTGCCAACGGTGTTGTAATTATTACTACAAAACGTGGTTTGGTGGGCGATACAAAAGTTGAGTACAACGGTTATGTTACCAGAAATACAATGGACCGTTATTTCTATGTATTAAATGCCGAACAAATGATGTACGTTGTAACGCAGGCATGGATGAACGTTACAAAATATGCTACTTCTCCCAACTGGCCGGCCCAGTTCGATGCATCTATCAACAATACCGGAATGAGCTACAACGACATGTACTGGTTGTTCGAACAGAACGACAATTACAGAGTGCCATTGTACGGTTCCGACGGTAAAAAATACGCTCCAAGATTTGATACCAACTGGGAAAAACAAGTTTTTGTCCCTTCGGTTTCCAACAGCCATCAGTTAAACATCAGAGGTGGTAACGAAAATGCTCAATTCGGTGTTTTCCTTAACTACGGCAAAGAAAATGGCTTGCTGAAAGATTCAAAAATCGATCGCTATTCTGCAAAAATCAATACTGACATTAAAGTGAATGATTGGTTGAAAGTAAGCGCAAATCTTGGCGTTAACAGAAATGCCGAATTTTATAACGACGTTTCTTACTTCAGTGGTGGTATTGCACGTGCAGCAGTTGAAGCTTATTCTATTCTTCCTGTCAAATATCCTGATGATGAAACTATTTATCAGGGTTATGCAGGCCAGTGGTCTTCAAACGCTGATTTCCCGGCTGGTGAAACTCCACACAATCCGGTACATATTACTCAGGAAACTGAAAGATACCGTAACCGCACCCAGGTAACCGGCGATATTTCATTCGATTTCCAGATTACTAAAGATTTGACTTTCAAATCGAATTTTGCCGTAGATTTGAACAACAGCAAATACAACGAGTACACAGGTAGAAAAATCGATAACCGTGGTTCTGCTTATATCGATAACGATTTTTATACGTACTGGCAAAATGAAAACTATTTCAATTTTAACAAACAAATTGAAGATCATTCTGTTGGTGCAATGGTTGGTTTGTCGTGGTCGCGTCAGTACGCTGAAAGTGCTGATATGAGCAACAACTATTTTTTCGACGATTTCTACGGATGGCACAACATTAACATTGGAACAGGAACCCGTAATGTTGGTAGCAGCGACTGGCAGAGTTCATTGAACTCGTATTTTGCCCGTGCAAATTATTCGTACCTGAATAAATACCTTGTTACTTTAACAGGTCGTGTTGACGGTTCATCAAAATTTGGTGCTAATACAAAATACGGTTTCTTCCCTTCGGGCTCGCTGGCATGGAGAATTAGTGAAGAAGGTTTTGCAAAAGACATTCAGGCGCTTTCAAATTTGAAACTCCGTATGAGTGTTGGTCAAACAGGTAACCAGGAAATTGGTAGCTATGTTACTCAAACATTTATTGGTTCAACCAACGTTGTTTTAGGCGATTCACGTTCATCGGCACTTTATCCGAATTCGGTTGGTAACCCTGATTTGAAATGGGAAAAAACAACTCAGTACGACGCTGGTTTGGATATCGGTTTATTCGATAACAGAATCAGCGCTTCTTTCGATGTTTATTACAAATTAACCGAAGACATGCTTCTTGACGTTCCGCTTCCATTGTCGACTACAACAGGTAGCGTAAGGTTGAACTACGGTAGCGTTGAAAATAAAGGTTTTGAGTTTGCAATCAACACACACAACATTAAATCGACCAACTTCAACTGGTACACCGATATTACGTTTGCAGCCAACAAAAACAAAATTGTAAAACTTGGTCCTACTGGCGCCGATATTTTACGTAACTACTGGGTAGGTGGTGCCAACACAATTTTAAGAGAAGGCGAATCAATCGCTTCATTCTTCGGATTGCATCGTTTGGGAACTTACAGCACAGAAGAAGCTTCACTGGCAGCACGTTACGGATTTGTTCCGGGTGATGTTAAATACGAAGACGTAGATGGTGACGGTAAAATCAATTTTGTTGCCGACGGTGACATTGTTGGTAGCGCTTTCCCGATTTTCGATATGAACGTAACCAACAGCGCCAATTACAAAAACTTTGATTTCAATATTGATATCAGAATTTCGTACGGTGCAAAAATGGAAAACAGGACCAACCACTCTTCACAAGACCGTCAGGCAATGGCTAACGGTAAAAACAGCATTCTTGATGCATGGCGTCCTGATCACCAGAATACAATGATCGGACAAGTTCGTCCGGGTAACGGTGGTGCTTACTACCAAACTTATCCTGACACTCACTGGATTGAAGATGCTTCATTTATTCGCGGTGACGGTGCTACTTTGGGTTACACTTTCGCTCAATCAGTTCTCGATAAAATGGGAGTTGATAAATTAAGAATTTATGCTTCAGCAAGAAATTTCTTTGTATTAACCAAATACAGCGGTTACGATCCTGAAGGTAGCGACAGCGGTAACATGGATGGTTTGACTCCGGGTATGGACTTTTTTATGTATCCGAAGCCAACTCAATATACTCTTGGTGTAAACATCGTATTCTAAGAATTTAAAAATGAATAAAATGAAAAAAATATTTATACTACTTGTAGGACTGGGTTTAATTCTTAGTTCATGCGAAAAATTTCTGGAGGAGACTCCAACAGGATCTTTGACCAGCGATTCACAGATTACCAGTGCTGCCGGTGCTGACGCTCTTGCTGTTGCCGCATACCGAAACCTTCCAAGCTGGACTGACGGAGCTGTTTGGTGGGGAGGTAACCTTGTATCTGCTCTTGAATATGCAACAGGAAAAGCTTATTCTCAATACCAGGGTGCTGAATTGTGGAAATTCGAAGCCGGTAGTGTTGATGGCGCCAGCGAATATTTTACCCACCCATGGAACAACTGGTACGGTGGTGTTCGCGACTGTAACCTGGCTATTGAAATGATTCCCGGTGTTACTGAAATTACTCAGGATGAAAAAGATGAATTGTTGGCTGAAGTTCGCACAATGCGCGCTTTCTACTATTTCTGCCTTGTTCGTCATTACGGCGACGTAGTAGCAAACACAAGTATTCTTACCGACATTAATTTGGCCGAACAACCAAGAACCAGTCTGGTTAACATTTACGATAACATTATCGTTCCCGACCTTGAATTTGCAATGGGAACTGCTCTTCCCGATGGTCGTTCATCAAATGGCAGAGTAACAAAAGATGTTACCCGTGCTATTCTTGCCGATGTTTATTTAACAATGTCGGGTTATCCTTACCAGGAAGCTAAAGCAGATACATCAAAACAATGGTGTACACAAGGTTTGTGGTCAATGACTGAATATCCTGTAAATTCATCCAGTTCAAAAGAATTGTTGGGAAAAGCTAAAGTTCTTCTCGATTATTTATACAATTCTGGAACTTATACTTTGGGAGATTTCAGCGATTTACGTACTCCTGAAATGGATAACAAAGGCGGCGCTATTTTCCAGATTCAGTATAGCTCTGGTTTGCGTAACAACGGTATGATTGCAACAACACTTCCGCTTGCCAGTCAAATTTCGCAGTTTGGCGACGAAAACGGAACCTGTATTCCAAGTGTTGAATATTATGCTTCGTACAATCCGGCTGACAAACGTTTGGGTGAAAGGGTTTATTTCTTTTCAAGCGATAATAAATCAACAAAATATGACCCGAACGAAGGTCCGGCTGCAAAATTCCCTGTAAATTTCCTTTACAAATATTACGATACTGAAGCTATCAAAGTAACCGGGCAATCAGGTTTGAATTTCAATTTGTACCGTTTTGCTGATATTTGTTTAATGCGTTCTGAAGTTTACTGGGCTTTGGGTGAACACAATTCATCTGAAGTTGAAGGTATTAACCTTGTTCGCGAAAGAGCTGGTTTATCTACTTTCTTACCTGGTGAACTTTCGTTGTTGGATATTATGTCGGAAAGGGCTTACGAACTTGTTTTCGAAAACAAAATGCTTTTCGATATGCGTCGTACCCGTAAAGCACTTATCGATGGTGCTGGCGAATTTGCAGGTATTGAAAATTTAGTTGGACATCAGCCTTCGCATTTCAATTTCAAGTTTAGTGCAAAACATTTATTGTCACCGATTTCTGCAACAGAAATTGACAACAACCGGAATTGTATGCAAAACTTCGAATGGCTTCCACGTCAGGTTGGCCAGTAATATGAAAAACAATAAAACATGAAGAAAATGAAAAAATTCTTATCAATATTTGGGGTACTGACAATTATCTTGAGTAGTTGTATTGAACAACCTTATTACGAAATTCCATTGGATGAAAACGGTGACGTTTATCTTACGGGTGTTTCTTCAACTACTTCAACAGGAATCAGTACACTCGATGAAAATTTCACGGTAACAGCTACTTTGCCAAACGCAAAAGCAGGCGATGTAATGATGGTTGAACTTTTAAAACTACAAGCACCTGCAGGTTCTTCTACTACTCAGTTGCTTCCGCTTGCCGGAACTCAAAAACAGGTAACTGTTGGCAGCGATTTAAAAGCTTCAGTAACCTATTCAAGAACCGATGCTCAAATGACTCAGCAGGGAGACTATGTAACCGTTGTTTTCAACGGTGCAACCGATTATGCAAAACAAAAAGTTGATATGGTTTTTGCAACAAGCGCTTCAAAACCTAAAGTAGGAACTGTAACTGTTGAAGTTGCCCGTACTCCGGAAACAGCTTATTTCGAAATCAATGTAAACCCAAAATCAGGTACTTATGCCGGCAATCTTGTTGCAAAACGCAAAAACGGAACCAACGGCGACTGGGTCGATGTTCAGGGTTCACCATTTACAGGCTCACAACCTTTTATGGTTCCTATTTCAGGAGCTGACTTTGCCGCTGATAACGACACAATGTTCTACTCGTTCGCATCGACTCAGGGAAGTTATACCGACGAAATTAACACAACAATTATCGTTCGCGATCCTTATTTGTTCCTGAAAAGATCGGCTACGCTGGTAATTGGCGGAACATCGGCCGGTAGAAACCTGTTGGTAAACGGTGCTGTAGCTGCTGACGATACTAATGCAATGGTAGCTATCGATGGTTCTTTAATTTTGAAAGGTGGTTCAGGATATCTGGCAGCCGGCAAAAGCATCGAATTTGTTGAAGGTACTGCTGATTTGTACGACATTAACAACGCCAACAATATTAAAGCCGCTTACAATGCCGGAACTCCTGTTGCTTCGGCTGACCCGGTGGCCGGAAACGGGTACTTTATATTTAAAGCCGTTGTTGGTGAAAATGCTGCTGATGTTTATTACGGAATGATTAAAATGACCAACGTTACTCCTGGTAATTCAATCTCATTTGAATACAAAATCGGAGATCAATACGCTCATTTATCTGTAATCAAATAATCTAAAAACGGGCACTGATATTTTTGCAGTGCCCGTTTCAATCAAAAACATACTTTTCTAATATAATTGGATAGAATTAATCAATTGATGTTATTTTTTTACCAACTAATTTTTATAACAAGAGAATCTGTTTTATAAATTTTTGTTTGTGTAATCATTGATGTTTTTAACATCGAAATTCCTAAGGTATAGTTACCCAACTTCTGAAAAACTTTGGTATTTTAAAAATACAAACATTAATTTTTAAAAGTTAGCCTGCCATTGCAAATCAGTGGCAGGTTTTTTATTCAAATATATTTTTCTGATTTGAAGCAGGTTGAATTTGTTCATCGATAATATTTAAAGCCAAATTGTCTGATTTAAAACTAAAAACTTTGTGAGTATATTTTATCGTTTATTATTTATTCCAAATATGAATATGAATTAATTTTATATTTTTATATGTTCAAACATATGAACAATAGCTAAACAAAATTAACCAATTCATGAACCTAAAAATTGATCACAGAAGTCCGGTTCCGTTGCATGCCCAGGTTGAAAATTTGCTACGCGAACTGATTGAACTTCCTGAATTTAAGAATGGTGGATTTTTACCAAAAGAAGTAGAACTTGCAGGTAAACTCGGAATTTCAAGAAACACATTACGACAGGCTACCAATAAACTCGAATACGAAGGTTTGCTGATTCGAAAAAAAGGAATCGGAACCAAAGTCAGACAGAACACAGTAGTTACTCAACTCCAGCAATGGCACAGTTTTACACAGGAAATGAATGAACAGGGGCTGAAATTTAAAAATTACTTGTTGAATGTCGAGTGGGTGGAAGCAAATGCAAAAGTTTCTGTGTTTTTCAATGTTCCGGAGAATACAAAAGTTTTAAAAATTAGTCGTTTACGTGGCGACGGAGAAGGGCCTTTTGTTTATTTCGAAAGTTATCTGCATCCGCGAATTGGATTAACCGGAAAAGAAGATTTTTCACGGCCACTTTATGAGATTCTGGAGGAGGATTATCATGCTATTCCTTCGCTTTCAAAAGAGAAAATAAATGCGAGGGCAGCCTCCTCTGTCACGGCAAAACGTCTTCAAATTAAACAGGGTGAACCGGTTTTGGTACGCGAACGTTTTGTCTACGACCCCGGCGACAGGCCTCTCGAATACAACATTGGATTTTACAACGCCGACAGATTTACCTACAATATTGACATAAAACGATAACTTATGCCTAAACAATTTGCCATTGGCGCCGACATTGGCGGAAGCCACATTAGTTGTGCTGCCTGCAATATTTATGAACAGAAATTTCTGCCCGAAACCTTTTATGAAAGCAATTTGGACAATAAAGCCAGCGCAGACGAGATAATAAGAACATGGAGTAAAACCTTGTTAAAAACCATAAATGCGGTTGGGTTGGAAAACCTTGCCGGAATAGGTTTTGCCATGCCCGGGCCTTTTGATTATGAAAACGGAATCGCGCTTTTCCCCAAAGAAATCAATAAATACGAAAAATTATATGGGTTGAATGTTTCTGAAGCTTTGCGAAAAGAAGTAAACCTGCCTGAAAATTTTCCTGTTCGGTTTGTAAACGATGCGGTGGCTTTTGCGCTGGGCGAAGGCTGGATTGGCAAAACAAAATATTGCACCCGTTCGCTCGCTTTAACGCTTGGTACCGGGTTTGGTTCTTCCTTTTTGGCAAACAGTGTACCTGTAGTTACGGGCGAAACAGTACCGAAACACGGTTATGTGTGGCATCTTCCCATGGAAGGCAGTATTGCCGACGATTATTTTTCAACACGCGGGCTGGTGTCACGTTATTTCGAAAAGAGTAAAAAACAAGTTTCGGGAGCGAAGGAAATTGCAGATGCTGCATTAACCGACGAAAAGGCAAAAGCGATTTTCGAAGATTTGGGCTCGAAACTGATTGTTTTATTAAAACCCTGGCTGCAAAAATTTGGCGTAGAAGTTTTAGTGGTGGGAGGAAACATTTCGAATGCTTTTAAACTGTTTGCCCCGGCAATGAAAAACCAGCTTGAAACAGAAGGGTTAAATATTCGAGTTGAACATTCCGAATTGCAGGAAACGTCTTCTATCATAGGAAGTGCGCGATTAGCAGAACCTGAATTCTGGATCCGCATTGCGCCGGTTATAAAAGACTTAAACTAAAAAACTGAAATACCTTAATGTATGAATAAAAAGATTTCTTTAAAGATAGTTACGCCTGTTTTACTGGGCTTTTTTGTGATGAGTTTTTGCGATTTGGTCGGGATTGGCGTCGATCGGGTAAAAAGTGATTTTGAACTGAGCAATACTTTGGCTCAGTTGATTCCATCGGTGGTTTTCCTGTGGTTTTTTGTTTTGTCGGTTCCTGTCGGCGTTTTGCAGGATCGGATTGGAAAACGAAACGTTCTGAATCTTGGGATGCTTATTACTTTATTCGGACTGTTGCTGCCTTTTTTCTTTTATACGTTTGCTATGGTTCTTTTCGGATTTGCCTTGCTGGGAATTGGAAATACCATTGTTCAGGTGTCGGCGAATCCTTTGCTGGTTGATGCAGTTCCATCCTCACGCCGTTCAAGCTTTTTGAGTTTTTCACAATTTGTAAAATCAGTGGGATCAATGATTGCAGCTCCTCTGGCCGGTTGGTTTGCACTTAAATTTGGCGACTGGAAAATCCTATTTTCGGTTTTTGGCGCCGTTTCATTCATCGCTATTTTATGGCTGGCTTCCACAAAAATTGAAGAGACAGGAAATACTGAACAGCGCGCCACATTTTCATCTTCTTTTAAATTACTCGGAAATGGTTTTATTGCGGTAATGGTCATTGGAATTTTTCTTGTGGTTGGAATCGATGTTGGAGTAAATGCCGTTTCAGGACAATATCTTCTTTCGAAATTCAGTTCTGAACAAACGTTGGCAGAATCGGCACGAAGCTTTTATTTTTTTGGGAAAATGCTCGGCACTTTCGGAGGCGCTATTTTGCTGGCTAAACTGTCGTCGCGTAAGTTTTTTATCGGGTCGTCGATAGTTGGTTTAGTTTCAATTCTTTTATTGTTTGTTGTCCCTACTGAAATTACTGCCCTGGCTGTTATTTTCATCATCGGACTCGGGCTGTCCAACATTTTCCCACTTATTTACTCATTTACAGTTGAACGTTATCCGACGCGTGCCAACGAAATTTCAGGATTAATGATCATGGCAGTTTCCGGCGGGGCAGTTTTGCCTTTGTTAATGGGATGGATAAGCGATTTGTTCAATGTCGGGTTCAGCATGATTGTGCTGGTTGTAGCCGTTTCAGTAATTCTAATAACGTCGGTATTTGCCACAAAAACCAATCAAAAATAGTATTCAAAAAAAATTGTAATATGAAATGAGCATGATTAAGCTAAACACCAAAAGGAATGAATAAATTTTCATGCGAATTCCATGTCGTTGCTGTCCTTGTTTGAAAAAAATTGGTTGATACGAAAATTATTGAACACTAAATTGAAATTTTATACACATGAAAAAATATATCTTCCACTTGTTGTTATTACCTTTAATATTAGGTAGTTGTAATTCAAATTCGCAAAAAAAGCTAAATGCTGAACTTGCCACAAAGTTTGAATCAAATCAATCCATTGGTTTTACAAAAACAAAGGCGCTCGAAATTATGAAAACCGGATTTAACGCCGGTGATGGTTATGGCGAAGTTTGGATTCGCGATTACAATACATTTATTGAATTGGCAGCCGAGGTTCATCCTGCTGAAAAGTTAAAGGAGAATTTACTGGTTTTCTTCCAAATGCAGGGCGACGATGGTAATATTCTCGATGGATTTACACCGCGGAAAGATACCGTAGTTCGTTACGATTTTACTTATTCCGAGTTGGCTCCCAACTATGCCGGCCATAAAAATTCGGTAGAAACCGATCAGGAAAGTTCACTCATTCAGGCCATTTACAAATACATTCAGCTAACCGACGATACCTCTTTTTTTGATGAGATTGTTGGAGGAAAATCAGTAGCTGAACGAATGGAGTGGGCTATGGATTATTTAATGACAAACCGTTTTTCTGAAAAATACGGCTTAATTTGGGGTGCCACCACTGCCGATTGGGGCGATGTTCAACCCGAGCACGGCTGGGGCGTTGACCTTGATGAAAATACGCACCGCGCCATCGATATTTACGACAATGCCATGTTTATTATTGCTTTAAATAATATGGTTGAAATGTTGCCAAAAACCGAAACAAAATGGGCACCAGTACGTGATCAACTGGCTAAAAATTGCCGCAAATACTTATGGAATTCTCAAACCGGGAAATTTATCCCGCACATTTATTTGAATGGTTCTCCGTTCCCGGCTGATTTTAATGAAAACGATATTTACTATTTTGGAGGAACGGCCATTGCCATTGAAGCCGGTTTGTTGTCGAAAAACGAAATAAAATCATCGTTGGACGAAATGGTTTCGCGGGTAAAACAAGCCAGAGCAGCTTCAATCGGATTAACTCTTTATCCGCCTTACCCCGCAGGATTTTTCGAGAATAAAATTATGAATCCCGAATACAGCTACCAAAACGGTGGCGACTGGACCTGGTTTGGCGGCCGCATGATTCAGCAACTGGTGAAATATGGTTTTATTCAGGAAGCCTACGAACAAATGCTTCCAATGACGGAACGGGTGTTGAAAAACGATGGGTTCTACGAATGGTACTCTGTAAACAATGAACCACGTGGTTCAGGAACTTTCCGCGGGTCTGCCGGCGTGTTGTACAAAGCCATCGAAATGTTTGAAAAAGAATTAAATATAACTTCAAAATAATTGGAGATGTTAAAGATTAAAATCACCCTGTTTTTTCTTCTGATTCTGAATTTAGGGAAAACTCAAACTTCGAACTTTATAAAAGAAGTAGACCCGAATATTGGAGCTGCCCATTCACGTTGGTTTTTTTATACACCGGCTGCCAATCCTTTTGGAATGGCAAAACCTGCTGCATCCACCAATGCACAATACGGAAACAAATCGGGTTGGGAAGCCACCGGTTACGATCAGCGTCACGAATCCATCGAGGGGTTTGTAAATTTTCATGAATTTCAGATTGGAGGTATTTCGGTAATGCCAACTGTTGGCACGCTGAAAACAATTGTTGGTAAACTGGAAACACCCGATGAAGGTTACCGATCGCGGTTTTCACACGATAACGAAACAGCTGAACCCGGTTATTATTCAGTAAAACTCGACGATTATACTATTGAAGCAGAATTAACATCAACACCGCGGGTTGCATTTCACCGGTATACTTTTCAGGCTTCTGCCAATGCACATCTGATTTTCGACATCGGAAACGTGCAGGGAGAAAGTGGAAAAGTGTCCAATGCTTTTGTGCGCCGGGTTTCAGACACTTCACTCGAAGGTTTTGTGGAAACTTTACCCGAATATGTAAAAAACTACCAGCCGGGGGCAACCGTAAAAATGTATTTTGTGGCTGAAATAAATAAAAAACCTTTGGGTTTTGGAACCTTTGTTAAAGAACAAAGTTGGCAGAATTCAGAATCGGTTCAGGGGCCAGGGTGCGGAATGTACTTTAATTTTAATACGGGTGAAGGTGAAAAAATTACCGTAAAACTGGGTCTTTCATATACCAGTATTGCCAATGCTCAAATTAATCTGGAGACCGAAGCCAAAAATATTGATTTCGATTCGGCCAAAGAACGTGCTCAAAATTACTGGAATGAAATGTTGGGAAAAATTGCGGTGGAAGGGGGTTCAGCAACCGACCGCACAAAATTTTACACCGGGCTTTATCACGCACTTCTTGGCCGGGGACTTGCCAGCGATGTTAATGGTGCCTACGTTAAAAACAACAATTCCATCGGGCAAATTCCGTTGGATGAAACCGGTACACCAAAATACAACCATTATAATACCGATGCTATTTGGGGGGCTTTCTGGAATTTAACCCAGCTTTGGGCGATGGGTTATCCCGAATATTTTAATGATTTTATCAATTGCCAGATCGATGTTTATCGCGATTGCGGATGGCTCGCCGACGGGATTGCCACTTCGAAATTTGTTTCCGGCGTGGGAACAAATTACATGGGGCAGGTTATTGCATCAGCCTGGAACAGGGGAATCCGCAACTACAACACTGAAGATGCTTATGCCGCAGTCCGCCACAACGAGCTCGATTGGCAAAATCGTTTGGAAGGCGTTGGCAAGGCTGATACAAAAGCTTTTCTCGAGAAAGGATATGTTCCCTTTGCTATAAACGGCTCGTATTATACCGGTTCCTCAGCTGAAGCTTCACAGTTTTCGGCTTCGCATACGCTGGAATATTCTTTTAGTGCTTATGCTGCCGCACAAATGGCGCAGGCTCTCGGTAAAACCGACGATTACAAACGCTTAATGGAACTTTCCACCGGCTGGACTAAACTTTTTGATGAAGAAACCGGGTATATCCGGCCACGCGATACAAACGGAAATTTTATTTCAGAATTTAATCCATACGAAGCCTGGCGGGGATTTCAGGAAGGAAATGCTTTTCAGTATACGTTTTATGTTCCGCACGATCCGTACGGACTGATTTCGAAAATTGGGAAAGATAAATTTAATGAACGCTTAAACGCTTTGTTTGAAAAAGCACAGGAAACTGGTTTTGGTGGTGGAAAACAAATTGACGCTTTTTCGGGCTTGCAGAATGTGTACAACCACGGAAACCAGCCCAGTCTGCACATTTCGTGGCTTTTTAACTACTCAGGTGCTCCCTGGCTTTCTCAAAAATGGGTAAGGCAAATTTGTAACGAATTTTACGGAACCGACGGAATTCACGGTTATGGTTACGGGCAGGATGAAGACCAGGGGCAATTGGGAGCCTGGTTTGTATTGGCCGGAATGGGACTGTTTGACGTAAAAGGAGGCAGCGATGAAAACTCTGCAATTCAAATGGTAATGCCTCTCTTTTCGAAAGTAACCATAAAACTCAGCAACAAATATTTTACAGGAAAACAGTTTGTTGTTGAAGTAAATGGAAATCCGACCAATGAACCTTTTATACAGTCGGTTGAGCTTAACGGAAAACCTTGGAATTCCTTTGAATTTCCCTGGGAAACTTTTGAGAAAGGAGGAACTCTGAAAATAAAATCAGGAAACAAACCCAACAAAAACTGGGGTATTGAAAATTGAAGTTGGAACTGAAAGAAAAACAAAGGATGGAAAGTAGATGGAGAAATACCGGCCAGTTTTTAATGCCGGCAAAAGCGGATAAAATACCAGAATTAGGAAAATACAATATTTACCCAGCCCATCATTTGGAAAGCGGTAAAATTTATTCAGGCTTCGAAAGCCTGGCAGCCGAAATTCAGAAGCATAAAACCGTTATTATTGATGGTTATTCAGGTGTGTTTTTCGAAGATTTAAAAGAAAATCTTCAGCATTATTTTGAAAAAAGCGGGCTAAAAATTAATTGGCAGGATGTTTCAGTTGCCTTAAAATCAGAAGGTCAGATTGAATTACTGGTTGAACCTTTTTTAGGGGGAAACGACCCTGTTTTCGGAACACGTGCAACAATTTCGTTAGCTGATTTTTTTGAAAATGAAAAACGTGGGGGTTTACGTCCTGATTTAAACTCTGAAATTAATATCATTTACGGCATCGGGGCAAATTTAGCCGGCTGGGATGGTTTCCTGATTTATGTCGATTTGCCAAAAAATGAGTTACAATTCCGTGCGCGGGCAAAAGCAATTACGAATATTGGAACTTCAAAAACCGAAGCCAGCAATCTGATGTACAAACGATTTTATTTTGTCGACTGGGTTGTACTCAACCACCATAAACAAATTTTGCTGCCTGAAATTGATTTGATGGTTGACGGCCAGCGCCCCGGTGAAATTACCTGGATGCCCGGTGCGCATTTGCTGGAAGGCTTAAAAACAATGGGGCAGAACTTTTTTCGTGTTCGCCCGTGGTTTGAGCCGGGAGTTTGGGGTGGCCAGTGGATTAAAAGCAAAATTGAAGGGTTAAACAACGACGTTGTAAATTATGCCTGGTCATTTGAGTTGATAGTTCCTGAAAACGGGTTGGTTTTTGAAAGCGACGGAAATTTGCTGGAAGTTTCTTTTGACTGTTTAATGTTTCAGGAGAGTGGAGCTGTTTTAGGAAAACATGCCCAAAAATATGGTGTTGAATTTCCAATACGCTTTGATTTTCTTGACACTTTCGATGGAGGAGATTTGTCGGTGCAGTGCCACCCGCGCCCTGAATACATTCAGAAACATTTTGGTGAAAATTTCACACAGGAAGAAACGTATTACATTCTCGATGCCACAAAAGATGCCAAATGTTATCTCGGTTTTCAGGAAAATATAAATCCCGAAAAGTTTGAGGCCGACCTTCTGCAAAGTTTCGAAAACCGGAAAACGTTTGATATAACAGAACATGTTCAGGTGCACGATTCGCACAAACACGATTTGTTTTTGATTCCTCCGGGAACAATTCATGGTGCCGGAACCGGTAACCTGGTACTTGAAATCAGTTCAACTCCATACATTTTTACCTTCAAAATGTACGACTGGGTGCGCCTCGATTTAAACGGCAAACCTCGCCCGTTGAATATTCGGCGAGGAATGGAAAACCTCTATTTTGAAAGAAAAGGGGAGTATGTAACTCAGAAATTAATTTCGAAACCGGTTATCATTGGAAAAGGCAGCGACTGGGAAATTGTTCATTTGTCCACACATGAAAAACACAGTTATGATGTTCACCGCATTCACCTGAAAACTGAGCTTGAAATAGAAACCAACGGAAAATGCCATGTCTTAAGTCTGGTAGAAGGGACCAGTATTATTCTGGAAACCCAAAATGGACTAAATCAGCGGTTTTCGTATGCCGAAACTTTTGTGGTTTCGGCCGCCGCAGAAAGTTATAAAATAACAAATGATTCAGTCGGCGAAATTATGGTTGTAAAAGCATTTTTGAAGTAAACGTTTCTTCGATATTTTACCTCCGGCTTAAGCCGGAGGCTATAAAACTCGCTAATAAAAGAGGCTTTAGCCGTTAATTTGAATATTAACCTGACTTAATAATAAACGATGAAAACTAAACCAATACTTTTTTTATTGCTGTGCGGAATGCTTTTGCAAGCATGTGGTGTAAAAAATAGAGTTATTTGGCAAATTGGAACAGCCGACAACAGTTGTAATGAATTTGCACTGGCGCCCAACAATTACAAGCAATTTTTGGAAAAAGATTTTGGCTGGGAAGACAAGTATTTTCTTATAGGTACATCAAATGAAGCTGAAAACTGGCCGTATGTAATTCCCGGCCCGTCCGACGAGTGGGGAGGAACTTGGTCAACTTCAGGCTGGCGCTCGCACACTTTGAATATTTTGTTTGGAGTAAAAAAGTTACCAAAAAAAGGCGACTGGAAATTAATTGTTGATGTGCTGGATTGCAATCAAAAAGATTTACCGGTTTTCAAAATATCTTTGAATGGAAAATCATGGGAATACCGCTTGCCAAAAGGTTCCGATCGTTTAACTCCCGATGTAACCGGAACAGAAGGCGCCGAATTTTGTATTGAAATTCCGCTGCCACAAAATTTAATCAGAAAGGGAGGAAACGAGATTAACCTGACAACTATTCAGGGGTCGTGGTTGATGTTCGATCAAATTCGGTTGGAAGGTCCCGGTAACACAGTTTTGCAGGAAAACGGTTCGGTGTTTTTGAGAAATGTTAAATCTGCTGATTACGAAGTTGAAACAGGAGAGGATAAATTTCAGCCGCTTTTGGTTGACTTGGAGCATCTTTCGGGGACTCCCGAATTAAAAGTTTTGCTCGATAATAAAGAGATATTTTCTTCCAAAGTTGAAAAAGGACGTTACGAATTTGAAGCGCCTATGCCAGATGTAAGTTCTTTCTGTAAAAGCAAATATAAAATTCTGGTTGATGGAGAGGAAATTCAGTCAGGGAAAATTGAACGTGCGCCACAAAAAGTAATTACACTGGCCGGTTATGCTGATACAAAAATGGGAACGGCACATTCGCGCTGGATGATTGCGCCGGGACCTTGGATGCCGTTTAGTATGGTAAAACTGAGTCCCGACAATCAAAATGCAGGCTGGCAGGCTGGTTACGATCCCATTTTTGAAACAGTAGGTGGTTTCAGCCACATTCATGAATGGACAATGAGTGGGCATTCTTTTATGCCAACCAACGGAAAATTACAAACAAATGTGGGCGACGAGAAAAATCCTGACGAAGGTTACCGTTCAAGAATAAACAAAGAAACCGAAGTGGCGCCGCTGGGGTATTACAAAGCAGAACTTACCGACTATGGAATCACGGCAGAACTAACCGCAACAACCCGCTGCGGATTTCAGCGTTACACTTTTCCAAAAGATAAAAAAGGTGCCAGGATTTTGTTGGATTTGCAAAATCCAGCAGAATACGGATACAACCTGGAAGAAGTTTTTGTTCAGAAAGTAAGCGATAACCGCGTGGAAGGTTTTAGCAAACAAATTTCGCCGAATACCTGGTCGGGAGGTATTTCGCAGGAATATACCGTGCATTTTGTTGCTGAATTCGACCGTCCAATTGTGAAGTCAGGGTTTTGGAATGAAGATGGAATTATTGAAAATACAGATAAACTACAATTAAAAAATTGCAAGGACGCAGGCGCTTATTTCGAGTTTGATGTAGCAGACAGCCAGGTTGTACAGGTGCGAACTGCAATTTCGTATGTAAGCATCAAAAATGCTTCTGAAAATCTGGAAACTGAAATTACAAAACCTTTTGGCTGGGATTTCGAAGCAGTTCGGAAAAACAACGTCGATACATGGAATGATTTGTTCAGCCGTGTAAAAATTTCAACCTACGACCGGCGCGAAAAGGTGAGATTTTATTCAAATATGTACCGGGCACTTTGCAGCCGGAATACTTTTAGCGATGTAAACGGAGAGTGGGTTGATGCTGATGAAAAAATTCAAGAAATGGCAGATCCTTCGTCTCCTGCGTTGGGTTGCGATGCTTTCTGGAATACCTTCTGGAATTTAAACCAGTTTTGGAATTTGGTGGCACCGGAGTGGAGCAACCGTTGGGTGAATTCGCAGCTGGCCATGTACGATGCCAACGGCTGGCTGGCAAAAGGACCTGCAGGGATGGAATATATTCCGGTGATGGTTGCTGAACACGAAATTCCGCTGATTGTAAGCGCTTACCAAATGGGAATCAGGGATTTTGATGCGGCAAAAGCTTTTGAAGCCGTAAAAAAAATGCAGACCACACCTGCGCAGGTGGTTGGTGGCGGATTTGCCGGCAACCGCGATTTGGTTTCCTACCTTAAATATAAATATGTGCCTTTCGATAAAGGCCGTTTTTCTAACTCGCTTGAATATTCATTCGACGACTGGACCGTTGCACAGTTTGCCAAAGCGCTTGGCAAAGAATCGGATTACAAAACTTTTTTGGAGCGTGGTTATTACTGGCGAAACGTAATCGATAAAGAGACTGGTTTTGCCAGAATGAAAGATTCAAAAGGGAAATGGCTGGCTGATTTCGACCCGTATAAATCAGGAGCTAATCATCATTATGTTGAAGGGAATGCCTGGCAACTTACGTTTTTTGTTCCGCAGGATGTTCCGGCGCTGGCCGAAGCCATTGGCAAAGAGCGTTTTATTGAACGTCTCGACTGGGGATTTACCGAAAGCGATAAATGGCGATTTAACGGTCCCAACGACCAATATTGGGATTACCCGGTTATGCAGGGAAACCAACAGTCGATGCATTTTGCATTTCTTTTTAACTGGGTTGGAAAACCGTGGTTAACACAAAAATGGAGCAGGGCAATTGTAGAACGATACTATGGTTACGGACTGGCAAACGCATATCTGGGAGACGAAGACCAGGGACAAATGAGCGCCTGGTTTATAATGGCTACAATCGGATTGTTTCAAACCGATGACGGTTGTAATGTAAATCCTGTCTACGAAATTGGCAGTCCGCTTTACGAAAATGTGGAAATAGATTTGGGAGGAAAATTTGGCCGTGGAAAGTCGTTCATAATACGGGCTGAAAATGCTTCACGTTCAAATAAATATGTTCAGTCAGCAAAACTAAATGGCCAGCCGTTAATGGATTTCAAATTTTCTGCAAATGAATTGTTAAAGGGGGGAATTTTAGAACTTAAAATGGGTCCCGAACCAAATATTCATTGGGGAATAGAATAAGGAATGATATTTTTGTGCCCGTTTTTGGTTGATTTCTTAATTGTTCAATAACAACCATAAAAAGCAACTTTTATATGTAAAATAATACTATCAATAGATGCAAAGTACAATGAAAATAGGGGAAGTTAATACAATCTTTCTGGTTAATATTTAGATCACATTTTTTGTAAGTAAAATTTTTTGATAAATTCGACAACTGACTGATTGCTAATGAGGCTTATATACATCTTTTTTTTGTTTGTTTTATTGTTGGGCTCAAATATTGGATTCTCCCAAGACACAAAATTCAACATTAGGGCTGAAAAAGAACAGGTTGTCGCTGTTTTAAAAGAAATTGAAGCAAATAGCAATTATCGTTTTTTTTACATCCGGGAACAGGTGGATGTTGAACGCTTCGTAAATATCAGGGCTTCTAACGCTACACTTCAGGAGATTCTTGATGAATTATTTAAAGGTAAAGGAGTTTCATACCAAATAATGGACAATTACCTTGTGCTTTTAAGTCCCGATAATTATTCGTTTGAAAAAGCCATTCCTGAAATTGAGAGCTTTGTTGTAAGTGGGCATGTTTCCGATGAAATCGGACAGGAATTACCCGGTGTTTCAGTTGTAATAAAAGGCACAAACAGGGGAACTTTTACCGATAGCAATGGTAATTTTTCTTTATCCGGAATTCAGGATGGGGAAACGTTGATATTTTCTTTTGTTGGAAAATATACGCTTGAAAAACTCGTAAAAGGACAACATAATCTAAACATCACACTCGTAACCGATGACATTGGTATAGAGGAAGTTGTTGCAATCGGTTACGGAGTTCAGCGAAAAATTGATGTAACCGGTGCCGTTGGTTTGGTAACCCGAAATACAATTCTTGAAAAACCGGCATTCAATGCTTTACAGGGATTAAAAGGAAAAGTGGCTGGAGTAACCATTTTTTCCAATTCGGGTTCTCCTTCAGGAAGTACAAGAGTGATTATCCGTGGAATAAATTCTATTGAAACCACATCAGATCCGCTTTATGTTGTTGATGGTGTGGCTATGGAAAATTTTAACCTTCTAAACCCAAATGACATAGAAAGCATTGAAGTTCTGAAGGATGCATCATCGGCGGCAATTTATGGTGCAAGAGGAGCAAACGGCGTAATTTTGGTTACCACTAAAAGAGGAGTTAAAAACAATCAGGTGGTAATGAAATACAACGGTTATATTTCAGTTGGCCGGATTCGAAAAAAAATGGATGTGCTAAATTCGAAAGAGTGGCTTGAAGTAATTAAAGAAGGATACGTAAATGCTCCAAAATACAAAGATTACAGCGATGATAATATCCCTTCTATCGATTTTACCGATCCGCGTTTATTCGATGCTGAAGGAAACCCACTTTACGATACCGACTGGCAGGACGAGTCGATGCGAACATCAATATCGCACAGCAACCAGATAAGTTTTCAACAGGGAAATGAAAAATCGTCAACCGGCGTTTTTTTGAATTATTCCGACATTCAGGGAATTATGCTGAATTCGTGGATGAAAAGAATGTATACAAAAATAGCTTTTGATGCGAGTCCCAAAGAATGGCTTGATTTCGGTTTTAATATTTTGCTGAACAGGACCAGTGAAAATGAAATCGATGAAAACGGAGGTTACCAGATGCCACGCCGCACAATGATTGAATTTGTACCAATTATGCCCGTAAAATTTCCCGATGGAACCTGGAGTTCATCGTCGAGTACCAACAATTTTGCTCTCGAAGGAATGTCGAATCCTGTGCATGTGCTTACAACCCAGGAACGGTTAAGATATAAAACTCAAATGTTTGGTAACTCGTATCTGAATTTTCGTTTATCGCCTTATTTACAGTTAAAAACCCAGTTTGGTTCCGATTACCATTTCGATAAAAATAAAAATTACAGTCCCAAAGATTTGTTGAATATTTCATTTCCCAACGGTTCTGCAAGTATCGGAAATTATCAGAGTATGTACTGGCAGGAAGAAACGTTTTTAAACTATGAAAAAGAGTTTAAAAAACTGCACCGTATTAGTTCTGTACTTGGAATGAGCTGGCAGGAAAGGATTTACGAATTCAATGTAATGAGCGCTCAGGGATTTTCCGACGATTTTTTGAAATACAACAACATGGGTTCTGCCACATATCCCAATGCACTTTCATCGGGTTACGAAAGATGGGCTATGAATTCTTATTTTTTCAGGTTTGGTTACACCAACAACAACAAATACCTCGCTACTTTCACTGTCCGTGCCGACGGTTCTTCGCGTTTTGGGAAAAACAACAAATTCGGATTTTTTCCATCAGCCGGTTTCGGATGGATTTTGTCGAACGAAGATTTTTTGAAAAACAAAAGTTCGCTCGATTTTCTGAAACTCAGGACAAGTTTTGGAGTTACCGGAAATACAGAGTTGGGTACTTACCGTTCGTTGGCAACAGTAAGCAGCGGGACTGTTCTTTTAGACAATGAACGCGCCGGTTCAAGCGAAATTACTAAACTGCCAAATCCGGGGTTGTCGTGGGAAAAAACTGCTCAGTTTGATATTGGGGCAAATTTGGTTATGTTCAAACAAATGTTGAATGTTGAACTTGATTATTATTACAAACTTACAAGCGATTTGCTTTTAGCCCGCCCGGTTCCGCACAGTTCCGGATTCTCTTCAGTAATGGACAATATTGGCGCTGTTTCAAACAAAGGTTTTGATGTTTTGCTGACCTTGAATAAAGTTCAAAATGTACGATTACCCTGGGTTATGACACTCAACTTTAATTACAATAAAAACCGAATAGAAAAGCTTGGAAAAAACAACGAAGATATTTTTCCCGGGCCAATGTGGGTTTCCGGAAGTCAAACAATATTACGCGTTGGAGAGTCACTGGGATCGTTTTGGGGTTACAAACGTTTAGGGGTTTGGGGAACCGATGAAGTTGCTGAAGCTGCCGCTGTTGGCGCTGTTCCCGGTGTTGCAAAACGTTCGGCTGAAAAAGAAATTATCGGAAATGGTTTGGCGGATGTTACCGGAAGTTTAAGCAACAAATTCTATTTCGGAAATTTTGATGTGCTTATCGATTTACAATTTTCGTTTGGTGCTGATATTTTACAGCAATTTTTACATTCAATCGAAGACAGAACAGGATATGCCAACGGGCTTAAAACAATTTTATACGATGGCTGGACAGAAACCAATCAAAATACAATGGTACAGCAAATCAGAAATGCACCTTTAAACGGACAAAACACCGAAGTTGACGATTACTGGGTAGCCAATGGTTCTTATGTTCGGGGAAATCTTATTTCGGTTGGATATACATTGAATAAAAATATGCTTAAAAAAATCAGGCTAAGTGTGTGCCGGTTTTATGCTACGCTCGATAATTCGTTTGTTATTCATTCAAAAGAATTTAAAGGATACGACCCAGAGGCTACTTCGTGGAATGGAAACCAGTGGGGACAAAATATAGTTTTCTTCCAGTATCCGAAACCGACAAGTTTTTCAATTGGAACGGAGATTACTTTTTGATGCAGATTTTAAATTGATTACAAAATGAAAAACCAAATAAAACTATTCATATTTATTTTTCTTTTTACAGGTTGCAAGGGATTTTTGGATGAAGAACCCAAAAGCGAAATTAATGTTGAAGATTTTTTCAGTCACCCGTCGCATGCCTACAATGCGGTAAATGTTTTGTATAAAAGTGGTTGTGCCAATTTTTATGCAGCCGGTGTTTACGCCGGAAGCAGAGCAATGCTTGGTGGTTACCTGTCGGGATTATTCGACAATGATTATAAAGGACAGGAGGTGCAGGTTCAACATTGTCAGGATCTTACACTGAACGGATTAAATCTGGCCGGTTATTTCGATGGAATATGGGACGATTGTTACAATGCGATTTCAAAAGCCAACCTGGCCATAAATAATATTGACAAAACTCCCGGATTGACTGATAATGAGAAAAACAAACTGATTGCAGAGGCAAAATTTTTCAGGGCTTTCAATTATTACTATCTGGTTAAAAATTTTGGCGATGTACCGTTAATTCTTGAAAATTATTCGTCGCTGAACAATTTGTATTGGGACCGAACACCTTCAGCAAAAATTTATGAGCAAATTATTCAGGATTTAAAAAGCGCTTACGAAGAGGGTGGGTTGGAAAATTTACCAATGCATAAAAATGAATTTCGTATTTCGAAAGGCAGTGTTGGCGCATTGCTTGCCGATGTTTATCTGAATGTGAGCGGATACCCGCTTCTCGAAAATAAATATGCTGAAGCTGCTTCAATTGCTAGGGAACTTATCAATAGCCGGCAATATCGTTTAATTCCTAATGGCGATTCAGAAGAAAAAAGCGCTTACAACAGAATCAGAAAATCCGATCTGGAAGATGAATATTTATACAGTATCGAATATTTGGCGACCATTACTTCGAGCTACTGGCAACCCGCAATTTGTTATCCGAGCGAAGCTACATCGTGGGGAATTTTGAAATATTCGGTTACCAATAATGCTTATAAACCAACAAAAGAATTACTTTGGATTTACGATAAGGAAAATGATTTGAGAGCTCGGGAAAATCAGTTTTTTCATTCGAGTGTAACCTATAAAAACAGCGACGGGGATACCATAACCAAAACCTTTGAAACTGCTCCGTTTTTATGGCACGACGATGAAGCTCTTTTTAAAACCGGGCAAAATAACAAGGATATTGTGGTTTACCGTTATGCCGAAATTCTTTTAATTGCAGCTGAATGTATTGCAAAAACTGAAGGAGTGACTCCGGAAGCTGTTGAATATCTCACAGAAGTGCGTGAAAGAGGTTACTGGAAAACAAACAGGACAGAAATAATTGCCGGTTTGTCAGGTTTATCAGCCGATGATTTTATTCGTCAGGTTTGGACCGAAAGATTGCGCGAATTTTCGCTCGAATGTAAACTTTGGTCCGATGTACAGCGAACCCGTAAATTTCCGGTAACCAGCGAGGTGAACAAAGGTGCGGTTACTTTTGTCGATTTTGTGGGACATACTTCTATCTGGGGCAAAACTTTTACTGAAACTTTTCTGCTTTTTCCGATTTCTGAAAATGAACGTCAGCGAAATCCTAAACTTGCGCAAAATCCAGGATATTAGTTGGGCAAGTTTCCTGAAATCCAATTCATTAGTTTGTTTATCTGAAAAAGCTAACAAACAGCGCCACATTTAACAACGCCACAATTACACCAATGGAATAAAGCAGGATTTTTAAAAACAAAGAATTTTTAAATTCACCCATCACTTTTACCGAAGAAGTTAGATAAACCTGCAGAAAAATTGTAAAAGGCAGCTGAATGCTCAGAATCATTTGCGAATAAATAAGTCCGTTAAAAGGATTTGAAATCAGGAAAATTATAAGTAAAGCGATAATCAGCGAAATAGCTACACCTAAACGCGAATGATTGTCTTTAATATCGTAGGGTTCTTTAAACATTCCGGCAAAAATTGATCCGGCAGCCATCCCCGAAGTAATTGTAGAAGCAATTCCGGAGAACAACAAAGCAATTGCAAAAACTATGGCTGCATGACTTCCAAGCAGAGGTTCCAGCAAATGTTTGGCCTGTTCAAGTTCATTTACCGGCGTTTTTGTTTTGAAAAAGGTAGCAGCTGCCAGAATTATCATCGCGCTGTTTATGGCCCAGCCAATCAACATTGAGAAAAGCGTGTCGAGAAATTCAAAATTCAACTGTTTTTTTATGACTGTCTTTTCTTTTAAATTCCATTGACGGCTTTGAATAATTTCTGAGTGTAAAAAAAGGTTATGAGGCATAACTACAGCTCCGAGAACGCTCATTATAATTATCATTGAATTTTTAGGAAATGAAGGCGTGACCCAACCATGCACGGCTGAATTCCAATCAATATTTACCAGTGAAAGTTCGTACAAAAACGATAGCCCGATAACGGAAACAAAGGCAATTATCCATTTTTCCATCATTTTGTAAGAGTTGGTAAAAAGCATAATCAGTACAAAAATGGTAACCAATAAAGCGCCCGCCCTGACAGGAATGTGCAGCAACATATTCAAGGCAATGGCGCCTCCCAGAATTTCAGCCAGTGAAGTGGACACTGAAGCCAACATCGCTGAAATAAGCAAAAAACGCGAATATTTTGGTTTTAAATGAATGGCAGCAGCTTCCGAAAGACAAAGTCCGGAGGCAATTCCAAGATGCGCCACGTTGTGTTGCAGAATAATCAGCATAATGGTCGATAAAGTTACCATCCATAAAAGTGAGTACCCAAATTCTGCTCCGGCTGCCAGATTTGAGGCCCAGTTTCCCGGATCAATAAATCCAACGGTTACCAGCAATCCCGGGCCAATATATTTAAAAACTTCAAGCGCTCCGTAACGGGCTTTGTAACCTTCCCTGTCTATATTTCTTAAAATTTTAAACATATTTTCTGTTTATCTAAAATTCTACTTCATTTTAAAGTTTAAAATATATGAAAAAAGAGATAAAACGAAACTACCAGAAGTGCAAATTATTTGTTTAAGAAAAAAATAAAGATTATCAAATATTTCCTGATGTTTAGAAAATCAAGTTCTACCAATTTCAACAATTATCAAGCTTTTCAAAACAACTCCTTAAAAGCATTTTTTCATATTTCTGAATTATAGCTTTTTATGTTTATAAATAGTTGTTTTTTATTTGTTAAACATTCGAAAAGTTGTAGTTTCAAATCGACTAACACTCAAATTTGCAGACATGTTGAAAATTGTAACCGGATTGGTTTTTATCCTCCACGGATTGGTTCATATTCTTTATTTTGGACAGAGTGCGCATTTTTTTGAACTAAAGGAAGGATTTAAATGGCCCAAAAATTCGTGGGCTTTTTCGCATATTTTTAGTAAAAAAGCAGTTCGGATTATCGCTTGCAATTTTTGTATACTGTCTGCATTGGGTTTTGTAGCCGGTGGAATTGCACTTTTTGCCGAAAACACCAATTGGTACGATTTGATTATTGGGTCTGCTGTATTTTCGTCCATTTTATTTATCCTTTTCTGGGATGGCCAGTTCGATCATTTCGATAACAAAGGTGGAATTGGCGTACTTATAAACGCAGCAATTTTTGTATTGCTGGTTTTTATGCATTGGCCGGTCATAAATTTTTAGATTTGTCTAATTTTCATCTCTTAAACTTAAAAACCAGGAAACAGAAGCAAGTCCTGACGGAACAATTCCACCGGGGTGATCGACGCCCGCCAGTGGCAAATAATTGATAGTGTTTAAACTAACTCCTTGCTGTTGAAAAGCCTGGTATATATTTCCTGAAATCTGAACGGGAACATAAACATCTTGCATACCATGAATCAGCAGAGTGGGAATTTCTGTTTTCCATGCCGAAATGCTGTTTTTTTCCAGAGTACTTCTCACAGAAGCGTACTTCTCATCAGTTACGTAGTTTGCCAAATAATCCGAAGTAAATAACCCTGAAATACTGGTAGTTAGTTCATTGTTAATTTCTTCTCCTGTTTTTGTTCCATCGTAAAGTGTGGTTATTTTCGTTGCATACGGTTCCTGAAAAACGTTACTTATCGGCGTGGTAATATCGCCTGTGTTGATATAGCTGTTAAACAAATAACCAAGAAAATAAGGCATCGGATAAGTGGTTATCTCGGTAACATAATCATTAAATTCAGTTAAATTGTACGGACCCGCACCACAAGCGCTGGCTTTCAGATTAAACTCATCCATGTATTTGGTTTCAATTTCTTTTTGCAATTGCATTGTGGCCCAGCCACCCTGCGAATAACCGGCAATGTATAAATCACCGTTCAGCTCTTTGTCGAGATAATTTGAAGTCAATTCCCGTGTAGCCCGAATCATATCGAGAACAGTCTTGTTTGTCGACTCAGCATCGAGGTAAGGGTGGAACATGTCGCTTGCATCGCCAAATCCAAGATAATCGGGAATGACTACCACAAATCCAGTGGAAGCTACAAACTCGAGTATCATGTACAACTGATAATCAGGATTCACCGAAGGGGCATTTGTATGCAAGGTATTTGTACCATTTTGGTAACTTAAAATTGGAAATGGCCCTCCGCCGGTTGGGATACAGACCAAACCCGAAGCTTTTTTCAATTCATTCTGAAAAGACGTATAATAGGATATTTTATATACCAGTACCCCATTTTCTACCTTCGCTTTAATTGCTTCCAGTTCAGGAGTGCTTTCCAATTGATTAAAAGCAATGTTAATCAGTTCCGGCAGGTACGATTTTTTCAATTCATAACTAACCAAAAAATTATCTGTCGGTTTATCTTCTCCATTATTTAATAAATCACAAGCTGTAAAAGCCGACACTGTTAAAACCAGGATAATTATTTTGCTAAGGAATTTTTTCATGGCATATTTTTATTTGAATCAAAATTAGTTAAAAATTGATGTGTGTTATAAATTATTTCCTTTTTCATAACGAACAATCTAAGGAATGAACGGTTCAATTTTCTTTTTCGTATTGCATGGTTATTTTTCATTTTCGAGGCCAAGTACCTCTTTGGCGCCTGTAAAAATCGATTTCCACCAGTAGTTTATTATCGATCGTTCCTGGTCGCGCTCGTACAAAACTGAAACAGGTTCTAAATTATCGCCCTTGGGATTTTTTGAATTCAGCATCATTTTATTGGCCCAGAAAGTGGCCAGTTTCGATTTTTTCATTCCCTCTGCATTTATCTCCATTACGGTAACTTTAAAATCGTCGTAACCAAAATACAGCTCTCCGGTTGCTTTATGTTTGTCGAATGTAAGGTCAAAATCGAAACGGTTCAGTTGTCCGCTTTCAATTGAAATAGGAACCGACTTTTCAAGCATCGAATTGATTGGTTTCAAAGGCATTGGACTAACATTGCCTTTCATTGAATGCAGATAATCGGCACTGCTTAAATCGAACCGGAATTGAGCCGAAATTCTTCCAGAATCAAAAATAACGGCGCCGGCATCGATTTCGAAGTTTTTAAGCCGTTTCAATTCTTCCTCCCGATTTGAAATCTTCCCCGTTTTTAATGCCAGGTTTTTAAATTCCAATTCGCCGGGGTCATCCGAAATATCGAGCAATTCGCTGTATTTTATAGTTGAAGGCTGAAGAATAACCGAGTCGAAAACAAAATCCTGTTTAATATTTTTGAGCAAATCCTGGGGCCACGGTGGTCTTTGGTCGTGATTGAACGGAAATCTTTTGTTCCTGAATATTTCGAGTTGGGTGTTTCCAATAACCAGTGCATCGGCATCCAGAATATTGTTTTTAATCCACTCATTTTCATCCATATTTCGAATTTCAACAAAGCTGATCTTTCCGTTTAGAAAATCGGTTTGGAAACCGTTTCTTCGTGAAATTTCATCACGTTTAAGCAAAGGATTTATCGAAATATTTTTAAGTTTAATATTGTGTTTCAGCGAATTGTAAATAATTGAGTCAGCAGTAAATTCATATAGTTCGTCGCTGGTTTTTGCGCTCAAATTTGTTGTTGAAATTTCAAATTCTTTTGAATGTAACAATTCTGCAGGATTTTGATTTTCACCAATATTTATTTCTCGAAAACTTATGTTGAATTTTTTGTTGAACTGAGTTTTGTCGAACCAGTTAAAATTCAGGTTTGTATTCTTTAGGTTCAGTCGGTTCACTTTTATCTGGTCGACATAATTTTCAATATAAGGATACAAATCCAGATTTTTTGCCTGTTCCAGTTTGTTGCCTTTTACGGTGTCGTTTATTTCAATGAAAATATCCGGATCAACCGCACTTATTTCATCAAAAATAAAATTGTTGTCTTCAATCGCTTCGTTTATGTTGAATTTACTGAACGAAATTCCCGGCACCGAAATCGTAAAACGGTTGCTTTCTTTTTGGGCTACAAACGGATTGATTTTTAATCCATTAATTTCAATGGTTTGTTTTGAACGGTTAAATTCTGCCTGATTAATTTCAATTTCGTGTGTTTTTCCAAGCGGCGATTTAAACCCGGTAATTTGTGCCAGAATATTTCCAGTGGTAATTTGAGCCTTGTTTTGGCTGTCGTTTTTAACCGAAACATTAGGAAACGAAAGATTTACCTTGAAATTACTTTTGGCACGCTGGTTAAGTCCTTCGGTTTCGTACGTCAGCACTTCGGCATTTGTAATTTTGAATTCTTTTAACTGAAGCGAATGAAAAAACGACGGAAGCGGAAACTGGTATTTTTTTAAATCGAGCAATTTTGTTGCGTCTTTTTTGCTGTAAATCTGAAATTTAGGATTTTCAATTTCAAGCTGGGTTAAAACAAGTTCGTTGGCATAATATGCCTTTTGAAAATCGAGATTACTGATTTCGAGCTCTGGAATAGTTACCTGGAAAGTGGTGGAAAGAGTTTTGTATTTTTGTGAAGTTATCAGCGGATACAACAGGGCATTGCTGATTTTCACACTCGAATTTCGTGAAGAAACGCTTATTTCTCCGGCCTTCAGAATATGTACACTGTCGGAAAGCTGGAACATCTGATCTTTTAGTGAAAAATCGAAATTATCGGAAAACAGCAGCCTTTTTTTGTTGAGTTCGTCTTCGTTCAACCTGAAATTTTCGAGCGAGGCCGTGAATTCATTATCGAACGAAATGGTTTTTCCGTTTTTTGTATGGTTTACCCAGGTTAGCGACCCTTTCGGAATAGTAATGTTTTTAATGTTTATATCGGAAAGGTAATTGAAAATCAACTGCGAAAATTCTGAGAATTCTTTTTTGTTTTCAGTTTTTCGCAAAGCTGCAAAATTTTCAAAATAAATTTCCGGGTTTGAAATCTGAAACCGGTTAATATTTAATTTATTGTGAAAAAAGGCATTTCGCAGGTCAATTCCCCAAAGTGTTATCCTGGGAACCGAAATATTGTACAATTCTGAACGGTTGAATTGTTTCATTGTTTCGTTATCCGCATTTTCAATTACCGGCTGAAGTTTTACATTTTCTATGTCCACTTTTCTTTCGAAACTGAGAATTGAAATTCTGTCGACGTTGAGTTTGTGCAAATCGTCGACCAAACGCATCTGGTAATTTAAAAACTCGAGGTCGAAATTGGTGGCATAGAAAAATTTATCGGTTTGTTTTATGCTGGTTGAGTCGAGTGCAAAACCGGTAAGGTTGAAATCGAATCCGGTTTCGAAATACCCCTGAACTTTTTGGTTGTATAAATTCTGAATGTTTAAGGTTCCGTCTTCAACCCTGACCAAATCGGAATAAATTCCTTCGAGGTAAGCCGACACCAGTTCAAAGAGCAGCCCTGCTTCTTTTTGTTTTTCAGACTTTTCAATCTCCGTGTTGTATTGCAAGTGAACATTGGGTTGTATAATTTCAATTTTGCTGGTGGGCAAATTTCGGGTGTGGTAGAGCATCTTCAGATTTACATCGGCAACATTTACACTCTGGCAGTTGATGTTTACCAATGTGCGCGAAAGTTTGTTTTTACCCGTTACCGGAGAAATGGTTATATTTTTCAACCCCAGTGTGTTGTTGTACGTTGAGAAATACATCGAATCGGCACGAAAATCATGTTGGTTGTCTTCGAGCCGGAGGTAGTATTTTCGCACTTCCATTTCCAAATCGTCGGCATGCAAAAGTTTATCCTTGTTTGTTGAGGAAAGCGAATCGAGAAGAAAATTGTTCAGCCTGATATTTACCGACGCAAATTGTTGCTGAAACTCATTGAAATCGGGTTGTTTAAAAATTTCGATGTTGGCATTGGAAAAATAAAAACTGTCGATTTTAATTGTAGTAAACTGATTTTCAATAAGCGAATACAAATCGAAATTATTAATGTCTTCAATTTTCAGCAGTTTCGGATTTTCTTTCTGGTAAAAACGAATCACCGGATTTTTAAATTGCAAAAACTGAATATTAATCGAATCGTTCAACGCAAAAGGGGTAAAACTTTTACTTTTCAAATAAAGTTGTGGCACCAAAACGTCGTACAAACTTTTCTCGGTATTTTTTTCATAAAATGAGAGATGAAAACCACTTGCATTAACATCTGAATTCAAAAGCGAATAATCGAGTGAATCAATTTTCAGGAAATGAAGATTATCGCCCAAATCGTGTTCAAAACCAAACATGCTTAAAATAATATCGTCGCTTTCAAACAGTTTTGTGTTTTCAAAAATCAAAGTTGAATCGGTCCTGAAATTTTTAATACCGACCGAAATTTGTTTGGCATTCGAAATGCGTGTTGAATCGTTTACAGAACTGTACAATTTGTAGTTGGCGTTTATTAAATCGATTTTGTCGATGGCAATTTCGTGGATGTATTTTTGAAAAAGCGGGCGTAATTCAACAAATATCTGGTCGAAAGATTGAATCGAATCATTGTTTAAAGCTTCGTCGCCCGACATTTCAAGAACCGGTTCAGTAACAGAAATTTTTTGGCAGTGCAAGCGTTTGTTTTTGAAAAAGTCGGGGAGGTCGATGTAACTTATTTTCAATTCAGGCGAATGAAAAGAATAAAAAATTTTGCCCGGTGATTCTTTTGCCTTTTCCTGCGAAATCTTTTCGTCTGGTTTTAAATCGATATTGGAAACAGTAACAGAAACCGGGAAAACGCCAATTTTAATCTCATTGAACTCCAACCGGTAAAGTCCGCCCGATTTTTCAGTAATAATTTTGGAAAGGTTTTTATTGAGGTAATTTTCAGTTTTATAATAGACAAAAACACCGGCAGCAATGAAAATCAGCAACAACGCCAAAAAAATCCACAAAATAATCCGTGCTATTTTGAATCTGTTTCCTGCCATGTTTTTGTTTGTAAACTAATCATAAAGATAGAGGAATTTGAGAAGGGTTGCTTTTTCCAACACTAATTTTTACTGAAGAGGATGAATTATTTTTTTTGAAATTCCTTAAAAATTCACAGGGTTATGTTCATTAATAATGCTAAAGTATTCATTGTTAATTCTATAAATTTCTTAATTTAACTGCGTGTTATTTAATTTCAATTTCTATTGTCAGATCAATAACAAAAATATATGAAACGAATTTTCCTTCTTTTTTCAACTATCTTTTTTATTGTTATTTTAAAAGCACAACCTGTGCATGTGATGCTGATTCCCGGTGGTCATGCGTACGATACAATTCATTTTCTGCAACTTTTCTATGCTCTCGATGGAATTGAATACCAGGAATTTGAACAGCCTGTAGCCAATGAAACAATTGCTAAAAGGTTGGCTGGAAATTTTGATGTTTTGGTTTTTTACGACATGTGGCAGGATATTTCCGACCAGGAAAAAAGTGCTTACTTCGAACTGACGAAAAAAGGTATTCCTTTACTTTTTTTGCACCATTCGCAGGTTTCGTATCAAAAATGGAAAGAGTTTGAAAAAATTGTAGGTGGAAAATACATTGAAAAGACGGCAAATATTCCTAAGCCTGATTTGTCAACTTTCGATGAAGATGTTAGGGTTTATGCCAGGGGTCTTCGCAATCACCCGGCAACCAGAGGATTTAGCAGTTTTCCCTTTTTCGACGAGGTGTATGGTAGTACACCGGACATACGACTCAGAGAATTACCGAAAGCTTATTCAGCAAACCATAAAATATTTGGCGTCAACAAAATAACTCAATTATTAATTTTCAACTAAACCTTAATTGTATGGACAAAATTAAAAAAACACTATTGTTTAATGCCAGTTGTCTGGCATTGGTAGTAACTGCACTATCGTTTGGAACACGCGGTGGTTTTATAGCGCCGTGGATGGAAGAGTTTAATCTTACCGGAGCCCAGGTAGGCTGGATTGTTGGTACCGCTTTCTGGGGATTTACTTTGGCGATGGTAATTTTTGGCCCTCTAATAGACATTTTGGGAATCGGTAAAGTTTTAGCCATTGCTTTTGCCTGTCATGTAATTGGTTTAACAATGACCATTTTCGCACAGGGATTCTGGACTTTATTTTTCTCTACCATGTTTATCGGAATTGCCAACGGAAGCGTAGAAGCGGCCGCTAATCCAATGGTGACAGCGCTTTATCCGAACGATAAAACGGCCAAGTTAAACCGGTTTCATATGTGGTTTCCGACAGGAATTGTCATTGGAGGCCTGATTGTTTTCTTTTTAGACGAAGTTGGCATAGGATGGCGGATACAAACGGCAGTAATGTTGTTGCCTACCATGGGTTACGGAATTTTGTTTTTTCGTCGGAAATTTCCGGAAACAGAACGTGTGGCCGTGGGAGCAACTTACAAAGACATGTTAAAAGCATGCGTTTCGCCTCTGTTTTTATTTATGACTTTTTGTATGCTTTTTACAGCGGCTACCGAGCTCGGAACCAACCAGTGGATTGCTGCATTGTTTAATAATTCAGTGAGTAATTTATTTGGACAGGGAGTTGGCGCTATTTTAATTCTGGTGTGGATTTCTGCAATTATGGCGCTTGCCAGGCTGGTTGCCGGACCGGTTGTTCATAAATTATCGGGAATTGGCGTTTTGCTTTTTTCCGCTGTTTTTTCAGGAATCGGACTTTATTTGATGAGTATTTCATCAGGAGCCCTGTTGTTTGCTTCGGCAACTGTTTTTGCTCTTGGAATAGGATTTTTCTGGCCAAATATGCTGGGAGTTGTGGCTGAAAAAGTACCTACCAGTGGCGCCCTCGGATTAGCAATTATGGGTGGAATTGGCTTTTTAGGCGGGGCTATTGCTCAACCGTCACTGGGGAAATTATACGACGTTCAGTTGAATAAATTTGGCGATGATTTGGCTGCCGGCGCGGCTACACTTCAATATGTAATTATTCTGACTGTTTTTCTTTCAGTAGCATTTTTATATTTGTTTTTAAAATACAGAAATAAAGACAAAATTTCTGCATAGAATTTTAGAAAGGGTGGATTTCCACCCTTTTCTATTTTATTTACTTTTGCTTTTACAATTCCTTAATTGTCAATTCAGACTGTTCACAGTTTAATTCTTCAGCTTTTGTTTGTTTCAGCAAAATGTTTTTACCTAAAACTTCTTCCCCAATTTGATTTTCCGAAACTGAAATATTTTTACAGGCTTCAAAAGTGAACGTAAACTGGCGGTTGTGGTAAGGTTCAAAACGGTTGCTTCGCTCAATTTTGTTGTTGGTAAACGAAATTCCATCAACAGAAAGTGCATAAAGCACCGGATAATCGAACGGATAAAAAGTGTTGTTTTCAATACGAATGTTGGAATGAAACGCAAAGGCTTTTGCTTTGTCGGGAATTATCGGGTAAATTGAAATAATTCCTTCACAGAACTGGTAAGAACTAGTGTTACAAAGGTCTGTGAAAGTATTGTTTCTGATGGTAACATCTTTTACCGCACCTGATTCGAACCAGCCGTTGGCATCGCCGGCAATTAAAATGGCGCTGCCGCTCGATTCAAAAATATTGTTTTCGATAAGTACTTTCCCGGGAGTTGAAACCAACATTCCACGGGCCCGGCAACTTTTAAAATGCGAATCTTTTACGGTGAGATCCGGCGTCCAGGTCAGATTTTCCAAAGCGTCAGCCACTTCCAGAGTTTGCGGAACAGGTATTGCAAATTCAACAATAAATTCGGTGCGGTTTAACGGAAGAAAGTTTACAATCTCGCCAAATCCAACGGTTTGCATGGTATTGTTTTCAATAAAACCAATTTTGTCGCCAATACGCGCCCAGCGCATTCCTTCGCTTTGGTCGTGTTTAAATTTGCATTTCAGTTTTTTATCCGACTGAATCTGTGCAACCTGCACACTGGTTCCGTGTACATTTATCGGGTCGTCCATCAAACCGGCAAATTCACAATTAACAACTGTTACCTGACCTTTGCAGTTTGAAACCTGCAAACCGTCGTCGCCACCGCCAAAATAGCGGTTTTTCTGTGGATTTGGAATAGGTTTATAACCGTCGAAAGTCAGGTTTTCAGAATATTGTGCCAGCGTTCCAAGGCCGGTGGCATGATAAAGATTTACATCTTTTACCGTCACATTTTTTGATTCCTGAATAAAAATACCCGAGTGAATGCGTTCGCTGTGACGCAGAACCAGTATGTTTCCAACTTTCGGTTTTCGTTCAAAATTGTTGTTTAACCTGATTATTCCCGGAATAATACTTTCCGCAAGATAATTGTTCCAGTTTCTTCCCAAACAACCACTGTCACCGGTTTGTGGCACAATAAAATGCCCGGCGCGGTCAAATTCCATGGTCCCTTTCCACGGTTCTTTCCATGTTTTGCTGTTGAAAAATATTTTGCCTTCCTCAATTACATAGGAATATTCCTTTTGATCGAATTTCAGCTCAATGAAATTTTCATCGACTTTTATTATTTCTGCTTGAGCGGTGAGTGAATTTTCCCAGTCGATGGTTACATTTTCCAACGTAATGTTTTGACAACTGTCGAAAGTAAATGGCTGCATTTGATCGTGAAAAATCAGATTACATCCGTTTCCTTCAATTATCAGGTTGTTTATATTCTCAAAAACAAAGGCACAAGTTCTCGGGTTTTGGTCGGTGGTGTTCGATTCAAAATAATTTCTGGTTTCGCAGCCTTCCGGATAAAAATGATAAGTGCCGGATTCAAAAACCAATACTTTTGTTTTGTCGCCTTTTATTTCTTTGATTGCCTTGTTGGTCAATTCAATGTTGTTTGCTTTCCCTTTTAACGGAAGTCCAAGATATTTCAAACGGTAGTAAACAGTGTCGTTGCTTTCAAAAATAAACTCTGAATCATTAATGTTTACAGGTGTTTCATTTCTAAAAAACAGAAGTGTAAAAAGAAAAAGAGATATTGTAAAAAGTAGTTTCATGATTTAGGTTTTAGTGCAGAAAGATAAAAAAAATCGTTTTGAAAATTGCAAATGATAATTTGAAAGAATAAGTTTGTTAGCAAACTAATTAACCTGAAAATGAACCGATTTTTTATCCTTAGCCTTTTGTGTCCCCTTCTATTTTTTAGTTGTAACCGGAAGCATGAAATTAAAAAGCCGAATATTATTTTTTTACTGACCGACGATCAGCGTGCCGATGCGCTTGGTGTTGCCGGGAATAGCATTGTTTTAACCCCAAATATCGATAAACTGGCCAATGAAGGAGTACGGTTTTCTAATGCTTTTGTGACCACTTCGATTTGTTGTGTGAGCCGCGCCAGCATTTTTAGCGGACAATACATGCACCGTCATGGAATTGAAGGTTTTGTAACCAGTTTTTCCGATTCCGCATGGGCCGAAACGTATCCGGCTTTGCTGAAAAAGGCAGGGTATAAAACCGGTTTTATTGGAAAATTCGGTGTGGGCGAAGAAAGCGATATGCCCAAAGAAACTTTTGATTATTGGAAAGGATTTGGTGGTCAGGGATATTATGAAAATGAAGATGACGAAGGGAATTTTATTCACCTCACAAAAAAAATGGGAAACCAGGCGATTGAATTTATTCAGAGTTATGCAGGTGGTGAAGAACCTTTTTGTTTGCAGGTGAGTTTTAAAGCGCCGCACTGTCAGGACGGCGATTTGCGCCAGTTTATTTTTGATCAGAGTTATGCAAATGTTTTGGCAGAAACTACCATTCCTGAACAACCAACAAACAAAGATGAATATTACGAAATGTTTCCGGAGGAATGGCGAAAAAACAATGAAGCACGCGCCCGGTGGGAAATCCGGTTTTCAACTCCTGAAAAATACCAGGAAATGGTAAAAGGGTATTACCGGCTGATTTATGGTGTTGACGTTGTTGTTGGAAGAATAAGAAACGAACTGGAGAAATTAGGAATCGATAAAAATACTGTAATTGTTTTTTCGGGCGACAATGGTTTTTATTTGGGTGAACACGGACTGGCCGGAAAATGGTTCGGTCACGAAGAATCGATCCGCGTGCCGCTGCTGGTGTACGATCCCCGGAATTCGCATGCCGGAACTGTTTTGGATAAAATGGCATTAAACATCGACATTGCACCAACAATTCTGGAACTGGCTGGTGTTGAAACTCCTTCGCAAATGCAGGGAGAGAGTTTGGTTTCGCTCATTAACAATCAGAACAAAGAATGGCGCACTGAATTTTTTTATGAACATTATATTCTGAAACAAGGCGATGTTTGTATTATTCCCGGCTCGGAAGGTGTGGTTGGCCCCGATTTTAAATACATCCGGTACATGAAAGAACCGGGCCAGTATATTTACGAAGAATTGTACGACCGAAACAACGATAAACAGGAGATTCATAACCTGGCTGACGAACAGGAATTTGCCGAACTGAAAAACGAATTCAAGAAGAAAACGGAAGAATACATTCAAAAACTGAGGTAGCTTACTTTGTTGTATTTCCTTCGTACATTTCGGTGAAAGATTCGTCGAAGGGTTCCCAAAGTTCAATTTTGTTATTGTCGGGGTCGAGAATGTGAACAAATTTTCCGTATTCGTACGTTTCAATTTCATCGAGGATAGTAACTCCCGAATTCCGCAATTCCTCTACCAGCGCTTCAATATTTTCAACGCGATAATTTATCATAAATTCTTTTTCCGAAGGCTTAAAATAATCGGTGTCGTCGGCAAACGGGCTCCAAACAGAATACCCTTTTTTTTCAGGTTCGTCTGAACTACGGAACTCAAAAACAGAACCGTATTCATTGGTAACCAATCCCAGGTTTTTGTTGTACCATTCTTTCATTATTCCGGGATTTTTTGTTTTAAAAAATATCCCTCCGATTCCTGTTACTTTTTTCATTTTACTTTTTCAGAATGAACAAAAATGGTGATAATTTAGTTTTATCCGGTTGATTCTTTTTCCGGTTTTTAAAGCATTTCTAAAATCCAGTCCTGCGACGCTTTTTCAATTTGCGGACTTACAATTCCTCAGGCAGATAAATATTCGATCTTAGTTGAAAATCTTCACCGTTATCTTTTACTGTTGCTATCAGAACATCTTTGTACGTTGAACCCGACGGTAGCCTTTTTTGTGCCGGCACATTTTGATGTATAAAAACGAAAACTAGCAAAAGGAAGGTAAGTTTTAGTTTGATTTTCATTGTTTTAATTTTTACAAGCAAATATCAAAGTAAAATAAAAAATCAATCTAAACGAATTATTTTATAGTTTTAAGACTTTAAAAATTTCAAATTGTAATAAACTAAAATGCATTTTTGGCTTTCCTGTTTTTTTGAACGGAAGTAGGAACGCCGGAAAGAAGACATCAAAAATTATATGTTACAGACATTTCTTACAGAACCTTATCATATTGAAATTAGGGACACAAAAGTTCCTGAACCTGGTCGGGGCGAGGTTTTAATAAAAGTTAAAATGGTTGGAGTTTGTGGCTCCGATGTTCATATGTTTAAAAACGGGCATGTGGTTGACGGGCCTTTAACCATCGGGCATGAAGGAATTGGTATTATTGAAAAAACAGGTGAGGGTATTTCTTTGGAAAGAGTAGGGGAACGGGTGGTTATTGAACCCAACATTCCCTGTGGAAATTGCCCGGAATGCTGGAGTGGCAAAGGAAATATCTGCCGCAACAAGCGAATTATTGGTGTTCACGAAACCGGTTGTTTTGCTGAATATATTTCACTTCCGTCTGAGTTTGTTCACCCTTTGCCGTCTGCAATTTCTGATGTTGATGCCGTTGCCATTGAACCGGCAACCGTTGCACTTTCGGCTGAGTCGTCCTAAAAAATGTCTACACAATTTGAAGTAGATATGTATAAAAATGATGGAGTAACCAGGCGTTACAGCGAGAGTTTCAAACTCAAAATTTTAGCCGAACTTAGTACCGGTAAGTATTCAAAAAGACAACTGTCCCGCATTTATGGGTTGCAGTCAAGTACAATCAATGAGTGGGTACGAAAGTACGACCGTAAAGACTTAATGAACACACGTGTTATGGTAGAAACTAAAGACGAAATCAGCCGCTTAAAAGCGCTTCAGAAAGAAATCGAACAACTTAAAGAACTCTTGATTAAAAAGGATTTGGACAAGCTCGTTCTCGATTCTTACCTCGAAGTTGCCGCCGAGAACCTGGGATACAAAAATGCAGAAGAACTAAAAAAAAACTTAAACATCAGGCGTTGATGAAAGCTTCTGCTGTGACCAAACAAACTGGCAGTGCAAGCGTATCTGAGGTATGCGCCTGCTTTGGACTGAAACGCGATGCCTGGTACAAATACAAGAAACGTCACAGGCAACGGCAAGCTGAAGTGGAACAGGTTCTCAGGATGGTAAAAACGGAACGAAAAATCCAGCCACGTGTTGGAACCAGGAAACTCCACTCTACCCTATCCAGCGACTTCTCTGCAGCCAATTTAAAGATTGGCAGGGACAGGTTGTTTGACATTTTAAGGACTGAAAACATGCTTGTAAAACGCAAACGTGCATATGCAAAAACTACCAATTCCTATCACCATTTCCATAAATACAACAACCTGATTAAAGAACTGGAAATCAACGCACCAAACCAGGTGTGGGTATCGGATATTACCTACATCAGGACAGTCAAAGGATTTTGTTATTTAGCCTTAATTACTGACTTGTATTCACGGAAAATAATCGGACACGACCTCAGTGATTCGCTGGAGCTGGCGGGCTGCCTACGGGCCCTCAAAAAGGCCCTGTGGCATGCCCGGCCAGCGGCCGGACTTATACACCACTCCGACAGAGGGGTGCAGTATTGCAGCCACATGTATGTAAATGAACTTAAACGGCGCGGTATTAAAATCAGCATGACAGAAGAAAACCATTGTTACGAAAACGCAGTCGCTGAAAGGATTAACGGCATTTTAAAAGACGAATTCTATCTCGACCAGTGCTTCTTTTCTATTGTCCATGCAAAACGTGCTGCAAAAAATGCTATTAAACTATATAACAACAAAAGGCTTCATGTATCTTTAGGGTACAGAACACCTAACTCGGTGTTTAAAAATGTAGCTTAATTCAATGTTTAACCTGTAGCCATATTTTAGGACTAGACAGGCTTTGTTTCGCTCGAAGGCAAAACCCGGAGATACAATAGGAGTAATCGGACTTGGCGCCATTGGTTTGCTTTTAACACACGTAGCTTTAAAACTTGGTTACCGTGTGATAGTAACTGAACTGATGGAAGAAAAACTGAATCGCGCACTTACAATGGGAGCCGTTTTTGCAGAAGGCGGCAAAACTCCGAAAGAAACTTCGGTAAAACTGGAAATTTTATATCAAAAAGAAGGAGTAACCTCAGTTTTTGAATGTGCCGGATCATCGCAATCAGCAACAATGGCGATTGAAGCTGCTCCCCGGGGCGCTGAAATAATTCTGCTTGGCTTGTCAACTGAACCTGCGTATTTTAATCCGCGACTGATTTCCAGAAAAGGGAACAACATTGTTCCTTCGCTGATTTATGACCATCCTTTCGATTTTCAACGATGCATTCAATTGATTGAAAGAGGAATAATTCATCCCGGTTTTGTGGTGTCGAAATATTTTTCAGTTAAAAATTTAACGGAAGCATTACAGGAAGCAGTAAAAGGAAAAGAAAGTAAAATAGTTGTCCAAACAGAAGGTTAGAAATTTGTTGAAATGAATAAAAAAGCAGCGACGAACCCAATATCTGCACAAAATTTAAATACGCTAATTGCCGAAAAACCAATGACTGTTTTCCAGGTTTTTGTGGTGGTGATGTGTTTTATTCTGAACATGAACGACGGCATTGATGTGTTGGTGGTATCGTATACCGGTTCCGAAATTTTAGCTGAATGGGGACTAACAAAAGCTTTGCAGGGATATATTTACAGCGCCGGACTTGCCGGAATGACACTCGGTTGTATCTTTCTGGCTCCCATCGCCGATAGAATTGGCAGAAGAAAATTATTCATTATTGCAATGGGACTTGAAACGGTTGCCATGCTTTTGTCGTCGCAGGTGATGAGTTATTATCAGTTGCTGGCGTTACGTTTTGCTGCCGGGCTGGGAATTGGAGGACTTTTACCAACCATGGCAGCCATTGCAGCCGAGTTTTCAAACAACCGCCGAAAAGATTTATCGGTTGGTTTTGTACAGGCCGGTTACCCGATTGGCGCCATTTTTATGGGATTTTTTACTGCCTGGGCTGTGCCCGAATTTGGCTGGCGGTTTGCCTATTTAATTGCAGGTTTTATTTCGGGTGCCATGTTGCTGATGGTGGTATTTTTTATGCCCGAATCGTTGGAATACTTACTAAAAAAACAACCTGTCAATGCGCTTGAAAAGGTGAACAAAATCCTGAAAAAACTGGGGCAGCAAAATATTGAAAGTTTACCGGTATTACGTGAAACCAGGCAAGCAAATGTAAAAACGCTGTTCAACAACGAGTACCGGATTTCAACAATCCGTTTGTGGATTGGCATTTTTTTCGGATTTATGACTCTTTACACGTTGATAAGTTGGGTGCCAAGTATTGCTAGTGATTCGGGAATGCCTTTCAAAATGGCTACTTATGTAGGTACAGTTTTAAATGTAGGCGCTTTCCTGGGAAGCACCGGAATCGGTTGGCTGGCTTCAAAATTCAGGCTGAAAAGGTTGATTTTTACTTTTTTTATTATTGCATTTGCTGTTATGGTTATTTATGGAAACCTGCCTTTGAGCAATGTTTTGATTTTTGTTATGACATTTCTTATCGGGATTTTTGTTCAGGGAGGTTTTAATGGTTATTGGCCGGCAACAGCACGTGTTTACGACACCGAAGTCAGAACAACAGGAATTGGCTGGGCAACCGGAGCCGGGCGTTTTGGCGCTATCGTTGGTCCGGCGCTTTTTGGAATATTATCTGATATGCACATTTCGATCTCAACACTGTTCATCCTATTTTCAATACCACTGGTAATTTCTGGAATAGCAGTTTACAATATCCCTTCAAAGAATCTTAAGTAGTTGATTTAAATCTTTTTTAGCATCATTAATCTAAAATCCATGGCCTGACTTCTGGGAATTTCTGTCGCTTTAAGCGTTAACATATTTTTCCCCTTGGTAAGGTGGATAGTACCCATTATTAAAGGCTTGAACTCTTTTATATACGATTCAATTCTTGGGTCGCGATCATTTTCCATACCTGTTAACTGAGGATTATGAGCATCACTGATTTTTGAAACCAATTTGTTGTTGCCAAAACTTAGCTGAAAAGTTGAGCCAACATCTTCCGCCGGACAAGTGTAATAAATGGTAACTTCAAAGTTCCCTTCAGAAAGTGATTCTGCATCCCAGGTAATACTATCGGTGACACTTATCCAATTGGTGAAAAAAGAACAATTGGGATATTGATTTGAACGTTGGATATTGCCGTGGGCCGTACCGTCGCGTGCAGGAATTTGTGTCCAGGTAAAATCAGGGTGGGCTATTGTAAAGGTTCGGGTATCATTTTCCGGAAGTTCTACCAGAGCATCCTTTTCCCATTTTTCTTTGGCTGATTTCATTTGTAAAATAATTTCAGGGAAGGCTTCTGAAATGTTGGTATTCTGACAGGGATCTTTTTCCATATCGAACAGGTTTCCTTCTGAATCCAGTTTATACTTCTGGCTTCTAACACTGGTTTTGTTTCCCCAATGACTAAAAATGAAGCGATCCTTCCACTCCGGATTTTTTTCAGTTAACAGTGGTTTTAAACTTGTGCCATCCAACGGTTTTTGAGGTAAGTTTTTAATGTTTGCCAAATCGGCTAAAGTTGGCAATATGTCGATGCCGGAAGCAATGGCAGTAATTTTTTCGCCTGCCTTAATTTTGCCAGGCCACTTAATAAAAAACGGTGAACGGACCCCACCTTCATCGGTTGATCCTTTTCGTCCTTTCATCCCTTCATTCCATCGCCATCCGTTTGGACCATTATCAGAAAAATAAATTACAATGGTATTTTCTGAGAGACTCAGTTCATCCAGTTTTTTTATTATTCGGCCCACATTCCAATCAATATTTTCACACATGGCCAGTGCAGCTTTTGTAAACTGATCGTTTTCCAGTTCAGGATTTCTGTTTCGCAATTCCAGCTCTTTATCTTTAAACCGGTTCCAGTATTCATCGGGTACCTGCATGGGCGAGTGTGGAGTGTTTAACGGAAGATATAAAAAGAATGGATTTTCCTTATTTTTTTCAATAAAACGGATGCCATGATTTGTTAAATCATCGATAATAAAACCTTCACCTTTTACAATTTCTCCATTGTGTTCCAACATCGGACTAAAATAATCTCCCCAATGTCCTGAACAAAATCCGTAATAATCATCAAATCCTCTGGCATTTGGATGATAGGGAGGTTGCATTCCGTTGTGCCATTTTCCGTAAGCCGCGGTTTTGTAACCTGCATTTTTAAATACTTCAGCGATAGTAGTTTCATCTAAATCGAGCCTTTCACCTCCTGCTGAAGTTGAATAAACTCCACCTCTTGTGTGGTACCTGCCGGTTAAAAATTCGGCACGCGTTGGTGAACAAACCGGGCAAACATAAAACCGGTCGAAAAACACTCCCGTTTCAGCCAGCTTGTCGATATTTGGTGTATTTAAATTGATGTTTCCGGTGAAACTTAAATCACCCCATCCCTGATCGTCGGAGAGAATTACAACTACATTGGGTAGAAGATATTTTTTCTCTTTCGTACAGGCAATTAAAAGTAAGAGGATAAAAAGTAATGGAATTAGTCGGTTCATGCGGTTAGTTTTATGAACCGAAAATACTAAAAAGTTATCTTGCTGCAATGAAACTGTATTTAATTGTATTTGAAATAGTGATTACAATTCAGAAAATCAACCTGACTGTTTATCTCTTCCAGATAAGCAATTAGCGTTTCTGCAGTAGTACATGAAAGTTCAACTTTTTCAACAGGAAAATAAACATCAAAAACTGCCGGGATATAATCGTTCAGGCCAATTTTTAAAACGTATTCATCAGGAATAAGATTGCCGTTCAAATCTTTAATTATAACAGAATTGCCCGACTGCTGTATTTGAAGGCCGGAATAATAGAATCCTGATTTTGAGCCTTTCAGGAATGTTTTTATTTCATTTACTGTCATTTCATAAAGAACAGTGCCGTTGTTAAAAGGATCGATTTCATAGATTTCTCTTTTGGTAATTTCGCCTTTATCCAGCGTTGACCGAATTCCTCCGGTATTTTGAAAAGAGGCGTCTGCATTAAGTTTCTGACGTAGAGCTTCAGTGAAAAAACAACCTACCTGGTAATTTTGATGAAATCCGTACGAATAACCAATCACATCGTTTAAAAATGGCAGATTTTCATAATTTTCGATAGTAGCTTTTATTTCTGAATCGTATTCCGAATAATTGTTTAGGTTGATAAGTTGAAAATTGAGTGTATTTACAGAGCGGTTTTTTATCGAGAGTTCAATTTTGCCAAGGTAATTCAGGTAACTACCGGCCTGAAAAATCGGAATTTCGTTGATAACGGTATCTAAAATACTGTGTGAATGTCCTCCAATAATTAGGTCAAAAAACGGAAAGTTACGGGCCAATTCAAAATCGCCAGGATGGCTGTCATTGCCGTTAGCCCCAAGATGTGTTAGGGCGATTAAAAGATCTGAATTTTCCGCGTTTTTTAACCCCGAAAACCGGCCCACTTCTGATTCGGGGCGTGTAAATGAAAAGTCCTTCACTTTCCAGGGATGAGAACTGGGAATTGTTGCGTCCGGTTTGCCGTTAGTTTCAATCAACCCTAAAAAAGTAATTTTTAATCCGTTGGTTTCAACTGTATAATACTGCAATGGTTCAGGAATTCCGGTGTTTCCCATGTCAACATTTGCACAAATCCATGGAAAGTCGGATTGTTCCAACCGTTCTTTCAAAATCGACGGGCCATAGTCAAATTCGTGGTTGCCAAGCTCTGCAACATCAACACCGATCTGATTAAGCAAATCAATCATTGGGTAGCCCTTCATATCTGCATTGTCGACCACCGGGTTGCCCGAAAAAACATCACCGCTACACGTAACTATTACATTTGTTTTTTTCCTTTCAGTATCGATTATATTTTTGATTTTTGCAAAATTCTCAATTTGCCCATGAACATCGTTAAAACAGAAAATAGTCAGTTTTTTTTCACCTGTTTCCTGTATGTTTTCTTTGGAACAACCGACAATCAGAAAAAATACAAGTAATATAAAAACGAGTCTTTTCATGGTTCTGATGTTTCTGCCATATATGCAATAAGTTACAAATTATAGAACGAATTCTGTTTTTAGTAAAAATTGTTGCAAACGCAATCTTAAGCAGAAATATTTTTTTTATGAAAACTTTACTTAAAAAAATTTAGGACTAAATAGGGGAAAAATATTAATGAATTGTCTTAAAAACAACGACGGTATTTTTTTTCATAAAATTTTGATAAGTAAGTTAGTTTAGTTAGAAGGCAGGATAGCTTAAAAGTTGTCCTGCTTTTTGTTTGAAACAAAAAGGGGAACTGTTAAAAAATTCCCCTTCTTCAAGATTTTTTAGTTGGTTAAGATTTATACTTTCAACTGATTTTCAGCATCTGCGGTAATTCTTACTCCGGTGGTTCCACCCTGAGATAAAGTAATATCGACCGGGGTGTTTGTTTTCCATGCTCCATTAGTAAAGTCAGGTACATCAATAGAATTTGAACGATTGGCCACCGACCACTCGCTAAGTGGTGCAATTACACTCCAGGCAGCAGCATCGTACACATCCTGATCGAGTGAGATTCCATTGCGCAAACAATCGATTAAACGCCAGTCCATAATAAAGTCCATTCCGCCATGACCACCCACTTTTTTGGCCATTTCCCCAACCAATTTTACAATTGGAGGAGTGTACTGTTCTTCCAAAACTTTAAATTCATCTTCAGTAAACCACGAATGGCCTTTTGCAATTTTTTCAGGTTCAGGATATTTTCTGGCACAACCTTCGGTTCCGGTTATTTGGTGAATTCTGGAATACGGCCGGGTGCTGGTTACGTCGTGCTGAATCATAATGGTTCTCCCATTAACAGTTTTTACAGTGGTTGTATTCATATTTCCACGGTAACTGTTGGTGTCGAAAGGTTTGAAAAAATTATCCTGTGCAGCAAGTTCTGTTGCTTTTTTACCCATCTGAAAATCGATTGATGACATTGAAGTGAGGTATTCCATTCGGTCGCCTCTGTTAATATTCAAAACCTGGCAAACCGGTCCAAGTCCGTGAGTAGGATAAAGGTTTCCGTTTCGGGTCTGGTTTTCTATCAACCGCCACATATCGGCATACCCTTCTTTGTCGAAATTTAATTCAAGCAGGTTGTGCAAATAAGCGCCTTCAACATGTACAATATCACCAAAAAATCCCTGTCGGGCCATGTTCAGCGTTAATAATTCAAAGAAATCGTAGCAGCAGTTTTCAAGCATCATACAATGTTTTTTGGTGCGTTCCGAAGTTTCCACCAGTTGCCAGGCTTGTTCAACTGTAACAGCTGCCGGTACTTCAGTGGCTGCATGTTTTCCATTTTCCATGGCATAAACACAAATAGGAGTGTGTAATTTCCACGGAGTACAGGTGTATACCAAATCAATGTCCGGGTCTTCGCATAATTTTTTCCAGGCATCGTCGCTTCCGCCGTATTCTTTTGCCGGTTTAAAACCGTGTTTGGCAAGAATTTCCTGGCCTCTTTTTACACGGTCTAAATCTTTGTCACAAAGGGCAACAATTTCAACACCTTCAATATTCGACATCCGTTCCACTGCTCCCGGGCCGCGTTGTCCAAGACCGATAAAACCGATTCTTACGGTTTCGAGCTTTGGCGCTGCATACCCGCTCATATTAAATTGTTGCTGATGCGATTGTGCCACAGCTGCTTTAATCGATGCAAGCGCTGATTCAGGTTCAGTTGGTTCAGGTTTTGAACACGAAGATAATCCTCCGGAAAGCACGCCTGCTCCGGCTAACCCTGCAATTTGAAAAAAATCTCTTCTGTTCGTTTTCATATTTTTATAGCTGTTTTGAATTTATTTTAAAAGTTATGCGTGATAAAGTAAAAGTTTTAAAAATAGATATAAAAAAACTCAAATTCAATTGAAATTGTCAGTTTATTAAACTACATCATAATTTTTCCTATATTAGTTCAACAAAAATTATAAAAATGCTTTTCAGAAACATTTTTGAACTTTCTTCTTTTATTCGCTTTATAACCACCTTGAAAATTTATTAAATCTGACTAATATGAAAAGAACTGTACTTTTTCTGTTTTTTAGCGCAATTGTTTTCTGCGGGTTTTCGCAGGAAGAAGTCTCAAAAAATGGTTGGAATTTTGGGGCTCTGCCTACCATTACTTTCGACACCGACCTGGGTTTTCAATACGGTGCATTGGTAAATCTTTACGACTACGGCGATGGAAGCCGTTATCCGAATTACAATCATTCGCTGTATTTCGAAGTTTCCCGTTTTACAAAAGGAAGCGGAATTAACCGTTTTTATTACGATTCAGATGAATTAATCAAAGGACTTCAAACTTCGGTGGATATTAGTTTATTATCGGACCAGGCTTACGATTTTTACGGATTTAACGGTTATGATGCTGTGGTAAACCCCGATTGGTTTGATGACACTTCTGCCGAATACAAAACCCGCATGTTTTACAAATACGACCGCAAAATGTTCCGTTTTAAAGTGGATTTGCAGGGAAATTTCGCTGGTGAAAAACTGCGTTGGGCTGCAGGTATTAATTTGCTGAATTTTAAAGTAGGCTCAGTAAATATCGATAAACTGAACAAAGGGAAAAGCGACGATGAAAAATTACCTTCGGTTGCTGAACAACCGGGTTTGTTTGAGAAATACCAGGAATGGGGAATAATTTCAGCCGATGAAGCCGACGGAGGTTTTGTTCCAACGTTAAAAGCAGGGCTTGTTTACGATAGCCGCGACAACAAACCAAACCCAATGAAGGGAATTTGGACTGAAGCAGTTATTGAAGCTGCCCCCGAGTTTCTGGGTTGTGAAAGTTCGTTTGCCAAATTCAGTCTTACACACCGTCAGTATTTTACGCTCATTCCAAACGATTTATCGCTGGTTTACCGATTGGCTTATCAGTCGACAATTGCAGGTGACGTTCCGTTTTATTATCAGAGTCAGGTTATAACCTCAGTTTTAAAGGGAGCCAGCTCCGAAGGTCTTGGAGGTGCAAAATCGTTGCGCGGGGTTCGCCGTAACCGTGTTGTGGGCGATGGATTTTTCTACGGAAACATTGAAGCACGCTGGAAATTTGCCCGTTTTCAATTCATAAACAACAACTTTTATCTTGGGTTAAACGGTTTTATGGATTTTGGCCAGGTTACTCAAAAAATAGATACTCCGCATCCGACTTTGTTAACAACTGCCAACGGTGTAAATAACTATTTTGACGATGGCGCTGAAAAAATGCACTTTTCATACGGTGCCGGACTTCGGGTTGTGATGAACCAAAACTTTGTAATTGCTCTCGATTATGGTTTAGCAGCCGATGAACGCGATGGAAATTCGGGAATGTATATTGGTTTGAATTACCTGTTTTAACAGCATAAACAACTACTAATCTTTTAATCTTTTTTTATGAAAAAATACATTTGGATTTCAATTCTGCTTTCGGGAATAGTACTACTTCAGACAAGTTGCAACCAGCCGAAAAAAACAGAACCGGGAACGCTCTCAAAAGATTCTCTTGCACTGGCTTCCAGTGCCATGCAAAAATACATCGATGACGGGAAACTCTCAGGAATTTCTGTCATGGTTGTTAAAAACAATGAAACAGTTATGAAGGAATATTATGGTTTTGCCGATATCGAAAGTCAAAAACCCATCGATGAAAATACAATTTTCAGGGCATTTTCTATGACAAAACCCATGACGGCAACGGCCCTGATGATTTTGTTTGATGAAGGAAAATTTCAGCTCGACGACAAAGTATCCGATTTTATTCCTGAATTTGCTGAAACGCAGGTATATAATTCCGAAACAAAAACACTTGAACCACAGCAAACTCCGATGACAATCAGACATTTGTTAACACATACTTCAGGGTTAACGTACGGTTGGGATCAATCTTCATATGTCGATTCGTTGTACCGGGCTACCGGTGCCAGCGGCTGGGACGATACTTTGGGTGAAAAAGTAAAGGTTCTGGCCGGAATTCCTTTGAAATATCAACCCGGAACAAAATGGGAATACGGTGTTTCTATTGATGTTGCAGGTTATTTGGTAGAAGTGATTTCGGGTACTCCGCTTGATGAGTTTATGAAAGCAAGAATTTTTGATCCACTGCAAATGGACGATACCGGATTTTATGTTCCTGAAGAAAAACAGGAGCGGTTTGCACTGGTTTATTCACCCGATGAAAACGGCAAATTAAAAGCGCCTGAAAATCCTGCTGCCGATAATTTCTTAAAACCTGCTATTTTAATTTCGGGTGGTGGCGGCTCTGTTACCACGGTTAAAGATTATTCGCGTTTTGCAAAAATGTTGCTGAATGGCGGAGAACTGGAAGGCGTGCGTATTTTAAAGGAAGAAACTGTTCAGTTGATGATGTCGAACCAGTTGCCCGAAGGTGTGGTTTATGAAAATGGAGGCGGTTACGGACTTGGTGGCTCGTATACTATTGAAAATGGTCAGTACGGCTGGAGTGGAATGGCTTCCACATTTTTTACTGTCGATCCGAAAAACAACATGACTGTTCTTGCATTTACCCAACACCTTCCTTTTGATATTACCTATGCCCTTGAATTTAATGATTTGGTTCACAAAGCAATAATTCAGTAAATTTTACCTGCACGATAAAATAAACCTGTTGCTTTTGCGGCAGGTTTTATTTTTGTTAATTCTCATCTTAACGATAAAAAACAGCATCACAACGAAAAAATGTGCTTCTCAATTTGGGGTGGCCTATCTTTGAATTGAAAATTAAAATTCAAAAAAATGAAAACACGTAACTTGATTTTTGTATTCCTGATTGCCTTGCTTTTTTCGGGCTGTGTTGTTTATTCGTTTTATCCGCTTTACAATGAAAAAGATTTGTTTGCCAACGATATTTTAACCGGCAACTGGACAGATGACGACGGAACGCTCTGGAATTTTGAACATGCCTATTTTGGTAAAAAAGCTCCCGAGAATATCGACAGCACTTCCTATGTTTTAACGGTAAAAGATAAAGATGAAAAATCATCGGAATTCAGCATTCACATCATTAAACTGGCGGGGCAATATTTTCTCGATTTTTATATGGAAGAATATGTTGAAAATGACAACCTCGATTTGGCTTCGTTTCACATTATTCCTGTACATACTTTTGCCAAACTAACAGTTTCGAACGATTCGCTTCACATCAACTGGTTTAATCAGGACTGGCTCGAAGAACTTATCAAGGAGAATAAAATCCGGATTCATCATGAAAATAACGGCGATATAATTTTGCTTACAGCCAAACCCGATGAATTACAAAAGTTTGTAACAAAATATGTAAATTCGGAAGAAGCTTTCAAAGACGGACTGGAAGCCTTTTTAAAACGAAAATAGGTGAAACTGCTTCTAAAAACAGGAACTCGAATTGCCGGAAACAGGGTGTTTCAACACGTCCTGTTTTGGTGTTTGTCGTTTTTAATTTTGCTGAATATTTTAAAAGTTTCGGCCGAAATAAAACAGATCGACCTGGTTTATGCAGCCATTTTTCATCTTCCGATTTTGCTCATTGTTTATGCAAATCTCCAACTGCTTTTCCCGCTTTTGTTAGAAAAGAAAAAGTACCTGATTTACGGAATTGCAGTTTTGGCGGTAATTTCTGCAGGTGCCGGATTTTATATTGTCCTTTTTAACGACCTGATTGACCATATTTTAAAAGGTTATTATTTTATTGCATACTACAGTTTTTGGGATATTTCGCTGTATTATTTTGTGTACATTTTTGCCACAAGTTTGCTGCATCTTGCACGCGGCTGGTTTAAATTACAGGAAATTGAAAAGGAAAAAACACAGAGCGAGTTAAAGGCGCTGCGTTCGCAAATAAATCCGCACTTTTTATTCAACTCGCTGAACAGCATTTATAGTCTTTCGCGGAAAAATTCCCCGGCAGTTCCCGATAAAATAGTTCAGCTCAGCGATTTATTGCGGCACATTATTTATGAATCCGACGAAGATTTAATTCCGCTGGAGAAGGAAATTGAGATGGTGAAAAATTATATCGAACTTCAGAATCTAAGAACCAGCGATGCAGAAAAAATTCATTTAAAACTAAACGGCGAAATTCAACACAAACAAATTGCACCGCTGCTTTTTTTGCCTTTTGTTGAAAACAGTTTTAAACACGGTTTGAAAAGCGGGGCTGAAAATGCTTTTGTTGAAATTGAAATTGATGTTTCGGATAGAGATTTGCACTTTCGTATTGAAAACTCAAAAGGAATAAAACCAGCAATGGAGGATACGAAATACAGAGGGGTGGGGATTGAGAATGTAAAAAAACGGCTCGGGTTAATTTATCCCGATGCACACGAATTAAAAATAAATGAAACGGATACGATTTTTAAAGTCGATCTGAAAATCAGCTTAAAATAAAATGCAGTTAAATTCTTTGATTGTTGATGACGAACCTCTTTCGCAGGATATTATTGTTGATTTTATAAACGACTCGCCTGAACTCAAACTTGTTGCGGTTTGTAACAATGCGATTGAAGCCGGAAAAATTCTTGCCAACGAAAAAATTGATGTGCTTTTTCTCGACATCAACATGCCCAAACTTTCCGGGTTGGGTTTTGTGAAATCGCTGAAAGAGCCGCCGTTTGTGGTTTTTATTACAGCTTATCCTGAATTTGCAGTTGAAGGTTTTGAAGTAGATGCAGTGGATTATTTGCTGAAACCGGTTTCTTTTGAACGTTTCCGCACTTCTGTGAACCGTGTTTTGGAACGGTTTTCTGCAAAATCGGAAAACAAATCTTCGGTAGAACATATTATGGTTCGTGCCGATAAAAAAATGTACCGGCTTGCACTCGATGAAATTTTATTTCTGGAAGCTCAGGGCGATTATGTAAAATTTGTTACTTCTGAAAAATCACTGATGGTTCACGGCACAATGAAAGATTTTATTTTGCAGTTGCCCGGCGAACAGTTTGAGCAAATTCATAAATCGTATGTAATTTCACTGTCGAAAATTGTTTATGTTGAAGGAAATCTGGTAAAAGTCGGCGATCATAAATTGCCGGTCAGCCTGAATTTCAAAGATAATTTAACCCGAAAACTGGGAAATTAGTGCAAAATTGTAGCAATTAAAATTCCCAGGTAATTGCCAAAAGCATACCCTAAAATTCCGATAGTTAATCCCGAAATAATAACGTTTTTATTTTTTATGGCACTGGCAACTGCAGGCACAAACGGAGGCGAATAAGTTAATGCAGTAATGGCGATAATTGTAGTGTCGGCATCTACTTTAAAAATTCGCGAAAATCCGACATGAATAATCATCGATCCAAAAACTACAAACAACACAAATAAAAACAACTGCAAAAATTCAATCTGAAACATATTTCTCAGATCGGCCATCGACGATACAACAAGTGAAAATACAATAATCAGATACATCCCTAATTGAAAACTGTTTTTCAAACTGTTTACCTTTTTAAACAAAGAGGCAATCAATCCGAGAGTGGTAATTGAAAGTATGGCAACAACTGTGTCAGTGGGTTTGGGAAATAAAAGACTTATTCCGCCGCCAATGGCAAAAACGAGTATCGAAATTCCAAAAGCTTTTAGCAAATCGGGAAAATACTTTTTTCTGAATAAATTATCGAAGTTTTCAATGTCTTCGGTTTCTTCGGCCATTTGGAAAGCATTTTCGGCTTTGTGAACAACACCAAATTTTGGCAAAAAAGTGTGAAACAATCGTTGTGCAATGGTCATTAGAAAAAGCAGGGCTACCGAACCAATAATTAAATCGTAAGTATGTGTCAGGATAAAAATATTGGGACTAACATTAAGAGCAGTTCCTATTGCTGCTAAATTTGGCGTGCCTCCGGTGTAAACGCCAACAAGCATTCCTGCAACTTTCCACGATTCATCCGAAGAACCTCCCCAAATATAAAAACCGATAAATACTGAAATCAGTAACGAAACCATTGCCAAAATCAAGGACAATACGGCGCCTTTGGCCAGTTTTATCCATTTCTTTAAATCGAGAGAAAACAATAAAAGAGGTATGGCCAGTGGAATAATAATGGTCATTAATAAATCCTGGATTCCACCAACCCGGTTGGCCAGCAAATCCGACGAATTCAGTGTCCCCTGATTTACATAATTCAGTATTTCATCTTTTGGTAAAAAAGTCTGTGCACCGAGTATCTCCCTGAATGCCTCACTCGGAGAAGGTAGAATACCAATGTTTCCCAGAATTAACCCGACTGCATAAGCTAAAACAACTGCACCAACACGGTTTAATGTTTTTGAGATTTTACATAAATAAATTAGAAAAAGTGGGGCTAAAAAATAGAAAACAACAAGTAAGGCAATTATCCACATACGTTTCAGGTTTATTTATTCTGAAACAAACATAACAAAAAAAGCTGTTGTTTTATCAGAACGGTAAACAACCCGGATAGAAATAAAAAAGCACAGATTTAAAAACCTGTGCTTTCATTTTTAGATAATATTTTTTTAGAACTTAAATCCGAAAGTGAACATCAAATTGTCTTTTACTGATTTAAACGATGCCATTTCTGGATCCGGATAATCGTTTGAAACCGGCGCCGGATACAACATGTCGTATGCTGTTGATTCAGCATGACGGAAAGCAGCATCGAAGTAAAATCCTCCCTGTCGGTAACCTAGTCCGCAAGAATATATGTTCATATTTGCATCAGCGTTGGGTTGCGAAGTGCCAAATGCTTGACTATTGTAAGCTGAAGGATACAATTCGTAACCGGCCCTCAAACTAAAAGCGTCGGTTAAGCGGTATTCACCTCCCAATCTTAAATTTCCTACTGATTTATAAGCCTCTGCTATTTCCTGGTTTTCAGAAATAAACTGATAACCGTCACCGCCACGGCGCAAACTTGCATTTCCATAATCTACATATTCATAATCGAGGCTAAGCAAACCTTTTTTACCTACAATGAATGCTCCGCTAAAAGTGGCTCTTAACGGTGTTTCCAAATCATAATCATATTCTGAGAACGGTTTGTTGTTTTTAGTATCGTAAGTAACTGTACTTCCGTCGTCGTAAGTTACAGATGAATACATCGATGTTTCAAAGAAATCGTGTAAATTGAAAAAGGTTGGCGTATGAACGGCAACACCTAAACGAACTTCATTGATTGGTTTATAAATTACCCCAAGTTTAACATTATAACCAGTTCCTGCTGTTTTTAAATAGCTATCGAACTGTAATTCGTTAAAATAATCAATACTGTTGTTTTTATCCCATTCAACAAGAGTTGACGTTTCTTTATAATACAAATCAACGATACCAACCGATGCACCCATGTACAGTTTATGGTTAAAATTTAAACCCAGTGCAAGCGAATATTCGTCCATTGATCCCTGGCGCGAAATACTTTTTTGCTGGCTTTGTCCATAACCGCCTTCTTCTAAATCGTGCCAGTAAACTCCGTTATCGTCTTTTAACAACAAATCGGTATTCCAGGCTAATTCTTCATAAAAAGGACTCCAGTCTCCGGCATTTGCATTCGATGCAATATTATCAAGCAAAGAACTACCCGCGCCATTTCCCCCAACCAGCATGTTGCTGTTAAAGTTTTTCAGTCGGTTGTAACCAATACCAATGTTAACGCTAACAATACCTGCTTCACTGCGGTTGCGTGTTGGAATTGCAGAAACATAGCTTAAATTATCAAAAGAAAAATTGTATTTACTATCATTCATTGTACTTCCCAAATAGCTGGCTTCAACTTTGTTCTGACCAAATGAAGGTGTGAACGATAATTCTCCGGCACGATAAAGTCCTAACCCTGCCGGGTTAATACTAACTGAAGTGAAGTCACCACCCAGGGCCCCGAATGCATTTCCCATTCCACCTGAACGGGCAGTTCCCTGTACCTGAAAATTTGAATATCTGAGAGCATCTGCTAAGTCCTGGGCTTCGGTGAAATATGGCAAAGCAAAAGCGAGTGCCAAAATTGCTATATATTTTTTCATGGCAAAATAGTTTTGTCGTTAATAATTCATTTAATGAATAAGGTAGTTATTATCTGCGACCGGATGAGGAACGTGATCCACCTCCGCCACTTGAACTACTGCTTCCTGAACTTCTAGATCCTCCTGAAGAGCTTACTCCGGAACTTCTTGAAACACCTGAAGACCCACTGCTTCTCACACTACTGCTGGATGGGCTGCTACTTCTGTAAGAGCTGCTGCTTCTGGTTGATGAAGGACTTGAAGAAACTCTTGACGAGCTGGAACTTGCACTTTTGTTGTAAGTTGAACTGGATCTGTAAGATCTGTTGTAAGAGGAAGTCGAACTCGGATTTGAATATGATGAATTAGCTGAACGTGAACTTTGACTAATTACTCTCGGTTGGGTATTACTGCTTGTTGACGGACGTGTGTAACTCATCGTTCTTGAGTTAGTACTGTTTCCGGGGCGAGTGTAAGTCTGAGTTCTTGAATCCTGCGCTACATTCGATCTTACGCTGTTTGCAGAATTGACCGAAGCATCAGTACTTGTTCTGCGTCTTTCGGTTAAAACACCGTTATCGGTTGATTTTGTTGTAACTGTATTTCTTGTACTAACACTACCATCCCTGGCTCCTGAAACTGAACTGTTTCTTCTTGAAGTAGTAGTAACGTCTGTTGTATTTACACTTTTATTTCTTGCAGAACTATTTGCTGAAATTGATGAAATGTTTCTGCGGTTATCGTTGTTGCCGTACGCAACATTGGTTCCGGTCGCTCTTCTTTGTCCGTAATGGTAATTTTCGTTGTTGTAATACCAGCTGTTGTTGTAGTAATGCGATGGATATCCCCAGGCATAATATGGACTGTACCAGTAACTGCTGTAATATGGATAACCCCATCCCCAGCTTGAATATGGTGAGTACCAACTGTAATACGGTGAATACCAGCTGTTCCAGCCCATTCCCCATGATAAGGACCAGGAAGGGTAATACCAGGAAGAATAATAGAACGGATCATAATAATATGAATCGTAAGCCCAACTATCCCAATAAAAAGGATCATAGAAATAAGGATTGTGGAAACGACGAATACGGTATGCGTAATCCAAATCATCACCATCGTAATAGTTGTTAATTACATATTTGACTTCGTCGTCGTTGTAATATGCTGTTGTATCGCTTTCCGTTAAATCCATTTCATTCATGTCATAACTAAGCGCATCAGCATCTGTTTCAGAATCGTTAAAAATGTAATTGTTCATGGTGTTACTTCCATCGTCATTTCTTTCCATCTGACTAATTACCATTCTTTCACCCGATTTTATAGAAGGAGCCTGAGTTTGGGCAACTTCGTCGACTACAACGGGTGGAGGAACATCTCCGGGGTTAAAATAAATGTCATCAGAATAACTGCTGGTGATATAGGACCCCGTGGTACATGCACCGAACAAAAGTGCAATTACCGATAATATTGTTAACCTTGATTTCATAACTTGTCCTCCCTGTTTATTTAATGTCAATAATATTTACTTTATTTGTAAGCTCAAAAAATTCAGTAACAAAAAAGCAAAATTTGTACCAAAGTAACAAAAATGGCTAGAGAATTAACACCACGCAAAGAAAATTATTCACAGTGGTACCTTGATTTGGTAAATAAAGCTGATCTCGCAGAAAATTCAGCAGTACGCGGATGTATGGTTATAAAACCCTACGGCTATGCGATATGGGAAAAAATGCAGGCCGAATTAGACAGGATGTTTAAAGAAACAGGGCACGTAAATGCATATTTTCCATTGTTTATTCCGAAATCTTTTTTTAGTAAAGAGGCCGACCATGTGGAAGGTTTCGCCAAAGAATGTGCAGTTGTTACACATTACAGGCTAAAAAATGATGAAGAAAATGGCGGCGTTGTTGTTGATCCGGAAGCTAAACTGGAAGAAGAGCTGATAGTTCGCCCAACTTCTGAAACCATCATTTGGAATACCTATAAAAACTGGATTCAATCGTACCGCGATTTGCCAATTCTTATCAACCAGTGGGCCAATGTAGTTCGTTGGGAAATGCGTACCCGCTTGTTTTTACGCACTGCCGAATTTTTATGGCAGGAAGGACACACAGCACATGCAACGCAACAGGAAGCGATTGATGAAACAGTAAAAATTCTGAACATTTATGCCAATTTTGCTGAAAATTTTATGGCAGTTCCTGTGGTTAAAGGTGTTAAATCGGCCAATGAACGTTTTGCCGGCGCACTGGAAACATATTCCATTGAAGCATTAATGCAGGATGGAAAAGCGCTTCAATCGGGAACATCGCACTTTTTAGGTCAGAACTTTGCCAAAGCTTTCGATGTGAAATTTGCCAGCAAAGAGGGGACGGAAGAATATGTTTGGGCTACCTCCTGGGGTGTTTCAACCCGGTTGATGGGGGCGCTGATTATGGCTCATTCCGATGATAATGGTTTGGTTCTGCCTCCGCGGCTTGCTCCATACCAGGTTATTATTGTACCTATTTACAAACAAATGGAACAACTTGCTGCAATTTCTGAAAAAGTAGATGAAATTATGGCAAAACTGAAAGCAAAGGGTATTTCAGTGAAATTCGACGACAACGATAATAAAAAACCGGGATGGAAATTTGCTGAATATGAATTAAAAGGTGTTCCCGTTCGTTTGGCAATAGGGCCGCGCGATTTGGAAAACGGCACAGTGGAAGTTGCCCGTCGCGATACATTGGAAAAAGAGGTTGTTGGAGTTGAAGGCATTGAAGATTATATTTCAAATTTGCTGGAAGATATTCAGAACAATATTTTCAAAAAAGCTTTCGATTTCAGAACTGAAAATACAACCAAAGTTGATACATGGGATGAATTTAATGAAGTGCTAAAAAATAAAGGCGGATTTATTCTTGCGCACTGGGACGGAACTTCTGAAACTGAAGAAGCCATTAAAGCAGAAACCAAAGCCACGATTCGGTGTATTCCTTTGGAATCAGAAGAAGAGCAGGGAAGCTGTGTTTATTCAGGAAAACCTTCGAAACAAAGAGTTTTGTTTGCTTTAGCTTATTAAGCGAAAAAAATATTTACAGCAAAGCAGCTCAAATGGGCTGCTTTCTTTTTTTATAAAAATTGCTTTGCTTATTTTTAAATCCTAAATCAATAAACAATGACTGAAAAAGAAGTTCGCGAATCGTTACTGGAGGCATTTGTTATAAAATCCACAGTAAAACAAAAGGTTTTTGAAAATACACAGCAAACATTTCTGATACTAAAAAAAGTATTGAAGTCGCTGGAAAAAAATTACCTGAACATTATAAAAGAACAGGTTGCCGCACCGATGCTTCCTGTTTTCAGAGATCGTGGGCTGTTTGAAGCAGAGTTTAAAATTGGTGGCGATTTACTGATTTTCAGCATGCACTCCAATGTTTTCGAATTCGATGATAAACATCCGGTTTGGAGTACGCCATATATTAAAGAAGATCCGTTGCGTTCGTATTGCGGAATCATCAATATTTACAATTTTCTGGCCGATTCATTCAAATACAATCGTATAAACGACCTTGGATATTTGGTTGCCCGTATTTTTATTAACAAAGAAAATCACTTTTTCGTGGAAGGGAAACGCCAGTCGGATGAAGTGGTTAAAGATTTTGCCATCGATACGATTTCTCCCGGACTTCTGCGCCAAATTATTGAAACGGCAATTCAGTACAGTATTGAATTCGATTTGCTGGCGCCGCTTTACGACCAGGTAAAAATGGCTACAGTTGAACAAATGCGCGAGAAAATCAGTCATTCTAAAATGATTACCGGCAAAAGGCTGGGATTCGGATTTAATTCCGACGATGTTTAATGTAAAAAAATAAAAATTTGTTATGGAAAAAGTTGCTGAAAGATTTATTCGGTACGCCAAAGAATATACAACATCCGATCCTGAAAGTGCTACATTTCCAAGTACTTCGAGGCAAATGGTTTTTATGAAAAAATTGGAGATTGAACTAACGGAGATTGGTTTAAAAGAAGTTGAACTCGATAAATTCGGGTATTTAACGGCTACCATTCCTGCTAACGGAATGGAAAATGCTCCGGTGGTAGGTTTTATTGCTCACGTTGATACAAGCCCCGATTTTTCAGGCGAAAATGTAAATCCGCAAATTATAGAAAGTTATGATGGCGGTGTTGTCAAATTAAAAAATGGTGTGGAAATTAATCCTGAAAGTTTTCCTGAAATTTTGAATTACATAGGACAAACGATAATTACTGCCGATGGAACAACTTTGCTTGGCGCCGACGACAAAGCAGGAGTTGCAGAGATTGTTACTGCGGCCGAAATTCTTCTGAAAAACGATAAAATCAAACACGGTAAAATAAGGATCGGTTTTACTCCTGACGAAGAAATTGGGAAAGGAACCGATTATTTTGATGTCAAAAAATTCGGCGCCGACTTTGCCTACACACTCGACGGTGGGGAAATCGGAGAACTCGAGTTTGAAAATTTTAATGCTGCAGGAGCGAAAATTTTCATCAACGGACAAAGTGTTCACCCAGGGGCGGCAAAAAATAAAATGATCAATGCACTTTTGGTAGCGCATAAAATTATTTCTATGCTTCCGCCAACTCAACGTCCGGAACATACCGAGAAATACGAAGGTTTTTATCATTTGCTTTCACTGAACGGAAATGTTGAAAAGGCGGAAATGCAACTTTTGATTCGCGACCATGATTTTGAAAAATTCGAAGCTAAAAAGAAGTTGTTAACTGAAGTCGTTCAACTAATAAACCTGGAATACGGTAAAGAACTGGCCAAACTCGATTTGAAAGATTCGTACTACAACATGCGCAAAAAAATTGAGCCGGTGATGTATGTAATTGATATTGCTGAAAATGCAATGAAACAAGCCGGAGTAGTACCTAAAATTAAAGCCATTCGCGGTGGAACCGACGGAGCGCGGCTTTCGTACGAAGGACTGCCATGCCCGAATATTTTTGCCGGTGGCCATAATTTCCATGGTCCGTTTGAATTTATTCCCATCCCTTCGATGGTAAAATCGGTGGAAGTAATTTTGAATATTGCTCAGTTGGTTGGTAACCTAAAATAAAATGCTCAACCGTTTTTTTGAATTTATACAGGAAAAAAAGCTTTTTGAACCGAATCAGAAAGTGTTGCTGGCGGTGAGTGGCGGCATCGACAGCATGGTTCTTTTGCATTTGTTCGGAAAATCGGGATTTGAATATGGAATCGTTCATTGCAACTTCAATTTGCGAGGTGAAGAATCCGACGGCGATGAAAAGTTTGTTCGCAAACAAGTGTTGATTCACGGCGTACCAGCCTTTTTTCAAAGTTTTGATACCGAAGAATATGCACAATTAAATGGCATTTCCATTGAAATGGCTGCACGTGAATTGCGATACGAATATTTTGAAAAAATTAGAAAAGAGTACAACTACGATTATATTGCAACCGCGCACCATCTCGACGATTTGATAGAAACTTTTTTTCTTAACCTTTCGCGGAAAACCGGTATTAAAGGTTTGACCGGAATAAAAGAAAAAACAAGTAAAATTATCCGTCCATTGCTTTTTGCCAACAGGCAGGAAATTACAGATTTTGCACAGGCCAGTTTTATTGAATTCAGGGAAGATTCAACCAATAGCGAGGTAGTTTACCAACGTAATTTTTTGCGAAATAAAATATTGCCGCTTTTTTTTGAATTAAATCCTTCTTTTAAAAAGAATATTCTGGTTAGTATTGAAAATCTGAAAGAAACGGAATTGGTTTATTCGGGGTTTATTCAATCTGAAAAGCTAAAAGTATTTCAGAACGATGATAATGAAATTCAAATTGATATAGAATCGTTATTAAAAACGCAGTTTCCCAAAGTTCTTCTTTTCGAAATTCTTAGCGATTTTAATTTTAATGCAACGGTTATCAGCGAGATTTTTGAAAGCCTTCAAAATGATTCAGGAAAACAGTTTTTTTCGAAAACCCACCGGGTTGTAAAAGATCGGGAACATCTTTTTGTCACAGTTTCAGAAGTAAAAGAGGAGAGGATTTTTTACATTGAAAAAGACGATATTGAATTGTTTGAGCCGCTCGATTTAAATTTGGAAAAATTAAGTGCCGAAACTTTTGTAATTTCAAAAGATTCGCGGGTGGCCTGCCTCGATTTTGCAAAACTTGAGTTTCCGCTTTTAATCCGGAAATGGCGGCAGGGCGATTATTTTCAGCCGCTCGGAATGACGGGTTTCAAAAAAGTGAGCGACTTTTTTATCGACGAGAAAATACCACTTCACGAAAAAGAAAATACCTGGTTGTTGTGCAGTGGCAAAAAAATTGTCTGGATAATGGGCCGGCGAATCGATAACCGTTTTAAAATTACCCGTGAAACCCAAATTGTTTTCAGAATTGAGATTCGCAATAAATAAAAATCAACCGCACAAATTTATGACTGAGTACTGTGACTGTGACTGCGACTAAAACTTCGTCCTATTTTCTTGAATGTAAAGCCACACGGTTTCCCTCCGAATCCAGAATCAATGCCATAAAACCGTATTCTTCCGAAATTTGTGTTTTTTGCTGAAGAACTTTTCCTCCTGCTTCTTCCACAAGCGATAACTCATTGGCCAAATCACCCGAATGTGCAGTCAGGTAAATTAAAACCCCGTCGGCTGAAGGTTTGTAATATTTTTTATTACACACCAGTGTTCCTGGCGAGCCTAATCCGTCTTCTTTCCATGGAAACCAAGCCATTTCAAGTTCACCAAAACTATTTCGTTGCAATTCAAGGTTTAGTACTTTTTCGTAAAAATAAACTGCCCTGTCCATATTTGTTACCGGAATTTCAAACCAGCCAACTGCATTATTTTTCATGTTATCCGTTTTTATTCTCATTCAACAATAAAATTCAATTTTTTGTTTTCTCCCCAAAAAATTTGTTATACATTTTTGAACATATTTTTTTGAAAATCATTACATTATTCAATTGTAAAAAATTATAATTTTGAAGTAAAAGGAAGCGATAAATAAAGTTTTGCCCTTGTATATTTCTGTACCATATATACAAATTATGTTTACTAAATTATTATGACAGTTGAAAGGCTCCCATAAAATAAACTTCTGTAATTAATATTTTGTTGTTAATGAAAACCTGACCATTATGAAACAAGATAATACACAAAACCTGCTCGGTGTAATTCGCAGTTTTCACGGGATAAACCAGATTTTAGTAACCGAACGCAATGCTGAAAATTTAGTATTGCAGGTTTGTGATGTGTTGGGGAAAAACCGTTCTTTTTTAAAATATCGCGTTGGGTTGTTGGAAAAGAATGGCGATTTGAGAATTTTGGGTTATAGTATTGAAAATGAAAAAAATACACAAATAGGCTTCATTATAAAAAAGTCAGAAATCCCGGTTCAGTATAAAAAGTTACTTGATAGAGAAAATACTGATATTTATGAAGAACCGGGCGCAGAGAGTATTTTTAAGGATTCAGATAAAGGACAAACCTCAGAACTTATATATTGTACTTTGTTAAACTTTGGAGGTAATATTTTTGGATTGTTTTTCTGCTCATTGCCCTCCGATTTTTACGCTTTCGATGAAGAAAAGGAATTTTTTAGTGAAATTGCCAATGGCATCGGTTTTACCTTGCATTCAATTCAAATGGAGGAGGAACAAAAAAGGACTGAAATCGATTTAATTAATGAAAAATTTCTTGTCAATGCACTCATGGAAAATTTGCCAGAGTTAATTTATTTCAAAGATTTGAAAAGCAGGTTTATCAGGGTAAACGAAAGCATGCTCAAACGATTTGGGTTAAACAGTGTTTCTGAAATTCTTGGAAAATCAGATTTCGATTTTTATGAATCCCAACATGCCAAAATAACTTTCGCCAATGAACAAAAGATAATCGGAACCGGATTACCAATGATAGGCGAGGAGGAAAAAGAGACCTGGCCCGACGGTAGTGAAACCTGGCTTGTATCAACCAAATTGCCTTTAAAAGACGAAAACGGAAAAATAATTGGCACATTCGGTATTTCGAGGAACATTACCGATAAAAAAATTGCCGAACAACAAAGAAAAGAGAGCGATGAAAAATTCAGGCTAATTGTTGAAAATCAAGGTGAAGGAGTGGGTATTATGGATGAAAATGAAATTTTTCGTTTTGCCAATCCAGAGGCTCACCGAATATTTGGAGTTGAACAAGGTGCGCTAATCAATACATCCTTATTGAGTTTTATTTCGGATGATGTAGTAGAATTTATTCATAAAGAAACCCAAAAGTGTATCCAGGGCAAATCTTCTAAATACGAAATAGAAATCAACAGACCTTCAGGCGAGAAAAGGCAAATATTAGTTACAATCACACCGTACAAAAACGAAAACAATGAATTTGTCGGGACTTTTGGGGTGTTTCGCGACATTACCAGTCAAAAAGAAGCTGAAAAAATACTCAAAGAGCGTGATCTTCTTTTAACAAAAATGACCGAAAGGGTTCCAGGGGTTGTATATCAATATCAATTGTTTCCCGACGGAAGTTCCAGATTTCCGTATGCCAGCAACGGAATACAAAACATTTACGGAGTATCGCCCGAGGAAGTGAAGTATGATGCAGCTAAAGTTTTTGAGGTACTTCATAAAGACGACCTTGCCGATGTTGACGAGTCGATTCAAAAATCATTTAAAAATCTTGAACCCTGGATTTTTGAATACAGGGTTGTTCATCCCCAAAAAGGAATAAGATGGTTGTCGGGGGAATCGGTTCCTGAAAAAATGAACGACGGTTCTGTAATGTGGTATGGTTACATTCATGATATTACCGAAAGGAAAAAATTTGAATCGAAATTGCTCAAAGCAAAACAACAGGCTGAAGATGCCAACAAAGCGAAATCTGAATTTCTGGCAAACATGAGCCACGAAATCCGTACCCCTATGAATTCTATCCTGGGTTTTAGCGAAATTATGATGAATACAGCCAGGGATGAAAAACAAAAAGGGTATTTGCAAACAATAGTTAGCAGCGGGAATACTTTGCTTTCACTGATAAATGACATTCTCGACCTTTCAAAAATTGAAGCAGGAAAAATTGAACTTAACCCTGAACCGGTGAATTTGAAAGTTGTAATTCAAGAAATAGAAAAAACGTTTGAACAAAAAGCAGAAACAAAGGGAATCAGATTAATCGTCAATCTGGAAAAGAATTTCCCTGAAAATATTCAAATGGACGAAATACGGCTCCGCCAGGTACTTTTTAATATTGTAGGTAATGCCGTGAAATTTACTTCAAAAGGTTATGTAAAAATTGAACTTCGTTTGAACCAGCATTCTGAAATGCTGGTGAGCTTTGATATTCTAGTTTCTGATACCGGGATTGGAATTGCAAAAAAAGATAGCGAACGCATTTTTGAATCGTTTACCCAGCAGTCAGGACATGCAGCGCGCCAGTTTGAAGGAACCGGGCTTGGATTAACCATCTCAAGAAAACTTTGCTCGTTGATGAACGGGAATATTACCGTGCAAAGTGAAGAAGGGAAAGGCAGTACTTTTATTGTTTCATTTTCCAATGTTCCTTATTCAGAAAATGTACCCGCCGAAAAGAACACGGATGAATGGGATGTGGAAAATATTTATTTTGAACCGGCAACAATCCTTGTGGCAGATGATATTAGACAAAACAGGGAACTTGTTGTTTCGTATCTCGAAGATTTTAACCTGAATGTTTTAGAAGCTGAAAACGGTGAAAAATGTATTTCCCTGACAAAAAAGAACAAACCCGGTTTAATTTTGATGGATATTCTTATGCCTGGGTTGGACGGATATCAAACTACTCAGATTTTGAAAGGTGACGAAGTTACTTCAGCTATTCCAATTGTTGCATTTACTGCTTCGATAATGAAAGAAGAAATAGAAAAAATAGAAAGAATTTTTGACGGATTATTATATAAACCTTTGAAACAAAAAGAATTGATTTTGGAGTTATTAAAGCATTTAAAACATACCAGATTAAACGATGTAACCCTTGCTGCTGAATATACCAATTCAAATTCAGTTGAAAAATATTCCATCGACTCAAAAATAAAAAAGGAGTTCCAGGAACATTTTTTTAATCGTATCGATGAATTAAAGAAAACAATGGTTTTAAAGGACTTGAATTTTTTTGCTGAAGATTTAAATACTTTTGCCCACAACACCAACTGTGAGCTGCTTAAAATAAAATCGGCCAACCTAAAAAACTATATTTCCGAATTTAATTTTGAGAAAATTCCGTTGTTTCTATCTTCAATAAAAATCGATTTTTCGTAAAATAATAAATATGTTTTATACAATTCGACTCAGCTCATTGCGTCCAGAGGCCTAAGCAGAGTCGAAGTTTGATTATTAATTGGTGATAAAATTACGGTAACGTTTTACAGAATTTTTATTCCTTTTGGCGCACCCACTTCACTTTTAATTTTACCGTCGGGTTGTTTTGTGTGTTTTACTTTTACAATTCCCAAAGGTGTTGGAAATGTTCCTTCCACCCAATCCAGATTTCCAAGGTGTGGTTCAATTTTTAGTGTTTTGCACCCTGGCTCAACCACTTTTATTCCCAACACATTTTCGGTAAGCCAGGCCGTTACTCCCGAAGCCCAGCCGTGGCAAAAACTATGTCGGTAACTTGGGTAACAATAATCGCCAAACGAACCATGAATATCGTTCATTCCTTCAGGGGTGAATTCATCCAGCCGGGCTGAATTTTCTTTCCATTCAATATTAAAATCTTCCCAGAAAGAGGTGGCTCCCATGTCGAGCATTCCTCCCCAGTAATCGCTGATAATATCGAGCGCCGGTTGAAACATTCCTGCCTCCGAAAGTGCGTCGAGCATGTACAGACCATAAAAAGTGGAGAAACGTTTGGCACCGTCAACGGCAATAACTTCATTGCAGGCGACTTCCGGATTTAGAATTCCGGCAACCGACATTAATGCAGCGGCTTGTTTTAAATTGTTGTGATCCAGTATTTTTTTATTCATTTTTTCAATTGCCGAAGCACAGGTTTTTGCTGAACTTTTTTCTCCCAGAATAGTGCAAAGTTGCTCAGCATCTTTTAAAGCCCACACCAGCAGCGCGCGGTAACCGGCTTCAACACCATCGGCATTTGGTGTCGATGGCCAGTCGAGAAAACGAAACGGACTTAATGTTTCAGTGCCATCTTCTGCAATTTTTGAATCGATTAAATCAATCAGTCCAACAATGTAATCTTTGTGTTTTTTCAGAAAATCAATATCCGCATTTTGCATGTACCAGTCGTGGTGAATTATCAGATACCACATGGAATATGAACTCATGTTGTTCATCCAAAGCGGCAGGGGATACTGTTGGCAGGCCAGGTCGAGGCTTTTAGGAACCACTTCGTTATATCCAAAAACTTTGGTAATTGTTTTTAGTTCCGGATGAAAATCGCCAAGCCAAACCAGTCGGTCGCGTTTAATGCCGTCCCATATAAATTCCTGCATATTCAGGTGGGTTGTGTAAGCCCCTGTCATCCAGATGGAATCGAGCCTGGAATTGCTGCTTTTAAACGAACCTAAATACGGAATATCGCGGTAACGTAAAATGGCGCGGGCTTCTTTTAAATTGATGGTAGTATTTGGCTGAAGTAAATCAATGCGGACAAAACGGAATCCAGTGTTCCCGATTTCAATCAATCCGGAGCGCGGAATTTCCATAATAATATCACGTTTCGCGTGGTCGTCGGTTGAAAATCCCATTAACCAGTCGGAATTGTAAGTTGTACTGTTTGCCTCGCCAACCGATTCGCCAAAACGAAGGCGCACCAGCGACGGTTCCCTGCGCGAAGAGCCTCCCATAACCAGTTGAAGACCGCCGTGCAGTTCTTTTCCGTAATCGAGTAAAATTGATGAAGTGTCGGTGTCGGTGCTGGTTATTGAACAGAACTTTGTCATACTGCTCATGTCCGACTGACTGTTTCCCATCTTTAAAAGTACATCGGTGTTTTTAACAAGTTCTCCTGTTTTATCGGAAGTCCACATTACCCGAACGGGTGAAATAAATACTCTCGTAAGTTCATCTTTCTGAGTGATTTCGTTGTATTCAGGGCCAAACACCGGAGGAAGTTGTGCAAAGGAGTTGAATGCAGATACAATCAAAATTAATATTGAGAATAAAATTCTGGTTTTCATTTTGGTCAATTAAATGTTTAATTTTCAAAAAAATGTTTTTTTATAAACTGAAGGTAAATATCGTAATCTTCGGGTACTGTACCGTGCCCGCCGGCATGCATATAATAACCCAAATCGTTTAAAATGGGTGTTCCGGCGCCGGGCATTTTATCTGTTTTCAGTGCTTTTTTACCCAGCAAATTGTAAACCGGTTCGGCAGCAACTGCCGCTAAAAATTCACCTTTCGGATCCGACCACCCGTCGTTGTCGCCGGTTTGTAAAAGCAACGGTCGTGGCGCAATCAACGAAATAAGCATGTGCGCGTCGATGGGTGAGGTTTGTGGATTTTCGGCATATTTTGTCCGGTTGCTGCAAAACTGGTACAAATAGCGGGTTGGGGCAATCATGTGTGCAATAGTTTCGCCATAATTCCGCATGGAAAGGGCAGCGCCACCTTCACCCGAGCAGCTGGCGATTATCATGGCAAAACGCGGATCTCGGGCGCCTGTCCACAAAACAGTTTTTCCTAAACGCGACACACCCTGCAAGGCAATTCTTTTTGCATCAACCTGCGGGTCGGTTTCCAGATAATCCATGGCATAACTTAAACCCCACGACCAAGCCGAAATTGCACCCCACTCATCGGCAGCCGGCGAAACTTCTCCTTTCTTTAAATAATGTCCGCGGATTCCGTATTTTATTCCTTCAACAAAATCGGGTTCAATATCACCGTAATAAATGGTAGCAACGCCAATTCCTTCGGAAATAAATTTTTCCACATCGAAATAACCCCAGCTTCTCCCTTCGGTTGCTGAAATTTTTTCACCTTTATTGTTCAACATGGTACCTGTTTTGATTCCCGGATCGTTGATCATCAACGAATTGGGTAAAAAGCTTATCATAAAAAAAACAGGCACAGGTTTTTCGAAATTGGCAGGTATGTACAGTAAAAGATCGGCCTTGTATTTGGCTGTATCTTCAGTGAAATAAAGAGTTACCTGTTTTCGCACAGCCTTTCCATCAAAAACAGTGGTTCCCGAATCAAAAACTTTTGCTTGGCGCGGAACCCGTTCAGGACATTTCCCAAACTGCTCGGTTTCGTACAAATGAAGAATTTCGGGCCGACGCTTATTCAGCCAAATTTCAGGAGAAGTAACTTTTTCACCGTTTTCAAGTTTCAGAGGGTCGGGTAGGGTGTAGGCTCCGGTTTTTGTTTCATCGTAATTTACGGAAATTCCGGCAATTGTGTCCTGTTTCTGGCCCAAAGAGTTAAAGGCCAGTGCAAACAATGAAAAAAGTATAAACAGAGGTTTTAAAGTATATACTTTTGGTTTGGAATTTTTTAGGTTCATAATTGTACTATTAAGTAAAGTTGGTTCAGATTTTAAAATTAGGATATTTTTTGAAACTGATTAATCAGTCTGAAAATTATAATGTTGTCATTGAATTTTTATCCTTTCAATTTGCCCGATGCGTGTAACTTAAATTGTTTCCGAGCGTCTTAAAAATGTTTTGAACAATTATTTTCTTCAATTTTAACAGGTTCTCCTATGTTTAAAAATTTAATAAAACACAGTCTGCGGGCATTGAAAAAACAAAAAGGATATGTTGCTATCAATATTTTTGGATTATCCGTTGGAATAGCCTGCAGTTTGCTGATTGCACTTTTTGTAATTCACGAATTAAGTTTCGACCAATATCACGTAAAAAAGGATCAGATTTACCGTTTAACGCTCGACGGAAAAATTGGTGATCAGGAAATTAACGCAGCTTACACAGCCTCGGTAATTGGTCCAACCATGGCCATCGATTTTCCTGAAGTTGAAAAGTTTTGCCGAATGAATGTTTTTGGTGAAACCATTATTAAAAAGGAAGACCTTATTTTTTCGGTCAGGGATTTTGCTGAAGTGGATTCATCGTTTTTTGAAATATTTTCAATCCCTCTTTTAAAAGGCGATGTTAAATCGGTTTTAAGAGAACCCAATACCATGGTTTTGTCAGAATCAACTGCCCTGAAAATATTTGGAATCGAGGATCCGGTGAATAAAATGTTGCGCATAAATACGCGCCAGGAACCGTACCGGATTACCGGAGTTATGGCCGACTTTCCTGAAACTACGCATTTTAATGCCGATATTCTGACTTCGTTTGTTACCAACCCCAGGGCGAACGACGGTGAGTGGCTGAGTAATAGTTTTTCAACTTATATACTTCTGAAACCAAATACTTTGGCAAAAAATGTTGAAGCTAAATTTCCTGCTATGGTTGAGAAATATGTGGGGCCGCGGGTTCAGGAGCTGTTTAAAATTTCGATTGCAGATTTTATTGCCCAGGGAAACAAGTACAATTTTCATTTGCAGCCGATAACAAAAATTCATCTCGATCCAACGGTGGAGCATGAAGTAAAACCGGCCACCGACCCAAAATATTTAATCATTTTTGGAAGCGTTGCCATTTTAATCATTGTAATTGCCTCCATTAACTTTATGAATCTTTCAACAGCACAGGCTACAAAACGTGCCAAGGAAATTGGTGTGAAAAAAGTTAGTGGTTCTTCAAAAGGGATGCTGATGTTTCAGTTTCTAACCGATTCAACAGTTATTTCTTTGATTGCGCTCGTTTTGGCAGTAATTATGGTCTTTATTTCGTTACCATTTTTCAATAATATTTTTGAAGCCAGGGTACACTTTAACCTGTTTGAACATTTCTATTATATTCCAATGCTGATTGGATTTGCCATTTTTGTGGGAATATTAGCTGGAATTTACCCTGCATCTTATCTTTCTTCGTTTAATCCGAACACAGTTTTGCGTGGAAAAATAAGAGACGGCGCTAAAAACGGAAAATTACGGAGCATTCTGGTTTCTGTTCAGTTTTTAATCTCGATTGTACTGATTGTTGGAACAATTATTATGTACAGGCAATTGGATTACATGATAAATAAAGACGTAGGTTTTGATAAAGAACGGTTGCTTGTAATCGAACAAGCCGGAGCTATTGGTGAGAAGGTAAATACTTTTAAGGAAGAATTGCTGCGGCTCCCCGGAATAGAAAGTGTTTCTGTTTCAACGGCTGTGCCAGGGCATAACAACAATAACAACGGTTACGCCATTGAAGGGCGCGACGGCGAAACTTTTTTACTGCAAACCAACTGGGTGGATTACGATTTTCTGAAAACATACAATATAAAACTCGCCGACGGACGTTTTTTCGATCGTTCGTTTGGCTCCGATCAGCAAGCCTGTGTGGTTAACCAAAAAACGCTCGAAGAATTTGGCATCACCGATTTTAATTCAACAAGAATTATCGATTTTAATCCGAACGGAGGCAACGGAATGCCAATAATTGGTGTTTGCAACGACTTTCATTTTCAGTCGCTTCACAACCGAATCGCTCCTTATTTGATCCGGTTTAAACCCGAAGGATTTTATTTTGGTTATGTAACGGTAAAATTTGGAAATGTGGCAACCGCTCAAACGGTTAAAAGTGTCGAAGATGTCTGGAAAAAATTTGCTTCCAACAATCCGTTGCAGTATTTTTTTATGGATGAAGATTTTTCGCACATGTACAAAACCGAACAGCAAAACGCAAAACTCTCAGTCGTTTTTGCCCTTCTCGGAATTTTTATTGCTGCGCTCGGACTTTTTGGGTTAACATCGTTTACCATTGAACAGCGAACCAAGGAAGTAGGAGTGCGCAAAGCGTTGGGAGCTACCGGGATTAGTATATTCTACCTCATTTCAAAAGAAATAATTATTCTGGTTTGTATTGCAACTGCGGTTGCCTGGCCGCTAATTTATTGGGCTGCCGTTAACTGGTTGCACAATTATTATTACCGCATTCATCTTCGTTTGTATGAATTTTTAATAGGTTTTGTATTTGCCATTGCTGTTGCCTTGCTTACCATCAGTTATAAAACCCTGCAATCGATTAGATTGAATCCGGCTAATACTTTACGGTATGAATAAGTTTTGAAAAGTTAGACCGCTTTTGGGGTTACACAATAAAAAAATCCATCTCTGTTTTTAACAAAGATGGATTTTTTATAATTCCAATTTTTTTATTCTACACGTTCAATTTTCGCTGTAAACATGCCCATTAAACTACCATCCACTTTTCCTTCAGCAGTTTTTTTCATGTTCAGGTTTACATCGTAACCCTGTGCACTCCAGTAAACAGTTAATTTATCCCCGGTTCCTGAAACACGATCAACTTTTTGATCAGGAACGCCTTCGCCCGAAATTACCCCTTCAAATTTTGTCTCGCCATCTTTAATTTCCAAAACCATTTTGGCGTCGCCGTTTGGTGTTCCTAAAATGACAACATTCCATTTTCCAAGAAAAAAATCGGATGGTTTTTCCTGCGCATGAAGGGCTAAACTACTGAGGATTAAAAATAACCCGGTTAAAAAAATACTTGCTTTTTTCATCGTTGCTAAAATTAAGTTTGATTAATAAATTGATGTTATTTGTTTAAAGTTAAATCGTATTTTTTTGCGATGTGATTTTCCAGTTCCTGCAGCCCTTTTGTTGTGCAAAAACCTTTTATATAAATTGAAATTGTATTTTGAAAAATTTCGCGGTGTGTAATTTTAAATTTTAAAAATTGCTCTGAACGTCCTATTTTATCGAGTAAAACGGCAATGCCTTCCATCATTACTTCAGGAATTATTTCTTCTGAAAAGTATCCCTGCTGTATACCTTTTTTAACCAATTGTAAAATTTTTTGCCAGAATTTATTTCCAATTTCAACTTCAATTTTACGTTCCAGGGCGGGATAATAATAATGCAAATCGCGAAAAAATGCATTGTTTACACCGTACTCTCTTTCCACGGCATAATACCAGATATCGTAAAACAAGGCCACTGTATTTTGAACTCCAATCAATTCTTCGAAAAGTTTGTACTGTTGATTGTAATGGTATCGCAGCACAGCTTCCAGTAATTCTTCCTTGTTTTTAAAATGCTTGTAAACGGTTTTTGTGGAAATATTTAGCGGGGCTACCAGCTTTTGAATCGACATTTCCCGAATGCCAAATTTTAGAAATTGCGCTAATGCAGTCTGTAAAATTTTATCGTTTATTTCAACATTCATCGGAAAATATTTTTTCAATTATATTTTCCTGTAAATAAACTGGAAAATATTTTATAAAACAAATTTTCCGGTTGTTTTTAGTTTTTTAAATATTGTTGTTCGAAACTTTGGTGTAATGATTACCCCGGAACAAACTGTCTAAAAATGTTTTTATGAATAGAGGCTGTCCAAAAAGTCAAAAATATTTAACCGCAATGATCGCAATGAAATTCGCAAAGAGCGCAAAGCTTTATAAATTAGCAGATTAAATTTGCGTACCTTGCGTTAAACTTAGCGCATTTAGCGGTTAAAATAACTTTTTAGGCAGCCTCTAATGGTTTCAGGCTGTTAATGTCGGGATTAATGAAAGTAGGATACAACAGGGCTTCGGCCATTCATTAATAATTTTAACCGGACACTAACTTTTTTTTTATCTGCCAGGTTCTGCATTTGTATATTTAAACAGCCCCGTTGAAAAAATTAACTGTTTTGAGTTGCTGTTTTTCTTTTATTTATTGCCATTCTGAAATAAAAGTAAATAATTGTTAACCCAAGATAAACAGCCGCCTGGGCGTAAAGAAATAACAATTCCGATTTCACTTCAATAATTCCTACTCCCATGGTTCGCAATCTTAAATACGCCGGAATAACTGTTGTCCCGGGCATTGCTTTTGAAAGCAAAACCAACCAGTGGGGAATGGAAGAAAGCGGCCACGAAAGTCCGCTCATAAAAAGTGCAATTGGCGATAAAAATACCATAAACACCAGTGCCGATTCACGGTGTTTGAATAACGTTGAAACACCGATTCCCAGAAAAATAGTACTCAGTAAAAATGGAAACAGAAGCATTAATACATGCAACATACTGGCTTTGTCGGGGTAACCAAACCAGTGGTGAATTAATACAACTGCGTAGGCAATATTAAAAAGTGATATGAACAAATATGCGCCTGTTTTTCCTGTGAGGTAGGGAATAATTTCTTTCCGGCGTTTTTGTACAGGTAAAATAAACGGTGAAGCTTTTGATTCGGAGAAGGAACCTCCCAGCAACCCGATTCCGATGAGCAATGTTTGCTGAAAAATAACCAAAATAACACCCGGCATAACAAAACTCCCGTACCCCGATGAAGGATTATATAATATGTGTGGATATGCCGGTAATGGATCGTTGTTTACTTTGGCCTGCTGCAGCGATTTTCCTTCAGCCATATAACGTAATACTGAAACTCCGCCGCTAAAATAAGCATTGGAATAAGTAGTTGCCAAAATGGTATTTCTGTATTTCAGAAAATAACTGGCATCGGAATAAACAGCCACGTTTGCCTGTCGGCCACTCAGTACATCTTTTTCAAAATCTTTCGGAATTAATATTACTCCGCTGATTTTGTTGGCCATAAACAGGTTTTCGGCTGACAACAAATCCAGTGGCTTGTAATCGACACTAAGTTCGCTCGAAGCATCAATCATTGCGGTATATTTCCGGCTGGTTGCAGAATGATCCTGGTCAACAACGGCCACCTTCATTTCTGTCATTGTTTCGTTGAAATATCCTATGGAATAAACAATTGGGTAAATTACCACAGCTCCAATCAGGATTAGCACTGCGCCACCATCGCTAAAAATGGCTTTTAACTCGTTTATAAAATGAGTGGCAACAAGTTGAAATCCGTTTATCTTATTTTTATTTGTTTTCATTTTTTATCTCTGAGATATTTTTTCATCTTCTTTCTTCCAGCTTCCAACTTCCGGCTTCTGCCTATTTTACTTTTTGCCCCAGTATTTTGCATTTCCGAGATAGCGTTTATAAACCGGTAAAAAACAAAGTGCAATGAGTTGAAATATCAGGATATAACAAATGTAAGGCAGGGCCTCTCTGAGCGGCGCTCCACGCAACGATTGTGATACAAGCAGTTTTTCCCACCATGTAAATGGAAAAATAGTAGCAAATATTTGAGCAACTTTTGGCATTGCTTCCAACGGAAAAGTAAGTCCGGAGAAGGTAATTCCCATCATGGAATAGGCGCTCGCCAGCGATAAAGCCAGTCGCAAGTTAATGGTTAACCCTACAAATATCAGCGCCATTAACTGGTAGGTTAGTATGGTTATAAACTGCCCTACAAAAATCAACCAGTAGTTTCCGTTGAGTGGCATTCCTTCCACTTTAAACAAAAGAATATTGATAAAAAGTGCAAACCCTGAAAATATGATTGTGTAAGGAAAAAGCTTTCCGACAATGGAAAGGCGGACACTGTTGCCGCTTGTTTCGAGCAATCCCATTCCAGTACCTCGTTTTAATTCGTTTCCCAAGGTATAAATTGAACTCAGTAGCACAAATAAAAAAAGCATTATATAAATAAGCGCTGAGTTCAAAAAATATGAATAGTTGGTAAACGGATTAAAAAGTACGTGTTTTTGAATGTTCACCGGGACAATTAGTGCCATTGCTTCCTGTTCGTTTTTTCCTGACATTGCCAGCTTTTTAAGTTGCACTCCTCCTGATATTGTTTTTATTGTGGCAAGTACCGAGCGTTGAATTAATGAGCCTTTTAATACATTGGTACCATTAATATAAACCGGAATTGGTGCTTCAATTTCCTGAAAAACAGACTTTTCTGTTTCAAAAGGAATAACAACAATGGCTTCAACTTCTCCCTGTTCAAGCATATCTTTTGCCCTGAAAATATTTTGCGTTTGTAAAACCACATCCACATCGGAGGAAGCATCCAGCGCATTTGCTATTTTTATCGACAATGACGAATTGTCGCGATCGACTACGGCAATGGGCAACTCTTTTACTGCTCCTTTATGAAAAATAAAGAACAACAATCCAATTCCGATAAGTGGTCCAATCAACAAAAGAAAACGGTAAGCGGGATTGTGGATAATTCGCGTAACCTCCCGTTTTGTTACGGCAAAAAGGGATGTTTTCGTTGCCATATTTTATTCGCTTAATGTTACAATTACTGTCATTCCGGGTCTTAATCCATCGATTTTTGTCACCGATCGCGCTTCAATTTCAAATGATTTCAGATCAAAGTCACCCGATGTTTTGGTTGCATTCCAGCGTGCAAAATCGCCCGTTGGGCTAACATAATTTACTTTGAAATCGAATTCCCTGTTATCCAGCCCGGGTATTTTTGCTTTGAACGTATCGCCCATTTTGAACTTCGATAAATAATCTTCGCGAAGGTAAAGCGTTACCCAAATATCATCGAGATTAAGTAGGGTCACCACCGGAAAACCCGTTGATACCAGTTCTCCTGCTTCCACGTTTATTCCGGAAACTTCACCGTCGGAAATGGCATTAATTGAAGTTTCATCGAGATAAGCCTGAACTTGTTCAATCGCTGCGTCGGCCCTTTTTACAAGAGCTGCTGCAGCATCTTTGTCTTCTTCCCGCGCTCCTTTTTCTGCTTTTTGCCAGATTGCTTTTGCAGCATTGGCAGTTTCGCGGGCAGCTTTCATTTGCGTTTCCACTTCGTCGCGTTTTTGAGCCGGAACTACGCCTTCTTCATACAGATTTTGAATACGGGTAAATGTTTTTTCAGCAAATTGGGCGGCTGCCTCTGCCTTTACATAAGTACTGTAAGCAGCAGTAATATCTTCGGGCTGAGCGCCATTTTGTGCTTTTCTGCTTTGAGCACTTGCTGCCGAACGGGCGGCAGTTGCTTCGTCTAATTTGGCATTAATTTCAGGACTGTCAATCGAGAAAATGAAATCGCCTTTATTAACTTTTTGTCCTTTTTTAACCGCAACCTCCAAAATCCTTCCAGGAACTTTTGACGCTATTTTATATTCTTTGGCTTCTACTTCTCCTTGTAATACAACAGGTTCTTTTTTCAGTACTACAATAAATGTATATGTTATGAAAGCTAAAATTGCTGCAACTGCAAGTATGGTTGCTATTGTTTTTTTATTCATGATTGTGTGTTTCTAATTGTTTAATGATTCTGTGATGGTATTATTTCCGGCGCAAAATTCGATGTATTCTTCGGGAACCCCGGCGGTTTGTAAAAGTGTTGCAAGAGTAACATCGTAATCATAAAATACCTTTAAACGAAGCGCTTTTACCTGTGCAACTTTGGTGTATGCTTCAACTACTGAAGTTGAGGTTGCCAGCCCTTCTTTAAATGCTTTTTGTGTGCTTTCTGAATACTCTTCCGCAAGATTCAGTGTGCTTTCCAGTTCGTTGATTTGTTCCAGTTGCATTTGGAGTTCTTCGTACAATTTGTTTAAATATGCTTTTAAGTCGGAATGGGCTTTTTGCTCTGCAAAATTCACCTGTTGTTCCATGGTTTTACCGGCTTTGAAAGTATTGTTTCTGCCAAGTCCTTCAAAAAGAGACCATTTCAAACCAACGCCAACCATCCAGTCGGGAACGTATGACGACAGGTTTTTATCAGCCAGATTGTAAGTGCCCAGCATTGCAACAGATGGCAGGTAGTTTCCTTTGTTTACCTTGTTTTTAATAGTAACAAGTTCTTTTTTTCCTTCAATTTGTTTTAGCTGAGGATTTTCGTCATAGGCTTTGTTTATCCAGAATGAGATGTCAGATAATTCTTTATTGATAAACAGGTGACTGGCAGGCAAAATTGTAAACACTGAATCCATAGAAAGAGTAGCATCAAGTCCTGACCGGATAATTTCAATGTTGCGTTCTGCCTCCTTTAATTCCCTTTCTGCTTCATTTTTTGCCACTTTTGCATGAAGTAGTTCAACATTGGCAATCATGCCGTTGTCGAACAATTTTTGTGCATCGTTGTAATGTTGTTCTGAAATTTCAAACATCTGTTTTCTTACTTCAAATACCTGTAAAGCCAGGGTAAGTCCGTAATAGCGCGATGCAAGTTCTGCTAAAAGGGCTCCTTCAGTTTGCCGCATTTCTTCCCGACTGATAGAAAGTTCGGTTGCTGCAGCATCGTTGGAAGCTTTAATTTTTCCTCCGGCATAAATTGGCCAGGCAAAATCGGCCGATACTGTGGCAAAATTTTTCTCCTGAATTACCTGATCCCAGTTGGCATTCTCAATCTCCTCGCCGGCTGCAAGTAGTTTTTCCCGTACTACAGCTGTACTTAAATTATCGGGTAAAACCGGCACAACTGTGTTGGTTGTGGGATCGGGGTTCGGAACACCGCTAAATACGCCATAAGTACCGAGTGTTGTATAAAGCGGGGTAATTGCATCTTTTACAGGTGTTAAATCAAGATGCAACGCGTCGGACATTGAGATTGCCTTGGCACTTACTGAAACCTGCGGCATGTACAAGCCTTTTTGGGCCTTTAACTCGTATTCTTTTTGTTTGATTTTTTGTTTGGCTTGCTGTAATCCCGGGTTTTGACCGTTCATAATTTGCAGTGCTTCACCAAAAGTCAGAACTTTTGTGTTATCCTGCGCATTTGCAGCAATAAGCCCGTACATCAACAAAAAGAAAGTAATGATAATTTGTTTTCCTTTTTTCATTTTCGTGGCTCTTCTAATATTTTATTTGTTATGTAAATCAGATGGTTTTCATCTTCCTTACTTAATTTTCCTTCATTTTGTAAATTCTTAAAACGCTGATTTATAAATTGAATGGTATTTATAACGACAATTAAATACAGGTCTGATTGTGTTATTTTTTTATCCAACTGCCCCGATGAATGGCCGTCATTTACCAATATATTTAAGATTTTAAATATGTTTTCGTGCATGGTTTTATCGATAACAAAACTGTAATCGTTGGTTAAAACATATAAGAATTTCAGTTTTATTGGGTCGGTATTTGCCATTTTGAAAAAATGACGGATCATATTTTCTACAATGTTTATAAATGCAGTGTCGTTGGTTGTCAGTTCTTCGAGTTTGTTTACAACCTCCTGGTAAACATCCTGGAGCAAGGCATTAACCATTTCGTATTTGCCTTTATAATGCATATAAAAATAACCCGAAGCAACGTTGGCATCTTTGGCGATTAACGATGCGGAAGCTCCTCCAAAACCGTGTTCCACAACCAGCTTCATTGTTGACTGTTTCAACCGTTCTATCCTGTTTTGATCTGTTATCCGTGCCATAATTTGAATTTTTAAATAAATGAACGTTCATTCATTTATTGTGCAAATATATAACCAAAATTTTTGTTTGTATTTTAAATGCATCTATACTTAAAACTAATTTAATATTAGCCTCTTCGTTTTTAATAATGTTGAAAAGGTGTTTTTACAAGTTAAGAAGGGGAAAGTGTTTATTTATCAAAGTTTTATAAAGGTATAAAAGGGGAAAAATATACATTATTGGAAATGATTCCTAAATAAAAATTCCATCCTTATACGAAATAAAGATGGAATTTATTGTATCGAATCGAGTCCCTAATTATCAGTTAAAACTCGAAACTTTAAACCAGAAACTTAGAACTAATTTTCCTCGTTCGTCATCGAATATGGAAAACTTTCTTTGCCGGTTCCGCGGTTTTTATTTGGCGTTGCCGACATGGTAAAGTCGAGTTCGCCACCGTTTTGTAATGTTTCGTGCGAAATGAAGTTTTTATTCCATTCCTCACCGTTCAGTTTTACATCGTCAACATAAAAGTTTTCTTTCGAATTGTTTGCCGCATTTATTACAAAGGTGTTTCCGTTTTCTAGAGCGATTGTAATTTTATTAAACAGCGGCGCTCCAAAAACATACTGATTGGCGCCCGGGCAAACCGGGTAAAATCCCATTGAACTGAAAACATACCATGCCGAAGTTTGTCCGTTATCTTCGTCGCCGCAATAACCGTCGGCTTGCGGATTGTAAAGTTTTGTCAGTACTTCGCGCACGTGTTTCTGGGCTTTCCAGGGTTCTCCTGCGTAGTTGTACAAATAAATCATATGCTGAATCGGCTGGTTTCCGTGTGCATAATTTCCCATGCCGGCAATCTGCATCTCCCGAATTTCGTGAATGGTGCCGCCGTAGTACGAATCGTCGAAAATAGGCGGAACTACAAATACCGAGTCAAGCATCGCTACAAAATCTTTGTCGCCTCCCATCAGTTCTTTTAATCCTTCAATATCCTGGAAAACGCTCCACGTGTAATGCCAGCTGTTGCCTTCGGTAAAAGCATCGCCCCATTTGTAGGGACTGAAAGGAGTCTGGAATGTTCCATCTTCGTTTTTCCCGCGCATGAGTTTTGTTTCGGCATCAAAAACATTTTTATAATTGCGTGCCCGTTTTTTGAAAAGGTCGATTTCTTCCTGTGGACGGCCAAGTTCCTGGCCAAGTTTCCAAATACAGAAATCTGCATAAGCATATTCCAGCGTTCGTGCTGTATTTTCATTGATATTTACATCGTAAGGAATATAACCCAATTTGTTGTAATAATCGGCGCCAAAACGACCTACCGAAGTGATGTTTTCCATCCAGTTTTCGGTATTTTTCAGCATGGCTTCGTACAGGGTTTGAATGTCGTAACCCCTGATTCCTTTTAAATATGAATCGGCAATTAAGGAAGCTGAGTTGGAGCCAATCATACAACCGCGGTGACCCGGACTGGCCCATTCAGGCAACCAGCCACTTTCTTTGTACGTATTTACCAAACCTTGCATAATTTGCGAGTTCAGCTCTGGATACATTAAAGTGAAAAACGGGAAAACAGCGCGGAATGTATCCCAGAAACCGTTGTCGGTAAACAGGTAACCTGGCAGTACTTCGCCATTGTAAGGACTGTAATGCACCACTTCGTTGTTGGCATCAATTTCATAAAATTTACGCGGGAAAAGCAAAGTGCGGTACAAACTGGAATAAAAAGTACGGCTTTGTTGGTCGGTGCCTCCTTCAACCTTGATTTTTGAAAGTTCTTTTTCCCAGATTTGCTCACCTTCAGCACAAACAACATCGAATGATTTTTCACCGATTTCGCGGTTTAAATTCAATTCGGCCTGTTCTGGGCTGATAAACGAAGAAGCAACTTTAACATTTACTTTTTCACCTTTTTTTGTTTTGAAACCGATAACTGCTCCGGTATGTAACCCTTTCGCCTCTTTTGCTTCGTTCAGAATTTCGTCGTTCCATGTTTTGGTGATTTCAAAATCTTTATCGAAAACAGCAACAAAATAATTGTGGAAATTTGCCGGTACCCCGCCGTGGTTGTTCTGGCAGTAGCCTACAATTTTTCGTTCTTCAGGGATTACTTTTACCGAAGAACCACCGTTAAAAGCGTCGAGCAAAATGTACGAATTTTCATTTTCAGGAAAAGTAAAACGGAAAATGGCTGCGCGTTCTGTTGGCGTTACTTCTGCCGTAACATCGTAATCGGCCAGGTAAACGCTGTAATAGTAAGGTTTGGCAACTTCTGCCTTGTGAGAAAACCACGATGCGCGTTCGTTTTCATCAACTTTTAATTCGCCTGTTTCGGGTAAGAACGAAAAGGCGGCGTAGTCGTTGATCCACGGACTGGGCTGGTGGGTTTGTTTGATACCGCGAATTTTTACATCGTCGTACATGTAGCCCCAGCCGTTGCCCATTTTACCGGTTTGCGGTGTCCAGAAATTCATTCCCCACGGACGGGCAATGGCAGGGTAGGTGTTTCCGTTCGACAACGAATAGTTGGAATCGGTTCCCATCAGCGGGTTTACCAAATCAACCAGTTTTTCAGAAGAACCATAATTTTGATCTCCGGAAGAATTTTTAATTGAATTTGTACATCCGAACATTAAAACTATAGTGAAAATAAAAGCTAAGTATTTCATTTTATTTATTTTTCATTTTTACTTTCCTTCAAAATCATGTTCTTTGCAGCTTTTTATTCAACCGCAAAGAAAACAAAGTGTTATAAAGAAATTTGAATCGTGTAAGTCGTTAACTAATAAACCATCGATTTGGGACGGTTTTCCTGCGCTGCGCCAAATTCTTTGTTGGGTTCATTTCCCATTACAAATTTTAAAGTGCCGCCATTCATAATCCCTTTATGAGTAATGAATGTTTTTGTGTAAGGTTCTCCGTTGAGTTCAGCCGACTGAATGTAAATGTTTTCAGGACTGTTGTTTTCAGCAATTATTGAGAAAGTTTTACCTTCCGGCAAATTGAGAGTTACCTGATTAAAGATTGGGCTTCCAAAAACATAAGCTCCGGCAGCCGGATTTACCGGGTAAATTCCAATCGATGAAAGTACGTACCAGGCCGACATTTGACCACAATCTTCGTTTCCACACAAACCGTCGTTTTTGTCGGTGTACATAGTATTGCAGATTTCGCGCACCAGTTTCGATGTTTTCCATTGCTGACCGGCAAAAGCATACATATAAGTGGTGTGGTGGCTTGGTTCGTTACCGTGTGCGTACTGTCCAATCAACCCGGAAATATCGGAAGAAGCGCCTTCCACCTGCTCCGAATCGACAATAAACAGACTGTCGAGTTTGTTTATAAAAGCCTCTTCACTGCCGAAAAGCTGAATTAATCCCTCCGGATCCTGCGGAACAAGCCATGTGTACTGCCAGGAGTTTCCTTCGCAAAAATCGTCACTTTGATGTTGAGATGAAACCGGATCAAAAGGAGTACGCCAGCTGCCGTCTCCCATTTTTCCTCGAACGAAATTGATGTCTTTATCAAAATACAACTGGTAATATTTTGAACGTTTTGTAAACAAAGCGGCATCTTCGGTTTTCCCCAAAGCTGTTGCCATAGCTGCAATACACCAGTCATCAATCGCATATTCCATGGCACGTGCAACCGATTCAACCTGAGAATCGGCCGGGATGTAACCTTGTGATTTTACAAAGTCAACTCCACGAAAATCGCTCATAGCAGAAGATTTCATCGCTTCAAAAGCTTTTTCTGCATCAAAACCGCGAAATCCTTTTAAGTATGCATCAGCAATTACCGGAATAGCATGGTAACCCACCATTGTATTGGTTTCATTTCCATACAAATGCCAAACCGGAAGTTTTCCCTGCTGGTCGTAAATATCGAGCATGGTATTTACAAGGTCGTTAATACGGTTGGGCTGAACAAGTGTGTAAAGCGGGTGAGCAGCGCGGTAGGTATCCCACAACGAAAATGTTGTGTACGTTTCGTATCCCGGATTTTGGTGAACCTGGCGATCTGCACCGCGGTAGTCGCCGTTTTCGTCGTTAAAAAGCGATGGTGCAATCATGGTGTGGTACAAAGCCGTGTAAAATATTTTTTTATCGGAAAGGTTGTCCGACTGAACATCGATTTTCCCCAGTTCTGTATTCCATTTGGTTTGAGCTATTTCTTTTACACCTTCAAAATTCCAAAGCCCCATCTCTTCATCAATTTCGGCAGCCAGGTTGCTTTTAGCTCCATCTATACTTACAGGTGAAATAGCGGTTTTTGCCATCAGTTCACCATTGCCTTCAAACTGAATATATGCCGTTAAATCACCTGTGTCTTCATTCGCATCAATGATTTCAAAGTTTGTTATGTCCTTCGAAAATTGTGTGTAATAGAACAACTGCTGATCCCGGGCCCAACCGGATGAAAAACGTAAACCCTGAACCGTGTTTTTATCTACCTGTTCAATTTTGCCCTGTTTTATTCTATCTCCACCGGTACCATATTTTAAATCAATGATTATTCCTGAGTTTCCTTCAGAATTAAATTTGTATTTATGAAATCCAACACGTTCGGTGGCTGTGAATTCTGCATCTACGTTGTAACGGTCGATATGCAGAGTATAAAAACCTGCTTTTGCTGTTTCCTTGTCGTGTGAATATTTCGATTTCCAGCGAAACGGAGTTTCCGTATTCTGTGCAGGGTCAAATTCATCTGAAACCGGCATAAATACGACATCACCCAAATCACCAATTCCTGTTCCACTCAAATGCGTGTGTGCAAAACCCACTACAATTGAATCGGAATAATGATAACCCGAGCACCAGTCCCAGCCTTGTGTTTCATTGTTCGGGCCCAGTTGTACTGCTCCAAAAGGAACGCTGGCGCCAACAAAAACATGACCGTGGTAACCGCTGCCAATTAAAGGATCGACAAATTGGGTGAAATCGGTGGTTTGTTTCACTTTTTCTTCATTTCCGCACGAAATGAACATCAGAATTAAAAGTAGGCTAAATAACCTGTTTAGTAATTTCATAAAACAAATTTTAAAACGTAAAGGTAAATCTTCGTTATTTTCAAATTTCAGGATAGCAGTGATAGAATTGGTTTTAAAATTTGGTTTGGTTAATTAAAGTTCTCGGATTTTAATGTTTCTAAACCATACTGTGTAGCCGTGGTCCTGTAACCCGATGTATCCATTTTTTGAAATACCTTCTGTAAAACCAGGAAAATCTTTGAATTTGCTGTTTTGTACCAATTGGTCCCATTCCTGAGTCCAGTGTGAGTATTTTACTACTTCTGTGCCGTTCATCGAAATGGTAACTTTTCCATCAAGAACTTTAATAACGCAGGTATTCCATTCGCCTGCCGGGTGAACAGTTTTTGGATCGGCCGGAAGCATATCGTACAACGAGCCTGCAAGGTGGCTGTCGATTTTGTTGTCGGTAGCTTCAGCATTGTCTAAAACCTGAACTTCGGGAGCGGCAAAATAAATTGGTTTTCCAGGAACTTCTCGAACGTTGTAAAAAATTCCCGAATTAGCCATTTTACCGGCTTTCCAGTCGATGGATAGTTCGAAATTTTGAAATTTTTTGTCGCCAAAAAGAATGTCGCCGTTAGCTCCTTGTCCGGGTTGTTTGCCTTCGCCTGTAAATACTTTCATTGCATCATCTTCAATAACCCAGTTGGCTGGCATTGCCGTTCCGTTACACTGACGCCATCCGTCGAAATTTTTACCGTTGAACAACAAAACCCAACCGTCTTTTTTTTCAGCTTTGGTTAGCGTGTTTTCTTTTTGTGCTGTTGCAGCTGCCGAAAACAACATTCCGGCTACCAATACAAATACTACTAAAATGTTCTTTTTCATTGATTAGTCTTTTTATTCCCTGCCGGGAATGATTAATAATTTAGTTGATTTAAATACGTCGCCAAATATAATTATTTGCATCTGGCAAACCTATTCGAAAATCATTTCGTTTTTAATATTTTACCCAAATTCACTTTGAGTTATGAATATATTTACGATCAACAGTTGCTATTTACTCAATTGAAAAAACAATTCGGGTTCTTTTTTATCGTGCTAAAAGTATTTTCAGTTTATTATTTTTACAAGCGGTAAGATTTTTAATCAGATGGAAAAATTTGAGTCAATTGTTGCATTTTATGAACAAAATATTGATCGACAGCTTAATGCCGGTGAAATTGATTTGATAAATCAGTCGTTTAGGCGGGAAGCGATCAAAAAGAAACAACTTATTTTTGGTGCCGGCGAAAAAAATACGCGGCATTATTTTATTGAAAAAGGATTGCTGAGAATGTTTGTGATTGATGCTTCGGGAAAGGAATTTAATGTTTTGTTTGCCCGCGAAAATCAGTGGATTGGCGACCTTGCCACACCAGCAGAAACTTTGTTTTTTCTCGATGCTATTGAAAACAGTGTGGTTTATTCCATTACCGACGAAAATATGAACAAACTTACCAACAATTTTGCATCGTTTGTAAGTTATCTGAAACGTTCCTATATTTTTCAGCAAAAAAGGCTGATTTCGATTCTTGTAAACACGGCAGAAGAGAATTATGAAAATTTGTTAAGCAGTTACCCCGAATTGATCAACCGGCTTCCGCAATATCACATTTCATCGTATTTGGGAGTAACGCCGGTATTTTTAAGCAAAATTATTTCTAAAAGAACTACTAAAAAAGATTAAATCATCTTTTTCTTAAACTAGTTTATTTTTTTGATGTTGTTGATGCAATAGATTTGCAGTATAAATAATTAAAATAGTCAGAAAAATGAAAAAGTTTAGTTTAGTTGTTTTAAGCGCTTTAATTTTAACAACAGGTGTTTTCGCCAAAGGAAACGACGAGGCAAAATCGGTTTATAAAGTCGATGCACAAAAAAGTAAAATTACCTGGACAGGTAAAAAAGTTACCGGACAACACACCGGAAATGTTTCTATTGAAAACGGCGATGTGTATGTAAACGGTTCAAATCTTGAACTGGCCAACATTAAGCTTAATATGAACAGCATTACCTGTACCGATCTTACAGCGGAGGAGTGGAACCAGAAACTCATCGGTCATCTTAAATCGGAGGATTTCTTTTCGGTTGAAAAATTTCCGCAGGCAACTTTCGAAGCTACCGGTTTTAAAACCGGCGCCGGAAAAGACCAATACATTGTAACCGGAAAACTTACCATTAAAGGTATTACGCAGGATATTTCATTCCCGGCAACGGTAAAAGTTGAAAATGGCAGGATTCTGGCAAACGGTACTGCTTCTATCGATCGTACCAAATACAACATTCAGTACGGTTCCGGCTCTTTCTTTAAAGGTTTGGGCGACAACATGATTTATGATGAATTCGAAATTGAATTTACTTTGGTTGCTGCTTCAGAGAATGTTTAATGTGTTTTGAGAAAAGAATCAATTTCAGAAAGATATTTAACGTTATGAATAAAGGGGTTTGATTTCACAAGATCGAATCCCTTTTAAATTTTTCAAATCATAAAAATGGTAAGAAAAGAGTTTTTATATCTTTTAGGTGGAAGAATTACAGGAATGGCAGGGTTAAATGATTTATCAAAAGTAACTGCAGGTCTGGCAGGGCAAAGCAAAAAAATGCCTGTGGTTTTTGTGGGTCACGGTTCGCCGATAAATGGAATTGAAGAAAACGAATTTAGCGATTACTGGCAAAAGTTGGCAAAAGAAATGGAGCAACCCGAAGCGGTGCTTTGTATTTCGGCCCACTGGTTGACACGTGGAACGCAAGTTACAGCAATGTCAAATCCGAAAACTATTCACGATTTTGGCGGGTTTCCCAAAGAATTGTACGAAGTGGAATATCCGGCTCCCGGAAAACCCGAACTGGCAAAGGAAGTTACTTCGCTGGTAACTTCGGCAAATATTGGCCTCGATCACGAATGGGGACTTGATCATGGCTGCTGGACAGTGGTTCGGCACATGTACCCCGATGCAAAAATCCCGGTTTTACAGTTGAGCATCGATTTTTACCAACCGGCGGAGTACCATTACAAACTGGCTGCTGAGCTGGCCTCGCTCCGGAAAAAAGGTGTTCTGATTATGGGAAGCGGAAATATGGTTCACAATCTGCGCCGTGTTGACTGGCAAAATATGAATACTCCGGATTTTGGTTTCGACTGGGCCAAAGAAATCAATGAGACTTTTAAAGATAAAATATTAAAAGCAGATCATCGTTCGCTTATCGATTACGAAAACTTGGGAAGCGCTGCAAAACTTGCCATACCAACTCCTGATCATTATTTCCCGCTTATTTATTCACTTGGTTTGCAGGACAAAAATGACGAAGTTGAATTTTTCAACGATAAATATGTCGGGGGCTCTTTATCGATGACTTCCGTAAAAATCTCAGGTTGATTTTAAGAGTGGCCTTTCACTACAATCAACATTATTTTTAGGTTTAGCCTGAAAAATTTATAGATCTGAACAAAAAAGTTCGTCCGCAACCGTTTTGTTGTTTTGGTCGGAATAGGCGGATAAAACTCATCTTTATTGGCGTACGTTATTTTATTTTCCATTTTTTGTTTTTTTACTGTTGAAACACCTCATTCACTCAAATACAAATTCAGCTGTTTTCTATTCCGGCAACAACCACCAGAACGGATAACCTTTGGCTTTGTGAAGAAACATGTAATGCAGGAAAAGTTTTATCCAGTGGCCGGCAGTTCCGATTTCTCCCACCGTAGAATTGATGTCGCGACCCCAGTCAGGAAATCTTTCCCAGTCGGGAACAATGGGCGAAACAGTCATGGTTGCCCCCAGGCCTTTGGTTAAACTGTAACCTGCAGAAACAATACACGCAGCACCCATTCTTCCCATACTTGCAGTATGTTTGTGTTCAATTTTTCCTGTTTTTACCGCGTGGGCCACATTTTGTGCAATAATTTTCCCAATTACTCCGGATGGCATTCCTGTACGCGGCGGGGCAGGGAAGATGGCCGTTCCGTTCGGGCTTTTCATGGGTTTGGAGATGCTGTGCGGCGGAGCAAAAGCAATTCCGGCAGCATAAATATTTTCATAAGCCGGACTTTGGTAAGTTTGCGGCCAGTCGTTTATACTCCACTCTTCAAAAGGTTTTGGTGTGTAATCGGCATCCACTTTCATAAAACCGTTTGGAGCGAAAAGAACCGAAGTAATGTCTTCACCTTTTTTATTGAAAGCTTTCATTCCCTGGCCTGCAAAACCCGGTATTAACATGGCAAAATCAAATTCAGCTGTTTTTTCCTCGCCTTCAAGCGTTTCGTAATGGGCAACTCCGGGTTCCACTTTTTTAACGCCGGCACGTTTTATCCATTTAATATTGTTTTCAGCAAAAACCGATTCGGTAAACACTTTGGTTGAAGTAACGTAACCTCCGCGTTTTACAAAGGCGCCGCCCATTCCAAAATCGCCAACTTCGTACTCGTTGCTAAGCCAGGTAATATCGGCCAGGTGCGAAAGTTTTCTTTTTTTCAGTTCGAATGCAATGTTTAAAGCATATTCAAATGCAGCACCCTGGCAGGTTGCCATCGGGTGGCCGGTGCCAATCAGAAAACGTTGTTTTTTTCCTTCTTCCATGCGTTTGATGCTTTTTTGCAATTCTTCCCAGGCATGGGCTGCATGATCGTAGGAACAAACGGAAACCGTATTTTTCCCCGGCCCCAAACCTTCGGTGGCATCAAAATTAAGTTTTGGCCCGGTTGCGTTTACCAGAAAATCGTATTCCACTTTTTCGGCCTGTCCTTTTTTATCGGGAGCGGTGTATTCTATATCGACAAACCCAAGATTTGTTGTGGCATCTCCTTCGGGATGAATAGCAACTGCTTTCGCCTGTTTGAAAACTATTCCCCAGCGTTTATACACTTTTTCAAGCTTAAAACGTACCTGGTCGATAGTCATTCTGCCAACACCAACCCAAATATTAGATGGTATCCATTGGTAATACTGACTTGGCGAAACTACGATAACATCGTGTTTTTTACCTAATTTTTTTTTGAGGAAAGCAGCGGCGGTGTGCCCCGAAATGCCGGCTCCGAGTACTACAATTTTCATTTATTTAAGTCTTAGTTAAAATTTTTTTCAGTTTCAAAAGGTAACAAAAAAGAACAAAAGATTGTTTATTAAAATTGAATTTTAATTGTATCAAACTTAAATTCAGCGCTTTTTTCTGCTTTTGAAATAGCTAATAAAGACCTAAATGTATTTTTTGAAAAACAATTACAATTGATGCAGCGGATCAAATTTAATTTCCGGAATAATTGCTTTTAACAATTGGGTTACGGTTTTATCAATTTCCGGATTTGAATTGTCGATTTCAATAAACGGATTTTCGGGTGCTTCGAAAGGGGAGGAGACTCCGGTAAAATTCTGAATCTCACCGGCGCGTGCTTTTTTGTACAAACCTTTTGGATCGCGTTGTTCACAAACTTCAATGGGAGTATTTACAAATATTTCAAGATAATCGTCGTTGCCTATAATTTCGTGTGCCATTTTCCTGATTTCATTGGTCGGACTGATAAAAGCACAAATAAGAATAATTCCGCAATTCATAAAAAGTTTCGAGACTTCGGCAATCCGGCGAATGTTTTCAATCCTGTCTTGTTCTGTAAATTTCAGGTTTTTGTTGATTCCCGAGCGCACATTGTCACCGTCCAGAATCTGGCAAAAATAATTCAGCTCAAACAATCTTTTCTCGAGTGCGCTTGCCAGCGTTGTTTTTCCCGAACCTGACAAGCCGGTAAACCAAATTACTTTTGCCCGCTGTTTCAGATAAATCTCTTTCGATTTTCGGTCTTTAATTTTGTCGAATACAGGATGTATGTTATTTTCTGTCATTTCAGCTTATTTTACGATAAAGTAAGGGTTTAACAAATTTTCCTTGTTGTATAAAAGTTCACTTTTAAAATTGGTTTGCCAAAGTTTTTTGCCGGCAGCATTTGCAATGGCATGTCCGGCTGCAGTGTCCCATTCCATGGTAGGCCCAAACCGCGGATATTCATCCGCTGAACCTTCGGCAACCAGGCAAATTTTTAACGAACTGCCTTTTGATACAACTTCAATATTTTTATGTTTTTCTTCCAAAAGTTTTAGATATTCCTCTGTTTCACTATTCATATGCGAACGGCTGCCAACCACTCTGTAAATGCTGCCTTTTTTATGCACAGGTAGTTTTTTACCTTCATTTATTACCGTTTGCAGAGGAATTTCCCCACTAATTTTTTCTTTTTTGAAAGCTCCCAACCGTTTACTGCCGATATATAACGTTTTTGTTACAGGAACATATATAACTCCCAGAACAGGAACATTGTTTTCTGATAAAGCAATGTTAACCGTAAATTCGCCGTTACGCTTGATAAATTCCTTTGTACCATCAAGTGGATCGACTATCCAGAATTTCGACCAGTTTCTTCGATCTTCAAAATCGATGGCTTTTCCTTCCTCGCTTAATACCGGAATATTCGTTTTCGAAAGAATTTCAAAAATTATCCTGTGACTTGTTTTGTCGGCAATAGTAAGTGGCGAATTATCAGCTTTCTTTTCCACAGAAAAGCCGAACAAAGGATTTTCATAAATCTTCAAAATTTCTTCGCCCGCTTTAATCGCGGCTTTTATGGCAATTTCAAGATATTTATTACTTTCCTCCATTTGCAATTTCAAAAGTCAACAAAAAATATAGAACATCGTTAGTTTAACGAATGGGTTTTGAAATTGCTGCGAATATAAAACAATTATTTTTAGACGGTAACAAACTGAGCAATATTGCGATTGATTTCAATCCGGTTAAAAATCGATTTCATAATCCGGTTGTAAATCTCATCTTTCAGCACAAAATCCTCAATTCCTTCATCGATGTTCGGATTGTCGTTAATTTCGATGATGTACACTTCGTTGTTTACCATTTTTAAATCGACGCCGTACAAACCGTCGCCAATAAGCGATGCTGCTTTTACGGCAGTTTTAACAACAATTTCGGGAACTTCTTCCACAGGAATGGTTTCGGTTTTTCCCCAGTTTTCAGCATTGTTGCTGTGCCAGTCGTAAATTTGCCAGTGGTCTTTTGCCATGTAATATTTGCAGGCATACAACGGTTTTTGATCCAGAACGCCAATTCTCCAGTCGAATTCGGAATACATAAATTCCTGAACCACCACCAGGTCGGACAAACGGAAAAGCCTGCGCAACGCCAAATTCAGTTCTTCGGGCGTATTCACTTTTTCAACACCGAGTGAAAAAGCGCTGTCGGGCTGTTTTAATACCAGCGGAAAATTAAGAGGTACCTGTTTGGCTGATTTGTAGTTTGTTTTGGAAACAATAAGTGTTGCCGGTGTTTTTATCTTGTTTTGTTTTAATCTTTCGTTTTGAAAGATTTTGTTCGAGCAGCGAAGAATCGACCAGGGATCGTCGATAACCACCAAACCTTCGGCATAAGCCGAGCGCGAAAACTGATACGTGTGGTCGTTTACATTGGTGGTTTCGCGAATAAAAAGTGCATCGAATTCGGTGAGCTGGCTAAAATCGTCTTTGGTAATAAATTCAACATAAAACCCGATTTTTTCGGCTGCCTTTTTGAAATTCTGCAAAGCATCGGGGCAGGAAGGCGGGTTTTTCTCCTTCGGATTTACCAGAATAGCTAAATCGTATTTGTAGTTTTTAAACCTCGGACGGTTGAAGCGTTTTTTTGAAAAATAATGGCTGGCAAATTCCTGAACCTTGTCCATGTGGTCGGGATTTACTTTTTTCAAGCTCAATGGCGAAACTTTCTGAATCATCCATTTGTCGGTTTTTACAAAATCGATTTGCAGCAGCGGCGCTTCAAATAAATGATACAATTTTTGAGAAAGCAACCTGAATTTCGGATTTACCGATTTCCCAAAATAGATGAAAAGGCTTATTTTGTTCGATTTTACATGTTTGAGGCTTTTTTGAATGCTGTCGTCGATATATGTAGATAGCGAACGGATTAACGACAAACTCGAAAAATCGCGCAAGGTTGTTACATTTGGAATTACACGGTGGTCGCGCGCCGAGGCCAGTAACGAAACATAATACCCCATTTTTTGGTATTGGTACGAGTTGCTCAGGTTAAAAATCCGTACATTTTTTAAGGCCTGAAATTCCGGATCGGTAATATAACTGCGCGAAGAAACCACTTTAACTCCTTCTATTTCTAGGGTCCAGTTTTTGGGATTCCGTACAATTATAATGTTCGAAATGTTTTGTTTTTCACCGTTTTCGTCCATTTGCAGTACCATTCGAATACCGTCTTCGGTTTTGGAATAGTATGCAGGCAATTCTTCGGTACTTTGAAACCCGGCATTTTCATAAAACTTCATCAGTTTTTTATCCGACTTTCTTACTTCGAGCGAAACGCGTTCAAATTTACCTGCCCGGGCAATCTGGAGAACATGGTCCAAAAAGTATTTTCCAAAACCCTGCCCCTGGTATTCGGGCAAAATGGCAATTGAAAAAAGCCGTAAAGTTTTGGGGTGCAGAAAAAGTGTAACCGAACCGATACGTTTTATCTCTTTGTTTTCAGTAATTTCTGCAATAAGCAGATTCTGAAAGGGGCTTGATATGCTGTAGCGAATGGCGCGTCGTGTATTTTGCTGAAACTGGGGGAAACATTTTTTTTCCAATTCTTCAAGAAAATCAAGATCACTGGTGTTTGATTTTCGAATGGTAACCTTCATCGTAGTTTCTATATTCTGATAAATGAATTGACTAAATTTTTAACTAATAATTTTTCAAAAGTAAGGCATTTTTTTATTAAACGCTCCAAAGAAGAAATAAAATTAAATAATTGTAAAAATATTGAAATACAGAGGGTTGTATTTGTGTTATCTGATTTGGGGAAAATAAAATTGTGTTTGAGGGTTAATTTATTTCCATTACCGGAACAATTGCAGCTATCTAACGGGAGTAGGCTTGTATTTCGTCGATTAAACCCAGCAGAAAAGCTTTTTTTACTATAGGCCAGTCTCCGCGCCGGTTAAAAAATAGTGTACAGTAGTTCCGCTGAATTAATGTTCCGTGAAAAAGATAATGTTCCAGTTGTTTTATTCCTTCATCGTTTTTAACAAGGCTTACTGCAAAATCGACATACCGCGTCATCGGCAACGACGATTCCGAAGATAAATGTTGCATAATAAAATCAATATCGGTTTTATTGCCGTTTTGTGCGCGTTGAATCAGTTCGTTTAAAATGCCAATGAATTCAGTCTTTTTCATTTTTTGCCGGATTAAAAATTGTACAATTTCTTTTGATTTTTCTGTTATAATATGCCCTGTATTTTTTAAAACCCGGCAATCTGCATTTTTACAATTGAGTGTGAACCGGTGAGTTGTTTTTGCGGAATTGTAAAAACAGTCATTTTCGCCGCCCAGAAAAAGCAAAGGTTGGAAAATCTTGCATAGTTCCTCATCTGAAAATACAGGCAAAGCGTCGGTGCGCGGAATATAATGTTCCTGCACAAGTTGCGAAAATTTCTGTGTTTGTTCGTCGGGAGAAAAATTTTGATACACCAATTTGTTCATTTTCTTCATCCCGTTTTTCCCTGAAATCGCAACAAAAATCAGCATAAACAAAGTCGATATTTTTATCTGTGTTACTCCTGCCGTTGCCAACAAAACCAGTTTATTTGTTTTGTCGGGGTGTTTTATAGCAAAATCCAAAGCAATCCAGCCACCTGCAGAACACCCGATAATTGATGCTGAAATAATTTCCAGTTCTCTAAAAATATCGTACATCCAGTTGGAAAAATGAAAGCTTTTCCAACCCGGGCGATTTTCAGTGCTTTTTCCGCATTCGCCTATAATGTCGACAGAAATAACACGAAAATGTTTGATATATTCCGGAATGTCGGCAGTCCACATAGCCGAATTTGAACTGCTGCCGTGCAATAAAACCAAAGCTGGAGCATATTTCTCACCACAATCAACTATAAACGTAAATCCGTAACGGGTTTTAATGTATTTCTGTTCGCAGTTTTCCGGCCACTGTGCGAGAATGTTATCGTAAAAACGGATAATCTCAGTTTTTCCTTTTTCTGATTTAAAAATTGACGATGTTTTCATTGCTGAATAATTTCAGGCAAAGAACGGCAACCTCAAAATGTGTTTTCTTGATGTAGATCAAAAAAATCAGAATTGTTTGCGAATACGGCTTAATGTTTCCGGGGTTACTCCCATAATCGATGCAATGTGCGAAAGTTTGGCCCGTTTTATCATTTCGGGTGAAATGCGTTTCAGGTATTCATATTTTTCACGGGCAGGCATGAGTAAAAATTCCCTTGAATTGCTGTCGATGCGCGCAAATTGTTCCCCCATTAATGCATTGCTGAATGTAACAAATTGTGGAAAGAGTGCCAGTTTTTCGCTGTTTTGTCGTGTAATGCCGATGAGTTCAGTGTTTTCGCAAGCCTGCAAATATTCAGCTGCTGGAGTTTGGTAAAAATAACTGTGCAGCGATGTAAAAAACTCATTTTCGCAATGTATCCAAACTGTAACTTCTTTTCCGTCGTGAATATGAAATTTGCGAACCATGCCTTTTTTCAGATACCAGATTTTGTGGCAATACTGACCCTGTTCCAAAATATAACTGTTTTTGGCAAAAGTCTCTTTTTCTGCCCGCAGTTCGAGTTCGCGGATGGCTTCCTCATCCAGCTTTGCATAACGGTTGATATATTCTATGAGTGGTTTCATTTTTTCGAACAGACGTAAAGATAGAAAAAAGGGAGTTTTTCGGAAAGTTACTTTTATTCTCCGGCTTTTATCCGGTTTTCATTCACCCTGAATTCTACAATTCTGCCGATTAAATCCAGGGGCATGGGTTTATTTAGCGGAAACTGAACCGAACCTTTTCCCTGTTTGTATTTTGAGAGTTCATCTGCAAATTCGGCATGTCCTGTGGGTGTGGCATAAAACCCGATATGACTTTTAAACGCTGCAAAATATACAAGTGGTTTTCCAAAGGTTTTGTAACCCGGCATCCCGTAACTTATACTCTCTGTTGCATCGGGCGCCTTTTGTTTTATAAGCACTCTTATTTCATTCAAAGTTTGTTGAATATCTTCCGGAAACTGACCGATATATTCGTCAACTGTGGTATATTTTTCCATGTTTTTTTCCGAAATATAGAAAAAATTGGGATTACTCAAACGGCATATTGTCTTTGCGGCGAATACGGATTTCGTCGATTTGGGCATTTCCTTTCAGCGAAAGCAAAAAAGCCACGGTTTTTGCAATTTCTTCGGGTTGAATCAGGGTTTGCGGATTAAGGTCGGGGCGGGCAGTTTGAATCATTTCTGTAGCCACACCGCCCGGAGCAATGTTATAAACGCGCAGTCCTTTGGCGTGGTATTCTTTGGCAAGGGCGCTCATCATTCCGTTCAGTGCATGTTTCGACGCGGCATACAACAACTGGTTGGCGTAAGCCTTGTGACCAACCACCGACGAAATATTGACGATAGCTTTTTCCGGCGAGTCCATCAAAAAGGGCAGGGCAGCCTGTGTTAAAAACATCGGAACTTTTGCATTCAGTCCCATAACACAGTCAAAATCTCCGGAAGTAATTTTTTCAAATGAACCGGCAAAAGCAATTCCGGCATTGTTTACCAGCACATCCAGTCTTCCGAATCGGTTAATCACGGCATCCACCAGTTTTTGCACTGCTCCTGGAGATAAAAGATCAATGGCAAAACCAAAAACTTGTCCTCCGGCACTTTCAATTTCTGTTGTTGAGTTTGCTACAGTTTCGGCCCGGCTTCCGGTGATTACAACCGAATAACCATCGCTAACAAGTTTATGTGCTATGGCTTTCCCAATTCCCCGGGTTGAGCCGGTTACAAGCGCTACAGGTTGGACTGATTTCATTTAACTGCTTGTTTTTGATGTTTTGCAAAAGGACCAATTCCTTCGGTTGCGCAAGTTACCGAAAATCTTGTTCGTTTTTTTTTGTATTTATGTTTCCTTATTTTTTCGATGATGAAATATTTAGGATTGGAAGTTTTTTAGTTGGATTACATTTCGTTTATGCCTTTTCCAGCAAATATTTGAGTCAGGCTTTTTTCTATCCTCGAAATGCGGGTTTGCGATTGTTTGGCCTGCGAGAAAAAGTAAATGTAGGCTTTTTGCCGTCCGGGAGTGAGGGCTTCGAATGCAGTTTTAAGCATTACATCAGTGTCGATCATTTGCTGAAATTCTTCTGGATATTCCAATTCTGTTTTTTCTTTTTCAGGAACTTTTAATCCTGCTTTTTCCACTTCAATGGCTTCCTGAATACATTCCTTTAGCAGGGGTTCAACTTTGGCAATTTGTTCTGCCGAGGTAAAACGTGCCTGTCGTCCTACGTGTGTATTTTCGCCGGTTTTTATAAGAATTTTGTGCGGATCTTTTAACAATACTCCTTTAAAAAACAGGAGTGCACAATATTCTTTGAATCCCTGGATAATAACAATGTTCGCATCGTTGAGCGTATAACACGGTTTTCCCCACTTCAGTTCTTCTTTCAGTCCGCAATCCAGCGCCAGTGTTCTCAGGTAAGCCATTTCTTCCTGCCAGCGCGGAGCCTTTTCAAAAAACGAATCAACTTTCGGATTCATGCAGTTTGTTTTATGATTTGCCGTTTTTTATAACATTTCAGAAGGGGAAATAGTTTTGGTTCCGGGTTTTGAAGTTGTATTTTAAAATTTAAAATTATTGAATGACAAATCAATGTATTTATATCTGAATTTTCTTCACAAAAAAGAACATGTACCAATTCCGCTTAAATCTTAGGAAATTAAGAGCATTATTGAAGAAAATGGAATAAAAATATCAGAATCCCGAACCAAAGGGGGTATGACCTATGTTTCAGGAATAAAAATACTTTAACAAGGATTTAAAACTTAAACAGAAAGGAGTACCTGACATGAGCAAAATTATTTTTGACGGCGGAATTTCACTTAATGTTTTTTTGCAGGCGAGAACAGAAGTCCGGAAAACCCAATGGGTGTGTTTCTGTAAAAATTCATTCGTTAAGCCTGAATCGTTAAGTAGGATAAGAAGAAGCGTTGCCAAAGGAAAGCAGATCAATAATTATCGGTATTTTTTTTAGGATGAATAAATATATGAGGATTCAAATATTTTTAAGGTTGAAATATTGTTAGCATTTTCAATATATATGTAAATTAGCGGCTAATAATGCACTACGAAGGCGACTAAACAAGAGTCTTAATCTAAACATCGTGAAAACAAACATATTACAAATTTGTATTCTTTCATTTTTTATAATCACCTCCGCTTTTCAGCTAAAAGCACAAGATTATGATAAAAATTATAACTCGGCAGATGTAGCGGTTTTAAATCAAATTACATCACAGGGGGGAACATATTCTGTGAATTGGAATGATGATAATCCGAAAAGAGTAATCTATTTATCAGTATCAAATATGGCAGGTGGTAGTTTAAATGTAAGCAATTGTTCTAATTTATACACCTTAGTATGCACTGGTAATCAGTTAACCAATTTGGATATAAGAGGATGTTCTGTCCTACATGACTTATATTGTCAAGATAATCAGTTAACTAATTTGGATTTTAGTAATTGTTCCAAAATAGTTTGGGTTAATTGCGATAATAACCGGTTAAATAATTTTGATATAAGTGGTTGCACAATTTTATCGGGATTCAGTTGTAATAATAATCAGCTAACAAGTTTGAATGTAAGTGGTTATAAAGCTTTAAAGAGTATAGACTGCTCCAGTAACCAATTAATCAGTCTGAATTCAAGTGGTTGCTCTGATTTAGAGGCGTTAAATTGTGATAATAATGAGTTAATCAATTTAGATGTAAGTGGTTGTTCTGCATTAAAAACGCTTAATTGCATTGACCAACAGTTAACTAATTTGGATATAACTGGTTGTTCATCTTTGACTTCTTTGATTTGTCATAATAATCAATTGACAAATTTAGATGTAAGTACTTGTTCTAATTTACAAGAGTTACATTGTTCCTATAATCGGTTATCTAATCTAAACACAAGTAATTGTATTTACTTGGAGAGATTGTACATTATAGGATTATTTAACGAGAGCAATAGGTTGACAAGTTTAAATGTAAGTGGTTGCACCAGTTTGAGTTCATTAGCTTGTTCCAATCAACAGTTGGCAAGTTTAGATGCAAGTGGTTGCTCCAATTTAACAAGTTTATCTTGCGATAATAATCAGTTAACTAGACTTGATGTTAGTGGGTGTTTGGCTTTGACTTCTTTGTCGTGCTATGAGAATCAGTTAACCGGATTAAATCTAAGCAGTTGTCCAAGCTTACAGGAACTAAATTGCTATACCAATCAATTAACCAATTTGAATGTAAGTAGTTGTTTGTCATTATCTACAATATATTGTTATGATAATCGGCTAACCGATTTAGATATAAGTGAGCATCCCTATTTAGTAGATTTAAGTTGCAGTAATAATCAATTGACCAGTTTAAATGTAAGTGGTTGTTCCGATTTGCAAGAATTAAATTGTGGAAATAATCAGTTAACCGGCTTGGATGTAAGCGAACATCTCTATTTAAATAGGTTAGAATGCGACTATAATCAATTAGCTAGTCTATATGTAGGTGGGTGTACATCATTATCTACTTTAAATTGTTGGTATAATCAGTTAACCAGTTTAGATGTAAGTGGATGCACTGATTTAGATTGGTTATATTGCGACAATAACCGGTTGACTTATTTGAATGCCAGTGGGTGTGCAGATTTATATCTATTATCTTGCTCCAATAATCAGTTAACCAGCTTAGATTTAAGCGGTTGTTTCCATTTAAATTATTTAGCTTGTTCTTACAATCAGCTGTCAGATTCTAATTTAAATGCATTTTATGGCTTAAATATCGGATGTGATAATAGTAGGTTGGATTTACGCCATAACATTTGTTTTACTGAGCAAGCTATCAGAAACCTGGCTAATAATCTGCCTTGTTTGTCGTACGAACAAATCTATTGGGACGAATGCAGTAATAATTCTCCTTTTAGCTTTGAAAACAATTGGACGGTTTCAAAAACACCAGAAATGCCCGAACATCCGGTTGGAGTGGGAGCCGATGGTTGTTCTTCAATAAAAATAAGCTTAACTCAAAACGATGAAAGCATTAATGTTCAGAATGTTGATATTTATTTGACCGAAATAAATGGAAATAATAACCCGGGAACAATTGGCACTTCAGTTTCTGATGCTGCAGAAATTCGTTTAATTGGACTTTCATATTTGCCTGATAATATTTTTTATATAGCTCCCGATGTGTTTACTGAAGACACAATAAATACCGATTGGAATAGAAAAGTAGTAATTCAAATAATTATAAATAATACTAATAGAGATAAGGGTTATGCTTTATATGATACTATAGAAATCATTCGTCCTCCAGTGTTGCTTGTACATGGGCTAAACTCCGATTCCAAGTGCTTTGCCGACTTAAGGGAAGATTTGTGGTCGAGGTCACACCGTTATATAAGCGAACAGGTTCTGTGTGTAAATTATAAGGGAACAAACACTAGTTCTTTTGAAGAAAATGCTTATGTTTTACCCACAAATATCAAAAAGGTTAAAGATTATATACAAAAAAAAGGATATACTGTTTCCAAAGTTGATGTTGTGGGACACAGTATGGGAGGAATACTAAGCCGATTGTATTTGCAAAGTAGTTATTATGATAACAATATTCATAAATTAATTACAGTAAACACTCCACATTCAGGTTCCCAGGGAGCAAATGTTTTAGTTCAACTTCCTTCATTAAGGCAAAAACATGGATTGACAGGAAAGGCGGTAGATGACCTCCAGGTTACAAGTGATGCTATAAGAACTCAGTTAAATGGAATATCTGTTAAAAATAGAAATAGAGTACCAAGTCATGCAATAGTAACGGAAACCAATGTTTATTCTGAAGCATTTAAAATTTTAAAAAAAACATTCTCAAAAGATCCATTGTATTGTACAATAGTTAGTGCTTTTTTGCTAACTAACCCTTTAGGTGAAGCTGTCAGTGGCGAAGCGATTGGCTTATCTTTAGCATTTAACAACTGGCTCTTCAATGATATTTATAATGATGATAACGATATTGTTGTTGCTGTCAATAGCCAAATTGGAGGACTTGGCTCAACAACACTTGTTCATGATGAGTGGCATTGCGGTTCTCCGATTAATGTAACTGTAAAATCAAGAATAAAAGAACTATTAGTTCTACCAGCTTCTGTTGATTATTTTTCAATGCAAGGATTTAATCCTCCTACTATAGATTTTCCAACCACAAAAAATACATTAATAGAATCGAAATCTTTGGTTAATTACAATGATAGTGTTTATTTCAAATTACCGACAAGTGATATAATGATTAATAGCGGAGATTCAATTACAATAGAGGTGTCAAGAACAGCCAATGTAAAAAACCTGATATTTACAGCAATGGAATCTCAGGATTCAGTTTATTTAAAAGATACTACTGCATCAAGTATGAGCTTTACTTATCATGTTCCTTCTACCACTATTGGAAAAATTCCAATGTATGTGTTTGGTGCAGACACATTAGGAAATATATACATGGATTCTCTTTCTGCAACTGTTTCTCCAAACGCCACAGCACAATCATTGTTTATTACTTATCCTGAAGATTCTTTATTAGAACTTTCACAAGGCTTAAAATCATTCGTTCAGGTTTCTTGCCTTTTTTCTGACAGCGTTACCCGGGATATAACTACACTGGCGAATGTGCAATATTCCACACAAACAGGAAATGCAGTTGTTGAGGCTCAAGGGGTAATAAAAGGCGCACATGAAGGATTTGATACCCTAATAGTTAGTTATTCAGGTTTGAGTTACAATCTGCCGATTAGTATAAATCAAGATTATACTTGCGCCGTTAACGTTTCGGTTAACCCCGACAATTCGGGTACAACAACCGGAACAGGGGTATATTTTTATGGTGATAGTGTTACACTGGCAGCCGCTCCTGAATCTGGCTATGCCTTTGATTATTGGAGCGAAAATGGAGTTGAAGTATCAACCAATGTTAGCTATTCTATTGAAACATATACAAGTAAGGATATTGTTGCTAATTTTAGGGTTACAACCGGCATTGAAACGATACCAATTGATAATAACGGTTTAATTTCAATATATCCAAATCCAAACCATGGCGATTTTACTGTTAAGATTAATTCAGATTATGCAGGTGATGTTGAAATAAATATTTTTTCTGTAACCGGAGTTCAATGTGACCATATTGAATTTGTCAAGTCTGTACACGAAACAAAACAAAAGATAAATTCAAAATATTTAGGGAAAGGTATTTATTTTGTAGAAATCCTTTTAGGAGAAGATACAGTAACTAAAAAAATAATAATTGAATAATCATCTAAAAACACATTTATATCATTCATTTTATCGGAAAGAAAGTTAAAATGCTGTTGCTATAACAATTCAAAACAACTCTAATGGCTATAAATAAATTTTCTGTTTTCTTGCCAAAACAAAAAGTTATCTTCGGAAATTAATAAAATAAAACTGTATGCTGACAGTACTAATTCTCATGACAGCCGGAATCGCAATCGGAATGTTTGTAAACAAGCTGCCCCGACTGATAAAAACCGCAGACAAGCTTATTTCATACGCTATTTATTTGTTGCTTTTTTTACTTGGAATTTCGGTTGGGCTGAACAAAAGAATCATTGAAAACTTAGATACCATAGGATTAAGAGCTTTGCTGATAACACTTGGTTCTGTTGCCGGAAGCGTACTGGTGGCGTGGGTGTTGTACCGCTTTTTATTTCAAACTGAAAAAACAAAGGAGGCCGGAAATGAAAAATAGCCTGATTATCCTTGCTTTTTTCTCAGCCGGCGTTTTGCTGGGTGTATTTGATTTCCTTCCTGAATTTCTGAAAACCAGCGATTACAGCATGTATGCCTTGTATGGTTTGATGTTTTTAGTGGGAATCAGCATTGGCGCCGATCGCAAATCGTGGAAAGTAATCCGGCAAATGAACCTGAAAATTCTGCTCATTCCGGTGGGTATTATTGCAGGAACGTTGGTTGGTTCTGCTTTGGTTGGAATTTTGGTTCCGGAACTAAGCATTCGCGAATCCATGGCTGTGGGTGCAGGTTTTGGATATTACAGCCTTTCCAGTATTTTTATTTCCCAAATCAGCGGTGAAACGCTGGGAGTAATTGCGCTTTTATCAAATATCCTGCGCGAGGTTTTAACGCTTTTAACAACACCGGTTTTGGTTTTAGTATTCGGGAAACTGGCCGGAATTGCATCGGGTGGCGCCACTGCAATGGACACAACCATGCCGGTAATAGTAAAATATTCAGGAAAAGAGTGGGGAATTATTGCCATTTTCAGCGGTGTCGTTTTAACCGTTTTGGTACCTTTTCTGGTGAGCTTTATTTTGGAAATATAACGAAAGTAAATTTTCCAATTGAATTTCTACTGTAAATGTTGATAAAGCAGGTTGGCGGTATAGTTTGGTGCTTTGCTGGGAAAAGGGTGTATTATTCTGCTCCCAACAAGACATTTGTGGAGTAAGAAACAATTGTTTTATTAAACAATCTGTAAATCTTAGGCTCATTTATGTTTTCCTGAATGAGAAATGTAATTCATTTGCAATGCTGTTGTAATTTTGTTTCCCATGAGATTCATTGATTTAGATACATGGAAAAGAAAAGACCACTTTTTGTTTTTTCAACGCATGGATTATCCGCAGTACAACATTTGTATGAATATTGACGTAACCCGGTTTCTGAAATTCACAAAAGAAAAGGAATTGTCGTTTTATTATTCAATGATTTTTGCTGCGACTACAGCTGTCAATCGCGTGGAAGAACTCCGGTACCGGATTCGCGACGGAAAGGTGGTGTTTCACGAAATTGTCCATCCTTCGTTTACCGATATGAGCAAAGATGAAAAAGACGATTTATTTAAATTTGTAACAGTTGATTTGGAAGGTGATATTTCGGAATTTGTTGAAAAAGCAAAACAGGCCAGCGAAACACAGAGGGATTATTTCGGTATGGAAAAGGTAGCCGGCCGCGACGACCTGATTTATATCACCTGTATTCCATGGATTTCATTTACCCATCTTTCACATACCATTTCACTAAATAAAAACGATGCTGTTCCAAGAATTTCGTGGGGAAAATATTTCAGAGAGGGTGATAAGGTTTTGCTTCCTTTTTCGGTGCAGGTAAATCATGCCCTGGTCGACGGTTTTCATGTTGGAAAATACATCGATGTACTGCAAGAATTGCTGGATGGGATTGAATAAATAGCTTAGTTTTTGGAGTTTAACCTTTAATTTTTCTCCGGTATTTTGCTCATCGCATATTCGGCCTGTGCCGTAATGGTAAAACTTGGATTTACGCCCAGGTTGCCCTGAACAACCGAGCCATCCAAAATGTACATATTTGGGTAATTGTGAACGCTGAAATCGGGTCCAATTACGCCAGTTTTCGCATTTTCTCCCATCGGTATTCCTCCCAAAATATGAGCCGTTGATGGAACATTCATCAAAATTTCAGCAGCCGAATTCTGAGGTTTTGCGTTGGCCTTTTTTGCGTAACGGTGCATAATATCCTGTCCAACCGGAAGGTAAGCCTGTACATTTTCTTCACCGTTGTTTTGCAAGGTTAGTTTTTTTCGGAACGGCCATTTTTTCAGGACAAACCGCATTTTGGTATCCACTGTTTGCATTACCAGAAAAATGATGGTGTTTTCAGCCCAGTGCCGGTTAAAAAACATGCGGAAAAACAATACAGGGTGGATTAGCACTTTTCCTAAAAAATGAAGCACCCTCAACCCGCTCGAACCTTTTTTATCGGTGGCAATGGTAAGCAAAGTTCGCATTACATTCGATTTGTTGGGGTATTTTACAATTTCAATCGAAGTGTCTTTGTCCGGCTTAAAAATGGAACTGATGGCGATGCTGTTGTTTAGTTTGCTTTCGGATAGGGTTGCAGAGCAAAGAGTTTCAGAGTTGGTTCTTACGGTATGCCCGAGTAAATCAGAAAGCAATGGCAAGGTTTTGTAAATGTGTTTTTGATTCAGCAGTAATTTCAATGTTCCCAAAACACCTCCCGAAATTACCAGACCTTTTGAACGGTAAATTTTGTCCTTTTTAGGCAAGATGCCAGCCGTTTTTTTTGTGTGAACAAGGTATTCTCCGTTAATGTATTCAACTTTCCAGACCGTTGTTTCAGTAATAATTTCTGCTCCCTTTTTTTCAGCAAACCACAAATAGTTTTTATCGAGTGTGTTTTTGGCATTTTCGCGGCAACCCACCATACAACCCGCACAATTGGTGCACGGTTTTCGCAGTGGCCCTTCCCCGTTAAAATAAGGATCCTGCGGAGTTTCATCTTCGTTAAAATAGACCGCCACATAAACGTTGTCAAACGAATCGGCTTTTCCCAAATCTTTGGCTACTTCGTGCAGGAGTTTGTCTTCTGTATTTTGTTTCTCGAATTTTGTCCGGCCCAGCATAAATGCAGCTTTATCGTAAAACGGCATCAATTCTTTTTTCCAGTCGTTAAAGCGGGACCATTGTTTGTTGGTAAAAAATTCGTCGTGCGGATACATCAGTGTGTTGGCATACACCAAACTTCCACCGCCAACACCTGTTCCACTTAAAATAAAGGCATGTTTGTAAATATCGAGTTTTTGAAATCCCAGAAATCCTAGTTGCGGCAACCACAGGTATTTTTTCAGGTTCCAGTTGGTTTTGGGAAAATCTTCAGTACGAAATCGTTTCCCTTTTTCTATGGTTAAAACGGAATATCCCTTTTCAGCCAGACGCAGTGACGAAACGCTGCCACCAAAACCTGAACCGATAACAATGTAGTCGTATGTTTTTATCATAATTTCAGATATTTACCTAACGATCGTTTTCAAAAATTATAATTTTTAGCTGTTAATTCAATTCTCAATTTACTAAACCCGTTATTTCTTCCGGCCTGCCGGGAATACGAATTTCCAGTTTTGCTGCCGGTTCTTTTTCTTTGCTTGAAAATGTGCAGTTAAACTGAATCGAATGACTTCCTTTGTTTATCTGGAATAGATTATTTTCAATATTTATTGTTCTGATTATATGAAGTGTGGAATTTAAAATATCTGCGGTTTCTCCTCCTGAATAACGCACCGATTCTCCGTTGGAAAGAACAATTGGCAATTTAATTTCACGACTGTTGTCCAACTCTATTTTTATATCAGAAATAGTAGCATTCTGCGCCAACAGAATAAAATTTACAGTTGCTTTTTCTTCCGGGTTTTCAAAGTTGAACGTTGAGAATAACGGTTCGCCCGGTTGTTTTACTTTGTCTTCGTGTTTGAATTTAAAGGAAAACACAGGGTAAAGATTCCAGCGATTTTCATCGATGGTTTCCAGGTGAAATTCATTGTTGATGTCCTGCATCTGTTCCTTTTGTTTTTCTGTAAAAGCATCCAACATCCGGGCTTTTTCCCATTCGCCAATTAACTTCAGAATTTCATCCGACTGGCCATTGGTTTTGAATCGTTCACTCCCCGAAACAAAAGCATAGCCGGCATTAAATGCAGCCGACCGCGTCAGCATCCATTCAATATCTTCCACCGGTGTATTGTTGCGCATACTAAACCATCCCAGCATTCCGGGCATAAGATTGCGCTGAAAATAGGCCTGGTTTTTCAAACGGTATTCGGTTTGACTTTCCCTGAAACCGGCATACCACGGCTCGCCCCAGTTCATGCGGCTGTAAATGTGCCAAAAATAATGACTTGTGCGGCTTGCATCAATTATGGCATGATTTGTAATTGCAGAATCGAGGCGACTCCACCAGTTAGTTGTAAATAAAATTTCACCATAATTTCCCATTCCTGTAGAGCGGTTCCCTTCCAGCCCGTCGAACGAAATCTGGTGCAGGCCACAGTAGTTGAACAGTTCCGCAATTCTTTCAGCTATTTCCATACTCAACTCCGGATTGGAAAGAAATACTTTGTAACCGTGATCAGCCAACAGGCTTATTTCGCTTCCCTGTTCATGTTGAGAAACTTCAGTGTTCCAGTATCCCCGCTGGCAATTTAGCAGTTTCCAGGGCGCCGTTTCCGAAACTTTATCGTACCGGACGAGTTCTGTTCCCACCATAATTGTATGCAAATTATTGTTTTCATACTGATTGAAAAAGTCGGGCGACTGAACCGGAATTTCTGTTTGCGTTTTGCTTATTTCTTCTGTAAGGAATGAACTTCCAACTTTGGCCAGGCGCGGGTCAGGTACCGGAGTTACATAAAGATCATTGGTGGTTATAAAATTGGAAAGAGTATGAACACCAACGAAAATTCCGGCCTTTTTAGCTTTTTCCACGCACATTTTTAATCCGTCCCAACCGTGAGGAAAAGCTTCTTCGTCCAGTTCAAAATGTCCCCAGGTCTTAAATGGTCCGGAATGATACAGATAGTGCAATCCTGCTTTTTTGGTATATGCAATGGCTTCGTCAATATTATTTTCGTTGAAATCGTAAATCAGATAAGCCGCCGATGCCGTGCGTGCCTCTTTTCCCCACTGACCGTCGATGGTTGGGTGGGGCAGTCCTTCAGCAACTTCAATACGGCCAAGCCATTCCAGCGTTTTTTCCACCGGACAACCAAACAGTGCTATTTTCGAACCAATAATTCCACCGTCTGCAAAAACAGGGGAAACATATTTTTCGTGATTCAAATTTGAAATAACACGCTCTTTTAAACGGTTTCTGCAATAGGCCTGCAACGTGCTTCCAAATTTTTCAGGTTTGGCAGCTTCAACACGGTACAGTACTTCTCGTTTGTTTTTTTCGCTCATATCTGAAAAATCATCCTGTTCAAAAATGTCGATTTGAGGCATACAATCGTTGTCGGTCCACGGATAACCTCCCAACGTTTTTGGATTCAGCGCCTGAATGCCAAGAGCAAATTCGTCACCGCGAACCACTCCAACCGTTTCACCAACCAATTTATCAATGGTAGTTGGAATAGGCCCCCAGACAACCAATTCCACATTTTCAGGCTGATTACAATCCTTAAGTTCAAAAGTAAGATGTGTGCTGTTTTGGATGCATTCAATTTTTATTTCCAAATTTTGAGCATACTGCAAAGTGAGAATATTATTTTCGAAACCTGCTTTTTCAGGATACCGCATTTTCCCTTCCACCCAGCAGGAAAACAAAGGTGCAACTGTATCTGTTGAAAGGTAATTCTTTCCGTTCAATGTACTTGTTAATTCTGTTATAAATCCCTTTGAATCAATGCTAAGAGTAAGGTCATCCGTTTTAAGAGTTGCGATTTCTTTTTTTGAATTACAAGCTGTAATAAAAAGCATAAAAAGAATAGAAATAAGTGCCGGTTTCATTTCGATAATTTTAGGTTTTGAACGCTATTCAAACTTAGTAAAAATGATTTTAAATCTGTTTAAATTTCAGGGAACCCCAGGAGATTTCTTCTTTTTATCGTTAGTTTTGTTGGTGAATTGAAACAACCTGAATTATGAAAAAATCTTTGGCTTTTATTGTTGCTTTGTTTTTTGTTTTATCTGTATTTGCCCAAAAGGGTAAAGTGATGGAATCGTTGCAGTTCAAAAGTAACCTGGTGGATTACCCTGTAAAATATTCAGTCTATCTTCCTGCGGATTATGATACTTCAGACAGAAGTTACCCCGTAGTTTATCTGTTGCACGGTTATTCCGACGACGAAACAGGCTGGATTCAGTTTGGAGAAGCCAATTCAATTGCCGATAAAGGCATCGAAAACGGCGATTTTCCGCCTTGTATTATTGTTATGCCCGACGGAAAGGTTACCTGGTACTGCAACAGTTCCGACGGTAAAGATCGCTGGGAAGACATGTTTATTCAGGAGTTTATTCCTTTTATTGAAAAAGAATACCGGATTCGGGCTAAAAAAGAGTTCCGCGCCATTGCCGGGCTTTCGATGGGTGGATACGGAGCGCTGAAACTTTCGATGCGCCACACCGACCTTTTTTCGACATGCATTGCCATGAGTTCGGGCACGTTTACCGATGAGCAGATTTTGGAAGACGACGAATACGACGGGTACTTTGGAAATATTTACGGACAGAAAACCAAAAACGGATTAAGTGATAACTGGAAAGCAAACAGTCCGATTCATTTGGTGGAAACTGTTGATGCTGAAAAATTAAAGTCGGTGCGTTATTACATTGATTGTGGTGATGATGATTTTTTGTATAAGGGAAATTCCACGCTGCACATTAAAATGCGCGATTTGGGGATTCCGCACGAATACCGCGTCAGAAACGGCGGACATGAATGGGGTTACTGGCGAACCGGTCTTTTCGACGGTCTGAAATACATTGCTCAGTCGTTTCATCGTTAATTCAATTTTGTTTCATTTTTGTTCTGCTTAAAAACCAATTTTTTAGCTTGAAAAGTACTTTTTTGATATTGATTTTAATTGTGTTGTTTTTCTCTGGGAAGACACAACCGATAACATCGCCCGATTTTTCGTGGGGAAATACTTCCTTTTTCAATTTGAATAAAGGCGAAAGTTGTGTTTTTAAAGACCGCGAAATAAAGTTGCTGCAACTTGAGAATCATTTCAATTTAATTAGTGTTGAAGGAGATACTGTGTGGATAAAAACCAGCCGAAGAACTTTGCCAACAACTGTCGGCGGACTGCGAATTTATGTGGCCGACAATAAAAATGTAAAAGCTTTGACTTCGGATGCTGAAGTTCACGGTTTGCTGAAAAAAGATGTTTTAATAGCCGTATCCGATTTTAAAGTGCCGTTGCTGGATGAAAATTATGTTTTTCCAATCAGTTTTAACGATGGTTTTTTGTGGGATCAGGATTTGGACGGTTATTTATTTTCTTACCTGGGAAAAGATGAAAAATCAGGCGAAAATATTTATCGTTCGCATGAAGGGATTGATTTTGATTTGAGTGATGCCCGCGGTCTTGAAAAACACTGGCTTACAGCGATTGAAAGTAGCTCTGTTGCATGGATTCACGATAAAAGTGAGGAAGGAAATTCAAAAGCCTCATGCGTACTTTTAAAAAGCGATTCACAGCCCGGAATTTTTTATGTTTACGATAATCTTTACTCCAAGAATATTGAAGTTAAAGAGGGACAACAACTGGTTCCGGGCGAATTAATTGGAACGGTTTGGGGAGATGAAACTACAGGTTTTTTGCAGTTTGCTGTTGTAAAATCAGATACAGTTCCTGAATATAAAAACCGTTACAACAATGTCGTAAATTTTTTTCCACAACTTTTTCAGTTGTATCACGGACAGTCGTTCCCGTTTTCAAAAAACTTTTCAAAAGGAATTGTCAGTTTTGGTTTGCTTAGTACTGAGAATGGGAACAAAGGAAATACACATTCTTTTGAAGAATATTCGGGAAAAGGCTGGCAACTTGGAAAATGGGACACTGCCGATAAAGTGGAATGCATTTGTGATGGGAAATTGGGTAACGTGCGACTTAAGAAAATACTTTTTGAAGGTACAAAAGCCGAATGCACCAACCCTGAAAATTATTACGATTACGAAATAAATGTACCTAACGGTGTTTACCGGATTCGGGCAAAATTTGGCGATTTAAAACTTCCATCGTGGCAGAAAATTCTGTTTGAAGGAGTGGAAGCTGCTTCAACTGAATTAAGCGCAGGAGAATACAAATGGACCAACGAGCGTATTGTAAAAGTAAACGATAACCGTTTGACCGTTCGTATTTTTGTTGAACCCAACGGAAATAAAGTCGCCGGAATCAGCGAAATTGTGTTTCAGCAGGCGTATTAATGCAGCAATTTATTGGGTTTGAAGCTGGAAGCCCGAAGCGGGAGGAAAGAGATCAGTGAGCAGTCACACTTTGGGGATTTGTCACTGGAATTGAGAATTGATTGTTGATTATTTGAATTAATAGTTCTTCAGTCTAAACGATTAGAATTTAACTCCGTGTTCTTTGCGAGTACTCTACGCACTCTGCGGTAAAAAAACGAAACAGGGAGAAAGTGATCAGTGAGTAGTTACAGTTTCAATTTACAGAATAAAATCTTAGTGCAACTTTGCGAAAACCTTCGAGAACCTTTGTGGTAAAAGTGGAAAACGGAGAGAAATCAGTAAACAGTTGTAGCAGGCATTCCGTTTTCTTTTTTCTGTTTCCGTTGTTATTGTAAGTGTACTTCCTTGTAGAACTTTGCATTTTAATTTGAACAACAAAAAAGAGCTCCTTTTTTTTCCACCCCATCGCTAAAACTCAAAAACGATCCCCGTTTTTATTTGCTGAAATTTGAATTCGCGGTAAAACGCAGCCAAAGCAGGCAATTCTGTACAATGCGACGGAAACACATTTTTCACATTATTTTGTTTGAAATATTCGATGGTTTTTTGGGTTTGCAGGTTGTCGGATTTTAAATGAAATCCACCAAGTACAACTTTTAATTTTGAAATACCGGTACATTTTTTTGCATGTTCAACAATGTTGCAGATCCCGGAGTGCGAACAGCCGGTGATAATTACAAGTTCATTATTTACAATTGCTGCCAAAGCAGAATCGTCGGGGATAAAATCGTCGTTCCCAAATTCATCAGCGAAAGTGGTGGTTTGTGCCTCAAAATCGTTTTCACGCGGAATTTCTCCCAAAAACCAAAGGTTTTCGGTAATTTTTAAAGCAGAACTTGTTTCAATTAAATGATACCTTTTCTGAATTTCTTCTTTGTTCAAACTGATTCCGACAGGGGAGTGGTCGGCTTTCCGAAACCGATTGATAAAAGAGGTTGGGTGTGTAATCAGTTTTTTATTTTCAAGAAACTGAAGCCCGTCGCCATGATCCCAGTGTCCGTGACTTAAAATCACCGTTTCAATTTCCTGCTGGATATTAATTCCCATTTTTTTTGCATTCTTCAGAAAAACATCGGAAGAACCGGTATCGAAAAGTATTTTCTCACCGTCAATCTCAATCAAATACGAAATCCCATGTTCAGCAAGAAATCGCCCGCCGGCAACATTTTCAGTTAAAACAATAAGTTTCATTTTTTACAATCGATTTTAAAAATAAAAAAAGCAGCCGTTACAATGACCAACATAAAAAGTACAAAAAATGTTGAAAATCCCAAATGACTGATGATGGCGCCACCAATTAATGGGAAGATGGCAGGCAGAATATTTCCGGCGCCGGCAAATCCGGTGTAAAGCGCACGGTTTTCATTTCCTGAAACTTCGAGTAACAACCCGTTCATACTCATGGTGTACAGCGAATACACAACTCCGCCAACAATAAAAATATATTTTAGCATGGAAACATCGCGAATAGCCAGCGCCATTGCCGCCAAAACCAGCGAAAGCAAAACATTGCTGTACAACAAAACATTGTATTTTATTTTTTTAGCTCCCATTAAAACAAGGAAGCTCACAAAAACAATCCCGATAACTTTGAAAATAAGGAACAAACCGGTGTCGTTGCTTTGGGTTTGGAAAGTTTGCTTCGCGTACAAAATCACAAACGGCAGAAATGAGATGGCAATTCCCTGTGTATTTATAAAACCGAGAAAATAGGCCAGTTTCCGGTTTTGTCTGAGTTCAGATTTCAGAATACCAAAGAAATCTTTCACCCCAGAAATTTTCAATGCCGACGGAACAACCTCTTTGATACTCCAGAAACCACCCGATGCTATGAGCAAAAGTCCGCCGCCGAAAAAAAACATCATGGCATAATTTACTGGAAATTCCTCCCAAACCAGAACTTTTTTAACAAGAAATGCAGCCCCAAGTACAATTATTCCTGAAAAAATCTGCAACGATGAAAAGAAGGTTTTGCGTTTATCCTGACTTACTGATTTCCCCAGAATGTCGGTGTAACTGATATTAGCATAAGCGCCGGCCAGTGAAAAAAGTGTGATAAACAGAAAAGCCAGCCACAGTACGAAACCGGTATTTTCGCCTTTCAAAAGAAAAAGCAAAACACCCAGTCCAATCAAAGAGAAGATGCGGGTATTAATGGCAAACAGCAAATGTTTCTTTTTATAACTCTGGTTGCTCAGAAAAGGGGCAAAAAAAAGCTGGGTAAAACTTGAACCTCCGAGCATAATTGCGGTCATCAATCCGATGTGGAATGCGCCGCCACCGGCTTCGACAAGCATGGCAGGAATAATGGTATCGACATCCATAAAGTTTTTGGCAAAGGCCAAAAAAGTTGCATGCCACAAAAATGCTCTGAAATTGTGACCCGATATTTTTTCAGTTAACGCCATCTGTTTCTTTCAAACTCTTTTTGATTAATGAATGGCCGATTTCAGAACACCGGTTTTTATGCGAAACAACATATGCCCCGATTGCCTGCTTTTCAGTTCATCGTTTATCCAGTTGATGTTTTTGGTCAGAATTTCAACTACCTGCTCCGGATTTTCCTTTTCAATAATGACCGGAATAAAATCGTCGGATACTTTTCTGAGAAACGGACTGAATTTTCTGGAAACCATTACCGAAACATTTCTCGATTTTAACTGCGATACTATTTTTTCGCGTTTGTTGTTGATGTGAATCAGATTTCCTTTTTCATCGGCTTTCAGAACATTTGATAGTTCTTCTACCAAATTTAGTGTGCCATCAGAGAATTCGTAAATAGCAAATTTATCAGAATCGCCGAAATAATTGTCGGTAAATAAGTTATCGTTGCTCAGGCCAAATGCAAAAACTATATTTTTCATAATAAAGCATTTTCGAATTTGCTGAAAATTACAAACATTGATGGTTTAATATCTGGTTAACAAACTTTGAAAATGATAATTTTCAAGCGAGTTTGCAGTGAATTTTAATTGCCCAAATGTTCAGTAATTTTCCCCCAAATGTAATGAAACTCTTTACTGGTTGTGCTTTCAGAATTATATTCCACAATAGTTTTTCCCTCAACCATCGATTCCACAATCTCAGGATCGAAATTAATTTTTCCAACTCGCTGAATTCCATTTTCATTTAGAAAAACATCAACAGCATTCGAAAGGTTTTGGTTTAAATCAAATTTATTGATTACTGCAAGTATCGGTATTTTAAATGAGCCAACCAGTTCTATTAGCCGTTTGGCATCGTGTATTCCGGACAACGAAGGTTCAATCACCAGTAAAACAAGATTAGTTCCGGTAACCGAAGAAATGGCAGAGCATCCAATTCCGGGAGGTCCGTCGTTAATAATAAAATCAGCGCCGTTTTTATCAGCAATTTCTTTGGCTTTTTGGCGAACCTGTGTTACCAGTCTGCCCGAATTTTCTTCTCCCGGGCCCATTTTTGCATGAACCAAAGTCCCAAACCTGCTCTCGGAGATAAACCAGAAATTGTTGTTGTTTTCAATAACTTCAATGGCATTTTCGGGACACAGCCGTTCGCAAAGCCGGCACCCTTCGCATTGAAAGAAATTAACTTCGGGTTTGTTTTTCTGGTTGGGATGAATAGCATCGAACCTGCAATTGGTTCCGCAAATACCACAATTGGTGCATTTTTCAGGAACAATTACCGCCTTGTTACCACTGCTGAAAGTGTAATTTTCTTTTATTTCAGGCTGAAAAATGAGGTGTAAATCAGCGGCATCCACATCATTATCGCAGAAAACCGCATTTTTTGCAACCGATGCCAGCGCAGCAGCAACCGATGTTTTTCCTGCCCCGCCTTTTCCGCTTAAAACAGTAATTTCTTTCATAAAACAGCCAGTTTTAATTCCAGTTTCTGAATAATTTTAGTGTAAATTTCTTCCATTTCGGCAGGGATTTCACTTAGTATATTTCCAGAAGAATACGTTTCGGCAAGACTTTTTGAAAAAGGAATTTCACCCAGCAAATCGATATTGTATTCGTTGAGAAACTTATGAACATCATTGTTTCCCAGTCCTGATTTGTTGATAATAACGCCAAAAGGTTTATGCAATTCCAGCAGAAGTTCAACAGTAATCTTAAGATCGTGGAGGCCAAAAGGCGTTGGCTCGGTTACCAGAACAACAAAATCGGCATCGGATACGGTTTCTACCACCGGACAACTTGTTCCGGGTGGAGCATCGTAAATTGTGAATTCAGCGACACCGACAGTTTCTTTTTTTACCTTTTTTATGAGTGACGTTTGCATTGCCGAACCAATACGCAACCGGCCTTCGGTAAGTCCTGAGCCAATTCCGATATTGAAATGCGAAATAGTTCCCAACAGTTGGTTGTGTTCGGTTATTGCACCAAAACTACAGGCTGCCAGACATGCTCCGCACGAGTGGCACAAATCCGGACTTATTTCAGCAAATTTAGCTGCTTTAATAATGGTAACTGCATTAAATTCACACCAGTTGGAACATTTTCGGCAAAATGTGCAGGCTTCGGTGTTTATTGCAGGAACCGGCATAAAAACTTCCTTTTCATAAACCGGTTTTTTTTCAGGAAAGAACAGTGCGTCGTTGGGTTCTTCCACATCGCAGTCGACAAGCAAAACCGACTTGTTGAACCGTTTTTCAATAAAATAAAAAAGGTTAAGGGAAACAGTGGTTTTTCCTGTCCCTCCTTTTCCGCTCGCAACAGCAATCTTCATTTTTGAAAATTTGTATTAAATCGAAAATGTATTTTATAAATTGGTTGTAGTTGAAGATGGAGTTGCAAAAATGTTAATGGTCGCAGTAATTGGCTGTAAACTGAATGGTTTGTTTTAAAAAACCGTTTACCAAATCTGCTGCTTTAAGTTTAGGAGCGCCTACAAATACATTTACTTTGTGGTGGTTAAAAATTTGAATGGCGCGGTTTCCCATACCCCCGGCCAAAACATCGGTGACACCAATGTCGGCTAACCATTTTGGTAAAACTCCGGGTTCGTGGGGCGGAGGTACTACCTTTTCCTCGCTGATAATATTTTCGCCTTCAGTTTGGAAAAGGGCAAACAGTTTACAATGACCAAAATGTCCATCTAAATCGCCTGTTACTTCAACAGGTACAGCAACTTTTTTATGCATACTATTTCTATTGTTTTAATGTGTTAAAATAAAAGGAATTATTTTATTCCCCTTCTTTGAAAACGACCAAAACTGTTTCCATCACCCGAAGCATTCGGGCCGTTACCCAATCTCATTTTTCTTCCTAATCCTCTTCCGAAACCTCTTCCTCTGCCAAATTCTGCAGTTTGTGAATCATTTTCCGGATTACAGTTTCCCATTCTTCTGCCGGTTTTGGGACCTTGTCCCTGTGGTCCGGTTCTATCTAATCCTGGCATAATTAATTTTTTAAAGTTTCAATAATTTCACCGATTGTTTTACCTTCTTCGTTCAGAACAACCATCTGAATTTTTAATTTTTCAAGCAATGATTTTGCTTTTGGGCCAAAATCACCCGAAATAACGCGCTGAACTTCCAACTCTGCTACTTTTTCCACCGATTTTGTTCCGGCCCCGCCTTGGGCATTTTTATTTTCATTTTCTATAAAATTTGTTTCCCGCGTTTCTGAATCGAAAACACAAAACCAACTGCTTCGGCCAAAACGTAAATCAAACTTCGAATTTAAAGTATTGCCTGTGGAAGTAATTATCATTTTCATTTTCAATGATTTTACAATATAAATTATACAATTTAAAATGATTTTCTTGTTTTGATGAATTAATATATTCATCTCATTTTCAATTGCAAATATATGAATAAATATTTCTTAAACAAATTAAATAATGAACAAAAGATTAAAATAAATATGATTCTTATTTGTTTCTGCTAATATTTAAATTTTTTTTTGGTGATTTATAACTGAAAAAAGAACCGGCAAAAAGTTTTGGGAAGTATTTTTTAGGGAAAAGTTTTAGTTTTTATAAAAAAGATTAAATTTGCAGCACTTTACAAAAGCGGGGTATAGCGCAGCCCGGTAGCGCGCGTCGTTCGGGACGACGAGGTCGTCGGTTCAAATCCGGCTACCCCGACAAAAAGCCAGCAGAAATGTTGGCTTTTGTTTTCAATGAAATTTTACATTTATATATTACAGAGTTTGAAGGACCAAAAATAATTTGAACAAAAAAGCCTGTTCAGCAAAATTACTGTAACAGGCTTCTGCGTTTATAAGCTTATTAAAATTCGTTTATTTGGCCGGAGTAATAACAATGTTTCTGAATTCAATTGGCAGATGGTCGCCCTGTAACATAATCGGGCCGGGTTCTCCTTCGTTGCTGTCGATAGCGCCACCGGTTATCCCCGGAATAATCTGGTCACAGATTATAGTTTTACCGTTGGCAACAACTGTAACTCTTCTTCCTATTAGTGTAATATCATATTCCTGCCATTCACCGGCAGCTTTGGCCACATTTTCATTGGGAGTAAGAAATCCGTAAATACCTCCAAGATAAATCGATGCAGGTTCTTTACCCTGGCTGTCTTCTGCCTGTACTTCGTAACGCCCTCTCAGATAGATACCTGAATTTCCTCCTTTAGGATATTTGAATTCAATATGAAGTTTAAAGTCATCAAATTTTTGGTCGGTAAGCAAGTTGCTGCCCGGCTTAGGACTTTTTAAAATGCCATCTTCAACCACCCATTGGTTTTCAGGTTTTTGTGAATGCCAGTTAGTGAGGTCTTTGCCGTTAAGAAGCGTAATAGGATCTCCCCATTCCGGAGTCATTGTTGCTCTTTGCAACAGCGGAGCCCTCACTCCGGTAAAAGGATATTTTTCACCGGAACAACTTGTAATTACTCCTGTAAGTTTGTCGTTTTCAAGAGTTCCTTCCACTTTCAAATCGTTATCACTGTTATCCCATTGCGGGGGAATGCTGAATGAAAATTTCCCGTTTTCAAAATATATTTTTGAAACAGGACGTGCACTTCCAACTTCTCCGACAAAATGACCAACCAGTGTTTTTACTCCCGATAATTTCACTTCCAGCCAGGAAGGGAATGCCTGATTATTGATTTGAACCGTAAGATCCCAGTGCCCTGTAATTGACTGAGAATTCTGCTGTGTGCCGGAAGCACTTGAATCAATGGAATTTACAAAAAATAGCGCAAGTAATAGAATTACGTTTAAGGCAATAATTCTTTTGTTAAAAAAGTTTTTCATATGTTTTTCATTTGAATTTTAGTGATTTCCAAAGTTAGTTTATTAGCAAGTAAAAACATTGCCGGGTGCCACAGTTTTTATATACTGTTTATGGCATAAATTCAGAACATTTTTGTGGATTCTCCGACACATACTTACAAAAGAATATTCAATAAATTGAATTAAAACTCCTTAATTATTCCGATGGTAAATCCCATTTTGTCGTCTTCGTCGGTAATTATCGGCTTGTTAAACACAATATCGAGTGTTGTTTTAATCGGGACAAAAGTGGCAGAAAGATCAAGAACTTCGCCCAAAACAAAAGCGTCCCATTCTTTTTCAACCACTTTTACGGCAATGGTTTTTAAGTTCCCTGAAAGAATCCATTTTTCAAGGTGTTTTGTGTAGTTGTACTGACCGTTAATAAAACCGCCGTCCTGAAAGCGATTGCCACGTTGAATCGACATCCACGGTGAAATTTCGGCAGTAAAAGTGTGAACCGTTTTTGAAGCATTTTTGAAAAAATTCCAGTTCCAGGTGGCAATGGGTTGAATCCAGGAAAGATGATCAACTGTTTCGCTGTATTGGTAGCTCACAAAAATTACCCGCGACGATTTTGGTATTTTCCGTACATCCTGCTTTGCAAAAACAAGACTGTCGGCTTTTTCCGACTCATGCGTATGGTTTAATCCTCCAATCATATAAATAGGGGTGAGGTTGCGCAAATCGTGAGCATAATAAAAGTACAAACTCCAGGGACCACCCACCGAAAATTCAGAACTAAATTCGCCGGTAGGTTTTTTTTCTGTGAATAAATTGGTAGGATCGAGCCATTGCGAACGCAACGAAATGTTGGTTTGTGCTTTTATACTTGTTGTTAGTAAAATAAGGTAAAAGGCTATGCCAATGCGGTTTAACCAGGTTTTAGTTGTCATGTTTAAGTTATTTTAAATAAAGGTTTAAAAATAGCACGTTTTTCTTTTGAATAAAATTTTATTTCACCCAAACTACTCAAAGAGTAATTTTTATTGAATGTTAATTTTAGTACTAAAAAACCAGAAAACTTTGAAGGTTTACAGAGTTTTCTTTTACATTTGTGCCAAAATATAAAATATGGAGGTACACGACAGGATAATACAAGAAGCAACCACTCAGTTTTTTAAATACGGAATAAGAAACGTTACCATGGATGATATCGCAGCATCTTTGGGGATTTCGAAACGTACGGTTTATGAAACTTTCAAGGACAAAGGTGCTCTTGTTGAAACCTGCATGCGAACATTGACCGCACACCAGGATAAAAAAACTGCTCTTGTAATCTCTGAATCGGAAAATGTAATTGAAGCTATTTTTGTTTTTATGCGCGAAGCCATAAAGGCGATGAAAGTTGTTAATCCTGTTTTTTTCAAAGATTTTGAAAAATTGTATCCTGCGTTGTGGAAAAAAATGGAAAAGGATAGTATAGAAAAAAAATATACACTATCAGCCAAACTGTTAAATAAAGGCATTGAAGAAGGACTTTTCAGAAAAGATTTGAATGTGGAAATTGTATCGAAACTATTTCACGAACAAATTGGATTACTTGTAGATGAGTCGATATTTCCAAGAGACAAATACGATTTTACCGAAGTTTTTCAGAATATAATTATCAATTTCACTCGTGGAATTTCAACACAGAAGGGAAGTGAATTTATAAGCCGGATTTTGGATTAAAATTTTTTGTACCTGGCAAAACTACGAATAATGTAAAAGTTTTCAGCGTGTATGATTAATGAAAAAGCAATAGTAAAAAGGTCTTCCGTTTTGTATTCGAAATATGGAATTAAAAGTGTTAGTGTCGACGATGTTGCATTAATGCTTGGCATTTCAAAAAAAACACTTTACGAGCATATTCAAAACAAAAACGATTTAATTGAAAAAGTTGTTGAGAATAATCTTGATACTTTTTTCAGCAAGATATCGGAAGATTCGGATTCAGAAGATGATATTTTCAGAAAATTATGCACCATTTATCTCACTATTATTAAGGAGTTCAAAAAAATAAATCCTTCCTATGTTCATGATTTGAAAAAGTACCACAGTCATGAATACAGGAAAATTATTGATTTCCGCGATAATAAGTTGTATAAGATTGTTGCCGAAATTATTGAGACCGGGATTAAAGCCGAAATTTTCAGGCAGGATTTAGACACCAAATACGTGTATTTTAACCAGATGCATAAAATGTCGATTTTAATTCTCGATTCGGTGTATGATTCGTCGGAGAATTTAACAATACAAATAATCTATAAGTTGATTCTGAATGATATACGGGGTATTACAACATTAAAAGGGCACGAAATATTCGATCGGAATTACGAAGAATTACTTCAGTTAAAATAGAAAGAGAACAAAATATTTAAAAGTATTAAACAATTAAATGAACAAATGATGAGACGTAGACAGATTACTTTTTTTATTCTTTCGCTGTTTTTGATGGTTCAGGCAACTGCTCAGGATAAGTTGTCGCTTGATTTGAATGCAGCTAAGGAATATGCGTTGAATTACAACAAAAACATAAAAAATTCGGCGCTTTCGGTTGTTCAGTCGCAGGAAAAATTGCAGGAAACTATTTCTGCCGGGTTGCCGCAGGTAAACGCCACCACCGATTATTCAAATGCTTTGGGTGCTGAAATCAGTATTCAGTTCGATGAAAGTATGCCTGCCTCAAAAATTCCGATTAAACCAACTAGTAATTTTAACTTACAGGTTGGTCAGCTTATTTTTAGCGGAAGTTATCTGGTGGGCATTCAAACAGCAAAATTGTATCAGAAACTTTCGGAAACCAACAAAGTAAAAACCGAACAGGATGTTGTTAGTCAGGTTATTGAAAATTATTACCTGGTTTTGCTTTCGGAAGAATCACTGAAAATTTTGAAAACCAATATGGAAAATCTTCAGACGATTTATAAAAAAACAGAGCCGATAGTAACCGTTGGTATGATGGAGAAAGTGGAACTCGACCAGTTGCTTGTTCAGGTAAATTCGCTGAGCAATGCTTTAAAATCGGCAGAACGTAATTACGAATTAACAAAAAACATGCTTCGTTTACAATTGGGAGTAGAACCCGATACAGAATTCGAGTTGACCGATAAACTGGCTGAAATACTTGAGAATTCAGATATTGAGGCAGCAATTGCCGGCGCTTTCGACATAGAAAACAACATCGATTACCGGTTAATGAACATGCAGGAAGATATGACCGAAAAGCAAATTAATTTGCAAAAAGCAAGTTATTTGCCAACTGTTTCAGGGTATTATTCATACACATACAAAATTTTAAAACCGGCTTTCGATATGTCGCCAAAAAATATGGTGGGATTACAAATGAACATCCCGGTATTTTCCAGCGGCGAACGTCGTTCAAAAGTACGTCAGGCAAAAATCGACCTTGAAACTACAAAAAACAACAAGGAATTGATGGAAGATCAACTTTCAATGCAGTTTAATCAGTTGCGTTTCAACTTAATAAGTGCAAAGGAAAGTTTTGAAAACCAGAAGGAAAATGTACAGGTTTCGCGCGATGTATACAAAAGCCTGAAAACAAAATATGACCAGGGAATTATCTCGAGCCTCGATTTAATCAATGCCGACAACAATTATCTGAATGCCGAATCAAACTTCTTGTCGGCTATGCTCGATGTTCTCAAGGCTCAAAACAGTTTAAACAAATTAAAAGGAGAAATAAATAAGTAAAACATTTAATAATGAAACGATTAAACATTTTAACATTCATCATTGCCGGTTTAGCAGTAGTATTCTCTTCCTGCTCAAACATGGCATCGAAAGAAGACGCAGCTACCGAGAAAGTTGCTCAAAAAGAGATGGTTCGCGTAATTCCGCTGGAAGAAAAGGAAATTCCGCGCTCTATTCAGATTTCCTCAACTCTTGAAGCATTAAACGTGGTGCATCTGGCACCGTCGACTCCGGGAAAAATTGATAAAATTCTGGTTGAAATTGGCGACAATGTTAAAACCGGACAAGCGCTTGTAAAAATGGACGATGTTCAGCTGGTTCAGTCTAAAATCCAAATGGACAATTTGAAAACTGATTTTTCGAGGCTCGACACCCTGAAAAAAGTGGGAAGCATTGCCAAACAACAATACGACCAAATGGCAACACAGTACGAAGTGGCGCAGAAAAATATGGATTATCTGGCAAAAAATACCACAATAACTGCACCTTTTGCCGGTGTTATTTCAGGTAAATATTTTGAAGACGGTGAACTTTATTCAGGCAGCCCGGTGGCAACCGTTGGAAAAGCAGCCATTGTTTCGCTTATTCAAATCAATAAACTAAAAACGTTGGTAAGCATTTCTGAACGTTATTTTCCGAGCATTCAAAAAGGAATGGTAGCCAAGGTAAAAGTTGATGTTTATCCCGATATGGAATTTGAAGGAAGAATCGTAAGAATTTATCCGACCATTAATCCGCAAAGTCGTTCATTCGAAGTTGAAATTAATATCGATAACAGCAAAAATTTGTTGCGCCCGGGTATGTTCAGCAGAATAACAATCGACCTTGAAAGAGTGAACGCAATGGTTTTACCGGCAATGGCAGTTTTAAAAATGCAGGGTTCAAACGATCGCTACCTTTTTATTGAAGAAAACGGAAAAGCAAAAAGGGTAGATGTTGAAATGGGTGACCGTTTCGACGACCAGGTGGAAGTTATTTCCAGCAACCTGAAAGCCGGCGATAAAATTGTAATCAACGGTCAGGACCGCCTGCTCGATGGTTCCGAGATTCAGGTGGTGAATTAATCCGTTTCAGTTTTAATCAATTAAAAAGATTGAATTATGAGTATATATAAAAGTGCTGTAAATAAGCCTGTAACAACCATAATGATTTTTATTGCCGTGGTTGTAATGGGCATATTTTCGCTCATCAATATCCCGATCGATTTATATCCGGATATGGAACCACCGTACATTTCGGTAATGACAACGTATGCCGGAGCGAACGCATCTGATATTGAAACCAACGTTACAAAAGTGTTGGAAGATGCAATGAACTCGGTGGATAAACTAAAGGAAATTACTTCAGTTTCGTCGGACAACCTTTCGGTTATTTCTCTTGAATTTGAATGGGAATCGAACCTCGACGAAGCCACAAACGACATCAGGGACGTCATCGACCGTATTTATGAAAGTTTGCCCGATGGTTGCGACCGCCCGACAATTTTTAAATTCAACACCAGCATGATGCCGATACTTTTTTATGCCATTACTGCCAAAGAAAGTTATCCGGGTCTTGAAAAACTTATCGATGAAAAAATCATTAACCCGCTTAACAGGGTCGACGGTGTTGGTTCAGTTTCGATGGTTGGAACGCCAAAACGTATGGTTTATGTCGATGTTGATCCTCAAAGGTTGGACGCATATAATTTAACGCTGGAACAAATTGGAAGCGTAATTTCTGCTGAAAACTTGAACATGCCTGCCGGTAACGTGAAAATGGGAAAAATGGATTACCAGATTCGGGTGCAGGGAGAATTCAGCGAAAGTGAAAGGATTAAAAATCTGGTTGTCAGCAATTACAACGATCAGCCCGTTTATGTTCACGACGTTGCAACCGTTCGCGATACATTAAAAGATGTTACTCTTGAGGAAAAAATTAACGGCGAAAACGGAATGCGAATGTTTGTTATGAAACAATCAGGCGCAAACACAGTAAAAGTTGCACGCGACATCAAGAAAAATCTGGAAGAACTAAAAGCCACTTTACCTCCCGATGTTCAGATCAGTGAAATTTTCGATTCATCAACTTTTATCAAAGGTTCAATTAGTAACCTTTCAGAAACATTGATGTGGGCTTTAATTTTCGTTGTGCTGGTAGTTTTGTTCTTCCTTGGCCGGTGGAGAGCTACTTTCATCATTGTTCTTACTATTCCAATTTCGCTTATTGTTTCGTTTATATACCTGTATATTACAGACAGTTCGTTGAACGTAATTTCACTTACATCGCTCTCCATTGCGATTGGGATGGTGGTTGACGATGCCATTGTAGTACTCGAAAATATTACAAGGCACGTGGAAAGGGGAAGCAGTCCGCGCGAATCGGCAATTTATGCCACCAACGAAGTTTGGCTTTCAGTAATTGTAACTACTTTGGTTGTTGTTGCAGTATTTTTCCCTTTGACACTTGTTTCGGGTATGACCGGTGTATTGTTCAAACAGTTGGGATGGATTGTTTCCATTACAGTTGTAACGTCGACATTGGCAGCAATTTCTCTTACTCCGATGCTTGCTTCCAAATTCCTCCGGTTGAGACCAAAAAAGAAGCATAAAAAGCTGAGTTACGCAAACACCATTGAAAAATGGCTTGATGCCATGGATAGTTTTTATGAAGCTACTTTAAGGAAATTTCTGCATTACAAAACCATGGTAATTATTGTTACTTTCCTGATTTTTGCTTCATCGCTTTTCCTGTTGAAATTTATTGGTACCGACTTTATGCCGGAATCCGACGAAGGCCGATTGCAGGTAAATGTTGAACTCCAGACCGGTTTAAGGGTGGAAGAAACAACAAAAGTTACGCGTAAACTTGAAAACCTGATCAACGAGAATTATCCTGAAATTGAATTGATTTCGTCTTCATCCGGTTCCGACGATGAAGGTGGTTTTGTATCAATGTTCAGTACTACAGGTTCAAACATTATCAACCTGATGATGCGTTTAAAACCGCTGGAAGAACGTCAGCGCACTGTTTTTGATATTGCCGATGATTTGAGGGACAAATTGGCTCAGATTCCTGAAATTGTGAGTTCTTCGATTTCTACTTCGTCGCAAATGTTGGGTGGTTCAAACACTGTTGATGTGGAAATTTACGGCTACGATTTCGATGTTACCAATGCTTATTCAGAAAAAGTACTTTCCAGATTAAAAGGTATTGAAGGTGCGAAAGAAGTTACCATTAGCCGTAAACATGATAAACCTGAATTGCAGGTGGTTCTCGACCGTGATAAATTATCGGAACACGGACTTTCTACTGCGATGGTTTCCACATACATCAGAAACAGGATTAACGGACTTACCCCGTCATATTACAAGGAAGAAGGCGATGAATACGATATTAAAATCAGGTTGCAGGAACAGTACAGAAGTTCGATTACCGATGTGGAAGAACTGACTATTATGACGCCTGCCGGTCAGAAATTAAAATTGAAAGACATTGGCGAAGTAAAAGAATACTGGTCGCCACCAAGTATCGATCACAAACGCCGGGAAAGGGTAGTAACCATTTCTGCAGCACCCGACAAGGTTGCTTTAGGCGTGCTGGCAAAACGGATAAAAGAACAAATCAAAGATTTGAACCCGCCGCAGGAAATTTTAACTTCTATTGGCGGAGCTTACGAAGACCAGCAGGAATCGTTTATCGACCTGGCCATGTTGATGGTTCTCAGTTTGATACTTGTATTTATTGTAATGGCGTCACAGTTCGAATCGCTAAGAATGCCGTTTATCATTATGTTTTCTATTCCTTTTGCATTTACAGGAGTTATTTACGCCCTGCTTTTAACCAACACAACATTAAGTGTGGTAGCCGCTTTGGGAGCCGTGCTTTTAATTGGTATAGTTGTTAAGAACGGGATTGTGCTTGTCGACTATATCAACCTGATGCGCGACCGTGGTATCGAACTTAACGAAGCCATCGCAATTTCCGGAAAATCGAGATTACGTCCGGTGCTTATGACAGCAGCTACAACAATTTTAGGTATGCTTCCTTTAGCTTTAAGTACTGGCGAAGGTGCTGAAATCTGGCGCCCGATGGGTATTACAGTAATTGGTGGTCTGGTATTTTCAACGCTGGTAACCATGGTTATCGTTCCGATTATGTACGCTGTTTTAGCCAGCCGCGGTGAACGGAGAAAAAAAGATAAAGTCAGAAAACATTTTTTATTTATGGACAATTAAAATTTGAAAAATGAAAGCAGTATTTATTGTCTTTAATCAGGCGAACACCGAAAGGGTTGAATATATGTTGGACCGTCTTGAAATAAGGGGCTACACTTGGTGGGGCGATGTTTTCGGGCGCGGAAGCGAAACCGGTGAACCACGCATGGGAACCCACACCTGGCCCGAATTAAATTCAGCAGTTTTCACTGTTGTTCCCGACGAAAAAGTGGATGTCATTCTTGATAAAGTAAAAAAAATGGATGAAATCAACCTTGAAGTTGGTGTAAGGGCCTTTGTTTGGGACATTTTGAAATCAGTATAAAATAAGGACTATTTTAAAGGTTTTTATATAACTTTTTGAAGATCCCGGTGATTGTGCCGGGATTTTTTTTGCTCAATTAATCCACGAAAACCTCAGCTTTCTCAACTGTTTTGTTAATCTCAGTTAAAATTACCCGTGTATCTATAAAAGTCCTCCATTCGTCTAAATAAATATTTTCTTACCCCCGGTATTCGTACTTTAACACCTTTAAATTATTAAAGCATTAAACAATAAACATGAAAACAGTTATTGCAATTCTTTTGAATCTGCTGTTGATTTTGCCGGTTGCCCGGTCGCAGGAAAGTAATAAATCAAGGCTCGCTTTTGGATTTAACGCAGGGGTGGCACAAAATGCCAACGGTTACCGTTTTACTACCGACAACAACGGATTTAATTATTATGAAGGTGGTTTGCATTTTACCTCCGGATTTAACCTGTCATACTTTGTTACCGAAAGATTCAGACCACGGTTTGAGTTCCGGTATTCAGAAATGAAATACGGTTTTAACTGGAGTGAAATTTACAGTCAATTCGATTATACTGAATCCAAACTAAACATGATCGATCTGAATTTAAATTTTGATTATCTGGTTTTGGGAGGGAAGAAGTTTCAGCTCTTTTTGTCGCCAGGGATTGTCACTGAATTTAATACTGGTAAAACAAACCGGAATTATTTATACGACGGAACTTCGAACATTCGAAATTTTAGTGTAATTACCGACCAGTTTCCTTCTTCCATTGCAGGAGCCAATTTTTCGGTTCTGGCAAAATACAACCTGAACGAGAATTTTGGTTTCACACTAACACCGGGTTATAATTACTACTTTAAAAACTTTGTTGAGTCGAATGATAAATCCTATACACGAACACTTCTGAACTTCGGTATTGAATATACATTCTAAGAATATTTCAATTTTAGATTACAACCTTTTAAAGGAATATAACTCAAAACGATTTTATAATTTTCTATTTTAAGGTTAAACAAAAGGCTGTATTTCTGTAGAAATGTGGCCTTTATTTTTTCTTTTTTTTGAAAATATCCTTGATTTTTGTCCAGATAGGCTCCGCATTCTGGTTGGGTTCCGACGGTTGTTTTTTATCATCCAAACTTTTATCCTCGTCTTTTTTGCCAAAAATACCTGCCAAATCGAAAGGTTTGCGTTCGGCTTCAAGCACTTCTTTATAATCGGGAAGTTCGAGCATGGCCAACAATTCCGGTTCAGGCTTTTGAAAAGTATTGTATTTCAGGTTTCTGAATTTTGGGTCGTTGTACGTTTTGTGAAAGAATTTCCCAACAATGGGTAAAGCCATGTAAGCTCCCTGTCCGTAGGTTGTTGTTCTGAAATGTACCCTTGGATCGTCGGCGCCTACCCAGCAGCCTGTAACCAAATCGGGTGTTACGCCAATAAACCAGCCATCAGAATTGTTCTGTGTTGTTCCGGTTTTTCCTGCAAAATCGCCTTCAATTCCATACACTGTCCGAATGCCTTTTCCCGTTCCGTCTTCCACAACTTCTTCCATCATTTGCAGCAAAACACGGCAGTTTTCAGGCGAAACAACATTCCTTGTTTCCTGTTCGTAACTAAACGTTTCGAGTACTTTTCCATTATTATCTGCAATTTCAACAAGGTAATGCGATTTTACTGGTATTCCGTCGTTTACAATTCCGGCATAAGCTTCCACCATTCCTTTTAACGAAATGGAAGCCACTCCCAGTGCAAGGCTTGGATAATCGGGCAGGTCGGCCGAAATTCCCAAATCTTCAGCTACTTCAATGGTGTTCGAAATTCCGGTTTTTAATAAAACTTCCACCGAAATTGTGTTCAACGATTTTGCCAGCGCACCTTTCATGGTGTAAAACCCACCGTATTCATCGTGCGAATTTCGTGGCGCCCAATCCTGGTATTCAGGATAAACAACATATCGGTTTTCGAAATATTTATCGGGTTCCATACCATTTTCAAGAGCTGCGAGGTACACAAACGGTTTAAATGCCGAACCGGTCTGCCGCGGTGAAGTAACGTGGTCGTATTTAAAAAAGCGAAAATCGATTCCGCCAACCCACGCTTTTAATTCGCCCGAATGAGGATCGATGGCCATAAAACCTGCATTCAACAGTTTCAGGTAATATTTAATAGAATCGAGCCGCGAAATTTCGGCATCCTTAATTCCGTCCCAGGTAAAAAGTGAAGCATGAATTTTTTCTTCTGGATCCAAAGTATTGCCATCGTTTTGTGATTTTAACTGACGGAGCGCAGTTTCCAGGATTTCAGGTTCTTCCCTAAAAATATCACGGCCTTTCCAGTGGTTGTCGAATACATTCTGCAGGTTTTTCATGTATTCTTTTACTGATTGCTGCGCATAATATTGCAGATTGTAATCAACCGTTGTTTTAATTTTTAAACCGTCGGTGTACAAGTTGTACGGCTCGCCGTCGTTGTTGTTGTGGTTGCGGCACCATTGCAGCAATTGCGGTTTCAGCATTTCCAGGAAATATGGCGAAGGTCCCTGGTTGTACGAAATTACCTGGTATTTGATTTGAAGCGGTTCAGCTTTGTATTTTTCAGCTTCCGCCGTTGTCATGTAATTGTTTTTTACCATTTGGTCGATAACCACATTTCGCCTGTTTTTGGCGTGTTCAGGATTTCGTTTCGGATTGTAATAATTGTTGGCTTTTAACATTCCAACCAAAACGGCTGCTTCCGGAACGGTTAAATTTGAAGGCGATTTTGAAAAATAACGCTCGGCGGCTACTTCAATTCCAAAGATATTTTCAGAAAAAGGTACCGTATTTAAATACAAAGCCAGAATTTCCTGTTTTGAATAAATACGTTCCAAACGGTAGGCAATAATTGCTTCTCGGAGTTTGTTTACGGGCATCGACAGCGGGCCATAATTTCCGCGCGGAAAAAGGTTTTTTGCAATTTGCTGACTTAATGTACTTCCGCCACCAGCGCTTTTGTTTTGCAACATCAGCGATTTCACCAAAACACGAAAAAGGGCAATTTCATCAATTCCGCGGTGTTCGTAAAAACGTGAATCTTCGGTAGCCACCAACGCATTGATTACATTGGGTGAAATTTCGTCGAAACTAACGTTGCTGCGGTTTTCAACATAATATCGCCCCAACACTTTTCCTTCTTTTGAAAATACCTCGGAAGCCACCGGGGTATTGATTCGTTTTAACTGGTACGACGAAGGAACCGGGCCTAAAACGCCCAGAAATACCAGAAAAAAGAACAAAACTCCCAGAAGAAAAAATACGGCAGCAATTTTTAGAAAAAGCAGCCAAATGCTTTTTTTCTGTTTTTTCGAAGGTTTCTTTTTGTTCCCCGATTTTGTTTTTGTTGTGGTTTTTGGTGTATTTTTTTTGGTCATGCTGAAAATAATCAAACTAAAATATTAACTCAGTTTTCGCTGGTTTAGTGTACAATACGTTAATTAAAGCTAAAATTCCGATCAGGCGAAAATCAATTCTTTGAAAAAGTACCAGGTCATCATTCCCGACGCAATAAGTTTCAGGAGTGTTCCCATCAAAAATCCGAGAAACGAACCCAATCCTGATTTCAGAGCTGATGTAGAATCTTTCCCCGACGATAATTCGCCAATTACGGCGCCGGCAAATGGACCGATAATAATTCCGAAGGGAGGAAAAAAGAACAACCCGACAACCAACCCGATTACACTGCCCCAAACACCGCGTTTGCTGCCCCCGAATTTTTTAGTTCCCCAAATTGGAATGATATAATCGAGTGCATAAACAACAACTGTAATTATGGCCCAAACAATTAAAAAACGGTTCGAAAACTGGTACTTTTCTGTAAAATGAAGAAAAAGAAGTCCGATGTAATTTAACGGAGGCCCCGGAATAACGGGTAAAACACAGCCTAAAATCCCGGCAATCAAAAAAAGAATTCCCAAAGCAATTAAAACATAATCCATTTTCATCAATTTTTAACCGGGATAAAAGTAGTCTTTTGGCCGGGTGGTAGAATTAAATTTCGATAAAATGCCTGTTATTTTCGGTTAGTTTTAAACCATGGAATGCTGAAAAGATAAATCAGCACCAGCGACAAAAGTACAACAAGGTAACTCAGTTTTAAAAAATCCTTTTTGTCGAGCAGGTAAATCGAAAATGAACTTATTTTTTCCCAGTAGGTAATCATCAGCAAAACCAGCAGGTTGTTAATAGAATGGCCAAGAATAGAAAGAAAAATGTTGTTGTTCATTACCATAATCCAGCCCAGCAGCAAGCCAAGAACAAAAGTAGCCGGCATTTGCCACGGGTTTAAATGATACAGCGAAAACAGCAGCGCCGACATAAAAACAGCAACAAAAGAGTTGTAATTCCGTCGAAGACCCTGTAAAATTATTCCCCTGAAAATAAGTTCTTCCACAACCGGGGCAACAACAGCAACCTTCATAAAAGCACCCCACCATCCGTAATCGCTGTCAAATATTTTATCAAACATTTCCCAAAACCAAACCGGCGCCGGAATTACTTTTTCAACAAAAGCATTTACATCGGTTAATAAATTCTGGATTCCCCAGAAAAATGTTGCTACAGGAATAATTATTAACGGATTAAAAAATTTAACCGGAAAAACTTTGAGCAACGGAAGTTTTGACTTTCGGAATCCGTAATAAAGTATAAAAACCGTTGAGCCAACGCCTAAAAGCACCTTTTTTACAGGGTTGTAGAGGTAGTTGGTATCTTTGTAATAATCGATAACAGCCAGCGGAAAATCAACAATGGTTTGTATGAAAATATACAAAATAAGCAGGTGGATTGCCTGAAGTATTGTTGGATAGTATTTCTGTTTTGGTTCGTTCATTCAACAGCTGCATTTCAATTATAACAAAATCAAACTAAAAATGCTTTTATAAAAGTAAAAATTTTGTTTAATCGGCAACGTTTTCGGTAGCCAATAAATTTGCTGTTTTGAACGAAAAATTCCTTTGAATAATGTAACTGTAAATAACTACAATAATGGTTGTGAGTACTTTCGAAAGTGTTGCATACAATCCGGCCACTTCAACAAAAAGTTTCAGAAATACATAGTTGAGCAAAATTGAACCGGCAACCGAAACACCGTAACGAAACAACTGAATGCGCCCACGAAGTTCGGAAGCTGTAAAAGTAATGTATTTGGCCAGCAAAAAACCAGTTGTAAAAGTAATCGGGAAAACCAGCAAAAATGCTGCAATATGCGGGCTGATTACGGTAAAACCCAAATCAACATTTTGCATGTCGAGCCAATAGCGGTAGAACACAAAATACAAAGAAATATCCAAAACGGTGTTGGCGCCGCCGGTAGCTGCGTAACGAAATACTTCGAGCGGAATAAACCGCAGAAACGGAAAATAAAACCAGTCGATAATCCGGATAATCAGGTCGCGTAGCTTATTGAAAAAACGAATCATAAAAAAAGCACGGTTTAAAAATGTAAAGAAACCAATTTATTGCAAAATTCAAAAAAGTTGAGAAAACTATTTAACATCTGGCGGTTTTCTGAGCTGTTTTTTTAACGAAGACATTTTTTTGTTTTCCAGCCGTTTTAGTTTTGAACTTCTTGTAGGGTTTGTTTTTATGCGTCGCTTCTGAACAGTGAGTGCTTTTTCAAGCAACATAAAAAATTTTTCAAGCGTTTTTTCCTTATTGCCAAGCTGGGTGCGTTCCGAGTCTGACGAAACCAGCAACTCATTTTCCGAATTTATCCGGTTGTTGAGTTTCAGCAAAATTCTGGCTTTTTCAGCACCGGAAAGTATCGACGAATTTTCGACGGAAAACCGCAATTCAACACGTGTGTTTACTTTGTTCACATTCTGTCCGCCGGGTCCGCTGCTTCGGCTGGCCGAAAAAACACATTCGTTTTCCAGTTGTTTTTTTATTTCTTCAGAAAATTGCATTTTACCCGTTTTTGCTGATGTTTTCCAGTTTTTCTGAATCAAGGATTGAAATGTCTTTTCCTTTCAGCTTAATAATTTTTTCCTTTTCAAATTCTTTCAGAAATTTTATGGCGCTCTCTGTTGAAATAGAAGCAAAATCGGCAATGTCCTGGCGCGTTAGAAAATTAAAAACGCCTTCTTTTATAAATTCATCCTGCGAAAGGTAGAGCAGCGAAGATGCCAGTTTTCCGCGCATTTGTTTGTAGGAAACATTTTTAATGATTTCGAACAAATGCCTTTCATTGCGGTAATTTTTCGATGTAATTTCAAGCGCAAACTCCGGGTTTTTTAGCAGAATCTCTTTCAGACTTTCCTTTTCAATCATACAAATTTCCGAATCTTTTAAAGCCTGCGTTGAATACGTATGAATATTCTCGCCAAAAATGGAAGAAAAGGCCAGAAAATCGCCCGATTTTGCCAGGCTTATGTTGATTTGTTTTTCGTAACCTGTTTGCAGGTATACTTTCACAAGACCTTCAACAACATAAATTACATACGGTGCAAAAGCTCCTTGTTTGAATATATTTTCGCCTTTCAGATAGGTTACCCGGGTTTTGTTTTCCTGCAAAATATCCATTTGCCTGAATCCCTGAATTTCTGTTTCCGGAGTGTTTCCGGCATTTATTTCCTGTTCTCCCATGTTGGTTGGGTAAATGTTTACGTAAACTTTGGCAAAAGTATCAAATCCATTGGAATATAAGGGTTTTTCATTCTGTTAAAAGTTAAAACTATGGTTTAACAGGAAAAAAACTGTAAAATTTCAGTTTAGGAACTGGTCTGGTTAAATGTAATTTTTCGATGTGTTTTTTTGAACCAATGTATTTTTGTACAAGGAATTTACAACAAATGAAACGAGTAGCAATACCAGTAACAAACGAGCAGTTAAGCGAATTTTTCGGAACATGTACCTATTACATGATTTTTGAAATCGACAAGAAAGTTTTGCGCAGCTATGAATTGCAGATTCCTGCCGAAACAGATATTCTCGATTTGCCGTCGTTTCTCGAAAAAAAAGGCGTTTCCGACGTAATTGCCTACAAAGTGAGCAGGAAAATCATTTCGCTGTTTGCCTCACGGAAAGTGAACATTTTTGTGGGAGTACCACAAGACAAACCTCAAAACCTGATCGACAAATATTTACTGGGAAGACTTGAATCGGACAAAAAAATTATTGCTGAAATAACAGAAAATGAATATTAAATCACATTAAAATTAAAAACATGAAATTATTACAAACAGGTTTGCACGAAATTGAAACTGCAGGTGAATTGCAGTCGATTATTAACGAAAACGAAAACGTGATGGTATGTTGTGGCCGTATGGGACCAATGTGTCTTCCGGTGTACGACGTTATGGAAGAACTGGAAGAAGAACGCACCAACATTAAATTTATGGTAATGGCTTTTGACAATCCGGAAGCCGCAGTAATTCGCAGTGCGCCTGAATGTCGTGGTTTTATGGGACTTCCGTTTACCATGTATTATAAAAACGGTAAAGTAGCCCACGCCACCAGCAGCATTCAGAACATGCAGCAGGTTACAGGAATTCTTGATGCAAAATTTGGGGAATAAATAAGTAAAGGCTGTTCAGCTCGTTGGGGAAATTTAGGTTAGTTTTTGGTTTATTTTTTTAGGTTAGTTTGATGTTTTAATTGGATGCCCGGCAAAGTTTTATGAACAGCCTTTTTAATTTTTTTAGTCATGGAAGAAGTTTTTGATGTAATTATAATTGGGGCAGGAGCTGCCGGACTTACCGCAGGCATTTATGCTTCGCGTGCCAAACTGAACACACTTATTTTAAATGAAGGCGCAGTTGGCGGCCAAATGGTTTTAACCGAAGAAATTGCCAACTACCCGGGCGTGCCCGTTACCAAAGGATACATGCTGGCCAACGCAATGAAAGAGCAGGCCAAAAGTTTTGGTTGTAAAATAAAATCGAACATAAAAATCACAAAATATAATTTCGAAAGCGAAGTAAAAGAACTTGAACTCGAAGACGGAAGAACGTTCAAAGGCAAATCGGTTATCCTTACACCCGGTGGAAGGCCACGTTCGTTAAATATAGAGGGCGAAGACCGGTTTAAAGGAACAGGAATATCGTACTGCGCAACCTGTGACGGCGACTTTTTTACCGGAAAGGAAGTGGTGGTGGTTGGTGGCGGAAACTCGGCGCTCGAAGAAGCCGTTGCCCTTACAAAATATGCTACAAAAGTTACCATTGTTCATCAGTTCGACCATTTTCAGGCGTTTGAACACGCCATTCTGGAAGCCAAAGCCAATCCGAAAATTGAGTTTATTATGGAATCGGAATTGCGTGGTTTTTACGGAAACGGTGTTCTTGAAAAAGTTTCCATTGAACATTTACCCACCGGAAAAATGAGCGAATTAAAAATCGACGGAACATTTATTTTCATTGGTTACCAACCCAATACCGAAAGTTTAAAAGATTTGGTTGAACTAAACGAAAGAGGCGAAATAATTGTTGATTCAGCTATGAAAACCAGTGTGAATGGCGTTTTTGCTGCCGGCGACTGCATTAACAAACGTTACCGCCAGGTAACCACAGCAGTGGCCGAAGGAACTATTGCTGCTTTATCTGCAGCTGAATATGTAAAATAAATATCAAATCACAGAAAATGAAAGAAAAATTACAGTTTTTTCCAATTACCCTTTTTGCCGTAATTATGGGGCTTTCAGGACTTTCCATCGTATTTGGTAAATTTTACCATATGCAATGGATGCCTAAAATATTTTACGATGCTCTTTTGTTTTTCACTTTTGCGTTATTTCTGTTTTTCCTTTTTACATATGGAAGAAAAGCAATTAATCACTTCGATGAAGTAAAAGCAGATTTTAAACATCGTATACGTATCAACTTTTTTTCAGCTATTTCCATTTCTTTTATATTACTTTCTATTGGTTTTATGACATACTGGCCATTTTTATCGATGGTATTGTGGTGGATTGGAGTCATTTTGCACACCGTTTTAATGTTGTACACCATCAGTTTCTGGGTGCGGCACAACTTTGAAATTAATACGATGAATCCGGCCTGGTTTATTCCTGTAGTTGGTAATATTCTGATTCCGGTGGCTGGAGTAGAATATATGCCTGCAGCTTTTTCATTTCTTTATTTTTCAATAGGTTTTTTCTTTTGGATTATTCTTTTCGCTATCTTTTTAAACCGGGTGATTTTTCATAACCAAATGCCACAGAAATTTATGCCCACACTTTTTATTCTTATAGCCCCGCCGGCAGTTGGTTTTATCGCATACATAAGAATAACACAAAGCTGGGATGCATTTGCTGTTTTTATGCTTTTTATTGCTTACTTTTTTATGGTACTCATTCTGTTTTTGTACAAAAGTTTCTACAAATTGAAATTCTTTGTGTCGTGGTGGGCATTCACTTTCCCGCTTATGGCAGTTACACTTGCGTCGGTTGTAGCGTTCCAGGTTTCAGCACAACCAATTTATAAATACCTCTCGTTTTTATTTATCGGAATGGCAATTTTTACCGTAGTTTTTGTTGCCTGGAAAACCCTTCAGAAAGTAAGTGAAGGAGAGATTTGTGTTAATGAAGATTAATCAAAAAAAATAATAAATAATGAAAACCAAAATTATAATAATTGTTTCAGTGTTTCTCGGTTTTGTTGCCGGAGCAGTTTTTGCCGGAATCGCTTTTAGTGTTTCTTCAGGAGATATGATGATAAAAGAATTCAAAAGCCCGTACGATTTTGATAAAACAGTTAATCTGATGGTTGAACGCATAAACGGCAAAACAGGCTGGCATGTAACCGGCGTTATCGACCAAAACAAGGAAGTCATCGAAAACGGTGGATTTGCCATTGGAAATTATAAAATTATTAAATATTGCAGTGGAAAATATTCAGCACAAATGTTACAATCCGATGATAGGAAAAAAATTGGTAACATGATGCCCAAAACATTTGCAGTGTATGAGAAGTCGGACGGACAAGTTTATATTTCAACTATGAACGGAACAGTAATGGGGAAAATATTTGGTGGCGAAACTGAAAAAATTATTGAAGAAGTTTCTTTAGAAGTGGAAAGTATGATGCGTTTTATAAATTTAAAATTTACTTTGTTTTAAAATTAAGAATATGTCATCGGAGGAAATTAAAATTAGCTGGCTCGAAAATATGGCTTTCGAAGCCGAAGTAAACGGACACAAAATTATTTTGGATGCTGCCGAACCGGTAGGGGGAGAAAACCGCGGTCCACGCCCAAAACCTTTACTACTGGTTGGGTTGGCCGGTTGTACCGGAATGGATGTTGTTTCTATTCTGAAAAAAATGCGCGTTGAACCTGAAAGTTTTAACGTTCGTGTGGTTGGCAATTTAACCGATGAACACCCGAAACAGTTTACAGGGATGCATGTAATTTATGAGTTTAAAGGGAAAGACCTTCCGATGGAAAAACTGGAAAAAGCCATCAGCCTTTCCGAAGAAAGATATTGCGGCGTGAGCGCCATGTACAAAAAAGCCATCGGAATTACTTCAGAAATAATAATAATCGAATAAAATTTGAAAATATGTCTGTTACTCTGATCATTGTTTTGGGTGTTGTCGTCGTGTTGATTGGTTTTATTACCTACAGCTACTACAAAATGAAAAATACCGAAGCGGTTGCCGACAGCAAAAAAATTATTGCACTGGGAAATAAGAATTTCAAAAATGTGGTTAGGAGCGGAATCGTTTTGGTCGATTTTTGGGCGCCGTGGTGTAATCCGTGTAAAATGGTGGCACCCATTCTGAACGACATTGCCGAAACCGAGCAAAACATTACCATTGGCAAAGTAAATGTCGATCAGCAGCAACCGCTGGCAAAAAAATTCAAAGTGCGGAACATTCCCACGCTGGTAGTTTTTAAAGACGGGGTCGAAGTTCATCGTTTTGTGGGGGTAAAAACCAAAAGGCAAATCATGAAAGAAGTAAGTACTTTTATGGTTAGCTAACATGTAAAATATTTTTGTTGAAATAGCATTGAGGCCGTTCTTTTTATAAAGAACGGCTTTTTTTATTGTTTTAGCGAGGAAAAGCTTGAATTGCTTTCCTCATAGGTTTTAGCACAACCGTTCACTTTTTGATAGTAAAGGCCAAGGTTTTAATAAATTTCAAATAACTTAGCAAAAACCAAAAGTCCAAATCACCATGGTAAAAATTTCCGAAAACCACCAGGGATCTTCCACCATTTTTCAGGAACTGAACCAACTAAAACAACTTTGCGATAAGTATGATGCAGGTGAAGACATATCTTACTCGGCAGAATTTAATTCCATTCTCGACCGGGCTGACAAAGCTAATGTAACGCAATATGCCGGGCAAAACGAGTTGCTGGGCTATATCAATTTGACACTTGGAAATATGTGTTTCAACGAGCAAAACTATGAACAGGCTTTAACACATTACAATGTAGCAGCTTATTACATTTCCAAAATCGACAACCGTCCCGTTTTGGCCATTGCCATTCAGGGGATTTCCGATTCTCATTTAATGCTCGACCAGTATGCCAAAGTTTTGGAATACAATCCGATAGTTTTGAATTATTACAAGGAAGTGAAAGAAGAAGCCAAAGCAGCTGATTCGGCATATAATATGGCTGAATCTTATTTACACTTAAATGACTACCCAAAAGCTGTTGAATTTGCATTTCAGGCATTGAATTACTATGAGAAAGTTTCGAATACAAAAAGCAAAGCCTTCAGCTATTTTCAGATTGGACAGATTTATAGTTTTTCTGAAAATTATACCGAAGCTGCCCGATTTTATGCAAAAGCCATAGAAATACATCAGCAACTAAATTGGTGGGACAGTTTGATAACCGATTACATAGAACTGGGTGATACTTATTTTTTGCTTGCCCAGAATAAAAATGCCAGGGCAGCATATCTGGATGCGCTGAAATTGCTTCAAAAAAATGATAATCCAAAGAAACTTAAACGAGTTTATTCCAGGTTAATAAAGGTGTGTTTCCAGCTTACAGATTACAAAAACGGAATATATTTTGGACAAAAAGCAACCGAGTTGTACGACAAAGAAGATTCATCATACGATCTGGTTGATATTTATTATTATATGGGAATAATCTACTATGTTCAGAGAGATTATAGCAATGCTTTTAGAAATTTCACTGAAGCTGATTCACGATGCGGCTTACATTTTGATGAAGAAAAATATACACGGATAAGAGGAGAGATAAACAACCATTTATTCAATTGTTGTTACGCAATGAATCAGGTTGAATTTGGACTCAGGTATTTAAACGAAGCTGTTAAAATTAATACCGAAAACGGTTATCTGGAAAATCTGGCCGACAATTACCGGCAGCTGGCAAAAACGTATTTATGGGAAAAAGAAGATCCGAAAAAGGCATATGATTATTGCATAAATGCGCTTGACATTTTAAAGCAGGTTGATGTGCCGCTGGTAAAAGGTAAAGTTTATGAACTGATGGGCGATATTCAACTGGATATGAAATATCACATCGGAAAAATTTATTTTGCGCGTCCTGTTCTCTATGAAATAATTGACAAACTAAACAATTACCGAAGCAGCCGCAGAGTTGATCCAGAAGTGGAGCAATTGCGAAATAAAATAAAAAAAGATGTTATTGATGCGTACACCACATCATTGGTTTTTTATCGTTTGGAAGGAAAAGATGATAAGGTAAAAAGTGTCACCGAGAAAATTAGCAGGGTACGTTCGGAATTGTAAAATTATTCATAAATTATATATTAAAAATAAGATTATCAGTATTTTGCATAATCTATAGATTTGTGCAAATACGGTAGATTGCGTGCGAAGTAGCAAAGATATAAACAATATTTGCTGACAGAAAATTACTTAAAATCAAACTTTCAGTAAAGCTGTATTCAGAAAAAGCAACAACAAATAAATACAAATTCCCAATGATTAATTTCTGAAAAATTTCCTGAAACTATATCAGTTACATATATAGGATTGAATGTGTCTTTTGCGTAATTTGATATACAAAAATCAACACCATCTATCTATGAAACTGAGCTTATCTTATTTAAAAGGGATTGTTTCAATCTATTTTTTAATCAACACTTTACTCATATCTAGTCTGCCTTTATTTGCGCAACAATCGCTCGGCGATTACCTGGTTCCTCAATTAACCGATTGGAATTATGATTCAGGAAAAAGTACCGGAGATTTCTATGTTTTTCAGAACCTAAGCAAGAAGAATGAAGTAGCACTGAAAAAAGAACCGATTGATTGCCCCAATCTACAGGAATTCAACAAATTTATTATAACCGAAATCCAGAACCTGCAAAAAGAGCAGTGGATTATTGAACAGCGCAAACCCATGGCACCTTATGCTTTTGCCGGAATAAAAACCTGCAATTTCATGAAGCTGAAACCAAAATCCGGCGGACAATCTAAATTTGTGCTTCATTATTTGGTGAATGCAAAAATTTACCAGGTAGAAATATTTTCGGAAACGCTTTTAAACATTCCTCCGCTTGAAGCAACTGATTTTATTGCACAAATTTCAACCACGGAGAGCAAATCTACCTTTGTAAAAAAACAAGATATCCAACAGGCTGTAACAACAACTGACCCCAACGTTCTTGTCAGCAAGGAAGAACCCGAATCAGCAACAACCGACAATCTTTCAGGTTTTAAAAAAGTTAAAACACAGCCACCCGCACCACCGGCAAAACCTACAGGCAATCCGGCGCAAAAAGCCAATGCCGGCGGAACAGCTGCAACTTCGGGAACTACTGGGTCAGGAACATCAACTGCTTCAAATAGTTCTACAACTTCTTCACAACCGGTTTCTGGTTCCTCCTCAATTTCCGGAAATCCTCAGATTGATAAAGGAAACATGCCTCTGGTAAAATTTTCTGTTACCGATCCTTGCGAAGGTGGCGGAAATACGGATGGTTTACCCTGGCAACAAAAAAGTGCAACTTCAAAAATTGAAATTCTTAAAGGTGTTGATGTTGCACAGACTCCGATTTTACCCAATCTGAAGTCAATGTCCGACGTTTCTTACAATTCTGCTGTTTCTGCAACTTTTGAAGCCATGCGGTTGGTTTACGGACCTTTGTCAGCCGATGAAACTAAAAAGTTTGAAGCTGCCTGGGTTCCGCTTTTTGATTTTCCTTCACAAAATGTAATCGACTATTTAAACAAATTAAACCCGCTGGTGAGCCAGTTTCTGGCTTGCCGTGAGTCGTATGTGCGGAGTCTAGCCGATATTCAGGGAGTTTTACTGGATGCTTCAATTGCTGTTGAATTAAAAGATCAGTACGCCTGGGAATCGGCGATGGCCAGCGCAGGAATGTCGGTTCAGATACTAAAACCTCTGGATGCTGCCATGAAGCAATTGGCACAGCAGATTGAAGCGCTTGGAAATCCGCCAAATCCCGCTGAAGAAAAATGTACCGCCCGCAACCGGTACAAAAAAGCACTCGGCCAGCCTCGGCCCGATTATCCATTTGAAGGGGTCTGGGTGGGAGAAAATGACAGAAGATCAATTATTAAAGTAGCATATGCCTTTGACGATGGAAAGGCATTGGTTTACATTTATCCCGAAAGTCAGCTTAAAACGCTGGCCGATCAGGGATTCGACATTAACAAAGTCGGTATGCAAACCGTCGAAGGAAAAGGAATGGGACTAATTCCGGGTATGTCGGATTTGTTGTGGATTTACGAAGAAATATACCCCGATGTCTGGATATCACTGGAATGGAGTTTTTTACAAACCATTTCAGCTTATTCGATTAAGGGTAACCAAATGACTACAACCACCTACACTCCTCCAACCGTACTAACTGTAACATCAAGTTCGGGGAAAAGCGAAGCACAAAGAACCAATGAATCATTCGAAAACCCACCTGTATTGCATTATGAAGGAGCGCCCAAAGACTGGAATGACCTTATTAATATGATAATAAAGGAAAAATGGTACCAGCAGAAATATGATAGTTATATGGATTGGAGGAGATCCGATGACTCAGAAAAAAGTATTGCTGCGGCAATTGAAGGCCCTACGGAGAGAAGAAAAAGAATTCAGGAATATGAACAGAAACGCAATAGAATAGATTCGTATTACACTGACCCGAACGATAAGGCAAAAGAAATTGCAAAACTTGATGCAGAATACGCCGATGCATTGGGAACTTCGGCAACTCCTCCAAAACCCCAACAAACAACAGAAAAAACTCAGCAGGCTGATGTAAATAAATCAAAAGAAGAAGCGGCCCGGCTGGAGCAGGATAAAAAGGATGCAATAGCTTTTCATTCCGAAATGGTTCAGGTAATCAGTAAAAACCTGGATCGCGAAATTGCAGACCGCGACAATGCCATAAAAGCGATGAGCCAGGCTAAAACCCAAAAAGAAGCTGAAATGCAGGGTGAAAGAATCAAGGAATTCAATTTGCGAATCATAAATATTCAGTCACAGATTCAGTCGGAACAGGATTTGGTTACCTCGTACCAAACCGGGCAGGTAGTTCATACCCGCACTGTTTTTGATGAATATGCGCATCAGAAAATGATTCACGACATGAAAGAAAATGCTGCCCGAGTGGATGCAACCCGCCGTATTGCGTAAAGTATCGACAGGCAGATTGAACTGTTGCCCGAAGAATTGCGTGCCCGTGCCCGGGAAACAGCCCGAAATGTAGTGGATGGAAAAGCGTTGGCTTCGGGCGATGTGGAGAAAGCACGTAAACTTGCCAATTCGGTTGCCAACCAGGTTCAGGGGTATGCCGAATATGACGGTGCTATGGCAAAAATTGCAGAAATAGATGCCCAGCAGAACGAGTTTTACGCACAAACGGCTATAATGGCGACAGGTGCTGTTTTTATGGGATTAGGTTCGGCAGCGTTGGCCGAAACTTTTGGTGCAGAAGCAGCTGCCACCATTTATGGAACCAAAGCTTTGGGAGCGATTTGGGGAGGGACAACCGGTTTGATTGCCGGTGGCCCGAAAGAAGGCGTTGCAGGTGCAGTTTCGTGGTGGTCGCCCAACGGATATGCTGCAGTTCAATTTGTCGAAGGTTATCACAATGCCGGATTACAGCCCAATGCTACAACTGCAACTCAAACCTGGAACGGTGTGCAACAGGCTGGTTCTGCATTCTTTATGGGAAAAGCTTTTGAAATGGGAGTAGGCTTGCTTGCAAAAGGTAGTTTGGTTGCTTTTGGAAAAGACAGCCGACTTTTCAAACCGGTTATAAAAACGCCCTCGCAACGTTCGAAAGAAGTACTGGATGCCATGCGAACCACACAAAGATTAGCAAATGCGCAAGATGAAATCAGTACCTTTCAGCGCATTCAAAGCGAATTGGCAACGTTAAAACAAAATCCTACATTAAATATGCAGAAAATTCAGCAGCTGGAAAAACAGAGCCAGCAACTGGCTGCCGGAATGAATGCATCGTATTACACAAAATGGCTGTTAAAATATAAAGCGACACCGGAAACAAGATGGAAATTTGACAAGGCAATTCAGTCAAACTACTCAGAAATGACACCGGGAATGGTAAAACGACTCGAAGCTCAGGGTTACAATATGGAAGGAATCGAATTTCGTCAGTTCAGAAATGGTTCCAGCGGTGGCACTTCGAGTATGGATCTAGACCTCGGGCCTGTTTTGAAAGGAACGTCGCAGGAACCGGGTGTAAATAAAATGATAACAAAAAAAGACGGTTCGGTAGTATCTATCGAAGAATTTATGAACGACTCGCAAAAAGCAATGAACGATGAATACAAACAGCTGTTTGGTTTATCTGCTCCTTCGTCGGATATGAATCTGGTAACTTCGGCACACAGCGAAGCTTTTTCCACGCCTAAACTGCTTGACCATAAAATTCCGATGTCGTCGTTTTCATCTGAAGAGATTGCCAGTATAGGAAAAGTGCTTTCTGTAAAAATGGAAGGAATTGCCGCCAAACAAATGATGACAAATACGACAAAAATGCAGGCGCAGTGTCGCGAATCGGCGAAAGAGATTGAAAATATGCTTTTAAGAAAACTCAAGGAAGACCTTGCAAAAGCACCGGCAAACAGTTCGCAGCAAAAACAGATTCAGGCCGACATTAATTATTGGGAAGATATGTTGAGGCGTTTCAAAACCATAGGAACAGAAGAAACTGACCCCATGAAAATTATTCAGCTAAACCGCGAAATTATGAAAGATACCGGTGGAAAAGATGTTACCGGGGTGATAAACGACCTAATTGCTGCATTCAAACCAAAAACATAAATTTTTTTTTGAGCAGGTGTTTTAAAGGCACCTGCTCAAAAAAGTAAAGCTTAAAAAGCTTTGTGTACTTTTTCAACCCATTCGGTCTTATTTATTTCAAACGATAATTCGCCTTTAATATCTTTTGCCGAAGCGGCAACAACGGCTTTGTAATTACCGGCATCGGTAATCCAGGCCTGTTCCAGCGTATTAAACGAAGCTACATCGGCTTTAGTGAAAGTGAGCGAAACGGTTTCGCTTTCGCTCGGTTTTAAATCGGCTGTTTTTGCAAATGCTTTCAGTTCTTTAACCGGTTTATCGGCATATTTGCTTTCCGGCGCTGAAACATACAACTGAACTACTTCTTTCCCGTTAAAATTACCGGAGTTCGTAATAGTAACTGAAACCGTGTAAATTCCATTATTTTCACTGATCTTTGCGTTGCTGTAATCAAAAGTAGTATATGAAAGTCCGTAACCAAACGGATACGAAACAGGCACTTTGTATTTGTCGAAATAGCGGTACCCCACATAAATTCCTTCTGCATAAACCGTAAAGTCAACATTTCTTTTGGCGTCGCTAACTTTTCTGTCGGTGCTCATAAAACCTGACATATCCAGTTTTTGGTCAGCATCGCTTGAAGGGAAATTTTCCGACGACCAGTGGTCTTCAAATTTCACCGGGTAAGTGGCAGTTAATTTTCCCGAAGGATTTACTTTTCCTGTTAATGCATCGGCAATGGTATTTCCGCCTTCCTGTCCGGCCTGCCCCGCCAGCAAAACAGCGTCGGGAATAGCTTTCCAGCTTGCTGTTTCAATAACGCCGCCAATATTCAGAATTACTATTGTTTTTTTACCTGCTGCCTGAAATGCTTTGCTTACCAACGAGATTAAAGCATTTTCATTTTCCGAAAGATTAAAATCGCGGTTTAGTTTGCGATCGAGAAATTCGCCTGAAATACGACCGATGGTAATTATAGCAACATCGTTTTCTTTTACCGCTTTTGCCAACATTTGATCGTTAGGAATAAATTCATCGGGGCGGCTTTTGGGTAAAAAGGCTGAAAGTCCGCCTTCTGCTTTTGGCGCTTTTTGAGCTTCTGCAGCTAAATATTCCTGGTATGTTTTTGTGATTTCCTTGCTTGTTTTATATCCTGCGTTGGTTAACCCTTCAATCAGCGAAACTGTGTACGCTTTGTTTACATCTCCTGAACCAGTTCCCCCGGCAATCAAATCGTACGAAGTGATACCAAAAGCAGCGACTTTTTTAATACTTGCAGCCAAAGGCAAAGTATTGTTTTTGTTTTCGAGCAAAACCATTCCTTCAGCAGCCGACTGACGGGTTATGGCGGCATGTGCTTTTAAATCGGGTTTATTTGAATAGGCATACCCTTTAAAACGGGGCGAACGAAGTACCAGTTCCAAAACTCTTTTTACAGAAGTATCAACATCCTGCATCGAAATTCTTCCGCTTTTCATGGCTGCTATTAATGTTTCGATTTGTTGTGGACGACCGGGTTCCATTAAATCGTTTCCAGCCTCAACCTGTGCAACAACATCATTTCCGCCAAACCAGTCGGTCATCACCAAACCTCTAAAACCCCATTCATCTCTTAAAATAGTGGTCAATAAATCTTTTCTTTCAGAAGTGTATGTTCCGTTTACATAGTTGTACGACGACATTACTGTCCACGGATCAGATTCTTTAACCGCAATTTCAAAGCCTTTCAGATAAATTTCGCGCATAGCTCTTGGCGAAATTCGTGCATCAACACCGGTACGGTTGGTTTCCTGATTATTGGCTACAAAGTGTTTTAAAGAAACGCCGACGCCATTGCTTTGAATACCTTTTGTCATAGCCGCTGCAATTTTACCGGCAACCACAGGATCTTCCGAATAATATTCAAAATTTCTGCCGTTCAATGGATTACGCTGAATATTTAAAGCCGGAGCCAATAATACATCAGCACCATATTCCAGGACTTCGTTTCCCATAGCTTTACCAACCTGTTCCACAAGATCAGTATTCCAGGTGCAAGCCATTACTGTTCCTACCGGAAATCCGGTGCAGTAATAAGTATTGTCGTCTCCATCGCGGGTAGGGGAAATGCGAAGTCCGGCCGGTCCGTCGGCCAAAACTACTGCTGGAATTCCCAGCCTTTCAATAGGGTAGGTTGTTCCAGCTGCACCTGGTACCATCGATTGTGTAGCACCAACAACGGCACTGTTGCCAGTCATCCCTGCCATACCTGTTCCAATTAAAATGTGTGCTTTTTCTTCAATGCTCATTGCTCCGATAACTTTTTCAATCGGATCTTTGCCCAGCTGCGGTGCATCCTGTGCACTAATAAATTTAGGTAAAACCGACACCGCCAGATATAAAACGGCGCCAATTACCAGACTTTTTCTGTTCATAGTTTTTAGAATTATTAATTAATTTTTTAATGGTGTTTTTACAAAATTTAATCTGTCGAACTGTTCTGAATGCTGTCTTAAATTTCAAAAGTATTCAAATCATTATTTCGCAGCTCAGTGTGTGTTCGAAAAAGGTGAGATTTCAGAATAAATTAAAATAGCAGTAGAATAGGATTATGTGTCGTTAATACACATTGTGATTTTTACAACGAATATAAATCCGTTCAAATAAAAATTACTTACTTAATGCATTATTTGAATATTGAAATTGAAAACAGGATGAGTGTTAATCCTTCAGTTCAATTCCCACAGGGCAGTGATCGGAGCCCAAAATTTCGGACAAAATAAAAGCATCTTTTAGCGAAGGGACAAACGATTCGCTTACCAGAAAATAATCGATTCTCCAGCCGATGTTCTTTTCGCGGGCTCCGGCGCGGTAACTCCACCACGAATATGCATCTTTTTTATTGGGGTGAAAATATCGGAAACTATCAGAGAAACCGTTGCCTGTAAAACGATCCATGCCATCGATTTCTTCCTGCATGTAACCGGCAAATTTGTTGTAATTCTGTTTTGGCCGGGCTAAATCAACAGGTTTGTGAGCCACATTAAAATCGCCGCAAACCACTACGGGCTTGTTTTTTTCCAGATTTTTCAGGTAATTAAAAAATGCCAAATCCCATTCCTGACGGTACGATAAACGTTTTAAATCGCTTCCCGAATTGGGAACATAAACAGAAATCACGTAAAAATTACTGTACTCGGCACAAAGCACACGTCCTTCGTTGTCGTGTTCCGAAATGCCAATGTCGCGAGTAACTGCCAGTGGTTCTGTTTTTGTAAGAATGGCTGTTCCTGAATACCCTTTTTTTTCAGCAGAATTTGAGAATACTTTGTAACTGGTTATCGATGAAAGTGTTTCGGCTACCTGGTCATCCTGCGCTTTGGTTTCCTGTAGACACAAAATATCAGGATTCATTTTTTCCAAATCTTTAAAAAAGTTCTTACCGGCAACCGCCCGTATTCCGTTTACATTCCACGATAGCATCTTCATAATTCCAAATTTTTAACAATAATACTACAAAAAACGGGGAAGAAGGTTTAACATTAATCAAACTTTACCTCAGGGTATACTCATCGTTAAATAAAACATAGAAAAAGATTAGTTACTATCTTTTTATTTTTAATTGCTTAAATTTGAAACTGTTTAGAAAACTTTAGTAAAATGGATAAAAAAGTTAAGTCGGGTCAGTTTTCAAAAAAATGTAAACGCGACCGCAGGGATATGATTCAGTATATCAATCTCCAGCTTGCAACGCTGGGGCAACCTTTATTCAGTAATGAATCGGATTCCGATACAAAATTTGCCAATGAAAAATTTCAGTTGTTAACCGATGGATTAATTAACAGTTTTCGCGAGAAATCGCGGCTGTTGGGAGGACATCTTTCACCGGTAGACACACGAATTCAGAACTTTATCGATGATTATCTGAAAGAAATTCAGTTTGATAAAGAATACCGCTTGCCTTCTGAAACATTGGTTTTAAACCAAAAAGGGATGGCGCGCGAATTGAGCTTGCCGCCAAATGCCAACGAATTCAAAAGCGAATACCTGAGTTCTTATCGTTTGGAACAGGGGATTTTGAATAATCCGGCCAGCGATAAAAGAACAACAAAAGGTACTTTTCATATTGTTCGTGGCGGGCTTCCGGTGCCACTCGATAAAAAAGAAGTACCAAAAACTACTTTCGCTCATTTGTTGCACGCAGCACTTCGACCATCGGAGGAATTAAAACTGCTGCCGTTTACTTCCAATCAGGAAAAGAAAGCCAAAGTAATGGTTTCGTTGTTGTTGCGTCCGGTAGTTTGCCCTGAAGTTAAAGGTGTAATCAGCGAAAAAAGTATGGAAATCCGCTTTTTTGCACCAGGAAGTTTGGTGAGCAACCTCGATTTTGTGGAAACCATTTTTGGAAATGCCGGCGACCATAATTTGGCTGAAAATGATGCTGCGCTCGATATCGACCATTGGACAGGCCACACCGGATGTATTATTCTGGCGCCACAACTGGTGAAACTCAGAAAAAAAGACGTTGGCCTGCCGCATTACGATGATGCATCGGAACGGCAGAAACGAGAAGGCATGTGCTGGAAAGATGAAAATGAGTTGTACAACGACGGAGGCGCTTTTAAACTTACTTGCCGCGACGACAGGGGAGTGGTGGTTACTTTAATTGCCGACAACTACTATGGCTATTCAAAAAAGGAAATAAAAACCCAGATAAGTTATTCGGCCAATTTATACGGTTTGGTGGAAGAGGAACATTCGGGCGGCGCCATTGCTTTTCCGCGAGGAAATATGAGCGACAAAGTATTTGGTACCAATTTCACCAAAAAGTTTGGCGTTCCCTACAAATTTGAGGAGGTGAAAAAATTACTGGGCGACAGGATCAGCGTGCAGGATGGAAATTATGCCATCGACAAAAAATACGACGATATAATTTATATTCCTGAAAATGCTGATATTGATATTGAAAAAGGTAGTGTTTCTTGGATGTACAAAGAAAAAGAGTACAAACTGAAACTATCGCCGCAAAAATATTACGTCCACCCGACCGGGCATAAATTTCAGCTGGTAAAACATCCAACACAGCAAATGTGGCGAATTATCGACACTGCGCCGGAAGGAATTTTCTGCCACAAACCCAGTACAGTCTCGGGCGGTGGAAAATCGGAAATTTCGAAATCGATGCAAAACGCCATTAAATACGGCTATTTTTATATTGAAAACCTGGAAGAAGCAGAAAATCAGGTCGACGAAATTATTAACAAAGATTACTCCGACCGCTGGAGAAATTATCTTGCTGATTCAGGACCTTCCCGTTCATTTTTAAGCAAAGAGAGAACATTAGGTTCGGCTGTAAAATTGCTTACATCTTCAGATCAGTACAGCGACGAATACAACAAATTTTTGAATGAAATACCGGACAATATCCGGACTTTGGCTTTGTTTGTAAAACGCCATTACCGCGGTTACGAAGAAAAAGGCATGAAATGGAAAGACCTTTTCAACGTCGAAATTGTAAATGGCCGTCCGGGAAATGTTTTGCGTTACAAACACCAGCCAATTACAGCAAGTTACGTTCGGATCGGGTTTAACCAGGAAGGTCGCTGGTATATTCATAAACTCCGTTCCGATTTTGTTCCAAGTTTGAAAATTCAAACCGAAGACGATATTTCCGCAACCATTACAATTCCGTCGAAACAGTTGAAAAACCTGAATAAAGAATTCACCAATCAAAGTGTGAAACTTGTAGCCAACTGCGAAAGTTATCTTTTTCAACGTCCTGACGAGGCTGTAATTCGCGGGTACGATACTGAAGCAGAACGCGAAATTGTTGATCAAAATACATTTCTGACCAATTATGAACCGCTTACCAGGGAAGATGCAATCGAACTGGTGGAAGATGTTATTTCGTTTGAAAAATATACATCACCGGTTAAGGAATTTATTCAGAAAGTGGCAAACAGCAAGAGCGACACTTATTTTGTTACACCCTCGCACCCCAGAATTGTTGACGGAGAGCCTACTAAAAATCCACGGTATTTGCAGCGAAATATTTTTAAGGATGAAATTTTAGATAGTTACCTTGCTGAAATTGGTGTGCGTTTGTTTCGTAAAATTAAATCGGCAGATCCGGTTTACTGGCCAGTAAATGCTGTACTTCCGGGCAGAAGAAACAATCCCGCCGATAAAAATGCCGGCATTCGCCCTTTGAGTGTATACAACCCGATTCATTATCAGGAATTGCCCGAATTGTTTATGGATTTTATCGCCAGCATTACCGGAAAATCGCCATCGACAACCGGCGCCGGACTGGAAGGTGCACTTACAAAAGGGCCGTTTAATATGCTGGTTCCTACTTCCGATTTGAACAATGCACTGCTTTCGTACATTCTTACCGAATACCAGGGATTTAGTTCGGCTGCAGGTTACATCGGTTCAGAAAACCGTTTCGACCACGACATCAGTATTCTGATTCCTGAAATCTGGGCACGATTGGTTCCTGAAGACCGAGATCCAAAAAAATTGATTGCCAACAAATGTCTGGAAAAATTGGAGAATTTTGAATACAACGGTAAAAAAGTGCTGGCCAGCCGGCTTGGCTACCGGATTACCAAAAACTTTGCTTTCCGGTGTATGAACCGCTTGTTCGACGAACCTTTGGCAGTGTTTAACGAACGCATGTTAAAACCTGAACTTCAGGGAATGGATGAATTTGTCGACGGAATCAACAACATTACTGAAGCCATGAAACGGGCTGCTTTGCCATTTTTTGAAGATGGAAGTGTTGAGGCTGCAATTCCGCCGCTAAAAATTTTACTGCATGTAATGGCTTACGGACATTTTGAAGGAAAAGACATCAATGATCCTGAACTGCGCAAAATATTCGAACGCGAAGAAGTTTTAAAAAGTGAGTGGTACAAAGAACGTTTAAAACTGAAACAGGAAAAAGACATCGCTTTCCACAAAAACCAGATTGCTTATTTAAAAAACTTTATTTCAGAAAAACAGAACGAAAGTCTGGTGGAACAAATGAACATTGACGATCGGCTGAAAAAAGCAAAAGAAATGCTCGAACATGTTGAATCGAAACAATACCTGAGTGAATTAACCGGGACAATTGGCGTAGATCCCTTGTTTAAGAAATAAGATACAAAAAGAGCCGCTCAAAATTGAACGGCTCTTTTTTTGCTGATTACTGTTCAGTGTAAAATTTAGCTTTGTGCACTTCTGCATATCCTTTTAGTTTTTCAGCAATCTCTGGATATTTATCAATTACATTGGTGGTTTCAAAAGGATCGTTAACCATATCAAACAGCGACATTTCAATATTTTCCTGTTTGTATTTTCCGGCCTGTCCGTCGTTTCCTGCATATTCCAGGGTTCTGTATTCGTGCGGAAGATGCAATTTCCAGTGGCCGTCACCGCTCATTACACTTTCAAAATTTCTGTTGTTGGAAAATGCATAATATTCATGCGGGTTAACAGCTCCCTCTTTTCCCGAAATCAAATCCCAAACATTTTTCCCGTCAATTTCAGAATCAGGGAGCGGAACTCCGGCAACATTACAAAGTGTTGGCAACAAATCGATGGTTAAAAAAGTATTTGACGATTTTTGATTGGCTTTCAGTTGCGCCGGATATTTAATAATACAGGCAGAACGTGTTCCTCCGTCGAAAGAAGTGCCTTTTGCTTCGCGGAAAGGTGTGCTTCCTGCATGATTTCCATACGAAATCCAGGGGCCGTTATCGGATGTAAAAATTACAATCGTATTGTTTTCCAGTCCATTTTCTTTTAACGCTTTATTAATTTCTCCCACCGACCAATCCAATTCAAGCAAAACATCACAATACAAACCTTTTCCTGATTTGCCCTCAAATTCGGGGCTGCAAAACAGCGGGACATGTGCCATATTGTGAGGAACATACAACAAAAAAGGTTCTTCCTTGTGTCGGTTGATGAAACTCACGGCGTGTTCGGTGTACCACTTGGTAAACATTTTTTGATCTTCTTTATCAACTTCTTCGATAGTAACCTGTCCGTTTTCCCAAAACTGAAGCGGGAAACGTCCCCAATAATCCGGGCTTTCCGGATGATATTTCCACATGTCGTTGGAATACATCAATCCGCAGCTTTCATCAAAGCCACGTGCTGCAGGTCGGGTTTCCGGTTGATCGCCGCAATGCCACTTTCCAAAAATGGCAGTACTGTAACCGGCTTTTTTAAAAACTTCGCCAATGGTTGAAAAGGTAGGTTCCAAACCTCTTTCGTTGGGACCGTGTGCCCCAAAAACCTTGGTTCGGCCAGGATAACAACCACTAATCAATGCTGAACGGGAAGCTGAACAAATGGCTTGCGGTACATAAAAGTTGGTAAAAGTTATTCCTTCTTCCGCCAGTTTCTGCACATTGGGCGTTTCTATTTTGGTTTGTCCGAATGGACTAAAATCTGAATAACCCGAGTCGTCGAGAAAAATAATTACGATGTTGGGTTTTTCCGGTTGAACTTCTTTCTTTTCCGAACAGGAACTGCCAAAAAATAAAAAAGTTATAAAAGTTGCAAGAATAAAAATATTGGTTTTCATTGTTGTTGATTTGTTAAATTCATTCCAAAAATAAAAGTTTTGGGAGAAATAGTCCGTTATTTTCTTCATTAAAACAGAAATTTAGAAAGTACCTGATGAAATTGAAAAATTATTAAAAATGCACCAACCAATATTTTTGAATTGATACAAAAAAGTGAATATTGTTACCTTTACAGTTTGAAATATTTACGTGAGAATATAAATTTTAAGATAAACCAAAGAGAAACAATTATTTATGAAATCTTTTTCCATGTTACTGCTGATGTTTTTCATTGGCTCGCAATTTTTATTTGCGCAAAACAGAAACGTGAATCAACACCAATTGACCAAATTTCAATTGCAATCGAGTGAAGTTATTTCGGAAAACGGCGCTGAAATTTCCTTACCCGACTACCAGTCGAATGTTTACTGGTTTCCGGTAAATGTTCCTTCAACAGTACTTACCGGACTTGTTGCCAACCGTATTTATCCCGATCCATATTCAGGAATGAACAACATGCTGATTCCGGATGCAAACGACGAATTCAACAAACGTTACGATCTGGAAAAATACAGCCACATTCCGAATGTTGGCAATCCTTGGAAAAAACCGTACTGGTACCGTGCCGTGTTTACCGTTCCTGAAAATGAAAAGGGAAGACATTTTGACCTGGTTTTTAAAGGAATAAATTACCGTGCCGAAGTTTGGCTGAACGGAAAAATGCTGGCCGATTCAAGCCAAATGGTGGGGATGTTTGCCCGGTTTGATTTTGATGTTACGCAAAACATCAAAACCAGCAGTGAAAATGTTCTGGCAGTGAAAATTTACCCGCTCGATTATCCCGGTTTGCCCGACACGGAACAGCTGGAAGCCATGGGTGATTTTTATCTCAACGGCGGCCCCACCGGCGATATTGGTAAAAACGTAACCGAAGTTTGTACCGTTGGCTGGGACTGGATGCCTCCGGTTCGCGACAGGAACATGGGAATCTGGCAGCCTGTTTATTTGCGCTCCACCGGCGATGTTACTATTTCGGAGCCGCAAATAATAACAACTTTGCCCAATTTGCCAAAATACGATAAAGCGGAATTGGCGCTGAATGTATTGCTCGATAATTACAATTCAAAAAACACAGAAGGCCAGTTGAATGTAACCGTTCAGCCAGAGAATTTTGAGGGCAAAACAATACAGTTTTCAAAAACTTTCAAAATTGAAGGAAAAGGACGGACAGTGGTTAAACTGGATAAAAAAAACACACCGGAATTTGTAGTCTCCAATCCCGAATTGTGGTGGCCCAACGGTTACGGCGAAGCCAATTTGTACCGGATTCGACTTCAGTTTGAAAAAAACGGTCAGGTTTCGGATGATACAACTTTTATTTTTGGAATTCGCACAGTAAGTTCTGATGCCACAGAAGTTCCGGGGCGTTCGTTGCGCCGTACTTTTTATGTAAATGGAAAACGTATTCAACTTACCGGCGGCGCCTGGGTGCCTGACATGATGCTGAACCGCGATGCTCAGCGTTACGATTATGAATTGCACCTTTGCAGAAATTCAAACATTAACCTGGTTCGAATCTGGGGCGGTGGAATCACTCCGCCAGACGAATTTTTTGATGCTGCCGACCGTTACGGAATGCTGGTCTGGTCCGATTTCTGGGTAACCGGCGACACTCATGGCGAGTTTAAAGGCTCAACCGAGTGGCCGCTCGAAGGCGATGTTTTTGTGAACAACGTTCAAAGTACAATTCTCAGGATTAGAAATCACCCGAGTTTGTTGCTTTGGACTGGCGGTAATGAAGGTCACATTCGCGAAGATGTATACAAAAAAATGCGCGAAAGTGTAATAAAACTCGACGGCACCCGACCGTTTATTCCGTCATCTTCAGGTTTTGCCAAACTTCCCGAAGGTTGGCTGGGCTCGTGGCCCGACAACAAAGCATCAGGCGTTTACAGCGGCGGCCCTTACACCTGGCAGGATTCAAAACAATATTACAATTTGGCTTTGAATGCCAAAGACTGGGTTTTTAAAGATGAAACCGGATTGCCCTCGCAACCTCCGTTCAACAGCCTCAAAAAAATTATTCCCGATTTGATTTGGGACAAAAAACTGCCTTTCCCGTTGAACAATACCTGGGGTTACCACGACGCAGCCACAGGAAACGGCAAATACGACCAGTACTATAAAACCATGGTTGAACGTTACGGAGAGCCAACCACGATGGAAGATTTTTCGAATAAAATGCAGTTGATGAATGCTACCGGATACCAGGGAACTTTTGAAGCCGCCGGGCACAAACTCAACGACATTGGTGGAATTATGCTCTGGAAACTGAATGCTGCTTTCCCCAGTGTAATCTGGCAAATTTACGACTGGTACCTGCAACCCAATGCCGGTTATTATTTTATGCAAAATGCCTGCGAACCTGTTCATGTTCAGTTAAACCTGCTCGATTTTAATGTGACCGTTTTAAACCGCACCTACCAGCCGGTTGAGGGTTTAAAAGTTACAGCTGAAGTTTTTGACATCAACTCAAAATTACTGGTGAAAAAAGAAAGCAATATCGATTTGAAAACTTCGGATGTACAAACACCGCTTTCGCTCAAAGAAACTCTGGGAAAAGCAGCCGGAGTAAATTTTGTGGTGTTGAATTTAACCGATAATTCAGGAAAAACAATTTCGCACAATGTATACTGGATTGAGAACAACAACGATTACAAACCGTTACAAACACTTTCTGCATCGGCTGTTGAAACACAAATTCTGAACAAATCGGAAAATGCAAACGAATTTACCTGGACAGTAAAGTTTACCAATTCAACACAAAAGCTAGCCTTTTTTATTCGTCCGCAGGTGGTGCAAAATGGGGAAGAAGTTTTGCCAACTTTTTGGTCGGCAAGTTATTTTTCACTGGCGCCGGGCGAAACTGTGGAAGCTTCTGTTTCGGTTCCAAATAATGAAATCGGTGACAAAGCTGTTGAATTACTTATTTCTGGTTGGAATGTAAAAGCTGAACAAATTAGGCTGAAATAAGCCTTTCTAAGATTTTTTTTAAGAGATTGTTTAAAAAGCGCAGGACGTCATTCTGAATTTATTTCAGAATCTTAAATTTTAAAGAGAAACCTGAAATTTGTTCAGGTTGACGTTTTCTGACTGTTTTATGCTTTTTGAACAATCTCTTTTTTTTGAGGAATTGGCTGATTTATGTTTTAAAAAAGTAAATTATTTCAAAAAAAGTAAATCAATATTTTCTAAATTGCAGCACAGTACAGGACAGCACATTCTGTATCAAAATATTCTGAAATAATTACATAAAGCAATATAAATCAATAAAATAAAATCAAAGATATGGCAAACAGATTGATTGGGAGATTACCCAAAGTTGGAATCCGTCCGGTAATTGATGGTCGCGAAAAAGGTGTTCGCGAATCGTTGGAAGTTCAAACCATGAACATGGCAAAGGCTGCAAAACAGCTGATCGAGGAAAATCTTCGTTTCCCTGGTGGCGAAAATGTAGAATGTGTTATTGCGGACACAACCATTGGTGGTGTAGCAGAAGCAGCTATGTGCGCCGATAAATTTGAGCGCGAAGGAGTAGGAGTTTCATTAACTGTAACACCCTGCTGGTGCTACGGAACCGAAGTTATGGATTCAAATCCGTGGATTCCAAAAGCAGTTTGGGGATTTAACGGAACTGAACGTCCCGGTGCGGTTTACCTTGCTGCAGCGCTTGCCGGCTACACACAAAAAGGCCTGCCTGCTTTTGGAATTTATGGCCGCGATGTTCAGGATGCCGGTGACCAGACCATTCCGGAAGATGTGCAGGAAAAAATCCTCCGTTTTGTAAAAGCTGCATTGGCAGCGGCTCAAATGAAAGGGAAAAGTTATTTGTCGCTGGGGTACACTTCAATGGGAATTGCCGGTTCAATGGTTAATCCAGACTTTTTCCAGGATTATTTGGGAATGCGCACCGAATTTGTGGATATGACAGAAATTAAACGCCGCATCGACGAAGAAATTTACGATAAGGAAGAATATTCCAAAGCATTTCAATGGACCAAAGAAAATATTACAGAAGGAGATGATTACAACAAACCGGAAAGTCAGGTTGATCGCGCAAGAAAAGACTGGGAGTGGGAGATTGTTGTAAAAATGACACTGATTTTCCGCGATTTAATGGTAGGAAACCCCAAACTGAAAGAGCTGGGATTTGGCGAAGAATCGCACGGAAAGAACGCCATTGTTGGCGGTTTTCAGGGGCAGCGCCAGTGGACAGATTATTATCCAAACGGCGACTTTTCAGAAACAATTCTGAATTCTTCATTTGACTGGAACGGGATTCGCGAAGCTTTTGTTTTTGCCACAGAAAACGATAGTTTAAATGCCGTGCCAATGTTGTTTGGCCACCTGCTCACCAACACTGCACAAATTTTCTCTGATGTAAGAACATACTGGAGCCCCGAATCGGTAAAACGTGTAACAGGAAAGGAATTAACCGGACTGGCTCAAAACGGAATTATCCACCTGATCAATTCTGGTTCAACAACAATGGATGCCACTGCACAGCAAAAAGATGAAAATGGAAATCCGGTAATGAAACCGTTCTGGAAGATCACCGAGGAAGATAAAAATCGTTGTCTCGAAAACACGCGTTTTTGTCCGGCTGAAAGAGAATATTTCAGAGGCGGCGGTTTTTCAAGTCAGTTTAAAACAGCCGGAGAAATGCCGGTTACCATGGCGCGCGTAAACTGGGTAAAAGGGCAGGGGCCTGTTCTTCAGATTGCCGAAGGTTTTACAGTTGAGTTGGAAGAAGATGTACATACAATTCTCGATAAACGCACCAATCCAACTTGGCCAACTACTTGGTTTGTACCAAATTTAACCGGCAAAGGAGCTTTTAAAGATGTGTATTCTGTTATGGCCAACTGGGGAGCCAACCACGGTGCAATTAGTTTCGGCCACATTGGTGCCGATTTAATTACACTGGCTTCCATTCTCCGTATTCCGGTTTGCATGCACAATGTTAACGAGGATAAAATCTTCAGACCGAGCGCCTGGAATGCTTTTGGTGAAGATAAAGAAAGTGCTGATTACAGGGCTTGCGCAAATTTCGGCCCTATTTATAAATAAATTCATACGGCGTTACCCGGTGTTTTTGCCGGGTAACTTTTTAAACATCACATGCATTTATAAATTTAATACAGTTGAATAGTTTTCAGATTAATATCAATTCATCCGCCGGGCAAACCAAAGTACAGCAACTGGTACATTCTATTACCGAAGCCATCAGCACCGGAAAATTAAAGGTTGGCGATGTTTTGCCATCGGTAAATCAGTTAAGCAGCGAAAGTGGTTTCTCGCGCGATACGGTTTTTAAGGCTTATAATATTCTGAAAAAAAGGAGTATTATTGAATCGGCGCCTACAAAAGGATATTTTGTGGCTAATGAATCGTTTAAGGTTTTTATGTTACTCGACGATTTCAGTGCGTTTAAAGAACAGTTGTACCAGTCGTTCCGCGCCAAACTGCCCGAAAGTTATTCTGTCGATTTGCTGTTTCACCACTACAATCCGGAGGTTTTTCACCAGTTGATCCAAAACAGCCTCGGACGTTATAGCATGTATGTGGTAATGAATATCGATCATAAAAGTATCGATCCAATTCTGGAGAAAATAGATTCAAACAAATTGCTGGTGATTGACATGGGAAATCCGGTTGATCAAAAAATGAACTTTCTTACTCAGAATTTTAACGAATCGGTTCGTTCATGTTTAGAAGAAGGGTTGGAGGCATTAAAAAAATACAATGAACTAATTCTTATTTATGAGGAAAAAAGCACACCACACCCTTCAGAAACAGCAATTTCAGTTAAAAAATTCTGCAAAAAACATCATATTAAGTTTCAAAAAAATGCTGTTTTTAATCCTTCAACATTAAAAAAAGGGCAGGCCTACTTTGTAATTCGCGATGCCGATTTGGTTGAAGTAATCAAAGAAAGCAGGTTGCGCAATTTTTCGCTGGGAAAAGATATTGGCGTACTTTCTTACAACGACTCACCCATGAAAGAAATTGTAGGCGGTGGCATTTCAGTAATTTCCACCAACTTCGAAAAAATGGGAAACCTGGCCGCAGGATTTGTAAAAAACAAACACAAAATTGCTAAGGTTCTGCCTACTTTCTTGATTTTAAGGGAATCGTTGTAAGGTAATTCCTGTTGGCACGGCAACGTCCCAAAATATAGATGCAAGATTGTGGTGTTACAACAAATTCAGGTTAAATAATTTTTCAATTCATCAAAATCGCTGATTATCCAATCGGCATTGTTTTGGTTCTGAAATTCGGAACCAGGGCCGGCAAAAGCAACAACCTGCATTCCGGCAGTTTTTGCAGCTTTTATTCCGTTGGTGGAATCTTCAACAACCAGACAGTTTTCAGGCAAAACCCCAAGTTTTTGAGCAGCTAAAAGAAATACATCAGGCTCCGGTTTACTGGCGCCGGCCATTTTGCTATCGACAACTTCGCTGAAATATTTTTTGAATCCGGTTTTTTCCAGCACCAGCACAATCACATCGGGTGTGGACGAAGATGCCAAAGCCAGTGGAATTTTTCTTTCAAACAAATGATGAATTAAATTTTCGACTCCCGGCATGGTGGGGAAATTTTTAAGCGATTCAAAATACGGGATAATATTTGAATCCGACATTTTTACCAATGCCTCAATAGTGTAGGGTATTTTAACTTTCTTTTTCAGCGTTTCCCACATCATATCGGTTGCCGTTCCCTGAAAAGTCTGTTGCTCTTCTTCTGAAATATTTAATCCCAGTTTTGCAAAAATTTCCTTTTGGCTTTGAACATAAAATGGTTCGGAATTAATCAAAACTCCGTCCATGTCGAAAATTACTGCTTCTATTTTTTGTTTGTTGATTTTCAAAACAAAGGCTATTTAATAGTTTTTATTTCAGGTTTTTCTTTTTCAGGAAATAATATTGAAAGTAATATGCTGGCTACCAATACAAAAGCGATGAAATACAGCGAGTATTCAGGCTGAAATCCCCATCCTTTCAGTTTTGAATGTAAAAGCAGTTTTAGCCCCACAAATGTAAGCAGTACGGCAATCCCGGCTTTTAAAAAACGGAATTTGTTCACCAGGTTGGCAATCAGAAAAAATAGAGAGCGAAGCCCTAAAATCGCAAAAATATTCGAAAAGAAAACGATAAACGGGTCGCGCGAAACTGCAAAAATTGCCGGAATAGAATCGAAGGCAAAAATAACATCCGAAAATTCAATCAAAATTAAAACCACAAAAAGCGGCGAGAAAAACAAAAGCCCGTTTTCTTTGAACCAAAACTTTTCCCGTGAATAATCGGGGTAAATTTTAATGTGCCTGCTCAGGTATTTAAAAAGCCACGATTCGTGCGGATCTTTCTCTTCTTTCTGTTTTTCAAAAAATATTTTTATTCCCTGGAAAACAAGGAAAGCACCGAAAATTAACAATACCCATTCAAATTTCTGAATAATGGCAACCCCGGCAAAAATGAAGATAAAACGCAAAACAATGGCGCCGAGGATTCCCCAGAAAAGTACCATTTTATAGTCTTTGTGCGGCACTGCAAAACTTTGCAAAATCATGAGCATCACAAAAATATTATCGACAGAAAGTGTTTTTTCAATGAAATACCCCGAAATATAATTGATAGCCTGTGATTTCCGGTATTCCAACAGCATCGTTTCAAAGGTGTTCGTTTTAAACTCAAGGTACGGATTGTATTTTCCAACAATTTCAAGCAATTTATCCTTGTCCTCAATTCCGTGCAAAAGGTGGCCGAAATAAAACAGGAAAAAGTAAAATGAAAGTCCAAGAGAAATCCAGATGATACTCCAGATAGTAGCTTCGCGAATGGAAACAACGTGTGTTTTTCGTCCTACCAGCAACAAGTCGACCATTAAAATGGCGGTGATAAATACCAAAAATAGTAGTGTTGAAATAATTTCTATGCTCATTGTTTAATTTGTTATGCGTGTAACACCTCCTGAAACGATAAATTTCATGACTTCGGCCGGCGAAAGTTCCAATTTTTCAATCCTGTCTTTTGGAACCAGGTACAATTCGCCCGAAAAATTGTATGAATGCGGAAAATATACTGCTGCCAAATCGTTCAATTCAAAATCGTTTAAAGAATCATTGGTAATAAACCCTAATTTCCACAAATTGTTTTCGAGGTTGAACAGTACTTTTACCGGCACATTGAATTTTTTCTCTTTACCAACAAATGCCGAAAAAAGATCGTTGAGTGAACTGTGGAGTAAATTCAATAAAGGAATTTTTTTAATAAAAGCCGCAGTAATTTTTTTAACGGGCAAAATCAACGCTGTTTGCCCGACAAATCCAAGAATAGTAAGACTTATAAACAAAATTACCACACCAAGCCCCGGAATGTAAAATCCAAGCAACGGTTTTATATTATCGATTAACCAGCCATCGACCGTTACAAAAATGGAATACAAAATGTAAACAATAATAGCAACCGGGGCAACCAGTAAAATCCCCTGCAAAAAATAACTACCGACTTTTTTCATATCTGTTATTTTTGAAATTTCCGATTTTCGGTACAAAAGTAACAGGAATAATTTCTACTGCAGCTGGTCTTTCAAAAAGTTGGTCATTTTGGTGTAGAGATGCATGGTTGTATTTCCACCACGAATTCCGTGGTTTCGGTTGGTGTAAACAGCCATATCAAACTGAACACCGGCCTGAACCATTTTTTCGGTAAATTCGAATGTATTTTGCGCATGAACATTGTCGTCGGCTGAACCGTGGATAATCATTAACCTTCCTTTAATATCGCCGGCATGTGAGAGCGGCGAATTGTCGTCGTAACCGTCGGGATTTTCCTGAGGAGTGCGCATAAAACGTTCGGTATAAATAGAGTCGTAAAAACGCCAGCTGGTAACCGGGGCTACTGATACGCCGGCTTTAAAAACACTGCCGCCTTTTTCCATACTCAGACAAACCATAAAACCACCGTAACTCCATCCAAAAATGGCAATGTTGTTTTTATCGATAAACGACAGAGCGCCAAGGTATTTTGCTGCTTCCACCTGATCGTCCGATTCGTATTTTCCCAACTGCATGTAGGTAATTTTTCTGAAATCTTCGCCACGGGCGGCAGTTCCGCGCGGGTCTACACAGGCTATTACAAAACCTTCCTGCGCCAGAAATTGTTCCCAGCCAACTCCGCTCCACGAGTCGGAAACACTTTGCGAATTGGGGCCGCTGTACTGAGTCATCAGAACCGGGTATTTTTTTGATGCATCGAAATTGGCAGGTTTTATCATATATCCGTTCAACTGAACACCTTCCGAAGTGGTAAAAGTGAAAAACTCTTTTTGTGGAACATTATAGGTTTTTACCGTGTTTTTCAAAACGGTGTTGTCCTGCAAAACCCTGATTTGACTTCCTTTGTTGTTTTCATGCAAAGTAATAAGAGTTGGGGTTGCACTATTGCTGAAATAGTTGATGTAATATTTGAAATTTTTGCTGAAAACAAACCGGTTGGTACCTTCCAGTGTTGAAAGTTTGCCCGATTTTTTCCCGTCGAGACTAACAAAATAAACCTCTCTGCGCAACGGTGATTCGGCAGCAGCCTGGTAATAAAATACTTTTTTGGCAGCATCGTAACCATAAAAATCGGTAACATCGAAATTGCCTTTGGTAATCTGGGCCTGTTCAAATCCTTGTTTATCGTACAAATACAAATGCGACCAGCCGTTTCTTTCGCTGTTGATAACAAATCGGCCATCGTCGAGCCAGGTAAAAGCATCGAGAAAATCTTCAGAAACATAACGGTCGTTTTTTTCTGTAATCAATGGTCGTGTGTCGCCGGTAAAAGGATTGGCGTAAAACATGTCCATTTTGTTTTGCCTGCGATTCAACCGCATCACCATTAAATCGTTACCGTCGGGCGACCAGCTCATGCGGGGAATATAAAAATCCTTTTCACCTTCCATATTTAAAGGAATACTTGTTTTCGATCTGATGTCGTACACCATGGCAACTACGTCCGAATTTTTCTCGCCGGCTTTTGGGTATTTAAACGTTTCAAACCCCGGATAAAGTTTGTATTCTCCCAACTCAGGCGCTGCACCGGCGTACATGGGCATGCTGAATTCTGGAACTTCAGTTTCATCGAAGCGGATATAAGCCAAAAATTTACTGTCGGGCGACCACCAGAATGCTTTGTTAAACCCAAATTCTTCTTCATAAACCCAGTCAGGCGCGCCATTGATAATTTTGTTTTTTTCGCCGTCGGTTGTTACCTGACTTTCACTGCCAAATTTTAGGTTTTTAATAAAAAGGTTGTTGTCGCGAACAAAAGCAACCCGGTCGCCGTCGGGTGAAAATGTAGCCAGTTGCTGAGCTCCTTTATCGGAAAGGGAAGCAAATTCTTCGGTCACCGAATTCCAAACATAATATTGTGCTGTAAAAGAGTGTCTGTAAATCGATTTAATATCGGTTGTAAGTAATATTTTAGTTTCGTCATCGCTGAATTCATAATCCATAAAACCTGAGATCGGTGCATTGGGAATTTTTGTGATGTCGAAAACCACACCAACTTCTTCACCGGTTTTATAACTGTATTTAATAATTTTAGTACCCCTGTTTTCAAGAGTTGTGTAATGTTCGCCGTCGTTCATCGAATTTAATCCTGAAACCGACTGTGCCCGAAAAGTCCCCTTGACAAAAATATCTTCGAGGGTTATTTTTTCAGTTTGTTGTGCACCGGTTAAAAAATATGCGAGGAATAGCGTAAAAAATATAATTACTTTCTTCATGGTGATAAAATTTTTTCTGCCGAAAACTCAATATTTTTCACAAATCGAGTTTTTTCGTTTCATCAGTATTTTTAATACAAGCAAAAGTAGTAAAATATTAACTTTGCCATATTTCCAATTCAATAAACTCACAAAAAACGGTAGTGGTAGGGAATTGTTAAAGTCAGATGTAATACAATTTAGTTGAAAGCCAGAATGTTCCGGAAAGCTAAAATGTAGATCAAAAATAAGGGTAATTGTAAACACTTTAGTATACTTAATATCGGATGTTTGAATTCAAGAGAATTTTATTGCTTTGTTGCATAACTTTAATTTCCGGCGTTTCATTATTTGCTGATACTCCCGGAAAGAAAAACCTGGGTTTTGAAAATGGAAATTTTGACGGTTGGGTAGGTTATCAATGGCAGCACAGCACAGCATCCGATGTTGCTTCAAGCTTTAATACTTTACCGGCAAAAGTTTCATTGCCAACGTCGCGAAGACATGTAATTATATCGAGCCAGTATGCAACAGACCCAAATACAGGTAATGCTTTAAGAATGGTCCCCGACGGATATAAATATTCAGCACGGTTAGGATGCGAAATAATTAGCTCCGATCAAAGTCCAAGGTGCTGGCAGCAAAGTTTGCAGTACACAATGAAAGTTGATTCTTCGAATGCTTTTTTACTTCTAAAATTTGCCTGCGTGCTGCAATATTCAACATCTCACGATAATATAACTGAAATGGAGCCTCATTTCCAGTTATCGCTGTACGATGAAAAGGATAATTTAATTGAAGATTGCTCGAATTACGATGTATACACCTCGGGAAATATGGAATCTGAATTTCGGACATACACACCTTCCGGTTCAAATTCTCCAGTAAAATGGCGCGACTGGACTACTGTCGGTGCCGACCTTTCGAAATATATCGGCCAGGAAGTCACCATCGAATTTCTTTCAGCCGATTGCACCGGACATTATCATTACGGTTACGCTTATTTTGTTGTCGACTGTTTGCCTCTTTATATCACTGTTGATTATTGCAAAGGCGATTCGTATGCAACACTCGAAGCGCCCGACGGTTTTGAAACCTACAAATGGCTGGGCAACGATAGTGCAACTGTTGTTGGTACTGAACGTGATTTAATTTTGGAAGATCCAACAGAAGGTGAAACCTATTATTGTATCATGGAATCGGAAACAGGTTGCGAAATAAATCTTTCGTCCACAATTGCGCGTTATGAACCTGTAGCTGATTTTTCAGCAAAAATGAGCGACTGTTTTACAAACGAAGTATTGTTTACCAATACATCGACAACCAACAACGGAACACTGGGTTATTTGTGGAAATTTGATGAAAACAGTACTTCATATACAACAGATAAAAGTTTTGTATATCGTTTCGAAACTTCAGGAATGCACGATGTTTCTCTAATTGTATATAACCCACCTTCAGGTTGTACCGATACCATTATAAAACAGGTGGAGTCGTTCTCTCCTCCCTTGGTTGGTTTTACAGGCGACACAACATATTGCCCCGGTTTGGCGACAGAATTAACAGCCTTTGGCGCATATAGTTACGAGTGGAGTACGGGTGAAAATTCGGAAAGCGTTTATTTTAAGGCGCCGGGAGGAGAATACTGGTTGTTAGGGCGATCAACCCCGGAAGAAGGATGTATTTCTGATACCATTAACTTTTCAATTTCCGAAGAACCCGACTGGCAATTTTACTGGTCGGGCGATACTGTGCTTTGTACCGGCGACACCATTACATTGTCTGCCGATGGAGCTGTTGATTATACCTGGAGCACAGGCGATTCAACCAGTTATATTTATGTTTCTTCAGACGGAACTTTTTCAGTGTCAGGTACAAATCCGCGAGGATGTATTAAAAAACTACAAATTGAACTTAAAGAAATTAAAAAGCCGGTTTTTGATATTTCATTAAATCCGCAAACTATTAATACAAGAAATAATTTAGTGGATTTCAAAGCAGAATCTGATGAGAACCTAACTTATTACTGGGAATTAGGCGATGGAGAAACCAACTCTTTACAACGGTTTACCCACATTTATGATGCCTCTTCTTTGATTTCCTACCCAGTATTTGTAACGACTACAAATCAGGCAGGTTGTTATTCCAACAAATCAGCTTTTGTCGTTGTTGAACCTTTCATTCCCAATGTTTTTTCGCCCAACAACGACGGTATTAACGACATTTTTATGAAAGGTTACATGCTAACTATTTTCGACAGGCATGGAATTGTTTTGTATTCGGGTGAAGATGGTTGGAACGGTTATTACAACGGAAAAAAATCAGATCCGGACACCTATTTTTATCGTCTGAATTATACCGATTTGGATAATGAACAACATGTGAAAAAAGGATTCATAACCTTAGTCAGGTAATATGGGAAAGCATCTGATAATACTGGTCTTTCTGGGATTCTTTTTTTGCAAGGCATTTGCACAAACCGAGATAGCAACCACTTCGCACTGGTATAACCGCGGTTTTTACAACCCTGCTTCAATAGCACGACAAGGATATATTTATGGATTAGCAGACTACCGGCGGCAGTGGGTTGGTATTAACGGTGCACCGGAAGTTTATAATTTGCAGGTCTCAGGCTATTCCGACGAATACAATTCTGCTTTGGGAGTTTCAGTTATAAGGGATGAAATTGGTTTAACTACATCGTTAAATCCAATGTTGCAATTTGCCCACTTTGTTCGGTTGCGTAAAAATTTAAATTTGTCGTTGGGAATTTCTGCCGGAATGTATTTGCGAAGAATAAACTCCGAAAAGTTTGAAGCTGAAACCATTGTCGATCCTGCAATAATTTACATAACTGAAAAATATAATGCGCCGGATGCAAATTTTGGAATCGAGCTTCAAAGTCATCATTTTTTATACGGATTATCTACAACACATCTTTTTTCTGTTTGGAAACCCGACGATGCATTTATTGTTTCAAACCACAGGTATATTTATGTTATGTACAGTAAAAATGATTCGGAACTATTAAAATTTACAACCGGATTACAGGTTTCAAACCGAAGAAATTTAACAGTAGTTCAGGGAACTGTAATTTTCCGAATTAAAAAACCAACAGGTCTTATTAAAGGCCCCTCCGAACTTTTCGATATAGGAATTACTGCATATTCGGTAAAAGAAGTTACACTTATTACAGGGATTAATATTACCGAGAATCTTCGGGTAGGTTACACCTACGATTTCAATCTTGGCAACATGTACAACGAAAACAGTTCGCATGAGGTTATTGTTGAATACCGGATACCATTAAAAAAGTTTAGCAGAAACGGTAATCCCTGGTACAACTAAATTTCATAAATGAACTACAACCCAATTTGTTGTGTTTTATATTTTCAATAGAAGGTGATTTTTCCATTGAATTGTACCTGCTGTTCAAAACAAAAAACGCCTTCATTTCTGAAAGCGCTTTCATTTAATTTCAAATCTAATTCTATGCTCTGAAATTTATTCAGAATAAATATTATTCGAGTAACTCGTAATCGTGCATTTCTTTCATAAACGCAACAAAATCGTCTTTTCTTTCAGAATCCATCCACTGCATGGCGCTTCGCGGATGTTCGTTCAAAGCTCCTGTAATCAGGTAAGGAACGTGGTACCCCCAGTCGATTTTATCTTGCCATGGTTTTATGTGGTGTTGGATAGCGCCAAGTAGCGGCAACAATCTGTATTTAGGGTTTTTCAGAAAAGCAATCAAAATTTCAACTGGGCAATTTCCTGCCCCGCGTCCCATTCCAAGAAGAGTGGCATCGAGTAAAGTTGCTCCGTGAATTAAGGATGTAACAGTATTCGACATGGCCAGTTGCATGTTGTTGTGTGCATGAATTCCGATTTCTTTTCCCGGCAATGCGTTTTTATACTTTTTTACCAGATATTCGATACTTTCGCAATACATACTTCCAAAACTATCGACAACATATACCGCAGGAACTTTTGAATTCGCCAGGTCGGCAAGTGCTTCATCCAAATCCGGTTCATTCACTTTTGAAACAGCCATCAGGTTAATAGTCACTTCATAACCTTTGTCCATACAATGTTCAGCCAGTGCAACAGCTTTGTCAACCTGGTGTACGTAACAGGCAACACGCATCATGTCGATTACACTTTCACTTTTCGGTGGAATATCATCGAATGCAATCCTTCCAATATCAGCCATTGCCGAAAGTTTCAGGTTGGTGTTGTTGTCGCCTACAATTCGTCGTAAATCTTTTTCGTCACAAAATTTCCAGGGACCTACTTCATTCCTGTCAAACGCACTTTCACTGCTCTTATAGCCAATTTCCATGTAATCGATACCGGCTTCAACACAGGCATCGTAAACACCCCTTACAAATTCGTCACTGAATTGCCATTTGTTCATAAGTCCACCATCGCGAACTGTACAATCCATTACTTTAATATCCTTTTTATACATTCCTGTTCAGTTAATATTTGTCGTTATTTGTTTTTCAGAAGTTTTTTCTTTTTCAGAAGTTCCAATTCGTGATTTATGTTGGTTTCAATAAGCAAAGTGTACATTTTTGCAAAAGTATCGCTGTGCAAACCAAGTTCACCAGCCCAATTTTTTCTTTGCAAGATCACCTGATTTTTTCTTTCCTGCGCAATTACCCCGTTTTCATCGTTTTTAAAACGTACAATTTCTTCAACGTATTTGTGCCGAATTGCAAAAAGTTCAATTATTTGCCGGTCTATTTTATCTATTTCATTTCTTATTTCTTCAGCCGAACTACAATCTTTCGGTTCTTTCAAATTCATATGCCTGAAAATTAAAAGCTTAATAACCAATTTGCTGTCGTGTGCAAAATAAACAATTATTGACAAAATGAAATAATAATTTATTAGCAAAACAATAAATTAAGTACGAATTTAAAATGAATATTAATAGTCTGTTTTCATTTTGAAGAAAAAAAGCTGGTTTTTATAATGAGAGATTTGCGGAGAAAATAGATTTTCCAGTTGTAAAATAAATTATGTGGGGCTATGAACAAATCAATGTTGAAAATACGTTATTATTATTGCGATTGAAGGCTGTCATTTGGTTGAAATAAAGAAGTAATAATTATCTTTGCACCACTTAAAAAAGAACCTATAAAAAGGATTTAAATGATACATATTACTCTTCCGGATAAAAGTGTAAGGGAGTTTACTGAAGCAGTAAACGGATATGAAATTGCAATGTCGATTTCGCCCCGTTTGGCAAAAGATGTTCTATCGGTTTCAGTAAATGGTGAAGTTTGGGATTTAACTCGAAAAATTACCGCTGACGCCAAAATAAAATTATATACCTGGGACGATCGCGAAGGAAAAGAAACATTCTGGCACTCGTCGGCACATTTAATGGCCGAAGCCATCGAATTTTATTTCCCGGGAACAAAATTTGGCATTGGTCCAACTGTTGATGCTGGCTTTTATTACGACATAGATTTACCTGACGGACAGCAGCTTTCGGAAAAAGATTTGCAGAAAATTGAGCAAAAAATGCTGGAACTGGCGCGTCAGAAGAACAATATTGTCCGTTCTGAAATCTCAAAAGCCGATGCGCTTGAAATGTTCAAAAAGAAAAACGATGAACTGAAACTGGAACTAATCAGTGAACTGGAAGACGGAACAATTACTTTATACAACCAGGGAAATTTTACTGATTTGTGCCGTGGTCCGCATTTGCCAAATACCGAGTTTATTAAAGCTATAAAATTAACCTCGGTAGCCGGTGCATACTGGCGCGGAAACGAGAAAAATAAAATGCTTACGCGTGTTTACGGGATAACATTTCCGAAACAAAAAATGCTTGACGAATATCTGGTAATGCTCGAAGAAGCAAAAAAACGCGACCACCGCAAAGTTGGAAAAGAAATGGAATTGTTTGCTTTTTCTGAAGCAGTGGGACAGGGTTTACCTCTTTGGTTGCCAAAAGGCACGCAGTTGAGAATGCAACTTGAAGATTTCCTGAAAAAAGTTCAGAAAAAATACGGTTACGAGCAGGTAATGACCCCGCATATTGGCGATGTTAAATTGTACAAAACTTCGGGTCACTACGAAAAATATGGTAAAGATTCATTTCAACCCATTAAAACACCGGCTGAAGGAGAGGAATATTTGCTTAAACCCATGAATTGTCCGCACCACTGCGAAATTTTCAAATGGAAACCAAGATCGTACAAAGATTTACCGGTTCGGATGGCTGAATTTGGTACGGTTTACCGTTACGAAATGAGCGGTGAATTGCACGGATTAACCAGGGTTCGTGGATTTACTCAGGACGATGCCCATATTTTCTGCCGTCCCGATCAGCTGAAAGACGAATTCAAAAAAGTAATTGATATAATTTTTATAATTTTCAAAGCATTGAATTTTGAAAATTATACAGCCCAGATTTCGTTGCGCGATCCTGAAAATCCGCAGAAATATATTGGGTCGAAAGAAAACTGGGACAAAGCAGAACAGGCAATTATTGAAGCGTGTGAAGAAAAAGGATTGAATACAATAACAGAATTGGGTGAAGCAGCTTTTTACGGGCCAAAGCTTGATTTTATGATTAAAGATGCCCTTGGAAGAAGCTGGCAGCTGGGAACAATTCAGGTAGATTACAATCTGCCGGAACGTTTTAATCTGGAATACATTGGAGCCGATGATAACCGTCACCGCCCGGTAATGATTCACCGCGCACCATTTGGTTCGATGGAACGATTTGTTGCTGTACTTATTGAACACACAGCCGGTAAATTTCCTCTTTGGCTAACACCCGAGCAGGTAGTTGTTTTACCGATTAGTGAAAAGTATAATGATTATGCAAAAAAAGTTTCAAATATTCTAAATATTTCCGATATTCGCACCGTTGTTGACGACCGTAATGAAAAGATTGGTAGGAAGATACGCGACAACGAGTTGAAAAGAATACCTTATTTGCTGATTGTTGGCGAAAAAGAAGAAGAAACTGAAACAGTTTCAGTACGCCGGCAGGGAGAGGGCGATAAAGGTTCAATGAAAACCAGCGAATTCGCTGATTTTGTGTTAAATGAAGTAAGAGATCAATTATCAGGATTGTATAACTAATTTAGGAGGAACTTAAAATAGCTATTAAAAGAAGAGGTCCGGGAAACATGAACCAACCCAAAAGGGAACAGGAACCGGAACACAGGATCAATCAAAAAATAAGAGTGCCTCAGGTACGATTGGTAGGGGATAACATCGAAAATCCGGGAATTTATCCTTTGCGAGAGGCATTGAGAATGGCTGACGAACAGGAACTGGATTTGGTGGAAATTTCACCCAAAGCAGATCCTCCTGTTTGTAAAATAATTGATTACTCAAAGTTTCTTTACCAGCAAAAAAAGAAACAAAAAGAAATGAAGGCCAAAACGGTCAAGGTTGTTGTGAAGGAGATTCGCTTCGGACCTCAAACCGATGAACACGACTTCAACTTTAAATTAAAACATGCCGAAAAGTTTCTGAAAGAAGGTGCAAAAGTGAAAGCATTTGTATTTTTTAAAGGAAGGTCGATTTTGTTTAAAGAACAAGGCGAAATTCTGCTTCTGAAACTTGCCACAGGACTGGAAGATATTGGCACGGTAGAACAATTGCCCAAGCTGGAAGGAAAACGAATGACAATGTATATTTCACCGAAAAAGAAATAATATAGTTCTTTGAAAGAATTTTTAAAATCGTAGGATTATGCCAAAAATGAAAACGAACTCCGGAGCTAAAAAACGTTTTAGATTAACCGGATCAGGGAAAATTAAAAGGAAACATGCCTACAAAAGCCACATTTTGACTAAAAAAAGTACAAAACGTAAACGTAACTTAACAAGTTGGACTACCATAGATAAAACCAACGAAAGTAACGTTAAGCTTTTGTTGAACATGAAGTAACCCGTCAAAACCGACGGCTAACGAAAAATCCTTTTAAAGGTAAATTGTGTTATTAACCAGATGATTGTGCTTTAAAGTATTCCCGGCAAAGTCGGGAGGCGCCAATTATCAAAAAAAGTAAAAAGTATGCCAAGAAGTGTAAATCATGTAGCATCACGGGCCCGAAGAAAGAAATTACTGAAAAAAACTAGAGGTTATTTCGGCTCCCGTAAAAACGTCTGGACGGTTGCCAAGAATACTTGGGAAAAAGGCCAGCAGTACGCTTACCGTGACAGGAAAGTGAAAAAAAGATCATTCCGTGCATTGTGGATTCAGCGTATTAACGCTGCAACGCGCCTTGAAGGAATGTCGTATTCACAATTCATGGGATTGTTAAAAAAGAACGATATTGAAATTAACAGGAAAGTTCTGGCTGAATTGGCTATGAATCAACCTGAAGCGTTCAAAGCAATCGTTGCAAAAGTAAAATAACAAGCTGTATTATTTTTAAGGTGAAATAAAATCAAACCCGGAGAAGATTTCTTCGGGTTTTTTTGTTGAAATACAATTTGTAAAACCAACTAAGTAAATCTGATAATATGTTGAAATTGCTTTTTCTTTTGATATTTCCAATTCTAACAGTTTCTTCAGGGATTGCCCAGGAAAGAAAAATGCAATTGTGGAATTACAATTCGGTTTCAGTACAAGTTTGGAATAAAACATCGATCGAAATAGTTGAAAAAATTCATTATTCAACCGAAGATGCCAATGTAAATGTAAAGTTCGGAGATGTTTGGTTGAAACACAACCCCGGGAAATGGTTTAAATACGGAGCCGGTTTCCGAATGAGTTATGTGAGAACAGTTTCCGGGTGGTCGGAAGAACGGCGACCAATGCTATTGGGGGAATTTGTTCAAAATTATCACAATATTAAATTCGATTTCTCGAACCGTTTTGAATACCGCTGGTTCGAACAGGCGCAGAATATGTTCAGATACAGACAAAAACTCGACATCGATTTTCCCTCGGTTACCTCGCTGAAATTAAAGCTCTTTACTTCGGAAGAAGCATTTATTAAGGCTAACAGCGAAAATCTTCATCTTGCCCGTTTTTATGTCGGGATAAATGCATTAAACAGAGAGCACTTTCATCTGAAAATTTATTACTCGCTCGAAAAAAGCAAAACGCCGGAGCAGTGGAACACTTCTGATATTATGGGGGTAAATATGAATTTGATGCTCTGATTCACATTCCTGAAAAACTACATTAAACCTTTACTTCTTGTTTTAGTCGAACGTGGTGTTGATTTTTACATCATTTTAAAATTTAAGCCAATGAAAAAAATAGGATTTTTATTGATTGCAGTTCTTTTAGGAACTGTTATTGGAAGAGCACAACCTCAGGGGCCAAGAAACATGAATCCTGAAGAGTCTGCCAAACGACAAACCGAACAAATAAAAGAAGCGGTTGGACTAAATGCCGATCAGGAAAAAAAGGTGTACGACCTGAATCTTGAAATGAGCAAAAAAATGCAGGAAATGTTCCAGCAAAATCAAGGTGGAGGTTTTGAAGCTATGCGCGAAAAAATGACCAAACTTAGAGAAGATCAATCGGCAAAAATGAAAGAAATTCTCACCGCCGAACAATACGCTAAATACGAAAAATATATGGAAGAAAGACGTTCCCAAAGGGGACCTGGTGGACCTGGTGGTGGCGGCCCCGGTGGACGTTAGCAGTTTTTGAAATTAATAAACGATAGAAATCATTTACTATTTTAGAAGGGTTTGTTTTGGCAAGCCCTTTTTTATTGCGTTAAAAACGAATCTTTTAAGCCAACCATTTTTATAGCAGTAACAGCTGCTTCATCGCCTTTATTACCGTGAATACCCCCGGCACGATCAAGCGCCTGCTGTTCATTGTCGGTAGTAAGAACCCCAAAAATAAAAGGTTTTTTGTATTTTAAATTCAAATCAATCGTGCCCTGTGTTACTCCCTGGCATATAAAATCAAAGTGCCGGGTTTCTCCCTGAATTACACAACCCAGAAGAATTACGGCATCAACATTTTCCATTTCAGCAAAATACTGAGCCCCCAGAGGCAATTCAAAAGTTCCCGGAACATATTTTACAAGAATATTCTCGCTGGATGCGCCGTGTTTTTTAAGAGTTTTCACTGCACCTTCTGCCAATGCAAAAGTAATCTGGTTGTTCCATTCGGCTACTACAATACCAAATCGCATATTTTCGGCCGATGGTACTGAGTTAATATCGTATTCAGAAAGATCTTTGGTTGCCATGGTTATAAAATAAAAAAACCCCTCAATTTTGAGGGGTTATCAAAAATTAGAAAATAGTTTAGCTTAATTTAATTTTAATCCGCGCAATGTAACGATCAACATTCGTGCCTTCCGATGATTTCGGATATTTGGCTTTAATGTCTTCATACATGGAAAGTGCTTGTTCCAGTTCGTCCATTGTTTCAAGTAAATTTGCAGCTTTCATCATATAAACCGGTGTTGTCAGTTCATTATCAGAAAGTGAAACTGCTTTTTTATAATGTTTTAATGCGTTATCGTTTTCACCCAATTCGAGGTAAGCATCGCCTTTTGCACCTTCAGCAACAGGAGCAAGCAAAAGATCGTCAGTTTTAAATTTGTTCAGATAATCAAGCGCATCTTCGTACTGACCTAAATATAAATAAGAAATGCCAGTATAATATTTTGCAAGATTGGCTTGTTTTGTAATGCCGTAATCGTCAATAATATCAAGGAACCCAAGATAGTTGCCATCGCCGTTGATAGCCAGATTGAACGAATCTTTTTCAAAATAATTTTCAGCCATAAACATTTGCGAAAGGGCTTCTTTTTCTTTTGGCTGTAAATAGAACTTGTTAAAACCCAAATATCCTGCAACTACCAGAACAATTGCTCCAATTACATAAGAGATAATTTTCTGATTGTCTTCAATAAACTGTTCAGTTTTTGTCAACGCACTTTCAAGTTCCTGTAAATTATCGGCTTGCTGAGAATTTTTATTTGCCATTATCTTTTAAATTTTCAAAATTGTGTCGCAAAAATAGTTTTTTTTTCAAAACCCAATGGAATTAATATCCATAAATTTGAATATTAATCAACATATACTTGTTTCTAATATACATTTTAAATTTTCAACCGCATTAACCATGGTTTTTAATTAGTTTTGTACTGATAAAACAAACACAGGTTTATGCATATTGAAGAAATTTCGATTGTTAATTTCAAGAATTTAAAGGACAACAAAGTTCGTTTTTCGCCAAAACTCAACTGTTTCATTGGAAATAACGGGGCAGGAAAAACCAACATGCTCGACGCTGTGTATTATCTTTCGTTTTGCAAAAGCTTTTTTAATTCCATCGACGGTTTAAATATTAACCATCAGGAAAATTACTTTATGCTACAGGGAAATTACAGCCGTCTCGATTCGAATGAAATTATTTCGTGTGGTTTGCAAAAAGGCAACAAAAAGCAGTTCAAACGCAACTCGAAAATCTACAAAAAACTTTCGGAACACATTGGTTTGCTTCCGTTGGTAATGATTACACCTTCGGATGTAAATCTTATTTTGGGAGGAAGCGACGAGCGTCGTAAATTTATGGACGGTGTAATTTCGCAATACAACCAAAATTATCTCGACGATTTATTAAAATACAACCGCGCTCTTTTACAACGCAACAACCTGTTAAAACAATTTGCGACAGAAAGGTATTTCGATGCAGAATTACTCGATATTTGGGACAGCCAGCTAATTGAATACGGCGAAAGAATTCACGAAAGCAGGAAAGAATTTGTGGAAAAACTTATCCCTGTTTTTCAGAAATATTACACCTTTATTTCACAGGGAAACGAAGAAGTTCAATTGATCCACCAGTCGGATTTGTATGAAAACAATTTTGATGAAATTTTGAAGACTTCGGTAGCCAAAGACCGCGTTGCACAATTTACTACGGTTGGAATCCACAAAGATGACCTGGATTTGAAACTGGGGGAACACCCAATTAAAAAACTGGGGTCGCAGGGCCAAATGAAAACTTATCTTGTGGCATTGAAACTGGCACAGTTCAATTTTATTAAACAAATTTCAGGTTTAAAACCCATTCTTCTTCTCGACGATATTTTTGATAAACTCGACCAGCAGCGGGTGGAGCAAATTATCAAGATTGTGGCAGGCGAAGAGTTTGGTCAGATTTTTATTACCGATACCAATCGCGAGCACCTCGACGGAATAATCAGGAAAATGGATACCGATTTTTATATTTTTTATGTTGAAAACGGAAAGGTAAATTTGCGGCAGTGAGAAGAAGCAATACACAATCGTTAAGTGATGTACTTCGGGAATACATCCACGAAATGCGGATGGAACGAAAACTTAAGGAAGTAAACGCGTTACAGTCGTGGGAAGATCTTTTGGGCAAAACAGTTGCCCGTTATACACGCAATATATATATATCGAACAAAACGTTGTTTGTAACCATCAGTTCGTCGGTTGTAAAAAACGAATTAATGATGATGCGTGAAGATATTCGCAGAAAACTGAACGAAAATGCGGGTGAAATAATTGTCGAAAAAATTGTTTTCAAATAAAAAAGGCTGCCATTTTCCGACAACCTTTTCAGTTTATTCTTTTGAAATTTCAGAAGCGCTCCAGTTTCGAAAAGAAAAAATCGCTTTCGATATTTGCATTTTCGTTACTGTCGGAACCGTGAACGGCATTTTGTTCAAGGCTTGTAGCAAACAATTTACGAATAGTACCTTCGGCTGCATTTGCAGGATTTGTTGCGCCAATTAAAGTGCGGTAATCTTCAACAGCATTTTCTTTTTCAAGAATTGCAGCCACAATTGGCCCCGAGCTCATAAAACTTACCAGCGACTGATAAAAAGGCCTTTCCTTGTGAACAGCGTAAAATGCACCTGCCTGTTCTGCAGTAAGTTTGGTCAATTTCATTGCCTTAATTACAAAACCGGCTTCGTTAATCATTTTCAGGATTGCACCCGCATGGTTATTTTTAAAAGCCGTCGGCTTAATCATAGTAAAGGTCAGATTTCCTGCCATATCAAAGTTTTTAATGTTTGTTATTAATTCACAATATTATAAAAATAGAAATATTAAAACCAATCACCATGCGCAGAATTCTTATATTTGTCACTTTAAATTAACATGATTTTGGAAAACACAGGAAACGAAATTTTTAAAGAAGTTCAGCAAATACTGGGAAAACCGCAGCAAAACATAGTGATTTTCCCTCATGAAAATCCCGATGGCGACGCTATTGGTTCAGCGCTGGGATTTGCCGAAATCTTAAAAACCAGCGGACAAAATGTGTGTATTGTTTCTCCCAACGAATATCCCGATTTTTTAAAATGGTTTTCCTCCTGTGTTGAGATTCTGATTTACGATAAACAAAAAAAGGCGGCCAAGAATAAAATTGAAAATGCCGATATTTTGTTTTGCCTCGATTTTAATGAAGCCAAACGGGCAGGGAAACTCGAAAAAAAAATCAATGAATTTTCAAAAATCAAAGTTTTAATCGATCATCACCCGTATCCGACCGAATTTTGTGATTTTACCATCTCTGAGCCGGTTTACAGTTCAACTGCCGAATTGGTTTTCGATGTGGTTCATAAAATTGGTTTTGAACCGTTTATCAACCATGCTGCTGCCGAAGCGCTTTATACAGGGATTTTAACCGACACAGGCTCTTTCAGTCACAATACTTCGCGACCAAATACTTTTAAAGTTGTTTCCGAGCTAATGAAATTCGGGATAAACACCGACAAAATTCAATCCGGTATTTTTCATAATTTTTCGGAAGAAAGGATGAAATTGCTGGGTTTTTGTCTGAACGAAAAAATGGAAGTTTTTCATGAATTACGTTCAGCAGTTATTTCTTTAACCCGCGAAGAATTAGAAAAATATAATTTTCAGCCCGGTGATTCTGAAGGTTTTGTAAATTACCCGCTGTCGATTAAAAACATTATTTTTACAGCCCTTTTTATTGAAAAGGAAGGATTTGTAAAAGCATCATTCCGTTCAAAAGGTACTTTCCCTGCCAACGAATTTTCGAGAAATCATTTCAACGGTGGAGGTCACCGAAATGCAGCAGGAGGAGAATCGTTTGAAAGTTTGGAAAAAACTTTAGAGAACTTCAGGCAACTTTTAGAGCAGTATAAACATCAACTAATAAATACTGAAATTTAGAAATCTATCATGAAACGAAAACCTATATTATTTGCGATTTTAATTGTTGCCGGAATTTTTGTTTCGTCGTGTTTAAATAATAATAACAAAGAAGACATTCAAACACCCGAAGAAGAAATGGCTTTGTTATCTGAATATATTCATGGTTTGGAAAACGAAGGCAACAATGTTGATACTACCGCACTCGGCGTGTTTTATGTCGTTATGGAAGAAGGAGAGGGCGCTTATCCTCAAATCGGCGACAGTATTACAATTCGTTACAACGGATATTTGATGAACGGCGATCAATTTGATTCATCTGCCTGGAATTTTGAAAACGGATTATGGACGTTTGTTTTGGGTGATGGAAATTATATTGAAGGATGGAACGATGGGATGAAAGTTATTAACAAAGGTGCCAAAGTTCAATTAATGATTCCTTCTTCGCTGGCATACGGTTCTACCGGATACAATATTATCCCTCCAAACAATACGCTTATTTTTGTGGTCGAAATGGTCGATATAATTTCAGATTAAAAGAAAAACTCAATGTATATGAAACGGAATATTATTTCAGGATTATTTTTTTTAGCAGTTGTTCTTATCTTTTTTTCCTGTAAGGACACCAATACTTACGAAAAGCTTCGGAAAAACGAGCTTGAAAAACTGGATGCATTTATTGCAGAACACTATCCGGATGTTGAACCCACTGCTTCGGGTTTGTATTTTATTGAAACACTAAAAGGTTATGGCGACACAATAAAAGCTGGCGACAAAGTGCAAATTTTTTATTCCACCTGGACCATCGACAGTCTTTTAATTGACGAAAGCAGTGGCTATTCATTGGGGCAACGTTATGAACCTTACGAATTTGTTGTGGGGACAGGTAGCTCGATTACTGGTTTGGAAGAAGGAGTAACTTATATGCAGCCGGGGGCAAAAGCAAACCTGGTTATTAATTCGGAACTGGCTTACGGACAAAGTGGTTCGTCGAGTGTTGCCGGTTTTACCACACTTTTGATGGAAGTAGAGATTTACAAAGTTTTTCCTGCAATCACCAATTAAAATTTTGGTAAACTATTTTTGACAGGATGAACCGCGCAGAATTACTAAAAAAGCTACTTCCGGGATTCCTGCCACTTTTTATTTTTATTGCAGCCGACGAAATCTGGGGTACACGCATCGGTTTGTATGTTGCTGTTGGAGTAGGAATTTTGGAATTGGGTTGGGTAGGATTTAAAGAAAAACGGTTTGATAAATTTATCCTTTTTGACACCGTTTTGCTGATTGTTCTTGGTGCAGTTTCCATTTTGCTCGACAACGACATTTTTTTTAAACTCAAACCCGGTCTGGTTGAACTGATTCTGGTTGCAGTTTTGGGAGTTTCGGCATTTTCCTCTTTAAATATTGTTGGTTTAATGAGCCAGCGTTATCTGAAGGGAGCTACTTTTAATGAAGCGCAGGCAGCGCAAATGCGGAAAAGCCTGCGGGCTTTGTTTTATATTTTCCTGGTTCACACAGTGCTGGTTTTTTATTCAGCTTTTTATCTAAGCAACGAAGCCTGGGCTTTTATTAGCGGCGGTTTGTTTTACATTATTTTTGGCGTGTATTTTTTGCTTGAATTTGTTCGTCAGAAAAAAGTGCAAAAAAAACTGGCCGGTGAAGAATGGGTTCCGCTGGTTGACGAACAGGGAAAAATAACCGGAAAGGCGCCGCGCAGTCGGGTACACAACGGAAGCAAACTTCTGCACCCAGTTGTCCACATGCACGTTATTAACCGGAACAAAGCCATTTTATTACAAAAACGGCCGGCAACAAAACTTATTCAACCCAACAAATGGGACACAGCCGTAGGTGGTCATATTTCAGCCGGGGAATCGCTCGAACAGGCCTTAAAAAAAGAAGCTTTTGAAGAACTTGGGTTTGAACAGTTTTCAGCAAAAATCCTAAAAATTTACAAGTGGGAATCGGAAGTGGAAGCCGAACTTGTGTATTTGTTTGTTACGCACGACACCAAAGATTTTAATGTCCACAGCGACGAAGTGGAAGAAGTTCGCTTCTGGACCAAAAACCAGATTGATAAACAACTGGGGCAAGGAATTTTTACACCCAACTTCGAACACGAATTTCAATTATTAAAAGAAATGAACCTGGTTTAAAATCATTTTTAACCTATTAAAAAAATGGTTGGGATTTTATGTAAATCAGGAACCTTGTTTTTCCATTGCTGAATAGGTTTTGTAACAATAAATTCGTTTTCTCCGGTAATATTTGAAGCAATACAAAGCATAGTTGAAGGTTGGCAGGTCTTTAATAAATCGTCGATCAACTGGTGGTTCCGGTAAGGAGTTTCAATAAAAATCTGGGTTTGATTTTCGCCTTTTATTTTCTTTTCGAGCGTTGAAATCGCCCTTGAACGTTCGTTCGGTTTAACTGGCAAATAACCGTTAAAAGCAAAATTTTGCCCGTTTAATCCTGAAGCCATCAAAGCCAGCAAAATCGACGACGGTCCAACAAGGGGAACTACCTGAATACCTTTTTGATGGGCAATTTTCACAATATCGGCGCCCGGGTCGGCAATTCCGGGGCAACCGGCTTCTGATATTATTCCAACATCGGAACCTTGTTCAGCAGGTTTCAGAAAACCAGGCAAATCAGCAGGTTGTGTAAATTTGTTCAGTTCAAAAAAAGTAAGGCTGTCGATATCGATTTCACGGTTTACCTGTTTTAGAAAACGGCGGGCAGTCCGGATATTTTCAACAATAAAAAAACGGGTGTTTGTAACCACCGAAAATACCGACGCCGGTAAAACAGTTTGCCAGTCGCCTTCACTCAAAACATTGGGAATAAGAAATAATTTTGCCATCAGAAATTTTTTGTAAAAATAACGATATTCAACATTTGACCATTGCTTTTATTAAATTTGCCGGATGCCTGAAAAAAACAATTTTCATATTAAAGCCACTTTTCTGGGGACGGGAACGTCGCAGGGAGTACCTGTAATTGCCTGCGATTGTGATGTTTGTCGTTCTTTGGATTTAAAAGACCAGCGATTGCGGTCGTCGTTACTTTTAAAAATAAACAATCAAAATTTTGTTATCGATGCCGGCCCCGACTTCAGGCAGCAAATGTTGCGGGAGAAATTATTTTCGCTCCGGGCTATTTTACTGACGCACGAACACGTGGATCATATTTTTGGATTAGACGACATTCGTTCGTTTAACTGGGTGCAAAAATCGCCGGTTGATATTTATGCTGAACCGCGCGTTCAGGAAGCAATAAAACGTATTTTTAACTATGTTTTTGCCGACTATAAATACCCCGGTATTCCTAAAATGAAGTTACACATGGTAAGTGGCCGTTCGTTTAAAATCGACGATGTAAAATTTACACCAATCCGTTGTTTTCACCATAAATTGCCGGTTTACGGTTACAGGGTTGGCGACCTCACTTATATTACCGACACCAATTTTATCCCTTCGGAGGAAATGGAGAAAATAGCCGGAACAAAGATTTTAATCATTAATGCCTTGCGAAAAGAAAAACACATTTCGCATTTTAATCTCGATGAAGCGTTGGATGTAATTCAGAAAATAAAACCTGAGAAAGCTTATTTAACTCATTTAAGCCATACTTTTGGAAAACACGAAGACCTTCAGAAACAACTTCCCGAAAATGTATTTGTGGGTTACGACGGGCTTACCATCGAACTTTAACCGGCTTTTGATTTTAACCACGGAAAAACAATAATCATCGAGGAAATAAAGTAAAAACCGCCGGCAATTAAAAATGCGGTCTGCAAATTTATATTGTCGGTAATCCAGCCCAGCAACGGGCCAATTCCTGCAAAAACAATTCGGATCACAAAATTCCGGACCGATAACATGGTTGCGCGTACTTCGCTTTCGGTGTACTGATTAATGTAATTTTTCAGAATTGGTGTGGCAACTCCCCGAACAATATAAAATAGAAACAAAAATGCCAAACCCCAGTAAGAAATGAACATTCCGGAGAAAAAATAACCAACAGCAAGAAAAACAATAATGACTACCAGCGATGTTTTTTTTCCAAAAAGCATTTCGAATTTATGGGCAGAAACCGATGAAAAACCTACACTTAAATTTAGGGCAGTCCAGAAAATGCCAAACATCTCAACCGGAAGATTTATGGCTTTAAAAAACGGCTGGACAAACCAAGCGAAAGTTAGTGTGGCCGTTCCGGTTATGGATGAAAGTAAAATAGCAATCCGTAAATTTTGGTTTTTCAGAAATGTATTTTTGATGTTCAGCGCAAGTTTTTTGAGCGATTGAATTTGTTCAACGGAATGTATTTTAGGCTCAATTAGTGTTAACGATGCCGGAATTGCGATGGCAGCTACACCAAATTGAAAATAAAATGGCATACGTAAACTTATGGCAGCCAGAAATCCGCCGGCAACGCCTGCAATGGCTTCAGCAAAATTACCTACCGAGGTTGTAATCCCTTCCAGTTTAATGTATTTTTCGGTTCGGTTTGAAGCTTTTAAACTGTCGAAAAGCAGCGCAGAGTCGGCGCCTGAAACAAAAGAATGCCCGATTCCGAGAATGATTTCGGCAACGGCAAAAGCCCAAAAACCATAAGAAAAGCTGTACATCAGAAAACCCGCACTTCCCAGAAAACTTCCAAGAATGAGTGTTTTTTTACGCCCCCACACATCCGCCATCCAACCTGAAGGGATTTCCATAATAACAATCGCCACAGAATAAATAGCTTTCAAAACAAAGATTTCGTGCATTCCCATTCCGTTGTCCTGGTAAAACAGCACAACAACCGGCATTACAAGGTTAAACCATTTTGCTATTTTTATGAGGTATAACCTGAAGATATTTTTATTATAGTCGGGCAAATCAAAAAAATTTCTGCAAAAATAACATTCCTTATCAATTTTTGATTATTGCTTTATCTTTCAATATTTTATGAATAATGATGAAATTGAAATATTCTGGATTTTTAATGCGTATTATTGTTTTAATTTGAAAGCAGAATTATATTTTTGTTCCCCTACAGATTTAAAAACAGATTTATGAAACTTTTTATTCCTAAGAATTACAAATCGATACTGGATGTAAACCAGACCGAGCAGGCGATAAAACAAATCAAGGATTTTTTTCAGATGAACCTGGCTTCCGAATTGAGGTTGCGCAGGGTTACTGCACCGTTGTTTGTAAAACAGGGAACAGGAATTAACGACGATTTAAACGGGATTGAAAAGCCGGTTTCATTCCCGATAAAAGAACTTGACGGCACCGTTGCCGAAATTGTTCATTCGCTGGCAAAATGGAAAAGAATGGCATTGGCTGATCTTGACGTAAAACACGGTTTTGGTATTTATACCGATATGAATGCTATCCGTCCGGATGAAGAATTAACAAATATCCATTCGTTGTATGTTGATCAGTGGGACTGGGAACGTGTAGTAACAGCCGAAGAACGAAACCTTGATTTTCTGAAGTTTGTCGTAAAAAAAATATATTCGGCGCTGGTTCGTACCGAATTCCTTGTTTCTGAAAATTATCTTGAAATAACACCGGAATTGCCTGAAAATATAACTTTTGTACATACTGAAGATTTAGCTGCACAATATCCTGATTTGACACCATTTGAAAGAGAAACCGAAGCGGCTAAAAAATACGGGGCTATTTTTGTAATTGGCATTGGCGGCGAATTACCCAACGGTGAAATTCACGATGGCCGTGCACCCGATTACGACGACTGGACTACACCAACAACCGAAGGACATAAAGGTTTGAATGGCGATATAGTTTTGTGGAACAAGGTGTTAAACCGTGCTTTCGAAATTTCTTCCATGGGAATCAGGGTTGATAAAAATGCCCTTGAACAACAATTGAGGGTCAGAGGCTTGGAAGGACGCAAAGAACTAATGTGGCACAAAATGTTACTGAACGGCGAACTGCCTCTTACAATCGGTGGTGGAATCGGACAATCGAGGTTGTGTATGTACTTCCTGCGCAAAGCTCATATTGGTGAAATTCAGTCGAGTATCTGGCCCGACGAAATGATTCAGAAATGCAAAGTTAACGGCATACATTTGCTCTAAGAATATTTTCCCGGCCAATTTGCCGGGATTTTTTTTGCAAACCGTTATGAAACCGTTGCAAAATTTATATATTTGCACCGCAATTAAAAAAGGATGCCTCGGTAGCTCAGTTGGATAGAGCAACTGCCTTCTAAGCAGTAGGTCATGGGTTCGAATCCCGTCCGGGGTACAAAAAAACAAGGAGTTGGAATTATCTGACTCCTTTTCTTTTTAATTCTGGTTTTTACTGTCCATCCAGGTTTCCTGCAACTCTTTGATAATTTTCTCTGTGGCTCCGACAACATTGTAGAAAAGACGCAATTGTTGTTTTTTCAGGTTCGAATCGGAAGCAATAATTTGTTTTTTTAGTTCAAGAAGCATGGGGGAAAGGTTGGTTGCATTTTCATGTTTATTTTCTGACAAATACATTCCTGCTTTATTTAAAATAACAATTACCCGGTTGGCCATTTCTGAAATGTTTTCAATTTCGCGCATTTTTGTTTCGCGGTGTGCACCCAGTGCTGAAATGTGCGATAACAATGCGTGGTTCAGATATGTTAAGGTAAAAGCATGTCGCATCAACTTTTGTTTGGGTAATGAGGCCAAAAATAGTTGGTGGAATTGATAAAAATTATTCGTAAAATACGAGTGTAAACCTGAAGAGGAAGCAGGCTCTGCTGAGGAGCAACCTGCCAGCAATAAGGTTTACCAAATGGAATAAGAGCCTTTCATCCGATGAGATGGAAGGCTTTTCTTATTCTGTTTGTTTATGGCTTTGAAAACCTGGGATTCGAAGAATTCCTAAAATACAGGTACCACTTAATAAAATTCTTTTTGTGCTGTTTTGATAAGCCCCGGTGTATTCTGAGGTTGGATTTTAAATGTCCAAAAAATGATTCCAATCCATTTGTACTTTTGGGTATTCTTGGGTTCTCCAAATAGTGAAACATATTAGGAAGCGCTTTACGGATCACGGTAAACGAGCGGCGAACCATCTTGTGCTTGTACCAATACCTGCCTGTTTCCGGGTTGTAGCTTTTCTCATTTACAAAATCATGGTATTCCTGGTACCAGTCAACCAGCTGTCTCAACCAGATTTGTTTCTGGGACTCACTTTTGATCAGGTGCAACTTAGAAACGATACTTCTCAAATCAATACCTGCATTGCTTTTGGGATTGGCTGACAACCAAATCCTGCACATCCTTTGAATATGAATGATACAGCGTTGCAGCTTGACATCTTTGCAAACCTTGCTGATTGCTTTTAAGATAGCCCTGTGGCCGTCACAGGTAATACTTTCAATCTGAACGTTTAATGCCAGAAGATTCTCCAAATCTTCTTTGATCTCATCGTACCATTCGCCATCACTCAACCTGTAAAGCTGAGTAAATTTGATGGTATTATCACGATAAACAATCAGACACAAATCTTGAGTAAAGTAGGTTCCATCAATCAACAGATTTACTTTCTCTGATGGATAAACACTTAGTATCGGTGGAGAAGATAAATATCCATCAAAGTAACGCTTCAATGTCCGAACGGAATAACCACTTTCCCCGGATATAACTTCCAAAGTTTGCTTTTGGAGAACCCAGTTACGAAACCAAACAAAACGATTAGATGCAGATACACTTTTATTAATCCGCGTAAAATAGATACCACAGTTTTTGCAAAAGAAACGCTGCTTTCCCGTTTGGAATCCCCAGCGAATAACATCAAAGCTATACATGCCCAACAAGACGTTTTTTGGCATCTTTTTGAATACAAAAGAAGTTAATTGAAACACGTTTCAATTAACTTCTTTATAAATACTGCAAACATTGGACTTACAGAAGTTTTTACCAACTATTTTTGTCCATTATATCTTTGTTTGCTTTTGGGCTCCAGCCGCATACTGTTCCATGCCAGCGCCAGTTCATTGTCGGCGAGGTGAGCTTCGCGTCGTGCAATGCGGTAGGAAAGATCATCAGTACTGGTTTCCCTGAATTCATCAATAATAGCCTGAAAATAAGTCATGTTTTTTTTCATGGCTTTCGAAATTAAATCGGGCATGCGACGGTATTGCCAGCCCGGCCACAACAAACGAATGGTTAAAAACGACAGCGAAGCACCAATCAGTGTAGCTACAATTCTTGGAAGCATGATGTTCATTCCTGCATCCTTGGCCACCAGGTTAAAAGCGCTCATTACAAAAACAGTGATAAAAATTACTGCCACCGAATATCGTGTGCGAACCCAGAAAAAGAAGGCCATGGCTGAAACAAGCATCAAAATTGTCTGAGCAGCAGAAGTCGTAAAAATTTGTATCAACAAAGCCCCGACAACAACTCCTGAGACGGTTCCCAGCAAACGCTGAAACAATCGTCTGCGGGTTTCGCTGTAAGTTATCTGGCTGACAAATAAACTGGTTAACATCACCCAGGCGCCTTTTTCCAAATGGAACGATTTTTCAATAACAAAACCAATCAGGAAACTAATACTTAAACGCAGTGCATACCGCATTCGCGGATGACTAAAACTAAGTTGTGCGCGAAACCGTTCCAGCGGAGTGCGTTCATCTTTTTTTAACCGCGGAATCGAAGTTCCTTCTTCAACATCATCCAGAAATTTTAGCGATAAATGCGAACGATACAGGTTGTGGTGCAGAAGAATCAATGGCTGAGCGCTTTCATCATCCAATCTCTGAAGTTTGTCGTCGATGGCTTTTGAAATCCATTCCAGCGCAATTGGGTGGCGATACTGTTCGCCGGTAAGCATATTTTGGGCGACATTTTGTGATGCAATTGCCAGCTGCCGAAGCATTTCCCCCAGGCCTTCCATTATTTCAACACGTTCACCGGCATCGCTTAGTTTATCGTGCCGTTCATGACTTGAAGCTGCTCTCTCGTGCAGACTCTGCAACAGCATAAACCGTTGAAGATAGGGCCGAAGCAGTTCCTGGTTATTCAGCTCATGATCATAGTTATTTAATACATCTTTAATTTTTTCGAGCGAAGTAACCACCGTTATATTTAGCTGTGCCAAATCTCTGTTAATAGCTGCCTGATCCTCTTTAATACTGGGAAAAAGTGTCGCCTTTTTTTCGAGATAATTTGCCAGCGACCTGAAACCATGTGCCATTTGTTCGTTGAGCAAACGCCACGGATTTAAATACATAAGCAGCAATGTCAGCAACCCGTGAAACAAAGCCCCGGTGGGCAAAAGAATAGCCTGCCAGTACCACGCCGGACTAATTTCAATACCAAGCATGGCATAAATTCCAACGAGTACCGAGCCAAATGTAATGGCACGGTAACGTTCCCCGGTTCCTCCCAGCAGAATAAACAAAATGGTGGAAAGAATAAAACCGGTTCCAAGCATCCAGGTTTTTTCGTTCAGTAAGCCAACCGAAAAACTTGAAATAAAAAAGCTGATTACGGTAATGGTCAGGGCTTTTAACCGTCCTTTGGGGTGATCTTCTGTTTCGGAAAGAGCTCCGGCCAGCGCACCCAATGCCAGAGTTACTCCATAAAACGGTTTGCCGGCTGCAATAAACGGCACTGCCAAAACTCCCATAGAAATGGTTGCCCGCAATGCAAACAATCGCTGTGGATTTCGCCAGAATAAATTCCTCAGTTTTCGGAAATTCTCATTGGCAATTTGTGTTATTTCATTATTAATGAATGACATTCAGTATTAGAATTCGTTTTCTTTTACAAAACTAATGAATGCCGGCCAACATTTATCAAAGATGTTTTTGGAAACAAAATAATATAATATTGAAATTTTTGAAGTGTGTTAAATATTTTCGAAGGTTGGAAATCTATTTAGCAAAAGTGGGTTTCAGTTTTTATTAATCATAAAATATCATTTTGTGTTTAAAATAATGTAGATTCTTTGTGTATTTATTTTTGAAATTGCCCCGGAACCATTAATTTTAAAACGAAAGTTAATTGTTGTTTCAAAAAATCAAAATCAATAAAAAAGCCAAACAATGAAAATTCGCAATTTCGAATGGTGGATTGTTGGGTTACTCGGATTAACCTCATTCTTTCTTGCCATAAAAGGTTTTCAGATTATATTTTCAGAAGCCGGGGTACATCGTAATTTATTGGATCTTGCCTTCCAGTCGGTAAAAATTTTCGGGATGGAATTTGTCGATGATTTTCAGTCGCCCTTGCCCTGGCAGCTCGAAGTTTCGCGATGGTTGTCGCCCGCAGTTGTACTTTATACCGCAGCAAAGGCAATTTTGTATTTCATCAGGAGAGAATTCAAATCACTGCTAATCAAATACAAGAAAGACCATATTATTGTTACGGTTCTGAATCAAAAGTCACGTTTTTTAATCTCCGATTTACTCAAAAATGGGGAGGAGGTTATAGTTATCGCCGGAATTGAAGAGCCTTCAAAATTAGATTTAATTGAAAAAGAGGGCGCTGTAATCGTTCAGGGAGATATTGGTTCAGAAAAATTCCTTAGAAATATTGCCGTTCACAAAGCAAAATATGTGGTGCTGGTTGACGATGACGATGAAACAAACATTTCTTCAGCTATCGCTGTTTACAATTTCCTTGTAAAATTCGGAAAAGACAAAAAACAGACTTTGTTCACCCATGTTTCCGACGATTTGAAATTGAACGAACTAAAAGAACTGAATTTTTTTGAAGAATTCACGATGCAAAATATGTTGAATGTCAACTGCGAAATCCGGATTTTTTCGAGCAACGAGCGGACTTCGCGCATTTTGTTCAACAAGTTTTCACCCGACCATTTTACAAAAATAACTTCGCCCGACGATCCGCAAATAAATGTTGCAGTAATCGGTTCTCAGAAACTGGCGCAGAGTATGGTTCTCCGGCTGGCAAAACTGGGTTATTTTGCCAATCTGAAAAAAACAAAAATCACGTTGTTTTTCGAAGGCAAAAGCATTGCTCCCAAACTGCAGCAAAACTTCAAGGGAATCGACGATTTGGTTGATATTGAATTAAATGAATGCGACCTGGATCTTTTTGATGAAGAAAAATTTGAGCAAATTCATAAAGAACACCCTTTTTCAGCCATTTACATTGTATGTGAAGACGATTCGCTTTCGACATCGATTTTAAAGAAACTGACAAAAGTTGGCACAAATAAAAGTCTAGATGTTGTTTTAACTTTAATGAATCCGGATGGAATTTTAAGCAAATGGTACACGGCAAAACACATCGATAATATTAACCTCCACAAATTCAATATTGTTGCAGAATCTTTTACCGGCGAAACGCTTATTTCGGAAAAACTCGATGAGTTGGCAAAAATTATACACGGCGATTATTTAAGTAAACTGAAAGAATTAAATCCGGAGAAAGCTTCGCACAAACCGTGGGAATTGTTGTCGCTCGATTTTAAAAATCAAAACAGGGAGCAAGCCGATCATATTTTTGTGAAATTAAGGGCGCTTGGCGACGAAAACAATGCGGCAAAATTGTTTGAAAATCTTTCCGGTGAACAAATTGAATTGCTGGCTGAACTGGAACACAACCGCTGGTGGGCGCACATGGTTTTAAACGGTTGGACTCTGGCTGAAAAACGCGACGATCGTAAAAAACAACACACCGACTTAAAACCTTATGAAAAATTGCCAGATGCCACAAAACAATACGATCGGGACGCCATTCTGAACATTTCCAAATTAATGCAATTGTATGAGTCTGTTTAAAAAAGATTACCTGAAACTGACCGAACAAAGTTTTTCTGTTGCCACCGAATTGTATAATAAAGATGATTTTCAGGCTTGTATAAACGAATGCGAAAAAGCGCTCGATTTATACAACAAGGCCAACGAACGCAATCAACAGTTAAAACAGAACTTAGTAATTCTCGCTGGCGATGCCTGCTATTTTCAGGAAAAATACAACGAGGCATATTTGTATTTCAAGCAGGCAGTAAATATAATAAAACGGTTTTCGGGCGATAACAAAAAATTAATTGAACAACTTACAAACACAGGGCTCTGCCTGAGTATGTTAGATCGCGACGAAGAGTCTGTTTCTTATTTTACTGAAGCCGCAAAACTGGCAAAAATAACGTACGGGGAAAATAGCGAATCATGCGTTTCGCAACAAATCTGGCTGGCCAACTCATTTTATTACACCAACAAATTTGAAGCTGCTGAAAACATCTACAAAAAGGCCATTCATTTTCGCGAAACCAATTTTGAGTCCGACGACAGTGATTTAAACATGTACAAAAGTTCGTTGGCACGTTGTTACAATGCTTCCCAAAAAAAAGCTGAGGCATTGGCTTTGTACCAGGAAATTTATCATAACTCCAACAAAGAAAATATTGAAGATAATATTAAAACACTCCGGCAAATTATTGAACTGGAAGAGGAATTAAAAACCGGTGATGTTTTTGAATATTATGAGATATTGATTGATAACCTTCTGAACATCAACGGATATAAGAATGAAATAGCAGAATTGGCGGAAAAAACCGGAAAGTATTTTTACGGAAAAAGCGACTTCAAAAAAGTTGAAAAATACCTGAAAATTGCCACCGATATTTTCACGGAAATAAAAGGAAAATCAGACAGCATTACATTAAAAACCGCACAGCTTTTATCGGTTGCCTATTATCAGTTGTCGGAGTATGAAAAAGCGGCAGAAATCAGTAAATATCTGTTAAAAGAAGCCCGGGAAAAGCCTGATAATGAAAAGAATATTTTATCTCTTCTATCAAATTTGGGATACATTTATTATTGGAACGACGAGTACAACAAATCGGAAAAATACTTTAAGGAAGCATACGAATTAAGCAAAACGTTAAATGGTGCGTTTGAAAAAAACACCATCAATATTGTGCTGAAAATCGCCGATGTTTATTACTGGCAGGATAAATACGAACAAGCTGTAAATCATTTACTTTCTTTTACTGAAAAATATTCTGTTGAAGTTAATTTTGATATTTCAGTTTTGGCTCAGGCTTATTCCAAAATTGGCGAGTCGTGTTATTTTATTGCAGGAAAATCGAACGATGCTATTTTTTACTACCAGAAAGCGCTTGAAATTTACAAAAGTGAGAACGGACTGAAACATAAATCAACGCTTGGAATTCTTTACCAAATCAGTAAAGTTTATTACAATAACCTGAAAAACTTCGAACAGTCTGAGCTTTATTTTAATTTATATCTGGAAAATGTACATGATATTATAAATGAGCTTGATACTGATGTTTTAAGAACGAAATTCAGTTACGCTGAACTAAAATTCCGACAACAAAAAAAGACGACGGAAAGTGAAACACTGGTTCTGGAAACACTGTCAGTTATCGATAAATCTATTGAAGAGAAACAAGGTGATATAAAAAATGCTGTCTACCTGGTTAAAGTTGATTTGATGCAACTTTTGGTAGAAATTTATATTGAAAAATCCAAACTGATTGAAGCCAGAGAAACTTTAAGTGCGGTTCACCAGGTTTGTAAAGACCATTGTAAAAACAGCGCCGACCGATACAATAAATTAACAGAGTTGATGGGAAAATTATCTGAAAAAGCAGAAAAATTTCCTCCTGTAGATTTCAAAAGCAATAAAATTCAATATTTCAGTTTTATTCATGAAAAAATAAATGATCCCCGGCACAAAAGAAGAGTCAGGGTGTTTATTTCATCCACTTTCCGTGATATGATGACGGAGCGCGAGCACCTGATAAAAAACGTTTTTCCAAAACTTAAAACTTTGTGTCGGGAACACGGTATTGATTTTTCGGAAGTTGATTTGCGCTGGGGTGTTACTGAAGAGGAAGCAAAACAAGGCAGGGTAATCGAAATCTGTTTGGATGAGATTGACCGCAGCAGACCTTATTTTATTGGAATTCTGGGTGAACGTTACGGTTGGGTACCATCGCCCGAAGATGCCGCAAACTACAACCGGATTATTCACAAATACGACTGGATTAAAGGTGATTTTGAACAGGGGCTGAGCATTACAGAAATGGAAATTCAGTACGGCGTTTTGCGCAATCCGTCCATGCAGGGAAATGCATTCTTTTATTTACGCGACGAAAAACTGACGCCTGAAAATCCCGATTTCAAAGAAACAAACGGAACAGATTTATATGGGAAACTGGAAAAACTAAAATCAATTTTAAAAAACCAACAGGTTTTTCCTGTGAAGGATTTTAAAACCATCGACCAGTTGGGTGATTTGATTTACAATGATTTGTACAACACTATTTTTTCAGAAGAAGATTTGGAAGTAAAAGAAAACAGTCTTTATCAAAAGTTAATTGTGCAAATCGATTTTATGAAACTTTATTCCGATTTTTATATCCAGCAGGAAACACCGGATGCATTGTTCGAGCAATTTCTTGCCGGGCAAACCAACAAACTTTTGTTGTCGGGGGGGCAGGGAAGTGGCAAAACAGCTTTTCTGGCCAACTGGATTTGCAACAATACCGAAAAGTTTGACGATTATTTCCCGGTGTTTTATTTTGCCGATGCCGGTGCCGAAAACAAAAACTTCGATGCCGTTCTTTTGCAATTAACAGAACAACTAAAAGAAGTTTTCCCCGGAGTTGCTGATTTTCGTGAAGATGTTCCAAATCCGGCACAGCTTTTTGCCAAAGTGCTGGAGTCGGTTCCTGAAAATGAAAAAATACTTTTAGTAATCGACGGAGTAGACAAACTAACCCAGAGTACTTTTTTCGGACCGCTTTACTGGCTCCCGAATAAAATTCCTGAAAATATAAAAATCGTTTTTTCAGCCGGCAACGAAGAAGTTCAGCAAATACTGGCCAACCGCAATTTTGAAACTATTGGATTTGTAAATTTAAACGATGAATCCAAACAGCAATTTATTACCGGTTATTTGTGGAAATTTGGCAAAAAACTTTCACAAAAAATTACTGAGAAAATTTTGTTCAGTACGTTGGCAGAAAATCCGCTTTCACTAAAAATATTACTCGATGAGCTCCGCATTTTTGGAAGCCACGAAGAACTCGAAAATCATTTGCAGTATTATCTTGAAGCTAAAAATTCTGTTGAATTGTTCGACAAATTGCTGCAGCGTATCGAAAATGATTATGAAAACGAACCCAATCGTTTTGTTGGCAGGGTTTTATCGGCAATACTACTTTCAAAAAACGGGTTGCGTGAAAGCGAAATCCTTGAAATATGCGGTATTCCGCAATTGAGTTGGTCACCGGTTTACAGTGCACTCGAAAATTATATTCATTCCGGCAACGGCAAATTCTTCATTCGGAATTCAGCTTTAAAAGAAGCCATTACTCAGCGGTATTTAAGTGGAAAAGGTTCTGTTCTTCAAACACATAATTTGCTTGCCGTTTATTTTGAAAAATGCGATGATCAACAAAGAAAACTGGAGGAATTAGCCTGGCATTTGTACTGTTCTGACCGGTTGGATAAACTGCTGAATTATGCGTTTAAAATTGATGTTTTTAAAGATTTGTATTATGCTGAACCCAACCAGTTTACTTTCTATTTTTCAGAATTAAATAAGAATTTTGACTTGCGGAGTGAATTTGAGAAAAACATCAAAGAATATCAGTCGGCGCCGGCTTTTAATCCTGAAATACTGGCAACTTCGGTTCATCGGATTAGTCAGTTATTTGGCAACAATGGCGACACAAAAAACCGCGATTTTTTTGCCGAACAGGCATTTGCTATAAGAAATGAAAATTTTGGCGAACAAACTGCTGCAAGAGCCGAAGGATTAATCGATTTGGCCAACGCCTGTAATTCGAACCTGGAGTATGAAAAAGCACGTGAATATTTGTTGGCGGCTGTTGAAGTTTTCAATAAAAATACAGGTTATAAACCGGCAAAAAAAGCTCAATCATACAGCAAATTAGCTGAAATAAGTCTAAAAATGAACGAACCTGAAACAGCAGAAAATTATGCATTGCAATCGATAGAGTTGTATCGCAATTTAATGGGTGAAGACAATCTTGCTGTTTCTTCCTCGTACTTTATACTTGCCGAAATCGCACAGTCGAAAAACGAGTTGCAGAAAGCGCTCGAAAATGCTGATAATGCTCTTGAAATTGCAAAAAAATATGCAGGAGAAGAACACATCTCTGTTTCGTGGATTTTGGCGTTAAAAGCCGAAATTTATGAAAAAATGTACGGAGAAGAGGCTTTCGATTATGCCATGCCATTGTTCATGGAAACATATAAAATTCAGCTAAAAAACCTGGGTAACACACACATCCAGTCGCTTCTGACCATGTTTTCGGTGGCCAATTTGCTTTTTGAAACTGAACTTTACGAAGATGCCAGGGAATGCCTCTCTGAAAACCTGGAAAAATGCAAAACCGGGTTGGGAGAAAATCATCAGCTGACACAAAATTTTCAGGTGCTTTATTTGAAAAATAAAACCGAACTGGCATTGGCAAACATAAAAGAGGGAAAGTACAGGGAAGGCCTGTCGATGCTGATGGATAATTTTGAAAAATCGGAAGAAATTCTTGGACTCGAGCATTCGGTAACACAAAGAACAGTGCGCGTGTTGGTGTGGTATTTCGAAACCATAAAAGATGAAGAAAAAGCCGCATTTATGCGGGAATATTTGGTGGAGTAAAATCGTGTGATACCGTTTTATTTTTAATTTTAAGCAACGCAAAAAACCAAGTCAATGATTTTTAAAAAGTCAAATAACGATAAAAGTTACAAGTTTAAAAGTTTGCAATGTTACGCCTGGGATAAAGTGCTGGGACCACACAAAAAGTTTCGGAAAGTATTTGATAAAAATGAACTGAATTATCTGAGTACAGAACTGGCCTTTTATAATAAATTTTTTGATGAGCAGGAATGGAAAGCCAAAATTGAGTTAAAAGCTTTTTTAGTGGTGAATAATAAAAATGACGAGGAAATTTGTGCCAATGAAGAAGAAATTACGGTTTCGATGACCGATAATATTGTTATTTACGATTACGGTTATGGCGCTGAGGAACACGGACGATTCTGGAAAAGTGGCAAATATCGCTGGGTAGCAAAAATTAACGGTGAGGAAATAGCGACCTGTGATTTTTACATCGAAGATTATGCGCTGGTAACCGATAATAAAAATCCATATTTTGAGGTGCTGACATTAAAAACCTACGAATCTCCCTACGGTGATATTGATGAAAAGGACAGAACGTATTACAGGGAATTTAGCGCTGAAAACACGCGTTATATAATGGGGGAGCTTAAATTCAGGAATAAAATAAAAACAGAATGGTTGTGTGAGGTGTTTTTCTTTTTTTACGATGACACAGGGCAGCGTATCGGTGAATCGCAAAATATGGTTTACATAACTCCGCAAAATGGCGCCGGTGAAACTTTTACAATTTCGGCCGGTTACGGAAGTAAAAATCCCGGTTCGTGGCTAAAAGACAATTACCGAGTTGAAGTGGTTTTTATGGACACTACCGTTGCTGTTGTGCCATTTTCGATAGGCGATAAAAATGTAATTTGTGTTAGCGACTATGAAGCGCTAATTAATGAAGATGTTGCCGGATTATATAATCCTTCGCATGTAAATCCTGAAAAGCTAAACAAAAAAGATGAAAATACTCCGGAGGAAAAATCTGAACCTGTAAAAGAAACGTCTTCGGAAAATGAAAATACTTCAAAAACAAATGTTGAAATTATAATCGACAATCGTCCGCTTTCTGAAATTTTGGGCGATTTAAATGCGCTCATTGGGCTGGAATCCATTAAAAAGAAAATTCGGGAATATGTAGATTATGTAAATTTCCTTCAGCAGCGAAAAGAAATGGGATTTAAGGAAGACGAAGAAATTTCGCTACATGCCGTTTTTACAGGTAATCCGGGTACGGGAAAAACCACAGTGGTAAAACTGCTCGGTAAAATTTTTCATTCCATGGGATTGCTCTCCAAAGGTCATGTTCATTCCGTGGAAGCCAGTGATTTAATTTCGGAATTTATTCGCCAGACCGGTAAACAAACCAAGGAAGAAATAAAAAAAGCAAAGGGTGGAATTTTATTTGTCGACGAGGCGTACATGCTTTTTAAAGAAGGCTCAACCACCGATTTTGGAACAGAAGCCGTGGCCGCACTTATAACCGAAATGAGCGACGGTGACGGAGATATTGCTATTATGATGGCAGGTTATCCAAAAGAAATGGAAAGCCTTATCAAATCGAATCCCGGGTTACAATCGAGGCTTAAACACCATTTTCATTTTGATGATTATACACCGGAAGAATTACTGGAAATTGCTGAACATATTTCGCAAAAAAAAGGTGTAAAATTGAGCAGGGAGGCTGCTGAAAAACTGGATAAGATTATAACCAAAGCTTACCGGAAACGCGACAAAACCTTTGGAAATGCACGTTTTGCAACTGCATTGGTCGACGAAGCAAAAATGAACATGGGCATCCGTGTGGTAAATCAACATGCTCCTGAAATGCTGAATAAAAAGTTGCTGTCGTTAATTTTACCGGTTGACGTTGAGGACATTGAAGAAACAGCAAATGCTAAAAAACTGAAACTCCCAATCGACAATGAATTATTAAAAGAAGCGCTTTCCGAATTAAACAATTTGACGGGGCTTGATAACATAAAACAGGAAATAAACGAACTGGTACGATTAACCCGGTATTATAAAGAAATGAACCGCGATGTGCTAAAAGCCTTTTCCATGCACAGCGTGTTTTCAGGGAATCCGGGAACGGGGAAAACCACAGTTGCTAAAATTATCGGCAAAATCTATAAAGCGCTGGGGTTGCTCGAACGCGGCCATTTTGTAAATGCCGACGGCAGCTCACTGGTAGCCGGTTTTGTTGGACAAACAGCCCTGAAAACAAAAGATTTGATTGCTGAATCGATGGGCGGTATTTTATTTATCGACGAAGCGTATTCGTTAACCGAAGGGCACAACAATGAATTCGGAAAACAGGCCGTCGCTGCCCTGATAAAAGAGATGGAAGAACAACGTGGAAATTTCAGCCTGATTGTTGCCGGTTACACCGATAATATGAATGAATTTATGAAATCGAACCCCGGCCTTGATTCGCGTTTCGACAAAACGTTTGAATTTAACGATTTTAATGAAGCTGAACTTTGGGAAATTACCCGGTGCATGTTGGAAGAAAAAGGTTTTACCATTGATGCAGAAGCCGAGAATCATCTGAAAAAATACATTGGACATTTGCAAGCGCACCGCACCAAATTTTTTGGCAACGCCCGTTCAATGCGTAAAATTGTTGAAAAAGCGATAAGAAACCAGGAGTTAAGAATGGCTGATTTACCCATGGCGAAACGAACTACGGAAGAGATTTCAATAATCAGACGGGTTGATGTTCAGGAATTTGTTATCACACAGCCACAATCAAAACCATCGCTGGGATTCAGAATAAACGGTTAACAGGAAATGTATTTTAGCGTTAACCTGCTTCGTCGTCCAACCGATTAACTGTTGCTTCGTCGGCTGTGGCTTTTTCTGTTTCACCTAAATCCAGATAAATCTCGCTGCGCATCATATACGCCAGTTTGTATTTATTATCCAATTCAATTGCTTTGTTGCAGTCGTCGAGCGCTTTCTGAAGTTTGCCAAATCCGTATAAAATTTGTGCCCGGCAGCAAAGATAAAGTGTGTCGTTGGGTTCCAGTTTTACAGCAGTGTCATAGTCTATCAAAGCCTGTCGGTATTTTTCAGCATCTTTTAAAATTTCGCCGCGGATAAAATAAAAATACGCATCTTCCGGTGCAAGGGCAATCGCTTCACTAATCGAAATAAAAGCCTCGGAAAGCTGATTCGTTTTTTGGAAAGCTGAAGCCCGCTCGCAATAATAAAAGGCATGTTCAGGCTCTTTTGAAAGCGCTGCTTCTGTTCTTGCCAAAATTTCCTGCGGTGTTTCTGTTTGTTCGTCGAAATAATCGGCAGCAACGCCAGCCTCTGAATTTCCAATGGTTTTGGGATGCCCCGATTCATCGAGATAATTTTTCAGAAATGAAACAAAATCAGAAGTTATTATTCCCCAGTCCCGAGGAAAATCTTCGTGAAAGGCATCAAAAACCGGAGATTCATTGCCGCTCTTTTTTCCATTTACAAAAACAAGAATTTCGTTGTTCGGACAGGAACAAAACGGTATCACAGGGTATGGTTGAAAATTGCCGTTCATTTTCCAGTTTCTATCCTTCAGAAAAGAATACCTGTTCGAAATTTCTTCAATGGAAAGCAAACAGGTGGAAACGCCTTTGTAATCTTCAATATTTTGGTTCTGAAGGAATTCTTCCCTGTAAAAATACAGAATCGTTCCGCCGTTGTATTTTCTTAAAAATTTCTTGTACGAATCAGGTAATTTCACATGAAACTGTTCTTCAAACCCCGAAATTTTCAGCGGATCGGCAGGGGAATTAAAGTGGGTAAAAGAATCAGGATCGGCAATCATTTTTTTAAGCCGTTCCAATAACGGTTCTATTGTAATTTCAACCATAAATTAATCAGGGTGTAATCGTGGAATATCATCGTAATTTTGGCTCCGTTTTGTTGGCGGGGTCACCTTAACTTTTCGTTTTATCGCCGGCGTTTTTCTTTTCGAGGCCGAAGTTTTTATTCGTCTTGTACTCTTTCTTTCAGCTTCCCATTCCTTTAATTCTATTTTAAATTTTGAAAATCCTCCCCGCAGAATATCACCGGCAGTTTCTTCGTCTTCATCAAAAATTTTACCGCGGTTGTTTTGGTTGAAAAACAAGAATTTAATGACTTTAAAAGCCAGGTAAATCAATGAGGCAAATACAATTAATGTGAGTACAGAAATGGTCAGTCCTGCCATAAAAAGACACAAAACGCCATAAAAAAGAATTCGTAGCGGGGCATAACCACGAACTAATTTTATACTTTCAACAACAAGCAAAACTGCCAGCGAAATATACAACAGCGTAATAAAATTAAGATACCACACAAAAGTTCCCGAAGTAAAATAACCCGTAAAACCATTTTCAGAAATAAAGGACAAAGAATAATAAGCTGCCACATCGCTGCGACTTTGCAAAAGTGCAACAAACAGTAAAACGGCTAAAAAGGAAGAAATTTTAAGCGCCCACCAGTTGGTTTTAAAATAATTGTCCTTTCCCAGCACCATTCCGAAAAAATACTCCGGAATCATTCCAATTGAAAATGGAATGCGAAAATACCAGTCAAAACCCGTAAAATCGTGTCGTGATTTTGTTGCCAGCCAATTGTCAAATTTTCCTGCAGCCAGCATTCCGTAACGAACACCTGCAGCCATCAGAAAGAAGGAAACAACAAAAACGACAAACGTGATAAAAAAGTTAAGCATGTTAAAATTAAGATCAGCAGTTTTATTATATTTTAAATTCTAAAGTCAAAAGTCAAATCTTTTGGTGAAATATAATTTTTCAATTTACCATTTTTCAGTTCTTTCCCAATCTCCAAATGAGTTTTTTCCCATCTGTGTCCATCATCATCTTCAACATGATTCAATTCTTTTTCCTGATAAATGGTAGACTAAAACTATCCAAATACCAAGTATTGCCCAGGTTGGTAAAAACTTGGTGAGATTAGCAATTTCATCCGGACTACTTTTTCGTTTATTGTCATCGATGTCTTGCTGAACTTGTTCATGAGTTAATTTCTGATCGGCCGAAACCAGTTTGGCTTTTACAAAAATAGTATCCCCTTCAACTGTTTTTGCCTGAAAATACTTTGGATACTTTTCGCTTGTTGAAATAAAAACCAGCTTGCTCTTATTAAAATAAGAAAATGGAATTTTATTAAACCGGGTGCTTAAATCATCCGGATTTTTATAAGCATAAACTCTCCGGTATAAAATGGCCAGCGAATCGCCTTTTTCCTGTGCCGAAACATTAAAAACATAAATCAGCAGAAATAAAAAAATGATTAGTTTTTTCATGAGCGCAGTTGATTAATCTGTTTTTTTTTGAAGTTTTTAAGTTAGTAATTCTTTTGTTAAGTATCCGTCAAAAAAACAAATTTTTACTGCAAATACTCATTGAGCCATTTCTGAACCTGTTTCAGTTCACTGCTTTCAATTCCGTAAAATTCTTTTCTGAATGCCGCGCAGGCTTTAAAACATTTTACTGCTTTTTTGCCAAACCCGGCCCGATAAAATGATTTACCGAGCTCAAAACGAGTGTCATCCGTTTCTTTTGTGTTCAGGCTTAAAAACGATTCTCTGATTTTTAATGTCCTTTTGTAATATTTTACAGCAAGAATATAATCTTCAGCCCAATAATAATCTCTTCCGATATCATAATTAATTCGGGCCAATCTTTCATCTCCCTCTTTATATAGCTTTTTGTAAAGAATTAGAATGTTTTTGTGTATTTCCAGAGCACTTTTATAATTTTTCCTTGCATAAAAACTATCGCCAATTAAGTACATACATTCAAGCATTTCGTTGTTGAAATTTGCAGACAGAAATATTTTTGAAGCCTCTCCGGCAAATTCTATCGTTTTTTCGTATTGTTCTGTATAATAGTATATTCTGGCATTTTCTAACAAAACGAATGCATGGTTCACAACTTTTACCTGATCTGCTTGTATATTTTCGTTGATTTCCTTTGCTTTCTTTAAATATTGAATCGCAGCTTTAAAATTTTTACTTTCTATATTTTTATCACATTTATTTAGCAAAGCATTAAACTTTAACGTATTTTTTTCAAATTCATGAAAATCAAATTCGTTTTCTTTTTTTGATTTCTTGTGATTTTTCTGTTCAATAATGTAATTCTGTAATTCATTTATTCCCTGCAATATTTCCGAATCTTCATCAAGCTGTTTTTGGGCGGTATTTAGTAATGTTGTATTCAATTCTTCTGCTTTTTCAATTTCATTGTTTTGAAAATAGAAGCTGGCGATTTTAAATTTTATAACTGTTGTTATAAAATGTTGTCCTCCGAATTTATCAGTAAAAATTTTATCCTGTTCTTCGAGTAGCTGAATGACCTCTTTCTTGTCTTCTTTTTGTTCGTAAATAGCAATCAAAGTGTTTACAACCATCTGAAAAATGGCACTTTCGGTACCGGTGTTCGAAGCACAAATATCGAGAGCTTTTTTTACACGGGTTTCAGCTGCATTAATATTCCCGGCTTCCAAATCGACATTGCCCAGTAAAAGATAAATTTCAACCAGACCTAAATTGTTTTCACCAAACCGCGAAAAAAGAATACGTTCGGCTTTTGCAGCAAACTCGCGGGTTTTCTCAAATTCGTTTTTACTAAAATAAATTTGTGCTGCATGGGTGTAAGCCAAAACATTATCTAAACCAATTGTATAATTCTCACTTTCAATAATTTTAATGGCGCGAAGAAATATTTCCAGAATTTCGGTAGAGTCGTGTTTCAAATCAATTTTAACAGTTCCAATATCGATTAACGGTTTAGCACAAGCCGGATGGTTTTCACCGTAAACGGAAACAGCAATACAGTATGCTTCCTCCGCAAAAAAAAGCGCTTCATTCAATTTTAAATTGAATTTGAAAAAACTGCTTACCCAATGCAGTTGTTCCGGTAATTCATTGATATTGGACGATTTCTTTTCATTTTCAATATTTATTTTTATCCGTTCAAATAAATCGAACTCTTTTTCAATAGTAGTATAATATTTGCTGGCCAGCTCAATACCGGAGAAAATTATTTTTTTGAAAATGAATACGTTGGTAAAAAGTTCAGCAAGGCTTTTTTTATCATCCAGCTGAAAAAGCAGTTCTGCCAGTTCGTTGGCTTTTCGTGTATTATCCGACGAATTTAGAAGAAGTTGAGTAAGTTTTTCTCTGGTTTCTCTTTTTCTTTTTTCATTGTTTAAATACCTGTTTTTTATAGCTTGCCCGAAATTTTTATCGGTCACCGAAATGCAAGCGTCGCTAAAAGTCAGGTAATCTTCAAGTGCAAACTGAATGGGCGACCAGTACAATCGGGCGGCTCCGGTAAGTTCCATAATTTCGTGTTCTGTAAGTCCAAGGGTGCTGCTCATTATCAGCGATAAAGCGTTGCCTGTCAATCCCGGAAAATTCTGGTCGAAGTCGTTTTCTACCCGTTCCAGCACTTTTTCATACAAATCAACCAAAGTATTTGCCGATAGTAATTTATTGAGTTCATTTTCAATGTCTTCATGCCTTCCCATTAATTTCATTTCATTTAGAATAATTTTAAGGGCTAGCGGCGAGTCGGTTAGTTTATTTTCAGCCAATTGGTTTACTAGATTTGTAGTAAGTTTCTTTCCAAATTGTTGCAAGTAACCTGTGACAAACTTCTTTTTCTGAGCAATTTCAAGATTTTCAGGAATGATTTCGTCGAAATTTCGTTCTCTCAAAATGTGATAAAATTCTTCAGAATTAGTTGAAACAACCAGTTTTATGTTATCCGGGAATTTCTTTGGCAACCAGTAAAGTTTGGCAAACATCGAATTGTGGATGAAATTCTCAAGCCCGTCGATAACTAAAATAAGCTTTTTCCTAATGTTTTCATTTCCAAGAATCTTTTCCAGTTCACCGGCATAATTTTCATTGTTTGGATTGTAGTTGTTTTTACATGTAAATATTTCTGCAATAAGCGTTGAAACATTCCAGGGCAACCCGTTCATTGTGTCGGCTTTTGCATAAACACCGGTAAAATGAAAAAGTACTGGCGGATGATTTTCCAACTGATAAATTTTTCGAATCCAGTGGGAGAGGAGAGCCGATTTTCCGCTACCCTGACCTGAATAAACCACCAGTTTATTGTTATCGGATGCAAGAAAATCATTTAATTTTTTGAGGCTGCCTGCCGGCGGAACATAAAACGTGTCGAGCTGTTTAATTCTGTTTAACTGAGCTACCTGAAATTTTTCATGTTCTGATAGTTTTCGGTCGAGTTTAGAATCACGAATAATAGCTTTTTGCAGATCATTTCGGATAAGTTCGCCCAATTTTTTAATTGAACTAAAATCGCGTACCGGATATTTTTCCTGTTCCAGCAATGTTTTTTTAAGAAACAAAAGCTTTTTATGTTCAGGAGTATCTTCCTTTTCAAAAAAATCGTTTTGATTGGGTGTGAGACTTTTATCGCGCATATAAAAAAATGCGTTGCCTTCCATTTTTTTATTCCGCAGCACACCGTATTGAATTTCCATTTCGGTAATGCTCAGTTTTTTGTCAAAATCGCGGTTTAGCCAGCGAAAATTTTCGAGTGTTTTTTCAATTTTAGAGCGAACATTTTCATCCGGGACCCAGCCGTAACGTTCACCCAGAATACCAATAAAATAGGGCCTGCTGCGGTCAATCTCATTCAGGCAGATTTCGATGACTTTTCCTTGTTCAGCTTCTTCGTTGGTGACTCCCCAGCGCAAATCAACTTCAGTAAAATCGATGCCGTATTCCTTGCAGGTTTTTCTGATTTCAGGAAAAACGTTCTTCATCAGATAATCGCGTTCTGCCATCATATCGCGAAAAGTGGATGAAATAAAAACCCTTACATTTCGCCTTCCAGTCTCTGAAAACAATTCATTTTTAATAAATTGATTGTATTCACTTAAACCGTCTTTGAATTCGTTATCGGTAGACTTTTCTCCGAAATATTCAGACAACAATCCATCGATTACCGGTACAATCCATATTTCCTTTCCATACCTATCTACAGCCAGTTGTCGCGCTTTATGAAGAAAATTATGAGCATTTTCTTTGTTCCCCAATCCAAATTCGGCAATTCCGTATTCTTTATAATACAGAATTCTCCATTTGTCAATAATTTTGGAGGTGTCTTTTGAGAGTTCATAAACCGGTTCCAGAAAATGCAATGAAATTTCATACCTTTTATTTATGTTCGAGATTTCCGCAATTTCCACATTTGTTTGAAAAAACAACGGAGTATTTTGCATTTGCTGCACAATCAGATTTCCCCTAATTTCATTTAAAACGTTTAAGGCTTCCATATAATTCAGAAGTCTGTATTTGAAAAGTGCAGCCAGTTTCAATTTCTCATTGTTTAATTTTTCAATGTTTTCAGGATCTGTTTCAGCAATCAGTTCAATATTTTTACGGTAATAAATTTCTGCTTCCGGCATTCGGTTTTTTATTTGAATTAAGCACGATGCCATGTGGCTGTACAAACAACTCAGGTAGATTTTATCGGGTTGTACAAGCTTATTTTCTTCATCAATGTAAATTTTTATTTTGTCGGAAGCCGTTGAATAATCCCGCAATTTTATCAAACTATCAATATAATAGCATTTGTAATTGATAACATCGGCAGAAGGATATTCAGAAAAACTTGTGCAAAGATTAATTGCCTCTTCAAACAACTCAGCTGCATTTTTATAATCTTCGCAACGAAAACAGGCATGAGCAAGGTTGGTAATAAACACTGGAAGTTGCATTTTATTATCCTGACTATTTGTTCTGTGAAAGGTTAAAACATATTCAGAATACTCCCTGGCCCGGGCGAATTGTCCACTTTTAAAGTAAGCCTCCGATAAAAATGAACCAATATTTACTGTAGCTTCATCGAGTTCGCCTTTTAGTTTCGCAAAAACAAAAAAAGCAATTCTTAAATAATCAATGGCTTTATTGAAATCGCTCATTCGAAGGTAATAACGCCCCGATTTTTTAGCCGAATTAGCAGCGTCATAACCCTCATTTCCGAACGCCAAAACACATTCTTCGTACAACTGCACATAATATTTCTCGTGCATTTGTACAGCAGGCAGTTCAAAACAGAGGTTTGTTAATTGGTTTAAGGTATCTATTTTATTGATGTATTCATTTTCATCAGAAAAAAAGTATAGAACTGCGGCAAATTCTTCGTACGCCTTCATAAAATTGCCCAGATAGTAAAGATTTACAGCCAGATTGTAGCGGCACATGTTGGTATAATCATTTTCTGTTCCATACGAAATCTCTGCATGTTTTTTTGCTGCCAGGTAATAGGGTTCTGCATTGTTGTATTGTTCAAGAAAATTTAAGCAATTGGCGATATTTATATTTTGATATGCCTGGTTTTCACCATTTTCTCCCTCCAATTCAGCATAAATTTCCAGCGCATTCTTATAATTACAAATAGCTTCTACCTTTTGATTGTTCCACGAAAAAGCATCGCCAATATTGCTGTGGGCAATAGCTACATCCCAGCGGTTTCGGTCGGGAATGGTATTTAACTGATCCAAAAACAATTGAAAATATTCAGCAGCCTTTTCATACATTTCAAGCTGAAAATAACATAACCCAACGTTGTTGAGCTGCGTAGCCTTTCTGTCATCAGCCATTTTAGTATTTATCACTGAAAGATAAATCTCCAGTGCTTTCTCATAATCCTGTTGTTCATAAAATAATTCAGCCAGGCTGATTTGGTCTTCCGGGTTTTTTGCATTCATAAATGTCTGGTTTGGAAAGTCATTCGTAGTTGATTTTTAAAAATATTTTCTGAACTATATTCCAGAATAAACGACCCTCATTTTTCTTTAAATTTAGAAATAAGAATAGTAAATACCAATGTTTTGAGCGAATGAATATATAACTAATTAGCCTGTTTTGAAGTTGAAAAACATTTTCCGGCATTAATTTTTAATATTCCACACTACATTTTGTAGATTTGAAATCAAATAATTAAACCACTGACTATGAAAAATATTCTGGTAATTTTTGTGATTGCATCTCTGATTTTTGGGTGTAATCCGACATCAAAAAAGACGGATACTATGCAGGTAAATACTGAAATTCAAAAAAAAGCCGACGAATTTGCGTCGTTTAAATTAACCACCGATTTAAATGTCCTTTCTGAAAAAGAAAAACAAATGTTGCCGCTTTTACTCAACGCTGCGAAAATTATGGACGATATATTCTGGATGGAAGCTTTTGGCGACAAAACCGAACTTTTTAGCGCCGACCTCGATGAATACACAAAAAAGTTTCTTCAGATAAACTATGGTCCGTGGGAACGGTTGAACAACAACGAACCATTTTTACCGGAATACGGAACAAAACCCGCCGGCGCCAATTTTTACCCGGGCGACATGACAAAAGAGGAATTTGAAGCTTGGAACAATGAAACAAAAAATAGTTTATACACGGTTATCCGCCGCGACGAAAACAATCAACTGGTTTCGCTGCCGTACCATGTGGCTTTTGAAGCGCAGGTGAGAGAAGCTGCAGGTTTGCTCCAAAAAGCAGCGGAACTTGCAGAAGATGAAGGACTGAAAAATTATCTGTTAAAACGTTCGGATGCTTTGCTTACCGACGAATATTTCGACAGCGACGTGGCCTGGATGGAAATGAAAAACAATACCATCGATTTTGTTATTGGCCCCATTGAAAGTTACGAAGACCAGTTGTTTGGGTACAAAGCCTCGCACGAAGCCTACATTCTGATAAAAGACAGAGAATGGAGTAAAAAACTTGACAGGTTTGCCGCACTGCTTCCGGGACTGCAAAAAGATTTGCCCTGTGAACAGGCTTACAAAAACGAAACTCCGGGTTTTGATTCCGATATGAACGTTTATGATGCTATTTACTATGCCGGCGACTGCAATTCGGGAAGCAAAACAATTGCCATTAACCTGCCCAACGACGAAGTGGTACGCGAAACCAAAGGCAGCCGCAAACTGCAACTGAAAAACTCGATGCAGGCTAAATTCGACAAAATTCTGGTTCCGATTGCCGATTTGCTGATTGCTGAAGATCAGCGCCAACATGTAAAATTCGATGCTTTTTTTGAAAATACAATGTTTCATGAAGTGGCTCACGGGCTGGGACTTGGAAGTACTGTTGACAAAAGTTCGACAGTACGCGAAGCGCTGAAAGATACATACACTTCCATTGAAGAAGGAAAAGCAGATATTCTTGGCCTGTGGTGTGTGTACAAACTGAATGAAATGGGAGAACTCGGCGACAAAGATATGATGGATAACTTCGTCACTTTTATGGCTGGTATATTCCGTTCTGTACGTTTTGGTGCTGCCAGTGCCCATGGAAAAGCCAACATGATGCGTTTTTATTATTTCCAGGAGCAGGGCGCTTTTGAACGCGACGAAACAACCGGAACGTACCGTGTTAACTTCGAAAAAATGAAAGATGCCATGCTTTCGCTTTCAGGAACTATTTTGAAAATACAGGGCGATGGCGATTATACAACGGCTCAGAAACTTATCGAAGAAAAAGGTTTTATCCGCGAAGAATTACAACGCGACCTCGACCGTATTGGTGAAGCAGGAATACCACGCGACATTGTTTTTGAACAGGGAGTTGAAGCATTGGGGCTGTAAATTGGTCACTGGTTTTTAGCCATTGGAAATTAATCTTAAAACCCGGAGCCTTGCTCGCTGAACTTGAGACTTTGAACATGGAACCCTGGCTACTAAATAAGCAACACTTGCAGCTATGAATTTAACCTGTTTTCGCGGCGTTGGTTTTTACGTTCGGTTCGTAAAGTCACTTTTTCATCGAGTCGGTTGATTCCGGTGGCAATTTGCCGCAAAATAGTTTCAAAATCGAGCTGCGTAACTATATCCGATTTTTTGTTGCCAAAAATCTTCTTCAGTGGAAAATGGTAATTCAGTTTTATTTCGAGTTTGTAAAAATCGTTTAATTCGTCGGCCGGTTTTGCCAGCGGCGAGGGGAGAGCGTTGTCGTCTTCTCCCGGCACCAGCCACGGAATCAGTTCATTTTCAGCATCGAGAAAACGTTTGAGCAGAATCTTTTTGCTGGGTAAAGGTTTTTTGCCGTTCCACCACAGATTTTCCACTTTTTCCATAGCGGTATACGTTTCTTCACGCGTTTTCACAACTCCCAGACTATCGAGTGTTTCAGCCAGCAAACGGGTCATCGCTGTGTTGTAATCCTCGTCGCTTTGCAGCGCTTGCATGGCAAGGTGCACACCAAGCAGGTTTGAGTACAAATCTTCAGGCGAAAAGGCAGAATAACGTTCGGGGACCAGCGGCACCAACGACGCGCCATACCATGTCGCAATTTCGTGCCAGAGCGATAAATCATAGGCAATCTTTCCGGCCAACTGGGCGGCATCGAAACTATCGGGTTCACAGCTAAAATCGAGAGTGAGTTTTTTTGAACCACCTTCAAAACCGATGTCGATAATTTCAGGATTCGAATTTTCTCGTGCTGTTAAAATGAGGTTATACAAATAGGCTGTCCAGTCGGCACAGTCGCGCAGGTGTCCCAAATCTATAAAACCTCCGCGCTGGGTGTAAATATTTCCGTTTCCTTCATGTTTGCCTCCAAGGTATTCGTGTTCGCCAATTTCAGCTAGCGAAGTAATGTCAGTATATTTAATAAACGGTAAAAAACCCATGTGTAAGTCCGCACCAAATGAACAACATGTTCGAATAATCCGTGGAGGAGCAGTCTCAATTTTATCGGGTGATATGTAAGGGGCAGTTCCGAAAACCGGGAGTATAAAAAGGAAAAACAGGCCGGCAACGGCAGTTTTGATTGTATGTTTTGAATAATTGTATTTCATGCTGACTATTAATGGCTTAAAAGTACATTTTTTTTAATTTCTGAGTGAATACAGCTTTATTTGTTAACATTTCATTTGCGAAAAAATAATAAAAAAAACTTGTAAAACAGGGTTTTCTGCTTGAACTAAAATAATTTATGTAACCAATAGATTGGCTCTAAATTACGATTTCGCGTTTTTGGGTGTTTGTAAAAATTATCTTTGCGTTTTACTTGAAAAAACAGTTACAAAATGAAAGAATTGACAATTGGGGATTTACATATTAAATTACCGATAATCCAGGGAGGAATGGGTATTGGAATATCCATGTCGCGACTGGCAGCTGCGGTTGCCAACGAAGGTGGAGTGGGAGTGATTGCCGCGGTGGGAATCGGAATGTTTGAAAAAGATTACGCACGCGATTTTATCGATGCCAATATTCGCGCTTTAAAACGCGAAATTCAGGCTGCCCGCGAAAAAACAAAAGGCGTGATTGGTGTAAATATTATGGTGGCACTCACCAATTTCTCTGATATGGTAAAAACCGCTATTTCCGAAAAGGTAGACATCATTTTTTCGGGTGCCGGGCTGCCGATGAATTTACCTGAATTTCTTACCAAAGGTTCCAAAACCAAGCTTGTTCCGATTGTTTCGTCGGGCAGGGCTGCAGGAATTTTGTGTAAAAAATGGAAGGAACTGTACAATTATCTTCCCGATGCATTTGTAGTGGAAGGACCAAAAGCAGGCGGCCACCTGGGTTTTAAACGCGATCAACTCGAAAATCCAGATTTCGCACTCGAAAAACTGGTACCCGAAGTTGTTGAACATGTAAAACCGTTTGAGGAACAATACAATAAAAAAATTCCGGTAATCGCAGCCGGTGGTATTTATTCCGGCGCCGACATTAAAAATATTATGGATTTGGGCGCTTCGGGAGTGCAAATGGGAACCCGTTTTGTCACTACCAACGAGTGCGATGCTTCGGAAGCTTTTAAACAAACGTACATCAACTCAACGGAAGCCGACATGCAAATTATCCAGAGTCCGGTGGGTTTACCGGGGCGGGCTATTCGCAATGAATTTATCGACCAGATTGCCCGTGGCGAGAAAAAGCCGATAAAATGTCCGTACAAATGTTTGAAAACCTGCGATATTTCAAAAACACCGTATTGTATATTTTCAGCGCTGATGAATGCGATGAAGGGGAATTTCAGAAACGGTTATGCATTTGCAGGTTCAAATGCTTTTATGGCTACAAAAATTGTTTCGGTGAAGGAAACTTTTGATTCAATTTTGCAGGAATTTAAAGAAGCGGTTTCAAAAAACTACAAATAACAGAGGCGGGAAATCCCGCCTTTTTTGTTGCTCCGTTTATGGATGTAACATAATTTTTGTATTTTAAAGCCCAAAATCAAACAATACAATTAAAATGAATTCTAACCTGGCCCTTTTAATCAAATCAATTGTTTTTATTTTTCTTTTCACAACTGTATTTTCTGTTTCGGCCCAACATCGGTTAAACGAGAGTGAAACCCGTTGGGTGGAAGAAGCCAAATCGGAACTGGAAAAAGCGCTTTCCGACCCTGATTTGTCGCAGCAGGAACGAATTGCCATGGTTGAACGAAGCGCCAAAACGCTGAAAGAATATGGTCAGCCGGCAGCTTTTCCTAAGGGCAACATTTCTCTGAAAGATTTTATGGAAGAAAATTACAACATGGCCCGCAAACAGTTCGACGATTCAAATACGCTGAAACAAATGCTGGCCGCCCAGATTCTGGATCAGCAATTAAAAATCATCAATTCTATTCAGATTGAAGTGGCCGGTGAACAGATAAAACTAATGATTCCCGGAAAAGCAGCAGTTGATTTGTCGTTGGATGCGGTTTCAACTGTTTTTAAGTGGGATATTGCCGAAGGTTTTAACAACGGTCAGCGCGGCGATGTTATTTCATTAAAAAACAAATTTATACAATTGGCAAAGTCGAAAGAACTGATGCGTTACCTCGAAAGTTTGTACACCTCGCAACGCATGTCGATGCAGCAAACGCACACCGATTTGAACAAAGTGATGCCATTGCAGGAATTGCTCCGAAGACGATACCAAATGGCCGAAGCCGGTGCATTTGTTTTTAAAGGTTATGAAGGCGCTGTTGCTGCCAACACAGGTTCTTCATCAAAATCAACCGGAGCAACTTCTTCGTCATCATCCTCTTATTCAGGGCAAAACAGCACAAACAGGAGTACAACTGCTGCAACAAAATCAACCACATCTGTTTCGTCGGACGACAATTTTAAGGAAACCAAATATTATTTTCGGTTTGTAAAAGCATCTACTGTCAAAAAAATAAACAAGGCCATGTATGTTCCATCAATATCCAATGGTGTAAATAGTATGAGCGCCTCAGTAACTCCGCCCGAGCCTAAGGAGCCTTTTAGTGTTAGTGCGAACTGGAATTCGCCACCTGCCGAGTTTTATCCTGGTGAAACCATTACTATTACTGCCAAAGGAAACGGAGACGTTCGAATGGATATAGAAGCTTCAAATGCAAGCAGCGTTTATAAAATGGTAAGGGATGAATATGTGGACGGTAATCACATCGTTAATTTTAGTTGGAAAGTAAATGCCTGGGGATCTTTTTATATTACTGTAACTTCGCGTGTTACTGCCCATGTTTATGCATGGTCGCATACGATGTACGAATATGAAATGGTAATTATTGAATAGTTACAACTATTTTCCTTTTCGCCAGCTCCAGCGTTTGACCGATGTTTTTACAGGAAAAACCCCGTGACTGACGGATTTTACATCTTCAACCGAATAAAAAGCTTTGGGATTAGTGGTTTTTACAATTTCTTCCACTCTTTGTATTTCGTTGCGTTTGATGATGCTGTAAATAATACTGACATTTTCAGTGCCTCCCTGTGCCTGGTGGTGCGTTAAACCATAACCGGCAGTTTTCAGGTTGTTGATTAGAACACTGGCTTCTTTACGGGTAATAATCTGGATTTTTACAATTCCCATAGCCAGTTTTTCCTCAAGTTTAAGCCCGAAATAATTTCCGGTGGCATATCCCAGTGCGTATCCCAGATAGCAGGTCCAGTTGTCGAGGTTTTCGAAAATGCGCGAAATAGCAATCAGCCAAATCAGAATTTCAAAAAAACCAAGAATAGGCGCCCAAAATTTTTGCCCTTTTGAAACCATTACAATCCGGATAGTTCCGATGGTTACGTCGCAGATTCGGGCCAGAAATATAAGGAAAGGAAGCACAATATAATTAAAAGTTGTGCCTTCGTAAAAGGTAGTAAGAAGAACCATTTTTTGTTTTAAAGATATTAAAATTCAGAAGTAAAATGAAACCTGATTTTTTTGAATTCATCCTGGGCCATTTGCAAAATAAAAGCTGAATCGGCCATAAAAACATCGCGGCCGAATTTGTCTTTGGCCATTTTCTGGTGTTTTCGTTTTTTGAATTCGTCGAGTTCTTTTTTGTCGTCCGATTCAATCCAGCAGGCTTTGTACATTGAAAGTGGTTCGAAGCGGCTTTTGGCGCCGTATTCATGTTCGAGCCGGTACTGAATAACTTCGAACTGAAGTTGGCCAACTGTTCCGATAATTTTCCGCCCGTTAAACTGGCTGGTAAACAACTGTGCCACACCTTCGTCCATCAGCTGATCAACACCTTTGGCAAGCTGTTTCGATTTCATTGGGTCGGCATTTTCAACATACCTGAAAAGTTCGGGTGAAAAACTGGGCAAACCTTTGAAGTGGATTTCCTCGCCATCGGTAAGCGTGTCGCCGATAATCAGGTTGCCGGTATCGGGAACACCAATAATATCGCCCGGAAAAGCTTCGTCGATGGTTTCTTTTTGCGACGCCATAAAAGCTGTCGGACTTGAAATACGGAAGGTTTTTCCAGTGCGGATGTGTTTGTACACTTTGTTTCGCTCGAACCTGCCTGAGCATATTTTTACAAAAGCTATGCGGCTGCGGTGGTTGGGATCGATATTGGCGTGAATTTTAAAAACAAATCCTGTAAACCCATCTTCTTCTGGTTTTATTTCGCGTTCTTCGGAAAAACTCGGAAGCGGATACGGAGCAATTTTCAGGAAAGCATCGAGCAATTCCTGAACACCGAAATTGTAAAGGGCGCTGCCAAAAAAAACTGGCGCCAAATCGCCGGCCAGATATTCAGAATTGTTGAAATCGGGGTAAACACCTTCTACAAGTTCGAGTTCTTCACGCAATGTTTGAGCATCATTTCCGATGTATTTTTCAAGCTCCGGATTGTTGATGTCCTCAAATTTAATCCGTTCCTCAATTTCCTGAATGTTTGGATTGAATAATTTCAGGCTGCGGTTGAAAATATTGTAAACGCCTTTAAAATCGGGGCCATTGTTGATGGGCCAGCTTAACGGGCGAACCTTTATTTTGAGCTGGTCTTCAATTTCATCCATTAAAGTGAATGGATCGCCGGCCGGGCGGTCCATTTTGTTTACAAATACGATAACCGGTGTTTTGCGCATCCGGCAAACGTTCATCAGCTTTTCGGTTTGCGGTTCCACACCCTTGGCGGCGTCGATGACAATAATGACACTATCTACAGCAGTGAGCGTACGAAATGTATCTTCCTGGAAATCCTGGTGGCCGGGTGTATCAAGAATGTTTACTTTATATCCGTCGTACTCAAACCCCATAACCGAGGTAGCCACAGAAATACCGCGCTGGCGCTCAATTTCCATAAAGTCGGAGGTAGCGCCTTTTTTAATTTTGTTGCTTTTTACCGCACCGGCTACACGAATTGCTCCTCCGAAAAGAAGTAGCTTTTCAGTAAGTGTGGTTTTTCCCGCATCGGGGTGACTAACAATACCAAATGTGCGTCTGCGTTTTATTTCTTCCAGAAATGTCATTTTTTACCCTTTTCAATTCAGCCCGCAAAAATATTGTAAATTACTGATTCTGCAAAGCCTTTACCCGTGCAACCAAAAGTGTTATTCCAATTCCGAAGATTCCGATTACGGCGTACGAATAACGAAGTCCAAAAGCTTCAGAAATAAAACCGATAAGCGGCGGCCCCATCAAAAAGCCTAAAAAACTTACGCTGGAAACTGTTGCCAGGGCAATTCCGGTGGGGATTGTAGGATGTTTTCCTGCAGTACTGTAAACCGTTGGAACAATGCTTGAAACTCCCAATCCGACCATCATAAATGCGAGCGTACTTGGTATTAAATATGGAAAAATAACAGAAGTAAAAAGTCCGCCTGAAATCATCACACCGCAAATTTGCATCAGTCGTTTTCTTCCAATTTTTGAAATAAAAAAATCAGCAACAAACCGGCCCGTGGCCATCATAATCATAAACGAAGTGTAGCCGAGAATCACCAGCGATTCGGGCGCTTTTACCACATCTTTAAAATAAACGCCACTCCAGTCGAACATGGCGCCCTCGCTGGCCATGCTAAAAAAACCGATGATTCCAAGCTGCAATAAAATTCCGTCGGGTTTCATAAAAAATTTGCGGCGCGGTTCGTGTTTTTTCTTGTCGGCTTTGGTGTCCAGTAAAAAGGGGTAATTTATTCGTACAATGGCCCACACAATCACAATTATTGAAACAAAATGCCAGAATGGAACCACTTTCAGGTTAATCATAAGCAATCCAATGAGTGCGCCGGTAAATCCTGCAAGACTCCACCCGCCGTGAAACGAAGCCATAATCGGGCGTCCGTAAAGTCGCTCGGCAGCTACTCCCTGTGTATTTACCGAAATGTTACACATGTTTCCGGTAACACCAAAAAGAAATAAAACAATGGCCAGCTGCCAGCCTGCGTGCACCAGTCCGATGCTGCTCAAGGCAATTGTATATGCCGGAAGTGCAAATTTTAAAACATTGTGGCTGCCAAAACGGGTGACCAGTTTTCCTGAAAACGGCATCATTAAAAATTGCCCAACGGGAAGCGCAAACAGAATACTTCCAAAAACACCATCGCTGAGTTGAAGAAGCGTTTTTATATCGGGAATGCGGCTCGCCCACGAGGCAAAAGCCAAACCCATGCTAAAATATACCAGGGAAACGGCTAACCGGGCACGTTTTTTATCAATCTCAATTTCGGCGTTTTCTGTCTTTTCCAGCGCTATATCTGTTACTTTCATCTATTTACAAATTTCGGCACAAAAGTAGGAAAAGCAGACCAATGAATCCTGAATTGTATGATTTAATCCGGCAGTGTTAAGAAATTGAAAACCGATAAGTCTTTTATTGAAAATGAACAGGGGATTCGAACTTCCCGAAGTTCATAATTACTTACCTTTTTTTGCTTTTCTGATGATTTCAGAAATGTGGCCCCAGTATTTCTGGTGAAATTTAAGGCTTTGTTTTCCAATAATATCGTTGTATGTCATTGGTTGGTCGTCGGGGTGAAATTTCCTCACGTACATGTCTTCATAAAGCGCCGGAACTTCAGGGTGAAACTGAACGGCAAACACGTTTTTGTATGTGTTGTTAGCCAAGCCTTCCACAATTTTACCATCGGGCGACAAAGCAGTTACTTCAAAACCTTTCCCGATTTTTTCGACCGCCTGGTGGTGACTACTGTAAATTCGCGGTTCCCAGCGTTTCGGGACTTTTACAACTTCACCAAAAAACGGATTGTCGGTAAAATGTATCGTATGCAGGTTAATGCCCATGAGCAGAGTATCTTTTTGTAATTCCTGCCAGTAATTCCGGTGTAAATTGGCACGATCAATTTTATTTACTGTTTCTTCTGCGTTTTCAGCATTGTAAATTTCTTCCGGAATATCCTGAATTAATGTGCCGCCGGTAGCCACATTCATGGTTTGCATTCCCAGGCAAAAACCGGTGACTAAATAAGCAGGTTTTTCTTCCAGAAAAGGTTTGAAATTTTCGTTTCTGAAACCTCCAAGCAAATGAAACAGAAAAGTGGTTTCAAAATAATGTCTTCCGGGATCGGTGACCACAGAACGCGTGTTTTCCTCTCCATAAACTCCGGGTGGAATATCAGGGCCGCCAAAAAAGAAAACGCCAACCGAGTTTTCAAAAATAGTGTACAATTCAGCAGAACAATCGTTTTCCTCAAACAAATTTCCTTCGTTCAAATTTCCCTTAACTTCCTGTAAAAAGAAATTTTTCAATCCGTTTTCTTCGATGTATTTTTTTGTTTCCGAAAAGTCGTAATCCTGCCCAGGATAATACACACCAACAAACCGTGTTTCGCCTTTCTTCACATCGAGCAATCCGGCGTTTACCAGGTAATTTATGGTTTGCAGATTGTGGACAGTTGGATTGGTAAGTATTACATATTTTTTGTGCCTGTTAAAATCTTCGTGAAAAAAGTTTTGGGCAATTGTATTCAGTGTGAATACAAAAAGAATCAGAAATAAAACCGATTTGCGCATATTTTTTGATTTTGGTTTCAAATATACAATTTCATCGGATTAAATTTCCAATCCGTTTTCTGCATTTTCATTAAAAAATAAAGGAATTATAAAGTAAATTTTGAACAGGTTGATTCTAATTTTGCCTGTGTAATTTAATGATTGTGAAAATTGTCTTTTTGGAAAAGTTGAATAAAACAAGGTTAAAATTTGCAGACTCGCTAAACTTTGTAAATTTGTGTATTGAACAAAAAAATTGCAATTTTCGGCCTGTACTTTTTGAAACACTGTAACGGAGAAAACAAACGGGTCACTAATATTCAAAACAGATAATAACTTAAATGTATACCTATGAAATTCAATTTTAAAACTTCCTACATTGTTATTGCGGTTGTAATTCTGCTGGTTTTGCTGCTTTTTGGCGGCCGGATGTTTTTAATTATCGATGCGGGTGAACGCGGAGTTGTTTTCCGTCCGTATTCCACCGGACTCGATAAAGACAATATTTACGGTGAAGGTTTTCACATTATTTCGCCGTGGAACCAGATGAATGTTTACAATGTGCGTGAACAACAGCGTGAAGAAACCATGGATGTTCTCGATAAAAACGGGCTTTCCATTAATACGGATGTTACTGTACGTTTTAATCCTACCTTCGATAAAATTGGTTACCTGCACGAACGATTTGGCATCAATTATATTAATGTTCTGGTTGTTCCCGAAGTACGGTCTTCTGTTCGTCAGGTAGCAGGCCGTTATTCAGCCGAAGAAATTTATTCAACCAAAAGGGCAGAAGTGGAACAAACCATCAAAGAAGAAACCCGCAAGGTTTTGGGTGAAAACTACATTGATATGAAAGCTTTGCTGATTCGTTCCATCAATCTTCCGGAACAAATTAAAGGCGCCATCGAAAGCAAATTGCAACAGGAACAGGAAGCGCTGGCTTACGAATTCCGTTTGCAACGCGAAGAATCTGAAGCCGAACGCCGCCGGATTGAAGCGGAAGGTATTGCCAATTACAACCGTATTATCAACGCCAGTTTGACCGACAAAATTTTGCAGCAGCGCGGAATTGAAGCAACGCTGGAATTATCAAAATCTACGAATTCGAAAGTTGTGGTGGTTGGTAGCGGAAAAGACGGTTTACCATTAATATTAGGGAATAATTAAGAAAAACTATAAACGAAGGACAGGCTGGCAAAAAACCAGCCTGTTTTGTTTTAATTTGTATTTAAACAAAAACTCTCCAGCAATGCAAATAAAGGGAAATATAAAAGCAGTTGTTTTTGATATGGACGGAACCATGGTCGACAGCATTCCTTATCACAAGGAATCGTGGATGGTTTTCTTGAATAAATATGGCCTTTCAATCCGTCCCGATGAATTTCATGCTCAAAACCATGGTACAATTGACGAAATGATTGTCCGGTTTTTTGGGGATAAACTCAGCCCGCAAAAAATTAAGGAACTTGGCGACGAAAAAGAAGAAACTTACCGTAGAATGTATTCGGAAGATGTAAAAGAATTGAACGGGCTGACTAATTTTCTGGATGGACTTGTAAAAAGGAATATAAAAATTGCATTAACGACCAACTGCTTTTTACTTAACATCGATTTTATTTTGGATAAATTGGACCTCAGAAAATATTTCACCGTAATTACCGGAGGTCATGAAGTTAAAAACGGAAAACCGGCTCCTGATATTTACAGGTTAACCCTTGAAAAACTTGGTTTACAGGAAAATGAAGTTGTTGTTTTTGAAGATTCGGAAGGTGGAATTGTTTCAGCAAAAAATGCAGGTTTGCAGGTAATTGGTGTCGCCACATCGTTATCGAAACCAGAATTAATAGAGGCTGGATGCCTTGATGCAATTAACGATTTCAAAGAAATAGACTTCGCCATTTTTCAATAACAGGTTAAAACTATGAAAAAAATAAAAAATCCTTTTGTTGAAAAAGACAGTTCGCGCCACGATTACAACTGTTTTGGCTGTTCGCCTTTTAATGAACACGGTCTTCACCTCGAATTTTGGGAAGACGGTGACGAAGTGTTTACAAAATGGAGCCCCCGAAAATCGCTCGAAGGCTGGATGGGCGTTTTGCATGGCGGTGTTCAGGCAACTTTAATCGATGAATTGGGCGGCTGGATTGTTTTGTTGAAAATGAAAACTGCCGGTGTAACTTCGGGAATGAACATAAAGTATCTGAAACCCGTGTACATTTCGAAAGGTGAAATTACCATAAAAGGGAAACTGGTTTCTTCGGAAGAAAGAATCGCAAAAATAACTTGTTCCATTTTCGATGGAGAAGGAACAGAGTGTGTTCAGGCCGAGCTCGACTACTTTTGTTTTCCGGAAAGAATTGCTAAGGCAAAGTATTTTTATCCCGGGATTGAAGCTTTTTACGAGTAAAAAGAACAGACCAATCCCAGGCGAAAGTTTTGAGGGTGCAAAAATAATATGGAATTTTCTAGCTCATGTAACAAAGAGAACGGTTGTAAACAAACGATGAACCGACTATTTATGTTTCTTTTTGAATTTTTCGTGCACAATATAATCGTCATCATCATCTTCGAAGTCTTCGTAAATCGACAGACGTTTTTTTGAGCTTTTGTTTTTACCAACTGAACCTTTCGGGCTATTATCATCTTCGAATCCCCGACCTCTGTTTTGATTCATGTTTTTCATTTTAAGAAGCAATAAAAAATAAAAAATTAAATGTTTAACTAATCAAATTTTCTTTCAGCCGAAAAATATAAAATTTTTGATTATCTGCTAATGGCCTTCTGAAAATTTTTTACTTTTAGTACGCCTTGATTTATAACTGTTTATAGTGTATTTTATATTCAGCAGGATTATGTTTCCGGTAAAAATGTTATTTTTTAATTTAAAATTTATTATTCATTTAATCGTTTACTGTTAAACAAGATAGCAAAAATGTACCAATTTTTCACAATGAATAAACGTAAGGTTTTCGCATTTTTGGTGCTTTGCATTGTTCATCTGAATGCCGGAGCCCAATCTTCATCAAGGTTTCAGAAACAATTTGAAAAAGCTGTCAGGTTTTTAGATGCAGGCGATTTCACGAACTCCGAAAAGGAAGCCCTAAATATACTTGCACGCGATTCTGCTTTTTCAGATGCATGGCTTATTCTGGCTGATATTTATGAAAAGTCGGGTTCTCCGGCCAATGAAATTAATGCACTCGAAAAAGCCCGGTTATACTCCGAAAATCGGTTGATTCTTTTTCGCCTTGCTGAAGTAAATTATCAAATTGGAAATTATACTCAGGCTTTGCATTTTTACGAACAATATTCCGATGCCAAAAATATTTCAGAAAAAAGAAAGAAAGAAGTTGTGCATAAAATTGAAAACTGTCGGTTTGCACTCGACGCTATTCAGCACCCTGTGAGATTTGAACCTGTACTTCTTGGTGAAAATATAAATTCGCCTGAAAATGATTACTGGCCCAGTATTTCGCTCGATCAGAAAAAGCTGGTATTTACCCGTCTGATTAAAGCAGGTACAATTTCGCAGGAAGATTTTTATGCCTCGGATTTTGTTGATGGAAAATGGAGAAAAGCGGAACCTCTTACAGAAATCAATTCGGATATGAATGAAGGGGCACAAACTTTATCTGCCGACGGTAAATTGCTGTTTTTTACAGCCTGCAACCGCCCCGACGGAAAAGGAAGTTGCGATATTTATTATTCACAGTTTGAAAACGGAAAATGGACAAAGGCAAAAAATGCCGGATCTGCGCTGAATACAAATGCATGGGAAGCTCAGCCCGGATTTTCTTCCGATTACCGGTTTCTTTATTTTTCGAGCAACCGTTTGGGAGGAAAAGGAGCCAAAGACATTTGGAGGGCCGAATTTAAAGGTTGGGACAACTACGGAAATCTGAAATGGGGAAAAGTTGAAAACCTTGGCGACAGTGTCAATTCTGAAGGAAATGAGATTTCCCCGTTTATTCATCCGAACAACAAAAACTTTTATTTTGTTTCCGACTTTTTAACCGGAATGGGAGGCTACGATTTATTTACCGCAGAGCAAAAACCTGACGGTACTTTTTCCAAAGCAAAAAACATGGGCTATCCAATAAATACTTTTCAAAACGAACTTGGCCTGAATATCAGTTCCGATGGGAAAACAGCCTACTTTTCGTCGGAACGGGAGCAAAATAGCGGACTTGATATTTATAGTTTTGAGCTCGATCCAGATTTACAGCCCGAACCTGTAACTTTTGTCAAAGCCAAAGTTATAAATGCAAAAACCAAACAACCCCTCGAGGGGCATGTAACATTGGTGAACCTGACAAATTCAGAACAACAAATCAGAACAGAATCAACAGACAAAGGCGGGGAATTGCTGCTTTGTTTGCCATTAGGTGCAAACTATGCATTTAATGTTTCTGAGGAAGGTTATTTGTTTTATTCAAAGGCTTTTCAGTTAAGCGATACAAAAACAATTCATCAACCTGAAATTATTTCTATCCCTTTAGAACCGATTGAAATTGGTGCTGAAATGAACCTTTATAACATTTATTTTGAAACCGATTCATTTTCAATTTTACCGGAGTCGGAGCCTGAATTACAGCAACTGGTTGTTTTCCTGAAAAATAATGCATCTCTTTTGGTTGAAATTCAGGGACACACCGATAACTCAGGAAACAAGGAAAAAAACCAAATTCTTTCTGAAAAACGTGCAAAGTCGGTGGTTGATTATCTCGTGAAAAATGGAGTTGAACTTTCGAGGCTAAAATTTAAGGGATACGGCGATACCAAACCTGTGGCAACCAACAATACTGCTGAAGGTCGAACACTAAACCGCCGAACTACCATTCGAATTTCAGGAAAATAAAAAGCCGTCCAAACTTGCAATATTTGCACAGCTTTCTGAATTATTTTCTTAATTTTTGTACTTCTTCGGCTGTTATTTCAGAAGAATTGTTTCCGAAATTGCTTCGCATAAACGTTAAAACGTCGGCAATTTGCTGGTCGGTTAAATTGGCCTGCGGCGGCATAATGTTATTGTATGTTTCGCCTTTTACTTCTACTTTCCCAGATTTCCCTTCCAAAACAATTTTAATAAGTTCGGTAACATCGCCATTTACAAATTCCGATTCATAAATGGGTGGGTACATTCCCGGAACTCCCGAGCCGTCGGTCATGTGGCAAACCATACAAACCGAATTGTACACTTTTTTTCCCGGATGTTCAGCAGTTTGCCCCGTACTTTTTTCCGCATTTTGTGCAGACGAAGGAGCAATCACCGATTGTGTGTTTTGTGGTTTGTTTCCGCACGAAACCATAAAAAACACACTTAAAACAAACAGCATAAATTTTATCTTCATGTTTTTAATGTTAACTATCTAACCGTTATAAAAGATTCTCCAAACTTTTCCTTCAATACTGTCTACAACATACAGTGAGCCGTCGGGGCCCTGCGCCAAACCACAAGGACGGTGTTCGGCATCGCGTGTACTCATTATTTCGTTTGTGCCGGCAAATCCGTCAGCAAATACTTCCCAGTCACCTGAAGGATTTCTACCTTCAAAAGGAACAAAAACAACAAAATAGCCTTTTTGTGGTTCGGGCGCCCGGTTCCATGAACCATGAAAAGCAATAAATGCCCCGTTTTTATATCGTTCGGGAAACATGTTTCCGGTGTAAAAAAGCAGATCGTTGGGAGCCATATGTGCAGGAAATGCCATAATCGGGTCGGTTTTATTTTCGCATCTTTCCTGAATAATCCCGTCGCCGCCATATTCAGGCGCCAAAACTTTTTTATCCTGAAATAAATCGTAGTAACAGTACGGCCAGCCAAAATCAGAGCCTTCGGTTACAAGAAGAAATTCTTCAGCCGGAAGTTCAGCGTTGTCCTTCGAATCGTACAATTCAGGAAAAAGCTGATCGAGTTGATCTCTTCCGTGCTGAACGATATAAAGCTCATTAACTGCTGTATTCCAGCAGTTCGCCATCCCGTTTCTGATTCCCGTGGCATAACGGATTCCGTCAACCAACTGATCCTGGTTTAACACATCATCTTTGAATTTCCATGTTCCGCCGGCGTATTCAAGAATAGGGCAGGGATCCATTCCAGGCGAACCTTTTGTCCTGTCCTGTTCCATACAGGCATTTGAGGGTGCACCAACGTTTACGTACATATTTCCCTGCCCGTCGAATTCCATAGGTTTGGCTTCGTGTTGTCTTTCCACTGGAAATCCGCGTGCAATCATTTGCCAGCTATTTTCCGGAACAAGCTCTCCGGCTGCCAGCGGATAACGCACCACTGCCGTGTCGAATCCAAAATAGACAAATCCTTTGTGCAGTTTTATTCCTGTGCCAACATGCTGGCCGGTGTATTTTATTATGTCGGCTTTTCCATCACCAGTAGTGTCGCGCAAACAAACAATTCCCGTGTTTTCCGGGTGTTCCCGTAGCGAAACATAAACATCACCGTTTTCATTTACATCGATATGCCTGCCTTTGCCAGTTTTTTCAGCAACAACCAACGCTGAAAATCCTTCAGGTAAAACCAGACCTCCATTATCCAAATCGGCTGCCAATTTGTTTTTTGATTGCTGGGTACATGAAACAAAGTACACAAGCAAAAGAAAAAGTGGTAATAATTTTTTCATCGTAAAATTTTTAAATCAAAATTTCAGGTTTCAGAATTATGTCATTTTAACGTTACATGGCTTTAAAAGTTCAGAAAATTTGATGTTGATACGAATTCATACTTTAAACTCGGATTTCTGACAAACACTTTTTACTTTTGCGTTTTTGGTTTTAGAATGAATCCATATTTGAAAATAAATCACGAATCGGAGGTTCCAAAATATATGCAGGTGGTGAATATGATCATCTCTGACATTGAATCCGGAATTTTTAAACAGGGGCAACGTATTCCTTCCATCAACGAAACCAGCGAAGATTTGCTTCTGTCGCGCGACACGGTTGAAAAAGCGTATGTTTTTCTGAAAAAGAAAGGAATTTTGTCTTCCGTTCGCGGAAAAGGATATTATGTTTCTCAAACCAATGTTTTCAAAAAATTAAAAGTTGCACTTATTTTTAACAAACTAAGCAATTATAAGCGAAGTATTTACTACTCTTTTGTTGAAACACTCGGGCAAAAGGCAAGTGTCGATGTTTTTATATATAATTACGATTTGTCGCAGTTTGAAGAAATAATAAACAATCATCTTTCTTCGTACGACTATTATGTAATTCTGCCTCATTTTCAGCAAGAAACACAGGAAGCTACCGAGATTATTAAAAGAATTCCCAAGGAAAAAGTTTTGCTCGTCGACCGGAACCTGGAAACCCTGAAAGATTATCCGGTGGTGTACCAGGAATATGAAAAAGACATTCAGACTGCTCTGGGCAGCGGAATTAATTTGATTCGCAAGTACACAAAAATAAATCTTGTATTCCCTCTGAATCAATATTATACCAGAAATATTGTTCGTGGATTTCAGATTTTTTGCCAGGTAAACAACCTCAATTTTTCAATCATCGACCAGTTAAGCGACGATGATGTGAAAAGTGGTGAGGCTTTTGTGTTGGTTTCCGACGACGATTTGTACCGTTTTATAAAAATCAGTAAATCGAAAAAATGGGAACTTGGTCACGATGTGGGTGTTGTGGCTTACAATGATAACCCGGTAAAGGAAATTCTTGAAAATGGAATTACTACAATTTCAACCAACCACGATGAAATTGGACGAATGGCCGCTGAAATGATAATAAACAAAACATTTGGCCGTTTTAAAAGTCCTTTTACATTTATTCCCAGAAATTCACTTTAAACTTATTTGAATCCGGTTAGTCTATTGAAAGGTTAATTTTCGAAATTAGAAAAAACACGTTTCAATATAAATTGAAAAATTTACGTATTAATAAACTATAAAAACTTAGTTAAATGAAGAGAATCGTTTTTTTTATTATGGTGGCCTTTTTAGGTTTGGCAGTAAGTTGCAACCAGGGAAACAACAGCAATTCGCAACAAATGCAGCAACAACCGGGTTTTGGTCCTGGTGGTGGAATGGGACAGGGAAATTTTGACCCGGAAGAAATGGCAAAACGCCAGGTGGAACAGATGACCGAAACGCTGGGATTAACCGAGGATCAACAAAAACAGTTTCATGATTTAACTGTCGAGAATTTCGAAAACATGCAGAAAATGCGTGAAGAAATGCAAAACGACGGTGGTGGATTTGAAGGAATGCGCGAACAAATGCAAAAAGTTCGTGAAGAACAAAATGAAAAAATTAAAGCTATTTTGACCGATGAACAGTGGGAAAAATACCAGGCTTATCAGGAAGAAATGAGATCGAGAAGAGGACAAGGTGGTCCTGGTGGCCAAGGTGGAATGGGCGGACCAAGATAAGATAAAAGCTAAAAATGAAAAGAGGCTGAAATTTACAGCCTCTTTTTTTTGAATCTACTAAAATATAATGCCAAGTTTTATCGAAGCCGACTTGTTATACAAGTCACTGTCGGTAATCACTTCCTTCAATCCTGCATCGTAATTCAGCGACAAACGCAGTGCATTGCTTTTTGAAACCGGAATTTCATAGCCAAGTTCAAACGACCATCCCAGCTCAAAATCATTTGTGTTTGTTAAGTCTGTTGTTTCACCTTCGGTTTTTTGTTTTGCATTTAACAAATATCCCGCATACGGTCCGGTGGCAAAAAACAAACGTTGCCCGTTTTTAAATCCTGCTTTTTCTCCGGCCGAAAACTCTGCTTTTACTGGCAACATCAAATACTGATATTTGTCGGTGACAGTGCTGCCCGTAGTTTTTAATTCACAACTTTTTCCTAATTCCGAAAAATTTAATCCCGATTTTAATGCAAACCAGTTGTTAAAACTATAAGCTCCCGTAACACCAAAATTGTAACCTACCTTAATATCATCGTTGCAATAAATATTTCCAACCGACGATTGCGTTGTACCATTGATTCCACCTTCAAACCCCCATTTTACCTGAGCATTTGTAACCATTGCACTCGCTGAAAAAAGGAGTAACAATCCCATTAATTTTAAATAATTCTTTTTCATGACTTTTCATTTAATTGTTAATTCTGTTTATCTGTCTTTTTGAACATACTGACTATATTGGTATTTTGGTCGAAAATATGACAAAAAAAATTATGTACTCATTCCGTAGTATAAAATATCGAGCATTTCATCAATTTCTTTTTTGAAATCCCTGTCTGAATTTTTTTCCATAAGCAAAGGAATTTCCAAGCCTTTCATGGCAACAACAATAATTTTTGCAGTTAGATTGGCATCCATTGGTTTAAATTCGCCATTTGATATTCCTTCTTTTATATAAGCAGCCATCATTGCAATTTCTTTCTCGTCGTATTTTTTTCTAATTTTTTCAATAAACTGCATGTTTGCAAGATATTCATCCTTAATGGCTTCAAACAAATTTCCCCAGTTTTTAAATCCGTTTAACCGTTTGTAAATGTAAATACCAATTTTTTCTTTTGCATTTTCAGCATACTTGGTCGACAACATAATTTCACCAAAAAGATGATCTGCTTCTTTTTCAACCACAGCCTGAAATACATCTTCTTTACTGCTGAAATAATAGTAAAGCGAACTTTTACCTTTTCGTGCGGCGTAAGCAATTTCATCCATAGTTGTTTTACGAAAACCATAGCGGCTAAACATTTCCTGTGCTACCTGGATAATATTTTCTTTCACATTTGCTTTCATAATCAGAAGACTTTTCGACTATTTCAGTTCAAACGTACAGCTTTTTTATGAAATTACAATTACAAATACTATTATTTTTTTATTTGTAAATTTTGAGTTAACTAAACACTTTTACTATTTCTCAGAAAGAAAAATAATTTCATTTTAATAAGTTGAAAATATACGGAATTACAACAATTGTATTACTCCTGATATTTGTTAAACAGAAGTTCTACGTCAGGATCGAGAATAATCTTACTCACTCTATTTTTTAAATGAAATGAAAAAGTGCTTGTTTTACTTGAAATATTCATCGATACTTTCCGGGTTTCACCGTTTTGAAAAACAAGTTCAACAGTAAGAGGAAAATCGAAAACAAAATAGTTCTGTTTCTGGCTGATTTTAAGAACGGCTTTTCCGTTTTTCTTTTGACTCCATGTTGAAAAGAGTACCGGAAATCCTTTTTCAAACAACCACTGATGAAAAAATGAATCGAGATTTTGCCCTGAAGTTTCTTCTGCAATTTTCATTAAATCAGAAGTTAAAGCAGTAGAATCTTTAAAAGTCAGATAATATTTTTGAAGGCAATTCTGAAAAGCTGCATCACCGATTTTAATTTGCAGCATGTGTAAAAACCAGCTGGCTTTTTGATATGAGTTAGCGTTTAAAAGCTGATTATAATCGGTAACAGTGGTGTCGATTACCGGTGCCAGATTTTTATCTGCAAATTCAATAACCTGTGCGCGGTCTTTTTCCAATCCCTCTTTGAAAGTATCGTTTCCGTAAAAGTGTTGTTCGTAAAGCAGCGTTAAATAAGTAGCAAAACCTTCGCTAAGCCACACGTGATGCCAGTTTTGTTCAGTAGCAGAATTGCCAAACCACTGGTGCGCCGTTTCATGTGCAATCAGGGTTTCCATTTTATTTTTACCGGTTACCGCACGTTCTGTATAAAAAATACAGCCTGCATTTTCCATTCCGCCGTATCGTGTTTTTGATTGAACATGCGCCAGTTTTTCATACGAATAGGGGCCAACTAATTCAGAAAAAAATTCCAGTGGTTTTATTCCCACCGAAAAATCGTTAAACCCTTCTTCCCGGTTTTGGGGAAATACCCAGCAACTTGCCGGAACATCTTTAAATTCACCCAACTCTTTTACATCAAAACGGGCGACTCCAATTACCATTAATTTGGTTGAAATGGGTTTGTCTTCTTTCCAGTGCGTTTGTTTTGTGTTGTTTCCAAGGTCGGATTCTTCAACTAAATAACCGTTGGAAACCACTTTGTAATACTTGGGAGCAACCACCAGAAATTCGAGTGTGGCTTTGTCGGAAGGATGATCAACCACAGGCAGCCAGAAGTGTGCCCGGTTGGGCCAGTTGTCGCCAAAGAAAGTACGATCGCCGAATTTGTTTTTTGAAATAATCAGCCCGTCGCCCGGAATCCCTGCATATTTTACTTCAAAATCAACAACCTCATTTTTTCCGATTTCACGTTCGAATTCAATATCAAGTTGTTCTTTGCTTTGCACAAACCTTAGCAATTTTCCTTCTGAAAGAACATTTTCAACCTGCATACCTTTTCCTGAAAATTCATCGGGTGAACTAAAATCGAGTTGAATTTTTTGCGCAGGTTTCAAAAATTTTGCGGTTACAATTGTTTTGCCTTCAATTCTGTCGGTCGTATCGTTTAATTGAATTTCGAAACAATAATGCTGAATATCGATGCTTTCAAAACGTTCATAATGATTTTGTCCGATAGCAATCCGGACAAAAAATATGAAGAACAGAAGTAACCTGTATTTCATTGCGAATGCTTTTACCAGACTGTTTTTAAAATGCCTCCGTCTACTGCCAAACTTATGCCGGTGATATACGAAGCTGCCGGTGAAAGTAAAAATGCTCCGGCTTTGCCAAATTCTTCGGTGGTTCCGTAGCGCCCCAGCGGAATGGAAGCTTCAAACCCGGCTTTTATTTTTTCTGTCGGAACGCCTGTTTTTTCTGCCAGATTTTTATCGAGCGATTTAACACGGTCGGTGTCGATGCGCCCCGGTACCAGATTGTTTACCCTGATATTTTCTTTGGCCAGTTCATTCGAGAGGCTTTTTACAAGACTGGTAACTCCCGAACGAAAAACATTGGAAAGCAACAAACGGTCGATGGGCTCTTTTACTGAAATAGATGTTATTGTTAAAACTGAGCCACCGCCTGCACTTCGCATGGCAGGTAAAACACCGCGAATCATTCTCACTGCACTCATCAATGTGAGGTTAAAAGCAGCTTCCCATTGTTCGTCGGAAAAATCGTCGAAATTTCCGGGTGGCGGACCACCGGCATTGACAACCAAACCGTCGATACGTTCAAAAGCTTGCAGTGCCGAAGTAATCCAGTTTTCAATGGAAACGGCATTTGAAGCGTCTAATACCGAAGCGTGTACAATAGCGCCGGTTTCTTTCCGAAGCATTTGAGCAGCTGTTTCAACTTCATTTTGAGTCCGGCTGGCAATACAAACTGTTGCTCCGTTTTTGGCCAGTTCCCGGGCAATTCCAAGTCCTAATCCTTTGCTCGACGCAGCAATTAGAAATACTTTCCCATCAACCTGCAAATCCATTGTTTTTCAGTTTTAATGTTTAATAAGTGCATATGTGGCAAAAGATGCCAGCCAGTGGGCGCCGGCGTATTCTCCTGAATCCATTTTTTCGTAACTGTATACAAAATGTTTTTCACCCAGGTCTATCATTTTTTTGTTGTTCAGTGCTTTTCCGATTTCGAACAAACACCAGGCACGACTAAAATTCAAACCGTCGAGGTGGGCCAATTTGCCGTCGCTACGGTCGCTAACAACAGCAATTTCAAGGTATTTCTCCAGATTTTTTTCAAAACCAGGCAAAAATGTTTTTAGCCATTTGTGAAATTCTTTCTCGGGCAAAACTTTTTCCATTAAAGCGGCTTCCTGCAAACAGGGCGATAAAAAATCGAAACCGCCGGGTTCCCAGGTTAACGGACAACCGCAATCGTTTGAATAATACTGGCGCGCTTTTTCTTCAATTTTTGTTGCCAGCGCTGAATCGTATTTTTTGGCGTAATCGTAGGCAAACGACATTCCAAAGGCAATGTTACTATGTTCCCCAATACGAATCGGGTAATTCAGTTTATCCAGAAATTCGATAAATCTTTCGGAGATTATATCTACCAGAGGCAACAAATTTTCGTGCAGTTCTCTGGCTTCCGGTGCATCCCATTCACGCAAAGCTTCGTCGAGTTTTAGTAACCAAGCCCAGCCGTAAGTACGTTCGTAGTCTTTGTTGTTTTCATCGTTTAAAAAGGAAACCTCCTTCAAAACATTTTCTTTGGTGATATTTCTGGTGAGTTTTTCAAGAATTTCGCCTCTGTACTGAAAATCGGGAAAACGTGTTAAAATGGTTACCAAAGTCCAGTGGCCATGCACCGACGAATGCCAGTCGAAACATCCGTAAAATGCGGGGTGCAACACGCGGGGAGGAGCGAGGTAACTGTCGTCGCCCAAAACCTGTCCCAATTTGTTCGGATATTCTTTATCGATACATTCGTACGCAAAATGGTATAAATAATCCGCTTTGCGTTCATCAAAATTGAGCAATGTATTTACTTGTGCTTTCCCACTCATAAAAATGCCAATAAAAGTCAGTATAAACAGGGTTTTCAGATTCATGATATTCTTTTTCCCGTGAAAATAGAATTTATTCATGAATGTTGAAAGTGTAGTCAGAAATCAAATTATTTCAAATTAAATTTTTCGAAAAGTAATTTGGCCCTGAATATAAAAATCGATTCCAGTTTTTTGCGGATAAACAGAAAATGAGCAAATCTTCCCAAAAAACCAAAGGGAATTTTGTATGTAACTTTATCGTACATTCTAACTGTATTGTTTTCTGATTTGAAGCGGTGTTCGTGATGCCACATTTTGTAGGGGCCAAAACGCTGTTCGTCAATAAAAAATGACAGATTTTCGACCTGGGTAATTTCTGTAACCCAATTGCTGTTGGAAAAAGGAAAAATTTTGATTTTGTAACTGATTATCTGGCCTGCATACATTTTTTCCGGTTTTCCCGAAGTAATTCTAAAATTCATTTTTGAAGGTGTAATTTTTTCCAGGTTTTCAGGCGATGAAAAAAAATCCCAGGCTTCATTTATTCCTGTTTCCAGTATTTGTTCAGCCGTTAAAGTGTAAATTTCGGAATGATAAGATATTTTAATGTTTTGACTCATATTTTTTGATGTCAAAAACAGCTATGGAGATTTTTTGTTTAATGAATATAGGTAAAAAGCTAGACGTTTATTTTTTGTATTTGTCGTTTAGTCCTTTTTTCTGAAAAATCATGGGGATTACTTTTTCTACCCTGTTTTTGCGGGTTTCCGTTTTTTTTGCTTCCAAAATATATTCAGTATACTCGCGTTTGCAACCCAGCGAAAATTGTTGAAAAGCGTTTTCAAGTTCAGGGTTTTCTTCAAAAGCTTCCTGTAATTCTTCAGGAATTATTATTGGTTTATTTCGATCGGCTTTAATTTCTTTTCCGGCTTGTTGATTTTTAATGGCTTCGTTTACATATTCGAGGACAAGCCTGCTGTTTATTTCTTCCAATGTTGAAAACCGCCACTGCCGCAATGCTTTTGTTTTGTCTTCCTGTGCGTTTATTAAAACTCCGGCTTTGTCTGTTAAAAGCGCTCCCTGAAAAAACCACAGTCCGGCATACGATTTAAAGGAACCCATTCCCACAATGTTTTTTCCATTGACGGAATAAACGGGAGAACTCCATTTTATAGATTCTGTCAATTCAGTTTCCTTTAAAATTTCACGCAAAAACAGCAACATTTCATTGCCGTTCGGTGCATTCAGAATATACTCTTCAACTGTGGATATTTTCAAGGCTGCAATTCAATTTTAATCAACAATAAAATAACCTGAGCTTACTTTTTCCTCACAAAAAGGGCAACAATTGCCGAAGTAATTACACCCATTAAAACAGTTCCGAAAGTACTTTGTTGCATGTAACTTATTAGATTAAAATAATGGTACGCCTGTTCAGCGGTCATTTTTCCTGAATCAACAGCAAATTTTGCAGCGTTTGCAAAATATTCAGGAGTAATCCATTTCAGAATAATGTACTGTGCCGGTGGATTCAACACGGCAATTATTACCGTAATAACCAGCCCTGTCAGAAATCCGCTTATCCAGTTCATTTTGTTGTTGTAGAGATTTTTTCTTTTGTCGAGAAGCGCAAAAACAACAATTGCTACTGCGGGAATTGCAAATAGGTTTGTGTAAACAGGATGTTTATCGATGTGAATGCTGTGCCAGCCCATTAGTTTTTCAAAAAACATCCAGACAATAGAAAACAAGGTAAAAATGATTCCCCACTTTAATTCGATAGCAAATTTTTTCATAAGCGTATTTGATTTTACTTATGAAAAATACTGATTTAAACTGAAAAAAGTTCATGGGGAAGATAAAATTCCCCTGAACTTTTTACACCTCACGGTTTTTCCATTTGCCTTTTTTGAATAGGTAAAGCGCTGTAAAAGCCAATACACTTTCAGCTAAAACAATCGATATACTGGCGCCAACCAATCCCATATTCAATACAATGGCAAGAAAATATGCGAGTGGAATTTCGATTAACCAGAAACAAAACAGGTTTATTTTTGTAGGTGTGAGAGTGTCTCCACTTCCGTTAAATCCCTGAACCATAACCATTCCCAGTGCATAAAACAAAAATCCGAAACTAATAATTCGCAAAGCAGTAGTTCCAAAATAAACAACATTTTGTTCCGAAATAAACAAACGGATAAAAAAGTCGGGAAACGAAATCAGTAAAATTCCGAGAAATCCCATAAAAACCATGTTTACATAACCGGTAATCCAAACAGCGCGTTCAGCCCTTTCGGGATGTTTGGCGCCAAGGTTTTGGCCTACAAGAGTTGATGCTGCATTGCTTAATCCCCAGGCCGGCAACAGACTGAAAATAATTATCCGGATAGCAATGGTGTATCCGGCCAGCGCTTGTGGCCCTGAAACTGCAATTATCCGAACCAGTAAAATCCAACTCGAAGTGGCAATCAGGTTTTGCAGGATTCCCCCTCCCGAAAGTTTTAACAACTGCAACATAACGCCAACCTTAATTTTCAGACTATCCCAGTACAGGCGAATACGAAATTTGCCTTTGAAAAGCAGGTAAAACTGGTACAAAACCGCAATTCCCCGGCCTGTTGTTGTTGCGATTGCTGCCCCTGCCAGTCCCAGTTCGGGGAACGGACCGTAGCCAAAAATTAACAGCGGGTCGAGAACGATGTTTATTAAGTTGGCAATCCACATCACACGCATCGAAATTGCGGCGTCGCCCGAGCTGCGAAATACGGCATTGATGATAAAGAGCAACATAATTACCATGTTTCCGCCAAACATAATTGCAGGGAAAAGATAACCGTTTGCCGCCATTTCGTCGGTGGCGCCCATTAAAAGCAAAAATTTACGCGCAAAAATAACCCCGGTTATGGCAATGCCAACCGAAATAATGGCTCCTACCAAAATAGCCTGGAATGCCACAACTCCGGCTTCTTTTTTATTTTTCTGACCTATACGCCGCGAAACAAGTGCAGTAGTTGCCGTACTTAATCCCATTCCGATAGCATAAACCACGGTCATGGCTGATTCTGTAATTCCAACGGTTGCCACAGCGTCGGCACCCAGTTTCGATACAAAGAAAATATCGACAACAGCAAAAACCGATTCCATAATCATTTCTAAAACCATTGGAACGGCCAGAATAAAAATGGCTTGCCCGAGACTGGTTTCAGTAAAATCGCGCTCTGTTCCGGCGATGGCTTCTTTAACATCCTGCCAAATAACTTTTAAATCGATATTTTTGAATTTTGATAAAGACAAAACCCTAGTTTTTTTGTCTGACATGTGAAAATATTTGAAAAAGTGAATAAACGATTTGAACTAACTCTCAGATACTGTCTTAAAACGACAGTGTACACGGGACGGTAATAATGACTGAGATTTTCATCGTTCTAAATTTTAATGATGCTGCAAAGATAGATATATTTTTTATTTCAGATAAAATAATTCTTCTGAAAAAAGATATTAAAAGTAATTTAACTCTGAATTTCGATTTTAAGGAAGAATTGTGAACACAACTCGAAAACACCTGTTTATCTGTTTGAAAAATATAACAAACCATGAGGCGGACTTTATTATTTGCTGGTTTTCTGTTTCTGATTTCCTGTTCTGAAAATGAACAATTTTCTTCTTATAAAACTGAAAAAGCTGATTTAAATGAGGTGAAATTGCTTGGAAAATTACATCCTGAGATTGCTGATTCAGCGTTTCAATTTGTTACGCTTGAGAAAAATGAAGCCGAAATTGAAAGGCTTTTACATTTGCAGGAACAATATTTTCAAAAAGATGCAGCTTTCGATTTTAACCGGTTTTGTCTCGAATGGTCTGATTTTGTTTCTGAAAAGTCGCACATTCAATTAAATGCACAGGGAAAAATAAATTGGTTTACATTAACAGGAACACTTTTACAATTAACCGGCGATGCAAAATATGCAGAAGAAATGCAGAAAATTCTGCAGAGCGGATTTCCGCAATCCGATACAAATGAAAATATCGAAAATTTGGTTGCCCCGTATATTTTTACAAAAAATGTCGATCACATTCATGTAAACTTGTTTGTTCCGGCAGAAATTAGTTACGAACACAGTCTGCACGGCAAAGTAAAAATAACGCAGGAATTTCCGGCAAATAATCCGAACACTGTTTTTATCAAATTCAGCATGGAAAAGGAGAGGTACATCGAACTTTTTATTCTGATTCCGGATTGGGCAGATGGAGCTACAGTGACTGTAAAAAACGTAAAATACTTTGCACCTCCCGGACAATATTGCCAGATTGCCAAAGAGTGGCTTGAAGGCGATTTGGTTGAGATTTATTTTCCGAAAACTATTACGACTGCCGTATTATAATTTTGGAGAAGCATCCCATCGCGCAAGCCCGCCAAGCGAAGTCTCGCGGTACTGGCTTTGCAAGTCAATTCCGGTTCTGTACATGGTTTCCACCACTTCATCAAAACTAATCCGGTGCCGTCCGTCGGAAATGAGCGCGTACGTATTGTGCGAAACAGCACGTTCGGCAGCAAAAGCATTTCGTTCGATGCACGGAATCTGAACCAGTCCTGCCACCGGATCGCACGTTAATCCGAGGTGGTGTTCCAGTCCCATTTCTGCCGAATATTCAATCTGATAAATTGTGCCACCCGTAAGTTGAGTTGCTGCAGCCGAAGCCATGGCGCAGGCGGTTCCTACTTCGCCCTGGCAACCGACTTCGGCACCCGAAATGGAAGCATTGCATTTTATAATGTTTCCAATCAAACCGGCTGTTGCCAGCGCTTTTAAAATCGAGCTTTTATCGTTGTTGTACACTTTTTTGAAATATTTGAGCACCGCGGGTAAAACACCACTGGCTCCGCAGGTGGGTGCAGCCACAATTTTTCCACCTGAAGCATTTTCTTCAGAAACCGCCAAAGCGTACGAAAAAAGTTGCGATCGGCGTTTGAAAGGAGTGGCAAAGTTCTGGCCTTTTACAAAAAACGACTGGGCTTTTCGCGGAAGTTTAAGCACTCCGGGCAAAACACCGTCTTTGTTTAACCCGTTTTTGATGCTGGCCTGCATTACTTCCCAAACTTCATCCAGAAATTCCCAGATTTGTTCGCCTTCAAATTCTTCCACATATTCCCAGAACTGTTTTCCATTGGTATTGCACCACTTCAAAATTTCATCCATTTTTTTGTGCGGATAAACCAGTGCAGTTTCGGTTTCTGTAAAATCGTCGGTAATGGCGCCGCCGCCAATGCTGTAGGCAGTCCATTCGTTCAAAACTTTATTTTCCGAATTAAATGCAACAAATTTTAAGGCATTCGGGTGTTTTGGAAGGAAAACTTCTGGTTTCCAAAAAATTGTAAAGTACAGATTTTTAAATGTTTCTTGGATGGCATGGTCGGTTAAATGTCCTTTCCCGGTGGCTGCAAGACTACCAAAAAGAGTGATTTCAAACCGTATAGCAGTTTTGTTTTTTTCCAGAAACTGTTCGGCAGCTTTTTTCGGCCCCATGGTATGACTGCTCGACGGACCGTGTCCGATTTTATATATTTCTTTTATCGATTCCATTTGTTTATAAAATCACAAATGAAAACAAATCCTTTGTAAGAACCAATGATTTCTGAAATGTGAATTCATAATTTTTATTGCTAATAATTTTGAAACGGGTGTTCCCGGTTCAATCAAATTTGTATTTTTAAAAACTTTAACCGAAATACAATGAAAAACCTGGGTCTGCTAATCGTTGTTTTATTTTTATCAGCTTGTACAACCAATCAAAAAAGTATTGAAATGCCCTTCAAAAAATCTGATTTTGAAGGGATTATTGATGGTAAACCCACCAGAGCCTTCACCATGGAAAATGACAATGGAATGATTGTTATGTTAACGAATTATGGCGCAAAAATTATTTCGATTTATTTCCCGGATAAAAATGGGAATCCGGCGGATGTTTTACTGGGTTTTGGTTCAATAGAGGCGTATCAGAAAAACAGTGCAAGTCACGGAGCCGTTGTCGGGCCGTTTGCTAACAGAATAGCAAATGCACGGTTTACCATTGACGATGTGACTTATGATTTGCCGGTGAACAACGGAAATGCCTGTTTACATTCAGGCCCCGATAGTTGGTACCGCAAAGTTTGGGATTATGAGAAAAACGGAAATGTTACAACTTTCAGCCTCACCAGTAAAGATGGTGAATTCGGTTTTCCAGGAAATAAAAATGTTTCGGTTACATATACTTTAACCAACGATAATGAATTGATAATCGACTATAAAATTACCACAGACAAAGCCTGTTTTTTTAATATTACAAACCATAGCTATTTTAATTTGCGTGGCGAAGGAAACGGCGACATCCTTAATCATGTTTTGGTAATTAATGCCGACAAGGCAACTCCGGTTGATGCCGGAATGATTCCGACAGGTGAAATTAAAGATATTCGCGGAACTGAACTCGATTTTACCGAACCGCACACAATTGGTGAACGAATTGATGCTGATAATGAGTTGCTGAAGTTTGGAAGCGGTTATGATTTCAACTATGTTATTAATAAAAAAGAAGGAGAATTGGCTTTGGCTGCCAGTGTTTATGAGCCTGAAAGCGGACGTTGTATGGAAGTTTATACAACAGAACCCGGCGTGCAGTTGTATTCAGGAAATCATTTAAAAGGAAATGAAATTGGGAAAAGTGGAGTGGCCTACACCAAACGTACCGGTTTTTGTCTGGAAACACAACATTTTCCTGATAGTCCGAATCAGCCCGATTTTCCTACAACTTTACTTCAGCCAAACGAAGAATTTAATTCTACCACGATTTATAAATTTCTGATAAAAGAGTAAAATAAGTTCATTTCGAATTTTAAGACCCGCACTTTTATTATTTTTTTACTCTTTTAAAGCGGAATAATTTGAGCATCCAATTGGGCAGCGGGTGATTGCCACGTTTTCTGAAATCGAGGTACCAGCCCAGCTTTTTCAGCACCGGAATCCGGTGGGTTTCCACAAATTCAATCAGTGTACCTTCCGGTGCCTGAATATATGCGAAATTACCGGCAGCTTCTCCCATATCGAACGATTCAAGCGCTTTGGCGCTGTCAACAGTAAACGGGTGCCCCATATTTTTTACTTTTTCACGGAACAAATCCATTCCGTTTATGTCGAAACAAAGGTGTATAAAACCGGGATCGCCCCATATTCTGCCTTCATAAATATTCTTGGGTTCGCGGTCGAGAACCTGGATCAACTCAATTACCGACTGACCAAAAAACGGACTGAAAGCGCCGCTTTTTACATCGGAATGTTGAAGCAATACCCTTCTGATTTTTTTATCGCCACCGGAAATGCCGGCAAAATCAGTAAACACATCGGTTTTATCGTAAACAATTTTATCGTACTGCAAAATATCCTGGTAAACCGGAATACTTTCTTCCATGTTTTTCACGCCGATTACAACACCCAAAACACCGCCCGTCAACGATTTTTCCTTTTTCCGGAAAACTTCCTTCTGGTTTTTGAATTCCCAAATGTTTCCGTAAATATCTTTCAGGTAGAAATGGTCGTTTCCTGCCGGATCTTTCTGAACTTCAGTTAAAAGGTTTAACCCTGAATTTTTAAATTTCTGATAAGCTGCCTCAATATTGTCGGTTTTTATTTTCCCGATATTAATTCCGAGATCGCCCAGCTGAATTTCAAATCCGATGGGTTGCGGTTTTTTTCCTTTGTGTTGCCATATTTCGAAACCACCGCCACCGCGCATGTTCAGTGCCAGAACTGCGTGCCGCGGACGGGGCTTGCCTCCGGTATGAGCCAGCATAAGTTCAGCCACAGCTTCATCTTCAAACATCCTGATGTCCATCGAAAAATGTTCGCGGTACCATTTCCATGCTTCCTGAACATTCTCAACACCAACCCCCAACTGTTGTATTCCGTTAATTTTTTCTACCATGTTTTAGTCTCTTAATTCCGGTTACAAAGGTTTTACTTTCGATGCCATTTTGTAATACAAACGCGGTAAAAACCTCCGAATGTGCACCATAATAACCTCATTTCCACCCACTAATATTTCTTTCTTTTCTTTTTTCAACCGACGACAAATTATTTTTGCCGATTTTTCTGCCGACAAACCATTGTCCTGACCTTCATCCATTTTTGCATGGGTTTGTCCGTCTTTGTTCAACGCATTAACAGAAATGTTTGTTTTTATCCGCCCCGGAATAATTACCGAAACACGAATATTGTTACTTACATTTTCAGCACGCAGACTTTCAAAAAAACCATGTAACGCATGCTTTGTGGCCGCATACGAAGAACGGTAGGGAAAGCCAAATTTCCCGACAATACTCGAAGTAACAGCCATGTGTCCTCCACCGTTTTTAATCATGACAGGTAAAACAGCTTTTGCCAATGCAATGGTTCCGAAGTAGTTTACTTCGAAAATTTTCCGGTCGACAAACAACGGAGTTTCACTCACAAACGAACGTTGGCTGATTCCGCCAAACTGATACAACGCATCTATTTTGCCGGTTTTTGAAAGTACGGTTTGGGCAGCGGAATTTACCGAGTTCTCATCACCCAAATCAAAAGGAACAATTTCAACTGAACTGCCGTTTTTTTTGCAATCAGCGGCAATTTCCAAAAGTGCACTTTCATTTCTTCCCGAAAGGATTAAATGAGCTTTTTCTTTCGAAATTTCAAGGGCCGTTGCTTTGCCTATTCCCGAGGAAGCCCCGGTGATCCAGATGGTTTTATTTGTGAAACTTTTCAATGTCGCTTAATTTCAGAAGATGCGAAGATAACAGATTATTTTAGCAGACGAAATTTAATAATTCAATTTGAATTGCATTCGATATTTTTTGTTTTGATTTGTTATTATTTCTTACGATAAATTAAATTTGAAGAACTAAACTCGGAATTATGAAAGCGCAATTTATTTTTATCGTTTGTTTATTTCCTGTAATAATTACCGCACAAACCAATCAGCCAAAACCGGATGCACTGGTTTCCCCAAAAATAAAAGAACTTGTAATGACCGTTGGTGGTGAAAATGCAGATATTTCAGGCTATAATAATCAATCCGTTCAATTTGCTGTTGATGCAGTTGCAAAAACCGGTGGGACGGTAAAACTCAATCCGGGAACATATAATATTATTGCCCCGGTCCGATTGAAATCGAATGTGAAGCTGGTTGGCTCCGGCGTTAAAGAAACTATTCTGAAAAAGGCAAAAGGTTACCAGACACCCTTTATTGTAGATGCCGATTTTGGAGAATTAAAACTAACGGTTGAAAATCCGGATGGTTTTGAAGTGGGTATGAAAGTTCAGGTTACCGACAACCAAAACAACAGTTGCTGGAATGTTTCAACCGCTTATATAACTGATATTTTCGATAATGTAATTTATATCGATAAAGGACTGATTAGGGATTATCGTTCAGATATCAACGGGCTGGTTTCCAACACATCTTCGGTAATTGAGGCATTGGATATTGAAAATGCTTCTGTTTCAGATTTAACAGCCGACGGTAACCGCGAAGACAACTTTTTTGCCGACGGCTGCAACAGCGCCGGAATTATGATTATGCGTTCAAAAAATGTAACCGTTGATAATGTGCATGTTAAGGATTTTAACGGGGAAGGAATCAGCTGGCAGATTACGGAAAATATCACCATCAAAAACAGCGAGATTTCGGGAAGCGGCAACACTGGTTTGCATCCCGGAACTGGTTCGCCTTTTTCAGTCATCGAAAACAACGATATCCACCACAACGATCAGGACGGGTTATTTATTTGCTGGAGGGTGTATGAAAGCAGGATAGAAGGCAACCAAATGCACCACAACGGGCGATTTGGGATTTGTACCGGGCATAAAGATACCGATGTGACTTTTTTCAAAAATCATGTATTTGAAAATCTATCCGACGGTATAAACCTGCGTGGCGAGCGTGAAGCAAATGCACCACACCGGAATACTTTTGTAAACAATATCATTGAAAATAACAATGGATTTGGCTTTTCTGTGAATTCCCCGGCCAAAGATTTGGTGTTGCGCGGGAACAGCTTTAAGAATTCAGCTAAAACACAAAAAGCTGCCATTTATATTTATGAAGGCGGTTCAACACCTCAACTGGAAAACAACGAGTTTGACAAGCACGAATTGGGAGAAATGGTATTTCAAAAAAAGTAAAACTGAGCTACGACTGAGAAATCTTATTTTTCAAGCAACAGATTTCTTTTCCGGTAATATCAAACTGAAAATTACAGCCATAGCAAAAGCGAGAAGATAACTTGCCAGACGTTCCGAAATTCCGGTAGGTTCGAGCAACCAGGTTTTCCAGATTACTGCTGAAATTGTCCCGGTAATCAGGCTTGCAAAAATACCGGCCCTCGACAGGCGTTTCCAGAAAATAAGCAAAACCACTGCCGGGCCAAAAGATGCGCCAATTCCGCTCCATGCATACGAAACCAGTTCGTAAACCGTGTCTTTCATTGTAATGGCTAACAGAAAACCAACAAGGCCAACTACCAAAGTCAGGATTCTGTTGAGAAAAAGCATTCGTTTTTCATCGATTTTGCGTTTGGTAACCTGCAGATAAAAATCTTCGGTCATCGATGATGAAACTACCATCAGTTGTGACGAAGCGGTTGACATCATTGCAGAAACAGCGCCCGAAAGCAGGATTCCGGCCAAAATTGGATTCAGCAAAGTCATTACCATAACCGGCATAATTTTTTCCGAATCGTTGGCTATAATTGAAGCCGATTCACCAAGAGCACCCGCCTGCACCAGTTTGTAACCGATAATACCAATCATAAAAGCACCGCCGTAAGCCAGCAAAGTCCAGGCAACTGCCAGCCAGCGGCTTTGTGCGGTTTCCTTTTTATTGCGCATGGCCATCATCCGAACCAGCAACTGCGGTTGTCCGGTATATCCAAATGCCCAGCTCAGACCGTTAAGAATCATTAGTCCTCCGGTGGCCTGTTTCACTGTGTTTGCATTTAACTGAACGGTATAACTGGCCTGCCGGATGGTTTCGGCAATATTTATATTATAGGTAGCTGCAATTTGAAGAGCAATAATTGGTAAAACCACGCAGGTTATCACCATTAAAATGGCCTGAAAAGCATCGGTGGCTACTACCGTAATAAAACCGCCAAGCATGGTGTAAACAGTTACCAGCGCCGAACCGATAACCATTCCCCAAAACGGATCGATGTTAAATGTGTCGTTAAAAATTTTGCCAGCTCCGCTGAACTGTGCCGCAATGTAGAGAACAAAAAAGAAAATGATGATTACCGACGAAAGAATGCCAAAACTACGCTGCGTGCCCGAAAAGGTTCTGGAGAACAATCCGGGGACGGTAAGTGCGCCGGTCTTGTCGGTTAAGCGTTGCAGCGGTTCAGCCATAAAAGTCCATAAAAACAGGATACCCAAAACACAGCCCAGTGCTACCCAAATAGCTGCCATTCCTTCAGAGTAGGCGAGTCCGGTTAATCCCAGCAGCAGCCAGGCCGATTCGCCGGTTGCCCGTTCCGACAAAGCCAGCGAAAAACCTGAGATTTTTTTGCCTCCCAAAACAAAGTCGTCGTTGGTTTTTGAGCGGCGCGCCGAGTACGTTACAATTCCGATTAAAATAACAATGTAAGCGATAAAAACAATGATCATGGTTTCCTGCGGTTTTTATGAAAGAGCCTAAAGATAAAAAAAAGTGCTTTGCTTTTGCAGGCGAGTAGCAAAGTTACGGGTTTGTAGTTTAAAGTTCCTTGGAGTCCAAGGTTTCGAGTTTCAGGTTTCCAAGTCCAGATACAAAGTTTCGACAATTGACGAATTACCAGTTTTAACCTCGTTTGTCGTTGATATTAATACACTTATCGAAAAAAGTGGAAAACCAGACTTAGTTTTCTCAATTTTGAAGTAACGAATTCTGAGATAAAACGTCTTAACGGAAATCGAATTCAAAAACAAAAGTCATGAAAAAACATTTACTGATTATCCTGGCAGCTTTTTTACTGGCATCGTGCGGTTACGATCGCGGAGTTTCCGAAGCTTTTATGAAATACCGTTTTAAAGAAGGAGTTACAACCATTACCATTCCCGGCTGGGTTATTGGAATGGCCTCACGTTTTGGCGATCTTGACAAAGACGAACGCGAAATTCTCGACAGCATTGATAAAGTGAGGGTGTTAGCCATTGAAAACGATGAACTAAACAGTGAGATAAACCTTCACGAGGAATTTTATTCAACCCTTAATAAAAACCGCGAATACGAGGAATTGCTGGCTGTTCACAGCGAAAATGACGATGTAACCATTTTTGGAAAAATGGACGACAATATTATTGAAGAAATGGTAATCCTGGTTGGGGGCGACGACAATGCAATGATTTACGTAAAGGGCGAAATAAAGCCTGAGTTACTGAACGATAAAATCGATTTATCCGATCCCAACAAATTTTTATCGCTGAAGTTTTAGATTATACGATTCTCATATTTCAAAAATAACCGTTCTCTTTACTGAGGATGGTTTTTTTATGGTAGCAATTTGCCAATATTATTTTTGAAGACAACTGAAATTTGTTTATTGACAGTTAACTTTCTCCAGAAAAACAATCGTCAGATTTTCATTAATTTTTTCCTGTCTGAATTCGTGGTACCCCTGTTTTTGGTAGAGGTAAAGATTTTTTTCACTTCTGAAACCTGTAAAAAGTTCAAATCGTTTGCATCCGGGAAATTCAACTTCAATTGCGTGTAAAAGTTTTCTGCCGATTCCCTGGTTCTGAACTTCAGGGTGTACAATCAACCGGCCCACATAAACCGATTCGTTTTTTTGGAAAGCCCTCACCGAACCGGCAAGTTTTCCGTCCAGTTCAGCTTTTAGTAGGATTTGGGTTTGAAAATCGTTTTGAATGGAAGCTAAATCCTGTGTCATTGGTGCAATTGAAAAATCGTTGTAAAGTTCGGCTTCCGACAAATAACAGGTTTTCTGTAAATCTAAGATCGCTTCCAAATCGTTTATTTCAGCCGGGATGATTTGAATGTTCATATTTAGTTTAAATTGGTAAAATAAAAAAACACCGCCAATAGCGACGGTGTTTTACGATTTCTATTTTGAACAATAAAGTACTTAATGAATTAAACCATTTTTTCCATAATCCCGTCGACAATTCCGTATTCAATCGATTCGTCGGCTGCCATCCAGTGGTCTCGGTTGATGTCTTTCATAACTTTTTCGAAAGGCTGGCCGCAATTTTCAGCAAGGATTTGAGCTCCTATATTTTTGGTTTTTATAATTTCATTCATCTGAATTTCAATATCGGCAGCAGTACCACCGGCTCCACCACTGGGCTGGTGAATCATAACCCGTGCATTGGGCAATACAAAACGCCGTCCTTTTGCGCCGGCTGAAAGTAAAATAGCGCCCATCGATGCTGCCAGACCGCTGCAAATGGTCGATACCGGACTCGAAATACTTTTAATCGCATCGTAAATGGCAAAGCCTGAAGTAACATAACCTCCGGGGCTGTTTATAATCAGTTGAATTTCTTTTCCCGGTTCAAGAAGTTCAAGATACATCAGTCGTTCAACAACATGTTTGGCTGAATAATCGTCGACTTTGCCCCAGAGAAAAATCTTACGTTCGTCTAATATTTTCGTTTCGATAACGTCTTGCAGTTTCAAATTCTTTTTCATCTTAACCTAATTTGTTTTCAGTTTTCAATTCTTGTACAAAATAAATTTAAAGCTTCTAAAATACGAACTTTTCCATTGAAATTATTCCTTTCACCCGATTTCATTTTAAACATTCTGAAAATCATATTCTTAAAAATTATTTTGAAATGTTTTCATAAAAATTAAACATCAGCTTTTAAACCGAATTCTATAAGATACTTTTCAAATAAAAGTTAATTTTTAATCTGCACTGTTTTTGAAATTCAAAAATGATTATATTATTATCATTCTAGTAGATAATAATATTATCATTTATGAGCAGGCATATTGTACATATGGATTTAGACACCTTTTTTGTCTCGTGTGAACGACTGATGGACAGGAGGTTAAATAATATTCCGGTGTTGATTGGAGGGACGAGCGACAGGGGAGTGGTGGCATCGTGCAGTTACGAAACACGCCAGTTTGGGGTGCATTCGGGAATGCCAATGAAGATGGCCAGGGTTTTATGTCCGGAAGCGGTTATTATTCGCGGAAACAGTATGGTTTATACCAAATTTTCGGATATGGTTACCGATATTATCCGGGAGCAGTCGCCCTTGTTTGAAAAATCGTCGATCGATGAATTTTATATTGATGTTTCGGGAATGGACCGTTTTTACGGTTGCTACCAGTGGTCGAAAGAACTGCGCGAAAAAATTATCCACGAAACTCATCTTCCTATTTCACTTGGACTTTCCGTCAATAAAACGGTTTCGAAGGTAGGCACCGGAGAGGCAAAACCCAACAACCTGAAAAATATACCCGACGGTTTTGAAAAGAGTTTTCTGGCGCCGCTTTCGGTAAAAAAGATCCCGATGGTTGGCGAACAAACGTATCGTTTGTTGCGAAGTATGGGAGTGGAAAAAGTAAAAACAGTTCAGGAAATGCCCATGGAACTGATGGAACGGGTACTCGGAAAAAACGGAAATATATTGTGGAAAAAGGCGCAGGGAATCGATAATTCGCCGGTAATTCCCTGGCAGGAACGCAAATCGATTTCCATGGAACGGACTTTCGAACAGGATTCTACCGATGTTCTTCAGATGAAAAGTATCCTGATTTCGATGGCAGAAAACCTGGCTCACCAGTTGCGTTCCGAAAATAAACTTACCGCCTGTGTAACTATAAAAATCAGGTATTCCGACTTTCAGACCTACAGTAAACAAAAAAGAATCGACTACACTTCACTCGATCGGACTTTGATTGAAACAACACTCGATTTGTTTGAATCGCTGTACCAACGACGGGTTTTAATCCGGTTAATAGGAGTGAGGTTTAGTCATTTAATTGGCGGAAGTTACCAGATGCGTTTGTTCGAAGATTCGGAAAAACTCGTAAAACTTTACCAGTCGATGGATAAAATAAAAAACAGGTTTGGCAAAAAAGCCGTTCAGCGTGCAGTTACACTCGGATTTAATATCGGAAGCAATTTCAACCCGTTTAACGGACTGACTAACAAAAGTTAACAGTGCAATCAGAATTTTAAAAGTTCAGAAATATGAAATGAGCATGATTAAGCTAAACACCAAAAGGAATGAATAAATTTTCATGCGAATTCCATGTAGTTGCTGTACTTGTTTGAAAAAAATTGGTTGATACGAAAATTTTTGAACACTAAATTGAAATTTTATACACATGAAAACAATAGTAACTCTAAAATTTCCTAATCCTTTCACTTACAATTCATCCTTAATCCTTCATCACTCATCCTTAGTCCTTCATCCTTAATTATTTACCTATGTTAATTAATTGTCATTCGTGGTTTAGTCTGCATTACGGCACACTTTCTCCTGAAAAATTATTAGAAGAATTATCCTTGCGGGGTTATTCTGTTTTGGCACTTACCGATATTAGCAATACATCGGCAGCAATCGATTATATAAGGCAGGCTGAAAAGTACAACGTAAAACCGGTTGTAGGTATCGATTTCAGAAATGGAATTCAACAGAAATACATTGGAATTGCCAGGAATAATGAGGGGTTCAGAGAATTGAACGAACATCTTACCGAACGTCTTCAGAATAAAAAGGAATTTGAAAATCATGCACCGGAAATGAAAAATACGTTCATCATTTATCCGTTAAAAAACAGGAAGTTTGATGCTTTAAAAGAAAATGAATTTGTAGGAATAAAAGCAACCGAACTGATAAAATTGCCTTTTTCGGAATGGCGGGATCATACGGAAAAGCTGGTCATTCTTCAACCTGCAACATTCAGAAATAAAAGAGATTACAATGTTCACCGACTGCTGAGGGCCGTTGAAAATAATACATTATTGAGCAGGCTTCCGCTTTCGGAACAAACTTCGGCTGATGAAATGCTGGTTGATAAAAAAGAACTGCTCAACGCTTTTGCCGGGTACCCCGAAATAATAGCAAACACACAACAATTGCTGGCGCAGTGTTCGGTAGAATTTGAATACAGGAAAAACAAAAACAAGCAGTTTTTTACCCGATCACACGAAGAAGACATGAAACTTCTGCGTTCAGAATGTAAAAAAGGCTTGAAATACCGTTTTGGAAAACCAACTACCGAAGTACTTGAACGTTTGGAAAAAGAGTTGAAATTGATTGAAGATTTTGGTTACAGTTCGTATTTTCTGATCAATTGGGACATAGTAAAATATGCCCGTGAAAAAGGGTATTATTATGTGGGGCGGGGTAGTGGCGCCAACAGCATGGTGGCTTATTTACTGCAAATTACAAATGTCGATCCGATTGAATTGGACCTCTATTTCGAGCGTTTTATCAATCCTTACCGGAGTAATCCGCCCGATTTCGATATCGATTTTTCGTGGACCGACCGCGACGATATTACAAATTATATTTTTGAAAAATATGAAACTGAAAATACAGCTTTACTGGGCTCGTATATAACGTACGAACACAAATCGGCTTTGCGCGAAATGGGAAAGGTTTTCGGGCTTCCGGCTGACGAAATTACCCGTCTGCAAAAAAATCCGGTGCCGCAAAAAAACGATCAGTATGCCGCGTGGGTTGTACAATACAGTAAACTTATTGCCGGAATGCCAAGCCATTTGAGTATTCATGCCAGCGGAATCCTGATTTCAGAAAAACCAATTACGAATTATACTGCAACTCACATTCCTCCAAAAGGTTATCCAACTACACACTTCGATATGCACGTGGCTGAAGATGTTGGTTTGTATAAATTCGATATACTTAGTCAGCGCGGTTTGGGAAAAATAAAAGATGCGCTCGAAATCATTAAAAAGAACCGGAACAAAAAAATCGATATTAATAATATAAACCGGTTTAAGAATGATTCACAAGTAAAAAATTTATTGAAAACGGGAAAAGCAATTGCCTGTTTTTATGTTGAGTCGCCGGCTATGCGAATGTTGCTCACAAAGCTAAGAGCAGAGGATTACAAATCGTTGGTAGCTGCCAGTTCCATCATCAGGCCGGGGGTTGCTCAAAGCGGAATGATGCGTGAATATATTCTTCGGTTTCAGGATAAAAACCGACGCGAAAAAGCACAAAGAGAATTGCCTGAGTTGTATGATATTCTGAAAGAAACGTACGGTGTAATGGTGTACCAGGAAGATGTAATAAAAGTAGCACACTATTTTGCCGGGCTCACGCTGGCAGAAGCCGATGTTCTGCGCCGGGGCATGTCGTGGAAATTCCGCCAGCGAAATGAATTCTGGACCATTCGCGATAAGTTCTTTTTTAACTGCCGTGAAAAAGGGTACGCCGAAAAAACAATTTCCGACATTTGGTTTCAGATTGAAAGTTTTGCAAATTATGCTTTTTCAAAAGGACATTCGGCAAGTTATGCCGCGGAAAGTCTCCAAGCGTTGTATTTAAAGGCTTATTATCCAAGAGAATATATGGTTGCCACATTAAACAATGGCGGAGGCTTTTATTCTCCGGAACTTTATTTTCATGAAGCTAAATTACACGGGGCCAAAATTGAAATGCCGTGTATAAATAAGAGTGATTGGTTGAATTCGATTCGAAATGATACCATTTTTATTGGTTTTTACATTTTGCATGAACTCGAACACGGAGTTGCTGAAACCATTTTAAAGGAGCGTTCTTATTATGGCAATTTTTCAGGACTGAGCGATTTTGTAAACCGTGTTAAAATAACTCTGGATCAGTTGATAATCCTAATTCGATCTGGCGCTTTCCGGTTTACCGGCAAAACAAAAAAAGAATTGCTTTGGGATGCCCATTATTTGTTGGGGCATTCAAAGAATACAGTGTCAGAACGGACTTTATTTAACACTCAACCTCATGAATTTCAACTTCCTGAATTGTGGCAGCATGAACTGGAAGAAACTTTTGACGAAATTGAATTACTGGGATTTCCTGTTCATTCACCCGTTAAATTGTTAGAAACTAAGGTCTTACCAACAACAAAAGCCGTTGAGCTTCCGATGTTGGTAGGGAAAACCATCGAGATTACCGGGTATTTTGTACACCGAAAAACTACATCGACGAAAAAAGGCGAACATATGTATTTTGGAACCTGGCTCGATTTAGACGGACAATGGCTCGACACAGTCCATTATCCAAATGCTACTGTCAAAAATCCGTTTTCGGGTCCTGGTTATTATCATATAAAAGGAAGAGTGATAGAGGAATATGGCTTTTATTGTATTGAAACACAGGCCATGCAACGATTAAAATACCGAAATCTTGACGACTTAAACTGATTATAGAAAATTATCTGCTAAATATTTAGTTTATGAGAATTTTGTGGCTGAATGGAACTGTCAACATTTAGCAAATTTAAATTTAACTCACTTTATTTACCTGAGCGATTTGGCGAATTTACATAAAATCCGTGCCGATATTTGCCGTTAACCGCCAAATATCTGATTTAATGCAAACCATCCGTCAACTGACGGATGGACGTAAATATGCCAGGAATTGCCAAATAAACATTTCAATACGTTTGTCCTATAATTGATATTAAGTTAAATAAAATATATATTTAAAAAGGAGAGAATCAACCCTCCTTTTTGTATTCTTTTACTGACCTAACTTTTCAAGTACTGCATTGTATTTATCCATATCTTTCATACGGTAATACAAGTTTTTCAATGATTCCAGTGTCATAATATCGTCTGGTTTTAACTCTTGACATTTTTCCATAAATGGTAATGCTTTTTCCCACCAAATGTCAGCCTTTTTTGTTTCGGCTACATATTTTTCATTTTCATTGGCAGGAACAGCATTGGCAATTTCAATTTGTTTTACACCTTTGTTGTAATACAAAGCACCTAAATTGTAGTTTGCATTGTAAAACTGAGGATCGATTTCAAGCGCTTTTTCATACATTTTAATAGCGTTGGCTTCGTCTTCAATTTTTTCATATAAAGTTCCCTGAGCAAAATAAAATGTTGCATTGTTAGGATCCTGAGAAATTGCCATTTCCAAGTATTTCATAGCTTCTTCAGTTTTATTCATATCAAGATAAATCTGAATCATGCTGGTTAATACCCCATTGTCTTCCGGATATTTTTCAAACCCTTCTTTTAAGATATCCAACGCTTTTGTTGTGTCGGCAGCAGTTTGTTTATTCTGGTACGAACTTGCAATCAAACTATATGTCCTGGCTCCATTGTACCCGTATTTTGCAGCTTCAGTATAGTACTTAACAGCTTTATCATATTGTTCTGCATTGTAAGCAGCCAAACCCGTATTGAAAATAATAACTGTATCAACAACATCAGGATTATCGTTTTTAATCATTGGCATTTCATTGATTTCAAGAATTCTTTCGAACGAATTTAATGCCTGAGCATAGTTGTTGTCGTTAAATGCGTTGATTGCCTGATTGGTAAAATCATTGGTGAGTAATGTTAACTTAATCTTAATACTTTTTTCAAAGCTACCTTTGGTGTCTAATTCAATTGCTTTTTTATATGAATCGAAAGCAACCTGCAACGGATCGTCACTAAGTTTTTTCACATTTTCATCTTCCGACTGAAAAATAGCTTGATAGATTTCGCCCCTCATTTCCCATGTTCTTGGCCAAATAACTGATTTTTCAGCTTTTTCGTCTGACGAATCAATAGCTTCATTAATTGCTTCAACAGCTTTGTCCAATTTTCCAGTATCCTTATAATTCTGGGCAGTAGTAACTTTACCTTTTTGTGCAAAAACTGCAGATACTGCAAACACGAAGGTTAGTAGAATTATTGTTCTTTTCATACTAATAGTTTTAAATTTTTTTTGTTACAAAAATATATGAATAATGATTTTATTCAAGCTGCAATAAAAATATTCAATTATTTATTTTCATTCTATATTATTCTCTTCATTCTCAGTAGTTTCTTGACCTTCGTCCGTCAAAAAATCATTGTCCTTAATTTCTTCTTCAACCTCCTCGTCAACATTGGTTACCCGGGCAACCGATGCAATCTGATCGTCTCCTTTCAGATTAATTAACCGAACACCTTGTGTTGCACGTCCAAGTACTGATATGGACGACACTGCCAAACGAATGGTTAATCCGTGTTGGGTTATTATCATTAAATCATTACTATCAGAAACGTTTTTAATTGCAATCAGATCGCCGGTTTTTTCGGTAATATTAATTGTTTTAACTCCTTTCCCTCCTCGGTTTGTTATTCTGTAATCTTCAATTCTTGAACGTTTTCCGTAGCCATTTTCCGAAATGACGAGAATATCTTCATTTTCATCGTTTACACAAATCATGCCAATAACTTCATCTGATTGATTACCAAGGGTTATTCCTCTAACTCCGGAACCTGTTCTACCAATCGCACGTACATTTTCCTCATTAAAACGAATTGCTTTACCCGAACGAACTGCCATTAAAATTTCACTTTTTCCATCGGTTAATCTGGCTTCCAACAACTGGTCTCCGTCTTTAATGGTAATTGCATTTACTCCATTTTGACGTGGTCTTGAATAGGCTTCAAGAGTGGTTTTCTTAATAATACCTTTTTTAGTGGCAAGAATTATGTAATTGTTGTTAATGAAATCTTCGTCGGCAAGTGTTCTTACTTTGATAATAGTCAACACTTTATCATCAGGTTCAATGTTGAGTATATTTTGAATTGCCCTACCTTTTGATGCTCTTGTTCCTTCGGGAATCTGGTAAACTTTCATCCAGTAACATTTACCTTTTTCTGTGAAAAGAAGCAGAGTATTGTGCATTGATGCAATAAATATATGTTCCAGAAAATCTTCATCGCGGGTGGTACTGCCTTTTGAGCCAACTCCTCCCCTTCCCTGTGTCCGAAATTCAGTCAGTGGAGTACGTTTAATATAACCCAGATGAGAAATTGTTATAACCATATCTTCATCGGCATAGAAATCTTCAGGATTAAATTCTTCTGCATTTGGAATCAATTCGGTCCTTCTTGCATCGCCAAATTTCTTTTTAACTTCAAGAAGCTCATCCTTAATTATTTCCATGCGAAGCGAAAAATCGGAAAGTACCTTTTTGTAGTACTCAATTTGTTGCATAATTTCTTCATATTCTTTATGCAATTTATCCTGTTCCAGTCCTGTTAACTGACGTAAGCGCATTTCAACAATTGCACGGGCTTGAATTTCTGTCAATTCAAAACGGGTCATCAACCTTTCTCTGGCTTCGTCGGGTGTTGAAGAAGAACGAATAATGGCAATTACCTCGTCGATATTATCGCTGGCAATAATTAATCCTTCCAAAATATGAGCACGTTTTTCGGCTTGCTCAAGTTCATATTGGGTTCTTCGGGTAACAACTTCATGCCTGTGATCGACAAAGTACCGGATTAGTTCTTTAATATTCAGCAATTTTGGACGGCCATTTACCAGCGCAATATTATTGACATTAAATGTTGTCTGCAGCTGAGTATATTTGTAAAGTTTGTTTAAAACCACATTGCTCATGGCATCGCGTTTAATATCGTAAACCACGCGCATACCTTCCCTGTCGGATTCATCGTTTACATTTGAAATTCCTTCAATTTTCTTTTCGTTTACCAAATCGGCTGTTCTCTGAATCATTTCAGCGCGGTTCACCTGGTAAGGAATTTCAGTTACAACAATTTTTTCGCGTCCGCCTTCATTTTCAATGTGAGCTTTTCCACGAATTACAATCCTTCCCCTTCCTGTTTCATAAGATTCCTGAACCCCTTGATAACCGTAAATTATTCCTCCGGTTGGAAAATCGGGAGCTTTAATTATATCAACTATTTCCTGGATTGTAATATCGTTGTTATCAATATAGGCAACAGTCGCATCAATTGTATCTGATAAATTGTGCGGAGGCATATTTGTGGCCATACCAACAGCAATCCCTGATGCACCATTTATAATAAGTTGCGGAATTTTTGTTGGAAGAACAGTTGGCTCATTTAACGATTCGTCAAAATTGGGTTGGAAATCAACCGTATTTTTATCGAGGTCAGCGAGGGTTTCTTCTGCAATCTTGGCCATTCTGGCTTCTGTATAACGCATAGCAGCCGGACTGTCGCCATCGACTGAACCAAAGTTTCCCTGTCCGTCAACCAAAGGGTAACGTAACGACCAGTTCTGTGCCATACGTACCATTGTAAAATATACTGAAGAATCACCATGCGGGTGGTATTTTCCTAAAACTTCCCCAACAATTCTTGCTGATTTTTTATAGGAACGGTTAGAAAATATGCCTAACTCGTTCATTCCGAATAATACTCTGCGGTGAACCGGTTTAAAACCATCCCTTACATCGGGCAGAGCACGTGAAACAATAACCGACATTGAATAATCGATGTAAGCTGACTTCATCTGCTCTTCAATGTTTATTCTGATAATTTTTTCACCTTCAATCATTTATATCTCCTTTCAAAATAAATTATCTGTAAATAAAAAAGACCAACAAAAGTAGTAAAAATCATCCGGTAAAAGGACGTTTTTATCCGCGATTTAATCCTATGGTAATGTGAAGATATTAACAATTCAACTGTCAATAATTCAGTCTCGATGAAAGAAGTTTTCATAACTTGTGACAGAATCATTAATTTTACCGCTGAATTTTCTTTAATTTAGTATTTCAACTTTTAGGAATAATTATTGTTGATTTATTGAAACATTAAAAAGTATTTATGGATTCACAATTTTCGCCAAGAATTAAGGATATAATTGGGTATAGTCGTGAAGAGGCCATTCGTTTAGGAAACGATTATATTGGTCAGGAACATCTTTTTCTTGGTATTTTGAGAGACGGAGAAGGAATTGCAACGGATATACTGGTCAACCTCGGTGTTGATTTGGCAGAAATCAAACAGCTCATCGAGAAAAAAATAAGAACCGATAAGGAAATTAATCAAAAAGCAGATTTGGTAATGCTGAAATCTGCGGAAAAATCGTTGAAACTTATTTATTTGGAAGCCAGGTCGTTTAAAAGTACAACTGCCAACAGCGGTCATTTACTTTTGGCAATTCTTAAGGACAATGAAAATATTGTTACACAGTTGCTGGTTGAGTATGGTATTAATTATTATATCGTAAAATCGCAACTGCAGGATTATAAAGGACCTTCTGCAAAATCTGATTTTCCTGAAGGCGACGACGATGATGCCGGCGACGCATTTTCAAAAGGACCTGGTGGTTCGGCTGCAAAAAAAGGTGGCCCTTCTAAATCGGAAACACCAGTCCTTGACAATTTCGGAATTGATATTACCAAACTGGCAGAAGAAAACAGTCTCGATCCGATAGTTGGGCGTGAAAAAGAAATCGAAAGACTGGCTCAGATTTTAAGCCGCCGTAAAAAAAACAATCCAATTTTAATTGGTGAACCTGGTGTTGGTAAATCAGCCATTGCTGAAGGACTGGCACTGCGGATTATCAGTAAAAAAGTTTCTAGGATTTTGTTCGACAAACGGGTTGTGAGTCTTGATATCGCCTCAATTGTAGCGGGAACAAAATACCGTGGTCAGTTTGAAGAAAGAATGAAAGCCATATTAAATGAGTTGGCAAAAGTTAACAACGTCATTCTTTTTATCGATGAAATTCACACAATTGTAGGTGCAGGTGGCGCAACAGGATCGCTCGATGCAGCTAATATGCTAAAACCGGCATTGGCCCGCGGCGATATTCAGTGTATTGGCGCTACAACACTCGATGAATATCGTCAGCATATTGAAAAAGACGGAGCGCTTGAACGTCGTTTTCAAAAAGTTATGGTAGAACCTACCAGTGTTGATGAAACTGTTGAAATTCTGAATAATATAAAGGAAAGATACGAAGACCATCACAATGTTTTTTACACAAAAGAAGCGCTCGAAGCTTGTGTAAAATTAACTGCCCGTTATATTTCCGACCGCTATTTACCTGACAAAGCGATTGATGCATTGGACGAAGCCGGCTCAAGAGTGCATATTGCGAACATTAATGTTCCTGATAATATTCTGAAGTTGGAAGAAAAGATTGAAAAAATAAAAGACGAAAAAATTACGGCAGTAAAAAGTCAGAATTTTGAGTTGGCTGCCGATTTCAGAGATAAGGAAAAGAACCTGCTTCAATTGCTCGATCGGGAAAAAGAAGCCTGGGAAAAAGAGCTGGCCAGTCATCGCGAAACCGTTGATGAACATAAAGTTGCAGAAGTTGTCGCCATGATGTCGGGTGTTCCGGTAACCAGAATTGCGCAGGCTGAAGGAAAAAGACTTCTGAACATGGAAGCCGATTTAAAAGGCAAAGTAATTGGTCAGGATGAAGCTATTCAGAAAATTGTAAAGGCAATTCAGCGTAACCGCGCAGGATTGAAAGATCCCAACCGTCCTATTGGTTCGTTCATTTTTCTTGGCCCGACGGGAGTTGGAAAAACCCAGCTTGCCAAAGTTCTTGCAACCTATCTTTTCGACAGTATTGATTCTTTAATCAGAATTGATATGAGCGAATACATGGAGAAATTCTCTGTTTCCAGAATTGTTGGAGCGCCTCCCGGATATGTAGGCTATGAAGAAGGTGGACAGTTAACAGAAAAAGTAAGGAGAAAACCGTATTCGGTTGTTTTGCTCGATGAGATTGAAAAAGCGCATCCCGATGTTTTCCATATATTGCTTCAATTGCTTGATGAAGGAAGATTAACCGATAGTTTGGGCAGAAGTGTCGACTTCAGAAATACAATTATTATTATGACTTCCAACATTGGAACACGGCAGTTAAAAGATTTTGGAAGAGGTGTTGGTTTTGCTACAAATCAGTCGGCAGAACAGGACAATGAGCACGCGAAATATATTATTCAAAAGGCATTGAAACAGGCGTTTGCTCCTGAATTTCTGAACAGAATCGATGACGTTGTGATGTTTAATACACTGGATAAAAAACATATCCACAAAATTATCGATATTGAAATTAAGGATTTGTACAAACGTGTTGAATCGCTGAATTATAAACTTAAAATATCTTCGGCAGCAAAAGATTTTATTGCTGAAAAAGGATTTGATCCGCAATTTGGTGCAAGACCTTTAAAAAGGGCAATTCAGAAATATCTGGAAGATGAAATGGCAGAAATTATAATAAAAGCATCAATTATTGAAGGAGATACAATTTCAGTCGGATTTGACAAAAAGAACGACAAATTGCAAATGAGGATATTATCGAATAAAAAAGAACTTAGTAGTTAATAAAAAGGCCTGAAAACAGGCCTTTTTTTATGGATTATAACGAAAAATCAACAAGCTAATATCATCCGACTGTTTGGCTTCCCCCTTGAAAATCTCAAGGCTTTTCTCAATCCTCGAAACCATATCTTTAGGAGATTTATTTAATAATTGAGCAACATTTTCTTTGAATCGTTCAACTCCAAATATAATTTTGTTACTGTCCTGAATTTCAGTAATTCCATCAGAATAAAGAATTAATGTGTCCCCTTTTTCAATTTTAATGTTAGAATCGGAATATTCTTTATCAGGGTACAAACCCAAAGGAAGCCCGTGCGACTGTCCAAGTTCTGTAATTTTTCCATTTTCTTTCAAAACAAGTGTTGAAGTATGCGCTGCATTGCAGTAATTTAAAGTTCCGGTTTGAATGTTCAGCACCCCGAGAAAAAGAGTAAGAAAAAACTGGTGCTGATTATTCGTATATAAATCTTTATTTACTTTTGATACAATATTTTTGGCCAGTGTTGTAGTAGAACAGTTTTTTATAATTGTTTGTGCCATGCTCATAAAAAAAGCAGCCGGAAAACCTTTCCCCGAAACATCGCCGATTGTTAAAACTATGTGGTCGTCATCAATAAAAAAATAATCGAATAAATCGCCACTTACAACCGAAGCTGGTTTATACATTACAAATAAATCAATATCGTTCCGACCAGGAAATGCAGGATATTTATTTTTGATCAAACTTTGCTGAATCTCGGAAGCCTGAACCAAATCCTGCATGTATCTCGAACTACTTTTCTTTTCCTGATTTTGAGTGTCTTTGTATTTTTCATACCACGCCTGGAGGGAATTTAAACTTTCAGAAACAACTTTAATTTCATTTTGAGTTTTGGCCGCTTCACCCGAAAGATTGCTAAACTTTTTTAACTGCGAAGTAACAGTGCTTAATGGCTCAATTAATTTATTAGTAATGAAGGTAACTGTAATAAAAATAGCAAGTATTCCAAGCACCGAGAAAAACAGCATTTTAAGCAGCATCCGATATAAAGGTTCAAACAAATCGGAATAAGGGATAGTTAAAATTAGCGACCAGCCGTTTTCCTTGATTGGTGAATAGTAAACCCAGCTTTTTTCGTACTCAAACCATTCAGGGTGTGCAATTGTAATACCCGATATTTGGCTATCTATTTTTTGTTTAACGTCAATTTTTTTTCTGTCGTAAATTTTATCTGAAATAGTAAAAATGTTGTGATTTAAAATCCAATCTTCATTCGGATGTGTAATGAAGTCGCCATTTTTTGAAATCAGAAAAGCAAAACCTCTTTTATCAATTTTAACCGAATTGATTATGTCGTTCAATTTTAGAAGCGAAAGTTCACAAATTACTTCTCCAACAATTATTTCTTCATTGTTCCGAACAATTTTTATCGGCGAATAATATGAAACAACAATATCATTGTTTTTGGGACAACGGTAAGGATCTGACCAACCATAGGTTTTGTTTCGGATAATTCTTTCTGAAATTACAGCCTCTTTTTCACAATGATAGGTTGCAGTGTTTTGTTTTTTCACAAAAATGGAATCATTCTCTCTGTACCCTAAATAATTATGATAAATTTGATCCGAGATAATATTATTAATATTTATATGAATGGCATTTATTCCAGGATATCTATTCAGTATTCCTTTTATAAAAATATCAATATTGTTATGTTGCCCGTAATATAAAACCTGATCCGAAATATTGGATGAAATTTCACGTGTTGAAATAACAAGTTTCTCAACGTCCATTGTAATCTCCGTACTTATTCCAATGGCTCTGTGTTCAATATTATCTTTGAGCAACCGTTGATTGTATAAGTAAGCTATTAATATGAATGCAATAAAAACGCTGATAACAGCAATTGATATAAAAATACTTAACCGATAAGCTATCGATTTATTAATCATCCCTTAAATTTTAAACCACCAATTACAATTTAAGGATTATTTTCGAAATAGCACTTATACTGTAAAATTTAACCATTCGCGGGTACCATAAAATTTACATGAAAGAGTGGCAACCTGAGCTGCCTTTTGTAACGAGTATTTAAAATCGGCTGCATGGGAGAAAAAAGCACAAAATGCGCCATGCAAAAAGTCACCAGCGCCGAGTGTGTCAACAACTTCTGTTTTTTCAATTGGAATTTCACCAACTTTTCCGTTTTCAACAAAAACTATGTTGTTCTCTCCTTTTGAAACAGCAATATTTGGTATGTTTCTGGTTTGCAGCCAAAGCAAAACATCATTTTCATTTTTGCATTTTGGAGGGAAGAAATCGGCGGAGGCAATCACAATATCTGTGAAATTAAATAATTCATCGTATTGAGGTTTCCAGCTTCCACAATCCATTACTATAGGAATCCCTTTTTGCGAAGCCAATTGCGCACATTTTAATCCAAACTCCGGATTAAAACCATCGAGCATAACAATTTGCGGTTTTACTGCTTCGAAGATATCTTCAACATTTAAGTTTGAATTTACAGGTTCAGGATGATGCGTAAAAATGTTGCGATGACCGTTTTCAGAAGAGGTAACTACAGTAGCTAAAACAGGGTTAATTTCTTTATTTTCTGATAAATCAATGTGTTTTATCTTTGTGTTTTTTAAGTCATTTCTGATAAAAGTAGAGAACGGATTTTCTCCAACCGATGAAATCAGATAGGATTCACCTTCGAGTTTTGAAAAAGCCACAGCTGCATTTGTTGCCGGACCGCCAACAAATATTTCCGGCGCATTCGATTTAATTTTAATGTTGGATTCAGGAAATTTCTCTACAATATATTGTATGTCGACTGTTGTTAAGCCAATGAACAGTCCGGTGAAATTTTGCATTACGATTTTTATTTTTCGTAAATGAACTACCCCGCCGCAAGCGGACGGGGTATCGGAAGCCCTCTAAAAGAGGGCTAATTGGACTGCCTTATGTAATATTTTGTACTCTTTTTCAACACCTTGTTCTCTGACATACTTTGAAATTGTATTCTCATCACCAAACTTACTGACGCTATTTACGAAATACCCATCTGTCCAAAACTCTCCACCCCATAATTTTTGTTTGACCTCTGGGTTTTGTCGAAATACTTCCCGAGCCGTGATACTTTTAATTACTGTTACTATTTTCGTCGGACTGTATGTTGGAACGGATTGAACCAAAAAATGAACATGATTGTCGTCAGTTCCTATTTCAAGAAAATGTATCTGGTATCTTTTCGATATTTCCAAACATGTTTCCTTAAGAGTATCATCAACTGCATCGCTAAATACTACGCGCCTATATTTAGCAGGGAATACATAATGATACAACAACACCGATACATTATGCGATTTATGAATATATTTGCTTTGTGCCATGCACAAAATTATACTTTTTCGCCGCAAGCGGCGGGGAATTTAACCCAAAGTGATTCAAAAACTCAAAATCATCGCTGTAAATTTCGCTAACTTTTTGTTTTAATTCCGGTGAATAGTATTCTTCCCACGATTTATGTTTCGATGTATTTGTAACTTTTAAATCGTATTTGTTTAGGTTCATTTTTTTACAAAAGGCATCAAAATCTTCTTGTAGATTCTCCAATCTAAGAACAGTCTCTACTTCCGGTTTTCCGTGCTGATTCAAAATCCAAAAAACCTGGGGTAAAAAGTGAAGTTGCTCTTTTGCAGCCTTTTCCAATCCATTGAATATGAAATCGTCAAAACTGCTGAATTCGGCAACAAATTTATCGCGATCAATAATGTCGTCCTTGTGCGAGGTTTTATGCAACAGGTAGTAATAAGCCGAAATTAGACGGTCATAAGGATTTCGTGAAATGCAAAAGGAGTGGATTTTATTTTTACCCCGGTAGGATGCCAGCAACCGTTTGTTTCTTCGCCGAATGTTGTGTGTAAGTACTTTAATGTTTTCTTTACGGCACAACGGGCGGATACTATTGCCGGCATTCTTCGGGATGTGTACAAAAAATATTTTTTCTCGCGAACTGAATATCATACTATGTATTCATTGCTCCGCAAACTGTAATAACCTGCCCACTAACATACGACGAAAGATCAGAGGCGAAGAATGTTGCAACACCGGCCACTTCTTCAGGAGTACCACCTCTTTTCATCGGAATTGATTCTTCCCAGGCTTTGCGTGCATCTTCAGGAATTTTGGCAGTCATTTCAGTAATAATGAAACCCGGTGCGATTGCATTTGAGCGGATTCCACGTGAACCTAATTCGCGGGCAATTGATTTGGTAAAACCAATAATACCGGCCTTCGAAGCTGAATAGTTGGCTTGTCCGGCATTTCCGCTTACTCCCACAACCGAACTTAAATTAATAATTGATCCGGAACGTTGTTTTAACATGGTTTTTTGAGCGGCCTTTGTAAAATTGAAAACCGATTTCAGGTTAACATTAATAACCGCATCCCACTGTTCTTCAGTCATTCGCATTAAAAGCGTATCTTTTGTAATGCCTGCATTGTTTACCAACACATCGATACGTCCAAAATCATTAACGATTTCGTTTACAACCCGGTCAGTGTCGTCAAATTTGCTGGCGTCCGATGCATAACCTTTGGCCTGAACTCCAAGAGCACTTAATTCTGCTTCGGTAGCTTTCATATTGTCGTCGTTAAACAGATCGGTAAATGCGATGTTGCATCCTTCTTGGGCAAATTTTATGGCAATTGCTTTACCAATTCCGCGTGAAGCGCCTGTTACAATTGCAGTTTTTCCTTCGAGTAGTTTCATTTTTATAAATTTTTGTTGCGCAAATATAATTCTTCTTTGTTTTTCTGAAAAAGTTGTTTTGGTTTTATCACATTTTCAGCATTCAAAATAAACAGTTGCACTTAAAGTTCAAACTTACGGTTGAAAAATTCAAAACAGTTCATTTGCCAGCAAAGTAAGAATTTCGCCGGCTTTTCCTTTCAAATGAATATCGGTAACCTGTTTTGTAAATGTCGATTCTTCCAGATTGATTTCAATAACTATCGCCCCATTTTGTTTGGCAGTTCTAGGAATATACGATGCCGGTGTTACTTCTCCGGTGGAACCAACAATCAGGCAAACTTCAGCCTTTTCAGCAGCAGCAAACGAATTTTCGTAAGCTTCGTGTGGAATTCCTTCGCCAAAAAAGATAAAATCAGGTTTCAGAATCTGGTTATCGTCAGCACAACGAGGCGGAATATTTTTGAAATCAAAGTCATGGGCATTGTATATTTTCCTGCATTTCAAACATTTCAGCTTTTTTGAATTGCCGTGAAATTCCCAAACGGTTTTATTTCCGGCTTCACGGTGAAGGTTGTCGATATTTTGTGTAATTACCGACTGCAGCAATCCTTCCTTTTCCATTCGGGCTAAAACAAGGTGTGCCTCGTTGGGTTTGGCTTCGGCAAAAAAATCGTAAAATATTTCGCGGATATAATACCAGCATTTTTCTTCATTTTGAAGATAAAAACCAAGATCGAGTACTTCCGGATTGTATTTATTCCATAATCCGTGTTCTCCGCGGAAAGGCGGAATTCCACTTTCCACCGATATTCCGGCTCCTGTAAAAGCAATCGTATATTTCGATTCCTTAATAATTTTTGCAGTTTCTGTAATCAGCAGGCTCATTTTCAAAGAATTTCCAATTTTTACCGTTTTAAATCTAATTAAAATAATGGTTTATCTTTGCGAAAAGGATTTGAAAATGTTAGATCAGTCAACCATTTGTGCCATTTCAACTTCACCAGGAGTCGGAGCCATTGCCGTTATCCGACTGTCGGGAAGCGAAGCTATTTCTGTTGTCGACAAAGTTTTTAAAAGCCCCAAAAAAGGTAAACTCCTGGCTAATCAAAAAGCAAATTCGTTGCATTTTGGACAAATAGTTAATAATGAAGAGGTTATTGACGAAGTTGTGGTTGCTTTATTTAAAGAACCGCATTCGTTTACAGGCGAAAATAGTGTTGAAATTTCATGCCACGGTTCGGTTTATATTCAGCAGAAAATACTTGAGATTTTGGTTGAAAACGGAGCTCGGCTGGCTTTGCCTGGTGAATTTACCCAGCGCGCTTTTTTGAACGGAAAAATGGATTTGTCACAGGCTGAAGCAGTTGCCGATGTAATTGCATCGTCGAATGCGGCAGCACACAAACTGGCGCTGAACCAGATGCGTGGCGGATTTTCCAGGGAGATTAACGACTTGCGCGACCAGTTGCTCCATTTTACCGCCATGGTTGAACTTGAACTCGATTTTAGTGAAGAGGATGTTGAATTTGCCGACAGGACCGAATTGCGAAATCTTACAGTTAAAATTGAAGCGCTGCTGCGAAAATTGAAAAATTCTTTTCAACTGGGAAATGCCATTAAAAACGGAATTCCCGTGGCAATTGTCGGTGAAACAAATGTTGGAAAATCGACACTTTTAAATGCACTTTTAAACGAAGACAAAGCTATTGTGTCTGATATTCACGGAACTACGCGCGATGTTATTGAAGATGTGGTGAATATACACGGAACTGCATTTCGTTTTTTTGACACTGCCGGAATTCGCGAAACCGACGACCACATCGAAAATCTTGGAATTGAACGAACTTACAATAAACTGGAACAGGCTACTGCTATTTTGCTTGTTGTGGATGTCAATAACCCCTACCCGATTGTTTTTGAGCGAATTAACAAAATAAGGGAACGGATTACGAACCAGCAAACTTTAATTATTGTTGCCAATAAAATCGATACAGGAAAAATAGAAACCATTCAGCAATTGGAAGTTATGGATTTAACCGACAATGAAAAAATGGTTTTTGTAGCTGCCAAACAAAAAGAAAACCTCGATGAACTTATAAATTTAATGATCCGTTCTGTAAATATCGACGCTGCAGTTCAGGAGGACGTAATTGTTACAAACGCCCGTCATTTTGAGATACTTAAAAATGCACACGAGGCTATTTTACGCGTGTTAGACGGATTGGATTCAAAAATTACCGGCGATTTTCTCGCCCAGGACATTCGCGAATGTTTACACTATTTGGGTGAGATTACAGGTGAAATTACTACTCACGAAGTTTTGGGGCATATTTTTAAAAATTTCTGTATCGGAAAGTAAAAATCTAAGGAACATTTTGAATTAAAACCCTGCCCTCTGTTGGAGCATCGCTTATCGACCTAAATATTTATATTAACGATAAACTTTTACCCTATCCAAATTGTTCTTTGATAAAAATAAAAAGATGAAAAAGTACATTTTAACATTTATATTTCTGGTTGGGATTTTTTCTGCATTTGCACAGTCGGGGTTTTATGATTTTACAGTTGAAGATATTAACGGAAATCCATTTCATTTGGCTGATTTAAAAGGCAAAAAAGTTTTGGTGGTCAACACCGCATCGAAATGTGGTTTTACACCGCAATACGAACAGCTCGAAAAGTTATATGAAATGTATGGAGGCGATGATTTTGTGATTATCGGATTTCCGGCAAACAATTTTGCCAACCAGGAACCCGGTTCAAACGCCGAAATTGAAGAATTCTGCCAGAAGAATTATGGCGTAACATTTCCGATGATGGCAAAAATTTCGGTAAAAGGCGATGATATAGCTCCATTATATCAGTGGTTAACACAAAAAAGCAGAAACGGAAAATCAGATTCTACTGTGGGCTGGAATTTTCAAAAATATCTGATTGATGAAAAGGGACAACTGGTTGATATGGTTGAGACCAAAATCAGGCCCGACGATGAAAAAATTGTAAACTGGATTAAGGGAAACTAAACAGACATTAATTTATTGTCTTCTTTTGGCAGATTAATAATTTTATGATTTTCCTTCGTAATTTTTTCCTTTAACTGCTGTGCATTTTTATTTAACAAATTAAATGCTTCACCAAACGAATTCAAACCGCGGTGAACTTTGTCGATTCTAATTCTAGGATTTGGTTTATCAACGTCTTCGAGGTAAATTACTTTTGTTTTATGATTATCGTTCGATTGGTATAATTTTTCATTTTCATAATCGTAGAAAAATTCCTCCTGAATACCAAACACATATTCAATACCAGATTTTTCAAAACCGACTTCGAAAAACCTTGCATAAATAACATATACTTTTCCGTTCGGAAGTCCGTAAAATTGTACCGGTAACCTTGTTGGTAAATATGTTACGTATGATTTGTGGATTAACTTGGCAAATGTTTCCATATTACTCAAGCTAGTTATGTTAAAGACACCACTAAATTAGTAAAATTATTGTTCGTGCAAAATAAATTATTGATAATGAATAATTAAAAAACTGTTATTTTGACAATATTTAATTTGAATTTGCATCGTTTTGTTTTGACTCAGGCAGATTGTTTATTTTTACCCTAAAATTTTATATGTTGTATCGCAAATGGACAATAAAAAAATAATAAGACTTCCTGCTGAATGGGAAAAACAATCGTTTTTGCAACTTACCTTTCCGCACAAAAACAGCGACTGGAATTATTTGATTGAAAAAGTGTCGCAGTGTTTTGTTGAGATTGTTTCAAAAGCTTCACGCTTTCAGGATGTTCTGGTGGTTTGCGACGATATTGCGCAGGTAAAAAGCTATTTCAGTTCAGTTGAAAATATTTTCTTTGTCCAGGCAAAATCAAACGATACCTGGGCGCGTGATCACGGTGGAATTACTGTTATTGAAAACGAATACGCTGTAATTCAGAACTATATTTTTAACGGTTGGGGAAATAAATTTGAAGCAGGGCTCGATAACCAAATTACAAGGAAACTATTTAAAAAAGGCGTATTTCAGGGATGTGAATTAAAAAGTCTCGATTTTGTTTTGGAAGGCGGATCTATTGAAAGTGACGGGAAAGGTACAATTTTAACCACTTCAGAATGTTTGCTTTCTGATACGCGAAATCCGAAGTTTTCAAAAAAAGAAATTGAAGATTTTATGTGTGAAAATTTTGGCGCTGAACGTGTTCTCTGGTTGAATAATGGTTATTTGGCAGGCGATGATACGGATTCGCACATTGACACACTGGCCCGTTTTTGTAATGAAAATACGATCGCTTATGTTGGCTGCAACAATTCGGAAGACGAACATTTTGAAGCACTTCAAAAAATGAAGTCTGAGCTAATGGAATTCAAAAATTACGCTGGAAATCCTTACAAACTGGTAGAACTGCCCATGGCTGATGCCTGTTTCGATGAAGAAGGTACCCGGCTGCCTGCAACGTATGCCAATTTCACAATTATAAATAATGCTGTTCTGGTTCCTGTTTACGGTGTTTCGCAGGACAAAAATGCACTGGAAATTCTTCAGCAATGTTTTCCTCAAAAAGAAATAATTGCGGTAAATTGCAGGGTGTTAATTGAACAACATGGTTCGTTGCATTGTGTAACCATGCAATATCCTGAAGATGTAAAATTAAACAGGCAAATTTTATATTAAAATGAAAAGATTAAAAGCCGGACTGGTGCAACAAACCTGCACAAACGACAAAGAATCAAATATTTTAAAAAGCATTGAAGCCATCCAAAAATGTGCATCACTTGGCGCAGAACTGGTGGTTTTACAGGAATTGCACAGCAGTCTATATTTTTGTCAAACCGAAGATACAACTATGTTCGATTTGGCTGAAACCATTCCCGGGCCTGCAACCGAAGCATTTTCAAATGCTGCAAAAGATGCCGGAGTTGTTTTGGTTACTTCATTGTTTGAAAAAAGGGCTCCCGGATTGTACCACAACACAGCAGTAGTGTTTGAAAAAGACGGTTCAATGGCAGGAAAATACCGCAAAATGCATATTCCAGACGATCCGGCTTACTATGAGAAATTCTATTTCACGCCAGGCGATCTGGGATTTAATCCGGTAAAAACTTCGGTTGGAAATTTAGGGGTATTAATTTGCTGGGATCAGTGGTATCCCGAGGCTGCACGTCTGATGGCTCTGGCCGGCGCCGATTTGCTTATTTATCCTACTGCCATAGGCTGGGAAAGTACCGATCTGCAGGATGAAAAAGGTCGCCAGCTGGATGCGTGGATGATTTCGCAGCGCGGACATGCCGTTGCCAATGGGTTGCCTGTTATCAGTGTAAACCGCACAGGTTTTGAGGCCGATCCTTCCAAAGTGACTAACGGAATTACTTTTTGGGGAAATTCGTTTGTTGCTGGCCCGCAAGGTGAAATTACGCACCGGTTTTCTTCGGATAAAGAACAGACTGAAGTAGTTGACATCGATTTGTTGCGTTCGGAAGATGTTCGAAGAATATGGCCATTCCTTCGTGATCGAAGAATTGATGCTTACGAAGAAATTACAAAACGTTTCAGGGATTAATTATGGACTTTGAAGACGAAGAAGGCAGAAAAATTGAAGCGCTGCCCCTTTACAAAAAAGGAAAAGAAATTTTTGATGTGGTACATCAGATTTCAAAACTCATTCCGGAAGAAAATGAGCATTTGCAGTTCATAAAAGGCGAAATGCTGAGCGATGCCGGAATGTTGACCGTAAAAATTGCGGGTGCCGAAGGTGGCGATTTATACGATATCCGCATGGAAGCCGCAGCCATAATCCGAAAAGCTGCCCGCGATTTAATGGTGACCAACCACTCCCTCGAAATGTTTGGATTTGAAGAGGTGCAGTATTTCGATATTGTGAGGGAGTTAATTGAAGAATACCGGTTGCTTTTTATCGACTGGGTGGCAGGTTTCGACAAGTGGAATTATATCATCGATCGCTGGGGGCTTTTTAATCCACCCGGAGTTGGGCCATTTGACAAAGACCCGGACGATGACATTCCTTTTAATCCTGACGACTTTTTTGAATAAATTCAAGCCAAATTCAGGTTCAAAATTAGTAAATTAACTGTAAACAAGATCATAAAAAAAGCCGGAAAAACCGGCTTTTGTATTATTAATCGTTGGTATCGACTTCGTCAATTACACGAATCTTTTCTTTCAGAAATTCAATTTTCTCTTTTGTATTCTCGATTTTCCGTTTTACATCTTTAATTAACGATTCGGCATTTTTCGATTTGGCAAAAAATCCGATGTTATTGTCAAGCAAAACCAAATCGTTTTCAAGTTGTTTGAGCTTGTTCATGTATTTGTCGCGTTCAAAACGCATTTTGTTCTGTCCTCTGTTTGATTCAGAATAAGAAGTCATTTTTGTTCTGAACCGCAGCAAATTACGTTTTTCTTCGTCCAGGTTCAAATCGTCGTACAATTTGTTGACGGCTTCCCTGAATTTAATCTGAATTTCGTCTTTCTTTTTTAATGGAACGTGACCAATTTCAGTCCATCGGCGTTGGAACGATTTCAGTAATCTCAGGTTTTCTTCTGTACTTTCGCTTGCTTTAAAATTTTCAACCTCAGCAATCAGTTCTTTTTTTAGTCTCAGATTTTCAACTTGTTCAGAATCGATACTGGAGAAATGTTCCGATTTTTTATCAAAAAAGAAATCGCAGGCAGCACGAAAACGTTTCCAAACTACATCGGAATGTTTTCTTGGAACCGGCCCTATTTCTTTCCATTTTTTCTGAATATTTATAAAATCCTGCGTGGTTTTTTTCCAGTCGGTATTGTCTTTTAATGCTTCGGCTTCAATACAAAGATCGATTTTCAATTGCAGGTTATTTTGCTGAAGTTCTTTGTTTTTTGAATAGAAATCACGTTTGGCATCAAAAAATTTATCGCAGGCATTACGGAAGCGATCATAAATTTTATTGTTGTCTTTACGCGGAGCAAAGCCAATAGTTCTCCACACTTTTTGTAATTCAACCAGCTCTCTCGATTTATCATCCCAGTCTTTGTGTGTGGAAATTTCCATCTCGTTAATTTCTTCCACTTTTTCACAAAGGGCTGTTTTTGCATCCAGGTTATTCTTTTGGTCATCTTTACGACTTTCAAAATATTCCTGATGTTTTTTATTGATTTTTGCAGTGGCAGCTTTAAACCTTTCCCAGATATCGTCTTTTTGTTCTACCGGAACAGGTCCGATTTCGCGCCATTGTTCGTGGTATTTTTGTAAAGTATTAAACGCCCTAATAATATTGGGTTCAACAAGCAATTCTTCTGCCCTTTCGCATAAAATTATTTTTGCTTCCAGGTTCTTTTTCAAATCAAGATCACGCAGTTCTTTGTTGATTTTAATGTAATCGTAAAAATTTTCAACATGAAAATGGTACGTGTCCCAAAGATTTTTCATTTTGGCTTGTGGCACCAGACCTATTTCGCGCCATTTACGTTGCAAGTCCCTAAATTCCTGAAAGGTTTTATTTATAGATTCCTCGGTGTTGATAAGCGATTTAATATCTTCAATTACCTGGTATTTTAACTTCAGGTTATCTTCTTTTTCAACATCCAGTTTTTTGTTGAATTCAATTCGTACCTGGCGATAGTTTTTCAATAACTCTTTGATATCCTGTTCGTAAGGATCAACTTCGGCAACAAATTCTTCAATATTTCCATCGGCTTCCAGAAAAGCCTTTTTCTGGGCATCAATTTCAGCTTTATAATTCCGATAAAAAATTGAACGAATTGCATCAACATCTTCTTTAATGTCGTCTTCACCAACACTTTCGAGTATTTCGCGCAATGCATTTACCAGTTCAAGCTGTGTATATTTTGTATAATCGATTTTTTCCTTGTTCTCTGCAACAACTTTTTCCGTTTTTACCGGTGTTGCAGGTTCTGTGGTTTCTTCCTCTGTTGTTTCAACTTCTTCCGTTTCTTCAGTAGCACTTTCTTCTTCTTCAACTTCCTCAACCAATACTTCGGTAACTTCTTCGACAAGAGCTTCTTCCTGCGTTTCTTCCACAAGAGAATTTTCAGCCGTTTCTTCCAAAGCTTCAACTTCAGTAACCGCTTTTGACTCTGTTTCTATTTCCGGTTCAGTTGCTTTTTCTTCAACAGTTTCTTCTACAACAGGTTCAGCTAAAGTTTCAACTGTTTCAACAGTGTCTTCTTTTTTAACTGATGTAGTTTCAGTTTTTTCATTTTTCAGAGGCTGTTCTTCTTTTTGAACATCCTCAGCAGGTACAACATTCTTTTCAGAATTTTCAAGGTCCGAATTCTTCGTATTCCTTAACTCGTCAGAGTTTTTTAGATCTTTAGGTTCCATTTACGTAATTTTTATACCATTAAAATATGGTGTGCATAATTTTGATTCGACTACGAAAATATACATTTACACCAAAATACTCAAAGTTTTTCCCTTAAAATCTGCAATTTAAGGTATTTATTACATTCATATCGGGAAACAATTCAGGTTTGAAATACGATTTTAATTTTGCTTTTTCTGATTTCTCTTTTTTAATCATAATTAACATTCGTTTCTTTTATATAAATACGACAAAAATCTGATGCTAAAAAAGTTGTATGTTTTTTAACATTGCTGAATAACATTCATAAAATGTTAATTTTCAGGGTGTAATATAATTAATCCGATTTTTAATCAATTCGTTTTTCCTTATCTTGAACGACTTAATTAACAGAAATACTAACCTATTTCCCTTTAGCGGAACCAAAAATTGAAATTAATGGGGTAAAAATATTTTTTCTAAGCAACCAGAACTCATGCCGCAGTCAAATGGCAGAAGCTATTTTAAGAAGTTTTGATAAAGAACTCGAAATTTATTCAGCAGGAATCGATCCTGTTGATCATGTCAGTCCGGTAGCCATTGAGGTTTTGGCAGAAATCGGAATCACATTAGAACCCGACATTCCCCAGCATTATTCAAAATTTGCACATCTTGAATTTGATTATCTGATAACCGTTGGCGACGGTACTATTGAACAGTTGAAAATTCCTCCGATAAAATTTAAAAGGAAGATGCACCTCGGGTTTCACAATCCATACAGAAACTTCAGAGACAGAGAGGAATTAAAAATGAAATGCCGGGAAATCAGAGATGAAATTAAAATTGAATTGGAATATTTCTACCACAGGATGTTAAAAAAATAAAGCAGCTTTTCAGCTGCTCTTTTTTTATTTCGATACAATTTCTTCCACTTCATCAGGATTTATTGGTACCCGTGTTCCCAATATCCGGCTTCCGTTTTCCGTTACCAAAATATCGTCTTCGAGGCGGATTCCTCCAAAGTCGCGGTATTCGTTTACTTTTTCAAAGTTGATAAAATCGACATTGATTTTTTCGTTTTGCCATTTATCAATTAAAGCCGGGATAAAATAAATTCCCGGTTCGTTGGTAATCACAAATCCGGTTTGTAATTTTCTTCCCAACCTCAAATATGCTGTGCCAAACTGGTCTACCGGCCTTATTTCGTCATCGTAACCAACATAAATCTGCCCCAAATCTTCCATGTCGTGTACATCAAGCCCCATCATGTGCCCCAGTCCGTGTGGAAAAAACATGGCGTGAGCTCCGTTTTTAACCGCTTCTTTTACATCCCCTTTCATCAGCCCAACGTCTTTTAATCCTGAAGCAATAACCTCAGCAACAGCCAGATGTACTGAAAGGTAAGTAACTCCCGGACGGATTAATTCGGTGGCTTTGTTGTTGGCAGCCAAAACTATTTCATAAATCTCGCGCTGCTTTTGGGTAAATTTACCTCCAACCGGTACTGTTCGGGTAAAATCGGATGCATAATGCAATCCGGTTTCCGCACCAGCGTCGGTAAGCATTAGTTTTCCTTCCTGTAAATATTTGGAATGATTGTGGTTGTGCAGAGTTTCGCCGTTTTGTGTAAGAATAATGGGGAATGAAACCATACCGCCGTGCGAATTGGCAATTCCTTCAAGAACACCTGTAATTTTCTGTTCCCAAACTCCCGGTTTTGCCATTTTCATTGCTGTTACGTGCATATCGTAACCGGCAGCACAGGCTTTTTCTATTTCGGTAATTTCGCAGGATTCTTTTATTGAACGCAAACCAACAATCGCTTTTATCAACTCAACCGACGGATAATTGTGAATGCGCAATGCTGAAATTCCCAGTAACTTTTGAAGAAACAACTTGTTTTCGCCACGGTAAGGCGGCAGGAAATGAATTTTGCGCCCTTGTTTGATTGCACCTGTAATAAAATCGAAAAGGCTTGCCAGCGGTGCAGTATTTTCTACTCCGGCTTTTAATGCATTTTCTTTTAGCGGAACCTGAGGCCCCATCCAGATAATATCTTCAATATCAACATCGTTGCCATACAAATAATCTTCGCCGTTGTCGAAGTCAATTACTCCGGCAAGTCCAGAAAAATCAAGACCAAAAAAATAAAGAAACGTGCTGTCCTGTCTGAAATGAAAAGTATTGTCGGTGTAATTCATCGGCGAATCCACATTTCCCAGAATCAGGGCAATTCCTTTTAACGATTTGTTTTTTAACGCTTTTCTACGGTTTACATAAATTTCTTTTCCGAACATAGTACAATATTTTATTTACGACCTACGAATATAGGATAAATCTCTCTCTTTATTCTGAAGAATTGTGGTAAATGTAATCTGAATCGTTGAAAACAGAACTGACTCTTATCAGTTAAACCGGGAATGAGGTAATTAGGAAAAGAGGTTTTTCGCAAGAAACAATTCATTCAAGTTAACTTAATTTTTATTTAGAACCTGTGGTTTAAAACATATAACCAAATCAAAATAATGGCGTAAATTGAATAAAAAACAAGTGTCATGGGCAATTCATTAATGATTTATTTTAACAAACGTCTACAGGAAGAACACTCCTACAAAAAAGACAACTCAACTGCAGGACCAGTAATAACCATTTCACGGGAAGTTGGCTGTAATGGATTAAAATTGGCAAATTTAATTGCCGCCCGGTTGAATGAACACAAAATGATTTCTGATTGGAAAGTGCTCAGTAAGGAGATATTTTACCACAGCGCCAAAGAGCTCGATCTCGAACCGGAAAGAGTGAGGAGGATTTTTAAACAAACCGACAAGTACACTTTCGACGAAATCCTAAAAGCTTTCAAAGACAAGCAATACAAAAGCGAACGCAAAATTATAAACACCGTTTCTGATGTAGTTCGCAGTTTTGCCATCGACGGTTTTTCAATTATTGTAGGACGCGCTGGTCATCTAATTGCCAAAGACATAAAAAATGCCCTGCATATCCGGCTGGTTGCCCCACTGGAATACCGTATTCACACCATTATGGAAAATAACAAACTGAACCGCGACGAGGCCATACTTTTTATTCAGCGGGTGGAAAAAGAAAGAATTGCTTTTAGGAAGGCCATTCATCCGGATGATGTTAAGGAAGAAATTTTTGATCTTACAATAAACAGAGTTTCTTTTTCTGATGAAGAAGCTGTTGATTTAATTGAATTTGCTGTTGAAAAGAAAAAAATGCTGGTGGGCCATAGTCAGAAACTCGAATTTTATTAAAACAAGGTTTGTTCACGTTTAAAATTTCCGGATAACTTAAATCCTGTCCAGTCTATTTCTTTTTGCATTTCACCAAAACAATTGATTTTGCCGAATAGAAAATCTGTTTCCCTGTTGGGGCCATCGTAGCACATCATGGGATGTTGACTTACAATTTTACTTTTCAAATCTAATTTTCCTGTGGCTTCAATGGCGTGATTTCCCCAAAGAAACCATGTCACTCCCTGAAAATTTATATTTATAAAGTTCAGTAAATCAGCAGTAAATTCTGACCAGATTTCTTTGTGACTTCCCGGGTTTCCGGGTTTGCAGGTAAACGAAGTATTCAATAAAAGTACTCCTTGGTTTTCCCAGTGTTTGAACAATTTTGTGGGTGGCAATACCGGAAATTCATTGTCGAATTTTGTTTTTAACTCGTTGTAATTCAGAATTTCGCCTGAATATGATTTAAAAAGCGCCCGTAAAATATTTTTCAGTGAGATATTTTTAAAAGGTTCGTTCCACGATTTTAACGTGCCAACCTCAAACGCACGACCGGTAGCCACTCCCGGCTGTGGATAAGGATCCTGGCCCAGAATAATTACTTTAACTGTGTGCAATGGCATTTCCAGAAAACGCAACACTTTTTCCTCGGAAGGGGTAAATTCGTCGCCGGTAACCTGCGATTCAATCTCCTGAAGTTGTTTTTTTATTTTGGCTGAAAGAAAAGGTTTCCAGTCGTTGTGGATTTTAAGTTTTTGAAGAAAAATTGATTTTGTAACTGCCATTGAATTTCATAAAAAAAATTCAGCGGCCAACAAAAAAAGTTAACCGCTGAAAAGGTGCTTATTTCTAACTTAAATGCATCCTCTAACCAGTAATTTTTTCCGGCAATCCTTTAACATTCACCGGTTTCTGCGCGTCGGGTTTAATTTCGAACATATCGTTGGGCGTTAATTTGCATTCTTCTATCATCTGAATACAATATTCAAGTTGCCCGAGTTCGTTGCCGGTGTTGTTGGTTCCAAAAGTGAATTTAATACCGGCTTCTTTTGCCATTTTTATCATTTCAGCTTTTGGCGTTTTGTAACGGGCATTAATTTCGAGTGCAATTCCATTGTCAGCCAAAACTTTAACTACACGTTCCATGCGTTCTTTGGTCCACAATTCGTCGTATTCGCCCATTAATTCGTCGGGCAAAACCGTTGGATTTACATAAATATCAACCGGTTCCTGCGAAAAAATAGATTCGATTTTTCCCACCAGCATTTCCATAAACTGTTGTTTGTCGTCGACAAAAACTTCTTCAGGAATCCAGATTCTTGTTCTGCGGCCTTTTGCGTCGGTGAATGTCATGGCATCTGTAAAAACATAGTCGAATTTAGCCACAGCTTCCGGAGAAAAAAGTGTAATCCATTCCCTGCCTTCTGCCTGCATTCCTTTAAAAGTGGGACTTCCTTTTACTTCATCAATATACGCGTAAAGCGAAGTATCGTCAGTAACCGGGAAATGCAGTCCGCAGTTGGGAGCCACACCATAGTTAATTCCCAGTCGTTGAGAATTGGCTACAATGTCATCTATGGTTAATCCGCCTTTTAAATGTACATGAAAATCAACTAACGGAAATCCAGCTTTCATGAGTTGCGTAACTACGGTGTCCCAGTCTTTTTCCACCTGCATTTCCTTTTTCTCGCCTTCAGGCAAAGCCATAACCCTGATGTTCCTGAAATAGGTTGTGCTTCCCGGATCGTGTGCCTGCAAAGCAAAAGTTCCGCTGCTCAGCCGACAGGTTTCTCCGCCTTCCCAACGCCACGGTTCGTCGGGCTCAACATATTCGTTTACTTTTACATCGTTCACAAAAATCTCAACAAAATTTTCTACTACCTTGATTCGCATTTTGAACCATTCACCGTCGCCGGCCAGCGGATAGTAAATGTTGCGGATGTTGTAAATACTTCCTGTTTTTCTGCGTTCAGGAGAATTTTCAGATCCTCGGAACGAATTGTTTACCTGAATTTCGTATCCTTTGGCAGGCCAGCCTTCTTTCTGATATTCAGTATGAATAAAAATGCCGGAATTGGAATGTTCCATGGCTTTTACTTCGGCTTTAAATTCAAAATTTTTGTAATTGCCTTTGTAAAACAAGTGCGAACGTTCGCCCGAGCATTTTATCATTCCGTCTTCAACGGTAATACTTTCCTGATTTTCGCCTGCTTTTTTCCAACCGTCAAGATTTTCGCCGTTAAAAATGGTTTGCCACTCCCCGACTTTGGGTTTTGGTTGACAGGAAATCAGAATTGCTCCCAGAGCTGCGAGAACAATAAATAATGTTGTTTTCTTTTGCATGATGATTTTAGTTTACGGTTAATCAAGTTAGCGAACCAAAACTAATTAAAAACTTTTAACAAGAGAATTTAATTGAAAGTAAAATCCTGTTTAAACTAATTTTATGAGGATTGCAGAAAATAAGTGAAAAAGAAATGATTTAGGAAGTACCTTTTTGATTGATAAAAACCCTTGTAAAATAATCGCCAGCCTCAAGTTCAACTTTCATAACACGGATTTTTCTTTCGGGATTGGCATCCATTTTTATAAATAACGTGTTTTTATTACGGCGTTCCACAACAAAACAATCTTCCTGAATGGTGTATTGCTCGGTTGTAACATCAATTTCCTGCATAAAATCGTAGTACGACGAATCGTTGATTGTGATGCCAACAACCCACCACCAATCACCGCCGGTTGTAATTACAATGGAATCTCCTTCAGCATTAAAATCGGCCGATTTTTGTGAAAGATGAATATTGTCGCTCCATTTACCCAATGGCTCTTCAACTAAAATGCAAGATGCTAAAACAAAAACAACAAAAAACGGGAGAACAAGAAATTTATATCTTTTCATTTTGACAGGTTTTTAAATTGCAGATGGAAAAATAATTCTTAGGGTTGCTTTATATTCTGTACTTTTTAAAAGAATCCTTTTAACCTCAACTAAATTAATCAATTTTTCACTTCCAGGCTTCCTCCTTTACCATTAAATAACACATTAATTGATAATTTCTTAATGGGTATTATTTCAAGTATTTTCTCAAAATATAATAATCGTTGTTCTCCCCGATGATTTGAAAATCAAATCTCCGGTACAATTCCAGCGGCCCCCGGTAATGTCTTTCGCACGACAATTTTCCTTTCGCAGGATAAGCTTCAATAAAATCAAAATCGGATACTGAATAATCGGCACAAATTTTTTCGAGAAGTTTTTGAGCAATTCCCTGTCGTCTGAAAGCAGGGTGAATCAGGAAACAAACCACAGAACAAACCTTTTCATCTGGATTTATATCCAAATCGTAATATTTCAGTAAACTCTGGTAGTTACGTCGGTTGTTTACATTGCACCAACCAACAGGTTTGCCCTCAGAATACGCCAGATATCCGGTCATTTTGCCTTCGTTTACATATTGAATTACCGAGACCCGGTTACTTTCGCGTTTCCATTGTTCTTTGGTTCCGGTAAAATGAAAGGAAAAACAATAACAGGCCGACCATTCCGGGTTTTCTTCAAATTCAATGTCGTCGAAAAAGAACAAATAATCGTCTAAAGTTTCTGTCGTAAGCGGTTTTATCTGAATATCCATGTTTTTTGTTTTCGCTGCGGTGAATTTCCGAACAATCTGAATGCTTTTTTATTCGCTCCAGATTCCGTTTTTAAACAGCTGAAACCATTTTTCAATACGGTCGTCGCTGTACAAACCAATAATTTTGAATATCTCCCGGGTAAATTCTATGGGGGCAATTCCGCTGGCCGTAGTTATGTTTCCGTCGGTTACCGCCCGCAAATGCTGATAATTCTCTTCTCCCCGGTAATTTGGAGCCACTGCTTTTAAATAATACAAATCGTTGCTGGTGTGTTTCACATTGTTTAAAAAGCCCGATTGTGCAAGATAAATGGTTGCCCCACAAATGGCTGCAACCTTTTTCCCATTTTCAATTAAATGCTGAGTTAATTTTCCGATTTCGGTGTTTTCCCCTTTTTCCCAGGCTGTGCCGCCGGGTAGCACCAGCATTTCTATTTCTTCAAATTTTAATTCAGTTGATGAAGTGGTTGGAATAACCTGTAGTCCGCCCATGGAAATTACCGGATTGCCGTCAGTTGAAAATGTTACTAATTCAAAATCTTCACTTTTATATATTTCCGGGGTGAAATAAGAAATTTCCCAATCCGAAAATCCGTTGAAAAGAAAGAGGTGTATTTTTTTGCTCATATTATGAATTTGTTTTATTTCTGAATACTCTGTCCAAAAGTCAAAAGGTTGTTGTCGGGGTCGAGAATTGAAAATTCCCGTTGTCCCCAAAATTTGTTTTCAAGGTGTCCGTTGGGGTGAATGTTTACTTTTTTATCCAGCAGGTACTGAAAAAACTCATTAATTTTGTTGGTTCTGATATACACCTGCCCGTAGTTTTCTTGTGGGTCAAGTTCTTTAAATTCAAAAAAATGAATCTGGATATGATCTTTTTCCACCATTAAATAACCGTCAAAATCAGCGCTTCCAAATTCACTGAACCCCAATTGACTGATATAAAAATCGCGGGTAACATTTTTGTTGCGCATGGGTAATTTTGGATGAATATCAGTTAGCATATTTTTTTTCTTGTATTTCAGATTTTTTTTTCGGTTAATTCAATCGTAAGTATGAGTAGCAGTCCTTGTCTGAAAACCAAAACATTGTTTACTGTATTCCGATAAATATAAAAATTTTAGTTCAAAGTATACCTGTTTTTGTCATCCCCTTTTTGGGTTACTTCAATGTCGGCAGATAATGTCTCGGCTGTTGGTCGGTAAATTATAAATACAACCAGAAGTAATCCTGTAATTCCCAGATACAGCAAATTATTCGTCAGTAAAAACGCAATTACTGAAAACATGGCACATCCTTCAATTAAAGCAAATTTTATAATTAGGGCTGAACGGTAATCTGTTATTTTCTCCTCCATGTTTTGTTTGGTAATACATTCTTTTAATTTGAATTTGAAAACCAATCTGCTTGCAATTATTCCGGCAATTGCAAAAACCGGAACGACAATAATTAATCCGGAATTCAATTCTTTTCCGCCATCAAATTCAAATCCGCTGAAATGAATATAAACGGCGATTAAAGCAAATAATACTACTCCTGTTATTAATGCCATATGAATTATCTGAATCGATTTCAAAAATTCTTCGGGAGTTGTTTTGTAATTGTTCATTGTGATTTGTTTTATTGAGTTTTTAACACTGATTTCTATTTTGTTGTTGCTGAATTTCGGAGAGCGTTCCTGTTTGAAGGACACGGAACTACAAACCACCAAACTATACCACGTGTTATCGCTTGGTGTTTTGTTCTTTCAATATCAGCCACGTTAATGTTCAATTATATTCCATGAACCTGTTTTATCGCTTCCAACACGTTCGATTTTTCCACTTTCTTTAAGTTCTTTTAATTTCCTTTTAGCAGTGCTTACACTTATTTTTAATTTATCACTAATCTCGATTGCTGTAATCTTATTATTTTGTCTTATTAAAGAAAATACAGTATCATTTACAGTGTCATTTTCTGTGATTGCAGTGTCATTGTAATGAACATGCATTTCTCTGTTTTTCAAAATAAACTTTTCTCCAAGCAATAAATTTGAAAGAAAGTGAATTAGATATATTCCTGTTTTGTGGATTCCGTTGGATAAATCTTCATAGTTGGCTCGCACAAGTGCATTGCGGAAATACCATGAATGATCTGCAAACATGTCGTTGTTTACTTCTTTAAAACCAAGTTTGCGAAGATATTTGATAAAAAAAATAGCAGTAGTTCTTGTGTTTCCTTCCCCAAAAATGTGAATTTGCCATAAATAGCTAATAAAATGAGCTAAATGTTCAATGATTTCTTGTTGACTTAATCCTTTGTAATTGAATTTTTTTTCCTGCTCAAAATCGTATTCCAATGTATCTTTTAAACTTTCAGCACTCGCATACAATACCGTTTCCCCATTTAAAATCCATTCCTGTTTTGTGATATTAAAATCTCGAATTTTACCAGCAAACTTGTAAATGCCTTGAAACAGCCTGCGATGAATTGTTATGTATTCAACAGGAGAGAAAGCGAATGTTTTTTCACTCAATATTTCTGCAATTCGTGCTGAAACCTTATCAGCTTCTTCAGTTCTGTCCTGGTCTGTTTTTGCTGGATGTTGGATGTAGTAACTATCAATTCGATATTTTACTTCTTCAATGGTAATGTGGCCTTCAATATTTTGTCTGGCAGTTTCTATCAGATAGTCAGATGGTTTTAGTCCATCAACTTGCTGCAAGCCTATAGCAGTTTTCCAAACTTTTGCTTTTTCTGCTTTGTTTGGTTCGCCTTGCCGTAAATATTCTTCAAAATTATCCATTGTCAGAACTACAAATTTTTTAATTGAACAGTTTTATTAAATCAAGATGAAGATATTAAAATCCTCAGCTATAATTTTATTTTTCTCGACTTTCATTCACTTGTATATTGTCAATTTTTGATAACTAAATTTGAATAACGTATTCGTAATCTGACTTTTACACTTATCGGTAACGGTTGGCGGTATGGTTAGTAAGGGATTGCGGGCTTTTCACCTATCAAGTAAAAGCAAATTTTGGAGCGGGTTACAACGCCCCGAAAACCTCTGAAACCCTTATTAACTATACCGCGTGTTAGCCATTCGTGCATTTTACAATTCAATATATAAATTTCCTAAAATCGAATAATTAAATAGCTGTGATGGAATCCAAGGTACTTTATCATTCGGAAAGAAATTCACCCAACTTTGAACCCCCAGATTTATCCTTTTATTAATCTTTACGGAAATTCCACCCGAATAAGAGGGAGATAACAATCCAATCGAAACTGATGGTCTAATCCGATATGTTTTTGGTGCTAAATACCCGATGTGAGTAGGAATTTTTATATATCCATATTTTTCGCCATCTGTATCCTCGACCTGGGAATACAGAAAACCAGTCTTAAAATAGATTTTTTCATTTGTTCTTGGCATCCAAAAATGTGCAATAATTCCACTTTGAAAATAGTATTTATCATTTATGTCATCAACATTCTCAAAATTCACAATCCCTACAACACCTTCCAGATTTACTTTAATAAAGGGCTGTTTTTTTTCATAGATTATACATTTTTCTCCTTCGCAAACTGCATTATGGTAGTCTTCGGCTAATTTAATCAAGTTTTTGTGCTCAGGTTTTTTCAAAGATTGTATGCGAGATTGAAATTCAGGAGCATCTTGCATATAGTAATTTAGTAATCCAATATGCTTTTTTGACTCATAATATCTTGGTTCATCCTCAACGTATTTTATCCCTTCTTCATATGGAATTTCTGTCAATTTCACACCCTCTTTATCAAGATAGTAATGGTCTCCTTTTTCATCGCGCATATAATAAATATTGACTTTCCCTTTAATCAGGTATTCCATAAATACTTTTTTATTATTTATCTCTCTGGATACATAATACTTACTATCAATAAATCTGAATGCAACAATATCTTTTGGGTAATACTCAGAAATTTTACTCTCATTATCTTTGAACTTACAAATACTGCTCATTAATAAATCACCTCGATAATCAATTTGTCCAAATATTGTGTCTTCAATCATTTTAATAATATATCCAGGTCGGAAATCCGTTTGGGCATTTAAAATTCCAGTCGATAGTAGTAATCCTAATAAAATAAGGTTTCTTAATTTCATATTGTCCAATTATGTTATAATGTTTGTTGTTTTAGCATGATGGCTAACTAGCCAATCTATATGAAAAACCTATCTATAAATGCAATACTGGTTTTTATTGTTTGGTTTTTTCATATAATATTTCGTAAGCTGTATATTCTTGAATATAAAAACACCTGATATTTTCAGAAATCCTGGGGTGGCTGTCGCACGCTGCTGATCTTCCTGGGAGTCACCGGGTTTTCGTGATTTCAAATTTAACATTGATTTGGAAATAAGCAAGCGAAAGATTTGGGTTTTTAGTTCCGGGTTCAAAGTTTCAGGTTCACACTACAAATTACAAAACTTACCAACTTTTTATTTAATATTAAAACCTACCGGGATTGTATAGGATGTACGGACGTTTTCTCCATCCAGTTTTCCGGGAATCCAGGCGGGCATTGATTTAATAACCCTGACTGCCTCGTCGTCCAAAATTTGGGCAACACTTTCTGCTACCGAAATATTTGTTATTGTGCCGTCTGCTTCAACAACAAACGTGATGTATACTTTTCCTTGAATTCCGTATTCCTGCGCCATCACCGGATATTTTATCCGATTGATTATAAACCTTGCAAATGCAGCTTCACCGCCAGGAAATTCAGGTTTGATATCGTACGCATAATATTGTGCAATTTCACCGTCCCGGTTCCATGTAGAACCCAAATTCATAACCCCATCCGAAAAATCGTCGTGCCGTTTTATCTGACCGTTTTCCCGGTATGTTTTCAGGTCTCCGTTGTAATATCGGTTTACATGATAAAACCAGTATGAATTTTCTCTTTTTGAAAGAAATTTGTTCAGCTTCTTTTGATCGATATCCGGGTTTAAAACAAAAATTCTTTTCAGGTTTCCATTTTCATACCAGGTTTCAAACTTATTGATTAATGTGTCGGAGAAAGATGTGTAAGTCCATTTGTAATTGATTTGCCCTGAAGGGTAATACTTAAGAATACAAACCATGTTTGAGTCCGACGAATTATATTCAACAGAATAGAGTTGGGATATGGAATCGTTTAAAACTTCTTTTTTGAACAGTTCGGGTTGCTCCACAACAATTTGCGCATACGAATTTATGGAAATGAACACCGAGAAAAAGATTAAAATTTGAATGTAGTTGACTTTTTTCATATTTTGATATTTTGAGTGATAACATTTTTATTTGCCGGTTGAACCTGTAAAACAGGTGTCGGTAGTATATAAACTTATTGCTTGACGGCTACATCGGTTTAACCATTAAAATATCGTTGAGTGAAATCAGGTCCAACGAAACCAGTCGTTCCCTCGAAAATCTCTCGTTGCTGGCAAATACTTTTCCTTCCGCAGTTACATAAGTGTTGTTTATTTTGGCTTCAAATTTTTGTTCCTTGAATTTTTTATTGTTGATAATGGTTAATGTTGTCCCCTTTATAAAAAAGAATTTTTCCCTTTCCGGCACAGGAATACTTTCAGCTACTTTTTCAATTTCCTTATTTAAAATCATTGAATCGGGGATAATTGACATAACAACATCCTGAATGATTAATTCCATAATACTTTTGCTGTCAACCTGCAAGCCTCCGATTAAAAATGAACCGTTAAAACTTGCGCCTGAATTAATTTTTGAACTGTATAAAATACCATCTTCAATAATAGTTGCTTCAGGATATTGGTTGTCTTTTACAAACCTTTGCAACGACATAATTTTGTAATCCTTTTTTTCATCGTCAAATTTTACAATATGCCCGGGAATTTCTTCCAGTTTGTAGGTCAACGCCGAGAGATTCTTAATAAAAGTCCTGTTTTTAAACGACTCAGGCAATTCTTCGTTTTTAAAGGTTTCTGGTTTTCCCCCTTTTGTTAAAAATCTTTTAGTATCACTCAAAGTTAGATAATCGGGGGCAACAACAAACGGATTTTTTTCCAGGAACAATTTGGTTTGGAAAGAAGTTAAAACATCAAAGTCCATCGCTTTTTTTTCGTCAACCTCAAAATTGGTGATTGTCTTTTTCATGGTTGTAAGTTTTGGTTGTTATTGTTTAAATGGTTATAAATTTCAAAAAAAACAATTTTAAATTCGATTAAATTAATGAGAACCTTTTTTTATCGGGGTGACTCTATTACATCAAATTTTACTTAGGGTGTCGCCCTGAATGCAGAATTAAAATTAGTAGTTTTAAACATAATTTACAATAGCTTTTAGGGGAAGAAAGTGGGCCGTGTTCAGTTTCATTTGCAGGCGAGTTAGCCATTTGTCAATGGATTGATTGTTGGTATTCTTTATTTAGAGTTACTGATTCTTCCTTTTCAGATAAAATACGTTGTGCTATTTTGTGAAGAATTTTGATAACCCTTGTGGAAAAAGGCCGGGAAAAAAGTGATCAGTATTCAGTTGCAGTAGGCAATGGAATCTGTAGCTGGTCTTTTTAATAGATTAATTCAAAAAAATATTTCAACGTAACGGTGACTTTTAAGTATCAATTTCAGACTAACAATTCATATGAGCAAATCAGGAATGACAGAAAAAGATTTATCCGTTGAATTTTTGGAATTGATAGAAGAAAATAAAAAGCTGATTTACAAGGTAAGCCACATGTACTGTGATTCCCCGATTGAAAGGATCGATCTTTTTCAGGAAATTGTTGCAAATTTATGGAAAGGTTATCCCCGGTTTAAAGGATTGTCGAAATTCAGCACATGGGCTTACAGAGTTGCCATTAACACGGCCATTTCATGGTTGCAGAATTATTCAAATCAAAAAAATTACATTGAATACACCGATTTTGTACCCAATGCAAGCAACGAAAATGAACTGGATGAAATAACGGAAACATTGTACAGCGCCATCGAACATCTCGGAAAAATCGACAAAGCCATTATACTGCTACAGCTTGACGGTTATTCTTACGACGATATTTCTGAAATAATAGGAATTACGCGCTCAAATGTAGCAACGAGAATTAACCGGTTGAAACTTAAATTAAAAAACCATTTGTCGAATCAATAAATGTTGGGTTATGGAATACAGTGAACTTGAAAAACTTTGGAAAACTTACGACAGCAAACTGAACCGGCTTGAAAAGCTGAATAAAAAACTAATCCTGGAAACGCTGTCGAAAAAGCCGCAAAAAAAGCTGAACTGGCAAAAATACCGGAATTACTATGGACTGATAGTTGGGCCTGTGGTTCTGACTGTGGCTCTGCACCCGATGTTTAAACCCACTTCGCTTTCCGATGCAAAATTTTTGGCCGGGGCAATGCTGTTGCTACTGACCATCGCTTTTTCCACATGGTTTTCTGTTACTGCCATTAATAAACTGAAAAAAGTGGATTTAATAAACGATACCGTGCTTGAGTCGGCTACACGGATTAACGAATACAAGGAAATGTATGTGTCGCGCTCCAACTGGATATATATTACCTTTCCAACAACACTGGCCGGTGTTCTTTTAATTGGCTGGGACAGTCTTCATTTCGACAAAAACCTGTTTCTGTTTATTGCCGCACTGTCGCTAATTTCGGTGTTTTTAGGAAAAACGCAACTCCAGCGGTTCAAAAAACGAATGGACAAACTGGTCTGCGACATCGATGAACTAAAAGAATACAAGGAATAAATCCGGCTGAATTTTTTTCAACCCTTCGGGCTGTGGGCAACAATCCTTCTGAATCAAATATTGCTCAAGAATTAAAATTCAGTAGAAGTTATGAGTACAAAAAAACAGTCAACGTTATTTAGATATACACAACTTGGAACTTGAACTTGAAACTTTGAGCCCGGAACTTTAAACTTCTTCAATACCCCAGGTTTTTTCCTTTTTCCACTGCCGGAATACCTTTTTCCATCCACTCGGGAGCAGGTTTATTTTTCAGAAAGTGGTTAAAAAACTGAAACATGCGGGTGCTTAAATCCACACGGTCGGCCCAGTTTTCTGGTTTTAAGTTGTGCGGTTCACCGTTGTAGGTAAGCATCCACACCGGTTTGTCGAGCCTGCGCAGGGCAACAAACATTTCAATTCCCTGGTACCATGGAACAGCCGTGTCTTCATCGTTGTGCATAATCAGCAGCGGCGTATGGATTTTTGGGGCATAAAATACCGGCGAATTTTCGATATAAAACAGCGGTTTATCCCACAAAGTTCCTCCAATACGGCTTTGAGTGTGTTCGTACTGAAACATGCGGCTCATCCCTGTCCCCCAGCGAATTCCGCCGTAAGCGCTGGTCATGTTGCTCACAGGTGCCCCGGCCATCGCGGCTTTGTACATATCGGTCTGTGTAATCAGGTATGCAGTTTGGTAGCCTCCCCAACTTTGCCCCTGCAACCCTATGTTGTTTTTGTCGACATAATTTCGCGTATTGATAAGGTATTGAGATCCGCTAACTACTGCGTTATAAGCACTTTGCCCGGGATATCCGACTTCGTAGGTAATGTCGGGTACAAAAACCAGGTAGCCGTTGCTGGCATAAAATGTTTTGTTTATGGTTGAATGGCTCGGATACGGGTGCTGGTGCCGGTTTAACAATTCCGAATTACGTTCATAATAATAAACAATCATCGGGTATTTTTTATTCGGATCAAGGTTTTCAGGTTTATATAAAAGTCCTTTTAATTCCTTCCCTGAAAATGAGTTCCATTTTACCAGCTCGACTGTTGCCCATACAAAATCTTTCTGTTGCGGGTTGGCATCCGAAATTTTCTGCATGTGTTTGAATTCTGTATTTCCGGTCCATAAATCAGGAAAATCTTTTACTGTCTGTTTTGTAAACAGAATTTTATCGTCTTTTTTGGCCTTTTTCAGATTTTCAAAAACGGCATTGTCCATAATTACCAGACTTGGATCTTTTACAGAATTAAACTGCGTGCTAAAAAATCCCTGCGCCATGGTCCTTTCATCGATTGCGCTGAGCAAAACTGTTTCCGACACAGGAATATACTCCAGTTCATCGTCTAATTTCATGTATCGCAAACGTGTTGAATTTCTACGTCCAAAAGCTTTTGTAATACAAACCGGAACACGTTCGCCGGCCTGGTCGATTTTCCAAATGTCGTAGCGGTCGTAAATATAAATAAACCGGTCGTCGGGTCCCCATCCGGCAATTCCGTATGGCTGCGCATCACTGGGAGTATCATTTTCCTCGTCGCAAAAGTATACCGGAATTTTTTTTGTAAGCGATACCGTATCCGGAAAATTCACATCGGTAGATTTTGCATAAAAACTACTGTCGGCAGATTCGTACCAAACTACGAATTTCCCTTGCGGGGAAAGTCTTACAAATGATTTGCCTGTCAATGCATTCCATCGGATTCCCGATTTAAAATCAACCAGATAATAATCGCGGTTTTGTTCCCCTGTCCAGCTCGACGCGCGCAAATACGGCGTTTCATCGTATCCCAATCCAATAATTCCGTTTCCTTTTTGAAGGGTTGAAACATTTTTGATTTGAATGTCAGCCAGTTGAATAAACCGTTTTTCATTCAGATGATAAACCGCCAGATACGTCCTTTTTTTCTCTTTTTCAGCCTCCAGTTTTTGTTGTGGCTGAAGTTTTAAATCCTTCCAGTTCCAAACGTCAAGGTGTGGCTTTTCATCGTCAGGAATAGTGTCTTTGGGTTCGTGGACCGGAGTTTCAGCAGTCCCCAGAAACAGTTTTGACGCATCTTTTGAGAAATAAATATCGCCATTTTCGCTGGGCGACCATCCTACTGGAATTCCCTGCGTGTAATTGTTTACTATTTCGCTCGGTTCTTCATTATTTCCCCCGAGGAAAAGTGAATAATTTTTCTCCGAAATAGTATCTTTCGACAAAAGAAACGCATATTTTTCGCCACTTTCAGAAGCGATAACTTTTTTTATCCAGCCCTGCGAAGAATACAAATCTTCAGCTTTTCCTTGTCCGGTTTTAAAAATAGCAAGTGTTGAAAAAGTAGCTGCCGAATCTTCTTCTTGCTGAATGAAATAAACAGCGCTGCCTTTTTTTGCATAATAAAATTCGGTTACATTGCTGAAAACCAGGGTATCGGAAGTTTGTGTATTCAACAAAACCAAGTTGTTGCCGGGTTGTTTTTTTGAATCTTCTTTTTTGGGTTGATTTTCGGTTGTTGTATCTTTTGGTGTTTCCACGGGCTCAAGCAAAAAAGCAATCCATCCGGCATTTTCTTTGGAAATTTTATACTCTTTCAACTTTGGAAATTTTACCACCGAATCGTTTTTAAAAACAAAAATTCCCAAACTGTCGTTGGGCATGTCTTCCTTTTTAACTTTATCGAGTTTTGCTTTACGAACAACACTTTCGGGCTGTTTTATCGCAAAAACCACAAAATTATTTTCCGGGCTAATACTGGCATTTGCACCGCGCGGAATCGTATCGGTTTCGTTTCCGTTAATAACAACCAGATTTCCGTCTCCTTTCTGAGGATTTAATTCATAAACTATACAATTACCGTTGTTCGATATTTTTTCCCCTGAAATGGTTTTCCAGCCAGCAAAATCGTCGATACTTAACGCTTTTTTAGCTGGTTCCTGTGCATAAATAAAAACAGGAAGCAAAATAAAAAATGTGACAAAGGTTTTTAAAGTCTTCATTTTAAACGGATTTTAATGGTAACGAAACATGAATAAACACAAAAAAATTGAAAATTTATATTTTCCGATTGAAATATTATCTTTTATATCTTTGTTTGCTAACTCAATTTCAGATGAAAAATCGTGGATTTCTGCCTGTAATTTTTATCCTTGGCTGCCTGTTTTCTTTTATCGGGCTGCAAGCTCAAATACCTGAAAATGCAAGAATTTTGTTCGAAAAAGGCGAATTTGACAAGGCACGCAAAACAATAGAAAAAGCTTCGGGACAAATACAATCCCGCGAGGCAGAAATATTCCTGGCAACAATGGACAGAATTGAAATTGATTTTTCAAAAAACGAAACTCAAATAATAGCTGAATTAAAGTCCTGGTTTCCCGACATTGACAAAAGCCGGCTCGAAGTTTGGGAGCAGGAAAAAAAACTGGAAATGCGGCTTATTAACGGCGAAAAAAGGTATTTCAGAAATGCAGTACCTAATTTGTTCCGGGTTGATTCGCTGGCCCGCAGCGTTAAAATTGCCAAAGACGGTGAAATTGCAGATCCACTCGATGAATTTCTTCTGAAACACACTTCAAATATTATTCTGGACACAGAAGACAGTACCGCCGCCGGAACCCTCCAACAAAAATTCAGAATCGAATTCACTATAAAACTAAAACCGGATGTTGTTCCGGCTGGCGACACAGTGCGCTGCTGGATGCCGTTTCCCCGGCTTTCGCCTCCCCGGCAAAACAATATTGTATTGCTTTCGAAACACAAATATTCTCCCGACAATTTACAGTTGCACAGTTCTTTATACGAAGAAAAAGTGGTTCAAAAAAATGAACCCACTGAATTTTTTTACTCTGCTGAATTTGAGACTTCGGCACAGTGGATAAATCTTCAGCCCGAAAATATTCAGCCTTACAAAACCACTTCCGAATTGTTCAAAAGATTTACGGCCGAGCGACCGCCACACATTGTTTTTACCGGCGAAATCAAGGATTTGGCTGAAAAAATTACAGACAGAATTGAAAATCCTCTTGAAAAAGTCAAGGCAATTTATTACTGGATTGACGCAAATATTCCTTGGGCGTCGGCGCTGGAATATTCAATTATGAGTTCGATTCCGCATTATGTTCTTGAAAACCGCAAAGGCGACTGTGGCATGAAAACGTTGCTTTTTATGTCGCTCGCCCGTTATTCGGGAATCCCGTGCAAATGGCAAAGTGGCTGGATGTTACACCCCGGCGAAGTAAATCTGCACGACTGGTGCGAAGTGTATTATGAAGGAGTGGGCTGGGTGCCGCTCGACCAATCGTTTGGTCTGCAAAAATCGGATATTAAGGAAGTTAAGGAATTTTTTATTACAGGAATCGATGCTTATCGGCTGATTGTTAACGACGATTTTGGACGTGCTTTTGAACCTCCCAAAAAATATTACCGCAGCGAACCGGTCGATTTTCAGCGCGGAGAATTGGAATGGAACGGTGGAAACCTGTATTTTAGCGACTGGAATTACAACATGAAAGTAACTTATTTGAATTCGGATGAAAAATAAATTTGTTTTGGCATTAATTACACTGGTTATTTTTGTTGCCTGCAACGTTGGCGACAGAAACAAAGCCGGTCAGATAATTGCTGATTTTCAGGCTAAAAATGTACCCGACAAACGTGAAGTAGTTTTTAATGTTGAAGCTGTTTTTGAAAACGGGAACCTTGTTGTTACCGGAGAAATCAGTGACGAAAACCTGAAAAAAGAATTGACCAATGCTTTGAAAAACCTGAAATTCAAAGACGAGTTAACACTGCTCCCTGACAGTTCAGTAGGGCAAAATACATTTGCACTGGTGAATGTTCCGGTTGCGAATTTACGGGCCAACCCCGATCATTCAGCCGAACTGGTTTCGCAGGCTATTTTAGGTACTCCGGTTAAAATTCTGAAAAAAGCAAACGACTGGTTTTATGTTCAAACTCCCGACAAATATATTTCCTGGGTGGACGATGCAGCGCTTGTGCCGGTTTCAAAACAGCAACTTGAAAAATGGCGCCACTCGGACCGTGTAATTTGCACAGCAGTCAACACACAGATTTTCGAAACCGAAAAATTTGAAAACCCGGTTTCCAACGCAACTTTGGGTTGTATTCTTGAAAAATCGGAACAAGGCTGGAACTGGTCCAAAATAACTTTCCCCGATGGAAGGACGGGTTTTGTTTTAACTGCGGAATGGGAAGATTTTAATGTTTTCAAAAATACCGTAAAACCAACTTCTGAAGCAATAATTGCACAGGCCAAAAGTTTAACGGGCCGAGCTTATCTTTGGGGTGGAACATCGGCAAACACAATGGATTGCAGTGGTTTTGTAAAAACAGTTTATTTCAACAACGGACTTATTCTGGCACGCGATGCATCGCTGCAAACCCAACACGGTAAAACCATAAATGTGGATAATAATTTTGATGAACTGCAGCCCGGCGATTTGCTTTTTTTTGGAAGAAAAGCCACTGAAACTTCAAATGAAAGAGTAACACATGTGGCGATTTCGCTTGGCGGCACAGAATTTATTCATGAATCGGGAATGGTAAAACAAAACAGCTTTAATCCCGAAAGTGAAATTTATTCCGAATACCGGAGAAATTCTCTGGTTCGTGCAAAAAGAATAATTGACGTAACCGACAACGGGATTCAACCGGTTAACGAACATCCATGGTATTAAAAATCAAAACAATGAGTTACAACAGACGACAATTTATAAGAAACACAGCCATTTTTACTTTCGGGGGCTCCATAATTCCCGGTTTAACATATTCAAAAATGAAAGGAATTTTACCAAAACAAGGATTAAAACTCAGTTTTGAACCTTACGAATTGCAGTTAAAACATGTTTTTACACTGGCTACAAGTTCGCGATCGACAACACCGGTGATGCTTACCAAAATTGAATTTGAAGGAATTACAGGCTACGGTGAAGCATCGATGCCGCCGTATTTGGGCGAATCGCACAAAACAGCTACCGAATTTCTTTCGAAGCTGAACCTCGCACAATTTAACGACCCGTTTCGGATGGATGAAATTCTTGAATATGTTGATTCAATTGCCCCGCACAACTGTGCTGCCAAAGCTTCCGTAGATATTGCACTGCACGATTTGGTCGGTAAAATAATGGGGCAACCCTGGTACAAAATCTGGGGATATTCTGCCGAAAATACGCCAAATACTTCATTCACCATCGGAATTGATACCGAAGAAGTTGTTAAACAAAAAGTAAAAGAAGCTGCTGAATTTAAAATTTTGAAGGTAAAACTTGGTCGCGACAACGACAAAGAAATGATTGAAACCATTCGTTCGGTTACCGATGTCCCAATGTGTGTGGATGTGAATCAGGGCTGGACCGACAAAAAAATGGCTCTCGACATGGTTAACTGGCTAAAAGAAAAAGATATTGAGTTTGTTGAACAACCCATGCCCAAAGAAAATGTGGACGATATTGCCTGGTTAACCGAAAACTCACCGCTTCCGATTATTGGCGATGAAGCCGTTCAGCGTTTGTCTGATATTCAAAAAACTGTTGGTATTTATTCCGGAATCAATATAAAACTAATGAAATGTACCGGAATGCGCGAGGCGCACAAAATGATAAACCTGGCACGTGCCAACAACATGAAAGTAATGATTGGCTGTATGACGGAGACTTCGTGTGCGGTTTCGGCTGCTGCCCAACTTTCGCCAAAAGTCGACTGGGCCGATCTGGACGGAAACCTTTTAATCAGCAACGATCCTTACACCGGTGTGCAGGTAATTGAAGGAAAAATAACTTTGATTGACAAACCGGGAATTGGAATTGTTAAAACTTAATATTGCAACTTAAACTAAATAATGGTTGAAATTGTTTTTTATTTATGAAAACAATTTTAATTCTCCTGATTTTAGGCATGGCAACAACAGTAAATGCACAAAACCCTGAAAAAGGGAAACCGGAAAAAGAGTATAAAAAACTTACCGATTTTGAAGAATATGTAATTGTTCACAAAGGAACGGAACGTGCGTTTACGGGTGAATATTACGACTTTAAAGGCAAGGGCGTTTATGTTTGCAAGCGTTGCGGAGCGCCGCTTTATCGTTCTTCCGACAAATTTGATTCGGGTTGCGGATGGCCCAGCTTTGACGATGAAATTAAGGGAGCTGTAATAAAATCGGTGGATGCCGATGGCCGACGGATGGAAATTACCTGTGCCAATTGTGGTGGACATCTCGGGCATGTTTTTTACGGCGAAGGCTTTACCGATAAAAATACACGCCATTGTGTAAATTCCGTTTCCATTGAATTTATTCCTGAAAATGAAATAAAAAAAGGAGGCAATTAATACCTCCTTTTCTTTTTTTTCTCTTATCTGATTACAATTCCTTCACTTTTACACCTTCGAGAAAGTAAACAACTTCTGCTTTTTCCTGCGTTTCAGCAATTACTTTGTGCGCCTGAGCGACGGTTGAATCCTCCTCCATTTCAGCATCGCCTTCGTGCTGTCCGGGGTTGTGTGCGTCGGCTTCGGTTTTAACTTCTTTCAGAATGCCGACAATTTCCAAATCGCTGCCCATTTGTTCCTGGTTAAATGCACCTATTTTTTCACCTGCTTCCACACGAATATTGATATTTTCATTGCTTCCCATAAGAAAACAACGAGCGCCGCCTTCTTTGCAAACGTGCATTACAGTTCCTTTTACCACAACTTCCTTATCCACATTCTCCGATGCATTGGCATACAACTCATCCACAGTATAAACTACAGCTTCCTTTTCCGGCTGAGCAGCTGCAGATTCACCCTGAGCCTGATTTTTCGGAGCATTTCCACATCCAAAAAGCAAAAGTGCAAACAAACTAATTAAAGCTAAATTTCTCATTTACGTATAATTTTAAGGTTACATGAACATAAATATAAAAAATAAAGGTATAACAATTCCGGCAATGGTTAACCACCATCCCCAACGGCTAAAACCTCGTTTTCCCTTTAATAGAAACAAACCCGAAACCGCCACAAAAATCAATATTAGGGCCATTGTATCGCTTACCCATTTCCAGAGGGTGCCGATGGAAGCCCGGTGCAACTTGTTTAGCTCGAAAATTACAGGCCTTTTTTCCAGGTATTGCATAGTTCCTTTTCCTGTTTTCGGATTTATTACAGCTTCACCGTTTTCAATAAAAATCTTTACCAATCCATCACTGTTGACGTAGTGTTTTTTATAAACAACATCGTGTTGCTGATCTTCCAGAACTTTACGTACCTCAGCTTCTGTCGGATTTAAACTAAAATTATTCCCAACTTTAAAATCGGAAATATAAATTTTATAATCGGGATTAAAATCGTGCCTGTGGTTCAGATAAATTCCGGTTAAGGCATAAATAACGGTCATTGCAACTATGAAATAACCTAAATCCCGGTGTAATATTCTAAGCAGTTTTCGAATTTTCATTTTCAATTTTTTGCAGGGTCAAATTAAACTTATTTAAACCAGAATTGAGTGACTGTAGACACAAAAACTTTCATGCTTTTTAAACAAAACAATTTAACAATTTCGGCAAAAAAACAATTTATTTTGATAACGAACACTTTGATTTTATTGATACTTATCAATATAAACAATGCAGAAATTTAAAGGTTCGGTATAAATTTAATTCAGGGTGCCTTACAAACTTTCTTTGTTAAGTTATTGATATTCTGATATTAATTTTATACCTTGTAGTTCCTAGTGTACTAGGGCTCTGGTTTTATCACAACTTAATTGGGTGCCACCGGCTAATGAGCCGGTGGTTTTTTATGCTTACTTTTCTTATTTACGAAGCATAATATTCGTTCAGCGAAATAACATCGTCGGAGCTGCAAACCGGACAGTTGCATTTTTCGTCGGTGTAGCTGTTAAAACTGGCCATGCATAAGTTGCATTTGAACCAGTTTTTATCGAAATAAATATCACCACCTCTGAAAATAATATCTCTTCCTTCAACAAAGGCCGTAGCCACTTTATTTCTTGCCTCCTCGTAAATCCGGGTAAGGGTTGGCCTTGAAATATCCATATGGACAGCCGCTTCCTCCTGGGTTAGATTTTGATAATCCAGCAAACGAATTGCTTCGTATTCTTCCAAACGGAGATAAACTTCGTTGGATTTCCGTCCCCGAACACCAAAAACCGACATTCCTTTAATTACAGGGGGTACCTGAATTCTTCTGTTACGTTTTTTCCTTGGCATATTAAATCGTATTAAGTTTGCTCATTAAAAAATGATCGGCTAAAACCAGCGCAGCCATCGCTTCAACAATTGGTACCGCGCGCGGTAAAACACACGGATCGTGTCTACCTTTGGGGTTTATAGTAACTTCATTATTCTCTTTATCCACAGTTTGTTGTTCTTTAAGCAATGTTGCAATAGGTTTAAAAGCCACCTTGAAATAAATATCTTCACCGTTTGATATTCCGCCCTGTATTCCGCCGGAATTGTTTGTTTTTGTACGAACTCCGTTTTCAGTGTTGATAAAAACATCGTTGTGTTCCGAACCACTCAGTTTTGTTCCTTCAAAACCTGAACCGTATTCAAAACCTTTAACCGCATTAATTCCGAGCATAGCAAAACCAAGGTCGGCATGAAGTTTATTAAAAACAGGTTCGCCCCACCCCGCCGGAACTCCTTTGGCAATGCCGGTAATAACACCGCCAACTGTATCACGGTCTTTTCCTGCCGCTTCAATTCGTGCAATCATTTTTTCGGCGGTCTCGGCATCGGGACAACGTACAATGTTTTCCTCCGTTTTTGAAAGATCAAGTTCGGTATACGATTTTTCCAGTTTAATCTCGCCTACCTGTGAAACAAAAGCCTGAACTGAAATTCCTTGTTTTGCCAGAATTTGTTTGGCAATTGCACCGGCAGCAACACGCGCAATAGTTTCACGCGCTGAAGAGCGGCCACCTCCCCTGTAATCGCGGGTGCCGTATTTCTGAATATAGGTAAAATCGGCGTGTGAAGGACGGAATACATCTTTAAGGTCGTTGTAATCGTTGGAATGCTGGTCTTTGTTCCAAACAGCAAACGCAATCGGAGTTCCCTGTGTTTTTCCTTCAAAAACACCCGATAAAAATTCAATCTGATCGGATTCTTTGCGCTGGGTGGTTATTTTCGACTGTCCGGGTTTTCTTCTGGCTAAATCGTTCTGAATAAAATCAATATCAAGTTCAAGACCAGCCGGGCAACCATCGATAATTCCACCGATTCCTCTGCCGTGCGATTCTCCAAACGATGTTAACCGAAAAATTCTTCCAAATGTATTCATAAAATAAGCAAAAAACCTCGTTCCCTAAAATTGAAAGAAAACGAGGTTAAAGTAATTAAATTGAACTAATAATCAAAATTAATCTTAGCAGCCGCAACCGCATCCTCCATGAGAATGATCTGTTCCGCAAGAGCCGCCTTCTTCGCTTTCGCAACCGCAGCCACCACTGCCACAACCGCAACCTCCGCCGCCTAAATACTGCGAAAGTTCGTCATCGGAAGCTTCGCGTACTTCAAGTACTTTTCCGGCAAAAAATAAATCTTCGCCGGCCAGCGGATGGTTAAAATCCATTTTAACAATATCGTCGCCAACTTCCAGCACCAGTCCGTTTAAACGCTGACCGTTGCTGCTCATCATTGGCACCATATTTCCTTCCTGAATCAATTCAGAATCAAAATTGCCGTCAACCAGAAAAACATGTTTCGGAAGTTCAACAACGGCATCTTCATTGATTTCACCGTAAGCATCGTCACTACTCAACTTTATAGTAAAAGGTTCACCTTCGCGCAAACCTGCCAGGTGAGATTCGAATTTTGGCAGCATAACACCTGCACCATATAAAAATTGTAATGGTTGCGTTTCCGTTGCCTGCTCAATTACCTCACCGTTTTCGTCGTCAATACGTAAATCGTACGTCAACGTAACCATTGAATATTTTCCTATTTCCAACATAAAATAATTCTTTTATAACTTTTTGCAAATAAACATATTTTCATTCACAGAACAAAATACCAATCTGTCTTTTTATAAGTTGTTAACAAAAAAATATTTTCTTCTGACTGACTGCATTTTAAAGCGACTACAATTTTACAATTTTTTGTGTTATAAATTCATTTTTTGTCTTCACTTTCAGAAAATAAATACCCGAAACAGCGTGCTGAAGCTGTAATATTCTGATTTTTGAATCCAACACTTTTTCTGAATAAAGAATATTTCCTGAAAGGTTGTACAAAATTATCTGTTCGGCACTGGCTGGAAGTTCAACATAAAAATCGGATTGAACCGGGTTCGGATAAACTTTCAGTTCATTTTCAGCAAACAAATCAGAAGAAACCGGTACAGAAACCACCATTTTAAAAGTATGGTAAACGGTTTTACCGTTTGAAGTTGCCGAGATTGTAATGTTTGCCGAGCCGGTCATTCCTTCGTTAATATTCAGTGAAAGTAATGTTTCCAAAGCTTCCGGAGCGCCGCCTTGAACAATGGTTCCCATCATTAAATCAGGATTATCTATATTTTCAAGTTGAATAACAATTTCTGAATCATCGTTGTCGGGATCGGTAAAAACAGAACCGAGTGAAACGTAGTAAACACGGTCGGGATAAGTTGGTTCTTCGATGGTTGCCACCGGATTTGCAATTACCGGGGCCAAATCCTGGTGGTTCAACTGATCGATACAAAAATATGCAGGTGTGTTCATTCCCCAGTCACCAACATCGGAAGAAGAAAGGCTGAACCGGAGTTTCGCAATTTCGCCCAGCGAAGAAAGATCAACCCATTTCCAGGTATTTAAAATGTATTTTTCATTGTCTCTGAAATCGGCCAGAAAATATTCGATTGTTCCGGTTGTATCTCCTTGTTCCGAAATACCGCAAATTGTAACTTTAAACCAGTCCTCGTCGGTGCCGTTTTCACCGCCGAATTTTTTGGAATAGGCATCACCGTTCAACATCGAATAGTAGGCATAAGTTGCATTGGTAATATAAAAACCGGAAACCGTGGTTTTTTCAAATTGAATTTCAGAACCATAAGATGCATAAGAAACCGCATAATTTGACGTTTCGATCGCTCCTGTTCCAGGAATTGCACTGTACTGGTTGCTCCAGCCTTCGGTTTGGTTGTCGGTTACATTCGAAGCTGCAAAACCACTCCAGTAACCGCCGTATTCAGAAGGTGAAAATGTATTTAAAAAAGTAAAACCGCCGCTTGTAAAACTTCCGGCGCCATCAGAACCGTTGTAATAACTTTCAGCTTCGAGGCCAAGATTTTCAATATCGGCTTCTGCAATTACAGCAGGTGTATCGGGAGATGTGCCGTTAAAATCATCCAGGCAAAAATAGGTTGGAGTGTTGATATATCCATACGACATATCGCTTGACTCGAACCAGAAATGCAACGAATCAACTACGCCAAGAACACTTAAATCGACCCACTTCCATGAATTTAAAATATAATCTTCTTCTGAGTTATCAGACGTAAAATCGGCAAGAAAAAACTCAACAGTATCAGTAACTTCGCCAAATATATCTGTACCTGAAATCATCAATTTGAAATAATCAGGATCTGTGCCGTCTTCGCCGCCAAATTTTTTGGCATAACCGTCGCCATCCCTCATTGAAAGGTAAGCATAAGTTGAGTTTGTAACATAGAAACCAGAAAGATGGAGAGGATTTTCAAAACCAAGACTCAAAGTACCAAACAAATATGACACTCCATAATTTTCAGAACTGTTTACCCCCGAAGCCGAAATGGCGCTGTACTGGTTTGCCCAACCTGCGGTAGTAGTGTCTTTCATATTCGAAATGGCAAAACCGCTCCAGTAGTCTCCATAATCAGAAACAGTGTATGAATTTGGAAAATAAAAACTGCCACTGTTAAATCCGCCGGAGCCGTCGGAGCCGTTCCAGTACGAATTGGTACCAATCACAACATCGTCGAAAGTTGCTGCAACCTGGGCTTTTACTGAAAAGAAGGCAACCCAAAGCCCCATCAAAAAGTAAAATTTCTTCATTGTAAAATTTTTTAGTTTAACAAAACATTTTACAATATCAAAACCTATGGGAAAATGTAAGGTAATATACCTCAAGCTTTTAGTCCCGAAAGCTTTTAATATTGTTTTCGAACGGCAGGTCTTCTGGCTTGCTCCTTCCAACAGCAGCCTTCCCATCCATCGGCTGACGGACAGTGGCTTTTTGCTGCCGGCTCAGTGAGTTTACAGCTGCGGGTACAGCTCCGGTTTTCCACCGGATTCCCTTTTCATCTCCGAAGAGAACCTGTTCTCAAAAAAAATAATCCTGCAATTTCAAACATTCATTGAAACAGAAAATCGGACGGATTAATACCAACTTTAAACGAATCGAGGATTTCGCCCGCTGGTGAATACCGGTAAATTACTGCATCCTGAGTATAATCTATTGCGTCGGAAACATAAATTTCATTGTTGGCGGGATTCACTCCCAAACTGTAAAAAAGCTTGTCGTTGCCCGGAATAAAAGCAGAATCGGGTAAAGTTTTGCTGTTTACAGCCATTTTGCAAACACCGTTATTGATAAAATAAAGTGTGTCGGCAGTACTGTTTACTTCCAAATCGTAAGGATTTGCATCGTTATCGAAGCGTAAAATCTTTTCAACGGTAAAAGTTTCGGGGTCGATTCGGGTAAGCGCCGGTTGTTCGTTTCCAAACGACGAACCTTCATAGCCGCCGTCGGAAAGAACCCATATTTTTCCGTTTGAATCTACTTTTAAATCTTTGGGTTGCAACGCGACTTCAATTTCCGTAATCATTTGGTCGGTTTCAGAATCGATGACAAGGATTGAATTGCCGTAACTCCAGCCCGAAACAAAAACATATTTTCCAACCTGCACCATTTGTTCCGAAGTGTGTTTTTCAGAAAGTTCAATCCGGCCGGTTTTTTCCAAAGTAACCGGATTAAAAACAGTGATGCAATGTGCATATAAATCGGAAATATAAGCTTTCTCTGGAGAAACTGCATGAATGCACCGCGGCGAAGTCAAACCGGAAATAATACCCTTAAATTCAGCCGTTTTGGGATCGATGGAATAAATCTTCCCGGAATTGTTCACAACAACAAACAGGCTGTTTTCAAACAAAAACAACGACTGGGCCACATCGCCCAGCGGTGCATTGTTTCGCGCAAAAAACAAATCGTTTACAACGGTTTTCTTTTCTGAATTGTAAAATGAAAGCGATGAATTTCCATACATAAAATTGCCTTCACACGAAATAAAAACCCCGTTTTCCGTATCAAAATTGAAAAATACGGTTTCTACAGGTTCATCGGAGCAGGCAACAAAAAACAACGATAAAATTGCTATGTATATAAGTTTTTGTTTCATTTTTTGTAATTCAAACCTATTGAAAATGAATAAATCCTGCCCGGTATCGGACGCCACAAAATACTCTGGTACTCTTCGTTAAAAAGGTTTTCAGCCGTAAATTTCAGGTTTACCCGCCAGTTGTTTCGTTCAATCCATTTGTCGAGCGAAATTTTACTCAGCCAGTGCGGATTTAAAACCAGTTCGTATTCCGATTCTTCGTTGCCCGAATTGGTGTATCTTTTCCCAACAAAATCCAAATCGTATTTCAGGGTGAAACCTTTGTACATTGCAGCAGCAAACCAGTTTCCCTTGTATTTTGGAATGTAAATCAGTTGTTTTCCGCGCGATTCGTCCACCGAACGGACCGCGTTCATATTTGATGTAAAAGTGAGTGAAAAGTTCGCTCCCGATTTCAGTCTCAAATTTTCATAGTTTCTTTCGATGGAAAACCGGTACTCCGCCCCTCGCGACAAAACTTCCTTCACATTGTTGGCTTCCCAGTAAAATGCGCCGCTCGACGAAGGTTGCCAGATTATCCAGTTGTCGATAAACGAAACAAAACCGGTAATTTCGTTGCTAAATTTGAAGCCGGAATTTTCAACCGCATAAGAAAGCGAAACATCGGCGGAATAACCGTCTTCGGGTAAAAGGTCGGGGTTTCCGCCGGGCAACCAGTACAAATCGTTTAACGTGGGTTTGTGGTAATTTCGTGCCACATTCGATTTTAGTAACAACGGAAGCGTGCGGGTGACCTGCCATTCAAATCCGGCGCCAAGAATAAACGGCACAACGTGATTATCGTAATTTTCGGAACGCATTAAAACAAAAGCTGCCAACCGATCCGACGGTTTTAAATGCCAATCAACGAGAAGACTGGTCTCAAAACGATTTTTGTTGTATCCTTCGCTATTGATTTTATTGCTAATCCTGACATGAAAATAATTGGCATCGACACTTGCCGTTGCATATGATTTTTCGCTGAATTTTCTAAAAATCTGAAAGTGGTTCAGAATGCTGTTTTCCCTGCTTTTTGAATTTTCATTTACAAAATCGAACTCCGGAGTTGCCCGGTAATAATCCAGCCTGGTCAGGTTTATTCCTGAAAAAAACTGATAATTAAAACCTTCGGAATATCTTTTCAATTCATACTGGGCCCGAAACTGTTCATCTTTTTGTGTTTCTTCTTTTTCGCTTCCTTCGTACGACATCAGCTGTGGTAAATTTCGGTCGTTGTTCTGGTACCAAACACGCAAAGCCATAATTTTATCGGAAAGTGTGCGGTAATAAAATTCCTGTAAAACGCCTGATTTCCGGTAATCTGCATTTTTGAGTGTGTCGTTTCGGTGCGGAAGGACACCGTAATTGTAAAAGGGAAAGTCGTTTTTCGAAGTTTCATAAAAAAGCCGCGTGTTCAATTTAAAACGGTCGCTTCCGAGCAACACTTTCATAAACGATTTTTGCGTATGAAAAGAACCGATTTCAAACAATGCCGAAACATTTAATTTTGAATTCCAGTCGGGCTGGTTGTTCAGATGAATACTTCCACCAAGCGCACCGCTGCTTTCCGACAACGAACTGCCGCCGTGCAAAAGATAAACATCATCGGTAAAAAATACCGGTAAAAGTGATAAATCAGCAATTCCGTTCATGGGCGAATTCAGGTTCATTCCATTCCACAACACCTGTGTGTGGGTTGCCGCTGTCCCGCGAAAACTGGCTGTGGCCGTCGACCCGCGACCGTACGATTTTATAAAAACCGGTGTATATTCCGAAATTAAATCGGAAAGTGAAGTAGTCAGCGTGGTCATTTTTGCCAGCGAATCGGGACGGGTAAGTTTTAATCCCGCTTCTTCAACTTTGCGTTTCGCCAAAACCTTAATTTCCCTAATTTGAATGGTATCGGTCAGATTCTGAGCTTTTACATTTGTAACCCAAAGCAATAAAAGCATGAATATCAGTGTTTTTGACAACCTCATTTTTTAATGAACTTAAAGGTTTTCACACCGGATTTTTCAACAATTTTCAACACATAAATTCCGGATTTAAAAAACTGAACATCAATACTCTTGCGGGAAGTAAAAACCGATTCTGACCAGATACATTTCCCATTCAAATCGAAGATGTACATTTGTTTCCCAACCAAATCGTTTCCTGAAACAAGCAATTCTGTTTCAACCGGATTGGGATATATTTTTATATCGGAAAAACCAATTTCAGAAGTTGATGTTATAATCTTTTCATTGATTAAAACAGCATCGTTTTCGGAAACAATTACTAACGGCGGCTGTACATTTAAAATGATTTCCGCTTCACCGTTTTCATCTGAAAAATAATTTTGCCCTGCCTGAACCAATTGCCCTGAAACAGGTGAAAATACGGATTCTGAAATGGTTTCGCCATCAAAACTGCTAGTTGCCTGCTGCAATAAAACCTGAACTGAATCTCCTTGTTTTGCTGAATCTTTATCAGCAATCATTTGTGTAAAAGTCCAGGGATTTACAATGTCGGAAATGTGATACAAAACAACTGTGTCGCCGTTTGCAATTTCCGTTTTATCAAAATTATTCAGCGTTTGAGCGCTGTTCACACGGGCAATCCAGGCTTTTGCAAAAGCTTGCGGCGAAGTCTTCCCTCCCCAACCGTAAGTAAATTCACCTTCATTTTCAACCGAATACAAATACAGTTTTCCGCCTGAATTTTCATCGTCGCGAAAAACAAAATTTACGCCTGCCTTTTGCAACCCTGAAATTATGGCATGTGCCAAAACATGCCTGGATATTCCGGAATAATCGTTTTGACGGTTATCTGTAAATTCATTCAGGTTCGACAGACCGACATTAATTTTTTGTAAAGGCAGCAAATTTTCATTTTCTGTTTTTGCGGTAAAATACACTTCAATCCTGTCGTTTTCCGACCAAATCTGAAACTGTGCATTCTCTTCAACAAATCCTTCAACACTAAAATTAATGGAAGTTTCGCCTGCCTTTTCAGCAATAAAATAACTGCTCCCATCCTTTTGTATAATTTTCCCCGAAGTTTCAGTATTCAGGGCATAAAGAACCGGAACATCCAGAATATCACCGTTGTTATCAAAAACTTTGGTTTGCAGCAAAATGGTGTCGCCAACATAAACCGCCGAAAAATCGGATAAATTTTCAATGGAATCGGGCGCAACCACTTCCACCGAAGTCGTTTTGCTCTTTTCACCTGAAGTAACCAGAATATCAGCAGATCCTGTATTTCTGGCCGTAACAAGTCCGTATGAATTTACTTCAGCCACATTTTGGTTTTGAGAAACAAACTGAAATGTTGTTTCAAGCGGTTTGCCGTTCCTAAAATAACCGGTTTCCAGCTGCAAAGTTTCACCCGTAATAATTTTAGGCTGATGGTGATAAACGATAAGAAGCTCGTTTTCACCGGTCAGGCTGGCATTTTTTTCAATGTCGGAAACATAAGCAACATCGGTTGAAATTTCGCCCAGCCAGCCAACACTGGCAAAGTTTCCGGTGGTAATTTTCACAAAATGAACCGAATCGAGTTCCGCATAATTACCGTTGCTGTCGACAGCCCACGAAATATCAATCGGGTCACCACCGGCACCTTCCACCACAGTTGTGTAAGGATTGTCGGGCAAAGTCAGGGCAACCCCCTGTTTTCGTGCATGAACATCGGCATAACCAAAATCTAAAGCTTCAATAACCAATTGTTGTGTGTTTGAACTGTCGATGGCTGGCGCAAGCAAGGTTCCCGTAAAAGTAACCGAATCAGCCGGGTAATCCGGAAAATATTCCACCGTTGGGTAGTATTCCTGGGTGTTGTAACTGTTGGCTTTTATTGTTCCCGAATTGTTCTGATTGTCTTTCCAGAAAATATCGCGTGTTTCGGTTTTATAATAAGTAATGCTGTAATTTTTCTGTGTTTCGGATTGAAAATGCTGACTTCCTTTAATTTCGTACCAGGTATCGTCGGGCTGCCCGTTTTTATTTTCATCTTTCATCACCCAAACAATGCCAGGCTCCGAAGAACCTGAAAATGCATTTCCAAATATGGTAAAATCTATTCCGTAAGGATTTTCCGGATCATTAACACACGCCTGTTCAAAACCAAGGACAATATATCCGCCAAAACTTCCCAAAGAAACAATGCTTGAAATACTTTCAGGCATTTTTTCAGCAGCCTGAGGAGTACCAATTGATTCTATGTTAATGTGCTGACCCGGAGCCGGTTTGTATTCCAAAACCCTGTTGACAGTATTTTGCGAAACAGCAAAACCCGCAATTCCGAGTAAAAAAATAAGTGTACTAAATTTTTTCATTCCCCTTACATTTTGGGGAAATAAAACTTCAGGTATTTCACCATCGCTTTTATTCCCGAAAGCATTATTGTTATTTTTGAAAGTGGCAGGTCTTCTGGCTTACTCCGTTTCAGGCGCCTTCCCATCCGTCGGATGACAAACAGTGGCTAAATGCCTGAAAATTAAATGAGTTTACAGCTGCGGGTACAGCTCCGGTTTTGCACCGGATTCCCTATTACATCAAATAAATGAACCAATTTCGTCGACAAAAGTAATAAACCCCTGAAATATCTACTCAATTCCATTGAATTTTTCGGGATTATTTAACACAGCTTTTTTACTGCTGAAACATTAAATTTTAGTCGTTTTTAAATACCTTTTCGGGTAATTTAAGCGCTCTTACCACCAGAAAAATACCCGCCAGAACAAACGGAATACTCAGCCACTGCCCCATATTCAGTTGCATTGTAGCCTCAAAAGCTTCCTGATCTTCTTTAATAAATTCAATAAAAAAACGGGCGGTAAAAATAAATATGAAGAAAAGTCCCATTAAAAGTCCGGGACGGTTTTTTGCTGAAGTTTTCTTATAAACAAGCATCAAAATTCCGAAAGAAACCAGGTACGCCAGCGCTTCGTAAATTTGTGTCGGATGTTTTGGCACTGTTTCTCCGTTCCTGTCAAAAATGAATCCCCACGGCAAATCGGTTTGAACACCGTAAATTTCAGAATTCATAAGGTTTCCGGTACGAATCATTGCAGCCACCAACGCTGTTGGAACTACAATACGATCGAGTGTCCAAAGCATGGTTCGTTTGGTTATTACGCGCGAATGAATGTACAGGGCAATCAAAATTCCAAGCGCGCCGCCATGACTGGCAAGTCCGCCGTGCCAAACTTTAATAATTTCGCCGGGATGTTGTGAATAATAATCCCAACCATAAAATAATACATGGCCAAGCCGTGCACCAACAATGGTTGCAATAATAATGTAAAAGAAAAGGCTTTCAATCCATTTTTGTTTTACACCTTCCGATTTTAACATCCATTCCCCAATGTAGTAACCGATTAATAAACCGGAGGCAAAAAGCAATCCGTACCATCTGACCGACAACTGGCCAATATGAAAAATTTCAGGACTTGCATTCCAATGGATAAAACTCAGCATGTTAATCATTGTTGTGAATTTAAATATTATTCGAGCCCTTTACCGTGGCATTGTTTGTATTTTTTACCACTGCCGCACGGACACGGATCGTTTCTTCCCACCCTTTTTTCAACTTTTACAGGTTGAGGTTTTGCTTTTTCCTGGGTCTGTGTGTTGGCTCCTTCCATGGGGTTGTCAACACCGGGGAGATCAGATTTCTGCGTTTTATAACGGCTCATATCAGTACGTTTCCGGGCTTCTGCTTCACGAACCTGGTCGGGGCTTTGAATCGGAATGTGCCCTTTCATCAACGTGGAAACCACATCTTTATTTACTTTAGATACCATCTGTTTAAACAGGTTAAACGATTCGAACTTGTAAATCAACAGTGGATCTTTCTGCTCGTAAGTTGCATTCTGAACCGATTGTTTCAAATCGTCCATCTCGCGCAATTGCTCTTTCCATGCCTCGTCGATGGTATTTAGAACTATTTGCTTCTGGTACGATTTTACCAGTTCCTTACCTTTGTTTAAGTACGATTTTTCGAGGTTACAAATTATCTGAAATACACGTTTCCCATCGGAAATCGGAACCACAATATTAATGTATTGCTGGCCTTTTGCTTCGTAAACATTTTTAATTACCGGGTAGGCCTGTTTGGAAATGATTTCAACTTTTCGGTTGTAATTTCCAATCATTTTTTCATAAACACGTTCGGTAATTTCGGCAGCATTTATTTTTTTGAATTCCTCGTGGCTCACCGGCGATTCCAGCGAAAGCAGGCGCATCAGTTCAAGGTTAAAATCTTCAAACTGATCAGAGCCGTGGTATTCGTTTACCAAATCTTCCACCGAATCGTACATCATATTCAGTACATCCACTTCAAGGCGTTCACCGTAAAGTGCATGGCGGCGACGTTTGTAAATTACCTCACGCTGCGAATTCATTACGTCGTCGTATTCCAGCAGTCGTTTACGTATTCCAAAGTTGTTTTCTTCTACTTTTTTCTGCGCTCTTTCAATCGATTTTGAAATCATGGAATGCTGAATCACCTCACCGTCTTTCAAACCGAGGCGGTCCATAATACCTGAAATCCGGTCGGAGCCAAACAAACGCATCAAGTCGTCTTCCAAAGAAACATAAAATTGTGAAGAACCAGGGTCTCCCTGACGTCCTGCACGGCCACGCAACTGACGGTCGACACGTCGTGAGTCGTGACGTTCGGTTCCGATAATTGCAAGACCACCCGCTTTTACTACTTCTTCGGTAAGTTTAATGTCAGTACCACGACCGGCCATGTTGGTTGCAATAGTTACGGTTCCTTTTCTACCGGCTTCTGCCACAATTTCGGCTTCGCGGGCGTGCAACTTGGCATTTAAAACGTTGTGGTTTATTCCACGGATTTTTAACATCCTGCTCAATAATTCCGAGATTTCAACCGAAGTTGTACCCACCAAAACCGGTCGGCCCTGCTTGTTCAGGTTTACGATTTCGTCGATTACTGCATTGTATTTTTCGCGTTTGGTTTTGTACACCAAATCTTCACGGTCGTCTCGGATAATCGGGCGGTTTGTAGGAATTACAACCACTTCCAGTTTGTAGATGTCCCACAATTCACCTGCTTCAGTTTCGGCAGTACCGGTCATCCCGGCAAGTTTATGGTACATTCTGAAATAATTCTGCAGTGTAATGGTTGCAAAAGTTTGGGTAGCAGCTTCAACTTTCACCCGTTCCTTGGCTTCAATAGCCTGGTGTAAACCATCGGAGTATCGGCGGCCTTCCATAATACGGCCGGTTTGTTCATCTACAATTTTTACTTTATTGTCGATAACCACATATTCCACATCTATTTCAAACATGGTGTAGGCTTTCAACAACTGGTTAATGGTATGAACCCTTTCCGATTTTACTGAATAATCCTGCAATAAAGTATCTTTCTTTTCAATTAATTCGTCGTGAGGCAGACCAGCGTTTTCAAGGTCAGCCATTTTGGCTCCCATGTCGGGCAAAACAAAAAATTCAGGATCTTCAAACCCTGCAGAAATCAAATCGATTCCAACGTCAGTCAATTCCACCGAGTTTTGTTTTTCCTCAATAATAAAATAAAGAGGATCGGTTACAATGTGCATGTTTTTGTTGTTATCCTGCATATAAAAATTTTCAGTTTTTTGCAGGGTAGCTTTCATGCCTTCTTCGCTAAGGAATTTTATTATCGATTTATTTTTGGGAAGACCTTTGTGAGCGCGCAACAACAGCAAACTACCTTCTTTTTTCTCATCGTCGGTTGCATTTTCCTTGGTTAACAGATGTTTGGCATCGATGAAAATTTTATTTACGTAATCGCGCTGAGCTTTGTACAATCTTTCAACATAAACTTTAAGTTCTTCGAATTGCTGGTTTTCACCTTTTGGAACAGGCCCCGAAATAATAAGCGGGGTACGGGCATCGTCCACCAAAACCGAGTCAACCTCGTCGACGATTGCGTAATGGTGTTTGCGCTGTACCAAATCCTCCGGGTTGATTGCCATATTGTCCCTCAGATAGTCGAACCCAAATTCATTGTTTGTACCGAAAGTAATATCGGCGTTGTACGCTTTTCTTCTGTCTTCAGAATTTGGCCTGTGTTTGTCGATACAATCCACTGTTAAACCGTGGAACTCGTAAATTGGCCCCATCCACTCGGCATCACGTTTCGAGAGGTAATCGTTAACAGTAACCACATGAACACCGCGGCGCGCTAATGCATTCAAAAATACTGGCAAAGTTGCCACAAGCGTTTTACCTTCACCGGTTGCCATTTCAGCAATATTTCCCTGGTGCAGGACAACACCGCCAATTAGCTGAACATCGTAATGAACCATGTTCCAGGTAATTTCAGTTCCGCCGGCAATCCATTTGTTTTTCCAAATGGCTTTATCGCCATTAATCAGAACACTGTTTCGGGTAGCTGCAAGGTCGCGGTCGAAATCGTTGGCAGTAACTTCTACCGATTCATTTTCGGCAAACCTGCGTGCCGTTTCCTTTACAACGGCAAACGTTGCCGGAAGAATTTCATTTAGTATCTCTTCGATTTTTTCATCAATTTTTTCTTCCAGCTTGTCAATTCTTTCGTATATTTTCTCACTTTCCTGAATATCAACTTCTTCAACCTTTATTTTTAATTCGGCAATTTCATCTTCTTCAGGCTTTATTCTATCGTTGATGATTTGTTTCAGTTTGTCAGATTCTCTTCGCAAATCGTCGTTCGAAAGTTTATTAATTCGCTCATATTCAGCTTTTATGCTTTCAACAATCGGTGTAACTTCTTTAATATCCCTTTCCGATTTATTTCCCAGGATTTTCCCCAAAATTTTGGTAACAAAAGCCATATTTTTATTAATTAAATCAAATTCGTAATAACCAGTGCAAATGTAATTAAATGTACAGGCATATAAAACTATGCTTTCAATTTTATAATAATTATGCCAAAAAGAAAACAGTAGATTATCCAGCCATTATTTCCGCTTTGTTGAAACCGGCCTGACAAAAGAACGAACCTTTTTTGTATTTCTGCGGAAATCTTATGATTTTGCATTTTATTAACCTGAAACTGATTTTATCTTAACCTGAAATTTTTAGTATTAATCTTGAGGTAACAAATGACAAAAATTAAACGGGCTGAACAGATTTAATTATTTTTGAATGTTTTTTTCAAAAATATGAGTGAAATAAAAGACATTAAAAACACCTGCTTTGTTTGCGGTGAAAAAGTTACTCCGGAGAATTCGGAGTTGAATCAAACGGTATTAATGCCGGTTTGTTTGCAGTGCAAGGGAAGTGAAAATGAAAAAAAGGCGGTTACCGAACAACTCGACAGTTTGGCCGATGGGTTTGTCTGCGGATGTATTTAAACAAAAAAACCGCAGTTTCCTGCGGTTTCGAATAATAGCTGTTTAATTATTAATTTAAAACGTGAGTGTATCCGTCATTTACTAAATCGGGCAAATAACTGGCTATTAAACCGATTGCCATTTTATCGTCTACTTTGTTGGGTGTCAAAATAGCCTGGCGTTTCATTTCTTCATCGTTTAAAACTGCCTTTGTAATTTTTTTAGGAACATTTCTCCAATTGCTGCGAATTTCTTTTACTCCAAATCCTTCAGAAGTCGAAGCATAACTTACTTCAAAGTACTGAGCATGAACAACATATTCAAAACCTTCAACGGTTTTCATTTTTAAAACTGTAACAGGTGTTTCGTTGGTGCTGTAACTAATAGTCCAGATTTTCTGAATACTTTTGCCTGTATACAAATTATCGACAGACGAAATTTCATAGGCACGGAATTCATTTCTTAATCCGGTTGCATTTGCCGTTCCGGCAAGAAAAAAAACACAGATCATCAATACGGAAAATAAACTTAATTTTTTCATGACTTTTAACTTTTTAATGAATAATTGTTTTCTGTTTTCGAATTATTTGTACCCATAAGACGACCTAATTACAAACCTGTTTCACTTATTTTTGCTGCTATATAACATTAGTAAGTTGGCCGAAAATACTTGCTTTTTACAATCCTGAATTCATTTTAGAAGAATTAAAGACAATCAATATTTTTATTTAACCGATTCAAAAAAAATATAATAATTTTAGGCAAAATACTTTCAATTTAACATTCAAATAAAACACCAATAAGTCTTAATTATGCAATTCAGTGAAATAATTTCAGAAAGATTTTCTGTAAGAAGTTATAAAAACAAACCTGTTGAACGTGAAAAACTAATGCAGGTACTCGATGCTGCACGTGTTGCACCTTCGGCTGTAAATTACCAGCCCTGGCATTTTATTGTAATTGAAAAACCTGAAAATATTGAGAAAATAAAGTTGGTTTACCCGCGCGAATGGATTTCAACAGCGCCAGTTGTAATTATTGCCTGCTCCGACCGAACACAATCGTGGAAAAGAAAAACCGACGGTAAAGATTCGTCAGATATTGATATTTCCATTGCCGTGGATCACATAACTTTACAAGCCACTGAACTTGGGCTTGGCACCTGCTGGGTTTGTAATTTCGATGTTCAAAAATGTTCAGAATTATTTCTGATTCCAAAAGAAATAGAGCCAGTAGTATTAGTGCCACTGGGTTACCCGGCAGTTGAAAAACCACAGAAAAAAAGAAAATCAATGGGTGAAATTGTACACTGGGAAAAATTTTAATCAGTAATATTTTTCCAAATATTTTTCAAGACGATTTAATCCTTCTTCGATATTTTCGATGGAATTGGCATACGAAAAACGCAGAAACCCTTCACCGTTCTCACCAAAATCAATTCCGGGAGTAACACCAACATGCGCTTTTTCCAGAATATCGAAGGCCAGTTCGTAGCTATTTTCAGAAAGATGTTTTGCATTTACAAAAACATAAAATGCACCGGTTGGCGGCACTTGTATCGAAAAACCCATTTTTTGAAGACGTTCAACCAGATAAATTCGTCGTTTATTGTAAGTTTCTTTCATTTTTTCAACATCGTCGGCAGCATTCTGTAAAGCCGAAATCCCGGCTCTTTGAGCGGTTGAACTGGCACAAATAAAAAGGTTCTGCTGTAACTTTTGCATGGGCCGTATACAGTCGACAGGTGCAATTACATATCCCAAACGAAGTCCGGTCATGGCATACAATTTCGAAAAACCACTCAAAACAAATGCATTGTCAGTAAATTCAAGTATAGAATGAGCTCGATCTTCATACACCAGCCCGTGGTATATTTCGTCGGAAATAATCGGGACCCCAAATTTGGTCAGTTCCTGCATTACTTCGCGCGAAAGCAGGTTTCCCGTCGGGTTCATGGGACTGTTAATCAAAATGGCCTTGGTTCTCGACGTAATTTTTTTGCTAATTTCTTCCGGCCTGTATTGAAACCCGTCTTCTTCGTATACAGAAACTTTAACGGCTTTTGCGCCAACAAAACGTATAAAATTCTGGTAACAGGCATAACCGGGGTCGGAAAGAATAATTTCATCGCCGGAATCGCACAAAACCCCCAGTGTAAGCAAAATAGCAGGCGAACTTCCTGAAGTTACAATTATTTGTTCGGGCGAAACATGTACCCCGTATTCTTTTTTATACCGAATTGCAATTTCTTCGCGCAATTCAGGATCTCCAAGGCTGTGAGTATAATGTGTCCTACCTTCAGCAAAAGCTTTTTGGACGGCTTCCGAAACACAAACCGGTACATTAAAATCGGGTTCCCCCACTTCGAGGTGGACAACGTTAATTCCCCGTTTTTCCATTTCAGCAGCTTTTTCCAAAACCTCCATTACAATAAAAGGAGTGATTGCTTTTGCCTTTTCAGTGATCATGCAGATGATTTTTGGTTGGCGCTAAATTATGCAGAAATAAACAGGCGAACAATACAAATTCTCATATTTTGAAAAAAGTTACCTGAATTTGCTTTGTGTAATTTTGGACCCTACTATATAAGTATTTTTAACTTTAAGTTTTTTGAAAAGATAGTCGGAAGCAAAATAGAATGGCAGCGGATAAACCAACGGACTAAAATTATATTCAACACCTGAATCTAAAAGATTGTAGATTTTAGCCCCTGCTTTTTCTATGGTTTTTGAAAGTTCGGCAGTTCGTTCAAATTCGGCATCTCCGGTAGGATTAATAATGAATACCAGCGAGTTGGAGGCTGTTTCTTTAAAACCGTGATCGTATTCCGAAACCGATAAGGGGATAAACGGCATTTTTGTCATTTGGCTTAAAACAAGTGCAACCTGCCGGGCAGTAGCAAGGTTTGGTCCGTTCCCGAGAATATAAATCCCCCGCCTTTTGTTCGATTTTACCGATTTACAAATTAAATCTCCAATCAAAATACCTTCCCTTATGTAATTGGTGTAATTATTTTTCATTACCGGTAAAATTCCGGCAACATCAAAACCAAAACCAAGGTATAAAACCACCAAAGTGTTGATATAGGTTTTTGTTGGTACCTTTTCTTCTGTACCTGCACATAATTCAATATTTTTTGAACAGTTGGACAATTTTGCCAATGTACTCACCGTGTTGTTGGAAATCGAAAGAAACGACTGAAACCGTTCTGCACACCAGATTGTTTCAGAACTCTCTCCCGATTGTGAAATAAGAACACCGTTTTGAATGGAATGTGAACCGTGCAAATATTTATGAAACACGGAAGCTGTTTCGGGGAAAATATTTACCCCCAAATATTTAAAAACCAATGCAGCATAATACGAAGATCCCATCCCGAGGTAAGGGATATTTTCAGGAAGAATCAGCCCTTTGTTTTTTTGGTAGCAAAGTTCAGCCCTGTATGGTATTTCGTAGATTTCTGTTTTCATTTAAAAAATGAAATAAATTACAAAATTAATCCGATTATTTTTCAGTTTTCTGCAAAAAAACTCTTTGTTTTCAACCCTATGTAAAATATTTTGCGATTTCCAGCGCCTGACTCCGGTACCCTCCTCCAAACAAATAATAATGGTTCAAAACATGGTAAAGCTGATAAATTTTATTTCTTTTTTCCCATCCTGAAGGCAGAGTATTTACCTCGTTGTAGGCACCAAAAAACCGTTGGCTAAATCCACCAAACATGGTAATTATGGCAAATTCCATTTCTAAATCGGCATAATATGCAGCAGGATCAACCAAGGCCGGACCTTTGTCAGTAATCATATAATTTCCCGACCACAAATCGCCATGAATAATTGCAGGTGTCGAATTCTCCGGAATTAACCCGGAAAGTTTATCCAACAATTTCTCGTATACTTTTATTTCTGAATTTGGCAACGGTCTTTCTTTCTGAATTAAATTCAGCAAAAAACGCAGCCTGTTTTCTCTGAAAAAAACAAGCCAACTACTCTCCCAAAGGTTATTTTGTAATGTTGCACCGCAGTAATTGTTGTTGTAAAATCCGTGGTTTTCATTTGAAAATTTGTGCATCAAAGCCAATCCCCGACCCAGTTTTTCATCGTCGGTGTTTTGAGAATACCCGGGAGGCAGAAATTCCTGCACCAGAAATCCGGGAGTTGAATCCACTTGTTTTGCTGCAAAAACTTCAGGAATAATTAATTGGTCGCGTGCAGCTTTCCGAAGTTCCTTCAAACTTTCCGCTTCGCGTAAAAAAATATCTGCAGCACAGTTAGCATTCCATTTCAAAAAAAATACACCTGCCGAAGTTTCAATCTTTGATGTGTGATTAATACACCCTCCTCCCAGCGAACCGGAGCCGGTGATTTTTATATTGTAGCCAAATTTTTTGCTTAAATGCCCTTCTACTTCTCTTTCAACACTACTGTTTTTGCTCTGAAAGAAACTCATAAACCCTTTTTTGAAAACAGGTTCAATATAACACGAAAACCCGGCATTTACCGGGTTTTCACATATTTTCTTGTGTTTATTACTCCAATGTAAAATGATACGTTCCGGCAGCGGCAACAATAAATCCGTCTTCTGTCAGGCTAATTCCATCAATTATTGTTGATTTTACATCTGTTCCGTTTTCCCTGATCACTGAATTTTCTGTAACTCCCGGAAATACAACCAGTGCATCCGAATTTGGCGGAACGGTTAAACTAAGCGAGAATTTTCCGTCGTTCATCTGCCAGTCGACCAAAATTTTCCCGTAATTGGTTTCATATTCTGCTTTTGCCCAGGTTAAATCGTCGATGGGTTGCGGTTTTATAATGGTTCTTTTAAAGCCCGGTTTTTCATCGCAAATATTGATACCGACAACGTTGTTCCACATCCATTCGCCAACACAGCCGAGTGCGAAGTGGTTTCTCGAATTCATTCCTTCCGGTCGTTCGGTGTCCGAATTCCAGAGTTCCCAAATGGTAGTAGCCCCTTTATCAACCATGTAACCCCAGCTTGGATAATCGGTTTGGTTCATCATTTTATACGCCAGATTTTGGTAGTTGTATTTGCTCAGCATCGGCAAAATAAAACCGGTTCCCAAAAATCCGGTGGTTGGGTGTACTTCTGCTTCGTTTACTTTTTCAACCAAATTTTTTACCACTTGCGGCTCCAATTCTTTGGGTGTAATTCCAAAAGCCAAAGGCAACAAATTAGCAGTTTGTGTTTCACCCGGATAATTCAGTTTTTCGGCATCCCAGTATTCACGCTGGTAGGCAGCAGCAATTTTTTCGGCTAGTCCGGCATACGATTTTTCATCGTCGGTTTTACCAATTACGCCTGCCATTTTACTGAGCAGCGAAGTTGAATAATAATAATACGCTGTTCCAATGGGTTTTGAAGGCGATTCCTTTACAGCAATCCAGTCGCCGTAACCGTACCAGCCAGGATTACCGGCATCTTCCCAAACATAAATATCGTCGACACTTTTACCTCGCATGTATTCCACCCAGGCTTTCATAGCATCGTAATTTTCTTCGAGAATGCGTTTGTCGCCAAAATAACGGTAAGTCATCCATGGAATTACCACAACAGCATCGCCCCAACCCGGTTTCGACGGGCCGCTGACTACAATTGCCGGACTAACATCGTGTACCCAGCCTTCTTCGGTTTGACCGTCGGTAATATCGAACATCCATTTTGTCCAGTAGCGATCGAGGTTCATATTGAAATTGGCAGTTGGTGCAAAAATCTGGGCATCACCCATCCATCCCAAACGTTCGTCACGTTGCGGACAATCGGTTGGCGCCGGATAGAAATTACCGCGCTGCCCCCAGGTTACGTTGTGGTTTATTTTGTTGATTAAATCGTTGGAACATTCAAAAGAACCAACAAACGGTTCACTGGTATGAATTACTTTTCCAATGACATCGTTTATTTCCGGTTTATTTTTTAAGCCTGAAATTTGAACATAACGAAATCCATGGTAAGTAAATTTAGGTTCCCACCACATTTCTTCGCCGTTGGAGACCACTTTGTCGGTAGCTTTTGCCGAGCGCAGGTTTTCCTGGGCAACCGTTCCGTCGTCGTGCAGCAATTCAGCAAAACGGAAAGTAATAGTGTCGCCTTTGGGAGCGTTAATTTTCAGTTTAGCCCAGCCTACAATATTCTGTCCCATGTCGAATACATATTCACCGGATACAGGCTCATTTAAAGCGACCGGATTCATTTCCATTTCGCAGGTAAGCGCAGGTGCACGCGGACCAACAAGAATTCCTTCATAATCTGAAAGTTCAACAGCATTCCAGGCAGAGGCATCAAATCCGGCTGTATTCCAGCCTGGCTGTTCCATTGTGGCATCGTATTTTTCGCCATCGTAAATATGATCGGCCCAGATGGGAGAATTGCTCCATTTCCAGTTTTCGTCGGAAACAACCACCTCTTTTTCACCATTTTTATATTCAATCTGCAACTGCATCAAAAATTTCAACGGACCGTCGCTGAAACGCTGACCTCCAGCCCAGCCCAAACCACCAGACCACCACATGTTTCCAAGTACAGCACCTGCAGCATTTTCACCACTTTTCAGCAAACCGGTAACATCGTAAACCTGGTATTCTAAGCGTTTGCGAAAATCGGTCCATCCGGGAGTAAGCAGGTCTTCGCCTACCCTTTCGCCGTTGATATACAGCACGTAATTTCCAAGGCCAGTAACATAAACACGGGCTTTAACAATTTCATTGTCTGAGGTTGAAAAATCATTTCGCATATAAACCGAACGACGCGGTTCATCATTTGTGCGTGCAATCCATTTTGCCTGCCAGTCACTTTCAGTTAACAATCCCATTTCCCAGGAAGCTGTTTCACTCCACTTCGACATTTCTCCGTTTTGATCCCATATTTTCACTTTCCAGAAATACGTTTTCCCGCTCTCGGTTGCCGGACCTTCATATTTAACGTGTACCGATTGGCCGGATTCAATTTTACCTGAGTCCCAAATATCACTTTCATTGTGGTCGGCTTTTGATAAACTACTGGAAACTATTATTTGATAAGCCGTTTGCACTGCACCGCGCCTTTCGTCGTTCAGTTTCCATTGCAGCAAAGGTTGAACCCGATCAATTCCGATGGGGTTTTTCTGAAATTCACATTTTAAATCGTTCACCAGAACCGGTGATTTTGCCTTTTGACACGCTGAAAACACCAGCACAGAAACAACAAAAAGCAGAAACAGAGAAATTCTTTTCATTTGATTTTGATTTAGTTGAAAGTTCAAATTAACAAAGCGTAAATTTAAGGAATAATGAAAGGAATCTCCCAATATTCAGCAAAATTTATGTTAACAAATTGCGAAAATTGAACAATCTCTTTTTTTTCAATCCTGCACTGTCGGCTTTAAAAATTATTTGCAGAAGTTTATAAATTCGCATAAAAAAACGAATGCTTTACGATTTATCTCATCCGCTAAACAATGAAAGCCCGGTTTATCCGGGAATTGCACAACCCGAGTTCAAACCGGCTGCTACCATCGAAAAAAACGGTTACAGTGAAACCCATTTCCGTTTTCACTCGCATTTGGGAACGCACATCGACGCACCCGCGCACATGTTGAAAAACGGGGCTACTCTTGATAAAATGGAAATTTCGGCGTTTTGTGGAAAAGCGTTGATTATTGAAGTGGAAAAAGGAAAACAAAACATTGAAAAAAGCAATCTGGTTGCATTTGTGAATGAATTAAAAGATACTGATTTTGTGCTTTTTAAAACCGGGTGGAGTCAATTTTGGGGTGAAAACAAATACTTCGGAAATTTCCCGACACTTACCAAAGAAGCGCTTGACTTTCTGTTTCTGTTTCAGCTGAAAGGACTTGGTTTTGATGTTATTTCCGCCGACCCTGTTGAAAGCACCGATTACAAAAATCATTATGACATTTTTGAAAAAGGAATGCTTATTATTGAAAATCTTGTTTTTCCTGTAAGCCTGAAAGAAAAGAAAGGTGAGTTTTTCTGTTTTCCCATTCCGTATGAAAATGCAGACGGCTCCCCTGTGAGAGCCGTCATGAAAATATAAAATATAAACTCTATTTTGAATAAATCATTTTTTTGGTTTCCACTTTAACCCCATCAATAATCAGAGAATATAGGAAAATCTGCGAAGAACTATCCGGTATAAAAGTATAACTTCCGCTTCCTCTTTCATTTATCGGAACTGTTTTTATTAACTGCCCCTTTTGTGAATAAAATGCAAGAGATGCCGATTTTACATCGTTTGAAATATTAAATGGTATAACCGTAGTTGTTGAAAATGGATTTGGGATATTTTGTTCCATTGCAGATTTATTCACAACAGCATCAACATCTTTATTGCCGACAATTGTGGCAACCAGTGCTTTTAATTCAGCAATTTCCTGAGAAAGTGTATCAATTTTTGAATTTAACTGTTCTATTTGATCTTGCTGTTCAATAACTAAAGAAGACAAATCAACTGAATTACCATTCGATATTGAGAGCATTGTTCCATCAAGAGCAAGTGTTTGTTCATCAGTATTTTCGGTAATTCCAGATAAATCAACTGTATTTCCGTTTGATATAGAAAGTTCTGCACCGCTCAACGATAATGTTTGTTCATCGGTATTATCCATTAATCCTGATAAATCCACTGAATTACCATTTTCAATAGAAAGTTCATTATCGGTTAATAATAAAGTTTGTTCATCGGTATTGTCCATAAAAGCAGATAAATCTGCTGTGGTTTCTGAGCCTGAAATACCTAATAAATTACCTGAAAGTAAGATTTCCTGATTATCTGTATTATCAAGATATGAACCTAAATTAACTTTTGACGCAGTACCTGAGATGTGAAGATAGTTATTATCCATGTAAAGAACCTGATCATCGGTATTGTCAAGATATTGCGACAGTTCAACATAAGAAGTCGAACCCGAAATCTTTAAGGTATTTGAAACCAGCGAAATTGACTGGTTATCCGTGTTTACAAATCCGGATAGATCGACAGAATTCCCATTTTCGATCGACAAAGAGTTTCCACTCAAACTTAGCAGTTGATTGTCGGTGTTGTCCAAATACGATGTTAAGCTGACTTTTGAACCTGAGCCGCTTAATGCGAGTGTGTCGTTGGTTAACGACAACAACTGTTCATCCGTATTATCGTAGTATTTCGACAGGTCAACCGTGTTTCCATCTTCAATGGATAACGAGTCTCCGCTTAAATTTAACTGCTGATTGTCGGTGTTGTCCAAATACGAAGCCAAATCAACTTTTGAATCAGACCCTGTTAAAAACAGCGAATCATTTACAAGCGAAAGAACCTGGGCATCTGTATTGTCCAAAAACTTTGAAAGATCGACCAATGAATCGGAGCCTGACAATGCCAGGTTATTTCCTGTAAGATAGTTGTATTGCAATATCGAAATCCAGTCTGTTCCATTGTAAAATTTCATTGCGTGCTGTGTACTGTCCATAATCATTGTACCTTCAATTTCAGCAATTCCAACCGTATCAATGGGATTGTATCTGAGAGTGCTGTCAACTTTAATATTTCCTACTACATGCAATTGTGTTTCCGGACTCCATGTACCAATTCCAACATAACCTTTTTGCCGTAAAGTTAAAGTGTTTGTTGGAGCACCAGGCTGTATCCTGAATGGAAGTTGGGATCCCCCTGTAACATCGCGGATAAAAAAGTTTGTTTCGTTTCCGGCAACATCCCAAATATAAGTTCCCCAGCCCTGTGTATTGGGTTGATCCAGTCTTATACCCGGTGTATTTCCATATGAAACATGCATTCTTAAAACCGGAGCAGCAGTTCCAAAACCTACACGGCCTATATTATCTATAAATAATGAATTAGCAGGCGCTCCGGCAGAAGTTGAAAAAATATTTCTTGATGTTGCCGCATCCTTAATTGCAAAATAATTTGCTCCACCATCAACTATACTGTTAGCTTCCAGAATCCAGTCGTTCGACGGAAAAGTTCCTGTGCTGGTGTCATCGAAATAAATTCGGGTATTGTTCTCTTTTAGTCTTAATGTAACAAAATTAAAGTCATCGCCACTTGCTGCATCGATTCCAACAGAAAGTCCTCCCACAACAATTAAATTATCGTTTGTAACCTGATCGGCTGTAGCTTCTGCCGATTTTAAAATAGTTGATCCGCCATCATCCGAATCTGATATTTTCAAAGAATCCTGAGCCAATGGAACAACATTGTTAACATTCTCTGTTACAATCAATGGTTTTACATTTACATCTCTTCCGCTTTCATCGGTTTGGGAATAGCTTACTCCAACAGTAAACAATAAAATTACTACAAAAGCTATAAATTTTTTCATCTTCATTTAATTAGATTTTAGTACAGCAATTTAACCATAAATAAATAACCAAAAATAAAATTAATGACAAAATATTTCAAGCATTCGTTTTTTATTAGTGACACGTTTGCTAAAAAAAAAGGATTCTTCCCGAAGAAAGAACCCCTTTCAATTTTATACAAGATGAATTCTATTTCAATGTAAAACCGCTTTCCAGTCCTTCTACTGAATTTGTTCCAACCCAAACTTTAAAATCGCCGGGTTCTGACTTCCATTCGTTGCTTGCGCCAAAAAATGCCAAATCAGCTGGTAATAAGGTGAAAGTCACTTCTTTTGATTCCCCCGGGTTCAGCATAATTTTTTCAAATCCTTTTAATTCTTTTACCGGTCGCGAAATGCTGCCAACCAGGTCGCGAATGTACAACTGAGCTACTTCCTCTCCTGCCCTTTCACCGGTGTTGGTAACGGTAGCCGAGATTTTCAGTTCACCGCCTTCGGTTAATTCTTCCGAAGAAAGTTTTAATCCTGAATATTCAAAAGTTGTATAACTCAAACCGTATCCAAACGGGAAAAGTGCGTCGTTGGCCTGGTCGGTGTAATGCGACCAGAAAACACCACCACCTGCGGGACGGCCTGTACTTAAATGATTGTAATACAAAGGTAACTGTCCGACAGAGCGCGGAAATGAAACCGGTAATTTACCGGCCGGATTGTAATCGCCAAAAAGTACATCGGCAATGGCATTTCCGGCTTCCGATCCCAAATGCCAGGCTTCCACAATGGCAGGTATATTTTCAGCCATCCAGTTTATTTCCAACGGACGGCCGTTCATCAGAACCACAACAACATTTTTGTTCACTTTGTACACTTCTTCCAGCAATTCCTGCTGAAGACCTTTTAGCGAAATATCAGCCTGACTGCGGCCTTCTCCGGTTTGAAAACAATCTTCACCCAAAGCAATTACCACAACATCGGCAGCAGCAGCAACCGATTTGGCCTGCGTTATTCCCGATTTGTCGGTGGTGTTGAATTTCAGTTCGGAAGAAAAATTTCTATCGCTGATTACATAAGCAGGCCCTTTTGCAAAAGTTACTTTTGAACTTTCCACCGCATTTTGAACTCCTTCGAGCAACGAAACAGCAGAATTTGTAATGGCTTGTGCACGCCAGCTTCCGAGCGGAACATCTTTACTTTCAGCCAATTCACCAATTACTGCAATTTTTTTACCCGATTTTGAAAGCGGCAACAAGTTGCGTTCATTTTTCAAAAGAACGATACTTTTTTTGGCTACCTCGCGCGATGCTGCCAGGTTGGTTGCATTCAGAATATTGTTTTTTTCGCGTTCTTCGCTGCAATATTTAAAAGGGTCGTCGAACAATCCCAAACGGAATTTTATTCTTAAAACACGCCGAACTGCATCATCCACTTTTTCTTCGGGAATCGTTCCCTCTTCCACCAGTTCTTTCAAGGCTTCAATGTAAACACGGCCTTCCATATCCATGTCGGAACCGGCGGTAATCGCAAGTTTTGCAGCTTCCTTTTTATCGGCAGCCACACCATGTGGAATCAATTCACCTATTGAATTCCAGTCGGAAACCACAAAGCCATCGAAATTCCACTCTCCTTTTAAAATATCGCGCTGAAGATGACTGTTGGCTGTTGCCGGAATTCCGTTAACAATATTGAACGAGTTCATAAAAGTGGCAACACCTGCATCGACACAAGCTTTAAACGGAGGCAAAATTGTATTCTGAAGTACACGTTCACCAATATCAACGGTATTGTAATCGCGGCCGGCTTCGGCAAAAGCGTACGCTGCAAAATGTTTGGCGCAGGCAGCAATCGTATTGTCGGCAGCTAAATCTTCACCCTGAAAACCTTTTACACGTGCAAAAGCCATTTTTTCACCCAAAAATGGATCTTCGCCCGAACCTTCCATGATTCTTCCCCAACGGGCATCGCGTGCAATGTCGACCATTGGCGCAAAGGTCCAGTGCAAACCGGCAGCCGAGGCTTCACTTGCAGCCACGCTGGCCGAAAGTTTTGCAGCTTCGGGTTCCCAACTGGCAGCTTCTGCCAAAGGAATAGGAAACATGGTTCTGTAGCCGTGAATAACATCGTAACCCAAAATTAAAGGAATTCCGAGGCGACTGCTATCAACGGCCCATTGCTGCACTTTTCGTGTGGCTGCGGCTCCGGTTACATTCAGCATCGACCCCAATTTTCCTTCTTTTATTAAATTGTAAAGCGCCATTGTATCAACGTTTTCAGGCGCCGGACCGGTCATTTCCCAAAACGAAGTATATTGGTTTAACTGGCCAATTTTTTCATCGAGTGTCATTTTAGCCAATAACTCATTTATCTTTTGCTCTGTTGCAGAATCGGCTGATCCTGCCGGTTTTTGTTCGGCAGTCTGGCAAGAAAAAAGAAAAATTGCCAAGCCAAACATTGTAAAAATTAAATTCTTCATCATCTATTATTGTTTTGTTAAAGTTTTTGTATTCAATTTAAAAGTTACTGTTTATTTGCATATACGAGATACTGCCACTAATATATAAAATGCTATCTTATGGGAAACAGAAATGATATGAATATTATCAAATTTATTGAATCCTTTCCTGACGAAGAAAGTTGCAGGGAGCATTTTAAAGGAGTACGTGAGAAGCAAGGTGTTATTTGCAAAAGATGTGGGTGTACCAAACATTATTGGTTGAAAGCCAAATGGCAGTGGCAGTGTTCAGAATGCCGTTTCAGAACTGGTTTACGAAGCGGTACAATGATGGAAAATTACAAGCTTCCAATCCGCAAATGGTACCTTGGCATGGCATTTATGAGTTTTAGTAAGAAAGGTATCTCTGCGACAGAATTGCAACGACAGCTGGGGCACAGCAGATATGAAACAATTTGGGTTATGATGCACAAGATACGCGAAGCTATGGGCAAGCGTGACAACATGTATGGATTGACCGGGATGGTGGAATTTGACGAGGCCTATTTTGAAACCGAAACCAGTGAGAAAGACAAGCAAGACTTGAAGCGAGGGAAAGGTAGTCAGCGCCAAATGAACGTTGCCGTTGCAGCAGAATCAACTCCACTGGAAGACCTTGAATCAGGGAAAAAAGGGAAACATTGCAGGTATTTTAAAATGAAAGTCCTTGATGGGCACACTTCAGATAAAGTCAATGAGTTTGTTGAGCAAAATATTGCTGAGGAAAGTATCGTTTTTAGCGATAAAAGTGTAAGCTACATTAATATTGCTGACTTTGTTGAAGTTCACATTACAGAGAAATCAACAAATGAGACAACCAAAACAACTTTACAATGGGTACACATAGCAATAAGCAATGCGAAACGTACTCTTTTGGGAATATATCATAAAATTAAAGGCAAATATTTACAGCTTTACCTTGACGAATTCTGTTATAAGCTGAATCGAAGATATTTTGGCGATAGGCTTTTCGACAGGCTAACCATTGCAGTGGCTTCGAATTACTGGCATGATAACGGATAAGCAAACTGTTTATTGTACAAATATAAAACTGTTCAGGCAGCTGTTTATTTTTTTAAGAAAAAACTGTTCTTCAGTAAAAAATTTCAAGCTCTAAAACAAACTTCGGTTAAATTAATATCGTTTGAATATTAAAAACGGATTCAACAAAACAAGGCGTTAAAAACATTACTTATTTTTCCGTGTTTGAAATGATAAACAGCTAATATCCTGATCGAAAAACAGATGCTACACATAAAACAAATAGTAATAACTTTTATTGTTCTGCTGAATTTTACTCTTGCAGCAGCTCAAAGTAGAACACAGCAAACCGAAAAAGCGAAACAAGACAGCACTCAGTTATCGGGTAAAATCGAGGAAGTTACGGTTACTGCATTTCGAACGCCGTACAATTTGCTGAATACTCCGGCTCCCGTAAATCTGATAACTTCGCTACAATTGGAAACCGGAAGTTCTTTCACTCCGGTGGAAGCTTTGAACCAGGTTCCCGGAATTTATATGCACCATGGAACATTGAATACCAACCGGTTGACCATTCGTGGAATTGGCTCGCGAACACCTTATGCCACCAATAAAATCAAGGCTTACTTTGGCGAAATTCCATTAACTTCGGGCGACGGAGAAACCACACTCGAAGACCTTGAAAATTCGGCAATTAAACGTGTTGAAATTATAAAAGGACCTTCTTCGAGTTTGTTTGGCGCAGGTCTTGGTGGTGTAATTCTCTTTCATCCTAAAAATGTAGTAAAGAATTTTGCCCAATATCAGGCCACCGTTGCCTCTTTCGGATCCATAAAAAATACATTTTCTGCCGGAGTTATTCAGAAAAAACTGGATATTTACGTACTTGGATCAACACTTAAAAGCGATGGTTTTCGTGAAAATAACCAAACCAACCGCACCAATTTTTTACTCAACTCTCAATATTCTTTTACTGAAAATATCAATTTACAGGTGCTGTTTACCGCTACAAAAATGAAGGCATTTATTCCAAGTTCGCTCGATTTGTTCACCTTTGAACAACATCCTGAGCAGGCTGCCGAAAACTGGAATGCCATAAAAGGTTTTGAAGAATACCAGGCGGGGCAATTTGGCGTTTCACTTAATATTTTCACCAATAAAAATGAAAAAATTTCATTCGCTACTTTTGGTAATTTAAAAGATGCCAACGAATTACGACCTTTCAACAAGCTTGAAGAAAACAAAAATTACCTGGGCTGGCGAGGATACATTCAGAAAAATATTGAAGGCAAAAATTCGTCGGTCACTTTTACTTCCGGACTTGAATTTTTCAGAGAAAATTACAACTGGTCTACTTTTTCAAATACGAAGCCGGGAGTAATTTTATCGGAGAACCAGGAAAAACGATCGTATGAAAACCTGTTTTTCCAAATGGAATCGGAATTTTTCGAACGTCTTTATATTTCGGCCGGAATAAATGGAAATCTGACACGGTTTGTTTACACCGACCGGTTTCTTTCCAACGGCGACCAGTCGGGAAAACACGATTACAAACCGGTTTTATCGCCACGGTTGGGAATTAATTTTCTGATTGTTCCGAAGTTTTCGGTTTTTGGCAATGTTAGCAACGGATTTTCAACGCCAACATTTGAGGAAACACTTTTACCCGAAGGACAAATCAATCAGAACATAAAACCTGAAAACGGCTGGAATTATGAGGCAGGAATCCGGACAAATTTTTCCGAGCAGTTTCAGTTTTCAGCAAGTTACTACCTGATTTATATCAAAAATTTACTGGTTGCCCGACGCACAGGAGAAGATGCTTACATTGGCGTAAATGCAGGAGAATCGCTGCATCCCGGACTGGAAGCTGAAATTAAATGGTCGGTTTTACCGGCGGGTAACTTTCCGAACCTGATTCTGGCAGGAAATGCAACATTGGCCAATTATCATTTTACTGATTTTGTTGATAATGAAACTAATTATTCAGGTAAGAATCTTCCGGGAACTGCTAAAAATACCTGGTTTGCCAATTGTAATTTTAATGCAACACCCAACATAAATTTGAATATCCGATATCGCTACACCGGTGAAATGCCGGTAAACGATGCCAATTCAGATTTTACCAAAGCTTCCGGAATTACCAATTTTGAACTGAAATATTCGGGCAGGTTTAAACATCTTCAGGTTGAGTTAAAAGGAGGTATTCAAAATTTGTTTGATGTTCACTACGCTTCAATGCTGGCTGTAAATGCTCCCGCTTTTGGCGCCAGTTTGCCACGTTATTACTACCCCGGAGAACCAAGGAATTATTATTTTTCAGTATTACTGCGGTTTGAATAAATCTATTAAACAGAGGTTTAAAAAAGAATATACTACTCGGGATAACCGGTTATTTCGCGAATTTCATGGTACAAAGGCTCCAGTTTTTTGTACATTTTTTTGTACACATTTTTGTATAAACGCTCATATATTTCAACATGATTTTTATCGGGTTGAAATTCATTTTTGTAATGAACCATTTGTTGAATTGCTTCGTCGAGCGAATTGTATTCACCAATACCAAATGCCGTTACAATGGCGGCTCCCAAACCCGAAGTCTCTGTTGTTTCTCCCCTAACAATGGGCAGGTTAAAAACATCAGCAGCAATGCGACATATTTCGTCGCTTTTTGAAGCGCCGCCCGAAACCGCGAGCTTTTTCATTTTTATTTTCGATACTTTTTCGATTTTTTCCTTGCCCTCCTTCAACGCAAAAGAAAGCCCTTCGATAACTGCGCGGTAAACGTGCGACTTTTTATGTACATCGCCAAAACCAATCATGGCGCCTTTTGCAGCAGGCTCCGATAACCCGGGGCTCCAGTATGGTTGAACCACAAGTCCCATTGAACCCGGCGGCGACTGGCTCAATAATTCATTTAAAACTTCCTCTTCCGAAATTCCTTTTTCGCGGGCTATTTGAACTTCTTTTTGGGCAAATTCATTTTTAAACCAGGTAATCATCCAAAATCCACGAAAAATTTCCACTTCAGGATTAAAATGTCCGGGAAGCAAAGCCGGATACGCCGGCATAAACGGAATCGGTTCAATGTATTTCCTGCTTGTGGTCTGAATAGTTGCTGTTGTTCCAAAACTCAGGCTTCCTGTTTCTTCCGACAAAACCCCCATTCCTAAAGTTTCACATCCTTTGTCGGAACCACATGCGATTACAGGCAATTGTTCCGACAAACCAGTTTCTTCGCTTGCTAATTCTGTAATCTTTCCAAGCATCTGACCAACCGGAATTAAGTTGGGTAGTTTTTCCTTTTCAACAGGGTATAATTTGGTGCTGAATGTAAGTATATCGTTGGGATTTCCCCATTTTTGCCTTTTATAATCAAAAGGAATATGACCAATTTGTGAGGCTACAGAATCGGTAAATTTACCTGTTAAACGATAATTCAAAAAACCGGAAACCTGCAAATATTTGTATGTATTTTTCCAGATTTCAGGTTGATTTTGCTGAATCCAGTTGGCTTTACCTTCGCGCTGTGCCTTTTTAAGTGAATCTTCCAAACCGATGGCTTTTATAAGCATTTTCATTCCGGTTCCCGGGTGATAAACCGGTTTAGCTTTTCGCTGGTCGAGCCAAACCATAAGCGGACGCAACGGTTTTCCGCTTTTATCTACATTTATCATCGAATCGCGAAGCGTGGTTATTCCAACTCCTGCAATGGTGGTAAAATACTCCGGGCTCTCCTTTTTCAATTGTTTGCAGGCAGTTTTTAAGGCCTCCCAGTAAATTTCAGGGTCTTGTTCGGCCCAACCGGGTTTCGGACTTTGATAAGGTTCAAAAGAGATTTTTTGTAATGCAAGCACCTCTCCTTTCAGCGAAAAAAGAATAGCGCGCAGGCTTTGGGTGCCGCAATCAATGGAAAGTATGACTTTCTCCATGAATTTTTTTCTTAAAGGTAGAAAAGAATCATTGATTTGAAGATATTTTCAAAATTCAATAATTCTGTAAAGCAAAAGAAACCGTTCTCTTTTTGAAAGAACGGTTCCCTCGGGTTCTTCTATTTCTTTCCAATTGCAATTACTGATTTTTGTGCTCTGAAATAAATTACATTTCCAAAAATAGCTGGTGTTGCCATTAAAATATCATTCACATTGTTATGGGCCAGAGGTTGATACACAGCCCCCGCTTTCAGTACCAGCACATCACCGTTTTCAGCACAAAAATAAACTTTGTCTCCGGCGGCAATTCCTGAGGCAGAATAACCTCCTGTGGCATCGAGACTTTGTTTGTACTTCAATTCACCGTTAAAAGCATCGAACACCGACAGAAATCCATTGGTTTGAAGGTTGTACAGAAAACCGCGATAGATTAGTGGCGTTTGCATGTAAGCACCCCCTCGCTGAACACTCCAAACAATATAATTATTGCTCAGTTCTTCTTCGCCCAATGAAATGTCGCCTTCAGCATTTGTTTTTATAGCATAAATCGGAGAATACCGACCGTGCGCATTGTTGATGTAAATTAAATCGTTCACAATCACCGGAGTTGGTGTTGGAATATCTCCCCCGCCGCCCATGCGCCAGATTTCCTTTCCTGTTTCAAAATCGTACCCGCCAATGTGTTTCCAGCCATTTACAACAATTTCTGTTTTCCCATCTTTATCGAAAACTGCCGGAGTACTCCAGGTTGCCACTTCGTCGCTGCGTGAAATCCGCCAGATTTCATTTCCTGTTTCCACGTCAAGCAGAGCGATAAATCCACCGTTCAAAACATCGCATTCAACAATTACTTTTCCGTTGTGAATGATTGGAGAACTTGAGAATCCCCATTCCAGTTCGGGCGCATTGTAAGGCCCTGCGTGCAGTTTGCCAAAATTTTTCTGCCAAAGCAGGTTTCCTTCCAAGTCGAAACAAAACAATCCCTGCGAACCAAAAAACACAACAAGATGTTTTCCGTCTGTGGCCGGCGTACAATCGGCATGCGAAGCTTTTGTGTGCCTTTTTACAGCCGGAACACCTTTGTAAGCCAGTTTTTCCCACAAAATTTTACCTGTATTTTTATCGAGACAGAAAACCTTGAATTCATGTTCCGATTCATCCTGAACTTCATCTCCGTCGCCGTACAAGCCCACTTTCAGGTAATCTTCACCTGACCCGCTGACGGCTGTTGTTATAAACATTTTATCGCCCCAGATAACCGGGCAAGAATGGCCGAGCCCTGGAATTTTTGTTTGCCACAGAATATTTTCGCCGGTTTCGAGGTTCCAGTTTTCAACAGTTTGGGCTTCGTCCTGAAATCCCAGAGCAAAAGGCCCGCGAAACGACGGCCACTGTTTGTTGTATTCTATTTGTGCTGAAGAACAAAGGATTATAAAAGCTAAGGTTAGAAAAAGAAAAGTTTTTTTCATTTTGTTGATTTGGTTTTTATATTTTAAGTTAAAATTTCGAAAGGAAAATAAAGCTATAATACAACTGAAATTTGTTCGTTATTTTCAACCGGTTTTGTTTTCAGGCTTTTAATTTCCTGTGCATTTTCACCTTCCCCTATTTTTATATTAAAAGTTCCCGGATGAAACAATTTCACCTGAATTTTATCTCCCTTCATTCTGAAACAACGGATTAAATCGTTGGTGCCGTCTTTTCTGACTTCGATTACCTGATCGGGTTTATTCACTACAATTTCAGGTAGGATATTTTCTGCTCCAAGTCCGAGATTATCGAACTGCGAAATTGTTTTTGGCCAACCCGGAAATTCATCGCGAATGGGATTTGAATTTTCCACATCGGCATTAAAACGCCATGCATCGATAGTAATATTTCTTTCTTTTTGATCGAAAGTAACAAAACCAAATCCTGAAGAACGAATTTGTGCATGGTTGTAACGGCTTTCCGGATCGATAGTGTTTGTCCCCGGGTTTCCAATGGCATACACATAATTTTTGTTTCCAAAGGCATCGGTATATTTTCCGGTATTCGAATATCCGTGTTCCGGTCGGTCGAGAACCGGGTAACCAATTTCATCGGGCAAAAACCAGCGCAGGTACATAACAGCAATGGCAGGTGTGCAAAAACTCCAGCCGGCGTCGCGGTAATTTTCCAAACCATATTGCACCAGCGAAGGTACATGCTGGTCGCCATTAATATGAAATACAGCGCCTTTACGCATTAAAGCAATAGCTTTATCGCGGCCCGATTTTGGCCAGCCTCCCGAATCTAAGTCTCCGTACAAATAACCTTCGAGGCCGCCGTGGTGTGTGGCTATATTGGCAAAAACAGTTTGCGAAAGCAACACTTTCATATCGGCACCCGACCAATCCAGAATCCAGTCGTCAAGAAATTTCGACTGCCGATCACCCAACATTTTTAAACCCGGTTTATCGAGAAAAGAAAGGTCTTCGCGCGGAGCAAGTAAATGATCGTTGCGTCCTTCCCAATCAGCAACAGCCTCGGGGCCGGTTTTAAAAACACGGTCGCTGACAATGGCAAAACTTATTCTTCCGTAAGTAAGATTTGTATACCAAACACTCATTCCCTGTTCAATTGGAGCGGCATCGTACGGATCGGGCAACTGGCCGCATTGTGTGCGGTTTACCACATTTACCATTTTAACCGACTGCATAAAACCACGCGTATCCGAACTTCCGGCGCCACCGGGTTTGGCAATACCACTTTCGCCCCACAAATTTCCATGAAAAACATCGTGATCGTCGGGAGTGCAAATGGTTGGCCTGTCGCGCATTAAATCGCCAAAAGCCCAACCAAACATGTAATATTTCCCCAGGTAATTCAGAATTGAAACATCTTCCGGCTCCCGTTTAATACTGTAACCACCGTTGCCTTCATAAATCTGATCGCCTGAAAAATACAACAAGTCGGGATCCAGTTTTTTCAAATTTTTTACCAGCGGCGTATATGGAAATCCGAAATGAAACTGGCAGGTCAGTCCACCAAATTTCAATGGCCGGTCAACCGGGTCTTTTCTGATTATTCCTTCGTAATAATTTGGCGTTTCCACACCACTTTTATCTTTTTCAAAATATTCAATTCTGAAAGTGGAATCTTTGGATTCATCCCAGTTTTCAAGTTTAAAAACCACAGTACGCGAATCGGGCTCAATGGTTTTTGTTTCAACACTGCTCCAATTTTCCCCGTTTTTTAATTGAAGGGTGACTTCCTGATTGTCGTCTTTTCCGATGGGAGGAAGCAAAGCCATAAGTTTTACCGTATTTCTGCTCAGTGTGTACATGGTCCAAAGAATTGGTCCAAAAGCATTTTCAGGCACTTCAACCACTTTCGAACCTTTAAAACTCAGATTATCAAAACTGAATTTCGAAGTTCCCGGCTGTTCATTTTCTTCGGCAATAATGTTGCTTCCAATGGCCACCAACCCTTGAATCCCTTCTCCGTCGAAAACCAGTTCTTTTGCTTTTATACCGTTTTTATCTTCCACATCCAGTTTTAATTTCGAAGTATTTCCGGTAACTGTAATTTTAAATTCACTGTAATCGAAGTTTTTGGGAAGCTCCGTTTTGTTGTTTTCAAGGAATGAAAAACCTTTTAAACTTACGCCTGCTTTAATTCCTTCACCAAAATAACAGGCTGCTCTGACATCCGGGTCTTCCTTATCAAACAAACCAATAAAAAAACCGGCAGCTCCCGGAATTTCGCCTTTTTCGGTAAGCAAAACAGTGACCGAAAGCTTATAATCGCCAATTTCAGGTGAAATAATATGAGTAATTATGTTCACTTTAGAATCGGGGACATTGCCAATACAGTACAATTTTCCATTCTCCACTTTCCAGTCTTCCAGCGGAACCGACCAAAAATCCTTTCCTACCCAAACTCTGTCATTAATTGAATCGAAGTCAGTAAAAAACTCTTTTTTTTGCGTACATCCTGTAAGAAATGCCAGGATTATTAATGCCATAAAAGCTGAATATTTCATTATAAATGATTTTTTTATAAAAATAAAGATTAATTGTTTAATCCTGTTTTCATCAGTAAAAAGAACAAAAAAATCAATTGTACCAATTTTAATTGAAAGAAATGAAATGTGTATTGTTAGGAACTTTAGAAGAAATAATGAAAACAAATAGTAGAAATTTTTATACATTTCGTTAACCAAAATCTAAATACAATGTTCCGAATAAAAAAATTATCCTTAATTCTTTTCCTCTTTTTGAGTTCGATGATTCACGCCCAGGACAATACTTTTAAACTGGGTTTATCCGACGCATTTTTAGGAAATTTCAATTTTAGTTATGAGCGGACTGTAAGTGAGAAAAACTCAATTCAGTTTAAAATTGGGTACTGGCAACCAACATTATCAGTATTTATCAGTGAAAATACAATTACGCCGGAAGCATACGAATTACAGGAAGCGCGCGGCGGATTAAACACTTCGTTGGAATACCGGTTTTACACCTCGCAGGGAAATGCACAAAAAGGACTTTATATTGCTCCGTATTTGAGGTATATAAATCAGTCGGCAATGTTTACCGATGAAATTGACGGCGATCTGTTCGACGTTGATACTAGATTAAATTCGGTTGGAATTGGCGGCCAAATTGGGTACCAGTTTGTAATTAACGAAATTTTTACCATCGATTTTTATTTCTTTGGTGCAGGCGTTGACAGACACGCTGTAAAATTAAAATACACGCTTCAAACACCACAATCGGGTTTCGATTATAATACTATTACCGACGATGTTAGCGAAGTTTTTGAAGACATTAATTACCTGGAAAAAAGGTTAAAACACGAAGTAAACAGTAATAACCTGACTTCAAAATTACCGTTTCTTTTCCCGGGATTTCGGTTTGGGGTAAATTTAGGTGTGGCTTTTTAGTTTCCACTTAAACAATACAAAAAAGGCTGTCGAAATAAATCCGACAGCCTTTTTCTTTTTATATTATTTGTTCTATTTTTTTGGTAACTGCATCCCGCGTTGTTTTGCCATATCTTCCAAACGCTTCTGGAAGTTCGATTTTTTAACAGTTTTCTTCTTATTCATCTGCAGCTGAGCTCTTATTTTATCGTCATCAACAAACGAACGGATAAGATAAGTTTGTCCGATGGTAATAAGGTTGGCAAGGAAATAATAAAAACTCAAACCTGCCGGATAACTGTTCAGAATAAAAAGGAACATTACCGGCATCATGTACATCATGGTTTGCATTCCAGGCATGGTTTGCGTTGATGCAACCTGTTGATTTAAACGCGTATAAAAAATTGTTGTAATGGTCATGAGTAAACAGAACAAGCTCACATGACTACCGTACATTGGTATTTCGAATGGAAGTTTCAAAATTGAGTCGTAAGTGGATAAGTCGGGAGCCCATAGAAATGCTTGCTGACGCAGTTCAATCGATGTTGGGAAGAAAAAGAACATGGCAATCAAAATCGGGAACTGCAAAAGCATTGGCAAACAACCTCCCATCGGATTTACACCGGCTTTTTTATACAAAGCCATTGTCGCCTGCTGTTTCTCCATTGCCTTTTCAGAACTTTTACCATACTTCTCGTTAATTTCGTCTACTTCCGGTTTCAAAGCACGCATTTTTGCCTGCGACATGTACGATTTGTAGGTAAAAGGAAACAAAATCAACTTTATAAAAATGGTCAGTAAAATAATTATAACCCCAAAATTTCCGATGTATTTTCTTAAGAAGTTAAATGTTGGAATAATAAGGTATTTATTCACCGGTCTTACAATAGCATATCCAAGGTAAACCTGACGTTCAAGTTCCAAATCGTATTGTTTTAAAGTTTGATAATGGTTGGGGCCAAAATAAAACCTCATTCCAGATTTTTCGTCGTTTGAACTGTTGTAAGGAATTGCAATGTCGGTGTAAAAATTAGCCAGATATTCAGGATTGTCCTTGTATTTGTTTTGCCTGATCTGTGCATTTGGAAACGATTCGTTGGCAATTATTGTTGAACTGAAAAATAACTGTTTGAAACCAATCCAGCGCACTCTTGTAGTTAATTCTTTTTCTTCCGATTTACTTTGCGAAAGGTTATTTACATCTTCTTCAAAGAATTTATAGGTAATGTTGGTGTACCTGTCTTCGCCAAACCTTGAAGCGCGTTCCTGGCGGGGAACATCGTACGACCATGTAAAATTCAGAAACGACTGATTGGACGCAATGTACTGATTCATACCTTCAATGTTCATATTGAAATCGATCATGTATGAATTGTACGACATGGTGTAAACGTATTCAATGTATTTGCCCGGCTCTACTTCCAAACGGAAAGTTCTGGATTCTTTTCCTCCCGGATTTTCTTCATTGAACTTGATTTTACCTTCACTACCTTTTTTAACCTGCGGCCCTGTAACTTCAACATTTTTTTCAGACGACATTGGTTTGAAAAAGAACTGTTCGGTTTGTATGCTTCTGTTTTGAGCAAAAAAGTTAAGGCTAAATTTGGTATCAGGACCATCGAAAAGAATCAACGGCTTTCCTTCGTATGTTTTGTACCCTTTTAATTCAACGGAATAAATTCTACCACCTTTGTTTGAAAAAGTTATTTTCATAAGGTTGTTTTCCATGGTGTAGAATTGTTCCTCACCTTCAACACTGCCGCCAAAAACACCAAATTCATCAGTCTTTTTCTGTTCAATTTCCTGTTGCGACAAGGTATCGGAACTGTTTTCAACTTCCTTATTTTTCTGAGTTTCAGCCGCCATTTGCGCTGCCAGTGCTTTTTCAGTTTCAACCTGGGCAATAGAATCCTGCTTCCGTCGGGCAGCTTCAACTTCTTCTTTTGATGGCTGGTTCAACATCGAAAAAACCACCAGAATCACGAAAATCAGGGCTATACCAATAATCGATTTTTTATCCATATTTTTTTATTCTACTAACGAATTTTTAACAAAATCAACAAAAAGAGGATGGGGATTTAAAACGGTACTTCGGTATTCCGGGTGAAATTGTACACCAACAAACCATTTGTGTTTTGGAATTTCCATTATTTCCACCAAATCAGTTTCAGGATTTACACCCACCGGAATCATACCCGCATTAATAAATTGTTCACGGTAAGCATCGTTAAATTCATAACGATGACGATGCCGTTCGTGAATAGTAAGTTTATTGTATGCTTTGCATGTATTTGAATCTTTTTCGATGATACGGCATTCATAGGCTCCCAAACGCATGGTACCACCGTAGTCGGTAATTCCTTTTTGGTGTTCCATCAGATCAATAACGGGATGAGGCGTTTTCGGATTCATTTCTGAAGAATCTGCCTCACTTAATTTTAACACATTTTGCGCAAATTCAATCACGGCAACCTGCATTCCCAGACAAATTCCAAGATAAGGAACATTTTTTTCACGTGCATATCGTGCCGCCAGAACTTTTCCTTTCATTCCTCTGTGTCCAAATCCGGGCGCTACAATGATACCGTGTAAATGCGAAAGTTTTTTAATGTAATTGTTTGGCCGAATTGTTTCAGAATGAATCCAGTTGATATGAACTTTACACTGATTTTCAGCACCTGCATGTACCAAAGCTTCTGCAATCGATTTGTATGCGTCGTGCAATTCTACATATTTTCCAATTAAGCCAATTTCAACAGTTTGTGTTGGATTTTTCAGGCGGGTCAGAAAATTATTCCATTCCGACAAATCGATTTCTTCATTAACCGGCAAATCCAACTTTTTCAAAACGGTTAAATCCAGTTTTTCTTCCAGCATTTTTAACGGAACATCGTAAATTGTTGGAACATTAATCGACTGTACTACTGCTTCTAAAGCGACATTACAAAACAATGCCACTTTTTCGCGTACCGAAGTTTCAATGTTGTGCTCTGTGCGTAAAACCAAAACATCGGGTTGAACTCCGGCTTCGAGCAACATTTTAACAGAGTGCTGGGTTGGTTTGGTTTTTAATTCGCCGGTAGCCGAAAGATAAGGAACCAGTGTTAAATGAATTACCAATGCTTTCGAACCGAGTTCCCATTTCAATTGCCTCACCGATTCGATGTATGGCAACGACTCTATATCGCCAACAGTTCCACCAATTTCAGTTATAACTATATCGTATTTACCTTTTTGCCCCAGAATTTTAATACGTCTTTTTATTTCGTCGGTAATATGAGGAATAATTTGAACTGTTTTTCCAAGGTAGTCACCACGCCGCTCTTTGCTGATAACCGATTGATAAATTCTACCGGTTGTAACATTGTTGGCTTGCGAAGTAGCTTCGTTCAGAAAACGTTCGTAATGACCCAAATCGAGGTCGGTTTCTGCACCGTCTTCGGTTACAAAACACTCGCCGTGTTCATAAGGATTTAACGTTCCCGGATCCACATTTATATACGGGTCCAGTTTTTGAATGGTAACACTGTATCCTCTGGATTGCAACAGTTTAGCCAACGATGAAGCCAATATCCCTTTTCCAAGCGACGAAGTAACTCCACCAGTAACGAATATGTATCTTGTCTCAGGCAATTTGAATAATTTTTAGGTTACTAAAAAGTGACAAAATTAATCATTAAATGCGATTAGAAAACACCACAACGAGCAAATTGAGCTTTTAATAGGAATAAAATAATAACGTTCCTTTGTTGATTTCCTTCCTGCTTAACAATAAATAACTCAAAATCCTTATTCTATTTCAATGAAATTGAAGCGACATATAAATTATCAAAAATTAAACCCTTCATAATTCGCAAACAAAATAGCTGACAAAATGACCGACAAATAAATCCCCATGAGTTACATTTGTTAACATATATGCAAAATAATGTTTACATATTTTCACTTGTTTGATTTACAATATTTTATATTATTAATCCGAATTATTGTTTATTGAAATTGAATATGAAAAACCTTTATTCTCTTGTTTTTCTTTTGGTATTTCCTTTTGAATAAAATTATATTTTATCTCTGTTTTTTGGGGAAGTCTAAATTCAATCCTTAACTTTCTTTTGGCTTTTACTCTAATTTTTTTGTTTTTAACACTTCCAAAATGAAAATTTTTAATTAATCGAATTGCCTCCTCGTCGCAGCCAAAGCCAATCCCTTTTTCTATCCAAACTGTTTCAACAACACCAGAGTCATTTATTTCGGCAACAACATAAACGATACCTTCAATCTTTTGATTTAATGCTTCTTCCGGATACTTGAGATTTTCTTGGATATACTTTTTAAAAGCTTCCTTTCCCCCTGGAATTTCCGGAACTTTAATAAAACTTTTTTTTCTGTCTTTCATTTGGAATGTGTTCAACCAAAAATAAGAAATAGAAAACACAAAAAAAAGCTGCCCGGTTCAGACAACTTTTTCCTTTCAATATTATTTCGAAGTATTTATTTCATCTCCTTTTTTAGCTGATCAACCCAATTTTCCACTCTATTCTGGGTAAGCCTGGCTTGATTTTCCTGATCCAGCGGAAGTCCGACAAAAACATTGCCTCGTTTAGCTTTCGATGACTCAAAAGTGTATCCTGCTAAAGGGACATTTCCAACTATTTTTGCGCCACATTTTTCAAGAATTTCCACTAAAACTCCTATGGCATCGCAAAAATTTTCAGGATATCCTTTTTGATCACCCAACCCGAAAACAGCAAATGTTTTTTCAGATAAATTCATTTCTTCCAAATCGGGAATAAACTCGTCCCAGTAGTTGGGAAGTTCACCATCAAACCAAGTCGGTGCACTTAATATAAAATTATCGAATTTTTCAAATACTGATTTTGTAAGTTCCTCGGCATTAACAACTTCAATATTTTCATTGCCAAATTTATCAATTATCTTTTCAGCAACTTTTTTCGATTTTTGTGTGTGAAAACTATATATAATTGCAGTTTTGCTCATGATTTTTTGTTTAATACTTGATTAATTCTTTTACCGCATTGTAAATTTTTTCAGCATTGGGTAAAATTGCCCTTTCTAAAATTCGGTTGAACCCAACCGGAGTAAAAGTTGACCCCACTCTTTTTACTGGTGCATCGAGGTACTCAAATGCATTCTCCATAATAAAAGTTGCTATTTCTCCTCCAAATCCACCATGAACTTTATCCTCATGAACAACTAAAACCTTGTTTGTTTTCTTTACGGTTTCAATAACGGCTTGTTCATCCATCGGAACCAGCGAACGAAGGTCGAGTACTTCCACATTGATACCTTCTTTTTCTAGCATTTCGGCAGCTTGCAGACTCAAATGAGTCGTATTTCCGTAAGTAATAATCGAAACATCTGTTCCTGCTCTACGGATTCTTGCTTTTCCAAAAGGCACTTCAAAATCATCGGGAACAACGGTTGCAGCTTTTGGATCCTGGTAAAGAGCTTTGGGTTCCATAAACATGGTCATCCCCCTCGAACGCATTGAAGTTCTCAGCAAACCTGCGGCATCATCTGCAAAAGAAGGATAAACAATCCGCACACCGGGAATCGCAACCAACGAACCTTCAATGTTTTGCGAGTGATACATTCCTCCCCCGATATACCCACCGGAAGCAAGGCGAATGGTTATATTCGGACTGAATTTTCCATTCGATCGCCAGTAGTCGTGACTGGTATCGACATATTGTTCCATTGCCGGCCAGAAATAATCGGCAAATTCGGCGCCTTCAACCACAACCCTGATTTTTTCATTGTAACGCGACATACCGTTTGCTGTTCCCATAATAAAATCTTCAGCAATTGGCGCGTTAAATACTCTTTTCGAGCCAAATTCCTGCTGCATTCCCTTGGAAACATTAAAGATGCCACCTTTATCTTTGTTGGCCATATCCTGCCCCCAGATAAAAGTATCCGGATTGTTTCTGAATTCAGCTTTTAACGTTTCGTTCAATGCAGTGATCAATTTCTTTTTCTCACCCTGTTCATTGTGTAATCCTTCCGGGTATTTTTCAGAAATAAATGGCTCAGGTAAAACAAAGTCAAAAATGGAGGCAGGATCAGGGTCCGGTGCAGCCATTGCAGCTTTGTGAGCGGCTTTAATAACTTTTTTGGTATCTTCTTCTATTGCCAGAATTTCTTCTTCTGTAAACCGTTCATAACGAATCAGCATTCTTCTGAATTTGGCCAGCGGGTCGTATTCTTCAACATAATTCCGTTCTGATTGGCTTCTGTAAAGCAAGTGATCGTCGGAGTTTGAATGTGAATGCATTCGGACACAATTGGCCTGAACCATCACCGGTTTTGATTCTTCAATAGCAAATCTTTTGGCTTCTTCCATGGCATTCATCGAATCAAAAACATCTTTTCCATTGCAATGAATAATCCTAAGATTTTTAAACCCGGTAAAATTATTGGCCACTTTTCGTTGAGCAGTCTGGTCTTTTTTCGGAACAGAAATTCCGTAACCGTTATCCTGAATAACAAAAATTACAGGCAATTCTTCTTTATCAGCTCCATTAATTGCTTCATAAACATATCCTTCGCTTACCGAAGATTCTCCTTGTCCGCTAATTGAAACGGCTTTTTCGCCATAATATTTAATCGCTCTTGCGGTTCCAACGGCATGCAAAGTGTGATTTCCAGTTGAAGATGAAACACTGTGAATGTTCCATTCCGGTTTTGCCAGGTGATTCGACATATGACGGCCCCCACTTGAAGGATCTGTTGCTTTGGAAATACCGTTCAAAATGATTTCTTCTGCTGTCATTCCTGCTGAAAGTGCAGTCAACATTTCACGGTAATACAAAAACAGATGGTCTTTGTTTTTTTCAAAAACCTGTCCAACAGCCAGCTGAATCCCGTCGTGACCTGCATAAGGGGCGTGATACGACCACCCAATTGCCTGTTTCAGATAATTCGGCGCTTTGTCGTCGATAGCTCGGCCAACCGACATTAAACGGTACCATTTTTCAAGCGTTTCCTTTGGTGTCTTTTTTATGGAATGGATTTTTGGAATATCCTGATCTATCATGTTAATTGATTTTTAAATTGGACGATTAATATCAAATTGCTCAAGATTATCTGCAATTTTTCTTAAAAATGCCCCCCCCAGGGCACCATCAATAATTCTGTGGTCGTAAGAAAGCGACAAGAACATTTTATGACGAATTACAATGGCATCACCAGTTGGAGTTTCCATTACAGCTGGTTTCTTTTCGATACTTCCGGTAGCTAAAATCGCAACCTGTGGCTGATTAATTATCGGGGTTCCTATAATATTTCTAAAACTGCCAAAGTTAGTAATCGTGAATGTACCTCCCTGGATTTCATCCATGGTAAGTTTATTGTTTCTTGCTGCATCAGCCAAACGGTTCAACTCTTTTGTAATCCCTAGTAAATTTCGCTGTTCTGCATTTTTAACTACCGGAACAATAAGATTTCCATCGGGTTTGGCCACTGCGATTCCAATGTTAATATCTTTCTTAATGATAATTCTGTCGCCGTCAACCGAAGAATTTACAAGAGGAAATTCGGCCAATGCTAATGCAACAGCCTCAGTAAATACAGGCATAAAAGTAATTTTCTCACCGTATTTTTTCTGGAATTCATCTTTGTTTTTATTTCTCCAGAAAACAAGTTCAGTAACATCGGCCTCTACAACAGAAGTTACATGAGGTGATACCCTTTTCGACATTACCATGTGCTCTGCAATCAATTTTCTTACGCGATCCATTTCCATAATCTGGTCATTGGCGCCAATTGAAACAGGCATTGGCACAGGCTCTTTACGCTCAAATTTAGTTTCCGTTTTTACTGAAGTAACAGATTTGGATTCAGTAGGTACTTTAATTTCGCCTCTGGATTCCAAATAATTCAGAATATCCTTTTTCTGCACCCTGCCATTTGCTCCCGAGCCTTCAATAGTTTCAAGTTCCTGAAGAGAAATATTTTCTTCCCTGGCAATGGTTCTTACCAAGGGAGAGTAAAAACGATTCGATAATTCGCGGACATTTTCATTTGATTCACTTTCACTAATCGACTTATTTTCAGAAATATATTTCTTAGTATCTGCGATTTTATCTTCAGATTTTTCATCAGAAATTTCACCTTCAATACCCAAATCAACAACGGCTAAAATTTCACCTACCGGTACTAAACTATCTTCCGGAAATAATATTTTAACAATTACTCCGTCTACAGGTGAAGGTATTTCTGAATCAACTTTATCTGTTGCCACTTCGAACAACATATCGTCTTCTTCTATTTTATCTCCTTCTTTTACAAACCATTTCGTTATTGTGCCTTCCTGGATACTTTCACCCAGTTTTGGCATTACGATATTGAACTTCGACATAACTTTTTTAGGTTTTTTTTATTATTTGTAATTTACACATACATAAACATTGAGCAAATTGAAATGTTCACATAGCAATTTTGCTTAAGCAAATTTTTTAATAAAATAATTCTATACCTTATTTAAACTATTTATTAAGGTACAGTAATATTTTAAAATTTAATTAAGGAATTGAATGAAAAGAGATGCTCTTTTATAATTCAAATGAGGTGATAAAATTAAATCAAATACTGCATTTACATTTGTAAACAACCGATTAAGTCATTTACTGATTGTATGTTATGTCGGTCAAGATATTCCTGAATTCCATCAATAATCTTTACAGGAGCAAATGGATCTTTAAAAATTGCAGTACCAACCTGAATAGCAGTTGCACCGGCAAGCATGAATTCAATGGCATCAGCAGCATTCATTATTCCTCCCATACCGATAACAGGAATTTTAACGGCATGGTATACCTGCCAAACCATTCGCAAAGCAATTGGTTTAATTGCCGGCCCAGACAATCCACCGGTAACAGTTGAAAGCTTCGGAATTCTTTTTTCTGAATCAATAGCCATACCTAAAAAAGTATTTACCAGTGAAACACTGTCAGCCCCCTGGCCTTCTACTGCTTTGGCTATTTCAGTAATATCGGTAACATTGGGCGAAAGCTTTACAATCAAAGTTTTATTGTAAACCCTTCTGATTTCCCTTGTAACCGCCTCTGCACTGGGGCAACTTATTCCAAAAGACATTCCACCCTCTTTTACATTAGGGCATGAAATGTTAAGTTCAATAGCCGGAATTTGATCCAGTTCATTAATTTTTTCAGTTACTTCGATATATTCTTCAACCGTTGACCCGTTTACATTAACAATTAAAGGTATTTTATAATCTTTTATCCGTGGATAAATATTTTCTATAAAATAATCGACCCCTTTATTTTGTAAACCAACGGCATTCAACATTCCAGAGGCAGTTTCTGCCATTCGTGGATACGGGTTTCCATCCCTGTTTTTTAGCGTTGTACCTTTAAGTAAAACAGCCCCAAGTTTCGAAACATCATAGAAATTATTCAGTTCTTCAGCAAATCCAGACGTTCCGGAAGCTGTCATCACCGGATTTTTTAATTCAAGATTATGTATTTTTACTTTTAAATCTACCATTTTAAATCTTTTATATTAAAAACAGGGCCATCTGTGCAAACACATAAATTTCCTTTTTGAGTTGGTTCTATACAACACAAACAAACTCCGAAACCGCAAGCCATAAGATTTTCAAGCGATACTTCACAAAAAACATCAGCCTTTTGAGCCTCTTTCGCAATAGCTTTCATCATAGCATCAGGACCACAAGCATATACTTTTGTGTACTCTTTAATATTCTGAAAAACAGAATGGTTAGTTACAAAACCTTTTTCTCCTAAAGAGCCATCCTCGGTAGTGAAATGTAAAGTAGCAAATTTAGAGTATCCAGAAACATCAATGTGATCTTCATTTTTCCTTGCTCCCAAAATAATATCAATGTTTTCAGGTTTAATCCCAGATTCTTTTGCAAGAAAAAGCATTGGTGCAACACCACTACCACCACCTATTAACAAAATTCTGTCGTTATCATTTGGTTTGGTAAAACTTTTCCCAAGAGGATATACCAGGTTTAAAGTGTCACCTGATTTTATTTCGGTTAATTTTTTAGAGCCTCTGCCCAAAACTTTTACAATTAAAGAGATTGTATTTAAGTTATTATCAATTTCGAAAATAGAAAATGGCCTACGAAGAAAAACTTCTTTTGAGTTTTTGATTTCAATATTAACAAACTGTCCCGGTCTAATTGTGGGTAAATCATTAACAGATTGCAATTTAATCAGAAAATTAGTTGAATTTAAAGCCGTATTTTCAATTACTTTAAAATCACCTACAAATTTTTTACTCATGTTGCAAAGTTTGCGGACAAAGATAACCATAAATTTTATTTCGATTTAGCTTTTATTTAGGAATATAAAACTGTAATTGCATTAATATTGAAGCTAAAGATATTACCCAAAAAAAATGAATTGCAAATTATTATATTTTTACAGATAAAAACACAAAAGCTGCAATCAATCAACGCAGCACACATGTGTAAAAACAACATGAAAAATCAGTATCGGCATTCACATATGTAAATTATACATATGTATTCAAGTAATGAGGCATTGTTGTTCTGTATTTTTTTAGAAACTAAAGGATGGCAACAAAATAAAAGAGATTATAAGGCATAGAAAAAAGCATGATTTAATATCATTTTGATTAGCTCTACTTCAGATTTGTTTCTTTTTACTTTACATGAGAAGTGAAAGTACCGTCAGTGTATAACAAAATTACCTTATCTATTTCTTTTCCCGTGTTAACAGGCTTTTTATGTTGTTCTTCAAACATAGTCACAGATAATGGGACTTCCTTTTTAATTGCTTCTGTTTTAAGATTGATTTTTTCATTGCCAGACTCCAGCATATTTCCTTCACCTGTTAATAACCATCTGGCATTTAATTCAGGAAAAACCAATAACATTTTTTCTATCAAAGAGGCTCCGGGTTTGTTTCTTCCATTCAATATATGCGAAATATTAGAGCGTTGTACTTCAAGCAATAATGCCAATTCTCCTGCCTGAATCCCTTTATAATCAATAAATTCCTTAATTCTCTCTTTCATTTTTGAAGTAGTTCCAGGTGAAAAACAAATGTAAATATATTATTTACATTTTCAAAGTGAGGTATCTAAATTATTAACACCCATGTCATTATATTGAAGGCTAAAAAGCTAATATCATGATTTTAAAACACTTTATTTGACTATAATTAATAAATTAATATACAGTAATTTATAATATAATAAATAAATCATTTTACTTGATTTATTTAGATATTAACCATTGTATTATAATAAACTTTAAATAATAATATCCAAAACACTGATTTAATGAGTTTAAAAATACATATACTTTTAGAATTATTAATTTATTTGGCTAAGCTTGTAAAATTAGAAATATAATTCAATTAAATTAGAGTTGTAAAATTTACTATCTGAAGCTTGCTTGACATTAATAAAAATTGTAAATCATTGAATTACTTATCTACATCATTCTTGTTTACAAAAGTAATAATTTATGATTTATCAGTTTTGATTTTGTTTGTATTTGTATACAATTGGCTTATTTGTATTTGTAAACTTAATAACACTACATTAATTCATTTTACACCAATTATTGTATTATCCAAAACACATTTAAATTTTTTGTTTTGTTGTATAAAAATTGTTTCTACCTCAATTATTTTTTTTGTGATATTTCTCAAATTACAAAATGATGTTATTTCAATGTTATTGGCCGAAATTATTTAAGATATTCTGTCCCTCATTTCGGCTTTATAAAAAATATTAAATTCTCAGGGCTTTAAATAATAGATATTTAATCGCTAAATTACTGAATATCTTTTATTTATTATATGTGAAATATATTTCTATTTTTGCATTAAATAATTTTGAAAACGGGAAAATACTGTATGAGATCGGTTCAATCACTTTTTTTAGTTTTTTTTATCATTATTTATTTGATAATAAATTTTGGGACTTACATATCATTATTAAAACTGTTCAAAGGTCAGGCAAAGAGATATTTTAAATACTTTTTTATCACTTATTCCCTCCTTCTCATTTTAGCGTTTACCTATTTTTATATTTATCCCAACAAACCGAGAGAAGCTTCTAATTATGGCTTTTATTTTTATTTCAATGCGATTCTCTTTATCGACTTTTTTGTTAAGTTGCCTCTATTTATTACAGGAATAATTGCTCTTTTTTTCAAAAAAAAACAAATCATTAAATTTTCAAGTTTAATCATTGCTGCCGGAGTTGGCTTTTCAATGGTTTACGGATTGACTGTAGGCAATAAAAGTCTTAAAATTTCGCATATTGAACTTGATTTTCCGGATTTGCCTGAAGGATTTAATAATTATAAAATTGCTCAGATTTCAGATATTCACCTTGGAAGTTTCAAAAAGTCGAATCCGCTGCTGAAAAAAGTAGCAAATGAAGTTAAGAACATTGCTCCTGATTTAATCCTTTTTACCGGAGACTTAGTTAATAATTTTGCTTATGAGATTGATGGCTGGGAACCGGTATTTAATGAGATTACATCGAATATACAATGTTATTCCATTTTAGGAAATCATGATTACGGTGATTACACACGATGGAATAGTGAAAACAAAAAAGTTGAAAACTTAAAGCAAGTAATTGACTCTCATTCAAAACTTGGATTTCATATTTTACGGAATCAGAATGTTACGTTAAAATCCGGCAACGATTCCATTTTTCTAATTGGTGTTGAAAACTGGGGCCACGCTCCTTTTCCGCAGTATGCCGATTTGAACAAAGCGTTGGAAAATGTTCCTGAAACAGGATTTAAGGTTTTAATGTCTCACGATCCGGCGCACTGGGAGTCGCGTATCAGTGGTCAAAGGGAAGACATTGCATTAACATTATCGGGGCATACACACGGTTTACAAATGGGATTTAAACCCGCAGGAATCCCATTTTCGCTCTCTTATTTAACGCGTATCAACTGGGGAGGACTCTACACTGACGGTAAAACTTTTTTGTATGTGAACACCGGACTTGGAACCGTTGGAATTCCCTGGCGAATTGATATGCCAGCAGAACTGACCGTGATTACATTAAAGCGAAGTAAGATCGATGGAGAATAAAAAATCGAAGTAAATGTTCTGTGTTTCCGGTAAATAAGAAGCTCTCACACCAATATTTGCAGGTGCGTAAAACCGCAGAAAATTTACATCACCGGTAATTTCAGCTCCAAATGAATTGATATTTTTCTTATAACGCCCAACAATATTTCCATTATCGTAAATATTTCCCTGCAATTGTGCATAATCGCCAAAAATAGAGGCTTTTACACGTTGAACATAAACGAGACCACCCACACTCCATTCAGGATAAAATAGAGGTAATTTATAGTCAACTGCCATACTGTACATTTCGGTTGTATTTACTTTTCCCCAGCCGCGCGGGTAACGAATAGCTTCGCCAAAACCATATTTTTCACCGGGCTCTTTTTTCTGAATTCCAGAATAAATGCTAATTCCGTGATTTTTCATTAACCCCGGCAAATAAACCACCGATTGCGCAACTGCAATATTTCCCAAATCTGCTGTTCCGGTTGGCGAATGCTGAAAATTGGCATCGACAATAAAACCAAAATCGGGATAAACATCCTGGGCGCTTTGTTTGAGCAACTGATGATAATACAAACGGTAAGAAAACGACTGGAGTGAACCTTCAAAAAACTCGTCGGGCGTAGTTTCATTATGTCCGTAATAATTAAATTCATATTGAAATTCAGGCTGAAGCAAGCGGTTAAAAGCTCCCTTCGTCAGATTAAACGGAACGCTTACATTCGTTAAAGCACTGGTCATATTCCAGGAATAACTTTTCAGCAAAGTATCTTGTTTGATAACTTCCCCGCTCTGGGTTACCGTTTTTTGAATTTCATAATATTTGCTTTTGCGGTTTCCGTTGCTTATTTCAAAACGAAAAACCGGATACCAACCTTTAAAAGTATAACCGGCATAAAATTTTCCTGACTTTTCGTTTACATCGTATTTGTACCCTAAAATTGTTTCAGCTGATCCCAATTTATTCTGCGACATAATACTTGCCCCGGGTACAATTTCATAAGCCTGCACATCGATAAAAACCGGCGCCCAACTGTGAAAATTCAACAAATGCGCCGGTTTACTGTATTTTTCAGAAGAATAATGAGAAGTTTCTTCTTCTGAAAAGTCGGGAATTCCTTTTTCCTGTTTTGCCAGGTTTTCAGCCAAAGAATAAGTTCCTCTTTTAACTTCATTCATTGGCTTATTTTTTATTTCATCTCTTTTAATTTCAATAAGTTGAAATCCATCTGCAGTGTAGTCACTTAAAACAATGTTTTTTGAATTTGGTGAACTTTCAGGTGAGTCAGCACCAAACCTTGGTTCAAATAAAAACTGCAACTCTTTTTTTTCAAGGTTGAACAAATACAATCCGTTTTTCCCTGAATAGCTGCTAATAAAAAGCAGGTTCTCTCCTGCCCGCTTTATTTGTTTTAAATCGCCCAAATCGCTGTTAATCAATATTTCATACTTTCCTGTTGCCGGATTTATTTTTGCCAATCTCTTTCCGTTTTCAAAAAGAAGTACAACTGCCAGTTCATTCGCATTCAGCCATTCGGGTGAAAAGAAATAATTGTTTTTTTCGGTTTGAAAACGATTCAGCAGTTTTCCTTCTGGCATGGAATACACAGAAACATAATAGTTGTTTGAAAAATCGGTTTCAACCACAGCAACGCGCTTTTTATCTTCAGAAATCGATGGGCTGAAACTTTTGAATTCAGGCTGAATATCAGTAATTTCTCCTGAATCGATATTAAAAATCCGAATCAACGATTTTCCGCTGTGCGACCACCTTGGATCAGGAATTTGTTCAGACCACACAATTAAATTGTCGCGGTAATTTACCGACTCATCAAAAATTAAACCCGGCGTAAAAATTTTCTTCTCCTTGCCATTTTTCGAAATTTCAACAAAAGCAGGAATTTTATTGATTGAGGTTTTGTATGAAATAATTGTGGAATCGTTCAAATAGTAATTGTAATTGTAGCTGGTGTAAAATCTGTTTTTTGCTGAAATTTTTTGAAAAGGTGCTGTTTTGAAATTTGCATCTTCAGCTTGCCAAACATTTTTCAAACTGTCGAAAACCGATTTGTAAAGTGAGACTTTATTAAATCCGGTGTTTTTTTTCAATGCTGAGTTAAACGGACGAAGGGAAAAAGGTTTCGCGCCCACATTGGAAATTACTTTTTCCCACAAATCGCTGCCGTATCTTTGTCGCGCATTTCCCACCAAATAATACCCCAATTGATAATGATTGGGCACATAATTTTTGTACGAACCATTGTAAGCTTTGTCGTACGAATAAACTCCCTTTTCAATCACTTGAGCCTGGTGTTCCATTAAAAACGAAGGAAACCTTCCGCGGCCATAATTGCTCAAAGCGGTTTCGGTTACAACAGCATCTCCCTCGATAAACCACCAGGGTAAATAAGCACCAAAAACCAGCGCAGTTCCCTGTTCACCCAAAATGGCCTTTATAATTCCGGGAAGTTCTTTATCAATTTTATCAACCTGAACCACGTGCCTGAACTCGTGCAATGCCAGCTGCTCCAACCAGTCCTGCGGATAAATGCCCTGGTTTGGTGTGGTGTAAAACTCAGCGCGTTTGGGTGCGTAAGCCACCAATCCGTTGGAACTAACCGTTTGTGTATGAAGAATGACTGAAATCTTTCGCGGATTATATTTTAATGAATAACTTCCGTAGTTGTAAACCTTCTCCAGAACATAAGCCAGCTTTTGCGCCTGCAATTCATAATAATCGGGGTAAATCAATTCAAAATTTTCGGTGTTTATCCGGCGCCATTTTATCGAAGCAGGATCCTGTCCGGTTTGAAAATATTGTGCATTTGAGACAAAAAAGAAAAGATAGAAAAGGATTGAAAACAGAGATTTCTTCATTCCAAAAATATTTAGACATCCAAAATACACAAAGAAGTTCAATAAAAACAAAAAGCCCGGAAAAAATTCCCGGGCCTGTAAAATTTACCTGAATTGTTTTTTATACTTCGTTTACGCCTAAAATCGGAATTGGATTATCGTCGTCATTTTCATTTAAAACCGATTGATACAATGATGCAAAAGCAGCATGAATCCACATAATTGAAATGAGTACACCAAAAAATAATACAATCAGCCCGGCAATCGCAATAAAAAAGGAAAGAATGGCCATCCAGAATATTTTCCAGCCGTGACCGCGGGTCATTTGCCAGCTTTTTTCAACAGCCTGCATGGGTTCGAGGTTTTTATCCATTACCAAATATGGAACAAATGCCAGCCGACAGGCCACAATAATTCCCGGGACAATAATCATTAAAAAACCGATCATTACCAGGGCAAATACAATTAAATTGGCTAAAACAATATTCAAATATTTCGTTTTGAAACCTTCAAAAAGCAAACGCAAATCAGCTTCTTCGTCACGCATAGCTTTCAGATACAAATATTTTTCGCCGTAATCGATTACCGGTTTAAACATAAAACCGTATGCCAATCCAATTACGACTACTGGCAAAAGCATCAATGCGCCCCAGCCGAAATGTCCGTCACCTTTCCATGTAGCGCCAACCGGGCCTTCCAAAATCCCGGCAATTAGTACTGCTAAAAAAAGCGGCAAAAATGCTTTGTCAAACATTTTGCGCCAGCCAAAACCAAAACTTCCACCGATACTTGGTTTTAAATTGTAATGTTTTTCACTTTCCATTGTTGTAAAATTTAATGTTTCTGTTTTCTGTTATTTTGAATCAAATTTACATCAACGAAAAAAAACTTCCTTCCTACTTTGGTTGGATTTTTAATATTCACTACTTTGGTAGTTACTGTAAAATCAAGGACTTTGTAATATTGCACTACACTACCAAAGTTGAATGCTAAAATGCAAATTGAATTACTGGCCTATATTATAACATTTGTGGTTTCAGCCGGGTTGGCTGTTATCGGAATTTCAATTTCGTACCAACTTTACCAGAAATTTAAAAAGCCGGTTTTTCAAATATTGCTTTACCAGCAAATTTTCATTTTTTCATTTTTTATTTACGGCATCTGGGGAAATCTAATTATAAGAAATATTATTAACGATTTCAACCTAAGTGCAGAAATTGTCAACAAACTCGCTGTTTTTATTCCAATCATCGGAATTCCTTTTTTGGTAGTAAGCTGGTTTATGCTTTTAAAATTTGGTTATAATGCAACCGGTTTCAAAATTACCCGCACATTTACAATTGTCTATTTTCCGGTTGTAATTCTTTTTCCGCTGGGAATTGCACTGGCTATTCAACAAAAACTAATTAATGTTCCTTCCCACCCCGACAGATTTATTATCCAGATTTTGTTGCTCATGAACCTGGTTGTTCATTTTCTTTTTTTACTCCCGCTGTTAAAGCCCCGCGATTTTGAATTTTTAAAGGAATTTTCATTTATCCGCCAATCGCTGTTTTTATATTTGGCCGGTGTTATTTTATATTCGCTTGCACTGAATTTTTTCCAGTTATTTGAGTACATAAGCACTTGTATTTCAATTCTTATTTTGTTCGGAATCAATATTCTTATTCCTTTGTTTTTCAGGTTGAAAATTGAAAATGCCCCCACCGAAATTAAAAAAAGCATAAATTTTGTTTCATTCTGCGAGTTGTTTGAAATTTCAAAAAGAGAAGCAGAAATTGTACTTGAAATATGTTCAGGCAAAACCAACAAAGCCATTGCCGATAAATTGTTTATTACACTGCAAACGGTAAAAGATCACACACACCGGATTTACACCAAAACTGGTGTTAAAAGCCGGGTTCAGCTAGCCAATCTGGTTCGCGAAAAAACGGGCGAGCAATTGTAATTTATTCATCGAAAAAAAGGTCTTCTTTAATTTTGGAAATCCTGTCGAGGGCGTAAGTTGCATTGCGCGCAGCCGCTCCCGCTTGTTTTATATAAATCTGGTAGTAATTGAGCGCCAGTGTTTTATTCGAATTATACTCTTCGTAAGTTGTGGCAATTTCAAATAAAACCTCCGGATTTTCAGGATCTAGTTTATTGGCTTCCTTCAACGCAAGTATCGATTCTTCGAACTTTCGCTGCTGCCCTAAAATTTGTCCCAAATGATGATACATTTCAGGTAAATATGCAGGGGTAGCCGACTCAATAGCAGCATTCATAAAACCTTCAGAAAGTTCATAAGTTGCCAGCCTTTTATAATCCAGGCTCAAATAAAACAAAACATACGGATCGTTGGCCACCTGTTCGGCACAAATACTTAAAACTGAAATCGATTTATTTTCATCCCTGTCGAAGTAAAGCGAAATTCCATAATTCAATAAATCTTTGTAAATAGAATCGCCACCGGCAGTAAAATACATTTCGAAATTATTTCGGGCGTCGGTGTACATTTTGTTGCCAAAATAATAGTTGGCCAGTTCTTCGTAAAAACCGGCGTCGCCCGGAAAATTTTCCATGCCACGGTTTATGGTTTCCAATATTTTTCCTGAAGGAGGCAACTGTGAATACAAACGAATCAAATTAAAATACGAGGTGTAATCGCGTGGATTTGCAGCCAAAACTTTTTCATACAAATCGACTGCTTTTAATGATTCTCGAACCTGGTAAGCACAAAATGCATATTGTTTGTTCCAGTAAAAGTTGGTCGAATCTTTTTTGTAGATTTTATCGAAAACTTCGTAGGCCTTTTTATAATTTTTCAAACTTATGTAATTCCGTCCCAGTTTTCCGGCTTGCGACAAATTATTAGGCTGAAGTTTTACCACTTGTTTAAAATAAATCTCAGCATCCTGGTAATTTCCCACGGTGGCATAACTTTCAGCCAGTTCGCCCAAATAATCAGAATTATCGGGTTCCAGTTCGACGGCTTTTAAAAACGCAGCCAGCGATTCCTGGTAATTCTGCAACTGGTTGTTTACCACTCCTTTTTTGAAATACAACTCCGCCGATTGATTTTCAGCCAGATTTTGATCAATCAGTTTCATTGCTTTGTCGTAATCACGGTTCAGAATCAATAAATCAACATTATTTTGTGCAAAAGTAAACGTTGAAATACTCGTCAGAAAAAGTAAGGTAAAACTGAATATTCGTTTCATTGTTTTAGGTTTTTGTTAGAAAATGTATAAGCCGGTTAACTTTTTACTTTTACCGGAATTAAATCATTTTTGGAGTTAACATCTAATACAAAATTGATGGGAACCGTGTAGTTTACATTTACAGCCTGACCACGTTGTTTTCCCGGTTTCCACTGGGGCAAACTGTTAACAACACGCAAGGCTTCCTTGTCGATGGAAGGATCAACACCGCGCGCAATTTTTGCGTTGGCAATATTTCCATATTTAGTAACTACAAACGAAACATACACTTTTCCCTGAATACCGTTTTCAATAGCAGCTTCGGGATAAGTAACTGAATTGGAAATATATTTTCGCAACGCTTCATCTCCTCCCGGAAACTCCGGCATGTCTTCCACAACAAAGAAAACCTGTTCCTCGCTGTTGAACGTTTCTGTTTTCCTTTCTTCTTTTTTTACCAGAATAATATTTCCCAAACTGTCGTATGAAAGTTCAAAACCGGAGTTGTCGGTAAAAAGTTTCTTAATTTTTTCAAGACTTTCACCGGCACCTTCAATTTTTAACTTTTCATTCTGAAATGTCATTCTCAAAGCTTCCTCCTGCTGAACTTCCGACATTTCAAAGGTTTCTTTCTGCTCGCAGGCAAAAACCACAATTAAAATTACTGCTGCTAAAATCCCGAAAACCAGCTTTCCGTTGGCTATTTTCGACGATTTCCGCGACATCATTTTTATCCGTTTCTTTATTAACGAATAATTGAAATTGTTGGTCATTTCAAACTGACCACCAATGTATTGCGTAAGTAAAAGTTTTTTGTATTGCCCAACGTTGATTCCGGTATTTAAAACTGCCTGATCAGCCAGATACTCGTGATTTTCGCGGATTGCGCGGCGCAGCATCCATAAAAACGGATTAAACCACTGCAACACCGACAAAAGTTCAAGAATAACAACGTCAAAAGAATGCCCTTGTTTTACATGTTCCAGTTCGTGAGCAATCATTCGATGATAGTCATCGTTTTTTTGCAGCGAATTGCTTATAAAAACATAATTTAAAAATGAAAACGGGCTAAAATCTTTATCGAGAATTACCAGGTTAAAACCATCTGCTTTGTGCGATGGATTCTTGGAAATCAAATAAAACAATTTAGAAGAGCGAATCAAAAACCGGATCATAAAAAAAGTTACCCCTCCAAGGTAAATCAAAATTATGAAATTCGCAGAAAGTATTGCTTTTTCGATACTTCCCGATAGATCTTTACCGTAAACAGTAACCGCTTCAATCAGGTTTCTGTACGGCATTACCGTAATTTCGGAAAGCATAACCGGAGCAGCTTCGTAAACTTTTAACCTTAAAAAAGGCAAAAGCACCGAAAACAAAATCGAACTTAGCAGGAACAATCTGTTAAGTTTGAAAAATGTTTCTTTGCGGAGAAACAGGATGTAAATAATGGAAAATACAGCAAGACTAATTCCTGTTTCAAAAATAAAGTTAACTGCCTGATTCATTTTCATCGAAATTTTCGTTTTCCAGATCGCGTTTAACATCCACCATCAGTTCGTCCAAATCGGCGAGGCTCATGTTATCTTCACGGGCAAAAAACGAAACCATTTCCTGAAAAGAACCGCTGAAATAATTCCGCATGAAATTTTTCATAAAAGAGCGTGTGTATTCTTTTTTTGAAATGGTGGGAAAGTATTCGTATGTTTTTCCGTATGCGTTGTGGTCTACGAATCCTTTTTTCTCCAATATTCGAATAATTGTTGAAACAGTATTATACGCCGGTTTTGGATCCGGCATTTCTTCAACAATATCTTTAACAAATGCTTTTTCCTGTTTCCAGAGGAGCTGCATAATCTGCTCTTCCGCTTTTGTAAGTTCCTTCATATTATTAAAGATTAGGTATAATTTTTTATGGCTTTTAAATTCAACAAAAACTATACCCAAAACTAATCAATTAGTTTTTAAACTACTGCTTTAGTTGTTTTCTATTTCATTTTTATTCAATTCGAAATTAACAGGAACTGTGTACCTTACATTTACAGGCACTCCGTTTTGTTTTCCGGGTTTCCATAAAGGCAAAGTATTTATTACGCGCAAGGCTTCCGAATCGAGCGAAGGATCGGCTCCGCGAACAACTTTTGCATCGATTACTTTTCCTTCATCTGAAACGGTAAACGAAACATACACTTTACCCTTAATCCCGTTTTCTTTGGCAATTTCAGAATACTTCACATTGTTTGCGATAAATTTACGCAAAACTTCCTCTCCACCCGGAAATTCGGGCATTTCTTCAACAATCATAAATACTTCATCGCCCGCAGATTTGTCCTGGGCAAAAATATTTTGAGAACAAAAAGCAGCGATAACAAACATTACAGAAAGAAAAGTTGTTTCATATTTCTTTAATTTTATTTAAAAACCCCCGGAAATACCGAGGGTTTGAAATTTTCACAGGAATCTCCTGCTTACAAATAAGAAGTAATATTGATTTGAATTTCATTATTGCAGTTGGAAATTTATTACAGCATTGTAGTACACTTTTACCGGGCGGCCACGCTGTTTGCCGGGTTTAAATTTTGGCAAACTGTTGATAACCCGCAAAGCTTCTTTGTCGAGCGAAGCATCAACCCCGCGAAGAATTTCTGCTCCGCTGGCAACACCTTGTTCATTGACCACAAATTTCACATACACTTTTCCCTGAATTCCGTTTTCCTGTGCAATTACCGGATATTTTACAGAGTTACTAATGTATTTGTATAAAGCTTTGTCACCGCCTGGAAATTCTGCCGGCTCTTCAACAATGTAAAAAATTTCATCCGCTTTTTCCTCTTCTTCTTCAACTGCCGAAATCACCGGATTAATGTCGATTACCGTATTGTTGTCGGCTTCCGAATCTTCAATTTCCAGTTCGTCTTCAATTTTTACATCATTATCAACAATGGTTAAAACTTCAATAGTTTTTGGTAGTGGCGGCGGTGGCGGTGGTTTAACTTCCGGTTCTCGCGTAACCGGAATGATTTCTTCCTCAACTACCTGAGTCTGAATAGTACCGAGAGATTCGGCCTTTGTTGGTTTGGTTGTCCACTCAAATGCGGCAAGTGTAACACCCAAAGCCAAAACCAATCCAAACAAGAAAAAAATGTTCTTTTTGTTTTCAAGATCGGCTTTTGCAGATTTTTTCTGTTCCATGTTTTTAAAATTACAGGTTAATCATACTATTTGTTCCGTTCAGACTCTACAACAGTTTTTGCTTCTTCTTCTATTATTCCCTACAAGAATAAAACAAACATAAAACTAAAATTTTAGTTTTCAAACTAATCCCTTAGTTATTTTGAATACTATTTTACAACAAACACTATACCAATTAATTGTAAAACTAAATAATTAGTTTGTTGTAAATAATAATTGATTTCTTTCCGAAAAAATAGACCTCTAATTAATATTGAATTGTGAAATTGTCTTTGTCGTTTAGCAAAGGGAAAGATTTTCTGAAATTATGAAGTTCGGAATACGATAATTCAAAGGTTTGGTGTTTTTCATTTTCACCTAAAAATTCGCTAAAACCTTTTGGAGAAATCAAAGCAGAATCTCCAAGATAAGAAAGTCCGGTTCCATCTGTTCCGGTGCGGTTTACCCCAACGCAATACGACTGGTTTTCGATTGCCCGTGCCGCCAGCAAATTTCTCCAAACATGGTGACGCGGCGACGGCCAGTTGGCCATGTAAATCAAAACATCGTAGTTTTCGACATTCCGGCTCCAAACAGGGAAACGGAGGTCGTAACAAATTAATGGACAAAATTTCCATCCGCGAAAACTGACCATAATTTTCCGGCTGCCCGGTGTATAAAACAGATGCTCCTGCCCCATTGTATACAAATGTCGTTTGTCGTAGAATTCAGAATTTCCGTCGGGGAAAACCCAAACGACACGATTAAAATTCTTTCCGTTTTCATGAATTATCAGGCTGCCAACAACAGCCGCATTTTTTTCACTTGCAGTTTTTTTCATCCAGTTTACAGAAGCTCCGGTCATCGGTTCTTTCAGTTTTTCCGGCGCCATAGAAAATCCCGTGGTAAACATTTCAGGTAAAATAATTACGTCAGTTGGTTCAATTTCAGCAATAATTTCTGAATATTTATCGAGATTAGCCTGAATATTTTCCCAGATAATATCGGGTTGAATAAGTGAAACTCTCAGATTTTCCATAACTTTCTTAAAACGTATTTATTACCGTAACTCCCATATTTTCAAAACTATTCATATTTATCAAAGCTCCGGGCGCCTGTTCCAGCGAAATTGTTTTTCCAACCAAAAGTTCAGGTTTCAGTTTTCCTGTTTTAATCATTTCGAACATTTCGTTATAACGAAAAGCCTGCATCCCGTGACTTCCCAGAATCTCGAGTTCGTGTGCTACTACCCTGTCCATCGGAATTTGGGGGTGTTTATGGTCGCCGGTCATTAACCCAACCTGAATATGTTTTCCACGTTTTCGCAAACAAGCCACAGAATTAAAACAGGTTTCCTGACTACCAAGCGCATCGACAGAAACATGAGCGCCCCGCAAGCTGATTTTTTTGATTTCCTCGGGAACACTTTCAATATTACGGGCATTTATTAAAAAATTGGCCCCCACTTTTTGGGCTAAATTTAATTTTTCATCATCAATATCAACAGCAATTACATTTGATCCGGCAGCAGCAGCAATCATAATTGCAGAAAGACCAACTCCCCCGCAACCATGTACAGCAACCCACTCTCCGGCAGTAACTTTTCCCTGATCGATTACCGCCCTAAATGAAGTAATAAACCGGCACCCCAGACTGGCTGCTGTAACAAAATCAATTTCCTCGGGCAATTCAACAAGATTAATATCAGCATATTTAATTTCAACGAATTCAGCAAACGATCCCCAAGCTGTAAAACCGGGTTGAAACTGATGGTCGCAAACCTGATGATTTCCGGAGACACACTCGGGACAAAAACCACAACCGCTGACAAACGGCACTGTAACACGGTCGCCAACTTTCCAGTTTTTAATTTCGGCGCCAATTTCAACAATTATCCCAGCCAGTTCGTGACCCGGAACATGCGGCAAAACAATGTCGGGATCATGTCCCATCCAACCATGCCAGTCGCTGCGGCAAAGTCCGGTGGCTTCTACTTTTATAATTACGCTGTCGGCAGAAACAACCGGATTTGGTACTTCACTTATTTCAACCGGTCCTTGAAAATTCTCGTAATAAACTGCTTTCATTTGCAAAAGTTTGAAGTCAGAAAAGCGAAACCAGAAATATTCTGCATATTCGTTCATTTCTGAAATTTCTATTATTCACTGTAAAAGAAACAGGAATAATCCACAAAATAATTTTTGGCAATCAAAATAAATAAAAAAACCGCCCTTTTCAGAACGGTTTCTCCACTATTATGATTTCAATACAATCGCGTCCTAAATAATCTCTGATACAAATCAGGATTCTTTATTCACGGGGTTCAATGCTCTCAGATTAGCCTCTTTCAAAATAAAACCCCTTGTATTGGCAGATTTGTCTGTTTCGGCGGTTCATCAAATGGTTTATCCAACCATTTTTGAAGGTCTATTTTTACAAATAAATTCAGCCTAATAAACGACACAAGGTTTGACAACCGCCATCCAAATTGAGATAAAGCTTTTAAATATTTTAGGACGAGTATGGTTATTAATGCCGACCAAATCTGTATCATAACTGCATTTTCGCTGGTTCCAATAAAGCTCTTGATATGTAATAGTTGTTTTATCTCTCTGAAAAATATTTCGATTTGCCACCTGCTGCGGTATAGTTCACTAATTGTGTTTGCTGTCCAGAACATTTGATTCGTGATAAGTTCAATTACCTGCCCATTTTCATCATCCCATATGGCAACCCTTCTGAGCCTTTTAGGATAGTTTTGTTTAGCCTTTGTACCCGTAAATTCGATGATTTCGTCTTTCAGGATGTGTTGATGCCTGTTTTTGGGAAGTTCAAGCTCCTTAACCGGCTTAAACTTCAGGTTTTCCTTATGCCTGACAACAAAATATACCGAGTTGCTGTCCCAAACATTCAAAAGCGAAAAATCATTGTAATACCGATCGGCAACAATGACGCTATTTGCCAATAATGGCAAATCATAAGCTCCTTTATTATCGGCTGTTTTTCCATCGGTAATATTCACGTATGCAGGCAGATTACCATCATAATCAAGCAAGGTGTGCATCTTTACGGCACCTTTGGCTGTTTTGTACTTTGCCCAATCAAATAAGCTCAAACAAAGGCTAATAGTTGATGAATCCAGCAAGAATATTTTTGACTTGATGCGGAATTTAGATTGCTTGATGTTCATCTGCTGTCCTAATTGCGATAACAGTTTGTAATAGTAATCTTTGAATAAATGCCAGTCACGATTTTTGTTTTGGTAACTGATAGTGGATTTTGATGGTGCTTTTTGTATGCCAAGGTGATTGAGGTTGCCGGTAGCCGATCGCAACCCATTGCTGATATCACGCACGGATTGGCTTTTGGCAAATTGACAAAACAACATCGACACTAAATGCGTCCAACTGTTATAACCTTTTTGATGTTTATCGGTTTGGTGTTCTTCAACCAATGATTTGAATGAACCTCTGTCTAATTTTGAAATAATTTGCGAGAATAAATTTACCTTTACCATATGTGAGAAGTTTGTTTTTGTTGTAGCAACTCAAATATACTTTGAGATACTTAAACTTCTTCTCACATTTTTATATCGTTTAGGACGCGATTGATTTCAATACTATAATTCAGCAAAAAAGTCGTTCCCTTTGTCGTCGACGATAATAAAAGCAGGAAAATTTTCAACCCTTATTTTTCGGACAGCTTCCATTCCTAATTCAGGAAAATCTACTACTTCAACCGATTTTATGCTGTCTTTTGCAAGAATAGCTGCCGGTCCGCCAATGGAACCCAAATAAAATCCGCCGTACTTTTTACAAGCATCGGTAACCTGTTTTGTGCGGTTTCCTTTTGCAAGCATTACCATTGAACCTCCCAAACTTTGGAACATATCAACGTAAGGATCCATTCGTCCGGCGGTAGTTGGACCAAAACTTCCGGAAGCCATTCCTTTTGGTGTTTTTGCAGGCCCTGCGTAATACACCGGATGATTTTTAAAATATTCGGGCATTGGTTTTCCTTCGTCGATCATTTTTTTGATTTGCGCGTGTGCAATGTCGCGGGCTACAATCAATGTTCCGTTCAAATTCAAACGGGTTTTGATCGGATATTTTGAAAGTTCTTTTCTGATTTCATCCATTGGCTGATCAAGGTTGATGTCGACAGCCGGTTGCATGTGCGGCGCTTCTTTTGGTAAGAAACGTGCCGGATTTTTTTCCAGTTCTTCAAGAAAAATACCGTCTTCAGTAATTTTCGCTTTAATATTTCTGTCGGCGCTACAGCTAACTCCCAACCCCACCGGGCAAGAAGCAGCGTGGCGCGGCAACCGGATTACGCGAACATCGTGCACAAAATATTTGCCGCCAAACTGGGCGCCAATCGCACTTTCCTGGCATATTTTCTCCACTATTGCTTCCCATTCCAAATCGCGGAAAGCCTGGCCACCTTCGTTCCCTTCGGTTGGTAAATGATCGAAATAACCTGCCGAAGCTTTTTTAACAGCCGACAAAGTTGCTTCGGCTGAAGTTCCGCCAATTACCAACGCCAAATGGTATGGAGGACAAGCAGAAGTACCCAAATCACGAATTTTATCTTTTACAAATTTGGTCAGATTTTCTTCGGTTAACAACGATTTGGTTTGCTGGTACAAATATGTTTTGTTTCCCGAGCCACCGCCTTTTGTAATAAAAAGGAACTCGTATTGGTTGCCTTGTTCCGAATAAATATCAATTTGTGCAGGTAGGTTTGTTCCGGTATTTTTTTCTTCAAGCATGGTAAACGGAACCACTTGCGAATACCTTAAATTTTTGTTGTGATAAGTGTCATAAATTCCTTTCGATAACAATTCTGCATCATTAACTCCAGTGTACACATTTTCACCTTTTTTACCAAGAACAATTGCCGTTCCTGTATCCTGACAAGTAGGCAATTCTCCTTCAGCAGAAACAACCTGGTTCAGCAACATGGTGTGTGCTACAAACCGATCGTTGTCCGTAGCTTCCGGGTCTTGAAGGATTTTTGCAAGTTTTTCGAGATGGGCCGGACGAAGATAAAACGACACATCGGTAAAAGCTTCCCGTGCTAGCAATTCTAATCCTTCCGGGGCAACCTTGAGAATTTTCCTTCCTTCAAATTCAACCGTCGAAACAAAATCTTTGGTGAGTAATTTATATGGCGTTTCATCTTTTGAAATTGGAAATGGTTTTTGGTATTTAAATTCAGTCATGGTATAATGTTTTTAGATTATTTCGTTCAGCAAAGATACAACTATTCATTTTTCTGCTTTTTATTTTTTCAAATTCGGCCTAAAGTTTAACTTTTCGACATTCTTCGCCGGTTAGCGTTAAACCTTTCTGCTTGTTTTCTATCTTTAAATAATTGAACGATGAAACAACTGATTATTTTATGAAAACAACCTTTACCGCTTTCCTGTTTATACTAACTTTTTTTACAACAAGTATTTACGCCCAAAAACACGCTTTAAAAGTTACAGTTTCGGTTTCAAATGAAATTATCGATGATTTCAAAAACGATGGCCGGATTTTCCTTTTTGTTAATCCAAATACCAGAAGCGAACCAAGATTAAACACATTTCCGAACCAAAACAATTTAATTTTTGCCACCAACATTTCGAAATGGAACCCCAAAAAAACATTCACTTTCGATCAAAAAGCAAAGCTTGTTAAATCGGTCGATATTTCGCTCGGAGCGCTGCCTGCGGGAAATTACCGGGTTCAGGTTTTGTGGGATCAGGACACGAGGGAATCGCAGATAAATGCCCCCGGTAATCTTTACAGTAATGTTATTGATATCGAATTGAATGAAAATAAAAACCTGGAAATTACACTGGGAAAAATAATAGAACCTCAAACACTTTCCGACAATAAATTTTTGAAAGAAGTAAATTATAAAAGCGCGTTACTTTCTGCATTCTGGGAAAAGGATATGTATATAAAAGCTGCTGTTTTACTTCCAAAAAGTTTTTACAATCAACCGGAGAAAAAATACCCGGTCAGGTACAATATTGCCGGTTATGGCGGTCGATACACACGAGCCAACAACTATGTGGATAATAAGTCGTTTATGGATTGGTGGTTTTCGGAAGAAGGCTCCGAAATTATTACTGTTTTTTTGGATGGAGAAGGTCCGTTTGGCGATTCGTACCAACTCGATTCTGAAAACAGCGGTCCATACGGAAGTTCTCTGACCGAAGAACTTATTCCATACATTGAAAAAGAATACCACGGAATAGGCACCCCCGAGTCGAGGTTTTTGGACGGATGCAGTACCGGAGGCTGGGTTTCGCTAGCACTGCAACTTTTTTATCCCGATTATTTCAACGGTTGTTTTTCGTACAGCCCCGACCAGGTGGATTTTGAAAATTGCCAGCTGATTAACATTTACAAAGACAATAATGCTTTTTATAATGAATTTGGATACCTGCGTCCGATTGTTCGCGATGTTACCGGCGAGCCAATGGTTTCGCAAAAAGATTTTATTCTTTTTGAAAATGTCCAGGGAAGTTCTGATACCTATTTGAATTCGGGTGGGCAATTCAGCGCATTTACAGCATTGTTCAGCCCAAAAGATAAAAACAACCTTCCAAAACCGTTGTTTGATCCCGTTTCGGGTGAAATCGACAAAAGTGTAGTTGAATTCTGGAAAAAGCACGATTTAAAAGATTATGTAAAAACAAACTGGAAAACACTGGGGCCAAAAATTCAGGGCAAAATATGGGTTTGGATGGGCGACATGGATAATTTCTATTTGAATCCTGCATTGCGTGCTTTTAACGAAATGTTGCAAAAACAAACCAATCCTGGCTCTGATGCGGAAATTCATTTTTCTCCTATGAAAGGGCACTGCGCTGAATACGACTTTATTAAAGTATACACACAAATCAACGACAGAATTAATAAATAAAAATATGCCAATTAAAATTATTCACATCAAATGTTTAATAATATTTGTTTTACAAGTTATTTAAACACCTGAAAAAATAATACATTAATGCTATTATAAATAACTATTGATAAATTTATTAATAACATTCCGGTACTTTTATTGAAATACAACTCAATAATATTTATTTTTGTATCAAGAATTGTATTAAGAAACCAATGAAAAATTTTAGGCGCTTTTTTTTGGTTTTCTCCCTAATTTTATTTTTGTCAGGTTATCAAAACTTTGGACGCGCTAATACATTAGATTTAGTTTCTTTTTTCAATATAAACGAATCAGTTTTTGCCAATAACCCTCCAGTGGCGGTAAATGATTCAATTATCTTCCTTGTAAATGGAACAAAAACTTCCATAACTTTTAATATTCTGGAAAACGATTACGACCCTGAAAACGACGAATTTGCCCTTTCTTTTATTATTGCACCTACCAAAGGCAAGATGGATATTGATGAGGATGGGAATTTTACTTACACTGCACCGGATCAGTTTTTTGGAACAGTATCAACAACATATATAATCTGCGAAATAGGCAGTAATGAATATTGTGGGGAAGGAAAAATTATTATTCAGATAAAAAATGACTACGACAACGACGGTGTTGCCGATGATGAAGACATTGATGACGACAATGACGGTATTTTAGATATTGATGAAAGTTTAACAGCCGATTCTGATGGCGACGGTATTCCCAATTACCTTGACATTGATTCTGACAACGATGGAATTCCGGATAATATTGAAGCGCAGCCGGAAAAAGGTTACATTTCACCTTTATGGCTCGACACAGACAAAGATGGCTGGGATGATGCTTACGACTTGTCCAATGGTGGAAAATATTTTGAATTGCAAGATACCGATAATGATGGTACTCCCGATTTCCTCGATTCAAATTCCGACGATGATAGTTTGAACGACATTTTAGAAGCAACTTTAGATGTTATTACAGACAGTGGGTTGTATGGAGTTGATTCTGATAAAGACGGCCTGGACGACAAATTCGATATTGTTTTGGGCTGGTCAGACAAAAGCAATCCACTTGGTAGTAATGTTACCCTTCCCGATTCCGACGATAATGGCATTCGCAACTGGAGAGACCCTCAAAAAAATAAACCTGTCGATGGCGACGGAAGCGCTTTACAAAACGATCGCCTGTCTTTTAAAGTTTATCCAAATCCAGCTTCCGATCAATTCTCTATTGAAATATTGTCCGAATTTTCAGAAACTGCGATAAAAATGGAAGTGGTAAACACCAATGGGAAAATCGTTTATTATTCAGAAATACAAAATACTATCGCCGGTTTTTCAACAGGACAAATTGGAAAAGGCATCTATTTTGTTCGCCTTATTTCGAATTCTGACATTTACTCACGCAAGTTAATAATCCAATAATTTTTGAGTTAAAATATACAAAAATAATTGGTTGAAAATTTGGTTTGCATTACAAACTTGTTTAATTTTAAAAACAAAAATAAATTATGGAAACTACACCTTTAACCAATGATATTTTTGACGAAAAACAATCGTTGAAAATTATTAAAACTACCATTGAAAACGCAAGAAAAAGATTGATGGACGATGGCATTTTGTTGCTTTTCTGGGGGCTTTCCTTTGCTATTTCAAATTTGTGGAGATATTATGAATCGGTGGTACTCACTGCCTGGTGGATGCGAAATTTTATGAGAATTTTTAACATCGGTTTCGGAATTGCAGTCATTGTTTTAACACTTTATTTCATTTTTTTCAAAAAAAGCAAAGTAACTACATTTACTGCCATTTCAACACGTTATGTTTGGATTGGTGTAATCCTCGCCCACAATATTGTTGTAATAATAACGAAAACGATTTTACAGGAAGTGAATTTTGCCATGTTACAACCTTTACAAATGGTTTTAATTGGTTTTGCATTGTTTGCCACGGGCGGAATTTACCGGTATTATCTTTTGCTGGGAAGTGGTGTAATTATGTGGATTGCTGCTGCATTGGCTGCAAATTACGATTTGAATGTTCAGTTTTTAATTCGTGGAATTGCCGAAATTCTTTGCTTTATTGTTCCCGGATTTTTAATGATGATTTCAAGAAAAAACAGTATTAATGTTTAAAGATCTCGATCCTATATTGCATTCGCAGGTGCGTTTGGCCATTATGTCGATTCTGATTGGCGTAAAATCAGCTGAATTTTCTTACTTGCTTGAAAATATTGAAACGACCAAGGGGAATCTAAGTTTTCAACTTGCCAAACTAAAGGAAGCAGAATATATAAAAATTAAAAAATCGTTTCGTAAAAATTACCCGCTAACAACAGCGAGCATCACCGAAAAAGGGATTTCTGCCTACGAAATTTATGTTGATACCATTTCGGAATATTTCAGCAAAGCACGCGAATAATTAGTTTTTTCGACAGGTTTATTATTGCTTTTTCTTAGTTTTGAAAAAATTAAACCTGATTGCGATGAAAAATCTAAAACTCCTTTTATTCGTATTTATTTTTACATTTTCGACAACTTTTTATGCAAAAGCCGATGTAAAATTACCCCGGATTTTCAGTTCAAACATGGTATTTCAGCAAGGCATCGAAATTCCGGTGTGGGGCTGGGCTGACAAAGGCGAACGAATCACTGTGATATTCAACAATAAAACCGTTCGGACAAAAGCAGACAATTTAGGAAACTGGAAAGTAAAACTTCCGGTACAACAATACGGTGGCCCGTTTCAGCTTACTATAAACGGGAAAAACACACTGGTTTTCGACAACGTAATGATAGGTGAAGTCTGGATTTGTTCCGGCCAATCGAACATGGAATTCAGGGTTGATCAAAGTATAAACGGCAGTGAAGAAGTTGATCAGGCAAATTATCCAAACATCAGGTTGTTTACGGTTCCAAAAACAGTAGCACAATTTCCGCAAAACGATATTTCAGGTGGCGAATGGGTGGAATGTTCCCCAAAAACCGTTGGTGAATTTTCTGCAGTGGGTTATTTTTTTGGAAGAGACCTCCTGAATAAACTGAATGTTCCGATTGGTTTGATTCATTCATCGTGGGGTGGCACAGTTGCCGAAACATGGATAAGTTCCGAAACCATCAGTAATGACCCTGATTTTAAAGAACCGTTGGCAGAACTTCAGCAAATGGATTTGGAAAATTACAGAAAACAGCGGCTGGAAAAAATCAGTGAAATTCTTGGCGGAGATTTCCCAACAGAAGACCACGGCATGCAAAACGGAAAACCGGTTTGGGCTGCCCTCGATTACAACGACGGCGACTGGAAATCGATTAAAACTCCCATGTACTGGGAACAACAGGGTTATCTCGACATTGACGGAATTGCCTGGTACCGAAAAGAAATTACATTAACGGAAGAACAAACCAAAAGCAATCTTACACTGCATCTCGGTAAAATCGACGATAACGATATTACTTTTTTGAACGGAATTGAAATTGGGGAAACCAACAATTACAACGAGGAAAGAATATACACCATTGATAGTAAATACCTGAACCCGGGTAAAAACATGATTGTGGTCCGCGTAAACGACACCGGAGGAAACGGCGGAATCTGGGGCGATCCCAAAGATCAGTTTCTTGCCATCGGAAATGAAAAAATGGATATTTCGGGCGACTGGAAATTTAAAATTGCAAAAGCCTCAGTTGCCACAGTAAATGTTGGGCCAAACTCCTACCCAACTCTGCTTTTTAATGGAATGATTAACCCGATTCTGCCGTACGCTATTAAAGGTGCAATCTGGTACCAGGGAGAATCAAATGCCGACCGCGCCAAACAATACCAGCGCGTTTTCCCAAGCCTTATCACCGACTGGCGCAGCAAATGGCAGGTAGGCGATTTCCCGTTCCTTTTTGTTTCACTGGCCAATTATATGCAACCTGTCGATCAGCCATCGGAAAGCAACTGGGCTGAACTTCGCGAAGCACAAACAAAAACACTTTCGTTGCCAAATACAGGAATGGCATTAAGCATCGACATTGGCGAAACAAACGACATTCATCCGAAAAACAAACAGGATGTCGGGCACCGTTTGGCATTAAACGCATTAAAAATAGCTTACAACCAGGATTTGATTTATTCCGGTCCCATGTACCAATCGGTTCGTTTTGAAAACGGAAAAGCCTATGTAACTTTCTCACAAACAGGTTCGGGGTTAATGACTAAAAACAAATACGGTTATTTGAATGCATTTTCAGTGGCAGGAAACGATAAAGTTTTCAGATGGGCCAAAGCTGAAATTATTGACGACAAAACTGTGGTTGTTTATTCTGAAGATGTTACAAATACGGTGGCAGTGCGTTTTGGCTGGGCCGACAACCCCGACGATTTGAATTTGTACAACAAGGAAGGACTTCCGGCAAATCCGTTCAGAACCGACGACTGGCCGGGAATTACTAAATAAATGATTCAATTTATTCGTATTTCCATTTTTTGAAATTTGAAGAATTATATCTCTATTTTCTTTTTGTCAGAATTACAATATGAATTACATTTGTACAAATTCTGATAAAACTATAACAATGAAATTTGGGAACTTCGACGACAAACAACGTGAATATGTAATAACAAATCCAAAAACTCCGTGGCCTTGGATAAACTATCTGGGAAACGACGATTTTTTCAGTTTGATTTCCAACACCGGCGGAGGTTACAGTTTTTTTAAGGATCCCCGGTTTCGGAGAATTACCCGGTTTCGGTACAACAATGTTCCCGTTGACGACAATGGAAAATATTTTTACATCAACGATGGCGAAAACATTTGGTCGCCGGGCTGGAAACCTGTAAAAACAACGTTGGATAATTATGAATGCCGTCATGGATTGGGATACACCAAATTATCAGGTACAAAAAACGGAATTTCGGCATCGGTTACTTATTTTGTTCCGCTCAAAAAGTCAGCTGAAGTTCATCGCGTTCAGTTAAAAAACAATTCTTCAGAAACAAAAAAATTCAGCCTGTTTTCTTTTGTTGAATGGAATTTGTGGAATGCGTTGGAAGACATGACCAATTTTCAGCGAAATTATTCCACAGGCGAAGTTGAAATCGACGGCTCAACTATTTATCACAAAACTGAATACCGCGAACGCCGCAACCATTATGCCTTTTATTCAGTGAATGAGAAAATTGACGGATTTGATACCGATCGCGAATCGTTTGTTGGCTTGTATAATTCCTACAGCGATCCGGATGTTGTCCGCGAAGGAAAATCAAAAAATTCGGTGGCACACGGCTGGTCTCCAATTGCTTCTCATCGTGTTGATATTGAATTGGAAGCGGGCATGGAAAAAGAACTGATTTTTGTTTTGGGTTATGTTGAAAACGAAGAAACTGAAAAATGGGAAACAAAAAAAGTCGTCGATAAAACAAAAGCAATAACATTAATCGGAGCATTAAATTCATCAAAGAAAGTAGAAGCTGAACTTCAGAAATTGAGTGATTACTGGACCGGGCTGCTTTCAAATTTCCAGATAAAAAGCCACGATGAAAAGCTGGATCGGATGGTGAACATTTGGAACCAGTATCAAAATATGGTCACCTTCAACATGTCGCGATCAGCTTCATATTTTGAGTCGGGAATTGGCCGTGGAATGGGGTTCCGCGATTCGAACCAGGATTTAATTGGTTTTGTCCATCTTATTCCTGAAAAAGCGCGCGAACGAATTCTCGATTTAGCCTCAACCCAGTTGGAAGACGGCGGGGCTTATCACCAGTACCAGCCACTCACAAAAAAAGGCAACTCCGATATTGGCGGCAATTTTAACGACGATCCGCTGTGGCTCATTCTTTCAACAACATTGTATATTAAGGAAACCGGCGATTTTTCCATTCTTGAAGAAATGGTTCCGTACGACAACGACGAATCAAAAGCCCAACCCCTGCTCGACCATCTAACCCGTTCGTTTTTGCATGTAATTAACAATCTGGGACCACACGGTATGCCACTGATTGGCCGCGCCGACTGGAACGATTGTCTGAACCTGAACTGTTTTTCAAAAAATCCCGACGAGTCGTTTCAAATCACTGAAAACAAAAGCGGCGGTGTTGCTGAATCAGTAATGATTGCCGGAATGTTTGTTTTGTACGGAAAAGATTATGCCGATTTATTGTTTCAACTTGAAAAAAATACAGAAGCTGAAAATGTTTTGAAAGAAGTTGAAAAAATGAACAATTCCATTGCTACTTCAGGCTGGGACGGAGAATGGTTTTTACGGGCTTACGATTATTTTGGAAACAAAATTGGCAGCAAAGAAAACGACGAAGGAAAAATATTTATCGAGTCGAACGGTTTTTGTACCATGGCTGCCGTTGGTTTAGAAAAAGGCTGGCCTCAATTGGCTCTTTATTCAGTAAAAAAATACCTCGACTGTGAATTTGGAATTGTCCTGAACAATCCGGCGTATACGGAATACGATTTCAGCAAGGGTGAAATTACCAGTTACCCTGAAGGTTACAAGGAAAACGCAGGTATTTTTTGTCACAATAACCCTTGGATTATCATTGGCGAAGCAGTTGCCGGAAACGGAGATCAGGCTTTTGAATATTACCGGAAAATTTGCCCGGCGTATTTGGAAGAAATCAGTGATTTACACAGAACTGAACCTTACGTTTATTCACAAATGATTGCCGGAAAAGATGCATGGAAACCCGGTGAAGCCAAAAACTCGTGGCTCACAGGAACCGCTGCCTGGAACTTTTTTGCCGTTTCACAACACATTCTGGGAATTCAGCCCGACTACGACGGATTAGTTGTAAATCCATGTATTCCAAAAGAATGGAGTGGTTTTAAAATTCAGCGTAAATTCAGGGGAACCACTTTTGAAATTGAAATTAAAAATCCTGAAAATAAATCCACCGGCGTAAAAGAAATTACCGTTGACGGAGAGAAAATTCACGGAAATAAAATACCGGTTCAGAAAAAAGCGAATAGTAAAATTACTATAGTTTTAGGTTAGTTTTTTGATGTCTCTTGAAATACCCGCCCAATGCGGTTTTCGAACCTGGCGGGTATTTAAAAAAATTCATTCTCCTTCACAATTTAATTATCAATAAAAAGTTGATTATAAAATTGGATTATTAGATTTGTGCCAATGATGAAATTTAGACTTTTTATCCTGATAATTTTCACCGGATTACTTTACCTTAATACACTGGGGCAGAGCAATAACGCTACGCTAAAAGGAGTTATCAAAGACGAGCAGGGCAACCCTGTCGATATGGTAAATATTGCCTTAAAAGATTACCCGATTGGCACCAGCTCGAACCGGAAAGGAGAATTTTTGCTGCGTATTCCTGCTCAAAAACAGGTGATTGTAGTTTTTTCATCGATCGGTTATTCACCTTTTCTCGACACGTTAAATGCCGGTGTTGAAGAAAATATTTCCAGAAAGATTACACTGAAAATTCAAAATCAGCAATTGAAAGAGGTGGTTGTTTCTGAACAACGGCGAAAAGGTGGAAATGTAACCCGTATCGATCCAAAATACGTCGATATTTTGCCCGATGCAGCCACCGGAGCTGTAGAAGCGCTTATTAAAACGTTGCCCGGTGTTTCAACCAACAATGAATTAAGTTCGCAATACACCGTACGTGGCGGTAATTTCGATGAAAATCTGGTATACGTAAACGATGTTGAAGTGTACCGGCCATTTTTAATCCGCGCCGGACAGCAAGAAGGATTAAGTTTTATCAACAGCGATTTGGTTTCAACCATCGATTTTTCAGCGGGTGGTTTTAGCGCCAAATACGGAGATAAAATGTCGTCGGTACTCGATATAAAATACCGGAAACCCAGCGAATTCAGAGGTTCCGGCTCGGTTAGCCTGCTGGGTGCGACGGCTCATTTCGAAGATGTGGCTATGAAAGGGCGGCTGGCACACATTTCCGGAATTAGATACAAAACCAACCGTTATCTTTTGGGCGGACTGGATGAACAAGGCGAATATGATCCGCATTTTGTCGATTTCCAAACCTATATAACATATCAGTTTTCAGAAAAAGTCGATATTTCGTTTTTGGGGAACGTAGCACAAAACCAGTACAAATTTATTCCGCAAACCCGGGAAACGACTTTTGGTACGTGGCAAAATCCTTACAACACAAAAATTTATTTCGACGGGCAGGAAATCGATGATTTTCAGACGTATCTCGGAGCTTTTACCATTAATTACCACCCCAACCAAAACCTTAACCTGAAATTTATTGCATCGGCGTATTACGCTACCGAGGAAGAAACATACGATATTACCGGGCAATATTATTTAAACCAGTTGGAAAGAAATATGTCGACCGAAGCGTTTGGTGACAGTTTGTTAAATCTCGGCGTCGGGACTTTTATCAATCACGCGCGGAATTATTTAAATGCAACCGTTTATAATTTTTCGCATCGCGGAGCTTACAATTCTGAAAACCATCTGATTAACTGGGGTGTAAAATTTCAGCACGAACAAATCGACAATAAACTGAACGAATGGACTTACCGCGATTCTACCGGTTATTCACTTCCCTACTCCGACACGGAAGTGAAACTTTACAGAATGCTGAACAACCAAAGCAAAATAAGTTCCAGCCGTTTTTCCGGATTTATTCAGGATACTTACAATTTACCCGTCAATAGCGGGGATTTATATTTAACCGGCGGAGTTCGTTTTAACTACTGGGATTTTAACAGCGAGTTTTTGATTAGTCCGCGTGCCAGTCTGAGTTATTACCCGGAATGGGAAAATAAAATATCGTTTACACTTTCTACCGGATTTTACCACCAGTCGCCGTTTTTCAAAGAGCTGATGAACACCGACGGAAGCATTAATTATCAAACCAAAGCACAGCGTTCGTTCCAGGTAGTTGCCGGAACCGACTACGTTTTTACTGCATGGGACAGGCCTTTCCGGTTTACATCGGAAGCGTATTACAAATATTTGTACAATTTAATTCCCTATCAAATTGAAAACGTGCGCATTCGTTATTTACCGGAACAGGAAGCCACCGGTTATGCCACCGGAATTGATTTTAAAATTAACGGCGAATTTGTGAGCGGTGTGCAATCGTGGGCCAGTCTTTCGTTTATGTCGACCAAAGAAGACATAAAAAACGACGGTCATGGTTACATCCCGCGCCCGACCGACCAGTGGATGAATTTCAGCCTCTTTTTCCAGGATTATCTTCCAGGAAACCCATCGTGGAAAATGCAGCTTTCGGGATTCTACGGTTCGCGGCTTCCCACCGGGCCTCCCAACTCAGAACGCTACATGGATGTGTTCAGAATGCCACCGTATCGCAGAATCGATTTGGGCTTTTCAAAAGTTCTGGTTAGCGCTGCCAATCCGGCCAGCCAAAAAATGTTCAGAAATATTAGCGACATGTGGCTCAGCCTCGAAGTTTTTAATTTGCTGAACATCAAAAATACCATTTCGTATTTCTGGGTATCGAGCAATTACGGCGACCAGTTTGCGGTGCCCAATTATCTTACCAACAGAAAATTAAATCTGAAACTTACTGTCAAATTTTAATCAAATGAAACTCAAAATTTACCAGGTTGATGCTTTTGCTGAAAATGTTTTTGAAGGAAATCCGGCAGCTGTAGTTCCTTTAAAAAGCTGGTTACCCGATGAAATTCTGCAAAAAATAGCCATGGAAAATAATTTATCGGAGACTGCATTTTTTGTAGCTGAAGAAGGCGGATTTCACATTCGCTGGTTTACTCCGCTTGCCGAAGTAAAATTGTGTGGACATGCAACTTTGGCAACTTCGCATGTATTGTTTCATCATTTAAATTTTGCTGAAAATGAAATCCGATTTAATTCGTTAAGCGGAATTTTAACTGTAAAAAAAGAAAACAACCTGTTGTTTCTTAATTTCCCGGCGTCGCTGGTTGAACAGATTGAAATCTCCAAAAACCTGGCAGAAGCCTTTCATATTCAACCCGAAAAATGTTTTAAAGGCCGCGATGATATTATGCTTATTTTCAAAAACGAAGAAGAAATCCTTCAACTAAATCCCGATTTTCAAAAAATTCTGGCATCGAAAACCCGCGGGGTAATTTGTACGGCAAAAAGTGAAAATTTCGATTTTGTTTCGCGCTTTTTTGCACCCGCAGTTGGAGTAAACGAAGATCCGGTAACAGGCTCGGCACATACTATGTTAATTCCTTACTGGGCAGGTGTTTTAAACAAAAATCAACTGCATGCCAAACAGGTTTCAAAACGCGGAGGTGTTTTATTTTGCAAACATTTGGGCGACCGCGTCGAAATCGGCGGAAAAGCCCAAACGTTTTTTACAGGCGAAATTAATTTGGATGATAATTAACTTGCTTTCAGGTTATAAACCATTAACGCGTCACCGTGCCTGACAAATAATTTTCCGTGTTTAATTACCGGATGTGCCCAGTGTTCCTGCGAACCTTTTGTAATTTCAAACCGGCTTACCACCTCAAACTTTTCAGGATTCGCATTTATCAGCGCCATTTCGCCTTCCCTTTCAGCGTAACCGTAAAACATTCCGTCGGCATAAATTATCGCCCCTCCGCACAAATCTTTGTTTTGTGCCAGCGTTTCACCGGTATTCCAGTCAATAACCTCCCAGTTGTTGCGTAAATACGACGAACCATAAATACTGGTATCCATTTTCACAAATCCGCCCATAAAACTGCGCAGTTTTTTATTGCGCCAAACCACTTCTGCATTTTTGCTGTCGTCTGAAAGTTTTAACATAACCATTCCCGATGTTTCTGTTGGATCGGCAGTGGCTACCATTAGCATTCCATCAGCAAAAACTGGTGTATTTGCGTGAATATTATTCTGCTGGGTATGTTCAATTCTCCAGTACATTTCGCCGGTGCCGGCATCAATTCCCATAATTGACGCAGCGGTCATTGCAATCACCAACCGCTTGCCGTTGTTTTCGATTACAATGGGAGAACTGTACGTGGCTTTTTCACCGTTTCCTTTTGAACCCCAAACTTTTTCGCCTGTAAAACGATTTAACGCCACCACATTGTTTTCCTTTCCGCCCGGCACACAAATCAAATGATCGCCATCAACCAAAACCGACTCGGAATAACCAAACTGAATGGTAGAATCCACACTCAAATCCCTTGCGAAATTTACATTCCAAATTTCTTTACCGTTTTGTGCACTCAAACAATACACGGTTCCCAACCCACTTTCAATATAAATCAAACTATCGACAACAGTTGGCGTTGACCGCGGCCCCTGAAAACTATCGTTAAAATCGGTGCCGTATATTTTTTGCCAACGTAATTTTCCGTCTAAATCGAAACAAAACAAAGTACCTTCTGCGTCAACTGTATCTTTAATTCCGGTGACAAAAACATTGTTTTCGGTAACAACCGCACTCGAATGTCCGTACCCCAGTCCTTCGTACGACCAAAGCATTTCCGGCCCGTTTTCAGGCCACTCTTTCAGCAAACCCGTTTCCTGATAAATTCCGTCGCGATTTGGGCCGCGCCACTGCGAAATTTCAGTTTTATCCTTTGTGGTACAAGATGCTAAACCAATTAAAACAACGGTAAAAAAATTAAAAATCCTGGTCATATTTCTCTGGTTTTTTGATTTAAGATTTGATTTGAAATATAAGTATTATTTTCACCCAAAAATTACAACATGAACGATCCCTTTGGATTAGCAATTCAGGATTACCAAAAAACCGGAAAAAAAGCTGAAATTATTGTCAACAGCAATTATACGGAAGACGAACGGATTCCTGTGGAATATCTTTTCAGAAGTGAAAAACAAATGCCGGCCCTTGAAAAAACTGCGTTAAAACGTTGCCGCGGAAAAATACTCGATGTTGGGGCTGCTGCGGGCTGTCATTCGCTTATTTTACAACAAAAAGGATACAATGTTACTGCGCTTGAAAAATCGGAATTGGCCGCTGAAGCCATGAAAATACGTGGAATTCAGAGGGTAATTTGCAGCGATATTTATGATTTTTCTGAAACCGGATTCGACACTATTTTACTTTTAATGAACGGCACAGGAATTGGCGGTACACTCGACGGTTTAAAAAAGTTACTGTTGCATTTAAAAACACTGCTTTCAGAAAAAGGACAGATTTTGGTGGATTCGTCGGATATAAAATATCTTTTTGAGGAAGAAGACGGTTCGTTTTGGGTTGATTTGGCCAACGACAGGTATTATGGCGAAATGGAATACGAAATTAAATACAAAACCTCCACCGACCAATTCAACTGGCTTTTTGCCGATTTTGACACCTTAAAAAAGATTGCCGCCGAAACCGGTTTGAAAGCCACCAAAATTGAAGAAGGCAAACATTACGATTATTTGGCGCAGATTACCGGGTAAAACCGAAATTTTGTAATGAATTTCCTTTTTTCCATACCAATAAACAAAAACCTGAAATTATGCAACTCCTTGGATTTATCGGCCCTCAGGAAATAATTAGATAATCGATTTAAATAAATGTTACAGCCAAAACAATACCAAGATTGAACTCAACTTAAAAACCACAACGATATTTTTATACAAACACTCAATTATAAACATGAAAAATACTTTATCAGCACTAATTCTAATCTTTTCTTGTTTTGGTGCATTGGGCCAGCGGGGATTCTATGCAACCGACAGTACTGTTTCGGCTGGTGTAAAAATAATCGATAATGGGAAAATTGAAAATAGCCGCTGGTGTGTAGTTAAAATAGGAAATATCACTGAAAAATATTCTCCCGACGAAGTAACGTCGTATGGGTTCAACAAAGGAAGAATTTACAGGTCAAAAACGATAACTTATAACGGTTCCACCACAAAATATTTTCTGGAGCAACTTTCTGAAGGCAATCTTATGTTATATTATTTTACAGATAAAAAATACAATACATATTTTATTGAGAAAGATAGTACAACATTCCTTGAACTTACGAAAGGGAATAAATCCGATGGTTCCTATTATCAAAAGCAACTTCAGAACATTAGTTCCGACTTTCCGGAAATTAACAACAATGCCAAGCTTGTGCATTATAACAGAAAGGCATTATCGAAATTTATTAATGAATACAACAATCGCTCGAATAAACCATTTCCATACTTAAAAATAGGGCTCATTGGGGTTACCGAAATGTCTGAATTCTATATACCTAAAAATGCTTCACTTGCATATATAAACAAAATAAATTTCAATTATGATAATTCATTCGGCACCGGAGTTTTTACTGACATTCCTATTGATATGAGCAATTTTTCATACCACATGGAAATCTTGTTTATAAAACACAACTATTCATTTTCTACCGAAACGGATAACGAAATCATCGACTTTGCAACCAATATCTCATCGGTAAAAGTTCCTGTTCTTCTGAGATATACTTATCCTTCAAAAAAAATAAGCCCGTTTATTAATGCCGGTGCAATTTTGGCTTACAATATGAATAAAGAAGTTAAATTATATGAAATGAAATTCTCGGGAAATATAATTGATATAGAGGACATTACTGATGAATCCATAATTGCCGACATGCAAAAGGGATTTTCTACCGGATTGGGAATAGAATACAGATTAACTTATAAGCATTCGGCGTTTTTTGAAGTACGTTTCAATAGACTTTTCGTTGACAAAAAAACTCTCAATAATCAGGACATTCAGTTTTTAGCCAGCTTTAACTTTTGACCAATGAAAAAATTATTCCTTTTTTACACATCTCTGTTTCTCCTATTCGGTTGCGATAATGATGTTGTTGAAATCACAGATAAAGACTTCCCTTTCATTATTCTGAATGAAATATTTTCCAATTCAAACGAAGGAGTTGTTATTTCAGCCTCGATGTATAACGACAATGAAGTTCCTTTTTCTGAATATGGGCTGGTTATCGATTCTGATCATAAACCATCCATTTTTGACAGAAAGATTTTATTGAATGATGCCCCAGAGAAAGACTTCAAAGTTAGTATCAACAATGATTTAATAAAAGGAGAAACTTATTATATCAGAGCATTTATTCGTACCGCTAACAATCTATTATACAGCAATACATTATTCTTTGAATGCCAGGGTTGTCTTCCTCCTGAGATTTCATCAATTAGTGCCAATTCAGCAACTTCTGGAAACCGGATTACTATAACTGGGAATAATTTCAGTGAGGTAATATCTAATAACGAAGTCTATTTTAATGATCTGAAATCCACAGTAATCAAAGCAAGTATAGATACATTAACAGTCTTTTGTCCCAACATCTCAGTAGATCAATCTGTGAAAATACAAGTTACGGTTGCAAAACAAACAACTACAGCAAGTCAGGAATTTAAACTGCTAAGTCCATGGAAACAAATTGGAAACTTCCCGGCAAGCCCGACTATTTTCAATGGTCAATTTATGCATAATTCAAAAGGATATTTAATCCCGGGGGGAATTATATCCGGGTCAGAAGAAGAAAAACAAAAATTATGGGAATTTGATTTAAACTCTGAAGAATGGAATGTTATTGGTACCATTCCTTTTCCAACAGATCTTTGGTCTGTCGGCTTTGCCAACGGGAATGATCTCTACTGTGGATTGGGACGGTATCAGCGAGAATTATGGCAGTTTAATTTAGATTCGAAAACATGGATTCAAAAATCAAATTATCCGGGATTGTTACGTTACTCTTTTGTTTACCCTGTGTTTCAAATCGACAAAACCGTTTATCTGTATTCCTATCAGGATGGTTCTTATGAATTTTGGAAATATTTGATCGAATCTGACACGTGGATACAGCTTCCAACCCCAACTGAATTAAGTAACAGGGAATTTATTTGCGGATATTTGTACAATAATACCGGATATTTACTTGAAATGAATGAAAACACCAATAACCACATATTCAATATTTGGAAATTTGATGAAGCAACTAATTCTTTTACAATTAGCCATTCTGTAACGGTAAATTCGAGAATAGAAACGGGTTTATTTTTAATTAAAGATAACCTTTATATTCCTACAAGAATGGGAAATTTAATTCAGTATTCGCTTACCGATGGTCTATTATTTTATCTGGATGATCCAACAGATATTTATGAATATAGCTTTGTTTTTCAGGACGACAAAAAAGCTGTTGTTGGGAAAGAACAGACATTAAATGTATATGAATTTTATCCAAAATAATAGAATTTCCCCTGACCCTTGTTTGCAACCAGAGGTAAGACCTTGCATTTTGCAGACTTTTTTCTGCATTTGGCAGAAAATTTCAGTCCGTTCACAGATAATATTTCCTGTTTTATTGTGGTTTCCCTAATTTGGTGGTGATTTTGAAATTCGAAAAATAGAGCCATAACTTAGAAGGTTTTCCTTCAGAAAATTTAAAACCACATGAAAGCAATTATTTTAATTTCCTCCATTTTTTACATTCTCGGTCTGAAAATTAGCAACAAGATCGACATTGTAAAAAAAGCCAATCCGGTAGAAAAAATAATTACAAACACAATTTCTGCCACAAAACCTGCAAAATCAATTCATTTTAATGAAATTTCAGGAGTAAAAGCCGAATCGGATTCATTAATAAATCTGACAGAAAAAGACGAGCAGATTGAAAACAGCAAATAAGATTTTATTTTCATACTAATCCGAAAGCAAAAAACAAATTGAACAGGAAATCAGAAAATGGTTTCCTGTTTTTGTTTGTAAATATTTGCCGTTTTATGAAATGAGGGTTGAGTAGAACGTGTAAAAGTTGTAGTTTTATAATCAACAATTGAAACAAAATGACTTGCGAAATAACCTCGAATGATATTGTAGTAAAAAGCTGGACACAACTGGTCGACGAAGTGTACAACGATGCCTGGAAACCGCAAATGGGACGGTTCAGAAGCGATTATGCTTTTCGCGGATTGTCGGATTGCAGCTACCAGTTAAAAAACAGTTTTTTGCGGAATTGCGGCGAACATTCCGAACTGGAATATCACATGCTCCGAAACTTCAGAAAATATGCGCGAACCAGCGAACCTAATTTAACCAATACTCAGCTTCGTTCGTTGGTTCTGGCGCAGCACCACGGTTTAACAACCCGTTTGCTCGACTGGACCTACTCGCCTTTTGTAGCCATGCATTTTGCCACCGCCAACACCGAAAAATTCGACATCGACGGGGTAATCTGGAAAGTAGATTTTGTGAAAGTAAACCGTTGTATTCCGCCACCGTTAAACAATTTGCTTGAAAAAGAAAAATGCAATGCTTTTACGGTTGAAATGCTGGAATCGGAATTTTCAAATCTTCAGGAATTCGACGAATTGGTCGGCCAGGGAAATGTGTTGTTTTTTGAACCGCCGTCCATCGACGACCGGATTGTAAACCAGTTTGCCCTTTTTTCAATCATGTCGGACGAGCTGGCTATTTTAGACGACTGGCTGCAAAAACATCCCGATACGTACCAGCGAATTATTATTCCGGCAAAACTAAAATGGGAAATTCGCGATAAACTCGACCAGGCCAACATTACCGAACGTGTTCTTTTTCCTGGCCTCGACGGGCTTGCCGGCTGGCTCAAACGCCATTATCAACCAAAAAGCTTCTGATATGCAAATTAATTCTAAAGTATCAATTGCACCAGAACAAAGACATTTTTTAAATATTAGAGATTTAAAAGAAAGTATATATCAAATTAGAAAAACATACTTGCTTCCAGATGAAGAAAGTGAAATTAATCAGCAATTACTTTCGCCAAAACCAAATCAATTTGAAGCCATTAAAACTAACAAAAACGACAAAATTCTCATTCCGACACAGCTAAATTATTCCTATTTATATAGAGGAGAAAACGGCATCTTTGAAAATTGTGCGCCATCATTATACAGAAATCATAATCTCACAATAGAATATATCTTTTTGGAAAGACTTCGCAGTTGTGAATTTGAATTATTATTGAAGAATCACCCTGTTGTTAATAAAATTTTCATTCCTAATAATATAAGAGTATCATATTTAGGTTTAGCACAACACTATGGATTAAAAACTGATATAATTGATTTTACTAGTGATTTAGATATTGCATTATTTTTTGCAACCAGTATATATAATAAAATAAATGATTGTTTTGAGCCTAACTTAACTACAGGTATTCATACCTCAACTCTTTATCTTATTCCTAGTATTTTTATGTTTGATGAATTTAATGGAGAAAATTTTTTAGATTCAAAAATATCGGCAATAGGATTTCAACCATTTATTAGGCCTGGAATTCAAAAAGGTTTTTGCTATCGAGTAGAAAAAGATGAAAAAATACACGCAATCCGATATACTTTTAATTATACGGCATCTGAGTCAGAATATTATTATAAACTTTTTAATAATGGAAAACTAATTTGGAATATTGATCCATTAGCTATAAAAACTAATCTTATTTCAAAACAAAAAATGTTTTCTAAGGAATGTTTCAATTTATGTTTTAACCGCTATCGAATTAATGGAATTACATCCTCCACCTTAATAAAAAGATTAAAAAAGCATGGTGTTGAAATATCATACAAATCTAAACCAACACAATATTCACATGAAGAAAAACAATATCTCAAAAATTACTGGAATGAAAAACATGCAAAATCCTTCAGTGAATCAATCATGAAAAGGAATTATGAAGAACTTATTAACACAAAACAGATAAAGCATAATTTTTTGATTATTAATATTTTAGCACAAATAGAATTACTAAGGGCAATTAAATCTGGCGTTCCTATTTTTGGGTCTCAACTAAATAAAAATGAAAAAGAGGAGAAAAAGCAACTACATGAAAACAAAAATTTGTCAAAAGAAGAAATTAAAACAAGATGGAAATATACACCAGAAACTTGGATTGCGACATTTCCCAAACCATTCTTAACACATTCAGATTGCATCATAAACTAAAAAAGCCTCTGAATTGTTCTTCATTATAATATTCATAATTACAACCAATTTAAACCAACCTGCTATGAAAGAAAAAATAAATATAGACCGGCGAAAATTTGTAGGTGCTCTCTCCCTCGGAACAGCGCATTTGTTGTTTTCGAACCCGCTTTTTGCCGGAATTTCTCCTGTAACTTCATTAAATCCTCTGCAAAAAGTCAGGCTTGGAAAATCGGCAATTGAGACAACAATGCTGGGTTTTGGTACCGGCGTTCACGCCACCAACCGGACATCGTTTTTAACCCGCCAGGAAAAAAACAAAAGTCTCGATGTGTTGTATTACGGTTACGAAAAAGGATTCCGCTATTTCGACTGTGCCGATACTTACGGAACGCACGGTTTTATTGCTGAACTTTTACCAAAAATGAACCGCAAAGAATTGACACTTGCGTCAAAAATATGGGTTCGCGACGGTGGAATTCCGGAACCGGAACGCCCAAATGCAGATGTTGTTGTCGACCGTTTCAGAAAAGAATTAAAAACCGATTATATAGATCTGGTACAGTTGCACTGCATGGAAGAGCAACATTGGACTGAAACCTACAAAAAACAGATGGACATTCTGGAAAATCTGAAAGCAAAAGGAATTATCAGGGCACACGGGGTTTCGGTTCATTCGCTCAACGCCATGAAGGATGCGTTAAAAAGTCCTTGGGTGGATGTTATTCATGTTCGTATAAATCCTTACGGAATTGCAATGGACAAACCCGACCCCCAGGAAGTGGTGGAAGTAATTCACCAATTGCACAATTCAGGAAAAGGTGTAATTGGAATGAAACTGATTGGCGACGGCAAACTTAGGGACGACAGTGAAAAAATTGACAATGCGCTTCGATTTGTACTTGGTTTGGGTAGTGTAAATATGATGATTATCGGATTTGAAGAAAAAGCGCAAATCGACAATTATCTTTCAAGGGTTGAAAAGGCACTGGCAGAAATGAAAGGTTAAATATGACAAAAAAAATACTTCGCATTCAGGAACTTGGATTTCCGTGGGTAACGCAGGATCCATTTCTTTTTTGTGTTCATCATCTCGATTTTTATCCAAAAGGGAACGGTGAACTTGGCCCCGCAGCTTCGTTGCAGGGACGAAATATCGGCAACGATTTTACGGTAAAAGACGGCTGGCGAATGTATCACGGCGATAAGGTTCCCGGCTTTCCCGAGCATCCGCACCGCGGTTTCGAGACCGTAACCTTTGTCGTACAGGGAATGGTCGATCATGCCGATTCCAACGGAGCTGCCGGTCGTTACGGAAACCGAGATGTGCAATGGATGACAGCCGGTAGCGGGTTGCAACATTCCGAAATGTTTCCGCTCCTGAACGAAAACAAAGAAAATACAACAGAATTGTTTCAGATTTGGCTAAATCTCCCTGCTTCGAAAAAATTTGTTACACCTGCCTACAAAATGCTTTGGAGCGAAAATATTCCTTCTGTTGTTTTTGAAGACGCAAAAAAGCTAAAAACAACCGTAGATATTATTACCGGAACAATTGAAAATTACAGTGCTCCTGAACCGGCGCCCGATTCGTGGGCTGCTAATCCTGAAAATGAAGTCGCCATCTGGCATCTTCAAATGGATGAAAATGCCACCTGGAATATTCCGCAGGCATCTGAATTAGTAAACCGTGTTCTCTACTTTTTTGAAGGTGAAAATATTTTAATCAACGACAAAACAATTTTTCCGAACAATGCCATTGAACTCAATGCAAATCAAAACATTACAATTTATAACGGGAATAAAAAATGCCGTTGTTTGCTGCTTCAGGGAAAACCGATAAATGAACGTGTGGTACAATACGGCCCGTTTGTAATGAATTCAGAAGCTGAAATTCACCAGGCATTTACCGATTATCAGAAAACAAGATTTGGCGGCTGGCCGTGGTCGCGCCGCGATCCGGTTTTTGACAAATCGAATGGCAGGTTCGCCCGTTTTTCAGACGGAACAGAAATAGTAAAATCATAAAATAAAAAAGCCCCGGCACGTTTACCGGGGCAATTGCTTGTATAAAACAACGCTAATTGATGATGAATGTCTTTTAGACAAAATTTCTCTGAAAAGTTTAATTCAAAAAAATATATGTTGAAAATTTTTCAGGTTGCGGTTACCATTTTTTTTATTGAATTTTGAACTCTCAAAAATATGTCGAAATAAAATTTCTCACCATGAAAAAGTTATGGAAAAACAATCTTTATTTTTTTATTCCTTATATTATTTTCTTGTTGATTTGCAGCATTTTACTGCTTTCTTTTTCAAAACCTGAAATTCATATTTTTATTAATAAGGCAAACAATCCGTTTTTCGATACTTTTTTTAAATATGCCACTTTTTTTGGCGATGGGGCCACCATTGCAATTCTCTCCCTGATTCTTTTGTTTGTCAGATTCAGGTATGCCTTTGCTTTTCTCGCCGGCAGTTTAATCAGTTCATTGCTTGTTGTTAACCTTTTTAAAAAAGTTTTGCTTCACGAAATTTACCGTCCATCAAAATATTTCGAACTTTTTGAAACCTACAAACTTCATTTGGTTGAAGGTGTGAAAATGCATTCGATGCAAAGTTTTCCATCGGGTCACACAGCCACTGCATTTAACGTTTTTCTGATGCTTGCATTGCTTACCAAAAACAACCTGCTCAAATTTGTAATGTTTTGTCTGGCAGTGGTTGTAGGTTTTTCAAGGGTTTACCTTTCGCAGCATTTTTTAATCGATATTACAGCGGGCTCGGTTTTAGGCGTCGTTTTTATTGCGCTTTCCTGGGTTTGGGTTGAAAACAGAAAAACAAACTGGCTCGATAAATCAATATTAACCACATTCAAAAAACAATGAATAAAATACATCCGGCTAAAATACAGGCAATAATTGCTGTTTTGGCAGCGGTTTTTTTTGTGCCGTTTTTGGGAGGTGTTCACCTTTTCGACTGGGATGAAATTAATTTTGCCGAAGCCGCGCGCGAAATGATTGTTACCAAAAACTACCTGACCGTTCAAATCAATTTTCAGCCTTTTTGGGAGAAACCGCCGCTTTTTATCTGGATGCAGGTTTTATCGATGAAACTGTTCGGTATCAACGAATTTGCCGCCCGTTTTCCCAACGCTGTTTGCGGAATTGTAACATTGCTGGTCATTTTCAACATTGGCCGGAAAATACACAACAATTTGTTCGGAATTCTTTGGGTGCTGGCATTTGCCGGTTCAGTTATGCCGTTTTTCTATTTTAAATCCGGAATTATCGATCCTTGGTTTAACTTGTTTATTTTCCTTGGAATTTATTTTCTTGTGCTTTATTCTTTTCCAGAAAATGCAAACAAAAAACGAAATATTATTTTGGCGGCAACTTTTGCCGGACTGGCGATTTTAACCAAAGGACCGGTCGGTTTTTTACTCATTGCGCTTTCCAGTGGTGTTTATTTAATTTGGAGCAGATTCAGAATAAAAACCAGTTTAACAGATATTTTGCTCTATTTTCTCGTACTTGCGCTTGTTGGAGGTTCCTGGTTTCTGGCACAAATTGCAAGTGGACATTACGACACAGTTGTTGAATTTGTGGTTTACCAGATTCGCCTGTTTCAAACCAAAGATGCCGGCCACGGCGGATTTTTCGGATATCATTTTGTGGTGCTTTTTTTTACGGTTTTCCCTACCTCAATAATTGCCTTGAAATCGTTTCGCAAAGAAAATATCGACGATAATTTTCACCAACACTTGAAAAAATGGATGGTCGTTCTATTTTGGGTTGTTTTGATTTTATTCTCGATTGTAAAAACTAAAATTATCCATTATTCGTCGCTGGCTTATTTCCCGCTTACTTTTCTGGCTGCCGGATTTGTTTTTAACGCTCTTCAGAAAAAACAAACCTGGAACAAATGGATGTCGGGATTGTTGATTTTTATTGCTGCACTTTTTGCAATTCCCGTGGTGGCTTTGCCAATGGTTGATAAATTCAAAAACGAAATAATTGACCGAAATCTGATTCACGATGCTTTTACTGTTGGAAATTTACAGGCGACTGCCGGTTGGTCGGGTTTTGAGATTGTTCCCGGAATTCTGTTTCTCGCAGCTGTAATTTTTATTCTTGTTTATTTCAAAAAAGACGAAGTTTTAAAACGCTCCGTTTCGCTTTGGACGGTTACCTTACTGTTTACTTTTTCGCTAATGACGCTGGTGGTTCCCAAAGTTGAAAAATATTCACAAAACGCACTGATTGAGTTTTTCCAATCACATGCAGGCGAAGACGTTTACCTGAAAAATATATATTTTCGTTCGTATGCCACTTATTTTTACGGTGAAACTACGCCTCCCGAAAACAAAAACTATTACGACGAAAACTGGCTGCTCACCGGAGATATTGATAAAGATGTTTATTTTGTTACGAAAGTTCACCGTGCCGGAAGACTCGCCGAATTCAGCGACATTCATAAAATTGGAGAGAAAAACGGCTTTGCATTTTTCATACGTGAAGCGAAATAATTTCCAGCTTAAATTTCTATTTGCTCTTTTGAAAAGCGGTTATTTCAGGTATTTCTGATATGATTTTGCTTTCGTTTCGTCGCCAAAACGTGCATAAATATTAGCAAAGTAGCTCGCATATTCTTCTCCCGGATTAATTTTCCACAGCTTTTCGAAATACGGTAATGCTTTTTTGAAATCGGCAGTAACCAAATCGAGCTCATTCAAAAGAATTTTGTATTGTTTGTTCGTTTTGTTCTTGTTGTAAATTTCCATTTGTTCCTGGTAGCGGTTTTCGGCCAGCCAGTAGTATTTTTTCGCATTCCATTCCAACGAAGCTACATTTTCAGGTTCTTTACCCAGAATAATTTGAGAAAGCGAATCGCAAACCACTGAGTTTTCTGCCTTTTCATTCAACTGAAAATATGCTTTCTGGTTGTTCAGATTATTTTTTGAAAAATCGTTTAACTGCTCCCAGATTTCAATCACTTTTTCGGGCATTTCTATTTCTGAATAAATTTCAAAAAGACGGTTGTTTATTTCGTCGGAATTTTCGCTGAAATTTGCTTTGTAATACTCAAGAGCACTCAATTCTTTGGAAAGATTTTCCTGTGAACGGTATATTTTTGCCAGCGTTGAATACATTTCGGCGCTTGAAAAATTTTTGTAACGAGCCTGATCGAACCAGTTTACTGCCAGTTCGCTGTTCCCTGCTAAAAATGCCGTTTCAGCTGCTTTTGCAAAAGAAGTCCCTTCAGTTTCTTCCACAGGTTGCTGATTAAAATATTGTTTCCAGGCCTCAACTGCATCAGTATAATTTCCTTGTGCCGCTGCATTTTCGGCGTTGTCTTTAAACGTTGAAACCAAAACTTTTGGGGATCCGCAACCGGCTAAAAGAAAAAGGACAGCCAGCAATAAATTTGTTGAATATCTCATAAAAATGTGTTTAAGCCGACAAAGCTAAAAGAATTATTTTTTATGCGAAACCGGCAACACGTTTAAAGTAAATATTTCAAACTCAGAACAGTGGTCCTCAACAAAAAAAACAGCCTCACATTTTTGCAAGGCTGTAATCTGATTTAAGTTGAAATCAACGTCTTCTTCGTTCCGTTTTTTCTATTTTGAAATCTTTTTTAGCTGAAAAATCATTCCCTCCAATTTGTAACGTATACGTTCCGGCTTCAACAAATTCATCTTCATTAACCATCAAATCCCAGGCAATAAAGTTTAGTCCTTTTGTCGCGTTAATTGTATACTCTTTTTCGATTGCACCGTCGCTACCGGTAATCTTAACTTCCACATTTCCACCTTCAGTAACATAAAAAGGGGCATTTAATTCGCGCGCGGTACGACGGAACCAACTTTCCGGGCTGAAAGGCAAACGACAATCTTCAAAATCGAGAATTTTGCAATTTGTTCCTGGTTCCATGCTGGCAATTTCCCTTATAAAACGAACATCAAGCACCCAAATTCCCCGTCCGTGTGTAGCAATAATTGCCAAATCTTCGCGCGGATGAATAACCAAATCATGAACAAAAGCATTGGGCAGGTTACCGGAAAGACTAATCCAGTTTTCTCCCCGATTTATTGAAACATAAGCGCCAAAATCGGTGCCTGCATAAAGAATATTTTCGTTTTTTGGATCTTCGCGGATAACATTTGCAGGGCCGCAGGGAATATTGGCTGAAATATCTTTCCAGGTTTGTCCATAATCTTCCGATTTCCAGATATAAGCTTCAAAATCGTCATCGCGTTTTCCGTTTTGAGTCATGTACACGCGGCCTTCTTTAAACCGCGATGCTTCCATTTGAGAAACCCATTTTCCGTAGGGTAAACCTTTGATTATTTCTTTCCATTCAGCACCGCTGTTAGGAGTCATCCAAACCCTTCCGTCGTCTGTGCCGGCATAAATAAGCCCGAATTTCAGCGGCGATTCAGAAATCGTAAAAATGGTTTGATACGGAATATCACCCATTTTAGCTGGGTCGTTGTAGGTTAAATCGGGGCTGATTCTTTCCCATGTCTCACCTTCATTCATCGAGCGGTGAATAAACTGGGTTCCATGGTAAATAATTCCCGGATTGTGCGGTGAAAGAATGAACGGAGCCAGCCATTGACCGCGCAGCCTGTCGACACCCTCGGGAACCGGTGGCATAATATTTTTGCTTTCACCGGTTTTCATGTTTGTTTTTGTAATTGTTCCGTAGAAACCTGCCGAATAAACTTTATCCGGATTGGTTGGGTTAATGGCGTGGTTACTGCCCTCGCCTCCCGGAGCGTCTTCAAAATCAACCGGGGTAACTTTATCCCTGCCACGGCTTAAATCAACTATTCCACGGTAGCTTCCCTGATCCTGAACCGAACCATACACATGAAAAGGTTCGGCCAAATCGTAATTTACATTGAAAAACTGTCCCAAGGGTAAATTATCGAAAAACGTCCTGAAATTTTCTCCATCGTACGAAATTGCCACACCTCCGTCGTTTACATTTACCAGGTAGTTCGGATTTTCAGGGTCAATCCACAAACCGTGGTGGTCCATGTGCATTCCATCGAGTGTCCGGAAAGTTTTCCCGCTGTCTTCAGAAACATTCAAATATAATCCCATTACATAAATTTTGTCGGGATTAACCGGGTCGACGCGAATCTGGCCAAAAACCCAACCGTACGTTCCTGAAAGGTCTTCCATGTAACTGTTTTCTTCGCTCACCTGTTCCCAGCTTTCTCCACTGTTGTTTGAGCGGAAAACTGTTGCCCCTTTTATTCTTCCGCTACTCGGGCGACCATAAGCATCGGCATCGGCAACAAATGATTCGTTATCCGGTAATTGTTCATAATTATCGATAAACGCATAAATTACGTTGGGCGAATTCAAACACAAACTTATTCCGGTTCTTCCCCGATATTTTGCTTCGGGTAACCCGTTGTTCATTTTTTTCCAGTTTTTCCCTCCGTCGGTAGTTTTAAAAATATTGCTACCTGTGTAATCATTTTCGTTCCTCGGATCGTTCCATTTTTTTCTGATTCGCTGCCAGGTAGTTGCATAAATTATATCAGAATTAGTCGGGTCCATCACCAAATCGTAAGCGCCCGTTTTATCGTCAACAAATAAAATTTTCTCCCAGTTCTTTCCGCCGTCAACCGTTTTATAAACTCCACGTTCCGAATCGTTGGTCCATTCATTTCCACCGGCAGCCACATAAACCACATCCGAGTTTTTAGGATGAACCAAAATACGCGCAATTGAATTTGTTCCGATTAAACCCAAATGCTCCCAGGTTTCACCGGCGTCTTTCGATCGATAAATTCCTGCACCGGCATTCGAACTGCGAAAAATATTGGCTTCGCCTGTTCCGGCCCATATAATGTCCTGGTTTTGAGGATCGAGCGCCAAGTCGCCAAACGCCGACGACATGTACTTTTCAAAAACCGGTTTCCAGGTAACACCTTCATTTTCGGTCTTCCAGATTCCGCCAACTGCGCCGGCTACATAAATTGTGTAATTTTTCCCTTTGGGTTTAACTACTTCAACATCAACCATTCGTCCACTTACATTTGTTGGCCCGACAAACTGCCACGGAAGATTTTTAAACACCGAATTCTGCTTCATTTCCATGTGTTGTTTAAACCACTCCAAACGCTGGTCAGCCGAAGTTTTTTGAACTACTTTTTGTGCGTTTCCGGCAAAACCGAAAACCAGGTTAAGCACAATAAATAGGGCCAAAACTTTTTGAATTCCCTTTTTAGTATAATTTGTCATATTTTTGGTATTGAAAGATTATTTTCGTTTTTGGTAATGCAATCTAAACATAAAAAAGAAAAAAAACTGCCGTATTTATCATTATCCATGTTGATTTGGTTCTGATTTCAAAGAAAAAATAAAGTAGGTTTTATGCCTTTTAATTTGGCACTAACGTTTTTCGGTTTCTCTGAATTCCTGAAATCAATTCACCAGTGTCTAAAAAATTGACATGCCGTAAATAAATTTTATTGAAAATAAACATAAAAATCAATTAAACAATTTCAGATATTCAATTTTTTTAAAGAAATAAACATTGAAATACAACCATTTATATGTCTCATGAAATATTTCCCCACAAACATTTCAATTTTTCTGTAACACATTTTAAAAAAGTGAGTCTTACCTCAAAAGCCATTTTTTATGAAAATTGCACTTGTTTTAGTTTTGCTAACTTTTACTATTGGTCTGTCAGCTCAGGAAATAGAAAAGAAGAATTACACTGCCAAACGGGTAACCGATTTAAAATTAACCATCGATGGAAATCTGGATGAACCGGAGTGGCAAACAGCCAACTGGGAAGACCATTTTACTCAGTATGAACCGTTGGAAGGCAGGCCTCCTCACCAGCAAACAGAATTTGCAATTTTATACGATGAAAACAACATTTATGTAGGTTTCAAAGTTCTCGACACCAGTCCCGACAGCATTTCGTTGCGTTTAACCCGCCGCGACGAAACCGACGGTGATTTGGTGGGTATTTTGCTCGACACTTACCACGACAAAAGAACTTCTTTTGCTTTTGTGGTTTCTGCTTCGGGTGTAAAATCCGATTTTATTCAAAGCAACGACGGCGAAAATGAAGATAATACCTGGGACCCTATTTGGTGGGTTAAAACAATTAAAAACGGCATTGGCTGGAAAGCTGAAATGCGCATTCCGTTAACGCAACTTCGTTTTGAAGAAGGGGAAGAACAAATCTGGGGATTACAGGTTCTTCGCTTTTTGTTCCGAAAAGAAGAAATGTCGGCATGGCAACCCATGAAACGCGATGTTTCGGGTTTTGTATCACAGTTTGGAACCATGAACGGTATTACAAACATAAAACCCAAAAACACCCTCGATGTAATGCCTTACGTTGTTGCCCGTACTGAAAGATTTGAAAAAGAGCCAGGTAACCCATTCAAAAGCAGCGGAAAAAGAAACGGGCTCGATGCCGGTCTTGATGCAAAACTCGGGCTTACCAATTATCTGACACTCGATTTAACCATCAACCCCGATTTTGGGCAGGTGGAAGCCGACCCTTCGGAAGTAAATCTTTCTACCTATGAAACTTTCTTCGAAGAAAAAAGGCCGTTTTTTATTGAAGGTAAAAATATTTTGTCGTACAGGTTAAACTGGGGCGATGGCGACCAGTCGTCGGAAGGATTGTTTTATTCAAGAAGAATAGGACGCCGGCCACAATATTACCCCGATTTGAACAACGGAGAATATGCTGAAATTCCTGATTTTACAAAAATACTTGGAGCTGCCAAAGTTTCGGGAAAAACAAAAGACGGACTTTCTGTTGGTATTTTGGAAAGTATTACCGGAAATGAATATGCCGATATCAAAGGAATTGGCGAAGGCAGGGAACAACTGGTGGAACCACTGACTAACTTTTTTGTTACACGCATTCAAAAAGATTTTAACGACGGAAATACCTACCTCGGAGCGATGGTTACTGCCGTAAACCGAAACCTGAGTGAATCGCATCTCGAATATCTGCACAAAAGCGCCTACAGTGGCGGTATCGATTTTGTGCACAAATGGGACAATAAAAACTGGCTGATTGACGCAGGTTTTTTCTTTAGTCAGGTGAATGGAACACCCGAAGCAATTACAGCAACTCAAAAATCGTATATCCGCAACTTCCAGCGTCCGGATGCCGATTATGTTGAACTCGATACTACACGAACTTCATTAATGGGACAAGGTGGAAAATTAACCATTGGAAAACTAGGTGGAAAACTGAAATTTGCAGGTATTCTTTCGTGGAAATCGCCCGGGCTTGAAATTAACGATATTGGTTATGCACAGGAAGTTGACCAGGTTCTGGAGGCTTTTTGGATGGGCTACCGTTTTTATGAACCTTTTTCAATTTTCCGCGAGCTCAATTTGAATATCAACCAATACACTTTGTACGATTTTGGAGGTACACTCATAACCGCCGGTGGAAATTTCAACGGACATGTTCAGTTTAAAAACTACTGGTCGGGGTATTTAAGTACCAATTTCAGCGGTAACCAGATTTTTAATACAGCTTTAAGAGGCGGCCCCGGATTAAAAGTTCCGGGATATAAAAATCTCTACACCGGATTTTCGACCAACCAGCAGAAGAAATTCATTTTTAGCCTGAATGCGGGAGAGTATTTCAGCAATGAAAAGGGATTCAGAAGAAACAGTAACTATGGAATTGGTCTGAATTATCGCCCTATAAAAACCCTTTCACTCAGCGTTTCTCCCGGAATAAGTTCATACAAAGACAACCTTCAATATGTAACCCAACTGGATTACCAAAACGATAAACGGTATGTTTTTGCGCACATTGACAGGAAAACCCTTAATATGTCGTTACGAATAAATTACAACATTACACCCGATTTAACGATTCAATACTGGGGACAACCGTTTATTGCAACCGGAGAATACTCTGATTTCAAATACATTACCGACAGCAAAGCAAATGAAGTTACCGACCGTTATCGTTTGTACACCTCGAATGAAATCAGTTTGAATTCTGATACTTATTATGTTGACGACAACAACGACGGTAATATTGATTACAACTTTGGTAAACCTGATTTTAATGTTAAAGAGTTTCTTTCGAACCTGGTTTTGCGATGGGAATACCGACCGGGTTCAACCGTTTACCTTGTTTGGTCGCAAACCCGCAGTGGTTACGAAAACTACGGATCGTTTGATTTCTCGCGCGATTTCGACAACTTGTTCGATATTAAAGCACACAATATATTTTTATTGAAATTTTCATACCGGCTTGGACGGTAATTTATTTCGAAGGGTAATTTGAATTGGAAACGCAGATAAAATTATCTGCGTTTTTATTTTTACTGTTTTTGATAGTCAGGGATTTCTTATTTTTAATGAAATAATTTTTGATTTATGAACGGCTATTTCAAAACACATCCATTGGCAAAAACAGGGTTAATCGGAGTTTTACTCCTGCTTTTTGTGGTTGTAATGGGAATGTTTTTCCCAAAAGGTGCATTCAACAAATACGACAGTTTTATTTTAGCTTTTGAATTTGCCAAAACTCCTGACGACATAAAATTAATTTTCAACGGTTTAACTTCTGAAACTATCAGGAATATTGATATTGGAAATTACGTCGATTATGGTTTTATGCTTGCTTATTCAACACTGCTTGGATTGGCTTTTTATCTTTTTTCAAAAGAAAATCGGTTGCACTGGCTGAAATACGGAATTATTCTGGTGACAATTATTTTTACCAGCGATTTTATTGAAAACATCTTTTTGCTCCGTTTAACCGGTAATGTTTTAAATACAAGCGCAGAAGCTGTTATAATTTCAAATCTGAAATTTTTATCGATTATTACCTATTCAAAATGGACAGGGCTGGCAGTGGCTTTTTTTATTTTGTATGCTTTTTTTTATTTTCAGCGGTGGTATTTTGAAGTATTGGGAATATTCTTTCTGCTTCCTCTGCTTTATTTTATTGCCACACCGCAACATTCACCGGAAAACCTGTCGGTCTTTACAAACCTGATTTTTTTATCGTTTGCAATCCTGGTTATGTTTTTCTTTTTGTTTAAAAAGAAAATATAAAAAAGTTGCCGGATTCCCGACAACTTTTCATTTCCCCATAAGTAAAACCTTCAAGTTTTACTGCGAATATTTTTACATGTGTGCAATCTCATCAGGATTTCCGTCAGGGTCGCCATTTACAGTACCATCGGTACTAACATTTCCGTTAGTAGCCAGCAACAAACCGCAAACGTGAGGAGCTGCCATTGAAGTCCCACTCATAGTTGTATAAGAATCACCTTTGTAGGTAGAGAAAATATACAAACCGGGAGCACAAAAATCAATTGGAGGATTGCCATAATTGGAGAATGAAGCCCAATTATCGCCTGAATAACTCATAGCTGAAACGGTATAAATATTAGTGCCGTTTGCGCGAGCAGGTGAATGGTTGTTGGCATCGTCCGATTCATTTCCGGCAGCCAAAGCAACATACACACCTGATTCACCTAAAGCAACAACTGCCAAATCAATAGGTTCGTAAACGCCACCACCCAAACTCATATTAGCAGCGTCACCGGCAGTAGCATTTGCCCTAACATAATCAACACCTGCAATAATCTGTGAATAAGCGCCTGAACCTCTTTTATCCAGTACTTTTACAGGAACTACTTGTGCACCGGCTGCAACACCAACTACCCCAATTTCATTATCGATAGCAGCAACAATACCTGCACAATGTGTTCCGTGTCCGTTGTCATCGTCGGCACTTGAGGTACGGGCTACATAAGTTTTTGCCAGAGTTGTGTTTACATTCAAATCGGGATGGCTGTAATCAATACCAGTATCGATAATCCAGGCTTTGTGGGTACCTGTGTAAGTAGCACCGCCACCAACACGTGTAATTCCCGGCGGAGTCACTTCAACAGGTTGTGTTACCGGAACTGATGTTGGTTTCGCCAGAGTTACCATTTTATCAGCCCAAACTCCTTTTACACCTGAAACAGTTGCTAACTTTGCAGCATCTGTTTCCGACATTTTAACGGCTACACCTTCAACAGCCACGCTGTAAACAAACTCAGGATTCGCAAATTCAATATCAGCACTTTCAAATATTCTGGCAGCTTTTTCTACCACTGCACGGTCAGCTAATGTTTTATCTTTGTAGGCCGATTTTAAACCGCTGCCTTCAAAATAAACAATGTACTGCCCCGGAATTACTTCTTCCGACATCTGTATAGATGCCACATCCTGATCGGTAACCGATGTTAAATCTTCATTTTTTTCACACGACGAAAAAATGACAAAAATTGCCACAACAAATACAATTAAAATTTTCTTCATGATTTTAAATTTAATAGTTAAACAGAAATGGTTTTGCATTAGCAATATAAAAATTATTTTACAATAAAAAATATCTTTTAAGAAATTATGTTATTAACAAAATATTGAAAAGAATTGTCCTAACTATTTAATTATAAACCTATTAAAAAATAAATTAGTTATTATTTTAAAATTAGTAATAAACATAAGTTTAGGGAATATATAAAACAAAAAGAGGAGCAATTTTCTAAGCTCCTCTTTCAACAAACGAATTTTCTTGTTTGTTCGAATTAATTCATTTGAATATTTTTCCCCTTCAGATATATTCGTGATGAAACAGAATTAGCACCTTTTTTCCCGGGTTGTCCACCTCCAACAGAAATAGTAAACCAGCCTTTTTCTATTACTCTTTTTTCATCTTTTCCAATAATTGAAAACTGATAGGGTGTTAATGTAAATTCTACCTGTTTGGTTTCGCCCGGGTTTAAGTGAATACGCTGAAAACCTTCCAGTTGAACTATCGGGCGCGGTGTAGTTGCTTCCTCGTCATTAAGATAAAGCTGAACGATCTCGTCGCCGGCTACTATTCCGGTGTTGGTTACGTTTACTTTAACTTTAACATCATTACCGGCTTTTAATTTTGAAGGCATTTCCAAACCCGAATAACTAAATGTAGTATAACTCAAACCATACCCAAACGGATATAATGGTTCATCTCTGAAATAACGATAAGTACGGCCTTCCATGTCGTAATTATCAAATGCAGGAAGTTGCTCCACCGATTTGTAATACGTTACGGGCAACCTGCCAGCCGGATTGTAATCGCCAAAAAGAACGTCGGCAACAGCATTTCCGCCTTCCTGACCAGGGTAACCTGCAGAAATAATGGCATCCATATTTTGATCGGCCCAGTTTACCGACAAGGCACTTCCGTTAAGTAATACCAAAACAGTAGGTTTTCCAAGCTCTTTAACAGCCATCATTAATTCCTGTTGAATTTTTGGCAGATTTAAATGGGTACGATCGCCTCCTGCAAAACCATCTACCTGAATGGGCATTTCCTCTCCTTCAAGCCGTTGCGACAAACCAAGAACCAAAACCACTGCATCGGCTTCTCTGGCTAAATCCATTGCTTCTTTTTGCATATCCCGATTTGGCATTGTCCATAATAATTTGGCATCGCCGTCGCCAAACCAGTTTTTGTACTCATAAACAAATTTGTATTTTTTCCCTGCTTCAAGTGAAATTTCTTTTTCGTGATAAAAGGCAGAATGCTCGGTATTATGGCTCAGTATTTTCTCACCTTCAAACCAAACAGTAAGTGTTGGCATTCCCCAGCAACCGATTTCATAAGTTCCTGAAACCGGAGGGACCAGATAACCGGTCCAGCGAATACTAAAATCATCGTCAGGAAGTTGAGGTACCGGCGATCCCGATTCCCAGTAAAAATTAATGTCCTTGTCGGTTCTGGTAAAAGCCGGTTCACCTTCGAGACGGGCATTGGCAAAATATTCACCAACAACTCCCGGCTCACCGTTTTCGGTAAGTAAATATTCACCCGGAATCGGATGCAAATTATGTACACCTTCCGCCAAATGACTTCCTTCGGCGAAAAGTACTTTATCTTTTCCCAATTTATTAACAATTCCCTTTAGCACAGTAACCGGATTTTTGGGAATTCCATTGTAATTTCCGATTAATGCTTCCCAGTTGTCGGCATTTGGGCCAATAACAGCCATCTTTTTAATTTCTTTGGAAAAGGGAAGGGTATTTTCCTGATTTTTAAGCAGAACAATACTTTTTTGTGCAGCTTCGAGAGAAAGTTCGTCGTTTTCTTTTGAACAATTTACCGAAAAAGGAATGTTTGCATACGGTACATCTGAATCGAACATTCCGAGTTTAAAACGAGCCATAAACAATCTTTTTACCGAAACATCAATATCTTTTTCCACGATAATTCCACGTTTTACTGCATCGGTTAACTTCGAAAAAGAAACCCCGCAGTTTAAATCGGTTCCATTTAACACAGCAACAGCTGCTGCTTCAGCGGCATCAGCAGAATAATGCTGAAATTGGTAGAAATCGGAGATTGCCCAGCAATCCGACACAACGTACCCATTAAACCCCCACTCATTTCTTAAAATATTTTCAAGAATCGGATTTGCGCAACAAGGATAACCTCTGAACTGGTTGTAAGCTCCCATAACGGAATAAACCCCACCGTCGACTACCAACGAGCGAAAAGCAGGCAGGTAAGTTTCACGCAAATCGCGCTCAGAAACCAGAGCATTAAATTCGTGGCGTAAAGGTTCAGGCCCCGAATGAACCGCATAATGTTTAGCCGTTGCCACAACTTTCAGATATTTTGGATCGTTTCCCTGCAGGCCTTTTACAAACTGCAAACCCAATTGTCCGGTCAGGTAAGGATCTTCACCGTAAGTTTCGTGCCCTCTTCCCCACCGCGGGTCCCGAAAAATATTGATATTTGGCGACCAAAAAGTCAGGCCCTGGTAAATGCCCCGTTTTCCGCGACGAATAAATTCGTTGTTTTTTGCCCGTGCTTCATCGGAAATAGCTGAAGCGACACGGTACATCAAATCGGTATCCCACGATGCGGCAATGGTTATCGATTGCGGAAAAACAGTTGCATAACCGGCGCGTGCAACACCATGCAAACACTCGTTCCACCAGTTATATTCCGGTACTTCCAACCGTTCGATGGCCGGGGCTGTGTAAACCATTTGTCCCACTTTTTCTTCAAGCGTCATTTGCGACACCAAAATATCGACCCGATCTTCAATTGGTAAATTTGTATTCTGAAATTCAAAATTAACATCCTGCGCTTTTGTAAAAATTATTGCGGTTAGCAGCGCCAGGCTTAAAACGATTTTTTTCATAGTTCAATGTATTACTGTTCTGTTCTGGTACGGTAAAAATAATGATTTGATTGAATTCAAATTTATATTTTTGAACAATCGCGTCCTAAACGATATAAAAATGTGAGAAGAAGTTTAAGTATCTCAAAGTATATTTGAGTTGCTACAACAAAAACAAACTTCTCACATATGGTAAAGGTAAATTTATTCTCGCAAATTATTTCAAAATTAGACAGAGGTTCATTCAAATCATTGGTTGAAGAACACCAAACCGATAAACATCAAAAAGGTTATAACAGTTGGACGCATTTAGTGTCGATGTTGTTTTGTCAATTTGCCAAAAGCCAATCCGTGCGTGATATCAGCAATGGGTTGCGATCGGCTACCGGCAACCTCAATCACCTTGGCATACAAAAAGCACCATCAAAATCCACTATCAGTTACCAAAACAAAAATCGTGACTGGCATTTATTCAAAGATTACTATTACAAACTGTTATCGCAATTAGGACAGCAGATGAACATCAAGCAATCTAAATTCCGCATCAAGTCAAAAATATTCTTGCTGGATTCATCAACTATTAGCCTTTGTTTGAGCTTATTTGATTGGGCAAAGTACAAAACAGCCAAAGGTGCCGTAAAGATGCACACCTTGCTTGATTATGATGGTAATCTGCCTGCATACGTGAATATTACCGATGGAAAAACAGCCGATAATAAAGGAGCTTATGATTTGCCATTATTGGCAAATAGCGTCATTGTTGCCGATCGGTATTACAATGATTTTTCGCTTTTGAATGTTTGGGACAGCAACTCGGTATATTTTGTTGTCAGGCATAAGGAAAACCTGAAGTTTAAGCCGGTTAAGGAGCTTGAACTTCCCAAAAACAGGCATCAACACATCCTGAAAGACGAAATCATCGAATTTACGGGTACAAAGGCTAAACAAAACTATCCTAAAAGGCTCAGAAGGGTTGCCATATGGGATGATGAAAATGGGCAGGTAATTGAACTTATCACGAATCAAATGTTCTGGACAGCAAACACAATTAGTGAACTATACCGCAGCAGGTGGCAAATCGAAATATTTTTCAGAGAGATAAAACAACTATTACATATCAAGAGCTTTATTGGAACCAGCGAAAATGCAGTTATGATACAGATTTGGTCGGCATTAATAACCATACTCGTCCTAAAATATTTAAAAGCTTTATCTCAATTTGGATGGCGGTTGTCAAACCTTGTGTCGTTTATTAGGCTGAATTTATTTGTAAAAATAGACCTTCAAAAATGGTTGGATAAACCATTTGATGAACCGCCGAAACAGACAAATCTGCCAATACAAGGGGTTTTATTTTGAAAGAGGCTAATCTGAGAGCATTGAACCCCGTGAATAAAGAATCCTGATTTGTATCAGAGATTATTTAGGACGCGATTGATTTTTGAAGATAATTTGAAAATCAAAATTATGACAACTGTTTCAGATGTTCAGAAAAAATATTACAGCCTGCGAAACAACATTGATAAAGTAGTGCACAAGCTCGAAACCGAACACAAAAAGCAGATGCTCTGCAAAAGCGGCTGCGATTTGTGCTGCATGGATTACAACATTTTTCCGGTTGAATATTATTCGATTTTGAATGAATTAAAGATTGCTGGATTTGTACCTGAAAAACCTGAAATTGGAGAAAATAATTCTTGTGTTTTTCTGAAAAACCACAAATGCACCATTTATCAATCGCGCCCCATAATTTGCCGTACACACGGACTTCCGCTACTTTTTGCCAACGAGGAAGGCGAATGGGAACTTTCGGCCTGCGAACTAAACTTTACTGAATTCGATTTCGAAGATTTTACTTTCGACAACACATTTCCGCAGGATAAATTCAACAGCAAATTATTTTTGATAAACAAAGATTTTATTCAAAACTTTAGGGAAAAAGAATATTCTGAATTTGATTTGATTCCCCTAAAGAATCTTTTAACCGAACTGTAAAGAATACAATAGAAGATACATATGTACCAGCATTAATACTAATCCCCGAACTGATTTTAATCCGCTGGAAACAGGAAAACAGGAAGCTGTCAAAAAAAACAGGCACGTTAAAATTAATCAATTCTTTGTTTTTTGATCAGCTTCGAAACAGGAGAAAAACAAAGGGAATTCAGCTAACAAACTACCTGAAAGACGATTTCCCTTTGTCTAAAAAATACCGTTCAATTTATTTTTGCAGGATTTTTATGCTTAATCCTTTTTGTACCGACCATCCTTCGGCATCGGTAAGACTAATAAAAAAATGGTAGTCGCCTTCATCGAATTTGCCATTTTCGTCACTTTCGGGTATAAAAATTTCGAGCGAGGTTTCATACGCCGGCGTTCCTTCGGGAATATCGTAATCTTCGATAAAAACCAAAGGATTTACGGCAGTTTTAACTTCATCCAAATCACATTCAGTAACCTCGGTACTGTGCGAATGGTGGTCGAAATTGTTATGAACATCGATACTAAAAGATCCAAGTTTCACATTGTCGGTAAACAATACTTTGAATGTAAAAGATTCGCCAAAATAAAGCGTGTCGCAATTTTGCGGAAATGCACCGGAAACGGTCAAATCGATTTCCGGTTTTTCGTCATCAATTTCATTTTTGTCGCAGGTTGTAAAAACAAAAAGGACAAAACATAATCCTAAAAATATTTTTAACAATTTCATGAAAACAATTTTAAATTACACAGGGCAGTAGCATAAGCCCCACCCTGTTTTTATTTTAGAAATTAATAGTAATCGGATAATGAGCTGAGTAAGCCCAGTTTGCCTTGGCATCTTTGCTTTTTACAAGAATGTAGTAATTTCCCGATTTCCAGGCATTATCACCTTCAATAGCTGCGGGTGTCATGTTGTTGTCGTTTTCTGCCCCCGCTACAATTGAAGCTGTAAATTCAGTTTCGTCCGGATCGTCAAAATCGTGGGTATGAAGCATAACAATTACAGAAGTATTGTCGCCCATTACATCTGCGTCGGCAATATTATCGGTTTCGTAAACCAAAGCAACAAGCAGTCCCGCCAAAGAAATATTATCTGTAACCGTCCCAGAAACTGTAATTGTTTCGCCATTTGAATAACTTGCCCCATTTTCAGGAGCCAATGAAATGCTAATTTCAGGCGCTTCTTCATCAGCCAGTTCTTCAATCTCAATTTCTTCTTCAACAGTGGTTTGGTAACCTTCCTGATCTGTTACGGTTAAGTGGACATGGTAAGTTCCGGAGGGAGTTTCTGCAGGAATATCGACATGTTTATGAAAAGTTGTGTTTTTTAATCCTGCAAATTCATCATAAATAACTTTAATCTCATTGCTGCTGCCTTCTTCCTGATGTATTTCAACAGTAACTACATCAATGTTATTGATAGCTTCAATTTCGGCTTCAATATGCAAATCGGCGCCGGCATAAGCAACATGACTATTGCTTATTCCAAGCTCCAACCCTGTGATTTCAGGCTTTATTACTTCTTCTTTTTCGCAAGAAGAAAAAAGTATTGTCCCCAATGCGATAATGAATAGGGAAATTATTTTAATTGTTTTTTTCATGACATTCAATTTTAAAAAATTATTGTTCATTTTACTTTTTACCATTTTTATTGAATGGAATATTAATATTTAATACAAAATTTCGTCCCGGTTCCGGAACATTTATCAGCCTGTAATAACTGGTGTGGTTAAAATATTTCTGATTCAACAGGTTCTGAATTTGAAAAGCCAATGCTATTTTCTGGTTTCCAAACCCGATTTCACCACCAACAGAAACATTAATCAACTGGGAACCAGCTGTTTTTTCCTCAGGCGGAACAATCCTGTTCTGACGCGCCACTATTTTATAATCGACAGAGAAATAAGAATTTTTTACCGGTCCGGTATTTTGCGGGGTAAATTTCAGGTTAAATAAAACCGATGCCGGAGGAGAAAACGGCAGGGAGAACCCTTTCTTTTTACCTGAAAGTTGTTCTGAATAAACATATTCAGCGATAAATCCAAGGTTATATATTTTAAGAAAATTGAAATGTGAGTGGATTTCGCCGCCAAAACGCAATACTTCGCTTTGTGTATAATAAAATACCTGATTCCCGTTTCCATACAAGCGGTCGTGTTCAGAGCTGGGGTTCAGATAAATATAATTCGGAAAATAATTAAAAAACGGGGTGAGGCCAACAGCAACGTTGCTTGTGTTGAATTCTGTACCCAAATCGATTTGATAAGATACTTCGGGAGACAAACCCGGATCGCCCACTTCGTAACTAAATCGGTGGTAATTAACGCCGTTTGATGCCAATTCTTTGGCGATGGGCACCCGAAAACTTTTCCCGATGTTGGCTTTCAAACTTATCTTTTCCCAGTTTTGGTTAAACCCAAACGACCACGAAATATTATTAAAGCTTCTTTTTATTTCCGGTGCCCGTTGCAAATAACCCCAAACAGTATCTGCGCCAACGGTAACCGGACTTGTAAACCAATCGTAGTATTCCTCTGTATGTATCTCTCCGTAATCGAAACGTACCCCGGCCTGAATAATAGTGGTGGGCGACAAAAAGTACTTTCCAAACAAAAATGCGCCGGTGGTAATTTGCTCAAAAGCCGGGATTATAAAACCACGTCCATTAATATTGTTATCCTGAAGTTCGGCATTTGTTCCTATCGTTAGCGACAAATCGGTAACCGGCGCAAACAAAACCTTTAAATTCCCGGAATATACATTCTTATCAAACTGTCGTTCCAAATCGGCCGGAAATGAAAGCGAACCGGGAAAAACAGCGGGCATGTAACCGTGGCTTACATACTGGCTCCATTCTTCCCTGAAATTATTCTGAAAACCCAGTTCCATTTCCACATCTATATTTTTTCCCTGCCACCCGCTCTGGTTCGTAATTTTTATGTGGTTTACTTTCTGAAACGGATACTGTACATCCCTGTCCGACCGATCGTGAAGTTTTGTATCCACATTTCGGGGTTCCAAACCGTGGGCGTTGGCAAAAAAACCATTTTTACTGTGCAAATCGCTAAAATAAAACCGGGTTGAGAATTGTTGTGCGATGGCGCCAAAAGAAAAATGAAAATCCTGTTCGTTCCCGGCCGTATTCCTCAAGTGATTCCTGTATAAAGCCGCTTTATATGAATAAATATCAACACTGTCGGTGGGCACACGATAATCGCCAAAATCGAGCAAAGTTACCCGCCCGGTGACGTACCACGTTTTTTTTCTTGCAAAAATACCCACCGAAGTACCAAGCAAATTGTTGTTGCTTTTTCCTGTTAAATCAACCGAACCTCCAAATGAATTTTCAGTCGGAATCCCAAGCTGTTTTAAATCAACTACTCCGCCAATCGCATCTGAACCGTACATTAACGAAGCCGGCCCTTTTATTACCTCCACACGGTCGACGGCATACTGGTCAATTTCAAGTCCGTGATCTTCGCCCCACTGTTGTCCTTCGTGTTTAATCCCGTTTTCAGCAACAACAATGCGGTTAAAACTTAACCCCCGAATTACCGGTTTCGATTGACCTGAACCAATATTAATAGTACTTACTCCCGGAAGCCGTTCCAGCGATTGCATCAAACTTCCCGAAAGGTTCATTTTAACAAATTTGTCGCTTATAATTTCAATGTTTTGCGAATCCCCACGTTTTCTAATTTCTGCATAATTATCTTTTACAATTACCTCGTTCAATGTTAATACCGATGGTTTTAACACAATTCGAACTTTCGACAAATATTCAACATTAACGGTATCTGAGTAAGTTTCATATCCAACAAACGAAGCTGAAATTATATAAACCCCTTTTTTCAAACCTGAAAAATAAAAATTCGCATTCGAGTCTGTTACTATCCCTTTATTTCCGGGGGAGAGCAAAACCGATGCTCCGGGCAAGTTATTTTCTTTAAAGTCGGTTACTGTTCCCGATAAATCATAAAATTCCTGGGCATTTACCGTCGAGAACAAAAAAAATACGACAATAAATACCATATAAAGTTTCCTCATAAAACTAAATATGTTATTGACCTAAAAAATTTGAAAGTGTTATTTCAGGAAAAAAAGGGAGGGGCACGGGGTGAACTTTGTAATATTATTTCGGCAAAAAAACCATTTTCAATTTTAACAGGTCCCAGCTTGCCCAAAAATACCGCCGAAAACGGAACAATAAATTCCTCCGGCATACCATTCACTGTAAATTCAAATTCGCAAATATAACAGTGATTGTATTTTTGGAATGTATTATTTTTTTGGGTTAGGTTTTCCGTGTCGTTTAAATGACCATGTCCGCGATGCGAATGGTGCATAACAATATGTACCGGCTGGTATAAAACCGGTAAAATAAAAACCCATAAAAAGGCAAAAGCAATATGATTTTTTCCGTTAAGCAAACTGTTTCAGCTTATTATTTACAATTACTGCAAAATCCTTTTATAATAACCTCTGTTTCAATGGCCTTAAAACCATTCGGAATTTCAGGTTCAGTGTAAGGTACGTTGTCGAGACAAATTACGCTGTCACATTTCAAACAATAAAAATGTGCATGTTTTCTTCTCATTGTCAATGAATTATCCAAGGCGTATTTCACCACCAGATTATCGACTACAATTTTATGAATAATACTTTTTTCAATTAATGTTTTGAACGAACGATAAAAAGTGGTCCTATCAAAATTTTCGCTTAATTGGTTTCTGATTTCATTTTCCGATAAAGCCTGCTGCGATTCAAGCATTATCGAAAGTATTCCTTCGCGACAAGCGGTTCGTTTTAAATCATGTATATGTAAAACTTCGAGCGGATTCATAAATGCAACAACATCACACATGCAACAATGTTGCAAATATAACAATTATTGTATTAAATGCAACGTTGTTGCAAATAAAATGAAAAGATGTCGTTAATAAAAACAAAAAAAGCACCTAAATGGTGCTTTTTATTTTACTTTATGAAGATTTTAGTATTCTTCTTCGTCAAAAAAGAAATCATCTTTACTTGGATAGTCCGGCCAAATGTCTTCGATACTTTCATACATTTCGCCTTCATCTTCAATTTCCTGAAGATTTTCAATCACTTCCAAAGGAGCGCCGGAACGAATTGCGTAATCAATAAGTTCATCTTTTGTTGCCGGCCAGGGGGCGTCTTCCAGTTTTGACGCCAGTTCAAGAGTCCAATACATTTGCTGAATTTTAAGCGGTTAAACTCATTTTTAACTTAGGCGCGAATATAATAAAAAATAAATACGAACTACAATCAACAACCACTTTTTTATCAATGTTTCCAGGGTGTTTCATCAACATTTTTCAAAGCGGCTGATTTACGGGCAAGTACAAATAAAAAATCGGACAAACGGTTGATATATTTTACAATTTCAGGTTGAACATTTTGTTGTTCGGAGAATTCGGTTATTCGACGCTCGGCGCGGCGGCAAACCGTCCGTGCAACATGGCAATGCGAAACCAGCAAGTCGCCGCCGGGTAAAATAAAAGCATTCAGTTCGGGCAGCCCTTTTTCCATTTCATCAATGGCAGTTTCAAGAAACCGGATATTTTCTTCAGTAATTGAAAGATTTACGGTAAAAGCATCGCCTTTTTCGTCGGATGCCAGCCGCGAACCAATGTTAAAAAGTTTATTCTGAATTTCAACCAAATAATCAATAATATCGGCAGGTAAATCAAAAGAACGCAGCATTCCAACCCAGCTATTCAATTCATCAACAGTTCCGTACGATTCCAATCTCAAATCGTATTTTTCCACCCGGCTACCTCCCACCAATCCTGTTGTTCCGTCGTCGCCGGTTTTGGTATAAATTTTTATTTTTTTACTCATCAAAATATTTAATAAATCGGATTTGGATTTGTATAATCGGTTTCCACTTCACCGTCTTTTAGTTTGATAATCCGGTGGGCGTGGCGTGCAATATCTTCTTCGTGTGTAACCATAACCAAGGTGTTTCCGTTGCGGTGAATTTCTGCAAAAAGCCTCATTATTTCTTCCGATATTTTTGAATCGAGGTTTCCGGTTGGTTCGTCAGCCAGCAAAATAGAAGGATTATTTATCAATGCCCGGGCAATGGCAACCCGCTGCCGTTGTCCGCCGGAAAGTTCATTTGGACGGTGTTCCATGCGATCTTCCAATCCAACATTCACCAGCTTTTCTTCAGCGCGTTTTTTCCGTTCGTTTTTTCTAACTCCCGAATAGACCAAAGGCAGCATCACATTTTCGAGCGCAGTGCTTCGCGGAAGCAGGTTAAAAACCTGAAAAACAAACCCGATTTCAGAGTTGCGGATTTCTGCCAGGCGATCGTCCGACAACCTGCTGACATCGGTTCCATTCAAAATATAATTTCCGCTGGTGGGTGTATCAAGGCAACCAATAATATTCATCAGTGTTGATTTTCCGGAGCCGGAAGCGCCCATAATTGCCACATATTCACCTTTGTAAATATCGATTGAAACCGAACGCAAAGCACGCACAACCTGACTACCAACCCGGTAATTTTTAACTATCGATTCCAAATGAATAATTTTTTCCTTCATACAACCTGTTTTTGTAAATAGGTAGAAAAACGGCTTATTTAATTACATAATCCTGCGCAGGAAATTTGTCATCAAAAATAACGATTCCCGCATTTTCAAGCTCAATCGTAATTTTTCCTCTTTCACTTTCAGGCAAAGGTTGAAAAAAATGACCTGTTTTTGTACTATTATTTTTCTTTTTTATGAACCAGACGGATTGCTTTTCCGGAAAAACAGTCATTTTATTGAATTGGTCTTCGTTAAAAACTGAAAAACTGTTTTCTGAAAAAAATTCCTTCAACTGATTTTGATTCTGTTCAATCCAAAGAAAACCAGCAGAATAAGCTGCCTTCTTTAGTATCTCCAACACATTTCCCGGAAACTTTTCAAAATACAAAACCTTTTCAGGCTGAAAAAAGTTCAGCAATCGGAAAAGCAGTTTTAATTGTTCTTTTTCCTCCTTATTCATCTGAAGTTTCTCAATTTCTTCAAAATCATAAAACTCTGCATCAACAAACAAAACCCTGGTTACCAAACGATAAACAAAGGGAGAATGAATTCCGAATCCTTTTTTATTGCTTCTGATTGCTTTCAACCGTTTCCTTTTTTAACAGATTAATTATATTTGTTTTATGCCTGAATTTCTCGACCAAGATATAAAGTTTCTTCCGGGAGTTGGTCCCAAAAGGGCTGAACTTTTGAACAAAGAACTGAATATAAAAACATTCAGGGATTTACTTTATTATTTTCCTTTTAAATACATCGACCGGACAAAATTCTACAAAATCGCCGAGATTCATGCACAAATGCCTTACATTCAGATAAAAGGTGTTATCCGTTCGTTCGAAACCGTTGGCGCAGGAAACAAGGAACGTTTGTCGGCAAGGTTTTACGACGATTCGGGGAGTGTTGAACTGGTTTGGTTCCGTTCGGTAAAATGGCAAAAGGAAAATCTTTCGCTGAACAAAGAGTACATTGTTTTTGGAAAACCAAGTGAATTCAGTGGCAGGATAAATATTGTCCACCCCGAAATGGAAACGGAAGAAGAAAAACAACTGAAACCGGCCGGGCTTTTTCAGGGGTATTACATTACCTCCGAGAAAATGAAGGACAAATACCTGAATTCCAAAACAATCAATAAATTTCAACTTACACTGATTCAGTTAGCCCAGGGAAAAGTAAAAGAAACGCTGCCCGATTCTTTGATCAGGAAACTAAAACTTACTTCGCTCGAAAATGCGCTTTTCACCATCCACAAACCGGAAAATACAATTGACCTGAAAAATGCCACATTCCGGTTAAAATTTGAAGAACTGTTTCTGATTCAGTTAAAAATTCTGGCTATAAAACACTCGCGCGAGAATAAATTCAAGGGATTCAGGTTTGAACACGTCGGGTTTAATTTTAATACATTCTACAACAAATTTTTACCGTTTGAACTCACTGAGGCACAGAAACGGGTAATCCGCGAAATTCGGCGCGATGTAAACCGGAATGTACAAATGAACCGGCTTTTGCAGGGCGACGTAGGCAGTGGAAAAACTCTGGTGGCATTAATGACCATGCTTTTGGCCATGGACAACGGTTTTCAGAGTTGTTTAATGGCGCCGACAGAAATTCTGGCACAACAGCATTTTCAGTCGATTTCAAAATTTTTGCAGGGGATGAATATTGAAGTTGGCCTGCTTACCGGTTCAACCAAAACCAGCGAAAGAAAAATTTTACACGAAAACCTCGAATCAGGGAAACTGCAGATTTTAATTGGAACGCACGCTTTAATTGAAAATGTGGTAGTTTTCAAAAACCTCGGGCTGGTGGTTATCGACGAACAACACCGTTTTGGCGTGGCACAGCGGGCAAAATTGTGGCAGAAAAACGATCTGATTCCGCCGCACGTTTTGGTAATGACTGCAACTCCAATTCCACGAACTCTGGCAATGACGGTTTACGGCGACCTCGATGTTTCCGTAATCGACGAATTACCGCCGGGAAGAAAACCCATTCAAACCTGGCATTTTTTTGAAAACAAACGCAAACAGGTAAATAATTTTTTGCGTCAGCAACTCGAAAAAGGGACACAGGTTTACATTGTTTTTCCTTTAATTTCGGAATCGGAGAAAATGGATTTAAAGAATCTTGAAGACGGTTACCGGCATGTTCAGGATGCTTTTCCCGGGGTTGAAGTAAGTATGGTCCACGGAAAAATGAAACCCAACATCAAAGAAAAAATGATGCAGGAATTTAAAGCCGGCAACACCAAAATAATGGTGGCCACCACCGTGATCGAAGTGGGTGTTGATGTACCAAATGCATCGGTAATGGTGATTGAGAGCGCCGAACGGTTTGGACTTTCCCAGCTTCACCAGTTGCGCGGCAGGGTTGGGCGGGGCGCCGAACAATCGTATTGTATTTTAATGTCGTCGTACAAAATAAGCAACGAAAGCCGGAAACGGCTGGAAACAATGGTCCGTACCAACGACGGGTTCGAAATTGCGGAAGTAGACATGAAACTCCGTGGTCCCGGCGATATTGAAGGGACGCAACAAAGCGGAATCGGTTTCGACCTGAAAATTGCCAACCTTGGAAAAGACGGAAGAATTTTACAACTGGCACGCGACGAAGCTTCTGAAATTCTTGACAATGACCCGACACTTTCTTCCGACGAAAACAGAATTTTACTAAAAAATCTGGTAGCTTCAAAACAGACCGATTTCGACTGGAGCTCGATCAGTTGACCCTTTTAAAAAACTTTTCCTGAAGAAACCGTGTTATTTTTCCGGGTTGTCCGTTTCCAACAATTTGTTCATCGACCTGAATTACAGGCATAATTTCGCTGCCGGTTCCTGAAATAAAAATTTCGTCGAGTTCAAAAAGCTCTTTTTCGGAAATGGCCCTTTCTTCAAATTGAATATTGTTTTCGCAACACATTTCAAAAACAACTTTCCGGGTTATTCCGGGCAAAACCAAATTATTAGCCGGATGGGTAATTACAACACCGTTTTTTACACCAAAAACACTGGAATGAGTGGCTTCTGTGACATTTCCATTGCGAATAAGAATACTCTCTCTTGCACCATTGTTAACCGCATTGTTGTACAACATTGTATTCGGAAGCAGCGAGACCGATTTTATATCGCAGCGCAACCAGCGAATATCCTCCTGTGTAATCACCTTTATTCCTTTTTCAAGTTTTTCGGTAAACGTCGGAAGTTCGAAAGCAAAAGCATAAACAGTTGGTTTTAAATCTGTAGGAAAATGATGCACCCGTTTATTTGTGCCACGGGTAATTTGCAAATACACACCTGCATGCACGTTTTCAAGTTTATTTTGAACCAGAAGTTCGGAAAATATCATTTCAAATTTTTCCAAATCCTGAAAATCAATGGCAATTTCAGACAGGCTTCTTTTTAGACGTTCCAGGTGATCGACGTACCGAAAAGGTTTGCCATTGTAGTATTTAATCACTTCGTAAACACCGTCGGCGAATATAAATCCGCGATCGTCGGGCGAAATTTTTGCTTCTTCTTTTGAAATAAAATCACCATTCAAATAAACTATTTCACTCATTTTTGCATGTTTTTTAACCGTTCAATTTCATCTTTCCAGCGATTTTCATCGGGAGTTTCCAAAATTAACGGAATATTGTCAAAACGATTGTCATTCATAATAAATTCGAAAACATTTATTCCCAAAATACCGGCACCTAAACTTTCGTGCCGGTCCACTTTCGATCCAAGTTCTTTTTTGGAGTCGTTCAGATGCATCCCTTTCAGGTATTGAAATCCAACCACTTCATCAAATTCCTCAAAAACTTTTCGACACCCTTCTTTGGTTTTTATATCGTAACCAGCAGAAAAAGCATGGCAAGTATCGATACAAACTCCAACCCGGTTTTTATCTTCTACCTTTTCAATAATTTCTTTCAGATGGTAAAACAAAAAACCAACATTAGTTCCCTGTCCGGCTGTATTTTCAATTACTGCCGTAATTCCTTTGGTTTTGTTCAAAGCAATATTTATCGATTCGGCAATGGTAGTCAGACATTCTTCCGTGGTAAACTTCAAATGACTTCCGGGATGAAAGTTCAGCCTGTCGAGCCCCAGCAGTTCGCAACGTTGCATTTCATCGAGAAAAGCATCGCGCGATTTTTGTAAAGCCTCTTTTTGCGGGTGACCAAGATTAATAAGATAACTGTCGTGGGGTAAAATCTGCTGCGGTTGATAACCCAACTTTTCACAATTCATCTGAAAAGCCCTGATACTTTCCTGCGATAATGGATTTGACGCCCACTGCCGCTGATTTTTAGTAAAAAGTGCAAATGCAGTTGCTCCAATTAGATGGGCATTTAATGGGGCATTTTCCACTCCGCCCGCCGCACTGACATGAGCACCAATAAATTTCATTCCATCAATTTTTTAATTTAAATACCTTTCAAAAAAACCAATCCACCTAAAATTCGTAAAGATGAGCAGTACTGATCTTTTTTAAAAGCACTTTTTCATGAATGCGAAAATAGAATTTATCGGTTCAATTAAAACGGAATAAAATGAAAAATTTAGTGTTCATATTTCTGGTTCTTTTTTCATTGACAGCGGCAAATGCACAGGAAAACAATGAGAAAACAAAAAGCGAATTAAAAGCTGAAAAAAAGGCGCAAAAAATGGAAGATATAAAATTCATGCTCGAAACCCAGTCGTTTTCGTTTGAAGCCATGCAAATTGTAAAACGCGATAAAAGTATTGTTTCATTGATGGATTACTATCTGGTGAAGGTTGAAAATGAACAAATTACAACGTATATTCCGTATTACAATCCGGCAGTTGAAAACCAATTAGAAATTGAAAATTCTCCTTTTAATTTTACCCGGCCAATCACTGAATATGTACTTGAAGAGAACGAAGGAGATTTTACATTGAGAATTGAAACCAACAACAACGAGGCAACATTTTTCTTTAATTTTCAGATTTCAAAATACGGACATGCAACATTAAAAGTGTCGAGTTCAAACCGTCGTTGTATCTCGTTCAAAGGTATGATTTCAAAAACAGATGAATTTCAGGCGGCCAATTAGTTAATATATTTAATTTTATCAAAAGCTGTATTGTTCGGAATAATTCTTGTAAAAAAGGCACGTTGAATCAAATAAAATACAATGAAAACAATTGCAATACTTTTATTAATGGTTTTTCCACTGGTTTCGCTGAATGCACAGGAAAACAAAAAAAACAGAAAAGAAATCAAAGCTGAAAAGGAAGCGCAGAAATATACTGAAATAAAAAATCTGCTAGACGCCAAAAGTTTTGTATTTGAAGCCCGACAGGCAAATCCTTCTTCAGGAAAAAGCATCCAACTAACTTCGATTTTTAATGCAAAAATTACCGGAGACTCCGTTTATTCCTATTTGCCTTTTTATGGTGTTGCGTATAAAACGGATTACGGTTCAACTACGTCGCCTTATCATTTTGCACAAGGTATAAAAGACTACAAATATTCAGAATCGAAAAAAGGGTTCGACATTGAGTTTGAAGTAAAAAACAAAATGGACATTATTCGTTATTACTTCAGCATCAGCAAAACAGGCTACGCTTCGCTCGATGTAACCAGTACCGACAGGCGGCCAATTTCGTTTTACGGAACCATTGAAAAACCAAGTGAAGAATAAATTTCGAAATTAAATTTCAACCGGAAGTTGCCGGATTAATTCTATTTTTTCAGGAGTTATGCGGGTTTGCATAACAATTACTTCCACACCGGCATTAACAGCAGATTTTAACTTTTTGGCATATTCAGGATCAATTTCAATGGCCGGGGCAAAAATTTCAACATCGCTGCGTTGAACAATGTAAAGCATTACTGCGCGCATTCCCTGTGCTTTTACCTGCTCAAGGGTTTTCAGGTGTTTTTGTCCGCGGGTTGTTACAGCATCGGGAAACAAGGCATATTTACCTTCTTTCATCGTTACATTTTTTACTTCAACAAAACACTTTTCATGTGTATTTTCGGCAAAAACATCAAATCGCGAATCGCCAAATTTTACTTCGCGCTGTACATTCGTATAGTTTTCAAGACCTGGAATTTTTCCTTCAGAAATGGCTTCAAAAGCCAGTTTATTTGGATTTCCGGTATTTATGCCCACCCAGTCGCCGTTAATTTTTATCATTTCCCAGGTAAATTTTGTTTTGCGCGCAGGATCGTTTACCGGCGTTAAATAAACTTCGGCGTCGTTTTCGAGGCAGCTTTTCATGGTTCCCGAATTGGTGCAGTGCGCCACCACAACTTTCCCATCGTCGAGTTTTACATCGGCTAAAAAACGTTTGTATCGTTTAATCAAAGTTCCGTGAACCAGTTTTTGCTGAAACTTCATAAAAATTAAAGTTGTGTGCGTGCAAACGGCACTACATTCTGCCCCACAAATTCTTTGTTCAGGTATTTGTAATAACCTGTAATGGCAATCATTGCTGCATTGTCCATGGTATATTCAAACTTTGGAATAATGAGGTTCCAGTGGTATTTTTTAGCATTTTCCTGAAGTGCATTTCTTAAACCTGAATTTGCAGAAACCCCCCCCGCAACCGTAATTTCTTTTATTCCTGTTTGTTTGGCTGCTTTTTTTAGTTTGTTCAGCAAAATATCGATGATGGTAAACTGCAGCGAAGCACACAAATCTTCCTTATTTTCTTCAATAAAATTATCATTCTCTTTCAGGTTGTCGCGCAGGAAATACAGGAAGTTGGTTTTTAATCCGCTGAAACTGTAATCAAGGTCGGGAATCCGTGGTTTTGAAAAAGTAAAACGCAGCGGATCGCCTAATTTTGCCAGTTTGTCAACGTGCGGCCCTCCCGGATAAGGAAGTCCCATCACTTTTGCGCATTTATCAAAAGCTTCGCCGGCAGCATCGTCGATGGTCTGTCCAATCACTTCCATGTGCAAATAATCATGCACCAGAATTATCTGTGAATTTCCACCGGAAACCAGTAAACACAGAAACGGAAATTTTGGCGGGTTGAATTCGCCTTCTTTTTCTTTAATAAATAGCGCCAAAACATGTCCTTGCAAATGGTTCACCTCAATCAACGGAATTCCGGAGGCCAATGAAAAACCTTTGGCAAACGAAGTACCCACCAAAAGAGAGCCCAGTAACCCCGGACCGCGGGTAAATGCAACAGCCGAAATTTCGCTTTTGTTAATTCCTGCCCGTTTAATTGCCCTGTCGACTACAGGAATAATATTCTGCTGGTGTGCACGCGATGCCAGTTCGGGAACAACACCGCCATATTCTTCATGAACTTTCTGACTGGCAACCACATTCGAAAGAATTACCCCGTCGCGGATAATTGCTGCGGATGTGTCGTCGCACGACGATTCTATTCCCAGAATTGTTATTGCATTATTATTTATGTCTGTCATACTACTGTTTTCTTCACTACGTTTTTGTTAATAGCTGAAATAATCAGCTAAAAATATCTGTTTTTAACGTATATTTTATTAAAATTCGCCGGTTGAAAAATCGGTTTAATGATTACACAATTTTTAACCGAAAAAGTTTAAGTTCGTTTAAAATTTACAAAGCTATCAAAAAAGGCTGGAAAATATTACTCATCGTTTTTGCTGTGTTAATTCTGCTCCTTTCAGGCAGTTATTTAGCGCTGCAAAACAGTAGTGTTCAAACGTATCTCACACAAAAAGTTGCAGCCCAGCTTTCGAAACAAACGCATTCAAAAATTTCGGTTGGAAAAGTGAACATCGCCTTTTTCAAAAAAATTATTCTGGAAGATGTTCTTGTTGAAGACCAAAAAAACGATACACTTTTTTATACACAGCATTTATCGGCAAAAATCGATTCTTTAAAATTCAAACAGAAAAAGATTTCAATCAACGAACTGGTTCTGGATAAAAACAAAATCAGCATCAAGCGCGACTCAGCCAATCAGTATAATTTCAGTTTTTTGCTTGATGCTTTTCGCAGCGAAAAAAAAGATACAACACAAAACTGGCAAATTACCTGCAACAAATTCGGGTTTTCAGGTTCCGATATTTCATACACCGATGCAAGTGCCCAGGAGAAAAAAAACATTCAGGTTAACCGTATCAATTTTGAAGTTTCCGATTTTAAACTGTTGCCCGATTCGGTATTTTTTAAAATAAAAAAACTCACTTTAGACGACAATAAAAACCTGTATTTAAAACATTTAAATGCTGATTTCTTATTTCAGAAAAATAAAATTGACATTAAAAATTTCAACTTCGAATCGAACAATTCTACGGTTCGGAACACTGAAGTTGAATTAAATTTTGAAAACTCCGAAAACCATTCGCTGGATGATATTTCTTTCGATTTTCGTTTTTCCGATTCTGAAATCAGTTTTTACGAGATTGCGCAACTCGTTCCGGCACTAAACGGGATGGATTTAAAATTGAACCTCGCCGGGCAGATTTACGGAACACTGAGCGATTTAAAAGGCAAAAATATAATTATTAAAACCGGCGAAAATACCTCGGCATTTCTCGATTTTTACATCAACGACATTACCGATTTTGAGAACATGTACCTGTTTGTTGATTTAAAAAATTCGCAAACTACTTTTAACGATTTAAGCCGCATTCATTTACCCGAAAATCTGAATGTTGATTTATTAACTTTCCCCGAATCGTTTTACCAGGCCGGCAAAATAAGTTACCGCGGTAATTTTACAGGGTTCCTCTCCGATTTTGTTACCTACGGAACTTTTTCAAGCAAAATGGGAACATTGACCACCGACCTTTCAGTTGTTCCAAAATCGGATGGAATTGTTGAATACAAAGGAAAACTGGCCACTACACAATTTAACCTTGGCGAACTTTTCAAGGAAGAAAACATTGGAAAAATTACTTTTAACGGAAATATCGACGGAAATTTCGATAAAACAAAAGAAACATTTTACGGAAAATTTAAGGGCGGCATTTCTGAAATTGAAGCATACCATTATATTTATACAAACATTCTTTTTGACGGAACTCTGGATCAAAAGATGTTCGACGGTGTTTTAAGCATCGACGACCCCAGTTTGAAATTTGATTTTACGGGTCAGATGAATTTCAACCCCGAAATTCCGGTTTTCGATTTTAACATGCATTTGAACAAAGCGCTGCCCGGAAAATTGAATCTTAGCAAGCATTTTCCGGCGTCGGAAACGGCTTTTAATATGCGGGCCAATTTTACCGGCGACAAACTCGACAACCTACAGGGCTACATAAAAATTGATGACGGCTTTTATCAAAACCGAAACGGAAAGTTCAATCTGAATGGAATAGAACTTCATTCTGCTCACACTGATGTTGCTGATATACTAACGTTTACCTCCGATTTTTTTGATGTTGAAATTTCAGGTTCGTATCATTTTCAAAGTTTAATGAATACTTTGATGAAAACGGCCAACTTTTATTTGCCGGCAACCCCTTTCGAAGAATATAAAATTCAGAAAGACAACATTTTCGACTACCAACTGAACGTAAAAAACCTGGACACTTTAACTGCAATTTTCACACCCGATATTGGAATTGAGTCGCCATTTGTACTTTATGGAACTGTTGATTCGGAAAACTCACTTTTTACTTTGGAAGGAAGTATCCCGGGGTTCCGGTCAAAAAACATTTTATTAAAGGATGTTTTTATCGGCAACAAACCTAAAGGTGACGAATACGCTTCGAAATTCAGAATTGGTGAAATTAGCCTGAAAAACGGAATGACGCTTTACAACCTGAATATCGATTCGAAAATTGCCGACAATGTAATTGATAACGAGATTTCATGGGCTAACAACAACAAAGTAAATTACAGCGGAGCATTAAAAACACAGTCGGTTTTTACCCGAAACGATACAATGCAATACCCTCATATTAAAATTGAAGGTTTTCCGACCAATATTTTGATTTCAGATTCCACCTGGCAGATTTCGCCTTTTACGGCTTCCATCGATTCTACAACCATTTCAATCAATAATTTCAGGTTTTTCAACAAAGACCAGCAAATAACCATCGACGGGAAAATTTCGGAAGACAAATCGAACATTTTATCAGCAAAATTTGAAAATATCGATCTTAAACGCCTGCAAACTTATTTCGGCGATGATTTAAATATTTCGGGAATTGTTAACGGCTCTGCCGGAGTTTTCGATTTCTACAATCAGAAAATGATTTTATCGGATTTGGGTATTACAAATTTTACATTTCAGGAACAACAATTGGGCGACATCACTCTTTCAAATTACTGGAACAACTCAGAATCGGTTTTGAATTCAGAACTGGTAATCAGAAAAAACGACAAGGAGAGTTTGCACGGAAGGGGCAGCTTGCGGCCTTCCGACAGTGAACTGAACTACGATTTTAAACTCGACAGTCTTTCAATTGTAATTCTTGAAACCGTATTACGCAGTAATTTTTCTAACATTCACGGATTTGCGTCGGGCAATATGAAAATCCATGGTCAGCCCGACCACATTTTAATGGATGGCGCACTTTTTGGCGAAAATGCAGGTTTAACCATCGATTATACCCAGGTGGCTTACAATTTCAGCGATTCGGTTTATTTTAAAGGCGATACGCTTTTGTTCGACAATATTACAGTTCAGGATAAATTCAAAAACAAGGGGACTTTTAATGGTACAATCGTTCATCAGAATTTTCATGATATGGTTTACAACCTTAGTTTTTCATCTCCTAAAATTCTGGCCTTGAACACATCACAAAAAGACAATGAGCAATTTTACGGACAGGTTTTTGCCAACGGAAGGTTCGATATTACCGGGTTTGGCCCGTCGGTATTTTTAAACGGGACCGGGACTACTTTGTCGGAAACAAGTGTAAATATTTCGCTGGAATATGAAAGTGAAATTGAAAAATACGATTTTATTCAGTTTGTGGCTGTTGAAGAATCACAAAAGCAAGAATTTACATTTCCAAAAAAAGAGAATGATGGTGATTTCAGTTTAAATTTAACCATTAGGGCAACCCCGGAGGCAAAAGCACAGCTGATTTACAATTCACAGATTGGCGACGTTATTAAAGCACAAGGCGAAGGGATTTTGCTGTTCGGAATGGATAAGGAAGGAAATATAACTTTATCGGGGAATTACACCGTTGAAAAGGGGGATTACCTGTTTACGCTCGAAAATGTAATCAACAAAAGGTTTAGCATCGAACAGGGAGGAACGCTGGTTTGGTCGGGCGATCCGTACAACGCCATTATCGACCTCAACGCCGTTTATAAATTGAAAGCATCTTTATACGACCTGCTGGTTGGTTCATACGATAACGTGGATAAAAGTCAGCGAATACCGGTGGAATGTAAAATAAAACTCACTGAAAATCTGTCCAATCCAAACATAAAATTTGAAATAGATTTTCCAACGGTTGAGGAAAGGTTAATCGATGAACTTCAGCAATATTTCAGTACCGACGAAGAAATGAACAAGCAAATTCTGTCGCTGCTGGTTCTTGGAAAATTTTATACCCCTGAATATTTGCGGGGAACTTACGAAGCACAAAACCCGAACGTTTTGGGCACAACTGCAAGCGAGCTTTTTTCAAACCAGTTGAGCAACTGGCTGTCGCAAATCAGCAGTGCCGTTGATGTTGGGTTAAACTATCGCCCCGGAAACCAGATTACCAACGATGAAATTGAACTGGCGCTGAGTACACAAATGTTTAACGACCGTGTTACAATGAACGGGAACATTGGAAATAATGCCAATCCGAACTCAACCAACAACAGCCAGATTGTCGGTGACTTCGATTTGAGTGTAAAATTGATACCCAGCGGGAAAATTCAATTTAAAGCTTACAACCGTTCCAACAACAACCTTATTTACGAAACGGCACCGTACACCCAAGGTGTTGGATTGTCGTTTCAGGAAGAATACAACACATTGCAGGAATTGTATCAAAAACTCATTTCAATTTTCAGAAAAAAGAAAGAGGGGAAAAATGATTTTCCGGGGAAATAAATGTTCACCTGAAAATGATGTTTCCAAATTATTAAATTCGTCGAATCATGATTTAACAACATTTAAAATAGTGAGAATTCTTACTATTATTGGGAAATTACGAATTATTACTTTACTTAAAATTAACTAATATCAAAAAACTAATACTATGTTCATCTTAATGGTTGTTGTATTTGTTCTGGGTTATGTAGCCATTGCCCTGGAACATCCTCTAAAAATTGACAAAGCAGCTTCTGCACTTGTTTTGGGAGTTCTTGTCTGGACTATTTTAATTTTAGATGTAACCGGAATCTTAAATCTAGGTTACAGCCAGGCATGGGAACATTTTAAAAACAGTTCTTTACTTAAAGATTTTCTGGAAAGCAATCCTGATGCGGGCATTGTTGAGCAAATGAAATATTTTATTGTCGACAATCAGATCATTGAGCATCTGGGCGATATTGCAGAAATATTGTTTTTCCTGCTTGGTGCAATGACTATTGTTGAAACAATTGACCAGCATGAAGGATTCAAAATTATTACCGATAAAATTACTACTACCAATAAAGTAAAACTTTTATGGATACTTAGTATTTTGACATTTTTCATGTCGGCATTGCTTGACAACTTAACGACAACTATTGTTATGGTTGCTCTTTTGCGTAAACTTATCGACGATAAAAAATCGAGGTGGTTTTTTGCAAGTATGATTGTAATTGCTGCAAACGCAGGAGGAGCCTGGTCTCCAATTGGCGACGTTACTACAATTATGCTTTGGATTGGGAAACAGGTAACTGCCGGTAATATTATTGCAATGGTTATTATTCCAAGTCTTTTCAATATGATTTTCCCATTGTTGATTGTTTCGATTTACATGAAAGGAAATGTTGAAAGACCTCAGTTGGACGATGAAGAAAAGACAAGTTTCACTTCTCCTTTTGAACAAAGGCTCATACTAATTTTGGGAATCGGTGCATTACTATTTGTTCCTGTATTTAAAACTACTACCCACCTTCCTCCATACATGGGCATGTTGTTTGGATTAGGTGTACTTTGGATTATTACTGAAATTTTACACCGAAATAAAAACGTTGAAGACAAAAGAAAACTCTCTATTGTTGGAGTTATCAGAAGAGTCGATGTTCCGACTATCTTTTTCTTTCTCGGAATTCTATCAGCGGTAGCAGCATTACAAGTTGCCGGTCACTTGCATCTTTTAGCAGGGTTTCTCGATGAACATGTTCATAATATTTATGGTATTAATACCGCCATCGGAATATTATCGGCCATTGTTGACAACGTTCCTCTTACCGCAGGAGCAATGGGAATGTATCCGGTAATGACCGAAGCAATGGTTCACGCGTCGATTGAGCCTACTTACATGCATCATTTTGTTCAGGACGGCGCTTTCTGGGAATTACTCGCTTATGCAGCCGGAACAGGCGGAAGTATCTTAATCATTGGTTCTGCTGCCGGAGTAGCCGCAATGGGACTCGAAAAAATAGATTTTATTTGGTACATGAAAAAAATCAGTTGGCTGGCATTAATTGGATACCTGGGAGGTATTGCCATTTACTGGCTTCAGGAATTGCTGATTTTTAAAATGTAATTTTCTTGAAAATTGTTATAAACAAAGCCTAAAATCATTTGGCTTTCAATAACAGATTGTTCATAACTTGTTTTATACAACGCTTGCAGCACTAAGAGCGTTTTAAAATAATATATAATTTAGCGAGGTATAATAATATTTAATGTTATACCTCGTTTTGTTTTAAGTTTGATTGAATAAACAACGAATACCCATGTTAAAACTTTTAATGATTCAGGCTGACATGCCCGCAGGAATGGAAACAGTAACCGGTCAACCGGACGGAATTTCTACCAAATTTATCGATATGGCCATAAAAGGCGGTTGGATTATGATCCCGATTGTGGCTCTTTCAATAATTGCGGTATATATCTTTTTCGACCGTTTTTTTGCCATTAAAAAAGCCGGCAAATTTGATTCTGGTTTACTCGATAAAGTGAAAGTTTATATCACCAGCGGAAAAATAGACGCTGCACTGGCGCTTTGCCGCAGCAGTTCAAACCCTGCATCGCGAATGCTGGAAAAAGGCATCAGCAGAATTGGCAGGCCTCTGGCCGATGTTAATGCAGCCATTGAAAATGTTGGTAACCTCGAAATCTCGAAACTTGAAAAGGGGCTTCCTGTTTTGGCTTCAGTTGCCGGTGGCGCACCCATGCTGGGATTTCTTGGAACAGTTATGGGAATGATTCAGGCATTTTACGATATGTCGAATGCAGGAAACAACATCGACGTAACTTTGCTTTCGGCTGGTATTTATCAGGCAATGGTAACTACTGTTGCCGGATTAATTGTTGGTATTATCGCTTATTTTGCATACAACATTCTTGTTTCAAACGTTGAAAAAGTGGTGTTTAAAATGGAAGCCACAACTTCCGATTTTATGGATTTATTGAATGAACCAATATAATTCTGAGAAATGGCACTTAAAAGAAGAAACAGCGTTAATGCTTCATTTAGCATGTCGTCGATGACCGACATTGTATTTTTATTGCTCATATTTTTTATGGTTACTTCAACTTTGATTGCGCCAAATGCACTTAAACTTTTATTGCCTCAAAGCAACAATCAAACAGCAGCCAAACCAATCACAACCATTTCCATTACAAACGATTTAAAATATTACATTAACGACAACGGCGCATTGAAAAGGGTTAATTTTCAGGAAATTGAGCCCTTTTTACAAAACCGGTTCGGAACAGGAAACGACGAAATTTATATTTCACTTCATGCAGATAAAACCGTTCCCTGGGAAGAAATTGTAAAAGTAATGAACATTGCACGGCGAAATAAGTATAAAATGATAGCGGCCACGACTCCGGAAGGTTAAAATGTTATGCAAATATTTTATTAAAGTTTTTGAAAGCAAATTAAACATGAGTTAGGTGCAATATTACGAAGAACATAAAAAAGGAATTATTGGTACAATTATTTTTCATGCAATTGTACTTATTTTACTCATTTTTCTGGGATTCTTCACCCCGCTACCATTACCGGGCGAAGAAGGGATTCTTGTAAATTTTGGCACCAGTGAAACAGGTCTTGGTGAAATAGAACCAAGTCCTGCAAGAAATAACCCGCAACCAACACAACAACCACCTGCTGAAGAGGAAGAACGTCAGGTTTATACTCCCCCGGTAACATCTACACCTCCACCTTCCACACCAAAACCGGAGCCTGCAAAAGAAGTTGCCATGACTCAGGATTACGAAGAAACAGCAGCCATTGAAGCAGCTGAAAAGAAAAAAAGGGAGGACGCAGAAAAACGGCAGAAACAAATTGAGGAAGAACGTTTAAGGCAGCAGGAAATTCAAAAGGAAAAAGATCGGCTTGCAGAAATAGAAAAACAAAAACGTGAGGCAGAACTTGAACGTCAGCGTAAGGAAGAAGCAGAACGCCAAAAGCGCGAAGCCGAACAGCGGCGTATCAGTGAAATAAATTCAAGAACACAGGGTGCTTTTGGTAGTAGCGGAACCGGGACAGGTGGCGATGGCAGTGGCAACGGAAAAAGTCAGGGCGTTACTTTCCCGGGAGGAAATCAGGGCGTTCCCACAGGCGATCCAAATGCCGGAAATTATGGACAAGGCGGCAGTGGCTCAGGAAACCAGGGCTCAGGAGTTTCCTTCAGTTTGTCGGGACGTTCAGCAAAATCGTTGCCTAAACCTAAATACCCGGGCAACGACGAAGGGGTGGTTGTAGTTAAAGTTACGGTCGATAAATACGGAAATGTAACAGCGGCTGAGCCAGGAGCACAAGGAACTACAATTATGAACAGGCAATTCTGGAACGAAGCACAGCAAGCGGCTTTAAAAGCAAAATTCAATACCAACGAAAATGCTCCCGCTTTCCAAACCGGGACAATTTCGTACCGGTTTGTGCTGGATTAATTCATTCCAAAATTTGATTCCTTTCATTCAACAAATTATATGTAGAAGAAGATGATAAAAATCAAAGGTTATGTGTTGATTTTTAGTGTGCTTTGCACAAAATTTTAAGACATGGCATTTCTTTCAAACGATAAAATTTTCAGCAAAAAATGGATTAAGGATTACCTCCTTATTATCGCCGGATCGTTTATTCTCGCTGCAGGATTTGTATATTTTGTAACCCCGCACCGGATTGTACCGGGTGGTGTTTACGGTGTTGCCATTGTCGTTCATTTTTTAACTCAGGGAATTTTTTCTTTCTGGCCCGACGGTATTCCAATCGGATTGTTCGGATTGGTTTTAAATATTCCTTTAACCATTGCAGGCATTAAAATACTTGGTCCGCGATTCGGAGTGAAAACTATCGTGGGTTTTGTACTGACATCGGTTTTTATCGATGGAATTACTTACCTGCGTCCTGACGGAGATGCGCCTTTGGTTGATGATGTTTTACTTTCGTGTGTATTTGCCGGAGTTTTAATCGGTTTCGGCCTTGGCCTGATTTTTAAATCGCGTGCAACCTCGGGTGGTTCCGATATTATTGCCATGATTATTGCAAAATATACACGGCTTCAGCTTGGCAAACTTATGATTTATGTTGACTCGGTAATTGTTTTGCTTGGACTAATAGCCTTTAAAGACTGGCATATTCCTTTGTATTCGTGGGTGGTAATCTACATTACCGGCCGTGCAATTGATATGACCATTGAAGGTGCAGATTACAACAAAGCTTTGTTAATAATTTCAAAAAAACACCTCGACATTAAAAACAAACTTTTAAATGATCTGGAACGGGGAGGAACTTATTTGCGTGGAGAAGGTATGTTTACGGGAGAAGAAAAGCAAATTATATACACTGTAGTCAGCCGGCGCGAAGTTGCAATTCTCGAAGAATACATCAGCAAAATCGATCCCGATGCATTTATTACAATTATGGATGCACGCGAAATTTTAGGCGAAGGGTTTCAAAGTCTGAAATCGAAAGTAGAGTCATAAAAATGCTCAATGTTAACATACAATAAACAAACTTCTCCGTTCACACTTAAATTTCCACCTCTCACCGAGAAAAACTGATTTTTTCAGGAATTGAAATGCTTCAGAATATTGCTTTTTGTAATTTTATAACGTTCAGAAAACAATTTACACACTATGTTTGCAAAGTTCCGGATATCAGTTTTTTTGCTGTTACTTTTTAGTTTTCAATCCAATGCTCAATCGGTTGGATTGGTTTTAAGTGGTGGCGGCGCCAAAGGTATGGCGCACATCGGTGTTATTCGTGTTTTGGAAGAAAACAACATTCCTATAGATTTTATTGCAGGAACTTCGATTGGGGCAATTGTTGGCGGATTGTACGCTGCTGGCTATTCTCCCGACGAAATGGAAGAACTTTTTAAGTCGGACGATTTTTATTTCTGGTCAACCGGAAGAATTCAGGAAGAATACCGTTATTATTTTAAACAACCCGAGACCAATCCCGAGTGGCTTGAATTGCGAATTACCAGAAAAGAAGATAAAGTAAAACTGCTCCCTCCAACCAACATTGTTCCTGAAGAACAAATGGATTTTGCTTACATGGAACTGCTCGCCGCCACAAATGCTGCCTGCGACAATAACTTCGACAGTTTGATGGTACCGTTTTTTTGTGTGGCAACCGACGGTTTTCACAACAAACCGGTAATTTTACGCAATGGCGATTTAGGTGAAGCTATTCGGGCTTCGATGACTGTTCCTTTGTATTTTAAACCCATTGAAATTGATGGCACTTTGCTTTTCGACGGTGGAATAGTGAATAATTTTCCACACGATTTTATGCAGCAAATTTACAAACCCGACATTATTATCGGACATAAAGTGGCCAACGACATTAAAGCTGCCGACGCCGACGATGTTATGGAGCAAATCTCAAATATGGTTATGCGGCCAACCAACTTCGATATTACCCCCGACGAAGGTATTTTGCTCGAAACCACCCTTAATAATGTAGGGTTACTCGATTTTAACAAAATTGAACAGGTAGACGAAGCCGGGGAAAATACCGCGCGGCAATTTATCGACAGCATTAAAACCCGCATTTCGCGAAGAGTTCCCATTGAAGAAGTGGAGGCAAAGCGAAAAAAATTCAACGCTAAGAAACCACAACTCTTTTTCCAAAATATTCAGGTTGAAGGAGTTGAAGACCCGGAACAGCGCAGGTTTATTATTCAATCGATAAAACACCGCTACAACGTGGTTTCGCTTTCTTCGCTGAAAAAAGAATATTTTAAACTGGTCGCTGACGAACAATTAAAATCAATCCGTCCAATTTCGAGGTACAACAAGGAAACGGGGTATTTCGACCTCCATCTGAAAGTTGAGCCGGAAAAAAAAGTAAAAGTAAATATCGGCGGGAACATTTCAACAAAACCAGTAAACCAGGGCTTTGCGAGCATCGACTACCGGATGTACAAAAACCGGGCTTACAATTTAAATTCAAACATTTATTTCGGGCGGTTCTACAGTTCATTTAAAATGGGTGGGAGAATCGATTTTCCAACAAAACTCCCATTTTACCTGGCCGGTTATTCGACGCTTAACCGGTGGGACTTTTTCTCGTCGAGCTCAGAGTTGTTTTTTGAAGATGTAAGGCCTCCTTATATCATTCAGGATGAATACAATTTGCGTTTCGAGGCAGGATTCCCGCTGGGCGTTCATGGAAAATTTTTCATCGAGACAGCCTATTCAAATTCCAACGACGAATATTACCAAACCGGTATTTACAAAAAATCGGATGAACCCGATCAAACCTCTTTTAGCAGTTTTTCAGGGCAGCTGGGAGTTGAATACAATTCGCTCAATTTTAAACAATACGCAACCGAAGGAGCTTTTCGCTGTATTTCGGCAAAATATATTATTGGCGACGAATCGAACACACCGGGCACAACTTCGGCCATAACAGATAAAACCTGGGCCAATCACAAATATTTTCTGTTGAAAGCTCATTCCACTAAATATTTCAAACTTGGGCGTTCTGTTTCATTTGGAACCGAAGCGGAGGCTGTTTTCAGCAACAAAAACCTGATGAAAAATTACATGTCAACCATTTTGTCGGCTCCGGGATACTACCCCACTCCGCACAGTAAATCGCTGTTTATTGACAATTTCCATTCAAATAATTATCTGGCGGGTGGTTTAACTACCATTTTAAATTTTAACCCGTCACTGCATTTTCGGCTCGAAGGTTACGGATTTGTCCCGCTGAAAGAAGAACTGCAAAATGCCGATTACACTGCCTACCAGAACGATAAAGTTTTCGACAATTATTATTTGCAGGGAATGGCGGCTCTGGTTTATCAAACCGGAATTGGGCCTGTTAGTCTTGCTCTAAACTACTACGATAAAGATAATGCAAAGTATTATGTAACTCTTAATTTTGGTTACATATTGTTCAACAAACGTGGATTTTAAACTGAATTATTTTCGAATAAAATGCGGCATTTCGGCATCAAGTTGAAATGAAATTTCCACAATCCCCATAAAATTTCCTTCCAGTTTCCAGGGAGTTTGATAGATAATTTTTTTGATTCCGTTTTTTTCGGTAGTGTACATATTGTCGACTTGATTTACAAGCATTTCGGCCAGTTTGGTCCGCGAAGGTTCAGGGTGGCAATCCAAAAGATTTTTACCCAGTAAATTTACTCCACCGTATTTTTCAAATTGCTGAACAGAAACCTTGTTCATGTAAACAATAATTCCTTCTGAATCGCACACAGTTACTGCACCGTTAAATTCTTCAGCCCAATCAACATCAACGCCTTTCAATTTCATTTTTTACGGTAGCATTTAATCCAATCAATTTCAAATTTTACCGGAAGATTGTGGCCTTGAATTTCATACACCGGAATACTCGAAATCTCCAGATGTAACGGGAATCTGAATTCACTCTTTTCGAGACGCAAAACTTCAGTTTCGTTTATTTTCCAAACCAGGGTTTTACCCGATTTTTCAAGACTGAAAATGTACGAAACACCTGATTTCAGATTTTTAATATCAAGTCCTTCAACTTCAACCTTGCCGGCATTGTTTAGTGTAGAAACTCCAAGTCGGTTTTTGGTTCCCATTTCGAGCACATTAACTCTCGGTGACTGTTTTTCACCCGACAGAGCCAAAGTACTCACCACTTCTTTTACCGGATTGAATTTAATTTTGGCTTCAAGAATCCCATCTTCCAACGAAAATCCCTGAGCCGTTGAAACCAGACCCGAGGTGTATTCAAAATCTACAGGAACAAAACCCGACGGCATATTCCATACTTTTCCGCGAACTTTTTCCTTTCTTACTTCAACCGTTAATTTGCCATCGGTTTTAACATTCTTTCCGGCAGTAAAAATGTGTAAATCACCCGGCATTGCATAATTTTCTCCCAGTAAATTGTCTGCAACTGGCTGAACAGTAATCCATTTCTCTTTATCGAGTGAAGAAAACTTATCCTCAAAAACAATTTTCCACTGTTTGAGAAAGTCGAAAGCATTGCTGTTTTTATATTTAAAATATTTTTCAATGTGAGGTAGTCTTTTTACCTCCTCATATTTTTTCTGTTTCTTAAATTCCTCAGTTTTTTCCCACTTCTGTTTATCCTCAAGATAAGCCTTTCTTTCCAAAAATTCTTTTGAACCGGTCAGTTGCTTTAACTCGTTGTAACGTTCCAAATCGTGCGATACTTTAACATCCAAGTAATTCTTCAGCAACGATGATTTTTGAAATCTAAAAAAGAATTTTATATCTGCATTTCCCGAAAGGCTTTTGTATTTAGCGTATTTGGCTTTTGCCTCCTCCTTCTTTTCACCCTTTTTTTCGTTCTGATATTGTCCTTCTTTTATATACTTTTTTAAGGTGCCCAACTCTTTTAGAACATCAGAATCTTTCATTTTCTCAAAACGTTTTAATTCTGATGAATCAACTACTTTAAAATAATTTTTAATGTGTTTCGATTTTTTCAGCTTTTCGAATTCGAGCAACTGCTTTTGTTCCTTGCTTCCCTTTAATTGTAAAGCCGTAATTTCCGCTTTAATTTTTTTGAAATCACCTGAATTGACAAAGCTTTCAAGTTTCAGATATTCCTTTAATTCATCAGAAACTTCAACCTGTAAAAACTCTTGGTAATCTTTCTGCAAAATCTCGCGTTGCTGCTCAATTTTTGCAACAGGTTTTATTTTTCCTGTTAATTGTAGAGAAAAAATTTTAAATGACATTGCCAAATCTTAAAGTTGCGTTTAATGAAACCAAAAATAGAAATTTAACCGGTTATAATCTAATTCCACAAAAGCAAAAAAACGGATTAATCTGTGTTTCAGGCTTTCTCCCGAAAAAAGATTTCAACAATTTAAAGAAATGCGACCTGTAATTAAAACTTAATTGTTTATATATTTTAAACCGATTAATTGTCTATTCTCCTTATTTTGAATAGATTTGGTCTACAACACAATAATTATGATCAAACATTCTGAATTAATTTTAAACAACGAAGGGACAGTTTTTCATCTTCATTTGTTACCTGAAAACATTTCCGACCAGATTATTCTGGTTGGGGATCCGGCCCGTGTAGATACAATTGCAGCGCTTTTCAGCTCCGTTGAATTTGAAGTTCAAAACCGTGAATTCAAAACAGTTACAGGCGTTTATAACAACAAAAGGGTTTCGGTTATTTCTACCGGAATTGGCACCGACAATATCGATATTGTTATGAACGAGTTGGACGCGCTGGCAAATATCGATTTAATAAAGCGCGAAATCAGAGAGGAACTAAAATCATTAAATATCGTCAGGATTGGCACTTCAGGAGGATTACAGCCCGATTTGCCGGTAAATTCGTTTGTAGTTTCAAAAAAATCGATTGGGTTCGACGGCATGTTAAATTTTTATGCCAACCGTGAAGATTATTGCGACCTTCCGTTTGAAAAGGCGTTCAAACTATTTACCAACTGGGATAAATCGCTGCCAACGCCATACGTAGTCGACTGTTCAAAAAAGTTGCTGTCAAAATTCCAATCCAAAGAATTTAATTCAGGTGTTACCATCTCGGCACCCGGTTTTTATGGTCCGCAAGGTCGCGAACTGCGCTTAAAACTTGCCGTTCCTGAACTGAACACCCAAATTGAAGAATTTTCTTTTGAAAATTTACGGATTACCAATTTCGAAATGGAAAGTTCTGCTATTTATGGGCTTTCAAAAATGCTCGGCCACGAAGCATTGACCGTTTGCCTGATTATTGCCAACCGTGTTTCGCTGACTGCCAATGAAAATTACAGAGACGAAATGAAAAAACTGACAAAAAAAGTGCTGGATATTTTAACAAGCTAAAAATGAATAAAAGAAAACTTCAGGCTTTGATCGATCTTTTGGATGACCCTGATTCGTTTGTTTTTGAAGTGGTTGAAAAGGAATTATTGAAAGAAAACTTCAATATTATTCCTGCCTTGGAAGAAAAATGGGAAACCAGCTTCGACGAAAACTCTCAGGGAAGAATTGAAAACTTGATTCAGAATTTGCAGTTTAAACAAACGAAAAAACTGATGAAAGAATGGATAAAAACAAAAGAACATGATTTATTGTTGGGAGTGCTTCTTATCGACCGTTTTCAGTACCCTGATCTCAACCACCTTAAAATCAATCAAAAAATTGAAAACATAAAAAAAAGTATCTGGCTCGAATTAAATAACTCGCTTACAATACTCGAAAAAACTACAATTTTAAATCACTTTCTTTTTAATGTTAATGGATTTTCAATAAACCATCAGAACATTCAATCGCCACAGAACTGTTTTCTGAACCAGGTTTTGGATACGAAAAAGGGAAATCCGCTTTCGATTAGTATTTTGTATATGATAATTGCGAGGCAACTGGATTTACCAGCTCAATTCATCGATTTTCCAAAGAATCCGCTAATTGCCATTGTCGATCAAAATCTGGCGAGAAAGGTACACGGCAACATTCGCAATTCCGATGTACTTTTTTACATCAATCCGTCGAACAAAGGTTCGATTACAAGCCGAAAAGAAATTGAATACCATCTGAAGAAACACAACTACGCGCCACTTGATGCGTACACCGAACCCAAATCGGACAAATACTTTATTCAAACTAATCTTGAAACATTAAAAAAATCCTACGAATCGGTTGGATTTCAGGATAAAGTTGAAAAAGTAAACGAATTACTCAAGCTATTTTAACAAAAAAGGCCATCATTTCTGACGGCCTTTGTATATCTGAATTTCCTTAATTATTTGGCGTAACTTACTGCGCGGGTTTCCCTGATTACAGTAATTTTAATTTGCCCAGGATATGTCATTTCATCCTGAATTCGTTTCGAAATATCGAAAGAAAGTTGCTCTGTTTCCTGATCGCTCATTTTATCAGAACCTACAATTACACGCAATTCACGACCAGCCTGAATAGCATAGGTTTTCATAACCCCCGGATAAGAAAGAGCCAGATCTTCGAGATCTTTCAATCGTTTGATGTACGATTCCACTACTTCGCGGCGGGCTCCCGGACGGGCACCGGAAATAGCATCGCATACCTGAACGATTGGCGCCAAAAGTGACTGCATTTCCACTTCGTCGTGGTGAGCCCCAATGGCGTTGGCAATTTCAGGTTTTTCCTTGTATTTTTCAGCCAGTTTCATACCCAAAACTGCATGTGGTAATTCCGGTTCATCATCAGGCACTTTACCAATATCGTGGAGCAAACCGGCACGTTTTGCCTTTTTCGGATTTAATCCAAGTTCGGCAGCCATAATTGCACTTAAATTGGCAACTTCGCGCGAGTGCTGCAACAGGTTTTGCCCGTACGATGAACGGTATTTCATTTTACCAATCAAACGAATCAGTTCAGGGTGCAAACCATGAATTCCAAGGTCAATGGCGGTGCGTTTACCGGTTTCGACAACCTCCTCTTCCACCTGTTTTTTCACTTTCTGAACTACTTCTTCGATGCGTGCCGGGTGAATCCTTCCATCGGTAACCAATTGATGTAGCGCAAGGCGTGCAATTTCGCGGCGTACCGGATCGAATGCCGACAGAACAATAGCTTCCGGAGTATCGTCAACTACAATTTCAACACCGGTGGCAGCTTCAAGTGCTCGAATGTTTCGTCCTTCGCGGCCAATAATACGCCCTTTAATTTCGTCGCTTTCAATATGAAAAATGGTAACCGCATTCTCAATGGCAGTTTCTGTGGCCACACGTTGTATGGTTTTAACCACTACTTTTTTAGCTTCTTTGGTTGCCGTTTGTTTGGCTTCCTCCATTATTTCGTTGATGTAAGAAACCGCTTCCGATTTTGCTTCTTCCTGCAGCGATTCCACCAATTGTGCTTTGGCTTCTTCAGCTGAAAGACCTGAAATTTGCTCCAGTTTTTCAACCTGCTGACGGTGCATTTTGTCAAGCTCTTCGGTTCTGTGTTCAACACGCAACATTTGAGCACTCAGGTTTTCGCGAATAACTTCAACCTCTTTTTTGGTAACTTCATACTCTTTGGTTTTTCGGTTGAGTTCATCCCTGCGCTGATTTAAACCGGCTTCGCGCTGTTTCATTTTATTTTCCAGATTATTCATCTGGTTGTTCTTTTCATGAATGTATTTTTCATGTTCCGATTTCAGCTGCAAAAACTTTTCTTTGGCCTGAAGCATTTTATCTTTTTTTATTACTTCGCCTTCAGTTTGTGCTTCGGAAATAATGGCTTGTTTTTTCTTTTTCAATGCTTTATCCCAAATGAGATAAGCCAAAGCTCCACCGCCGATAAAACCGGCTGCAATGCTTATAATTATTTCTGTCATTACATTTTTTATTATTAGTTACATTAAAAAACCCGTAATAAACCAACTCAAATTGAGCGATTTAATACGGGTCCCGATAAATATATTTCACTTGTTATCTGCTATTTCTTCTTTTTTTCCTTCAAAAAATCTGAAATATCGTCATTTAAATTCTTCAATTCTCCGATGAAAAGATCCTGCTCCTCTGTTGTTTGCGTTTTTGCCTCGCTCAGCGCGATTTGAAATGCACTCATTGCCAGTATATCTCTTGAGTCTTTGTCGCGAAACACTTCCCTGAATTTGGTTACTGTTTCGTTTACTATTTTTGCAGCTAATCTGTATTTCTCTTCATCTTCGCGATCAATGTCCAAAGGATAAATCCGGCCATCAATCTTAATATTTATTCGTAATCTTTTTTTCTCCACCTGCCATTACTTGTTTAGTAATGCGATACATTTATCAATTTCCCGTATTAACTTATTTATTTTTTGCTTCGCCTCCCTGTTTTCATCACTTCCCGACAAAATACCGTTAGCAATTTTCCATTGTTCGTTTTCCTGACTTAAATTCTCTCTCTCCTGCTTAAGTAATTCTATCTCCTTTTTTAATTCAGCAATATTATCTTTCAGCTCTTCCTTTTCAGTTTCCAACCCCTTAAACTCATTGAATAACTGCTGAATATTTGCTTTTAAATCACTCAGAAGCAGTCGATCTTCTTCTGTCATATTAGCTGCATTACAGCGACAAAGTTAATATTTTTAAAATACTGTAAAAGCAATATGTCAGAAATGAAAGAAAATAATAGATATATATCCGCAATGACTGAAACGGAAAAGTTTAAATTTGCAATCCTGATCAAAAAAATTGAGTTAAAGTCATGAAAAAGGCACTTGTTCTGAACCTGTTTTTTGTATTACTGTATTCATCTTTTGCACAAAATATTTCAATTGTTCCACCGGTAAAAATTCCGATGGTGTTAAGCGGAAGTTTTGCCGAGCTGCGAAGCAATCATTTTCATTCCGGAATAGATATTAAAACCCAGGGAGTTACCGGATTGCCGGTTTATTCAGTAGCCGACGGTTATGTTTCAAGAATTTCGGTTTCTCCCTCCGGATTCGGAAATGCACTTTACATTACTCATTTTAACGGAACCACCAGTGTTTATGGCCATTTGGAAAGTTTCAGAAATGACATTCAGGAATATGTAAAAAATATTCAATATGAAAAAGAATCGTTTCAGGTCGATATTCAGGTTCCTGAAAATCAGTTTCCTGTAAAACAGGGCGAAGAAGTTGCTCAAAGCGGAAATACGGGAAGTTCGGGCGGACCACACCTGCATTTCGAAATCAGGGATACAAAAACGGAAGAGCCGCTGAATCCTCTAAATTACCAACTTCCGGTGGCCGATAACCAGCCGCCGAGAATGTTTAATCTTTTGGTAATTCCGCAAAACCGCGATGCCCACGTAAGTTTTCAAAGCAATAAAAAAAGTTTCCCGCTGGTTTTTTCCAACGGGAAATACCGGCTTTCAGAAATTTCATCGGTACCGGTTTACGGTGAAATTGGTTTTGCAGTAGAAGCCAACGACTTTTTTAATGAATCGGCCAACAAATGCGGCATTTATTCCATGGAAATGGAAATTGACGGTGAACTTTATTTTTCTGTTCAATTCCATAAATTTTCGTTCGACGAAACCCGTTTTATCAACAGTTTTATCGATTATCAACAGTTTATACGTTACAACCGGAGGTATCAGAAAGCATTTGTCGACCCCGGAAACAAAATGTCGGTTTATCAGCAGGTAAAGCAGCGAGGAATTTACAATTTTAACGATGAAAAAAAACATCAGGTAAAATTTATGCTGAAAGATGCCTACGGAAATTTGTCGGAATTGGAGTTTACTGTTGAAAGCAAACCGGCACGGCTGAACCCGACTCAACCTGCATACTCAAAAATTTTCAGGTACAACGAATCGAATGAATTCAAAGCCGAAAATATAGAATTAAAAATTAAACCCGGAAATTTATACGACGACGTGTTTTTTCAGTACAAAACCATCCCCGGAAATAATCGTTTGTATTCCGATATTCACAAAATACACAACAATTCAACTCCCATTCACAAAAATGCGGAATTAAAAATCAATTCAGTTGCACTGCCTCAATTTTTACAGTCGAAAGCTTTGCTTGTGAATGTTGATACGTTAACCGGTAAATTTTATGCTACGGGTGGAGAATATTCCGACGGCTGGATAAAAGGCAACATCAGCAACTTTGGAAATTATGCCGTTGCGGTTGACACTGTTCCGCCTGTAATTGCGCCGTTGAGCATAAAAGACAAAAATTCGCTGACAGAATCGAACCGGATTCGTTTTCGCATTTCCGATAATTTGGCCGGAATCGACAAAATTGAAGGATTTATCGACGGGAAATGGGCCTTGTTTGAATACGACCAAAAAAACGCAACAATTACACACCGATTCGATGCCTCAAGGTTTGAAATGAAAAAAAGACACCAGTTCGTACTTAATGTCACCGATTACAAAGGAAATACAGCCACATACGAAGCCAGCTTCTGGAAATAAGGAAAAGGATGAAAATTAAGGATAAAGGATGAAGGATGAATATTGTAAAATATACGCTGAATCTGAAATAGAAGAAAGTGCTCAGTGAACAGTCGCAGTTGTAGGAGAATTAGTCACTGGTCATTTGAATTGGATTTGGACTTGAAACTTGGAACTCCGAACTTCAAACTTAAAACCAACCCCAAAATACGATTTTAATCATTCTTCAAAAAACGTAAAACCTGTATTTTGAGGAAAAATTAAAATACCAGAAGTATGATATTCAATCCGGCAAAAGCCATAAAAAACCTGAAACAATTTGGCGAATTTGGCGATGTAAATCCGTCAATAACCGACTCTTCTACCTATACTTTTCTTCGCGGCGATACTATGGAAGAAACCTTTCTTGGACACATGGAAGGTTGTTTTTTGTATTCGCGCCACTGGAATCCGAGCAACAAATACCTGGCAGAAGCGCTTGCTGCCATGGAAAACACCGAAGCTGCCTGGGTTACTTCGTCAGGAATGGCGGCCATTACCTGCGCTCTTTTACAGTTGTGCAAAGCCGGAGATCATATTATTACCAGTGTAACAACCTATGGCGGTACATATGCTTTTCTGAAAAACTGGCTGCCCAAATATAACATTGAAGTTTCGTTTGTAAATATTACCAACCTCGGCGAAGTAAAAGAAGCATTACAACCCAACACCAAAGTTATTTATAGCGAAAGTGTTACCAATCCGCTGTTGCAGGTTTCCGATATTCCTGAACTGGCAAAAATTGCACACAATGTTGGCGCCAAACTTTTGGTCGACAATACTTTTACTCCCATGATATTTTCTCCCGCAGAATTGGGCGCCGATTTGGTGGTGTACAGCATGACCAAATTTATTAACGGCAAAAACGACTGTGTTGCCGGCGCCATTTGCGGCTCTAACGATTTTATAAACCAGCTTTCGAATGTAAACGACGGAACAGCCATGTTGCTTGGCCCGGTGCTCGATCCACTGCGGTCTTCATCCATTCTGAAAAATCTGAATACTTTGCACATTCGGATGAAACAACACAGCAAAAACGCGCAGTTCCTGGCAAAAAATTTTGAAAAACTGGGATTAAAAATTATTTACCCGGGATTAAAAAGCCACCCGCAGTACGAGCTGCACAAAAAAACAATGAATAGTGAATACGGTTTTGGCGGAATGATGGCCATTGATTTTGGAACGATGGACAAAGCGTACGAAGTGATGCAAAAAATGCAGGACGCCGGGGTAGGTTATCTCGCTGTAAGTTTGGGATATTTCCGCACGCTTTTTAGTTGTTCGGGGCACAGCACTTCATCGGAAATCCCGGTGGAAGTACAGAAAAAAATGGGTCTTTCCGAAGGATTGGTGCGTTTTTCGGTTGGCTTGGACAACGATATTGAAGATACGCTGGAAACCATAATAGGATGCCTTGACCTTTAGTTAAAAAAAATTGATTTGAATACAAATTTCACTAAACCCCAATTTTCTTTTCAAAGCTGAAAATGCTTACTATTTCTCTTTTTAGACACTTCTGGTCAACTGCGACTCAGCATTGACCTATTTTCAAGTCTCGATTTTTTACCGCAAAGGTCCTCAAAGGTTTCCACGAAGCTATTAAAGATTCTGTCCAGATTTTTCCCAATGACAATTGACCAGTGACCAGTTCTTCTGCAAACTGTCAACTTATTCTTTAAGTTTCGCAATTATCACTACCGGATTATCGGTTTCTTTTATGTTTTTTAGCTTTTGCAATTCAGGAGATATTTTTTTTGCCTTGTCCGGATTTTCATCGAACCAGAGTTTCACTTTATAGGCATCAACTGAACTAATGATCTCATTATTCTGATTGGCAGATAAAAATATAAACGGAAGAAAATTATCGACATCGTTTTCAAGCCCCGAAACATTATTTGAAACTTTTGTTTCGCCGGTAACTTTATCAAAAAATCCATAGTGAAAATTTCTTTTAAATTCCTCTACCGTTTTTCCGACTTTAAAAAACAGGAAACGTTTTGTTTCAAAAATATTCTCCATAAGCAAATAGGCAACCTGGCCACTGCTCTTTGCGTATTCAGTGGCCGTGGCATTTTCTGTTTCACCTTTGTGAAGAATAAATCGGGGTTCAAACTTTTCGGGTGTAACCGTAAAAACAGTATCAGTAAAACGTTCGAAAAAATGAAGCTGATTATCCAACTGGTAATATTTTGCATTCCACTGAAATACGCTTATTCCGTCGCGGTTAATATCGAAATCAAAATGCTTGTATTGCGGAAATGACTTTATCCGGTGGTTGTTCTCGTTAAACACAATCAATTTCGTTTCCTGTTTTCCGTTAATATTCCAAACGTAACCAACAAAACAGGTGTCGTTTAAAGGTGCAATGGAAGTAATAATTTCGCCAAAATCATTATTAATTAAATCGTCCTCTTTGTCTATCGAATATGCCTGCACCTTATCAACAAATTCACCGGTAAGTGAATATCTGAAATAACTTTTGGGATCCCACCCGTTAGCATAAACCAATAGCCTTTCTTCATCAAACGGGAAAGCCTGTATTACCCTTTTGTACCCGCCCGGATCGTTTCCATAGTGACCGATTTCACGGATAAATTTTCCTGTTTTGCGATCGAACAGATAGATTTGGTTTTTAGCGATTGTAAGAATATAGCCGCTGGTGGCAAATACCTGGGCAGAGCCTCCCAAAAGACACTCCTTTTTCGATTCAAGAAGAATATATTCAATTTCGCCGTCGGTGATTTCACTTACGCCAACTTCTTCATTTTTATCAAAAGCAGCGCTGATTTGTACTTCCCTGATTCCTTCTTCTTTCGGTTCAGGCGATGAACAACTGAATAAAAGTGATGTTACCAGGTTCAGTATTGACATATATACAGGCAACGACAACAAGTTAGTTTTAACGGTACCCGGGAATCTATTGTTTTTCATTGGAATTTGATTGATTTTCTAAATTGGCTAAATTTATAACTGTTTTTTCAGTTGTAAAACTAATCTTTCAGTTTTATTTGACAAAAACTCCGAAAAGTCCTTTTTTCTGGCAACTGAAACTGAACACTAATCATTTTCTTTCCCATTTTACCGCAAAGGTCCTCAAAGGTTTCCACGAAGCTGTTAAAGATTCTGTCCAGATTTTTCCCAATGACAATTGACCAGTGACCAGTTCTTCTGCAAACTGTGACTGATCACTGAACACTTACTTTTTCAGTTTCACCAGCATTAAAACCGGATTATCATTTTCATTCAAACTATTGGCTAATTGTTCAAGTTCTTTTTTCTTTTCAGGGTATTTTGGAGTGGAGTTTTTGAAATCACTGGATTCTACATGCGCTTTGAGTTCGAAAGCATTAATCCAGGAAACCATGTATTCAGTTCCATCAACGTTTATGGTGTTTTGAATTTTAAAGTTTGGACCATTATCCAAATCATTAACCAGGCCTTTCCCGTTATCAATTAAATAATGAGTCTCATTTGATTTATTTTGAATGAAACAGTTGTTTCTTTTTTCCCAATTGTACTGATAAAAAAGATAGTTTTCTGATTCAAACAGATTTTTTTGGATAATATATTTCGTGAGGTTCGTAGTTATGCTTTTTTCCCTCAAATCAGTTGTGTATTTCGCTTCACCCTGGTTTAAAATGTATTTGGGTATAAAAGTGCCGTTATCAAAAGAAAAAATGGTATCGGAATTAAGTTCTTTACAATGCAAAATTTCGTTGTACTGATAAAATATACACTCAGGATTAAAATAAATTGCACCTGTTGAAACATTAAATCTGTACTTGTTTTTATACTTATTTATAACCTTGCCATTTGCATCGAACAAAACAAAGCTATACTCGCTTTTTCCTTCTGCATTATTTATATATCCAAGTATCTGATTGTTGGTATAACCCAACGAAGTCACCTCGTCGTATTCAAGCGTTCTATTTTTTTGCCATATTCCATCCACCGAGAATTCTTTGATTTCGTTAAGTATAAAAATATTTATTGTATTGTTGTTTTTATTGTACAAAAAATCCTGGATATCTATGTATTCAGAAGGTCCTCCTCCTTTGTTACTGATATGACAAATAAATTCTCCATTATTTGAGAACCGGTAAAGTGACCTGTTTGGCATCATTGGTGGTGGTGGTGGTGCATTCTTATCGCGCACTTCATTGTGACTATTTATTGATCCTAAAATAAAATAAGATCCGTCTTCATAAATCAACTTGTCTATTTGTTGAATTAAGAAACTCGCATCTGTTTCAAGTGGAATGTACGTTATTTCTGATCCCAGTTCTGATAAATTGATAACATTGGGTTCAGTGATTAAAGTAAGATCAACAATATTATCAACTTCCTTTTTTTGAGTACAGGAAAACAAGATAATAATCAGTGTAAATAAAGTAGTAAGGTTTTTCATTTTATTGTTATTTATGTTTTACAAACATCAGAACCGGCTAATCATTCAGGCTATTTGCCAATGTTTCGGTTCCTTTTGCTTTCAGAAATATTGGGTCAATTTAACTTTTCATTGGATTAAGTTTTGTCCGGTTAACCAAATGCTGCGGTATTCGTTCTAAAAGTATAGATATTTGAGAAAAGCAAAAAAGTATTTCACAACATAAAATTCTGGAATACAATTAGAAAATCCACCAAATATCTGAAAGCTTAAAATAAAGGTGACTATTTCAGTTTCAGTGTCCTAACAAAAATCATAAACCAGTTGGTGTAATTCCTTATATTTGTTTCCTTTAGAAAAAAACAAACAAAATATAATTATGAGAAAATTATTTCTTTCAGGAATACTTGTTTTTGTGTTTCTGCTTACCAATTTTCAGGTTTCCAACGGATGTACCAATTTTTTGGTTACCAAAGGTGCGTCGGTAACCGGTTCAACCCTGATAACGTATGCGGCTGATTCGCACACCTTGTACGGCGAATTGTATTTTCAACCGGCCATGGATTACCTGGCCGGCGCCATGCGCGATATTTATGAATGGGACACCGGAAAATACCTTGGAAAAATTCCGCAGGTTGCTCATACCTACAGTGTTATCGGAAATATGAACGAACACCAGGTTGCCATTGGCGAAACTACATTTGGCGGCCGAAACGAACTGGGCTCGCAAAGCGGGGCAATTATGGATTACGGTAGTTTGATTTATGTAGCGTTGCAACGCGCCAAAACTGCCCGCGAAGCCATTCAGGTAATGACTGGTCTGGTTGAAGAATTTGGATATTACAGTTCGGGCGAATCGTTTTCGATTGCCGACGCGAACGAAGCCTGGATTCTCGAAATGATTGGCAAAGGCGACGGTGAAAAAGGCGCGGTGTGGGTAGCTGTCAGAATTCCCGACGGTTACATTAGCGGACATGCCAACGAAGCCCGAATCACCAGTTTCCCGTTAAATGATAAAGAAAACTGTGTTTACGCTGCCGATGTAATATCATTTGCACGCGAAAAAGGATGGTACAAAGGTTCAGATAAGGATTTTAGTTTTTCTGATATTTATGCTCCGGTTGATTTTAGCGCTGCCCGTTTTTGCGATGCACGTGTTTGGGCCGGGTTCAATAAAGTAACCAGTGGAATGGAAAAATATGCCGACTATGCCAAAGGTTTGGTTGAACACGCAGAAAACGGAATTGCAACCAACCGTCTACCGTTGTGGGTGAAACCCGACAAAAAACTTACCGTTCAGGATGTTATGGGAATGATGCGCGACCATTTTGAAGGGACCGAACTGGATATGACCAAAGACCTTGGCGCCGGACCGTACCAGTTGCCTTACCGCTGGCGGGGGCTGACCTGGCAGGTTGACTCGGTGGAATATTGCAACGAACGCGCTATTTCAACACAGCAAACCGGTTTTTCGTTTGTTGCCGAATGCCGCAGTTGGCTCCCCGACCCCATTGGCGGGATTCTCTGGTTTGGCGTTGACGATACGTACAGTACCTGTTATGTACCCATGTATTGCGGGATTACTGAAATTCCGGAATGTTTTGCCGTTGGTAACGGCGACATGCTTACCTACAGCGAAACCTCCGCTTTCTGGGCTTTTAACTGGGTTTCGAATTTTGCTTATCTGCGTTACAGCGACATAATTAAAGATGTACAAAAAGTTCAGGGCGAACTGGAAGGCAAATATGTTTCGTTTGTTCCGGTTGTCGACGAGGCTGCAAAAACACTTTACAACAAATCGGGAGAAGAACTTGCACGGAAATTTGTAACCGAATATTCGGTAAACGAAGCCAACAACATGACACAAACCTGGAAAAAGCTCGGACAATATTTATTGATTAAATATTTGGACGGCAACGTAAAACGCGAAAAAGACGGTCAGTTTGTACGTACCGAATCAGGAATGGCACCCGGACCACTGTTCCCGGGATATCCGGAATGGTGGTACAAAGCCATTGTTAATAGCACTGGTGATCATTTTAAAGTTATTGGCGGCGCTGGTCATTAATTTCTGGTTTTGAAAATTATCAGACTAAATTGCAGATTGAATGTAAATTAAGTTTGGTAAATGATTTTTTTTACTATTTTTGCGCCGTTTTTATGCAATCTCTGATCCAAAACAAACCGGATTACATTGCCAACTATTAATAAAAAATTTCGAGATGGATTTAATTAAATTAGTAGAAAACGAATTTACAGTTCAAAATGAACTGCCAAAATTCGGCGCGGGCGATACAATCACCGTAAGCTACAAAATCAAGGAAGGTAACAAAGAAAGAATTCAGAATTTCCGTGGCGTTGTTATTCAGGTTCGCGGAGCTGGTATTACCAAAACCTTCACAATTCGCAAAATGTCAGGAAACATTGGTGTTGAACGTATTTTTCCGTTGAACTCACCTTTTATCGATGGCATTGAAGTTAATAAACACGGTAGTGTACGCAGGAAAAGAATTTTCTATTTGCGCGAACGTACCGGTAAAAAAGCCCGTATCAAGGAAAAAAGATTTTAACAAATCGTTACCGCATAAAAAAAGGTCTCAGTTGCTGAGACCTTTTTTTGTGTAGTTATTTTTTCATATTCTATTGAAGTCATCTTTTTCTATCACTTCTTCGTTTCAAAATACAAATGTAGCCATCGAATGCTCCGGGCTATTTACAGTAACAGCTTTTCCTTCCACCCATAATTTGTAGGAAATTGTATCGTCGGAAACGTTCATTACAACCACAACTTTTTGTCCGTCGGGATTCAAAAAAGCAGTTGCCTGTAATTTATCACGACTGGCAGAACAGGCGATTCTTTTGGCTCCTGGTTTTATAAACTTTGATAATTGGCCGATATAATAATAACTGTTGGTATAAATCAGTTGTTTGGTATTTAAATCGGCATGTACCGGCGCAAAACAAAAGTTTTTCACATGATTGGGTCCGCCTTTCTCATCCAGAAGAATGTTCCAGTCGGTCCAGGCAGCAGTTCCGCTGTTAAAATCGTTGATCATCGATAATCCGTATCTTTCGCCTAATTCCCAGGCTTCATACCGTTCCGGGTTAAACGATTCGGCGCAACCTTCGGTAAAAACCAATTCTTTTTCGGGAAAAGCTTCGTGAACCCGTTTAAGGTTTTCAAACTGCATTCCGCTACCTGTCCATGTTTCGTACCAGTGAAAACCAATTCCCCAAATATATTTTGCAGCTTCGTTGTCGTTAAAAATTGTTGATGCACGCTGGTAAATCAAATCGCGGTTGTGATCCCAAACGATAAGTTTTTTGTCCTTCATTCCTGCTTTTTGCAAAGTGGGTCCCAAATAATTCTTTACAAAATCGCGTTCATCTTCCGCCGAAAAAACACACGACTCCCACACCTGAACCGCCATTGGTTCATTCTGAACGGTAAGCCCCCAAATCGGAATTCCCTCTTTTTCATATTCCTGGATAAAACGCACATAATGATTAGCCCAGCTTTGTTTGTATTCATCGAGCAATTTTCCACCGTGCAAACGATCGTTGTTATCTTTCATCCAAGCCGGTGGACTCCATGGACTTACAAACATTTTCAATTCGCCACCCGCCGCTTGTATTGCTTTTTTTATCAACGGAATACGGTATTTTTCATCCTGTTTTACCGAAAATGTTTTTAAATCAGCATCGCCTTCAGCAACATAATCGTAACTGTAACTTGAAAAATCGCAACTTGCAATATTTGTTCGCACCAATGAATAGGCAATTCCCTTTTCCTTGTCGAAATATGCCGTTAATAATTCCTGTTGTTTTTCGACGGGAAGTGCGGCAAAAACTTCAGCCGAAGCATCGGTGAGCGCTCCCCCAATCCCAATAAACGTTTGAAATGTATTCAGCGGATCAACAAAAACACACGGTTGTGTTTCAGCGGGCTGACCAAAATTTTCAAAAGTCAAATCTTCTTTTTGTTTTAACCGGTCGCCGGTATTTCTAGCGGTCTGATACACTTTTACAACATCACCCGCTTTTACTCCTACTGTTTTTTGAGCCTGAATCAGGTTGAAAAAAAACAACAGAAAACTCAATGTAAAACTTAAATCTCTAATCATTTTCTTGATCATATTTTAGTTCATTTTACAAGTTTAACTTGTTAGGAATTATTTTTAAAAGAATATCATAAACCCAAAATCATTTGTTTGCTCGAAATATATAAATATGATACAAAAAGCAAAATTATTCTAATCAGTTATTTGTTGAGCAATTCTTTTGCCGTTTTCAATGTTGTGTTTGTAATTTCTTCTCCACCAACCATTTTTGCCAGTTCCTGAATTCGTTCGTCTTTGTTCAGACAGCGAATAGAAGTGAATGTTTTTCCGTTTTCTTCGTATTTGTAGACCAGAAAATGAGTATCGCCTTTAGCGGCAATTTGTGGCAAATGTGTAATGTTTATTATTTGTGTTGAAGAAGAAAACGACTTCAGGATATTTCCCATTTTCACGGCAACTTCGCCCGAAACTCCCGTGTCTATTTCATCGAAAATTACGGTTGGAAGCGATTTTGAGTTGCGCAATAAATTTTTAATGGCCAGCATTAAACGCGACATTTCGCCACCTGAAGCAATTTTTGATATTTCTGCCGGCGGCGCATCAGAATTGGCGCTGAAAAGAAAAGCCACCGAATCTTTTCCATTGGAACCAAAATCGGGTAAATTCTCGTGTGAAACTTCTAAACGGGCTTTTTCCATCCCAAGTTGCTGAAGCACTTCCACCACTTTATTTTCAATTTCAGGAAAAGCTTTTTTTCGGGTTTCAGTTAACAGAGCCGCTTGTTTTTCAATCTGTTTCAAACTATTTTTCAGTTCCTTTTCCACAGCCAGGATTTCCTCGCCATAACCAACTGCCTGATTTATTTTTTCATCAAAATCATTTTTCAAGTCAATCAGTTCCTGAACCGTTGCCACATGATGTTTTTGCTGCAACGAATAAATCAGGTTCAGACGATCATTAACCAGTTCAATTTTCGCCGGATCGTGTTCAATTTTTTCAGCCAGTAATTCCGTTTCCTCCCGAATATCTTTCAATTCAAAAAAAACACTTTGCAAACGCTGGTTTAATTCAGGTGCTTCGGCAACATAACTTCTTATTTTTTCCAATACACGCTGACTTTCCTTGAGGTTTTGAACCACCGAAAACTGCTCGTTGTCAAGCAAATCGAGAACTTCCTGAAATGCGGTTTTTATTTCTTCGGCGTGCGTTAATTTTTCAAGTTCCGTTTCGAGTTCTTCCTGCTCACCCTCCAAAAGTTTTGCTTCGTCGAGCTGGCTAAACTGAAACTGAAAATAGTCGAGGTCGGCATTGGCTTTTTCCGATTTCTGAACCAGGTCTTCCAGCTTCTTTTTCAGCTTTAACATCGCTGAATATCGCTTTTTATATTCAGCCAGAACTTCGAAAGAATTGGAAACCGAATCCACCAAATCGAGCTGAAATTTCTGATTTCCAAGTTCCAGGTTTTGATGCTGAGAATGAATATCAATCAGTTTTAAACTCAGTTCCTCAAGCGTTTTCAGGGTAACCGGAGTATCATTAATAAAAGCACGCGATTTTCCTGCGGGTGTAATTTCGCGACGAAGGATTGTTACCGGATCATAATCCAAATCATTTTCATCGAAAAAACTTTTGAGGTTATAATTTCCAACCTCAAAATTTCCTTCAACTATACATTTTTCTTCCTTGTTTTTTAACGACGAAAGATCGGCGCGATTTCCGAGAATCAATCCCAAAGCACCCAGGATAATTGATTTCCCGGCGCCTGTTTCACCAGTTACCATATTTAATCCGGATGAAAATTCAACTGAAAGTTCCTGAATTAATGCATAATTTGAAATGGTTAATCTGGTCAGCATTCGTAAAAATTTTACTGTTTTAAGACTGAAATTGCCTCAAAAATACCAAAAAGCAAAACACAAAATCAAATTATGTTTCACCTAATTTTTGAATTATTTTTTCGAAATGGAAAATCAGTGGAGCGCTAAAATCCTTCGTTTTCTGTAATTTTTTCGTATTTACTGCCGTTCGACGGATCCACTTCACTCAGAATTGTCATTACCCGGTTCCGTTCGTCGGGATATGATTTTGAGAAAATATTCACCAGTTCGTCAGCTTTTGAATCGAAAAACATTTGCAAAATATAAATGTTTGGCCGACGGCGAAAAACTTTCTGAACATCGCGCAGAGCATCGGCGATACTGGCCCTTCCTTCTTCCGGGCGATCGGCCATAATATCGAGTCCCTGTCGGTGATATTTGTACATGGCAGTGCGGTAATCGGAATACGATTTATTTAGAATATTTTCAACCAGCCAGTACCTGTTTTTTTCACTTTCAAAAGCTTTCCAGCCTTTCTGACTTGCATTTTGCGAGTTATTTACAATGGCCTGTGCTTTTTCAAAATAAACGGTTCCGCCTTCCGGTGAAAACGTATCGTAATCGAATCCTAAAATAACATAAGCATAGTACGCCAATATATTGGTGAGGTTATCGCGGTTCGAAGTTTCGTTAAATTCAAGCGGCTGGTATTCCACATAACGAACATGAAAATCGTTGTCTTTGATGTTCAGCACAGTGGTTTCGTAGCTTGAATTAAAAACAGGCCGCGTTAACTGCACCTGAACAGAACCTTTAAATTCGTCGGCGGCAATTTGTTCGTCGAGCCGGATTACAATATTGCATTTTATTTTTTCGTCGTAGCTGAAAACATGCTCCGTCCATTTGCGGTTGTTCATAAATTCGTACAAATCCGACTGCATGGTACGGAATAAATTCTGGTTGGCTCCTTTAATTTTTGTTGCCGAAACAGTGACATTGCACCTGAGTTCCTGCGCGGTAACCGAAACGGCAATCAAAAAGAGCAATCCTATTAGTAGTGAAATCTTTTTCATTTTCCTCAAAGTGAGTTTTAAATTTAAACAATTCAGAACCATGTTCCTATTTTACCGAAAGCGCTATAATTTTTTCTACAATATCGCGGGCTACTTCCTTTTTACTTTTTAACTCAAAAAGTTGCTTATTATTGTTTTTGTCAATCATGGTAATTTTATTCGTATCGGTTTGAAAACCTGCGCCGGTATCATTCAACGAGTTCAGCACAATAAAATCGAGGTTTTTCTTTTGCAGCTTTTTCTGTGCATTTTCGATTTCATCGTTGGTTTCGAGTGCGAACCCGACAAGAATTTGTTCATCTTTCTTCGCTTCGCCCAGTGCTGCTGCAATATCTTTTGTAGGTTTCAGTTCCAGGTTCCAGTTTTCCTTTCCCCGTTTGTTTTTCTGTGTTTCTTTTACAACAGGAGTAAAATCGGCGACTGCGGCACACATTACGGCACCATCACAAGCTGAAAAATTTTCGACAGAAGTAACATACATTTCTTCAGCCGACTCCACCGCAATTACCTTAATATTTTCATTTTTAGCTGAAATATTTACCGGGCCAGAAACCAAAATTACTTTTGCACCGGTTTCAGCAAGTTCCTCAGCAATGGCGTAACCCATTTTGCCAGAAGAGTAGTTTCCTATAAAACGGACAGGATCAATTTTTTCGTAGGTGGGTCCTGCTGTAACGAGGAAAGTTTTATTCAGCAGTTTTTTTTTTCTGTTGAAATGTTCAACCACCAATTCAACAATCTTTTCAGGCTCCTGCATTCTTCCTTTTCCTTCGAGCCCACTGGCCAGAAAACCTTCGCCGGGTTCAATAACAATATTTCCGTATTCTTTTAATATGGAAATATTTCTCTGTGTTGAAGGATGGGCGAACATGTCTAAATCCATGGCAGGAGCAATAAATACCGGGCATTTTGCCGACATGTACGTTGTAACCAGCATATTATCTGCAATTCCGTTGGCCATTTTCCCGAGCGTGGAAGCTGTTGCCGGTGCAATCAGCATTAAATCGGCCCAAATTCCCAAATCAACATGACTGTGCCAGGTTCCGTCGTTGGCGCCAAAAAACTCGCTGACCACAGGCTTTCCAGATAAAGCAGATAACGTCACCGGTGTAATAAACTCTTTTCCGGCAGGTGTTATAACCACCTGTACTTCGGCGCCTTCTTTTATCAGTAAACGTAAAAGTATAGCTGCCTTGTAAGCAGCTATACTTCCGGTAATACCCAATAATATTTTTTTTCCTTCAAGCCGCATCGGCCGGAATTTTTAAATACCTTTTTTTGATTCCCTTGCAGGGTTGCGGTGGTAAATCTCACCTTCTTTTAATTCTTCAAAAGCAATTAAAGTGGGCTTTGGAAGACGTTCGTAGAACTTAGAAATTTCAATTTGTTCCCGGTTTTCAAAAATTTCTTCCAGGTTATCGGTGTATGAAGCAAATTCCTGCAATTTCTGATTTAACTCTTCTTTCAACTCCGACGAAATCTGGTTTGCCCTTTTGGCCAGAATCATTACCGTTTCATAAATATTTCCGGTTTCCTGAGTTAATACCTCCAGATCGCGTGAAATTGTAGACGGAGCTGCTTTTGTTTTTTTATAATCCATTTCTAATTCAAATTTGTATTTGTTCCTTCTTTATAATTCAACATTTTTGCGGTGGTTTCATAAAATTTTTCCACCTCTCTTTTGTGATCGCTTTCGGGGAATTCATCCACAAAAGTAAAGTATTCGTCCAAAGCGCTGGAAAGCCGTTCTTCCTTTTTATCCTCTACACTTCGGATGGCCAGTAAATATTTCGATTTCAGCAACATGTACATCAATTCTTCCCTGTACTGACTGTCGGGGTAGTCTTTTATTGCATTGTCCAAAGCAACAACGGCTGCCTTATAATTATCAAAATCGTAATACAATTTTGCTGTAAGGTACGATTTGTACACCAGTTTGTTCTGTAATTCATCTATCAAACGGTTGGCCTCATCCACACTTTCACCAAAAGGATAAAGGTTAATATAAAGCTGCAATGCATCGATTGATTCTTTTGTAACCGTTTGATCGAGGCGGGGATTTGGCGACAATAAATAAGAACAGTAACCAACCATAAACTGTGCTTCTTCAACATTTTCACTGGTTGGATACTCTTTTATTAACGTTTGGAAGTAATGACCAGCCATTAAATAGTCTTTCTGACCAATCATACTCTTGGCGTAATAATAATAGATTTTATCGGCTTTTGAAGTTCCCCGGTAAATATTCACCAATTCCTGAAACAAGGTACCAGAACGAACATATTCGCCATCTTCGTAATACTCAATAGCTTTTTTGTATTTGAACTCGTAATCGGTACTTTTAAGAATTTTGTTATAATCACCACAACTCGTAAGAATTATGACTAAAACAGCGGCAATTGGTCCTAATTTTTTCATTTTCATAAACATGGCGCAAAAATATACTTTTTTTACATACAAGAAACCAAATGAACCCGAATTTTTAACCTTTGAATGTTAACAACTATTTTTCGTACATGGTTCATTTTTAGTTTCATAACAATTATTCTCTGTATTGAAAGGCACGAATTTACCTATCTTTAATATACGTGGGCAAATATCTTAGTATAATTTAACACATTTGTCAGGATTTTAAAAAAGTTTACATTTGCACCAAAATAATCACAAAAAAAATTACATCGTGGATATATTTGAAAAATTCAGGACAAACAAGGGTGATATTGGGAAATGGATGGATCAGATTCATGGATATTTTGCATTTCCTAAACTTGAAGGAGAGATTTCTGCACGTATGAAATTCAGGGGGAAAGAAGTTTTAACCTGGAGTTTGAACAATTACCTTGGGTTGGCAAATCACCCGGAGGTAAGAAAAGTTGATGCTGAGGCAGCCGCCCAATACGGTTTGGCTTATCCGATGGGAGCCCGCATGATGTCGGGGCAAACAGTTAAACATGAACAATTGGAGCGCGAATTGGCTGAATTTGTTGGTAAACCTGATGCATTCCTTTTAAATTACGGGTACCAGGGAATGGTGTCGATTATCGATGCAATTGCAAGCCGCAGAGACGTAATTGTTTACGATTCTGAATCTCACGCTTGCATTATGGATGGCGTTTTCCTTCACAAAGCAAAAGGCGGAAAAAGTTTCGTCTATTCTCATAACGACATCGACAAATGCCGCAAGATGTTGGGGTTTGCACAAAAACTTGCTACGGAAAATGGTGGCGGAATTTTGGTCGTTACTGAAGGTGTTTTCGGTATGACAGGCCAGGTAGGTAAACTTGATGAAATTGTTGCCCTTAAAAAAGAATTCGATTTCCGTTTACTGGTTGACGATGCACACGGTTTTGGAACAATGGGACCAACAGGCGCCGGCGCTCCTGAACATTTTGGTGTTTCCGACGGTGTTGACCTGCATTTTGGAACTTTTGCAAAAGCAATGGCCGGAATCGGAGGTTTTGTTGCCGGTGAAACTGATATTTGCTATTTCCTTCGCTACAATATGCGCTCGCAAACATTTGCAAAATCGTTGCCAATGGCCATGACAATCGGCGCATTAAAACGTTTGGATATGTTGCGTACAATGCCTGAGCTTCGCGAAAAACTCTGGACAGTGGTTAATACACTTCAGTCGGGTTTAAAAGAAGCCGGTTTCGATTTAGGAAAAACCAACACACAGGTTACTCCCGTTTATATGAAAGGTGGTGAAGCTGAAGCAACTCAAATGGTTTACGACCTTCGTGAAAATTACGGTATTTTCTGTTCGATGGTAGTTTATCCGGTTATTCCGAAAGGGGAAATTCTTTTGCGCCTTATACCTACTGCAATGCATACTCTTGAAGATGTTAAAATTACATTGGAAGCGTTTAAAGATGTACGCAAAAAACTTATTGCAGGTGAATACAAAAGTGAAAATCTTGCAAAAGTAGAAGTAGACAAATAATATTTTCGAAGAATAATTGAATGGGGAGCAAACATTTTGTTCCCTATTTTTCATAAAAAAAGCAGGACTAAACAGCCCTGCTTTTTTATTATAATGAATTATTTTTAAGCATGTTTTTCAGAAAGATAACGTTCCGAATCGATGGCGGCCATACAACCTGAACCTGCCGCTGTAACTGCCTGTCGGTAGTGCGGATCCTGAACATCGCCGCAGGCAAAAACTCCCGGGATATTTGTTTTCGAAGTTCCCGGAATTGTTTTTATATAACCCACTTCATCTGTATCAATGTATGGTTTAAAAATGTCAGAATTGGGTTTGTGGCCAATGGCCAGAAAGAAACCGTCGATTTTAATCTGAACTTCTTCTTCACCTTCTTCCCCAAGATTTTTTACCAGCCGTGCCCCTTCAACAACGCCTTTATCGCCAATCAACCCTTTGGTCTGGTGCTTCCAGAGAACTTCAACATTTGGCGTTTTCATTACTCTTTCTGCCATTACTTTTGAAGCGCGTAATTCGTCGCGGCGAACAATCAGATAAACTTTTTTACACAGTCCGGCAAGATACATGGCTTCTTCAGCAGCAGTGTCGCCACCGCCAACAACAGCAACATCTTTACCACGGTAAAAGAATCCATCGCAGGTAGCACAAGCCGAAACTCCTCCACCGGCGTATTTTTTCTCATCTTCAAGACCCAAATATTTTGCAGTTGCACCAGTTGCAATAATAACTACTTCTGATTCCACAATTTTTTCATCATCGATCCAAACTTTGTGGATTTCGCCCGAAAAATCAACTTTTGTAGCCATTCCCCAGCGAACATCTGTACCAAAACGTTCGGCCTGCTTTTTTAAATCTTCCATTAAAACCGGCCCTGTAATACCTTCAGGATAACCTGGAAAATTTTCAACTTCAGTTGTTGTTGTCAACTGTCCCCCGGGTTGTAAACCTTCGTACATCACAGGGTTCAGGTTGGCGCGTGCCGCATAAATAGCTGCAGTATAACCCGCAGGCCCCGAACCTACAATTAAACACTTTACTCTTTCAACTTCAACAGGTTTTGTACTCTTGTTTTCTGTATTTTCGTTAATATCAAGCGATTTAAACATATCTATTATTTTTTTAGCTGAACAAAAGTACAAAACATCTGAATTTTTCAAAGGGTTGTTTCATCGATTATTATGAACAAGAATAGACAATCTCTATGAAATACGGGAAGAAGTTCGAAAACAACAATTTAGAAATATTTCACAGTAATTGTGTTTGAGATGGGAGCTGTAATTCAGGAAATAAAAAACGAAATCAGATGAATTCATTAAAAAAGTTTTGCAGATACCGAATCAACAACTATTTTTGCATCCACAAAATCGGGGTGTGGCGCAGTTGGCTAGCGTGCCAGCATGGGGTGCTGGTGGTCGTCCGTTCGAGTCGGATCACCCCGACAAAAAAGCTTGCAGAAAACTGCAGGCTTTTTTATTGCTGTAATTTGCAACCATTTCAGTAAGCCCTAAAAATGATTTGCAGGAAGTTTTTCTAAGAAATTGGGGACACCTAAAATCAAAAAGACTGGCATCAATTACCAGTCTTTTTATTTCGTCAATATTTATTCTTTAAACGTCGCAGATTTGCACGCCTTGTCTGAGCGATTCAAGTTTATCTTTTTTGGTAGGAACAAATTCATGCCCCACAAATCCGGTGTATCCGGTTTTTACAATTGCCTTCATAATTGCCGGATAATTTAATTCCTGGGTTTCATCAATTTCGTTTCGTCCGGGAACCCCGCCGGTATGATAATGACCAATGTATTTCTGATATTTATTGATGTTGTAAATTACATTTCCGTCCATAATTTGCATGTGGTAAATATCGAAAAGCAATTTAAATCTGTCTGATCCCACCATTTCACAAAGTGCTGCTCCCCAGCTTGTATGAGAGCACTGATAATCTTTGTGGTTATTTTCATTCAACAACTCCATTATAATATTTACACCGTGCTTTTCAGCAAGTGGCATAATTTTCTTTAATCCAATGGCACAATTGATCAATCCGTCGTTATCACTTAATCCGTCACGGTTTCCCGAAAAACAAATCAAAGAAGGCACCCCGGCAGCAGCGGCTTTTGGAATCATTGCGGTATAATCGGCAGTCAGTTTTTCATGATTTTCCAACCTGTTAAAACCTTTGGGAATTCCATAATCGGTAGCGTATCCAACGGCACATTTTAAACCATATTTTTGTACTATGGCCCAATCTTTTTCCTGCAAAAGTTCGATGGATTGAATCCCCATGCCTGCACAGGCCTTTGCAAAATCTTCCAAAGGAATATCTCCATAACACCACTGGCTAACCGACTGATGAATATTTCCTTTTAATTTACCGGATTCTTTTGTTTCCAATTGAGTACTGCCCGCCGATAGACCTAAACCGGTTAAAGCTATTGTACTTCCAACATTTTTTATCATCGTTCTACGTTTCATTTGGTTATAATTTGGTTTATTATAAATGTTTTCAATTTAGAAATATTTTCCAATAGTAAAAAAAATCGAAATGTGCTGCAATAATAAATGTTCAAAACGGCACGGATTTTAATCGGATAAAACAAATCGAACCCTCTTTCCATGTTCATTTTATTAATATTCAGAAATAATCTGTTTTTTCGGTTTTTAAAATTAAAGGTTTATACTATTTTTATCCTTCCATATTGAAAATTTCAAATAAGAATAAAAATTAATCAAACTAAAAAAGAAAAACAAGTATGAAGACTTCGCAAAACAGAAGGAATTTTCTTCGCGTTTCCGCCGCCGGAACCATGGGTTTAATTGCCCTGGGGCCACTGGGATGCAAAACTGCTCCTGTAGTTGACAAAAAAAGCTTTGGAGTTGGTTTGCAACTTTACAGCATTCGTGACGCCATGGCTGCCGACACTCCCGGAACATTGAAAAAAGTATCGGATTTGGGTTACAAATACGTTGAATTGGCCAGTTATGCCGACGGTAAATTTTACGGTTATGATCCTGCCGATTTTAAGAAAATGGTGAACGACCTTGGAATGGAAGCATTAAGCAGCCACACTCAGGTTGAAGCAGCCGGTATTACTGTTGAAAATGCAAAAGCTATGGCTGATGCACATGCTGAACTGGGAGTTAAATATTGTGTACAACCCTGGGTAAACGATGAAGATCGCAATATTGAATCGTACAAAAAAATGGTTGCCGACTGGAACCAGGTTGGTGAAATTATGAAAAATGTAGGTATCCAGTTTGGTTACCACAACCATAACTTCGAATTTGCAAACCTCGATGGCATTGTTCCTTATTATGATATTTACATGAAAGAACTTGATCCGGATTTGGTAACTATGGAAATTGACCTTTACTGGGTAACCAAAGCTGGTCAGGATCCGGTGGAAATGTTCAACAAATACCCAGGAAGATTCCAACTTTGGCATTTCAAAGATGGCACTGCCGACAATGCTCCTTATTATGATGTGATTAAAGATGATATTACATCGGTGGGCGCTGGTATTATCGATTTCAAAAGAATTTATGCAGCCCGCGAAGTTGCCGGACTGAAAAATTTCTTTGTTGAAGACGACAACCAGGGTAATGGAAAACCAATTGAAGGAATTCAGGTAAGTATCGATAACCTTACTTCAAAAATTTTGGTTTAAACGTAATCTGAAATATATTTTCAACCCGGTTTCCCTAAGATTCCGGGTTTTTCTTTTCACCAAAAATGATAATGTCATCCAAACCTCGAATTTATACCTTAAACACCCAAAAACATGACATTTGTTTCCTTTCTCAAACGTTAAAAAAAGTAAATTTCCAGCCTTAATATTTTACAACCTGTTATTTCTACCAACTAAATTCAAACAGGATGATACAAAAAAGCATAAATAATTATTATTTTAATTTTTGAGGTATGATAAAAAAACTGTTTAACTATTTGTTTTTGTGTATTTTCTTTTCCTCAGGGACAGTTTATGCGCAAAACGACGTTTCGTTCGACAAATATCACAATGTCAGCGAAGTACAGCAAGTTCTTAAAAAATTACAACAACAGAAGCCGGCAGCAGTGCAGTTATACACTATTGCAACCAGTCCGGGAGGGGAACCTGTTACTGTAATTGAAATCGGTAAAGACAAAAAAGATGTGCCGGCAATTTTTGTGGGTGCCAACTTCGAAGGAAATATTCCAATTTCAACCGAAGGCGCGCTCGTTTTTGCCAAAATGCTGCTCGATTCAACAAAATATACTGAAAATTTAATATGGTATATTTTGCCTTTGCCAAATCCTGATGCAGCCAAAGGTTATTTTGAAGGTGTTAAATTTGATCGCACCGTCAACAATTTTGTTGTTAACAACGACATGGATGAAGCGATAAATGAAGACGGACCGGACGATTTGAACGGTGACGGATTAATTACCCAGATGCGTTACAAAGATTTGGAAGGATCGTTTCTTGTATCGAAAAATGATCCTCGGCTTATGCAGCGTGCCGACACACAAAAAGGCGAACGTGGTGAGTACAAAGTTGCTGAAGAGGGAATCGACAATGACGGCGACGGCGCTTACAATGAAGATGGCCCGGGTGGAATAAATGTCGGAATCAGCTTTCCGTTTTTGTTTCCCTACGATAAAAAGGAAGCTGGTCAGTGGGCAGGACAGACACCTGAAGTTTATGGTATAATGCGCTTTATTTTCGACCGCCCGAATATTGAAATGTTTTATACGTTAGGAAGTTCAGATTTTTGTACCACAGCTCCGAAAGGAGGAAGAAAAGGTGGGACAAACCTTCAGAATATAAAAATTCCGAGACGTTATGCACGCATGTTAAATGCCGATCCTGAAAAATCGTACAGCATGGATGAAATAATTGAGATGGTGAAACCAATGGCTCCTCCGGGAACAGAAATTACACCTTCAATGATTGCCGGAATGCTTGGACTTGGTGCTGCTGTTAATCCGCTCGATGAAGATTTGAAATTTTATACTAAGTTTTCAGAAGAATACAAGGAATATTTAAAAGCACAGAAATTTAACACCGAACGTCTTGATGCAACACCGGCAAAAGACGGTTCCTTCGAGCTTTGGACATATTATCACCTCGGGATGCCTTCGTTTGCCATGAATTTATTTACCGTTCCAAAAGTTAAAGAAGAAAAAAAGGCCGACGATGGCGCTTTAACACTCGAACAGGTTGAAAAAATGAGCACCGAAGAATTTACTGCTCTGGGTGAAGAAAAAATCGATGCATTTCTGAAAGCCAACAATGCCCCCGACAGGTTCAAGGCAAAAGGGATTATTGAAATGATGGGATCCGGTCAGTTTTCTCCAAAACAAATGACCGAAATGATGAAAAATATGCCAAAACCGAAAAAAGAAGGTGAACTTAGTGAAAAAGACAAGGCTTTGTTGGCCTGGTCCGAAAATGAATGGGGCGGAAAAGGATTTGTTGAGTGGCAAAAAGTTAAACATCCCGAATTTGGCGAAGTTGAAGTGGGTGGTTATATTCCTTATCTGGAAACAACTCCAAAAGCAGACGGAATCGATTCGTTGCTGAAAACCCAATTGCCGTGGTTGCTCAAACTGTCGGAAAAATTGCCTTCCATTGGTTTTGCCAATGAAAAAGTTACCGATTTGGGAAGCGGTGTTTACAAACTCGAAATTTATGTGGAAAACAGCGGTTATCTTCCCTATCCGATTGCCATGGGAGCCCGCAACCGTCAACCCGCGCCTGTTGTTGTAACACTCGAAGGCGATGTTGAATATCTGGAAGGAACCAGCAGGACTCCGCTCGGCGATATTGGCGGCAGCCAGGTGAAAAAACTCACCTGGATTGTAAAATCCGATAAAAAGCCTGTCCTAACTGCCAAAATTGAATCGGCAGTTTTTGGAACTCAAGTGAAACAAGTTAAAATTGGAGGTTAATTATGAAACGATATATTTTACTCACACTGCTCGTTGCTTTTGTTCAACTTGGTTTTGCCGCCGGTGTTAAAAGCAAAATTGAAGTTCCCTTGCGCTTTGACCGTTATTACGATTATGACGATGTTGTTGAAGCGCTGAAAGTTTTGCATGCCGCTTTTCCGGAAATGACCAAACTCGATGTGGTTGGAAAAAGTGAGGAAGGACGCGAAATTTATGCACTCACCATCAACAACAAAAAAACAGGTGATGAATTATCAAAACCTGGCGTTTATGTCGATGGGAATATTCACGGAAATGAAATTCAGGCTGGTGAAGTTTGTTTGTATTATGCCAACATGCTTTTAACCAAATATGGCGAAAACGAAAAAATTACCGAAGTCGTCGACAAAAACGTTCATTACATTATTCCTGTAGTAAATGTCGACGGTCGTTATCACTTTTTCAAAGATGCACACACTCCAAGTTCAAGCCGTAGTATCCGTGTTCCTGTTGACGACGACCGCGATGGTTTGTTCGATGAAGATGCCCCCGATGATTTGGACGGCGACGGCAGCATAACTCAAATGAGAATTAAAGATCCGTACGGAGATTATAAACTTGATCCGGAAGACAGCCGCATTATGGTACGGTGCAAACCGGGCGAAAAAGGTGAATATTCGCTTTTGGGATACGAAGGTATCGACAACGACGGCGATGGTCAGTTAAACGAAGATGCTGAAGGTTATCTCGATCCGAACAGAAACTGGGGCTACCACTGGGAACCTCCTTACGTTCAGCAGGGTGCCGGCGATTTTCCGTTCTCAGGTGTGGGTTTAAAAGCCATCAACGAATATGTGGCTGCCCGTCCGAATATTATCATCGGATTTGCATTCCACAACAACGGAGGTATGTGGCTGCGACCACCTGCTGACGATGTTACCCGAATACCTCAGTCGGATATTGCTGCTTACGACGTAATCGGAAACAATGCTAAAAAAATTACTCCCGGGTATGTTTATATACCTTCGGTTGATTTGTACCCGACATACGGCGATTTCGATTCACACATTTACTTTGTTTATGGTGTTTTCTCTTTCGTAGGCGAGTTATTCCCCGACGGTTCGGAAACGTACCGCGAAAATACAAACGCACCAAAAGCACAAGAACAAAATTCCGATATGAGGGGACCTCAGACCGAAGAAACACGCGAACGGTTGAAATTCAACGACAACATAACTCAGGGTGAATTGTACAAAGAATGGAAACCATACAAACACCCCGTTTACGGCGATATTGAAATCGGTGGCTGGGTAAAAATGAGTTCCCGTCTGCCCCACCCGTTTATGCTAACCGATTTGGTTCACAGAAATGCGTCGGTGGTTCTGCTTGCTGCAGAAAATACTCCGGAAGTAAAAATGGAAGTATTTGATGTTAAAGACCTTGGCAAAAACCTTTATCAGGTGAGAGTAAGGTTAACCAATAAAAACGGTCTTCCATCAATGTCCGCAATTTCGGTGAGCAGCAAACTGCAACAACAAGATATTCTTAAAGTTTCAGGAGGAAAAGTTGTAGCTGGAGGAAAAATTAACGATATTCGCCTGAACAAGGTAAGTTACAAAGACAAAAAACCGGAAATCCAGTACCTTTCAGTACCAGGTTACGGTAATGTTGAATACCAGTTTTTAATTGAAGGAAAAGGCGAAGTGAAAATTTCTTACGAATCCTTAAAAGCGAAAAATTCAGTAACGTCTGTTAAACTATAATGCTGTTTAATTATTAAGGAGAGGCGCATGCAAATGCGTCTCTTTTTTTTTCTTCAATCGTAAGAATACTCAAATACATTTTTTCATTCAAAAAAAATTTGTAAATCCCGTTTTTTGAGAAAATTTCCCCTGCTTTCTTTTTTCGAAGTTGGTAATTTTACAAACAAGGAAATCGATTTATAAATCACATAAATCTGGTTTTCGCACCAACAATTTGTAAACAAAACCAATTCTGAAATGAAGAAAAAAGCATTGATCTTTTTCATTGGTCTACTATTCATTTTCGCTTGTAATGCTCCAAAGGAAAAAAGCGGACCTCAAAAATGGTCGCTTCGTTTTGCTGATGCTGTTTTAACACGCCACGACAGTTTAATTCATTACAACGGTAATAAACCAAAGTACGAATACGACATTGCACTTTTGGCCACCGCACTTGAAAAACTTGGAGAAAGCGATCCAAAATATTCAGAATATGCCCGGGCCTACATCGACTATTTTGTACAGAACGACGGTTCAATTAACGGGTACAAATTGAGTGACTACAACATTGACCGGGTTCGTCCGGGTTTAAACATTCTTGAATTGTACTCGAAAACCGGGGAGAATAGATATAAAATTGCCGTTGACACGCTTGTCAGGCAGATGGAAACCCACCCGCGAACACAGGCCGGAGGTTACTGGCACAAAAAAGCATATCCGTATCAAATGTGGCTCGACGGAATTTACATGGCTTCACCGTTTCTGGTAAATTATGCCAAAGCATTTGATCAACCACAGTGGTATGATGAAGTGACATTTCAAATGAAACTGATTTATGAAAAAACGCTCGATCCGGCAACCGGCCTGGTTTATCATGCCTGGGACGAAAGCAAAGAACAACGCTGGTGCAATCCCGAAACAGGCCAATCGAAACACTTTTGGAGCCGTGCCACGGGCTGGTACATGATGGCGCTGGTCGATGTTTTGGAAGTACTTCCCGAAGACCATAAAGACCGAAATACTCTGATTAATATTCTAAATAACCTGAGCCAGGCATTGTTAAATGTTCAGGATAAAAACACAGGATTGTGGTACCAGGTACTCGACCAGGGAGGACGTGAAGGAAATTATATTGAAGCTTCGGGGAGCGCTATGATTATTTATGCATTTGCCAAGGGTGCAAAACATGGATACCTTAATAAAAAATTTCTGGAAATCGCCAGTCAATCTTTCGAAAGTATAGTAAAAACCCTGGTAATTACCGGCGCCGATGGATTGCCAACATTAACGCAAACCTGCGGTGCCTGTGGTTTGGGTGGAAATCCTTACCGCGAAGGCGATTATAATTACTATATTAGCGAAAAACAAATTGACAACGATTCAAAGGGTGTCGGACCGTTTATTTTAGCTGCATTTGAACTCGATAAATAATCGGAATATATTACCTTGTAAAAATTCAGGTTCAGTTTATAAAATGAAAAAAATCGCTTTTATTTTATTGATTTTGTTGATTTCGCTGATTTCTCCGGCACAGGAAAAAACAGCTGATTTTCCACGCGACACCTCTTTTTCAGTGTGGAGTTCGTACCAGAAAATTAAAAATGAATTTCCACAGGCAAAACCGGTAGAAGAATTCAGCATCAAAAGAATAAAAGGTGAAAAGAATGCGGTCTATTTTTCACTGGAAAACCGTGATTTGCATGCCGATATTTTTTATCCTGCAAAACAAAAATCAAAAAAAATACCTGCAGTTTTGCTAATTCACGGCGGAGGCTGGGCTTCGGGAAACAAATCGCATTTGGTACCGATGGCGCAAAAACTTGCAGAGAACGGTTTTTTTGCGGCCACTGCCGAACACCGATTGTCACCCGAGGCAAAATACCCGGCTGCCATTACCGATTTAAAAACGGCGATAAAATGGATAAAAAACAACGCTGAAAAATACAACATCGACACTACAAAAATTGCAGTGCTCGGATGTTCCTCAGGAGCGACTTTGGCAACTTTTTTAGGAGTAACGGGACAGTCGGAGAAATTTCAGACGCACCCCAATTCCGGAATTTGTTCAGATAAAGTGCAGGCAATAATCAACATCGATGGAATTGTAGATTTTACCGACCCGGCTGAAAGCGCCAAGGATCCCGACCCGGAAAAGCCAATCTCAGCCGGTGCCCGCTGGTTTAATGCAACTTACGCAAAGAACCCAAAAATATGGGTGGAAGCTTCACCACTTACTTATGTCGATAAAAATACACCACCCATTTTATACATCAACAGCGCTTTGCCAAGATACCACGCCGGCCGCGACCAGTTGATTGAAGTTATAAAAAAATACAATACTTATTTTGAAATTCATACCATTGAAAACACGCCGCATCCGTTTTGGCTTTTTCACCCGTGGTTCGATGAAACCTGGCCAATTGTGGTTGATTTTATGAATAAAGTTTTCGAATAATTATTCAGAAAACAAATCCTTTATCGAGCAAAACTTTAGTGGATCAACCGACGGTGTGATTGGAAGTAAAATCTACTGAACGGCCTGCGCCACAACCATTTTTTACTTTACATTTCTCCGCATCATTTCAGAATATAAAAAAAGAACAAGCAAAATGAAGCACAGCCGTAAAAATCTATTCGTTTAATATTTTATAATTTTTTCTGAAAAGACTTTGTTTTTTTCATCGGAAACAACAACGATGTACATTCCGTTTTTAAGAAAATCAACCTTGGTTTTCAATGTTTTATCATAAACTGAATCTACAAAAAGCAATTGCCCGGTGATACTAAAAATTTTTATTCCGGTAAAATTTTGAAAATGATTAATATTGAGCGTTTCATCCGTTTTACTGAAATATATTTTAGGTTTTGTTTCAGCCTTTACAACCAACTCTGAAGAAGTCGGCATTCCTTCCAAATTCTGGCCGGTGATAATTTCATCGACCAAATCGTTTAAATAAACCTCCAGATTTGGATAAACTCCGTCGACAGTTGTAAGCTTTGCATCATTTTCATCAAAACGCGAAAGATTGTGGGCAATTTCCCAATCGTCGGACATTCCGTCATTATCGCTGTCATTTGGCGGGTTTTCAGCCAATAAAACAGGCCAGCCGCCCACTGCCGACTGTGTGTCGATCAATCCGTTTGTACTGCCGTTTCCTCCGTCTGTAATTTCAGCGCTTCCTGTTTCTGCATCGTGAATTATGCGCAAATCCACAGCATCGCGTTTTAAGGAAGCCCCGGAATACACCAGAACTTTTTCAAAAGCTTTTTCGGATGAATGTGTAGTAACTTCACCGTTTTGAAACTCTGTTGACGATTTTATATCGTTTTTTATTATTTCCGGGGCAAACGTTGTAAATGTTGAATGTAAAGAAACTCCCAACCAATTGTCGCTGGTAACCGTTTCACTTTCAGAAACAGTATTCCCGCTAATATAAAAAGTACCGAAAATTCCCGCCTGCTGGTTGTTTTCACCGTTATCGGCGTAAGGTTGCAGAATCCGTGTTTTTACTGAAGAGGAAGTGGCCGGACCCGATTTATAATAATTGTTAACCATGTTGTAATTGCCGCCTTCGCCGGCATAAACACTGTTGCTTCCCCAGTTGTAAATTACATTGTTGCGAAAATCGACCAGTTCCGAAGCAGCTTTGTTTGAATACCGGCTGCCACAAAATCGCGGATTGCGGCTATCGTTGTGTGCCAGTAAATTGTGGTGAAACGAGGCTTTTTGTCCGCCCCAGATTCCACCGTAACCGTGCGTTCCTTTGTTGTGAATTGAATTTCGCAGGCTTTCGGCTACAATACACCACTGAAGCGTAAAATTTTCGTTGTCGTAAAACGAAGCATTTTCATCGGTACTCCAGCTCATTGAACAATGATCGATAATAATATTCTGTTGCTCCCTTCCCCAAATCGGATCGTTTTCCTGTTGGGATTCATCACCCAACCGAAAACGCAAAAACCGGATAATTACGTTGCCTGCCCCCACATACAAAGTGTAATCGCGCAAGGTAATTCCGTCGCCGGGAGCAGTTTGGCCGGCAATAGTCAGATCACCGTTGGTTATTTTTAGCATCGATTTTAGCTGAATAGTACCCGAAACTTTGAACAAAATTATACGAGGCCCCGACTGTTCAATGGCATAACGCAACGAACCCGGCAAATTGTTATCGTCGAGTGTGGTTACATAAATAACGCGCCCCCCTCTTCCGCCGGTGGTGTATTTTCCAAATCCTTCGGCGCCCGGAAAAGCTGGCAATTCCTGAGCACCCAGATTAAAAATAATCAGGAAAAGAAAAGTTAATGCAGCTACAAAACGTAACATAAAACCAAATTCAATTTAATTTCCAAAAAAAATTAAAAATTCACAGCCCCGGGTGGAACTTCAGCACCAACCAAAGTGTTTTCGTTCAAACTGTTTCCTCCCGATTTTAGTGAAATATTTTCTGAATTTTCACCGTTAATTAGAATCGATTTTTTGGAAATTTTATCAAAACTGTTTTTATCAAAAACCACATTTTTTGAGTTGTAAAATTCGAACGAAATATCAGTTTCGGTGTGCAAATCTATATTTTCAATTTTTACACCGTCAGCATCGATAACTGAAAATCCTTTTTTGGCGGAAAGAAACATATCGGAAAGTTGAATATTTTGCAGGTTCATTTCAGGTAATCCCTGCATAAAAACCGCCTGCAAAGCGCCTTTCAATGTAATATTTTTAATGAAAATATTCCGGAACACCGGGGTTTCCTCTGAAACCGGTTCAGGTTGTGCAAAATCGTTTTTTCCACCTTCTGCCATCATTTCTGAAACCGATTTACCGCCGTAATACAAATTGAATGAAATGGCAAATGTTGGAATATCAGTCATGTAGATATCTGAAATATAAATATTTTCAACCACACCACCTCTTCCTCGGTTACTTTTAAACCGGAGGCCCACATCGGTTCCGATAAACGTACACTTGGAAACGTGCATATTTTTTACGCCGCCCGACATTTCGCTTCCAACGGTAACACCGCCATGTCCGTGATAAACGATGTTGTTTTTTATAACCAGGTTTTCGCTTGGAACACCGCGACGCCGCCCGTCGGCATCTTTGCCCGATTTTATGCAAATGGCATCATCGCCAACATCAAAACTGCAATTTTCAACCAAAACATTTTTACACGATTCAACATCGATTCCGTCGCCGTTTTGCGAATACCACGGGTTGCGCACGGTAACATTTTTAACGATTAAATCTTCTACCAAAAATGGATGAATGCACCACGCCGGAGAATTCTGAAACACTGGCCCGTCGAACATTACCCGTCGGCTATTTTGTATGCTTACCATTACCGGGCGTAAAAAATCGCGCACAGTCTCAAATTCCTCTTTGGTTTTTAAATGCGTGGGGACATTCATATCGGATTCTTTCTGTGCTTTTTCAAATTGTTCCGAAGGATACCATTCGTCCCCTTTTTCGTTTAAAACTCCCCCCGAAGCAATTAATTTTTCCCACTGTTCTTCGTTGAGTTTGTCCTTTTTCACAAAACGCCACGAGTCGCCCGAACCGTCCCAAACACCGCTCCCGGTAAAAGCTACATTTTCAATATTTTTACCGTAAATTGGCGACAAACAACGCCAGGTATCGAGTCCTTCAAAACTGGTTTCAATCAGCGGGTATAAATCTTTATCGTTGGAAAAAATAACAAACGCCCCGGGTTCAGTGTAAATTTCCAGATTGCTTTTCAAAATAATAGGCCCGGTTAGCCAGATTCCCGCCGGGACAACAATTTTACCGCCCCCTTTTTCAACAACGGCATTAATGGCATCGGCAAAAGCCTGCGTATTTAAAGTGCGTCCGTCGGCAACGGCACCAAAATCAGTAATATTTAACGTGTTTCCAGGAATTTCAGGCACTTGAATCGCCGGCATTTCAAACTCAATGCCTTCGAAATTTTTATCAACCGGCTGTTTTGTTCCTTTTTCGGGCGGATTACAACCGGCTATTAAAATAAGCAAAACAATGACTATTCTTGAAAAAGGAATCTTATACATACCTTAAAAGTTAGTTGGTTTTTTACTTGTAATAAATAAATCGGGAGCCACAACCCAATCACCGAGAATTTTCTCCGGGATGTAGAGATTGGCTTCTTCTGTTGTGAGTTTGTGCATCCATTTTTCTCGTTGTTCGCTCACATTTCCTTCCCCCGAATTGTTGAATTCTGCAAAGAAAGCTGTTTTTTCGGCCTCCGGTTTATCCCAGTTGTGCCAGCCTTCAGGTTTAATAATTTTTTCAAGATTACAGTTTAAAAAAGCAGCTTTACCAAACGGTCTCCATGGGCGCCCGAGATAAACTGAACATTCCGGAGCACTTCCTTTTACAGAGCAATTCAAAAAAACAAAACCAAATGCAGTATCTTCATTTGTAGAAGGTGCGGTAACAAAACCAGGGCTTTTGCAAAACAGCGTGCAATCTTCAAAAACAGCAGTCGACCAGCCAAAAATAAAATCGACGGTTCCTTCAATGTAACAGTTTTTGTAATACTGCCGGCTGTTTTCACCGTGAGGGTACAAAGTATCCTGAAAACCAAGAAACCGGCAATTTCTGAAAGCAACCCTGTCGCCGTCGATACGAACTGCCACAGCTTGTCCTACCGGGCCCGACGAATTTTCAAATGTCATATTTTCGGCAGTAAAACCTTCGCCAAACACAAAAAACGACGAAGAACCGGTTGTTCCCATTTCCTCTGCGAATTTGTTCTTTTTGGAAGCATAATCGTCATACGTCAGCACAGTTTTATCTGTATCTTCGCCAATAAAAGTAACGTTGGTTTTGCTGGCCGGAAGGATCAATTTCTCCTTGTAAACCCCGTTTTTAATAAAAATAGTCGTTCGGTTTTTTCTGAAATCGGGGACTGCATTTATTGCTTGCTGAACTGTTTTGAAATTTCCGGTTCCGTCGGAAGCAACCACAAAATCGTAATCTTTTCCAACAGAAATCAAGGAAATCAGGGTTAGAAATGATATAAAAACAAGTTTATTCATTGGCCCTTTTCAATTCTGAACCAGTCGATATCAACTGTTCCGGCATCGTTTGTAATTCCTTCGCGCAAAGCAAAATAACCGATCTTAGCGCCAATCCAGCGCCCGGGTTTTGCCACAAAAGATTTGGCTGCTGGCATAAATTTTTTACCGTCGGCGCTAAAACTAAACGAACATACTGCACCCTTCTCAACTTTTATTCTGAAATAAATAGAAGAACTGTCGAAAACAGAAGAGAACAACTCGGTTTCACTGCTTCCTTTCGAAGCATTTTCACATTTTACAACCCGAACATAAAGTTGGTTATTACTGCTTTTCAGTGAAATATACTGGTAATCTTCTCCCATAACCAGAAAACCTGTTTCTTCGTTGGAAGTGTGTGAAGAGAAGTTTATTTTGGTTGTTGCCGTAAATTCTTCAGAAGGAAATTTTTGGAGCAACAAATTTGGAATACCCCAAAGATTTGCCGCCTTTTCCGGTTTGGTAATACAATTCAACCTGTAAAACCCAAGATTACCCGACGGAAAGCCCCAGTAAACCTGAGGATTTGCATGCCACTGCCACTGCAATCCCCGTGAATTTTGGTTAAACTCATCTGTTTCGGGTGGTGTTTTTACAGGAAGTTCAGTACCAACATCCGGTTTTTTGTACTGCAAAACAGGCTCACCAATACCATCGCCGTCGGAATCGCGGCCAATTACCGGCCAGTCGTTTTTCCATACCACAGGTTGCAAATGAACTATTCTTCCATATGCCCCCTTGTCCTGAAAATGAATAAACCAGTCTTCGCCGGTTGGCGTGTTAATCCACGCTCCCTGATGCGGACCATTAATTTCCGACTTTCCCTGCTGCATCACAATTTTTACTTCGTACGGCCCATAAATATTTTTTGAACGCAGAACCAACTGCCACCCGGTTGAAACACCGCCGGCAGGTGCAAAAATGTAGTAAAATCCGTTTCTTTTGTAAAACTTTGGCCCTTCCACGGTTGGATGATCTTTGTGCCCGTCGAAAACCATTACTTCATCGCCAATAATTTTTGTGCCTTCGCTGTTCATTTCAGCTACCAGAATCACGCTTTTAACACCAGCGCGGCTTCCGGCAAAAGCGTAAGCGAGGTACACTTTTCCGTCGTCGTCCCACAGTGGCGAAGGATCGATCAATCCTTTTCCGCTTTTCACCAAAACCGGCTCCGACCAGGGTCCCTCCGGTTTTTCAGCTTTTATTGCATAAATTCCATAATCGGGATCGGGATAATAAATGTAAAATTCATTGTTGTGAAACCGAATACAAGGAGCCCAAACTCCGTTTCCGTGCTGAGGAGTGTTAAATATTTCCTGCGGTGCAAGTCTTTTTAAACCGTAACCTATCAATTCCCAGTTCACCAAATCGTTCGAATGCAAAACAGGCAATCCGGGCACACAATTAAATGACGAAGCTGTCATATAAAAATCGTTGCCCACGCGAACAACGTCAGGATCGGAATAATCGGCGAACAACACCGGGTTTTTGTATGTTCCGTCTCCGTTATCCGAAACCCAGACCTCTGAAACCTTGTTTTGTGCAAAACCGGGAAAACTAACCAACGTAAATACCAGAAATAACAGGGCAACTTTGTATATCGAACTTATTTTCATTTTGCTGAAATTAACTAAAATATCAAATTCGACACCAACGAATTGATGTAAACTTCAATATTTGTAAATTCTGAATCAAGGTCTTTTTTATTGTTGTTTGCCACAATTGGATCGATCCCGTTTTTCTTTTCCCATTCATCGGGCATTCCGTCGTTATCAGAATCAACCGGCGCTGTTTTCGATTGCAATACAGGCCAGCCGCCTACATCGGTTTGCGAATCGATAATACCGTTTTTTCCACCATCGAACGAAATCCCGTATTTTTCTTTTCCCGATTCTGTTTCTGTAATTATTCTGGTATCAACTTCATCGCGAACCAGGCTTGCTCCGGCAACTTTTAATACTTTTTTAAATGCATCTTTTGCTGAATCAGTTACAAAAGAAGTTACAAAAACAGGTTTATCCAATTTTGATTTAACTTTTGTAGCGTTAAATTTTTTATCAGCATCCACTCCAAAATCCCAGTTATTTTCGGAAGCCTGCCTATTGTTCTCAACATAATTTCCGGCAACATAAAAATTTCCGGCAAAAAGAGAATCAGAAACTACATTTGGGTCGAAGAAAAATGGTGTAAGCTGCAAAATGCGGCCACTTACATTTTTACGTGTTGCAGTCCCGGGTTTGTAATAATTATTTACAATATTATAGTTTCCTTCTTCGCCTCCGTAAGCACTGTTGTACCCCCAGTTGTAAATTACATTGTTGGTAATATCTGCTTTTTCGTTTTCTGCGTTCCGTGTATATCTTGAACCGCACAACCTCGGATTCCGGCTGGTATGATCCGACAGCAGGTTGTGATGAAAACTGGCATTGCTACCACCCCATATTCCGCCATAACCGTGATCTCCCTTGTGATGCGCCGAATGATATAAACTCTCGCTGATTATACACCACTGGAGTGTAAAATCAATATTGTCATAAAAAGAGGCAACTTCATCGTTCGACCAACTGAAACTGCAGTGGTCTACAATAATATTTTTGTTTCTGATTCCTGAAATGGCATCGTTTTCTTCGTGCATCAAATCACCGGGGCGCACCCTGATAAACCGGATAATTACATTGTCGGCTTCAATTTTAATCCCGAAATTTTTCAAACAAATCCCATCGCCAGGGGCAGTTTGACCGGCTATGGTTAAATCGCCGTTTTTAATATAAATTGGTTTTTGCAATTCTATGTTCCCTGAAACCCTGAAAATAACCGTTCGCGGACCTTCTGCTTCAATGGCCTTTCGCAAACTGCCTTCTCCTTTGTCGTTCAGGTTTTCCACAAAAAAAAGTTTTCCTCCCCTACCGCCGGTTGTAAATTTTCCACCGCCTTCGGCACCCGGAAAAGCTAATGTTTGTGCATTCAGAAACGTGCCAAAGGAGAGAATAAAAAGCAACCAGAATGTTCTTTTCATCAATTAATTTTTAGAAATAAACCAATCATTGTAAATAATTCAATTCGAAATTAGAGTAAAATATTTAAAAACTCCGAGAGCCGAGTAAACGAATCCCGGAGTTTTATACTCAACCTAACTAAAGTAATCCTAATCAGTGGTTATAAAATTACCACCTGGGATCTCCAACATTATTATCAATTAACGTTTGATTTGTAACTGTAAAATCACCGTTTTCAGCATTTACAAAACCTGGATCGAGCGTTGTAAAATTTCCCGACAGGTCGAATTTTGCTCCACTTACTTCACTACCTCCGGAAACAAAACCAGCTGCATTAAAATAGTTATTGTTTGAACAATCGGGTTGCGAAGATTTGTCCTGGTTGGTATAGTATCCCACTGTTGCCACAATAATAGTATTTTTCACCGTTAGTGTATTTTCAACAAAACGTACATATAAGATGCGGCGCGAGGCATTGTTTGAAACTCCGTAAAGTGTACAATGATCGATAAGAACATTGCTTACTTTCCCGGGGAAGGCTCCTGAAGAGTCGTCGAGACGGACAAAATCACGGGCAGGTGCACAGTTTACAAAAGTACTGTTTGTTAAGCTCAAACTGGCTACATAACCGCCTCTGAAGTCGATACAATCGGCTGAGTTGGTTAAAACATTGGTAACAACACAATTGTCCATTGAAATAGACGCGATAGTAGAAACAATGCTTGACGAACCGGTAAAAATGGATTTGTTGTAATCGTGAATTACACAGTCGATTACTTCCAGACTTCCATAATCAACACCCGATGTATTGTATTGGAATGCATGGTCGGTTACCACTTCCACCTCAGTGGCATCGAGATAAGTTCCATCCATTTCCAAATCTTTGATTGTAACATTCTGAACGCCGTCTTCCAAAACAAACTGAACATGAATCACCGGTTTATCGTACGGATACAAACCTTTCAGAGAAATTGACTTGTTTAAAGTTATTGTTCCGGTATAAACGGTATAATCACCCGGGAAAAGTACCAATTCACCACCATCTTCCAAAGCCGAAATAACAGCATCTAAATCGTCTTCAGGATAAACTGCTGTGGCCCCTCCGAGGTCGATTAATGTTGTAAATTCAATCTCGCCGCGGTGTTTGGTGTTTTTATATAACGTTACCGTGTAGGAAGTTTCACCGGTAAGGCCAGTTATTTCTGCTTCGCCGGCGGCTTTTTCTTCCGTGGTAATTGTACGTTCAATATTCCCCGGCATGATTAAAAAGTGAGTGACTTCGCTGCCTGCAGGCCACTTTAATACGGCGGTTGTTGCTTTAACATCGCCATCGGCCAGTGCATAAAAAATATTTTCAGGGTCGGTTTTGAAAGCGATTGCCGACCACTTCGAATCTTCAAGTCCTTCGGCACTTACTCCTTTTATTCTTGCTGAATACTGGGTTTCACCATCAAGCAATTGGCTGAAAGGAACTTCATCAGGAGCTACTTCCACAGTTTTTACGATAGAATTAAAAAGCAGGCTGTCTTCACTGAATTCAACCACATAATGATCGACATTATCGGAAACAGTCCACGACAATTCAACAGTTGTAAGATTTCTGATCCTGGCCGTTAAATCAATGGGCGAAAACACCCTTTCAAAATTCAGCTGTTCTATAACCGGTTCGATGTCGTCTTTACAGGCGCTGAAAACCAGGGAAAACACAGCTAAAAAAAGTATTGTATTTTTTATTTTGTTTTTCATAAAATTCGATTTTTTAATAACCATAATCGTTTACCAGTTTGCCATTGCTGGCATCGAGAAATACCTGCCAAATTGGCCAAAATTGATAAGAATCGGGATTCCGCGTATAAATGGATTCTATTTTTGCATCCAAAAGTTTATCGGGAGCCACCCAGGTAGTATTGTAATCGTATTCTGAAGATTTATCGTCCAATTCCCCCCTGTTCAAACCATAAATTACAAGCGATTCACCATCGCTGGCATATTTGTAATACACTTTTTCAGGCACATTCTGGTATTCCCCGGCACGGTCGCGCAAAGCATACATTTTGGTTTTTGTTTCATCGAGTTTTGTTTTCAGTAAATTCCAGCGAATAAGCGCTTCTTTGCGAACCATTTCACCGCAAAATTCATATTTATGTTCATCAACAATAGCATTGAACATGGCTTCTTTTGAAGTAAGGGCATTGACATAATTGTCGACTTTTACGGTCCAGTCGGAAGAATTAAAAGCACGTTTGCGAATCATTTTCAGATAAGGAGCTGCAGCTGTTGGTCCCTGAAGTTCGTTGGCTGTTTCGGCTGCCATTAAAACAACTTCGGCATAACGCATATACAGTTTGTTTACACCGTCGTCGTTAGTTGAAGTAACCCTGCGTACTTCGTTGGTCCATTCGTAGCGAAACTTACCAAAACTCCACTGTTTCAGACTGAGCAATGTTTGTTTGGAGAGGCCGGTTGTTTTATCGGCAGTTCCCCATTCGTATGGCACAACAGAAACATCGCGGCGTGTGTCTTTTAAATCATAATCATAGTAAAGGTTTGGGACAGGCCCTGCTTGTCCGCCACGTGGCTGGGCAGTGTACTGGTCGGAACTCTGGTGACGAATTGCAAACGTAAACAACATACGGCCGCGGCCATCGGAAAACGGAATTTCCCAAAGCGTTTCACCTCCGGCAGTTACAATATCCTTGCAATTGTTTTTGAAAACTGTTTCAAACGAAGATTCCAGCTTGCACGTTCCGCTGTTGATAATATCAATACATTCCTGATAAGCTTCTTGGTACATAACACTTGTAGCCAGTGCAGCATCGTTGCTTTTCCGCACACCGTCGGGATATTGTGAATAACCACCTGCATTCATGCACAAACGTGCGCGCAAACCTTTTACAAATGCTTTGTTTACTCTTTCAACAGTACTGGTTGCCGCAGTTTCATTCGGCCACGGAACCAATTCTTCTGCTTCAGCCAAATCGGCAATCAATTGTTTGTATATTTCGTCGCGACTTGATTTTGGCAAATAAAGCGTTTCTGTTGAAATCGGTTCAAAACGGGCAACAACATCGCCCCAGGCTTTAACCAGATCGGAATAATAAACTGCACGCAATGTTAATGCTTCACCCAAAAGATAACCCAATTCTGTTCCGGGTTCCGGGTTTCCGTAGGTTTTTAATCCGCGAATGCAGATGTTGGCACGTTCAATTCCTTCGTACATTTTTGCCCAAGTATTGTTTGTAGTATTCATGTTCGAATTGCTGGGCGCAGCATTGTACACAGCCAAATCGGAGTTAGCGCCCGGGCTGTCGGATGAATTGTACCATTCAACATCGGTGTTCATTCCATACCAGGGCAAAAATCTACCGCGGTACGAGTTGGTTTCACCAAAAGAAACTTTTATCCCATCCACAGCACCTTTGGCCAGGTCGGGAGTGGAAAAAATCACAGATTCATCAAGCGAAGATTTTGTCGGCGCTTCCAGATAGTCTTCACAGGCAGTCATAAAAACAGCCAATAAAATTCCAAGTATATATTTTACTCTTTTCATATTGTCAAACATTAAAAGTTAAGATTTACACCAAACACAATTTGCCTGCTGCGCGGATAGGCAGAATAGTCAACCCCCGGAGTAAGAGCAGTTTTACGTCGTGTAGAAACTTCAGGATCGAAACCGGAATAGTTGGTTAACAGGAACACGTTATAACCGGTAACATAAAATCTCAGGTTTTGAATTTTCATTTTCTTCAAAATATCGGAAGGCAAAGTATACCCCAGTGTTAAAGTGCTCAATCTGAGGAAAGAGCCGTCTTCAACAGCCCAGTCGCTAAAAACATACTTGCTCATATACGGCGACCACATGGTTGTATTTGCGTTCATACCGGAAAGAAGACTGGCGTCATTTACAAGTTCACCGGTTGCTTCGTCAATATTTATCCAGCGTTTTCCGCTTGCCATCACATCAATAAGGTTTCGGTACTGATAACGCGGTGTGGAAGTTGTATATTCAATCTTGTTGGCATTGTAAATATCGTTTCCGTAACTCCAGTTAAAAATGGCTGAAAAATCAAAATCGTAAAGTCGGCCATTAATTGTAAAACCGCCGGTATGTAACGGATTTGCATTTCCGATAATGGTGCGGTCGTCGATGGTTACCTGGTTGTCGTCGCCGACCAGATTTTTCAGTTTTATCATTCCTGGCCGCAAATCGCCAACAATGGTAGAATTGTCAGCCACTCCGTCTTTCAGAATCCATTTTTCGGAATCGGCATCGTAGCCTTCAAAATCGGAAACTTCATATCTTCCGTCGGAAACATATCCGTACATTTCGCCCACTGAACCACCTTTTGAAATCCAGAAATCATCGCCTATTTCTGTTGAAGCCCAGCCTGTTGCTGCGCCAAAATCATCCATAATTCCGAGCGATTTTATTTTATTTTTATTGAATCCGATGTTGAAATTGAAACTTAAACCGTAGTTTTTCTTTTCAAGGGCCACCCAGTTTAAAGAAAGTTCCAAACCTTTGTTTTCGGTTTCACCCATGTTGCGATATTGAGTATCGTAACCTGTTCCTGCAACCGGAAATTCAATAAGCAAATCTTTGGTATTGTTCAGATACGCTTCGATATTCCCGTTTAAACGGCTGTTTAAAAGGGCAAAATCCAAACCAATGTTGCGGGTGTAGGTAGTTTCCCATTTCAAATCGGGGTTTGCCATTGTTTTCGAAGCCGACCAGTAGCTTTCGAAACCGCTGATCCAGGATGTTGTGTTCGAAACAAACGACTGAGACATTTGTCCTGACGGAATGTTGTTATTTCCTGCAGTTCCGTAACTGAAACGCAATTTCAAATCGTCGAGCCAGCTTTTGGTATTTTGCATAAAACCTTCTTCAGAAATTCTCCAGGCAACGGCTGCCGACGGGAAATATCCCCAGCGGTTACCTTGCGAAAACTTACTTGAACCGTCGGCACGGAATGTCGCAGAAACCAGGTAACGGTTTTTAAAATCGTAATTTAACCTTCCAAAGAAAGAAAGTAATTTATCGTCGGGATAATAAAAATTGTCGATGGCATAAGCTACTCCCTGCGAGGTTAATTTAAATGCTTCGTTTGAAGTAAATAATGTTGGAAAACCATGAACAGTTGTGGTTAGCTGATTTGTATTTGTAAGAATTAATTCCTGCCCGAACAACAGGTTCAGATTATGATCTTCACCTAAATATTCATTCAAATCAACCGATACCGTATTGGTATTTCTAAAACGCTGCTGTTTTCTGTCGCTCAGAATAACTGCTGGTTTCCCCTGGTTTTCGGAAGCCGGGGCATTGTTGATATAATAGGTGGTAAGACCATAAAAACGGTTGTCGTTGTACAAATAATTGTCAAGGCCAACTTCTGAATTAAGTTTGATATTTTTCACAAACTCCCACGAAAAGCTTCCGGCCATATTAAAGGTTTTGCGGTTTTGCTCACGATCGTTGTCGGCAACTGCTACCAGCGGATTTACAAGGTAACTTGCAATTTCTTCATCGGTATCGGTAGTTGTTAATCCCGTCAGTGGAATTGGAGAATACGTAACACTGTGTTTCAAGCGGGAGTCGGCCGACGACTTTTCGTTTTGTTCGTTGGCGCCGCCACCGTTAATTTGTGTATCGGAATAACGCATTGAGAAAGCAAGGTTCACTTTATCGTTCGGATTGCTGTTCAATTTGAATGAAACGTTGTTTCGTTTAAAATCGGAACCTACCATAATTGCCTTTTCGTCGATGTGGGCATAATTAAATGAATACATCAGTTTTTGTGTTCCGCCTCTGATGCTCAAATCATGATTGAAAACTTCGCCAATTCTTCCGTAGGTTTGCAATTGCCAGTTGTTGCTGGGTTGTCCGGAGTACATATCAATGTCCTGGTAAGAACCGAAATAATCCTGGTATGAACTGATATTTCCATCGGTATTGTCTAAAAATGCATATTCATATTGCCATTTTACGTAATCTTCAGCGCCAAGCACATTTAATGTTTTTGCTATTTTTTTCAAACCATAGTACGAATTGTAACTTACCGAAACCTTACCGTCGGTTCCACTTTTGGTAGTAACGATGATAACTCCGTTGGCACCGCGCGATCCGTAAATTGCTGTTGATGATGCATCTTTCAAAACATCGATGGTTTGAATATCAGAAGGAGAAATGTCGGAAATATTGTTTACCGGAAAACCGTCGACAATATATAACGGTGAATTATCCTGTGTTATTGAACCACCACCGCGCACACGAATCTGAATTTCAGCGTCGGGCGAACCTTCTGTTGCCAGAACCTGGACCCCGGCCAGCTTACCTGCAATGGCCTGCTCGGGACTGGCTACCGGAACAGCTGCCAAATCCTCACCTTTTACTGAAGCCACCGAACCGGTAATATCTCTCTTTTTAACTGTTCCGTAACCAATGGCAACCACTTCGTCGAGTTGTGTGGTTGAAACCTGCAATTTTACATCAATGGTAGTTTTTCCGTTTACAGGTACTTCCTGTTTTGTATAACCCACAAACGAAAAAACCAAAACATCGTTTTCGGAAGAAACATCCAACTGGTAAACTCCGTCGAAATTAGTAACTGTTCCTTTTGTAGTACCTTTTATCGAAACAGTAGTTCCGGGAATTGCTTCTCCGCTAAGTGCATCTGTAACTTTTCCGCTTACCGCAATATTCTGGGCGTGAGCAGAAAAAACAAACATCAGAAACACAGCGGAAACCCCAATCAACTTCGAAAAAATACTTTTCCAAAGTGATTTTTGTCTTGCCGTAATAGAATTTGTCATACTTAATTGTTTAGATTTTAATTAGTTATATTTGATTATTCTGTAAATACATTTTATTAAAACAGAATAGCAAGGAGAAGGATTATTGCCACAAAAAGAAAAATTGAAGCAATTATTATGATGCGATTTGTTCTTTTCAGATTTCGTTGAATTTCTTTCATAAGTCAGGTATTTGAGGCAAGGTATCACAATTGAAGAAATTGAGACAAAATAGGTTTCCCATTTAGCAGGGATCTTTTTCCAGTGGCGGGATTTTTTTCCCAAATAGCGGGACAAACAAACATGTTTAGTTTTTCACAAAAGAACTAAATACAATTACAACTGAAAAACAGATAGTTATAATATTCAATCCTGTTCCTCTTCCGAAAAATTAGCGATGTATTCTTTGGCGCTCATTCCGTATTCGCGGCGAAAACACTTTCTGAAATGAGACAAATCTTTGAATCCGACCTCGTAGGCTACCTCCGAAATGTTCATTTTTTGCTGAACCAGGAGTTGTGCAGCCCTTTTTAAACGAATCGATCGGATGAATTCTTTTACCGTCATATTGGTCAGGGCATGAAGTTTCCTGTAAAGTTGCATCCGGCTCACCCCAACCAGCTGTGAAAAACTTTCAATATCGAGTTCGCTGTCCGAAATATTGTTTTCAACCACCTCTAGCGCCTTTTGTAAAAACCGTTCATCCGGCGACGTTAATACCACATTGGTGGGTTCGAGAATTACTGTTCCGGTATATTTTTCTTTCAGCGATTCGCGCATGGAAAGGATGTTTTCGACTTTAACCTGCAAAACCGACAAATCGAAAGGCTTGGTAATGTAATCGTCGGCGCCGGCAGAAAGTCCTTTTAACTCGTGTTCTTTCGAATGCAGTGCGGTAAGCAAAATTACCGGAATATGCGAAGTCCGTTCGTCGTTTTTTATGCGTTTGCAAAATTCATAACCATCAACATCGGGCATTAAAATATCGCTGATAATGATGTCGGGAATACAATTCAGCGCTTCTGTCCAACCTTCATTGCCGTTTTTAGCCTGAACAATTTTGTACGCCGGATTAAAATGCCCAGCAATAAATTGGCGTACATCGGCATTATCTTCCACAATCAGCATTATTCTTGCCTGAACATCAGCAACTTCACCCGATTGTAGCTGTAATTGTTCTTCAGATTTTTCCTGATTCAAATCTGTTTTAACAGGTTCAGCAACTGCACTTTGAATTACCAGATTATTTGGAATTTGGATAGTAAATTTTGTCCCTTTCCCGGGTGCACTCGAAACAAATATTTTCCCTTTGTGCAGGGAAACCAATTCTTTTACAAGCGCCAGACCAATTCCGGCACCCGAGTTGGCATTGTTTTCATCGGTTTGGAAAAAGCGCAAAAATATTTTGTTTAAATTTTTGTTCTGAATTCCTTTCCCTGTGTCTTTTACAGTAAGTTCAATAAACTGGGTTTCTTTTTTTGAATCGGAGAAATCATTTTCATCTGAATCAAAAATCAAAGAAAGATTTACTGAAATGGCGCCACCCGGGTCAGTAAATTTGAATGCATTCGACAAAAGGTTGTTTAATATTTTTTCAAAAATATCAGCATCAAAATTTGTTACCAGCCTCTTTTTCAATGTTGTGAACTTGAGTGAAATTTCTTTTTCAACGGCAAATTCGTCGAACGAGTTCACCACATTTCGCACAAATTCAACCAAATCGTTTTCCGACAAATGAAGTTTCAGGTTTCCTGATTGCAACTTTCTGAAATCGAGCAACTGGTTTAATAACTTGTTCAGATTTAAAGCGTTCCTGTAAATCAAATTCAAATGGTTCTGCCGTTCAGTTTCATTCACATTATTGTGCAATAGTTTTTCAAGTGGACCTAAGATCAAGGTCAGCGGGGTTCGTATTTCGTGCGAAATGTTGGTGAAGAATTTCAGTTTCATCATGTCGAGTTCGTGCAGTTTCCGCGCATTTACCCTTTCCAGCACCAACTGACTTTTCATTTTTTCACGGTTAATAAACAATTTTACAAGCGCAAAAATCAAGAAAATAACAAAAGAAAATAGTAGCGTTAAAAACCACCAGGTTTTCCAGTATGGCGGCAACACCGTAATTTGCATCTGCAATTCGTTTCCGGCTACCGAAGCACCCGGCACCACCCGTTTTATTCTCAGAATGTAATCGTCGGGGTCGAGGTTGGTGTAGGTTGCCACACGCGTTTTTCCGGGTTCGTTCCAGTCTTTGTCGAATCCTTCCAGTTTATAGGAATACAAATTGTTGCTGCTGTTTACATAATTCAACGCAGTAAACTCGAGCGAAAACACATTCTGACTGTATTTTAAAACAATGCTGTTTGTTTCGGAAATGCTTTGTTTGAGAATTGATTTTTTGTCGCTGGAAACGGGTACTGAACGGTTGAAAACTTTAAAATCGGTAAAAACAATGGGGATGTTAATGTCGTTGAAAGTTATTTCCGACGGATTAAATAAGTTAAAACCCGAAACCGAACCAAAAAGCAAATTACCCGATTCGGTGGTAAAAGCGGCGCCGTAACAAAACTGGTTGTTCCCCAGTCCGTCTTTTGCCGAGAAATTCTGAAAAATACCGCTGTCGGGATTAAATTTCGACAAACCGTTGGTTGTGCTTATCCAGAGGTTTTTGTTTTTGTCTTCGAGGATACAAAGCGCCTGGTTATTTGCAAGTCCTTGTTTTTCGCCAAAATATTTTTGCGGCCCGGTGGAAGGATTGTAAAGTGCAATTCCTTTATCGAGCGTTGCAATCCAAATTCTGTTGCCGGAATCTTCGTACATACTCCTTGTAAATTCATGAAAACGCTGAACCGATTTTTCTTCCTCGTTGTACACCAGCACCTCGTCGAGGGTTCCTGCCCAAAGATTGCCGTTTTTATCAAATTCAATCCACGCAACCTGCTCGTCTCCTGCAATTTGCGGAAACTTCACAAACGATTTGGTTGAATAATTGTACTTATTTATTCCATGCGACGTTGCCACCCAAATATCATTGTTTTTATCGAGGCACAAATCCCAAACCCTGTTGTCGGAAATGCTGCCGGGTTGCAACTCATCGTGTTTAAAATGCGATATTTCCCTTGTTTTCAGATCGATAACATCGATTCCGCCAAGATAAGTCCCCACCCAAAGATTTCCGCGATTGTCGTTCAAAAAAGCTTTTATACAGTTTTGTGAGATTGAATTTGGATTTTTTTCACTGGCCATCAGATATTCATAAGTGCCGGTATTCGAATCATAAATATTTATTCCACCGTCCTCGGTACCAATCCATATCTTACCTCCGGCATCGATCCAAAATGCATAAACAATACCGCTGTTCAGGTAGTGGTTGTCGTTGGGAAGCGCACTAAAACTGTGAAAAACCTGTTTGCTTTTGGCCAGAAGATTTAATCCTCCGCGGGTTCCAATCCAGGCTTCGCCCTGTGCATCATGAAAAATGGAAAGTATTGAATTGTTTGACAAACTGTAAGGTTCGCGTTCGTCGTGTTTAAAAAAACCGGTAACTCCAAAAGCTTTTGAATAAACATATAATCCTCCGCGGGTTCCAATCCAGAAATCGCCAAAAATACCCTTCGAAATGGTTTTTACCGTTTCTGTTCGTTCGGCTTCGGGTTCAAGTTTAATGTGTTTGAATAAATTTGTTTCGGGATCGACCAAAAATAAGCCGGCAGAATATGTTCCAATCCAAAGCAATCCTTCGTTGTCTTTGTAAATTTCCCAAATTTCGTGGTTCGCATCAACGTAATTCAATTTAAACTCATTTACCTCGCCGGTAAAAGTATTGAACGTGTAAAGTCCGTTGTTTGTGCCAATCCAGAGAATTCCGCGATTATCGAACTGCAGGTTGCGAACAAATCTGCCCTCAAAATTTCCTTTTGCATCCGAGATTAAATCCTGAAGAGTAGTGACATTGTACAACGAATCGATTATCAAAATCGAGTTTTCGGTTCCAAGCCACAGGTTTCCAGCTGCGTCCTCTTCCACATCGTTGATAGACAAGTTGTGAAAATGAATATTCTTCGAATTCTCCAGCGGGTGTAAAAATGTTTCAGTTAAGCGGTTAAATACATTTATTCCGCCGTTTTCAGTGCCTACCAATAAATTTCCCTTGCTGTCTTCTTTAATAACACGCACCAGGTTTCCTTCCAAACTTGAAGAATCTTTTGGATCTGTCTGAAAGTTTACAAAATCATTACCGTCGAACCGGCTTAATCCCTGGCTTGTACCGACCCACAACCATCCTTTTTTATCCTGATAAATGCATTGTATCTGATTGTTGGGCAGGCCGTTTTCCTGGGTAAAAATATCAAAATGAAATTGTGAAACAGCTGCATCTGATTCTGAAGAAAAAATAAAAAATAAAAAGAAAGCCAGCCAAAACCGGTCAAAAATTTTAGTGGATCGGAATCTTCTTATTTTTATACAATTCATGGATACAATTTTCTGATTTTTCAGAAGAAAAACAATAGGTAAAACTTACCGTTTCTCAAAAATGTTTTATTCAAAAAAAGAGAAAGCGGGTAAAATCCCGCTTTTTCATGTTGTTATTTGTATTTACTTTTATTCAAGATCGGTAATTGGTTTGTACTTCGGAACCAGCGATTTCATGATGGTCCAACCGATAAGATACATAACCGCACACATTGAGAAAATGATAAAATATCCCGATTCAATTCCTTTAAAACCTGCAAATTGCATTTGTGTTTGTTCCGAAAAGTCGAAAAGTAATCCGGAACCTTTGTTGATAAAAAATGAACCTACACCTCCGGCCATTCCGCCAATTCCGGTAATGGTTGCAATTGCCGATTTAGGAAACATATCGCCAACGGTAGAGAAAATATTTGCCGACCATGCCTGGTGGGCAGCCGCAGCAATGCCGATTATAATTATTGGCAACCAGTATGAAATGTGACCCAGCGGTTGAGCAAGTAAAGCCAACAGCGGGAAAAATGCAAAAATTAACATGGCTTTCATTCTTCCTGCATATGGATTCATACCTTTTTTATCGACAAAATAGGTTGGCAGCCATCCTCCGTAAATCGACAGCAGTGTTATCATATATAAAACAAAAAGAGGAAGTGCAGCTTCAGTTGAATCCATTCCATAAACCGAACTCAAATAAGCGGGTGTCCAGAATAGGAAAAACCACCAAACCCCGTCGGTCATAAATTTTCCAATAGCAAATGCCCAGGTTTGTTTGTATTTGAAATAATCGATAAAGGAAACTTTGCTTTTTCGCGCTTTCTTTTCCTTTGCCAAAGCATCATCTGTTATTTTATCCTGTTGAATATATTCCAGTTCGGCAGCATTTACTTTAGGATGTTTTTCAGGTTTTTGATAAATAAAAATCCAGAAGCCCATCCAGATAAAACCAAGAGCGCCAATTATTATAAAAGCAGCTTCCCAGCCCCAGGCTTTGGCAATAAACGGAATAGAAATCGGGGCTCCCAAAGCGCCAACGGTTGCACCGGCATTAAAGATACTGGTAGAAAATGCACGATCTTTTTTGGGAAAATATTCAGCAGTTGATTTAATGGCTGCAGGGAAGTTTCCTGCCTCCCCGATCGCGAGCACAAAACGGGCGAAAATAAAAATGGTTACGCTCACCGTAATTATCCTTGACGCATTATCGACTGTGCCTATAAAATCTTTGGCCTGTTCAAAACCTACCAGCCAGTTACCGGTTAAAATTCCTGAAGTGGCAATACCGCAAAATGCATGTAAAACTGCTCCCACCGACCAAATACCAATGGCCCACAGAAATCCTTTTTTTGTATCCATCCAGTCGATAAACCTGCCGGCAAACAACAATCCTAACGCATAAAATATTGAAAACAATGCTGTAATTGTTCCGTAATCATTGTTGGTCCAGTGAAATTCGGGTGCAATAAAATCTTTCCATGTTAACGATAATACCTGCCGGTCGAGGTAATTAATTGTGGTAGCGAAAAAAAGCATCGCTGTAATCACCCACCGGTAGTTGGTCATTTTAGGTGTTGTAGTTTTTGAAAGCATAATTATAGTTTAAGTTTGTATTGAATATTATTGGTATTTTTTAATGATATTCAAAACTTCTGCACAAAGAGCAGAAATCTGATCATAATTTTCATTTTTAAGTACTTCTTTTGGAAACAATTGCGATCCCATTCCTACACAGGTTACACCGGCTTCGAACCACGATTTCAGGTTGGCTTCGTCGGGAGTAACACCGCCAGTTGGCATAACCGAAGTCCATGGCATTGGACCAAGAACAGCTTTAACAAATGCCGGCCCGCCAACCTGCGAGCCCGGGAAAATTTTAACTACCTCGGCTCCTAGTTCATGAGCTCTTCCTATTTCTGTAACCGAGCCGCAACCCGGACTCCACAATACTTTACGTTTGTTGCAAACTTTTGCAGTACCTTCGTCTATTAATGGTGAAACAATAAAATTGGCGCCCAAAGCAAGATACATCGAAGCTGTTCCTTCATCAATAACTGAACCTACACCCATAATCATTTCTGGGCATTCCGAAATGGCCCACTTATTAATTTCCGCAAAAACCAGCGTTGCAAAATCGCCACGGTTGGTAAATTCAAAAACCCGCACCCCACCTTCGTAACAGGCTTTTATCACTTTTTTACAAACGTCAGGATTTTGATGATAAAAAACAGGAACCATTCCTGTTTCTTTCATTTTTAAAGCAACTTCAATTCTTGAAAACCGGGCCATAAAATTTATTGTTTGTTGTTCGTTGTTCGTTGTTTGTTGTTCAAAATATTCAGTTTTATCTGGCAACTCTTCCAGAAGCATCACCTCCCATTAGTTTTTCAACTTCATCAACGGTAACCTGGTTAAAATCGCCGTAAATGGTATGTTTCAGGCATGAAGCAGCAACCGCAAAGTTTAATGCTTTTTGGTCATCGCCTTCATACGATAGTAACCCGTAAATTAAGCCGCCCATAAACGAATCGCCGCCACCCACGCGGTCAACAATGTGCGTAATTTGGTAGATTGGCGCTTCGAACAATTGTTTTCCGTCCCAAAGGACACCCGACCAACTGTTGTGATTGGCATTTACTGAGCCCCTTAAAGTAGTTATCACCTTTTTGCACCGTGGAAAACGCGCCATTATTTGTTTTGAAACCGATTCATAAGCAGCACCTTCCACGTGTCCTCCGGTAATATCAATTCCTTCGGGTTTTATTCCCAGAACCTTTTCGGCATCTTCCTCATTTCCCAGAATTATATCGGTTCCGGCCACCAGTTCAGGCATTATTTCGCCTGCTGTTTTACCGTATTTCCAGAGATTTTTACGGTAATTTAAATCGCACGAAACCGTAATTCCCAGTTCATTGGCTTTTTTAATCGCTTCGAGACAAACCTCGGCTGCGCTTTGCGAAATCGCCGGTGTTATTCCTGTCCAGTGAAACCATCCTGCACCGTCAAAAACTTTTTCCCAGTCAATCATTCCGGGTTGAATTTCCGAGACTGAAGAATGAGCACGATCGTAAACAACTTTACTGCCGCGGCTCACAGCGCCGGTTTCAAGAAAATAAATTCCCAGACGTTCGCCTCCCCACACAATTTTTTCGGTTCCAACGCCATATTTCCGCAAATCCATCATACAAGCTTTGCCGATGTCGTTTTTGGGAAGACGCGTTACAAAATCAACCTGAATACCAAAATTGGCCAGCGAAACCGCAACATTGGCTTCACCACCGCCAAAAGTGGCAGAAAACTGGTTGCTTTGCGAAAATCGTAAATAATCGGGCGTTGCCAACCGCAACATTATTTCACCAAAGGTGATTACTTTTTTTGTCATTTTTTTATTTTTGAATCAATTATGCAATCGATTGCAAAGATAATTTTATTCCAAAATTTATCAAGAAGTTGCATTTATTTTTTGCAACTAACTATCGAAATTAAAATAAGCTTTTGCGTTGTTAAAACAAATATTCTCAACCATTTGCCCCAGCAATTTCCTATCGTTTGGAATTTCCCCTTTTTCAACATCAGTTCCAATCAGGTTGCACAAAGTTCGCCTGAAATATTCGTGCCTTGTGTACGAAAGAAAACTTCGCGAATCGGTGAGCATTCCAACAAAACGGCTCAGCAAACCCAGGTTCGACAAAGCATTGATTTGTTTTTCCATTCCGTCTTTTTGATCGAGAAACCACCAGCCTGAACCCAACTGCATTTTGCCGGGAACAGAACCGTCCTGAAAATTACCAATCATGGTTGCCAGCAATTCATTGTCGCGCGGATTGAGATTATATAAAATGGTTTTTGAAAGTTTATTTTCCTTATCAAGCCGGTCTAAAAGTTTTGAAAGCGGACGCGCAATTTCAAAATCACCGATGGAATCAAAACCAGTGTCGGGCCCCAATTTGTTAAAAAGACGTGTGTTGTTGTTCCTCAAAGCACCAATATGAAACTGTTGTGTCCAGCCGCGTGAATGATCCAAAATTCCAAATTCATACAACATGCACGATTTAAACTTCAGAATTTCTTGCTTGTTTAATTCAGCACCTCCTCTTATTTTCTGAAAAATGACATTTATTTCATTTTCAGAATAATCTTCCGCAATGGCGGCTTCTATTCCATGATCCGACAAACGGCAACCGTTTTGATGGAAAAACAAATGACGATCATCAAGTGCATCCATCAAATTGTTGAACGAGTTGATGTTTTCACCACAAGCCTCTTCGAGTTTATCGATGTAAGCATTAAAAGTACCGGCATTTTCAACAGCCATTGCTTTATCGGGGCGCCATGCGGGAAGAACGGCAACTTCAAAACCGTCGGCTTTTATTTCGCGGTGATATTCCAGCGAGTCCACCGGATCGTCGGTTGTACAAATGGTATGAACATTGGCCATCCGGATAATATTGCGTACCGAATATTCAGGGCTTTGCAATTTTTCGTTGCATTCATCCCATATTTCTTTTGCTGTTGCCGGGCTAAGCAGTTTTTCAATTCCAAAAAACTTTTTCAATTCCAGGTGGGTCCAGTGGTACAAAGGATTTCGCAAAGTTTGCGGAACTGTTTCAGCCCATTTTTCAAATTTTTCCCAATCACTGGCATTGCCTGTACAAAACCGCTCATCTACGCCATTTGTCCGCATTGCACGCCATTTGTAATGGTCGCCGTACAACCAGATTTGAGTAAGGTTTCCGAACTTTTTATCTTCGGCTATTTCTTTTTGCGGAATATGACAGTGATAATCGAATATCGGCATATTTTCCGCATGGTTATGATATAATTCCTGAGCCGTTTTTGTATGCAACAGGAAGTTTTCATCCATAAATTTTTTCATCGGAAAATTTTTTGTTTACGGTAAATCGAACAATCTTTTCAGGTGTCGTTCATAAATATTTTCCTCAACGCACTCTCCCACTTCCTCGAAATATTTTTTCAGCAGATTGGTATAATTTTCACCCATTTCGGCAGCTACCTTGTATCCTACATGAATTAACTGTCTGAAATTCGGATTATAATCCGGGTGTCCCGAAATATGACGCAGCGTGTTTGAAAATTTCTCCCCGTCCCATTCAGCAACTTCTTCGGGAGTTGGAAGTTTCGAATCGTCAATATCGATAACGTCTGCGTAAGGCGCACAAAGTTCTTCCTTGCGGGCCAGCGCTTTTGTATAAATTTCTTTGGCAGCAACCAGTCCATCTTCACCGGCAATTGATAAACCAATTACTTCTTCGAGCCAGGTTGTCCCGGCGGTTTTTATGTGAATACCTTTATCGTATTTTTTGATGATTTCAGCAATAACAGGATAAATTGAAAATTTGTCGGAACCGGAATGAACGCTGAGTTTTAAATCTTCGGGAAGGCCAAATTCCTTAACCGCGTGGTCGATAACGAGTACATCCTGTTCAAATTCTTTGGCAAACTGCTGAACATTGCCCACATAATCGACACCTTTATTAAAACGGCCGGTAAATTTTGGGGCAATGGTTTGGGCCGGAATTTTTTCGTCGGCAATCATTTTCAGGATAAAAAACATATCGACCGGAGTCTGCGGAGTTTCCACTTCGTCCATCGAAACCTCAGTAACAAAATTACCCGATTCTTTTGCGGCAACAATAAAACGGTAAATACGACCGGCTTCTTTTACTGCAGCAAGGTATTTCCCGGCAACTTCCTCCAAAAGTGCATCGGTAATCTGAATGGGTTCGGCAATTCCTTCAATTGAAACTGTTTTCCCCAGTAAATAACACGATTTTTTAAAAGCCTCAACATCTTCTGCGGGTGAGGCATTGCCAATGTACATGGCCACATCGAGCGTAAAAAAATCGGAATGATCGATAAAGCGCTCTACATTAGAAAGATTAATGTGGTCGGCATCGACAAAATAAGGCCCTTCCCAACCCAGATACCGAACAGCAGCGTCGGCTTCTCTTCGTGTTAATCCGGGTTCAGAATGAACGATATTGTGCTCGCGGTTCGATTTGTTCCAAACCGGTGTTATTTCAATTCCTTCAGAAGTAGCTGTAAGCAAAGCGCTTAACTGCGCAACTCCCTGGTGACTAAATCTGTCGCCTACTCCAAAACTGTATTTTCCTAATTCCATAATTCAGCTAAAAAAGTGTATATTTTTTTGAAAAAATAATTTCCGTGTACGAACACGAAAATATAGATATATTTTAGACTACCAAAAAATATTTTGATGTTATATAAATGTTGTTCAGTTTTACTTCTATTAAAATTACTGTTTAAAGAGCTGAAAATTAACGAAATATTTGCAGTAAGAATAAATTTCAATTTAAAATAAAATCAAGAATATTACTCTAACGCCAGACTCCAATATTTTCAACTTTCCAATCAGAATTTAACGAATTTCCTCCAAAATCAAAACCACCGTTTTCAGGAGTTATTTTCCCGCTTCGTAGGCAGGGAGAATTTTCAAGAGGTTTGAAAAAATCAAATTCAGAAAGTTTTTCAGGGTTTTCAAAATTCAAATTCAAAAAATCGGGGATTTTCAATTTTGGGTCGGTAAAAATACCGTTTAAATCTTCCGTAAAATCGACTGCTTCCCCATCGATTTGCCAATACAAATTATTGTCAAAAACCGATTTTGAATGAACCCCAGCTACCGGCTGCAATTTGCTGATAAAAACATTGTTCCAAAAGTAAATTCCCGGAACATCTCCTGAATTGTAATTCACTGCCTTACCAAAGTCGTTGTACAAAACATTATTGTAAACCTTTGCATTTTTGAAAGTTGGTTTTTCTGGCATTCCGTTCCAGATGTTCAGTCCGCAGCTGTCGTTTTCTGTTCCGTCGTTTATACTGATATTGTACCGCATCACATTGTTTTCCCAGGGAGCCGCGCCCCAGTACTGGTACAAGCCAAAACCCGGCCCCACATTGTTGTACGACAAGTTGTACTGCATTACCGAATTGGTAACTCCGCCGTCGAAATCGAAACCACCGCCATCCCAGCCTTTTTTGTTCGATTTGTTGCTGTGCGCAATACAATGCTGAATAATTACATTGTTGGAATGAAACGCCCAGATTCCGATGGGGCCGTTTCCTTCCCACGGTTGATCCCACCCGTTGTTTTTTGCCAGACAGTATTCAACCACAACACTGTCGGTACCACTGATTAAAATGCCACTGCCGCTATGGTTGTCTAATATTGTTGGATCGCCCGGATTATTTTCTACAGTGCAGTAACCAATGTAGATATTTTTAGAAAGCAGTTGAAAAGGTTCGTAATACGTTTCTCCGGTTAAAATTCCTGTAAAACCGTTTTCAAAAGCATGCACATGTGTGACACAGATATTTTCAGAATCGGCAATTTTTAAACCTGCTTTTTGAAACCCTGAAATTTCGAGCGAATCGACTAAAACCTGAGAACAGTTTTTGAAAATAACTCCGGAAGTTGTATTTCCGTCTTTTCTGCCTGAACCTGTAAAATTCAGATTTTTTATTTCCAGAAAATTACAACTGTCGGCTACAAACGCTTCTGAATTTTCACCAAAAATTGTTGCGTTTGTACTTCCAAAAGATGAAAAAAGAATTGGAGTTCCGGGAGTTCCTGAAACCGACTTTAAACGTAAAGTTCCGTTAAATACTTGTCCGCCGGAAAACAGTATTTTATCACCCGGCATAAATTGAACCGAGTTGACTTTCGAAACGGTTTTCCAGGCATTTTTCTGACTTTTCCCGCTGTTGTTGTCGTTTCCGCGAATTCCATCGATATAATAAACGCCGGATTGGCTGCAAGCGTTCAAAAGAATCATCACTACAATTAATCCGCTGAAAAAATTCTGAAAATGATTTTTCATAAAAATTTGTATTTCGATTCAACAAAAAACTTTATTTGCAAACCAAATTGCAGGCTTGAAATTATTCTTTTAATTTAATATTAAAGCGTTACGCAGCTCTAATTCAAAAATTAAATGTGCAGTTTTTATACCAACATTCACTTTACTTTCATAAAAACAGGTAAAAAAAGTTAATACAAATTCGCCTAAAAATTTTGTAAATCAAACAATTACGCAAATATTTTCATTCAAAACAATATTCAGGATAAACAGGGAAATGCAATAACATTATCGGGCGGGAATTAAACAAATTATTAAAATATATGTTAGAATCGGAAACAGACTTAAATGTCCTATAATAAAAACCGGATGTATTTGGAAAAATCTGAGATTATAACCAACCAACCATTATCTGTTGAAGAAATATTACACGATTATTATATTGCCCATTTAAGCCGCCAGTTAAGCATTTTAGGACGGCGCGAGGTTCACAACGGACGGGCGCATTTTGGAATTTTTGGCGACGGAAAAGAGATTGCACAAATTGCGTACGCCAAAACTTTCCGAAAAGGCGACTGGCGATCGGGATATTACCGCGACCAAACATTTATGCTGGCGTTGGGATTGCTTCAGCCGGAAGAATTTTATGCCATGATTTACGGTGATACCGACGCTGAATTTAATCCGTCGACCGTGGGAAGAAACTTCAACAACCACTTTACCACCAGCAATATCAACGAAAAGGGCGAAATAAAAAATTTGTCGGAACAATACAATTCGGCGTCCGATATTTCTTCCACCGGCGGACAAATGCCACGTTTACTTGGACTGGCGCAGGCGTCGAAAATTGTGAGGCAAAACCCGGAATTGAAAAAAGCGCTTCAGAACAATGTAAACGGAAACGAAGTAGCTTTTGGAAGTATTGGCGATGCAAGTACGTCGGAAGGGATTTTCTGGGAAACGATTAACGCCGCGGGTGTAATGCAGGTTCCGCTGGCAGTGGCAATTTATGACGACGGATTTGGCATAAGTGTACCAATTGAACTGCAAACCACAAAATCGAGCATTTCGAAAGTTTTACAGGGATTTCAAAAAGAAAAAAATACAAACGGCGTAGAAATTTACAGTTGCAAAGGCTGGGATTATCCCACACTTGTTCACACTTTTGAAAAGGGAATTGAAAAATGCCGGAAAGAACAGGTGCCTGCAGTATTTCATATTTATGAAGTTACCCAACCGCTGGGGCATTCTACTTCGGGCTCGCACGAACGTTACAAAACAAAAGAACGGCTGGCCTGGGAAAAAGAATTCGACGGCATTCAGCAAATGAAAAAATGGTTGCTCGAAAGTGGAAAAGCCGATTTTGAGGTATTGACCAACATTGAAAAAAGAGCTGCAAAACGAGCAAAAGACGCACGCGACAAAGCCTGGAAAAACTATATTTCAAGCTATCAAAAGGAAAAAGAAAGTTTAAAAACCGTTCTTCAGAGTCTGAAAAATGAATCGGGAAATGCTTTTGATAAAACAGAAGAATTTGAACAGATCGACAGTAAAACTTTTCCGACCCGGCGTGCATATTTAAGTCTGGCAAAAAGAACGGCTTTTGAGATCAGCGGTTCAAATTATACAAAAAGCAGGACTGCACTTTCTGCATGGATTCAGGATTTTGAAGAAAGAAGCACCGAATTTTACAGCCGGCAATTGTATCGGCAGGGTGCTGATTCAGCTCTAAAAGTGGCTGCCGAAAAAGTAAAATATGAAAAGGACACACCGGAAGTCAACGGTTCAGAAATTATCAGTCAGAATTTCCATCACCTTTTTGAAAAATATCCGAACCTGGTAACTTTCGGACAGGACACCGGAAAATTGGGCGATGTAAACCAGGGAACCAAAGGATTGCAGGAAAAATTTGGCGCTGACCGGGTTTCTGATGCAGGAATTCGTGAAGCTACTATTATCGGACAAGGAATTGGTCTTGCATTGCGGGGTTTCCGGCCTATTGCAGAAATTCAGTACCTCGATTACCTGATTTATGCACAGTCGCAGCTCAGCGACGATTTGTCGAGTTTGCAATACCGCACCAAAGGAAAACAGGCGGCACCTGTAATTGTGCGCACCCGTGGTCACCAGTTGCAGGGTATCTGGCATGCCGGTTCGCCCATGCAATTGTTGCTCGGCTCGCTGCGCGGAATGTACATTTGTGTACCGCGAAACATGACTCAGGCAGCAGGATTTTACAATACTTTGCTCGAAGCCAACGACCCGGCTTTGGTTATTGAACCGTTAAAAGGATACAATGTAAAAGAAGTATTGCCGTCGAATTTGGGTGAATTTAAAGTGCCGCTCGGAGTGCCCGAAATAATCAGGGAAGGAACCGATGTAACACTCGTTACTTACGGTTGGAATGTTCACCATGCTGAAAAAGCAGCCGAACTTTTACAGGCTGTAAAAAATACTTCAGTTGAAGTAATTGATGTTCAAACCCTCCTACCTTTTGATATAAATCACATTATTTTACAATCGGTCAAAAAAACCGGCAAAGTAATTTTTGTCGATGAAGATGTTCCTGGTGGAGCAACCGCTTTTATGTTGCAAAAAGTAATGGACGAACAAAATGCGTTCAATTACCTCGACACAGCGCCACGGACACTCCCGGCAATGGAGCACCGGCCTGCATACGGAATTGACGGTGAATATTTCTCAAAACCCAATGTTGAACGGATTTTTGAAGCCATTTATTCGATGATGCAGGAAACCGATGCCAAACGTTTTCCCGGTTTATTCTGAAACATCTGATTTTTAGCTGGCATTTTTTGTTGCATTTTTGATGGTGTACTTTTTTCTTTCCGGTTGGCATTAAAAAGTTATCTTTGCCCGTCGTTCCATGAAACGATTTCAGAAAACAAGAAAACAGCTAAAAATCGTTTGTATGGAAAACACAGCCAATTTTAATACCAGTTGGAGGAAAGTAGCCTCCACCATTTACCGCAAACCGGTTGATTCAAAAATCTACGGTTCGGTTGAAATCGATGTCACCGACCTCGAAAAATTTATTTCACAAAAACGAAAAGAAGGTGTAAAAACCACGCTAACCCACATCATTACATTGATTATCGGGAGAGCTATTAAAAAGGCTGTTCCTGAATTAAATACATTTGTAAGAAGGGGTAAAATTATACAACGCCCGCAAATTGATGCCACTGTGAGCGTACTTCTGCAGGAAGGGCAAATGGGTTCGGTAAAAATCGAAAATGTCGATCAACTCACTTTATCAGAATTGACCGATGAAATTGCCGAAAAAATCAAGGATTCACGCAAAGGAAACGAAAACGACACCATGCAATCAAAAGACATGTTGTCGCGCATTCCTTGGCCGTTTCGTACGTGGGTATTTTTTCTTTATCGCCTGTTTACCATTCACTGGGGATTTTCATTTCCGGTAATAAAACTTTCGGCCAACAGTTTTGGCACCTACGTGGTTTCAAATATTGGGACACTCGGATTAGACAGCGGTTACGGCGCACTTTTGCCTTCAGCAAACGTTTCTATTGTAATGATTTTAGGTGGTGTATCCAAAAAGCCGGTTGTAATTAACGACGAAATTGTTCCTCGCCGGGTACTGTCGCTTTCTGCTACATTAGATCACCGTGTAGTCGACGGTTCACACGGCGGACAGTTGTTCCGTTTCATAAAACAAATGGTAAAAAACCCTCACCTGCTCGAAATAAAACCTGAATAAATCTTTTCTCCCCCACTTATTTTCACTGTTTAGTGTTGCAAAACATTTTATTTATTTTTTCCGTGTACGAACACGGTAATTTCAAAAAAAAACGTAATTTTGTTCACTGATTACTGTGAACTGAAGGAATAACGAATTTTAAATCAATCGATTATCAAAGAAATTAGTCAAATACGAATCAAAGATATTGCTGAAAAAGCGAAGGTATCTATTGGAACTGTCGACCGAGTTTTGCACAACCGCGGAGAAGTTGCAGAATCGACCAAAAAGAAAATTCTGAAAATTATTGAAGAACTGGAATACACACCTAATTTTCTGGCGAGTACACTGGCTTCAAAAAAAGCGGCTGTTTTTGCCACCCTTTTCCCAAAACCTCCGTCATCTGAAGGATATTGGAATAAACCGCTGGTTGGCGTAAAAAAACGAATCACTGAACTTCGTCCTTATGGAATTCAAATTGAAACGTTTACATTTTTTCAAAACGACTCCAAAAGTTTTGTTTCTGAAAGTGAAAAAATTCTGGAGTTAAAACCCGACGGTGTTGTTCTGGCGCCATTTTTCAAAAAAGAATCACTCGCATTTATTGTAAAACTGAAGGAACAAAATATTCCGTTTGTTTTTATCGACTCTGAAATAAAAGATGCCGGTCAAATCGGTTATATCGGACAGGATTCTTACCAAAGCGGACTGGTTTCAGGCAAACTGCTCGATTCAATTTTACATGAAGGAAATATTTTGGTCATTCATTTTGCCAAGGAAATGGACAACCAAAACCACCTGGTTCTGCGTGAAAATGGTTTTTACGACTGGTTCAAAAAGAACAAAAAAACCAAACATCAATTGTTTACGGTAGAAGTTGAAGATACGGAAAATGAAAAATGGATGGACTGCATTAAAAAGGAAATCGATGACAAAAATATCAAAGGAATATTTGTCACCAATTCAAAAGTTTTTTTTGCGGGTCAGTTAATTGAAAAATATAAACTAAAAGATATCAAAGTAATCGGTCACGATTTATTAAATGAAAATGTTGATTTTTTGCGCAAGGACATAGTAAGTTTTCTGATTTGCCAGCGCCCCGAAGAACAGGGTTACAACGCCATAAATAAAATATTCAGGCATGTGGTGCAGAAAAGAAAAACCGAAGCAGAAAATTATACTTCCATTGATATTGTGATTAAGGAAAACGTTGATTTCTACAAAGAATTTAAATAAAAGATTATGAAACCGATGTCGTTTGACGATTTAAAAGGAAAAGTTTGTGTAATTACCGGTGGCGCCGGAGTTTTGGGAGGTGCAATTGTTAAAGCACTTGCTTCGGTGGACATGAAAATTGCCATCGCCGATATTAACAAGGAAGTTGCGGATAAAGTTGCTGGTGAAATTGCCGCCGAAACCGGAGCGCTGGTTATTGGCGTTGAAGCCAATGTTCTTGATAAAGTTTCGCTGGAAAAAGCCAAAGCTGAAATCAATGAAAAATTGGGTGAAATTGATGTACTTATCAATGGCGCAGGGGGAAACAGTCCGCAGGCAACCACAAAAGTGGAACAAATGCTTGAAGAAAACCTCGACCACTTAGAAGACACTTTCTACGGATTGGAAATGGAAGGTTTCGATAAAGTTTTTGCCTTGAATTTTAAAGGAACACTTTTGCCAACCATGGTTTTTACCAAAGATATGCTGAAACACAAAAAAGGGGTTGTACTAAATATTTCGTCCATGAATTCGTACAAACCGTTAACAAAAATTCCTGCATATTCAGCGGCAAAAGCAGCCATTAATAATTTTACTGAATGGTTGTCGGTTCACCTGGCAAAAGTTGGAATCAGGGTAAATGCAATTGCTCCGGGCTTTTTTATCACAAACCAGAACCGTTTTCTTGTAATGGATGAAAAAACAGGAAATTTCTCACCACGAGGTCAAAAAATTGTAAACAACACTCCGATGGGAAAATTTGGCGAACCTGAAGATTTGCAGGGAGCAACACTTTTCCTTCTGTCTGATATTTCAGCATTTATAACCGGAATTGTAATTCCTGTCGATGGCGGGTACAGTGCTTTTGGAGGTGTTTAAAATTAAATACATATAATAATGAGTATCGAATTAAAACAAAACTGTAAATATTCGTTGCTGGTAGCCACCAGCATGGGAGTAAGAATTACCCCGCTTAACGGACAGCCGGTACACACCAGCGACACGTTTAAAATGCAGGCCACCAGCGCCGAAACCAATGTGGCAAGTATTCCGTCGTATTTGGGTTTGCCGGTAAAAGTGCTGACAACATTTGTAAAAGGCAGTCCGATTGCACAATTTATCAAAAGCAACCTGAAATCGCGGCACATGGATTACGAAGGGCCGGAAGTAGAACAGGGTTCGCCCTGGGGATTTCGCCACCAGATTAACATTGCCGACAGCGGTTTTGGTTCGCGCGGGCCACGGGTTTTTAACGACCGTGCCGGTGAAGTTGGCCGAACACTGAATGTAAAAGATTTTGATCTGGAACGAATTTTTGGTCAGGAAGGGGTGCAAATTGTTCATCTTTCAGGATTAATTGCTGCGCTTTCACCCGAAACCAGCCAGTTTTGTCTCGAAATTGCACGTTCGGCAAAAAAACACGGAACAAAAATCTCTTTTGACCTGAACCACCGCGCCTCCTTCTGGAAAGGCCGCGAAAAAGAACTTCGCGAAAATTTTACAGAAATCGCATCTGTTTCCGATATTCTTATTGGTAACGAGGAAGACTTTCAGCTTTGTTTCGGAATTGAAGGTCCGGAAGCCGGCGGCGAAGGATTAAATGCAAAAATCGAAGCTTTTAAAGGTTTGATTACCCGCGTTAAGGAATCGTTCCCGAACGCAACTGTATTCACCACAACTTTGCGCGAAGTGATTAGTGTAAACGAACATTTCTGGGGCGCAATTATGCTGGAAGGAAACAACTGGCATGTGGTTGAACCAAGAAAAATTAACGTTCTCGACAGAATTGGCGGTGGCGACGGATTTGTGGGCGGTTTGTTGTACGGAATCCTGAAAAACTGGGAACCTGAAAAATGGCCGCAGTTTGGATGGGCAACCGGCGCAATGGCAACCACATTTTTGACCGACTACGCCCAGCCAGCCGACGAAGAAATGGTTTGGAGCATCTGGAAAGGAAATGCCCGTGTAAAAAGATAATCAGCAAACAGAAGTATTCCGAAAAGCAAAAAATTTGAATCATGATTTACTTTGAAAAAGGTTCCGTAGATACTGCATTTTCAGCAGAAGATTTAAAACAGGGATTGTTTGAAGCACTGCAGAAAATAGGCGCTAAACAAAAAGTGCTCGCAATTCCGCCCGATTTCACACGTTTTCCATCGCGGGCTGGCGAACTCACTGAATTTGCCTGGCAGTTTTACGGCGAAAAATTAACTGACATTTTACCTGCACTTGGCACCCACACTCCAATGACTGACGAGCAAATCAGTCACATGTTTGGCAAAACGCCGCGCAACCTTTTCCGCGAGCACGACTGGCGAAAAGATGTAGTAACACTGGGTGTTGTCCCTGCCGAATATGTAAAGGAAGTTTCGGAAGGAGCTGTTGATTATGAATGGCCTGCACAGGTAAACCGCTTGTTGATTGAAGGAGGATTCGATTTGATCCTTTCCATCGGGCAGGTTGTTCCGCACGAAGTTGTGGGAATGGCTAACTATAACAAAAATATTTTTGTTGGGACTGGCGGTTCCGAAGGCATCAACAAAAGCCATTTTATTGGCGCTGCCTACGGAATGGAAAAAATGATGGGACGCGCCAACACCCCGGTGCGCAAAGTTTTTAATTATGCTTCTGAAAAAATAAGCGCTGAACTGCCAATTGTTTATATTCAAACGGTTGTGGGGCTGAACAAACAAGGTAAACTGCAAACATACGGCCTTTTTATTGGCGACGATTTTACTGTTTTCGACAAAGCGGCAAAACTTTCGCTTCAGGTAAATTTTGAAATGGTTGACAAACCGTTAAAAAAAGTGGTTGTTTGGCTCGATCCTTCCGAATTTAAAAGTACCTGGCTTGGGAACAAAAGCATTTACCGCACACGAATGGCACTGGCAGATGAAGGTGAATTAATAGTTCTTGCACCGGCGTTAAAAGAATTTGGCGAAGACGAACAAATCGACAAATTGATCAGAAAATACGGCTATTTTGGTACGCCACACACATTGCAACTGGTAAAAGAAAACGAAGATCTTCAGAAAAACCTTGGAGCGGCAGCACATTTGATTCACGGTTCTTCCGAAGGCCGGTTCAGTATTACTTATTGTCCGGGAAAAGCAACTGAAAACCTGAGCCGGGAAGAAATTGAAAGTGTCGGGTTTAAATATGCCGATTACGACGAAATGACCGCAAAATACAATCCTGAAAAATTAAAAGACGGTTTTAATACACTGGCCGACGGTGAAGAAATTTTCTACATTTCAAATCCAGCCATCGGATTGTGGGCGTACAAAGAGAGGTTTGATTATTAGTCACTGGTCATTGGTCATTGGTTTTAGAAATTCAGAATAATAATCAGTTAAATTGGGAAATCATATTTTGAATACTGTATCGTGGGGAATTATTGGTGTTGGTAATGTTACCGAAGTAAAAAGCGGCCCGGCATTTTACAAATCCACAAATTCAGAATTAGTGGCAGTAATGCGCCGCAATGCAGCAAAAGCTGCTGATTTCGCACGCCGCCACAACGTTCCGAAATGGTATTCAAATGCTTCTGATTTAATTAACGACCCGGAAGTACAGGCAGTGTACATTGCCACCCCACCCGATTCGCATGCCAATTACGCCATTGAAGCAATGAAAGCAGGCAAACCGGTTTATGTGGAAAAACCCATGGCGAGAAATTTTCAGGAATGCGAAGAAATGCTGAAAGTTTCTGCTGAAACCGGAGTTCCTCTTTTTGTAGCTTATTACCGCAGAACTTTGCCAGCTTTTCTTTCCGTTAAAAAAATGGTGGAAGAAGGTGTAATTGGCAAACCGCTTCAGGTGAATGTGAAATTGTACAAACAAGCGTCGGAAAAAAATCAAAAACCGGAAGAAATGCACTGGCATGTTTTTCCTGAGATTTCAGGCGCCGGTCACTTTTTTGATTTGGGTTCACACCAGTTCGATTACCTCGATTTTGTTTTTGGCCCTGTGGAAGAAGTTATCGGAATTGCAGCGAACCAGGCCGGATTGTACCCTGCCGAAGATACTGTTTCTGCGGTTTGGAAACACAAATCGGGTGTAACCGGTACAGGAAGCTGGTGTTTTGTAGTGAATGAAAATTCAGAGGAAGACTCCATCGAAATTATTGGTGAAAAAGGCAAAATTATATTTCCCTGTTTTAAACACGGAAAAGTTTTACTTCAAAATAATGAAGGGATAAAAGAACTGGAATTCACCAATCCTGAACACATTTCGCAAAACCTGGTACAACAGGTAGTAAATACATTGCGCGGTGAAGAAAGTTGTGTCAGCACCGGAATTTCCGCTGCACAAACCAGTTGGGTTTTGGATGAAATAGTTAAAAGATATTATAGTTAACCACATTAGGCAGATAGACCTCATAGAATGAAAACACAAAAGGAAATAAATGATTTAACTTACGAAATAATTGGTTGCGCCATTGAAGTCCATAAAGAATTGGGGCCAGGATTATTAGAAAGTGTTTATGAAAAAGTTTGGCTCATCTTTTAAATCAAAGTGGTTTATTTGTAAAAAGACAACAAATTGTGCCTATAAATTTTAGAGGGTTGGAACTAGATTGCGACTTGCGGCTTGATTTACTGGTTAATGATTTAATTGTTTTAGAATTAAAAACTGTAGAAACTATTTTGCCCGTTCATGAGGCACAATTATTAACATATTTAAAACTTCTGAAAAAACCAAAAGGAATATTAATTAATTTCAATTGCACAAATATTTTTAAAGAAGGACAAAAAACATTTGTAACCGAATATTTTGGTAATTTACCAAAAGGTTACTAGAATGAACTAATGTGTCTATGTGGTATAAAACAAACAATTATGAAAGTTATCATCGACGATAAAATTCCATATATAAAAGGCGCTTTGGAATCGTTGGCTGAAGTTGTTTATCTTCCGGGAAATAGAACCACTCCTGAAGTTGTAAAAGATGCCGACGCAATTATTACCCGTACCCGCACCATTTGTAACCAGCAATTACTCGAAGGTTCCGCTGTAAAATTTATTGCCACGGCAACTATCGGTTACGACCACATCGATACAGAGTATTGTGAAAAAGCTGGAATTGAATGGACTAACGCACCGGGTTGCAATGCAGAAAGTGTAAATCAATACATTGCTTCAGCACTTTTTTCGTGGTCGATGCAAAAACGTGAAGACCTGGCCGGAAAAACCATCGGGATTGTCGGTGTTGGAAAAGTAGGATCAAAAGTATCCAAAACCTGTGAAATTCTTGGAATGAAAGTTTTGCTGAACGACCCGCCGCGCCGGAGAAATGAAGGCCCGGAGAAATTTGTATCGCTCAGAAAAATTCAGGAAGAGGCTGACATTATCACTTTTCACGTCCCGTTAAATATAAAAGGTGAGGACGCAACTTTTCATATGGTTGATGAAGAATTTTTACAGCATTTGCGAAAAAAACCACTGTTAATCAATTCGTGCCGTGGCGAAGTTTTTGATACCGAAGCTGTTTACAATGCATTGGAAGCCGGTGATATAACAGGAACAATTATAGACTGCTGGGAAAATGAACCCGAAATTGATCTGGAATTGTTAAATCTTGCTGAAATTGGTACTCCGCACATTGCCGGTTATTCAAAAGATGGAAAAGCCAACGGAACAAAAATGAGCATCCAGGCTCTCAGTCGTTTTTTTAATCTTGGCATCGATAGCTGGCAACCGCAAAATGTGGAGCTTCCGGAGAACACCGTAATAGAAATTGACGGAAACCAGCAAAGCGAATATTCAATTCTCGCAAAAGCAATCCTTTCAACTTACGATATTGAAAATGATGATGAAAATTTACGCGAAGCACCGCATCTTTTTGAAAAATTAAGGGGCGACTACCCTGTGCGAAGAGAATTCGGCAGCTACACCATAAAAGCAAAAAATACTGAACAACAAACCCTTGAAAAACTAATCAGATTAGGATTTAAAATTGAAATCGTTTAAATTCCGCTGAGACACAAAACACGAGTTTTACCTTAGTCTCAGCAACTCTCGATAAACAAATAAAAATTCAAAATAATATTTCATGAAAAAGTTAGCAGACATAGGATTAATAGGACTGGCAGTAATGGGTGAAAACCTGGTACTGAACATGGAAAGCAAAGGATTCACGGTTGCGGTGTACAATCGCACTGTTGAAAAAGTAGATCATTTTGTCAACGGTCGCGGTGCAGGAAAAAACTTTATTGGAGCTCACAGCATTGAAGAACTGGTGGCTTCTCTCGAACGCCCGCGAAAAGTAATGATGCTTGTAAAAGCAGGAAAACCCGTCGACGATTTTATTGAGTTGATAATTCCGCACCTTGAACCCGGCGATATAATTATCGATGGTGGAAACTCGCATTTCCCTGATACCATCCGCAGGGCAAAATATGTTGAAAGCAAAGGTTTTCTTTACATTGGAACCGGTGTTTCGGGTGGAGAAGAAGGCGCGCTTTTAGGCCCGTCGATGATGCCCGGAGGTTCGCCGGCTGCCTGGCCGCATGTGAAAGAAATTTTCCAGGCGGTGGCGGCCAAAGTTGAAGACGGTTCGCCTTGCTGCGACTGGGTTGGCGAAGGTGGAGCCGGTCATTTTGTAAAAATGGTTCACAACGGTATTGAATATGGCGACATGCAAATCATTAACGAAGCTTACCAGTTAATGAAAGATTTACTAGGCATGAGCAACGCCGAAATGCACGAAGTATTCAAAACGTGGAACGAAGAAGAACTCGATAGTTATCTGATTGAAATTACCCGCGATATTTTGGGCTACAAAGACGAAAACGGTGAAGAAACACTTGATTTTATCCTTGACACAGCCGGACAAAAAGGAACCGGAAAATGGACCGGTGTGGCAGCGCTCGACCTTGGAATTCCTTTAACATTAATCGGTGAGTCTGTATTTTCACGTTGTCTTTCAGCACAAAAAGATTTGCGTGTTCAGGCATCAAAAGTTATTTCAGGACCTGCGGTAAAATTCGAAGGCGATAAAAAACAGTTCATTCAGGATATTAAAATGGCTTTGTACGGAGCTAAAATTATTTCGTATGCCCAGGGCTACAACCTGATGATGGAAGCGGCTAAAGAATATGGCTGGAACCTGAATTACGGCGGAATTGCGCTGATGTGGCGCGGCGGCTGTATTATTCGTTCGGCCTTCCTCGGCGATATAAAGAATGCTTTCGATAAAAATCCGGAATTACCAAATTTACTGCTCGATCCTTTCTTCAAAGAAAAAGTGGAAACTGCTCAGGCTGGCTGGCGCAGGGTATGTGCAACAGCACTTTCGAGTGGTATTCCTGTTCCGGCGCTTACTTCGGCACTTTGCTATTTCGACGGTTTCAAGACCGAAAGATTACCGGCAAATTTGTTGCAGGCGCAACGCGACTATTTCGGGGCCCACACTTACGAAAGAACCGACAAACCCCGCGGCGAATTCTTCCATACCAACTGGACCGGCCGTGGTGGCGACACTGCTTCTTCTACTTACAATGTGTAATCAGAATACGATATAAACAGAAAAGGGAGTTCAAAACTCCCTTTTTTATTTCAATATCAAAGATTTATCATCGCTTTTATTGCACCGTCTTTGTATCCTTCCACAATGTCGAATGCTTCCGGCGTTTGCTCAAATGTAAAATGATGCGTTACCATTTTTTCCACATCCACTTTTCCGCTCACAACCAATTCAATGGCTTCTTCAACACAATGATTCTGGCGTCGTACATTAATAATCGTTAATTCCTTTCGGCGCATTAAATCCATATCAAATGTATATTTTGCTGAAGGGGGAATTCCAACCAAAATCAATTTTCCTCCGGGTTTTAGAATTTTCAATGCGTTATCAACAGCTTCCTGTTCACCGCTGGCTTCAAAAACAATATCCAAAAGCAACTCCTCCCTATTTTTCACTTCATCTTCCACATTGGCATTTACCGGATTTATTAAATATGCTGCACCAATTTCGCCGGCTTTTTTCAAACGGTAATCCAGCGGTTCAATCATTGTGATATTTGTAACCTGTTCCGCCAAAAGTTTCATTAAAATGCTTAATCCAATCGGGCCTGCCCCAAAAATACCAACCGAAACTCCGGGGTTTTGGATTTGTGCCAGATTAACAGCATAAACGCCAATGGTAAGTGGTTCAATCAAAGCAGCCTGCGTTTGATTCATTTTTCCTGTAACCGGAAAACAGGTAAACTCAGGCATTACAATATGTTCCGCCAAACAACCGTCGAGTTGGCCGGGGCAGCCTAAAAATCTGTTGTTCCGACAAGTGTGAGGCCTGCCCGACAAGCATTGGTCGCAAACACCGCAATGTACCGATGGATCGACAACCACCAAATCGCCAACTTTTACACGGGTAACTTCACTGCCGGTTTCTTCTATAATCCCGGAACATTCGTGCCCAACCGGGAAAGGATATTCAACAACCTGGGAACCGATTTTACCTTCGGAATAATAATGAATATCGGAGCCACAAACCCCGATGGTTGACATTTTAATTTTCACATCGTTAGGAAGAATTATTTGCGGAGTAGAACCGGAAACCATCTCCATTTTCCGTATTCCGGTGAGAACAACTTTTTTCATGTGATTCGTTTTATTAATCTGGCTACTTATTTTATTCCTTAATTGTTTAGCAAGTTTTGCTTAAAAAAGATATTGCATATTTTCGTTTACAATTTCAACAAAATTATAAAACTGATTCAATTTATAAGCTTCAGGATTTAATTCAGGACAATGCAAAAATGACATTTATCATGTTTGATTTTTTTTCATCAATTTTGAACTGAGTTCCAAAATATTCAAAAACAAGCAAACATATTCTATAACATATTTGAGATTAGTTCCTTTTTATAAATCAAAGACTTAGAGATTACAAAATTGCTTTTTTTAACAAATATTAATAAATTTTTAAAAAACCTTTATGATTAAACTAATTTTGTGCTATATTAGCGTTGCTTTTAAAAATAAGATAAAGAAAATATTTGAAAACTACCTTTTCTCTATTAGACCAATAAGTTTTCTTATCTAACTAAACTAGACTATGAACAATCGGGTTATCCAGGAAAGATAACCCGTTTTTTTTATCTATATTTTAGCAAATTTCTTTTAAAGCGAAGGTAAAAAAGGACTCCCGCCGTACCCAATCCAACCAGATACCCCAGCCAAATTCCAATGGGGCCAAAATTCAAAATGAAAGAAAAAACATAACTTACCGGAATTCCAATAAATAAATAGGCAGCAATTGCTATAAACATTGGTACTTTTACATCGGCCATACCACGCAGCGTACTTAACATTACAACCTGTAAACCATCGAAAACCTGAAAAACTGCGGCAATAATCAACAGTTGTGAAGCAATCAGAATTACATTGGGATCGGCTGTAAACAAATACGGCAAATAATTTCTTCCAAGTACAAATACCACTCCCATAACCGACATAAATCCAAGCACAAGGTGTGTAGAACCAAAAGCAGCCATTTTTAGCGCTTTATAATTGTGATCTCCCATTTGATGACTTACACGAATGGTGTTTGCCTGTGAAATTCCGAGTGAAATCATGTATGTAAAAGAAGCCATTCCCAAAGCTACCTGATGACCAGCCAAAGGAGTCGGGCCAATCCAACCCATCATAACAGCACCGATGGCAAAAGCCAGAACTTCCACAATAATCTGAAAAGCGATTGGAATTCCAAGTTTAATTACAGCAGTCCATTTTTCCTTTTGTAGTTTCTGAACGCGGGCCAGTAAAAAGTACCTTCTGAAACGGGGTTTCTTCAAAATAATTACAATAAACATTAAAGGCATTACAACCCTCGAAGCCAGGGTCCCGATTCCAGCACCAATTAATCCCAACTCGGGGAAACCAAACTTTCCGAATATAAAAATGTAGTTTACCACCACATTTACAATATTCGCGGTTAAAGTAATGTGCATTGCGGTTTTTGTATTTCCAATTCCTTCAAAAAACTGTTTAAAAGAAAAGAACAATACAAAAGGGATATACGAAAAACAAAGCAGTAAATAGTATGGTTTTGCAAGTTTTAATACCTCATCGCTTTGTCCCATAAACGGTAAAAAGAAATAAATACCAAACATCACAAAAGCCAGAAACAGCGCTGATATTAAATGAATATAAAATCCGTTTTTCAGCCAGGCTACAACCTCGTTCAGCCGGTTTTTCCCGAAAGCTTTGCCTACCAAAGGAGTAATCCCGTAGGTAATTCCCATTCCAAAATACATACCTATCATAAAAACACTGTTGGTAAAAGAAGCTGCTGCCAACTCGGTCGTTCCCACATGGCCAATCATCATAATATCGACCAGTTGGACAGAAACCTGCCCTACCTGAGATAATACCACGGGAAATGCCAGCCTCAAATTCCGTTTGTAATAAGGTATGTATTGTGCCAGATTCATGGCACCAAAGTTATAATTATGAATTAAAGAGAAAACCAGTAACTCAGTTTAAGCATAAAAGCATTCTGTGCCGTTACTTTCGAAATTCCTTTCAAACTGTTGCCTATGGAAGGGTTGTACTCATTTTCGTACCGCGAACGGTTGTTTGTCCACACAAAATAAAAAGTAGAACCGGTTTTATATTCCCAGCGCAACACAAAATTAGAGCGGAATTCCTGAAAATTAAAATCCGGATTCGAAGCAGAGAGATCGCGAATCTCGTTGTTGTTTTCATCCACCAGAATATTTTCACTGTTTACTGTTAATGTTGTATAACGATCGGTAAGATTTGTTGCTTTTGAATCGTTTACTTTTCTGTAATCAAGATATTTGCCAATAGAAGCGTACGGGCTTCCATAATATTGCAATGACAATTCAGGCGTTAAAAACAATTCGGCGCGCAACGTTGTGTACAGCGTTTTCCGGTCAAGTTTTCCAAGTATGTATTCTTTTTTGCCGCCAATTGTTTTCTGCATAATGTATTGCGAATAATCAATTGCTGTTGAATAATTGGTTTGTGAAGTGATAGTAAACCTGTTACTAATTACCCAACGCAGATATAACATATACGAATTTTGCTTTGTAATATCGTTTTTCGAAAAATTTACTTTCCCAGAACCACCATAAATAAACTTTTTGCCTGGGTCGGATAATAACGTTACACTAAACAATGAAATATTATCGATTTTTAAAGCGGGGCCACCTCTCAATTCCCGGGTATCAAAAGTATTAAAATTATAGCCAGCAGTTAAATCCAGTTTCCAGCGGTTTTTAAACTGCAAGCGGTTGTGCAAATCCAGTTCATCGCCGGTATTTTCACCACCGTAACTCCAGTTATGCGCTTGGGTTAAATCGAAATAATAACTCAATAGAATTCCTTTGGGTTTATTAATCCAGTAAAGCATGTTCAATTCCTGGGAAACATAATCAGCCTGTTTCAGATAACCCAAATCGTTCAGTTCAACCCCCGGAGAACGCCAGTCGAGTGTTCCCACAACTCTGAATTTTCCGCTTCTTTTTCCTCCGCTGAATTCACCTCCCCAACCTTCAAGACTTGTTAAATCGGGATTGTATTCCAAATAATCGGCATCGGTTCGCTGATAATAATGCCGGGAATTTAACTGAAGCTGCGAAATGGCCGTTGTACTACCGTTAATTTTGGAATAAAAACTTTTGAAATCAACAAAATATTTACGGTTTTTCCAGTTGTGCTGAAAATCGATTCCACCCACTGTTGAATTATCTGGCAAAAACTCAAGTTGTTGATCTTTAATATTTCTGATTGTTGAAGTAACCATACCTCCGAGTACGGTGCTACCGTTGTTATAATCCTGTTTTACCCTTCCGATAAAATAATTGGTAAAAGGTTCAACAGCTTCATTAGAATTTCCTCCATCACTGTATTTTGTCGCCAGTTCGCGTGCAGTCATACTATTAATAATACCGAGTGACAATCCTTTTTTGTTTTTCCCAGTCAGTTTCAGCGCATTAATTATCGATGTATTATCGGGAACTGAAATGGAATTAACTTCGTCGGTATATTCCGGTGAGTAACTCGGTGCATGACCAATTCTTCTTGAATAAAATAAAATATCGGAGCCGGCACCGTATTCCAGAATGCTGTTTCCTTCAAGAAAAAACGGTCGTTTTTCGTCGTAGAAAACTTCATAGGTTGTCAGATTTAATTCCGACGGGTCTGCCTCAACCTGTCCAAAGTCAGGATTTACCGTGTAATCCAGCGTAAAATCGGAGGTTACCCCAATCTTGCCGTCCAGACCAAAACCGTAATTGAATTTATCCTTTGCATCTGAAATATATTTTGTTTTGGCATAAGGCAAAACTTCAAAATTTCGTTTATACGGAATATTATTTATACCACGAAGTTCACCAAAAATATAAACCATCGCCGGGGCATCCACCGGAATCAGTTTCCATTCATCTTCTTCACTCAAGCGATGAATCCACCTCCAAACGTGCATTCCCCAAACATGTTCTTCTTTGTTGGCAAACCTCAACTGAGTAAAAGGAACGCGCATTTCTGCACACCACGACGAATCGTTCACCGAAGATTTTCCATCCCAAACAGCATCCCAGTTAAAGTCCCAGCCGTATTCTCCCAAATGCATCAAATCCACTTTCTGACCGGCTGCGGTAACATTAAATTCGAACGCAGTTTGATTGTCATCGTACGAGTCGATAGCAATCCCGGCCATATCGCCATGATTTTCATCCCGTCGGCCTAAAATCGGGCTCATTTTTTCCGGTTCATCGTCGTGACATAAAATGGCGAAGTATAAATAATTATCGTCATATAAAATCTTAATCTCAGTTTCCTGCGACGGAGGATTTGCCTGGTGTGGCTGTTGCTGGATAAAATTTCCATCCCATGAACCAACAGTCTGCCAACAGGCATCATCAAGTTTTCCATCGATTTTGGGTTTTAATTCGGTACGTGTAGCATAGTAAACACGTTTAATACTTGCATAATGATTAACTAAAGAATCATCGGAAAGTGTATAATTCAAATCCTGGGCAAAGGAAAGAAAAGAACACAAGCAGGTACTAAGTATTAAGAGGTATCTTCTGTACATAATAGTTTTTAATTAAACAAAACAAAAATAATCTCTTTACTTTCAATTCAAAACATTTATTAATAAATGATTTCAACTTTAGAACTTTTACTTAAGTTTTTCGAATTAACCCTGTGTTTTACAATGCCATATTCCCGTCAATTTACATTTATTAACACATTTTGATTTGCAGTTTGTTACACATCAAGTAACTTCAACAGGCTTAAAAAAATAAACAATTTGCAGGAAACAGAGTTATTAATGATTGTGTTTTTAATATCGAAAGATTATTGTTGATTTTTATCAAACAGGAATGAAGCAGATTAAAAAAATCCTGATTGCAAACAGGGGAGAAATTGCAATTCGAATCATGCGAACCTGCCGCGAGTTGGAAATAGAAACGGTAGCTGTTTACTCAGAAGCCGACAGAACATCGCTGCATGTACGTTATGCTCACGAGGCTTACCATATCGGAAAAGCGCCATCGAACGAAAGTTATTTAAACATTGAAAAAATAATTGCGGTAGCCAAAGCAAGTGGCGCCGATGCCATCCATCCGGGGTATGGTTTTCTTTCTGAAAACTCAAAATTTGCCCGGCGGTGCACGGAAGAAGGAATAATTTTTATTGGCCCGACACCGGAAGTAATTGTTCAGATGGGTGACAAGATTCAGGCACGCGACGCCATGAAAAAAGCCGGAATCCCGGTCGTTCCCGGAACGGAAGGAAGTATTTCAACGGAAGACGAAGCGCTTAAAATTATAGAAGAAATTGGAGTTCCGGTAATGATTAAAGCTTCTGCCGGTGGCGGAGGAAAAGGAATGCGTCTGGTTAAAGATGCATCGCAGGTTGTTTCGGCAGTAAGAGCAGCCCGTTCGGAAGCACTGGCAGCTTTTGGCGACGATTCGGTTTACATTGAAAAATACATCACTTCGCCACACCACATCGAATTTCAAATTCTTGGAGATGAACACGGAAATGTAGTTCATCTTTTTGAAAGAGAATGTTCCGTTCAGCGCAGACATCAGAAAATGATCGAAGAAACACCTTCACCATTAATGACAGATGAATTGCGGGCAGAAATGGGAAAAGCAGCTGTTGATGCTGCAAAAGCAGTAAATTATGTGGGCGCAGGTACCATTGAGTTTTTGGTTGACAATAACAGGAACTACTATTTTCTTGAAATGAATACACGTTTGCAGGTTGAACATCCGATAACTGAAAGGGTAACCGGAATCGATCTGGTAAAACAGCAAATTAAAGTAGCACAAGGCGAGGCGCTTGAATTTTCACAGGAAGATTTGGAACAAAAAGGACATGCTATAGAATGCAGAATCTATGCTGAAGATCCGGACAATAATTTTATGCCAAGCGCAGGAAAAATTTACAAAATCTCGGAACCACTCGGATTGGGTGTAAGAACCGACGGTTATGTTTATGAAGGATATGAAATTCCGATTTATTACGACCCAATGATTTCCAAACTTATTGTCTGGGGAAAAACACGCGATGAAGCCATTCGAAGAATGCGGCGAGCCCTTTACGAATACAAAATTACAGGTGTAAAAACTTCAATTAAATTTTTGGAAAGAATAATGAACAACAAAAATTTTATTGAAGGAAACTACGATACCCATTTTATTGAAAAGAACCAGGAACAGCTAATGTTAAACCAGCCCTGCGAAGATTGCAGCGACATGGTTGTTCTGGCTGCATTTATCGACTATCTCGACAAACTTGGGTCAAAAGAAAGCCAGTCGAAAGAATTCACACCGGCTCAAAGTCGATGGAAAAAAATCACTTACATCAATCACTTTTAAGAATTTAATATGCCAGTTGAAATAAAAATTGAAAATCGTATTGCCTGGGTAAACCTTTTGCAGCAGGACGGTAATTTTCTGGAAGTTGAAATTGACGGAAAAAAATACACCGTCGATTTAATGCACACAGCTGGGGGAACTTTCTCCATTATTCAGGGAGGGCATTCGTACAATATCGAACTTGTGCCACACGACCAACCAAAAAAATACACAGCGTACACGCTTTACAATTCATACAATGTTGAAGTTATCGATGCAGAAGCCAGATATTTAATGAACCGCGGCGCCAACGGTTTTGGCTCAAACGAAAATACCATTGTGTGTCCGATGCCCGGTAAAGTTGTAAAGATACTTGTAAATGAAGGCGATATAATAAAAGAAGGCGAAACAGCCATCATAATTTCAGCTATGAAAATGGAAAGCGAATACAAATCGCCAAAAGATGGTGTTGTGAAAAAAATTAGCATCAAAGAAGGCGACACTATTGAAGGAAACCAGATTTTAATTGAATTGGAATAAAACCAGAGTTGCATATGAATTTAAATGAAAAATACATTCAGCTTGAAGATTTTAACAAACAGGCTGAAATGGGTGGAGGTATTGAACGTATTGAAAAACAACATGCCGCGGGCAAAAAATCGGCACGCGAAAGAGTTCTTCAATTGCTCGACCCGGGAACTTTTAACGAAATTGACAAATTGGTAACCCACCGTAGTTACGATTTCGGTATGGAATCCAACAAAGTTCTTGGCGACGGAGTTGTTGCAGGATACGGAAAGATCAGCGGCAGGCTGGTGTATGTTTTTGCCCAGGATTTTACTGTTTTCGGAGGTTCGCTCAGTCGTGCCAATGCCGACAAAATTGTAAAAATTCAGGATCTGGCGCTAAAAATGGGGGCCCCGATTATCGGGTTAAACGACTCGGGTGGCGCCCGTATTCAGGAAGGAGTTGAAAGTTTAGCCGGTTATGCCGATATTTTTTATAACAATGTTATTTCTTCGGGTGTCATCCCGCAAATTTCAGCAATCTTGGGCCCCTGTGCCGGTGGAGCCGTATACTCCCCTGCCCTTACCGATTTCATTTTTATGGTGAACGAAAAAAGCCACATGTTTGTAACCGGTCCCGATGTAATAAAAACGGTAACCCACGAAGAAGTTTCAAAAGAAGAACTTGGTGGTGCTACTACCCACAATGCCAAAAGTGGCGTTGCTCATTTTAACGGGGCCGACGAAGATCAAACACTGATGATGATTCGCGAACTGTTGAGCTTCCTTCCTTCGAACAACCTGGAAGATGCACCAGTGAAAACCACCATCGACCCTTCCGACCGTGTGGAAGAAAGTTTGCAGGAAATTGTCCCGGCAGATCCGAACAAACCTTACGATATGCACGACATTATTCAGAAAGTTATTGACAACAAACATTTTCTGGAAGTACAGGCACAATACGCCAAAAACATTATTGTAGGATTTGCCCGTTTTGGCGGAAAACCTGTTGGAGTTGTAGCCAATCAACCCGCAAATCTTGCCGGTGTACTCGACATAAATTCATCGGTAAAAGCTGCCCGTTTTGTGCGTTTTTGCGATGCATTTAATTTGCCCATTGTTACATTTGTGGATGTACCCGGATTTTTGCCCGGCACTGGCCAGGAATTTGGCGGAATTATCAAACACGGGGCAAAATTGTTGTATGCATATTCTGAAGCTACGGTTCCTAAAATTACCATTATTACGCGAAAAGCGTATGGCGGCGCGTACGACGTTATGTCGAGCAAACACATTGGTGCCGATGTAAATTATGCATTCCCAACCGCTGAAATTGCAGTAATGGGACCCGAAGGAGCCATCAATATTTTGCACCGTAATAAACTGAACGAAGAAGAAAAACTAAAAGCAGTTCAGGAATACCGCGATAAATTTGCAAATCCTTACAAAGCTGCGTCGCTCGGTTATATCGACGAGATTATTAATCCGCGCGATACCCGCAAAAAAATTATTGGCGCACTCGATATGACACAAAACAAACGTAAATCGAATCCACCTAAAAAACACGGAAATATTCCGCTGTAACAATTTAATTACAATAAATTAAGTCCCTGCCTGAAATTTTCAGCAGGGATTTTTTATTGTTCGAAAGGTTCTATTTTGTTATTTTCAGGCTGAAAAGCGGGTGCAGATTTGTTTATTTTTCCCCCGTTCAAAATTCTCTCGTATAAATTCAGATAGTTCATGGCCATAATTTTTGAATTGAAATTTTCCAACGCGTACTCGTGGCATTTTTTTCGGTCGAACGACTCAATATTTTTAAAACCTTCAACAAGTTCATTAAACGAGTTTGACAAAAAACCAACTTCCGAATTGATTAATTCGGGAAGCGAACCGTATTTTGTTCCAAGAACCGGGCAACCAAAATAAAGACTCTCGATTATTGCGAGCCCAAAAGGTTCGTGCCATAAAACCGGAAAAATTAATCCTTTGGAATGCTTTACAATTTCATTTTTAATATCGGCTCCCACCATTCCGTAAAATTCGGCTTTAGGCGTTAAAGTAAAACGCACACCCATTTTGAAATTAAATCGTGTTCCGCCAAGTACTTTTATCCTGGTTTTGTTTTTTTGCGCAATTTTTATTGCCCCTTCTAAATTTTTCACCCGCCAGGCAGCTTTTCCAAGAAAATGAACATAATTATTTTGGCCGCCAAAATCAGGCAAACCGTAATCATTCCAGTTTAATCCGTTATAAACAAAAGCTTCGGCGCCGTATCTTTTTGCATGGTTTTCAGAAACAAAATTTGTATTTGCAAAAAAGCGTGTTTCTTTTGGAAGATTTCCATGAATCGTAATCAGGTGAGGAAATTCAATTTTTTCATTGGGTTGAAAATGGAGGTTTACAATGTCAGTATTTTCAGGAATTTGTTCATTCAACGAAAGATTAAAATCGATAAATTTCACTTTTGCAAACTGACAAGTTGAGCCTTCTTTTACAAGATAAGTCACAGAATGTCCCAATTTCGCCAATTCATAGCCCAAATACCAGATTACCCGTTCGGTCCCGCCGTATTTTTCAACAGGAATACGATTATCGTGTGCAATTAAAATATTCATTCCCAAAAATAACAAATCCAATACTTTATCAAATAACTACTTTTCGTCAGAAACTCATTCAAATGTTTGAAAAATAACAATTTATTTCTATTTTTGCGCGTCCAAAAAATTGGATATTAGTATTAATTTAAAAATTAGATGTTTATGTTGAATCAGTACGAAACCGTTTTCATTTGTACTCCCGTTTTATCTGAGCCACAGGTAAAGGAAACGGTAAAAAAATTCAAGGACATCATCACCGAAAATGGTGGCGAAATGCTCCACGAAGAAGACTGGGGAATGAAAAAACTGGCTTACCCCATTCAAAAGAAATCTACCGGCTTTTACAGCCTGTTTGAATTTAAAGTTGATCCTGCTTTTATCGGCAAATTGGAAACTGAATTCCGCCGCGACGAACGTGTTATCCGGTTTATGACCGTTAAACTCGACAAATATGCGGTTGAATACAGCAACAAAAGAAAAAAATTACAAAAAGATAAAACTGAAAAGGAGGGATAAAAAATGGCACAGAATGCAAGTGAAATCAGATATCTGACTCCACCGTCAGTTGAGATTAAAAAGAAAAAATATTGCCGTTTCAAGAAAAACGGGATTAAATATGTTGATTATAAAGATCCTGAGTTCCTGAAAAAATTCTTAAACGAGCAGGGAAAAATTTTACCTCGCCGTATTACCGGAACTTCACTGAAATACCAGCGTAAAGTTGGACAGGCTATCAAACGTGCCCGTCAGATTGCTTTATTGCCATTTGTAACCGACATGTTGAAATAATAGGAGGACTTGAAATGGAAATTATATTAACACAAGACGTTGAACGCCTGGGAAGTAAAGATGATATTGTAATCGTAAAAGACGGTTACGCACTGAACTATCTTATTCCGCAGAAAAAGGCAATTGCTGCTACCGGAACTGCAAAGAAAATTCTTGCTGAAAATATCAAACAGCGTGCTCACAAAGAAGCAAAACTTAAAAAAGCAGCTACTGAAATTGCTGAAAAACTGGCCAATAAGAAACTTTCTATTGGTGCTAAAACCAGCTCTTCGGGTAAAATTTTCGGTTCGGTAAATACCATTCAGATAGCTGAAGCTATCAACAAAAAAGGTTTCGAAATCGACCGCAAACAAATTATTCTGGCTGAAGACAGCATTAAAGAAGTTGGCACATACACCGCTAAAATCAAATTACACAAAGAAGTTATTGTGGAAGTTGAATTTGAAGTTGTTGCTGAATAAGAAATTCGTAACGAATACTATAAAAAGGGCTGTCCAATATCAAAAAATATTGGGCAGTTTTTTTTTGAATTCAATAAAACACAATACAGTATTTCAATTTTTTAGCGTTTTTTAGAATTCATATCCATTCGGTTGTTTATTTATTACTGCATGTTGGGCTTTCCCATTTCACAGAAGGCGGTCAGAAAGGAATCAACTGTCCAACGGAAACAAAAGTTGCACTGGATTCAAATATGTCGGTTTGGCACAAACTCAGCTTTCCTTGTTCCACTTTTTAGCACCAAAGTTCTTTAATTTATGCATAATTCTTTTTCAGGAAAACTTCGGAATTATCTTTAATTTGTAAAGAAAAACAGCATACCCACAGCAACTGCAACAATAAATAATCCCATCGGAAGTAAAACAAACAACATTTTTTTTGCTTTTAAATGAAAAAGTAAAAAGGAACGCTTCAGGTTTCGAAGGCTGAAATATAAACCGGATAAAATTAAAAAAGCCTGTATCCAGGGAATAAAACGTGGCATAAACTGGTGCCATGGAATATTTGATGTTCCGAAAAAATCCCAGCCCCAGCCAAACGGATCGGAAAACGATTGAACGATAAACGTAATGTTCACAAAAAACATGGGAATAACAAAGGCAATCCAGATGAACAATCCCAGTGGCAACAGAGCGCCGGAAGACAACAGAAATACTTTTTTTAGTTGCAGGGCGGTTTTGGAGATTTGTTTTGCCAGCCACGAAAGCGAAAAAATGATTGCCGGCATAATAACGAGTGTGCTGAACCACAAAACAAGTGTGTAAATGCCAAACAAATCCCAGTTGTGTTTATCGAGAATATTGATATAATCGCGAACCAGAGGCCAGTGTCCGAGGTATAAAATACTGTAAACAATGGAAACGGTAAAAACCGCCAGCACAGTCCAGGCTTCGCTAAAATTCCGTGTGCCCAGTTCGGGGGCAAAAGGCCGTTTAAACAACGAAACATTGTCGTACTGACAACTGCGCAAACATTCCATACACAAGCCACAGTCGGCATTATCTTCTATTTTGCCCACATTCAATCCGTACGGACAAGCCCAACCTTTTTGACCGCCTTTTTCGCAATAATGTGGTTTGCAGTTGTCGCAGATTTCCTGCGATTTGCAGCGCAAGGCCAGCGGACTGGTACGCGAAAACTGCCCGATAAAAACACTTACCGGACACACGTAACGACAAAATGCGCGCAATTCAAAAAATACCGACAAAACTGTTGGAACCAGCAAAAGCATAATTACCGCCAGTCCTGAAACCCGTGGTTTGGCTACCAATGTAGTTGAAAAAGTAGCGAGCGCAAGAAACACAAAAAGTTTCAGCCAGTTGTTTTGAAGAAATTTGGGCCATTTAAAAAACAAGCCTGAATATTTGTTGTGGTAATTTTTGGTCTGTCCTTTTTGAGGCGTAAAAAATGAAGTCCGCTGAATTAAATCTCCAAAAAACGGCAACGGGCAAATGGTGCACCAGATACGTCCCAGAAACGGGGTTAAAATGGCCACCAGCAAAAACAGCCATACTGCCCACATAAGCAGAACGCCAAGATTTCGCCCCGACATTTGTGTTCCAAAAACCGAAGTCAGAATAACAACATAAATCATCATCATGGCAAACATTACAATCAAAATCTGAACCCACCGCGATTTAAATATTCTTTTCAGTAGTGGAAACCGTTCAAAAAGATCGACAAAAACTCTTCGGTCTTCCGTAAAATAATTTTGCGAATTGCGGGGCTGAAAAATACTCAACACCCAAAACAAAACAACCGCCAGCAGGCATCCCAGACTAAAAACAAGCAAAGTATTGGGTAAAATAATCAGTTTCCCCTGTTCAAAAGCGTGCATCGGTCCGCACCACACATGACATCGGTAATTGCTTTTCGAAACCAGGTAATTAAAAATTCCGGGATGTTTGGCTACCAAAACAAGCTCTTTTGTAATAATTGGCTTTTGTGTTGGATCGCTGGTTTTAAAAACTTCAACCTCTTCGCGCGAAGGGCTTACTTTTACATCAATGTCAAATTCCTGAAGAAAAAAAGAGTGTCCGGTATCGTTGGTTGAAAAAGTTAAATGCAGGGTATCGCCACGGTTACAACGAATTACGGCCGGGTCCTTTCCATAACGAAAACTGGTAATATGAATGTGCCTGTTAACGGGCTTTTGAACAAAAAACTGAACTATTAATGCGGGTATTAAACCAAACAAAAAAATAACAGTCAATCTCTGTATCCATCGTTTATTTAAGTTCATCAGCTAGCCTTGATTTTTGCTAAAATTAGAGCTTTTAAAACGGAAAGGGTTTAAATTATATGTTATCTTTTTTGGAAAAACGAAGAAAATAATATTTGTTTCACATAAAACCAGGAAATATTAATTTCCTTTAAAAACAACTAAAGTAAACGCCATGACTAAAGAAAACCAAGGGAAACGTTCAGGAAAAACACGTTCAAAAAGTTATTTGTTAATTATCATTTTACTTCTTTTCTTTATTGGAATTCCCGTACTATTTTTAACCTACCAAACAAAAAAAACAGGCCAAACCATGGGCCAGGCCATCGACCGTATTTTTAATAAAAAGGAGACAGGGGAAGTTATTCCGCAAAAAGCCGAAACTACAAAAAGCGATGAAGAAATTCAGTTTTTGGAACAAAAAAACATTGGATTCACTTTTGAAGAGCCGCCTCTGATTTCGAACATCCAGGCCAATGACTTGGACAACGACGGTTTGTACGATGTGATTGTTTGCGACAGCAAGAACAACTTTGTATCCTGGATTCGGCAACAGGAAGACGGTACTTATAAAGAACAAATTCTTGCTGAAGATTTGATTGCCCCGGCACATGTTCAGGTTTACGATTTTGATTCCGACGGCGACAAAGATGTACTGGTGGCGGTTTTGGGCATGTTATTTCCAAACAACGACAAAATTGGTTCGATTGTAGTTTTGGAAAACGACGGGCATTACAATTTTACCAAACATGTTGTTGCTGAAAAAATTGCACGGGTTTCTGATGTTCGCGCTGGCGATTTGGATGGCGACGGCGACATGGATTTGGCTGCTGTCCAGTTTGGGTACGATGACGGCGAAACACGCTGGCTCGAAAACAAAGGGAACTGGAAATTTCAAAGCCATATTCTGCAAAGTCTTTCCGGCCCAATAAATGTTGAAATTCTTGATATTGACAACGATAACGATTTGGATTTAATTACCCTGGTAAGTCAGGAATGGGAAGAAATTTACTGTTTTGTAAACGATGGCAAAGGAAATTTTGATCCTAAACTGCTGTACGGTTCCAGCAACCAGGATTTTGGTTCGAGCGGAATTTATATGGCTGATGCCGACCAGGACGGCGACCAGGACATTTTATACACCAACGGCGATGCGTTCGATTATATTCCTCCACAGGGACGGCCGTGGCACGGTGTTCAGTGGCTCGAAAATACAGGAAACCTGAATTTTATTTACCACCGCATTTGTAATTTCACCGGCGCTTACAGTGCCCGTCCGTACGATATTGACAACGATGGCGATCTCGATATTTTTTCAGTCAGTGGTTTTAATCTCTGGGAAAAAGGTGATGCACAAAGTTTTATCTGGCTTGAAAACAATGGCAAAATGGAATACAAAATTCACAACATTGCACAAACGCCAACCCACTTGTTAATTGTTGAACTTGCCGATTTTAACAACGACGGGTTAATGGATATGGTAACCGGCGGAATGCATGCATACCCGCCATACAACCACATGTCGCGGGTAATGTTGTGGCTCAACAACGGGAATCTGAATAAATAAGAGATTAATTATAAGCAGCCAGTTGTGTGTTCAGCGCTTCCAAATCGTCCATCATATCCTTTCTGATATTGGCTCTTTTGGCAAGGTCGAGAACAACGCTCATATAATATTTTGCTGTTTGATAATCCTTTAACGTAGCATAAGCAACAACCAGGCTACGCCCGGCAGAAACCATTGCATCGGGTAAAATTGCCGTATGGTAAAAAGCCCGCTCCGAAAGTTCCTTGCCCATATTAATATTGCGCAGGCTTTTATCCTGACAGGTAATCAGCAACGTTCCGCTGCGTTCCAGAATATACGGTTCGTTTGGATGAGTGGCAAGCGCTTCTCTTAAATAGTTCAAAGCATCGGCCCATTTTTCATTGTAAATCAGAATTTCAATCAGATTTGTAACGTTGTTCATATTTTTAGAATCGGCAGTAAAAGCTTTTTTGTAAAACGAAATGGCTTTTTCTTCCTGTTTGTTCTGCTGCGCAAAATAACCTTCGAAGCTTAAAAACTCTGAACTTTCAGGCGCAATTTTGCGCATATCCTGCAAGTAGGTTTGTGCTAAACCGGTCTTCTCAAACATTACCAGCAAACTAATGCCTTCGGCCAGCGCTTCCTTGTTGCTTTTACTTTCATCTAAAAATGCTATGGTTTGAGTTACTGCGTCATCCTTTTTATCAGTTCCCCACAAACACATGGCCAACTGTGGCTTTAGCGAAGAATCGTCCGGTTTTATTTCCTGTGCCCGTGAATAATATTTTAATGAAGTAGCAAACTCTTTCTTATCAAAAAACAATCCGGCAACATCTTTTATTTCAGTAAAATCGTCCTGATACATTTTCATGTGTTGATCGGCCAGAGAATTTGCTTTGTCAAACTCATCCATTTTCAGGTACAGTTTTATAACCTTTGAAACCAGATACTTATTGTCGGGCAAACATTTTAATGCATGTGTTGCCAACTGGTCGGCCCACTCTGCATTTATCGATTTTTCTGCCAAATCGATTTGTTTCAGCAAATACATTTCTGAACATGAAATACCGGCCAGTTCATCAACCAGCGTATCCACCGGATCGGAAAACGGCGCCAAATCGTTGGCACGCACAACAAAATATTTGCTGAAAGCAGAATCACCCTTCATACTATACAAATTTCCAATCAAACGGTAAGCCGGCCCAAACGATTTTTGCTCGTTAATAATTTCGCTGAGCACCGATTCCGCAGATTCCAGCTGGTAAGTGTTCAGATAAATTCTGGCCAGCTGATATTTTGCATAAGTGCTCAAAGGGAAAAAATCGACCCTTTTGTTTGTTTCTGTTGCCTCGACCTGCGAAAAGTCGTGGTTGGCCACCTTCTGATAAACGGTTATCGCTTCCTTGTTAAAATTCAGATTTTGAAACCCTTCACCAGCGTAATACCAGGCCTGATATATGTCGGGATTAATTTCGGCAACCTGCCTGAAATAATCAACCGAAGCTTTTGAATCCCCCATTTCCTTTTTCAGAAATCCGAGGTAATAATCCCAAATCCAGGCTTTGCTGTCCTTTTCAATGGCCAGTTTATAACATTGTTCAGCCTCGTTATAATACGCACTCGAATGATAAACCATTCCCAATTGCCCCAGATTTTCAGCCGATGATTTTTTCAGTACTTTTTCGTTGGCTTCCTGAATCTGTTCTTTTAATGCAGGCGTTAAGTTTTCCAGAGCAGGCATTTCGGGCAATTGTTTCCGAATACCGGAATTGCCACACGCCGTAAAAAGAACAGTTAAAAACAGGAGTACAAACCGATAGAAATGGATTTTAATTTTAGTATGATTAGTTGTCATTGCACAAGTTTATTTCGCCCCTAATATAGAATTTTAAAAGCGAATAGCCGGAGGTTAAGCACAAATGTTACCAATAAAATTAAATAATGAAACCTAAACTACATCTGCTGTTTCGGGTTTGGCTTCGTTAAAATATTTCTGAAAAAGATGAAACCGCTGTGATTTGGATTGAGAACGTTTTTTTCGCAGAAATTCGAACCGCAGTGGAGACGATTTTTCGATTTCATTTAAAAATTCAGATGAAAAATGTTGCTCATTCATTCCCACCGATTCAATTATCATGGTTTCAATACTTCGGTTCATCAACCGCAAAAATGTTTCAATTTCAGCTCCTTCAAAACAACGCATTTCATCGAGCGCTTTTCTGCCAAAATGAATGGTTTTATTTACAAAAGCATCGAGGTTGTTTTTTTTAAGCCCTGAAAATAAAGTTCGTGTGGAAGCGTCAGCATCTTCCTTTACATCCTGAATATCGTCGAGCAATTGCAGATAAACGCCATAACCAAACAATGCCTGCTCCTGTTCTTTCGTTAAACGACCGGCAACTAGGTAGCCATCGGCAAGTACCGAAGCGCCGCCTTTCTCAAAACAAATATAGCGCACTTCATCGTCGGTTACCAGCGAGTTACAGTTCAGCTGCAAACTGTTGGTTTGCCCTGCTTGAATGGCGTACAAACTCTGGTAAACTTTTGGAAAATCATTTCGGGGAAACTGCTCTTCAAACATTTCAACCAGTATAAACAACTGCATTTCAGTATAATTTTGAGGAGTGGTATTTTCTCCATGCAAACGCCTGTTAAACCGGTTGCTGAACTGTTTTTTTTCTTCGGCTGTAATATTCGGATCATCCAGCAAATTGTCGCTGTACGGATAAATCATGCTGTAACCAAAAATTGACGGGGTTATTTCAACCGGCAAATCCATCATCAGCTGAATGCCGTTCATTATCCACACATTCCGCATTCCCTGGTAAATATTTTCAGGAGAAAGCTCGGGGCCAAATTCGCGGGCTTTGTAAAAAAAATCTTTGCTTACATATTTGAATTTATCGGAAAGGATAATTTCCAGCTGGTCGGGTTCAAAATCAAAAACCATTTGCAGGAACGATTTAAAAACCGGAAAAAATGTTTTTGCCGGATCCGATTTTCGCAACTCCTCCACTTTTTTGCGCGAACGCAATCCGTTTATTTTTTGCTGAAATTCAGAAAAATGTGCCTCTCTGATTTTTTGTTCTGCAGTAGAATACTTTTTTTCAAAAACAGGAAAATCGGTTGAACTTTCCTGCCAGATACTTACAAAGTGTTCGATATAATCCGGTGTCCGTAACATAATTTAAGTTTGAGTTTTAAAATTAATGAAAGCCAGCCAGAAACATTTATTTTTTAGATAAACAAGTTGAATTGGAAGGGGAACGCATGTTTTTCGAGGGGGGAACAAAAGGGCAAAAAAAATCTCCCCTTAAAAAGAGGAGATTTTCACTATCGAATAACTACTATTATGCAATGTTTGTGTAAACAGCCTGAACATCATCGTCTTCTTCGAGTTTGTCGAGTAATTTTTCAATGTCATCGAGCTGTTCTTCTGTATATTCCACGGGGTCGTTGGCAAAGCGTTTTAATACGGCTTTTTTCACTTCAATTTTCAGGTTTTCAAAAGCGTGTGCCAATTCACCAAAACTGGTGTAGTCGGCATAAGCATAATGTTCGCCTTCATTTTCCTCGATGTTTTCCAAACCGGCGTCAATCAGTTCGAGCTCCAGTTCTTCCACATCGGTTCCTGCCGGTTTTTCAAATTCGAAAACTGCTTTTCTCGAAAACATAAATTCGAGCGAGCCTGTAGGAACCAAACCGCCTCCGGCTTTGTTAAAATAGCTTTTTACGTTGGCAACGGTGCGGGTAGTATTATCGGTGGCACATTCCACAAAAACCAAAACTCCGTGCGGACCTTTTCCTTCGTAGTTTACTTCGGTAAAATCGGCAGCATCTTTTCCCGATGCGCGTTTAATGGCTGCGTCGATGTTGGCTTTTGGCATGTTTTGCGCCTTCGCGTTCAGAATTGCAGTACGCAGTGCAGCATTCAAATCGGGTTCCGGACCGCCTTCTTTTGCAGCAATGGTTATTTTCTTTGCCAGTTTCGGAAATATCCTTGACATTTTATCCCAGCGTTTCTCTTTCGCTGCCCGGCGATATTCAAATGCTCTTCCCATGAATCAGTTTTTTGTAATTTTCCGCGAAAATAAAAAACAGAATTGACAATTACCAAAACACATCTCACAAATATGAAAAAACAGTCTAAATTTCAATTAAAAAGACGTTTAACTAATTTTGATTATTTGTCAATTTTTTTTGGTTTACAAACTTTTTCTTCCTTATTTACTTTTGCACCGCACTTTTTACATTCGTATTTCGGATTCTCCTTGTCCTCGAAATCCTTCTTTTTACAAGCTGTTTTCCCCATGTTTACATTTCCTGTTCACGGTGAATAAGAACAACATTCACGGGGAAATTGTTTTTGAGGTGCTCGGCCAGTTTTTCGGCTGAATACACCGAACGATGTTGTCCGCCTGTGCAGCCAAAATTCACCGAAAGATGAGTAAATCCGCGCTCAAGGTAGATTTTCACCGACTGATCGACCAGCGCTTTTACTGAATTCAGAAACAGGCCAATTTCAGAACTCTGTTCCAGAAAACGTTGCACTTCCAAATCTTTACCGGTTAAACTTTTGTATTCGGTGTAACGTCCCGGATTATTTACGGCTCTGCAATCAAAAACAAAACCACCGCCGTTTCCGGAAGGATCAGCGGGAATTCCTTTTTTATAGGAAAAACTGGTAATCCGAACGGTTAGATTGCTTTTTACCTGCCCAATTTCCTTTAACTTTTCCGATTTTGTAAGCGCCCGTAAAACTTTTGTAAGCTCCGGAATTTCAACCGGCAAATCCAGTTCATCGAGCAAAAATTCGAGATTTTTTAAAGCGTACGGAATGCTTTTCAGAAAATGTTCCTTTTTCTCGTAAAATCCGCGAAAACCATAAGCACCCATCGCCTGCATAATTCGAATCAGGACAAATCCGCGGAAATAAGCAAAAAATTCCTTTTCGTTGATGGGCAAATATTTCTGCAATTCTTTCAGATAAAATTCAAAAAGTTCTCTTCTGACAGCCTGCGGAATATCAGCTTTTCCGTCGTAAAGCAGCGAAGCCAAATCGTATTGCAGAGCCCCGCGGCGACCTCCCTGGTAATCGATAAAATAAACCGCATCGTTTTTCAACATCACATTGCGCGACTGAAAATCGCGGTACAAAAAGAAGTCAGATTCTGCGCTCAGCAAGTAATCGCTAAACACCTGAAAATCGTCTTCCAAAGCCTGTTCGTCAAACGAAATTTGCGCCAGCTTCAGAAAATAATATTTGAAATAATTCAGGTCCCACATCATGCTCTGACTGTCGAAAGCTGCCCGGGGATAACACACTGAATAATCCAAATCCTTGCCCGCCAAAACCTGCAACTTGGGTAGAACCTGCAACACTTTTTTGTATTCAGCAATAATATTTTTTGAAAAACCCTCCGTTTCACGCGTTTGCGTCAAAAAATCGAAAAGTGTTGTGTTTCCAAGGTCTTCGAGCAGGTATTTTGTAAGGTCGGAACTCACCGTGTAAATTTCGGGCACCGGCAAATCCTTTTTTCTGAAATGATTGGAAAACGATAAAAATGCGGTATTTTCCTTTATATCGGCATTAAAAGCGCCAATAACCGAACGGTTTTTGCTTTTCAAACGGCAGTATTCGCGGTACGATCCCGAAGGCGGCAACATTTCAAACGCTTCCACCGGCTCATTAAAATGATGTTCAAAAAGTTGAATTATTTCGTTTTTGTCTGAAGTTTTCAAAGGTATTTATTTAAAGATTAAACGTATTTTTATCTTCTCAACCAAAATTTATGGCACGAACCAGAGTCAAAAATATTCATTTTTTAAGGATCCTCCGAAATTTATTTCTGTTGTTTGGAATTTTCTTTTTCACAATCGTGGTTCTTTCCTTTACAACACTTCCGTATTGGGGCTACCACTGGCTGGGCACCAGTAAATCTGAATTAAAGGAAACCCCTTCAACCATTGTGCTTTTGGGTGGTGGTGGCATGCCCAGCGAATCGAACCTCATTCGCAGCTGGTTTACTGAAAAGGCGGCCAAAACTTTTGCCGGCGCCAACATAATTATTGCCATGCCTGGCGATCTTACCGATAGTTTAAGCACTCCGCAATTGATGAAAAATGAGTTGGTTTTACGTGGAATAGCCGCTGAGCGTATTCAGTTTGAAGAAAAAGGGACCAACACCCGCGCGCAGGCTGTTAATTGCAAAGCATCGGTAAAAATGCAAAATCCGGTGTTGCTGGTAACTTCGCCCGAACACATGCGACGTGCAGTTTTGTGTTTTCAAAAAGCAGGTTTTGAAAAAGTTTATGCACTTCCGGCGTTTGAAAATGCCACTGAAGCCGACCTTTCATTTTCCGACGATGAACTGGGCGGAAATACACTGTTTATTCCCGATGTTGGTAAAAGCATTTCGGTGCGCTACCAAATGTGGAACCACATGAAGTATGAAATTCTGATTGCCCGTGAAATGACAGCGCTGACTTATTACAAACTCAGAGGCTGGATTTAATTTTTCAGCGACTGGCAGTATTGTTTCACCCAGCTTGTTCCTTTTAATAATTCGTAATCATCAAGAAAACTTTCGGTTTTGAGCAACGTCTTTTTAAAGTATTTCGGACTGGTTGTATAATTGAAAAAACCATGCTTTTGCTTACAGTAACTTTTTAAAACAATTGTATTTCCTTCCTGAAGCATGGAATGTTTGAACCTGACAACATTTTCGTACGGAACCGTTTCGTCCATTTTTCCGTGCATAATTAAAGTTGGCGGCATTCCTTCAGTAATGTGATGAACGGGCGAAATTTCAAATTCACGTCCTTCCAGTTTTTCCTGACCGTACCCTTTTTTACCGGTATCAACCACCGGATTAAAAAGAACCAGCGCAAAAGGAACGGGCGAAATCGAAAGATCATCCGTCGGTTCATCAATTTCACATTTGATTGCTGTGCAGGCCGCCAAATGACCGCCGGCAGAACCGCCTCCGGCAACAATCTTTCCTGTATCGATCCCCATTTCTGTTCCGTGAATTTTTAAATAACGCAACGCAGAACGGGCATCTTTTACACTTTCAAAAGGAGTTGTATTGTTTTTGTTTTTGGTCCGGTAATCGGGACAAATCACAATCATTCCCCGTGATGCAAAATATTCAGCCTGCAAACTAAAATGCGAAGGATCGCCGGAAACCCAGCCACCTCCGAAAAAAAATACCAAAGCAGGCAAATTTACTTCAACCGGAACCAGTGGTTTATAAATTTCCATTTCAAGTTTGGCTCCGTTGATTTCTTTGTATATCAACGTCGATTTTTCTACGTCGTAATGTTGTGCAAAAAGTTGAGAGGTTAAAATGAAAAGAACAAATAAAAGTTGAATTTTTGGTTTTTTCATTTTATAGTTGAATTATCAAAACAGTTTCCTTATCGTCGCGAATAATGTCGACAGAAATTCGCTGACCAGCTTCGAGTGTTTGCAACCGGCTCATGTAATCGTAAATATTGCCCACTTTTTTCCCGTCGATGGCCGTAATAATATCGCCTTTTTTCAGTCCACCTTTTTCGGCAGGTTTTCCTTTGGTAACGGCATCAATACGCATTCCGCGTTTTTCCAGTCCGGCGTAATCGGGCATTACACCCAATGTAACTTTAAACCGGCCTCCCCTGCTACGTTGAAATTTAGCGCCAGCCTCCTGAAAAGTCAGGTTCTCATCACGGTTGGCAACATCTTCAATCAGTAATTCGGCGTATTCAGTTACCTTTTTTTCACCTTCATAATTAATCAAATCAGCATCGTCGAAAGGCGTATGATAGTCGGAATGAGCGCCTGTTGAAATAAAAAATACGGGTATATTCTGCAGATAAAACGAAGCGTGATCCGAAGGTCCGACGCCTTCTTCAGAAAATGCCAGCTGAAAACCGGTATTGTATTTATTGAGCAAATCTTCCATTTCAGTTGCTGTTCCTGTTCCACCTATACTTAGTGCATTTGAGGCGGTGTCGAGCCGGCCAACCATATCGAAATTAAACATGGCCACCATTTTTTCTGTTGCCACCGGCGGATTATTTACAAAAGCTTTTGAACCTACCAGCCCCATTTCTTCAGCGCCAAAAGCGGCAAAAATTATGCTTCTTTTGTTGTTTTTTTGTGAAGCCAGTTTTTCAGCCAGTTCAATAACAGCTGCAACACCCGAAGCATTGTCATCGGCACCGTTGTGAACAGCGATGGTATCAACGGCACGCGAACCAGAACCCGGACCGCCCATTCCCAAATGATCGTAATGTCCGCCAACTATAATATATTCCTCTTTTAAAACGGGGTCTGTTCCCGGTAAAAGTGCAACAACATTTTGCGATTCTTTTTCTTTCAGCAAAACATTAACATTTGCTTTTACAACAGTTTCTGTTTCAAGTTGAACCGATTTTTTTTGTTCCAGAGTTTTTGATTCCAGCGAGGAAACCGTTTCACCGGTTCCGGCTAAAATCTGGTCGGCAACATTGCGGGTTACCTGAATAACCGGCATGGAATAACGGCTACTGTTTTTATCAAAAAAAAGCGAAGAAAGTTCGTCATTTTCGCTAAACGAAGGTCCGGCGACCAGAATTAAACCGGCAGCATTTTTATCGGAAGCCGTTAAAGCTTTTGCCCTTTCCGAAGAAAACTCCACAAAAGGACTTTCGGCATTGTCCATATCGGGATCGCCCTGCATTGCAAGAATCCATTTTCCTGAAACATCAACACTTTCAAAATCGTTCCACTGCAACGTGTCTTTGTTGATTTCCATGCCATAGCCGGCAAAAATCACAGGTGCATTCACCGAAGTATTCGAAGAAAATGCATATGCCAAATAATCTTTTTCAACCTCGAAAGTAGTACCGCCAATTTCCAAAACATTGCCGTCGCCAATTTCTGCATCGGCAACCAAACCAAACGACTGAAAACCATTGGTGTACAAAAGCTGCAATCCGGCATTTTCAAATTTATCGCGAATAAATTCAGCAGCCAGCAAACCGCCTTCCTCTCCCGACATTCGTCCTTTTAAGGAATCGGAAGCCAGGTATTCAATTGTCGATTTTAAATCGTTTACAGTAATTTCAGGATTAAATTTTTTTGCGCAGGACGCTACAAAAATGAGAAAAAAAACAAAAACCAGATTTTTCATACAACACCTTTTAATTTTTTGCCTCACAACAAAACAGTTAATAAATGGTTTTATTTTAGGCTGTAATATTACACATTAATCACCATTAAAAAAAAGGAGTTGTGTATATTTACGGGCTTAAAAATAAACCTTTGTCAGTTGATTTCATTTGGAACAAAATACGGATTTATACTTCTGCCGGTGTTTATTGCAGCCGCAGCGGGTATAGTTTTTCTGCTCTATTTCAGAAATAAAGAAATTAAGGAACTTACTAAAATACAGGTGCGTATTCTAATGGTTCTTCGGTTTCTGTCGTTTTTTCTGCTCGCATTTTTTCTGCTATCGCCATTTATTAAAAGCCTGAAAAAAAACCTGCAAAACCCGGTAATAATTGCAGCGTGGGACAATTCCGGATCGATGGTTTCGGTTGCCGATTCTAATTCTGTAAAAATTGAAATTGAAAAGGTGAAAACCGAAATAGAAGATCAACTGGGGAAAAATTATACCCTCGTAAATTATATTTTCGGAGAAAATACAAAACCGGGCAGCAGTTTTGATTTTTCGGAAAAAAACTCGGATTACAGTGAACTTATTTCAACCATCAACAACAACCATTTTAACGAAAATATAGGCGCAGTAATTGTTACCGGCGATGGTATTTACAACCAGGGAAAAAATCCGCTAAATCAACTCGATCAGCTTAATTTTCCGGTGTACACGGTTGGATTTGGCGACACTCTGGAAATTACCGATGCCCGTATTGAAAATGTGAGGGCAAACCGGACTGCATTTTCAGGAAACCGTTTTCCGGTGGAAGTGGAGGCCCATTTTTCAAAATTGAAAAACAAACCGCTAAAAATTTCTGTAAAACAAGCCGGAAATGAAGTTACTTCAACGGTTATTACACCACCCAACGACGATTATTTTATCAATCAGGAATTTATTCTCGAAGCAGGAAATGCCGGGTTAAAACATTATTCCGTTTCTGTAGAAACAGTTGAAAACGAAAGAAATACAAAAAACAACACGTTTTCGTTTGTCATCAACGTTTTGGAAAACAAGCAGAAAATACTAATACTTTCCGACGGGCCACACCCCGACATTGGCGCAATTACAAACACTTTGGAAGAGCAAAAAACATACGATGTAACAGTTTTTACTGAAGAACCTTTTCCTTCGAACCTGGCCGATTTTAATCTGATTATTCTGAACCAGTTGCCTACTTCAGGCAAATCGGCAGCGTCGATTATTACTGCGGCTGAAAAAAACAGGCTCCCCTTGCTTTTTATTGTGGGGAACAAAACATTTTTATCGCAATTGAATGCGCTTAAACAGGGTGCTACTGTAAATCAGCTGGCAGGTTCGGGCGAAGAAGTGCAGGCAACGTTAAATCCGGCATTTCGGATTTTTAATTTAACGGAAGAATTCCGCGAAATCCTGCTTCGGTTTCCACCGCTTCAGGCGCCTTTTGCCGATTTTGAACTCGACCCTGAATTTTCAACTCTTTTTTATCAGAAAATTAAAAACATTGAGACCGGCAAACCACTTATTGCACTTGGAAATATAAACGGAAGAAAAACCGGATTTATATTTGGTGAAGGAATCTGGCGCTGGCGGCTTTACAATTATTATTTCAACCAAACCCAGGAACAGTTTAACGAGTTAATAAATCAGCTCATTCAATACCTGGCTTTGCGCGAAAACGAGGATAATTTCATTTTGGAATTTAATCCGGTTTATGCTGAAACCGAAGATGTTATTTTCAGGGCAGAAGTGTACAACGAAGGCTATGAAAAAATTACGTCGGAAGAGGTGAACATTAAAATTGAGAATGCCGGTGGCGACGAATATGAATTTACTTTCGATGTCCAAAACGACGGTTACTTTTTAAATGCCGGGCAATTGCCTCCCGGAGATTACAATTTTAACGCCGAAGTAAAAATCGGGAAGGAAACCTTTACCGAAAATGGCAGTTTTACCGTAACCGAGGTAAACATTGAAAGTACAGCCACACACGCCAATCATCAGCTTTTATACCAGCTGGCCATACAAAGCGGAGGTAAATTTTATCGGCCTTCCGAAGTTGAACAGCTAATAAACGACATAGAAAATAACAACCGGTTAAAACCTGTCGTTTATTTTCAGGAAATGGTAAATGAACTGATAAACCTGCGATGGCTTTTTGCTGTTGTATTTGTACTGCTGAGCGTGGAATGGTTTTTGAGGAAATTCTGGGGTATTTACTAAAAATAGTTTCATTTTTATGGAACAGATAATATTAAAAACAGGGAAATTTATTTCCTATCTTTTTTTTGCCGTTTTAACCTTTTCGTGTACAACAACACATTCATTATTAATTGAAATTCCGCAACCGGCATCAAAAAATCTGCCCGAAAATATTCAAAGTTTATTGTTGGTAAACCGCACTTTAGACGAAAACTATCAGGATTACAACAGCGATTCGCTTCAGAATATTTTTTACCGGAAACAATTCAATCTCGATACAGTTATTTACGATAAACAAGCCGTTGACACAACGTTAAAAGCTCTGGGTGAACTTCTTTACGAATCGGGCCGGTACGATTTTGTAATTCCCGTTGATCGTTTCCTTGATTTCAAAAAAAACTCATTTCTGAGTTATGAAATGTCATGGGACAAGGTTAAAGAACTTTGCGAGCAATATCAGACCGACGCAGTTTTAAGCATCGATCATTATAAAACCGAAGTGGAAACCAGTTTCAACCGCGAAACTTTTTACAACCCGATGAGCGATGAATATGTTGATGCATTACTTGCGCAAATGCAGGTTCGGTACGAAGTTATGTTTCGCATTTACGATCCGGTAAATGAAAAAGTAATTTTAAGGGAATTCGAGCGCGACACGCTGTTTTGGGAAGATGCAGATGCAACAACACGCGATTTGTTCAGGCGGTTTACTCCTGTAAAACAAGCACTCAACGAAGCCGGAATTGCCATTGCCATCGACTTTTCAGAAAAAATAGGCACCAACTGGCACCAGGAACAGCGAAGTTATTTTACCAAAGGAAATCAGGTTTTTGAACAGGCTGCTGATTTGTCGTCGAACGGAGAATGGCAACAGTCGATTGCTTTGTGGGAACAAGTTGCTGAATCATCAAAATCAAAGGTAGAAAAAAGCAAAGCTGAATACAATATTGCAGTGGGTTATGAAATTCTGGGGAATCTGGACCAGGCGGTTGCATGGGCATTAAAATCGTACGAAACCATGTACAGGCCGTTAACCTACGATTACCTTGAAAAACTTCAGAAACGAAAAGATGAACTTAAAAAACTAGAAAAATGAAACGGTTAATTTTATTCGCCATTGTTGCTGTCTTTCTTTCGTCGTGTACTGTTTACCGCGAATATCCGATTGATGTGTACAAACCCGGCGAAGTACAAATTCCGAAAGATGCAAAAAACGTGGTACTTGTGTACCGAAATTTCAAGTACCCGGGTGATACTTTACAGAACTACTACAAAAACGATTATCGGCTGCGAAAAGCAAAAGGCAATCCGGTTGAACTCGACAGCACTTTGGTTACCGCATGTTTGTCGGAAGCGGCGAAAAATTTCAAAACAAAAAACACTTACAACGAAATTAAAATTATGCCTTACCACTCGTTCAGAAGACATGAAGGAGAAAAACTTCCGCCCATGGATTTTGATGTGGTGAAAAAAATTGCTGCTACATCCAATGCCGATGTTGTAATTTCACTGGAAACATTTTCCTATTTTTTTTCTGAATTTTCGCAAAACATGGATTCGCCCGAATCGAACGAAGTAATTACTGCCAATGTTTGGGCTGTTTTCGATCCTGTAAATGAAAAGCTTATTGAAAGGAAGGCTCTTATCGACACGATTTACTGGAACGGATACGACGAGAACGGAAATTACCAGCGCAACTACCAGCTTCCACCAAGAGAAACCGCTTTAAATATTGCAGCCCGTTTATCGGGTGAGAATTATGCCAAACGTTTTTCCGCATCGTGGGAAACCGTAAACCGGATGTATTCCATTCCTCCTCTTCCCGACTTTGAACAGGCGGCTTTTTATGTCGACAAGGGAGAATGGGACAATGCAATTCCGCTTTGGGAAAAATATGTGAGTGATAAAAACGGAAAACTTGCGATTAGTGCACGATATAATCTCGCTCTGGCTTTCGAAATGAAAGATGATTTGGAAACCGCATCCAAGTGGGCCGATGCCGCCCAAAATCTGGCCATTCAATACCGGAACAAGGAAGATATGAAAATGATAATGTTGTATCAGAAAGTTTTGAATGAACGAAAAAAAGATATTATCAAACTTAACCAGAATTAAATGAGGCGGAATTTTAACCTCCTTTTATTTTTAATCCTTTTAATGGTTTTGCAAAGCTGCAATACGTTGTACAATTTTAGTTTTGCAAAAATCGAAGTAGTTGAACCGGCATTACTATTATTGCCTGAGAAATATCAATCGGCAGCTGTTGTTTATAACAATGCCAATGCAGACTTCAAACCAAAATTATCGCAATATGTTGTGGACACACTTACTCTTATCGATGTTGAAAATACTGACAGTATCGCATCAAAAATTTATTACTCTTCATTTATCGATAACCTGAAGAAACAGTTTTTTTTCGACTCAATACTTGTTTTACAACCAGTTGATTATTATCAATATTCATTTTCCGACACATTGATTCAGAATACTTTAAAAAGTGATTCAACTGCACTAGACACTCTTTCAAAAATGAATTCAGGTTCATTTTTATTGGCGCAAATAATAAAAACCTATCAAAACACCACGGATAAATACACAAAATCGAAAAATATTGATCCCCTTTACGGATTATTCTCAAAAGATGAAATCAAAAAAATAGCAGATTCAACCCGTGCCGATTTGTTGATTTCGCTGGATTACTTTACAACATCTGATAAAAGAATAATTTCAAAAGCTAACAACGAATATTATGCAGGAAACCAAATGGTTTATTCATTTGCGTTCTGGAATTTTTACGATTTGAATAAACAGGAACCTTTGTTTTGCTGCCACCATTTCGACACACTTGGGTGGGAGGGGTATGCCAATTATTCTAAAGAACTGGATGCTTATCTTCCACCGCGAAAAGATGCCATTTACAACGCCGCAGAAATGTCGGGTGAGAATATTACAAAAATCTTAATCCCTCACTGGATCGAAGTGAAGCGGTTATACTACATTTCCGGTCAGGTAGATTTGAAGCCTACTGCACAAATGATAAAAGAAGGCAAATGGAAAGAAGCAGCTGAATTGTGGAAAAAGGGAGTTGACAATCCAAATCAAAATATTGCAGCCAAATGCATGTATAATTTAGGTGTTGCCTGCGAAATGGCCGGAGATTTTGATGCCGCGTTGGACTGGGTGGTAAAATCGTACCATATTTTTGGAAATAAAAATGAGGTTCATGCTGAAAATTGTATGGATTATATTCGTATTCTGGGGCAAAGAAAAATGGATTTGAAAAAAATTGAAAAGCAATTAAATCCGCCTGCCGACTCAGAAAACAGGCCATAAAAAAAAGAGCAGTCAAAATATAAAACAATGACCGCCCTTTTTATAGATGCAATTTATGGAAAATTAAAATAATTCGACCATTACTACCGATTTTGCAGGCATATTAACAGTTACAACATTTCCTTTTACTTTTACGTCGCTGAAATCTTTTAAAGCAACTTCTTCCTTTTTACCGAAATCGTTGTACGAATTGATTTTGTCACCGGTAACAATGCTTCCATTGCTAAAAGAAACTTTGTCGAGACCTCTTAATTCGCAGGTAACTGTTTTATTGTTTTTGGGATCGAGGTTGCTGATGGTAACATGAATTTTTCCGTCGGCAGCTTTTGAAGCCGTTGTCGACAAGGCAGGAATAGATTCATCTCCAAAAGTATAATTATCGCAGGTTACTTCTGAAGGGAGCAGAGTTGCTTCGTGATGCACTTTGTACATTTTAAATACATAAAATGAGGGAGTTTTTACCATTTGATCGTCATTGGTCAAAATCATCGCCTGTAAAACATTAACTGTTTGTGCAATGTTGGCCATTTTCACCCTGCGCGCGTATTTATTAAATAAATCGAGATTTACCGAAGCAACCATAGCATCGCGCAACGTATTCTGCTGATATAAAAATCCGGGATTTGTGCCGGGTTCAACATCGTGCCAGTTTCCCCATTCATCAACAATTAACCCAACCCTGTTATTCGGATCGTATTTGTCCATAATATTGATGTGTTTGCGCAAAAGCTCATCCATAAAAAGTGTTTTTTCCATGGTTGTAAAATATTCCTCCTCATCGAATTCGGTAGCCGAGCCTTTTTTCTGCCAGCTGTGACAAACCGTGTAATAATGCAGCGAGATTCCCTGGAAACTTCCTCCCGGATTTCCGTTTTTCATTAAAGTCTCCATCCAGTTGTAATCGTCAACGTTGGGTCCGCTGGCAATTTTATACAACCTGTTGTCGCCGTAATTTTTGGTAAAAGTTGAAAATCGGCGCATGTTGTCGGCATAAAACTGGGCTGTCATACTTCCGCCACATCCCCAGCTTTCGTTGCCAACTCCCCAGTATTTTACACCCCACGATTCTTCGCGACCGTTCGTTTTTCTCAAATCGGTCATCGGACTAATGTTATCCGAATTCAGGTATTCTACCCACTGCGACATTTCCTGTGGTGTTCCGCTGCCCAGGTTTCCGCAAACTACCGGTTCACAATCAAGTTGGGAACAAAGTTCCAGAAATTCGTGTGTTCCAAAACTGTTGTCTTCGGTAACTCCTCCCCAGTGTGTATTTATCATTGTCGGTCTTTCTTCGCGCGGACCAATTCCGTCCATCCAGTGGTACTCATCAGCAAAACAACCACCGGGCCAGCGCAAATTCGGAATTCCGATTTCTTTTAAAGCATTTACAACATCGTTTCTGATTCCGTCGGTATTTGGAATTTTTGAATCCTCACCTACCCAGTAACCACCATAAATACATTGGCCTAAATGTTCGGAAAAATGACCATAAATATGTTTGCTTATAGTTTCCTTTCCCAAATCAGTATTGATTATGATTTTATTTTGGGCTGAAGCAAAAATTACAATAAAAACAAACAGTCCGGTAAAGATTTTTTTCAGATTCATTTTTTAGGTTTTTGGTTTTGTATGAATTAATTTTCAACGAACATAAGGAATTAAAAATTAATTTCAAAATAAAACGTAGTACTGACACTCATTGTTATCAATAATTTTTTATAAATCCAGTAATAAATTGAATTTCAATACCAAGCAGTAATATAAGATTTATTACAGGAGCCGGATTCCATCCGATTTAAATTCAATCAGACGCTGCTTGTATAAATTCCCAATGGCTTTTTTGAAGTTCTTTTTACTAATTCCGAGCATGTCCTGTATCATTTCAGGTGAAGACTTATCGGTCAGAGCCACAAAACCACGGTTTTCTTTCAATGCCTTTAAAATGGATTCCGAAATCGAATCTATCTTTTCATATCCAGGTTTTTCGGTTAATAAATCAATTTTTTCGTCGTCCCTGACTTTGTTTACAAAACCAGTAACTTTCTCCCCGAAAGCCAACGGTTTAAATACCTGGTTTTTATACAACATTCCCCAATGTTCGTTGTTTACAATGGCTTTGTAACCGAGGTCGGTTTCTTCAGCAATAATAAGCTGAACTTCCTCACCAACTTCATATACTGGTGGGGTGTTGTCAAGAAATTTGTCGAGTTTGGCTGAAGCGGCGATGCGGTTGGTTAAAATATCTACATAAAGATAAACTATATACGATTTGCCATCCTGCATTTTTGCTTTTTGTTCGCTGAATGGAACCAGCAAATCTTTGGGTAATCCCCAGTCGAGAAAAGCGCCAAACCGACTGGTAGCAACTACTTTTAACAACGCAAACTCACCTACTTTTGCCAGCGGTTTTTCGGTGGTTGCAACCAATCTGTCTTCAGAGTCAGTATATACAAAAACGTTTGCCTCTCCAGCTGTTTTGACTCCCTCCGTTACAAACTTCTGAGGCATTAAAATTTCACCCAGATTTTCACCATCCAGATAAACACCGTTTTCGGTTTCCCTTACTACTTTTAAAGTATTTATTTTTCCAATTTCTGCCAAAACAAAAAATTTAGTTGTTTAATAATTTCAATTTTTCCAAAACGCTTTTCGAAGCTTTAAAAACGGTTCCGTGCCGCGTTCCCGCCGGAAATTCAATCTGCTCAGAAATATCTTCCCAATTTTTCAAATCCAAAGAACGAACGGCTCCCATTTTGTGTTCCATATATTTATCGAAATAGACCACTACAAAATCCCCGATTTTTACTGAAGTTGGTCCTTCAGCCCAGTAATCACCGGTAATAGGATTGGAGGCAGGACAAAAATTGTCGGAAAATGTTTTGCTAGTTGCCATTCTTATATTTTTTTCCGGTGGATAACGGGTTTCATTTTTCAAAAATAAAACATATTCATCACCGTTTTTTGTCAGAGTGCCATCAATTACATTAAAACCCTGGTTGTAAAAAAGTTTTGTTTCGCTGAAAGTTTCAAAATCGCTTGTGGTTACATAATACATTCTGTGGTTATAATCAGAATCTCCCGTTTTTTCTGTTTCAGGAAACCGGCCGGGGATTGTTGTCGACCAGAAAATCACAAACTGTTCTGATGCTTCATCATAAAAAACTTCGGGAGCCCAGCAGTTTAAGGCGTCTTTTTCATGCTCCATAACCGGTAAGTATTTTTGCTCCGACCAGTGAATTAAATCCTCAGAAGAAGCGTAACCAATTCCTTTTTCTCCCCAACTCACAGTCCAAACCATATGAAATTTTCCATCCGGGCCAGATATTACACAAGGATCGCGCATCAGTTTATCGACTCCCACTGCCGGAGTTAAAACCGATTTATTTCCGTTTAAAGCTTCCCATTTATAACCGTCGGTACTGTAAGCCAGATGCAGCCCGTCTTCGCCATTATCAACAAAATAAGAGAAAAGATAGATTTCGTTGTTTGATTGCGCTTTTCCTGCTAAAGACCCCGCAAAAACAAAAAAGAAAATAATAATTCGAAAGAATTTCATGGCAAAAATTAATGATTTAGTTGTTTATTTTAACCGCCCGAACGTTTTGCCTTGTATCCTTCTTTTTGAAGAATTTCCAGCACTTTATTACAAAAATCGCCCTGAATCAATATTTCACCTTCTTTTGCTGTACCGCCAACACCACATTTGGTTTTCAGCATTTTTCCAAGTTCTTTTAAATCTTCGTCGGAACCAATAAATCCTGTAACGAGTGTTACACTTTTTCCTTTGCGTTGTTTCCGGTCTAAACTAACCTTAAGATTTTGCTGTTGTGGAGGCAAAGTCAGTAACTCATCTCCTTCTTCTTTATCGTACTTAAAATCGGGATTGGTGGAGTAAACCACCCCAAGTCTTTCCTTCCAGTCGTTTGCCATTTTCTATCTCCAAATAATTAAAACACTTCCTGTTATGTAAGCAAGAATCCAATACAAATAGGCCAGTTTTGAATAATAATGAAGTTTTCTATTAATAAATGCGTTTATTTTATGTTTTACATAAATCCTCCAAATCAAAATTGTATCAACCAACATGGCTATCAATGCTGAATAACCCAAAAAACCGTGCAAGGTGAATGGTGTGTTTTTCGAACCTACAATCATAAAAGCTGTTGCAGTAATATCAAGCACCACCCCCAGTGTTAAAAACCATAATACGCCGGGAGAAACCATTTTGAAGCGTTGTATTGAAATACTGCCAATTCCGTATGAAAGTAAGGCAAGTGTTACAATAAAAGCGCCGGTCATCGAAATAGAATTCATAACAACAAAATTAAACAGCAATGCCACAAAGTTAACTTTCTTGCTTATACATCAGTATATTTCGAAAAAAAACTTCAGTTATTCTGATTCTTATCGGCGACCAAAAGCAGCAGCAAAAATTCCAAAACAAATAAAAAACAATTTAAACAATAGAAAAACAAAATTTGTCCTTGTCAATCACGTTGCTCTTCGGTATATTTGGGCTTTAATCTAAACCAATTTAAACGATGGAAAAATCGTAAATTTTCCTTCTTTAATCAAATTAAATCATTAATAAATATGAAAACATTAGCATTTGTTTTTATCGGTCTGCTATTTGCCAATTTTGCTTTTGCACAGCATGATTGGGAAAATGAGCAGATTATCGGCATCAATAAAGAAGATCCACACAGCCATTATTTTCCGTACCAAACAGTACAACAGGCTGTAGCCGATATAAAACTGAATTCGCCCTACATTCTTGATTTGAATGGCACCTGGAAATTTAACTGGGTAAAACACCCTGATTTACGTCCTCAGGATTTTTACAAAAACGATTTCGACGTTTCGTACTGGGATAATATTACGGTTCCGTCGGACTGGCAATTACAAGGTTACGGAAAACCTATTTATACCAACGTAACCTATCCATTTGAAAAAAACCCTCCGTATGTTATGAGAAACTCGCCCAAAGACACAACAAAGAATACACAGAATCCTCCTTTTATGATGGGGAATCAATACGACAATTACACACAAAAAGAACTACCCAATCCTGTGGGTTCGTACCGAAGAAATTTCACTGTGCCTGAAAACTGGAATGGAAGTGAAGTTATCCTTCATTTTGCCGGTGTAAAAAGCGCTTTTTATGTTTGGGTAAACGGACAAAAAGTAGGTTACAGTCAGGGAAGTATGACACCTGCTGAATTCGATGTTACATCTTTTGTAAAACCAGGTGTAAACAACGTTTCTGTTGAAGTGTACCGATGGAGTGACGGAAGTTATCTCGAAGATCAGGATTTCTGGCGTTTGAGCGGAATTTACCGCGATGTATATTTATATGCGGTTCCTAAAGTCCATTTGTGGGATTTTGGATTGAAAACAGTATTCAACGACGATTTAACAGTTGCCGATTTAAATATAAACCTGAAATTCAAAAACTCGGGTGGTTCGGGCGCTCAAACCTGCGACGTTTACCTTACCCGTTTTGGGGTAAATCCCGAAGGAAACCCAATTGCAAGTATTCCTGTAAAATCGGTTTCAACAAAAAAACTGCTGGAAATCAACGAAAAAGTTACGGTTCAAAAACCGGAACTCTGGTCGGCTGAAATTCCAAATTTATACCAAGTAATTTTTGTTTTGAAAGATGCTGCTGGTAAAACTACGGAAGTAATTTCAACACCTTTCGGTTTCAGAAAAATTGAAATCAAAGACCAGCAATTGTGGGTAAACAACAAAAGTGTTTTGCTGAAAGGTGTGAACCGCCACGAACACGATCCGTTTACAGGCCGTAATGTTAGTTTGGAAATGATGAAACGCGACGTGGAACTTTTCAAACAATTCAACATTAACACGGTTAGAACCTGCCACTACCCCGATCATCCTGACTTTTACAAACTCTGCGATATTTACGGTATTTATGTAGTCGACGAAGCCAATGTTGAATCGCATGGAATGGGTTACGGACCAGAATCGCTTGGCCACGATTTACGCTGGCAAAAAGCGCATGTCGACCGTGTAGTAAGAATGGTTGAACGCGATAAAAACCATCCGGCGGTAATTATCTGGTCGTTGGGAAATGAAGCCGGCCCCGGTGAAAATTTCGCAGCCTGCCGCGATGCTATTAAAGCACGCGATACCGAACGCCCGGTTCATTATGAACGTTTTAACGAAGTTGCCGATATTGAATCGACCATGTACCCAAGTGTAACCTGGCTCGACGAAACCGGCGCAAAAGATAACCCAAAACCATTTTTTATGTGTGAATATGCACACGCCATGGGAAATGCCGTTGGAAACCTTCAGGAATACTGGGATGTTATTGAAAGCCACAAACGTTTGATTGGTGGTTGCATCTGGGACTGGGTTGACCAGGGATTAGCAAAACCTGTCCCGGGAAAAGAAGGTGAATATTTTTATGCCTATGGCGGCGATTATGGCGATTTTCCTAACAGCGGAAACTTCTGCATTAACGGATTAACAACACCCGACCGCCAGATAACTCCAAAAATGGAGGAAGTAAAAAAAGTATATCAATATGTTGGATTTGAGCCTGTTGATCTTCAAACCGGAAAAATAAAAATCACCAATAAATACCAGTTTGCCAACCTGAACTATTTCAAACTGTCGTACAAACTCGAATGCGACGGGAAAACAATTCAGGCAGGCGATCTAAATTCAATAGATTTGGCTCCGGGCGAATCGAAAGTAATTACCGTTCCTGTTGAAACTCCGGTTTTAAAACCGGGCAGTGAATATTTCATCACCGTTTCTTTCAGCTTAAAAACCGATGAGATTTGGGCTGAAATGGGACATTGCGTTGCCTGGGAACAGTTTAAAATGCCGTACAAAGTTCCTGAATATGTTGCTTCAAATGAACCACTTCCTGCGTTGGAAGTAACTGAAGATGATTTTGATATTTCTGTTTCGGGAAAAGCATTCAACCTTGTTTTTGGCAAAAAAGTAGGAACTATTACCGCATTGAATTATTACAATCAGGAGATAATGAAATCGGAAAAGGAAATTCGTTACTCCTTCCGCAGAAGAAACCAGCCGCCTGAACCGCCAACCGTAAGTTACAGCGCTGTGGGCGGACCAATGCTGAATATTTTCAGGGCTCCGGTTGATAACGACAAAGTATATTCAAGAAACTGGGAAGAACAGGAATTGTGGAACCTATCTACTGAAGTTCAAAACGTTTCGGTAAATAAAATAAATGAATCGACCGTTGAAATAAAAACCGATGTAAAATCGACTACGGTAAAAGGCCTTTCAATTTTAACCAGTTCAACTTTTACGATTTACGGAAACGGTGTTATCGATGTAAATACAACATTTACACCTGACCAAACTGATTGGCCTTTGCCAAAATTAGGTTTTATTATGCATTTACCTGAAGGTTTTGAAAATGTGGAATATTTTGGAGCAGGCCCGTTTGAAAATTATGTCGATAGAAAACATGCTGCTGCAATCGACAGGTACAAAACCACCGTTGACGACATGTTTATTCCTTACATCAGAACTCAGGATTGCGGGAACAGAAGTGATGTCCGCTGGGTAACCGTTACCGACAGAATCGGTTGTGGTATTATGATCACAACAAAACACGTATTGGATTTCAGCGCGCTGCATTACACTCCGGTAGATTTGGATAAGGCAAATCATCCATATGAATTGACAAAACGCAAAGAAACAGTGCTTTCCATTGATGTTGCCCACAACGGTTTGGGCGGTGCTAGTTGCGGTCCGCCTCCAATGGACAGATACTTGCTGAAAACCGAAAAAACTGAATTCAGTTACAGCATCAGACCATGCAATCCTTCGCTTGGCGAAACAACAGAACTTGCCAAATAGACGGATTACTTAATAATAAAGAAAATTCCACTTCGAAAGGGGTGGAATTTTTTTTGATATTTACAGAACAACTTCAAAATTTGTAACTTACGCTAACTAATTTTCAAACCAAATAAAATGAAAAAGATAATCCTTTCCATTCTGCTCCTTTTTACAGGAATTTTATTGTTTGCCCAGAATCAGGATCTGCCGCCGGTAACAGCTGAAAAAATATCGGACAATTTGTACCAGTTAAATGGAGGACGCGGTGCAAATTCAGGAATGTACATTGGCGACAACGAAGTAATACTCATCGATTCGAAAATGGACAAAGCCGCTGTTGACGGAATTATGGAAGTTGTAAAAACGTTAACCGTCAAACCGGTTACATTGCTTATTAATACGCACAGCGATGGTGATCATGTTAACGGAAACCAGTTTGTTCCTGAATCGGTAATCGTTGTTTCGCACGAAAACTGCCGAAAAGAATTTCTCCACCCTGGCCGCGACGGCACTCCGTCGATGTGGCTGGCAGAAGAATTACAGTTTGCATTGCCTGAAATCACTTTTTCCGACAAAATGCAACTTCATTCGGGAAGTAAAACCGTTGAACTTTATTATTTTGGGGTTGGCCATACTACCGGCGATATTGTTGTTTATTTTCCGGAAGAAAAAACCGCATTTATCGGCGATCAAGTATTTTTTGAACGCCCGCAACTCATTCATTCCTACAAAGACGGCAATTCGTTTGAACATGTAAAAACCACCCAAAAATTGCTGGCTGCACTTCCCGAAGCTGATAAATTCTGTAGTGGTCATTCCACTATAAAAAACCGGACCGATATTGAAAAGCATCTTGCTGAGTTTACTGCTTTTCAGCAAAAAGTTAAAAGTTTAATGTCGGAAGGAAAAACATTGAAGGAAACACAATCAGCTTTTGCTGAAAATGAAGCCAACCTGGTTGAATCGGTTTACAACGAATTAAAAGCAATGTAATTTTTGGAGTCGATAAAGCACAACTTGCGGTACCATTTTAGTTCCGTCAATTTTGGCAGATAGAAAAGGTCAAAATGAAAAACACAAAGAACGCAAAGCATTAATAATCAACAAATATACTTCGCGTTCTTTGTGTACAATTTTGTGAACTTTACGGTTATATTTATTTTTTCAGTAAAAGTTTTTCAATTTCTTCGAGCGATTTTCCCTTGGTTTCAATTAAAGCGTATTTGTAAAACAGAAGACTTAATCCGGTAGCCACTGTGAAAAACACAAACACATACCCTACTCCAATTACCGATGAAACAACCGGAAAAAGCAAAGCAATTACAAAATTGAAAAACCAGTGTGAGAATGATCCTGCAGCTGTTCCCTTAGCACGAACGCTGTTTGGGAACATTTCAGAAAGAATAACCCAAATAACTGCGCCCTGGGAAAAAGCGAAAAAAGCAATGTAACCCACCAACAGTGTAATTAAAATAAACCCTGATTTGTTATCGGTAATAAAAGCCCAACTGAAAATTCCGAGGAAAACAGTCATACCAACTGAACCAACGTACAATAAAAATTTTCGTCCAAACTTATCGATAACCGACATGGCAATAATTGTAAAAATCAGATTGGTAAAACCTACCACCACCGATTGCAACAAAGCTGCCTCGCCCGAAAAACCTGCCGCCCGGAAAATATCTGTAGAATAATACATTATCACATTAATACCGGCCATTTGATTAAACATTCCCACGGCAATACCAATTATGGCGAGTCGCAGGTAAGGCTTTTTGAGTAAACGCACTTTTTTATTTGAAGCCTCTTCTTTAAGTGAATATTTAATGGAAGCCAGAATTTCGTCAATATTTTCGTCCTGATTTACGCGCTGCAAAACTTCCCGGGCTTCGGTTTCTTTCCCGGCTTTTACCAGCCAGCGCGGACTTCTGCAAATGAAAAAGAGCAGAAACCAAAGCAATGCCGAAGGAATAATTCCTACCAAAAACATGGCGCGCCAGTTACCGTTGAAAAACGTTTCAATAATATAATCGGAAAAAAATGCCACCAGAATTCCGGTTACAATGGCAAGTTGGTTGGTTGCCACCAAACGCCCGCGCAATTTCGACGGGGCAACTTCGGAAATATACATGGGTGTTAAAACTGAAGCTCCACCAATGGCAATTCCACCCATAAAACGTGAGAAAACAAAAATCCAGATATTGGATGCCAATCCGGCGCCCAGCATGGAAAAAAGAAATAACGCCGCCATTATCTTCAACATGTAACGCCGTCCGTATTTATCGCCCGGTTTTCCGATCGACAACGCGCCGATAACACAACCGGCCAGCGCTGTACTTACCACCAACCCTTTCATAAAATCGGTCAGCTGAAAATGTTCGGCCACATAATGGATAGCTCCGTTTATAACAGCGGTTTCAAAACCAAACATTAAACCGCCCAACGCAGCCACAAACGTTACAAAATAAAGATATCTCCTCATGGTAGTCGTTATTGATTTATTTAGGTTGATAAAGATAGTATTTCAAACCGTTTGTAAAAATCAAAAAACAATTCAAAAAAGGTTTTTATCAGCCTAATAAATCACAGGGGTTTAATTTTCAAAAGAATTTAATCCGTAATATTCTGAATAATTTCTTTTAGTTCGCTGGCATGTCGCACGCCAACACCAGTCCAGCGCGGCATTCCTTCTTTAAAAATAATTAGGGTAGGTATACTTCGAATCTGGTACTGTGTTGCAATAAATGGATTTTTGTCAACATTCACCTTAATTATGCGAACGCTTTCCTTGAATTCATCTTTTACCTGTTTCAAAATAGGTGGCACTTGTTTGCACGGGCCGCACCAATCGGCATAAAAATCAACCAAAACTGGTTTTTTCGAATTAATTATGTTCTGAAATTTCGCCTGCACTTTCCTTTTCCTCCTTTTTCTTTTTTCTTTTTCTCAGTACATCGTTTATCAAATCACCAATCAAATAACCCATCACGGCTCCCCACAGGGTGCTCCAGTACCACACCGATTTTATGGGGCAGGTTCCGCTGGTACATCCAACAAATTTCCAGTAAAGAAATCCACCAACAACGCCGGTTAGTAAAAAAATTATCTGCAATCTGTATTTCGATAATTTATCTATCATTTTTAGTCTTTTTGATTAAAACAGGAAAGTTCCTGCTTGGTTTCCGATATTTAATCAATAATTATTATATCGTATAGAAAATATTGAAGTATGATTAAAACAATATGATAAACCTATTTTTATCTTCTTGATTTTGTGTTACTTTTATCTTTTCAATAAAATCCAAAAACTATTTAAAATGAAAACATTTAACCTATTAATCACCCTGACTTTACTGATTGGCCTTATTTCGTGTCAGTCAGAAAAAACATCGGATGAAAAACTGTCTGTTCCGTATGTACAATATCAGCTTGAAAATGGTTTGGATGTTATCCTCCACCAGGATAAATCAGACCCGATTGTAGCTGTTGCAATTCAGTATCATGTTGGTTCAAACCGCGAAGTTCCCGGAAAAACCGGATTTGCGCACCTTTTTGAACACATGATGTTTCAACAATCGGAAAACGTTCCACAGGATCAGTTTTTCAAAAAAATACAGGAAGCCGGGGGCACATTAAACGGGGGCACCAGCAACGACGGGACCATGTATTATGAAGTGGTGCCTAAAAATGCGCTGGAAATGGTACTTTGGCTCGAATCGGATCGTATGGGTTATCTCGAAAATACAGTTACAAAATCGGCTTTTGCCAATCAGCAGAATGTTGTTCAGAATGAAAAACGACAGTCGGTTGATAATCGTGCCTACGGTTTTAACAGCTGGGTAATTGCCAAAAACCTGTATCCTGAAGGCCACCCGTACAACTGGACGGTTATCGGAGAAATGGAAGATCTTTTTAATGCCACCGTCGATGATGTAAAAGCTTTTCATGCAAAATATTACGTTCCAAACAATACTACATTAACACTTGCAGGCGATTTTGAAATTGACGATGTTAAACCGTTGATTGAAAAATATTTTGGTGAAATTCCGGCTGGCGAAAAAATTGAGGATATGAAACCTCAGCCGGTTACGCTTTCAGAAACAAAAAAATTGTACCACCTTGATAATTTTGCCACAACCCCGCAATTGACCATGGTTTGGCCAACCGTTGAAGAATATAGTAAAGACGCTTATGCATTGCAGTTTTTGGCACAGGTGCTGGGAAGCGGAAAAAAATCACCGTTTTACAGGGTTATTGTAAAAGACAAAAAACTGGCCCCGCGTGCCGGAGTTTACAACCGTGCACTTGAACTTGCCGGCCAGTTTCAGGTTTCGATAAATGCCAATGCCGGAACCAGTTTAAAAGATGTGGAAAATGCGGTTTTTGATGCATTCAAACTTTTCGAGGAAGAAGGTATTACAGAAAAAGAACTCGAAAAACACAAAGCAGGTTTGGAAACTCAGTTTTACAACGGAATCAGTTCTGTTTTAAATAAATCGTTTCAGTTGGCAAGCTACAACGAATATGCTGGTTCTCCCAATTTTCTGACACAGGACATTGCCAATATTCAGGCAGTTACTATCGACGATATTCTTGCCGTTTACGACAAATACATAAAAAACAAACCTTACCTGGCAACCAGTTTTGTTCCAAAAGGACAATTGGATTTGGTCGCTGAAAATTCAGTGGATGCCGGAATTGTTGAAGAAAATATCCTGAATGCAACCGAAGTGGATCAATCTCAGTTTGCTGAAGATGAAACTATTTTAAAAACTGAAACCAAAATCGACCGTTCGGTTGAACCCGGGAAAGGTCCGGAGCCGCAGTTGACTGTTCCTTCGGTTTGGACTGATGCCACTGAAAACGGAATTAAAATTTACGGTATCGAACAAAATGAATTGCCGCTTATCCAATATTCCATTACCATTGATGGCGGTCATTTAATGGAACCGAAAGAAAAGGCAGGTGTTGCCAGTTTCCTTGCCAGTATGTTAATGGAAGGCACAGCCAATAAAACTCCCGAAGAACTGGAGGAAGAAATCGACCTGTTGGGGGCGAGGATAAATATTTATTCCGATACCGAAGAAATGGGAGTTTATGTAAACTGCCTCACCCGCAACTATGAAAAAACGCTGGCGCTGGTCGAAGAAATTTTGTTGCAACCTCGCTGGGATGAAGAACAATTTGAACTGGTAAAAGCGAGAATGATAAATTCGTTGAACCGCAACCGGGCCAACCCCGACTACCTTGCATTCAACGCTTTTCAGAAATTAATTTACGGCGATAATATTATGGGAATTCCTTCGGGAGGAACTGTTGAAACCGTACAATCGATTACCATGGACGATCTTAAAGATTTTTATTCCGCCACAATCTCTCCATCGGTTGCAAAAATGCATGTTGTTGGAAAAATTGATAATAAACGAATAAAACAAGGATTACGTAATCTGGAAGCCAACTGGAAAGCTTTCGATGTTGAGATCCCCGTTTTCACTGAACCTGCAAAACCGGAGAAATCGACCGTTTACTTTGTTGATGTTCCGGGAGCAAAACAATCGGTAATCAGTATCGGACATCCGTCGGTAACACATTCCTCCGACGATTATTTCCCCGCAACCGTTATGAATTACAAACTGGGCGGAAGTTTTAACGGGAATGTGAATATGATTCTGCGCGAAGAAAAAGGATACACGTATGGAGCAAGAACCTATTTCCAGGGCGGAAAAGACTATGGTTACTTTGTGGCAACTGCCAGTGTTCGTTCAACAGCGACACAGGAATCGGTTCAAATTTTTAAAGATGAAATCGAAAAATACAGAACCGGAATTTCGGATGAAGATTTGAGCTTCACTAAAAATGCATTGATAAAATCGAACGCCCGTAATTTTGAAACTCTTGGCGCTTTACACAGCATGCTCACCGAAATAAGTGGTTACAATTTACCTTTCGACTACGTAAAACAGCAAGAAAATTTTATCACCAATCTTTCGCCGGAAACACATACCGAACTGGCTCAAAAACTTATTGCACCTGAAAACATGTATTATGTAATTGTTGGAGATGCAGCCACACAGCTCGAACCGCTCAAAAAAATCGGATTGGGCGATCCGGTTTTAATTGAAATGTAAAAGAGAAAATGAAATATAAAAAGGCTCAGATTGTTGAGCCTTTTTTATTCCCGTACCATTTTGAGTGCCAGAAAATCAGCGGCAGCCAATTCCAATTCTTTTATTCCTTTTTTTTCCTGAATAAAAAATCCTTTTTTGAAAACTTTCCCGTCATAAGGAGAAAAAAACTCATACCGGTATTTTCCCCGGGGTAACTCAATTTTTATTTTACTGAAAGCCGGTCCGGTAAAAACAGCGGCATATTGTTTTCCCGGTTCCGACAAACAATGAAACTCAACTCCCGGCGCAAAAACTATCGATGTAAAATCGGGTTTCAACTGAACAAAATCGTACGATTCCATAAAATCTTTCAGAATTTTCAACTGATTCCGAAAAATTGTACTTCCGCCGCCGGGTGCATTATTCGTTCCGGTTCCGTCTTCTTTTCCAACGTAAAAAGAATAATCGAGGCTGTTAAAAATTGCGCCGCCAGCCAAAATAAATTGCCAGGCTTGCTGTAAATATGTGGTATCGGAACTACCTGCAAAACCCGACTCATCAAAATTAACCGCACGGTTCCAGCCATAATTCAGCCAAACTGCTTCGGGCCAGGCATAATGAAAATTCATGATCGAAACATTGGGATCAACATCAGGAACCGAATGTTTAAAGTTGGTATAATTTTGTGCAATCAAATGTTTTTTTGGAAGATTTGTCTCTGTTTCAGCCACAGTTTTTGCCATTACTTTTTGCCATTCGAGCGAGGCGTCAGAAGCTGATTCCGACCATTTAAACCATTCACCCTGCCCTGGTTGTGGATCCAATGTTCGCAACAAACGCAATGCTTTCTGCGGATTATCCGACCACGGTTCATTCTGAATTTCATAAAATACATTGTCAAAATTGTTCAACTCGGTAACGAGTTTCTCCACCATCTTTTTCTGAAAGCCCGTTAAATTTCCATTTTCAAGTGTATTCGACTTTTTTCTGTCTAATCCGGCAGGAATTTCATTTATATTGTTTTCAGGATTAAACGGATTTCGTTCCCAGTATGCATCCTGGTAAGTGGAACAAAAAAACGTCACCTCAACAATGATATTCAGTTTTTCAGCAAGAGAAACAAAATCTTTTAAACGGTCAAAATAATCAATGTTCCACTTCGACAAATCCACTTTCTTTTCGCCACTATAAATTCCGGGTGCTTTTAACTGTTCCCATGGAAGTAAAAATCGTCCGGGAGCCGGCGCGAGTGTGTTGTTTTCAATACCAAAACTTCCGGGTATTTCCACATACGAACCTGTAAAAATCCGGGTGTAATTCATTCCCTGGCTATTCAGCGTTTCCAGGTACTTTTTATAATCAAAATCAAGGTTGAGCACCGAACCGTAATGTTCAGCCGAGGTAATCAATATTACCGGCTTCCCCTTGTACAAAAAATAGTGGGGATTTTGAGGATGCAGCTGAATTGGTTGTGCTTGTCCGGTTACGAAAAAAAGGCACATTGTAAAAAAGAGTAAAATTCTTTTGCTCATGGCAGTGGGCTTTTTTAATTTTAACTAAAGATAGAAAAAAGTGGGAAGTTAGAAGCGGGAAGACGGGAGTTGGAAATTGAAAGCAGGAAGTACGAAGAAAAAACTTCAAATTAATTTTATGGAACAAATAAAACTACACCGGGGTGATATTACAAGACTAAAAGTAGATGCAATTGTAAATGCAGCCAACACAACTTTGCTTGGCGGTGGTGGCGTTGACGGGGCAATTCACCGCGCTGCCGGAAAAGAATTGCTCGATGAATGCAGAACTTTAAACGGCTGTGAAACAGGCAATGCAAAAATCACAAAAGGCTACAACCTTCCGGCAAAATATGTAATTCAAACAGTCGGGCCGGTGTGGCACGGCGGAAAATACAACGAAGCAGAAAAACTAAAATCGTGCTATACCCGAAGTTTGGAACTGGCTTTAGTACACAACCTAAAAACCATTGCTTTTCCAAACATAAGCACCGGCGTTTACGGTTATCCTAAAAAAGAAGCTACCGAAATTGCAATAAAAACGGTGTCCGAATTTCTTGTCAGTCATGCTGAAATTGAAAGCGTGTTTTTTTGTGTTTTTGATGATGAAAATTATAACTTGTATTCCTCAATATTAAATTTGTAAAGTATGAAAACAGCTGCCCTGCTTTTAATGGTTTTTCTTTTTATATCGTGTAAACCTAACCACACTGCCGGAGTTGAAGAACTTTTTGAAACTGACAGAAATTTTTCAACACTGGCAACTGAAAAAGGGTACAATGTTGCTTTTATTGAATACGCTCATCCCAATGCCGTTTTATTGTGCGAGAATAGCAAGCCGATTGTAGGAAAACCATCAGTAATAAAGCAATTTGAAAATACAAATCCGGCAGGAATTGAATTTTCATGGGAACCTCTCGACGGCGATATTGCTGCCTCCGGAGAGCTTGGTTTCACGTATGGAATTTACACAATCAAGCGTGATTCAGTGGTTCAAAAAGGCACTTACATTTCGGTTTGGAAAAAAGATGAAAACGGAAAATGGAAATATATTCTCGATAGCGGAAACGAAGGACTTGGTGAATAAGAAACGTATTGGCAAAACAACACATTGAAATTCAAATTCTTGGCAAAACTCAAAATAAACACCTATATTTACACGATTATAAAATTTAAAATCGTGCTTTTCGGAATTAACGTTCAAAAACATTTTGGTTATCTATTTTCTATTCCTTTTTGATATTGTAAAATCAGTATCGGATTATTAATTCAGAAACCAAAACAAGGTAATGAAAAAACAGAAAGCACCTAAAAATAAAGTAAATGGGTAGATCACAGGAATCATTCCAAAAAAAAGAAGTAAGAAATAAAAAAGAGAAAAAAAGAAAAGAAAAAGAAGCCAAAAGACTGGCCAAACGTGATAACGATTCAAAAAACAGTTTGGACGACATGATTGCTTATGTTGATGAAAACGGAGTAATCATGACTACTCCCCCCGACGAAAGCAACAAAACCGAAATAAAAGTCGAAGACATTCAGGTAAGTGTTCCCCGTGGAGAAAATGAAACGGAAGAAATTGTAAAAACCGGAGTTATTTCTTATTTCAATGAACCAAAAGGCTACGGTTTTATTAAAGATATAAACACTAAATTTGATTATTTTTTCCATGTAAATAATTTGCTGGAAGATGTAAAAGAAGGCAACCAGGTACTTTTTGAAATTGAAACCGGTCAACGCGGTCCAACGGCTGTAAAAATACAAATCGACAAAAAATAAGTACTCTGCCCCCGCACCCAAATAAACTGTAAAACACCGATAAAATACAGGGATTGAAACTCTTATTTTGCTGAACTTTTAGTAACTTTCGAACCGAACTTTAACTAGACCAATATGAAAATGACAGTAAAATTCCCTTTTGTATTCATCACCCTTTTTTGTTTGATTTTATTCACTTCCAAAAACAGTTTTTCACAAAACATCAAAACCGGTGTTGGTGAAAAAGTACCGAAAGGAGCCGAAGTTATTTTTGACGGTTCGCGAAAAATGCTCGATAAAAAATGGACGTACTGGGAAGGTCCGCGGATTGCGGCAGAATTGCCCATAAAATGGCAGATTGAAAAAGATCCGGTTGACAAAGGTACTGTTGTAAATTGTAACGATCCGGCGGCAAAAGGCGGTTTGTACGGTTCTGCCGACATTGTTACCAAAAAGAAATACCGCGATTTCCGTTTGCATGTCGAATTTCTGATTACTCAACCCGGAGGAAACAGTGGTGTTTATCTTCAAAACCGTTATGAAATTCAAATCCTCGACGGCGATTCTACCAAACACGGCCTTGGCGCTGTTATTAACGAAACCGATTCGCCTTATTTCGCTTACAATGGCGTTAGCAAATGGAATGCCTACGATATTAACAGGCTGTGTGAAAATATGATTTTTGATTTATTATTTGAACCCATTGTTTCCATATGCTAATTCTCTTAATAGTCTCTTTTCCCTTTTCATGGTTCGTCTCCTGTTCTGATATTATTATTCGATCTAAAAATGGTTTTTATGGCCTTTTTTTAGGCCATTGCCCAATTGTATCTCATTATTTTGCCCATTAATTCCATAGTTGTCCCACAGTTCAACAGCCTTTTTAGATTGTAGGATATTGTATACAGTTCGAATTCGATTTGGGCTTTTCCCTTTCCCGTTAACAAAAAATTGAACTTGCCCATCAGCCATTTTATCGTTCCAAGAGGGTGTTCGACAATACCTTTCCTTTCGGCTATTTTCTCTTTGGCATAGTTAGTCTTCAGTTTTTCTTTATACTGGTCAATTTTTTCTTGTTCAACATTCCGTTTATAAATCCTCCCTGTTTTCGACTTTGTGCAATTACTGCGGATTGGGCAACCATCACATTCGCGGCATTTATAAACATTATAAATTGCTCCGTGGCGCTTATAATCCTTTGATATAAGGTAGAGGTTTTTCCCTTGGGGGCAAATGCAGGTGTCGGTTTCCTTGTCATATTTGAATGCAAGGTCTTGCTTTATTTCTTTTTCCCGGGATGTTGTTGCAAGTGGTATAAAACACTGAATGCCGTTGCTCTCAATTCCCAAAATCTGTGTGGTATTTCCGTAGCCCTTATCTGCAAGTATTTCTTCCGGGATGATATCCGTTTCCAAAATTGCGTTTTCTACGCAACTGGCTAATTGTTGCTGGTCTACCGCGTCTGTTGTAACTTCGCTGTACATGATGAAGTGGCCTTTGGCTTCAACACCGGTTTGTGCGTTGTAACCTGCAAATTTACCATCACGCCCCTTAACCAAAACTGCATCTGTGTCGTTGGGGGAAATTTGCCTTTTCCCACTGGCCTTAAGTACTTCTCCTATCTCTTCTAATTTTGCCTTTTGCGTTTCAAGCTTTGCTATTTTTTCTTTCAGTTGTTTTATTTCTTCCCTGGCTGTTTCCAGTGAATCTTCTGTTGAATCGTTAGCTTCTAATTGTGCTAAATAATCGGCGATGGATTTGTCCAGGTTCTCCAGTTTATGACGGATGCTTTCGCTGTTTAACATGTCGCGGCTTGCGTAGGCTTTTATTTTTGACCCGTCGAATACGAGCTTATTCCCCGAAGCATATTCTTCATCCAACAAAAACCTGCGGAAGGTTTTCAGTACATCTTTTACCAATTGTGCATTGTCCCTGCGAAACTCACAAATAGTCCAATGGTCGGGCTGTAAGCCTTCCATAAGCCAAAGCAACTCAATGTTTCGAAAGGTTTCCCGTTCCAGTTTCCGGCTACTGGATATCCCGTTAAAATAACCATATACCAACAATCTTAACATTGACAGCGGCGGATAGCTTTTCCTGCCTTTTTCTTTCTTCCCTTTCCATTCTTCGCGCCACGGGTTGTCTTCTATAAATTTCCTGCACAGCAAATCAAGTAACCTGACAGGATTATCGGGTAAAACCATAGTCTCGTATGAAACCATCATCATTTGTCCCCGGTAGTGTCCTTCTTTAAAATGCATATTGCCCTGCTTTTTATTGATTTCAAGTTAACCAACTTATCCGAAAAAACTCGAAGATTTGTCTGCCGATATTATTCAATTATTAACAACTTCTATTTAATATCTGTACTTTCGTTTTCACACAGCCTGTTAAATTCAGGGCTGCCCGGTTCTCAAACGGGGAACGAACCGAAAAAGCGCTGGTTACAATGTATTTTAACGGACAAAAAGTACACGTTAATGTGCCAATCAACCAGGTTTGGGGTGGATTGAATTCGGGAATTGACGGGGGCAACGACGAAGGAAGAGGAATTACAGACACTCCAGGAGGAATTAAATTGCAAGCCGAAGGACACAGGGTTCTTTACCGTAATATCTGGATTGAAGAACTCGATTTAAAAAATGCCGACACTAATTTCTGATTCTGACAAATACCAACTTTAAAAACCATCAAAATGAAAAAGCTTACTCAACTTTTACTCGCTTTCATCTTTCCGGTTTTGGCAATGGCGCAAACCGGTAAAGTTTACGACAATCTTTCGATGAAAAGTGAAATTCTGAAAATGGAACGAAAATATGCCATCTACCTCCCGCCTGATTATGAAACTTCAGGAAGAAGTTACCCGGTTTTGTATTTGCTGCACGGCGCCGGCGACGACCAAACCGGATGGGTTCAGTTTGGCGAAGTTTTGCGTATTGCCGACAAAGCAATTCATTCGGGTGAAGCTACTGCTATGATTATTGTTATGCCCGACGCAAATACCGGACAACGCGGTTACAACAACGATGTTAAAGGCGAATGGCGTTACGAAGATTTTTTCTTTCAGGAATTCATGCCTTTTGTTGAAAAAACATACCGTATTAAAAATGAAAAAAGATTCCGTGCCGTTGCCGGACTTTCAATGGGTGGTGGCGGAACTTTCTATTTTGCTCTTCACCATCCTGAACTGTTTTCGTCAGCCTGCCCGCTGAGCGCGGCAACCGGGCCGTTAAATTCAGAAGACATGGAACGTTACAAACAAAGAAACAATATAGAAGATGCATCGGAGGCACAATTATCCGACTGGTACAAAAAATACAGTGTTTTGGAACAAATTAAAAATATGCCCGATGATCAGAAAAAAGCTGTTCGCTGGTTTATCGATTGTGGCGACGACGATTTTCTGTACGAAGGAAATGCACTGGTTCATATTGAAATGCGAAAAGCCGAGATTCCGCATGAATTTCGTATTCGCGACGGTGCTCACAACTGGACCTACTGGAGAGAATCACTGCCCGTTGTCCTTTCCTTTGTTTCTGATGCTTTTCACCAGTATTAAAAACCAAAAAAACAAAATAACGATGCCGCTTGTAAATTGAGTGGCATCTTTTTTTATGAACCATTTTCTTTTGTACATTTGAGCAAATTGAAATCATTAAAATGAAAAAAAGAGTCCTGTTTTTATTGATGTTACCCTTGGTTTTTGCCTGTACCAACACTACCAAAACCACTGCAGAAGAACCGGTAAAAATGATTTACGAAGCCAAAGACAAAGAGATTCTTGATGAAATTCTCGAACTTTTTGCCGACCAGAAAGATGCGCCTACTTCAGCTTTAATCATAAAAATAGGAACGTTTTTTAAAGAAACACCTTATGTTGCCAGTACTTTGGAATACGAACCCGAGCAAATGGTAATTAATTTGCGCGAACTCGACTGTACTACTTTTGCTGAAAATTGTCTGGCTATTGCCCGCACTATAAAAAGTGAAAATCCGGGGTTTGAACAGTTTACCAAAGAGCTTCAAAACATTCGCTACCGCGACGGAAAAATTGATGGTTACCCTTCAAGATTGCATTATTTCAGTGACTGGATATACACCAACGAACAAAAAAACCTTGTAAACGATGTTTCAAAAGAAATTGCAGAAATTCCATATCCTCTTCAGGTAAATTTTATGAGCACCCACACCGACAGTTACAAACAACTAAAAGACAGCACACTTATTCCCATAATTACTGAAAAGGAAAAAGAAATTTGTGCCCGGCAAATGTATTATATTCCGGAAGAAAGAATTGCTGAATTTGAAGATCAATTAATGGACGGTGATATCGCCGGAATTACGACCCACATTGAAGGGATGGACATTCAGCACGTAGTTTTGCTGCAACGAAAAGACGGCAGAATTCATATTTTACACGCATCTTCGGCCGGTAAAAGAGTGTTGCTTTCAGAAGGGACTCTCGAAGATTATTTGCTCGACAGCAAACTGGCGTCGGGAATAATGGTGGCCAGACCGTTGTAATTATTCAACACCTTCCCACCATTTCGAAAATTTCTGGTTGAAATCAGCCAGATTAACCTTTTGACCGATCATGGGTGTTACCAGTGCAATATGTTCCTTTTGATTTAATTCTGTAATGCGTTTCAAAGGTTCATCCCAAGAGTGGATGGCTAACGCAAATTTTGAGTTATGCGCCGGGAAAAGCCGTTTGGCTTGCAAATCTTTGGCAGCCTGCAAGGTTTGTTCAGGCAACATATGAATATATTTCCAGCTGGTATTGTATTGGCCGTTTTCGAGCACTGCCAAATCGAACGGACCAAACTGCTCCCCTATTTTTGCAAAATGAGTATCATAGCCTCCGTCGCCACCAATAAAAATCCGCAACTGTGGCGACTCAAGGACAAACGAAGCCCACAATGTTCTTTTTGCTTTAAATCCGCGGCCTGCGAAATGTCTGGCCGGAGTAAAATGTACTACAAACCCCTGTTCCAAATCAGCTTTTTCATCCCAATCTTTTTCAATAATCCTGTTTTTTTCAAATCCCCAACGCTCGAAATGTTCACCAACCCCAAGCGGGCACACAACTTTTTTAATTCGTAGTTTCAGCGCTTTAATGGTTTTATAATCCAGGTGATCCCAGTGGTCGTGTGTAATTATCAAATAATCAATTTCAGGAATATCGTTGTACGAATAAATATCGGCACCGTCAAAAGATTTCACCATAAACGAAAACGGAGAAGCATGTCCGCTCAGCACGGGATCAACCAGAAATTTTCTTCCTCCGGTTTGAAAATAATACGACGAATGGCCAAACCACACCAAAACATCTTCATCGTTGTTTAAAGAAAAAAGATTGGTTTTTTGCGAAGGAATTTTATTTTTCGGACGTGTATTTTTTGCCGATAAACGATCGCCGATCATTTTTGAAAAACCCGCACCTTCTGCCAGTTGAGGCGTTGGATTCTGGTTTTGAAAAACCCTGTCGCGGAAATTGGGAGAATTTAAAATCCTTTGTAAACGTTCTCCTTCCGGAATTCTCCCGAATTTGGGCAACCTCATAAATTGATTGACAACAAAAATCAATACTACAAAAACAAGCAGTGTTGGAAACATAATTCTGAAAAATCTGATATTGCTTAATTTATTTTCTTTCTGAAACAACATTCAAGCATATATAATGGTTGAATGCAATTAATGTTGGCTGTTTAAATCCTGATTTTTAAAATACCGCCGGAGTAGCACTTTTTTAAGATCGCGGACAATTACCTGGTGGGCAATTATTTCAACATGATTGTAATGTGGAAGTTCCCTTTCGGCACGGGCAATTTCACGATCGGTAATATCAACCTGGTAAAGCACCGAAAGCAACAAATCGTAATTCCGTTCCAAAAGTGTGGCAATCTGAACAATAAGTTGATGGTGAAGTTCATCGTACGCATGATTAATATCGCCCGAAAAAGTAATTTCAACGCCAAACATGCCAAAATCTTTCATAATTTGCTCGGCTGTTTCCCTTACTATTTCAGCCTTATCCAAATACTGAGAAACATTATTATGAGTTATCTGCGGTAAATTCATTAATAAAATTTTGCCAAATCTACCTTAAAAAAATTATGCAGCAAAATCATTAAAATCCCGGTTTGTTTTTAAAACTTTTTATGAAAGCTAATTACCTTAGAAGAAATGACACTAGTGTCCCATTAAAATTGGGACGTTATTATTAATTAAACAAATTTGGCTCATTAAGCCTAAAACGTTCTTTGTCATTTTGAAATTTAGTTCTCTCAAAGAGGTCTCGAAGATGAGTTTTATCGGTCAATGATATACTCAATATCTGTAAAACCTCATATGTACTTCTGTCAAGTTGCATGTCTGTCTGGACAATTGCGACCAGGCAGTAGGTACATATAGCAACATAAATCTGGATCCGAACAGCATTTTCAGTAGTACCCCAGAATTTCTTGATTTTCAAATGTTGCTTTAGCCATTTAAAGAATAGCTCGACCTGCCATCGGTTCTTATAAAGTTCAGCAACTTGAATAGCAGAAATGTGCATTGCATTGGTTAAGAATACAAACTCGCGCTTTTGTTCTTCATCCCAATATCTGACCAATCGAAGATATTTTGGATAGTATTGTTTGGGATAAAAACCAGTCAATTCAATCATTACATCTGAAAGCACATTCTTTGGCAATCTTCGTTTCCATTTGACTATCTTGTATTGAAGATTCTTCTTTGCCCTGACGACGAAAAAAGCACCTATTTGATGAATCTTATACAACATTCTGAAGTGATTATATGCACGGTCAAATATGTAATATGACCCTGATTCATAAGGAATTTCTTTCATTGCCGTAGAGTCGTGTACAGAAGCTTCTGTAATATGAAAGAATGCTGGAATCTGTGTCTCTACATCGTATAATGTATGTACTTTGATTCCACCTTTTTTCTTGCGAAACTTCGCCCACCAGAATACGGAAAGGCACAAGTCAATCGTAGTTGAATCAAAAGCATAGACATTACCATCAAGCCTGAAGATGTCAGAAACTCGTTTCTGTCTGGCTTCATTAACCAGATAGTAAGCATACTCTTCAAAGATGTGATAGTCTCTGTCCTGATTAGCTCTGGCTAAGGATGATTTTGAAACATTCTTGCCTAAACCCAAGTGATAAGATTTGGAATGATGAGCATCAAGTGCGACAATCAAATCTCTCAAACTTTCACGATTTGACAATTGTCCAAACATCAGAGAAAGTAGTTGGTTCCAGCAAGTGAAATGCTTCACGTATTTGTCACCGTCATACTTGCGAACGATGTAGTTGAACTTATTCCTATCCAGGAACGATGCTAACTGAGCAAAAACGTATTTATCCTTATGCATTTGCTAATCTGTTTATGAATAGCGAAAATGCAAATTGAAATCCGTTTAATCGAAAACCACCTGCAACTTACTAAATTTCAATATTTTCAAAGAACATTATTAGATTTTAATGGGACAGCAATGTGCTTTAGAAGGAAGTTATCAATATAAAAATGTTTGTCCTATTTTAATTGACAGAACTGACAGTGTTTTCCTAAGGAGCGAGTTTTTAGAAAATTACAAATACCTAAATCAATTTGTAAAAAAATTCCTGACAAATCCATCTAATGAGTCTGAATTTCCCGAAAAAAGGTTAACGACAATACCATATTTTGGGGATGTCGAGGTTACAAGACAAATAATATTTCTTGACTCTCAGATGACTCCAGACAGCTTAGAAAAAAGAACTTCATTTCATAAACTCTTTGAGGTTATCAGTCACTTAATTTTAGCAAACAACGAATTGAGAAATGAAATTTCTTTTGTAATGTGGAAAAAATCTTACGAAGAAATTGAGTTAGATAAAAAGTTAGCAATAAACAAAATTGCTCCTTTTACTGTACGAATAACACTAAACTATAAATTACCTCCTTCACCTCCGCCTCCACCTGACATGGAATTGGAGAGGTTTATGATGGGTAAAGGGAAGAAAAAATGAAAATTAAAAAACTACCGTTAACACAGTACATATTGCAGAGCGGGGTTCGGTGGTACGCCAACTGCGGATTCTCGTTTCGCAGTTCCGTGTCCTTCGGACAGGAACGCTCTCCGAAATCCGCCCCGACAACATGTACCAGCCGTTAACAACAATTAGAAATTTGCCTCGCAAATGAAGATATTCATTATTTCTATTTTGACTCTATTTCTATTCTCCTTTTATATTAGGACAAAAACTGAGAGTCATAATTCAGGAGATAATGAATCTTTTAAAAACCTAATTAATGACAAAGACACGCTTATTGTAGTAATTAATATCTCTGGTAGCTTATCGAGACGTAATGACATAATTAGATTCGTAAAAATTGACAATGATTTATATTTTAAGACTGAGATTAAAGATGATTCATTTAACTTAGACACAATGACTGGATTAATAAAATATGACTTATCCCCTATTGATTCAATTAGTTTTGATTTCTTATTAAGCAATGCAAAACCCTTTAAAATAGATTCAACAGATTCTTTAAAATCACACAGATTCTTAATGTCAATTGGAGTTTCTCAAAAACAGAGTGAGATTTATGCAATTGACAAAAACGACGATAAAACACAATCCGATTTTATTAATTTATATATGTCAATAATGAGTAGATTTCATCCAGAAATGAAACAATACAAAACATTATCGAGATTTGAGATTATTAACGACAAAATTGAAAAATGACAATAAATATTAATAACTGTTGTTAACATTTTGCATATTTCATTGCGGGTTCGGTGGGTTGCCGTCTTCGGTTCCCGTTTCGATTATCCTTTGTCCTTCGGACGGATAATCTCATCGCAAACCGCAACGACAACATGCAATTTACCGTTACCGGTAAGTTTGAAGAAAAATTGGTAGTTATCTAAAACATTCGTTCTTTGGCTTTTTGCTCGCCACGAAAGTTGCTGTCACAAAACTTGCAAAGTCAGGTTTGGCAATTTTCGCCAATTTTTCGCGCTTTAATAATTTTCCTAAACTGTTTGGCTGCCTGACCACCCTGCTCTTTTTAGGAACAGCCCGTAATTACCAATCAGTTTGATTTTTGGCCTTCAGCTACCGGGGCTGGATTTTTAAAAATTGGCAGGAATAGCCGGTGCACGCAAGTTTTCCGTCAGCTGCTAAAACCATGAATGGTAAAGCTCACGTGCCGGCGCTGTAAATCGCCAGCAGTTACCTGCTGCCAACAAGCAACTTTGACTTTTTGGGGGTTAAAAAAATTAAGTAGTTACTTAAAACTTTTGTTCGGAATTTGATACTTTTATACTGTTAACAAACTGACCGTGAATAATAAAAACCTACCGGTAACAATGTGCATATTTCAGAGCGGGGTTGGTGGGGCGCCAGCCGCGGATTCCCGTTTCGCAGTTCCGTGTCCTCTCGGACAGGAACGCGCTCCGAAATCCGCTCCGCAACATGCACCAACCGTTACCGGTAAGTTTGAGTCGTCCTAAAAAATGTCTACACAATTTGAAGTAGATATGTATAAAAATGATGGAGTAACCAGGCGTTACAGCGAGAGTTTCAAACTCAAAATTTTAGCCGAACTTAGTACCGGTAAGTATTCAAAAAGACAACTGTCCCGCATTTATGGGTTGCAGTCAAGTACAATCAATGAGTGGGTACGAAAGTACGACCGTAAAGACTTAATGAACACACGTGTTATGGTAGAAACTAAAGACGAAATCAGCCGCTTAAAAGCGCTTCAGAAAGAAATCGAACAACTTAAAGAACTCTTGATTAAAAAGGATTTGGACAAGCTCGTTCTCGATTCTTACCTCGAAGTTGCCGCCGAGAACCTGGGATACAAAAATGCAGAAGAACTAAAAAAAAACTTAAACATCAGGCGTTGATGAAAGCTTCTGCTGTGACCAAACAAACTGGCAGTGCAAGCGTATCTGAGGTATGCGCCTGCTTTGGACTGAAACGCGATGCCTGGTACAAATACAAGAAACGTCACAGGCAACGGCAAGCTGAAGTGGAACAGGTTCTCAGGATGGTAAAAACGGAACGAAAAATCCAGCCACGTGTTGGAACCAGGAAACTCCACTCTACCCTATCCAGCGACTTCTCTGCAGCCAATTTAAAGATTGGCAGGGACAGGTTGTTTGACATTTTAAGGACTGAAAACATGCTTGTAAAACGCAAACGTGCATATGCAAAAACTACCAATTCCTATCACCATTTCCATAAATACAACAACCTGATTAAAGAACTGGAAATCAACGCACCAAACCAGGTGTGGGTATCGGATATTACCTACATCAGGACAGTCAAAGGATTTTGTTATTTAGCCTTAATTACTGACTTGTATTCACGGAAAATAATCGGACACGACCTCAGTGATTCGCTGGAGCTGGCGGGCTGCCTACGGGCCCTCAAAAAGGCCCTGTGGCATGCCCGGCCAGCGGCCGGACTTATACACCACTCCGACAGAGGGGTGCAGTATTGCAGCCACATGTATGTAAATGAACTTAAACGGCGCGGTATTAAAATCAGCATGACAGAAGAAAACCATTGTTACGAAAACGCAGTCGCTGAAAGGATTAACGGCATTTTAAAAGACGAATTCTATCTCGACCAGTGCTTCTTTTCTATTGTCCATGCAAAACGTGCTGCAAAAAATGCTATTAAACTATATAACAACAAAAGGCTTCATGTATCTTTAGGGTACAGAACACCTAACTCGGTGTTTAAAAATGTAGCTTAATTCAATGTTTAACCTGTAGCCATATTTTAGGACTAGACAACATGAAAAAAAAGATTTTAATTTTTACAACAGTGATTTTTCTCGGATTTTTATCCTTAAGTTCATTTGGACAAGACAAAATACAGATTCAATCCGACAATAAGGATTCTGTGAATACATACGGAATAAGTGAATTTTATTTTGTTCATCAAATTTTTGCAGACGCATTCTTTATGACTGATTTGTATAAGCAACTTGATTATGATGAAATGGCAAAAATATTAAAAACAGTTTTGTTCAAAATTGATAAAGAAAATAAAGTAACTGTGACAATTAAGCAGGATAAAGGTCCTGATGCAAAACTTGTTTTTTTCATTAAGGAAGGAACAAAAGATGGAACTTTGCTAGCATTAATGACAAATTTTCATTCTGAAAAACGAAAATTCACTAAAGAACTTGATGAAAAAAACTCAATTGTCAGATGGTATTTTGTTAAAGGGAATAAATTAGTTTACCGTCAGGACTTATATTCGGAGAAAACCGAAAAGGAAAAAATGGGACAAGCACCTCACAAATTGATTGATTATTATCTGTTCGATGATAATTTAGAAAATGACTCAAAAGTGAAAGGACTTATTGACGAAATTCTAAATAATGAGAAATCTGATAAAATTGAAGTGCTTTATGCAAAACTTTATTTAGGAGAACTTTACTTATTAAAATCTGAAATAGAGAGTGCAGAAAAAGAAGTGTCAGGATTAAAAGAATATTTTGAAAAATACAAAGACAATGGAATACCTTCACAATATTCTTTAATAACAAATATGGCAGAAACAGAACTTGAATTAATGAAAAGAATGAACAAATAACTTGTGGTAACACGTGGTATAAAAAATTGCCGGGATAGTAGGTTATTCAAGGGTTGTAGCCCGCTTCAACTTTTGTGTACCTTGATAGGAAATCGCCCGCAATCGGCAACTTTTCATACCGCCAACCGTTACCCACAATTTTGAACGAGATGCAGAAACTAACAATCATATTATTAATAATCCTGTTTTCCACAGGCATTATCTATTCTCAGGATTTTAAAGAAAACTCAATTGGAGTAGCTACGGTAAAACTGGACTTAGAAACAGAATATGAAATTGAAATTGTGTTTCCGTACAAGACAATTTCTAACTATGAAATCGAAAAACCGATTCTTGAATGGAAAGACGTAATGACCAAGTTTGTAAATGATTCACCAATAACTTTATTCGACGACAAAGGAGAATTAGCGACAATCAATTTTAAAGACTCAATAAAAATTGAATTCTGGTGTGAAAATGACGGTGGTATTCAATTCAGACCAACATTTACGACAAGGATAAAAAAACAAAATTTAAAGAGAGAATTAAAGACAAACTTCCAAGCAGACAATGTTTCGTGTTTTGTAATTACAAACATTAACAGAGAAAAAATGGAGCCAGTTTCAGAGAAAATTCCAAACGACAAAATAAAATTAAAAGGAGATTTGGATGGAAACGGAATTTTGGAGGCACTAGTTTGGGGAGAGACAGACGACTCTGGAAATTGTGACTTGACTTTTCATTTGTCTTCTGGAGTTAGTGACTATTATTTAAATTGTTGTGGACCTTAAATAAAAAACGTGTGGTAACAAATTGCAAATTACATTGCGGGGTTCGTGCGGTGCGTTGTCTCTGCTCCTTTCTTGACCGTCATGTCCTGTCGGACACTGACGCTCTTCGAAATCCGCAACGACAACTTGCAAGTGACCGTTATATGCAAGCTTAACTTAAACGAAACAAAATGAAACAAATACTACTATTACTGTTAATGACATTCACAATATTTTGTTATGGTCAAGAATTCAAATGGGCATATAGTAATGGAGGACACACTGATGATAAAGTTTATTGCTCAGAATTAGGAAGTAGTAATGAAGTTTATATTGCTGGAACTGCAAGATTTGGTGACTTTGATTGGCTTGAAACTTTTATAGCCAAATTAGATTCAACCGGAAACATGGAATGGGTTTACAAAACGGAATCTTCGGATGCGTCTCTTCCCACTGATTTAGTAATAGATTCAAATGGTGATATTATTGTTACCGGATATTATGAAAGAATGGAGTTTGACACAATAGTTCTAACAAGTGCCATACAACCAAGAATGTTCTTAGCCAAGTTTAGCTCAACAGGCAAGGTTCTTTGGGCGAAAGATTTTGGTACGAACCAATGGGGAAAAAGGACATATTGTAACGCAATTGATGTAGATGCTAATAACAATATTTACGTCACAGGGACCTTTGAATATAATTTAATATTAGATTCTATAACACTTATAAGTAGCAATAGTAGCTTTGATATTTTTGTTGCATCCTTCGATGAAAATGGAAACCCCCAATGGGCTCGTAACTATGGGAGTAAAGGTGATGATTGGGCATACGACCTTAAAATCTATGATAATAAATTTTATTTAGCAGGAGCTTTTACTTCTTATTACCCTTTTTTTGATACAATTATTCCTATTGTAAACAATGTATATGTTACAGGGTTTATTGCAAGTTTTAATTTGGATGGAACAATAAATTGGCTTAATACCGGAAAAACTCCAGATTGGTCATATGGAGAAATAGTCGATTTAGCTGTAGATTCTAAAGGGAATGTTTATGGCTTTGGTCAATATCAAGGACTCTTAGTATTTAATTCGGATACAATTTCAGATTATGGAAGTGGAGATGGTTCAGGCGTTTTGGTAAAACTTGATTCATTTGGTAATTCAATTTGGGCAAAACGATACAATATTGCCCCGTATGAATTTCTTACAAATTATTGGAACGGAACAATTTATTGCGTGAGTGGAGAAATTGAATGTGATAAAAATGATAATTTACTCCTTGCCTCTTCATTTAAAGATTCTTTATTCATTGACACAAACCAAATTTATAGTAATGAGCACTATTCATATGGAAAATCAAGGGATGTCTTTATTGTGAAATACAATGAAATTGGCTATCCTCAGTGGTATAGAAAAATTGGTGAGGAAGGTGACGAATATGTTACCTCTTTAAGTATTGGAGCAACAGGTCAGATTTTAGTTGGAGGATTATATTCAAGTTTAACATTAGAATTTGATACAACTACCGTTTCAAACAATAGTGGTAATAGAGATTTGGATTTTTATATTACAGTGCTTTCAGATACTTCAATCAATATTTGTCCCACAATTAATGCTGTAATTTTCAGTGAATACGATTTCATTTGTGAAGGTAAGTCTCTTGACATAAGCTGTCATGCAAATTATGGAAATTCATATTTATTATATCAAAACGACACGGAATATGATTACTCGTATAAGAAAACGTTCTCTTTATCTGAAGGAGGAAACTATCAATATATCGTAAATTCAGGATTAATTTGTCAGGATACAACTAATGTAAAATCAATTTTATTGAGGAGTAAGCCTGATGCTTTAATAGATGCACTTCCCGATAGTATTATTTGTTCGTATGATTCTGCCATACTTAATACTACAGAAAATGATGATTATGAATATAGTTGGTTTTTTAAAGATACTTTGTTACTTGATAAAAACACGAATATTATTGAAGTTAATGAAATTGGAAAATATGAAGTTAACGTCTATGATGGTTATTGTTACAATTCAGATAGTATTATAGTAATTTCAGGGATGCCAGAAATAGATTTAAAAGCGCAATCTCAAATCTTATGTCCTGATTCAGAAATTACTTTATCCACTACACATTTTGAAAGCTATTCATATACATGGTTATTAAATGACACCATTTTAGACACTAATAATTCAATTCTAATTTCTAAACCTGGATTATATTCTTTGACTGTAAGTAATCAGTATTGTAATGGCAGTGACAGTATAATGATTTCAGCCGGAGAATTACCCATGCCTATATTCTTGGAAGATACAATTGTCACAAATACCCTACCGATTACAATATCATTAGAGGATGATTCCAATAATATCTATACATGGTACTATAACGATGATACGTATATTAGTGGCTGGTCATCTAGTTATCTTGCAGATAAATACGGAATGTATAAAGTATCCTCGTATAATCAATGTGGCGCGATAGTAGACACCATTTACGTCATAAGTGACAAAACCGTGGGTTTTCAAGATATAACCATTGGTAACAGCGTTCATATCTATCCAAATCCTTCATCTGGCATTATCAATCTAATATACAATTTCGACAAAAACGAATGCCAATCAATTAATCTACTAAATTCTTATGGACAAAAAGTAAAAGTTATTCCATGTGATAATCAAAACAATAAACAAACTCTATACCTTACAGACATACAGTCAGGATTGTATTACTTAGTTTTTGTTTACGACAAGAGAAATATTGTAAATAAAATAGTACTGAAATAAATACAAAAAGCCAGCATATAACAAAGTACATATTGCAGGGCGGGGTTCGGTGGTACGCCAACTGCGGATTCTCGCATCGCAGTTCCGTGTCCTTCGGACAGGAACGCTCTCCGAAATCCGCCCCGACAACATGTACCAACCGTTATAACACATTTTGAATGAAGAAATTATCTCCGAAAATGTCTCAATTCAAAATGGTTTTTAGTAGTACCGAAAAATTCAGATTTTTAATATATTACAACGTTCATTTACATAAATCGTAGTTCAATTCGATAATCTTGCTTCCAACAAAATTTTGACATGTTTCTAAATGAACTACCCCGCCGCAAGCGGACGGGGTATCGGAAGCCCTCTAAAAGAGGGCTAATTGGACTGCCTTATGTAATATTTTGTACTCTTTTTCAACACCTTGTTCTCTGACATACTTTGAAATTGTATTCTCATCACCAAACTTACTGACGCTATTTACGAAATACCCATCTGTCCAAAACTCTCCACCCCATAATTTTTGTTTGACCTCTGGGTTTTGTCGAAATACTTCCCGAGCCGTGATACTTTTAATTACTGTTACTATTTTCGTCGGACTGTATGTTGGAACGGATTGAACCAAAAAATGAACATGATTGTCGTCAGTTCCTATTTCAAGAAAATGTATCTGGTATCTTTTCGATATTTCCAAACATGTTTCCTTAAGAGTATCATCAACTGCATCGCTAAATACTACGCGCCTATATTTAGCAGGGAATACATAATGATACAACAACACCGATACATTATGCGATTTATGAATATATTTGCTTTGTGCCATGCACAAAATTATACTTTTTCGCCGCAAGCGGCGGGGAATTTAACCCAAAGTGATTAAATTTTTTTGGGGGGTTAAAAACTGATTCTTAAAAGTCCGACAGATTTAAAAAGTGGGTTACGACAGATTAAAATAAAAATCGTACTCGATTTTAATCTGGTCGTTAAAATGGTGTTTAGTGCTGGATTTGAAAAAAAGAAAATTTTTTGAACGCCAAAATTAAATGTCTGACCACTGTGAAAAGTTGGCGACTTTGAATAAAAAATCCTCCGGATTTTGTTGGCGCTTTTTCGACTGTGGATTTTTGAAAGGTCCTACCCTATTTTCGACCAAAGTTTTTCTTGGAAACTTTTGTCCATTTAATTTTTTAAAACTTCGGGAGAAAAACTAATCTGATTTTATGTCAAACAAAAAAAAGTTTGATAAATTGTGCTTCGATAAAACCAAAACCATTTTGACTGATTTTTAAGTCGGTAAAATAAAAAACCAAGATTTTAAATTAACCTAAAAACTTGACATTTCACCCTCGAACAAAATCAGCAATTTGATTAAAAAAAGACTAAAAAACGTGTTATAACAATGTGCATATTTCAGGGCGGGGTTTGGTGGTACGCCAGCTGCGGATTCCCGTTTCGCAGTTCCGTGTCCTTCGGACAGGAACGCTCTCCGAAATCCGCCCCGACAACATGTACCAACCGTTACCAGCGCATTTTGAAAAAAGACAGATTAACCTTTAATAAATAAATCCAATAAAAAAACAAAACTCCTTTCGCAAAATAAGGAACCTGACAAAAAAGAAACAAAGCCAGAAAACAAAATAATTTAATCCTCAAAAACAAGGTATTTGTAATTGAGAAAGCGGAGCTTTGAAAAATATGTTCTTTAAAATAATGAGTAAATCTTGGAATCCGGACAAAAAGTTTTGACAACTAAAAATGTTTGTAAAATCAAAAATCCCATGGATTTTGTTGGCGATTCTTGCCAGCAGAATTTTGAAAAACCTGCCCTATTTCAGACAAATCGCGGATTGCGAACCAACTGCAATGAAATTAATTTTAAAACAATCTCTCCAACCGGACAATTTTTAAAACAATCAAAATCCGTAAAAAACAGTGTCGCGTTTTTGGGTGTAAAATCCCTTGGATTTTGTTGGCGTTTTTTGGCCACAGCCTTTTATCAAAGTACTGCTAAACTGACAAGTAAAAATAAAAAAGAAAATTTCAGGGAATTTAAAATTTAGAAAGAACTGTTTTCGGAAAAGACAAAGTTTTGTTAAATTGAACACGATTTAAAACCAAAAATTGTTGACTGGTTTTTAGGCCGGAAAATCAATGACTGTTTTATAAAAAAAACTTCCAAAAAATAATTTTCTGCTCCCTGATAAAATCAGTAAATAAAATGAAAAAATGAATTAAAATAAAAAAAACGCGCTGTAACAATGTGCATATTTCAGAGCGGGGTTGGTGGGGCGCCAGCCGCGGATTCCCGTTTCGCAGTTCCGTGTCCTTCGGACAGGAACGCTCTCCGAAATCCGCTCCGCAAACATGCACCAACCGTTATGCAACATATTAAAAAGACCAAAAACCGATGCAAAAACTTGAAAAAATTCTTGGACTAATAATCATTGTTTGTTTGATTTTAAAACTCCTACTAATCCCTTATTCCGGGATTTTATTGACTGTGACTTTAATGACTTTGGCTATTATATATTATCCATTGGGATTTGCCTTCTTCAATGAGATTCGATTAAGAAAAATTTTAAAAAAGGAATCTTATAGAGGAATAAATGCTTTAAGAATAATTGGTGCAATCGGAGTTGGAATTGGACTTTCAATACTCTGTATCGGAATTTTATTTAAACTTCAAAGGTGGGCATATTCTGACACAAATTTAAAATTTGGACTGTTTGTCACATTTATTGCTTTAATCATTGTGTTGATTCGAATATCAAAAGTAAAAGACAATTTTTACAAAAAGATTTTGAAAAGAATAATCATAGTCGGAGGACTCGGATTATTCCTGCTTTTTGTACCGGAGTTAAGTATTATAAAAATTCAATTTCGAAATCATCCAAACTATATAAAAGCCTATGAAGCTTACTTGAAAAATCCAGACAATGAGGAAATCCGAGATAAAATGTACAACGAACTCAATAAAGCGACAATGTCTGAAAAAGAGTTTGAAGAATATATGAAACACAGAAATGAAAACTAAAAAATACGTTGCATAACAAATTGCAAATTGCATTGCGGGTGCAGTGGTTTGCGTTGTCTCTGCTCCTTTCTTGACCGTCTTCGTCCTGCGGACGCTGACGCTCTTCGAAATCCGCAACGACAACTTGCAAGTGACCGTTGTGCGTCATGCTAAAAAGAACTGCAAATGATTGAGCCTTATTTTGATATTAAATGGATAATTGAAATGATAAAGGAACAAGAACCTGACAGAGTTGACCTGATTGACCAATTGAAAAAGTCTGAAAGAAAAAAATGGATAAGGCAACCATATATCAATTTTGTGTCAGGAGAGCGACCAAATCAACTCGGTTCTGAATGGCAAATTGACGAAAACATAGTCCTCGAACATGAAACGGAAGGAACTATTGCACTTGATATACTTAAAGACGGAAGAATTGGAGGAATTGAATTTATAAATCAAATTCCGAACTCATGAACCATAATAAGCCCAATTACATGGATTTAGGTTTTGCAGATAAAATGGGACCTAAACTGAAAAAAGAAGTGGAAAGACAGCTTCTTAATGACTTAAAATTTTACGGGGTGGACAAACCTGACTTAAAATTCGATTGGTCAGAAAGCTGTGTTGAAGGGCGTGACACAAATGTTCTTGATGGGACAGTAGAGAATTTTTCTGGCATCTCCGTCTTTGACAACATGGAAAATTTAGTGGCAGAAGGTTGGATGGAATTTATACATAACGAAAACCTTTTTCTTGTTTACTGGGAATTTGTAACTACTTGGAGCGGAGACAAAAAGTTGAATGAAAAGAAAGAAATTGGACTTCCAAATCATATATGGGCGAAATTACCGGACGATTTAAAAATAAAGTATAAAACTAAATGACTAAAAATAAAAGCACGAACGCACAACAAATTGTATATGGCAGGCGGGGTTTTTAGCGGTCTGACAAGTCAGACCTTGCGCCCACTTTCCTGCGGGTCTGACACGATTTCTTCCAGAAATCCCGCCCGACCACATACAAGTGACCGTTAGCGGTTATTGTGAACCTCAATAGATTATAGTTCATACATGAAAAATTTTATAAAAGAAAAATATTCAAAGGGTCATCATTATTTGCCGGTGTTTTATTTAAAAGGATTTTCCGATAATGAGACTTTGATTCATGTATATGATAAAATAAAACATGCTTACCTTCCAAAATCAAAACCAGAAAGTAAATTCAAGGAAAACAACTTAAATAATTTCATATTTGAAAACCAAATAAAGTTTACTTATGAAGAATCATTTTATACCCCCTTGGACACTAAAAGTTCAAGAATATTTGACAAAATAAAAAGATTGTCCATTGACAAAAACGATGAATTATCACACGAAGAGCAGTTTGATTTACTTTGGTTTGTTACTCATTTATACTGGAGAAGTCCTTACTCAAATCCGCTTATTGAGAAGATTATAAAAAAAGATGGTTTCTCGAATGAATACTTCCACATAAAAAACAAAAAGACCGGAAAGATATTAACTGATGATGAGATTCCTGAAATAATTGAATCAATTTTAAATAATAAAGAAAACCAAAAAGCCTTTAAAACAATATATCCATTAATGGATTCAAACATTAAGGAAATAATTAAACTCATGGAAGATTGGAATTTATTTTATTTGAATGAGTCTGACAAAGGTTTAATAACTGGTGATATGCCAATTTTAATTTCCAATGACAATTTTAGTTTAAATCAAATATTCCAAAAATTAATTTTTCCAATAAGCAAATACAGATTACTAATAGTAAACCCGTTGGCTCCAAGATTTTTTGAATCAACATTACTTCACACAATTAATGTTTGTATTTTTCATCAATCAAAACGTTTTGTATGCAGTGACAATAAAGAATTATTGGATACTGTCATTAATGATTATTCGCAAATAGTTAAACATGGACTTGCTGAAACAATAATAGAGAAGTTATTTAAAATGATAAATTATCAATCAAACTTTTCAAATTTCAAGGACTATTATGACAAAATAATGAATAACAACAACCGCTAACACGGTACATATTGCGGGGCGGGGTTCGGTGGTACGCCAACTGCGGATTCTCGTTTCGCAGTTCCTTGTCCTTCGGACAGGAACGCTCTCCGAAATCCGCCCCGACAACATGTACCAACCGTTAGCAACAAATTTAAAGAAATACCGATGATGAAGAAAATCGTAATGCTTTTGGCAGTATTAATATTTCTCTCTTGCTTGACAAATAAGGAGAGGATATTATTTGACGATTTTCAAGGTAGTATGAGAGGATTCAAAAACAACTATCAAATTGGAGATACAATTTCATCAATGAGCAATTTATTGTGGAATATTGCTGACTTTATTGACACAACATATATCCTTAAGTTCTGTCTTATTGACACTACTTTTGAAACCGAAAATTACAATAAAATTAAATTGTTGAAAGATTATCATTGTTCCTACATTGGGCAATATAAAAAGGACAAAATAATTTTGCTTTTGACTTATTCAATTCAAATTTGGGCAGGAGACGGAAATCCAATAGTCACGGCAACAACATTTTCTGAAGATGGAAAACTATTAGATTTTTTTAGAATTGACCTTGAGTCCATCAAAGATGCCTTTTATCAACCGACGACATATATTACAATAAATGAGAATCTTGACGTAACCACAATTCTCGTTGTAAACGAATATGAGGAAAAAGATGAGAAATTTATTTTGACTGATTCTTCATCAATAACCAATGAGTATATCATAGACAAGAATGGAAAGTTTAATAAAAAAATTTAAAAGTCTTTTAATAGGATTTGCCTTATCATTTTACTGTTTCCCTATTATTTGCAATGGACAAACAGAAATTGACTCCACCGTTTTTTTGAAAAATGTTGGAAAAGAAATATTAGAAGGAAAAGAAATTTCAAGAATAAACGAAAAGTACTTATACCAGTTAATCGACAGTATTCAAAGCAAAGATTCGACTGAAAGAGCCTTTTACTTTAAAATATTTAGAGAAATTAGAAAACAAGCAAAGGAATATCTTGCGGAAGAAGTTGACTTTCAGGCAAAGCATTTTTGCCTACGTTACCCAAATGATTTTTTCTCTTTGCCAGGTTCTGAATTGAAGTCGTATGCATATGATATCGGAGAACTTTTGCGTACGGAGGAAGAGTTTCCAGAGCAAGCAGCAAAAGATTACATAGCCGAGATAAAAAAGAAATGTGACTCAAATCATCTGAAAAAAGTTGAGAAATTCTCAAAAGACATATTTGATGAAATGGAAAGTAGAAAATAAAAATCTGTTGCTAACACGTGGTATAAGGCATGGCTGGGTTTGTCCGGATTCACAAGTCGAATCTCGTCCCAACCTCAGTTTCGGTCGGACTGGTCAGACTCTCGTCTGACCGCCACGACCTCATACCACCACCGTTGTGTTTCATTTTGAAAACCAGGGGGGTTAAAACAGCCACGATTACGGGATTTTAAGTAGTAAAATGTCCTTTGAAATGGGATTGAAATTAAAAAAGCCAATTTAGGAATGGCTTCCAGCCGTTGGAACGGTAGCCACCGTTGCTTCGTGACGTGCGTACGTCTGCAACGACTGGGCAAAGTTCGGGATTTTTAATGACAAAGTCAATAGCTAAAAATTGCGGACTTTTGAATTTCAATGGAAGGGAAGGAAAAACATTTTACAACAATTCAAAAAAGTGGTAGATTTAAAGGAGTTTTTGAATTGAGAAAAACAATTTAAAATTTAAATAAAAACCAAACTGAAGAAAAAATTTTAAACCGTTGAAAACCTTAAAATCCCGGCAATACAGGCGACTGCCCTTATACCCGTATAAAGACAATAACCTGTATTTTAAAGTGGCTGTTTAAGGCAGGGGGCTGGTTTTCACAACGGCCGTTTTTCAATGGAAGAGAGAATAAAAAACGTAAACACAACAATGTGCATATTACATACCGGGGACCGTAAATCCCCGGGTTCCGGTTCCCGCGCATTTCTTCCCATTCTTATGAATGGGAACCAACCGCAACCGGGGTACGTAACATGCACTCAACGTTAGGCAACATTATAAAAACAATGAAATTCAGTCTGTTAATGTTATTAATCCTCTTTGGAAACCTTTGTTATTCTCAGATAACTAAGATTCGAGATGGACGATTTTCTCCTGATGGAGATAAAATTGCTTTTATCGCTTATTTAGGCAGCGTGGAGGATATTTTCATTTATCATTTCGATAACGATTCTGTGAGTAGAGAAACCAATTCTTCAGACCTGAATATCGAACTGCAATACAAAAGTTCAATAAACTGGATAAATAACAACCAAATACTATTTTTATCAAAACTTAATGGACTTTCACAACAATACATTTTAGACACTGACAAACACACTTTGACAGCCAATGGAATGTCTCAAGCAAATGAATATTTACTTGAATTTGATAGGGCAAACCAAACAAGCTATTATATCTCATCGATAAATGGACGAGAACCTGCTGTTCTAATGAGAAAACTGGGAGAAAACAAAGAGACAAATATTTCAAAACAGAACTACAATTTTACTTCTCCAAAGATATCTCAAGACGGGAACTATATCGCCTATAAACAAATGCCGTTAGGAACACCATTTGTTTATTCGATGAGGGACAGAAAACAAATTAAACTAAAATTACCAAAGAAAAACACGACAATTAGTTCGTGGTCTCCGGACAGTAAATATTTTCTTTTTACACATTCCACATTCTCAGACAATTCAAACTTTCCAAAGGCATCATTGCATTTATTTGACTTGATGCAAATTAAAGACAGTATCTTAATTGAAAATGTTAACTTAATTTCTAGTTCAATTTGGTCTTCAAATAATAATCTATTAGGTTATTCTCTTTTGGACAAATTTGTATTGTTCGACATTAAAACAAGAACAACAAAATATTACGCCGTAATTGGACGAGCCGTTGACTGGTCAAATGATTGCAATCTCGTGCTCTTTATACAAGACAAAGACTTGATATTACTAGACTTAAAAAATGATAAAAACAAAAAAATAACGTTGCCTAACAAATTGTAAATTGCATTGCGGGGTTTGTGCGGTGTCGTTCGCTGGATTCTCGTTTCGCAGTTCCGTCCTATCGGACAGGAACGCGCTCCGAAATCCGCAACGACAACTTACAAGTGACCGTTACCGGTAAGTTTGAAGAAAAAATTGGTAGTTATCTGAAACATTCGTTCTTTGGCTTTTTGCTCGCCACGAAAGTTGCTGTCACAAAACTTGCAAAGTCAGGTTTGGCATTTTTCGCCAATTTTTCGCGCTTTAACAATTCTCCTAAACTGTTTGGCTGCCTGACCACCCTGCTCCTTTTAGGAACAGTCCGTAATTACCAATCAGTTTGATTTTTGGCCTTCAGCTACCGGGGCTGGATTTTTAAAAATTGGCAGGAATAGCCGGTACACGCAAGTTTTCCGTCAGCTGCTAAAACCAGGAATGGTAAAGCTCACGTGCCGGCGCTGTAAATCGCCAGCAGTTACCTGCTGCCAACAAGCAACTTTGACTTTCTGGGGGTTAAAAAAATTAAGTGGTTACTTAAAACTTTTGTTCGGAATTTGATACTTTTATACTGTTAACAAACTGACCGTGAATAATAAAAACCTACCGGTAACAATGTGCATATTTCAGAGCGGGGTTGGTGGGGCGCCAGCCGCGGATTCCCGTTTCGCAGTTCCGTGTCCTTCGGACAGGAACGCTCTCCGAAATCCGCCCCGACAACATGTACCAACCGTTGTGTGCCATAATAAAAAACGACATAAAACATGCCTAACATATTTGAATATATTGGATATAGCTTTTGGGAATATAAAAACTGGAACGCTGAAATAAACGGTTTTACATTTACAATTAATGTTTATGACAAGACTGTTCCTAACTCGGAGAAAGAATATTTATTCCAAGAAAAAACGTTAATCTCAACTTTTGCAATCATAATAAAATATGGGCGAAACTTTAATCAATTGAAAGTTGAAAAGGAAATTCAGGAGATTACAATTTCAAAAGCAAAATGCAGATTAAATCTTAGTCTCTATTCTCAAGGAGAAGATTATACACAAGAAATTACAACAGAAACTTTAAATAAAAGGGTAAAACCACTTGAAGATTCTTATATTCAGGAATTTCTACTTCGCGGATTAAAGAACCTTCGTAAAAAGCATCCTGACAAATACAAGTATCTTGAAATAAAACCCAAAGGCTTTTGCGAGATTCTAAAAATTAAAATAGCAGATTATTTATTCAATGCTGACTTATTAGTTGAAGAAAATTTAATTGGAAAAGCTGAAGATAATTTCAATGCAATTGAAAAAGGATTAATTTTTATTACTACACAAGGGATAAAATTTCTAAACGAAAAAGATAAACAAGAAGAACTCAAACGGATATCTTCTAAGAGTTCAAAAGTAGAGAATGACAATGAAACTGAAAAATATGATATTGCTATATCTTTTGCAGGTGAAGACCGGGGCATAGCAAGTCAAATTGCAGACTCATTACGACAAAAAAGAATAAAAGTTTTTTACGACAGTTTTGAAGAATCAACATTGTGGGGAAAAAATTTGTATGACTACTTAAATGAAGTGTATGGTGAAAAATCAAAATATTGTTTGATGCTTCTTTCACAAAATTATAAGAGTAAATTATGGACGAACCACGAACGAGAAAGTGCACAAGCAAGAGCTTTTAGAGAAAACCGTGAATACATTTTACCAATTAAAATTGATGATACAAAAATACCCGGAATTAATGAGACTGTTGGGTATTTGGACATTAACACTCATTCAATTGAAAGGATTGTAGAATTAATTATAGATAAATTAAATCAATAAATTACGGCACACAACACAGTACATATTGCAGGGCGGGGTTTGGTGGTACGCCAACTGCGGATTCTCGTTTCGCAGTTCCGTGTCCTTCGGACAGGAACGCTCTCCGAAATCCGCCCCGACAACATGTACCAACCGTTATGCCCAATTGAAAAACCGATATTATGAAGGTATTTATTTCATATACAAGAAGAGACCCGAATAAAGAATCTGCCATTATCGGACAAAGATTAGCAAGATTCTTAATTTCACATGGGATAGATGTTGTTTTCGATGAATTGAGCTTTAATCATGGAAAATTTATTGCAAATGAAATGACTGAAAATATATATCAGTGCGATAAATTTATTTTCTTGGCATCTGACAATACTCTTAAATCTAAATATGTACTGTATGAATTAAATCATGCTCGAAATAGAGCTATTCAATTATTGCCGGAATCATTTATTCATATTGTCTGCATAACAGATGATAATTCATTAAATTATTTACCAGACGAGTTAAAAGCTTTTCTTTGTCATATAGCATATGATAAATCTGAACTATTACTGTTTTACGAACAATCGCGTCCTAAATAATCTCTGATACAAATCAGGATTCTTTATTCACGGGGTTCAATGCTCTCAGATTAGCCTCTTTCAAAATAAAACCCCTTGTATTGGCAGATTTGTCTGTTTCGGCGGTTCATCAAATGGTTTATCCAACCATTTTTGAAGGTCTATTTTTACAAATAAATTCAGCCTAATAAACGACACAAGGTTTGACAACCGCCATCCAAATTGAGATAAAGCTTTTAAATATTTTAGGACGAGTATGGTTATTAATGCCGACCAAATCTGTATCATAACTGCATTTTCGCTGGTTCCAATAAAGCTCTTGATATGTAATAGTTGTTTTATCTCTCTGAAAAATATTTCGATTTGCCACCTGCTGCGGTATAGTTCACTAATTGTGTTTGCTGTCCAGAACATTTGATTCGTGATAAGTTCAATTACCTGCCCATTTTCATCATCCCATATGGCAACCCTTCTGAGCCTTTTAGGATAGTTTTGTTTAGCCTTTGTACCCGTAAATTCGATGATTTCGTCTTTCAGGATGTGTTGATGCCTGTTTTTGGGAAGTTCAAGCTCCTTAACCGGCTTAAACTTCAGGTTTTCCTTATGCCTGACAACAAAATATACCGAGTTGCTGTCCCAAACATTCAAAAGCGAAAAATCATTGTAATACCGATCGGCAACAATGACGCTATTTGCCAATAATGGCAAATCATAAGCTCCTTTATTATCGGCTGTTTTTCCATCGGTAATATTCACGTATGCAGGCAGATTACCATCATAATCAAGCAAGGTGTGCATCTTTACGGCACCTTTGGCTGTTTTGTACTTTGCCCAATCAAATAAGCTCAAACAAAGGCTAATAGTTGATGAATCCAGCAAGAATATTTTTGACTTGATGCGGAATTTAGATTGCTTGATGTTCATCTGCTGTCCTAATTGCGATAACAGTTTGTAATAGTAATCTTTGAATAAATGCCAGTCACGATTTTTGTTTTGGTAACTGATAGTGGATTTTGATGGTGCTTTTTGTATGCCAAGGTGATTGAGGTTGCCGGTAGCCGATCGCAACCCATTGCTGATATCACGCACGGATTGGCTTTTGGCAAATTGACAAAACAACATCGACACTAAATGCGTCCAACTGTTATAACCTTTTTGATGTTTATCGGTTTGGTGTTCTTCAACCAATGATTTGAATGAACCTCTGTCTAATTTTGAAATAATTTGCGAGAATAAATTTACCTTTACCATATGTGAGAAGTTTGTTTTTGTTGTAGCAACTCAAATATACTTTGAGATACTTAAACTTCTTCTCACATTTTTATATCGTTTAGGACGCGATTGTTTTACGAAATATTTCTTGGTCTCTTTAATATTCCAATTGGAAACCTAATTACTAAAATGCTAAAACATAATCCAAGTTCAAGATGGATTATGCTTGAAAGATATCAGATAATAGAATTGTTAAATGAGTCTGGAGATGTTCGAATGAAGACAATTCGGACTGTATTAAATGCAACAACTGAGAATCAACAGTATGATTCAAGAATGAACATGTGGCGTATCGGAACGACTAACTTTGATGAATTAGAGTTTAAAATGTTTGATAGTGATGGAAAAGAAATACCTTATAAAATGAATGAAGAATCATTTAGAGGGAAAGACACATTAAAATATAAAATAGGATTTGATAAAACACTTTCAGCAAACGAACTATTTTCTTTTACAACGGAATATACCTGTAAAAATGGATTTGAACTTAAAACAGGAGGTGAATATAATTTTCCAACAGAAGATATGGTTTATGGTTATTACCGATTAGATGTCTCGTTTCCTCGTGATTCAAATCCAGAAATACCAACTCTGAAAATAAAAGATAAAAATGGTGAAAAGGAAGTTTTTTTAGAAGAACAAGGATGCAACAAATTTACATACTCAAAAATCAATGTTGACCCTGGAATTGATTTCAATTTCATATTTAAACTAAAAACAACTGGGCATAACAAATTGTAAATTGCATTGCGGGGTTCGTGGTGTGTCGTTCGCTGGATTCTCGCAACATCATTCCGTCCTGCCGGACAGGAACGAGCTCCGAAATCCGCAACGACAACTTACAAGTGACCGTTGGCGGTCATTGTGACAAAGCAAAATAGACGACAATTAAATGTTAGATATTATCATAACTTTGAATATAAGATTTTAAAAGTTATTGAATAGTACAAAACTAAATTATGAGTAAAGCTAAAATATCCATACGTTTTTTTAATGATAGAGAGGTGCGTGCTTTTTGGGACGAAGAAAATTCTAAATGGTGGTTTTCTGTTTTGGATATTGTTTCTGTTCTTACTGACCAAGATGATTATACGAAAAACCGCAATTACTGGAAATACCTGAAAGCCAAGTTGAAGAAAGAAAAAAACCAAGTGGTTAGTGCTACTACCCAGTTGAAAATTCTTGCACCAGATGGAAAAAAACGTTTAGCAGACATGTTGGATTACAAGGGAATTGTTGACTTAGGCAAAGAGTTTCCAAGCAAAAAAGCAAATCGTTTTATCGAGTGGTTTACATTCAGTGATGAAAGTATTGATGGAAAAAGCAAAACAAAAGCATATGCGATGTTTGAAAGTTCCTTTATCAACAACATAGAAGTTGGTACAACTAAAGGATTGCAACAAATACATGGTTATTTATTTGGGGGACTGTATGATTTTGCAGGACAAATAAGACAGAAAAATATTTCAAAAGGTGGTTTTCAATTTGCTGTTTCACACTTCTTAGGAAATACTTTAAAGCAAATAGAACAGATGCCTGAAAATACATTTGACGAAATCATAAATAAATATGTAGAAATGAATATTGCACACCCTTTCATGGAAGGCAATGGTAGAAGTGCAAGAATATGGTTGGATTTAATACTTAAAAAACGTCTCAAAAAATGTATAGATTGGAGTAAAATAAGCAAACAAGATTATATGAACGCAATGATGCTGAGTCCAACTAAAAGTAACGTTCTGAAATCACTTTTAGAGAATGCTCTTACAACTAAAATCAATGACCGCGAAATGTTTATGAAAGGGATTGATTATTCATATTATTATGAAGAAAATGATTAGAAAAAGTAAAAAACAACGAACCGCCAACAATCTGTATATGTCATAGCCGGTTTTGTGGGTAATTGTAGGTTCATATCCCGTATCTAATTCATCTCAGTTTGACAGGAAAGTAGCTCGCAATCGGCTACGCCACATACAGGTAACCGTTATGTGTAAATTTGAGTCGTCCTAAAAAATGTCTACACAATTTGAAGTAGATATGTATAAAAATGATGGAGTAACCAGGCGTTACAGCGAGAGTTTCAAACTCAAAATTTTAGCCGAACTTAGTACCGGTAAGTATTCAAAAAGACAACTGTCCCGCATTTATGGGTTGCAGTCAAGTACAATCAATGAGTGGGTACGAAAGTACGACCGTAAAGACTTAATGAACACACGTGTTATGGTAGAAACTAAAGACGAAATCAGCCGCTTAAAAGCGCTTCAGAAAGAAATCGAACAACTTAAAGAACTCTTGATTAAAAAGGATTTGGACAAGCTCGTTCTCGATTCTTACCTCGAAGTTGCCGCCGAGAACCTGGGATACAAAAATGCAGAAGAACTAAAAAAAAACTTAAACATCAGGCGTTGATGAAAGCTTCTGCTGTGACCAAACAAACTGGCAGTGCAAGCGTATCTGAGGTATGCGCCTGCTTTGGACTGAAACGCGATGCCTGGTACAAATACAAGAAACGTCACAGGCAACGGCAAGCTGAAGTGGAACAGGTTCTCAGGATGGTAAAAACGGAACGAAAAATCCAGCCACGTGTTGGAACCAGGAAACTCCACTCTACCCTATCCAGCGACTTCTCTGCAGCCAATTTAAAGATTGGCAGGGACAGGTTGTTTGACATTTTAAGGACTGAAAACATGCTTGTAAAACGCAAACGTGCATATGCAAAAACTACCAATTCCTATCACCATTTCCATAAATACAACAACCTGATTAAAGAACTGGAAATCAACGCACCAAACCAGGTGTGGGTATCGGATATTACCTACATCAGGACAGTCAAAGGATTTTGTTATTTAGCCTTAATTACTGACTTGTATTCACGGAAAATAATCGGACACGACCTCAGTGATTCGCTGGAGCTGGCGGGCTGCCTACGGGCCCTCAAAAAGGCCCTGTGGCATGCCCGGCCAGCGGCCGGACTTATACACCACTCCGACAGAGGGGTGCAGTATTGCAGCCACATGTATGTAAATGAACTTAAACGGCGCGGTATTAAAATCAGCATGACAGAAGAAAACCATTGTTACGAAAACGCAGTCGCTGAAAGGATTAACGGCATTTTAAAAGACGAATTCTATCTCGACCAGTGCTTCTTTTCTATTGTCCATGCAAAACGTGCTGCAAAAAATGCTATTAAACTATATAACAACAAAAGGCTTCATGTATCTTTAGGGTACAGAACACCTAACTCGGTGTTTAAAAATGTAGCTTAATTCAATGTTTAACCTGTAGCCATATTTTAGGACTAGACATTTGAAGGAAAAATTGGTAGTTATCTAAAACATTCGTTCTTTGGCTTTTTTGCTCGCCACGAAAGTTGCTGTCACAAAACTTGCAAAGTAAAGTTTGGTGCTTTTCGCCAATTTTTCGCGCTTTAACAATTTTCCTAAACTGTTTGGCTGCCTGACCACCCTGCTCTTTTTAGGAACAGCCCGTAATTACCAATCAGTTTGATTTTTGGCCTTCAGCTACCGGGGCTGGATTTTTAAAAATTGGCAGGAATAGCCGGTGCACGCAAGTTTTCCGTCAGCTGCTAAAACCAGCAATGGTAAAGCTCACGTGCCGGCGCTGTAAATCGCCAGCAGTTACCTGCTGCCAACAAGCAACTTTGACTTTTGAGGCGTTAAAAAAATTAAGTGGGTACTTAAAACTTTTGTTCGGAATTTGATACTTTTATACTGTTAACAAACTGACCGTGAATAATAAAAACCTACCGGTAACAATGTGCATATTTCAGAGCGGGGTTGGTGGGGGCGCCAGCCGCGGATTCCCGTTTCGCAGTTCCTTGTCCTACCGGACAGGAACGCGCTCCGAAATCCGCTCCGCAACATGCACCAACCGTTACCACCAATTGTAAAAAAGAGATGCAATCAACTATAAATGAATGATTTTATCTATAAATATGTTGACTTAAATGGATTGAAAATAATCTTAAAAAATCAGACTTTAAAATTTTCAAATCCTCTTGATTTCAATGATCCTTTTGAATTTCACGACAATCTTGTTGACAGAAAACTTTCGGCAAAACATCAACTGGAGATTTATAAAAAATTCGACAAAAATATCACAAGAGAAAAACTTAAATGGTACAAAAAAGAAATAAAGGAGGACTTGAAAAAGCCTCAATCCCATTTAATTAAACTATTTGAAGAAAAAAAATTATCTACAAGAGTAACCTGTTTTAGTGAGATAAATGATAACATTTTAATGTGGGCACATTACGCTGACAAACACAACGGAGCGTGCATCAAATTTGACACAAAAAAGCTATTTTCCTCATTTAAAACTGATTCATATTTAAGTAATGTTAAGTATCATCGAAGGATAATAACAAAAAAATATTCCAAATTGAGAGAGAATGCCATTGAACATTGGATTAGTTCAAAAAGCAAAGATTGGAAATATGAAAAAGAAGTTAGAATAATATTAGGTTCAAGTACAAGCAATATTTTGCCATTTGACATAGCATCAATTAATGATATAATTTTTGGTTGTAAACTGACCGAAGAACAAAAAATTGACATTGAAAAACTGATTTTCCAAGAAATGAGTTATGATTGGATAAAAACAAGAGAAATGAAAATTTCAAATACGGAATATAAATTAGAAATAAACAACAGGTGGTAACAATTTGTATATGGCAGGCGGGGGGTTTAGCGGTCTGACAAGTCAGACCTCGTGCCCACTTTCCTGCGGGTCTGACACGATTTCTTCCAGAAATCCCGCCCGACCACATACAAGTGACCGTTAACGGCAAGTTTGGAAAAAATAAATTGGTGGTTATTTGATAAGTCCGTTCTTTGGTTTTCTGCTCGCTTGTATAGTTGCTGTCACAAAACTTGCAAAAGAAAGTTTGGTGCTTTTGCCAATTTTCGCAGTTTGACAATTTTCCAAAACGGTTTTGCAACCTTGACTGTGAAACACTTTTTAGGAACAGCCGGTGGTTATTTGACAGTTTGGGTTTTGGCTATTTTCTACCGGACAGGAAATAAAAAATTGGCAGGACAGTTCCGGTGCTGGCAAGTTTTCCGCCAGCGGCATAATTTAGGAATGGTGAAGCTCACGTTTCAACTTCCTAACCGGCAGTGGTTACCTGCAACCCACAAGCAACTTTGACTTTTGGGGGTTGAGAAAAAAAATTAAAAAAGCGACGTGGTTATTTGAAACTTTTGTGCGGAAAAATGATATTTTTATACTGTTAACAACTTGACCATGAATAAAAAACCAGCCGTTAACAAGTTATATATGTCAGGCGGGGGTTTTAGCGGTCTGACAAGTCAGACCTTGCGCCCACTTTCCTGCGGGTCTGACACGATTTCTTCCAGAAATCCCGCCCGACCACATACAAGTGACCGTTGTACGCAAGCTTGAAAAAACACAATTAAAAATTGAGATATGACATAAAATGAATAAACTAAGACAATAAAAAAGTCGGGTTGACACCGTGTTAAAAGTCGGCTAAAAACCTACAAAAATTCGTGTACCGTTTTTAAGTTAAACATTAAAATTGTTCAAAAGATTCAAAATGATTCAACAACCAGAACTTGGGAAAAAGATTGCAGAGTTAAGAAAAGCAAAAGGTCTGACACAAGAAGAACTTGTTGAGAAATGTAACCTTAATGTAAGGACTTTGCAACGAATTGAATCAGGAGAGGCAACTCCAAGAACCTATACACTTAGGTTAATTTTTGAAGCTTTAGAATATTCCTTTGACGAACCAAACGAAAAGGGATTGGGACTAAAGTGGCTCGAGCAATTTTATATAAGTTTTATTGATTTATTTAATTTAAAAACAAAGACGATGAAAAAAATTTCAATTTTATCAATTATGGCAACAGCGATTTTATTAGGAATTATTGCTGTTAATAACCGACTAAGTGCACAAGACTCAAGCCATCCAAAGGATGAGGTGAGCGAGTTTAATAGAGTTTCAAACTCAGATTTACCATTTTTTGACTTTACTTGTTATGGCTGTACCGAGAGAAAAGGATTAGTAATCGGGAGAGATATTTCTTTCAAGTTAAGTGGAGTAAAAGTTAAAAACGTACGGATGATAGTCATCGATAAAGACACTCGTGAATTTGATGCGTTGTTTGTAGAAGGACAATTTCTGGAAAGTAAAGTTACAATTGTTTACCCGAAAGACTGGTTAATAGATGGGGATTTGCAATATTCTGCGGACAATATTGACAAATCAAAGAATAAAATTACTTTAAAAGGAAATGCTAAAGTTTATGACCAAAACGACTTGGACAATCCAGATGATGACGAATCTATTGAAACTGAAGAGATTATTATTAATCTAAAATAAAACTGAAATATAGGAAAAAAGCCAGCGTACAACAAAGTGCAAATGTAATGCGGGTTGGCGTGGTGTTCAAGCGTTTTCGCCATGTTCAACCACCGCCAATCCGTCTTTTGACGGATAACGGTGCTTAAAAAAAGTTTAACAAAAAGCCGGCTTGGCTCCGTGCGGTTTTGACTGGTAACCGTTTCAAAGTCCCGCACTCCACTTGCACCAACCGTTGGTGTGCCACGAGGCTGTAGTTTTCCGGCAGGTGTAAATCCTGTCTAAGCAATTTGCTGTTCACTTAGAAGAGTTGCAAACAGAAAACCCCGTGAGGGAGACACTGAAGCTTTGCATACTCGAATAACCAAGCCGCAATACGCAAGTGTGAACCCAAAGTAGCTTCGAGATGTGTATCTGTAGATTGGGGAGAGTTTTGACGGTCTTCGAACCCTGCTATGTTGTATGGATTAACAGCAATTAGAAGTACAACAATCTACCGGAGTCAAAGGAGTGGCGTGGTTATACATGGAAGGTTACAGAACGTGGGAGGTCTCTTGTTTTAAGGTAGTGGCAATCCTAAACAGCCCGATATAAGCATAGCGAAGTTCGGGATGGGAACAAGAGAAGTCGGAGAAGCCCATAGTACTGTTTGAGCCAAAGGACAACAAAACCAATGGTAAGGAAAGGGGCTTTACTTTAGAGAAGCTAATATGAAAAACAGAACGACCTATATTGATGAAAATCTATTAGTAAGTCCATCGGCAGCAATGACCGATGAGCAGGTTCGTGTTTTTCAAAGGAAGCTATACATTAGGGCCAAGCAAGACAAAAGCTTCAAGGCTTATAGTTTAAGAGACAAAATGTGTTTAGACTATGTGCTGGTAGAAGCCTGGCGACGTGTAAGGCAGAATTACTCAAAAGGAACGGGTGTGGACAAGCTCAGTTTTTCGGATATTGAGAAATATGGGTTACATAAATTTCTTTCCGAACTTCAAACCGAATTACGCACCGGTACCTACCAATGCTCCGCAGTTCTGAATGTTGAAATCCCGAAGGGGAAGAAAGGTGAATATCGGGTTTTAGGCATCCCAACCATCAACAGGCTGTGTGAAAACGAAAGTACAGATATTAAATAGAAGTTGTTAATAATTGAATAATATCGGCAGACAAATCTTCGAGTTTTTTCGGATAAGTTGGTTAACTTGAAATCAATAAAAAGCAGGGCAATATGCATTTTAAAGAAGGACACTACCGGGGACAAATGATGATGGTTTCATACGAGACCATGGTTTTACCCGATAATCCTGTCAGGTTACTTGATTTGCTGTGCAGGAAATTTATAGAAGACAACCCGTGGCGCGAAGAATGGAAAGGGAAGAAAGAAAAAGGCAGGAAAAGCTATCCGCCGCTGTCAATGTTAAGATTGTTGGTATATGGTTATTTTAACGGGATATCCAGTAGCCGGAAACTGGAACGGGAAACCTTTCGAAACATTGAGTTGCTTTGGCTTATGGAAGGCTTACAGCCCGACCATTGGACTATTTGTGAGTTTCGCAGGGACAATGCACAATTGGTAAAAGATGTACTGAAAACCTTCCGCAGGTTTTTGTTGGATGAAGAATATGCTTCGGGGAATAAGCTCGTATTCGACGGGTCAAAAATAAAAGCCTACGCAAGCCGCGACATGTTAAACAGCGAAAGCATCCGTCATAAACTGGAGAACCTGGACAAATCCATCGCCGATTATTTAGCACAATTAGAAGTTAACGATTCAACAGAAGATTCACTGGAAACAGCCAGGGAAGAAATAAAACAACTGAAAGAAAAAATAGCAAAGCTTGAAACGCAAAAGGCAAAATTAGAAGAGATAGGAGAAGTACTGAAGGCCAGTGGGAAAAGGCAAATTTCCCCCAACGACACAGATGCAGTTTTGGTTAAGGGGCGTGATGGTAAATTTGCAGGTTACAACGCACAAACCGGTGTTGAAGCCAAAGGCCACTTCATCATGTACAGCGAAGTTACAACAGACGCGGTAGACCAGCAACAATTAGCCAGTTGCGTAGAAAACGCAATTTTGGAAACGGATATCATCCCGGAAGAAATACTTGCAGATAAGGGCTACGGAAATACCACACAGATTTTGGGAATTGAGAGCAACGGCATTCAGTGTTTTATACCACTTGCAACAACATCCCGGGAAAAAGAAATAAAGCAAGACCTTGCATTCAAATATGACAAGGAAACCGACACCTGCATTTGCCCCCAAGGGAAAAACCTCTACCTTATATCAAAGGATTATAAGCGCCACGGAGCAATTTATAATGTTTATAAATGCCGCGAATGTGATGGTTGCCCAATCCGCAGTAATTGCACAAAGTCGAAAACAGGGAGGATTTATAAACGGAATGTTGAACAAGAAAAAATTGACCAGTATAAAGAAAAACTGAAGACTAACTATGCCAAAGAGAAAATAGCCGAAAGGAAAGGTATTGTCGAACACCCTCTTGGAACGATAAAATGGCTGATGGGCAAGTTCAATTTTTTGTTAACGGGAAAGGGAAAAGCCCAAATCGAATTCGAACTGTATACAATATCCTACAATCTAAAAAGGCTGTTGAACTGTGGGACAACTATGGAATTAATGGGCAAAATAATGAGATACAATTGGGCAATGGCCTAAAAAAAGGCCATAAAAACCATTTTTAGATCGAATAATAATATCAGAACAGGAGACGAACCATGAAAAGGGAAAAGAGACTATTAAGAGAATTAGCATATGGAAACAATGGGTTCAAATAATAAATCAAAAATCATATTTTCACACAGCCTGTTAAAGACAGGGTTGTCCAGATGGCAGTAAAGATGTTGATTGAACCTTTATGGGAAGCCGATTTTATCGACACCTCTTACGGTTTTCGCCCCAAACGTGGAGCGAAAGATGCGGTTAAGCAAATTAAGAAGAACCTGTATGATGGGTACCAGTTTATTTACGATGCTGATTTGTCGAAATACTTCGATACCATCCCTCATGACAAACTTTTTATAATGCTTAAAGAACGCATTAAAGACAAGGGGATCCTGGATATTATCGGACAATGGTTAACTGCCCCAAAGCAAATGCGCAATGGGGAATTGATTAAGTCAACGGCAGGAACACCACAAGGAGGGGTAATTTCTCCATTACTGTCCAATATTTATTTACACGCATTTGACCGTATAGTAACTAATCCCCGGGGCAAATTTGCCAGGGCAAACATTCGGATAGTCCGCTATGCCGATGATTTTGTACTGATGGGGAACTACTATTACAGCCGAGAGATACTAAGGTATCTGGATTCGCTGATGAACCGGATGGGGTTAACGATAAACAAGGAAAAGACATCCATTCTTCACATCAACAAAAAGAGTTTACATTTTCTTAGGTTTGAGTTTCGGGTAATCCGTTCCAAGTTTAAATGGAACAGCAAGAATTACACGAACGTGCGCCCAAGTATAAAATCAAGGTCGAAACTTTTCACCCAAATCCGTGAGCTCCTACGCAAGCGGAGGCACTGGAAAATAGAACCATTGATATATAAATTAAACTCGCTTTTGATAGGTTGGTTGAATTACTTTTCGATAAGTAAAGTAACCCACATCTGGGAGACGGTCAAGGTTATTATCAAGCATTTGGATTATAAACTGTTCAAGTGGTTGAAAAGTAAAGGAAGGAAAGCGCACAAGCAGTTACGCCAACGGCCGTACAGCATTTTTGTGTCAGACAAAGGGCTGTTAGACTTGGAAAAGTATGCGCGTTTGAAAACCCTTGCGAAAGCTCAATGAAGAACTCTATCGGTAAGCCGTATGAGCGAAAAGTTCACGTACGGTTTGATGAAGGGGGTGCTGATAGCTTACTCTGAATTATTATCTTTAGGGTTAATGATTGGGAGTGGGTTATCAGGCTCTACTCTACACGCCAAGCATGAAAAAACGCTCCGCACATTTGAATGAGCAATAAATAAAATAATTGTTGAATTAGTTGTGCATTTTGTATCTTTACGGAAAATAGTACATAAAATTATGAAGACATTATATCAGAAATTTGAGACACTCTTACAAAATACAACAACCGATTTTAAACGTTATTTGTACGAAAATGTGTCATGGGAAAGTCGTATGGTTGGAATTATTGGTGCTCGTGGAGTTGGTAAAACAACAATGATTCTACAACATATCAAGGAAAATTTAGATAGTAAAATAGCCTTATATGTTTCAGCTGACGATATGTACTTTAGTGAAAACAGGCTTTTCGATTTAGCTGATAATTTTTATAAAAACGCAGGAGAATATTTATTTATTGATGAAATACATAAATACACTGACTGGTCTCGCGAATTAAAAAACATTTACGATTCTTTTCCAACATTAAAAGTGGTCTTTACTGGTTCTTCGGTACTCGATATACTGAAAGGCTCGGCTGATTTAAGTCGAAGAGCAATAATTTATAAGTTACAGGGACTTTCATTTCGTGAATATTTAAAACTATTTCATAATTATCAAACACAAGTTTACTCTTTAAATCAAATAATAAATAACGAAGTAAAACTCCCAAATATTGAGCATCCACTACCATTGTTTAATGACTATTTAAAACGTGGATATTATCCTTTCGGAGTTGAAGATGAAATAGATTTACGGTTAGGGCAAATCATCGTACAAACATTAGAATCCGATATTCCACAATACGCAAATTTAAATGTAGGAACAAGTCGAAAACTTAAAAGATTACTTTCCATTATTGCTGAAAGCGTACCTTTTAAACCCAATTTTTCCAAGATATCAGAAATGATTAGTGTAAGTCGGAATTCATTAGATGATTATTTTTCGTACATGGAAAAAGCCGGACTTATTGGGCAGCTTCGCAATGAAACAAGTGGTATTCGCGGATTGGGGAAAGTTGATAAGGTTTACTTAGATAATACAAATATCATTTTCAACTTGGTTGGTGATAAATCAAATGTAGGAAACATAAGAGAGACTTTTTTCTTCAATCAAATGCGAGTAAAAAATGAAGTAATATCTTCAAATAAAGCAGATTTTGTTATTGACAATTACACGTTTGAAGTTGGAGGTAAAAACAAGCAACAAAACCAAATAGAAAAAGACGGGAGCTCATTTGTGGTAAAAGATGATATTGAATATGGTTACCTCAATGTTATACCTCTTTGGGCTTTTGGATTAAATTATTAAAATGAAAAAATGCCAGGCGTTAACAATCTGTATATGTCATAGCCGGTTTTGTAAGTAAATGTAGGTTCTACTCCCGCATTAACTTCATCACGGCTTGACAGGAAAGTAGCCCGCAGTCGTCTACGCCACATACAGGTGACCGTTAACGGCAATATTGGAAAGACAAAAAAACTGAACTAAACTGATGATAAAAAAACTATTCTTAAACGATAAATTCATTTTAGGACTAATCCTAATAAATGCAATTATCCTTTTTGTAGGAGGTTATCTTAAATTGGAGAATCACAAACAAATTTTTCTATTTGCGGACAACCTCTTGACAACACTTTTCATTTTGGAATTAATAATAAAACTGAGAGAATTTGGGGGCAAAAACTATTTTAGTTCAAACTGGAATAAACTTGATTTCTTCTTAATCATTATTTCAGTTCCAGCTTTGATTTCATTTATAATAAATGTAAATATTTTCGATGTTAGTTTTCTTCTGGTTTTCCGAATTTTGAGGGTTTTTAAAGCATTTCGTTTTTTCAAATTCATCCCAAACATTGGACAATTAGTTTCGGGAGTTCAGAGAGCATTGAAAGCTTCTGTTTTTGTTTTACTGGGTTTTATCATTTACATATTTATTATAGGGATTCTATCATTCTATCTGTTTCAAGATAGCAATTCCGAATATTTTAGAAATCCCACAATATCACTTTATTCAACATTCAAAATTTTTACGGTTGATGGCTGGTATGATATTCCGGAAGCTATTTCTGCAAACTACTCAGAATCAACCTCATTTTTTATTTATCTTTATTTCATCTTTGTCGTTATTACTGGTGGAATTATCGGACTTTCTCTTGTAAATTCAATATTTGTTGATTCGATGGTTAGCGACAACAACGATGAAATTGAAAAGAAAATTGACGACCTTGATTCCAAGGTCACCCAAATATTAAAAAAACTAAACGACCATGAAACTTGAAAAAATTCTGGAAAATGTTAATTCCCTTGAGAAAAACTCCTTTTTGAAAATTATAGATTATATCAAATCGAGTAATCCCAAAAACAGTAAAGAAATTGATAAAATTCTTTCAGATGTTAGTTACGACTTAAAAAATGCTGACAGTATAAATATTGCCAAAGTTTTCAATCTCATTGAAAATGAATTTGCAGAAACTGTAATTGAAGAATTTGTAAACACAACTTCTCAACTGGATATTCTAATTGATATTTTAATTAAGGACGGGAACAACATTCTAAAACAAGATTGGTTAGCAGTCCTTTATGAAAAAGAACTTAAAAAAATTAAAACAAAAACGCTGAACTTAAAAACAAACTTAGAAGCGGAAAAATCTGAAATTGACGAAATCAGAAAACGTGATTATAATATTTACAAATCATGTGTTGAAACTGCTTACAAAAACGACATTGAAAACAATCGTGAATCTAAAATCACCAACGACGAGTTATCAATTTTAATTACACTTTCCCAACAACTTGAACTTTCCCAAGAAGAAATCAAACTTATCAATTACCTGATAATTCCACCTAAAAAGTTGCAAATTGAGAATGTAGTTACAATGCTCAAAAACATCGGAGTTATTTTTTACTCCAAGAAAAACAATACAATTTATGTTGCCGACGAAATTGTTAGGGTTTTACGAAAAATCAGGAAAAAAGAAATTGCAGATAAATATTATCGCCGTGTTTTAAAAACTCTAAAAGAGCCACAAATAAATACAGTTTGCCGGAAGCATAACATTGACATAAAAGAATCAGACTACGAATCCAAGATAAATCAAATTATAAAAGAAGGCATTTCATTTACTAATTTGCTTAAAAACGAATTACATAAAGAAGGGACAAATCTAACTGACAAAAAGAAATTCGTAAATGAGATTTGGGAAAATGGATTGAAAGTAAATTCTTCGTTAAAAGGAGTTACTATCGAAGAAAAAATTGAAAACATAATAGCATACTTTGAAGAACTCGAAAAAGATGAAAAAGTTGGGATTTCAATTGAAGGCTACGATAAATTATTGATTGATTTAGAAACGTCGCTGCCAAACTATAAAAAATTAGTTTTCAATGAATTTGAAATGTCTGAAGACACTGTTTTAAATAGCAATAACCTACTCGACTACAATATTAAACCAAGAGATATTCTTGATATTCTGACAACAAACGATTTGAAAACTTTTGTTGCTGCGCAACAAATAAAATCAAGAGGGGACTTAGTATTCAACATTTTAGAGGCGTACAAAGATGCTGAAAACTTAATGATTGAAAATTATGAATCAATTGGTTTTAGAAATTTAGCCGAATTAAAAGAGAATGGAATACTAATAAAAGAAAGTGAGCTGGGCTCAAAATTTGAGGATATTACAAAAACCATCTTTGAAAAACTCGGATTTAATGTTGACGAAAGTCTAAAAAAGAGTATAAACACAGCAAAAAATCAAATCGATATCGTTTTAAATCTTGGCAATAACGACATTATTGTAATTGAATGTAAAACGGTAAAAGAAAGCGGTTACAATAAATTTAGTTCCGTGTCCAGACAAATTAAATCTTATGTGGAAACGGCAAGCTCAAAAGGATTTAATGTTGTAAAAAATCTACTTGTCGCACCAGATTTCAGCGACGATTTTATAAACGAATGCGACTTACAATTTGACATTAATCTTTCGTTGATAACAGCAGGTTCACTTGTAAATATTCTGGAAGGATTTAAAAATTCAAAACTTAAAATATTCCCATTTCAGCTACTAATGAAAGATGTATTGATTAAGGAAGAAAGAATTTTGAAAGCAATAAAAAAATAAAATACTGGCGGTAACACAGTGCATATTGCATAGCGGGGTTTGGTGGTGCGCCATCCGCGGATTCTCGCATCGCCGTTCAGTCCTACCGGACATGAACGCTCTCCGAAATCCGCTCCGCAACATGCACCAACCGTTATGTGCAAAAATAAATGACAACAATGAAGATACTTTGGATAGATGATGAAAGGCTGACGATACAATCTGCAAAAGAATTTTTGGAAGACAATGGACATGCAGTAGAAATTGCTGCAAACGTTCAATTAGCGATTGAATTTACTCAGTGCAATAGTTATGACTTAATTTTACTTGATGTGATGATGCCTGATTCAACTCACATTTTAAATGAAACAGAAGTAAAAGGAGGGATGACTACTGGAATTGCTCTAGCAAGAGAATTGAAAAGAAATAATCCATCACTAAAGATTGTTGGCTGCTCAATTATAAAAGATGAAAAAACAATAAATTGGTTTATAGATTATTGTAATGGGTATATCAACAAAGCTGATATTTATCTAAATCCAAGACTAATAGAAAAATTAGAAAATATTGTAAATGAAAAAAATCAACCAAACGTTTTTATTGTTCATGGTCATGATTCTGGATTACTTTCTGAATTGAAAAATTTTTTACAAAATAAACTTAAACTCCCAGAGCCAATAATTCTTAGAGAGCAACCATCTCTAGGGAAAACAATAATTGAAAAATTTGAGCACTACTCAGAGGATATCGATATTGTGTTTGTTTTATTGACTCCTGATGATTTAGTTTCGAAAAAAAAGGAAGAGATAAGAAGAGCTCGACAAAATGTGATTTTCGAATTAGGGTACTTTTTCGGGAAGTTGCAAAGAAAATCCGGTAAAATAATTCTAATTCATAAAGGAAATTTAGAGTTACCTTCTGATATATCAGGAATAACATATCTACATACAAAAGACAATATTAATTCTATAACCGAAGCAATTAGGGATGAACTTGAAGGAATCATGTGATTTTGTAGAATTAGAAATTGGATTTGGATATAGTTGTATACTTTATAGACTAGCAGATATTTATCCGAACAGAAATTTTATAGGAATTGAAATGGAATATTCATGTTTCAAATATTATGACAGATTAATTAGGTATAAGAACGTTAAACTTATTCATGGCGATGCAAGAGAAAAAATAAAAGAAATCCCAACTAATTCAATTTCAAGAATTCATATTTATTTTCCATCACCAGGACCACAATATAAAAGATACATTACAAATGATTTTATAATTAATCTGTATTCAATTCTTAAAAAAGGGGGTATTTTAAAAATAGTAACTGACCGGCTAGACTATTTTAATGAGATTCAATTATTTGTAAATAATTACAGATGGACACATTTACAGTGGCAAGACCTTCCTTATTTACAAAATTCTTCTCTTTTAGTTGACACAGAATGTGAGAAGATGTATACCGCAAAATACTATTTGGAATGTAAAAAAAATTAAAATGGAGCAATTAAATGAAGATATAAGATTTTTACTTCATGACCAATTAGCATTAATAGAAAATATTGAACACTACTTGGAACCAGTAAGAGATGTACTAAGTTTAGGTGAAGAATTTCAATCAGAAGTCGATGGGAAATATCTCTATCTGAGACTTAAAAACAAAATTAAAGAAACTATAAAGCTCAATATCAATTTCATTAAATTCGTTCAAGATAGAAATTTGAATAATGACAATCTACAATCAATAGTTGTATTTAATGAAAGTATGGACGAGTATCTTGGTTCTAATGTTGAGTTGAATCCAATTTTTACATATGATAAATTAATTCGACTTGAGAAATCACTTAGAATGTTTAAAAAAGAGCCTATTCCAAATGAAAGATTTAAAGTCATATTAAAAGAGATTCAAGATATTAAACGAGTACTGGCTATATATTTCTTATTCAATGCAAGAATCATTACTAATCACATAAAAACAAAATCTGAAGATTTCCTTGAACTAATAAGGAAACAGGGAAACGATGAGGATTTTTTGCCATTTGAAATTGTAGCTCTAATAGAACAAGTATTAAGAAATTTTCAATTGAATTCTGATTTGAAAAGATTAAAAATAGAAAGACATTTTGAAAACGCTAAATACTTTGTTATTGGTTCAAGACCTAATTTATTAAGGTCTTTTGAAAACCTAATAAACAATGCAATTAAATACAATAGAACTTTAAAGAATTCAGAAGTTTGGATTAAGATTAAAGTTGCTGAAAATGAGGATTTCATTGTTATTGAAATTGAGAATTGGGGTGTCGGCATTTTACAATACGAAATAGAAGAGGAATTAATTTTTAAAACTGGATACAAAGGTGTTTATTCAAAAATGAACAAAATTGAAGGTTCTGGAATTGGCTTATCTTATGCAAAGAGAGAAATAGAAAAAAGTGGCGGGTTAATAACAATCGAGAGTATTCCTGTCAAAAAGCATTTAGAGGTGACAGAATCATCAAATTTCCTAACGACTGTTACTGTTAAATTGAAAAAAGCAATAATTTCTGCACATAACAATGTATAAAAATAATAGCCGGTTCAGTGGTAAATTAAAGGATTGTAGCCCGCTTCAACTCTTGTGTAACTTGACAGGAAAGTACCACGCAATCGGCTACTATTCTTATACCAACCGTTACAACTCATTGTGAAAACGGCATCATACAAAATATGTATCTTTGAAAAAAGATGAGAAATGAAAGATTTAACAAATTCAAATATAGATAGGCAAAATATTTTAAATAATAGGTTTGCAATTGAACGCATACAAGAATATATTGGACTTCCAGGTTTGTTGTTTAAAGAGGAGTATCGTTTTACTAAAAAAATGGTTGCTGATTTTTATAATATTGACCTATCATCAGTTGACAGGTATCTATCTAAACATGAAAACGAATTAAAACACAATGGTTATATTTTAATACGAGGTAATAATCTGAAAGAGTTTAAGTTGCAATTTGGTCACCTTATGAATGAGGCGACCAAAACCACAGTATTGGGATTGTTCAACTTTAGAGCATTTATAAATCTTGGAATGCTCTTGTCTGAAAGTGAAAATGCCAAACTTCTTAGGTCAAAGATATTAGATATTGTAATAGAAACTATCAATGAACGGACTGGAGGAGGAACAAAATATATTAACAGAAAAGATTCAGACTATTTACCCACCGCAATTAGAGAAAGTAAATACAGAAAAGAATTTACTTCAGCATTAAGTAGATATGTTGATATGGGGAATTATAAATATTCTTTATACACAGACAAAATATATCAATGTATTTTTAAAGAAAATGCTCAGGAATATAAACAAATATTAAAACTAGAAGCCAAAGAAAATGCCAGAGATACAATGTATGCAGAAATATTAAATTTAGTTGCTTCATTTGAGACTGGCATTGCTTATGAAATTGAAAAAAATTACAAAAAAACTGGCAGGAAACTACAACCAAATGAAGTCGACGAAATTTTCAAATATTTTTCCGAACATCCGCTTCAACGACCACATATTGAAGATGCCAGAATAAAGATGGCTTCACGTGATTTACACTTTAGAGACGCGTTCCATAAAAAACTTGAAAAATACATCCATTCTATATCTCCTGCAGATTTTGAACGATTCCTTGGAGAACAAAGCGTAAGTTTTGAGAAACAGTTAGAAGAGGCTAAAGATGTATTTAAACGTTTAAAAGATAGCGAATGAACACAATAATCTATATTACCGACATACAGGAGGTTATTGATATTCATCGTAAAACTATCGCAATCAGCGGTGGTGGAACTGATGGAATAATAAATATTGGTTCATTGGATGCTGCATTGGAACATATTCAAAATGATTTATATTATCCAAATTTCATTGATAAATTGACACATTTGTTTTTTGCGGCAAACAAAAGTCATTGTTTCCAAGATGGAAATAAAAGAATTGCAATATCACTAGGAAGTATATTTCTTCTCAAAAATGGTTATTTGGATGCAGCACAGAGATTTCTATTCAAAATGGAGACTATTAGTTATCATTTAGCTGCTGGCAGAATTGATAAAGATTTTCTTAGAGATATTATCGATTCAATTATATATGAGGAAGATTACTCTGAAGAAATAAAATTAAGACTTATTCAATGTATGTCTGACGAAGAAAACAACGAGTTGTAACAATCTGTATATGTCATAGCCGGTTTTGAGGGTAATTTTAGGTTCATCAACCGCATCTACTTCATCTCGGTTGGACAGGGAAGTAGCCCGCAATCGGCTACGCCACATACAGGTAACCGTTGTGTTGCATATTGAGTCGTCCTAAAAAATGTCTACACAATTTGAAGTAGATATGTATAAAAATGATGGAGTAACCAGGCGTTACAGCGAGAGTTTCAAACTCAAAATTTTAGCCGAACTTAGTACCGGTAAGTATTCAAAAAGACAACTGTCCCGCATTTATGGGTTGCAGTCAAGTACAATCAATGAGTGGGTACGAAAGTACGACCGTAAAGACTTAATGAACACACGTGTTATGGTAGAAACTAAAGACGAAATCAGCCGCTTAAAAGCGCTTCAGAAAGAAATCGAACAACTTAAAGAACTCTTGATTAAAAAGGATTTGGACAAGCTCGTTCTCGATTCTTACCTCGAAGTTGCCGCCGAGAACCTGGGATACAAAAATGCAGAAGAACTAAAAAAAAACTTAAACATCAGGCGTTGATGAAAGCTTCTGCTGTGACCAAACAAACTGGCAGTGCAAGCGTATCTGAGGTATGCGCCTGCTTTGGACTGAAACGCGATGCCTGGTACAAATACAAGAAACGTCACAGGCAACGGCAAGCTGAAGTGGAACAGGTTCTCAGGATGGTAAAAACGGAACGAAAAATCCAGCCACGTGTTGGAACCAGGAAACTCCACTCTACCCTATCCAGCGACTTCTCTGCAGCCAATTTAAAGATTGGCAGGGACAGGTTGTTTGACATTTTAAGGACTGAAAACATGCTTGTAAAACGCAAACGTGCATATGCAAAAACTACCAATTCCTATCACCATTTCCATAAATACAACAACCTGATTAAAGAACTGGAAATCAACGCACCAAACCAGGTGTGGGTATCGGATATTACCTACATCAGGACAGTCAAAGGATTTTGTTATTTAGCCTTAATTACTGACTTGTATTCACGGAAAATAATCGGACACGACCTCAGTGATTCGCTGGAGCTGGCGGGCTGCCTACGGGCCCTCAAAAAGGCCCTGTGGCATGCCCGGCCAGCGGCCGGACTTATACACCACTCCGACAGAGGGGTGCAGTATTGCAGCCACATGTATGTAAATGAACTTAAACGGCGCGGTATTAAAATCAGCATGACAGAAGAAAACCATTGTTACGAAAACGCAGTCGCTGAAAGGATTAACGGCATTTTAAAAGACGAATTCTATCTCGACCAGTGCTTCTTTTCTATTGTCCATGCAAAACGTGCTGCAAAAAATGCTATTAAACTATATAACAACAAAAGGCTTCATGTATCTTTAGGGTACAGAACACCTAACTCGGTGTTTAAAAATGTAGCTTAATTCAATGTTTAACCTGTAGCCATATTTTAGGACTAGACATTTGGAAAAAGAAAAATCGTACATGAAAGTATTTATTATAGCCATATTAGTTCCAACTGTATTTGCTTTTTCTGCTAAGACAGGGAAAAATGAACTACTGCTAAATAGATTTACTCAGACCTTTCCCGACAGCACTGAGCTTTCAATTGGTATTTTAAATAATGGTGAAATTGAGTATGCTGGATACATCAAACTAAATGGAAACTTGACACCAATTCACATTGAAAATGCTGTATTTGAGACAGGTTCCATCACAAAAATTTTTACGGGGACATTACTTGCCCAATTGATAGTTGATGGCACAGTTAAATTTGATGAACCCATTGAGAATATGTTAACATTTCCGCTACATAATTCCAATTTTGACAATTCCAAAATAACCTTAAAAGAATTATCAAATCACACATCTGGATTGCCTGAATTACCTGAAAATTTTGGCGAATTTTTCGACGACAGCGCTATATACAAGGTTTTCGACGAACAAATTCTTAAAGATTACTTGAAAAACAAATTGGAACTAACCTGTAACCCAGGCGAAAAATACGAATATTCGAATCTGGGCTATGCCATTTTAGGATACCTGATTGAAGAACAAGAAAATTCAGAATATGAAAAGCTGTTGCAAAAATACATTTGCAAACGGTATGACCTTCATTCAACAACAACCCAACACAAAAAAATAAGTGAAAGGATAGTTAAAGGAAGGAATCCATCTGGACACGCAATTGCAAACAAAGATTGGGGAGTTTTTAAATCGTCAGGGGGAATAATCTCAAGTATAACAGATTTAATCAAATTTATAAAAGCAAACTTTGAAGAAGATAGCATTTTGGACTTTCAACGTCAGGAAACTTACCACAACCAAAATACTGGGATGGCGCAGGGATGGCAAACTACGGATATTGGTTCCGCTTGTAAATGGTACTACCATAGTGGCAGGATGGATGGTTATAGCTCATTTTTATACATGGATGTTTCATCTCAAACAGCAATAGTAATATTATCAAATGTATCAGCCCAACACCCGGATGCTGACAACATTGATAAACTGGCTTTTGAATTGATGAAAAATGAACTTTTGGATAATAGCAAAGCACAATGTAAAAATGCTTTTATTGAAGCTGCCTTAAAGGAAGGATGGGGAACCTCCATTATAGAAAATATACTAAACAATGATACTTCTGAAAATTCCATTGTTGGTGTATGGACTCGAAAAAATAACAATCAAATTATTACAAGGACATTTACAGATGACTTTAAAATGCAAACAGATTTCTATAAAAACAATGAAATAGATGTTTGGGGATATTATGAAACAACAGGAAATCAAATAATATTTAATGATATTGGTGGAGAAGCTTGTTATTCAAGTGGGACATACGAATATAACATCTCAGCAGACACATTAAGTTTTAAAGTAATTTCAGATGACTGTAGTGGTCGACAATCTGACTTAGTAAATAAATGGACAAGAATCAAAAAATAAAAAAACTACCGGTAACACGTGGTATAAGGCATGGCTGGGTTTGTGCGGATTCGACAAGTCGAATCTCGTCCCAACCTCAGTTTCGGTCGGACTGGTCAGACTCTCGTCTGACAGCCACGACCTCATACCACCACCGTTATAGGGCATTTTAAAAGAACAGAATACAAGGAAAATCAATAATAAAACTTAAACTAAATTGACAATGAAATTGTATGATAAAGACAAAAATAAAATTACGGGGATTACTTTATTTATTGTTTTAATGCTAATTCTTATTCTTAAAATAATTTTTAAAAATCCTTGACAAAAAAGTTCATTTACATAAAATCGTAGGGCAATTCGAGAATCTTGCTTTCAACAAAATTTAACAAGAAAAAAAGAAAAAATTTTGGAGGTTTAAAAACCAGTTTAATCAAAAATTCGACAGGTTTTAAAAGTGGGTTACAACACAGGTCAGAATGAAAAATCATACTCGATTTTAACCTGGTCGTTTAAAATTGTGTTTAGTGCTGGACTCGAAAAGAAGAAAAAATTTTGAACGCTAAAATATAGTTACTTCCGGATTTGTGAGTTTTGATGCTGATTTAAAAATCCTCCGGATTTTGTTGTTGTTTTTACGTTAGTGGTTTTTAGGTAAGTGTTCCTATTTCAAACGCAAGTTTTTCATCGAGACTTTTGAGCTTTTAAATTTTTAAAACTTCGTGACAAAAACCGTTTGGATTTTATGTCAAATAATAAAAGATTGATAAATTGTGCTTCGATAAAACCAAAACCATTTTGACTGATTTTTTAGTCGGTAAAATATAAGACCAAGATTTTTGACTAACCTAAAAACTTGACATTTCGCCCTCGAATTAAATCATCAATTTGATTAAAAAAAGAAGAAAAAACGTGTTATAACAAAGTGCATATTTCAGAGCGGGGTTGGTGGGGTTCGAGCCGCAGATTCTCGCATCGCCGTTCAGTCCTAGCGGACATGAACGCTCCCCGAAATCCGCTCCGCAATCATGCACCAACCGTTACCGGTAAGTTTGAAGGAAAAATTGGTAGTTATCTAAAATATTCGTTCTTTGGCTTTTTGCTCGCCCCGAAAGTTGCTGTCACAAAACTTGCAAAGTCAGGTTTGGCAATTTTCGCCAATTTTTCGCGCTTTAACAATTTTCCTAGACTGTTTGGCTGCCTGACCACCCTGCTCCTTTTAGGAACAGCCCGTAATTACCAAACAGTTTGATTTTTGGCCTTCAGCTACCGGGGCTGGATTTTTAAAAATTGGCAGGAATAGCCAGTGCCCGCAAGTTTTCCGTCAGCTGCTAAAACAAGGAATGGTAAAGCTCACGTGCCGGCGCTGTAAATCGCCAGCAGTTACCTGCTGCCAACAAGCAACTTTGACTTTTTGGGCGTTAAAAAAATTAAGTGGGTACTTAAAACTTTTGTTCGGAATTTGATACTTTTATACTGTTAACAAACTGACTGTGAATAATAAAAACCTACCGGTAACACAGTACATATTGCAGGGCGGGGTTCGGTGGTACGCCAACTGCGGATTCCCGCATCGCAGTTCCGTGTCCTTCGGACAGGAACGCTCTCCGAAATCCGCCCCGACAACATGTACCAACCGTTGTGTGGCATTTTGAAAACAACAAACAATCGAGAAAAACTAAAATATTATGTTTGGACTATTTAGTAAGAAAAACCCGGTTCATGAGCCATTAGAGCTTCAAATTTCGGATGTCAAGAAATTAAATCCATTATTGGCAAACAAAGTCTTACAAGGTTTGTCATGTGACAAATTGCCAAATGCAACTGGAAAGTTTGGTTCAATAACAAATCCAATTCCAGTTAACGGACAATTAGGTGAAATCAAGTATTTAGGGAAACTAAGAGGCAAGACAGGACATGCAGTATTTTTCCATAGAATTGGAAGTACAATAGCACCTATTTCAAAAAATCCAATTGATATTTTTGAATTAGTTTGTCATGATGCAACTCAGTGGAATAAACTATATCTTGACCCTTATCATCCAAGACGTTCAAATCTTTCACCTGAAGGGTATAGATTAATGCCTTATGAAAAAAAATTAAAAATGGATTTACCTTTTGCATATGGTATAACAGCACTTGTTGCAAATTTCCCTTTTGATTTACCTGAGGAATTAGATGAATTTTACGGAGGAACTGGTGCTTTTTCAAGACATGCAAAAAAATGGCTTGAACAGTATTCTTTTAAAAGACCCGTTAATGAACAGATTAATCAAAACCAAGAAAGACAAAAACCGATAAATTCTTCTGATAATATTGATAATTATAGCTTTATTACCGAAATTCTAAATGATTCTTTAAAAATCGAAAAAGAGATTTTGACTAATCACAAGGATAAATTAATGGGGTATTCTAATCCAAAATTATTTGATTCAAAATACAACAGAATGTTTTTAATAGAAAGATTCATTTTCCTTAGAGCATATTTGGAATGGGAAAATAATAATCTATTAAACACAGAGGATATGTATCGATACGTTGCTGCCATAGCAACAAAAGTTTATCAAATTACGCATCAACAAGCATATCAATTCATGGATAAAAGACAAAAATTGTACTTAACCGAACTCGAGATGTTAAAGAAATTTAAACATCCACATCCAGGGAAAATAATATGGTGTTTGCAAAATCCAACTAATTCAGATATAAACCATGAAATGACATCTTGTTTTGAAAATAACATTGCTGCAGGTTTATTTTTGTTAAATGCGATAGTTGATACATTCAAAACAGCAATTTCAAATTTTGGAAATTCTCGCAATTAAAGGCATTATATAATTATCAAAAAATCTAACTATGGATAATTCAAAAAAACAATTAGACCAGCTTTATAATCAAATTGAAAATGCGAAAAAGGAATTTGCCAAAATTATAATTGAGGGACTTTCAGATAGTGACCCAAAAGAGGTTACCTTAACTTGTGAGATTATAAAAAAGGAATTAATTCCTGCATTGGGACTTGACAAAGGAGAAAGTAAGAAATATTCACTAAACACATTAAATACATTAATTTCCGAACGAAGACCTCCAAAAAACAACTCGGAACTACTTGATTTAGAAAATGCTGCATTTTTTAAAATTGTTAACGATACCCAAAAAGGAGTAATTGAAGAAGAAAAAAGAAAACCCAAAGAAGAATTTCTAAAAACTAGAAATACTTCACTTGAACAGTTAGAGCAACAATACAAAGGAAGACAATTTGGAGAATTAGTCCTTTATCATGTAAAAACTCAGACTTCAAAACAAATAAATGATGCAATAATTGGATTAAGAGGTAATATTTATCCTGCTTTAGCAATAACTACCGACAAATTTTTAGAAACAGTTGTATATGGTTTTTCGACTACAAAAGAATTATGGAAACACGACTGTGGTGAAACTTTAAAAATCTATACTACTGCAACAAAGGTTGAAGCAGAGAAATACAAAATTAAAATAACTGATGATTATGCATTTGATATTTTTAATCTCATTGTATTAAGTTTGGCTCAACGTGCTGTAAACGAGCCAGACTTCAAGAATTTTATAAAAAAGTCAATTAAGAAATTCTGGATATTTTAAATCTTTCACCATGAGCGAAATTACACCGGAAAATGTAAAATTAAAAGATTGGATTTCTGTCGGCATGAATGATGCCGTGGTTTGTCACATTTATAAAGATAAACCCGGAAATATCGAAGTTGTGTATTTAGACCGGAAAAATAAAGCAATTAACGAAGATGTTCATTACAAAGACGGTAAATGGACTTTTGTCTATGACGGTCCAAATGGAGGATATGCTGACAATTCCATAAGACTTGGAGAATTTGTGTCCATACTAAGGGCTGGACGTTGGAGATAAAAAATAAAAAAAACGACCACACAACACAGTACATATTGCAGGGCGGGGTTCGGTGTTACGCCAACTGCGGATTCTCGTTTCGCAGTTCCGTGTCCTTCGGACAGGAACGCTCTCCGAAATCCGCCCCGACAACATGTACCAACCATTATAGGCAACCCAAGGGCTTCGCAAACAAAGACGTTTATTGACAATTTGGTGTAAATTGACAGTTCGGGAAATATTACAGGCGAACGATTTTTCTTCGTTTGACAATTTGGTCTTTCATCTCGACTGACTTGATTTTTAAATTTACTTTACAGACAATTCAGTTGTTTTTGACAGTTTACTATTTCATTTCGACCGGATGTTTTAAAAGGGAAATTTGTACATTTAACAATATATAAACAAGAAAACAAACAATTAAAATTAGAGTAATAATGTGGTGGATTTATGCACTTTTGTCAGCATTATTTGCGGCACTAACAGCCTTACTTGCTAAAGTAGGGATTAAAGGGATAAACTCAGATTTGGCAACAGCTATCCGAACAGTATTTATTTTAGTTATTGCGTGGGGAATAGTGTTTGCCAGAAAAGAGATTTATGGAATAAACATGTTATCTAAAAACAACTGGTTATTTCTTGGTTTATCAGGTATTGCAACAGGATTGTCCTGGATTTTTTATTTTAAAGCTCTACAACTTGGTAAAGTGTCGCAAGTTGCACCAATCGACAAATTAAGTGTAGCTATCGCAATGTTACTTGCAGTTTTATTTTTAGGTGAGACACTAACGCCTAAAATAATAATTGGTGCTTTGATGATAATTGGTGGAACTATTGTAATAATATTGTAATATAACATAAAGAAATAATGGGCATGCCTATAACAAATTGTATATGGCAGGCGGGGGTTTTAGCGGTCTGACAAGTCAGACCTTGCGCCCTCTTTCCTGCGGGTCTGACACGATTTCTCCCAGAAATCCCGCCCGACCACATACAAGTGACCGTTACCAGTAATTTTAAAAAGCCAACAATGCAGAAATTTGAGTTGACAATTTTCAGACAGTCTAGAGTTTTACTTGGAGTCTTTCTGACACCTGTTGCATTAATTGGGTCGCTTATTTTAGGCGCTGAATTAAACAATGTTTTTATAGGACTAATTCTGTTTGCTGTTTATCTTTTGACAGTTTATTACTTTGTTGTTGGACACTTAATTATAGCTATTGACAATAGTGAACTAAAATTCAATTGGACAAGAAAACTAATATTTAACTATGACAACATTGAACCAATAAATATTGCTGACATTAAAACTATTGTAATTGACAACGGACAATTATTGCGAAAAATCATAACCACTGACAGAACCATAAAAATTAATAATGCAAAAGTTCAACAAAAAGACGCTCCCGAATTTATTTATGAACTTGGTGTTTTGACAAAGGAAAATAATGTGAGAGAGATTGACAGCTGGGATGAATGGGCTGACAAAGGTTATATAAAAACAGCTTATAGAATTAACACCTTTTTACTTCTGTCTACAACAGTTGTTGTAACATCTTTTATAATTATGAAAGGTTTTAATTCGCGACATTTATTTTTGGTTTTACTGTTCATACCGCAATTGTTTTTATACGGAAAACAAATGAAACAAAAAATAAAGAATAACAGGAAATAAAAAAACTACTGGTAACACAGTACATATTGCAGGGCGGGGTTCGGTGGTACGCCAACTGCGGATTCTCGCATCGCAGTTCCGTGTCCTTCGGACAGGAACGCTCTCCGAAATCCGCCCCGACAACATGTACCAACCGTTAGCAAACATATTAAATGAAAGAGTTCAAATTCACCGATACAGACCGACAATTGATTAAGGAATTGTTGACAAACAGACCAAGTAAGATTTGGCATGATTACTATCGGTATGTTTTTGACTATGGAAATTATTCTATTCAGCTAATTTGCGAAATTGGCGAAGCTGACTCTCAAAATGATTCGGATGAAGCAATTTATGCGAGGGTTGAGAAAATAGAAAAGAAATTTGAGTCTTTAAAGCAAGCGGACTTGATAGGTGAAAATTTGAAAATTAGCAAAGTTTATATTGCACGGACAAAATTGTATTTCACCGACCATGTAGATTTTAGGAAAAATAAGATTAAGGCAAGAAAACATTTTAATAAACTCAGGGAAACATTGACCGGGAAAAAGGACGTAATTGATGACCTTATTTCTGGAACAACTGGAGGACATGAAGAAATAAATTGTCACCCTAATTATAAAATTTGCTTATCCGTTATCATGCCAGTAATTCGAAGCCACTGCAATGGTTAGCCTGTCGAAAAGCCTATCGCCAAAATATCTTCGATTCAGCTTATAACAGAATTCGTCAAGGTAAAGCTGTAAATATTTGCCTTTAATTTTATGATATATTCCCAAAAGAGTACGTTTCGCATTGCTTATTGCTATGTGTACCCATTGTAAAGTTGTTTTGGTTGTCTCATTTGTTGATTTCTCTGTAATGTGAACTTCAACAAAGTCAGCAATATTAATGTAGCTTACACTTTTATCGCTAAAAACGATACTTTCCTCAGCAATATTTTGCTCAACAAACTCATTGACTTTATCTGAAGTGTGCCCATCAAGGACTTTCATTTTAAAATACCTGCAATGTTTCCCTTTTTTCCCTGATTCAAGGTCTTCCAGTGGAGTTGATTCTGCTGCAACGGCAACGTTCATTGGCGCTGACTACCTTTCCCTCGCTTCAAGTCTTGCTTGTCTTTCTCACTGGTTTCGGTTTCAAAATAGGCCTCGTCAAATTCCACCATCCCGGTCAATCCATACATGTTGTCACGCTTGCCCATAGCTTCGCGTATCTTGTGCATCATAACCCAAATTGTTTCATATCTGCTGTGCCCCAGCTGTCGTTGCAACTCTGTCGCAGAGATACCTTTCTTACTAAAACTCATAAATGCCATGCCAAGGTACCATTTGCGGATTGGAAGCTTGTAATTTTCCATCATTGTACCGCTTCGTAAACCAGTTCTGAAACGGCATTCTGAACACTGCCACTGCCATTTGGCTTTCAACCAATAATGTTTGGTACACCCACATCTTTTGCAAATAACACCTTGCTTCTCACGTACTCCTTTAAAATGCTCCCTGCAACTTTCTTCGTCAGGAAAGGATTCAATAAATTTGATAATATTCATATCATTTCTGTTTCCCATAAGATAGCATTTTATATATTAGTGGCAGTATCTCGTATATGCAATTATAAAATTCCAAAATCGGTTGACCAAAACTTTACTAATATTCTTGATTCTGGACTTTTAATAGAAATAAATGGAAAATATTTAAGAGCTTATGTACAAGGAAACGGATATGGTTTTCCAGACTATGAAGCCAAGTATTTTTATAATGCTAAGGAATTAAAAGAAGATGCACAATATTATGAATTTGAAGAAATTAAATAAAATACGTTTGCTAACACATTGTATATGGCAGGCGGGGGTTTTAGCGGTCTGACAAGTCAGACCTTGCGCCCTCTTTCCTGCGGGTCTGACACGATTTCTTCCAGAAATCCCGCCCGACCACATACAAGTGACCGTTATGGGGCATTTTAAAAAAGAACTAAAATGACACATTGGAATAGAAAAATTGGGTTCATTTTTTTAGTCGGAGTGACATTTTTATACAGTTTTAAGTCACCTGACAATACATTGAAAAAAGTATTCAATGCAGACGAACTAATAACTGTAAACAAAATAATTGACTTTTATGACAATTTTGTTTTATCGAAGACAAACGAAAATTTAAAAATAGAAAATGCTTATCGACAATTTCTAGATAATAATTGTCCACTTGTTGAAAAGTCTGGAGATTTGAGTCGCCTTTTGCCAGACGAAAAACAAAAACTCGATTTCTATTCAACATTGGACAGAAAAGCCCTCGAAGAAATTTATGGAATAACCGATACCGTAAAATATTATAACAGATTCAAGAAAGAATTTGTAAAAGTTTATCAACCTTATTCCTTTAGCCTTAACACTCAGGGAAAGTATTATGACCTTTTGAAACTGCTTTCAAAAAGAAATAAGTATTTCAAAGAATATTTGAAAAGCATCGAGATTGCAGGTGATTTAAGTCCATCAAATTATATGGCAATATTGCATGGATATGAAAATATTGACTTTAGTAAAAAAGAAGAAAGACTCGTGCTAATTGTGAATCTTCTTCATGCACAAAAAACCGTTGAATTTGAAAATGAAAAAAACGCCCCATAACACGGTACATATTGCAGGGCGGGATTCGGTGGTACGCCAACTGCGGATTCTCGTTTCGCAGTTCCGTGTCCTTCGGACAGGAACGCTCTCCGAAATCCGCCCCGACAACATGTACCAACCGTTGTAGTGCATTTTGAACTTTGCAGAAACTGAGTATGATTACAAAACAAAAAATAGAGATTTATAAAAAGTTTCATGGTGACTCAGACGGATTTGCAAGAGTTGGTTCAATCACCGAAAAGGAGTTAATGACAAATGATGATTGGGCTCAAATGGATTCTATGTTGCAAGATTTGGAATTAATAGAAAAAGGACTTGCATCTAAAGACTTCAAAAATCAGGTAGACACCAAACTTAAAGAGAATTTCGATTTTGAATCAATAGAAATGATTAGGCATTTACATTGAAAAAAATGGTGCTAAAAAACCAACGAAATGAGAATTCATACAAATTGTAAGTACTGCAAATCTGAGATTTCATTTTGGGTTTGGGCTTCGGACAGAGTTGAAATAAAGAAATACCAAGGTGATTTTCTTGAACTAACTTGTAAAAAGTGCAAGCAAAAGGGGAAATATGACATTGACCAAATAAAAGCTAAAGAAAGCAAAATTGCACTGTTAATTGGTCTTCTAATTTTCGTAATTGGGACACCGACAATTTTAATCCTCGTGTGGGATTATATTTGGAAAGTGGGAATTTATGGAGTTGTCAGCATTCTTTTTATAGTCTCGGTTCCAAGTCTTATCTATGGTATTATCAGTAAAAATGAAAGTAATAAAATTCGAATATTTAACAGAAGTTGATAAAAAACGCACTACAACAATTTGCAAATTGCATTGCGGGTGCAGTGGTGTGCGTTGTCTCTGCTCCTTTCTTGACCGTCATGTCCTAGCGGACACTGACGCTCTTCGAAATCCGCAACGACAACTTGCAAGTGACCGTTGTGCCCCATTTGACAAAACCGCTAAATTCGATGAAAATTTGGTAGAAAATGATTAAATTTGTTATAATTAATTGAATTAGATAGATGTTTAAAACGATAGATATAGACCGTAATAATCTGACTATTATGGGTGTCAAATTTTCCAATTTAAAAACTTTGGAAAGTACCGCAAATGCAATCGGAAGTAATATGTTTGAAGGGTTTAAACCAACTCCCAAAAGTATTGAGATAATTAGAGATTATGTGATTGGGAAAATCACATTGTCAGAGTTGATAAAACTCGCTAAGGACAAATCGTATGCCTGATTCATACAAATATGTTGACCTAGATTACATCTATACGGACCCAAAAACTGGAATTCTAAGAAATTTAGCAGATATAACGGATCCGGATGATTTACTCTTTTTTGAAAGTGGAGCTGTTGCAAAACGCATTCAAGAACTTTACGAAAAACCTATCAAGATAAACGGAATAGATAGTCTTTTGAATATTCATAGACACTTGTTTCAAGATGTTTATTCTTGGGCTGGGAAAAGACGAAAAGTTGAGATTAGTAAAGCGGGCAAACAATTTTTTCCAACGACACATTTTGACAATGCTTTTCGTTTCATTGACACATTAATTTCGGATTATAGAAGCATATCAAAAGGGGACAATCTACAGATAGCAGAGAAATTAGCTGAAATTTTGGATAATGTAAATTATCTGCATCCATTCAGAGAAGGAAACGGGCGAGCGCAAAGAGAATTTTTAAGATTATTAGCATCGGAAAAAGGATTAATATTAAATCTAAATCCACCCGACAATAAAAATGTTTACGACCAATATATGCAAGGGACTATAAACAGTGATATAAAAACGCTGACCAAATTGATTATAGACCTGATTGAGACATAAAGAAAAATAAAAAAACGGGGCACAACACGCGGTCATAAAACATTGGGGGCGAAGTGGTTATTTGAGCTTCGGTTCTCGCATCAAAGGTCGTTGTGCTTTGATAGTGAAGTAGCTCCGAAATCCCCAACGTTTCATACCGCCAACCGTTACCAGCGCATTTTGAAAAAAGACAGATTAACCTTTAATAAATAAATCCAATAAAAAAACAAAACTCCTTTCGCAAAATAAGGAACCTGACAAAAAAGAAACAAAGCCAGAAAACAAAATAATTTAATCCTCAAAAACAAGGTATTTGTAATTGAGAAAGCGGAGCTTTGAAAAATATGTTCTTTAAAATAATGAGTAAATCTTGGAATCCGGACAAAAAGTTTTGACAACTAAAAATGTTTGTAAAATCAAAAATCCCATGGATTTTGTTGGCGATTCTTGCCAGCAGAATTTTGAAAACCCTGCCCTATTTCAGACAAATCGCGGATTGCGAACCAACTGCAATGAAATTAATTTTAAAACAATCTCTCCAACCGGACAATTTTTAAAACAATCAAAATCCGTAAAAAACAGTGTCGCGTTTTTGGGTGTAAAATCCCTTGGATTTTGTTGGCGTTTTTTGGCCACAGCCTTTTATCAAAGTACTGCTAAACTGACAAGTAAAAATAAAAAAGAAAATTTCAGGGAATTTAAAATTTAGAAAGAACTGTTTTCGGAAAAGACAAAGTTTTGTTAAATTGAACACGATTTAAAACCAAAAATTGTTGACTGGTTTTTAGGCCGGAAAATCAATGACTGTTTTATAAAAAAAACTTCCAAAAAATAATTTTCTGCTCCCTGATAAAATCAGTAAATAAAATGAAAAAATGAATTAAAATAAAAAAAACGCGCTGTAACAATGTGCATATTTCAGAGCGGGGTTGGTGGGGCGCCAGCCGCGGATTCCCGTTTCGCAGTTCCTTGTCCTACCGGACAGGAACGCGCTCCGAAATCCGCTCCGCAACATGCACCAACCGTTACCACCAATTGTAAAAAAGAGATGCAATCAACTATAAATGAATGATTTTATCTATAAATATGTTGACTTAAATGGATTGAAAATAATCTTAAAAAATCAGACTTTAAAATTTTCAAATCCTCTTGATTTCAATGATCCTTTTGAATTTCACGACAATCTTGTTGACAGAAAACTTTCGGCAAAACATCAACTGGAGATTTATAAAAAATTCGACAAAAATATCACAAGAGAAAAACTTAAATGGTACAAAAAAGAAATAAAGGAGGACTTGAAAAAGCCTCAATCCCATTTAATTAAACTATTTGAAGAAAAAAAATTATCTACAAGAGTAACCTGTTTTAGTGAGATAAATGATAACATTTTAATGTGGGCACATTACGCTGACAAACACAACGGAGCGTGCATCAAATTTGACACAAAAAAGCTATTTTCCTCATTTAAAACTGATTCATATTTAAGTAATGTTAAGTATCATCGAAGGATAATAACAAAAAAATATTCCAAATTGAGAGAGAATGCCATTGAACATTGGATTAGTTCAAAAAGCAAAGATTGGAAATATGAAAAAGAAGTTAGAATAATATTAGGTTCAAGTACAAGCAATATTTTGCCATTTGACATAGCATCAATTAATGATATAATTTTTGGTTGTAAACTGACCGAAGAACAAAAAATTGACATTGAAAAACTGATTTTCCAAGAAATGAGTTATGATTGGATAAAAACAAGAGAAATGAAAATTTCAAATACGGAATATAAATTAGAAATAAACAACAGGTGGTAACAATTTGTATATGGCAGGCGGGGGGTTTAGCGGTCTGACAAGTCAGACCTCGTGCCCACTTTCCTGCGGGTCTGACACGATTTCTTCCAGAAATCCCGCCCGACCACATACAAGTGACCGTTAGGCACAAGTTTGAAAAAATAGGCACAAGTGAAAATAAAATATATAAAATACTCAGATTGGGAAAAACATGTAACTTCAATATCTAAAGAATTAGGAGGTCAGCTTAATATATTGAAAAGACCTTCTGGTGGTGCTTTTCAAGAATATTTAATTTCAAATATTTCAATAAATTATAAAAACGAAATCATATCGATAGAACAACTTTTTATAAAAGGTGACTATGAAAATGGAGTACCTAAAAAGCTAAATTTATATTACAAATTTGATAATCAATTTGACTTTTTCTTATCAATTAATCAAAGAGATTTGTTTGACAAAATACTTGGATGGAACAGAATAAGATTGGAAGATTCTGAATTTGACAAGAAATTCACAATTCAAAGTAATGATAGGCAACTTGCTCAAAAAATATTTAACAATGCAGACCTCAGAAATTTATTATTGAGTGACAAATCATTAATTCTAAACATAACAACAAAAAATCACCAGACAGAAATTCAAATTAAAAATATGGTTCACAAATTTTATTCCTTGGAAGAATATTTAATTTATATAAAAAGTTTAAAAAGCATTATTGACAAAATAAAAAATTAAAAACCAGTGCCTAACAAAGTACATATTGCAGGGCGGGGTTCGGTGGTACGCCAACTGCGGATTCTCGCATCGCAGTTCCGTGTCCTTCGGACAGAAACGCTCTCCGAAATCCGCTCCGCAAACATGCACCAACCGTTACCGGCAAGTTTGAAGAAAAAATTGGTAGTTATCTGAAACATTCGTTCTTTGGCTTTTTGCTCGCCCCGAAAGTTGCTGTCACAAAACTTGCAAAGTCAGGTTTGGCAATTTTCGCCAATTTTTCGCGCTTTAACAATTTTCCTAGACTGTTTGGCTGCCTGACCACCCTGCTCCTTTTAGGAACAGCCCGTAATTACCAAACAGTTTGATTTTTGGCCTTCAGCTACCGGGGCTGGATTTTTAAAAATTGGCAGGAATAGCCGGTGCACGCAAATTTTCCGTCAGCTGTTAAAACCAGCAATGGTAAAGCTCACGTGCCGGCGCTGTAAATCGCCAGCAGTTACCTGCTGCCAACAAGCAACTTTGACTTTTTGGGGGTTAAAAAAATTAAGTAGTTACTTAAAACTTTTGTTCGGAATTTGATACTTTTATACTGTTAACAAACTGACCGTGAATAATAAAAACCTACCGGTAACAATGTGCATATTTCAGAGCGGGGTTGGTGGGGCGCCAGCCGCGGATTCCCGTTTCGCAGTTCCGTGTCCTACCGGACAGGAACGCTCTTCGAAATCCGCTCCGCAAACATGCACCAACCGTTACCTGCAAGTTTAAAAAGAGGAAAATGAACCAATACTTACAAAAAAACATATTATTTAAGGTAATCTTGTTTCTTCTTTCAGTTTATTTGGTGGAATCCATATTTGGAGGTATCGGATTGTTTCTAACTTCAATTATTTGGAATCTGGATGCAGCATTCCTCGAAAACATACAAAAAGAGATTGTTAAAATAAACTACGACATTTTACCAAACGTATTTGAGTTAGTTGCAGTACTAGGTATAATTATCCTTTTCCTTGTAAAAGTTGATAAAGAAAAGTTAAACTCACTAAAAACTCTTTTGGGAAATTTCAATATTCTACATTTTTTACTGGCTATAATTTCTGCAATAATAATCTTATTAGCTTCTGTGCTTTCTGTTGGTTATGATACAGGGTTTTGGGGCGAACTGACTAATTATTATCAAATGTACTTCATTGGACTATTTGCTACGGCACTTCTTACCGCAGTTCCTGAAGAATTAATGTTTAGAGGTTATATTTTAAGAGAATTGCAAAGAAGATATTCATGGAAGGTTGCAATTTTCATAATGGCAATACTTTTCACACTAATACATATTCCATATACTGAATTTAACTTAAGTCGACTTTTATCAATTTTTATGTCTGGAGTTTTGTATGGTGTTTATGTGACATATTATAAAAATATATGGTCGACTATTGCCTTCCATTTTTCATGGAATTTTTTCAATAATGCCATATTTTTCATAAATGAAGAAATCAATAATATAAACTCCAAAACTTCTTTAGATAGTTTGTTCTTATATGGTTCTCTCTATTTAGGAATTGGAATATTAATAATGACAATAATAAAAAAACCAGCAGGTAACACAGTACATATTGCAGGGCGGGTTTAGAGGTTCGCCAACTGCGGATTCTCGTTTCGCAGTTCCGTGTCCTTCGGACAGGAACGCGCTCCGAAATCCGCCCCGATAACATGTACCAACCGTTACCGGTAAATTTGAAGGAAAAATTGGTAGTTATCTAAAATATTCGTTCTTTGGCTTTTTGCTCGCCACGAAAGTTGCTGTCACAAAACTTGCAAAGTCAGGTTTGGCAATTTTCGCCAATTTTTCGCGCTTTAACAATTTTCCTAAACTGTTTGGCTGCCTGACCACCCTGCTCCTTTTAGGAACAGCCCGTAATTACCAATCAGTTTGATTTTTGGCCTTCAGCTACCGGGGCTGGATTTTTAAAAATTGGCAGGAATAGCCGGTGCACGCAAGTTTTCCGTCAGCTGCTAAAACCAGGAATGGTAAAGCTCACGTGCCAACACTGTAAATCGCCAGCAGTTACCTGCTGCCAACAAGCAACTTTGACTTTTGGAGGGTTAAAAAATTAAGTAGTTACTTAAAACTTTTGTTCGGAATTTGATACTTTTATACTGTTAACAAACTGACCGTGAATAATAAAAACCTACCGGTAACAATGTGCATATTTCAGAGCGGGGTTGGTGGGGCGCCAGCCGCGGATTCCCGTTTCGCAGTTCCGTGTCCTTCGGACAGGAACGCTCTCCGAAATCCGCTCCGCAAACATGCACCAACCGTTAACGGCAAGTTTAAGAAAATAAAATTGGTGGTTATCTAAATCGTTCGTTCTTTGGTTTTTTGCTCGCTTGTAAATCGCTGTCACAAAACTTGCAAAGTAAAGTTTGGTGTAGTTGCCAATTTTCGCAGTCTGACAGTTAACCAAAATGTTTCTCTACCTGACTGTTTAGCACTTTTCAGGAACAGTTGGTGGTTATTTGACAATTTAGTTTTTAGCCGTTTTTACCGGACACAAAATTAAATTGGCAGGACAATTCCGATGAAGGCAAGTTTTCCGCCAGCAGCTAAAACCAAGAATGGAAAAGCTCACGTTTCGGCGGGGCAAACCGCCGTTGGTTATCTGCAACCCACAAGCAACTTTGACTTTTGGGGGTTGAGAAAAAAAATTAAAAAAGCGACGTGGTTATTTGAAACTTTTGTGCGGAAAAATGATATTTTTATACTGTTAACAACTTGACCATGAATAAAAAACCAGCCGTTAACAAATTGTACATGGCAGGCGGGGGTTTTAGCGGTCTGACAAGTCAGACCTCGTGCCCACGTTCCTGCGGGTCTGACACGATTTCTTCCAGAAATCCCGCCCGACCACATACAAGTGACCGTTGTGTGGCATTCCCCATATTAGCACATCCAAAATAGAGTTAAAATAAGTTACTCTATTTTTCCAGAGCCAATTAACTACTGTTGCTAACGAATGAGCCACTCCGAATGAAACTTCTGTTAAATTTGAACAGACCCTTTGTTTGACCGATTTTCTAAATGGTGCTTTTAAGCTCGTGGCGCATTCTGGTTGAAATGTAAAAAGCCCTTGAAGTAGTATTTCAAAGGCCTGTTGATAATTACAGTGGTGGCATCCCGATTAATCGGGACGACCCCGTTCAGAATAATTTTCGATTCAAAGATACATTTCCTCAGGGTCATTTTAATGTTTAAAACTATAAATATGGCAAGGAAAAAGAAAATTGAAATGGAGGTTGTAAACCACAATGCTGCCGGAATTGATGTAGGGAGCAAATCACATTTTGTTGCAGTAGGGCAAGCCCTGGAAGATGTGAAAGAATTTGGAGTATATGCAGAAGATTTAGTTGATCTATGCAAATGGCTGTTATCGTTTGGCATCACAACCGTGGCAATGGAATCCACCGGGGATTACTGGCAAAACCTCTATGTAGAACTACAAAAACATGGATTTGAGGTTATTCTTTGCAATGGAAAGTTTACAAAAAATGCGAAAGGAAAAAAGACAGATGTAAAAGATAGCAGGTGGATTCAAAAACTCCATTCGCTGGGACTGTTGACAGGCAGCTTTTTGCCCGATGAAACTACAGAAGTACTGCGGACTTATTGCCGCCAAAGAACAAACTGGATAGAATTGGCAGCAAGTGCATCACGGAAAATGCAAAAATACCTGAAGTTTTTAAACTTTAGATTGGACGTAGTGGTAAATGATGTTTGCGGATTAACCGGCCTGAAAATTATCGAAGATATTTGTAATGGAAACTTAGACCCCTATTCTTTGGCTGAACACAGACATTATAATTGCAGAAAACCAAAACATGAAATAGCAAAAGCTTTGCATGGAAACAACAGGCCGGATTATTTATTTGGCTTGCAGCAAGAATTCGACAGCTACAGGTTCTTCCAAAGAAAAATCAAAGAATGTGATAAAAAAATTGAACTCCTAATCAAAAAAGAATTAACAAAGAATCCCGATAAGAAAAAACTTAAAACCACCGATAAACCCTATAAAAGAGTGAATAAGAATGCCGTTGACATCAAAGACTTTAATCAAATTGCTTTCCAATACTTTGACGGAGTAGATTTAATGGCAATCGAAGGGGTAAGCCATGCAACTGTAATGGCTATAATGAGCGAAATTGGAATCGACGGGTTTAAAAAATTTGAAACAGCTAAGCAGTTTTGCTCTTGGTTACGCCTGGCTCCAATCAATAAAATATCAGGTGGAAAAATCCTTAGTAACAAAATACCAAAAGGAAGCAACCGCCTAAAAATAGCACTCCGGAATGCTGCAAATGCAATTGGAAATTTAAAAGACACTCACCTCTCTGACTTTTTTCGACGAATTGCTTTCCGGAAAGGACGACAGTCAGCAGTATCTGCTACTGCCAGAAAACTGGCAACAATTATCTGGACATTGATTGTAAAAAAAGTACCATACAATCCTCCTGCCCAATATCTATTCCTCGACCAGAAAAGAAAGATGGGAATGGCAAAAAAAATTAAAAAACAAATGGCTAAATTTGACATAAAACCAGAAGAAATTGGATTTGGTAACTCTTTGAGCCCCAACTACAATTTTTAACGTTAGTCAGAATTTTGAAAACAAAGATTATTCATACGATAGAATAACATAAAATGATTGAACCAATTCCGAATTACGAAATTCTAAAAAAAGCATTCGAGCTTTTAAATGACTATTTTTCTGGAAATAGAGAAAGAATTAAGGAATTAGAAGAAACTATTGAAAAACTAGACACAGAAGCTTTAGAAAAACTTTCCAAGGAATCACCTGAAAAGATTATAAAATATATCTCTCAAAAAGTTGACTTGTACCTTAAAATAGAAGATTTAAAAGTAAAGAAAGAAACTTCTTTAATGAATTGGGTTAAAAATTGGTCGAATGTTCTAATACCTATACTTGTTGCCGCCACGACAGTATTAGGTGTTTACATTGGTAGTGATATAGACAATAAAAAGCAAGAATATCAAAATGAAATATACAATCAAGAAAAATTTGAACAGCAATTAATTTTAAAAGTTTTCGAAACTTCGGACTCTCTAAATAGAAAAATAGAGATAAGAAACTTAATAAACTCTGGATTCATTAATCATTATAAAGTAAAGCTTCAAAAGTTCATCAATGACAGCGATAATTTAAGTGATAGTATTGCATCGATTGATGAATCGACTGAGAAAAGACCAAATAGTTCAATCTTAAAAGGAGAGATTTTACTCAATGACAGTAACGAGATTAAATTAAATCAAATAAATACAAAATAGCATATGGAAAAAATTACCCCAGAAAATGTAAAACTAAAAGATTGGATTTCAGTTGGCATGAATGATGCTGTTGTTTGTCACATTTATAAAGATGAACCTGGTAAAATTGAAGTCGTGTATATAGACCGAAAAAATAAAGCAATTAACGAAGATGTTCATTACAAAGACGGAAAATGGACATTTGTATATGACGGTCCAAATGGAGAATATGCGGACAATTCTTCAAGGCTTGGAGAATTTGTTTCTATTTTAAGAGCCGGACGTTGGAGATAAAAAATAAAAAAACGACCACACAACACAGTACATATTGCAGGGCGGGTTCGGTGGTACGCCAACTGCGGATTCTCGCTTCGCAGTTCCGTGTCCTTCGGACAGGAACGCTCTCCGAAATCCGCCCCGACAACATGTACCAACCGTTGTGCAAAATTGTGAGTCGTCCTAAAAAATGTCTACACAATTTGAAGTAGATATGTATAAAAATGATGGAGTAACCAGGCGTTACAGCGAGAGTTTCAAACTCAAAATTTTAGCCGAACTTAGTACCGGTAAGTATTCAAAAAGACAACTGTCCCGCATTTATGGGTTGCAGTCAAGTACAATCAATGAGTGGGTACGAAAGTACGACCGTAAAGACTTAATGAACACACGTGTTATGGTAGAAACTAAAGACGAAATCAGCCGCTTAAAAGCGCTTCAGAAAGAAATCGAACAACTTAAAGAACTCTTGATTAAAAAGGATTTGGACAAGCTCGTTCTCGATTCTTACCTCGAAGTTGCCGCCGAGAACCTGGGATACAAAAATGCAGAAGAACTAAAAAAAAACTTAAACATCAGGCGTTGATGAAAGCTTCTGCTGTGACCAAACAAACTGGCAGTGCAAGCGTATCTGAGGTATGCGCCTGCTTTGGACTGAAACGCGATGCCTGGTACAAATACAAGAAACGTCACAGGCAACGGCAAGCTGAAGTGGAACAGGTTCTCAGGATGGTAAAAACGGAACGAAAAATCCAGCCACGTGTTGGAACCAGGAAACTCCACTCTACCCTATCCAGCGACTTCTCTGCAGCCAATTTAAAGATTGGCAGGGACAGGTTGTTTGACATTTTAAGGACTGAAAACATGCTTGTAAAACGCAAACGTGCATATGCAAAAACTACCAATTCCTATCACCATTTCCATAAATACAACAACCTGATTAAAGAACTGGAAATCAACGCACCAAACCAGGTGTGGGTATCGGATATTACCTACATCAGGACAGTCAAAGGATTTTGTTATTTAGCCTTAATTACTGACTTGTATTCACGGAAAATAATCGGACACGACCTCAGTGATTCGCTGGAGCTGGCGGGCTGCCTACGGGCCCTCAAAAAGGCCCTGTGGCATGCCCGGCCAGCGGCCGGACTTATACACCACTCCGACAGAGGGGTGCAGTATTGCAGCCACATGTATGTAAATGAACTTAAACGGCGCGGTATTAAAATCAGCATGACAGAAGAAAACCATTGTTACGAAAACGCAGTCGCTGAAAGGATTAACGGCATTTTAAAAGACGAATTCTATCTCGACCAGTGCTTCTTTTCTATTGTCCATGCAAAACGTGCTGCAAAAAATGCTATTAAACTATATAACAACAAAAGGCTTCATGTATCTTTAGGGTACAGAACACCTAACTCGGTGTTTAAAAATGTAGCTTAATTCAATGTTTAACCTGTAGCCATATTTTAGGACTAGACAGGTTAAAAAGATGAGAATAACTAATTTACAGAAAAAAGAATTGTCGGATATTTTTCAAAAACTGAAACTTAATATCCATGATTTTAAAACTTCTGGACAATACAAAGAATTCAAAATTGAGTTCAAATTTGACTATTTTTCATTCTCTATCAATAAACGAAATCAAACAGAATATAATCTTACCATTTATCCCGTTGACAATAAAAATGGCTATTCCGTTGGAGCAAAATGGGAAAACGTATTAACATATTTCGAAAAGTGGGCAAAAGCAATTAAATCGGAATTATCTACTCCAACCGGTTGGGAGACTTTTGATAGTGAAAACTATATGAAAACTGAATTTTCTGACTTGAAAGAAAAATTTAGTGTAGAAGAACAAGAATTAATAAAACAAAATTTAAAAGAGCTGACCTCTAAAATAAAACAACTTGAACTCAATGAAGAGGTATTTAAAACATTTGAAACGAAGCTGGATGAATTAAGCAAAAAAGTTGATAAGCTCAACAAGTTTGACTGGAAATCACTATTCATTGGGACAATCGTTAGTTTGTTATTTACGTTTGGACTTCCTCCTGAAACATCTGGTTTTATTTGGGAATTAGTTAAAACAACATTTAGTCGGTTTCAATTAAGTATATAAAATGGCTGGATTAATATTTTTCATAGGGTTCATAATAATTTTCATAACTATTATTGTTGTAGTTTCAAAATCACAACAAAGTTATACTAAGAAGATTCTATCAAAGCTTGAAAATTATTCATTTGAAAAAATTCAAATTCGTTTTCTTCAATCTTCTGTTGGCAAAGGGAGTGTTGTTGGAGGACTTCCAGTAAAAGCAGTGATGTACTTCTCAAACGATTTAATATTAATTGCTCCCAAAGAAAATGGAAATTTCAATGGACTATTCAATTTCAATTTGCCTGTGATTTTTGTAAAAAATATTGAAAAAATTAAAGAGCTTGAACTTAGCAATGCCGTTGTTCCTGACAAAATAAATTTAAGCACATGGAATTCTATATCAATAAAATACAAAAAAACGTTGATTGGAAATGTAAAATATAGCATCCAAATAAATCTATTGGACAAAAACGATATTGAAAAAATTAAAGAAATAAAAAACTGGTGTTAACAAAGTACATATTGCAGGGCGGGGTTCGGTGGTACGCCAACTGCGGATTCTCGCATCGCAGTTCCGTGTCCTTCGGACAGGAACGCACTTCGAAATCCGCCCCGACAACATGTACCAACCGTTATGGCCAATTATGAATAGAAAACATAAACAATTATGAAAAACATTTTATCAATAATTATTTTGACCTTTTTACTTGTCGCATGTAATCAAAAACAGAGTGACAAAGTTTCCTATGCGCTCGCTGACATGGAGATGCAAGAAGAAATAATTCCAATAACTCGAGAACAAGAAATTAAACCGCCACCCCCACCTTTGCCGACCGGAGAAAATCAAGATGTAATAAAAAAGAAAATCATCAAAGATGGGCGAATAGGAATACAGGTAAACAATCTGGAAAATTCTAAATCTCGCATTGACACTTTGGTTAAAAACCATGGTGGATATTATGACAATGAAAGTTTTAATAATTCTGACTGGGAATCTTCCTATAATTTAAAAATAAGGATTCCCAGTGCAAACTTTGAAAATTTCATAAATCAGATAGAAACTGGAGAAGGAGAAATAAAATATAAGGAAATTGATGCCAGAGATGTGACTGACCAGTTTATAGATTTAGAAACAAGACTTCAAAACAAAAAGAACTATCTCAAACGTTACAATGAACTGTTAGCTAAAGCTCAAACAGTAAAAGACATTCTTGAAATTGAGGAAAAAATTCGTGTAATTGAAGAAGAAATAGAAAGTACGACAGGCAGAATTAAATATTTAAGTGACTTAGTAGAATATAGTACTCTCGATTTGACAATTTCTAAACAAAAAGATTTTAAATATAATCCAGCTAATAGAGGCAATTTCATTGAGAAATTAAAACAAGCTTTATCCAAAGGTTGGTTTGGACTTGTTGACTTTACACTCATTTTAATTAATCTTTGGCCGCTTTGGATTTTATTGACAATAATTCTTTACGGGTGGAGAAAATTTAAAAAGAATAAAAAGAAAAAATAACTGGCCATAACAAAGTACATATTGCAGGGCGGGGTTGGTGGGGCGCCAGCCGCGGATTCCCGTTTCGCAGTTCCGTGTCCTCCGGACAGGAACGCTCTCCGAAATCCGCCCCGACAACATGTACCAACCGTTATAGCCAATGTTGAAAAAACAAAAGAGATTTGCACTCAAATTAAAGACACATGATTGAAATTCCTTTTAATAATTTAATCTACAAAGAGATACTTTTAACTAAGATTGAGAATATTACTCAAATTGATTTTTCTACTCTGAGTGATTTGATGATACCTAATCAGTGTTTGTTCAATTCATATAAAGTTGCAAAATTGACAAATTCGTTATGCGTTGAAGGTTTTGTATTCATAAAGGTTGATAAAACAGGAAGCTTCTTTGTTCACTGCTGGAATAAAATTGACAATAATCATTTTGACTTAACAAAAGATTCAGTTTGGTCAAAAAATGGGAAGGAAACCGAATGTCATTATTTCCCAGTTTCTGAGTATCTATTTAAGAATTACAATATATCCGAAAATGACAAAAATCAAGAATTAAAGTTCATATCAAAAACACAGGAAATTGTCGATGGCTTGCAAGCAGAAATAAGTGAGTATTATAAAAACAAATAAAATTATGGACAAAATAAGCGCTGATATTCTGATTCAGCTTGGATTTGAGATGAAATCAAGTGAATCACATATTTACTATGAGAAAAACGGATATATTTTAGCATTAGATTTTGGAGTTTGGAAAATTTGTTCAAATGAATCGGGTCAGATTTTAACGACAAATCTATACATTGAAAATATAGATGAGCTGAATCGTCACTATAAGGAAACTACCGGTAAAAATATAGAGTGATTAATAAAGGAATAATAAAACACTGGCTATAACAAATTGTAAATTGCATTGCGGGGTTCGTGGTGTGTCGTTTGCTGGATTCTCGCAACATCGTTCCGTCCTACCGGACAGGAACGAGCTCCGAAATCCGCAACGACAACTTACAAGTGACCGTTATAGCCAATGTTGAAAAAAGAAAATTCCTGCAATTATTTTATTGCAAAAAGTAAATTTTTATTTACCTTTGAATAAAATTTAGAAAGATTTATTTAAATGAAATGCTCTGAATTATATCGACTATTGAAAAGAGATGGCTGGTACCCAATTTCACAAAAAGGGTCACATGTTAAATTGAAACATGACCAAAAAGAAGGAATAATAATTTTTCCAAACCATGGAAGTCAAGAAGTCGGTAAAGGACTTGAGAAGAAAATTTTGAGAGATGCAGGAATTACAATTTAAAAACAAGAATGATGAAAACATTAAAGAAAAAAATTAAAATAATAGTTGAAAAAACAAAGACTGGTTTTTCAGCATATTCAGAAGAATATCCAATATTTACTACCGGGAGAACTATTCCTGAATTAATAAATAATGCACTTGAAGCTACTCAATTAAACTTTGAAGAAGAATTTGAGATTACGCATGAGAACTTAAAATTTGAAATTGACTTTGCGCAATTCTTTCAATATTATAAAGTGCTCAATGCAAAATTTCTTGCAGAAAAAATTGGAATGAATCCAACGTTATTGTCCCAATATGTACAAGGACGTAAAAAGCCGTCTGAGAACCAAACTGAAAAAATATTGAGTGGAATTCATCAAATTGGACAAGAACTATCTGAAATGAACCTGATTTATAAAAGTTAAAAACACAGGCAATATTAATTGTTAACTCCAATGATGAAATAATTAGGACAATGGGAATCCGAGAAGTAAAAAACAACCTAAAAAATCTGAATAAAAGTCAACTAATTGATTTGATTGGTGAATTATACAATAAGAATAAATCAGTTAAAGAGTTCTTTGATTTTTATGTAAATCCAAACGAAAAAGAGCTATTATCAAAATATCGTGAGAAAGTATTCGAAACCTTCTTTCCCAAGAGAGGATTTGGCTATAATTTGAAAGAAGGGAAGAAGGCTATAAGCGATTTTAAAAAACTCGGATTATCCGATGATAATCTTGCTGACTTAATGCTTTTTTATGTGGAAACTGGAGTTGAATTTACGAATGATTTTGGAGATATAAACGAAAGTTTTTATTCAAGTCTGGAAAAGACTTACGTACAAGCTTTGACTTTGATGAGTAAAAATGGACTACTGGAAAAATTTGCAAACAGAGCCGAAAAAGTAATGACAGACACAAGTGATATTGGTTGGGGATTTCACGATTATATTACTCAAGTTTACCTTGATTTTTATGCTGATTACCTGGAAGATAATGATATAATGGACAAAAATAGTTGGTAAAAACTTCTGTAAGTCCAATGTTTGCAGTATTTATAAAGAAGTTAATTGAAACGTGTTTCAATTAACTTCTTTTGTATTCAAAAAGATGCCAAAAAACGTCTTGTTGGGCATGTATAGCTTTGATGTTATTCGCTGGGGATTCCAAACGGGAAAGCAGCGTTTCTTTTGCAAAAACTGTGGTATCTATTTTACGCGGATTAATAAAAGTGTATCTGCATCTAATCGTTTTGTTTGGTTTCGTAACTGGGTTCTCCAAAAGCAAACTTTGGAAGTTATATCCGGGGAAAGTGGTTATTCCGTTCGGACATTGAAGCGTTACTTTGATGGATATTTATCTTCTCCACCGATACTAAGTGTTTATCCATCAGAGAAAGTAAATCTGTTGATTGATGGAACCTACTTTACTCAAGATTTGTGTCTGATTGTTTATCGTGATAATACCATCAAATTTACTCAGCTTTACAGGTTGAGTGATGGCGAATGGTACGATGAGATCAAAGAAGATTTGGAGAATCTTCTGGCATTAAACGTTCAGATTGAAAGTATTACCTGTGACGGCCACAGGGCTATCTTAAAAGCAATCAGCAAGGTTTGCAAAGATGTCAAGCTGCAACGCTGTATCATTCATATTCAAAGGATGTGCAGGATTTGGTTGTCAGCCAATCCCAAAAGCAATGCAGGTATTGATTTGAGAAGTATCGTTTCTAAGTTGCACCTGATCAAAAGTGAGTCCCAGAAACAAATCTGGTTGAGACAGCTGGTTGACTGGTACCAGGAATACCATGATTTTGTAAATGAGAAAAGCTACAACCCGGAAACAGGCAGGTATTGGTACAAGCACAAGATGGTTCGCCGCTCGTTTACCGTGATCCGTAAAGCGCTTCCTAATATGTTTCACTATTTGGAGAACCCAAGAATACCCAAAAGTACAAATGGATTGGAATCATTTTTTGGACATTTAAAATCCAACCTCAGAATACACCGGGGCTTATCAAAACAGCACAAAAAGAATTTTATTAAGTGGTACCTGTATTTTAGGAATTCTTCGAATCCCAGGTTTTCAAAGCCATAAACAAACAGAATAAGAAAAGCCTTCCATCTCATCGGATGAAAGGCTCTTATTCCATTTGGTAAACCTTATTGCTGGCAGGTTGCTCCTCAGCAGAGCCTGCTTCCTCTTCAGGTTTACACTCGTATTTTACGAATAATTTTTATCAATTCCACCAACTATTTTTGGCCTCATTACCAAGATAATTGAATAAGAGAATAAAACACTGGCTATAACACAGTGCAAATGTAATGCGGGCGGGCGTGATTTTCCAACGTTTTTCGCATTGTTCAACCACCGCCAATCCGTCTTTGACGGATTACGGTTTAAAAATGATGTTTAACCAAAAGCCGGTTTGGCTCAGTGGCAGCTTGACAGTGATGAATTTCAAAATCCCGCACTCCACTTGCACCAACCGTTAGGGGCAAGGGTTGAGTCGTCCTAAAAAATGTCTACACAATTTGAAGTAGATATGTATAAAAATGATGGAGTAACCAGGCGTTACAGCGAGAGTTTCAAACTCAAAATTTTAGCCGAACTTAGTACCGGTAAGTATTCAAAAAGACAACTGTCCCGCATTTATGGGTTGCAGTCAAGTACAATCAATGAGTGGGTACGAAAGTACGACCGTAAAGACTTAATGAACACACGTGTTATGGTAGAAACTAAAGACGAAATCAGCCGCTTAAAAGCGCTTCAGAAAGAAATCGAACAACTTAAAGAACTCTTGATTAAAAAGGATTTGGACAAGCTCGTTCTCGATTCTTACCTCGAAGTTGCCGCCGAGAACCTGGGATACAAAAATGCAGAAGAACTAAAAAAAAACTTAAACATCAGGCGTTGATGAAAGCTTCTGCTGTGACCAAACAAACTGGCAGTGCAAGCGTATCTGAGGTATGCGCCTGCTTTGGACTGAAACGCGATGCCTGGTACAAATACAAGAAACGTCACAGGCAACGGCAAGCTGAAGTGGAACAGGTTCTCAGGATGGTAAAAACGGAACGAAAAATCCAGCCACGTGTTGGAACCAGGAAACTCCACTCTACCCTATCCAGCGACTTCTCTGCAGCCAATTTAAAGATTGGCAGGGACAGGTTGTTTGACATTTTAAGGACTGAAAACATGCTTGTAAAACGCAAACGTGCATATGCAAAAACTACCAATTCCTATCACCATTTCCATAAATACAACAACCTGATTAAAGAACTGGAAATCAACGCACCAAACCAGGTGTGGGTATCGGATATTACCTACATCAGGACAGTCAAAGGATTTTGTTATTTAGCCTTAATTACTGACTTGTATTCACGGAAAATAATCGGACACGACCTCAGTGATTCGCTGGAGCTGGCGGGCTGCCTACGGGCCCTCAAAAAGGCCCTGTGGCATGCCCGGCCAGCGGCCGGACTTATACACCACTCCGACAGAGGGGTGCAGTATTGCAGCCACATGTATGTAAATGAACTTAAACGGCGCGGTATTAAAATCAGCATGACAGAAGAAAACCATTGTTACGAAAACGCAGTCGCTGAAAGGATTAACGGCATTTTAAAAGACGAATTCTATCTCGACCAGTGCTTCTTTTCTATTGTCCATGCAAAACGTGCTGCAAAAAATGCTATTAAACTATATAACAACAAAAGGCTTCATGTATCTTTAGGGTACAGAACACCTAACTCGGTGTTTAAAAATGTAGCTTAATTCAATGTTTAACCTGTAGCCATATTTTAGGACTAGACAGGTTAAACAGACAGCATTCAGAACATGACAGATTTACTATTTAAGGACATAATAGATTGGCTAAAAAAAGATTTAAGACAAGACTCTTGGCTTACTATCTATAAGAGTTTCAGACTTCATACCGAGTGGTTTGAAATATTTCCAGTCATGTTTCCTAAAAATCTAACAACAGAATTTTTGAAACACGGAGCTTGGTCGCTAAATATCACAAATTTTCAACCTGGGCATGTCCATTATTCTGACCAAGAGTCTAAATATTTTCGTTGGGGATTTGATGCTAAATACGAACCTCTTGTTTATCAATGCTTCTATAATAACATTTATCCAACAACAGTTGAGATTATTGAAGAATTTAAACTATACTTTAATCTTTATCACGACAAAAAAAGCAACAAATATATTGCTGTAAATGATATGTCCGACGAAACCGTCGTTGTTACCCAAACGGATGAAGAAATAAAAATTAAAACCACGCATCTTCGAGAGTTTCTTGCCGCAAAAAAAATGAAACTAGGACTACAACTTGATTTTTATAGGTTCTCAAATCTAAGTTTGAATAAACATGGGTTATCAGAAGGTGATTATTTTCAAGACAAAGGTAAAGACTATTGCTACGACATAACATTTCAAAAAAGTGACTATTTTAATGATACTTCCAGAAAAGTAAATTCAAGACTATTAGGGAAAAAAATTGTCGACAATTTATCTCAATTTAAACCTAAGCCATGGCATGAACAGTTTGTTAATACAAAGTTTGTGGATTTTATTATTAACATGGATACCGAAACTGGAAATGAAATAGAACATTCTTGTAATCCAGAATTATTATCGGATTACTTTGGTAAAAATCCCGAAGCACCTAATTACTTAACTCCAGTTTTCTTCAAAAGAGAAGTATTGGTAAAATATTATCAAGACACAAAGAAATATTCTGTATATGATGGAGGTATTGAATGTAAAGGTTCTTGGAGATTAGACATAGACAACAATCTGGAAGATTCAATTATTGCTTATTTAGGAGACTTAGGACGAGATATACCATTTTCAGAGCAATCATATTGGAGAGGTTTTAATATTCCTCCCAATGGCAAAATGAGCATGGTGAAATTTAAACGTGATTTTCTTACAGTTGCTACAAATCCCGAAAACATTGATTCGATATCAATCGCGTCCTAAACGATATAAAAATGTGAGAAGAAGTTTAAGTATCTCAAAGTATATTTGAGTTGCTACAACAAAAACAAACTTCTCACATATGGTAAAGGTAAATTTATTCTCGCAAATTATTTCAAAATTAGACAGAGGTTCATTCAAATCATTGGTTGAAGAACACCAAACCGATAAACATCAAAAAGGTTATAACAGTTGGACGCATTTAGTGTCGATGTTGTTTTGTCAATTTGCCAAAAGCCAATCCGTGCGTGATATCAGCAATGGGTTGCGATCGGCTACCGGCAACCTCAATCACCTTGGCATACAAAAAGCACCATCAAAATCCACTATCAGTTACCAAAACAAAAATCGTGACTGGCATTTATTCAAAGATTACTATTACAAACTGTTATCGCAATTAGGACAGCAGATGAACATCAAGCAATCTAAATTCCGCATCAAGTCAAAAATATTCTTGCTGGATTCATCAACTATTAGCCTTTGTTTGAGCTTATTTGATTGGGCAAAGTACAAAACAGCCAAAGGTGCCGTAAAGATGCACACCTTGCTTGATTATGATGGTAATCTGCCTGCATACGTGAATATTACCGATGGAAAAACAGCCGATAATAAAGGAGCTTATGATTTGCCATTATTGGCAAATAGCGTCATTGTTGCCGATCGGTATTACAATGATTTTTCGCTTTTGAATGTTTGGGACAGCAACTCGGTATATTTTGTTGTCAGGCATAAGGAAAACCTGAAGTTTAAGCCGGTTAAGGAGCTTGAACTTCCCAAAAACAGGCATCAACACATCCTGAAAGACGAAATCATCGAATTTACGGGTACAAAGGCTAAACAAAACTATCCTAAAAGGCTCAGAAGGGTTGCCATATGGGATGATGAAAATGGGCAGGTAATTGAACTTATCACGAATCAAATGTTCTGGACAGCAAACACAATTAGTGAACTATACCGCAGCAGGTGGCAAATCGAAATATTTTTCAGAGAGATAAAACAACTATTACATATCAAGAGCTTTATTGGAACCAGCGAAAATGCAGTTATGATACAGATTTGGTCGGCATTAATAACCATACTCGTCCTAAAATATTTAAAAGCTTTATCTCAATTTGGATGGCGGTTGTCAAACCTTGTGTCGTTTATTAGGCTGAATTTATTTGTAAAAATAGACCTTCAAAAATGGTTGGATAAACCATTTGATGAACCGCCGAAACAGACAAATCTGCCAATACAAGGGGTTTTATTTTGAAAGAGGCTAATCTGAGAGCATTGAACCCCGTGAATAAAGAATCCTGATTTGTATCAGAGATTATTTAGGACGCGATTGATTTGATATTTAAAAATAAATTTGAAAAATTAAAAATTGACTGGAATAGAAAATTTGAATTTAGTTTATATAAAGAATTGACAGGAGAAGATAGTCACTGTTTAAAGGCAATTAGGTTGCCCTTGTTCGAGAATAATGCTGAATTTGACAATTTAGTACTTAACCTAACAAAGACCCTTATCGATTACCTTAATGAAGGTGAAATTGGGAAGAGAATTAAAACAGATGAGAAAAATTTGCAGGGTATTGGAAAATTAGAGATTCTGCTAGGTAAAGCTAATCCACAACCCAAACATGTAATTCCATTTTTAAGACAACTCCAACGATTAAGGTCCAAAGGCGCTGCCCATCAAAAAGGTTCTGATTATAAAAAAGTGCTTAAAGAAATGGAAATTGATGACAAAACATTTTACAAAGCTTATGAGTCAATACTAAATAAATCAATTATAATGATTGATGAGTTGAATGAAATAATAAAAAACCCAGCCCCTAACAATTTGTAAATTGCATTGCGGGTGCGGTGGTGTGCGTTGTCTCTGCTCCTTTCTTGAGCGTCATGTCCTATCGGACACTGACGCTCTTCGAAATCCGCAACGACAACTTACAAGTGGCCGTTATAGGGTATTTTGAAAAAAGACAAAATCAACATGAAACAAACCTTGATAATAATATTTGGATTGGCATTAGTGACAGGATGCAAAGAGAAAATACAGAAGTTTATTTTCGATTCAGCTAAAATGTCCACAATGACAAAATATTCATATAAATATGATTCGGACAAATTAGAATCATCCAAAGAAATCTCCTACACAATCATGTTTGGGCAAATTGTCGATTCAATGATTACAGTGACTAATTATGAGTATGACAATGACGGACTTTTAAAAAAAGAAATATCTAAATCAGACTTTGAAGAAATCCCTTCTCTTGTTCTTTACGACTATAATTCGAATGATTCCTTAATAAGTAAATTTAGAATTTCCACAGAGGGTGACACCACAATTTGGAGCAAATATGGATATTTCCCGGACGGACAAAAGACTGTTTTTCAAAGAATTTTAACTCGAAAAATCGATTTTAATCAAGACTTTGTGAAATCAATGACAGAGAAAAAGTTTGACACAATCCAGACAGTTAAAGAATACACATACGAAAATGGTTTATGCAAATCTATGTCTGAATTTGACTGTCGGGATAATCCGATTAGCAAAGTTGAATACGATTATGACAACGGTAGAATTCAAAAGGCAACGTTCATTTCATTTCACAATTCAATGGAATTAACAGAGAAAATAATGTATTACAATTATTCAAAATCAAAAACTCAACCGGACTTTTACTCACTTGACATTAACAAAGACACCGTTGACCTTTGCATTAATAATTTTGACAATCAAGATATTGTGTTAAAAACAGAAGTCTTTAATTATGGGAAAATTGGGAATAAAACATTTTATGAAGATGGTAAAGAAATAGGATTGATTAGCATTGACAAAAATGCAAGCTTCAAAATGACTGAGTCATATTCATATTTTGAAAATGGAGATTTAAAAGAAACCAAATCGTATCATGAAGAATTAAAAAACACCCTATAACACGGTACATATTGCAGGGCGGGTTCGGTGGTACGCCAACTGCGGATTCTCGTTTCGCAGTTCCGTGTCCTACCGGACAGGAACGCTCTCCGAAATCCGCTCCGCAAACATGCGCCAACCGTTACCGGTAAGTTTGAAGAAAAAATTGGTAGTTATCTTAAACATTCGTTCTTTGGTTTCCAGCTCGCCACGAAAGTTGCTGTCACAAAACTTGCAAAGTAAAGTTTGGCAATTTTCGCCAATTTTTCGCGCTTTAATAATTTTCCTAAACTGTTTGGCTGCCTGACCACCCTGCTCCTTTTAGGAACAGCCCGTAATTACCAAACAGTTTGATTTTTGGCCTTCAGCTACCGGGGCTGGATTTTTAAAAATTGGCAGGAATAGCCGGTGCACGCAAATTTTCCGTCAGCTGCTAAAACCAGCAATGGTAAAGCTCACGTGCCGGCGCGACAAATCGCCAGCAGTTACCTGCTGCCAACAAGCAACTTTGACTTTTGAGGCGTTAAAAAAATTAAGTGGGTACTTAAAACTTTTGTTCGGAATTTGATACTTTTATACTGTTAACAAACTGACCGTGAATAATAAAAACCTACCGGTAACAATGTGCATATTTCAGAGCGGGGTTGGTGGGGCGCCAGCCGCGGATTCCCGTTTCGCAGTTCCGTGTCCTACCGGACAGGAACGCTCTTCGAAATCCGCTCCGCAACATGCACCAACCGTTGGCGGTAATAATGGAAGCGAATCAATGAGAAATTGGATTTTAATATTAATCTTTCTATTCTTCATTCAGTGTAACGACAATGGACAAGAGAAAGAATGGCTATTAAACAAAGATTCTCTTTTTACATCAATATCTTCTGAACATATTAATCTATACACTTTTGAGGGTTATTTAAGTGAGGAAACAAAGTCAAATTTTCTTAATGAAAGGGAATCTGCTTATCAAGAGATTTCCAATTTTTTTGAGATTAAAAAAGATATATCAATCAATATTTTTCTTTTCAAGGATGAGCAAACAAAGTATAATCTTACTGGTCATAAAGGGTTGGGTTGGGGATTTGACAATAATATTGTTGAGGTATTTAATGATTCAATACGTATTGACTCTTATCACGAGTTGGCACATGTTATTGGATATACAATTAGTAAACCTCCAGCGTTGATTGATGAGGGTACCGCAGTTTACCTATCTCAGTTATATGGAGACAAAGCTTTTTCAAGATTAATTGGTTACCCGACAAAAAGTATTAATGAAATTCTTTTATTACATAGTAAAAATGAAAATTTGATAACTATCTCAACTCTACTTTCATATGATGAAATTGGTAATTCAAAAAATGCAACTTTAGACTATTGCATATCGGCATCTTTTGTCGAGTTTTTAATTAAGAAATATGGTAAGCAAAAATTTTTGGAATTATATAAATCATTTTCAAATGCAAATATTGACAAGAATAAAATGATGTTTGAGAAGATTTATGGTGGAAAATTTAATCAAATCGAAAATGAATGGACAAAACAAAAATATATTAACAACTAAATTACTACCGCCAACAAAGTACATATTGCAGGGCGGGGTTTGGTGGTACGCCAACTGCGGATTCCCGTTTCGCAGTTCCGTGTCCTTCGGACAGGAACGCTCTCCGAAATCCGCCCCGACAACATGCACCAACCGTTAGCGGCAATTTTGGACAAAAAAACTGAAACGATTACAATCAAAATCGTGTGAAATGAAAAAATGGATTATAAGTATGCTTCTCATAATTTTTGGGTTAAGTTCTGGATACTCTCAAGTAATCTTACCTCTATTATTCGGAGAAGAAATGGTTCCAGAACATGGATTTCTTCCATGTCGTAAATTTCCAATATACAAAGCAATTAATACATTTGACTTTAAGGAGAAATCTTTCAGGGTTGAACTTGTCGATGACAGAGCAAATTCACAATTAAAAAATGTTGAATGTTCTTCATTGGAAATTGAAAATACCTCGGAATTGTCTTCAGCTCAGACAATATTTAAACTCAAAGACTACATAGATTCTTTGTTTAGTCAAGCTCATATCGTCATTGATAGCAGTGCGACAGAAACAATTGTAATTAAACTACAAGCAATTGATTCTCGACTTATTGGTTTTGGAAAAATTAAAGTCCATGGACTATGTCAACTTAAAATTGGAGTTGGTTCAAAAGAGAAAGTTTATTGTTGTGACATTGTCGATGGAGACAAAAATGCTCCTCTAGGCTCAAATGCCATTGTGACAAGAAAGACAGCATCCAGATTCATGGCTTCTGCTGCAATTAGAGAATGTTTAGAACAATTTTTATTTGATTTAAAAGAAAATAAAATATAAAAAACTGCCGCTAACACAGTACATATTGCAGGGCTGGGTTCGGTGGTACGCTAACTGCGGATTCTCGCATCGCAGTTCCGTGTCCTTCGGACAGGAACGCGCTCCGAAATCCGCCCCGACAACATGTACCAACCGTTAGCGGTTATTTTGAAAACAAAGAATGGAAAATTTGAATTATAAAAAATACTTCATTGTTACTTTGATTGTAGCTATTTCAATCGGTGCTTTGATTGGAATTATTATCTTTCTATTTGGAGACTTCGGAGAAATCGAAGTTCAACTTCTTCTGACAACATTATCAATTGGCGGATATAGCTTGACAGGGCTTTGTAGTTCTATAATTTATAATCGCAAAGACTTAACAGCTTTTTCTATATACGGAATGCTCATTTCAATCATTGGTTTTATATCGACAATTATGGCTATCTGGGAAATCTTCGACTTTGGAAATTTATGGAAAATAATAGCCATTTTAATAATCCTTCCCGTTGGAACCGCTCATACGTCATTATTGCTGCAAATAAAAACAAACATCGAAAAAGTAAAATTATTAATGACTGTGACAATTTCCCTTATTTCTATTATTTGCCTAATGCTGATTTATTCGACAATAAATGAATTTAGTGAGAATGAGTTTTATTATCGAATGCTGGGAGTAATCGGAATACTTGTTGTTTTAGGAACTATTTTAACACCGATATTGAATAAGATGGATTTAAAAAATGAAAAAAAAAACAACCGCTAACAAATTGTAAATTGCATTGCGGGTGCAGTGGTAAAAAACAAAGCAAAAGCAGGTCAAAGTAGAGTAGTGCAAATAAAACGTAATAGACTTAAAATGAGTAGATTTTCTTCTTGTTTGTATTTTGTGGATTAACAGATTTCGGCAGAATATTGCAGCTTTTCAGTTACCAAAGCGTTAACCGGCAGTTACCAAACTCCGTATTGGTACCAATAGCAGGTTGCAGAAATGAAAACTGGAACCGTATTCACTGATTCACAATATTTTGCATAACAAAGAGCGCTTATATAACGGGTATTTTTACCCATAAAAATAAGCGTATGAAAATTGAAAAATTCAAGGTATTGCTCTACCTCAAAAAGAGCAGCCCCGACAAAAGAGGCAAAGCAGCCATTATGGGGCGCATCACCCTAAACCGCTCCATGGCACAGTTCAGTTGTAAACTATCCTGCAACCCCAGACTGTGGAACCCACGAGAAAGCCGACTGAACGGCAAAAGCCATGAGGCCGTATCGGTAAATGCAAAACTGGAAAAACTTCTCCTTGTAGTCCATTCGGCATACGATACACTTGCAGGGCGCAAACAGTTTTTTGATGCCTCAGACATAAAAAACATGTTCCAGGGGAACATGGGGACACAAATGACTTTGCTGCAACTCATGGACTGTTTTATTGAAAGGTTTCGCAAGCGCATCGGGGTTGACCGCTCTCCAAAAACAATTGCCCATTACCTCTACACCCGTCAAACCGTGGCAGAATTCATCAAAAAAGAATTCAATGTAACCGACCTTGCCTTTGGGCAGCTTTCCGAGCAGTTTATCCGCGACTATCAGGATTTTATTGTCCTGGATAAGAAACTGGGCAACGAAACGCTGCGCCATTACCTGTGTATCCTGAAAAAGATTTGTAAAATTGCCTACAAGGAAGGGCATTCGGACAAACATTACTTTGCACATTTCAATATCCCAAAATCCAAATTAAGTACGCCTAAATCGCTCAGCAAAGAAAATTTTGAAAAAATCCGCGACCTGGCTATCCCTGACACCCAACGTACCCATGCTCTAACACGTGACCTGTTCCTGTTTGCCTGTTATACCGGAACTGCCTATACTGATACTGTTTCTGTTTCCAAAGAAAACCTGCAAACAGACAATAACAACGACCTGTGGCTTAAATATTACCGCCAAAAGAACGGTAGGCTTAGCCGTGTAAAACTATTGCCTGAAGCCATTGAGCTGATAGAAAAGTACAGGGATGAAACAAGAGAAACGCTTTTCCCTCATATCAACTACACGTCACTACGCCAAAACCTGCAAGGGCTACGTGTGCTTACCGGCATGAAAGACAAACTGACCTACCACATGGGCAGACACTCGTTCGCCTCGCTCATTACGCTTGAAGCCGGTGTACCGATAGAAACCATCAGCCGGATGCTTGGACATAAGGACATAAAAACGACACAAATTTATGCCCGTGTAACCCCAAAAAAGCTCTTCGAAGACATGGACAGCTTTATAAAGGCAACACAGGATTTATCACTTAAACTTTAATCCCAACGTTAAAAACAATCGTTATGCGCAGTACATTTTCAATACTATTTTATATCAACCGCAGCAAAGTAAAAGCCGACGGAACTACGGCCATTATGTGCCGAATCAGTATCGACGGTAAAAACAGTACGGTAATCACCGGTATTTATTGCCGTCCCGAAGATTGGGACAGTAAGCAACAGGAAATCACGGTTATCAGGGAAAACAACCTTTTAAAGGAATTCCGCCAACGGGTGGAACGTGCTTATGAAGACATCATCAAAGAACAGGGCGTTATCAGTGCCGTATTGCTCAAAAATACCATTACAAAACCAGATATGGTAGCGGTAAACTTATTGCAGGCCGGGGAAGTAGAACGGGAACGGCTGAGGGTACGTTCCAAGGTTATCAATTCGAAGTCTTCTTACCATCAATCGAAACTTACCCACAAGAACCTTAGCGATTTTGTTGCTTCGCTGGAGATGGACGATATTTTGTTTACCGATATTACAGAACGGTTTGGTAACTCGTTCAAAGACTTTCTTAAACAGAATTTGGGATACCAGTCAAGCCACGTAAATCATTGTCTGCGCTGGCTGAACCGGCTTATCTACATTGCTGTTGACCAAGGGATACTAAGGGTAAACCCCATAGAAGATGTTAAATATGAAAAGAAAGTCCCACCTCAACTCCGGCATATCAGCAGAAACGAGCTCCAATGGCTTATGGGAAACCCCATGCCTGACCAGCGCAAGGAATTGATAAGAAGGGCATTTATCTTTTCGGTATTTACCGGGCTATCATATGTTGATATTCGTAATCTGTACCCACGTCATATCGGAAAAACAGCAGAAGGACGGGTATTTATCCGGATAAACAGGGCAAAAACCAAAGTGGAAGCTTTTATCCCACTACACCCGGCAGCTTTGCAAATACTCGCGCTTTACAATGCAAGCGATGATACGCAACCTGTTTTTCCTTTGCCAAAACGTGATATGATTTGGCCCGAAGTACATCAAATAGGATTTATCATGGGACGGACGAAAAATCTCAGTTACCATATGGCACGGCATTCGTTTGCAACATTAATGCTTTCGTCAGGCGTTCCTATCGAAAGTATCAGCAAAATGATGGGACATACCAATATTTCAACCACGCAGGTTTATGCCAAAGTAACTGATGATAAAATTTCGGAAGATATGGACAAACTGATAGCGCGAAGAAAAATAATTGGAAAAGCGGAAATTGCCGGAAATGAGCACTGACAGGTAATTCTGGTCAACCTTTCTGAGATGGAGAAATGGCGGGCTGTAATAATTACAGCCTGTCATTTTTGTTACAATATTCTCCCGGGTACAAATTGATTGGAACATCTTTCACAAGAAAAAAAGAGAACAGGAACCGATATGCTCTATTTTTTAAATCGCTCCCGATACCCGTCATGCAACATTTTCTCAACGTCAGAAGACCGGTAAATTATTTTCCCTCCCAATTTGATATAAGAAATCCGTCCTTCATTACGGTAGTCCTGTAAACTTCGGCGGCTGATTTTTAACTTTTTCGACAATTCCTCGTCAGTGTAAAAACTTTCCCCGTTTAGTTCAGGTTTTCGGGAAGCGAACATATCTCCCATTAGCCGGGAAATACGTTCCAATGTTTGAAAGAATAATTTTACCCTTTCATCATTTTCTTGTGTAATTAACTGATTGCCCATAATCCTGATTTTTAAAATTCACAATCAGACTTTTTGTACGGCCATTCTTCGTTTACGGGCAGGCTGTTGGCGTTTACCCTCTATTATCGGCAGAATCTTTTCCACGTCTTCCGCTTTGTAATAGATTTTATGGCTGATACGCGAGAAAGCAAGCGTTCCGTTGTCCCTGAGTGTTTGCAGTGTCCTTGGCGAGATATTCAACAACAGGCAAACATCCTGGTTGTCCAGCCATTCGCCTATATCGTGGGTACTATGTTGCCGGTAAAGTTGCTCCATCTTTGTGGCGAAGGTTTCAAACTTCGTGAGCATTCTTTCAAATGTTTCTTCATCTATATTTACGATTTCCATTGCTATTGTTTTTTAAAGTTTTTCTTCCTTCCCCCAAAATAAAGCAAAACAATAGGTACTCCTTCTGATTTAAAGCGAGTTGGCAGCATTTGTCACACCGGTGGCAGTTTATTGTCCTCTCGGGCTGAGTGATGTATTTTTCAACCTGTCAGCTATTTCATCGTGAAATTATTGCGGGGAATCGAGGAATTGGTCCACAACAATTTCTGCCATTTCGTACATAAAATCAAGTATAACCTTCGCCTGCTCTATGGTAACATCAATCCCATCTTCTTTCAAAAGTTTGATTACCCGTTCCGGTGAAATTCTGGTTTCACCATCGTTTTTCGATTTATTAGCTATCATATCCTAAAAATTAGTTCATTACTAAATTGGAGAAATCTTCATTTCTGAAAAAGAATGATTTATAACGAAGTCGGATAAATCCCACCTGTTTTGCGGTTATATCATTAAACCACTAATTGAAATAGTTTAGTTTTTACTGTACTTCTCTCCTAAAATTTCTTCCCCATTAGCGGTGTATCTGGTGCCCCTGAGCGACCGCATTCAGGTGCGAAAGTATTTTCGTGTTTTTAACGCCAACGCAAATTCAAGCCTGCGGTTTTGCGAAAAATCTTCCTCTTTCTTTTCTAGCGAGCGTATTTCCCGCAAAAAATTTGACATCGGCTAAACACTACTTTCCCATGCCCCTGAAACACGGTCACTCCTCACTGGCTCCGATACGGCATAAAAAAAAGGTCAGAAATTATGAGAAGCACAGTAAAAAATAGGAAACAACAATCTACCTACCTTCCAACCAACATAAAACTGGTTGTGAAAATCGCTCTGATAGTATTGGGGTTCTGCGTTTGGGGAACAGGGTTTATCTGGGTACTGCTGGGCTTATACCTCGGTTGGGCAGTTATCAAACAACTGGCGTCCTGTCTTGTCTCTCTTGTCGTTCTCATAATCATTCTGGCTTTGCTGGTTTCATTAATCTTTTAAAAGTTAAAACAATGGCAAAGTATTATTCACTATTCGGAAAAACGACCACCGATACCGAAGTACAGGTGGTGAAAGAAAATCAGATTGTTATCGGTTATGGTTATGCGATGAGCGAATCCCGGTATGTGGTTTACAAAGTGGAACACATCAATAACCGGGGTTATATGTACCATTTAATCAATACTGACACCAAAGCTATGGACAGGACAGACATAATAAACCCCTTGTCCAAAAAATTCGGCATTGGCAGGTATTACGATGATGTGAAACCGGAATTTATTGATGCTTTTGAGGTAGCTATACTCCTTCAGGAAGCACAGGCGAAAGCCAAGGCAGAGGAGGACGAAGCCGAAAAAGAGCGGATAAGGATTAGCGAAGTAAAACAGGTCGGCCTCAAACGCTTTGCCGAAATATTCCCCGAAGCTGCACAGGCAGTTATTGTGGCACGGTTGAAGCAGGACGAAAGCGACATGCAAACCGACTACTTTGCATGCAGTACACAACGCACAGTCATTTTAGGCTTTTCCGCACCCGGATGATAAGTTAACGGATGAACAACTGTCAGACATCGGGCGTGAGTATCTGTAGCAGATGGGCTACAGTGCTCAACCATACGTCATTTTCAAACACTCGGACATTGAACGGGAACATATTCATATCGTTTCGTTACAGGTAGACAGCGAGGGCAAAAAAATCAATGACAGCAAACGCAATCTGCGGAGTGTGGCTGCAACTGAAAAGCTGGAAAAGAAATACAGACTGCACCACGCCAAAGAACAAAAACAGTTGGAGCAATGGCAGTTTAAGCCCGTCGATGTGGCAAAAGGCAATTTGAAAAAGCAAATTGGTTCAGTCATTAAACCGGCAGCCGCTATGTACCGTTTCCAGACAATGGGAGAATACCGGGCTTTATTATCCCTCTACAACATCAGTGAGGAGGAAGTACAGGGAACGCGAAGCGGAAAGCCTTACCGGGGGTTGCTCTATTCAGCCTTGGATGTTGAAGGGAACAAAGCCGGAACGCCTATCAAATCATCTGCTTTCGGGAAAACAGTAGGGATCACTGCTCTCGAAGAGCGGATGAAGAAATCGACCATCCTGATAAAGGAAAAGAGATACCGCGAACGGCTGAATACATTGGTTGCAGGTGTAATGCAAGAAACTGGAAATGAAACGGAACTGCGGCAAAAGTTACAGGAAAAGGATATTGACCTTTATCTCAGGCGAAATAATACAGGGCGGATTACCGGAGTAACTTTTATCGACCATCAAAGCCGTTGTGTACTGAACGGCTCCAGGCTGGGCAAAGAGTCTTCTGCCAATGTATTCAACGACCTGTTTAGAGAGTCCCCGACAGTTGAGGAACACACAAAACAGATGGGCGAAAAAGAACCGTTCATGCCTCTGGCTGAACCGTTCTCACCGGCCAACAATCAGGCTGGGCATATTGAATCCGCCATTAGCAGCCTGTTCTCCATTTTTTTGCCGGAACCGGAATCCTATACTGAGAATCAGCAACAGCTTCGTAAAAAACGTAAGAAAAAGAAACCCAGGTATGGGAGGCAGACGTAAGTGATATATTCCAACCGGATATTATTTTTGGTTTATTTTTTTGAGTACAACTGTACTACAAGTACATTTTTACATAAAAATATAAACCGATTGTTTTTTCGTAAGAAGTTTACAAACCCTCCTTTCCAATGGCATATAATGGAATATTTATCATCCACTCTTCTTCCTTATAATCGGTTAAGGATGTCCGAATTGCTTTTGAAGGTTTGTATTTCTCACAAAACAAGCGGAAACTTTTTGACCTCAGGTTTTCACCTGATTTTACTTCAACCGGAATAACTTTTCCTTCCTCCTGAATAACGAAATCAACTTCGGAAGTGCTCTTTTCGTTAGTCCAATAACCGATATAACGTTCATTATTCAGGCGCAGTTGCTGCATCACAAATTGTTCGCTAAGTGCACCTTTAAACTCGGTAAAAATCTCATCGCCATCAATAATTGTCCTTACATCCAGTCCAGCCATGGCTCCAAGTAAGCCAAGGTCGTGCAGGAATAATTTGAACACAGAAATTTCCTGATAAGCTGCCAGCGGAATACCCGGTTTAGATACCCGGTGGCTTTTCAATAATAAACCACAATCTACCAACCATTGGATAGCCAACTCAAAATCCTTTGCACGGGCACCTTCCCTGATAACCCCATACACAAATTTTTTATTTTCCTTTGCCAGCTGTGATGGAATACTTTGCCAAACCATCCGAATCCTGGGAACTGTTTCATTGGGTGCATGTTTCGAGAAATCACCTTCATAAGAATTGAGAATTCTGTTTTGAATCCTTCGGACTAGCTGCCAGTCGCGGGTCTCAGCAAAAGCCGACACGACTTCGGGCATTCCACCAACGTAAAAATAATAACGCAGGTATTCTTTTAACTTTTCAGTAAAAACGGAAACAACACCCCAGTTTTTTGCTTTTAGGGCATCAACCAGCGCCGATTCATTTAATGAAAGCAGGAACTCATAAAACGAAAGCGGACGCAAATCAAGAAAATCGACCTGGCCAACCGGAAACGAGACCTGGCTGTGCAATCCCATCCCCAACAGTGAACCGGCTGCAATTACATGGTATTGCGGAGCGTTTTCGCAGAAATATTTTAGCGAGGTTACTCCGCGTTCTGCCGACTGTATTTCGTCAAAAACAATCAGGGTATCGTCTGCTGTTATTGTGGTTTGGGCTTGAATTTGAAGTATGGTAATGATTCGCTCAATATCAAAGTCTGCTGCAAAAATATTTTGCAGCGCCGGTGTCTCTTCAAAATTTACATAAACAAATTTTGCATACGATGTACGGCCAAACTCCTTTAAAAGCCATGTTTTCCCTACCTGCCGGGCACCTCTAACGATAAGAGGCTTACGGAATTTGTCTTCTTTCCAGTTTTTTAAGTTAGCAATCGACTCCCTGTACATATTTCTCTGTTAAAGTTGAATACAAAACTACACTTTTATCCAGATAAAATAGTATTCATTTATCATTTTTATCCAGATAAAAGAGAAATGCACTTTTAATAAGGTTTCCGGCCACAAGCTGCCACAACTATGTCACGTACTTCCAATGCACTCACAATTCGCATGTTGAAATAAGCATCGCCTTACTTTCGCTTTCCAAACAGCAAAAAGCGAATTACAATGCAGCAGGAAGACGATTTAAGGGCACTAGCAAAGGTCATGGATTTTATGCGTGCCCTGAGTATTATATTTGTGGTTATAAACATCTATTGGTTTTGTTACCAAGCGATGGTCGAATGGGGTATTAATATTGGCACAATCGAAAAAATACTTCTGAATTTCAACCGTTTCTTTTCGTAATTTGGCTATATAATCAACCATAGTAATTTGGCACAGGGATAATGCTGTTTTTCTAATTACAAACTATCAGTTCTTTTGAGTTCATACAACAATTGTATCCTATTTGTAAAGTAATATGCTGAATGCCAAATTTTTCATACAATACGTCTTCCGCCTTTTTTCTGATAGCCATCATTTCTACCATGTCCACATTATTTTTCAGGTTCAGATGTGCTTCCAAATGAATTTGAGAATCATCCAGTTTCCAGATATGGACATGATGGATGTTGTCGATTCCGTCTAACTGTTCAACTTGTTTTTTTACTTCTTCCAGGCTGATACCCACCGGGGCCGCCTGCATTAAAATATCTGCCGTTTCTTTAACAATCCCCCAGGTGTGCCAAATAATATACAGGCTAACCAAAGCCGTTATTAGTGGGTCCAGCCACCAAATCTGAAAGAGCCAAATGGCGGCTCCACCTATAATAACAGCTACAGAAGATAGTGTATCTCCCATAAGGTGCAGGTAAGCTGCTTTTACATTGAGGTTGTGCGATTTATCTTTATGCAGGATTAATACCGAAATCAAATTGGCAAAAAGGCCAAAAGTGGCAATAACAATCATCAATCCCCCTTTTATCGGTTCGGGTGCCAGAAAGCGCTTGTATGCCTCATAAAGCAGGAATATACAGATGGCAATAAGCACTACGGCATTAAAAAGTGCAGCCAGTATTTCTACCCGTTTATACCCAAAGGTTTTTCGTGTATCGGGTTTTCTCCGGCTGATTTTCCCGGCAACGAAAGCAATAAATATGGCTGACGAATCTGCCAGGTTATGAAAAGCATCCGACAACAAAGAGAGGCTGTTGGAAATAATGCCTCCTGCAATTTGTACAAGGGTGATGGAGAAATTGAGCAAAGTAGCCCGTAACAAATTCTTCCTTTGATGATTATCGTCGTTATGATGATGGCTGTGATTATTATTCATTTTTTTAGGTTTAATCTAAAAACTAAATTTCGCCTTTACCCAATATTCCGAATTGTTCCGGTACATGGCAAACATCCCTTTGTCGCCATGTATCCAGTCGTACCCCAAGGTAAGGTTGATTTGGTCGGTAAGGGCATACCCGGCTGATGAGCGGTTAAAAAAACTATTGTTGACCACATCATAATAGGTAAAACTAGTTAGGGTTAACGTAGTTTGGAGTAATTTCTTTGAAATATTGAGCGTTGCAAGGCCAGTATTCTGTCTGGCTGCTATCCGGTCTTCGTAACCGGTAATGTATTTGTGCGAATATTGCATCATAAGTGTCCAGTCGTTCCCCGGATACCAGTCTATTCCTATTAACCCGTTATAACTATTTTTGGCAAGTGTGGTATTTTTGGGAACAGGCATATCCAGTTCCTGTAATTCGTCCAAATAAATTGCGGCCTCAGCCCTGAACACAAACTTCTTAATTGGGACCGACAGGTTGCACCCAAGCATGTCCATGCGCCCGTAATGGGCATTCAGGTATATACTATCCATGCTGACCGACAGGCTTTTGTTGATAACCGGCATTTTGTTCCAAGTATGCAAAGCTGAAACCGAGAAATCGACTCCGCTCAGGAAAACCGATAAACGGGCACCAAATTCCGAGTTTGAAAGTTTCTTTTCAGGCTTATTGTCCATATTCAAAGTATAGGGCATAGTCATAGACGACAATACCGACCAAGGGTTTTCTTCATCAACAGGCAGTTGAAAGAATTCAGCAACCGGAATAAAAATCCCTTCAATGTTAAACTTTGAATGGTTGTATTTTAACCTGAACCCATTTTCGGGAATACGGATGTCGTCGTAATCTTGAGCCAAAAATTCGGTATAATCCATGGGCGAAACCAAATCGGTAATGCGAATACCGTCAGCCACGCCCCAGGTAATGATTTGCCGCCCGACTTTTAGTTCCCATTGGTTGGTAGTATAACGAAAAAAGGCTTCACGCATGAAAAAACCCGTTTTGTTGTCCAGGATGCTGTTCTGAACGGCATTGAGCGAAACAAATAAATTCGCGTTGCCCTTATCTGCATTGACCTCAGTGCGAACCCTGCTGCGCGAACTCATCCAATCGTTTGGCGACTGGCTGCGCATGGCATGGTAAGTGTCGGCAAAACCATTCACCCTGAATGTTATATCTTCGGATTGAGCCTTCCCTAAAAAAGGGGAAAAGCACAGTAATGTGAATAAAAACCTTAGTCCCATGATTTGTTATTTTGTGCATTTAAAGCACACTATCTTAATTTACAAACTGCCTTTCTCAAGTTTTGCCACAGTGAAGGCCGACTCATCAATTTTGATATTGTATTTAGGATTGGAAATGGTTAGCATTGTTTGGTGGTTAGTTTGTTCGTTGGTCATGTGCATTTTCTTCGCCACCCAAAAACCATCAACCTGCTCGATATTCGATAATTCGAGTTTCCGGTGCAGTTTATCCATTTTATCGTAATATTCTACTTCCAGGGCAATTAGGCAATCCTGACGTATCCATGCTATTTTTCGGGAATAGATTTCATCTTTTGTTTTAGGTGTTGATTCAATTACCCAGCATTTTTGTCCGTCAACAGTTTCTTCTTTCAATAGTTTATGTTCGTCTTCGTCCACGTTGCGGCTTCCCATGTCGTCGTAAGTGAAGTCGCTTCCCATGAAGTAATCGGTTTTCGACGAGGAACCGCTTATACGGCGTGTTTTCTTCATTGCGGGCAGGTAGAGCCATTTGTCGTCTGTTTTGCTCACATCATCGTAGTCCCATGTAAGAAATCCTGTGCCTTTCACATCGCCCGGGTAAAGGAAAAACATGATGGTTTTCTTATCCTTATCAATATCCATTGAATAACTCTGGATTTTGCGCTCGCGCGTGCTACCGTTTTTATTAACCAATTGCATGGTCATTTCCGATGAGCGGGTATCGCCATCGGGGCGGTCTTTCACCTTTTGTGCTATGTCGCGCCCGGTTAGCGTTTGGGCATTGATGTTGGTTGCCATTAATATCAGGCAGATGATTGTGAGTTTTAATGTTTTCATATTTTTTGATTTTGTCCATGGCCTTTTATCATTAGCTCCTAAAAGCGAATCGTTAAAGGCCAATAGTAATTATTTTTCTTTCCCAAATATTTTAAACGATTTGATGAGCACGGGAGTGATAAACAAATCGGCCAATAAGGCAGCAACCATTCCTATTACAGAAAGCAATCCCAAATTCAGGAACTGTTTGGCATCGGAGGTTGCGTAAACGAGGAAATTGGCTGATATGATAACGGTTGATAGTACTAACGCAACGCCCACCACGCTATAAGTACATTTTACTGACCGAATGTAATTCCCGCATCGGTTAAATTCCAGATGGCTGTGGTTTATAAAGTGGATGGTATCGTCAACCGCCAAACCAAGGATCATCGGCATTATGGTTGCTGTCATCATATCGAGCGGGATGCCCAGCAAGCCCATCACACCACCAACGGCCAGTGCCGGAGCAATGTTCGGGATCATACCAATTAGGCCTAACCGGATGCTGCCGAAAACCAAAGCCAGCAAAAAGGCTACAATACAAATGGCAATCAGGAACGATTGAACCTGCCCTCGAACCACGTATTGCATCATTGCTGTAAACTGGGGCAGGCTGCCCACAGCTGTAACTTGGGCATCGGGGAACAGTTCCTGTGCTTTTTGTTGGACCATTTTCAGCTCTTTTTCGGCCTCTCCCGAATTATAGGTGCTCAGTTCTATCATCAGACGCAGCCGTTTATAGTCGTAGTCTATCCAGTATTGCGCTTCGGTGCCGCCTGCGTTCTCGTACAGTAAAAGCATCTGGGCTACCTGATTTTCATCATTGGGCACAACATAGTTTGTTTCGTTGTTTTCGTTTAACGTCCGGTTCATGTCTTTAATCACATTGAGAATAGAGGTTGTGCGTTTGGTGAGAGGTAAGGTTTCAACATATTGGGCAAGTTCATCTAATTTGCGCAAATTCTGTGGTTGTTTTGCCAAATCGTTTTGTGGAAATTCAACCATGAAATCGTATGAATAGAGCGAACCGAGCTCCGATTCGCAAATTTGCATCATGCTGTTGACGTAAGGCACTTTACGCCCCATGGTTTTTTCAATGTCAAAAGCAGTTTCCACTTTGGTCAATCCATATATGCACAACGCGGTGAGAATAGTGAAAACAACAAGTACCGGTTTCGACTGTTTCAAGACCCATGCTCCAAGTGCGCCCATCTGCCTGTCGAACCATTTTCCACCTTTCTTTTCTACTTCTGGGTGCGGTTTCTTATTCTTGCCGAAACTGAGTAAAGCCGGCATCAGGAACAAAACAATCAGGAATGAAAGCAGTACGCTCGAAGAGGTTGCAATACCCACGAAACGGAGCGGTTTCATCGGGATTACCAGGAAGGTGAGCAAACCCGCCATGGTGGTAAGCGCCGAAAAGAACACCGGCCACCCCATCTCTTTCACCGTTTCAACAACGGCATTTTTGCGTTGCCCGTGCAGGTTCATCTGTTTTCGGAAAAACGAGTAGATGTGAATGTTGTAAGCAATGGCAATGGCAAATGATAGTAAAACAGGTATGGATGACATTCCGCTATCGATGGGATAGCCGATATACCCGGTAAACCCATAAATCATAACAATTGAACCGATTGCCGTTAAAAGCGGCACAACAACGCCCCGGAGTGACCGTGTGATGAGCAATAAAACAATAACGGCAAGAACTAAAGCCAGACCCATAACCCGACCGCCCTCTTTGCCAAAGTAAAGTTGCTTGCGGTAAGTCAGGTAGGGCATACCCGTTGCTTTTGGGTTAATCGTTTTATATTTTTCTTTGGAGATGATTTTTTCGGTTTCTTCGCCCGAAAGATAATCAGGCGATTTTGCCGTCTCTTTTTTCCAAACCGAATCTTCGGGGAAAGCCCTTAATTTGAGCAAAATCCAGCTCGAACGGCCATCTTTCGACACCAACTTTTTAGCAATGTCGGGTTTGCTGTAAGCTTTTAGCCGAATGCTGTCGAGTGAAACCTTATCCGCGGGAATTGTTTCGGGGACAATCTGCTCGATTCTCATCCCGTCTTCGGTCCCGGTCATAAATTCGATGTTGGTAAGCGATGTTACTTTCTCGGCATACGACAGGCTGTCCATCAATTCATTCGACAATTCCCGTATCAATTCAAGCGATTGTTTTGAAAAAGTATTTTCACTCTCGGTAAGCACGGCCACATAGTAATCGTTGCCAAATATCTCTTTGAACTTGTCGGATTGTACCAACATGGGGTCGTCTTCAAGGAAATACCCATCATAAGCCGATTCGACAACGACTTTTTTTAGCCCGATAACAGAAATAGCTATCAAAGAAAAAAATAAAGAGATAACTAACCAGCGTTTTTTGATAATGCCCTCGGCGAGTTTCTCAAACCAGTTGTTTATTTTTTCTATTTTCACTTTATCACTTGTTTATTGATACTTTTTATTTTTTTAGCCGACAACAAAAGTGTCGGAAAGGCATAATTCCCGTCGGGTTGTTTGGCATGAAAATCGCCAAATCCGGCCTGGGTAAGCATTTCTTTTAATGTTGCTTCAGGCAATTTATGCGTAGGATAACCCAGTATCCTGGTTTGCAGTTCTACCAGTGAGAGTGTTAAAGAACCTTCTTTGTCGATTGCCTTATCGCAGATGTGGTTCGAAACAATAATCCCACCCGGTTTCATGGATGTGTTCACCTTTTTCAAGAACTTGTCCATAGAACCGTTTGCCGCGTATTCGTATAAGAAATGGGAAATAAAAAAGAAGTCGTAGCCATCGCCGAACGATTCATCCTTTTTCATATCGAAATCGTGGTAGGTAACCCGGTTAAAATCTTTTTCGTTTTGTTTTAACACCCTTGCATTCTGGCAAACCACGGGCAAATCGTAAACATGGGCGAAAAGTCCGGGGTTTTCCTGCAAAAAAGCATACGAAAAATACCCGATGTTCCCGGCAAAATCGCACATCTTGGAGCAGGAATAGAAATCAGGGATGCTTTTCACAAAAGAGACCACGCTTTGCAGGCCTCCGGCTTTTATGCCCTGCTCCATTCCTAAAGCCATTTCTTTAGAACTCCACATTTTGCCATCGAATTCAGGCATTTCGCCTTTTAATGCTCGTATCAGAAAATCAAACGGACCATTACTTCCTGTAAAGCGTTTTATCTCATGCAGTTGATTGGAGCCTGAGGTTTTGACAAGATATTCTTCTGATAAACCGGTCAAACCATATCGTCCGTTTTCTTCGGAAACGAAGCCTATTTCTGACAATACATTTAAAAGGGCTTCGGTAACCGGCTTTTTTGTATCGAGTTTTTCAACGACAGATTCCAGAGAAAGGCTATTCCCGAAAAGAGTTTCAAACAGGTTTATATCTGCTGCTGCATTTATTACTTTTGGCAGGTAGCTCATGTACAGCAGGTTGTTTATCTTGGCGTACGGTGTTTTTAATATTGGTATGTTCATATTGTATCATTTTTGTTTATTTGGTACTGACAGATTCTCAAAACCAGTCAGGACGATATAATTTGTTTTCTTGTCAACTTTCCATTTTCCATTTCATAAAAAAGCGGGGACCCTGCAGGTATTTTCATTCTTTGTATTTCTTCCGCAGTATGGTTTTCAATAAACATGACAATAAGGCGCAGGCTGTTATCATGGGCCGAGATAAGGATGTTTTTATTTTTCCCCAACAAGGGAATTATCTCTTCCCTGAAAAAAGGGATGCAACGCCCGGCAGTGTCTTTCAGACATGCATTATTTTGCAAAGGACTGTTGTATTTGTTACACCATTTATCAAGGTGTTTAGTACCATGTTTCACGGAAATCTCCGTTTTGTTCCGTTCCGGTAATTCACATTGTTCATTAAGGCGCCAGTTACGGAAAACAGGGAGGACGCTTTCTTCCATCGATTTACTATTGAGGGTTATCCAGTCTTCCATTTTCTCATTATCAGAAATAAGCACGGGCATTTTTTTGCTTTGGTTTTGTGTAAGGGCAATCATTGCCGCTTCTATAGCCCTGATTTGCATCGATGTAGCTATAATATCAAACTCAATTTCCGATATTTTCGCCCCTGTTTTTATCGCTTCAATAATACCATTGCCCGACAAGGGTACATCAACCCAACCGGTAAAGACATTTTTATTATGCCAAATACATTCTCCATGTCTCATCAGGATTAGTTTTGCCATGATTTTGTTACTATTTTTTTGTCAGACTGTCAGGTTATAGCATCAACTACTTCTTTTCAGCTTCCCGTTCCCCATTTCATAAAAAAGTGGTTTGCCGGTAGGAATCTCCAGGCTGAGCACGCCTTCTTCCGACAGGTTTTCGATATACATTACAATAGAACGCAGGCTGTTGCCGTGTGCCGAAACAAGCACGTTTTCCCCTTTTTCAATCCGGGGCATTATATATTCTTTGAAAAAGGGAATGGTACGCCCGGCAGTATCTTTCAGACATTCGCCGGCAGGAGGTGGTACGTCATAACTTCTGCGCCAGATATGTACTTGCTCATCGCCGTATTCTTTGGCAGTTTCGGCTTTATTTTTCCCCTGAAGTTCACCATAATAGCGTTCGTTCAGATGCCAGTCCTGATACACGGGAATAATACTGTCAGACATGGACTTATTGTAAATCTTTGTCCAGTCTTTCATCTTTCCTTCAGAATGAATGACTACAGGCGTTTTCTCGCTTTTGTTTTGAGCCAAAGCCAACATGGCTGTTTCGATTGCCCTTACTTGCACCGAGGTAAAAACCACATCGAAGGTGATTGCCGATAATTGTTCACCCGCTTTAATCGCTTCGGCGATTCCGTTGGGCGAAAGCGGTACATCTACCCAACCGGTAAATACATTTTTAAGGTTCCACACGGATTGTCCGTGACGAAGCAATATTAGTTTTGCCATAGTTCTGTTTTTTTGTTAAAGCCGGAAGTCAGGAGACTGAAGTGGAAATACTCCCGTCCTACATTTCCCGACTTCCGGCCTTTTTTCGTTATGCAACAGTTATTTTTTCATCTAAATACACCGACTGAACGGCCTCGATTATAGAAATACCTTCTTCAAACGGTTTCTGGAAAGCTTTCCGCCCGAGTATCAAACCGCTTCCGCCTGCACGTTTATTGATAACGGCTGTACGTACGGCATCGGCCATGTCGTTGTCTCCTGAGGCCCCGCCTGAATTAATCAGGGGGATGCGTCCTGCATAATTGTTCATCAATTGGTAACGTGCTAAATCAATGGGATTTTCGGAACTTAATTCAGAATAAATCCGTTCGTCGTATTTCCCAAATTTTTGCCCGTCGAAGTTCAATGCCTTGTACCCGCCATTATTTTCAGGAAGCTTTTGTTTAATTATATCGGCCTCAATAGTCACACCAAGATGATTGGCCTGCCCGGTGAGGTCGGCAGAAACATGATAATCTTTATCTTTTTTGAAATCGCTGTTCCGCAGGTAACACCAAAGAATGGTGAACATTCCCTTTTGATGGGCGTATGCAAAAGTTTTACTGATTTCCACGATTTGCCGGTCCGATTCGGGAGAACCAAAATAAATGGTAGCGCCAACTCCGGCAGCTCCCATATTGTAAGCCTGGTCAACTGAACCGAAAAGAACCTGGTCGAAAGTGTTGGGGAAGGTCAGCAATTCGTTGTGGTTCAGTTTGACAACAAACGGAATCTTGTGGGCGTATTTACGGGAAACAATCCCCAGCACTCCCAGCGTAGAAGCGACCCCGTTACAACCTGCCGAAACAGCAAGTTTAACAATATTCTCGGCATCGAAATACATAGGGTTTTTTGCAAATGAAGCCCCGGCTGAATGTTCTATTCCCTGGTCAACGGGCAAAATTGAAAGATAACCCGTTCCAGCCAGGTGACCGGCATTGTATAACCGGTTCAAATTTCCAAGCACGCGGTTGTTACGGTCAGACGGGATGAAAATGTTATCAACTGTTTCTTTCCCGGGAACAGCTAAACTCTCTTTACTAATTTTGGGAGAAGAAAATTCGAGCAAAGTCGAATCTGCTCCCAGTAATTCCTGAATTTGTTTTGTTTGTAACATAGTATTAAAATTTATAATAAAACACTTCCTACCTGATATACAGCAAAAGACACTACCCACGCCATGGCTGTAGTATAAACCATCGTGAATACCGCCCACCTCCAATTTGACTCTTTTTTTATAGCTGCGATAACGGCAATACATGGAAAGTAAATCAGTATAAACAGCATAAACCCGAATGCCACAAGTGGAGTAAATACTTTCTGCCCTTTCAGTTTGCCGGATTGATGGGCCTGGTTACGCAACCCGGAGACCAAAGCTCCCGAATCTTCCCCGGTTCCCATATCGGCATGATACAGAACACCCATTGTACTTACCACAATTTCTTTGGCTGCCAGCCCGCTTATTATGCTTACCCCCATTTTCCAGTCAAACCCGAGTGGCCTGATTACGGGTTCCATTGCATGTCCCAGCTTGCCTATATAAGATTGTTCCTGTCTTTCGGATTCCTGCAATATTTTTAGTTGCCGGATTTGATCATCCCGGGTAAATTCATCCAGATTGTTATCGGTTTTAAGTATTGATATCCGGCTATCATAATCGCGGGTGTAAGCAACGTCTCTTGGGAAATAGCCTAATGCCCAGATTAATATTGAAGCGATTAAAATTACCGTACCCATTTTCTTCAGATATTGTTGCGCTTTGTGCCACATGTGTAAACTGGTATTTTTAAGGGTCGGAATACGGTAAGGCGGAAGTTCCATTACAAAAGGCACCTCTTTTTTTGAAAAGGCGATTTTTTTCATTACCAGGGCAACAATAACCGACAATACTATCCCAATCGTGTAAATGGCGAATAGCATTAATCCCTGCCTGGCAGGAAAGAATGCGGAGATTAGCAATATATATACGGGCAATCGGGCACTGCACGACATAAACGGCGCTATAATCATGGTAAGGAGTCTGTCGTTCCTGTTTTCAAGTGTACGTGTTGCCATTATGGCCGGGACATTACATCCGAACCCCATAATTAAAGGAATAAACGATTTACCATGCAGGCCTATTTTGTGCATTAATTTGTCCATGATAAATGCGGCGCGGGCCATGTAACCGGTATCTTCCATCAGGGATATGAAAAAGAACAATATTAAAATGTTGGGTAAAAAGATGATAACACCGCCAACGCCGCCAAGAATACCGTCAACCAGCAAATCCCGAAGAGGGCCTGCCGGCATTTTATTGCTTATGAAATTTCCCAAGGCAGTAACGCCGGAGTCAATCCAGCCCATCGGGTAATTCCCTATCGTAAAGGTGGCCTGAAACATAAGCCACATGAAAAATATAAATATGGGGAATCCCCATATTTTATGTGTAAGAAGGTCGTCGAGGCTACGTACTTTTCCGTAAAGCGATTTTGTTTCTTTATATGTTTCCTTTAGTGCACCGTCAATAAAGCCGTATTTGGCGTCGGTGATGATGGTTTCGGAATTGTCGGCATACTCTTTTTCCAGTTTTTTTATAACATAATTTGTTGTTGATTCTATTTCAGTAAAATTCGGCAACCCGTTAAGTTGGTTCAACGTGGTTTTATCTGTTTCTATAAGTTTGATGGCAATATAACGTGTTGAATATTTATCGGTTAATCCGCGATTTCTGCGAAGTTCCTCCTGTATACTTTTAATCCCGTTTTCAATCATTTCACCATAATTGATATGTATGTGCCTTACACTTGGATCGCAGTCTTCATAAACATCAATCAGTTTCATAAATAATTCGTCAATACCTTTGCCTTTGGAGGCTACCGTAGGAATGACAGGGATACCAATCATTTTGCCCAATCCTTCATAATCGAATTTTACTCCTTTTTTCTCCAGTTCATCGTACATATTTAAAGCTATTACCACTTTAATATTCATATCGATGAGTTGCGTGGTGAGGTATAAATTGCGTTCAAGGTTAGATGAATCAATCACATTAACCATAATGTCCGGCATCTTTTCGATAATGTGGTTGCGGACGTATAACTCTTCAGGAGAGTATTCAGTAATGGAATAAGTCCCCGGCAAATCGACAATATTAAACTGGTAGCCGAATTTTTTCATAACAGCTTCTTTTGCGTCAACGGTAACGCCGCTGTAGTTTCCCACCCGTTCATGGGAGCCGGAAGCACTGTTAAACAACGTCGTTTTCCCGCAGTTAGGGTTTCCAACCAAAGCGATATTAATAATTTTACCCTTTTCAAAAGCAGAAATTTTCAATATTTCTTCATCGGTAGTACCGTTAAATTCAACCTCTGAAAAATTTCTCGCATCGGCTTCGGACACTACCTCCACCATTCGGGCTTCACTTCTTCTTAAAGAGATGTTGTAACCCATTATTTGGTATTCCACAGGATCGTGTAAAGGGGCATTTTTAACTACCGTTACTTTTTTACCTTTTACAAAACCCATTTCGGTAATACGTTTCCGAAAAGCCCCATGCCCCAGCACTTTGGTAATAATGGCAGATTCGCCCGTTCGCAGGCAGGAGAGGTACTTGCCCCTTTCTTCAAAATTGCCTGCAAAACGCGACCGGTATCTCTTCCTATGTCTCATTTTTTGTTTTAATTGAGGAGTGGTTGCATTTGCCGTTGCACCATTTTAGCAAAAACACCTTTCTGTAATTTCAGCGTCTCAGGCGAACCGCTTTCGGCGACAGCTCCATTGGCCAGTACTACAATTTTATCGGCATTGGCCACGGTACGCATGCGGTGAGCTATGATGAGTACGGTCTTGTTTTTTACCAAGGCAGAAATGCCAGCTTGTATTTTGGTTTCGTTTTCCACATCGAGCGAGGCGGTTGCTTCATCGAGCAGCACAATGGGCGCATCTTTCAGCAAAGCGCGGGCAATGGAAATACGCTGGCGTTCTCCACCCGAAAGAGTTTGTCCGTTTTCGCCGATAACTGTATGGTAGCCATTGGGCATTTTGCTGACAAATTCATCGCATTGTGCCAGTTTAGCCACACGCATCACTTTGTCATCGGTGGCATTGCGTTTGCCAATACGGATGTTATCAAGGATGCTTGTATTGAAAAGTACTACATCCTGAAACACCACAGAGTAGTTTTTTAATAAAGTTTCAGGCTCAATCTCGCTAATATCATGTCCACCGAGCGTGATTTTGCCTTTATCAATGTCCCAGAAACGGGCAGCCAGCTTAGCCGATGTGCTTTTACCCCCGCCCGAAGGGCCAACCAACGCAGTTATTTCACCTTGTTTGGCAATAAAAGAGACATTTTGAAGTACTTGCTTACCTTCTTCATAAGCAAAATCAACGTTCGAAAACTCAATATCGTAATTAACCGGATTAAACTCAGTTTTTCCTTTCTGGATGGGCATTGCCTGCATTTCGTTCATGCGGTTGATGCGGACGTTGAGGTATAGTAGGGCGGCAAGGTTGTTAAACACCTCGCTGATGGGGTTGTATATACTTGCCGAAATCATCAGGAATATTAAATAGACGAACAGGCTAATGGTGCCGGATGCGACCATCGTTGCCCCAAGAATGATTACACTGGCAAGCCCGAGTTTTAAAAATGCTGCCGAAGAATTCACGAATATTCCCGTGAGCAGTTCCCCGCTTATCAAATGCTTTTCATAGACATCGACAGTATTGTTAAGTTCTTTTATATAAGCCTCTTCCTGATTGTAAGACTTGATTTCCTGCATGGTGTCTAACCCTTCCTGGATTTTTTCGCTCACATTGCGTTTGTTTTGGTACCCAATTTTATTTTCCTTGTCAATTTTTCGTTTGGCAATCAGTAATATGGCGGTGGCAAACGGAACCACCCAGAACAGGGTAAGCGACAATTGCCAGTTGTAAAAAAACAACCCAATGGCAATCAGTATAATGCTGAAAATGGAGGCGAACAGTTGCGGTACGGCGTGTGAGAAAGTATGCTCCAAATCGGTATTGTCGTTCATAATGGTTGATGTCAAATCTGACAGGTTTTTTTCTCCGAAGAATGCCAATGGCAGTTTGCGGAGTTTCTCCGCCAGTGAAATACGGCGGTTGGCACTTTCATTGTAAACCGTGAAATAAGTGCTGCTATACTGGAACATCGCGATAACAAACATAATTACCATAAAACCAAGCCCAAGGAGGATGTAGTACCACAGACCGTGCGTAATTTCAACCGCAGGATTCAGCGCTTTGTTTAAATATTGTTCCAGAAAGAGGAAGATAAACACCGCCGGAAGCATTAATGAAATATTTAGCAGCGTAGTCCAGATAGTTCCTCTTACAAAATCTTTTGCCCCTTTTTCTGAAAGGGCGAACGTTCTTTCTATTGATTTAAGCATGATAAGCCTCCTTTCTAATGGTCCATTTGACCGATTGTTGATATTCGTTCCACATGTGGGTGTAAATGCCTTTCTTATTGATTAATTCGTTGTGTGTTCCCTGTTCGGCTATTTTCCCATTGTTGATAACCAGAATCTTATCCGCATCAACCACGCTGGTAAGCCGGTGTGCAATCATAAGCACGGTTTTGCCTTCGGCGAGTTTCTTTAAAGCTTGTTGAATCAGGTGTTCGTTTTCAGGGTCGGTAAAAGCTGTGGCTTCATCAAGAACAACGATGGGCGCATTTTTCAGGAACGCCCTTGCCAAAGCGATACGTTGCTGTTCCCCTCCTGAAAGATAGGTGCCTTCGGTACCAATCATCGTGTTCAAACCGTTGGGCAGGTGGTCGATGATTTCGCGGCACTGTGCCAAATCAACGGCGTGGTTCACCTCATCCAAAGAGGCGTTTGGATTGCCGTATCTGATATTTTCCAACAATGAAGTTTTGAATAAGCGCGTGTTTTGGAACACGAAAGAGATGTGTTCCATCAAATCTTTGTGGGCGATGTTTTTTACGTTGATGCCCCCAATGCATACTTCGCCTTCGTCGGTATCCCAAAAGCGGGGGACAAGGCGGGCTATGGTGGTTTTCCCGCCTCCCGAAGCGCCAACCAGGGCTACGGTTTGTCCGGGCTGAATATCGAATGTTACGCTGTCAACCGCTTTTTTATTAGCACCGGGATAACTGAACGACACATTGCGGAAAGAAATATCGGAGGTTTTGATTTTCTGAGGGGTTTTCGTTTCCAGGAGAGTTGCTGTTGCCGTGAGGTTTTCGAGACGGTCGATAGCTTCTTTGGCTTGCCCCATTGCCTGGCTGATATACATGCTCCGCATAATGCAGTGAGAAAAAACCGGTGTAATCAGTATGTAAAGAAACATGTTGAGAATGACTGTGCCGTAATTACCTGTATGTCCGATAAGCAAAATAGCTGCAGGTACCAGAAAGAATGTGAACCCGTTAATAACAACCGTGTAAACCGACATCGGGAGCTGCCACAATTTGGTGCATTGGATAACCAACTCCTTGTATTCTTCAATGCTTTTGTGGAAATTTTTGAACGAAAACACTGTTTGCTGGAACACTTTTACCACCGGAATGCCACGCACATATTCCACCGCTTCGGTATTCATGCGTTCGAGCGCATCCATATAGTTTCGTGTAAAATCCTGCGACTTTTTGCCCATCATCGATTTCATCAAAAATATTGATATAATTAGCGGAACCATGCAGGCAAGCCCCAAATGCCAGTCGAAAACAAAAACCATCACGATGGCTGTAAGCGGCATCACCACACTCCCTGCAAGGTCGGGCATTTGGTGTGCCAAAAAGCCGTGCGTGATTCCTGCATTGTCGTCAATGATTTTGCGGATACGGCCACTGGTGTTGTTATCGAAAAAGCCGAGTGGCATGTTCACCACTTTCTTCATGGCATAGCGGCGCATGTTGGACTCGACCCGAAAAGCCGCAAGGTGCGATGAGGATAAGGCCAGAAAATAAATAATAATGCTGGCAACAGCCAATCCAGCCGCCCACCACGCATACGCTTGGACAAGGTTTTGCGATGAAGTCCCAGTGGTAATAAACTCGCGAACGATAAACCAGATTAAAATAAATGGTGCCATCCCCGCAAGCGAACTCAGTGCTGAGAGCACCAACGCCAAAGGAAGCAAGGCTTTTCGCCCGGTCATATAGGTTTGAAATTTTGATAATGTGTTCATTTTTATATTGTTTTATTTGTTTTTAGTTTTGATTCAAATTCAAAAAAAGAACAATGTTCTTATTTGTTCAAAAAAATTAGCCTGCCACCCGCATCACTTTTTTCCATCCGGCAGTGCCAAATTCCATGTATTCCCTTATGAAGTCTTCCAATGATTCGTGGGAAAGGTCGTGCATAACCAGTTCGGCGATAATACTAATCCACCACGAACTCATGGTATGAATAAAAAATTCAGAAATATTGCTGTTGATTTCAGGATATTTTTGCTTCATCAGGGCAATGTATTCAATACCCGTTTGCGTGTGTTTATCGGTAATTTCACTACGGAAGTTCTCAAGTGAAGAACCTGCCGCCCTGAACAGCAACAGTTTAAAATCCTCTTTGTGATTCTCAACCAATTCAACGAAAATGTTAATCTGGGTGCGCATGTATTCTTCCGAACTGAAAATGTCAACACTGAGATAATCGGAGCTGTTGTGCCTTTCCATCGTTGAATCAATAGCGCTAAGCAAACCGGAAAGCACTTCGCGAAATATTTCATCTTTATTCCTGAAATAATTATAAATATTGCTCAACCCAACTTCTGATTTTTTTGCTATAGCTCTCATCGATGCATCTTTAAACCCTTTTTTTGCAAATTCTTTGCGGGCTATTTGCAAGATGACTTTTTTAACGTCTTCTTTTTGTATTTGCATTACTGAACGGTGTTCTTTTATACAAAGAAAGACTGAACCTGCATTTTCTGCAATCCCCATTTGGCGGGATTTTATGCGAAAAATACAGGACCTTTATCACCTCAAAATGGGATATAGGTTTTAATTGAATCCCCTCTTTACCCGAGCCAGCCAGGTTGTAATACGTTCTTCAGTTAAATTGCCCTTGTTATCTTCATCCAGCGGAAGGCCGACAAACATACCGTCAACAACCGCTACCGAGCTATCGAATTCGTAACCTGCAGTAGCTGTTTTACCTATGATGGTGCAACCTTTGTCTTTTATGGCTTCATAAATTATTCCCATTCCGTCAACAAACGAATCGGGATACATATCGGCATCGCCCAAGCCAAACAGCGCGACCGTTTTCCCTTTCAAACCAGCTTTTGCAAAAGCCGGAAGAAAGGCATCCCAGTCATCCTGCAAATCGCCTATCCCAAAGGTTGAAGTTCCCAATATCAGGTTTTGGTATTTAGGTATTTCTGAAACAGGTTGCGAGGCTACGTCGAATATAGCTGCATCCAATTCTGTTGCAATTTTTTTTGCAACTGCTTCTGTGTTTCCGGTTGTTGAACCATAGAGAACTGCTGTATTTTTCATTTTAATTGAATATTAATAGGTTATCAAAATATAGTTTCCCGGGAGTAAGATACCATGTGTTATTTTTCCCGGCGAGTAAATCCTTTAATTCAAAAAGTTCATTTGTATACAAACAAAATTTAACCTTTTTGCACCCCACTTCCAGTAACAGCTTGCGGTTGTTAAAAGCATCCTTATTGTGGTTCAGATAATACTTGTAATCAACGGAGTGAACATATTCGTAAAAGCTTTGTAACTCCCTGGGAGTAAGAGTCAGAAACAGGTTGCCAAACTTCAGGTGGAATATCTCGTTATCGGGGCAGAAGGCAATTTGTCCGTTTGAAGTTTTATTTACCAGTTTCATAGTAGCCTTGTAATTTCACGGTTAAATATTTCTTGCAAAAAGATATTAGTTTTCAAATGAGGTAAAAGTGTAAGGGTAACCTTCTGTTGTAACTACAACCGAGGAGCTTGCTTCTCCTGTTGACGGGTTATAAGTATAATATCCGTTGGCGGAGCTTGTTGCTAACCCGAATACAACATAGTTTTCATAAACTCCGACCGAAACGCCAAAACTGTTGCTGTAAGGAAAATCTAACTTTTTAATTGTTTTGGCAACCAAATCTATTTCTACGGGAACAACAGTCCTGTCAGTAATAAAATTTATCGGGTCTCCGTAATAAGCAGGAATGTTGGCTGTTCCGTACAACTTGTTGTTCCCGTAATATTTAACGGCATGAACATAATCGAGCAGGTTGGTTTCCCCGGTTATTGTTGTTGTATTGAACACAAACGCATAGTCCTGGTCAAATTCGGTTTTCCCTGCATTAATTCTTAATATCCCCGATTTATGCCCGGGCAACGACCCCCAGGCCCCGAGCCCTACCACATATATATTTTTGCTCTCGTCCATAAATATCGAGTTGGGGTCAACCGGGCGGGTTGGGGTTGAAATACCGGATGTACTTTCGGTAATCATTTTTACCACTTGGTTAGTTTCTGTGTCGATAATCAAAACATCACTGTAAGGGCGTTCCGGAGCCGGGAAATATCCGCCCACCATTTGTATCAGGCCGACAAACAGCAGATTATCGCGTATGAGCATTGACGATGGCTCCGGGTTCTGGTCGCCAACGCCATAAGAAGTTATATCAATCACTGCAATCTCTTCCATCGTTTTGTGGTTGATGGCGATAATTTTCCCCTGAAGGGCGCAGGCTATGTATGCTACATCGCCTTTTGTAACCACGTTGGTTGCCCCCGAATTTTCTGGAAGAGTATATTCGCCCTGTTCAACCAGTTGCCCGTCAACCCGCGAATATTTTGTTAGAATATCGGTTTCCCCGCCCCATCCCGGGATGATAAATACATCGTCGCCACAAACCATAGGTACACTGCTGTACGGAACAGGTAAAGCTGAGCTGTTTGTCAATGAGGCCGGTTCAATATTACCGATAAGCTGCATATAGGCTGACCCCGACATTCCGTCGGCATTGGGAAGCATGGTTGATATTAATATGTTTCCTTCCTCATCTGAAGGCCCGTCGTTCTCATTTTTATCACAAGAAGCAATAACTGTTAGCAGGAACAATAAAGTCAAAAGGTTTAATGTTGTTTTCATCTTCATCTTATTTATTTTTAGACGTTTTCATTACAAATCTTACTTTCAGTCCAAAGTTTCTTCCGGGCAAAGGGCGGTTGAACTCCGACAGCACTTTTTCATCGGTGATGTTGTTGGCTTGCAGCCCGATGAAAATACTTTGGTTATTCAGGCTGTGTTCAAAACCTGCATTCAGCGTAAAAGCGCGTGGAATCCTTCGTTCCTGGTAGATACTTTGTTCGAAGTCGTAGAAATACTCTTCGACAAACGAGCAGTCGGAAAACAGTCGGGTATTTTGTCCTTTGCCGCCCAAAAGGTTTTCCTTATGGAACTCAATGCCTGCATTGGCAAAGAAATAGGGGATGTTGGGCATACGGTCGCCCTTGGTGGGGTTGGCAACAGTTGAGCCTGGTTCCAGTTCGCGGGTGTCCCTCAAATCCTGGTACGTGGCATTGGCCCACAGGTAAATGTTCCGGGTGGCATCCCATTTTGCTTCTGCTTCGGCACCCAATGTGCGCATTTCACCAAAATTCTGGTACATGCTCTGCAGCGGACCTCCGGTAAATCGTATCATGTTTTCGAGCTGCATGTAAAACCCGTTAATTTCGAACTGGAAACGGTTTTTCCCGTTGCTGGTCACATCGTACATAAACCCAAGATTGAGGCTTGTATTACGTTCCGGCTCAATGTTTGCAGCCGGGGCGATAATAAAACCGTCGCCCAGTAGTTCATTCTCTGCGGGCAACCGTACATCGTATGCCAACGACATTTTTATCAGAAAATCGGGCGAGAAACGGTAGCGGAACGCATCGCTGATGCCGTAATCATTTTTGTTCATGTCGATGGATTCAGGTTCGCGGCTGACACCGTATAAGTCCACCAGTTGTGTGCGCATTGAATAATAGTAGTATTTCAGGGTAACTGCGTTGGTTATTTTTTTGTTTGACGAGTTAAATTCATGTGTTACACCTGCCACAAAGCTGTTCATGGTGCTGTTGAAATTGGTTTTATAGCCTACAACCAGGTCTTTCAGCGTATCTTGTGGGATTCCCCTCGCAAAATTGTACTGTGAATTAAAATTGACCGAATGCCGTTGGTCAACCAGGTAATTCAGGTTTATTTTCTGCAGAAACGTGTGTTTTTGGTTGTAAACATCATTAGGTTGTGCTCCTATTTCCCCTCCCAATGCCGTTACCGGGGGCAAAGTTTCGCCATCCCATGAGTAGCGGGCCATGGCCTTATCCTGAAACCGGTAAATGGTGTAAGCATAGGCATTACTGAAATCCAGGTCGAGCCCTTCAATCAGAAAATTGGTTTTCTCATTGTGGTTGGCCAGCACGTACGCATCCGAAAAACTAACCGCTTCCTGGATGTTGTACTCAATGCCCTGTATTTCCTTTTCGGTAAAAATCAACGCTGGTTCGAATACCACTTCGTCGAACCACCATCTTTTGGAGGTCAAACCGCCGCCAATTACTAATTTTTTGAATTTATCGTGGTCACGCACAATATATCTTCCTGGCTGCAGGGGAAGTTCCATTTTGTAATTGTTGTCTGAATAGGTATAAAACCCGCCAATTCCGGCTTCAATGCCATTTTTATTCCGCTTAAAAACGGTACTGGCTTTGTGCGTGTTAAACGACTGCAAGGTATAACTGGCATCAAGGTATCGAGGGGGGTACTCTTTGAGCACAATGTTCACAGCACCGCCAACAGCCGAACCGCCTAATTTGGCAGGTACAATGCCCTTATAAATTTCGACCCGGTCAATCAGGTCGATGGGAATATCGTTGATGTCAAGAAAATCAGTATTGTCACTCAACGGCGTTTCATCAATGAAGAACCCGATGCGTTTGCCTTCAAGGCCTCTGACAGAAATGCGCGATGAACTGCCAACCCCTCCCGATGCCCTGATTTTCACCCCGGATGTTTTGGAAAGAACATCACTTACATCGCTCACTGTACCTTGCAGTTCCTGCATAGAAATAACCGAAATGGGCATTGCCTGTTCGCGTAGAATACGGGCTTCCGATTTGCCGGTTACCTGAACCTCCCCAATAAAGATGTCCGATTCTGTTAATGAAACACTAAGTTCTATTGATTGCCTTATGGCCTGTATTTCTTTCGTTATACTTTTATAACCGATAAAAGAAAATATAATGGAATGGGTTCCTTCAGGTAATTGCAGTTTGTAATTACCATTATTGTCAGTGATAGTTCCCAACTGTCGTTCTTTTGCAACAATATTTACCCCTATAATTGCCTCATTGGTTTTTGCATCGCGCACTGTTCCTGTAACCAGAGATTGAGCCGATACGGTGAACGTAAATACCGTTAAAAAATACATTACAGGTATCAGAAAGTAAAATTTGTACATGTTCATCTTTAATATTATTCCGACACCTGTTTAATGTTGTATGTCAATCGAGATGCCGCCGTAAATCATTGTCCCAAAAACAGGTGCATACATAAAAGCGGCATCATCAAGATATTTTTCCGGCTGGATATAATTGAAGATATTTTTTGCCCCGGCAAATAACTTGAAGTTTTTAATTGTTTTTGACACTTTTGCGTTAAAGAGCATGTACGGATCTGTATGTTTTATTTTGCTCATTCCTTCCGTTTCGCTGTAATAGTCGATATACATACTGCCCTGGTAATTCCCGTCAATTGTAAAAATCCAATCTTTGGGGCTGTATTCCAGCTTAATATTTCCGGTAACGGCAGGGAAACGGGAAATATATTTACTGTCATTTTCATATTCTGTCCCGGCCCAATCTTCTCTGGCATGGTCGTATTTTCCCTGGTTCAGGGTTAAATCGATACCAAATCCAAGAGTAGAAGTGACATCGGCCATAAAGGATGCTTCAATTCCCTGGACAAAAGCATCATCAATATTTTCCCATTGATAATCGTATCCCAGAGAAGCAACATCTTCATCAGCATCGGCAAATGCGATTTTATCTTTCAGGTCTGTCCTGAACAAATTGGCGCTAAGACGTATTTTGCTCCCATAATAATCAGCAGACAAATTATAGCTAACTGATTTTTCAGGCTCCAAATTCGATGATTTCCAGACCCTCGGGGAGCCGCTGCATAAATGTAAATCTTCGGAAAAGCCGTAAGGGGCCCGGAAGCCTGTACCGACATTGGCACGCAGCGTTACCCTGTGCGAAGCTTCATATTTTAGGGCAAGCCTAGGGCTAAAGCTGTTCTTGTTGAATTTGCTTTCAGGGAAAGCGCTAGTAAAAACTTCTTTATCTGCTTCATACTTTTCTTCCGAATGGTGAATATCGAAACGTACACCCGGAACGGCAGTCAGTTTATCAGTTATGTTCCACTCGTCCTGTAAGAAGAACCCAAACTCACGGGCCGATTTATTACCAATCGATTTATACGAAGTTCCATAATAGTCACTTTCGTCATCAACAATAACATACATCCCTGATTCTTCCAATTTGTCATAAAAGCCCTGGGCCCCGATTAAAAAGTGATGGCTGCCTAATTGTTTTCCGTACGTTAAAGTACCGGTTAATGAATTTTCATCGGCCAGGTAAGGGCGCATATCCCTGACATCGGGAGTATTGTCATCGTGTGTGGCCATATAATCCCCCAGATAGGTATCGTTAGTGGCTGTACGGTCGTGACTGGTATAGGCTAACGAGAAATTTAATTCAGAAGAATTTTGGAACAGTGTTTTATACGATAATTCTGTTTCATAGCGGTCGGTAGTAATATTTTCAGTTCCATCGGTAAATGGGTTACGATAATAATCGTCATCCATTATTCCCCCTTCCCGTTTTTCATAAATGTACCTTCCACGCAGGACTAACTTGTCATTTTCAGCAAACAAACCATCAACATACAAACCGAAGCCGGCATTATTTAAATTGGAAGCAACCCGATCTGAAATACCGTCTTTATGTTTTACTTCATCTTTACTTGTCCCTTCGCCTGTTTGGTCAATGGCATCACCGGTCAGCTTTTGGGCATTGATGGTCAATCCAATATTTCCCTTTTCATTTCGGATTGAAGAATAAACACTGTATTTATTTGTCCCGAAGTTTCCAAACTGAATATCTGCATTTATTTCAGGCACAAAAGATGGCTCCTTTGTAATAATGTTAATAGCCCCGGCAATAGCGCCACTGCCGTAAAGGGCCGAACCTGCCCCCTTGGTTATTTCAACCCGGTCAACATCATCGGTTCCCATTTGTTGCAGGCCATACACACCGGCCAGTCCTGAATAAATAGGCTGACCGTTAATCAAAACCTGTGTGTTTTCAGAGCCGAGCCCCTGCATGCGTATCATCGAAAAATTACAGTACTGGCACTGCTGTTCTACACGTATTCCGGGAGTCCCTTCCAGTGCTTCATACAGGTTTGCGGCGTTTTTGTTTTCGATAGATTTTGCTGTAATCACTTCCGTTCGGATTGGCACATCTTTAACATAGTGTTTGGTTCTGGTTCCTGTAACCACAACCTGTTCCAGGTTCATCATATCTTCTTCCAATTCGAAAAACAGTTCTACCGCTTTTCCTTTTTCCATAAAAACATCCTTTTCCTGAGACTTGTATCCCAGGAATTGAGCGACAATGGTACACTTGCCAAGTGGAAGGTTAGCCAGCTTATAATGGCCCGTCCCGTCTGTAGTAGTACCAAGCCGTGTCCCTTTAACAGTAATTGTTACATACGGTATATGTTCTTTGCTGATAGCTGATTTTACATCGCCAAAAAGCATGGCGTCAGTTTTTCCCTGTGAATAGGATTGTAGCATTAAAAATAATCCAATGATTAGTATAAAAGTTCTTTTCATTTTTGGTCTCCTTGTTTTTATAACTGTTAAAGACACAAAAAAACAGAAACCCTGAAAATGGCACAATCCCTTAAAAATGGGTTTTTATAGAGGGTATGTATCCCCTGAAGATGGGATAAATGATGAAGATTATTCCTGGTAATCCACGATATTGATAATTCAATTATTCTGACACATTGGCTAAAAACGGTGTGCTTAACTGAACCGAAAAGAAGTGTGTTCGCAGATTGATAATACTGGCCTGTCACCTGCAATTCAGTTTTTACAAATGAACGCATCTGTCATCACACGCGCCGAAGTTATGTATGATTAAAACAGCCAGCCGAAGAAATCTTTTCTTAAGCTGAACATCTTAATCACACATAACTTTTTAGTACAGGTAATCACGGGGGGTTGCAATTAAATTATACAAAAAGGCATTGAGTATTATTCTATAGCCTGGGAACGCTTCAACTCAATAGTTGCCGAAACGTAATCGTACATTATTTCATAATACTGTACCTTCATTTCATTATAAGTCCTCTGGGCTTCCAATACATCAATCAGGCTGGTTTCACCTTTGTTGTACAGAAATGTCCGCCCTTCAAGAATCTTTTCAGCGTTTACAATCAAATCGCGGCTGTAGTTTTCAATCTGCTTGTCCATAGCTGTAAAAACATTGTAAGCCTGTGTAACTTCAGTAATAATACTGTTTTCAACATCCTGCCTGATTTTCGCGCTCTGCTCTGTAGCTAAGGTTGCAGCTTTAATCTCGCCTTTATTGATATTTGAAAACTTCAGAGGGATTACAATACCAGCAGTGTATGAATTATGTTCCGGTGCCGGAGCTATTTCATTCTTAACAATGGAATTATGGGAATACCCTGCCTCTAAACTGAATTCAGGAGCCCTTTGTGCCTTTAGCAACCGAAGTTGTTTTTCAGAAAGCTCATTGGTTTTAATGGCAATATTCAGGTCGGCCCGGTTCTTAAGCGCATTTTCTATTAATTCTGCCAGAACCAAATCCTGCTTTAAAACCGGAAATTCGTCCGAAGGCATATAAAGCGTATCTCCGGGTAATTTACCCTGGAGCCGCGACAGGTTCAACAACGAATTGGTCAGCTCCGACCGGGTGCGTTTTAATTCGTAAAGCTGAGCGCGGGCCTCAAGCCCCGACCTGATTGCATCTATTTCATTTATTTCACCGGCAATAAACCGCAAACTGTCAGCCTTTGCCAATTGCAGTAACCTGTTGTAGGTATCTTCCTGTAGCTGATAAATATGAAAATCTCTCAGTCCGGCGTAATAGGAAAGCGAGGCATCGGCTTTGAGATTCTGTAGCCAGGCATCAAGGACAGACTGTTCAAGTTCCATACGGGTCTTTGCAACTCCTATTGAGGCCTTTCTTTTATTGCCCAGGCTGAAAGGGTAACTTATTCCGGTAGAGGTGCCCTGTCCCATTTGCAACGACCAGTCCTCGCTGTTCGCGTATTCAACTGCAATTTCCGGGTCGGCAAAAACCCTGGCGGCTTCCAGTTCCGCTTCGGCAATACTAACATTGAACTGGTTTGCTATCAATTCAAGATTTCCCTTTGTAACGTTCGAAAGATAATTACTCAAAGAAATCGGAATCTGCTTTTGATTTTCTTTCTCCTGCGCCAGGATATTAATAGAGAAAACAAGGAATAAACAGGTATATATTAAAAAATTGATTTTTCGCATTGTATCATCAGGTTTTAAGGTACATGTATTTTGCAGAAATATGCTTCTTCATGTAGTTTTATATTAATCTTCTTTTGGAGATAATGCTTCTTTTCTTTCGTAATATCGCTCCATCAGATAATAGAGAGCAGGAAGGATAAACAGTGTAAAAATGGTGGCAAAAAATAGCCCGTAAACAATTACGGTTGCCAGCGGGCGTTGCACATCTGAGCCTATTCCTGTTGCAAGAGAAGCAGGCAATAGCCCGATAATTGCTACAGTGGCGGTCATCATCATAGGCCTTAACCGGTGCGAGGCCCCCTCGATAACGGCCTGTTTTAGCACTTTGCCCCGTTTTCGCAACACATTAATATGTGACAGCATAATTACCCCGTTTTGAATCGTAAGACCGAACAGGGCGATAAACCCAACTGCCGATGATACATTCAGGGTCATTCCGCGTACTACCAGCGCGAGCATACCACCAAAAACTGCAAGCGGCAGCATCCCCATAACAAGTCCCGCCTGGCGGAATTTTCCAAAACTAAAGAACAGCAGAAGGAACATTACGGCTAATGTTATTGGAATAACCACCGCAAGCCGGTTGAAGGCCCGGTGCTGGTTTTCAAGTTGCCCGTTCCACTGAATCTGTAATTTGGTGTGGTCGTAATCTATCTGCTTTTCTATTCTCGACTTAGCTTCGTTGACGAATGTGGTCAGGTCCTGTCCCCTCAGGTTCATGCTTACAGTGACAAAACGCTGGTTCATCTCCCGTGAAATCATACTCGGGCCTGTTGTGGTCTTTATCTCCGCCACAGCCGAGAGGGGAACCATCGTACCCGAAGCCGAAGTAAGCATCAAAGCTCCTATTTTTTCAGGGGTATTGCGCGAAGCCTCATTGTAGCGGCAAATCACATCATAAACCTTGCTGTCAATAAATATCTGGGAAACCGTTTTCCCGCCGATTGCTATCTCTATCAATTCTGCCACATCGTTGACATTCAGCCCGTATTGAGCAATTTTATCGCGGTCGGCAATAATTTGAAGTTGAGGAAGAAAAGGTTCTTCCACAATGCTTAGGTCAACAGCTCCCGGCACCCCTTCGACAATCTTTTTAACCTGCTCAGCCATCTGCCGGCTTTGAACCAGGTCTTCACCAACAATTCGTATAGCCAGGTCGCTGTGTGTCCCGGCAACCTGGTCCATCACCATATCAATAATGGGTTGTGTAAAACCGACACTGTATCCCGGCATTGTATCGACCATTGCTGCCATGTCAGCAATCAGGTCTTCCTTTTTCCGGCCTTTTTGCCAGGTGTTGTAGGGTTTAAGCCCAACCATAACCTCAATATGCGAAAAAGAGAACGGACATACCCCTTCGTCGTCGCGCCCCGCCTGACTCATCACATAACTTACCTCATCAAAGCTTTTCAATTTATCGCGGAGCACAGTAGCCATTTCGGAGGACTTTTCGAGCGACATACCCGGGGGAAGCTGTACCTGAAGCCAGATACTCCCCTCGTCAAGATTAGGCAGATAGTCTTTCCCTACAAATACCGAAAGCCCGGCAACCGCAGCCAAAATCACGGCAACAGGGGTGATTAGTTTTTTGGGCGCAGCAATAATTTTTTCAGTCTGACTTTTATACATTTCTGTCAGTCGCCCAAGCCAGCGGTTTTGGTAAACCTTTTGAGGTCTTCTGTAAACCGAAAAAGCAAGGCCGGGAATCAAAATCAAGGCTGACAGCATTGCCCCCAACAACGCAAAACTTAACGTAAACGCCATCGGGGTAAACAGCCTGCGCTCAACCCTGTCGAATGCAAACAGCGGCAGATAGGCGATGATAATAATCAATGTTGCAAAGAAGATGGGTTTGGCAACTTCTGTAGCCCTTTTAACAATACTTGATTTATCCAGAGGCTCATTGGGGTTTTCCTCTCGTTTACGAAGAATTGTCTCCATCATTACGATGGTTCCATCCACAATAATCCCAAAATCGACAGCTCCTAAAGAGAGAAGATTTGCCGGAATATCGGTCAGCCACATCAGGATAAAAGATATCAGCAGCGAAACGGGAATTGTAATGGTAGCCAGCAGGGCCCCTTTGGGACTACCCAGGAAGATTATCAAAATCCCTATCACCAGCAAAATGCCGAACAAAAGTGTATGCGAGATGGTGTGCAGGGTTGCATCGACCAATTCGGTCCTGTCATAAAAAGTATGAATTTTTATGCCTGTTGGTAAGATGTTGTTATTTAATTCAACAACTACTTTATTGATTTCTTTGAGTACACGTGAGGGGTTTTCATAACGCAACAACTGCACCATGCCCTGTACCCCATCCTCATAGTTGGTTTTGTCATCTAAAAACCCCATAATACCTTTTCGTTCGGGGCTTCCGTATTTTAGTTCGCCAAGGTCCCTAATATACACATGCCCTCCGCCAACGCTCTTCACCACGATATTTCCCATGTCTTCCAAATCGCGCACAAGGCCAACGCCACGTATTACATAGCTTAAATCTCCGCGTATGACGGTGCTGCCTCCCACATTGGAGTTGTTAAGCACAATGGATTCGGTAACTTCTTTGAGCGAGAGTTTATATTTGGCCAGTTTGTCGGGGTCTATCTCTATTTGAAACTGAGTTATAAGGCCTCCGATATTCGAGACATCGGCAATGCCATTGATTTGCCGGAGGCGTGGAATAATAATCCAGCGATTGATTTCAGTAAGTTCCCTCAAATTTTTGCTTCCCGTAACGACGTAGCGGTAGATTTCGCCTGTTGGTGAAGTCAGCGGGTCGAGCCCGGGTTTGGCATCAAAAGGTAAATCGATGTCGTTAATGCGTTCAAGCACCTGTTGCCTGGCCCAGAAATCGTCGGTACCGTCTTCAAAAACCAGTGTAATTTTAGAAATTCCGAAGAAATTTTTGCTCCGCATGATTTTCAGCCGCGGAATGCCGTTGAGTTCCCGTTCCAGGGGAATGGTTATCTGTTGTTCAATTTCAGAAACTGCCAGGCCCGGAACCTGCGTGGCAACACCCACATGCACATCTGCAATATCAGGATAGGCATCGATGGCAAGCTGTTGCCATGCATAAATCCCGATTCCCGAAAGCACAATAAAAATCGTCAGCATCAGCCAACGACGGTTTATCAGGGTTTTTATCAGATTTTCCATAAATTACATGTTTAGATAAATTCCACCCTTGACCACCACGTTTTCTCCCTCTTCGATGCCCTTTTTTATAAGAACATTTTCCAATTTGATTGCTTCAGATTCCACAATCCGGCGAATGTATTTTCCTTTTGATTCTTCAATTAGTACAAAATCATTGTCCTGTTCCTTCATAATGGCTGTTGAGGGCAGGATAATTGCTTTTGCAGGCGAACCTGAAAAACGGACATCGCAAAACATCCCTAGTTTCAGCATTCTGTCTGTATTGTTACAATCAATAATTACTTCTACCGAACGAGTTTCCTCATCCAGCATTTCGCTGATATAATATACTGTGCCACCGATAATTTTGCCGGGGTTTGCATTTGATATTATCTGTACGCTGTCGCCAGGGTTGATTGCCCCTGAATATTTTTCCTTAACCTGAGCCGCAACCCAGACGCGGGATAAATCGGCAACCACAACCAGCGGCTCAGCATCTTCCTTTACATAGCTCCCGATGGTAATATTGCTTTTCACCACTTCTCCCGAAATGGGAGAAACCACTTTTGAAGGCTGCCCCATTTGAAGCGAACCCAAATCGATATTAAATATTTTCAGGGTTGCTTTTGCCTGCTCAAACTCCTGACTGGTAATTATCGCCTCGTTTTGAGCCTGTTCTAAATCCTTTTGAGCTGCAACTCTGTTGGAAGCCAGCTCTTTCTGGCGGTTGTATGTACGTTGGGCAAGCTCGTTTGCCGACTGAGCCACAAAGTAGGCTTTTGTTGCCTCGTACAATTCCGAAGAACTAAACTCAAAAACAGGAGACCCTGCCCCCACTTTTTGCCCCAACCTGACAAATGATTTGACGATACGCCCTTCAAAAGGAGGGGCAATTTCTGCTATTTTTCCTGAAACGGGGCGAACTGTCCCTACTGCGCTGAACTCAGCCGAAAAATCCTGAAAAGAAGATTTCTGTATGATTAAATGACCCAATATGGGCGATTTCTCATTAACTGTTATTGTGTCGCCTGACACGCTCAATTCCGAAGCTTCGTTTGTAGTTTTGTTATTACTGCAAGCAGCCATTAACAGCACAAACACAAAAGCCCAAATAAACTTGTGCATAAATGATTTTTTAAAAATTATACCTGTAATAAAATTCTTACTCACAAATAATTATCAGATGAAATTACACCTCTGGGAGGCATAAAAATTATTCACCTAAAATTTTTCAATATGGCAGATTCAGCAAACAGGTGGAGCACGGGGCGACTCCTTTGATATGATATTTGCAGAGAATAGATGGGTGTAAGGGGTTAAGATTAAAATGCAGAATTCATTTAACTGGTCTGGAATTACTGGAATATTAAAAATGGAGTCGGTTATCGAAGTTTCGCAAAAATGCTGTATTAAAATATATTCGGCGGCTGAGTGTGTATGATTATTAACCGGCCCTCTTTTTTCGGAATGTTTGAAAGGATGAGAGTGAGTTATCATGTCCCCATGTACAACATGGGTATGATAAAACATAGAGATGCTGATGAAATAGCTAATAAACAGCAGCAACAACAGTGACTTACCAATGAGTAATATGTTCTTTTTTAATATCTTCATTTTTCCGTTGGGGGTAAAATTACTTTTTTTCCCTTTATCTGCCAGCTGTGCCTGTTTTATTTTATTCTTCCATTCTCTTTGATTTTTAGAGATGCCCTTGCATAAAAGTTCTTTTCATTTTGGTTTTCTTGTTTCTTACAATTGATGAAGACACAAAAGAAAGGAAACACAAAAAAGGTACAATCCCCTAAATATGGTTTTTTAAAGGGGGTATGTATCCCCTGAAGATGGGATAAATGATGAAGATTATTCCTGGTAATCTTCTATATTTATGATATTATTGGATATGGCATAAATGGTTAGCCCCGACTGGCTTTTTATCCCTGTTTTCTGGATAATGTTTTTACGATGACTGACAACCGTATGGATGCTTATACTTAACTGGTCGGCAATTTCTTTGTTCGATAAACCTTGCACAAGATGTTTAAGCACGTCTGTTTCCCTCGTAGTAAGCTGCTCTTTCGGTTCTGATTTACACAGGCATTTTAAAGAAATCAAATTATGTATTACTCGGGTAATGGATTCGGAAGAGTCAGTTATTTGGATAACAGCATCAAATAAATCAACAATTTCCCTTTCAAAAAAAGAATAAATAAGAGCCACCCACGGAACTGGGGTGTCGTTTCTTTTATAAAAATGAAAAGTTTTAATGTTGCTTTTCACCGTGGAAGGATTTGCAATTACCAGATCGATTATGAGCACTGGTATTTCGCGGAAAACCTCTTCCAAACTTTCGAAATGGTAAATGCTGTAATGCGCGCCCCCATTCTGTAACAGGATGTTGGACAAACCCTCATATATAATTGACGAAGGTTCAATAATGGCAATATTTAGCCTGCATTTATCCAATCTCGTTCTTCCTTTCAATTTTTTTGATTAACGGTATCAGTATCGATTCTTCTATTACCGCGTGTATTTTTAAATCATATTCCAGTTCAAAAAGGGCTGTTAACAGTTTCCGCCTTAATGAGCCGTCTTGTTTTAAAGGGATGTGTTTTAATAAAAGATTTTTTAATTCGCCGAGTTTTGTCTCTATATCGGTATGATGGTCACGGTATTCCCCTGCCGAGAATTTGGTTTCTTCTGAACCGGAATGCTTATTATCCTGCGCCAGATTGTTGAAATAGGGGAAAGCAATTGCATCTTCATAGTCGAGGTGTTCTTTTACTTCCTTTGAATATTCATCAAAAAACTTCTCAACAAGCCTGATTTCCGGGATATTATTCAGAGCATACAATCCAAGTATATAATTGCGAATTTCAGGAATCTTTTCTCCCAAATAATAACGGTGACTGTTTTTCAAAAAAAGGATGACCGGTTTTGTATCAGGTTTGTCCAGGGTTTCGCCTCCTACAGGGTGAAAACCATTGTACAGATTTGAGATGCAAAGAAAAACCTGCGGGCTGATTTGTTTTTCGTCGCATATTTGTTCCACACTTTTTTCCCGTACGACAATATTTATGTCGAAATGTTCCAGCATTAACAGTAACGACGGGTTCTCAAATATCAAATCCGACATCTTCATATCGGGTTTAATGAAAGTTTTTTTTGTCTGGTACATGACGATTAATTATAGAATATTTTCCAAAAATATTGTTTTTATTTTGAAACGTTTGTGATAAAATTGTTTTCTTCAAATTATCCTTTTCTCTCGTCATCCTTTTTACTTTTGTAATTTAGTTCACGAAAAATCTTAAAATGAATGTTTATTTAAACAATAAAATTGCTGGGGAATACGACAAATATTATGGAACTCCCAAAGGAATTACAGTTGACAACATAGAAAGGCAAATCATTTCCTGGCTTATAAAAGATATTTCCGCTGGGTCGCTTCTTGAACTGGGATGTGGAACAGGACACTGGACCAAATTCTTCAGTCAGCGGGGCTTCCAGATAACAGCTACCGACATTTCCAGGGAAATGCTTAAAATTGCCTTGGATAAAAACATCAAAAACACGACTTTTCAGAAAGCTGATGCTGCTGGACTCCCATTTCCCGATCAAAGTTTTTCTTTGATTGCTTCTATTACCATGCTTGAATTTGTGGACGACACAGAATCCGTTTTGAAGGAAGTTGACCGCGTACTTGCCCCCGGAGGATATTTGATTCTGGGTTGTTTAAATGCAGAATCAGAACTGGGAAAAAACAAAAACAACGATGAAGTTTTCCGGGATGCCCAATTTTTCTCTCCTGAAAAAATCAGACAATTGTTGTTGAGATTTGGGGAACCAAAAATAGATTTCGGGGTTTATTATTCTTCCACACTTGAGTTGCTTGATGGTACAGATAAACAAAATACAGTACAACCGGCTTTTATTGGTGCAATAGTTCAAAAGAAATAAAAAAATGGAAATTACTGTCGAGATAAGTTATTACGCCCTTCAAGAAGATTACAATTCTCCTGTGTTTGAGTTTCTTAATAAAATTTCTAAAAACCAGAAAACTACCGCCGAGACAGGAGTAATGAGTACAGTTATCTCCGGAGAGTACGATGCGATAATGGACTTACTGGGACAAACCATAAAACCTTTTATGGAAAAATATCCGTCGGTATTTACACTCAAAATTGCCAACGCCTGTAAGTCTTGCAAGAACGAAAGCAAATGAAAGTTTCCATTTATAATTTACATGGGAAACAGCAAGGGCGGGACCGCCGTGGCAATTGAACTTGCTTTGCGGGCTAGCAGACAAAAAGGGCTATAAGTTTTATATTGCTCAATTTACAAAATGGGAAAGAGACTCTTAAACTGAGAGTAACTACTCGTCTTTTTTAATCTGAATTACACGTCTTTGTTTTACCATCTTTTATCTCCCAAAATAGATAGAAATAACATGAAAATTGAACTTACTAACATCAAAAAAGCCTTTCAATTTATGAGGTTTTACATGTTTTTGTTCCTGTTTGTTTATAACTCAAATCAATAAAATCGATTCAAAAAGCTTAAAATTGTAAAATGATTACGGTTTATTGTCAGAATATTCTTTTGACGATACAAAAGAGGGAATCCCGTGAAAATCGGGAGCTGTACCCGCAGCTGTAAGTCCATTAATGTGTTTTTGAAAATCTTTCGCCACTGTCCCGAGTCCTCGGGATGGGAAGGCATCGAAAATCGGACGAGCCAGAAGACCTGCCATAATCAATTTTTAATTAGGCTTTCGGGAGTTGGAGTCTGGTTCGGGATTGAATCCGTCTTTCTTTTGTTTGTTGAATTATCGGCTCATTCTGTCTTCGTACCCTTTTGTTTCCCGAAAACTGACAACTCAAAAATAAATTGAGATGGCGGCAACCTTGTTTCGTTGCAGGCAAAGCTATGCCCAAGTTGTGAATAAAATGTAAAACCAAAAATCGAGAAAATAAAAGTAAAAAGTTATGAGCGGCGCAGAAATAATTATTGTTAAAAGAGACGGGAAAAGGGCTTCTTTTTCTATCGATAAAATTAAAAAGGCAATACGAAAAGCATTTTTGTCTGTTGGAAGTTTTGCAAGTGAAGAAGACCTTACGGATATTTTACACCGGTTAAATATTCGTAACGAAATGAACGTGGAAGACATTCAGAATCAGGTGGAGCGTTCGTTAATGGCGGAAAATTATTTTTCAGTAGCCAAATCATATATGCTATACCGCCAGAAACATTCGGAAGACCGCGAAACCAGAGACCGCGTAAAATTCCTTATAGATTATTGCGCTGCCGGAAATGCTGCAAGCGGAAGTAAATTTGATGCGAATGCAAATGTTGACAAAAAAAATATCGCAACACTTATCGGCGAGCTTCCCAAAGAAAATTTTATCCGGTTAAACCGCCGTTTGTTAACCGACAGGCTTTCGGATATGTTCGGGAAAGAGCTTTCCGACAAATACATCAGCTATTTGAACCAGCATTTCATTTATAAGAACGATGAAACAAGCCTCGCCCCGTATTGTGCCAGTATAACCATGTACCCGTGGCTGCTGGGTGGAACTTCGGAAATTGGCGGGAACTCTTCTGCCCCAACAAATTTGAAGTCGTTTTGCGGTGGCTTTATCAACATGGTATTTATTGTTTCCAGCATGTTAAGCGGCGCCTGCGCCACACCCGAATTTTTAATGTATCTGAATTATTTTATCGGTAAAGAATACGGAGACGACTATCATGAGCGCAGCAATGAAATTGTTGATTTATCGAAACGGAAGCGTTCGATTGATAAAATAATCACCGATTGTTTCGAGCAGATTGTTTATTCGTTGAACCAGCCAACCGGGGCGCGTAATTTTCAGGCAGTATTTTGGAATATTTCGTATTACGACAAATATTATTTTGAAAGCCTGTTTGGCGAATTTGTTTTTCCTGATGGAAGCAAGCCTAAATGGGAGTCGTTAAGCTGGTTGCAGAAACGGTTTATGGTTTGGTTTAATAAAGAACGTACAAAAACCGTTCTCACTTTCCCGGTTGAAACCATGGCTTTACTTACCGAAAAGGGAGATGCAAAAGATAAAGAATATGGCGATTTCGCAGCTCAAATGTATGCCGAAGGACATTCGTTTTTTACTTATTTAAGTGATAATGCCGACAGTTTAAGTTCGTGCTGCCGTTTACGTAACGAAATCCAGGATAACGGTTTTAGCTATACGTTAGGTGCAGGTGGTGTTTCTACCGGCTCAAAAAGTGTTTTAACCATTAATCTGAATCGCTGCGTTCAACAAGCTCACCGCGAAAAAACAGCGTACATGACTTTTCTCGAAGATGTTGTTGAATTAGTACACAAAGTACAACTTGGCTACAACGAGAATTTGAAAGAATTACAACAAAAAGGAATGCTTCCACTGTTTGATGCAGGATATATTAACCTGGGGCGCCAGTATCTCACCATCGGCGTAAACGGACTGGTTGAGGCTGCTGAATTTTTAGGCATTGAAATTAATGATAATCCTGAATACGCTGCATTTACGCAAGAAATACTTGGGCTTATTGAAACATATAACAAAAAGTACCGTTCGAAAGACACGCTGTTCAATTGTGAAATGATTCCGGCTGAAAATGTGGGTGTAAAACATGCCAAGTGGGACAAAGAAGACGGATATTTCGTTCCGCGCGATTGCTACAACAGTTATTTCTATGCAGTTGAAGATGAGTCGCTAAATGTGATTGATAAATTCCGGATTCACGGAAAAAAATACATCGAACATTTAACCGGAGGTTCCGCTTTGCACATGAACCTGGAAGAACATTTGAGCGCTGTTCAGTATCGTCAGTTACTGTGGGTTGCCGCCAGTGAGGGTTGTAATTATTTCACATTCAATATTCCAAATACCATTTGCAACGATTGCGGACACATTGATAAGCGCTATCTAAAAGAATGTCCGAAATGTAAGAGTAAAAATATCGACTACCTGACACGTATTATCGGTTATATGAAACGGGTAAGCAGTTTTTCTGATGCGCGCCAAAAAGAAGCAGCCAAAAGATATTACGCAGAAAATAAAATCGAACAAAAAGAGGGTAAAGAGGTAGAAGAATATGCTTAAATACTATAACTACGATATCGTTTTTCAGGAAATACCCAACGAAGTTACGCTGGCAGTTAACATAACCAATTGTCCGAACCGTTGCAAAGGCTGCCACAGCCCACATTTGCAAAATGATATTGGCGAAGTGCTGGACGAAAAACGAATTATTACATTGATGGATAAATATGCTTCGGCAATCACTTGTTTTTGTTTTATGGGTGGCGATGGCAATCATGATAGGGTGGCTGAATTAGCAAATTTTATGCGACTTCATTATCCGGAAATAAAAATGGCTTGGTACTCCGGTTGTGCGAAATTGCCCGATGGTTTTGACAACAGAAATTTTCAGTATATAAAGCTGGGAGGATATATTGAAGAACGAGGAGCGCTGAAAAGTGAAAGCAGCAATCAACATTTGTTTCAAATCCAACAGGATGGTGGGATGAAAGATGTAAGCTATTTGTTCAAAACATTTTAATGATTAGTTTTAAGTTCCTTTACCATTTCAGGAATCAACAAAATGAATCAACTATCGACTGGTAAAATAGATAATGCTTCACGTTGCTCCTATTGCATGGAAAAAATAGTGAACGCCGATATTATTGATGGAGTGACTGTTTGTAACAATTGCAGGGAAAAATCTGTCAAAGATGTCATTTACGATGCTTGTCTCATGTCAGACAGTACCGCTCCAATTGAAGTGGCAACACACTTAATGAAGTTTCCGGGGTTTAAGATGCACTGTCCTGAACACCATTTTCTTATTCCTGCTGTATTACTTTCAGCATATAGTAATTGTGTTGGCAACGGAAAAGACAAGCTGGAGAAGTGGTTAATAGCCGCCGCCCAGCGGTCGGAGAAAGTACCGGGGGCTTTTTGTGGAACCCACGGCAGTTGTGGGGCCGCAGTTGGAACAGGAATGTTTATCAGTATCATTACCGGAGCAACACCATATAAAACAGAAGAGTGGAAATTGGCCAATTCGATGACTGGCCGTTCATTGCTGAAAATGGCTGCTTACGGTGGCCCAAGATGTTGCAAACGGGTTTCATTTGTTGCTATTCAGGAAGCGTGCTCCTTTTTAAATGAGTCCTTTGACGTCTCACTTTCTGTTCCTGAGAAAATTGAATGTACATTTCATTCCGATAATCAGGAGTGTTTAAAAAATGATTGCCCATTTTATCCTTTATCTTAAAATAGTTCAATATGACAATGCGAATCTTTTTGTGCCTTTTTTTGCAGTCGGGAACACTTATGGCTTCCGATAAGGAAAAACAAATAGTACAGTTTATCGACAGCGAGTTAAAATACTACCCGGAAGCACACCTGGCCGATTTGTACAAAAATTATTTTCAGGATGCATACGGCCCTGGGCACATAATTGAGGACACAACCCAGGCCGGTAAATACCTCGACTGGGAGTTACAACAAACCGATTGGATTGATACACTGTCATATCAGGCATTGGGAATTAACCATGATTACTACCGGATTAATCTTCAGATAGTAAAAGACGGAATCATTCCGCGTGATACATTATTACTGGCCATGGTTGAAAGCGCGACATTGGCCCGGAACCCGGATTTGGAAAGCTGGGAAAAAGAGTGGAACGAGGTTCTTGTTGTTATCAAAAAAGTAAAACCCAGCCTTCCCGGAATGAAAGCCGATGAAAAACAAATAAACCTGGTATTTTCAAAAGGAGATGTAGTTATGCATCACAGTAAACATTATGAAGAAACTTATAACCCGCATTACCGCATTGTACATAGTTCGGTTTTTGAACGATGGAAAGGAAAATACCTGACAAGATAATACATGGGAACAACTGATAAGAACTATATTCCTGGAAAAAGTACAGGTGTTTTTTGCCTTATCTTTTTTGCAACAATGTTGCATTAATAATTTTATTTTATACATTTGAAACATTATTGCATTACAATGAAGCCACTAGAAGTTTTACAAACGCATAATTTGAAACGAACAGCCTGCCGTGAAGGGATACTCTCAGTAATGCAGGATTCCAACCAGGCACTTTCCGAAAACGAAATACGGGATGAATTGAGTGCTAATTTTGACCGGACAACATTTTATCGTTCGTTCAAAACGCTTCTCGAAAAAGGGATTGTGCACAAAATTGTAGTGGATAACCAAATGGTAAAATATGCACTTGAGAATTCAATTACTCATAAAAACAAGCATGCACACTTTTATTGTAAGAAATGTGATACAGTAATATGTCTGGATGATATACCCGTTGAAGAACCTCTGGTTCCGCAAGGCTTTGAAGCCAGCGAAACAGAAGTAATAATTAAAGGACTATGCAGTTCCTGCAAAAACTCTAAATAGAAATTGTATAAGGGAAAAAAACATATTGCCTTTTCATTTTTGCTGGTATTTCTTTTGCCAATTATTTACCAGCCGGTCCATATTCTCGAACATCATTCACATCGCCATGATTGTTGTTCAGGCAAGAAGTGTCATGAGGATGGGGCGGCTGTTCAAAAAAATAATCATTGCATTATCTGTGAATATGAATTTACGGTAACGAATTTACCGGTCGAATTTGATATTCCTTTTGTTGAAACATGCCTGAACGAATTAGTTCCTGCAAAAATTCAGGACATATTTTCTTATGAAGTTACTCTTCATACTTCTCCCCGTTCCCCGCCATTTTCTGCCTGATATTTCTCCCCGCCTTTTTTATTAATAATTTGAATAACAGGTTTTATGAGAAAACTTTGTATGGTTCTTATTGCCGTATTTACATTAATTACAGCAGTAAGTGGACAGAATTTATATGGATTATCGGGAAAGGTTTCCGATACCGACGGACTAATTTTGCCCGGTGCTTCTGTGGTGCTTTCTCCGGGAAAAACAGGAACGGTTACTGATGCAAATGGCAACTTTCATTTTACAGAATTAAAAGCCCGTGCTTATGTTGTTTATGTGTCGTTTGTAGGGTATAAACCTTTTTCAGATACCATTGACATAAGTACTTCGCAGAACATTTACGTAAAAATGCAGCCTTCAATAATGACATTACATGAAGTTGTTGTGGCAGATAACTATGCGCAAACAAAAAACAGGGAGGATTCGCGGAATGTGGAAGTTGTGAACGACCGCTTTGTAAAGATGAACCTCTCGGGCAGTTTAATGAAATCGCTGGAAAGGATTCCCGGTGTAAGTACGATTGGTATTGGCTCCGGTCAATCGAAACCCGTAATTCGACAGGCTGTGTGAAAACGAAAGTACAGATATTAAATAGAAGTTGTTAATAATTGAATAATATCGGCAGACAAATCTTCGAGTTTTTTCGGATAAGTTGGTTAACTTGAAATCAATAAAAAGCAGGGCAATATGCATTTTAAAGAAGGACACTACCGGGGACAAATGATGATGGTTTCATACGAGACCATGGTTTTACCCGATAATCCTGTCAGGTTACTTGATTTGCTGTGCAGGAAATTTATAGAAGACAACCCGTGGCGCGAAGAATGGAAAGGGAAGAAAGAAAAAGGCAGGAAAAGCTATCCGCCGCTGTCAATGTTAAGATTGTTGGTATATGGTTATTTTAACGGGATATCCAGTAGCCGGAAACTGGAACGGGAAACCTTTCGAAACATTGAGTTGCTTTGGCTTATGGAAGGCTTACAGCCCGACCATTGGACTATTTGTGAGTTTCGCAGGGACAATGCACAATTGGTAAAAGATGTACTGAAAACCTTCCGCAGGTTTTTGTTGGATGAAGAATATGCTTCGGGGAATAAGCTCGTATTCGACGGGTCAAAAATAAAAGCCTACGCAAGCCGCGACATGTTAAACAGCGAAAGCATCCGTCATAAACTGGAGAACCTGGACAAATCCATCGCCGATTATTTAGCACAATTAGAAGTTAACGATTCAACAGAAGATTCACTGGAAACAGCCAGGGAAGAAATAAAACAACTGAAAGAAAAAATAGCAAAGCTTGAAACGCAAAAGGCAAAATTAGAAGAGATAGGAGAAGTACTGAAGGCCAGTGGGAAAAGGCAAATTTCCCCCAACGACACAGATGCAGTTTTGGTTAAGGGGCGTGATGGTAAATTTGCAGGTTACAACGCACAAACCGGTGTTGAAGCCAAAGGCCACTTCATCATGTACAGCGAAGTTACAACAGACGCGGTAGACCAGCAACAATTAGCCAGTTGCGTAGAAAACGCAATTTTGGAAACGGATATCATCCCGGAAGAAATACTTGCAGATAAGGGCTACGGAAATACCACACAGATTTTGGGAATTGAGAGCAACGGCATTCAGTGTTTTATACCACTTGCAACAACATCCCGGGAAAAAGAAATAAAGCAAGACCTTGCATTCAAATATGACAAGGAAACCGACACCTGCATTTGCCCCCAAGGGAAAAACCTCTACCTTATATCAAAGGATTATAAGCGCCACGGAGCAATTTATAATGTTTATAAATGCCGCGAATGTGATGGTTGCCCAATCCGCAGTAATTGCACAAAGTCGAAAACAGGGAGGATTTATAAACGGAATGTTGAACAAGAAAAAATTGACCAGTATAAAGAAAAACTGAAGACTAACTATGCCAAAGAGAAAATAGCCGAAAGGAAAGGTATTGTCGAACACCCTCTTGGAACGATAAAATGGCTGATGGGCAAGTTCAATTTTTTGTTAACGGGAAAGGGAAAAGCCCAAATCGAATTCGAACTGTATACAATATCCTACAATCTAAAAAGGCTGTTGAACTGTGGGACAACTATGGAATTAATGGGCAAAATAATGAGATACAATTGGGCAATGGCCTAAAAAAAGGCCATAAAAACCATTTTTAGATCGAATAATAATATCAGAACAGGAGACGAACCATGAAAAGGGAAAAGAGACTATTAAGAGAATTAGCATATGGAAACAATGGGTTCAAATAATAAATCAAAAATCATATTTTCACACAGCCTGTCGAGGTTTGGGATTTAACCGGATTGTAGTTGCTGAAAACGGGATAAAACACGAAGGTCAGCAGTGGGGAGAAGACCATGGTCTTGAAATTGACCAATATGCAGTTGACCGTGTGGAAGTGATAAAAGGTCCTGCATCATTAATGTATGGTTCCGATGCCATTGGCGGCGTTATCGATATTAAACAGTTGGATGTTCCGGCAGAAAATTCATTTGGAGGTTCGGTTGATTTAACCGGGAAAAGCAATAACAATTTATTGGGAACTTCTGTCGATATCTTTGCCCGGCGGAAAGCGCTCTATTTTACCGGGCGCGTTACTTTACTCGATTTTGCCGATTACCGCGTGCCAACCGACAGTGTGGATATTTATTCGTATAAAGCCGCCTTGTATAAGAATCACCTCAGGAACACAGCCGGAAACGAACAGAATTTTCACTTTTCGTTTGGCGCCATCGGGAAACGGTTTTCAACCCGATTTTTCTTCAGCAACCTACATACTAAAAGTGGTTTCTTTGCCAACGCGCACGGGTTGGAACCACGCAACGTAGATGCAGAGTTGCACGACAGTTCTGCCCGCGATATCCAGTATCCTTTTCAGGAAGTGAACCATTTTAAAATCACGAATAAAAGTGAATGGCACGGAAACAACTTCGATTTGGAAATGGAGCTTGGTTTTCAGAACAATTTCAGAGAAGAGTGGAGCCAATATGTTAGCCACGGCTACATGCCTACTGTTTCTCCCGATTCATTACCTTTTCCATCGGATTTGGAACGGCAGTTTGACAAAAATGTGTATTCCGGTAATGTGAAGGTTTCTTTTAAACCTGCTGTTAATTTATCTGTAACGGGCGGACTGAATGCAGAACTTCAGGATAACGAAGTTAGCGGACGTGGTTTTATTATTCCATCGTTCACACAAATTACTGCGGGTGCCTTTGTGTTGGGGAAATATTATCTGACTCCAAACAGTATTTTACAGGCGGGTGTGCGTTTCGATTACGGAAGGATAAACAGCGAGGCGTATTCCGACTGGTTTCCGAGCCCGGTTGTAACTAACGGAGATTCCGTTTGGAGTTATTTACAGCGTGCTCCGGAGATATCGAGAAACTTCAGTAACATTTCATGGTCGGTAGGTTTTAACCAGAACTGGGAAAGAGTGAGTTTGAAAGCCAACATTGGAAAAAGTTTCCGAATGCCCATTGCAAAAGAACTAGCTGCCAACGGGGTAAATTATCACCGTTTCAGTTACGAAGTGGGCGACCCAGATTTATCTCCTGAAGTATCTTATCAACTGGATTTGGGCGCAGAATATAATTCAGCGGATTTTGCTGTCGGTATCAGCCCGTTTGTAAATTATTTTCCGAATTATATTTACCTGAATCCCAGCCCGGAACACGACCGTTTGTATGGTAACGGAAACCAGGTATTTTATTACAAACAAAGCGAAGTGTTACGTTTTGGCGGGGAAATTCATTCGCACTACAACCTGTTTAATCCGCTAATAATTGGAGTTATCGGGGAGTATGTGTATTCCGAACAACTTTCAGGGGAAAAGAAAGGATTTACACTTCCTTTTTCACCGCCCGCATCGTTGTTGTTTAATGTAAAATATTCCCCCGGAAATACCGGTTGGATTCAAAATCCATATTTCTCTGTTGATTATAAATTAGTTACCCGGCAAAACCGGATTGTTCCGCCCGAGGAAAAAACTGATGGCTACCAGGTAGTTAATCTTTCGATGGGAGGAGACCTGAATCTTGGAAAAGAAAGCATCTCTATTGCTTTTCAGGTTCAGAATGTATTCAATCAAAAATACTTTAACCACACCAGCTATTACAGGCTGATAAACGTGCCCGAAGCAGGGCGCAATTTTGTGCTAAACATTAACATCCCATACAATAACAAATTATAAAAAAAGAAATGATTATCAATTATTTAAAATTTAATACTATGAGAACAACATTCAAAACAATTGCTTTACTTTTTATAGCAACAAGTACACTTTTTTTTACTTCTTGTGAAAAAGATGATGATGTAGCCAAACCCGTAATAAACATTCTGGAACTTGGATTAGGCGACAGTCATGTTGCCTACATCGGCGCCGATTTGCATATTGAGGCAGAAATTGAAGCCGAAGGAAGAATTGATATGATTACAGTGGAAATACATCAGGAAGAAGGCAGCAGCGATGAAATTGAAGCCACATACGATGAATATGCTGGGTTGAAGAATATTACTGACTTCCACAAACATGTGGATATACCGGCTGAAACAACGGCTGGCACTTACCACGTTCACATTACGGTAACCGACCAGGAAGGAAACCAAACCACGGTTGAAGATGAAATTGAAATTGAAGAACTGGCCGATGAAGAAGCGCCTGAGATAACTGTTTCTTCTGCTCCTGAAAATGGAAAAAGTTACGCAAACGGCGAAACAATCACTATCTCAGGCACTGCTACCGACAATATTTCGCTTGCAGGCATGGTAGTGGCTTTGGTTTATGAATCAGACAACCTTGCTGATGCTGATGTTTCAGGTGCCGCCAATACTGATAATAAAGCTATTGTGATGCTTCATACCCATGATTTTGAAGACCCGGATGAATATGAATTTTCTGCTTCTATCGCAGTGGGTGCGGCAAACGACAACAACATGACACCAGCCGCTATTACCGGGAACAATGCATGGCGTTCGGGGAACTACTACATTCTCGTAAAATGTAAGGATGCCAAAGGAAACTGGGCTTATTCAAGCCATTACCCTATAGTAATAAACCTGTAATTTAAATCAAAGCAGGGTGGAATTTAGCTAATAACCTCCACCCTGCTTAAAACATATTTTACCATGAAGACTTTAAAAATATTTTCAGGATTGATATTTCTTCTTTTTGTTTTTATAACCTGCAGCAAAGACGAGGTGGATGATGAAAAACCGGAAATTGATTTGACTGTTTCCGGTGCTTTTCCGCAAAACTGCGACACGCTCTATTTTGGCGAAACATTCACATTTAAGGTACTGTTTACCGACAATGTTGAATTGGGTTCTTACAGCATCGATATTCACAATAATTTCGACCATCATTCTCACACTACAGAAGTTTCAGCATGTATTTTGGATGATGTAAAAAATCCGGTGAACCCTTATGTTTCCATTGAAGATTATGATATTCCGGAAGGGCTGGATGCCTACGAAACCTCGCTGGAAATTACCATCCCCGACGGCAACAGCAACGGCGAATTTGATGAAAGCGATTATCATTTTTTTATCAGTTTAGTTGACAAAGAAGGATGGTCAACGCAAAAAGGGTTAAGTATTAAAATACTAAGGAGGTGAAATTGGTTATGATACGAAGGTTTGGATTTATCATTATTTACTACCTGCATCCCCTGTAACTACAAGGGATGCAGGTAGCAGGTCATTCTGTCCACTTTCCGGCAACCAAATCCTGGTAGGTCGGATTATAGGCATTTCCTACCGCTTTCCACTGGTCAAAAGGAACCGAATTAATCACATTTTTCAGGCCGGAGTAATCTTTTAATGCCCCCAGATACTGGATGGTTATCGCCCCGGCGCTTGTCAGCGAAGAGAAGCAATCGAGGTTCTCCAGCGTTTGGTGGGTGTAATATGAACCATAACCACCAAAAGTCAGCTTGCCGGTTATGGTTTCTAACAAGGGAACCTGCAGCCCATCAAGATACCCCTGGTAAGCCTGGATGTAAACGGTGAAATTCCCGTTTACTTTCTTCAGTTTCGGGAAACTCAGAATCCCACCATTAGAAAATTTCAGTTGCGATTCCAATGAGCCAATTTCTTCAAGTTCCGGAAAACTCACAGGTACAGTCCCGCTTAATGTAAACTTACCTCCAATCTCTTTCAGGTCAGGCATGCCAAATGTTCCCGATAAATTTGAAAGGGAAAGCGTAAAGTCGCCTTTTATTTTCTCAATACCGGTTTCTTTGCCGGTGGTTTCACCGGAAGCTGTAAAACCATAAACATATAATGTTGCTAACTGGTCAAATCCTTTGAGTTCAAAGTTGGAATAATACAGGTAAAGGGTGCCGTCAAAAATTTCGGGGCCTGTTATTGTTACAGGATTTGCTATATTGGTAAGCGATAAATATGTTAGCCCTTCAATATTTGAAACATCTATTTTCTGTATGGTTCCGTATGCAACTGAAGAGCCTTCGACTGTTATTCTTTCTGCATATTTGAATGCCGGTAATTCTTCGGTCAATGACCGGAAGCCAACAGCAAGGCTCAGTTCCTTTGCCCGGGTAAAAGAGTTTAGCGGGCTTAAATCGTTTACTGCTGATAAACCCAGGTAGCATTTCCCGCCAACTTCAACCAATGACTTTAGCATTTCCACATTATCGATTAACGGGAGATTTTGAATAGAAATTTCCCCACCAACCGTTGAAAGCAAAGAAATATTGCAATCTGTCAGCGCCTGGAGACTGTAAATTTTCAGGTCTTTGTATAATGTCTTTAGCTGGGGAATTTCAATTGTTTTCAGCTTGTCGGCATTATATACCGATACGGTTGCCGCCGATTTTAACACAGGCATGGAAACAGAGGTTAATTCGGGTAACTGGCTGAAAACGATTTCCCCGCCAACGTTCTCCAAAAGCGGAAACGACAAACCGGAGAGTTTAGCTGTATTTCCCCAGTCTCCCTGAATCGCAAGACCGTTAACAACTGTTTTCAGGCTTGAAAAATCAACCTGTGTGATGGAATCATTTCTTTGTAACGAAACAGCTCCGTCGATATTTTCCAAAAGAGGAAATCCAAGGGACGTGATTTTGGAACCGGTTATTGTCAGTCCCGACATGATTGATTTCAGTGCCGGAAAATTTGCTCCCTGTAATTGGGCAACAGCGCCAAACTCCAGTGTTCCCACCTGTTGCAGGTTTCTTAGCCCCGAAAGGTCGGTGCCTGCAAATGTGGGGTTAACGAGCAGCTTGCCGGTGATTATTTTTAATGAAGACAGCGCTTCGAGCGACGAAATGGAATCTGCACCTGTGGACTGCCCAATGGTGAGGTTCCCTTTCAGTTCGTTTATACCTAAGGCAGCAAATTTTTCCACGTCATCCTGCGTTGCCAATATAATGTTGCCGGAACCGGTTACGTTGGTGCGAATAATTTTGTAGTGGTATTTTCGGGCAGAGCCGTCATAGCCGGTAACGGTAAAATCCTGTTCACTGTCCCAGTCGGTAATGCCCGAAGGGTCGGGTTCAATGGTTGCATTTTCACTGATGGTTACGCTTGCCGTTGCTCCTTCCAGCGAAATATTTTCGGCCACTGTAACTATAATGCTGTCGTTGGCAATGAGTCCTTTTACCACAATTTCGTTTTGTTGAAGTTCAAACGACGAGATGTAATGGTCAGTCCCGTCAAAAAGGCTGTCGTCGTTGCAGCCAGCCAGCCAAACTAATGTCAGCGCAGCCGCTGTCCATATTTTTAATTTAGAAGTATTCATATTTTATTTTTTATGATTTATGGTTGTACCCATTGTCCCGAGCTTAGTTCTTCATAAGTAGGATTATAAGCGTTGTTGGCCGCCGACCACTCGTTCGCGGAAAATGAACCCAGTGCATTTTTTAACCCTTCATAGGAAACAAGCGCTCCCTGGTTCAATATTTCTGCGCCTTTTACGCTGGTAAGGGCAGAAAATCCGTCTAAATTTGTCATCAGTGCATTTTGGTCGGTAGAGCCTGTATATGATGTTACGGTAAGTTTTCCGTTAATCGCTGTCAAAGACGGAAAGCGGGCCGAGGTCAGGCTTCGGAGTGTAGCCCACGAGCCACTGCCCGAGTTGTATCCGGTTTGTAACGTAAAATCTCCTCCAACTGATTCCAGCAAAGGAAAACTCAGTGTTTTAGTATTCTCTGAATTTACCATAACGCTAAAACTTCCGGCTACGGTTTTTAATTTCGGGATTTCAACAGTTTCCTGGGTCGAACCATTCAGGTGTTCTATTTTGAAATCGCCGCCCACTTCCTCCAAATCGGGCAGATAAAATTCAGTTATACCATTGTAGGGCAGATAGAATCCCCTGTTAATTTTTTTTATCCCTTTCATATTGAAATTGCTGATTTGAACATAACCAAGTATCAGGGAATCGATGGTGCTGAACCCTTCCAGTTCAGGGAAAGAAGCAGTGTATCCTGAAGGTATTGTCCCGTCGGAATTGATGCTGAGTACTCCGTCGAACTCCTCATCGCCTACAATTTTTGTATTTACCAGCGCGGCGCCTCTTATTTCAAGAATATCTATTTCAAGGCCTTTTACATCGATTACTTTCGGCGGCAATATCCCGGAATAATAAATACTGAGCGTACCCACATTTTTTAATGAAGAAGGGAGTTCAAACCGTTCTATATTGGGAAAATTGTAAATGGTCAGCTTTCCGCCTACGGAAGTAAGCGAACCCATAAAACCGAGGTTTCGGGAGGTAAGTCTGCTCATGTAAAAATCGCCTGTCACTTCGGTCAGCAGCGGAATTTCAAACGTTGTCAGCGTCATGGGAACTGTTATGCCCCCGGCCTGTCTGAGCAGCGGCAGGCTCATTTCTGTCAGCTTACTCGATTGGGGTAGCGATATTGTACCGGTTACTTCCTCTAATTTTGGGAGGTAAATTACATTAACAGAGGTAAGGTAATACAAATTTAAAATGCCAACTGTTTTTAATACCGGAAATTCCAGCTTGCTTAGTTTCTGATAACGCGCAACGTAAATGCTTCCGGCTTCTTCGAACATCGGAAGGGAGATTCCTTTAATGTTGCCACTGTTGTATGAATGCTGAATGGAGAGTTCGCCGCCGACATATCTCAGGTTGCGAAGATCAGGACTGTTGTTAAGCGGAAAATCAAGGTATAAGTTGTTTTCCACCCGGGTAAGCTTTGGGAATTCTGCCGAGTTAATTGAATCATTTTTAATGTAAATGCTTCCTGCCGTTTTCAGACCCTGGAACTCAATACTTTTCAGGTTTGTTACGGCATTGATATTTATTTCCCCGCCAACCGTTTCCAACCCGTCAAGCCCCGTCAGTTCTTTGGCGGTAAATGTGGGGTTAATGATAAGATTGTACCCGATGCTTTTGATTTGATAAAGCGCCGAGAGCGAAGTAATGGAATCTGTTCCCACTGTTCTGCCGATTACAAGGCTTCCCTCAACGGCTGTTTTCCCCTCAGCGCCAAAAGCATCCACTTCCTCCTGCGTAGAGAGCATTACTGTTCCTTTCGTATTAATACTGTTTCTTTCTACGACATACTTAAATGTCTGGCGTTGCCCGTTGTAGGAAGTTACTGCAAAAAGCGCCTGGCTGTCCCAGTCGGTAATGGTTTCCGGGTCGGGGGTAATGTCTGCATTTTCGCTTAACGTATAGGAAACGGTTGCCCCCTTCAGCGAAACGCCTTCGGGAGCAGTTATTAAAATGCTGTCGCTGTAAAAGGAAGCCTGATAGGTTGTCCCGTCTTTTTTGAGGCTGAAGGCGGTGATAAAACTATCGGCGCCGGAAAAAATGTCGTCGTCATCTTTACAGCCATTCAGCAGTAACGCAGCAATTAATCCAGCCAGTAAATATTTTAATTGAAGTAATTTCATGTTGTTATTCATTTTGAAGTTTTAAACGATAATCGGCTGGCGTCCCCGCTTCTGTTGAAATTTCGCCCACTGCCGAACCTTTTCCAATCATGGCTGTGTGTACCTTTACAAAATCGATGTATTGTAATTTTATTGAACTGCCATCTGCCTGTATTGCATTATCAATCTCGAACATGGCATTTCCCGGGTAGCCCTGCCCATAATTATCGACATATCCCCAATCGTAACCAACACTGGTTTCAAGTTCGTCAATGTCCATGGTAGAACCCAAACGTGTGCCGGTAAGCGTGTAGGAATCTTCCATAAACATTGGGTAATAATAATTCTGAGAATGATAGCCGTTATAATCAACAGAACTGATATTGCCCATATTGTCCGACCACAAAACATCCTGCTTTGCAGCGCTTGGTTTGTAGTAGGTAATGGCATACCGTTTTTTTGTAGCGCTGCTGCCGGCTTCGCTGCCCGCCAGCTCGTACCATGTATCGTTGGGCAGCCCGTCGCCATTTTCGTCCTGCATAACCCATACAATTCCGGGTTCTGACCAACCGGCGAAAGCGTTTCCTTCGATATATAGGTCTGCTCCATCGTCATTCGCTATGCTGTGGTCGAACCCTGCAATAAAATATCCGCCGTAGGCGCCAATCATTGCAGCAGAAGGTGGGTTGTTCAGATTTGCCAGCACACTTTCCATCGTAGTGCCCTTCTGATAATTAATAAATTGACCCGGCGCCGGAATAAATTCATATACCCGGTCGATTGTTTTCGAACTGCTTTCCGTTGCCGCCCTGAAATAAGTTCCTTCGGCATCGGTACATTCAACTGTGGCAGTTGTGGTTTCGGTTACAAAACCGTCGTTTACCGTAACTGAAATGGTGTAAGTCCCTTTTTCTACCGGGCTAAATGTAAAATATTCGGAAGTCGGGCTTTGGGCGGCCCCATCCACAGCCCATAAGTACGTTGGGTTTTCTGCGATTCCCGAAAGCACGGGAGCCATAACAAGGCTGCGTCCCAAAGGCACACTGAAGCGTCTGGTTTCCGGTTTGTTGGTTTCGGTGCGGTAACTTCCGTTGTCAAAGAATATTTCAGGAACAATGGCAGGAAGGATGTAAACCGTTATACTGGCATAATCCACACCATCTTCGTTGGTAACCTGGAGTGTGAGGGCGTAGCTGTCAACTGTACTTTCGTTAATCACACAGGTGCTGTCTGTGCTGATAACTTCGCCGTTCAGTTTCCATACATAGGTTGCATCGTTGGCGTTCAGTACCGAAGTCGGTGCAATTTCCAAATCCTGGCCCACATATCCCCCAAACAAGGTTGGGATTGTAATGGAGGGTGAAACCTTTTCGGCTACTGTTACTTTCACCTGTTCTTCGGCTGTACCATTTTCGGCATCAACCCTGAACGTGAAAAAGTATTCGCCGGTTGTTTCGGCATCGTAAGTAAAAACGGTGTCGGCAGCAACAATTACCCCGTCAAGTTTCCACGAGTAAATAGGGTTAACAGCATCGCTTACGCTGGCTTGCAGTGTGACTTGTTTCCCTACTTTTACCGTGTATTCGGAATCAGAAAACTCAATTGCGGGCGTGCCGTAACCGGCAGGAGTATCTTCGTCGTCTTTGCACGATGCAAAAAGCAGGAGAAATATTCCGGTATAAAAAAAGAATTTCAGAGGAAGTATTTTTTTCATTGAAATAAAAATTTAAAGGTTCAGATTCTTTGTTTGAAGTTGTGGTATGTTCTTTACAGAAAGCTCAAAGGCCCCGAAAAGCAAGCCACAATAAAATAAATCGCCCAGCAGTGTATTTTGAAAGAAAGGCACACCGGCAGCGTAACAGCTCACCAGTCCGGCCCAGGTATGCGGGTACATTCCCGAAGACAGCCAAACGCCGAAGTTCGATACCAAAAAGAAAATAACGGAAGCTCCCAACGCAGCGGCAACCAAATTTGTTACCCGTACCTTTTTCAAAATGAATGTTCCGAATATTACTATTAGTAGAAATGCCCCGTAAGTAAAAACAGAACCGCTGTAAAACCACACAAAATGGTCGAAATATCTGGCATACAGGATGTTGTTAACGGCCAGGTCGCTTATCCACATGGCAACTACCGGAATCAGGCAGGCCATGTAACGCCTGCTGTAATAAGCCGCCCCGAAAAGGGCCATACCGCCTACCGGAGAAACATTTGCCGGATGCGGAACCAGCCTGCTCAGCGCAATAAGCAAAATGAGCAAAGTAATTACGCCAAAGCGTAAATCAAGTTTTTTGTTTTTCATGATACTATTGATTTATAAGTCTTTCAGTTTTTTAGAAGTAAAAACAATATGAGCCGGAATATCACCGGTGGTAGCCGACCATTTTTTCTTTCCTTCGGGAGAAAAGCAATAAAGGGTGCCCGGTGTTACATAATCTTTGGCATCAGTTACAAAAATCTCTTTGGTAACAGGGTTTACCGCAATACCGTAGGGAACTTCGATTTCACTTTCGGTCCCGTCAGTAATAAAATGTTTGGTAACCACCGACCGGTTTTGTGTATTTACAATGGCATAAGTAATAGTATTGCTGCTGGTAACGTAACTCCATTCTGTACTGTAAATGTAAAGCGAATCGCCGCAAAGGGTCATTTCGCTTACCGGCAAATCCATTACTTTGGTTACCATATCGGTTTCCGAATCGATAATATACGTCCGGGAAGGCGTGTAATAATAATCGCCGCGCGAGCTCACATAGATATTCCCGTAATTGTCGGCTTCCATACGGTGCAGGTTGATACCCGCCGTTATTTTTTTTGTTTCGGTAAAAGTTTCCAGGTCGATGACCGAAACCGTATTGTCATAATCCGGAACGCGGTATCCGCCTGAGTTGGCGACATACAATTTATTGCCTTTTATAACCATTTCTTCAGGCTGGTAACCTACCGTGCAGGTATCGGCAACTGTCATGGTTACGGTATCGATTTTGGCCACGTAGCCCAGGCGGGCATTCGGGTCGATTTTCACAGGCCCGGCATACGAACTTACATAGGCAAAACCTTTGCTGAAGACAATATAACGGCAGTTGGGTACAGTTACCGAAGCGATATGTTTGGCTGTTTCCACATCCATCACTTCCACTAAGTTGGAGTTGTTGATAACCGCGTAAATCTTGTCTCCGTAAATCCTGATGTCGTTGCCCACATCGCCCAGTTCCTGTACGACTCCCGGGTTTCGTTCAGCAAAAATATTTTTGGTATAAACCCCGGTTTCATAATCGAAATAATCGAGCGTGACTTTGTTGCTTCCCATGTTTCCTTCGTTTAAAAGAAAAAGGCCGCTCACCGATGTCAGGTCTGTGGTTTCATCAGCCACTCCGGTTTCTTCCGAAGGGATTATCGGGTCATCATCGTCGCGGCATGAATAGAAAAGCGTGGTTACTGCTGCGAAAAACAGCAAAATCATAAGTTGTTTCCTCCTTTTGAGGAAGGTGTTTTTGAATCGAATCATATTGTTACGTTTAAAATGAATTTAAAATTGATGCCCGGCATCGGGTAATTTTGGACCACTTCGTATTGCTGGTTAAAAATGTTGTTGATTTCGGCTGTCAGCCTGATTTCCTTGTCGTTCCGGTTCAGTTTCCGGGAAGCCGATAAATCGCTGGTGTACCAGGGTTTAGCATAGTTTTCGGGAATATTGGCCTGCGATTCGTACCGTTCTCCGGTATAAATGAAACTGTAATTCAAATCCCAGTCGCGGTAACTGCCATTCAACACCAGCGAGCCGCTGTGCCATGGAATGTATGGAATTTGCCCGCCGTAATAGTTGCTGCTTTTACTGGTAAAATCCTGTGCTTTTTGGTACGTGTAATTAATGCGGGTATCCAATTCTATTTTTTTCCCGAAAAGAAAAGAACTTTGTATTGCCACATCAATCCCGCGGATTTCAACAAAACCCAGGTTTACCATCGTCCACCGGAACTGGTTCGATGTGGGCATGGCCACAATTTTGTTTTCAACTTCGTTGTAATAGGCATCCACCTGGATTTCGAACCGGGTAAAAGACTGTTGTTTAAGCTCTTTGGAGTAAGTTGCCCCAATGTCATACTGATTGGTATATTCAGGGTCAAGATTTTTATTCCCAATGAAAGTGTAGTACAAATCATTCAGTGTAGGCATCCGGAAAATGCGTTTGTAAAAGGCCCTGAAATTTAAATCTGTAGTTTCCCAAGGCTTATAAGAAGTAATAATAGTGGGTGTGTATTTTTTCTTGTCAGGGGCTGCACTGTTTTCTGTTTGAGTGGTTTCGTGAACAAAAGTTCCGAGCAAGCTGGCCTGCAACTTTAACTGTTCGGAATGAAAATTTGTTGCCACAGCCACCAATCCGGTGTACCGGTTAGGAAAAACGAAACCATACAAATCGGCGTTCAGCTTGTTCCACTGGAAGTCAGTGGAAACATTTACCGCCCAAAAAGGAAGAATAAAATACCGGTTGGCCGCGGAAATATATACTTCCTGTTGCCGGTAGTGGTTGTTGATGTACATGGTGGAAACATCCAGCCGCGGGTCCGACAGGTAATGCAAATAATCGCAGGCATATTTTCCACTTAACAGGAAACTGTATTTTTCATAGTTCTTTCTGAATGAAGATTGCAGAAAGAAGTTGGTGTCCCACTGGCGGTCCTGGTTTTTGAACCGGCCCGGTTCTTCGCGAACAAACGCCCCGGGATAACCGCGTTCCGAATTGTAGAAATACGTTTTTGCCTTCCATTCTCCCTGATGAATTTTTCCAAACAGGCCATATTCCAGGCGCAGTGCATTTACATCGCCATTTTGGCGAACGGCTGTAGTATCGTAGCCGTTTTTTTTCGTGTAACTGAATTTATATTTGCCCGAAGTGTGCATATACTCAGCATTGAAAGAACTGCTTAGTTTTTTATTGAACTTGTATTCCCACAAAACCGATGGATTTACCAGGTCGAAAGAGCCGGTTTTAACGGTGGCTTTCAGGTTGTGTTTTTTATTATAAAGGAACTCCGGGGTCCGTGTGGTAAGATAAATAGAACCGGATGAACCAAAATCTTTGGCTGGTTGAAAAATGGCGCTTTTCTGCCCGTTGTAAAGGGAAACCGACTCCATATTATCGAGCGAAAATTTCCCGAGGTTAACTACGCCGTTTTGGGCGTTCCCCAATTCTATTCCATCATAAAATACCCCCACATGCTGGCTGCCCATACTGCGGATATTTACGGTTTTTAGCCCGCCAATTCCACCGTAGTCTTTAATTTGTATGCCCGAAAAATACCGGATAGCATCGGCGACCGAATAAACACTTAGCTTTCTCAGTTCTGTACCCGATAGTTGTTGTACCGGAATTACCTCTTTTTCTGTCCGATTGGCAGTAACCGTAACTTCTTTTATGTATTGCAGGCTGTCGAGCTTACTTTGGCCAAACCCCAGCTGCGATAAAAACATAACAACGACTGCCAATACATGTCTTTTGTAAATCATTGAAAACAATTAACATATATTCAGCTTGCCGAAAAAAGTATTGAAGAATGGTAAAAGATGATAGGATGAATCCCTTCTTTTGCGTTCTTCAGCTTTATTCCCCGAAAGCTTTATAAACTATTTATGAAATTGGCAGGTCTTCTGACTTACTCCATCTTTGAAACGCCCTTCCCATCCCGCTTCAGGCGGGACAGTGGTACTGAGTATTGTTCAAAGACTTTGGCGGAGCTTACAGCAGCGGGTCTGTTCAGGATTTTCACCTGATTCCCTTTTCACCGTTTTTCGCTAAATGAAAAATGCGGCACCAAAATCGGGGGCGAAGTTAGCATAAATATTTGAAGATTGTGGTCCTTATTTTTTACAAATAATTAGTTCTTCTTTGAAAGGGATTTCAGAATATTATTAACAAATGTTAAATTAAAAGGTCTCCCAAAAGCTTTAATTCTGCTATTAAATGGTACTAATTCTGTACCGTAGAGTTCACAAAAAAGGATTAGCAATAAAGCTAATCCTTTTTCCAATTTATATGTCTTTTCAAATGATTTTCAGTATTGGATAAATGATCTTCTCTACTTGTGAAATAAAAACCAATTTTAGCCGGAGAAATAGTTGTATTTTTCTTTTCGAATTACCAACGGCTTTCTACCTAAACATATAAACGACAGAAAAAGTAATTCCCTGGTTGTAAAATCTTGCTTTTCCTTCACTGTTCCCATATTCATCGGTGAGTGCTAAATCTTTTATTGTTGATATAAAACCCCGGTTATACCTTAATTCAAGAGCAAGGTTGTCGATAACTCGATAAGAAACTCCCGTAACAACTCCTAAATCAATTTTACTGTCATAAATTGATTTTACATCAGAGGAATTACTACTATCTTTTGCTTTGGCTGCCAACCGGTATGCCCCTTCTGGCCCCAACAAAACTGAAAAATTATTTAAAACTGAAAATTCAAAAACAACGGGTAAAACAAAATAGCTAAGGTTGATACGGGTATCAGGATAAATTGAGTAGCTCAATTCTGTACCTCTTTGAGCATAGCCTGGTTCAAACCTAACCCCCAATTTATCATTAAGTTGCGATTTCAAAATTGCATTAAACTGCATTCCAATTTTGTAATCGGAATCACTCCCGGGAATATTATTTAATATGAGGTTGGTATAATTTACACCTGCACCAATTCCGTAATTAAACCTTTGTGAATATCCCTGTGACAAAACAAAAGTCATCAGAATAAAGAATAAACTTTTTTTCATAAGAATATTTATTTGGATTACTATTACAAACAGGAAACAGGGCAAAATATTGCCAGATTTTTTTAAAATTATTCATTTATGGTAGAAATCACAGACACCATTCGATGGCTATCTACTTTTATCCAAATCGTTTCTGATTGCTTCAAACTCATTTAGGTTATGCCCCCAACATCTTGTAATATCTTATTTTCCCTGCAACTATAATAAATATAACCAATACGATTTCGATTAAATTGCCTGCCAGTAACTATTTCCGTTTCATGTTCTTTAAAATATTAATTTGTTTTTCAGCTTAGTTCTATCTGAAAAAACAGGGATTCACCAACGCTTCTTATCTTCTTAAGACCATTATTTTCCAGCACTTTAACCGAAGCAAAATTTGATTTATCTGTTTCTGCCATTATCGACTTCACATTTTTATTTTTTTGAATCCAATGAATGACTCCAGCAATGGCTTCTGTCATAAATCCGTTATTACGGTATTTAATATCCGTTCCGTATCCAACTTCTACTTTGCCGTTTTCGTCCGGTTCACCATGAAAACAAATCGCTCCTACGATAGCCTTTTCTTCTTTCCAGATTATCGTCCACATGGTATAAAAAAGATAGTCTTTGGAAGGATTATCTATATTAGGCAAAAGATCGTTTACAATTGCCTCCTTCGTTTCTTTATCAATCAACGAATGAGAAGAAATCACCCCCAACCCTTTTGCTAGAGCATCAGGTGAGCTAACAGCCAGCTTTAGTTCCGATGCCGTTAAGTGCTTTATCAGTAAGCGTTCGGTTTCAATCATTTTCTTGCAATTTTTCAAATTCCTCCGAATTCATTATTTCCGGTAATTTCCTTTTTATCTTTTCTTCCTCCCAATCCCACCACTTAAGATGAAGGAGTTCCCGTATTTTTTCTTCCGAAAAGCGTTTGCGAATCAGTCTGGCCGGTATGCCTCCTACAATTGAGTAGGGTTCAACATCCTTTGTTACAACCGCCCGCGAACCAATAATAGCTCCGTCGCCAATGGTAACACCGGCCATAATAACCGCCTCGAAACCAATCCACACATCGTTGCCAACAACAATGTCGCCTTTATTGTCCCAGGCATGGGTAACCGGTGTTTGCAAATCCCATTCGTCGGCCAATACCGGGAACGGATAAGTAGATAAAGAGCCGAGCGCATGATTCGCTCCGTTAAACAAAAATTTGGCGCCACAAGCAATGGAACAGAATTTCCCAATAATCAGCCTGTCGTTGTTTGAAAACGGATAATGATACAACACACATTTCCGTTCAAAATCAAGCGGGTTATCAAAATCGTGATAAAAAGAATAATCGCCCACTTCAATAAAAGGGCTTTTTACGCAACTCTTCAGATAAACCATGGTTTTATCATTTTTGCGCGGATATAATAATGTTTTGTCTGGCATTTCCTTAATTTTTTAAAATGAGGTTCATTTTACTTTCTCCAGAAAAATCATTGATAAATCTTTTCCGGAGAGTTCTCTCTTAAATTCTATGTAACCAAGCTTATTGTACAAATGGAGATTTTTTTCGCTTTTATGTCCTGTAAACAGTTCAAACCTTTTGCAATCAGGGAAAAAAGATTCTATCGAATTCATTAGCAGCTTACCAATCCCTTTATTCTGAAAATTACTTTTTACAATGAGTTTGCCTACATAACATGTTTCTCCATCGAAATTACCCCGAACAGAACCAATAATCGCTCCTTCAAATACCGCTTTTAGAAACTTGCATCGTTGAAATTCCTGTTCTACCGAATGGATTGTTTGTTGCAAAGGCGGAATACTAAAATCGTCATAGATTTCGGCTTCACTTTGATAACATTCTTTTTGCAATTGCAGGATTACTTCCAAGTCTGTTCTATTTGCCTGTAGAATATCTATTTTCATGATAAGCTACTATTTCACTTGTTTACTATTTTTTTTACCAAGCTACCACACAAAATTGAATTGCATGGTAGCAAGGTTTTACACTTATACATTAAAATCTGACTGAACTACGAGGAATAATTTTCATCAGACAACTATCATCCCCCATTTTCACGCTTTTAAGCAGTTCTACATCAATTTCGCAGCCAAATGCTTTTTCGAAAAGAACTTTGCTGTAACCGGTTGTACACTGGCACCAGGTGTTGGTTTCCAGTTTGTCGACTTCGGCGAGCATCGGGCAGGGACAAAACGGGAACTGTAAATAGAGTTCGTCATTTTCATAGGATAACCCGGCTGCTTTAGCTTTATCCTGATTGGCAAATTCTTCCAGGCTAGAAGCAGATTCCATAAGTTCTTTAACCAGCTTAAGCTTCTCGTCCATCGCATACCCGCACTGGCAATTCATCCTGATTTTCTTTACTGTTTGAACATCAAAATGTTTTTCCAGCCTTTTCATCGTATTTTTCACCCATACCGGGTTACTCTCCGTATTTTCAATCACAATTGTTTGAGCCGTTCTATCATCGCTTTCTGCTTTAACTGCATGATATATTACCCGTTCCTGAATTTTTCTTATATCGAACATAATTTTTTATTTTTTTGATAATTACATAAATAAATGCGTACTGTCTTTCAACAAAACAGCACATAAACACAAAACATAAATGTGTGTAAAACCTTTTCAGGAATATGGAAGTGTTTTCCTGAAGAACAAATATTAACCTGCGGTTCTCGGAGGTTAATTATGCGGCAATTATCAATTTAAGAATAGTTCTCAAAACTCAGTCAATTATGGTTTGGATGCAAAAATAATAAAAACAAAATATCCCATTTCAAACAAAAGTTTATTTTTTTTCACAAGAAAAAATAATTATTCTCTGGACTACTTCGGCTCGGCATATATTTCGTATTTCGAAAATCCTTCAATACTGTCGTATTCTTTCAGCAATGCAATTTTGGAAGCAGAAGTTACCCATATATACTCAGGAGTAACACCTTCCTTTTTATTTTTGAACAGATTATTGTAAATCTCTGAAAGCGAATTATTCTCACTACTGCTATATGTTGGTTCAGAATACAAAGTGTTTACGTACTCAAAAAGGATTTCCTTGCTTTTGCTGAAAAAAGCAGCCTCATTTTCAATATTGTTCTTCGACAAAAACAAAGAGACAGAGGGAATATTATTTGTAACATTCTCTCGGGTTACAAAATAATATTCATCCGAAAAAACATTCACATACCCGGTATTGCCAGTACTTGTTTTTCCAACATCGCTCCAGTTATACCCCAGAAAGTCTTTGTTGTTTACAATATCTACAGAAACGGTATCGCTTGTTATTACCTGATTATTTTTATACCCAAGCAAAACAGTTTTGTATTCAGCTGGTAAAAAGAAACAGTTTGACCATTTCCATGTAAAATGACTGCCGTTATCCGAATGCTCAAGAATCTTAAATCGTTGATTTGTGTTTGAACAAACCCAAACCAGGGAATCGTATGCTTCTGTTAAATCAAGTAATGTAAAATCTTCTTCCGAATACGAAAACAGGTTAAACTCCATTAAACCGAATATATTTCCCTCTTTTTCTTTTGCATTCATTTTGACTCTCAACTGACTTTTAATTTCCACCTTCAGCAAATAAGAATTATTCCGTCCGTCACATATCGTAACCACAACGTTTCCGGGAGCAAGAGGCGTGAGTGTCAGATATCCATCCATTCTGCTGATGCCCAGTTTGGTTTCGTCGGAGTTGTTGACAGAATAAGTTCCGTCGCCCCCGAAAATAACCAATTCCTTTTTGGTTTCGTCCGGGAAATTAATCGTAACCTGGTTGTTAGTCACCGGATTCGGCTTATCGTTGAGGACAGCGTATTGCAATTCGAAGGGGTGATAGCTATCATCGTCGTCTTTTTGGCAACCGGCAAAAACAATCAAAAGCAATAAAAAGAATAGTGGTTTTGTTTTCATATATTTTCGTTTTTTTCTTACTGACTGAGAATTTTACTTGAAATATGAATTGAATACCTGGTCTTAATTCAATATGCCTGCGGGAATTTCTATTTGCTCAAATTTACCGTCAAGGGTATAGTTTGAGTTAACTCCCTTCATTGTGATGGCTTCTCCCCGCAGACTGTCGGGATAAGCTTTGGCAATGGTTTCCCAACCGAGGTTCAGGGCTTCATCCAACCGGTGCCGCAAGAATTCGCTACTTTGGGTAATTTCAAATTTATGATGCGTTGAAACAGTAGAAACATCATCAGTTAATTGTCCGTTTTCACCTTCTTTATATGTCAATGTCAGGTATGGCTTGCCGTTTTCCATTGTAAGAGAATAATTACCTTTTCCCTGTATTCTTATGCCATTGCTTGTTATCGAGTTTCCCCCTTTATTGTCAGCAAAATACACGTCCCGTGCCTGATTATTGATGAGAAATACAAAAGACGTTTTGCTGAAAACAGGATGTTCATTTTCCATAATCTTAGATGTCGCATCATCCCAGTAAAGTGTAGACATCCTAAGAACCTCGTAGTTGTTGGTTACTTTAATTGACAAATTTGTTGTTTCTCCGGTTCTGTTATCTGTAACGGTGAGTGTTGATTCTCCCGTAAGTAAACCCCGAAGCAGGATCATTCCCTCAGGGGCTGACCAGCCGTCCTCTTCTGAAGCCGAAAGTAAGTATGGATTTTCTACCTGAAGAGAATAATCGCCGGAACCTGTTTGGGGTCCAATATAACGGGTGCCATGCACCGGGACTTCATAGTAAGTGTCGTAGAAACTTAACGGTTCGGGGTCATCATCATTGCATGCCCCAATAAGAAAACTTATCAATGTTAGGAATAATAATTTGGATGCATTTTTTGTTTTCATGGTATTTGATTTTTTATTCTGTTTCTTTTATTGATTTGACTAACGCCTGTTCTTGATCGTACAACCCATAAGCATACATCGAAGAAGAAAGACTGGCAGAAAACTCGCCCAATTCTTCTGAAACTGCCCTGATTTGTTTTCCTCCATTAAAATTTTCTTTGAATTCGAACCAGTATCTGCCCCGGTCTGATGACTGCAAGTTGTCATTCGCTAAAGAGTGAAAGGTGGTAATAACAGACTTCTCTCCTGCTGAAATATGCAGCGGTATGTCTTGTTCCCCGGAATAGAGGTGCAGTTTTTTCTCTTCTGTTTCCTTAGGCGAAAGTGTTTTTCCGGTTGCAATAAAAAATGCTGATGGAATACTATCTACACCTACAGTTAAACGATACCCTGAACTGTCTGGAACTTTATCTGCATCGGTAAATTCAAAAATAAGGTCAGTGGTCATCTTTTTTAAATCCAACGACACGGGTTTATTTGCCCCATCATTTGCAGAGACCTCAAATCCAGCAGTTGCATAATGCACGTAATCGTTGGGAATTTGCATCACCGCCTCATTGTAATTTTTTGTCAAAGACTCAAAAAATACGGGGATATCAACTCCTTCAACGGCAAAATTTTTAAACGCCACAAACGTGATGTAATATTTTCCTTCAGGTAAGGAGTCCGTCACTACAGCAATGTTATCTGTGGTAATATTTTTCACGAAAGAAGCATTCATCTTATTAAGTTTTAAATATTGTCCGTCACTCTCCCGGTGAATTGCATAAACCAAAGTGTTTACATCAGCTACTCCGTAATCAACGTCGACCAAAACCTGATTAGTTTTTGTATCCGTTACTTTATAATTATAGTTCAACGTAACATTAAATTTTGTTTCGTGAGAAGTAACCGGAAGTAGCGGAGGCTCGGTTCAGGAGTATCATCATCTTTGCTGCACGAAACGATAGTAATCGAGAAAAACAGAAATAAAATAGCTTTAAATAAGTAAGTTGAATTCATGACTTTTGAAATAAAGAACAGTTTTACTATTAATTTACCACAACATCAACATCGTGGGTTTGCCCGGTAACTTCGTCGGGAACAACCAGTTTTGTTTTTCCACTTTTTAGCGGCGTTACCCGAACAACAGCCGAATTATTTTGCTGGTCGAAATAGTCATCGCTTAAGGTGATAGATTTAACTACAGCTATTGTTTCGTTAACTACTCTAGCTGAATAGTGGCCGCTTCCACGCCAGATAGAAATGCCGTTAACCCCGGCAATAAACGGAAGGTCAAAAGTAAGCTGGCTGTCTTCCGACTCCGGGATGAACAAATCATATTCTTCAACCACAAAAATGCGGGCGGAGAAAAGTTCCACTTTCCCTTTGCATATTTTAAACGATGTACTGCCAACAGCCTTTGCTTCTACCTTGAATTTACTGCCAGTTTCGACACTGGCCGAAACAGTAGCTACTCCATCGTTATCAATAACAGCGCTGTTATCAGCGACTACGCTGTAATTCTTGTCAAACGTGAAAGGTAAACCAAACTTCCGCGTTTCGCCTTTTTTCAGATATACACCTGAAGTCGAAAAGTCTCCATAGTTAATTGCTTCTCGCACGTCAACATTGATTGTTTTAGTGGTTCCTACATCACCGTAATTCGAAACCCGAACAGTAACGGTAGCATTCCCACTATTGTGTCCGATAATGTAAAAAACATTCTCGTTATCCTTTTCATAAAGTATTTCAGCAATATCTGGATCAGATGAATTTATAAAGAGAAACCCTTCGCCTTTGTCAATCTTAATTTCAGCATAACTGGTCGCATTGTCCAGTACACACGATTTCAGGTTTAATTGAAGTTTTATCTGGTCGTCATTTTCTTTTTCACATGCAAATAAAGTGATGACCAGTACCAAAAGAAATAGTACTTTTTTCATTGTTTTTGTTTTCATTAAAAGCTCTGCAACAAAAATAGTGAGTCGGATTATCAAAACTCTTGATTCAAATCAAGTATTCTGATGTAGCGAAAGTTTTCGTCGAATACGGCTCAATGTTTCAGGAGTAACTTTTATCAACGAGGCAATCTCTTTTAAACTTACCATGTTCAGAATGTCAGGATAACGATCAATAAGTTTTATATAGCGTTCTTCCGGCGAATCGCAATACATCGAAAGGAGCCTGATACTAATATCGTTTAGTAAGCTTTCGGCTATTTTGCTTCGAAGCAAGGGAATTGGGCAATGCTCAAAAAAGTCGTTGAGTTCGTCATAGGAGAGAAAAGAAACGGTACTTTCTGTAATAGCCAGGACATCAATAACCGGCGACTGTTGCATCTGAAATGTGGCATAATCGGCTGCAAAATCATTCTCGAAACTGTACCCGACAATTTGTTCCTTTCCGTCAGTGGAATATCCAATATATTTAAATCCGCCTTTCAGAACAAAACCTACCGGATTATGACTTTGCCCCCGTCGGATGAGAAAATCATTCTTTTTGAATTCTTTTGTTGTTCCCATTTCGATAAAAACCTGACGTAGCTCTTCAATTCCGTCAAGCTCAAGATATTTTTTCTGAAGTGGCATAACGATTAAATGGTTTCTAATCTAAAGATAAAGACGAAATTATTCATAAAATGGCTGCGTTGATATTTGACAAACAGTTTTTCTATAGCCAACTTCAATTTTATTGGCATAGTATTAGCCCCTAAATACATAAAAAATGGTTTTGTTCATGAAATACAAAAAGCTTGCCCTTTTCTTTTTTATGGGGCATATCCTAACATCTCAAATCCTGACATTTTAACGAATTTTAAGAGAGGGCTTAAGCATTTCCTTAATTAAAATCAGATAGTTTATAAAATTAGAAGGTCTCCCAAAAGCTTTAATTCTGCCATTAAATGGTTCGAATCTTGTACCGTAAGGGTCACCTTAAGGGATAAATTCAAAACTGATGAGTTTGTTCCACATTTATTATCTTCTATTTTACTATTTATCAATAACATATATTCCGACGCTTCATTTATTCTGATGGTTCGAAATTGAATTCTGTCAAATGTCAATTTTTCGGGGAAGACCGAATTAATAATTTTTCTTTCCTGGGTAATGTTGCCATTCTCGTATAGGGTGCATTAGATTTCATTTATGTGAGATATCTCAATTGAAAGACTATTGTTCGTCAGGACTTTTAACAATAGAGCCTGAACACAGACACAGATTAGCATGCATACAAATAATTATAACCTTTATGTCAGACTCCTCAGATTCGATAGAGATTGATAGGGGCGAACGGTAGTCTCTTGCTATGCTTAGAAATTTATTAAATCAAACAAATTGAAAAATATCGTATCTTTATAAACAAAAGTCGCTCTTTGTTATATTAGCAAAAAGAAGAAACAAACAGAGGTTCGCTCGTTTCTAAATCGTTACCTGTCCTCAAAAATCTCTTTGCAACATACTTGTTTTCAAACACAAAGACAAAATTACATATCTTGGTCCGTGGTGTGTCGTTCGCTGGATTCTCGCATCGCAGTTCCGTGTCCTTCGGACAGGAACGCGCCCCGAAATCCGCAACGACAACTTACAAGTGACCGTTAACGGCTATATAAACAAACCACCACAACTAACTAGTAACCAATACAAAATGACTAAATCATCTCAAAATGGACTTGACAAATAAAATATTATCCAAGACTTCTAATGAATTAATTAGTGCTCTAGAACGAGTAAAAAATGAAGGAGTTAAAAATCAATTTTCATTCGATATTGATATAAGTACAATCCAAGATTTCAATTTCATAGACATAAGAGAATCTCATGAATACAAAGCTTTATTTAATAGATTAATGAGTATGAATGGACCAGTTCTATATTGGCTCGAAATAGACTGCAATATTGAAAACTCAACCATTAGAGCAGCAATAGAAAACTACTCGAAGTCAGACAATTCAAAGGCAATACCTGCAATGAAGAAACGTTTTGACGAGAATTCAAAATGTTTATATGTAGGTAAAGTTAAAAAATCATTTTGGGGGCGACTTATCCAACATCTTGGATTTTATAAAGTAAATGCGACACAAGGACTACAACTATTCTATTGGGCAAAAGATTTAAATTTGAAATTAAAGATTCACACATACGAATTTGAGCAAGACATGGAAGATTTAGTCTCAATCTTTGAGATTAAATTGGCAAAAGAACTAAGACCGTTAATTGGAAAACATTAAAAATAAAATACAGCCGTTAACATTTTGTAAATTGCATTGCGGTGTCGGTGCAGGTTGTCGCCTCGGATTCTCGCCCCGATTGTCCTTGTCCTCGCGGACGGACAATCACCCGCTATCCGCAACGACAACTTACAATTTTCCGTTAACGCTAATATTGAAAAAACAACCAAAAACAATAAAAATGAAAAATCTACTAAAAGGACTATTACTCCTTTTCATTATTACACAAGGATGTAATAAAAGTGAAATTGATGAACTTAAACCGAGTCCCGAATATCCTTTTGTTTATTCCGAACTGAGTCAGGAGGAATTGGCAATTGAAATTCAAAATTTCAATGCTATCAATTCTATTGAAAGTTTGACGTTGAACGAGTATGGTATCTTGTCAGGTTATATCTCAGTAGATTTAAGTAATGGACTTGACTCGTCAACGGTCAAAAATAGTATTTCTTTTATTGTAAATACTTATGCGCATTTTCTGGGGATTTCAAACCCTGAGAACATTAACATTGGAACAGACTTTAGTATTCGGCTGACTGGTGGTGTTAATGTTACTTTAAGTGACTTTTTTCAAAATGGAGAAAATGCTTATCCATCTTTTTCCATTAGCCAAACAATCCTTGAGGAAAGAGATATTGAACAAACTCAAATTTCATTTTATTTTTCGACAGTGAATAATCAAATGGTAATTAGCGGTCGTTGGTTTCCTGAGACTTTTGTCCCTTCGACAGAAATAAAAAATCAGGAAGATGCTTTAAATATTGCCGTTCAAAACATCAATGAGAATCATTCAGAAATAACACCATTAAATTTATCAAACGTAGAAAAAGAAAATTTTAGAAAAGTATTTTATCCATTTCAATCTGAATTAGGAATTGAGATGCGTGAATGTTGGGAAGTGATAATTTGGGATAATACTGTTAAAACACTTGTAGATACTCAAACGGGTGAAATAATCTACTTCTTGGAGTATGGCGACATGATTTAAAATTCCAATTTTAATTAAAAAGCATGACCAAAAATAAAAATACCAGCCGTTAACAAATTGTACATGGCAGGCGGGGGTTTTAGCGGTCTGACAAGTCAGACCTCGTGCCCACGTTCCTGCGGGTCTGACACGATTTCTTCCAGAAATCCCGCCCGACCACATACAAGTGACCGTTGTGTGGCATTCCCCATATTAGCACATCCAAAATAGAGTTAAAATAAGTTACTCTATTTTTCCAGAGCCAATTAACTACTGTTGCTAACGAATGAGCCACTCCGAATGAAACTTCTGTTAAATTTGAACAGACCCTTTGTTTGACCGATTTTCTAAATGGTGCTTTTAAGCTCGTGGCGCATTCTGGTTGAAATGTAAAAAGCCCTTGAAGTAGTATTTCAAAGGCCTGTTGATAATTACAGTGGTGGCATCCCGATTAATCGGGACGACCCCGTTCAGAATAATTTTCGATTCAAAGATACATTTCCTCAGGGTCATTTTAATGTTTAAAACTATAAATATGGCAAGGAAAAAGAAAATTGAAATGGAGGTTGTAAACCACAATGCTGCCGGAATTGATGTAGGGAGCAAATCACATTTTGTTGCAGTAGGGCAAGCCCTGGAAGATGTGAAAGAATTTGGAGTATATGCAGAAGATTTAGTTGATCTATGCAAATGGCTGTTATCGTTTGGCATCACAACCGTGGCAATGGAATCCACCGGGGATTACTGGCAAAACCTCTATGTAGAACTACAAAAACATGGATTTGAGGTTATTCTTTGCAATGGAAAGTTTACAAAAAATGCGAAAGGAAAAAAGACAGATGTAAAAGATAGCAGGTGGATTCAAAAACTCCATTCGCTGGGACTGTTGACAGGCAGCTTTTTGCCCGATGAAACTACAGAAGTACTGCGGACTTATTGCCGCCAAAGAACAAACTGGATAGAATTGGCAGCAAGTGCATCACGGAAAATGCAAAAATACCTGAAGTTTTTAAACTTTAGATTGGACGTAGTGGTAAATGATGTTTGCGGATTAACCGGCCTGAAAATTATCGAAGATATTTGTAATGGAAACTTAGACCCCTATTCTTTGGCTGAACACAGACATTATAATTGCAGAAAACCAAAACATGAAATAGCAAAAGCTTTGCATGGAAACAACAGGCCGGATTATTTATTTGGCTTGCAGCAAGAATTCGACAGCTACAGGTTCTTCCAAAGAAAAATCAAAGAATGTGATAAAAAAATTGAACTCCTAATCAAAAAAGAATTAACAAAGAATCCCGATAAGAAAAAACTTAAAACCACCGATAAACCCTATAAAAGAGTGAATAAGAATGCCGTTGACATCAAAGACTTTAATCAAATTGCTTTCCAATACTTTGACGGAGTAGATTTAATGGCAATCGAAGGGGTAAGCCATGCAACTGTAATGGCTATAATGAGCGAAATTGGAATCGACGGGTTTAAAAAATTTGAAACAGCTAAGCAGTTTTGCTCTTGGTTACGCCTGGCTCCAATCAATAAAATATCAGGTGGAAAAATCCTTAGTAACAAAATACCAAAAGGAAGCAACCGCCTAAAAATAGCACTCCGGAATGCTGCAAATGCAATTGGAAATTTAAAAGACACTCACCTCTCTGACTTTTTTCGACGAATTGCTTTCCGGAAAGGACGACAGTCAGCAGTATCTGCTACTGCCAGAAAACTGGCAACAATTATCTGGACATTGATTGTAAAAAAAGTACCATACAATCCTCCTGCCCAATATCTATTCCTCGACCAGAAAAGAAAGATGGGAATGGCAAAAAAAATTAAAAAACAAATGGCTAAATTTGACATAAAACCAGAAGAAATTGGATTTGGTAACTCTTTGAGCCCCAACTACAATTTTTAACGTTAGTCAGAATTTTGAAAACAAAGATTATTCATACGATAGAATAACATAAAATGATTGAACCAATTCCGAATTACGAAATTCTAAAAAAAGCATTCGAGCTTTTAAATGACTATTTTTCTGGAAATAGAGAAAGAATTAAGGAATTAGAAGAAACTATTGAAAAACTAGACACAGAAGCTTTAGAAAAACTTTCCAAGGAATCACCTGAAAAGATTATAAAATATATCTCTCAAAAAGTTGACTTGTACCTTAAAATAGAAGATTTAAAAGTAAAGAAAGAAACTTCTTTAATGAATTGGGTTAAAAATTGGTCGAATGTTCTAATACCTATACTTGTTGCCGCCACGACAGTATTAGGTGTTTACATTGGTAGTGATATAGACAATAAAAAGCAAGAATATCAAAATGAAATATACAATCAAGAAAAATTTGAACAGCAATTAATTTTAAAAGTTTTCGAAACTTCGGACTCTCTAAATAGAAAAATAGAGATAAGAAACTTAATAAACTCTGGATTCATTAATCATTATAAAGTAAAGCTTCAAAAGTTCATCAATGACAGCGATAATTTAAGTGATAGTATTGCATCGATTGATGAATCGACTGAGAAAAGACCAAATAGTTCAATCTTAAAAGGAGAGATTTTACTCAATGACAGTAACGAGATTAAATTAAATCAAATAAATACAAAATAGCATATGGAAAAAATTACCCCAGAAAATGTAAAACTAAAAGATTGGATTTCAGTTGGCATGAATGATGCTGTTGTTTGTCACATTTATAAAGATGAACCTGGTAAAATTGAAGTCGTGTATATAGACCGAAAAAATAAAGCAATTAACGAAGATGTTCATTACAAAGACGGAAAATGGACATTTGTATATGACGGTCCAAATGGAGAATATGCGGACAATTCTTCAAGGCTTGGAGAATTTGTTTCTATTTTAAGAGCCGGACGTTGGAGATAAAAAATAAAAAAACGACCACACAACACAGTACATATTGCAGGGCGGGTTCGGTGGTACGCCAACTGCGGATTCTCGCTTCGCAGTTCCGTGTCCTTCGGACAGGAACGCTCTCCGAAATCCGCCCCGACAACATGTACCAACCGTTGTGCAAAATTGTGAGTCGTCCTAAAAAATGTCTACACAATTTGAAGTAGATATGTATAAAAATGATGGAGTAACCAGGCGTTACAGCGAGAGTTTCAAACTCAAAATTTTAGCCGAACTTAGTACCGGTAAGTATTCAAAAAGACAACTGTCCCGCATTTATGGGTTGCAGTCAAGTACAATCAATGAGTGGGTACGAAAGTACGACCGTAAAGACTTAATGAACACACGTGTTATGGTAGAAACTAAAGACGAAATCAGCCGCTTAAAAGCGCTTCAGAAAGAAATCGAACAACTTAAAGAACTCTTGATTAAAAAGGATTTGGACAAGCTCGTTCTCGATTCTTACCTCGAAGTTGCCGCCGAGAACCTGGGATACAAAAATGCAGAAGAACTAAAAAAAAACTTAAACATCAGGCGTTGATGAAAGCTTCTGCTGTGACCAAACAAACTGGCAGTGCAAGCGTATCTGAGGTATGCGCCTGCTTTGGACTGAAACGCGATGCCTGGTACAAATACAAGAAACGTCACAGGCAACGGCAAGCTGAAGTGGAACAGGTTCTCAGGATGGTAAAAACGGAACGAAAAATCCAGCCACGTGTTGGAACCAGGAAACTCCACTCTACCCTATCCAGCGACTTCTCTGCAGCCAATTTAAAGATTGGCAGGGACAGGTTGTTTGACATTTTAAGGACTGAAAACATGCTTGTAAAACGCAAACGTGCATATGCAAAAACTACCAATTCCTATCACCATTTCCATAAATACAACAACCTGATTAAAGAACTGGAAATCAACGCACCAAACCAGGTGTGGGTATCGGATATTACCTACATCAGGACAGTCAAAGGATTTTGTTATTTAGCCTTAATTACTGACTTGTATTCACGGAAAATAATCGGACACGACCTCAGTGATTCGCTGGAGCTGGCGGGCTGCCTACGGGCCCTCAAAAAGGCCCTGTGGCATGCCCGGCCAGCGGCCGGACTTATACACCACTCCGACAGAGGGGTGCAGTATTGCAGCCACATGTATGTAAATGAACTTAAACGGCGCGGTATTAAAATCAGCATGACAGAAGAAAACCATTGTTACGAAAACGCAGTCGCTGAAAGGATTAACGGCATTTTAAAAGACGAATTCTATCTCGACCAGTGCTTCTTTTCTATTGTCCATGCAAAACGTGCTGCAAAAAATGCTATTAAACTATATAACAACAAAAGGCTTCATGTATCTTTAGGGTACAGAACACCTAACTCGGTGTTTAAAAATGTAGCTTAATTCAATGTTTAACCTGTAGCCATATTTTAGGACTAGACAGTTTAAAAACAAATAAAACGAATAAATGGAGTTAAGAAATTTTGGACTTATAACAGCACTCGTCTTTTTCTATTTAATTGTCATGCTTTTGACAAAAATTTATTTAAGAAAAAATGGACATGACGTTTCATTACTTCGGACAAGAATTCGAGACCTAAATCTATTATTTGAAGTTTCAAGAAAGTATAAAAATGGTATCATTCGAAAATTGCATTTTTTAATTTACCTATTCATAATTGTCTTCCCATTTGTCGTTATCGGACTCTTTATTTCCTCACAACCGAGTGACAATTATATGCGGTGCGTGATAGTCGAGCGTTTTAAAGAACAAAATTATAGTGGTGTAATTGTGGACAAATACATTGACGAAGAGAACCATGCCAATGAAACCTTAATAGTTCAAAATGGAGATAAAAAATCTACTATCATTGACTTTATTTACCTGCCTAGAGAAGATTTTAATGTTATTCAAATCGGAGACTCAATTTTTAAAGAGTCTGGAGACGAATTCATTTTAATGAAACGTGACTCAATTCTTCACAAGTTCTATTTGGAGGTGGATTGTGATTACCAAAAATATCAAGAGGAGAATGAAAAATTTAAATAAAAACCAGGCGGTAACACAGTACATATTGCAGGCCGGGTTCGGTGGTACGCCAACTGCGGATTCCCGTTTCGCAGTTCCGTGTCCTTCGGACAGGAACGCTCTCCGTAATCCGCCCCGACAACATGTACCAACCGTTATAACACATTTTGAATGAAGAAATTATCTCCGAAAATCTCTCAATTCAAAATGGTTTTTAGTAGTACCGAAAAATTCAGATTCTTAAAATATTAAAGCGTTCATTTACATAAATCGTAGTTCAATTTGAAAATCCTACTTCCAACAAAATTTGACAGAAAAAGAAAATTTTGAGGGGTTAAAAACTGACTACTAAAAGTCCGACAGATTTTAAAAAGTGGGTTACAACTCAGGTTAAAATGTAAATCGTGCCAGATTTTAACCGAGTCGTTTAAAATTGTGTTTAGTGCTGGGGGATTAAAAGAAAAAATTAAAGAACGACAAAAGTGTTATTCTGCCTGTTGTTGAGAGTTTTGTGGTTTAATTTTAAAAATCCGTTGGATTTTGTTGATGCTTTTTAGGCGGTGTTTTTTGGGGAAGTTCTCCCCTATTTTCAGCGGTAGTTTTTCATAGAAACTTTTGTGCAGTAAATTTTTTAAATCTCCCTTTAAAAAACTTTCAAACTTTATGACAAACAAAAAAAGATTGATAAATTGTGCTTCGATAAAACCAAAACCATTTTGACTGATTTTTATTCGGTAAAATAAAAAGCCAGGATTTTTGATTAACCTTAAACTTGAAGTTTCGCCCTCGAATAAAATCAGCAAGTAAATAGAAAAAAGAATAAAAAACGTGTTATAACAATGTGCATATTTCAGAGCGGGGTTGGTGGGGCGCCAGCCGCGGATTCTCGCATCGCAGTTCATGTCCTATCGGACAGGAACGCTCTCCGAAATCCGCTCCGCAACATGCACCAACCGTTGTGTGCAAATTTAAGACACAAGCATAGTGCAAAAATATAAATATTGATTATTGACGATTAAAAAAATATTAATTATAAAGGAAGTTATTATGTCTTATAGTCCAAAATTATCAACAACTTTTACCAATACGAAACTTAGAACTCCAGATAATATATGTGATTTATCAGGGATGTGTTCTGTTTGTTCAGATAAATGCACGGGTTTGTGTGAAATAGGATTATCTGCAATTAGAGGCTCCGAAGTCGCTTATCCTTATGGCACAACAAATCAACAATTTGCTTCAGAAAAAAAATACCCTTTTGATTTTTCGCATTTTAATATAAATGGTCGTGTATTTGGTGCTATTGGCGCATTAGAGGATGCCGAACAAACCAATGTTCATACAGCAGATATTTCTTACGAAATTGGTTATGAAAACAAGATAAAATTGAAGGCTCCTATAATATTGCCTGCAATGGCAAAACTAAACTGGGAAGACTACTATTCTGGTGCAGCTATGGCAGGAGTGATGGTTGTAATAGGCGAAAGTGCTATTAATAAAGATTTGGATTTAAAACATGACAGCAATGGTAAAGTAGCTTATGCACCAATTCTTGGCAAAATGATTGATTGTTTTAGAAGATTTGAAAATGGTTATGGCGATATTGCATTACAAGTTAATGCTGATGATATTGTTGTTGGCACAGCTGAATACGCATTGAAAAATTTCAATCTTAAAACCATTGAGATTAAATTTGGACAGGCAGCAAAGGGAATTCAACATGTAGTACCAGTTTATTCATACGATGAAGCCGTATCCCTTAAAAATAAAGGATGTCTGGTTTTTCCAAACCCATTCGAGGAAGGAATTAAAGAAATATTTGAAAAAGGGAATGGATTTCATTTTATGCAATATGGTCGATTGCCTATGTGGAATGAATCAATTCTTGAAGAATTGGTAAAAAAGTATCGAGCTTTAGGTGCAGAAAACATATTGTTTAAAATGGCTGGTTATGACGCAGTAGATATAAGACGAGTTTTGGAAATTGCCTCAAAAAATAAGATTGCTTTAGTAACCTTTGATGGTGCAGGTGGAGGCACAGGGCATAGTCCATGTAAAATGATGAATGAATGGAGTCATCCAACCATTGATTTAGAAAAAATAGTAAATGCAATTATTAAAGACATCGCAAAAGAAAGTGAGTGGATTCCTGAAATAGCCATAGCTGGTGGAATAGCAATGGAAGATACTATGTTTAAAGCAATAGCCTTAGGTGCTCCCAGTATAAAAATGGTGGGAATTGGAAGAGGTGCGATGGCTGCTGCTATGAGTGGTAAGAATATGGGCGAATTGATTAAAGAAGGTAAAACACCAAAAACTCACCTTGTTTTTGGGTATGAGGCAGACACAATATTCAAAGATGCAAAATATATAAAAAGCGTTTATAAAAATGAAAGCAAACCAATATCATACGGTGCAATTGGTCTTTATTCATATATAAATCGCATATCTTTTGGAATGAAATTATTGATGACCCTTAATCGCAAATTTAGTTTGAAATATATCGACCAATCTGATGTTATTCCCTTGACTAAAGAGGCAAGAGAATATCTATCTGACAAATAGAAGCGTTTATGATGATTATAAAAGATAAAGGAGTAAAAAAATCTGCACACAACACACAATATAGCAAATGGCGGGAAAGTAGTAAATTCGGGCATTGTAGCCCGCTTCAAACTTTTTCAACGGTGGATACAGACGCACTCCGAAAACCGCCACTTGCCATATTGTCAAACGTTATAAGCCATTTTGAATGAAGAAATTATCTTCTAAAATCTCTCAATTCAAAATGACTTTTTATCGCAACGAAAAATCAAATTTTAAAATAGAAAAGAGTTCATTTACATAAAATCGTAGTTCAATTTTAAAATCCTGCTTTCGACAAAACTTGACAGAAAAGAAAAATTTTTTGGGGGGTTAAAAAAACGTTTTTTAATAAAAATCCCGCGGATTTATTGGTGTTTACGGACCAGTTTAAAATGAAAATCTTACCGATTTAAACCTGACCGTGAAAAGGTTTTTAAGTGCAGGAATTGAAAAAAAAGAAAATTTTTGGAACGCTGGAATTTAAGAGCTGCCTGTTGTGAAAAATTGGTGACTTTGAATAAAAAATCCTTCGGATTTTGTTGCTGTTTTACGGTGTATTTTCAAGTTAAGCGATTTGCAATTTGAACGGTCAATAATAAATCTAGTTTTGAGCGTTTAATTTAAAAATCCTTTGGATTTTGTTGATGCTTTTTCGGCGGTGGTTTTTTGTAAGGTTCTACCCTATTTTCATCCGGAGTTTTTCATTGAAACTTTTGTGCAAGTAAATTTTTAAGCTTTTGGATAAAATTCGTTCTTAATTTATGTCAAATAAAAAAAGATTGATAAATTGTGCTTCGTAATAAAACCAAAACTTTTTGACTGATTTTCAAAGTCGGCAAAATAAAAAACCAGGATTTTTGACTAACCTAAAACTTGACATTTCGCCCTCGAATAAAATCAGCAAATGAACTACCCCGCCGCAAGCGGACGGGGTATCGGAAGCCCTCTAAAAGAGGGCTAATTGGACTGCCTTATGTAATATTTTGTACTCTTTTTCAACACCTTGTTCTCTGACATACTTTGAAATTGTATTCTCATCACCAAACTTACTGACGCTATTTACGAAATACCCATCTGTCCAAAACTCTCCACCCCATAATTTTTGTTTGACCTCTGGGTTTTGTCGAAATACTTCCCGAGCCGTGATACTTTTAATTACTGTTACTATTTTCGTCGGACTGTATGTTGGAACGGATTGAACCAAAAAATGAACATGATTGTCGTCAGTTCCTATTTCAAGAAAATGTATCTGGTATCTTTTCGATATTTCCAAACATGTTTCCTTAAGAGTATCATCAACTGCATCGCTAAATACTACGCGCCTATATTTAGCAGGGAATACATAATGATACAACAACACCGATACATTATGCGATTTATGAATATATTTGCTTTGTGCCATGCACAAAATTATACTTTTTCGCCGCAAGCGGCGGGGAATTTAACCCAAAGTGATTAAAAAAAGAAAAAAACGGCTTATAACACAGTGCATATTTCAGAGCGGGGTTGGTGGGGCGCCAGCCGCGGATTCCCGTTTCGCAGTTCCGTGTCCTACCGGACAGGAACGCGCTCCGAAATCCGCTCCGCAACATGCACCAACCGTTAGCACCAATTTTGAAAAACCGACTGACATAGCAAAACTTAATAACATAAAAACGGACTGATATAAATGAAAACAAACCTAATTAAGACATTACTTCTACTTTTATTGACAATCGTTTTGACTAATTGCGCAACACAAAGAACAAGTACAATTGTTGGCGGAGAGTACAACAAAACCAAAAACGAAACTAATTATTTTGTCTTGCCATATGGTTCTGTGACACTTCCAGGAAAATGGGAAAAAACAAACTATAATACAATTAGCAGACAACAATTCTTTAAAAATCAAGATTCTGTAAATATCGCAATTGCATTTGGACGATTCGATAAATATGAATTTAACAAAAACGGTTTACAGACAGGATATAATTTTGTAAAAGCATATTATGAATGGGATTCAAAATACTTTGTTGACTCACACGGATTAGAAAGACAAATGGTTGAAAGTGACAGCACAAATCATTTTATGGTTTACAGGATTTCTGGACAGATAGAAAAAGGGAAATTTGATACATATTTCCTTATTGGTGAGAAAAATGGAAATATCAGCAACTTCTCAATTTCGGATACAGAAAGGTGGACAGATATTGAAAAGACAAAATTTTTAAAGAATTTATTTTTGACTGAGAAAGAATAAAAAACAGGTGCTAACAAAGTACATATTGCAGGGCGGGGTTTGGTGGTACGCCAGCTGCGGATTCCCGTTTCGCAGTTCCGTGTCCTTCGGACAGGAACGCTCTCCGAAATCCGCCCCGACAACATGTACCAACCGTTAGCCTTAATTTTGAAATCCGACAAAATGTTATAACTTTGTAATTACATATTTAAAAATTCAATTATGGAAATTTCAGTTATAAAAATCGGGAATTCAAAGGGTATTAGGTTGAGTAAAACCCTGATTGACAGGTACAACATCAAAGACACTGTCGATTTAATAATGGATAAAGGACAGATTATTATAAAACCAATTTCAAAGCCCAGAAAAGGATGGGGAAAAGCTTTTGAAAAAATGGCTAAAAATGGCGATGACAATTTATTGATTGACGATGTGTTTGACGATGAAAACCTGGAAGAATGGAAATAAAACAATATCAAATCATTTTAGTCAATCTTGACCCGACAATTGGGAGTGAAATTAAAAAGACCCGACCTTGTGTAGTAATTTCTCCAAATGAGATGAATAAATATTTGCGGACAGTTGTAATTGCACCAATGACAACAAGTTCCAAAAAATATCCAACAAGGGTAAAAGTTAAGCATGACAATAAAATCGGCTGGATTGTTTTAGACCAAATCCGGACAATTGACAGGCAAAGAATAATAAAAGTTTTTGGAGAACTACAAGATTCTGAAATTCACGAATTAAAATCGGTTTTAAAAGAAACTTATATTGACTGAAGAAGAAAAAAACTAAGGCTAACACAGTACATATTGCAGGGCAGGGTTTGGTGGTACGCCAACTGCGGATTCTCGCATCGCAGTTCCGTGTCCTTCGGACAGGAACGCTCTCCGAAATCCGCCCCGACAACATGTACCAACCGTTATGCAACATATTAAAAAGACCAAAAACCGATGCAAAAACTTGAAAAAATTCTTGGATTAATAATCATTGTTTCTTTGATTTTAAAACTCCTACTAATCCCTTATTCTGGGATTTTGTTGACTGTGACTTTAATGACCTTGGCTTTTATATATTATCCATTTGGATTTGCCTTTTTCAACGAGATTCGATTAAGAAAAATTTTTAAAAAGGAATCTTACAAGGGAATAAGTGCTTTAAGAATAATTGGTGCAATCGCAGTTGGCATAGGACTTTCAATACTTTGTATCGGAATTTTATTTAAACTTCAAAGCTGGGCATACTCTGACACAAATTTAAAATTTGGATTGTCTGTCACATTTATTGCTTTAATCATTGCGTTAATTCGATTAATGAAAGTAAAAGACAATTTTTACAAAAAGATTTTGAAAAGAATAATCATAATCGGTGGGCTGGGTTTAATACTTCTTTTCATTCCAAGATTAAGTATTATAAAAATTCAATTTCGGAATCATCCAGACTATATAAAAGCTTATGAAGCTTACTTGAAAAATCCAGACAATGAGGAAATTCGAGATAATATGGACATCGAACTCAATAAAGCGACAATGTCTGAAAAAGAGTTTGAAGAATATATGAAACACAGAAATGAAAACTAAAAAATACGTTGCATAACAAGTTGCAAATTGCATTGCGGGTGCAGTGGTGTGCGTTGTCTCTGCTCCTTTCTTGACCGTCATGTCCTATCGGACACTGACGCTCTTCGAAATCCGCAACGACAACTTGCAAGTGACCGTTGTGGGCAATAGTACGAAGACCCAGACACATTGATAAATATGACAGAAAAACAGATTGAAAAAATAAAATTATCGATTAAAAAGCACCGTGCTGCATTGACAGCTGAGAAACGCAAATTCGGTGGATTTGATGATAGTGCTGGCAGACGATATTATATTTCTGATTTATATATGCGGATTGAAGATTATCAAGGAGCAATTACCTACAAAAAGTGGTTTGATAAAAACTTTCCAGACGATATTGGAGGACCATTACTTTCTCTTAATTGGTCAATTGCTTATTTTGGACTTGGACAATTAACTGACGCAAAGATTTATACGATTGATACTGCTTTTCAAAATGTCTATCTACATGGATTACTACTTGACAGAGAGATTAACCAGATTGACATGTATGAGCATGGATACGATATGCTTGAATTTGCAAAATCAATGGTTAAGGATTGCAAAAAAGTATCGACAATACCTTATCTTGATTGGCTTAAATCATTCATTGATACTGACGAGTATAAAGAACCGATTAATAGATACGTTGTATTAAACAAATTGTTAAAAGATGAAAATAACCGTAAAAAAAGGTCTGAGTTGATTGACCATATAAGTGAATTAGAAAACATGAATAAGAACAGAAAAAAATAACTACTGCCCACAACACATGGTATAGTGCATGCGGGTTTTAGAGGTATGCGAAGGTTATTGGCTCGTAAAAAAGGTCGGTTGTAACTTGATAGTTTATCTCTTCGTAATCCCGCACGACACCATACCATCAACCGTTGGCGGTAATGTTAAAAAAAGCGACTATGAACTTTGAGTCATTTAGAGAAATACAAGTAGACGAGACAGAAGAATTCAAAGATTTTTCAAAAGAAATTAACTATTTAGCTGAGTTCTTTAAAAGCTTCTCTGAATTAATATTCTATAATGGTCGGATTATTTCCTTTTTCTCAGACAGTAATATCCATTACTTAAATACTTCTTTACTTGACAGTTCTTCGCAAACATTACGAAGCATAAAACTTTGCTGTTCAATTGGTAGCTTTTCTGATGCGAATACATTAATTAGAAAATTTAGAGATGACTTAATACTATACGTTTATATTCTCAGCATAATTGATTCACGAAAACCTTTTATTGAGGAAGATTTAAAAAATTTGAAAATCGACAATCCTGAGGAATTTGCAGATTCATTTTCTAAAATTCGATTTAACAGCATCTTGACCGATGATGAAAAAGCTGTCGATGCTTGGTTCTCCAATAAAGTTTCTAGCATTTCGAAATCCATAAGAAGGAAATTGGAATTTGAAAACTACATGAAAATAATCAAGCAAAATCCCAAAATTAGTGACATTTTAGAGCAGTACAATCTTCAGAATTATTGGGAGACATTGAGAAAAAGACTAAACGATTACGTTCATAATAATGGAGTTAGATTTTCACTTCACAACTCAATTCGAGTACATGATAAAAATCTTGATGTACACTTAAAAAACATAAATACACGCACATTTTATATTGCATCATTTTTTATTGTTGCTCTATTAATGGTTGATTCATCTCTAATTGCTTCAACAGATTATATTGACCATTTGGATTGTAACTTAGAACCGCCAGAAAACAGTCAATATTTTGTAGCAAATTTCATCCAACATTTTATTGACACTCGAATTACAAAACTTCATCCAGAGATAAAACAATACTTAATTGACAATAATAATTATGAAATGAAAATTGAATAAAAAACACTACCGCCAACAAATTGCAAATTGCATTGCGGGTGCAGTGGTGTGCGTTGTCTCTGCTCCTTTCTTGACCGTCATGTCCTATCGGACACTGACGCTCTTCGAAATCCGCAACGACAACTTGCAAGTGACCGTTGTGTTGCATATTGGGAAAGCGGCGAACTATCATTTGAAATCTAATGATTTGAAACATATTTATTATAATCTTTGCGTAAAATTAAACGACTTAATCATGACAAATAATAACTCTACATTTAAGGCTTTTCGGGTTGAAGAGAAAGATGGCAGCTACATTGGTTCAGTTAAAGAAATTGAATTTAGTGCTTTAGACAAGGACGAAATTTTGGTGAAAGTGCACTACAGTTCATTAAATTATAAAGATGCACTGTCTGCTTCTGGAAATAAGGGAGTTACAAAAAATTATCCCCACACCCCGGGTATTGATGCTGTTGGAATAATTGAGAAATCGAACAACGAAACTCTAAAAGTTGGAGAGAAAGTAATAGTAACTAGCTACGATTTAGGAATGAATACCGACGGAGGATTTGCTGAATATATCAAAGTGCCTTCTAAATGGGCAGTTAAATTACCTGAAAACATGACCATGAAAGAATCTATGGTATATGGAACGGCTGGATTAACTGCTGGTATGTCGGTTTTGAGACTGATTGAATTGATAAAACCAGAAGATGGAAAAATAGTTGTTTCGGGAGCTACTGGTGGAGTTGGTTCATTAAGTGTTTCTATATTGAGTAAATTGGGATACTCGGTAGTTGCAATAACTGGGAAAAAAACAGAAAGAGATTATTTAATAAACCTTGGTGCAGAAGACATTATATTGCGCAACGAAATTGAGAAATTGGATAAAAAACCCTTGTTGAAACCTTTATTTGCTGGTGCAATAGATACTGTAGGTGGAGTAATTCTTGAAAATATTATTAAATCAACTGATTCGATTGGTGTAGTAACTTGTTGTGGTAATGTAGCTTCACCCAAACTTTACTTAACCGTTTTCCCCTTTATCCTAAGAGGAATTACGCTCATTGGAATTGACTCTCAAAACTACCCAATGAAATATAGGACAAAAGTATGGAAAATGCTATCGGATAAATGGAAACCAAAACAATTAGAAGATACTTGCTTCGAAATTAAACTTGAAGAGATACAACAAAAAATCGCCTTGATGCTCGAAGGTAAACTAAAAGGAAGGACTATTTTGAAATTGACAGAATAAATACGCAACACAACACAGTACATATTGCAAAGCGGGGTTCGGTGGTTCGCCAACTGCGGATTCTCGTTTCGCAGTTCCGTGTCCTTCGGACAGGAACGCTCTTCGAAATCCGCCCCGACAACATGTACCAACCGTTAGCGGTAATATTAACTGACATGACAAACCGAATATTAGAAATAATTTTAAAGACAAAGATTGATTTTACTTCGACTTATGTTGAAATTTCTGGTGGTTCTGGAGGTGCTAACTATTTTGAAATTAAGCCTAGAGATTTTATCAGATTTGCTAAAGATGATTTAAAAACAAACAAAGACAGTGGATTGGTAAATGCTATAACAAATGCAAAAAGAGCAATTGATTGTCAGGTTGATACAATATTTAAAACATTTGGAATTGAATTTGACAATTTACCAAAAGCCACAGAAGTATTTATTAATCACATTGACAATGAAAAAAATAATTTACCACATAAACTGAAACTTATCCAAGCACTTCAAATAGCACCAAGTGGTCTAACTTCAAAAGCTCGAACTATTCGAAATAAATTGGAACATTATTACGAAATCCCCAATCTTAAAGAAATTAAAGATGCAATCGAGATAGCTGAACTCTTTATTTTATCATGTGAGAGCAAAACAAAGGCTATATATTATGACTATTATATAAGTGACGATAAGTTTATGAAGAGTGATAAAGATTATGAAGCTTCGTATTCGACTGGAAGGTTTGCAAACTCAATTCATTTTGATTATGATAATGAAAATAAAAAATTTGAAATTTTGACAATAATAGACGGTTCAAGAACAGATAATTTGTCGATTGATTCAACAAATCCAGAGTACTATTTTTTATTGAGAATGTTAAATACTCAAGATTACACTCTCGACTTCAAAGAATCATTATCTTGCTTATTATCATTCATTAAGCATCCTGTACCAAAAGAGAAAATTAATATTGCAGAAATGAATAATTAAATACTACCGCTAACAAATTGCAAATTGCATTGCGGGTGCAGTGGTATGCGTTGTCTCTGCTCCTTTCTTGACCGTCATGTCCTATCGGACACTGACGCTCTTCGAAATCCACAACGACAACTTGCAAGTGACCGTTATGCCGCATTTTGAGTCGTCCTAAAAAATGTCTACACAATTTGAAGTAGATATGTATAAAAATGATGGAGTAACCAGGCGTTACAGCGAGAGTTTCAAACTCAAAATTTTAGCCGAACTTAGTACCGGTAAGTATTCAAAAAGACAACTGTCCCGCATTTATGGGTTGCAGTCAAGTACAATCAATGAGTGGGTACGAAAGTACGACCGTAAAGACTTAATGAACACACGTGTTATGGTAGAAACTAAAGACGAAATCAGCCGCTTAAAAGCGCTTCAGAAAGAAATCGAACAACTTAAAGAACTCTTGATTAAAAAGGATTTGGACAAGCTCGTTCTCGATTCTTACCTCGAAGTTGCCGCCGAGAACCTGGGATACAAAAATGCAGAAGAACTAAAAAAAAACTTAAACATCAGGCGTTGATGAAAGCTTCTGCTGTGACCAAACAAACTGGCAGTGCAAGCGTATCTGAGGTATGCGCCTGCTTTGGACTGAAACGCGATGCCTGGTACAAATACAAGAAACGTCACAGGCAACGGCAAGCTGAAGTGGAACAGGTTCTCAGGATGGTAAAAACGGAACGAAAAATCCAGCCACGTGTTGGAACCAGGAAACTCCACTCTACCCTATCCAGCGACTTCTCTGCAGCCAATTTAAAGATTGGCAGGGACAGGTTGTTTGACATTTTAAGGACTGAAAACATGCTTGTAAAACGCAAACGTGCATATGCAAAAACTACCAATTCCTATCACCATTTCCATAAATACAACAACCTGATTAAAGAACTGGAAATCAACGCACCAAACCAGGTGTAGGTATCGGATATTACCTACATCAGGACAGTCAAAGGATTTTGTTATTTAGCCTTAATTACTGACTTGTATTCACGGAAAATAATCGGACACGACCTCAGTGATTCGCTGGAGCTGGCGGGCTGCCTACGGGCCCTCAAAAAGGCCCTGTGGCATGCCCGGCCAGCGGCCGGACTTATACACCACTCCGACAGAGGGGTGCAGTATTGCAGCCACATGTATGTAAATGAACTTAAACGGCGCGGTATTAAAATCAGCATGACAGAAGAAAACCATTGTTACGAAAACGCAGTCGCTGAAAGGATTAACGGCATTTTAAAAGACGAATTCTATCTCGACCAGTGCTTCTTTTCTATTGTCCATGCAAAACGTGCTGCAAAAAATGCTATTAAACTATATAACAACAAAAGGCTTCATGTATCTTTAGGGTACAGAACACCTAACTCGGTGTTTAAAAATGTAGCTTAATTCAATGTTTAACCTGTAGCCATATTTTAGGACTAGACAGTTTGAAGAAAAAATTGGTAGTCATCTGAAACATTCGTTCTTTGGCTTTTTGCTCGCCACGAAAGTTGCTGTCACAAAACTTGCAAAGTCAGGTTTGGCAATTTTCGCCAATTTTTCGCGCTTTAACAATTTTCCTAAACTGTTTGGCTGCCTGACCACCCTGCTCTTTTTAGGAACAGCCCGTAATTACCAATCAGTTTGATTTTTGGCCTTCAGCTACCGGGGCTGGATTTTTAAAAATTGGCAGGAATAGCCAGTGCCCGCAAGTTTTCCGTCAGCTGCTAAAACCAGCAATGGTAAAGCTCACGTGCCGGCGCTGTAAATCGCCAGCAGTTACCTGCTGCCAACAAGCAACTTTGACTTTCTGGGGGTTAAAAAAATTAAGTGGTTACTTAAAACTTTTGTTCGGAATTTGATACTTTTATACTGTTAACAAACTGACCGTGAATAATAAAAACCTACCGGTAACAATGTGCATATTTCAGAGCGGGGTTGGTGGGGCGCCAGCCGCGGATTCCCGTTTCGCAGTTCCGTGTCCTACCGGACAGGAACGCTCTCCGAAATCCGCTCCGCAAACATGCACCAACCGTTACCGGTAAGTGTAAAAGAGAGAGTAAGATGCAATAATTTACGATTTAAAAAATGAATGAAAAAGCCCAAGTACAAACAGCACATTTGCAATTCACACAAGCCGACACACAACCGGAAATTACAAAAGAGCTGTTTCATTTCCGACACACCATTGAAATCACTACTTTTAGTGTTCAAAATTTAATCGAATAAATGGATAACAACACGCAAAATATAATCATTTATAAAACTGCTGACGGAAAAGCATCGGTAGCTTTGTATGCCAAAGACGGCAACATTTGGATGAACCAAAATCAGCTTGCAGAACTTTTTGCCACCTCAAAGCAGAATATAGGACAACACATATCCAACATACTGAATGAAGGAGAGTTAGAACAGAATTCAGTTGTAAAGAATTACTTTACAACTGCCGATGATGGCAAAGAATATAACGTTACTTTCTATTCGCTAGACATGATTTTGGCAATCGGATTTCGGGTTCGTAGTAAACGTGGTACACAGTTCAGGATTTGGGCAAACAAAAACCTGAAAGAATATATGGTAAAAGGATTTGTGATGGATGATGAACGATTGAAAAATCCGGATGGCAGACCCGACTATTTCGATGAATTGTTGGAACGGATACGGGATATTCGTGCATCGGAGAAACGTTTTTACCAAAAAATCAGGGACTTATTTGCACTTAGCAGCGATTACGATGCAGACGATAAATCAACGCAAATGTTCTTTGCCGAAACACAAAACAAACTTCATTATGCCGTAACAGGACAAACTGCTGCCGAATTAATTGTTTCGAGGGCAAATGCCGAAAAACCAAATATGAATTTAACCTCATGGAAAGGTTCAATTGTTAGGAAACAAGATATTTTCATTGCAAAAAACTATCTGACTCACGATGAAATTGATACGCTTAACCGATTAGTTGTAATCTTTCTTGAAAGTGCCGAGCTGAGAGCTAAAAACCGACTGGATATCACAATTGATTTTTGGCGTGAGAACGTTGACAGAATCCTCGATTTTCAGGACAAAAAAATATTGACAAATGCTGGTTCGATAAGTAAGGCTAAGATGGAAAAACTTGTAAGTAAGGTTTATGCTCAATTCGACCAGAGACGAAAAGAGTACGAAGCACTTCAAGCTGACAATGAAGATTTAGAAGAATTAAAAAAATTAGAGCAGGAGATTAAAAACCAAAAGGAAGAATAATTGCCAACGCTTCGTAGTCAAGCACATTGGCTGGTTGCACAAAAAAGCGATACACAAACAAAACCAGCCAAAGAGCTCGCCTACCCCAACGCAGGCAGGCAGACAGACAAATAGTTGAAATTTAAATATAAAATGACTGAAAAAAACAACACCTGGCGGTAACACGCGGTATAGTTAATAAGTGTTTCTGTGGTTTTCGAGGCGCAGTAACCCGCTTCAAAATTAGCTGTAACTTGACAAGTAAAAAGCCCGCAATCCCTTACTAACCATACCGCCGTCCGTTAGGCTTCATTATGAGTCGTCCTAAAAAATGTCTACACAATTTGAAGTAGATATGTATAAAAATGATGGAGTAACCAGGCGTTACAGCGAGAGTTTCAAACTCAAAATTTTAGCCGAACTTAGTACCGGTAAGTATTCAAAAAGACAACTGTCCCGCATTTATGGGTTGCAGTCAAGTACAATCAATGAGTGGGTACGAAAGTACGACCGTAAAGACTTAATGAACACACGTGTTATGGTAGAAACTAAAGACGAAATCAGCCGCTTAAAAGCGCTTCAGAAAGAAATCGAACAACTTAAAGAACTCTTGATTAAAAAGGATTTGGACAAGCTCGTTCTCGATTCTTACCTCGAAGTTGCCGCCGAGAACCTGGGATACAAAAATGCAGAAGAACTAAAAAAAAACTTAAACATCAGGCGTTGATGAAAGCTTCTGCTGTGACCAAACAAACTGGCAGTGCAAGCGTATCTGAGGTATGCGCCTGCTTTGGACTGAAACGCGATGCCTGGTACAAATACAAGAAACGTCACAGGCAACGGCAAGCTGAAGTGGAACAGGTTCTCAGGATGGTAAAAACGGAACGAAAAATCCAGCCACGTGTTGGAACCAGGAAACTCCACTCTACCCTATCCAGCGACTTCTCTGCAGCCAATTTAAAGATTGGCAGGGACAGGTTGTTTGACATTTTAAGGACTGAAAACATGCTTGTAAAACGCAAACGTGCATATGCAAAAACTACCAATTCCTATCACCATTTCCATAAATACAACAACCTGATTAAAGAACTGGAAATCAACGCACCAAACCAGGTGTGGGTATCGGATATTACCTACATCAGGACAGTCAAAGGATTTTGTTATTTAGCCTTAATTACTGACTTGTATTCACGGAAAATAATCGGACACGACCTCAGTGATTCGCTGGAGCTGGCGGGCTGCCTACGGGCCCTCAAAAAGGCCCTGTGGCATGCCCGGCCAGCGGCCGGACTTATACACCACTCCGACAGAGGGGTGCAGTATTGCAGCCACATGTATGTAAATGAACTTAAACGGCGCGGTATTAAAATCAGCATGACAGAAGAAAACCATTGTTACGAAAACGCAGTCGCTGAAAGGATTAACGGCATTTTAAAAGACGAATTCTATCTCGACCAGTGCTTCTTTTCTATTGTCCATGCAAAACGTGCTGCAAAAAATGCTATTAAACTATATAACAACAAAAGGCTTCATGTATCTTTAGGGTACAGAACACCTAACTCGGTGTTTAAAAATGTAGCTTAATTCAATGTTTAACCTGTAGCCATATTTTAGGACTAGACAATTTAAACTTCAATCGGAGAATGCAACATTAAGTGGGTGGAGTTATAATATTTCAATAATAACACAGGATATTGAGAATTATAAAATATTCGAATTTCCATTATCTAGCTTTTGGATAAAATGAAAAAACGTTTGGTAACAAATTGCAAATTGCATTGCGGGTGCAGTGGTGTGCGTTGTCCCTGCTCCTTTCTTGACCGTCATGTCCTATCGGACATTAACGCTCTTCGAAATCCGCAACGACAACTTGCAAGTGACCGTTATGCCTAATTTTGAAACTCGCCATATAAACCGATATTTATGAAAAAAGAAAAGAATAATGAAATAATAGAGAACTACGAGAAAATTCAAAGTTTTGCTCAAACAGAAATTGAAAGAACTCATAGGACATTTAGAATTTTTGTTTACGTTCTTGCTTCCATTTTTACTTTTGGGATTGCAATTGCTGCAATTCTAATTGGTAAATCAATAACAGATATTCAAGATAAATACGAGCGAAATTATCAAACTTCAGTTCAAGAAATGACAATAAAAATGAAAAATGTTGTCGATTCAGAATTGGATATAACAAAACAAAAAATTAATGACGAGATAAAACAAGAATTTGAAAAAGAAAACGTACAGAACATTGTAATTCAGCAAACAAAGGAAAGAATTGGAAAATTGCTGACCCAATAATTGAAACTCAAATAACAAGAAAAATTGACCCGTTAAAAAGCGAATTAAAAAATTTACAAATAGAAATCGATAAAATCACATTGACTATTATTTACTCGCAATTGAAAATGATTCAAGACCGGCTTTTATAAAACTATATGAGTTATCAAAAAATGAAAAACTCGAAAATAGGAGTGAAATCAAAAAGGTGCTTAATCAAAAAATTCAAGATATTGAAAATTTTCTAGCCAGAGAAACTGGTGAATTTTGGGAATTAAGTTATACCAAAATAAGAACTGAAAATGATTTCTTCATTCAATACAAAGACAGCATTACACCTGATAAAAAGATTTATTTTTTAGAAGCACTCTGGAAAGAAAAAAAGCTATTCAATCAAAACCAAAAGAATTCAATCTTCATCAAACTATTTCCAGATGAAAAGAGTATTGCGTGTTCATATTATATGGCAAAATCATTAAATGATGAATTCAATTGGAAAATAGAACCTTATGATTTTGAGAAAATTTATAAAAAAATAAAAAACTAGGCATAACAAAGTACATATTGCAGGGCGGGGTTCGGTGGTTCGCCAACTGCGGATTCTCGCTTCGCAGTTCCGTGTCCTACCGGACAGGAACGCTCTCCGAAATCCGCTCCGCAAACATGCACCAACCGTTAGGCGTAATTTTAACGAACCGAATAACATGACCAAAAAGCTACTAATACTAATTCTTTTTTTTCATTCTGCTCTTGGTTACTCTCAAGACAAGCTAGCAATTGACTCTGAACTGATTTTTGATGAATACAATTCAATGAGCGTTCTTAATGCGTTTGAATTAAACGACTCAATTATGCTTCTTGCTGCTCGCTTGGAAATAAGTGAAACTGATAAAAACAAATTGGGATTATATAAAATCAATGACAAAAAAATTATTGCTAAGACAATAATTAGTCCTAAAGAATTCTTGATATACAAGGATTTAATTCCAACCGACAATCAGTTTTTAATTATTGGGAGTTTATTTGTCGAAGACGACCTTGAACAGGATTGTTTGAGTAATTACGATGAAAAAGGGAATTGTACTTGGACATTGAAATTGGAGAAAAAATATGAAGGAATTCTTCAGGTTAAGAAATCATCTTTCGGTTACATTGCAATATCAAGTGGAATTAACGGTCTATTTCGGTACGAGATAAAATCAAACGGGGAAATTCAAAACAAGGTAAGGATTCCTATCAATGAATATTTAGTTGATGCTCATATAACAAGGGATTATAAAATGTTAATTGTTTCGTTAATCCTAGACGAAAAAGGTGAAACTGAGAAATGTAATTTAAGTCTCTTTGATTCTAATATGAGCCTACTTAATCAAACATCTCCAGACATTTCAGACAAATTCTTTCTCAAAAAAATTATTGAGTATAAGAATGGTTTCTTAATTGCAGGAAACGAAGAGGGCGAATATGTTTCAATTCCTAAAATCTTTATTTTCAATGAAAATCTAGAGTTAATTAATAATTCAACTTTTCATTATGAACCTGTTCATTACAAATTCAAAAGTGATTTTCAAATAAATGACTTAATATATGACAAATCCAAAGACACTTTTTGGGCATCAGGAATTACGAAAGTGGTGAACGATGAAACCAATATAGTAATTCAGATGGATGAGAATAACTTACTAAATTACAAATTAATTGACTTAACTGATGGCGTTTGGGAAAACAATAAAATTATCGTAAAATCAAATAATAAGATTGTATTCTTTGGTGATTCGAGAAAGAATGACGAAAATGAAACTGAGATAAAAATGATAAAACTTAAATAAAAAACTACGCCTAACACGGTACATATTGCAGGGCGGGGTTTGGTGGTACGCCAACTGCGGATTATCGCATCGCAGTTCCGTGTCCTTCGGACAGGAACGCTCTCCGATATCCGCCCCGACAACATGTACCAACCGTTAGGCAAAATATTAAACTGACCATCAAGATCAGATTGAATATGAAAAAAACGATGCTAATTTTTGCGATAATTCTTCTTCTGTTTTCTTGCAAAGAAAAAGACCAAAATACTTGCACTATTTCAGGAGAGGTGATTAGCTATGACGATTGCACTTCACTTTTACTTTTCAAGACACATCAAGACCCACGATATTTGAGTGAGAAAATAAAACTCGATAAAAACAATACTTTCAAATACACAATAAAGGAACCAACCGATGAAAGATATTCTCTTATTTCTGAGGAAGCTTTCATTGCGGGAAATGGTTATTTGGTCAATTTCTTTGCTGACAGTGATTCAATCAGGTTTCAGATTCATTCCATGGAGCGTATGACAGAAAACAAAATCATAGGAAGTAAAAAAAGTAATTTATTGCTAGATTTTGAGAAAGAGGAAAAAAATTGGCTGGATACTGACCCTTTTGGTAAATATAAAATTGCATATACGAGATACTGCCACTAATATATAAAATGCTATCTTATGGGAAACAGAAATGATATGAATATTATCAAATTTATTGAATCCTTTCCTGACGAAGAAAGTTGCAGGGAGCATTTTAAAGGAGTACGTGAGAAGCAAGGTGTTATTTGCAAAAGATGTGGGTGTACCAAACATTATTGGTTGAAAGCCAAATGGCAGTGGCAGTGTTCAGAATGCCGTTTCAGAACTGGTTTACGAAGCGGTACAATGATGGAAAATTACAAGCTTCCAATCCGCAAATGGTACCTTGGCATGGCATTTATGAGTTTTAGTAAGAAAGGTATCTCTGCGACAGAATTGCAACGACAGCTGGGGCACAGCAGATATGAAACAATTTGGGTTATGATGCACAAGATACGCGAAGCTATGGGCAAGCGTGACAACATGTATGGATTGACCGGGATGGTGGAATTTGACGAGGCCTATTTTGAAACCGAAACCAGTGAGAAAGACAAGCAAGACTTGAAGCGAGGGAAAGGTAGTCAGCGCCAAATGAACGTTGCCGTTGCAGCAGAATCAACTCCACTGGAAGACCTTGAATCAGGGAAAAAAGGGAAACATTGCAGGTATTTTAAAATGAAAGTCCTTGATGGGCACACTTCAGATAAAGTCAATGAGTTTGTTGAGCAAAATATTGCTGAGGAAAGTATCGTTTTTAGCGATAAAAGTGTAAGCTACATTAATATTGCTGACTTTGTTGAAGTTCACATTACAGAGAAATCAACAAATGAGACAACCAAAACAACTTTACAATGGGTACACATAGCAATAAGCAATGCGAAACGTACTCTTTTGGGAATATATCATAAAATTAAAGGCAAATATTTACAGCTTTACCTTGACGAATTCTGTTATAAGCTGAATCGAAGATATTTTGGCGATAGGCTTTTCGACAGGCTAACCATTGCAGTGGCTTCGAATTACTGGCATGATAACGGATAAGCAAAAACAGAACAAATACTTAATAAAAAACTTTAAAATACTTTGCATAACACGTGGTATAAGTCATGGCTGGGTTTGTGCGGATTCGACTTGTCGAATCTCGTCCCAACCTCAGTTTCGGTCGGACACTCAGACTCTCGTCTGACCGCCACGACCTCATACCACCACCGTTAACTGCAAGTTTAAAAAGACTATGAAAATTATAGCTTACATATTATTGCTATTGACTTTTAACAATTTTGGACAATCAAATTCCTCTGTAGATATTGACTTCCAAAAACAGTCGTTGGATAATGAATTTAAAAAAGCAACATTATTCCAATTGACTGATACAATAGTTGCTGACTTTAACGGAGATGGAAATTTAGACCAGGCGACTTTTAGGAAAAAAAATAAAACATCTGGAATAATAATTAAGCATGGAAAAACAAATGAAGAAGTAAAAATTGGATTTGGAGAGCCATTCGATTATTTGACAGAATTTAATTGGGTTGACTTTTGGGGCCTTGTTAATGATTCAGAAACTTATGAGATAGTTTTTGAGAACAATGAAATTGTTGGTGACAGAACTGTGACACTAGAAAATCCTTCGATTGTTCTTAGGAAAGAAGAAGTTGGGGGTGGTGTAATAACATTTAAAGACGGAAAATACCAATGGATTCATCAATCAGACTAAAAATAAAAAACCAGCAGTTAACAATTTGTAATATGGCAGGCGGGGGTTTTAGCGGTCTGACAAGTCAGACCTCGTTCCCACGTTCCTGCGGGTCTGACAGGATTTCTTCCAGAAATCCCGCACTACGCATATTCGAGCCGTTGTGCGTAATATTAAACTAACCCAAAGTACGGATATTTACAGTACTAAAGTTGAAATCATACGGATAATTTACGTACATTTGCAGAAAAACATAAAATTATGAGTACAACAACAATTGAACAAGCAAGATTTGATGCCAGACTTCCAAAAGAACAAAAACAATTCTTTGAGAAAGCTGCGTATTTAGGGGGTTATAGAAATCTTACTGATTTTGTAATTCGGGTAGTTCAAGAAAAAGCAAAAGAAATTATAAAAGAAAAAGAACAAGTCATTGCTTCAGAAAGAGATAGCCAAATATTTTTTGATGCAATAACAAATCCGAAAAAGCCTTCAGAAACTTTGAAGAATGCTTTAAATGATTATAACTCTTTTATCGCAAATTCAAAATAACATGATTGAGCTTTTAAACAAAAAACATAATCGTAAGGAGTTTGATTGCGGAAAAGAACTATTAAACAATTATCTAAAAAATCAAGCAGGACAGGATGTTAAACGCAAATTGTCTGCTTGTTTTGTATTGGTTGACAATGAAACAAATTCAATTCAAGGATTTTATACACTTTCAAATTATAGTATTCCTTTAAGTAGCTTTTCGGAGCAAATTAGAAAAAAACTCCCCAGTTCATATAAATCAATTCCTACTACTCTTCTTGGTAGATTGGCAATTGACAAAAATTACCAGGGAAAAGGAATTGGAAAAATTTTATTAATAGATGCATTAAAAAGATGTTACAGTATATCAACAGAAATTGGTTCATTCGGAATAGTTGTTGACCCAATTGACGATGAAGCGAAAAACTTTTACGGTAAATATGATTTTATTGAACTTCCTGATAGTAAGAAAATGTTTATTGCAACTAAAACTTTAAAAGAATTATTTGACTGAAAATTAAAATACTACGCACAACAAATTGTATATGGCAGGCGGGGGTTTTAGCGGTCTGACAAGTCAGACCTCGTGCCCACTTTCCTGCGGGTCTGACACGATTTCTTCCAGAAATCCCGCCCGACCACATACAAGTGACCGTTGGCATTCATTTTGAGTCGTCCTAAAAAATGTCTACACAATTTGAAGTAGATATGTATAAAAATGATGGAGTAACCAGGCGTTACAGCGAGAGTTTCAAACTCAAAATTTTAGCCGAACTTAGTACCGGTAAGTATTCAAAAAGACAACTGTCCCGCATTTATGGGTTGCAGTCAAGTACAATCAATGAGTGGGTACGAAAGTACGACCGTAAAGACTTAATGAACACACGTTATGGTAGAAACTAAAGACGAAATCAGCCGCTTAAAAGCGCTTCAGAAAGAAATCGAACAACTTAAAGAACTCTTGATTAAAAAGGATTTGGACAAGCTCGTTCTCGATTCTTACCTCGAAGTTGCCGCCGAGAACCTGGGATACAAAAATGCAGAAGAACTAAAAAAAAACTTAAACATCAGGCGTTGATGAAAGCTTCTGCTGTGACCAAACAAACTGGCAGTGCAAGCGTATCTGAGGTATGCGCCTGCTTTGGACTGAAACGCGATGCCTGGTACAAATACAAGAAACGTCACAGGCAACGGCAAGCTGAAGTGGAACAGGTTCTCAGGATGGTAAAAACGGAACGAAAAATCCAGCCACGTGTTGGAACCAGGAAACTCCACTCTACCCTATCCAGCGACTTCTCTGCAGCCAATTTAAAGATTGGCAGGGACAGGTTGTTTGACATTTTAAGGACTGAAAACATGCTTGTAAAACGCAAACGTGCATATGCAAAAACTACCAATTCCTATCACCATTTCCATAAATACAACAACCTGATTAAAGAACTGGAAATCAACGCACCAAACCAGGTGTGGGTATCGGATATTACCTACATCAGGACAGTCAAAGGATTTTGTTATTTAGCCTTAATTACTGACTTGTATTCACGGAAAATAATCGGACACGACCTCAGTGATTCGCTGGAGCTGGCGGGCTGCCTACGGGCCCTCAAAAAGGCCCTGTGGCATGCCCGGCCAGCGGCCGGACTTATACACCACTCCGACAGAGGGGTGCAGTATTGCAGCCACATGTATGTAAATGAACTTAAACGGCGCGGTATTAAAATCAGCATGACAGAAGAAAACCATTGTTACGAAAACGCAGTCGCTGAAAGGATTAACGGCATTTTAAAAGACGAATTCTATCTCGACCAGTGCTTCTTTTCTATTGTCCATGCAAAACGTGCTGCAAAAAATGCTATTAAACTATATAACAACAAAAGGCTTCATGTATCTTTAGGGTACAGAACACCTAACTCGGTGTTTAAAAATGTAGCTTAATTCAATGTTTAACCTGTAGCCATATTTTAGGACTAGACACTTTTAAAAAAGAAAAACCGTACACGAAAAATTGTAAATTGGCTTAAAAATATAAACATCATGAAAATTTTAAATTTATTCTTTATGAGTTTCATTTTCATTTCCACCGTTGCATTTGGACAATCAATTGATGAAATGAAAATCAGGCAATTAGAAAAACATTGGACTGAATTGCTTGATAAGGGAGATACAACTTCGTTATTAAAAATTTGGTCTGAGAAATACGTTGTAAACAACCCAAATGGTAAAATTGTAACTCCGAAAGAAATAGTTGCACTCATGAAAAGCGGGCATAAATTTCCGGTAGTTGAAAGAATAATTGAGAAAATCACGTTCAATCAAGACATTGCAATTGTAATGGGCAAAGAGTTACAACAACCAGAAAATATGACCACGAATCATGATGATTGGATTCCGAGAAGATTCACAAATGTTTGGATAAAAACCAAAGAAGGCTGGCAATTAACGGCACGACAATCAACCCAAATTATTTCGCAATAAATATGATAATGATATAAATTATACTTCACCTAATTTATCCTAAATTGAACAATATGAAAATTTTAACTTTATCAATATCCTTTCTCTTTTTAATAATTACCATACAAGCACAAAACCAAAGTAAAGTGTTCGATTCAAAAACACTTCAAAGCAATATTTTAAAAATGGAACGTAAGTACTCGATTTATCTACCAGAAGGTTATGAGTCGTCTAAACTTACGTACCCAGTCCTATACCTATTGCATCCGGCAGGTCCGTCTAATACTATTCCAAATCAGCAATCATGGTACTATTATGGAGGATTAAAACAATATTTGGATAAAGCCATTGAAAATGGAGAAATTACATCAATGATAGTTGTAACACCTGATGCCAACTTCGAAACCAAAAGAATCAGTTATTGGAATGACCCTGAAGGTGATTTCAATTTTGAAGATTTCTTTTTTGAAGAGTTTATACCATACATAGAAAAAAATTATCGTTGTAGAACAGATAGAGATAGTAGAGGAATTGCAGGTGCGTCATTGGGAGGAGCAGCAGTCATTCAATATATCCAACACCACCCTGAAAAATTTTCTGTTGCTTGTGCATTGGCGGGTGCTGTAAGAAAATATGATTACGGATATTTGAGAAAAAGATATCCAAATGTTAATGAAAAAGTATTATTGAATTGGTATAAACCTTATGATGTTTTCGCATATTATGAAAATTTACCAGATACTACAAAAAGTGAGATAAAATTGTATATCAGTTGTGGTGATGATGACCATTTATCCCCGAATAATGTAATGTTACATACTGTATTTAAAAAGAAAGGTATAGAACATGAATTCAGGATTCAAAATGGAGCACATGATTGGAGCTACTGGCGTTCTGTTACACCTGATTTTATGAAGTTTATATCGGATTCATTTCTTAAATAAATAACATAATGATGTAACTATCAATATTTAGATAAAAACAAAAGGGATGACGATCAGGTGTAATATTGTGTTTTTGTCTAATTGCGTAATAGTTGGATATAAAACTTATTGAGATAAAAAAGCGAACACACAACACGGTACATATTGCAGGGCGGGGTTCGGTGGTACGCCAACTGCGGATTCTCGCATCGCAGTTCCATGTCCTTCGGACAGGAACGCTCTCCGAAATCCGCCCCGACAACATGTACCAACCGTTGTAGCGCATTCCCTATATTAGCACATCCAAAATAGAGTTAAAATAAGTTACTCTATTTTTCCAGAGCCAATTAACTACTGTTGCTAACGAATGAGCCACTCCGAATGAAACTTCTGTTAAATTTGAACAGACCCTTTGTTTGACCGATTTTCTAAATGGTGCTTTTAAGCTCGTGGCGCATTCTGGTTGAAATGTAAAAAGCCCTTGAAGTAGTATTTCAAAGGCCTGTTGATAATTACAGTGGTGGCATCCCGATTAATCGGGACGACCCCGTTCAGAATAATTTTCGATTCAAAGATACATTTCCTCAGGGTCATTTTAATGTTTAAAACTATAAATATGGCAAGGAAAAAGAAAATTGAAATGGAGGTTGTAAACCACAATGCTGCCGGAATTGATGTAGGGAGCAAATCACATTTTGTTGCAGTAGGGCAAGCCCTGGAAGATGTGAAAGAATTTGGAGTATATGCAGAAGATTTAGTTGATCTATGCAAATGGCTGTTATCGTTTGGCATCACAACCGTGGCAATGGAATCCACCGGGGATTACTGGCAAAACCTCTATGTAGAACTACAAAAACATGGATTTGAGGTTATTCTTTGCAATGGAAAGTTTACAAAAAATGCGAAAGGAAAAAAGACAGATGTAAAAGATAGCAGGTGGATTCAAAAACTCCATTCGCTGGGACTGTTGACAGGCAGCTTTTTGCCCGATGAAACTACAGAAGTACTGCGGACTTATTGCCGCCAAAGAACAAACTGGATAGAATTGGCAGCAAGTGCATCACGGAAAATGCAAAAATACCTGAAGTTTTTAAACTTTAGATTGGACGTAGTGGTAAATGATGTTTGCGGATTAACCGGCCTGAAAATTATCGAAGATATTTGTAATGGAAACTTAGACCCCTATTCTTTGGCTGAACACAGACATTATAATTGCAGAAAACCAAAACATGAAATAGCAAAAGCTTTGCATGGAAACAACAGGCCGGATTATTTATTTGGCTTGCAGCAAGAATTCGACAGCTACAGGTTCTTCCAAAGAAAAATCAAAGAATGTGATAAAAAAATTGAACTCCTAATCAAAAAAGAATTAACAAAGAATCCCGATAAGAAAAAACTTAAAACCACCGATAAACCCTATAAAAGAGTGAATAAGAATGCCGTTGACATCAAAGACTTTAATCAAATTGCTTTCCAATACTTTGACGGAGTAGATTTAATGGCAATCGAAGGGGTAAGCCATGCAACTGTAATGGCTATAATGAGCGAAATTGGAATCGACGGGTTTAAAAAATTTGAAACAGCTAAGCAGTTTTGCTCTTGGTTACGCCTGGCTCCAATCAATAAAATATCAGGTGGAAAAATCCTTAGTAACAAAATACCAAAAGGAAGCAACCGCCTAAAAATAGCACTCCGGAATGCTGCAAATGCAATTGGAAATTTAAAAGACACTCACCTCTCTGACTTTTTTCGACGAATTGCTTTCCGGAAAGGACGACAGTCAGCAGTATCTGCTACTGCCAGAAAACTGGCAACAATTATCTGGACATTGATTGTAAAAAAAGTACCATACAATCCTCCTGCCCAATATCTATTCCTCGACCAGAAAAGAAAGATGGGAATGGCAAAAAAAATTAAAAAACAAATGGCTAAATTTGACATAAAACCAGAAGAAATTGGATTTGGTAACTCTTTGAGCCCCAACTACAATTTTTAACGTTAGTCAGAATTGCAGGGCGGGGTTCGGTGGTACGCCAACTGCGGATTCTCGCATCGCAGTTCCGTGTCCTTCGGACAAGAACGCTCTCCGAAATCCGCCCCGACAACATGTACCAACCGTTACCAACCATTTTGAAGAAAACACAAATAATAATGGATAAAAGCCGTTAATAATGGATAAAAACTCAAAAGCGCATAATTTAAACTATTTAGCTGTAGAACTTCAATCACAAGGAAAACTTGTTGAGTCATTAAATACATTTAAAGAAGCTTTAAATTTATTTATAGAACTAAATGACATTTATGGTGAAGCAATTTGTTTAAACGGTGTCGGTGCTCTTTATAAAGATTTAGGAGAATATAACAATGCAAAAATATTTCTTGAAAAGGCACTGGTAAAAAGGAGAACAAGCTTAAATACTGAAGGATAAACACTTACATTAATAACTTTAGGTCCTGTTTATCAATTTTTGGGTAAAAGTGAATTCGCTTTGAGTTCACTTAAAAATGCTTTGTCAATTGCAAAAAAATTGAATAATCTTAATCTTATAGGTCAAGCTAAAATCAATTATGGGGAGGTATATTTTAATTTGGGAGAATTAGGCAAAGCTTATAACTCATTTCAAGAAGCCTTGGAAATAATGTTAAGTATTGGAGATTTTTACCAAGTAAACATATGCGCAAATAGTCTTGCTATTTTAAGTAACCAGCTTGGGCTTTATGAACAATCAATTAGTTATTCGAATTATGTTTTAAAAATGGCTAAAGCAAATGGCAATTCTAATTCTGAAGCATGTGTGCTAACAATAATAGCTTCGAACAATTGGAAATTAGGAAAAAATAATGAGGCTATAGAATACATTAATCAATCAATTGAACTTGATTTAAGAGAAAACAGAATAACTCAAGCAGCAGTGTCAATAAATCAATTGGTTTATTATTATATTGATACTAATCAAATAAAAGAAGCTCTACAAATTGCAAAAGAATCTTATAGAATTGCCAAAGAAAATTCAAATGAATATTTAGAAGTTCATTCTCTGCAATCAATAGGTAATTGTTATTATAAGAATGGTGATTTCGAAAATGCCCTTGTTTATTTAAAAAAAGCTTTAGATATAAATAGCAAATATAATTCTCCGAGTACAAAATCCTCGATTCTATATTCTATCGGAATAACATATCAGGAAACAGGAAAAATAATTGAAGCAATTGATTCATTCCGTGCAAGTATAGCACTGAATGAGAATATGCGTAATAATATTAAAAATGAAGATTTTAGAGTTTCTTATGCTGATACCTTTGAGAATTATAACGTTTATTACGTACTATCATCTTTGCTAGTAAAAGAATCAATAAAGAATCCAACTAATTCCTTTAAATATATAGATGAAGCTTTTATTGTATGTGAGAATAGACGTTCAAAACTAGTACAAGATTATTTCACTTTATCATATGATTCAATTGAAAGTGAGATTAATATTAAAAAAATTCAAAAGGATTTACTCGATACAGATACTGCACTTCTTGAATATTCTATTCATAATAACTATTGTCTTCTTTGGGTAATTACAGATGATAATTGCAAAGTATTATTTATAGAAACTAATGAATTATATAATAAGGTAGAATCAATAAGACAAACATTACAAAATAGAAAAGTAATAGAAAATAATTATAAATCTTATTTGGAAGACGCATCTTTTTTATATCAATTATTAATTCAACCAGCAGAAACTGATATTAATGGAAGACAAAACCTAATTATTGTTCCAGATTCTTATTTACACCTAATACCCTTTCAGGCACTTCTCTCGGAGACAACGGAGTATCTTTTTAGCCTTACTAAGGAAAACAGTTTTTTTAATTTCAACCATAATTTCAGCAAATTACCCTATTTAATAAAAAAGTATAATATTACATATGCTCCTTCTTCAAGTATATTAATGTCTCTAATTACAAGAAATTTAAAAAATGTTTTAGACAATTTTATTGCCTTTGCACCTATTGCTTTTAATCAGTTTGGTACTAATGTAATAGAAGATTATCTCCCTGGAACAAAAGAAGAAGTATTAAAAATTTCAAAATTATTTGATAAGAGCAAAATTTCTTTAAAACTGGAAAAAGAAGCAAAAAAAGAATACCTTCTTAATAATAATCATTTTAGATTTATTCATATTGCTTCCCATAGTATTTTTTCTGATATTGAAAATAGTACTATGATTCTGTTACATGGAGATGTAAAAGAGGAAGCTTTGGTATCACATAAGGAAATTGCACAATCAAATCTCAGCACTGACGTAGTTACGCTAAGTGCTTGCAAAACAGCTCTTGGCAAATTATCTCCTAGTGAAGGTGTTATAGGACTAATAAGGGCATTCTTTATTGCCGGAGCCAAGTCCGTTTGTGCTAGTTTATGGAATGTTGACGATAAATCAACAGCTGAACTTATGTATAAATTTTATAAAAATATGCTAATTCTACTTTAACAGATTTCCGAATGCTTATCATAAGCGAAGTTTATATCGTTTTGTCGTCGGCAATGTCGTTCAAAGATTTGGTCAATCATATCGTCTTCTGACATCTGTCGGTATAGCTTGAAAATAATCCACCGTTTAATGTCATGTGCAGACAGCAATGGAATATTCTCAAAGCATAGCAATTTCTCTTTCAGGATAAAAGTTGACAGCAAAAAATTAAGGGCTATTTGATGATACCATGCCAACCTCTTTCGTGTCTGATATTTGTCCATGCCTAAAACCTGTTTGTTTTCCCTGATACAGTGTTCCACAAAAAAACGTTGGGCTTGCACATGAGCAATTCCTTTCTCGGTGTATTGTTCCAAATTGGCATTGGTGAAAGAGTATTTATATTCGTAATCTCCTTTTTTGGTCTTGTTCCGGCGTATTACCAACAACCGGCGCAACAACCGGTTGTTTGGCTTATCCCAAATGTACACTGTACAAAAATGATAATCGGCGACTAATTTTCCTTTTGTTGTATTCCTGACATCTATACACTGCCAATCTTTGTCTGTAAGTTTTGACATGTACCTGTCAGCCCTGGTACCTTCTGATTGGGGCTTTTCCCTGGTCGGTTTGCGGCCTTTGCCGGATGAGGGAGGGATACCTATCTCACATTCTTCCAAATAAACAGTTAAATTGGATTGAATATCAAGCATATAGATAAATCCCATATCCTCAATGGCTTCTGCAAGTTCTATGCTGTTGCCATAATAACCGTCCCCACCAACATAATCAAAGTCAACCCCCAATTCTTTTTGATGGCCGATAATATCAATAGCAATCTCCCATTTGGGTTTGAAAACCCTGTCTCCTTTGGGGATACTTGCTTCCTGGCAACGCAAATCATTATTGCTCCAGGATTCCGGCAAAAACAACCGTGCATCAACCATAGAGGCAAAATCCCCATTGCTTAAGGCACCCGAATACGGCGACCTGTGAATTGCATATTTTACCTGCATTTCCACAATATTGAGGGCTTACACCTACGCTCTTTTCCCCTTTCTTTTCCCAACCGCTTTCATCAATAATCAATCCTGTTAATTTTCTTTTGGGCAGACTGACACTTACATCTTTGGACACCTGATCCATCAATGCCCTGTAATCCCAGGTAGATTCGGTTATGAAATGTTGCATTTGATGGTAGTTGGCAAACATCCCTTCGCTTATTCTTTCAATGTTACTAAGTTCACTCATGAAAACCCCTTGACAGTAAGTTTGTGCTTTGTCGAAAAAACGTTTTGTTTTATTCCTGAAAATTTGATTATAACCAGACAAATAAGAATCAAGCCGGCCCAACATCGGGCGCAGTGTTTCTCCATATCCATTCCTGTTTTTAACTTGTATTAACCAATTTAGTGATCTCCTTATTTGTTTCTCGATCGTATCTTAAATATAATAATTATTGCATTGACATTCAAATATTTAATGTGTTTAATTCAAAGAATCTTTAATCTGTTAAAGTAGAAATAATTAATAATCAAAAAAAATCAGTGGCTTTAAGAAATGCCCAATCTGAATTAATTAAAGGGAGAAAATGGTCATCCCCCTATTATTGGTCACCATTTATTCTGGAAGGAGGCTTATCATGATACTAAACGGTTTTTGGGAAGTATTTTTAGTAGGCTGTTCAGGTGGATTAGCTGTTGAAATCTTGAAATGGTATAAAATAAGAGGTCAAGGGAAATTTCCTGTTTACTCTAAAAAAATTAGTTACTGGATTATAACATTACTCATGATATTATTAAGTGGATTCTTAACTATTTTATATGGGGTTGAAAATGTTATTGCATTATTGGCATTAAATATTGGGATATCAGCACCTTTAATCATTTCAACTACAGCAAACTCTTTCCCAATTGATAAATCAAAAGAAAGAGGAAAGATATTGAAACGTAAACAATTAAATATTTGGGATTTTTTAAGAATTTAGCATAATTGAAAAAACGGATTGGTAACAAAAGCTATATGTAATGCGGGGTACAGCTGGTAATTCAACCAAAGTTCTTTGTAGCAACACCGCCAATTCGTCTTTGACGATTTGGCTATAAATACAAAAATATGAATAAACGAATTGGCTCAGTGGCAGCCTGACAGTGAAGCATTTCAAAGTCCCGCACTCCACATAGCCAAACCGTTATGGGTAATGCTGAGAAACTAAAAAGACGAACTAAATTTTGAAATTATGTATTTATTTTTTGACACAGAAACAACTGGATTGCCAAGAAATTGGAAAGCTCCAGTCACTGACTTGAATAATTGGCCAAGAATGATTCAAATTGCATGGATTCTATGCGATAATAAGGGAAATCGAATAGCCACAAATGATTTTATTATCAAGCCAGAAAATTTCACAATTCCCTATGATGCTTCAAAAATTCATGGAATTTCCACTGAAAAAGCAATTAGAGAAGGAGAAAAACTTGAAAATGTTCTAGATGAGTTTAACGGTTTCGTATCAAGAGCTGATTTCATTGTTGCACATAACATTAGCTTTGATGAGAAAATTGTTGGAGCAGAACTTTTGAGGAAAGGAATCAGAAGTGACTTTCAAAGAAAAAGGAAATTATGCACAATGCAGGCATCAACAAATTATTGCAGGCTTCCTGGTCCTTATGGATACAAATGGCCGAAATTATCAGAATTGCATATCAAATTATTTGGAGTTGATTTTGAAGAAGCCCATGATGCCTCTGTTGATATAAACGCAACAGAAAGATGTTTTTGGGAAATGAGAAGAATTGGATTGATTTAAGAGTAAATTATTGCAAAAAGAATCAATTGTCAATCAACTATTCAAGATTAAAAGTAAAGAATCGAAAAAAGCTATCTTTGTATAAAAGGCTATTATGGAACTAAAAATAATAACATCTCAACTTATTCAAGCTTTCACTGACTCAGTAAAAGAATCTCCTTTGGACAAATTAGAGAATTTGAAAAAAGTTGAAATGCAAGTGGATTATTTTCAGTTTTATAAATCGGTTTCATCTGTTTATTCTTCAAAAATTGAAGGTGAAGACATTGACTTTGACAGTTATTTCAAACATAAATTTTTAAACGTCAAGTTTAAACCCGACTATACAAGAAAAGCCGATGATTTGTATGCTGCTTACGATTTTATCGACAATCATAAATTAAATCTAAAAAACGTTCAAAAAGCACACTCCATTTTAAGTTCAAAATTACTTCCTAAAAGTCAACAAGGATTTATTCGGACAAATCCAATGTTTGTAATAAACAGCGATGACAAAATTGAATATGTAGCTGCAAGTCCTGAAATTGTTAAAAGAGAATTAGAAAAATTATTCAAGGATATTGAGGAATTAATAAAAACAGAATTAAATCCATTCGAGATATTTTATTACGCTTCATTAATACATCTGGTATTTGTAAAAATTCATCCATTCCAGGATGGAAACGGAAGGACTGCCCGATTAATGGAAAAATGGTTTTTAATTGAGAAAATCGGACAAAAAGCAACTTCTGTCCAATTGGAGAAAAACTACTATCGGAAAATTAAAGATTACTACTCAAACATAAAAAAACTAGGACTGGAATACGAGGAGTTAGATTATAGTAAAAGTCTGAACTTTTTATTAATGACAGTTTCCGGAATTGATGAAGAAAAATAAAGCGCAACCCATAACAAATTGTATATGGCAGGCGGGGGTCTTATCGGTCTGACAAGTCAGACCTTGTGCCCACTTTCCTGCGGGTCTGACACTCCCGATTGCATCGGGACCGCCCGACCACATACAAGTGACCGTTACCTGCAAGGTTGAAAAAAGAAAAACAAACTGATATTGAGAAATATAACTAAACCAAATTTGAGAATGACTGCTCCGAAAAGATTTTGTTTTGCCCGCCCGCTTCTGCCCTACGGGGCAGTTTGGGAAACCCACCCACATTGCAGCACATTTGCAAGCCCACACAAGCCAGGGCACAATCCAACGGCTTTCAAAAGAGCTGCAATTTTGCCAGCGCACCAAGATATTATTTACTATTTTTGAGATTTCAAGAACATTTTAGATGAAGAGTAAAAGAATAGAACATATCATAAACGAAATAATTGACCAATACTGTTATGCTGACTCCTCGGAAAGACCTTGGATAATAGGGTTTAGCGGTGGGAAAGATTCAACTGTGTTGTTAACGCTGGTCTGGGAAGCATTACTTCGAATTAGGAAACTACCAACTCCTTTTCAATTAAAAAGACCAGTTTATGTCGTTTGTAATGACACCTTAGTTGAGAATCCAATTATCGTCGAATACACTGAAAGGGTTTTAAATAAAATTAGCAAAGCTGCAAGAGAACAGGATTTGCCAATATTCGTGCGAAAAACAATTCCAAGATTAGAGGATTCTTTTTGGGTAAATATAATTGGAAAAGGATATCCGGTTCCAAATAATGCTTTTCGTTGGTGTACAGAAAAATTGAAAATCAAACCGACTTCAAGATTTATAAATGAACAAGTCGCTGAGAATGGTGAAGCAATTATTCTTATCGGTACTCGTTCCGCAGAAAGTGCTTCTAGAGCCAAGTCGATAAAAAAACATGAGATAAGAGGGAAAAGGTTAACCAAACATTCAATACAAGCAAATACATTTGTTTACTCCCCGATTAAACATTTGATGCTCGAAGAAATTTGGGGTATTATTAATTCACACCCGTCTCCTTGGGGGGCAGACAATTCCGAGCTTTTTCAGATTTATGCAGACGCAAGTTCTGATGATTACGAATGTCCGACTTTGGTAACAAACAAAGAGCATTCATCGTGTGGACAAAGTCGTTTCGGGTGCTGGACTTGTACAGTCGTTAAAGTTGACAAGTCGATGTCAGCTTTAATAAATAATGGTTTCGGTTGGTTGGAGCCTTTGTTAAAATTGCGTGATGCTATAGAACTTGAACGAAATGACATTGAAATACGAATGCCAACTCGCAGAGATGGCTCAAAGGCAATAAATGAAATGGGAACATACCAACCCACTTACCGCGCAAATATTCTTAAACGTGTTTTGGAAGCTCAAAAGATTATTCAAGAAACTAAGCCTCATGTTGAGCTTATTACAAATCAAGAACTTATTGCAATTCAGGTGATTTGGACAAGATATTTGTTTTTCGACAAGAAAGTATCTCAAATTTACAACCAAGTATTTAACATTGAACTCGATATGAAAAATAAAACCGAACGTCAGGACAAAGAGCATAAACTAAATTTTGCAGCTTAAACATGTACTGAATGGCAAGAAAAGATTTGAAATATTATTTGCATTGTTTTGAAAAGCTTCGGCGTGACCATAAAAATGGTGGTGCTCCTCATAAACCAATTTTATTGTTGAGCCTTTTTCAAGCGATAAAAAGCGGATTAATTTCAAACAATTATATTACTATCTCGCCTGAACTTGTTGGTTTGTTTAAATCGAATTGGAATAATCTCGTTGTATCAAATCATTCATGTTTATTTGCTTTACCTTTTTATCACATGAATTCAGAACCGTTTTGGAAACTTGTTCCGAATAAAGGTTGTGAAATTTGGGTGAAATCTAAAAGTTCGATGAGAAGCCTGCATAATATTACAACAGCAGTAAAATATGCAATAACTGATATTGAATTATTTGAGTTGCTTCTTATTCCAGAAAACAATGAACTTGCAAAGCAATTTATTTTAGATTTATATTTTCAGAACACAAAAAATAATTACGGACAAAATTCATATTTGAATGATATTGAAAGTCAAATTGCAAATGAAGATTCGTCTGTTTATTCAAAAAGAATTTTAGAGCTGAGAAAAGAGTTACATGAAGAATCATATCAAGAAGAAATATTTATTAGAAGCAATGTTTTTAAACGTGAAATTCCTAAAATTTACAACAATACATGTTGCATTTCGGGATTGAGAATTGATAGTACAATAAATATTTCAATGGTTGATGCTTGTCATATTATTCCTTTTTCAGAAAGCTACAACGATACGATAACAAATGGAATTGCGTTATGTCCAAATTTACACAGAGCATTTGATAGAGGATTAATCTCCATTGATGATAAATATAAGGTCAAGGTTTCAACAGCGTTCACTGAAATTGATAATGAATATTCTATCAAACGTATAGAAAACAAACAAATTCAGCTACCAACAGACGAACGTTTTTTTCCATCAGTTGAAAGCATTAAGTGGCACAATTCAAATATCTTTAAAGGATGAATAACGATGCCCACATGACAATTTCAGGTCAATCAGGTTCAGGAAAAACTTATTTTGCACAAAGACTATTAGAACGGATTGTCAGTGCAGGTGACTTTCAAACAAATTTCATCTTTCTCGATTTTAAGGGAATCAGTGAGTCGGAAAAAGAAAGTGATGAGTTTAAAAACTTCTTCAAGAATACCCAGGCGAAGCTAATTGACACACCACATAAACCGTTTCCAGTAAATCCTTTATCATTTATTGATAACATAAATGCCAACAATAAAATACTAGGAATCAATAAATTTGTGGATATCATTACTGATTACGCCGGACTCGGGAAAGTTCAGGTTCAGCATCTCAAAGAAGCAACAAAACTTGCTTTTGACAACCACCACAGTGGGAAATATCCAACGATTAAGGAGATTCTGAGCAATGTTTATGAGATTGCAGGAGATAAACCATCAACTTTAACTGAGATTTTAATCGGGCTGAGCGAAATAAATCTGTTCGATACAAATTCCGATGGTTCATTTCTTAACCAAAACTACTATTTAAGTTTATCAGGCGATTTAAGCCGAAATGTAAGATTTACTGCCGCCTTTCTTGTTATCAATTACATTTACAACACTTTCATGAACATGGAAAATTCGATAGTCGAAAATGACATGAAAGGGATGAGATATGTTTTGCTAATTGATGAAGCGCACAACGTTTTTAAAGACAAGAAATCTAAAGAAATACTTGAAAAAATATTACGTGAAATTCGTTCAAAAGGAGTATCAGTAATTTTGCTTTCGCAAGGAATCGAAGAATTTAATCAACCGTCATTCGATTTTTCAAGTATGTGCGAGACTGCCTTCTTGATGAATATTAAGGGCAAGAATGAATTAAAAGTAATCAATAAATTTCTTGGTTTTAGCGACAAGGAAAGCACTAAAGTAGCTCGTTCTATGGAGAAAATACAGAACAGACAAGCTATCTCAAACATTAAAGAATATGAAAGAGCTAAACTTTTCAATGTTTGCTAAAGTATGACTGAAAATCAAAACATAGAATGGAAAGAAAGCTGGCGCGATGAATACCTAAAATGGATTTGTGGTTTTGCTAATGCACAAGGAGGTAAAATATTTATTGGCAAAAATGACAAAGGCGAGGTTGTTGGAATTATCAATGCAAAAAAACTCCTTGAAGACATTCCAAATAAAGTACGGGATATTCTTGGTATTTTGGTAGATGTTAACCTGCATAAAACAGAAAAAGGTATATTTCTTGAAATCATTGTTGAACCACAACCTTTCCCAGTAAACTACAAGGGGCAATATCATTACAGGAGCGGAAGTACTAAACAAGAGCTAAAAGGTGCTGCGTTAGACAAATTCATGCTTGAAAAGAAAGGCAAAAAATGGGATGGCGTTCCAGTCCCCAATGTTTCTGTTGATGATTTTAAGAATGAAACATTTGAGTTTTTCAAGAAAAGAGCAATCGTCAGTAAGCGAATTGACGAAAGTGTTTTAACCGAAAAAAACATCAGCATTCTTGAGAATCTAAGATTAATAGAAAAACCATATCTGAAGCGTGCAGCAGTATTGCTTTTTCATCCCGACCCTGAAAAGTATTTTACAGGGGCATATATTAAAATTGGCTATTTTCAGACAGATACGGAGTTAATATTTCAAGACGAAGTAAAGGGAAATTTATTTGAACAAGTAGAAAAGACAATTGAAATTCTTTTCACAAAATACATCAAAGCAATTATCTCGTATGAAGGAATACACAGAGTTGAAACCTATGAATATCCCAAAGATGCTGTTCGTGAAGCAATTTTAAATGCTCTTGCACATAAAGATTACTCAATGGGTGTTCCGATTCAAATAAGTGTTTATGATAACAAACTTATGATTTGGAATTACGGACAGTTACCAGAAGATTGGACAATTGAAAATTTAATGCAAAAACACTCGTCGATTCCTTACAACCCGGATATTGCAAATGCTTTTTTTAGGGCAGGACTCGTTGAATCCTGGGGACGTGGCACAATTAAAATTATAGAACAATGTAAAGAACACGGTTTACCAAAACCAGAATTTGAGAATAGCGGAAAAGATTTTTGGTTGATTTTTAGAAAAGATATTTATAATGAAATTTCTTTAAAGATGCTTGGCATAAATGAGCGTCAGATTAGGGCAGTATTATACGCAAAAGAAAACAACAAAATATCAAATAAAGAGTACCAAAGCATTAACAATGTTTCGAAAAGGACAGCGACTAATGATTTAACGGAATTAGTAGAAAAGTTTAAGATACTCAATAAGATTGGAACTTCTGGGGCAGGAATTTATTATAAACTAATGGGGCATTAATGGGGCAACTGAAAGTTCTTTTATAAATTTAAGGGAAAGATTATCAGCAGCTTGACTGAAAAACAAAATGGGCAATAATGGGGCAATAATGGAATTGCACAATAATAGCACATATTGCACAAAGACAAACAGAGCCAGCCCACACAGTCAAACACATTGGCTGGTCACACAATCCAACACACGACCAAAACCGGCCAAAGAGCTTGCCTTTCTGACGCGCAAAGAAGAAGAAAAACACGAAACGCTAACACGTGGTATAAGGCATGGCTGGGTTTGTGCGGATTCGACAAGTCGAATCTCGTCCCAACCTCAGTTTCGGTCGGACACTCAGACTCTCGTCTGACCGCCCCGACCTCATACCACCACCGTTAGCGGCAAGCTTAAATTCAAGAAAAAACTAACAATAGACTATATAATTTCATTTGTTATTTTTCCAATTGAGATAAAACATTTTTTTTATAGGTTCTTGAAATTGGAAGTTCTTTCTCTTCAAGAAATACTGATTCTGAATTAAACGATTTAATTTTATCAGTTGCAACCAGGAAGGAATTGTGAATTCTAATAAAACCAAATTTCTTTAAAATGTCTTCCAGATTTGACAAAGAATCGTGTGTTACAATTGATTCATCAGTACAGATTATTTTTACATAATCTTTTAAACCCTCAATGTAAACTATTTTCTCAACATCAATTTTATAGGTTTTTCGATTGGCTTTAATGTTAATGAAACTTCGATTGTCTTTTATTATTTCACTATGACTAACAGGGAGATTCTTTCTTTCGTAGAATTTATCAATTGCCTTTAAAAAGCGGTCGAATGAAATTGGTTTTAACAAATAATCAATCACATCTAAGTCAAACGCCTCAACAGCATAATTGCGATAGGCAGTGGTAAAAATTACCCCTGGATTTTTTTTTAAATACTTCAGAAATGATATTCCATCAATTTCTGGCATTTCAATGTCAAGAAAAATAAGGTCGATATGATTTTCGCGTAATATTGACATTGCCTGTATGCCATTTTCACATTCGCCAACAAGTGCCAGGTCGGGTATTTTTTCTATGTAAGTTATTATAGCCTCCCTAGCTAAAGGCTCATCGTCAACCACAAGACATCTAATCATATTTTAATGTATTGGTATAGACAAAGATACTGTATATTGCATCTGTTTTTCAAAAATATTGAGTTGGTATTTTTCTTCATAAAGTAGGTTCAAGCGTTTCTTAACATTCATCAATCCTATACCCCCTGTTTTATTTTCTACTGTACCTTGTGTTTTGCTATTTGCGACAAGAATATTTAATACCCCATCCGTTTCTATTATAGAAATTTTTATCCACGATTTTTCTACGGACTTTGCAACTCCGTGTTTAAAAGCATTTTCAATGAATGGGATAATTAACATAGGAGGTATTTGAATACCCTGTGATTTTAAATCAGTGGTAAAATTAAGGTCAACACGATTAGAGAACCGGATTTTTTCAAGCTCAATATAGTTCTCTATGATTTTTATTTCATTTGATATCGCAATTTTAGGTGTATCAATCCGGTAAAGAATATAATCCAGAATATCTGAAAGTTTCATTACTGTATTTGCTGTTAGTTCCGATTGTTTCATTGCTAACACATAGATACTATTGAGTGTGTTGAATAAAAAATGCGGATTGATTTGTGTTTTCAGCATTTGAAGTTCTGCTTCCACTTTTTCTTTTTGCACCTTTTGCTCTTGAAAATCTTTCTCGTTCCATCTTTTGTAGAACTTTATGGCAATAGCAGTGGAAACCACAAAAAACAGATTAAAAAAGAGCATCACAATATCAAGCATTTCAGGAAATAATCGGTAACCATCTGATAATAACTTTATAACTAAAAGTAAAGTGAGTAATAACTGGATATAGAAAAACATTACAATGGCTACAAAAGCAATTGCAAAGAACTTTCTTTTATTGTTTTTTAGAAGGATGTTTGGAATAAGATAATAATTAAATGTATAAACTGTGGTAATTGCTATTACTAAGTTTATGATGGATGCCCCAAATGTATAGTTGTTAATTTCACTATACCTCTTATAGTAAAAAAAGAAAAAAAACCATGCACAAAACCAAAAAATAATGTGTACTGATAATCGGGCTATATTTTTAACTGAAAGATTCATTGTTTTTAAAACAAATGTCAGCATTATACCATAATTATGATATAAATTTAGCTAATATGCATTGTTACTTATATAAATTGCAGAATAAATCTGATTTTTTTCAGTAGAGGAGTTTTGTCTGCTAATTGTATGTATAAAATGGTTAATCAGATAAATAAAAAACTTGGGATTGATTTTTAATTTAGGTTTGAAACATTTAAAGGTATAACTAAAAAAATATCAATTATGTCAATGTTTGAATATTTATTTACTACACTTGCCGGTTTCACCTTATTATTAATCGGATTATCGGTTTTGGGAGTGCTCATTTACGGACCACTTTTAAGTTTCCAACTTTATCTAAAGAAAAAGAAAAGCATCAAAAAAAGCAATGTTGATGCTATGTTAGTTTTGGGAGTTATTGTGTTTATCTCAGGAATTCTTAATCAAATTGCAGGAATGATTGAAGCACTTGAAACAGTGGTTAAAGCAACCGACATCTCCCCTCAATTAGTGATGAGTGGATTGATTGAATCGTTTAAAGTTCCAATCTTTTGTGCTTTTATATTAATTATCTCATTGATTTTTTGGCATTTCAATAAGAAAAAATGGGAAGTTCTTAACAGTAAGGATTCATAATTCCAATTAATCCGCTCATTTAAGATTGACTAGTTTCTTCCAGTTATAATAAAATCAAAAGATTAAAGCCAGCCGTTAACATTTTGTATAAGTAATGGCAGGCGATGTAGTAAATTCAAGGTTCGTTGCCCGGTCAAACAGCGTAGCGGTTTGACCGGGAACTACCACGCAATCTGCCACTACTCATACAATTTACCGTTAAAAACCATAAAAAATTAAAAACATGAATAAAACATCTTACATCTTATTAATAGGTATATTACTTATTACACTACAATCTTGTAAAAACAATCAAAATACAGGGGAGACAATTTTAAACGACTATTTATCAGGCTATTGGCATGGAGATTTTGCACCTGATAATTCTATGAATTTAGTGTTTTATTTTTGGCAAGAAGATTCGGTTCTTACTGGTTCTATGTTTGTTGTAAAAGGAGATAGTATTGAAGATCATTCCACTTTTAAAAATATTTATATTGAAGGGAATAGCATCAATTTTTCAATTTCTTCATATGATTTATTATTCGCAGGAGAAATAAACCAGAATGATAATTTATTAAACGGTAATGCTTCTTCAATAAAAATTAATTTGTCCAAAGTAGAAGAAAAACAGATTGCTGCATATCAAAAAATTCAAAGTATTTGCAACCCAATTAAATTTGATAAAAAAATTGAAGTAGATGAGCTTAAAGACGATTTGTTGTTTTTAAAAAAACAACTTGAAGAAAATCATCCACAACTTTATACGTTTTTAGATAAAGACAAATTTGATAATATTTTCGACAATGCATTAAATGAAATTGACAAGGAAATGACAACAATTGAGTTTATGAGAATAATTAAACCATTAGTAACACAAATTAAATGCGGGCATACAGAGATGATATACAGTGAAAATTTCATGAATGCCATTAAAGAAAATGGAAAATCTATGCCATTAAAAATAAAAATTATTAAAAATAAGGCATACGTTATAGATAATTTATCTGATAATCAAGATATCTCTGTTGGTGACGAAATATTATCTGTCAATTCTATGAGTATGAACGAGATAATTGAAAAATTAAAGACATATTTTTCATCAGATGCTTTTAATGAATCACACAAAGTACACAAGATAAATTTAAATTTTTCATTTGCATATAATTATATAGAAAGTCCTGAAGATTTTAATTTACAAGTTAAAAAATCTGATAATTCAACAATCCAAACAAGTTTAAAAGCGAAAAAAAATAATTTATTATTTGCTTATCCGTTATCATGCCAGTAATTCGAAGCCACTGCAATGGTTAGCCTGTCGAAAAGCCTATCGCCAAAATATCTTCGATTCAGCTTATAACAGAATTCGTCAAGGTAAAGCTGTAAATATTTGCCTTTAATTTTATGATATATTCCCAAAAGAGTACGTTTCGCATTGCTTATTGCTATGTGTACCCATTGTAAAGTTGTTTTGGTTGTCTCATTTGTTGATTTCTCTGTAATGTGAACTTCAACAAAGTCAGCAATATTAATGTAGCTTACACTTTTATCGCTAAAAACGATACTTTCCTCAGCAATATTTTGCTCAACAAACTCATTGACTTTATCTGAAGTGTGCCCATCAAGGACTTTCATTTTAAAATACCTGCAATGTTTCCCTTTTTTCCCTGATTCAAGGTCTTCCAGTGGAGTTGATTCTGCTGCAACGGCAACGTTCATTGGCGCTGACTACCTTTCCCTCGCTTCAAGTCTTGCTTGTCTTTCTCACTGGTTTCGGTTTCAAAATAGGCCTCGTCAAATTCCACCATCCCGGTCAATCCATACATGTTGTCACGCTTGCCCATAGCTTCGCGTATCTTGTGCATCATAACCCAAATTGTTTCATATCTGCTGTGCCCCAGCTGTCGTTGCAACTCTGTCGCAGAGATACCTTTCTTACTAAAACTCATAAATGCCATGCCAAGGTACCATTTGCGGATTGGAAGCTTGTAATTTTCCATCATTGTACCGCTTCGTAAACCAGTTCTGAAACGGCATTCTGAACACTGCCACTGCCATTTGGCTTTCAACCAATAATGTTTGGTACACCCACATCTTTTGCAAATAACACCTTGCTTCTCACGTACTCCTTTAAAATGCTCCCTGCAACTTTCTTCGTCAGGAAAGGATTCAATAAATTTGATAATATTCATATCATTTCTGTTTCCCATAAGATAGCATTTTATATATTAGTGGCAGTATCTCGTATATGCAAATTTATTATTTGATGAAATATATTCAAATAGTACTCCCGAATTTCCATTTAAATTTAAAATAGTGAATGATAAAATTGCATTTTTTAAGATATATTCATTTATGTATTCTGATTTCGATAAATATAAGGCTTTTATTAATAGCTCATTCAACCAAATAAAATCAAATTCTATTACAAAATTAATAATTGATTTAAGAGGTAATTTTGGAGGCGATCCTTATTATTCGTCTTATTTGTTAAGTTATGTTATCAATAAACCTTTTGTCTATTTTTCTGAAAATACAGAAAATTACCCCGAACTTTCTACTGAATTAAAACCAAACGAGAACATTTTTACCGGAAATGTTAAATTCTTAACTGATGGTGCTTGTTTTTCTACTACCGGACATTTTATATCTTTAATAAAATATTACAAAATAGGCGAAATAATTGGAGAAGAACCAGGAGGATCATTTTCTTGTAATGACAACAGTAAATTGTTTACTTTACCTAATTCTCATTTAAAAGTTAATATTGCCCGAAAAACATTTCAAACTGATGTTGAAGGAATGCAAATTGGTTACCAGATAAAACCAGATTACGAAGTAATTCCTAATATACAAGATGTTTTAGAAGAGAAAGATGTTCAATTAGAATATGCAATAAAAAGGTTTTAAATTATTTTCAATTTAGTAAAAAATAAATTATTCTTTGAATTTAGCAATAAAAGCATTCAAACAATAAACAAAGTATCGATAACAAAAATAATTAGAAAAAAATGTTTTTAACATATAACAGCCGACAATGCAAGTAGTTAAGATAACTTTGGACAGAAATACAAATATTAACTTTGGTGCGAAAATGAAACGTAAGCATTTTACACTCTTGCACATGTGACTGTTATTTTTCGTTATGCACCAAATTAAAAAACCGAAATACTATGCTAAAAGACAGAATTGATTTATATCCTCATATTGACACCGGAAATGAAATGTCATTTGAAATGAACAATGAATAAAATACTAAACCTAACACGTGGTATAAGGCAGGCGGGGTGTTTTTCGGTCTGACAAGTCAGACCTTTCGCCAACTTTCCTGCGGGTCTGACACGATTTCTTCCAGAAATCCGCCCCGACAACTTACAAGTGACCGTCAGCAGCCAGTCAAATCCAAGGCCGCAAGTTCATATTACTGACGAGATAATCTAATGAAAATAATGTAGATAATATTTTACAATAAATCGGATTTTTCAGAAATAGTATTCTAAAAAGAGAATGTCATTTTTAATGTAAATTTCACTATTATTGCAACACTTTAAAACAACTGAATTTTGAGAACAATTCTAAAATTGATAATTACAGCTTAATTAATCTCCGAAACCCACAGGTTAATTTTGGATGGTTCGGGAAACTTCTCCCGAGCGGGTTTTGTATACAATTTATTTTATAAAAAATGTCCTCTGATTAGGACAGAATACATTTATGTAATTATTAAATCAAAAGAAAATGTTTGACATAAGAAAAATTCAGGAACAAGTTATATTTACAGCAATAAAAAACGAGAGTAACGAGGAAATAGCAGCTCAAATCACGGATAACCAACAGGAAGACAATCCAACTTGGGTGAAAAACACCATGAAACGATTGGACAAAGCATTCGATTCATCAACCGTAAAAAAAATCAGGATGAATTGCCAGTGTGGTTATGGAATGGACGAGAAATTAGCCTTGGTAAAAGAACTGATGGCAATGTCTTCAAGTTTAGAAGAATTTGGCAATCACGAAAAGGCTAAAGCTGCAGGGCTTTCGTTTAGCAATGGCGAGTTATTTCTAATGTTTCCATTTTGTCCATGTCCGATGCTTGCTGGTGTCGAAAATTTAGAGACTAAAACATGGTGTCAATGTACCACGGGTTACAGCAAAGTACTTTTTGAGAAAGCATTCGGGTGTAAGGTTGATGTGGAACTGCTCAAAAGTATAAAAGCAGATGATGACATTTGTTTGATGAAAATCACTCCGCTTGGTGTACTTGAATTTTAATATTTATAAAATATGTGTTGGAGGGATTTTTCTCTTCAACACATATAATAAATTCAAATAACAAAAGAAGAAAACCGGCTGCTAACATTTTGTTTATTGCATTGCGGCTCAGGTGGTTTGCCAACTTCAGTTATTCGTACTACATTTAGTGGTACGCGGACAGGAAATCACTCGTAATCCGCAACGACAACAAACAATTTACCGTTACCGCCAAGTGTAAATGAAGAAAGAAAAATAGGACAATTTGCTACTAAAAGACAAAAAAGAATAAACCAAATATTGAACAGCCAACGCACAAAACAGCACATTTGCAAACCCCACAACCCAACGCAAAACCAAAGTTTGCAAAAGAGCTGTTTTTTTGCCGACGCACCCACTGAGTTATGTATCTTTGGTTTTTTTAATAAATGGACTGAAAAAATAGAATGGCAAAAAAGAACGGAAACGATAAACCAATAGAAGTAACCCTGTGGGATGCAGCGAATAAGTTGAGAGGCAGCGTTGAGCCAGCCGAGTACAAACACGTAGTTTTAGGACTGATTTTCTTAAAGTTTGCAAGTGACAAGTATGAAGAACACCGGGCCAAACTCATTGCCGAAGGCAAAGAAAAATACATTGAGATGGCTGATTTCTACATTCTTTCTCGAAGAAACCAGTCGCTGGAATTACCTGATTAAAAAATCAAAGCAAAACGATATTGCATTGCTTATTGACACAGCTTTGCACACCATAGAAAAAAACAACAAGGCATTAAAAGGCGCTTTGCCCGACAACTACTTTTCACGTTTGGGTTTGGATGTAACCAAACTGGCTTCGTTGCTTGATACAATTAACGACATTGACACCAAAGACCCAAAACAAGATGTTGTAGGTAAAGTGTACGAATACTTCCTTTCAAAATTTGCACTGGCTGAGGGAAAAGGGAAAGGAGAATTTTACACTCCAAAAAGTATTGTAAACCTGATTGCCGAAATGATTGAGCCATACAAAGGCATTATTTATGACCCTGCCTGTGGTTCGGGCGGTATGTTTGTGCAATCGGTAAAATTTATTGAGGCACACCACGGAAACAAAAAGGAAGTTTCCATTTACAGACAGGAATACACCAACACCACCTACAAACTGGCAAAGATGAATCTTGCTATTCGTGGCATTTCCGGCAATTTGGGCGAAAAAGCAGCAAATACATTCTTAGACGACCAGCACAAAGCAAAAATGATTTACTAACCGTATTTAAAGAATTGGGTTATGAAATCAAATTATAAACCGCTTGGTAAATACATACAGCCAACAGATGAGCGTAATTCAGCTTTAGAAGAATTACCATTATTGGGATTGAGTGTTTCAAAAGAATTTTTTCCGACTATTGCCAACTTAGTAGGTACTGATATGAAAACATATAAAATAGTTTACAGAAATCAGTTTACTTACATTGCAGATACTTCAAGACGTGGAGACAAAATCGCTATTGCTTTGAACGATAGGTATGACAAAATGCTTGTTTCCCAAGCTTACACCCCTTTTGAAGTTAAAGACACCAACGAACTTGAACCCGAATATTTGATGATGTGGTTTCGCAGACCTGAGTTTGACCGTTACGTAAGGTTTAAAAGCCATGTAAGTGCAAGAGAGATTTTTGATTGGGAAGAAATGTGCAACACACTTACCTATTCCCCACCCCGACAAACAACGAGAAATCGTAAAAGAATACAACACCATACAAAACCGCATAAACCTTAACAACCAACTAATACAAAAACTCGAAGAAACCGCACAGGCTATTTATAAGCAGTGGTTTGTGGAGGGAATTGATTTGGAGAATTTGCCGGAGGGTTGGAAAATTGAAAAGTTGGAAAATTTCACCAAGATGAAATATGGTAAAATGCTTGATTCAGAGTTGTTTTTAGAAAAAGGATATCCAGTTTTTTCTGGGTATGGAATTCGGGGATATTATTCAGAATATATGTATGAAGAACCACAAATTTTAGTTTTATGTAGAGGTGTAAGTGGAACTGGAGAAGTTAGATTGTCTCCAAGATTTTCATACATCACTAATCTTAGTATTGTGGTGGAAGTTGATAATCATTCCGTTTCAAAAATGTATCTGTACTACTTTTTAAGAAATTCAGATTTAAAATCATTGGATAGTGGTTCTGCTCAATCAATGATAACAACGAGTGATTTGTATTTTCAAGATGCAATATTACCACCTTCCGATTTGCAAATGAAATTTGAAAAAGTTGCTAATTCAATAATGAAAGAAATTGAAATTAAGAATCAAGAAAACCAAAAGCTAACGGAATTGAAAGAATTGCTTCTTTCGAAATTAGCTAATGTCTGAACACGATTATAAAGATTACAAGATGGACACGATTTTGAAAATATATTATAACGGAATTGACTGGTTTTTAATCCTGTTAATCGTAAAATCTTGTAATCGTGTGCAGACAATAAAAAGTAAACAAGATGGACAAAATTAAAGAAGAAGATATAAACGAACTAACACACAAAATTATAGGTTGTGCCATGCAGGTGCACCGAGTTTTGGGAAATGGTTTTCAGGAAGTGATTTATCAGCGTTCACTTGCTATTGAAATGCGTTATGCCGGCTTGGAATTTGAACGGGAAAAAGAAATGCCTATATTTTATAGGGATGAAAATGTGGGAACAAGACGAGTTGATTTCTTTGTAGAGGGTAAGGTAATGGTTGAGCTGAAAGCCATTGAGAAACTGGAAGATGTTCATAAAGCACAAGCAATAAACTATTGTGAAGCGTACAACATTGCAGATGGTTTGCTTATTAACTTTGGTAGCAAAAGTATAGATTTTAAAAGGGTTTACAATAAAAATCTTGTGATTCCAAAAATCAAGTAATCGTGTTCAGACAATTGGCAACAGTAGTGTAATATGAATTTTAAAAAGCTCATACAAAGCAATTCATGGCTAAGCGTTGAAGCAATTTTATTGCAATTGTATCCCGATGAAGAAAAAAACATTTCGGGTTATGAGAAAGTATTTGAAGAGCTTTTATTTATGCATCCCGAAGAATCAGAAATTATAATTGTTGTAGCACATCAAAAAGACGATTTTGACGGGGAAGAATATGTGGATGTTTCTGGGAAATATGCCAATCCGAGAAATGAAGAGGAAGATTTTTCGCAGGCTATTGAGTTTACTCCCTGGAACAAATGGTTAGGCATGGAGATTAGCCCTGAAAGTTTACTTCATTTTTCTGAATTGGAAATTATTTCGCATTGCTTGTACGAAATAACTTTTGCAGGTTTTGAAGAAGAGGAAATACAGGAAGAGCTAAACGGTATGGAGAAAAGTATTGAAGATTATAAAAACATGTCCGATGAAGAAAAGAAGGCAAACACAACTTCGTTAGAGGAGCTTATGAAAGATTTGGGAAACGATGAAACTGAAGAAGAATGAAACAATTACCAACAAGCTAAAAGGCAAATAATGGATAAGGATTTACACAAACTGGCAAAATCTGTTGTTGAGCTGCAAAAGGAAGCGGTCAAACAAACTTTATTGGTTTACAAACCCAAAGTTGAAATTTTAATAAAATCCAACAGCAACGACAAAAAAACAATTGAACATACATTAGATGCACTTTGCGAGGTGGCTTTTGACAATGAAGTGTTATTTTTATTCAAAAAACTTTGTCGTTATTATTACACTATTGACCCGGTGGCCACTGCTCAACAAATACAGTTTTACAGAGAAATGTGGGACAACGAAGAAAAAGACAACAACGAGGAATAAATTTACCGGAGAAAAATTAGAAAAGGTATTTGCCGGATTATTGGTGTAGAAACGAATGTCAAGTTTTCTGTTCAAAAAGCCTGGTAACGAAATATTGAATAAAGTAATGCTGCACCTTCTTTTAAAGGTAAAGATTTAGTTGATGAGTAAGGAGATGGAGCAATGAATAGAACTATTGGAAAAAGTAATCATAGTAATAGGTTTAAACATAGTGATAAAACGATTACATTTGTCCAGTATTTTAACAAATAAACTGGACATGCTCCTGATGATAATTCTACTGGTAATGATATGAATGTTACTGATTATATAAGTAGTAAGATAGAAAGACTTCCAAAAGGATATGTTTTCACCTATGCCGATTTTATTACAGAGGTGAATAAAAAGGAAGCTGTTATAAAAGCGCTCAATAGAATGGTAAAATCGGGTAAAATTGCCAAATTATCCAAAGGCAAATACTATAAACCCGAAAATACACCTTTTGGCAATCTTCAACCCAATCAGGCACAAGTAGTAAAAGACTTACTGGAAGAAAACGGAAAAATTACAGGTTATCTCACGGGTTACAGCATCTACAACCAACTGGGTTTAACTACGCAGGTGAGCAATACCATACAAATCGGCAAAAATCAAATTCGCCCCAACTTTAAAAGAGAACGCTATACCATTTCATTTGTAAAGCAAAAGAACACCATCACCAAAGAAAATATCCCTTTTTTACAAATACTGGACGCAATTCGCTACATCAAAAAAATACCTGATGCAAGTATTGAAGTTTCCTGCAAGCGGTTTTTAGCCATCATTAAAAAACGTTCTGAAAAAGAAACCAATACCTTGGTTCGTTTGGCTTTAAAATATCCGCCCGCAACAAGAGCTTTATTAGGTGCTTTGTTAGAACAATTGCAACAAACCCAGGTAACAGAATCGCTTTTCAAATCATTGAACCCCATTTCCAAGTATAAACTGGCAGGTGCTGCAAAAGCACTAAACACCACCGAAAAATGGAATATTGTATGAAGTTACATCACAACATAAAATTATTTTCGGACACATTGAGGGCTGCATCACAATACTTGGATATTAAGTTGGAATTTGTAGAAAAAGATTACTGGATAACATTGGTGTTAAGTCGATTGGCAAAAAGTAAATATGTTGATGAATCGGTTTTTAAAGGAGGTACATCGCTATCAAAAGGATATAATCTGATAGAACGATTTTCAGAAGACGTGGACATTGCCATCATAAACGACAAGGGTAAAACAGGTAATGAAATTAAGACCATCATCCGTACTATTGAAAAAGAAATTACATCTGAATTAACCGAAGTGCAAATGGATGGTGTAACCAGCAAAGGTTCACAATTTAGAAAATCGGTTTTTGAATATGTGAGTACAGATAAAAGTAATAAGAACAACAAATTGATTGTCGAGATAAATTCATTTGCCAATCCTTTCCCTTTTCAACGGCTTACCATAAAATGTTTTGTATTTGACTTTTTACAGCTGACAGGAAATGAAAAATACATAGAGCAATACGACCTTCAACCGTTTGAGGTAAATGTTTTAAGCAAAGAACAAACGTTGTTGGAGAAAACAATTTCACTAATCCGGTTTTCGTTCGAACATAATGCCAATGAAAGTATTTCGAAAAAGATACGGCATTTTTACGATTTATACTTCTTAATGAAAAATCCTGAATGCTCTGTATTTGTTGCATCTGATGCGTTTAAGAAACAATTTGAAACTATTCTGCAACACGACAGGGAAATGTTCGAAGAACCGATAGGATGGCAAACTAAGTCAATTTCAGAATCTCCTTTGGTTACTGATTTTCCTGACATCTGGAAACAATTAAAAGAAAAATATCAAACTGAATTATCTGCTTTAGCATATAGACCAATCCCTGCTGAAAATGAAGTGGCTAAATGCTTTGAAGAATTAATAAAGAGAATTGAATGAAATTTACCGAAGAAAAATTGGAAAAGGCTTTTACCGAATTGTTGGGGCAGGAAGGATTTCCTCACCACTTAGGAATTACTATTTCCCGCAAAACAGACGAAGTATTGATTGAGGAAGATTTACAAAACTTTCTGTTAACCCAATACGCAAGCCAGGGAATTACGGTAAACGAAGTCAAATCTATTATTCTTCAACTCAAATCGCTTCCAGCTTCCGACCTTTACGAAAGCAACAAAACATTTTTAAAAATGCTTTCTGATGGTTTTATTCTCAAAAGAGAAGACCGCACCCAAAAAGACATTTACATTCAGCTCATAAACTTCGCAGGACTAAACAAACACCGCCAACCCGATTCAGAGCAGTTAATTTCTGTGGCAGCCGAACCCGAAGAACAATATCCGCCTGATACCAACATCTACAAATTTGTCAATCAACTGGAAATTATCGAAACAGAAAAACGCATTCCCGATGGCATTATTTACATCAATGGTTTGCCGTTGATAGTTTTTGAATTTAAAAGTACTATTCGCGAAGAAGCCACCATTTTTGATGCCTTCAAACAACTAACCGTTCGTTACCGCAGGGATATTCCCGAATTGTTTAAATACAATACCTTTTGCATTATAAGCGATGGTGTAAACAACAAAGCAGGTTCGTTTTTTGCCCCTTACGATTTTTTCTATGCCTGGCGTAGAGTGGCAGGTTTAGCCAAAGAAGTAGATGGAATTGACAGTATGTTTACGCTTGTGCAGGGAATGTTTAATAAAAATCGACTGCGTGACATTATTCGTAACTTCATTTACATTCCGGATAAGAGCAAAAAAGAAGAAAAAATTGTTTGCCGTTATCCGCAATATTACGCTGCAAGGGCGTTGTATGGCAACATTAAAAAAGCTCAAAAACCCGAAGGAGACGGGAAAGGAGGAACGTATTTCGGGGCAACAGGTTGTGGTAAAAGTTACACGATGCTTTATCTTACCCGCTTGTTAATGAAAAGCGAATATTTTGAAAGTCCGACCATTGTATTGATTACCGACCGCACCGATTTAGACGACCAGCTTTCGGCGCAATTCATAAATGCAAAAGGTTTTATTGGCGACAATGCAGTTGAAAGCGTTGAAAGCAGAGCCGACCTGAGAATCAAACTGCAAGGCAGACAAAGCGGAGGCGTTTTCTTAACAACCATTCATAAATTTACCGAAGACACAGAATTACTCACGGAACGAAATAATATGATTTGCATTTCAGACGAAGCGCACCGCAGTCAGGTAAATCTCGACCAAAAAATAAAAATAACCGATGAAGGTTAAAAAAAACTTTCGGCTTTGCTAAATATCTGCACGATTCTTTACCAAACGCTACTTATGTTGGATTCACAGGAACGCCCATTGATGCAACGCTTGACGTTTTCGGTAAAGTAGTTGATGCCTACACAATGACAGAGTCGGTAAAAGACGAAATTACTGTTCGAATTGTATATGAAGGCAGAGCTGCAAAAGTGGCTTTGAAAAATGGCGAGTTAGAAAAAATTGAAAAATACTACGAAGAAGCAGCCGAACTGGGAGCCAACGAATATCAGATTGACAAGAGCAAACAGGAAACCGCAAATATGTACGCCATTCTTGGCGACCCCGACCGTTTGCAAGCTGTTGCCGAAGATTTTGTACACCATTATGAAAACCGAATTTCGGAAGGTGCAACAGTAAAAGGAAAAGCAATGTTTGTAAGCAGTAGTCGTGAAATTGCTTATGAACTTTACAAAAGAATCATCGCAATTCGTCCCGAATGGAATGAGATAAAAGAAGCCGAAGAAGGTGCACAACTTACCGACAAAGACAAGCGGGAATTAAAACCGATTGAACGCATTAAATTGGTAATGACCAGGGGAAAAGACGACCCAAAAGTACTTTGGGATATGTTAGGCACTTCCGATGACAGAAAAGAACTTGACCGTCAATTCAAAAATCCGAAATCGAATTTCAAAATTGCAATTGTGGTTGATATGTGGCTTACTGGTTTTGATGTTCCATTTTTGGATAGCATTTACATTGATAAACCAATTCAGCAGCACAATTTAATACAAACCATTTCAAGAGTTAACCGCAAATTTGAAGGCAAAAACAAAGGTTTGGCAGTCGATTATATCGGTATTAAAAAACAAATGAACCTTGCTCTTGCCAAATACAACAAAGGCGACAAAGACAATTTTGAAGAAATTGAACAGTCGTTGGTTGTTGTCCGTGACCATTTGGATTTGCTTGCAAAACTGATGCACAAGTTCGACAACTCAAAATATTTTAAAGGCGGCACCATTGAGCAATTACATACGTTGAATTTGGCTGCTGAATTTGTGCAACAAACTAAAGAACTGGAAACCCGATTTATGGGCTTGGTTCAACGATTGAAAGCCGCTTATGATATTTGTGCTGGCAGCGAAAAAATGACACAAACTGAAAGAGATTACACACATTTTTATCTGGCTGTCCGTTCTATCGTTTTCAAACTCACCAAAGGTGGTGCACCTGACACGGCACAGATGAACGCCAAAGTTCGGGAAATGATAAAAGATGCTTTGCAAAGTGACGGAGTTGAAGAAATCTTTAAACTTGGTGAAGAAGTCGCAACAGAACAAGATATTTTTGATGAAGATTATTTGGCGAAGATTGATAAAATAAAACTGCCAAATACAAAAATCAAATTGCTACAACAGCTTTTAGCCAAAGTAATCGGAGAAATCAGAAAAGTAAGCCGTGTAAAAGGAATAGACTTTTCGAGAAAAATGCAAGCTATCGTTGACCGTTACAATAACCGTGATGCAAACGACATTCTGCGAAGTGAAGTTTACGAAGAAATGGCAGAAGCCTTGACAAACTTGATTTGGGATGTTCAAAAGGAATTTAAAGCCGGAGACGAATTGGGAATTGACTTTGAAGAAAAAGCCTTTTACGACATTCTGAAAGAACTCTGCAAAAAATACGATTTTACTTATCCAGACGACAAACTGATTGACTTATCAAAAGCAGTTAAAGTAATCGTTGACAACCAAGCAAAATTCCCTGACTGGAATAAACGAGACGACATAAAATCGGCTTTGAAAGTTGAATTAATATTGATTTTAGATGAGTTTGACTATCCACCTGTGGAGAGAGACGAAGTATATGTTGAGATTTTTGAACAAGCAGAAAACTTTAAGAAAAACAACAATAAGTCAACGCTCGGACTGACAGAAAATGTGTAGCAAATTGAAAGATAAAATGATGATTAAACGCCAGTTGCCAACAAAAGTACATAGTGCAGGGCGGGGTTTGGTGGTTCGCCAACTGCGGATTCTCGCATCGCAGTTCCGTGTCCTTCGGACAGGAACGCACTTCGAAATCCGCTCCGCAACATGCACCAACCGTTAACGAACAAAAAACAAAACTTGGCATACTTGTTTTGTATACTAAAATGATATACTTTTGACATATCAAAAGTACAAATTATGAAAACAGTATCATTAAAAATTGACGATTCGATTTTTTGGGAAACCGAAAAAATTCTTTCAAAAATTAAAAAACCGAGAAACAGGTATATTAACGATGCAATTGAATATTACAATCGGATTCAAAAACGTGCGCTTTTAGAAAAAAAGCTAAAAAAAGAATCGGATTTAGTTAAAGCAGATTCAATGGATGTATTAAAAGATTTTGAGGAGATTGACCATGTCGATTAAACAATATGAAATCTGGATTGCAGATTTAAACCCACAAATCGGGACAGAACCAGGAAAAACAAGACCTGTTTTAATTATTCAGACAAATCTTCTTAATCAAATCCCGCATCCATCGACAATTATCTGCCCATTGACTACAAATATTAAAATAGACTCAGATATTTTGCGGGTTCATTTAAAAAAAGGAGAAGCAAATTTGCATCAAGACTGTGATGTAATGATTGACCAAATAAGAGCAATTGATAATAACCGGTTATTAAATAAAGTTGGGGATTTACCGAAAAACATGATTGAAAAATTGAAAGAAAACTTAATGATTATCATCGATTTAGATTAAAAAAGATTAAACAACAAATAATAAAACTAAAACTAACTGACCAAAAAATTAAAACACAGCGGCCTAACGAAGTGTAAATTGCATTTCGGGGTTCGTGGTGTGTCGTTCGCTGGATTCTCGCATCCCCGTTCAGTCCTACCGGACAGGAACGCTCTTCGAAATCCACCCCGACAACATGTACCAACCGTTATGCACAAGCATAAACAAAAGACACTTAATGACGAAATTTGAAAACTGTTCGATTTTTCGTCAATAAGAATTATCTTTACAATAAAAAATGGTACAGAGAGAAACATATTTGAGCAAGCTAAGACAACTTAAAGACCAAAATTTAATAAAAGTAATTACAGGTATTCGACGTTGTGGAAAATCTACTCTTCTTGAAGCCTTTAAAAATGAACTTTTATCAAGTGGTATCTCTGCTGAAAATATAGTATTCCTCAATTTTGAAGAAAGAGAAAATCTAAACTTTACAAATTGGACTGCGCTATACGATGAAATCATAAAAAATGTAAGCAACGACGAGAAATATTATATTTTCCTGGATGAAGTTCAATTAATCAATGATTTTGAAAAGCTAATAAATAGCCTGTATGCTAAAAAGAATATAGATTTATATGTTACAGGTTCAAATGCTTATTTGCTTTCAAGCGAATTAGCTACCCTTTTGACAGGGAGATATATTGCAATAAATATTCAACCCTATTCATTTAAAGAATATATTCTGGCAAACAGCGATGAAAAAAACACAGACCGTTTATTTCGCAAATACATTAATGACAGCAGTTTTCCTGAAGCTGTAACACTTTCTCAAAACAACCAGAATTTGGTAAACGACTACCTTCAATCCATTTATGACACAGTTATTATAAAAGACATTGCGCAGAGAAATAAACTCAGAAATATTCATAATTTACAACGGATAATTAGTTTCTTATTCGATTCTGTTGGTTCTTATGTTTCACCAACAAATATTGCCACAGAACTCAATAAAAATTCACAAAAAAGCATTTCGCATAATACGATTATAAAATATTTGGATTTCCTCACTCAATCGTTTATTCTGTACGCAGCACCACGTTATGACATAAAAGGAAAGGAGTTGCTTTCGACAAATGAGAAATATTATATTGCTGATTTAGGATTGAGAAACATAACTGCAACTAATAAGTACGATACTGATTTAGGTCATAAACTTGAAAATGTCGTCTATTTCGAACTTTTTAGACGTGGAGGAAAAGTGTATGTAGGAAAACACAATGACAAAGAGATTGATTTTGTAGTTCAAAAGCCAAATAACGAAAGAGAATATTATCAAGTTGCCTACACAGTTAATGACGAAAAAACTTTTAAACGAGAAATTTCGGCATTTAAAAACATCAAAGACAATTATCCAAAATATTTATTGACACTTGATTTTGACAATATAAACATTGAAGGCATCCAAAAATTAAACGTAATTGATTGGTTATTAAAATAAAACAAAATGGAAAAATAAATGCCAGTGCATAACACATGGTATAAGGCATGGCTTGGTTTGTGCGGATTCGACACAGTCGAATCTCGTCCCAACTTCAGTTTCGGTCGGACTCTCAGACTCTCGTCTGACCGCCACGACCTCATACCACCACCGTTATACGCAATATTTGAGTCGTCCTAAAAAATGTCTACACAATTTGAAGTAGATATGTATAAAAATGATGGAGTAACCAGGCGTTACAGCGAGAGTTTCAAACTCAAAATTTTAGCCGAACTTAGTACCGGTAAGTATTCAAAAAGACAACTGTCCCGCATTTATGGGTTGCAGTCAAGTACAATCAATGAGTGGGTACGAAAGTACGACCGTAAAGACTTAATGAACACACGTGTTATGGTAGAAACTAAAGACGAAATCAGCCGCTTAAAAGCGCTTCAGAAAGAAATCGAACAACTTAAAGAACTCTTGATTAAAAAGGATTTGGACAAGCTCGTTCTCGATTCTTACCTCGAAGTTGCCGCCGAGAACCTGGGATACAAAAATGCAGAAGAACTAAAAAAAAACTTAAACATCAGGCGTTGATGAAAGCTTCTGCTGTGACCAAACAAACTGGCAGTGCAAGCGTATCTGAGGTATGCGCCTGCTTTGGACTGAAACGCGATGCCTGGTACAAATACAAGAAACGTCACAGGCAACGGCAAGCTGAAGTGGAACAGGTTCTCAGGATGGTAAAAACGGAACGAAAAATCCAGCCACGTGTTGGAACCAGGAAACTCCACTCTACCCTATCCAGCGACTTCTCTGCAGCCAATTTAAAGATTGGCAGGGACAGGTTGTTTGACATTTTAAGGACTGAAAACATGCTTGTAAAACGCAAACGTGCATATGCAAAAACTACCAATTCCTATCACCATTTCCATAAATACAACAACCTGATTAAAGAACTGGAAATCAACGCACCAAACCAGGTGTGGGTATCGGATATTACCTACATCAGGACAGTCAAAGGATTTTGTTATTTAGCCTTAATTACTGACTTGTATTCACGGAAAATAATCGGACACGACCTCAGTGATTCGCTGGAGCTGGCGGGCTGCCTACGGGCCCTCAAAAAGGCCCTGTGGCATGCCCGGCCAGCGGCCGGACTTATACACCACTCCGACAGAGGGGTGCAGTATTGCAGCCACATGTATGTAAATGAACTTAAACGGCGCGGTATTAAAATCAGCATGACAGAAGAAAACCATTGTTACGAAAACGCAGTCGCTGAAAGGATTAACGGCATTTTAAAAGACGAATTCTATCTCGACCAGTGCTTCTTTTCTATTGTCCATGCAAAACGTGCTGCAAAAAATGCTATTAAACTATATAACAACAAAAGGCTTCATGTATCTTTAGGGTACAGAACACCTAACTCGGTGTTTAAAAATGTAGCTTAATTCAATGTTTAACCTGTAGCCATATTTTAGGACTAGACAATTAGTTCCCACAAAAAGAACAATTAGTTCTCGAATTGAGAATTTATTTTTATCTTTGTTCTCATAACAATTTAAAATGAAACGAATATTTTCAAAAGGTACACTTAGAGATTATTGGGAAAAACACACTGATTGTGAGCAACATTTAAAAACTTGGTACGATACGGCAATGAACGCTGATTGGAAAAGCCCGAGTGATGTAAAAAAAACATATTCGTCTGCGAGTATTTTGAAAGGTGATCGAATTGTTTTTAATATCAAAGGAAATACTTACAGACTGATTACCAAGATAAACTTTGAAAAACAATGGATGTTTATTCGATTCATTGGCACTCATGCGGAGTATGACAAAATAGATGCAGAAACGATTTAAAAAATTAGACATGAATATAAAACCGATAAAATCAGAGAAAGACTATCAAGAAGCACTTAAAAGACTTGATGAACTTTTTGATGCAAAAATTGGCACGCCAGAAAGTGATGAAGCCGATATCTGGGCACTGTTAATCGACAATTATGAGAATGAGCACTATCCAATTGAGGCTCCAGACCCAATCGAAGCAATATGGATTAGAATGGAAGAAATGCAAATTAAACAAGTCGATTTAATCCCTGAGATTGGAGGGAAAAGCAGAGTTTCTGAAGTTCTAAACAGAAAAAGGAAATTAACGGTTGACATGATAAGAAAATTGACAACAAGACTTGATTTATCAGCCAATTTATTGATAAAGGACTATCAATTAACAAAATAAAATACAGCGCATAACATGTGCATATTTCAGAGCGGGGTTGGTGGGGCGCCAGCCGCGGATTCCCGTTTCGCAGTTCCGTGTCCTGCCGGACAGGAACGAGCTCCGAAATCCGCAACGGCAACATGTACCAACCGTTGGCGGTAACCTCCTTATCACAAGAACTTGATTAAATTCTCAAGCTAACATCAAAATGGGAGCATGAAAAAGAGTGAAAAATGAGAAATGAATATAAACACAAAACACTGATAATCAACACCAATTTTTGACATTAGTCAGAATATTGAATCAACGAAATAGATACAGTAAATAAACAAAAAAAGATAAGCAAAAAGACAGTTTGGTCAATATTATTCGTGATTAGATGAAAAAAATGCCGGGCGTTAACAACCTGTATATGTTATAGCCGGGTGGTGGGTAATTGCAGGTTCATTGCCCGCATCAACTTCATCTCAACTTGACAGGAAAGATGCCCGCACCCGGCTACTTTAAGTCCATCCCACCAAAAAGGACAATGAGAATTTATATTTCGGATAAACAATTGATTACTATAGGCTTTCCCTGGGCAATTTCTTTTTATTTCACTGCAATTGATTCAATCTCAATTAAAACACCCAGTGGCAAATCCTTAACAGCAAATGCTGCACGGGCCGGTTGGTCTTGTGTATAAAACTGACCATAAATTTCATTCATTTCCTTAAAATTATTCATATCCGAAAGCAAGCAGGTCGATTTTACTACATCGCTGTACGAATACCCGGCAGCTTCGAGAATTGCACCAATATTTTTTAAAACCTGAGTGGTTTGCTCTTTTATTCCTCCTTCAACAACTTTCATAGTTTTTGGGTCGAGCGGAATCTGTCCTGAAACATAAAGCGTTCCGTTTGCTTCAACAGCCTGACTGTATGGGCCAATTGCCCGGGGTGCATTATCGGTTGAAATAATTCTTTTCATTTCAAGTGTATTTATAAGTTATCGTAGTAACTTCGATTTTTTGTCAATTTCAAATCCTTAAGAATAGTTGATTTGGCATTAATTGTAAAACTGTAGCTTTTTCTATACCCGAAGGGTACAAAATTGAATACCATTTGCCAGCAATGCAAATCGCGGGTAACATTAAAAGTTGTAAATGAAAATTCGCGTGCCATAATATCAAAGTTGGTATTCATGGTCAAACGCCACTTGGGTGTCAAGCTTAGATTTCCCCTCAAACCAAGCGTTTGCGTAAATGTGCCTTCACCTCCGAGTTTTGTCGGTCCCCTGTAATTAAAACTGTAATCGAAACTAAAATCCCACGGAACATTAAAATCAATATAGTCGGAATATTCACCCGGTAGAACTTTGTTTTCACCTTCAACCTTTTCCTTGTTGGCTTCGGCTTCCTTTTCACCCTGTTTTGATTTAAACTGCATTCCAAACGATAAATTTACGTTTGTTAAACGCCCTAATTTTCCAAGACCTGATCTTTCGTTCCAGGCAAAAGTATTTATTCGTGTTCCTTTTTCATTAATCATATAAGGATCCAATGCTCCTGATGTATTAATGCTTACCCCTTTAATGGTTGTTCTCGCTCTCAAACTAATCACACTTAGGTTTAGCGAGTCGGCAATTAAATTATAGGAACCGCTAAAACCAAGGTTGTCAATAAGTTTGACTTTCTTATATTTATCGCCGCTTTTTTTATCATCCTCCGCAGTTGCATCTCCTTCATTTGCTGCCTGATTGGGGTTTTTATTATCCTTAGGTGTGTCCAAAACTTTCATTTCAACATTGTTGGTTAACGAGAAGTTTATCGATCCGGAGGCACCACGTGAAGGAGAACCGCCGTAAATCCCGCCATCATTTACATCGAAATATTCAATTGTTCCTAAAGAGTCAACCTGAACTGCCTGCCAGTAACCGTATCTTTCCTTACCAAAATCGGGACGGTAGCTAAAACTTATCGAAGGTGTCATTTTATGTCGAATGGCAACTATTTTGGAATTTGGATTTAACGGAGTATAATTTCCGTAAATATTGGTCGAAGTGCTCAAACTAAACGAATAATCGTAAACACGGTTTAATCCTTTTAATGTATTTATATGAACATAACTAGAATCACCGTTTTCGTCGTAATAATATTCATCGGGGTTATAGAAATAATCATACTTTTTGAAATACCATTTTTCGTTATACGCAATACCGGGGCTAAAATTGAAATAGTTAAACAAATTAAAACTTGGTAACGATACCGGGATATTGTGTTTTATCCCGTTTTTCCAATCATCTACCAACGATTTATTCAGTATTTCCGATTCTTTGGCAGTAATAGCATTTCGCATGTTTCCGGTATAATTTATCCCGAAATTCTGGTACCATTTTAATGCGCCTTTCTGATTTTTACTTTTTAATGGGTAAATTTTTGCCATACTAAAAGTAAGTTCCGGGGCAGTTAAAGTTATGGTTGAATCGGTTGAATTTTGTGAATGACGCAGGTTCATCGACAGGTTGAACGGCGTATTTTCGAATTTACGTGAATACGAAATACTTGATGATTTTGATGTCGTAAGATAATCGTTGGCGGAATACGAGTTTTGTTTGTCGTAACCACTGGTAGAGAAGTTTACACTTGCTGAAAAAGTTTGGTTCGGATTGGCTTTTGCATCCTGACTGTGACTCCAGGTCACAGCAAACTGATTCGATTTGCTGTAGGTGTCAAGTCCCTTTTCACCGTATTTATTAACTGCATATTTAAAATCGAAACTTCCATTGAATTTATAACGCACCCTGTAATTGGTATGAAATTTCGATCCCCACGAACCTTTTGAATAAATATCACCCCGAACCGCCACATCAAAATATTCGCTGGCAGCCAGATAATATCCACCATCCTGCAGGTAAAAACCACGGTTTGCTTCTTCGCCGTATGTTGGCACAATTATCCCCGAAGAATATGTTGGTGAATTTGGGAAATATCCAAAGGGCAAAAAAGGAAAATAAATCGGAAAATCTTCTAAAACCATGTAAGCAGGGCCGGTAATAATTTTGTTGTTCGATATTACCTTGGCTTTCGATAAATGCAAATAAAAATGCGGATGATCGGCGTCGCAGGTTGTATATTTTCCATTGGTAAGCAAAAAGGCATCCTTCGAAATTTTCTTGGTACGTTCGCTGTGTACGTAACCTTCGCCCTGCTCAGTAACCACATCAGTAATTATTCCTTTTTGCGTTTGAAAATTGTACCGAAGTGTTTTCGACTCAAATTCATCACCCCCGTCTTTAAAAACCGGCTTTTGCACAAGGGTTTCTGTTGAATCGGTCAATCCTTCAGCATATACTTCCTTGGTTTGTAAATCGAGTTCAATATAATAGGCTGTAAGTTCAATATTCTGATAAGTTACCTTGGCATTGTTGTACATATAAACCTTTTGTCCGTCGAAAGATACAATAATTGAATCCTCTGCGTTATAAACAATAGGTGCCTCAATTACGGGTGGCACCAACGAGTCGGCCTCAAGTGTGTCGATTAAAACGGTGTCAATTAAAACGGTGTCCTGTTGCGCCAGATAAGTTGTCAAAATAGAATCGGGTTCCGCTGTATTTAAATCACGGACACTTAGCTTTGTTTCCTGGCTGAAAACAAAAACTGGAAAAACGATTAGAAAATATGTTATTATATGTTTATACAAAATGTTTTCTGAATTTAAACCTTCCTTATCCGGCTTGCCGTGCAAAAATAAAAATAAGGGTTATACAAAAGATGTAATAAATGCAAAATAATTCTAATATTTCTATTTTTGTTGAGGAAACAGAAATGATTATGAAAAAATCCTTAGTGTATTTTCTGGCCATACTCACACTTTTCGTTTTGAAAAGCACTTGTACTTATGGCAATTCAGAAGGTACAACTCCAAAAGACGAATCAGTAATATCGGTGGTAGTAATCGATCCCGGGCATGGAGGAAAAGATCCGGGAGCAGTGGTTGGCAAAGCGCAGGAAAAAAATATTGTACTCGATATTGCACTAAAACTGGGCAATTACATCAAAACAAATTTTCCGGAAACCAAAGTTATTTATACCCGCGAAAAGGATGTTTTTGTTCCATTATATCAGAGGGCCGACATTGCCAATAAAAACAAAGCCGACCTTTTTATTTCCATTCATGCCAATTACGTAAGTTCATCGTCGGTGCAGGGAACCGAAACATTTGTTTTGGGGCAGCACCGCAGTGAAGACAACCTTGAAGTTGCCAAAAAAGAGAACTCGGTTATTTTACTCGAAGATGATTATTCTACAACTTACGAAGGATTTGATCCCAACTCACCGGAATCGTACATTATGTTTGAACTGGTTCAGGATGAATACCTCGACCAAAGTGTTATGCTGGCGTCCGACATTCAGAATGAATTTAAAATCCAGGCCAAACGTTTCGACAGAAGCGTAAAACAAGCCGGGTTTCTTGTACTCAGGCAAACTACTATGCCCAGCGTTTTAGTTGAAGCCGGATTTTTGAGCCATTCTTCAGAGCGCGATTTTTTAATGAGCGATACCGGCCGGAACAAAATTGCATTGTCTATTTTCTCTGCTTTTAAGGAATACAAACGAAAGATTGAAGGAAAAAGCAGTTTTAACCTGGTTACTGAAAACAAAACCAACGAAACCCCAAAACCTGCAACAGAAGAGAAAAAGGTGGAGCAAACACGAGATATTTACTATTCAGTTCAAATTGCAGCTTCAAAAAAAGCACTCGAAACTACCCCCTCCAATTTTCAGGGCGAAAAAAATATTTTCAGACAGGACCACGGAAAAGTATATAAATACTTCAGCGGAAAATTCAGTTCATACAGAGATGCAATAAACGAAAAAGACAGGCTTCTGAAAAAATTCAGCGATGCATTTGTGGTTGCCTTTGAAAATGATATTTTAATTTCAGTGAAAAAGGCACAGGAAAAAAATGCAATTCCTGAATCAATTCCATAAATTTATACTTCAAAACCGGAAATAAAAACAAAATGAAAATATCAAAATATACAAAACTTGGATTTTTAATTGTAGCCAGTTTAACCGTTCTGATTTGGGGTTTGAGCTATCTGAAAGGAAACGATGTTTTCAAAAAAAACGATTATTACCTTGTGGTTTACGACAGGGTTGACGGTTTAACCGAATCAAACAAAGTTACACTTAACGGATATCCGATTGGACAAGTGAGCGATATTCGTTTTACCGACGACAACAGCGGAAAACTACTCGTTACTTTAATGGTTGATAATTCGTTCCGGATTCCTGTAAATTCGGTTGCCCAAATTATCAGCAGCGATATTATGGGGAACCGTTCTATAAAAATGGTTTTGAGCCAGGAAAAAGAAGTTTATGTTTCGTACGACACAATTCCCGGCGCAGTGGAAGGCGATTTAAAAGAACAAGTGAGTTTACAGGTTTTGCCCATTAAAAACAAAGCCGAAGAATTATTGGGGACCATTGATTCGGCCATCACAATTTTAACCGTAATTTTTAACGACGACGCGCGTAAAAATCTTTCCGAAAGTTTTGAAAACATAAATAAAACCATTGAAAACCTGGAGCAAACCACTTCCGATTTAAATGAAATTGTTTCCGGCGATAAAGAAAATATACGTCGGATTATTTTGAACATCGACGAAATAACTACAACGTTTAAAAACAATACGGCAGAACTCGAAAAAACAATACAAAATCTTTCCGCTTTCAGCGATACCCTTGCCCTGGTTTCTGTTTCGCCTGTTTTGGATAACCTTGCCGAAGCTTCGAACCAGATTCTGAAAACACTCGAAAAACTGAACAGCGATGACAACTCAGCAGGATTGTTGCTAAACGACGATGAATTGTATTTGTCAATTAATGCTTTGTCGGAGAATTTAGGTTCGCTGATAAAAGATATTGAAACAAATCCGAAAAGATACCTTCATTTTTCAGCACTCGATCTGGGCAAGGAAGTTTATATCAAAACCACTGGCGACGAGGCGTCAAAAAGTATTTTGTTTAAAATTCATCTGGTATCTACTGAAAATCAGATTCCACTTTATTCAAAAGTTTTTGAAGGGTTGGATAATGTGGAAGAATACACTGCAAGCGGAGTTTATACCTATTTGCTTGGTTCCAGTAATTCATATTCGGAAATAGTAAAACTTCAGGAACAGGTAAAAAAGAAATTTCCACATTCAACCATAGTAGCTTTCAAAAACGGACGGTTGATAAAATTGGAAAAAGCGCTCAAATCGATGCGATAATTCACTCTCAATTGTTAATATAATTCGTTATGACTAACAAATACCGACTACTACCTACCAGATATATAATTACATATCAACAAATTAGCCACAACAAACTGATTTACAGTGCCTTAATTTTTTATAAAAATATCACACATTTAAACACCTGAAATAGAAAACAATATACTTATGACCAAAAAATCAATAGTAAATCAATTTTTTTTTAAACTTTTTTTTCGCAAATTTTGTTCCGGGAATACTAGAGAATTATTTTTGTAGAACCTCATTAAAATCCAGCAATTGTAGATGAACAATGAATACAGAGCTGCGTGGGAGAAATGCCTTGACGTTATTAAAGATAACGTGCCTACCAGTAGTTATAAGACATGGTTCGAGCCAATAGTGCCCGTAAAACTGGAAAACAAAGTACTTACTATTCAGGTACCGAGTGCTTTCTTTTACGAGTACCTCGAAGAGCAGTTTATCGACATTCTTCGCAAAACACTTCGTATGGTTTTAGGTGTTGGTGCAAAACTTGAATACAATGTTGTAATGGGAAATGCGGCCGGAAATGGGAACGACCCGTTTACTGTTAGCTACCCTACAAACAACAACACAAAAATTACAAACAACCCCCTGACAGTTCCATTACGTTCCGAAGAAAAAACTTCGATTAAAAACCCGTTTATTATACCCGGAATTCAAAAATTACAAATCGACCCCCAACTAAAACCAGACAATACTTTTGAAAATTATGTTGAAGGCGATTGCAACCGTTTGGCCAGAAGCGCCGGATACGCTGTTTCACAAAATCCGGGAGGCACGGCTTTTAATCCGCTAATGATTTACGGAAACTCAGGCCTTGGTAAAACGCACCTTGCACAAGCTATTGGAATTGAGGTAAAAGAAAACTTCCCCGACAAAGTGGTTTTGTATGTAAATGCCAACAAATTTCAGACACAGTTTACCGAAGCCACACGCAATAACAACAGAAACGATTTCCTTCATTTTTACCAAATGATTGATGTTCTTATTCTGGATGATGTTCACGAATTTGCCGGCAAAGAAAAAACACAGGAAACATTTTTCCATATTTTTAACCATTTGCACCAAATGGGAAAACAGCTGGTGCTAACTTCCGACAAACCGCCCATTGAATTAAAAGGAATGGAACAGCGGCTTTTATCTAGATTTAAATGGGGTTTAACCGCCGATTTGCAAACACCCGATTTTGAAACAAGGATGGAAATCCTGCGTCAAAAAACCTACAAAGACGGAATTACACTTTCAGAAGAAGTTCTGGAATACATTGCATCGCATGTTTCAAACAATGTACGCGAACTTGAAGGCGCCCTGGTTTCATTGCTGGCCCAGTCGATGCTAAACAAACGCGAAATTACACTGGAACTTGCTGCAAAACTCATCAATAAACTGGTGAAAAATTCAAAACGCGAACTTTCTATCGAATACATTTCAAAAGTAGTTTGCGATTATTTCAGCATGTCGGTTGATGCACTTCAGACAAAAACGAGAAAACGCGAAGTGGTTCAAGCCCGACAAATTGCAATGTATTTTTCAAAAAGCCTCACCAAATTTTCTCTGGCAAGTATCGGCGCTCAAATTGGAAGCAAAGATCACGCAACGGTACTGCACGCCTGCAAAACTGTATTGAATTTAAAAGACACCGATAAAAACTTCCGGCAATATGTGGAAGACATCGAAAAGAAATTAAAAATGTAAACTGAAGCATCCGTCGATTGGCGGATGTTTTTTTTGATAGCTATGATTTACCTGATTGCAAGTATTATTTCGTCAACTGCCATTTTTATTCTTTTCCGATGGGCTAAAAATTTCAGCATAAACATTTCCGGCCTAATAACCATCAATTATCTTGTAGCTAGCATACTTGGACTGGTTGTGTTCATAAAATTCGATTTTGCTTTTCTGAAAAATGCGGGAGGCTGGGTTCCCTGGTCGGTTTTACTTGGCATTCTTTTTATTGTTATTTTCTTTTTTATAGGACATTCATCGCAAAAAGCCGGAATTACCGTAACAACCCTCGCCAATAAACTTTCGCTGATTTTTCCTGTATTGTTCTCGCTAATTTGGTTTAAGGAACAAATTACATTTATTAATTATATTGGCTTACTTCTTTCTTTGATTGCCATATTTTTAACCATATACAGAAAAGATGTAAAAAAATCGAATTTGGCGCTCATCTTTTTACCATTAGTAATTTTTATAGGAAGCGGTATTTCCGATTCAATTGTTAAACTGGTTCAGGCACTAAAAACCCAACCCAATCAGGTAGCAACTTTTACCACCTTTGTATTTGCCACGGCTTTTCTACTGTCGCTGATATTTTCATTTTTGAAAAAAGAAAAAGGTAAAAAGAATTACACCACTCCTACCCTTTTTATAGGAATTTTGCTTGGCCTTGCCAATTTTGGTTCGCTTTATTTTATTATGGAGTCTTTAAATAAAAGTCAACTCGAAAGTTCACTGATATTTGCCATAAATAATATGTCGGTTGTTTTGTTGTCGTCAATCATTGGAAATCTCGTTTTTAATGAAAAACTTAGCAAGATCAATTACACCGGCATTGCACTGGCTGTTTTGAGTATTTATTTTTTAATTTGATGGAAGACGTTTACAAAACCATAGAAAAACAAAGTGAAGGCTTTTTTAAAGACAAGGGAAGTAAATTTTATTCCTTTGCTTTTCCGGTAATCAACGAAGACGAAATCAAAGAAATTATTGTAAATCTGAAAAAAGAACACCACAGCGCGCGGCACCACTGTTATGCCTGGCGACTGGGAACCGAAGAAATCCGTTTCAGGGCAAACGACGACGGAGAACCTTCTTCAACAGCAGGAAGACCAATATTAGGTCAGCTGCAAGGTTTTGAAGTTACCAATATTTTGGTTGTGGTAGTGCGCTATTTCGGAGGCACACTTTTGGGCGTGAGCGGATTAATTAATGCGTACAAAACTGCAGCGGCTGATGTTTTAAACAAGGCCGATATAATTTCAAAAACCATAGAACGTTTTTTTGAACTGAACTTTGGGTACAATGTCCTGAACGATGTAATGAACATTATAAAACAGGAAAACCTGAATCTGATAAAAACGCGTTTTGAGGAAGATTGTAACATTATTTTTTCTGTCAGAAAATCTGATGCTCAGAAAATTACTGAAATATTCGAGAAATTTTACGGGGTCAATATTCAGCCTTCGGTTTAAAATAAATAACTGTTAATAAAATAGTGATAAAAACACGGCTGCACATTCAAACAAAAGACAGAAACCAATTATTTTTGAACCATGATGAAACATCAATTTTTTGAGGTAATTACTTTAAAAGAAGGTAAAAAACTTCATCAGAAATTTTTTCTCTATTCCCAGTGTTACATCATGAAACCATTAAATCAGAAAATAAATTTTTTAAACAAAAGGAAAGACTATCTTTTCGAGGCATTAAAGACCAACATTTCTTTTATTCAGAATGTTGGTCTTTTTTTATCAGGTAATTCAAAAAATATTTTGACAAAATAAGGCAATGAAAAAGGATTTAATTTCAATCACAGATTATTCGAAAGAAGAATATCTGAAAATTATGAAACTGGCTGCTGAATTTGAAGAAAATCCAAATCAGGATATATTGAAAGGGAAAGTTGTAGCTTCCCTTTTTTTTGAGCCTTCAACACGCACCAGGCTAAGTTTCGAAACGGCAATCAATCGGTTGGGGGGCCGGATAATTGGTTTTGCCGACCCTGACAGTTCGAGCGCCACAAAAGGCGAAACTCTGCACGACACCATAAAAATGGTAAGTAATTATGCCGACTTAATTGTAATGCGCCATCCGTTGGAAGGAGCGGCACGTTACGCTGCCGAAATTTCGCCTGTTCCGGTAATTAATGCCGGAGACGGTGCAAACCAGCATCCTACGCAAACACTGCTCGACATGTATTCGATTCTGAAAACCCAGGGAACGCTCGATAAAATGAATATTTTTATGGTGGGCGATTTGAAATACGGACGAACGGTACACTCGCTGCTTCAGGCCATGTCGGAATTTGAAGAACCGATTTTCAATTTTATTGCACCGCCTGAACTGCAAATGCCCAAAGTTTATAAACTCTTTTTGAAAGAAAAAGGAATCCGGTATTTTGAACATTCCGAATTTACAGAAATCATTAGCGAAGCTGATATTATTTATATGACCCGCGTTCAAAAAGAACGATTCTCCGACCCGATTGAATATGAAAAGGTAAAAAACGTTTATATTCTTCGGAATTCGATGTTGAAAAATACAAAACCAAACGTTAAGATTCTGCATCCGCTGCCCCGGGTAAATGAAATTCACACCGACGTTGATTCCAATAAAAAAGCCTATTATTTTGAACAGGCCCGCAACGGTGTATTTGCACGCGAAGCAATTATTGCCCACACCATGGGATTAAAATAGCAGGCAATAATTTCACAATTAGTTCAAAATTCAGGAAAAACAAAATTGAAATTTTAGAAAGATGAAAGAAGATACCAAAAAAAAGCTGAAACTTAAAGTAAGTGCGATTAAAGACGGGACAGTCATCGACCATATTCCCGCCAAAAGCCTCTTTAAAGTTATTACCATACTTGGGCTCGATTCAATAGAAAACCAAATTACATTTGGAACCAACCTCGACAGCGAAAAACTTGGCGCCAAAGCTATTATTAAAGTTTCCGACAAATTTTTTGAAGACCATGAAATAAACAAAATTGCGTTGATTGCACCCCATGCCAAGTTGAACATTATTAAAGATTACGAAGTTGTTGAAAAACGCATTGTGGAAATTCCCGATACGATAAAAGGAATTGTAAAATGTTTTAATCCCAAATGCATTACCAATCATGAAAAAATTCCGACTTGTTTCAAAGTGGTTAGCAAAGAACCGTTGGAATTAAAGTGCAGGTATTGCGAAAAAATAACATCGGAAGATCAGATGACGATTGTATAACAAGACTGCTGGTTGCTTTTGTCGTTCAAAAAAAGTTCCGATTTTACCCAATTCTATAAAGTCGGTAAGGATTTTTTAATATATTTGCACCGCTCAAAGCGTAAACAGCGACACCGAAACGACGGGAAGCAGGCGCAGCGAGTTTGAAATGCCCGGATGGCGGAATTGGTAGACGCGCTAGTTTCAGGGACTAGTGTTCGATTGGACGTGCAGGTTCGAGTCCTGTTCCGGGCACAAAAAAAGCATTTGGAAATACTTCCGGATGCTTTTTTTATTTCACTCAAAACAAGAATAAAAAAGGGAAGCCAAAGCTCCCCTGTATTTTAAAATCAACTTCCTTGTTTATAGTAATTTATTCAGATTGTTAAAACTTTTCGATACATCATCGAGCGATTTTGCTGTGTCCTGTTCATAAAACATGTGTTTCATTCCGGCTAATTTTGCACCGGTGAGAATTCGTTTGAAATCAACTTCTCCATCGCCAACAGCTACAATTCCGTCTTTTTTCAAATCATAATCTTTCATGTGCCACAGCGGGAACCTTCCCGGATATTCATTAAAAATATCGAACGGATCTTTCCCTCCTTTTAATACCCAGGCCATGTCGAGTTCCATTTTTACCAAATCGGTGTCGGTTTGCGAAAGGATTCTTTCGTACGGTGTTTTGCCTTCCACCGGTTCAAATTCAGTGGCGTGGTTGTGGTAAGCAAACTGAATTCCTGCTTTTTTACATTCTTCGCCAACAATGGAAAAAACTTCAATCGATTTATTTATTTCATCCACTGTTCCGATGGGTGTACTGGCACAAACCATGTATTCCCAACCTCCGGCAATTGCATCTTCCAAAATCAGTTTGTGATCTTTTTCCAGGGTCCGCATTCCTTTCATGTATGCTTTAATCTGCTCCGTCATTTCCATGTTTGGCGGCAACTTCAATTCTCCGCCGGCCGAATGATGCGCTATCCATTTCATCCCCAAATCTTCCACAATTTTTTTGAATTCAGCGGGTTTGTGCCCGTAATACATTCCACCGCCGCCACCGGCCGATTCAAGTTCTTTAAATCCAATATCTGCAAGTTTTTTAAGAAATCCGACAGTGTCGTCGCCCATAAAATTTCCAACGGTAAAAAGCTGAATTCCCAGCGGGTGTTTTTCGGCCATCAACGAACCAACCGAAGCGTTCGATAAATGTGGCAAAATTAAACCACCGGCAGTTGCTACCGCTGCACTTCTAATAAAATTTCTTCTCGAAGTCATAGTTATTATTTTAGTTTATCAATAGTTAAATTTCCCATAAATATAAAGCTTTCGTTTGGATGTTGGATTGAATTGTATGATATGCTAAAACAATTTCAAAATTGATTAAAATTGACGACCGTTTCAATTGTTATTAAATGGACAATTATTAAAATCGACGAAAACATTGGCCGGCAATTAATAGTTATCTTTGCAAAAAATTCAGAAATGATTGACACAAAAACATATTTTCCACAATTGCAGGATATAACAAAAGCCAAAATCAATTTGAACGATGTTGTTTTGAAAACACCGCTTCAAAAAAATCTAAACCTCTCTGAAGAATTTCAAGCCAATATTTTTTTGAAACGGGAAGATTTACAGGCTGTTCGTTCATACAAAATTCGTGGTGCTTACAATAAAATTGCTCAATTATCGAAAGAAGAATTACGGAACGGAATTGTTTGCGCCAGTGCAGGAAATCATGCGCAGGGAGTTGCCTACTCGTGCCGGAAACTCGATATTAAAGGAAAAATATACATGCCTGCCACAACACCAAAACAAAAAATAAGGCAGGTTGAAATGTTTGGAAAAGACAATGTTGAAGTAATTTTAACCGGCGATACTTACGATGCGGCCCACGGTGCTGCGATGGAAGATTGCAAAAAAACCGGAATGGCATTTATTCATCCGTTTGACGATCCGCAGATTATTGAAGGCCAGGCTACCGTTGGACTGGAAATCCTTCAGGATTCGAAAGAACAAATCGATTATATTTTTATACCGATTGGCGGTGGCGGACTGGCTGCCGGTGTGGGCGCTTATTTCAAACAAATAAACCCGCAAACAAAAATAATCGGGGTTGAACCCGCCGGGGCGCCTTCCATGAAAAAATCGTTTGAAGCGGGAAAAGTAGTTGAACTTGAAAACATCGACAAATTTGTCGACGGAGCCGCTGTTCAAAAAGTTGGTGAATATACTTACGAAATCTGCCGAAAAGTTATTGACGATATAGTGACTGTGCCTGAAGGAAGAATTTGCACCAAAATTCTTGAACTTTACAACCGCGATGCCATTGTAATTGAACCTGCCGGCGCTTTATCCATTACAGCGCTCGATCAATACCGCGAAGAAATTAAAGGGAAAAATGTGGTTTGTATTGTAAGTGGAAGTAACAACGACATTACCCGGACCGAAGAAATAAAAGAACGTTCACTGTTGTACGAAGGGCTGAAACATTATTTTATTGTTCGCTTTCCGCAGCGGACCGGCGCCCTGCGTACTTTTGTTGATGTGGTACTTGGCCCTGGCGACGATATTACCCATTTTGAATATTCCAAAAAAACCAACCGCGAAAAAGGACCGGCAGTCATCGGAATCGAAGTGCAAAAAAAAGAAGATTATTTCGGACTAATTCAGCGCATGGAAGAAAATGATTTTATTTATGAATATCTGAACGAAAAAACAGATTTGTTTCAATTTTTAATTTAACTTCAATCGTTTTTTACTCATACTTCAAACAAAAATGCCAATTCAAACGAACATAAAAAAATGTGCTGTAACTTTCATTTTGCTGTTTGTTTCTTTTGGTTCTTTTTCTCAGCCGTTTCGTTATTCCTCAGCAATTTTTAACGAAGTAACAATTCAAAAAAATATTGAATACGCCACAGCTGAATGGCTTGCAAATCCAATTTCGTTTCTTTCACAGTACAATATTCACGAAGGTGAAAACTTAACCGAAGAAAAACCGCTTTACATGGACTTGTATATGCCCCAAAACGATACTTTATCCAAACGTCCGGCGATAATATTTTCGCATAGCGGAGCATTTCTTTTGGGTTCAAAGGAAAACGACGATATGGTAGCCCTCTGCGATTCTTTTACCAGAAAAGGATATGTTACGGCGTCAATTTCATATCGTTTGGGAATGGGAGCAACAGTAAACCGTTTTTTTGGAATAATTATCGGGTTGGAAATTTCTGAAAAAAATGCAATCAGATCGGTTTACCGCGGTATTCAGGACAGTCGCTCAGCAGTTCGTTTTTTAAAGAAAAATGCTGAAATTTACGGAATTGATGCAAGCAAAATTTATATGGTTGGCAGTAGCGCCGGTGCTATTCAGGCTTTGCATAACATTTATCTCGATAAAGAAAGTGAAATACCGAAAGAAGTAAATAGTGAACCGGCTCTGGGAAATCTTGATGCAGTGGGAATCCAAGGCACAAACCCAAACCCTGCTGCTGTGGTTTCGTTGTGGGGAGCCCTGTTCGACACCGAATTTATTGAGAATAAAAATATTCCGTTATTGCTTGTTCACGGTGAAGACGATGACATTGTTCCTTTTAAAAAAGGAACCCCGCTAAAAGGGATTGTACAAAGCAATGTGCTGTTTCAGTTTTCAATGCCCGAAACCTACGGAAGTTACTGCATTGACACAGCATTGCAAAACAGAGAATTTTATCCTGAAACTTATTTTGTTAAAGGTGTAAAACACGAATTTTATGGCGTCGACACCGGCGAATTTCCTGCATCCGGTCCAAATTTCTACTGGGATACAATAAACATTAAAATTTCCGACTTTTTACTAAAACAATTTAAACCCAATGCATCTTTCAGTGCTGAAATAACCGGAAAAAGTCTTAGCCTTACAAATTCATCTACAACAAATTGTTTTGCAGAATGGGATTTTGGCGACGGAACAAAAAGCTACGATTGGCAACCGGAACACACCTACACTTTGCCCGGCGACTACATAATTAAATTAAAAGTTTGCAATGAAAATGCGGCGTGCGACACCGTTTCAGCAAATATTACAGCATCAATCCCGCAAATTGCAGAATTACCAGAAAAAAACAGTTTAAAATTATATCCTAATCCGGCGAACTCCGAAATTACAATTACTGGTGCTTCATACCCTTTTAATGTTCAAATTTTCGACTTAACCGGAAAAGAAAGGATTTCAAAAATACTATACCAAAACAAGCTGGATATTTCTTCACTGTCGCCAGGAATTTACATTATTCAAATCAACAAAGGGCAGGATATTTTCTATCAAAAGTTTGTTAAGGCAAGTCCAAAATAAACGAAGTTCGGTTTGGATTGGATTCTTAGTTTTGAAAAACGATACAAAAATCTTCCGATAATTTCTGTACAGATTTTTTGGAAATCGATTTATATTTATTTACTTTGCTATTCAAAGTACTTTTAAAAATGAAAACTACAGAAAATTATTTGGCCGAAATCAAAGAAATCCGAAAAATGATGGAAGAATCCAGCAGGTTTCTGTCGTTAAGTGGTTTATCGGGTATACTTGTCGGAATTTATGCATTGATTGCGGCTTTTATTGCCGACAGCCTGATTTTCTCGCACAAGCTTTTTGGAAAATTACTCAACGATACTATTTTAGCCGATCTTATTTTTCTTGCTGCTGTTGTTTTATCATTGTCCATTTTCACAATAATCATTCTTACCATCAGAAAAGCGAAAAAAGCCGGTAAAAAATTCTGGAATGCCGGCTCTCGTTTAATGTTGCTGAATTTATCTGTTCCACTGGCGGTTGGCGGAATTTTAATCCTGATTTTAATTTTTCGCGGAGTTTATGAAATTGTTGCACCGGGCTGTCTTATTTTTTACGGACTGGCTTTGGTAAACGCGGCCAAATTCACCCGACAGGAAATATTTTATATGGGATTGTTTCAGCTTTTGCTCGGACTTTTGGCTGCTTTGTTACCGGCTTACTCCATTTTATTGTGGGCGCTTGGTTTTGGAGTAATTCACATCATTTACGGAACACTGATGTATTTCAGGTACGAATACAAAACAAAGGAATAACGTTGTGAAAAACAGTTTTCAAAATTTAAACAAGGCATTCGACAACAAAATTCGCTTAGGAATTATGTCGGTTCTGTCGGTAAATTCGCGGGCAACATTTAATCATTTAAAAGAAGTGCTCGATGTAACCGACGGTAACCTGGCAAGTCATCTTAAATCGCTCGAATCAGCCGGATATATTAGCGTTATTAAAAGTTTCAAAAACCGCAAACCAAACACAAATTATGAAATTACACCTTCCGGGGCCGAAGCGTTCGAAACCCATTTAAAAGCCCTGGAAGAAATATTGAAACAGCTTTAATTTTTTTCTTTATTTACTTTGAATTTCAAAGTTCTCTGAATTAATAATAACAAAAAAAAATGGAAACAAAAGAATTCTTTCAAGACAAACAAAGGTCGATCAACTGGCAAATAACCTTTAAAGTGTTTATTATCGGAGCCATTGCAATCGCTTTGCTTATTCCTAAATTTATGATCCTCGGATTAATTCAGGAAAGGCAAAACACCGCCAACATTACCATGCAGGAAGTTATGCAGAAATGGTCGCTGGCTCAAACCGTAAGAGGGCCGGTGCTTTCTATTCCTTACATCGAACGCAGTTTCGATAAAGACGGAAAGGAAATCACGGAGAACATACTCGAATGTTACATTTTACCAAAAACATTGAACATTGGCGGGGAGATATTTCCGCAGGAACGCAAAAGGAGCATTTATGAAACTGTGGTTTACGAGTCGCAGATAAAAGTTTCGGGGCTGTTTGATGTCTCAGATTTTAATTCGCTTAAAATTTTACCCGGCGATGTTTTATGGGACAAAGCTAAATTATTGGTTGCCATCAGCGATTTGCGCGGAATAAACGACCGGATTTCATTGACATGGAATGACTCTCCTTTTTCTTTTACACCGGGCATGGAAAACCAACTGATTGGAAACAACGGAATTTCTTTACCATTACCTTCTCTTTCATTGGAAGACTTTCCGGGAAATTTTCAGTTTAAACTGAATTTGAAAGGGTCGGAATCGTTAGGTTTTGCACCGCTGGGTGAAACTACCGAAGTAGAGTTGCAATCGAAATGGAACGACCCGGGATTTGAAGGCAGTTTTCTTCCTGAAAAACACGACATTACCAACGACGGATTTTCTGCACACTGGAAGGTTTTGAATTTCAACCGCAATTTCCCGCAGGAATGGAAAAACAACGAGTACAAAGTAACCGATGCCGATTTTGGTGTAAGGCTGGTTACCGTTGCCGACCATTACCAGAAAAGTTCACGCTCGGCAAAATACGCCATTCTTGTTATTTTGTTTGTTTTCCTGTCTTTCTTTTTGAATGAAATAATTACCAAACAAAAAATACATCCTTTCCAATACATTCTGGTCGGATTTGCTGTTCTCGTTTTTTATCTGCTGTTGCTTTCCATTGCCGAACAACTTGGATTCAACCTGGCTTATTTTATTTCAGCACTCGCTGTAATTCTTATGGTTTTGCTTTACTCGTATTCATTCCTGAAAAAATGGAACAACGCACTTATTTTAACTTTGATTTTAACTTTTTCCTTTGGATTTATTTTTGTTTTGATGCAGCTCGAAACACTGGCTTTGCTTGTAGGAAGCATCGGATTATTTGTGGTTCTTGCTTTAACTATGTTTTTTACCCGAAAAATTAACTGGTACAACGAGTAAGCAGGAAGCACGAAGCGGGAAGATGGAAGAAAAAAGCCGGAAGATTGAAGTTAATTTCGATCTTCCGGCTTTTCTATTTTCAACTTTAATAATCGGTTGTAAACTGTTCAGGGAATTTTCCTTTTATACCTTTTTCGCGGTAAAAATCTTTCATCCGTTTAATATCTTCGTTGTAATCGTCGGAGAGTTCAAATTTTTCCCAAATTGAAATCTGTTTAATTCCCCAGTCGAAACTACCGAGATACACCGGAATATTTGCATTTTTTGCAAGGGTATGAAACCCACCTTTCCATCGTGTTACACGTTTGCGTGTGCCTTCCGGGGTCATGGCAAGATGCATTTCTTCCCTTTCGTTAAAAAGCTGGACCGTTTGTCGGATCACATTCGCACCTTTTGAACGATCGATAGGAAGCCCACCCATTTTTCTGATAAAATAACCGACTGGCCAGAAAAAAAATTCCTTTTTAACCAGCACATTCGCCTTTCCACCCATGCTTGTGTAAAAAAGATAGGAAATAATAAAATCCCATGCGCTGGTGTGAGGTACACCAATGATGATGCATTTTTTTTCGGGGACCACAAAACCGTGTGTTTTCCACCCCAATAAACGGAGTAAAAATTTACAAATTCGTTTTTTCACAATGTATTGTTTTTAGTTCAAAATCAGTTGCATGGGCATATTTCTGAAGCAAACCCACAGCTGTTACAGTTGCCTTTTCAAGTTCAGAAGTTCCTGCATAATCAATAATAATCATCAGAAAACGTTGGGTATTCGTTGTTACCGACGTTCTTACCGAATCTCTGGTCGGAGTGCCAAATGCTCCGTTTTTATCGCGGAAAACCGGCATAAATTCAATGTTCAGTTCTCCCCTTCCGATGCCTTCGTAAGGTTCGTTATTTTCACCAATTCCAAAACCTACGTTTCCTTCAATTTTTTCGGCGTCGTAACCACCAATCGAAAACCCTGTGGAAATTGAAACCAGGTTCAGCAAATCTACCACATTGTTTACCTGGTACAATTCGCCCCTGTTTACCACCCGACGCAACAAAGCTTCAGCCGACAAACGGTACCTTGCCGGATCTTTCCCGCAGGCTTTATAAGCTCTCCGTGAAGCAGAAATGGCAGGCATCTGACTTATTTCTTCAATTTTTATTGAAGCGGAAATTGATTTTATTTTCTCTTCAATTTGTTGCCAGAGTTCCCTATTTTCATTTTCAACAACAACATTACACTCTATGCACGAGAGGGTTACCTCCGGAACTTTTTGAGCCAATTCGTTTGTTATTGAAATTTTTTGCATGATAAAACAATTCTCAAATATTAAATATTTTTCACTAACTGCATTCTCTTTTTAAATTTTTAAAAAAGATTTACCTTTAGCGTTCAAAAATTATTCAAAACTATACAAAATGAAAATAAAAAGTTACCTGTTCATTTCTATTTTATTTTTTGTTATGAACATTTCGGCACAGGAAATTGCGGTAATTCCAAAACCTGCGGAAGTTTCTTTTCTGAAAGGAAATTTTAATCTTGATAAAAACTGCACTTTTAAGTTCGATACAAGCAACGAAGAAATTGCAAAAATTGCCGGTTTCTTCAACGATTATCTGGAATTGGTTTATGGTTTTAAAGTTGGTGTAAATTCAACAGGAAATTCAATTCAGTTTAAAATCATGAGTCAGCTAAAACTTGGCAAAGAAGGTTATTTGCTGAAAGTTGACGACAAATCGGTGGTAATTACAGCTGCTACACCCAACGGACTTTTTTACGGAATGCAAACTTTAAAACAAATGCTGCCTACAGATGCTGAAAACGGTAAGCTGGCAATTAAAGCTGTTGAAATTAAGGATGAACCCCGTTTTGTTTGGAGAGGAAACATGCTGGATTGCGGAAGACATTTTTTCCCGGTAAGTTTTCTGAAAAAGTACATCGATATTCTTGCCATGTATAAAATCAATACTTTCCACTGGCACCTTACCGAAGACCAGGGATGGCGGCTTGAAATAAAAAAATACCCGTTGCTTACCGAAATTTCACATTGGCGCGATTCTACAATTGTGGGGCATGCCGGCAGATCGAACCAATATGACGGGATGGGTTACGGAGGTTTTTACACCCAGGATCAGGCGCGGGAGATTGTTAGGTATGCAGCAGAAAGGTACATTACAGTTGTTCCTGAAATTGAAATGCCAGGTCACTCCGTTGCTGCTTTGGCTGCGTATCCGAATTTAGGTTGCACAGGCGGCCCTTACCAGGTTTGGGGAAAATGGGGCGTTAGCAAAAATGTTTTCTGTGCAGGAAAAGATGAAACATTCACTTTCTTAAAAGATGTCCTGGATGAAGTGATGGCTATTTTCCCGTCGCAATATATTCATGTTGGAGGCGATGAATGTCCGAAAGATGCTTGGAAGGAATGTGAAGATTGTCAGCGCAGAATGAAAGAAAACGGGTTAAAAGACGAACACGAGTTACAAAGCTGGTTTATTACCCAAATCGATCATTACCTGTCGTCGAAAGGCCGCAGTTTAATTGGCTGGGACGAAATTCTTGAAGGCGGGTTGGCACCTCAGGCAGCTGTAATGAGCTGGCGCGGGGTAGCAGGCGGAATTGAAGCCGCAAAACAACACCACAATGTTGTAATGAGCCCGACAACACACATGTATATTGATTATTACCAGTCGGAAGACAAAGAGAACGAACCGCTGTCCATTGGCGGATTTTTACCGGTTGAAAAAGTGTACAGCTACGAACCAATTCCGGATGAATTAACAGCTGATGAAGCCAAATATATAATGGGTGTTCAAACCAATTTATGGACGGAATACGTTCCAAACACGAAACAGGCTCAATACATGTTGCTTCCACGTTTGGCAGCCGAAGCTGAAGTAGCCTGGACCAAAAAAGAACTGAAAGATTTTTCTGATTTTGGCAAGCGTTTGGAAATCGACTATGTACGTTTAGACAAATTAGGGATTACCTATAGAAATCATAAAAAATAAAACATGAAAAAAGGATTCTGAAAATTCAGAATCCTTTTTTTATTTCGCTATCAAACGTTAAATCACTTTTACGTTGTAGGCCACAGGCCCACGGTCACTTTCACGAATTTCAAACTCAACCTTTTGTTCCGGCTCCAGGGAAAGGAAATTATCCATTATTCCAGTACGGTGTACAAAATAGTCTTTGTTATCATCCGATTGAATAAATCCAAAACCTTTAGTGGAATCGTACCACTTTACAGTTCCAACCATTCTTAATAACGATTTCTTGGGCGATTGAAACCACCACCTGAACTGCGGCGATCTCTTCCACCACCGCCACCACCACCTGCAGGACGTGGTTGCGATTCATTTACTTTAATGTTTCTGCCACCAACTTCAGCATTGTTAAGTTCTTCGATGGCTGTTTTGGCATCGTCGTCGCTTTCCATTTCAACAAAACCAAAACCTTTACCTCTGCCAGTAAATTTATCAGTGATAATTTTAGCAGATACTACTTCGCCATACTCTTCAAAAATTTTTTTTAAATCTTCATCTCCAATGTTAAAGGGAAGATTTCCAACATAAATGTTCATTTGTTATTATTTAAAAAATTAATAATTTCTTTTTTCTATTTCTGTCACAGTAAATCGATACAATAGTTTGCTTCCCGAATTTTACAAGAATTTAGAATTAAGAAATTTTAGATTGCGAATAAAAGACGTGGAGGATAAATCAAGAAAGGAATACTGCTCCGGATTTTAATAATTCAATAAAAAAAAGACCAATTTTTTCAGTTTTCATCAATTAAAAAAAACAAATTAATCTATCTTTCAGAAAACCAATGACACAAAGGTAAACTAAAAATGATATTTACAAAAAATACCAATACAAAACTATTGTTTTATCGATTATAAAACAGCTATTTGGTCTCCGACAAATCGCGAATAACCACGCTGGCAATAAAACATCCAAAAATTGGAGGCATGTACGAAATGGTGCCAACTGTCGATTTTTTGTTTTGTCCGTCTTCAAGTCTGACTGCTTCTTCCGATATATCTTCGGCTGAAAATACTACTTTCACACCCTTTTTGATCCCAAGCCGACCTAACCGTTTTCTGAACATTTTTGCCAGTTTGCAATTGTGCGATTTCGACATGTCGGCAATTTCGACTTTCGAAGGGTCCATTTTTCCACCGGCTCCCATCGAGCTGACTACTTTTAAACCCATCTGAACAGCGTGAAAAACCAGAAAAACTTTTGGTGAAAGTGTGTCGATAGCGTCAACAACATAATCAAAAAGTTGACTTTGTAGGAGTTCTACCGTTTTTTCATCACGAATAAAATCATTGATCACAGTGAGTTCAATATCGGGATTAATTTCCAGGAAACGTTCTGCAAGAATTTCGGCTTTTGGTTTTCCGGTTGTACTAATTAACGCCGGAAGCTGGCGGTTTCGGTTTGTTTCTTCCACCACATCACCATCTACAATGGTCATTTTCCCAACACCTGCCCTGCAAATAAGTTCAGCAGCGTAAGCTCCCACTCCACCTAAGCCAACCACCAAAACGTGAGCATTTTTAAGCCTTTTGAGTTTTTCCTCCCCCAACAAAAGTTCCGTTCGCTCCAACCAACTCATAATTTTCCCATTTTTTTTCAGAACCGGCTAATCAGTTTATTTTCAATACGGTTAAAGTTATCCCAAACCGCCATTTTAAATTCTTCTTCAGGAATATTTTTTAATGTAGCTCCCTGCCGGTACATGTGTTCTACCTCACCGTCGTATTCATCGGTTTCAAAAAAAATCTTGTTAATCGGTAAATGTCTGAACGATTCTATGGCTTTTGTTCCTGGCAGAAAAAGTACCTCTCCAAACGAAAAAAGAAAATTCTCTGTTGCCAGTTGTTTGGTTAATTCAATACTTCCGTTGTAACTATGAAATATCCACGTCATTTTGGGTTTCATTTTTTTATGAATTTCCATCACTTCGTTGTAGGCACGGACACAATGAATTATCAAAGGGCGGTTACATTCTTCGGCAATAATTACCTGTGCCTCAAAAACACGTTTTTGTTCTTCAAAATCGGTTCCACAGCGTTTATCAAGTCCGGCTTCCCCAACAAAAATTACGTGATCAAATTCAACAGCTTCCTCCACCTGTGCTAACAAAAGATTGTTTTCATCCTCAGATTTTATGTGCCACGGATGTAACCCAACCGAATAAAAGTTTCTACCCGAAAAGGCCGCAAAACCTTCTCCCGGATAAATATTCTGAACTGTAATCGTTTCATTTTCCGTCCGAAACAAATGCGTGTGCAAGTCGATAAAAGGAATGGGATTCATTTCAACTGTTATTGATTAAACCATTTTCAAAATTTGCTTCACAACGTTTTCTGCTCCGTCGGCAATCTGATCGATGGTAGCGTCGAGCATGTAGCAGGGAGTTGTAACCACTTTGTATTTTTCGTCAACCACAATTTCGCCGTGTGTGGTTTGCACATGCGTACCTCCCAAAGTTTCAACGGCAGCTGCAGTACCTTCGTCCTGACCGATGGTAACCTGAACGTCGCCCAAAACTTTTGCAACCAGCACCGGCGAAATACACAAAGCGCCAACTGGTTTTTCAGCAACTACTGTATTTCGAATAGCGTTTTCAACATCCGGATTTACAGTACATTCCACACCGTCGAAAGCAAAAGTGCAAAGGTTTTTTGCAGCGCCAAAACCACCGGGAAAAATAATAGCGTCAAAATCGGCAGCTTTGTATTCAGCCAGCGATTTAATATTTCCGCGTGCAATCCGGGCAGCTTCAACCAATACATTTCGAGTTTCAGACATTTCCTGTCCGGTTAAATGATTTACTACATGTGCCTGATTTACATCGGGGGCAAAACACTGATATTTAGCTCCCTGGCGGGCAATGGCAAGTAATGTCAATGTGGCTTCGTGAATTTCGGCGCCGTCGTAAACGCCATTTCCAGCTAAAACAACTGCTATATTTTTCATTTTTATCTCTTTGATGATTTTCAATCAAAATTAATCTTTAATACTGAATTTTGAAAAAACAGCAGTTTCAACAACAGTTTTATTTATTGTATTTCCTCCAAATTGTATGGAGTTTCCTGGTACACGTAGTAATTTAGCCAATTGGAAAAAAACAAATTGGCAGTCGATTGCCAGCGCATCAATGGTTTTTCATTTTCGTCATTGTTCGGATAATAATTTGCCGGAATTTCAATCGGAAGATTTTTATCACGGTCCCGTTTGAATTCACCATCAAGTGTGTGGCGCGAATATTCGGCGTGTCCAGTAATAAAAAGCTGCCGTCCGTTTTTTGCTTTTACAATGGCAACACCAGCTTCCTCGGAGGAAGCAATTATTTTCAATCCTTCCACTTTTTCAATGTCTTTGGCCCGAATTTCGGTATGACGCGAATGAGGCACAAAAAAAACATCATCGAAACCGCGGAAAATCGGCAGGTTTTCATCGGTATGTGTATGTTTAAAAACGCCAAACATTTTCTTATCAAGAGGGTATTTTGGAATTCCGTAATGATGATACAAACCCGCCTGCGCAGCCCAGCAAATAAACAAAGTCGATGTAACATGGTGTTCTGCCCAGTTGAAAATTTGCTTCATCTCGTCCCAATAAGTGACATTTTCAAAATCCAACTGTTCCACAGGGGCGCCGGTAATAATCATTCCGTCGTATTTTTTTCCGTTTAGTTCTTCAAAATTCCGGTAAAAGGTTTTCATGTGTTCTGAAGGCGTATTTTTCGGAGTGTGTCCTTTTATCTTCATAAAGTCAATGGTAATCTGAAGCGGTGAATTAGACAACAACCGGAGTAAATCGGTTTCAGTGGTGATTTTCAACGGCATCAGGTTTAAAATAATGATTTTTAACGGACGAATATCCTGGTGTGACGCCCGCGTTTCGTTCATCACAAAAATATTTTCTTCCTCCAGAATTTTTATGGCCGGTAACTGATCCGGAATGTTTAATGGCATTTTTTTGATTTTAAATGTTAGCAACGAGTATTTAATAATCATTATTCAATAATCAATAATCAATAATCAATAATCAATAATCAATAATCATTACTCAATACTCACTGCTTTATAATTAACCAATTTTATCCAGTGCTTGTTCAAAATCGGCAATAATATCGTCGATGTGTTCCAGACCAACACTTACGCGAAGCAAAGTTGGCGAAACACCGGCTGCAATTTGCGCTTCTTCCGATAATTGCTGATGTGTGGTTGCAGCCGGCTGAATAACCAGCGTTTTTGCATCACCAACATTGGCCAGGTGACTTACCAATTCAAGGTTATTTACCACCTGATTGGCAGTTTCCTTGTCGCCTTTTACATTGAATGACAAAACACCGCCTGCACCGCGCAGCAGATATTTTTTAGCATTTTCGTACGACGGGCTACTTTCCAGTCCCGGGTAATTTACACTTTCAACTTTGGGATGATTTTCCAACCATTTTGCCAGCGCCAGCGTGTTTGAAACATGCCGTTCCATACGCAGCGAAAGTGTTTCCAGTCCCTGAATTAAAAGGAACGAATTAAACGGACTCAAAGCAGGGCCAAAATCACGCAATCCTTCCACGCGTGTTTTTATGATAAAAGCAATATTTCCAAACGGCCCGTCGAAATTAAAAACGTCCCAGTATTTCAATCCATGGTAACCTTCCGAAGGCTCAGTAAACCCTGGAAATTTACCGTTTCCCCAGTTGTATGTTCCGGCATCGACAATTACACCGCCAATGCTGGTTCCGTGTCCGCCGATCCATTTTGTTGCCGATTCAACAACAATGTCGGCCCCAAAATCAATAGGCCGTGCCAGATATCCACCGCCGGCAAACGTATTATCCACAATAAACGGAATATCGTATTTTTTTGCCAGCGCTCCGAAAGCTTCAAAATCGGGTACTACAAAACCCGGATTTCCAATGGTTTCCAAATAAATGGCCTTTGTTTTTTCATCAATCAGTTTTTCAAAAGCTTCCACCGACAGATTTTCGGCAAAACGGGCTTCAATTCCCAGTCGTTTAAAAGTAACTTTAAACTGGTTGTAGGTTCCTCCGTACAAATACGGAGAAGAAACAATGTTGTCGCCAATATCCAAAATAGTGTTCAAAGCCAGAAACTGCGCTGCATGACCAGAACTTACTGCCAACGCAGCAACACCACCTTCGAGCGCAGCAATTCTCTGTTCAAAAACGTCGGAAGTCGGGTTCATAATGCGGGTGTAAATATTCCCGAATTCTTTGAGTGCAAAAAGATTAGCCGCATGTTCTGCATTGTTAAAAACATACGAACTTGTCTGGTAAATGGGTACCGCCCGCGAGTTGGTTGTTTTGTCGGGCTGGTGACCAATGTGTTGCTGAAGGGTTTCGAATTTCCAATTTTTTGTTGTCATTTTATTCTAATTTTTTGAGTTGAAAACGATTTTTGTGGAAGGAATTTCACCTTCGTTTTTTATGTTAAAATTTATCCGAAAAAAGCATTATAAATTTCGCGTACACTTTTTTCTTTGTCTGAGCTTTTTACTACCAGGTAACTTACCAGGTCGGAAGCGCCCGACCCACTTAAAACAACATTAATTTTGTGTTGTGCCACTGCCGAAAAAATACGTGCCGAAACGCCGTAATTTTGCTGCATTCCATGTCCGATAATACCGATTAACGATACATCTTTTACCAACGTGGTTTCTTTAACCGAGGTAAATCCAAGTTTTTCAATCAGTTGTAAAGCTTTGTCTCCGGTTTTCTTTTCAAGAATTAAATTGATGGAAATCTGCGAGGTGATCACCGATTTTATGTTAATTCCTGCTTCGTTCAAACAAGTGGTTACACGCGCAAGAATCCCTGGTTTTAAACCAACACCGGGACCGTCGAGTTTCAGCAAAGAAATATCGTCGGTGCAGGCGACACTTTTTACAATTTTATCGTCGATAAATGTTTCGGTACTAATTTTTGTTTCAACCAAACCTTCGGTTGATAAAGTATTTAAAACATAAATCGGAATGTGCAAATTTTCGAGCGGTTCTACCGTGCGTGGATGAAACGAATAATGTTCAAAATAGGCCAATTCACTGGCTTCGGAATAAGTGAGCTTTTCTATTTTGGGCGTATTTGCCACAATTTTCGGATCTGCCTTTTGAAAATCGTTGTCTAATCCCCAAAGTTCAAGTTTTTCAACGCCTAAAAAAGCGGTTAAAAAAGCTGCCGTGTAATCTGCCGCTGTTTTACCTGTGCGCGCAATTTTGCTGTTTTCGGTAATTCCGTAAGTTCCCGGAACCAAATAAACAGATTCAGGTAAATTCTGAATTTTTTCTTTTGATGCTGAAATAAATGTGGCATTTCCAAAATCGGAAGTGGTTTTTAATTCAATTTCCTCAGGATAAATAACTTCCGACTCCTTCCACTGGTTTCTTAATATTTCCACCGAAAGTTTTTCAGCAAAACTCAACACCTGGTCTTTTAAAGCTTTGGAATAATCGCCTATCAGTGCAATTCCCTTGAGCAGGCTGACCAACTGCTCTGCCAGTTTTTTATACTCTTCCGAAGGATTTTTATGCAAACGATTTGAAAACTCAGCTAAAACTTTGTTGAAAATTTCTTCTTCGTTTAATTCCTGTTGAAACACGTTTTCAATGCGTTCCCTGATAAATTGCAAAAGCCCGGGAATGGCTGAAACCACAACAAATTTACGCTGATTTGATTGATTCAGGTAAACGGCCAGATTTTCAATGGATTGGATATTTCCTATATTGCTGCCACCCAATCGAATAATACGACTCGACATACTACTGTTTTTGAAAAATGAATGTTGAAATTGTAAACGCTCAGAATAAATGTGCCTTCAATCCATGATCTGCCACAGACAGAAGGCTAGCGCATACACATGGAAAACGACGGCATAAAAAATTCACAATAACCTTTTGTTGAGGCTGCTCCTGAAAAGTTATGTTCGAAATGTGAATTCATTTTGTCACCGATTTTGTATGCAGCAAATGTAAATCTTTTTTTTAATTCTCCAAATTTATTTGGAATAACTTCAAATTACATAAACCATATACAGGAAGTCTATGTATATTAGCTTACTCGCTAAATTTTTAAACAAAATTCTTTTTGTGTTGTGAAACATCTCATTTAAAAGATTACCTTCTTCATTCTTTAAGAATGTAATTACATAAACAAATTTGAAATTCCAACACAAAAAACATGATACCGTACCTCAAAAACATTTTTCACACACCATAAAAAGTAAATATTTCTTGTTTTGCTTAAAAACGCAACTTTTTCACAATTAATACCATCTGAATTAAATAAACATATAACCCTTAAAATCAAAACATTGAAAAATTTTTAATGAACAAGAATTTTTGAAATCTTTAAAACCATAATCATGAAAAAGAAAAGAATTTATTTATTCATTATGTTTTTCGCTTTTATCCTGTTTGTGGCAGGCAGTTGCGAAAAAGACGAAGACCCCCAACTTCCTCATATTACTGAAACAGGGGCAGAAACTTTTGGTTGCCTGGTAAATGGAGATATATGGCTACCGGAATTAGTTATTGCGTTCCCTTCTGTTCCTAAAGTTTCAGCAGAGTTAATCAGGGAGAATGAACACCGAATTTGGAGATTTGGGGCAAGCCAGGGAAATTCAAGTAGCTTTTATTTTGGTATTTATGAAGAATCTTTAATAAAGGGAACGATAAATATTCCTGTTGATGAATTGAATGATATTGGGCTTTATTTTTTTTCTAAAGATTTCGAAAAGCCATCTTTTTCTTGGCAAGAAGAACTCTCAGGAGAATTAATTATCACAAAACTCGATACAGTAAATATGATTTTATCAGGAACCTTTTGGTTTGATGCTGTTAATGATATTAATGAAAAAGTTGAAATACGGGATGGACGTTTCGACCTGATAATTGACCAGATACAACCATAAAATTTTAAAAACCATTAATCATGAAAAAATTAATTTTTATTGCCTTTATATTTTGTTTGTTTTTCCAGAATATATTGGCGCAGAGTACTGATTTCAGGAACCAGATGAACACCATTTTCGAAAATGTTGATCTTTCACAGGTGCCATCGGGTATCCTGTTCGATTACGGGTTAAACCTGGTTGACGATTCGTTGTATAACGGGACACTTACAACCGATAATATTTTGTCCCCACAAGTATGGAAGTCGTTATATACCGACCTGTGGTCGTCGCAGGTAACTACAATCAGCGCGATGTCTGACGTTGAGGATGTTAATGCTGCTATTGATAATTATGCTGCTGATACAACCACCTTGATACCCGTACTCTTTTACAATTATCACCGGATTTCTCCTGATGCCCTCAGTAATAACCTGATGTATATTTTGAACGACCAGTTGTACGATACTCCCGGAAGGCTTCAATCTCCCTATATCAACCAGGTTGCATTTGCGGCAACGGCCATGCAGTCGCGTTTTGAGACGACCGACGGGATAGTCAGGTTTGTTTTCCGGCAGGACTGTTATTTTTCCAATTCCGGGTTAACCGTTTCATCAATTTCAGTCGATGCCAGCGACGGACAAGGGTATCGTACGGTACAATGGGGAAGTCCGTTCTCCTGCGATTACGGCACAGCAGGGGACAAGGACATAAAGGTGAAATTTACTTTTTCCGACAATAGTACTGCGTACAGCCATTTTACAGTTACAGTGGATATTAATATCCCATTGAAATCGACGCGATATTACAATACTCAAACGCTGACCATCAACACTGCCAGCGTACGCGCCTATAACGGGCAGAAAGCCACCGGGGAGGTTACCATTATTTATAATGGTAGTACCGCGGTACTTGATAAACCTTTAATTGTTTTTGAAGGATATGATACCTGGAGAATTTTATATCCCGATGACCCAAATGAAAATATTACGTGGGAAGACTATTTAGATAACACCAGATACATCGGTTATTTTAATTCTACTTTTCAGTCTAATTTATCAAGCCGAGGTTATGATATTGTATATGTTGATTATGATAACGGTACCGATTATATCCAGCGCAATGCCTATTTTGCCGAAGCGGTTATTAATACAGTTAACCAGCAAAAAACCGGTAACGAGCCCAATGTTGTAATGGGAATAAGCATGGGCGGGTTGGTTGCCAGGTATGCTTTGGCTGATATGGAATCCCGTTCTGAGGATCATGATACCCGTTTGTTTATATCGATGGATTCGCCGCACCAGGGGGCAAATATTCCATTGGGGCTACAAGCCATGATCAGGCATCTCACCGATGTTAAAGTCGAAGTTGGTATTCCCGCATTGGGGGTTACAGGCAAAATTTGGGATATTGGATCTACTTATCCGGAATATTCAGCATTACTTAACCTGCTACAACAACCTGCTACCCGGCAAATGTTAATACAACAGTTAAGCGGCTTTGGGGAGAATATTTATATTGATAATTCGATACATGATGCCTTTATACAGGAATATGAGCAACTGGGTTACCCAAAACAATGTCGTAACATAGCTGTAAGTAATGGTTCGGGTTCTACTTCAACATCATGGCAATATACTCCCGGGGCTGATATTTTTAACCTGGGCGCCGATTGCGACGGGCCATGGTGGAGCGGATTCTTAGGATCATTTGTAATAGGGTTTTCACCATTTGTAAAACAACTATGGGAAATGCCTGTTATAACAATAGCCTCTATTTTTCTTGGAAATTATGGTGTCAGAGCCAATTTTGACATAAAAGCACTTCCCAATACAGGTACCACTAAAGTTTACGACGGAGAGATAAAAATCGTTAAAAAAATTTTATGGTTAATCCCGGTTTCAAGCACTTTGACCAGTAAAGAGATTAATTATACAGGGAATTGTTTACCATGGTCAAGTGCACAGGGTGGATTTATGTCTTTTGATTCTTATACAGGTGATCTTAATGATATGATAGATGAATTACCTTCATGTGTTGATATTTCAATGCCCAATGGAAATTTTTGTTTTGTCCCAGCAGTTAGTTCTCTGGATATTCAGGGAACACAAAATTTATTGAAAGGCTATACAGCAGCCAACGATCTTCAAAACTCAATGTTTGACAATATCTATACTGAACCTTATGAAAACAAGATTCATACAAATTTTAACACAAATAATACACAGTGGATTATTTTGGAATTAGATGAGGATACTACTCTCTTACAGCAGAGTTTAACATACAAATTTAATGGCTGCGAGCTTTCTGGCCCCGATATTGTCTGCAGTAGCGGGGCAACATTTTCCATATCCAGCTTACCTTCAGGAGTTGATTTATCTTGGTATAAATCTAGCAACCTTGCTGAGGATTCAAATGGGGATGATTATATTGTTTTGAAAGCAACGAATTCGGGAAATGGATGGGTACAAGCAAAATTAAGTGGAGGTGGTGCGAACGTATTTTCCGACCAGAAAACTGTTTGGGTAGGTACTCCAATAATCAATAATATTTCCGGCCCTCTATACACTCCAAACAACCAGTGGTCAACTTATAGTGCTCAATTGGTAAGCATAATGTCAACGCCATCCGATTATAACTGGATACTTAATCCGTTAAACGGGAACTCGGTTTATGATTATGGAATATCCTGTGATATTGCTTTTTACAATTCAGGTTATTATCAATTAGTAGTACAGGCTCAAAATACATGTGGCTGGGGGTCTTATTATGTTACAGGTGTGGAAGTTTACGATTCCAGAAGTTTATCGATTTCTCCTAATCCTTCCAGTGGAGAAGTCGTTTTAACTATTGAGTCAACTGACAAAAAAGAACTTCTTACCGAAGAAGTTTGGGAACTAGAGGTTTATAACAATTTTCAAATGCTCATTGAGAAAAAGACACAACTAAAATGTATTGAATACAAACTCAACACCTCAGGTTGGAAAGATGGTGTCTACACGATACGAGTAAACTTCAAAAACGAAATTTTGACCGGAAAATTAGTAATGAAACGATAAAAATTTTACCTAAAGCAAATAATTAAAGGCGACCACCTGTTGCTCCCAGCCCCGTCGAGGTTTGTAACACTTGACGGGGCTGAAGTTTTTAACATTACCCAATTTTCAACTTTTTAACAACTCATCGAAGACCTGTTGGAAATCCTTTCCGTTGACTACTCCATGATTGGCGACGAAGCCTTGAGAATGGTACTTCCAAATCTTGATGCTGATTAAGTGGACAAAATGAAAACTGTATAATATTATAGAAAACAAACTCCTTTAAAACAGTGGATAACTGCACACCCCAAAAAGATAGCTACAATAAAATCCAAAATCTGACAACCTACCTAATTTTAACTTCAATTCCGCTCGATTCGCCCCCAAATTTATTCAAACGATAAGTAAACGAAAGCATTACAAATCTTCCGATGCTGTTCGAACGAATTTCGCGCAGGTAATTCAACTCGCTAAAGCGTTGTAAAATGGTATTTTTGTTCAGCAGGTCGAAACCTTTTAAAGTAAGTGTCCCGCGGTTGTTTTTCAGGAAGAAGTAACTCACTTCGGCACCCAAAAGCGGAATATTCACCGACTCGCCAAAACTCTGGTCGGTGTAACTGGCAATATCGGCATTGGTCTCAAAGTTCCAGTTTTCGTTGGGTGTAAAACGAATTTCGCCAAACCACGACATATTAAAATACCGGTTGTTCAATGCCTGTTGAACCGAATATTTCGAATTTGTCAGGCTTACTTCCACTCCGGTATTTACGTCCCACTTTTCCTTTTTCCGGTTGTCGAAACTCAGCGAAGCCCGGTGCCCTAAACTTGTGTATTCGTTTTCAACTGTATTTACCAGGTTAAATCCTTTGTTCCAGCTTTCTTCCAGGTTAAAATGAATTTTCATTCCCAGGCTGCGAATCGGTGTCGAAAAGTCGACATTTCCGCGAACATTGTAATCGGCATCCACATTGGTGAGTGTATTTACAAGGCTCAAATCGTCGTTAATGGTGCGATCCCAGTTTATTTTGTCGTTGGTTACATTTCCGTTTAAAGTGGCCATAAAAGAAGTAAACGAAAACTGGTCGAAAATAAGCCAGTGTGCATTGAAATTCTGCGATTTTTCTGGTTTCAATTCCGGATTTCCATAGTAAACCGCAAGTGGGTTCAGATTATTTTCAACAGGCAAAAGTTGCGTAATATTCGGCGTATTTACACTCGAAGCATAATACAACATCAACCGTTTACCACTTTGATATTCATACTCATACATTACAGAAGGAAGAAAATACCAACGGCTCTTATTGTTCAGCAGATTACTGTTGAGCGTATTTTCCAGTTTCCCCGATTCCATTTGTAGTGAAGCTGTAAAAGTGGTTTTTGAAGTAGTTCGTTTAAACCCCAGCTTTGGCCGAAACCACAAATAATTTTTTTGAAAATAGGGACTTAAAGTTTCATCCGGATAGTCGCGCAAAACTCCGGTCCCCTGAGTTCTGTCGAGTGTTTCAGAATTAGTTCCCGCACTGATTTCAGGTGTAATATACCAGAGTTTCCCTACTTTTTGTATAAAAGAAGTTGTGGCAGAGTAATTCAGATTGTCGGTTTTATTGTCCTGAAATTTTGTGGTATTTTCCGCCGGATTATCATAATAAATAATTTCAGTATTGATCAGGTTTTTACTTAATCCCTGCGAAAAACTAACATCTCCGCTTACATTAAAAACCGATTTTCCCTGTTTGATTTTTTTAAGATAGGAACCACCAATATTTCCTGAAATACGATCGGAATTCAATTCCGAAAGATCGTTCAGCCGGTTTACCTGCGAATTGTTCGACAGTGTATTTATTAGAGAATTGCTTGAATTATTGCCGTTTGTAAATGTAATATTTCCATCAACAACAATATTTTGGGTTGAATCGATGCGGGTTCGTGCGCCAAAATTAAATCCGTGCGACTGATTTTTGTCGATTTCGCTAAGTTGCTGGTTTTGAAAATATTCGTCACTGGAAGTGTAATTCCAGGTTTTTGTGGTTTCCTGCAAATCCTTTTTTGTGCCACTGCCGAGGTAACTTAAAAAATAGCGATCGTTCGGACTTGTTGAATAAGAAAAATTGGCGCCTGCCGCCCCTGAAGTATTCAATCCCGAAACCGGCTGGCCAAAGTTAATTGGAAAACTTCCGTCGGTAGTAATCCGGATTTGCGCCGAACCACTGCCGTGCATCATACTACCAATTCCACCGTTAAAATTCATGTAATCGTTGAATGAAAAGCCGAATTGGTTTACATTGTTGGCAGTTCCGAGTGCAGCCAGCTGAATTTTGTCGGTAAAACGATAAGCCTTTGCACTTCCCTGCCAGTGTTCACCGGTTCCGCCGCCGCCCATCAAATCGCCAAAAAGGGCATTCTTTTTATCTTCTTTTAATTCCAGATTGATTGCTTTTTCGCGGCTTCCATCGTCAATTCCGGTAAACATGGCTGTTTCCGATTTGCGGTCGTACACCTGCACTTTTTCTACAGCATCGGCCGGAACATTTTTGGTAGCCACTTTGGGGTCGTTGCCAAAAAACTCCTTCCCATCGACAAACAGTTTTTTAACGTCCTCTCCCATCGCTTTTATATTTCCCGCGCGGTCTACTTCAATACCGGGCAACTTCTTCAATAAATCCTCGGTAACTGCATCGGGCTTTAATTTGAAAGCGTTGGCATTGTATTCCACCGTGTCGTTTTTAATAGCCAGCGGTACATATTCGCCCACCACTTTTACTTCATCAACATCCAACGGTTTCGATTTCATTACAACGGTTTCGAGCGAATTCCCGGCCACCGGAACCGAAATATTTTTGTAGTACGTTTCATATCCTAAAAAAGCAATCTGCAAAAGGTAGTCGCCCTTTTTTACGTTTTTTATTTCGAAACGACCTTCCTTGTTGGTAATTCCAAACGATTGCATGGTTGAATCGGCAGGATTGAGCAAAACAACCGAACTAGAGACCATGGGAGAATTATCATCGTCAAAAACATAGCCTTCCAAAGAAAAATTCTGTGCAAAACCCACCCAGGCAAAACAGACAAGTAGTGCAGTTGTTAATAATTTCATCCGTTTATATTTTCAATTTTACGAATAATCATGAAGTTCAGGAGAACTTATTTAATAAATAGAGACTTGTTCTTTTCCGTTAATACTAACGTTGAATGCGAATCATCATGTGAGTTCCACCACCTTGTTCGGCGCCCATTTCCTTCATTTTTTCCTCAACAATCCGGTCATATTCTTCACGGGTTACCTTTTTACCTTTGTCGGGTTTTTGAAGAACATCATATGATAAAGCGGTAAAATCGACCGATACCGCGGATGTGGTTTGTTTTCCGTCGGGAGTGGAAACTTCCAAAATCAATCCAGGCAACCCACAGTAACTTGCAGGTCCTCCCGAAACCGGAATTACCGGGGTAAACCACGCTGAAACAGTATCTTTTTCTGTTTCCAGAACCGCTTCCTGACACGGATATTCCAATATCATTTTCTGGTTTCCGGTAAGTTTCCATTGTTGCTGCGGTTCACCATCAATTAAAAAAGTACGTGTCATAAATTCGCGCTGTTCAATTTGCGCTTTTTTCTGTAAATCGGTAAAAACTTTATTTTCCGGTTCAGCCATCCGAATCATCACATTCCCGCCTCCTGACTGCATATTCACATCGTCGGGTGCAGCTGAATTATCGTTTTCAAACAATGTCGCTTCAGGACTGAAATACAACACTTTTTGAGTTTTTCTTTCTTTGGGAAGCATGTCGGCAAACTGAGCTGCGTCGCCATCGAGTTTAATTTCGAATTTTACAACTTGCTGGTATATTACTTTTCCTGAAGTATTTTCCTGTGCAAAAACAAAAATGCAACTAAAGATAACTGATAAAGTAAGTAGAACTTTTTTCATTTTTTACTGATTTAATTTGAGGTAAAAGTAAATTATCGTCAGCAGAAAAACTGTTAAGGCTCTGTTAAAATGATTTTTGAAAAAGTTAAAGTCTACAAGTCAAAAGTGTCAATCAAATAAATAAAAGAAGCCATTGCAGCGCTTCCCATTTGAAATTCGCGAAAATTAACCTGTTCGAAAGTGTCGTTTCCACAGTGGTGCATATCGAAATAACGCTGCATTTCGGGAACATAAGACGAAAGTGGTGTTCCCAACCCGCCCAGCGGACCAATGTCAACACCGCCGCCGCCTTCAGTGAATTGAGTAATTCCGAAAGGTTTGAAATATTTTTCCAGCGCCAGAATTTTTCCCAGCCTTTCAGCGGGAGCTGAAACCCCAAATCCTAACGGACGAAAAGCTCCACGGTCGGATTCCAGCGCGAAATAGTGTTGCTCATGGTTTAATTCTGCCTGTTTTGCATATTCTTTTCCACCGCGTTGCGCCACTTCCTCATCCATGTACATAACAGCACGCACAGTTCTTTTAGGCCGTATTCCCAGTGTATTAAAAATCCGCAAAACTTCCATACTTTGCATGCAGCCAGCCCCGTCGTCGTGTGCGCCTTCACCCGGTTCCCACGCATCGAGGTGGCCACCTACTGTTATAATTTCGTCTGGAAATTCGCTTCCCCTGATTTCACCAATTACATTATAAGAAGTGGTTTCGGGCAAAGTCTGGCAGTCGGAACGAAAAAAGAAATCAAGTGCAGGTTCCTTTCTCAGAAGATCGCTCAGTAAATTGGCGCCGTTGGTGCTTATTGCAACAGCCGGAATTTTAGCGACATTTTCTTCGTAACGCATTACACCAGTGTGCGGGAAATCGTCGAGTGAAGTAGTTAAAGAACGGACAACCACACCAATAGCTCCATATTTTGCAGCTTCGGCAGCACCACTGGTACGCTGATTTCCGGCACCTCCATACGCGCTAAAAGTGTTGATCAACGTCGGATCCATTGGACGGTTGTAAAAAACTATTTTCCCCTTGATTTTTTCTTCACCAAGTAGTTTTAATTCTTCAAAATCGTGAACTTCAACAACCTGGGCCGAAACTCCTTTTTCGCCTGTTCCAACCGACATTCCCAAAGCAATTACCGGAACATCGATTTTCCCTTTTTCAGAAGAAATATAAGCATTTTCACCTTTCCCGCGAATCCAGTGCGGTACCTGAACCGGTTGCTTGTAAACCGTATCAAGGTTCATTTTTTGCATCAGCTGAAAAGTGTAATCCACTGCGCCGGCAACTTTTTCCGACCCTGTAATTCGGCCCGGGAAATTTTTACATAAATATTCAAGATTGTGAAAAGCGGTGTAATCGGTTAATGCCTCATCAAAAATCGATTTAACCAGTTTTTCCTGGTTTTCCTGAGCCGAAATCTGAAATGTCAGACTTACAAGTGCAAAAAGTATAAAATGTATGCGCATATTTTTTTTATTGAAAGGCTGAATGTACAAACTAATCTTTTTCGTACAAGTGCATTTTTCATTTCTTTTTGAAACGTTTAAGAGTTTCTTAAAAAATGTAGTTTACCAGAGGAAAAGAGCGGTAAACAATCAAAAAAAGGATAACAAGCAATTCATTTTCAGCACAAAATAGGATGAGAAAAAGAGGTGTTGCATTTCAAATTTTTAAACCAAAAATGAACAATATTCGATTTAGCGGGTTAAAATTGCGGGTAAAAAAAACGAAAATCAGGAAATGGATGTTGTTTTATTTAAACTCAATTAACTTTGCACAGCAAAATATTCATAAAAACATACTATGAGTTTTAATTTATTAAAAGGGAAAAAAGGGATAATTTTTGGTGCATTGAATCCTGATTCGATTGCATGGAAAGTTGCTGAACGTGCTTATGAAGAAGGGGCAAAAGTTGTGTTAACCAACACGCCAATTGCACTTCGTATGGGCGAAACACAAGCACTTGCCGACAAGTTGAACACCCAGGTTATTGGAGCCGATGCCACCAACATGGAAGACCTGCAAAACCTTTTTGTTCAATCGATGGAAATTTTAGGCGGAAAAATTGATTATGTCCTTCACTCCATCGGGATGTCGCCCAATGTTCGCAAGGGAAGACATTACAGTGATCTGGATTACGGTTTTCTGGAAAAAACACTTGATGTTTCCGCTGTTTCCTTTCACAAAGTATTACAAACCGCCCGTAAACTGGATGCCATAAATGAATGGGGTTCTGTAGTGGCGCTGTCGTATGTGGCTGCACAACGAACTTTTTACGGTTACAACGACATGGCTGATGCAAAAGCGCTTCTCGAATCGATTGCACGCAGCTTTGGTTATATTTACGGGAGAGAACGCAACGTAAGAATTAACACGGTTTCGCAGTCGCCAACCATTACAACTGCCGGAAGCGGAGTAAAAGGGTTCGACCGCTTGCTCGACTTTGCAGAGCGTATGTCGCCGCTGGGAAATGCAACTGCCGGAGAATGCGCGGATTACTGTATTACGCTTTTCTCGGATTTGACAAAAAAAGTTACCATGCAAAACTTATTTAACGACGGTGGATTTTCGAGCATGGGTATGAGTTTGCGTGCCCTGGAACAATATGAAAAAGGCTTGCATAAAAATTGCGACTGTGGTTCAGATTCGGATGATGATAATCATAAATTTGATTAATTCATTAAAAAGATAGTGAAAAAGGAGCCAACTCGGCCATAGCCGTCAACCTAAGAAAGTCGGATTTGCCAAATTATTGATTGGCAAGTCCGTTTTTTTGTTTTTATCTAAATATAAAGGGGGGAATTCAAAAACAATTCCCAGGAAATAACAAGTTCTTTAGAGAGGCTGTTCAGTTCAGAAGAATTGATGGATGCAGCAATAAAAACGGGATTTAAGAAACGTAAATCCAAATTAAACCCGTTTGTGTTTTTTGATTTGATGATGTATGATTCCAGTTCTACAGTGTCAAAAAGTCTGAATCAGCTTGCCATTGAGTCCCAGTCTTCACACGATATTAGAATTAGCAAACAAGGCATTGACAAACGGTTCAATGACCAGACAGTAAGCTTTCTGAAATTGTTGATCGAAAGACAACTTCAGTGCGAGTTGAATCGTCAGCTTGATGGTGCATGGTTAAATTTATTCAACCGGGTTGTTCTCAAAGATTCGACCCGCTTTGAACTCCCGGAACAATACAGCGAACATCTCCCAGGTTCGGGAGGAGCTGCATCGAAAGCTGGGGCTTGCCTCCAGTTTGAATTTGACTTAAAAAGTGGTCAAATAATCGACCTAAACCTGACGGCAGCAAACAGGCCGGATGTTAAAGATTCGCTTGAAACCTTTGATCTTGTTCAGCCTAATGACCTTATCATCCGTGACCTTGGCTATTTTGCATTTAAATCCTTTTTAAACATTGCAGAAAGAGAAGCATTTTTTATTTCCAGGCTTCGCCCCAAAATAATTGTCTATGAGTTCAAAGCGGGAGAACTTCAACAGATGGATTTCAGTTCCCTCTACCGGCACATGAAAAAATATGGTTTGACACGGATAGAGAAAAAAATATTCATCGGCAATGAACCAAAAATACCGGTTCGACTGATTATTGACCTGTTGCCCGAAGAAATCTACCAGCAACGGTTACGCAAGGCAGACAAAAAGCGTAAAAGCCAGGGATACACTAGTAGCGAAAAATTTAAACTGATGTCCCGTTTTAGCCTGATCGTTACTAATGTCCCTGAAGATGTTTTACCTGCTGAGATCATTCCTGCGATTTACAAAACCCGCTGGCAAATTGAATTGATATTCAAAATATGGAAATCAATACTGGGTGTAAATCAAATCCGAAACATCAAATATACCAGGTGGCTGTGTATCCTGTATTTTAAACTGCTCATGATGATTGTCAACTGGAGCATTATCATGAACAAACGTCCTCTGATATATAAGAAAACCGATAAACTGCTTAGCCTGATTAAAAGTTTTAAAACTTTGTTTGATAACATCTACCGGTTAAGAATTGAACTAAAAAAGGACTCATCGAAACTAACTCACTTTATGGCTTGGGCTGAGAAAATATTATCCCGAAATCATTGGTTGGAAAGAAAGAAAAACAAGCTCGGATTAGAAGAAATAATCCAACTATTATTTTGATATTCAATATATTATGGTTATATTCAACAAAGAAAACGGGAAGAGTCCTGATATCTCAATCCCGTTTTTATAACTTAAAATGTTCTTTGATATGAGTGAAATTAACAAAATTAACCCTGTTCTCAAGAGGAATGGGGATAAAAACAGCTACATACTCATAATTTTGACGTTAGGTTGACGGCTATGGCCAACTCGGCTCCTTTTTTTGTTATGTACCCTGACATTATTTCGTCTGTTTTGTTGTTAACTCCTTTTAATTCTTTTTAAAAATAATTTACCAATTGTTGAATTAAATTTGTTCAAAAAATTGCCATGAAAAAGTTAGTAATTGGTTTAACCGGTTTGCTGTTGTTTTCCGGCCATCTTTTTGCCCAGGAAAACAAAACACAAAAAGATCCTGATGAAAGGATAATAGTAAACAAAAAGTACGACGATAATGGCAACCTGATTCAGTACGATTCAACTTACGTACATCAGTGGTCATCCGACAGTACTTTTCAGTTTTCATTTCCCGACGATAATTTTTTTGCCGGAAAAGGATTTCCCGATTTAAATGATTTTTTTGAAAATTTCATGAATGACTCTGCCTTTGGCGGTTTTCGTTTTCCGGGGAATCTTCAATTCAATCCATTTGGTGACGAAGATTTTTTCGGTGATTTTCAATTTCCCGATTCAATGATGAACAGAATGCCGTTCGACAACGACTCCTCGATGTACTTCTATTTTTCCGACAGTACCGGAAATTTTCCACCTGGATTTGAATTTCCAAACCTGAAAGACTTTCAGAAGCAGTTCAATGATCAATTTGGAAATTCACCTTTTAAAGAATTTGAAAAGCCACAGTTCAACAACGAAAAACAGAGGGAAGAATGGGAAAAAATGATGGAAAAACATCGAAAAGAAATGGAGGAACTAAAGAAGAAATGGGAAGAAGAATACAACAAAAAATAAAAAAGGGATGTTCAAGCATCCCTTTTTTTAACAATTAAACAGCAACTATTGATCTTTAACGATATTCCAAACTTTTAACAAAAATAATTTTCTTCTAAAATCTGAAAGTGATTAATATCACACGGCCAGTGTGTCTGCAAGATTTGTTTCAGCATTTACATTTATTTCAATATTGTTTGCTATTTTTAAAACCAACAAAAACTAATTAACTTATGAAAAACTTATTGCTCATACTGGTTACTGTTTTATTTCTATTCGGCCAGACGGAAGCCCAGAAAAAAATAAATATTGTTGTAATTGGCGCACATCCGGATGATTGTGACATTGACGCCGGAGGAACAGCCATTCAATTTGCCAAAGCAGGACACAATGTACTTTTTGTGTCGCTGACCAATGGCGATGCCGGACATTTTGCAAAAGGTGGTGGCGCCCTGGCAAAAATCAGACGTGCTGAAGCACAGGAAGCAGGAAAACGTTTTGGTGTAAAATACGTTGTGCTCGACAACCACGACGGAGAATTAATGCCAACGCTTGATGTACGTCTGGATGTTATTCGGCTAATCAGGCAGTGGAATGCCGATGTGGTTATCGGACCGCGCCCAAACGATTATCATCCCGATCACCGGAACACGGCTACTCTCATTCAGGACGCTGCTTACATGGTAATTGTTCCGAATGTAGCTCCCGATACACCGCCACTGAAAGTAAATCCTGTATTTTTATACACCGAAGATAATTTCAAAAAACCGTATCCTTTTGAACCGGATATTGCAGTGGATATTACCGATGTTTTCGACCAGAAAATTTATGCCATGTCAGCACACGAATCGCAGTTTTTTGAATGGCTACCATGGACAAACGGAACATTGGAACAGGTTCCCGCGACTCAGGGAGAACGATTGAAATGGCTCGCCAAATGGAGAAATCCGCACGTATCAGAAATTATGAAACAATCATTGGTTAAATGGTATGGTGCTGAAAAAACCAGCAAAATTGATAAAGCCGAAGCTTTTGAAATTTGCGAATACGGAAAACAACCCAGCGATGAAGAAATAAAAGCACTTTTCCCAATGTTGGGTAAATAAACTATTTCTGAGGTACAAATTTCAGATAATCTATCCCAACCATATTTCCGGGTTGGGATTTTTTATTGGCACCAATCAGTTTTACAGTAAGTTTATTTTCACCCTGATTTAAAACAAGGTCACTAAAATCGACCACAAATGTTGGAACTCCTTCTTCTGCAAAACCATCGATATTTTTTCCGAGTGGTTTTTCGTTCATGAAAAGTTGAAAAATACCGTAATCGACAGCTTTGGTAAATTGAGCTGAAACATGGTATTTCCCAGATTCGGGCAGGATAAATTTTGCAATAGTTTCATCACCGGTGTTTCCGTTTCGCCACCACAGTTGATTTTCGTTGCTCCATCCAAAATCGCCCGACTGTGTTTCAACAGTTCCTGATCCAACCGAAACAACCTCCAGAAATTCGCCTTCAATTTTACCTTCATCGTTTACTTCAGGTTTGTAAATATCAGAACGTTTCATCGCCACAGGGATTTTAACACTTTCAATATTGGCCTGTACATTTTTCTGAACGCCGGGTTTGGCATACCAAAAAGCAGTCATCGCAAAATTAATCCGTGTTTTTACCCAATGCCAAAGTTCAATGTTTGAATTCAATTCCTGCTGAAAAGGAATGACATCGAGTGACCGATAACGCATATTTACAGTCATTCCCGGATGAAAATTACCTGCACCGGTTGGTTGTGCAATAAACGGATGTGAAAACTTTTCGGGCCTGCACCATGCATAACCATAATAATCTTCAGTACCCGTTCCAATAAACGACGGAAAACTTTCGCCGTCAACAAAAATCTTTTCATCGCCTTCGCCCCACCAGGCATCCACTGTGTTAAAAACCGTTAGTGCATCGCCGGCGTAAACTCCCTGTCCTTTCAAATCCACATAATTTACATCGAAATGCCATTCATGGTTTTCGAGCGATGAATCTTTGGCGGTAAATATCCGGTTGAATTCGTGCCACGAAGCGCCAAAATGCAAACTGGTTTTATTCCACAAATAATCAGAAAGTGTTGCTTCAATATTGACATCAACCGGCTGATCGCCAAAATTTATCAGTCGTATTTTTGCTGAATGCTGAAAAGGCATCAACCAAAACGATTCCATTTCACCTGAATCCGAAACTTTGGAATACCGCGTTTGCGAAGGAAAAATCTGATAACCTGTTCCCATAAAATCGCCAACAGGCACCCAAACCGATTCCTCATCGTCGAACGTAACAGACAAGACAGTGGAACGCAGCGCCTGATTTAAATTTTCAGCTTTCAATTTTATTTTAATGTGAGAAACAGCTTTCCCTTCTTCGTTTGTTTCCAGAAAAATTTCATCGCTGGGAGCCAGTGTTTTTCCGTCGGTCAAAAATTCACCGTCCGGTTTGGAAACGGTTAAAAGTTCTTGTGCTGTTTTTTCAATAGCTGATTTAGCACGAGATAATACTTCATCAGAAAATGTTTCAACCCGGGTTCCTGAATCGTAAGTTCGGTAACAAATGTTGTAGTAAATGCTTGGGCTGCGGCGGTTGTTTTTAAATTTTACAGCATCGCATTCGTAAGTAATTTTACAATGTTGCGCATACGGAATAGGCAAATACAGGTTTTGTCCACGGTGTTCGTATTCTGTTTCAGGCGAAACTGAGGCTGCCAGCGGCGGAACCGCCAGTTTCTTCCCACTCAGAACGTCAAGGACATTTCCTTCAATTCCAGGCATTTCATTTTCGTCGAAATAAAACCGCAAAGTACCGTTTGAAGCTCCTTCGCCTGCAAACGTCATCCAATAGCGAACCACAGCGCCCGGTCCGTCGGCATCGAAAAGTACAAACTCGCGCCTTCCTTCATTTTCTTCTTCTCTAATAAATTGTGTGTAATCAGCGTTGGCCCACCAGTCGTTGTTGTCGGGCGATACACTTTTGCGATCGTAGCTACTGAATTGTTTCAAAGTAAAACTATTTTCAGGTAAACGGGTTATTGCCGTGCGATCGGTCATTTCGGCCAACAAGGTTTCGAGTGTCACTTTTTTGGGTGTACAGGAAAACAATCCGGCACAAAAAACGATGGCGAGAAAAAATGCGATACGGTTCATATTGTTTAGTTTTTAGATTCAGATAAAAATATTTCGACTACAATTTCAGTCTAATTCCGATTTTTGACAACAATGCAGCAAAACCAATCATCAGAAAAGCCCAGGCCAGCGAGCCAAGAACAACCAGAAGTGCATGCTCTGAATGTTTGTAAAAAAATACCGGCAGCCCCGACATCCAAATACTGTAATACAAAATATCGGGAGCCAGGTAAGTCGTCAGTGAATTCTGCCCGGCCGGTTGAAAAACCAGGCTCCACTTTTTCTTTCCCCAAATATCAATAATCAAAAACAGCAGCACAAAAAGCAAAATACTGATACCGTTGCAAATCATTCCCCAACTGGGTGTGGCCTGTATTTTTGAAATGATAAACCAGTTGCGCAAAACAAAGCCAATAATCAGCGAGAAAATGCCAAGTCCCGTTCCCAAAAGAATAAAAGTTTGTGTTTTGGTAGCGACATATTTTCTCAACAAAAGACTGAAAAACAGTCCGGCAAGTACAATTGAAGGGGTATTTCCGCCGATAATTACACCAAAAACCGGATTCAGAAAATTTAAAAAATCGAGCAAATGCAACAGCGTCAAAACATTCAACCCAATAAAAATAATCAGCCAGGCGCCGGTTTTCCACAGGTTTTCTCCAGAAAAAATATAAACCAGTGCCGCGACCAAATATCCCCAACCGATTAAACCCAGAATTCCCCACCAACCGGTTATCAACCAACCCGGTTCGTCGGCTGTTCCTGCCCGGAAAATAACAATCAAAAATACAAGCCCAAGAACACCGAGCGATTTCAAAACCCGGGGCAGCCAATTTTTTTGTGTGTTGTATTGGTTCCAGACTAGAAAAACAGAAAAATACATCAACAGCGCCCACAAATTTTTGCTGATGCCCGTTAATTCTGAATTTACCCGGCCCGAGTTCAGCATTAAAACTCCGATAAACAGCAAACTCCCTGTGCGGATAAAAATATGTTTTACAATTTGCAGGGTGGTATCGCCCTTTTTGCGGCGGCTTTGTACGGCAAACGGAACAGCCATTCCAACCATAAAAAGAAAACCCGGAAAAACCCAGTCGGCCAAACCCATCCCGTCGAAATCGGCAGCTGCATGTGTCAGCCATACCGGAACGCCGGGCACATATAAATCGTTAACAAACAGCATTAAAAGCAAGGTCAAACCACGCATAATATCAATGGTGAGAATTCTTTTCAATGGTTGCATAAGTTTAGTTTTGTAATTTTTGTGAAGTTAAAAAAACCCTTGCAATTTCAATAAATCGCAAAACCCGAACATTGACTTTCAGCTCATTTTTCCTTAACTTTAATTAAAAATGCCATGAAAAAGTATTATTATCTGGTACTAACACCCGAATCGCTGATAGTTTCACATTTGAGTCCGGTAGATTTTGGAAACTACCTTTCGGTGGGAACAAAAAAAAGAATCCACGGTCAGAATATATATTTTGAACTCGATCCTGACAAACTAAAAAATCTTCCCAAGGAGTATATTGAAACTCATTTAATTCCTTATCCGAACGGAGAGCCCAAACGCTCTGTTTTTATAAGCATTTACAGGGCATTGGAGAAAACACCACTGGCAGCGTTAAAAAGTTTGTATCTATCAACCGACGATGGAAAAGTACTCGAATTGCATTCTTCGGAATATGTTGAAATTGAATCGGACGACACACATTTGTACCAGCAATTTAATCCGATTACTACCCGGGTTGCCAGCAAACTTTTACCCAACGAATTTATTCAGTTTTTAACCGACCCCGGCAAACTGGTTTCAACACCCAAAGTTTTCTTTACCGAATTGTTGCTGAACGATTTGGCCAACGATCCGAAAGCACCATTAAACAATCTTCCGTATCCTAATCCGGATCATTTGCGTGAGTGCCTCATAAAATTAAATGAAACAAAAGGAAAGCTTACAAAAACAGTCCTTCGGTTTATGCAAGACGATTTAAATTACAGAACCATAAAAAACGGATTTTTTATCGGTGAAAAAGAACGCTACCTGTTTTATCCATTTCCGTCAACAGCTGAACTTGAATCGAAATATTACAGTTGGTGGCGGTCGGCGCTAACCATTCATTTTTAATCAAAAAAATTATAACCATAAAAGCGACCGGGAATTTTTCCGGTCTTTTTTTTTCTTATATTTCAAAAAAAATCAGCTTAATGAAATTGACTTACCTAATCTGTCTTATCCCTGTAATTCTTTTATTTTCATGCCACACACAAAAAAATTCAGTTGAAGAAGAGCAGCAAACACTGTCCATAGGTGGCGACTTTTCCATCATGAAAAAAATGGAGGATTATGGAGGTACCTACAAAGTTGACGGCGTTGTAAAAGAAGGATTTCAGATTTTTAAGGAAAACGGTTACACCTGGGCAAGGTTGCGGATTTTTAACAACCCCAACAATATTGGCCCGGTTTGCAACGACCTTGAATATACTATTCAGTTGGCACAGAAAGCAAAATATTACGGTTTCAAATTACTGCTGAATTTTCATTATTCCGATACCTGGGCCGATCCAGGGCACCAGATTGTTCCTGCTGCATGGGAAAACCTCGATGTTGCTGTAGTATCCGATAGTGTGTATGCCTATACAAAAATGGTTTTGGAAGCCATGAAAGAAAATGATGTACTTCCTGAAATGGTGCAGGTTGGCAACGAAATTAACAACGGAATGATTTGGCCGGTAGGAAAACTCTGGCTTGAAAACGGGGAAGCCAACTGGGACAATCTTGCTTTGCTTTTAAAAGCCGGTATTCAGGGTGTAAAAGATGCTCCCGATGGTTCTGAAATTCCGATAATGATTCATGCTGCTACCGGAGGAAACCTGCAGGAATCGGACACTTTTTATAAAAATATTATGGAAAGAGGCGTTGAATTCGATGTTATCGGGCTGAGTTATTATCCGTGGTGGCACGGCACTTTTGAACAACTCGAAGAAAACCTTACTTTCCTTTCTGAAAATTATGCTCAGGATTTAGTGGTAGTGGAAACAGCCTATTACAACAACGGTCATTATCCGGAACCAGGAAACGGTGTTTTCGATATTCAACCTTTTCCGCCAACCGAACAGGGACAGTACGATTTTATGGTAAAACTGGCTGATATTCTGAAAAAGTACCCGAAAATGAAAGCCGTTTATTACTGGAAACCGGACGGTCTCGATATTCCCGAGTCAAAAGTTCATTACCTGGGCCGGAGTTTATTTGACCAAAACGGAAATGCCTTTAAAGCAATTTCTGCCTGGAAAACAAACGTTTAGTTTTTATTGCGTATTCTGATTTCTTTTTTGGAAAGCTCGCTGTTGCAAACGGTTTCAGGATGAAAAACCGTATATTCCTGATCTGAAATTATCATTTCATTTTTGTTGGCTGAAGTCACAAATTCAGGAATAATAAAAACCGGCTCCGAGAAAAGTAAACTTTCATGAAAGACAAGAAAAAGCAGTTCGCTGGCGCCGGGTGAAACAACACCCAATTCCTGGCCGGCAAAAATTTTCTTTCCCACAACCAGCTTTTTGTCTTTATCAACCACATTTTTATAACATGCCAGTGTCCCGTCGGGCTGAAGCAGCGTAATGCAATAATTCCAGCCGTTGTAATGCAGTTGTGCATTTTCATCGCGCCGGGCGCCGGTAATTTCGGCAATAATTCCGGTACGCGCCGCACAAATTGTTGTTCCGCTTTGTGTTCTGAATCCGGTAGCCGACCACGATTTTAAATCGGTAATTCCCCAAAAATCATGAATATTTCCAACGGAAAACGACTGAACTTTTTCACCGGGTTTGAACGGAATTAAATACGGAAAACCGAGTTTCACCTGGGCTGCCGGATTTGAACGAAAAAAACGGATATCGTAATGAAAACGCGGATAATCTCCGGCATCCGGATCGTGAAGCAACGAAAACAACGAATTAAAACCGGGCTCCAGCATTTTTACGTAAGGAAGCGGTTCGTCGAACGATGTATTTTCCAAATCGTCAAAATTGATGTTCAGAAACAACGGTGCTTTTGTATTGTTGTAAGCCACAAAATCGACATCTCCAACCGGATTGTAATCGGCACGAACTTCAATAGGCTGCTGTGCAACAGTTTGCAACATAAAAAACAGAAACGACAGGAAAACTAACGACTTTGCCATGTTCAACGATTTTTTTCGAAGGAAACAAAAAATCGGGTTAAAATCAACTGAATTCAGAAAAACCATTTGGCGGTGTTTCTTTTTTTGATTTATATTGAAGCATGTATTCCATCGAAGAAGCAAAAAAACTCAGGCTCGAATTCTGGGAAATGTTTGGCAAACGTTGCGAAATTCACCCGCTTTTGCAGCATAAAAAGAAAAAGTGGATTTTGCACCGCACAAAAATCAGCGGTGTAGCGTTGCGTTTTGAGATTGGCCGCGAAAATGCAAAAGTTATTCTCGAACTCGGGCAACGCAACGAAGACAAAAGATTGAAAGCTTACGAAATTCTGGAACGGTACAAAATTATTGTGGAGAAAGGTTTTGATAACGGTTTAAACTGGGAGTTTTATCACCGGCGCGAAGATAGCGGGCAGGAAATTTGCCGCATTTTTGCACAGCTCGACAAGGTGGATTTGCACCGCCAAAACCAGTGGCCTGATATTTTTAACTTTTTTATTGAAAATATGCTTTTGCTGGAAGAAAACTTCCTTTCGGTTAGCGACATTCTAAAAGAAGAGTTGGAGATTTAGAGGACAGTCGCAGTGTTCAGTCACAGTTTGCAGTTTAATTTCTACGTGGAACTTTATGCAATCCTTCGTGAAACTTTGTGGTAAAATCAGGAAGCTCGAAGCGGGAAGATGGAAGTAAAATCAGTCGCAGTATTCAGTCACAGTTTGCAGTTGAAATCCTTTGCGAAACTTTGTGGTAAAAAAAACGGTGATCAAAACTACTTCTTCAGCAACATATTAATCTCTTTTGCCAGACTTGGAAATTCGTTTAGCAAACGTTCGTCTGCCATTTCAAAGTCTTCGAAATAAAAACCCGGAGAAACAGTGCAACCCACCAAAGCAAAACCATCCTTGTTAACCAGTTGCGCTGCAAACCACAAATTTTTCGGCACAATCACCTGAAACTGCTCCCCTTTTTCAAAATCGTTGCCCACGTAACTTTTCACCAGTTGCCCGTTTTCAACCCATAAAATTTCCATCGCCGAAGTACCGGTGTAAAAATGCCAGATTTCGTCGGATTTAATGCGATGAAAAACCGAAAGATCGCCCTTCTCCAGCAAATAATAAATAGAAGTGGAAAAATTCCTGCTTCCGCTAAAACCTTCCGGCAACGTACTTTTTGCTGCCACAACTTCCGAGCGGTAAATTTCACGAAACCACCCGCCTTCAGGATGCCTTTCCATGTTCAGTTTTTCAATCCAGTATTTTGCTGAGTTATTAATCATTCAACTGTAAAATTCAGATAAACAACTCATTCAGCGCGCCAAAATAATCTTCGTCCCAGCCCTCCGAAATGTTTTCAAAAGCATCATCCGGAATGTTGGTGTGTTTCAACTCAACACTGGTGCCTTTTTTGTCGGGGTGCAGCAAAATAGTCACCACCGACGCTTCTTCCTGTCCTTCGAAAAACCACTGCTGAACTATTTTTTTGTTTTCTTCAAACTCAAGGTTAACACCTGAAATACTGCCTTCCCACAACGAAAATTCAGTGTTGGGCAGCGGTTCCATAACGGCATCCTCGCCAGTCCAGATTTCCAGCATTTTCTGGTTTGTCAGTGCATTGTACACATCTTTGGGTTCTGCCTGTAGCGTGTAATAGCGTTTGATATTTTTCATCACACAAATGTTTTTTCAAAAGTAAACGAAATTCAACGGTAAATAAAAAGTGAAATGCATTTTTTGTTAAATTGCTTAGCAATAGTTTGAAAATATACAGCATTCAAACAAAAAAATACTTTATTATCATGAAAACAAAAAAAGAGCTCAAAAATATTTACAAGGAAAAAAAATTCAAAATAGGCGTATTTCAACTGAGAAATACGGTCAACAATAAAATATTTGTGGGTAGCGCCACCGACCTTGAAGCCATTTGGAACCGACTGAAAACCGAACTAAAATTTGGCAGTTATCCCAATGCGTTGTTGCAAAACGACTGGAACCAGTTTGGAAGCGAAAACTTTGTTTTTGAAATTCTGGGCGAAATAAAACAGGATGACGAAAAACAAACCAATTACCGCAAAGAAATTAAAGAGCTCGAAAAAATGTTTTTGGAAGAGTTGCAACCGTTTGGCGAAAATGGTTATAACATCAAATCGAACCGGTAATTTAAAACGGCAAACAGGGTTTGTTTGAAATAAAACTTGATTGTGTAAAAGTGAATTATTAAAAACCTTAAATACCAATTTTCCTTATGAAACCAGCATTTTTTAGCTCAGTTTTGTTATTTCTGGCGCAAATTGTTTTGGGCCAGACAACTCCCGACAGCGTTAACAGCAAAAATTATTTCAAACTTTATGAAGGTTTTCCAAGCTCGGGAAAATACCGTATTGAATTGTCGTCGGACAAAGATTCGACCTGGGAAAAATGGAACGAGCGCGGCTACAATTTTGGCCTCGACAAAAAAAATACGCCCATGTACACCACCATAAACGGAATTATCAGTACGCCGTACATGGTCCAGGTGCGCGGCAATGCCAACGAACAAGGTAAAAAACGCTGGGGATTTCATGTTTTTGAAGGTTATGCCAGCGACGATAAATCGCGGATAACACTGCTGGTAAACAAACATACCGAACTCGAAAAACCGGTGGCCGAAATGTATTACTACGGAACAGAATACAACCATTCGGCAAAAGCGTACAACTGGTTCCGAATTGGTTCCGACGTAAAACAACATTCGTTTTTGTTTGGCCGCGACCAGGCGATTTTTTACGGTTCTCTTCAGCTGGAAAATGCGCTGACACTTGGCAGAATCGGTAATGAAAACCTTCGTTCCGATGCTCCAGAGGGCGACGATGAAACCAATGCCGGAGAAAGTGCAAAACATGTAAATTATCAAGCTTTAAAAAACAGTGAAAACGGGACTATCTTCTATGATATGAGTCGTCCTAAAAAATGTCTACACAATTTGAAGTAGATATGTATAAAAATGATGGAGTAACCAGGCGTTACAGCGAGAGTTTCAAACTCAAAATTTTAGCCGAACTTAGTACCGGTAAGTATTCAAAAAGACAACTGTCCCGCATTTATGGGTTGCAGTCAAGTACAATCAATGAGTGGGTACGAAAGTACGACCGTAAAGACTTAATGAACACACGTGTTATGGTAGAAACTAAAGACGAAATCAGCCGCTTAAAAGCGCTTCAGAAAGAAATCGAACAACTTAAAGAACTCTTGATTAAAAAGGATTTGGACAAGCTCGTTCTCGATTCTTACCTCGAAGTTGCCGCCGAGAACCTGGGATACAAAAATGCAGAAGAACTAAAAAAAAACTTAAACATCAGGCGTTGATGAAAGCTTCTGCTGTGACCAAACAAACTGGCAGTGCAAGCGTATCTGAGGTATGCGCCTGCTTTGGACTGAAACGCGATGCCTGGTACAAATACAAGAAACGTCACAGGCAACGGCAAGCTGAAGTGGAACAGGTTCTCAGGATGGTAAAAACGGAACGAAAAATCCAGCCACGTGTTGGAACCAGGAAACTCCACTCTACCCTATCCAGCGACTTCTCTGCAGCCAATTTAAAGATTGGCAGGGACAGGTTGTTTGACATTTTAAGGACTGAAAACATGCTTGTAAAACGCAAACGTGCATATGCAAAAACTACCAATTCCTATCACCATTTCCATAAATACAACAACCTGATTAAAGAACTGGAAATCAACGCACCAAACCAGGTGTGGGTATCGGATATTACCTACATCAGGACAGTCAAAGGATTTTGTTATTTAGCCTTAATTACTGACTTGTATTCACGGAAAATAATCGGACACGACCTCAGTGATTCGCTGGAGCTGGCGGGCTGCCTACGGGCCCTCAAAAAGGCCCTGTGGCATGCCCGGCCAGCGGCCGGACTTATACACCACTCCGACAGAGGGGTGCAGTATTGCAGCCACATGTATGTAAATGAACTTAAACGGCGCGGTATTAAAATCAGCATGACAGAAGAAAACCATTGTTACGAAAACGCAGTCGCTGAAAGGATTAACGGCATTTTAAAAGACGAATTCTATCTCGACCAGTGCTTCTTTTCTATTGTCCATGCAAAACGTGCTGCAAAAAATGCTATTAAACTATATAACAACAAAAGGCTTCATGTATCTTTAGGGTACAGAACACCTAACTCGGTGTTTAAAAATGTAGCTTAATTCAATGTTTAACCTGTAGCCATATTTTAGGACTAGACAATAAGGACCACAACATTGTAGTTATTAAAATTAACGGAACATGGATGAAACTTGCCGTTGAGCCATTGCCTGATGGCGTAAACTACGATTTCGGGACTGAAGAAAAATAGGTATTTTAACATGGATATATCCAAAACCAGCTACGAGGAGCTTGCTTTTTACACCCTTTCAAAACAAGACGATTTTTTTATCCATCAATTGGTTGTAGACGCTTACACGGCTCAAACTGCGGATGAAAATTCAAAACCGATAAGTGTGATTTTTGCTCTGGCCGGACTTTATTTATGTGTCGAAAAAAAATTCACCGGCAGGGAGGTTCAGCTTTTTCATATAAAAATGGCAAAAAACAAAAAAGACTGGCCTGAAATAATTTTACCTGAATTTTGTGGAGATATAAATATCGGGCAGGTTTTAGCAGTTTCACCTGGCACCGAAAGAGATAAAATGATTCACCGCTGGTGTGCCTCGGTTTGGGAAGCATTTGAACAAAACCACCGGAAAATCATCCCTCTGGTAGAACAATATTCAATTTTCTGAAACAAAAAAAAAGTACTTTTTTACCGTTTATATGTGTAACAAAAAATACAACCGGCTTTACTAATTCATTTTAATTTGCCATGAAAAACAAAATCACTTCCTTTTGGATAATTACTCTGATTTTAGCCGCCGCAAAATTAACGGTTCACCTGCTCACTTATTCGATGTACGAACTTCACCGCGACGAAATGCTGTATTTTGCCATGGGCGATCACCTGAGTTTTGGATATGCTTCAACGCCACCTTTTGTTGGATTTCTGGCATTTATAGCCAAGTCGGTTTTTGGTTATTCTGAATTTGGAATAAAATTATTGCCGGCGCTTGCGGGAGTGGCATCTGTTGTTCTTATGGCTTTGATGGTTCGCGAAATGGGCGGTAAAAATATGGCGTTAATTATAGCTGGCACCGGGTTTATTGCAGCTGCGGCATTTTTACGTACAAACAGCATGTTTCAGCCGGTTTCGTTTGATCAGTTGTTTTGGCTGCTTTCGGCTTATCTGGCATTGCGGCTTGTAAATACCGGAAACCTGAAATTGTGGTTCTGGATTGGCGCTGTTTTTGGCCTGGCATTTTTGAATAAATATTCAATTGTATTTTTTGCATTTGCGCTGGTAGCGGCAATTCTTATCAGCAAACACCGAAAACTAATTTTTACCCGACAATTTGTTATCGGAATGTTCATCGGTTTTTTAGTGATTTTACCCAACGTCGTCTGGCAATACACCCACAACTGGCCGGTGGTTCACCACATGGCAGAATTGCAACGAACACAACTGGTACACGTTAACATTACCGGATTTCTTATTGAACAACTAATGAACTGTAGTTTTTCAACTTTCATCTGGCTCGTCGGGCTGGTTGCACTTCTGTTTTTCCGAGCCGAAAAACAATACCGGTTTTTGGCACTGGCTTTTTTACTGACCATTTTTGTAATTGTTCTGGGGCACGGAAAAGCTTACTACACGCTAGGCGCTTACACCATGATGCTCGCAGCCGGCGGTTATACTATGGAAAAATATTTCAGGAAAAAATGGGCAGTTCTCAATTACCTCACCATTGCAATTGCTATTGTCGGTTCAATTTGGGTGTTGCCCATGGAATTACCGGTGGCATCTTTCAATAAAGTGGCCAAACTTTGCGACCCCGAAACCGGAAAATTTCCGCAACGCTGGGAAGACGGTGAGATTCACCCCATTCCACAGGATTATGCCGATATGACCGGATGGAAAGAATTGACTGAAATTACCGCAAAAGCTTACAACAGTCTGGATGAAATACAAAAGAAAACCTGCATGATCTATGCTGAAAATTACGGACTGGCCGGAGCCGTCAATTTTTACGGTCATTCGCTGGGATTGCCCAAACCGTTTAGTATGAGCGACAGTTATTTGCTTTGGGCGCCCGACTCGGCCACCAACGGACCCTTTATTTATATCAACAACGAGGTTGGCGATATCGACAAACTATTCAATACTTTTCCGGAAGTAGGCAGGGTAAACAACCCGTATTTCCGCGAAAATGGAGTGAGGGTATTTTTATGTACCGATCCAAAAGAAAACTGGAAACAATTTTACAGTCAGAAAATTAAAGAAATGAAAAGCATTTACAACTGATTCTTTTTCAACACTTTTTTATTCTGAAGGAAGAACTTCAAACCCGGCTTCACCAAGACAAACCTTGCCTTCTTTTGTAATTCCTTCTACAACTACTTTAAAACGCGCTATGTCATCCGAAGAAAAAAGTATCTTACAACCCGAGTCTTTTATATAAATTTCAGTTTAATTTTTTTAACACTTATTTTCACCAAAACTTAGGGAAATTTAAAAACATCATCGATTTTATTGGTATTTTACTACTCAAAACAAAACAACAATGCAGGAGTTTGAAGAGTTATATTTCGAAAACCGGGAAGAATTCAGGAACTGGCTGAAGTTGAACCACACCAAAAGTTCCGGTATCTGGATGATTTATTTCAAAAAACACGTTCAAAAAAATGGTATAAATTACCGGGAAGCTCTGGAAGAAGCGCTTTGTTTTGGCTGGATTGACAGTTTGATAAAAAAACTGGATGAAGACCGATACGTACGAAAATTTACACCGCGCACGAATGTTTCAAATTGGTCGGATGTAAACAAAAAAATAGTGCTTTCGCTAATAAAACAAGGAAAAATGACCGAAGCCGGCCTCAAAAAAATTGATGTTTATTTAGAAACCGGCAAAGTCGACTGGAAAATCGAAAAATCGAAAAATGAAAAGCCGAAAAAAATTGTTGAAGTTCCCGGTTTTATTTTGAAAGAACTTGGGAAAAATGAACCGGCCTTGTCAAATTTTAATAACCTTGCCCCAACGCACAAACTTCATTTTGTGCTTTGGATTACACATGCCAAACGAGAAGAAACCCAATTATCGCGGCTGAAAGAAGCTGTTGAATTGCTAAAGAAAAATCAGAAACTGGGATTGAAATAACTCCCGTTCAACCGGCAAATAAATTGAACGGGAGAAAAACTTTATTTTATACTTTTTTCGCTGTAATTAATCCGAACACCGTAATCGTTAACAATCAGGTTTAAACCCAGCATGGCACGCTGATTTGCTTCACCTTTCACTTTTCCTGAAAGTACATCTTTGCTTAAAACAATCATATCGTCGACCCGCTGTTTTGTTTCTTCATTTTTACCAAAATAATGTCCGGGGTAAAGTTTGGCAATGTTGTATTTTCCCATAATCGCGCTCATTTTTTCACAAGAAGCAATTAATATCGAAAAATCGGTAGTCAGCAACAAATTTCCCGAGCCAAAAGAATCGCCGCTAAAACCATAACCTGCTTCTTTATCAATAAAAGAAGTCGAACCCGGAGTGTGTGCCGGAGTAAATACAACTTCAATCTGCCGTCCTCCCAAATCGATAATTTCACCGTCTTTCAGAAATTTTAGCTCCCCTTTGTAGTTGGGCATCATTTGTGGAATATTTACCGTATCGGCTGCATTTATAAACAATTGGGGAAAATAATCGATAGCCGAGCCGGTGTGATCGGGATGAACGTGTGTTGCCACCAGCATAACCGGCTTATTTGTAATTGATTCCACAATTTTATCCAAATCTTTTATTCGTGTGCCTGCATCAATAAGAAGCGCTTTTTTATTTCCTTCCACCAGGTACAAACTTTCGTTCGACATTAATTTCCCGGTGCCAACCCAGGTATGTTCATCAATTTGGTGAAATACAACATCGTCGCCGCTGTAAACTTCCTTTCCTTCGATTTGCGTTGCCATTTGCGCAAAAGAAAAATGAAACAAGCTGAAAAAGAAAATGAATACTGTTAGTTTTTTCATAATTCAAGTGTTTTAGTTTTTAATTTTTTGTTCCGTATTTTAAACGATAAACCAGTTGTTCGTTCTTTTTTGGTTAATTTTTTGAAAGTAAATTTACGTTTTAATTGTTTTGAACTTCAAAACCAATTCAAAAAATCAGGAATGGTAAAACACTTTTAACTGTTTCTTTTTCCAAAAAAACTTTATTACAAGCTGTTGCCAAAACTTTAATATGTTTCAAAAAAAAGTATCCAAAAATTTGTTTGCAATGTTATTTATTTCTAACATTGTGTTAGAAATAAATAACTTCAACAACCATGAAAAGATCGTTAATTGTATTTATTGTTGCTGCACTTGTTTTAATAACAACTGCAATTTGGTTTTTTGGAACTGAAACCGGCATAAATTCGGTTGATTTGACTCATTTTGGCATTATTGCATTGCTAATAGCTTTTGCGGTTTTTATCGGAATTAAACGACTGAAAAGCGAAAAACGCGGTGAACCTGTTGAAGATGAACTTTCAAAAAAAATACTTCAAAAAACGTCTTCGCTTTCGTACTATCTATCACTTTACTGGTGGGTTTTTATGTTGTATCTGAAAGACAGAATCACACTCGATTCGGATGAAATTTTAGGAACGGGAATTTTGGGAATGGCTGTAATCTTTGCACTTTCGTGGGTATTTTTCAGCATTAAAGGCGTTCGGAATGACTAACAAAATCAAAGAATTCAGGGCGAGATTCAATTTTACGCAGGACGAGCTGGCAAAACTGGTAAATGTTCGCAGGGAAACCATCGTTTTTTTGGAAAAGAACAAATACAACCCTTCGTTAAAACTTGCCCACGATTTGGCCCGTGTTTTTTCGGTTAACATCGAAGAGTTGTTCATTTTTGAAGACTAAAAACAAACTTAAATTTTTAACCATGCACGAAAAAAAGGAAAACAAACTCAACAAAGGAATTACAACCGGTTTTGCTGTTGGTGCAATTCTGGGAGTAATAACAGGCATTTTAACCAAAGATTTGGCACTTTGGCTTTCGGTAGGAATTGGCGCAGGGCTTACTTTTGGTGCGGCATTCGGATTAATAAACTATTCCCGTAAATAATATTTTAGCCTGAACCCAGTTATTTTAGCCCACTTTATTATTGTTGCTGAATTTTGCTAACACAATGCAGGCAACCGAAAAAACCGATTGCACTAATTTTACACTTTTTGCTGAAAGTATTATTTGGCGTGCAACCCGCACTCTTTACCCGAGTTGTGTTCCCACCACCAGCGACCGGCACGAAAATCTTCACCGGGTTGAATGGCGCGTGTACATGGCGCGCAGCCAATACTTACAAAACCTCTGTCATGAAGAACATTGTACGGTACATTATTTTCGCGAACGTACTCTGTTACATCTTCAAGGTCCCAATCAAGGAGAGGATTAAATTTGATTATATTGTTTCCTTCATCCCATTCAAATTCTTTCATTCCGCTCCGGTTTTCCGATTGGGAAGCACGCAAACCGGTAATCCAGATTTCATTTCCTTCGAGCGCTCTTTTTAGCGGAATCACCTTCCTGATGTAACAACATTCCTTGCGGTTCTCCAGCGATTCATAAAAACTGAAAGGCCCTTTTTCAGCCAACAATTTTTCCACTTTTTCAGTGGGCGGAAAATAGGCTTTTATTGGTTTTTTGTATTTTTCGAGTGTACTGCGGTACACTTTGTAGGTTTCTTCAAACAAACGGCCGGTATCGAGCGTAACAACTTCAACCGGAAAATTATTTCCAAAAATAAAATCGGTAATCACCTGATCTTCATAACCAAAACTGGTTGTAAAAACAACTCTCCCTTCATAAAGTCCGCACAAATAACCGAGTTTTTCAACAATGCTCATTCCGCGCAACTCTTCGTTTAAAAATTCAGCTTTATCCTTACCGTTCATATTTGTTTGTTTAATTATTCAACATAAAGTACCAATCCTTTTAAATACTCGCTTTCGGGATGATAAATATTTACCGGGTGATCGACAGGCTGTGTCAACTGATGCAATATCCTTACAGTTCTTCCCGATATGGCTGCTGCCGAAAAAACGGCTTCCCTGAATTTATCTTTTGTTACCACCTGCGAACACGAAAAGGTAAATAAAACCCCACCGCTGCGTATTTGTTCAAAAGCACGCGTGTTTATCCGTTTGTACCCCTGCAACGCTTGTTGCAGCGAGTTTCGGTGTTTGGCAAAAGCCGGCGGATCGAGTATAATTAAATCGTATTTGTTCTTAATATCTTTTAAAAATTCGAAGGCATCGGCGGCGAAAGCTTCGTGGCGCGTATCTCCCGGAAAATTCAGTTCCACATTTTCGTTGGTCAAATCGATGGCTTTAACCGAAGAATCGACCGAGTGAACCATTCTGGCCCCGCCCTTCATGGCATAAAATGAAAATCCGCCGGTGTAGCTAAACATGTTTAAAACATCGCGGTTTTTGGCGTATTGCTGAACCAACAAACGGTTTTCGCGCTGATCAATAAAAAAGCCGGTTTTTTGTCCGCTTTCCCAATCAACTTTAAATTTCAGACCATATTCCAGAACTTCGGTTTCAGAACTGTCACCAAATAAAAATCCGTCTTTGGGTTCGATACTGGCTTTGAACGGAAGCGTTTTTTCACTTTTATCGTAAACTGCTTTTAATTGGTCTCCCAAAACTTCGCGCATGGCCTCCACCAATTGTTCACGAATTAAATACATGCCCACAGAATGCATCTGCATCACAGCGGTTCCGTTGTAAAAATCAACCACCAAACCCGGCATTCCATCTCCTTCGGCATGAATCAGACGAAAAACATTGGTCTCGGGATTATCGGTAAAACCGAGCGATTTCCTCAGGTTCCAGGCGCTTTCAATTTTTTTCTTCCAAAAAGTAAAATCGGCGTCAATATCAGTGAATGAAATAATGCGGACCGCAATTGAGCCAATCTGATAATGCCCTAATCCAAGAAATTCATCTTTGCCGGAATATACTTTAACGAGGTCGCCTTCGTCAACATTTCCGCTGATTTTATTAATGGCGCCCGAAAATACCCAGGGATGAAACCGTTTTAAAGATTGTTCTTTTCCCGGTTTCAGTATAATTTTTGAATAATTGGCCATCTTTAATTTTTGTCAAAATTCTCAAAAATTTTCAGGGCGGTCCATGCATCGGTAGCAGCGTAAATAATCTGGGCTTCGGTTAAAACATCGCCTTCCCAGTTCGAAAGTTGCTGCGATTTTGAAATCCGGAAACCCAATGCAATGGCAGCCAGCTTTTTCAGGCTGAAATTCTGAATGCCCAAATCGCGTGCATAATCCTGCAATTCGATAAAACCGGCCGGATTAAAATTGTTGATTTCCTTTAAACCTTTAATATCGTCGCGAATGGCAACGCCAGGCTTAATAATTTCGGGATTGGAAAGAATTTCACGGATTTCGGCCGGTAAACCAATTTTATTGGTTCGGAATAAAAATGCCTGGTCGTGAGTGGAAAGCTGTAAAAGTGAAACTTTGTTTACAACTCCTTTTTTGAAAGAAGGACGGGTTTCCGTGTCGAAGCCAATAATTGAATGCGAAGCCAAAACTTTAGCAGCATAACTTACTTTTTCAAAACTATCAACCAACAAAATCTCACCTTCGAACCAACGCAATGGCAAATCGGTAAGTTCTTCTTTCGAAATACTTTCTTTAAACATATTAATCATCCTCCTCGGTATCGGTACCCCAAAACTGGTCGAGCCATTTCGGATTGCCTTTTCCCGGTTTTATTTCCTCATCGTCCCTTTCTTCAAAATCGGCACCGCTGTACACCAGCCGGTGAATTGCACGCAAAACATTCACCAGATTCTGCCCCCAGTATTCTTCAAAATTATAACTGCAAACGTACAGAGCATCATTCATAACCTCATCGTTCCCAACACTGTACGAGAGAATAAAATCTTTCAGCGACTGGTAAATATCCAGCAGGTTTTCAGAAATATTTGCAGTCACCGTTTCCTGACCAAATTGAATGGAAGGATCAAAAACTTCATAAAAACTGTCGTTCTCGCCCAATGCCTGCGCCCATTTCTGATTGTAAAGATTGTAGTCGAGCTCACTGACATATTTTTCAATTTCGTCTTCCAGAACACTTTCTGTTTTTGGCAACAAAACGGCTTTCAAATACAAAAGAGGAAGTACTTTTTGCAACCGCTGAAGATTTTCTTCCACCGGAATTTTGCCCACATGTTCAATTGCGTTACAATATTCGTTGGCAACGGTTACAAACTCAATCACATTTTTTGAATATACAAGCTGATGTAAATTATCTTCCATTTTTTATCCGAAAACAGATGCAAAAGTATAAAAAAGATTTTATGAATATAATTAATAATGAAAACGGTGCCGATACATTACAGGTCTATTTTTCCGACCATTCCAGTTTATTATCGATACGGAAGATTATTTTATTGTTATCGACAAGCCATCGAAGCACCTGCCGCGATTTTTCCTGGTTGCCTTTCAGTTTTAACAACAATTTTTCATACGAACAGGGCTCTTCCAGTATATTTTTCACTTTTTCAGCAATTTCATCGAATTCAATATTACTGATTTCAAGGTTTTCCACCGATTTGCAAACATCGCACTGCCCACAACGCACCGCCTCCTTTTCACCAAAATATTCCAACAAAAGCTGGCTCCGGCATTTTGAGCTTTCAGCATAACGAATAACCGATTCAATACGTTCCTGAAAATCTTTTTTGCGCAGGTCGTAATTCTCTTTCGAAATTTTCAGGCGTTCAATATTTATTCTTTCCTTGCTGAAAAAAATGTAAGGTGTGTGACTCCGGGGAACATAATCAATTACTTTCGACTGGCGGAGATGTTTCAAATACTGGTACACTTTTTCGCGGTCGAGTCCGGCGCGTTTGGCAAGCAAATCCTCGTCGATAATTACATAACCCGAAAAAAGCCCGGTGTACGAACGCAGCAGCAATTTTATAAAAACATCGTAATTGGCATTTGCCACCTGAAACTTGTACAAATCGTCGCGCGAAACCGTAAAATACACCCGCGACGGATTATCAACTTCTTCGGTATATTCCAGGTAACCTTCGCGTTGCAGAATTTTCAGGCTGTTAAAAACCATGGCCTGCTGAAACTGAAAAGCCTGCGCAAAACTTTGTAGGCTGAATTCATACGTTTGCAATCTTCCGTAACCTTCGGCAATCTGAAGATAATTGCACAACGAATTGTATACTTTTTTAATGTTGGCAATTTCAGGAAAAGCAACCGAAATATGCTTTTTAAGTTTGGTTTTATCGGCATTGTTAAACAAAAGCACGGCTGCCGACTTTTTCCCGTCGCGCCCTGCCCTGCCCGCTTCCTGGTAATATGCTTCAAGGGAATAGGGGGCATCCCAGTGAATAACAAAACGGACGTTCGGTTTATCGATTCCCATTCCAAAAGCATTGGTAGCCACAATAATGCGGGTTTTACCTTCGAGCCACAAATCCTGTTTTACACTGCGTACATGCGTATTTAATCCGGCATGGTAAAAATCGGCTGAAATCTTATTCTTTCTCAACTCGTCCGACAATTCGCGGGTAGCTTTCCGGCTGCGTACGTAAATTATTCCCGAACCTGTACTTTTCATGAGCGTTTCCAACAAATAACCGGCTTTGTTTTCCACATTGCGAACCAGGTAACTCAGGTTCTGCCGTTCGAACGACATGGCCAAAAGGTTCTTTTCCTTAAACCCCAATTTTTCCTGAATATCGTCGGCAACTTTCGGCGTTGCAGTGGCTGTTAAAGCAAGAAATTTAACTTCAGGAAAAATCTTTCTGATTTCACTAATATTCAGGTAACTCGGACGAAAATCGTAACCCCATTGTGAAATGCAGTGCGCTTCATCAATAGTAATTAAATTAACCTCCATTTTTGCGAGGCGTTCGGCAAAACGCTCCGAATTTAGTCGTTCGGGCGAAACGTACAAAAACTTGTAATCGCCCCAGACCGCGTTGTCGAGCGCCACTTTTATTTCCGATGACGACATTCCGCTGTGAATGGCCAGTGCTTTTATTCCACGCCGGTTCAGGTTTTCAACCTGGTCTTTCATTAAGGCAATTAACGGAGTGATTACAATACAAATCCCTTTTTGTGAGAGTGAATACACCTGGAAGGTAATGGATTTACCTCCGCCGGTGGGCATTAATCCGAGCGTATCTTTTCCGGCAGCCACCGATTCAATAATTTCGAGCTGCAAAGGACGAAACTCTGAATACCCCCAGTAACGAATTAATATTTGCCTGAAATCTTCCATTAATACAAATTAAGAAATCATTTCACGGTTTAACAATTTTTATTTGTCAAAACGCCGTCGGGCGCAAAATTAATACGAAGCAGTATACTAATTTTTTGTAGTTTTGCGCCTAAAATAAAACATAAATAACAATTGTACATGTCGTTCCTGTCGGATAAAGTTGTTTTTAAAGGGTTAACATTTGACGATGTTCTTTTACTTTTTTCCTGCGATGAGTTTCGGCGATGTGAAGTAGATCTTACTTCTCAGTCAACGTGTTCAATTATTACAAATATCCCTTTTGTTACCACTGCGTTTGAAATGGTTAGCAAAAACACAACGACAACCGAAACTGCGCGAAAAAGTGGTTCGCGAACAAATACTTTTCCTCTTAATATTCAGTTTTATAAAAAACAAATTCAGTGATGAATCGAATAATTTACTCGTTAATATTACTTTTTACAATAGGTTTAAATGCCTGGTCGCAGGAAGATGACCAAACGCTCATAACCATTGGCAACACAAAAGTTTCGGTTGGCGAGTTTAAACGAATTTACCAAAAGAACAACAGCAATCTTTACAACGAAACTGACAAAAAAACACCGGCAGAATATCTCGATCTTTTTATCAATTTCAAGTTGAAAGTTATTGAAGCTGAAACCCTGAAAATGGATACCAGTGCAGCTTTTATAAAAGAACTGGCCGGTTACCGCGAAGAATTGGCGGCTCCTTATCTTACCGATGTAAATTATGAAGAAAAGCTGGTGGAAAAGATTTATGATAGGATGACCAAAGAAATAGATGCCAGTCATATTCTTTTTATGCTTGAAAAAGATGCCAGTCCGGCGGCGGAAAAGCAGGTATTTGATAAAGCCATAAATGTAAGAAATGAAATTCTTGCGGGTAAAGATTTTAATGAAGCTGCTTTTGAATATTCTGAAGACCCTTCGGCCAAAACAAATCGGGGAAACCTGGGCTATTTTACGGCTTTTCAAATGGTTGCTCCTTTCGAAGATGCAGCATACTCTACTCCTGTTGGCGATGTTTCGCAGCCGGTTCGTACATCGTTTGGTTACCACCTTATAACAGTGAACGATATTCGCCCCAACCAGGGAGAAATTCAGGTGGCACACATCATGAAAATGTTTCCGCAAGGCGGAGCTTCCGAGGTAGCCAAAGCAAAACTGAAAGCAGAAATCGATTCAATTTATGCACAGGTAAAAGCCGGAGCTGATTTTGCGGAGTTGGCTAAAAAATATTCCGACGATAAAAAGTCAGGTTCCATAGGCGGCGAATTGCCCTGGTTTTCGTCAGGAAGGATGATTCCCGAATTCTCCGGGCCGGCATTCAACCTAAGAAACATTGGCGATATTACCCCACCAATAGAAACTCCTTTTGGATATCACATCATTAAAAAACTTGGGCAAAAATTAACTCCGCCACTCGACGAAGTTCGCCAGGATATTGAAACACGAATTAAAAGAGATCCACAAAGAAGCACAACCAGCAAAAAAGCCTTTATCGACAAACTAAAAAACGAATATAATTATACTGAAAAAAGTGAAAATGTTGCTCAATTAAAAGGGCTGAAAATAAATACACCAACAAAAAACCCGGAGAGAGTACTTTTTTCGTTGAACAACATGGATTACACTTTCGACGAACTCAATTGTTTTCTTACTGAAAATAAAATTCAAAACAGTACCTATGGAGAATATTACGACGTTTGGGTAGACGAAGAGATTACGAAATTCGAAAATTCTCAGTTGGAAGAAAAATATCCGGAATTTAAAAACCTGCTGCAGGAATACCACGACGGCATTCTTCTGTTTAATATTTCTGAAGAAAAAGTATGGAATTATGCTTCGCTGGATACCGCCGGATTGGAGAGATTTTATAAAAAAAACAAAAGAAAATACAGTTGGGAGGAACGTTTTAAAGGGTATATTGTAATTGCAAACAGCAAAGAAATAAAGGAAAGGGCCGAGGAATATTTTGCTTCAGAAATGAATGGGGATGAAATTTCGGATCTGATGAACAGTGAAGGGAAAAAGGTTACAATAACCGAAGGAGCCTGGGAAAAAGGCGCCAACCCAATTGTTGACTATTTTGTTTGGAACGGCCCGGAACCCCAGTATTTTGTTGCTGAACACACGTTTATTCGTGGCGATATTATTAAGCCTCAGCCCAAAACGCTCGAAGAGGCCCGCGGACTTTATATTTCCGACTACCAAAATTATCTCGAAAGCAAATGGGTAAAAAGTTTGAGAAAAAAATACAAGATAACTATCGATAAAAAATTTTTGAATTCAATTTCTGGTGTATAAACTTATTGTCAAATATGGTCTTGTTTTGATTTTGACCGGATTATTTTCGGGCTGTAACAAAACTGCTGAAGTAACAGAAGATCCGGTAGTTGCTGAAGTTGGAACAAAAAAACTTTTTGAATCCGACATAAGCAGTGTTGTTCCTGCGGGTACAGAAAAAGAAGACAGTCTGCTACTGGTTAACGACTACATAAAAAAGTGGGTGAAAACCGAACTTTTGGTTCAAAAGGCAGAAGAAAATCTTTCCATCGACCAAAAAAACATGCAACGTGAAATAGAAGAATACAGAAACTCGCTCATCATTTACAAATATAAAAATGAACTGATGAAGCAGCGAATGGATACTTCTGTTACCGATGAACAAATTGACGAATATTATTTTAATAATCAGGAAAATTTTAACCTTTCAAGCAACATAGTAAAAGCCATTTTTATAAAAATACCCAACGAATTTGCCAATCCAAGGCAATTGAAAAACCTTTGCAACGATACTTCCGAGGAAGGACTGAATGTACTAAAAGACTACTGTCTTCAATATGCAAAAGGGTTCGATATTTTTATAGATAACTGGGTTGATTTTGATGTTGTGTTAAAAAATATTCCCAAAGAAATTGATAATCCGGAGCAATTTCTGTCGCACAATAACCAGTTGGAGTTGAAAGATTCAAATTATTATTATCTTGTCAGCATTCAGGATTATAAATTAAAGAATGAAATTGCCCCTGTGGAATACGTAAAAGGAAACATTAAAAATTTGATTATTAACCGCAGAAAAATAGAATTTCTGAAACAAGTAGAAGACAATGTTTACACAGAAGGAATCAGAAAAAATAAATTTAAAATATACAATCAGAAAACAAATGAAACTGAATAGAATAAAAGGGTTTGCCGCAATTTTTGTATTGGCAGGAATTTTTGCCGGTTTTTCAACTTTTGCGCAAGACAAAACCATCGACCAGATTGTTGCAGTTGTGGGTGGAAATATCATCCTGAAATCGGATGTTGAATACATGAATATTAACCAACAGGCGCAGGGTGTAACCACCGAAGGTGACATGAAATGTGAAATTCTGGAAGACCTGCTTGTCGACAAACTTTTAATTGCCGAAGCTGAACTTGATACTTTAATTGAAGTTACCCCGAGCCAGGTTAACCAGCAAATGGATGCCCAGGTTCAGATGTATATTTCGCGTTTGGGCTCAGAAAAAGCAGTGGAAGATTATTTTAAAAAACCACTGGCAATTATCAAGTCGGAAATGCAGGAAGGTATCCGCAACCAGTTGCTGAGCTCACAGATGAGAAACAAAATTGTAAAAGACGTCACCGTAACTCCTTCCGAAGTAAGATACAACTACAGGAATTTGCAGCCCGATGAAGTTCCGACAATTCCGACACAGTACGAATATGCACAAATTACAATCAAGCCAATTATCGATATTGAAGAGGAAAACCGTGTAAAATCGCAGCTTCGTGAATTGAAAGACAGAATTGAAAACGGGGCAAATTTTGCATCGCTTGCCATTATGTATTCCGAAGAACCTGGTGCTGCCCGATCTGGTGGTGAACTTCCGTATTACGGACGCGGCGAACTCGATCCTACATACGCTGCTGCAGCTTTCAATTTAAAAAACGACAAAGTTTCGAACGTGGTACAAAGTGAATTTGGGTATCACATTATTCAGCTTATCGACAAACAGGGCGAAAAAGTGAAAACCCGGCACATACTTATGAAACCTAAAATTTCGGTAGAGGCCAAAGAAAAAGCACTCGAACGTTTGGACAGTCTGGCCAATATGTTGCGCAAAAACGAAATTCCGTTCGAAGAAGCTGCAATGATGTTTTCAACCGATAAAACTACCCGTAACAACGGTGGAACAGCAATTAACCCGGAAACAATGTCATCGAAATTTTCGGCCGATGAACTCAACAGCGAAGTAAGTAAAATTCTTACCAAAATGAACATCAACGAAATTTCGCAACCGTTTGAAACTGTTGATGAAGGCAGCCAGCAGACTGTTTTCAAAATCGTAAAACTGACAAACAAAATAGAGCAGCACAAAGCAAATTTGCAGGAAGACTACCAACAGTTAGCCGACATGTACCTGGCTAAAAAGAAAGAAGAAGTTCTGCAAAAATGGATTGAAGAAAGACAGTCGCAAACCTACATCAGAATTGATGATACGTACGCCAACTGCAACTTCAAATTCGACAACTGGATTAAATAACAGTCAATCATCAACATAAATCGGTTAAAAGATTACTCATGAATTTTAAGAACGATGTTGAAGCGCTGGATGCACTCCGTGCTAAATTTGATGAATTAAAAAAAGAAATTACCCGCGTTATTTACGGGCAGGATGAAGTTGTGACCCAGGTTTTGGTTACTCTTTTCAGCCGCGGTCATGTTTTACTGATTGGCGTTCCGGGATTGGCAAAAACGCTGCTTGTAACAACTATTGCAAAAATTCTGGGATTAAAATACAGCCGCATTCAATTTACTCCCGATTTAATGCCTTCCGATATTATTGGAACTGAAATTCTTGACAAAGAGCGGCAGTTTAAATTTATCCAGGGGCCTTTGTTTGCAAATATTATTCTTGCCGACGAAATCAACCGGACACCACCAAAAACCCAGTCGGCATTGCTTGAAGCCATGCAGGAACGTTCAGTTACCGCAGCCGGACAGCGTTTTGAACTCGACAAACCTTTTTTCGTACTGGCCACTCAAAACCCAATTGAACAGGAAGGGACTTACCCGTTGCCGGAAGCTCAGCTCGACCGTTTTATGTTTTCAGTCTGGCTCGATTATCCAAAATTTGAAGACGAACTTACCATCGTAAAAAATACAACCTCAACGTTCAATGTTGATCTGAAACCGGTAATTTCGGCCGAAGAAATTATTTTCTTTCAGGATTTAATACGGAAAGTACCGATCAACGATAACGTTTTGAAATATGCGGTAAACCTTGCAGCCAAAACAAGGCCTGGCAACGGGTTAAGCGCCGAAGTTTCGAACCAATACCTGAAATGGGGAGCCGGCCCGCGTGCTTCGCAGTACTTGGTACTTGGTGCTAAAACACATGCCGCTCTGCATGGAAAATACTCACCCGACATTGAAGATGTTCAGGCGGTGGCTGCTTCCATTCTAAGGCACAGGATCATTAAAAACTACAAAGCGGAAGCAGAAAATATTTCGGTGGAAGAAATTATTTCAAAATTGATTTAATGCTTTTTCATTTTAAAAATATTCTTTCCCATTTCCCTGGAAAATTATTTCTGCTGGTTGTATTTCTGGCAAGTAGTTTTCTGTCATTTTCCCAGCAAAAACACAGGGTCGATATTTTACATGCCAACTTTCTTGAATCGGACGAAAATATTGCAAAAAATGCAAACCGGCTGGTAGGCGATGTTGAAATTCAACACGAAGATGTTCTGATGTGGTGCGACAGCGCTTATACCTATACAGGAACCAACCAGGTTGATGCATTTGGACATGTTCACGTAAACCAGGGAGATACTGTAAATCTTTATGCCGACAAAATTTATTATAACGGCGACATAAGTTTTGCACAGGCTATAGGAAATGTTAAGCTCGAAAACAAATCAACAACTTTATATACCGACACACTTGATTATGATTTGGCAGGTAACATAGGTTACTACGACGATTTTGGAAAAATAATCGACAGCACCAACGTTCTTACCAGCCTGATTGGCAAATATTTTATCGACGAAGATATTGTTGATTTTTATAAGGAAGTGGAAGGTTACAGCGAAGACTACACTTTGAGCAGCGACACACTTCGATACAATACAGAAACAGGCAGGATTTTTATTGTTGGGCCAACAACCATTCGCGATTCTGCAAATACGTTGTACGCCGAAGATGGATGGTACGACACAAAAACCGGCGAAGCTGAACTTCAGAAAAGTCCAAAGGTTTCCAATGAAAAGCAACAATTGAGTGCCGATTTTATCAAATACAACGAAGAAAACGGCGATGGAAAAGCAACAGGCGCAGTTCAGATCGAAGATTTTGAAAGCAAGATAATTGTTACCGGAAGAGACGCCGACTACAACAAAACGCTTGAAATTGCTACGGTTACCGATTCTGCTGTTTTTATGATGTATTCGGATAACGACACGCTGTTTTTACATGCGGACACCCTCATGACCGTTCCTGATACCGTTGAAGGAGAAAAAATTATCAAGGCATTTTACGGCGTTCGTTTTTACCGCACCGATTTACAGGGAATTTGCGACTCGCTGGTTTATTTTTCAAAAGATTCGCTGGTACAGTTGTACAACAACCCGGTAATTTGGTCGGAAATTCACCAGTTAAGCGCCGATTTTATTGAAATGCAGCAATTCCCTGATGCCCCGGATGAATTGCACCTTACCAGTAACAGTTTTATTATTTCGAAACAGGACTCAAACCGCTTCGACCAGATAAAGGGTAAAAACATGATTGGTTACATCATTGAAAACCGGTTAAACAATATCGAGGTCGACGGAAACGGGCAAACGTTGTATTATGCCCGCGAGCAAGACGACGAAATAATTGGCCTCAACCGTGCCGAAAGCAGCAACATTTCTATTCGGTTTCAGGAAGGAAAAATTTTTAAAATTGCTTTTTTGAAACAGCCCGAAGGTGAACTAAAACCGCTGGATCAATTGAACGAAGAGGAGAAAAAACTTGGTGGTTTTGACTGGAAAATCAATCTGCGGCCGCTTTCAAAATTCGATATTTTCCTTCGGGAAGACCTTCAACCCAAAGAACCTGAAAAACCTGAGTTGCAAAAACCTGAAAATTAAAGTCCGAGCTGCCCGCCGGGATTCATAATATTTTTTGGATCGAAATGTTTTTTCAATGCCCGTATAACTTCCATCTGACATTTACCCAAATGTCTTTCCATTAAGAAACCTGCCATTTTCCCCACTCCGTGATGATGCGAAAGTGTACCACCACTTTTTTCAATGGTTTCAATAACCCCCTTCTGAAATTTCTGATAGGCCGCCAGATCGCCTTCCTTCAAAATAAATATAAAATACAAATTTGTTCCCTGCATATAAAAATGCGATGCATGAGACAGGCAAATAGTTTTGGGTCGCGCTTTAATAAAATCACGCACCTTTTGATGAACTTCGTGCAAATTATCCCATTTTACGCTGGTTTCGAGCGTATCGATCAAAATGCCGTAATCCATCAAATCTTCTTTCAGATAAGGATCTTTGTACCGGCCGGGTTCCCATTTTTTTGCCGGAAAAGAAGTTAAATACATTCCACCGTTTTGACGGGCAATTTTTTTCACCTGTCGTTTTACATTTTTTGTAAAACTTTTTGCACCGTCGGAAGTAGCAATAAAAAGACAACGTTCCCCGGGTTTAAATCCCCGCCATGTCATCAGTTTATCAAAAATGGTCCCTTCTATTCCGTACAATTTTAATCCGTGGTGTGTTTCTTCGGCATCCGAAATACGAAAAACCGATGGCATCCCAAATTCTCCTTGTGCAGTTTCCCTGCAAGCTTCGATCGCTGATTTCCAGTTTTTGAAAATAAAACCGAAATACTGCCTGTTCTCGGGTTGATAACGAAATATTTTCCAGGTAACTTCTACTACAACACCAAAAATACCTTCGCTGCCTTTTACGATATCGAGAATTTTAGGCCCGGTTGCCGTTGCCGGAAAATCGAGTGTTTTTATTGTTCCGGCAGGAGTTATCATTTCAACAGCCAAAACCAAATCGGCTGCATCGCCGTAATACGACGATTGTTGTCCGCTGCCCAGGGTAACAATCCATCCTCCAACACTTGAATATTCAAACGATTGAGGAAAATGACCACAGGTAAAATTGTGTTTTGATTTGTACAATTCGGAAGCTTTGTTCAGGACATTTTCAAGTTGAGGCCCTAAAATACCGGCTTCCACGGTAACCGTTTGGTTGGTTTCGTTCAAAGCAACAATTTTGTTCATGTGTGTCGACAAAACCAGCAAAATTCCACCCTTTTCAGCCGATAAACCAAAATTCACCGAAGAACCGCCGCCGTAAACAACCAAAGGAATTTCCTGCTCATTGCAAAATTGAACAATCTTCTCCACCTCCGTTTTATTTCGTGGGTGAACCACCAAATCGCTGATTTTACCCGGAATTTTACGCCGCAATTTCATGTGCTCTTCCAGCGTTTGTCCGGTTGAAAATTTCAGCCGATCAAAAACTTCTGCCGAAACATTCTCCGTCCCCGAAAGCGTCTCAAAAAAACTGATTTGGTCTGAAGTTAATCGTGTTGGAATATCTAACTGAACCACTTCATCTCCTGTAGTTTCCTTTTCCCTGAAATCATCGTCAGTCAGTTCAAAAGCACTTTTTAATTCATCAAAAAGTCTCTGGTTCGGGTGTTTAAAACCCTTCGGATCGCCGTATTTAAAAATAGACCGAAAAGTTCCGGGCGCAGGCGCAGTTTCCCTCCATTCAGGTTGAAATGTGTTTTTTTTTGTCATTTTCTAATTTTCAGGAATTTTAAAAATCTGTTCAACTTCCTCTAATTCTTCGGCTTTTCTTTTTTCGTCCCAGTTAAGCAACCCAGCAGCCAGGTTGGCCACAGTTTCCAACGTCTTTTCCCCGGGATGTCCCAATGTCCCGATTCCTGTCCGCCGAAACAAAATATCGCTCAGTTTTACAGCCATTTCATTCTGAACTGCGTAAACCACCTGCGCTTCAATTTCACCGTCGGCATCCAGTTTTGCAGAATATTTACCATCGTTTGTCAAAGCAATTACAGCGTCTGTTTCCGTTCCGTACATTTTGCATAAAAATTCTATTTGTGCCTTTTCAAATTCAACATATTTTGTATTCATTTCAGAAACAAACCGATCGAAATTTTTTATCTCACTTCCTTTTAATTGTTGTGTTGCTGAAATAGATGAAACTTTTTTTCTTCCTGTTTTTTTGAAAAGAAAATCCACAACATGTTCTGCCAGACTGCGGCTTGTGGTATATTTTCCACCTTCAACCGTAATTAATCCGGTAATTCCGTCTTTTTCATGATCGACAATTTCATATTTTCTCGACGACTCATACACATCTTCGGTTTGATCTTCCACCAGTGGGCGCAACCCCCCGTAAACAAATTTTACATCCGAGAGTGTGAGCTTTTTATCGTTCCCAAAAACAGCATTCACTTCTTCCAGAAAATCGGTCACGGCTTTTTGGGTAACTTTGTAATCATCGGGGTGGCCTTTATATTCCTTGTCGGTGGTGCCCAGTAAGGTAAAATTGCGCCAGGGAACCACAAAACAGTGCCTGCCCGATTTGGTTGTTGCTGTAACAATACAATTGCTCACCACTTTTTTGGTAATCAAATGAATTCCTTCCGACCGGCGGAGAATCTTTGCCTTTTCAATTCCGGTAACCTTGCCAACAACCTCGTCGGCCCACGGACCCGCTGCATTAATTACAAGTTTTCCAAAAACTTCAAATTGCTGTTCTGTTAATTTATCAAAAATTCGAAGTCCGGTTATTTGTTTTTTATGCTGAATTTCGTTTGTTATAAATTCTTTTACTTCAGTATAATTCAACACTTTTGCTCCTGCTGCAACGGCTGTTTTTATGAATGCCAGCGTTAACCGTTCAGGGCTGAAACTCAAACAATCGTAATAAATCTGAGAGCGTTTTAATCCTTCTGAAAATATATTCGGCTCCAGAGCCAGTGCCTCTGCCGGTGAGATACTTTTATGGTGCGGCATTTTTTTGCTTTTATCCCGCAACAAGTTTTTATCAAACGAAAGCAAATCGTACAAAACCATGGCTGTTTTTAACATCCACGCCGGTGTTTTGCCTTTTTTGTAAGCAGTTAAAAGATACGGCGCCGGGTGTACAAAATTTGGGGCAATGTTGGTTAAAATACGTCGTTCGCGCAACGACTCCCGTACCAGTTTAAATTCCATCTTTGCCAGGTAACGCAAACCACCGTGAATCATTTTTGAAGTAGCTGCCGAAGTAGCACTGCCAAAATCGTTTTTTTCAAACAAAGCCACAGAAAATCCACGGGCAGCCGCTTCACTGGCAATAGCAGCCCCGGTAATCCCTCCCCCAATAATGAGTAAATCGAATGTATTTCCCTGAATATGTTTTGTTTCGCGAACCACAACTATTAGTTTGTCTAAAATTACTTTTTATTCAAAAGAAAAAAAACATATTGCTGTCATCATTGTTATATTAAAATTGATTGGTGAAACTTTATCAGACAATCTAATCTTAATTTAAAGTTTTATAAATAAAAACGCTTATTTGTTTTCATTTTAAAAAAATATTTTCATATTTGCAGCAAATCGTAAGTAAAACGAATGAAAAATAATATCAGCATATCTATTCTCAACCTAATCCTCGGTATTATTCTTCTAATTAAGAAGAAATGAGAATGGTGTGTTGTTAAAAGATATTGTAAAAAAGAAGAGCCATTCTCGTTAAAAGAGGGTGGCTTTTTTCATGATAGAAATACCGGTAACGGAAATTTGAAAGACAGAAATAATTAAAAATAACGTTAAATAAATTACAGATTACCATGAGTGACAGACTTTACATTTTCGACACAACCTTGCGGGACGGAGAACAGGTTCCGGGTTGTCAGTTGAACACAGTGGAAAAGATTGAGGTCGCCAAAACATTGCAGGACCTGGGAGTCGACATTATTGAGGCAGGATTCCCGATTTCAAGTCCAGGTGATTTCGAATCGGTAGTAGAAATTTCAAAAGCGGTTACTTGGCCAACCATTTGTGCCCTAACCCGCGCAGTTCAGAAAGATATCGATGTTGCAGCCGAGTCACTAAAATACGCTAAAAAAGGGCGTATTCATACCGGAATAGGAACATCGGATTTTCACATTTACCACAAACTCAACTCCAATCCCGAAGCCATTATTGAACGTGCTGTTGAAGCTGTAAAATATGCAAAAAAGTATGTTGAAGATGTTGAGTTTTACGCTGAAGATGCAGGCCGTACAGGAAATGAGTACCTGGCCCGCGTAATCGAAGCTGTAATCAAAGCTGGTGCAACTGTAGTAAACATTCCCGACACAACGGGTTACACGCTCCCTCACGAATTTGGTGCAAAAATTAAATACCTGGTTGATAATGTACCCAACATTCACAAGGCAACCATTTCAACACATTGCCACAACGATCTTGGAATGGCAACAGCCAACACAATTTCGGGTATTCTGAACGGAGCCCGCCAGGCAGAAGTTACCATCAACGGTATTGGTGAACGTGCGGGAAATACTTCACTGGAAGAAGTAGTAATGACTTTGAAAACGCATTATAAATCGTTGGGAATCGACACCGGAATCAACACGAAGAAAATTTTCGGCACCAGCCGTTTGGTTTCAACATTAATGAATATGCCGGTTCAACCCAATAAAGCAGTGGTAGGTAGAAATGCTTTTGCACACTCTTCCGGAATTCACCAGGACGGCGTTTTGAAAAACCGCGAAAATTACGAAATAATGGATCCGACCGATGTGGGAATCAATGAATCAGCTATTTTACTGACGGCCCGCAGCGGACGGGCTGCATTAAAACACCGTCTGGAATTGCTCGGTTTTGAACTCACCAAGGAAAAACTGGATGAAGTGTACGAAGAATTTCTGAAACTGGCCGACAAGAAAAAAGACATTCGTGACGACGATATCGCTTTACTGGTGGGTGATGCCACCCGTCAGGAACGCCGCATAAAACTTGACTTCCTGCAAGTGGTAACCGGCAAAAATCTTATGCCTATGGCCACTGTCCGGTTGGATATTGCAGGTGAAAAATTCGATGCAACTTCGGCAGGAAACGGCCCTGTTGATGCCGCTATTAAAGCGGTGAAACAAATCATTCACCGTCAGGTAACCATCGAAGAATTTTTGGTACAGGCAATTACCCGCGGCAGCGACGACATTGGAAAGGTTCACATGCAAATTGACTATGACGACACCATTTTCCATGGTTTTGGCGCCAATACCGATATTATTACAGCTTCGGTAGAAGCATTCCTTGACGCTATTAATAAAATTCCGGTACATTAGAAGAGAATAAAATAACATTGATTTCCTTTGGAAAAAGATTAAAAATATGGAAGCAAAAACATTATTTGACAAGATTTGGGATGCACACGTTGTGAAAAAGGTTGAAGGCGGCCCGAATGTTTTGTATATCGATCGCCACTTTATTCACGAAGTTACCAGTCCGGTTGCATTTTTAGGTTTGAAAAACCGCGGATTAAAAGTTTTTCGTCCCGAAAATACAACGGCTACTCCCGACCATAATGTTCCCACAATTAACCAGCACTTATCTATTGTTGACGAACTTTCGCGCAACCAGGTGGAAATGCTGAAAAAAAATTGTGCCGAACACGGAATTACTTATCACGATTTGGGAACCGAAGGACACGGTGTAGTTCACATTATCGGTCCTGAAATGGGATTAACCCAACCCGGCATGACCATTGTTTGCGGCGACAGTCACACATCGACACACGGCGCTTTTGGTGCGATTGCTTTTGGAATCGGAACCAGCGAGGTGGAAATGGTGCTGGCTAGCCAGTGTATCATGCAGCCCAAACCAAAAAAAATGCGAATTACAGTTAACGGCGTTCTTAATGAAGGTGTAACTGCAAAAGACATTGCACTTTATATCATTTCAAAAATATCGACCAGCGGGGGAACCGGCCATTTTATTGAATATGCCGGAACCACCATTTCGAGCCTGAGTATGGAAGGACGAATGACACTGTGCAACCTGAGTATTGAAAGTGGTGCGCGCGGTGGCATGATTGCTCCTGACGATATTACCATCAATTATGTAAAAGGAAAAAAATTCGCTCCAAAAGGCGAAGACTGGGACAAAGCAGTAAAAACCTGGAAAGAATTAAAAACCGACGAAGGTGCAGTGTTCGACACGGAATATACTTTTGATGCAGCCGATATTGAGCCGATGATTACTTACGGAACCAACCCGGGAATGGGAATTGGCATTTCACAAAAAATACCAACTTCTGCCGGTATGGAAGGCAGCGACAAAACTACCTACATTAAATCGTTACAATACATGGGATACAACGAAGGCGAACAAATGCTGGGAAAACCGGTTGATTATGTTTTCCTTGGAAGTTGTACCAACGGCCGAATTGAAGATTTCAGGGCTTTTACCGAATTTGTCAAAGGGAAGAAAAAAGCGCCAAATGTAACTGCATGGCTGGTTCCGGGTTCAAAATTTGTGGAATATCAAATCATAGAAGAAGGACTGGTTCAAATTCTGGAAGCTGCCGGTTTCGAACTGCGTCAGCCGGGGTGTTCTGCGTGTTTGGCCATGAATGACGATAAAATTCCGGAAGGTAAATACTCGGTATCAACATCGAACAGAAACTTTGAAGGTCGCCAGGGGCCGGGAGCAAGAACACTCCTCGCCAGTCCGTTAACTGCCGCCGCCGCTGCTATTACCGGAGTAATTACCGACCCGAGAAAACTGATGTAATTGATTTTTGATTATTGATTATTGATTAATTATGGACCGATATGAGTTAAAGAACAGAACGAAAATATTTTCACATCAGTGTGTAAAATTTGCATCCTCTCTTCCAAAAACAAAATTGGGGGCTCATATTGAAGGTCAACTTATTAGATGTGCTACTTCGTTTGCAGTAAATTACAGGGCTGTTTTGCTGGCACATTCCGATGCAGCTTTTGCATCAAAATTATCAATAGTCATTGAAGAAGTCGATGAATGTGATTTTTGGATTGAATTTGCCTTGGATGAAAAAATTGCCTGATTAGAAATTGCTCCTTCTTTGATGAATGAAGCAAAAGAATTAACAGCAATTTTCATAGCATCCAGAAAAACAATCCAACAAAAAAATAAGAAACAATAAATTATAATTAATCAATTGCGATGGCATACGATAAATTTTCAACAATAAATTCACCGGCAGTACCACTGCCAATTGAAAATGTGGATACAGACCAAATTATCCCGGCACGCTTTTTAAAAGCTGTGGAACGTAAAGGATTTGGCGACAATCTTTTCCGCGACTGGCGGTACAACAAAGACGGCAGTCCAAAAGCTGATTTTCCACTGAACAACACAAAATATTCAGGAAAAATTCTGGTGGGCGGAAAAAACTTCGGAAGTGGTTCAAGTCGCGAACATGCAGCGTGGGCAATTTACGATTACGGCTTCCGCGTTGTGGTTTCCAGCTTTTTTGCCGACATTTTTAAAGGAAATGCATTGAACAACGGATTGTTACCGGTTGTTGTATCTCCTGAATTCCTTCAGGAAATATTCAACACAATAGAAAATGATCCGAATGCAACATTTGAGGTTGATTTGGAAAAACAAACATTTACAATTTCATCAACAGGCGAATCTTCTGAATTCGAGATCAATCCGTACAAAAAACATTGTTTGCAAAACGGACTCGACGATATTGATTACCTCGTTGATATGAAAAACAAAATTGAAGCATTTGAGGCAGCGAGATAAATCTTTTCGCGGCAAGTGTAAAAAACAAAAAAATGACAGGCAGGACAGTTGAAGTATTGGGAAAAACCTTAATAATAATGGACACTACCCTTCGCGACGGCGAACAAACCACGGGGGTTTCGTTTAGCGACGGGGAAAAACTAAGTGTGGCAAAAGTTTTACTTGAAGATGTTAAAGTCGACCGCATTGAAATTGCTTCGGCTAGGGTATCGGAAGGTGAATTTAAGGGAACAAAGCGGGTAATGCAGTGGGCTGCAGAAAAAGGCCATCTTGAGAAAATTGAAGTGCTTGGTTTTGTCGACGACAGAATTTCGCTGCAATGGATTGCCGACGCGGGTGGAAAAGTTATCAACCTGCTGTGCAAAGGTTCGTTAAAACACGTTACCGGGCAGTTGCGAAAAACGCCGGAACAACACGTTGCCGACATCAAAAAAGTAATTGCAAATGCCAATGAAATGGGAATCAGGGTAAATATTTACCTTGAAGACTGGTCGAACGGAATGCGGAGTTCAAAAGATTATGTTCATTTTATGGTTTCAAACCTGAAAAATGAAAAAATCGACCGCATAATGCTGCCCGACACACTGGGTATTTTAGATCCGGATGAAACATACGATTTCTGTCTTGAAATGATTGAAACTTATCCGGATGTTAATTTCGATTTTCATGCGCACAACGACTACGATCTTGCTATTGCCAATGTTTTTCACGCATTAAAGGCGGGTATCAGATGTATTCATACAACCGTAAACGGCTTGGGCGAACGCGCCGGAAATGCTCCGCTTTCGAGTGTTATTGCCACGGTAAAAGATCATCTGAAAATGAAGACCAACGTTAATGAAAGCCAGTTGAACAAGGTTTCAAAACTGGTTGAATCATTTTCAGGAATCCGGATTCCTACCAACAAACCGTTGATTGGCGAGTTTGTTTTTACGCAATGCAGCGGAATTCATGCCGACGGCGACAATAAAAACAATCTTTATTTCAACGAATTATTGCCGGAGCGTTTTGGCAGAATCAGACAATACGCGCTTGGGAAAACTTCGGGAAAAGCCAATATTAAAAAGAACCTCGAAGATTTGGGCATTGATCTCGATCCGGTTTCGCTAAAAAAAGTTACCGACAGGATTATTGAACTGGGAGACAAAAAAGAAACGGTTACCAGCGACGATTTACCATACATTGTTTCCGATGTGCTGAACAACGACTTTGTGGAACAAAAAATCAGGGTGATTAATTATTCGGTTACACATACTATGGGTTTGCGGCCTGTGGCAAATGTTTCGCTCGAAATTGACGGAAAAAGGTACGAGGAATTTTGCGATGGCGACGGTCAGTACGATGCATTTGTAAAAGCTCTGAGAAAAATTTACAAAAAACTCGGAAAATCGTTCCCGAAACTGGTTGATTATGTGGTTACTATTCCTCCGGGCGGAAAAACCGACGCTTTGGTTGAAACCGTAATTACCTGGCAAAACAGCCGCGAATTTAAAACCAAAGGCCTCGATCCTGACCAAAATGCAGCAGCGATAAAAGCGACAATCAGAATGCTGAATATTATTGAAAATGAATTCAAACCCGGCTTATTGGATAAAATTCTGAATAGTATTTAATATTCCGGAATACAAAAAAAAGAAAATAAAAAACTTTGGTTGTTGGTTCCGGAACAGGATTCCAGCTTCCTTCAAAAGATCAACAAATGAAACTGAATATTGCAGTACTTCCCGGCGACGGAATCGGGCCGGAAATTATTGAACAGGCCATGAAAGTTGTAAAAGTTGTGGCTAAAAAGTTCAATCACGAATTAACCTTTGAATATGGTTCAACAGGCGCCTGCGCCATCGATCAGGTGGGCGATCCCTACCCTGCCGAAACACACGAATTGTGCATGAAATCGGATGCCGTACTTTTTGGCGCCATTGGCGACCCAAAATTCGACAACAACCCAAAAGCACCGGTGCGCCCCGAACAGGGTTTGCTGGCCATGCGTAAAAAACTGGGATTGTATGCCAACATTCGTCCGGTAGAAACTTTCGAATCGTTGCTGCACAAATCTCCGCTTCGCCGCGAGTTGGTGGAAGGAGCCAATTTTGTTTGTATCCGCGAACTTACCGGTGGTATTTATTTTGGCGAAAAAGGGAGAAAAGACAACGGAAATACAGCCTTTGACACAAACACTTACACCCGCGAAGAAATTGAACGTATTTTGGAACTGGCCTACCAGTTTGCTGCCAAACGCAACAAAAAACTAACCGTTGTCGACAAAGCCAATGTTTTGGAAAGTTCACGTTTATGGCGCGAAATCGCTCAGGAAATGGCCCCCAATTATCCAGACATTAAAACCGAATTTATGTTTGTTGACAATGCAGCCATGCAAATAATTCAGTGGCCTAAAAACTTCGATGTAATGGTAACCGAAAATATGTTTGGCGATATTTTAACCGACGAAGCCAGTGTAATTACAGGCTCACTCGGGTTGCTGCCGTCGGCTTCCATCGGAATACACACTTCGGTTTTTGAACCTATTCACGGTTCATACCCACAGGCCGCCGGCAAAGACATTGCCAACCCGATTGCTACCATTCTTTCGGCTGCAATGATGTTTGAATATGCTTTCAGTTTAATGGCTGAAGGAAAAATCATCCGCGATGCCGTAGCCGCTTCCATGACAGAAGGTTATGTAACTGTTGATATTGCTGAAGGTGAATCGTACAAAACTTCGCAGGTAGGCGACTGGATTGCCGGTTGGATTAAAAAAAATTAGGGTGAAATTTAAATCACCAGTCCAATAAAAAAGAACCGTTCTCTGATGAAAAGAACGGTTCTTTTGTTATTGGTTTACCTCAACCTGCAGTTGTTCTTCTTCTGTTTCCACCTTCAAAAACAACACTTTAAAATTCCACTTGCTTTTGTAGGCTAATATCATAATAAAAATTGCTGAAAAAATAAGCAATCCCCAAAAATCACTTTTGGGATCGACCTCTTTTTGCAGGAACAAAGCCGGTGTTCTTAAAACCGATGATTTACTTGTTACAAATATAGACGACAGCACATTGTTAACAGCATGAGTTCCAACGGCCAGTTCAATTCCATCATCAAGTACAGTTATAATTCCAAAAACCAAACCGAACAACAGATAACCGGGCATAACTGTCCAGAATCCAAATTCATCGGCTTCAGGGTTCAAACCGTGCATTAATGCAAAAAAGAGTGCCGGAATCAAAACAACAAGCCACCTTTGTTTGGTCCAGGCTGCAATACCTTGCCCAAGGTAACCTCTGAAAAAATATTCTTCAGTACCCGCTTGTAAAGGAATAAATAAAACAGAAATAACAATCAGTGGAATAAAAGTCGAAAGATTAAACTGAAGTTCGAAATTTTCCGAATCAAAAATCAAACTAAATACGAATGTAATCAAAAGTAAAATTCCCCAAATTATAACACCAGTCCAAAATCGGTTCCAACGGAAAGATTTACCGCCGTTTACAACTTGTATTAAAGTGCGGTTGTGAAATGCTTTTACCAAAAGAATGGCAATCACCAGACTTACAGTAAACGGAATAACCATTAAAAACAATCCTAAATTCGGATCGATTCCGTAAGCTGAAAAATCTACTTTATTATCGGGCATTACAAAATTTCCACCGCTTTGTGCCATTTTTATTGCCATAACAACAATAAGCGGAATTGCCCCTACCGATTGCCCCAGAAACAAACCAATAAAAAACACCAAAATATATTTCCAAATCTGATTTTGCTGTTTGAGCGCTGATTCTAAATGTTTCATATTTTTCGTTTGATGATCCGGCGCAAATTAATTAATTATTTTGTTAAGTACAAAAACAACACCTCCTAAAAATCAACAAAATATCAAACCAATATTTATGTAGAGAATTATCTTTTCCAAAACTTAACCAAATTTATATTTACAGTAACATAAAAAAGAAAACTGTATTTTATTTATTGCATATACGAGATACTGCCACTAATATATAAAATGCTATCTTATGGGAAACAGAAATGATATGAATATTATCAAATTTATTGAATCCTTTCCTGACGAAGAAAGTTGCAGGGAGCATTTTAAAGGAGTACGTGAGAAGCAAGGTGTTATTTGCAAAAGATGTGGGTGTACCAAACATTATTGGTTGAAAGCCAAATGGCAGTGGCAGTGTTCAGAATGCCGTTTCAGAACTGGTTTACGAAGCGGTACAATGATGGAAAATTACAAGCTTCCAATCCGCAAATGGTACCTTGGCATGGCATTTATGAGTTTTAGTAAGAAAGGTATCTCTGCGACAGAATTGCAACGACAGCTGGGGCACAGCAGATATGAAACAATTTGGGTTATGATGCACAAGATACGCGAAGCTATGGGTAAGCGTGACAACATGTATGGATTGACCGGGATGGTGGAATTTGACGAGGCCTATTTTGAAACCGAAACCAGTGAGAAAGACAAGCAAGACTTGAAGCGAGGGAAAGGTAGTCAGCGCCAAATGAACGTTGCCGTTGCAGCAGAATCAACTCCACTGGAAGACCTTGAATCAGGGAAAAAAGGGAAACATTGCAGGTATTTTAAAATGAAAGTCCTTGATGGGCACACTTCAGATAAAGTCAATGAGTTTGTTGAGCAAAATATTGCTGAGGAAAGTATCGTTTTTAGCGATAAAAGTGTAAGCTACATTAATATTGCTGACTTTGTTGAAGTTCACATTACAGAGAAATCAACAAATGAGACAACCAAAACAACTTTACAATGGGTACACATAGCAATAAGCAATGCGAAACGTACTCTTTTGGGAATATATCATAAAATTAAAGGCAAATATTTACAGCTTTACCTTGACGAATTCTGTTATAAGCTGAATCGAAGATATTTTGGCGATAGGCTTTTCGACAGGCTAACCATTGCAGTGGCTTCGAATTACTGGCATGATAACGGATAAGCAATTTTATTTAATGAAATTGAGAACGCTATTAAACCAAAATCAGAAAAAAATGTCTTATTTGTTAATTTGGAAAAATTCTAAACAGGAAATACAATTCAAATTAATAAACTAAAATTTACAACATGAGTAAAGTACATTCAAACTTCAGAGTTTATCACCGGTATCTTGGATTTTTTTTAGCGGGTATTATGACAATTTATGCATTAAGCGGTACTATCATGATTTTCCGTACCACCAATCTTTTTAAAGTTGAAAAAGAGGTTGAAAAAGAGTTGCAACCCAATGTTTCGAAAGACGATTTGGGAAGAATGCTTTTTATCCGCGACTTTAACAGGCTGTGTGAAAACGAAAGTACAGATATTAAATAGAAGTTGTTAATAATTGAATAATATCGGCAGACAAATCTTCGAGTTTTTTCGGATAAGTTGGTTAACTTGAAATCAATAAAAAGCAGGGCAATATGCATTTTAAAGAAGGACACTACCGGGGACAAATGATGATGGTTTCATACGAGACCATGGTTTTACCCGATAATCCTGTCAGGTTACTTGATTTGCTGTGCAGGAAATTTATAGAAGACAACCCGTGGCGCGAAGAATGGAAAGGGAAGAAAGAAAAAGGCAGGAAAAGCTATCCGCCGCTGTCAATGTTAAGATTGTTGGTATATGGTTATTTTAACGGGATATCCAGTAGCCGGAAACTGGAACGGGAAACCTTTCGAAACATTGAGTTGCTTTGGCTTATGGAAGGCTTACAGCCCGACCATTGGACTATTTGTGAGTTTCGCAGGGACAATGCACAATTGGTAAAAGATGTACTGAAAACCTTCCGCAGGTTTTTGTTGGATGAAGAATATGCTTCGGGGAATAAGCTCGTATTCGACGGGTCAAAAATAAAAGCCTACGCAAGCCGCGACATGTTAAACAGCGAAAGCATCCGTCATAAACTGGAGAACCTGGACAAATCCATCGCCGATTATTTAGCACAATTAGAAGTTAACGATTCAACAGAAGATTCACTGGAAACAGCCAGGGAAGAAATAAAACAACTGAAAGAAAAAATAGCAAAGCTTGAAACGCAAAAGGCAAAATTAGAAGAGATAGGAGAAGTACTGAAGGCCAGTGGGAAAAGGCAAATTTCCCCCAACGACACAGATGCAGTTTTGGTTAAGGGGCGTGATGGTAAATTTGCAGGTTACAACGCACAAACCGGTGTTGAAGCCAAAGGCCACTTCATCATGTACAGCGAAGTTACAACAGACGCGGTAGACCAGCAACAATTAGCCAGTTGCGTAGAAAACGCAATTTTGGAAACGGATATCATCCCGGAAGAAATACTTGCAGATAAGGGCTACGGAAATACCACACAGATTTTGGGAATTGAGAGCAACGGCATTCAGTGTTTTATACCACTTGCAACAACATCCCGGGAAAAAGAAATAAAGCAAGACCTTGCATTCAAATATGACAAGGAAACCGACACCTGCATTTGCCCCCAAGGGAAAAACCTCTACCTTATATCAAAGGATTATAAGCGCCACGGAGCAATTTATAATGTTTATAAATGCCGCGAATGTGATGGTTGCCCAATCCGCAGTAATTGCACAAAGTCGAAAACAGGGAGGATTTATAAACGGAATGTTGAACAAGAAAAAATTGACCAGTATAAAGAAAAACTGAAGACTAACTATGCCAAAGAGAAAATAGCCGAAAGGAAAGGTATTGTCGAACACCCTCTTGGAACGATAAAATGGCTGATGGGCAAGTTCAATTTTTTGTTAACGGGAAAGGGAAAAGCCCAAATCGAATTCGAACTGTATACAATATCCTACAATCTAAAAAGGCTGTTGAACTGTGGGACAACTATGGAATTAATGGGCAAAATAATGAGATACAATTGGGCAATGGCCTAAAAAAAGGCCATAAAAACCATTTTTAGATCGAATAATAATATCAGAACAGGAGACGAACCATGAAAAGGGAAAAGAGACTATTAAGAGAATTAGCATATGGAAACAATGGGTTCAAATAATAAATCAAAAATCATATTTTCACACAGCCTGTTAATGCCGGGGTTAGTCATTGCACCAAAGTTTCCGGACTTTAGTCCATATTTTTAGTCTGCTTTTTGTCAGTGTTTTTATTTATACTTCCTGTAAATATTAAACAAGCTCCCTTATTTACCAGATAACAATGAATAAAAATATTTTTAACCGCAAAGGGTGGTCACAAAGCGAAAATCTTTTATTCGAGCGAAACGGTACCCTGATGCAGAGATTCGAGAACTGTATTTTTGTAACTTCTGCCAATGGGCAATTCTTTGCCGGGAACCTCAATGCTGCTCGATGTAAACGCCTCAATTTTCGACAACGAAACGATATACGATTTGTGAATGCGCATAAAACCGGCATCGGGTAATTTTTCTTCCATGTTGGTCATGCTGGTTTTTGTAATGATTTTTTTCTTGGCAGTGTAAATCTGAACATATTCACTCAAACCTTCCACATACACAATTTCGTTCAGGTAAACCTTTACTACTTTTTTGTTTTCCTTCACATAAATGTAAGCTTCCTCCGGTTGAATCTCACTATTTACAGAAGGCACCGAAACCTGCACATCTTCCTGAGTAACCTGGTAATATTTGTTTACCGATTTCAGGAAACGTTCGAAAGTGATGGGTTTTAAAAGATAGTCTACCACATCGAGTTCAAAACCGTCGAGTGCATATTCACGGTAAGCAGTTGTAATAATTACTTTGGGCGGGTGTTTTAATGTTTTCAGAAATTCAATTCCGGTAATCTGTGGCATTTGAATATCCATAAACATTAAATCTACGGGGTGGTTGCGCAGCGCTTGCAGGGCTTTCATGGCGTCGCCACATTCAGCGGCAATTTCAAAATTTTCCAGTTTTTCAATGTGGCTTCGCATTAAATCACGTGCGAGAGGCTCATCATCGATAATGAGACATTTTGTTTTCATGGCAAATACGGGTTAGTTTTCTACGCTGTAACTTTCTAATTAGTAAGTTTCTGTCCTATTTAATTACATTTTCAATGAAACAGTTCAACACTGAATTCAGTAAAATTATCATCCAGGTTTTCTACCAGTCTGAATTTCCCCGGAAAACTGTAATTCAGACGTTGTTTTGTTATTTCTGTATTTTCTGTTCCTGTTAACCTGAATTCCTTTTCACTCCAAAATGAGAAAGAAAAAAGGAGGTATTTTTTTTCTCCTTTTATAAGGACGGTACTTTCGAACGTTTCGTTACATTGGTAGACCAATTTTATTGCATCGTTTAAAAAAGGCAGCAAAATAAAAGGCGGTACGAGGTACGATTTTAACTGGCCTCCCGAAATAAAATTACTCACCAGTTTTTTTCCAAGCGCCAGTTTATGAATTTCCAAAAACTCTTCTACCAATTTAATTTCGAGTTGAAGCGGAATGAGTTCTTCGCGGCCTTCGAACAAAAACCGGTTCAGAAAATTGGATATTTTAATGAGCATTTCAGAGGCTTTTTTAGGCTCGTTTTCTGTTATTATTTCCAGTTCCTGCATGAGGGTTAAAATAAGTTTGGGCTGAAGCTGATACCGGTAAATTTCGAGTTCGGTTTCCATGGTTGACTGAATGAGTTCATCTTTCAGACTTTTGGCATCGTACCACGACCGGCCCGCTTTTATGGCAAGAAAAACCAGGATAATGTAATGATTTCCAATGCCGCTGATAATGATATTTTTAATTCCCAAATCACCTTCGGAAAATGCTTTTGAAGGATCGAGCGGTTTAAAAACCAATTCGTTGCTAACCACAAGTTCGATTACCGAGAAAACGATTAGCAACGCAAATAATCCAAAGAAAAACAACGGATAATTTCCTTTAAAAAATGCCTGTGGCAAAAGCAGGTAAGCAATAATATATGTATGTGCCATAAAAACAGGAAGTGTTACAAGGTAATACACCAGCCAAACCATGTACTGATGAATTCCGTGCCCCAAACTTTGTATAATGGTAAACGAAACTACCCAGCTCAGCCAAAAAACGGCGTGTAAAACAAGTTCCTTTTTATCTATATTTTTTCCTGCCAATTTCAACTTCGTTTTCCTTTAAAATGAGTGTAACCCGAAAAACAACGTCATTATTCTCAAAGGTCAGTTTGTAACCGGCCTGCGTGTAAATCATATCGAGGCGGCGTTTCAGGTTTTTTAAGCCGTGCCCTTCTTTTTCTTCCATTTCAATTTTTACATGCGATTTGGGTTTACTGTTTTCCACCTGTAAAATAATTTCGCCGGGCGAAACCCGAACCGTCGTTTTAATCCACGGAGTGCCGGCATCAAGGCTGCTGCCGTGTTTAAATGCATTTTCTACCAGCATAAATAGTACCATGGGCGGAATTTTAATTAATTCTTCGTTCCCTTCCACTGTAAAATCTACATTCAGCCTTTTTCCATACCTCAATTTTTCAAGTTGAATATAATTTTCAACCAACCCGATTTCATCTTTTAATTCAACAAATTCTTTCTGGCTTTCGTCGATAATGTAATTCAGCACCGTTTTCATACGCGAAATTACTTCCTTTGTTTTTACCGGGTTCAGCAACGAAAGTGCATACAAATTATTAATGGTGTTGAAAAGAAAATGCGGGTCGAACTGCGATTGCAACAGTTTTCCCTGCGCTTCCTTGTTCTGAATTTCAAGCTTTTTGTGTAAATTCTCGGTATATAAATAATCTTTCAGGTATTTTCCAATGCAAAAAAGTGCCACAATAAAAGTCATGTCTTTTGTGTTTACAACAATAAAACGGAGGTTCATTATTCCTGTTCTTTCTATATTTTCAGGAGCAATTGAAGCATAAAAAATCTGGTCGGAAACCACCAGTTTTAATGCCGACAAACCCACTCCCACCAGCAAAAACAATAAAACAAACCACACAATATTTTTTTTCAGCAGGAACTCGGGAATAAGTAAAAAAATGGTAATGTAGGCATATCCGAAAAAGAAAAGTGAGTTTAAAAATGTAACCCAAAAGGTGTATAAAAAACTGCTGCTTCCGTTTTGAAGAAACAGAATTTCAGTAAAAATAAAAACCGTTACCGTAAAAAATATTATATGGCGGGTAAATCTGTATTTAAACCTATTTCCGAAAAACAGTTTATTCATTTTTTCCGAATATCACCAAATGTACTAAAAATGTATATTTTTTATTCTCAACCGATAATTTGTGTCTGTCGGCATACAAAATATCGAGGCGTTTTTTCACATTTTGCAAACCAATACCACCCTGTTTTTCTGCTTTGGTTTCCAATTTTGAATTTTCAGCCAGAAAATTGATATTGCTTTTGTTCACCTTAATTTCAATTTTAATAAAGGGATTTTCAGCCGGGTTGCGGCTTCCGTGTTTAAAACAGTTTTCAACAAAAGTAAATAACAACATTGGCGCAATTTTAGCATCGGTCGTATTTCCTGTAATTTGAAATTCAACATTTAACTCATTGCCAAAACGCATTTTTTCCAGATCGATATAATTCTCAATCAGGTTTATTTCCTTTTCAAGAGCTACCTCAGACTCGTTGCATTCGTACAAAACAGAACGGAGCAGGTCAGAAATTTTTGCAATACCCTCTGAAGTTTTTGACGATTTTTCGAGCGATAAAGCGTACAGGTTATTCATGGTATTAAATAAAAAATGGGGATGTAATTGTGTTTTCAGAAAATTCAGTTCGGTCTGCAGGTTTTTCTTTTCCATTTCGTGTTTTTCCTGTTGCTGCTCTAACCATTTTTTCACCAGTTTTATTCCAAAAGCAATAGCCACCATAAAAAAGGTTTCGAGCATTAAATAAAGAAAAGTGATGCCAAACAATGAATCGACAGTAATCGGGAGCGAATTTATTTTTCGTAATGCAATACGCTCGCCCAGTGTTGCAGCAAACAATATAAAAGCAATCAAAAAAATGGTGGGCAGAAGTTTTCCTTTTTTTAGGTAAAAAGGAAGAATTGCATAAATGGTTAAATAGGTTGCAAGCATAATAAATGGAAGCATTCCGAGCGATTCGATAAAATACCATTTATAATCGTTTCCGTATTTCCCGTAAATTGATCCAAAAAACAGAACATAAAAAAGCCAGAACAAAATGTGGGTTACAAAACGTTTATTCACGTATTTCCAAATGAAATTTCTGTTCAACTGTTTTCGATTTTTATTTAAATATATAAACATAAATGCTGAAGAAAAAACACCCGGCAGCAATTGTAAACGATTTAAAACCAATCAAAAACCGAATTTGCAGATTGCAGGTTGCCGTTTGTAGTGAATAAAGTGTTGTTCATTGAAAAACCCTGCGTTTTACAACACAGGGTTTTGATTTGAAATTCAAAAATTCACGGATTCTCATTCCGTGTTATTGAAATTACCCCTCGCAGAGTTTTTTGTTTCGATAAAAAAGCCCCCGTCCTCTGACGGGAGCTTACGTTTTTCATATCCCTATGAAAAAATTGCGCTGTTTAAGTATCTTTTTAAAAATATGCCTGGTATTCTTCGTTCACAAGATTTGGGAAATAGCAGGCAATTAAACCCAGTAGTTCTTCTTCGGTTTTTTGGTTTTGGCAAATACACCGTTGGGCATAGTAACTAACTTTATTCAATTTTGCGATGTTGGCTTCAGTTGGTAAATCCTGGTACTGTTTTTCAATCTTTTTTACCCCGAAAACGCCGCGGTTGCATTCGTACTGTACCTCAAATTCATCGGATTTAACGACAAATTTTGTACATCCTTTATCCGGTAAAACCCCGATTAAAATAGAGGTGTTTGTATTTTCATACGTAAGTTCGTAGGTTTTAACCACCTGGTTGTTTAAAACCATTTGAACATCGGAATTTACAATGGTATATTTTCCAAATTCTGTTAATGAATTTCCTGTAAGGGCTTTTCCGTCCCTCAAAAATGCGCTGGCATTCAGGCTAAGTAGTGCTGCGCAAACAATCAGAAGGAATAATCTAGTTTTCATTTTAATAGTGTTTATTGTTTTACTTGAATCAAATGTATGCAACTCCTTTTTGCGCTGATTTTTAATTCAATTAATTACCCGAAAAACAGTACAAATTCACGCTTTGATTCGATAAAGTGAATTTAGTGCCGTTCACAGTTGAAAATATGTCATTGACAGGGATTCAACCATACAACAAATTGACTTTCAAGAAAATAAATACTGAATTTATAAACTTAGAACGAAGTTCCGATTTAACTTCTTAAGATGCTGTTTTAATCCTGAAATTTGTATTTTTACCGACTGTTTGAGAATTAATGAACTTAACTATGAAATTTGGAAGAAAACTATTCGTGCTGATTACCGTCTTATTTTATGTAGTATCGTGTCAGCAGCCTGAAAAAAACCCGATAAAATATGTTGATCTTTTTATCGGAACCGGACCAAGCACAACTGAATCATCGAGCAATACTAAAAAGTCGTCGGAATTGAGCGGACAAACCATTCCGGCAGTAACTGCTCCATTTGGAATGACACAGTGGACTCCACAGATTTACTCTACGGAGGAAAAATGTCTGGCTCCGTTTTATTTAGGGTCGCAGGTTAGCCAGGGTTTCAGGGCTACCCACTGGACAAGTGGTTCGTGTGTTCAGGATTACGGAAGTTTTACAATTTTCGCTACCGATTTCAGCAGCGGTTTTAAATACCTTCCAAATCAAAGAAAAACGTACACCATGTTCGACGGAAAAACTGCAACTCCTGCCTACCTGGCTGTAAACTATGCAACTGCTAATATTTTGGGCGAAATTACTGCTACCAAACGCTCCGGTTTTTTCCGGTTTTCGTACCTTTTTCCTGAAACCCCAGCCATTGTTATTGATGTAAACAACGACGAAGGTGAAGGTTACATTAAAATAGATTTGGAAAATCAGGAAGTTGTCGGTTATAATCCGGTTAGGCGTATATACAACGGTAACGGAGAAAAAGCAGACATTGCCGGGTATTTCGTTATAAAATTCGATAAGGAAATAATTAAATATGGCACTTACAATGGCCCGGATTACGATAATGATTCAACAGAAGTAAAAAACAAAATGCAAATTGGTGCTTTTGTAACTTTTAAATTCCAAGGAAACGAAACGCTGAAAACCAAAATCGGAACTTCATTTACAAGCATCGAAAATGCAAGAAAAAACCTGGAAGCAGAAATTCCGGATTGGAATTTTGATAAAACCAAAGCTGACCTTGAAAAAGAATGGAACGATGTTTTGGGAAGAATCGATGTTGAAGGAGGGGTAAAAGACGACACAACCAAATTTTACACTGCCATGTACCACAGTCTTTTACATCCTCGTCTTTACAGCGATGTAAACGGCGATTACCCGGGGTTCGATGGCGACTCAACAATTCACAACTCACAGGATTTCAGCTACTACGATGACTTTTCGAGCTGGGATATTTTCAGGGCTCAAATGCCGTTGCTAAGTTTGATTACCCCGCACCAATACAACGATATGATAAAATCGTTGATTGCAAAATCGGAACAGGGCGGCTGGCTGCCCATTTTCCCGATGTGGAACAGCTACACTTCAGCCATGATTGGCGACCACAACAGTGCCATAATTGCCGATGCTGCCATGAAAGGTTTTGATTTCGATTTGGAAGAAGCCTACAAATACATGCGTAAAAATGCCTACGAAACTCCTGAGAATCTGGATGATTATATCGACGGGAAAGGGCGCCGGGCGCTGGAATCGTATCTTGAACTCGGATATATTCCGCTGGAAGAAGCTGTTGATTATGCTTTTCACAAAGAAGAACAGGTTTCGCGTACTTTGGAATATGCATACGACGACTGGGCTGTGGCTCAGTTGGCAAAAAAATTGGGAAAAACCGCCGATTATAACGATTTGATAGCTCGTTCATACAATTATTCCAATGTTTACGACCCTGAAAAAGGCTGGGTTTGCGGACGTTTTGCCGACGAAACATTTACCGATAACTTTAATGCCAACGGCGACATGCCTTACATTACCGAAGGAACACCAAAACAATACACCTGGTTTGTTCCTCACGATGTAAAAGGATTGATCGAATTAATGGGTGGAAAAGAAGCATTTCATTCAAAACTGAGCGAACTTGTGGATAAAAAAGAATACTGGCACGGCAATGAACCAAGCCACCAGATTCCGTACATGTTCAATTATGTTGATGACTGGAAAAAGACACAGCAAACCGTGAAAAACATTCTGAAAACAGAATACGGTACCGGCCCCGGTGGTTTGTCAGGAAACGACGATGCTGGTCAAATGTCGGCCTGGTATGTTTTTGGAGCCATAGGATTTTACCCGGTTTGCCCCGGAAGCAACGAGTACCAGCTTTCGTCGCCGGTGTTTGAAAAAGTTACTTTAAACCTCGATAAAAAATACTATCCCGGTGGAAAATTTATTCTAACAGAAGATCCCGGAAACAACTACAATGCCTTTACTTCGGTAAAACTAAACGGTAAAAAATCAGGTACAGTTATTACTCATGAAGACATTCAAAAAGGTGGAAAACTTAGTTTTTCAATGAAATAGAGATTCAATTTACAAAGAGATAAAACCGGGGAAACATTTGCGTCTCCGGTTTTTTATTTTCATTAAAACAAAGCTTTTGTGTTGAATTCGACATAAAAACAACTTCAAATTATTTGAAATCCGATTTCAGTTTCGAAATTCTTTCCGGTATTCAGTGGGCGTTTTACCCATAATTTTTTTGAAGTAGAAGTTAAAATTCGCAATGTTGTTAAAACCGCTTTCGTATCCGGCTTCAGTAATCGAGATGTCGGTTTCGGCAATAATTTTGGCTGCATAACTCACCCGCACATTCATCACATAATTCATAAAAGTAGTTTTGGTTTTCTTTTTGAAATACCGGCAAAACGACCCCGGCGCCATATTTGCCAAAGCAGCCGCTTCACCCAAATTAACTCCTTTCTGAATGTTTTGAAATACATATTCATACACCTTGTTTACCTGGCTCAGGTCTTTTTCAAAAACAGTGTCGGCCAGTGAAGTCTTTGAGAGAATCTCGCGTTCCGGCGTGTTTACCAGTAAATCGAAAATATTCAGCAATTCAATATAACTTCTTAATCCCTGCAACGATTTGAGTTGTTCAAGAATAAGCTGTACCTGATTAACAACATCGCCGTAAAAAAATACTCCCCCGTTTGCTTGTTTCAGCAACTTTGCAATGGATTCAAGCTCGGGCCGGTTAAAAAAATCATCAGAAATCAGGTTCTCATAAAAATGAATTACAATGCAGGTGGGCGGATTTGAGTCTTCGGTTTTTAAAATTTCCCAGCAATGCGGAACATTGGGGGCAAGCAAAACCAGGTCGCCTTTTTCGAAACTCGAAATATTATTGCCCACAATCCGCTTCCCTGCCCCCGAAACAATATAATTAAGTTCGTAATTTTTATGAGAATGAACGCGCGCAGTATTCTTTTTTAATTCAAGTTGCCGGGTTACGAACGAATGCAGGTGCGGGACAAATATTTTTTCAAAAACATATTCCATAAAATGTATTTTAACAATAAAACTAAAAATAAAACCCTATAAATCACAAAAAGGTTAAAATATATGAAGCTTTAAACAAAAATCCATTGGCTTTATTTACTGAAAACAGATTATTTTGTTGAGGGTAAAAATTGAGGTATTTTTAAACCTTTAAAACAATAATTATGCAGCCTAAACCGAATAGAATTCTTTCTCTTCTTTTTTTCGCCGGACTGTTAATTCCACTTTTTTTACAAGCGCAGGAAAACACTTTCTACGATCTCAGAGATGTTGTCCAGTTAAAATACAACAATCCGGATTTGGTGGTCGATCTTGGTGTTGGTTTGTGGGCCTGGCCGCTTCCGTTTGACATTGACGACGACGGTGATTTTGATTTGGTTGTTTCGAGTGGGGGCAGTTACCCTTTTAACGGTCTTTATTATTTTGAAAATAAAACCGACAACGAAAATCCGCTGTTTAAAAAACCGATTCGCGTTGGCGAAGGTCTGGGCAGTGTTACAGCTTCGTATATCGACGGAAAACCACGAATCCTTGGTCCGGGTATTGAATTCAGCAATTTTAAAACAAGTTTCTTCGATAATCCGGAAGGAATTTTTCCGGCTTCGGAAGTATTTGCTTTTGTAACTAAAAAAAGGCTGACAGAATGGAAATATGTTGATTTTGAAAACGATGGTGACCTCGATATTCTTGTTGGAATTGACGACTGGGCCGATTACGGCTGGGACAATGCTTTTGATAAAACCGGAAAGTGGACCAACGGACCATTGCACGGTTATGTTATTTTGATTGAAAATATTGAGGGAAAATACCGGGTAAAAGGAAAACTCGAAGCCGGAGGTTTGCCGATTGATGTTTTCGGGACTCCTTCACCAAACATGAACGATTTTGATGGTGATGGCGACCTCGATTTAATTTGCGGCGAATTTGTTGATAAACTTACCTGGTTCGAAAATATTGGCACCCGCGAAAATCCAGAATTTGCTGCCGGCAGGTTTCTTGAAAACGGGCAGGGAATTTTAAAAATGCACCTCGAAATGATTGTTCCGGTGGCTGTTGACTGGGACAACGATGGTGATATTGATTTGGTAGTAGGCGACGAGGACGGCCGTGTGGCGTTAATAAAAAATACAGGGCAAACAAAGAACAGAATGCCTGTTTTTGAATCGCCGGAATATTTCAAACAGGAAGCCGATAACCTGAAATTTGGTGCGCTATCGACACCATTCAGCGTTGATTGGGACAACGACGGCGACGAAGACCTGATTTGCGGAAACTCTTCGGGCGAAATTGCTTTTATTGAAAACCTCGATGGAGGAAATCCTCCAAAATGGAATGCCCCTGAATTGCTTACAGCTGACGGCAAACCAATCCGGATTATGGCGGGTAAAAATGGTTCCATTCAGGGACCTTGTGAAGAAAAATGGGGATACACTACGCTTTCGGTTGCCGACTGGAATAATGACGGACTTTTGGATATTATCGTAAATTCAATTTGGGGGAAAATTGAATGGTTCAAAAATGTGGGCTCAAAAACAAATCCTCAATTAACGGCAATGGGGGCTGTAAAAATCGACTGGCAAAATGAAGTTCCCAAAAAACCGGAATGGAACTGGTGGGAGCCCAAACAAAATGAAATGGTGACCCAGTGGCGGACTACACCGGTTGCCACCGACTGGAACAACGATGGATTAATGGATCTGGTAATGCTCGATTATGAAGGTTATTTGGCCTTTTTTGAACGTTTTCAAAAAAAAGGGGAACTATTTCTACACCCCGGGCAACGTATTTTTCTTAACGGCGATGAAAAAGAAAATCCTGCGCTTCGTTTAAATGATGGTTTTGCAGGTCAGAGCGGACGTAGGAAAATAGCGCTCACCGATTGGGATTCCGACGGAGACATTGATTTGCTGGTAAACACAACAAATACAGCCTGGTACGAAAATAGTAAAGAAGAAAACGGGAAAACAATTTTTAAATACCGGGGTAATATTATGCAGGTCCGTTTGGGCGGCCATTCTACCAGTCCTGCAGTAACCGACCGGGACAAAGATGGAATTCCCGAAATTATAGTTGGCGCCGAAGACGGGCACTTTTACTATTTCAAAAGAAAAAATCAGAATTAAAAATCAACACAATAAGTATGAAACAAAGTTTTTATTTCTTTCTAATTTCCCTGTTGTTTGTTTTTGGATGCAAGGAAAAACATTCGCCGGAAAACGTTTCAGCAACAGTTTTATCCTCGGAATTTATTTATGAAAAAGCCGATTTTCCATCGTGCCACGCTTCAACCGTTGTGGAAACTTCAAATGGAATTTTAGTGGCCTGGTTTGGCGGCACGTACGAACGACATCCCGATGTTTGTATTTACGTTTCTGAAAACACCGATGGAAACTGGAGCGCACCACAGCGGATTGCCGATGGAATTATAAACGATACGTTGCGTTATCCGTGCTGGAACCCGGTTCTTTTTAAACAAAACAATGGCGATATTGTACTTTATTACAAAGTTGGGCCCAGTCCGCGCGAATGGTGGGGCGAGTATAAAATATCGAACGATGAAGGAAAAACATGGTCGGAAGCAACCTCAATTCCCGACAATCTTTTAGGTCCGATTAAAAACAAACCGGTTGCCCTTGCCGACGGAACCATACTTTACCCAACGAGTTTTGAAACACCCGACATGTGGAATATTTACATCGAAACTTCGGATCAAAATCTTGAAAACTGGCAAAAGACCAACATCGATAACAACGGTTTCAACGCCATTCAACCTACAGTTCTTTTTTATGAAGGAGGAAAAATCCAGTTGCTTTGCCGCAGCCAGGAAAAGAAAATAGTTGAAAGCTGGTCGTCGGACAACGGCAAAACATGGTCGCCGGTGCAGGCTACTTCGCTGATAAACAACAACTCCGGAATCGATGCGGTTACTTTAAAAAATGGTCTGCAAATGCTGGTTTGCAACCCGATTGAAAATGGCCGCAACAAACTGGCGCTTAAAACTTCAGCCGACGGAATTAACTGGTTCGATGTTGTTGTTTTGGAAGATCAACCGGAAGGTGAATTTAGCTACCCGGCAATTATTCAGGCAAACGACGAAACCATTCATATTACCTACACTTACAATCGCGAAAAAATTAAACACGTTCATTTAAAAATCAATGAAAAATAATTTACAAATCCCTTTGCGTGGGATAATTCCACCGCTGGCAACACCCTTGCTTGATAATGACACCCTCGATTTGGAGGGACTGGAAAAACTGATTGAGCACGTTATTGCAGGCGGTGTTCACGGGATTTTTATTTTAGGAAGTACCGGCGAATTTTCAGGATTAAGCACAAAACTGAAACACCAGCTTATTGAAAATACCTGCAAAATAGTAAAACAACGCGTTCCTGTTTTGGTGGGCATTTCCGACTGTTCGTTTACAGAAAGTATAAACCTGGCAAAAAAAGCTGCTGATTCTGGCGCTGATGCCGTGGTAACGGTTCCACCGTTTTATTTTTCGGCCAGCCAGGTGGAGTTGCTTTCTTATTTGAAGAACCTGGCGAAACAGTTGCCTTTGCCGCTTTTTTTGTACAACATTCCAATGCACACCAAAGTTGAATTTGCTCCCGATACGGTAAAAGCAGCAGCTGAAATTCCGGGAATTATTGGAATAAAAGACACTTCTTTCAATGCCACTTACCTCAAAAAAATTCAATATCTGCTGAAAGACCGGAACGATTTCACGTTTCTTTTAGGACCGGAAGAATATTTGCCCGATTTTATTTTGACTGGCGGACACGGAGGAGTCACCGGAGGAGCCAATATGTTTCCAAAATTATATGTAGGTTTATACCGTGCTGCCGTTGAACGGGATTTTGAAAAGATTCGGATTCTGCAGGAAAAAGTGTTGCAAATTAATGCTACACTTTACACTGTCGGACATTACGGATCGAGTTATATGAAAGGGGTAAAAACCTCGTTGTCGGTAATGGGAATTTGCAGCGATATTTTGGCTGAACCTTTTGAAAGATTCAAAACACCGGAACGCAACAAAATTCAACAGGCGCTTGAAGCACTGAATTACAAAGATTTACTTTGATAAAACCAAAAACTGATGAGCAAAGCTGACATTTTCATTTTTATTGTTTACCTGATTGGAATTGTACTTTTTGGCAGTTCATTTTACCGAAAAAACAAGTCGGCAACTTCGTTCACTGTTGGCAACAAAAACATTCCCACCTGGGTAATTTCAATGTCAATTTTTGCCACTTTTGTCAGCAGCATCAGTTATCTGGCTTTGCCTGGACAAGCCTACCTAACCAACTGGAATGCCTTTGTTTTCAGTCTCTCCATTCCTTTTGCACTGCTGATGGCAGTAAAATATTTTGTTCCGTTGTACCGTTCCATAAACAGTCCGTCGGCTTACACTTACATGGAAAAACGGTTTGGCCCCTGGGCAAAATATTATGTTTCGGTAATGTATTTGCTTACCCAGTTGATGCGCGCAGGTACAATTCTTTTTTTGATTGCACTACCACTGAATGTGTTACTCGGCTGGGATATTTCAACCATCATTATTGTTACCGGTTTAAGTGTGATGATTTATTCCGTACTTGGCGGAATTCAGGCTGTGGTTTGGACCGATGCCATTCAGGGAATAATTCTGATAGCCGGAGCAGTGGTTTGCGAAATTGTTTTACTTTTCAGCATGCCCGAAGGACCTCAGCAGATTTTTACCATTGCTCTTGAAAATCACAAATTCAGCTTCGGCAGTTTTAGCTCTGATTTAACAAGCTCAACATTTTGGGTAGTTCTGATTTACGGGCTTTTTATTAACCTTCAGAATTATGCGGTGGATCAAAGTTATGTACAACGTTACATGACTGCCAGCTCGGAGCGGGAAGCCAAAAAATCGGCCATGTACGGCGGACTTTTGTATGTTCCTGTTTCGCTACTTTTTATGTTTATCGGAACTTCGCTGTTTTCATTTTACACAGCCCACCCCGGATTAATCCCCGCCGATATTCAGGCCGACCGTGTTTTTCCGCATTTTATTGTAAACCAGCTGCCTGCCGGAATAACCGGATTATTAATTGCCTCAATTTTTGCTGCCGGAATGAGCACAATTTCCACCAGCATAAACAGTTCTGCAACCGTTATTTTAACCGATTATTTTAAATTGAAGGACAATGAATCGGGGAAAAAACCGATGAAAGTTCTGTACTCTTCAACGTTAATTTTCAGTCTTTTAAGCATTGGCGTTGCCATGGCAATGATAAATGTTCAGAGCGCCCTCGAAGCCTGGTGGAAACTGGCCTCCATTTTTAGTGGTGGAATGCTGGGTTTGTTTTTGCTTGGGTTCTTTGTAAAAAAAGTGAAAAATACAGCGGCAATAATTGGCGTTTCTACCGGGGTTCTTGTTATTGGCTGGATGAGCCTCTCCCCCATTTTTTTCACCGGTTCCCTGTTAAAATTTGCCAGTCCTTTTCACAATTATCTTTCTATAGTTTTTGGAACTTCTGCCATTTTTTTAACAGGATTTTTTATGGGTTCAATTTTTAACAGAAAAAATACCTAAATCTTCAAAACATGAAAAACCTCATACTTGCTTTAATCCTTTTCGTTTCATTTTCAACAGGATACGCTCAGCAATTTAACATCGAAAAATCCCTCATCCGTTCGTTTAAACCCGATTTCAAATCAAAACCAACTTTTCAGGATTTGGACAACGACGGTGACCCCGATTTACTGTTTTCAACTGTTTTTGATTCCATCCCAATCATTTGGATTGATGACGACGACGATATGAAAACCTCGGATTGGGAAGGCGATTTAGACAACGATTGTTTGATAATCGACCGGAACAACGACGGCATTTTTGCCGGCCCCGGCGATATTAGTCTCGACTGGGTTGACAACAATTCGGATGGTATTGCCGACATGCAGGTGGTGGTTGAAAACAGCAATCCGCACATAAAAAATTACTGGGACTGGAGCAGCAATTACATGTGGATTATCGACCCGGAGCAGGACGAAACTTTCAATTATGTAAATTGGAAAGAAATGGTTTTGCGTTGCTGGGAACACTACGGAGCAGCCAACTTTTACGAAGATTACCACGGGCAAACCCTTTTTCAAAAAGCCCACCTGCCGAGTTACCGTTTTAGCGATTTACGTTACAGTTGGGAAAATCCTTTCCTTTTTTACGACTCCGACAAAGATGGATTAACCGAAATGGCCATCCGCATGGAAGACAGTTGCGATTTCAAAAAGATAAATGAAAACGATGAAACCGACACCTACCCTACCAGAAAAATCGACCATGTTTACATGTCGTTTGATTTGGACAACGACAATGCGCCTTCCAACGAATTTGATTTCGATTTGAGTATTCGTTTTAATGGTGAAGGTTTTTCATACGATAATCAAATTCATCGCTTTGAAAATATGCGTGGATTGCCAGCAGCCAATTCTTTATTCTATGATGTTCGCTGGCGGCAACTAAACGAACTGGTTTATACCGATCACGATTCGGTCTGGAACAAAGTTTACAACGAAGGTAACTGGGACGAATGCTGGTTAACTTTCGATGAAGATGACGATTGCGAACGCTGGGAACGTGTTGAATTTTACCAACCGGACAACCCGTTTAAAATTGGCATGCAAAACGGCGGAATCGACAACAATCCGCAAGCCGATGCAACCGGCGACCGCGGTGAATGGGACACCGACAATTCGGGGCACGGGAAATTGTACATCGGGTTCGACAACCGAATTCATTTGTTCGGCGCAGAAAAAGGATTCTGGCGCATCGATCAGGATGCCAATTCTTACCAGGGCTGGGGCGGTTTGTATGCCAATGAATACAAAAGGGACCAGAAAATTCCTGAAAAATTTGCCACAGTGGGTTATGAAGATTTGGATAACGATGGTTTTCTCGACCTTGTAAAATACGATTTGGATGGCGACACCATTTTCGAAAAAATATTCAACTTAAATGAACTTGGGATAAAAACGGTGTTTGACATTTACAATCCGGGTGAAAATAAACCTGAAGATTTAAACCGTCTTTTTGAAAATGCAGCCAATCAAATGTGGCAGCAGGCCGAACTTGCCATGGAAGCAGCAAAAGTTTCAAATGTAAATTACAAATGGTATGCACAAATTATGCATCCGAAAAGTTTAAACGAAAAATACCGGTTTGGCTACTGGATGCAGTTTTACATTTTTACCGAATTGTACAACCGCGCTGAAACCACAAATGATTTATCGCTGAAAAACAAAACATTAAAAGCCTATTTTGGACAAAACTGGGAAAAATTCAACCTTCAAAAATAAAATGGATCGACGAAGTTTTATACAAACAGCACAAGTTGGAAGCATGGGCCTTTTTCTGGCCCCTTCATTTTCTTTTTCAATAATTTCAAAAGAAACAAAAACAGAGAGGTTTATTTTAAAACCGGAAAATTATAAATCACCAGAACTTTCTGAACAAAAACGAATTCCATTTGGCTGGCGGGCCGCCGGTTTAAATCAGGGTGGTTCTGTTATTTTAAAACCAACTGAAATTATATCGGGCGAGAATTTATGGTTCAGAATTTCGGTTGCACAGGAAATCTGGGATACCAAACTGCTTCACCTGTTTTTGTCTGAAACCGGCGAATTATTGGGAACTGTTGACATCCGGTTTTCATCGGTTTTGGTTCCTTACGAAATTCAAATCGACAAAAAATACATCTCCAAAATCAACCGGCAGGGAATAAAAATTACCTTGGAAAGTGAAACTCCTTTCTGGTTTTTCACCCAGCCCGATTCATTGGTGGACAACAAAGTTTTTCTTCCGCAAATTATTTCATCAAAAAATAAAACCGGAACTTTCACCGATTTTCTGGATTGTTTTCTTTCGGTGAGTTCAATTCAGGCATTTGGCTGGCGCGAAGGAACAGTTCTCGACGGATTGTGGCAGGTTTACAACAGGAAAAACAACGCAAAAGCGCTGGAAACACTGGAGCAACATTTTAATTTATTTTTCGACTACCAGCAAAATCTTGTTTACGAAAATGCACAGAGCCATCCGAACGACAACCGTATTAACGGGATTGAATCGACAATTCCTTTTGCTACACTGGCGCGTTTAAAACCCGAACATCCAATTTTAAAAACAGTTGTAAAAGGCTGGCAGGAACTCGAAAAAGAAAACGGAATGGTTATCGACGGAACAATGGTTTCTGCCGAAGGTTGTTACACGGTTGCTTATCCGATGGCTGTAATTGGAAAAGCCTGGCAAAACGAAAAATTAAAAAAACAGGCTATGGAACAATTAAAACACCGTTTTGTACTGATCAACAACAACCTGTATTTGCGCTACAATACTGAAGGAAAATACACATATCCGAACTGGGCTCGCGGCGCAGCCTGGATTCTGCTGGGTTTTGCCCGTACAATCTCTGAACTGAAAAACGAAATCCGGGACAAAGAAATTGTTGAGAAATTCCAGGAAGCCGTAAAAATTGCTGTTTCCTACCAGGGTAAAAACGGACTTTGGAACTGTTTTATGAACGATTCCAACAGCTTGCCCGATACTTCGGGTTCTGCAGGAATATCAGCAGCCATTCTTACCGGAATCAACCAGGGTTTTTTATCAGAAAAATACCGTAGAAATGCAGAAAAATGCTGGGACGCCCTGCAAAATTATCTTACACCCGATGGATTTTTAAAAGGTGCGGCTCAAGACAACCGGGGCGGAATTCAACTTCAGGAAAGCGATTACCGGGTAATTGCACAAATGGGAATGGGAATGATGGCACAGTTGTACGCTGAATTATAAATTCAATTCAAAAAATTCAGAAAAAGAGGCGTTTTTTTGTTGTAAAAAATATTTCAGCTTATTTTTATTGTTCAATCCAATTAAATCTGTTTGAAATGAAAATCACAAAAATTGCGCTGTTAGTATTTTTACTTTTCCCGGTATTTTCCGTTTCTGCCAAAGATTACAATGCCTCTTATTTCGGAATCGAATCGAATGGGACAACACTGAATACTACCTCCATTCAAAAAGCCATCGATTTTATTTCTGAAAACGGCGGTGGCCGGTTAATGTTTTATGTGGGACGTTATGTTACCGGAACCATTTATTTGAAATCGAACGTTGAAATTCATTTGGAAGAAGGCGCCATTTTGGTGGGTTCGCTCAATCCGTTCGACTACAACCGGCACGAAAACTGGCAGGCGCTTGTTTTTGCCTTCAACCAGGAAAACATTGGAATTACTGGAAAAGGTGTTATCGACGGACGTGGTTACCAGGTGGCCAACAACATTTTATCGATGGTGCACCGTGGTGTAATCAAAGACCCTGATAATTTAAAATACGACCGTCCACGCGAAGGAATCCGTCCGCAAAACATTTATTTCAAAGGGTGCAAAAATGTTCACATCCAGGGAATTTTGCTGAAAGATCCGGCAAGCTGGAACCAGCAGTACGACCAATGTAAAAATGTGATTGTGGAAGATATTTCGGTCGACAGCAAATCGTACTGGAACAACGACGGTGTTGACATTGTGGACTGCGACAGTGTAATTGTAAGGAATTGTTACATTGATGCTGCTGACGACGGAATTTGCCTGAAATCGCACAGCGCCGATTTTGTTTGTCAGAATGTGTTGGTTTACAACAATACCGTGCGGACCAGTGCCAACGGAATAAAATTCGGAACCGCTTCCAACGGCGGATTCAAAAACATAAAAATCATAAACAACACCGTTTTCGACACGTACCGTTCAGCTATAACTTTTGCAGCTGTCGACGGCGGATTTGTGGAGAATGTAGTCGTCGACAGTTTGCGCTCGCTCAACACCGGCAATGTAATTTTTCTGCGGATTGGCGAACGAAGGGCAGGTAAAAAAGGACGCCTCGAAAATATTTCCATTTCGAATGTTTACGCCGAAGTTCCGGCAACAAAACCCGACGCAGGCTACAATTACGAAGGTCCTGTGGAAGATTTGCCACGAAATATTTCCCCGGCTTCGATAGTTGGAATGCCCGATGTTTCCATAAAAAATGTAACATTAAAAAATGTGGAAATTCATTATCCGGGCGGCGGAAATCCGCAGTACGCCAAAGTCGGTCTCGACGAATTGGACAAAGTACCGGAACTCGCTGCCAATTATCCCGAATTTTCAATGTTCAAGGAATTGCCGGCCTGGGGTTTTTACATTCGCCATGCTGAAGGTGTTGATTTTGATAATGTAACACTAACCTGCGAAAAGGCAGATTACCGCACTGCTGTTGTTCTCGACGATGTTCATAACGCAACGTTCAAATCGCTGAAAGTGGAAGAGCCGGGCAAAAAGAAAGAACCGGTGTTTTCCTGGAAATCGGAAAAAGTTACTATAAAATAACAAGATGAAACGGCGCGATTTTATTTCCCGAACCGGACTTCTGACTGGCGGATTTTTTGTTCTTGGAAAAATACCGGGACTGGCTGCTGAAATGATTTCAGAAAAAAACAAAGACCTTTTTTCCATATTTCAAAATCCGGATTTACAATACCATCCGTTTGTGCGCTGGTGGTGGAACGGAGATAAAATCGAAGAAAAAGAACTCGTCCGCGAATTGCATCTGTTGAAAGAAGCCGGAATTGGCGGTGTTGAAATTAATCCCATCGAATTTCCTTCGAGAATGGAGGGCGACGACCTTGGAATTCCTTCGCTGAAATGGCTCAGCGACGATTGGATAAAAATGTTGCAGGTTACTTTCGAAGAAGCTAAAAAACTGGGGATGACCTGCGATTTGCTCGTTGGCTCCGGCTGGCCTTTTGGCGCCGAAACTTTACCCCGGAATGAACGCGCGCAGGTATTGATTCTGAATGCTGAAAAACTGGAAGGCCCAACGGTTTACGAAACTTCGCAGTTCAACATTTTCGAAAAGGTATATCCCGGTGTTACCGTTCCGTATCCCGGGCGAACATTTAAGTTGCTTTCCCTTCAACTGGTTCCCGATCCGATGAACAATCTGGAACAGGCCAACGATTTGTCGGATAAAATAAATGAAGAGGTTTTCACTATTGAAATTCCGGAAGGCAAACATGTACTTTACGCACTGGTGCAGGTCGATTCGTTTGCCAGTGTAATCAACGGCGCCCCGGGCGCTGCCGGCCCGATTTTGAACCACATGGATGCTGTTGCCGTACGAAAATACCTCGATTACATGTCGGATTCCATTCAACAAAAAATCGGGCCACTTTCCAATCATTTAAGGGCGCTTTTCACCGATTCAATGGAACTGGAAGGGTGCAACTGGACGTCGGATTTACCGGCTGAATTTGTAAAAAGAAGAGGGTACGATATTACGCCTTACCTGCCGTTCATTTTGTTTAAAGTGGGCCGTTTGGGCGGTGTAATCGACGATAAATACGGAGCTGAAAAATCACCCGGGCTCACAGAAATCCTGAACCGCGTCCGTTTCGATTTCGAATTGACCAAAGCCGAATTGCTAAACGAAAGGTTTACACAAACCTACCTCAACTGGTGCAAAGATTTGAAAGTAAAATCGCGCGCGCAATCTTACGGACGGGCCTTTTTCCCGCTTGAAAGCAGTCTGGGTTACGATATTCCCGAAGGCGAATCGTGGACCACCAACTGGCTGAAACACAAAGTGGGTGAAGAAATGCCCGATGATGATTACCGCCGCGGTCGCGCCTACACCATGATCAACAAATACGTTTCTTCGGCAGCACATTTAACAGGAACACGCGTAATCAGCTGCGAGGAAATGACAAATACCTACCTGGTTTTTAACACCTCGCTCGAACATTTGAAAGTCGGTTCCGACCAAAGTATTATTTCAGGAATTACACATTCCGTGTGGCACGGATTTAACTATTCCCCGTCAGAAGCGCCCTACCCCGGCTGGATTCAGTACGGTTCGTACTACAACGAAAACAACAACTGGTGGCCGTACCTAAAATATCTGAACCAATACAAAGCCCGAGTTTCGGCATTGCTGCAAAATACCGACATGTACACCGACGTTGCCATTTTACCGGCCAACTACGATTTGTGGGGCGAAATGGGTGTTCAAACCGATCCTTTTCCTGAAAAACTAAATGTTTCGTACACTTCGCTGATTTGGGAAACCATTAACAAAACAGGCGGAGCAGCTGATTATACCACAGAAATTATTATTTCAAAATCGGAGGTTAAAAACGGAAAATTGTGTTTTGGCCAAAAAAAATACGGAACCTTAATTTTGCCCGAAGTAAGCAGCATAAATCCGGAAATCCTTTCAAAAATTTATGATTTTGTTGAAAGTGGCGGTCTGGTAATTTGCATTGAAAAATATCCTGAAAAATCGCCTGGATTTTTGAATTACAAAGTTCGCGACGAGCAAGTGAAAAACCTCGTGGAAAAACTAAAAACTTTCCCCGACAAATTTATTCTTGTAAAAAAACCAGAAGACAACCGTTTTCTGGAATGGTATTTCGACCTGTTGAAAAAATACAAATTACCCTGTTACCTTGAAATTGAAAATCCAAATCGTTTTTTTATGCAAACCCGCTACCAAGGCGACGAAAACGAAGAAATTTTCTTTTTTGTGAATTCGCATCTTAAAAATGAACATCAAACAAAAATTACCTTTTTAAAAGAAATTTACAAAGGAAAACAGGCTTCTGTCTGGGACCCGGAAACTGGAGACCGGTACCGGATTCAACTTTCAAAAACGGGTGAATTTGATCTGAAACTTGGGCCTGCAGAGTCAAGAATTGTTGTATTCGACAAAAACAAAACAAATCTCATCTGGAATCCGGCTGATTTTTCAAAAATGAAAAGCGAAGAATTGACCGGTTCGTGGAACCTTGAATTTCAACAGTGCAGAAATGAAAATATTGCTCCCACAACGCTCGAAAATTTACAGGATTTAAAAGACATCCCGGAATACACAAATTTCTCGGGGAAAGTAATTTACCGTAAACAAATTACAATTGATCAACAAAAACCAAAATACATTGATTTGGAAGGCGTTCACGATTTGGCAGAGCTAAAAATTAACGAAAAAAGTTGCGGCATTAAATGGTATGGAAAACGAATCTTTTTAGTTTCAGATTTATTAAAAAATGGCGCCAATGAGCTTGAAATTCATGTTGTTACTTTAATGGGAAACTATATGAAATCCCTTACTGAAAATAACAATGCGCAATACTGGACCAATTTAAAAAACAAAAATCAACAGCTGACTTCGCTTGGATTAACCGGGCCGGTAATTCTCTATTTCTGATTTTCAAATTCTTATCAAAAAACTTCTGATTTCTTAACTTCTGCTTAAGAATTGATTTTGAATTTATGTTGTTCGGCACAAGATTCAACTTTAAACGAAAGCAAATATACTTTCATTTGAAATAATTAATATTTTTGAAGTGAATCAATTTTACAACTGACCATGATTTTTAACATTCAGCGATTTTCAACCCACGACGGAAACGGTATCCGCACGGTAATCTTTTACAAAGGTTGCCCGTTGCGTTGCTGGTGGTGCAGTAATCCTGAAAGTCAGTCGTTTGAACCCAGCATTTTGTACGACCAGAAATTCTGCAAAAATTTTGGAGATTGTATTCTGGCTGAAAAAGAAGCCATTTCGAAAACCGGCAATGGCATTCAAATCAACCGGAGTTTAATTCAACACCCTGAAAACCTAAAAAACATTTGTCTTTCGAAAGCGCTGACTGTTTCGGGTGAATATAAAACAGCAGATGAAATTTTAGCTGAAATTGAAAAAGACCAGCTTTTTTTCCGCGAAGAAGGAGGAGTAACACTTTCGGGTGGCGAACCGCTTTCACAGGGTGATGATTTGACCGAACTTCTGCACAAACTGAAAGAGAAAAACATAAGTGTAAACGTAGAAACCACTTTGCATGTAAAATGGGAAAAAGTGGAACGAACACTTGGATATGTCGATACATTTTTAGCCGATTTGAAACATACCAACAAAGAAAAATTCAGAAAATACACGGGCGGCGATGTTGCGCTGGTGATGCAGAACTTTGTAAAACTCGATAATTCAGAGGTAAAATTTATTGTTCGTATTCCCGTGATTCCCGGATTTAATCATTCAGAAAAAGAAATGCGGGAAATGATTGATTTTGTCGCGTCATTAAAAAATTCACAAGAAATCAACTTTTTGCCGTACCACACTTTTGGTGCTGAAAAATATAAAATGCTTGATATTCCTTATTTAATGGAAAACACAAAAAAGGTGGAAGACAAAGAGTTAAGATCCTACATTCAATATGCTGAATCAAAAGGATTCAAAACAAAAATTGGAGGCTAACATGATTACCGAAAAAAAATCGACAAAAATAACCGAAAGGATTGCTATTCTTCGTGAAAAGGTGTTAAGTACAAAACCATCGGTTTGTACCGAACGCGCCAAATTTTACACACAAGTTTACAGTGAAAACGAAGACCAGCCGGTAATTATAAAACGTGCGCTGGCGCTGAAAAAAACGCTGGAAGAAATGACCATTTTCATCGACGAAGGGGAATTGATTGTTGGTAATCAGTCGTCGCAACACCGCGCCGCTCCTATTTTTCCGGAGTATGCTGTTGACTGGCTACCCGAGGAAATGGACGAACTGGACAAACGCCCCGGCGATGCCTTTTTTATTACGGAAGAACACAAAAAAGAACTGCGCGAAATTGCTGCATGGTGGAAAGGAAAAGTTCTTTGGGACAAAGGTCGTGCGTTAATGTCGCAGGAATTGCGCGATTTGCAGGATTCGGCCATAATTAAAGCCACCGGAAACCTGACTTCGGGCGATGCCCACATTGCTGTTGATTTTTACAAAATTCTGGCAGTTGGATTAAACGGTTATTTAGATGAAATTGAACACTACCATAAAAAAGTGGATCGCACCAAAATGGAAGATGTCAAAAAAGACCATTTTTACCGTGCACTTACCATTTCAGTAAAAGCTTTTCAGATTTTTATAAAAAGGTTTGGCTATCTGGCTTCGTCAATGTATTTGTTGGAAACCGATGAAACCAGGTCAAAAGAATTGAAAACCATTGCTGAAAACTGTACACAAATTTCAGAAAATCCGCCTGCCAATTTTTACCAGGCGCTGCAACTTACCTATTTTGTGCAATTGGTTCTGCAAATCGAAAGCAACGGGCACAGTGTTTCGTTGGGAAGGATGGACCAGTACCTTTTCCCGTTTTACCTACGCGACAAAATGATTGGAAAAATCACAGAAGAATTTGCATCCGAGTTGCTTGAAAACACATGGATTAAACTTCTGTCAATTAACAAAATACGTCCATGGTCGCACACCCGTTTTTCTGCCGGTGGACCTCTCTACCAAAATGTTACCATTGGCGGACAAACCACCGATGGGAAAGATGCAGTAAATGAACTGAGTTTTCTGATTCTCGATTCGGTTGGAAAAATGAAACTCACCCAACCCAATCTTTCGGTACGGTTCCATAAAAACATCAATAATAATTTCATGTTGGCGTGCATGCGGGTCATTGAAAAAGGATTTGGCATGCCCTCCTTTAACAACGACGAAATTGTTATTCCCGGCTTGTTAAATCTGGGTGTTGAAGAAGATGATGCCATGAATTATTCGGCTATTGGGTGCATCGAAATTGCGGTTCCTGGAAAATGGGGCTACCGTTGTACCGGCATGAGTTTTCTGAATTTTATGCGCGTTTTTCTGGCTTCGATGTACGACGGCCTCGACAAACAAACCGGAAAAACATTTTTGAAAGGAACCGGCCATTTTAAAGATTTTGAAACTTTCGACGATGTTTACAAAGCCTGGCAGCACCAGGTAAAATATTTTGCAAAAAAAACCATTGAAATTGATACTGCGGTGGATACGGCACTGGAAGAAAATGTTCCCGACATTCTTTGTTCAGCATTTGTCGACAATTGTATTCCGCGCGGAAAAACAATAAAAGAAGGTGGTTCAAAATATGATTTTGTTTCCGGATTACAAGTGGGAATTGCCAATTTGGGAAATTCGCTGGCGGCTATAAAAAAGCTGGTTTTTGAAGAAAAAAGAATTTCAAAAGAACAATTATTACACGCCATTGAAACCAATTTTGAAGGTGTTGAAGGTGAAAAAACAAGACAACTTTTGCTGAATTTTGCACCAAAATATGGCAACGATGACGATTATGTCGATCTTTTGCTGAAAGATGCCTATATGGAATTTATCGACGAAATTGAAAAATACCATACAACGCGGTACAACCGTGGCCCGATTGGTTGCCGTTATTACGCAGGAACTTCGAGCATTTCGGCCAATGTTCCCAATGGGGCAGTTGTTCCGGCAACACCCGATGGAAGAAAAGCTTTCACTCCGGTAGCTGAAGGAAGTTCGCCTTCATCGGGAACCGACGTTTTGGGGCCAACGGCAGTTTTTAAATCGGTGGCCAAACTTCCTACCGAAAAAATTATGGGTGGCGTTTTACTGAACCAGAAACTTTCGCCGGCAACCATTCAAAAAGACGAAGACAAGGAAAAACTGATTTCAATAATCCGGACCTTTTTTGCCAATTTAAAAGGCTGGCATGTTCAGTACAACATTGTTTCGAAAGAAACGCTGCTGGCTGCCAAAAAGAATCCCGAAAAATACCGCGACCTGATTGTTCGTGTGGCCGGTTATTCGGCATTTTTCACTACTTTGTCACCCGACACGCAAGACGATATTATTGCAAGAACCGAGCATTCACTAAACTATTAAACCGATGGATAAACTACTTTGCGGGGTCGATATTGGCGGTACAAAATGTGCCATCGCCCTGGTAAATACCGATGGAAAAATTGTGGACAAAACCAGCACCTGTGCACACGTTGAGCAAAATGAAGAGGGACTGGTAAAACTGGTTGCCGAACAAATCAAAGAACTTTTTCAGCGAAATAATTTGCAGGAAACCGATGTACAGGGAATTGGAATTGGTTGTGCCGGACACATCCGTTTTCGCGACGGTGTAATTATTACCACTTCAAACCTGAAAGGATTTAAAAACTATCCACTGCGCGATGAAATGCAGAAATACTTCGAAATTCCTGTAATTCTTGATAACGATGCCAATGCCCAGGCTTTTGGAGCGTATAAATTTGGCGCCGGCAAAGGTTACGACGATATGGTTTTTCTGACCATCAGCACCGGAATTGGCGCGGGAATTATCATCAACAAAAAGATGTACCGCGGTTTTACAGGAACTGCCGGCGAATTTGGCCACACCATTGTTGAACCGCACACCGAACTTACCTGCACCTGCGGAAACAGGGGCTGTTTAATGGCAATGGCTTGTGGAATGGCGCTGCCGTATTTGTATGAAAAGAAAATCAGGGAAGGCAAAAAAAGTCTGCTAAACCTGCCACCCGGTTTTGATATTTCGAAACTGAGTGGTCAAACCCTGAAAAAGGGGCTCGATATGGACGACCCGGTTTCAAAAGAAATTATTTCCGACAGCGCGTATTACGTAGGTTTGGGAATTTACAATATCTTTCAGACCTTAAATCCACCAATTGTAGTTTTGGGCGGAGGTTTAACGAAATGGGGCGATTTTTATCTCGATAAAATTAAGGCTACTTTTTATGAACTGGCCCGCGATATGATTTTCGACCCGATAAAAATTGTAATTTCCACCATTGGCGACGATGCCGGCATAATTGGCGCTGCGGCTTTAACACTCGAATAATGCTGAACGAGCGACAAAATAAAATTCTGAAAATACTGGGGAAAAACGACCAGACATCGGTAAATGAACTTACTGAAAAACTAAATGTTTCGTCGGTTACCATTCGCCAGGATTTGAATTTTCTGGAAGCGGAAGGTTTGCTGAAACGGGTGCATGGCGGGGCAGTTTTAAAAGATGCCGACGATTTGACCAACCGGCTGGGTGTGAATTACGAGAAAAAGCTACGGATAGCCAAAAAAGTAGCATCTTTTGTAAAAGAGGGTGAAACCATTCTTATTGAATCGGGTTCGGTAAATGTGTTACTTGCCCGTGAATTATTGAAAATCAAAAAGGTAACCATAATTACGACCAACGTTTACATTGCCCGGCAATTTCGCAAAAACGACCAGGCCAACATTATCATTCTGGGCGGAATTTATCAGCACGAAAGTGAAACACTGGTGGGAAAGATCACAAAATCATGCATCGACCAAATCAACATCGACAAAGCGTTTATCGGAATTGACGGTTATTCAAAAGATGCCGGTTTTACCATCCGCGACCTTTTCCGCGCCGAAATTTCCAGCCACATTATTCAAAAAGCCAAAGATGTTTTTATTGTTTCCGACTCCAGCAAATTTGGCAAAACGGAGCTTACCAACATTTGTTACCCCAAAGATATTCAACACGTTGCCACCAATAACGAAATTGACATTTCCTTTCAAAATGAATTAAAAGAAGCCGGTGTTGATGTAATATTGGCGTGATGATGCCGTAAATATCAAATACTATTTTTATAAATAATACAAAAACTCTAAGTGTTATTTTATAATGATCATATTATTCCCTCAATTTAAATCATAGATAAAATAAAAATTATTTGGTTATTTTATGTCGTTCAAAAGACAAGATAACAATTGGAAATTCAGGATAAAAACAAAACTAATTATCTGGTTCAGAAGGTAAAAGAAGGCGACACGAATTCTTTCGACAAGCTTTTTACTATTTATGTGAACCAACTATTTGGCTTTGTAAATGGTTATCTTAAAATGAAAGAAGAAGCAGAAGAAGTTGTGCAAGAAGTATTTTTAAATGTTTGGCGGGGCAGAAAAAATTTAAATCCAGAACTGTCGTTTAAAGCTTACCTTTTAAAAATTGCATACCATAAAATAATCGAACATTTTGAGTTAGTCAATAAAAAACAAGCATACAAACACTATATTATTGAAGAATCTGTAGAATTTACCAACGACATGGACGAGCGGCTAAATTACCAAATGTTGCTCGACAAAGTTGAAAATCTAATCAACCAGCTTCCGCCACGTCAAAAAGAAGTTTTAATTAAACAGAAAAAAGACGGACTTTCGGTTAAAGAAATTGCCAGTCAGTTGGGAATTTCACCAAAAACAGTTGAAAATCATATAAGAGAAGCATTAATAAACATAAAGAGGGAACTTGGGATTGATAATATTTCTTCCCTGCTTTTTTTTATGTTCTACAAAGAACATCTGTTATTGAGCTTCTGACAAAACAAATCCGTAACTCATTGTTGTAAACAGAAAACCATTAGCCACAACATAAAAATATTATTTTCAGCCATTTACAAAACAACACCGTCATGTATTTATTAATATTAATGGGTATGATTTCTTCCGAACAAGAGACATAAGAATCATTTAAACCTAAAACAAACCGTTAAAACTATTCTCAAAAAGAAAAATTCATTGTCCTAGATTTTCCATCTTATCAAATCTATTTTTCACAAAAAGATACATTTTTTTCATTTTTTTTTCATTTTGACTAGGGGATTTTCAAATAACTACCCTATTAATATTAAACGACAAAAAGAAAATGGATTTCAATCCAGAAATACTGCACCGTTATTTTAAAGGAAATTATTCAAAAAATGATTACAGAAATGTAAAAACTGTTTTTGAAGATGAAACTTACCGGAGTAAACTAAAAGAACATTTGGAAGAACACTGGGACAGTTATTTTACAGGGCCGCTTCCTGAAAGGAATTTTGATTTTGTACTTCACAAAATACACACTCAAATACGTTCAGAGGAAAAAGTAGACCGAAAATACAGGTTTATACAGGTATTCCAGCGGGTAGCCGCCATTTTGATTTTCCCTTTAATTCTTGCTTTTCTGGTCATAATCAATTTAAAAAACAACGAAAAAGAAATAGTGCCAGCTTTTGCTGAAATCCAGTGTCCACTGGGTGTTCGAACCAAATTTGAACTTCCCGACGGTTCAACAGGATTTCTAAATAGCTGCTCCACGCTAAAATTTCCCACGTCATTTTCAGGCGAAAGAAATGTTTTTCTTTCCGGTGAAGCTTTTTTTAATGTTGTCCACAACGAAGCAAACCCTTTTCTTGTTAACACGCCAAATTTAAAGATTAAAGTATTGGGGACCCAGTTTAATGTAATTGCATATCAGGAAGACCAAAAAGAAGAAGTAATCCTGAACAGCGGAAAGGTTCAGGTTTTGTCTCCGGAAGGAAAAATATATGCAACATTGGCGCCTGACCAAACTTTGGTTTTTGACACAAAAAATAAAACCATATTAAAAAATAATGTTGAAGCGGTTCAATACATAGGATGGACAGAAGGTAAACTTATTTTCCGACAGGAAAACATGAAACAGGTTGCCGAGCGATTGGGCAGATGGTACAATGCGGAAATTATTATTGAAGACCCAGAAGTCTTGGATTTAGTCCTTCGTGCTACTTTCATCGACGAACCCCTGGATGAAGTTTTAAAGCTACTGGCCCTCACAGCTCCAATAACTTACGAAGAACAGCCGCGTGAAACAACATCCGACAATATTTATAAAAAAAGGAAAGTAATATTAAAACTAGATAAAAAAAGGAAAGCAGCCTTTAAATAAAAAGCAAAAGAGTGCCGCAAACACTCTTTTGCAAAATTAAGCAGTGAAGTAATGTAATTTTTTAACTACTTAAAGTTTCAAATTTATGAAAAAAAAATGGATTCGGGACGCCATTCATAATGGCGCCAAAACTAAAATGTGGAAAATCATGCGACTTAGTATTTTTTTAATGTTATTCTGTTTTACGCAGGCCATGGCTATTTCAGGTTATTCCCAGCAAACACGCTTATCGCTGAAAATGAACAATGCCAAGGTGATTGACGTACTGGATGAAATTGAAAATAACAGCGAGTTCTATTTCCTGTTCAACCATAAAATGGTAAATGTGGAGCGTAAAGTTGATATTGATGTAAAAGAAATGACCATCGATAAAATACTAAGCGATCTTTTTTCTGAAACCGATGTAAACTATTTGATAAAAGATCGTCAGATTGTACTCACTACATTCCATGAAGTAAGTGATCAGCCACAATCAAAAATTGTTACAGGAACAGTTACCGACCCTAAAAAATTCCCGTTGCCAGGGGTAACTGTTTTTTTAAAAGGCTCAAGTCAGGGAACAGTAACAAACAACGATGGGGTTTATTCGCTCACCAATATTCCGGACGGTGCAGTATTGATTTTTTCGTTTGTAGGAATGAAATCGAAAGAAATAGCAATAAACGGACAAAACCAGATAGATGTTATTCTTGAAGAAGAAACAATTGGAATAGACGAAGTGGTAGCCATTGGTTATGGTACGCAGAAAAAAGTGAATATGACCGGAGCGATTACTGCCGTAAAGATGGACGAACTTAGCAACATTTCGACAACCAATGTTTCGAATACTTTGGCTGGACGGGCGCCTGGTGTAAATATTACCGGAAATTCAGGATTAATGGGCGCTTCTTCGGATATCAGGATACGTGGTGGATTCGGAGAACCTTTATATGTTATTGATGGAATTGTGCGCGACAAGGAAGCTTTTGATGCACTTGAGGTGAATGAAATAGACCAGTTGAGCTTCCTGAAAGATGCGGCAACAGCTTCCATTTATGGTTCGCGGGCCGGTAATGGTGTTGTATTGGTTGTTACCAAAGGCGGAACAAAACAAAAACCGATGTTCAACTATCAGGGCTCTTATACTTTTATGACTCCAACTATGGAGTTGATGTCGGATAAAACATCAGCTACCGACGAGTTAATATACCAAAACCGGGTAGCCGAATTTCAGGGACTGGATCAACCTAATGGTGATAAAGAGTTTGAATATTTTAAAGATAAAAACTACAACGTAAATGACTATATCTGGCAAACTCCGTGGAACCAGAAACACTCGATGAGTGTATCGGGCGGAAACGACAAGGTTACTTATTATGCACTGGGAAGCTATATTGGAGAAGAAGGTTCGTATAAAAACCTTGAAAACGACAAGTTTAATTTGCGTTCAAATGTAACAGCGTTAATAACTGACAAGATTAAAATGAACCTAAACGTTTCGGCAAACCTGCAAAACCAGAAACGGTTTTACTGGCCTTTTTCCGATGATGACGAGCAAACCATTGGCGACCTTTATCGTTGTACATTCAACTGGCCTAAAACTTACCCCTTTTATTTGCATGAAGATGGGACTCCGGCCAATGAGGTAACAGATTATCCGGTGCAAACTCCAATGGGTAGTTGGCAGGCATGGAACGTAATTGACCAGGTTATTGGCGACCGATACATCAAAACCAGAAAAAGAGAAGTAAACGCTATTCTTTCTTTTGATATTGATTTGGGAGACTTTATTCCGGGCCTGAGTACAAAGATATTGGGTAACTATATTAGTAACGATTATACACGTAAAAAATATTTAACCTATCAACATAACTATGTATGGGCTGCTGCCAATCCTGATGACAACCGTTTTATTCCTGCGGCACCGGATCCTAATAAAATGAACACGTTTACGTTCTCTCAAAACCAGGAATTCCTTAGTTACAATGTTAGAACATTATGGAGTGAACAGCTTAACTGGTTTTTAAACTACAATAATTCATTCGGAAAGCACGATATAGCGGCAACGGTTGTGTGGGAGCAGGCATCAAATGGTGGTGAGATTGTTGAAGCAAAGGGCGAGGATCCACTTACTAACTACGATCAAATGTTTGTTTACTCCACCGATGCAGAAAGAAGATGGGGAGATGCAAGAGAAGTTACTAACGGACGATTATCCTGGATAGGACGTTTTAATTATACTTATAACCAGAAGTATATTGGTGAGGTTTCTTTCCGGTATGATGGAAATACACTTTTCCCCGATGGAAAAAGGTGGGGTTTCTTCCCTTCTGTTTCAGCAGGTTGGAGAATTAGTGAAGAATCGTTTATGAGTGATTTTTCGGGCTGGCTCGATAACTTAAAGATCAGGGCTTCTTACGGTACTACCGGTAACGATCTGGATGTAAATAACCAGGCAATTACTCCCTTTTCTTATATGGCTGTTTATCAATCGGGGAATTCATACATTTGGGGCGATAACCTGAATCTAGGTATTGCACCAGGAGCAACTCCCAATCCATATTTAACATGGGCTACTTCAACAACCTATAACGGCGGGATTGATTTTACTGTACTAAACAATAAACTATCCGGTTCTATTGAAGCTTTTTACAAAAAAGAGGAAGACATATTAGGGTCACGTATTGTTATTATTCCTGATACATACGGACAGGATTTAGCCCCTGAAAACTATGCAGCGAGATCGTGGCGCGGGTTTGAAGTAAATGCAATGTGGCGGGATAAAGCTCTAAACGGTGCATTAGAATATACCATTTACGGAAATCTTGGTTTTTCAAAAGACCAGTGGGATAAGCTGGATCAATCAGCCCTTTATTCCCCCGGTGGAAACCTGGAAGAGTTTTCGGCCATTGGAAACCCGTTAAACAGGCTCACCGGCTTAAAAACAATAGGAATTATCCGAACACAGGAACAACTTGACGAGCTACTAGCATCGGGATTTACCCAATATGGACGCGATCCGTACCTCGGAGGTTTGTATTTTGAAGATGTTAGGGGAGATGGATATTCTCCCGGACCTGATGGGAAAATCGACGGAAACGATGTGCAAGTATTGTCGGACAACGGAGCCCCCAGAATTAATTATGGTTTTGGCGGAAGTGTTACATGGAAAGGAATCACAGTAGATGCGCATTTTCAGGGTGTTGGAATGTATGACCGGATGATCAGTAACCTCGGTGGTTACGAGGAAGGAATGGGGGGTATCCGTCAGTATGGAGGAACAGTTAGACCCTACTACCCAATTTGGGCAGATGATGTTTGGACTCCTGACTCCCCGGATGCGAAATATCCACGTGTAATTGGTAAAAGCTGGTACGAATCAGGAACAGGGAATCAATCGTTCTGGATTGAAAACGGAGCTTACTTACGTTTAAAAAACCTGAACATTGGTTATGCTATTCCGCAAAGCTGGATCTCTGGATTCAAAATTAGTTCAGCTCAGGTATTCTTTAACGGTACCAACCTGTTTGTACTTTCTGCAATGAATGAATTTCATGATCCGGAACAGGATACTTACGACTCCTACCCGTTAATGAAATCATTTACTTTCGGTCTTGATATTAAATTCTAAAACGGATACAAAAATGAAAAAAATAAAATATTTAATATATAGCACATTAGCACTATTAATAATAAGCAGTTGTAATACCCTCGACGTTGAAAATATTTATGATTACAATGCCGATTTGGTATGGGACGACGAATCGTTGGTAGAGGCATACATGGCAAATATTTATGCCGGAGTATTTGGGAATTGGGATCCTGAATTAGATACAAAGACACAGCAATTGTCAGGAATCCATTTTTATCGCGACAGGGTTACCATGTCAAACAGCGAATACAAACTTTGGGATTATAGTACTATCCGTTTGATTAATGAAGCTATTGTTAAAGTAACCGAAGGTGGCCTTTCTCAGGAAATAAAAGATAATGTAATCGGGCAGGCCAAATTCCTGCGTGCTTATGTTTATTTTGATATGGTCAAGTATCATGGGGGCGTTCCATACATTACAGTTCCACAGAATAAGGAAACCGACGATTTATATGTAAAAAGAAATTCAACAAAGGAATGTTTCGATTACATTATTGCTGATTTGGATGCTGCAATTAGTCTTCTTCCAGAACAGATTTCGGGTTCTTCCAGCGATTTCGGGAAAATTGATGGTTGCTTTGCAACTGCCTTTAAAGCTAAGGTTCTTCTTTACAAGGCCTCGCCGCAGTTCAATCCCAATAACCAGTGGGGCAACAGCTATTGGAATGAGGCTTATACCGCAAACGAAACAGCTTATACTAAATTAAAAGGCCTGGGCTATGCCCTAACCGAAAATTATGAAGATATCTTTTTAGCAGAACGTGGCCCTGAAGTGGTGTTTTCCGTGATAAATACTTATCCCAACAAAACTGCATACTGGGATTACGGAGTTCGTCCGGGGTCTGAAAGTCGTGGAAATGCCTGGGCTTGTCCTACCTGGGAATTTGTTAAGGAATTTCCTATGAAAGATGGAAAGCTATACAATGATCCTACAGGTCTGTATTACAAAACCGACGATGAATTTTTGCAAAGTTATTGGGAAAACCGGGATCCGCGCTTTGATAAGTCTGTGGTATGGAATGCATCCAGCTACGAAGTTTCAAACAAAAAAGGAAATCGCCAGTATACTTCACTTGGAATTGCCGACGTGTTGGACGATTTTGGAACAAATCCTGCCGCTAATATCAACTCAACAAATCTCGATCGTTATAGTGGGTTCTTTATTCGAAAAGCCAGCGATTTATCATTGCTACAGTCAGAAGTAGAACAATATGATATCGATTATATTGTGATGCGCTTTGCCGAGGTAATGATGAATTATGCAGAAACAGCCAATGAAGCAGGCAAAACCGATATTGCCCTCTCCATTTTAAAAGAAATACGTGAACGGGCAGGAATTGAGCCGGGAGATGATGGCAAATATGGCATTACTGCCACTACCCGCGAAGAAGTTAGAGAAGCGATTCTTGCTGAACGAAACATTGAATTCTGTTTTGAAGGAAAATATTTCTGGGATTTACGTCGCTTAAGAATGCTCGATCGCCTCGATGGAAAAACCAAACATGGAGTGGAAGCAATTGCTATTAACTCTGATGGTTCGGAAATGCCAATTGCAACCGCAAAAGAACGGGCAGAAAGCAATGAACTTACGGAAGAGAACTTTAAATATGTTACCTGGCAAATTCCATTTACAGGAGTGAAAGTATCATCTCTACCCGAAAAATATTACTTCTTCCCAATTCAACAGGAAACAATTGACTTAAATAGTAAAATTGAACAAAATGTTGATTGGGGCGGGACGTTTGACCCAACACTCAACTAAATTGTAATAAACACCAAGGGCGGCACAGCTAACATTTTATTGTGCCGTTCCTTTTGAAAATTAATGAATTCAATTATGATGAAAAATTTTGTAAGCCTTTCCTTTCTTATTTTTACTATTGTTGCTGTCTCCTGTTCATCGTTAAGCAATAAAACAGCCGAAAAAAAACCAGAAAGTGTTTCGTCGGCACAACAAAATGATGATAATAACTGGGAGTCCCTTTTTGATGGAGAAAGCATGGACAAATGGGAAAAATTTGAAGGAGGGGAAGTTACCGGTTGGAAAATTATCGATGGCGAATTGTACAATTCAGGAGTTGGCTCCGATCACGGTGGCGACATTATTACAAAAAAAGAATATGAAAATTTTGAGCTTTACGTGGAATGGAAGATCGCGCCCGAAAGCAATTCAGGAATTTTCTACCATGTACAAAAAGGTGTTACTGAAAAAATCTATGAATCGGGGCCGGAATATCAATTACTCGATGATAAAGGCTGGCCAACAAAACTTGCCGACTACCAGTACACCGGCTCAAATTATTCAATGCAGGCCCCGGTGGGTGCCGAAGTAGCTCCTGTGGGTGAATGGAATATTACACGGATTATTGTTAAAAATCCTCACGTTGAACATTGGTTAAATGGTAAAAAAGTAGTTGAATACGAACTATGGGGCGACGAATGGAAAACCCAAAAACAGAATGGAAAATGGAAAGATACGCCGTATTACGGCGTAGCTGAAAAAGGACATATTGGTCTTCAAGACCACGGTGGCCTGACCGTTTTCCGCGCTATTAAAATAAAAGTATTATAGTCTAGTTTAAAGTTAAACAACAGTGGGCTTTCCTAAATTTTGGGAAGGCCTCTTTTTCTTTTCAAAATATTGCTTTTTTGCATTTTCCCAGTACAAACATTTGAAGCCAACACCAAATACTGAATAAAATTAAGACCGTATTAAATTAAATCCCCCATTTTCTTGAAAACTATTTTTACCATTGTATTTTTGGAAAAAAATCACACCATGGACAAAAAGTTCTCGCTCGACAAAAAATACATTAAAATTCTTTTGCTTGAAAACCTTCACCAGTCGTCGGTTGAAAGTTTAAAAGCCGCAGGTTACACCAACATTGAATTTCTGAAAACTGCGCTCGACGAAGAAGAGTTGATCCAAAAAGTTAAAGACACGCATATTATTGGCATTCGTTCGAGAACACAGCTTTCGGAGAAAATTCTGAAAAAAGCGAAGAAACTTTTTGCCATCGGCTGTTTTAGCATCGGAACCAATCAGGTTGATTTGCAGGCGGCCAAACAAATGGGAATCCCGGTTTTTAATGCACCATTTTCAAATACTCGCTCGGTGGCCGAACTGGTGGTTGCTGAAATTATTATGCTGATGCGAGAAATTCCGGCAAAAAATGCAGCTGCACACCGTGGCGAATGGCAAAAATCGGCCGGCAATTCTTTTGAAGTACGCGATAAAAACCTTGGAATTGTCGGTTACGGCCACATTGGTTCGCAGGTTTCCATTTTGGCTGAATCGCTTGGAATGAACATATTTTATTATGACATTGAGAAAAAGCTGAGCCTTGGAAAAGCCGTAGCCTGTCACAGTCTCGATGAACTTTTGCAACTTTCCGATGTGGTTACCCTGCATGTTCCGCAAACCGAAAATACGCGAAAAATGATTTCAGCAGAACAACTTTCAAAAATGAAAAAAGGTGCATTGCTGATTAATGCCTCGCGCGGAACGGTTGTAGATTATCCGGCACTGGCAGAAGCCTTAAAATCGGACCATATTTCGGGAGCAGCAGCTGACGTTTTTCCAAAAGAACCGGCTTCAAACAACGAAAAATTTGTTTCAGAATTACAGGAATTCGACAATGTAATTTTAACGCCGCACATCGGTGGAAGCACTTCCGAAGCCCAGGAAAACATTGGCATGGAAGTAACCGAAAAACTGATCCGTTACAGCGACAACGGCTCAACCATCGGAGCAGTGAATTTTCCGCAGGTTTCGTTACTTTCCAACCGCGACAAACAACGGTTCCTTCACATTCATAAAAATGTTCCGGGAATGCTGAAAGACATTAACGACATTTTTACCAGCCGCGGAATAAACATCGCCTCGCAGTATTTGCAAACCGACGCCGATATTGGTTACGTAATTATTGATACCGAAAGTGAAATCAGCGACACCATTTTAAAGGAGCTGAAAAAAATACCAAATACGATAAAAGCAAGGATGTTGTATTAGGATATAATGGACAAAAATAGTTGGTAAAAACTTCTGTAAGTCCAATGTTTGCAGTATTTATAAAGAAGTTAATTGAAACGTGTTTCAATTAACTTCTTTTGTATTCAAAAAGATGCCAAAAAACGTCTTGTTGGGCATGTAATAGCTTTGATGTTATTCGCTGGGGATTCCAAACGGGAAAGCAGCGTTTCTTTTGCAAAAACTGTGGTATCTATTTTACGCGGATTAATAAAAGTGTATCTGCATCTAATCGTTTTGTTTGGTTTCGTAACTGGGTTCTCCAAAAGCAAACTTTGGAAGTTATATCCGGGGAAAGTGGTTATTCCGTTCGGACATTGAAGCGTTACTTTGATGGATATTTATCTTCTCCACCGATACTAAGTGTTTATCCATCAGAGAAAGTAAATCTGTTGATTGATGGAACCTACTTTACTCAAGATTTGTGTCTGATTGTTTATCGTGATAATACCATCAAATTTACTCAGCTTTACAGGTTGAGTGATGGCGAATGGTACGATGAGATCAAAGAAGATTTGGAGAATCTTCTGGCATTAAACGTTCAGATTGAAAGTATTACCTGTGACGGCCACAGGGCTATCTTAAAAGCAATCAGCAAGGTTTGCAAAGATGTCAAGCTGCAACGCTGTATCATTCATATTCAAAGGATGTGCAGGATTTGGTTGTCAGCCAATCCCAAAAGCAATGCAGGTATTGATTTGAGAAGTATCGTTTCTAAGTTGCACCTGATCAAAAGTGAGTCCCAGAAACAAATCTGGTTGAGACAGCTGGTTGACTGGTACCAGGAATACCATGATTTTGTAAATGAGAAAAGCTACAACCCGGAAACAGGCAGGTATTGGTACAAGCACAAGATGGTTCGCCGCTCGTTTACCGTGATCCGTAAAGCGCTTCCTAATATGTTTCACTATTTGGAGAACCCAAGAATACCCAAAAGTACAAATGGATTGGAATCATTTTTTGGACATTTAAAATCCAACCTCAGAATACACCGGGGCTTATCAAAACAGCACAAAAAGAATTTTATTAAGTGGTACCTGTATTTTAGGAATTCTTCGAATCCCAGGTTTTCAAAGCCATAAACAAACAGAATAAGAAAAGCCTTCCATCTCATCGGATGAAAGGCTCTTATTCCATTTGGTAAACCTTATTGCTGGCAGGTTGCTCCTCAGCAGAGCCTGCTTCCTCTTCAGGTTTACACTCGTATTTTACGAATAATTTTTATCAATTCCACCAACTATTTTTGGCCTCATTACCTGTATTAGCGTGAATTATTTTATTTGCTGAATTTTGCTTCTTTCTGAAATTCCGTTTTCATTAAACGCTTCAATTGAAAGATAATACGTGGTGTTTTTATCCAGACAACGCATCAGTAATTCTGTGTCTTCGTACAAAAGCCACGAGTTGTAAAGTTTTTCCGGGGCAATTCCCCACCGGATGTTGTAACCGGTTGCACCCGCCACTTTTTCCCACGAAAGCTGTGCATCGCGTTTGTCATCGAGCCTGTCGATTTTAAAATTCTCCACTTTTTCAGGAACTTTACCTTCACCCAAACCAAAAATCCTCAAATCGGAAAGAGCAAAATAAGGGGTAGGCGCATGAATGTGGTTGTAACGTACAAACCTGGCTTTTACAGGAGTTTCAAGTTGAACGTAATCGTTGGGGACATCTTTAAAATTCCGGCTTTTGTCCACTACTTTTTCCCAGTTTTTTCCATCCAAAGAAACTTCAATTGTGTACCGATGAAACAAATCGTTTCTCCGGTTGTAAATTCCCGATTTGTAATCGTGATAATTGATTTGAAGTGCAAAAATTTTACATGTTTTTTCGAGGTCAATCTTCACCCATTGTTTTGAATCGTTGGTTTCTGCCACCCAGAAAGTTTTTGCATTTTCATCGTTCAGAACTTTCGAAATTATTTCCCCATTTTCATTTTTTTCTGATGGAATTTCTTCAATCACCGGATTATCGCCGGTGCTTACACTTTGTTGCTGTAAGAGTGAAGACGAAACAGTTACCGGCTTTTTATACGAAAGCAGCATCCAGCCGGTGGGTTCCCCTTTTTTCGCGTGAACCGTTGGGGCAAAACGCGGATAATCGCCATAATCGGTGTTGCTGTACATCAATCCGTCTTTGTCGAAGTACGTCGCAAACATGCACAACCTCCTCTCCCATTTTACGTTCGACGAAAGCGCCATGCTGGCAAAATGCCAAAACTGTCCATCGGTTGCTTGTACAGTAGAACCGTGGCCAGCTCCGTTCATAAAACCGCCGGGTTTAAAACTCATCGGGTTGTTCGGCATGTATTTGTAAGGTCCGAGCGGGTTATCAGCAAAGTAAACGCCATCGGCATAAACATTAAATTCAGTACCCGGCGCGGCATATTGCAAATAGTATTTCCCGTTGTATTTGGTCATCCACGGCCCTTCCATGTAACCTTCCGTTAACGTGGGATGAAAATTATTTTCGCCAAAACGTTCCCAGCCATGTTCTTCTTCGTTCAGGTTAAAAAGTTCAAATCTTTCGTCGGTATCGACAAAACGTTTGTTTTTATCCAGTTTTCTCATGCGCAAAGGAAATGTGTTTGAGGAGCCCCAAAACATGTAGGTTTGTCCGTCGTCGTCGATAAAAAGTGCTGGATCCTGCAAATCATTGATAATGGAAGGTTCGGCTTTCCAATCTCCCTTTTTAGGATTGGCGGTGTATAAAATGCTCATGGAACCCGAAGGATCTCCGGCTACATAAAGAACAGAATCTTTGTAGTTAAAAGCTGCCGGGGCATTTGAACCCTGAAAATACCATTTTTCAGGATTGATAAAATCCCAGGTCAGCAAATCGGAAGAATGCCAGTAACCAAACGAGCGGGTAACAAACATGTAATATTCTCCGCGAAACACAACAACTGCCGGGTCGGCACCCGAACGGTACGACCAGTCTTTGTCGGAATTGTAAACCATGTATGTATAATCGATATTTAACGGATTACAATACGTTGGCGGAACATATTCCTGAGCAAACGCAATATTTGATAAAAACTGAAAAAACAGGAAGAATATAATTATTGCCGGTTTCGTTCGATTTAGTTTCATAATTCAGGTTTGAAATTATTTCATATTAAAAAAAGGACTTTCAAAATCCAGCTTTTTTAATCCTTGCTGAACATCGTCATTTTTCATGAATAAATCCCATAACATTCCGCTTCTGTAATTTTCAATCATTACAGGAATTGGTCCCTGATCGATGGCAAGGTAACGGGGTAGAAACCAGTTGTTTTGCTCACTGTACGCATCGTAAGGTCCATATTTTCCAATCAGTGAATCGGCTTCAAGGTACAAATATTTCAAAAAACGCATCGATTCATCGGGAGTGTAAGGAAAAGAAGAAAGCGCCGCAGTTGGTGAAATTACGCCCAAATCTTCACCTCCAGGGTGATGCCCGGCGTAACCATTTATGGAATAACTCGATGTTAAACCCCACTGATTCTCGCCGTAACCTTTAAAACCTTTGGGATTATCGACACAATATTTGTAATCGATCAACGCCTGATTTTGATTCAAGGTCCAGTAGTCGGCATATTTGTCGGTCAAACCTTTCGGACATAATCCAAGATAGGAATAATGTGCCCAAAACAACGGGCCAGTTGGATCGTCGCTGTGTTCATAGAAATCGAGTACAGTAGGCAAACCGTAATAAACAGTGCCTTCAGCAATTTTACCGTTGCGAGCCCAACCTTTGTCGTAAACATCTTTTTCGATGGAATGTGTTGGAGAAGAAGCTGCCAAAATATACATAATCAGACATTCGTTGTAGCCTCCCACCGGAAAATTCATTTCCCAGCCAAAATTGGGCGACCAATGCCAGTACAGAACATTTTCACCTTTGGTGTACCAGTTCCATTCCACTTCTTCCCAAAGCTTCTGAATATTGGCAACCAGCTGTTTTTCGTTTTCATTTCCATTTTTGAAATATTCGGCAACGGTTAAAAGTCCCTGAATCATAAATGCCGTTTCCACCAAATCGCCGCCATCGTCTTTTGTGCTGAAAGGGTACACATTACCAGTCGGTCCGTCAAGCCAGTGTGGCCATGCACCGTGAAAACGATCGGCTTTTGTAAGATATCCCACAATTTTCTGATAACGTTCAAACGCCTGTTCGCGGGTTATAAATCCCCTTTCAACACCCACAAGAATGGCCATTACGCCGAAACCCGAACCTCCAAGTGTTACAACATCCTGGTCGTTTTCGGGATAAACATTGTCCATGTGAATGCGTTCGCGTGCCATTCCTGAAACAGGTTCTGCTCCATCCCAGAAATACTGAAAAGATTGGTATTGAACCAAATTCAACAAGGAATCTTCAACCAGGGAATCCTTTTGAATTGTGTTATTTCCAATTTTATTTTGCGGCCTGTTGCAGGCAGTAAAACAGAAGGTGGCGAAAAACATCGCTCCCCAGAATATGAAAATTATTTTTTTATGCATAACTAATAAGTAAAACCTAATTTTGTTAAACCGGCCTGAACTTCAGGACACGACATTAATAAATTCCAGATTAACCCGCTACGATAGTTTTCAATCATTACAATTTCCGGTCCCTGATCGATAGCAAGATACGAATTTGCAGTCCAGCCCTCGGTAATGTTAAAAGCATCGTAAAATCCATAATTTCCCCAAAGCCGGTCCCCCAGGGTATAATAGAAAAAACGAATGGCCTGCATCGATTCTTCCGGAGTGAATGGAATGGATGAAATAGCTGCGGTTGGAGTAATTACACCCAAATCGTTTGTTGGGGAATGCGCCGAATAACCATCCTGGTTATCGCTGGCAGTAAGTCCCCAGCAATCAGCACTGTAACCGGCATAATTGTTTGGATTTTCAATACAATGTAACCGGTTAATCAACGAGTGATTTTTATTCTGAACCCAGTAATTGGCATACCGATCCGTCAAATTGTGCGGATTGATTCCCAAAAATGAATAATGCGCAAAAAACAGAGGACCGCCATAATCGTAACCCAAAGGCAAATTAATTCCGTAGAAATCATTTCCATTTACAATTGCCCCGTTTTTGGCCCAGCCCTGATGGTAAACATCGGCTGAAATACCGTGTGTTTCGGAAGAAGCTGCCAAAATATACGTAATCAACGCTTCGTTGTACCCTTGTATTTTCATGTTCATTTCCCAGTTATAACTGGGCGACCAATGCCAGTACAACACATTTTCGCCATTTTTTGTGTACCAGTTCCATTCAATCGCGTTCCACAAATTATTAATGGCAACAATTAAATTGTTTTCATCCTGGTTTTCAGGATTTAAGTACTGGCGAACCGCGAGTAACCCGGCTGCGAGGTAGGAAGTTTCCACCAAATCGCCACCGTTATCTTTTGTACTGAAAGGAACAACTTTTCCGCTGGAACCGTTGAGCCAGTGCGGCCAGGCGCCATGAAAACGATCGGAATTGGCAAGAAAAGAAACCATGGTTTGCAAACGCTCAATTCCTTCCTGCCTGGTGATAAAACCACGTTCCATCCCCACAATTATTGCCATTAATCCAAACCCTGAACCACCCGAAGTTACTGTTTCGCCCGATGTATTTCTTTCGCGTGCCAATCCGCTCACCGGGTGGCCAAAATCCCAGAAATATTTAAAGGTTTGTTTTTGAACCAGCGTTAAAAGATCATCATCAGAAATTACAGGAAACTTTGGCATTGTATCTGCTTCGGTGAAAAATTCAATTTCATATCCATCAAACTTATTTCCTTTTTCAGTTTGTAATTCCGAAGATATCAGAAAACTGTTTTTTATAAGTCCCTGAAGTTTCTCAACTGGTTTTATGATATATTCATTCTGATTTTCAGCGACAGCAACAATGGTTTCAGCAGAAATCCCACCGGTTTCCAAAGAAATATTACTTTTTATTTGCTGAATTGAGATTTCGTGGGAAAACACAAGTCGTATTTCCGGCTGCCAATTAATTTCCCGAACACGCAATGCAGGAACTATTTCATTCCCGTCGATAGTAATTTTTTGAAGTAAAAGTGGGAGCAATATTGTTTTGAAACTTATGTTTTTTTCTGAAAAACTTTGGTTCTCACTTCCTTTTAACACCGACAGAATTGAAAGTAAATATGTTGTATTTTCTTCCAGGTTTTGCTGCGGTTGCAGTACTACCGTTTCAAAATTATCGAGATAAGAAAAACCGACCTGAATTTCATCTGAATTTTCACTGGTTAAAACGATTCCCGATTTTACGGTGGTTGTATCAACTGGCGAAGTAAACCGGATCATTATTTTCTGATCAAACGGCAAACCCGTATTTTCTCCGGAAAGCGATAAAATTTTTGTTCCAACGTTTACCGAATACAATTCAAAAACTTCGGGTTCCTTTGTCGTTTCTTCCTTTTGACACGAAACTCCCACAAAAAGAAGCGCAAGCAAAAGCTGGCCAATTAATATGTTGGTGAATTTATTCATTTTTTGAATTGCCAGGTAATTTGCAACAAGTAAAAAAAGACTGCCGGAATTTCCTGCAGTCCTTTTTTTACAGTTGAAAAACCTAACTAAACTAACTATAATATCAATATAAATTATTTTTCAGCATTATAAATTGCCTGAATTTCGGATTGTGAAAGCGCTTTATCAAACACCCTCAATTCGTCGAACAAGCTACTGTCTGACAAGTGATTCCAATAACTGAACGTTTCACCTCCGGCGCCGATGGTCAATGTTCCGCAACCAGCCCAGTCGATTGGTGCCGACATTGCTGAAGTTCTAATCTGTTCGCCGTTAAAATAGATAATATTTTCAGTTTCAGAAATTGTAATTGCAACATGTACCCAATCTCCGGTAGTTGCATCGATAATACCTCCGTCGTTCCAGCTTTCGCCAGTACCAGTACCTACATTCAATTTAATTCGTTGTTCGGTTGCGCTACCTTCGCGGAACAAACGCAAGCCGTGCTGGCGGTTTTCGGCTTCAGAACCGGAGCTTAAAATTCCGGCACGGTCGGGCGATGCATTTACTTTCATCCAAAAAACAGCGCTAAATTCACTGCTTTGTAAAGTGGTAGTCGGGAAAGTAAGGTACGAATCGGTTGCACCGGCATACGCTTGCCCGGAAATACCTGTTCCAAAACCGGGGGTACCAACAATATCGGCCTCAGTCGCTGTTACCAAATCCATGTTTGTACCGTCGAACGGCATATAAAATACTTCGCCGTTGTATTTTGGTTCGTACGGCATGTCGTTAAAAATAATCGACTGAATTTCGGAGGCAGACAATGCAGAATTGTAAAACCGGAGTTCATCGATATAACTGTAATCGGAAAGATGGTTCCAATAACTATAAGTTGGACCACCGGCACCTATTGCAATTGATTCGCAACCCGACCAGTCGATTGAAGACGACATGGTTGAAGTTCTTACCGGAACACCGTCGAAATAAATTGTATTTTCAGTTTCAGAAATGGTTATTGCAATGTGTACCCATTTCCCTGCTGTTGCGTCAATTAGTCCGCCATCGTTCCAGCTTTCGCCTGCTCCTGTACCAACATTCAGTTTAATTCTCTGACTGGAAGCATCACCTTCGCGGAACAACCGGAATCCCTGCTGGCGGCTGTCGGCAGATGCCCCGGTGCTTAAAATACCTGCACGGGTTGGATTTGCATCAACATAATACCAGAAAGTTGCACTAAATTCATTACCGGTGAGGTTTTCGGTTGGGAAAGTAAGGTAAGAATCGGCTGTTCCTTTATATGAATTATCACCCAAAATGCCTGTGCCGGCAAACGTCGGACTTCCAACTTTTGTCGCATAATCAAACGATATAAGTTCCATATAATCCCCATCAAACGGCATATAGAATGTTTCGCTTGCATATTTTTTATTGTAAGGAGATACTTTTTCGAAATTAACAGTAGAAGTTGTCGTTTTCCCTTCGAGATCTTTAGCTGTTACAGTTAAAACGTGCGATCCGTTTGAAATACTTTCATAAACAAACTCTGCAATAAGCCGGCGATAATCTTTAAAATCGGAGTAGCTTTTAACTTCAGTATCATCAATTTTTAGTGAAACAGAGCCAAGTTCAATATCATCGGTAACTTCAAGATTAATGGTAACCGGTGCAACTACATCGGAAACTTTAATCTGATAACCTTCGGCAGGTGAATTTATTTTAATTACCGGAGCTGAAGCATCGGCGCCCGGGTCTACTCTTGAGATGGGATCGATACCTTCGTTACAGGCTGCAGCAAAAAGCAGTATAAACAACCCTGCAAATATATTTTTTAAAATTTTCATTCGTCTGTAATTTTAAGTTGGTTGAAATTAATTTTTCCCTAAAACAGGCAATAAATCGACCTGATTTTGCGGATATGGCAGAAAGATTTTATCCTCAGTAAATGTTCTGCCATCATAACTTAATTCGTTGTATTCGCCAAGACGAACCATGTCGAAATACCGAGTTCCCCACTCCATGGCAAGTTCAGCATATTTTTCATCCATAACCTGGTCAAGAGTAACTCCTGAAACTGATGCCAGCCCTGCTCTTGCACGAACCAGGTTAACGGCATCATCGGCAGAAATCGAAGAACTGGATGCACCCTGTTTTATAGCCTCGGCATGCATAAGTAATATTTCTGCATAACGAATAACTGTCATGTTTTTGTTGTTGCCGTAATCCGTTCTTCCTGAAGTCAGTAACTCAGAAGGAAGGTAATGTTTCCCACTGGCAAACAAGGCGCGCGGATAATCGTTAAAAACATCACCAGAACGGGTTGTGTTCGAAATCCAGGCCGGTAGGGTTGCAAAAGCTGGATCGCTCTTAATCTCGGCAATTCCACGGTTGGTGAAAATAACACTGGTTTCGAGACGTACTGTTTCGCCCCTGTTCAGCATAAATTTGACATATTTCAGACTGGGTTCATAAAAACCCCATCCGCCGCCGGCCCCGGCAACTTTTGGTGTCCAGCTTTGAGGCCCAAAAAATGCGAACAAATAACTTTTCTGATCTCCCGAGCCCTGACCAAAATCAGAATACTGCATTTCCAAAATATTTTCAGTATTCAATTTGCCATCCAATTTAAAAAGATTGTAGTAATCCGGTTCGAGTTCAAATTCGCCTGAATTAATAATTTGTGAAGTAGCATCGGCAACATTCTGGTAATTCTTTAATTCAAGGTTAGCCAAAGCTTTCAAAGCCAGCGCAGTATATTTTGTAACTCCCCCGCGAATATCGGAACGTTCGTTCGGGTGCATATTGGGAAGCGCTGAAACAACTTCATCCATTTCATCCGAAATCATTTGCATAACATCTTCTTTCGATGTTAATTCGGTTACAAGTAAAGTAGAAGGATCAGAACTTTCGGGAACCAGAATTGCCCCCCAAACCCGCGAAAGTGTAAAAAGTTCCCAGTCTTTCAAAACTTTAACTTCAGCAATGTATTGTTCTGCCGAATTTGAAACAGTGGCATTATCGCTGTACAATTGAATTTGTTCAATTGCAGAAAACATGCTAAAAACATCAGCATAAAAGTTCTGCCAAACTGAATTGAACATCCAGTAATCCTTGTTGTAATTAAATTTATCCTCTTCGGCAAAATCCTGTTGATCGCCCAACCCGCCTGCGTTAACATCGTCGCCGCGAACGGCAATTGCAGGAAAGTTTTCCCATTGCATATCGTTAAATTTTGCATATGCCCCAATGAGTGGCAATTTCATGTTTTCGGTAATCGTATAATCAATCTCTCCGGTAAAAGAACGGTCTTCCGCCGGTTCATCAAGTAAATCGTTGCAGGCAGTAAAAAACAGAAAAACTGCGAGCACTGCTGTAATTTTTACGAAATATTTTATTGGTTTCATAATTCTTCTTTTTTACGATTTAAAATTTAACGTTCAATCCAACAGTATAAACAGCAGGTATTGGATAAGTTTGTCTGTCAATTCCATCAGCAACTTCGGGATTGAAACCATTGTATTTAAAGAAAGTCAAAGGACGGTCGGCAGTTAACGAAATACGGGTTTCAGGAATTGCTGCGCCCCAAAGTTGTTTTCCTTTTATGTTGTAGGCTAACTGAATGTTTTGAACACGGAAAAAAGAACCGTCTTCAACAAAATAATCACTCATTTTTTGGTTCCATCCTTTTCTTAATCCGGCAGAAGAGGGATATTTGTTTGAAGTACCTTCGCCATGCCAACGGTTTATAGCAAGGTCTGCATCCATATTTCCATCGTTTGTCCAGATTATTTCACCACGTTTGCGGTTCAAAATTTTATTTCCGGTTTGTCCTACAATATTGGTTGAGAAGTCGAAATTTTTGTATGTAATCCCCAAATTTCCCCCATACATAAATGTTGGGAAATAAGAGCCCAGAACTACGCGGTCGTCATCGTCAATAACACCGTCGTTGTTCTGATCTTTATAGATAAAATCACCGGGGACCAAACCATTGGCAACCGCAACAGGATCGGCAGCAATTTGTGCTTCGTTTTGATAAACGCCAATAACTTCGCGACCAAAGAAAGCAAGCAGCGGTTCACCCACTATCGATCTCTGGCGGAATTCAGCAGAGCCGCCGTCGATATAAGGTTGTCCGTACAAATCGCGGACTTCGTTTTTTAATGTTGAAATATTAAAGCCAATATTGTAGCTAAAATCTTTTGAAATGAAGTTGCTCCAGTTCATTGCGAGTTCAAATCCTGAATTTCGGATAACACCTACATTTTTTAGCACAGTCCCCCCAACCGATGGAATGTTTACATAAATGGCGGCATTTTTAGTGTCGCGGATAAAATAATCGGCTTCAACACTCAAACGGCTGTCGAAAAGATGCGAAGTAAAACCAAAGTTGGTTTCTTCGGTAACTTCCCATTTTAAGGAAGAAAAAGTACTTGAAGTTACGTTTCCTGCAACCAGAACATCGTCAATTGCAGTAGTAATGATTGAGGTTGTTGACGCCCCGTCGCTTGCCTGAATTTTGTCGTTACCAAGTTGTCCCCAACTGGCTCTCACTTTCAGGAAGTTAATTATATTGTTGTCCTTCATAAAGTTTTCATCCGAAACCACCCAGCCGGCGCCCACTGTTGGGAAATATCCCCATTTTTGCTGATATTTTGAACTACCATCAGCCCTCATGGTTCCATACAGCATGTAACGATCTTTAAAACTATAGGAAATCCTTCCAAAGTATGAAATTCCGTACTGGCGGCTTCCACCATCACCAACACTTTCCTCTGGTTTGGTTTCCGACTGGTCGATGTACCACGACTGTTCGTTTTCTGTTGGGAAATTAACCCCCTGGGCAGTTAATCCTTCGTAGGCTTCATCGCGGAACGAAGTACCGGCCATGGCAACAATGTGGTGATCGTCAAAATCGTCAGTGTAGGTAAGAATATTGTCCCAAATTTGGTTGGAATATGTCGACATTGTTTTTGTAACATACGAATCGGCACGTTGCGAACTGTTGCTTACATAATATGGTAAGTTAACAACTCTCTGATTAATAGCAGTAAATGCATGATTGTATGTAGTTTTAAAATTCAATGTTTTGGGCAACAATTCAAATTCCATATAAAAATTAGCAAGCAATTTTCTGGTTTTTAACCTGTTGTTGTTCAAATCCATTGCAGGCAGCGGGTTTTTTCCTCCCCTGTACCCCAGAAGTTCGGCGCTGGCGTAATTTTTTGGCCATGCTTCCGTATTCAACTCATCATAAACCGGCATAATTGGCAAAGCATAGTAAGCGGTATGCCAGGCGCTACCTTCCTGTTCGTATTTTAATGCATTACTGAAAATCATATTACCGCCAATCGTTAACCAGTCGTTGGCTTTAAAATCGATTTTAGAACGAAGGTTGAATCTTTCGTATTCATTTTTCATGTTTAAAATACCTTCCTGAGCAAAATAACTGGTACCAACAGAGTAAGTAGCATTTTTGCTGCCTCCCGATACACAAATGCTGTGGTTCATAATTTCAGCCGGACGCAAGATTTCCTTGTACCAATCGGTGTTTACGTCGGGTACATTCGGGTTTATCCTGCTTCTTCCATACCGTTGCATAGCATTTAAAATGTACTGGGCATCGGCAGCAGAACCCGATTCGAGCGCCATAGTTGTAAACTGTTCAGCATTTGCCATTTTTAAAACATTCTGGGCAATCTGGGTTCCGTAATAACCATCATAAACAATTTCTGATTTTTGATTGTATGCCCCCGATTTTGTTTCAATAATAACAACACCATTTGCTGCCCTTACCCCATAAATTGCTGCTGCAGAGGCATCTTTTAAAACCGAAATGGAAGTAATATCAGCGCTGTTTAAAAAATCAATATTGTCGAAAAACATTCCATCGACAACATAAAGCGGAGCTTCGTTGTTGCTTCCGGGATACGAACCAATACCACGCACGCGAATGGTTGGGGCATCGCCCGGCGCCCCTTTGCTTACTACTTGTAAACCCGCAACTTTTCCCTGCAAAGCTTGCATTGCCTGTCCCGAAGGAGTTTTAACCAAGTCGTCGGATTTTACAGTTGTTATTGACGAGGTTAAGTCTTTCACCGGCAACTTTCCGTAACCGACAACAACAACTTCTTCAAGACCAACAACATCTTCCTTCAGATTTACATCGATTACATTTTGGCCTTTAACATCGATTTCCTGAGTAATAAATCCTATGTAGCTAAATACAATCGTAGATTGATTGGGAACTTTAATTGAATACATTCCGTCAATGTCGGTAACTGTACCATTGGTTGTGCCTTTTAACAATACCGACACACCTGGTAATGCTACTCCTGCATCGTCAACAACTTTCCCCGAAACTGAAAGAGTTTCCTGGGCAAAAATTGTAGAAAATGATAAAAGGAGAATAAAGATTAAAAATGGTTTTCGCATAATTTTAAATTTGAATTAGTTCGAACGTAAAATTATAGCAGTAAAAAACCAATTAACATTTTTTATATACACTTCTGATTCTCCTTACCGAATGAACACATAAATCGACCTCATTATTAACTCATCCCAAACTCAAAAAAAAAATTAAATAATTAATTTTTAAATATTTAAAATCCCAAAATTATAACAACTACAAAAAATAATATTTTTATACATCTTCAAATAAGCGGAAAAAAGAAATTCAAAAAAGGTATTTATTATTGAATTTATTATAATATTAATTGCTTATCCGTTATCATGCCAGTAATTCGAAGCCACTGCAATGGTTAGCCTGTCGAAAAGCCTATCGCCAAAATATCTTCGATTCAGCTTATAACAGAATTCGTCAAGGTAAAGCTGTAAATATTTGCCTTTAATTTTATGATATATTCCCAAAAGAGTACGTTTCGCATTGCTTATTGCTATGTGTACCCATTGTAAAGTTGTTTTGGTTGTCTCATTTGTTGATTTCTCTGTAATGTGAACTTCAACAAAGTCAGCAATATTAATGTAGCTTACACTTTTATCGCTAAAAACGATACTTTCCTCAGCAATATTTTGCTCAACAAACTCATTGACTTTATCTGAAGTGTGCCCATCAAGGACTTTCATTTTAAAATATCTGCAATGTTTCCCTTTTTTCCCTGATTCAAGGTCTTCCAGTGGAGTTGATTCTGCTGCAACGGCAACGTTCATTTGGCGCTGACTACCTTTCCCTCGCTTCAAGTCTTGCTTGTCTTTCTCACTGGTTTCGGTTTCAAAATAGGCCTCGTCAAATTCCACCATCCCGGTCAATCCATACATGTTGTCACGCTTGCCCATAGCTTCGCGTATCTTGTGCATCATAACCCAAATTGTTTCATATCTGCTGTGCCCCAGCTGTCGTTGCAACTCTGTCGCAGAGATACCTTTCTTACTAAAACTCATAAATGCCATGCCAAGGTACCATTTGCGGATTGGAAGCTTGTAATTTTCCATCATTGTACCGCTTCGTAAACCAGTTCTGAAACGGCATTCTGAACACTGCCACTGCCATTTGGCTTTCAACCAATAATGTTTGGTACACCCACATCTTTTGCAAATAACACCTTGCTTCTCACGTACTCCTTTAAAATGCTCCCTGCAACTTTCTTCGTCAGGAAAGGATTCAATAAATTTGATAATATTCATATCATTTCTGTTTCCCATAAGATAGCATTTTATATATTAGTGGCAGTATCTCGTATATGCAATAATATTACTGTGGCAGAAGAAAACGTTTCTAAATTTTAAATGAAGTTTGTCTTACATAAAAGCTTTTTTCTATTTGCTTTTGTATTATGGTTGTCAGCCAATGCAGCTGAAAATATAAAAGGAATAGAAACTTTCGGACAATTGACATACCAAGGAGCCCGTCAGAACTGGTGTGTAAGTGCAAAATCCGACGGAACTATTTTTTTTGCAAATCATCAGGGGTTACTGCAATTCGATGGTACCAACTGGGAATTAAACCCACTTCCCGATGAAACTATTTTAAGAGCTGTAAAAGTGGAAGGGGATTCGGTAATTTATACCAGCGGATACATGGAACTTGGTCTTTGGAAACCCGATAAATACGGTAAGCTTCACTATTTTTCACTGGCTGAAAAAGCTAGAAAATATTTAACCGATAACATTGAGTTCTGGAATATTGCCGTTTCGGGCGATTATGTTTATTTTCAATCGTTTACCAAAATACTTGCTTTCCATGCCGATTCTATTGTTCCGGTCGATTTCCCTGCTTTTACTTCTGTAATGAACAAGGTAGACAACAAGATACTGGTTTCGGTAAGAAATTCAGGAATATTCGAAATTATTGAAGCGAAAGCCGTTCCTTTTATTACAGGTGATTTTTTTAAAGACAAACTGGTAAAATTTATTATTCCTTTCGAAAATAACAGCATTCTGATAGGCACTGCAGCTCACGGAATTTTTGTATGCGATGGAAAAAACATAACTCCCTGGAACAGTAAATGGAATGATTATTTTATTAAAAATGAACCCAACCGTGCGCTTTTTACCAAATCGAAACAAATTATTATCGGAACCATAATTGACGGAATTGTTGTTTTTGATAAAGAAGGTAAACTTCAGTATAAAATAAACGATGAAAACGGCCTGCAAAATAACACCGTTTTAGGAATTGAAACCGATGCATGGCAAAATATCTGGCTGGCACTCGACAATGGAATTAATTTTATTTCCGGCAGTCAGCATAAAGAATTTGCCATTCAAAAATTTCCCGGTACGGGTGCAATTTATTCAACAGCTCTATTTAACAACAAAATTTACCTGGGAACAAACCAGGGACTTTTCGAAAAAAATTACAATTCCGACTCTGATGCATTTACACTTGTTCCCGAAACACAAGGCCAAACCTGGGATTTAAAAGTAATTGACAATAAATTATGGGTAGGGCACAATGAAGGAACTTTTATAATTGATAACGAAAGTATAAACAAAGTTTCAAATCAATCCGGCGGTTTTTCTATCCGGCAGGATCCGTTAAATAAGGATTTACTTATTCAATGTACTTATTCAAATTTGGTTGTTTTCAAAAAAACAAACGACACATACATTATAAAAAACAGAATCAACGGTTTTGTCGATTTAATTCGGTACCTCGAAATCGATCATTTAGGGAATATTTGGGCCAGCCACATGTACCGTGGAATTTACAAAATTACAACTGACGATGTGCGTGAAAATGTAAATTCAATTCAATATTTCGGAGAAGAGGTCTTTGGGAAAGATCATTCTGTCCATGTTTTCAAGCTTGAAAACAGAATTGTTTTTACTACGGGAATTCAGGTTTTTACATACGATGATTTAAACGATACCATTGTTTCATATAAAAATTTAAACGAAAAAATAGGGAGTTACACTTCGGTAAACCGGATAATTGATGCAGGCAACCATTATTACTGGTTCATTTCGCGCGATAAAATCGGGTTGTTTTTCATTTTTTTGGATGAAGTAAAACGTATAAAAGAATACCCTGTTTCTCTTTTCAACAATCCGCCAATGGTTGAAGGATTCGAAAATATTTTACCACTTTCCGATTTTTCGGCAATCCTTTGTTTACAAAACGGACTGGCTTTTCTCGACGCATCGGAAAAAGATGCAATTTATAATTTAAAAGATTACAGTCCTGAAATCCGCAAACTTGAGATTTACAGCAACAGCGAAAAATCGGAATTACTTGATTTACAAAATTCAAAATATAAAATCAATCATAATTTTAACAACCTGTTGTTTCAGTTTTCTTTTCCACACATCAACGAACTGCCAGTTTCATACACATATTTTTTGAAAGGGCTAAACTTCGGTTGGTCAGAAAAAACAGTGAATCCGGAGTTCCGTTTTGAAAGGTTACCAAAAGGGGAATATTTTTTACAGGTAAAAGCTATCGATTTATGGGGAAATGAAAGCGCCTCTTACAGTTTTTCTTTCGAAATTAAGCCGCCCTGGTACAGTTCAGCGCTTGCTATTTTTTTGTACCTGACCGTTTTAACAACTGCTTTGCTTTTATTCAGAAATTGGGGAATAAGGCAGACAAAGAAAAAAGAGCAGTTACAACACGAAACCCGTGAAAAAGAAATTATTCGGTTGCGAAACGAAAAATTAAGAAACGAAGTTGAACATAAAAGCAAGGAACTAGCGAGCTCAACCATGGCAATTATTAAGAAAAATGAATTTTTGCTGGAGTTGAAAAATACAATTGAAAAACATAAAACAGAACTTGGATCGAGATATCCCGACAAATATTTTAATTTTCTTGTTGGCAAAATCGACGAAAACATTACCAATCAGGACGACTGGCAGGTATTTGAAAATAATTTTGAACGTGCGCATGAACAGTTCTTCAGTAAAATAAAAGATTCTTATCCCGATTTAACTTCGAGCGATTTACGGCTTTGTGCATACTTGCGGATGAATTTATCGTCGAAGGAGATTGCACCACTTTTGGGAATTTCGGTTCGGGGAGTTGAAAACCACCGCTACCGGCTCAGAAAAAAACTCGATCTCAAACCCGAAGAAACACTTACCGATGTTATTCTTTCCATTTAGCCCAAACCCGAATAAAAGTTTTAGGGACAAGATTTCCCAAAATGAAAAGGTTAAATTTTGCTCTTTTTTATTAAACAATTAAGATTCAGCGCTATAAAAATATGGTCTGATAATTGTTATTTTACAGGCACATCTAAAAGGTAGAATACTCATTCAAGATTGATTTTCTATAAAGGGGTTTGTAAATTATCAATTCAAAAAAAGCGTCCATAGGTATTCTACCCTTTTTCTTTTTATATCCACCACAAAATTCGAAACCAACTTCAAAAACAATTTAACTTAACTTTTCCAGTATTTGCCAGGTTTGGTACAAACCACGCGGAACGTGAAAACAACCTTTCCATTTTCCACCTTTTAAAGGAAGTAAAACCTCACCCTGCCTGTTCAAATAGCCGAACCATTCAGAAAATTTGTTGTCTTTGAAATGTGTCCACGAATAATTATGAACCTTTTCAAACCAACCGAGACACTCTTTTGAACCGGTTAACTGGTAACCTTTTAGCATGGTAATCAATGTTTCGATATGAACCCACCAAAGTTTCTGATCCCATTCGAGCTGCTGGGTCGGGTTTCCCAAACGATCAAGAAAATAAAAAATCCCGCCATATTTTTCATCCCAGCCGTATTCCACCATTTGAACAGCAATTTTTGCAGCTTTTTCAATCAGTTCCGGGCGGTTTAACCGAACTCCTAAATCCATAATAAACCACATGGCTTCGATGGCGTGCCCCGGATTTACCAAACGCCCTTCAAATGTATCTGACAACTGACCGTCGGTGGTAACGTTTTCAACAACGATTCCCAATTCCGGACGATAAAAAACATCCATTACCTCATGAATGCAAACATCAATTGTTTCCTGCAAAAATGCGGGTTTCAGAAGGTGTTCGATTTCGAGGGAAAGATTGCACAAAATCATGGGCAAAGCAAAATTCTTCAAATTGCGTGTTCCCTGATGCGATTTTTCCCACTTTCCTTTCGGATTGCTCACTTTCGAAAGAATTATATCGAAGGTTTTTTTGGCTATTTCCGCATATTCCATGTTTCCCGTTGCTTTGCTCAGCTGCCCAAAAGCCATTGTCGCAAACGTGTAAGAAAAAATATTGTACGGTTCAATCAACGGTTTTCCTTCACGAGTAAGCGAAAAATACCAGTTCAGATTTCCGTCGTGGCCATATTTTTTAAGAAACTCGCCCCCCTGAACAGCGCATTTCAACCATTCTTCATTTTTCTCCACCTGATTGAACAACATGGAAAAAAGCCAGACTTCGCGGCCTTGTAACCAAACAAATTTATCGGTGTCAAAAACTTTTCCTTCCCGATTGAGGCAGGTAAAATATCCGCCAAACTCCGGATCCTGCGATTTTGAGAGCCAAAATGGAACTACATTTTCCAACAATTCATTTTTATATTGAACGGCCAAATTTTTAAAATCCATGTTACTTATTTTACATTTAAATTTTTGAATTTTTCCCTTTTTCAATCCACATCTGCTCAATTTCTTCCAGCGATTTTCCGGTTGTTTCAGGAAGCAATTTCCATACAATCAGCAAATAAGGAACACACATTACCGCAAATAAAATGAACGTACCTGCGGGAGTTAAATTACTGAGCATCCAGGGAGTTAGCTGACCAATTAAATAAGTGCCAATCCACAATGACAATCCGGCTATCGACATGGCAGCGCCACGCACTTTTACCGGGTACATTTCGGAAAGCAAAACAAAAATTACCGCACAAATGGAAACGGCACAGAAGAAAATATAGAGCATAAAAAATATCAAAAGGAAAATGGTAGAAATTCCCCAACTTGTTCCGAAAACAAAATACCAAGCAATTAAAATAAGGGTAACTATCATTCCTGAAACGCCCCAATACACCAGTTTTTTCCGGCCTACTTTATCGATAATAACAAGCGCAAGAACAGTGGTAAGCATATTTACCAACCCAACTATTACCTGGTAAAAAAAAGAGTCGCCGCTGGAAAGTCCGCTTTCTTTAAAAATAGACGGACCGTAATACAAAACAGCATTTACTCCCATAAACTGCCCGAGAATGGCAAGCGCCACACCGATAAAAAGTGCCAGACGAAAACCGGGTTGCAGTAACAACCTCCAATTGGATTTCTCTTCACCCGAAATCAATTCTTTTACATTTTTTACCTGAACCGGAACTTCGTCAGATGAAAAAATGCGGGATAAAATACCTTTTGCTTTTTCGTCGTGGCCACGGGCAAGCAGCCACCGCGGACTTTCAGGAATTACAAAAAGAACAAAAAAAAACAACACTGCCGGAAACGACTCGGCCCCCAGCATCGCTCGCCACGATTCTGTTCCAAATATTTTTTGAAATATTCCTTCGGAAACACCTGTCTGACTTAAACTTTCGGAATAGGAAAGCAAGCCAAAATTAGCAAGATAAGCGCCCAAAAAACCAACGGTAATTGCAAGTTGGTACAAAGAAACCAGCCGTCCGCGGTATTCAGGTATTGAAATTTCGGCAATGTACAACGGTGAAATTACCGAAGCCACACCAATACCAATCCCTCCGATTATTCTGAATAAAACAAGTTGAGGTACACTGGCAGAAATCATACAACCTGCCGCCGAGCTTAGAAAAAGTACAGAAGAAATCAACAGGACGATTTTCCTGCCAAAACGATCGCTGAGCGGGCCTGCAAAAATTACTCCGATAATTGACCCCACCAGCGCACAACCCACATACCAGCCGGTTCCGAGTTCATCGAGCCCAAACTGCGATGCAACCATATCAACTGTTCCTGAAATTACAGCGGTGTCGTAGCCAAACAAAAATCCGCCCAGCGATGCGACAAAAGCCAGCCAGGCAACATATCGAAGTTGTATTTTATTTTTCCCCATCACTAATCAATTTTGAAATATTCCTTGTAGCGGTTGTACAAATGGCCTGCCTGCAAATAAGACGACTGCGGACTCATAAAATGTGAAAATTCAAAGGTTATTCCCTTATCGTAACCGGCGCGTTTGGCGGCTTCGAGTTTCAATCTGAGTTTGTCAAATTTTATTGGGAAGAATTTAATCGGCATGTCGCGGTCAAAAGTTTCCGCGTTTGTCCAGCATTTCATTCCGTATTTATCGGCCAGTTTTTTGTTTACTGAAAAGAAAGCATCCAGTTCGTCGTAATCGATGTGTCCGTCCTGAAATGCGCAGGCATCCACAACATCGTGAATCCCGTCAAAAATTTCGTTCCATTCGCGTTCGTGTTCCTGCACCGAAACTGCATTTTCCTTGGTCAGGCTGCTGCCCGCAGCTTCCACCGCTTTTTTCCCGTCAATCCACGGCGAAATAAAAGTTGGCAAGCCACCCGAAACATCTTTGCACTGTTTTCCCATTTCATGGAAAGCGCCAATTGCACCTTTGGTTTGCCGACTAATTTCACCACTAATATACCAGCCGCCAAAACTTTTAAACTTACTTCCGTAGTTTTTCCAAACCTCATCGATAACGTATTTGTTGTCTTCCACTTCCCAGCTCAAATCTCCGGTATCCCAGTATTTCCCGGAATCGTACAAACCAAAATAAAACTTCATTCCGTATTTTTGGGCCAGGCGCAAATACATTTCCAGTAAATCAACCGATGGCATGTAACACCCTTTTCCCAGCAAATATTTTGAGGGGAAAGTGATAAATTTCCGGTACCCCGAGCGAATCATAATCACCGTGTCAATTCCAATGGCTTTCATGTGTGCAAAATCGGCGTCCCATTCTTTTTCGCCCCAGTTTTGGTGCGGAATGTCGTGTGAAATTTCGTCGAGAAAAGTCCCGGTAATTTTTAGCGCGTTTCCAGGCTCAACTATTAATTTCGATTTTAACTCTTCGCTTTTATTTGTGTTGTTTCCGTAAGCCACTGCCGAGGGCAACAACAGAGAAGTTGCTCCGGCCAAAGTGGTTTTTTTCAGGAAATCGCGTCGGTTGTCGCTTTTCATATTTGTTTTTTTTGATGTTTATTTTGATTTAAATGAGGTCGTATTTTTTGAAAATTAAAGCAGCTGCGCCAACACAGCCCGAATTTGTACTCAATTCTGAATTAACAATTTTACAATCGGCCAGCGGATCTTTCAGTCCGGTCTTGTACAACCCGGTTTTTACCGAATTCCTGAAAAAATCTTCAACACCGGCATATTTTCCCGAAATAATTATCCGTTCGGGGTTCAGTAGGTTGACAACATTTCCCAGGGCAAATCCAAGTTTTTCGCCCTGTTTTTGCAACAACGAAATGGAAAGAAAATCGCCGTCGTTGGCGGCAGTTATAATTTCATCGTAATGAACCGATCCTTTTTCAGAAAGCAAAGAATGTTCGCCGTTTTCAAACGCTTCTTTTAATGAAGTTTCAAGCGCTTTGCCCGAAACTTCTGTATCTAGGCAGCCCCGTTTTCCGCAAATACACAACCGGTTTTCATTCCCCGCAAACTGCATGTGGCCAAATTCTCCGGCAAATCCCGATTTTCCGGTCAGCATTTTTTGGTTGGCAATCAATGTCATTCCAATCCCGCTACTTATGTTAACAATTACTGCATTGTCAACATTTTTGGCCTTTCCCGCCACCGATTCCAAAAGTCCGACTGCCCGAGTATCGTTTTCAACAATAATTTGCTGATTTAATTTTTGTGCTAGGTAATCCGCAAAAGAAATATTCCCAAACTCAAAAAAATTATACGTTTTCCCGGCAAGACTATTTACCCTGCCGGTAATTCCAACGCCAATTCCCAAAATATTTTCAAATGAAATTTTTGATTCAGCAATTGTATTTTTTATGAAGTTGCAAATGTAGTTGCGGCAATCTTCTGTATTTTCGAGAATAAAATCGGAATTTTGAGAAGCAAAAACAGTCTGAAAATCGAGATCGGAAACGACAACCTGAATTTTGCCCAACAGAATTTCGACACCAACACTGTAGAACCGGCTCTTTTTTATGCTGTAAATAACAGGCTTCCGTCCGCTTTCTGTTTCTTTTTTGCCTTCTTCAACCACCAAATCCTGGCTTTTCAAATCTGCCATTAAACGGGTAACCGTTGGCACACTCAACTTAATGTTTTCAGCGATTACCGGAAGCGAAAGCGCATGTTCCGCTTTTGAAAGAAAACGCAGAATTTTCAGCCCCTGTTTTGTTTTTCTCCCCTTGTTATCGGCAGAAAAATTCTCGTGCGACAACCACTTTTTAACCATTGAGTTTATTCAAAATGCAATTCAAAAATAATAATTATTATTAACAAGCAACCAATTAATAAAAAATTTTAGAAATTAAATTATGTCATTCTTTTGCTATTTTTCTTACAGTAAATAACCGTTTATTTTGTGCCGGGCATCGTTCCCCTCACCTGTTGAATATTCAGAGGATCTCCTGTTTCACGATCTTTCCAGTCGGGCGTAAGATTTTCGGGCGTGGTGTCGCCAGTATTTTTTCTCCAAGTTGCCAGTAAAGTTCTCATTTCAACCAACACGCCCTGATATTTAGGAACCGAAGCTAGATTTAACAACTGCAACGGATCATTTTCAACATCAAAAAGTTCTTCTGCCGGGCGTGGTGAAACAAAAACATCGGCTTGTGCAGGTGTTAATTTTCCTGCATCCCGTAACAAATTCAACGAGTGCTGTGTTGGCGATTTTTTTGAATCGGCCGGGCCGCAATTGGTTAAATTGGGACGTGAATTTAATACGTACAAATATTTTTTTGTTCTCATCATTCGTTCGTGCGCTTCATAATCGTGCCAGTTGTGTTCTGAAAAAATTTCATTTCTAACTTCGTTGTCAGGATTTTTCAAAACAGGCAAAAAACTTTTACCCTGGTATTCCGAAGGAGCATGAATACCGGCCAGTTCCAAAATTGTTGGGGCAATATCAACGGCGCTGATCAAACTTTCAGTTTGAAGTCCTTTTGATTTTAAACCTTCGGGCCAAAACACAACAAAAGGCGTTTTCATTCCACTGTCGTACACCCGCGTTTTGCACCGCGGAAAAGGCCTGCCATTATCCGACATTACGATAATTACTGTATTTTCAATTACGCCCTGCCGTTCCAGTTCTTCGCGCACTTTTCCGATATAATAATCAAAGCGGCCAATTTCGTTGTAATAAGAAGCCATATCCTGTCTGGTTTCCGGAGTATCAGCAAAAAAAACAGGAACCTTAATTTTATCGGGGCTGAAGGTAATTTCGAACTCATCGGCACCCCAGGGACGATGAGCATCGTATGATGCCAGCCAGAAAAAAAACGGTTTATCTTTGGGCCTTTCTTTAATAAATTTCACCCAGTTGGCTTCACCTCCGTCTTCGTTATCGTAACCGTTTTCGTCGGTATAAAGGTCAAAAGCCCGGTGGGTTGCAGTTCCCAAATGCCATTTTCCGGCATGTGCAGTGTAATAACCGTTCTCTTTTAACAACAATGGAAACGGAATTTCATTTTCAGGAAGTGGTGTGTGCAATTCAGCAGCTCCGTTGGAATGGGGATATTTTCCCGAAATAATACTGCACCGGCTCGGACTACAGGAACTGGCTGTTAAAAAAGCATTTTTAAACTGTAAACCTTCCGAAGCCAACTTATCGATGTTGGGTGTTTTAATCACACTGTTTCCGTAACAACCCAGGTCATTCCAGCCAATATCGTCGGCAATAATAAAAACAAAATTGGGCTTCTCAGTTGAAAATGCGGCGGCAGAAAAGAAACAAAAGCTTAGCGCCAATAATAATTCAGATAATTTTAGGTTCATAAGTGTTATCTTTTTTAAACCAGCAGTTGCTGTTAATTTCCTTTAAAATTAAAATTAATTCCATTCTGAAATTGAATTTTCAATGTGAAAGAAAATGAAATTAACGGAGCCGGTTAAAATCCAGACATTTTAAAAGAAAGCATAGAAATAATCAAACCTACTCTTTTCCATCCGTTAAACTTCAAAATATCCCTGTTTTATGGCAAAAACCACGAGGTTGGCAGTATTTTTTGAATGCGTTTTCTGAAGCAGGTTTTCGCGGTGTTTATCCACCGTACGTTTGCTAATAGAAAGTATTTCAGCAATTTCCGAATTCGAACGGCCTTTGCAAATCTGGTACAAAACTTCGAGTTCCCTTTCGGTTAAATCATCGGCCACAACTTTTACCGGTTTTTTATTTATCCGGTTTACAATGGATTGCAAAATTTCGATGGAAAAGTAATTTTTACCTTCGCAAACATCGGTTATTGCTTTTTTCACTTCCGAAAAATTTGAGTTTTTGAGAAGAAAACCCACTGCGCCGGCCTCAATCATACTCGAATAGTAGCTTTCGTCGGAATACATCGACAAGGCAATTATTTTTATTTCAGGCTTTATTTCAAGCGCTTTTCGTGCAGCCTCCATTCCGCTCATTTCCGGCATTTCAATATCGAGCAAAACCAAATCGGCCGGTTTTTTCTTCAAATCATCCAAAAATTGCATCCCGTTTTCTGCTTCGTAAATTTCGCCGGTGAATTCGAGGTTCGAAAGTAAAAATCTAAGTCCTTCCCTGAAAAGCGAATGATCGTCAACCAAAAAAATATTTATCTTTTCCATGTTTGAATCTTCAATTTTTGAATTGATTTTATTTTACCGGAATTTGAATGTGGACATTAACGCCATTCCCTGGCTCCGAATCGATATAAAAATAACCGTCGAGTGATTTTATCCGCGAATTCATATTTTCCAGTCCCATTCCTGCTTTCGAATGTAGGTTTGAATTAAATCCGCTTCCGTTGTCGCGATATTCAATTAAAAGATTACCGCCGTTTTCTTTAAAACTGATACTAATTTTATTGGGGTTTCCGTGTTTTACACTGTTGTTTAAAAGTTCAGAAATAATTCGAAAAGCATTTATTTCCAAATCGTAGTAAAAACGTTTCGATTCAATATCACTTTTTAATTCAAGCTGAATGCCGGAGTTGGTCAAAAGTTGCCGGGCAAACGTATCGAGCGCTTTTATCAGGCCGTAATTTTTAAGCAAATGTGGGCTTAAATCGTTAGAGATTTCTTTCAGGGTAATTATCGCCTCGTCGGTTGCTTTGCAGGTGCGTTCGATGATTTTTTTGTTTGCACTGTCCATTTTTTCCAGTTCAATAGCGCTCACCGTCATTTTAATCGACGAAAGTACGGGCCCCAAACCGTCGTGCAATTCACGGGCAAAAGCCTGGCGTGATTTTTCTTCGGTTTGAATCACAGCTTTTAACAATCGCGATTCGCTTTCTTTCCTGATTTCCTCAATGCGATCCTGCAATTTAAAAATCTGCCGGATAAAAATTACACCGGCAAGCATCAGAATGGAAACAATAATTCCAATCCAACTGCTAATTTCTTCTTTTGAAATAAGTTGGGTTTCCCAAAAAAGCGAAGAAATTTCCAACAACCGCCGAAAAGCCATTAAAACAAAACCTGCCGAAATCAGAATCCACGAAATATTGTACCGTGTTCTCCTGATAAGACCAACCGAAATTATTGCCGCTACCAGCTGAATCAACATGGAAAGAAGCAATGCAACCTGAAGCAACATTTTGATTTTTATTGTAAAAATAATGCGAAGCAGAATAACTGCGTTAAAAAAATCAGCAAAAAAAGCCAACTTTCAAAATTGAACCATTTTCCAGCAATTATAATTCAAAATACAGGTTGAATTCCTCCGGTTTTGTTCCCTTGCAATTTATTTATAAACCAGTAAATAACTACGCCCAGAGGACGTGGCTTTAATTTTCAGATTCCCCTAAAAGGGGGAAAACATTAACGCGAATTCCTCTTACGTTCTTCTTTTTCTTGATGGCGGACATACCTTCCATATCTTCATCCGGTCCAATGGTGCTAATGAAGTAACCTTTTGCCCAAAAATGATTCCCACAGTAAGGCTTTTGTTTCAAACTTGGATGAGATTGAAAGATTCGCATCGCCAATTTACCTTTCAACAATCCCATGAAATCGGATACTGAAATCTTGGGTGGAATTGAACAAACCATGTGAACGTGGTCGGATTGAACATTTTGTTCAATTACTCCCTCTTCTTTCCATTGGCTGATTGATGGTAATCTGGGGTGTTGTCGATTATTTCGATCCATTCAGTTTGGTTCATAATGAAGAGGCAATTCAGGAAGTTCCCGATGATTTTTATATGACCGATTTTGTTACCGACAAAAGTATCGAAATGGTGGAATCGTTCAGCAAAGATGAAAAACCTTACTTTTTATATGTTGCCTACACTGCGCCGCACTGGCCGTTGCATGCACTTCCCGAAGACATTGAAAAATACAGGGGAAAATACGACGAAGGCTGGGATAAACTGCGCGAGAAACGGTACGAGGGTTTAATTGAAAAAGGAATTGTAGATCCGGCAATTGCACCGCTGGCAAAAAATGAATCGGGAAAATTATGGGAAGATTGTGAACGAAAAGAATGGGAAGCTGCTCACATGGAAACGCATGCAGCTATGGTTGACAGGATGGATCAGGGAATTGGACGCCTGATACAAAAATTGAAGGAAACCGGCGAATACGACAATACGATTATTCTTTTTCTGGCCGATAACGGAGCTTCGCCGGAGCGCGGCTACAAACCCGGATTCGACAGACCTGGCCACAACCGCGAAGGAGAAGAAATTGATTACTATAATTTTGAACATCCCGGGCCGGAACTTACCTGGGGATATTTGGGCGTTGCGTGGCCAGGCGCCATAAATGCCCCGTTCCGTTACTGGAAAAAAGAATCGTTTGAAGGCGGCAACTGCACCCCGTTTATCGTTCACTGGCCAGCCGGTTTAAAAGGAAAAGAAAATACAATCAACCAGGGAGTTGGCCATGTTATTGATATTTTACCGACTTGTCTGGAATTGGCCGGGGCTGAATATCCTTCTGAAATTAACGGACTGGAAACTTCACCGGTAGAAGGAAAATCAATTCTTCCGCTTTTAAACAACGAGATTTCGACCACACACGACACTCTTTTCTGGGAACACGAAGGCGGACGCGCTTTGCGCATTGGCGACTGGAAAATTTCAGCTTTAAGTAACGATGAATGGGAGCTGTTCAATCTGGCGGAAGACCGTACTGAAACCAACAATCTGGCAGGAGAAATGCCGGAAAAAGTAAAAGAAATGGATACGGTCTGGCAGAAAGAATACCTTAGGATTTTTCCGCAACAAAAAGAAAATTAACCAAATAAAAAGTAACCAGGAAAATCAGAAAACTGACAATCAAAATGCAAAATAATTGGACGTGAAAATTTCTCTGACTTGTCTGCACTATTGCTTAAACATAATTTGCAGAAAGTTGATTATTTGACCGTTCATTTTGGGAAAGTAGTTAAGTTTACAGAATAAATAGAATCAAAATGAAATTAATTGCATCCTTACTTTCGCTGCTTTTTTTATCGGCAATCATGTTTTCCTGTAATTCTGAAAAGAAAGATTCAACAGTTGAAACGGTAAAACCCAACATTGTAATTATTTATCTCGACGATTTGGGTTATGGTGATGTTGGCGCTTACGGAGCCACCGAAATTCAAACGCCAAACATCGACCGGCTTGCCAGTGAAGGCGTAATGTTTACCGACGGACATGCATCGTCGGCAACCTGCACTCCCAGTCGTTATGCCTTGTTAACAGGCGTTTACCCCTGGCGAAACAAAGATGCTAAAATACTGCCCGGAACAGCGCCGTTGATAATTGACACAACCCTGCAAACACTTCCCAAAATGTTAAAGGAAAACGGCTATCAAACCGGTGTTGTCGGGAAATGGCACCTGGGATTGGGAAACGGAATAGTAAACTGGAACGAACACGTTTCACCCGGGCCAAACGAAGTTGGGTTCGATTATGCTTATATTATGGCAGCCACGCAGGACAGGGTTCCAACAGTTTTTCTGGAAAATGGAAATGTGGTTGGAGTTGATCCCAGCGATCCGATTGAAGTAAGCTATGAAAAGAATTTTGAAGGAGAACCCACCGGACTCAACAATCCGGAGCTACTCACCATGAAATGGCAGCACGGACATAACAATTCGATTGTAAACGGAATTCCGCGCATCGGTTTTATGAAGGGCGGAACAAAAGCGCGCTGGAGCGATGTTGACATGGCCGATAATTTTCTGGCAAAAGCAAAAGAGTTCGTTTCGCAACACAAAAAAGAGCCGTTCTTTTTGTATTATGCGTTGCAGCAACCGCATGTTCCAAGAACCCCGAATCCCAGATTTGTTGGAAAAACCACTCTTGGGCCGCGCGGCGATGTAATTGTAGAAGCCGACTGGTGTATTGGCGAATTTGTAAAAACACTCGAAGAACAAGGTTTAATTGAAAATACGCTCATTATTTTATCGAGCGATAACGGCCCGGTTTTGAATGACGGTTATTACGACGATGCGGTTGAAAAACAGGGCAACCACGATCCGATGGGAGGATTGCGCGGCGGTAAATACAGTTTATTTGAAGCAGGAACCCGTGTTCCGTTTATTACCTACTGGAAGGGGAAAATTGAACCAAAAAAATCAGATGCATTGATTTGTCAGCTCGACTTGCTGGTTTCGCTGGCCAAACTCACCGGTGCTGAAGTAAAAGGCAACCACGACAGTGAGGAATTGCTCGATGTTTTGATGGGGAAAACCAATGTAGGTCGCGAAGAACTGGTGCTTGAAGCTTCAACCAAAACCGCACTACGCAAAGGAAACTGGCTGATGATTCCACCGTACAAAGGCCCTGTAGTTGAGCCACAGGTAAATATTGAATTGGGCAATTCAAACGAATTTCAATTATACAATTTAAGCGATGATGTAAAAGAACAAAGCAACCTTGCCGACAATAATCAGCAAAAACTGGATGAAATGATTAAACGTTTTGAAGAATTGGCCGGCCCGTTAAAAGCTGACATTGAACAACTGGAACTTAAATAATTTTTACGATTCATTGAAAGCCAATTGGAGGAAAACCAAAAGATAAAGCGAAGTTGATAATGAAAATTCAAATCAACTTCGCTTTGTTTTTGACATCTTATCTTAACTAAAACTACTCAGTTTTTCCGGGTAATTTTAACACAGGAATCTCACCATTAAAAGTAAGTTTTATTACATACGCCATTTCATCGGCAGGTTTTTCCGGTAAATTAATATGTAGCCCATCTGTTTCCTGATAGGAACCGAGATTTAAATTACCACCGGGCTGAAGCAGCGAAACCGACTCTAACGAAGTGATATCAATCTGCCCTTTTGCCAGCGATTGAATTGAATAATCGGAATTATCACCGGGCCAGCCCAATACAATGGCATACAGTGTTTTATTGTCTTTGCTTCGTGTAAAACGAATATCTTCTGAAGTCCCTTCTGAAGGTTCTGTAAAAACGCCATGTTCTGCCCCCATTTTTGTGGGGCCTTCACCATATTTTACCCACGCCCTGGTGTTATAAACTGCCTCGCCGTACTTTTTCAGCCAATCACCCATTGAAAGTAAAATTTCCTTTTGTGCCTGAGGAATTGTACCGTCGGCCATGGGTGAAATGTTCAACAACAAGTTTCCGTTTTTACTTATTCTGTCGAGAAACCCGTGAAAAACCTGTTTGGGTGAATAATAGCCAATTCCTTCTGTATAACACCAACTGGAAGTACTCACGGCATCGTCGGTTAACCAGTAATACTCTTTCAAATCGGTTGGGCCGCCACGTTCGTAATCCAAAACACCACATTTTAAATTCATTGCATCTTTGTATGTCGCAACAACTGGTTTTCCCCACTCTTCCGATTTGTTGTAATAGTAGGCCAAAAACTGCAACAACACCGGCTCGCTGATTTTAGTCAGGTTAAAATCCTGCCAGATTATATCGGGCTGATAATTATCGATAATTTCTTTGTGCTTTTCCAGCCAAACCTCCTCGTTTTTTTCCTTTCCCAACTGACCGTATAATTTTTGAAGTTCCGGATCGTCTGATTGAGGGACATGCTCATAAAAACCGGTAATGTTGTAAGCGTGATGCATGGAAAGAATCACTTTCATATCTTTTTCACGGATAGCATCGGTTAATAATTTCACCAGATCGAGTTTTGGCCCCATATTTTTGGCGTTCCAGGGATTTACCTTGCTGGCCCACATTGAGAAACCGTCGTGATGTTCAGCTACTGGTCCTGCAAATTGTGCCCCCGCATCGGCAAACAACTGCGCCCATTCCTGCGGATCAAAATTTCCTCCCTCCGATTTAAGTTTCGGGGCAAACTGAACCCGGTTTCCCTGTTTGTCTTTTGCACCCTGAATAAAATAATGATACGGCCACTCTTTTGGATCACCATAAACTTCTTTATGGTGTTTATTCTCCCGCGAGTCGTTTATAAACATGTTCCTTGGATACCATTCATTGGCAAAAGCGGGTACTGTATAAACTCCCCAGTGAAAATAAATTCCGAATTTGGCATCTTTAAACCATTCGGGAACAGCATTGTACTGTTCTACCGATTTCCAGGTCGGCTCGTAAATAACGACTTCCTTTTTTTCTTCTTTTTTGGAAACACATCCGGCTAAAAGGAGCAATATTGCAAATGCCGGAAAAAATAACTTCTTGTAATTCATAATATTTAGATTTAGAATATTCGATTCTGGTTTATTAAAACTGCTGCAATTGTTTCAAATCTTCCGAGTATTTATCAATACTTTTTGTTTTGAACGGTTCAACTATCATCCGTATTAAAATTCAACCAGTATTTTCATAATTTTCCCCGGCGCTTCCGACCAGTTTTTCATTGCTCCGGGGGCATCCTCCAATTTTACTTTTTTTGAAACAAAAATATTTTCGTCAGGCTGGTGGTTTTTAAAGTATTTTATAACGGCTTCAAAATCGGAAGGATTTGCATTTCTGGAACCCATAATTTCAAGTTCTTTTTGTACCCAGAGTTTTGTAGGAAAAGATACGTCGGTTCCGGCATAACCGATACAAACAACACGCCCGGCAAAAGCAACCGCTTCAATGGCAGCTTTGTAAGTAACCGGGTTACCGGCTGCTTCAATTACTACCGATGGTCCTTCGTTGCTGGTTAGTCTCTGAAGTTCCTCGTGCAGTTTTTTTTCTACGGAATTAATGGTAAACTGTGCCCCCAGTTTTTTAGCAGCTTCGAGCTTGGAGTTGTCAATATCAACAGCAATTACAGTTGCACCCCGAAGAACCGCACGAATTAATGCCCCTGTTCCAATCATTCCGCAACCCAAAATCAAAACCGTATCCAAATCGGTCACTTTACTATTTTCAACAGCATGAAATCCAACAGTTACCGGTTCAACCAATGCAAGCTGAGTTGCATTCAATTCCTCATCGGCTATAATTTTTTGCCAGGGAACTACAATATATTCCATCATTGCACCGTCGCGCTGCACACCAAGCGTTTGATTGTTCCGGCAGGCATTAAACCGTTTTTTACGGCAAGCGCTGCAATGTCCGCAATTTGTGTAAGGAACAACTGTCACACTCTGTCCTTTTTTTAATAACGACGGAACATTTTTACCAACGGCTTCAATAATTGCGGATATTTCGTGCCCCGGAATTCGTGGATACTGAACCAATGGGTTTTTCCCAAGAAAAGTGCTTAAATCGGAGCCACAAAAACCAACGTATTTTACCTTTAGTAAAACATCTCCTTCGCTCATTTTCGGGAGCTCGCGATCGACTACTCTTATTTCGCCGGGTTTTGTAATTTCTATTGCTTTCATTTCAAATTAAATTCGATAAATTTTTTGGGCATTTTTGAATAAAATCATTTCCTGCTCATTGTTGCTTAACGACGAAATTGCTCTTTTCACCGTATCAATCCAATTGGAATACGACGTAGCAACCAGGCAAACCGGCCAGTCGGAACCGAACATCAAGCGCGAAGGGCCAAAAGTTTCAATTACCGCGTTAAAATATGGATGTAGCTGCTCTTCAGTCCAAAACCGGAAATCGGCTTCAGTTACCAGACCACTGATTTTGCAGCAAACATTTTCTCGTTTGGCCAATTCCTGAATGTTTTTCAACCAGGGCTGAAGTTCATTGTTTTTAATTTTGGGTTTGGCAATGTGATCCAAAACAAACATATGATTTGGATGCTGATCGACAAATTTTATTGTATTTGGAAGCTGATGTTCATAGATAAGAATTTCGTAAACCAAACTAAAATTTTTCAACAATGAAATTCCGCGGTTAAAGCTTTTTTTCAGAATAAATTCAGGATCGGGCTCTCCCTGAACAACGTGTCTTACCCCTTTCAACAATGAATTTGATGCATATTTTTCCAGAATTCGCTGAATATTCTCGGAAGCCAGAGGTACCCAGCCAACCACCCCTTTCATAAAACTGTTTTCGGAAGCCAGCTGTAGTAACCATTCGGTTTCTTCGGTTTTTTGTCGGGATTGAACAGTTACAACACCTTCCACTTCTGTTTCTGATATTGTTTTTTGTAGTGTTGCCGGCAAAAAATCCTTCCGAATCACTTTCATTTCATCGTTAATCCAGTCAAAATCAACCGGATTGTAATTCCAAAAATGATGATGTGTATCAATAATCATATTTCCTATTTTATACAAATGGATAATTTTGATCAATAATTTCAGCTTTTTTCAGATCGTCCCAAAAAGCTTTGGGTAGCTCGGTTTTCAGAATCATTTTATCGTGTGCCAATCGGCGGGGATTGCTTGGATTTAAAGCCACTGCTGTAATTTGTGGCACCGACAGTGCAAACTTCAGACAGACATCTCCGGGTAAAACCTGATGTTTTTCGCAAACAGCAAAAAACTTTTCGCGCCACAAAAACAAAGGCCGGTCGGCCGGATTATCAGGACGAACCAAACGGTAATCAAAATAATTTCCTCCGGTTAAAAATCCTGCGTTAAAAATGGCTGAATTAATTATACCAACCCCATCTTTTTCAAGCTGTTTCATAAATTTTAGAATGGCATCAGGATGATGAAAAATGGTAAATTTATTGGCAAACATTACCCAGTCGAATTTTACATATTCGTACAACTCTTTTATAATCAGCCAGTCTTTTGAACCAATGCCAACCGCTTTAACTTCTCCCTTTTCCTTCAGTTCAAACAAAGCTTTGTAAGCACCTAAAATATCATCGACTCTTTTTCTGCGTTCCGAAGCATTTTTTGCTGCAATTAAATATTCATCGGGGTCGTGAACCGAAACAATTTCGGCTTTGTATTTTTCGCCAAGCAATTCACGCCCCTGTTGCCAGCATTCCAGAATACCGGAATAACTTATTTTTTGAACGGCATCGTATTTCAGGTTTGCCCAGGCACCCGGTTCAAAAGTTGGTTCCTTGGTTTTCAGCGGCACACGGTACCAGCCAAGTTTATTGCTGATGGTAATTTGCGACGGTTCAATTCCCAGCTTTTCCAGCCCTTTGCCAATTACTTCCAACGCCAAACCCGCTCCGTATTTTCCGGCGCTGTCGATGAATACTTTCCCTTCAGAAACAGCAAACCATTCTTTGATCAGATTCAGTTTTTCAGCTTCGGAAAGTTCACGATAGAGATTCCCCAGATAACTTGTCCCAAAAATAATTTGCGGACAAACCAGGTTTGTTTTTCCTAAAAATCGTATTCCGCTCATTTATTCAATATTCTTAACCTGTCCATCCATTGCGTTGTATTCATTCTTCTGTTCCAATTCATAAATGCGCTCCATCAACTGCCATTTATCGTTGGCTGTGGCCTCTTCGCCACTTACCTGAAATCGCGAAACAAAAGCTTCCCATTCTATTTGCCGTGGTTTCACCGACAGTTCTGTCATCGCTTTTTCATGATCAAAATCGAAAATTGTGTCCATAATCATAAATAAACGGTTGTTGAACAAATAAATCTCCATGTCCAGAATTCCAACTTCTTTCATCCCCTGTGTAATTTCAGGCCATGCTTTTCCTTGAGCATGAACTTTTTTATACTCTTCGATTAACCGAGGATCATCCTTCAGTTTCATTGTTTTGCAATATCTTTTAAACTTCATTTTTGCCTGATTTTGAGTAAATTTCCCAATTATTATGATTTTATCAAAATACCAGATTGTCGCTTTTTAAATGCAAAGCTTTGCATTCACGAAAAAATGTTCTAAAACATTTCATTCAAATTTCTAATTCAAGAAAAAGAGAGAATTTTACAGCGAAACTAAAAAAATGGGGAATCGTCATATATCGTTAAAAGATCTCGCCAGGGAACTGAATGTTTCCATTTCGACTGTTTCGAGGGCATTAAAAGACCACCCTAACCTGAGCCTGGAAATGAAAGAAAAAGTAAAAAAACTGGCGCAGGAACGAAATTACAGTCCAAATCCGCTGGCTATGGGATTATTAAAACAGGAAACCCGAATGATTGGTGTAATTGTTCCCGACCTGGTAACTCATTTTTATTCTGCCATTATTGAAGGAATTGAAAGTCACGCGAAAGAAAAAGGATATTTTATTCTCATTGCGAGTTCGAATGAATCAGTTGAAAAAGAAAAAGAATCCATAATAAATTTACTAAAAGCAAGGGTTGAAGGACTAATCGTGTGTTTAAGCCGTGAAACCACTGACGTTTCTCATTTCGAAAATTTATTAAAGAAGGATATTCCGTTGGTTTTTTTTGATCGTGATTGTTTGCCCGGTAAAGTTTCGTCGGTTACAGTTGATAACAAGGGAGCCGCTGAAAAAATCACAACCCATTTTTACAAAAATGGATACCGCAGAATTGCTTTTATTTCGGGTCCGCCTCAACTAAACATTTCAAAAGAAAGAATGGCAGGTTATCTTTCGGGTTTGGAAAATTCGGGATTACCGGTGGTTCAGGAATTAATCGAAAGTTGCGACTTAAGTTACAATTCAGCAAGCCTGACCATGAAACGGTTGTTAAAACTGAAAAATCCGCCGGATGCCGTTTTTGGTATTAACGATACGGTTGCTTTTGCGGCCATGAAAATAATACGGCAACAGGGGATTCGAATTCCTGAAGATATCGGCTTGGTCGGTTTTACCGATGATTTCCATGCAACAGTTGTTGAACCTACCCTTACTACTATTACTCATCCTACTTTTGAAATAGGTCGTAAAGCAGCCGAATTGTTTTTTGAAAGAATCCAAACTTCCATACCACCAAGGACAGTGGTTTTAAATACAAATTTGATTGAAAGGGAATCTTCTGTAAAAAACAGGTGATGAGTTTTTCACCAACTTCTTTCAATATTCTTTTAGAGAAAACAAAATTTGTACTTTGAAAACCTTTAGATAAATAAAGACATCTAATTTGTAGTATACTGCTTCATATTATACAAAAAAAGCAACAAACTTCACCTTGTAACTCTTTGGTTAATAAACTACAAAACACAACAAAAAGAACACATCTAAGTATTTTATTGTTGAACAAATACTAAATAAGGGGCATAATGTCGCCAAAGGATAATGCCTCACAAGGGCCACCGCTATGAATATGGTTATAACTTGAGCAGGTTAAACGTTTTTAAAATGCAGATTAGAACCCCTAAACTAAAACATCCATTGCCATAAAGCCTAATGCCTCAATATTGTCTTTAAGCAAATTCAAAACAAGTAAAACAAACGATTGGGTTAACCTAACACAAAAGCACCTATAATGCTAAAAATAAATTCATTAGAGGCTATTTTATTATTGCATGGATTATATTAACTTTAAATATTGTTTTTTCAAAAGGGTTTGATTTTTACAGCAAGAAGAATAAACCACCAAAAAATAATCGTCACTTAATTTCCAATTTATGAATACCCCATATATTTTTTTGATCGGTGGGCACGACTTAGAAATGTTAGAAATCCACAGGATTGATTGCCTTACTATATATCTTTTGCAAAGAATAATCAAAAACTTGACTAAATAATTATGAAAAAGATTCTTTACGGTTTTACCATTTACAGTATCCAAGGCTATATCTTTCAGACCAACAAATTGAAAGAAATAGCCGGGGCAAGCGAACTGGTGGAGCAAATATGCACCACTGAGTTTGCAAAAATGATAACAGGAACGGAGAACTTTGATGAATTAAAAAATGATTCAAAAGCAATCCGAAATGCTGCGGGAAATATCCGCTTCCTCTTTGACGAAACACAATTCGAGCTATGCAAAAGAGTTGTGCGGGAATATCCCAAAACAGTACTCGAACTCGCGCCAGGAGTGCAAATAAGACAAGCGGTTGTGAATTTGGACAGAAAACCAGAATCGTCCGATTTTGAATGCCTTGAAAATTTGCTTACTGCCCAGCGAAGCAACCCAATCCGCCCGGTTGACTTGGGATATATGGCGGTTAACAGATCGAGAAGAACCGGATTACCCTCGTGCGAAGAAAAGGATAAAGAAGGAAAACCTTTGGACAAGGCAACATTCCTTAAACAAGCTGAAAAATCTTTGAGAGTAAGTGAATTGTTTTTTGGTCATTATTTCGATAAAGAGAGGATCACCTCTGATGTTGAAAAAATAGTCTCTTCTAAAGATTCAAATTACAGTTGGCTGGCCGTAATCCATGCCGATGGAAATAATATGGGAAAGGTTCTTAAAACATTAGAAAAAGAAGTAACAGACGAAAGGGATTATGCGGCTGTTTCCAGGTTGTTCTCGCAATCCTTGGATTTGTCGACTCAAAAAGCTGCCTTTAAAGCTTTTGAAAGTACACTTTCTGAAGAAAATAAAGTGACTGGAATTTTTCCATTCCGCCCTATCATTGTTGGTGGAGACGACCTTACCATTGTCTGTCGCGCTGATTTGGCTCTGAACTTTACCAAAGCCTATCTGAAGGAGTTCGAGGAACAGACAAAGAAAAATTTCATTGACAAAGATTTCACACACGATCTTAAAAACGGCCTTACCGCTTGTGCAGGTATCGCTTACATCAAAGTCAATTACCCGTTCCACTATGCGGTTGATTTGGCAGAGAAGCTTTGCAACCATGCCAAGAAAGATGCAAAAATGAAGGTCAAGAACAATGAGCAGGTTCCCTCATGTCTGATGTTCCACAAGGTGCAGGACAGTTTTGTGGAAAGCTATGATGACATTATCAAACGTGAATTAACGGCAGAAGCTTCTGATGTAAGGTTCGACTTTGGCCCCTACTACCTGAAAGCAAAAAACGGTGAACCAACCATTGATGAATTGCTCGGACACATTAAACAGTTTAAAGGCAAAGATGGCAATGCCATTAAATCGGGATTGCGGCAGTGGCTTACGGTTTTGCACGATGACGAAAAGATGGCAAAACAGCGCGTAAAACGTCTAATCTCGGTTGGAAACAAAACAATCGTAGAAAATCTAAAACTTGACACGAGTAACGGGATAATCAATAAAAAGTCCCCTGTTTACGACTGGCTAACCATTTTATCCATTAACCAAAACGATAGCAACAATGACGACGATTAACTATTCCATACAGTTTTATTCCGAGTGGCACACAGGTTCGGGTCTCACTTCGGGAAGCGATTTAAGTGCACTGGTGATCAAAGACAAGAACGGATTGCCCTACATTCCCGGACGAACATTAAAGGGGCTGTTGCGCGAGGCTGCCGAAGACCTGAATACTTTTGAGCAATGCGACCAAAAATTCATTGAAGATGTATTTGGATTGCCTCCCAAAGAAACTGAAAAAGGGGAACAATCTGAATCCAAAGAACCAAGTATTAAAGGGAACTGCTTTTTCTCGAATGCAACATTGTCTGATGACATTGAATTGATTGCAAAAGAGAACCAGCTTTCAAAATTCTTCTACCGTTCAGTAGCATCTACTTCAATTGAGGAAAGCGGAGTTGCCCGAAAAGGTTCATTGCGCACCATGGAAACCACCATTCCCTGTACGCTTTATGCCGAAATAACAGAGTTCCCTGATGATCAAAAATCAAAAGAGCAAATTGAATATTGCTTTCAATGGATAAAACGACTGGGGCAAAACCGCCACCGGGGGTTGGGACGTTGCCATTTTGAATTTATCAAAAAGGAGGATGAAAAATGACAACAGTAAAATTTAAATGCCGGTTGCTTTCCGACATCATCCTGAGCGAAAAAGCAGCTACCGAAGGCACACAACGGACACTCGATTACATTCCCGGAAATGTTTTTCTGGGTATTGTAGCTGGACAAATCTATGGAGGAATGAATCCAGAAGAGTCAATGCAACTATTCCATAGTGGAAAAGTTCGTTTTGGCGATGCACACCCCTTAATTGATGGAACAAGGACTATTCGGGTTCCTGCATCATGGTATTTGAACAAAGGAGAAAAACTGAGTGAAGGGAAAATATTCCTCTTCCCGGTCGATAACAATCTACCAAAAATGCAATGCCGTTCAGAGTTTATCTTCAAAACCGACGAAGCCCATTTCAATCAGGTGAAACCCGAAACGAACTTTGCTATTAAATCGGCTTACGACAAAGAACTCCGCCGATCGAAAGATGAGCAAATGTATGGTTACCAATCGCTTGAAGCAGGAATGGAATTTTGTTTTGAAGTGGAATTTGAGGATACGGTTTCTGATGAATTGATTGAGCAAGTAACGCAATGCCTTGTTGGAAAGCAGACCATAGGACGGTCGAAAACCGCTCAGTACGGGCAGGTTTACATTTCTGATAAGGAGAGAAGCGAATCCAAGAAAGATATTGATTTCAACATTGGATTTACAGAAGATCAGGATATTGAAAGCGGCTGTACATATCTGTATGCCGAAAGCCGTTTGCTGTTCCTTGATGAGAACGGACAGCCTATTATTCCAATGAATGGAGAAGCTTATGGGCTAAGAGGCGCAACGGTCGATTTGGAGAAAAGCCAAATTCGTACTTTCCGTTATGCACCGTATAATTTCAAACGGCAAAGCCGCGATGCCGACCGTTTTGGCATTGAAAAAGGAAGTGTGATTTGCCTGGACAGAACCATTGAAGAACAGGAAAAGGCCGAAATCAAAAGAGGGATTGGGCTTTACCTGAACGAAGGTTTTGGAAAGGTGCTGGTCAATCCTGAGTTTTTGAAAGCGAAAGAAGCTGCAAAGTATCGCGAAGCTCTTTTCGCTCATATCCCGATCAATAAAAATAAGGACGATAAGCAAGACAAACGGAAATCGAATGAGATTGAAATTCCAAAAACACTTAAAGAAGAAGCGGTTTTGCTGTACCTCATAAAGTCTTTGAAGAAAGAAGAAGAGCAATCCCTGATTTTTGAAGCCGCAGATAAGTTTGTGACAGACAATGGTAAACTCTTTATTTCCGATGGAAACACATTCTCCTCACAGTGGGGAACAATCCGAACAAAAGCAATGCAAGCCCAAAGTTTTACCGATTTTAAAAACGAGCTTTTCTCAAACGAAGGATTTCTTCGCAGTGCATCACGAGCCTTAAAGTGGGATGAAGGAGGCCGTTTACGAAAGTTCGAAACATTTTGCAACGGTCTTGAAGAACCTATTGCTTTAAAAACCGTGGTTAACTTATCATCCGAAATGGCCAAACTGTGCCAAAAGAAAGGAGGCAAACAATGACAACTTATATACACCGATATTTGGCTCGCATAATAATGGAGGCCGAAACGCCGCTTGCCGTGGGCAGTGGCGAACGCGACGTGCTGACCAACCAGTTGGTGGCAACCGACTGCAACGGCTTGCCCTATATTCCCGGCACCGCTTTAGCCGGAGTGTTGCGCCATGCACTTGAATCCGACTTAAACAAAGAAATCCTTCAACAACTCATGGGATTTCAGGGCGAGAAAAAGGAAGAAGGAAACGACGATGGTCAAGGATCGCGTCTTATCCTCTCCCACGCCCAGATGGTGGGAAACGAAGGAACGCCAGTTGATGGTTTGGTTGATATAAATTGGGACGGATTTTATGCGCCCTTCCAAACCCTTCCTGTCCGGCAGCATGTACGCATATCGCACAAAGGAGCTGGAGAGGACAAGGGAAAATTCGACGAGCAGGTGGTTTACAACGGCACCCGTTTCTGTTTTGAAATGGAATTGGTTTCCAATGGAAACAGCAACGATGCCGATGCGTGGAAGAAAATGCTGGAACTTTTCCAATCTCCGCTTTTCCGGATTGGGGGCGGAACCCGAAAGGGATTTGGAGAATTAACAGTTGTTGAATGCAAGACCGACGCCCTTGATTTGATGCAACCCGAAAAGTTGCAGAAATACCTCGATAAAACATCAAATCTGAATGATACATTCTGGAACCAATACAGCGATTGTAAAAAGTCCAATAATAATTCCAGTGGCTGGATTACTTACAAACTCGACCTTGAGCCTGAAGATTTCTTCCTCTTCGGCAGTGGATTGGAAAGTGCAGATGCGAAAATGATTCCGGTTACAGAGAAAGTTGTTAGCTGGAAAAATCCTTTAAGACCAACGTTTACCAAAGAGCAAATCCTGATCCCTGCCACTTCGGTAAAAGGGGCGCTGGCGCACAGAGTAGCTTTTTACTACAATAAAACAGAAGGTATTTTTGCCGATAAACTAACGGAGGAATTGCTCGAAAAGAAAGGTTACGATATGTCGGTAGAGGTAAAACCGGATCAAAACCGTCTTTTTGAAATTGCGACAAAAGGGAATCCTGCCGTTCGCGCATTGTTTGGCTACTCGGCCAAGGGTGAGGAAGGAACGCGGGGTAAAATAATTTTTTCGGACTTGCTTAAAGGCGATGCCGACACAACCCCGAAAAAAATTCTGAACCATGTAGCCATCGACCGGTTTACAGGCGGGGCAATGGACAGCGCATTGTTCAACGAAGAAGTGGTTTATGGGAAAGGGACAAGCTACACACTCTCTATTCAGGTCGATAAAAAAGACCTGAAAGACGAATACATCAAAGCTTTTGAATTGGCATTGGATGACCTTAAAACCGGGATGCTGCCCCTGGGCGGCGGCACCATGCGCGGACATGGACGATTTACAGGAACAGTCACTAAAAACGGAAAGGAGTTATAAAATGAGCAATAAAATTTCAATAGATAAAATCCCCACCAACACAAACTATGAAGGCTATTTATGGTGGAGCGACCAGCAAAAACCAAATGTTTTCGACAATCAGCCAATAGTAAGCCAACCGAATAAACCTATTTGGCCAGAATCGGGAACAAACCCTTTCATCATCGAAGGGAACCTTTGGGACAAAACAACCGAAACGTCCTACCTCATCCGGTTTATTGATGGAGAGTATTTGGTTTATAAATTTGAACTAAAAGAGAATGAAGTGGCAACTCATCATGAATACTTGCCCAACCGAATGCCCGAGAATATCAAAAAACTCAAGTTCAAAGAAGTTTGGGTGCCAAAACCAGATACTCTTTGTAATGGATTTGAGGTATTAAAACCAGCGTTTATCGCTTTTGTAGGATTTGAAAAATAATTGATTATGACCTATTACAATAATAAATTCAGAAAATACGGGAATCAAACGAAGAAAAAAGTCTCTGTGGAAAAGAACTTTTTCAATCCGTATTGTTTTTCTCCAATTTCAGAGAGAGTATACATACCCAAATGGAGAAACATGATTTCCCAGGATATTCCTTTTTCAGATGGAGTATCTGGTTTTATTGATGTTACATTCGAAGCGCTGACTCCGATAATTGTGAAAGAAGGGAAGGATAACTCTTCAAGTGTAAATATGAATGGTCGGTACTTTATTCCGGCAACTTCCATTAAAGGGATGATCCGAAATGTTATGGAAATTCTCACATTGTCAAAAATAGGGCCTGTAACAAAGGATAATCGATACAGTATGCGCGACTTAACACCAGCCAATAAAGATTACACCTTAAAAAGAAAGTTAGATGAAATTAAGGCTGGTTTGCTCGTAAAAGTTAATGGAAATTATGGACTAATAAAATGCCCGGTTTTTAAACACAAACTTTACAACGACATGGGCATAGATTTCGGGATAAATGGATTCTTAATAAAAAATGCTCCTGATGTTAGCCGTAAATATGAATCACTTGGCAAACAAAAACCATTAATAAAGGATGCGAATAGTGATGTTTGGCTGGCTGTTTTCACTGGTTTTATGCAGAATAAAGAGCACGAATTTTATTTTAAGATTCCTAAAGACCCAATCAAAGTTTATAACATACCCGAAACGATAAAGAATTTCCTTTTTGTTTACGAACGTGAAGTGAAATCAGAATCATGGGAGTTTTGGAAGGCAAAAATTAAAGATTTTAATCATGTTCCATCCTATTCAGAGTTAAGCAATGAATTGTGTTATGCACCGGTTTTTTATACAGTAGAAAATAAAAAAATCAGTAGCCTGGGACTGGCATTTCTTCATCGTGAACTTTATTCCAATAGCATACATGATTTTCTAAGTGATGATCATAAATCGGATGACCTGGATATGTCCCAATGTATATTTGGCTCACCTGAGCATGATTTAAAAGGGAGGGTTCAGTTTTCTCCGGCATTTGTTGAAATGAATGGGAAAACAGTAGCCCAAGAATCTAAAAGAATCATTTTAGGATCGCCAAAACCAACATTTTATCCTTTTTATTTAAAGCAGGACAAGGACAGCAAATTTGCCTCTACATTTTCTGACGATGAAGGTAAAATCAATGGTTGGAAACGATATTTAGTCCATGATAAATTTGCTCAAACAGAGTTCAAAAAATGGAATAAAAAGATTGGTATAGAAATTAATCCATTGCCTGCAAGGGTTACTTTTACAACCAGAATCAGGTTTCACAACTTAAAACCAGTTGAATTGGGGGCATTGCTTTCGGCACTCACATTCCACGATAATTCAGAAAAATGTTTTCATCTGATTGGAATGGGGAAACCTCTTGGTTACGGCAAATTAAAAATGATCGACATCAAACCTTACTTTGTCAACGACGATAAGTATCCCAATTATTATATGGCACTATTTGAAAAAGAAATATCGACAGAAGAAGGAAAGGATATGTTTAAACAGTGGAAACAAGATGTAACCCCATTATTTAGAATTGCATCAGGTAAATTGAATAAACAAGTTAGTTACCCTGGGCAAGGAAAGGATAAACCATTTGAAGATTTCAAAGCGATAAAAAATCAAAACCTGTCAATTTCTGATTTTTCTCCATCACTTGATGAGTTCGAGTTAAAAAGTTTGCAATCTTCTTAGTCCCAATGGGACGACCTGTACAAACATAGGGTTTTAACCCTATGAAATTGAACACCCGTAATGGGTAATAAGGGCCAACGGCCCTGCATGTAACAATATATGGCGAAGGCCTGTGAATACGAAACAATCGAAATATAAAACGATAAACCGGCATTCAACACATACCGCCCCGATGGGGCTCGGAACCGCGGCGGGGAATTCGGGTGGAGGGGTGGTACATCAACGGTACGAACGAAAACATAGGGCGTTGCCCTACGCTCGTACACCCCGCCCCGTTGGGGCTCTAATGTGCCGCAAACGAACCAGTCCCGAAGGGACGATATGTATGAGTATAGGGTGCAACCCTACGAATTTGGAACGAAATCACATTATACATGAATATTGATTAGACTATGCCACAATCGTTAGCCAAAGTTTACGTCCATATTGTATTCACCACCAAACACGGACAATGTTTTATTACCGATGCCGTGCGAGCCGAACTCCATTCGTATATAATCGGCACCATTTCGGCCATGGGAATGTACACTTACGAGATTTATGCCAACCCCGACCATGTGCACATACTCACCACCCTGTCGCGCACCATCACCATTGCCGACATGCTCTCAAAAATTAAAACCTCGTCGTCGAAATGGCTTAAACAAAAGGGAATTGATGGCTTCGGCTGGCAGGACGGGTATGGCATATTTTCGGTAAGCGCATCGGGGGTAGATACGGTGACCCGCTACATCCAAAACCAACCCGCCCATCATGCAAAAACGGATTACAAAGACGAGTTGCGGAGTTTTTTTGAAAAATACGGAATTGAATACGACGAACGCTATGTATGGGACTGACACATTCCGCCCCGTTGGGGCTCGGTTCCGGCGGATATGCAACCAGGAACATAAGAACACACGAACACGTAGGCGTTGCCCTACGCTCAAACATACCGGGGCCTGCCCCCCGGATACAACGTAAACGAACCAGTCCCGACGGGACGACATCTAACAACATAGGGTTTTAACCCTTTGAATACGAAACAGAATTAATTACAAAAGGGCGGAAAGTCCGTAACGTAACAACACAGGGCGGAGGCCTGTGAAAAAATGAAACAAATCGTAACCATCGCTTTCATCCTGCTGCTAAGTTCCGGCGGGTGGGCACAAGAAAATGAAAAGGAACAGTTAACACAACAACAAATCAGTACGGTTAACCAAATTATTGAAACAAAAATTGCCGAAAAGCAAGTTGAAATCCAGAAGGAATTTATAGAGGAAATTAGAAAACAGGAGGATAGGTCATTTAATAAAATGGCAATTATAATTGGAAGTATTTCAATCCTTATTACTTTACTATTGATATTTATAGATAAATGGGCAACATCGAAAGCAGAAGGCAATATATTTAATAAACTTTCAAAAATTGCAAATCATGACAAAGTGACTTTTATTAAATCATTGGAAGCAAAGGCTGAAGAATTTTTTCTTAAAGAGAATTATAATCTAATTTTAGTTAATAACGATTCGCCAGCAAAACTTTCTGACTTACAATGTATGCTTAAAAAATTTGGGTTTAGAAATGTTCTTATTCGCTCTATTGGAGACAAATTGGAATTAGCAGCAAATGACATATTAATGCTATTTGACACAAAAAAATATGAGGTGCCTGAAAGAAACATCAACCTTGCTGCTACAGGAAAAGGTGAATACTTTAAATCTGTTTTTCATGAAACATTCAAAGATGATTTTTTTGAATGTAACAAGAATGCTGGATTTTTCTACATCAACATTTATAAAGGTCAGTTTCATTTTAATGGTGAAATAATTGATTGTTTTGGTTTTGCAAAATCAAATACAACAATCTATAGTAACCTAATGTCATTGATTTATTACAAAAAATACCGTGATGAAATAAGATAATTCAAATAAAACTTCTCCCCAACCGTCCCGGAGGCGGGGGATTTAATAACCGTTCATACATTTATTAACATTAAAAACTAAACACATGGAAAATAGAATCGATGTAACCTTGACACAGGAAACCCAGGAGCAGGTGCTCCAAGGGATTTCCGCCCTAAAAACGCTGATGCCGTTCCTGACCAAACTGTCGGCTGCCGACCGCGAATCGCTGCAAATGATGAGCGACGGCCGCAAACCGTTTGTCGAAAAAGCCCTCGACTTCGCTTCGCGCAACGCTGCCATCAGCCCGGGTGCCGATATGGTCGAAGCTGGTACCCGCGATATAAACCTGTACTCGTTCCTGGCTACCGCCGAGAACGAACTGCTCCAACTGGTTGAAATGGTGCACGACACCAAACAACTGGCCGGCGCCGAATCGTACCTCGTTGCCCGGTTTGTTTATAAACGTGCGCAATTGGCGCTGAAAATGGGCGAACCCGGCATACAAACCATTGTCGACGAGTTGGGCAAACTGTTTAAACAAACACCGGCAGCCCAGCCTGCAACCACCCCGGCAACATAAAAGCAGGCAAACAAAACCCGGCTGCACCGGGAAGCAGCCGGGTTTTATGTTCTTTTTATACTTTTACCTTATAGCGATATGCAAACGCACTGCGCAGGAAGGCCTCCGCACCCCCGGGGTTGGTTAACGCATCACGGCGGTGTGCTGACGTAGTAAATGAGTGCGCTAATGAAGCAAAACGATACGATAACACGCTTCCGCACAGCGATAACGTTGTAATTTGGTTCAATTCCGCAACCATCTGAAACAACAACGCAGCAAATGGGTGGTAAAACCCACTATCACGCTGTATATGCACATCAACAGCATGTGATTACATATCGGGTAATAAAAACCGAATTTCTAATATCTGAATATTCAGAATCTATTAACCAGCATCAGCTATGATTAAATCTATTGTTTATCAAACTACCCCTTTTCTGTCCGAAGGCTATCAATTGCCTGATTTGGGCATTAACAACGGCACAGCGTGGTTGCGCGGGGCCGTTAACCATTTGTATAACCGGAACAAGGGGCGGTTGCGCAAGGCAGGGGTGGCGACCAGCCTGTTTCACAACCACAACGAACAAAGCGGGAATACCATTGCCCGCTACCCTTTAATACAATACCAACGGTGGCACAACGATTTTTTCCTGGCAGGGTTTAACCAGGGTGGCGATACCCTGAAAGAGTTATTCGCAGGGCTGAACCCAACCTGTGAAATTGACAATTATATGTTGCTGAAAGTAAAAAAGGTGTTCGATCGGGAGCAGCAGGTTGCAGCAACCGGCTGCAGTTTCAGGTACACCATAACCGACTGGCTCCCGTTTAACCGCGTAAACTATACACAATATAAAAATGCCGGCGCCTTAACCAAAAAAACAAAAATGCTTGAACACATTCTTAAAAGCCATATTGTGAACGACTTTTCCCGCTTTCTGGCTTTGGGGTTTACCCTTGAAAACACGGTGGTGAAAATACTTTCGTGCGATAGTTTTACCCGGAGTTGTGTGCAGTTGAAGGTAAACAAACACACCCACGATTTTCAGCCGTTTACGCTGGTTTTTGAATCGAACCTGCTTTTGCCGCAATACATTTGCTTAGGCAACGGCAAGGTTTATGGTTTCGGGCTGGTTAAACCCGTTTCAGACTGATATATCGACCTTCTTTTTTACAAACCATGCTTGACAGAGTAAAAACGGTTACCGACCTGGCCTGTTACACAGGCGCCGCAGTTGGATTATTGGGCAGGAAAAACCGAAACCCTGTTTATTTAATGAAGTGCATAATAAGGCGCGCCGGGCAACAGTAAAAATGCGCTGAAAACCTTAAATAACAGGAAAAGTAATCTATATTTGTGTTGTAGTGGCCACGTAGGAATTCGTTCACTGAAACATAAAATGGATAAATTCCGATCCATACCAATCGTTGTAGTGGCCACGTAGGAATTCGTTCACTGAAACAATACACACCCCCTCTTGGGTTAAGACCCAAGCGTTGTAGTGGCCACGTAGAAATTCGTTCACTGAAACTCAACAACAGCAGGGTTCATAATTTTATTTTCCGGTTGAAGTAATTTATAGAAGAGATTGAGTATTGTTCATCCTTCTATTTTACTTAATTGATTTGGATGGATAAAACTTAATCTCGAATTTTATTGCACCCGTAAAAATAAAAAAGGAGCCAGATTTTCATCTAACTCCTTCATTTTCAACTGTCGGGGTAGCAGGATTCGAACCTGCGACCCCCTGCTCCCAAAGCAGGTGCGCTAGCCGGACTGCGCTATACCCCGTTGTAAACACCTCAGCTTTTGCTTTGGTGCTTTATTTTATCACAACTTAATTCAGAACGAACCGACTTTCATCAATTTAAAAGTCTAAATGCGGTGAGGGCGGGATTCGAACCCGCGGTACAGTTTCCCGTACGGCAGTTTAGCAAACTGCTGGTTTCAGCCGCTCACCCACCTCACCATCACAAAGAACGAAAGGTTAAATACCCTTTTTTTTCGTGCGTGCAAATGTATTAATTGTTTTTACATTGACAAAATCTTTTCTGTATTTCTTCCTCTTTTTTTCAATAAAACTTAAATAAACTTCCTAAAACCCTATATATCATAAATTTAGTTTAAATCAGATTACAATGCCAATTTACCAAAGAAATATTCTAATTAATAATTGATAAGTAAATGAAAGGCAAATACTTAAAATGGCAAACAAAAAATATATCCCAAAAACATTTGGATTTACAAAAGCTTCCTCTTACATTTGGTTATACAAACAGAGTTCTTTGAAGAGAAAAAAATATTTTCCGCATTGATTCATCAGTTGGTAAACTCAACAGAAAAAATGAAACCGAGAATGCTCTTTATGGTCGCTAAAACAGGCCTTGTAGTCCCGACTTGTCGGGGTGAGTCTTTTTAGACCAGTGGAAGTTTGATCGGCCGGGCACTCAAATCCTGTCAATCAGGGGTTTTACGCAAACGGGATCAATGCGGTTTTTTTTGCTCTTTTCGCAACTGGTTCGACACCAGGAACAGCAACAACAAAACACTGGAAAACAAAGATATTCGCGCAATAAAATCCCCAAATTTCACATAAAAAGTAATCTCCTTATTGGTTCTTAAAACTCCCGAAGTAACTGTTTTCTCATTCCATTGGGTTTGATTTTCAATTTCGCCCTTTTGGTTGATAAAACATGATATTCCGGTGTTAGCCGCGCGCGCAATACTTCGCCGGGTTTCGATGGCCCGCAACCTTGCAAACGAAAGATGTTGTTTGTAGCCCGGAGTGTTTTCCCACCAGCCATCGTTGGTGATGATAAAAATGAGTTCAGCGCCCTTTTGTACATACGATGTAACATATTCACCAAAAACCGATTCAAAACAAATTACCGGTGCAATCTTCGTCCCGTCGGTAGCAATAAAAACCGAAGATTCATCCTGGCTTCCAAGATTTCCGCTAGCGCCCCCCAAATCGAAAAAAAGGTTTTTCAGAAATCCCAAATATTTCATAAACGGAACTTTTTCAACACCGCTCACCAAAACAGATTTGTGGTAAATCTGAATTTCGCCTTCAGCCTTAAAAAATAAGGCAGAGTTAAAAACATCAAATATTTTACCGTTTTTCTCACGGGCTGTTTTTGGAACATTTTCATGTGAATTATAAAATTTAACGGTTGAAGCGCCAAAAAGTAATTCTGCTTTTGGAAAATCCTGAAGAAAATTGCTTAACATTAAATATCCTGAACTTAATCTCAGTCTATCTTCATCCCAAAAGTAGTAGTTCTCAACCACAGTTTCCGGTCCGACAATAAAATCAGTTTTTATACTGGTTGCTGATTTGGCAAGTTGAATAAGATTTCTGATTTTTTCTTCTTCTGCATCCCGATCGTAATTTTCGTGGTACGGATTTACATTAGGCTGCACAATTACTATATTTTTAGCATCTCCCTTTTCATCGTATTTGGAATATATTCGAAACGAAACAAACAACGGCAGAAATACAATTATTAAAATTCCAGTAGCAGAAAAAACTACAGAAGTGTTAAACTTCCTTTCATTTATGAATTCCAGAACAAATTTCAGCACTAAAATATTCACCCATAAAATCCAGAGAGAACCTCCCAAAACGCCAGTAAATTCATACCACTGTACCATTTTTACCTGATTTGCAAAGGCATTCCCCAAGGTTAGCCACGGCCATTCAATATCCCATTGAAAATGAAAAAATTCAAACGAGATCCAGAAAACAACCAGTGCAATGTACCCGAGATTCGATTTCAGGTTGCGCCGGGCAAAATGCGCCAGCCAAAACACAAGCGACATTAAAAACGAATTCACAAATACTGCCATAACCGCCCCAACCACCGTGGCGTGCATTATCCACCAGGTAGTTAATCCGTTCCAAATAAAAAAAGTCAGAAAAGCATGTCCCCAGAAAGAAATGGCGGCGTAACTCTCTTTGTTTTCGGTAAAAAAATCTTCAAGATATAACAAGGGCAAAAATGCAACAAAAATTCCCCACCCCGGGGAACCGAACCACGGCAGGCTCAGCAAAATTCCGGAAAATACAGATAATAAAATCCGGAGCGATCGTTTCATTTTATGAATTAATATTGTTGGTATACGTTTCTTTTTTTGCCTTGCTGGCACGTTCAAAAACAAAATCAATTTTGCCAACCATTAATCCGCCCCACCAGGACTGATTGATAATAACATCATCGCCGGCTTTGTTTTTCTTAATTACAGGCTCTTTCAGGTAAGAGTGTGTGTGGCCGCCGACTATTAAATCAGTAAGCGAAGTTTGTTCGGCCAAAACCATGTCGCTCACTTTGTCGCCACGGTATTGAAGTCCGAGATGCGAAAGACAAATCACCAAATCGCATTTTTGTTCGTCCTTCAACATTTTTTCCATTTCCAGGGCAGTTTCAAGCGGATCGTTATAAACCGTATTTCCATAGTTTTTTTCACCTACCAAACCTTTTAATTCAATTCCCAAACCATAAAGGCCAATTTTAATTCCTTCGCGTTCGAAAATCAGATGCCTTGGAAATTTACCGGCAAGAATTGTATTTGAAAAGTCGTAATTCGAAGAAACAATAGGAAATCTGGCATTAGGCAGCGGATCGAGAATTCCCTGCAGTCCGTTGTCAAATTCATGATTTCCGATGGTGCTGGCATCGTATCCGGCAGCACTCATCACTTTCAGCATTAATTCACCTTTAAAATAGTTGAAATACGGTGTTCCCTGAAACATGTCGCCAGCGTCGAGCAAAAGAGTACTTGGATTTTTCAGACGCTGCCGGCGCGCGAATTCAGCAATTCTTGCCAGTCCGCCTTTTCCGTCGTATTGGTCGTTCGACCCGGAAAAAGGCTCAATATGGCAATGCATATCGTTGGTGTGCAAAATGGTGATAGTAACCAAATCGTTGTTGGCCAGCAACTCGTTGGGAAACATTCCCAAACTGATGCCGGCAGTTCCGGCAGCTACATTGCGGATAAATCTTCTTCTATTCATAACGTATCCTCCCATCGAGTTTTGCCGAAATATTTTCACCTTCCTTTTGCCTTTCTTCCATAAAAGAAATAATTACGTCGCGGATTTTTTTGCCGCTGTTGATAAATTTCAGATTTTTTCCAAACATCGCCATATCATCTCCACCTGTTGCAACATAATCGTTGGTTACCATCCAGTAATTTTTCTGCAAATTAATCGGTTCGCCTCCAATTTCCACATTCTTTGCTTTTCCGTTCGAAATTACAAATCGAGCACCGCCAACACTGTCGCCCCCTTTTTCAGCCGTCACATCCAGGAATTCCTGAATTTGTTCCCCTTTCAAAAGCAAATAAACCATTTCGTTTTCAAAAGGCATCAATTCATAAATTTTGCCCACAGTAATATCGCCTTTCGGCAAAAAAGTACGTATTCCGCCATAATTATAAAATGAAACAGAAGGCGCTGAATCTAAACCGTTTTCTGTTGCAGCTTCGGCACCCTGGGCTAGCAAAAGATCGGCGAGAAAATTGGTAAGCAAACTTTCGGGCTTATCTTTTTCCATCTCATTTTCAGAATAGGAAATCACCCGGTTCATATCGTTTTCCAAAATATTTTTATAGGGTTGAATCATTTGTACAACGCCACTGTCGAGACCGTTTAAACTGTCGGACACAGAATAATTGTGTGTGTCGTACGAAACCTGTGTATACTTCATTTTACAGGAAAACAAAAACAAAACACAAGTTATTAACAATGTATAGGTGATAGATCGTAACATATGTAAAAACTTCTTTTAAAACTTACCGTTATTTTAGCAATTAGTTAGTAGTGAAAACAGATTTATAAATAATATGTTCGTATCAAACATACACATAAAATTGATGAAGTCGTTAATATTGCTGTTCTTTTTGGCAATAATTTACCAACCAGTTCATGTTAATGCCCAGCAAAAAGAAGTGGTTGCGGAAAAAGGAGATGGAATTTACAAGCTTTTATTGAGGTACGGTTTACCGGCTTCGGATTACATGAAGGCTTTTATTGAACTGAACAAGGAAAACCTTGGCAAAGACAACACTTTGCTGGCAGGAGTTAAATACAAATTGCCCGACAGTGCGACAACAGATGCACAACCTGAAAAAGCTTCCAATCCGGCAACTGGTTCCGGAACTGTTAAAACCTATGAAATATTTGGTTCTGATTACGAAAATGTTGAAATAACAGGCAACGAACTCAGCGGGGCAATTTACTATCTTGTGGCAGGACACGGAGGCCCGGATCCTGGTGCAATGGGAAAGTATGGAAACAGTTATTTGTGTGAAGATGAATACGCTTACGATGTTACTTTGCGTTTGGCCAGAAACCTTATTCAACACGGCGCTTCTGTGTATATGATTACCCGCGATCCGAACGATGGTATTCGTGATGAAAGTATTCTAAAAGCCGACAAAGACGAAGTTTGCTACCCGAACCAAACCATTCCGCTAAATCAGATAAAACGGCTAAAACAGCGTACCGATGCAGTGAACGACCTCTATTTGAAGAACAAAACCGCATTTCAACGCATGATTGTTATTCATGTTGATTCGAGGAGCCACGGAGAAAATATCGACGTATTCTTTTACCACGATAAACGAAGCAACACGGGCGAAAAAGCGGCTATGATTCTGCAAAAAACTTTTGAGGATAAATACAAAGAACATCAGCCCGGGCGTGGTTATCAGGGAACAGTTTCCACACGAAATCTGTATGTGGTAAAAAATACCTTCCCTGTTGCTGTTTATATCGAACTCGGAAACATAAACCACCAGCGCGATCAGCAGCGTTTTGTGAATTCCAACAACCGGCAGGCCATGGCCAATTGGTTTTTCGAAGGATTAATTACTGATTTTAAAACAAATAAATAACCTATACTTTTAATAGTGCTGAATTGTTTTCTAATTTTGTGGCAAGCAAAGTTGGCATTCATTAAAAAACAGCAAAATAATTATTAGCTATTAAAAAAAGCCAAAAATACGGCACTACCAATTAAAATCAATTACTGTATTTTGAAAGGATTTGGCAGAATCTAATTTGTGCAGGAAAACATTAATATCAATTGGGATGTCCTGATTTTTAAAGATAAAAAACGCAATAGTGGAAAGTGTATTTCGTAGAGATAATAGAAAACGGCCATATAAGTTTTAGATAATAACAACAGAAAACAAAAAAAGAAAACTACGAAACAATAAGAGTTATCAAATTCATCACTTCATATAAACTGAAATATTCTTGCAAAGTATAAAAACACGGGTAAACAAAAACTTAAATAAAACAGATTAATGCTTCAACAAGTGCTGGCTATAATCGGAATATTCCTTTCTATCTTGCTTATTTGTTATAACTATAAAAAAAACCATGGAATAATATTTATTGGTTTGTTCTTTTTGTTATTAAGCGCATATAATTTTTGCCATTATGTTATAATTTACTCTAAATCAACAACATTAATCGGTATTGTATTTATTCATCTTGCTTTTATTGGATATGCAATTGGCCCGATGATTTATTTTTATATAAAAAGCAGCCTTTCTGATTCATATTCTTTTCGAAAGATAAACGTATTACATTTTCTACCGGCAATCTTATTTTTAATAGCATCAGGTAGATATTTTTTTATTTCATGGAATGACAAAACAGAAATTGCTTCAGAGATAATTAAAAATAAACTCAATCTCTGGCACATAAGCAACCAATATGTAGGTTGGTTTTTCCCAGGTTACGTTAACTTCATCGGACGGCCATTGCTGGTTGTTTTTTATGTTTCGTTATCGTTTTATATTCTGGTTAAACCTTCAAAACAAATTAAAAAAAACATAGTTAATAAACCTTCAAAACTGAATTATCAGTTTTTGAAAATATTATTATTGTTTGTTTTAGTATTATCACTTGCGCAAACTTTTATGGTTATTATCAGCATTTATAACAGGGATATGAGTAATTATTATTCATTTAATGTTTTACAAATAGCTTCAGGTATTGCATTGATAGGAATAATGATTATTCCATTTCTTTATCCTTCGGTGTTGTATGGATTAACTCGTTTTGATATATCTCCTGCAATTCTTGAAAGTATAAACGAAACGAATAAATCAAAAAATAACGAAAATCTAAAAGATAACAATCACCCTGTATTCGATGCTGATTACCTGGCTTATATAGAAAATACATGCGAAGAATGCATGAAAAATGACAAGCCTTATCTTCAAAAAGAATGTAATATAAACTATTTTGCTAAAATTATCAGAATACCTACACACCATTTATCTTACTATTTCAGAGAAGTAAGAAAGCAATCTTTTACTGATTATAGAAATGAATGGAGGGTTAAACATGCTAAAGCCCTTTTTGATGAAAAAAAATTAAAAAACTATTCCATTGAAGCCATTGGATTACTTTCCGGATTTTCGTCAAAAAATGCTTTTTTTGTTTCTTACAAAAAATTTGAAGGGATTACACCAGGAAATTATGCAGCCCTGGATTCTAAAGACGATTAAATTCATTCTTTTGTTTTTATTAAAACCTTATTTCAAAGACTCACCACAGTCCTGTTTTTAAAAAACAGGACTGTTTGACTTTTAACTTTCAACCAAAAAAGGTGTTGCTTATCTATATTTGCAATCATTCTGTCTTCGATAAAAATAAGTACTATGAAAGCAGTTCAAATATCTGCATCTCTGTTTTTGATACTTTTCTCATTTACATTATTTTTTGCCAAAAATCTACAGGCACAGGAAAGTGTAAATGTAACTGGTAGCAATGCCACTGGCAGCGGAGGTTCGGTAAGCTATTCCATTGGGCAGGTTGTTTACCAAACCTACTCTGCTGTAAATGGTTCGGTAGCGGAAGGAGTACAACAACCTTATGAAATTTCAATTGTAACATCCATTGATGAAGCCAATTGTATAACCCTTTCAGTATTGGCTTATCCCAACCCAACTGCCGATAATTTAACCTTGGAAATAAAAAACTTTGACTATTCAGATTTAAGTTACCATCTGTTTGACATAAATGGCAGGCTTTTGCAAAGCAAAAAAATTACAGAATCCCAAACAAAAATCACAATGGGTAATCTTGTTACTGCAACCTATTTTGTAAAAGTGATGCAAGCCAACAGAGAAATTAAAATTTTTAAAATCATCAAAAATTAAATTGACTAACCCGATGAAAAAATTGTCTGCACTTTTAATAATCATATTATTAACGGCAACTGTCTGGGCACAATCACCCGAAAAATTGAGCTACCAGGCTGTAATACGCAATAGCAACAATGCTTTGGTAACAAATACACAAACTGGAATGCAAATAAGTATTTTGCAAGGCTCTGTAAGTGGTGGCTCCGTCGTTTATGTTGAAACGCATACACCAACAACCAATGCCAACGGTTTGGTTAGCATTGAAATTGGAGGGGGTACAATAATAAGCGGCGATTTTTCTGCAATTGACTGGGCAGATGGTCCGTATTTTATCAAAACAGAAACAGACCCTGTAGGAGGAACAAACTACACAATTATTGGAACAAGTCAATTGTTAAGTGTTCCTTATGCTTTGCACGCAAAAACTGCTGAAAGTGTGTCAGGCGGGATCATTGAAACAGACCCCGTGTATTCCGGCAGCCAGGCCGCAAACATTACTGCTACTGATATTACCAACCTTGAAAATTTATCGGGCACCAACACCGGAGACCAGGATTTAAGTACATTGGCTACCAAAACTGCGCTAAGTGATTCCACCGCAAAAGTACGAAGCGAAATCCCAAATGTAATCGGGTTTATCAAAACTGAAACAGACCCTGTGTATTCCGGCAGTCAGGCCGCAAACATTACTGCAACCGACATTACCAACCTTGGAAATTTATCGGGAACAAACACCGGAGACCAGGATTTAAGTACATTGGCGACCAAAACTGCGCTAAGTGATTCAACCGCAAAAGTACGAAGCGAGATTCCCGATGTCAGCGGATTTTTAACTTCGGAAAGCGACCCGACATTTACAAGTAGTCAGGCCGCAAACATTACTGTTACTGACATTACCAACCTTGGAAATTTATCGGGCACCAACACCGGAGACCAGGATTTAAGTACATTGGCGACCAAAACTGCACTAAATGATTCAACCGCAAAAGTGCGCAGCGAGATTCCTGATGTCAGCGGATTTTTAATTTCGGAAAGCGACCCAACATTTACAAGCAGCCAGGCCGCAAACATTACTGCTACCGACATTACCAACCTTGGAAATTTGTCGGGAACAAACACCGGAGACCAGGATTTAAGTACATTGGCGACCAAAACTGCACTGAGTGATTCCACCGCAAAAGTACGAAGCGAGATCCCTGATGTGAGCGGATTTTTAACTTCGGAAAGCGACCCAACATTTACAAGCAGCCAGGCCGCAAACATTACTGCAACTGATATTACCAACCTTGAAAATTTATCGGGCACCAACACCGGCGACCAGGATTTAAGTACATTGGCGACCAAAACTGCACTAAATGATTCAACCGCAAAAGTACGAAGCGAGATTCCCGATGTCAGCGGATTTATCAGCAATGAAACAGACCCTGTTTTCACGGGAAGCCAGGCCGCAAACATTACTGCAACTGACATTACCAACCTTGGAAATTTATCGGGAACAAACACCGGAGACCAGGATTTAAGTACATTGGCGACCAAAACTGCACTAAATGATTCAACCGCAAAAGTACGAAGCGAGATTCCTGATGTCAGCGGGTTTTTAACTTCGGAAAGCGACCCGACATTTACAAGTAGTCAGGCAGCCAATATTGATGCAACTGATATAACCAATTTAGGAAATCTTTCAGGCGTAAACACGGGCGACCAGGATTTAAGCACCTTGGCAACCAAAACCGCATTGGGCGATTCCACGGCACAGGTTCGCAGCGAGATTCCTGATGTCAGCGGATTTTTAACTTCGGAAAGCGACCCAACATTTACAAGCAGCCAGGCCGCAAACATTACTGCAACTGATATTACCAACCTTGGAAATTTATCGGGAACAAACACCGGAGACCAGGATTTAAGTACATTGGCGACCAAAAATGCACTAAATGATTCAACCGCAAAAGTGCGCAGCGAGATTCCCGATGTCAGCGGGTTTATTACAAGTGAAACTGACCCGGTATATTCAGCCTGGGATAAAGATTACGCAGATTTGACCAATAAACCGGTTATTCCGGTTGTACCAACCAATATAAGTGAATTTACCAACGATGCAGGTTACCTTACTTCGGAGATTGACGGCTCTGTGACCAACGAGCTGCAGGTTTTGAGCATCAGCAACGATACCATTTATTTGAGCAATGGTGGTTTTGTAAAATTACCTGCATCTGGTCTAACCAACTTTACGGAATCAAATTATACTTATGATACCAAAACCGGTGTGAAATTTACTCCGAATAATGCAGAGTCTAATGTTGATTTTGTTATCCAGCCCAAAGGCCAGGGCGCCATCCTTGCCCAGCAACCCGACGGTACAGCTGCAGGCGGAAATAACAGAGGTGCAAATTCGATTGATTTGCAAACAATCAGAAGTGATGCTGCACACGTGGCAAGTGGAGATTATTCAATTATAATTGGGGGAAGAAATAATACTGCCAGTGGGATTAATTCAAACGCCATTGGATATAGTACTACTGCGAGTGGCACTGCATCCACAGCGATAGGAAATACGACATTTGCCAGCGGAAATTCATCCACAGCAATGGGTCAGAGTACCATTGCTAGCGGATTTACCTCAACGGCAATGGGTATCCAAACGACTGCCAGCGGAGAAAATTCCACCGCCATGGGCTATCATACAATCGCAAGCGGATCTTACTCTATTTCTACCGGTTATTATACCAATGCTACCGGCGATTATTCCTCTGCAATGGGAGCAATAACAAATGCTACCGGCTATAATTCCACAGCAATGGGAACAAGAACAAATGCTCCATCGGCTTATGAAACCGTTTTTGGAAGATACAATACTGACTATACCCCTTCAAGCACTATCGACTGGATAGCCACTGACCCTCTTTTTGTAGTAGGAAACGGAGCAACTGATGTTGCAAAGAGCAATGCGCTTACCATCCTAAAAAATGCCAATACAACCATTGGCGGTTCACTCACAATAAATGGAAACGGAACAGATGCAAGTTTAACTTTCCCAACCACAAGAGGAACAAACGGGCAGGTGCTTCAAACAGACGGAAGCGGAAATACAAGTTGGTCATCTTTGACAAGCAGCCAATGGTCAACATCCGGTTCAGATATTTATTATTCTGCAGGTAAAGTTGGAATTGGAACCTCATCTCCTCAAGCACTTCTTGATTTAGGCAACGCTATTTCAAACCGGAAAATCATTTTATACAGTTCCGCCGACAACGACCACCAGTTTACCGGTTTCGGTTTAAATGCGGATGCCTTGCGTTTTCAATTGGCAACCACCTCCGGCCATTTCAAATTTTACGGTGCAACCTCATCAACTGCCTCCACCGAACTGTTCAGAATTCAGGGAAATGGCCAGATTATGATTCCGGCTCTTACAACAGCAGGGGTATTACTTAACAGCAGCACAGGTTTGGTCAGCAGTTCGGTAGGAACAAACGGGCAGGTGCTTACCACGAATGGAAGTGGGGGAATTAGCTGGACAACCCCATCAGCCGGAACTGTAAGCTCGGTTTCGGGAACCGCTCCTATAGCCGTCGCAACCGGCACCACAACGCCTGTGATTTCAATTGCGGCAGCCACCACTTCTGCAGCCGGAAGCATGAGCGCTGCCGATAAAACCAAACTCGATGCAGTTTCAGGAACCAATACCGGCGACCAGACCATTACCCTTACCGGCGATGTTACCGGTTCCGGGACAGGCAGTTTCGCAGCTACAATTTCACCGGCATCTGTTACGAATGCCAAACTCACCAACATGGCTGCCAACACCATGAAAGTCAACAACACAGCGGCATCGGCTTCACCATCCGATCTGTCTATCACAGCCAATACCTTTCCGGCAAGGAGCAGTTCGGGCAACATTGCCGCCAAACCTGTTACCGACTTCGCACTTACCATGCTCGACGATGCCAATGCCGTGGCAGTCAGAACAACCATTGGCGCGGGAACAGGCAACGGAACAGTGACAACAGTTTCAGGAACGGCTCCTATTGACGTGGCAACCGGCACCACCACACCAGTCATTTCTATTGCTGCAGCCACAACATCAGCAGCCGGTAGCATGAGCGCAGCCGACAAAACCAAATTGGATGGACTTGTAAGCACCCAGTGGACTACCAGCGGTTCAAATATTTACTATAGCACAGGTAATGTTGGTATTGGGACAGCCACAACAAACGCCCAATTACAACTTGGCAACACTACTGCAAACCGGAAAATTATTATGTGGCAAAATACAAATGACGACCATCAGTTTTATGGTTTAGGGGTAAATAGCCATACTTTACGTTATCAGGTTCCGGGAACAACCGACAGTCATGTGTTTTATGCAGGAACAACAACACCAACTTCCACCGAACTGTTCAGAATACAGGGAGACGGGCAAATAGTGATACCTGCACTAACAACTGCCGGGGTGATGATAAACAGTTCCTCAGGTATGATCAGCAGCTCTGTTGGTTCCAATGGTCAGGTTTTATCAACCAATGGTAGCGGGGGGATAAGCTGGACAACCCCATCAGGAGGTACAGTAACCACTGTTAGCGGAACAGCCCCCATTTCTGTTGCCTCGGGAACATCTACACCAGTCATTTCAATTGCTGCCGCTACTACTTCCACAGCAGGAAGCATGAGTGCAGCCGATAAAACAAAGCTGAATGCCCAGACTACCGGCACCGCAGTTGGCCAGATGCAATACTGGAATGGCACGGCATGGGTTACAGTTGACGCTGGCCAAAACGGGCAAATCCTGACTATGGTAAATGGTGTTCCTGCCTGGGTAATGAATAACGCTTTACAAATTGGTGATTATTATCAGGGAGGCATAATCGCCTATATCCTTCAACCTGGAGATCCCGGATATGATGCTGCAGTAATGCATGGACTGATTGCTGCTCCATCTGACCAAAGCACAGGTGCAGCATGGGGTTGTGGTGGAGATGCTATTCCCGGCGCTGATGGAACAGATCTCGGAACCGGTGCCCAAAATACCCTCGATATTGTGGATGGTTGCACAGATGAAGGAATAGCTGCCAGAATATGCAACGACCTTGTGCTGAACGGTTATAGCGACTGGTATTTACCAAGTATAGATGAACTGCAAAAACTATATTTAAACAAATCAGCCATTGGTGGTTTTATTTCTACCTCGTATTATAGTTCCTCAGAGTACAGTGAAGGGGAAGCTTGGGGCGTGGGCTTCCTTAATGGCAGTGAGTTTAACAACAGTAAGAATCAAGAAAACTATGTCCGTGCCATCCGGGCTTTTTAACAATTAATTTTCTATTAAAACATATATACAAAATGAAAAAAAGTAAAATATTCTTTTTATTACTTTTTATCACTTTAATCACTACAAAAATTTCAGCACAGGAAAGTGTAAATACATCAGGAGGAGATACTTTCGGCAGCGGAGGTTCGGTAAGCTATTCCATTGGGCAGATAGTGTACACCACAAACACAGGTTCAAACGGATCGGTGGCACAAGGAGTACAACAACCTTATGAAATTTCAATTGTAACATCCATTGATGAAGCCAATTGTATAACCCTTTCAGTATTGGCTTATCCCAACCCAACTGCCGATAATTTAACCTTGGAAATAAAAAACTTTGACTATTCAGATTTAAGTTACCATCTGTTTGACATAAATGGCAGGCTTTTGCAAAGCAAAAAAATTACAGAATCCCAAACAAAAATCACAATGGGTAATCTTGTTACTGCAACCTATTTTGTAAAAGTGATGCAAGCCAACAGAGAAATTAAAATTTTTAAAATCATCAAAAATTAAATTGACTAACCCGATGAAAAAATTGTCTGCACTTTTAATAATCATATTATTAACGGCAACTGTCTGGGCACAATCACCCGAAAAATTGAGCTACCAGGCTGTAATACGCAATAGCAACAATGCTTTGGTAACAAATACACAAACTGGAATGCAAATAAGTATTTTGCAAGGCTCTGTAAGTGGTGGCTCCGTCGTTTATGTTGAAACGCATACACCAACAACCAATGCCAACGGTTTGGTTAGCATTGAAATTGGAGGGGGTACAATAATAAGCGGCGATTTTTCTGCAATTGACTGGGCAGATGGTCCGTATTTTATCAAAACAGAAACAGACCCTGTAGGAGGAACAAACTACACAATTATTGGAACAAGTCAATTGTTAAGTGTTCCTTATGCTTTGCACGCAAAAACTGCTGAAAGTGTGTCAGGCGGGATCATTGAAACAGACCCCGTGTATTCCGGCAGCCAGGCCGCAAACATTACTGCTACTGATATTACCAACCTTGAAAATTTATCGGGCACCAACACCGGAGACCAGGATTTAAGTACATTGGCTACCAAAACTGCGCTAAGTGATTCCACCGCAAAAGTACGAAGCGAAATCCCAAATGTAATCGGGTTTATCAAAACTGAAACAGACCCTGTGTATTCCGGCAGTCAGGCCGCAAACATTACTGCAACCGACATTACCAACCTTGGAAATTTATCGGGAACAAACACCGGAGACCAGGATTTAAGTACATTGGCGACCAAAACTGCGCTAAGTGATTCAACCGCAAAAGTACGAAGCGAGATTCCCGATGTCAGCGGATTTTTAACTTCGGAAAGCGACCCGACATTTACAAGTAGTCAGGCCGCAAACATTACTGTTACTGACATTACCAACCTTGGAAATTTATCGGGCACCAACACCGGAGACCAGGATTTAAGTACATTGGCGACCAAAACTGCACTAAATGATTCAACCGCAAAAGTGCGCAGCGAGATTCCTGATGTCAGCGGATTTTTAATTTCGGAAAGCGACCCAACATTTACAAGCAGCCAGGCCGCAAACATTACTGCTACCGACATTACCAACCTTGGAAATTTGTCGGGAACAAACACCGGAGACCAGGATTTAAGTACATTGGCGACCAAAACTGCACTGAGTGATTCCACCGCAAAAGTACGAAGCGAGATCCCTGATGTCAGCGGATTTTTAACTTCGGAAAGCGACCCAACATTTACAAGCAGTCAGGCCGCAAACATTACTGCAACCGACATTACCAACCTTGGAAATTTATCGGGCACCAACACCGGAGACCAGAATTTAAGTACATTGGCTACCAAAACTGCACTAAATGATTCAACCGCAAAAGTGCGCAGCGAGATCCCTGATGTCAGCGGATTTATCAGCAATGAAACAGACCCTGTTTTCACGGGAAGCCAGGCCGCAAACATTACTGCTACCGACATTACCAACCTTGGAAATTTATCGGGCACCAACACCGGAGACCAGAATTTAAGTACATTGGCGACCAAAACTGCACTGAGTGATTCCACCGCAAAAGTACGAAGCGAGATTCCTGATGTCAGCGGATTTATTACAAGTGAAACTGACCCGGTATATTCAGCCTGGGATAAAGATTACGCAGATTTGACCAATAAACCGGTTATTCCGGTTGTACCAACCAATATAAGTGAATTTACCAACGATGCAGGTTACCTTACTTCGGAGATTGACGGCTCTGTGACCAACGAGCTGCAGGTTTTGAGCATCAGCAACGATACCATTTATTTAAGCAACGGTGGTTTTGTAAAACTTCCTTATTCAGGTCTTACTAACTTCACGGAATCTAATTATACTTATGATACCAAAACCGGTGTGAAATTTACTCCGAATAATGCAGAGTCTAATGTTGATTTTGTGATTCAGCCCAAAGGCTACGGCTCAATAATTGCCCAGCAGCCTGACGGGACTGCAGCAGGTGGGAATAACAGGGGAGCTTATGCTGTGGACCTGCAAATCTCCAGAAGTGATGCTACCCAAGTAGCAAGTGGTGATTATTCAACAATAATGGGGGGGCGCAGTAATACTGCAAGTGGGGTTTATTCAACTGCAATGGGTTTACAAACAACAGCAAGTGGGCTTTATTCAACAGCAATGGGTTTACAAACAACTGCCAGTGGGCCATATAGTATTACAATAGGTAATTTAACAACTGCGAGCGGAGCTATTTCTACGGCAATTGGTTATGGATCAAATGCGAGTGGAAACTTTGCAATAGCCATGGGCTTCTCTTCTGATGCAACTTCAAACAATTCATTAGCAATAGGCAAAGACGCTTCGGCATCAAATGAATATGCCGTTGCCATCGGGAGTACTCCTACAGCATCAGGATATGCTTCTTTAGCTATGGGCGACTGGACAATAGCTTCCGGCAAAATATCGACTGCAATGGGAACAAGAACAAATGCTCCATCGGCTTATGAAACCGTTTTTGGAAGATACAATACTGACTATACCCCTTCAAGTACTACCGACTGGAATACCACCGACCGCCTTTTTGTAGTTGGAAATGGTGCAACTGATGTTGCTAAAAGCAATGCGCTAACTATTTTAAAAAATGCCAACACCACAATCGGCGGCTCACTTACCTTAAACGGAAATGGAACAGATGCAACCATTACCTTTCCAACCTCAAGGGGAACAAGCGGACAGGTGCTTACTTCCGATGGCAGCGGGGGCATCGGTTGGGCTTCACCTTCAGGAGGAACTGTTACAGACGTAAGCGGTACTGCACCCATAGTATCCACCGGTGGTACTACCCCTGTAATTTCGATCGATGCAGCCACCACATCCGCAGCCGGCAGCATGAGCGCTGCCGATAAAACCAAATTAGACGGAATAGCGGATAACGCAAACAATTACATACATCCCTCAGGCGATGGCAGCCTCCATGTTCCGGCAACGGGAACTACCAATAACGGGAAAGTGTTAACCGCCGGTGCAACTGCCGGTTCCATAAACTGGGTAACACCTAATACAGGTCTTACTAATTTTACCGAAACAAACTATTCTTATAACTCTAAAACAGGAGTGAAACTCCTTGCTGCCAATGGTGCCGACAATGTGGATTTTGTAATCTCACCCAAAGGCGAGGGAGCAATCCTGGCCCAACAACCTGACGGCACCTATTTCAACGGCAACAACAGAGGCATTTCCGCTGTTGATTTTCAAAGAAGAAGAACCAATGAGTCCCAGGTAGCCAGTGGGGATTATTCCAGCATCATTGGAGGCGGCGGGAATACTGCAAGCGGATTTGCATCCAATACCATTGGCTGGATTTCGAGCGCCACTGGTGATTATGCAACAGCAATAGGAAACAAATGCGCTGCTTTAGGAAGATCTTCCACAGCTATTGGATCTGGGAACAATGCAATAGGGGCATCTTCCCTTGCGCTGGGTACTTCCACAAATGCAGACGGAGATGGAGCAATAGCGATTGGACATGCCATTGTGGCCCCATCATTTTTTGAAACAGTATTTGGTTGGTATAATACCGATTACACTCCACTTAATACAACCAACTGGGACGCCAGCGACCGGCTTTTTGTGATTGGTAACGGAACATCAATTGTATCAAAAAGCAATGCCCTCACCATCTTAAAAAATGCCAATACCACGATCGGCGGCTCACTTACCTTAAATGGCAATGGAACAGATGCAAGCATAACTTTTCCAACCACAAGGGGAACCAGCGGGCAGGTACTTACAACCGATGGCGGTGGAAACACAAGCTGGTCGTCTTTAACAAGCAGCCAATGGACAACAACAGGTTCAAATGTTTATTATGATTCCGGCAATGTCGGTATCGGGACAACGACACCAGGCAGCAGGCTTACATTAGGTAATAATTTGGGAGATGCTTTTGATGAATGGTCAGATTATCAAGTGTTGTTATATTCATCATCTACTCCACAGGCGTCCTATGGATTGGGTATAAAAACAAATACACTTGCATTTAACTCCCACAACGATTTTGACTTCGATCAGGATGGCACAACTGTAATGACAATTAAAGCGGGCAAAGTAGGGATAGGAACATCGTCACCACTGGGTCTTTTTGATTTAGGCAACACCGTCTCAAACCGAAAAATCCTATTATACAGTGCAGCCGACAACGACCACCAGTTTACCGGTTTTGGATTGAATAGTGATGCATTGCGTTTTCAGATAGCAAACACTACCGGGAATTTTAAATTCTACGGAGCAACATCATCAACCGCTTCAACCGAACTTTTCAGAATACAAGGTGACGGTAATGTAGTTGCCCAGGGGCAGATCAAAAATGTAACAAATCCGACAGAGGCACAGGATGCAGCTACAAAAGCTTATGTTGATGCATTGAAAGCCCAATTGGTGGTTCTTGAGGATATGCTCATCGAAACCGGTGGCTATAAGATTTTTGATGCGGACAGCAATATTTACCGTGTTGTGAAAATTGGCAGTCAGGTTTGGATGAATGAAAACCTTAAAACGACAAAATTCAATGATGGTACTGAAATACCAGAAGTAACTGATGCAACTGAATGGGCCGCTTTAACAACACCTGCCTGCGCATGGTACAGCAATAATTTCGAAACCTATGGCTCTGTTTATGGAGCGCTTTACAATTGGTATGCTATTGACACTGCCGTAAACGGCAATAAAAACATTTGCCCCGTCGGCTGGCATGTTCCCTCCGTTTCCGAATGGAACACATTGTTTAATTATCTGGGGGGAGGAAGCATTGCAGGTGGCAAACTAAAGAGCACAAGTACGGCTCCTGATCCGCATCCAAGATGGGACAGCCCAAATACCGGTGCAACAAACGAGGCTGGTTTTAATGCCTTACCGGGTGGCTACCGTTATTACACCAATGGTCAATTCGCCTACCTGGGAAACAAAGGAAATTGGTGGTCTTCAACAAAGTATTCAGATACAAAGATCTATGCTCCTGGTATAACAAGTAGTGGAACCGATGTTATTAATTACGGTTCCAATTTGACATTCGGTTTATCTGTTCGGTGTATCAGAGACTAAGCAATGGTCATTTTAATTTTTATTTACACTAATTATACTTTGACAGATTACGGTAAAATATTTAAATGCTGTCGTTTACAAATGTGTGAAAATGGTTTTTTGGATAATTCTATCGTTTATACCAGGGAAAATAAACTTTGAAAAAGACAGACTTTAGTTCTTAAAACAGGCTATATGGACTAAAGTCCAATGTTCACATACACTTCAGAGTACTGGCTAAATTCCAGTGTCAGTGAATTCACTTAGGCTTGTAAACGACACTGTTATTCATGTCTATTTCAAATTTGTTAAAGCAGAATTAAAAAGCAGTTTTATACGTGCCCGTTGATCAGATTTTTTGCTTCGCGCAGAATTTTTACTTGTTGCCGATCTGAAATTCCCATTTCCGGTAAAAGATTTTTATTGGGTTCCAGCTCGCTACAAAGAACAATTCCTTTTTCGAGTAATTGCTGCTTTTGTGCTTTGGTGAGCGAAATCAACGATGTAAGCGGATGCAATCCCGATTTGTCGATGCGTGATTTTAATCCGTCATTTTCCGGGAAATCCCACGAAATCATAAGCAGGCCGGCACAGGTTCCGTAGCTCTGCGCATCGTCGCTAAAACGCGTGTTGGTGACCACACCGCCGCGGTATTTTATATCTTCGCCGTACTGTTTTTGCCAGGTAGCTTTTACATCCTCAAAACGGGAATGAATATACAACGGCACCTGAACGCTGCTTTTTGTAAAACTGTCGCTGTGAAATTTACATTCAATCATCAGCATTTCTCCGGGTTTTCGTGCCACCACATCCACCTCGTGTTGTACACATTTTCCCTGAACGATAACACCTGTCTGCACTTCGTAACCCAACGTTTCAAAAATTTTACCTACAAAACGTTCAAAAGGAAAACCGGTGGGTCCCAATTCCATAATAGCATTTTTCAGTTTGTAACGGCCTGCCAAACGGTGCGATTCTTTTTTCAGCAAGTCGAAAGCCATGCGGTATATTTTCCCGGTTGAAATTCCGTCGTACAAATTCTGCTTCACCTGTTGTAATATTCTTTCCTGTTCGGCTTCTCCGGCTCCCGACGACTGGAGTGCCTGTTTCAGTTTTTCAGCATTAAAAAGGGCCTTTTCGCCGTTTCCCTTGGTTACATATATTTTCATTGGCTAAAATTTTCGTACTGTAATTATAGTATTTACAACGGTAAATTAAAAATTTCAAGCGCCCAGATGTTCAATTGCAGGCTGTGTTTTACATTTTTTACAGCAAACAACTGAGTTCCCTGCGAATCGCTGAAAACATAATAAACATCCATGGCCGGCATATCCAAACCACTCAGATACCCAGGGTAAGGATTCACTTTTAATGATTTCTCAGCTGAATAACTAACTTCGTTCACCTGGTAAATGGTAGATGCATTTTCAGTTCCCCAGGCATAATCAGAACCGACAGCAAAAAAACATTGCAGAATCTCATTGTAATCGAGACTTTTTATGTAATTCCTTGGAATATCAAAAGTTCCAATATTGGGCAAATCGAGGTTGTAAGTTTCAGTTGTGTATTCCGGAGTTCTGTAAATTTCCTTGTTTCCTCCAAAAATTCTATCGCCATCTTTAGAAAGCCAAATCATGGCGCCTGTATCTTCATGCCAGCTTGGAATGGTGTCGTTTGCTGCACCGTTTTCAATATTCGCTATTAAAATTCCTGAGGGCGAAAGTTGAGGACGTGTGATATATAAATAAGGTTTACCGGGCATTTTCCGTAACACTGATTTTTCGTAAATGGCAACCCCCGAAGTTGTCCGGAAAGTAACCCCTGTTGTTAAATTCAAACTATACAAATGTACCCATTGGTCTGTTTCCGGAGAAAGATAAATCCAGTCGTTTTCACCAAAAACAAGGTCGAAAGGAACACAATCGGTTTCATACAACTGTATACTCTCCAACGTTTTTGCATTGCGCAAATCGACATATGCCTGATTGTAGCCAATAGCTAATGTTGAACCATCGGCAGTAACATCAATACAATTTGGAATACGATTGAGCGGGTAAGTTGTTAATGTGTCGCTTTGCGGTGATTTTACCAGCAGGTTGTTTGGCGATTTTGTAAGAATATAAAGATAATCCGTTTTCTTGCAATAGTAGGCATCCGTTACAGTTCCTGAAATCCATTTTAAAGAGGCTGAATTCACTGGTCCTTGTGAATCGGATATCGTCATTTCCACAGCAATACCGTGCGAAAGTTGCGGGTTGTTCGATTCTATCTGGATAACTTGAGAATAACTGCCCGGAACCAGCCCTTCGCGGTTAACAGTACAATTTATGGTAAGTGAGGAACCCGCCGTGAGAATGCCAGCTGTTTGCGACAATTCGAGCCATGAAGGAATATCGGTAATGTACCAGTTTTTGTCCACTTGCCCCGGATTGCCAATGGTAAACGAACGGCTGCTTTCCGTGCCAAATTCAATAATTGCAGTGCTGCAAGTCATCGGTTCCTGTCCTTCAACCGGTGGTTCTTCGGTGTCGTTTTGGCCGTAAATTACCGTCAACCTTAAAATACCTTCATTTCCGACTCTCACAAAAATATATCCTTCTGCCCGGCCATTTGAAACATAACTATCAACATTACTAAATTCAAAAGGAATAGTACAGTATCCATTTTCAAGAACCCCTTCAAGCTTTTTTACATCGATCCATTTCGGATAAACAATAACACGGTATGGAACATTTGCCATATCGGAAATGGTAAAATCGATGATTCCGCCAGAAGTTCCGGTTTCAAAAAAATACTCCAAATCGGTAGAATATACGTCTTCCTGATTTTCCTGGGGAAAATTAAAATTACAGGAAGAAAACAGCAACAGAACCAGCATTAAAAACAATCCTATTTTAGTAAGATTCTGTTTTCTGTTTTGAATGGGTTTGAAATATATTAAACTATTTTTTTTCATTTTGAATAAGTTAGGAAGTTACCAGTAATATACTATTCCAAGCGAAATATCAAGACGTCCGAGATTTTCATAATTCTCTTTGTCGAGTTCAACATCGCGTGAAGAATATGCAGTTGTAACCTTCATTTTTTTCACCTGACATGAAAAAAGCGAAGTTTCGAGACCAACGCTCAATTTGGGTTTGATAAAATATTCCATTCCCAACGAAAGATTACTGCCGAGAGAAACAGCCTGGATGAGAACCTGTTCGTTCAGCATTTCAACCTCGTCGCGGTAAAAAGCAGGCCCAACTGAAAATGAAGAATTAAAACCAAATTGACTTTTGCTTCCGTAACGTGCAGCGGAAAAAAACGAAGCTCCCGCAAAATTTACAAAATAATGCTCGCCCATATTTCCGTAATACATGTTGGTTTCGTCCATTTGCATGGTTGAAATGATATTTGATCGGGTATAAAATCCGTTGTAAAGTACCCCCAACCAGTACTCGCCCCGCAGGTGAAAATAAACCGAGGCTTTTGTTTGCAAACCCAATTTCAGGTTATCGTAATATTTTTTTGCATTGGCGGCAGTCACCCCCTGATCCTGAAGCGAAAGTTCAGCATTTTTAGTATTTCCAAGCAAATAAGCCAGACCGCCATTCACCGAAAATCTGATTTTTCCGTAATCCGGATGAAGAGGAAAAACTCCGGCGTTTTCCTGATTTTCATTTGAAAGGGTTGGCAACAAAACTTCCGGTTCATTTGGTAATTCTTCCTTTGCTGCAAAATAAGTCCATTCCCGGATGTTGGTTTTCAATATTTTACCTTTGGCAGAAACACCGTTAAAATCCTGGCTATAAAAAAGATACTTTTGTGTAATCCTGCTTATTTTACAATGAATTGTATCGCCGCTGGCAAGAACAATCCTGTCCTGTGAAAATCCGTTCTGAGTGAAGAACACCACAAGAAACAAGATTACAATCGGGGCTGAAAATAAATGTTTCATGAGACAAATGTTTCAAACTGTTTTCTGGTTGTACCCGGGTTGAAAACCGCTGTACATGGCACAAATGTAATACAAAGAACCTAAGAAACACCGCGGCGCCACAGAATATTTAAATATAAAAGATTGTTTAAAAACAGCAGTATTTATGGGGTTTTAAAGTTTCAGTTTAAAATATATGACTTAAAAAAAAGAAATCAGTTTTGTATTATATCAGTAGTTTCTTCCACCTTTACTAGTTCACCTTCCTGCGAAAAATCGGAAGATGAAGCGATTTTTACATTTACAAATTGACCAATCAGACTTTCATCGTCAGAAGCAAAACGAACAATAAGTTTTCCTTCGGTTAAAGCAGAAAGAAATCCCTCTTTTCTGTCGGTTCCCCGTACCAGAACACGAACCGTTTTCCCAACCTGATTTTTGTTGTATACAATATTATGCTTGCGTAATTCTTCGGTTAAAATATGCAAACGGTTCTTTTTTTCGTCCTGAGAAATATCGTCGTCCCAGCGATGACTTGTAGCTCCGGGCCTTGGCGAATACATGGCTGTGTACGACATGTTGAATTTGAATTCTTCCATTGCAAGACGTGTATTTTCAAACTGCTCTTCAGTTTCGCCTGTAAATCCGACAATAATATCGGTAAACAAAGTAGCCTGCGGAATTATCCTGCGGATGGACTGTACAATGTGCCTGTATTTTTCCATGTTGTGTTTGCGGTTCATACGAATAAGCACTTTATCGTCGCCACTTTGCATGGGCAGGTGAATTTGTTTGGCTAATACCGGATATTGCGCAATCACTTCAATTACTTCGTCGGTCATGTCGCGCGGGTGCGGCGATGTGAAATACACCCAAAATTCTTTTTTCAAACGGTTTCCCATTTCACCAATCTGTCGTAATAGTTCCGGAAAAGTAATCTCCTCCCCCTTTTTATCGAGTCCGTAAGAATTTACGTTTTGCCCCAAAAGAGTAATCGATTTAAAACCCTGAGCAACCAGTAAAGCCAGCTCAGCCAAAATATCTTTTGAAGGCCTTGAAACTTCGCGTCCGCGGGTATAAGGAACGGCACAAAACGAACAAAATTTGTCGCAACCGTTCTGAATTGGAATAAATGCCTCGAACCCGGATTGATACGAAGGTTTTACACTCCAGAACTGCTCAATGTTTTCGTTGTGCGGATCGATTCCGATTTTCAGCTGCGCCGGTGTTGTAACTCCGTAACGACTAATCATTTCAGGTAATTTCGGCAAATCTTTCATTTGGAAGGTAATGTCGAAAAGTTTCAAAAATTTCTCGTGGTCGTTGGGCAAAATACAGCCCGAAATAAATGTAATCAGGTTTTTATGGTTTTTCCATTTGTTCCATTTGTGAATGCGCGAATACACTTTGTCGATGGCTTTTTGCCTTACCGAACATGCTAAAATCCCGATTAAAGTTGCCTCTTCCTCATTGTCTGTCCAGGAATAACCGGCATCGTCGAGCACGGAAATTACCCGCTCGCTGTCCGACAAATTCATCTGGCATCCCAATGTAATTACGTGATATTTCATAGTATAAAGTTGGAATACTGAAGTTGGAAGCCGGAAGACTTCTTTCAGTGCTTTTCTATATTTAATTTAAATTTTCAGAAATATACTTCAGAGTAGATATTTGAAACCGGGATTCCTTTTGCCGTTAAAATATCGAACACCTCTGAAATCATTTCACTGTTTCCGCATAAAAAACAATTGGTTTCCCTGTTTAGTTTTTGCCCGGCAAGAAAATCGGTTACCCGGCCATCAAAGTCACCTCCTGAATCACCGGATGTACAAAGTGTAACACGACTTTTATCGAAATCGTAATGTTCGTATGCTTCGCCGGCATAACGTACACCATGAATCAATTGATAATCGAGACTGGGAAAAGTTTTGACGAAACTGTGAAAAGGACTAATTCCGGTTCCTGTTGCAATAAAAAGAAACTTTTCAGCCGAAAACATGGAAGGATGAAATTTGAAAGAACCAAACGGCCCGTCTATATTTACAAAGTCTCCGAATTTCAACTGCTTTAATTTCCCGGAAACCAAACCGTTTTCCACTTCCCTGATAATCACTTCCAAAAAATTATCATTTTCACCACTGTAAATGGAATACTCCCGTTGCACTTTTGAATTTCCGGGACTTAACATTATAAATTGCCCTGTTTGAAAAACAAGGTTATTTCTTTCCATCCTTATTACAAAGGTTGAATCGGTTAAATTCCTTACATCAATTATTTTATGCGTTTTCAATTATTAAGATCTATTCTAAATAAAATTCTGCAAAAGTATAAAAATATCCGGGTATTCAAATTTTTACTGAAACTACTGCTAAAAACATAAAAAAAGGATCCCGAAATGAGATCCTTGATTTTACCCAACTTTATTTGAGAATATAGTTCTTACTATCTGTAAACTTCCTCTTCGCTTTGATAACCTTCGGAAATAACTGTAAGTTTCAGGTTTTCCTTGTTTACAATCATTGCCGTGTGAAAAACAGCCGGCACCAGCATTTCTCCATTACTTACGGTCTGGAATGTATTTTCGCATTCTTCACATTTGCCTAGTTTTACAGCGAGTTCAGCAGCAGTCGTCGCCAGTTTGTCGTAAGGTTTATAAACTGTGCAAGTTTGGTGACCAGCCACAATTTCCTGAAGATTTTTCAAATCGGCGTCCATTCCAGCCACCAAAACTTCGCCTTCTTTTCCTGCTTCGCGAAGCGCTTGAATGGCTCCCAAAGCAATGGCATCATTTCCGGCAATTATTGCGTCTAATTTGACATTTGTCGCCAACAAGTTCCTGGTTTGTTCATATCCTTCATCTTCGCGCCAACCGTTGGTAAATTCATTGTATACAATTTTTATATCCCCTTTTTCCACCAAAGGCTGTAACACATTCATCTGCCCCAAATAAAGAAACTGGCTGTTATTATCGCTTTTCGCGCCACCAATGAGCGCGTAATTTCCTACGGGTTTTATTTTTGTCAGATAATCGGCCTGAAGTTCTCCAATTTCAACATTATCTGTCGAAACATAATAGTCAAGCTTGCAATTCTTTATTAAACGGTCGTACGAAATGACCTTTACATTTTTTGCATGGGCTTCGTTTACAATTTCAGCAGCAGCAAACTGGTCAACCGGAACAATTACCAGTACATCAACACCGTTGGTGAGCAGTTCTTTTGCCTGAGCCAACTGTTTTGCGGCATCGTTATCGGCAATTTTAACTTCGACAGTACCTCCGAGATCCTGAACTTTTTCAACAAAAAAGTCACGATCGTTTTCCCATCTTTCTTTGTCTAATGCATGAATTAAAAAACCAACTTTTACCGGTACATCCTGTTTTTTAACACACCCACTCAGAAAAAAAACAACAAGAAAAAGAATTGTAAATAGTCTTAACGGATGTTTCATTTTATTTGGATAATTAAGTTTCTATTCAAGTTACGAATTATCCGGCAAAAGAGTTTAACAATAAAAACATCATCTTATTGTTTTACAACACATTAAATAATGAAACTTTTTTTTGAGGTGATTTAAAATTTCTGAATTTCGTCGTATAATTTTTGAACCGGAAGTCCCATCACATTGTAAAACGACCCTTCAATGTGTATTATTCCAATGACTCCAATCCATTCCTGAATTCCGTATGCCCCGGCTTTATCGAAAGGCTTGAATTCTGTAATATAATATTCGATTTCACTTTCAGAAAGCGGTTTAAACTGAACGTTGGAAACTGAAAAAAACAATTTTTGTTTGGTTTTCGATGTCAGGCAAACTCCCGAAATTACCTGATGTTCATTTCCACTCAATAATTGAAGCATAATTCGGGCTTCATTTTCATCTTTTGGCTTTCCTAACAGTCTGCCATTAAACCAGACAATCGTGTCGGCGGTAATTAACAAATCCTTGTCAGCCAAATCATTCAAAAAGGGTTGTGCCTTTAACTCCGACAAATAAACCGGAATTTCTTCCTTTAAAAGATTTTCAGGAAAAGTTTCATCAACATCTTTCAACCTGACTTCAAATTCAGGAATTATCAGTTTTAAAAGTTCCTGTCTTCGTGGCGATTTGGAAGCTAAAATATAATTGTACTGCGGAAACCAGTTCATCAGAATTTATTTTCAAGCATCATTTCTTTGGTGAACCACTTATTTTGTGCCCGTAAAGTTTGTTCAATCACATCGCGAACACAACCTTCTCCACCCAATTTATCGGAAATATATTTGGCTACCGTTTTTATGTCGGGCACTGCATCCAGCGGACAGGTTGGCAAACCTACCTCAACCATTACCGGAAAATCGAGAACATCGTCGCCCATGTATAAAACTTCCTGAATGGTTACTCCTGTTTTTTCAAGAAAATCAACCAGACAAGCCTTTTTATCGCGAACTTTATCGTAATAATGTTTTACCCCGAGTTTTTCGTACCGTAGTTTTACCCTTTCAGCATAACCGCCGGTAATGATAGCAACTGGGAACCCTTTTTCAATGGCAGTGCGGATAGCAAATCCATCTTTAATATTGGCCGTGCGCACAGGATCCCCGGCTTCGTCAAGCGGTGAAAAATCCTTCGACAAAACGCCATCAACATCGAAAACAAAGGCTTTAACAGTTTTCAGTTCTTCTTTAAAAAACGACATTATTTCATTTTTTGATGATGTGTAAAAATACTTTTTGAAATTGAATTGTACAATTCCGCATAATCATTTAAATCTTTCAGTTCTTCGATGTGTTTGGCAATAATATTTTCGTCGAACCGCACTGCCGGCCCTGTTTGAGCTTTTTCAGGCACCATTTCCTGCACTTTTAAAGCGGTTTCCATTATCAGCGGTTTTAGTACTTCAAACGGAATTTCCTTCGTTTTCAGGATTTCAGAAGAAATTGTATAAAAATGATTTACAAAATTACAGGCAAACACAGCCGCAAGATGCAGAGATTTTCTTTTTTCAGAAGATAAAACCGAAACGGAATCTGAAATTTTACGGGCTATATTTAATAAAACATTTTCATTCTCAGTAGAATTGGCTTCAATAAAAACAGGAATTTTTCGAAAATCGATATTCCTTTCCTTTGAAAATGTTTGCAGCGGGTACAATACGCCAAAATTCTCAGAATAATTTTTTAGTACTGAAAGAGGCAAACTTCCCGAAGTATGTACAACCAGCTTGTTTTTCAAATTAATTTTTGGCAATACTTCTTCAAAGGCTGAATCTTTCAAGGCTACAACATAAATGTCGGCTGAAAGTGTAATATTTTCAACAGAAACGGTGAATTCGCATTGCAGTTTTTCAGCCAGATTATTTGCATATTTTTCAGTCCGGCTGTAAACCTGAAGTATTGAAAAACCTGATTTTTGAAGGGTTAAGGAAATATGAGTCGCCAAATTGCCGGCGCCGATAAAACAAAAATTAAGGCCCATTTTTTTTGAATTTGATCCAAAAATAATGAGCCTTCCCCAATGTTCCAATTTTTATTAAGCAAGTGCTGTCTCAAGTCGTTTGTTTACGACTCCCCAATTCACAACATTCCAAAAATTATCAACATAATCGGCACGTTTATTTTGATATTTCAGGTAATAAGCGTGTTCCCAAACATCGATGGCAAGAAGTGGTTTACCTTTTACCACAGCCACATCCATTAATGTATTGTCCTGATTCGGCGTGTTTGTTACCTGCAACTTTCCGTCATTTCCAAGAATCAACCAGGCCCAGCCACTGCCAAAATGAGTTTTTGCTGCCGAACCAAATTTTTCCTTGAATGCATCAACCGAACCAAAATCTTTTTCCAACCCGGCCTTAAGTTTTGAAGGGATTTCTACTTGGTTGGGTGTCATATTTTCCCAAAAAAGTGAATGATTGTAATATCCGCCACCGTTATTTCTAATACCGGCTGATTGTTTGCTGATTTGAGCAAAAATCTGTTCCATTGGCATATTCAACAGTTCGCTACCCTCGGCTTCAGCCATAAATTTATTGAAATATCCCTGATGATGTTTTGAATAATGCAATTCCATGGTTTGAGCATCGATATAAGGTTCCAGAGCATTGTATGCATATCCAAGTTCCGGAAATTTGTGACCCTCGAATTTGTTAGTTTCACTAATAACCGAAGCAAACGATCCAACCACCGGAGTTACCATAGCAGCCGTTCCAACAACTGCAATAAATTTTCTTCTTTCCATCATCTTTTATTTTGATTTCTAAAAAGATAAACAAAAAGAAGAATAAAAGGTTCGTAGAGATTTTATTGAAATAATCTATGGCAGTTCAGATATTCCATGTGTTGTAATAATCCTGTTCTGAATAATGGTATCCGATAAAATGCAATTGTTCTTTTCCATCGAAATCCGGCTTTGTTCTTTATGAAAAAGATGAAATTGAACGGCGGCTAATTTAAGCTTGAATTTTTTCACACCATTTTTTTGCATCCTGTAAACCACATCTGAATCTTCTCTGCCCCAGCCTGTGAAACGTTCATCGAATCCATTTATCGCCATCAAATCATTTTTCCAGAAAGCCATGTTACAACCCCGCACATTATAAATGCCTGTGTCGTTTTTTGAGAATAAATAAGAAAAAAAGGAACTTTTAACTCCATTCAACCTATTTTTTCCTAAAAGGAAAGGCACAAGAAAGCTTATATTTTGATTCTGGATTCTTGTTTTTGTTACTTCTTCTGAAAGCAGAACCCGGCTACCGGAAACAAATTGTTGTGGTTTTCGGTTTTCTATATGGTCCTTAATAAAATCACGATGAAGAATAATATCACCGTCAATAAAAATAAGATAATCACTTTCAGCGTTTTTTATCGCCAAATTTCGGATACGGGCTAATCGGAATCCTCTGTCTTCCTGCCACACATGCTTTACCGGAACAGATATTTGTTGGGAAAATTGTCGGATTAATTCAGAAGTTTCCTGTGTTGAGCCATCGTCTGCCACAATAATTTCATCAGGCAAAACACGCTGGATTTTAATACTTTTAAAACACAAGCTGAGTGCTTCCGGCCAGTTGTATGTTGAAATAATTAAGGCTGTTTTCGCCATGAAAGTTTTAAATAATTAGTATCGCCAGAGATAAAAATACAGTAAAAAACGACAAAAAATGAACTTCCCATGTGCGATTCAAAATTAGAATCGGAGAAATTGGCAAAAAACATAAATACGAGGAAAATCAGAAATAAATGGTCGGTATATTTTTTTGTTTTTATAACCGGGTACAAAATCAAAAAGAAAATAAGAAGGAAACCTGCAACGCCAAATTTTACAAGATAATTCAAATATTGATTGTGTGCCGAAGCATAATATTCCACTTTCAATTGTGGATTATTTATTTCGTACGTTGTTCTGAATGCCTCTCTCCAGTTTCCTGTCCCAACACCAAAAACAGGATTTTGCTTCACAATTGATAACGCAGCTTTTGCATATTCAATTCGCTGGGCAAACGATTTCTGGTTGGCATCTCCCGTTTTTGAATACACATAATATTCCCAAATGGTCTGATAAATTCGCGGATACAATGATAATTTGTGTTCAGTAAAAATTACATTGGCAATTCCATTTTGAATATTTACGATATCCTGGCTGGTTAGCGATTTTATACCTTCCGCATCCTTCCTCAAACCTTTCGATGTTAAATAGCGAACCAAGGTTGTACTTATAGTGTAACCGTTTGTTCCAAGAGAATCATATTTAACTGATGAAACTTTGTTCCATTCTTCACGCATTTCCGATTCACAAACATAAAGCGAAACATAACTTCCATTCTCCACCAAAGGATTGCTAAAATCATGAGAATACGGATTTCCCAGCGCCGTAACAGTTTCAATATTGTCCTTGTCGATTTCTTCAATTGAATAAAATTTTTGAACTGCGTTAATTATCAAAATCATTGGAACAATAACGAATACTGCAAATCCAGACAAAATAATGAATCTTTTTTTTAAACTAAGTCTGAATACATTAATTATGAAAAACAATAAAACACTTCCAGAGAAAGCAATAATTCCTGTCAGTGATTGCTGGAAAAGGAGGAAAAGAAGAAAATAAACAGCTGTTGCCAGAAGTAATAACATTTGCATTTTATTAATATTTCTGAAGTTGCTCTGAACAATCAGTATTAAAAACCAAAATGCCAATATAATCTGAAAACTAAATCGAATGTGCGAAATAAAGCTAACATTATGAACACTAAAAGTCTGCACGCTTCCAGTCAAGATCCAATTCAACAAAGCCATTATTGTAGAAACAAAAACTGAAATTATAAAAGCAAAAAAAAGGAATTGTTTTTGGTTGTTGTTCATTTCTTTTCCAAGAAGGAAAGCAAGCGGAATGATCAGGAAAAATAGGCACTTCTGTAGATCATAAAGTGAACTTGATATTTTATTTGACAGCAATGCGCTGATAATATACAGTATGAAAATTCCGGGTAAAAATAAAAAAACAGTATTGGATTTAATCCTGAAGAGTTTGTTTTTCAGGTCACCTTCAATAAAAGCAGTTAAAAGAAGAATCCCTGCAAAGATTGATACCAAAGCTTGTGAAAAAGGTAAAACGAAAATAAATACTACCAAAGCGAGAAAGAACCAATTATGGTCAATTATTCCGGTCAGGTATTTTTTCATTCGTTTGGTATTTTGAAAAAAAAACGATTTTCGAAAGTACTTATTGTTTATAATATAAAAAAGCCCGGCTCAAACAAGAACCGGGCTAATATTAAATTTGGCAGCGACCTACTCTCCCACATTACTGCAGTACCATCGGCGCTGGCGGGCTTAACTTCTCTGTTCGGGATGGGAAGAGGTGGTGCCCCGCCGCTATAACTACCTAAAATCTTTATGGCTTACACTCTTTTACCTTTAAAAAGAGATACCAAAATAATATCTTAAGGCAAGTTGGGAAGAAAAATAATTGTATCAATATCAGGATTCTTTCTATAAAAAAGTCTACGGGCAATTAGTACTGCTCAGCTTTGACGTTACCGCCTTTACACCTGCAGCCTATCAACGTAGTCGTCTCCTACGGCCCTTAATGGAGATCTCATCTTGAGGTGAGCTTCGCGCTTAGATGCTTTCAGCGCTTATCTCGTCCCGACATAGCTACCCTGCAATGCAGCTGGCGCCACAACAGGTACACTAGCGGTCAGTCCAACGCGGTCCTCTCGTACTAGCGTCAGGTCCTCTCAAATCTCCTACGCCCACAACAGATAGGGACCGAACTGTCTCACGACGTTCTGAACCCAGCTCGCGTGCCACTTTAATCGGCGAACAGCCGAACCCTTGGGACCTTCTCCAGCCCCAGGATGTGACGAGCCGACATCGAGGTGCCAAACCGCTCCGTCGATATGAGCTCTTGGGAGCGATCAGCCTGTTATCCCCGGAGTACCTTTTATCCTTTGAGCGATGGCCCTTCCATACGGAACCACCGGATCACTATGCCCTAGTTTCCTACCTGATCGACCCGTCGGTCTCACAGTCAAGCACCCTTATACCATTACACTCTGCTGGCGGTTACCAATCGCCATGAGGGTACCTTTGGGAGCCTCCGTTACTCTTTTGGAGGCGACCACCCCAGTCAAACTACCCACCACGCAATGTCCCCCTCGCGGGGTTAGGCTCCAAGTAAGCAAAGGGACGTATTTCAAGGTTGGCTCCACAAGTCCTGGCGAACCCGCTTCATAGCCTCCGTCCTATCCTACACATCACTTACCCAGAGTCAATGCGAAGTTGCAGTAAAGGTTCACGGGGTCTTTCCGTCCCGTTGCGGGTAAACGGCATCTTCACCGTTACTACAATTTCACCGAGCTCACGGCCGAGACAGTGCCCAGATCGTTACACCATTCGTGCAGGTCGGAACTTACCCGACAAGGAATTTCGCTACCTTAGGACCGTTATAGTTACGGCCGCCGTTTACCGGGGCTTCGATTCAATGCTTCTCTTGCGATAACATCCCCTCTTAACCTTCCGGCACCGGGCAGGTGTCAGGCCATATACGTCATCTTTCGATTTAGCATAGCCCTGTGTTTTTGATAAACAGTCGCCTGGGCCATTTCTCTGCGACCCCGCTTGCGCGGGGTTCCCCTTCTCCCGAAGTTACGGGGTTATTTTGCCTAGTTCCTTAGCCGTGAATCACTCGAGCGCCTCAGGATTCTCTCCTTGACTACCTGTGTCGGTTTGCGGTACGGGCGTCCATGCTCGCTTTTCTTGGAAGATATCTCATTGCTTCGCTTCGCCCGAAGGCTAAGCTCAACGTACTATTCCGTCAGTACCTAGCAACTACGTATCTCCGTCACTTTTATTGCATGGCCGGCGCAGGAATATTAACCCGCTATCCATCGGCTTCCCCGTTCGGGTACACCTTAGGTCCCGGCTTACCCTGATCCGATTAACGTTGATCAGGAAACCTTAGTCTATCGGCGAGGGGGTTTCCCACCCCCTTTATCGTTACTTATGCCTACATTTGCTTTTCCAAAAGCTCCAGCATGTCTTACGACACACATTCAACGCCGTTGGAATGCTCCCCTACCAGTCCTGTAATACAGGAATCCATAGCTTCGGTGGTATGCTTATGCCCGATTATTATCCATGCCCAGTCGCTCGACTAGTGAGCTGTTACGCACTCTTTAAATGAATGGCTGCTTCCAAGCCAACATCCTAGCTGTCTCTGCAACCGGACCTCGTTTGTTCAACTTAGCATACACTTGGGGACCTTAACTGATGGTCTGGGTTCTTTCCCTCTCGGACACGGACCTTAGCACCCATGCCCTCACTCCTGTGAAACATTTTACAGCATTCGGAGTTTGTCTGGATTTGATAGGCGGCGAAGCCCTCGCATCCAATCAGTAGCTCTACCTCTGTAAAACTATCACAAGGCTGCACCTAAATGCATTTCGGGGAGTACGAGCTATCTCCCAGTTTGATTAGCCTTTCACCCCTACCCACAACTCATCCAAGAGCTTTTCAACGCTCCCTGGTTCGGTCCTCCATGATGTGTTACCATCACTTCAACCTGGTCATGGGTAGATCACAAGGTTTCGCGTCTAGCGCCACTGACTCAACGCCCTTTTCAGACTCGCTTTCGCTTCGGGTACGTCTCTTAAAGACTTAACCTCGCCAGTGACGACTAACTCGTAGGCTCATTATGCAAAAGGCACGCTGTCATTCCGATGAATCGGAACTCCAACCGCTTGTAAGCGTACGGTTTCAGGTACTATTTCACTCCCCTGTTCGGGGTGCTTTTCACCTTTCCCTCACGGTACTTGTACACTATCGGTCTCTCAGTAGTATTTAGCCTTACCAGATGGTCCTGGCAGATTCAGACAGGGTTCCACGTGCCCCGCCCTACTCAGGGTACTGCTAGGATTATATTTCTTACATGTACAGGACTTTCACCTCCTTTGGTCGGCTTTTCCAAAACCGTTCCACTTAAAAATATTTCTCCATATCGCAGCCCTACAACCCCGGCTATGCCGAAACAAAACCGGTTTAGGCTCTTCCCATTTCGCTCGCCACTACTCTGGGAATCACTATTGTTTTCTCTTCCTGTGGGTAATGAGATGTTTCAGTTCCCCACGTTTGCCCCACGGTTACCCGTGGTATCCCTTAAGGATGGGTTGCCCCATTCGGAAATCTGCGGATCGATTCGTATTTGCCAATCCCCGCAGCTTATCGCAGCTTGTCACGTCCTTCTTCGCCTCTGAGAGCCAAGGCATCCTCCGTACGCCCTTAGTAACTTTCTTTTAGAATCCTCGTGTTGATTCTTTAATTATTTTTCTTTTTGTTTGTCGTTTCAATTGTGATTTGACTCTTTTCCCAACATGCCAAAGAACTTTAACTTTCAGCAACCAGCTTATAGCTGCCAGCCTTAAGTACGCAGATAATAAAGGAATCGAACCTTTTCTTCTCAGGCACCAGCCTTATCTTCTCGCTTCAAGCTTCAGGATTTTACCCCTTAACTTTCCGCTGTTCAGTATTTCATTTTTCTTTTGAACGTTTTGCCATTTTACCGTGTGGCCCACCTGTTTTTCCGACTTTTCAGCCTCCGTGGAGAATAAGGGAGTCGAACCCTTGACCTCTAGAATGCAAATCTAGCGCTCTAGCCAACTGAGCTAATCCCCCGTTTTTAGTTTGCAGTCCCAGTATTCAGTTTGCAGTATTTCTACTGCCTACTGTGACTGTTTACTGCATACTGGGCTTGTAGTCCCGCCCAGACTTGAACTGGGGACCCCTACATTATCAGTGTAGTACTCTAACCAGCTGAGCTACGGGACTGTTCCAAGCTTCAAGCTTCGAGCTATCAGCTAACAGCTCTCCGCTATAACTCATTATATTTTTAAAAAAGCAAGGCCCAAAATTGTTATCTCCAAGTTGTTATAAACCTGTGCTCCAGAAAGGAGGTGTTCCAGCCACACCTTCCGGTACGGCTACCTTGTTACGACTTAACCCCAGTCACTGGTTTTACCCTAGGCCGCTCCTTTCGGCTACAGACTTCAGGCACCCCCAGCTCCCATGGTTTGACGGGCGGTGTGTACAAGGCCCGGGAACGTATTCACCGCGCCATGGCTGATGCGCGATTACTAGCGAATCCAACTTCATGGAGTCGGGTTGCAGACTCCAATCCGAACTGGGACAGGCTTTTGGGATTAGCATCCGGTCACCCGGTAGCTGCCCTTTGTACCTGCCATTGTAACACGTGTGTAGCCCTGGACATAAGGGCCGTGCTGATTTGACGTCATCCCCACCTTCCTCTCACCTTACGGTGGCAGTCCCGCTAGAGTCCCCGGCTTGACCCGATGGCAACTAACGGTAAGGGTTGCGCTCGTTATGGGACTTAACCCGACACCTCACGGCACGAGCTGACGACAACCATGCAGCACCTTGTAAATAGCCCCGAAGGGAAGGGATATTTCTACCCCATGCAATCTACATTTAAGCCCAGGTAAGGTTCCTCGCGTATCATCGAATTAAACCACATGTTCCTCCGCTTGTGCGGGCCCCCGTCAATTCCTTTGAGTTTCAACCTTGCGATCGTACTCCCCAGGTGGTTCACTTAATGCTTTCGCTCAGCCGCCTACTGTGTATCGCAGACAGCGAGTGAACATCGTTTACAGCGTGGACTACCAGGGTATCTAATCCTGTTCGCTCCCCACGCTTTCGTGCCTCAGCGTCAATAATGGCTTAGTAAGCTGCCTTCGCAATCGGTGTTCTGTGTCATATCTATGCATTTCACCGCTACACAACACATTCCGCCTACCTCAACCATATTCAAGACTCTCAGTATCAATGGCAATTCTACCGTTAAGCGGCAGCATTTCACCACTGACTTAAAAGCCAACCTGCGCACCCTTTAAACCCAATGAATCCGGATAACGCTTGCATCCTCCGTATTACCGCGGCTGCTGGCACGGAGTTAGCCGATGCTTATTCCTACTATACCGGCAACTGATTACACGTAATCAGGTTTCTTCTAGTAGAAAAGCAGTTTACAACCCATAGGGCCGTCATCCTGCACGCGGGATGGCTGGTTCAGGCTCTCGCCCATTGACCAATATTCCTCACTGCTGCCTCCCGTAGGAGTCTGGTCCGTGTCTCAGTACCAGTGTGGGGGGTAATCCTCTCAGAACCCCTAAGGATCGTCGCCTAGGTGAGCCGTTACCTCACCTACTAGCTAATCCTACGCATGCCCATCTTATGCCACCTCAGTTTTAATATATAAACCATGCGATAAATATATTCTATGGGGTATTAATCCACGTTTCCATGGGCTATCCCCCTGCATAAGGCAGGTTGCATACGCGTTACGCACCCGTGCGCCGCTCTCACCCCCGAAGGGGATCCCGCTCGACTTGCATGTGTTAAGCCTCCCGCTAGCGTTCATCCTGAGCCAGGATCAAACTCTCCGTTGTATATATAAAAAGTTTAAATCTCTTTCGCCCAGGTTTTCCTTCTCAGAAATTAACAAAGTTGGTACACCTTGCTTTTTTGTGCTTCAAAATTTTAAAGAACTTTCCATAAAAAATCAGCACCCTTTTGTCTTCAAATGCTGACCATTCATGTTTCAAATTTTCTCCCGGTCACTCAGCCTCTCAGCTTTATTCCCAGAACGTTTTTCCCTTTCGGGGCGGCAAAGGTAATAACTCTTTTTTATCTGCCAAAATATTTTAAGCTTTTTTTTAAATATTTTTTGGCTCTTTCTCCAAGTTTCGCATTTCTATTTGCTTACTTATCCTCTAATATTATCACCTTTCATATCCTCAATGAACCCGCTCCCTGAAAGCGGCTGCAAATATAGACAGCCTTTTTGATTCACCAAAACTTTTTATCGTTTTTTTTTATCTTTTTTCAGAAATCTTCGGACTATTAATTCAAATCAAAGTAAATCACATTATTCCACTATTTCCCTTTCATTCCCTCAACGAACACGCCCTTTAAGCGGCTGCAAATATAGATAAGCTTTTTAGCTTGACAAATAATTTTTGTCGGAAAATCACGGAAAAAAGACAACATTCTTATAATCATCTGAATTTCAGTAAAAATAAATTCAACAAGAAATTTATAATACGAAAGAAAGTATTTTGGGTTTCATTTTTCCCAAACAACACTAAATCAAATTGTTATTTAAATATACTCAATGGCAATTTATGTTCAACAAATTACAGATCAGTCGATTAACATAAAGTTAACATTAACATTTATTCAATTCATGGATGTCTCACGTATCGTTTTAAATTCGGACCCTGTATTCCATTTTGGCCAATTTTCAGAATTTGCAAGTTGCGAACCAACATTATAAAAAAGGAAAGCATCCTCAATTAATCCATTTAAATCGGCATTTTCAGCATGATATTCGTCGGACGGTTTGTGGTATGTATTTTCCCAGTAATCCGCAATTAACTCCAATGTTATTTCTTTGCCGTGCTTTTCAGCTTCAATATAACCTTTGGCAAAAATTGCCGGAACTCCCTTTTTAACAAACGGAAATTGGTCGGAGCGAAAAAACATTCCGTTTTCAGGATTTGGATCTGCAGCAATATATCTACCTTGTTTTTCCGCTTCAACAGCCAAAAGACTATCTAAATTGGATTGCCCAAAACCTGTAATAGTAACATCTTTGAATCTGCCTAAAAATAGAATTACGTCCGTATTAATGCATGCAACTGTTTTATTCATCGGGAAAAACGGATGTTCAGCATAATATCCTGAACCAAGTAAACCAGATTCTTCGCCGGTAACAGCGAGAAAAAGAACCGAACGCTCGGGTTGTTTTGTGTGTTTGAATTCGCGCGCAATCTCAAGCATCCAGGAAACAGCACTGGCATTATCGGTAGCACCATTATATATACTGTCGCCGTTTATTGGAGTACCAACACCCAAATGATCCCAGTGTGCGGTATAAACAACCACTTCCTCCGGATGGACTGAACCTTTAATTAGTCCGCAAACATTTTTTGAATTACCGCTTTTAAAAGAACTGCTAATTTTTGCCGAAGCTTTTAAAGGCAATTCGAAAGGTTTAAAGTTTTTATCTATCGATTTTTGTTTTAAATCATCGAATGAATATCCGCACGATTGAAAAAGTTTCTCTGCCGATTCTTTTGTAATCCAACCTTCGAAAGAGCAACGATCTTTGTATCTATCTTCGGAATCGAGGAAAAGCTTGGTAGTTTCGCCATTGTTTCGGACCACTCCCCAGGGATAACCGGCAGGCCCGGTTTCGTGAACAATAAAACAGGCCTTTGCTCCCTGGCGGGCTGCTTCTTCGAATTTGTAGGTCCAGCGACCATAATAAGTCATGGTATTTCCTTTGAAATAGTCTCCGTTTGTACCATAACCCGGATCATTCACAAAAACAATTATTGTTTTTCCTTTCACATCAACTCCTGCAAAATCGTTCCTGCCAAATTCCGGAGCATTTATACCAAAACCTGCAAAAATCACATCCGAATTTTCCAGGGTCATTTCCGGCTCTACTTTTTGGGAAAATGCAATGTATTCATCCATTTTTTTGAAACTCATTTTACCTTCCGGCGTTTCAAAATCGAGCGTTTTCGAAAGTTTTGACGTTACACTTAAAATGGGAACTTCCTGGAAATAACTTCCATTATTAGCGCCCTCCAACCCGATTTCTTTCATTTGTTCAGCAATATAATCCAAAACCAACGGTTCAGAATCCGTCATTGGTGCGCGCCCCGCATATTTATCGGAAGCTAATTCAGCAATGTGTTTTTCAATGTTATCATATTTTATAACACTGTCTACTTTTTTTTCAGACTGAACGGAACATCCGAGGAACAAAATTCCCACTATATATATTAATGTATTTCTTTTCATGTTAATCTGTAATAATATCAAATTCTGCTATTCCAATTTTACCGTTTTCTTCGGCCGGTGATAAAGCCCTTAATTTTACAAATCTCGCTTTTGTTGGATTGAAATATTTTTCCTGCAAAACCGGACTGTTTTTTATGTTAGAAAATTCACCTTTCGAAACAGAATTCCCCCAGTTTTTACCATCAACACTAACATAAAATTCGTAATTAAAAATTACTCCGGGATTCCACCTTCTTTGATCTGGCAAATAAGTAAAGCCCTTTAAAATGTATTCCTTTCCTAAATCGATAATATAATCTGCCTTGCTTTGATTTTCCAAAGTCCAGGCTGTTTGAGCATCGCCATCAAAAATTAACTCTGCCTGCTTTTCATTTTTGAACTCACCGGTAATCGCCCAGTCCGATTTTGAGACATCGAAACGTATCGTTATTACGGGGCTCATTTTCCCGGTTTTCGAATCAAATGCCACTGCATTTATATCAGCCTTTTCATCAAGAATAAACGGTTCTGAAAAATGCAACGATTCATTTGTGGGATCAGAGCCATCTTCAGTATAAAAAATATCGAGGCCCGTATCAAAAGTTTTCATGGAAACCAATCCTGATTTATTACGAATTATTTGAGGTTCGAGTAAAATTTTAGGTGCGTTGTAAACGCCGATATTCGAAATTACAGGACAAGCTTTTGCATCAAGAATATTCAACCTTACTTTAGTAGCAGTAACATTTGGAAAACGTAAAATTCTTTTGTACCCAACTGTTGTTTGATGCTCAATTTCCTTCCATTCGTTATCTACCAGCGCTTCAAGGCTAAACTCTTTTATTCGTTGCCCAAGCGGAATATATTCCTGAACAAGAAAACGGTTAAATTCTGTCGGTTCTTCAAAATCAATCGTAATTGACGATGAAATTACTTTGTCGTCGGTAGCCCAGTAAGTTTCAGGATTTCCATCAGTAGCATTTCCGGGATTAAATTGTTTTGCATTTCCCCTGTAATTTGAAGCCGTAATATTTTTCCCGTAAGATAAATCATTTTCGAAATCAGCTTTTAAAGCTTCTGCGAGTTTTTTCAGTTGTTCAACATCGTTTTCGTTAACCAGACCGCGTTTATCAACCGGTAAATTCAAAAGAAAAGATGCATTTCTTCCCACTGATTTATAATAAATATCGAGCAGTTGAGGCAATGTTTTTACTTTATGATCTTCAGAAGCATGATAATACCAACCCGGACGAATTGAAACATCGACTTCGGCAGGTACCCAATGTGTACCATCTTCCTGTCCTTGCTGAAGAAATTTAACGTCGGAAACCACACCCGGTGCAAATTCGTCACGTTTCAAAGTACTCCAGTTTGTTTCACCGGCCCATCCTTCTTCGTTTCCAACCCAGCGAATATCCGGCCCGGCGTCGCTAAACATACAAGCCATTGGTTGAAGCTCCCTGACAATACTTCTGGTATTTTCCCAATCGTAATAAGTCTCACGGTCGATACGCCGCTCTTCGTTAGCGCCGCCATACCAACCGGTACCACCATTGGCACCATCAAACCAAACTTCATAAATATCGCCGTAGTTGGTTAAAAGTTCACGAAGTTGATTACGGAAATAAGTAATATATTCAGGCTTTCCATAATCAGGATGATTTCTGTCCCAGGGAGAAAGGTAAACCCCCATTTTTAATCCATATTCTTTACAAGCTTCCGAAAGCTCTCGAACAACATCCCCTTTTCCATCTTTCCAAGGAGAGTTTTTTACTGAATGCTCTGTGTATACCGAAGGCCAAAGACAAAATCCATCGTGATGTTTAGCGGTAAGTATAATTCCTTTCATTCCAGCTTCTTTGCAAACACGTGCCCATTGGCGACAATCCAATTCTGCTGGATTAAACAGTTCCGGACTCTCATTTCCAAATCCCCACTCCATATTCGTAAAGGTATTCATATTAAAATGCACAAAAGCATAATATTCCATTTCGTGCCATTTTATTTGTCTTTCTGTAGGTAATGGCTCAATAGGTTGAGGTGGCAATGTTTGTTTGCATGAAAATACAAACAGAATAAAAATAAAAAGGCTTAGGTACTTTTTCATTGTATTAAATTTATGTAAAATAGAATTCATTTTCTACTAAATTAACAACTTAATATTAATGAATCAGAAAATAATATTAAAAATCAGACTGATTTCAATATTTGTGTACAAACAAACACAAAAGACAAAAAAACCTGTTTTTTATCCACGGGAGATTTATTGTCCCAAAATGGGGCCTTTTCATATCTAATAAAATCCTAAAAATACTATATACCAATAAATTAGGCTACTTGGCACATAGATTGATATATTTTGAATGATTACAAACAATTGACAAAAACAAACAGTGGAGGACGCTTCTATGAAAAAGCAAAATTTGAATATTAGTTATATAAATCATAATTTGCATTAGCAAAACAATAGAAATGATATTGAAGTTGCAGGGAGATAAAAAATAAGGGGTTATTTCATCCTTCCTAAAATTTCACTTATCATAACGTTTGGAATTAAATATAAACCCAGCAAGAGGGTTGGTGTGTAAAATATATTGGCTTTAACAAATAAGTAAGTACTTTAAAGTTCGAACGATATGAAAAAATCTCTACGCATTCAGACTAAACAGAAAATCAGAAAATCATTTATCAAAAGGTATCTATCAACATGCTCCTTAAAAAAAGTGGCTTTTGTAAACTTACCAATGCAACCTTTGGGTTGGTTGTTTATTTTTTTTATCGCCTTTTCAATGAGTTTTTCCGTTTCAGCGCAAACCATTGAAAGATTAGATGATTACTTACAGAATGCAGGTTCAACCGAAGTAAGTTTAGTAGATAATCTCCTTGAGGGGGAAAATTCTACATTATTCATTTATGATGGCACTTCGGAGGTTGATGGTAATTCTACTCCAAAAGTTGTTTCTGTTAATCCCAATTCTATTGATATTTTATATTCGAACAATGCTTACTTTAAAGATATTGAGATTATCAAAATTAAAATAAGAAGTTCAGAAGATTTGGAACAACCTATCGATTTGGATAAACTAAGTCATTTTGAAAATTTGAAATATATACATCTGCTAATAGCTTATAAGATATGCGGAGATACAAACGATACCGAGTGTCAAAAATCTGAAATTATTAAACTGGTATCATCTGCTGAAGGGACAACAAGTCCGATTATTCTATTTCAGGTAGTTACCCTACACTAAACTTTTTAAAGCGTTGAAAAAATGAGAAATCTTTACACCAATAGTATATTGAATAAAATGATTAAAGGAAGTCTTTTAATTATTTTTTTGTTGTTTGCAGGCTCAGGCATTTTAAATGCACAGGTAATAAAAGATTTTACATCAAGAATGCCTGTTGAAAGGTTAAGAGGTGATTTTACCTTGATTGGAAACAAAAACCTCACCGTTTCCCCATACAGCGATACTAATGATAACGGGTATGTAAAAATGGTATACGTAAATGTCGCCGGAGGAACCGGAATTTTAAATTCATCGACAGCAAATTTGGTATTCTCAAGCGAAAATGGAGCTACCATAGCAAATACCACAATAAAGTTTGCAGGTCTTTACTGGACAGGTAGGGCACATACTGGTAACAGCCCGGATGAGTTCACTGTAAACAGCATAACTCTAAACAAACGTAAAGTTAAATTTAAAGTACCTGGTATTTCAACATATTATAATGTCACAGCTAACTCTAGCGATATTTATTATCCCAGTGAAAGTTCTGGCAATATGTATTCTGCATTTGCTGATGTTACCGATATCATTAAAAATTTATCAAATCCTTCAGGGACTTATACTGTAGCCAATATTGCTTTGAAAGAGAGCGATTACACGGATGGCACAGGATTTTACGGAGGTTGGGCATTGCTGGTTGTATATGAAAACCCGGCAATGAATTTCCGGGATGTTGTTGTTTTTGATGGGCATGCTTATGTTGCAGGAAATACTACTGCCAGTTACAGTATTCCGGTTTCAGGTTTTCGAACCACTGAAAGCGGCACCGTAAAAATGAAGCTCGGTTTAGTCGCAGGAGAAGGCGATAAAGACATTTCAGGAGACTATTTTAAAATTAGGAATCATACCAATACGAGTTGGATTAGTTTATCTCATGGGGATAATTCGACCGATAACTTTTTTAATAGCTCTATTTATACAGGAGGTAATACAAGAAACCCAAATCAATCGAATAACTATGGGTTGGATATTAGCATGTTTTATATTAGTAACACAAATAATAGTGTTATAACCAATAATCAAACAACAACTACTTTTAAGTACGGTTCCGATCAGGATACGTATATCATTTTCTGTATCGCAATGGCGGTTGATGCCTATATTCCTGAAATTTATCTGACCAAAACAGCAAGTCCTTCAACTTACAGTTATGTTGGACAACCCATTACTTATACATTCAAAGTTGAAAATACCGGCAACCTTGCCCTATCAAACGTTGTTGTAAGTGACCCAACTTTAGGTCAAACTTTTGGGCCAATAACAACTTTAAATGCAGGCTCAAACCAAACATATACATATACTTACAATGTCACTCAGGCTGATTTAGATGCCGGACATAAGTTAAATACAGCTACAGCCACGGGTTATATTAATTCAACACCTTACTCGGCAACTGATAATGCAACAATCACAGCTGATCAGTCTCCTGCAATTTCTTTAACAAAGGAAGCAACAGAACAAACATTCTGTACCACAGGCGATATTATAAACTACACTTTGACCTTATCGAATAATGGTAATTTAACTGTCTATAATCCGACCGTTACTGATTTGGAGGCCACTACTGGTCCTACTTACATAAGTGGAGATTCAAATAGCAATGGAATACTAAATGTTGGAGAATCATGGCTTTACACTGCAACTTATGCAATACAACAATCAGATATAACCAATACAACGTATACGAATATAGCAAGTGCAAGTGGATTAGCTGATACCGATGGCGATGGTTCCGGTGATAAAAATGTTACTGCAAGTGCTTCAGAAACAGTAACTCTTGGAACCGACTGTTGCAATCAATCAGTTAATGCAGGGCAAAACATAACAATCTGTGAGGGCGAAGAAATAAACCTTTCTGCCACGTTTTCAGATGGAACAAATTATAAATCAGCCATATGGACCGGACCAAACGGTTTTTCAGAAAGTTCGCTAAATCCTGCTTCTTTTACAGCTACCATTGACGATGCAGGTGAGTATATTATTTCTGTAAATTACGGGAGTATTTGTGAAGCCATTGATACAGTAATTATTACTGTAAATCCTCTGCCTGAACCCTTAATTAATGGAAACTACAATATTTGTGAAGGAGAGCAACTTACCCTTTCTGCTTCCGGAGGGTCTTCATACCAGTGGAAACTGAATGGGATTATTGCTACAACTGGCACTTCATACTCATCAAGCTCTTTCGAAGACAATGACGTAGTTACACTCATAGCAACAAGCAGCAGCAATTGTGTTGATTCTACAGACGTGACCATTCATGTGAACCCGACTTATGACGCCGATGAAAATACGGATGTCGACACAACTATTTGTGAAGCCGACCTGCCTTTCAGCTACGAAGGAACTGTGTTTACTGCCGAAGGCTCGAAAGACATTACTTTCCAGACCGTAAACGGATGCGACAGCGTGGTTACGGTGAACCTTTACCTGAACCCGACTTATACTGCCGATGAAAATACGGATGTCGACACAACTATTTGTGAAGCCGACCTGCCTTTCAGCTACGAAGGAACTGTGTTTACTGCCGAAGGCTCGAAAGACATTACTTTCCAGACCGTAAACGGATGCGACAGCGTGGTTACGGTGAACCTTTACCTGAACCCGACTTATACTGCCGATGAAAATACGGATGTCGACACAACTATTTGTGAAGCTGACCTGCCTTTCAGCTACGAAGGAACTGTGTTTACTGCCGAAGGCTCGAAAGACATTACTTTCCAGACCGTAAACGGATGCGACAGCGTGGTTACGGTGAACCTTTACCTGAACCCGACTTATACTGCCGATGAAAATACGGATGTCGACACAACTATTTGTGAAGCCGACCTGCCTTTCAGCTACGAAGGAACTGTGTTTACTGCCGAAGGCTCGAAAGACATTACTTTCCAGACCGTAAACGGATGCGACAGCGTGGTTACGGTGAACCTTTACCTGAACCCGACTTATACTGCCGATGAAAATACGGATGTCGACACAACTATTTGTGAAGCTGACCTGCCTTTCAGCTACGAAGGAACTGTGTTTACTGCCGAAGGCTCGAAAGACATTACTTTCCAGACCGTAAACGGATGCGACAGCGTGGTTACGGTGAACCTTTACCTGAACCCGACTTATACTGCCGATGAAAATACGGATGTCGACACAACTATTTGTGAAGCCGACCTGCCTTTCAGCTACGAAGGAACTGTGTTTACTGCCGAAGGCTCGAAAGACATTACTTTCCAGACCGTAAACGGATGCGACAGCGTGGTTACGGTGAACCTTTACCTGAACCCGACTTATACTGCCGATGAAAATACGGATGTCGACACAACTATTTGTGAAGCCGACCTGCCTTTCAGCTACGAAGGAACTGTGTTTACTGCCGAAGGCTCGAAAGACATTACTTTCCAGACCGTAAACGGATGCGACAGCGTGGTTACGGTGAACCTTTACCTGAACCCGACTTATACTGCCGATGAAAATACGGATGTCGACACAACTATTTGTGAAGCCGACCTGCCTTTCAGCTACGAAGGAACTGTGTTTACTGCCGAAGGCTCGAAAGACATTACTTTCCAGACCGTAAACGGATGCGACAGCGTGGTTACGGTGAACCTTTACCTGAACCCGACTTATACTGCCGATGAAAATACGGATGTCGACACAACTATTTGTGAAGCCGACCTGCCTTTCAGCTACGAAGGAACTGTGTTTACTGCCGAAGGCTCGAAAGACATTACTTTCCAGACCGTAAACGGATGCGACAGCGTGGTTACGGTGAACCTTTACCTGAACCCGACTTATACTGCCGATGAAAATACGGATGTCGACACAACTATTTGTGAAGCCGACCTGCCTTTCAGCTACGAAGGAACTGTGTTTACTGCCGAAGGCTCGAAAGACATTACTTTCCAGACCGTAAACGGATGCGACAGCGTGGTTACGGTGAACCTTTACCTGAACCCGACTTATACTGCCGATGAAAATACGGATGTCGACACAACTATTTGTGAAGCCGACCTGCCTTTCAGCTACGAAGGAACTGTGTTTACTGCCGAAGGCTCGAAAGACATTACTTTCCAGACCGTAAACGGATGCGACAGCGTGGTTACGGTGAACCTTTACCTGAACCCGACTTATACTGCCGATGAAAATACGGATGTCGACACAACTATTTGTGAAGCCGACCTGCCTTTCAGCTACGAAGGAACTGTGTTTACTGCCGAAGGCTCGAAAGACATTACTTTCCAGACCGTAAACGGATGCGACAGCGTGGTTACGGTGAACCTTTACCTGAACCCGACTTATACTGCCGATGAAAATACGGATGTCGACACAACTATTTGTGAAGCCGACCTGCCTTTCAGCTACGAAGGAACTGTGTTTACTGCCGAAGGCTCGAAAGACATTACTTTCCAGACCGTAAACGGATGCGACAGCGTGGTTACGGTGAACCTTTACCTGAACCCGACTTATACTGCCGATGAAAATACGGATGTCGACACAACTATTTGTGAAGCCGACCTGCCTTTCAGCTACGAAGGAACTGTGTTTACTGCCGAAGGCTCGAAAGACATTACTTTCCAGACCGTAAACGGATGCGACAGCGTGGTTACGGTGAACCTTTACCTGAACCCGACTTATACTGCCGATGAAAATACGGATGTCGACACAACTATTTGTGAAGCCGACCTGCCTTTCAGCTACGAAGGAACTGTGTTTACTGCCGAAGGCTCGAAAGACATTACTTTCCAGACCGTAAACGGATGCGACAGCGTGGTTACGGTGAACCTTTACCTGAACCCGACTTATACTGCCGATGAAAATACGGATGTCGACACAACTATTTGTGAAGCCGACCTGCCTTTCAGCTACGAAGGAACTGTGTTTACTGCCGAAGGCTCGAAAGACATTACTTTCCAGACCGTAAACGGATGCGACAGCGTGGTTACGGTGAACCTTTACCTGAACCCGACTTATACTGCCGATGAAAATACGGATGTCGACACAACTATTTGTGAAGCCGACCTGCCTTTCAGCTACGAAGGAACTGTGTTTACTGCCGAAGGCTCGAAAGACATTACTTTCCAGACCGTAAACGGATGCGACAGCGTGGTTACGGTGAACCTTTACCTGAACCCGACTTATACTGCCGATGAAAATACGGATGTCGACACAACTATTTGTGAAGCCGACCTGCCTTTCAGCTACGAAGGAACTGTGTTTACTGCCGAAGGCTCGAAAGACATTACTTTCCAGACCGTAAACGGATGCGACAGCGTGGTTACGGTGAACCTTTACCTGAACCCGACTTATACTGCCGATGAAAATACGGATGTCGACACAACTATTTGTGAAGCCGACCTGCCTTTCAGCTACGAAGGAACTGTGTTTACTGCCGAAGGCTCGAAAGACATTACTTTCCAGACCGTAAACGGATGCGACAGCGTGGTTACGGTGAACCTTTACCTGAACCCGACTTATACTGCCGATGAAAATACGGATGTCGACACAACTATTTGTGAAGCCGACCTGCCTTTCAGCTACGAAGGAACTGTGTTTACTGCCGAAGGCTCGAAAGACATTACTTTCCAGACCGTAAACGGATGCGACAGCGTGGTTACGGTGAACCTTTACCTGAACCCGACTTATACTGCCGATGAAAATACGGATGTCGACACAACTATTTGTGAAGCCGACCTGCCTTTCAGCTACGAAGGAACTGTGTTTACTGCCGAAGGCTCGAAAGACATTACTTTCCAGACCGTAAACGGATGCGACAGCGTGGTTACGGTGAACCTTTACCTGAACCCGACTTATACTGCCGATGAAAATACGGATGTCGACACAACTATTTGTGAAGCCGACCTGCCTTTCAGCTACGAAGGAACTGTGTTTACTGCCGAAGGCTCGAAAGACATTACTTTCCAGACCGTAAACGGATGCGACAGCGTGGTTACGGTGAACCTTTACCTGAACCCGACTTATACTGCCGATGAAAATACGGATGTCGACACAACTATTTGTGAAGCCGACCTGCCTTTCAGCTACGAAGGAACTGTGTTTACTGCCGAAGGCTCGAAAGACATTACTTTCCAGACCGTAAACGGATGCGACAGCGTGGTTACGGTGAACCTTTACCTGAACCCGACTTATACTGCCGATGAAAATACGGATTCGACACAACTATTTGTGAAGCCGACCTGCCTTTCAGCTACGAAGGAACTGTGTTTACTGCCGAAGGCTCGAAAGACATTACTTTCCAGACCGTAAACGGATGCGACAGCGTGGTTACGGTGAACCTTTACCTGAACCCGACTTATACTGCCGATGAAAATACGGATGTCGACACAACTATTTGTGAAGCCGACCTGCCTTTCAGCTACGAAGGAACTGTGTTTACTGCCGAAGGCTCGAAAGACATTACTTTCCAGACCGTAAACGGATGCGACAGCGTGGTTACGGTGAACCTTTACCTGAACCCGACTTATACTGCCGATGAAAATACGGATGTCGACACAACTATTTGTGAAGCCGACCTGCCTTTCAGCTACGAAGGAACTGTGTTTACTGCCGAAGGCTCGAAAGACATTACTTTCCAGACCGTAAACGGATGCGACAGCGTGGTTACGGTGAACTTACACGTGCTGGAAAATTCTTACACCGTTATTGACACAATGGTTTGCGACAGCCTGGTACTAAACGGGGAAACTTTTTACACAACAGGAACAAAAATCCAGACATTCACCAATCAAGCAGGTTGTGACAGCATCCTTACCATAAATCTTTTCGTATTATTAAGTGATACGATAACGATAGATACAACAACTTGTGATGAATTGGTAGTTAATGACTCAACCTATACGAAAACAGGTGTTTACGAACAATATTTATCCAACGATTACGGTTGTAGCAGCACATTAATCATCAATGCAACAATACTAAAAAGTACTGAACACACTATCGACACAACAGTATGTTATGAATATACACTTAACGATTTTACTTATTATGAAAGTGGCCAATACATACAACATCTGGATAACCTTGCAGGATGTGACAGTATAATAACATTAAACCTTATTGTACAAGATACAACTCCCCCGGAAATCGCATGTCCGGGTAATTTGGAGCTATTATGCAGTGATAATATTATGGATTCAATAAGCAACTGGTTATCTTCAGCTAGCGCTATTGATAACTGTGATGCAGAAGTTGAAATCGTTAATGACTTTGACATTAATCAGTTACCTGTAAATTGCACAGAAAATCCAATTGTTGTTACATTCGTTGCTTTTGATGACTATAATAACTCAGATACCTGCCAGGCTTCAATAAGAATTATTGATGATACAGCACCGGTAATTGAATGCGACACATTATTTGTTTACTTAAATGAAGATGGCACTTATGTATTAAACAGCAGTGATATTGACAAATTAAGAGCTAATGTTACTGATAACTGTACAAATAATGAAGATTTGGATATTGAAGTAACACAACGTTCATTCCAGTGTATCAATATTGGAGATGAGGTTTACACAACAGTAATTGCAACTGATGCCTGTGGAAACGAAGCGAGATGTGATGCCCCCGTAGTTGTACTTGACACAATTGCACCAGAAGCATTATGCAAAGACATAACAGTATATTTGGATGAAAATGGAGAAGTAACAATCTACGCAAATCAATTAAACAACACTGAAGACATAGAAAGTGTTCCAAGCTGGGGTAACACATTCAACAACGAAGAAGGAGGAAGTTATGATGCTTGTGGAATTAGCGGAATATATATCAACAGAAATTACTTTGATTGTGGCGATGTTGGTAAAAATATTGTAACGCTTACTGTTTATGATATACATGGGAACTCTTCAACTTGTGAATCTACAGTTACCGTTGATGAAGGGGATGCAATTTGTTTCAACGTTCCTCCGGTTGCTGTTAACGATATAAATACTACTCAAATTAATACTCCGGTTGATGGAAATGTACTTACTAACGATTTCGACCCAGATGGTGGACTGTTAACAGTTAATACCTCTCCTGTAATTTCGCCTTCAAATGGTACGGTTACCTTGAACGCCGACGGTACTTATGTTTACACTCCCGATGATGGGTTTACAGGTAACGATTCATTCGATTATCAGGTATGCGACCCAAGCGGGCTGTGCGACACAGCTACCGTTTACATCTCGGTATTCGGCAAAACCGACGGGAACAACAGGCCGCCTGTGGCTGTTGAAGACAATTATACTGGAAGTGTTAGTACCCCGGTTTACGGAAACTTACTGACAAACGATTACGACCCGGATGGGGATAACTTCACTATCAACACAACACCGGTTACACCGCCTGCCATCGGTTCATTGACCATTAACAATGACGGTACCTTCACTTATATACCTGTAAACGGGTTTACCGGAACAGTAACTTTTGAATACCAAATCTGCGACGATAATACACCGGCTCTCTGCGATATTGCTATCGTTACTATCGACATTAGGGATATTCCCGGAAAATCGAATACAACTGTCGGTGTCGACGATGCTTACTATACAACAGTAAACGAAGTTGTTTCAGGAAACGTATCTGACAACGACTACGACCCGGAAGGCGACGAGCAGATTCGTTTCACCCTCGTCAGCGGACCACAAAACGGTACTTTAACGCTAAATAACAACGGGACATTCGAATATACCCCGGACGAAAACTTTAGCGGAAACGACCGGTTTGTTTACGAAGTTTGCGACAAAGGAACCCCTGTTGCCTGCGACTTTGCTACTGCTTACATTGTTGTGGAAGATACAAACCAACCTCCGGTTGCTGTTAACGATATAAATACTACTCAAATTAATACTCCGGTTGATGGAAATGTACTTACTAACGATTTCGACCCAGATGGTGGACTGTTAACAGTTAATACCTCTCCTGTAATTTCGCCTTCAAATGGTACGGTTACCTTGAACGCCGACGGTACTTATGTTTACACTCCCGATGATGGGTTTACAGGTAACGATTCATTCGATTATCAGGTATGCGACCCAAGCGGGCTGTGCGACACAGCTACCGTTTACATCTCGGTATTCGGCAAAACCGACGGGAACAACAGGCCGCCTGTGGCTGTTGAAGACAATTATACTGGAAGTGTTAGTACCCCGGTTTACGGAAACTTACTGACAAACGATTACGACCCGGATGGGGATAACTTCACTATCAACACAACACCGGTTACACCGCCTGCCATCGGTTCATTGACCATTAACAATGACGGTACCTTCACTTATATACCTGTAAACGGGTTTACCGGAACAGTAACTTTTGAATACCAAATCTGCGACGATAATACACCGGCTCTCTGCGATATTGCTATCGTTACTATCGACATTAGGGATATTCCCGGAAAATCGAATACAACTGTCGGTGTCGACGATGCTTACTATACAACAGTAAACGAAGTTGTTTCAGGAAACGTATCTGACAACGACTACGACCCGGAAGGCGACGAGCAGGTTCGTTTCACCCTCGTCAGCGGACCACAAAACGGTACTTTAACGCTAAATAACAACGGGACATTCGAATATACCCCGGACGAAAACTTTAGTGGAAACGACCGGTTTGTTTACGAAGTTTGCGACAAAGGAACCCCTGTTGCCTGCGACTTTGCTACTGCTTACATTGTTGTGGAAGATACAAACCAACCTCCGGTTGCTGTTAACGATATAAATACTACTCAAATTAATACTCCGGTTGATGGAAATGTACTTACTAACGATTTCGACCCAGATGGTGGACTGTTAACAGTTAATACCTCTCCTGTAATTTCGCCTTCAAATGGTACGGTTACCTTGAACGCCGACGGTACTTATGTTTACACTCCCGATGATGGGTTTACAGGTAACGATTCATTCGATTATCAGGTATGCGACCCAAGCGGGCTGTGCGATACCGCTACCGTTTACATCTCGGTATTCGGCAAAACCGACGGGAACAACAGGCCGCCTGTGGCTGTTGAAGACAATTATACTGGAAGTGTTAGTACCCCGGTTTACGGAAACTTACTGACAAACGATTACGACCCGGATGGGGATAACTTCACTATCAACACAACACCGGTTACACCGCCTGCCATCGGTTCATTGACCATTAACAATGACGGTACCTTCACTTATATACCTGTAAACGGGTTTACCGGAACAGTAACTTTTGAATACCAAATCTGCGACGATAATACACCGGCTCTCTGCGATATTGCTATCGTTACTATCGACATTAGGGATATTCCCGGAAAATCGAATACAACTGTCGGTGTCGACGATGCTTACTATACAACAGTAAACGAAGTTGTTTCAGGAAACGTATCTGACAACGACTACGACCCGGAAGGCGACGAGCAGGTTCGTTTCACCCTCGTCAGCGGACCACAAAACGGTACTTTAACGCTAAATAACAACGGGACATTCGAATATACCCCGGACGAAAACTTTAGTGGAAACGACCGGTTTGTTTACGAAGTTTGCGACAATGGTACTCCTGTTGCCTGCGACTTTGCTACTGCTTACATTGTTGTGGAACATTCAAACCGTCCTCCGGTTGCTGTTAACGATACTATTGCTGTAGGAAACTGTAGTGGTGAAGTTACATTTGACGTTTTACTGAACGATTATGACCCAGACAACAATGTTTTAACTTCACCAAGTATTGTTTCAAATGTTTCAGATGGAACACTTACTTTAAATGAAGATGGAACATTTACATACGATGCTATTGATGGATATGAAGGAACTGTTCAGTTTACTTATCAAATATGTGACTCAGAAAATCCGGATATTGCTGAATGTGACGAAGCTATAGTAACAATTTATGTTCTGCTGGATACAGATTGCGACGGTGTTCCAAATAACGACGATATTGATGATGACAACGACGGAATTCTTGATGTTGATGAGACATTTACAGCCGACAACGATGGTGATGGAATTCCAAACTACCTCGACATTGATTCGGATGGAGATGGTATAATCGACAACATTGAGGCTCAGGCAGAAGGGACTTACCGACCACCGTTATGGAGCGATTCAGACGGAGATGGCTGGGATGACAGATACGACCCGGACAGCGGCGGAACATACTTTGAATTAGCCGATACCGATGGTGACGGGGATCCTGATTTCATTGATCTGGATACAGATGCCGACGGGGTTGACGACTATATTGAAGGGTTTGATGTTGAAGATGCCAACGGAGTTATTGATAGTATTCCAGATACCTTCCCGGCAGGAATAGACTCTGACCACGATGGGTTGGATGACAACTATGATAACATTGACGGATGGGGAAATATACAAAACCCAATCGGAGGAAATGCCCCCCTACCCGACTACGACGAAGACGGAATCAGGGCATGGCGTGATAATGATGACAAACCGCAGGGTGGTAATGACAATCCGGTAACAGGCTGTGAACTGTTGATACCAAATGGATTTTCACCGAATAACGATAACGTAAATGATTACTTTGAAATAGTATTCAATTGTGAAGTAGGCGAGCAATCATTTGTTGATGTTTACCAAAATGCAAAACTATACATATACAACCGCTGGGGTAACCTGCTGTATGAAAAAGAGAACTACGGAAACACCGATGTATGGGGCAATACTGACGCATGGTGGAACGGATACTCAGAAAATGCATTAACCATTGGAGGAGGTAAAGTACCTAGCGGAACCTATGTATACATCCTGATGCTCGGTGACGGGCAGGTTTATAAAGGAACTGTATTCGTTAACTATTAATAATCCATAAAAACACAAACGATGAAAACTATATTCAACAAAATACAATATTTATTTAGAATGAATAATTGTGCAAAATGGATGGTTGTTGGCCTGATAATTTTGGTTAGCAGTACGGTAAAAGCCCAGCAGGAACCTATGTATACCGAATACATGTTCAATACGCAAACCATTAACCCTGCTTATGCCGGAACATGGGAGTCGATGGGGTTTATGGCACTTGCCCGCGAACAGTGGGTTGGATTCGACAATGCGCCCTCAACTCAAACCTTCACTTTTCAAACTTTAGGTAAAAAAGAAAAAGTTGGGTTGGGTTTTAGCATTATTCACGATAAATTTGGGTTGGAAAAAAGGCTTGCCGTTTATGGCGATTATTCCTATCTGGTAAAACTTAACTTCGATTTGCAATTGCGCTTTGGATTAAAAGCAGGATTCTCAAATTACTCGAACAACTTAAGCGACTATACAATAATTGATGGTTCCGACCAGCGGTTTCAAGGAGAAATAGACCAGAAGTTTATGCCAAACTTTGGTTTTGGCGCTTTTTTATACAGCAAAAAATACTATGTTGGATTATCAGTCCCCAAAGCAGTACAGACCGAGTTTGAGAATAACTACAACAACTATTCAACAAAAGCTGAAATGCGGCACTTCTATTTAATTGGAGGGTATGTTTTCGATTTATCAGACAATGTACAATTTAAACCAACAGCATTGGGGAAACTTACAATTGGGGCTCCAGTTGAATTCGATTTGTCGGCAAACTTTCTTCTTGCAAAACGTTTTTGGCTTGGTGCAATGTACAGGACCGGCGATTCGTTTGGGTTTACAGCGCAATGGATTATTGATAACAAACTGCGCGTTGGTTATTCTGTAGATTTTACAACCACAAAACTGCGGAGCTACAACGACGGAACCCACGAAATAATGGTTTCATACGAATTGAAGTTCTTACAAAAGAAATTTGTTTCACCAAGATATTTCTAAATCAAGTAGTGCATTTTGCATACCTTTGTTTAAAAATTACCAAGAAGTATAATGAAAATTGAAAATATCAATCAATAAAAATCAAACAAAATGAAAAAAGTGTTTACTATCATTTTTATTGCATTACCTTTTTTCTTGTTCGCACAGAATGATTGCAATCTTTTTGAACACACAACTATTCAAATAAAAAATACAAATATAAATACATCGGAGAGTGATTTTGGGCCTGCTTTCGTAAATACTGAATTATGGTATTCAGCTTTTACCGAAAAAGAGATTAAAGAAATTTTGAGCGGAGCCTCAAGGGAGATTTTCTACCACCTGTATTCGACCCCTTTAAATTCTGATGAAAATTTATTGGAAGGTAAAAATATTCAGTTAGAGGAAATAAGCGCCGGTTATCATGCCGGACCGGTTTCTTTCTGCCCTGCCACAGGTGAGTTGTTTGTAACCTTAAGCAATTACAGCAACCCGGAAATAAAAAACAAATTGTACAGAAAAGCAAATATCCACCTGAAATTAATTGTAGTAAAAAAAGTTAACAATGTTTGGAAAGTTACCGAAGAACTTCCTTTTAACAACCCAACTTATTCGGTGGGCCATCCGGCAATTGCTGAAAACGGAAACGTTTTGTATTTTGTTTCTGATAAGCCGGGAGGAAAAGGAGGGACTGATATCTACAAATCGGTAAGGACAAACGGCGTATGGGGAAAACCTGAAAATTTAGGTGATAATGTCAACACTGCAGGAAATGAAATGTTCCCGTTTATTTACAAAGACAACCTGCTTATTTACTCCAGTAACCAATTGGGCGGTGAAGATAATCTGGATATGTATTACACTTGTCTTTCAGATAAAGTTCCGGGGAAACCGGTTGCCTTAACCGAATTAAATTCACCTGCCGACGATTTTGGCCTTGTTTTAAACGATGACGGCACTGTGGGTTATTTTGTTTCAAAAAAAGACGGAGGAATGGGCGATGACGACATTTACCAGGTTTTATTTACAAGAGGGGAATACAAACTTGAGTTACTTGTTCAGGATAAATTAAATCAACAGCCAATTCCTTTAGCAACCGTTAATTTCAGCGACGGAAAAATCTTAACAACCGACTCAAAAGGATTAATACACCGCGATTTGGATTATGATGCTACATACACTGCAACTTCCGATTTAGACGGTTATATGAACGAATCAGTTTCCTTTTCAACTTCAGGAGTCGATTACGGGGTAATAAAGCAAGTTATTAATGTTGAAAAAGTAGCAGTAGGCCAGAAATTTGTTTTGGAAAATATTTTCTATGATTTCGACAAATGGAATATACTTCCCGAATCGGAAGTTGAGCTGAACAAACTGGTTAAAATAATGAACGATAATCCTGGTTGGAAAGTGGAATTAGGATCACATACCGACAGCCGGGGAAGCAACTCATACAACGAAAGACTAAGCCAGAAACGTTCCGACTCTGCCGTTGGTTACATAATTTCAGCAGGAATTTCGAAAGACCGTATTATTGCAAAAGGTTATGGCGAAACACAATTGGTAAACCAATGCCGCGACGGTGTTTACTGTACGGAACAAGAACACCGGCAAAACAGAAGGACCGAATTCAAAATTCTGGAAATGAACAAAGAAACAGGAACTTACGATATTCCGGAAAGCTTTGTACAAAATCAAAATTCAAGCGTTCAAAAAGATGGGGCCGGAAATGTGCCTGTTGAACCAAAAACAGTAATTTCAGAATCTGATTCTAAAACAAAACAACGCAAAGCAAATAAAAACGGAGTTATTTACCAGGTACAGTTAATTGCCACAAGCAAACCAATTAATACTGATTATTTTGCAGGTATCGATGACCTGATTAAAACCTACGGGTTAGAAACAGCTCAAATCGATAATTTGTACAAATACCGATTGGGTAGTTTCGCAACCAGAAATGAAGCAAACTCAGTAAGGAAAATGTTACAGGAAAAAGGATTTGCGAAATGTTTTATTGTAACCAAACAATAGGTATAAAATAATAACCTTTTATCCGTTTTGATATAATATTTGTAACTTATTAAGACCCAAGGTCAAGCTTCTGTTGAAGGTCCTTGGGTTTTTTCTTTTTAAAATCCTCAACAATTGCATCGATTTCAGGAAGGCACCTGCCACATGAAGTTCCGGCATGTGTTAAAAGTTGGATTTCATTGGTAGAAGCCGCTCCCTTTTCTAGATATTTTATTATCTCCTTTTCTTCAACAAAATTACACAGACATACCAACCTTTTTGCCATTATTTCGATTCAATAATTGTTACTACAATATTTCGGTTATTTCGTGGTCCGTCGAACTCGCAAAGGAATATATTTTGCCATGTTGAAAGCCCCATTTTCCCGTCAATAATGGGAATAGTTTCACTTGGTCCGACTATCCCTGCTTTAAGATGTGAGTCTCCGTTATTATCCTGGACGTCGTGTTTCCAAACACCAGCGGGAATTAACTTGTTAAGCAAAGTAATAACGTCGGTCTGAACCGAGTCGTCCCAGTTTTCCTGAATCATAATACCGGCAGTTGCGCCCTGAACGTAAACATTTACAATTCCGGTTGTTACAGCGCTTTGTTTCACAAGTGCTTCAATTTCGCTGGTAATATCTACTAAAATGTTATGTTTCGAAGTGGAAATATGAATTGTCTTCTGCACTATTCGAGCATTTTATTTTCGCCAAAAACTTTAATCTTCCTGTAAATATCGATTATTTTATCGTTTTTTGGCAACGAACTGTAAATTTTCTCAAAAAACCTTTTTTGAAATGCAAACTCAACAGAACTCTTAAAATTCAGGTCGTAAATCCAGGAAAGTTGCATTATTTTCACATCAACTTCCGAAGCTACATCTTTTTTCTGAACCAGTTTACCTGCCAAAACATCACGGGAAACATTTTCTGAAACACTGTTCCCTTTTGGTAATCCCCAGGTTAGCGTATGGTTTGGCTGAATATTTCTCTGTGTATAATAATCGGTTAAAACTTTTAATATATCAAGTTTATCGGCATCGCGCAGAATCTTGGCGTGCAGAAGTTCCTGTTCGTTCAGTTTTTTGGAAACTTCAAATTTGTTGTGTTCCAAAATGGCGGCATAAATTATTTCCGTGTCATTGCAACCTAACATTTGAAGAAATCCTTCCTTTTTTACGATTTCAACTGAAAGTTCAGCATGATCCACCGATTTTAAATCATCGAAAGTATTGTACTCGACCAATTGTGGAAAACGGCCAATATCGTGAAACAGTGCCGATAAAAAAGCAATTGCGGTATCACTTTCATTCAATTTAAGTTTTGCCGAAATCAGTTGTGCAACATCTGCAACCCTTAATGAATGTTCCTTCTTAATGGTGAAATTATTTTCTTGTTCTTCTGTTAAATTGCCAAACGATTCAATATAATTATTTAACAATGCGGTTGAGGTATTAATCCAATCTTCCTTCATATTCCCTTCATAAAATTTAAACAAAAGTATTAATATCTGTTTTTGGCAAACCAATAATCGACTTTAATTTATCAACAGCACGAAATTGATTAACGAAAACTTGAGGAAAATGGAAAATTAACTATTTTTGCATCGCTTAATAAACCGGTCCCATAGTTCAATGGATAGAATAAAAGATTCCGGTTCTTTCGATCTGGGTTCGAATCCCGGTGGGATCACCTTAAGAAATCAAAAGCCTCGTAATTATAGCTGTTACGGGGCTTTTGTGTGTTCGATGTGAATGTTAGATATATTCCAAAAACAAGTAAAGTGTTATAATACAATTAATTAATGGTTCGAGTGCCTTAAGGTTAAGTAATTGGACAACAATTAAAAAACACTTTATAGAAAATAACTTAAAAAGACTCTATTTCAATCCTTAGAAACCTGATTGTTTCATTTCTAAACCATCCTGGAAAACTTTTGATAAGTGCTGAATTTACCATAATTACACCTCCTACATTTAATTGACAATCCACAGGATTACAATTTTCAACAATGTATGTTTTTTCATTTTCACTATGTTGTTTTTTGTGCGAGCCGGGGATGACTTGCAAAGCAAATACTTTTGATTTTGGCTGTGAAAGCAGGATAATTAATTCAAGAGCTTTCGAATCTCCGGACTGCTTAAATTCCAGAAACTGCTCCGGGATTTTCTCGTAATAAGTAGCTGTATTTATGAAGTATTTACCAACCAGCAGCGTAAGAACTTTTTCTACTGAAGGTATCAATAAAATGGAACTTACATTTTTTTCCAGCCCTAAATCGATGCTTTTGGGTTCATTCGGAGTATTGTCTAATGGATTGTTTTTATATAATGCCAGCCCCAATTGGTTTATACTTCGCCTGGAATAAAGCTGATTAACCGTACAAAATCCGTTTTTAAAGTATTTCTTCCCTAATGAAACAATTCCTTTCTCATTAATCGAGGTATTGTACAGATCAAGTGCATTGTTGAGTCTATCTGTAATATTTGTACGTAAACGGTCTGGTGCCAGAACAACGATACCGTCACCCAGCCCCAGTATTTCCTTTTCTAATTCAAAGTTGTGCTGCACTTCCAGTGAAATAGTAACTCCATATTCATTTTCGTCTATGAGTTTTTGCGACGGGTGGAAGGGTTTCGTTAGTACATAAGGAGCATGTTTTCGTGTTACAAACAATACAATCTTCTCGACTTTAGAACCATGATTTACTGTTACTCCAATCACGTTTTTGAAATACGCATCAGCATCGAACCCAATTTCATCTGAAAAAAATCTTTCAGTGTTCTTAACTTCAATAATACGGTCAATAGCAAGGTTAAACAATGGATGGGTATTGGTTCTTGAACCAATCAGGAACCATCGGTTACGAAACTCTTTTAAAAGGTAAGGATAAAACAAAAATGTGTTTGACTGTCGGGCGGTAAAAGACTGATAAGTAATTTCAACAATATGCTTTCGAATAATGGCCTGGTACAGTTTTTCAAGAAATTCAATGCCCTTTAAATCCTCATTTTTTTCAAAATCAATGACCGGCTTCCGGTTCACTTTCTGAGAATAAATATGATCCTCAAGCTTTTGTACCATTGAATCCAGTTCCCTGAAATGAGAGAATCCTTTGAATTGTTTCAGAAAATCAACCGTTTCTGTTAGTTTATCCAGGTCTCCCTCCGATAGCGGAATATTCATAATACTGTAGTCCGGGTCTTCGTAGGTGTAATATTTTCGGTTTTTAATCACGATCGGGGCATTGTATCCCAACTTATCGCTTCTCATTAATTGGATATCCATCTGAACTGTTCTCCGGCTTACTCCTTTGTCTATTCCCTCATATTCATATAGGGCATCGGAGCAAGCATCAATTAAATCTTCCAAAGTCCATTTCCGATATCGATTTTGTAAGCATAAATCAATGGTTTTGTATCGAATAAGTGCATTTCGATTGACTGGCATAAACTTTTTTTCAATAAAAATATACACTTTCTTTTATCTGCGCAAAAAGATTGCGCAGTAGTAACTAACCTTTGTTCTATCAATTATGACAAAACGTTCTTTGAACCATTTAAATATTGTGCAACCGGCACTAAAAATCTTCCTGAAAAGGGAGCATGGTGAAAAGCTGAAGGTATAAGACCTGACGAGGGTTTCGGTATAGCCCTGTAGTGCGGCATTTGTTTCGAATGACCGTATGCTGCTTTGCCCAAGGTTGTTTTGCCACCACTTGTGTGTTGGGGGTTCGAATCCTCCTCCCCGATACGGGATAACTCAAAAGGTAGAGTAACAAGCACCACCTCAGAACTGCGTCTGGTAAACGCAACGGACTGTAAATCCAGCCAAAAAAGAAGTCGGGCCCTTCTAAAAAAAAGCCTACCGAAAGTTGTGCCGGGAAAACCCGCCGCCCAGTTTATTTTAGATGAACAGGTGGCAGTTTTAAAGTGCCTGAGAATAAGACAAAACCGATAACAACATTTGCTTTCCAGTTAAGCAGCTTCATTAACGAGCTTGGTTATAAGCTCCTGATGCGGTCCCTGACCCGAAACCGGATGTTCACTTTCGAGGGCGGTCTTGCTTTCCGCTACGGAGAAATGGTTTTCCCGGTATGCTTTCTAAAAAAGTAAAAACATTTTAACGAATATAAAAAAACACGACAATGAAAAGAATTAGAATCAACAAAGGAACAATCGGATTAGTTTTCCGAAAAGGCGACTACAAACGTATCTTAACTGAAGGAATTCATTGGTTGGGGATCAATGAAAAGGTAACAGTTTATAATCTGGCTAAACCTTTCACCCCGGAAGTTGAGCTGAACCTTTTGTTGGAAGATACTGAACTGGCAAACCGTTTAAATGTAGTTGAAGTTAAAGACAATGAAATAGCCCTTCAATTTATTGAAGAAAACTTCAAAAACGTACTGACACCGGGAAGATATGCCTTTTGGAAAGGAGTAACCAATTACTCATTCATAAAAGCAGACTTAAGCCAGATAGAAATTTCTGAAGATATCCCGATGCAATTGTTACACAAACCGGAAGTGTTGCAGTACGTAAGGGTTTATGTAGTTGAATCCTATGAAAAGGGTGTTTTGATAATTAATGGGAAAGCTGATAAGGTTTTGGAAAAAGGAGTCTATTACTTCTGGAAAAATCCAATCCCTATTTCTGTAGTCAAGACCGATTTGCGGCAACTGCAAATGGAAATCTCCGGTCAGGAAATCCTGACCAAGGATAAAGCTGCCTTACGTGTGAATTTCTTTGTCCGCTACAAAACGGTTGATATCGATAAGGCTTTGTTTAAAAACAAAGAATTCGACAAGCAACTTTACGTGATGGTACAATTGGCTATCCGCGAATTTATTGGAATGAATACCTTAGACGAATTGCTTGAACGTAAAACATCAATTTCAGAGTCGATACTTGAAACAATTGCTTCAAAAGCAAGCGAAATTGGGGTGGAAATTTTGGGTTGCGGAATTCGTGATATTATTTTACCCGGAGAGGTCAAAGACATCATGAACCAGGTATTGGTAGCTGAGAAAAAAGCACAGGCCAACATCATTACCCGAAGGGAGGAAACAGCTTCAACCCGGAGTTTGTTGAACACGGCCAAACTCATGGAAGAAAATACCATGCTGTTCAAACTGAAGGAAATGGAATATTTAGAAAAAATTACTGAAAAGGTAAACAATATCTCACTTTCCGGCGGTGGCCTTGTTTTAGACCAGTTGAAAGGATTGTTTGTTTCCCAAAAGTAAAAGCGTTATTTTTCAATTTGACAATTATGAAACAAGTAATATCAGAGGGATGTAAAGTCCCAATAAAAATGTGGGTGAGCGATATTGAAGAGAATGCGTTGGCACAGGCCCGAAACCTGGCCAACCTTCCTTTCATTTTTTAACATGTTGCCTTAATGCCTGATTGTCATTCTGGTTACGGAATGCCTATCGGTGGAGTTATTGCCACCAAAGGTGTGGTTATCCCTAACGCGGTTGGAGTCGACATTGGTTGCGGCATGTGTGCAGTTAAAACATCGTTGAATGAAATCAACACAGATATACTGAAAACAATTATGTCGGGCATTCGCGAATTGGTGCCATTGGGTTTTGACCATCACAAACAGGCTCAGGATGAAAGTCTGATGCCTTCAGTTGAAAATGTGCCTGAGCATGGAATTGTTCGTCGCCAATATACAGCAGCTAAAAAGCAGATTGGTACATTGGGAGGTGGTAACCACTTTATTGAAATACAGCAAGGTTCTGATGGACATGTTTGGATAATGATTCATTCGGGGAGTCGAAATATCGGGTTAAAAGTTGCTGAACACTATAACAAACTGGCCATTCATCTTAACGAACGTTGGTATTCATCTGTCGATAAAAAGCAGGACCTGGCTTTCCTGCCCATAGAAACCCAGGAAGCAAAGGACTATTTTGCAGAAATGCAGTATTGTGTCGATTTTGCTTTTGCCAACCGTTTGCTTATGATGGAGCGAATCAAATCGGTATTTTCCTCAATTGTTGGCGAGAGCTTTTCTGCCCTCGAATTTATCAACATTGCCCATAACTATGCCCGCTGGGAATCACATTTTGGCTCCAATGTTATTGTACACAGAAAAGGGGCTACCAGCGCCAGAGTGGGAGAAGTTGGGATTATCCCAGGCTCTCAGGGAACGAAAAGTTACATCGTTCGGGGAAAAGGAAATGCTGAAAGTTTCGAGAGTTGTTCACATGGAGCTGGCCGACTTTTGGGACGGAAACAAGCTCAGCGCGAATTAGTACTGGAAGAAGAAATCGAAAAGCTCAACAGTCAGGGTGTTGTTCACTCTATCCGAAATACCAAAGACTTGGACGAGGCTCCCGGAGCATACAAAAACATCGATATTGTGATGAGAAACCAAGCTGATTTGGTCGATATTCTGGTAGAATTAAGCCCGTTGGCAGTAATAAAGGGATAATTCGACACAGCATTACTGACAGCGCTTAATTCAATTAGAATTGAAGACATTTTTATCTGGCCAACATAGCTTGGCCAGATAAAATCAATCACTTCAAGATTCTTACTTTCCGTACTTCATTATTCCCGAAGAACGTCGGAAAGTACATCAATTCTGCTTTGGCCGGATTCAAAGTATAATTGCCAGTGTATCTCGGAATCAACTTAACTTCAAAAGAATACTCCCCTTCAGGTAAATATTCGCAGAAAACTGCAGTTTCGTTTTTGAAATACTCCCGATGCGATTCATTTTTGAAATAATTCCGTTTGTCAGCATAAGAACAACCTCCTGGTATCGGAATATTAATCATTATATATTGAGCATCGTGTTTAACCTTTACTTTGGCTGTCAGCGATACCTCTTCTCCCGCTTTTAAAATTGAAGAAAAATTGTCGTCAAAATGAGTTGTGATTTCAAAATCACTCTTGTTTACTTTTGGGGCCTTATCCCAATATTTTTGATAGCAGGTTAAATAAACCGGGAAACTCCCGGTTTTTATCACGTCCAGATTCTGCGTCGGTGTAACCTCCATTTCAAAAGGAAATTCGGTGACAGTTTTAACCACATCTCCTTTGATTTGCAACACTGGCTTCACAACATTAGGCTGGTTTCCCAGTAAATCAGGCAAAATGGTCTCAATAATTTGTGCCGATTCGAAAGTATTCTGCCAGTAACCGTTTTTCCGGCTTTCAAAAAAGTAATTTCTTATTTTACCCAATTTACTGGCATTTCCAACGGAATCGGTTTTCAAAATTCGATAAGCCAGCAACGTATTCTGAATGTTGTTTACCAATAAAGTAGATTGTGAACTGTCGTCGCCATAATAAATGTTTCCGAACATCGTGCTTTTTTGATAATGCTTCAGTGTATCTGTATCAAAGTGAATATCACAGGTTTGCTTCAATGTCATTAACTGTAGCATTTCATTGAAATTTGGCTTTTTTGTTTTTTCTAAATCTGCCATATATTTTTTGTAATCCACCTGCGCACCCAGCAACTTTAGAACCGTCAGTATTTTTATTCCTGAATCAAGGTTGCGGGTATTCTGAAATTCCCAAATAAGATTTCCGGACAGCTTGTCCTTGTCGGTTTCCACCTGGTATCCAGATTTCTCAGCATTGAGCAAAGCTTCCAAAACATGCAGGCTAATCCACAGTTTTTCGTCCGAATCTTTCCACCACCCCCAAAGTCCGTTTTCTTTCTGGTCCTTTTTTAACTGACGTATTAATTTTTCAATGTCATTGTCTCCTTCAAATTTCTTTTTCTGAAACTCGTAAATTGTTTTTTCGGCAAGCAGGGCTTTCAATTTCGAAGCCAGTTGTTCGTTGCAATTGTAGCGGTATTGTTTCAAATGAATGATTTCATCTTCAATAACATTCAACTCATCGGCACGCGCATAAACAGTGGCGTTTCCTAAAGCTGTGTCAAACGAAAGATTAACTGAGGTGTCCTTATCCAGCACATAAAAGCTGCCTTTTGTTTTTTCCAGTCCAAGCGGATAAACCGGAATCGTCCTGATTTCTCCATCGAAATAACCATCTTCCTTTTCCAGAAAATATTTAAGAGAAAGCGAATCAACACCTGCTACAACCGGAATAGTATCAAGCACCGAATTGGAAACATACCGAACTTTTTTAAAGACAGATTTATCGTCAAGCTCAAATTTGGTAGTAATCAGCACCGAGTCGGGTGAATAGTTAAGCGCTTTTCCAATTGCAAACGTTGTATCTGACTGAACCAAAAACCGGGGTACCGCTAGTTGCGCCATTAGAGGCTTGTATGATTTTACCAAATCACGAACCTGACCGCTTTGTTTTTTCCCGTTCATAGCCAGGTAAAACGTTTCCCAGCTAGTAACATCATCGGGGAAAGTAACATCGAAGCTGGCTTTCCCATTTTTATCTGTAATCAACCGGGGTTGCCAGAATGCATAATCCGAAAAATTTTCGCGGATAGAACTGGCTTGTGAAGCCGCTTCGAGAAAAGCTGCATCGTAATCGGCACCGTTGACACCATGATTAGGAGCTTCTTTAAATGCACTACCTCCGGTTTCTATAATCACTACCCCGTTTGCAGCCCTTGCTCCGTAAAGAGCAGTTGCCTCTGCATCCTTTAAAACCTGAATATTTTGAATCAAATTCGGGTCTAATTTTGAAATATCCCCGTTATATATATTCCCATTGATGATGTACAAAGGTGGTTTATCAAAAGAGACAGTAGAAGAACCGCGAATCGTAATTTTTGTACTTTCAGATTTCTCATTGTATGAAATGTCTACACCTGACAATTTTCCCTGTAAAACCTGCGAAATATTTCCACTTACGCCGGGGATTCCTTTTAATAATCCGGGAGATACCGTCGAAACAGATGCGGTAAGACTTGATTTCCGTTGAATTCCATATCCGATAACTACTACTTCATCCAAACCTAGTTGACTTGCTGTCATACTTACATTGGAAACATCATCCTGCCCAATTTGTCGTTCTTCTGTATCAAATCCAACAAACGAATAAACCAGCGTATGATAATTTCGCGGAACTTTTATTGAAAAGTAACCGTCAATGTTGCTTATAGTTCCATAGGTAGTTCCCTTTACAACAATCGAAACTCCCGGAATTGGTTCACCCGTACCTTCTTCCAGAACATAGCCTTCAATCACTTCTCCGTCACCGAAATATTGAAACTGCTGCTGATAATGATTGTAAATTTGTTTCAATTCTTTCTCTTCTTCCTGATAATAAGGTGCCGATTTAAAAATGGTTTCTTCTATCAGCTTGCTCACAGAAATACTGAACGAGTCTTTTTCTAAAACCGGGGGTTGTTTAAATTCATAATGATTTAGCCCGTTGGGTTGCACAAAAACCGAATCTATGGTTTGATATTTTGCCCCGGCATAAAAGAACAGCAGGCGATAGTAACCTTCAATCAATTCATGAACGTCGGAAATCTGGCCTGGATAAACACGGATAAATTCAGGATTATCATATTTGAAAACCAACATATTTAGCGGTTGTTGCGTTGATGTTTTCGAATCTTTCGTAAAGCTATACTCCAATTCTCCATGGCCGGCAGTAGTAGAACGCGGATAGCGGTATCTCGCAGTTGAATAACGTTTTATATTCAGGTAATTTTCCCATTGCCTGTATAACGAATCTTTTGTTAGTACCACATCTGCCAGATTGTGCTTTTGCTGATATTGTTTCAAATAACGGGGATACTCCTTTGAGTTGATGCTTCTCATTTTTAGAAGTCCGGGTGTAAATTCGTATTCAAAAAACGGCTCGTGGTTGAAATGGGTTGTAAAGCCGTCTATTTCATTAAACGATAAGTTCCCTATGACAGGACCGGCAAAATTGTGTTCTCTTTTCAGCTCAGGTTTAAGGAACTGAGCATCACCGTTCTGATATAAATAAGCATACTTTTCACCAAAATTATTTCGGTACGGAAAAATATACCTATAAAGCAAACGCTGCTCAAACTCACTCAATTCAGGTTTCCCATCCCTGATGTGAACATTTGCAGCTTTAAAATCATCATTCAGGCTAAAAATCAATTTTTTGCCATGACTAAAATAAAGACTGTCAATCGTAATGCTTTTAAAGCTTGTCCGCAATTTTACCTGATGGTAACCGCTGTTGACTTTAAAAGAATAAGGCTGAGTAAAGTTTGACCAGCTAAAATATACCGGATTATTGTCCACATATATTACATGAATGGGTAGAATTTCTCCCTTGGAAACCACAAATGGGGCAAACTGAGTCAGCGAATCCAGAGCCGGATATTCGAAGCGATAAACAGAATTTCCGGGGTATATAAAACGGTAATATTCGATAGAATCCAGTCCTGCCAATAATTCCCATGTTTCATAATCCAAATTGAAGCCACCTGTTTTAAAATTAAAATCTTCAAAGTGAAAATTATTGATAACTGCTTTGTTTCCCCTGTTTTTCATAAAATCAGGTAAAACAGGGGGCGAATAATTGAACTTCCGGGTTAGCGAATAAGCAGTCAGGTCAACACCTTCAACCGGCTTTCCTTCAACATCTGTCACTAAAATATCGATTTTCGATTTTTGTCCGGGATAAACAATTTTGGGCTGCTTTACCGAAATATTCAGTTTGCGGTCGTTAAACGGAATGCGGTAGGTTTGTTCCTGAATTTTACCTCCCCACAGGTAACGCACCGAAACAAAATAATTTTGCTTTGTGGTTATTTTTTTAGCAATGTTCAGCGAATCGCTATATCCTCTGGATTGTTCGTTATTCTTCTTATAGACCGTATAAACAAAGGGAATTTTTCGCGGATTCTCAGCAATAATAAATACCGAATCTGCCGTGCGCTCTGAATAACACTGGAATAATGATGATTTCGAAGAAATATTAATTGTTTTAGAAAGGCTGTCGGATGTTACCGTGTACGATGCAAAAAAGGGCTCCAACTCGACTTTACACGGTGTGCTTCCGTAAAAAACTTCTGTCTTATTTCCAAAATTATCATTAGCAGTTACACGTACCGAAACCGGTGCTGACAATCCGTTTTTATTGAACCGGAACAAAATGGAATCGGTTTGTACGTCTATATCAAATTTTTCAGAATCGTAAAAATAGTTTACGCTCTTGCTTTCAGAAATAGCTTCGTTATCGGAAGTAAGCAGGCGGACGATAAGCTCGTAATCGAAATTTGCTTTTGGAAATAACGAGTCGGGAACTAAAACTTCCGTTTCGCCGGCAGGTTCCAGTTTCTTTTCAAAATATGAAAGCGTATCAGGAATAAAAACATGGTTATCAAAATACTTGCTGATTTTATCGGATTTAGCCAGCACTTGAATTCGTGCATCCAAGAGATTCAGGTCGTTCTCATCCGTACCCTTCACGAACATTTTAACTGCATGGTTTTTATATTGCTTTGAATTGTCGAGCCGCAGCGAAAGTTTTGTTTTCGAAAGTTCGTAATCTTCGTACCTGAAATTCCCTGAAATCAGTCTTTCCCGTCTGTTTATTTCTAATGAGAGCTGGTAACTTCTGTCGAGCTGCAACTGCAAAGAATCGTGTAGGAAAAGCTCACCGGCATACCCGCCTTCGTTGTATGGATTCAGTTTTTCCAGTTCTATTCTTTTCTTTCCATGAAGAACAACATCAACAGATTCGTTGACCGGTTTCCCTTTTTTCGTGACCACAAAAGCCTTAAATTTCACCGTATCGCCCACATGATATTTAGGCTTGTTAAAAACAATATAACCTTTGTAATAACGGTCACGATAAGAATCATCAAAAACAGAAGCAACCTTTCGGAATGTTCTCTTGAAAAAAAAATTTGTATGGTAGATTACTCCCTGCGGATAACCTTTTACAATAGACTTAACTCCATCTACCGGAAGTTTAACCACGTAACGAACTGGCAGCCAAACGTATTTTACGGGAGCATTATAAACTATCATTTGGGTTGTTCGTTTAATGCCCGAATTGTTGTATTGTCGGGCAAGATTATGGTAAGCTGTAAAATCGTTGACGCGTACTTTCAGCAATCCTTTCCGGTTTGTTTTTTGGTCAATATACGATTGTGTTTTTTTATCAAAATGAAGGCGTTTTATACCGATGTTTACCGTTGCATTCTGAATGATGTTTCCATGCAGGTCGTATACCTGAACACATAAATCATTATTATTGTTCAATACGAAAACATCAAAATCCTGCACCGTTGTAATAGAAAACCGTTGTTGGTTTTTATCGGCAAAGGTTTTTAGATAATGACCTTTGGTAAGATTGTCAACATATTGGCTGTCAGTAGGAAAATAATCAACCAGAGTGTGAAAAAGCGAAGGTTCAATTTTATCTAAATCGTTCTTGTAGATTTTTTTAGCTTCCTTGTCTGCGAGTTTGTATATGTAAGAATAATAACTGCTTTGCCTGCTCTCAATTAGTTTTTGGCTGTGTGCCTGCATACTTAAAAGAATTGCAATCAATAATAAAAAAAACGTACGCTGCCGAGGATAGATTTTCATCTTTTTTACTTTCAGGTTGAAATATTGACTTTTAGTTATGATTCATAAAAGTAAGAATTCCATAAAATAAATTGAAAAATGATGATAATTAAAATACACAATAAAATCTATTGATAGAACTATTCTATGTAATAGCAATTTCGAATCTTAGACTGTCTTCTCCCTGACAGTTGCAGCACGTCATTATTGATATTTATTTTCTTTTTCTGCGTTTCTACGCTCATAAACTTCAATAGAGCCTCATAATCTTCAACTAAAAAGTTCGACATTTCTCCGCCTGGGTTCACAAAAGGTAAAAGACAGTTTACCGACAAATTAGGGAAAAGCCTTCTAAATTTCTTATTAAGAAGGCTTTTCTATTTTTATCGATGTCAATCCAAAGACGAATAAAAGCCAAATCTGACATTAAATTCGGTACTAAATCAGTACGATTTTTCTTTCCTGACAATCGTACCGATTTCCGTTACAAGTCGATGAAAAGTACCAAGTTGTCCTTGATAAAGCACTTCTGCTTACTGTTCGAAAATTTATTTTCGTAACATTTAAAAATGTAACAGTATGAGGAGCACATTCAATGTCCTTTTTTACATCAAAAGGAACGAACCCAAAAAAGACGGACGAGTGGTAATTATGGTACGCGTAACGATTAATGGTGTCCGTTCGCAATTCAGTAGCAAACTTCTTGTTCAACCCGATCAATGGGACAGCAAAAAAGAACAGGCCAAAGGGCAAATGACTGAAGCCCGAAACTTAAACCGTTTACTGGAGAATATCCGATCAACATTAACTGTTAGTTACAACAAACAAATTGCCATTGAAGGAAATGTCACTCTGGAACGATTGAAAAATATATTTCTGGGACAAGAAGAACCGGAACATACCATCATTTCCTTTTTTGACCGGTATAACAACCAGTATAAACTAAAAGTAAGAACTACCTCCACGCACAAGACCTATACGCGCTATCTTCTCACGCGTGATCGGCTGGTTGATTTTATGAAACAGCGGTACATAATTTAACTGTTTTTCTGCACTTATAAACTTCAGTATCGCCTCATAATCTTCAAGCAAAACGTTCGACACCGCCCCGTTTGATATCACTAAAACAATGGAAAAACTCCGCATCATTAAAGAGATTGCGGAGTTTTTTTATTATTGAGTTTTATTATTAAGACAATCTCACTTGACAGGCTCAGCAAAAATTTCATATTTCAGATAATTAGTTGCTTCATCGAACTTCTTTATCAATGCGATTCTCGATTTCGGTGTTATCCAAATACATTCAGGCGTTGTATCATCTTCTTTATTCTTAAATGTGTTATAAGCTTCTGAAAGTAATTGAGTATTATCTCCATCATAAGTTGGTGCGCCATACAATGAGTTGATGTAATCCCAAAGTACCTGCCGGTTTTTCTGTATAAATGAACCATCGTCATTTTGCTTAGTGCGAAGCAAAAACAGATATAGAGAGACGGTACCTTTTCTTTAACAACTGAATTGGTTGCGAAATCATATCCTTCCGAAAAGACATTTTGGTATCCGGTACTGATTTTGCTCGTTTCAATCACATCCTCCCAGTTATAGCCAAGAAAATCTCTTTTGTTTAAAATATTTACCGAGACCGTGTCACTTGTTATAATCTGGTTGTTTTTGTACCCAAGTAAAACGGTTTCATATTCAGCTGGCAGAAAAAAACAATTAGATCATTTCCATATAAAATGGGTGCTATTGCCGGAATGCTCCAGAAGCCGGAAACGTTGATTCGTATTACAACAGGTCCAGACAAGAGAATCATAAGCTTCTGTTAAATCCAACAGCGTGAAATCTTTTTCAGAATACGAAAAGAGGTTGAATTCCATTAAATCAAATGTGTTTCCCTCTTTTTTCTTTACATTCATCTTTACTCTCAACTGACTCTTAATTTCCACCTTTAGCGAATATGAATTATTCCGTCCGTCACTTATTGTAACCACAACGTTTCCTGGCTCAAAAGGCGTAAGTGTCAGATAACCATTCACTCTACTGATGCCCAGTTTTTTTTCATCGGAGTTGTTGATAGAATAAGTTCCGTCTCCCCCGAAAACAACCAATTCCTTCTTGGTTTCGGTCGGGAAATTAATCGTGACCTGGTTGTTAATTACCGGATTCGGTTTATCGTTGAAGACAGCATACTGTAATTCGATGGGATGATAGTTGTCGTCTTCCTTCTGGCAACCGATAACGGTAGCTAAAAGCAATAAAAGGAATAGTAGTTTTGTCTTCATGTTTTTTTGCGATAAAAAATACTTTGAAATTTAAGCTCGTTCGATAAACCTCATCAAAAATTCGCATATATGCTCGCTATCATTCGCTATAGATTTTTAACGATTCATCCCAGTTATAGTAAAACTCCCCATCGGTGATTTTAATTGAATCACCTGTCGGAACATAAGTTTCGAACAATGTTTTGTAACCGTAAGCATTGAAATGAAAATGGCCTTCTATAAACCTGCTTTTAATATCAAGTTTATCAATAACAATCTCGCCTACCTTCCGTCCCTCAATGCTATCAACACTCAATACATTCTGGGTGAGAAATGCTTTGAGGTCATTTTCTGCGGCATAATTGGGTACTGTTGTATAAAATGCAGACGCTTTCCCGACTGTGTTTGATAAGCAATAAATGGGGTACGTCGTTTTTCCTGTTAGTTTAGGAAACGAAACATGTATATTATTTCGATTTAAACATGCAGAAATAAACAAACAAGTGTCCTTTTCATTGGTCACAGTCTGTCCAAAAGAAAAGCTGAAAGTATTAGGTACGGTGTCTTTATTCTGGGAATTTTCCTCATAGACCATGACGGACTTACCGTTAATTGTTGCTTCCAGATAGTTCTCCGGCGTTTCTTCATCGTTCTTTTCACAACTAACGAACAATGCAACAACACATAATAAAATGAACATTTTTGTTTTCATGACAATCTTTTTAAAAAATTTGTATTTGTTTAATGTAAATCTGCAACATCTTTAATAGTAAATATGCGCCAGTCAACAGCCTCTGAAATAGGTTTTAACACAGTTAAAAGATTTTTTACCGTTCCGCTAACCAATTTATTATTGTCTTGTTACAGTTCTTCAACTGGCATATTTGCCTCAAAAAAATCCAAAGACCGAAAGATTATTTCAAAACTCCTGTTGGGATTTCAATTCGCTCAAATGTGCCGTCAAGTTGGTAGGTCGAATCAACTCCCTTCATTGTAATAGCCTCGCCCCAAAGACTGTCAGGATAAGCTTTGGCAACGGTTTCCCATCCAAGGTTCAGGTTTTCATCCAACCGGTGCAGCAAGAATTCACTGCTTTGGGTAACCTCAAATTTATGGGGAGTTGGGGTCGCAGAAGCATCATCGGCCAATAGTCCGGTTTCATCTTCCTGATATGTTAGTGTCAGATAAGGTTTGCCATCTTCCATTGTAAAAGAATAAGAACCTTTTCCTTTTATTATTATGCCATTTGTTAGCGAATTTTCATCGCTCTGCTTGGCAAAATATACGTCCCGCGCCTGGTTGTTGATTAGATAAACAAAAGGAATTTTGCTAAAAACCGGATGTTTATTTTTCATAATCTTGGAGGAAGATTCATCCCAGTAAAGTGAAGAAACCCGAAGAACCTCGTAATTATCGGTTACTTTAATTGCCAAACTTGCGGTTTCTCCGGTTCTGTTATCTGTAACGGTGAGTGTTGATTCTCCAGTTAGTAAGCCCCGAATGAGGAACATCCCCGCCGGGTTTGACCAACCGTCCTCTTTCGAAGCCGAAAGTAAGTATGGATTTTCTACCTGAAGAGAATAATCTCCAGAACCTGTCTGGGGTCCAATATAACGTGTACCGTGCACCTGCACTTCATAAGTATCGCCATAGAAACTAAGAGGTTCCGGGTCGTTGTCATTACACGCTCCAATAAAAAGGGGTACAAATATTATGGCCAATAATTTAAATACGTTTTTTGTTTTCATGGTAATCAATTTTCTATTCAGTTTTCCTGACAGATTTAACTAACGCCTGTTCTTTGTCGAACAACCCATAGGCATACATCGAAAAAGAAAAACTGGCAGAAAACTCGCCCAATTCTTCTGAAACTGCCCTGATTTGTTTTCCTCCATTAAAATTTTCTTTGAATTCGAACCAGTATCTGCCCCGGTCTGATGACTGCAAGTTGTCATTCGCTAAAGAGTGAAAGGTGGTAATAACAGACTTCTCTCCTGCTGAAATATGCAGCGGTATGTCTTGTTCCCCGGAATAGAGGTGCAGTTTTTTCTCTTCTGTTTCCTTAGGCGAAAGTGTTTTTCCGGTTGCAATAAAAAATGCTGATGGAATACTATCTACACCTACAGTTAAACGATACCCTGAACTGTCTGGAACTTTATCTGCATCGGTAAATTCAAAAATAAGGTCGGTCGTCATCTTTTCTAAATCCAATGACACAGGCTGATTTGCCCCATCAATTGCTGATACTTCAAATTCAGTTGTCGCATAATGAATATAATCATTGGGAATTTGCATCACCGCCTCATTGTAATTTTTTGTCAAAGACTCAAAAAATACGGGGATATCAACTCCTTCAACGGTAAAATCTTTAAATGCCACAAAAGTGATATAATATTTCCCTTCCGGTAAGGAATCCGTCACTACAGCAATGTTATCTGTTGTAATATCTTTTACAGAAGAAGCACCCATCTTGCGAAGTTTTATATATTTTCCGTCGCTCTGCGGATGAATAACATAAACCAAAGTGTTTACATCGGCTACTCCGTAATCAACGTCAACCAACACCTGATCGGTTTTTGCATCCGTTACTTTGTACCCATATTTCAACGTAACATTAAATAATGTTTTGTAAGTTGGGACTGAAGGAACCGGCACCGGATTGTCATCATACTTATCGCACGAAACGACAAAAACAGATAAAATCAACAATATGAATATTCTATGTAAACTTATTGAATTCATTACGATAAAACTTGTTGGTTAATTTACTACAACATCAACGTCGTGGGTTTGGCCGGTAATCGTATCGGTAACTATTAACTTGGTTTTTCCACTCTTTAATGGTGTTACCCGAACTATAGCCGAATTATTTTGCTGATCGAAGTAGTCAAGGCTTGGAGTGATTGATTTGATAACTGCTATTGTTTCGTCAACAACTTTAGCGGTATAATATCCGCTTCCTCGCCAGATAGTAATGCCATTAACTCCGGCAACAAACGGAAGGTCAAAAGTAAGCTGGCTGTCTTCCGACTCGGGAATGAACAAATCATATTCATCAACTACAAAAATACGGGCCGCAAAAAGCTTCACTTTCCCCTTACAAATGTTAAACGATGTACTTCCAACAGTTTTTGCTTCCACCTTAAATTTGGCGCCCATTTCTGCACTGGACGAAACAGCAGCAACCCCGTCGTTATCAATAACGGCGCTGTTGTCAATCTCCAAACTTAAATCCTTGTTAAAGGCAAAAGGCAACCCGAAGCTCCTGGTTTCGCCTTTTTTCAGATACACACCTGAAGTTGAAAAACCTCCATAGCTAATCGATTCACGCACGCTAACCTTAATTGTTTTTGTGTTTTCGCCTCCTTGGTCATTAAAAACAATGACGGTGACGGCGGCATTTCCGCGATTGTGACCGATAATATAAAAGATGTTTGCATTACCGTTGTCGTAGAGTATTTCGGCAATATCGGAGTCAGACGAACTTACGCTCAGGGCCCCTTCTCCCCTGTCAATTTTTATTTCTGCATAACTGGTCGCATTATCCAGCGTGCAGGATTCGGTATTCAGTTGAAGTTTTATCTGGTCGTCATTTTCTTTTTTACAGGCAAATAAAGCAGCGCCCAGTATTAATGAGAATAGTAGTTTTTTCATGGTTTCTGTTTTCTTTAAAAGCTAATTGCACAAAAGTAGCCAGGCTATTTGTCAAAACTCTTGATTCAAATCAAGGATTCGGCTGAAACGAAAGTTTTCTCCTGATCCGGCTTAATGTTTCAGGAGTGACTTTTATCAGCGAGGCAATCTCTTTTAAGCTCACCATGTTCAAGATTTCGGGATAACGCGAGATTAGTTTTGTATAACGCTCTTCCGGCGAATCGCAATACATCGAAAGCAGCCTCATACCAATATCGTTTAGTAAGCTCTCGGCTATTTTGCTTCGAAGCGCGGGAATTGAGCAACCCTCGAAAAATTCGTTGAGTTCTTCGTAGGTGAGAACAGAAACAGTACCTTCCGTAATGGCCAGGACATCAATAACCGGCGGCTGTTGCATCTGAAATGTGGCGTAATCAGCCGCAAAATCATTCTCAAAACTATAACCCACAATTTGTTCCTTCCCATCGGTGGAATATCCCAGATATTTAAATCCTCCTTTCAGATTAAACCCGATTGGATTATGGGTTTGCCCCCGGCGGATGAAAAAATCATTCTTTTTGAATTCTTTTGTTGTTCCCTTTTCGATGAATACCTGGCGTAGTTCTTCGATTCCTTCAAGCTCAAGATATTTTTTCAGAAGTGGCATAACGATTAGTCGGTTTTATATCGGTTCCTGAAAATACAGACGAAACTATTCGCAGAATGGCTGCGTCGGCTGTCTTCTTATTAAAAAGTTTCACCAGCAAACTTTATGCCTAAGCGAAAGTGTTTTAAAAAATCGTTTTATGTAAATTCCGTTCAAACGAACAAACCGGTGCCGACTTAAATTGACTATCTGAAAAGAACGGTTATCTTTTATCTGACTTTAGTTTTTTCGGATATAATGGACAAAAATAGTTGGTAAAAACTTCTGTAAGTCCAATGTTTGCAGTATTTATAAAGAAGTTAATTGAAACGTGTTTCAATTAACTTCTTTTGTATTCAAAAAGATGCCAAAAAACGTCTTGTTGGGCATGTATAGCTTTGATGTTATTCGCTGGGGATTCCAAACGGGAAAGCAGCGTTTCTTTTGCAAAAACTGTGGTATCTATTTTACGCGGATTAATAAAAGTGTATCTGCATCTAATCGTTTTGTTTGGTTTCGTAACTGGGTTCTCCAAAAGCAAACTTTGGAAGTTATATCCGGGGAAAGTGGTTATTCCGTTCGGACATTGAAGCGTTACTTTGATGGATATTTATCTTCTCCACCGATACTAAGTGTTTATCCATCAGAGAAAGTAAATCTGTTGATTGATGGAACCTACTTTACTCAAGATTTGTGTCTGATTGTTTATCGTGATAATACCATCAAATTTACTCAGCTTTACAGGTTGAGTGATGGCGAATGGTACGATGAGATCAAAGAAGATTTGGAGAATCTTCTGGCATTAAACGTTCAGATTGAAAGTATTACCTGTGACGGCCACAGGGCTATCTTAAAAGCAATCAGCAAGGTTTGCAAAGATGTCAAGCTGCAACGCTGTATCATTCATATTCAAAGGATGTGCAGGATTTGGTTGTCAGCCAATCCCAAAAGCAATGCAGGTATTGATTTGAGAAGTATCGTTTCTAAGTTGCACCTGATCAAAAGTGAGTCCCAGAAACAAATCTGGTTGAGACAGCTGGTTGACTGGTACCAGGAATACCATGATTTTGTAAATGAGAAAAGCTACAACCCGGAAACAGGCAGGTATTGGTACAAGCACAAGATGGTTCGCCGCTCGTTTACCGTGATCCGTAAAGCGCTTCCTAATATGTTTCACTATTTGGAGAACCCAAGAATACCCAAAAGTACAAATGGATTGGAATCATTTTTTGGACATTTAAAATCCAACCTCAGAATACACCGGGGCTTATCAAAACAGCACAAAAAGAATTTTATTAAGTGGTACCTGTATTTTAGGAATTCTTCGAATCCCAGGTTTTCAAAGCCATAAACAAACAGAATAAGAAAAGCCTTCCATCTCATCGGATGAAAGGCTCTTATTCCATTTGGTAAACCTTATTGCTGGCAGGTTGCTCCTCAGCAGAGCCTGCTTCCTCTTCAGGTTTACACTCGTATTTTACGAATAATTTTTATCAATTCCACCAACTATTTTTGGCCTCATTACCTTTTTTCGTCTGCCTATCAGCACTCGTAAACTTCGTCTCAGCCTCATAATCTTCAAGCAAAGCGTTCGACACCTCTCCGTTTGGGTCACCAAATCGGGGATTTTATCAAGTTTGATAGAATCCCCTTTTTTTGTCCCTTCAGAACCCTAGCTAAATAAGGGATTGGAGAAAAAAAGATTTCAGGGTACTGGCTGACATCTGGGGAGTGAAAGATATGTTTACTTCAAACGACAATAGCTCATTTGGCCTTTACCTTATGGTGAAACATGGAACTGATCTGCCATCTTAGACACCCCAAATTGTGGCTCAATTAAAAAAAGACTATTGGCTTTATACCCAAAATTTTTATTTTACCTTAAACTTTACCCCTTGTTTTTCAAACGGATTGCTATTCAGTTTAAACGAACTGCCCGATTTTGCCAATGATACTTCCACCAATTTCTGGTCGGAAGGAAGGCAAACATATCCTTTAGCGGTTTTGGCATCGGCTGCATAAACGTTCAGGTCAATCTGCGACCAGTCCATATCTTTGGTCGATTGCGCTACCTTGATATGTGGGATAACAGCCCCGTCGCGGACAAGCACTACAATTGGGATGGTTCCGGCTTCGATTTTATGCCATCCTCCCGGATAAACTTTACCGGTCTGGTAATCGATCCATTTGCCATCAGGCAAATAAACATCGCGGCTGGTGGTTTCTTCAAACAACGGTGCAACCAGCATATCGGACCCAAACAGGTATTCATTATCGATTAACCATGAACCGGCGTCGTGCGGATATTCAACAAACAAAGCCCTTACCATTGGCAGCCCGTGTTCGGAAGCGTATTTCGACTGGGCATAAACGTAAGGCATCAGTTTGTATTTCATTTCGTCGGCAAGGCGGAAGGCATCGTTAAAACTTTCATTGTATTCCCAGGGTTCTTTTGGTGGCGCACCATGCGTACGGGAATGCGAAGTCAGCATCCCGAATGGCAGCCAACGGCGGTAAATTTCTTCGGGAACACGATTTACAAAACCACCAATGTCGTGGCTCCAGAAAGTAAATCCGCTTAATCCAAGTGAAAGCCCGGCATGCAACGTGGCTTCCATCGCGTTGTTGGTGTTTGCAGCATCGCCACCCCAATGTAGCGGGTAACGCTGGCTTCCGGCCCAGGTCGAACGTGCCCAGATGATGGTGTTGCCGGTCACTTTTTTGGTGATTTCAGCCACAGCTTTATTGTAGCGGAGCGGGTAAAGGTTGTGTTCGTAAAAACCCGTACGGCCCGAAGCATAAATCCCGTTGGCCGGGGCAGCTTCGCCAAAGTCAACCTTAATGGCTCCAACGCCCATTTCTAACAGTCCTTTTAGTTTATTCTGATACCAATCAACTGTAGCCGGGTTTGAAAAATCGAGCACTGCGTCTTCGTATGGAAGAGTGCCTTTGTTATTTTTTACATACAGCCCCTTCTGAATTATCTCGTTAAACAAATCATTCTTCGGAACAAAATAGGGCAACTGCCACAAACAAATTTTTAAACCCATCGCGTCGAGATCTTTTATCATTTTCCCAGGATTGTCAAACCGCGATGATGAAAATTTATAATCGCTCCGCCAATCGGTTTCGAACCAACCGGTATCGAAGTGGACTACATCAGCCGGGATGCGGTTCTGGCGAAGCAGGTTTGCTACATTGCGCCCATCTTTTTCTGAAAAATAGGTGATGCGGCTCATCCACAAACCAAACGACCAGAGTGGCGGCATTTCGGCCTTCCCCGTCAGATTGGTATATTCATCAAGAATATCTTTGGGTTCACCCAGGAAAACAAAAAGGTCGAGAGCTTCGTCGCCAATTAACAAAGCATTAGCTCCATTAAAATACCGGCCAACATCGCAGGTGATGGGCGACGATGTGTGCATAAACATTCCGTAACCGCGGCTACTCATAAAGAATGGGATGGGTTTGTACATTCCTTCATTCTGCACCCCATTGGCGTCGTCGGTCCAGAGTACAACCTTCTGCCCGCGTTTGTCGAACCCTTTAAATGATTCGCCCAGGCCAAAGATTTTTTCATTCGGAGAAAGGGTAAACACTGCAGCCACGCTTCGCGAATAGTCGGACGAACGGCGGACGAACGAAAATGGAACCACAGGGGTATATGTTTCGTCGTTGTCGCGGCGATGGAAAGTTTTGGTGAGAAGCCTTCCTGTAGCATCGTAAAGTTCAATATGCCACGGCTGGGTTTGGATAACCACCGAACCGTAAGGGCTGGTGTATTTATGCCCGCCCTCAATTTTTGAATAAACCCACATATTGCCTTTCGGGGCAAACCCATTGACCAGCATCAACGAAGGTTGATCGGGTTGGGTTTCTGTCCCTGTCTTCATGCGGATTCGGACTGTTTTTGGTGATATGAATTCGAGTGAAAACGGCAATACCGGGTTGACATCGTATTCAATCTGAGGGAATTCGTTTCCATTTACTGGATTCAAAAATGCAAGCATATTGTTGAAAGCCTGCCGTGTCTGGTAAACATTGCGCATCCATTTTATTTTGCCCTGAGCGGTTTGCGGGTCGAAAGTAGTCAGGCTGTCGGCAATAAAATAGGTATTTGAAAAGTTGCGGAAATCTTCGCTTATATCAACCGGCTCGTTCAGCAAAGCCTGATTAGGTGCGCCCGAAGCGTAAGGAAGCTGGGCATTTACCAATCCTGTACTTAATAAAATTCCAATAATTGTAAACCATTTTTTCATGACATTAAGTTTTATATTTTTTCTAATTTGATTACGATGGAAGCTTCTTCTTATCCGTTTCAAGAATAAAAACCATTTTACGGTACCATCCAAATCCTCAGGGAAGAGCAGTACCTTCTGGTGATGTTTTCCGCATGGCTATTCGATAGCTGATTTAATTTGTCCATTTGATTCGGACACATTCTTATCATTATCCGGCCCTTTTTTTATATGCCAATCTTGAAGCATCTGTCTATATTCGAATTCTAATTGTTGTTCTTTAATGTTTTTATTTTTATCCTTTGTTACTCTTTTCAAATTTATCATTTTATGTTTATGCTTGTATATAAAAAGTAGGTAGAGCGGGATATCTTTGACAGACACCCAAGCATTGGACACAGATCAGAGTATCATCGGTTCATCCAACTACCTTACCCTCTATTCATTCTGTACTCTTTTCCAGGCGAAATATTTATCAAGTACATGGAGTCCCTCCAAGCTCGGCACCGAACCGGTGTGTGGTGTTTGTTTGAAATACATCACAATCGAATTCTCCTTTGTGAACATGGGCCAATGGGGAAGTCCTTCGCCATTAGGATCACCATACTTGGCAAAGTTAGTCCAGTAACTCGAAATTACATCGGAAATGTCAGAATCCTCCTTAGTAACTTGTTGATTATATAAATGTTGAAATAAATAGGGAACCTCTGCTGTATGCAGCGCACCGTATCCGAAAAGTGGCGAGTCTGTCGGATAATTGGGGTGTTGATCGAAATGATAAAAGAAAACTTTCGATCCCCCGGTTTTTAATGCAAGCCGCGCCCAAGTCCAAGTACTCCAGCCAAACGAAGCATCGCGACCTAAGTCTCGTGCTGTCTTGGCCACTTTCCCTGAGCCAGATGGATAGGCTTTGATCAAATCATCTGCGAATTTGCCATAGCGATTTTTTACGGAGTTTATGTAGTCATCAGGCGACTTGGGCACTCCAAAGCTCGCGCCCTCATCGGAGTTGTAGCCAATTAAAACAGGAGTGTCATTATATTTCCCTTCAGTGTATAGCGAATAATTATCGGCAGGAAGAAAATAGCCGTCGATTATCGGAGAGAAATTGCCCATGCCACCTCCAACAGGGAGCTTGTCGGGCGGTAGTTTTCGCAATTCAGCGAGGGTGGTAACGCCTGTAGTCTTCATATAGGCTTCACCTTTCTTTTCTGCGTCAGCGAGGTATCCACGCGGCGGTCCGAACGTTCCTCCACTTTGTGAAATTGCTCGCTGGAAAAGACCTTTCGCAAGTGGTGAGGCACAGATCATGCTAACGGCCATCCCACCTGCTGATTGTCCAAATATTGTGACCTTGTTCGGATCTCCGCCAAAAGATGCGATGTTGTTATGAACCCACCGGAGTGCAGCTATCATGTCGAGCACGCCGTAATTACCCGAAACGTGTTGTGAACTTTCGGCACTCAGTTCCGGGAGTGCGAGAAAACCAAGTGATCCGAGGCGGTAATCAATAGCCACTACAACAACACCTTTACTGGCCAGCTTTTCGCCTGAGTCGTTTGGCGTGGGAGCTCCGGCATCCTGCCAGGCAGTGCCGCCCTGAGTGAAGCCTCCTCCATGAATCCACACCATCACTGCAAGGTTATCATTGGGAGACTTGGCGGGTGTCCATATATTTAAATGCAGGCAATCCTCGCTTCTCCAACCTGGGGTGGGCGAACCCAAAGATGGATTATCGGGCTGCCACGGAGCCGGACCGTTTTTATCAGCCAGACGCACGCCATCCCACTTCAGCGGGGGTTGTGGCTCACGCCAGCGCAAATCGCCGATCGGTGGTGCTGCATAAGGGATACCTCGATAAACCATCAGCCCATCCTCAAAAGTACCTTGCAGGAGCCCTTGTTCTACTTTTACGGGTGCTGTTTGATTCTGCGCTATGCCAAGTTCAGTAATCAGAATTAATCCGATTACTACAAATACAATCTGTTTTTTCATTTGTGTAAATTTTCATACTCGCGTTCCGGGCTTTACGGGAACGCAGAAAGAAATCGACATTGATATTGTTTGTAATTCAGTTTGTTAAAACCATTTAATATATGTTATTTGATTCAATTTGCACTATCCAAAGTTTTTTAATGCGTATGTTGTGCGTTTTTATTTTTTAAAAAGATGTTGTGCAAATAAATACAAGTTATTATCCCATTCGGTATTGTCGTGGGCATTGGTATCCACATGCCAGATATGAGGAATACCTTTTTCTTTGAAATATTGGTGAGCTCCCTTGCTGACCCTTATAAGCCCGTCTTTATTTCTGCATGCAACCCACAAAAGCTTCAGTTTTTCTTTTGCAGCTTGTACATCAGGGACTAATTCAGCATCAGAGGTCATGCCACCCACTTTGTTTGTATTGGGTGCTGACGAAAAACCTCCCACATAAGCGAACGTTCCAACGTTTGAAAGGCCAATATTCAGTGCCTGGCCGCCACCCATAGACAAGCCAGCAAGAGCTCGGTGTCCGGCATCAGTATATACCGAGTAATGTGAATTTATGTAGGGAATAATATCCTTGAGTAAGTCGTCTTCAAAAGGTTTTCCATAGCCATTCAATTCAGCTGCCCTTCCTGAAGGATTTGATTTCAAGGTATCAGTAACCGTTAATGTGGCATCTCCATTTGGGAAAACCACAACCATCGGTTGTATCTTACCATCGGCTATCAGGTTGTCAATGATATTATCAGCCTGGCACCATTCGTTCCATTGTCGGCAGTCTTGCCCCATTCCATGCAGCAGGTATAAAACCGGATATTTCTTATTATTTGAATAAGCTGGTGGAGTATAAACCCGCATCTGTCTCTTTTTTCCGAGTGATTTAGAATCATATTGAATGTAAGTCAGTGTGCCGTGTGGAACATCGCTGCGTTGGATGTTAAACCCTGTTGGCGGATCGGGGAAAGCAGGCTTATCATCAGGGCCAAGTTCAATAGGACCACCGAAGCCGCCACCCCTGCGTTGATTTGTCGTACTCTGCCTAAAGAGTAATGGGGCAAATTCATGCAGGCACCGGCGCCAGGTTTGCCACTCGTGGGCAGTAAGGGGAGAAACATAAAAACTGGTGTTGATGCCAGCCATCTTAAGCGAATCGGTATTGGCTTTTGGGTTACCACCGAAACCTCTTCCCTGGTTTTCGAGTTCACGGCTGCCGTAGCCGACAAATACAAGTTTCACTTTTTCTTTAAACCCGGGAGTTTTGTTCATATCGACCATAGAAATACTTCCGCCGCTAAACAGGCCGATATGCGAAAATATATCGAGGTTGGCTAATGTAATTACCCGGGTCTGCATACCTCCCATCGACAGGCCTGCCATTGCCCTGTGCTGTTGGTCGGCAATAGTCCGAAAGTTTGTGTCTATGTATGGAATTACATCGTCTAAAAGTGTACGCTGAAAAACGCTGAAATCAAAACCTCCGGGCCTGCGCTGTCCTTCAATTCTTTGGGAAATTCCTCCATTTTCCATTACAATAATGAAAGGCACTGTTTTCCCTTCTGCAAGAAGGTTGTCCATAATCAGGCCAGCATGTCCCTGGGCTCCCCAACCGCTTTCACCTTCGCTGTAACCATGCTGGAGATAAAGTACGGGATAACGCTTGGTAAGGTCGTTGTCGTAATCGGGTGGAGTATATACAAAACTGTGGCGGATAGAATTGGTTGTTTTTGAGAAATACAGAAGTTCGCGCAATTGCCCGTGCGGGACATTTTTCAGGACATAAAAATCCTGATCTTTGGCAGGGATTTCAATGTCGTTGCGCCAACTACCCGAACCAAAAATATAGGTACTGTTCGGGTCGGGCACTTCTGCGCCGTCAATCACAAGCCCGTAGTAGTGGTTGCCTTCGTCCATGGGTTCCGAAACTCCAGTCCAGAAACCATCTTTATCCTTTGTCATCGGGTATTTTTTACCACTGATATCAAGCTGAACATTCAGTGCATCCGGTGCGTAAATCCGGGCTTTTACACGGCCTTCGGAATTAACCTGCGGGTATTCCTTTCCAATTTGATTGGTTGAGGCTGGTTTGAAGTCCTCTTTTACTACAGTTGAATTGTTCTGAGCCAAACAAATATGGCTGCCAACAATTGCAAATAAGATGAAAATAAATAGTTTGTTGCTCATTTTAATATTATTAATTAATGTTATTTCGTGATGTGTTGTTTTAAGTTTTAAGTACAAAAGACATGCTCTAAAACAAAGACTAAAGCGCTGTCCTTATGGACATCAAGGTAGCAGCCTTCCTTGACAACCTGATTGAATATTATTTTTCATTTCGAATTGACTTTTCTTTAAAGTTCAGTATTAATAAACGTGGTATCTCAATTGAAATCTGATAAGCAAATCTCTGATTGTTGATAGTGTTTTGATTATTAAATGGCACCTTCTCTGATCCGAAAGAAGGATGCCATTTAAATCAATAAAATTTCTTTTACCTCATTTTGCTAAGTTTGCTTTATCGCCCAAAAGACGGGTATAAGGCCGGATGCTGTAGTTAAATTCTGCTTTACCCGGATTCAATAGGTAGCAATCCAATGGTGGCGGGCCACAACTGCCTCCTCCAAGTCCGTTGTGTGCCAAATCCACTGTCAGGATTGTTTCCTTACGTTTCTTCAGTTCATAAGGATGGTTGGCAATTTCCAGATCAAGTGGTGTGTAATGAAGAGCGCTAAAGTTCATGTGGTCTTTGGCAACAACCATAATACCGGTTTCAGTCCGGTTAGTAACTGTAACCCATCTTACATCGCTTCGATTTCCACAATCTTGTGTTCTGATATATGGCACAAACATATCGTCAACTGTAGTTTTATATCGGCTAATTGCAGAGCCGCTTTTCCGGTCAACATAGTTTTCATAGGGGCCAGCACCAAAATATTCAATATTTTCATATCCTTCGGGCAATACCATCAGGAAACCAATTTTCGGAAGTGACCAACCGGCTTTTTCTGATTCAAAAACATTCTGAACATCAATCTGCCCATTCCCATTAACTATGTATTTCGACTCAGTTGTAACAGAATAACCTTTGGGGGCTGTTGATTTTATTTTTACGTTAACAGCAACCTGGCTGCCCGAAATCTTCTCTGTTTTAAAACCGATTACCTCGGTTGATAGGTTCCAGAGCTGGGCATCGCGCCACTTGGGTGCAGGCCCCCTTCCAAAACTATGATCGTTGTCAATCGGTGCCCTGAAAATATTCAGCGTGGGGCCGGCAATCATACCATAATCCTGAGGCTTCATGGTTACAAAGGCTATCATGTCGGGAGCAATAGGTTCACCATAAATAACTTTAGGGTTTGTTTTTAGAACGTGTGTATTAAAATAAGTAAGGTCGGTTATAGTTCCAACTTTTTTATTGAAAATTACTTCGAAATTCTTTCCTACTATGTTAAGAATGCTGTCATTTTCCTGTACCATAATATCAGCAACCTCCTCTTCTGAGGATTTATAAACGGGCGCACTCCAGGGGACTAAGAATTGCTCCCAGGCAACTTCGTGCCCTGCTTTTGCCCACAGTTCATCGGTTTTTAGACTGAAAATAACTTTCAGGAAATATTCGCTACCGGGATTTAATACTGGTTTTTCTAAAGGTACTTTAAGTGTTGCCGATTCTCCTGGAGCCAGATTAAGCGGGCTTAAGCCCATAGCCGTCAACCTAAGAAAGTCGGATTTGCCAAATTATTGATTGGCAAGTCCGTTTTTTTGTTTTTATCTAAATATAAAGGGGGGAATTCAAAAACAATTCCCAGGAAATAACAAGTTCTTTAGAGAGGCTGTTCAGTTCAGAAGAATTGATGGATGCAGCAATAAAAACGGGATTTAAGAAACGTAAATCCAAATTAAACCCGTTTGTGTTTTTTGATTTGATGATGTATGATTCCAGTTCTACAGTGTCAAAAAGTCTGAATCAGCTTGCCATTGAGTCCCAGTCTTCACACGATATTAGAATTAGCAAACAAGGCATTGACAAACGGTTCAATGACCAGACAGTAAGCTTTCTGAAATTGTTGATCGAAAGACAACTTCAGTGCGAGTTGAATCGTCAGCTTGATGGTGCATGGTTAAATTTATTCAACCGGGTTGTTCTCAAAGATTCGACCCGCTTTGAACTCCCGGAACAATACAGCGAACATCTCCCAGGTTCGGGAGGAGCTGCATCGAAAGCTGGGGCTTGCCTCCAGTTTGAATTTGACTTAAAAAGTGGTCAAATAATCGACCTAAACCTGACGGCAGCAAACAGGCCGGATGTTAAAGATTCGCTTGAAACCTTTGATCTTGTTCAGCCTAATGACCTTATCATCCGTGACCTTGGCTATTTTGCATTTAAATCCTTTTTAAACATTGCAGAAAGAGAAGCATTTTTTATTTCCAGGCTTCGCCCCAAAATAATTGTCTATGAGTTCAAAGCGGGAGAACTTCAACAGATGGATTTCAGTTCCCTCTACCGGCACATGAAAAAATATGGTTTGACACGGATAGAGAAAAAAATATTCATCGGCAATGAACCAAAAATACCGGTTCGACTGATTATTGACCTGTTGCCCGAAGAAATCTACCAGCAACGGTTACGCAAGGCAGACAAAAAGCGTAAAAGCCAGGGATACACTAGTAGCGAAAAATTTAAACTGATGTCCCGTTTTAGCCTGATCGTTACTAATGTCCCTGAAGATGTTTTACCTGCTGAGATCATTCCTGCGATTTACAAAACCCGCTGGCAAATTGAATTGATATTCAAAATATGGAAATCAATACTGGGTGTAAATCAAATCCGAAACATCAAATATACCAGGTGGCTGTGTATCCTGTATTTTAAACTGCTCATGATGATTGTCAACTGGAGCATTATCATGAACAAACGTCCTCTGATATATAAGAAAACCGATAAACTGCTTAGCCTGATTAAAAGTTTTAAAACTTTGTTTGATAACATCTACCGGTTAAGAATTGAACTAAAAAAGGACTCATCGAAACTAACTCACTTTATGGCTTGGGCTGAGAAAATATTATCCCGAAATCATTGGTTGGAAAGAAAGAAAAACAAGCTCGGATTAGAAGAAATAATCCAACTATTATTTTGATATTCAATATATTATGGTTATATTCAACAAAGAAAACGGGAAGAGTCCTGATATCTCAATCCCGTTTTTATAACTTAAAATGTTCTTTGATATGAGTGAAATTAACAAAATTAACCCTGTTCTCAAGAGGAATGGGGATAAAAACAGCTACATACTCATAATTTTGACGTTAGGTTGACGGCTATGGGCTTAAGCCTCCTTTTTGAATAATTTTTCCATCACATTCTACCTCGAATGAAAGGTTAAACCTATCCAGGTTAATAAACTGGTATTTGTTTTTTATTCTGATTTCGCCATTGGTTATTTCTACAGGATTAAACCCGATGTATTGGTAAACCTTTTTAACTTCGATCATTTTTGGCGTAATCTGCCTGTCGGGGGTTGTTAAGCCATTAATACAAAAATTCCAGTCTGTAGGACGGTCACCATAGTCACCGCCATAAGCATAAAAGTATTCGTCCTCTTTCCCCGGCACAGGTTTTGCCAAGCCCTGATCTACCCAGTCCCAGATACAGCCTCCTATCAACCGGCGATGTTTTTCAATCACTTCCCAGTACTCCTTTAAATTCCCGACTGCGTTCCCCATGGCATGGGCATATTCGCATACAAAAAATGGTTTTGGATTGTCTTTTGCCCCGGTTTCATCAAGCCTTTCGACACTCGGATACATAGTTGATTCGATATCGGCGACTTGATTTTGAATGGAGTAATGAACTGGCCGGGTAATATCGAGGGATTTAACTGCGCTGGAACATGCTTCGAAATTAATGCCGCTCCCTGCTTCATTCCCCAACGACCAAATGATAACAGACGGATGGTTTTTATCGCGTTCAACCATACTGACAACACGTGCTACGTGGGCTTTCTGCCAACTTACGACTCTTGCCAACGACTCTTCGCGAAACCCCATTCCATGAGATTCGAGGTTGGCTTCGTCAACGACATAAATACCATAAATATCGCAGAGTTTATAAAAGTCAGGATGGTTGGGGTAATGGCATGTTCTTACCGTGTTGATATTAAATTGCTTGAATAGTTCAACATCGCAAAGCATACTTTCATAGCTTACATGTCTTCCGTCGAAAGGATCGTGCTCATGGCGGTTAACGCCCTTTAAAAGGACGCTTTTCCCATTAACCCAAAGCTGCTGGTCTTTTATTTCGATTTTACGGAAACCATAAAGTGTGGATAAAACCTCGGCAGTTTCACCTGCACTGTTCTTCAAAACAAAAACTACCTGATAAAGATTCGGAATTTCTGCCGACCATAACCGTGGATTTTTTACATTAACTTTTTCATTCAACTCAAGGCCGGTTTTTAATGAAATTTTGTTTACCGGAATACTTAACAGTTTGCTGCTTTCAGAAGGGACAACCCCAAAATCAGTAAGGTAAACATCACATGATGATACATCTGAACCACCGAAATTTCGGAATTTCATATTAATCTTCAGCGTTGCTTCTGAAAAATCATCGTTGAAATCCGACTTCAGCCCAAAATCCCAAAGATGTGTTTTCGGGACAGCATATAGGTAAACATCTCTGTATATTCCACTAAACCGCCAAAAGTCCTGGGTTTCCAGATAACTTCCATCGCTCCATCGGTACACTTCAACAGCCAGAACATTATCACCTTGTTTAAGATATTTTGTAATGTCAAATTCCGCAGGGGTCATACTGTCCTCGCTGTATCCAACTTTCTGCCCGTTAACCCAAACATAAAATGCACTTTTAACACCGGCAAAATGGAGGATAACTTCACGTCCGTCCCAGTCTGAAGGAATAGTAAAATTTCTACGGTATGAACCAACAGGATTAGGCATTTTATAACTGACATAAGAAATTGGAGGTAAGCCCATTACTTTGGGAGGATCCTTTTTAAACGGATAGGTGCCAGCAGAGTAAATGGGTACTCCGTAACCTTTCAACTGCCAATTAGAAGGAACTTCAATGTTGTCCCAATAGTGAACATCAAATTCTGGTTTATAAAAATCCTGTGGCCGCAAGTCGGGATGTTTAACCCAATTAAATTTCCAGGTCCCATTAAGGTCGAGAACCAAAGGAGAATATAAACGAATGTCGTTTATTGCCTGTTTTATTGTTTTGTATGGGACACAATGGTTATGCGCAGCTTCTTTATTAATGCCAATAACCTGTTCGTTTTGCCAGTCTTCCTGTGCATTTAAATACCCAGTTAATAAAAGGCAAATAAATAAAACTGAAATTAATCTCATGATAATTGATTTAGATGTTAATTTAAAAGTTAATGATTAAATTCTTTAAATCTATTCGAGCAAATTTGCTTTTACGTCAAAATGATAGCTTTTGCCCTTTTCTGTTGAGTCCAGATGATAGGTTTTGTCGCCGTATTTCAGATTTAACTGATTTCCCAATTTTGAAGTTATTTGGGCTTGTTTCAGCTTTCCCTGCTCCCACTCAATGTCAACAACAAATCCGCCTCTGGCACACAAACCATTTATATGTCCGTTTGGCCATTCTGAAGGCAGAGCAGGCAACAACTGAATAATGCCGGAATAACTTTGCAAAAGCATTTCAGCAACACCTGCTGTAAATCCAAAATTCGCGTCCATTTGGAAAGGCGGATGCAAACCAAAAAGATTTAGTGATGTACTTTTCGAAAGGACTGCATCGACATCTTTTTTCGCTTTTGCGGGATTCTGTAACCGGGCGTACTGACTTATCAGCCAGGCGGCACTCCAGCCTGTATGACCTCCACCATGAGCGATTCGGTAATCCAGCGATTTTCTTGCTGCTTCGGCCAGTTCCGGAGTTTCCAAAAGGTTGATCTGAGAACCTGGGAAAACAGCAAATAAATGAGAGATGTGACAGTGCCCCGGCTCCACTTCCTGAAATTCGTGAGCCCACTCCATCAAGCGGCCATCTTTCCCAATCTGTGGTTCTAATAACTGTTTCTTTGCTTCAGTAACCCGTTCAACAAAACCATTATTCACCTGTAGCTCGTTGGAAGCAGACATGAAATCGGTAAACAGGTTCCAGATCACTTCCTGATCATGCGTCGGTCCCATACTGATCCGGCATCTACTACCGTCGGGCGCAATGAAAGCATTTTCAGGCGAAACGGCAGGCCCGGAAATCAACTTGCCTGAAACCGGGTCTTTCACCAGCCAGTTAAGGTAAAAATCGACAGATGATTTTAATACGGGATACATTTCCTTTAAAAATGTTTTGTCGCCGGTGAAAGCATAATGCTGATAAATGTGCTGGCAAATCCATGCTCCGGCACCGGTGTGCATACCCCAACTTGCTGCTTCTCCCGGAGATGTGTAACCCCAAACGTTTGTGATGGGGTGAACAACCCAGCCGTCCAAATTATACTGGACCTTAGCCGTTTTTTCTCCTGGCTTCACCAACGATTCAAACAGATCGAACAGTGGCAGATGCATTTCAGATAAATTCGTGACTTCAGCGGGCCAATAATTCATTTCGACGTTGATATCGGTATGATAATCTCCGTTCCACGGCGTCTGAATTTTGTTTGTCCAGATTCCCTGTAGATTTGCTGGCAAGGTTCCGGGTCTCGATGACGAAATCAGTAAATAACGTCCATACTGAAACATCAGCTCTGCCAAATGTACATCGTCGAATGAGGTTTTATAGGCAAGGATACGCTCATCAGTTGGAATCGTGTCAGGTTGGTTAGGAGCAATCTTAAAATCAACCCGTCGAAAATATTTCTGGTAATCGTCGAGATGAGTTTTTAGTAATTTCGCATACTTCTGGCCGGAGGCATTTTCGAGAACTGAATTGGTTATCTTTTTATAGTCCCGGCCTTTGTACTCAGGATATTCCAATTTATAGTCGGTTGAAACCGAGAGGAAAAGAACAACCTCATCTGCATTTTTTACAGTCATTGTACTGTCATCGTAAGAAATGCTCCCGTTTTGGGTGACTGCTTTCAGCCGCGCCATGTAATGCAGCCCATCGCCACCTTTGCCGTCAGAAAGTGCTCCAGCCATAATGAGTTGATCGTTGTTCACATAAGTCTGGAAGCGCTCCGGACGTGTCATCGTAGCAGAAAAAGAGATTTGACCAGGTTTATTTGCAGTTAATCGGGCTACCATTACCTGATCCGGGTAACTGATAAAAATTTCCCTCGTGTATTCCACCCCATCCTGATCGTAACGAACCCGAACCACGGCATCGTTCAAATCAAGCTCACGGTGATAATTACTGAAATTCCCGGTTTTCCCGAAATCAAGCCATAAATCTCCAAGCGTCTGGAAGCTCCCAAAAGGGACATTAGCTCCGCTTCCATGTCCCGAGCCGGCTCCTTTGCAAACCTGCGTTTTATTCGTTAGCTCAGTTGCTTCTTTGTATTTGCCTTCAAAAAGCAATCTTCGAATCTCCGGGAAAGCCTTCGATGCCTCCGGATTATCATTGTCAGCCGGACTTCCTGACCACATGCTTTCTTCATTGAGCTGAATGCGCTCTTTAGTCACATCCCCAAAAACCATAACACCTAAGGAGCCGTTGCCAAGCGGTAAAGCCTTTAACCATTCCGGATCATCTTTCCCACCATTAGGATTGTCAGGAACAGAAGCTTTTGCAGGTTGATTATACCAAAGTTTTAAATTGTTTGCTTCCTGTGCATTTATATACACAGTAAATAGAAAACAAATAAATAAAACCAATATTGATCTCATGATAATTGATTTGATTATTTAATAAGTTTGTATAAAGCGACAGCTTGTAATTAAGCCGGGATACTGATATTTGAACTTTACGTTTTATATTATGATTCAACCGGCAATTATACCTATTTGATATTCACCATCGCTCCACGAAGTGTAACAGTAAACCGCATACCCATAGGCATCCTCATCGTCGTTACCGGGACCTCCGGTTCGATAGTTACTGAAACTTCACCGTTTTGTTCTGAAAATTTACAAACAATTGTTTCTGAGCCAAGGCTTTCTTCCACAAATCGCCCTGTTATTTTTAAGGTTTTGTCGTCACTCCATGAATACATTGCCCCTAACTTATAAACAGGTTGTAAAACTGTATAATTTGCATCGACCGATTTTGAAAAATTATTTCTCGGAGGCGCCAATAAAGATGAAGAAGATGTATTTGTAATTTTCCATTCATCGGAACCGGATTTAATTGAAGAAATATTGTTGTCCCTCTTTAAAGCTAATGTGCATTCTTTTCCCTTAAATAAAAAATAAACCGACTGGAGGTTATAATCGTTGTTTCCCAAAACAAATTCTTTACCCGAAATTATTGATTCAAATTCTGGGGCAGATGATGGCTTAAATCCGGGAGCAATACGTAATTCAGAATTTTTCTTCAATAATTTACTTTGAAGGTCAGGAGCAGGAGGCAATGCTTTATCCGATTTTATTGCCGGGATCAGGTAGTCATGCATCAGGTTTAATTCATTTTGTGTATTTCTGGCATTAGCTGTAAAAACTACAATAGCATCCTTTTCGGGGATTAATACAACAAATTGCCCTCCCATCCCATCCACTCTTACGGTATTATTCCTGCCACGCCACATCTGGTAAGCATATCCCTGTGCCCAGTCGTTCAGTTCTTTTGGGGATTTATTCGATGGTTCGTAACTTTCAATTTTAAACGAAGTTGCTTCTTTGACCCATGTTCCCGGGATCAGTTGTTTTTTATTCCACATTCCTTCCTGTAACAACAACTGCCCGAATTTGGCAAGGTCCTCGGTGTGTAACCTTAGCCCGATCATTCCAAGGTTTATCCCCTGCGGATTCAGGTCCCAGTCGATGCCGCGGATTTCAAGCGGTTTAAAAATCCTGGTCATAAGGAAATCAAATACTGTTTCACCAGTTACCTGTTGAACTATGGCAGAAAGCATAAATGTGGCCATATTGTTATATTTAAAAACAGTACCTGGCATTTGGATTGGCTCTGTTGCCAAAAAAGATGTAATCCAGTCGCCATTGTTGCCCATCGACCTTGGTTCCGGATCCTGCCCTACCGACATGGTTAATAGGTTTTGAACCGTTAAATCCTTTATATAATCACAAACAGAATCGGGCAAAGAATAAGGGAAAAACGAAATAACTTTATCCGTAACCTTCAACCTGTTTTCCGAAACTGCAAGCCCAACTGCCGTTGCAGTAAAAGTTTTGCTGGCAGAAAACAACAAATGCTTATAAGCAGGATTGTAAGGCTTCCACCAGCCTTCGGCAATCACTTTTCCATGCCTTATAAACATATAACTGTGCAATTCAACCCGGCCTGTATCAACGGCATTTAAAAAATCGAGAATCCCGGCTGAAGATACGCCTTCGGCTTCGGGAGAGCTTCTCGGTAGTTTTTGAACATTCTGAGCCCTCAAGCCTGACGATAAAATTAAGATCAGGGAAATGACCAGAAAATAACTAAGTAATTTATTATTATTCATAATAATGGAATTTATTTGTTTAAATCGTTTTGAATATATCATTTGTTCACTATGGATAAATTCAATGGGATCGCGGCTTTTGGTAATAATTTGTTACTTCTACACAAACCACAAATGCTACGAAACAATATTACAATAACTAAAATCGAGTTTTTCTGCTTTGAAAATTTCTTTGGCCTCATCGGTTCAGTATCGAATTCATTTTTAAACATTGGCAATTGATATAAATAGAAAATCAAAAGAGACTAAACTCAAGGTTAATGGGTTTTCCTTTTTCCAGTTCAACGAAAAAGGCGTTTTCTGTTTTGTTGTTTATCGGAATACTACATTTCACATCCTTAAAACCTTTTCGGTACATAAACTCGATTGATTGGTTCTTATCTGAAGAAATAGTAGCCTTTATTTTTTTATGGATAAAATCCCATTCCAAGTTTTCGACAGTGGCCTGTGTGCGGCATTTTATACCGGTTATAGCTCCTTTTGTCAATTTTGAAGAGCAGGCTGGCAGTAATTCAATAACACCTGGCCGTGAATATAACAGCATTTCCATTACTACTGCCGGAAGACTGTTTAGCATATCGGCATTGAAAATCTGATTCGGATTATGAGAGGTAAATAAGCCTCTGTATACATAATCATTTTTCAGCATAAAAAGCAGGTTTCCATAAACCAATTCATCCATTTTAAGACGGGAACCAATTAGCGCCATGTGTGCCAGTCCGTGTGCTGAACCATTGCCCCTGCCGCGTTTTTGCGCTGCAACTTTGGCTGCCTGGAAAAGTGCCGGTGTTTCCTCCGGATTTATTTCTAATCCGGGCCAAACCGGATACAAATGAGATACATGCCGATGATTATAATTATCTTCCAGATCATTGCTTGCCCATTCTTTTAATGCTCCATCAGAGTTTACCAGATACGGTGGCATTTTGTTCAACATTGCTTTCCAGTGCTGGATATTTTCATTTTCGATATTAAGTTCTTCACAAACCGCTATCAAATTTTTAATAGCTTCTTTAGCTGCGGCTATGTCCATGGTCGCATTTATCGTGGCAAAACTACGAATGTTGGATGGCCTGTTTTCAGGAGAATAGGAAGGAACAAATAGGAAATTGCCCGATTTATCATATTCCGTCAAAAAATCTTCAAAAAACAGGACAACATTTTTCATCATAGGTAACAAACGGTTTTTAAGAAAGTCAACATCACCACTTACCTGATAATATTCGAAACAGGGTAACAGCAACCACTCCGCTCCGGCAAGCCAGAAATGCCCTGGGAAATACCCCCCATCAAAATGGGTATGAAGGTTGCGGCGGCCGGAAGTCCTTGTGCCAGACAGAAATCCCCGGCAACCATATAATTTTTTAGCATTTGTTTCCCAATCGGGCGATATCCGCTCCAATAATTTCATGTAGCTGTCTATGCTTTCTTTTAAATTACCCAAATTGGCAGATGAAATCTGCAAGTTCAGATTGGCATCAAGGGTAAAATCACCAGACCATGCAGGCCTCCACTCGCCATTCCACAACGCCATCAGATTAGGTGGATTCTCTCCGCTTGAACTGATTAATACATAACGCCCCATATTGAACATGGTTTCTAAAAATGCAGGATCAAGGCTATCCGGATTTTCTTTCTGTTGTTTGATTAATTGTTCGCTGGTTCTATTAATACTTCCACCTGTAAAGGGGTCAAGTTTTACTCGGGTGAATATCTCTCCATGTACTTTTGCGTGTTTGTTAAGCAGGGCATCATAGTCAAGAGAAATAGCATCCAGCGTTTTCTTTGTTTTCTCTAATTCTGAAATAGAATAGTCTTCAAGGTAGTTTATTCGGGTAAATAACAGAATTTCTTTTGCGCCGGTAATTTTAACTTTATCTCCAATTACCTCGGATGTGCCATTTTTAATAAAAATTTTTGTGCCAGATTCGTAACCTCGCTTATTTAGCGAATAGGCTTGCCGGAATGTTATCCAATCAGAAGAAACTTCTAATTCCGGTTTTTTAATATTCAAATTAATTTGTTGCTTATTGCCAGTTTCTTCTTTTTTGATCACATTAGAAATTTCGATGATTGTATTAATTGGAGCATCACTCTTAATTTGCTGAACAATCATATGATCAGGACGAGATACAAAACTTTTCCGAGTCCAGTTTCCTGCATCATCACTCCATGTTATGTTGACTTCGCCTGTGGTAAAATTAACTGACCGTGAATAATTCCGTAAATTTCCTGTCTTGGGTTGCACGATATTCATCTGAAATGCCGGATGATACGGATCAGTCCATAGTATCCCTGGAAATCCTTCTTTAACAGCCATTTTGTATGAATATTCATGAGCTTCTTTGTACTTCCCTTCTTTAAATAGTCGTCTAACCTCCGGCAGATATTTTGCGATGTCGGGCGGCTCAACATCTTCGGTTCCAATTGGCTCGTAGCAGAATTCATGATTGAAAATTATTTGTTCATTTTCAGGATTTCCAAAAACCAAGATTCCCATCGTTCCATTCCCACTAACTAAAGCATCCTGCCATTGAGATGCGGGTACGGAACTTTTCATACCTACAAACTCAGTTTGGTGTTTTTTGCTATATCCATAACTATTGAATTGAAAAAGGATAGAAAAATATATAAGGAATCGTAATGATTTCATAATTTAATTTTAAATTATTTTTTATTATATGAATTAGTATTGATTATATGAATTTTTTATTCAATGCAATTTTTACTTCTTTTCGACGTCAAAAGATGAAACATCTTATCAAGTTATTACAGAAATCGATAATACTTATAAATAAGGAAACCTTGGTTTCCTTTTACCATTCTGTACTCGGGAATAGGTACCCTTATTCGTAAAGTACTCTAACGTTATTCAAAACGGAAAGGTGAAATTGTACGTGTAAATAATAAAAGAGGAAGATAGGAATTACCTCCTACCTTCCCCGTATTCTTTTAATTATAATCTGGATTTTGAATTAACGTACCGTAATTCTTATCAATCTCAGATTGTGGAAGAGGCCAATGATAGAATTTATCCTCCCATTTGTATAGGAGCAAACCATCTTTAACGTTATTCAGTACTTCACCGGCAATGTGCCATCTCTTCAGATCGAAAAAGCGCAATCCTTCGAATGCCAGTTCTATTCTTCTTTCGTGACGAATTCTATCGCGCATTTGCGTTTTAGTCAAACCGGCAGGATATGGCGGCATATTAACGCGTGCACGCAGATCGGTCATCGCCTTATAAACCGATGCATCCGGACCAGCTATTTCATACTGGGCTTCAGCATACATAAGTAAAACTTCACCCAACCGAAGAATAACAGTATTTTGCTGACTTTGAGTAGTATATCCATAAGGTATATTTTCAGGGCACAGGAATTTTTTTAGTCCGTAGCCCGTTGGCCGGCTATTTGTTGGATGATGAACCTTACCGCCACCCCAATCCGGAAAATCAACAAATACTGTTTTACTTAACCTCGGATCCCTGTTGTTAAATGGATTATTTGTATCAGTAAGCTGAGAAACACCCCAGGCAAGTCCATCGCTGCATTCAAAATCATCGATAAAGCTTTGCAGCGGGCTCACAACAATCCAGTCACCATAAATCAAGTCGGGTCCCATTGACGGAATATTATCTGGGGCGAGATAATTGACTGCAAAAATTATCTCAGGATTGCCAGCCTGTCCCTTGTTCTGAAAAATGTTTTCAAAAACCGGACTCAATGAGTATTTATCCATGACCTGCAAACACAAATCCCGAACCTGAGTCAACAATGTATTATCCGGAGTTCCGTTTTTTCCATAAGCCTGATAAATTAAAACTCTGGCTTTCAAAGCCTGTGCAGTAGATTTGGTAGCGTGGCCACTATTTTGGGTGTAAGAAACATCTTTCAGGTTTGCAATGGCAAAACCAAGGCCAGTAATAACCTGAGCCAGAATCTGTTCGGCTGCAACTTTAGGCTGCTCTTGTGTTTCCAGAGTCAACGGTTCCAAAACAAGCGGCACATCGCCATAAGTGCAATAAAGCTGGAAATAGTAGTAAGCTCTCAGGAACCTGACTTCAGCTTCAGCAACCTTTTTATCTGCGTCTGAAAAATCGGATTTTGTGTAGGCACTCAACTCTTTAAGGTAAATATTTTGCCGGGTGATTGCCAGATAACTAAGTGTGTAAACCAATGAGACATAACCTCCTGTGTATGGTGTAATATTCCCGGTAACAATATCTTTTGAACTAAAGTAGCTATGCTGTCCATAACCGTTATCTGTAATATTGTCCCAATTCGGAATAAGGTATGCAAATACTCCTCCGGGAGGGTTGCTCCATGAAGCACCTGTTGTATTTTGACCGTAAATTGCAGTCAAAGCTGCATCAAAATCAGCTTTAGTCAGCCAGAAAGTTGAAGTTGAGATCTGATCGAGTGGATTTTTTTCCAGGTAATCTGAACACCCGCTAAAAAACAGAGCAGATACTATTATGAATGGTATAATATATTTTTTCATGTCTGATAATTTTTAAAATGTAACATTTATACCGAAAGAATAAATTTTATTCTGAGGGTAGATAACGTAAGAACCGCTACCGCCACGCTCAGGATCAAGTCCGGGATAATTGGAAAATGTGATCAGATTATCCCCGGAAAAGTAAACCCTTAACCGCGTAATTCCAACATGCTGCATAAAACTACCGGGTAGCGTGTAACCAAATGTCAGATTTTTCAACCTTAAATACGAAGCATCTTGAAGAAACCATGAAGAACTCCGACTAATACTCTGCGGTGCACCCGATCCCCAATAAATCCGGGGCAACGTGGTTGAATGATTTGTAGTGGTCCAACAATTACGCCAATTGGTAGTTGGCGGTGATCCTTGCAGAAAAGGAATTGTTCCCCAGCCATCTACATAGTTTTTTACGCCGTAAACACCCTGAAACTGAGCAGATAAATCGAAGCCTTTCCATGAGGAATTAAGGTTAAAAGAATAATTAAGCTTTGGGTATCTGCCTGATATCGGAACCCTGTCGTCGTCATTAACTTTTCCGTCGCCAGTGGCATCTTTGAATTTCAAATCTCCTGGAACTGTTTTATCAGTATATTGCTTTGGAGAATTGGCAATTTCTTCTTCGGACTGGAATATTCCAATCCACTCGACCATGTAAAATGCCCCCCATTCCAATCCTTCTTGCCGGAGGTAATATCCATCAATTTCGCGGGCTCCAAAATCAACCAATTTATTTTTATAGTGTTCAACATTTACCCCCACTGTATAATTCATCCCTGCAAAAAAACCCGAATTAATACGATTCGCATATTGAAGGCCTAGTTCAACCCCCTTATTTTCCATTGTTCCGTTATTAACAACCGGCGGATTTAATCCAACCACACCGGTTACCTGCGAATTTCTTAGAATATCGCTGGTCCGTTTTTTGTACCAGTCGAATGTTACATTCAGCCCTTTAAAGGCAGTCATATCAAAACCGAAATCGAGTATGGTAGTCTTTTCCCACATAATTCCCGAATTGGCCAAAGATGTTTGTGCTACTCCTGAAGAAAGGCTTGAGTCGTTAAATGAATAACTCGAAGTAAAATTAAGCATCGACTGGTACGGGTATAGTCCAATATTCTGGTTACCTAACTCGCCATACGACCCTCTCAGTTTCAGATTATCTAACCAGTTCAAAGCCAATTTTTTAATAAATTGTTCTTCTGAAGCCCTCCATCCGGCCGAGAACGACGGGAATGCTCCCCAACGAGTTGATGAAGATAATCTTGAAGTTCCATCGTACCTTAAATTAGCTTCCAAAAGGTAGCGTCCTTTGTAGTTATAACCCAACCGTCCGAAAAATGACATGATTGCCCATTCGTTTTGGGTTCCGTTGGCCTGTTGTACTGCTGCACTTCCTGCATCCAGTTGCCTGAGCAAATCACTTGGATAAGTTTTCCGATAGCCTCTCAAATACTGATATACATTATCTTCCATGCTATAACCAGCCTGTGCAGATATTTTATGGCTGCCTGCTAAGTCGAAGTCGTAATTCAAATAAGAGTACAGATTATTATATACTTTCAGATCATCCTGCACAGTTAATCCGGAGCCTCCAGCATCCAACAGTGTCATATAATTGTTGGTCCTGAAATTATACAAAGGAATCTGTGGCCTGAAGTCATAATACTTACTAATGTCTAAATTCATGGCTGCCTTGGTGTACCACTTCAACCCTTTCGTCAGTTTTATATCAATCCATCCCTGCGCAGAAACGGCATAATCATCAGTATTCCTGTTCACTTTGTTATCAATTATCGCAATGGGGTTTTTATTGTTATATTCGAAGTCGTAAGCTTTGAACGTATATCTGCCACTACCATCAGAAAGTTGCGGACTGTATGTCGGCGCTTGAGCCATTGTTGCATAAAACAGATCTGTAGAACCTTGCCGGGGAGCCTCAGTTACACCCTTCTTAACAGAGAAATTTCCCCCGAATTTGATGTTATCATTTACTTGTGAACTCAGGTTAACCCGAACATTGTATTTTTCGTAACTAAATCCTTTCATAGTACCTTTCTGGTTGACATACCCCAATGAAACGCCAAATTTTGTTCCTCCAGTACCACCGTTAAAACTCAAATTATGAGTCTGAGTTGGCGCCGGGCTGAACATAAGATCAAGCCAGTCAGTATTTGGATATAAATTCCGATCAGTTGCGTTACGGTAGGCATCAATTATATCCTGAGCGTAAAGGCCGGATGTTAGTCCGGAATTTAGCCTGGCTTCGTTATAGAGTTCCATATATTCAGCCGAATTTGTAATTAGCTCAAACATTTTGGTTGGTGTGTGAACTCCATAATTCCCACTGTATTCCATATTGATTTTACCCTCCTTGCCGGTCTTAGTAGTCACAAGAATGACACCGTTTGCAGCTCGGGAACCATAAATAGAAGCTGAGGCAGCATCTTTCAATACCGAAATGTTTTCGATGTCGTTCGGGTTTAAATCAGCAAGTTTACCTTGAACACCATCAACAAGAACCAACGGATCAGATCCAGCGCTACTAAATGTTCCGGTACCGCGAATACGAATCGAAACACTTTCGTTCCCAGGCTCTCCCGAATTTTGTACAATTTGTACTCCGGGGAGCAGACCCTGTATCATTGTTGCAGCATTTGTAACAGGTCGTTTAATCATTTCATCACCACTCACTGTCGAAATTGCCCCAGTCAGATTCACCTTCTTTTGTGTACCATATCCAATTGCCACGACCTCCTCAATTCCAATAGCTTCTTCTTGCATGGTCACATCAATCTGTAATTTTCCCGCGACAATAATTTCTTGCGATCTCATACCTACAAAAGAAAACTGCAGTATTGCATCATTTGGAATGTTGTCTATCGAGTATTCACCATCGGCATTGGTAACTGTACCCTGGGTAGTACCTTTTATTACTACCGTTACCCCCGGAAGAGGAGTATCTGAAGAATCAGTAACTTTACCCGAAACTTTTTGTTGTTGAATAACCATTTTGTTAATTATATCAACATCCGATAAGACAATTTGCCTGTCGTATACTGTGTAGGCAATATTTTTCCCATCTAATACTCCATCGAGTATAGATTTGATCGTTTCGTTCTGGACATTAACACTTACTTTCTGCTCAACATCAATTAAATCTTTGTTGTACAAAAAGAAGAATTCAGATTCATCTTCAATTACTTCCAACACTTTCTCCAGTGGCTGGGCGTCTATCTTAAGAGACAAACGCGTCATTTGGGCATACGAATCTACCGCTATTGCCTGAATGAAGCTAAGGAAGAGAAGTAGTAGCGTTAGTTTAGTCATAAGTTAAAGTTTTTTTAAGGCCGATCCTTCCTTTACATGAAGGCATTTTAGGGCCTTTTGAATTAGTTTTTTTTTCATAAATTTACCCTGTTAGAGTGAATAATAGTTTTATTGATCTCGCTCTGCAATTGTGCAGGAAAGTGCTGGAACCACTTTCCTGTTTTGCATTTTAATTTTTTAGTTTCATGGTCACTGTCTTTTGGATTAATACCCCATTATTGTCTGTGCTTCGTTCATCTATGTTGTAAATAATCGGAGTGGTTTTAGCAATAAGTTTTAATACTTCTTCTAATGGCTCATCTCTAAAAGTGGCTTTAAACCTGTATCTTTTCAAAGTTTCATCCTGTATTTTAATACCTACATTGTACCATCTTTCCAAGCGGTTAACAACCTCGCCCAATGGCTCATTATCGATTATCAGGTACCCTTCTTTCCAGGCAGAAAAACGGGCTGCATCAACTTCTGATAATACAACTGATTTTTTATTTCTGTTAAAGCAAATTTTTTCATTTGGAACAATAATCTGATTAAATACTTCGGTCTTCCCGTTCACTTCAACTTCCCCTCTCTCTAATGCAACAGCAGTAAAATCATCATCGGAGTAGGCAGTAACATTAAACTGTGTTCCCAATACCTTTATGTCCATGTCGGGTACACTCACAACAAATTCTGACGCATCAAGGTGCTTCACGTTAAACCAAGCTTCTCCGGTCAACTCTACTGTTCTGTTTTCACTAAAAACAATTGGATATTTAAGTTTCGAACCACTGTTTAACCATCCTATGGAGCTGTCTGGGAGAAAAAATTCAACTCTTGCTCCTTCCGGGGCATTAATTTCGACCCAACTTTGAAAAGTTTGTGCCGGTGTAACAAGAGCATTGTCCGATGCGAAATAATAATGCCAAATTGAAAAGGCCAGAACCGGAATAAGAAGGATTGCAGCGATCTGACGATAATAATTCCATAATTTGATTTTTGGGGTCTCCTTTTTCTCTCCGGGCCAGATGTCAAATTCCACTTTTTCAAAAAGGTAATTTAAAGAATCATTATGGTCCTGAGACAGATTATTGAGTTCGTTCCATTGATCCAGCGAGAGCGTTTCAAGCTCCTTATTCTCATGAAAATCACAAAACCATTCTTTTACTTGCAGATAAGTGTTGTACGAGTATTTCCCTTTTGAGAAATTTAGAAGCGTAGTGTTATTAATCTTTCGTTCCATTTGTGCTGTTGAAAGAAGGAGGAGTTCACTGTTCCTCCTTCCTATTTACTAACTAACTAAACTATTTTCAACAAAACAGTTATTTCTGTTGATTTTATAGTTATATTGGAAAAACCGACCAAAGTGATCACCCGATAACGATTCAAAATGACCACCTCTAACGACGTAAAGTGACCACCCTTGTACGATTGAAAGTGACCACCACGGACGATCCAAAGTGACCACCCCGCGAAAAGAACTTTTTCAATGCTGTTGAAGCCATAAATTCGCATGCATTTACCCAAAAAATGTATGCATTATGGCCAATAAACTTACAGATATGAGTAAAGTTCGAAAAGTACTACGTCTGCACCACAAAGGAGAAAGCAAGTTGTTTATCAGCAGGTATTTATCGCTATCGCGCAATACCGTTAAAAAGTACATTGCGCTGCAAAAAATGCTTAATCTCAGCTTTGAGGATATTGAGTTAAAAAGCGATGCAGAGCTGGAGCAGCTGTTCAGCAATAACCAACCCGATATCGTATTGCCTAAACATCAGGCTGTGTACGACTTTTTTCCCTACATGGAGCGGCAGCTAAAGAAAGACGGGGTAACCAAACTACAGATGTGGCGCGAGTATTACGCAAAAAATCCCGATGGTTTAAAGTCGAGCCAGTTTTGCAATCTCTACCGGAAATGGAGTAAAAAGGTAAACCCGGTTATGCACATGAACCATAAAGCCGGCGATAAATTGTTTATCGATTATGCCGGAAAAACCCTTGAGATTATAGACAAGGAAACCGGTGAAGTACAGGAAGTACAGTTTTTTGTAGCCATTCTTGGTGCAAGCCAGTATACCTATGCCGAAGCTTCGATGAGCCAGAAGAAAGAAGATTTTATTGTTTCAGTGGAAAACGCTTTGCATTTTTACGGAGGCGTACCGGCTGCTATTGTGCCGGATAACCTGAAGTCGGCCGTTACCAAAAGCAGCCGGTTTGAACCAACACTAAACGAAACCTTTCATGATTTTGCCGGGCATTATGATACCACCATATTGCCGGCAAGAGCTTACAAACCGCGTGACAAATCGCTGGCCGAAGGAGCCGTTAAAATACTCTACCGCCGCATTTATCCATCAGTGAAAGAAAAAAACTTTTATTCGCTAAAAGAATTGAATGCAGCCATTTGGGAATGTTTGAAAAAGCATAACAATGCAAAACTTACCGGAAGGCCCACATCGCGCCTGCAATTATTTAACGAAGACGAAAAACACAAACTCTCCCCACTTCCTGTAAAACGTTACGAAATCAAGCAAATTGCAATGGTTACGGTTATGCAAAACGGGCATGTATCGCTTAGCAAAGACAAACACTATTACAGTGTACCTTACCAGTACCTGCGTAAAAAAGTAAAAATCGTTTTTACGAAAAATACGGTGGAAGTCTATCACAAATACAACCGTATTGCCGTTCATAAACGCGATATGAGGCCTTACAGGTATACCACCGTAAAAGAGCACCTGGCATCAACTCACCAGTTTGTTACCGACTGGACACCCCAGCGTTTTATCGATTGGGCTGCATCAATAGATGAGCCGGTAAAAGAATTTATCATACTTCTTTTGGACCGGAAACAACACCCCGAGCAAGCCTACAAAAGCTGCATGGGAGTACTTTCGTTTGCAAAGAAAGTGGGAAACGAAAGGCTTAGTAACGCCTGTAAAAGGGCACTCGACCACCATGTTTTCAACTATAAAATAATCGATAATATTTTAAAACGTGGTCTGGATAAAATCGAGGAAGAACCAGCCCCGCAGGAACAGGAACTCCCTTTTCATAAAAATATCAGAGGCGACAAATACTATCAGTAATCACAAAAAAATAGTTTAAAATGAATGAAGTAACACTCAGTAAAATGAAACAAATGAAGCTCTATGGGATGCATGGGGCTTTTAAGACTGCTATTGAAACGGGAAAAACTGACGACTACACCATCGACCAGTTTACATCGATGATGATTGACGCCGAGTTTGACGACCGGAACAACCGGAAAATTGAAAGGGCTATCAAATATGCAAAGTTCCACTACAAAGCATCTGTCGAAAACATTATTTACGAAACTGCCCGTAACATCGATAAAACAAAACTTTTAAGACTGGCACAGTGTGAGTTTATCAACAGTAGCGAAAACATACTTATTACCGGAAGTACAGGTGCCGGTAAAAGCTACATTGCAACCGCACTTGGCTACCAGGCCTGTATTGAAGGATACCGGGTATTGTACCTGAATACCACAAAGCTGTTTTCGAAACTGAAAATGGCCAAAGCCGATGGTTCGTACCTGAAGGAGTTGGCTAAAATACAGCGGCACAAACTTATTATACTCGATGATTTTGGCCTGCAGCCACTTGATAATCAAAACCGAATTGCATTGCTCGAAATCATTGAAGACAGGCACAACAGCGGCTCGATAATCGTTACCTCGCAAATACCGGTTAAAGGTTGGTACGAGGTTATTGGGGAGAAAACAATTGCTGATGCTATTTTAGACCGGTTAATACATCAATCACACCGGATTGAGCTGATGGGAGAATCGATGAGAAGAAAAAGAAATATGTTTAAAAGTGAAAATGTTTAAATTTGTTTAACCGCAACAGTAAAAAATGAGTTCTTTTTGTAGTGGAAAAAAGAGGTGGTCAATTTAAATCGTCACCGGTGGTCAACTTAAATTGGAATTAGGTGATCACTTTCGTCGTTATTTGCAGTTATATCCTGAAACGTTGAATATCCCCGGTAGAAAAAGTAAATATTTTTGATTTTTTATTCAGATACATTTCCGCATTCAGCGTATTTGAATATTAAAAAACAGAAGTGTGACACCACAACCTCCAGAATATAAATAGTTTAATCCAGCAAAATACTATACTGATTTAAGAATATCGCGTAGTCAATTTTGCTATAAGAAAAGATGAAAAAATATCAACCCCTTAATCTGTAGTTTATCAAATTCAGATTTCAGGAATTTCATCGCTTCTGTAATATGATATTCTACTGTCTTAACAGTTATGTTTAATTCCAAGGCAATTTCTTTTGACGACTTTCCATACAACTTTTTTCTGATAAAAACCTGCCTGCGTTTTTCCGGCATCTTTTCAATTAATTCATCAAGCCTATTTAATAATGATTGATAATCTTCTTTATCATCAAACCCGGATTTATTTTTCGAAAAATCGAAAAGAATATCATGTTTAGCTTCATTCAACCTGGAAACTTATTAAATTGTTTTCTGATTGAATTTAGAGCAATAGTGAATAAATAGGACTTAAATGAAGTATCGGTTTTAAGTTCCTTTCGCTTATTCCACACTTTAGTAAATACTTCCTGAACTACATCTTCGGCGGCTTCTTTTGATTTAAGATAACTTATTGAAAACTGAAAAAGGGGCTTACTGTATAACTCAAACAAGGACTTGAAAGAATCGTGGCTGTCTTTTTTAAGTCCTGAAACCAAATTTTTTTCAATATATAGATTTTGCTTGCTCAATGTCAAATCTGTTTATTGCAAATACAAAGAAAAAAAAATATAATTGGCAAAATAGATAATATAATCAAGTATTCTTCATTTCAATTCTGCATCTCTTTTCTGTGTCGCAATGTACATAAACTTCAACACAGCCTCATAATCTTCAAGCAAAAAGTTCGACACCCCTCCGCTTTGGTTCACTTAAATTTATAAAGGCCTCGTATTTATTGTTATTACGGGGCTTTTGTGTGTTCGAACTAAAATCAAGGACATTTCAATAGAGACGTAATCAGCTCATAAATAGATACTTACAGATTCGAGTCTCATGAGGATTAATTTGAAATAATTCTGTTTATGCTGAAAAATGAGAATTAGTCTCAAATATTTTATGAAAATATTACATGTCTTCCATGGAAAATCCCACGTATTCCGCAGTATAATCTTTTAACTGAGACTGAAGCAGTTTTTTGGCCTTTTCTTGCAACACCGATATGCTGATATTTTCCTTTTTTCGCTTCACTTCTGCAAACAGCACAGCTTTGGTAAAATCGTCAACTGCTACAATATCAAGTTCATTTTGGTTCCCTTTTTCCCACCAGGTTCCGATTGCTGAATACTGTTGAAGATTTACCAGCTTTTCCGTAAAAAACCGCTCCAGTATCTTTCCGCTGTACGTCGGGTAATCGCGCTCCACAACGCTGCGCAGATACCCGAAGTTTCCTATCTCAACTGCACTCTGGTATTTATAAATAAAACGGAACCAAAAATTCAGGAAATTGTCTACAATCTCATATTTTATATTTCGTCCTCCCGGCTTGGCAAACATTGGTCGTACTTTTCGGATTAAGTTGAAATCATTTTTCATCCTTTCCAGATACCCTCCAATGCTTACTTCAAGAATTGATTCTATTTCGGAACGGGATGTCTTGGACGATGCAATAAGTGACAGAATTGAAAAATATGTTGCATAGTCCTTCCCGAATTCTTCAATAAGGACATTGCGTCCCTCGTCAATAAACAATGAATTTTCCCGGAAGACTTCGTCCAACATTTTACTGAGTGTAAATGCTTTTTTGCTTATCAAAAGTTCCACATATTTGGCAACTCCTCCCGTCAATACGTAAAACGCCAATAAATCCTCAGGTGTATATTCCGAATAATTGTCAGCCAATATCTCTTTAAGGATATCTACATGGAACGATTTCAGGTGAATACGTTCAGTTGCCCTGGCAAAAAGTGGTTCCTTTGAATTTTCGAATATATTCTTCATCAGTGAGTAAACTGATCCGCAGACAATTAGGTTGATTCTGCTCCGCTCCTTATAACTGTCCCAGATATTTTGCATTTCACTGTAAACGGATGGATTGACATTATTGAACTCCTGGAATTCATCAATAATCAGCGAAAAGATTCTCGTTGCAGATAAATCCATCAGATATTGGAACAAGTCTTTAAACTGTGTAAACGAACCAAACAGCTTGACCTGCAACTTGCGTTCAATCTCTTCCTTAAATTCTTCACAAATCAGAACTTCATTTTTGCGGGTCACAAACAAATAAAGAGCTGTATCTTCATTCTCAACAGCTTTCTTTAAAAGACTTGTCTTTCCAATGCGCCGACGTCCTACAACCACCGTCATTTGCGCCTCTGTTTCCGAACGTTCTTTGATTGATTTTAAAAATGTCAATTCTTTTTCTCTGTTATAGAATTTCATTATCTACTGCTTTAACTGTAATGCTCATTACTGTAACTGCCATTGCGATAATGCAAATATATGTAGTTTCTTTTAAATACAGAATTGTCGGTTTAACTATTTCAGTAAACTTGTACTCTAAGTAGGTTTCTGTCAATGAAATTAAACCAGTTGCTTAAAAAGTTGCCCTTCGTAATCCCTGTTCCTTTCATCATGGGTGATAGACAACGGCATATCTTACTAAATTACAACAATTGGTATATAACGATAGTTATTCAAATGAAGGAAACGCGTAAAAAATGGATTTTAAAGCCCTGAAAGAAGTTCTGGAATAGCCGTCGTCTTTAAATCCAATATCCATCAAAAGTTTGCTGTTGTCGACCAAAAGGGTTCCTGGTGTGGGAGCATTAACCTGCTAAGTTATGGCAGCGCCGAAGAAAGTATTATGCGATTCGAAAGATCAAATATCGCCAATGAGTTAATCAGGAGTATCAATTAATAAACTCTTTTGAGTAGTTCGCATCTTTTGTTTTTCTTGAATACATCTATCCTGTTCGAACATCCGCCAAAAGCTTTAAATCAGAGATAAATTGGTTCGAATTTTGTCCCGTAAGAATCACTTGGCTCTATTTGGCTTCAAAGAGGTATGATTTATTTTCATACCTCTTTTTAACAGATGTATTAACAATATTAGCAAATATGTTATGCGTGTATTTCCAATCCACGGTTCCTACCGATGATGCAATAAGTTCTAAAAAAATATCAGCGACGCAAAAAAAATGGTAAAGAATTAAAGGAGACATTTTGGTTAGCGCAAATACAACCAGACTATTTTTTCATGTTGAATGAAATTAAAAATCCATTAACTTGATGAATTGAAAATTTCTGTATTGAGTATTGCCGAACAGTTAATTTGAACATAAAAAAGAGAATTTGAACACTTGCTAATCAATATATGCGACGGTGAGCCTATTCTTTTTGTGAAGAATTTAAACAAAATAATTCAAATAATACATTGAAACCGGCATAGGGTTATAAAATTCATACAAACTAAAGACTGCTCATTGAATCAATTTGCACAACGATTGCAAAAGTAAAAAAAAGGAATAAAAGTATTTTTAAATGGAATCTCCCCTGATTGCTTGCGTTAGATATATGTCTTTATTATAATTGTTTATTTGCTTATCCGTTATCATGCCAGTAATTCGAAGCCACTGCAATGGTTAGCCTGTCGAAAAGCCTATCGCCAAAATATCTTCGATTCAGCTTATAACAGAATTCGTCAAGGTAAAGCTGTAAATATTTGCCTTTAATTTTATGATATATTCCCAAAAGAGTACGTTTCGCATTGCTTATTGCTATGTGTACCCATTGTAAAGTTGTTTTGGTTGTCTCATTTGTTGATTTCTCTGTAATGTGAACTTCAACAAAGTCAGCAATATTAATGTAGCTTACACTTTTATCGCTAAAAACGATACTTTCCTCAGCAATATTTTGCTCAACAAACTCATTGACTTTATCTGAAGTGTGCCCATCAAGGACTTTCATTTTAAAATACCTGCAATGTTTCCCTTTTTTCCCTGATTCAAGGTCTTCCAGTGGAGTTGATTCTGCTGCAACGGCAACGTTCATTTGGCGCTGACTACCTTTCCCTCGCTTCAAGTCTTGCTTGTCTTTCTCACTGGTTTCGGTTTCAAAATAGGCCTCGTCAAATTCCACCATCCCGGTCAATCCATACATGTTGTCACGCTTGCCCATAGCTTCGCGTATCTTGTGCATCATAACCCAAATTGTTTCATATCTGCTGTGCCCCAGCTGTCGTTGCAACTCTGTCGCAGAGATACCTTTCTTACTAAAACTCATAAATGCCATGCCAAGGTACCATTTGCGGATTGGAAGCTTGTAATTTTCCATCATTGTACCGCTTCGTAAACCAGTTCTGAAACGGCATTCTGAACACTGCCACTGCCATTTGGCTTTCAACCAATAATGTTTGGTACACCCACATCTTTTGCAAATAACACCTTGCTTCTCACGTACTCCTTTAAAATGCTCCCTGCAACTTTCTTCGTCAGGAAAGGATTCAATAAATTTGATAATATTCATATCATTTCTGTTTCCCATAAGATAGCATTTTATATATTAGTGGCAGTATCTCGTATATGCAATTGTTTATTTATCTTTTCTAAATAAGTTTATTCATATTAAAAAATTTTGCAAATATTTAATTGAACATATTCAGTCGAACCAATATCTATTGATATTTAAGATTGAATAAATATCTTTACGTTAATTATAACAATGTTTATTGAAAACTAACCAGTCAAATATTGATTTAGTAAAACTCCTAAAAAAAAACGATATGGCAGCTTTTGATGCCATTTATAATAAATATTGTCACAGACTATTCAAGTTTGTCTTATTATATCTAAAACAGGAAGAAGATGCCGAAGAGATTGTCCAGGAGGTTTTTATAAAAATTTGGAACTCCAGAAATAAAATTGATGTTTATGCATCTTTTAAGTCATTTCTGTTTACAATCGCATATAATGAAACAATGAGCCTGCTGCGCAAAAGGGTAACAGAGGCTAAATCAAGAGAATATCTAAAATCAATTCAACAAATTGAAACTTCAGAACAGGTCATTGATGAATTACAGTATAAAGAATTAGATAACAGAGTTCAAGCTTCGCTGCAACAACTAACTCCCCGACAAAAAGAAATTTTTATTTTAAGCAGAGAAGAAGGTTTAACACATAAGGAAATTGCAGAAAGACTAAACATTTCTGAAAGTACAGTAAACAATCATCTTGTATCTACTTTGAAATTTCTAAAATCGCACATCAATGGAGATTTGATTATCAATGCTTTATTCCTATATCTTTTTTTATCTTAAAAAAAAAAATAGTTTTTCCTTAGTTATATATTTTATGTAGTACGTATTACTATTAAACCTGGTTGAATACTATTTTAATTCATAGGTTTAAATAGTTTAGTTAGTTTAGTACCTCCCTTAAAAAAGGGAGGTACATAGTTAAACAATTATGAATAAGGATATACTAATAAAATATTTAAACAACAAATGTTCTAACGATGAATTCGATGAATTTGCAGAATGGGTGAAAGAGCAAACATTGGAGGGAGAACGTAAGAATTTGATTTTCAACCATTGGAATAGTTTAAAATCTGAACATGATGAAAAATATGAAGAAAAGTACAATGTATTGCTTGATAGAATTCATCACAAAATTAACCTTCAAACCCAGAAAAATAAAGCGAAAAAGGTTGTTATACTGTCAGAAGTTGGAAAATGGTTTAGCCGGGTTGCTGCCGTTTTATTAATTCCGCTACTTGGCATCATATTCTATTTGGCTTCCAATAATACCATTCCATTCGAGAAACTAACAGATTTAGCAGTTGACTCACTGGAAATTATTGCTCCTATTGGTTCACAAACCGTTGTACAGTTATCAGATGGAACTGAAGTAAATCTGAATTATGCCAGTCGTATAAAATATCCACGTAATTTTAATGGGAACACAAGAGAGATTAAATTAACCGGTGAAGCATATTTCGATGTTGCCCATAATCCTGACAAACCATTTATTGTTAAAACAGGTAACTTAAATATTAAGGCAGTAGGTACTGAATTTAATGTACGGGCCTATCCTGCTGACGATGATATTTCTACAACTCTTATTGAAGGGAAAGTATTAATCGAGAAAGAACTTCCTGACCATAAAACATTCCAGATTAAAAATATGGTACCGGGACAATACGTAACATATAATTTAAACTCAGGAAATACAGTTTCTGTTGAAGGGAACATCAACAAATACGTAGCATGGAAAGATGGTAAAATGGTATTCGACAATACCCCCATAACAGAGGTTACCAAAGAACTCAGCAGAAAGTTTAATGTAGATATAGAAGTTGCGGATGAGATTTCAGAATTAACATATACTGTCACTTTTGTAAATGATCCTCTATTTCTAATTCTGGATTTAATGACAGAAACCACACCTATAACATACAAACGATTACCCCGTGTCAAGTTATCTGATGGTACTTTCTCAAAATTGAAAATAAAAATAGAAAAACGTGAAACCTAAATTTTAAACTGTACAGCCTATGAAATAAATGCACTAAAACATCTTCTCTTAAACAAACAAGGAAGTGCCCTACACCTCCTTGAATGTTAAAAATCTATCCCGGAATAATGGATCCCGGGCAATTATTAATAATAACAACACAAAATTATGAAAAAAAATGTTTGTTTTTTCTGGGAGGCGTATCCCGGGATACAAAAATTATTGAACGTAATGAAACTAATAGCCTTTCTTTTGCTAATTTCTGCAATTAGTGTACTTGCCACTAATTCGTATTCGCAAACAACAATCTTAAATCTAAAAATGGATAATAGCACTGTAAAACAAGTGCTTCAAAACATTGAAAGCCAAAGCGAGTTTTATTTTATGTATAGCGATAAACTTGTCGATGTTCAGAGAGAAGTATCCATTGATATTAAAAACAAAAAGATAAACGATGTTCTTGATTTACTGTTCGCTGATACAGATGTAAGCTATAAAGTAAAAGATCGTTTTATTTTACTTACAACACCTGAAGTTGATGGAAACGACCTGTCTGTTTTTCAACAAAATAAAGTATCGGGAAAAGTAACCGATGCTACAGGAGTTCCCATTCCCGGGGTAACGATTATTGTTAAAGGAGCGACAAATGGAACCATAACCAATTCTGACGGAGAATATGCAATTACAATTATGTCTGAAAATGCTATACTTCAATTTTCTTTTGTCGGAATGCGGACACAAGAGGTTTTAGTAGAAGGGAAAAGTAAAATCGATGTTGTGATGGAACAGGAAACCATTGGGTTGGACGAAGTTGTTGCCGTGGGATATGGTTCAATAAAAAAGAGCGATCTGACGGGATCGGTAACGACAGTAAAATCAGAAGAGATTTCAGCTTACCCTTCTATCGGTATGGTTCAATCGTTACAAGGACGTGCCGCAGGTGTTATGATACAATCAAACAACGGAGAACCTGGTTCTTCATTTAAAGTGCGTGTACGCGGAGCTACTTCGATAAACTCATCAAGCGATCCTTTGTATGTCGTCGATGGGTTCCCCGGAGGAGCAATGCCTCCCAGTGAAGACATCGAGTCTGTAGAGATTTTAAAAGATGCCTCTGCTACAGCAATATACGGTTCTCGTGGAGCAAATGGAGTACTTCTTATTACAACCAAACATGGAAAAGTAGGACAAACAAATATTGAATTCAATTCTTCTTATTCATTTCAAAATGTAGTTAAACGTCTCGACCTTCTTGAAAGTGACAATTATATAGATTTCATAAATGAAATCAGTCCGGGAACCTTTGGCTCGAATGAACAATATGCAAATACAAACTGGCAGGATGAAGTTTTTCGAAATGGTTCAATTCAAAACTATCAGCTTTCTTTATCTGGTGGAAATGAAAATGTTCGTTATTATGTTTCCGGAATAATGTATGATCAAAAAGGTGTCGTAATTGAATCAAAATTCAAACGCTATTCAATCACCAGTAATTTGGATATACAGGCAACTAAAAATTTTAAAGCCGGAGTAAACCTGTATGCTGCTGAATCCGGTTCTGATGGAGTATTAAATCAGGAAACAAGTGGAGGCGGCGGACAAACCGGTGTTATCTCTGCTATGTTAACAATAGATCCAACAACGCCTGTGTATAATTCGGACGGTAGTTATGGAGTTTCTGACATCACGGGTCAAAGTTTTGACAACCCGGTTGCAATTGCTAAAGAGATTGACAATGAACAAGTCGCAACAACAATACAGGCAAACTTCTATGGTGAATATCAAATAACCAAAGACCTGAAATTCAGGAGTACGCTGGGAATGAATTCCGGGGCAACCCGTCAGGGAAGATATCTCCCAAGTACTTTGGAAGGAGGAAACGACGTAGGAGGACAAGTCTATATTATTGGAACAAGGTCAAAGAATGTTATTAATGAAGATTATTTTACATACAATAAGGAGTTTAACAGTATTCATAATATTACTTTAATGGCTGGTTATTCTTATCAGTCGTCGCATTATGAAAGCTCGAGAGCAATGAGCGAAGATTTTATCACTGATTCTTTCTCATTTTGGAACTTAAGTGGCGGCTCAACTGCAAAAACCCCGTCTTCAGGTTTGACAGAATCAGAATTGGCATCATTCTACGGCAGGATAAACTACAAACTATTTGATCGCTACTTGCTTACATTTAATGCCCGCTACGATGGATCTTCGAAGTTTGCAAAAAATAACAAATGGGCATTTTTCCCATCAGGAGCTATTGCCTGGAATATTGCTGAAGAAAAATTCATGGATGCAATACCTCAGATCAGCCAATTAAAGCTTAGAGCTAGTTACGGGGTAACTGGAAACCAGGCAATAAATGCATATCAATCTCTGGCCCGCCTGGCAACACTTTCAAGTACGGTTATTGGAGACGAAGTGGTAAATGCAATAAAACAAAGTACGGTTGCAAACGATAATCTTTCATGGGAAAGTACCGCACAAACTGATATTGGTATTAATTTGGGTTTATTCGACCAGCGAATCAACTTAGTAGCCGATTATTATTACAAGAAGACAACTGACCTCCTATTTGAACTGGAATTACCTGAATATTCAGGATATTCAACTTTATTAAAAAATATTGGTGCAATTGAAAATAAAGGTCTCGAATTCTCGCTAACAACAGTTAACCTTGACCGCAAACTAAAATGGACTACTGACTTTAATTTCTCTTTGCCAAAGAATAAAATTTTGAGTCTGCCGGATGGAGAAGATATTTATCTAAGTCAGGCCCCTGGCCACATGGTTGGGATTAGTAATACCGCCATTTTAAGAGAAGGCGAATCTGTCGGGCAATTTTATGGATACATTTATGATGGCGTTTACCAGGAAGGCGACACATTTATCCCGGGAAGTGGCTTCGAACAGGGAGCCGGAGGTGAAAAATTCCGGGATTTAAATGATGATGGCAAATTAGATAGTCAGGACAGAACAATAATTGGTGATCCGAACCCTGATTATTTATGGGGTTTAAACAATACTTTTGAGTACAAAGGATTCGATTTCAATTTCTTTTTACAGGCATCGCATGGGAATGACATTTTTAGCTTTACCTTATGTGAGCTGGAAACTATGTCAGGTTATTATAATAAAACAACACGTGCATTAGACCGTTGGACACCTACAAACACCGATACAGATGTTCCTAAAGCATCGGGTTCCCGTTCACAAAGATCTTCAAGTCGTTTCATTTACGATGGTAGCTTCATCAAACTTAAAAATATCTCACTCGGATATAAACTACCTAAAGATATGATTAGCCCATTGGGAATCAGTCTTGCACGTATTTATTTTAGCGCTCAAAACCTGCTCACATTCACAGATTACCCCGGATTTGATCCTGAGGTTAACTGGAGGAACTATTCAAATTATACAGGGAATGTAAACCTTGGATATGATTATGGAAGTTATCCTAGTTCAAAATCATTCACAATTGGTGTTCAGGTTAGATTTTAAAATAATTAATAAAATTTAAACGACATGAAAAGTTATAAAATATTCACATTAATAATCCTGACCCTTTTAATTTTTAGCTGCACCGATCTGGAAGAAAATCCTGTTGGATTATTGGCACCTGAAGGCTTCTTTAAAACAGAGAATGACGTTCAATTAGCAGTAAACGGGACTATAGGACAAATCGCTTCCAGCTATTTCTGGGGACGCGAATATACTCTAACTGTAATGTTAATGGGAGATATGGTTGACATTGGAAACAGAGGAACGGTTACTGCAAGGATTCAACTTAACGATTTTGGATGCGATGCAAGCAACTCGGTACTTACTACCTGGTGGCCAGCCGCTTATTCAATTATCGGAACTGCAAACGCTGCTATTGAAGGAGGGGAATCGCTTGAAGATGGTGGAAATAAAAATGCTTTGATTGCGGAGGGTAAATTTCTCCGGGCGTTTATTTATTATCAACTGGTAAGATGCTTTGGTGATATTCCATACATTGGGGAGGCTGTTTCTGATCCTGAATCGGTTAAGACAATGTCGAAAACATCTGCTGCTGATGTGTATTCGTATATAATTGAAGACCTTGAATATGCAAAAGAATTCCTGCCGGTAAAACATCCGTCAAATATCTGGAGCAGGGCGTCTAAAGGTTCGGCTTATACAATGTTGGCCGATGTTCAACTTACCCTTGGTAATTACCAGGAAGCATATGATAATGCAAAATGGGTAATTGACAATAAAACTAACTTAGGATATGATCTTGAAAGTGACTATCAGAATCTATTTGTTGCTTCCTTACAGGAAGGAATGTCTGAACATGTTTTTGCGATTGAATTTAAAGAAAGCCAGGCATCCTGGCCATATAATAGCGATTATTTTGCTGCATTTACAGGTCCTAGCGGAGCTGATGAAGTTGCCGGATGGGATGTTTGTGTTCCGTCATTAGAAGTATATACAACTTGGGATGTAAGGGATTACAGGAGAAAAGTAGCCCTTGCCGACAGCATTTATTTCGGCGGGGAGTATTTACCTTATACAAAATTTAGTGTTGCTCGTCCGCATATTGCAAAATATTGGAGAAATTGTGGAAGCACATCAGTTTCGGATACTGATAATAATTATGCCGTGTACCGATATGCTGAAGTTTTATTAATTGCTGCTGAAGCATTAAATGAAATAAGTGGCCCAACATCCGAAGCATTGGGTTACGTAAACCAGGTACGCGAGCGGGCCAGAAATTGGGCAGGGACGGCAACCGACTTCCCGGCCAATGTGTCATCAGGTATTTCCAAAGATGATTTCAGGGATCTGGTGCTGGAAGAAAGAAGATTCGAGCTTAGCTTCGAGTTCAAACGCTGGTGGGATATCAAACGAAGGCAGATGGGGGACGAGGTTTTTAAAGGCTCTGAGTCTCTTGAACCTCACGATAATTTTAACGTTAATAAGTACCTTTTACCATTACCTCAGGATGAGTTAGATAGAAATCCAAACCTACTTCCTCAGAATCCTGGTTATTAATCCTTTAATAAAATAACAAAGACTGTCCGAAAAGTAGATTATCGATGTTTTCGGACAGGCTTTGTTATGAATTAATTTACTGGTAACCCAATTACTACTTTTAAAAGCATCTGCCGGGGACTTATCATTTCCGGTTGCAAAATGACTTTTGCAATTACGATGTTTCATCTGATCATTAAAAATGAAGAATAAACATAAGAAAGCTTGTTTCCTATTTGTCCTGATCTTTTCCTTTTATTCCGCATTTCCGATTGATCCGGTTAATCCTGCGGCAACAGAAAGTACAAGAAAAGTACTAAATTATTTAACCAATTTAAAAGGGAAGGGCATATTGACCGGTCAGCAGAATCTGGCTTCTGATGTTATGAAATGGAGCAGCGAGATAGTGCAACTAACCGGAAAATATCCTGCCTTACTGGGTGAAGATTTTAGTTACGGCAATGAAGCACATTATAAGCGGTTGGATATTGTAAATGCAGCTGTTGACCAATGGAAAAACGGAGGATTGGTAACAATTTCATGGCATCAGGTAAATCCGGACAGCTGGGATATATCTGGAAATGAAGGTTCTTTCTCTGACACACAGATACCGATGAGCCAGGAACGGTTCAATGAGCTTTTTCAGGATTCAACCGAAATTCATAAAAAATATATGGCTCATCTAGATACAATCGCAACCTATCTGAAATTGTTACAAAACTCAGGAGTTGTTGTACTATGGAGGCCCTATCATGAAATGAATGGTAACTGGTTTTGGTGGGGAAACAAATCAAATTTTAAGGATCTCTGGAAAATGATGTATGAACGATTTACAGTTTATCATCAGTTAAACAATCTCATTTGGGTTTGGTCGCCAAATATCGGACGTCCGATTGCCGATTATTACCCGGGAGACAGCCTGGTAGATATGGTAGGTCTTGATGGGTATACCAATGGCTTGCGTAATTGGGATAATGCAAAAAAAATACAGGATAATATCGACGAAACAAAATCATTGAGTAAAAACGGTAGTATCTCATTTGCTGAATTAGGCTGGCTACCAGATATGGGCTGGCTGGAAAATCAAAGACCTGAATTTGTCTGGTTTTTATGCTGGTGGACCCACATTACAAAACATAACTCAGAAGAAGAAATAAGGGAGGTGTATCACCATCGCTATTCTATAACAAGAGAGGAAGTAAACTGGAAGGCTTCTTATGAATAAACAGATTAAAGAAGATTAACCAAGTCTGTCAGTTGACAGTACTACTCAGAAAAAACAATTAATATCCTTTTTGAAATGATAGTAAAACAAAATATACTCTTATTGTTTTATTTTATTCTTCTTATTAGTAATTCATTCGGACAAAACGCCCCATGGGTTGCTTATCCTTCATCAAACAACACTGTTTATGGGGTATATCATTTTCGGAAATCATTTAATCTGGATGAAGTTCCTGATCAGTTAATCATTCATGTTTCGGCTGATAACCGGTATAATCTTTTTGTAAACGGAGTAAGAGTTTGTTACGGACCCGCCAAAGGAGATCTGCGAACGTATAAATATGATGTGGTTGATATTGCAAGGTATCTTGAAAAAGGAGATAATGTTGTTGCCGCACTGGTTTATAATGGAGGAAAGGATAAACCATTGGCTTTTATTTCGGCACAAACGGCATTTATGCTTTCGGCTGAAGATGAAAAGTATCAGTGGCTCAATAGTAGTGAATCATGGAAAGTATACAAGAATCCGGCGTACAAAGTCATTCCTTACAGCGAAATGATTTTTACAGATCGCTGGTTCAAGGGATTCTATGCTTGTGGTGGTGGCGATGAAGTGGATGCGGAATTATATCCATGGAGCTGGGAAACAATTGATTTCGACGACAGCATTTGGAATACAGCCGAACCTTTAATTTTTGAAGGCGAAGCACCATGGCATCTTGTCGCCCGGAGTATCCCCTTTATGGATAATCATATTGAAAACCCGTCAAGAATCCGAAAAATTAAAGGAATTGATTTGCCCGTTGGAAAATGGGATGGGAAAACGCCATTAGTAATCCCGGAACAAACAAAAGCTTCGATACTGATTGATTTTGATGTTTTTACAATGGGCTATCCTGAACTTGTTGTAAGCGGAGGAAAAAACAGTAAAGTAAAAATTAAATATGCCGAAGCCTTGTACGAAAAACCCGATTTGAAAGCGCATCGCGATTCTGTTGACGGGAAAACAATGTTTGGAGTTTGGGATATCTTTTATCCCGATGGCAATGCCAGCCGTTGCTTCCGGCCGCTCTGGAAAAGAGCTTTCAGATATATTCAGCTTCAGGTTGAGACAAGCGAAAATCCGTTAGAAATCGTCTCTTTTCAGAACGAATACTCAGGTTATCCATATCCTGACATGGCCACTTTTTCCTGCGACAATGAACAGTTGAACCAGATTTTTGATATGTGCCTGCGAACGCTGCGAATGTGTTCAGGCGAAACCTATTATGATACTCCGTTTTACGAACAACTTAGCTACGGTGGCGACAATCGTCCTATTTCTGCTATATCCACATACAACTCGACGAATGATAGCTTACTGAGAGAAATGATGAGGCTTTATCCTCAATCGGAAAACAGGGAAACAGAGTTACTAAAGTCAGCTTATCCATCGCGTTTCGAATTTGATATGGGCTCATGGTCGATGGGCTGGATACAGAGTTTACACGATTACTATTTCATGAGGGGCGATTCAATTTATATTCTTCCATTTGTAAATAATATTGAAAAAATACTCGGTTTCTACGAAAGACATCTGGATGAAAAAACAGGTTTAATTGGAACAGTTAAAAATCAAAATTTTATTGACTGGAGCATAACTCAGGGTAGCATTCCCAGAGCGAATGCTCAACAGGAAATAAGCCAGTCAACAATGTTATCGCTTTATTATGCCCATACTTTGGATTGTACTGTGTGGCTTTTCCGTCAGCTTGGATTAAACAAAAAAGCTGAAAAATGGGAAAATATCTCTTCGGGGATAAAAAATGCGGTTAATACAAATTGCTGGGATGAATCAAAACAACTCTTCCGTGATTATCCAGATAAAGAAATCTATTCGCAACACACAAATACATTGGCCATTCTTTGCGATCTAATCCCTGCTGACAAGCAAGCCGGATTACTCAACCTGATTTTAACTTTCGAGGGATTCGACGAGATGGCTAGCTCCTACTTTTCATTTTTTCTTTTTAAGGCGATGCAAAAAACCGGGCAGGAGAACCTTTTTCTTGACCATCTGGAATTTTGGGAAAAATTCGTTGACAGAGGATCGACTACCTCCGGAGAAACTGGTTTTGAATCGCACGACCGATCGGATTGCCACGCCTGGAGCGCCCATCCTGCCTATTTCCTGCTTAACTCGGTTTGCGGCATAAAACCTGCCGGTATTGGTTTTGGTGAGATAATTATTTCCCCTCATCCCGGAAATTTAAAATTCATAAAATCTACCATTCCTCATCCTGTAGGTAAAATCAGTGTTGATTACGAAATAAAAAACAACTACATAAATGCGATAATCACTCTGCCCAAAGGTTTGACAGGACAATGGCAATACGCAGGTCAGAATATAATACTCAGTGAAGGGGAAAACCGGATTAGAACAAAAATTCAGTAAAAATTTAAAAATAATGAGACATTTTTATTATTGTATAACCATTATAATGGTTTCCATATTTATAAGTTGCCAGGTTCAGCAAAAAGAATCGGTGCCTAATATTTTATGGATAAATTGTGAGGACATTAGTCCAAACCTGGGCTGCTACGGCGACCAATATGCCACAACTCCCAATATCGACAAACTCGCGGAGCATGGTGTAACCTTCGAAAAAGCCTACTCAACCGCAGCCATTTGTTCGCCATCACGTTCCTGCCTGATAACGGGATTGTATGCAACATCGCTGGGGACACAGCAATTGCGATGTGAAATAAACAAACCAGAATTTTTAAAAACTTTCCCGGAACATTTGGCTCAGTCTGGTTATTTTACTTCAAACAATAATAAAACCGATTACAATTTCAATCCTGAAGGGGTATGGCAATATTGGAAAGAGGATAATGCTCCCTGGCGACAAAGAACCGGTAACCAGCCTTTTTTCTCCATGTTTACGTTTGGAATGACACACGAAGGCTCGGTTAACCACACTGAGCAATGGGAAAAGAATACCGAAAATTTACCCGACAGTTTGTTTCATGATCCCGCAAAAGTGCCAATTCCACCATATTATCCTGATTCTCCGGAAATTCGAAAAATCTGGTCGCACTACTACGATAACATAACTGTATTCGACCGGGTAGTTGGGGAAATTGTTCAAAATCTTAAAGATGACGGTTTGCTTGACGAAACAATCATTTTTGTTTTCAGTGATCATGGAACCGGCTTACCCCGGTATAAAAGATGGTTAAATATTACTGGCCTACGGGTTCCGCTGGTGGTTTATCTGCCTGACAAATACAAACATTTAGCAAAAGTTGCACCCGGCTCAAAAGACTACGAGATGGTCAGTTTTGTCGATTTTGCTCCTACAGTGTTAAACCTCGCCGGAGTCAGGATTCCTGAAACAATGCAGGGACAGCCATTTATGGGCAAACAGCTTCCGGCTAACAGAACTCAGGTTATTGGAGCCCGTGACAGAGCCGACAACATGTACGAAATGTCCCGCGCGGTTGTAACAGAACGTTATATCTATGTTCGTCACTATTATCCGCATCTTCCATATATTCAGCCGGGTATAATTTTTAGCGATTTAAAGGAAAGTTTCAGGGAACTGAGAAGGCTAAAAAACAATGGAGAACTTCATGCCGAAGCCCTCAAAATGTGGGGAACAAAGCCTGTTGAGGAGTTGTATGATTTGCAAAATGATCCGGCAGAACTTAATAACCTGGCTTCACTGAGTCAATATCGAAACCAGATCGACAGCTTGAAAAGCGAGATTCATCAATGGGCCATAAAAACCGGAGATACAGGATTTCTCCCTGAAGCTGAATACATGATTCGCTCTGCCAATTCCACGCTTTACGAAATGGCTCACAATCCAAACAAATATAATCTTGAAAAAATAATACAGGCAGCAGAGATGGTTGGTGCGGCCTCGTTGGCTGATCTGGAGAAAAATCTTTTAAGCGACGATTCGGGCGTCCGGTACTGGGGAGTTATCGGCATTCAGGCGATGGGAAAAGATGGATTACCGGCAAGCGATCAGTTGATGGCATTATTAAATGATCCGTCTCCCTCGGTACAAATTGCAGCTGCTGAAACGTTGTGCCGGCTTGGAAATACGACGGAGGCATTGCCCATACTGGGGAAATGGGTTGCCGATGACAGAGGATGGCTGGCCCTTCAGGCCGCCCGCTCCATAGAACTAATCGGTGACAAGGCTAAACCTCTGGTTCCGGTACTTTACCGGATACTCGAAAAAAATAAAGCGACAGATCCAAATTCCTCAATCCGATACAGGGACTTCAATTTTTCTGCATTTACAACCTGGTCTGTCGAATGGGCTCTAGCCAATTGCTGGGAAAAAATTGACCTGGTTATGTAGCATTCTATATACAACATTAAAATAAACTTCAATAACGTAACAATGAAAGCATTACAAAAAACCATTTTTCTTTTTCTGTTTGTCTCATTACCGGCATTCCTTTTTGCTCAGTCGGGAAAGGTATTTGACAACTTGTCGATGAAAAGTTCCATTTTAAATAGTGAACGTAAATACGCCATTTATCTTCCATCTGATTATGAAACGTCAGAACGTAGCTATCCTGTTTTATATCTCTTACATGGTGGTGGCGATGATCAGACCGGTTGGATACAACTGGGAGAGGTAATGCAAATTGCTGATAAAACCATTCTTTCCGGAGAATGTACTTCCATGATTATTGTAATGCCGGATGCAAATACCGGCGAACGAGGATATTTTAACTCAATCAAGGGAAATTGGCGTTATGAAGATTTCTTTTTTGAGGAGTTCCTCCCATTTATTGAGAAAACTTACCGGATTAGACCAATGAAACGTTACCGTGCCATTGCCGGCCTTTCAATGGGAGGAAACGGTACGTTTATTTATGCACTTCACCATCCTGAGTTATTTGGCTCTGCCTGTCCTTTAAGTGCAAGCGTGGGGCCTTATTCTCTGGAAGAAACGAAAAGCTTTTTGGAAAAACGCAACAAGGAGAATGTTTCCGAAAAAGAAGCTGAAAATTATTTCAAGACCTATAGTGCATATTATTTAATGGGAAATCTTACCGGTGACGAAAAAAAGGCTGTGCGCTGGTATCTCGACTGTGGCGATGACGACTTTTTGTACGAAGGAAATTCATTAATCCACATTCTGATGAGAAAAAACGAAATTCCACACGAATACAAGGTACGGGATGGCGGTCACAACTGGACTTTCTGGAGAGCCTCCCTGCCAGAAGTACTGAAGTTTGTTTCACAGGATTTTCACCGTTAGCGATTACCTGAAATAATTCATAAAGAAAATATTAGAACATGAGAAATAGATGTATTTATAAGCTGCTATTCGTTTTTACATTGATGCTTTTCTTCAACTTCGGTTATGGAAACTCACATAAAAAATCGTATGATTCAACCGGGGAGAAGATAGAAATTCAGTCATCGGATGATATTTTAGCCTTTATGAGCCGGGTTGCCGACTGGCAACTTCAGCAAATGCCTAATAAATTTCATGATCTCGACTGGACAAATGCAACGTTTTATATTGGACTTTCCAGGTTCGCAGAAATTGCTAAAGATGAGAAATATTACCTGTGGCTCAAAGATTTAGGCAATAAATACAAATGGCAACCTTTTTATGGAATGTACATTGCCGATGATATTGCCGTTTCTCAAATGTACCTCGACATATACCGAAAAGAAGGCAAACCTGAGATTCTGAATCCTACCCTGGCACGTACCGAGTGGGTATTAAATCATCCATCAAGGGCAAACCTGAAATGGGGACAGGGACCAAATTCATACGACCGCTGGTCGTGGTGCGATGCGTTGTTTATGGCGCCTCCGGTTTACGCAAAAATGTATTCCATCACCCGTGATACCCGATTTTTGGATTTTATGCACGAAGAGTTTATGATCACCTACAACCTGCTTTATGACCATCAGGAAAATCTGTTTTTTCGTGATTACAGATTTCTGGACCAAAAAGAAAAAAATGGAGAAAAGGTATTCTGGGGCAGAGGAAACGGATGGGTAGTAGCAGGATTGGTGAGTATCCTGAAAGAACTTCCAGAGAACAATATCTATCATGATTTTTATCAAACTCTTTTTATTGAGATGTGTGAAAGAATTACCGGTTTGCAGGATGAAAACGGTTACTGGCATGCCAGTCTGCTTGATACGAAGTCATTCCCTAATCCGGAAACGAGTACAAGCAGCTTTTTTGTATATGCGCTTGCCTACGGAATAAATACAGGTCTATTAAGCGAAAAAGATTATTTGCCATTGGTAGAGAAAGGTTGGCAGGCTTTGGGAAAAGCGGTTTCTCCGGATGGTAAATTAGGATGGGTTCAACCGGTTGGGGCCTTTCCTGAAAACGTAAGTTATGATATGACTGAAGTTTACGGTGTTGGTGCCCTTTTACTGGCTGGAAGTGAGATATACCTCATGCACAACAAAAAATCAAAATAACATAAATGTCAACAATGAAAAGATATGTTTATTCTGTCCTGATAATCTTTTGTGTGTTGTTTCCAATAACCATAAAAGCCCAGAAGCCAGACCGGGTTATTTTATATATGATTGACGGGTTGCACTGGCAGGCTCCGCAATTATTGAAAATGCCGGTTTTAAATAGCCTGTTCAAAGAAGGTACCTATATTGAAAAATCGTGTATGATCCTCCCCCATCACCCAACGGTTGGCGATTATAGTACTTTTAACAGTTGCTCTTTTCCCAACCCGATACTCCACGAAGGAACGGTTTTTCTTTCTCCTGAAAATAAATATATCCAGGAAGTTTTTTCTCCACAAAAACCGACAGCATTTATAGTGAATACTGCCGCATACCGTTCGGTTAGCAGAGGTTTTACTACTACAATTATGGACCCGCGGTTGTCTGACAGGCAAGTTGTGGAGCAGGCAATACAAATACTTCGCAGTCAAAATCCTGTATTTATGCGAATTCATCTGCAAACTCCGGGAGACGAAGGAACTTCGGTAGCAATAAGTACGACTCCGGAGCAAACGTATTATCGAAATATTTTTGGCGAAGGTTCTCCGTATGTAAAAGCGATTGAAGAAGCAGATGTGCTTCTTGGTGAACTGATATCATTTTTAAAGAAGGAAAATAAATGGAATAATACAGTATTAATTGTTACCTCCGACCATGGACAAAGCAGAATTGGATGGCATCCCCTATTCGATGAAGACAGCTGGATGACTCCGTTGGTTTTTTCAGGCCCCGGGATTGCAAAAGGCAGAAGACTTGATTATTTTGAACATACTGATTTGGCGCCTACCATTGCCGGAATTATGGGAACTGATCCACCCAACAACAACGGAGGCTCCGGAAAATTTGTTACTGAAATACTTCAGAACCAAAGTGCTGAGAACTATCATCCCAACAGGATTATATTGCAACTCAATCAACAAATTAAGGAGTTTAATATGCTCCGCGCCCGCATGCTTCTTGCCTCTCAGGAAAATAAGTATTTCTTAAACCTGATTGCCGCACTCGAAAATCAGAATCTGACACCTGAGCCTTTTTATCATCAGGATCGGATCATTGATTGGAACAAAGCCGGTGACATTAAACATCTTCTTGACGCCAATGAAGTGATTTTAAAACAAATGAGACAAGATTTAGAAACACAACACTAAAAACAATTACGTATGAAGTTGTATTTCGAAAATAGAAGTATAGTACTCATACTTCTTGGCTGCACTTTTTTGCTTTTTTCAGGGTGCAAAAAACAGCCGCAGCAAATTATTCAGGTGAAGAATAATTACAATATTTCATGGGTTAACAAAACCGTAAGCGTACCATTCTCATCGCTCGATATCGAACAAGAAACTGAAAGCCAAAGGTATCTAATGAAAGACATCGAGAGCGGAAAACTCCTTCCTGTTCAATGGGTTGATTTGGATAAGAACGGCGAATATGACGCTCTAATTTTTCAGGTCAGTCTTGAACCGCACTCTCAGAAAAAATTCCAGCTAACAGAACCAACAAATAACAATGAATCGTTGGATACAATTGCTGTCTATTCCAGATTTGTTCCTGAACGCATTGATGATTATGCCTGGGAAAACGACCGTGTTGCTTTTAGGATGTATGGACCTCAGGCTCAGAAACTAGCCTTTGAGAATAATCCGGATGGAATCATTTCGAGTGGAATTGATTGTTGGTTCAAGCGGGTTCATTATCCTGTCATTGATAAATGGTATAAAGAATTTACCGATAAAACGGGCAATTATCATGTTGACTCCGGCGAGGGTTTAGATGCTTATTCTGTTGGTAGCAGCCGGGGATGTGGAGGAATAGGAATATGGAAAAATGATACACTGTTTGTTTCGAAAAATTTTGTTGATTATAAAACGTTGGAAAATGGACCAATCCGTACATGTTTTAAATTGGATTATGAACCTTGGATGGCATCTTCAATAAAAGTAAATGAGAAAAAATTGATTTCGCTTGATCTCGGGAGTAATCTTTCCCGAATTGAAGTCGTTTTCGAGCCACCTTATCCTGAAACGGTTGTTGCAGGTTTATCCATTTCATATTTGGACAGTGCCAAAATAGATGTCGATGCGGGATTCTTCAGTTGTATGGATAAAATACAGGACTCGGAAACATACTACGGAATAGTTGCCGAACCCAAATATATAGCCGACACACTCTGCTTAAAAGGACAAATAATCGACAAACAGTTGTCGGTGTTTCTTCATCCGGTAAATGGTCGGCTTGTTTATTACACCGGTTTTGGATGGAAAAAAAGCAGACAGTTCGATTCTCTTTCTGAATGGAACAACTACCTCCTTCATTTTTCGCAAAGATTAGCCAGTTCGCTTCAGGTTGAAGTTTTGGATTAACAACATGGTTTAAAACCGAACCGAAGAAAGATTCAGTTGATGAAACAGACAAAAGAGTTTGAAGATTGGGTGATTGAAATCCGTCGACATTTCCACCGGTTTCCGGAATTAAGCTTTCAGGAAAAAGAAACTCAGCGGAAGATTATGGAGATACTAAAATCTCTTGATATTCAAGCCGAGCCGATTGCAGATACCGGGCTCATTGCAACGGTGAAAGGAATCAAACAGGGAAAAACCCTGGCCATCCGTGCCGACATGGATGCATTAAATATTGATGAAACACCCACCGATTTAAACAAAAATTATCGGTCGTTAAACGAAGGCGTTATGCATGCTTGTGGCCACGACGGTCACATGGCAATGGTTTTGGGAGCTGCTCGCTTGTTGAGTGAAAACAGAAACGAGCTTAACGGAAATGTTCGGTTAATTTTTCAACCCGGGGAAGAAGTACCTCCCGGAGGTGCCATCCGAATCATAAAAGAAGGAGGATTAGAAGGGGTGGATGCAATTATAGGAATGCACCTTTTTACAAATTATCCGTCAGGCAAATTCCTTGTAAATACCGGCGCAATGATGGCAGGAAATTGTTCGTTTCATATTGAAATTACGGGCAAATCAGGACACCATGCGAATCCTGAACTTACAATCGATCCCATATTAATTGCCTCAGAATTTATCTCTCATATCCGGTCAAGAATAAAACAATCGATAAAAAAAGATGCATTTGTTTTTGGCATTGGAACAATAAACGGGGGAAAACAATTCAACCATGTTCCTGATTCTGTGTCGTTATCAGGAAGTTTTAGGGCTTTTAGCCTAACTCACCTAAAACAAATTGAACAAGAGATGCAGGCCGCTTTGAACGAAATAACTGAAAGATATGCGACTGACCAACTTGGCTTACCATCCTATGAACTGAAAGTTAACTACGGTTATCCGGTATTGGTCAATCATTCCGGCTTTGCCCGGCAAGTAACTGCTCTGTTGGAAAAAGAATATCCCCGTGATACTATTTCTGATTTGAGCCCGGTTTTTGCCTCCGAAGATTTTGCACATTATTTAAGCGAGCGCCCCGGAGTATTCCTGTTTCTGGGTGCCGTAAATTCATATAAATCGTCCATTTACTTTAATCATTCAAGCTGTTTCGACATTGATGAAACAGTATTGTCAAAAGGAGCTGCCATTTTTTACACGGTAGCCAAAAATTTTCTGGATAATTCAACAAAATACTTAATAAAATAAATCTATTATGCCTGTTTTATATAAAAAAGAAGGTTTTCAAAAAGAATTAATTCCCGGTATAAATGCCAGAGTATGCCATCTGGAATCTCTGATGACATTGGTCTCGGAAATTACTTTTGGAATTCAGGAACAGCCATTGCCAATGCATTTGCACAAGGCAGAACAAACAACCTTTATTCTGGAAGGAGAATTAATGGTTTTTATAGAAGGTGAAGAACCTTCCAGGTTAAAGGCTGGCGATCTCTATTATGTTTCAGGAGGAATACCTCATGCAATTCAATCTTTATCTGAGGTTGTCAGGGTAGTTGAAAGTTTTTCACCTCCACGTAAAGAATTCATTTAAATCATTTATCTGATGAAGAAATTAAAACAAAAGTTAGCTGAGAATCAAGGACTGACAGGGACTTTTGTCAGTTTTGGCAATTCCACCATTACCGAGATGATTGGTAAAGCCGGCTTCGATTTTGTAATTATTGATATGGAACACGGAGCGGGTAACGAGCAGGATTTATTACACCAGCTGCAAGCGTTGGAAAGCTCCCACACAGCTGCCGTTGTGCGCGTTGAGAGTTTTAATAAAGAACGCGTGCATCGGGTTTTGGATATGGGCGCCGAAGGAATAATGTTTCCACGCCTGAGAACCCTTGATGAAGTAAAGCAAGCCATTGCAACCCTGTATTATCCACCCGATGGAGTTCGCGGAGTGGCAAAAATGGTCAGAGCTTCAAACTACGGCCAACAATTTAACCAGTATTATGAACTTCAGAAAAAGCAAATTACAGGTATTGTACAGGTAGAAACAACAGAAATACTTGAATGTCTTGACCGGGTGGCAGAAGTTGATGGTGTAGATGTTCTTTTTGTTGGTCCGATGGATTTATCGATGGCGCTTGGTGTTTTTGGTCAGTTTGATCATCCTCTTTTTGTTAAGGCAATAAAAGACACGGCTTCTGCTGCAAAAAAGGCAGGTAAAGTTTGTGGCATCTTACTTCCTGATATCAGGATACTTACCGAATGGTATGAAATGGGATATCATTTTTTTACCGGTGGTGGTGATATGGCTTTTATCAATACCGCAGCTACCTCGATGGCAAAAAATATGAAAGATAAATTATTGCCCGGTCAGTAATCATCGAAAAATATGTGGAATAATAACTAAAATAAACAAGTGTTGTGTTCAATTTAGAAAATAGAAAATCAGGGCAATTAAAAACAATTCGATGGTATATTCTGGGGTTACTGGTTACCGCAATGATTATCAGCTACATCGATCGTGGAAACATATCGATGGTTGCACCTTTATTGACCGATATTTTAAACCTTGACGCACAGAAAAAAGGATATATTTTTTCTGCTTTCTTACTGGGTTATACTTTAATGCAAATTCCATCGGGGCGCCTGGTAGATCGTTACGGCATAAAAAAAACGTACGCCATTTCGTATTTCGCATGGGGAATAACGGCTGCATTTTTTGGTCTTGCCGCGGCCTTTTGGCATTTCATTGTTCTGCGGATTATGCTTGGTGTTTTGGAATCAATTTCAGGGCCGGCAGGAAATGCTTATATCGCCAGGTATTTTAAAGAAGATGAGCGAGGTTTTGCCAGCGGATTATTGCTTTCAGGAACTAAAATAGGTCCTGCCGTTGGAGCAATTTTGGCAGGATTCCTGATTGATAATTTTGGTTGGCGGATGCTGTTTGTACTTTGTGGCCTTGTTCCTTTAATTTGGTTGCTACCCTGGTTATTCTTATATCGAAAACAGGAGAAAATAGAATCTGATTATGATGCAGAATATTCCAGTAAAGTAAAAGATGAAAATGATTCCCGAAAAAATATTTCTATTGTTCAACTATTTCAGAAGAGAAAAACCTGGGGAATATTTTTGGGTTACTTATTTTATGGGTACGTCTGGTTCCTTTATATTTCCTGGCTTCCCAGTTATTTGTACGAAGTTCTTGGCTTTTCAATAAAAGAAACCGGTTGGTGGTCGGGTTTTGCATACGGATCGCTTGCTTTAGTAGTTATTTTTTCCGGCTGGTTCGCGGATAAACTAATACGAAATGGAAATACTCCGACTAAAATTCGTAAACGGTTTGTTATAATGGGTTTTTTGTTCGGAGCATTAATACTGCCTGTTCCCTTTATTCATGAAACATTTTATGCGGTACTGCTCGTTGTGATAGCAATTAGTGGAATGGGATTGGCCACAGCCAATACCTGGGCAATAACACAATCAATCGCTCCTGAAGGCACCATTGGAACGTTAGCAGGTATCCAGAATTTCGGAGCAACGCTTGGCGGTCTGATAGCACCTGTTTTAACCGGATTTTTAATCCAAAAAACACATACATACCATTCTGCATTTGTATTGGCAGGATTGAGCATGTTAGCAGGGATACTTTGTTACCTGTTTTTAATTGGCAAAGTTGAACCATTAAAATTTGATACTAATGAAAGTGAATAAAAATAATGAACCCGAGATAATCGGATTTATTGGCTTGGGAACCATGGGAAAACCCATGGCATTGAATCTTATCAAAGCAGGATATTCATTACTGATTTACGACATCGATGTTGAATCAATAAATGATCTGGTTTCGAAAGGAGCAAGAGCATCATCTTCTGTTGCCGAAATTGGGCGGCAATGCAATGTTGTGATTACCATGTTGCCCGAAGCCCGGCATGTTCAGGAGGTTGTATTGGCAAAGGGAGGACTTATTGATCATTTGAGCAAAGGAACTTTATTCATCGATATGTCGTCAATTGCTCCTCAAACCTCTAAACTCATTGCTGAAAAACTCTCTGAAAAGGGCTGTTATGTTTTGGATGCCCCTGTTTCAGGAGGTCCGGCAGGTGCTGAATCAGGAACTCTGTCAATTATGGTTGGAGGAAATCAACAGGCGTGGGAGAAAGGGCTTCCCATACTGGAGGTTCTGGGAAAAAAGATAGTTTATATGGGAGAAGCAGGTAGTGGCCAACTAACAAAACTTTGTAACCAGATTTTAATCGCAGTTAATCTTCAGGCTGTAATTGAAGCTTTTGCTCTGGCAGCCAAATCAGGATTAAATCTCCTGAAAGTAAGAGAAGTTCTGTCGGGAGGAGCAGCCGGGAGTAAGGTACTTGAAATGCACGGGCTAAAAATTATTGAACGAACCTTTGACCAACCCGCATTTAAATTAAAGTTACATCGAAAGGACCTTGCGGCAGCTATCGAAACCGCTAATCATATTGGCGTTCCTTTGGCTGCAACCGAACTGGTTATCTCAAAAATGGACGAGGCCATTGCACTCGGATATGCAGAAATGGACCATACCTCGACAATGCTAATTGAAGAATTACTGGCAAACATAAACACTAAAAAATAAAAAAATATGTACCCAAAAATATTATTGTCTGAAGATATCAATCCGGAGGGGAAAAAGCTTTTTGAAGACAAAGCTGAAATAGTTATTGCGCCCGATACCTCCAAACAAACTGCACTCCGTCTGGTAAAAGATGTAACCGGAATTATCCTTCGTGCTACCACCATTATTGATGCCGAAATTATTGAACAAGCACTAAATTTAAAGGTAATTGCCAGAACCGGTGTTGGTGTCGATAATGTGGACGTCGATGCTGCCACGAAACGCAGAATACTGGTTTGTAACTTTCCGGGCATGAATAATTTAACGGTAGCCGAACATACCTTTGCAATGATTATGGCTTTATCGAAACAGCTTATCCATATGCATCATGCCGTAAAATCGGGCAACTGGAATGAACGGTTCTCTCCTTTTCAAACAGAAGTAGAAGGAAAAACGTTGGGGATTATAGGAATGGGACAAATTGGACAGACGGTTGCCAGTAAGTGCCGGCAAGGTCTCGGAATGAATATTCTTGCTTATGATCCTTACATTACCGCGAATCAAAATAATTCGGCTTTTACTTTTACAAATAAACTTGAAGAAATTTTCCGACAATCTGATTTTGTGTCTATTCATGTGCCGAATAATCCGGAAACAAAAGGAATGGTAAGTGCCGAATTACTTGGAATGATGAAGAAAAATGCTTACCTGGTCAATACTTCCCGTGGATCAGTTATTGATGAACCTGCACTGATAGAAAATCTGAAAAACAAAAAAATACGCGGTGCTGCCCTCGATGTTTTCTGGAACGAGCCCCTGCCAGCAGACAGTATGTTTCATCTATTAGACAATGTAATCTTGTCTCCGCATTGTGCCGGATCAACCTGGGAATCGAATGTCCGGATTGCAATTGGAGCTGCACAAGCTGTTATTGACGTGATTGAAGGGAGGCTACCGGATAGCAGGTACATTTACAATAGAATTTGATTTAATGAATCCTTCAAGATTAATATCTTCCTATAAAGTCTTCGAGAAATTATACAGAATTCTATATTATAACCACTTATACAACTATTCCTTCAGAATTCTTTAACGAATCTGCAAATAGCTCCTGTTTTCCGCACTTTTTTGCAACACCCGTGTAACTCATTGTAAATCAATTACAGGTTAGTAAATTTGGGTGTTGCAAAATTTTTCAGATGTTTGTAAGAGAGTTAAAAAATCGCAGTGGAAGTGTTAGCATACAGATAGTTAGCAAGGCCAGGGGCAAGTATAAAGTAGTTAAATCATTAGGTTCTGCCACCACACGGCAGGAAATAGAAAGGCTCACCCAATTAGCCCAACAAGAGATTGATCGTTTATCAGGACCATTAACTTTGTTTACATCTCCTGATGATATTCTTGTGGAAAAAGTATTTGAATCGCTTGATAACTCCAGTATTCAGACAGTAGGCCCTGAACTGGTTTTCGGAAAAATTTTCGATTATATTGGGTTTAACCAGTTTGGTGAAGAACTATTCAGGCATTTGGTCATCTCGCGGCTTGCTTTTCCCCTGAGTAAGCTAAAAACCATCGAATACCTTTATCGTTACCAGGGTGTGACGCTTAACATTGATGCGGTCTATCGTTTTCTTGATAAGTTGAACACAAGGCTTAAAGAGCAGGTAGAGCAAATATCCTTTGCCCATACAATGAAAGTTTTAAATGGGGACATCAGTGTGGTGTTTTATGATATGACCACGCTTTATTTTGAAGCCAGCGATGAAGACGACCTGCGCAAGACGGGTTTTTCGAAAGACGGCAGGCACCAGAACCCGCAAATATTTATCGGGCTTCTGGTTGGTTTGGGAGGTTATGCCATCGGGTACGATATTTTTGAGGGCAACTCTTACGAAGGGCACACCCTGATTCCATTTCTGGAGAAGATGGAGCAACGGTTTAAACTTGGCAAGCTGGTGGTGATTGCCGATTCGGGATTGTTGTCAAACGATAATATCGCTGCTCTTGAAACTAACGGTTATGAGTACATACTTGGTGCCCGTCTGAAAAATGAATCAGGCCGAATAAAAACAGAAATACTTCAGCACGTTTTCATTGATGGGGATACCACCAGTATTACAAAAGATGAGAGAACAAGGCTGATTGTCAATTATTCCACCGGCAGGGCCTCGAAAGACGAATACAACCGCAAAAGAGGTCTGACCCGTTTGGAAAAACAGGTTCGGGCAGGAAAGCTTACCAAATCGAACATCAACAACCGGGGTTACAATAAATACCTGAAATTATCGGGCGAGGTATCCATTGAAATCGATTACGAAAAGTACAATCAGGACAAAGTTTGGGATGGACTGAAAGGATACGTGACCAATACCCGCCTGACCGATGCGGCAGTAATGGAAAACTACAAAAATCTTTGGCTCATCGAAAAAGCATTCCGCATGTCAAAAACCGATTTGCGTATCAGGCCAATCTATCACAGGTTGCGAAACCGCATTGAAGCACACCTTTGTATTGCCTTTACAGCTTATTGTATTTATAAAGAATTGGAACGGGTCCTATACCATGAAAAATCAACACTTTCGCTCCGAAAGGCAGCTGAGCTGACACACAATATGTACCAGGTAAAATACACGCTTCCTGACTCAGGGCACACAAGAACAAGGCTGCTGACTATGGACGCAGAACAAAAGGAATTGTTCGAAATTATCTCAAAAAATTTTTAGGGTGTTGCAACGCTGAAAACAGGAAGGGAGGCTACCGGATAGCAGGTACATTTACAATAGAATTTGATTTAATGAATCCTTCAAGATTAATATCTTCCTATAAAGTCTTCGAGAAATTATACAGAATTCTATATTATAACCACTTATACAACTATTCCTTCAGAATTCTTTAACGAATCTGCAAATAGCTCATTAATTTTTGGTAGAAAATTCAACCCGGCTACCCCAAAGCATCAAGCAGCATTTGTTTTAATTCTTTAATGCCGGGATCTTCCATATCACGAATTCCGGAAGGGTCTGTTATTTTTTTATGGGTTACTACCCGGGCCGGAGCCTGGCTTAAAACAATTATTTCGTTGCCCAGCATAAGAGCCTCATCAACATCGTGGGTTACAAATATAACGGTACGCCTGTCTGCCTTCCATATTTGCGAAAACCACCGAATCATATTTTTTTTAAGTGTGATATCCAGTCCGGAAAGAGGTTCATCCATAAGAATAATATCTGAAGGACAGGCAAAAGCCCGCGCTATGGAAACCCGTTGGCGCATACCACCGCTTAACTGCGAAGGATAATGATTCGCAAAACCTTCAAGTTCAATCTGCCGGATAAGATGGTCGGCTTGTTCTTTCCGTTCAGCGACAGATAAATCTCCGTCTAATACAAATTCGATGTTTCCCCTTACGGTTTTCCAGGGTAATAAACGAGGCTCCTGAAAAATGTAGGAGAACTTTTTATTCTCAAAACCAATAAGATTTCCATTGTCGGGAGCAATTACTTTTCCGATGATATTCAGAAGTGTAGTTTTGCCACATCCCGAGGGACCAAGAATACAGGTAATTATCCCTTCCGAAAATTCTACATTAAAATCTCTGTAAAGAGAATTTTCGTTATAGCTTTTACTCATATTTTTGATCTGCAATCCCATCGTTACACTTTCCATGTTACAATTTTACGTTCACCCCATCGTATAATTTTCTCGAAACCATAACTTAAAAGCACGGCTATTAAAGTCCAGGCAATCACAGCTTCTACATTTAAAAAGGTTTGTGCCGATTGCATTCTTGTTCCAATTCCGTATTGTGGCATACTGAGCACTTCACCAATAATTATGGCCCGCCATCCTATTCCCATGGCGCTGGATGCCCCGCTGATTATAAAAGGCATAATGGCCGGGATATACACTTCGCTAATAATTCTTCGTTTGCCAACCTTGTAAAACCGGGCCATTTCAATCAGGCCGGGATCAACACTTTTGATGCCTTCTACTACGTTGGTGCAAATAAACGGGAACATGGTGAGCATTCCAATAAAAACAGGAACAACATTGGGGCTAAACCATATTAGAGCCAAAAGAAGAAGGGCAATTACCGGAATAGAACGAATAGTGACCAGCATTGGATTTATAAAAGCATTGAAACCGGGACTAATACCAGCCAAAATACCTACTCCCATCCCTAAAATACCTGATATAATAAACCCGACTAACCCACGCAATATTGTAGTGCCCGCGATAAGGACAAAACTTCCATCGCCAAATAGTTTTACAACGGTTAAAAACGTATCTTCCGGCTGAGGGACAATAAAATCAGAATCAAAAAAGATTGCCAGAGTTTTCCAGACAATCAGCATTACCGCTACTGATGCAAAACTTATATATTGCTTTTTAGTAAACAAAATTTTCATCGGGTATCTTGCCTCCAATAATTTCAGGGTTCATTTCATAAAAAACTTTCAGGTATTCGTCAATTTTGCTGCGTATCTCGTTTGCCCTCACAAAATTAAGATTTGAGCGGGGGATCGACTGCAAAGCCACTTCTTTATCGGGCAAAATATCGTATTTAACGATAAGCGTTGCAGCGCTGTCGGGATTTTGGTTTACCCATTGAGTAGAATGTTTGTAAGCTGAAATAAGTTGCCCTATCAGTTCCGGATTGTTCTTTATTATCTCCCCTTTTCCTAAAAATGCTGTCTGGGCAATTGGAATGCCTTCCAGTTTGTTCCATTCAAGGTTCAGGTCGAAAATGGTATGTACATTTTTATTTTTGTGCATTACCAGGCTAACCAAAGGCTCAGAAATAACACCAAGTTCTGCCTGTCCGGCAGCAACGGCATTTGCCAGATCAATATGAGTCGGGAAACTGTAATCGAGCGTTATATCCTTGTCCGGGTCTATCTCGTTTTTTTGTAGCAAATAGCGAAAAAGCACATCAGGGGTCATCCCCTTTTCCATAAGATTAACTTTTTTATTTCTGAGATCATCCCAGCATGTAATAGTTGTATCTTCTCCAAAAAGGTAAAGCGTGCCCCAAACCGGAATTGCAATCAACCTGTAATCAAGCCCTTTGTTGTATAATATTGCGGCCATTGTTGTTGGGAGTATGGCAAAATCGGCAGTGCCGTCAATTATCATTTTCCTAACCTGAAGAGGCTCATTCAAAATATCAATTTTAATATTGGAATTACTGCTGTTATTTAAACTGTCAATAAGTTTAATCATCCCCATGGAAGACGGCCCTTTGAGCGTAGCAATTTTATATGTTATTTTGTTTTCACTGTTATGTACCGAATTCCGGCAGCCCAATAAAAAGAACACAAATATTACAAATAAGATTATTCTGCTGCGCATAATTTTAAGGCTTTGTACAAAACTACCGAATTTAGGCAATATATGTTTCTTTTCGTATGGCTTCCCAAAAAATTTGTTCATTGTGAACATTGGGTTTTAAAACATAATCTGAAATACCACCGAACCAATAATAAATAATAACTTTGAAACCATTAACCAAGAACCGTATTTAAACTGCGATTCCAATTTTATTCCAATCAAGGTTTTACGGGGAAATCAATAATCTAATCCGGAGGCATTCTGATGGAAAAGAGAACAGGCTCAGTATTAATCCAAATCGAAAACCGCGAAAACGTTCAGTTGCTGAACGAAATTATCTCAAAACATTCTCCAATTATTATCGCGCGTCAAGGCTTGCCCCGCAGCAACGGGCAAAGTATAATTTCTCTTGTTCTTGAAGGTACAACCGACGAGATTGGTTCCCTAACAGGCCAATTGGGACGTTTAAAAGGAATCCAGGTAAAATCGGTACTTCTAAAGAACCGAAACAATGAATAAATTATGCCTTTTAACTACTACTTTACTAACACTTTTAACACTCTATTCCTTTGGACAAGTCGATAAAAAACAGGAAATGGTCAATGATTCAACTTCCCTTTCAGACAAAAATATTCGTATTGGTGAAGTAGTTGTATCAAGCCTGAGAATAGATCGAAAATTAAGGGAGCTGCCAGCTTCCATGAGTGTCACCGGAGCTTACGATTATCAGAGACAGTCGGCCTTTACACTATCCAATGTACTTAATAATGAACCTGGTATTGCCATGGGAAGCGACGGTGTTTGGGCAACCAACATCAATATTCGTGGCTTAGGTGAAAGCAGGTTGGTTACACTTATCGATGGAAATCGGGTGGAAACAGCCACCGACTTAACAGCTTCGCTAAGCATGATCGATATAAATGATATTGAACGGGTTGAGGTAATAAAAGGGGCACAATCATCGCTTTACGGCACCGGCGCTATGGGAGGAATTATAAATCTTATTACAAAAGACGGACATTTTGCAGAAAAATCGTATCTGTCGGGGAATGTTATTTCCGGTTTTGCTTCCGTTAATAAACTTTTTTCAAACCATGCATCCATTAATACCGGTTCTGAAAAATGGTATTTCAGGGTGAGTGGTACATACAGCAAAGCCGGTGATATAAGAACACCCGAAGGCATTTTGCCCAACAGCCAATTCACAACAAATAATATCGCGGCAAAAATTGGGATAAAACCACTTGCTAACCATCTGTTTAAGATGCAATTCCAACGCAACTGGTCCACCGACGTTGGTATTCCGGGAGGCGATGCTTTTCCCGGTCCGGCTGAGGCCACTTACACTGATATTGGCAGGCAATTGTTAAATGCCAGTTATGAAATCACAAATATAAGCGACAAATTTGCTTCGCTGAAGTTAAACTTCTTCAACCAGTATATTCTTCGCGATGTATCGATGATACCAAACACAATAACAGAAACAACGCTGGCCAACGGGAATATTCAGCGTACAAGGCCCGAATTAATTACCCCTTCAGGAGAACACCTGACAAACGGGGCTCAACTGCAAAGTACCTGGAATTTAACTGAAAAAAATAATTTGATTGCCGGAATAGATATCTGGGGACGTAAACTCACCACCAGCCGTGAAAAATATATTACGGTCGAAGTAATAAACCCACAGGGAAATATACTTAAAACAAACAATCTGGAACGCGGTGAAACACCAATTCCTGAATCGGGGTTCAACAGCGCCGGGCTGTTTTTTCAGGATGAAACCCATTTACTGGAAAACCGGCTAACACTTATTACTGGTGGGCGGTTGGACCAGATTTGGGTTAAAAACGAAAAAGGTTTCGACGTTGATTATCTTATTGTGAACGGCGAAAGAAATGATTCCCCATCAACGCAGCGGGTAACTTTTGCAAAAGGCCAGGAAACCAGCCTATCGTGGAGTGCCAATGTCGGCCTCCTTTATCAAATCCATAAAAATGTTGACGCATCTTTGAACCTGGCACGCTCATTCAGGGCGCCATCACTTGAAGAACGGTTTAAATACATCGATTTAGGAAACTACGTCAGGCTGGGTGATCCTTCGTTAAAACCGGAAAGCGGTTATTCTACCGACCTTGGAGTAAGAATTTGGGATCCCCGTTTTTGTCTCCAGTCAGGCGTATTTTTTAACCGGATTACCAATATGATTGTTGAAGCTCCGGGTGAATTTATATATACTCTTACTTCAGAAACCACTCCTGATACAATTCCGGCGTTTATCAATTCTAATGTGAGCAAGGCTTTGCTTTATGGATTCGATTTCAAACTCGATTACAATTTTTATGAAAATCTCGTATTGGTTGTTTCGGGAGCCTATGTTCGTGGAAAAGATACCGATGCCAATGAAAATCTTCCACTGATTCCGCCATTAAACGGAAGTTTGGGAATGCGTTATTCCAATTACAAGGCAGGTGCTGTTGAACTCACTTTAACTGGTGCAGCAAAACAAAATAAAATTGCTGAAGGTGAAAAGGAAACGAATGGATATTACCGTTTGGATATGGCAGTAAACACAAATAAAATTGATCTTGGTGTTGCCGGGTTACAATTGTTTGCCGGAATCGACAACATTACCAACAACAGTTATACAAATCATCTTTCAACCAACCGAGGAGCTATAAGTATTGAACCCGGCCGGAACTTTTTTGTACGCCTAAACCTTTCTTTTTAATCTTTTATTAAATGAAATATTAACGTCAGGTAAAATTATATATTAAGGGCTGAAGCCTCTGTCATATCTGGCTTTTTTTAACCCCGGCATTAACAGGCTGTGTGAAAACGAAAGTACAGATATTAAATAGAAGTTGTTAATAATTGAATAATATCGGCAGACAAATCTTCGAGTTTTTTCGGATAAGTTGGTTAACTTGAAATCAATAAAAAGCAGGGCAATATGCATTTTAAAGAAGGACACTACCGGGGACAAATGATGATGGTTTCATACGAGACTATGGTTTTACCCGATAATCCTGTCAGGTTACTTGATTTGCTGTGCAGGAAATTTATAGAAGACAACCCGTGGCGCGAAGAATGGAAAGGGAAGAAAGAAAAAGGCAGGAAAAGCTATCCGCCGCTGTCAATGTTAAGATTGTTGGTATATGGTTATTTTAACGGGATATCCAGTAGCCGGAAACTGGAACGGGAAACCTTTCGAAACATTGAGTTGCTTTGGCTTATGGAAGGCTTACAGCCCGACCATTGGACTATTTGTGAGTTTCGCAGGGACAATGCACAATTGGTAAAAGATGTACTGAAAACCTTCCGCAGGTTTTTGTTGGATGAAGAATATGCTTCGGGGAATAAGCTCGTATTCGACGGGTCAAAAATAAAAGCCTACGCAAGCCGCGACATGTTAAACAGCGAAAGCATCCGTCATAAACTGGAGAACCTGGACAAATCCATCGCCGATTATTTAGCACAATTAGAAGTTAACGATTCAACAGAAGATTCACTGGAAACAGCCAGGGAAGAAATAAAACAACTGAAAGAAAAAATAGCAAAGCTTGAAACGCAAAAGGCAAAATTAGAAGAGATAGGAGAAGTACTGAAGGCCAGTGGGAAAAGGCAAATTTCCCCCAACGACACAGATGCAGTTTTGGTTAAGGGGCGTGATGGTAAATTTGCAGGTTACAACGCACAAACCGGTGTTGAAGCCAAAGGCCACTTCATCATGTACAGCGAAGTTACAACAGACGCGGTAGACCAGCAACAATTAGCCAGTTGCGTAGAAAACGCAATTTTGGAAACGGATATCATCCCGGAAGAAATACTTGCAGATAAGGGCTACGGAAATACCACACAGATTTTGGGAATTGAGAGCAACGGCATTCAGTGTTTTATACCACTTGCAACAACATCCCGGGAAAAAGAAATAAAGCAAGACCTTGCATTCAAATATGACAAGGAAACCGACACCTGCATTTGCCCCCAAGGGAAAAACCTCTACCTTATATCAAAGGATTATAAGCGCCACGGAGCAATTTATAATGTTTATAAATGCCGCGAATGTGATGGTTGCCCAATCCGCAGTAATTGCACAAAGTCGAAAACAGGGAGGATTTATAAACGGAATGTTGAACAAGAAAAAATTGACCAGTATAAAGAAAAACTGAAGACTAACTATGCCAAAGAGAAAATAGCCGAAAGGAAAGGTATTGTCGAACACCCTCTTGGAACGATAAAATGGCTGATGGGCAAGTTCAATTTTTTGTTAACGGGAAAGGGAAAAGCCCAAATCGAATTCGAACTGTATACAATATCCTACAATCTAAAAAGGCTGTTGAACTGTGGGACAACTATGGAATTAATGGGCAAAATAATGAGATACAATTGGGCAATGGCCTAAAAAAAGGCCATAAAAACCATTTTTAGATCGAATAATAATATCAGAACAGGAGACGAACCATGAAAAGGGAAAAGAGACTATTAAGAGAATTAGCATATGGAAACAATGGGTTCAAATAATAAATCAAAAATCATATTTTCACACAGCCTGTTAATGCCGGGGTTAATCATTGTACCAAAGTTTTCGGACTTTAGTCAATTTTTTCCGTCAACTGATTGTGAGCGCTTTTTGTATGAAATTTTTCCCGGGCTTTTCCTCAAACAAACCCAAAAGTTTTTTATTCTTTATCAAAACTAAAAAAATGATAAAAAAATACTGATTGAAATGCAATTGAATTTGACCAGTATTCCCAGGTGTGTCCGCCCGGGCGAACTGTAAAATCATGCGGAATATTGCGTTCGAGTAATTTTTCGTGCAAGCGGCAATTCACACCATAAAAAAAATCATCTGTTCCGCAATCAAAAGTTATTTGTAATGAGCCGGGCGTTAATTTATAAACCAGGTTGATGTCTGAATTTTCTTCCCAGTTTGTTTTATTTTCTGCGTATTCTCCCAACCTTTTTGATAAATCCCAGTTATTGGGAAACGGGCGGATATCCACTCCCCCGCTCATACTTCCGGCAGCTCCAAATACATCCTGATGACGAAAAGCCAGATACAACGCTCCGTGGCCTCCCATACTCAGCCCGGTAATTGCCCTGCCTGCCTTCGTATTTCTCGTGCTAAAGTTTTCATCAACCCAGGAAACAAGTTCTTTCGAAATAAAAGTTTCGTACTTCATTTTCGGATCAACCGGGCTATCAAAATACCAGCTTGAAAAACCACCATCGGGACAAACGATAATAAATTGGTACAAATCGGAATAATCCTTTATTCCTGGAACTTTGGTAATCCAATCGTTTTCGTTGCCACTGTATCCATGCAGAAGGTAAAGCACCGGATATTGATTTTCAGGACTATAGTTTTCAGGAGTTATAACCACCACCCCAAAATCCTTATTCATCGACTGACTGTAAGTTGTCAGGTGTTCTGCTTTGGCGGCCTGAGTTTTTAACCCAAAACCTGCAAACACTATCAAAAGCGTGATTATTCTGAAAAATTGTATCCGTTTCATTCTCATTACTATTTATTTGATTCTATTTTATACCCCAGTTCATATTTGGTTTCGGGCCCATTTCCAGTTCAAGCATTCCTCCTGCGGCAATTTCTTTGTAATCGAGATAACATCTTTCCAACGGGTTGCCGTTTAATTTTGCCCGTTGAATATAGATATTTTCCGGTGAATTGTTTTTTGCAATGATTGTAAAAGTCTTTCCTGATGCATATTTTGGGTCAAGTTGAATAGTGATTTCGTTGAAAACAGGGCTGGTAATTTCGTAACGCATATCACCCGGACAAACCTGGTGCAATCCGATTGCAGCCAGCACGTACCATGCCGACATCTGCCCTACATCTTCATTTCCTACCAAGCCTTCCACTTTATTTTTATAGGCACGGCGGCAAATTTCCCGCGTCCATTTCTGTGTCAGCCAGGGAGCGCCTAACCGGTTAAACAGGAAAGGAACATGGTGCACCGGTTCGTTGGCATGGTTGTAATAATCGTTCCACATCATATTTTCGGGAACTTTATCAAAAAATTCAGTCAGGTCGGCCAGTACTTTTTCGCGGCCCCCCATCAGTTCAACCATGCCTGGCACATCGTGCGGAACAAACCAACCTTGCTGGTACGGGTTGCATTCCACCGTGCCGTACCATTCCTGCAAACGGCCTTTTTCGGGCCAGGGCTGCCAGCTGCCTTCTTCATTTTTGGCGCGAAACCAACCCATTTCAGGATCGAAAACATTCCGGTAACTTTGAGCTAATTTTGAATATTTTTCGTAGTCACCCATGTTATTTACCGATTTTGCCAGCTGCGCCAAACACCATTCAGTATAACTCAGTTCCAACGTATTTGAAATGGAAAATTCACCCGTGGCAAATCCGGCATACCCCGAATCTTCAGTATTGCTCTTCACTGTAAAACCAAGTTTTTCGTTGCCGCTAAATTCACAGGTAGCAACCGCAGTTTTGTAAGCTGCATCGAAGTCATAATCTTTGATTCCTTTGAAATAAGCATCAGTAAGTACCGAAATGGCAGGATTGCCAATCATACAGCCGGAATAAGCATTGGCGAGTTCCCAGCGTTCGAAATAACCCTTTCCGCTTTCTCCGGCCAGCGTAATCAACGAGTTGAGCATGTCGTTAACAACTGTTGGGTTGATTAGTGTTTGCAACGGAAACTGGCTGCGGAACACATCCCAGCCGCTGAAAATGGTACGTTTGGTAAAATCCAATGATTTATGAATTGCCTTATCTCCTCCAATATATTCATCATTAACATCTTCAAAGGTTCTCGGGTCAATCATTGTATGGTACAAAGCGGTGTAAAAAACGGTTTGTTCGTCTTTAGTTCCGCCTTTTATGCTGATTTTCTTCAGGGCATTGTTCCAGACTCCGGCGGCATGCTCCCTAACTTGGTCAAAATCCCAGTCGGTTATTTCCTTTTCTAGATTTTGTCTGGCTCCATCAATACTTGCGAACGAAATCCCGGTTTTCAAAATTACCGGTTCATTTTCTTGGGTAGCAAAATTGGTAAAGAAGCCGAGGTGTTTCCCTGCCAATTCATTTGAACCCGTAATTATTTCTGCGTTTGCAACAACATTTTGATATTGTTCGCAGGTAACGTCTTCCAGCTTGCGTGTCCATTCATCCGGAATTTTAGCGCTCCAGAATCCGTAATCTTTGAGTGGTTTGTCAAACTGGGCATAAAAATAAACCGTGTAATCGGCTTTTCCGAGTCCGTCGCCCCAACCGCCACCTTCGGGCGGACATTTCATCCAGCCGACAATGGTGTGGTCGTCAATCACTTTTATTTTCTGTAACGTTGAAGTCCCCCCAACTCGCCGCGCCAAATCAATCTGAATCCGTGAAGAATCACCTTCAGGAAACGTAAAACGAAACATTCCGCAATGTGTAGTGGCGGTCATTTCTGCCGTTACTTTGTAATCGTCAAGTTTCACCGTGTAATAACCGGCTGAAGCGAGTTCCGATTCTTTTGAATAACGCGAACGGTATCCGGTATCCGGGTTTTCAGCGCTTCCGGCAGACGTTTTTAACACTCCCGTTGTGGGCATCACCAGAAAATTACCCATATCACCGTTCCAGCCAATTCCACTCATTTGCGTTAACGCAAAACCTTCAATAGTGGTATGTTCATAACTGTAACCTGAACCATTGTCACCACCAGTAATGGTATTCGGGCTTACCTGCACCATCCCAAAAGGAGTGGCAGCTCCCGGAAAAGTTTTCCCCAGGCCGTGATAAACACCCGCAGCATCGGCGCTTGTACTGGCGCCAATAAAAGGATTAACCAACAAAGCCAAATCTAGCCCATCTGTTTTTTTACCGGGTTGATTTGTACAGGCCAACAGGCTAAGCAGCAAGATAAGCGGTGCAATTCGCATTTTTCGCTTCATATTATTGAGTTTTAACTTTTAGCTTCTCAGGTTTTTGAAATCAATCAACTTTTACCAATTCGAATACATGTTCTTTCGGTTGCGCCATTTCGTACATATTTTTCACAATCTGGCCCATTTGCTCCTCCCATGTTTTGCGGACGGAAGCATATTGCGCTTTCTCATAAACCCCAAAATTTCCACGAACAAAAATATCGTCCCAATGCGCATGAATCGTATCGACAGCTGACTGATTATCGGCAAACAACAAGCCTTTTCCCTGTAAAAAAGAAAACTCCATCCAGGCATAATCGCGCAAGCGTTTTTCAATTTCAAAACGTTCTTCATTCAAATACATAATTGACGAAGCTTGCCTGTACTGCGGGGTATTTGTGTATTCTGCCAGGTTAATGCCATTTTGCAAATCCACGGACGAAAAGGTCGAAATCAGTTGCCCATCTATTTTCAGCTGATAACCACCCAGCCGTAATCCTGAAACTTTCAAATCTTCCTGATTAAATTCCTGGATAAATGGAATCAGTTTCAAAGCATCAGCCTGCGATTTTTTACTTTCCCAACCACGCGAAATAGTATCCAACGGATATGGAAGAGCTTTTGCCAGATATTTGAATTCAATTGTATTAGTACCTGATTCCAAATCAGAAACCTTGCAGTTTTCGGCTAAGTTAATTTTCATATTTTCAGCGTCAATAACAATGTCAGCAACTTTCTTACCAGCCATTCCCTGAGCTTTCAAAAAAAGATAGGCCATAATCATGTGCCCGTCGTTATCGGGGTGAATCCGGTCGCTACCACAAAGAGTAAACAAAGGGTCTTTTGCCTGTTCGCGTTGATTAATTGCCAGCATGGGCCGGTTAAAATCAACAAATCCCCACCCGTTTTTTTCTGCCGAAGCTTGCTGAAAATCATCAACTTTTAGCAACGCATCATTTTTCGTCGGAAATATTTCCTTTTCAATTTTTGAGGTTTCATCGTAAGGCGAACCGCCAATTATAACCTTGGTAACACCTCTGGCTTCCTGCATCCGTTTTTCAATTGCCTGATAACTATCAAACGATTTTTTAATCTGACGTTCAGCCAATTCCTGAGCATTGTCTTTATAAAAATCGTAATAACCTACATCATTCATCCCGAATGTCATTGTCATGTAAGTTGGGTTTTTGCTGAAAATATCTTCCTCCAAACGTTCTCCAATATCCCAGGCACAATCCCCGCCAATTCCCGCATTCATTACAGTAATTGGCATTTCAGGGAAACGGGTAATATAATACAGCCATATAAAAGAATGATAATGTCCGCCGTGTGTAATACTGTTTCCAACAAATACAACACGTTCGCCTTTTTTAAATGGAGGAGTGGTTTGCTGAGCTTGCGTTAACCCGGCTAAAACCATTGCAACCATTAACAAAATTTGTCTCTTTAAATTCATTTTCTATTTGTTATCGGTTAAATACGTTATTGATTTTCTTCCATTAAATATTTCATTTTCAATTCACCGAACCGAAAAGTTGTTCCTGTTTTTCCTTGCACCAGTAATCCGGCCCGGGGAGCATGATTCCATTGTGGCATAAAAACACAATCCAGTTGGTAGTCATTGCCAATTTTCAGCGGTAACCATTCTTCACCATTTTCCGATTGAAAAAATTGCAGGTACCGTCCGGAAACAGCTTCAATTTTCAGATGTACCGAACCCGTTTTTTCAATTTTCTGTTTGAAAATGGTTTTCTCTTCCCCTTTATTTATTTGAACAAGTCTCATATCAGAATCGCTGACCAGAAAAGCAACACTATTTTCAGGATTACTGTAAATACCAATTCCTGCCGGGTTGCCGGTTTGAACAACTTCCGACGATAATTCATACCTCCCAAACTCAGGGCGGATTCCAATAAAATTAAAACCATCGTGTGTTGCAGTGAGCAGCAGTTCACCGCTTTTAACCTGTGTTTTTGGCCGCGACTGTTTTACATCCCATTCACAAAAGCCGATATTTTTATCGTTTGAGAAATCATCCACCAGGTTTAAATTTCGTTGCTGTTCTGTTTTTGTAAAAGGCATTTCAGCTTTTACAGAAGAAACGCCGTTTTTAAAATAAGGCCAGTTTGTTGTTTCGTTCCAAAGCATTTCATCGAGCAAAACCTGCCTTCCGATGTATTCAAAATCGGTGGAATTGTACGAATGATACATATAAAACCAGCGGTTATCGGGCGTAGTTACTAAAGTTCCGTGACCAGTGCAACGCCAGATATCTCCGCTCTGAAGAATAGGTTCCGGAAGTTGTTCCCAGCCTTCGCGCAAATTTTTTGAGCGTGCCACCCGAACGTGGTAACTGCAACTGTTGGTACAGCAACCACCGGCAGAATAAAACAGGTAGTAAAAACCGTTATGTTTGGTTAAAACCTGTCCTTCACCGGCTTCGCCTTTCCATGTTTTTGTCCGGTCGGTTAGTGAAAAAGGATTGCCAACAAGATTTAAACCGTCGCTGCTCATTTCAGAACAGAGCAATTCCACGTCCCGTCTCAGGGTTAAACCATAGGCTTTCCAGGTAATATAAAGTTTACCGTCATCGTCGCGAAAAACAAAACCATCTATCGCTTCGTTTCCCCATTCAATTAAAATTCCATGATCTGTAAAACCTTGGTAAATATCTTTGGTTGTTGCCACTCCAACGCAGGAAATGCCGTTATCTTTTCGTTTTGCGGTGTAATAAACATAAAAAGTGCCGTTCAGATAATACAATTCGGGCGCCCAGAAATCTTTTGCAGCCCAGGCCGGCGGTTCTGCAAAAACTGCTGAAACCTGTTTCCAGTTGACCAAATCTTTCGACTCAAAAATGGGAAAAACAGGGGCAAAATCGTTGGATGAACTACTGGCATAATACGTATCGCCTACCCTGATTATCGACGGGTCGGGAAGGTCGCCGGCAATTACAGGATTGCTGTAAAATGTATTCCTTCCACTTTGTGCCGAAACAAAAAAAGCGTTGCAAAACAATAAAATAGCCAGTAGTAGTAAAGTGTGTTTCATTCTTATTGGTTTAAATATTTAACCTCGTTCTAAAAAAAAGCCCTCTTTTTGTTCCTAAATAAAAGAAGCCAGAACAGATCAAAAAAATAAGTTTTCTTCTGTTTCCGGGTTCATTCAAAAGCAACAAAATTAAGTCTCATTACTATTTCTTCTTTTTATAATACGCACAAGCAAGGGAAATCCCTTGTCGTATTGAACATTTTTATTTTCAAACATTCTTTTTACGGTTCTAAATGGCGCAGAAACAACCCGAATTTCCAATGAAATTTTGCGTTCTAATTTTCCCAATCGTCAAATAAAGCAGGGTTTCGTAAAAATTTATAAGTTTGTGTCTGTTATCCAAAATGGCCTAATGACAAATCAAATTAACCTGGATAAAATAATTGCCGGACTGGCAAAAGACAATGAAGCATCTCTTGAAGAGTTGTTTAATTATTATTATCCCAGGTTATATAATTTCTCCAAATCGTTTTTAAAAGTTGAAGACGGAATCGACGATATTCTTCAGGACGTTTTTGTGAAAATCTGGCAAAACAGGAAAAAAATAAACTCAACTGTTACGTTTAACTCTTTTATTTTCACTATTACACGCAATCTTTTATTGAATGAACTTCGGAACCGTCTTTACGATGAAAACATGAAAGAGAAAGTTATGAAACTTTCGGTTGCACAGGAATATTCATCGATGGAACAGATTGAATACAAAGATTTAAAGGAAAGGGTGGACAAAATTATTGATGAATTGCCCGAACGCAGGAAGGAAATTTTCCTTTTAAGTCGTTCAGAAGGTTTGTCGCACAAAGAAATTGCAGAAAAACTAGGGATACAAACAAAAACGGTTGAATACCACATCACCCTGGCCATTAAGTATTTAAAAGACAATCTGGAAAATTTAGGAATGCTGTCGTTGCTTTATTTTTATCTTTTTTTCTGATTTTTCTTGTTTTTTTACAAGGGATACGCCTTTTTGTTGTGTATAATTAAACAGAAAGCACAACATGAAGAATTTATTCAAAAAATATTATCGCTCAGTTTTACATCCTGAAGATGTTTCGGAAGCATCCGGTTTTCTGGCCAATAAAAAAAATGAGTCGCTCATTTTTAGTCTGATGAAGCCTTTTTGGGAAACCGAGATGAACGAAAGCAATGCCATTCCACGAGAAAATTCTGGTCTTTTCGAACGAATAAAAGAATCGGTTTTTGCAGAAAGACAAAAAATGCTTCAGCGAAAAATAAAAATTTACACGTGGGGAATGCGGGCAGCTGCAGTTTTGGTTATCGCTTTAATTATCAGCAATATTTTTATTTGGCAACAATCGGTACCTAAACAATTAAGCGGCCAGTTACAAACTGTAACAATTCCTAACGGCGCAAAAACAAACATCACATTACCCGATGGTTCATTAGTTTGGTTAAATTCCGGGTCAACACTTTTATATCCTGCACAATTTGAGAAAAACAGATCGGTTACTTTGATAGGGGAAGCTTATTTTAAGGTAGAAAAAAACGGCCATCCTTTTATTGTTTCAACAAATTACGGCGATATAGTAGTAAAGGGTACTTCGTTTAATGTAAAAGCTTACACTGACGATAATTCTTTCGAAACCACACTGGAAGAAGGGGTTGTCGCTTTCAGGGTTAAAAACTCAGAAAATGAAGTTACCCTAAAACCCGGCGAACAGGTAATAAATACAGCCGAGGGTTTTACAATACGACAAGTGGAAACAAAATATTTTACTTCGTGGAAAGAAGGCAAATTATTGTTTAACCGCGAACCTTTTCCGGATTTTATAAAAAAACTGGAACGCTGGTATAACGTTAAAATTCAGTATTCCGATCCTAAACTCGACGAAATTTGGTATACCGGGACAATCGAGATGGAAAGCATCAGCGAGGTAATGGAAATGATAAGCAAAGCTGCCCCGGTTACTTACAGTTTCGACAACAAAACCCGGATATTCACCATAAAAGCCAGGTAAACCTAATATTCTCAGGGAAAGATTATTAACCAATATGACAAAACTTATTGCCTATGAACTGAAACGATAAACAATCCTGTCGGCTACCGGGAAAAAAAGAAGCAGGAACTTGCCCTTCCCGCTTCTTTAAAGTAGTTGAAAAATAATCATAGTTACTTATTCAAACCGTTCAAAATTATGGAAAAAAAACGACGTATCCATGGACTAAGTCCGTGTGTATTAAAAATGCTTAGAGTTATGAAACTAACGGCCTTTTTGATGTTGATATCCTTTATTGGAGTGTTCGCATCCGAAACCTACTCACAAACCACCAAACTTTCGCTAAAAGTTGAAGAGGTGAGTCTCGAAGACTTGCTGATAAAAATTGAAAACCAGAGTGAATTCCGTTTTTTCTATACCGGCGAAATTGATGTGGAGAAAAAGATTACTGCCGATTTTAAAGACAAAAAAATCACCGACATTTTAGATGAAATAAAAGACGAAACGGGAATTCAGTATCAGGTAATGGGCCGCCAGATTATTCTCTCGCGCGACGATGCTGCCAATACAATCAAAAGTATTCAACAGCAAAAAAACGTATCGGGGAAAGTAAACGACGAAACAGGTCAGCCGCTTCCCGGGGTAACCGTTGTTGTGAAAGGGACAACAATTGGAACAGTTACAGACGTGGATGGCAACTTTTCTTTTTCAATTCCCAACAATGCCGAAATACTCCAGTTTTCGTTTGTTGGGTTAAAAACACAGGAAATAATCATTGGAAACGAAACTGTTTTCAATATTACCATGAAGCCGGAAACCATTGGCATAGAAGAAGTTGTTGCCGTTGGATACGGTACTATGACACGCCGTGAATTATCAACTTCTGTAAGTTCGGTTAAAAGCGATGACATTGTTGAAAGAACTACTGCTTTTAATATTATGGAAAGTTTGGCCGGAAAAGTAGCCGGTGTAAGAAATATCTCATTTTCAGGCAAACCGGGTGGCGCTTCGGCTTTAAGGATTCGCGGAATGGGATCGATAAACGCCGACAGTAACCCGATTTATGTTTTGGACGGAGTGGTTGGAGTTGACCCCGAACTTATCAATTCAGCCAACATAGAATCGATTGATATTTTGAAAGATGCGGCAGCTACAGCGATGTACGGCGCCCAGGGTTCCAACGGTGTAGTTATTATTACTACAAAAAGTGGTAAAAAAGACAGTGGCTCGGTTACCTACAACGGAAAAGTTGGCGTAGGTTTTTTAACCCGGAAAATTGATTTGCTGAACGCCGACGAATACATGGAAATTCAGAAACGGGCCTATGCATACAGTGGAAAAGTAATGCCCCATTTAACAAATCCGATGGAAAACCTTTTCTATTATTCGAAAGATGCTTCGGGCAATTACCTTCGCGACGACAACGGCTATTTAATTGCATCTCCGAAATACGATACCGACTGGCAGGATGCCATAACTCAAAATGCACTCACCAACGACCACACTCTTTCCTTTTCTTCCGGAACTGAGAAAACTTCGGTGTACGCAAGTTTAGCCTATCAGGATTTTGAAGGATTGGTAAAATACACCTATTCAAAACGTTTTTCAGGAACAGTAAATGTTCAGAGCGACATTAAAGACTGGCTGAATATCCAGGCAATTGTTACTACAGGTTCGCACAACAGAAACGATATGGAAGGCGGTTTTGGACAAGGGCCAATCCGTAACATGCTTGAAATGCCGCCAATTGTTCCGGTAAAATACGAAGACGGAACATGGGGCCGTAAAAATGATTATCCTTTGGGTGAAACAGCTGAAAACCCGATTCTTCTGTTGCAGGAACAAAAGAAAATCTACGAAGAAAACTTTTCAGTATTTAACCTGATTACCACCTTCAAGCTAAGTAAAAAACTATTATTTACTGCCAAAGGAGATATGCAAACCAGAAACGGTCGAAGTATTAATTATGCAAAAGCCGGTCTGCTCGATGTAAGCGAAACAAATAACGGTTATGCCGATATTGCAAATGCTGTAACAAAAAGATGGTCGAACGAAGATTATTTTACCTATAGCAACAAATTTTTCAACGATCAGTTACAATCGCAGTTTGTACTGGGAGCAAGCTGGTATTATTACCATACTGAAAGTTCTTCATCGGGATCGGAAAATTATTTCGATGATTATTTTGATTATTACAACCTGGCTGCGGGAACAACCTACCATACGCCAACATCGGGCATGGCTCAAAATACAATGAATTCATTTTATTTCAGAATGAATCATTCTTTCAAAGATAAATATATGTTAGGTTTTACATTCAGGGCCGACGGTGCATCAAATTTCGGGGCCAATAACAAATACGGATATTTTCCTTCGGCATCGGTAGCCTGGCGAATCTCTGAAGAAGATTTCTTCGAGCCGGCAAAAAATGTTGTTAACAACATGAAATTACGCCTAAGTTATGGCGCTGTGGGGAATGCTTCTATTCCAAATTATACAACAATTTCGTCGTATTCCAACAATTCAACGGTTTTTAATAAAACCTTACAGTCGTATGTTCTTCTGAGTAATCTGGGAAACGAAGATTTGAAATGGGAAACGTCGAAACAGTTAAATGTTGGTTTGGATTTGGGCTTCTTTAACAACCGGATTGAGATAATAACTGATTATTATTACAAGTCGACCCAGGATCTGCTCTTCTCAAAACAGGTTCCTTACACCACTGGTTATTCAACTACATGGACAAATCTTGGTGAAATTGTAAATACGGGATACGAACTGACTATTTCATCACGCAACATTGTAAACAGAAATTTTACATGGTCAACTGATTTTATATTTTCCACCAACAAACTGATTGTAAAAGACATTGGCGGTGAAACAATCGATACAGGTAACAACACAATTGCCAAAGAGGGTGAAGAGTGGGCTTCCTATTTTGTTTACAATCGCATTGGCACCTGGGGATTAAACGAAGTTGCAGAGGCAGCAGTTTATGGCAAAAAACCCGGAGATATTAAATATGAAGATGTGAACAGCGATGGTGTTATTGATGACAGCGACCGTCAAATTATGGGCAACGGATTACCCAAAGGCGATGTTAACATGGTTAATACTTTCCGTTTCAAAGGGTTATCGCTAATGGTGGATTTAAACTATCGCTACGGCGCCAAAATTATGGGTATAACTACAACCATGATGGAAAATCGTCAGATATACGGAAACTCCAGGGCATCTGTTTTGGATGCATGGCGACCGGAAAATCAGAATTCAATGATTGCGGCAGTGCGCCTTCCGTCTGATACCTATTTTGGTGAAAATGAAAAAGACAGCAGAATGCTTTACAATGGCGATTTCCTCAGAATCAGAAATATTTCTTTAACCTACGATGTGGATCCGGCATTATTAAGCAAAATCAATATAATTAAACAACTTACGGTTGGGGTAAATATTGAAAATGCGCATGTATTTACAAGTTATCCGGGATTCGATCCTGAGATTGGGGCTTTCTCAACAGATACAGGTCAGGGAATCGATTTTTATTCCTACCCAAGGCCAACAACTGTTTCGGCAAATGTTAAAGTTACATTTTAAAAATTAGTACGTTATGAAAAGACATATTTTAAAGAAATTAAGTTGGTTGATAGTTTTCGTGGCTGTATTTGCCTCGTGTGATAAATTCCTCGAAGAAGAACCAAAAACATTTTTATCTCCTGATTTTTACTTTGAGTCTGAAGCTCAGATAACCGCTGCCGTTAATGGAGTTTACACTTTTCTGGATGATATTTTTAGCGGGGATATCGAACAGGGTTCGCAAACATATATGTTTTTGGAATACCTGCCCGGTTATGGCGATCGTCCCTATTCCGGAACAACTTCAGACCTCAGCCAGGCCTTCAACCTAAATATAAAAGAAGACAATGGTTATGTTGAAAAAATCTGGCAAACAGGCTACACCGCCATTGAAAACTGCAACAGCATCATTGAAAGCTACGACAATGTTACTTCTGATATTATTAGTGACGCTTCGAAAAACAAATTGTACGGCGAAGTATATTTTTTACGCGCTTACAATTATTTCAACCTGGTTAGGTTGTTTGGAGACATTCCGTTAAAACTTTCAAGCACCAAAAGTTTAACCGATGTTGAAATTGAATTGTCTTCGGTAGAAACTGTTTATTCTCAAATTGAAAAGGACCTTTTAAAAGCCGATTCTTTGATGGCAAATAATACGTGGGCAAGTGTTGAAGGCCGCGTTGCCAAAGGTGCAGTTAAAGCATTGTTGGCAAAAGTATATTTAACTATGGCCGGTTATCCGTTGCAAAAAGGAACCACTTATTACCAAAAGGCTTTCGATCAGGCCAAGGCAGTGGTGGCCAGCAATCAGTTTTATCTTTTCGACGATTATGCGGCATTAAGAAATGTTGCCAATGAAAATACAGGCGAATATATTTTTATGATACAACGCGAAAGCCAGTACGCAGGTTCACCCGTTCATTCGAACATGCTGCCATATCCCGAGCCGGAACAACCCATTTCTGCTTCGGGTGCTTACGGTGGAGCACTCGCCCCTTCACAGGCTTTTTACGATTCATATACTTCGGGTGATTTACGAATAGCAGAAAAAGGCTATTTCTACACGAAACACGAAGCGCTCGACGATGCTTCAATCATTGTTGAACTCGGGCGGCCTTACATCTATAAATACTGGGACGCCGACGCAGCTGAATCAGGGAACTCCGGAAAAAATTACCCGTTGATTAGATATGCCGATGTGTTGTTAATTTTAGCTGAAGCAAAAGCTCAGATTGACGGCGGCACAACAAACAACGCAGAAGCAATTGATGCATATTATCAAATAAGGAACAGGGCAAATCCCGATGAAGCTAAACCAAATCTTCTTTCTATCGACGATGTTTTGAAAGAACGTTTTTGGGAAATGTGTTTTGAAAGCCAAACCTGGTACGACATGTTACGGACAAGAAAAGCATTGAATGTTACCACAAGGAATATTGTCAGCATGATTGGTTACAATGCACCCTCTCATACCGAAGGCCACGTTTTTGAAGAAGACGATTTGTTATTCCCTTATCCTCTTAGAGAAAAACGGTTGAATCCAAACCTGGTAAGATAATTTATAATGGAATTGAGGACAATACTGATGGTACTTCTGGGTATAATATTAGCATTATTTGCTTCCTGCGGGAAAGACAACTCCGGGTTAAGGGAGAATCCTTTTGAAAACAACGGGGAATCCTTCATGAAGTTGACTCAGTCGTCGAATGCCGATACGGTTTTTCTGACATGGGAACTTTTGGCTGACAAAAAAGATTTTGATTATTTCCAGGTTTCAGAAGATAAAACAAATCAAAATATTACCGTCAATCAAAATGCAAACGAATGTATATTAACGCATATCCCGTATAACGAGCCGGTAACAATTTCTATCTCTCTTGTTAAAAACAATGAAGTGCTTAGCACACTTAAAACAAACGTGGAAATTGATGGGTTGGATACTGTTTTTGCCGGAATTCTTATTCCTGACCGCGGCAGTGTAACCGGTGGGGACGGAACATATTCCATTGAATTACCCGATGGACGCAGCATTTTTTTAATGGGCGATTCATACATTGGCCCGGTTACCAACGGAGCTCGTTCGATGTCGGATCACATGTTTAGGAATACCTACATTTTGTACGACAAAGGCGATGTAAGCGCCGTTTACGGGGCAAACGGAGAAAATACTTCAGCCGCAGTGCCGCCGGGAGTAAGCGATGAAGGACAGAAATGGTACTGGCCCGGCCATGGTTTTGTAAGTGGCAATTCGTTGTATATTTTTCAAACGTTAATGTACCAGGGAGCTGCCGGAATGTGGGGGTTTATGTATGAGAAAACGGATATTCTGGAATACGGACTTCCGAATGTAGAACTCAAACAAACCGTAAGCGTTCCATTCACCGGCTCAACCGACATCCATTTTGGGATGGCTGCGCTGAAAGAAAATGATTACGTCTATATCTATGCCCAAAAAGATGTTGATAACGGATGGGATCCAATTTCCGATGCGCTGGTTGCAAGAACGACAATTGACAATCTGTACACAAAATGGAAATATTTTGATGGTTCAGGCTGGAGTGTCAATTCTTCGGATGCTGTAAAAATGGAAGGGCTTTCATCTGTTCCTGTTTCTTCCCAGTTTAATGTTTTCAAATTAAACGAAAAATATGTATTGCTTACCCAGTCGAAAAAATATAACTCAGGGGTGATATATACGTTTATAGCCGACAATCCGCAGGGACCATGGTACAACAAGCAGCTGATTTATACCACGAAAGAACAGGATATCGCCAATTTGCTAACCTACAATGCAATGGCTCATCCCCAATTCCAAAAAGACGGAATGATATTGATCAGTTACAATGTCAACACCGAAGATTTTACACAACAACACAATGATGTGTCTACTTATCGCCCCAGGTTTTTCTGGGTTGAAACCGATAAAATTTTAGGGAAATAAGAACTGAATTTTTAAAAATTAAATCATGAAAAACTATAAAATACTTATAACAATACTTTTTCTGCTCACCTTTACTTTTTGGGGGTGTGAAGAAGAAATCTCAAATCAGATGTCAACGGATTATCCGCAGAATTTTGACATTGAATACGGAATACGCCAGGTTTTACAGTACGATCCGATGAATATTAACGGAATTGATGTAGCAGACAAGCTGGATTTTTTCAGTACCATCCGGTTTACGCTGCACTACAACGACGGAAAAATTACATCCGCAACCTATTCAAATGGTACTGCCCCATTTTTACCTTTCAATTTTGAAACAAATTCAGATTTTGAAGTTGATTGTGAAATGGATTACGATATAATGCCCAACGAACTGCGGATAAAAGGAACTGACAATGTAATTGCTTACTTTAAAAACGGCGAATTTATAATGCCATTCCAACTCGACTGTAGTTCGCTAAGTTACAAATACACATTCGCTAATATTGAATAGTTAAATTTTAAAAGGATTCGAAATGAAAAACTTAAATAAATACAAAAAAATTATCATAATTTCCATCCTGTCGTTTGTGTTAGTGATGTGTATGTCGATCGAAAATATTACGCATCCCGACAATGCCCAGGTAAACAGTGAAATTGAAATTGGTGTCGATTTAAAACTGGTACCGGAAAACGACGATAACACGAAAATGATTTTTGCCGTACTGGCGCCAAAAAGCTGGAATATTGCCGACAATGCCGTACTTACTTATTCAACAAGCGGTTACACAAAAGGAGATGTTACCAACGAAACCCTTACTTTGGTTTCAAGCACTGCAACCGAACCAACAACTGCTTTACCGTGGTCAGAGGCTTTGCAAAGTGAAATTGGTTTGATGGGCAACCTTGGACCCGTTGAATGGGTTGTTTTTGAATCGCAAACAACTTTTGTTATTACCGACGAAGACGAAAAACTGATTACTGCCAATGTGAAAATAAAACTAACCACCGGCAGCCAGAACATCAAGCTTTTTATGGGTTACTTCTTCTGCGGAAAAAACCGGGGAATGCACAGCGAATATTACAAAGCCAATGCAAAATCGAAAGTTTTGACAGTAAGCGGCGGTTCAAATGCGTTAATCGATTACACAACAGTTAGTTTGGTATCGACAACTCCGTCAACTTTTGCTTTTGGCGATATTTTTGCCGTAAATTTTGAATCAGTGGCTGGTGTTGTGGAAACTGATTTGAAAGGTGCCGACAAAGTTTACATCCAGGGAAAAGCATTTTATAACAATGGAAACGACTCTTCGGTAGTAAACATTATCAGCGATAAAACTTTAATGGAACAAATCGGCGAAACGAGCTATCAGAAATACATTTTCCCAAAAGAGTTTTTTAATTTACCCGACGATGCAGTTATAACCGATACTTATTTCCATTTTACCAATGAAGATCAAAGTATAGTTGTAACTCAAACTTCAGGCGAAGATTTTCAAATTGGCGAAACGTGTAATTAGCCAAAATATTTACGGAACTAATGAAATTGAGTTTTTATAAATTTTCTAGTTTCCGTGTAAAACCATGTTTCAATTGCAGCCGGGAGCCTCGGTTTCCGGCTGCAAAATTGAATTGTAAAGAGCAATAAAGACATCTTTTCAGATGAACTCATAGAAAATGAATGATTCAATTTTTATGAGAGCAGCTACAATTGATACACAAAAGCCAAGCATCAGAAATGCGCAAAGTCAGGGAAAATACATGGACACAATTGTTGCAACAATTTATAAAATCAACCAGCAGGTCAACCATAAATTCAAAATAGTAAAAGTTCAAAAACACCTAATAGCCAACAAAATGAAAAAAATATACCAAATTATACTATTGTTTGTGATTACCTTGATTGTTGCTGCAACTACAAACGCCCAGACGGCCTGGTTTGTAGATGGTTATCACGGTGGAGTTTACGGACATTATCCGATTTGGCAGGCCCGTTTTATGGTAGAAAAACTAACAGAAATCCCCGATTGGAAAATCAGCCTTGAAATTGAGCCGGAAACCTGGGATTCGGTAAGTGTAAATGATGCTGAAAATTTCAAAGCTTTACAGGAATATTACAAAACCACAGGCCGTTTTGGCCGAATCGAGTTTGTAAATCCCACATGGGCACAACCTTATTGTTACAATATTTCGGGTGAAAGTATAATCCGGCAGTTTGATTACGGGATAAAAAAAATTCACCAGTATTTTCCCGATGCTACTTTCGAAACGTATTCAGTAGAAGAACCTTGTTTTACAAGCAGTTTGCCTCAAATTCTGAAAGGTTTCGGATTTAAATATGCCGTTTTACGCAACCCAAATACTTGTTGGGGTGGATATACTTCCAGATTTGGAAAAGACATGGTAAACTGGATTGGCCCCGATGGAACAACCATTCCAGCGGTTCCCAGATATGAATGTGAAGAACTTTCAGAAACAAACACCTTTGCAACTGCTTCTGCCAACCAGTCGGCGGATTTTATTGCTGCTTGCTTTGCCGATGGAATTAAATACCCGGTTGGAATGTGTTTTCAGGATGCGGGCTGGCAGCACGGCCCCTGGCTCGATAATTTTATAAAAGACTTTTACCATCCTACAGTTTATACCACCTGGACTGACTATATAAACATGATCAAAGATAAAGTTGAACCTGACAATTGGAGGTTTTCGGTGGAAGATGTAAAACCGGGTTTGGTTTGGGGGGCTCAGGTGTTGCAAAAAATTGCACAGGAAGTTCGCGTGAGCGAAAACAAGTTAATAACCGCTGAAAAAATGGCTGCATTCGATTACCTGTTCAATGGAACACCGTGGCCTGCAGACGATTTTGCCGAAGGATGGCGCACACTGATGCTCTCTCAACACCATGATTGCTGGATTGTACCCTACAACGGGCAACCCGGAAATACCTGGGCCGACAATGTTACCCGATGGACCAACTCCTCAAATGTGATTGCCGACGATAAAATATCAAAACTTTTCGGTGATGAAAACGACCCAAATTTCAACACAATAAAAGTATTCAATACATTAGGAACCGAACGTACCGACTATGTAACAATTCTTCTTCCGAAAACTCTTAATTCAGATGAAGTATGTGTATATGACAATCAGGGAAAAACCGTACAATCACAAGTTATAACCAACGCCGAAGGAAACAGAATTTTACAATTTGAAGCTACCGTTCCAGCCATGGGATTTACAACTTTTGAATTAAAACGGCTAAAAAATTCCTCTTCAAACAAAACTACAAATATAACCTTGGGTGAAAAAGTTAAAATTGAAACCCCATTTTACAATGTAACATTTGATGTTGCTAAAGGAGGTACCATTACAAGCCTCATTGACAAAATGAACAGTAATAAAGAACTGGTCGAAAAAGGGAAGTTGCTGAACAATTTGCGTGGATTTTTCTACAATGAACAAAAATTTCATGAAAGTTCAGAAACACATGCTATGATTTCAATCGTTGAAAATGGAGAATTGTATACCCGGGTAAAAATTGAAAACCAAATTGGCGGGAACAATTATTACCAGTTCATTACTTTCAACAAAAATAATCCGCGAATCGATTTTGAATTGCACATCGACTGGAATGGTCGGCCCGGAATTGGCGCTTACGACCAAAGCCGGAATTTTAAAGCAGAAGAACGTCAAAAAGCATTCTACAACGACAACTACAAACTGCACATCGAATTCCCATTAAATGGATTAGGTGAGAAACTATACAAAAATGCACCATTTGATGTTTGTGAAAGCCGGTTGGAAAATACCCTGTATTCAAGTTGGGATTCGATTAAACACAACGTTATTCTGAACTGGGCAGATGTGGAAAATGCTGCGAAAGATTATGGCGTTGCTTTGCTTACCGACCACACAACCAGCTATTTGCAAACCAAAGAAATGCCACTTGGGCTGACAGTTCAATACATTGGGAAAGGATTGTGGGGCAGGGACTACAGTGTTCATGGCCCAACCCACATTCATTACGCTTTGTTTCCACACACCGGAAACTGGGAACAAGCCGATATTGAATTTGCAAGCGCTGCATGGAATGAGCCTTTGGTTGCGGAATTTGTTGAAAACTCAAAGGAAGCGCAGTTTTCACTGCTTGAAACTTTGGATAAAAACCTGCTTGTATCTTCTTTAAAAATTGACGGAGAAGATTTGTATGTGCGATTTTACAACACTTCATCAAAAGATAAAAAACAACAAGTTATCTGGAATTGTACCGCCGAAAAAATAGAGCTGGTTGATTTGAACGGAAAAACAATTTCTTCGCTTCAACCTGAAAAAGAAAAAAATGGACAGTTAAAAACCAGTTTATCGCTTCCACAATTTGGCTTTCAAACTATAAAACTTTTAAAGGTTAAATTGAATAAATCAGTAATTCCAAAACAACCGTAAAAATTTAAATTTTATTCAAAGAACACAACCTCCTGAAAAAAAATAGGGATAAAACTTTAAGGTGCAACATTTTTAAAAAAGTTGTTCAAATAAAGTTTCACCATTTAAAACCTCAAAAAATTTAGAGAACTCTAAAAAAACACGGTAAATCTTCCCCATGTGAATACAGTACTCCCCGCAAAGATTCCTATAAAATTGAATTTTCCATTTTACCGGCACCTTAATCAGCTAATTGATACCGGCGGGATTCCCCTCGTATCGAAAATCAGGCTTAATATTTTGCCTTAAAATAAACCTGCCCTTAAAAATGATTACCGACAAACAAAGAAACAATAACTTTTTTTACGTAAATTTATCATACTTACAAGTATAAAATTTTCACCAATATCCAATTTTAAGTAACAAATTCTGATAATTGGGTATTAAAAGAACGAATGTTTTGAAAGTGAAAATATTGTTTATATTTGTTTTTATTGAATCAAATTACAAACCTTATTTTAAAATGAAAAAAATTCTTATTATCGACGATAAACCTTCCATTAGCAGATTAATTGTTCAATTTTTAAGTAAAACTTTTGAAGTAACCACCAAAGAAGACGGGTTACAAGCCATTTCGTGGTTGCAGGAAGGGAATATCCCTGATTTGATTTTAACCGACTTGCAAATGCCAAATATGGATGGATTTGAGCTCATTGCAAGAGTTAAGGAAAGCGGTTTTTTCAGAGATATTCCAATTGTTGTTTTAAGCAGCAAAGACAGCAGTACCGACCGAATTAAATGCCTAAAAATGGGGGCAGAAGATTATTTGGTTAAACCGTTTAATCCTGAAGAACTTTTAATACGAATAGAACGCATTCTTGTAAAATAATCAGAAGCGTATGAAAACCGAAAATAGCAATCAATTAAATTTGGTTTACATTGGTTCCGACAAGCAAATTATCGATCTATTTTCAAACTTTCCGAACCAGGTTAACTTCAAAAGTTTTCCAAATCCGTTACAGGCAACATCCTGGTTTAAAGAAAACAAAAATACCGATGGCGTAATTTGCGAGCTGGGACTTCCGGGGATAAACGGGCTTGATTTTCATCAGTCATTTGTTGAAAATTACGACAATAAAAATGAAATTCCATATATTCTTATAATTGATAAAAAAACTCCTGAAATCGTCAGTCAGGCATTAAAACAAAAAATCGACGATATTTATACAAAGTCGGTTAACGCCGAAACCCTTTATAACCGGGTAAAATTTTTAAAAGTCCTGAAACCACAAATGACGTTGCTAACAAAAGAAGCAACGCATACCGAAGCAAAAATCTATAAAACACCCTTTTTTAAACGATCGTTTGACATATTTTTTGCAGGCCTTGCTTTACTTTTAGCATCGCCATTTTTGCTTCTTTTTGTACTTGCCATTCGAATCGAGTCGAAAGGGAAAGTGTATTACATCTCAAAAAGGGTTGGCACCGGCTACCGTATTTTTAATTTTCTTAAACTACGGTCGATGTACCCCGATGCAGACAAACGGTTAAAAGAATTTGCACATTTAAATCAATACAAAAAAGAGGAGGAAAAAAACAAGAATATTCAGGAAGAAAAAGCAGAAATTGTTACCCCTTCAGGTACAATTTTGTTTGGCGACGACATTGAAGTTGAAGAAAAACAACACATTGAGCAACAAAAAAACAAACAGGAAAGCGCTTTTGTAAAGTTCGAAAACGACCCGAGAATTACTAAGGTTGGGCATATTATCCGGAAATTAAGTATCGATGAGTTGCCACAACTTATCAATGTAATTAAAGGCGACATGTCGATTGTTGGCAACCGGCCCCTCCCACTCTACGAAGCCGAACTGCTTACCACCGACGAATGGACCGACCGGTTTAATGGCCCTGCTGGAATTACAGGCCTTTGGCAGGTTGAAGCCCGTGGAAAAAGCTCGAAAATGTCTCCTGAAGAAAGAAAACAACTCGATAATAAATACGTAGAAATTGCCAACAGCAAATTCTCTTTCTGGAAAGATATTTGGATTATTTTACGCACAATCCCGGCAGTTTTCCAGAAAGAAAACGTTTAATAATGAGACACAAAACATACATATTTTTTTTCCTGTTTATCTTTTCAACAGTGCCCAAAATAAACTTGGCACAAACCTACGAAGATATGTTGGCAGTAACTGCCGGTGGTAAAGATATTACTGAAAGAATGCCTGGATTATCCGAATTACAGGAACTCGCCATTGAATATTCCCCCTTGTTAAAATTTTACGAAGCAGATGAAAAAGTTGGCGATTATGTTGTAATGTCGAAAAAAAGGGAATGGATGTCGGCTTTTGGTTTTGAAGGCGGTGCAAGATATGGGTTATTCGATAATCTTATAATTACCGAAGATTTGAATTCGTTGGGCAGCAGCACTCAAACTACCGAACAAACACGTTATTATTTAGGTGCTTATGTAAAAATCCCTCTTTCTTCAATAATCGACAAAAGCAGCGTTTTACAGGCAAAAGCAGAAAAAGATAAAATCAGGTTCCAAAAAGAAGTTGGCATTCAGGATTTAAGAGAGCTGGTTATTATACGGTACAACAACGTAATTAAAGAATATCGAAAATTAGTGGTTCAAACCAATCTTGTAGAAAGTTACCGCATACAAAACCTTAGGGCGGAAACCGATTTTCAAAACGGGCAAATCGACGTTTACGAATACATCAGGTTACAAGATATGGTTTCGAGCGCTATTATGGATTTGGAAACGGCAAAAATAGATTTCAGAAGCGCTTTTCAAATATTGGAAGAAACAATTGGTACAAAAATTAAATTGAAAGACTAACTTGAATTTACTATTTTTCATACGACTGTTGCTTAAACATTTGGCTTTATTGTTGATTCTGCCGTTTGTTCTGGCAGCCCTGGTTTTTTACTTAACCAAGGACCAACCTAAAACATATACATCAAACACAAATATTTACACCGGAATCACAACCGGCTCGTCGATAGTTTCCCTTGAAGAATCGAAGGTTGACTTATTTGCAACCCGCACGGCATTCGATAATTTAATTAACATTATTAACGGAAGAAGTACCATTGAAGAAGTTAGTTTAAGATTATTAACTTCGCACCTGATTCTGGACAAACCGGTTCCCAAAATAATATCTGCAGAATCTTATTCCAAGTTAATGGAAATTGTCCCCGAAGACGTAAAAAAACTGGTAGTAAAAGGAGATTTCGATAAAACACTTGAAAATTTGCGGGAATTAAAAAATTCGAGCTATGGAAATTTTATTTACAAATTAATAAACTACGATCACCCTCACTACAGCAGTAAAAAAATAATAGCAAACATAAAAGTCAGAAGAATCCAGTCGAGCGATATTGTAGAAATTTCTTACCAATCCGATGATCCGGGAATTTGCAAAAATACGCTCGAAATTATTACCCAGGTTTTTATAACTATTTATACCGATATTAAAGTAAATCAATCGGATGCCGTTGTTCACTATTTCGAAAACCAGCTCGATTTGGCCAACAAAAAACTAAACGAAGCCGAAGAGGAATTGTTGGAATTTAACCAAAAAAATACGATTATTAACTACTACGAACAAACCAGGCACATTGCTGCTGAGAAAGAACTTTTCGATATGAGGCACCTGGAAATAAAGCTCGAAAATGCTGCTGCCGAATCGGTAATTAAAGTGCTTGAAAATAAATTAACAACCAAGGAAAAACAAAAGATAAACAACGAAACAATTACTTCACTTCGGAAGGAATTAGGACAGATCAATCTCGATATTGCCCTTAAAACCTTTGAAGAACAAAGCGATTCTACACAAAGAGAAGAAGGGATAAAAGAGCTGTCGGAAATGCGTATAAAAGCCTACAATATTGAACAACAGCTGAAAGACGAAGTTCTTGAACAATACAATATTGATTATAGTCCGCAAGGGTTGCCTTCTCAATCGATTTTACAGGAATGGATTGAAAAAATCATTTTACTTGAATCTTCAAATGCGCAATTAAAAGTTGCCGAACTGCAAAATCTGGAATTCGACCGGCTTTATGAAGATTATGCACCTTTGGGTGCGACCATGAAAAGGCTGGAACGGAAAATTAATGTGGCCGAGCAGGAATATCTTTCCCTGTTGCATAGCCTCGGAGTGGCTAAACTTAACCAGCAAAGTATAGAGTTAAATTCAAATTTAAAAACCGTTACGCCTCCCCTTTTCCCAATTGTTGCCGAACCAAGCAAGCGTAAATTCCTGCTAATTGTCGCTTTTATGATTGGATTTATTATCCCGGCATTTGTAATTATTGTTTTAGAGTTTCTCGATCAAAACATTAAAACCGCTAAAAGGGCACAAAACGCTATCGGGCTCAATGTTGCAGCCATTTACCCAAACCTTCAAAAATTCAATAAACATCTCGATATCGATTTTATTAAATTAAAAAGCCTTGATGTAATAACCAGAAAATTAATCTATAAACACCAGAAAAAGAAAGACCTAAATACTCCAAGTAAAATAATACTTTTCAGTACCCAGGATGGTGAAGGAAAATCGTTTCTGGCAAAATATATGCTGGATAAACTTGTTTCGGTTGGATATAATGTACTTTTTATTTCCAACGAAGACATTCCTCCTGTTCCCGGAACAACCATTTTAAAATATGCAGTTAACGAAGCTTTTTATAAATTTGAAAATATTTCTGATTTTATTCCTTCATCTGAAAATATTAACCTTGAAAATTTCAATTTTATTCTGATTGAAATTCCCGGAATTATAAACAATACCTACCCAATCAACCTCTTCAAAAATGTTGAAGGCTCATTCTTGGTTACTCGTGCCAACCGTCCCTGGATTAATGCCGACAACTATGCACTAAATGAAATTTTTGATGTAACTGATAAAGATAAAATTCAGGTTCTGCTAAATGGTGTAGAAATGCTTGAAATGGAAACCGTCCTTGGGGATTTACCCAAAAAAAGGTCAAAATTCAGAAGGGTTGTTAAAAATATAGTCCGTTTGCAATTCTTTTCGAAAAACAAGTTTTCAGGAAAAAAACAACAAGGGTAAAATTATAAACAAACCCACCCGGCGATTAAAAAAAGGACATTGATTAACTGAACGAGATTACATTTAATGAAAATAAATCAGCTAAAGGCAGGAGCAATACTTTCTTATGTGGTAATGGGACTGAGCAACCTTGTGGGTTTGCTTTATACCCCTTACATGTTAAGAATGATGGGACAGAGCGAATATGGTTTGTATTCGTTGGTCGCCTCTGTAGTTGCTTACCTTACAATTCTCGATTTAGGTTTCGGGAATACGATAATTCGGTATACTGCGAAATTCAGGGCCGAAGGTAAAACAAAAGAACAGGAAACCATGTTCGGGATGTTTATTGTTTTGTATTCTGTTATTGGGCTTGTGGCATTTTTACTGGGCTTAATTCTGTATTTTAACCTCGACCTTATTTACGGTAATTCATTAACCCCTGATGAACTGCAGAAAACCCACATTTTAATGTTGCTCATGATTTTCAATCTTGGAGTAACCTTTCCGTTAAGCATTTTTGGTTCGATTGTTACAGCATACGAAAGATTTGTATTTCAAAAGTTGATTCAAATCGGACGAATAATTTTGAATACTTCCATTATGATTGTCTTGTTAAAATTAGGGTACAGGGCAATTGGGATGGTCGTTCTTATCACTATTTTTAATATTTCCAGTTTGCTGCTAAACTTTTGGTACAGCAAGTTCAGATTAAAAATAAAAATAAGGTTTGGAAGTTTCGACTGGAAGTTTTTCCGTGAACTTGCCGGCTATTCATTTTACATTTTTATTGGGGCTATCATCGATCGTTTATATTGGAGTTCAGGACAGCTGGTTTTAGGTGCGTTTGTAGGCACTACAGCCGTTGCAATTTTTGCAGTCGGCATTCAGCTCGAACAAATGTACATGGGCTTTTCAACAGCTATTTCGGGAGTATTTTTACCCAAAGTCACGGCAATGGCCACCCAGGAAAAATCGGAAATTGAAATATCAAAACTATTTATCCGCACCGGGAGGATTCAATATATTGTAATGGCATTTATTCTAACCGGTTTCATTTTATTCGGGCAGCAATTTATTATCCTTTGGGCAGGAAATGATTACAGCGATACTTACTTAATTGCATTGCTCTTTTTTATTCCACTAACCATTCCGCTCATCCAAAACCTGGGAATTACTATATTACAGGCCCGAAACCAGATAAAGTTCAGGGCTTTGCTTTACATTGCTATTGCTGTATTAAGTTTGGTTATGCAACTTCTGGTGGTAAAAAAATACGGCGGAATTGGTTGTGCTGCAGCCATTGGCTCGGCGTTGGTTATTGGCCATGTTGTTGTTATGAATATTTATTATTACAAAAAACAACACATAAATATCCCTGTATTCTGGAGGGAAATTGGAAAAATGTCGGTTATTCCAACGCTTATCGGAATTACCAGCTTTATAATTTTGCACTTTGTTCAACTAAATACAATTGTAAGATTAGCTTCAGGAATTATAATTTTTTCAGCCGTTTACATCCCGCTTTTCTGGAAATTGGCCATGAATAATTATGAAAGGGAATTGTTGTTAAAACCATTGATGAAAGTTACGAGAAAAATAAAAACCAAAATTAAATCGACAAAACAAAACCCTTACCATGAGTAATATAAAAAGTAAATTACGTAAACTTGCCCCCCAATGGTTGCTGTTTTATTATTATTTAAGAACTGCAAAGAAAGCATGTTTGCCCGACCTGAAAAGAAGAACCAGGGATAAAGTCGACACCGTTTCAAAAGTTGAAAAACTTAGGCGCAACCTAACCTTATCGTACCATATTGTTGAAAAAGGGTTAACCATGCCCGAGCCTCGCCCGGGTTTTGGAAAAGCGGTTATCATGGATTTGGGAAATACCATTAAACAGTACCATTCGCTTGGATTTCCTGAAGATATTCTTGAATTCACCCAATCGGTTTCGGTACTAAAAGAATACAAAGCATTTCATGCTGAAATTAACTTTGAACTGACAAAAGAAGTAGCCGGACTTCTCGATTACATTGAAAATACTTTCCCTTCGGTAACCGGGGTTAAACAAATTTATACAAGCAGTGAGGAATATTTCAAAGATATTAATTCTTCCTTCGACAAGTTTTGTATGTCGCGTTACAGTATTCGAAATTACACAAAAGAACCTGTTCCTCTTGAAATACTTAATTCGTGCATTGAGTTGGCGCAAAAATCGCCTTCGTTTTGCAACCGGCAGCCAACCCGCGTGTATATTGTTAAATCGGAAGAAAAGAAAAAAGGTATCCTCGAACTGCAAAACGGAAACCGGGGTTTCGGTTATCTGGCCGATACGCTGCTTGTAATTACTTCTCTTATTTCAACAACAAAAGATATTCACGAAAGAAACGAAAACCATTTAAACGGCGGGATGTTTAGCATGACACTTTTAAATGCTTTACATTTTTACAAGATTGGCGCCTGCTCGCTCAACTGGAGCGTTTCCGACGAAAATGACATGAAAGTCAGGGCGCTTTTAAATATTCCTGACAATGAGGTAGTTTTACTTGTTATCTCCTGTGGTTATGTGCCAGAGAAAATAGCCATTGCTGCATCGCCCAGAAAAACGGCAAAAGAAATAACAACAGTACTTTCATAAAATTTACTGAAATGAAAATTGGAATTGTAACACTGCCATTTAATTGGAACTACGGGGGAATATTACAGACTTACGCTATGCAGCAAGCTTTAAAAGAACTGGGGCACGAAGCCGTAACAATAAACCGTAACACTGTTCTTACTTCGTTAAAATTAAAGGTACTTTTGGTTGTAAGACGTTCAATTTTGAGAATTCTCGGGAAAAAGGTAATTGTAAGGCCGTGGCCAACCAAAGCCGAAGAAAAAATAATACGCCAGCATACTGATAAATTTATTTCTGATTATATTGCCACAACGCATCTGTTAAAATCGGAAGCCGGTTTTGCTAATCTTGAAAAATACAACTTCGAAGCTTTTATTGTTGGGAGCGACCAGGTTTGGCGCCCTAAATATTCGCCGGTACTTGAAAACCATTTTCTTGGATTTCTAAATAATAACAGCACAGTTAAACGAATTGCCTACGCTGCCTCGTTTGGTGTCGACAACTGGGAATATTCAGATGAACAAACAGCAGCCTGCCGCGAACTTTCCAGCCTTTTCAATGCAGTTTCGGTACGCGAAGATTCAGGAATCGACCTTTGCGAAAAATATTTAAACGTTCAGGCTGAACAGGTTCTCGATCCAACCCTGTTACTTCCAAAAGAAAAATACGTTCAATTGATTGAAAAAGAAGGGATAAAACCTTTTAACGGGAAACTGTTCAATTATGTATTGGACATTACTCCCTATAAAAATGAATTTATCAGCAAAGTATCTGAGCAGTTTGGAATGACTGCTTTTTCTTCCACTGCCGGGTCGTTCCGCGATTTGGGGAAAAAACATCTGAATGAATGTATTTTTCCGCCTGTAACCCAGTGGATAAGAGGATTTATGGATGCCGACTTTGTAATTACCGATTCATTTCACGGAACAGTATTTTCCATCATTTTCAACAAACCATTTATTTCAATCGGTAATGCAACCCGTGGAATTACACGTTTTACTTCGTTATTGAAAACTTTCGGTCTGGAAGAAAGGCTTATCCTTGAAATTAACGAACATGCACTAGATATTGCAAACACACCAATCGATTATGTTGTTGTCAATCAAATACTGGAAAAAGAAAGAGATAAATCAATAAAATTTTTAACCAAAGCATTACTTGTCTAAATCGGTGAAGAGATAATTAATTCGTTTTAAATGGATAACAATTTCACAAAACGGTCAGGAAGCGACTTATTAAAAAGTCCTTTGGTTCTTGTTGCCTTGTTGGTGGTATTGTTTCTTATTGCCTACATGGTTGCAAAATCGGGAATGGTTACCGGAATTTTGTTTGTTATCCTTCCCTTTCTTTTATCTTTTGCAGCACTTGTTTTTCTCGATCCCCGGACCGCAATAATAACTATATATATTGCAAACTTTGTAGTAGTTGGGGCAATGCGTTATTTACAGGGAGTTCCATTGGGATTAAGTATCGATGCATTGCTGATTTTAACCTACCTGTCGTTGTTTTTTTCAAATTTTTTTAAAGAAATCCCATGGAAGAAAGCAAAAAACGAGTTAGTTCTCCTGTCGTTAATCTGGTATGGTTATACACTTTTCGAACTGGTTAACCCCGAAGCCGTAAGTATGGCTGCCTGGTTTTATGCAATGCGTGCCGTTGCTTTTTATATGTTGCTTATAATCCCGCTAATATTTATTTTTTTCGACAAAAGAAAAGATGTTTACCTGTTTTTGAATATTTGGGCTGTTATATCCCTTATTGGCACACTGAAAGGAATCGGGCAAAAATTTGTCGGGCTCGACCCGTTTGAACAAATATGGCTGAATGAAAATGCGAACACCCACCTGTTGTTTGGAAAACTCCGTGTATTTTCCTTTTATTCCGATGCCGGACAATTTGGAGCATCGCAGGGACACACAGGTGTTGTTTTTCTTATCCTGGCATTGTGCAAGGAATACAGCAAAAAAACCAGAATCTTTTATTTGATTACCGGAATTCTGGGGTTGTACGGTTTAATGATTTCAGGAACGCGAGGTGCTATGGCAGTACCGGTTATGGGATTTGCACTATACATCCTACTGCGTAAAAACTTTAAAGTTATTTTGTTGGGGGGGATTCTGGGATTATCAGTTATTGTATTTTTCAAATTTACATCCATCGGGCAAAGTAACTATACCATTGCCCGAATGCGAACTGCCTTTAATCCGGGCGATGACCCATCTTACCAGTTGCGCCGTATGAACCAGCAAAAATTCAAGGCATACCTTGCATCAAGGCCATTTGGAGGAGGTGTTGGTTCTGCAGGTTTTTGGGGGTTGCGTTTTTCGCCACACACATTTCTGGCACAAACAGCAACCGATAGTTGGTATGTTAAAATATGGGCCGAAATGGGAGTGGTTGGCCTGGCTCTGTATCTGATGATTATGGTTTACATCCTTTTTAAAGGAATGTATTTTATATTTTTCAAAATAAAAGATCCCGAAATAAATGCCTTGTTATGTGCGTTAACCAGCGGATACATGGGAATTTTGGTCGCGTCATACGGAAATGGGATTATCGGGCAGTTACCAACCGGGCTGTTAATTTATTCAAGCCTGGCCTATATTTATCTTGGGCCAAAACTCGAAGAAGAGAAAAAACGCATGCTGGAAAATCCGGCAGATCAAAATACGATCATTCAAAACAAAGTAAAACAGAAATTAAACTTAACACTCTAAAATATGTATTACAGAAACGTAGCTGACCTTAATCAAATAATTTTGAACAGGTTAAATATCTTACCCCGCGATTTTGATTTAATCGTCGGTATCCCCAGAAGCGGAATGTTGCCCGCAAATTTGCTGGCTTTGTATTTAAACAGACCGTACACTGATTTGGGTTCATTTCTAAACGGACATATTTACAAAGCAGGCGAACGTTCGCAATTTTTCGACAATTCAGATTTCAAAAAAATATTAGTAGTTGACGACAGTATTAATTCCGGTTCAGCGCTTAACAAAAGCAGGGAAATGTTAAAAGGAATGGAGGGAAAATTCGATATTAAATATTGTGTAATCTACCTTGTTCCGGGCAAAGAAAAACAGGTCGACTATTATTTCGAGGCTGTTCCGTTACCGCGTTACTTCCAGTGGAATATTTTTAATCATACAGTGTTAGAAAAAACGTGTTTCGACATTGACGGAGTTCTTTGCGTCGACCCTACTGATGAACAAAACGACGACGGGCCCAAATACATCGATTTTGTTTTAAACGCACAACCGTTGTTCATTCCCGGAGCAAAAATTGGCACCATTGTTACTTCAAGGTTAGAAAAATACCGAAAGGAAACAGAAACATGGCTGGAAAAAAATAACGTGAAATACAACGATTTGGTAATGATGGATTTGCCCAACAAAGAGGCCAGGCAAAAAGCAAACAACCACGCAAAACACAAAGCGCAAACCTTTATCTCGAAACCTTATGTGTTTTTTGTTGAAAGTTCATTATCACAAGCCATCGAAATTAACCGGATTACAAAAAAACCCGTTTTATGTACCGAAAACTTCGTAATGATTTATGATTCGCAATCGTTGGCTTACAACATCAAAAGCGGGAAATATTTTCCGTGGCTGAGAAATTTCGCCTTGAAGTTGAGAGACAAATACAAAAAGGCAAAAAGTAAAAAGTAGGTATTAACAAAATCACACAAAACAATGGAAATTATTTCAGCAATTATTAAAATAATCGAAGTCGTCCTGTTTCTTTACATGGGAATTGCCGCTGTGTATTTCTTTATTTATGCTTTTGCCGGAATTTTTCCCATTAAACATAAAAAAGAAATATCGGGAAAAACGCACAAATTTGCCGTTCTCATTCCAGGGTACAAAGAAGATTCAGTAATCGTTGAAGTTGCCAACGATGCAACGAAACAAAATTACCCTGCCGTTAAATTTGATGTAGTAATTATTGCCGATTCATTTAAACCATCAACCCTGGAAGAATTAAAAAAACTTCCCATTCGGTTAATCGAAGTTTCATTTGAAAAAAGTACCAAGGCAAAAGCACTGAACAAAGCCATGGATGAACTTGGCGACAATTTTGACGTTGCGCTGGTTTTAGATGCCGACAACCTTATGGAAGCTGACTTTTTATCAAAAATGAACGTGGCATTTAACCGGGGTTACAAAGCCGTGCAAGGCCACCGGGTTGCGAAAAACACAAATACCAACTTTGCCGTACTCGATGCAATAAGCGAAGAAATTAACAACCACTTTTTCAGAAAAGGACACCGGGTACTTAACATGTCGTGTGCTTTAATTGGCTCGGGAATGGCTTTCGATTATACTTTTTTCAAAGAAACTATGAAAAATGTTTATGCTGTTGGTGGCTTCGACAAAGAACTTGAATTAAAACTTTCGAGCCAAAAAGTAATGGTTGAATATTTGCCCGATGCGTATATTCTTGATGAAAAAGTACAGGATTCAGGCAACTTTTCGAACCAGCGCCGCAGGTGGCTATCGGCACAAATTGTTTATTTAAGACGCTATTTTTTCCCGGCAACCAAAGCATTACTCACAAAAGGCAACCTTGTGTTTTTCGATAAAATGTTCCAAATGATGCAACCTCCGCGTATTTTGCTGCTTGGGTTTGTTACGCTTTTCACTTTGGTAAGGGTAATTCTGGCCTTATTCAATATTTCGTTAGACCCGTTCCTGTTTACAACCACAACAAACTGGATTACAGTATTTATTATTGTTTTTGTTTCGTTCCTGTTATCTGTCCCACGAAAATTCTACAATGCAAAAACATTAAAAGCAGTATTAAGTTTACCCAAAGGTTTTGTGTTAATGTTTTTTTCGTTGCTAACAATTAAAGGGGCAAACAAAAAATTTATTCACACCGAACACGGAACAAACTCAGGCCCGAAATGAAAAATATATCAGGAACATTAAATACTTCGGTTAGAACCGTAGATTTATTAAAAACCCCGGTTACTGAGAAAAACGACAACAATGTTGTTTTTAGCGACGACATAACTGTTGTTGAGAAAAACGGATACACCATTTATTTTGCAGGCGATATTTACAACATAGAAGGAAACAAAAAAGATAAAGTACGTGCAATTTTAACTGCTTTTATTGAAAATGGTACCGGTAGTTTCAAATTACTCGACGGTGAATTCACTTTTGCTATTTATTCCAACAACGAAATAATTATTTACCGCGACCGGCACGGTGCCGGCCCACAGGTGTTTTATAACAAGGAATTTTTTTCCTCATCGTTAAAAAATTTCCTGTTGCTGAAAAATTTCACTCCTGAACCCGATGTTTTGTCTCTTTCAATTTTTGTAAGCCGGGGTTATGTGCCAACGCCAATGTGTTCATTAAAAGGGGTTAATAAACTTCAGGCAGGCAGTACTCTTTGGATAAAAGAGGGAGAACAAACTGTAGAGAAATTATTTACATGGGAAGATTATTGTTCAACCACTGCAAATATTTCAGAGAAGGAGGCTACTTCACAATACGAAGAACTGCATAAAAAAGCGATTCGAAACAGGGTTAAAGGAAAAGAAAAAGTAGGGCTGTTATTAAGTGGCGGTTACGATTCTGCCGGGAATATATCAGCATTAAGAGAAGTTTATAACGGCGATGCCCGATCTTTTACTATTGGCTTTAAAAATAACCCTTGGACAGAACTGCCGTTGGCTAAAATCCTTTCCGAAAAATACGGGACCACTCACCACGAATATGAAATAGACGGCTCCGAAATTATAGATTTACCTGAAATAGTTGAGTTTCTGGGCGATCCTTTTCAGGAAGGCGGACTTATGGTCAATTATTCGGCAATGAAATTAATCGGTGAAGAGAAACCCGATATTATTCTTGGTGGAGACGGGAACGACCAACACTTTGGCGATTCAGGAAAAGAGCTGGCCTTACATTTTATGTCGCGAAAATATGGATTTCGAGGTTTTCAAAAGTTATTTGCACAGGCAGCAAAACTCGATGTTTTCGATAAAGACAATGCCTTGTTTCGGACTCAATTCCATAACAATAAAATACTGAACCCAATACATTGTAATAAATTTGGGTTTCAGGATGCCGAAATGAAAAAGTTGTTGAAACATAAAGAAATTAGTCAATCTGATGCCGATGTGTTTTCAATACCTGATACCACAGGTAGTTTTGCCGATTTATACAGAACACACAACTTTGCCGATAATATTGAGCATGTAATTAACCAGGTAATTTTGTTTAAAGCATCGAAAATGGCAACGATGTTCGAAAATAACCTCAGCTTTCCGTACATGAGCACCGATGTTTACAACTTTCTGAAAACAATGCCCTGGAACTACAAATGCAAAGGCAGTGTTCAAGACCTTGCAAAAGGTAGAGGTACCTCAAAATTCCTGCACAAAAATTACTTAAAACCAAAACTACCTGCTGAAATTACAGAACGCAAAAAACAGGGTGGTTTTGCTCCACTTCCCATCTTTTTCAAAGATGCGGCACAACGCAAAAAACTAAAGGATTTTATTTTATCAAACACTGCGGCAAAAGAATTATTTTCAGAAAAAGAGCTTTTTCATTTTTTTGAAAACTACGACAAAGAAGCACAAAACAACGGTTACTGGTTTTGGCGCAAACAGGTAATCGCATCACGTTTTTTTAATTTTCTTGTTATTTCGGTATGGTGGGAATTATTCATTAACCAAAAATCGGTTGAAGAAGTAAAAAATCAGTTAACTTAATTGCAAAAATTAAACCCGTAAGTTATGCTAAAAGGAAAGGATATTGTTTGCGTTTCGAATACAACATGGTATGGGGAATACACAAAATCGACGGTTCAGCTCATGTCGAGGCTGGCACACCAAAACCGTGTTCTTTTTGTTGAATATCCTTTTACAATTAAAGACATGGTTCTGGCGATGATGGGCAAAAAACAGGCGCCTGTAAAAAGAATGCTTGGCTTTAACAAAAGGCTCATCACTCTAAAAAGCGATGTTGGCTCAACAGTTCACAATCTTGTAATGCCTCCCATTTTGCCCGTTTACTTTATTAAAAACAAAGCGCTGTTCCAAAAACTTCAGAATTTTAACGCCTTTTTGTACAGGTGCTATTTAAAAAGATTTTTAAAAAAACTGAAATTTCAGAATCCTGTTGTTGTTAATGCATACAATCCATTTTACGGATTACCATTAAAAGGAAAATTAAACCAGTGTACCGATATTTATTATTGTTACGACGGGTACGATATTCCAAGATACGGAGACCGGATTATTCAGGTTGATACAGAATTTTGCAAATCGGTTGACGCTGTAATTACAACTTCCGATTATTTAAAAGAAGAAAAACTAAAATTTACTAAAAACAGTTTTGTTGTAAAAAACGGCGTCGATTATGAGATTTTTAGGGCAAAATTAAAACCGGCGCCTTACCAGCGGCCAAACAAAATAGTGGGGTACATTGGCAGTCTCGACCACCGTTTCAATATTGATATTGTTGAATACGCCGTAAAAAAACTTACAAACTTCGAATTTCATTTTACAGGCGGATTTTTAGGTTCTACTGAAATAAAACAAAGGTTGGGCAAATATAACAACGTGAAATTTTTTCAGCCGGTAAACCCCAACGAAGTACCAACTTTACTGGCAACCTACGATGTCGGAATTATTCCCTACACCATTACCGATTACAACAAAAACATTTATCCTTTGAAAATAAATGAATATCTCGCGGTTGGCGTTCCTGTTGTTATGACAGCTTTTGCCAACTTAAAAGATTTCGAAGGAATGGTTAGCGTTGTAAACTCAAACGAAACGTTTGCAGAAGCGCTGGCAAACGAAACCAAGTCGGACAGTGCTGATTTAATAACAAAAAGAACGGAATTTGCCCGCTTAAATTCGTGGGACAACCGCACTCTGGAATTCAGTTCTATTATTGAGCAATTTAAAAAAAACAAGTAAAGGTGTAGTTAAAGCACTATTAAAATAAGAAATAACAAGGCAAAAATAAAACTTATGAAAAGAATGTTCCTGTTTAAAATTCCCGGTGAAGCGAAAAAACACAACATCGGCTACACCGGTTTCGACGATATTTCGGAAGAAACATTTTCTGCAATTCGCGAAAATTATAAAAAACTTAATTCAGAAGAACCGCTTGTTTCTGTTAATATTATTGCCCGAAACGAGGAAAAAAACATCCTGCGTACATTATCCTCATTAAGTGAAATAAAATCGAAATACCCGGTTGAAGTTATTGTTGTTGACAACGATTCAGAAGATAAAACCTCCGAAATTATAAGCAAGTGCGGCCTTACTCCGGTACTTGAAAAAATACACGGTTATGGCACGGCACGGCAGGCTGCTTTGAATGCTTCGAAAGGAAAAATTATTTTAACCGGCGATTCCGACACCATTTATTTGTCGGGATGGGTCGACAGCATGGTAAAATTAATGGTCGAAGAAAAGGCAATCGCAACCTTCGGAAGTTATGCTTTTATTCCGCCTGAAAATAAATCAAGGTTTTCGTTGGCCATTTACGAACTATTCAGAAACTTCAATCATTATTTTAAACGGATGAGCCGACCTCATCTTTCGGTAGTAGGGATGAATTTTGGGTTTCTTCGGAAAGACGCCCTGGAAATAGGTTTTGTTAAAGAAAACATTCGCGGCGAAGACGGGCGCATGGCTTTTGAACTGGCCAAAAGAGGAAAAGTAAAATACATTTCCAATAATAATTCGGTGGTGTGGACCCATTATCGTTCGCTTCGCAGCACCGGCGTTTGGGATGCTTTTAAATCGCATGCCAAAAGAGAATTAAAACGAGTAAATATTTATTTTTCCAAATACAAAGAGTAGATCGATATGAAAACATTGGAGATTATTTTTTGGCTGGCATTGTTTGTTATTTTTTATTCCTACCTCGGGTATGGGATTTTACTATATATTATCATAAAAATCAGGCGTTTGGCTGGTCTTGCAAAACCCTATTCCAAAAATGAAAATTACGAACCGGAGGTAACACTTTTTGTTGCAGCTTACAACGAAAAAGATTATGTCGATGGAAAAGTGAAAAACTCACTCAGCTTAAATTATCCGAAGGAAAAGGTAAAACATGTTTGGGTTACCGACGGCTCCAACGACGGGACCCCTGATTTACTCAGAAAATATAAAGAAGTAGAAGTTTATCATGAAGATGCGCGGGGAGGCAAAATCGGGGCGATGAACCGGGGAATGCAGTTTGTAAAAACACCGATAGTTATTTTTTCTGATGGAAATACAAACCTCGGAAAAGATTCAATCCGCGAAATTGTAAACCTTTTCCGAAATCCTAAAGTGGGCTGCGTTTCGGGTGAAAAACGCATTTATGGGAAAGATGCCGATGCGGCTGCCGGTGCAGGCGAAGGTTTGTACTGGAAATATGAATCGACATTAAAAAAATGGGATGCCGAATTGTATTCGGTTGTCGGTGCTGCCGGCGAGTTGTTTGCAATACGGACCGAACTATGGCAGGAAGTTGAGAAAGACACACTTCTCGATGACTTTATTATCTCGCTTCGGGTGGCAATGGCAGGTTACACCATTCAATACAACCCAAATGCCTACGCCATTGAAACTGCTTCGGCCAATGTAAAAGAAGAGCTCAAACGAAAAATCAGAATTTCAGCCGGAGGTATTCAATCTGTTGTCCGGCTTCGTTCGTTGCTGAATATTTTTAAATACGGCACACTTTCATTTCAATATATTTCCCATCGTGTTTTGCGGTGGACCTTAACACCCCTTTTATTGTTACTTATTATTCCCATCAACCTTATTTTAGCCGTAAATGCAGGTTGGGAGATCAGCAATATTTACACACTTTTGTTCCTGGCACAGGTACTTTTTTACGTTATGTCGCTAACCGGCTGGTTCCTCGAAAACCACAAAATAAAGGTAAAAATACTGTTTGTACCTTACTATTTCTTTATAATGAACCTGTCTGTTTTTCTTGGATTCCGAAGATATTTAAAAGGAAATCAATCTGTTAACTGGGAAAGGGCAAAACGGGCCAGTTGATAAAACTAAATCTTAATTCTGTTTTTCTGGTTATTTATCGGTTATTACTTTCAGGAAAAGTATAAGCATTTTTTACCCTAAAAATCAGCTTTTCACACCCCTTGCAAATTGCTTTCTTTTGCTATTAATGCTTATCTTACAGTACCTATTTTTTAATAACTAGTAATTCTTTAATACCAGAAAAAATGAAAACTCCATTAGCTAATTTCAAGGTATCCCTACTTACCATTTTTTCATTCGTTTTATTTATAAATGTTTGTTCAGCTGAATCTGCATCAAACAAAACTTACTACCTCGACGAGAATTCACCCTATTTTGTTAACACCGAAACCTGGGATGAATTGCCCGGCGGTGGCGATACTATTTACATTTCGTCGACCCGTACCAAAGCGCTGAGATTCCAGAATTTAAGCGGAGCAGAAAAAAAACCGATTGTAGTAATTAATACAGGCGGCCAGGTTCAAATCGACTCGCCAACTGCATGGGGAGGTATTACATTTGAAAATTGTAAATACATAAAAATCACAGGCACAGGCCACCCTGGGTTTAAATACGGTTTTACACTTTCAGCCAATACTTGCGGACTGGCCTTCTCTGAACTGAGTTCAGATTGCGAGGCAGAATTTATTAAAATAAGTCATGAAGGTTTTTACGGAATTATGGCTAAAAAGAATTACGATGGTAACCCTCCTTCTCCTGTTCCTGTTTTTTCAAATCTTATTATCCACGATTGTTTTATCGAAAATGTTACCGAAGGCATGTATTTAGGTGAAACTACAACGCCAGGCATGGAATTCAAACACGTAAAAATTTACAATAACGTTGTAAGGAACACAGGTCGCGAATCAATTCAAATTGCCAACATGGTTGATGATGTTGAAATTTATAACAACACCTTATTAAATGCAGGCCAAGACGATGAACTTTACCAAAACAATATTCTTCAAATAGGAGACAACTCGGTTGCCAATATTTACAACAACATTCTGATTGGCGCCCCAAAAGCAGGAATAATTACCATGGGAATGGGAAATAACATTTTCTCAAACAATTATATCTGCTCTTGTAAAGGTATGTTTATCGACAATAGAAAAATAAGCAACGAAAAACTTCCAATCGTTGTTTCGGGAAATTATTTTGTTAATAATACCTACGAGGAAATAATTAATAACATGAATGAAATAAACAACATTGTTGTTAATAATAATTCGTACAATACAAATATCTATTTCTTTTCAAACAATTCGGGCACCGACAACAACCTTGTTTTTGCGAACAACTCAAAAAAAGAACTCGATACAATTGCTTTTGTTTCTCCCGAAGGAAATAATTACGCACTTGCCGAAGGGACACCTGAGTTTTATAAAAACATGGGAGCGCCAGGAGGGGAAGAATATTTTGAAGTTGAAGAAGATTCAGACGAACTGGTAATGCCTTCAGAACAGATTGTATTGTCTTCAGAAATGATAGTTGAAGAAGCATTTGCCCCCGGAGGAAGCATTTATTCCCCGAATTATCTTGTCGACGAACAGGATTTTACCCCTGAAAATGAGTTACACCCTGTGAGCCTGTCGTGGAAACCTTACTGGAATATGAATTACGGCCCTTACCATGTTTATATCGATTTAAAAGATGTTTACACAATTACAACCATTGCGCTACACGATATGAACAGTACCGATAACCTGGTAATTTCAGTGGGCGAACCAGGCAACTGGCAGCCTTTGTTTACCGAACCTTGCGACAAATATAAAACATGGAAGGAACATACAACCAATGTAAAAACGCGCTACATAAGAATAAGTATGTATGATAGTCCATACGCTGCTGTAAATGAAATAATTCTTTACGGATACAAGGTTTCAGATTCAGTAAGCGAAAAAAGTGCAAGTTTAAATACCAATATAAGTTCATCTTCATTAAAAATTGAAAATGATACACCTCAGGAGATAAAACTTATTCAAAACCCGATAAGAGACAATTTGCGGTTTTCAATTCCAACTGATTTAACCTCAAATTTTAATATTGAAGTTTACGATATTAGCGGAAAGAAAGTGATGGCAAAAAACTATTCAAACAATCTTCCTTCGCAGGAATTAAACATTAGTATTGCTGAATACAATATGAAAAACGGTATGTACATTGTTAAATATTCAGATTTTAACGGCCAGCAAAAAACCTTCAAAGTTGTAAAAACTTCGTAGAAAGATATTACCTGATATAGACTAAAAAAAATTTCCCTTAAAGTCATTTTAACTTTAAGGGAAATTTTTTACGTACCCTGCGTCTTTTACTACTCAACAGCTGATTGTAATAACAGAAAAAACGAAGTCCCTTTTCCCGGCTCACTTTTCACCCAAATATCGCCGTTGTTGCGTTTTACAAAATCGTGACACAAAACCAGTCCTAACCCGCTGCCCGACTCCCTGTTGGTACCATAAGTTGTAAGGTGCTGAGTTTGATCAAACAATTTCGGCAGATTTTCAGGTGGAATTCCTACTCCACTGTCTTTAATCTCAACAGTTATTTTGTCTTCCGCTTGTACAGCACTTATACTAATTTTCCCACCCTTTGGCGTAAATTTAACCGCATTCGACAAAATATTCCGAAAAACTATTTTCATGGTAACCATATCTGCCGAAATGTATGTTCCGCGTTCAATTCCAGAAGAAAAGTCAATGTTTTTCATGTTCAGATTTCCCCTCTGAAGCAAATAAATACTTTGAACGAGGTCGTGTAAATCAACCGTTTCGTTTACTAAAATGAGTGTGCCGCTTTGAGACCTTGCCCAGCCCAGTAAATTCTCGAGCAAAGTAAATACTTCATCAGTGGTTTTTACCAGCAAATCGAGTGTAGATTTTACGTCTTCAGGATTTGAAATTTCGGTAGTTTGCGACAGGAATTCGAGTGTCATTTTTACGCTGCTGAGCGGAGAGCGTAAATCGTGACCGATTACCGAGAACATTTTATCTTTTAAAGAATTTAAATCGGCAAGGTGTTGCATTGTACTGTTCAGTTCATCCTGCGTAAGTTTCAGTTCCAGATGCGTTTTTACCCTGCTTATTAATTCATCTTTGTTAAACGGTTTTGTTACATAATCTACCCCACCCGCTTCAAATCCTTTTACCGTATTTTCTTTATCGTTTAAAGCGGTAAGGAAAATTATGGGAAGATTTGAATTCTCCTCTTTCGATTTCAAGATTTTACAGGTTTCATAACCATCCATTCCTGGCATCATTACGTCGAGAAGAATTAAATCGGGTTTTGTTTTTTCCACCATTTCAATGGCGCTTTTCCCGTTGGTCGCAATCACCAGTTTGTAATTTAGCGGACGTAACGTTAAGGCAATAATTTTTACATTATTCGGGTTGTCATCAACAATTAAAACAGTAGGTGTTATTTTATCAAACTTTGAAATCATCCGTAAAATTCAAACATAAATAAATCAAAACTACTTTTCCTTCAGAAGGCCGTCGAAATAATGAATTGTTTTTTCCAACCCTACGCGCAGCGGAATTTTAGGTTCCCAGCCGTTTAATTTTTCTTTGGCCAGTGAAATATCGGGTTGGCGCTGGGTAGGATCGTCTTTTGGCAAAGGCATGTATACTATTTTCGATTTTGAACCTGTAATATCGATAATTTCCTGTGCAAGTTCAAGCATGGTAAACTCGCCTGGGTTACCAATGTTAATAGGGCCAACAAAAGAATCTTCGGTAGCCATCATTCGGGTCATCCCTTCAATTAAATCACTTACATACTGAAAGCTCCGGGTTTGTGTACCTTCGCCAAAAATAGTAATGTCTTTTCCTGTTAAGGCCTGAACAATAAAATTGGATACTACCCTTCCGTCGTCTGGTTCCATTTTGGGCCCGTAAGTATTAAAAATCCGGATAATTTTAATTCTTACATTGTTCTGCTGATGGTAATTTACAAAAAGTGATTCAGCACAACGTTTCCCTTCGTCGTAGCACGAGCGGATTCCAATCGGGTTTACATGTCCCCAGTAACTTTCGGGTTGTGGGTGCAATTCCGGGTCGCCATAAACTTCGCTGGTTGATGCCTGCAAAATTTTTGCCTTGATACGTTTGGCCAAACCCAACATATTGATGGCTCCCATTACCGATGTTTTTATTGTTTTTATGGGGTTGTACTGATAATGAACCGGAGATGCCGGACATGCCAAATTATAAATTTCATCTACTTCAATATAATAAGGCATGGTTACATCGTGACGAACCAGTTCAAAATATTTATTGTCGAGCAAATGAACAATTTTCTCTTTTTTACCGGTAAAATAATTATCAAGGCAAACTACTTCATTTCCCTGATTTAAAAGCAATTCACACAAATGCGAACCAACAAAACCGGCACCGCCGGTAACTAAAATTCGTTTCATAAATTAAACATTTACGGGTTTTCTACCAATTGGATAATAAATAAACGATAACTCGGCCAATTCTTCAGGATCATAAATATTTCTTCCGTCGAAAATCAATTTGTTTTTCAAAAGTTTTTGCAATACCCTGAAGTTAGGCAACCTGAATTCAGGCCATTCTGTTACCAGCACAAGTGCATCGGCATCGACACATGCATCGTATTCGTCTTTTGCAAATTCAACTTTATTGCCTAAAATTCTTTCACCTTCTTCCATGGCAACCGGGTCGTACGCAACTACCTGAGCCCCGGCTTCGAGTAATTTATCGATAATTACCAGCGAAGGTGCTTCGCGCATATCGTCGGTTTTGGGTTTAAAAGCCAGCCCCCACATGGCAAATTTCTTTCCTTTTAAATCGCCGTTAAAATGTCTCATTATTTTAGCGAACAATACAGTTTTTTGACGGTAGTTTACCGATTCAACCGCTTTTAATATTTCAAGTGAATAGCCGTTTTCGTCGGCTGTGCGAATTAAAGCCTGCACATCTTTAGGGAAGCATGAACCACCATAACCGGTTCCCGGGTAAATAAATTTGGTGCCAATTCTAACGTCGGAACCAATGCCGCGGCGCACTGCATCAACATCGGCGCCAACAATTTCGCACAAATTGGCAATATCGTTAATAAAACTAATTTTTGTGGCCAGCATTGAATTTGCGGCATATTTGGTCATTTCGGAAGAAGTTATGTCCATAAAAAGAATTGGATGTCCGTTCAGCAAAAATGGTTTATACAAACGTTTCATAACCTTCTGTGCCTTTTCCGATTCTGTTCCGATAACAATCCTGTCGGGTTTCAAAAAATCGTCGACTGCACTTCCTTCTTTTAAGAATTCAGGATTAGATGCTACATCAAACGGAATATCTGCGTCTCTTTTCTTTAATTCATCCAAAACTGCGTTTTTTACTTTTACCGATGTTCCAACCGGAACTGTACTTTTAGTAACAATTACCAGGTAGTGATCCATGAAACGACCAATTTCGCGGGCAACACCCAAAACATATTTCAAATCGGCGCTCCCGTCTTCATCGGGCGGGGTTCCCACTGCAATAAAAACAGCATCAGCATCTTTGATGCTTTCCTCTAAATTGGTAGTAAAAGTTAAACGGCCTTTTTCAACATTCTTTTTATAAATGTCTTCCAGGCCAGGCTCATAAATTGGGATATGTCCGTTATTCAACATGTTGATTTTTTGTTGATTAATATCAACGCATGCAACATCAACACCGGTTTCAGCAAAACAGGTTCCCGATACCAAACCGACATATCCTGTACCGACGACAGCAATTTTCATGGTAATTGTATTTTTTGATTAATGATAGGTTTTTATCTCTGTTAAAATTCAAGCGTTCCAATGTTAGAATCTAAATGCAAAATAGATAATTAAATCAAATCCCAAAACTAAATATAATTATTTTATTCATTTCCCGGGTAATGAAAGCAAAAATACACGACTTTGCAGATTGTAACCGGAATACCTATATTTTGTGTATATTTCATTCATTTATTTTTATACTAATTTATAATTAAAAATTATATTAATCTACAATTTTGTTGTTTAATATATTACAGCTAATACTAATCTAAAAGATATGAAAGGTATCGTTTTTAGAGTTTTTTTGGAATTACTTGAAAGCAAACACGGCTACCAACTGGTTGATGAGATTATTGAAGAATCGGATTTAAAAAGTAATGGTGTGTATACTTCTGTAGGAACGTATCACCACAGTGAACTTTTTCAACTGGCAAATAAAGTCTGCCAAAAAACCGGAGTTAGCGAAAAGGAACTTTTGTGTGAATTCGGAAAATATACCTTTACCGTTTTTTCGGAAAGTTACAACCACCTGATTAAACCGTACCGCAATGCTTACGAATTTCTGGAAAGGATTGAAGATACGATTCATGTTGAAGTTTTTAAACTGTACCCTGAAGCCGAACTACCTTTATTCAAAATTGAAAAAAACGACAAAAACCAAATGCTCCTGATTTATCATTCAGCAAAAAAAATGGCATATTTTGCCGAAGGTTTAATAAAAGGAAGTTTAGTTTACTTTGAAAACAATGCCGACATTATCATTGAACCGTTAAACGAAGAAAATTCTGTGGTTAAATTCATAATCGACAAAAAATGAAATCTGAATTAGAACTGCTGAAAAAGAAACTGGAACGCGAACAAGAAGCTCGAATTGAAGCGGAAAAAATTCTGGAAGAGAAATCGCTCGAATTGTTTAATTCCAATACAGCACTAAAACAACTCAATATCCAACTTGAAAACCTGGTTTTGGAACGAACAAAAAAACTTTCGACTACTGAAAAAGAATACGGCTTTTTGATTGAAAGCATTAACGACATGATCTTCAGGCTCGATTTAAAAGGCAATGTTCTTTTTGCGAACCAAATTGTGTTTAAAATCCTTGGCATAAAAAAATCGTCGATGATGGGTAAAAACATTTTTGATTTGATTCCCCGCGACATCAGCAAAAAAATTAAGTACCATTTTATCCGCCAGTTCATTGAGCGAAATTGTATTTCAACGTTTGAAATTCAGCTAATAAATAAATTCAGCAAACTTATCTGGATTGGCCTGAATGTTCATTTTTCAAGCGAAAAGTGTAAATCGTGCCCCAGTAAAAAACACTCACTGGTAACTCCTACAACTGTTTTGCACGCCAGACAAACTTGCAATTTTAACGAAGTAATTGTTGTTGCACACGATATTACTGCGCAAAAAAATGCACAATTAGACCTTGAAAAAAGCGAAAAAAGATACCGCGAACTAACCGAGTTTCTGCCGGAAATGATTTGTGAAGCCGATGCCAGTGGAAACCTTACTTATGCTAATCAGTACGCTTTGGAGCATTTTGGTTATTCAGCAAATGAAGTTTTAAACGATGATTTTAAAATCATCAATATTTTTCCGCCTGAACTAAGGAACAATATAAAAAACGATATTCGAAGTATTTATGAGAAAGACGGAATTGTTACCAATGAATACCGGGCTTTAAAAAAGAACGGAGAAGTTTTCCCTGTTTTGGTCCATATTTCGCCTATAAAAGAACAGGAATTTGTTATCGGCGTCCGCGGGGTGATGATCGACATTTCTGAACGAATCCGAAATGAAAATGAAATTGCCTACAATTTTAAACAACAGGAAATCGTATCCCGGATTTCGTTGAATTACAATTCATTTGAAGAGTTTGAAAAAAAGACAGAGGAAACGCTTAAAATTATTGGCGAACATACCAACGTTAGCAGGGTTTATATTTTTGAAAACAGCGAAGACGGAATTACAACCAGCAATACATACGAATGGTGCAACCAGGGAATTGTTCCGCAAAAAGACCAGTTGCAAAACATTCCTTACCATGTGATACCTTCCTGGAAAAGAAGACTGGAAACCGACCACATGGTTTTTTCGGAAAACATTTCGGAACTGGAACAGGACATTTATGATATTCTTGAACCTCAGGAAATAAAATCTGTTTTTGTTCTGCCATTAATCATGAATTATAAAAATGTTGGATTTATTGGTTTTGATGAATGTACTTCGAACAGAAAATGGAAAAAATCGGAAATAGAACTTTTAAAAACCATTTCGAATATTATCTCAAATGCTTTTCAGCGAAACAGAATTCAAACCGAACTTATTAACAGTGAACGCGAGAACAGGATTATTATCAATTCTATTCCGGATGTTATTCTGCAAATCGATAATGAAGGTTTTATAAAGTCGTTAAAATCGGCACAAAAAATAAATCTTTTTGCCCGTCTTTCGAACGAAAAAGCTTCAACCATTTACACCGTTTTCAATGATAAACTGGCTAAAAAATTTAGTGACGAAATAAAAAATTGTCTATTGCAAGGAAAGTCTCAATTTGATTTTCAGCACCTTGTAGTGAATTCGGTTGAATATTACGAAACCCGTTTGGTAAAATTAAATACAACTGAAGCCCTGGTCATCATCAGAAATGTTACCGAACTGCGGGAAAATGAAAAACAATTAAGAATTGCCAAAAACAAAGCAGAAGAAGCCTCCAAATCGAAATCTGAATTTCTTGCCAATGTTTCACACGAAATAAGGACTCCTTTAAATGCCATTCTCGGTTTTAGTCAATGGTTGTTCGACAATACAGGCAATAAACAACATCGCGAATATTTGAGTACCATTTTATCGAGCGGAAAAAACCTGCTGAATTTAATTAACGACATTCTCGATCTTTCAAAAATTGAATCGGGAAGAATGGACATTGAATTGCAGCCCATGAATTACAACGAAATTATCAACGATATAAAACTTGTATTCAAACAAAAAGTCGAACAAAAAGGGCTTTCTTTTAAAATCAGCACCGATTCTTCGGTTCCCGACTACATTTATATGGACGAACTTCGGTTTTACCAGATAATTTTCAACCTGATAAGCAACGCTATTAAATTTACATCAAAAGGATATATCCATGTTTCAGCTTTCGCTCTGAAAACAAATGTTGAAAATGAAATTATATTGAGTATTGATATTGAAGATACTGGGGTTGGAATTAAGGAAGACCAACACGAAGTAATTTTCGATTCATTCAAACAGCAAAGCGGACAAAGCAACCGCGATTTCGAGGGAACAGGACTTGGTCTCGCCATTGTAAAGGGATTGCTGAAAAAACTGAACGGCACAATTTCACTAAAAAGTAAACCCGGTAAAGGTTCTGTTTTTACGCTTACTTTCAATCATGTAAGAGTAGATTTCACTCAGCACGAAATCAGTGAACCGAAAAATGAAATGCATAACATGGTTTTGGATCCCTGCAAAATTATGATTGTCGATGACATTAGTTATAATATATTGGTACTCAAAAATATAATTAATTCAAAAAATGCAACTTTTATTGAAGCTTACAGTGGAGCCGAGGCATTGGCAAAACTGAGCAACGATAAACCAGACATAATTTTTATGGACATCAGAATGCCGGGCATGAGCGGGATTGATGTTACTGAAATAATCAAAAATGATGATAATCTAAAAAAAATACCGGTAATTGCTTTTACTGCCTCAACGGTACGATATAAAAACGACAAAATAGAACAAATTTTCGACGGCTATTTACAAAAGCCTATTTTCAAACATGAAGTCGAAGCGGTTTTGTTTAAATATTTAAGTTTCAGCGCTGGCGAAAATGAAAATACAATCGAACCTCTTACAACTGAATATTATGAAATCCCGGAGGAAAACGAGCAAATCTTGCCTACTCTTGTTAACGAATTAAAAAATAATTTCAGGGAAAAATGGGAAAAAATTAAAGACAATTTTATTATTTATGAAATAGAAGAATTTAAAAACGAAATGGCTGAACTGGCATTTCAAAACTCGTGTAAGATTATCGGGCAATATTGTACCGAACTCGATATTGGCTTGCAAACTTTCGATATTGAACTTATTGAAAAGAAACTCAGTGAATTTCCTGATTTGATAGAAAAGATGGAATCATTTATAAAATAGTTTAAAAAAAAAATTGCCGGCAATTAGAATAATTTAAACCACAGGAATATGTTTTCACCTTGCCCTGATTTACATTAATTCTTTAATTTTGTTATCCTATGCAAGTGAGGAAGAATTTACCGGACATAAAAGGATTACTTAAAATAGAAAATCTAAAAAACGACAAACAGTTTGTTGTTTTTATGATTTGTCTTTTAATTGCCACAATCCTTTGGTTTCTGAATGCGTTGGGCAAAGATTATTCAGCTGTGGTTTCGTATCCGGTGAAATATGTAAATGCCCCTAAAAACCAGTTTGTTTCGAATGAACTTCCCTCCAACCTTGAATTAAAAGTTGAAGCTCACGGATTTACTTTGCTAAGGCACAAACTCAGTTTATCGTTTTCGCCGCTTGTTTTAAACATCAACAACATTACTAAAAATGTTAACCGGATCGACGGAAAATATCTAATTAAAACTTCAGATTTATTAAACCGCATTTCGGAACAAGTGAGCAAGGAAATGACAATTGAAGAAGTTCAGCCTGAATATTTTACAATAGTTCTCGACAGCCTGTTAACCAAATCGGTTTTGGTAAAACCCGATATCGAGCTTGAATTTTTGCCTCAGCACAAATTAAAAGGAAGGATAATTGTTAAACCTGAACGGGTTTTAATTACAGGTCCGGCTGCACTTGTCGACACCATAAAATACCTGGCAACAGAAAATAAAAAGTTAGATAAGCTGGACGTTGATATTGAAAAAAATGTTTCGGTTCTGCATCCTGAAAAAACCGAAATAAATCCTGAAAAAGTAACGTTAAAAATTCCGGTGGAGAAATACACCGAAAAAGAACTTAAAATTCCGGTTCAGATAAAAAACAAACCCGAAAACGTGAAAATCAAATACTTCCCATCCGAAATAAAAGTTTCATTTATGATTGGCCTTAGCGAATTTGAAAGTATCACTGCTTCGCAGTTTTCGGCTTTTATCGATTATAATGAAGTAAACAGTCGGTCAACAACACTGGAAGTAAAGATTGAAAACAAACCCTCGTACATTGAACTGCTAAGAATTTCGCCTGAAACTGTTGAATATTTAATTGAAACTGAATAAGCAGAATGACCATCAGAGTTGGAATAACAGGGGGAATTGGCAGCGGGAAATCTACAATTTGCAAAGTTTTTAAACTTTTAGGCGCTCCGGTTTTTGAAGCCGACATTGTGGCCAAAGAGCTTCAAAATATTCACCCCAAAATAAAACATGGACTGATTCACCTTTTCGGAGAAGAGATTTATACGGAAGAAGGCGTTGTTGACCGAAAAAAACTTGCTGCCATCATTTTCAATGATGACTTTCAGCTTTCAAAAGTTAATGCATTAATTCATCCGGTTGTTCGCGAAACATTCGAAAACTGGGTAAACGAGCAGGAATCGCCGTACATTATCCACGAAGCTGCCATTCTTTTTGAAAGCGGTTTTTATAAAATGATGGATTTTACGATTCTTGTTTCTGCACCCGAAAAACAAAGGATTGAACGTGTTTCAAAGCGCGACGGGATAAGTGAAGGTTTGATAATGGAGCGGATAAAAAAACAGTGGAACGATGAACAGAAATTGCAACTGGCAAGTTTTATTATTCAAAACGACAATAAAAATCTGATAATTCCTCAAATAATAACGATTGATAAAAATTTAAAAGAATATGGCAAAATTTGGTAAATGGGTTGGAGGTGGACTTGGTTGGGCAATGGGAGGCCCAATTGGAGCAATATTTGGATTTGTTGTGGGCTCAATTTTCGACGGAAGCTCCGGAACGACAACCCAAAATACAACCACAGGATATTCAGGCCGGACCACCACTGGCGGTTATGTAATGAGTTTGCTTGTTTTGGTGGCTGCGGTGATGAAAGCCGATGGCAAAATCCTAAAATCGGAGCTCGACTATGTGAAAAAATTCCTTGTTCAGAATTTTGGTGAATCTTCAGCTGTTGAAGCAACAAAAATGCTTCGTGATCTTTTACAGCAAACCATCCCGGTGAACGAAGTTTGCCGCCAGATTCAGCAAAATATGAATTATTCGGCCCGGCTTCAGTTGCTGCATTTTTTATTTGGAATTGCACAGGCCGATGGGAATGTAGATATAACAGAGCAGCAGCTTATTGCCAATATCAGTCAGCAAATGGGAATCAACAACAGCGATTATGAGTCAATTCAAGCCATGTTTGTCCCAAATACTGAAGGTGATTACAAAATACTGGAAATTGAACCGACAGCAACCGATGATGAGTTGAAAAAAGCTTACCGTAGAATGGCAATGAAATATCATCCCGATAAAGTGAGTAATTTGGGTGAAGATGTTCAAAATGCAGCCAAAGAAAAATTCCAACGCGTAAATCAGGCTTACGAAAACATCAAAAAAGAAAGAAAAATTGCATAGCACCAACCATCCTATTTTTTCAAAATGAAAATTATTTCTACAAACATTGGCGAGCCAAAAACCATTGAATGGAAAGGGGAAAAAGTAAAGACAGGAATCTATAAATATTCTGTTTCGCAACCACTTTTTTTAGGTGAAACCGATGTGGAAAACGATTTTGTAATCGACAGAAAATACCACGGAGGCATTGACAAAGCCTGCTATCTTTATTCATCCGATCATTACAATTACTGGCAACAATTTTACCCTAATCTGGAAATGCCGTGGGGAATGTTTGGCGAGAATCTGACGGTTGAAGGGTTGCATGAAGCGGAGGTAAATATTGGCGATATTTTTAAAATCGGCGATGTTGTTGTTCAGGCAACACAACCGAGGCAACCGTGTTTTAAACTTGGAATTCGTTTTGAAAATCCGGGGATTGTAAAACAATTTATAGATTCTGGATTTGCCGGTGTTTATGTTCGGGTTCTGGAAAGTGGCAATGTAAAAACCGGTGATGAAATTATTTGTATTGAAAAGAAGGATTCCATTTCAATTCAAAAGGTTTTTGAACTTATTTACACCAATAATTTTGAAGCAGAAAAAGAAAATGCGCAAAAAGCAATTAACGATTCTTTTATTGCTGCAAGCTGCCGGAGAGATTTATTAAAACGCTGGGGAAAATATGTATAAAAAAATGCCATTCCTTACTGTTTTTAGCAGGAAATGGCATTTCAATAAAGGAAAAATAAAAACTTTAAGCAGATTTTAAATCGTCGATGGTACCGGAGTCGCGGTATTCGGCAATTATATCTTTCACCTGGCTTGGAGCAACTCGTCCGTAAACTTTTTCGCCAACGGTTACTACCGGGGCTAATCCACAGGCGCCGACACAACGCAAACAGTTAATAGAGAACTTCCCATCGCTGGTCGATTCACCAACTTCAACCTTTAACTGGCGCTTAAATTCGGCCAGTACCTGTTCTGCGCCACGCACATAACAGGCGGTTCCCATACAAATTGAAATCGGGTTTTCACCGTGGGGAATCATGGTAAAAAAACTGTAAAACGTGACAACTCCATAAACTCTTGCCACAGAAGTTTTTAATTCTTTTGCAATTACTTCCTGAACTTCGGCAGGCAAATAACCCAGTTTGTGCTGCACCTGGTGCAAAACATTTATCAGTTCGCTTTCCTTATTTCCAAATTCAGCGCAAACATCTTTAATGATTTGTATGGTATGATCTGATAATTTTATTTTTGGCATTTTTAAGACTTTTTGATATTTAACAAGTGACAAATGACTATTCAGTTCTGTCAAAATATTCTGTATGCAACAAATGATGTGCTTTTTCACTCATTGGTTTTCCAAGGAATTCCTTATACAATTCAATGATATACGGATTCTGATGCGATTTACGAATGGTTTTGTTTTTGTCTTCCTGGTAAATCGCCATTTGACGTTTTTTCAGAACTTCAGCATTCCCGTGATGATAAGGCTGACCGCCGCCGCCAATACAACCTCCAGGGCAACTCATAATTTCAATGGCGTGAAATTCACTTTTCCCGGCTTGGATATCTTCAAGTAATTTTCTGGCGTTTCCCAAACCGTGGGCAATTCCGATTTTCAAGGGAAGTCCGCCAAAATCGATGGTTGCTTCCCGAATTCCTTCCATGCCCCGCAATTCCTCGAAATCGATTTTTGGAAGATCTTTTTTCGTATAAATTTCGTATGCAGTCCTTACAGCGGCTTCAATAACACCACCGGTAGTACCAAAAATTACGGCTGCTCCTGTAGATTCTCCCAGCGGATTATCAAAATTCTCGTTTGGAAGTGTTCTGAAATTAATGTTCGAAATTTTAATCAGCGATGCCAGCTCACGCGTGGTTAGTGCATAATCCACATCGGGATTTCCATTGACTTTAAATTCGTCGCGGCCGCATTCGTATTTTTTGGCTACACATGGCATAATGGAAACCACTATCAAATCTTCGCGTTTTACATTTAATTTTTCAGCAAAATAAGTTTTGGCGATCGAACCGAACATTTGTTGCGGAGAGCGGGCGGTGGATGGAATATCTTTCATCCCGGGGAACTGATGTTCAAAAAATTTCACCCAGGCCGGGCAGCATGAAGTCAAAATCGGAAGTTTTACATCTTTGTCACCGGCTAAATGTTTTGATAAGCGGTTCAGCAATTCGGTACCTTCTTCCATAATGGTAAGGTCGGCGGCAAAATCGGTGTCAAATACATAGTCGAAACCCAGCCGTTTTAAAGCGGCCACCAATTTACCGGTAACCAGCGTTCCGGGTTCCATACCGAATTCTTCACCCAAAGCAGCGCGGACTGCGGGAGCCGTTTGCACAATTACAGTTTTTGATGGGTCGGAAAGCGCCCTGATTACATTTCCTGTTTCGTCCACTTCGGTTAAAGCACCTGTCGGACAAACTGCTACACATTGTCCACAATACGTGCAGACTGAATGGTCGAGGTTCATCTCGAAAGCCGGTGAAACCACCGAATTAAACCCGCGGTTAATGGCTGAAAGTACACCAACTGTCTGTACTTCGTTGCACATCATTTCGCAGCGACGACACATAATACACTTGTCAACATCGCGAATGATAGCCGGCGAAGTATCTTCACGATAATGCGACTGTTCTCCCTTGTAGTGTATCTCACGAATTCCGAGCTGGTGCGCCATGTCCTGCAGTTCGCAGTTCCCCGATTTGGCACAAATCAAACAATCAGCCGGGTGATCAGAAAGGATAAGTTCCAAAACTGTACGGCGTGCATTTATTGCCCTTATGGAATGTGTATTTACTTCCATTCCTTCGGAAACTTCGGTACAACAAGCCGGTGCAAGATTTCGCCTTCCTTTTACCTCAACTACACACACACGGCATCCACCGGGTTTATTTTCAATGTTCAGGTCTTCGAGTTTCATGTGGCAAAGCGTCGGTACATGAACGCCAATTCCTGATGCCGCTTCCAGAATGGTAGTTCCGGCTTTTACAACAACCGGTTTATTATCGATGATTAGATTTATTGTATCCATTGTTTTCTTTTTTCTGGTTAGGTTAATGAAATTGCATTGAATTTACATTTCTCGAAGCAGACCCCGCATTTGATACAAATGGTTTGGTCGATGTAATGTGGCTGTCTGCGTTCGCCGGTAATTGCTCCCACCGGACAATTGCGGAAACAAAGTGTACAACCGGTACATAAATCTTCAACAATTTCGTATTTCAAAAGCGCTTTACACTGCCCTGCCGGACATTTTCCTTCGTTAACATGTGCTAGGTATTCATCTTCAAAATTGGCAATGGTTGAAAGCACCGGATTTGGAGATGATTGCCCCAATCCGCAAAGAGAAGCATCTTTTATTACATTGCTCAGTACTTTCAAACGTTCAATATCTTCAATTTTACCCTGACCCTTGGTAATTTTTTCGAGAATCTCGTGGAGCCTTTTGTTTCCGATACGACACGGAGCACATTTTCCGCACGATTCTTCCAGCGTAAATTCAAGGTAAAAACGGGCAATAGAAACCATACAATCGTCTTCGTCCATCACAATCATACCGCCCGAGCCCATCATCGAACCGGCTGCAATTAAATTGTCGTAATCAATGGGTGTATCTAGAAATTTTTTGGTTAAGCAGCCGCCCGAAGGTCCGCCGGTTTGCACCGATTTAAAATCTTTTCCGTTTTTTATACCGCCGCCAATGTCGTAAATAACTTCGCGCAGGGTGGTTCCCATAGGAACTTCAATCAAACCCACATTGTTGATTTTTCCAGCTAATGCAAAAACTTTTGTCCCTTTTGATTTTTCGGTTCCAATTTTATTGAACCAGCCTGCCCCTTTATTAATAATTACCGGAATGTTGGCAAACGTTTCCACATTGTTTACGTTGGTTGGTTTTCCCAAATACCCAGAAACTGAAGGGAACGGCGGTTTAAAAGTAGGTTCTCCGCGCAGTCCTTCCATGGAATGAATAAGCGCTGTTTCTTCGCCGCAAACAAAAGCTCCGGCGCCATAACGAATTTCAACATCAAAATTAAAACCGGTTCCCATAATATCTTCGCCAAGCAGGCCGTATTCCTGTGCCTGTTTCATGGCAATTTTCAACCTTTCGATAGCCAGCGGGTATTCAGCACGAATATAAACCAACCCTTTGTCAGCGCCGATACAATATCCGCATATGGCCATTGCTTCGAGTACCGAATGTGGATCACCTTCCAAAATTGAACGATCCATAAATGCCCCGGGGTCGCCCTCGTCGGCATTACAAACCACATACTTTTGGTCGGCTTCCGATTTGCGGGTAATTTCCCACTTTAATCCGGTTGGAAAACCACCGCCTCCACGACCACGCAAGCCCGATTCCTTAATTTCCTGAATGGTAGTTTCAGGAGTCATTTCGGTGAGGCATTTTCCCAGCGCCAAATAACCGTCGCGGGCAATGTATTCCTCAATGTTTTCAGGATTTAAAAAACCACAGTTGCGTAGCGCTATTCGAATTTGTTTTTTATAAAATTCAATTCCTTTTGAATCGCTTACTTTTTCGTTGGTAACCGGATCCTTGTAAAGCAGCCGTTCCACCGAACGCCCTTTTATCGCATGTTCTTTAATTATCTCTTCCGTATCGGCAGGAGTAACCCTTACATAAAAAGTATTGTCGGGAAGAAATTTTACAATCGGACCTTTTTCACAAAAACCAAAACATCCGGTGCGTACCACCTGAACATCGTCTTCAAGCCCGAAATCTTCGATATACCGGTTAAAAGAATTTATTATTTCCTCGCTTTCCGATGATTTACAGCCCGTGCCACTGCAAACGAGGAGGTGCATTTTGTATTCGCTCATAATTTTCTTCTTGAAGGTTTTTAATCGTCTATGGTTTTAAAATTTACAGGAATAATCCCGTCAAGCAGTTCACCTCGTTTAATGTAAACTTCTATTATCTCGCTCGCTTTGTCTTTGTCGACAAAGCCAAAAACCACAGGTTCCTTGCCCGGAAGTGTAATTTCGACAGTTGGTTCAGCGTAACAGAATCCCATACAACCGGTTTGCGTTACCACTGCATCAATGGCCTGTTGTTCGAGTTCCTCCACAAAATATTTCATGGTTTCTTTTGCGCCGGAAGCAATTCCGCAGGTGGCCATTCCCACCTTAACCTGAACGGTTTGCTCGGGATGATCGCTGTTTTCCCTAAGTTTGATTTTAGACTGTACCTCATCTCTGATTTTTTTGAGATCAGCCAGTGATTTTATTTTAGTCATAGTTGAATTGGTTGTTTAAAAAGTTGCTTTTATATCTGTTAGATTGTTTTTTATTATTTCAATGATCGCATTTTTTATCTCTGCATTTTGGATGCAAACACCTTCCAGCATCGACCAAATCTCGTCTGACTGGATTTTGAATTCGCCTGACCTTGTTTTATGCCTGTAAATGAGTTTTAGTCTTTCGTTTCCGGGCAGCGTAAAATAATAACTGTTCCAAATATCCCCCAGCGGTGGACGGTCGATGTTCGAGAACTGAAATTCCGCGGTAACTTCTGTACCTTTGTTCTCTTCCGATTTTATCGAAAATCTACCGTTTGCATCTTCTGCTTTTTGTTTCAGCAGCGACAGGCCAAGTCCCACTTTCCGGGTATTCCTCGATGTAAAGAACGGGTCGGTTGCTTTTTTCAAGGTCTCTTCATTCATCCCGCAACCGTTATCGGTTATTTTAACAACGTAAAGATCATTCTTTTTATCTTCTTCAACCATGACTTCAATCAACGTAGCTTTGGCACGGATTGAATTTTGAACAATGTCGAGTATGTGATCTGCAATGGTTCTCATAAGATTTCAACATAACGACTATCCTGTTGATTGAGAGCCTTTTTAATTTCAGAGAAATTTGGTTCTTCAATCACAAAATCGCTGTAAATTTCGCCAATTTGTTCCAAATAATGGGCATCGGAATTGCGTAACAGGGTGGTTTTATTTTTTATAACATAATGTTTTCGAACATCATTTACCGAACAAAATCTCGAAATACCCAATGCATCGTAATTCAAATCTTCGGGAATAAATCCGAGTTGGCTAATTATTCCGTTGGAAGGGCGATCGATGTGCGCCGGAATAAACAATCCGTTTAAAGAAGTTACTTTTTTCTGTACCTGCCCAATCCCAACTTTTAGCGCCGCAGGCAAATAATACGGAATCATTTCCACGATATTTTCGTCTTCATCAATCAAAGGCTGGTAACCAAAATATCCGTTTTTGTTGGGAATTTTTGTGATTTGCTGTTCCAGAAAAAACTGAAAATCATCGAGTTCATTTTCATTTTCAAAAAACGCCAGACAGTGAACTTCTTCTTTGGTGGTAACTTCGGCGCCACTCAATACAAAAACACCAGCTTTTTCAGCCAGTTTTGTTACCAGTTTTGTTTGTTTGGTTGAATTATGATCGGTAATTCCAATAATTTGCAAACCGGTTTCTTTTGCCCTGTTTACAATGTTTTGCGGGGTCATTTCCAAATCGGCACAGGGCGATAAAAGTGTATGAATATGTAAATCGGCCCTGAATTTCTGCATTTCTACTTTTTTGAAGATTCCTAATTTTCAATCTTATACCTTAATTCAACCACTCCGCTTTTGTACCTTTTTAAATCGGATAAAATAAGCCTGGTTTGTTTTGGAATGGCCTCAAACAATTCAATTCCTCCCTGCACAATTATGGGCATCACAAAAACATGAATTTCGTCGATTAAATTCTCGTTTAAAAACCATGTATTTAACTGGCCTCCTCCAATCAGCCAGATGTCGCTTTTTGCTGTTTCTTTTAAATCACAAATAAAACGGAGGTGGTTTCCATTTATAAACGTCACAAATTCAGTATTCTGAACCTCGTTGTTTTTTGTAAAAACATAATTTGTTTTTGTTTTGTACGGAAATTCAATACCCCAGCTAATGAGCTGTCGGTAAGTATTGTTGCCCATGATTGTAATTCCAACTGAATCTAAAAATTCTGCGTAACCATGATCAGTGTTGTCAGGATTTGGAATAGATTCAAGCCATTCGACACTTCCGTCGGGCAGTGCAATTTTTGAATTCAGACTTTGGGCTATGTAAAGTTTAATTTTTGCCATTTCATTTCAATTGAAAGTGATAAAAGCAAAACGAAAAAGGTGCAGAAATTGATTAATTCTTCTGCAACATTGTGTAAAGTTTTCCTGCAGTTTCAAAAGTGCCCCACTTCGTTCCCAGTACCGGAATTCCTTCTTCGTTGCTTTTTTCAAGCATGTCGGGTTCGGGTTCAAAACCTTTCACCAGAATTACTGCAGCCAAATCTTTCAACGAGGCAATAGCCAGCACATTCTGGTGGGTTTGCAATGTAATCCAGACTTCGTTTTCCGCAGCATTTCCCATGACATCGCTGAGAAGGTCGGAAACATAACCTCCCGAAATTTCATTGTCGAGCCCGTTTTCACCGGAAAAAATCTTCAGCCCGAGTTTTTCAACCAAATCAGAAACCTTCATTTCGTCTACCTTTTTTGTTGCAATCGGCATCGAACCGTTTTTGTCCCCAGGTATTTTCGAGGATTTTAAAACCTTTCTCCACCGACAATTTATTTTCGCGTATATATCGTTTTTGCATAAAAATGCAATCGGTCATTTTTGCTTTTCCCTGAACCATATCTTCAGCCAAAGCATGGCAATTTGGTGCGCCGCAGGCGCCGCAGTCGAGCCCTGGCAACTGGCACAAAATTTTATTGGCTTTCTGAATCCGTTCGAGCGCTTTGGTACGGTCGCTGTGCAACACAAAAACATTTTTAGCGCTTATTTTTTCGGTCTTCATTTCCTTTAGAACAGCCTTTTTATCAAATTCTTTTACTGAAATTTTGGAAGCTGGCGGGTATTTTAACGATCTTTTCTGAAGTCGTTCTACGGTAAGAAACCGGTTTCGCGACAAAAGAATTCCACCCGCACACCCTTTGTTGCACGATTTTAAATCCAGAAAATCGAGACCCGAAATTTCATCGTTCTCCAACCTTTCCAAAAATTTCACCACGTTGTGAATTCCGTCGATGGCCATGGCTCGGCCTTTAAACATGCGTGATTCGCCACGCGGCAAACTCCACAAAATTCCGTCGCGGCTCAGGAATTTTCTAAATTCGGAAGTGTCTTTTGATTCAACCTTCGAAATCACTTTCAAAACCCGGTTGAATAAATCGTTCATATTAATAATTCCATCGACAATCGATTTTTTCTCACCAAGTGGTTCATTTACAGCCACCATTTTTGCGGAACACGGCGAAACATAAAAAATACCGGTTTCGGTTTCGTCAGCTTCTTCGCTTTTCAATTGCTGAACAATAAAATTGGCTGCCAAATCGTGGGGCGCTTTTAACGGAACTAAATTTTCTACCAGCGAAGGATATTTGCACTGAATTAAACGAACCACAGCCGGACAAAAGGAAGAAATCATCGGCCGCTCTCGATTTTTGCCCGTTTTGCGTTTTATTTCTTCTGAAAGCCACTGAATGGGCTGTTCCACTTCGTAGGCATGCGTAAATCCCAAACTTAGCAAGGCCTGGTAAATCTGGTCTTCGGAATAAACTTCAGGAAACTGCCCGATAAAAACCGAAGGAAACAAAACAACACGGTTTTTAAATTGAAAAATCTGCCCAAGATCGTCCTGATCGACATAAAACGCCTCGGCCGGACACGAACGCATGCAATTTCCACAATCGACACATCGCTCCGAATTTATCGATGCAACTCCATTAATAATCCGGATTGCCTCTGTCGGACAAGCTTTCATACAATGCGTGCAACCAAAACATTTTTGCTCGTCGACTTTAATTGCATGGTATCTCCGGACTGTTTCCATCAAAAATAGTTCTTAATTTTCAGTGTTGTCCCCTCTCCTACTTTGCTTGAAATTTCAAGTTCGTCGGTATTTTTTCTGATGTTTGGCAATCCCATTCCGGCACCAAAACCCATTTCACGCACTTCTTTCGAAGCTGTTGAAAAACCAGCTTCCATCGCTTTATCAATATCATCAATTCCGGGTCCTTTATCGGTTACCGTAATTTCAATGTAATTTTCACCAATCACCGAAACAAGTTCACCTCCCCAGGCATGCGCCACAACATTTACTTCAGCTTCATAAACAGCAACAACAATTCGTTTTATATCTTTTGCGTCGATGTTCATTTGTTTCAGTACTTTTTTAATCTTACTCGATGCTTTCCCGGCTTGATTAAAATCGCCTCCCTTCAATATAAATTTTAATTCCAGAGCCATTAATACACCGGTTTTATTCCGTTTGAAAACAAAACACCGCTTGCCCTAAAAATTGAGAACGGCGTTTCAAGCAAAACAATTTTATTTTCTTCTGCCAGCTGAATCATTTCAGGGCTTGCATTTTTATTTCTTGCCAGCAGCACAATATGAATGTCGGCCATTTCAGCAGTACGAAGAAGTTGTACATTAGCCAGTCCTGTTATTAGCAAAATATCCTCCTCGTCGAGTGTAAGTACATCGCTCATTAAATCGGAACTAAATGCTTTTTTTACATTTCGTTCCAGAAATTTGTGCCCGGCAGCGACCCTGGCTTCCGTTAAATTTATTAGATCAATGATTTTCACGGTTAGCGGATTTCTTTGGTTTTTATAGAAAATTACATTCCTGAAAACAAAGATAACAGAACAAAATTTCAAATTACTGTTGAAGAATCATAAAAAACACTTTTCAAAAAGATTTAAAATGAGTTGAAACAGAATGTTAAATTGAGTAATTTTCACGTTCTAATCTTTCAGAAAAACCGATGTTATGATCTACGATAAAAAATCATTTTTCCCGGGAAACATTGATGACCCGGAATTTCATCAAAAAATTATTGATGCACTGCCTATTCCTATTTTTTACCGCGATTTGAACGGTGTGTACCAGGCATGCAACAAGGCACATGAAAAATTCACGGGCCGTTTGCGCGAACAAATCGTTGGAAAATCGGTGTTTGAAATCCACACCCGCGAAATGGCCGAAATTTATACCCAGCGCGACCAGGAGCTTTTAAAGAACCCGAATGTGCAGGTGTATGAAACGCTGATTAAACACACCGACGGAACCACACACAATGTTGTTTTCAACAAGGCGGTTATTCGCGACAACGACGATAAAATTGTTGGAATTGTTGGTTCGATAAACGACATTACCGAGCTGAAACGAACCGAAGTAAGGCTTAAAAAAGCGCAGGAATCCATGGAAGTTTCGTCGCACATGATGCACAAAATTAATATGGGTATTTTAATGATGGACAGTCAATTTAAAGTAATTGATTCGAACGAAAGTTTTGCCAACCTTATGGGCGAAGAAACGGTTGAACTTTTTGAAACCATTCCCGGGTTAAAAGGCGCCGATGTTAGCGTTCTTGTTCCCGAGGTGATTTTCAAAATGCTGTCAGGAATTATGGCTTCGGGAGAAGAAATGCTGGAGCGCGATATTAAATTTCAAAACAAATTGCTGCATGTTTCAATAGTTACTTTGTACAAACAAAAAGTAGTTGGCGCAGTAATCCGCGACATGTCGGCCCCGATGCTGGTACGCGACGAAATTATAAACCGGGCACAACGTATTAAAATTCAAAATATTGAAACAGTGCAGAAAGTAGCCCAGCTTTTGGGTGAAAATGCCGCTGAAACCGAAGAATTGTTAAACTCAATTATTGAAACCCACAGGTATGGTGACGACGAATAACCCAGGCTCGCATGTTGAAATTGATGTTCAGCAAAAAAAACCTGCCGGAGAAATTGCCTGCGGCGATGTTTTTCAATCGAACATTATTAAAGAAGAAGACCGCACCATTCTGGTAATGAGCGACGGAATCGGGCACGGAATAAAGGCCAGTGTTCTGGCTACTTTAACCGCTACTATGGCGCTGAAATACACCAAACTGCACACAAAACCCGAAGTTGCAGCCGGTATAATTATGGAAGCTTTGCCCAAAAGCAGCGACGGAAAAGAAAACTACGCCACTTTCACTATTATTGAACTGGAGCACGACGGAAAAGTAAGGATAATAAATTACGATAATCCACCGGTTTTAATAATCAGAAACGGAAGCCTTTTTCAACCCCGGGAATATGAGTTAAAAATACGCGGTGAGGCCAACCTTGGAAAACTGCTCCGCTGCCGCGAATTTATTGCCCACAAGGAAGACCGGATAATTTTTATGTCGGATGGAGTGCCTCAGTCGGGACTGGGAAACGAAAGGTTTCCTATGGGATGGGGAATGGAAAGTGTGGAGAATTTTATTCTGAACCAGGTGGAAAGAATGCCCAATATTTCGGCCACCAAACTTTCGCGTAAAATTCTGAACCAAGCGATTATGAACGATAATTTCGCGGTAAAAGACGATACAACCTGCGGCGTAATTTATTTCAGGGAACCCCGAAAATTTATGTTGATTACTGGGCCGCCTTTCTACAAAATTAAAGACTACGATTTTGTTGGCCGCATTCAGGATTTTGAAGGCAAAAAAATTATTTGCGGAGGAACAACCGCCGAAATTATTGCCCGCGAACTTGGACTTGAAGTAAAAATCCAGCACCTTGAAAAAAACCTACATGCCTTGCCTCCTGTGGCTTCAATGAAAGGGTTTGAAATGATTACTGAAGGAATTTTAACACTCGGCAAAGTGGAAGATATTCTTGAAAATTACAACAGCGATACAAAACTTGAGGACTCGCCTCCCGAACGGGTGGTTAAACTTCTGCTTCAGCACGACCTCATTGATATTATCTTAGGCACCAGAATAAACTGGGCCCACCAGGACCCGGAACAGCCGCTGGAACTGGAACTCAGAAAATTTGTAGTAAAACGTATTGTAAAAATTCTGGTGTACAAATTCTTCAAAAAAGTGAATGTGGAATACATTTAAACCGACTTTGTTTCAAAAAAGAAATTGTTTTTCGGCTTATTATTGTGCTTGTTTCAGATTAACAACATTTAGTTTTTTTTTATCGAAATTAATAAGATGATTCCCGAACTTAGCAACAGTAAATTTTTATCATGAAACTACTACCGTTGCTATTTCTAATTTTTGTATTCGTGCACAGCCAGGCTCAGGATAACAGATTCCATTTGCAGGGTCAGGTAATTGACTCGCATCTTACCGGGATTGGCGATGTTTACATTTTAAATTACAGAAACCTCGACAAAGCGGTAACCCGTCAGAACGGGGTATTCGACATGTGGGTTTTGCCCGGCGATTCGTTAATGATTTCGCATGTTTCGTTTACGAGAAAAGTGGTACGCGTATTCGATTTAATGAAAAACCCAATCGTAAAAATTGAGCAGGACACGGTAAATATTCTGCAGGTGGATGTTTCTCCCGAACAAAAAACGGATATGGATAGGGCTCAGGAAAACCTCGAATTTATTTCAGAAATGAAAGTACCCGGTTATGTAAAAATTAAACCGGAACCAAATCCGGTAAATCAGACGGTAACAGAACACAACAAAGTTTTACGCTCGGAAGCCACTTCGCTTAGTATACTAAGATTTTCACCTTCCGGGACAATAGGAGCTGCAAAAGAAAAAATTAAAAAAAGGAAAAATGGCAACCAATATTCTTCCAAAAAAAGGTACAAAAAAAACTATCCCGACGAATCGGAATAGTTTTTCACTCTACAAGACCAATATCTGTATTCTGATCTTAAATGTTTGTAAATCATCTTTTCGCAAAAACTGTAATCATCTTATATTTTTATTTACCTGAATTACCTTTTATATAAACAAAGAAAGCATAAATAATTAGAACAACAGGAATTTTAAGTGCTGATAAAAAAATGCTTATTAATTTAAAATCTACTGCCGGTTTTCTTATGAACCAAATCCAAAAAACTCACACTTTTTAACATTCATGAGCAAATACAGGAACAAATTACTGAGCAATTCTCAGCAATTTGAAAACAGAGATGAAAACTCCTCCAATAAAAATTAATAAAAAAACAGGAACCGACTCTGAGAATGGTGATGGTATTATATAAAACAGTGGAAATAATCTATTTGCAATTGGTCGGTCTCCTGTTCTAAAGCAATTGAAAACTTCATTGATTAACCCCGATGACGGTATTTTGGGAACTCAGGGTCATTTTAGCAATTGCAAACTTTTCATAACAACATCGGGAGAATAATTATCCCTCTGCCAACAAATGTTTGTAAATCATCAATCTGCACAACATTTTAATCAAATTCGTAATATCTAAATATTTATTTCACAAGCAATACATTGCTAGCATCTTCCATTTCTGACAAAAGTTGATACCTGTTAACCGGTTTTTTAAAGATTTTTTTTATAATTCCTTCCTTTTCATAATGAAACAGACGATTTACTTCCAAACAACTTGTTATCATATAACAAACTATTTCGGGGTAAATATTTTTAATGTATTTGACCAACTCTAATCCGTTCATTTCCGGCATTATCCAATCGCTGATAACAATTTTTAATTCAGGATCTCTTTTTAGAATTGAAATTGCCTCTTCAGCCGATGCGGCAGGTACTACTTCAAATTTACTATCCCCCATAATCCCACACACTAAACAAATATGAATAGGATCATCGTCGACATACAAGATTTTCGTTTTTTCCATGACCGTTAATCGCTTTTTATTGTATTTGTAATTTTTCATTGGAAGAAATTGAAATACAATTTTTTCTGAAAAATTTAAAAATACAAGATATTCATAACCCCTTTTTAAAATAAAAGTTAACGGACATCTGCCCTTTTTAACCTTTATTCCAATTTCTATTTTTCATTTAATACGTCCTACTGATTCAATACACAAAATAAAACGGGTTTGTATGTAATGAAATCAGTTTATTCAGATACAATAACTCTATATACAAAATAAAGCAGTTTTTTAATAACTTGCATACCTGTTCAATTGACATAAGTCATGAAATTCGATGTTTATAGAATAATAACTTAATTCGGGTATTACAAATATAAATTGTCAGTGTAATTTCTGTCGATTTGATTCAACTCACTGATTTCTTGACTTAAATCAAGAGCAAACAAAAATTATAGGCAAAAAGTTTAATTTCTTTGTAATTGAATTAAAACAAACCCTGCAATGTATGATAAATATAGAAACAAAGACGCTTGAGATATCCTAACATTTTTAAACTTTGAGGTACACGTTCCACCACCTAGACTTCTATTGTTCCATAATTTTAATATCGGCAGACAGATACTCAAAGTATTATTTATCATCTTATACTTAAATTGTATAAATATAAGTAATGGGTTGAATAAAAAAAATGCTTATGATTTTAGAATTGCTCATAGAGAATCTGAAATGTTCGACCTTACCTAATTACATGCTTTTAGAAAAAGAAAAGATCATTCAATTACTAACCAAACTGAGGCTAAACCTTCCTGACGAAATTAAAAACAAAATAAAAAAAGAAAAGGTAAACAAAGGAACATACTTAATACGTAGCGGACAAATTGCATCAAAAATATGGTGCACTGAATCAGGAATAGCACATTCTTTTTACCAAAAAGGGCACTTGAAACTAACTGAAAACTTTTCGTTCCCCAATGAAATTTTTTGTGTTTATTCCAGCATGGTCCGCAAAATTCCTTCGATACTTTCCATTCAATTATTAACAGATTCGGTTGTATGGTACATGGATTGGAATGAATTTCGAAACATAACCCAGGAATTACCGGCATTATTCGAAATTGAAAGAATGCTTTTGGCCTGCTGGATTCAGAATTCGTTGGAAAGATCGTTAAACCGGTTTATAACCGTTGAAGAACAATACCTTTTATTAATAAAACGACAACCAATTCTAATTGAACAAATCCCGTCGGTTTATCTGGCAAATTACTTGGGGACAGCTCCGGAAACCATTAGCCGCGTTAGGGCAAAAATCAAAGATGGGACCGACATACCTAATATTTCTCCTCTTGAATATATTTTTTCAAAAAGAAAAACCAACAGTAAAAAAAATTGACTTCATTGTTCACAAAGCACTCTACTGCGAAATACCTCAAAGTAAACAAAGTGAAGAACAACAAAAAAACAGGAATCCGGTGGTTCCTGTTTTACTGTTCTTAGTCAAGTATTTTTTCTTAAACCATCGGATATTTTTTGAAAATCGACTCCGATTTCATCAGTATGTCAACATATTGTGCGCGCTGATATGTAAACGGATCTTTCATGTTTTTTCTTGAAAGTTTGCCACGGAAGTCAGCCAGCGATTTGTATTCTTTTTCTTCCATCCATTGGTTTAATTCAATAAGAATATCGGAAATTACTGAAGGCTGGTTTTTATAAATTGTACTTACCATTTGAACTGCATCGGCTCCCGCAAGAATCATTTTAATTACGTCTTTGGCATCGTAAATTCCACGACTTACACAAATGCTTCCGTCCAGATTTCCATACAATAATCCGGCGTAACGCAAACTCAACATATGATCTTTTGGGTTGCTCAATTCCCACGGATAATAATATTCTTCATGTTCGATGTCAATTTCAGGTTGGAAAAAGCGGTTGAATAAAACATAAGCATCTGCTCCGGCTTCATCCACTTTTTTAATAAAATTTAATGGATTTGTATAAAACATACTGATTTTTACACTCACCGGAATTTCCACAGCGTTTTTTACTGCTTTTACAATCTGTACCTGTTTGTCTTCAATCGATTCCCCTGAAACTTCAAAATAACCCGGAGTGGCGTATAAATTCAATTCCAGTCCATCTACACCTGCTTTTTCGAGTTCCTTTGCATAATCAATCCAGGTAGGCTCATAAATAGCATTTAAACTGGCAAAAACCGGAACATTCACTGTTTTCTTCAACTTTTCAATGTTGTACAAATGTTCCTTTGGCCCGGCATGTTCAATATCAGGAAAAATACTTGTCATCTCGGCATTTCGGTTTTCGTATTCCGAAAGTTCTTCATCGAGCTGTAAATTTTCAAGCTGAATTTGTTCTTCGAACAAAGAACGGTAAACTATGGCTCCAATCCCGGCATCTTCAATTTGTTTTATTGTATCGGGTTTTGTTACCAAATTGCTTGCACCAAGTATAAGAGGGTTTTTCAGTTTTATACCCATGTAGGTAGTTGATAAGTCTGCCATATTCTTTTGATTTTTATTGATTTTATTCTTTTTCTTACAACAACTAAATATAGAAATATTTTGTTCAAGAATGATTTTAAATTTTTTCTATTAACGATAGAAAAACATCGATAAAAAACAAAAAGCCATCCGTGTTAAACAGATGGCTTTTGCATATATCTCTGAAATTTTATTTTACAGAAGACTTAAAGTAACGGTTAACCCTGCCATAACCACAGAAACCATTGTCATAAGTTTGATGAGGATGTTCAAAGAAGGACCAGAAGTATCTTTGAACGGGTCACCTACTGTATCACCTACAACACTGGCTTTATGAGCAGCGCTGCCTTTACCTCCGTGGTTTCCTTTTTCAATGAATTTTTTTGCGTTGTCCCATGCACCGCCCGAGTTATTCAGGAATACAGCAAGGGTAAAACCGGCAGTTAAACCACCGGCCAGCAAACCAACTACACCGGCAACGCCCATTACAGCGCCTATAATAACCGGAACAATAATTGCCAGCAACGAAGGCAACAACATTTCCTGCTGTGCCCCTTTTGTAGAGATTTCAACACATTTTGCATATTCCGGAGTTCCGGTTCCTTCAAGGATACCTTTAATTTCGCGGAATTGGCGGCGTACTTCTTCTACCATAGCACCGGCAGCGCGGCCAACAGCTTTCATGGTCATTGCACTGAAAACAAAAGCCATCATTGAACCGATAAAAATACCGCCAAGAAACAACGGGTTAAACAATGTAATATCGTAAGCTGCAGAAAAATCTTTTACAGAAGCTGCCGAAATTTTAACAGCTTTGAAACCTTCGGTTACCGCAGGTGCTACATCGTTATAGAAAATATATTCACCTTTGGTAATAAAACCTTCACCACCTTTGGCAATTTTACCAAACCACAATCTTACTTCTTCCATGTAAGCCGAAATAAGCGCCATTGCAGTTAACGCTGCCGAACCAATAGCAAAACCTTTTCCGGTTGCTGCAGTTGTATTTCCCAACATATCAAGAGCATCGGTACGTTCACGAACTTCTTTAGGAAGTTCAGCCATTTCGGCGTTTCCACCGGCGTTGTCGGCAATCGGACCAAATGCATCAGTAGCCAGGGTAATTCCCAAAGTTGAAAGCATACCAACAGCAGCAAAACCAATTCCGTAAACTCCAAGAGCAAAATCATGATAACCACCGGCAGCCCAGAAAGCGCCAACAATACCAAGTACAATTGTTACAACAGGAATCCATGTTGAATACATACCCACTGCAATACCATCGATAATTGTAGTTGCAGGACCTTGTAAAGCCTGTTTAGCAATACCTTTGGTTGGTTTATATTCATCGGAAGTAAAATATTCAGTTGCCTGACCTATGATAACACCGGCAGCAAGACCAATAACAACGGCCCAGAATACACCCCAGGTTACCCATCCCAAAAGAGCAAGGCCAACCATTGCAACAAGAATCAAAAGCGAACTTCCACCTGTTCCAAGCAAGAGGGCATTTAAAAGATTTTTTTGAGAAGCAGATTCTTTGGTTCGAACCATATAAATACCTACAATTGAAAGGATAATACCGATTGCGGCTACAATCATTGGAGCAACAACGGCTTTTACCGCATCAAGTCCAGCATCCTGCAATGCTACGGCAGGAAGGGCTGCACCAAGTGCAGAAGTAGCAAGAATAGAACCAGCATAACTTTCGTATAAGTCAGCTCCCATACCGGCAACGTCACCAACATTATCACCAACATTATCGGCAATGGTTGCAGGGTTACGTGGGTCGTCTTCCGGGATTCCGGCTTCTACTTTACCAACGAGGTCGGCGCCTACGTCGGCAGCTTTTGTATAAATACCACCACCAACACGGGCAAACAATGCCTGCGTAGAGGCACCCATACCAAAGGTAAGCATGGTAGTTGTTATTTCAATCAATTTGTGAGCTTCATCGGTTCCCGGTTGCACAAATGTTAATCCAAGAAATTGAACACCGCTTTGCATATGTTCGGGAGTAAAAATGACCCAGTTTAAAAATGAAAACCAGGCGGCAATATCCAAAAGTGCAAAACCGACAACCACCATTCCCATAACCGCACCACTACGGAATGCAACCTGCAACCCTTTATTTAACGACAGGGAAGCTCCGTATGCCGTACGAGCTGAAGCATTGGTAGCAGTTTTCATTCCGAGGAAACCACAAAGCCCGGAGAACAACCCTCCTGTTAGGAAAGCAACCGGCACAAACGGGTTTTGAACTCCCAGGTAAGCCATTATGGTTAGTAACACCACCAAAATTAAAAATACAATTCCTACAACTTTGTACTGCCTTTTCAGATAAGCCATTGCACCTTCACGAACATATTGTGCAATCTCTTTCATCCGGTCAGTACCTTCTGGATTCTTCATCATCGATTTGTAAAAAACCCAGGCAAATACCAACGCCAGAATAGAGGCGATTGGAACTAAAAAGAAAATGTTACTCATAAGTTGATAATTTTTATGTAACTGCTGTTACGGTTTAGATTTATTAATAATTAAACTTTGTAATCCTTCTGATAACTATTAAGGTCGTTTTTAAAGAACAAATTTTTTCCAGCAGACAAAGATAAATTTTAATATGAAATGCTAAATTTTTGAACACCTGTTAAACAATAGTTTGCAAATAAATTAACACAAAAAATTCATACATTTTTATCCGATTTTCAGACATTTAACGCTGCTCTGTTTTTATACCTTAACGTTCTTTTTCAACACTTAAATCAACTACTATCAACAGTGAATTAAAGCTTTTCTTTCCTTCCCGTTCATTAAAATAGTCAATGGCTTTTCAAACTCAACATGTTTAACAAACTCTGTTTCCTGAACCACGTCTCTGCTTTTTAAAGCTTCCATTTTTAACCTTGAATTTCTTGAATTGTACTGAACTGAAAAATAGCCCACATTCATTGAAGTTACGTTGTGAAAAAAATGTGATCCCAAAGAAGCGTCGAGCGGGAAATCGGGTAATCCCATTTCAATAATAATGCGTGCTTTTGAAATATTGGCCCAAAGTACAGGAATTCCGGTGTAAGGATCGCGCGATCCCCAGCGTCCTGGCCCTATTAAAATGTACTCCTTTTTTTGTTGTTCAAAATAATGGTTCAGCTTGCTGATCTCCTGGGCCATTTGTTTGGTTTTCATTTTGTCGAATCTGTCGGGATCGACAAAAACCACATCGCGGATATTCTCAATTTTACCATTCCCCATACCTTTTTCAGTGTACAGAAAAATATTCTCTTCGTTTATCTGCCCAAGGTCAATTTCAACTTTTTCCTCGATTCTAATCATGGGCTTTATCTGTAGAAGATAAAAAGTAGGAAATCCGTTTTCAGCTTTTTCCAAATCGATGGCATATTCAATTTCAACCGGCGATCCCATGGCTTCCTTAAATAATTTGAGCAGAATCTGCAAAGTTTCGGCAACAGACAGATAATTGTATTTTAAAATATTGGCAAAATCGATTATCCGCGGCCCCTTCATTTGGATTCCCGGCACCAAATCATCGTTTTCAATTAAATAGGTTGAAGCCAAATGTTCCAGCGTACCGTCTTCTTCAGCATCTTTTATCCTGAACTTTTTTATGGCGGCATCTTCACCGTCAGTCACCAAATCGAAATCGGTTTTTGTAAGGTCGATGGCATAAAAATATTTTTGCGAATCGCGAATCTGGTCTTTTATGGAAGTGGGGTTAATACCGGGATAAAGCGGACAAAACCGATACGCATTTTCACCGCCTACAACATACATTCCCAATCCGATGGCTGCTACAGAAAACCCATCTTCAGGTTTCATGTACGAAATCGGATAATAGTTGTATGACTGTGCAACACCGGAAATGCTTGGATAGTATTTTTCGTTGTAATTGTGGCCCACTACTTCCTGAATGACCACAGCCATTTTTTCCTCTTCAATTTTGTAGTTTACCGCATCGAAATAAGCCTGTGCCGACTCAGTGAAGATACTTGCATACACCAGTTTTATAGCGGTTTCCAGCTGCCGGTAACGCACTTCAAAATCAGGATGGTTGTTTGGGATTAAATAGGTTGCATAAACTCCTGAAAAAGGTTGCAGCAACGAATCTTCAAACAAACCCGAAGAACGTACAGCCAGTGGTTTGTGCACTTCTTCCAGAAATTCAGAAAGCCTTCGTTTTATTTTATCGTCGAATTCCGATTCAAGAAAATGCTGACGAATCGATTCATAGTCGTTCAGAGAATAAATATCGTCGTACAAATTGTTCATTTCTACAAACTTATCAAATTCCAGCGCCCCTAAAACCGTGGTTGAAGGAATTCGTACATTTATTCCTTTGATGAGTTTGTTAAAATCGATATTTTCCACAAAATGACAACTAAAAGCAATTCCGCGCCCTTTTCCTCCAAGCGAACCTTTGGCCATTCGAACTACAAAACGGTTGGAGTTTACCAGCGCCTTATCGAAATTTACTATAGTCCCTTTTAATTTTTCAAAACGAACGGTGCGAAAAACGTCAAGGCAAAACTGCCGTAATTCTTCAGCCGATTTAAAATCTTCTGTTTTTACAGGCCGTAAACGGTCGGCCATATTTATTTCGCCACGCGCCATCAACCAGGTTGAAAAAGAATTTCGTTTGCCGTGGTACAACATGGCTTCTGCAGGAATTTCCCTGAATTTTTCCTGAAATTCAACCAGGTTTTGCGCTTCGGCCAGCGGTTTACCGTCGAGGCCTTTAAATACAAAATTTCCAAAACCCAAACGCCGGTATAAAAAATTCAGAATATCCATCGATAAACTTTCTGAATTTTTATTGATAAAATCGGCATTTACACTTTTGGCCCGCTCTGCGTTTGAAATATCGTGCGACTGCAACAACAAGGGAATGGCATATTTGAGCGTTTGAGACGCATATTTGAGCAGTTCAATTCCGGCGTCATCGTCTTCCTTACCATCCTTTTCAAACTTTACATCCGAAATTACACACAAAATATATCTTTTGTAGCTGTTAATAAACTGAACTGCTTCTTCGTAGGTACTCACCAAAATTACTTTGGGGCGCGCCCTCATTTTTAGAATTTTATGAAGTTCGTCGGTTGCATCTTCTTTTACCAGAATCTGAGTTTGTGTCATTACTGTTGTATACAGCATTGGCAGGTAGCGCGAATAATACTGAATACTGTCTTCCACCAAAAGAATTACACGAACATTCCCGTTTTGAGTGTCGCGAGCCACATTTTTTTTGTCTTCCACATATTTGATCATGGCAAGAAAAACATTCGAGTTTCCGTTCCACACAAAAATGCGGTCGATAAAATCGAGCTTTTTCCCTTCCATTTGGAAATAACGCAAATCGGAATTGTTGTTCACCAGCAGTAAAAGCGGGACCCGTGGCCGCATTGCCCTAATTTTTCTGGATGTTTCTACGGGAGTATCTTTATCCACACCGGCCATTACAATTATCAAATCAAAATCGCGGTGTTTTAACGTTAAAAGTGCGTCTTCCTGTGAATTAACGCTGGTAAAACGCGGCGCAGCATACAAATTCAACTGCAAATACTCCCCGAAAATTTTATCGCTGAACTGGCCTTCGCGAACAATGGAATAAGAGTCGTAAAGCGTGGCGATTAACAAAACCTCCTTCACTTTGGTTGGCATCAACTCCTGAAAAATATCGCGATCTGTTTTTCTGCGTTTGTACAAATTGGCCAGTGAAATTTTTTCAATATCCATATTCTCAAATTTGAATGCTGAAATTAGGGATTTTTAGAGATATTTTACAAATTATCACGGCTATTCAAGGGCATGAAAAAAGCAGATTTATAAATTCGGGGAAGATTAATTCCGAATTAAGAAAATGAAACCTTCAGTGGCAAAAACCTATTAACCAACAAATTTATAACCCAGACTGGTTACAATCTCCTTAACCTTTTCAAGGTTAATGTTTGAGCCGGTAATTTTTACGGTTCCAGTTCCATTATCTGCAACCACATTGGAAATCCCGTTCAGGGCTTCCAAATTTTTCTTAACCGAAGCTTCGCAGTGAGAACAAGTCATTCCATCTACTTTCACCGTAATTCCTTCTGTTTTATTCAAACGAATTATCTTTTCGAATTTTGAATAGAAATAGCCACCAATAATTGAAGAAATTAGTACAACCACAGCCAACCATTGCAGCCAAATTGGAAGCATTTCGTGGTTCATTCCATCGTGAAGGTGGACTACTTTACTCAACATAAAATCGGCAGGTATAAACCAGTTGACCAACAGACCAAAAATTACTGCGCCGCCAATAATTGTACTTAAATAAACGATTAAAGACTTTCGTCCCATGGTTTTTCCTAAAACAGTCATGGTTGCCACATTTGTAGCCGGACCGGCCATTAAAAATACCAGCGCCGCGCCGGGCGAAACACCTTTCATTAAAAGTACAGCGGCAATTGGAATTGAACCGGTAGCACAAATATAAATCGGTACCGAAGCAGCCAGAACTATCAGAATTTCAACAATTCCCAACCCATGAAACATGCTGAAAAAATCGTCGGGTAATATTACAGAAATCAGCGCTGCTGCCAGAAAACCAATAACCAGCCATTTTGCAATATCCTGCAAAAGTTCAACAAAAGCATATTCGGCAGCGCGAACCAGCGAGTGCCGTTTGTCGTTTATTTTAGGTTCGTGGCACCCACAGGAATCATCGTTGCAGGTAGCGCCGGTTTTTCCGAGCGAACCCGTGTCGATTTTAAAACTGGCAAACGGCGATTTTGAAACCGGTTTTTCCTTCACAAAAATATTAGTAAAAATACCGCCTAAAATTCCGGTTACAAAAGCCACTACCGGACGAAGCAAGGCAAACGGCCAGCCCAGCATCGAATATGTTGCAAAAATAGAATCGACGCCGGTTTGCGGTGTGGAAATTAAAAATGAATTGGTGGCTCCTTTTGAAGCACCATTTTTATAAAACGAAATTCCGGTAGGAATAACGCCACACGAACAAAGCGGCATTGGAATTCCTATCAGGGCTGCATTTAACGCCGATTTAAAGTTGGGTTTCCCCAGATATTTATCGATGTGTTTTTGCGGAAAATATACTTTTAAAAGACCTGCGAAAATTAATCCAAGTAAAAGCCATGGCGCCATTTCGAGCAACAGATACCACAATTCAGCTATATATTTTTCAAAAAATTCAATCATACTTTTCAGAAACAATTAAACAGTTACCTTGTTTGAAACGCAACAAAATAACAAAGAATTCACATCGCCGACGTTATATAATTTTGGAGAAAATTTTCAAGTTTTGGGTTAGTTTTGGGCAAAATGTTTTTCACAAAATTATATACAAAATGACGGAAAAACATTGAATTTTAAAATCCTTTCAGTCCTCTTTCTCACATAAAGTTGTGTAGCTTCCACTTTTGTAACAACAATTTTTTCGCCCTTTTCAATAAATCCGTTTTCAGCCATTGCATCGTAAATGTTGCCTTCAATTTCAACTTTTCCTGCGGGTCGCAAAACTGTTTTTGATACGCCTGTTTTCCCTTTTAATTCAAAAAGAGAAATTTCAATGCTAACATAACCTTCATCTACATTTTGAACGGTATTCAACGCCAGGTTTTTAAAAGGTCCCGATTTTGCCGAAAACAATTTGTTTCCAAGGAAAAGCGCCAGTACAAAACCACCAAAAACGCCAAGAATAACTGTGGAAACAGCAACTCCTACCCCGCTCATTTCAACATCTTTAAAATCGAAATTTACATTGTTTAGAAGGCTTAAAACCAAACCGCCGAGGATAAAAATTATCCCCAGAATTCCGGTTACGCCAAAACCCGGAATTACAAATATTTCGATAGCCAGCAGAATTAGTCCGACGATAAAAATTATGATTTCCCAGTTAGCAGCCAGACCTTCGAGATACAGCGGGGCAAAATATGCTACTGCTGCCAAAATTGCCACAGCCAGCGGAAAACCAATACCCGGAGTTTGCAATTCGAAATAAATTCCGCCAATAATCGCCATAATCAAAATTCCGGAAACGATGGGATTTACGAGAAACCCAATAATTTTTTCAATCCACGACGGTTCGTATTCAACAATTTCGTACTCTTTCACCCCCGCTTTTTCGAGAACTTCCTCTACATTTTCAGCAGTTCCTTCGCAATAACCGTTGGCAATGGCTTCTGAAGGTGTGAATGTCAGCACTTTTCCGGTGTCTATTACCCCTTCAATAAAAACACGCGGATCGACCATGGCTTCTGCAATTTTCGGATCGCGGCGCCACTGAACAATGGTATCGTTTCCCGAAATCAGGCTGTCTTTTCCGTGTGCCTCGGCAGTAGCCCGCATGGTTGAACGCATGTAACTCTGGTATTTGTCGGGCATGGCTTCGCCGGTTTGGTTTACAACGGTTGCAGCGCCAATGCTACTACCAGGGCGCATGTAAATACTGTCGCAGGCAATCGAAATCAAAGCGCCAGCCGAAGCCGCATTGTTATCGATAAAAATAAAAACAGGAATTTTACTTTCCAGAATTTTTGTGCGGATGGAATCGGCGTCGACTACCGTTCCGCCGTAAGTATTCATGTGAATCAGAAAATAGTTGGCTCCCAGCGAATCGGCGGCATCAAAAGCCTGCAAGGTTTGCCGCCAGGTGGCGCGGGTAATTTCCTGCTGAATATTTAATTTATAAACCAGTGTTTTTGATTTTTCCTGTGCAGTTAAAACCGTTGTCAAAAGCAGAAAAATCAAGAATAGCGGTTGTTTTATCTTTTTCATTTTTGTGAATTTTGAAATTCAAAAAAAGCCTGTTTGTGCTTTTTGCAATTTCAGAAATATTTTCAACCGGTAAAAGAAATCATTCAATTAAATGTCTGTTTTTCGTCGGGTGCCCTTGGAATGCAATTGAATAAAATAGGTGAAATTAAGATTTGTTAAAATTCAAATCCGCTGAATTTGTTAAATTTGCACCTTAATCAAGATAACAAAAATGGAATACAACGCTTTAACTGCCATTTCTCCGGTTGACGGACGTTACCAAAATAAAGTTGAAAATCTTTGGAAATACTTTAGTGAATACGCATTAATAAAATACCGGCTGTTTACCGAAATCGAATATTTTATTGCACTTTGCGAAATTCCGCTTCCGCAGTTGGCAGAAATTCCGGCGGAAAAACTTGACAAATTGCGCGAGCTTCACAAAAATTTTTCGGTGGAAGATGCCCAGCGAATCAAAGACATTGAAAGTATTACCAACCACGATGTTAAAGCGGTTGAATATTTCATAAAAGAGGAATTCGATAAACTGGAGCTGGGGAAATACAAAGAGTTTATCCATTTTGCACTTACCTCGCAGGATGCCAATAATACGGCCATTCCCAAGTCGATTCAGGACGCGCTCGACAATGAATATTACCCGCTTTTGCAGGAATTGATTGAAAAACTGCTGACGCTTGCCACCGAATGGAAACACATTCCGATGCTGGCAAAAACACACGGACAGCCGGCTTCGCCAACAAAACTGGGAAAAGAATTTAAAGTTTTTGTTGAACGGATTATGGTACAACTTGTACATTTAAAATCGATTGCAATCGATGCCAAATTTGGCGGCGCCACCGGAAATTTCAACGCTCATTTTGTAGCTTATCCTGAAATTAACTGGGAAGCTTTTGCCAACAAATTCTGCAAGGAAAAACTTGGATTAAACCGCTCGCAGTTTACCACGCAAATTTCGCATTACGACAATCATAGCGCAATTTTCGACGCTCTGAAACGCATCAACAATATTGTTCTCGATTTGGACCGCGATATTTGGCTGTACATTTCGATGAACTATTTCAAACAAAAAATTAAAAAAGGCGAAGTAGGTTCATCCACCATGCCGCACAAGGTAAATCCCATCGATTTTGAAAATTCGGAAGGAAATATCAGCATTGCCAACGCCGGTTTTGATCAGCTTTCTTCAAAATTACCGGTGTCGCGGTTGCAGCGCGATTTGACCGATTCAACGGTAACTCGTTTTATCGGCGTTCCGTTCGGGCACACCATTATTGCTATAAAATCGACGTTAAAAGGGTTGAATAAATTATTGCTGAATGAAGCTGCCATTCAAAAAGATTTGGAAAACAACTGGGCGGTGGTTGCCGAAGCCATTCAAACCGTTCTGCGCCGCGAGTTTTTCCCGAATCCTTACGAAGCGTTAAAAGACCTCACCCGGAAAAACGAAGTAATAGACAAGGAAGCCATCCACAATTTTATTGATACTTTGGCCGTTTCTGATTCAGTAAAAACAGAACTCAAAAAGATTACACCGCAAAATTATACCGGAATATTTTAGTTCCGCTTTTCATAACGAATGAAAGATTTAATCAACCTACTCCGGAGGTTTTTGCCTCCTTACAAAGGAAAAGTAATTTTAAACTTTGTCTTTAACCTTCTGGCAGCCATTTTTGGCGCATTTTCTTTCGGACTTTTATCACCGGTTTTGGGAATTTTATTTGCCACGGAACAAAATATTCGTGAATTAATGCCTTTCGAATTCTCGGCCAAAGTCATTGAGAACAACCTCGCGTACTTTGTTACCTGGGTAATCGACAAATACGGTCAAGTTACCACGCTGATTTTTATCGGACTTTTCATGATAATAACCGTTTTTTTAAAAGTTGGGTTCACTTATCTGGCAAGCTATATGATGATTGCCATCAGAAATGGTGTTGTACGCGATATCCGCAGTAAAATTTACCGGAAAATGCTGACCCTCCCGCTCGGTTTTTTCAATGATGAACGAAAAGGCGATATTATGGCGCGAATGACCAGCGATGTTCAGGAAATCGAAAATTCGGTGATGAACTCGCTCGACATGCTGTTTAAAAACCCGATGCTGATTCTTATTTCGCTCGCTTACATGATTTATACCAGCTGGTCGCTCACGATTTTTGTTTTTATCATGTTACCGGTAACCGGTTTGTTGATTGGCAGGGTGGGAAAAAGCCTGAAAAAACAGTCGCGCCGCGGGCAAAACAAACAAGGCGAAATCCTTTCAATAATTGATGAAGATATTACAGGGCTCCGCGTAATTAAAGCTTTTACAGCAGAAAAAAAGGCCATCGAACGTTTTGAACGTGAAAACGAAAATTACCGGCTGATTATGAACAAGCTAATGAGTCGCTATTTTCTGGCTCACCCGATGAGTGAATTTCTGGGAACTACTGTTATTGTAATGGTGCTGTGGTATGGAGGAAACCTGATATTGAATGGAGCAGCAGGCGCTCTCACTCCTCAACAGTTTATTGTTTATATTGTGTTCTTTTACAATATTATTAATCCTGCGAAAGCCTTTTCTACTGCGCTTTACAGTGTTGAAAAAGGACTTGCTTCCATGGAACGCATCGATAAAATATTAGGCCAGGAAATTACAATCAGGGAAAAAACGGAAGCAAAAAGCAAATCCGAATTTGCCAGCTCCATTGAATTCAAAAATGTTAGTTTTAAATATGTAAACGATTATGTTCTCCGGAATATAAACCTCACGGTAAACAAGGGACAAACCATTGCTTTAGTAGGAAAATCGGGTTCAGGAAAAACAACAATGGTGGATTTGCTACCCCGTTTCTGGGATGTTACTGAAGGCGGAATTTTAATCGACGGCATTGACATCCGAGACCTGAAAATGCACGATTTGCGCAGTTTGATGGGAAACGTAAACCAGGAAGCCATCCTATTTAACGATACATTTTTCAACAACATTGCTTTTGGAGTTGAAAATGCTACTGAAGAAGATGTAATTGCAGCAGCAAAAATTGCCAATGCCCACGAATTTATTTCAGCCACAGAAAACGGCTACAACACCAACATTGGCGACCGTGGCGATAAACTTTCGGGCGGACAAAAACAACGTATTTCCATTGCACGGGCCATTTTGAAAAATCCGCCGATTTTAATTCTCGACGAAGCTACTTCGGCTTTGGATACAGAATCGGAAAAACTGGTGCAGGAAGCGCTGGGAAATCTGATGAAAAACCGCACGTCCCTGGTCATTGCACACCGGCTTTCAACCATAAAAAATGCCGATTTAATATGTGTAATCCACGAAGGACAAATCGTTGAAAAAGGTTCGCACGATGAATTGATTGCACTCGAAGGCCACTATTTCAAACTGCACCGGATGCAGAGTTTTTAAATCTGAGAATTAAATCATTCCATAAAAAAATCCCGATGAAAAACTCACCGGGATTTTCTATTTATCCTTTTTCCTGACTTCCGCGCTCAATTTTCTTTAAAATCACAAGCATCACAATAGCAGGCACTTAGGATTGTATCGCTGGTCGTTTTGGGTGTTAATTCTTTCCGTATTTTTGATTTATGTTTGTTCGAAGGCTTAAATCAAAAAATGGCAAGACTTATGTTCAGGTTGTGGACAAAAGCTCCGGGCGCTATAAGGTGTTAAAAAGCTTTGGTAGCTCTGGGGATGAACAGGAGTTGGAAACACGGGTACAAAAAGCTCAAAAATGGATAGCAGATTACACTGGTGATCAGGAATTTGACTTTTCCAACTCCAACGAATTGATAAAAAGCCTCTTAAGCTCGATTTCACAAATGAACCGGGTTGGTTTCGACCTTTTACTTGGTCGGATCTTCGATGAGATCGGTTTTAATCAAATAAAGGACGATATCTTCAGGCAACTGGTCCTGTGCCGCATCTCCTATCCCCGAAGCAAGCTGAAAACAACCGAATACCTTTACCGATATAAACGAATAAGCTGGTCTGAAGATCAGGTTTACCGGTACCTGGATAAACTCTATAATACTCAAAAGGAGAAAGTACAAGAGCTTAGTTATGAGCACACGCTGAAGTTGTTAAATAATCATCTTAGTGTTGTTTTTTATGATGTTACCACGCTTTATTTTGAAATTGACCAGGAGGATGAACTCCGCAAAACCGGTTTTTCAAAGGAAGGCAGGCATCAAAACCCTCAAATTGTGCTGGGGTTGCTGGTTAGCCAGTACGGATATCCGCTGGCATACGATATTTTTGAGGGCAGTAAGTTTGAGGGGCATACGATGCTGCCCGTTATCGATGCTTTTAAAGAGAAATATAAATTACAACAGTTGACCATTGTTGCCGATTCAGGACTGTTGTCAAAAGCCAATATTGAAGATTTACAACGAAAAGGATATGAGTTTATCCTGGGGGTCAGGATCAAAAACGAAACCGAAGCTATCAAAAAGAAAATACTGGCCATGAACCTTGAAAACGGGCAAAGTGCAATCATCCGTAAAGGTGATTTAAGGCTGATTGTCAGTTATTCGGACGACAGGGCAAAAAAGGACAGGCACAACCGGGATAAAGGGCTTCGAAAGCTGGAAAAACAGGTGAAAACCGGGCGACTGACCAAGGCAAACATCAACAACCGTGGGTACAACAAGTTTTTAAAGCTGGAGGGTGAGATTAAAGTTGCCATTGATCAGGAAAAACTTGACCTGGACCGCAAATGAGATGGACTAAAAGGGTACATCACCAATGCAAAACTCAATAAAAACCAGGTTATAGAAAATTATGGTCACCTTTGGCAAATTGAGAAAGCCTTCAGGGTTGCTAAACACGACCTACGGATCAGGCCGGTTTACCATCACCTCCAACACAGAATAGAAGCACATATTTGTATCTCGTTTGTGGCCTACAAAATCTACAAAGAACTCGAGCGGCAACTAAGAGCCAGCAAAGCAGCCCTGAGTCCTGAGCAGGCGATAGAAATCGCAGAATCGATTTTTGAGGTTCAGGTGACCCTGCCTCAGAATGGTCAAACCATCAAAAAAATATTACTCTTGACCGAAGAACAAAAGCACCTTGCCTCAATTTTTCATTTTGGGTGTTAAAACGCGGAAGTCAGGACTCACCGGGATTTTCTATTTATCCTTTTTTATTTTAATCCAATTTATGAATTACCAGCCCTGAACGAAGTTTGGGTTCGAACCAGGTCGTTTTGGGCGGCATAATGTTTCCGCTGTCGGCAATGTTAATGAGTTGCTGCATCGAAACCGGGAAAAGAGCAAAAGCCGCTTTCATTTCACCCGAATCGACGCGTTTTTTCAATTCGCCCAAACCACGGATTCCACCCACAAAATCGATGCGTTTCGAAGTGCGCAAATCGCCAATGTTTAAAATAGGTTCCAGCACCTGTTTTGAAAGAATGGTAACATCAAGAACACCAATCGGATCAATGTCGTCGAAAGTTCCGTTGTTGGCCGAAAGTTTATACCAGTTTCCTGAAAGATACAGACTAAACTCGTGCAATTTCGAAGGTTTGTATATTTCCGGCCCCATGTTTTCAACGGCAAATCCTTTCGACAGCTCAGCCAGAAAATCGATATCCGACAAACCGTTTAAATCGGTAACCAAACGGTTGTAGTCAATAATCTGCAACTGATTGTCGGGAAAATGAACAGCCATAAAAAAGTTGTATTCCTCATCGCCGGAGTGGTTTGCATTCTGCGATGATTTTTCCAGACCGATTCGCGCAGCTGCGGCTGTCCGGTGGTGACCGTCGGCAACATATGTGAACGGCACTTTTTCAGTAAAAAGTTCTTCAATTTTGTTGTTGGTTTCTTCCGAATCGATAGTCCAGAAATGATGTCCAAAACCATCTTCAGCCGTAAAATCGTAAACAGGTTTTGTATTTTTCACAATTCCTTCAACAATTGCATCTATTTCAGGAACAGCTTTGTACGCAAAAAACACAGGTTCAATATTGGCATTCAGATAGCGGGTTAATACCATCCGGTCTTCTTCTTTTTCGGGGCGGGTAAGTTCGTGTTTTTTTATGATTCCGTTTTCATAATCGGCACACGCGGCTGCGCCAACAATTCCGTACTGGGTACGACCGTTCATGGTTTGTGCGTAAATGTAGTATTTGGCCTGTTCGTCCTGTGCCAACCAGCCTTCATTCTGAAATTTCAGGAAGTTTTCCACCGATTTATTGTATACTGTTTCTGAATGAATATCATCAACTCCGGGGCATTCGATTTCAGCCTTTGTAATCCGCAACAGTGATTTTTCTTTTCCTTCAGCCATTTGAGCTGCTTCTTCCGAATTCATGACATCGTAAGGAAGACAAGCCAGTTCTTCAATAATTTCCTTTGGTGGCCGCAGCCCTTTAAACGGTTTTATAATTGCCATTTTTTTGTTATTGAGTGAATTTGTAAATGAGTAAATGAATAAAAACGCTCATTTCCCATATCTAAAATTTTGCTGTAAAATTAGTTATTTATTTGTTTGTTTACGGTTTAAATAATTTCTGTATCCCGAAGAAAGTTTTGAAAGTTCTACTAGTCGGTTTCTGGATTCAAAATATTCGTTTTCATTTGTATATCTTCGACGAAAAGCAATCGTTGAACACACCAAACATTCTCTTATTGATCCTCTCGAAATTCTTAAATAGCGCAGTGCCAAAGGAATTGATTCACCATACCCTTCTCCAATGTTTAAACTAATTGAATTTGCTGCATTAATAAATTGACTTGTTAACCTGTATTGTTCTTTGGGAGGAAATTTATCCGTCAAATTATAGACAAAATCTACATAATCAAGTGATTTTTGATACAAATCCAAAGATTCAAAATCGAATTGCGAATGAGGTAAATTTTTCATTGTTATATATTCTTGGATGTTATAGTCCTGGTTGATTTGATATTCCTTAAATATAATCAACTTGCTTAACATTCATATTATTAATCCAATAAACTCCCCTTTTTACCCATTAACCCAATTACGCATATAACTCATTTACTTATTCACCTGAAACGTACAATCTCCTTTTTCAAAAAAGCCTACGATTTGTTCAGCGGCGGCTACACCAGCATTAATGTTCGCTTCTTCTGTTTGAGCGCCGGCTTTTTTGGGTGTAAAGAAATAGCGGCCTTCAAATTTTTCAGCAAATTCGGCGACACAATCGGGCGTTACATCCGACATATATTTTATACCCGGTTTTTCTTCCATTATTTTTACCAAATCGGGCTCATTGATTACTTCTTTTCGGGCAGTATTTACCAGAATACTTCCGTCTTTCAGATTCTTCAGAATTTCATAGGTAACCGATTTAATATGCTCGCCACGTGCCGGAACATGAATGGAAACAACATCGCTTTTCTGGTAAAGTTCTTCGAGTGAAGAAGTAACTTTTAATCCGATGGCAGCTACAGCCGTTTTGCTGTACCGGGTGTACACAATTACTTTCATTCCCAGGGCGCGGGCAATTCTGAAAACATTGCGGGCAACAAAACCAAACCCGTGCAATCCGAGAGTGCGGCCACGCAATTCTCCGCCAGGTTTTCCGCTAAACATTTCCCTTATTCCGAAAATGGCCATTCCAATGGCTAATTCGGCAACGGCATTGGCATTTTGACCGGGAGTGTTCATAACAACTATCCCGTTTTTTGTGGCTGCCTGCAAATCCACATTATCGTATCCTGCACCTGCCCGCACTACAATTTTCAGGTTTTTGGCTGCATTCAGAACCTCCTCGTCAAAAATATCGCTTCTGATAATAGCGGCTTCTGCCCATTCAATTTCATCGAGAAGCATTTGTTTTGAGGTGTACTTTTCAAACAAACGTACTTCGTAACCTGCTTTTGTAAAAATTTTACTGATTTTTTTAATGGCTACCGGAGCAAATGGTTTTTCGGTAGCGATCAAGATTTTTCTCATAACTCAAAATTTTAGTGCAAAAAAAATGCAGGATAAATCCTGCATTCCTTTATTTCGTTTTTTCAAATTCCTGCATGCAGTCGACGAGCGCCTGAACACTCTCTTTAGGCATCGCATTGTAAATTGATGCCCTGAAACCTCCAACCGAACGGTGTCCTTTTATTCCAATCATTCCTTTTGATGCTGCAAAATCGTTAAATTCTTTTTCCAGCTCAGCATACTCCGGAGCCATTACAAAAGTTACATTCATTCTTGAACGGTCTTCAGGATTTGGAATGTTTGGCATAAACAATTTGTTGCGATCCAGTTCGTCGTACAACAGATTCGCTTTTTCAATGTTTATTTTTTCCATAGCTTCAACACCACCCTGATCTTTCAGCCAGATTAAAGTTTGCAAACATCCAAAAACGGCCAACGTTGATGGTGTGTTGAACATTGATTCGTTGTCGATGTGAATTTTGTAATTCAGGATTGTGGGTATTGTACGTTCAACTTTGCCCAGTGCTTCGTCTTTTATAATTACCAATGTAGCCCCCGACGGTCCAAGGTTTTTCTGAGCGCCGGCATAAATAAGCGCGTATTTTGCAACATCGATCGGGCGGCTGAAAATATCAGACGACATATCAGCAACCATTGGAACCGGTACATCCGGGTCGGTTAAAATTTCGGTACCGAAAATGGTGTTGTTTGATGTAATATGAAAATAATCGACATCGGCCGGAACAACGTACCCTTTTGGTATGTAGTTGAAATTTGCATCTTTCGAAGAAGCAACTTCCACAACTTCTCCCAGTAATTTTGCTTCTTTAATGGCTTTCGACGACCAGGAACCTGTGTTTAAATAGGCTGCCTTTTTGTTCAGCAAATTGTAAGGCGCCATTAAAAACTGGGTACTAGCACCGCCTTGCAAGAAAAGAACCGAATATCCTTCGGGAACATTTAAAAGTTCTTTTACCAAAGCTTGTGCCTGATCCATAACGGCAACAAACTCTTTGCTGCGGTGCGAAACTTCCATAACTGAAAGTCCGGTTCCCGCAAAATTAATCACCGCCTCGGCTGTTTTTTTCATCGTAAATTCGGGCAATATAGAAGGCCCTGCATAAAAATTGTGCTTTTTCATTATTACAACAATTAAAGGTGAATTAATAAAACCATTTTCGTTGCAAACTTCAATTCAAAGTACGTGATTAGTTGATGGTTTGCAGATGAGAAAAATCAATATTTAAATCTAAAATTTGAGTTTTAAAACATTAATACACAACACAAAACAAAATGACAGAAATCATTTATTCTCCCGTTTTGTTTTTAACCGGGTTAAACCCAGCCGTTTATTTCATGCAAAAATATGGGATTCCCGATAAGAAATCCATTTTTAATTAAAAAAAACAAATAAAGAAATATTTATTTAAAAGACTTTTAAATAGGTTGAAACAAAAACAGTCGGCACAATAATGAACCGACTGCGTATATTTTTTTAGATAAATTTTAAATAAAAGGCAGTTTTACAATTTCTGCCGGAACATTTTTATTCCTGATTTTCACAAAAATCTGTGTGCCAAAAGCTGAATATTCTTTGGCAACGTAACCCATTCCAATCCCTTTGTTCAAAACTGGCGACATGGTTCCTGAAGTAACTTTTCCGATAACAGAACCATCTGAATTTACCAGTTCGTAATCGTGACGTGGAATAGCTCTTTCGAGCATAACAAAACCGCGCAAACGACGTGAAACACCTTCGTTTTTTTGCATGGTTAAAAATTCGCGGTCGATAAATTTGCGGCCATTGTTGAATTTGGTAATCCAACCCAAACCTGCTTCAATGGGCGATGTTGTGTCGTCGATATCGTTGCCATATAAACAGTAGCCCATTTCCAAACGCAGTGTATCGCGGGCACCCAGTCCGATGGGTTTAATACCGAATTCTTCACCGGCTTCAAAAATAGCATTCCACATTTTTTCAGCAACACTATTTCTGAAATACAACTCAAATCCGCCGGCACCGGTATAACCAGTAGCTGAAATAATTACATCGTCGATTCCGGCAATTGTTCCGGTAACAAAGCTGTAATATTTTATTTCTGAAAGATTTATATCGGTAAGTTTTTGAAGAGTAACCGTTGCTTTAGGCCCCTGAATGGCCAACTGGCTAATGTTATCGGAGGAATTTTCGATTTCAGCGCCAATATCGTTTTGACTTACCACCCAGTTCCAGTCTTTTTCAATGTTTGCCGCATTTACAACCAACATGTATTTTTCAGGTTCATAATAATACACGAGCAAATCGTCTACAATTCCACCTTTTCCGTTGGGGAAACAGGAATACTGCGCCTGTCCAGGCATTAAAATCGAAGGATCGTTGGAAGTGATTTTTTTGACCAGTTCGAGTGCGTTGGGGCCTTTCACCCAAAATTCGCCCATGTGAGAAACATCAAAAACACCCACAGCTTCCCTCACAGTCATGTGTTCATCTTTGATACCACTGTATTCAATGGGCATTTCGTACCCGGCAAATTCAACCATTTTGCCACCCACTTTTTTGTGTATTTCGTTAAATGCGGTTACTTTCATTTTAATTCATAAATTTTAATGCGCAAAGCTATTAATTCCCAAACATGTTATTTATGAAATTTATCAGAAAATACTTTTGGTGAAAATATAATATATTTCATTATTTTGTACCGTAATTTAAAAGATAGAAAAGTGATACTGGTTAATTTTGATTACCTTGATGAAATAGCTTCAGGTGACGTTAAATTTAAAAAAGATCTCGTTAAAATTTTTCTTCAGCAACTCCCTGCGTTTATTTCAAACATGAAAAAATTTTATGCGGAAAATGATTTAAGCAACCTTGCCAAAGAAGCGCATACGGCTAAATCGTCGGTACTTATTTTTGGGATGGAAAATACAGGGGCCAATTTGAAAAGAATCCAATTGTTAGCTGAAGAATCGAAATTGGAAGACATTCCTGATTTACTTAACCAGGTTTTAACCGAAATGGAAAGTGTTCAGGAACCGCTTCAACAATTTCTTGATTCATAATTCGATACCTGAGAATAATGTTTAATGAAACTATTGGCTGGATTGGAAACATTCTTTTTGCCATTTGCGGAATCCCCCAGGTAATTAAAACCTACCGAACAAAAAGCGCTAAAGATTTAAGCACCTTATTTTTATGGCTTTGGCTGGCCGGGGAGTTACTTACATTTGTTTATATTGTTGTTGGCGATCTGGAAACAGGTGCATTACATTATCCGCTGTATTTCAACTACATTGTGAATATTTTCATGGCCTGTTTCCTGATTTATGCCAAATTTACCTATCCCCGAAAATTCGGTTCTAATTCCTAAAAATCAAATTATTGTCAGTCACATCAATAACAATTGGTTTATCTTTTTGAACGGTTCCTGCCAGAATTTTTTTCGACAGTTCGTTTAAAACATACCTTTGTAAAATTCTTTTAACAGGACGCGCTCCAAAATGCGGATCATATCCGGCGTTTGCCAGCCAATTGACAGCGTTGTCGGTAATCTCCATTTTCAAATCGGTTCCGGTTAAACGTTTTACAACCTGTTTGAACTGCAAACGAACAATTTCTGTAATATCGGCTTTCGACAACGGAGTAAATACAATTGTTTCATCAATTCTGTTCAGAAACTCAGGTCGAATGGTTTGCCGCAACATTTCCATCAGCCGGTTTTGTGTTTCTTCCAAAATTATATCTTCGTTTCCATTTTTCATTCTTTCATAACTTTCCTGAATAATATGGGAACCAAGATTTGAAGTCATAATAATTATCGTATTCTTAAAATTGACCGTTCTTCCTTTGTTGTCGGTCAAACGGCCATCGTCGAGCACTTGCAGCAACACATTAAAAACATCGGGATGGGCTTTTTCAATTTCGTCGAACAAAACTACCGAGTAAGGTTTGTGCCGTACTGCTTCTGTTAACTGTCCACCTTCGTCGTAACCAACGTACCCGGGAGGACTGCCAATTAATCGTGTCACCGAAAATTTCTCCTGGTATTCCGACATGTCGATTCTGGTAATCATATTTTCGTCGTTGAAAAGATATTCTGCCAGCGCTTTTGCCAGCTCTGTTTTTCCAACACCGGTCGATCCTAAAAAAATGAACGAACCAATGGGTCTTTTCTCGTCCTGTAAACCGGCACGGCTACGGCGCACGGCATCCGAAACTGCAACAATGGCTTCGTTTTGCCCTACTACCCTTAAGTGCAATTCTTCTTCCATGTGCAGTAATTTTTCACGTTCGCTCTGTAACATTTTCGAAACCGGAATTCCTGTCCAGCGGGCAACGACTTCGGCAATATCTTCTGCATCAACTTCTTCCTTTATCAGGCTTTCTCCACCTTTCATATTATGAAGTTCGAGTTGCATATTTTCAATTTCCTTCTCAGCCTCTTTTACCCTTCCGTAACGTAACTCGGCAACACGTTCGTAATTACCCTGGCGTTCAGCTTCTTCCGCTTCACGTTTGTAGTCTTCTATTTCGAGTTTCTTTTTCTGAATTGAATCGATTACTGCTTTTTCGGATTGCCATTTTGCACGTAAACGCGACTGTTCCTCTTTCAAATTCGAAATTTCCTCACTTAAAACCGCCAGTTTTCTATCATCTTTTTCACGTTTAATTGCTTCCCTCTCAATTTCCAACTGTTTTACACGGCGTTCTATTTCGTCCAGTTCTTCAGGAACCGAATCCATTTCCAAACGAAGCTTTGCTGCGGCTTCATCCATTAAGTCGATAGCTTTGTCGGGCAAAAATCGATCGGAAATATACCGTTGCGACAATTCAACCGAGGCAATTATTGCATCGTCTTTGATTCGTACTTTGTGGTGATTTTCATACCGTTCCTTAATTCCTCTCAAAATTGAAATAGCGCTCAACGTATCCGGTTCATCCACCTGAACCACCTGAAACCGGCGTTCCAGCGCTTTATCTTTTTCGAAATATTTCTGATATTCACTAAATGTAGTTGCACCAATTGCCCGAAGTTCGCCGCGAGCCAGCGCCGGTTTTAAAATATTGGCAGCATCCATGGCGCCTTCACCTTTTCCGGCACCAACCAGCGTGTGAATCTCGTCGATAAACAAAATCACCTCGTCGTTTGACTGAACAACCTCGTTTACAACAGCTTTGAGCCTTTCCTCGAACTCGCCTTTGTATTTGGCTCCGGCAATTAAAGCTCCCATGTCGAGCGAATACACCTGTTTCGATTTCAGATTTTCAGGAACATCGCCGCGTACTATTCTATGGGCCAACCCTTCAGCAATAGCTGTTTTACCTGTTCCTGGTTCGCCAATCAAAATAGGATTGTTTTTTGTCCGCCGGGAAAGGATTTGTAATATCCTTCGAATTTCTTCATCACGCCCAATTACAGGGTCCAGTTTTCCGTTTCTTGCCCGTTCATTCAAATTTAAAGCAAAACGGTTTAATGAATTAAAACGGTCTTCTGCTGTCTGGCTGTCAACTTTCGACCCTTTTCGCAGTTCTTCGATGGCCAGTTTCAACTCTTTTTTGGCAATTCCGTTGTCTTTCATTAACTGACTGACAACATCGCCGGAATCGAGCAAAGCAAGTAAAATATGTTCAACCGAAGCAAATTGATCGCCCATTTCCTGAGCAAGTGCTAGTGCCTTCTGCAACACACGGTTTGAAGACGTTGATAAATAATTTTCACCTCCGGTTACTTTGGGGTACGATTCAATAATTTTGTCGAGTGCCTGCTGAAAAACAGATGTGTTTACACCCAACTTTTTCAAAAGAAAATTCACCACATTTTCTGCGGAATGAAGCAATCCTTTCAAAAGGTGCCCGGTTTCAATGCTTTGCTGATTATTTCCCTGTGCAATCTGAAAACCATGTTGAATGGCTTCCTGTACTTTTATTGTAAAATTATTCAAGTTCATATTTTTTCAGTTTTTTTTAAACGAAGTAATTCAGCAAAACACAAACCATAACACACTGAGAGACAAGATGTCGCACTAAGCACACATTTACCTGAAATAATTTCTTAAAAGAATAAAATAAAATGAATTTTTGGCAGAAAAGGCAAAAAAAAACAAGGATGCAGTCACCCTTGTTTTCTTAACCTAACCAAATCTATTCTCTATGAAAAAACACTTTTTGTCTAACTAACAATACAAAAGTAGCTCAGAAAACCGTTAACACATCTCAATCAAAGTTAAAGAATGTTAATACTTAATTTTCAACACGATAAACAACATTTATTTAATCTTTTCTGAATCTTTAATTCATATTTTTGGAACCAGTGAAAAGATTTTTGTTCCCTAATCAGAATAAAAAGGGAAACAAAAAAGCATGTATCGATTGCATTATGAGATAACGAAGAAAATTATATTACAAAGTTGGAACACCGATGAAATTTACGAAAAGCAAATTATGCACCTAAAACACTTATGTAAATACTTAGAAAAGTTCCTATAATAAAAAAAATAGAGTTACTTTTGCAGTCCTAATTTATGAGATTTTAATCTAATTATAACTAAAAAAAATACATTTTATGGCAAAGCACGTTTATACCTTTGGAGCTGGACAAGCAGAAGGTAAAGCTGACATGAAGAACCTCCTTGGTGGAAAAGGGGCCAATCTTGCAGAAATGAACCTTATCGGAGTACCTGTTCCTCCGGGATTCACAATTACAACAGAAGTATGTACGATGTACAACGAACAGGGACAAGCAGAAACCTTTGATTTAATTAAACCTGAAGTTGAAGCAGCAGTTGCACTGGTTGAAAAACTTACCGATACAAAATTCGGAGACGATGTAAATCCTTGTTTGGTTTCAGTGCGTTCAGGAGCCAGAGCTTCGATGCCGGGTATGATGGACACTGTTCTTAACCTTGGTATGAATGAAGTGGCCGTTGAAGCAATTTCTCAAAAATCGGGAAATTCACGTTTTGCATGGGATTCTTACCGTCGTTTTGTACAAATGTACGGCGACGTAGTTTTGGAAATGAAACCTGCAAGCAAAGAAGAAATCGACCCGTTTGAAGAAATTATTGAAGAGCTAAAAGAAGAAAAAGGAATTGCTCTTGATACAGAATTTACAACTGATGATTTAAAAGAACTTGTTACACGTTTCAAAGTAGCCGTTAAAAAAGCTACCGGAAAAGATTTTCCGACCGATCCGTGGGAACAACTTTGGGGTGCTGTTGCAGCTGTATTCAATAGCTGGAATAACCCACGTGCTATTCTTTACCGTCGTTTGGAACAAATCCCTGACGAATGGGGAACAGCAGTAAACGTTCAGGCCATGGTATTTGGGAACATGGGTGAAACTTCTGCAACCGGTGTTGCTTTTACTCGTGACGCTGCAACCGGAGAAGATGTTTTCAATGGTGAATACCTGATTAATGCTCAGGGTGAAGACGTTGTTGCCGGTATTCGTACTCCACAGCAAATTACTTTGGAAGGCTCTAGAAACTGGGCAAAACTTCAGGGCGTTAGTGAAGAAGACAGAGCTTCAAAATATCCTTCACTGGAAGAAGCAATGCCTGTGCTTTACAAACAGTTGAACGAAACACAGCAAAAACTGGAAGACCACTACAGCGACATGCAAGACCTTGAATTTACTATTCAGGAAGGTAAATTGTGGCTGTTGCAAACCCGTAACGGAAAACGTACCGGTGCTGCCATGGTAAAGATTGCTGTTGATATGTTAAGCGAAGGCCGAATCAATGAAAAAACTGCCCTAAAACGTATCGATGCAGGAAAACTGGATGAATTACTTCACCCTGTTTTTGATACTGCAGCAATGAAATCGGCTACTGTTTTGGCCAAAGGGTTGCCTGCATCTCCAGGAGCTGCAACAGGTCAGGTGGTTTTCTTTGCTGATGAAGCTTCAAAATACCCGGAATCCATCCTTATTCGTGTTGAAACTTCGCCTGAAGATTTGGAAGGGATGCACATTGCAAAAGGTATTTTAACTGCCCGTGGTGGTATGACTTCTCACGCAGCTGTTGTTGCCCGTGGTATGGGAAAATGCTGTGTTTCAGGCGCAGGGGCAGTAAAAATCAATTATAAAACTCGCGTAATGACCATCGACGGAAAAGAATTTCGTGAAGGAGACTGGGTTTCATTGAATGGTTCAACCGGTGAAGTTTATGAAGGAAAAGTTGCTACAATGGATGCTGATTTAAGCGGCGACTTTGGTAAAGTTATGGATTTGGCTAACAAATTCACCCGAATGAAAGTTCGTACTAACGCCGATACTCCGCACGATGCAAAAGTTGCCCGCGAATTTGGCGCTCAGGGAATTGGACTTTGTCGTACAGAACACATGTTCTTCGAAGGGGAAAGAATTAAAGCAATGCGCGAAATGATTCTTGCAAAAACAGAACCGGCCCGTCGTAAAGCATTAGATAAATTGTTGCCTTACCAGCGCGAAGATTTCGAAGGAATTTTGGAAGCGATGGAAGGTTATGGAGTAACTATCCGTTTACTTGATCCACCGTTGCACGAATTTGTTCCTCACGAAGAAGCCAACCAAAAAGAAATGGCTGAAGAAATGGGAATTTCTGTTGACGAAGTAAAAGCATTGGTTGAAGATTTACACGAATTCAACCCAATGTTAGGTCACCGCGGTTGCCGCTTAGGAAACACTTATCCTGAGATTACTGAAATGCAGGCACGCGCAATTATTGAAGCTGCAGTTAATCTGAGACAGAAAGGTGTTGATGCACGTCCTGAAATTATGGTTCCGCTTATTGGCACTGTAAAAGAATTAAAAATGCAGTCGGATATTATTCATGCTACCGCAAAAAAAGTATTCGCAGAAAAAGGTGCAACTGTAGATTATATGGTTGGAACAATGATTGAAATTCCACGCGCTGCAGTAACTGCTGATAAAGTTGCTGAAGTTGCTGAATTCTTCTCGTTCGGCACCAACGACCTTACCCAGATGACCTTTGGTTATTCACGTGATGATGCGGGTAAATTCTTACCCATTTACATTGAAAAAGGCATCCTGAAAAATGACCCGTTCCAAATTTTGGATCAGGAAGGTGTTGGACAGGTTGTTCGGATGGGTGTTGAAAAAGGCCGTAGCACAAAACCAAACCTGAAAGTTGGAATTTGTGGAGAACACGGTGGTGAACCTTCATCAGTAATGTTCTGCGACAGCGTTGGTATGGATTATGTAAGTTGTTCTCCTTACCGCGTGCCGATTGCACGTGTTGCTGCTGCTCAGGCAAACATTAAATAATATTCTCAATATTAAGTATATCAAAACCGTTCAGGATACTGGACGGTTTTTTTGTTTCATTTTTAAGAAAACCATACGTAATTCTACGTATAAAAAAATCACGCAAAAATACTCTTTTTCGAGAAATCAAAATTCTTCACTTTTGTAAGGCATAAGGAATAATTAAATGATTACTGATTGTATTAACAGAAAATATTCCCCGGGTCACAATAATTCGTTTAACTCTATCACACTGAGTACCTTTGTATAGTTCCCCAGATAATATGTAAAAGCTGTCAAAATTATTCCTTCCGTTTTGGAAATTGACACAAAAGGTACGAAATTAAGAAAAGGGATTCGTAATGAGTCCCTTTTCATTTATAATATAACTATTTCGTTTTTAATGGCAAAAACAACCAGGCCAGCCATATTTTTTGCGCCGGTTTTTTCAAGTAACTTCCCCTTGTATCCTTCAATTGTTCTGACACTTAAAGAAAGCTTATCTGCAATTTCTCCTGCGGTGAATTCTTTGCAAATCAATTTTAAAACTTCAATTTCTTTTTCCGACAAATTATAATTTAATTTCAATTCCAGCTTTCGTTTAAAATGAATATTACTTAAAACCAGATTTGAGATATTATCAGCAAAGTAAAACTCGTGCGACAACAACATTTGTAAGGCTTTCTCAAGTTCTTCTGGTTCAGCATTTTTCATTAGATAGCCATTTACCCCTTCGTTAATCATGTGCAAAATAATTTGCTCATCATCTTCCATGGTCAGAATAATTATCTTCAAATCGGGATACAATTTTTTTATAATTCCCGCTGCTTCCATTCCATCCATCACAGGCATTTTCAAGTCGAGTAAAATAATTTCAGGCAACTTTTTCAAACTTCCCAGTAAGTCAATCAGTTCCTTTCCATTCCCGGCTTCGTGAATCGTATTGATAAACTCAAAGTCAGAAAGAATTGCTTTAATTCCCTTTCTGAAAAGTTTATGATCGTCGGTTATAATTATATCGATTTTTTGTTGTTTCATTTTACAATTTAAGCAAAATTATTGCCGTTGTTCCTTTATTAACTTGTGATTTTAACTTAAATGCAGCATGAACAATATTTGCCCTGCTTTCGAGATTTTTTAATCCGAGTCCGGTTTTCAACTTATCATCAAGTACAAAACCTTTTCCATTATCGGAAATTAATATGGCAAGATTTTCATCGGAAAACCGGATATTTATCGAAATTTGTTCTGCTTCAGCATGTTTAATGGAGTTATTAATTACTTCCTGGGTAATTCTAAAAACTGCCAATTCACGTTTATTGTCAAACCGGCAGGGACTTCCACTGGTGTAGCAATCAACTACTATTTGCCCCGATTTATTTACCCAACTTGCCAGTTCTTCAACAGCATTTACCAAACCAAGTTTTTCGAGCGAAGGAGGCAATAAATCACGCGAAATTCGCCGAACCTGCGTAATTACTTCATCCAAATAATTTTTTGTTTCCAGCGCCAGTTCTTTCGACATTTCCGAACCGGATTTTTTTTCAATTCGCCCAACATTTAGTTTCACTACCGATAACATCGCGCCAACTTCGTCGTGCAAATCGCGGGCAATTCTTTTTCGCTCTTTCTCCTGTGCCGAAATCGTATTCCGTATAATTTCTTCCTGCTGTTCCGACTTTATGCGGTTAAGTTCGAGTTCCTTTTTTAAAATACGCTTTTGATATGTAACAAAAAAAAAGAAAATACCGGCGGCCAGTAAAATCATACCAAGGGTCCCGATAAAATAAACCGTAATAATTTCGCTACTTTCCGGAGCAAACATAAGAAATTAACTTTAGTCACACTGATGTTATAAAATTAGTAAATTTCACAATACCAGAATAAAGTTAAACGATATTCAGACAAATTTATATTTTATGTTAACTTAAAATAATCCTGGGATCCTACTTCTGTCTCTTAAAAACCCGATTTACCATCCTGTTTTTGCGAAACTTTCAGAAAACCAACGGCAACAAGCAAATAGAACAACAAATTCAAAACCTTGAAAAAATAGCCAATATATATTGAAACTTCAACAGATATTTTAAAAATTAAACTAAAAAAGGCATGAAAAAAGAGATTTGCTGAAAAGTAAAACAAAACAGCAGTATTTATCCAAATCATAGGAGCTTTTGAAAGTTTTTCAATTTTACTTTCAATCATTACCTGGCTATAAAACAATATTGAAAACGATACTAATATTAAAGATTCAATAGAACGAGTGATTGTTGGGTAGCTCTCTATACCGTTCAAAAAAAACACATTTATAACAGAAAACAAAATAAATGCCAACGCTGCGATAAAAATATATTTTTTCTGAATGAAATTATTAAGTTGTTTATGATAAAAAAAAGCAAAAAAAATCAATTCAAGGGCAACATAAATATGGGCAAGTGGATAAATGTTTTCTAACCATAATTTATGTATAATTCGAGTTGCAGTTTCAGTAAAAATAGCAAAACACAAAAAATAGAAAATATAGTTATACTCAATTCTAATTTTTGAATACTTAAATATAGCTATTGTTAGCGGTACTAAAGGAGATGCTGCACTTAATGTTGATAATGAAAACACGATAATTTCACAATTTAAATACGACAAAAAGAATGAAACTATACATTAAGAATTATAAACACTTCCTTCGTCACAAATTGGTGGACAAATATATGTAAAGTCAAAAACTTCATTTGTATCGTCAATGCTCCTGTTTTCATTTGCTTCAGGATAAATCATGATATTCATTGTTTTCGAAATTCCAAAGCTCAATTCTGCCTCGGGTTTATTTTGCACATTAAAAATATCGTGAAGTTCAAATTTGGTAAGTAAATAAGCATTTGGATAAATGTATTTCCGCATCAAAGCAAATTCATCTTCAGTATCGAGTTCACCGTTACGCCACTGACGGTAACGCCTTATATTTTCAATAACCATACCGGTTTTATCCGACCAGTTTACATTTTCTATCCCAAGTTTAAAAACCGGCGTTTCATAATCGACATAAACATCGCCGCTACCCAAAAGAAAAGCTGAAACTGCATATGCACATAAAACATATTGATTGTTTTCCATTTCCGGCTCAAGGCCAAGGTAAATCCTGACCCTGTTTTCGTTTTCGCCGGCCAAAAGTTTATACGTTTCTTTTTTCAGTATAATTTGCGTTTGTTTTAAATTGAATGAAATACTTTTTTCCTCATCAAAATTCTGTCTCCAGTTTTGTGCTTGCTTTTGAGGAAGTTGGTCACGTTTAAGATTTGAACTCATTGTGCATTTTATATTTGGTTACGTAAAAATAACTAAAAATCACTGAATTGATATATCTGTAAAAAAAATAAAAATTATAGATCTTCTTAATACACAGAATTATATATTAAATGAGAAAAAATGAAAAAAGTTGCCTTTACCGGCAACTTTTTTTAATGACTTATTCTAACACATTAATAATAAATATCATCGTCGAAATAGTAACCATCGTTGCTATATCCATTATCATAGGCAAAATATCTTTCAGGATAATGAACCAAACGGAATCCAAAGTCAGTCATTTCAAAGAAAAGGTTTCCCACCCTGAAATATAAATAGCCGTTAATGTAAACCCTTTCGTATTCGTAAGGAAGGGTATCGAATACAATTCCAAAAGGAATATCGACCAAAACATAACCAACTCCACTCAGGTAACGGAAAAAGTGCCCGTCGTAGCAGTAATAGCGAATATGGTTGTGAACAAAAATATTCGGACGAACTACAAATTTTCTGATAACATGACCGTAGCGTGGATTGTAATAATAGTATTTATTAAAACGGTATGAGTACGGATTGTATCCGCGATAATAATCTCTCCAACTGTTAGAATTCCAACGGTAAGTTTCCCAGCGGCGATCCCAGTGGTTGTAATTCCAATAATCGTAATTGCGGTAGAAATTCCTGTCGTTGTGGTTGTAGTTCATGTTACCGGGCCTGTCGTTGTTCGACCAGTACTGATTGTTCCCCTTGTAATTGTTATTTGGTTTGTACCTTGAATCATTTTCGTCTAAACGGTAAATACGGCGGGCATTTTCACTGCTCCTTCTGGCATCAGGATTATTTACATTTCTGCTGTACTCGCGGTTGTTACTATACGATGTGCTATTGTTTCTTCTTGAGTCGTTGTTATCGGTGCGGGTTGCGGCGTTTGAACTGTTCCTATTCCTGTTTCCGTTATTTTCAACATTTCGACTTCTGTTGTTCTGAACAGTAGCGTTTTTAGGTGTATTGGTATTATTCCTGTTAACATCAGAAGTACCGGTTGTTCTTCTCGTTGCATTTTCTACGTTCCTGTTGGAACTCGACCGGTTTTCGTTCACTGATTTGTTCGCAGTATTCCTTGAAGTATTTACTGTTTGTTTTTGATTGGTTGAAGCACTTTTGTTAACATTAGCCGACGATCTGCTGTTAGCCGACGACCTGTTGCTGTTTGAATTGCTTTTGTTTTGTACCGATTCTTTACGTTCGTTGTTGCTCTTTTTAACCCGGGTTTCAGTTTTGGTATTCTGTGTAGACCGGCGTTGAGCTGTAGCAGGAGTTGTTCCTATTGTTATAACTGCGGCAAGAGTAATCATCGTAACCAGCAGTCTGAAATTAGTTGTTTTCATGACTTCGACTTTTTAATTAAATTTTTGCTTTGCTCTACTGGCGCCTTTTAATACATGTAATTGCAAGTACGAATGCAAAGCCTGTGCCAAAACATTTTTTAACATTTCATTAATTTGTAACCTCCTTAGAACCAATACAGTTAAATTGAATTTTTATTTTTAAGAAATCTATCTACTTTTGTGGCTGAAGAAATTATGAGCAGAATATTAGCCATCGATTACGGAAAAAAAAGAGTTGGAATTGCAGTCACCGACCCAACCCAGATTATTGCCAACCGCTTAACAACGGTTGCCGCAAATACCATTTTTGAATTTTTAACTGATTATTTTCAGAAAGAAAAAGTAGAAAAAGTGATTGTGGGCTACCCGGTAACATTGAACAACCAACCTTCGGAAGCTGTTAATTACATAAATCCGTTTTTAAAAAAATTTCAGGTTAAATTTCCGGAAATTCAACTGGAGCTTGTTGACGAAAGATTTACTTCGAAAATGGCATTTCGAACTATGATTGACAGTGGATTAAAAAAGGAAAAAAGAAAAGACAAAGCGCTTGTCGACGGAATTAGCGCTACAATTATATTACAGGATTACTTGGAACGAAAAAGGAACAATTTGTAATTCATTTTATATTTGCGGATTATATTTGTAACGAATTTAAATAACAGGAAAATGAAATATCCGGTTACGGTTTACGGAGATGCTTTACTCAGAAAAAAAGCGCAAAATGTTGATAAAGATTCGGATGGGCTTAACGAGATTATTGAAAATATGTGGGAAACCATGTACACTTCCGACGGTGTTGGATTAGCCGCTCCACAGGTAGGAAAATCAATTCGTATTTTTGTTGTTGATGCATCTTCAGGTGCAGACGAAGAACCGGAACTGGCAGATTTCAAAAAAGTATTTATCAATGCTGAGATCCTGGAACTCTCAGGAGAAGAATGGGTTATGAATGAAGGTTGTTTAAGTCTCCCCGAAATCCGTGAAGATGTTGCGCGCCCCGACGTGGTAAAAATCAAATATTTCGACGAAAATTTTGTAGAACACATTGAAGAATTTAAAGGATATGCAGGCAGAATTATTCAGCACGAATATGATCACCTGGAAGGAATTTTGTTCATTGATCATTTGTCGCCGCTGAGAAAACGTTTACTAAAAAGCAAATTAAATAATATTGCCCACGGAAAAGTTCAACCGCATTACAAAATAAAAGTTCCTGTTAAATAACGTAACCAAATTCTGTCATTTTCGTTTGTGGTAAAAAATCCTTCAGGCGAAAATTTTGGAAAAAACAATTCAAACAATTCCCTTTCTTCGATTAACAGTTGCCCTGGCAGCCGGAATTCTTGTTGCTTCAGTTTTTACTGTTGCAAATTGGCTTCTTCTTATTTTGATAATTTTTTCTCTTTTTCTACTTCTTTTTCTGGATACAAAATACAATTTCAGATTGGGTTTGATTTACGGAAGTAATGTTCAACTTCTATTTGTATTTGTCGGATATTTTCTATTTCAAAATTCTAACCGGCAGCCTCAATTGTACAACAACGGTAAATACCTTGCAACAGTTTTGGAAGCTCCCCAAAACAAAGAGAATTCATACAAATCGTTACTTCAGATTGAAAGTTTTTGTTCCGATAAAACATTTTCAAAAACAAAAGAAAAAGTTCTGGTTTATTTTGCGAAAGAAAAGAATGCACAGCAACTTGTTCCGGGAGAAAAAATAGTTTTTGATGAAACTCCGCAAATCATCAAAAACAATGGCAATCCATTTGAATTCGACTACAAGAAATACATGGAGCGAAGAAAAATTTTTCGCCAAATATATTTAAACCCTGAAAACTGGAGGAAAACAACTTTACAGAATACTAAATCAATTTTAGTCCGTTCGGAACAAACAAGAAACAAGCTGCTCAAGACATTTGAGAAACAGGAACTTGGAGAAAATGAACGGGAGATATTATCGGCTCTTACACTGGGATACAAACGCGAATTGGATCCGGAAATAAAACAAGTATTTTCTGCTGCCGGAGCGATGCATGTTTTGGCAGTTTCGGGTTTACATGTTGGAATTATTTATGGAATTCTGGTGTTTTTTCTTGGATTTTTGAATCGGAAAAAAGCCGGCAAAATTATTTTTACAATTACATCAATTTCAATTCTCTGGGCTTTTGCGTTTATTACCGGTCTTTCTCCGTCGGTTTTGCGAGCTTCGGTAATGTTTAGTTTTGTAATTCTGGCAAAATGCATAAACCGGCAAACCAACATTTACAATACACTCGCTGCGTCAGCATTTATTTTACTGCTTATAAATCCAAACAACCTTTTCGAAGTTGGTTTTCAACTTTCGTATTCAGCCGTTTTGGGTATTGTTTTTCTTCAACCCAAAATAGCCGGTTTATTCACTGTCAGCAACAAAATACTCAGATATTTCTGGATTTTAATCACTGTTTCCATTGCTGCTCAAATAACAACTTTTCCATTCATTGTGTTTTATTTCAACCAGTTCCCGTCGTATTTCTGGATTTCAAATTTATTTGTAATTCCTGCTGCAATAATTCTTATTCCGCTGGCCGTTGCAATCCTTGTTTTTTCAGGGGTTCCGGTTATTTCAGTTTTCATTTCCCAAATTGCAAACTTTATTTTGTCGTCGCTCTATTTTTTGCTGAAATGGATTGAAAATTTGCCATTTTCAGTTCTGAATGTTTCGATTCAAAAAACCGTTTTTCTACTACTTATTGTTCTTATTCTCACATTTTTTCTTTTTCTGAAAACAAAAAAAATGGCCTACATAAAAACAGGAATGTCGCTTATTCTTCTTTGGTTGATTTTATCATCATTTATAAAAATTGAAACCATAAACCGAAAAGAAATTATCGTTTACAATAATCCTCAAAATCAAATTGTTCAGCTTATTTCAGGTAAAACAAACTATGTAATTTCTAACCAGGAAATTGAATCGGAAAGTTTTGCCGAAAGCCAGATTAACCAAACCTGTGTTTCGCTGCATCTCAACCAACCGGTTTTTGTTGAACGTGATTCTTTTTTCAGAAATGAAAATATTTACTCGAAAAACGGAATTGTATTTTTTGAAGGCAAAATAATTTTCCTGAATAAAATAATGGAAGACATTCCGGAAAATTTCAACCCCGATTTTTTAGTTAATCCTCTTGAAAATAAAGAGACTAACCGGTCATTCAAAAAAACTGTAATAATTATAACCCGAAAAAATTATTACAAAAGTTATAACAAAAATACTTCAGTTTATCTGGTTGAAAATCAGGGGGCATTCAGAAAAAATTGGTAACTTTCATTCAATATTAACGAACTATATAACTTTAATTGCTGGAAATTCAGAAGTTAATAGTTTATTTTGTGCGATTTTTAAGACAGTTTACAGATGAAAGTTGTTATTGCAGGAGCCGGAGAAGTTGGAACCCATTTGGCACGAATGTTAAGCAAAGAAAACCATGACATTGTTTTGCTCGACGATTCGCCGGAAAAATTGGCAAAAGTTAGCAGCGATGTCGATTTAATGACCGTTACAGGTTCGGCACATTCTTTCAACGATTTGAAGGAAACCGGTTTGGCAAAAGCCGATCTTTTTATTGCCGTTACACCGTTTGAAGAACGGAATGTTTTTGCCTGTTCAATGGCATCGTATTTAGGAGTAGGAAGGACCATCGCCCGAATCAATAATTCAGAATATTTGCAGGAACGGTACCGCGCAAAACTGAATAACCTTGGAATTCATGAACTTATTTACCCTGAAAGTCTGGCGGCAAAGGAAATTGTGGCTTCGGTAAAACAAACCGGAACACGCCAGTTAATTGAATTTTCAAACGGAAAACTTATTCTTTTGGGAATTAAAGTGCGGGAAAATGCACCTATTCTGAACAGAACTTTTGAAGAACTTTCGCAGGGAAACAATAATTTTCTTGTGGTTGCCATCAACCGCGGAAATGAAACAATTATTCCAAACGGACACGATTTTGTCAAGAACGGAGATATTGTATTTTTTGTTACCACCCGGGCTGAACAACAAAATGTTTTCGACCTGACCGGCAAAAAAATATTCGACGTCAAAAATATTATGTTTCTCGGTGGAAGCCGCATTGCGCAAAAAGCAATTGAAAAACTGGGCGACCAGTACCGGATAAAAATTATAGAAATTAACCGGGAAAAGTGCGAAAAAATTGCCGACAAATTTGAAAATGCACTTGTAATCAATGGCGACGGAAGAAATCTCAATCTTTTAAAGGAAGAGGGCCTCGAAAAAATGGATGCTTTTGTGGCTACAACCGGAAATTCTGAAACAAATATTCTAAGCTGCCACCTTGCCAAACAATACGGTGTCCGCCGAACAGTTGCCGAAGTTGAAAACCTGGCTTTTATGGGTTTGGCCGAAAATATGGACATTGGAACTATTGTAAACAAAAAACTTAACGCTGCCAGTTACATTTATCGGTTTACCTTAAATGCCGAAATTTCGAAAGTAAAATGTCTGACGGCTTCCGATGCCGAAGTTTTTGAATTTATTGCAAAACCCGGAGCAAAAATTACACAGCGCGCCATAAAAAATCTCGATTTCCCCGACGAAGCAAAAATTGGTGGAATAATCCGCGGCAACAATGCTTTTGTTGCTCATGGAGATTCTGAAATTATTGAAGGAGACAAGGTGGTTGTATTCACTCTTCCTTCAGGAATTAAAAAATTAGAGAAATTTTTTAAGTAGATTTACGGAATACTGCTAAGAAATGAATGTAAAACTCATAGCTCGTGTTCTTGGTTTTTTAATTTTTGGCGAAGGAATTGCCATGATTCTGTCGCTGATTGTTTCAGCTATTTATTACGAACCCGATTTCTGGGCATTTCTTATTTCTTCAGGAATTACACTTCTGATTGGCGGAATTACGCTATTAGTTACCCGAAAAGCAAAAAAAGACATCGGCAAAAGAGAAGGTTTTATAATCGTTACTTTCTCATGGATATTTTTTTCGTATTTTGGAAGTCTGCCATACATAATCAGCAATTCAATACCCAATTACACCGATGCTTTTTTTGAAACCATGTCGGGTTTTACTACAACAGGTTCTTCCATTCTTGCTGATATTGAAGCGCTACCGCACGGAATTTTATTTTGGCGTAGTTTTACCCAGTGGCTTGGCGGAATGGGAATTATTGTTTTATCACTTGCCATTTTACCGGTATTCGGAATTGGGGGGATGCAGCTTTTCATGGCTGAAGTTCCCGGGCCAACACCCGATAAAATCAGTCCAAGAATCAGACAAACTGCAAAAACACTCTGGATTATTTACCTCGGATTTACAATTACAGAAACGCTTTTATTATGGGCTGGTAAAATGACATTTTTCGATGCAATTTGCCATTCTTTTACGACAATGGCTACCGGTGGTTTTTCAACCAAGCAGGCCAGCATTGCCCACTGGGATTCACCATTTATTCAGTATGTAATCATTGTTTTTATGTTTTTTGCCGGAACTAATTTTACACTTTCTTACATTGCTTTAAAAGGAAAATTTAAAGCTGTTTTTAAAGACGAAGAATTCAGGTATTATGGTTTGTTTGTTCTCGGATTTACACTGTTAATTTTTGCAGGTTTAATAACAACCACAAGTTTAGGAATAGAACAGGCTTTCCGCGATTCCCTTTTTCAGGTAGTTTCAATAATTACAACCACAGGTTTTGCAACAGCCGACTATTTAACCTGGGTGCCTATTTTAACCATTTTGATTTTTGCGCTGTTCTTTTTTGGCGGTTCTGCGGGTTCAACTGGTGGAGGAATTAAAATTATGCGTATCGTACTTTTGCTGAAAAACAGTTACTACGAATTAAAAAGAATGATTCATCCACACGCCATAATTCCCGTAAAATTTAACCGGCATTCTGTTGATTCAAAAATAATTACAAACATTCTGGCGTTTTTTATGCTGTACTTTATAATATTTGCATTTAGCACTGTAATTTTTACTTTCATTGAACCCGACATGGACTCGTCGATGGGAGCTGTTGCAACCTGTTTAGGCAACATTGGACCGGGTTTGGGGAGAGTTGGTCCGGCAGAAAATTTTGCACATGTAGCACCCGCAGGAAAATGGTTTTTATCGTTTCTGATGCTACTTGGACGGCTTGAGTTATTTACCGTTCTGGTACTTTTCTCCCCTTCTTTCTGGAAAGAATAAAAAAATTTCAGAGTACACAAACTACTGATTTTTAAAACTCCAGTTGCCCCTTGCCTTCTCTTACAATGATAATTTCATCGCCGGAGCAATCAACAATTGTCGATGGAATTAATTCTCCGTAACCGCCGTCAATAATTACATCTGCAATATCCCTGAATTTTTCATAAATCAATTCAGGATCGGTGGTATATTCGAGAATTTCGTCATCGTCGTGAATGGATGTGGAAAGAATAGGATTCCCTAGTTCCGCAACAATTTCACGAATGATGTTGTTGTCGGGCACCCTTATTCCAACTGTCTTTTTTTTGCCTTTGAAATATTTTGGTACGTTGTTGCTGGCTTCCAGAATAAATGTAAAAGGACCCGGCAAATTTTTCTTCATCAGCTTAAAAACTGAGTTCGGAATGGGTTTGGCATAATCCGACAAATGGCTTAAATCGCTGCAAATAAACGAGAAGTTGGCTTTTTCAATTTTAATTCCTTTGTAACGTGCCACTTTTTCAACGGCTTTGTTGTTGGTTATATCGCAACCCAAACCATAAACCGTATCGGTTGGATAAACAATTAAACCGCCATCGCGCAGCAAGTCTGCAATTTTGCGAACGTCGCGGGGATTTGGATTTTCGTTAAATAACCGAACAAACATAATTGCTTTTATTTTGGAAGGTTCTTTTGAACCGTTCCCTTTCTTAATTTAGCGGCGTAAATTTATAACTTTAGCGCTATTAATGCGCAAAAAATCGGGTTTTTAACAATGGAAAGAAATATAATTGAAACGGCTGATGGTTCAAAAACACTCTATCTTCCGGAAATGAACGAGCAATATCACTCGGTAAACGGAGCTGTAACCGAATCGAATTACGTTTATATTGAAAAAGGATTTTTATTTCACGAAATACCAGAACCAGTTGTTTTTGAAGTAGGGTTTGGTACCGGTTTAAATGCCCTTTTAACTGCTGTTCAGGCTGAAAAATTGAAAAGAAAAACCACATATTTTACTATTGAAAAATTTCCGCTGGAAGATGAATTGATTTCAAAACTAAAGTATGGAGAATCAATTTCAGAAGAAGCGATTTCTCTTTTCAATAAAATTCACAGCTGCGAATGGAATAAAACCGCACAGGTTTCACCCTTCTTTTTTATTCATAAAATAAAAGCCGGATTAATTGAATTTAATTTTGAAACGGATACATCGTTCGACATAATTTATTTCGATGCGTTTGGTCCCGACAAACAACCTGAAATGTGGTCGCCCGAAATTTTTCAAAAAATTTACAATCAGTGTTCGCCCGGTGCTGTTTTTGTAACATACAGTGCCAAAGGCGAAATCAGACGACAACTTGGCCGTACCGGTTTCGAAATGGAAAGGCTGCCAGGGCCACCGGGTAAAAAAGAAATGTTGCGGGGAATAAAAAAAGATTCAAGCAACTAATTGCCAAAAAATTACGTTATATTCGCAGCTCAATTTTTGAAAAATTTGCAAATGACAGAAAAAAAAATTAACGGAGAACTCGAACAATTCAGTTATGCATTGGGAATGAGTGTCGCCGGAAACCTTATCCGTTCAGGGGTAACAACCGTCGATCCTGAAGTTTTTTTGGAAGGTATTATGGATACTTTTTCTGGAGAAATGCCCAAAATGTTACCCGATGAAGCTAACGAAATCCTTGAAAATTTTATCAATAAATCGAACCGTGAAAAACATGGTGAGAACATGGAAAAAGGACTAAAATTTCTTGCTGAAAATGCAAAAAATGCAGGCGTTGTTGAATTGCCCAGTGGTCTTCAATATAAAATACTGAAAGAAGGTGACGGAGAAATTCCTGTAGCTACCGACGAGGTGAAATGCCATTATCACGGAACATTAATCGACGGCACAGTTTTCGACAGTTCTGTAGAAAGAGGCCAGCCTGCGATTTTTCCTGTAAACGGCGTTATTCAGGGATGGGTTGAAGCTTTACAGTTGATGTCGACCGGTTCGAAATGGAGACTTTTTATTCCGCCTAATTTAGGTTACGGGGAACGTGGAGCCGGAGGCGTTATTGGCCCGAATACCACGCTGGTTTTTGATGTTGAATTATTGGAAATCGTTTAATATTTTAAAACAATTATGAAAAACAAAATTATTTATTTGATTGCATTTGCAATGATAATTGCAGCGGCATCGTGCCAGCAAAATGGTGCCGTAAAAAATGTAAAACTTGAAACTGCTGCCGATTCAGCAAGTTACGCAATCGGAATTTTGGTAGGTTCAAACAACAAACAACAAGTTGAACAAGTTCCGGGCGGAAGCGATTTGAATTTGGAAACAATGTCGGCCGCATTTCGTCAGACAACTGTTGGTGAGGAAACTTTAATGACCGAAGAAGAAGCGAACAATATTATTCGCGCATTTTTTGAATCGGCAAGCCAAAAAGAAGCACAGGATAATCTGGAAAAAGGAAATGCATTCCTCGAACAAAATAAATTGCGCGAAGGTGTAACTACAACAGAAAGCGGACTTCAGTACGAAATTATTACTGAAGGAACAGGCGAAAAACCTGCACCGGAAGCTCAGGTTCGTGTTCATTATCATGGAACCTTAATCGATGGTACTGTTTTCGACAGCTCGGTTGAACGTGGCGAACCTGTGGTTTTTGGTGTTAACCAGGTAATTCCGGGATGGACAGAAGCCCTGCAATTGATGCCGGTTGGTTCAAAATGGAAAATTTATATCCCATCAGAACTGGGTTATGGCGAACACGGTGCTGGTGGCGAAATTGGTCCAAACAGCGTTTTGATTTTCGAAGTTGAACTGCTCGAAATCGTAAAAGAATAATCGTTTATAAATAGTGGATAAAAACCCTTTGTAAAATTTTTTTGCAAAGGGTTTCTTTTTTATTTTCGCTTCCATGAGTTTACAGGTAAAAGGAAAAATACAGCAAATATTAAAACCCGAATCCGGAGTGAGCCGGGCTGGGAACGAGTGGAAAAAACAAGAGTTTGTTATTGAAACCGAGGAACAGTTTCCAAGGAAGGTCTGTTTTACTTTGTTTGGCGACAAACTTTCGTTAATTAACGGACTTTCGAACGGTGACGAAGTTGAAGTTTCTTTTAATGTTGAGTCGCGCGAATTTAACGGAAAGTGGTTTCACAACATCAATGCATGGAAAATAGATAAACCTTCTTCGGAGAATTTACCTGAACCACCGCCGGCATTCAGCTTAAACGATATTCCGCCGGAACTGGCTAACGACGAAAGCAACGATTTGCCTTTTTAAATACAAAAGGTTCTATTTTCACGAAATGTAAAAAAATACTGGGCTGCCAAAAGAAATATTGGCAGCCCTTTTTTATAAATATTGTTAAAACTCTGTTATTAGTACTTTCAATCCTTTTTTATTTGCAGAGAATTTGAAAAATTGTCAGACCAAACCAAACGGTGTAATTTTTGTTTATGAAAACATATAGATTTATACATACAATGAATTTAAACAACAGGCTCAAAATAAAAATGAAAAAAGTAACGCTTGCACTTGTATTAATTTTAACAGCAGTTTTTGTAAACGCCCAAATGATTGAACCCATAAAATGGACGTTCGATTCGAAACAAAACGGGAAAGAAGTAGACTTGGTTTTTAATGCAACCGTTGAAGAAGGCTGGCATTTATACGATACTTATCTCCCCGATGGAGGACCGATTGCAACAGAAATTGTTTTTGAAGACACTACTCTGTTTGAAACTGTTGGCGAACTTTTAAAAGATCCGCAACCGGAAGAACATTTCGACAATACGTTTCAACTCGATTTAAGATATTTTAGTCATTCGGTTACTTTAACAAAAAAAATTCAGTTAAAAACTGATACACCGGTAGAACTAAAAGGGCACGTACTTTTTATGGGGTGTAACGACGAAACCTGTTTGCCTCCCAACGAAGCTGAATTTTCATTTCAATTGAATAAAAACGGAACAGCACAAGTTTCGGCCACGGAAAGTGAAAAAAGTGAAATAATTGCAAGTACCCCTGAATCAACAGGAGGTCAGTCGCTTTGGGTATTTATTCTTATTTCGGCTTTGGCCGGATTGGCTGCTGTTTTAACACCCTGTGTTTTTCCGATGATTCCGATGACAGTTTCCTTTTTTATGCGTGGAAGCGAAAACAAAGGCAAAGCCATTCGTACCGGATTTTTCTTCGGGTTTTCAATTTTGCTGATTTTTACATTGCTTGGGGCGCTTTTCTCTTTTGGCGTTTTCGGACCAAATGTGGGAAGCATTTTAAGTACACACTGGATTCCAAATACCTTGTTTTTCTTATTGTTCCTAGTTTTTTCCATTTCATTTTTCGGAGCATTCGAAATTGTACTGCCGAGCAGTTTGGTAAATAAAACCGATGCAAAAGCTGATAAAGGCGGATTAATTGGTGCATTTTTTATGGCGCTTACAACCGTAATTGTATCGTTCTCGTGCACTGGCCCTTTTATCGGAGCGCTCATTATTCAAGCAGTTCAGCACGGTGGAATGCGTCCGTTAATTGGAATGTTCTTTTTTGGATTTGCATTTGCAACACCGTTTACTTTGCTTGCCATTTTCCCATCAGCACTGAGCAAATTACCCAAATCGGGTGGCTGGCTGAATTCAATAAAAGTTGTATTTGCTTTTGTTTTGCTGGCTTTCGGTTTAAAATTTGTCAGTAATATTGACCAGGTTTACAGTTTGGGAATTCTGAGCCGTGAGATTTTCCTGGCCATCTGGATAGTACTTTTCTTTTTTCTTGGCTTGTACTTTCTTGGAAAAATCAAATTTTCACACGATAGCGATGTCCCATATATCGGAGTCGGAAGGTTATTCCTTTCGATAATAACATTTACTTTTGTGGTTTATTTATTTACCGGATTAATGGGTAATCCGCTAACTTCAATCTCATCATTGATTCCACCGGCAAGCACACATACAAGTTATTTTTCACAAAATACCTCAGTTTCACCAGCGTCCAACCAATCGAGTGAACTTTGCGGCCCGGCAAAATATGCCGACAAATTGCATTTGCCACAGGGACTTTCGGGCTATTTCGATTATGAACCGGGAATGGCTTGTGCAAAAGAACAGGGAAAACCAGCCTTGGTTGTTTTTAAAGGTCATGCCTGTGCCAATTGTAAAAAAATGGAAAATTCGGTTTGGGCAAATCCTGAAGTACTTAAACTTCTTGCTGAAAATTATGTAATTATAGGTCTTTATACCGATGACCGTACCACCTTGCCTGAGGAAGAATGGATTACTTCAAGCGTTGATGGAAAAGTAAAAGACACTATGGGTAAAAAGAATCTTGACCTGGAAATTTCGAAATACCAGACCAACAGTATTCCTTTTCATGTAATTATTAAACCAGACGGAACAGAACATACACTCAATGTTACTTTTGAAAACGACGAATTTTTATCGTTTTTAGAAAGTGGATTATAAAGAAAACACTATATTTTACTACGTAACCCGGAAGAAATTCCGGGTTTTTTATTTACAAAATTTAACACAAACAAAACTTAAGAATCATTTTAAATAAATATATTTAAAAGAATTTATCAAAACGAAAAATGGATTATTCTGGCTGGCTGTTTTGGAACGTCGATACTCAAAAAGATTTTGTTGAAACCAATGGAAAACTTTATGTTTCAGGAGCTGAAAAATTAAAGCCAACCTGGAAAATTCTTACCAAATTTGCAAAGAAAAATAATATTAGAGTAATCAATTCTGCCGATTTTCATTTTTATAATTCTGCAGAACTGGACACAAATCCTGATTTTATAAAAACATTTCCGGAACATTGCATGGCTGGTAGCGTAGGAGCTGAATTTGTAAAGGAAACTCTTCCAGAAGACGCAGTAATTTTCGACTGGAACAAGGAATATTTAATAACACCCGAAATACTCGACATTAAAAAATTCCGCAATTTTATTATTCATAAAGATGCATTTGATGTTTTCGCCGGCAACCCGTGGACAACAAAAATACTTCAGCTTCTAAAACCGGAAACGGTTGTTGTTTACGGTGTTACCACCAATGTTTGTGTTGATTTTGCTGTAAAAGGTCTGGCCCGAAAAGTTAAAAACGTAATTGTTATTGAGGACGCGATCAAGGAATTACCTAAAATTCCACTTCCTTTTAAATCGTGGAAGAAAAAAGGTGTGCAGCTGATTACACTGGATGAGTTGATGAAACAATTGAATTAAATGCTATCCGCTTCTAATCCCTCGTAATATCTTTTTTCAATCAGACTACTTCTTTTAATCGATGATCTTAGCCATTTTAGTTTAATGGCGTATTTTTCATCATCTGAAAGCTGCCAGTTTATATTTTCAGTTTTGCGGAGTTTATTGGCCAGTTCATACAAAACCAATGCTGCTGAAACCGAGATGTTAAAACTTTCGGTAAAACCAAACATTGGAACTTTAAGGAATTCGTCGGCTTCGTTCATAATAATTTCAGAAATACCGGGTTTCTCCGAACCAAAAACCAGTGCAGCTTTTCCCCGCTTTAAATCAAAATCGGGAAGCAAATTATCGTTCAAATGCGGAGTGGTTGCAACAATGCGGTAACCTTTTGATTTTAATGTTTTTAATGCATCAAGAGTGTTGTTCTCTTTTTTGTGGTATTTGTGCAGCGACAACCATTTTGAAGCTCCCATGGCTACTTCTGTATCCACCACAAACGAATTTTTGTTTTCAATAATGTGTATATCCTGAATTCCAAAACAGTCGCACGAACGCAAAACAGCGCTGGCATTTTGCGGCTGATAAATATCTTCTAAAACTACAGTTATATAATTTGTCCGTTCGTTTAGAACTTTTTCAAAAACAGCCAACCGTTTAGGAGTTACAAACGATGACAAATAGTCCACAAATTTTCGATCCATTTTCAATTTAGTTAAGCAAAAAAAAAGGGAAGCTTAAAAAACTTCCCTTTTCTTATCATCCGTTTCAGTTACGATACTGCATCTGACAATTCTGCACCAGCTTTGAATTTAACAACTTTTTTAGCAGAAATTGTAATTTCTTTTCCAGTTTGAGGATTTCTACCAGTTCTGGCACCACGTTCAGAGATTGAGAAAGAGCCAAAACCAATAAGAGCAACCCTGTCACCGCCTTTTAAAGCGTCGGTAGTTGCAGAAACAAATGCGTCAAGAGCTTTTTTAGCGTCAGCTTTAGTCAGGCCAGCTCCGGCGGCCATTGCATCAATTAATTGTGCTTTGTTCATACGGCAAAAAATTAAATAATTATTAAATTATTGAAAGTAAGTAATTTACAACATATACAACTGCAGAATAAATAAAAAATATTATAAAAGCATTTTTTACTATTCTTTCTAAACCACCAGTAAAATCAATAGTTTCAGAGAACTTTTTTACAGATAAGCTAAATTCCGAAATAAGTTTTAAAAAACCAAACTTGAGTGGTCTTTTTTTTTCATCAAAAAAATTGAATTTTCAACCAAAAGTTTTTTGCGGATTAAAAAAAAGTTCTACTTTTGTCGCGCCTGGAGAGATGGCAGAGTGGTCGATTGCGGCGGTCTTGAAAACCGTTGTACCGAGAGGTACCGGGGGTTCGAATCCCTCTCTCTCCGCAAAAATCCATCAGTAAATGCTGATGGATTTTTCTTTGAAAATTTGTTAATAACTTTTAGAAGTGCAGATAAAAAGCATTCAATAGCGGAGGAGAAAAGTGTAGGTTATTTGAATTGAATTGTTATATTTGCACTCGCAAAAATAAAGACGGGCGTAGTTCAAGGGTAGAATAGCGGTCTCCAAAACCGTTGATGGGAGTTCGAATCTCTCCGCCCGTGCAGAAAGCTGTAGAAATACAGCTTTTTCTTTTTTATAGCCATTTCATTTTCCTATTTTCAGCCAAATTTTTATCGCATGAAAGTTGATGCTTTTATTCCCTGTTTTATCGACCAGTTTTATCCTGAAACAGCGGCAGCTTTTATTTCGGTGCTTGAAAAAGCCGGTTGTATTGTAAACTACAATCCGGAGCAAACCTGCTGCGGACAACCCTCTTTTAACAGCGGTTACTGGAAGGAAACCAAAACACTGGCTATAAAATTTCTAAACGACTTTGAAAACGCCGATATTGTTGTTTCCCCTTCTGCATCGTGCACAGGTTTTATAAAAAACTATTACAAAAAACTTTTTGAAAACGACGAAGCCCAGTTAAAAAGAACAGAATTGATCGTTCCTCGTATTTTTGAATTTTCCGATTTTTTGGTGAATCACCTAAAATTTATTGATTTTGGCGCTGAATTCAACCATAAAATTACTTTTCATGATTCGTGTGCCGGTTTGCGTGAATACGGAATTAAAGATGAGCCCAGAAAATTATTGCAAAAAATAAAAGGGCTCGAACTGATTGAAATGGAAAATACTACAACCTGCTGCGGTTTTGGCGGAACGTTCTCGGCAAAATTTCATTCCATTTCAACCGCAATGACCGAACAAAAAGTGGAAAATGCATTAAAAACCGGAGCGGAATACATTGTTTCAACCGAGGCTTCATGTTTGTTGAATGTTCAGGCTTATATTAACAAACAGAAACTGCCAGTCAAAACAATTCATCTTGCTGATATTCTGAACAAAAGCTGAAAGTTATTTACAAATCTTTCTGATAAATTCTGAACTTTTTATACACAACACCTCCAAGTCGTTCCATTTCGGCACGTACATTTGTGTTATATTCAAGTTCCAAATGCGTATCGATAGTAGTTTTGCCAAGAGTTCTGGCCGATTCCAGCATTTTTATTCCCATAATTACATCCAGTCCGCGGCCACGATATTCCGGGTCAATTGCCCCGAGCAAAAGATTTAGCTGTTTCGATTTTCGACCGGCACTGAAAACATGAAAAATTCCAAAAGGAATCAAATATCCCCGCGATTTCCGGATTCCCTTACTAATGTCGGACATGGCAATTACAAAAGAAATAACTTCATTGGCGTCGTTAACAATCAGCTTGACAAATTTTGGATTTATCAGAAAAAGATAGCGGTTGGCAAAGTCGTCCATTTCTTTTTCAGTAAAAGGAATAAAGCCATAAATATCGGTGAACGTACGATTTATCAAATGAAATACCGGACGGATATAAGGTTTGATTTTTTTTCTCGAAGTAAATTCTATAGCATGTAAATTAGCGTTGTTCCTGTAAAAACGTTCCGAAATTCTGTAATAAAAATCAGGCATTTTGTCCGGAACTTTGATTTTGTAAACCACCAAATCGAATTTCTTTGCAAAACCTTCCTTTTCAGCTAATTTATTCATGTAAGGAAAGTTACAATTGGAAGCGATTGAAACCGGTTCGTCAAATCCTTCAATTAAAAATCCCTGCGGATCTTTATCGGAAAAAGCCAGCGGACCAACCAGTTTTTCCATTCCCCTGGTTTTTGCCCAATTTGCCACATAATCAATTAAGGCCTGATAAACTTCAGTTTCATTCCATGTTTCAATAAATGCGAACCGGCCATGATTTTCGTTATGAATTTTGTTGTAGTTGCGGCTGATTATTCCCATAATTCTTCCTACCGCCTTATTTTCAATCCAGGCAAGTGCCAAAACAGTATCGCAATGATCAAAGGCATGATTCTTTTTTGGATTAAAAAATTCCCATTCATCCATATACAACGGAGGCACCCAGTTTGTATGGTTTTTATGAATTTTTGAAGGAAGGTGAATGAAGATTTTTAAATCGCTTTTTGATTCAACTGGTTTTACAACAACATTCATAAGTCAGGATTAAAACTATCACAATATATCAATTAATCTTATTCATTTTTCAGTTTCAATTAGAATTATTTATGACAATATTATCAAAAAACAAAAACAAACTAACATTATAATTTTACGACTATTTTTATAGTCATCAAATTAAAAAAATAATTATATTTATGCATTGAAAATTTTGAATATAAACCGGCTGAAACATTAAAAATGTTCAAAAACAAAACCTATAAATTCTCGCCTGATAATCTGGCATATATTGAAGTAGTTGAAAATAAAAGGCAAAAATATTTAAAAATAGTACCGTGGTTTACCTCAGGTTTTATAATTTGCGCCCTGATTTTTATCCTCCTTTCATTTTTTGTAATTACTCCCAAAGAAAAAAGGTTACTAAAAGAAAAAAAAGAGTTGGAGATTAAATTCCTTCAGCTCAATAAAAAACTCAATGAATTTGAAACGAAAATAAACGATTTAAGTTTGAAAGACGACAGTATTTACAGGGCAATCCTGGGAAAAGAACCATTACCCGAAAGTGTTAAACAAGCCGGAGCGGGTGGTTCTGTAAGCAGTTTTTCTTACGACCTGTCTAAAGAATTTAAATGGATTGATTCGATAGCAATAAAATTCAACACATTGAGTTCAAGAATATCGGTACTTGAATTTTCATACAGCGATATTTATAAAACAGTAAAACTGAACAACGAAAAAATGGCACACACTCCGGCAATAATGCCAGTTTATAACAAAGATTTAAAAGGAACAGGGGCAGGATTTGGAATGCGAAAACATCCGATTTTAAAAATATGGCGAATGCATGAAGGAATTGACTTTTTCACTGAAAAAGGGAAAGAAGTGTATGCAACTGCTAACGGGAAAGTTTCTGCTGTCCGGTTTTCTCCAACCTTCGGAAATGTGGTAATTATTAACCACGGATTTGGGTACGAAACTTACTATGGCCATCTTTCAAAATTTAATGTAAAAACCGGGCAGCATGTTGTTCGGGGCGAAGTAGTTGGTTTTGTTGGCAGTACAGGATTATCGAGTGGAAATCATCTGCATTACGAAGTTCATGTTAACGGTAAAGAAGTTGATCCGGTAAATTATTTTTATGCCGATTTAACTTCGGAACAATACAAACAAATTATTGCTATTTCGGAAAACGTAACTTACAGTATGGATTAAGAGAATGAAGAGATTTGGATATTTACTACTAATAATAGTTGCAATAATTGCGTTTTTTGTTTTCGGTTTAAAAAGCATCTTTTCTGAAAATCGCAAACACCGGCTAGTCGACACCGATGAATTTACAAAACCTGTAAAAGAACCGCTCGAAATAGAACCTGTAATACAGGAATACGACAGCATAATTTCTTCCGAAATAAAATTGTCGGGAACGGTTGGCGCCGCTGTTGTAATAACCTACAAAGATCAGATAGCTTTTCTAAAATGTTACGGTGTAAAAAAAGCCGGTACCAAAGACTCTATAAATGCAAATACAATTTTCAGGCTTGCTTCTGTTTCAAAAACAATTTCGGGAGTGCTTTCCGGAATTCTTTCAGAAAATAAACTGATAAATCTCGATGACAAAGTGGTTGATTATCTCCCTGAATTCAGGTTAAAAAGCGAAGAAAGTACAGAAAATATCACCATCAGAAATTTACTTAGCCACACATCTGGTCTTATTTCGCATGCATTTGATAATCTGGTAGAGGAAAAAGTACCGATACAGGATATAATTGCTAATTTAAACCAGGTTGAAATTTCAGCGCCTCCCGGAAAATTATATGCCTACCAAAATGTAATGTTCAGCCTGTTCGACACGGTTTTGGTAAAAAAACTGCACAAACCTTTTGGGTCAATAATGAAGGAATATTTATTTACCCCACTGGGAATGAATGACGCTTCCACCGATTTTAAGTCGTTTAAAAACAATCCGAACAAGGCATTTCCGCATGTTGGGGCGAACGGAAAATATCGCGTATTGCGACTCAACGACCGTTATTACAACACTGCGCCGGCAGCCGGAGTAAATGCCAGTATTTCCGACATGGGGAATTTTCTTTTGCATCTTACTTCGAACGATAGCACTGCTCTTAATTCTGAAATTCAAAAAACAGTATTTACACCCCAGGTTGTTTCCCCGCTAAAACGCTCGTATCTGAGTCATTGGGACCGAGTGGATTCGAAAGAATATGCTTTGGGCTGGCGGATTATAGGTTACAAAGGCAGGACAGTGGCCTACCATGGCGGTTATGTAAGCGGATATAAAACGGAGGTGGCGTATTGTTCAGACGAAAAAATTGGAATTGCATTTTTATCGAATTCGCCAAATTCAGTAGCTTCTGAAAGTGTACCGGTTCTTTTAAACCTGCTTTTTAAATTCAGCGACAATAAAAAAACACTCACCCAAAATTTTGAAACTAATAAAACTGACCAAAATTTATAGCAAAAAAGAACAATCATTTCGCCCATTTTTACTTTAAAAACCCTCTGATTTTCAGAATTGTTTTTTTTATATTTTTGAAAGCTGTAATCAAAGAATAAATGAGCATTCAAAATCAAAGGAAACAATTCATCTTCAGAAAACTGATTCTACTTCTGAAACATGTTAATATGTTTGGTTTGCTCCTTTGTTTGTACATCTTTTCCGAATTCTGATTTCAAAAACCACATTGCTGTTCCCCCATTAAATTTTTTATTGTTTGTTTTCTAATACACATCAATGGAAGCATTCGATTTATATCTGAATGATTTGGTAAATCAGAACAGGAAAGAATTTTCACAGTACACCGACCTCAAATGGCTGGGATACCAATCGGCAATGAAAGCCAGTGAAAAACGCGAAAAATTAACCAAAGCACTTGAAGGAAGCTGGTTATTTAAAGACACAAAACCTTTTTACAATCAAATTTCGAAGGGCTGTATGATTTGCGGTCTTGGAACCTGGAGTTGTCTTTTTATCACCGGAAAGTGCAACGCCAACTGTTTTTACTGCCCCGCTTCGCAGTTAAACGATGAAGTGCCAAGCACCCAAAACCTCAATTTTGAAACACCGGAAGCTTATGCCGAATACATCAACTTTTTCAATTTTAAGGGAGTAAGTTTCAGCGGCGGCGAACCATTGCTTTTTTTCGACCGGACTTTGCAATATTTAAAACAGGTCAGGAAAACGTGCAACCCCGAAATTTACACGTGGATGTACACCAACGGGATTCTGGCCGAAGAACAAAAATTCAAAAAACTGGCGTCAGCTGGCATAAACGAAGTACGTTTCGACATTGGCGCCACAGGGTTCAAACTCGATAAAATTAAATTTGCCCGCGGAATTGTTCCGAACATTACCATTGAAATTCCAGCCGTTCCCGAAGAAAAGGATAAAATTATTCAACTGCTTCCCGAGATGATAAAAGCCGGTGTTACCAACCTGAATTTACACCAGCTCAGATTAACCAAGCACAACGTACAAAAACTTTCGAAACGAAACTACACCTACATCCAGGCAGAGCAGCCGATCGTTCTGGAATCGGAACTGGCCGCGCTCGAAATTCTGAATTATGCGCGAGAAAAAGGACTTGAAATTGGTATAAATTACTGTTCATTTTTCTTTAAAAACAGGTTTCAAAAAGCCGGGTTCAGAAAACAAATCACCAATGCACTGGCAGAACCGGATGCACAAATTACTGAAAAAGGGTTCATCCGGAATTTGAGTGAAGATTCCATCGGCTACAAAGCTATGGTAATTTCGGAGCAGCAACATTTAAATGGCATTTCAAAAGAATTAAAACTGAAACACAAAACCTATTTTATTAAAACTGAAAATGCTTTGCCAACGACTCAGCTTTCAGATGTGAATAAGAAAGAAGTGGCAGAAATTATTCAGAAAGAACCGGAAAAAATTCCAGTGGAGCCGTTTTTATTTAAAGTGTGGCAAATGGAATACGTTGAAAAAGGCATTCGTGAATATTAAAAAAGTCCCGAATTTCTCCGGGACTTTTAACGGATGAACAAAAATCATCATCCTGCTTCGAACTTACTAAAACTATTTTACTTCGGTAATTTCATAAACGTGGCTGCTTAAATCGTCGCGGCCTTCGCGTACCGAATATCCTACTTTCATTAAATAATCGCCTGAATAGGTAACATTACTGTTGTTGGGTCCGCCACCCATAAAAGGCATCGGTCCCCTCCTGCCCTGCTGAACATTAATTTCTTTCACCTCGTATTTTTTGTTCGGATCGAGGCCCTGCATTTTTACCGGATTAGTAATGTTTTCGCGGTAAGTATAAATGTCGAAACAGAAGAAAACGGCTTTTTCTTTCGCTTCGTTTACATACATTAAAGCAGCACGGCTTTCTTCGTACGGCGAAACCAAACGGTACATGTCGCCAAACCAGATTACATCTTTTAACCGTCCGTAATCTTTTAAAGCCTGCTGGCTGAATGCCAGTTCCTCTTCGCTTAATTCATCCACACGAATATCGTAACCCATTTTGTCCATCATAGCAACGTCGGTGCGGAATTTTAACGACTGGTTTCCCATGGAAGTAATGTGGTTGCAAATGGTATTTGCCGGGAAGAAATACGAATAACCCCACTGAATAAAGATGCGATCGTACGCATCGGTATTATCGCTGGGCCAGAACTCGGTATAATATTTTAAAGCTCCGTAATCGGTACGGCCACCGCCACCCGAACAAAGCATAATAGGCAAATCGGTGTATTTTTTACGCAAATCTTCCATCACTTTGTAAAAACCTTTTACATAATCGATGTAAACGTGCGACTGGTTTTCACCCAGGTAATTTGAATATTCGTTGGTCATTTCGCGGTTACAATCCCATTTAATAAAGCCAATTTCAGGATGTTTTGTTAACATTTGATCAACCACATCGAAAACAAACTTCTGAACTTCAGGATTTGCCAAATCCAAAACCAGCTGGTTGCGCGAATAATGTTCGGGTCGGTTGGGCAATTTCAAAATCCATTCGGGATGTTTTTCATACAATTCACTTTTCGGATTTACCATTTCAGGTTCAATCCAAATTCCAAATTTTATCCCTTTTTCTTCGGCTTGTTCAACCAGATATCCGATTCCGTGCGGCAGTTTTTCCTTGTTTTCCTGCCAGTCGCCAAGTCCGGCGCGGTCACTGTTGCGCGGGTATTTATTGGCAAACCAGCCATCGTCGAGCAAAAATAAATCAACCCCCAAATTTTTGGCGCCGTCGAAAAGTTCAACCAGCTGGTTTTCGTCAAAACCAAAATAAGTAGCTTCCCAGTTGTTTAACAAAGTAAGCCGTTCACCTTCACCATTCCAAACCTGGTATTTTTGGGCCCACTTGTGCAAATTACGGCTGGCCTGGCCTTTTCCTTCAAAAGAATAAGTAAAAATAAATTCAGGCGTTTTAAAAACTTCGCCCGGTTTTAAATGATAGTCTGAAGCGTACGGATTTATTCCACTGATTACCCGAAGTGTATTTGTTGGGGTAATTTCGAAATTGAATTGGAAATTTCCTGTCCAAGCCAGAGTACCTGCCAAAACTTCGCCTTCGGTTTCGGTTGAAGGTTCATCCATGGAAATAAAAAACACGGGTGCCTGAAATTTATTGGCGCGTGTTCCCAGTTTGCTGTCGATAATTTTTATTCCGCTGGTAAGCTTGCTTTCCTGCAATGTCATTTCCTTGGCCCAGTCGCCATGAAACTGGGTAAGCCAGTAATCACGTTTGTTAAACTGCAACATCGACGAAGCAAAGTTGGTCATAACAACCGGCTTTTTTTCGTTCTGTTTAATTTCTGTCCAGGTTTCAACTACATTTTCCTTTTTGAAAGCTTTAAAAAACAATTTTACCTCAACCGGGTAAACATCATCCTTTAAAGAGATTTGAGTGAGTGAGACATTTTCATCGGTTTTCGAAACTTCAACCCCGTTAAATTTTAATGCAAGCGAAGGATTACCATCGTTGTGTACCATACGGACAGCAGGTTCAAACAAATTGTCGAGACCAGCCGGTGCAAATGCTTCGTTCTGGCCAAACAACATTGAATACTCGCCTGCATCGCTCAGTTTTTCACCAAAATAAACCTGAACCAGCTTATTGTCGCGGTCGGTTTTAAAAACCAGTGCAGTATTCTGTGTTTCAATCACAATCGGAGATTCCTGAGCAAAAAGATTGCCGCAAAACAGAATCAGAATGAACAAGTAAATAAATCGTTTCATACTTTGATTATTATTGGGTTAAGTTATTTTGAACAACTATTTCAATTTATAAATTTCGGTTCCGGCCAGGAGAAAACATCCAAGTCCGAAATCTTCGAAGTTGGGTACATGATCATACGAAACCGGCTGCCCGTCTTTGGGTTCCTTACCTGTTCCCTGAACAAAACCCAGAAATCCGTTTTCGTGCAAACTTTCGGTGGACAGTGCATTCCAGCCTTTTAGCGCCACCGGCAGATATTTTTCGCGCGGTAAAATTCCGGAATTTATTCCGTAAGCCATTCCGTAAACAAACAACGCTGTTCCTGTCAATTCTTTTCCACCAAAATTAGAAGGATCGTGCAAACTCACGTTCCAGTATCCGTCTTCGCGTTGAATGGGCACCAGTGCCTCCATCATTTTTTTGTAATCGCTTAAATATTGATTCCGGTGAGGTTCATTTTCAGGAATGGTTTGAAGTACCCTGACCAGCGCAGCTACCACCCAGCCATTTCCGCGGCTCCAGTAGCAGTCTTCTCCGTTAGGTTCGGTGTACGGCGGGTCAAAATCGCCATCGCGCCACCACAATCCGTCTTTTTCATTGAACAATCCTTTGTCGCCGTGCCCGTTACGCGTAAACATGTACATTTCATACATTTTGTCGAAATATTTCGAATCGTTAAATAACACGCCAAGTTTTGCAAAAACAGGCATTCCCATCTGAATGGCGTCAATCCACGACCAGTCGTCGACCTGCGGAGTATTCACCAGCATGTCAATACAAATTCTGATGTTTTTGATTCGCCCTGGTTCGGGTAAAATGTTGTACAAATCAATGTACGTTTGTCCGCAGCACTGGTCGTCGGCATTCCGCGTTGTGTTACCGTTGCGCATTCCCCACTCGTGAAATTCGGCCCACGAAACGGCATAATCGTAATATTCCTGTTTTGGATAAATCCGATGCAAAGCCATTAATCCTTCGTAATAAACACCACGCGTCCAGATGTTGCTGGGGCGTTCGCGTTCGGTAATTATGGTTTTCCCGGTGTCGGGCCATTTTTTCATAAAATAGTCGTTGGCAAGCTCAAGTTGCTGAAGGACTTTTTTCCTATCAGGAAGTTCCTGTGAAAAAACATTCAGAAAAAGAAAGATAAAAACAAACGAAAGTACAACTCTACCTGTTTTCATTTTGTGATTGCAATTATTGGTTTATATGACATGCAAAATCGCAATTTTTCCGCTTCCACACAATTTTCCTAAAACTTAAATGAAATTCTTCACTGAAATTTAATTGGTTTAGCAAATGTTTGTTGGACAAACGTTTTCAACGTTGGTTTAATATCAATCAAAAATATACTCCGGTTCGTAAACCTATTTCACGGTTCAGCACCAAAACAAAACTACTTGTCGATTCTTTTTTTCAGTTGAGTGTCCTCTTTCCGACATTTGAATCAGAAAACAAAAAAACCATGAAAACAATTCAAACAATACTTTTTCTGTTCCTGACATTTCAACTTTCGGCCCAGGTTGAAATTTCGGGAACTGTTTTCTCAGAAAACAATGAAACGGTTCCTGGGGCCAATGTTTTTATTCAGAATTCTTACGACGGCACCACTTCCGACAGCCTTGGCAATTTCAGGTTCACCACCGATTTAACCGGAGAACAAACACTGATTGTCAGTTTTGTCGGCTACCAGACCAAAGCAGTTGAGTTAAACATTTCGGAAGCGGTGCAAAACCTCAAAATTATTTTGAAGGAAGAGGTAAGTGAGCTAAACGAAGTAGTAATCAATGCAGGAACTTTTGAAGCCAGCGATAAAAAGAAATCGGTGCTTTTAAAACCCATGGATATTGCTTTGACTGCCGGCGCCAACGGCGATGTTTTTGGCGCTTTCGGAACGCTGCCCGGCACGCAGAAAGTGGGCGAAGAAGGCCGCCTTTTTGTGCGCGGTGGCGAAGCGTACGAAACCAAAACTTTTATGGACGGCATGCTGGTAAACTCGCCCTTTTATTCAAAAATGCCCGACTTGCCAACACAGGGAAGATTCTCCCCGCTGTTGTTTAACGGCTCGGTGTTTAGTACCGGCGGTTATTCAGCCGAATTTGGGCAGGCGCTTTCGTCGGTGGTCGATTTAACAACCACGGCTCTGGAACCTGAAACCAAATCGAATATTTCTATTTTAACCGTTGGTTTTCAGGGCTCGCACTCTCACCGCTGGGAAAATACATCGCTGGCAGTTACGGGCGAACTGCTCCACACCGGTCTATCCAACCGCTTGTTTCCGCAAAATGTAAACTGGATAAAAGAGCCGGTTATTTCGGGTTCAACCCTGCTTTTTCGTCACAAAACCAGCGAAACAGGAATGATAAAAACATTTGGCAGTTTTAGCTACAATTCGAGCAGTTTGTTGTACGATAATTTCGAGGAATCCAAATTCCAGGATTTGGCGCTGACCAACTACAACGCCTACCTGAATACCACCTACAACGAAATGCTGAACGAAAAATGGATGATAAATACAGGCGTTTCGGTAAATGTCGACAACGATAAAATTATTCTTGAAAACAGCCCAATCAATACCGTTAAAAAAAGCGGCCAGCTAAAAGCGGTATTTACCAATTATACCACCCAAAAAATCACGACCAAAATTGGCGCCGACTGGATTGGATACGATTATTCACAGGCCATTCAAATGAACGGTGATTTCAACCTTGGATTTTCGAATCGGCAGTTGTCGTCGTTTATTGAATCGGAAATAAAAATCAACCACATTCTGGCTGTCCGCGCAGGTTTCAGGGCCGAATACAGTTCGCTGATTCAAAAACCGGAATGGATGCCGCGTTTGTCGGCAGCAGTTAAAACCGGGAAAAACAGCCAGTTTTCCGCAGCATTTGGTACCTTCTGCCAGAATCCGGAAGACGATTATTTGAAATTTGCTGATGAACTCAAACCCGAGAAAGCCACACATTCCATTTTAACCTGGCAGTACAAAAAGGGAACAAAATCGTTTCGGTTCGAAGCGTATAATAAAAACTACTCAAACCTGGTAAAATACAGTGAAGAATTTTCTGCCGAGCCAGGAAATTACACCAACACCGGTTCGGGGTACTCGCGTGGTATCGATATTTTCTGGCGCGACCAAAAGGAATTCGGCAAAAGCGACTACTGGATTTCCTATTCTTTTATTGATTCAAAACGCAACTACCGCGATTTTTCAGAACAGGCAACCCCGCATTTTGTTTCGTCACACAATCTTTCGGTGGTGTACAAACGCTTTTTCACCCCAATCCAGTCGTTTGTTTCGGCGACGTATTCCTTTGCCAGCGGACGCCCGTATTTTAATCCGAACAACCCCGATTTTATGTCGGACCGTACAAAAACGTACAACGACCTCAGTGTCGGGTTTACGCACATTATGTACCTTTTCAACACCCAAACGGTTATGCACCTGATTGTAAATAATGCAATTGGTTTTAACAATGTGTTTGGGTACACTTACAGCAACACTCCTGATGAATCGGGGATTTACCCGCGGCAGGCCATTACACCGGCTTCAAAAAGAATGGCCGTTTTTCTGATTTCATTTCAATTTTAAACATAAAAAATTTTTATCATGAAAACTTTAGTAACACTTTTACTTTCAATTATTCTTCTAACGGCAAATGCACAGCCGGGAAAATATGAACAAGCCATGGGCAAAGCTCTTGAAACACTCAACCAGGCAGCCACAGCCGACGATTTTATACAAGCTGCCAATACGTTTGAACGCATCGCTTTGAACGAAAAAAACGAATGGTTGCCGTTGTATTATTCGGCGTACGCAAACATTGTTGTTTGTTACACCGGCGCCGAAACCGCACAAGTTGACGCCTACCTCGACAAAGCCCAGAATTTTATTGACCGCGCATTAAAAATTGCCCCGCGAGAATCGGAACTTTTTGCTTTGCAGGCGTTTTTGTACCCTGCCCGGATTACTGTAGATCCGATGGGGCGCGGTGTGGAATACATGGGAAAAATGACCCAGACGCTGGATGAAGCGATAAAATTAAACCCTGAAAACCCGAGAAGTTACTACCTGCGTGCCATTACAACGTTAAATATGCCGGAAGCTTTTGGCGGTGGCTCAGCCGTTGCCAAACCCATTTTTGAAACAGCTAAAGAAAAGTTCGATACGTTTCAGCCCGAAACCAACCTTTCACCCAACTGGGGCAAGGAACAAAACGAACAGGAGCTGGCGAAATTGTAAAATATTGAATGAGGGACTTAAATGTTGTTTTCGAAAGTAGTAAAAAAGATTCTATTCAATTTTCAATAGCATTTCTCAAAATTGAATAGAATCTTCTTTAAACTAATTTGAAACGATTTCTTTAAAAATCTCCATTTTTTCAGTCCCTGAGAATGGGTCACCAATCATTATAATTTTGTTGTCTTTATCTAGTAAAATAGGGGTTTCGAGTATCCAATCCGGCAATTCAGGATTCCCATCAAAATAATAATAATTTGGATCCATTACTGTATAGAATTTTTCTTCAATTGGCTCAATTAAATCAACCTCATTTAAAAATTCATCTAAATACTTTCCCTTAATTATAAACAATATTGAATAATTAGATTTATAACCTAATTTACCAATTTCTTTATTCCATGTGATGTATTTATTATAACAAGGCGAACAACCATTTTCTAAAAAAACAATTGATTTATACTTATACTTCAAACAAAAAGTATCCATTGGAATAGTATCACCACCATTAAAAATGGTATTAAACATTTCAATATTAAGTTTTTTACCAGTTGTTTCTTCTAATATTTGCTGAGACGTAGAAGTTGAAGAGGAGCAAGAACACAATAATATTAACAAAGGAAAAATGTATTTCATTTTTGTGTTATTAACTTTTTACTTTACAATTATTAAAAATGGGTTTGAATCATAATTAACTTCTATCGTTTCATCTCCGAATGTCAATTGTTTTGTTTCACCAAATTCTTCTGGTTTATAGAAATCTAAAGGTTGACAACCGAAAGTGAGGTAGTCTTCTTCAATTTCAACAGGATTTTTTAACGATTTTACATCAGGTAGATTAAAATAACTGGCAATTGTCTTACTTAAATATATTTTATAATGACTTTTGGCATCAATGGCATAGCAACTATTTAATTTGTCACCAATAATTACAAAGTTATATTCTTTAAAAAAGAAAGTATTTATCAAATTTGGAATATAACCTAGTCTTTTTGATTCCGCTTCAAATGAATTTGATCTTCTTCTTTGTTCAAATTTATCTGAAAAATCTTTTGGAGCTTCTCTATCACCTAATTCATAAGAAATTAGCTTATTAAAGACATTCTTTTTAAACTCAAACATTCCAAAAATATTAGCATTAACAAAATATAAATGGTCTTTATATTTCATAAAATTACTTACCATTGGATATATAAGTAATGGATATTTACTTTCGTTTGCAGGAATATAACTTTGAGTAATCATCTCCTTTTCTAAATTATATACTCCGACAAACCACGGGTTATTAGAATTAACAGTATTGTTCAATAGAAAAACATTTTCATTATCAATAGGATAAATTGCTTGACAATAATAATTTACTAATTGATGCTTTTTTACTAGATTTCCATTGTAATCAATAATACAGAATATATTTGCCTGATCTTGTGTTGCATATATCAATTTTCTTCTTCTGTCTATTGTAAAATAAATAATATTTGAAATCTCACCAGGCCCTCTTCCTTTTTTGAGTTTTGTTATAAATTTTCCATTAGCATCAAAAAAGAAGATATTTAAATCTGACTGCACAAAAATTCTGTTATTCTCAACATCAAAAGCTACTTTCTCAATATATTCCAACTGTGAATTTTTAGTATTCTGCAATGAGATCAATTGAACGGGCTCACCAAGTCTTAGTAATTCAGTTTGATTTGCTTCAAGACTTACGGTAACTTCAGTTTCATTTTTATTACAACTTATAAAAGATATCAATAAAAAATAGATAACTATATATTTAATTATTCTTTCCATATTCGTTATAAATTAGAACAAACAAAATCTGAGGCTATCCAAAAGGTTTCTGTATATATAAAGGTATTCAATATATTTTTCACATTTTCAACTCTTAAAATACTTAATAAAACTTTTTAGACAGCCTCAAAAAATTAATCCGGATTTACTGAATCTTCATCACACCATCGAATTTCATCAGGTCCAGTTTCAACACTCAAACAACTATTATTATGATAACAAACATATCCTTGTATGTGTGATGTACAAGCCGCATTAATATTTGCTTTAGGAACTGAAATGAACAATATAAAAAATACAATTAGCATTATTTTGAACATTTTTTTCATGATTCATAAATTTAATTAAACATAAAAACTTTCTAGTATCACATCACTGAACAAAAAAACTGTTTCACGCATAGATTTTATTTCTTTATCTTTGTCACCTCACCTCCTTTCTTTGTTAGGCGGTGCACAGGGGCGGCAAACAAAAGTTACTTTTCGGGTAAAGGTTTGCCGCCCGCTTTTTGCACCATGGTTATTTACTCGTTTTCAATTTGTATTGTAAACTTATTTGAGCGCAATGCATAAAATTTTAATTTGAAAGTTGCCGGGGTTGGGTCTTCTTCTGTTGGTATTCTCTTTCTGCTCTTTCGAACCGGGGCAAACTTTTGTTTGTTTCGGGTTGAAGATACAACCTATTTTTTTTTTTTTCAAAATTTCGGAGGAATTTTTATGATAAAAAGGAGTGAGCAGATTTGACGTTGTTTGAAGGTTTGAGAGTTTGAACTTTTCAAACAATTTCAAACTTTTTCAAACAATTTCAAACTTCCCTTAAACTTCTTTTTCTGCCACAAAAACATTTTCATTTTTATTCTTTGCGCCTTCGCGTCTTTGCGAGAAAAAAACTGTTAATATCTCTTATTGACGAAACAGGGAGTAACAAAAATAATTACTCTTTAATCACCCCAAACAAATCATAATCTTCGGCATCGGTTATTTCAACCTGAACAAATTCGCCCTTTTGAAGTTCTTTGGGCGAGGTGATAAAAACTTCGCCATCCACTTCGGGAGAATCAAATTCGGTGCGGCCGATAAAAAAGTCGCCTTCTTTCCGGTCGACAATTACGTTGAAAGTACAGCCTATTTTCTGCTGGTTTAATTCGGCTGAAATTTGCTGTTGCAATTCCATAATTTCATCGGCACGGGCCTGTTTTATTTCATCCGCCAGATTATCGTCAAATTTTTTGTATGCGTAGGTTCCTTCTTCGCTGGAATACGGAAAAACTCCCAACCGTTCAAATTTTGTTTCATGAATAAACTGTTTCAGTTCTTCAAAATCCTGTTCCGTTTCACCCGGAAAGCCCACCAGCATGGTTGTTCTGAGAATTACCCCCGGAACTTCTTCCTTAATTTTTTTGATCAGGTTTTCGGTTTCTTCGCGGGTAACGTGGCGTAACATATTTTTCAGCACCGGATTGGCAATGTGTTGCAGCGGCATGTCGAGGTATTTGCACACTTTCGGATTTTCGCGCATTACCGGTAAAATCTCGTACGGAAATTTTGTAGGGTACAAATAATGCAGGCGAATCCATTCAATTCCTTCAATTTCTGAAATACGTTCAATCAATTCGGCCAGGCGGTTTTTCCCGTACAAATCGATGCCGTAATACGACAAATCCTGTGCAATCAGCAAAATTTCCTTCACCCCTTTTTTGGCAAGGTAGCGGGCTTCTTTCACTAAATCTTCGAGCGTTTTCGATTTGTGCCGCCCGGTCATTTGGGGAATAGCACAAAACGAACACGAACGGTTGCACCCTTCCGAAATTTTCAAATAGGCAAAATGCGAAGGTGTGGTAATTTTTCGTTCGTAAATATATTCGGGCTGGTAGGTAACTTTAAGCTCGTCGACCATAGCTTTTAAATCGAACTTGCCAAAATAGCGGTCCACCTCGGGAATCTCGGTTTCCAGCTCTTTTTGATACCGTTCGGAAAGACAACCCATTACATACAATTTTCCGATGTCGCCGCGTTTTTTGGCATCCACATAATCCAGAATCATATCGATGGATTCCTGTTTGGCATCGTGAATAAAACCACAGGTATTTACAAATACGGCATCAAAATCGGTGTCGTTCGAATCGTGCACCACTTCAAATTTTCCCCGTTCCAGCTGGTTCAGCAAAACTTCCGAGTCGACCAGGTTTTTCGAACACCCCATCGTAACCACATTTACCCTCTTTTTCGCCATATTTCAAATTTTCTGCAAAGAAAAGATTTTTTTGTCTGAAATAGAAATCAGAAAAACAGATTTGAAGTTGTCTGAAAATTTTAAAATACAAAAACCACAAAGATTACAATGAAACCTCAAAGAACGCAAAGCACTAATAATCAAAGCATGTACTTAGAGTTCTGTATGTACAACTTTGCAATTTTGTGGTTGTATTTACTTTTCAGATAACTTCTTCGCTAAAAAACTATTCAATAACCAAACTTCTCCACTTTGGATATTTTACCGAATATTTCAATTCAAATTCCTTTTTATCCAGTGGATTTAAAACAAATTCCCATTTTACTTCACCCGTTTCCCTGTTTAGTTTCGCACCCGACAAATTCAGGGTTTCCACTTCAATATCACTGATTTTTGCCACCGGAACCTGATCAAAAATAACCATGTTAACCACCTGACTTTTGTTGTTTTTTACTGAAATCTTCCACCCGATGGTTTCCTCCTTTTTCGACCCGACAAATTGTTTTTTGGTAAAATCTTTTTCCTTTTCGCGGTTTACTGTTACATTTTTATCTTTCCCGAGCGAAAGTTGAAGCGTATCGGCAGCAAAACGAACATCGAGTACCGTTTTGCCAACAAAAGTTTCTTCTACAAAAATATTGGCTTCGCCTTCGAGTAAACTGTACTTTTCCCAGTCGGTAATATTGGCAAAAAGGTAAGCTTCCTTCTCAATTTTCGGAACTGCCAAATATTGGTACGATGCCGGAATTTCGTAAGTCGTCATTTCAACCGAATAATTTTTATTGTCGGATTTTACTGAATATGGCAACTGAATTTCAAAATTAATTGAAGTCTGGTTTTCTGTTTTTTCAAACGGAACTGCGTTGGTTTCCTCTTTGTACCGGGCAGAACTCAGCGAAATTCCGGCCATTCTTCCCTGCAAAGGAGCAAAATCGGCATCTTCGCTAACACCGTACCCAACTACAACGACTTCATCGAGGGCAACCAAATCTTCTTTCATTACAACATTTAAAACCGATGATGAAACGGGCAAATTTTGTGCAACCATGCCAACAAATGAAAAATTGAGATAATCAGTATTTTTAGGAAGGGTAATGGAATAAATTCCGTTTATATCGGAAACAGCGCCGACAGTAGTTCCGGGCACAACAACAGAAACTCCGGGAAGTGGCTGATTATCGCTGTCGACAATTTTGCCGCTGACTGAATGAATGGTAGTGTTGTACACCGGCGGCAACGAATTGTAATCGAGGTAAAAAGCTTTCAACTCGGGCAAAACTCCTGAAGAATTTGGATTCGACGACGAAAAGGCAAGTTTTACATTGTTCCAGTCCACTTTTGTGTCTTGTCTGACGTTGGCTTTGTAAACCAGTTGCAGCGGCTCGTTTACCGATTTTGAGCGAATGTCGTACGAAGGAAACCAGCCTGCATTTCCAACCAGGTAAGAAAGTTGAAACGTTGCCCTGGTTTTTGCTTCGACCGAAACTTTTACTTCAATTTCGCTTGTTGAAGTTTCGTTGTTGCCTGCCAACGTTTTTAGCTGATTTTCGAGATCGGTTTTTTGACGGTTCAAACTGTCGAGGGTTTTGTTGCGTTCAATTTCCTTCATTTTTAATTCGGTAAGATGCGAACTGTAAAAATCGGCAGCCTCTTTTAGCGCCGAAATCTCAACGGCGTTATTTTTCCCGCTAACGATGCGGTTTTCATCCAAAAAAGCCAATTCATTTTTAATAATAGAAAGATGCGTTTGTTCAAGTGTTAATTGCGAATTCAGCCTCTCAATTTTGTCTTCAAGCGATTTTTCTTTATTCGATTTTTCAGGTTTTTCAAGAAAATTAACCTGATGATTTACAGCCAAAACCATAACATTTCCGCTTGTTTTTACCTGAATGCTTTTGGCATCGATAAAAGGTGATAGGTTTGTAAACTTCAACACTGTTGTTCCGGGTAATAATTCTATTTCCTTTTGCCGTGAAATCTGGGCTTTGTCGATAAAAACTGTCACCTCATTTACTTCGGTTAAGATTTCTTTTTCAACAGGTTCCTGCGCAAAAAGGCAAACAGAAATAAAGATGAAAATAAAAATGTGTAGTGTTTTCATGTGGATAAAATTTTAATATGATTTTTAAATTTTTCGTTAGTGTTTCAATTTTTCAATCAAATCATCAACGACACAGAATTCGCATAAACAGTGTTTATTCAAAACCATGTTTTTCAAAATCACGCTTATTTTTTAATTGAATTCTTCGATAAGATGCAGCGCATTTCGAGATTCCATAAAACGATTTCGTTTTTTTTGATTTTTTTCACTACTGTCAGGGATACATTGAAAGGAATTCTCACTTTGTTCAGGGTAATAGGTATTTTGAGAATATTAGTTGTTTTAAGGGGTGGACAAACTTTCAGAAAAATAAATATTAAGCTGGTCAAACATTCCATTCAAAAACAGATTTGTTTAAGAAGATTGGAGGTCAATGCAAAGTGTTGGAATACCAGCAGTGATAAAAAAGAACGGTTCTTTTTTATCACTGTTTTGTTTTCAGCGGATTTTCAGCTTCTTTGAAAAACTGGTCTTGTAAGGCCGGAACAACAGTGTCGGCTTTTACTTCCTTAATCATTTCAACCAGTTGTTTTACGGTTTCGCCAATCAATAATTCACCTGCTTCAGGTGTTGCCTTTTCAGCAAAACCGCCGTAATGGTTTGGGAAACTGGCATACCACCAAATTCCGGAATAAATGTATTTCAGGTTTTTCATCCGTTCCTGGTCAACTCCCGATTGCTGAGTGGCCCTGTCGATATGCGTAACTTCGGGGTGAGCCGCAGCCATTTCCGAAGTTTCACTGTTTCCGGCGTGCTGATCAAATTTATCGTACTGCGATAATTCGACGGCTTTTTTCTCCACTTCAGGATTACTTTCCGGACGGAACCAGTACAAGGAATAATTGCGTGGCTCGGAAAGTTGCGCCATTCCAAAATAATTTAAAAAGGCATTGTTCCCGCCATGACCGTTTACAATTATGATTTTTTCAAAACCATTTCGGTTTAATTCATCAAGCGTTTCCTGCAACATTTTCCAAATCAGCTCCGGACTGTAAGCAATTGTTCCCGGCTGGTGGCGGGCTTCATTAATCTGGCTGAAATAATACCACGGGTAAACTACTGCATATTCCTTTGCAGCAGCGCGCAACGCATATTCGCGCGACATGTACAAATCGGTTCCAAGAGGTAAATGTGCGCCATGTTTTTCCATTACTCCAATAGGAATAATACAGGTTTTCTGGCTTTTTTCAACTGCCTTCACAAAATCGGGCGCTGTTAGTTCTTCCATACGGAAAGGAAGTTCCTGTGCAAAAACGGGTAAAAACAAAAAGAAGGTTGCAACAATAATCATTAATTTTTTCATAGTTCATTAGTTTAGTTTTATTTTATGCCGAATCTGAATTATCGTCCAAAAACCACTGGGAATATCTTTTGTTAAACCAAATGAGTAAGCGGAAGTAATATTACAAATTCCGACTAAAAATAACAGCTAAAACTTGTATTAACAATGAATTCTTAAAATATCTTTTGAACAAAACTCTACAGCATAATTTTCTGTTGTACTTGCTATTTCAACAAAAGTAAAATACTCGAAATAATGGTCAAAACAACTGTTAGTTTCTGAAACAGTGCAACAGATAAACTTGTATTTAACTTTTTACCCACCCACGAGCCAAAATACAATACGGGCAAAAATAGTAGTGTCATTTTAAAAGTTTGAAAAGTAAGAATACCGATAAAAAAATACCCTGCTAAAGTAACAATGGCTGTAACAATACTAAACCACGCAAATATTTCACGAAACTCACGATTATCAACATTCGAATAATTCAAAAACAGAGCCAGCGGAGGCCCGTTTATTGAAGTAGCACCAGTTAAAATCCCCAACAAAACGCCGGTTATTTTATAATGAAAATCCTGAAGTTTTAGCTGTTTTCTTTTTTTATTGCTGAAAAGAGTAATCAATGCCAGAACAATAAAAAATATACTCAAAACCAAAATCAGTACTTTTTCTGAAATATTTTTCAGGATGAGTACGCCAAACAAAGAAAAAATTCCTCCATAAACAATCAGTCCCTGAAACTGACGATTTACCAGTTTATAATCTTTTTTTTGCAACACAATTATAAAAGAAATTATCAGGTTGCATACCAACAATACCGGTATAATTTCTTTCCCGGGATACCAGTTTAACAATAAAGGAAGCGAAACCAGAGCAAAACCAAACCCGGTAATTCCCTTAATAAGGCTGGCAGCAAGAATAACTAAAAATATCCAGAAGAATTCCATATTTTTTATTTTAAAGTGATTAGAAAAAGAGAAGCAGAAGCAGTAATAATCCAAAGAAGAAAACCAAGTAGAAAACTTTTTACACCTGCTTTTTTTACTTCATTTAAAGAAATACCCGAACCTATCAGAAACAAGGCAATCACCATTCCTCTTCTTCCAAGCCAGGTAAAATGTTGAAAAGTAGTAGTCATTTCCGGAAAAAAGTGAGCTGCCATAATAGCCGCTGCAAACAGAAATATAAACCAGGGAACTTTTATTTTATCGTTTGATTTTTCTTTATTGAAAAAAGCTACCAGAATTGAAAGCGGAATAATCCACAACGCCCTGATAAGTTTAACGGTAGTAGCAACCTCGAGAGCTTTAGATCCGTAGGTTGCACCGGCTCCAACTACCGAACTGGTATCGTGAATTGCAATAGCAGCCCAGTTTCCGAAAGTTTCTTCACTAAGTCCCAGATAATGGCCAATTGCGGGAAAAAGAATCAAAGCCACGGCATTTAAAACAAACACTACAATAAGCGAAAACGATATTTGGTGATTTTTGGCATCAAGTACCGGCGCTACAGCAGCAATGGCACTTCCACCGCAAATCGCAGTTCCTGCCGAAATTAGTAAAGTCGTTTTTGAATCGGCCCGGAATAAGCGTCCTAAAAAAATTCCGGTAAGCATTACAAATGTTACTGAAAAAGCAGTTTCAACAATTCCGGTTTTCGACGCAGTTACAACTTGCGTGTAATTCATTCCAAATCCCATCAAAACAATTGAAGCCTGTAAAACAAAAGCTGTGTATTTTCCTGCATTGTCACTTTTTAGCTTCATTAACGAAAAAGCAATGCCGGTTAATAATGCGATTGCCGGAGACACAAAGGGAAGAAGGCAAATTATAATTACGATGCCATAAATTATTCCTGAATGATTTTTAACGATTGACATAAATTTATTTTGCTTTGTTTGTGGCAAAAATAAATAGTAATCATAATCAAATCAAATACAAAATTATTATAAACTATAGTTAAAAATTATAATTAAAAAGAAAACCCATAAATAGTTTTGAAGAAGAAGATTCATTCCCATGCAATAACGCAATTCTGAATTTACGGTCAAACCGGATTCCTTTCAGGTTAATTTTAAGGAGTTCATTCCGCAGCAATTCTTTTTCAACAGCTTTTTCCGAAATCAGAGCAATGCCATCAAAATCGATTAGGAAATTCTTTATCGATTCTGTACTTCCGAGATGGGTGATAATATTTAGTTTATCCAATAATAATTGATGCTTTTTTAGTTTTAGCTGAATAACTTCCAAAGTACCTGAACCTTTTTCGCGAAGAATCAAAGGTATTTCCTGCAAATCAGTCAAAGTCAGTACTTTCTTTCTGGCGTAGACACTATTTTTGCCTGTTAATGCAATAAGTTCGTCATCCATAAACTGAATATACCTGATGTTAACTTTTGAAGAATCGTTCTCAACCAGGGCGACATCAATTTCGTTGGCCAGTAATTTTTGTTCCATTTCAAACGAATTGCCATTAAACAGATACAGTTCAATTTTAGGGTACCGTTTATGAAATGCGGCCAATGCTTTTGGAATAACATACTGCGAAATAGTAGAACTGGCTCCAATCCGCAGCGATCCTTTCTGTGTGCTGTTTATTTCTCCAATTTCTGTTTCCAGGTTGCGGTATTGCTGACGAATTATTTTCAGGTGGTTATAAAGCAGTTTTCCGGCTTTGGTAAGATAAATACGGTTGCCTTTTCTATCAAAAAGTTGCACCTGGTATTTACTTTCAAGTTCTTTTATATGGTTGGTTACTGCTGGCTGGCTAATCAACAATTCTTCAGCAGCGCCCGAAAAACTTAAATTCTCGGCCACTGCTATAAATACGATATCACGAAAATTCATCCTTTATAACTGTTTATTCTGTTCCGAAAAAATAATATACTTTTTCAGCATTACAATATTATTTCCATCTTTTCTAATTTTTCAGTTTAATTTCAAAAATCTCGTAATTACTTCGGTTTTTCATATAAATAAGATTAAAGAACAAAGTAAGCTTTCCTGGATACTACATTCTTTTAACTCAATTTATCAGATTTATTTGATGCGAAACTTTACCATAAAAAATTGTGTTGTCGTTTATGTCTACAATTTCTTACTTTTAAAAACTGAAAAAAAATTATGCAACTGGTTATTTTACACACTCATTTAAATCAGGGAGATGTAACCCGGATAATTGAATCGCAAATTGAAAATTTAAAAGACAGTCCTGTAAAAGTGCTTACAGGAAGTTGTCAGAATCCGGAAGTAATAACTTCGAAAGGTGCTGAAATCCATATCATCGAAGATTTAAATTACCTGGAAAGGAGAAAATACAACGACAAGGAAGCAATGGTAAAATTACACCAGGTTCACCGGAAAATACGAAACCATCTCACTGCCGACACAATTTTACATGCATACAACCTGAATCTTGGGGAAAATCCAATTGTAACGTACGCGGTTTATTTGCTGGCAAAGGAAGGATTGCGTGTTGTTAATCACGCCCACAATTTTGCTGAAGATCATTCTGAAAATTATACCTTTCTGAAAGAAATACTTACCGATATTTTTCTACAACGCATTGGGGAAGTTTTGTATCCACAGCTTCCCAATTACCGCTACAGCGTTTTAAATTTGTTCGATTTTGAAAGGCTGCAAAAATACGGCGTTCAAAAAGAGCGAATCGAACTGTTGCCGGAAGAATAAAAGTTTATTGTAAAATGCTGGTTAATTCGCTAACCAAGGCAAAAGCAAAAATTCCTGGAATTGCCAAAATAAAGCGCTAAAACCTAATTCACCATTTGTAAAAATCTCCGAATATTCCTGTTTGTCGCTTTAAAAACATGTTTCGTCGTCGAACTGACATCGATGACCGAATTAACTAACATAAATTCATGCAGTTACATACTTTGCAGCAGGAATTAGCGTTATCATTGATACCAAAACAATAAATCTAAAGCCATGGAAGCAGAGAATTTTCTGAACAACTATCAGAATGAACTGGACATTCGTTTACTCGACAAACACAAACAGAACTTGAATACCAGCCGGGCAAAAGGTGAAGAAGACGGTAAAAGAAACCTGCCTTCGGTTGACGACAACTTTGTTACACCCTTTGAACACGAAATCAGAAACAATTACCAGACTGAAATTGAGGAGCTTTACAAAAACGGCCGCCAGGTTCTCGATGATTTGAACGACCGCAATTACAAACCTGTGGATATGGAGCTTACCCGGCTCGACGACGAAAAAATAGGTTTGCTTCTAACGGAAGCGGAAAGGGAAAAAACACGAAAACTGGAAGAGCTGAACAACAATCATCTCGATTCGATGAAAGACATCGAAAATTCGCCACATTACCAAGGGGCAAAAAAACGTTTCGAGAAAATAAAAAACCGATGGGACGAAGTTACCCAAAAACACAACCGGCAGGAACTCAATATTCATTTCAGACCTTACTGGGCGTATATTTTGCTTTTATTCGCTATTGGAATTGCAGAGTTTCCATTGAACAACCAGGTTTTTGTTTCGTTCAGGGAAACGCCGCTGCTTACTTTAATTATGGCGGGAGTACTGGTTATTACATTGCCTTTTCTGGCTCACGCCGCAGGAAAAATTTTAAAACAGTCAAAAGAACGAAGCATTTATCCGTTCATTTTTGTTGTACTTGTGCTAACCGTGGCCGCGGTCAGTTATTTTACCGCATTGTTGCGCACACATTATCTCGAAGAACTCGGAGTGCCCGAAAGTCAGCTTGTGCTCGACCAATGGACTTTTTTCACCATTGGAATAATTTTGTTTATGGTTGGCAGTATTGCTTCGTTTTTTGCCCACGACGACAGTATTGAATTTACTGAAGTGTATCATAAATTTCATAAGGAAGAGGAACTGTTTCTGAAAACAGAAAAGGAAATCAACGATAAACGCGCACTTGAAAAAGCTGATTTTGATTCGCGCCGGAAAAAAATTCAGGAAGAATATGCACAAAACACGGAGAAACTAAAAAACCGGATTCAGGAATTGCACACCCGGAAAACAGAAATTGTGGGTGATTACAACAAAGTTTTAGCCTTTTGTCAGGGAATGGAACGGAAAATAAACAGTCAGTTTAAGGAAGTAATTTTCAATTACCGCGACACAAATCTCACTTATCGTAACAACCACAAACAACCGCAGTCGTGGTCGGAATCGGTAGCAAACCTGAACGGATATTTTTCTGAAATAAAAGAACTGAACAAAGCTTAAAGTTTCAAACATGAACCGGAATACAATTGGATTTATTACTGTTGCCCTATGCTTTCTTCTCAACGCCTGTCAGACTGAAACAGCGAAAACCACTGATATTTGTGTTTTAGTAGATGTTACCGATGAAAAATTCAAAGAAGAAAATTTTGTTGCTGAAAATGTTCCGAAATTGCTAAAACTAATGAACCTCAGCACAGAAAAAGGCGGATATTCAGGTGGAACGGTAAAACTGTCGCTTATCAATGAAATCTCGGATGCCAAATCGAAAACAATTTCGCTTGAACCGGGCAAAACCGGAATGATGGGAGAAAATCCGCTCAACCGGAAAGATGCGGTTACAAAATTCACCGAGAATCTGGAAACCAGCTTTGGGCAACTTCTGGCTAGCGCCAACTGGGGAACATACGCATCGAAAATTTACCAGAAAGTAACGCGAGAACTGTTAAAAATGAAAACGTTGGAAGGCGAAAAAAAATATATGATTATTTATTCCGATATGCTTGAGAACAGCAACCTGTTTAGTTTTTACGGCAACTCGTGGAAAACGGAACTGGAAAAAATGATTGCCAATCCGGAAGAAACACTGAATAAACTTTCGAAGAGTGGCCCTGCCCTGCCCGATTTAAGTGAATTTGAAATTTATATCATTCCTAAACGAACCCCTGAAAACGATGAAAAAGTTAATCTTTCAGAACAATTCTGGACCACACTTTTTGAATACCAAGGAGCAACGGTTCATTTTAGTTCCGTGCTTGAAGTATAAAACAATTTCAAAATTTTACCAGCAGTACCATAATTAGTTCCGGGAACTGATTCTTCCCTTGTAATCATCTTAAACGATTGTATTTACAAAAAAAAGTACGTTATTGAAGGATTGTCTTTATATCCGATTAAAAAAATGTTTTTAAAATGATAAAATAGCGAAACATTTCATGCCAACAACTGAGTATACTAAATCAAACAAAATTTTAAAACCGAGTTGTCATGGAATCCAACAATTTTATCCGGGTTTGCGGCTCGATCGTTAAAATGGAATCGCTGGCTGCATTAAAAAGCAACATTTTGGAAAACACCTGTGTTGCTGAAGCAAATCTTCCTTATGCCAACTATTACGGCAGTGTCCCGTTAAAGGGAAATCCCAATTCACTGTTCCTTTTTACCAAACAGTATTATACGCTTGAAGAGGTTTTACGTTTTTCTCAAAAAATTACCTCTTGCGTAATGGAAAAAGTGAATGTGGCTTCTTCTGTTCTTAAATTTCAGAATAGCCAGACAACTGCCATACGCATTAAAAATTTGCCCGATTACCAACACCTGGCACACATTCAGGAATGTTTTGCCAACCAAGGTGTTGAATTTGCAAAAAGAACTCCTATTGAAAAAGAAGCGCTTGTAAAAACCAACAAGTGTTTTATCCTGGAAGAAATCGATGAAGAAATTTTTATGGATGTTGTGGAAGAAAACAAAGGTTATATTTTAATCGAAAAGTTACTGACTCAGGAAGAGTTTTTTGCACTTGTAAAAGAAATAAGAAACAACAGCGAATGTCGGCTTTTTGACGCTGCCAAAGGAGGAATTATTGTTGATTCTGAAGTTAAGGAAATCATTCGAATTTATTCCGAGCACTTAGATATAACTGAACTAAAATACATCCAGACCAAAATTCGGCAAATTTTAAAACTCAAACCCTCTCTGGTTGGTTAGTTTTATTTTCAAAAGCCCGGAAACAACATAAAAAAATACAGGTTTAAAGGCCCTGTTTTTTGTTAGCTATCTTATCAATCATAAAACCACAACATTTTGGGTGGCAATAAAAAACCTCTACGATTTCGGAATCCTAAAGGTTTTTTGATGAATGACACACTTTTTCAAAGTTTGAAACTTTGGAAAAGTACTATTTCAGCTTCTCTTCAATCTCTTTTAACCGGTTTTTCACATCGGCATCATCGGGACGGAGTTCCAGCGCTTTTTTGTACCAGAACCGGGCAACAGTAAAATTACCAGAATCATAAGCAGCGCTTGCTTTTTCTACCTGACTGTTGAACAATTCCCCCGACTGTCCGGCCAAACGCTCGCTGATCAAACGCTGTATTTCGTTCAACTGTTCTTTCGGATAGGGTTCGTCGCTTTTAACCGACAAGGCCCGGTTGTACCAGCCACGGGCTACGGCCAGCTGATTAGTTCTGAACGTGGAATCCGCAAGGTTAACGTAATTCTGGTAATCGCGATCCCTTTGCGAAGAAAGTAATCCGCTTAGCAGCCTGTTAATTTCGCCGATACGTTGTGACGGATAGGTTTCTTCCGGTTTTACATCCAGCGCTTTGTAGTACCAACTGCGCGAAACGTTGTACTGTTTGTTTCCGAAAAACTTGTCAGCTTCACCAATATATTCATTGTATAAATCGTCCAAACCGGCCTGGCTCACAATTTCCTGTTCCCGTTCTGATTCATTTTGTTGCTGAATTTCGAAACGGCGACGTTCCAAATCGGCAGCTGCCTGTTGTTCCAATAAAATACGTTCCTGCTCTTTTTGAAAAATATCGTTTATTTTTTGAATCTGACTTTTCGGATACAGTTCATTGGATTTAATAGTCAACGCTTTCTCATATTCTGTTTTTGCTTCGGTATATGCCGTAGTTTTGAAGAAACCGTCGGCTGCCAGAATAACATTGCGGTATTCTTCATCCGCTTTTTGTTGTGCAATGAAAGCATCTGCTTCAACTATCTTTTGTTTTGGATATTCTTCTTCCGGTTTTATTCCTGAAGCTTTTTCGTAATTAGTTCTGGCTTGTATATAATTTTTCAATTTAAAAAAATTATCGGCCACCTGAATAGCATTTTCATAATTGCGGTTCTGTGTTTCCATTTCACGTTGAGCTGTAGCCAACTGTTCGATTATTGTATTTATTTCGTCAATTCGCTGTTGCGGGTATTTTTCTTCCGGTTTTATATTTAAGGCTGAACGGTATTCTGTTCTTGCATTTTCATATTCCTTGCCGGTAAACAATCCGTCGGCTTTGGCTATGGCTTCGTTGTACTGGCGGTCTTTTTCAGCTTGTAATGCTGCCAGTCGGGCAGTTTCGGCATCGGCGGCTTCTTTCGCCAGCCTTGCCCGGGTTTCAACTATAGAATCAATTTTGGCAATCATCTCACCAGGGTAACTTTCATCCGATTTGGCTGATTTGGCTGTATTGTACGCAGTTTTTGCAGCATCAAATCCTTCGCGTTTGAACTCACGGTCGCCAATCGCAACAGCATCTTCATACGCTTTTTGCGCTGCCGAAAGTTGTGCCAGCAGCGTTCCGATTTCATCAATTTTTTGCTGCGGGTATTTTTCTTCCGGTTTTATATTTAAAGCGGAACGGTATTCTGTTCTTGCATTTTCATATTCCTTGCCGGTAAACAATCCGTCGGCTTTCGTAATGGCTTCGTTGTATTCGCGGTCTTTTTCAGCTTGTAATGCTGCCAGTCGGGCAGTTTCGGCATCGGCGGCTTCTTTCGCCAGCCTTGCCCGGGTTTCAACTATAGAATCAATTTTGGCAATCATCTCACCGGGGTAACTTTCATCCGATTTGGCTGATTTGGCTGTATTGTACGCAGTTTTTGCAGCATCAAATCCTTCGCGTTTGAACTCGCGGTCGCCAATCGCAACAGCATCTTCGTACGCTTTTTGTGCTGCCGAAAGTTGTGCCAGCAGCGTTCCGATTTCATCAATTTTTTGCTGCGGGTATTTTTCTTCCGGTTTTATATTTAAGGCTGAACAGTATTCTGTTCTTGCATTTTCATATTCCTTGCCGGTAAACAATCCGTCGGCTTTCGTAATGGCTTCGTTGTACTGGCGGTCTTTTTCAGCTTGTAATGCTGCCAGTCGGGCAGTTTCGGCATCGGCGGCTTCTTTCGCCAGCCTTGCCCGGGTTTCAACTATAGAATCAATTTTGGCAATCATCTCACCAGGGTAACTTTCATCCGATTTGGCTGATTTGGCTGTATTGTACGCAGTTTTTGCAGCATCAAATCCTTCGCGTTTGAACTCACGGTCGCCAATCGCAACAGCATCTTCATACGCTTTTTGCGCTGCCGAAAGTTGTGCCAGCAGCGTTCCGATTTCATCAATTTTTTGCTGCGGGTATTTTTCTTCCGGTTTTATATTTAAAGCGGAACGGTATTCTGTTCTTGCATTTTCATATTCCTTGCCGGTAAACAATCCGTCGGCTTTCGTAATGGCTTCGTTGTATTCGCGGTCTTTTTCAGCTTGTAATGCTGCCAGTCGGGCAGTTTCGGCATCGGCGGCTTCTTTCGCCAGCCTTGCCCGGGTTTCAACTATAGAATCAATTTTGGCAATCATCTCACCGGGGTAACTTTCATCCGATTTGGCTGATTTGGCTGTATTGTACGCAGTTTTTGCAGCATCAAATCCTTCGCGTTTGAACTCACGGTCGCCAATCGCAACAGCATCTTCATACGCTTTTTGCGCTGCCGAAAGTTGTGCCAGCAGCGTTCCGATTTCATCAATTTTTTGCTGCGGGTATTTTTCTTCCGGTTTTATATTTAAGGCCGAACGGTATTCTGTTCTTGCATTTTCATATTCCTTGCCGGTAAACAATCCGTCGGCTTTCGTAATGGCTTCGTTGTACTGGCGGTCTTTTTCAGCTTGTAATGCTGCCAGTCGGGCAGTTTCGGCATCGGCGGCTTCTTTCGCCAGCCTTGCCCGGGTTTCAACTATAGAATCAATTTTGGCAATCATCTCACCGGGGTAACTTTCATCAGGTTTGGTTGCCCTCGCATTAATAAAAGCTGCTTTGGAAGTTGGGAATGCCTCCTTTTTAAATTCGCTGTCGCCCTTTGCCACTGCTGCATTGTAAGCATTCTGAATCTCCTGTTGCCGTGCAATTATTCCTCGGATTTCTTCAATACGTTTTATCGGATATTGTTCGTTGGGTTTTATATCGAGCGCAGAACGAAATTTGCCAACAGCATCCACAAGCTGATTGATTGCTGCCAAACGATCGGCTTCATCGATCATCGACTGGTAATTTTTGTCACGTTCATTGGCAGCCGCTTCCAGACGAGCTTTTTCCTGTGCTTCTTTTTGAGCAAGCAAACGTGTCTGTTCATCAAGTAAAGAATTAATTCGCGCAATCATTTCCGGCGGATAAGTCTCCGCAGGTTTCAGGTTTCCGGCTTCAGTAAAAGCAGTTTTCGCATCATCGTATTTTTCACCTTTAAACAAATTGTCGGCTTTGGTCACAGCCTGCTGGTATTTTTGATCCAATGCCGCCAAATCGCGCAAAATAACAGTAATCTCGTTGATTTTATCTTTCGGATACTGTTCCTTTGATTTCAGTCCTAAAGCTTCTGTATATTTCGACTTTGCCTCATTATAACTTTTTCCTGAAAACATTTGGTCGGCTTCAGTAATTAATGAATTGTACTGATCATCAACAGCCACAGTTGCAAGAATACGGTCGATTTCAATAATCCTGTCGGAAGAATGTTTGTCGTTGGAACGAAGTCCCAGAACCTGAGTGTATAAATTTTTTGCATTGGGGTATTGTTTTGTGTCAAATGCCTGATCCGCCTTTTGAACAGCTGCTAAAAATGCGGCTTCCGAATTCAGTTTTTCGTTTATGGCTTGAACACGCTGTAAAGGATATTCCTCATCAGGAAACAGTTCCAACGCTTTTTTGTAATCCGCCAGTGCATCCTGAAGCAATTCCTTTTTATAACTTTTATCAGCCGAATCAATAAACTTGTCGTACAAGGTCCGGTTTGCCAACCGGTTCATCAAATCTTTTATTTCAGCAATTTTGGCTGTCGCTTTTGTATCTCCGGGTTTGTAGCTCAGTGCATTTTCATACGAAGCCAGCGATTTATCGTAAAACTGTTTTTCGAAATTCATTTCAGCCTGAAAAATGGCCTGCTCGTAGTTTTTCTGATTTTCGAGGTTTTTGGCCATCTGCCCCAATTTATCGTTTATCTCCCTGATTTTAGTTTTCGGGTACTCTTCGTTGGGTCTTAAAGCAGATGCTTCGGTGTAAATTTTAAGTGCCTCATCGTAAAGCATTTCATTAAACGCATTGTTTCCCCGAACAATCAAATCCTGATAATCCTGCTCTGTTTGCTGGGCTTTCAGAATATCGTTAATTTCTTTTACCCGCTGATTTGCATGGCTGTCGGACGGACGAATCGAAAGTGCCCGGTTGTATGAATTTCGCGCTTCAAAATATTGTTTTGCACCAAAAAACCGGTCGGCACCGGCAATCAGTGTATTAAACCTGTCGGCCAGCGCTTTGTCCATTTCTTCGGCAACCATCATTAATCCAAGCAAGTCATTAATTTCAGCAATCCTGTCTTTCGGATATTGTTCGTTGGGGAAAACCTGGTTGGCAGCTTTATAACCGTCGAGCGCATTCAGAAATTTTTCATTACCGTATTCTGCATCCGCATCTTTTAGCAACTGGTCGTATTCTTTCCGCAATTCAGCCAGTTCGGCTTTTGTTAGTTTCGACAAATAATCGGCTTCCTTATTGATCAACTGCGATTGTAAAATGGCCTGATCGATAAGTTTTTTAATTTGCGCATCGTTGTAATAAAGGTCGGAAATAAAATTATCGACCTGCTCGCTGTAGTAAATTTTCAGAACCGTATTTTCCGAAAATGATTTGTCGATTCCGGCAATTTCGGTAAAAAGATTAATATTTACAGGAAATGGTGGAAAAAGTGGATCTGAATTTAATACTGCTTTGGGAACAGTGGCATCAACCACAATTTTCTGCGAAAAGTTTCCTTTCAGCATAAAAACAAGTTCAAATTTATGGTTGTAATTCAGCTCTACTTTGTATTTTCCATCGGAACCAACACCGTAATCATCGAGCCTTCGTCCATCCTGAAACATCTGAATTACAGCCCCTTCAACAGAACCTTGCTGAACACTTATTTTTCCTTCAACCGTTAAACCGTTGCTGCGTTGTGCTTTTGAAAAAACAACCACCCCTAAAACAAGAAAACTTATTAAAAACAGCCTCCGATAAAATCCTTTCATACCACTTAAAATGCGTTTAATATCAAACGAAGATAAAAACAATAAATTATTAGACGTAAATGAAAATTAATTTGATCTTTTTTTAAGAAAACAGGCATTTTTAATTACAATTTTAAATTTAAAATGTTAGTTTGCTTTTTTTTAGTAAAAACAGAAAAACTGCACTGAATGAAACGGAAACCATGGCTTTTCGAAGCTCTTTTGCCAATTCTAATTCTGATTGTTCTTTTAACCCTGAATGTATTTATTTTCGACGATACGCTGGGCGGCGCCAACCAGGTTGCTTTACTGATTGCAGCCTCCATTGCTGGAATAATTGCCATACGGTTGGGAATGAAATGGGAAAAAATAAGTGAAAAAGTGGTTGACACCATTGGTTCGGCCATGCCTTCCATTTTAATATTACTGTTGATTGGGTCGCTGGCCGGCACCTGGATGATTAGCGGTGTTGTTCCTGCAATGATTTATTATGGTTTGGAAATTATCAATCCTAAACTGTTTTTGTTTACCGCAGTTGTGGTGAGCGGAATAGTAAGTGTTGCCACCGGAAGTTCGTGGTCGACCATTGCAACAATAGGAGTTGCGTTGCTGGGAATAGGAAAAGCGCTGGGAATGAACGAAGCGCTTGTTGCCGGGGCCATTGTTAGCGGTGCTTATTTTGGCGATAAAATGTCGCCATTGAGCGATACAACCAACCTGGCACCTGCCATGGCCGGCACCGATTTGTTTACTCACATCCGTTATATGGCATACACAACCATTCCATCGATGTCGCTTACATTGCTTATTTTTCTGGTGTGGGGTTTCCGCTACGACTTTGCCGGTGCAGTAGTAAATGTTGAAGGTGTTCAGCAAACCATTGCAGGAACATTCAATACCAATCCATTGCTTTTTTTGGTGCCGGGATTATTAATTACCATTATTGTTCTGAAAGTGCCGCCACTTCCGGCTTTGTTTGCCGGAACCATTTTGGGAGCCATTTTCGCTGTTATTTTTCAGCCTCATATTATTAAAGAAGTAGCAGGAATTACAGATAACTACCTGAAAGCTTCCTATATTTCGGTAATGCAGGCGATGTTTGGCGATGTTTCACTCACCACCACCGACACAAAAGTGAATGATCTTTTGAGTACTACCGGAATGCGCGGAATGCTCGACACGATTTGGCTAATTTTATCAGCAATGGTATTTGGCGGAATTATGGAGTCGGCCGGCTTGCTTAAACGAATTACCCAGCCCATTGTAAAATACGCGAAAAGTACAGGTAGTTTGGTTGCATCAACCGTTGGAACTTGTATCTTTTTCAATACAACCGCTTCCGATCAATATTTGGCTATCGTCGTTCCGGGAAGAATGTACCGCAAAACGTACGAAGAAAAAGGACTGGCGCCCGAATTGTTAAGCCGGACGCTGGAAGACAGCGGAACGATGACTTCAGTTTTAATACCATGGAACACCTGCGGGGCTACACAATCGAGGGTTTTGGGAGTAGATACTTTGTCATACGCGCCTTACGCATTTTTCAATTTAATCAGCCCGCTGATGTCCATCCTGTTTGCGTATTTAAACATAAAAATCAGAAGGTTAAAAGTTACTCCTTCCGAAGAAGAAACAAAACAATAAAAACATTTGTTTGATATTTTCAAAGGATTAAAAACTCTTGAAAATAATTTTTAAAACATTCACATTCAACTTTTTAAACCAAATATTATTTTGACTGTCAAAAAAGTCATTAATTTAAAAATCAATAAAAATGAAAACCAATCTGTCTTTAACACTTTCCTTTTTGTTTTTATTCACCTTTTTTGGAATCAGCCGTGCACAAACCGATGAAGCGTCGGGTTACTGGCCGCAGTGGCGCGGTCCGCTGGCTACCGGAGCAGCAATAAAAGGCAATCCTCCAATAAAATTCAGCGAAACTCAGAATTTAAAATGGAAAACTCCGATACCGGGAAAAGGACATGCAACACCCATTGTTTGGGGCGATAAAATTATTGTTCAGACGGCCGTTCCTCAAAATCCAGGAGATGTGGACATGAAAAGCTGGATGGCATCGACTCAAACTGATTTAGTACTTGATTATAAAGTAATTCTTGTAAATCTGAATGATGGAAAAATTATCTGGGAAAAAACCGTTACCAGAGAAAAACCGGAGGAAAGCACACACGAATTAAGTAGCTGGGCTTCCAACTCACCCTGCACCGACGGTGAATTTATATACGCTTATTTTGGTTCGCGAGGAATTTACTGCCTCGATTTTACTGGCAAAGTTCTTTGGAAAAGGGATTTTGGCCAAATGCAAAAGAGAATGAATTTTGGTGAAGGTTCTTCGCCCTACCTGTACAAAAATCGTCTTTTTATTCAGTGGGATCACGAGGGAGATTCTTACCTGTACGCACTCGACACCAAAACCGGCGACATTGTTTGGAGCGACAAACGCGACGAAGGAACTTCATGGGCTACGCCGCTGGTTCTCGAAGTAAACGGCAAACCACAGGTAATTACTTGTGCCACAAATAAAATAAGAAGTTACGATTTTGCCACCGGCGAAATCATTTGGACTTGCACAGGATTAACGGCCAATGTAATTCCCAATCCTAAATATGCTGACGGTATTTTGTACGTATCCAGCGGTTACCGCGGAAATGCTACCATGGCTATCGATCTGGCCAAAGCCAAAGGTGACATTTCGGGCAGCGATAAAATTCTCTGGTCGTACGATAAAGATTGCCCATACACACCCGATAATCTTTTGATGAACGGCAGACTCTATTTTTTGCGTGCCAACAATGGCGAATTGTCGTGTCTGAACGCAAAAACCGGCGAGGTAATCTATTCAAAGGAAAAACTGGAAGGAATACGCGATTTGTATTCTTCTCCCACCGGAATCGACAACAGAATTTACATAGTATCGCAAAATATTTGCCTGGTGATTAAAGCCGGCGACACATTTGAAATACTCTCATCCAATGAATTACAGGATAATTTCAGAGCGTCACCGGTTATTGTTGGCAACAATTTAATTTTAAGAGGATTTAACTCACTTTATTGTTTTTCAGAAAAATAAAAATGAAAAAGATATTCCTGATTTTTCTACTGATTTCAGTTTCAGTTTCTACGAATTTTGCACAGACCACTATCAACCGGAATCCGAAAATTGAGCAAATGGTGAACGAAATTTCGTGCGAAAGAATTGAACAGGACATTCGCACGCTGGTTAGTTTTCATACGCGCCACAATTTAAGTGAACAAAACGATCCGGCAAAAGGAATCGGAGCTGCCTGGAACTGGATAAAAACGGACATGGAAAAATCAATTCCACAATCCGGAGGGAGACTTTCTGTTGCTTTGGAACCGTACGAGGCTGGAGGAGAAGGAGAACGTTTGAAAACCCGGATTCAGCTAAAAAATGTAGTTGCCACTTTAAAAGGAACCAATCCTGATGATGACCGGATTTTGGTTGTTAGTGGCCATCTCGATTCGCGCGTGGAAAGCGACGACGACGGCACTTCTTATGCTCCGGGAGCCGACGATGACGGTTCGGGAATTGCTGCCATTTTAGAAATGATTCGGATTATGTCGAAACATGAATTTTCAGGAACCATTGTTTTTGTTGCTGTTTCAGGTGAAGAACACGGACTTTATGGTTCAACACACATGGCACAAAAAGCCAAAGATGAAAACTGGAACATTGTTGCCATGCTAAACAACGATATGATTGGGAACAGCAGTTCAAGCGGAACCGAACTTCGCGATAACATGCGCGTTAGGGTTTTTAGTGAAGGTGTACCTGCTTTTGAAACAGACCAAATGGCAAAACTTCGGGCTTACACATCGGGCGAAAACGATGGAAAAGCGCGACAACTGGCGCGCTATATAAAAGAAATTGGCGAACGTTACGTTGAACAACTCACTGTTTCGCTGATTTACCGAAACGACCGTTTTGGTCGCGGCGGCGATCATTCGCCATTTTGCAAACAGGGTTTTACCGCAGTAAGAATTTGCGAGTTTAACGAAAATTACGACCGCACACACAAAGTTCCGCGTATTGAAAACGGTGTGCAGCTTGGTGATATTCCTGAAGAAGTGGATTTTGAATACGTTCGTAAAAATACCGGAATAAATCTGGCAACACTGGCAAATCTTGCTTCGGCGCCTTACGAACCTGAAAAAGTTGGAATTTCTGTCCGCGGTCTTTCCAACAGTACAAGCATCAGCTGGACGGCTCCCGAAAAAGGCGTAAAACCTGCCGGATACTACGTATTAATGCGCGAAACCAGCGAATCGATGTGGCAACGAAAATTATGGATCAGCGGTACCGAAATTACACTTCCTTATTCTAAAGACAATTACTTTTTCGCTGTTCAGTCAGTCGATGCCGACGGGCACGAAAGTCTGCCGGTTTTCCCGGGAACAGCCGGTAACAGATAGAAATGCTATAAAAAAGGAAGCCTTTGTTGAGACTTCCTTTTTTAACAATTTCTCTGACGAATTTATTTTCTCTATTTCAAAATATTTAGTTGCGATTTTATTAAACCGGTAGTTTTAAATCATTTATTTATTGCCGGCTTTTCGTTGTTATTTATGTAATTTTATTGATAAATAAGTACTTTGCTACACAATTCAAACAACTACAAAAAATGAAACTTAAAGCCTTATTCTTAATTCCTTTAATAACGGTTATTCCGTTTTTTCTTTCAGCACAAAATGAAGTGCAAAAACACCGAATGTTAGTATTGTCGGATATTGAAGCCGACCCCGACGATTCGCAAACGCTGGTCCGACTGCTATTGTATTCCAATCAGATTGAAATTGAAGGATTGATAGCAACCACATCCATTCACCAGAAAACGAGGGTTGCTCCTGAAACGATGCATAAAATAATCAATGCCTACGACAAAGTTCAGCCCAATTTGCTAAAACACGAAGCCGGATTTCCAACTGCTGACCATTTGCACAGTATGGTAAAACAAGGACTTCCGGTTTTTGGAATGCTCGGGGTTGGCGAAGGCAAAGATTCGGAAGGCTCGGATTGGATTATCAAAGTTCTGGAAAAAGACGACGAGCGTCCGGTTTGGGTTTCAGTTTGGGGCGGACCTAATACGCTGGCACAGGCGCTTTGGAAAATAAAAGAAACAAAAAGCGATGCTGAAGCCAAACGACTTGTTGGCAAACTAAGGGTGTATACCATTTCCGATCAGGACGATACAGGAATCTGGTTGCGCAAAAATTTTCCCGATTTATTTTATATTGTAAGTGTTGGCAGTTATATGAATGCCACCTGGAATGCCATTAATTCGGTAATTCCGGGAATCAACAACGAAAAAATCAGTAACGAATGGCTGGCAGAAAACATTCAACAGGGACACGGCGCCCTGGGAGCTGAATATCCCGATGTTGCTTACGGAATGGAAGGCGACACTCCGTCGTGGTTGATGCTTGTTCTGAACGGGCTTAACAACAAAGCCGTTCCAAACTGGGGAAGTTGGGGTGGCCGCTACGAACTTTATATTCCTGAACCATTAAAAGGTCCGATTATTCCGGTATTTATCGGTGGTGCAGAATACGAGCCCGAAAGTCGTCCGATCTGGACTAATGCTGACGATACTTTTACTACGCGCATTCCTCAACAATTTGGTAGGGCATTAAAAAAAGACACGGTTACCGTTACCAACAACAAAGTTACACTTTGGCGCTGGCGCGACGATTTTCAAAACGATTTTGCCGCGCGTATGGACTGGTGCACAAAATCGTACGAAGAAGCCAACCACCCGCCGGTACCTGCATTAGGACACCCTGATGAATTTACTGTAAAATCAGGCGATATTTTCAGTCTCGATGCCAGCGGCACTACCGACCCCGATGGCGATAACTTAAGTTACTGGTGGTTTCAATATTCCGAAGCTGGCTCGTACAACAAACCGCTAAGTTTTGGCGCTCTTTCCGAGAATCTGTACAATGTACACACCATTGTTGCTCCCGAAGTAGGCAAACCGGAAACCATTCATTTTATTCTGAAAGTAACCGACAAAGGTACTCCGGCATTATCGCGATACAAAAGAGTGATTGTAACTGTAATTCCAAAATAAACACAGGAAGAATATTGTACCAAAACAGGGAGTAAAAGTATAAATGAAAGTTTATATTTTTACTCCATGAATTTGCCCTTGGTTTATATTGGTTTTGCGCAGGCCCTTTTTACGGCATTAATTTTTTTCCTGAAAAAGCCACTTAAAATTGCTGATGTAATCATTGCATTCTGGCTTATTGCCATTTCGAGTTTATTTGCTTTAAATATTTTCCAGGAAATAAACCAGGTAAATGAAGAAATGTGGTTTTTTTCACTAGGAATTTCAATCACTTTTCCGCCCTTTCTTTTTTTATATTCTAAATACGTAACTGCAGATCGCGACAAATTCAAACGTACTGATTTACTGCATGCACTTCCGCTAATTTTGCTGGTACACTTGATATTGATCTTCAGTAATTCTCAAGCAATTGACTCCGACCTTAATATCAGTAATTCAGTTCAGCTGCTCTGGTTGCGAAATTATTACGGTTTTTTTTACCTCCTTATTTTAATTGGCTACGGAATTCTCTCGTTGATTCAGGTTATCCGGTACAAAAAGCAAATAAAAAACAATTATTCATTCCGTTCCGACATGATAAGTTTAAACTGGCTACTGGTTGTAGTTGTTTCATTTATCGTTTTTCAAACTTCCATAGTAATACTTAGTTCTTTGTACGAATCGAAAGTGATTTCGTACAATGTTGATTTTATACAAAACGGTATTTTGCTAGGGTATGTTTATGTTATGGGAATCTGGGGTTACCGGCAAAGTCAGCTTACTTCCGATATAAAACCGGTTAAACTAAACCAGCAGATTGAAAATAAAACCGAAGATTCGGGAAAATACCTGAAATCGGGACTAAAAAACGAAAAGGGGAAACAATATACCGAAGAACTGGTACAGTTTATGAACCGCTCGGAAGCCTGGAAAGACAATGAACTATCGGTAGCAAAACTTTCGGTGATGACTGGTATTCCAAAACATTACATTACCCAAACCCTGAACGAATATTTAAACAAAAATTTTTATGTTTTTGTAAATGAGTACCGGGTGGAATTTGCTAAAAAATTACTGCTCGATTCAAAATACGATGCTTGGTCGATGATTGCCATTGCCTACGAATGTGGCTTCAACTCAAAAACTGCATTCAACATCTTTTTTAAAAAACACACCGGAACAACTCCCAGCGATTTCAAAAAAGAGAAAAAAAACTAATTTTTTTACTTTTACTTTTCTGAATAATTGTATTCATAAGAATTTAATTTACAGAACCCTACAAAATAAGAACACGTTTTCCCACAGTAAAAGAACATGTTTTTTTAACGGTTCAACAAATCGGAACATTATTAATCGCATATTGAATACTTTCATTCCCGATTTGAATTTTTATGTGATAAACAACTTTTTAAACAATTAAAAAATGAAAAAAACAGGAATGATTTTAACCGTACTATTTATGGTACTAAGTTTTACAAATTTTGCGCAAAAACCTACCACAGGTTTTGAAGGAAAATGGAAAGTTTCGGCCGACTCACCTATGGGACAATCAGTTTTTACAATGCAGCTTGAACGTGTTGATGGCGTTCTTACTGGAAATATTCAGCGCGAAGGTGAAGAAGCAGTAAAATTCTATAAAGTTGATGAAAAAGAAAATGAAGTTGTTGTCTACTTCCATTCATCAAGCGGATATGATGTCGATTTCAGACTAAAAAAACAGGATGAAAACAAAATTTCGGGAACTGCCATGGGCATGTATGCATTGAATATTGAAAGAATGAAGTAATTCTTTCTTCGGTAAACTGCGAAAAAATTTGTAATTCATTTTGAAAGTCAGGTTCTTTATAAGAATCTGACTGTTTCTGTTTAAAATTCAGATATATAAAAACTTAATTAAAATAGTATGACACGATTCTTATTTCTGGTGCTGTTTTTTTCATTAACTGTTGGATTATCATTTGGAAAAAATGCCGACAATAAAAAAAAAACCATAAAACTTCAGATTTCAGGATTAAAACAGTTAGCTGAGGTAAATGAAAGGTACCAGTCGGTGAATATTGAAATGTGCGAAGTAGTGGGCGGCGATTTCTGGATTCCTTACGATTTGCTTGACTCTTCAAAAGTACAAACCGGTGGATTTTCAGCCTTAAAAAGAACCATTCCTCCGGTGAACCTCTACGACAAAAAACTGCGGACTCTTGCTTCAGCATTGGCACCAATGTACATTCGCGTAAGTGGAACCTGGGCCAATTCAACCTATTTTCAAGACAACGATGAGCCAAAAATGGATGCAGCTCCCGATGGTTATGAAAATGTTTTAACCCGTGCCGAATGGAAAGGGGTTATTGATTTTTGTAAAACTACAAATTCGGAACTGGTCACTTCGTTTGCCATTAGCGACGGAATGCGCGATGAAAACGGGAACTGGACAACCGCGCAAATTGAACCGCTAATCAACTACACTAAATCAATCGGTGGAAAAATTGCTGCCGCCGAAATGTTTAACGAACCGTCACACGCCAGCCATGGAAACGCACCCAAAGGATACGATGCAGCCCGATATGCACGCGATTTTGAAGTTTTTAAAAGTTTTGCCGATTCGGCTGTTCCTGAAATGAAAATTCTGGGCCCCGGCTCCGCCGGTGAAGGTGGAATTATTCCCGGAGGAACTATTTCAACAGACGATATTTTCACCTCACCCCCAAAACCTGTATTCGATATTTTTACTTACCATTATTACGGCTGGGTATCGAAACGGTGCATGGGAAATCTTACACCTGAAAATGCAACAACAAACGAATGGCTTACAAAAACCGAAAAGGGTTTGGAATATTACGAAAACGCACGCGACAAATATCTGCCCGGCGCACCAATCTGGCTAACAGAAACTGCTGAAGCAGCCTGTGGCGGAAATCCATGGGCAGCTACTTTTACCGACTGTTTCCGATATCTGGAACAATTGGGAAGACTTGCCAAAAAAAATGTTCAGGTGGTAATGCACAACACACTTTGTGCCAGCGAATATGCATTGCTCGAACAGGATACACACAATCCGCGCCCCAACTACTGGGCAGCGCTGCTTTGGAGTAAATTAATGGGAACAAAAGTGTTCGATGCAGGAATTGATTCGGAAAATGTTGATGTTTTTGCACACAATCTGAAAAATTCGGAAAATGGAATATCAGTGTTAATTGTTAATCCAAACGAAACGGAAACTGCCATTGATATTCCTGCCAATGCAGAACAGTATCTGATTACTGCTGATGAAACCCTGTCGAAAACGGTAAAATTAAACGGAGAAATATTACAACTTAAAAAAGATAGTTCTCTTCCTGAAATCAAAGGAAAAAAAATAAAAGCGGGTGAAATTAATATCCCACCCCTTAGTATTTGTTTTTTAACTTTTCACGATAACAAAAAATGAAAGTTCAAAATAAAACAATTGTTGTCACCGGCGCCGGCAGTGGAATGGGCCGCGAACTGTGCCTGTTGTTGCTGAAAAAAGGCGCCCGGATTGCCGGTATTGATTTAAATGCCAGTGCACTGGAAGAAACAGTAAAAATTGCGGGTGCTGATGAAAACAGGTTCAAAACATTTGTGGTAAACATTACCGACAGAAACACGGTTGAAAAATTGCCTGAGCAGGTTGTTGCACATTTTGGAGCTGTCGACGGAATCATCAATAATGCCGGAATTATTCAGAAATTTATTCCTGTAAACGACCTTTCCATTGAAGACATGGAAAAAGTGATGAATGTAAATTTCTACGGAACGGTTTTTATAACCAAGGCTTTTCTTCCTTTTTTGCTGAAACGGCCCGAAGCACACATTGTAAATATTTCGAGCATGGGCGGTTTTATTCCCTTTCCAAGCCAGACAGTTTATGGTGCATCGAAAGCAGCTGTGAAACTGTTTACCGAAGGACTTTATGCTGAAATGAAAAACACAGCGGTTCGGGTAACCGTTGTTCATCCGGGTGCAGTGGCTACCAACATTACAAAAAACTCGGGATTAAACACACCGGCAATTACCGAAACGGAAGGTGCAAAATCGTCGATGCTGCTTACTGCACCAAAAGCAGCCAAAATAATTATTGCAGGAATGGAAAAAAACAAATACCGGGTAAAAGTGGGAAAAGATGCTCAACTGCTGGATTTTCTTTACCGGCTCAATCCAAAATTTGCCACGGTTTTTATCCGCAAAATGATGCAAAAAAGTTTAAAGTCAGTTCACAATTAAAACTACTATTTTGTTGAAATACATTATATTCATCAAGCAATCCATCAACTAAAACAAACGCAATGAGAAGTTTACTATTTCATACGAATCTGAATAGTGCCGGAATAATTCTGTTATTTCTGGCATTTTTTTCCTGCAACAATGCATCAGAAAACCAGAGCCTGGTTGATAACGAACCCGCATTTGAAACCAGCGACACCATTTTCAGCCAACCGTTTATCGATGTGGATGAATGGCGCGACATTCCGGTGCGACACCGTTACATTCACGGAGGTTTTGAGGGAACCGATGCACGGTTTTCGTTCTATTTTCCCCCCAAAGAAAAATACAATGGCCGTTTCTTTCAGTATGTAACACCTTTTCCCGACAATGAAAATTTGTCGCAGGGAGCCACCGGTGAATCCGATAAAATTGGATTTTCAGTTTCGGAAGGCGCTTATTTTGTGGAAACTAATGGAGGCGGAAAAACGGATCTGACAAAACCACAGTTTTTACAGGACCCCACCACTGGAGCATACCGTGCAAACGCAGCTTCAGCGCAGTTTTCGCGTTCTGTTGCAGTTGAAATTTTTGGTGGAACCCGGCCCTTTGGTTATCTGTTTGGAGGCAGTGGAGGAGCTTACCGCACTGTTGGTGGCATGGAAAATACAAGCGGTGTGTGGGATGGTGCGGTTCCCTATGTTCTTGGTTCGCCCATGGCCATACCGAATTGTTTTACAGCACGAATGCACGCCATGCGCATATTAAACGGTAAATTCCCGCAAATTGTCGATGCCCTGGAACCGGGAGGCAGCGGAGATATGTATGCCGGTTTAAACGATGAAGAAAAGGAAGCTCTTCAAGAAGTAACCCGGATGGGATTTCCGCCAAAGTCGTGGTATGCCTGGGAAACCATGGGAATCCACGGATTCCTGGTATTGTACAATGGCGTGGTTATGGCCGACCAAAAATATTTCAACGAAGATTTCTGGAACAAACCCAGTTATCTGGGGTACAATCCGCCAAAATCGTTAAAAGATGCCCGACTTCAGAAAAAAAGTAAAATAAAAAAAATAATTGGTTACAATGAAGCTGTTCAATTAAAACTTTGTGAACCTTTGTCGGCCGAAGATCGTGGCAGCGCCGATAATTCCTGGAAAAACACGGGCGACACCGGTGAAAAACCGGAAGGATTTCAACTTGAAGATGTAATGCCGGAAGTTCAGTTTCTCGGGAGAGATTTAAAAATTTTAACCGGCGATGCAGCAGGTGCTTCATTACAAATTACCAAAGTAGAAGACGACAAAGTTGCTCTGGCTCCCACCAATCCGTTGGAAATTCTTGCCAAAATAAAACCGGGGGACGAAGTTCAGGTTGACAATTCCAACTTTCTCGCAGTTCAAACGTACCACCGCCACCAGGTACCAACAAAAGATTATTACGTTTGGGATCAATTTCGCGATGCAGCAGGAAATCCAATTTATCCGCAGCGACCAATGCTTTTGGGGCCAATGTTTACCATGGGTGCAGCAGGTTCGGTTCCAACAGGAAAATTCAACGGAAAAATTATTTTACTGGGTTCGTTGTGGGATCGCGAAGCCTATCCGTGGCAGTGCGACTGGTCCCGCCAACGGGTGAAGGAAAACCTGGGCGATAAAACCAACGACAATTTCAGGCTTTGGTACACCGATCATGCACTTCACGGCGATTTGGTAAATCAGCTCGATGATCCGACCCGGGCGGTAAGTTACCTGGGAGTTCTGCAGCAGGCACTGCACGATGTAAGCGCCTGGGTGGAAAAAGGAATTGAACCCGCTGCTACCACAAATTACAAAATTGAAGACGGGCAGGTTGTTGTTCCGGCAAACGCTGAAGAACGTGCCGGTATTCAACCGGTTGTAGATTTAAAAATAAACGGAAACAAACGCGCCGAAATTAAAACCGGGGAAACTTTAACATTTACAGCTGTTGTTGAAATTCCGAAGGAAAAAGGAAAACTGGTTTATGCTGCCTGGGATTTTGACGGTTCAGGAACATACAACGATGTTGTTGATTTGACAATTGCAACTGCAAAAAACAACGATGCGCGTGTTGAATTTACTGTTGAGCATACTTTTAATGAACCCGGGAGTTTTTTCCCGGTATTAAAAGTGGCATCGCAAAGAAACGGAGATACTGAAACTCCTTATACCCGCATTCAGAACCTCGACCGGGTTCGCGTGGTTGTGGAATAAAAAGAAATGGTCACCTGCCTTTTACAGGTGACCATTTTTTACTTTATTGAACTTCTGAACTTTAATATTCAAATTCGATAAACTTTCCGAATTTTTTGTATTTCCCGTAAAGTGCCTTGTATTTTTCTACATTTTCAGGAATTGGATGATATTCTGTTTCAATACCGCCACCCATATTTTTCTGGGCTTCGGAAGTATTGGCATAAACTCCGGCAGCAACAGCAGCAGCCATTGCTGCCCCCAGCGCACAAGCCTGTTCCGACCGGGCAATCTTAATCGGCATGTCCAAAACATCGGCGACAATTTGCATTACCAGCGGCGATTTTTTTGCTACACCACCAAGTGCAATCACGCCATCAATACGAACGCCTTCAGCAATAAAACGGTCGTTAATAGCCCTTGAACCAAAAGCAGTTGCCTCAACCAGGGCACGGAAAATACGGGGCGCATCGCTACCTAAATTTAATCCGGCAATTGCTCCTTTTAAATTTTGATTGGCATCGGGTGTACGGCGGCCATTCATCCAGTCGAGAGCGACAATGCTGCTATCTTCAATTGGAATTTTTGCAGCTTCTTCGCTCAATTTTGCAATGATTTTATCCGAAGTTTCATCGATTAACTTTTGTTTGGTAGCTTCATCCACCAGTTCTGATTCAGCCAAAATATTTTTCAACGGCCAATCCAAAATACTTTTAAACCATGCATAAATATCGCCAAACGCCGACTGCCCGGCTTCCAGACCCATCATTCCCGGGATGATGGAACCATCTACCTGACCGCAGATACCATTCACAAGTTTATCGCCAACTTCTTCCATCGGAGCAATCAACATGTCGCAGGTTGATGTTCCCATAACTTTTGAAAGATAGTAAGGTTCAATTTCGGCTCCAACAGCGCCAAGGTGAGCATCGAAAGCCCCAACTCCCACAACAACATCGGTCGAAAGCCCCAGTTTTGCGGCCCACTCTTTTGATAATTTTCCGGCAGCAACATCGCAGGTAAACGTTTCTTTGTACAAGCGATCTTTTAATCCCGACAACAGCGGATCAAGCGATGTCAAAAATCCTTCGGATGGAAGTCCTTCAAAAGCCTCGTGCCACATGGCTTTGTGTCCCGCTGCACAACGGCTTCTTTTTAAAGTTTTCGGGTTTGTGTTTCCGGTCAATACTGCCGGAATCCAGTCGCAGTGTTCCACCCACGAATACGCAGCGCGGTAAACACCTGCATCTTCGCGAATTACATGCAGTAATTTGGCCCAAAACCATTCCGAAGAATAAATACCTCCTTCAAATTTTGTAAAATCGATTTCCCAGGCTTTGGCCAGTTTGTTTATTTCTTCAGCTTCTTTCACCGCAGTGTGGTCTTTCCACAAAACAAACATGGCATTAGGATTTTCTTCGAATCCGGCGGTCAGTGAAAGCGGCGTTCCTTTTTCATCGACAGCAACTGGAGTTGAACCTGTGGTATCAACCGAAATACCCACTACATTTTCAGCAACTCCCGCCGGAGCCTGTTTTAATGCTTCAACAATTGTATATTCCAGCCCCTCAAGATAATCTTTCGGATGCTGGCGAAACTGATTTGTTGTAGCATTGCAGTACATTCCTTTTTTCCAGCGGGGGTAATGAAAAACAACACTAGCGACTTCTTCGCCGGTTTCAACATTAACGATAAGCGAACGGACAGAATCCGAACCATAATCGAGACCGATTGTATATTTTGCCATTTTTTTAGTTGTATAATTGATTAATTTTTATTGATTTCTTTTCACTTGGAACTCAAAACTTTGAACTTACAACAAAACTACTTCTGCCCGTAATACGCATTCTTGCCGTGTTTCCGTAAATAATGTTTATCGAGCAGAACCTGATCCATGGTTGTTTCGGAATTTAACTGCAACGAACGGAACGTCATTTTTGCAACTTCTTCCAAAACAACCGCATTGTGAACTGCGTTATCAGCGCTGGTTCCCCAGGTAAAAGGGCCGTGGTTGTTTACCAGCACTCCCGGAATCTGGTCGGGATTCAAATCCTTAAAACGTTCAATAATAACTTTACCAGTTTCCAGTTCATATTCGCCTTCAATTTCTGCCTTGGTCATTTTACGGGTACAGGGAATTTCTCCATAAAAATAGTCGGCATGAGTAGTTCCAATAGCCGGAATTCCCTTTCCTGCCTGCGCCCACGAGGTTGCCCACTCTGAATGTGTGTGCACCACTCCACCAATATTCTGAAACTGCCGGTACAAAACCAGATGTGTTGCAGCGTCACTCGAAGGTTTTAAACTGCCTTCCACCACCTGGCCGTATAAATTCAGCACCACCATATCTTTGGGTTTCATTTTGTCGTAATCAACCCCGCTGGGTTTAATAACCACCAAATCACGTTCGTGGTCAATTCCACTAACATTTCCCCAGGTAAAAATTACCAGGCCGTGTTTTACCAAATCGAGGTTGGCCTGAAATACTTCCTCCTTTAATTTTTCCAGCATATTATTTTATTGTTTCAAGTTCAAAGTTCAATATTTAATATTCCCTCTTAATTATTTACTGCTAACTGCGACTGTTAACTGTGACTGTTCACTGATCACTGAACCGGTTCAAGCCAGGCAGCAAAACCACCGCCGGGTGCCATTTTCAATTTCAGTTTACTGTCTTTTTGAACTACAGTTTCAGCTTTCTCAGCAATTTCAGCGTTTTTTACGGTTTGCTCATTATCAGAAAACGAAATCATCCTGAAATTCCCTTCCGGAAGAAAATTGAGAGAAATTTCCAGTTCCCGGCTTTCGCTGTTGTTCATTGTACCAATAAACCATTTTTCACCGTTTCTGCGTGCCATGGTAATGTATTTGCTGATTTCGCCGTTCAAAACTTTAGTATCGTCCCACATCGATTCAACCTGTTTTAAAAACTCCTCTCCCACTTGTCCGTAATAATTCTTCGGATGGTCGCAGGCTACCATAAACGGACTGTCGAAAACCACAAACTGCGCCAGCGTATTTGAGCGGGTTCCCAAAACATTGGCGGGCGTTCCGTTCAAAAACTTATCGGGATTGCGGTTCAAAAATCCACCCGGGGTAAAATCCATCGGGCCGGCCAACATGCGGGTAAATGGCAAAGTACACAAATGTTCCGGTGTAACCCGCAACGACCATTTGTTGTATTCATTTCCAAGCACTCCTTCACGGGTTACCAGATTCGGATAAGTTCTGCGCCAGCCTGTTGGTTTGTACGCTCCGTGAAAATCGACCATTAAATGATATTTTGCTGCCGTTTTTACCACTTTATGATACCAGTTGACCATTTCCTGATCGTCGCTGTCCATAAAATCGATTTTTATTCCGGCAATTCCCCATTTTTCAAAAAGAGCACAAGCCTCTTCAAAATCGAAACGAAAAACATCAGTGTTGTACAACCAAAGCCAGCATTTTACATTTTTCGATTTTGCATATTCCAGAATTTCAGGCATGTTCAATTGCGGCGCCGGTTTTTTAATATCCGCGTTTTCCTGGTTAAAAGGTCCGTACCATTGCCAATCAATAAGCATGTACGGCCAGCCCATCGACGAAGCTAAATCGATGTATTCCAATATCACCGGTTGTTCCATTTTAACTTCGCCGCTCCACCAGTGATCCCAGGCACTCAAACCTGGTTTTATCCACGACGGATCTTCAATTTCGCAGGGTTCATTCAGGTTTTGAACAATTTCCGATTCAACCAAATCACCCGGTGTTTCGCCAAGCATGATTACCCGCCACGGTGTTTGGTGCGGTGTTTTAAAATATACTTTTGCACCGTTTTCAGCTTGCCCTTTTCGCGGCGAAAGTGCTGTGCGCAAACCAAATTCTCCGGTTTTTGCATCCGTTTTTAAATACATTCCGGCATAATCAACCAAAGCGGCTTCGGTAACCGCCACATAACAATTTTTGGTTTGAACAGTCATGGGTAAACCGATAACCATTTCCGGCGTAATCTTGCTTATTTTTCGCTCAAAAAACTCTACTTCCTGCGAAGTTGTGTAACTACCGTAATTTACAGCCCAACAGGTAAAATCTCCGGCAAAATTAAACCGACTAAATTCATCGGTAATCACATTTTCCCGTCCGCCAAATTGTTCAGGAAATAAAATACGAAACGCCACTCCGTTGTTAAACACCCTGAATTCCAAATCGAGCAGCCGTTGCGGAAACCGTTTTTCCTTTAAATGAACCACCATTCCTGTATTGTAATCGCGGATGGATTCAAACCGTTTCAAAACCGGTTTCCAGGTATTATCGGTGTTGTAGCGTTCAACAGACAGCACTTCCAAATCTTTCCCAAGCGGTGGCGCCTGTTGAAACGTGAAAGAAATTTCCGATGGCTTGATGATTTCCTCATTTTTATATTCAACTGAATAAGAAAGTGCAGCCTGTGTTGAAACATTCACCACAATATTCTGTGTAAGCGATTTTATAGAAATGTTCTGACTTGAAACCGATAGATTTATCAGCAAAAGAGAGAAAAAAACGGTTAATAATTTTGGCATTTCAGTTTAGTTTTCAGGTAAAATTTATGTTTTATTTTATAAAGGTAAAAATAACCCTTAAGATGAAATAAAAAAACAAAAACAAAATTTAATTCATTGGAATCATTTATTCTTTAAATAATTAAATCTGTCAATTAAAGAGGAAACAAAAAGTAATCCACCGTTTATCATTCGAAATCAAATTAAAATGAACAATTCAATTCTTGCCTGATGTTCCACTTTTTCTATATTTGTTTGTCTAACTAAATCCGATAAGCTGTTTGTGAAAAGTACAGAAAAAGAATACTGGCAATTGGTATGGGATAAATTCCGCAATGGCGATCGCGAAGCTTTTCAAACCATTTACAACGAATTTATCGATGCGCTTTTCTCGTACGGTTCAAGAATCACGTTGGATCGCGATTTATTAAAGGATGCCATTCAGGATTTATTTATCGATATTTATACTTACGGTGCAAAACTTCGACAGCCTGAACTGCTCGAATTTTACCTGTTCAAATCGTTAAAAAGAAATTTGATTAAAAAACTAAAGGAAACTCAACGATATTCTCCAACCAAAGAAATTCTTGAAAATTTTGATTTGCAATTTTCAATCGAGCAGGAAAATTACTCAGAGGAATCAGAAAAGAAACTAAAATTATTACAAGAAGAATTGGTAAAACTTGAATCCTCAAAAAAGGAACTGTTATTTTTAAAATTCAACAGTGGTTTAAGCTACGAAGAAATTGGCCAGTTGCTCGATATGAAACCTGCTACCGTAAAAAAACAGGTGTACCGTTTGTTGAATTATATCAGAGGTAAACTGGACACAAGCAGCTTTGAACTTTTTGTAATGTGTTTTAGAGCATAAAAAATACATGTCTCCTTTTTCTGTTTTGCTTCTCTTATTAGCATATCTGACAGAAAAAATTTATGGAACTGTATTACCATCTTATTGAAAATCCTCTCTTTTTCAAATGGATATATCATCCTACCCCTGAAATTGATGCTTACTGGGAACAGTTTCTTGAAATAAATGCAGAAGAAGCAACATTAATTCTCGAATTCAAATCAAAATTTGAAAAACACCTACAATTAAAAAAAACACAACTTTCAGAACTGGAGAAAAAAACGCTGGCCAAGCAAATTCTTCACCGGATGGAGCTGGAAGATAAAAAACGAAAACGCTTTCAATTTGTCAGAGTGTCAATGCAGTACGCTGCAGTTGCTGTTTTATTTCTGGTAATTGGTACTGTATTTTCGTACCTGTTTATGGAAAAAAAGATTACCAATGAAATTGTTCAAAGTCTACCGATTCCACCAATGAACATTGTTGAGCCAACATTAATTATTGAAAATGAGCAGGAAATTTCTTTAGTTCAGGGTGAATCAGAAATTAAATATTCCAACAATGGCGATATAACTGTTGACGACAATGTAATTGTTAACGGGAAAAAGGAAGACAACACTTCAAAAATGAACACACTTGTAATTCCATACGGAAGCCGTTCCACTGTAACACTTTCCGACGGAACCGTTGTGGTTTTAAATGCAGGTAGCCGTTTAATTTACCCGTCAAAATTTGTTGATAAAAAACGTGAAGTTTTTCTGGTGGGTGAAGCATTTTTTTGTGTTGAAAAAGATGACACAAAACCTTTTGTAGTAAAAACCACAGATGTGGAGATTGAGGTACTGGGAACAAAATTTAACCTTTCGGCTTACCCCGAAGACAACATTATACAAACTGTTTTAACCGAAGGAAGTGTTAAACAAAACCTTGCTCGTCCAGGAATCTTTGATCGTGGTATTGAATTAAAACCAGGCCAAATGGCTGCTGTAAACCGAAATGAAAAAACGACTAACATTTACAACGTTGATGTTGAATATTATACCAGCTGGACAGAAGGATTTTTCAGTTTTTACAATACCGATTTAAGCCGAGTGGCAAAAAGGCTGGAAAGATATTTCAACATTCGTATTTATTATCATGATCCGTTGGATGGAACCATTAAAATATCAGGAAAACTCGATGTTTCAAAAAGTAAGGAAGAAGTATTTGAGTATATGTCAAAATTGACCGGACTAAACTTTACAAAAATAAATGAAAGGAGCTACAGAATAAATTAAGAAAAACAAAACCGGAGAATGCTGCAACACTCCCCGGTTTAGATAATACCATTTAATAACAGTATTAACTTAATCGTTACAAACTTATGAAAAAAAATTGGTTGAGCGATTCCCTCGATCCGGGAGTCCTAAAAAAAACTATTCGAGTTATGCGTTTAACAGCTATCCTAATCTTTGGAATTTTCTTTACGGTAAGCGCGAATAACAGTTATTCGCAAAGTACACGCTTGAATCTTCAGTTAAAAAATCGCACTATTATTGATGTATTCGACTACATTGAAAAAAACAGTGAATACATTTTTCTTTACAAAAATGAAGATTTGGATTTAAACAAAACCATGGATGTGAATTTGACCGATGCCAACATCAATGAAATTCTTTCTACAGTTTTAAAAGGCCAAAAAGTGGATTTTGATGTTTATGATCGTCAGGTTATCATACGGAAATCCAATGAATCTATCTCCGTTGGGCAACAACAAAAAGAAATCAGTGGTATAGTTACAGATCCTGGCGGATTACCGCTTCCGGGAGTTAGTGTTGTGGTTGAGGGAACCACTAACGGAACCGTTACTGATTCCAACGGAAGTTTTTCGCTGAAAATTCCGGTAAATGCTACAAATCTGCAGATTTCGTTTGTGGGAATGAAAACCCAGGTAATTCCAATTGGTGACAAAACTAACTTTGTTGTATCTCTGGTTGAAGAAACAATTGGGCTTGAAGAAGTTATTGCTGTGGGCTATGGCACCCAAAAGAAATCCGATATTACCGGTTCAGTTAGTTCTGTGTCTGAAGAGCGTTTGAGTAAAATTCCGGTTTCAAATGTAATGCAAGCCGTACAGGGTTCTGTTTCGGGAGTTAATATTACCCAGGTTTCGTCAATCCCCGGTGAAGCACCAACAGTTTTGGTTCGTGGAGGGGGATCGCTTACAGCTTCAACTACTCCTTATGTTGTAGTTGATGGGATTCCGATTACAAAAATGGGCGGTTCAATGAATGATATTAACCCGAACGATATTAAATCAATAGAGATTTTGAAAGATGCTTCTGCAACAGCTATCTATGGTATGAATGGAGCCAATGGGGTTATTCTGATTACTACGAAAAGTGGAAAATCTTCGAAACCAACGATCAAATATTCAGGTTACATGGGTGTTGAAAGTTTTGCTCATATTCCTGAAATGGTATCTCCTGAAGAGTTGCTCGCCCGTTATGCCGAAGGTAACCGAATCAATGGATCACCTTTGTATCAGTCTCCGGTGAAATATGAATATGAAGTTGAAAATTACGAAAATGGACATATTATCGACTGGATTGACGCTGTATCACAAACCGGAATTCAACAAGACCACAACGTTAGCATTTCAGGAGGCAGTGAAAATTTAAGCTATTACATTTCAGGAGATATATTGGATCAGAAGGGCGTGGTTAAAGGATACAACTATAAACGAAACTCTATCAGAACCAATATTGACGCGCAGGTTACCAACTACCTGAAAATTGGAACCAACTCATCTATAATTTATCATAACCGCGACGGTGGCCGGGCCAATCTGCTCAATGCCGAGGCGATGAGTCCCTATGGAAGGATGTACGAAGAAGATGGTTCCTATACCATTTATCCGATGTTTGGTGAAACATTGTGGGCAAATCCATTATTACCAACAACAACCAGTCCCGAGCGTCGTCAGTTCAATGTTAACCTGAATGGTTATGCATTTGTAACTTTTGGTGATATCTGGAAACCGTTAACCGGTTTAACATATCGACTAAATGCAGGTCATTCAACCATTCAAACACGAAGCAGTAATTATACGGGCGAATCGGTAAATGATTTACTTGGAACTGCAGAGATTACACACAGTGAAACTCAGGCTTATACAATTGAAAACATTCTGCGTTACGACCGGGATATAAACAAACATCATTTCGACCTGACTGCAGTATATTCATCACAAGAAAGAAAATACAATACCAACTGGGCGCAGGCACGAGACTTTATTAATGATGAACTGCAATGGAACAAAATGCAGGCAGGAGCTACATCCAGTGTTACTTCTTATGCCGACAGGTATGCCGCAGTTTCTCAGATGGGCAGGTTGAATTACTCGTACGACAGCCGGTACTTGTTTACTTTTACAGCTCGCCGCGATGGCTCTTCTGTTTTTTCAGCTAACAAAAAGTATGGAGTATTCCCTTCTGTCGCTCTTGGGTGGAATATTAAGAACGAGAGTTTTATGGCCAGTGCCGATAATGTTTCAAACCTGAAACTAAGGTTATCATATGGTAAATCAGGTAACGAAGCTGTTGGCGTATATAGTACATTTACCACAATGACTGACGTTCAAATTGCATTGGGAGGAGCAACAAATATTGCAATGATTACCAGCCAGTTGGGTAACGGCGATCTTAGCTGGGAAACTAAAACAAGTTATAATATTGGCCTTGACTATGGTTTCTTTAGCAACCGCATTAACGGAACCATAGACGTATACAATGCCAAAAACACCGATTTGTTGCTCTCTCGTAAATTACCGGCTGCTTCAGGTTTCACGTCAGTTACTGCAAATATTGGTGAGACTTCTACCAACGGTATTGAACTTACATTAAACACGGTAAATATTTCATCTCAGGATTTTCACTGGAATAGCTCCATTGTATTTTCGACCAGTAAAACTGAAATTGTTGAATTATATGGAGATGGGCTCGATGACATAGGTAGTGGCTGGTTTCTTGGTGAACCCATCGGTGTTATTCGTGATTACAAAAAAGTGGGAATCTGGCAGGAAGATGAAATTACCAATGGCGAGCACCTGAATTGGGATCCGATTGCTAAAGCAGGTGATGTAAAATTAGAAGATATAAGTGGCCCAGATGGTGTGCCCGATGGAGTTATTACCGATGACGACCGAGTAATTTTAGGACAAACCGCTCCAAAGTGGACAGGTGGCTTAACCAATACTTTCACATATAAAAACTTTACGTTGAATGTATTTATATCAACAGTACAAGGAGCGATGCGTAACAATTCCCACATCGGTATGGCTGCTGATGAAATTGAACGCAGAAACAGTTTTGCAGAAATTGGCTACTGGACTCCTGAAAACCAAAGCAACGAATGGCGTTCATTGAATAAAAACTCTAATCCTCACGGTTACGGTTTCCCGGTTAAAAACAACTTTACACGAATCAAAGATGTTACACTTAATTACAATGTTCCGGAAAGTATGATAAACAAAGCAGGAATTAGTGCTTTGAGCGTTTACGTAAGCGGACGTAACCTGTATACTTTCACTGACTGGATTGGCTGGGACCCTGAGGAACGCGATATGCAGCGTGGCTGGTCGAATTGGGAGGTAAATTATCCTGCTGTCAGGACAATCGTTTTTGGTATTAATCTTACACTGTAAAAGCTTACAAATATGAAGACAAATAAATTATATATATTATTGGTGATGGTGTTTACGTTAATCGCCATCTCCTGTAAAAATGACTTTTTGGATGAAACGCCAATGTCATCTTATGCGCCCGAAACATTAACCGATGAATCGGGTATTGAAGCAACATTGAAAGGGTTGCATTATAATTTTGGAAAGATTTGGACCTACTCTGACCAACAAGGCTGGAATTGTGTATGGCAGGAAGGAACTGATGTTTGTTCTCCCGGTGGGATACAGGGAGTTGAAATCCCCTTCTTTAAATACGCAGAATTGAACTCTGAGAACGCCGCAGTAAGTTACATGTGGACCATGTGTTTCCTTATCATCAATAATGCAAACAATGCACTTTCGGCTATTGGCGAAGATGGTGATCCGGCTAAAATTGGTGAAGCAAAATTTTTCCGTGGTTACTGCTATAATATTCTGGCAACGCTTTATGGCGATGTTCCGTTGCTTATTGAACCAACATCATCTGCCCGCACCGACCTTGAACGGACACCGGTTGCTCAGGTAAATGCCCAGATCATTGAAGATTTGGTATATGCATCAGCAAACCTTCCCGACATTGATGGGGCAGTCACAGAGAGCCGTGCCAACAAACACATGGCAATGCAATGCCTGGGCGAAGTTTACCTACGTGTTGGTGAACCGGCGAAAGCCGAACCTGTTTTGACCGAAATTATTAATAGTGGAAAGTTTTCTTTGGTTCAGTCACGTTATGGCGTTTTGCTCAACGAAGACGGAGATTATTTCAGCGACATGTTTAAATATGGAAACCAACGCCGTTCGCAGGGAAATACAGAAGCAATATGGACATTTGAGTTGGAATATACCAAGAATGTTACGGGTGGTTTTACCAATGCACCTCAGCAACGCCGTAACTGGGTACCTGCTTATCACAATGTCCCAGGTATGGCTTATGAATACTACGATGCAAATGCAGGCAGCAATGTAAGTCCGTACGGAGGTCGTGGAAACGGTCGTATGCGCCCTAGTAACTGGGTAAAATATCAGTTGTACCAAGATGGTGATATTCGTAATTCTGAAAATAACATCACCCGTCATATGCATTACAACAAACCCAACTGGAGCATGACCATAGGAATTGACGCCAAAGGGTTGCGTGTAGATGCAACTTCGTCGAGTGCAGTTGAAACCAGAACGGTTCAAACTGGCGATCTGGTTGTGGTTGCAGCAGGTGATACACTCGAATCAATGTACCCGTACACCCGCAAATGGGATTCATATGATCCTGCCGACGGCTGGGGCTGGACTTGTATCAAGGATTTCCCGATGATGCGTTTGGGTGAAACTTATCTGCTTCGCGCTGAAGCCCGTTTCAAACAGGGTAACACTACAGGTGCGGCTGACGATATTAATGTATTACGTGACAGGGCCTTCAAACTGTCTCGTGAAGAAAATGGCAACACAAGTTTGGGTAAGGTAAGTTCATCGGAAATCACTATGGATTTCATTCTCGACGAACGTGTACGCGAATTATTTGCTGAAGAAAACCGCCGCATGACACTTATGCGTACCGGAACTTTAATTGAACGTGCTCAACTCAATACGGAGAGTACCATTAAAGGTACAATCAGCGGTTTGGATTCACATATTTTGTTACTGCCAATTCCTTTAAGTGAAATTCAGCGCAACAAAGATGTTGTTTTGGATCAGAATCCTGGATATAATTAAAGAATATACATAGTTTAGTTTGTTGTATCTTATAAACAAAACCGTGTCAAAGCTAGTCTTTGATACGGTTTTTTGTTACAAAACATAAGGATCACTTCTAATAAATGGAAATAATGAGCTTACAAATACTGGTGACTGGTAAGTTTAGCGGACGACAACCTTCCGATCTACCGTTATTCTGAAGCCTTGTTGTATTTGGCTGAAGCAACAAACGAACAAGGAAAAACGTCGGAAGCACAAGGTTATCTGAACCAGGTTAGAAACAGAGCCGGATTGGGAAACACAACAGCTGCAACACAGGCCGATCTTCGTAATGCTATCTTAAACGAAAGACAGGTAGAATTTGCCTTTGAAGGAAAACGCTGGTGGAATTTGGTTAGAACCGATAAAATGCAGGAAGTTATTTCTGCTTATGGAAACAGAGTAAAAGCTAATCCAGAAACCTATTATTTTCAGGGTGGTTACACACCAGTTGCCACAGCTTTTACCGACACCAGAACTAAATTCGAATTGCCCGACAGTGAAAAATTGTATAATCCATATGTTAACTAAAATAATTGAAGAAGGGGATAAAATTCCCTTCTTCTTTATTTCTCCTAAACTTTTAACACTTTTAAAAGTCAAAACCGAAATTATTGAACAAACAAATATTTCAACCTGCTAAAATTTACCTAAAATGTCCGGTTTAAAAAACGTAAAATCAAGATCACTTCACTTTGTTGTTGCTCTTATCATAACCACAATCTTCTTGGGGTGCTCCGGCGAAAAAGTCCAAATCAACAACCTCACCGTTGAATACACACCAACACCGTTGGGAATCGATGTTGAAAACCCCCGCTTTGGATGGCAAATGCAAGCTCCGGAGAGTGAACGCGGTATTTATCAGACCGCTTATCAAATTGAAGTAAAAGATCCTTCGGGCAGTGTAGTCTGGAATTCAGATAAAGTGACTACCAGCAATGCTCTTGCCGTTGTTTACGAAGGCTCACCATTAAAAGCTTCCACCCGTTACAACTGGTCGGTAAAAGTCTGGGATCAGGAAAACGGGGAGCATTCAGCAAATTCCTGGTTTGAAACCGGGTTAATGAATCCCTCACAATCGGCCTGGAATGGCGCCCAATGGATTGGCGGTTCCAACGATGATTTGGTTTTCTTTTCCGCTTACCAGTTGATTTTCAAAATGAAATACAACCTTCATCTGGCTGAAGGAAGTACAAAAGCAGCCTTGATTTACGGGGCAAACGATATTCGCCTGACGAACAAATACAAAAATATTTTTCAGGTTGAAAATAAACGCGATGAAAGTTACATCAAACTCGAACTTGATATTTCAGCAGTCGATGGTTCTGCCAGCGGATTGGCAAAGCTAAATGTTTACCGTGCAGGATATACAAAAGAAGATGATCCTAAAGTACCTGTTAAAAGTTTCGACATCAAATCAAACGTAATCAATTCGGACAATAAATATTCAAAACACAACATTGAGTTTAACAACGCTTTTGGGCAAATTACACTTTCGGTTGACGGACAAAGCGATTTTTTTATACAGGAAAAAATCGAAGAACCTGCTGGAATGCCTGCTTTTATGCGCCGCAACAGGGGTGCTTCAGTGAATCTGAACCCTGTTGGTTCTGGTGGAAATTATATTCCTTTTGGCATGGTTTGCGAAATAGGATTTACTATGGATGCCGGTCAAAAAGCTGTTTTCTCAGATGTTGAAATTTTAAACGACCGCTTTCCAAACAACACACTTTTTAAAGAAGATTTAAACGGAAATTACAATGGAATATTTGCCGGAAAAATTAATGTGGAAAATGGCGCTTATGTTTTGGATGGCGGGGCAAACGGAACTTTTGTAGTTGCCGATCCAAGCCGGAACGGAACACCCATTTTACGCACTGAATTTGAAACCGGCAAAAAAGTGGCCTCAGCCCGTTTGTATGTTACCGCACGCGGTATTTATGAAGTTTTTCTTAATGGAGAAAAGGTAGGAAACGATCATTACAATCCGGGGCAAACCCAATACAACAAATCGCATTTTTACCAAACCTACGATGTTACCTCCATGATAAAAAACGGTAAAAATGCCATGGGAGCAATGATGGCCGAAGGCTGGTGGAGCGGCTTGCTCAGTTTTGGCAACATTTGGAACCATTTTGGCGATCGCCAGTCGTTGCTGGCACAATTGGTAATTGAATTCAGCGACGGAACAAAATCGATAGTTACTACCAACGATAACGACTGGAAATTTTCAAACAAAGGACCGATTGTTTACAGTAGTTTAGATTTAGGCGAAATATACGATGCCACCAAAGAAACGGAAATTGAAGGCTGGACAACTGCCGGATTTGATGATTCTGACTGGAAAAATGCCTCGGTAGTACCTCTGGAAGGAACGGCTTTTTTAGGTGAAGAAACAGAACGCGACGGTTCCGTAACTGCATTTAATTATGACGATTTTAAACTCATCGGACAAATCGGCAACAACGCCGGCGAATATAAAACGCTTACCGCACAAAGCATTAAAGAAGTTCGCCCGGGGGTTTATGTGTACGATATGGGACAAAACTTTGTAGGCGTGCCTAAAATTTCGATTTCCGAAGGAGAAGCCGGAGATTCCCTGTTTTTGTGGTTTGCCGAAATTCTTTATCCCGACCTGCCGGAATCGGGCGACAATGTTGGAATGATAATGACAGAAAATTACCGCGCTGCGCTTTGCCAGGATATTTACATCATGAAAAACGGGCCACAGGTTTTTCAGCCTAAATTTACTTCACGCGGATACCAGTTTATCGAAATTACCGGAATTGAAAAACCGCTGTCGCTGGAAGCCGTTCAGGGAGTTGTCATCAGTTCGGTGCTTGATCTTACTGCTGAATACAAAACGTCGAATCAAAAAGTTAACCAGCTTTGGTCGAACCTTTGCTGGTCGAATGTGGATAATTTTCTGACCATTCCAACCGACTGTCCGCAACGCAACGAACGCATGGGCTGGTCGGGCGATATTTCAGTTTTTTCAAGAACGGCAACCTACATTTCCAATTCCGACCAGTTTTTGAGAAGACACATGTTTGCCATGCGCGATGTTCAAAAAGAAAGTGGCAAATTTACCGATGTAGCTCCTATTGGCGGTGGTTTTGGCGGTGTTCTCTGGGGCAGTGCCGGAATTACAGTTCCGTGGGAAACCTACCAGCAGTTTAACGATGTAGCCTTGCTCGAAGAACATTACGATGCCATGGTCGCTTATATCGATTATCTGGAAACCACATTGAATACGGAAACCGGAATTACCAGCGACGGTCAGCTGGGCGACTGGTTAGGGCCGCAGAACAATGCACTGGGAACGCCTTTCCTGACAACGGCTTATCATGTTTTCGATTTGTTCATCATGAAAAATGTTGCTGAAGTTTTGGGTAAAACTGACGATGCAAACCGGTTTGCCGAAATGTATAACCAACGAAAAGAATTCTTCAATAAAACCTTTATTAACGACGATGGAAAAACCATGGGATTAGTTGGTGGTGGCCGTGGTTTCGGACCTGTTGGACCTGCTCAGCCCGAATTCAAACTTGCCGATACACAAACTTCGTACGCGGTCGGACTGGCTTTGAATGTTTTCAACGACAATGTGGCTGCACAAATGGCCAAAAACCTTGCAGAAACTGTCGAACGCCAAAACAAAGACGACGAGGGAGTGCTTCGCCCGGAATATTCTTTAATGACAGGTTTTATTGGTACAGCCTGGATTAGCAAAGCCCTTTCCGACAACGGGCTGAACGAACAGGCGTACAAACTGCTGCAAAACAATCAATATCCGTCGTGGCTGTATTCCATTGAACAAGGTGCGACTTCCATCTGGGAACGATTAAACGGATACACCGTAGAAAATGGTTTTGGAGGAAACAACAGCATGAATTCATTCAACCACTATTCTTTTGGCGCTGTGGGGCAATGGATGATTGCCTACTCAATTGGTATTCAGCGCGACGAACCGGGTTTCCAAAAATTCGTGCTGCAACCGACCCCCGACCCAACCGGAGAAATGACCTGGGCAGAAGGTTATTACGATTCAATGTACGGCAAAATCTACAGCAAGTGGGAAGTTAAAAACGGGGAACTTACATATTCAGCAACTGTTCCCGCAAACACTTCTGCCACATTATATTTACCAGCAAAATCAGAAAGCGACATTATTGATGCTGACGGTTGCACTATTGTAAAATATGAAAACGGAAAAGCAATTTATCAACTTAAATCAGGTAATTACCAATTTGTAAGCCGATTGTAATTTGTATCCAAACCGTTGAAATATCTCCTTTTTGTTGATTTTTTATAATTTCAATCCAAAGGAGATTTTTCATTTTCTAAAAAAGCATTTTTAAAGATTATTGTTAAAAGATTAAACTAACCGAATTATGAAAATCTTGTCTTATCCTTTTTTTGCAATTCTTATCCTTTTATCAATTTCTGCTTCGGCTCAAACCTGGATTTGGTTTCCGGGCGATTATGAAAACTGGCTGGGCAACCAAATGAACAACCGGCGCACCGAACGGGGTGTAACCATTCCGGTACAATGGAAACTCGACGGACATGAACCGTTGATGATTTTTAGCAAAACAGTGGATTTGACCGAACCTGAAGAAATTGAAGTGTTTGCTGAAGGTGAATATATTGTTACCATTGGCTGGCGTATAAAATACGAAGGGAATAAAAACGGCCCGACAAAAGTGCTTGTTCCTGCGGGCAAAAATGAGATCAAAATCAAAGTTATCAATTACACACATGTTCCTGCCCTTTTTGTAAAAGGAAAAACCATCAACTCCGACAAAACCTGGATGACCAGCCCGCTGGACTCGCGGTACCTGACAAAAAATATGAAACATCCGGATTCTCCTTCAGCATATTTTATGACTGCAGGCACCGGAAATTTAAATGATCCCAAAATTTTACCATCTGAATTTAAACTTCCGGTAAAACCGATGGAAGCGTTGACATCTCAGGAACTCGACGGAGGCACACTGGTTGATTTTGGCAAGGAGACTTTTGGTTTTATCAAATTTCATAACCTGAACGGTTCGGGACAAATTACTGTTCAATATGGCGAAACCAAAGAAGAAGCGCTCGACAGCGAAAACTGCGAAACTTTCTACACTTTTGATGTTCCGACAAATAGAATCGATTTTACAATTGAACATTCCAATGCATTGCGTTATGTTTTTATACCAAATTCTGCTGCCACTTTCGACAGCATTTCGTTGATGTACGAATATGCTCCGGTAGATTACCGTGCATCGTTCAAATGCAACGACGAGGAGCTGAACAAAATCTGGGAGGTGGGAAGGTACACCCTGCAACTTACTACCCGCGAGGTGTTTATCGACGGAATTAAACGCGACCGCTGGGCCTGGTCGGGCGATGCCTACCAGAGTTACCTGATGAATTATTACCTGTTTTTTGATACGGAAACCACCAAACGAACCATGTTCACACTGCGCGGCTCCGATCCGGTTATGGTTCATCTGAACAATATTCTCGACTATACATTCTACTGGTTTATGGGCATTTACGATTATTACCTGTACACCGGCGATGAAACGTTTTTACACCAGGTTTATCCCAAAATGGAATCGCTGATGGATTTTGTACTCGAACGCCGGAACCAGCGCGGACTTGTTGAAGGACTGGAAGGCGACTGGGTGTACATCGACTGGTTCGACAACAATGTGGATTTGACCGGAGAAGTAAGTTTTGAACAGATTGTGTATTGCAAAAGCCTTGAAACCATGGCGCTTTGTGCCGGAATTCTCGGCATTGAAAGTGAAGCGGAAAAATACGAAGCGCTGGCCAAAGATGTCCGCTCCAAACTGGGCGATTTCTGGGACGAACAAAAACAGGCGTTTGTATTCAACCGGAAAGACGGTGTAAAAAGCACCCGGGTGACCAAACATGCCAACATGTTCGCTGTTTTTTATAATTATGTTTCTGAAAAACAAAAGCAGGAAATCAAAAACGCTGTTATTCTGAATCCTGAAATTCCGGCAATTTCAACACCCTACATGCGGTTTTACGAACTGGAAGCCATGTGTACGCTGGGCGAACAAGATTATGTTCTGAATGAAATGAAAAATTACTGGGGTGGCATGTTAAAATTGGGGGCCACCACTTTTTGGGAAAAGTACAATCCTGAGCAAAACGGTTTGGAGCATTGCGAAATGTATGGACGACCGTTTGGAAAAAGTCTTTGTCATGCATGGGGAGCAAGCCCGGTGTATCTTTTAGGGAAATACTTTGTTGGAGTAAAACCGGTAAAACCCGGCTACAAAGAATTTGAAATCAGACCGGTGCTGGGTGGCCTCGAATGGTTCGAAAGCAGCATTCCAACACCCAATGGCGAAATAAAAGTGTATGCCAGTAAAAATAAAATTACTGTTTCGGCAACAGAAGGTACCGGAAATTTAATCGTTAACAGTAAAACTCCACCAAAAACAAATTACGGCTCATTTGTAAAACTGCGTGCAAATGAATATAAATTAATACTGGAAGGTAACGGAAATCCTGCAACCATTTATTATGAAGCGTTGTAAAAGATTCTTAACCTGCTAAAATTTCAACATCTAAAAAAACAAATGGGATAATACTTTCAATGAATATTTAAAAAACTCCCCGGCCTCTCCGGGGAGTTGAAGTTTGAAAATGAAAAAATTTTTTCCTTAACAAACTAAACCATATCTTACTTTTTCGAAATCAATTTAATAGATGGTAAAAATTATAGCAACCTTGTTTTTTGAAGTTGACTGCCGATTTTGGTTAATAGTTTTGTTCAAACTTAACAGGTACAATGAACACGATCAAATTATTGCGATGAATGTCTTTTAAATTGCGACGTATGTTTTTAGGTTTTCTTTGCTTGCTTCAATAAAGTTATTGACAGAATTCGGACAAAATTTTTATATTTCCATACATCGCAATTTGCCAATTCTTTGTCGCACAAATTTGTTTGGAAGAAAAGCATATGTTAAATTTAACTGAATTTGGATTAAAATGACAAGTGATCGCATTCCAGTATTTTTAAAGTATCGTTTTTGGTGGCACGTCCTGTTTTGGGTGGTTGTCTTGCTTGTATTCTGGCTTATTTATGCCGGAATCAGGGGGGAATATTATAAGGAATTCATTATTAACATCATTCAACTGCCGGCCAAAATGATAGGTACTTATATTTTTATCTACCTAATACTTCCGCTGGCCATCCAAAAGAAAAAGTACATCTTATTTGGCATTTTTGTACTGATTCACTTTTTTTTGTACGGAATAATAATTCGTGCATCCATTTACATTTTCAACCCTTTTCCCGGGCCTAACACTTATGCCAGAAATGATTTATTCGATTTGACGAGGATTCTTACCAAGGCTGCTTCCGATTATGTTTTGCCGGGGATAGCTTCTGCCATATACATTTTTAAAAGATGGTACGTCGAGGAACAGAACAACAAAAAATTAGCAGAGGAAAAAATAGCAGCCGAACTTAATTTTCTGAAAGCACAGATACACCCTCACTTTCTGTTCAATACGTTGAATAATTTATATACACTAACTTTACTAAAATCAGAAGAAGCTCCGGATATTATTTTAAAATTATCGGAATTGCTTGATTATATGATTTATAAAAGCAACATGAAATTTGTGCCTTTGGCCAATGAACTGAAAATTATTGAGGGGTATATCGATCTGGAGAAAATGAGATACAGCGAACGGCTCAAATTATCTTACACAACAACAGGGGAAGCTGATAAATACCAGATTGCGCCTCTTGTTCTACTTCCGTTTATTGAGAATTGTTTTAAACATGGCGCGAGCAAGGAACGTATAAACCCGGTAGTTAAAATTGAAATAAATATTGCATCCGAATTCCTGACTTTAAAAGCCATCAACTCAATTCCTGAAAAAAAAGGAGAGGAAAATTCTGAAAAAGAAGGCATAGGTTTGAGCAATGTAAAAAGAAGGCTTGACCTGATTTATCCTGAAAAGTATAATCTTGAAATTAAATCAGACAACAAGTTATACGAAGTAGAATTAAAAATATTTTGGGAGTAATACTTCATAATGAAGAAAAAAGTACAATGTTTAATTGTAGATGACGAACCCCTGGCTATCCAGCTTTTAAGGATGCATTTAAGTAAGCTGAATACGATAGAAATTGCAGGAACAGCTGAAGATGCAGTGGAGGCAATTGATTTTCTAAACACGCATAAAGTTGATCTCATGTTTCTGGATATTCATATGCCTGAAATGAAGGGGACAGAATTGCTGCGATCATTAAAAAATCCACCGCCTGTTATTTTTACTACCGCTTATCGTCAGTATGCACTTGAGGGTTACGATTTAAATGTGCTCGACTATTTGGTAAAACCAATTTCATCGGGGCGTTTAACACAAGCTATTGAAAAATTCTTTGCTTTGCACAACCAGGCAAACGATAATACTTTGCATAAAGATGAAACATACCAGGAATTTCTTTATATTCAGGAAAACAGTATTATCCACAAAATTCCACTCAGCGAAATTGTATTTGTAGAAAGCATGGGAGATAACCTGACCATTTTTCTTGGCGACAGGAAAATTACCCGGAGATGCACAATTTCTTCCGTGGAGGAGATTTTGTCGCAAAACGGGTTTTTAAGAATACATCGTTCATACATCGTATCTCTGACACGCATAACAAGTTTTGGCCCTGTAAGTGTATTTATTGGGAAAAGAGAGTTACCCATTGGAAAAACTTATAGAAAAAGCGTGCTTGAAAAGCTTAATTACAAAGAATATCTAACAAATAAAAACCAAACCAATGAACAGAATTAAAACTACCTTATCAAAAAAATCTTTGCTTGTTTTAGTAATACTTACAAGTGTTGCTTTATTTTTTACGGCCTGTAAAACAGATAATTATCCTAAAAAAACGGATACACTTGGCTCCGGCAGTTTAAAATGGGCCGAATCTCAAACTCCCGACGGCTGGACTTTGGTAAAAAATGAAAACGGCGCTACCCTCGGTTATTCAAAAAATTCGGGGCTTTCGCTGATTCAGGTTGACGGCTACGCATTCAAAGACCTCAACAGAAACAATCTGCTGGATAAGTTTGAAGATTGGCGCCTAGATTTTGAAACAAGGGCAAAAGCCATGGTCGATGAGATTCCTGTTGAACAAATGATGGGAATGAAGATGAATCCTTTTGGTGGATGGCGGGTTAATCCAGATTCACTGGATGCCATCATTAAAAATTCTCTTGATTTAGGCTACAGACAATTGCGTGCTCCACGCGGAGGAATGAATGACACAAGAACCAAAGTAAGGTGGAACAACATGACACAAGAGTACATTGAAGGGCTTCAAACGATGGTCTGTCTTCCTGTGGTTTGGATTGATGATCCGCGTTCGGGAGACGTGACCAGCTGGCCAAGCAACCTTGGTTTGGCAGCAACATTTGATCCCGAAATTGGGGCTCAATACGGAAGAATGATGTCGGAAGAATGGCGTGCCATGGGAATATCAATGCAGGTGGCTACACAAATGGACCTGGCAACCGAACCACGCTGGAAACGCATTCCCGGAACTTTTGGCGAAGATCCTGCGCTTTCGATGGATGTAGCCAGAGCTGTTATTAACGGTTGGCAATCGACCTACGATGAAAATGGTAACGATTTGGGCTGGGGTAAACACAGCGTTAACAACCAGATGAAACACTTTTCCGGTGACGGGGCAGCAGAAGGCGGACGTGAATCGCATACCCGCGACGGAGAATACAACGTTTTTCCGGGAGGACAGTTTTTTACGCATGTTCTTCCATTTTTGGCTTGCATGGATTTGCCCGGAAAAACAAAAACAGTATCGGCAGCAATGACCAACTATTCCGTGGGGATTGATGCGAATGGTTCACCCGTTGGCGGAGAACGTGTTGGTTCTAGTTACAGCAAATACAAAATCAACCAGTTGCTTAGAGAAAAATACGGCTGGGACGGTTATATCCTGACCGACTTCGGCATTCTTACCAGCAAAAACTATGGTGTTGAAGAATTGACACCTGTTGAAAAACGACTGGCCATTCTGGAAGCAGGTTGTGATGCTTTTGGTGGCGAAGGTGGCAGCTTAAAAGAAAGTGTTGATTTAGCCATGGAAGCTTATCAACTGGGAGTTACCCGTTTGGGCAAAGAAAAAATGGATGAAATTATGAAAAAAGGGACAGAGAGGATACTAAGAACCCACTTCAATATCGGTATTGTCGACAATCCGTATCTTAGCCTCGAAGTAGCCGAATCTACAGCTAACAAACCGGAACACGAAGCAGCAGGATTTCAGGCTCACCTTAAATCAGTGGTTATGCTGAAAAACAAAGACGGTATAATTCACAAAGCTTTAGCCAACGGCCAAAAACCAAGGGTGTATATTCCAAGAATGTATTCGGCTGCAACAGGCGGCTGGACAAGATCTGCAGCTTCAGCCAACCCGGGATTCGACCTTGAAGAAGCCGGAAAATATTACGATGTTCTGACGGATAAACTGGCGGATAAATTTACGGGGCCGGCAGATAATCAGGGAAATCCAACATTATCGCCCAACGACATCGTACGTGCTTCGAAAGAAGAAATTGCCAAATGTGACTTTGCCATTGTAAGAATAACGAGTCCTCAAAACGGAAATCCTACCTTTATGGAATCCGGAGGTATGAGAGATGATGGCGTGGAACCTGCAGATATTGCTGCCGAACGCGAGCGTTATACTTATCTGCCTATTTCATTGCAATATCGTCCTTACACTGCCAACTCTGAATTTGTTCGCAAGCAATCACTTGCCGGAGATATGATTGAAGTAACTGAAAATGGTACAAAAAAAATCATTCAGGAGAATCGTTCCTATTTTGGCCGGACAGGAATTATTACAAACGAAAGTCACCTGGATTTGGTGCTAAATACTGCAGCTGTTGCCAATAAAGTCATTGTTGCTGTCGACGCATCAAGTCCGATGGTTTTTGCAGAATTCGAAAACAAAGTAGATGCAATTCTAGTAGGTTTTGGCGGGGGCCGGTCTGCCTGGCTGCCCGATAAAGTTTACCTTGAAATTCTTGCTGGTCAGGTTGAACCTTCCGGATTACTACCACTTCAAATGCCTGCAAACATGGAAACAGTGGAAGCACAATTCGAAGATGTTCCAAGAGATATGAAATGTTATGCAGATAGCGAGGGAAATACCTATGATTTTGCATTTGGTTTGAACTGGTCGGGTGTAATCAACGATGCGAGAACGGCTAAATACAATGTTCCTCCGATTGTAGGGACAGAACCTCAATAAGTGGACAGTTTGAACTATTATTTCAATAAACTGATTTTTCTGTGAAGAAGGAATGTACTTTGATTTTCATTTTCTAACAAAAATTCATAAAGAACTTTGAAAATTCAAAACAAAATGTAATTACGACAAAAAGCAATAACTCCCCTCCGTTAAAAAACAGGACTGAATATCACTCATTCAGTCCTTTTTTTTTCTTACTTTCGTTTTCGCCAATGATTTGGGAAAATCGTAAAATCCATTACGCATTTTGATTTTGACAGCTGAGATTGTATACTGAAAAAAACATAAAATCACTTTTAATCCTGATTTCTGCTGAAGCGGATGAAAAGGCATTTAAACAATTTTTCGAAATCTATTCTTCCCGACTTTACCAGTTTTCCTATTCATTTTTAAAAAATAAACTTTTGGCGGAAGAAGCCATTTCCGATGTGTTTTTTAAAATGTGGCTCAACAGGGGAAACCTACTTAAAATTGAAAATATAAAAGCCTATTTATTCAAAGCAACATACCATACTTCGCTCAATTATCTTGAAGAAGAAAAACGACAAAAAGCCATTGCACTGGAAGACTTGGATGTTGAACTTGGAGTGGAATATATCAGCCCGGAAACAAAACTTATCAACAAAGAGCTTCGGGATATTCTGGATAAGGCTATTGAATCGTTACCTCCCCGTTGTAAAATTATTTACAAAATGGCCAAAGTGGAAGAAATGAAATACAAGGAAATTGCCGAAATCCTTGAAATTTCAGTAAAAACAATCGACAATCAACTTTCCATAGCCATTGAAAAAATTGGAAATGAAATCAAAACTTATCTCGATAATCACGGTGACCATAAAAGTTTTGTCCTTCTTTTTCAACTTTTTTTACCCAAAAAATAATTTTTTTCAATTTCGTTTAGGGGATTTATAAAAATTCCCTGTCAAAGCTTTCAGATTACTTTATTATGAACAAAGAAAATATTTGGCAATATATTTCCAGAAAATTAGCAGATGAAATCACCACTGAAGAAGAAAACCATATCAAACAGTGGATTGAAGAAAACGAAACCAACCGGTTAACCCTTGAAAAGTTAGAACAGATTTGGAAATACAATGCTCCCAAAAACACCAATACCAACAGTATTTACCATACATTGCACAACAGGATATCGCAATACAACCGGAAACAGGAGAAAAAAAGTTTTATTTACTATCCACTACGAATTTCGGCAGCCATATTTCTGTTGGTTGTTTCCTCCTTTATTATCCAGAAATACGTCACTTTAAAAGAAACTCCTGAAATTGTATACCAGGAAATACAGGTACCAAAAGGAAGCAGAACCTCTGTAATTCTGCCCGATAGTACAAAAGTTTGGCTAAGTAACGATTCAAAAATAAAGTATCCCACGCAATTTCAAAAAGACCAAAGAGAACTGGAATTAACGGGTGAGGCTTATTTTGAAGTAACACACAATGCACAAAAACCGTTTATTGTTAAAATTGGGGAAAACCGTATAAAAGTTTTGGGAACAAAATTCTCGGTTATTGCCTACCCCGATGACAATACGGTAAAAACCGACCTGATTTCGGGAAGTATTCAATTTGATATTAAAAATGGTGAAGGGGAAGATCAATACAAATCCTACCTGTTAAAACCTTCTGAAAGTGTTGTGCTTGACAAAAAGACGGGCAAATTATACCAGGCAGAAATACTGGATGATTTTTACGATTACTGGGAAAAAGGTATCTATGTTTTTAACAATGAAAGCCTTGGAAGCCTGGCACAAAAAATATCGCGCATTTATAACATTGAAGTTGTTTTTGGCGATGAAACTCTAAAGACCAAGCGTTTTAGCGGGGTAATGAGCGTAAACGACAATATTTTCACCTTTTTTGAAGCCATAAAACGGACATCAATCGAATCGATTCAATATAAATATGAGAAAAATAAAATTTACATTAAACTGAACTAATACCAAAGTGCCTATGTGAAATTAAAAAGAAAAGACGGGATTGCGACCAACAACTCCCGCCTTAACTGAAACCTTATTTGTTTCATTATTAACAACATATAGCTCAAAAGCTATAAGTCATCAACTTAACAAAACAAATTTATGAAAAAAAACAAACTTTGTGTAGAAAGCTTTTGCTTTCTGCCGATGAAAAAATTATTGCTTATGGCAAAAATTACTTCACTTTTAATGCTGATAACCTTTCTTCAGGTTTCAGCTAAAAGTTTCTCCCAAACAGGCAAAATTGACTTAAATGTCAACAAGGCTACACTAGTAGATGTATTTCAACAAATTGAAGAAGAAAGTAACTATCGTTTTTTCTACGACAATGCCCAGGTAGATCTTACCAAAGAAGTGTCTGTTCATTATGAAAACAAAAATATTGCAGATTTATTAAATGAATTGTTTTCAGGAACCGATCTTACCTACGAAATGATGGATAACCTAATTTTAGTGAAATCGAAAAGTGAATCCAACAAGAGGGTATTTATTTCAGATGCAAAACAAAATCAGGTTTCAGGATCAGTGTCCGACTCGAACGGGAGCCCGTTACCCGGAGTTACCGTTGTAGTAAAAGGAACCACCAACGGAACAATTACCGACGCGGACGGGATTTATCGATTAGCAGGAATTCCGGAAGATGCAGTTCTGCAATTTTCATTTGTTGGAATGAAAAGCCAGGAAATTACGGTTGGACAGCAAACAACAATTAATGTTACCCTACAGGAAGAAACCATTGGTTTGGATGAAGTTGTTGCAATAGGTTATGGTGTTCAGAAGCGTAAAAACTTTACCGGGTCAGTTACATCTGTTGATATGGCAGATTCTCCAATTATGAACAGAGCAACAACCGATGCTTTTTCTTTACTCGATGGTATTACAACAGGGATTAACTTCACAAAGTCTGGTGAAGCTGGAGCAGAAACTGAACTTTTAGTACGTGGACAGAAATCAATTAATGATAACACAGGCCCGGACGGGTTTAATAGTTCGGCACCTTTATTAGTAGTTGACGGTTTAATTTTCTCCGGAAGTATGAATGATATCGATCCTTCCACAGTAGAAAACATTCAGGTATTAAAAGATGCTACATCTTTAGCAGCCTATGGATCGAAAGCTGCAAATGGAGTTATCATGATTACCCGTAAAAAAGGTATTAAGGGAAAACCAATTATCTCTGTCAGCACATCTACAGGTATTTCAAATCCAAATTATAGTCCTGATATGAGGGGACCACAAGGTTATATTGAATTAATGAATGCACGTACAGCGTCAACAACCTGGATGTCAGAATTGGAACAGGCAAATATCGATGCTAATACACCCACCAATTATTACGATATGATTACACGTACCGGAATTCAACAGAACTATTCGGTAAATGTTTCAGGTGGAGGCGAAGCCATGGATTATTTTATTGGCTCTTCGTATTTAGATAATAAAAACTTTGTCGTTGGCGACCAATATAAAAGAGTCACTTTTACAGCAAGAATCAGTACAAGAATTAACGATTACCTTTCTGTAAGTGCCAATTTCGACCAATCATATAACAATAACGACGGAATAAGACCGAACTATGGCGCTGCTGTAACTCTATCACCATGGACCGAACCTTATTTGTCAGACGGAAGATTAAGGTTATATGTTGATGGCCGGGAAGAGACAACTCAAAATCCGTTGTGGAATACTAAAGTTGGAAGAGACGATGAAGATCGCAGAAATGCTACGATAATTGGAGGAACTGTTGATTTCAAAATTCCTGGAATTAAAGGATTGAGCTATAAGCTAACCGGTTCTTACACTACAAATACAAGACTGGAACGCGCATTCAGATACGAATCTAATTTTGTAAATTTAGCTCTGGGTGAAGCCGGTTATACATCTGAAGCACAATCTGCTTATCTCGACAGAGCCAATGGTTCAATCGCTGAGAATAAAACAACTTCATGGGTTATCGATAATATTCTGACCTATACCAATCAGTTCGACAATCATTTTATCAATGCTACATTGGTATATACACGCGATTCAAGAAGAATGGATTCTTTTGGAATGACCGGTACTGATTTTACTGGTATTGGTAACACCAACCTTGGCTTTTACGGATTGTCCAATGCAGTAACTCAGGCGATTGATGAGATAGGTTACGAGTTGCACAATGATGTCGGTTATCTGGCTCGTGCGAGTTATTCGTTTAAAGACACTTATCACCTTAACGCATCCATCCGTCGTGATGGTAGTTCTGTATTCGGAGCCGACAAGAAATGGGGTAATTTCCCTGCTATTGGTGCAGCCTGGACCATGTCGAATGAGTCGTTCTTAAGTTCAAGTACACTTATCGATAATTTAAAATTAAAAGCATCATGGGGTAAAAACGGTAATCAAACCTTACGTCCATATGGAACGCTTTCTACTATGAATGTTGGTAGAGGTGGCGGAATTGCTTATTGGTTCGATGATCAGATTTTATGGGGACAAAGCCTTGCAACACTAGGTAACTCTGAGTTGGCATGGGAAACCACAACTTCTTTTAATATTGGTACAGAAATCGATCTGTTGAAACGAATTCATTTTGAACTTGATGGTTATAAGTCGACTACAACAGACCAGATTTTCAGCAGAACTATTCCTGTTATGGGTGCAGGTATTACATCTCAAATGGCAACCATGGGTAAAGTTGAAAACTGGGGAATTGAAGCTGTTCTTAACACAACAAATATTGAGTCTGGTGACTTCCGATGGACATCAGGTTTAACATTCACGCTTAACCGTAATAAATTAGTAGAGTTATATGGTGGCGATGAAGAAGACGATATAAATGCAAGTTTATTCATAGGCGAATCGTTAAATGCTATATACGGTTATGAATGGTCCGGTATCGTTCAGGAAAGTGACGTGGCTTACCTTAATGCAAACGGTGGACAGGCGGGTGACGCAATGTATGCAAATATTGATGGAAGTGAAGACGGAGTAATTGGCGTAACCGACAGAAAAATCCTTGGTTTCGGCACCGAAAGTTTCAGAATGAGTTTCAGAAATACTTTAAATTATAAAAACTTCCAATTATATGCACTGTTTAACGGAGTTTTTAGTGGGGGGCAATACGGTTATGCTCAAAACAATATAGCATACCTGAGTTCTGATGGTTTTCAGTATCACAACATGTTAAATCACCCTTGGTGGACACCGGAAAATCCAAGTGAGACTTATCCGCGAGTAAACTTTACAGACGCCCGTTATACTGCATTGCAGAAATACACTTTTGTGAGACTTCAAGAGTTAAACTTGTCATATACCTTTGATAGAGATTTACTTAAAAAATTCAATTTTTCGAGTATGAAAGTCTTTGTGTCAGGTTCAAACTTATTCTTTGTTGCACCCGACTGGAAATACAGCGATCCTGAAATCAGAAGTTTCTCGGCAGCACAATTGCCAAGAACATTTACTCTAGGTATTAACTTTACACTCTAAACTTATTTGAACAATGAAAAATTTTAAGTATCTAATTATAGGCTTAATAGCTATATCATCATTTTTACCATCTTGTGAAAATGATGAGGATTTTCTTTCTGAAGATCCAAAAACGATTTACACACCGGAAACTGCTTTTCAAAAAAGCAGCCAGGTAGATGCCCAGCTGGTTACTGCTTATCGCAAGGCATTTAATATGTATGGTGGTTATCGAATGTTCTGGACAGGAGCTTCAACACAACAATTGTTACACGGACAAGGTGCCGATTTTTTTGACAATGTATACACAGGTGCAGCTGCGCCAACAGCCAATGCGTTTTCAAATTATTCTCGTTGGTCGCCTGACTTTCCTATGTTCAACAACCTTTGGGTAGATATGTACCAGCTGATTAGTTATGCAAACCTTGCAATTAAAGGTGCGGAACTGGTCGAATGGTCAAATGAAACAGATAAGGATTTTGCTCTTGGCCAGGCTCGGTTCTTCCGTGGTTATGGTTATTTACGTTTAGCTGAATGTTTTGGCGGTGTGCCAATTGTTCAGGAAGTGAGTGAGTCTCTTAAACTAAATTATACTCGTGATTCGCGTCAAGCTGTTTATGAATTTGCAATTGCTGATTTGGAAGCTGCAGAAGCACTTCTTCCCATGTATCCTACTCAAGACGGACGTTTGGCCAAAGGAGTAGCAAACCATTTTATTGCAGAGGCTTATTTGGCTCTTGGTGTTGAAAAAAACGATGCAACCAATTATGACAAAGCAATTGCTGCGGCATCAAAAACAATTGCTGCTCACCCTCTTATGACTCAACGTTTTGGTTCGCGTGCGAATCCTTCAGATATGTCTACAAAGAATGGAGTTCCGGCATACAAAGAAGATGGTAATGTTTTCTTTGATTTGTTCCAAATAGGAAATTACGATTATAGTGCAGGAAATACTGAAGCTGTGTGGACTTTGGAAGCTGCAACTTATGAAGAAGCTCAGGCAAACGGACTTATTGGTGGTTGGCCCAGTGCAAATCCATATTATGGATTAACTGCCTTTGTTGGCCCTGTTTTTAGAAATATGGTTTGGAGAGCAGACTTGGCAGAAGCAGGCGCTGCAGCTTGCCCGTTTGGCGGAAATGTGGATCAAAGCAAGTTCCCCGGAGGAGCTACATGTGCCTATTTAGGTGGATTTTCTACAGGTGGAACTGCAGAAACAAACTATGTTGCGAATAAAGTTTGGGCTGGCGATTATGCCAATGACATGCGTAATCTTCCGATAAACCTTACCAGAGAGTTTTTATGTCTCGACCGGAATCATAGTTTGTATTTGCAACCAGTTACCGCAGATATGATTACTGTTCCTGAAATGATGTCTCCTATGCGTTCGAAAATAAAAATGGACGACTGGGGCTGGCACTCTTCAGAAATTCCTATGCATATAAACCAATACGGTAGAGATTGGTATGCAGTTCGTTCTGCGGAAACATTGTTGTTACGTGCTGAAGCATATTACAGAAAAGGTAGTTCTGATATGGCTGCTGCTGACATTAATGTAATTCGCAACCGAGCTCAGGCAACTAAGCTTGTCTCTGCAGGCGAAGTAGATATTTATTTGATTCTTGATGAACGTGCTCGCGAGCTGTGTTATGAAGAACATCGTTTTCCAACGTTGCTGCGTATGGGTAGCAGTTCAGGCTCAAACGAAGTTCTTGTTCATCAGCTTTCAAATTATTCAAGATTTATGGGTGATATTCCTTATTATACAGGGAGTATTAATTGGACTCTTTTCCCAATTCCTCAGACTGTTATAAATGCAAATACAGAGGGAGGACTTGAGCAAAATCCAAATTGGAATTAATGTACAATTGAAAGACAAGGATAGTAGGCATTTAATAGATGCGTACTATCCTGCTCTTTATCCTTGCTCACTATTTCTTGTTTAAACTAACTAAATAAATCATTTTTGAAAAACTAAATTAAATCATTTGGATTTTTACCCGATTACAGATCAACATTAAACAGAAGGGAAAATTTTTAGAACCAACTATTTAGTGCAGTGAGATGCCCGATAGATTAACCTTACTAATTTGAAAACACAGTATTGATCAACCTTAATTCAAAACCGATAGTAATCACGCCCTAAAATATTAGCTATGAAACCAAATCTTGAAGCTATAAAATTAGTTTCCCTTATCCTTCTCGTAACTTGTTTAAATTTTACATTTATACAATGCCAAAATCCTCAGGAAAAGAAACAACAAAATAATCTGGAAGCAGGATTTATTAATCCGCCTGATGCAGCAAAACCACGTGTGTGGTGGCACTGGATGGGCGGCAATGTATCCTGGGAAGGCGCCAAAGCCGATATGGACTGGATGAAACGAGTAGGCATTGCCGGTTTGCAATGTTTCCATGCCGGTATGGGACAGGGACCTGAAAATTCGGTCGTCGAAAATTATTATCCTTACATGTCGGATGGCTGGAAAGATGCTTTTGCAAAATCAGCTGCGTACGCCGATTCTCTGGGTATGGAATTCGCAACAGCGGCATCACCGGGTTGGAGTGAAACCGGCGGTCCGTGGGTTACTCCGGAAGACGGTATGAAAAAAATGGTGTATGCCGTCACACATGTTGAAGGTGGTAAGCCCTTTACAGGTGTATTAAATCATCCTCCTGTGGTAACCGGTGTTTATCAAAACAGTACCGGGGGATCCGGTCACCAGGGAAATATGGGAGCAGAAAAACCTCAATACTATCAAGACCAAAAAGTACTTGCTTTTAAAATAGCTGCCGATGAAATTCTTCCAATTCCTAAAATAACATCCAGTGGAGGGAAAATTGACACAAAAGTTCTATCCGATGGTTTTTACGATCATTCAGGAATAACCCTTCCTGCAGCCAAAGAAGAAGGAGGAATTTCATGGGTTCAATTTGATTATGGAAAGCCGGTAACGGTTAGAGGTTTGGTTTTGTCGACTCAGTCTCGTGGTCCGGTTGGTTTTAAACTGGAATCGGGCAACGATGGAACAAACTGGACCGACACCGGCGCCGATATTTTATCAGGATCAACCGTTCGCACAAATTCGGTTGATAATGTCAATTCCCGTTATTTCAGGTTTGTAAGTATAAAACAGCCGCCTTCACCACCACGTCCATGGTTCCGCTGGGGATTTGGAACACCACCTCCTCCTGAATCTATCGATATTTCAGAATTGACTTTACTCGGAACACCAACCGTTCATTCATTTGAAGTGAAAGCAGCATTTTGGGGTGAAAGAGGGGAAAACGGATATTTTGGTTTGCCAGGTGGAACAGCCGGAACCGATGAAGCTATTAAAACTTCGGAAGTACTTGATTTAACCGCTCAGATGAACGAAGACGGAACCTTAAACTGGACACCGGAGGCTGGAGAATGGCTTGTACTTCGTATTGGTTATTCACTGACAGGTGCACAGAACAGACCGGCAGCGCCAGAAGCTACCGGACTTGAAGTAGATAAACTTGACTCAGCAGCAGTGAAACGTTATATGGACCATTATATTGAAATGTATCGTGAAGCAGCCAACGGACTGGTTGGAGAACATGGTTTACATGCCTTAATGTTCGACAGCTGGGAATCAGGTTTTGCCAACTGGACTCCAAAAATTCTTGAAGGTTTTGAAAAGAATGTTGGTTACGATCCAACTCTGTGGTTGCCTGCATTGGCCGGTTATGTGGTAGAAAGTCCTGAAAAAACGGATAAGTTTTTGTATGACTGGCGTCGCAACATTCAATTGATGCTCAAAGAAAATCACTACGATTACCTGACCCGCTACTTGCATAATATTGGGATGATTCGCTACGGTGAAGCACACGAAGCAGGATTTGCCACCATGGGTGAAGGCATGGAAATGAAACAAACTGCCGACATTCCAATGGGAGCGATGTGGATGCACCATGAACCCGGTTACATGGAAGGAAACTATTTTAACGACAACCAGGAATCAGCATCAGTAGCACACATTTACGGACAAAACATTGCCGCTACTGAATCGTTCACAGGAGGTCCGGCATATGGAACAGCGCCGTGGGATTTAAAATCAACTGCCGATGCTATTTTGCTTTCGGGTTCTAACCGTTTTGTCATTCACACATCAGCTCACCAGCCAATTACAAAAGGTCCTGGCGTAACGCTGGGCGTTGGCCAAATGTTCTCGCGGAATGAAACCTGGGCTGAACAATCAAAAGTTTGGATTGATTATTTGTCACGCTCATCGTTTATGTTACAAGCAGGTAAAGCTGCAAACGACATTGCTGTTTTCTATGGCGAAGAATCTTCAATGACAGCTATTTACGGGAATGACTATTTACTCTTTCCAAAAGGTTATCGATACGACTTTGTAAGCGCCGATGCAGTATTGAATATGCTTTCAGTGGAAAACGGAGCATTGACTACCAAATCGGGTATGAACTATAAAGCCATTTTCCTCGGAAAAGGCGCCACAAAAATAACGCTTCCGGTTTTGAAAAAAATAAAGGAATTTGCGGAACAAGGTGCAGTGGTAATCGGAACACGACCAGAAGGTTCGCCAAGTCTTGCTGATAATCCTGCTGAAGTGAAACAAGTCCTTGATGTTCTTTGGCCCGAAGGCGCTATTACAAGCGTTGGTAATGGCAAAGTTATCAATACAAAAAACACGGCAATTGCTTTTAAAGAAATGGGGCTGGAACCTGATTTTACATATGAATCTCAGGCAGAAAACAGCGATGTAATGTTCCTGCACCGCAAATTGAATAACGGTGGATTGTACTTTGTAGCCAGTCAGACCGACAACAAAGAAACAATACACGCAAGTTTCCGCGTAAGTGGTTACAAAGCTGAATTATGGGATCCTTCAACAGGAGAAATAAAACCTGTTTCGTATCAGTTTGATGGTAAGCGTACAAACGTTACGATTCCTCTTGATCGCTTTGGTTCTGTGTTTGTAGTTTTCCGTGAAAAAACAAAAAAAAGCAGTATTGTAATTCCTGAACCAACAGAACTGGTGGTTACTCAACTCAAAGGTCCGTGGTTGGTGGAATTTCAGGCAGAGCGCGGAGCACCGGCATCTGCTACTTTTGATGAGTTAATTGATTTCCGGGATAGTGAAGATAATGGAATAAAATACTTCTCAGGAATTGCTATTTACAACAAGACAGTTGATTTGGCTAAGGAAACACTTGACAATGGTGAAGTAATTATCGACCTGGGACAGGTAAATAATTTGGCCGAAGTATGGGTGAATGGTCAGCTTGCCGGAACTGCATGGAAACCACCGTACCGGGTAAATATTACTGAATTTGCAAAAGTTGGTTCTAACGAAATTGCTATTAAATCGGTAAATACCTGGGTAAACCGTTTGATTGGCGATGCCCAGCCGGGTGTTAGCGATGATCAGAAAATTACACTGACCACCCGTCCGTTTTACAGGGCCAATTCTCCGTTGGTTCCAGCCGGTTTGCTTGGGCCAGTGGAAATTATTAATTCAATCCTTAATCAATAATAATCAGAATAAAGACAGTATGAAACACATAATAGCTTACAGCAAACTTGTTGTTTGGAGTATTATTCTCTTTTTCACCTGTCCGGTCTTTGCACAAACTGGATTAAAAGTCGGAGCTGCCAAAGTTGATATTACACCAAAACAAAGTGATCTTAAAAACTCAACAGATAGTATTCGCGACCATCTTTATGTTCGCTCCATCTACATTAATGATGGTACTAACTCTGCTGTTCTTGTTGCAGTAGATGCCGGCGGAGTTCACGAAATTGATTCAGTTTTAAGAGTTTCTTCTGCATCCACCGGTTGTCCGGTAGAAAATTACGTGGTTACAGGAACACATACGCACAGTGGCAACACTGGCGGACTTTTTGGAGGAGCACCAAGCGCAGAAACTATTGCCAATGCAATTATTTCATCTGTAAATACAGCTAAGTCAAAAATGACACCTGCCCGCGTTGGTTACGGTACAACGCAACTCGACCTAAATGTTAACCGTGACAATTACGATGAGTGGCAGGAGTGGCGTCAGACTGCAAACTGGAAAGGAATTTCTGATAAAACCCTGACTGTGATGACATTTCTTGGTGAGGATGATGTGCCAATCGCCGTGTACATGAACTACGCCATGCACCCGGTTAACTTCTTTTTAAGTGGAGTGATAAGTGCTGATTTCCCGGGAGATGCAACAGCTTACGTCGAAGATATGTTTAATGATAAAACGGTTGCACTTTTCTGTCAGGGTGCTTCAGGAGACCAGAATCCCAAAATGGCTTATACATCCATTTTTCAGGATGGTCCGATCTTAGGTGTATTACCTCCTCACAACGTTCCTGCCACAGGCAATCAACCGTCTTTCACCGGAACTGATGCTATTCCTGCTGACCAGCTTGAAGCACACAAGAAAACAGTTGCCCGTAAAAGTGATTATGTTCATATGCTGGGAACCTCTATTGGTAACAGTGCCGTAAGAGTGATGCTTTACGATACAAAATATGACAAAGAAGCACGTATCTGGGCTGGAAAACAGGATTTGATTTGTCCGGGACGGGAACGTATTGATACCAAAGGACGTGAGAATTACGACCCCGGTTATAAAGACGGTCCGGATGTGACTATAGGAGTTGGTCTGCTTCAAATTGGCGATATCAATCTCGTAACAGTCAGCGGTGAGGTATATTCTGAAATTGGTATGCGACTAAAAGCAGAATCACCTGCTTCCAAAACAATGCTGGTTACCCTGGCAAGCGGACCAAGAGGACCGGGTTATATTTATTCTGATAATGCAAGCAACCACCTCACATTTCAGGTGATTAGCTCGCGACTGAAACCCGGATATGCTGAAAAGGGTATTGTATCAACTGCACTAGATCTCATGGAAAAAGCAGATCTGTAAAAATGTAGTAAAGGAAAAAAAGAATTGGAATTTTTAGAGACCATTAATTGTAGTAGTAGTTTAGTTGATTTTTATTCCGGCAGGCACATGTTTGCCGGAATATTTTGCCAACAAATCCAACTTTCTAATAATAGAATCATGAAAAAATCAATACTGTTTATTTTAGCTATCACCCTCATTCAATCAACATTGTTGGCACAACAAATGCCTGCACCTCAATTCAAGGAAAAAGAAGTTTTTAAAAACGACGATGTGGTATTTCATCAGATTGATGAGCATACCTGGGTAGGTACCGGCCACTTATCTTCCAACGAGAGTATCTACCTGATTGAGGGAAATGACAAAGCCGTTTTGCTCGACGCCGGTACCAAAATCACTGATTTAGACAAAATAGTAGCATCTATTACGAAAAAACCGGTAACACTGATGTTAACACACGTGCATCCCGACCACGTGGGAGCTGCCGACTATTTCCCCGAAGTTTACCTGAATCCCGGCGACAAAGAATCTGCAGGACAAATGATGTCGAATTATAAAGGGGAATTCAAATACCTGGAAGATGGCCAGATCATTGATTTAGGTGGCCGCCAGCTGCAAGTAGTTTTTACGCCTGCACACACATTGGGCTCAACAACCTTTATTGACAAAGATGCAGGTTATGGTTTTAGCGGCGATTCATTTGGTTCGGGAAATCTGTTGTTGTTTGCGGGTACATTTTCAGATCTGATTGCAACCTGTGAAAAAATGAGTGCTATAATGGAAAAAGAAGGGATTAACCGTTTGTACCCCGGACATTACAATGGAACCAATCCTGAAACAAAACAACGCGTCGACGATATGATTACCCTAAGCAAAGATGTTCTTTCCGGAAAAGAGGAAGGTGAAAAAACCGAAGGCAACCGATTCGGGTTCGATCATATTATTAGAAAATATGGCGTTCGCATTAACTATGGCGAAAAATCAATGAAATAATATTCAACATGAAAACCAGAAATTTCATTATCTCAATCATATTCTTACTTTTTATATCCACATTTGGATTTACTCAAAATGCGCAAGCACAAACAGCAGTACAGGATGAAAAAAGGCCGGGGCCTGTTACCCGGCCTATGATTGTTGAAATTGCACCAAACACTTATTTCATCAACGAATTTGGTATGAATTCCATGTATCTGCTGGTTGGAAAAACACGTGCACTACTTATTGATACAGGTACCGGTTTTTGCGATTTAAAAAGCATCGTTGAAAAGATTACCGACCTGCCGTACGATGTTGCTTTAACTCACGGACATCCGGACCATGCCGGAGGTATCGGACAATTCGATGTGGTATACATCCATCCGAACGACGTGGAAATGGCTACCCACATTCCGTACGAACAACGTGTGGAATATGGTGAAATTATGAGAAACATGAACATCGGCTATAAAAATGTGTGGGGATACATTCAAGAAGATGTAGCGAAATATACAAAACAGCCTGAAATAAAGGATTTACACTACGGACTGGTTTTTAAACTGGGCGATCGAGATGTAACCGTTTATGACGCTCCCGGTCATTCTCCGGGTTCCGTGACATTTCTTGATCCCTACAGTCAAATACTTTTCTCAGGTGATGCAGCCAACGGCAATGTGGGAACAAGATTACCGGTAAGTACAACTTTAAAATACCTCATCCGACTAAAAAACCTGCAACCTCAGTACAATCGGATGTTCACCGGACATATTTCTTATGCCGGAACCATTGATGTTTATTCCCAAAAACTAACAGTTTTGGATGATATTATAGAAGCCTTCCGTTCATTACTGCGAGGGGATGCAAAAACTGAGGAAGTGGCCAACCATCTGTTTCCCGATAGAAAGTCAACCGTGGCCGTTTGTGGTTCTGCAAGAGTAGGTTTCGATCCAAACAAAATGTGGGAAGAAGGAGAAGAACACATAATTCCATAAAATTCAATTTAAACCGAAAGTACCAAAAATCAACCTATAAAATATCTATGAAAACTATTTTCAAAATAAACTTCAAAAGGCAATTCCTTTTTATGGTTTTGCTCTCAATAACAATAATTTTATTGATGGTTCAATGCATAGAAACGGAAAAAACTTCGACTATGCAGTTAAAGGAAGGCTTCGTAAATCCACCTGATGATGCAAAACCACGTGTTTGGTGGCACTGGATGAACGGTAATGTGACAAAAGAAGGTATTCATGCCGATTTGGAATGGATGCACCGTGTAGGAATTGGAGGTTTCCAGAATTTTGATGCAGGGCTAAACAGTCCCCAGGTGGTAGAAAAAAGACTGATTTATATGACACCCGAATGGAAAGATGCCTTTTCGTATACAACCCATTTGGCCGATTCATTAGGTCTGGAAATGGCCATTGCCGGTTCTCCGGGCTGGAGTGAAAGTGGAGGCCCCTGGGTGAAACCCGAAGAGGCCATGAAAAAATATGTTTGGAGCGAAATTCGTGTAGAAGGGGAAAAACCATTTTCCGGAAAATTACCCGAACCTCCGGGTATTTCAGGACCTTTCCAAAATATTGGTTTGACTGCTAATCCCATGGGAGGACATGTTGGTTCTTCTGTTCCCAATTACTACGATGATGTTGCTGTGTTTGCTTATCGCCTGCCTGAAACAGATCTTTCATTGCAGGAATTAAATCCCAAAATTTCTTCATCGGGAGGTCATTTCACCTTGGAGCAACTAACCGATGGTGATCTGGTAACTACCTCAAAACTTCCCGAAGCAAAATTATCCTGGATTCAATATGAATTTGCGCAACCGGTGAGCATGCAGGCTATCACCATTGTTGGAGGTGGCAGTGGAGGAATGTTTATGATGATGGGAGGTGGCAACAAACGTTATCTGGAAGCAAGCAATGACGGTAATGTTTTTCATAAAATAATGGATCTGCCTTCTGGCTCTGTCGCTCAGTCAACACTTACATTTACACCGGAAACGGCTAAATATTTCAGAGTGGTATGGGAGAAACAACCTGTACAGAGAGATCCTGCTATGTCGGGTATGGGAATGTTCGGTTTTGGCCCACCACCGGCAAATGGCACCGATGTAGCCGAATTTGTTCTTCATACAGGAGGCAGGGTAAACCGATTTGAAGACAAAGCAGCTTTCTCGGCAGCCACTGACCTTTATGAAGTTTGGACCCCGGATGTGGCTCCTGAAACAGCGGTGGATAAAAATAATGTTATTGATCTTACCGCTCAAATGGACGAAGACGGAACCCTCAACTGGACACCTGATAAAGGAAACTGGGTGATTGTTCGTTTAGGATTTTCATTGACAGGGCATCAAAATAGTCCGGCTTCTCCCGAAGCAACAGGCCTGGAAGTTGATAAATTAGATGCTGGTCATGTAAAAGCCTATTTCACCAATTACCTTGACCAGTACAAAGATGCTTCCGAAGGATTAATGGGAGAAAAAGGACTACAATATATTATCACCGACAGTTGGGAAGCCGGCACCCAGAACTGGACTGACAAAATGATTTCTGAATTCAAAAACCGGCGTGGTTATGATATGCTTCCCTGGATGCCTGTACTTACCGGACATATTGTAGAAAGTGCCCAGGCAAGTGATAAATTTTTGTGGGATTTTAGGAAAACACTGGCCGATTTGGTCGCAGAGAATCATTACAATCAACTCACCGATTTATTAAAAGAAAGAAACATGGCACGATATTCTGAATCTCACGAAGCTCGTCGTGCTTTTATTGGCGATGGAATGGAAGTCAAAAAAACAGCTGCTGTACCGATGGGAGCCGGCTGGACTCCCGGAGGTTTCGGCGGAAACGAAGGTGATTTTGCCACAGTTTATCAGGCTGATATTCGTGAATCAGCGTCTGTTTCGCATTTGTACGGACAAAAATACGTGGCAGCGGAATCATTAACAGCCATGGTTACTGATTGGGCCTGGTCACCGGAATTATTAAAACCAATTGCAGATTATCTGATGTATTGCGGATTGAACCGGTTTGTCATTCATACTTCGGTGCATCAACCTTTAATGGATAAAGTTCCGGGAATGAGTTTGGGCCCGTTTGGCCAATGGTTTACACGAAACGAAACCTGGGCTGAACAGGCAAAAGCCTGGATGGCTTACTTATCACGCAGTTCATATATGTTGCAACAGGGAAAATACGTTGCAGACATTGCCTGGTATTACGGAGAAGATAATAATATTACTACCTTATTCAGCAGAATGAGAGGAAGGTCCCTTCCCCAGGTTCCGGAAGGATACAGTTACGATTTTATCAATGCTGATGCCATCGTTAACTGGTTGTCGGTTGAGAATGGTGAATATGTTACTCCAACAGGAATGAGTTACAGGTTGCTTGTTTTGGATCCAAACAGCCAATACATGACACTTTCCATTCTGAAAAAAATTCATAAAATGGTGGAAGCAGGCGCTGTTGTTACCGGTGCAAAACCTTTAATGACTCCCAGTTTAAGCGACGATCCAAAAGAATTTAATACAATTGTTAATGAACTCTGGTCAACCGATTCCGGCGTTAATCAGGTTGGAAAAGGTAAAGTATATGCAGGAAAAAGTTTACAGGAAGTTTTAGTCCAGCAGAATATTATCCCTGATTTTACCTACACTCAAACCCAAGAAGGTAGTAAATTATTTTTTGTACATCGAACAGTTGGGGATACAAACATTTATTGGGTGAACAACAGAAGCGATAAAACCATTGAAACAATTGGAACTTTTAGGGTATCAGGAAAAGAAGCAGAAATATGGCAGCCTGAGAACGGAGCAATTGCCCCTGCATCCTATAAAATTGAGAACGGTTTAACACAAGTTAGTTTGCATCTGGAGCCCAACGATGCTGTATTTATTGTATTTCAGAAGGATACTCGAAATAGAATATACGCAATTACAAAATCAACAGAAAAACAGTTATCGGAAATGCCGGGACCATGGAGGATTGAATTTCAGTCGAAAAGAGGAGCTCCGGAACAGGATGTTTTTGAAACACTTTCTCAATGGAATGAAAATTCAGACCCCGGAATTAAATATTTTTCCGGAACAGCGAGCTACAAAAAAACAATAGAGGTACCTTCAGATTGGCTCACAGAAAAAAGTCAGATTTGGCTCGATTTGGGCGAAGTTAAAGATTTGGCTGAAGTTTTTGTAAACGGTAAATCAATGGGAATTGTCTGGAAAAAACCTTTCAAGTTTAATATTACAGATGCATTAAATCAAGGTGAAAATAATATGGAGATACAGGTTACTAATTTATGGGTAAATCGCTTAATTGGCGATCAGCAACCGGACGCAAAAGAAAAAATCACTTTTGTATCCAATCCTTTTTACAAAGCAGACTCCCCTTTAAAACCTTCCGGATTAATGGGACCTGTACAAATTATAAGTATCGAATAAGAAGACCTATATGTTTAAGTTCACTATGTTTGGTTAGTTTATTCCGGCAGGTTTTTACTTGCCGGAGTATTCTATTTAAAAAGTCAAAAAAAATGAAAAAGTATTAAATGAATTTGAACGAAAAAATAAACATAAATCATTTTCCATCATAAAATTTACCGAGAATAAGTTACATTCAGAAACACTTAAAAATTTAATTTACAATAAGATGAAAAAATATTTAATCCTAAACTTAGTATTGTGGGTAATCAGTATTTCTGCTTTTGCACAGGGAGGCTCAAACGGTTTGCTGATGCCAAAATTTATAAAACCCACCGATAACAGTACAAGTACTCTACTAACAAATCTTTCAAAGGAAAGACACATGTTCAGGGAACTTCCAGCTGACAGCGAGATGAACCTTGTGAAAGACATTGTTTTTCATGAATCAACCGATTTAGAAGGTAATCCAATGTCACTAAAAATGGACATCCTCACTTTTAAAGATGACAAAATTCGTCCGTGCGTAGTTTACGTAGTTGGAGGAGGTTTTTCTTTTGCTGCCAAAGAAAGAAATCTGTATGATCGTTACGAAGTGGCCAAAGGTGGTTTTGTGGTGGCAAGCATTCAGTACCATGTAATTAATAACGGTATTTATAGCGACGCGGTGAAAGATGTTAAAGCCGCTATTCGTTACCTGCGTGCAAATGCAAAAGAATATGGAATCGATCCGGAGAACATTGCCGTTTGGGGTGAATCTGCCGGTGGTTACCTGGCTGCAATGGTTGGCACAACAAACGGAATCAACGATTTTGAAGCGGGAGAAAATCTAAACCAAAGCAGTGATGTAAAAGCAGCCATTGATGTTTATGGCCTATCCGACCTGACTAAAATTGGCGCCGATTATGACGAAGAGGCTGCCAATGCCCACTTTACGGTTATTTCTCCCGACGGGCAATTTATTCACGGCAAGAACAGCGGACTAACAAGTCTTGACAAACCCGAAGTAGTTGCCAAGGCAAACCCGATAACTTATGTAGATAAAAATGATCCGCCATTTTTGCTTTTCCACGGAACAAAAGATATGAGCGTTTCTCCAAGCCAAACTTTATTGTTGCACAATGCGCTGCGCGAAAAAGGTGTTTCTTCAACACGGTATGTACTGGAAGGGGCAGGACATGCTACTTCAGAATTTTCAGATTCTCAGGTAATTAATATCATCGTAGATTTCCTGAATAAGAATTTAAAACAATAGATATATTCTAAATCATTATAAATGAAAAAATTAGTATCAATTATCGCTTTACTTTTTATTGCTCAATGCACTGTTTGGGCACAACCACGGTTTCAAATCGATGGAAAAGAAGTATATAAAAGCGATGATGTTGTTTTTCACCAGATTGATGAACACACCTGGGTAGGTACAGGGAAAATGATGTCGAACGAGAGTCTGTATTTGGTGGAAGGCACAAATAAATCAGTCCTTATTGATGCCGGAACAAACATCAAAGACTTGGACAAAATTGTGGCATCGATAACTTCAAAACCGATAATGCTTGTGGCTACGCATGTACATCCCGACCACACCGGCGCCTCCATTGATTATTTCCCTGAATTGTATATTAATCCGGCTGATACTGTTGCTATTCCTCAGTTTATGCCCAATTATAAAGGTGAAGTTAAATTTCTGAAGGATGGCGAAATTATTGATTTGGGCGGAAGACAACTTTTGGTGGTATTTACACCGGGACACACACCCGGATCCACAACTTTTATCGATAAGGCTGCCCATTATGGTTTTAGCGGCGATTCTTTCGGTTCAGGAAATTTACTGTTAACAACCGATTTCTCCACGCTGGAGGCCACCTGTAGAAAAACAAGCAAAATTATGGCCGAAGAAGGAATTGAAAAAATGTATCCCGGGCACTATTTTGGCGGAAATCCTGAGACACAAAAGAGAGTGGAAGACCTGGAAAAAATCAGTGAAGAAGCTTTGGCAGGAACACTGAAAGGAGAAGATAACCCACGAGGATTTATGGGACTCAATCTTTTGATAAACAGAGATGGCGTTCGTGTAAATTACAGCGAGAAGGCTTTAAAATAGTCTGAATGATAAAAAATTGCAGAATGAAATTAATAACTAAAACAAATCAATAAAATGAAAAAACTAATTACCTTGTTGCTTGTGTTTTCTGCTTTTGCAGTTGCAGCACAATTCGGAAATCGTAATCAAAACAACGAATGGGATGCCAGTTGGGTATGTGTTCCCGGCGCCGGCGAAACCGATGCAGGACTCTATTTGTTCAGAAAAACACTGAATCTTGAATCAGTACCTCAGAAATTTGAAGTTCGCGTTTCTGCCGACAACCGTTACAAACTTTTTGTCAATGAAAAAATGGTGTCAATGGGGCCTGCACTGGGCGATATTGAACACTGGAATTATGAAACTGTTGACCTTGCTCCATTTCTGAAACAGGGTGGAAATATTATCGCTGCCAAAGTCTGGAATGAAGGAAGCCAGAAACCCGTTTCACAGTTTTCGTTCAGAACAGGTTTTCTGTTACAGGGAACCGATGAAGCAACCAAAGCGCTCAATACCAACGACTCGTGGCAGTGTTTTGAAGATGAGAGCTATACCCCTATTCGCCAAACTGTACGTGGTTATTATGCTGCCGGTGCCGGTGAAAAAATTGACATGAACCTCGCCGTAAAAGGATGGGAAAAAGCCGGTTTCGACGACAGCAAATGGCAAGCCGCAAAACCGGTTTTTGAACGTTCAACCAGGGGAATGGGATTCAATACGCGCGGTGGCTGGACTTTACAGCCCTCAATTATTCCGCAAATGGAACTTACTTACCGTCGGCTTGCTACCACAAGAAAAGCAGAAGGTATTTCGGTGCCTGCTAAATTCCCGGCTGAAAAAGCTGCATTCCAAATCCCCGCCAATTCAACCGCCTCTGTTTTACTCGACCAGGAAGTTTACACAAATGCATATCCAACGCTTATTATCAGCGGGGGAAAAAACAGTACAGTTATTATTACCTACGCTGAAGCCTTATACGACGAAAAAGGTGCAAAAGACAACCGCAACGAAATTGAAGGAAAAACCATTTCAGGCAGGCAGGACACAATTATCTCCGACGGTTCGCTAAACCAAAACTTTACTTCTCTGAACTGGAGAACCTATCGTTATGTCGAATTGAAAATTGAAACCAAAGACAGTCCGCTTACTATTGAAGATTTTTACGGAACATTTACCGGCTATCCTTTTGAAATGAATGCCAAACTAAATTCCGGCGATTCTGAACTGGATAAAATTCTGGAAATTGGCTGGCGTACTGCACGCTCGTGTGCTGTTGAAACCTATATGGACTGCCCGTATTATGAACGATTACAATACATTGGCGATGCAAGAATACAGCTTTTTGTTTCCTATTTCAATAGTGGAGACGACCGTTTGGCTAAAAATGCATTGAACCTGATGGACAACTCCAGACAAAAGGACGGATACACTTTAAGTCGCTACCCGGATACACAGAACCAGGTGATTGCCACTTATTCCATGTGGTTGGTTTGTATGTTCCAGGATTACCTGATGTACGGCAGCGACCCTGAATTTTTAAAGGACAAATTACTGGGTGAACGACAAATATTAAACTATTTCATCAGTTTTGTCGACACCGACGGTTCGCTCAAAAACCTCCCGGGATGGAATTTTACCGACTGGGCTTCAAACTGGAGAATGGGAACAGCGCCGGCTGCCGAAGACGGAAGCACTGCCCTACTCGACCTACAGTTGTTACTTGCCCTGCAGGCGGGTATCGAACTTGAAAAAACCGAGGGAAGTCAGGAATATGCATCGATGTATACCAGCCTTGCCCAAAAGATGTCGGAAACGATTAAAAACAAATACTGGGATAATTCGCGCAAATTATTTGCTGACACACCGGATAAAAAAGACTTCTCTCAACATACCAATTCAATGGCCATTCTGGCCGGACTGGTTGATGGTCAGCAAGCTAAAGAAATAGGTTTGCAAATGTTATCGGATACTACGCTTACCCAGGCTACCATTTATTTTAAATATTATCTTCACCTGGCTTTAGCGAAAGCCGGACTGGGAGACGATTTTTTGAACTGGTTGGATATCTGGCAAAAAAATATTGAACTTGGACTCACTACCTGGGGCGAAACTTCGGAAGTGGAAACAACGCGCTCCGACTGTCATGCCTGGGGTGCCAGTCCTAACATTGAAGCGTACCGGATTATTCTTGGAATTCAAAGTGCTGCGCCCTATTTCAAAAAAGTTAGAATTGAACCTCACTTGGGGACTTTCAAAAAACTAAATGGCGAAATGCCACATCCCAACGGGAAAATTACTGTGAATTACGAGCTCTCTGGCCGTAAATTAAAAGCAGATATCAATCTCCCGGAAGGTATTACAGGCACTTATATCTGGGACGGGAAAAGTTACGATTTGCACGGAGGTGATAACACGATTTCTTTGTGAAACAACAAAAAATATGAATCATTACACGAAACATACGCTCCAACACGGCTTGTCCCGGAGAAGTTTCCTGTCGCGTGCAGCTGTTGCTTCAGCCGCCGGTTTGGTTGGGTTTGCCGGATGTAAGCCGGAAAGCCCTAATCAGGAGACTCTTGACAAAAATTTGATTTACGGGAGAAGTTCCGATGAAGGAGCCCAACTTTCATTTCTGCCAAAACCGGAGAAAATAGATGAAGCAGAAATTAAAGAAACTGTATTGTTTGATGTGGTAATAGTTGGCGCCGGAGCTTCAGGAGTTCCGGCTGCTCTTTCTGCATTCGAAAATGGAGCAAGTGTTGCAGTAATCCAAAAAGAAAGTGTAGCTGTTTCTCAGGGAAATTCAGGTGCCGGAATAGACATTGAGAACAGTGACAAAGCCGGAGTGGAAGCCCTGGTTTCACGATTGATGAAAGACAACGCCCACCGCTGTAATCCCCAACTTCTCCGGGAATGGGCTTATCATTCGGGAGAAGCTGTTTCATGGGTAATTGACAGAGCTACAAAAGCAGGTGCAAAAGTGATTAACCAGGGAAACCTTCAGCAGGTAAATATTATAAAAATGAACGGTTACAAGCTGAACTACCACACTGCATATTTCGGATCAAAACCATACACTAATGGCGACGGAATGCGGGCTCTGGCTGCTTATGCGGAGAAAGAAGGCGTAAAGTTCTTTTACAGTACTCCGGCAGTTCAACTGGTTCAAAATGATTTAGGGGAAATACTGGGTGTTATCGGAAAAAGCCAGGAAGGTACCTACACTAAATTTTTAGCTAAAAAAGGCGTTATCCTTGCCACCGGCGACTACCAGAACAACAAAGCCATGTGCGATTATTTTGTACCGGATGCAAAAAATTTTGGAAGAAAACAGTTGAACAAAACCGGCGATGGTTTTGTAATGGGTTACTGGGCTGGCGGTGTAATCGAACCCATCGGGCATACAAAAATGCTGCACGATTTTGATGCCGGGCCGGCAACCATGTGCGACATGCCCTTTCTGGCTGTTGATCATGAAGGGAAACGATTCGTTGACGAAAGCGTTGAAATGTCGTTGTTGAACAACTACTTACGAGGACCTGAAAAAACAGGGCAATATTCACAGATATTCGATTCAAATTATATGCAGCAGGCAAAAAACTGGCCCGGCGTGCTGGTGCCTCCGGAAGGACTGAAAAATTACATGCCGGATGAACAGATGCCTGAACGACATGGGGTTTACGAAGCATTTATTAATACGCATAAAGCAGATACAATAGAAGAGCTTGCGAAAAAACTTGAAGTTGCCCCCGATAATTTGGCAGCTACCATTAAAAGATACAATGAACTTGCAGCATTGGGAGAAGACACTGATTTTGGCAAATCTGCCGATCATTTGAAACCAGTTGATACGCCACCCTTCTATGGCATTCACCGTACGCTGCGCATTTCGGCGATCTGTTCGGGGCTTCTGGTGAATGAGAATCATCAATGCCTTGATGCCGAAGGTAGTCCGATTAAAGGTTTGTATGCAATTGGCAATCTTGGTGGTGGTTTTTATGGTGGTGTAGATTATCCGCTTACGGTTTACGGCTTGTCTTTGGGGCGCTGTTATACCTTTGGTTACCTGGCCGGGAAACATGTCGCAAAATTACAGGCATAAACCTAAGCTAATTCGCAATATTTCAATTTTTAGATTTCATTTAGATAATATACATCTGCCAAAACAAAATGAACATACCAAATAAAACCAAAAAGAAACACAACAGCGCACCCCGCAAAACATCGGTGATGTTGTTAATTGCAGTTGCTGTAATTGTTGTATTGTCAGGCCTTTTAACCGGTGGAATGGTTTGGCACGAACAACCCGGCTTTTGTGCCTCTTGCCATACGCCTATGACCAACTACGTAGATAATTATTTTGGAGGTGATACTACCATTATGATTACCCGGCATGCAATGGCCGATACTATATCTCTACGATGTCTTGATTGTCATGAGCAAACACTTGATCAGCAGCTCACCGAAGGAGCTCACTGGCTAACAGGAAATTACGCATTCCCTCTGGAAAAAAGAAAAATCGGAACCCGTAGTTTTTGCCTTTCAGAAGGATGCCATGTAGAAGCTGAAATCATAAAGGCAACAACAAACACAAATAATATGTCGTTGGCCTTTAGCCAGCACGATCCACGCCATGGCAAACAAGAATGCTATACCTGTCATTCTATGCATGGTCAATCAGTTTACAGTTGTAATCAATGCCATCATTTTGAATTGCCTGAAGGCTGGGTGTCACCTCAGCCAAATGGAGTAGTTGCCAGTAATAATTAATATTTTCAATTTCTTTCAGAATACGAAATTAACTTAAAATGAAATTTCTTTAACAACAGAGCCCGGTTAAATTTTTTAGTTAAGGGCTGAAGCCCCTTTTAGATGAGGCTTTCATTAAGCCCGGCAATAATGCCAGGCTTAAACATTGTATCAAATTTTCCAGACTTTAGTCCATATTCTTAGTCTACTGATAGTCAGTATTAATATTTATCCTTCATAGAAAAATCAAACAAGTTCCTTGATGCACCTGGCAACATGTTTCTTAGAGATGTTCATAAGACAATTTTTTCTATAAGCATTTAACACCTCTGGCATCCGTTGACATTTATACAGTGCCCAATTCAAAATTCTTAATAGAATATTTTGTCAAAGAAATCTCTCATCATTCCGGCATATTTCACCCCAAATTCGTGAAAAGTAGCCATGGTTCCTGAGTCAGGCTTCCAATCGAAAAAGGCATGTCCAATTCCTTCAACCTGAATATATTCAGCTTTCTGTCCTGCTGCTTTCAATACATCAACATAGGATTGAACAATCTCATCCGATATTAAAGCATCTTCAGTTCCCCTTAACAGAAAATGTGGAATTGACCGTTCTCTAACATTTGGAACATGTTTAATAGGTGAAATAGCATTCAAGTATGCGGGGTCGGTTTGTGTAACGAATTGGGTAAAATTTGCAGCATCGTAAACACCATAACTTGGTGCAGCTGCCTTTATTGCACCGGTAATATCATTTTTCACCTGTTCAACCGTTTTCCCTTCGGGCATATAAGTTGGCATGTATTCATAAACACCTTCCTGTTCACCAAAACCACCATCTCCAATCATTGTGCAAAGCGTAGCAGCCGATGCTGATAAATGTCCACCGGCACTGTCGCCCGTAACAGCAATACGGGAAGGATCTCCGCCGTATTCTTTTGCATGTTCCTGAATGTGTGCAATGGCACCAAAAACATCATCAATTAAATCATGCATGTTGTTTGGAACTTCATCTCCATCACCTTCATTCACCCATCGGTAATCGATGCTGAACACCACATAACGACCATCTTTTACTAATTCACGGGCTAACCCACGCATAATGTCTTCGTTGTTTGACGACCAGCCTCCTCCGTGAATGATGATGATGCAGGGTAAATTTTCGGCTCCTTTGGGAGAATAAACGTCGTATTTTAATGGTTTTACACCGGGTTTGGCATACTCAATATCCTGAGTAACGTAGATATTTTCAACCAGCGAGCTTTTAATAAAAGTTGCTCCAACCCACATATCTTTATCTGCCGTAACTGTTTTCTCAGGTTCGAAGTATTCAAAACTGGTGGTTCCCCACATTCCGCCTAAAACCGTTTTGTAAATACAATCCAGACTGTAACCATCGGCAGGAGTGGCAGAAATTGTTAACCCTGTTCCGGCGGCGACCAAACTGTCGGCAGGAATTTCAGGACTTACGGTGTAAGTGCCATTTTCCGGAGAAACGGTTGTAATTTTATACATTTCGTTTGTAGTGGTTGTTGATCCTTTTTGTGATGAATTTGATCCTGAATTACAGGCACTGAAAAAGGTAACAGAAAGGATGATTAAAGCAGCAAATGTTGATTTCCCTTTATTCATAAAATTCAGTTTTATTTGATCACCTTTAAACAATACATACGCCCCTGGTCGCGGATTAATAATTTACCGTCGGCTAAAGCCATGGGTGCCCAGTTTTGGGTAGATCCACCAAAATTAGTCATTCCATTCGAATTGTCGACTCCTCCCTGGTTCAACATTTCTGCAGAAGAGATAACCTTTAATCCATTGGGATCGGGCTGGATCAGGTACAACGTATTTAATCCATCGGTAGCAATCATCAATCCGTCGGCGATGATCATGCTGCCTTTATTAAACTGAGGCTCGCGTTTGGTAGCCCATTTAATTTCTCCATCAAGGCTCATACAAACCAAACCATCGCGGCGTTCGTTTGTACTGTATTGACCATACAAATAACCATCAACCAGAACAGGAGGTAAAGTATGAACTCCAAAATCAGGTGTGGTGAATAACTCATTCACTTTGTAAGTACCGTCTCCCATTTTATCGATCTTCAGCATCGCTGAGCCGGAATTGTATCCACCCGTTACAAACACTTTATTTTCGCCAATATTCATAACCCCGGTTGACGGAATCCGGCACTGGAAATTATTATACTGCCATAAAATTTTACCGGTTTCCGGGTCTGCGGCATAAACTCTGCCATTACCACCTGTACCGGCTGTTACCATTACTACCTGTTTTTCTCCGTTAATGGTTACCATTTCAGGACTGGCGTAACCGGTTGGCCCCATTTGAGGTGTTGTCCATTTCACTTCTCCGGTAAGTTTATCGTACGCAACCATTCCGGTACTTTCAGTTTGTGATGCAGTAATCAGCAAATCACCATAAATAAGTGGATTTTGAGTAATAGCCCAGGTCGGAATTTGTCCTCCGCCAAAATCTTTCCAAACATTTTTCCTCCAGACAGGCTTGTGAGTGTTGATGTCGATACAATACAAATCACCCATGGCACCACACGAATACACATAATTTCCATCTACAATGGGTATACTCCTTGATCCCGGGAAAGGAAATGAACCCGGAGCATCGTATTCATATTTCCATAATTCTTCACCACTTGTCAGATCAAAACAGCGCAATTTATCGCCCACTTTATCATCGCGGTCCAGCAAATACACTTTGCCATCATTAACAATGGGACCGCCATAGCCAACGCCAACCGGTACTGTCCAAAGTATTTCGGGTCCGCTTTCCGGCCAGGTTCTCAGTAAATTCTTTTGTTGTGAAATACAGTTTCTTTCGGGTCCAAGAAATTGCGGCCAATCCTGGGCAAAAACAGTTGAACTTAAAAAAAGAATCAGAATGAAAATGAATAGTTTGTTCATAACAGGTATTTTTTTACTTTACAATTAAATTTTTAACCAAAAAATTCAGGCTGGCAGTATCTTTAATTACTCCCATTTTTTGTTCATCGCCCAAATTCATAATTTCTGTTGAATCAGCTTTGTATACCGGCCACACAGGCAGCTTTTCAATATTTGGATTTCCTGTAGTAATAAAATTCACCCAATAATCAGACATAACATCTGCCAGCTGATAATCGATTGTTTCAAATGGTCGGTTAACAAAGTGCAGGTTATTGTAGGCATACGCAACTTCGCCGGTGTGAAAAGCGCCAAAGTCTTCATAGTTTCCGGGAGGTACCCTGCGGGTAAAGCGGTACACATACACATCTTTACCCTGACTGCTTACGATGTTAGCCAAGGTATAATTTTGCGCACCAAAAGCGATATCGCGTTGCAAATGAAGCTGTGAAATTTCAGCTTCTTTGTCATTGTTGACTGGATAATATTTCAAAAGCTCTTGTCCTGCTTCGCCCCATTGTGTTAAAATATTTTTTCTGAATTCATCTGCTTTTGCGAAGTCACCTATAAAAACTCCATCGTCTTCATTCCAGCCGGTAAGTATACTTACTTCATTTTCTTTGTTCTCAGTAAATATTTTTGTGACACTTTCAGGAATAACATATCCATCGATGATTGGGTGGGTAAAGAAACGAACATTATTTTGAAGTTCACCGGCCGGAATTTTCCGAAGTTCTTCCAACGAATTAGCTCTTAATTCAGCGGCAATCTGAATACCGGTCTGTTCGGCATGTTGTAAATCGTTAAGTGCTGAACGGTCAGGTCCCGGATTTCGGCTCAACAAACCGGCACCACTTTCTGCAATTGCTTTTTGAAAAAGTCCTTTTGCCAAAGGTGAAGCCACCAGAAAAACGACACTGGCCGAACCAGCCGATTGACCAGCAATGGTTACATTTTCGGGATCGCCACCAAATGCTGAAATATTATTTTTCACCCATTTCAGGGCATTAATCTGGTCCATCAATCCGTAATTGCCTGATGCATTATTTGGTGATTCTGCTGTCAGATCAGGATGTGAAAAGAAACCGAATATACCCAGCCGATAATTGATATTTACAAAAACTACACCTTTTCGGGCCATGGCCTCACCGTCGTAAATTGGAACAGAACCGCTTCCCGAAGTAAATCCGCCTCCATGAATAAACACAACCACTGGTCTTTTTTCAGTTGTATTTTTTGCGCCTGTCCAAACATTCAGATAGAGGCAATCTTCATCAATTGGTTCTTCAGGAATCAGAAATTCTTCCGACCACATGTAAAATGGTTCAGGGAAAGGTTGCATCGCACTGGGTGCAAAGGTGTCACACTTTTTAACACCTTCCCATGGTTTGACGGGCTCAGGAGCTTTCCATCGTAAATCACCAATCGGTGCTGCTGCATAAGGAATTCCTTTAAAAATAAATATATCAGAATCCTCGCTTTTAACACCCGAAATAAAACCACCATCTACTTTTACTTGTGCTATATTTATGGTGTCTTCCTGCTTATTCAATTGATTTGTTTTACATGAACTAAAAACAAGTAAAACAATGTATAAAATGAATATCTGATTTGTCATAGGTTTTGGTTTCGACTACTGTTTATTCTTTGAGTAATTGCTTTTTCAGGAAATCGAATCTTTCGGGTGTGGCAGCAATTGGCATCATTCCAACATCCTTTCCTATGCGCATTACTTCTTTAACATCCGAGGAATAAGGAAGCCATTCCGGTACACCTTCACCATTTGGATCTCCTGTTTTAACAAAGTTCACCCAATACGAAGACATCGATTTTGCTACACTTCTGTCCACGTCGGTCCACGGGCGTTCAAGCATTTTCAAATTATCAAAAACATAAGGCATTTCTCCTGTGTGAAAAGCACCATATTCAGGATGTTCGGGCCATGGAATCGCCTGTTCAAAAAAGTACTCAAACGATTTTGTTTTTGCCGTTTTTGCCCTGAATTCCATCCACAGATAAGTATTTAAACGGCTTTGTTCCTGTCCTGCCTGTTTCAGTGCTGCTGCCTGTTCTTCTTCGTTCGATGAAGGATACAATTTTTTAAATTCATCGTTTTGTTCACCTGAATAACGTGTTTCATCCGCATTCATTCCGCTGATAAACGGAACATCATTTTGTTTGCCTTCAGCATAAATATTGTGTAACTCATCAGGTTGATAATAACCGTCGATTACTCCTCCGTAACGTATTCTTGGTTGCGCAGGATCTGTGGCAATAATTTCTTCATACGACATCGCCCTTAAATCGGCGAGAGAGTTTGCACCTTTCATTTTTGCAAATTCAAGCCCCTGCTGTTCTGCTTTTTCCAAGGTTAAAGAACCCATTGGCCCGGTGGTAAATGAAGTGCCGCTTTGTGTAATTGCGCCACTAAAAAGTCCGGCTGCCACGGGAGAAGCCAACAATCCGCTTACCGATCTTGCACCGGCTGATTGACCAACAATGGTTACTCTTGAGGGATCACCACCAAAATTTTTGATATTGTTTTGAACCCATTTTAATGCAGCTACCTGGTCTAAAAATCCGTAGTTGCCCGAAACGTGGTTTGGTGATTCAGCAGTGAGTTCAGGATGTGCCAGGAATCCAAGTACACCCAAACGGTAATTGATAGTAACCACAATAATTCCTTTTTTTGCTAATTCCATCCCGTTGTAAACATCAATGCCACCAGAGCCTTCTGTTAAAGCGCCTCCGTGAATAAAAAACATTACAGCCAAATTATCGGAAGTTGTTTTTGCCGGTGTCCACACATTCAGAAAAAGACAGTCCTCACTTATATCATTTTGAACCATAAATTCTTCTGTCCATGGAAGATACGAATAGTTCCTGTTCTGGATTGCACTTGCCCCAAATTCACTGGCATCGCGAATGCCTTCCCAAGAAATTATAGGCTGTGGCTCGCGCCAGCGTAAATCCCCAACCGGAGGAGCAGCAAACGGAATGCCCTTAAAAACGAAAACGCCGTCTTCTGCGTTATTGATACCAGATATAAGACCACCGTCAACCTGTACTTTTTCAAAATTAATTGAGGTATCCTGTTTCCCGGATTGATTGGTTTGACACGATGAAAATGCAAACAAAAATGCGATTAGAATAAAAGTTAGTTTTTTCATAGTTAGTTCAATATTCGTTTAATAGTTGTTGTTTGAATAATTCGTTTAAAGAATGATAAGAAAGCTTTGAATCAATTGTAAGAAAACTTCGGAAACTGATTCTGTTGTCCCCGAAGTTTTCTGTTTAATCATCTAAATTGTTTCATTTGCATGAAGATACTACTTGAATAATTTTTGAGCAAAAACGATTAAATAATTGCGCCAGTTGTTCCAGGTATGTCCGCCTTCTGTTTCCATGTATTCATATTTCATTCCCATTTCATCCATTTTTTTTCTGAAATCGGCATTTCCTTTTGTAAGCATTGGCATATCGTCAACACCCATTCCCATCCAGTACAATTTGTATCCGTTGTCCATCTGGGCTTTTAGCTTTTCATCCTTGTTTTGATACACCGGTGAAGTTGAATTGCCACCCATCGGTTGAACACCCAGTGCAGAAGAAAACAAGCCAACATAATCAAAAGTATTCGGATAGTACATCGAAATGTTTGCGGTATGAAAACCACCCATGGATAAACCAGCAATTGCTGTGCTTTCTTTTGTACCAATAACGCGATAATTATCCTTAACAAAGTTCATTACATCAATAAAGCTTTCTTCAAACTTGCCATCCATGGTGTGAGGAAGCATAAAAGTAGGTTTTACAAAACCATCGCTTCCATCTCCCGGAGCAGCTTCCTGCGAAACATTTCCGTTGGTCATTACCACAATCATGGGTTTGGCTTTTCCCTGGGCAATCAGGTTATCCATAATTTGAGCAGCCCTTCCCGAACCTGTCCACGCTGTTTCGTCGCCGCCAACTCCATGTAATAAATATAAAACAGGGTATTTTTCTGAACTTTTTTCATAACCGGCAGGAGTATAAACCACCATTCTGCGAGCCATGTTATTTCCCGGAGAATTGTACCATTTTAAAGCCACTGTACCGTGAGGAACGTTTTGAACTTTATACAAATCAGCCTGACCTCCGCCAATAATAAAAATACTTGACAAATTACCCACATCGCGAATAGCAAAAGCATTTCCCGGGTCGGTTGTACGTGCACCGTCAATCGTAAAATAATAACGGTACAATTCCGAAGGCAAAACCGGAGTGGTAAAACTCCATACACCATCATCGCCTTTCGTCATTTCATAGGTAATGGGGGCAAAAGCCTTCGCAGCATCCAGACTGCCGGAAACACTTGCGGTTTCAGCGGTTGGAGCTTTAACCTGAAATGTAACTGAATTATCTGCATTAATTAGGGGTGACACAATTGGATTTTCATTGAAAAGATCCTGCTGCGCACTTAAGGACAGGGTAAGTATTCCTAAAAATAAGGTGAAAAAAAGTTGTTTCATAGTTGTATGATTTATTTATTGTTATTTCTCATTTTAAGCAAACCTTGCAGAATGTTGCGTCCGCCTGTAGCGGCATCTTTTCCAACAGTGATTTCAATAATGGAAAATAAATCTTCCAGATTCGCAGCTGTTAATCCAACATTCATTCCCATAAAAAGATGGGCTCCCAACTGAGATTCTGCACCCGGCATTGAAGCCAGGGCTGAATTGGTAATTAATTCCCGCTGACGATAAGTGAGTACATCGCTCGCAAAAATATCGGCAAACAAATGTTCCTTCAAAAAAGCATCGATACGGGGTGAGAATTCACCAAAACCCGGCGCCGGTTTGCTTTGTGGCATTTTAGTCAGCTCTTCCAGTACTTTTCGGCCCTGCTCGTATTTGTCGGCAACACCATCATTCATAATGATTTCCTTGCCCTGTTCATCCTGAATGCCTTTTTCTTTTCGTTCTTTTGTTACCTCCATAAAAGCAGAAATACCATTCAGGCTTTTGGGAAAACCGCAATACGCATAAAGTTGAACCAGCGCTTCATTGATTTCATTTAAAGTTAATCCTGCATCAAGGCCAGCATTTATAGCTGTTTTTAATTCTTCTGATTTTCCCTGTACTGTGTAACTCGATATTTTAACCAGACTTTGATCTTTTATATCTAGTCCTTCATTTTCCTGATTGGTTGCATTTGTATTCATAGTTATAAATAAGCTTAAAATTAATATCGTGATGCTCTGAATTCCTTTTATTGATGTCATATTTTGTGGTTTTGAAATTGTGAGAGGTTTACCCAAGCATAGCAAATTCTTTTTCTGAAACCGGTTCCAACCATTCATTTTTAGCGTCTTTTGCGGGAACGGATAATGCAATATGCGAAAACCAGCTATCTTTTGATGCTCCGTGCCAATGTTTTACCCCGGCAGGAATATTTACCACATCACCGGGTTTTAAGGGCTGAGCCGGTTTGCCTTCTTCCTGATACCAACCGGTTCCGGCAGTACAAAAAAGAATTTGTCCACCTTTATGGTGAATATGCCAATTGTTGCGGCAAGCTGGTTCAAATGTTACATTGGATGAAAAAACAGAGGTTTTACCGGGCATCGTTAGCATTTTTAAATATGAACGTCCCGAGAAATACTTTTTGAACATAAAATTATATATTCCGGTTCCGAAGACATTTGCTTTCTTAAATTCCTTTTTATCAGAATATTTAAGTTTATAAGCCACTTCAGTTCTATTGGAACTTTTCGGTAATTTTTTGTATTCTTCATCAGAAACAGGTTCCATCCATTCGTTGCTTTTTTCTTCGCCGGGAACTTCAAGTGAAATGTGGCTAAACCAACAATCGGCTTTAGCTCCATGCCAGTGTTTTACATTTGTTGGAATAAATACCACTGAACCGGGTGTTAGACTTTGAGGTTTTTTCCCTTCCCTTTGAAACCAGCCTTCTCCGGCTGTACACAATAGGATTTGGCCACCACCAGCTTTTGCCTGGTGTTTATGCCAGTTATTCCGGCAACCCGGTTCAAAAGTTACATTAAAAGCAGGCACGCCTTCCATTGTCAGCAAGGCTAAATAACTCTGGCCAATAAAGTATTGCGCAAACGCATCGTTCTTTTTTCCTAAAGGAAATATTTGTCTGAAAATTTCTTCTGTTTTATTCATCTGAAAATTTTTTATTTTTTTCTATGTCAACACAACCTTTTGATTTACAAAAAGCCTGATCATATCAATTTACTGATACAAAGGTCGAAAAACAAAATTTATTAATAATACCTCTATTACTGTTTTGCATACCACTATTACAGAATGAAGTAAATAAAGATTGAATTTGAGATATTATGAACTAAAATGTTGATTATTCAGCTGTTCTCATCAAACTATTTTCAACAAAGTATGTTCATCAGTAAAAAAGGTAATTAAATCCGTAATTGAGATAAGTTATTTGTTAAAATCCTGATAATATTTGCATCTAAATTTAATGGCAGATGTGCCTTTGCTGAGATATGAAAACAATAAAAGTACTGGTAGCACTTGTAGTATTAATTACTTTAACGGTTATGGTTACAATTAAACAGAAAAAATTTGGACAATTGCCCCAAGGTGAAAGGCTGGAGCGGATAAAAAAATCGGCAAATTACAAAGACGGGGAATTTAAGAACCTGAGTGAAACACCAACTTTTACCTCCGATAAAAATATGTTTCAGGTAATGAGTGAGTTTATGTTTCGGAAGAAAATAAGGGTAAAACCAGAGGAAAACCTGCCTGTAATTAAAACAGATATTAAGTCGCTCAATCCGGAGGAAGATGTAATCATCTGGTTTGGTCATTCGTCGTATTTTATGCGATTAAACGGGAAAAGCTTTTTGGTTGATCCTGTTTTTAGCGATTATGCATCGCCCTTTCCGTTTGTGAATAAAGCATTTGAAGGCATAAGTCAATTCAGTGCCGACGATTTTCCAACGATTGATTATTTAATTATTACCCACGATCATTGGGATCATTTAGATTATCCGACAGTTTTGAATTTAAAGCCAAAAATAAAATATATAGTTTGCAGTTTGGGCGTTGGTCAGAACTTTGAATACTGGGGTTTTGAACCTTCGAAAATCACTGACCTGGATTGGTATGAAGAACTTGAATTGGGATTGGATTGGAAATTAATTGCCACTCCTGCCCGTCATTTTTCGGGAAGGGGATTGAAAAGAAATCAAACATTATGGTCATCCTTTGTACTTCAAACACCCGATTACAAATTATTTTTGGGTGGTGACGGCGGCTATGATTTTCATTTTAAAGAAATTGGTGAAAGATTCGGGCCTTTTGATTTGGCCATCCTCGAACAGGGACAATACGATCAGAACTGGAACCTGATTCATTTAATGCCCGATTTGCTTTTTGAGGTAGCCAACGAATTACAGACCCGAAAAATATTACCGGTTCATCATTCAAAATTTGCTCTGGCGAACCACCCCTGGGATGAACCACTGAATAAAATCATAGAAAACCGACAAAATTCAGATATTCCGGTTTTGACGCCCAAAATTGGCGAACCTGTTTTTATGAAAGACAGTAACCAAACGTTTAGCAATTGGTGGAAAGGATTGAATTAGGTCTAACTATTATTTGGTTACTTCAAATATTGTTTCAAATATGCTGTACTTATTTAGGTAAAAACCGAAGTTAGAATCAAATCTTCCTGCAACTATTTGAAAGAAAGTAAAACAGGGCAAAATTTAAAAATTTTACCCTGTTAAATATGATCAGTTTTTACAAGCCCAAGTTGAAAAACTTATTATTCTTCCTTTTTGGTTCCTTCAATGGGTGAATCCATCAGCTTTCCGGTAATCGATTTTTCATTCTGTTTCGTGTATTCAATCTTTGCCTCGTTTCCCATCATGTCGAAACTTACAGTCATCTTTTCGCCATCAATACTAACTGAAGCAAATTCAACGGTCATACCCATACTCGGATCACCCATGGTCATGGTTCCGGAAAGCTTTCCGTCTACATTTTTAATTTCCATTGTTGAATTCATGTCGCCCCCCATTGGCGTATTTTTAACGAGCAACTCCCATTTTCCAATATAGAAATCCTCAGCTTCCTTGTTCTGGCTGAAACCTTTTATTGAAAAACCAATCGTTAACAGAAAAAATACGGTCAGAATAATTCTTGTCTTTTTCATAATACTGATTTTTAAAATTTATTTATGTAATTGTCTTAATTGAAACTTAACACATTTATTTTACCCGACTATTTTGTCATTATTTCAATCCTGCCTGCTTCCACAACATATTATGAAACAGTTGAACCATAGATGGTTCCATGTATGGTGCAACATTGCTTACATTATCAATATGCATACTTTCACGTCCTTGTATTGTAAATACAGGCCATTCAGGAAGTCCTTCAGCAGCAGGTTTCCCTGTTTTGGCAAATTCAACCCAGGCTTCTGAAACCGTTTTAGCCAATTTATCCACTTCCGGTCCTCCTCCTGTTATGGAAATGCCGGCTTCGGTAGTGGCGGCATTATCAAAAGCAAACGGGATTTCGATGGTATGTGGCGAATAAAGTTTCCCGTCGTTTATCGGAGTCATCCAGTCGAAACGAAAAGCATAAACAGGAGCAGCACCTTGTACGGCACGTTTGTCCATAATTTCCGAAGTTAATGCTCCCATAGCATAGTCTGAGAAGATTCGGAACCAAAGAGCCGAAGGATCATAATCAGGGAAGTCGTGGCGATAGATTTCCAGAATTTGTGGCGCTGCATCCCTGAACATTCCTTTAACCCGGTTTTCCATGCCTGCATTATCTAGTGAATAAGCAGCCTTGTCGCCTAACATAAATAAGGTAAATTCCGTACCGTTCTGACCAATCATCAGTGGTACATCCAAACTACTTGGCGCTGCTTCCGGATCGTAAACGTGAGCAGGAATAATATCTCCGTCAATTACAGGCCAGAAACCTGTTGGGAATCCCGGTGACGAGAATGACATCGGAGTTCTCGACGAAACTGCAGCTTCAGCTTTTAACACCTCCTCCAATGAAATGTCATTCAGCTTTTCGGCGTTTTCCTTTGTAATACCCAGTTCCTGCAAAACCGCGTTTGCAAGTTTGTCGGCCTCTTCAGCTGTAAGAAAACGGGTTAACGGACCGCTTTCAACAATGGCACGGTGAAATAATCCTTTAGCCGAAGGAACACCCAACAAGGTATTTACCTTCCAACCACCGCCCGATTCACCAAAAATTGTAACAAGATTCGGATTTCCGCCAAAACCGGAAATATTATCGCGAACCCACTCCAGTGCTGCAATCATATCACGTATTCCAAGGTTCGATGAGTTTGCAAATTCGCCGCCCAAAACGCGTGAGAAATCCGTTAATCCTGAAGCTCCCAGACGGTGGTTAATGGTAACCACAATCACATCGCCACGTTTGGCCAGATTTTCGCCATCGTAAATAAAGCACGATCCGCTACCTGTAGTCCAACCACCACCGTGCAGCCAAACCATTACCGGCAGTTTACCATCCGATTCTTTGGGTGCCCAAACGTTCAGCGCCAAACAATTGTCCCCAGATTTTACATAGGCAGGTGGTGAGAATGCCGGTGTTACTGGTGAAGCACCTGTTGGTTCAGCCGCTGGTTGCGGAGACGATTCTGCATAATGATCGGCCTTAAAAACATCGGTCCATGGCTTTACCGGTTGTGGCGGTGCAAAACGGTTTTTCCCGGCAATACTTTGTGCGTAAGGAATTCCGAGGAAGCGAACCACATTATCCAGGGTTTCGCCCTGAACCTTCCCTGATTTTGTGTCTACAATCTCAGTCAGTACTATCCCCGTTGCCACTGCTTCTCCTTTTTGTTTATTGGAAGAATTTGCAGCATAAGATGCCAGAAATCCGGCAAGCGCAACAAAAGCAAACCTAAGTATTTTGCTTATTGAATGTTTATTTTTCATGTTTAAACCTCCTTTAAAGTTGTTTTATAAATATTTGATTTTCATTTTATTATTTCTGAGATAATTATCCCCTGTTTGACTGGAAGATCATTTTCAGCATAGTTTTCAAATTCAGTTTTCCACCATAAACAGGCATCATCGAAGCATTTCCGTAATCTTTAATTTGTTCCAGATTTTTCAAAATTTCCATATCCTTATCCGAAATTTCAAAATTTACATCCGCATTATTTTTCATATGCGCCGGGTTGGCTGTTTTGGGCAAGGGAAGCAGACCAAGCTCAAGGCAATATCGGATAGATAATTGAGGAACTGAAACTCCGTATTTCTCAGCCATTTTAGTGACTTGCGGATTTTTCAATAATTCCCCGTGAGCAACAGGTGAATAGGCTTCTACAAGAATGCCATTGTCTTTGGTATATTGAATAAGTTCTGTCGGAGTATTACTGATGTGTGCCAGTACCTGGTTAACCATTGGTTTTACCGAACACGAATCAAGGATGTTATCCAGGTCTGTTTTTTCGAAATTTGAAACACCAATGGCACGAAGCTTACCTGTTTTGTAAGCTTCTTCAAGGGCTCGCCATGCTTCTCGGTTTCCTTCGAAAAAACGATCTTCACCACGGAATTTCAACCAGGGTTGCGGGCTGTGGATTATCATCATGTCAATGTAATCCAGTCCTAAAACTTTTAATGATTTATCAATGGAAGTAACTGCTTTTTTGTAGGACTTAACTTCTGCTGCCAGTTTGGTTGTGACGAATAGTTCCTTTCGGTTTATACCACATAATCTGATTCCTTCTCCAACACCCTTTTCATTGCGATACGCTTGTGCGGTATCAACATGGCGATAACCAATTTTAACAGCATCTTTTACTGTTTGTACTACGTTTTTATCATTTATAAACCAGGTTCCCAATCCCAGTCTTGGGATTTCAACTCCGTTCGATAATGTATAGTTTTCCTTTAAAATCATATTTAATGTCTCCTTCGTTTAATTGTCTAAAATTTTGTTTCTGATATCATCTGACTTTACAATGTTTCCTTTATTTGTTGTATAAATCAAAATGACTTCGGATTTTAGATCCTTTAATTTTACAAAGTTCTTTATAATTGAATGAATGGCAGTTATACCAATTACGGTTTTAATTACCACTATTACTGAATTGAATTGCAATTGTGGATTGTATTTAAATCTATTCCGAAATAATAGGCTTTGGAAAAGCTATTAAATAACCAAAAGGAAACACCATTTTCACACAATTCTTGCAATCAAAGGTGTTTTCTTACCCCAATTACCGAAATAAATACCAATATTCCTGATTTAATTTTGGTTTGTAAAATGTTTAGAATGAGAGTCCTATATTTGTAATGATTTAAACGTAACATTCTGATGGAAAAGAAGAAAAATATTGATACGATAGCGAAGTACAATTCATACGTAGGACAGGAAACTTTACACCCATTAATAAGTGTTGTTGATTTTGCAAAAATAAAACCTTTCAAATTTCAGCGGGGACAAATGGGGGTTTATGCCATATTTCTGAAAGAAGTTAAATGTGGCGATATTACCTACGGTTGCAACCATTATGATTATGAAGAGGGTTCTTTGCTTTTTGTTGCTCCTGACCAAATTTATGGCGTGGAGAGCGAAGAAGTGCAGCAAGCAAAAGGACATGCTATCATTTTTCATCCCGATCTTCTACTAGGTACAGCTTTGGGGCGACATATTGATGAATATACCTTCTTTTCGTATGATGCAAATGAAGCATTACATCTTTCAGAAAGAGAAAGAGCAATTATAAACGATTGCTTTGATAAAATTCAGTTTGAACTGGAACATGCCATTGATAAGCACAGTAATACGTTGATTGTTTCGAACCTTGAATTACTGTTGAATTACAGTATGCGTTTTTACGACCGTCAGTTTATTACACGCCACCATGTAAATACAGATATCCTTGTAAGGTTCGAAAAAGTATTAAATAAGTATTTTCAATCTGAACAACCATTGGAAATCGGATTACCATCGGTAGCTTACTGCGCTGATAAATTAAATATCTCTGCCAATTACTTGGGAGATTTAATAAAAAAGGAAACCGGTAAATCGGCTCAGGAACAAATTCAAAATAAGGTGATTGAAATTGCCAAAGGAAAGATTTTTGATAACAGCAAAAACATCGCTGAAGTGGCGTACGAACTGGGATTTAAATATCCTCAGCACTTTACCCGGATGTTTAAACGTATTACCGGACTTACTCCCAATGAATATAAAATGCTGAATTAATAGCTAATTTTATTAGTTACTTAAAAATTAGAGTTGAAATGCTTCTGGGAAAACGAAACAAAACGCCCAGAGAATGCAAGGTGACTGTAGACGTTGACTTTCACAGCTCATTCAGAATGTTTCAGGAAATGGAAGCCGGAGTGGAAGATAGTTTTCTGAAAATGCATGGCTGACAAAAAAACAGGAAAGACAGTGAACTAATTGGTTTATGTATAATGAATACATTAAAAAAGGCATTCAAATAGTGCATCCTGTTAATGTATGGCATACATAATTTCTGAACAGTTGCACTAAATAAATGCCATTCAATTTTTTGCCTCACATAAACAAATAATTGTCATGACAAATATATCATTTTTACTTGTCATGACAATTATTATTTATAAATTTGCTTCTATTCAATTAGAACCATTTAATTCTGCTTTTTGGCGAATAAACGAAGCGGATTGAAAAAATTAATTTCACTAATGGATTATAAACTTGATGATGTAGTAAATCACCGAATTTCGATGCTTGCCATTTTTATGAAACGACAGATTCTTAAAATTCTGGCTGAAAATGGACTGGAAATTACACCGGATCAATGGGTGGTTTTGTATTATTTGTGGCAGGAAAATGGCCTTTCGGTTGGTGAAATTGCCAGGAGATCAAACAAAGATTTTGCTAATGTCACACGAATTGTCGACAAGCTGGTTAAAATGAAATATGTAACGAAAAAAAAGAGTGGAAAAGATAGCAGAATCAGCAATGTTTTTATTCTGCCTAAAGGAGAGAATATTAAGATTGATGTTCAGAATTGCTGGAAACAAGCATCTGACATTGCACTGAATAATGTTAGTGAATCGGAACAAGTTCAGTTGATGGAAATACTGGAGAAGATTGAAAAGAACATCCAGAATGATTTGACTTAGCCAGTCGTTTTTTTGGCTGGTGAATCAGTTTGAAATCGATATTTATAATGAATAAATATTAAAGTATCTAATAATAAAAATTTTAGGAGGAATTTTAGTTATGTCAACACTTACACCAGAAATGAAAGAAATGATTGCAACCCAGCAGTGTTTTCATGCCACTGTAAGCAAAGATGGAATGCCAAACAATGCCCCAAAGCGTTCGACACGAGTTTTTAACGATGAGACGCTAATTTTTACGGAAGGAGTTGGAGGGAAAACATATCAGAATATTCTGGATGGTTCGAAAGTAATAACGGCTGTGGTAAATCGGGAGATAGTAGATGGCTACAGATTTGTTGGCACTCCTGAAGTTTTAATCGACGGCGAAATCTATGAAAAATCTGCGGAAATGTCACTAAAAGCTGGAATGCCAAAACCAAAAGCAGTTATTCTGGTTCATATTGATGAAATTCACAGCCTGAAACCCGGACCGATGGCAGGGAAAAAGATTGGCTAGAAATATTCAAATTTGCTGGATAAAGAAAACTGGAATTTAATGCTATTTTGGATAAGATTCCAGTTTTGGTTTCTGCTTTGTTACAAGATACACCCCGCTTAATACCAGGATTACAGCAACTGGTTTGTCCAAGGTTAATGCATCCTGCCCGACAATTATGGCGAGAACAGAAGCCACAATGGGTTGCCAGTTCATAAAAATACTGACAGTGCTTGCTTCCAGTCTTTTTAATGCGTAGGGCATTAGAAAAAAGGCAAGAACCGATGAAAACAGCAAGGCAAATACGAGTAAAGAGATGGCCATTCCTGTTGTTTCTGCCGTGTAAATTTTCTGATTTTGAAACTCGTTAATACCAAATGGCATCGACACGACAGCAGAAACAAGAAACATCCATTTTGCAATAGTAACCGGTTGATATTTTATTGAAATTTTACGGGTTATCACCAGGTAAACGGAGTAAGCCAAAACACATAAAAGAGCAAAAAAGATACCCAGCACATTGTCCGTACCGCTTGCACCGCTGTTTGTACCAAGTAAAATAATTAAGGCGGCTCCCGAAACGCTCATTCCAATCCCAATAACCTTACGAAAAGGGATAACTTCCTTTAGAAATATGGCCGATAACAGCAATACAACTACCGGAGTTAAAGCCATCAACAAAGCAAAAATAACAGGAGAAGTGTAGTGGAGTGATTGTGCAAACAAGAACTGTGTCCCGACATAGCCGATGAGTCCTCCCAAAAGTATAATAATTAAATCCTTACCTCTCACTTTATCCTGCTTTAACAATGTTCCAATTGCCCAAAAAACGAGTGTCCCAAAAAGCATTCGGGTAGCAGTATAACCCATGGGAGTCATCCAGTTGGCCATTAGTGCTTTTGTAACCGGAATATTCAAGCCAAAAAAAGTATTGGCAAAAAAGATGGCAACCAAGCCATGTCGATGCTCCGTATTCATTTTATCTTTCTAATATACTCTAACCGTTGCAGCTTTTGCCCGCTCACTAATCATGGATTGTAAATAAGGGCTTGAACTGTATTTTTTGCGGTAAGCTTCGTCGATTTGATCGTTTATATTACCACTCACCGGCTCGAAATGTACATCCCGAACCATTCCCGCAGCCTCAATTTTGCCTGCCTTTTGCTTGAGTGCAGCCTGATACCATCGTGATTTTGTTCCATAATATGCCCTTACATAAAGATTGTTATCAACCATCACCGACCAAATCCAGGTGGGCGTTCCGTAAGTTTTTCCATCTTCCCGAAAAGGAGCGATATGAAAATCATCCTTTTGTGCGATTTGAATAATTTCCTCTTTTGTTAATGTTTCTGTACTCATAATTTCAAATTTAAAAAAAGCCCTCTGTTTTTTTACAGAAGGCAGTTTAATTTGTATGTTACCAATTTTATTTCAGCTTTCCACCGTAAACGGGAAACATACTGGCTGCTCCGTAATCCTTAATTTTTTCCATGTTTTTCAGGAATTCCATATCTTCATTTGAAATTACAAAGTCTACTTCCGCATTGTTTTTCATATGAACAGGATTGGCTGTTTTTGGTAATGAGATAAATCCAAGCTGCAAAGTATAACGAATGGCCAGCTGTGGTACTGAAACGTCATATTTCTTTGCTACTTTTTTTAGTTCCTCGTTTTTCATTAATTCACCATGTCCGATAGGAGAATAAGCTTCAACAAGAATGTTGTTTGCCTCGCAGTACTCAATCAGTTCTTTAGGTGTATTACTGATGTGAACCAGAATCTGATTCACCATTGGTTTCACGGTGCAAGACTCAAGGATATTGTCAATATCTGCTTTTTGGAAGTTGGAAACGCCAATCGCACGAAGTTTACCTGCTTTGTATGCATCTTCAAGTGCACGCCATGCTTCACGATTACCTTCCGAATACGAGTTTTCTTCATGGAATTCCATCCATGGTTTCGGACTGTGAATGATCATCATATCAATGTAATCAAGGCCCAGTTTTTTCAGAGAACTGTCGATGGAAGCAACTGCTTCGGCATACGATTTTACTTCAGCAGCCAGTTTTGTGGTAATGAACAAGTCTTCTCTTTTTACACCACAGTTTCTAACTCCTTCACCAACACCGCGCTCATTCTGGTAAGCCTGCGCTGTATCGATATGACGGTAACCAAGATTAACCGCATCTTTTACGGCCTGTATTGAATCTGCATCGCTGATAAACCATGTTCCCAGACCAAGTTTTGGGATTTCAACGCCATTCGATAGCGTATAGTTTTCTGCTAAAATCATAATTGTTAATGTATATGTTTTCTGTTTATTAAAATGTTGAAGCGTCGATTACGTAACGAAAACGCGCTTCTTTGTTTACTACTTTATCCCATGCATCGTTGATTTGATTGGCACTAATAATTTCTATTTTCGGATAAACGTTATTATCAGCACAGTAGTGAATCACTTCCTGCGTTTCAGGGATTCCTCCAATCAAAGAGGCATTAAAATTAACCCGTGCAAATGCCAGCATTAGGTTATTTATGGTTAGCTCTGATTTTACAGGCATTCCAACAAAAGTGAAAGTACCTCCGGGTTTTACACACATAATATATGGCGCTGCGTTAAACTCGTACGGGATGGTGCAAATCATGTAATCCAGTGTTTTGCTGTAAGAATACAGATTGCTTAAATCGTTGTTTACAACTACAACTTCCTTTGCACCAAATAATTTTATATCATCAACTTTATCTGCAGATGTAGTGAAAGCATATACCTCGGCGCCTTTTGATACTGCGAGTTTCACGGCCATGTGTCCCAAACCGCCAATACCTGCAACACCCACCTTGTCACCAATTTTAAAATTAGCTTTCATCAACGGAGAATAAGTCGTAATACCGGCACACAAAAGCGGAGCAGCTTCCTGTAAACTTATATTTTCCGGAATATGAACTGCAAAATGGTCTCTTACAACAATATTTGAAGAATAACCACCTTGTGAAATTCCTGTAGGTGATGATTTCTCAGGATAACCATATGTGAATACAGTTTTGCCATTTTCGCAAAACTGTTCCTCACCATGATTGCAACTGTCGCACTCCAAACAACTGTCTACCATACAACCAACGCCAGCCCGATCGCCAACTTTGAATTTCGTTACATTTTTACCAACTGCTGCTACAATACCGGCAATTTCGTGACCCGGAACCTGTGGGTATTTTTGTGGTCCCCAGTGCCCTTTCATCTGGTGAATATCAGAATGGCAAATACTGGCATATTTAACTTCGATTAAGATATCGTTATCTCCAACTTGTCTGCGTTCAAATTTCCAAGGACTCAGTTTACCTGATTCATCGGTAGCAGCATAACCTTTTGAATTAATAGTTTGATTCATATTATTGATATTTATAGTATTGTTTTGTGAGATTACCTGCAAAGGATTGGAAAGCAAAAAACTTGCTCCTGCACCCGCTATTGCAGACTTTTGAATAAAGTCTCTTCTTGACTGCTTTTTGTTTGATTGTTTTTCATTCATGCTTCAACTTTTTATATATTCTTACTGAAATACTAAAAAAACAAAGTATTGTTAGCTAATATCTTTAATCACTTTTGCAGGAATCCCTCCAACCACCGTGTTGGCAGGAACATCTTTATTGACCACTGCACCGGCTGCAACAATAGAATTTTCGCCCACAGTAACACCCGGTAAGATAGTTGCCCCTGCTCCAATCCATGCACCGTTTTTAATAACAACAGGCCTTGCCATTAACGCTTTTCTATCTGCCGGAAATACAGGATGTTCTTCGGTTAACAGGTTCACTTTTGGCCCAATAAGTACGTCATCGCCAATCGTAATTGTTCCCATATCAAGCATGGTACAAAGATGATTGATGTATACATTTTTACCGATGCGGGTAAACCGTCCGATATTTACATAAACAGGTATCTGAATCATGCTAGTCGGATCCAGAACTTCACCGGATATTTTGCCCCACAATTCGCGACTCTTTTCTACATCATGAGTGGCATTGAATTCAAGTAGCAACCTTGTTGTATTTGCAGCTGCTTCACCAATTTGGGCTTGCTGTGGATCCGTATATGGCACCGCTTCTCCGGCTTGTAATCGTTCAAAAATATTTTTGCTCATAACAGTTAAATTACTTTGAAATATTCAACATCCTAAACAATTCATCTCATTTTACAATGCCTTGTTATATTCATTTTTTGCAGCTCTTTTTAAGCTGATTTAAAATTACGATACAAAAATCTGAAGAAAAACTTTATATAAAGTACCTAAATTACGGAGACACCTACCACAATTACTGAATAAGACCAAAGCCTTATTTTCTGAAGAAAAGATGGTGCCAGGTTATAAACAACTACCCAAATTACAGAATTACTTACCCATTTTACTGAACATGTCATCAAGATATAACTATTTAGTAAATAGTTGTTTAATTTTACTGCGTATATGAAATAGAATACCTATGAGTGACATCATTAAAATAAAATCGGTAACAGAATACAATAACCTCGTGGGGCAGGAAACGCTTCATCCGCTGGTTAGCGTTATCGACTTTTCCAAAACAGAGCCGTTTCATTATTTTAAAGGACAAATGGAAATTTACGCCATTTTTCTTAAAGATATTAAATGCGGCAATATAACTTATGGAATTAAGGATTACGATTACGAAGAAGGGACACTGATTTTTATTTCTCCCGGACAGGTTTACGGAATCGAGGGAACCGGCGAAAAACAACAGGCTTCAGGCACAGCAATAATTTTTCATCCCGATTTGATTCATGGTACTTCATTGGGGAAACACATTGATGATTATACTTTTTTCTCGTATGAAGTAAATGAAGCCCTCCACTTATCGGCAAGGGAGAGGGATGTTATAAATGAATGCATATCCAATATAAATTACGAATTAAACCATGCCATCGATTCGCACAGTAAAACATTGATTGTTTCGTACCTGGAGTTGTTTTTAAACTACAGCAAACGGTTTTACGAGCGTCAGTTTGTTACCCGAAATCATGTAAACCAGGATTTACTGGCCCGTTTTGAAAATGTATTAAAGCAATATTTCTCTACTGAACAGCCTTTAATTTCAGGATTACCATCTGTTCGTTATTGTGCCGATAAGTTATTTATTTCGCCAAATTACCTTGGGGATTTGCTAAAAAAAGAAACAGGGAAATCGGCACAGGAACACATTCAGCTTAAAATGATAGATGTGGCCAAAGAAAAAATATTCGATACCAATAAATCAATAAGTGAAATCGCCTACGAATTAGGATTTAAACATCCGCAACATTTTACCCGGATGTTTAAAAAGCAGGTGGGTATTTCACCAAACGAGTTTAGAAATATGAATTAACCGGGTTTCCCTGAATTTAAACGCTCAGCTTTGATGTTATTCATTAATTAATCTTCTATTAATGAGAACAAAACAAAAAAACCAACAACTAATAAAATGAAAAAAAATATCATTTTAATCTGGACAATGTTTATGCTGACACTGTCAGGAGCGTGTTCGGATGAAGATAACATCACAAATCCATTTGCAGCAGAAGATGAAATTTCAGACACAAAAGAAGATGATATAAAAACAAATCGTATGAATATAAAAATTGGCGATCGAATTCTTACCGCAACACTTGTTCATAATTCTTCAACAAAAGCTCTGATTGAAGCACTTTCGGAAGCACCGATAACTTTAGAAATGAGGGATTATGGCAACATGGAAAAGGTAGGAGCTCTGGGCCGAAATTTCCCAAGAAATGATGAGCAAATCACAACAGAAGCAGGAGACATTATTCTTTACCAGGGAAACGCACTGGTGATTTATTATGCTCCAAATTCATGGAATTTTACCCGGCTTGGGAAAATTGACAACATCTCCCGGGATGAATTAAAACAGGTATTGGGCGATGGTAATGTAACAATTACACTGTCGCTATTGGAGGAATAATCTTTTTGTAAAAAAGGATTAGGTTTTAATCAAATATTCTTTAAACAAATCCCTGTTATTTGCTCGCAAACCGACAAAAACTTTTCCTGAATTTCAATCTCCTTAGCCTGCGGATGAAAATTCATTTCCTTTTTATGATAAAGATAACGACCGCTCAGTTTCGCTTCGGCATCGTTTCCTGAGGCAAGCCAAACCTGGGTGGCAAATCCTTTGTTCAAATCGTCGGGTGCGCCGCTGCCACCCATTTTTGTGGGTACCCACCCCGGATCAATTGCATTTGAGGAAACTTCGGGCCATTTACGGGCTACGGCAAGCGCCAGTATCAAATCGTGTAATTTGGTGTCGGAATAGTTGGGATTATTTTTCCCTTCAGAAATTGAAGTTAATTGCATGAGGCTTGCATTTCCCTGCCGGTGCATTCCTGAACTTAGGTAAATCAGTCTTTCCGGGCGATCTATTAAACTTGTCAGAATATAGGGAGCCAGGCTGTTTACGGCAAACAACAAAGGCAATCCATCTTTACTTTTTTCGGAAGGTGAAACGTGATAAATACCTGCATTATAAATAATGGCGTTGAACCGGCCCAATTTATTCACCTGCGATGCCAACAGAACTGTTTCTTCAATACCCGACAAATCGCCAATCAGCACTTTTTCAGCACCGGGAACTTCCCGAATTGCAGATTTAGCCCTTTCGGAATTTCTGGCATGAATGACAACTTTATGCCCCATGTTAATCAATGTTTTTGCAGTCAGCATGCCCAATCCGTCAGATGAACCGGTAATAAATATACGAGCCATATTTTCCTGATTAATTCATTTGTATCTGCTGTAAATTTAATCACTTTGCAGGGAATCTCTCCTACCAATGTGTCATCCTGAATATTTTAATTCACAGTACTACTGAGTTTTTTACCCATGATAGTAAAGGATAGTGTTCATATATTTAATTGTAATCTTTAAAGTAGAACCAATATAATACGCATAGGAATACAGAAAAAAATTAAGAACAAATAAACAATGCCATTTTATATAAATCATGTATCTTTTTCAATATTGCTTTTCCTCGCCTAAATCGATAAATTTGCTGAAACCTATGGATATTTTCCACTAAAACTATTTAGCGAAATAATAAACTAAAACATCAACTTATGAAAAAAAACATTACACTGTTTCTGTTGGCACTGTTTGCACTTGGTATTTTAACTGAATGCGGCAAAGAAGTTTCAAAACAGGCCAAAGAACTCGAACAAAACTTTATGGTTCCGCCCAATGAAGCAAAACCCCGGGTTTGGTGGCACTGGATGAACGGAAACATTACCAAAGACGGAATTCAGAAAGATTTGGAGTGGATGCACCGCGTTGGAATCGGTGGATTTCAGAATTTCGACGCGGCATTTATGACACCGCAAATTGTAGAAAAACGTTTGGTTTACATGACTCCCGAATGGATTGATGCTTTTACATTTACTACAAATCTTGCCGATTCATTAGGATTGGAAATGGCCATTGCCGGCTCTCCGGGATGGAGCGAAAGCGGCGGCCCCTGGGTAAAACCTGAAGAAGCCATGAAAAAACTGGTTTGGAGTGAATTGCGTGTTGAAGGTGGAAAACTGTTTTCAGGAACTTTGCCAAATCCGCCAAAAACTTCAGGCCCTTTTCAGAATATTCCACTCGAAGGGGGATTTTCGCTGGGAGGCCCCGAATCTGCAACACCTGAGTATTATGCCGATGCGGCTGTTGTTGCCTATCGCGTTCCGGAAACCGATGTTCCGTTAAATGAACTCAATCCCAGAATAACCTCAAGTGGAGGGAAATTCGATTTAAAAATGCTGACCGACGGCGACCTGGTAAAGACAGCCTATTTACCACCGGTAAAAGTAGGTGAAAATGCCTGGATTCAATTTGAATTCCAAAAACCCGAAACTGTTTATTCATTAACAATAGTCGGCGGAGTAAACAGCGGCCGTTTTGGAACCAGCGGAAACCCCGACAATATTGTTCTGGAAGCCAGCGAGAATGGGAAAACCTTTGAAAAAATTACCGGAATTTACAACAACCGGATTGGTGAGGTAACCGAAACTTTTGCTCCTGTTACGGCAAAATATTTTCGCTTTGCTTTTAAAACGTTGCCACCACAACGCAGTCCTTACGCCAGTATTTTCCCCGATATGCCCGGAGCAGGAGAACCGGTAGGAACTGACATTGCTGAACTTCTGCTTTACACCTCACCCAAAATTAACCGTTTCGAAGAAAAAGCAGCATTTACAGTAAACATGGATTTGGCATCGCTGGAAACTTTGCCGGTAGAAAAATCAGAAGTCATCGCAAAAGAAAATATTATTGATCTTACTTCAAAAATGAATGCCGACGGCACCCTGAACTGGGAAGTACCCGAAGGAACCTGGAATATTATGCGTTTCGGATATACGTTAACCGGGCACAAAAATTCACCGGCTTCGCCCGAAGCAACCGGATTGGAAGTGGATAAACTCAGCGCCGAACATGTAAAGAATTATTTCACACAATACCTCGACATGTACAAAAATGCCACCGGTGGTTTAATGGGTGAAAAAGGCCTTCAGTACATTATCACCGACAGTTGGGAAGCCGGCACGCAAAACTGGACCGAAAATATGCCTGCCGATTTTCAGCAAAAACGGGGTTACAATATCATACCCTGGCTGCCTGTAATTGCCGGAAATATTGTGGAAAGCGCCGATGCCAGCGAACGTTTCCTCTGGGATTTCAGAAAAACCATTGGAGATTTAACTACTGAAAATCATTACGATTTATTAACCGATATTTTGAAAGAGCGTGGAATGGGCCGGTACACCGAGTCGCACGAAGATATGCGCGCATTTATTGGCGATGGCATGGAAGTAAAACGCACCGCGGATGTTCCGATGAGCGCCACCTGGACACCCACCGGTAATGAAACGGGCGTACAAACCCGTTTTAAAGCCGACGTCCGTGAATCGGCTTCAGTATCGCACATTTACGGAAAAAAATATGTGGCTGCCGAATCGATGACTGCCATCGGAACAGCCTGGGCCTGGTCGCCGGAAACACTAAAACCAACCGCCGATATGGAACTGGCCTGCGGATTGAACCGTTTTGTTATTCATACTTCGGTGCACCAGCCGGTCGACGACAAAATTCCGGGGTTGGGCCTTGGCCCGTTTGGACAGTGGTTTACACGCCACGAAACCTGGGCAGAACAGGCAAAACCATGGATGGATTATCTGGCACGAAGTTGTTACATGCTTCAGCAGGGGCAATTTGTCGCCGACGTAGTTTATTATTACGGTGAAGACAACAACATTACTGCTTTGTTTGGTCAGAAAATGCCGGAAATACCCGAAGGTTACAACTACGATTTTGTAAATGCCGATGCTCTGGTTAACGTTCTTTCCGTTCAAAACGGGAAGCTTGCAACAACCGGAGGAATGAGCTACAAACTACTTGCACTCGACAAAAACAGTCGTTTAATGTCATTACCGGTGCTGAAAAAAATTCAGGAACTGGTAAACAGCGGTGCCGTTGTTTGTGGTAACAAACCTGAAAAAACGCCAAGTTTAAGCGACGATTCGGAAGAATTCAATCAAATAGCAAATGTTTTATGGGCAAATGAAAACGGAGTAAATTCAGTTGGCCAGGGTAAAGTTTATGCAGGAAAATCGGTTGGAGATGTTTTAAATGAAATAAATATTCTGCCCGATTTTCAATATTCAAAACCAGAGGAAAATACCGAATTGCTTTTTGTTCACCGGAAACTTGACAATACCGACATTTTCTGGATAAACAACCGCAACGATCGAGTTGAAAATCTGGAGGCTACTTTCCGGGTAAACGGAAAAAAAGCAGAAATCTGGCATCCGGAGACCGGGAAAATAGAGGATGCATCTTATTTTATTTCCGGCGAATCTACAAAAGTGTCACTCCAACTGATGCCAAACGATGCTGTTTTTGTTGTTTTCAGAAATAAAACAAGCAAAAAATCATTCGAAATTCCAACAGCAACAGAAACTTCTCTTGCTGCTGTTTCCGGCGAATGGAAAGTGAATTTTCAGTCCGACAGGGGAGCGCCCGCCAGTGTTATTTTCCCTGATTTATCGGCCTGGAACGAAAATGAAGATCCGGGAATTAAATATTTCTCGGGAACAGCAGAATACAACAAAATTGTTGAAATTCCTGAAGAATGGATTTCAGAGGACGGCGATATTTGTTTGGATTTGGGCGATGTTAAAAACCTGGCTGAAGTAACTGTAAACGGAAAACAGCTCGGTATTGTCTGGAAAAAACCATTCCGTATCTCGGTAAAAGCAGCTTTGCAAGTGGGAGAAAATGAGATTTCGGTAAAAATCACCAACCTCTGGGTGAACCGCTTGATTGGCGATGCCCAGCCCGATGCAAGCGAAAAATTCACGTATACAACTATGCCTTTTTACAGGGCCGATTCACCGCTAAAAACATCGGGATTGCTGGGGCCGGTTCAATTCATTAAAACAAACTAAAACTACTTTTATTTTATACTTTTGGACTTATGGTAAACACGTTTTATCATAAGTCCAATTCTATCTAAAACCTGAATTATGAAAAGACTTTTCTATTTTTTATTGATAATTGTTACAATTCCGGCAATTGCGCAAAACGAAATAATAAGAAACAATCCGTTTGCAGCTCCACCCGCTCCCGGAGAGCCGGTTACTTATACCAATCCTGTAATTCCGGGATTTCATTCCGATCCTAGTGTGTGCAGGGTTGGCGACGACTATTATTTAATTACCAGCACGTTTGAATATTTTCCTGGTGTTCCGGTTTTTCACAGCAAAGATTTGGTTAACTGGGAGCAAATCGGATATTGTATTCACCGAAAGGAGCAGTTTCCCGATGGCCTGAATATTTTTGCCGCAACTATCCGGTACTACGAAGGCACATTTTATATGATTACCACAACAATGAAAGGAAGGTTTGGCAATTTTTATGTAACAGCAACCAATCCTGCCGGTCCGTGGTCCAATCCGGTTTATATTGAAGTTGGCGGAATTGACCCGGATCTGTTTTGGGACGAAGACGGAAAAAGTTATGTGATTTCTTCGGAATTTAAATTGTATGAAATTAATTTAAAAACCGGCAAGTTACTAACTGAAGGGAAAAAAGTGTGGTACGGTACCGGTGGTCGTTATCCGGAAGGGCCGCACATTTACAAAAAAGATGGTTTTTATTACCTGATGGCTGCTGAAGGAGGCACAGAAGAAGCACACCACGAAACCATCGCACGCAGTAACAACATTTGGGGACCGTATACCGATAATCCGGCAAATCCGATTCTGGCGCACGCAAATTCCGCCGGACAGTCAATTCCAATTCAGGGCGTTGGACATGCCGATATTATTCAGGCGCACGACAATTCCTGGTGGATTGTTTTTCACGGCTACAGGAATATTTCTGATAAAGTTCATCATATTCTGGGAAGGGAAACCTGTCTGGCACCTGTCTCGTGGCCAAAAAATGGCTGGCCGGTGGTAAACGGAAACGGAACAGCTTCTGAAAGTATGACCTGTCCTACTCTTCCATTAAAACCTCTTCCTGAAAAACCCAAAAGAACCGATTTCGACGAAAAAGAACTGGCCTTGGAATGGAATTACATTCAGGTTCCCAATGAAAATAATTTTTCACTGACCGAACGCCCCGGATTTCTGCGGTTAAAAGGAGCTCCCGAAGTAATTACCACCAATTCAAATTCAACCTTTGTTGGCCAAAGATTAACCGATTTCTATTTTACTGCTTCAACAGAGATTGAATTCAACCCGAAAAACGACAACGAAGAAGCCGGAATGATTCTGTTAAACAACGGCTCGCATTTCGACATCCTCGTTAAAAAAAGCAACGGAAAAAGAGTGGCAGTTGTTCAACTCCAGTTTGGCAGAACAATTTATACCTCAAAAGAATTTGTGCTGAAACCAGGCCCGGTTACTTTAAAAATAACCGGTGAAAAAACAAGCTTTACTTTTTCATATTCACAAGAAAATAAAGAATTTACAACCATTGAAACCGCCGATGCCAAATTTCTGGCAACCGAAACCGTTGGTTTTTTTACCGGAGTTTATGTTGGTTTATATGCCACCGGAAACGGCAAAACTTCTGCATCAAATGCCGACTTCAACTGGTTTGAATATAAAAAGAATTAATGCTTTTGAATTCAGCAAAAATCATAAATACAAATACTCCTTTGCTGAATTTCAAAATAATGTTCAATAACACATTTGTGAATTTAAACTACACCAATACTATTTTATCTAACGTGTCGTACTGACACAATTATTACTTATAAAAACTAAAAACTTAACAATGAGTAACAACCAACTAAGAAAAAATGCAAGAAGTTTTTCAAGGAGAAACTTTATTGGAACAACCGCAACAGCAGCTGCGGCCTTTACAATTGTTCCCAGACATGTACTTGGAGGAAAAGGATTTACAGCGCCAAGTGATTTGGTAAATTTGGCTGGTATTGGAATTGGAAGCCAGGGCGGCGGCGATATTCAGAATATTGCAACACCGGACGTACCCATCCAGAGAAGAATGGGTTATTCAGGTATGTTAATGCAGCGTTACGCCGGTATCCAACCACAAAGAAGTGGATTCCCGGGAGCAGGCGGCGGACAACGCAGTGGTGTTGCCAATTCAAATGCTGTGGTACAAATGGGTGATGCCGACAGCGGAAAGTCTTTCAAACATGCCAACATTTATGCTCTTTGTGATGTTGATCACGACTATGCAGGACATATTATGGCAGGTTATCCGAAAGCCAAAAGGTACACCGATTTTCGCGAAATGATCGATAAAGAAAAAGAAATCGATGCTGTTTTAATTGGTACACCAGACCATACTCACGCAGTTATTGCAGCATATGCCATGAATGCAGGCAAACATGTTTTTGTGGAAAAGCCGATGGCCAAAACAATACACGAAGTTCGTTTTTTGAAAGATTTAGCTAAAAAAACCGGAGTTGTTACTCAAATGGGTAATCAGGGACACAATATTGAAGGTACAATGCAAACCGTAGAATGGATTCAAAGTGGTGCAATCGGCAATGTACGGGAAGTTCATATGTGGTCGAACCGCCCGGTTTGGCGCCAGGGGTATTTCGATCGTCCGGCAGGCGTTGAGGTTCCGGCTAATTTAGCATATGATATTTGGTTAGGACCAGCTCCTGAAAAACCATACAGCCCGGAAACCACACATTTTGCATGGCGCGGATTATGGGATTATGGTACAGGTGCAATGGGCGACATGGGAGCACATACTTTCGATGCACCAATCTGGGCTTTAAACCTTGGATTGCCAACAAAAATTCAAGCTACAACCACACCATTTAACAGTGAATATTTACCACAGTCGGAAACAGTAACCTATGAATTTCCGGCACGTGGCAACATGCCTCCGGTAAAAGTAACCTGGAGCGATGGCGGAATTAAACCGGCCCGTCCGGCTGAATTGGAAGCTAACCGCCAATTAAGGGAAGCTCTTTATATTGGCGATAAAGGAATGTTGATGCACGGAACACATGGCGCTGCACCAGAACTTATTCCAAACAATCCCGATTTTAAAGAACCCAATAAATCACTCAAACGCCCTAGCAGCGTTTATGTCGATTTTATTGAAGCTATTAAAGAAGGAAGAAAAGCAGCCAACGATTTTGAAATTTCATCAAAATTAACAGAAATCATGTTGCTTACCAATATTGCCGTTGTTTCACAGCAACTCAATATCACCTTGGAGTATGACGCTGAAAATATGAAAATAACCAACTGCGAGGAAGCAAACAATTACTTCCATTACGAATACCGTAAAGGTTGGAGTCTCTAATTTTTTATTGTTAGTTAAAGGTAATGACTGCAGTCCGGAAACGGGCTGTGGTCTGTTTTTTCAAAAATTACAAAATTAAAAATGAATAAAAATATACAATCAAGACGCAGGTTTTTAGGAAATTCTGCTGCGCTGGCTGCTGCTTCATTGGTACCCATGAATTATGCTTTCAATTCTCCGGCTGAAGGCGAAAAAGCTGCAAAAGTAAATTCAACTTTTGGCGGTGTGAGCATTGGTGCTATTACTTACAGTTGGCGAGACATGCCCGGTGGTTTGGAAAACATTATTAAATATTGTCAGGAATGTAACATCAGTTCAATTGAATTAATGAGTGGCGATTTGGAAACTTTTTTAGGCGCTCCTGAAAATCCAATGGCTGCTATGTTTCGCCGCCCAGCGGCACCACCGGCAGCGCCAGCAGGACAACAAGGCGAACAACCACAAGCTCCTCCTCAACCAAGGAGAAGACCGGAATTAACGCCTGAACAACAGGCTGAAATTGAGAAATATAATGCAGCAGTAAAGGAATGGCGTACTTCACTTCCAATGTCAAAAGTGGCTGAAGCTAAAAAATTACTCGATGATGCAGGAATCAAACCACATATCGTAAAATTTTCTCCGTCGCGCTGGTCGGACGAAGAAATTGACTATGCTTTTAAAGTGGCAAAAGCTTTAGGAGCCAAAGGTGTAAGCGAAGAAATAAGTGAAGATGCTGCAAAAAAATTAGCACCCTTTGCTGAAAAACACGGAATGTATGCGGTATTTCACCAACATATGCAATTTGCCGAGGTGGAAGGTTTCAGCTACGATCCATATTTGGCAATTTCTCCGGCTGTAATGTTTAATTTCGATTCGGGCCATTATTTTGGCTCAACCGGAAATCATCCAATCGAAATTATCAAAAAATACCACGACCGTATTTTCAGCATTCACATTAAAGATAAAACCGGGCCAAAAACCGTTGTTCCAAATACCAACCAGGTTTGGGGACAGGGAGAAATGCCGCTGGAAGATGTGTTGCTTTTGATAAAAAAAGAAAAATGGCCGATTTTCTGCGACATTGAACTGGAATACGAAGTTAAACCGTGGTCAACTTCGGTTAAAGAAGTTCGCACCTGTGTAAATTATGCCCGACAAATTCTGATTTAAAAAATTACTGTTAAACAGTAATTTCGAAACTATATGTTATTTTCAAAAAAGAAAACCCGCCGGTCGGTTGACTGGCGGGTTTTACTTTAATCTTTCCCTTCGTTTATTATGCTATTTTGATTTCGAGCGGCGACTTTTCCAAAACTTCCTCCTTTTTTGGAAGGACAAGGTTTAAAATGCCGTTTTCAAATTTTGCACTAATATTTTCAACATTCACAGTTTCGGGTATTTTGAAGTTTTTCTCGAAATTGAAAGAACCAAATTCGCGACGGGCATATTTGAATTCTTCACCTTTTCCTTCCTTATTTTCAACTTTTTCAACTTTAATGGTCAGCACATTTTTATGGTAATTGATCTGAACATCTTCTTTCGGAAAACCGGGAAGCAAAAGTTCAATACGAAAATCCTTTTCAGTTTCGAAAACATTGGTTGCGGGCTGGTTGCCACATTTTTCCAAATAGTTTTCGTGGTAGTCGTTTCTTAAAAAGTTGCTAAACAATTCATCTGCTAAATTTCTGTTTACAACATAACGCGGGTTTTGAAATCGTACTAAATTCATGACTTAATCTCCTTTTTATTTAAATGTTTGTTTTCTTTAAAAATTCTGTTCCTTAAAATCAATTCCCGTTCCAACCAGAAAAACAAGTCAAAATCTACAAAAATGGACCAATTCAAATGCCACATAGTCACATTTAGTGGAATTTAAATGAATTTATGTCATCTTATTTAGTTTTTTCGATATGTATTTTGAGTAAATCCGAATTCCTTTTTAATAATTACCTTTGCGGAAATTTTACAAAAAATGAGAATCGACATTTTAACTGTGTTGCCCGAAATTTTAGAAAGTCCGTTTAACCATTCCATCATAAAAAGAGCAAAAGAAAAAGGGTTGGCGGAAATTTATATCCACAATTTGCGCGATTTTTCGGAAGACAAACACCGCCGGGTCGACGATTACTCTTTCAGTAAAGGCGCCGGTATGGTTATGGCGATTCAGCCCATTGAAAAAGCCATTGAAAAACTAAAAGCAGAAAGAAATTACGACGAAATTATTTTTACCACTCCCGACGGCACTGTTTTTAACCAGCGCGAGGCAAACATGCTTTCCCTAAAAGAAAACATTATTATACTTTGCGGGCATTACAAAGGCGTGGATCAGCGGGTTCGCGATTTATATATTACCCAAGAAATATCGGTGGGCGATTATGTTTTAACCGGTGGCGAACTGGCTGCAGCAATTATTACCGACAGTGTGGTTCGGCTGATTCCGGGAGTTCTTTCTGATGAAACTTCAGCGTTAACCGACTCTTTTCAGGATTATTTGTTAAGTCCGCCGGTGTACACCCGCCCGGCCGAATACAAGGGAATGAAAGTACCCGAAGTTTTGCTCAGTGGAAACGACAGACTGGTTGACGACTGGAAACACGATCAGGCGGTGGAAAGAACAAAAAAACTACGCCCCGATTTGTATAAAAAATACCTCGGCGAAGAATAAATATTCAAGTTGAAGACTACGATTGCTTACTATTCAACTTCTTACAGCTACAAGCCTCGAGCTTCAAGCTACAAGCTTTTTTACCACAAATGTTCTCTAAGTTTGTCGCAAAGTGACTCAAAGAATTTTATCTGAAAACAGAGACTGAGACTGAAAACTAAAACTGCTTACTGTTCACTTTCTTCGAGCTTCAAACCTCGAGCTTCCAGCTTTTTTTTACCGCAAAGGTACACCAAGGATTGCACAAAGTTTCGCGAAGAATTTTAGCCTGAAAGACTGCCACTGATAACTGCCACTGATAACTGAGACTAAAATCTCTGGCAAATTTTATTGTACGGACAATACTGGCACTTTTCGGAATGCGGTGTTTGGGTAAAAATAGTTTCAGGTGAAAGTATTTCCTGCACCAAACTTTTTAAAAGTTCCAAAAACTCAGGTTCAATTTCAGAAAAATCAAAATCTTTTTTATCCCAAACAATTTCGGGTGAATAAGTTTCGTCGAAAAATTTTCGCAAACTGTAAATTACAGGTTGAAATTTGTCTGCCAATGTTTTGTTTTTGCTTAAAACATACGTATAAATCAGTGCCTGCAAAATTTCCTTTTTGTGTTTTTTCAAATCCTTATCGAAAAGTTCTTCCAGCGTTTTAAACGACAGAGACTCAACATTTCCGGTTTTATAATCCAAAATGCGGAATTTTCCATTTACCTGGTCAACCCGATCGATTTTACCGCCCAGCCAGATTTTTTGCGGTTCTTCTTTTAAAGAAACCGCCAATTCCGTTTTATAACTTTCCTCCAAAGAATCGATAGTAAATGGCGCCAGTTCAGCATCAATTTTAAGCAGTTGTTGAAGAAAAATTTTGATGTTTTCAAAAATAAGGAGAGTTTTTCCTTCCAGTTTTAAAGGTTTCTTTCCCGGTTCCTTTTCCTTGAAATAATGTTTGGCGATGGCTTTCCGGATTTCATTTTCAACAAGAATTCTATTTTTCTGAATGTTTTCCAACTCCTGTTTATGTAACACTTTCCCCTCAAAAGGTTTGTAAAGCGATTCAATGGTTTCATGAAAAATGTTACCAAAAATCGGGCTGTCGATTTCATCTTTCACCTCATCGGGTTCGGGCAACTGCAGGAAATAACGAAGATAAAACCGCAAACTGCACGAAAGATAAATATTTACTGCACTTGGCGAAAGCGGGTGTTTTTCTGTAATCCGGGTTAAAAAATCACTTACTTTCTGCGCCGAACTTTGTATTTGAATTTCGGAAACAGGATCGTTTGCAAACGAAAAATCGAGGTTTACCAACGTCGGTTGTTGATTTGAATCGTACAACAGCTGAAATCCGTAACGACTTAATTCACCAGTATTAATTCCCTCTTTTACAACGCTGTACGTTGCAGTTACATTTTTCGCCCGCTGAATCAGACGGTAAAAATAATAGGAATACATGGCGTCCTGTTCATCGATTCCTGGCAGGCCAAAACCTTTGCGAATGTTGTGCGGAATAAATGAAGGTGCGGTAAAAGTGCGTGGCCATTTGTTTTCATTTAACCCAAGAATAATCAGGTTTTTAAAGTCGAGACAGCGGGTTTCCAAAATTCCCATCACTTGCGTGCCACTCAGCGGTTCGCCTTCGAAAGCCACCGAAACCTGCCCCAAATACTGGTTAAACAACCGAAAATAAACGGCCTGACTAATTTCCCTGCCCTGCTCTCCCGCAACATTTTCAACCACAACTTTAAGCTTTTCAATGGCGCTGTAAATCGAAAAAATCAGTTCGGGCAGCATTTTGTTTTCCGAGTCTGTTTCTTTGATCCGCGAATAAAAACTACCCAGAACATTCAGAAAATAATCGCTGTAATCCACCGTTTTTTCAGGAAGTGAAAATATATTTCGGTGCATTTCCGAAAAACAGACTTCTTTTAATGCGACTGTAATTTTATTGTTGAATTTTAATTGGGCTACAAACTCTTTTGATTTTTGCGGTTCAAATCCACTTAAAAGCTGGTGATTTAAAACATCAGTCACAAAACGGTGATAAACCACGGTATTGTTTTCCGAGTCTTTTTTCCGGTTTTTCAGCAAATTCACCAGCAAAAGCAAAAAACCATAAACCACCGAATTTTTCACCGGGTAGCCCATTGTAATGTTTACTGTTCCGGTTTCTTCAGGAATGGCTCCGAGTGCTGAATATAGCAGCGATTCATCTGCCAGGACAACAGCAGTGTTATCGAATTCAGGTATAAAATCGTTCTGTGTCTCTTTCAAAAAAAATGGAATTTCCTGCGCCTGCCCAAACACCGATGAAACAGCCACCAGTTTTATGTTCTTTTTTTGGTCAAAGTTCCGGTCAACAAATTCAAAATCTCCGGGCGGAGGAAAACGCTTCAGGTTTTCACGCATAAAAACGCCAGCTTCATTTTTCTCATCCTCCAAATAAAACCGATCGAAATCCCAGAGAAATTCGGCCTTTTGTTCCAGCTGAAGGTGCCTGAAAAAAACTTTTTCGCAGGCATTCAACGCATTCAAACCAACAATGTAGTATTTCTGAGATTTGAATTCGACACTTTCGGTTTTTAATTGTTCAACCACCCAACGATCGCTCATTCCACCAAAAGCTAGCCGTTTTTCAGCAAGAATATTTTTAAATTCAGTATAAACAGGGAAAAGTTTATCCCAAACAGCAATGTACTTTTTCTTATATTCTTTGTTTTCTGAAATGGCAACACTTCCCCAAAAATGTTCAAGCGCTTCTTTTTGCTCCGGCGTTAGATAATCAAATAGAGAATCAATCTCCTTAATATCCAGAATATTGCTGAACAAATCGTTGGCGTTCACCAGATAACGATCGATGTCGTTAAAATCAGCCAGTAAAATTTCGCCCCAGAAATAAAATTCATCGAAAGTTTCCGTCGTTTTTGTATGCTTTTTAAAAACCTCGTACAAAATGGAAATAAGCTGCAATTTATCGCCGGAATGAAACGGAGAAAAAGCCGAAAACAATTCGTTCACCGTAATAATTTCGGGGCCAATTACTGCTTCAGAAATTTGTTTCTGTAAATAGGAAGTAAAAAAAACACCCGAACGCCGGTTGGGAAAAACAATACAAAGTTCCTGCAAATTGTTCCTGTGTTTTTGATAAATATATTCAGCGCACTTCGAGAGAAACCGTTCCATTCGAGAAATTTTACCGAAGATAATGAATCAATAGGTTTAAAATCTGAATGCGGTTTGAAAAATTGTTATTTTAGAACTTCAATGAAAAATGGGGAGACATTATTATGAAAAAGACTGTACTTACATCGATTTGCATTTTACTCGTTTTTTTGAATTTTGGACAAGACCGGATTACGGGTTATAATTTTGCCACACGTAGCGAAGTAATTGCGCAAAACGGCATGGCGTGTACCAGTCAGCCACTGGCAACACAGGCGGCAATCGATATTTTAAAAGCCGGTGGCAACGCCATCGACGCGGCAATAGCAGCCAACGCCGTTCTTGGATTGACCGAACCCACCGGAAACGGAATGGGCGGCGATTTGTTTGCCATAGTCTGGGATGCAAAAACCAAAAAATTATACGGATTAAATGCCAGCGGCCGTTCGCCGTACGAATTAACGCTCGATTATTTTAAAAAGAACGGTTACGAAAAAATCCCACCGCTGGGACCACTGCCGGTTTCGGTGCCCGGTTGTGTGGATGGCTGGTTCGAACTGCACAAAAAATTCGGGACAAAAACAATGAAAGAAATTCTGGCTCCGGCAATAAATTATGCCAAAAACGGTTTTCCTGTGAGTGAAGTGATTTCGTATTACTGGCAAAGCAACGCCCGCACTTTAAAACAGTTTCCCGGGTTTGAAGAAATTTTTATGCCCGGAGGAAAAGCGCCTGCAAAAGGTGAAATTTTTAAAAACCCTTTCCTGGCAAACACTTATGAACTGATTGCTGAAAAAGGCCGCGATGTTTTTTACAAAGGCGAAATTGCAGAGAAAATCGTAAAATATGTGCGTGAGCAAGGTGGTTTTTTAAGCATGAAAGATTTTGAGGATCACCACTCCGATTGGGTGGAACCGATTTCGGTAAACTACCGCGGGTACGATGTTTGGGAACTGCCACCCAACGGTCAGGGAACGGCCGCACTGGAAATGCTGAACATTATGAAAAATTTCGATGTGGCTTCTATGGGTTTTGGAAGTCCTGAATACATTCACCTTTTCGTGGAAGCCAAAAAACTGGCTTTTGAGGACCGCGCCAAATATTACTCCGACCCCGATTTTAACAATTTGCCCATCGAAGAGTTAATTGCTGAAAATTATGGCAAAGAACAGGCAGCGATGATAAATCCGGACCGTGCAGCAAAAAGCTACCCTTCGTGGGGAATGGAACACGGAAACACCATTTATATGACGGTGGCCGATAAAGATGGAAACATGGTTTCGCTGATTCAAAGCAATTTTCGTGGAATGGGTTCGGGAATGACACCCGGTAAACTGGGTTTTATACTGCAGGACCGAGGCGAACTTTTTTCACTCGAAGAAGGCCATATGAATGTTTACGAACCACACAAGCGACCTTTTCACACCATTATTCCGGCATTTGTCACCAAAGACGGGGAACCTTTTCTGAGTTTCGGAGTAATGGGTGGCGACATGCAGCCACAGGGCCATGTTCAGATAATCTGCAATGTTATCGATTTTGGAATGAATATTCAGGAAGCCGGCGATGCTCCAAGAATTCAGCATATTGGTTCGAGCGATCCCACCGGAGGAACAATGACCGATGGAGGTGAAATTACTTTGGAATCGGGATTTTCATACGAAACCATTCGTACACTTATGCAGAAAGGACATAAAATAGTTTTTGAATTCGGTCCTTACGGCGGTTACCAGGCGATAAAATGGGACAGCAAAAACAAAGTTTACTACGGCGCTTCCGAATCGAGAAAAGACGGGCAGGCTGCTGGATATTAAGTTTTTGGCAATTGTCATTTCGACGGATTTTCGAGGGGAAACTTTTTTACATTGAAACAGATTTCTCCCTTTAGTCGAAATGACAATTTCATTTTACTCCTTCCTTTTATTTCTCCAGAAACATCAGAAGGTCATAGATTGATTGAAATTTTTGGGAAGAATTTTGAAGGTAAAGAGTCCAGGATTTTTCACCTGCCTGAACGAAAAAATCAGGTTCGGCCTTCATTACAATCTGATAACCCATTCGGTTTAAAGCGCGGAGTGTCCAAATCAGTGAAAGCCCCTCTCCTTCTACTTTTACTTTGGCTTTAAATTCCTTTTTGAAAAAATATTCACCTTCCTGCGGATCGAAACCAATGTTTTCATTTTTAAACAAATGATCGAGCCAACCGTTTAAAACTGCATCTTCGGGAGCCCCCTGGAAATTTCCTGATTCGGTAACTATCCAGAGTTTATCAACTTCGCGCAAAGCAATATTTAAATCGTGAGTGGAAAGAATAACTGTTTTCCCTTTTTCCTTGGCCAGAATTTGCAGCAAATGAAAAATCTCGTATTTGTTGCTTACATCGAGAAAAGCTGTAGGTTCGTCAAGAATTATAACCGGAGTATCCTGCGCCAGTGCCCGTGCAATCATCGCCCGCTGACGTTCGCCGTCGCTAAGTTGAATAGTTTGTCTGGTTTCAAATCCGCTAAGTCCCACTTTTTTAATTGCGTCGGTAACAATTTGCTTGTCTTCGTCGGTTAAACGGCCAATCCAGTTGGTGTAAGGAAAACGGCCAAAAGCTACCAAATCGAAAACCGTCATGTTTGCCACCCGAATATTTTCAGTAGAAACAAAACTCATTACCCGGGCCACTTCCTTTGAATCGATGGAATTTAATTCCCTGCCGTTCATTCTTATTTTTCCTGAAAAATAGTTCTGAAAACCAACCAGTGTTCTTAGCAAAGTACTTTTCCCGATTCCATTGCTTCCAATCAAAGCTACCATTTCGCCCGGGCAGGCGGAAAAATTTATTTCACCTAGAATTTCCAAAGGATTTCCGCCCGGTTGCTCGTACCCCACCGAAAGATTACTGAGTTCAATATTGAATCCCTGTTCTTTCATGAAACCGAAGCGAATTTTTTGTTTTTAATGATCATCCACATGATGATTGGAATTCCGATAATTGCGGTTACCGAATTAATGGGTAGTGTGGTTTGCATGCCCGGCAGCTGCGAAACAATGTCGCTGAAAAGCATAACAATACTTCCGGTTAATATAACCGCGGGGACCAAAATCAAGTGGTTCGAAGTTTTAAAAATCACGCGGCAAATGTGTGGAACTGCAATTCCGATAAAACCAATCGGACCGCAAAATGCAGTAATTGTACCGGCCAGCAAACTGGTACTCAAGAAAATAACAATCCGGCTCGAAATAATTTTCACACCCAGCGAGCGGGCATAATTTTCACCCAAAAGAAAAGCGTTTAAATCTTTTATTTTGAAAAAAGCAAGTAATATTCCAAGAAAGACAGCGGGCGCCATCACCGAAAGTTGTGCGTTTGTTACACTTCCGAGGCTCCCCATGGTCCAAATAATAAAAGCTTTTAGCATCGATTCGTTGCTGAAATACTGAAGAATACTAACGATGGCTGACACGGCGCTTGAAAACAGGATTCCTAGAATGAGAATTGTCATAATATCGTTCACCCGAGAAGAAACATAAAGCACCAGCAACATCACTAAAAACGCACCTATCCAGGCAACAATGGCCAGTGGCCAGGCCCCAGTTACTGTAAATGCGCCAAAAGCAAAAACCGAGGAAAAACCAAGTACAAAAAGTGCAACTCCCAAACTGGCTCCGGCACTGATTCCCAATACAAATGGACCGGCAAGTGGATTTCGGAAAACTGTTTGCATTTGTAAACCGCTGATTGAAAGAGCCGCTCCGGTTAAAATGGCCGTAATTGCTTTTGGTAATCGAAAATCGATAACAATGGTTCGAAAAGTTTCGTTGGTTTCTGCAGAAGGAAAAACGGAAAGAAATATTTGCTTCAACGGAACAACGACTGACCCCAGCAACAAATCGGCAACCAGCAGTACAACAAAAAGAAGGCTCAATATTAAAAATACCGAACGCACAGAAAATTTTTTATTTTGCTGATTTTGTTTCATTTTACTTCGCTGTAATATACCATTTCCCCTTCAATTGTTCCGGGATAAAAAACCGAAATCAGATCGCGAAGTATTAAATTTGGATAAACAGTGCCACTTTCCCAAAAATCGTTTCCCCCGTTTGGGCTCATTTTATTGTTGTTGTTGAACAACCTTCCCTGTTTCAGAACTTTAAAATTCTCAAAACGCTGATCGGTCGCTATAATATCTTTTTTTGTCGCCAAAAGTCCCATGTTAATCCACACATCGGCTTCATTTCCAAAAGCCAAAGCATTTTCAAACGAAATAACATAACTTTCATGTGAATCATTGTTTTTCCCGATATAATCGCCGCCTGCATCTTTTATGAGGTTGGCCATGTAAGAATTTCCTCCGGGTATCCACCACGAATCCTTATACGGTGAACCAACCAGAACCTTCGGTTTCTTTTTACTATTTTCCACCTTCGCTTTTAAGGAAATATAATCGTTTTCAATTCCGGTAAAAAACAGCTCAGCTTCATTTTCCTTTTCATACAAAGCGCCTACAAATTTTATCCATTCTGCTTTTCCTAGCGGTGTTTCTTCAAGATATTCAGCATTCATTATTACCTGAATTCCAAGTTCTTCAAGCTTTTTTACATGTGCAGTAACTTCGCTGCCCACGCCGTAAAGCATCACCAAATCGGGGTGTTGACTTAAAATTAATTCATAATTCAGGTTTTGTCCGTAACCAACATCCACCACTTTTCCTTTTGAAATGTTTTGAAGAATATCGGCATTGGAAACATAATCGGCACCCGAAACGCCAACAACTGATTGTGATTCATTTAAAACACCAATAAATCCAAGGTGCGAGGTCGACATGCAAATAATACGTTTTACCGGGGTCCGGATAATATTTTTTCCTGACAATGAATCAGGAACGGCAACATTCCCTGGCAACAGATAATAGTCGACTTCAATATTACGCGCTTTTTCCCAGGGGTTAAAAACCGTAAGTTTTTTGATAGCACCCAACTGTTCAATTCTGAAACCTTGGGCAAAATGGTTGGAATTATTTTTTTCTTTACTCTGATTTTGCGTGTACATACACCCGTTCAAAATAAAAACCAACAAAAAAAAGATAAAAAAACGTTGCATATTCATTTCCTACCAGGGAACATATGAAACCTTTTGGGTAACAAAATTCTTCCCGTTGTTAAAGCGCACAAAGTAAACACCGGGAACATTTCCCGACAAATCAATTTGAACTTTTCTTGCGAGCAGGTTGCTAAAATTAACTTTAACAGCTCGGCCAAGGATATCAAAAACAGAAATATTTTCAATTGAAATTTCGGTGCCAGCCTCCAGAAAAAATGCTGAATTTGCAGGATTAGGATATACCATTATTTCCAACGGATTATCGACAAGCTGACTGTCGGTTGCTGTTCCATCGTCGCTGATATTACAGGCTACAAGTTCAAAAACATTTACCATTGAATTTGCCGGATTTGCTATTTTATAATTGTACCACAAATTTCCTTTTTTATAAAAGAAGGTATTTTCCTGATCGGAAGCCCGTAGCGCCTGGTAAACTGCAAAAGAATCTTTCGAACTCAGGTTGCTGAGTTCAAAACCGATAAAAAATGATTCACCGGGCTGGACCGACTGGCTAAAACCCAAATAATTCATTGCATTTTCCGCCATTTGGTTCAATTTATAATTTTCGGAATAAATTAAAGTTTGTGGCAGGCTGCCCCCATTATAAACTTTCACTGTAATTTCACTGGCCAAATTATCAACATCGAGTTTTCCAACGCCTAAAGAAATTCCTTGTAGCAGCTCGCTTCCATCCATCGAGAATTTTTCCATAAATTCAGTAATCCCGACACTGTTCGAGCCGCCCCAATAACCGGCAATAGTATCGTTGCTGGTTAAAGAGACCAGTTGATGGCTATCGGTATCAACGAGGTTGGTAAAAGCGCCGCACAAATCTTCATTCTCATAAAAACGTCGTCCCCGAAGGACTGAAGTACCAGTGTTTTCAGGGTCAAGCCAGCATTTTAACTGTTTGGTAGTTTCCGAACGGTAATCCCAGGCCATATCGAAACGTTCGAAATAATCGCGTACCGGATTTGAACATGTGGCCACACCTCCGGTTAATGTTCCAATCAGCAATTTCTCGTTGTTAAAAAGCCCTCCACCCGAAGAACCACTTTCAGTAACACCAATATCCCAGTAAGCAATTTTAAGAAATGCATTTTTTACATAGTGCGAATTAAAATCGCTAAACGTTGGTTTTTCATAATCGATGGAAATTTTTTTGATGTCGCCCCACGGATGATGAATCGTAACCGATGTATCGCTCATCAGCCCCGAATTGTTCCAGCCAACGTAATAAGGCCTGAATTGCGGCGGTGGGACAAAATCGAGTTCAGCCAGCGCAAAATCGAGCGAATCGAAATGAGCCTTCATCACTGCCCCTGAAATGGCATTCGACGGGTCGCCGTCGAGAGGCGCGCAATAAGGACTTTCGTAGTTAAAAGAATAAACCGTGGTTAATGCGTCGTCCCAGTTATCATAACAATGTGCGGCTGAAATTATATACGGTTTCTGATCTTGTGCCACATTATTTATTAACGTTCCGCTGCAAAGTTCACGCCCGTCGACATACATCCGGCAAACTGCGTCTCTTAAATCGGCCCATTTTTCACCCAAATCGCAATTAACATCTACATTACACGAGCCGGCAATGGTAGGATAAAACGGCCTGCGTTCATTGTCTTTTAAAATTCCGGCAAAATCGTGGTTAACCCTGATGATTTCAAAATCATGACCTTGCTGTTCATTCCCAGGAATTTCGTACTGAACGGTAATTTCATCGCCGGCAACCGGCAAAGTGGCAAATTTCCCCGATTCTTTGTTATACATGGAAGTAAAAGCGCCCAAAACAGTTTTTTGATTTTTATTGTAAATAAATAACCTGGCATCTTCCGGCAGTTTAAATTCGTCGAAAATAAGGTTCAGTGAAAATGCACCTTCTGAACGAATCTTTAAAATCCAGACCTGTGAACCATCGATTGCAGTAGTCCAAATTCCGGAATTGGATGTACTTAAATTTACATTTATGGCTTCAGCAAAACGAAATGGTTTTAAACGCAACGCCCCGTCCAACTCGGCCACCGACTGTTTTAGTAAAACCTGGTTATCGATTTTTGGCAAATCAACAAGAGGAAATTCGGTACTTTTCAACTCCAGAATTTCGAGAGGTTTTCCTCCTTCGGAGATTTGAGCATTCGAAAATTTATTCAAAAACAACACTCCTGCAAGAATCATCAAAAAAAGCCGCATAGAAACATTTTCGCCAAAAATATTAAATTTCAGGGGATTGTAACCTTTTTACCCAAATTTTCGCATGAAAAAAACACACCAATCATTTCAACAATTGCCCCTCTGAAATGTTAATATATTGAATTACGTTCAATTGAAATAAAAATTGTTTCACCTTTAATTATTAAACCATGAAGAAAATGAAACTTTTTGCCCTTTTATTTGTGGCACTCCTTTTTAGCGCTCCGGTTTTAACTGCAACAGAAAAAACACCTTCAAAATTATTTTCCGACATGCCCGAAAATGTAAAAGCGGTTGTGGATAAATCGTGTTTTGGATGCCATAATACCGAAGGCCGAAATGAAGAAGCCAAAGAAAAGCTAAATTTCAGTACGCTTGATGAACTTTCAACGGTAAAAAAACTTGCAACACTAAAACATATTGGCGAAACAGTGGAAAAAAAAGAAATGCCCCCTCAGAAGTTTTTGGAAAGATTTCCCGACAAAGCATTAACCGAAAACGAAGTTAAAGTTTTAACCGAGTGGGTTAAAAACTCTACTGCTTCTTTGATGCAACAATAAAATATTTTCTTTTTTTGAATACAATCCGGAATTCGTAAATTGCGATTATCCGGATTTTTTTTAATCTTTTTATCATGAAAAAAATAGTAAAAATTGTATTTGTTGTTTTGATTTTGGCATTTGTTGTCCTCCAGTTTTTTGCGCCTGAACAAAACGACACAGCTCCCGATGCAAACCACCTGTTTTCGCAAACGGAACTACCGGGAGAAGTACAAACCATTTTTCAGAATGCCTGCCTCGACTGCCATTCAAACCAGACCAATTATTTGTGGTACCATAAAATTGCCCCGGTGTCGTGGATGATTAAAGGGCACATTGTTGAAGGCAAACACGAGTTGAATTTGTCGGAATGGGGACAAATGGATAAACTCGATAAAATTGGCAAACTGGATGAAATATGCAGTGAAGTAAAACACAATAAAATGCCAATAAAAGCTTATGTAATGATGCACCCGAAAGCCAAACTCTCTGAAGAACAGGTAAAGACCTTGTGCGATTGGGCAGAAAAACTAAGCGAAGAATTGCTGGCTTCAAAAAATGAATAATTAACATGAAAGTTTTGGTCATGTATGTCGATGAGTTCGGGTATACACCGGCTCAGAAAAACCTTGAAACCGCAGAAGAAATAAACGAAGGCGCAACTTTTAACGATGCCATTCTTGCATTTATTCAGGTGGAAGAAAGTGATGAAGAGTACGATGTGAAAAGCCGGGAGAAAAAACTGGTGAACCATCTGAAATGGGCGGCACGTAAAAACAACTGCAAAAAAATTATCCTGCATTCGTTTGCCCACCTTTCCGAATCGAAAGCATCGGTGGAATTTACCAAAGAATTGTTTGATTTGGCAGAAGAAAGGTTAAAAAACGCCGAATTCGAAACCGCGCAAACACCATTTGGTTACTTTCTCGATCTTACGTTAAAGGCGCCAGGATATTCACTGGCCCGGATTTGGGCAACTCTTTAATTTATTGCATTCTCTGAATCTCAGGTTTAAAACTATCTTTGCAGCAAGAAATCGTTTACAATGAAATTTGAGGATTATTCCATTTCAGCAGAAATTAAAAAAAACCTGGTCGGGCAGGGATTTAGACGCCCCACCGATATTCAGTTCAAAGCAATTCCCCCAATTTTGAATGGTGAAGATGTTTTGGCGATTGCACAAACCGGCACCGGAAAAACAGCCGCATTTGCAATTCCAGTAATTCACAAAATTCAACAGCTGAATGTGAAGAAAAAAATTGAGGACGTAAAGTGCCTTGTAATGGTGCCAACACACGAACTGGCGCAGCAAATTACCGATGTTTTTACTCACCTCGCTGAAAATACAGGGGTAAAATGTTTTGGTCTTTTCGGAGGAGTTGAACAGGCGCCGCAAATTAAAGCCTTGCAGGAAGGAACCGATATTTTGATTGCCACTCCGGGACGTTTGTTTGATTTGGCCAGCCAGGGACATTTGATTTTAAACCGTCTCGAAATTCTTATTCTCGACGAGGCCGACCACATGCTCGACCTGGGATTTATAAAAGATATTAACGACCTGGTAAAACTGCTGCCAAAGAAACGGCAGACACTTTTTTTCTCGGCAACCATCGACAGTAAAATCAAAAAACTGGCGTATTCACTGGTAAACAAAGCTATTCGAATTCAGATTTCACCCAAAAACCCGGTGGCGAAAAACATTGAACATGCTGTTGCTTTTATTGAAATGGACGACAAACGCGCGTTTCTCGAAAGATTGGTGGATGAAAATCCCGAGAGCAAAATGCTGATTTTTGTACGTACAAAAGTTCGTGCCGAACGGGTAAAAAAAGCGATGGAAAGGGTGAACATTAATAGTGAAACCATCCACAGCGATAAACTTCAGGACGAACGCTCGAAAACCATGGACAATTTCAAAAAAGGTGTTGTAAAACTTTTGATTGCCACTGATGTAAGCGCGCGGGGAATCGATATTCCTGATGTTGATTTTGTTGTAAACTACGATCTTCCCGAAGTTCCGGCCAATTATGTACACCGTGTTGGCAGGACCGGGCGGGGTGCAAAAAAGGGACAGGCAGTTTCGTTTTGCAGTTCTGAAGAAAAAGACCTATTAACTGATATTGAAAGCTACCTCGATAAAAAGATAACTGTTCTTGAAATTGATAGACAAACCTACCGGGAAACACTCGATTTCACCAAAGATACCGATTTCAACTGGAGAAAACTGTTAAAGGATGATGCGCGCGAACAACGCGAATTTCAACAGAAAAAACGCAGGAAAAAATAGTTGGTGCTGGTGGTTTTATTTTCTGAAAAGATAGAAAATTAGCGCTGCAATTGAAAATACACCGGAAAATGGTCGCTGATTCCGCCGTAATAATTAGCTCCGCTGTATGTCCGGTTGGGTGAAGCCACACCTTTCGAGTTTTTAAATTCCATCCAATCCTGTCGAAAAACAAATCCTTTTCCGGCTTTGCATTGAAAACCTTTTTTATCGAGTAAACTTTTTGAAACTACCAAATTGTCGAGCATATTCCATTCGTTTCTGTAAAAATAAGTACCCAGCTCTTTGATGTCGTCGGGATACATTAAGTTTATCAATTCACTCCCGGGTGTTCCCGGAATTTTAGCGCCCAGCGTTTCGCTTAAACTTTTATTGGCAGGCTCGTCGTTCATATCGCCCATCACAACAATATTTGCCTCCGGATTGGTTTGCAACACCGAATCGATTTTACCACGCAGAACAGCAGCAACAAAAACCCTGTTGGATTCTGTTTCTTCATCTCCGCCAATGCGCGAAGGCCAGTGATTTACAAAAATATGAAACTCTTCCCTATCCAAAGTTTTTCCTTTTACATACAAAATATCGCGGGTTTTGTGCCGCGGCTGATCTTCAAATTTTACCGGAAATGGTTTCTTGTCGAGCAGTTTAAATTCGTCGGGGCGAAAAACAAGGGCGCAGTCAATTCCACGTACATCGGGGCTGTCGAAATGCACTACCTGGTAATTTCCATCAGCCAGTTTTCCGGTATGAACCAGCTCTGAAACTACTTTTTCATTTTCAACTTCACACAAACCAATTACTTCGGGCAACTCCTTTTCATTGATCGAACTTAGTACTTTCGAAATATCTTCCAACTTTTTGTGGTAACGTTCTTCGTTCCAGTTCTTATCGTTTCCGGGCAGGAATTCATTGTCGTTTTTGTGCGGATCGTCCTCTGTGTCGAACAGGTTTTCAACGTTGTAAAAGGCAAACGTAAGATTTCTTCGCTTTTCCCTTTTTTCTTTTGACGATGAAGTAAATACAAAAATTGAAACCAGGAGGACAACAATCAGCAACGCAAGAAAAAACTTTTTCATTGATAAAATATTAAATCAGTTTTACACATTTTGCCCAATAGTAACCTGATAAAAATCGGTTACCAGCGTTGCTTTCATTCCGGCCGCTTTTGCCGCCTGCATTCCCAATTCACCATCCTCAAAAACCTGACAAAACTGAGGTTCGACACCCATTTTTTCGGCACATTTCAAAAAAGTTTCGGGGTGTGGTTTCGGGTGGGTGACTTCTTCGCTGGGCACCAAAATATCAATGTATTTATCAAGACCCAAAATTTCCATGGTTTTCCAGGCCAATCTGTAATAACCGCCCGTTCCCACCGACATGGGCATTTTACCGTAATACTTTTTCATCAATTCAACCACGGGTTCAATGGGTTTCATCAAGTGCATCATTTTTTCGTATTCATCTTCTTTAAAATGCCCCACTTTTTCTGCATCCATGTTTGTCCCGAAAATTTCATTGATTCTTTTAATGGTACCTACCGCAGGAATCCCGGCCATGGTTGCAAACAATTCCGGAGTAAAATCTATTCCGTAATCTTTCAGAATACTTTTGTATGCTAAATAATGCACCGGCATAGTATCGGCAAGTGTTCCGTCCAAATCAAAAATTAAAGCTTTAACCCCGGGATAAACTTCCAGTTTGTTTTCCTTCATATTCAAAATTGTTGTCGCCAAAAATAACAATATTTAATCGGCTAATGTTTTCTTTATTTATTAAGGAAATTTTAACATTTTTGTTCTTTATAAAATGAAAATCGATGAGCCAGAATGTTTTTCTCTACACCTTGCCCCAGTGGTTTATTTTTTCTTCGATAATTGTAATTGTTTACGGTTGGGTTGAAAAGAAAAAACCAATCCGGATTATTGGAATCCTGATTTTGGTTGCACTTGGAATGTACGCCGCCTGGGCCATCGGCAAAGGTTATTTTCTTTCCAGTAAATTTTTAACTCCGGAAGAACTTTTACAGGAGGATTTGGAAGGTGAAATGATGGAGGAAATTCCGTTTGAAGGAAAACTTTTGCCTGCCTACTGGAGTTTTATCGTTTCAGGAATTTTGGCCATTCCGGCAGCAATTCTCGATTGGAAGGACAAAAAACCAAACCGGCTGTTTATAATTATCGCCGGTCTGGTTGCACTTTTCGGATTTTTTGTAATTGTTGGCGCCTTAAAATTTATGTAAAAATTACAGCGACCAGCAAGTGAGCTTTTCTTTATCTTTTACATAAATTTTGTTTCCTGCAACAAGCGGGTGCGCACAAATCTCAGGTTCGGCAACCTGGTACGAAGCAATCAGATTGTACTTTTCAGAATTGGGTTCCACAATTAATATTTTACCTGTTGAAGGCAGCGACAAAATGCAATCACCCAAATCGAGCGTTGCCACAAACCGTTGATTTGCGGTTTCATCGTTCCAGGCCGTTTCGCCGGTTTTTGCATTGATACAGTACATTTTCCCAAGACGCGCCTCGTGGCCAAACAAATAACCATTTTTCAAAACCGGGGTGTTGTAATTTCCGCCAAAATCGGGATTGTGCCAATTTTCGGAGGTTGTGTAACCTGCCGCACTTTTTCCTATTTTGAACGATTTTGTTCCCGCTCCCTGGCCGCAAACAATAACATTTTGCCCGTCGATTACCGGCGAAGCTGAATTATAAAAACGCTGTTCACCCGGTGTTGGGATTTTCCAAAACAAAGCTCCTTTTTTTGAAATGCCAAGTAAATCGGTTTCCGTTTGAAGAACGATAAATTCCTCACCGTCCACTTCCATTAAAACCGGCGAAGCGTAAGTACTTGGCTGGTTATCCAGGGTCCAGATTATAGTACCGTTTTCGGCATTAAAAGCAACTACTTTGCCGTTGTCGTGCCCGTTCAAATGAGTAATACACATTCCGTCGGTTAACAGCGGCGACATAGAAACATAAAAAACGGGGACTTCAGTAAAATCGAGGTTTTTCCAGATTATTTTTCCGGTTTCGGCATCGAGGCAATGCACTTGTCCGCCAGTGCCGAGAGTATAAACTTTTCCATCGCTAACTTCCGGAGTTGCCCGTGGCCCCGGGTGCGAGGCAGCGCCACCGGTCAATTCAATTGATGGATTTAAAATGGTCTTCCACAGCTCTTTGCCCGATTTTGCATCAATACAAAGTGCTGTTTCCTGCCCTTCCTGTTCAACACTCAGATACAATTTACCTCCAACCATTGCCATTGAGGCGTCGCCCAGCCCAACATTCAATTGCCAAACCTGAGTAAGATTTTCAGGCCATTTTTCAGGAGCCTGAAAACCGGTTACTTTCCCGTCTCTGTTTGCCCCCCTCCAACCTGGCCAATCCTGCGACCACCCTGTGGAAACGAGAAACAAAAACATACACAAGAACCATAAATTTTTATTCATTTTTTTAGACTTTAAGGTTAATTTGAAAAGATTTTTGATTTGAACATAAAATTACACTTTTAGGAAACAGCAATCAATAGAAATAGATAAATATCAATTTCATGTTCAAACCAGATTATTATTAGCATTTTATGAAGAAAAGGGGCAATTTGCTAACAAAAGAATGAAAATCTATCACCGATTTTCTATCTTGCACCCTGAAAATAAATTAAAATACAGGCAAAACATGAATCCACAGGCTGAGGAACTTAATGTAATTATCAGGGAAAAAAGCACAACCGTTTGGGATCTTCTCTCGGAAAGAGGGAAAAACATTTTCTTCCCTAAGAAAGGCATTCTTGGACAAACTGCTGAAGCAAAAGGGACAAAAATCAATGCTACAATTGGAGCAGCCATCGAAGATGATGGTACACCCATGCGACTGGAAGCCATTGCATCTAAAATTAATCTCGATCCTTCATTGGTTTTTCCGTATGCACCAAGTTATGGCCGCCCCGATATCAGGGCAAAATGGAAAAGCATGATTTACGAAAAGAATCCGTCGCTGGCCGGTGTTGAACTTAGTTTACCCGTTGTTACCAATGCACTGACTCACGGAATCAGCATGGCTGGTTATATGTTTTGCGACGAAGGCGACGAAGTAATTGTTCCCGATCTGTTCTGGGGAAATTACAACCTTACGCTCAACCACATGTACGGCGCCAATCTTGTAAAATTCAACCTGTTTAAAAACGGTGCGTTCGATTTGGAAGCTTTCGAAAACAAATTAAACGAAGGCGGTGTAGGTAAAAAAATTCTTATTCTGAATTTCCCGAACAATCCGTCGGGGTACACACCAACTTTTGCTGAATACAATGCTATTGTTGAAATTATTAAAAATACAGCCGAAAAAGGGAGCAAGATTGTGATTTTCTCCGACGATGCTTATTTCGGGCTTGTTTTTGAAGAAGGCATCGCCGAAGAAAGTATTTTCAGCGCTTTGTGCCAGTTGCACGAAAATGTACTTGCTGTAAAAATTGATGGAGCAACCAAAGAAGATTATGTTTGGGGTTTCCGCGTTGGATTTATGACCTACGGAATTAAAGGTGGCGATGCGGCCTTGTACGGAGCACTTGAATCGAAAACTGCCGGAGCCGTTCGCGGAAATATTTCTAATGCTGCCAACATTTCGCAGTCGCTGTTGCTTACCGCTTTTAGCAGCCCTGAATACAACGAGCAGAAAGTGGCCAAATTCAACATCATGAAAAAAAGGTACGAAGCAGTTAAAGAAGCTTTGACCAACGAAAAATATATGGAATATTTTGAAGCAATTCCTTATAATTCAGGCTATTTTATGTGTGTAAAACTGGCAGCTGGCCTGGAAGCAGAAAAAGTTAGAAAAGTACTGATTGAGAAATACAGCATTGGTACCATTGCTTTGGGTAATTTAATTCGCATTGCATATTCTGCAGTAGCAGCATCCGATGTAAAAGAAATGTTCGAAGGAATTTATAACGCCTGCAAAGACTGCAAATAATATAAATTGTAATTATAAAAAAAGCCGTTTCATTTTAAAGTGAAACGGCTTTTTTACCATCAAAATATTGTTATTCAAAAAGATTTTCATCCCTGATAATCATTAAAATAGCCGAATGCGGTAAAATGATGTATTTCTCGTTGTTGAATTCTATTTCATAACCACTTTTGTTCAGATAAACTGCCAGGTCGCCAATGTGTGACTGCAAGGGCACATATTTTATATCCTCCTTTTTTCCCTTCCAAAGTTCGTCTTCTTCAGCCATTGCAGGAATCGGGTAACCCGGACCAACTTTCACAATATAACCGCTATGTACTTTTTCACTTTCCTGAACTGTTGGCGGCAAATACAAACCGGTTTTTGTTTTACTTGTCGGATTTTTAGGCTTCACCAAAACACGGTCGCCAACCATAATGAATTTTTCCAGATCTTTCTCTTCAATAATTAACGGCATATTATTTCAACTTTTTCTGGCTGCAAAGATAGAATATTATCCTTTTTATTCCTGAAACCAGAATGCACAACTGAATCTAAAAAAGTTAATGATTTTAGCTACTACCCTGTTTTTTCACAGTCTCTATTCAAAATAAACCAATAAAATAAAAATTTCATGAACCAGATTTCCCAAAAAACATGTTCAAAAAAGGCCAACCCAACCCTGGTTACTATAAAATATAATTTTGGAATTAAAATTTAACATTCAACAAATATCTGAAATTCAATAATATAATTCAATTAATTTATTATTTAAAAATATTTTAGTACTATGTATTGCATGGTATTATTTTTTATTCATATATTTGTATAACAAATAACATGGTTTAATAAAGTATATTTCTTAAAAAAGTTCTATAGAAAGTGTAACGAGATAAAAAACAAAACGTCTTAAAGTTGAAAACAGGAAAACAGGATTAGAAAAGAAAACAAAAAAGAAGCAGGAGGATTAAGTCATGAAAACAAAAAACAATGTTCAGAAAACAATTTTAAAATCACTGGCAATAGTAGTAAGTCTGGTTTTAATCAGTTTAACGGTAAATGCCCAGGCTTTTTGGAGAAGCGTAATTGAAAACAACAGTTTAAACGAAATTGCAATGGTGATGGTAAACACAAAAGCAGAAACGTTCTCATCAAATTCAGCAACAGGTACCGGAATGCTGGCAACGATAGCCGAAGAAACAGAAACACCGCTTGAACTTGAAAACTGGATGACCAATGCCACATTTTTTGGTAATGAAATGCTTGAAATAAAACTTGAATCTGAAGTCCCGATGGAAATGGAACAATGGATTACAAACGACTCACATTTTCACATGAACAACCTGGTTTTGGAAGAAGAAACCGAAAGTCCGCTTACCCTTGAAAACTGGATGGTGGATGACAACTTCGGGGCAAATGAAACAAATGCAACATTACTACAGGTTAACATCGAACCCGAAAAGGAAGCACCACTTGAGATGGAAGCCTGGATGTTAGGAAACAGCAACTGGAAATAAACAGCAAATTTTTCGAAAACAACTACCAGCCGGCAAAAGCCGGCTTTTTTATGAAACAGCGTATTCGTTATGAACATCGGTTAAAACTTCAAAACCGGTTTCAGTGACCAGAATGGTGTGTTCAAACTGAGCCGATAATTTATGGTCGACCGTTCTTGCCGTCCACCCGTCTTTTCTGTCGACATCGGTGGCAGGTTTTCCCTGGTTAATCATCGGTTCAATGGTGAAAATCATTCCGGGTTTCATTTTAGGCCCGGTATTTCTTCGTGAAGTATGATCAACCTGGGGCGCTTCATGAAAGTCAACTCCCACTCCGTGTCCGCAAAATTCGTAAACCACACTAAAACCTTTGGCACGCGCGTACCGGGTAATTACAAAACCAATGTTTCCAAAATAATTTCCGGGTTTTACCTGTTGAATACCCAAATCGAGACAATGTTTTGTAACCTCAATCAAATTCCCTGCTTCTTTGGAAACACCTCCAACTGTAAACATCCGCGAAGTATCGCCGTAATATCCGTTCAAAATGGTGGTTACATCAATATTCAGAATATCGCCTTCTTTTAGAATTGTTTTTGCTGAAGGAATTCCGTGACACACCACTTCGTTCAGCGAAATGCACGACGATTTTGGGAAACCGTTGTAACCTTTCGGCGCAGGAATTGCACCATGGCTTATAATAAATTCCTCAATCTTCGAATCTATCCATTCGGTGGAAACTCCCGGCTGCACAAACTGCTCTGCAAAATCCAACGTGTGTGCCGCAAGTTGACTGCTTTTCCGGATTCCGTCGATCTGTTCTTTATTTTTAATAATGATTCCACCCATGGCGTGTTATTTTTTTTGCAAAATTGGTTATTTCCAATTGTATTTCAAAACCGAACAATAAATTTGCAGAAAAGTTTATTAAAGCCGGAAGTTTGAAGTTTGAAGCACGAAATAAAAATTTCATCTTCTATTTCAAATTTTCGTAACGAATGATTATGAAACACAAAAAAGAACTTTCTACAAAGTCGTATTTCATCAACCGTTTTGGAAAACTTTCCACATCGTTTATGTTTTACCAGATGCAGGACATTGCGTGGGAACACGCTGCTATTTTAGGTTTTGGATACGACAATTTAAAAGAGGAACAACAATTTTGGGTGCTTTCGAAATTGCTGGTAAAAATTGGCCGTCGGCCCGACTGGGGTGAGGATTTCACGCTGGAAACATGGTCGCGCGGAACTGATGGATTTTTTGGTTACCGCGATTATAACTTTGTGGATAAAGCAGGAAACAATATTATTCAGGCTACCAGTGCCTGGCTTGTTCTCGATTTAAAATCGAAACGGATTGTACGACTTACCGAATTTGACAATTTCCCCAAATATGAAGAAAGTGTATTTGGCGAAAATCCGGGAAAAGTACAAGCGCCAAAGTCGGAAGAATTGTTGAATTTCATGCCGGTTCTTTTTAATGAAATTGATATAAACCAGCATTTTAACAGCGGTCGTTACCTGGAGCGGATTATCGACAGTTATACTTTTGAATTTCACGAAAAAAATGAACTGGCCGAGTTTGAAATCAATTTTATGAAAGAGGGCATGCCCGCGGATAAACTGGCGATAAAAAAAGAAATTATCGATACAAACAATCATATTTGCAGTGTGGTGCGCGAAAGCGACGGAATTGATTTAATCCGGGCACGGCTGGTTTGGAGAAACAGAAAATAAATTTCAGTTCGTATTTTGGTTTATTCAACTACAAATTTTTCCTACTCTTCAGAGAATTTTTTAAGCGGAACTTTTATTTGTTTTGCCGATTCACGTCTGGTCAAAAGCATGGGTGCCGAAACCCCTAGCGACAAAACCATCAAAACAAAAAATGCCTTAATACCGTTGCTTGAAGTTTCGTGAAGAAGCTGAACAAATTCTGTTTGATCCACATCGCCTGTAAGATGAATAATCCCAAGCATAGTTCGGTAAGCCAAAGCTCCCGGAACCATTGGAATTACGGAAGGGATTGCAAAAACAAACGGCGGTGAATGCCGCGAATGGGCAGCATAAATGCTTAAAAAACCAATCGATACCGAACCATAAAACGACCCAAGAATAATTCCGCCCCCCAATTCCATCGTCACTAATTTTAATGTTCCGCCAAAAGCGCCGAGTAAAAAAATTACCCAAAGAGTACGAACCGGGACATTAAATAAAATGGCAAAACCCACCGATGCCAGGCCAAGCCAAATAAAATTTTCGATGAAAACATTAATATTCATATCAAATATTGTAGATTAAAATTGAACACAACATTCCAAATGCAATTGCAAAAGCAATAATCAACCCGTTGGTAAGGCGAACAATGCCATTCATAATATTGCCGTCGAGCAAATCCGACAAAGAGTTAATAAGCGGAATTCCGGGAATCAGGTACAAAACCGAGGTTGCAAAAGCATGTTCAGCATGAGTTCCGATGTTAAATTTCACAAAAACACCCGAAACCAGGCACGATACAAACGAAGCAAAGAAAATACACAAGTAGCCGTTAAAATTCTTTTTTGTAGCCTCCTGCCTTACAAATAAACCGGCAAAAGTGGCTACAAATGCAATAAGCATTTCAACAGGGCCGCCACCAAACAACCGGCAAAACGAAGCGCCCGCCAGCGCAACTGTTGAAAGAATTAAAAGCCGGGGGTAATGTGGCAACGACTTTAACCGGTTTATTTCATCCCAAATCTGTTCAAAATTCCAGTTTTCATCCACAATTCGCCAACTCATTCGGCTGATTCCGCTAACTATTCTGAAATTGGCCCCATGCGGCGAAGTGCGTTTTAAACTGCTTTGAAAATAATCGTACTCTTCGTCGTAAACAGTCAGCATCAATGCTCGGTGGGTTATCAGTAATTCGGTATTAAAATCGTAAGCATCGGCAATGCGCATAATTGTAATTCGAATTCGGGATGAATTGGCCCCCGACGACATGAGCAAAGCACCCACTTCCAACAGGATTTTACTCAATTCCCTACTGGCATCTAACCTTGAATTTTCCATAAACCATCCATTTTAGCGGCGCGAAATAAATACATTTTCTTTTTTTACTGCAAAAAACCTTACCTATTCCGCCGAATTTAAATTTATGTTATCGCAGGTTTAAGTTACTCCAACTTTTCGGTTAAAGAAACAGTACTGAAATAAAATCGATGTAAATGGTAAAAAGGAAGTCTGTTTTCAGAAAATAAAAAGGACGGTTTATACCATTTTCTGAATCAGTTCAAGCTTTTCATCCAGCGGTAAATTACCGTCGATCCATTGGATTTTTGTGCCCCGTTTTTCCATTCCACGGAACCAAGTCATCTGGCGTTTGGCAAACTGATGGATGGCAATTTCGAGTTGGTTGTACATTTCATCGTACGAAAGTTCGCCAGTGAGGTGCAAAGTCAGGTATTTGTATTCCAAACCGTAATAAATCAACTGTTCAGGGGTTAAACCCGAATCAAGCAATTTCTGAACTTCATCGAGCATTCCTTCGTCGAGGCGTTCTTTTAACCGCTGGCTAATTCTTTGGCGGCGTATTTCGCGGTCGAAGTTTATTCCGATATTCAGGCTTTTTATTTCAGGCATCGAAGTTTCAAGTTCGGGATGTTCGCGGTAATACATTTCAATTTCGATAGCGCGCACTGCACGCCGGTCGGTTTCCACATCGGTTGAATTGTGCAGGTCGGGTTTTAATTTTTGCAGAATCTCAGTCAGCTCTTCCAACGATTTTCCTTCCAGTTCGGTCCGCAATTCACGGTTTGGCGGAACCTGAATCAATTTATAGTCTTTTAAAACGGCTTCGAGATACAACCCGCTGCCACCGCACAAAACCGGAAATTTTCCACGCGAGTGAATTTCACTAAAAACCCTGACAAAATCGGTTTGAAAACGATAAACATTGTAATGAATCCCGGCATCTTCAATATCGACCAAATGCGACGGAACCTCAATTCCGCTTACAAAATAATCAGCGTAATCTTTTCCGGTACCCAAATCCATACCGCGATACACCTGTCTGGAATCGGCCGAAATAACTTCTCCGTTTATTTTTGCAGCAAGGTGAGCTGCCAGCGTTGTTTTTCCGGTAGCCGTCGGGCCAAGTATCGTAACCAGGTTGTATTTCATTTTAAGAATGTTCCTTGCATGCAAAAGTAGGACATTTTTATTTTGAAAAAGAAACAACTCGTGTTTAGGTTTGAAAAACAACTAAAATGAAAGCCGGAAATTTGTATAATCACATGAACATCTGCGCATAAAAAACCAGACATCTGAATCCGAAAACGCAGCTTTAAGATAACCCAAAAAGAATGGATTATCCTTTAGTAAGTTTTATTTAACAACATTCATTTTTTAATGAATTAGAGGCCATTTATTAGCCGGGAAACACAAAATCACAAAAATAAATTGCTTATCCGTTATCATGCCAGTAATTCGAAGCCACTGCAATGGTTAGCCTGTCGAAAAGCCTATCGCCAAAATATCTTCGATTCAGCTTATAACAGAATTCGTCAAGGTAAAGCTGTAAATATTTGCCTTTAATTTTATGATATATTCCCAAAAGAGTACGTTTCGCATTGCTTATTGCTATGTGTACCCATTGTAAAGTTGTTTTGGTTGTCTCATTTGTTGATTTCTCTGTAATGTGAACTTCAACAAAGTCAGCAATATTAATGTAGCTTACACTTTTATCGCTAAAAACGATACTTTCCTCAGCAATATTTTGCTCAACAAACTCATTGACTTTATCTGAAGTGTGCCCATCAAGGACTTTCATTTTAAAATACCTGCAATGTTTCCCTTTTTTCCCTGATTCAAGGTCTTCCAGTGGAGTTGATTCTGCTGCAACGGCAACGTTCATTTGGCGCTGACTACCTTTCCCTCGCTTCAAGTCTTGCTTGTCTTTCTCACTGGTTTCGGTTTCAAAATAGGCCTCGTCAAATTCCACCATCCCGGTCAATCCATACATGTTGTCACGCTTGCCCATAGCTTCGCGTATCTTGTGCATCATAACCCAAATTGTTTCATATCTGCTGTGCCCCAGCTGTCGTTGCAACTCTGTCGCAGAGATACCTTTCTTACTAAAACTCATAAATGCCATGCCAAGGTACCATTTGCGGATTGGAAGCTTGTAATTTTCCATCATTGTACCGCTTCGTAAACCAGTTCTGAAACGGCATTCTGAACACTGCCACTGCCATTTGGCTTTCAACCAATAATGTTTGGTACACCCACATCTTTTGCAAATAACACCTTGCTTCTCACGTACTCCTTTAAAATGCTCCCTGCAACTTTCTTCGTCAGGAAAGGATTCAATAAATTTGATAATATTCATATCATTTCTGTTTCCCATAAGATAGCATTTTATATATTAGTGGCAGTATCTCGTATATGCAAAAAAGAAAAGCCAAATATTTATGTCTAAATCCAAACGCATAATTCGGTTTTTATTCAGTAAATTAGTATAACAAATTCAAAATATTTTTTGACGAATTCAAAGTACCTGTTTCGTACTTTTTCTGTTTCTATAATTTTACACTGCTAAATCATAAAACCTTTGTAACAATGTTTTTCCAGAAAAATCCAAAAATAAAAAGTTAGAATCAAATTAATTTTTAAACTCAAACGAGCAACTATGAAGAAATTTTTACTTTTCACTTTTACAATGAGTTTTTTGGTGTGGAACTTTTCGGTTTCTGCAACCGATGTAAAAACCAACCGGAAAACGCTGAAAAAAAATGCTACCGCTGCATCAACAGAGATTTTCAAACCCACAAAAATTGAAGTTTTTCAGTACAACCTCGACCATTTTGGCGAAGAACTCGATTTAAGTATCGATTTAAACGCCGACTCGATTCCTTTGTTGGTTTCAACAACCGAATATGAAAGCAACACGGCAACTACGCTTACAAGCATTTGGGATGGTATAAAATGGATCGAAGAAATTAAGTCGAAGCTGTATTACAGAAACGATTACGAGATTGACTCGCTAATAATGTACAGTTACGACACGATTGCCGGAACCTATGAATTGCAATCGAAATTTGTGTACGAATACCAGGATGAAGTCAATGTCCGCGATGTAAATTACATCATAGATTCACTAACCGGCGCCTGGATGAGTTTTATGAAAACCGAATACCAGCACGACAATTCGGGAAATTTAACCGGCGAGGTCACCAGTGTTTACGACGAAGAGAGCGAACAGTGGTTCGAAACAACAAAAACAGACTATTTCTATTCCGGCGGAAAACTGGATTACAGTATTGAATCTCTTGAAATTCCGGGTACCGGCATAGAAATGCTCTACGAAAAAATTACTTACCAATACGACAACAACGGTCAGCTGGAATCAGAAATTAGTTTCAATTATAATTTGGTTTTGTTCGACTGGGAACCAATGTTAAAAACAACATATGAATTTAATGCCGCCGGTTTCGAAACCGTAATTAATGATTATAGCTGGCAGGACCCCGACTGGGTTTTATCGGCCAAAGATTCAACGGTTTATATTGACAATGAAAAACCTGTTGTTGAATTCTATTTTGAAGAATCGCCGGTGGATTATTCGGTAATCCTCAGCCAAAAAACTTTTTATTCGTACAACACCCCGGTTTCTGCCGATCAAATTTCAGCTAACCAAAATTTAATACAGATGTACCCCAACCCAACTACCAATTTTGTAACATTAAAAATCGAAAATCCTGAAAATGCCGAAATCCGGATTTTCGACATGAACGGTAAAGAAGTACTTCGCAAAGCCATTCTCTCACAAACAACTACACTTTCCACACAATCGCTGAACCGTGGAAATTATATTGTTAAAATAAGAAACAAAAACCTCGTCCAGGCACAGGTTTTAGTTGTAAAATAATAACCAATCAAAATCAGTCAACAGGCATTCCGAAGCGTCCGGGATGCCTGTATTTTTTATATTTCATTTATCTTTAGCTTCTCAATTGTGTTGAAATGATAAAAGAAGCTTGTGTTGAAACGTTGGAAGAAGCCATTTTAGCTGAAAAACGAGGCGCCAACCGCATAGAACTTTGTGCCGATTTAGCCAGCGACGGATTAACGCCGTCGGTTGAACTGATGCAAAAAACCTGTTCCATTTTGAATATTCCGGTAATGGTAATGATTCGCCCGCGGGCAGGCGGTTTTGTTTATTCTGAAGAGGAAATTTTAAAGATGAAATCGGAAATAGATGCGGCAAAAAATGCAGGTGCTGCCGGAGTAGTTTTTGGATTGCTTACTTCTGAAAACCAAATCGATGAAAAAAATACGGCAATTCTGGCTGAATATGCACAACCGCTCCCGGTTACTTTTCACAAAGCCATCGATGTTTTGGAAAATCCGGTGAAAGGTGCTGAAGTTTTATCAAAAATCAATGGAATTACCCGAATTCTCACGTCGGGAGGAAAACCAACGGCAAAAGAAGGAAAAGACATCCTCCTGAAAATGATGGAGGTAACTAATGGAAAAATTACAATTCTGGTTGCCGGGAAAGTACTGGATTCCAACATCAGTGAAATTCAGCAACTCACCGGAGCAAAAGAATTTCATGGCCGCCGGATTGTGGGGGAGTTGAGGTGAAAGTCACAGTTTACAGTCGCAGTTTGCAATGAAAATTTAAAAATTACAATACAATGAAGAAACTGATTTTTATTTTACCCCTCTTTTTTACTTTCTATTTGAAAGCGCAATTTGCACACGAAACGTCGGAAGAATATGTTTGGCCCACCGACGAAAAAGTATTACAAAAACTGGATGAGTGGCAGGATATGAAATTCGGCCTTTTAATGCACTGGGGCGCTTACAGTCAGTGGGGAATTGTAGAATCGTGGTCGATTTGCCCAGAAGATTACGGCTGGTGCGAACGCACAAAAGGCTCCAACCCGGACGATTATTTCACTTATAAAAAAGAATACGAAAACCTGAAACTCACCTTCAATCCGGTAAATTTTCAACCTGAAAAATGGGCGGCGGCAGCAAAAAATGCAGGAATGAAATACGTGGTTTTTACAACCAAACACCACGACGGTTTTTGTATGTTCGACTCTAAATACACCAACTATAAAGTCACAAGCCCGGAATGTCCTTTTAGTATAAATCAGAAAGCAAATGTTGCCAAAGAAGTTTTCGATGCTTTTCGTGCTGAAGGGTTGTGGGCCGGCGCTTATTTTTCGAAACCCGACTGGCACAGCGAATTTTACTGGGATCCTAAATTTCCGCCACTCGACCGAAATGTAAATTACGATCCGGCTGAACATCCTGAAAAATGGGAAAAGTTTGTTCAGTTTACTCAAAACCAGATTATGGAATTGTTGTCGGACTACGGAAGAATCGACATTTTGTGGCTCGACGGCGGCTGGGTTTCAAAAAAATCAGACGAAGAACTAAAGAATTATTATACTTCTGTTGCTGAAAATCCGGGCGCCCGTTTCCCAAAAACACGTGAAGTAAACCAGGATATTCGCATGGATGAACTGGCAGCCAAAGCCCGTGAAAAACAACCCGGGATTATTGTGGTGGATCGTGCGGTGCGAGGCCCGAACCAAAACTACCTTACCCCCGAAAACAAAGTTCCAGAAACACAACTGCCCTACCCCTGGGAATCGTGTATTATTGCCGGCGGCGGTTGGGCCTGGGTTCCCGACGCAAAATTTATGTCGCCCAAACAAGCCATTCACATGCTGGTCGATATTGTTGCCAAAGGCGGTAATTTACTGTACAACATTGGTCCGACCCCCGATGGAACCTGGCCGGAAGATGCCTACAAATTGCTCGATGAAATGGGAAAATGGATCGATGTAAACGGCGAAGCCATTTATTCAACACGCGCCATTGCGCCTTTTAAAACAGGCAATGTTTGCCTCACTCAGAAAAAAAACACCAAAGAAGTTTACGCCATTTACCTCGAACAGGAAAACGGTAGCGGGATTCCGGCTTCTTTTGAAGTAAAAGGGATTCTTGCCGCGCCAAATGCAAAACTGAATTTACTGGGAACAAACACCAACCTGAAATGGGAAAACACAACCGATGGGATTAAAATTTTTGTTCCGCAGAAAATAAGAAGCAGTTTACCGTGCGGTTTAGCCTGGGCTGTAAAAATTTCGGAAGTGAAATAGTACATTTTAAAAACAACAAAACATTTTTCTGATTTTAATTTTTCGAGGAAGCTAATTTATGAATATACAAAAACCTGTTAAAAATATTAGCCCTTCAAGTTTTAAATACCTTGAAGGGCTAACCAAAATCAAAAAAAATTTATAAAACTTATTTTTTTACAACTAACTTTCCAGTTAAAATCTCATCATCCAGTAACACCTTTACGTAGTAAATTCCTTCTTCCCAGTCGGAAGTATTAATTTTGTATTCTTTACCGGTAATTTTATCTTTTTTCTCCTTCAAACTTTGATCGCTGCTGTAAATCTCCAGATTCCATTCTTTTAAGGCAAGAAGTTCCTTCTCATCAGATGATTCAATGGAAAGCGTAACCTCTCCACTACCAGGATTTGGAGAAACTGACAAACTTCGCGAATCATAAACATATAAAGAAGTGCCAGTGTAATCACCTGTTCCACAAGTATTCTCAGCCCTGACTACAAGTTGATAATAACCTGAGTTATAAAAAGCAATATCCAACGACCGTCCGTAATTATACAAAGCGTTTCCATTTAACGGATTCAATGTCCATGTGTAATCATTGTTTTGCAAATCCATGTTGGCATTGTATGGTTCAACATAATAAGTAGCCCATTGATTATTGGGCGTGGTTAAAGGTCCGGAAATATAGGAAAAAACAGGAACTCCACTCCATACATCAAGCTGATTCACAGTAAACATATTTTGGGTACAACCTGTCGACACATCGGCTTTTACCCACCCGCTCCCATTTCCGGTAGAAACAAAAGTGCATGGATTGGCGTGTGCATCAGAAGTACTTAGGTTTGAACTGGAAGTCCAGGTAATTGTATTGCCTGCGGGTACATTATTCAGGGTAAAAGCTGCCCCGCTTGAACATACCAAAGTAGGTCCTGAAACATAAGGCGCCGATGGCTGTGATGTTACGGTAAACTCCTTTATACCTTTTACTGTAGTATTCGAATAGGGACTGGTTATTTCTACTTTAACCTTACCTTTGGCTACTCCCGGTGTTGTATTTAATCCGGTTATTTCACCTGTATAAGTATTCCCTGATGCACATACATAACTATCAATACCTGCCCAGCTATAGGTAGCATTATTTATGTCCAGGGTAGAAACATCTGTTGCACATCCTTTGGCTACACTACTGGGCAAACTATCGATAATCAGTTCATAATATTCTAATATATATTCGTATTGGTCATTGAATGGACAGTCATCAGGTAAATGTCGAACCAATGGTCCACTCCCCCACTTTGATATAACCCAATTAGTATAATCAGGATCAACTATTGCTGAATGTTGAGCTCCATTATAATATATTTTTCGATATTTACCTGTACCATTTACTTTTTTATAAGTAGAATTTGTTCCATTAAAATATTTTACAACTTCAGGTTCATATCTAATAATAGTAGTATCCCCCCCATCAGACATATGCCATGCATACCCATGACAATTATATTTTGCAGAACAAGAACTTATTATATCTGCAGACCATCCTGCATTTATTATTGAGTCCTGCCAAATAGAATCTCCAGCTGCAATTTGCGGATCTGAAAATTCCTCCTCAATTTCAACACCAACTGAAACACCTGTTGGGGTATAAATCTGCCCTTGCGATTTAATAAAGCAAAAAATCATTAGAACTGTCAATAAAATAATATTAAATTTCATTATTCATCACTTTTTAATGTTATCAATGTAATTGCTTGTTAAAGTAAATATTGTCCTTTGTATTTCAATTCTGGTAACAGAGTCTTTATTGAGACTTCCGTGGTCAACCAGAGCTTTGATAAAATAATTCTGATTCATACTATCAATCAGTGGTTCGTAATTACCAAAATACATCACACGTGCCATTGCAAAAGTTGGCCCTTCAATTCCAAATGCTCCTTTTTCATTCCCTCGTATTTCCTGTTTCTGAGTAAGTTCATTCAATAATGTTATGCGCTGTTCATTCGTTGCATTATTTAAATAAGCTTCCTGGGCAAGAAACACTTCGAGATTGTAGGTATAAAAGGTATAACCACCCCATTCAATAGGCAATAAATCCATATTATAATTAACCGTATCTATCGATGCATACTTGGCAATCAGGTACGGCAATGCATCTTCCCTGTTTTCGAGATCCTCAAACCACGAATATTTATTTCGGCACAGGTCGTAGCCACTCTGCAGTCCACAACATCCACCCATTAACATATATAAGGCGGGAAAATTATAAGAACCTGCTTCTACCAAATCTTCTGTGTTCATACAAGGCCAAAATTTTTGAGGGACCTTGCCGGGTAAAGTATCATTGTAAATACCTGTTGCATATAATTCGCAAGAGTCTAATTCAGGTTCAGGCTCGGGCTCCGGATCAATTCCGGGTGTCCCGTTATTGCATGCAATTATCAAGACAATGAAAAATAAAAACAATATATTAATTTTCATGAGATTATTTATTTAATAGATTGTTAGCTTCAAAATGAATACGGTCAAGTAATTCCTTATTGGTAGAGTTTCCTCTTTTGTTAAAGATTATTAATTCAGGTAAGTTATCTGACAGTAACTTATATTCATCATATTTCCTTATTTCAAGCGCTCTGATCAGAATCAGACAACTGGTTGCAATTCCATAGTAGGAATATTTGTCGAATGCTTCTGATTTTGCTTTATAAACATATGATGCCCTTTGTACAATAGAGACTAAATTTTCATTTTCTATATTTCTTAAAATACTTGATTGAGATAATAACATTTCGATATAAGTAAATTCAAAACATAGCATACCTTGTTTTACCAGAGTTTTATATTGGTAAATATCCTCAGGCATCATTTTCTCATATACCTTTAATAATTCTATTCCTGCGTCTTTTCTTTTTTCTAACTCCCGAAACCCATTGAATACGGATTTTAAAAAATCATATCCATCTTGATTATCATCGCGGCTGGTAATTAAAATCCACCAGGGATATTTAAGACAGGTTTTTACCAGATTTTCGGTTGTCATTTCTGTTAAAATATCATCCGGAACATTAAGGGCATTAAACCTTTCAGTGAATGTATTGAGCTGTTTCCATTCATCAGTTCCGGGATGCACCGGGTAATTCCATGTTGCTTCTGCCGTTTGGGCCATTGAAACAACAGGGATAAGAAAAATCATTACGATTAAAATTAATCTTGTTTTTTTGAGGTTCATAATTATTAGGTTACACATTGATGGTTATAAAAAACATTCGCACCTGAAATAAATTCCAGTGTGCTTTCTTCGTATTCAGGGTAACAAACGGTTACCGGGAGTGAGAACATGGGGCAGTTTTTATGTTCGGGGGACTGGACAAACAACCTTGTTGTTGTCTTACAAAAAATACAAATTGTGTTACCGGGTATGTTTCATTTTACAGTTAATGGTTTAGTTTGATTTATAGAAAACTAAAAATAGACATTTAAAACATTAATACCAAGAAAATCAGCGACCTTTTATTTACAAATTAAGCATTGGTTTGTAATTGAAATCTTTTAAAACATTTTGCTTTCATTTGATTTACAGTTCAAAAAAACGAACAACATAAAACACAGAAGATCGGGAAAATGAAAAGGAATAAAAAAATAACATTTGTTACGGTTACTTTTTTTATTTTTAACACCATCAAAACAATTCAATCTTTAAATCGAACATAAAAAACACAATAATGGGAATTTTCAATAAATTACGTAACGAATTTATCGACATCATTGAATGGCTCGACGATTCGAACAATACACTGGTTTACCGTTTCGAGCGGTACCAAAACGAAATAAAAATGGGCGCCAAACTCACGGTTCGCGAAGGCCAGGCTGCTGTTTTTATCAACGAAGGTCAGCTTGCCGACGTTTTTAAGCCGGGAATGTACACGCTTTCAACGCAAAACCTGCCGATTCTTTCCACATTAAAAGGCTGGAAATATGGTTTTAACAGTCCGTTTAAAGCTGAAGTTTATTTTGTGAGTACGCGAAATATTACCGACCAGAAATGGGGCACAAAAAATCCGATTACTTTGTCGGACACCCGGTTTGGGATGCTCGAAATAAGGGCATTTGGTACGTACGTTATCCGGGTAAAAGATGCACCGGTTTTTATCCGCGAAATTGTAGGTACCGACGGCCATTTTACCACCGAAAAAATAGCGGAACAACTCCGTTCGATGATAGTTACCCGTTTTACTGATGCTGTTGGGGAAGCCAATTTACCCGTTGAAAATTATGCGTCGAATGTGAATGAAATTTCGGAATTTGTACATTCGGTAATTGCACCCGAGTTTGAAAAATACGGTATTGAAGTCACCAAATTCCTCATCGAAAATGTTTCGATGCCGGAAGAAATCAAAAAAGAAATCTTCGAATTGAGCCGGTTAAATGCCATCGACCTTGACAAACTGGCCAAAATCAAAGCCGCCAAAGCGCTTGAAAAAGCCGCTGAAAACCAAAGTGGAACAGCAGGCGCCGGTATGGGAATGGGAATGGGTTTTGCCATGGCCAACCAAATGGGACAGGCATTTTCGGGCGGACAGCAAACCACCCAAAACCAGCCGCAGGCAACACCGCCGCCAATTCCTCCGGCTCTTACATTTTTTGTGGTACAAAACGGTCAGCAGGCCGGACCTTTTGATTTAAACACGCTTAAACAAATGATCCTGCAAAACCAGTTAAACAAAGACACTTTGGTTTGGCGCGAGGGAATGGGCAACTGGCAGGCAGCGGGAACAGTTAACGAAATCCAAAGTATTCTGGGAAGTGTTCCTCCACCAATTCCGCAATAAAAATGGAACAGACAGAAGATATTCATATTGAAATCGGAACCTTCGCGTGTACCAATTGTGGCGCCGATCTGAAATATTCGCCGGGAACTCAGTTTCTAAAATGTGAATATTGCGGAACAACTAACGAAATTCCGCAGATTGATGTAGAAATTGAGGAGCTCGATTACGAAGAATACCTTGCCAACGAATCGAAAGCGGATTTGATAACCGTGCGGTTTATAAAATGTACGGCTTGCGGAGCTTCTTCCACAGTTGAACCAAACATCACTTCGGCGAATTGTCCGTACTGTGCAACACCGCTCATTGTTAATTCGGCATTCGAAGAAAGTGTAATTCAGCCAAAATCGCTGCTTCCGTTCAAGATCGATAAAAATGCAGCCAAAACTCAATTCGGAAAGTGGGTGAAAAAACTGTGGTTTGCACCCAACGATTTGAAAAAAGCGGTTTTGAATATTGATACGTTCAAAGGGATTTACATTCCGTACTGGACTTTTGACACCGACACATTTTCGATTTACACCGGCCAGCGCGGTGAGCATTATTACACCACTGAATCCTACACCACTACCGAAAACGGCAAATCGGTAACCAAAACACGCCAGGTACAGCACACACGCTGGTATCCGGCCAGCGGCACTGTCAGTCATTTTTTCGACGATATTTTAACGGTTGCTACAAAATCACTTCCGCAGAAATACATGTACAAACTCGAACCCTGGGATTTACAAAACCTGGTTCCGTTTGATAAAAAGTACCTCAGCGGTTATATTACCGAACGCTACCAGGTTGAATTAAAAGAAGGTTTCGATATTGCCAAAGGAATTGCAGATACGACCATTCGACAACTGGTGAGGCGCGATATTGGCGGCGACGAACAGCGGATAATCACGCTCAACACAAAATACGACAAAATTACCTTCAAACATTTGCTGTTGCCGGTGTATGTAAGTGCTTACAGATTCAAAAGTAAACTTTACCAGTTTCTGGTGAACGGCCGCACCGGCGAGGTTCAGGGCGAACGTCCTTACAGCTGGATTAAAATTACACTGGCTATCATTGCAGGATTAATTGTAATAGCAATAATTGCTGTTCTTGCCAACAACAGCTAGTTGCCATAAAATAATATTTTAAAAAACTGCCGGATTTTTACTAACCCGGCAGTTTTTATTTTCGGTACGCTAACAAATCTTTGTTTATAACTTTCAGAAGTGCATCAAACATTCAATATCGATTGATCCTTATACTTGCAAAGGAAATTGATGCAAAAAAAGAACAATGAACGTTCAAAAAAAACAATATAAAACCACTCCCAAACGCAAAAAACGGAAACTAAAAAGGAGTGTAAAAACCAAGGGATTAATTTTTATTTCCATTTTACTGGCGGCGCTTATCGCCTATTTCCCTATCAGAAAAAAAATAAATAATTTGATGCACCCTGTGGCAATTGGTACAGTTCGCGTTGATTGGTACAAAGATTTAAACCCGGTTCATTTAAAACATGCAAAAGCCAACGGAGTGAAGCCGTTTAAAACCAACAAGGATTTTGAAGAAGGAATCAGAGATTTGCTGGCTGACGATAAACTCGTAAAAATTTCGGACAACCGGTACTACCGTGTTTGTAATTTAACACACTCACACGCCTATTTAACACCGGCAGCCAAGAAATTCCTGAATGATTTAGGAAAGAAATTCCGTGAAAAACTGGATGAAAAAGGCAAACCGGATTACTATTTTCAAATCAGTTCGTTGTTGCGAACGCAGGAGAATCAGAAAAAACTAAGCCGAAGTAATGGAAATGCCTCGTCCAACACTTCGCATTTATACGGAACTACTTTCGATATACCATATTCAAGTGTAATAAAACGCACTTTTTTATGGTACGAAGCCGAAGTAAGCGACGGTGAAGCTTCTAAACTGTTATCGGAAGCCATTGGTGAACTGCGCAAAGAAGGACGCTGCGTGGTTGTTACCGAAAGAAACGAACGTTGTTTTCACATTACTGTTACCGAAAAAGAAGATTAGCTGTTTTTCTTTTTTGTGAAATTGAATGAATATCTTCGCTCGCTTCAGCCAATTCCACAATCGACTAATACAAATCTGACTTTAAAGTAGTTACCACACAACCCGGCAATTTTATTCTAACAAGTTTGCTGTTTTAAATCTTCCTTTTCTCCAAAAAAGTACAACAAATCACATAAAAGATAAAAATATCTGTTAATTTATTTGGAATTAATCTCAATAGTTATTAATATTGAGTCTAAATTACAATTAGGGATAAATTTATATTTTGTATAACTCAAAAAAATGAAAACCATGAAAAAAGTATTGTTAGTATTGGCTTTGGTTGTTGCTTACGGAGTATCAGTTTCAACTGCAAGTGCAAAGGTAATTGTATCTTCTGATGACAACCAGATTGTTGTAGTTGACGATACAAAAAAAGCACCGGAAGGTGAAAAAACAAAAGCAACTGAAGAAAAAGCAGCTAAAAGCGAAGGATGCGGAACTGCAAAAACCGAAGCAAAATCGGAAGGATGTGGGACAGCCAAATCAGAAGGTTGCGCAACTGCAAAATCGGCCGGATGCGCTGAAAAAGCAAAAAGCGGTTGCGGAGATAAAAAAGAAGGCGAAGGCACAAAATAATCTTTGATTTGTTAGAATTCAAATGAAGACTGTTCAATACTGAACGGTCTTTTTTTATGCCTGCTGTTGATGAAATCAGGAAATTAACTATATTGCAAACAGTTATAAATCAAAAAATTACAGATTTTAAACATTCGTAAAATTAAATCATTGTCAAATCTTTAAACTCAAAGTATTATGAAAAAATTATTGCTTATTTTCCTTCTTGTTGCCGGTTACGGAATTTCTGTATCACAGGCTTCATCAGCAAAAAAAGTTGAAAATTCAAAATGTACTGTTGTTGCAACTACCGATGAAATTTCAGCTCCTTTGCTTGAAGACAAGAAAAAAGACAAAAAGAAAACAGAAGCAACTGTTGAAACAAAAGTTAGTGAACCCTGTTGTGCCGGCACTGCTGAAGCGGTTACACCTGCAAACGAAACATCTACGGCGACTCCTGCTACAGGATGCTCGGCTGCTCAAATGAAAAGTTGTGCTGCAGCTGGAAAAAGTTGTGCTGCAGAAGTTAAAAAAGAAGAAAAGAAGGAAAAAAAATAGATTGATTCCATTTTCAGAAAAGGGCGCAAATTGCGCCCTTTTTTATAGCTCGCTATTTATTCATTTGGAATTGTTTCTTGCCCGACTCTATTCAAAAAACAATCGAAAGCATCTAAATATGTTCAGTTCCTAATAGAATATTTGAAAAAACATTTCAATCTTTACAAGCTACAACTATTAAAAAATAAACTGAAACTAAACTGAAATTAAAATTATTTATTTCACTTAAACCTTATTTACAGAACCAAGTCTAAACTGCTTTAACTGATTAACCAAATCTATTTTTATATGAAAAAACCAAGTCTATTATTCATTCCAATTATTCTTCTGTTTATTTCATCCAAAGCACAGGAAACAACTCAAAATGACAGTCTTCGTGAGAATGCAGTAAAAATTTTTATCGATTGCGAAATGTGTGACATGAATTTTATCAGACGGGAAATTCCGTATGTAAATTATGTACGCGACGTAAAAGAAGCACAGCTTTATTTAAGGGAAACCCGACAAAATACAGGAAGTGGCGGTAGAGAATATACCTATTTTTTTACGGGACAGGAAGATTTTTCAGGACTAACAGATACTTTAGTATATACATCCCGGCCCGACGATACCATGGAACACCAAAGACAAGGCAGAACCAATATGATAAAAATGGGATTAATGCGTTATGTTGCACGAACCCCTATTTACAAGGAAGTAAAAATTTCCCATACTGGATTACAAAAGGAAGAGCAAGTTAGCGATAAATGGAAAAACTGGGTATTTGAGATTGAAACCCGTCCCAGGTTTGAATGGCAGGAAACGCTAAAGGAATATACCTTCTTTAACTCATTTAATGCAAATAAAGTAACTCCTGACTGGAAATATGAATTTGATTTCAGCCATCGGTTTACGCGTACCAAATACGATTACGACGGAGAAACGTATACGGCTGATAAAATTCAAATTCGTTTTGAAAACCTGATTGTAAAAAGTTTAAGCGAACACTGGTCTTTGGGTGAAAAAAGTGAAATCCAGAAGTCGACGTTTAACAATTATAAATTTCAGGCTAACCTTTTCCCCTCGATAGAATACAATCTTTTCCCGTATTCCGAATCAACGCACCATCAACTTCGTTTTTTATATGGAATCGGAGCATCACTGAATCAATACAACGACACGACCATTTATGGAAAAATCAAAGAAAACCTTCCAAAACATCAGTTGCAGATTGCTTATGAAGTTCAGGAAAAATGGGGATCAATAAACATTTCACTTGAAGGCTCGAATTACTTAAACGACTTTACAAAAAACAGGCTTGAATTAAACGGAAATGTCAACATAAGAATTCTTAAAGGACTGTCGTTTAGTTTATTTGGCGGTGTTGCAAAAATAAACGACCAGTTATCTTTGGCAGCCGGCGATCTTTCGGAAGCTGATATTCTACTTCAACTATCGGAGCTAGCCACTGCTTACAGAATCAATGGTGGAATAGGAATTTCATATACATTTGGTTCGATATTTAATAACGTTGTAAATCCAAGATTTGGAAATGGGCGGCGCATGATGATGTTTTACTAAATCAATTTGAATAAAAAGAAAACCTCGTGAATTATAAATTCACGAGGTTTTTTATGCTATTACGAGTAATTCATTTATGTTTTTGGTCTTCTGAAAAAACCAAAAAATTCAATTTTCCCAAGACCATCTTTTTTCAGCAGCTTTAAAACATCCTTTTCAACAGCAAACTGAAATTCCACATTATTTCTGAAATTGTCAGGATTGATAATTGTAACAAAATTTTTAGCAATACTCCATTTCCCGTTGTCAATTTTTGAAATTAATGGAACGGTTACATTTGTTTTATGAAAAAAGGAATCATTTTCAGCAAAATCGATTTGCCAGAAAAGTTTTTGTGAATCCATCCGGATTTGCTCTACATGAACAAGTTCTTTCTCCGGCTCGAAATAATATTCGAACAATTCCCATTTCCCGGGCAGTTTTTTGGATGGCCTGGCAAACATTTCTGTCGATGCCAACCATTCTTTTATCGCTGAAAAACTGATTTTATTAGGCATAATCAACAATAACAACGAGCATTTGACTATTTACCAAATAAATAGTTTAATTGAAATTTCTGACAATTTCTCTTTCCTATAATTCCTTGGCTTTCAGAAACAATTCGTTTAAGCCTGAAGTGCCGTTAATTTCTTCTAAATCTTTTACCACAAACTGAGCGCCGGCTTCAGTCAGTTCCTTTTCGTTGTTTTCACGGGCAATACCAAGAGTTAACCCAAATTTTCCGTTTACCCCGGCCTGAACTCCGGAAACAGCGTCTTCAACAACAATTGAATTCTTATACATTGCACCAACAATGTCGCAGGCTGTTGTAAAAATATCAGGTTCAGGTTTTCCGTGCAGCCCCAATTCAGCAGAAACTACACCATCGACACGCACATCGAAAAGGGAAAGCAGATTAACTGCTTCAAGCACTTGCTGGCAGTTTTTACTTGATGAAGCGACTCCCAGTTTTACTCCGGCCTCTTTTAATTCCTGAATCAATTGAACAGTGGACGGATAAACCTGCACACCTTCTTTGACAATCACTTCATTAAAAGCTTCATTTTTTCGGTTTCCCAACCCACAGCAGGTTTCAGCGCCTGGAGCATCAGAAGGATCGCCAAACGGAATTTGTATTCCCCGCGATTCGAGAAACGACTGAACCCCTTTGTACCGTGGTTTTCCATCAACATAAGGTAAATAGTCGGCGGCATGGGTAAATTCCACAAATTTTTCACCGTGTTCTTTTTCTCTTTTCCGAAGGTATTCATCAAACATTAATTTCCATGCCGATGCATGGGTGAGCGCTGTTTTGGTAATAACGCCGTCCATATCGAAAATAACAGCCTCAAAACTCAAATTCTTTTCCATTTCCAATCCATTCAAAATTTTAGTGCGAAATAAAACATTTTTTCCGAGTTGTCCGATTATATCAACGTACTGTTAATTTTTAGCATTTTAGGCCGTTATTCTTCACAGGCAAAGTTTTTTAACAATTCTCTAACTTCAATATAGTTTTCAACTTTATATTTAGCTACAGTTTTAGCCAGGCCAACTTTTATGGTTACTGCATCATCAGGAATTTCGGAAAAAAGGAATTCGTCGGTCCAGTCATCGCCAATGGCTACAATCTTCTCTGCCGGAGCTGAATGAAGCAATTTTAACGCAGCACGGCCTTTGTTTACCCCCCTGTTTTTAATTTCAATTACTTTATTTCCTTCCAGAATTTCAAGGTTCAAATTAGCAACCAAACTTGTAAGTTCATCCTTAAGTTCAATAGCGCGGTTAACACCCAGTTCCGGATCCGATTTCCGGTAATGCCAAACAAGGCTGAAATTTTTTTCTTCAATAAATGAACCTGGAGTCCTGTCGACATAAAATTCCAAAGACGGCCTTATATTTTCTTTCCATGAATCGCTGAGCGGTTCAATCATTTCCCATTTATCTTTTTCTGAACGTACCCAAACACCATGTTCTACAACAAGAGTATACACTTTATGCCCAAACCATTCATCAAAAGTATGCCTATCCCTTCCGCTGATTAAAACCACTTTGTTCTTAGGATTTTCAGCCAATTTATCAAGAATCTGATACAACTCTTCATCGGGTTTTGCATGGCTCGGATTATCTTTAAAACCGGTTAAAGTTCCATCGTAATCGAGAAAAAATATCCGTGAATTATAACTGCAAACATCTTTTACCAGGTTTCGTCGCGATGCTTTTGTTAATTTTTTTGCCAGGTAATTTTGTTCTTCCGATTTAACTTTATCGAGGCTAATTAAAAAATCGTTGGCCCATTTTTCAACATTATATCTTTTTAGTCGCTTCTGAAGTATGGAATTTCGCTCAATTTGTTCTTCCAACGGCATTTCAATGGCAGTTTGAATTGCTGCTGCAATCTGTGCTTTATCGTTCGGGTTAATTATCAACGCCTCGCTCATCTCTTTTGCTGCACCGGCCATTTCACTCAAAATTAGTACCCCGCGGCCATCTGTTTTCGAAGCTATAAATTCTTTGGCAACCAGGTTCATTCCGTCCCTGATGGGCGTCAGCAAAGCGATTTCACAATAATTATATAAATCTACCAAATTCTGAAACGGTAAAGAGCGGTAAAAATACCAGACAGGCATTCTGTTAATGGATGAATATTCGCCGTTGATTCTTCCAACAATCTCATCGACTTCGCTTTTCATTTGCTGGTATTGATCGACGCCAACCCGCGAAGGGACGGCGAGTAAAACCAATGTAACTTTGTCGCGGTACTGTGGGTATTGTTCAAGAAAGTATTCAAATGCCTCCAGTCTTTTTATCAACCCCTTGCTGTAGTCGAGCCGGTCGATAGACAAAATAAATTTTGTGTCGGGGTACAACAAATAATAACGTTCCAATTCTTTGCGTACCTCAGATTTATCGCGAACCGACTTCTTCTGCGATTCAAGCGCTGCGTCATGAAATCTGTCGTAATCGATTCCCATTGGAAAATTGTCGACTTTAACTATGCGGCGGGGCAAGCTAATTTCGTTCAAATGAATATCGTACCCGAGCAGCCTGCGTACCGAACTCATAAAATGCCTTTCGTAATCGAAAGTATGAAACCCGAGCAAATCGGCGCCAAGCATTCCGTTTATTATTTCTGTCCTCCAGGGCAAAATCCTAAACAATTCGTACGATGGAAACGGGATATGCAGAAAAAAACCAATGGTAACTTCCGGAAAACGCTCTTTGATCATTTGCGGAAGCAGCAATAAATGGTAATCGTGAATCCAGATTTTATCCACGCCATCCATATTTTCGGCAATTACATCGGCAAATTTTTGGTTAACATGTTTGTATGCCTGCCACTGTTCTTCTTCGTATTCAACAAACTGGTTAAAATAGTGAAATAACGGCCAGATTGTTTTATTGCTGAAGCCCTCGTAATAAAGTTCAACCTCTTTTTCGGTTAAATTTACATCGATACAATCTTCTTTTATTAGCGCCTCATTTACCTGATTTTTTAACTTTTCTGAAAGTTTTGAAGTATCAACCCCTGACCATCCTATCCAACTGCTTTTAAAGGATTTACTAACCGACTGCATTCCTGTAGCAAGCCCGCCAACACTTGGAGTTACTTGTAAATCCTCGCCGTTTAAGGCTATTTGAAATGGCAATCTGTTTGAAATTATTAGAAATCGCTTCATAGTTTTTCTATATTTGTTTGAAAGGTAGTATACAGAAAATAAGTCGGAAGTCAAAATTACAAGGTATTTAATAATGAAAAATTTAGATTACGGAGTTATTGGAAACGGAAAAAGCGCTGCACTAATTTCGAAAGACGGGGCTGCTGAATGGCTTTGTTTGCCACAGTTTGACTCTCCATCGGTTTTTGCTTCGCTCCTCGACAAGGAAAAAGGGGGGAGTTTTAAAGTTGAAGTTGACGAGAATTATACAATAACGCAACATTATTTACCCAAAACAAACCTGCTTGTAACCAGTTTTTCAAACGGGGATGACACCTTCGAAATTATTGATTTTATGCCACGGTATCGTGTTCAAAACGGCCACGATTCCATTTACTCCCCACCCGATTTCATTCGTTATTTTAAACTAAAAAAAGGCCTCCCTAAATTTAAAATTATTTACAACCCTCAGTTGGAATATGGCGAAAAACGCACTGAAACCAGTATTCATAAAGAATACATTAAAAGTAAAACTGTTCAGGGCTCGTACGATTCGTTGTACTTGTACACCAATATCGACAAAAAGAAAATCGTAAAAAAGCAGGAAATTGAATTAACCAGTGATTTGTATTTTTTGGTAAGTTACAACCAGAAACTGCTCCCGCAAACCCTTGAACGGGCCTATTTAAAACTACAGCGCACAAAAGTTTACTGGTTGAACTGGGCGGAAGAAACACACAAATTCAGCAAATACAATGACGAAGTTTTAAGAAGCGCCCTGGTTTTAAAACTATTAAGTTTCGATAAATCGGGAGCAGTACTGGCTGCTGCTACCACTTCGCTTCCAGAGACTTTGGGCGAGGTCAGGAACTGGGATTACCGTTTTTGTTGGTTGCGCGATGCTTCGATGGTTATAAAAATAATGACTCAAATTGGCCATGGAAAAATTGCGGAACGTTTTATGAATTTTATTATCGATGTTGTACCCGACAAGGATGAAAAAATTCAGATAATGTACGGAATCAACAAAGAAAAGAACCTGAAGGAACGAATCCTGTCCCATCTTTCGGGTTACGAAAATAGCACACCTGTTCGAATCGGAAATGCTGCTTATAAACAAAAACAGCACGATATTTATGGAATTTTGATGGATGTGATTTACCAACAGTTCAAATTGTTCGATGTTTCGCTGCAAAACAGCGAAGAATTATGGACCATCACCCGGAGTATTATCAAAAATGTAAGAAGAAACTGGAAAAAACCCGACCGGGGAATCTGGGAGATTAGAACAGAACAGCGTCATTTTACATTTTCGAAATTGCTTTGCTGGGTGGCTGTCGACCGCGGTATAAAAGTAGCCCGGCTGATCAAAAGAGACGAATATATAAAAAACTGGTCGAGTCTAAGGGATGTTATTAGCGACGATATTCACAAAAATGCATGGAATGAAAAAATACAGTCTTTTACACAGGCTTACGGAAGCGACGATTTGGATGCCTCTACTTTATTAATGGAAACTTACGGTTTTATTGAAGCTTCCGATCCAAGATATATTAGTACAGTAAAGGCTACGCAGCAGGTTTTATCTGAAGACGGACTTATGTACCGGTATAAAAACCGCGATGATTTTGGGTTGCCCTCATCGTCGTTTACCATTTGTACTTTCTGGATGATTCAGGCTTTGTTTAAAATCGGCGAAAAGGAAGAAGCTGAAAAAACGTTTCAAAGATTGCTTACCTTTAGCAACCACCTTGGCCTTTTTAGTGAAGATATTGATTTTAAAACCAAACGTTTGCTGGGGAATTTTCCGCAGGCCTACTCCCATTTGGCATTAATAGAAACAGCCACGTTGTTTTCGAAAGACATTCAGTTGATGAATAAATTGTAAGAATCGAATTTTCGTCAAAAAAAAATCAGGTACCTTTCGATACCTGATTTTTTATATCTCAGATTATTAAAATCTTACTTTACAAAAGGTGCGTTGTTCAAATAATCGAAACAACCTTTAACACCTTCAAACTGAGTCATTCCGTTACGGATTCCTTCCAGTTCAACAAAATATTCGTCCAAGCCGTTTGCATAAGCTTTTTTGAATATATTTTCAAAGTTCATCATTCCCGATTGGCCTAAAACAGAACGGTCTTTAATATGAAGAACAGGGAACCTGCCTGCATATTTTTCAAAATATTCGAGCGGATCGTTTTGTCCCATTACCGTCCAGTAAACATCCATTTCAAAGAATACGAGTTTCGGATCGGTACCATTCAGAAATAAATCATAAATTACGTCGCCAACCGGCATCCATGGGTTTTGTTGTTTTCCTTTGTCTTCTTCCTTAACAACGCGGCCAAACTCCATGTTGTGGTTATGGTATCCCCATCTGATTCCTGCCGATTTTGCAAGTTCACCTGCTTTATTGAAAATTTCGCAAATGATAGCAACATCGTCATGAGTTTCAACTTGTGGCATACCGGGTTGAACCATTGTATTTACTCCAAGTTTAACATGATCTTCAACAGCTGTTTTCCAAAAGTCGATAACTTCGTTTTTGTTGTCATTTGTATATTTACGAACCGGTGGGTTCAAGTGCGAACCGGTAACTTTCAAACCGGCATCTTCTGCTACTTTTTTGAATTCACCCAAATCGTAACCATACATTTTTCGGCCTTGGTAACTTGCTGCTTCGGCTCTGCTATAGCCAATCTGTGCAACTTTTTTCAAGCCATTAGGAACATCTTCAGTTAATTCCTTTCCGAGTGAATATAACTGCAATCCTACAATTTTCTTTGGTGCAAAACCACTGCTTACCATTGATGATGCAGCAGCCGGAGCTAAAGATCCTCCAACTACTCCACCTGCAGTGAGTAGCCCCATTTTTTTCAAAAATTCTCTTTTTTCCATTATTTTATTGGTCAGTTTATAGTTTATAGGAACCTCTGTATTTGTAATTATACAAACGGTGGTTCCAAGCTTCTTTGTCTTCTCCAAAGCTTTGGGTTGCCGGATTCCATTTTACAGAACGACCAAGTTCAGTTGCCATGTTCCCCAAACAGCAGGTAATTGCAGTGCTTGCACCAACTTCAACCGAAGCAATTGGTTTTTGGCGCGAACGTACGCAGTCGATAAAGTTTTCCATATGAGGAGCACTGATTTCGAAGCTACCACCACCTTTGGCCTGAGCTTTCTGCATTTGTTCAAACATTTTTTTGCGTTCTTCAGGTGTAAGATTTCTTGGTCTGTTTCCGCGAAGTTCTTCAGGAATTAATGAAGCATCGGAGCAGGCAAGGTAACCGCGGGCTACTTCAATCCAACCTTTATCGCCAATAAATTTAATACCCTGTGCACCCGGCATATCATCCAGGTAAGGTTGTTCTGTCATAACAACACCGTTCAGATATTTGTAAGTCAGGTATTCAGCACCATTGTATCCTTTAGGAATAATTTCAGCCGGACCAGAACCGTCCATACCAATAGCAGCCTGAGCAATGTCAAACATGTGAGCGCCCCAGTCGGCAGTATAACCGTTACCTGTTTCACGGTACCAGCGCCATGCACCCCACAATTTTTCTCTTTCTTCAGGATCAAGTGAAATTGGTGGACACAAATCCGGATGATAATGAATTTTAGGATCGTTCAACGGCCCTAACCACAAATTGAAGTTCAAATTTGCAGGAATTGATTCTTCCGGCAAATCCAGTGGTTTTGGTGGATCACCAACTTTTGCATACACTTTATCGATATGCCCAATGGCGCCAGACTGAACCAGAGCAATTGCTTTCTGGAATTCAGCGCTTGATCTTTGCTGACTACCAACCTGAACAATACGTTTGGTATCGCCTGCTACGCGAACAATTCTCTGAGCTTCGGTAATAGTAAAAGAAAGTGGTTTTTGAACATAAACATCTTTTCCTGCCTGGCAAGCGTGAACAGTCATCAGTGCGTGCCAGTGGTCAGGTGTACAAACTTCAACTGCATCAATATCACTACGGTTAAGAATGTCTTCATAACGTTCGTACTTGTCGCAACGTTGAGCAACACCTTTTGATTCCTGCCATGCATTTACACGTCTTTTAAAACGTTCTGTTTTCATGGAATCTACATCGGCACAAGCTACAACCTGAACACCGGGAACAGATGAAAAACTCAGAAAGTCGTTCATACCCTGCTGGCCAAGGCCAATAAATCCCATTACTACACGGTCACTGGGAGCAATTTTCATCCCATCGATGGTCCAGCTCGGTAATACTGTTAAACCAGTTAACCCTAATGCTGAAAGACCTAAAAATTTTCTACGATTTAAATTATTCGAAGTTTTTTCCATACCTCTAGGTTTTTTTAGTTTATTAATTAATTCGGTTGAAAATACTTTTAAAATTCATTTTTCAGTGAATAAAAAAACAATAATACAAAAAATGAAGTAAAGTTTATTGTTCCGTTAACAAGGAAGAATGAACGACTGAAAGTATCGGGCATAAAAGTAAGTGTTCAAATCAAAAGAAACAACGGTTGCCTAAGAATATTCATAAAAGAGAACAATAAAAAACATACAAAAAAAAGACATCCCGCTTCTGTGCCCGGGATGCCCGATTCAATGATCCTTCGGTTCTAAAAAGAACCTGGACAAATTTACATTAGAAATCAATTCGTGTCAATACTTAAAAAGTGAAAATAAAAAGGGCCATAAAATCTGCTTTTCATTTTTGAATTAATGAATAAAAAGATCAAAACGAGGCAATTAATAAAAAAAGCCCGTTCAAAAAAACAGGTGGAAAAATTAAATTACCGACAAGGTTTCGGGTAAAATTAACATCTACAACTACTTCGTTCAGAAATACTACTAAAACAATTTTTTCACCTGGGTTTTTAACGAAAAAAAATTTTGAATTGAAAAAAAGGGTATTTATTATAATTACAACAACTGTGTTATAAACTTAAAAGCCTCATTAGGGCCTTCACCTCATAATTTATCTGTTTTAAAAGTTTATATTAAATCTTATTTTGAGGTAACCTATTTTTGCAGAATGAAACAAAAAAATATTGGGAAATACCTGGGAATTGTATTCATTATTTCAGTTTCGCTGGGAGTACTTATTCATTTTGAGAAATTTGCAAACATTTTCAATTTGAATGAAAGAATTCCTGATTTTGGCTATAAACCACACAATATACTCGAAACTTTTTCCGATATTTTTGTTAGTTCAATGGTGGCATTTTTTTCATTTATCATCAATTACTTCGTTATAAAACCGTTCGAAAGTCAACAAAAAACAGACTTTAAAAGAATTGCCTTTGCTGTAATAATAACTATTGCCACAATAATAATATTAAGCGACTTGCTTTTTTCACTCAAAAAAAACCTGACAGCAAACGGGAACCCGCAAAATTTTATGTTTCTCTATTTCTTCAGGGACATACTAATTTCAGCCATTGTAATTGTTAGTGTTTTTTTTATTAAAGCAATAAACGACCGGCAAGCCATTAAAATTGAAAATGAAAAGCTGAAAAACGAAAACCTTATTAGCCAGTACGAAACATTGAAAAAACAGGTAAGTCCGCATTTTTTTTTATTCGCTTACCTCGTTAAAAGAATTAATAAGTCAGAATCCGGAGAAAGCTGAAGATTACATCAATCATCTTTCGCTGGTTATGCGATACACCTTGCAAAACAACGAAAGCAAAACCCAAAGTCTGAAAGATGAGCTTTTTGTTAATAACTCGTATCTTTTTCTCGTAAAAATCAGGTTCGAAAATAATCTTCATGTTATTCAAAAAACAGCTTCTGAATTTGAATATTACAGGTTGCCTGCACTGGCTGTCCAAACATTAATTGAAAATGCGATAAAACACAACGAAATCAGCAAACGAAAACCGTTAACTGTTCGAATTGAAACAACAAACAACTCTTCGCTGAAAGTAACAAATAACATGCAGGAACGAAGTACGCCTGAACAAAGTAACGGCACCGGGCTGAGCAACCTATCGCGGCAATACAAATTTTTATCCGGAAAAGATATTTCCATTTCAAAAACGGAGCTGGAATTCTGCGTTGAACTCCCCTTGTTAAAACCTGAGTAAAAATGAAAGCACTTATTGTTGAAGATGAAAGACTGGCTGCTGACAATTTAAGTAAAATACTGAATAAAGCAGGAAACATTGAAATACTCGCTGTTTTGGAAAGTGTTTACGAAGTTTTGGAATGGTTTGGTCAAAACAGGGAACCCGATATTTTATTTCTTGATATTCACCTTGCCGACGGCTCGGCTTTTGAATTTTTTGAAAAACGCGAAATTAATTGCCCGGTAATTTTTACCACAGCCTACGACGAATATGCATTAAAGGCATTTAAAGTAAATAGCATCGATTATTTATTAAAACCTATTGATTTTAATGCCGTTTTGAAATCGCTGGAAAAACATAAGAAACTAACTACACAACCAACAAACCTGAGCGACGAAATAAAAAACGTTGTCTGTTATTTCAGAAAACAAAATGTATACAAAACCAGCTTTCTGATTCCGTTGAAAGGCGACAAACTAATCCCATTAAAAACAGACGATATTTTGTATTTCTTTATCGATAGGGGAGTTGTAAAAGCTGTAGCAATTGAAAATAAATCGTTTATAATTGATAAAACACTTGACGAAGTGTCGGAAATGGTTGATCCCGGTCTTTTTTTCAGGGCCAACCGTCAGTTTATAATTTCGCGAAAAGCAATAAATGACATCGATCTTTGGTTTAACCAACGCCTCTCGGTTAACCTGAATATACCGGTTAAAAAAAAAATTATCATCAGTAAAGCCAAAATTCAGGAATTTAAACAGTGGTTCAGCGAATAGACCAAAATAAATTTGAACTTTCAATATTGGTGGAGTTCATTCAATTTGAGTTTTCGATTTAACAGCTTCACCCGGATTTTTAGATAATTCGCTTAATTTTTCAACAAAAAAACAAGTGCAAATATGTAGCTTTAATGGGCCAAGTAATGAAACAAAAATGAACAAATCCATATCTTTCTTTCTGATTCTACCTGTTTTATTTAACAGTTTTACTGTTAAAGCACAACCTGTTCCCAATGAATTAATGTTTGGGAACGAATACGGTGTTTTTGAATTGTCATTTAGTAAAAGTCTGGCAAAAGATTCACGTCTTGGTTTTTTTCATATGAATTCGGTTGAATTCGGATACAATGGAAAGTACAGCAGCATAATACTTCAGGATCTGTTATATTTTGAAACCATAAAAAATCTTAATGTAGCCGGTGGGCTCGCCTATACCCCGGGTGGATTTAATCCGACAGCAGGTTTGCAATACATTGTAACCCGACCAAAATTTTTCTTTTTGTGTGCCCCTCGCGTAAATATCAAAAGCGATTACTCGTACGACATCATGAATATTATTCAATACAAAGTTCCATTCAACGAGAAACTAAAACTATTTGCAAGAGCAAAATTCCTTAATGTTTTTGATCCGAAAGGAAATATCAAAAGCTATCAGTGGTTCAGGCTTGGACTTGAAACAAAAGCAACTCAGTTCGGGCTGGCAGTAAATCTTGACGAGCGTGGTCCGCAACCGCCCCTCTTAACCAACTGGGGCGCTTTCATTAGAAAAGAAATTTTTCAAACACAATAATAAATGAAAAAGATAATTTATTTAGGATTGGTGATTATCATCTTATTGGGCTTCTCATTAAACAGTTGCGTAAACGGGCAGCAAAGTTCATGGGACAAATCCTATGGAGGAGTGGATAAAAGCTACGATACAAACCTACTTGAACTAAGGGAAAAGATTGCCCCGCTTTTTCAAACGATGGAGTTTAAAGATGAGTCGACTGGAATAACTATGATTTATAATTTGTTTATTCCAAAAAATTATGACAAAAATAAAAGCTATCCTCTGGTTCAGTTTATAGCAGACGCGAGTACGGTTGGGAAAGGTGCTGTAGCACCATTAAAACAAGGATATGGTGGAATTATCTGGGCTACCGATGAAAGTCAAACTGAAAATCCTTGTTTTGTTTTGGTTCCTGCTTTTGCCGGACCAGACTGGGCTGTGAACGACAAATGGGAAACCAGCAAAGAAGTGGATGTAGCATTTCGTTTGTTAAACGCTGTAATTTCAAAATACAATATTGATAAAAACCGAATTTACACCACAGGGCAATCCATGGGTGGAATGATTTCGTTTTATTTTAACGCCAATCACCCCGATTTATTTGCTGCTTTACTGTTTGTTGGTAGTCAGTGGGATGTGAATGTTTTGGCGCCACTTGCCAGTATGAAATTCTTTTACATTGTTTCTGCGGGCGATCCCAAAGCATCAGCGGGGATGAAACAGCTTGGAGAAATGTTGCAAAATAAAGGGGTAACAATCGGTAACACTGAATTTTCAGCAAAACTTCCCCAAAATGAACAGGAGAAAATGATACAAAATCTAATCGATGAGGGCCATAGCATCAATTTTGTACAATTCACAAAAGCAACAGTTACTCCCGACGGTTCAACAGGCGGCGGAGGCGAACACATGTATTCATTCGATTATGCCTATCAGCTAAAAACTGTTCGGGATTGGCTGTTTAAACAAAGCAAAACCAGGTAATCGTTAAAAAAAAGTCATTTTGCATAAGTATAATATCAACAACCGCAATTCTACTTGTATCTGTTTTTTTTTGAATACGAATATTGTTTCGATGCAGATGACTGATATCTTAACAAAAGACATTGCGCGAATTCTAAAAGTAGGCATATTCAAAATTGCATGTTATTTTTCTCATCCCTTTTTATAATGAAAAGATTTAATAACAAACGAATTAATACAACAAAAATGAAAACAATATTTTATGTTTTTCTCATTATTCTGCTTGTGCTAAAAGTTGAATACTTAAATGCTCAACTGAACGATCCGATACTTTTCCCAAAAGATAATTATACAACCGAAACAAAAACGGTAAATACATCTTCAGGTACTAAAGGAGTAATTTACCATTCATATGTACACATTCCATACGTTGCAAATCCTGTCGATAAAGATTATCAAAGTCTGAATATAAGTGTTCCGGTGAACATAGATGGAAAGATTGTGGATGCGACAAATGCACCGGTATTTTTCAATATAAAAGTGGGTGGTTATATGTCGGTGCGAAATACGGATACAGATTTGCCAAAAGCAGGACAGATATCGAGCGGATTTGCAGGAGGCAATCGCCAAACAAACAATGCAGTTGCTAACCAAATCAGCAGTAGGGAAGATTTGGCGCTTGCAGCTGGTTTCGTAGTTGTGACGCCCGGGTGCCGCGGCCGCGATAATCAGGCCAAAGACGGAACTTTTTATGGAAAAGCGCCTGCTGCAATTGTTGATTTAAAAGCTGCCGTAAAGTATTTGCGACATAATAAAGATTTGATTCCCGGGAATAAAGAAAATATTGTTTCGGTTGGGTGCAGCGCAGGTGGAGCCCTTTCGGCACTTTTGGGAGCTTCAGGAAACAGCAGTTTATTTTATTCTTATTTAAATGAAATTGGAGCCGCCAATGAAAAAGATAATATTTTTGGCAGTGCCTGTTACAGCCCGATTACCGATTTGGAACACGCTGACATGGCCTATGAATGGAACTACGGAACCACCACCACCCGTTCAGGTTTGGTAAATCAGGAACTTTCGGAACGATTAAAATCGGCTTTTGATGAATATCAGTCTTCATTGAATTTATCCGGAAAGGCAGATTTTGGGACAATTACTGCCGAAAATTACAAAACTTACCTTTTGTATTATTATCTGTATCCTTCTTTTGACAAGTTTATAAATTCACTTTCCGAGGAAGAAAGAAACAACTATCTTAAAAATAATCCCTGGACAAACTGGTCGGGGGAAAGCGCGGGATTTTCTTTCGATGATTATACTTCACATGTTGGACGAATGAAAGGACTTCCGGCCTTCGACGATTTTGAGATGAAACAACCCGAACCAAATTTATTCGGAAATAAAACAACCGATGCTCGCCATTTTACCAGTTTTAGTTTGCAACAGTCGACGGGCAACCCAGAAGCAGAAATTGAACCCGAAGTAGCCAAATTGGTTAACTTAATGAATGCCATGTTATCGGACAGAAAAATAAAGACTGTGCCCAAAACTGGTGGATTAGGAACGGAACGAGCGACAATCATACTTCGCAAACAGTGGCACTTAACCTGGCAACCAGTCTCGAAAATAAGGGGAAAAATGTAAACACCTGGCTTTTTTGGGATGGCGGACATTGTGCCGACGATGATCCGGAAGGCTTGATTTCGTGGATTGCAAATATTTGTGGCTATTCGTTAGAAACAAAATAATAAAATTAACATAAAACTATTCAACTGGCGTAACTCGCATTTAAAGATTAATAATTTGAAAAACAGGTTTTCTAAACATTTAGAAACCTGTTTTTCCTTCTTCCATATCATCAGTTCTAAAAACCAAAAAAAATACCAACAACAATAAATAGCTGAAGTATTACTATTTGGCCGTTATACCGGGAAGCAGCATTACTCTTCTGTACCAACCTGCAAAAGCCAACAAAGTCGCCTCGACGCCATTTTCCACAATTAATATATCAACTTTCTCATTTTTCTGAATGTAAAATCCCCAATGCTTCTTTTGCCGTTTCCACCGGCAAATTACAAACTCCGCCGCGGCAAACATAAACAAGCGTTTTTCCGGGTTTAAAACGATCTTTAAAAACAGGAAACTCGCTTTCATTTTCAGAGAAAGCCCAAATTACCTGCGGCAAAAATTCAGACTGAATTTCTTCTGTAATTTTTCGCGCATTCCCGCCACAAACCACAACTTCAAAATGCGGGTGTGTAATTTTCAGCATTAAACTTCCCCAGTTGGCAAAAGCATTCGGATATGTTGGAAATTGTGCCGTTACACTGTGAAGCATCCGTTTTGCAAAAATGAGGTATTCGGGTTTTCCCAAAAGCAGGTAAAGTGCGTGCAGATTGTGCGCCATTACTGAATTTGCTGCCGGAATTACATTGTCCTCGGTTTGAAAATGGTTGAAAACAATACTATCCGGTTTATCTTCAGCAAAATAAAAAAGCCCCATTTGTTTATTGTAAAAGTTGTTTATAACAAAATCGTTCAGTGTGATTGCAGTGTCCAGCCACTTTTTATTTCCTGAATTTTCGAACAACGAAATCAGTGCGCGGATGAAAAGTGAATAATCTTCAAGAAAACCGTTCACCGTACTTTTCCCGTTTTTCCAGGTGTGAAACAATTTGCCGTTTTTTTCGAAAACATGATTCAGCAGAAAATCGGCATTTTTCTCAGCCAGTTCCAAAAACCGTTTTTCCCTGAACACCCGAAAAGCATCAACCAACCCTTGAATTACAAGCGCATTCCACGAAGTAAGTGTTTTATCGTCGAGCCCGGGACGAACTCTTTTTGAACGTTTTTCGAGCAACAGCTTTTTCCAGTGGAGTATTTTTTCCTGAAGTTCATTCAATTCCAAATGATGAAGCTTCGCAAATTCCTCATCCGAATTTTCACGCAAAAAAATATAATTTCCGTGTTCCCAGAATCCTCTTGAATTTACATTGAAATATTCTGCAAAAAGCTCAAAATCGTCATTCAAAATATCCTTTAGTTCAGCCACCTTCCAAACATAAAACCTGCCCTCGCGGCCTTCGCTGTCGGCGTCGAGCGAAGAATAAAAAGCGCCTGTTTTATCCAGAAGTTCACGTTCAAGAAAATCAACCGTTTCATAAACTACCGTTTTATATTCTTCGTTTTTAAAAAGCTGAAAACCTTTGGCGTAAATGCTCAGCATCTGCCCGTTGTCGTACAACATTTTTTCGAAATGCGGCACCTTCCAGTCTTCATCCACCGAGTAACGCGCAAAACCGCCTCCCACCTGATCGTAAATACCGCCACGCGCCATTTTTTCAAGCGTAATACTTACAAAATCAAGTACTTCTATGTCCTTCTGAATAAATCCGTAATACAACAAAAATTCAAGGTTTACCGGCATCGGAAATTTAGGTTGGCCCAACCGGCCTCCTTTTTGTGTATCAAAATTATTTTTCCAGACAGCCACGCCACGTTCCAGAAGTTTTTCACTGGCAGGAATTACTTCGTTCGTTTCAATTTTCAACAAAACTTTTTTAATTCCATTTTGGAGACTTGCCGCATATTCTACTGTTTTTTCAATGTCTTTACGGTAATAATCAGAGACAGCCGTTAAATTTTTCATCCAGGCTTCCTTTGAAAAATAAGTTCCGCCCCAAATCGGGCGTCCGTCGGGTAATGTAATTACATTCAACGGCCAGCCACCGCGCATTTGCATCAGTTGCACCGATGTCATGTAGTAATGATCTACATCGGGACGTTCTTCCCGATCGACTTTCACACAAACAAAACGGCCGTTCATTAACGCTGCAACCTCTTCGTCTTCAAAACTTTCGTGCTCCATAACATGACACCAGTGGCAAGCAGCATAACCAATACTTACCAAAATCAACTTTTTCTCTCGTTGGGCCTGTAAATTAATTTCATCGCTCCACGGTTGCCAGTTTACCGGATTATGTGCATGTTGCAACAAATACGGCGAAGCCGAATTTATAAGCGCATTTGTATGTTTTTTATCCATTTTTCTTGAAAAACAAATCGTTTTCACAATCCTTTAACAGCCCCACGATTATAATGTTTTGTTTTACTTTTTGAAAAAGTAGGGTTTTTGTATTAGTGACTTGTATAAAAGAGGAAGAAAAACATAGGTAAAATTTAAAGCGTCTGTTTTTCTTAAAACAGAAGGTAATAAGTTATCGATTAAGAAACTTAGAAACCTGAAAAGAATTAGAAACATTAAACAAAATTTTAGAGAATAATCTAAAAATCGGGAAATGGAAAGCCTGATATGAAAAAGTGGTTAAAACGGCAACCGGAGCAATCTGGTTGCTTTTTTTGACAAAAAAAATGGATTGAAGTAGCAAAATGAAAGCTAAATTTATCAAACAAGTTATTTTCTGCCTATCAATCGTTTATCTTTTTTTTGCAAGCAATTCCTGTTTGGTGGATGACGAATTTAAAGAAAGAACCCCCGAGCAGGAACAAAAAGAAATCACTGAGCTTCTTTCGAAGCTTGAACAGGAAGGCTACAACATCAATACCACAGATTTGGGGATTTATTACATTATCCTGGAAGAAGGCGACGGACCTTTTCCTCAAAAAGGCGACACCTGTTTTCTGGAATACACCGGCTTTTTTTACGACGGAACAAAATTCGACTCGTCGCACAACTACTCTGAAAGCGGAATATGGAAATTTGTTTTTGATGAAGTTAAACTTATAAAAGGGTTTGAAGATGGAATAAAACTCATGAACAAAGGCACCATGATCAAAATGATTATTCCTTCTAAATTGGCTTACGGCGCTTACGGATATAAACAAATTGACTCCTACACAACTTTAATTTATGTAGCAAAAATGCACGATTTAAAACTTACTGTACGATAATTTGTCGGCTCCGGAAATATTTTAAAAGTTAATTCCTACGAAATGTTAAATGAAATTATCAAAACAAAAAAAAGATAAAATATTTTCAGGTTGTATTTTTCAAAGGTAGGGAAAACCGCTGTCGGACTGTATATTAAACAACTCACGGAAAAAATGAGAACTTCGTTTTTAAAGGGAACAGTGAGTAGAATTTTTATCAAAAAAAACATGGAACAAAAAAATCTGACAATCCTTCGGGACATGACTACTATTTCATTAGATGAAATTAATGAAGTAAAATTACTGAACCGTTTCGATTCGAAATACTGGGTTCCCCTGGAAAAACTTTCATTAATTCTTACTGATATCCATGAAGATTATTTTGTACTTAAAATTGAAAAGCAGCTGATACAGAAATACAAAACCAAATATTACGATACCCCCGAAAATTGTTTCTACCAATGGCACCATAACGGGAAATCGAACCGGATTAAAATCAGGAAAAGAGAATATATCAGCACAGGAGATGCTTTCCTGGAAATAAAACAGAAAAACAACAAAGGAAAAACCAACAAAAAAAGGATTCAAATCGGAGACATAATTGACAATCTTTCGAAACCTGAAATCGATTTTCTTGCAAAAAACACCTGTTGTGAAGTCGAAAACCTGGAAGTAAAAATTGAAAACACTTTCAATAGGATTACACTGATAAACAAGGATTTCACAGAACGCTGCACCATCGACCTGGAGCTGAATTTCCGCGCGGTAAACGATAATCGGCAAACCATGGAAAAACTAGCCATAATTGAACTAAAACAAGGTTCGCTGAATATGAAAACAAAACTTTCCGCTTCGCTGAAAGAACACGGAATTTATGAACAGGGATTCAGTAAATACTGCATTGGCAGGGCATTAACCGAAAAATCGTTAAAAAAGAATCTTTTTAAATCGCGGTTATTACAAATTGAACGACAGTTTTCTCTGCAATAATTGGCAAAATTCCAACATCGTAAAAACAGACAGACATTTTTAATAACAAAACAATGAACGACAATTTTAACATTGCCCAAAATTTAATAGCCCAAATCAGATTTTTGGATATTAAACTAATGAACACTGAAGATTTTTCGCAACTGGTATTCAGGTTTGGAATCAACATCCTGGTAACTTTTGTGATTGTATTTTTACTTTATGCCAAAAACAGCCGCCGCAAAGACTTTTATTTCAGCTATTTTGCCATAAGCGTCACAATTTTTACACTTTGTTTTTTACTCGACAGTGTAAAACTCGAACTGGGAGTTGCGTTTGGTTTGTTCGCCATTTTTGGGATTATCCGCTACCGGACCGACACCATTCCAATTAAAGAAATGACCTACCTTTTTGTAGTAATTGCCGTTTCGGTTGTAAATGCGCTTTCGAGCAAAAAAGTAAGTTATGCCGAGTTGATTTTCACCAATCTTGCCATTGTGGCTACCATGTGGGTCCTTGAAAAAATACTGATGCTTCGCCAAGAAGTTGCCTTAAATATTACTTACGAAAAAATTGAAAACATCCACCTGCAAAAAAAGGAAGAATTACTGAAAGACATTGAAATGCGCACCGGAATAAAAGTAAAACGCATCGAAATTCTGGAAATAAATTTCCTGCGCGACGTTGCCAAAATTAAAATCTTTCACGACATCAATGAATTGAACGGAAAATCAGAAAACAAAAAAAGAAAATGAAAAAGCTGCATTTTGCAATAGCATTTCTCGCCTTTTTACCTGTTGTAACTTTTGCACAGCGTACATGGTTCGAGATGAGTGTTTCGAAAGATATAACAAAAAAACTGGAACTCGATATTGCTACAGAAATCAGGTTTAATGAAGGTTTCGAACTGAATGAATATTTTCTGGAAAGCGGGCTTGAATACAAATTCAGCAAGTATTTTTCACTTGGAGGAAATTACAGGTTGGGCAACAACTTCAACAAAAAAGGTGAATCGCAGTGGTACGGCCGTTTTGCTTTCGATGCAAAAACCGGATACGAATGGAAAAAACTAGGTACACAATTAAGAGTGCGGTATACCAATGCCGATGATTTTAGCGACGACGATGCAAAAATCAATTATTTACGGTATAAATTCAAGCTTGACTATTCACTTAAAAAACTCGATTTAAAACCTTACCTGTCTTACGAACTTTACCAAAACCTGGATGATAAGGAATTTAACAAATCGAGATACGAAGCCAGTTTGGAATACAAAATTAATAAGCACCACCGTATTGGCGCCTATTACAGGATAAACGATTACTTCACCGACGACGAATCAGTTAAAATTATTGGCTTTACCTACAAATTAAAACTTTAATTCATAAAATTTTGAAAACAATGAAAACCATGCTCAAAATGGGAGTTCTTATCATACTTCCCGTAATTTTACTTTTGGGTTGCCAAAAAGAAGAAATTGTAACTGCCCTTTTTTCGGCGAGCGAAACCGAAATCGAACGGGGCGCAACGGTTTATTTTACCAACGAATCGGAAAATGCCAGTTATTACCAGTGGGATTTTGGCGACGGCAATCAGTCGTACGACGAAAGCCCTTCCCACGAATTTACACAGGCCGGCACATTTGATGTAACGCTGGTGGCTATTGGAAGCGACAACACCGACACGGCTTCGGTTTCAATCATCGTAAACCCTGATTACGATATTACCATTTTTGAAGGTACCGGTATTGAAAACGTCGATTTATACGACTCGTGGGCCGATGTTAAAGCACTGTACAGTCTAGACACACTGCATTATATTTACGATTACACTGAAGATTACGGATATTACAACCACCTCGTATATTTTTACAACGAAGGAATTATTTGCCATTTTTTTACAGAAACCACAACATTAAGCGATGACGACCCGGTTTATTTTATATGGGTGGTTTATCCGTTTGAAGGGGCCACGAGCAAAGGAATTACCATTGGTAGCGATTTCGGCGAGGTTGAAGAAAGTTACGGTGAATACGAAGATATATATGAAAGTGACGATTATTACGGATACTGGTACGACTCCAAAGGCGTCGATTTTTACACGTATAATTCAGGCGAAGTGGATGAAATTGACATTTACGAAGCGGTTAAAAGCGCTTCGCTGGCAGCCAAAAATGCCGTTTTACAAAAGGTAATTAAAGAACACAAAAATCCGTTTCTGAAAAAATAGTATCATTGAGGCAAATTCGTAAACCACAATTACTTTTTGAAGTTTTATCAGGTTAACAGATTTACCCGCAATTTAAATTTATTAACGTAGAATGAAATGAATTGAGTAAATTAGGGTAAATATCTGTTCAACTGTAATAGAAACAGATAAAAGAATTGAAACTGATTTTCAGAAAATTAATTCAATGCCAGGTATCGACAGGACCAAATTTGTAGAATTGTTCAACGCTATGTATAAGCCTGTGAAGAATTTTGTCTATTTCAAAACAGGCGACATTGAAATGGCTGAGGATATTACCCAGGATGCTTTTATGAAAGTATGGGAAAAACGGGATGATATCAGGGAGGAAACGGTTAAACCGCTGTTGTATACCATTGCGGGGAATTTGTGTAAAAACCGCTTCGAACACCAACAGGTGGTATTCGATTTTGCGAGTAAATACAAATCAAACGAAAATTCGGCATCGCCTGAGTTTGAAATGGAGCTCAAAGAGTTTAACCAGAAACTTCAAAACGCTATTGGTTCGTTAAAAGAAAAAAACAGGGTGGTTTTTTTAATGAACAGAATAGACGGTTACACCTACAACGAGATTGCCGGAAATCTTGGACTAAGTGTAAAAGCCATAGAAAAAAGAATGAAAAATGCCCTGGATGAGTTGAAAAAAACAATTGATTATAAAATATAAAGGGAAAGTGCCATGCAGCAAAGGAACGATTCCGAAAAATACAATATCAACCCTGCAGAATTCAATAAAATGGATTCAGGGGAACGAATAATGAAAATGGCCGAGGGGTTATTGCTTCCTCCTGGAAAACCTGAACAACAGGTACTCGATGCACTGCTTGCAAAAATCGATGAATCGGAACCGGTAAAAGTAATCCGGTTAAGCAAATATTTGCAGGCAGCTGCCGCAGTTCTTGTATTTTTAATCGGATTTTATACGGTTTCAACCGTTTTCTCAAAAGATAAAGTTACAACCCAGCTAGCCGAAACAACCGAATTTTCGCTACCCGATGGTTCGAATGTCATCTTAAATGCCGATTCAAAAATTACCTGGTCGGGCAAAAAATTTCTTGCAGCACGCGAGTTAACATTAAAAGGCGAAGCTTATTTCGATGTTGAAAAAGGAAGCAAATTTACCATTCACACTCCCAACGGCAATGTTGAAATTTTAGGAACACAATTGAATGTATATTCACGAAATAATGAATTTTGGGTGAGTTGCATTTCGGGCAAAGTAAAAGTAACTTCAAACGGCAGTGAACAAATAATTACACCGGGAGAAATTGCGCGCCTTACAGACAGTGGATTGTTAAAAAATTCTGAAAATAACATCAATCAAACAATTTCGTGGCAGCACGGAGAATTTTATTTTGAAGATAAGCCACTTGTTTCTATTTTTGACGAATTGGAAAGGCAATTTAATGTTTCCGTGAATTTTAAAAGCAATAAAGAACGAACAATTACAGTTTCTTTCACAAATAAAAATTTGCAGGAAGCCTTAGATGTAATATGCATCCCAATGGGATTGAGCTATGAGATTCAAAACAAAGGAAAGGTCAAAATATTCGAAAAACCCAATTAAAACATATTATATTGTTGTAATTCTACTTTTGTTATTTTTATTACCAGTTGCTGGGTATTCCCAGCAATTTCATTTTGAATTCAATAATACACCTCTTTCTAAAGCAATAACCCAAACTGCCCAACAAATGGACTTCCGCGTTTCGTTCGATTCCGGATTTCTCGAGAAAAAATCTATCTCAAAAAATATTTACGGCGATGATGCCAAACAAATTCTGGATGCCCTGCTCGACGGCACCGACCTGTTGTTTGAATTTAAACACAATACTTACCTCATTTTTTATAACAAAGGCCAGTCGGACAAAATGCCAACGCGCAGCGAAAGCAACTATTCAGGAATTGTTATTGATAAGGAAACCGGAGAAAAACTACCTTATGCAACCATATATTTATGGGATAAAAATGTATCGATTTCAACATCGGTGGAAGGCACATTCAGCCTGAGTTTAAAAGATTCAACCTACTCGCCGGTTCAAATCAAATATCTGGGTTACCAAACGCTCGACACAATTATTTGCACCAACGATAAGATACCTTTAATTAACATCGGGCTTGAAAAAAAATCGCAAAACATTGCCACTGTCAATGTGCAGGGGGAAAAAATGGAAATGGTAGATTTTACGGAAGAAGCCGGGCACTTATCGTTTAATCCGTCGAAATTTGCCGATTTGCCCAATTATGGCGAAACTGATGTTTTCAGGGCTTTGCAGCTTTTACCAGGAATCAGTTCGTTTGAAAATTCTTCGCAGTTAAACGTAAGAGGCGGTTCGGCTGACCAAAACCTTGTCCTCTTAGATGGATTTACTTTGTACAATCTCGACCATTTTTTTGGTGTTTTTTCAGCATTAAATCCCAATGTTATTAAAAATATACAGGTGTATCGCGGTGGGTTCGATTCGCGTTACGGCGAAAGAATTTCTGCTATTGTCGATATTGTTGGTAAATCAGGGAACCAAACAAAACCGGAATTTTACGGCGGCTTAAATATGATCAGCGGCAATCTTACAGCTGAAATACCCATTTCAAAAAAGCTTACACTGGTAGCAGCCGGAAGGCGTGCTTATTCCGACATGTATTCGTCGTGGCTGGCTGATGAATTGCTCAACGACAAACTGGGTCAAACCAGAAGGCTTCCAACACCCGATGCGAATGTAATTACACCCGAATTCTATTTTAGCGATTTTAATACAAAACTGAACTACACCATCAGTCCCCAGGAGAATATTTCCTTTTCTGCTTACGGTTCGAAAGATAATTTGAACAGTTCGAGTTTTAATACCAACGATTGGGGCGAAATGGATATTAACGACACCAACAAGTGGGGAAATTACGGTTTGGGGGCGTCGTGGAACAAACAATGGAATCCGAAATATTTTTCAACGGTTTTACTGGGGCATTCCGGGTATTACAACGACTATAAGAACAACACCACCCTGACATTCGATACGTTAAATACAACCCAACCCACTGTAATAGAGCAGGACGTTCTAAATGAAGTTACCAACGAAACCAACGATCTGACCGATTATTTTATCACTTTCAGAAATGAATATTCATTAAATACTGACCATCTTTTGGAATTTGGCGTATCTACAAAATTTAATCAGTTCACCTATTACAAAGATGCAACCCGCGATTTTATTTACAGTAACCTTAAAAGTTCGGCATTTTTACATACTCTTTTTGCACAGGATAAAATTAATTTGAACAACAAACTTGTTGTAAAACCCGGATTGCGGTTAAATTACTACAGCAATTCGCGAAAATTTTATTTTGAACCTCGTTTGGTGGCTAGTTATAAAACCGATGCCGGATTAACTTTAAAAATGGCAACCGGAAGATATTATCAGTTTTTAAACAAATCTTCAAGCGAGCAAACGTATGGTTATAACCGCGACTTTTGGGTTTTAGCCGATGGTAATGAAAATCCGGTATTAAAATCGAACCATTTTATTGCCGGTTTTAGTTTCGAAAAAAACAATCTTTATCTCGATGTGGAAGGATACTACAAAACCGTTGACGGACTGCAGGAATATTTATTTTATGATAACCCGGAAGACAGACAGGCACCCGGTCAACCCGAAGGAAACAATCCCGGATTGAGCCAATTTATTTCGGGTACAGGCAAAGCAATGGGAATCGACTTTTTATTAAAATACGAAGGTTCAAATTTTACCAGCTGGCTGGCGTATTCACTAAGCAAATCGACCAAAAAATTTGATGAAATAAACAACGGGGCCGAAATCCCCACTGCTTACGACCAAACCCACGAATTAAAATGGACCAATATTTATAACTACCGGAAATGGAACTTTTCTACACTTACCATTTACAACACCGGAAAACCCTACATTGAATCGTCGACAAAAGATGAAAATTTCAATACTACCCGTGTTTACAACCGTTTGCCCGACTATTTCAGGGTTGATTTTTCAGCCAATTATAATTTCAATTTCAAAAAAGTAAATTTAAAACCGGGGCTTTCAATTTTAAATGCTTTCAATACTGAAAACTATCTCGATATTTATACGCGTGTTTTTACCCGCGAAAGTCAACGGATCAATGAAACAACACTGGTCAGGGCGCAGTCACTCACCTTCAATTTCTTTATTAACTTCAGATTTTAAGTTATTTTCAATCTTTTTGAAAATTTTGTAAAAAAATACTTATTCCTTTTAGGGATTATTTGTTTTGCGCTGTATTGTGAAAAAATCTAAATCATGAAAGCCAAAGATGTCTTTTTTCCATTGATAACCATTATGGTTATTGTTTTGTCGTCGTGTGCAAAACTTCCGGTATTCGAAAGTAAAAGCACAGAATCGGAACAACCGGTTAATTCGACCTTAAAAATTGCTGATAATTTTAATTCGAAAAAAAACATTCATTTCGGTGTTTTGCACGATAATTCCAATCTGTATTTACAGGTATGTTTTCATAAACAGGACGATTTAATGAAAATAATGCGTGGCGGGCTAAAAATCTATTTTTCTCAGGACGGAAAGAAGAAAAAAGAGGATGTTCTGATTATCGACAAAGAAGAAAGAGCACGGCCTGCTTCCCAAAAACTTTCAGCTGAAGATTTAATGAAAATGGTAGAAAACAACCAATTTAATGCAGAAGGTATGCAGGGACGCGGCGGTGTTAATCCAAATTTTGGTGAAATGATCTGTAAAGAATTGCAAAAAGTTACCTGGAAAAAAGGAGATAAGGACTTTGTTTTTTACCGAAATGTTTACGCCGATAGAATTTTAGTGAACCTGGAATCGGGAAATCCTTCTGAGCTGATTCTTACTTTACGCATGCCGCTTAAAGAGATAAACGCGCACACTGGAGATATATTAGCGATTGGTGTTGAAACCGGCACTACCTCCAAACAAGGTCCGCAATCCGCAGGCGGATCTTCTCAGGGAGGAATGTCGGGTGGACAGGGAGGTCGTAGCGGCGGTGGAATGGGTGGCGGCCCTGGTGGCGGAATGGGCGGTGGACCCGGTGGTGGTGGAATGGGCGGCAACATGGGCGCCGGAGGACAAGGTCCCGGAGCTGGTAGTAGGCAATCCTCCGTTCAAACTTTCAATTTTTGGTTTCAGGCTAAACTATAAATTAAGTTTAAAATTAGAGGAATACAGTTTTTTTCAACCGGTTGCTTTCCAAACAGGCTTCCAGTATTTTTAGGACATCAATGGTTTGTTCCGGTTTTACCGACAATTCGTTTCCGTTCCGCACTGCATCGTATACGTTGTTGTAAAACTGTGGATAATTACCTGCAATGGTTTCAACTTTGTTTTCAATATGGATTCCTTCTTTTTCGTAAGAAAGAATGCCCCATAATTTTTCCGGTTCTTTCCCCCAATCTTTGTTTTCAGGAAGACATCCGGCCCTCAACATTTCTTCCTGGGGATCAATTCCCCATTTTAAAAAAGTTCCGTATTCACCATTCAAAATATATCTTGGTCCCTGATTCATAACAAGGTACGAACACTTTAGCAATGCAGAAAGATTATCGTAATCGAGCCTGATATCGTAATAATCGGAAACATGGCCACCGGTTCTTACTATTTTTAAATGAGCGGTTACAGCTTTTGGCTTTCCAAATAAAACATACGCCTGATCGACCATGTGTGAACCAAGATTGTATAAAACACCTGTATATTCATCACCGACTTCTTTCCATGTATTTGGCGCAATATACGTTCTGTACCTGTCGAAATGAGCTTCATATTCAACCAGTCTGCCAAGATAACCCTGTTCAAGAATTTTCTGCACTGTAAGAAAATCGCCGTCCCAGCGCCTGTTTTGGTAAACCGTAAAAATCACACCTGCCTTTTTCGAAAGTTCCATCAGCTCTTCAGCTTCGTAACTTTTCTGAGTTACCGGTTTTTCAACCACCACATGTTTGCCGGCTTGCAAAGCGGCTTTTGCCATTTCATAATGCAGGTGGTCGGGTGTGTTAATAACAACCAGTTCCGTTTTATCGCTGTTCAGAATTTCGTCAAAACTTCGTACAATCTGTGCATCAGGAAATAACTTTTCTGATAAATTTTTACTCCGTTCCAAAACCTGAACGACTTCAAACCCGGGGTTTACTTTTAACAACGGTCCGTGAAAAGCTTGTCCCGACAATCCAAACGATGCAATAGCTGTTTTAATCCGGTTCTTCATTTTTATCAATTTGAATAAAAAAAAGTATGTTTTCCTTAGAATTTTTAAAATTACACTTTTTGAAAAATGAAAAGGAAAGTTGTTCAAAAACATTAAAAAAAACAGCTATTCTATAACACATAACGTTCAATAAACAAAGATTTGATTGTAACTTCGACTTAACTAAACTGTAAATGCATAATATTCATTAATATGGAAAGATATCTGAATAATTATCTTCACTCGTTTACCTGTTATAATCTTGAAACCGGAGATTTTCCGGGGCCGGTAGTAACAATATCCCGACAGGCAGGTTGTTCTGCACAACGCATTGCGATAAAACTTTCCAAAATTCTCACCGGTTACAGTTATATGTCGGAAACAAAAACCGACGCCGAATGGAACTGGGTAGACAAAACCATATTTGCTGATGTGGTTGAAAATATGATTGGTGAAATTGTGGCAGGAGATTACGACGATAAGGAAGAGGCCATTAATATGCTGCATAAAGTTGCACGTGCTTTTTCTGATGAAACTATTTATGATATTTCCGACCCGAAACTAATTCAGATTTTCAAAGGAGTTGTTTGTAAATTAGCCACCAGCGGAAGAAAAATTATTGTAGGCCGCTCTGCAGGAGTTATACTAAAAAACATTCCCGACAAATTGAACATCAGGTTGGAGGCGCCTACCGAATGGAGAATCAACCGCATGATGCAGCTCAAAGATCTGACTCAGGCTGAAGCAACAGAATACATCAACGAGATGGATAGCAAAAGAGATTCTTTTATTGAAAAAATTATTGGAAGAAAAGCCGAAAATAACGACTTTGATATAATTTTCAATTATGCATCGCTCGAAGATGACCAAATCGTTGATGCAGTTATCAATATTCTGAAGAATAAAAAAATAATTTCCTCTCATTACGAGTTCTGAAATTTATCTGGAAATTTTATATTTGCGACAGAAAACAATCTGTTTTTCAAACCGTTTAAGAACAATTTTTATATTTAATAACCTAATCTCACCTTACAAACCTTCCTTCGGGGAGGTTTTTTTATAAATTTTTCAATAGAAATAAAAAATCAAAAGAAATTAATTGGAATTTCTGATAAATTGTACGTTAATTTGTATTTGGAAGAATTTTTTGTTTTTTACTATTAAGGTAAAGTAATTGGCTGTTTCTGATTTTACTGCAATGCTTTCAAATCATTGATAACAAAAATGTTCAGTAATTGTCTAATCTGATAGAGAAAACATCTTCTCGTTATTTAATTTTAATTTATTTATTATTTGTTCTGTTTTTATGAATTTATTTGTTGCAAAGTTAAGTTCATCTGTTACAGGTGACGAATTAAAAGAGCTTTTCTCCCAATTTGGAGAAGTAGCATCGGCCAAAGTAATCTTTGACAAAGAGACCGGTAACTCAAAAGGTTATGGTTTTGTTGAAATGCCCGACAGCGAAGAAGCAAATGCAGCTATTGCCGCTTTAAACGACAGCGAAATCGACGGAAAACAAATCGTTGTAAAAGAAGCCAACGACAAACAAGAAAGGCCACAACGTCGTGATTTCCAGAAGAAAGGCAATTTCAGACCCCGTACCGGTGGTAGTGGTGGTGGTGGTGGTTTCCAACGCCGCGACGACCGCAGTGATTTTAGAGGTGGCGATCGCCGTGACAACCGCAGAAGTGGCGGTGGCAGTGGCGGTGGCGACCGCAGATTTGACAATCGCAACCGTGGTGGCGGCAGCGGTGGTTTTAATCGTGAAGACAACTGGTATTAGAAAAGGTTTAAGAAAAAAGCTACTCTTCGGGTAGCTTTTTCTATTTTATAAAACATTTGTTAGCTTTTTCATCAAAGCATTTTTATATTTTTATTTCCTGAAAATTTCAGGGTTCTTATTTCAATTGCCCTCAACATTAAAAACAAAAAAACTGTATTATGAAAATGAATTACCTCTTAACCATTATCGGCATTTTTCTTTTTGCCGGCAACCAGCTTTTTGCACAAACTGCAGGAGTACCAAAATCCGAGTACGATGCGCTGCATTTATTCTTTGACAATACACAAAGTCCGGAATGGATTGTATCAACAAACTGGCTGGATACTACTACCTGCACAGTTGATGACTGGTATGGAATTACAGTTGAAGACGGACATGTTACACGTATTGAATTACCAGATAACAATTTATTGGAATCGTTTGGTGTATTGCAGCTTCCTGAATTGGCAACATTAAACTTAAGTGGAAATTCAATGAGTATGATGGACTTCTCCGTATTGGAAAATCTCACAAAACTTACTCAACTAAAAATTGAAAACAACAATTTCACTTTTGTCGACATTGAACCCATCTTTTCAATGTCAAATTTTGAAAATTTTTCATCAAACTTTTCTTATTCCCCGCAAAAAAAATTCAGTTCGGAAGAAAATTTTATTGTGGCGGTTGGAAATACAATTGAATTCGGAATAGACGGATTCTATATTTCTGAAAATGATGAATTGCAGTGGTATAAAAACGGAGTTGCAATTAATGGAGAAACCAGTTCCGATTTTATTAAGACAAATGCAAAATTTGAAGATGGGGGTACCTACTACCTTCAAATAACAAATCCCAATGTCCCGGGTTTAACTTTGCAAAGCTTCGACAAAGTTGTTTCTGTGCCTTTTATTGGTGCAGGAGTACCCAGATCAGAATACGACGCACTTGTTTCATTTTATAATTCAACCAATGGAAACAATTGGAACTACAACAAAAATTGGTTGGATTCTTTAAATCATTCTGTTTCGGAATGGGATGGCGTAATAGTTGCAGATGGACATGTTGTAAATATTGTTATGGATTCAAACAATGTAAGCGGAACAATTCCAAATGACATAGAAGATCTCATAAATCTGAATTCTATTTTTATGGTAAATAATAATCTATCAGGATCTATTCCATCAACAATAACAAATTTAGAGAAACTAAGAATAATATCATTAGATGTAAATAATTTATCAGGAGAAATTCCATCAGGAATAACTCAGCTTGAAAATCTTGAATCTATAGGACTTGGCAATAATAATATGGTGGGGAAAATCCCTGAAGATATTGGAAACCTTACAAATTTGGATTTTCTTGTTTTGAGTCATAACAATTTTAGCGGAGAAATACCTACCAGTATTGGGTCACTTACAAAACTTCGATATTTGTGTCTAAATAACAATGAGTTTTCAGGTACTATTCCTGCCAGTATAGGAAACTTAACTGAACTCCGCTATTTAGATTTAAGCAATAATCAACTTATTGGCCCTGTTCCTGTTGAACTGGAAAATATAACAAAAGTATACCTTATTAATCTTGAAAATAACCTTATCGGTACAATAAATACTTCTGGTTCTTCAGTATTAAAAAACGCATCAGTTGAGAACAACCGGCAAATTCCTGACGAACTTTCTTCACTACTGTTGATGGACACCCTCCACATGGAAGGGAACCAACTTCAGTTTAACGATGTTGAAGCCATCTTTTCGTGGGACAACTTCGATGATTTTAATGAATTTATTTATGCCCCGCAAGATTCCATCGGTATTTCAAAAACCATTGAAAAACTGGAAGCACAAAGTGTAACGCTCGAAATCGACAACTATTTCCCTGGTCCTTCCGATACGTACCAATGGTATAAAAATAATACACTACTCAGTGGAAAAACAAGTTCAACGTTAACATTGACCAATCTGAAGATTTCTGATTCTGGCAATTACACTTGTAAAATCTCGAATCCGGTGGCCACTGCGTTAACTTTAAATACACGAAAAATAAAGCTTTCAGTAACAGAAAATACAGGTGCAGGTGTTCCATCTTCAGAATACGATGCACTCGTTCAGTTTTACAATGCAACCGATGGTGATAACTGGACCGACAACACCAATTGGCTTGATACAACAAATCATTCAGTGGCTGATTGGTATGGAATTACAGTTGAAAACGGACATGTAACACGTATTGAACTACCCAATAACAATTTAGCGGAAGCATTTGGAACCTTACAACTTTCTGAATTGACAACGATAGACTTAAGTGGAAATTCAATGAGTGAAATGGACTTCACCACATTGGAAAATCTCACAAAACTTACTCAATTAAAAATTGAAAACAACAATTTCACTTTTGTCGATATTGAACCCATCTTTTCAATGTCAAATTTTGAAAATTTCTTATCCAACTTCTATTATTGGCCACAAAAGAAAATCAGTTCGAAAGAAAATTTTGCTGTGGAGACGGGAAATACAATTGAATTCGATGTAGAAGAATTCTTAATTTCTGAGAATGATGAATTACAGTGGTATAAAAACGGAGTTGCAATTAATGGAGTAACCAGTCCAAAATTTAGAAAAACAAATGCACAGTTTGAAGATGGGGGAACCTATTATCTTAAAATAACGAATCCAATTGTTCCCGTATTAACATTGCAAAGTTTCGATAAAGTTGTTTCTGTGCCTTTTATTGGTGCAGGAGTGCCCAAATCAGAATACGACGCACTTGTTTCATTTTACAATTCAACCAATGGAGACAATTGGAAAAACAACGAAAACTGGTTAGATTCATTAAATCATTCAGTTTCCGAATGGGTTGGCATAACAGTTTCTGACGGACATGTTACAAGAATTGTTTTGGATTCAAACAATGTAAATGGAGCCATTCCAAATAACATAGAGAATCTCACATATCTCAATTTTATTGCGATAGTAAATAATAATCTATCCGGAGAAATTCCTGCAACGATATCAAATTTAGAGAAACTAAGAATAATATCATTAGATGAAAATAATTTATCAGGAGAAATTCCATCCGGAATAACTCAGCTTGAAAATCTTGAATTTATTGGACTTGGCAATAATAAGATGGTGGGGGAAATCCCTGAAGATATTGGAAACCTTACAAATTTGGATTTTCTTGTTTTGAGTCATAACAATTTTAACGGAGAAATACCTACCAGTATTGGGTCACTTACAAAACTTCGATATTTGTCATTAAACAATAATGTGTTCTCGGGTACAATACCGGCAAGTACAGGAAACTTAACTGAACTCCGTTTGTTAGATTTAAGCAATAATCAGCTCATTGGCCCTGTTCCCGTTGAACTTGAAAACATAACAAAAGTATACCGCATTAATCTTGACAATAACCTCATCGGTACAATAAATACTTCTGGTTCTTCAGTTTTAAAAAGTGCATCGGTTGAGAGCAACCGGCAAATTCCTGACGAACTTTCTTCACTCCTGTTGATGGACACCCTCCACATGGAAGGGAACCAACTCCAGTTTAACGATATTGAAGCCATCTTTTCATGGGACAATTACGACGATATTAATGAATTTATTTATGCGCCGCAGGATTCGATCGGTATTTCAAAAACCATTGAAAAAATGGAAACACAGAGTGTTACACTTAATTTAGACAACTATTTCCCAGGATTCTCGGATACCTATCAATGGTATAAAAATGGAACTTTATTAAATGGAAAAACGAATGCAACACTAACATTAAATAATCTGAATTCTTCTGATTCCGGCTATTATTTGTGTAAAATATCAAATTCAGTAGCCACAGACTTAATTCTGAACAGCAGGAAAATAAAACTTAACGTAACTAATAATGCAGGTGCCGGGGTTCCAAAAGCAGATTACGATGCTTTGGTTGAAATTTACAATACTGCAGGTGGCCCGGGATGGAACAACAACGAAAACTGGCTCGATACGGTTTATCATTCGGTTGCCGAATGGTATGGCATCACAGTTGAAAATGGCCGTGTAACAGCTTTCGAAATGCCAAACAATAACCTTACAAAAATTCCGGGAGCGTTAAACAATTTATCAAAACTAAAAATCATAGACCTTTCGTCGGGAGGATTTACCAATACTATCCCTTCTCTTAAAGATTTGGCAGAACTTGATTCATTCTCTCTGGCCGACAACAATTTCATCTTTAAATACCTTACTCCAGTAACTGAATGGGAAAATTACAACGGTTTTAAAAACAAATTTACGTACAGTCCGCAACCCGACATTGGTGAAGCTGAAACACAGAATTACATTTTGAAAGACACCATAACTATAAATATAAAAAATTACGATGCCGATGAATCGGATAATTTTGAATGGTTCAAAAACGACTTATCTGTTCAAAACAGTAGTGATTCCACATTTTCAAAAGTGGCCTGTTTTAACGATAACAATGCAGAATTCCACTGTAAAGTAAGCAATTCTAAACTCCCGAATCTTACATTAATTTCAGCAAAAGTTAAAACTTTGATAGACTACAGTTCTTCCGATTCACTGCTGCTTACCCAACTGAAAAACGAATATCCCGAGTTACAAACTTTATGGGCCTCCGATTCTTTAATCAACTGGGCTGGTGTTACTTTTGAAAACGGAAAAATTACAGCTCTCGATCTTTCTGATCTGGGATTGAGCGGTGCAGTTTCTGATTTGTTTTTACAATTCGATTCTTTGGTCAGGTTAGATATTTCGGGGAATAATTTAACCGGCGGCTTTCCCGTTTCCCCCGACAATGCTCCAATCCAAAAGTCAACAGCGCAAACCAACCTGGAGTACTTAAATATTTCGGACAATAATTTCACATTTGTCGATTTAGAACCGGCTGCTGCTGAACTAAATGCAATCGATGAATTTATTTATGCGCCACAATCCGGAATAGGACTTCCGTTTGATACCACCATTTACAAATATCGGGATGTAACTTTTGAGATTGGAAACTACACTTCTGCCCTGCACGATGAATTTACCTGGTTTAAAAACGGTCAGGAAATTACAGGCGGAAACAACGCTACTTATTCGGTTTTAAATGCAGCTTTGCAAGACAGCGGATACTACACCTGTCGGATCAACAATTCATTGTTCCCAAACCTTACATTGTTTTCCGACACCATTTGGTTACATGTTCTTATTCCTGTTGGTATTGGTGAATTTGGAAATGAGGATATCAATATTTATCCAAATCCCGCCGATGAACGTGTTTTTATTGAAACCGGAAATCAAAAAGTTGATGTAAAACTTTACAATCCGTCCGGCGTTTTGATGCTGGAGAAAAAAGATTTTGTTTCAGGCTGGATTGAAATACCTGCGGTAGAACCCGGAATTTATTTCTTCAGAATTGAAAATAAAAACAACAATGTGATTAACCGAAAAGTGGTGATTCAATAGAAACTCTTGAGCAGGTAATTTTGAAGTTACCTGCTCAAAATTTTCAGTTATAACTTTTTCAACCAGGATTCGGCATCCTTCATTCCCGTAAAATCTTCGGTTTTAACGGCAAAATTAAAACCGGGCTGAATACAGTAAGAACCGTATTCTCCTTTGATATTCAAAGCAATATATCCGATTTGGTGATTTTCGTAATCAGGAATTTTTTTGACAATACGTTTCACGGCTTCTTCGCAGGCACGTGATGGTGACATTCCGCTGCGCATCATTTCAACCACCAGAAAAGAACCCAGCGTTTTCATCACAAGTTCTCCGGAACCTGTGGCAACAGCGCCACCAATTTCGCCGTCGACAAAAAGCCCGGCCCCAATTATGGGCGAGTCTCCCACCCTGCCCGGAAGTTTGTAACCCATTCCGCTGGTTGTGCATGCCCCCGACATTCTGCCTTCGTTGTCGATAGCAAGCATTCCAATGGTATCGTGGTTTTCTTCAAGCTGGTTTTCAATATTTATTTTTGTGCTGAAAACCCGTTTTTCTTTTTTCCACTTTTTCCAGTCGGCCTTCATTTTGGGCGTTAACAAATTTTCTTTTTTGAATCCGTTTTCCAATGCAAAATCCAAAGCCCCTTTTCCACTTAACATTACGTGCGGTGTTTTTTCCATAACCAGGCGTGCTACCGAAACCGGATGTTTGATGTGCTGAAGATACGTTACACTGCCGGCGCGTCCTTTTTCGTCCATGATACAGGCGTCGAGTGTAACTTTTCCACTGGCATCGGGAATACCACCGTAACCAACAGTTATAACATCAGGATCGGCTTCAGGAACACGTACCCCGGCTTCCACTGCATCGAGAGAATAACCACCTTTCGAGAGAATTTCCCAGGCAGCCTCGTTGGCCGGCAATCCGTGGTTCCAGGTTGAAATTACAATCGGAATTTTTCCGTTTTGGGTAAATGCTGAACTGTATTTACACACCGTCATTCCGGCAAAAGCCAGTGAACCTGTGGCAATAAATGTGCGTCGTGAAATCATTTTTTGAGATTTAATCGTTGGAGAAATATTGTAAAGTTTTGCGGTATTTCGAAAAAGCGGAAGCCCGCGAAATAAATCCGAGGTATTTTCCGTCTTCAATAACTGCCAGATTGTACCTGCCTGAACTTTCAAATTTTTCAGCCACTTCCTCCATGCTATCGGTTGGAGAAATAAAATGCTCGGGCATGTACATCAGGTCTTTTACTTTTACCGTTTCATACAAATCGGCCTCAAAAATCAGATTTTTTACCTCCGATAGTTTTACCATTCCTTTCAGAATTCCATTGGAATCGACCACCGGAAACAAATTCCTGCTCGACCTTGAAATGGCTTTTACCAAATCTTTTAAAAGAGCATCGGGAGCAAGAATCTCGAAGTCGGTTTCAATCAGCTGTCTCACATCCATCAGGTGAAGAACCGCTTTGTCCTTGTGATGTGTTATTAATTCGCCGCGTTGTGCCAACCGTTTTGTGTAAACCGAATGCGGCTCAAAACGCATAATAGTTACATAAGCCACTGTAGAAGTTATCAAAAGCGGGATAAACAAATCGTAGCCGCGGGTAATTTCAGCCGTAAGAAAAATTCCGGTTAACGGCGCATGCATAACAGCGGCCATCATCCCGGCCATTCCGGCAAGAGCAAAATTATCTTCGGGCAAACCAAAATTATAAAACGAGTTCAGCAGTTTTGCCATAAAATATCCGGCAACCGTTCCCATAAAAAGTGTTGGTGCAAAAATACCACCAATACCGCCCGAAGCTGTAGTTGAAGTCATTGCGAGCACTTTAAAAATAAGTATTCCGGCAAGTACAAAAAGAACAATATAATTGTTGTCCTTAAATCCGGCAAACAACGAATCGTTTAGCAATCCGACACCGTTTCCGTTAAAAATTGAAATAATGCTGGTGTACCCTTCACCGCGCAAAGGAGGAAAAATAAAAACCAGGATTCCCAGCAAAACACCGCCAATTAGCAATTTTACCACCCAGTTTTTAATTTTTGAAAACTGTTTTTCGAGGAACATGGTCCCGCGGGTAAAATACAAGCCCAGAAATCCGACAAAAACACCCAAAACAATATAAAAACCAATGTTATGAATCTGAAACGGAGTTACATTCGAAAAGCGAAGCAAAACACCTTCGCCCATAAAAAGTTGTGATAATATGGTTGCTGAAATGGCCGAAATTAAAAGTGGAATCAAGTAGGCCATTGTGAGGTCGATCATTATTACTTCGAGGGTAAAAACAATTCCGGCAATTGGTGCATTAAAAATCCCGGCGATTGCACCTGCAGTTCCGCAGCCAATCATCAGGGTTACGTATTTGTAGTTTAATTTAAACAAACGCGCCAGGTTTGAGCCAATGGAAGCCCCGGTTAAAACAATTGGCGCTTCAGCACCCACCGAACCTCCCAAACCAATGGTAAGCGAACTGGCAATCATCGACGAATAGGTGTTGTGCGCTTTTATTCTGCTGCTTTTTTGCGAAATGGCATACAATATCTTTGAAACTCCGTGCCCAATGTCATCTTTCACCACAAATCTCACAAACAAAACCGTAAGGAAAATCCCGATAAGCGGATAAATCAGGTACAGGTAACTAATTCCGTCGACAGTAAAAAAATGAGTAAGTTTTTCGGCAACAAGATGAATTAAATTTTTCAGAATTAATGCTGCCAAACCACTGAAAATGCCAATGATTAAACTCAAAATGTATAAAAAATTTCTTTCCGAAATGTTGGCAATTCTCCAGGCTATTAATTTGTTTAAAGTCCTTTTTGAATTTTTCAGCCACCAGTATTTAAACGTGCGATACATCGATAATTTGTTTTCTGTAATTTGTAAATACGCGTGCACGGGAAATAAATCCCAAATATTTTCCATTTTCCAAAACGGCGAGATTATATCTGCCTGAAGATTCGAATTTGTTGGCTACTATTTCCATGCTGTCGTTTGGATCGATGCTGTATTCGGGCATATACATCAAATCCTTAATTTTCACTTTGTCGTATAAATCGTGCTTAAAAATCATAGCACGAACATCGTCCATTTTTAGCATCCCAACCATTATTCCTTCAGAATCTACTACCGGAAAAAGGTTGCGGTGATTTCGCGAAATGGCAACAGTCAAGTCGCGTAAAGTTGCCTTGGGAGAAAGTATTTCAAAATCGGTTTCAATCAGTTTCCTCACTTCGAGCAATTGAAGAACATTGGCATCTTTATCGTGAGTAAGCAACTCTTTCCTCCGTGCCAGCTGAATATGATACACTGAATTCGGGGTAAAAGTCCGTACAATTAAATAGGCAAAAGTAGCGGTAATCATTAAGGGAACAAAAAGTTTGTAACCTCCTGAAATATCAGCAATCAGAAATATTCCGGTAAGCGGTGCGTGCAAAACTCCGGCAATTAACCCGCCCATGCCAATCAATGCAAAATTGTTGGTACTCACCTGGCGGAATCCCATAAAATTTACCAGTTGCGAGAACAACATGCCTGTATTAACACCCATAAAAAGTGTTGGTGCAAAAATACCTCCCACCCCGCCTGCACCAAAAGTAAGCGAGGTTGCAATTATTTTCATTAAAATAACCAGGGCCAGCAAAATTAGCGCAGCCCAAAATTCTTCCTTCAAATCATAAAACAAACTGTTGTTGAAAAGATAATCGAGGTTTCCGGCAAGGCATTCGTTTATCGATTCGTACCCTTCACCGTAAAGCGAGGGAAAAAGAAAAATGAGCGCCCCCAATGCACCGCCGCCAAAAACCAGTTTTACCCATTTGTTTTTAATTTTATCAAAAGTGTCGCCAACAAAAAGGTACATGTTTATAAAATAAACCGACACAAAACCTGCAACAATTCCAAGCAGAATATAATAGGGCAAATCCGCCAGTTCAAAAGCGCTTTTCACTTCAAACGGATACAGAACATTTTGTCCGAGAAAAAAATAGGAAGTAACCACTGCCGTTGCCGATGAAAGCAACAACGGAACCAGCGAAAAAACGGTAAGATCGATCATAATTACTTCAACAGAAAAAACAATGGCGGCAATTGGCGCTTTAAAAATAGCGGCCATTGCTCCCGAACAGGCGCAGGCAAGCATTAAAATGGTGTTTTTATAATTCAGCCTGAAAAATTTTGCCAGCCACGAGCCCCAGGCAGTTCCTGTAGCAACAGTCGGGCCTTCCAACCCCACCGAGCCACCAAAGCCAACGGTTAGCGAACTGGCAACCACCGAAGAAAAAAGGTTGTGGCTGTTTACGTGTCCTTTATTTTTTGAAATGCTGTGTAAAACATTGGGAATTCCGTGCCTGACTTCGCGCCTGATAATGTACCGAACAACAATTACCGTTAAAAACAAACCCAACAGCGGGACCGCAAAATAAATGTAATTGTGCAATTCGCTTGTGGTTAACGAGTTCACAAGTTTCTGAGTTAAACGAACAGCATTTTTTATAATCACTGCAGCAATTCCGGCCAGCAAGCCAACTACAATGCTCAAAACTGTAATAAATCCGCGTTCACTCAGGTGTTTTAAACGCCACCGGTGCAACCGGACCATAATATGCGATCCCCTACTCATTCCGAAAGCAAAATTAACAAAACCTGTAGTTCCGAAAGGTTTTTATTCAACATTAGCCATTAATTTTTTGTTATGCTAAAATAAGGTATTGTACGTTTAAAAAATTGATTGCAAGTCCACTATTTCGAAGTAAAAAATCAAAAATCAGCAAATTGAAAATTAAAATCACCGGAGCATCAGGATATTTGGGAAAAGCGGTTTCCAAAATTTTAACCGAAAATGCACATTCTGTATCTGCAATTTCGAGGGAAACTTTGTACGGATCAAACAAAAACCTGCAAGCCGAACTTAGCGGATGCGATGTGGTGATTCATTTGGCAGGAGCGCCAATTTTACAACGGTGGACGAAAAAGAACAAAAAACAAATTCTCGAAAGCCGCAGTATTACCACTCAAAATCTGGTTGATGCCATCAATTCGCTTCCTTCAGAACTTCAACCTAAAAAATTTATTTCGGCTTCGGCTGTTGGAATTTACAAAACAGGGGCTTTTCATAACGAGGACAGTACAAATTTTGATGATGGTTTTTTAGGAACTGTGGCAAAAAACTGGGAAAAACCAATCGTGGAATTACCGCCCCGCACAAAAAAAATAATTTTCAGGATTGGCGTTGTCATCGGGAAAAATGCCAAATTAATTTCAGGCCTGCTTTTGCCCTTTAAACTTGGGTTGGGAGCCAAAATTGGAACCGGCAAACAACCTTTTCCTTTTATTCATGAAAATGATTTGGTTCGGGCATTTTGCTGGGCTGTTGAAGAATATAACGAAAATAACACATTCAACCTGGTTGCGCCGGAACCAACAAACAACAAAACATTTACAAAAGCTTTGGCCGCACAATTAAAACGGCCTGCAATTTTTGTTATTCCGGTTTTCCTTATAAAAATAGTACTGGGAGAAGCGGCGGTATTACTTACCGAATCGCCCGAAGTTTCGTCGGAAAAAATTATAAATGCCGGATTTCAGTTTAAATATTCCAACATTTATTCTGCATTAAAAGAAATTCTCGGGTAAGTTGGAAAAATAACCCGCATTCCCCATATTTGTTTCATTTAACAAAAAATTGAAAGAAACAAATCTTTTTTCTCGAATTAAAACCGGAGACAAGAAGGCCTTTGACGAACTCTTTCTTCAGTATTATAAGAACCTCTGTAGTTTCTCTCTTACATTTACACAGAATCTGGAGGATGCCGAAGATGTGGTGCAAAAAGTATTTGTCAGGTTTTGGGAAAACAGGAAAAAGCTTGAAATCCCTGAAAACCCCAAGGCGTTTCTTTTTAAATCGGTTTATTTTGAATCGATAAAATTGCTTCGGCAGAGAAATACACAACAAAAATATTTATCTGAGTTATATACATTTTCGGGACAAAATGAGGAACCGGCAGATTTTTCATTGATTCTTCCCATTTTATACAAAGCCATCGAAAAACTTCCGGAAAAATGCCGTCAGATTTTTATTCTCAACAAACTTGAAGGCCTCACACAAAAAGAAATTGCAGAGTATTTGAGCATTTCTGTAAAAACCGTTGAAAACCAGATGTCAATTGCATTTTCAAAACTTAGGGAAGATTTAAAACCGTACCTGTATTTGCTGCCCGGTTCACTTCTACTTCTATTTTTTTAATAATTTTCCTTTCACTTTTTAGGGGATTCTTTTTCGGGAAAGTTCATTGTAGAAAAAAACAATGGAACAAATTCCCATTAACCAGATATTAAAATCGTTTGAAGGGCGACTTTCGGAAAAGGAACAAGCCGAACTGAGCGGGTGGCTTTCGTTGTCGGAAGAAAACCGGCAACAATACAAGGAGCTGCAAAAAACCTACAATATCAGTGAAAAACTGAAAGTAGATTTTGAGCCGGATGCCGCAAAAGCACTTGAAGAAGTAAACCGGAAAATTTATTCAAAAGGAACAATCCGTTTTGTGTGGCAGGCAGCTGCAGCAGTTGTTTTGCTGGTTTTAGCTACCCAGGTTATTTTGCGTACACAGTCAAATTATAACTGGAATAAAATTACTGCGCTGCAACAACAAACTGTTTTTTTGCCCGACAGTTCAAAGGTTATCCTGGCAAAAAATGCTGAATTAAAATATCCTGAAATTTTTAAAGGAAATAATCGAAATGTCATCCTCATTGGAACGGCATATTTCGAGATTACCAAAAACCACAACAAACCTTTTCATATAAAAACTCAAAATACAAAAATTGAAGTTTTGGGAACTAAGTTTTTGGTAGAGGACGATTTGTCAAATTTTGAAAAAGTTTCGGTTGACGAAGGAAAAGTTGCTTTTAGCACTGGTTCCGTTTTCTCGCGCCAAAAGGTAATTCTTACAAAAAATGAAATCGGAACATGGAATGCAAAAAACCGCCGTTTAAGCGAACAGATAAATCCGGAACAAAACAGCAATGCGTGGCTTTCGGGCAGGTTGTCTTTCTCAAACCTTCCGTTGTCGGAAGTTTTAACAACACTTGAAAATCATTTCAATCTGAAAATTACACTTACCGATGAAAGTTTTGCCGACATAAAATATTCAGGGCAATTCAACACCCAAAATGCTGAAGATGTAATAAAAACGATTTGTCTTACCCTCAACCTTTTTTACCAAAAAGAAGGACAAAATTTTATGATAAAACCATGAAGAAATCAATTAGTTTCCTAATCGTTACAATTTTATCAATTGCAACTTGTTTTGGTCAAACGCAAACCACTTACCTGGATGTTTTAAAAAAATTGTCGGACATACTAACCCTTGAACTGAGTTACAGTGCTGATTTAGTCTCGCTTTCCGATAGTACCGATTTTAATTTCAGTCCAAATCCCGATTCTTGTTTGGCTGAATTACAGGAACAAACAAACCTTAAAATTACCTCAACAGAATCACACCTGATTATAGCTTCAAAAACGGCTACATACATTCATTTGCAGGGAAAAGTAATGGATGCCGAATCGGGAGAGATTCTCCCCTATGCTAACATTCTGATTGAAAAAGCAGGAACAGGAACTATCTCAAACACAAATGGCGAGTTCGATTTTAAAGTCCAAGGGCGTTTTGCAGGTAGCAGAGTTCAATTCTCTTTTTTAGGATACGATCATCAGAACCTGGAAATCCCTTTTAGCGACAACAGCAAACTGCTTATAAAACTAACTCCCAAACCCTACACTTTAGCCGATGTTTATGTTCTTCCAAATGGAAACGAAGCGGTGGACATTGTTAAACGCGCCATAAAAAACATCAAGCGAAATTACGACAGGAATACCTTTCAATTAGAAGCATTTTACAGGAACACCAATTACCGAGACACATTTGCAACACAACTAATTGAATCAGCTTTACTTATTGAAGACAAAGGAATTAGCCATGAACCTTCAACAACAAAAATTGAATTAGTGGAAATAAGGAAAAGCAAAAGTTATCAGATTCCATGGAGTAAAAAACATGAAGCTGCCTTTAAAATTATGGAAAATTATTTTGGTGGCCACCGGAATATGATTTACCGTGCCTATGCAAATCATGTTCGAAGTTATCGTTCAGAATGGTGGTATAAACCTTTAACCGATTATAAAACTTTTAAATATGAATTTGCAGGTTTTGAATGGTTAGATTCAGTAAAAGTCTATAAAATCAAATTCATATACGATGCACTTTGGCCTGATGGAACAAGGGCCTCTGAAAGCAAAAATTCAGAAAATGCCGGATATATTTATATTAACTCGGAAGATTTGGCCATATTAAAAATTGAAAGTTGGATGAAATTCTTTGGTGAACATTCCAAAAGATTTGGCGGGAAAGAAGAATCATTTTTTAGCAAATCAGAGACAGCATTTCAAAAAATAAACGGCAAATATTATTTGAAATACAATAGCGGAACCACAATGCCCAACGGAAAATTTATGATATATGAAAATCCAGATGCACCTGATAAAGAGAAGGTTATTAAAGAGACTCAAACAGCAGAATATATTCTTTTGGTTACTAATGTAATAACCGATAAAAATGAAATGGACAAAATCCGCTACCGTGAAAAGCTGGCGCGTGATGAAAATACCTATAAAACCAGTTATCCGTACAATCCTCAATTTTGGAAAAACTACAACATTTTAAAAGAAAACCCTGTGGAAGAAAAGTTCATAAAAGAAATGGAATGGGAGAAATCGCTGGATATTCAATTTGAAGAAAGCTCATCGAATCATGCTGAAAATTAACAACATCACCAAAATATTTGGAAGTTTCGTGGCAGTTTATGATTTCAACCTCGAGATAAATCAGCCCGGTATTTATCTTTTTGTTGGCGACAATGGCTCCGGAAAAACCACTCTTTTTAATTTGATAGCGGGTTTTATTCATCCCGACAAAGGCGAAATAAGATTAAATAACGTGACAGATGCCGATTTGCGCCGGAAACAATTGGGTATTTCTACCGAACCGTTTATCACCGAGCCATCGCTGACAGTACTTGAAATTGCTGAAATATTCAAACAAATTAAACGGGTTTCTTCCGAAGAAATAAAAACGCTGCTAAAACAATGGGAAATATGGAATGCCCACGAAAAACCTTTCAAAACGCTGTCAACCGGCATGAAAAAACGGTTAAGCCTGGCACTGTCGATGCCCACTAATCCCGATTACTTTCTTTGGGACGAACCTTTTAATGGCCTCGATCCACTTGGAATAAAGTTACTAAATCAAGTTATTGCCGAATTAATCGAACAGCAAAAAACGATTCTCCTGTCAACACACCTGCTAAACGAAATTGATGTTCCTGTCACTTCAGCATTTATATTAAAGGAAGGAAAGTTAGCCGGAATTGTCCCCGGTGGTTCTGAAAATTTCAACAAAACCATTCTTAACCTGCTAAAAACAAATAAATGATACAAATTGAATTAAAACTTTTCAGAAACAAAAAACAGCTCCTTCCGGTAGTAGTTTTACTGCTGGCACTGCTTTTCCTTGCCTTTGTAGATTACTGGATTGGCACAGAACAAAAACAACTGGCAGGAAAAGTACTTGCCAAATTTATTTCAATACGTGCAAGCCAGTCAACATTGCCTGCATTATTTTTTATCATTTGGGTACTTCAACGCAGCATTCATCTAATAAATACAGGGTATTACAAAATGTTGCTACTGGCAGGCTGGCAACGCCACAAACTGTTCTTTTACTGCATTATGCAAATTTACCTGTATGCTTTTTCTTTTATGTTGTTGAATCTTATTTGTTACGCCGTTCTCAGTTTTCTTAATGGAACAAATCCCTTGCAGCTTATTTTCAATACCGATTACAATGCATTGATTTCGCAGTTTCTTTATCTGGGAGCCACCGGTTTTATTGCACTTGCAATTGCCTTTTTACGCCCAAATCCGATTTTGGCTTTGCCGGTTTTGGTGTACTGGCTGCTCGAAGGCTGGCTGGTAAATTTTATCCAACGAAAACAGGAAAGCGATGCCGGAAACTTTTTACCCTTGCAGGCAATAAAAACAATTATTTCTGAGAACCTGCTCAATACGCAGCAAATCTTACTTATTGCAGCATATTCCCTGTTTTTTTTATTAGCGCTTCATTTTTCAATTCAAAAAAGAATGTTTGTATGAAACTTAAATATCCGATAATAGTTGCTGTTCTTTTTATTGCAACGTTGGTGCTAAATAACAAAATAACCGAATGGAAAACTTATCGTTTTTACAGTCAACTGGAAAACATTGACGATCCGATTCGCGAGGAACTCAGAAAAGATGAATTTTTAAGTGATGAAGCCAGTGCTCAGACTCTCGTTATCAACCTGTGGGCAACCTGGTGCGGCCCGTGCCAAAAAGAAATTCCTCTGTTAAACCAACTGGTAGATAAATATGAAAATGAAAACACACTTTTTATTTCGGTTACTGATGAAACTGAGAAGGTAGTTGGAAAATGGCTGGAGTTACAGAGAAACGAACCCCGCTATTTTCAGCTTTATGAAAACAAAAGATTAATGAATTATTTATTTCAGCTTAATCCGTTTCCCGGGTTAAAAAAAGGTCATTTCCCGGAATTATTACCTACCAATATTATTATACAAAACAGAGATGTCCTTTTTTTTGAGCAAGGTTTTTCTGAAGAGAATATTGCTAAAATGGATTCGGTACTTGAATCAATTACCCGGAAATATCTTTCCAGTGAACAATGATAATTTTAAACGTCTTTTGGTAGGTAATTTCCCTTTTCTCCGGTAATAAAAACAGATAAAACCAGTGGCCTGTTAAATAATCAAGATTACAGAAAACTTTACTGTTTTATTTTTTCTTCAGGCGGTTTTATCCAACTGCACCAAAAAGCCTGACCATGAACGCAATAAACAATGAAGAGCTTTTCATCTTCAATAAAATGACTTTTGGAGACAAAGAAGCCTTTCGTTTCTTTTTTGATAAATATTATACCGATTTGTGCAATCTGGTGAATATTTATCTTCACGATTCCGATGCGTCGGAAGAAATTGTTCAGGATGTTTTTATATATTTTTGGGAAAAGAAAAAAGAAATTCAGGTTTCAACTTCAGTAAAATTTTATCTGGTAAAGGCAGCAAAAAACAAATGTTTAAACCACCTTCGAAATCAAAAAAACAGGACACAGATTCTTTCCAAAATACAATCCGGTCAAAAAGAAAAATTTGATTTGCCTCTGGTAAAAATCGATGAAAAATTAATTCGCGAAGCCATTGAAGTTTCTGTAAATACTTTGCCTGAAAAATGCCGTGAGATTTACAGACTAAACAGGGAAAATGAGCTCAGTTACAAAGAAATTGCCGATGAACTGGGTATTTCGGTAAAAACAGTCGATAACCAGATGGTAAAAGCACTGAAGCGGTTGCGGGAGTTGTTAAAACCTTTTTATAACGATTTATTATAACCGGCACATTTCGTTTTTATTTCATTTTAACAAAAAAAAAGAGATTTGGCGTAGGGGTAATTTTTTAGCTGAGTGCCTTTATACAGTAATTGACATTGCAATGGGAAAAGATACACCGTGGAAAATTATTATCGGGTTTTTTAGAAATGAGGCTACCGGTGAAGAGCTGAAGCAACTCGATTTCTGGCTTGATGATTCTGAAAATGCCCGGTTCTTTAACGAAATTTTCTTTGCTTTCAGAAGCAGCGGTTCAATGCCCGGTTCTTTTCAGCCCGACAAACAAGCAGCCTGGGAAAAAGTAAACATCCGGGTAAAGAAAAATAATTCACGGTTTAAAATTGTTGTTGGAAAAACAAAATATGCGGCTGCCGTTGCTGTTTTGCTCGTTACTGCATTTACAATTTTATGGAAAGCCAACATGAATAAACTAAAATACATTTCAGAACAACAAACCTGTGTTATTGTACCCAAAGGACAGAAAACAACGGTTATGTTGCCCGATAGTTCATATGTCTGGTTAAATTCCGGTTCTACGCTAAAATATCAGGCCGATTTTAATACGAAGGAAAGAAAAGTTGTGCTTAACGGAGAAGCTTTTTTTAAGGTTCACAAAGATAAATCGAAACGTTTTAGGGTAGAAACCGGAATTCTTGCTGTTGATGTTTACGGAACGTCGTTCAATATAAAAAATTACGGCGACGATAATTTTCAGGAAATTACGGTTGAAGAAGGGAAAGTTGGCGTTTCATCGCAGGGAAAAGAGATACGACAAATGGTTGCCGGCGACAAAGCTTTGTTTGACAGGGAAACACACAAAATAGAATTTTCGAAATCCCAGCCCGAAATTGTCAGTGCCTGGAAAAACAACGAATTAATTTTTGATGACACTCCGCTCGAAGAAGCCGTGAAATACCTCGAACGCTGGTACGGAGTAAACATTACTATCGACAACGAAATGGTTGGAAAACACAATTATACGTTCAAAATTAAAACCGAATCATTACGAGAAATGCTCGAAATGATGAAAGTTATGACTCCGCTCGACTACGAAATAAACGGCAAGGATATAAAAATCAGTTATTTAAATCAAAATCAGAATATGCCTATGAACTAAAGGAGGATATAATTAACTAACTAAAAATACAGACCTGCCGGGAAGCAAGCCTGTATCATTTCAAATTTTATTAATCACAGTATCCGTTAAGGAATCAAATTGCAGCTCGAGACTTTAAGGATACCATAAAACTATGTCAAAACTATGAAAAAAAATGATGAAAAAGGGGGCAAGAATTGTTTTTCCTGCTCATTTCTAAAACTTTTAGTAACCATGAAACTAATCCTTATTTTAATTTGTGGGGTTGGACTTTTGGGTAGCATGGCAGAAGGTTTTGCGCAAAGTACCAAACTTACTTTCTCCATAAAAGATGAAACTGTTAAAAATGTATTGCTTCAGATTGAAAGCAATTCCGATTTTTCGTTTATGTACGACAACAATGAAATCGATGTAAACAGAAAAGTAAACATCAAGGTTGAAAATCAGTCGATAGAACAAATTCTCGGACAGATTTTCAAAAATGAAAATATCAATTACCGCACCGTTGGAAACCACATTATTTTATACCAGGAAAATCAACTGTCGGTAAACGAAAATTCAGGTCAGCAGAAACATATTTCGGGTAAAGTTATCGATTCGAACGGGGAGCCGTTGCCCGGGGTTGCCGTTGTTGTAAAGGGAACGATGCAGGGAACAGTTACCGATATTAACGGCGACTACAACATACCTGATCTTCCGGAAAACACTGTTCTTCAGTTTTCATTTGTAGGAATGAAATCTCAGGAAGTTGCTGTAACCAACCAAACTTCGATAAATATTACCATGATTGAAGAATCTATTGGTCTTGAAGAAGTTGTTGCCATTGGTTACGGTACCCAGAAGAAAGCCAGTTTAACAGGTGCCATTTCGCAGGTTGGCGAAGAAGACCTGTCGCAGGTATCCTCATCGAACCTGGTGCAACGAATTCAGGGGAAAGTATCGGGCGTAACCATTATTAATTCACACACACCCGGCGGCGATGCTACAGTTCGTGTTCGTGGTATGGGAACCATTAACAACAACAACCCGCTGTATGTAATCGACGGAGTTCCTACAAAAGAGGGACTGTCGCAACTTAACCCGAACGATATTGAATCGATGACTGTTCTGAAAGATGCTTCTTCGGCAGCTATTTACGGAGCACGCGGCGCCAACGGTGTAATCATTATCACCACAAAAAAGGGGAACAAAGAACCCAAAATATCTTTTAATGCACGCGTTGGTATGCAAAAAGCTCAAAAATACTACGACTTGCTGAATACCCAGGAATACGGCGAATTGCTCTGGCTTGAAGCTGCCAACGACGGAACCACACCGGGCAACGATCTTTACGGTTACGGCTCTGAACCTGTTATTCCCTATTATGCTTTGGCCGGTTCGGGAATTGCAAGCCAGGGTGCGGCGGCAGCCGATTTATCGAATTACAGCTACACTCCCGGTAACTATTACTTAATTGTAAAAGCAAACCAGCAGGGAACCGATTGGTACGATGAAATTTTACAAGTTGCCCCGGTGGAAGAATACAACCTTTCCATTTCGGGTGGAAGCGAAAAAGGAACTTATGCATTTTCAGGCGGGTATTTTACCCAGGACGGTATCTTAATTCATACCGGTTACGACAGATATTCGCTGCGTTCGAATGCCAATGCCAAATTTAACGACTGGCTTGAAGTTGGCGAAACTTTAGGGGCTTCATATTCTGAAAACAAAGGTACAACTTCGGATAACCAGGAAGGTTCTGCCATTTCGTATGCTTACAGAATGCAACCAATAATTCCCGTATACGATGAAATAGGGAATTTTGCAGGCACATCTGTCCCTTCAACAGGAAACGGACAAAACCCGGTGGCTGTACTTACCCGCAACAAAGACGATTATTCGCACAAATTCAGGGCAACCGGTAGTTTTTATGCACAGGTAAATTTCCTGAAAGATTTTTATGCAAAATCACTCGTGGGAGTCGATTATCTTTCAAACAATACAAATGACATTACACGCGTAAATCCAGAAGCAGCCGAACCAACTACCAGTACCACACTTTCAGTTTACAATTACAACACCCTTCAATACAACTGGACAAATACATTGAATTTCAGCAAAACATTCAATGAAAACCATAAAATTGATGCTGTTGCCGGTACTGAAATGGTTGCCAACCGTTATCGTTATGTTGGCGCTTACCGTGCTGTATTCTTTTCGGAAGATGTTGATTACATGTATATAAATGCAGGTGAATCGGGGATTGCGAACTACGGTTCCGGTTCTGATTGGCGGACTGTTTCGTTTTTTGGCCGTGTTAATTATGATTATTCAGGGAAGTATTTGTTGGAAGGAACTTTCCGTCGTGATGGTTCGTCGCGTTTTGGTGCCAATAACCGCTGGGGAAATTTCCCCGCTTTTTCAGCCGGTTGGCGTATTTCGGAAGAATCGTTTATGGAAGGCACACGCACCTGGCTCGACAACATGAAAATCCGCCTTGGATGGGGTATGTCGGGGAACGATGAAATTGGTAACTACAACGGGTTTACCACATTCAGAACAAGTATCGGTTATTCCTATTACGATTTGGGCGGATCAAATACTTCGCCAATTGCAGGTTACGATTCAGACACTTATGGAAATGCCGATGCAAAATGGGAATCAACAACTACATCCAATATCGGTATCGACATGACCATGTTTAACGGCAAGATAAGCCTGGGAATCGACGCCTGGTTAAGAAACACATCCGATATGTTATACCAGAAAGCCATTCCATCGGTTGTCGGTGATGCAACAGCCGCATACATTAATATTGGTGAAATGAAAAACAAAGGACTTGATGTTTCAGCAACTTACAACGGTAAAGCGATGGGAGGGAAACTTTCCTACTCAGTAACTGCAAATATTTCAACATACAAAAACGAGGTTGTAAAACTTACCGACAACAAAGATGAATACCTGGCCGGCAGCGAGTTACGTCAAATGTCGTACACCAGATCATATGTGGGCTGGGAATATCCTTCTTTCTATGGTTATATTGTTGATGGCATTTTCCAGACACAGGCTGAAGCCGATGCATGGCCAACAGCAATTGGTGAAGACGGAAACTACAACAAACCGGGTCACTTCAAATTCCGCGATGTTGACGGGAATGGTTACATCGACAGCAACGACCGGACAAAAATCGGTAGCCCGCACCCTGATTTTTACGGCGGTATCAACTTTCAGCTGAATTACGGAAACTTTGATATGGCGGCATTTTTTACAGGTAGTTACGGAAACGACATGGTGAACTATGTTAACCGCTGGATCAATTATAAAAATTTCCTCGGCAACCGCAGCAAAGACCGTTTATACAAATCGTGGGGTTCTCCTTACCTGAAAGACAACAGCAAAGCTACTCTTGCAATGGCTGAAAACGACGACGAAATAAGCCAGTATCCTTCTACCCATTTTATTGAAGATGCTTCTTACCTGCGCCTGAAAACATTTCAGTTGGGTTATAATTTGCCAAAAAAAAGTCTTGATAAACTAAAATTATCAAACGTTCGGATTTATTTCCAGGCATCGAACCTGTTCACATTAACAAAATACAGCGGGCTCGATCCGGAAGGTGGCTTAGACCCTGATGGTTCCGATTCTTTGATGGGTGTTGACCGCGGGGCATGGCCAACTGCACAGGAATTTATGCTGGGTGTTGATTTTAGTCTTTAATAAAAATGGTATCAGAAACTATAAAACTTAATATTATGAAAAGAATAATAAATATAATCATATCAGCATTGGTTGTCCTGATGTTTTCGTGCGATGATTTTATGGACACCAAACCACTGGGGAAACTTTCTGAAAATCAGTTTTATACTTACGATGGTGTCGACGGATTGCTTACAGGAGCTTATGCTTTACTCGACGGAGCTTTATCGAGCAGCGAAGCGGTAGAATCGTGGGCAGGTTCGGTTACCAACTGGGTTTGGGGAAGTGTTGCTTCCGACGATGCTTACAAAGGTTCAACTTACAGCGACCAAACCCCGATTAATACGATTGAATTGTATCAGCCATTGTCAACAAACAGTTATTGCGCTGCCAAATGGAAATGCGATTACGACGGGGTTTCGCGCTGTAACGACTGCTTGAAAGCACTAAAAATAACAGTTGAAAATGGAAATATTGAGGATGAAGCTGCAACTGAATTTGAAGCGGAAGCAAAATTTCTTAGGGCCTGGTTTCATTTCGAATTAAAACGGGTTTTCGATAATATTCCATACATTACCGATACTGTGGCCGACGAAACTTTGGTTTCAAATACAATAGATGCATGGCCTTACATTGAAAATGACTTGCAATTTGCCGTTGATAATTTGCCGGAAACACAGGAAGAAGTTGGTCGTCCGACAAAATATGCTGCAATGACAGTTTTAGCTCGTGTATATTTGTTTCAACAAAATTACAGCGCAGCAAAAACTCTCCTCGATGCAATTATCAACAGTGGAAATTATTCGCTGGTAAGTTCTTACCACGACAATTACCAAATTACCACAAACAACAATTCAGAATCGATATTTGAAATTCAATATGCAGTAAACGACGGTAGTTACAACTCAACCAACGGAGGCTGGGGCGATGCATTAAACTTTCCGCAAGGTGGACCGTTTGGAACTTGCTGCGGCTTTTTCCAACCTACGCAAAACCTTGTAAATGCCTTTAAAGTTGATGATGCCGGACTTCCGCTTTTTGATACATTTAACAATTCAGATCTTGCCAGTGACAACGATGTAGATGCAACCGACCATTTTGAAGTTGATACCGATCCGGTAGATCCAAGACTCGACTGGACCGTTGGAAGACGAGGAATCCCATTTCTCGATTGGGGTGTTTGCGAAGGAAAAGCCTGGGTTCGCGATGTAAATAACGGTGGGCCCTACTTATTCAAAAAGAACATGTTTTATAAATCCGAAAAATCGAGCTATGTAACAAACACAGGATGGGCAACCGGTGTTAATGCAAACAATTACAGGGCATACCGTTTGGCTCATGTATATTTGTGGAGAGCCGAAGTAGCTGTTGAAGAAAATGATTTGGAAACAGCCAGATATTATGTAAATCTTGTACGCGAACGCGCCGGAAACGACGTAGTTATGGGAAAAGCTACCGAAGTATTAAACAGCGATGGCGAGGTTTCCGACTATTCCGTTGACGAAAGCCAGCCTGCGGCTAATTACCAAGTTGGATTGTATTCTTCGTTCCCTGATCAGGATTATGCACGCACTGCTGTTCAGTGGGAGCTGCGTCTTGAATTTGGTATGGAAGGCCACCGGTTCTTCGATTTGGTTCGCTGGGGAATTGCTTCAGAAACGCTGACAAACTACGCCAATGTAGAAAAAAGCAAAAGGAGCTTCCTCGACGATGCTTCTTTTACAGCTGGCACCAATGAATACTGGCCAATTCCGCAGGACGAAATCGACCTTCAGAATGTTAGCCAGACAGTTTTGGTTCAAAACAGCGGATATTAACCTTTCGGAATTAAATAACATTAAATTGTAAGTAAAAAAAGAGGCTGTTTATTTTAAACAGCCTCGATTCTTTTTATGTAAAATCCGAATTATTTTAAACGGCTTTTCAATGCTTCAAATTCTTCAGCAAGTTCTTTTGGAAGGTGTGAACCAAATTTTGAATAGTGTTCTTCAATTAATTCACATTCATCCATCCATTTTGCAGCGTCAACACTCAACAATTCTTCAAGGTTTTCAGCAACTGCATCGATACCTGAAACGTTGATATCTTCTTTTTTAGGCAAGAAACCGATCGGAGAATCAACAGTTTCAACAGAACCATCACACGCATTGAAAATCCATTCCAATACGCGCATGTTATCACCATAACCCGGCCACAACCATTTTCCATTTTCATCTTTACGGAACCAGTTCACGTTAAAGATTTTTGGAAGTTTAGTAGCATCAGGGGCATTTTCGCCAATTTCGATCCAATGTCCGAAATAATCGCCCATATTGTAACCACAGAATGGCAACATTGCAAACGGGTCACGACGTACACCGGCTTTCAAACCGATAGCGGCAGCAGTAACTTCAGAACCCACAATTGAGCCCATAAATACACCGTGGTTCCAGTTGCGTGCCTGGTAAACCAATGGAACAGTTGAAGGACGACGACCACCGAAAAGGAATGCCGAAATAGGTACACCAGCAGGATTTTCCCATTCAGGATCAACTGCCGGACACTGACTTGCAGGTGCAGTAAAACGGGCGTTCGGATGCGCTACAGGTTCGCCTGAAGCCGGATCATGAACTTTGTTTTTCCAGTTAATTGTACCAGCCGGACAATCATAACCAATTCCTTCCCACCAAATGTCACCATCAGGTGTTAAACCTACGTTGGTAAAAATTGTGTTCGATTTTGTAGAAAGCATTGCATTCGGGTTAGTTTCCATTGAAGTCATCGGAGCAACGCCAAAGAAACCAGCTTCCGGGTTGATTGCGTACAAACGACCGTCAGCGCCAAATTTCATCCATGCAATGTCATCACCAACTGTTTCAACTTTCCATCCCGGAATAGTTGGAATCAACATGGCGAGGTTTGTTTTACCGCAAGCACTTGGGAAAGCGGCAGCAATATATTTTTTCTCACCTTTTGGATTGGTAATGCCCATGATTAACATATGTTCGGCTAACCAACCTTCTTGTTTTGCAGTGTACGAAGCAATACGCAATGCCAGACATTTTTTACCCAACAAAGCATTACCGCCGTAGCCTGAACCAAACGACCATATTTCCTGGGTTTCAGGGAAGTGGCTAATGTATTTTTCTTCGATTGGTGCACATGGCCATGCTACATCTTCCTGGCCTTCAGCAAGTGGAGAACCAACAGAATGAACGCAGGGAATAAAATCGCCGTCACCCAATACATCGAGAACAGCTTTTCCCATACGGGTCATAATTTTCATATTGGTTACAACGTATGCTGAATCAGTAATTTCAATACCAATTTTGGCAATATTTGAACCGAGTGGTCCCATGCTGAATGGGATAATGTACATTGTACGGCCTTTCATACAGCCTTTGTACTTTTCGCGAAGAATTTCCTTCATCTCTGCCGGTGCCATCCAATTGTTGGTATGACCAGCCATTTCTTTGGTTTCAGTACAAATATAAGTACGGTTTTCAACGCGGGCTACATCCGATGGATCGCTCTGGAAATAATAACTTCCCGGTTGTTTTTCTTCATTCAGTTTAACAGCTGCTCCTGAAGCTACCAACTCGTCCAGAAGTTTTTGATTTTCTTCTTCTGAACCATCACACCAATGTACACTGTCGGGTTGGCAAATTTCCACCCATTCGTCTACCCAAGCTAAGAGTTTTTTGTTATTTGTCATAAACTATCAATTTATTAGTAATCAAAGATTTATACTTTATTCGTTAAATTTTAACAACGACAAATATAAGTTTTAAATCCTGACAAAAAGGAGTAATAAACTCATTTACCCGTTTCAGGAATTATGGATTCGGGGAAGAAAAAAGCAAAAGATTAGCTGAATTTTCCGACAAATAAATTAAGAATAAATACATTCAAAAAAACACAACGCGCTAATAACCAAAGAATTAAATCAATACAGATAAAAAACTCATCTGCAAAAAAAAAACGAAATGGGAGAATTTTAGAACATTCTTCCATTTCGTCAGCTTTTATACTAAAATTTAAATCCCCTTTATTCTGAAACCGTTAAGAGCTAAGCGTTTGAATGATTGACAATTGCGATTAACGATTTACAAAACAGGTATGTTAAATTTTAATTAATTAACTTTCAAATAATTGAGCATGAAAAAGTATTTTTTTTACGATCTTGGATGAAACTGATTTATTGTACTTTTCAGATAATCTCTGTCGAGATGGGTATAAATTTCGGTAGTTAAAATCGATTCGTGCCCAAGCATTTCCTGAACAGCTCTTAAATCGGCCCCACCGTTTATGAGATGGGTAGCGAATGAGTGCCTGAACGTATGCGGACTAATTTTTTTGTTCAGTCCAATTTTATCGGCCAGGTTTTTAATGATGGTAAAAATCATTACCCTGCTAAGTTTTTTTCCCCGCCGGTTTAAAAACAATACATTTTCACTTTCCTTACTTACTCTAAGTGTTTTTCGGTATCCATTCAGGTAGCGGGTTATTTCCTCGATTGCCCTTCCACTAACAGGAACCAGTCTTTCTTTTTCCGCTTTTCCTTCAATTTTAACAAATCCCTGTTCAAAAAACAGATTCGTAATTTTCAAGTTTACAAGTTCTGAAACCCTGAGCCCGCAACTGTACAAAGTTTCAAGCATTGCTTTGTTTCGCTGTCCTTCCGATTTATCCAGGTCGATGGCTTCAATCAAAGCATCTATTTCTTCCATTGAAAGAATATCGGGTAATTTTCTACCAATTTTGGGCGACTCAAGCAAAGCTGTAGGATCGCTGGTAATTTTGCCTTCAATTAAAAGATATTTATAAAATGATTTTATTCCTGAAATAGTGCGCGCCTGGGTTCGTGGACTAACACCTCGTTCGTTAAGCCATTCAATAAAACTTTTCAGATGTTGAAGCTTAACTTTGTCCGGAGCTAACTTTTTAAAACTGTTATCCAGAAAATCAATCAATTTGTTGATGTCGTTTATATAGGCAGCAACAGAATTTTGTGACAGTGATTTCTCCAGTTTCAAATAATTTTCATAGCCTTTTTTGCTGTCTTCCCATTTCATATCGTAAGAATTTAAGTAATTTTAATCCGACAATAATATTTTCATGAATTCTTTACCCTTCATTTTTTGCAAAGCTGATAAATATTACGGTCGAATACATATAAAGTTACTATAAAATAAATTAAAATCGAAATGTAATGAAATTATTGATAATCAATGGCCCCAACCTGAACCTGCTCGGCATTAGAGAGAAAAGTATCTATGGTTCAGAAAGTTTTAATAATTATTATGAAAAATTAAAGGCTCGTTTCCCAGAAATTGAGTTTGTATATTTTCAATCGAATATTGAAGGCGAACTTGTAAATAAAATTCATGAATACGGATTCGATTTCGATGGAATTATCATAAATGCAGGGGCTTATACACATACATCGGTTGCCATTAGAGATGCAATTGCCGGTGTAAAAACTACAGTGATTGAGGTTCACATCTCAAATACTTTAACACGCGAAGATTTCAGACATAAGTCAATAATTGGCCCGGTGTGCCGCGGATGTATTATGGGTTTTGGGTTAGAATCGTACCGGCTTGCCGTTCAAAGTTTTATCCAATAAACTGAAAATCAATACTACGCCAATCTTAAATTTAATTTGGATAAAATGGTATTTTATAATTAGAGACATTTAAAGTTCTACATTTGCATCCTCTAAAAAATGAAGCTATGAGACAAACGAAAATCGTTGCAACAATATCAGACAAGAGGTGCGATAAAAATTTTATTCAATCGCTTTACAATGCGGGAATGAATGTTGCCCGTATTAATACTGCGCACATCTCTACCGAAAGTGGTAAAAAAATGGTAAACAATATCAGGGCAGTTTCTAGCCGAATTGCCATTTTGATAGATACCAAGGGCCCTGAAATAAGAACCTGCACCACTCAAAATGAACTGACTGTAACCAAAGATCAGATAATTACAATTTCGCACAAAAAGGTAAACAGCACACACGAACACATTTGTGTGAATTACGACCATTTTGTTTACGATTTGAATGAAGGCGACAAAATTCTGATTGACGACGGCGATATTGAAATTACCGTTATTGAAAAAAAACGTGCTTATCTTCTCGGAAAAGTTGAAAACAGCGGTATTATTAAAAACAATAAAAGCCTTAATGTTCCGGGGGTAGAAATTAAACTTCCATCACTTTCAGCAAAAGACAGGGAATTTATCCAATTCGCCATTGACCATGATCTTGATTTTATTGCCCATTCCTTTGTAAGAAACAAACAAGATGTTCAGGAAGTACAGAAATTACTGGATGAAAAGAACAGCAAAATAAAAATTATTGCCAAAATTGAAAACCTTGAAGGAGTAGACAATATTGAAGAAATTCTTAACACTGCCTACGGAATTATGGTTGCCCGCGGCGATCTGGGAATCGAACTTCCGGCAGAACAAATTCCTACAGTTCAGCGAAATTTAATCCGCAAGGCTGTTATTCATAAAAAACCGGTGATTATTGCCACGCAAATGCTGCACAGTATGATTGAACATCCGCGGCCAACGCGTGCCGAAGTTGGTGATGTGGCCAGTGCTATTTACGCACGTACCGATGCAATTATGCTGAGCGGTGAAACTGCTTATGGGAAATACCCTGTTGAAGCCATTGAAATGATGGTGAAAATTGCTAATGAAGTTGAACCTGATCGCGACAAACGTTACGATGTAATTTTACCCCCGGTAAACAACGAAATTCCGGCTTATTTGGCGCAGTCGGCATTAAAGGCAGCCCGCGAATTAAATCCGGTTGCCATTGTCACATCAACAACAACCGGAAAAACAGCGCGTTACATGTCGGCTTACCGTTCAAACACCCCGGTTTTGGCAAAATGCCACTCACACCGCGTTGTACGCGAACTTGCCCTTTCTTTTGGAGTAATTCCTTCTTATCTTGAAATGAAGAAAAACAAAATGAGAATTCAGAAAGCTGCAGTTCAGGCTCTTGTAAAAGAAAAAATGATTAAACCCGAAGATTTAATCATATATATTGGTGGTAGATTTGGTGAAGATTCGGGCGCTTCCTTTATGGAAATTTCAACAGTTGACAAGCTGGTTGAAACACCCAAATCAGTATAATTTTATCGTAAATCAATAATTTCGATATCCGGATATTTGCCGGCATCAAATACAAAGTCGGAATCCGGAATCGATTTGTTGGTTTCCATTTTTTTAACTTCAATCCCGTATTGGTTTCCATCGGTGCTGAACAAAACAGCAGAATGAATCATTAAAGTTGCTTTATCGATGTTTACTGTAACTTTTGAAACATCCTGTCCTTTATTATCCGGAATCAATTCAATTGCATAAACTGCTTTCCCTCCAATTGTTGCATCTTTTATTGAGGTCGGGGTAAATCCTTTTTCATAAATGCTGAACAACGAAGCAGGATCCATTAAATCATCGCCCTGTTCATCGATATTTGAAATGGTTACCTGGTTTCCATCTTTCATGTAATTCCATACAGTTTTTCCGTCGGAATACATCTTCATTCCTGCCGAAGGTAAATCGATGCAATATTTTTGCCCTTTTAATTTTATGGTTCCTTCATTATTTTCGTTAATGTCCAGTTCCTTGTTTTTCATACTGAAGGAAAAATCGGCCTTTAGCGATTGAAACGAGCTCGTTTTTTCGCTAACCTGTTCCAGAATATTTTGTGCTTTTTCGTTTTTCTGTGCCGACGCAATAATAAATGTAAACAAGAGTGCGCTTACAAAGTAGATTCTTTTCATCTCGGTGATTTTCAAATTAATTGTTTTATGTTCTTTCTTTTCAAAAAAATTAGCTCAGACTATTCAATAATTGTTCCAAAGTGTAATCGTCCTGAATAAGTACCTGACGGGCTTTGCTTCCTTCGCTCGGGCCAACAATTCCTGCTGCTTCAAGTTGGTCCATGATTCTTCCGGCGCGGTTGTACCCGATTGAAAATTTTCGCTGAATCATGGAAGTAGAACCCATTTGATTTGAAACAATAATCCGCGCAGCGTCCTCAAAAAGTTCGTCTTTGTTGCCCAAATCAACATCTCCAGGACCGGGCTCATCGTCGCCAACATATTCCGGAAGTAGGAATGCCGTTGGATATCCACGCTGTTCAGAAATAAATGAACAAATTCTTTCAACCTCCGGTGTGTCGATAAATGCACATTGTACACGGGTAATATTACTACCCGATGAAATCAGCATGTCGCCTTTGCCAATTAACTGGTTGGCGCCCGGAGTGTCGAGAATTGTGCGCGAGTCAATCATCGAGGCCACTTTGAATGCAATCCTTGTCGGGAAGTTAGCTTTGATAACGCCGGTAATAATGTTTGTCGACGGACGCTGTGTGGCAATAATCATATGAATTCCGACTGCACGTGCCAACTGAGCAATCCTGGCTATCGGATGTTCAATTTCCTTTCCGGCAGTCATAATTAAATCGGCAAATTCATCGATAATTACCACAATGTAAGGCATAAACCGGTGCCCTTTTTCAGGATTCAACCTGCGGCTTATAAATTTCTGGTTGTATTCTTTTATGTTTCGGGCATGTGCGCGTTTTAACAAATCGTAGCGCTGATCCATTTCAACATTTATCGAACTGAGTGTATTTTTTACTTTCTGAATATCGGTAATTACAGGCTCTTCCTCGCCGGGTAATTTTGCCAGGTAATATTTTTCAAGAACGGAATAAAGATTCAATTCCACTTTTTTAGGGTCAATAAAAACAAACTTCAGTTGCGAAGGGTGTTTTTTGTAAAGCAGCGAAGTAATAATAACATTCACCCCAACCGATTTTCCCTGTCCTGTAGCGCCAGCCACCAAAATATGCGGCATTTTTACAAGGTCGAACATATACGTTTCGTTCGAAATTGTTTTTCCAATGGCTACCGGAAGTTCGGCAGTACTTTCCACGAATTTTTTCGAACTCAGGATAGAACGCATGGAAACTACCTCCGGATTTTGGTTCGGCACTTCGATACCAATAGTTCCGCGGCCAGGAATTGGCGCAATAATACGGATTCCGAGTGCTGCCAGGCTCAAGGCAATATCGTCTTCAAGGTTTTTGATTTTAGCAATTCGAATACCCGGCGCCGGCACAATTTCGTACAAAGTAATGGTTGGCCCAATGGTTGCCCTGATTTTTGTAATTTCAATTTTGTAATGCCGCAGGGTTTCTACAATTTTATTTTTGTTCGAAATCAGCTCATCGTTACTAACCTCTGCATTTCCCGAATTGTGGTCTTCGAGCAGGTCAAATGTAGGAAATTTAAATTCAGACAAATCGAGGGTAGGATCGTAATCTTCCATCATTCCGTTGGGTTCATCTTCCCCTTCTTCATCAATTTTTTCTGTTACATGCAATTCCAGGTTTTCATCTTCGGCTTCCGGCTCTTCAACATGTTTATTGTTTGTTTCCAAAACCAGATCTTCCATATCGTCTTCATCCGAACCGGGTTCAAAAATAGCTTTAACAATATCGTCGTCTTCAATTACTTTTGAAATTGAATTATCAGAAACTATCTTGTCGGTTTTGTCTTCCTTTATATTGTTGGTGTCATCAAATTCATCATCAGAATCATCAAAATTCTCACGTTCTTTTCGTTCAAAAAGTTTTTTAAGGAACGGAAGTACACCATCGAAACGAAGAATAAGAAAAGTTAAACCAACAAAAAACAGAACCAAAATCAACGGAAAAACCCCGATAAAAGATTCAAGCCAGCTACTTAAAAAGAAACCGTACTGACCGCCGGGATAAAGAAAATGCCCGGAATCGGGGCTTCCAAAAATTAATCCGAGGGTAAGCGAAAACCACAGGATGGCAAAAAGTGAATCTGAAATTGCCCTGAAAAGGCTGACTACCTTCAGTCCCATTATTCGTAACCCAAAAACTCCCAGCAAATAAATAAAAAAGAACGAAGCCAACCCAAAACCACGATTGATAATCACTTCGGAAATAAATGCACCTGGTTTTTTGGCAATATTTTGAAAGATGTGTTCTTTGGAATTAACGACCAGTTCCTTCCATTTTAAATCGAGTAAACTCTGATCGGCGCCGCCACTAAATAAAAACGATACAAAGGATATAAGTAACAAAACCGCTATCAGCAAGATAAGGGCCCCAAAAATAAATTTTAGCTTTTCATTTTTGAAAACGGAAGTGCGGCTTTTTTTATTCTTCGATGAATTATTTGGCTTTTTCTTTTTTACTGCCATCTGAAATTATCTGTTTTAGAATGCAAATCTAACTAAAAAAACGCAGGTAATTGTTCAATATTTTCCGAAGAAGAATGAAACCTGTAGAAACCAATATGTTAATTTTTCGATGGTGCAAATAAGAATTTAACATTAAAAACAATAAGAAAATTCCAATTTATAAAAATGCGCTTAAAACTCTGTTTTATAAATGTATAAGTACATTTAAAACTGACAAAAACACATGTCTTTTTCATCGTTAAATTTTAATTTTGTTGAAATTCAACATTAAAAGTTATGGAGAAACTGGCTGTAGTTGCGCTTGGCGGAAATGCAATAATCAGGGGGAACGAAGAGGGGACAATTGAACAACAGGAGCAAAATGCCACCGACACACTTGAAAACCTCGTTTACCTTATTAAAGACGGTTACGAACTGGTTATTACGCACGGGAACGGACCTCAGGTAGGCAATATATTAATGCGAAACGATGCCGGGGAACAAATGTACAACATTGCGCCAATGCCGCTCGACATTTGTGTTGCCGATTCGCAGGGAGGAATCGGGTACATGCTCGAACGAATGTTGCGCAACGTGCTGAACAAACACGGAATAAAAAAGAATGTGATTACTATGGTTACACTGGTTGATGTTGACCAGAACGATCCGGCGTTCAGCAATCCCTCGAAACGAATCGGAAAATCGTACAGCAAAGAAGAAGCAGAAAAACTTTCGGTGGAAAAGAACTGGATTTTTAAACCGTCGTCGAAACAGGAAGGAACATTTCGCAGAGTGGTCCCTTCGCCGGTGCCGCTCGAAATTATTAACCGCGAAACCATTGAATTGATGGTTAAAAATGGCAACATTGTAATTGCTGCCGGCGGAGGTGGAATCCCGGTGTATTTCGACGAAGAAAATAACGTGCGCACACTCGATGCAGTTATTGACAAAGATATGGCTTCCAGCCTTCTGGCCACAAATATCAATGCCGATGAACTTTACATTTTAACCGATGTATCTTTTATTTACAAGGATTTTGGAAAACCAACGCAGGAAAAACTTGAATTTCTCGATTACAACGACACAGTAAAATACCTTGAAATGGGTACTTTTGCTGAAGGATCGATGGAACCAAAAATCAGAGCTTGTTTAAATTTTATTAAAAACGGAGGCAAAAAAAGTGTAATTACGGAGGCAAAAAAACTTGAAGATAAATCTTTCGGTTCAAAAATTACAATGAATTATGGAGACTGATGAAGGATAAAGGATAAAATATTAAGGATGAAATACTAAGGATTAAGGGTGAAAGAAAAAGTCAATTGATTTAATAATAACAACATTATGGAAATAAATCTTAAAAACCGGAATTTTCTAAAACTACTGGATTTAACCTCCGAAGAAATTAAATATTTGATTGAACTTTCGGAAGATTTAAAATATGCGAAAAAAAGCCAGACGGAAGAAAAACTGCTTCACGATAAAAATATAGCGCTGATTTTTGAAAAAACATCAACCCGCACACGATGCGCTTTTGAGGTGGCCGCTTACGACCAGGGGGCAAAAGTCACTTATTTGGGACCGAGCGGTTCGCAAATTGGGCAAAAAGAGTCGATGAAAGATACTGCCCGCGTTCTGGGAAGAATGTACGATGCCATTGAATACCGCGGTTACGGGCAAACAGTTGTGGAAGAACTGGCAAAATATGCAGGTGTTCCGGTGTGGAACGGCTTAACCGACGAATATCATCCGACGCAAATTCTGGCCGATTTACTGACCATGAAAGAACATTCTACAAAACCTCTTTCACAAATTAAGTTCTGCTACCTTGGCGATGCCCGTAATAATATGGGAAATTCGTTAATGGTAGGTGCAGCCAAAATGGGCATTGATTTTAGGGCTGCCGCCCCCAAAGCCTGCCAGCCTTCGCTTGAACTTCAAAACGAATGCAGGAAAATTGCTGAAAAAACCGGCGCAAAAATTACCATAACCGAAAGCGTGGAAGAAGCTGTAAAAGATTGCGACTTTTTATACACCGACGTGTGGGTTTCGATGGGAGAACCCGACGAAGTTTGGGCCGAAAGAATTGAACTGCTTCTACCCTACCAGGTAAATAAAAAAGCGTTGGAACTAACCGGAAACCCAAATGTGAAATTTCTGCACTGTTTGCCTGCATTTCATAACAGGGAAACAAAAGTTGGCGAGAAAATTTATCAAAAATTCGGGCTTGATGCCATGGAAGTTACCGACGAAGTTTTTGAAAGTAAAGCATCCATTGTTTTCGACCAGGCCGAAAACCGGCTGCACACCATAAAAGCGGTAATGGTTGCAACTTTAACTTAACAAACGCAATTTTTTCAAAGTATTTAAATCCCTGAAAAAATATTTGTGTAAGTTTCGGTATTCTTAAACCACATTCATTTTAATTCAATGAAAAAACTGATTTTCTCTGTTTTTCTATTACTGGCAGGGTTTTCCGCATTTTCGCAAACCGATATCAGAAAAGAAATTCTTGCATTTACAGATTCAACTGAACTAATTATTCGCAACGGAAGAAAACTCATTATCGACAAAACAGTTGCAGGCGATCACGAAGCTGCCATTTCAACCTTAAATTATCTGAAGGAAACGGTCGACGATAAATATGTTGTTTTATATCCGGCTGAAGAATTGCTTGTTTCGCTGGCCAACCGGAGTTTTGAACTTTTCCTGTATGTAGCCAAAAATTTCGATCATTTAATGGACGGCAAAGTAAATCCATTTCAGCTTGCATCCATTTCCGACCAAATACACATGTACCTCAGCCAGGAGATACTTTACATTTCGGAAGATGTAACAAAAAGCAATTTAGCAGAAAACAAAAAAGAACTGATTCAGCTTTACATCAGATATTATACTAACGAGAATTACACGGTTTTAAACAAGGAAATCAAACAATTTATAAAGAAAAATCCTGATACTGAATTCAAAGATTTCCTGAATCAACTAACACAGCTGACTTTTACAGGGCGGATGAATTTTTGTTTGGGTTATGGAAATGAATTTTTGAACGGAAATGTGACCAATAATTTCGATGCACACATGCACGTAATGAATTTTGAAATTGATGGTTTTATGAACCGGCTTTACCTTTCGCTTTTTATGGGAGGAAGTGTTGGCCGCGAAGTATCAAAAAACGACCTGCCTGTAAAAGACAAAGACTGGACTCACCTGGCCGGAGAATCGGTAAGCAGCTTAAAATACGGCCTTAAAATCGGCAAATCACTGTATTCCAGCGAGAAGATAAATTTTTATCCATACATTGTAATTGGCGGATACGAAATAAACTCTCAATCGTCGCAAGCCGACGACGATGATTCTGAGCCAAAAAACAATCTGATGGGTACATTTTGCCCTGGAGTTGGCGCTTCGTGTGATATTGCACTAAAAAAGTGGAAAGCAAAAAATTATTACGACCCCGAAGGTCTGTTTTTTATACGGCCAAGCATTGGGTACGATTATTTTTTGTCGAATAAGGAAATTGCAAAAGGCGGAGATTTCTATTTTAATATTTCATTGGGAGTTAGCTTAGGCGCCATGCATTAACCAATTTAAAATCAGCCTGAACAATGTATGGTTTAATTTCCTATTTTTAAACCATGCAAACTTTAGAAAAATCGATGCTTTTTAGAAATTTACTGATACTTGTATTGTTTAGTTCTTTTACGTTCAATTTATTGGCCCAGGATCAAAAAAAAATCGACAATATAAAAAAAGAACTGACAGAACAATCAACTCCCGAAACTTTAATGAATTCCTATTTTGAGTTGGCAAAGCAGTATGTTTTGGTAAACTATGATTCGGCATCAGTTTATTATCGGAAAGCGCTTTCACTTGCAGAAAATTTAAATAACAAGGAAACCATTGCAAGAATTTATCTGAATTTGGGTCGCCTTCAGGCTAAAATGTCAGAATTTAAAGCTTCGGAAGAAAGTTGCACAAAAGCCATAAAACTATCTGGTGAAATTCAAAACGATTCGTTGGAAATTGTTGGCAATGTAACGCTGGCAAAAGTAAAAGCTGCCGGAAACAATTTTGCCGGAATTAACGATATTCTGGAGCCAACACTTGCCAAAGCTGAAACATTAAAAGACTCGTTGTTAATTTCGGAATGTTACGATGCCTACGGAACGTACTATTATTTTACCGACGTTGTACAATCCATAAACTATTACATTAAAAGTTTAACCATTCTCGAAAAATACGGCGAATCGGAAACATTGCTTTCACGAATTATAAATATTGGTTCGTTATACGGTAGAATCAATCAGTTTGATAAATCTGTTGAGTACCTTTTAAAAGGAGCTGAACTGGCTGACAAAACCGGGCAGGAATATGTAAAAAGCACAGTATTCAACAATCTTGCAGTTATCTATTTTGCTCAGGGTGATAATTCAAAATCGAAATTTTACCTTGAAGAAGCATTAAAACTGGCTGAAAAACTAAACGACCAACCCATGATTTGCGGAATTGTTGTAAACCTGGGTGAAATTTATCAGAAAGACAAAAAGTACGATGAAGCGATGAATTTTTATTTGCGGGGTTTGAATAACCCGGCCTTAGCGAATTTACCCGATCAGAAAATTTACACACTTCACAACATAGCAACCGTTTATTACGATTTAGGGGAATACAGCACCGCGATTCAATATGCCGGAGATGCACTGAACATGGCAAAAAAGTTAAACATTACGCTTCACAATGTGGAACTTTACAAAGTTTTGGCTGAAAGTTATGAGCAAGCCCGCAACTATAAAATGGCTCTCGAAAACCAAAAACTCTATAAAATTTCAAACGACTCGCTTTTTAACCTGCAGAGTACAGAAAAGATTGCAGAAATTCAGTCGAAGTACGATTTTAATTCGGCTGAAAAAGAAAATGCCCTGTTAAAAAAAGACAATGAAATTCAGGCGCTGACCATCGAAAAACAAAACAGCAGGCTTTACATTTTGCTGATTTTATTTTTTGCCATTTTGGTAACCATTGTTTTTGTGTATTTGCGCATGAAAAAAGATCGCAAAATTAATGTTCTGTTAAGCGCTAAAAACGAAGAGATTAACCTGAAATCGCAGGAACTGGAAAAAGCAAATGCCGCCAAGGATAAATTCTTTTCTATTCTTGCCCACGATTTGCGAAATCCATTCAACTCAATTATTAATTCGCTTAATATTCTTCAGAACGATTATGATAAGCTTTCAGAAGCAGAAAGGATTCAGTTCATTCATTTGATTCAGAAATCAGCACAATCGACCAACAAATTACTGGCCAACCTGCTCGATTGGTCGATAACACAACGAGGTGGAATTGTTATAGAAAAAAGAAGCAATGATATTTCTGCAATTATAAAAGAATCGATTAACCTGCATCAACATTCAGCTGAACAAAAAGAAATTATTATTGAAAATAGCGTTCCGGATAAAACCATGGCTTTTTTCGATGTAAAAACCATTGCTTTAACCATTAACAACCTTTTAAGCAACGCAATAAAATTTACTCCTAAAAAAGGTAAAATCTTTGTTTCAACTTCCTTTTCCGATAGGTTTGTAAACATTATAATTAAAGATACCGGTATTGGAATTCCGCCCAATATCCTTGAATCGTTATTTAAAATTGAGTCGGCAAAATCGCGCCCGGGAACCGATGCTGAACCCGGAACAGGACTCGGACTTATTCTTTGCCAGGAATACATCAACCAAAATAACGGTCGTCTTAGTGTAAGCAGCGATGTTGGAAAAGGAAGCTGTTTTGAGATTTCCCTTCCGGTTTCAGCGTAATAAAAAATTCGGGAGTAACTTTCCGTTGGTATAAACCGAAAGTTACTCCCGAATTCTGTTCCGAATATATATATATATTCTTTCAGAGCAAAAAGGTAACTCCAATTTTACCGCCGGAGAAATTTCCTCCACCCAATTCTACATTTATTCCAATATTGTCAGTAAAAAAATAACGACCGCCAATTTGCCCAACAAGGTACAAACCGGAACCGCCACTTCCTGTGTAGGTGAAACTTCCCGAACCGTCATATTTTGTTTTCCATGCAGAGTATCCCAACGACAAACCTGCATATAAATCCCACTGTGAAGGGATTTCCAATAACTCATTAAAATGATAGTTCCCCAAAGCAGCAAAAGTGACAATGGTATGGTTCCATTTGTAGGATGCATAATTTTCATGATATCCGCGATAACTAACTTCGCCACCAACAGAAATATTATGTCCGATTCCAAATTCAAGACCACCGTAAAGCGGCAAACCATAGTTCGACAAACCGAATCCAAGATTAACTTGTTTTCCCCCTTCCTGTAAAGGAGCCTGCGCATTAGCCATCATTCCAACGAAAAAAACAGCAAAAACAATTAATGTAAGCTTTTTCATAGATTCTACGTTTTAAATTTATTGTATATAAAGCTATGATAATATAGCCAATATTGCAAGACCTTTTTGTCTCTTTTTGAAACAGAATTTATTAATTCTTATTGTAACGATTTATTGGAATGTATTCAAGGTTCAATCTTAGAAATATTAAAAAAAAGTTTCCGGATAACTAAGTTACCCGGAAACAATTTTAACAATCTAACTACAACTTATTAATATTTAAACCAGCGAAATCAGCACGCCGGCAGCAACTGCCGAACCAATTACGCCTGAAATATTACTTGCCATACAATATTGTAAAATGTGGTTTTTGGGATCGTATTTTAAAGCCATTTCGTTGGCAACACGCGATGCCATCGGAACTGCGCTTAATCCGGTTGCACCAACCAGCGGGTTGATTTTCTTTTTGGAAAACATGTTGTAGATTTTTACAGCAATAATTCCTCCGGCAATGGAAATGGCAAAGGCAATAAAACCGCCCACTACAATTCCTAACGTTTTTGGGGTAAGAAAAACATCGGAAGTCATGGTTGCACCAACCGAAATTCCAAGAAAAATAGTTGCTGTATTTAATATTGGTCCGGTTGCAGCATCTGCCAAACGGTTGGTTGAAGTACCGATTTCCTTTACTAAATTTCCGAACAACAACATTCCAAGCAGCGGAACCGACGAAGGTACAAGAACAGCAACCACTGTTCCCAAAGCAATCGGGAAAACGATTTTCACTGTCTTCAGGTTTTTAATCTGATGTTTCGGCGGATATAGTTTATCCATTTCTTTCATGCTGATTTTGAATTCTTTTTTCGTCATCAGTAAATTTGCCACCAGCGGAATAATTACCGGAACCAACGCCATGTATGAATAAGCTGCAATAGCAATCGGACCGAGCAAATGCGGCGCCAGCATGATGGTTGTATAAATTGCCGTTGGTCCGTCGGCGCCACCGATAATTCCGAGCGATGCAGCTTCTTTCATTGTAAAACCCAAAAACATGGCAGCAAGCATCACCGTAAATATTCCAATTTGAGCTGCGGCTCCAAAAAATGCAAGCCTCAAATTTCGTAACATCGGACCAAAATCGGTCAAAGCACCAACCCCCATAAAAATAATGGGAGGAAGAAATCCGGTTTTTATCAGCGAGTAATACAAATAATTTAGAATTCCGTATTCATGCGCTATTTCAAACAGGTTTTTGTAGCGGCCGGCATCAAGTTCAATGTATTCCGACGGAACAATTCCCATTCCCGCACCCGGAAAATTTGCCAGCAAAACGCCAAAACCAATAGGAACCAGCAGAAGCGGTTCGTACTTCTTTTTAATCCCCAAATACAGCAAAACAAATGCAATCACCCACATAATAACAGTTTTGAAGTTGATGTCTCCAAAAGCTGTCATTTCATACAATTTCGAAAAAATCTCCTGCATTTTAGTTCTGCAATTTGATTAATACATCGTCCTCTTCCACTGCGTCGCCGTTTGACAAACAGATTTCAACAACTTTTCCTGCTTTTTCAGAAATAATTGCATTGTAGGTTTTCATCGATTCAATGTAACCGATTACTTCACCTTCTTTTACTGAATCGCCAGGTTTTAAGGCTGTTTCGGAAGAATCTTTAGTCAGAAAAAATTTACCTTCAAGCGGAGAAATTACTTCTGAATAATTACCATTGCCGTTCACTTTACCGTTTCCGTTTACCGGTACCGAAACTTCCTGAGCCTTCCCGTTCTGATTTGCCGAACCATTTTTATCGGCTTCCCCGCAAGAAACTTTTACATGGAATTTTTCACCATTCACTTCTACATGCAAATTACGCGGTTCGCAACCGTTCGATCCTGCAGCTTTTTCGTTTGTTGCAACAGGCTGAACCGGAGCTTTCGGCGCTTTTTTAGCTGCCAAATCGGCTTCGAAAGCAGCTTTTGCATCGCCCGATTTGTATGCGCGGTATTGTTCAGGGTGCATTGCCAGTTCAAATAATTCTTCATCATCCTGACCAAAATCCCAATTTTTCTCTTTCATTTCCTTGCGGAATGAGTCCAGATTATCAGGATACAAATCCTGAGGATTTCCTGTGTAGAATTCTTTTCCTTGTTCTTTTGCCAGTTTTATAATTTCAGGAGACAATTCACCGGGTAATCTTCCCGATTTCCCCAAAATCATATCCCAAATATTATCGGCAATCATCGACCAGCGCGGAAGTCCTTTTTCAATCTGAATAACATTCATTACAGCAAGGTTTTTCACGTACTGGCTGAATGGTGTTACCAGTGGCGGATACCCAAGCATCGGCCAGATGTGTTCTACTTCATCGAACAATTTTATCAGAAGATCGTCGAGCGATAATTCCGGTTGTCCGTTTTTCGCCTTCCATTTATTCAGGCTGGTCAGGTTTGTTTCGAGGTCAGACATTAAACTGCCCATCATTCCCCCTGGTAATCCCGGACCAATTAGCAATGAATTCATCAACCTGTTTTTTGGATTGATGTAGTAACCTAAAAAGTCGTCGATAAATTCCTGGGTAAGTGCGCGCACTTCCATGTACGCTTTCATATTGATATCCGGAACTTTGAAACCGTCATCTTTTAACATTGCATGAACAGCAAGTAAATCAACGTGTCCGGTTCCCCACGAAAGCGGTTCCATACCCACATCGATATAATCGGCTCCGGCGCGTGCTACTTCCAGTATGGAAGCCATGGCAAAACCTGGGCCTGAATGTGAATGGTATTGAATTACTGTATTCGGATGGCGATCTTTAATGTTTTTAACCAGTTTGCCAAGGTAAGCCGGGCGACCGATTCCGGCCATATCTTTTACACAAATTTCGTCGGCACCCATTTCAATCAGTTCGTCGGCAAGTTTGGTAAAATATTCTACTGTATGCACTTCCGAAATGGTAAGGCTCAGTGCCGCCTGCGAAATCATTCCACCTTCTTTGGCATATTTAATCGAACCTTCAAGGTTTCTTGGATCATTTAATCCACAAAAAGAACGGGCAATATCAGTTCCCTGTTTCTTCTTCACACTGTACATTAATTTACGCACATCAGCCGGGACCGGGCTCATTCGTATCCCGTTCAATGCTCTTTCCAGCATGTGCGTTTGAATACCAACATCGTTAAACGGCTGTGTCCACTGCCGGTTGGCAACGTTTGGATTTTCTCCAAACAACAGGTTAATTTGTTCAAAACCACCACCGTTGGTTTCAACACGGGCAAAACATCCCATGTCGATAATTGCCGGAGCAACCTTTAACAACTGGTCTACACGTGGCACGTATTTCCCTGAGGACTGCCACATATCGCGATATAATAAGCTGAATTTGATTTCTTTTGCCATTTTCAAAACGTTTTATTGGTTATACTTTTTTTATCTCTGTAATGTGTCCGTTTCCTCCGGTCATAATGTCGACAGCAGCAATAATTGCTGCAATTGTACTTTTTGAATGTTCAGGCTGAGACCCACTTTTTTTCTTTACCACTGGTTCCGGCGAAACAATGTATTTGTTAGTCAACCTGATTATGGAGTTGCCAATAATGACCACCAACCACAGAATAAGAAATACAGTTGCCATCCCTACAACCATGATTGCCAGTGCTTTTCCTAAATTCTCTTCCATATTTTTAAAATTTGATTGTTATAGTTTTTTTGTTTAGAAACAAGTTTTACCATGCGGTAAATAAATTACTATTCCCGTTTGTTTCAATTTCGGCCGAATCTATCGTCCTCTTGATTATTTTCATTAAATGAATATTGTAGAAATAAGGGTCACAAAATTTGTTCGGGTGGAGAATTTCCCGATTCGAAATATTCGGATTTGTTATTAACGTCCTGATTTACCAGATCAAAATTTATTTTTTGAAACAAAGATAATTTCGTACTGTAAAAGTGTTGAGAAATTCCAAATGATTTAACAGTATTGTTGCTCGACGTATCGGAAGAAGTATTGCAGGAAATATCGGGAAGTGAATTAACAGATGCTGATGCTAAAATTCCATAAGCATTGCCTGAATTTATCATTCCTTCATACCACCTTGCAGTTGTTTCAACAGAAACAAAATGGATGACCGTGAGAACAATATTTAAAATAAAAATTTTAATCATTGTCGTAAAGAAAAAGGAATAATTAAAATTTTAGGTTAATTTTCATAGAGTTTAACACAAAAATTAAGACAGGTTTAATAAATAATCTGCATATTTAAAGACTTCGTAATTTGTTGATTTACAGGTTACATTAAAGAAAAAATTCTCTATTGATCTATATCAACTCAGTTTTATCAATGTTTTATTCAGCCACTGCCAAACTTTATTGCAGAAGAAAATTTGTTATCATTTTAATGGATAAATTGGGAAAAAGAGTTTGTAAAATACTTTAAACTCAGTATGACTAAATTTACCTGAAGAATACTCCTATTTAATCGGTGTAAGAATAAATTTCCAAATCTCAATAAATTGAATTTGTCTTTTATAAAAATTAATAAAATTTCAATAAAATAAATTGGGGAGCAAAATAGGTATGAAATGGATTTGAAAAACAAAAAGCACCAATCTTTCGATTGATGCTTTTGCGGTGCGGACGGGACTCGAACCCGCGACCCTCGGCGTGACAGGCCGATATTCTAACCGACTGAACTACCGCACCATTTATCTGGTGTTTTATTCATTAAAAATGCGGTGCGGACGGGACTCGAACCCGCGACCCTCGGCGTGACAGGCCGATATTCTAACCGACTGAACTACCGCACCATTTTTAATGAACTACCTCTGAAGTCGTTTTTCAAAGGTGTTGCAAATATATACTTTCTTTTTTTTTCTGCAATATAAAAAATGATTTTTTTAAATAGACCACAAGTAGCTGAAAAGCAACAATTTAAAACAAAGTTATTCTTCAACAAAAATTAAATTTTCCGGTTTTAAGGTTTTTTCACCGTTCCATTTATAGGCTAAAAGCTTTTTACTTCCGTTTACACAAGAATCGACACAACAAATATTGGGAGAAACAATATACGGTCCCTTAAACCGGCAGTAATGGCCAAAAAATACAATCGGAGAGTCTTCAGAATAAACAAAAGTTTTTGGTAGAATTTGTTGAGGAATTGTATAAGAAGGAAGTACAAATTTGCTTTCGAACGACATTTCCTCAAACGTTTTACCCAAAGGTTGCTCCCACCACCGCAACCGGAAAGTGCGGGGTGAAACTCCCTTGTTGTTTACGATTCGCATATCGCCGGGCATTATAAAATCAATTCCCCGGGTAAGAATTGAAATATGTTTTGATATTTCTGACCCGGGATTTTTCATAACGTCACGATAAATACTTTTTTTGACTTTTCCTTCGGGAAGTTCCTTTTTTATATAATCGATGGACTCCTGCGACCAACAGGCATGTACAACCCTTATATTTTCAAATTCGAGAAACAGCGGTAAAGTACGTAGCCATTTCAGGTGTCCGGTTAATTCTTCGGCATTTTTTGTAAAATCGTTCAAGGTTTTAAACAATGCCATAAAATATTTCCGGGGAGATTTTACCTGAGGATCTTCTTTCTTAAATTTCAGATAATAATTTATTGCGTTAATCTCGTGGTTTCCAAGAATTGCAAATGCATTTCCATTTTCAACCATTGCACGAATAATCCGGATAGTTTTTCTGATTTGAGGCCCACGATTGATAAAATCGCCCACAAAAATGGCTTTTCGTTCGGGATGAATATACCCGGTTTCAGTTTTTATATACCCCAGTTCGGTTAAAAGTTTTTTTAACAACGGTGCGTGGCCGTGAACATCTCCTATAATATCGTACATATTAAAAAAATGAAATTAAAAATAAAAAAAATAGCCACTCGCTGCAAAACGAATGGCTATTCTTTTTTATGTATATTTTATTCTACCAGAAATATGAATAGAATACAAGTACAACTGTGATTATTATTGCTGAATTTATTACGTCCCATTTGTTCCAGCTGGCCCGAACCTCGGCTCTTTGTTCAGCAGTTGCCGACCCGATAGTAAGCCCCTGAATAAGGTTGGCATCTTTGGCTTTTGAGAAGTAACTTATTAATATCATTGAAATAATAACAATGGCAAAAATATAACCTTCGTAATGATATGTATTCATTCCGATAAAAATATCGTGCATTGTTGTTCCTTCGGCAATTGAACCTTTAAAAATGTTGATAACCAAACGGACCATTCCAAGGAAAAAGCCGATAACCAAACCGTAGAAACCTGCCGCCGGAGTTGTTTTTTTCGATAAAATTCCGAGAAGGAAAACAGCAGCAATACCCGGAGCGAGCAACGATTGTACTTCCTGTAGATATTCATACAAAACTTTTCCCAATCCTTTCATCACCGGAATCCAGGCAATACCTAAAAGAACAATTACTACTGTTGCGATTCGTCCAACAATTACGTAATGACGTTCGGATGCATTTGGTTTAAATTTCTGATAAAAATCGATGGTAAACAACATGGCCGAAGAATTGAACAGCGAAGCGAGTGAACTCATCAAAGCAGCCAGAATACCACCAATTACAACACCTTTAAAACCAATGGGAAGTAATTCTTTTACCAAGGTTGAAAATGCCGCGTCGTTCGATTGTAATGAAATAATCCCTTTCTGGTTCAGTGCGAATGCGATCATTCCGGGAATTAAGAAAATGAAAACCGGGGTGAGTTTCAGGTAAGCGCCGAAAATGGCACCGCGGCGGGCTTGTTTCATATCGCGGCCTGAAAGTACACGCTGAACAATAAACTGGTCGGTACACCAATACCAGAACCCGATAATTGCCGAACCTAAAATTACGCCTGTCCACGGAAAATCAGGGTCGTTGTGCGAGCGCATTAAACTGGTCATTGAATCGCCGTGTACAGTAACATGGGCGCGACATATTTCCATTAATTCAGTCCATCCGCCAACTTTAAACAAGCCAATAATAAGAATAGCAACAGAACCGATAAGCAAAATTGGTGTTTGCAGTACCGAAGTATAGAGTACAGCTTTCATTCCCCCAAAAGTGGTGTACAGCCCGGTTAAAACAACCAGCCCGATGGCGCTAATCCAGAAAAAATCGATATTAAAGCCCCAGAAACTTACCGAATCGATATTAAAAACATCTTTAAAAACTACGCCCCCGGCATAAACGGTTACAGCAACTTTGGTTAAAACATAACTTACAATTGAAATAATCGACAGAAAAGAACGCGCTTGCGGATTATACCTTTTTTCCAAAAATTCGGGCATGGTAAAAACCTTACTCCTTGAATAAAAAGGGACAAAAAGCCATCCCAACATTAATATAACCCAACCGTGCATTTCCCAGTGAGCCATTGCCATACCACTTTCGGCACCGGCACCGGCCAGTCCAACAAGGTGTTCAGAACCAATATTCGAAGCAAAAATAGATGCCCCTATTGCAATCCAAGTAGCATCCCTTCCGGCAAGGAAGTAGTCAGAAGTATTCTTGTCTTCCTTTTTAAGGACCCAAACTATAATTCCTATTAATCCAAGGAAAAAAAGACCAAGAACTATCCAGTCAAGTGTACTCATTTTGATAAATTTTATTGATTATTTTTATGAATGATTTAGGTTTAAATTTTTACAATACGTTCCATGGTATCTACCTTTTTATCGGCTTTTACACTATAATAAAATGCACCTTTTTTCGACTCTGTTAAATTCTTCTGATTTTGTTTTTCAAGAACACCGAGTGACAATATTTTTTTTCTAAAATTTCCGGGATCGAACTCACGCTGATAAATAGCTTCGTAAAGTTTCCGCAACTGCATGAATGTGAATTTCTTCTGAAGAAGTTCAATGCCGACCAAACTTGTACCTGCTTTTTGTTGAAGTTTAACCAGCGATTTTGTTACCATTTCCCTGTGGTCAAAAATCAATTCAGGCAGTTCGGTTACTGGCAGCCATTTCGCACCAAACCGGTCGAGCAACTCTTCGTCGGAGTGGTTTATCCTGATTAAAGCAAAATATACAATACTAATCACGCGCTCAAATGAATCGCGGTTGGGTGCTGAAAATGTACCCACTTGCTCTAAAAAAATATCTTTTAACCCGGTAGTTTGCTGAAGCACCCTGCACGCAGCTTCTTCCGCCGATTCATCTTCACGGACAAACCCCCCCATTAACGACCATGAGCCTTTTACTGGTTCAAATGCACGGGGATACAGCAATAATTTGAGTTGTTCATCTTCGTAACCGAATATTACACAATCGACCGATACAAAGAATTTGTTTTGTTTATCGTAGTAGTTCATCGTTTGGTTTAATATCTGCTAATTTATAAAAGTAAGTTTTACTTTTGTTGATTTGCTTCCATTTTTAGCAAAAAAATGTTTTATAGCAGATAATCAGCAAAATTCTGAAATAATCAAAAAAAAAAGACTGCCAAATAAATCGACAGCCTTTTTCATCAACATATATAGAAATGGTTTAGTTTGAGTTCTGATTTTGAGCTTTTTGTTGCTGAAATTCAAATAGGCATTGTATAAAAGCAAGCAACTAGCAGCAATAATTACAGAACCTGTAATGGTTTGGATTGCTCCCTAAACTGGAATTAATATGGAATCCCGACAAATAAAACAGAAATTATACCGGAGCCATATCATCCAAAATTCATTAATTTTTTTTATAAATTACTTCTAAAAATCAAGTTTTACAGAACCTTTTGAACGTATAAACAGTTTGTGGCAAGCGCCTTTTCCGTAAACATGTTCCAGTGTTTTTACATATTCATCGAGTTTTTCCTGCGGAACAAAAGCCTGAATTGTGCCGCCGAAACCGCCGCCATGAACACGCCAGGCGCCACTTCCTTTCAATACCATTTCACTCAAAGCAAGTGCTAATGAAACCACCTGTTCATCTTTATGAACTACGTCAAAAATATTCTGATTGTACATATATGAACTGTATCCCGATTCAACTACCATTTTAAGGAATGCCTGAAAATCGTTGCTTTCGAGAGCCGCTACCTGATCGGCAACGCGCTGGTTGTCGCCCTGGAAATGGTACGCACGCAAAATTGCACGATCGCCTGTTTTTTTACGAATTTCCGGAATTTTATCCACGATTTGTTCCAAAGTTACCTCCCGTAAAACTTTTGCGCCAAGTTCAGCAGCAACAGCTTTCATTTCAGTTGGAAGCGATGCATATTCAGCCTGAGAAGCCGGGTCGTCGTGTCCACCGGCTACATCGGTAATTACCAGTGAAAATCCGGTGGAAACAAAATCGAAATCAACTTCTTTTACAATCGGATTTGCAGGATCTTTAAAATCGATGGTAATTAAACCACCCACAGAACATGCCGTTTGATCCATTAAACCACACGGTTTTCCGAAGTAATTATTTTCAGACCACTGGCCAATAATTGCATTTTCAACGGCTGACATTTTACCATCATTGAACAGTTCGTTAATAATGGCGCCGATTAAAACTTCAAATGAGGCGGAAGAACTAAGTCCAGAACCTTTGGGAACACGACCTTCGATGCAGGCACTAAACCCGCCGATTTTATAACCGTTTTCCTTCATTTTGGCACAAATCCCTTTCACCAAAGCACCGGAAGTATAAAACGCAGATTCATCAATATTTAATTCAGTAATATTAACCTGAAATTCAGGATAACCTGCCGATTTAATACGAATAATATCGCTATCGCTTGCTGCTGCAACTGCAATATTATCAAGGTTTACAGCTCCGGCCAACACCCTGCCGTAATTGTGATCGGTATGATTTCCACCGATTTCGGTTCTTCCCGGCGAACTAAAAAGTGTTACTTCATCGGTGCCAAACGTTTTCTCAAAATCATTCATCAGGCTCGCATAACGATCGGCCTGTAATTTTAAAACTGCTGTGTCGGTTCCGTATAATTCATGAAACAACGGATTGTTTCCTCCGTTAATTTTTTCGATTAAGCTATTAATTTTTGTCATAATTTTTATGTCGTTTATTTTACTGATTTATTTTTATAATGAATTTCAGATAAATTTCTTAAACGATATGCAGCTTGTTCGGGTGTTATATCGCGCTGCGGCGTTCCCAGCATTTCATAACCAACCATAAATTTTTTTACAGTTGCGGAACGAAGTAATGGCGGATAAAAATGCATGTGCAAATGCCACTCCGGATAGTCTTTTCCATCGGTTGGCGCCTGATGTAACCCGGCTGAATAAGCAAACGAAGTTTCAAAAAGATTATCGTACATAATGGTGAGTTTCTTGTAAATTTCTGCCAAATCAGTACGTTCGCTGTCGCCCAACTGTAAAATATTCTGGATTGGTTTTTTACTCACAATCATTGCTTCGAAGGGCCAGACTGCCCAAAAAGGAACCAACGCAACAAACGACTCATTCTGCACCAGCAGCCTTTCCTTTTTTTCGAGTTCCGACTGCAAATAATCGCTTAATAAAGTTTTTCCGTGTTTTTCGAAATAGTTTTTTTGAGTCTTCGATTCTTTAGCCGGCTCCACCGGTATTCCTTCTGATGACCATATTTGACCGTGCGGGTGAGGATTGGAACATCCCATGATTGATCCTTTGTTTTCGAAAATCTGAACATAATTGATTTGCGGATTACTTCCCAATTCTTTAAATTGGTCGCACCACACATCAACAACTTTACGTATGTTTTCCACCTCCATTTCGGGGATGGTTAAACTATGATCCTCGTTAAAACAAATTACTTTGCAAATTCCGCTTTCGCTTTTTGCCTGAAAAAGTTCGCCGTCGTTAATAACACCTTCGGGGGTGTCGGTTAACAAAGCACTAAAATCGTTGGTAAAAACAAACGTGCCTTTGTAATCCGGATTTTTATGCCCACCAGCCCTTTCGTTTCCCGGACACAAATAACAACCCGGGTCATATTTCGGACAATCGTTTCCGGTTTGTTTTTCAACCTGCCCCTGCCACGGACGTTTTGCCCGGTGTGGCGAAACCAGAACCCAATCGCCAGTTAACGGATTAAATCGCTTGTGCGGATGATCTTCAATATTAAAACTCATTCCTTTTTTATCCTTTTTCTTATTCCTGTAATATTAAATAAACCAAACTGAAAAGCACCTTCCCAACTGGTAGGTACTAGTAGGTACAAATATATGTTTTAAATCATTTTTTCAGCTTCATCAATTAATGTTACACAGCAGAAAAAACGATTACAAACTGTGCCTGACAATCAACTTTGATGGATTCCTGACCTGTTCGCTGCGCTTTTCAATTACCATTTTTGCCAATGTTTTGCCCATTTCAACAAAATCGGTCGAAATGGTTGTAATTCCACCAGCGACCACCTCCTTCAGCATGGTATTGTTAAACGAAACTATTCCAAACTTTTTCCCCAGTTTATAATTGTAATTTTTTGCAATTTTCACCATTTCTACAAGGTCGCGATCCGAAGTTAAAAAATAAGCTTCGTATAAACCCGGCCGAACTCCTGTAAGCGATTTTAATACTTCAAACGAAAAATTATATTCATTACAAAACCTGTTAAAACCGAGCGAACGCTGTTCTGGTTCTTTCCCTCCGGGATTTACAAAAATCAACTTTCTGTAATTTTTCAACAAAGGAAGCCCTTCTACCAAAGCATCATAAAAATCCTGCTCAAAATCCTGATAAACAACCGGATAAACTTTTAAATCAGTTTTAAGCCTATCTAAAATATATACCTTTTCCTGTGGCAATTTTGAAATCAGGTGACTGGTGTTGTCGAACGTAGCCGGCATAATAATATATGAAGTATAATTTCCAACACTTTCCAAAATCAGGTTTTTAAAAACCTTGTAGTTAAAATGATGGAAATAAATTTCCACGCTCGCTTTCCCTTTTAATGAATTTATCAACGAATTATATAAATCTTCTTTAAATGCATTTAACTCATCAAAAAGTACAAATATCCGTTCTTCGTGCTGAATATCTGTTGATGCAATGTAATATCCTTTTCCAGGCTGACTCTTCAGAATTCCTTTGGCTTTTAGTTCGTTAAATGCAACCATTACCGTGTCGCGACTTAGCCCGAATTCTGCGCCAATTTGGTTTATCGACGGAATTTTATCGCCTTTTACCAGGCTCTTTTTTTCAATTCCGGCAATAACAGAATCAATGATTTGACGGTATTTGGGTTTCGATGAATTAGAATCGATATGAATGACTTTTTTCACTATTCAGGTTTTAGATAAATACAAAAATAAATGATTCAGTATTAAATATACATGCTATAAAACACCACCAGTACCTACCAGTTGGAATTTTCAAATTTTGCATTTTTGTACAACGAATCAAAATAAAATACAATGAAATTACATTCAGGCACCTTTGGAAAATTAACCGACGGAAGGGAAGTTCTTCTTTTCACCCTTCAAAACGACAATAACATTACTGTAAAAATTACCAATTACGGAGCAATTATTACCAGCATTGAAACACCGGACAAAAACGGAATTGTTGAAAATATTGTATGCGGTTTTGAAAAACTGGATACTTACGTAAGCGATGAATATTTGGGTAGTTACCCGTATTTTGGAGCCATTATAGGCAGGTTTGGAAACCGGATTGCAAAAGGCCATCTCGAAATTGAGGGTAAAACTTATGAAATGGCAATCAACAACGGCCCCAATCATTTGCACGGTGGAAAAGTTGGATTTGACAGAAAATTATGGGAAGCTCAACCATTTGAAAGTGAAAAAAGTGTAGGCGTTAAACTCACATATCTGAGTCCCGATCTGGAAGAAAATTATCCGGGCAACCTGAAAGTAACCTGTATTTATTCGCTAAACAACGAAAACGAACTGGCAATTGAATACCTGGCAGAAACCGATAAAACGACAGTAGTAAACCTGACAAATCACACTTATTTCAATTTAACAGCCGGAAAAGAAAATATTCTGAACCACGAATTGATGCTGACAGCAACAAAAATGACAGAAATGGTGGAACAAATTCCAACAGGAAAAATTGTTGGTGTTGAAAATACTCCTTTCGATTTTACTACGTCAAAAACCTTTGTCCGCGACATGGAAAGTTTACCCACAGGATACGACGATAATTTTGTTTTCGACAACGAAGCAGGCGAACTAAAGTTTATTGCCTGTTTAAAAGAAAACAAATCGGGACGTAAAGTTGAAGTATTGACCACCCAGCCCGGAATGCAGGTTTACACTGGTTACTGGAATCCGGAATTAACAATTAGCGGAGAGAAAAAATTCGGCAGTTATTCAGGAGTAGCGCTCGAAACACAACACTACCCCGATTCGGTTCACCAGCCCGCTTTCCCAACAACACTTCTAAAAACCGGAGAGCAATACAACGAGAAAACCATTTATAAGCTTGGTTAAGTTTCGAAAAGATGCCCGTTCAGCGGGCATTTTTATTTCCCCAACTTTTAATCTTTTTTTTTACATTTGAAATCAATAAAACTATTCCTTTCCTTATGAAAACTATTATCGAACTTTTTGAAACAGCAGTTATCCAATTTCCAAACAACGTTTATCTCTGGGAAAAAAGTGATGGGGAATATCGTGGTACAACGTACAAAGAAACCCGTGAACTGGTTTTGCAACTTGCCGCCGGATTAATTTCAATCGGATTTAACAAAGGTGACCGTGCGGCTTTAATTGCCGACGGCCGAAACGATTGGGTTATCAGTGAATTGGGAATGCTTTACGCAGGTGGAATAAATGTCCCGCTTTCTATTCGGCTGGAAAACAACGAACTTTCATTTCGTTTAAAACACAGTGGAAGCAAATTTATTTTTGTTTCGAAACAGCACGCAAGCAAGGTTGAAGCAATACGAAATGAACTTCCCGAACTTGAAAAAGTGGTTTACCTCGACGGAAAGGAAAATGCAGGTTCTAACGATATCGACTACCGGAAACTAATGGAAGAAGGCAAAGAATTCCTCAAAAACAATCCGGAAAAATGTGAAGCTGTCTGGAAAAATGTTCAACCCAACGATGTGGCAAATATTTCGTACACTTCGGGAACCACTGCCGATCCAAAAGGAATTATGCTTACCCATCTGAATTATGCTGCCAATGTGGTTCAGTCGAACTCATTAATGGATTTAAAAACAGAATGGAAAACTTTGGCTGTTTTGCCCTGGGATCATGCTTTTGCGCATACTACTTGTTTGTATGTATTTATGTATAAAGGAGCCAGTATTGCATCGGTAGAAGTTGGAAAAACACCGCTCGAAACATTAAAAAACATTCCAAAAAATATACAGGAAATAAAACCGGCACTGATGATGAGCGTTCCGGCATTTTCAAAAACATTCCGAAAAAATATTGAAGCCGGTATCCGAAAAAAAGGTGAAACTACCTACAAATTGTTTCAGTTTGCACTGAAAATTGCTTACAAATACAACGGAATAGGAAGTAATCGCGGAAAAGGAACACGGGTTTTTCTGAAACCGTTGCTTGCGCTTTTCGATTCTATTCTATTTAAAAAAATAAGGGATGGGTTTGGTGGAAAACTTGAGTTTTTTATTGGCGGCGGCGCTCTGCTCGACATCGAACTTCAACGCTTTTTTTATGCCATTGGAATTCCGGTTTGCCAGGGTTACGGATTAACCGAAGCATCGCCGGTAATTTCGTCGAACACCCCGGATATTGTGAAATTCGGTACTTCAGGAAGGCTTGTAAAAAATATGGAACTAAAAATTCTGGATGAAAACGGGAAAGAACTTCCACAAGGCCAAAAAGGAGAAATTGTTATAAAAGGCGACAATGTAATGCTTGGCTACTGGAACAACCCGGACGCAACCGCAGAAACCATTAAAAACGGCTGGTTGCACACCGGCGATATGGGTTACATGGACAATGAAGATTTCCTGGTTGTTCTTGGAAGGTTTAAAAGTCTGCTCATTGGCAACGACGGAGAAAAATACAGTCCTGAAGGTATTGAAGAAGCCATTGTTGACAAATCGCCGTTTATTCTGCAGGCCATGTTGTACAATAACCAAAATCCTTTTACGGTGGGTATGTTTATCCCTGATGTTGAGGCCATAAATCGCGAACTTAAAAAACGGAACATTGCACCGGGCAGTGAAGAAGGAAATCTTGAATCGCTCAGAATAATTTCCGACGAAATAAAAAAATACAAAAAGGGAGGTGTTTTTGAAGGCGAATTTCCTGAACGCTGGCTCCCTGCCAACTTGGTTATTTTACCCGAAGCTTTTACACAGGAAAACAACCTGCTAAATTCATCTATGAAAATGGTTCGCGGAAAAATTACAGAACGGTACAGTAAGGAATTGGAGTTTCTTTTCACACCGGAAGCAAAAAATATTGAAAATGAAATAAATTTGGAAGCCATTAAAAAATGGAATTCTTAATTTAGGCGTCTTAATTTTCAACTATGATTATCGAAACCTATTCATACCCCCGGGCAGCGGTTATTGGAAACCCGTCGGACGGTTATTTTGGGAAAACCATTGCTTTTGTTTTTTCCAATTTTATGGCAAAAGTTCAGCTGTACCAGACTCCCGAATTGGAGATTAAACCACAACGGCTCGACGGAACTTATTTCAACAGTATAAAAGAATTGGTCGACGACATTAACTTTGCCGGTTATTACGGAGGAATGCGCTTGTTAAAAGCCACAATTAAAGTTTTTTATGAATATTGCAAGCGGGTTAATCTTCAGCTCGACGAGAAAAATTTTACCATTCGCTACCACTCCGATATTCCGCTTCGGTTGGGACTTGCAGGTTCCAGTGCAATAATTACCGCTTGTATGAAAGCGCTGTGCCAATTTTATACTATTCAAATTTCGAAACCTGTTTTTGCCAATCTTGTTTTGTCGGTTGAAACAGAAGAACTCGGAATTTCAGCCGGCTTGCAGGATCGTGTGGCGCAAGCCTACGAAGCTCCAGTTTTTATGGATTTCGACCGCGAAGTCATGGGAAAGCAAGGCTTCGGAAATTATGAACAATTGTGTACCGACAATTTCCCGCCATTTTTTATTGCTTACCGGAAAAATCTTTCTGAAGGAACTGAAGTAATGCACAACAATTTAAGGGCACGTTTTGAAATTGGTGACCCAAAAGTTTTACAGGCAATGCTTCGCTGGGGGCAAATTACTGTTGAATTCAGACAAGCGCTGGAAGCCGGAAATTACGATTTGATGCATGATCTGATGAACGAAAATTTTGATTTACGCCGGAAAACGGTTCGCATTTCACAGGGAAATATTGAAATGGTTGAACTGGCCCGTTCGGTTGGCGCCAGCGCAAAATTCACAGGCTCAGGCGGCGCCATTATCGGCACTTATCGCGACGAAAAAATGTATACTCTTTTGCGCGACAAGCTGAACAGCAAAGGAATTGAAGTTATAAAACCCAATATTGTAAAACATTAAAATGATAAAAAAAGCAGTTATTCCGGCAGCAGGTTACGGAACCCGTTTTTTACCGGTTACAAAATCACAACCCAAAGAAATGATTCCGATTGTTGATACGCCCGTGATTCAATATGTTGTTGAAGAAGCTGTTGCCAGTGGAATTACCGACATTTTAATGATTATTGGAAAAGGTAAACGAGCCATTGAAGAACATTTCGACAGAAGTCCGGTTTTGGAAGAATCGCTCATTCAGAAAGAAAATTACGAAATGCTCGAAAAAATCCGTGCCATTTCAAACATGGCCAACATTCATTTTGTGTGGCAAAAAGAGATGAACGGCTTGGGCGATGCTATTCTTCATGCCAAATACCACGTAAACAACGAACCTTTTGCTATTTTGCTTGGCGATACTCTTGTGAAAAGTGAAAATGGTCCGGTCACCAAACAGCTTATTGATGTTTACGAAAAACAAAAAGGCTCAGTAGTTGCGCTCGAAGAAGTAAAACCTGAACTGGTTCACCGTTACGGAATTATCGATGGAAGACCAGTTTCTGAAAATGTGTTTAAAGCATCGGACTGGATTGAAAAACCATCGCCGGAAGAAGCGCCATCGAATCTGGCAGTAGCCAGCCGTTACATTTTTACACCCGAGATTTTTGATTATCTGGAAAATACGTTGCCCGGAAAAAACAACGAAATTCAACTTACCGATGCCATGCGTGAAATGGTAAAAACACACCCGATGTTTGGGATGAAATTTTCTGGAAAACGATACGATATTGGGAACAAATTCGGATTTCTGAAAACCAACATCGAATTCGGATTGCAGGATCCTGAAATTGGTGAATCGCTAAAAAAATGGCTTAAAGACTTTGCTTCAGAACTTTAGCTTCAGCCAATTTATTCATCAACGATTTTTTCAAAAAAAGAGGAGAAATTCTTAATTTTTGGTAATTTTGCAGCCCTGCTTTAACGAAAGCAGGCTTTTCTATGGGGCTGACTGGTTTTGACAGCGGGTAGAAGAGGCAGGTAAGCATGCAGGGTTTTGATTGTTGACCCTATAAAATAATGGTCAAAATATAATTGGCGAAAATAATTACGCTCTTGCTGCGTAACCGAATTTCAGTAGGTTTCTACGCTTAATCCCGAAACCAGGTTTTGGGACGAGACATCGCCCGGGTGCTATTGCCACGAAGCGGCCCGAACCGGCGGTGCAAGTAAATCGAGGCTAGCAGAAATTTTACTCTGGGGTTTCTGCGAAAATAAAAGAGCTAAGGTGCTGGTCGGTGGCCCTGATCCAGCCGGCACTCGAAAATTAAGTCGGGGCTAAGCATGTAGAAAGCTTGTTGCTTCCTCGTTTGGACGCGGGTTCGACTCCCGCCAGCTCCACTTTTTTACCATTTACTTTTTCTGCTGAATTAATGAAGATACTTCCGTACTTCAAAAAAAAACTAACAAAATTTTGTAAACAGGTGAAAAGATTGCTTGCAGGTTTTTGTCATGAAAATCATCTTAGTCAGTAAAAAATTATTTGCTTATCCGTTATCATGCCAGTAATTCGAAGCCACTGCAATGGTTAGCCTGTCGAAAAGCCTATCGCCAAAATATCTTCGATTCAGCTTATAACAGAATTCGTCAAGGTAAAGCTGTAAATATTTGCCTTTAATTTTATGATATATTCCCAAAAGAGTACGTTTCGCATTGCTTATTGCTATGTGTACCCATTGTAAAGTTGTTTTGGTTGTCTCATTTGTTGATTTCTCTGTAATGTGAACTTCAACAAAGTCAGCAATATTAATGTAGCTTACACTTTTATCGCTAAAAACGATACTTTCCTCAGCAATATTTTGCTCAACAAACTCATTGACTTTATCTGAAGTGTGCCCATCAAGGACTTTCATTTTAAAATACCTGCAATGTTTCCCTTTTTTCCCTGATTCAAGGTCTTCCAGTGGAGTTGATTCTGCTGCAACGGCAACGTTCATTTGGCGCTGACTACCTTTCCCTCGCTTCAAGTCTTGCTTGTCTTTCTCACTGGTTTCGGTTTCAAAATAGGCCTCGTCAAATTCCACCATCCCGGTCAATCCATACATGTTGTCACGCTTGCCCATAGCTTCGCGTATCTTGTGCATCATAACCCAAATTGTTTCATATCTGCTGTGCCCCAGCTGTCGTTGCAACTCTGTCGCAGAGATACCTTTCTTACTAAAACTCATAAATGCCATGCCAAGGTACCATTTGCGGATTGGAAGCTTGTAATTTTCCATCATTGTACCGCTTCGTAAACCAGTTCTGAAACGGCATTCTGAACACTGCCACTGCCATTTGGCTTTCAACCAATAATGTTTGGTACACCCACATCTTTTGCAAATAACACCTTGCTTCTCACGTACTCCTTTAAAATGCTCCCTGCAACTTTCTTCGTCAGGAAAGGATTCAATAAATTTGATAATATTCATATCATTTCTGTTTCCCATAAGATAGCATTTTATATATTAGTGGCAGTATCTCGTATATGCATTAAAAATTAATCTACCATAAAACTTTGATGCATTTTTAAAATACAGTAAAAACAATTGACAGTGTTTCACTGTTTGAAAAAACAAATCGCAAAAATTACAATATCGATTCAAATAGTGTTTCAATTTTTAATGTTTTTAGTATGAATAACCCGAAGATTTATAAGATGGTTTTTGCAAGTGTGTATCCGTTATATATTCAAAAAGCGGAGAAAAAAAGCCGTACAAAAATTGAGGTTGATGAAATTATTTTCTGGCTAACAGGGTACAACGAACAAACACTACAAGCCCACATCGACAATAAAACCGATTTTGAAACTTTCTTTGCTCAGGCGCCTTTGATTCATCCGAATGTAACAAAAATACCGGGGTAATTTGCGGTTACCGTGTTGAAGAAATTGAAGATAAAATTGTACAGCAAGTCCGCTATCTCGACAAGTTGATTGATGAACTGGCTAAAGGAAAAAGCATGGAAAAGATTCTCAGAAAATAAAACAGACTTTCTAATTCAGTTCGGTTAACATAAAAATTATCAGGCCATTAAATTTTTACTTTATTACATTCACTGTTGGAAATTCAGTAATTCGCAACGTTGTACAACCGTATGGAACCAACTCAATTTTCTCAACAACAATACTTTCAACCTTACAGTCTTTGGCACTCCAGGGAAGATCGAGCGGCAAATCGGGAATCTTTTTCCATCCTTCAGTAACAACTCCTTTCGCTTTAATTACCACCGGTGCATTTTCAAGATTCCAAGGAAAATCGGTATTTTCTTTCACTGAAACAAACTCGAAGTTTTTATCCAAATCAGCCAATTCGTTTTCCATCAAAGAATAATTCCAGCGGCTCGCAGGATATACTTCCCAAAAATCGTGGTATTTGTCGTTGTTCTTCACATACTTCCAAGTTTCTTCCACTTTTAATGAATAAACCAAGGGGCCACGTTCGATGGCAACTGAAAAATCGTACCAGCGGCTTTTTCGTATTTTCATGGGTAACACCAGATCAACAACATCATCGTTTTTCCACTGGCGGTTCAGAATGACCACTTTTCCACCCTTTTCGCTTGAAAATTCCTTGCCGTTAATTATAATTTTACCGGCTTCGCACCATCCCGGAATTCTTACATGAAACGGGAAAGCCAAATTATCTTTTCCCCGGTAAGTAAACCGAACAGTTTCGTTAAACGGATATCCGGTTTCTTCCGTGAACTTAACTGTTTCACCGTTTGCCACCCTTGCCGTAACTTCGCTCGAAGAATAGATAAGAGCTGCCAATCCGTTATCGGCAGTGGCATACCACAGATTTTGTACAAATTTTGGCCATCCCTGGTGCATGTTGCATAAACAGCACGGATAACCGGTTAATGTACCAAAACAACTTCCCGTACAATCGTGCTCCCCATCCTGGTAAAAGTTTTTGGGACTTCTTGAAATCTCAATCTGATTGGCCGTTTGAAAATATTGTTTCATGGAATAATCGTCGGTTGACTGAGCAGGTAAAGCATTAAAAGCCAGCTTTTCAAGATGATCAATAAATTCAACATCGCCGGTAATTTTAGTCATGGTTTCCAGTGAATACATCATTTCCACCACCGAACAAAGTTCTATTCCCTGTCCCGGATCGTTGCCGTGAAGCGGTTCATCCCCGCCAAACATTCCCTGTGCCTGTCCGTGGTAAGTTTCAAGATCATAAAATGCTTTTTTTACAGCATCAATTGCCATTTTATCTTTTTCTTTTTGAAAATAAACTACCGGCTCTTTTATTCCCTGCGCCACATTCACACAATGAAATCCTCCGATTTGTGTCAACGACAAATCATTAATTTCATCCAAATTATAGGGAAATTTCTGCATTTCGAAGGCATGCCATGGGGTTTCCTTGGGTTTGGTAACATTATCGTTCAAAAATACTATTCCCCACGGAAAGGTCTGTTTGTGAATCAAATCGGCCAGCTCAAGCAGATATTTTTCGCCGGTTACATTGTACAACCAGAAAACCATCACCAGGTTATCGCCTCCCCGCCGGTTTCCCCAAAACGTTAAAAAATCGAGCGGTTTTTCTACCAATTGCTTCAACTGGTACCGGAAATATTTATTCATCAGAGCAATTACCCTTTCATCCTGAGTTGCCATATAATATTGCTGCAAAACTTTTAGCATTACCATTTTAGGCCACCAGTCCTCACGCATTCCCTGCTGAGTACCCTGAATATGTTCATAATCTTCGGGAAGTGGCCGCGGACCAAAATAACCGTCCGGCTGCTGGTTTTCGATACTCCATTCAATCCATTTTTGAGCCTTGGCTTTTAAAGCATCGTCGTTTAAAATATATGCCAGCGGAACCAACCCATCCAACCAGTAAGGGCCGCGTTCCCAGCCGTCGCCGGGTCCACCCAGCCAGCCGTTATTATCGCCGCAAACCACACTGTAAATGCTGTCCAAATGTCCGGTTAAACCTTCTTTTTGCAGTTCAAGCATTTTCAGCAACATTCCTTTGGGTTTAATGGCACCAATCGGAAGTTCGGTATAAGGCTGTTCAGAAAGCGGAGCCCGATTGGTTATGTAATTTGAATTACGCATGTCTTTTGCACTAAGTAAAATGCTGGCAAATAGTATTATGGTGAATAGTATCGAAGTTTTTTTCATCGAAATGGTTTTAGGGTTACTTATCTATTTTTGCATTTACTACCGAAAGAATTTGTTTTTCTTTTTCCCGTGTCGAAATCAACACATCTTCTGCCTTTTTCAAAGTTTCGGTAAGCCATAATTTGTCGTCTAAACCAGCCGCATTAATTTTCACATTCAGAAAAGCGCCTTCAACAGCGGTACGTGCACACAATGCACCAACTCCTGCATCGGAAACCGAGTTGGGATTTCCGTTTTCAGCCATAGCCTGAATAACTTCTAGTGAACCATATGCAAGTTGCATTACTTTCAACGGCACCTCAATGGCATTTTTTGTAGCTTTCTGAATTGCTTTTTTTCGTTCGGCTTTTTCTTCTTCCGAAACTTTTGGTAATCCGAAGGCTGCCATAATTTTATTGAAAGCATCAGTATCTTCATCCACACAATTTAGCAAGGCAGCATAAAAATGTTTCCCTTTTTCAGCCCATTCTGAAAACTCTTCCCATCGATCGTCCCAACCGCGTTTGTGCGACGAAAGATTGGCAACCATGGTTCCCAAAGCAGCGCCAAGTGCTCCAACATAAGCAGAAATTGAACCTCCGCCGGGAGCCGGTGATTCAGACGCAGTTTCTTCGGCAAACCGTTTCATATTTTGAAGTATCAGTTTTTTACCCGAATTTTCGTCAATTACATATTCAATAATTTTTTTCGTCGGATCGAAAGGTGCAAGCTCATCGAGACCGAGTGATTTTATGGCGATTTTTATGATTTCTTCGTCGGAAATTCCCACAGAACGTTGTTGTTTTTGCAGAAAATATTTTCCGGCATCGAGCATGGCACTCAGCGGAATCAATCCAACCAGTTCTGAACCGGTTACACGCAAACCACGTTCGCGGGCGCGTTCGCAAACTTCATCAAAAGCAACATGAACAGGCGTAACCGAAATATCGGTAAGATTGATTGAAATCTGAGCAATTCCGTATTCTTCGATATACCATCCAATCGCACGCGTTTTTTTCAGGCTACCCGGAATACGAACCGGTTCTCCGTTTTCATCAGTAACTATTTTACCTGTCAGTGGATCGCCCTCGCGCACTGCCCTGCCCGATTCACGAATATCAAAAGCAATGGCGTTGGCACGGCGTGTTGAGGTTGTATTTAAATTTACGTTGTACGCTACAAGAAAATTCCGGGCTCCAATAGCGCTGGCCCCTGTTTTTGCAACTTTCTCGTTCCAGAGAGAAGCACCAAAATCGGGTTTCCATTTTTCCGAAGAAATTCGGTCTTTCAACCCTTCATATTCACCGGAACGACAATTTGCCAGACTTTTTCGTTCTTCCTTAAAAGCTGCAAATTCATAACAAAATACCGGGATTCCAAGTTCTGTTCCAACCCTTTCAGCCAATTGGCGCGCAAAAACAACTGTTTCTTCCATTGTAATGTTGGCAACGGGTACCAGCGGACAAACATCGGTTGCACCAAAACGCGGGTGCTCGCCTTTGTGTTTTCCCATGTCAATAACTTCGGCTGCCTTTTTCATTCCCCGAAAAGCGGCTTCTATTACAAATTCTGGCTCACCAACAAAAGTTACCACGGTGCGGTTGGTTGCTTTCCCCGGATCAACATCCAAAAGTTTTATTTCGGCAACGCTTTCAATCGCATCGGTTATTTCCTTTATTTTATTTAAATCTCTTCCTTCCGAAAAATTGGGAACACATTCAATAATTTTTTTCATAAAACCAATTTTTTAAACTGTCATTTCGAAGAAAAGATAACTGAAAAATCTGTCTGTTTTACAATTCTATTCTTCACAAATTCATATAAATCTCGATTTGATTTACATCCAACGAATGTAAGATTCCGTTAATAAATAGTTAATGATTTTCTTCATCAAAACTAAAAAGTCTGGACTTCGCCGTTCAGGATAACAGTTTCAATCAGGTTTGAACCAAAACTGTACGGAATATATTCAATGCCAGGGATTTCTGATGTTATAAAAAGGTTAGCCATTTTTCCACGTGCGATGCTTCCCAGCCGATCCGAAATTCCCATTGCATACGCCGAATTTAATGTTGTAGCATTGATAACTTCTTCGGGAAGCATGTTGTATTTTATGCAACCAAGCGATGAAATAAAATTCATATTCCCGCTGGGCGACGATCCCGGGTTATAATCGGAAGCCAGAGCAACAGGCAGCCCGGCATCAATCATTTCGCGCACAGGCGAAAGTTTCATGTTTAGAAAAAATGCAGCGCCCGGTAAAACGGTTGGCATGGTCTCCGAATTTTTTAAGGCTTCAATTTCTTCCTTACCAACATGTTCCAAATGATCGACTGAAAGTGCATTGTATTTAACCCCCACCTGAACACCGCCTGTTTTTCCAAGTTCGTTGGCATGAATTTTTGGTCGTAATCCGTATTTTATTCCTGCCATCAAAATACGTTCGGTATCTTCTTCCGAGAAAAAGCCACGATCGCAAAAAACATCAATAAAATCGGCCAAATCTTCAGAAGCAACAAGGGGAATCATTTCATTGATAACCAGATCGACATATTTTGATTTGTTATTTTTGAATTCAGCAGGAATGGCGTGCGCGCCTAAAAATGTAGAACGAATGCAAAGCGGAGTGGTTTCTTTCAACCAGCGGATTACGCGAAGCATTTTTAATTCATCTTCGGTATTCAAACCGTAACCGCTTTTAATTTCAATGGCACCAGTACCGCTTTTTATGATTTCGACCACACGTCCCAACGCTTCATTATACAATTCTTCCTCCGACTTTTCGTGCAATAATTTGGCTGAATTTAAAATGCCACCACCGCGTTTGGCAATTTCTTCGTACGAAAGCCCTTTTATTCTGTCGACAAATTCCTTTTCGCGTGAGCCCGGAAAAACCAAATGCGAATGCGAATCGCAGTAACTTGGATAAACCAAACGGTTGCTGCAATCAATTTCTATCAGTAAATCGTCGTCCATGTAAACATCTTTTAAACGGCACATTGGACCAAATTCTTCAATAATCTCGTCGCGAATAATAACAAAAGCATTGGGGATGGAATTAACATTGCTCATTTCTTTTCCCGACTTAAACAAAACCGGATTTTCTTCTGTCTGAACAAGTAACTTTATATTTTCAAGAAGTAATTTCATTCATCTGTATTTATGGTATTTAAGTTACAAAATCAAAACGACAAATCATAAACATATTAAACTCAATAAAAACATAATTTCCTTTTTTATCAATGTTAAAAATCAGGTTGCCGTCGGAGCTCATTATATGTTCACAATAAGAAATACCCCGATACTTACCTCTCCATTCTTATTTACATAGTTTTTTCAGGAATAGAAGAAAATCTTAAAATTGTCACTCATTTTGCTAAAAATTAACGTTTAAAACTACATTAACCTATCGAGCTATTCTGTGACAAAATGCGACAAATCAGAGACTTATATTTGTTACAGGAAATTTTTACGAAAAAAGCTTCTGTAACAAAATTGGCACAAAAAAGTGCCTAAAACAGGCATTTTTTGTCATTTAGATGACTTCCAGAAAAACAAAAAATCCGTGTAAACACTTGATTTACACGGATTTTCATGATTTGACAATAAATTGCCTTTTTCTAAAAGTGACTCAGCTAGGTCTCGAATTTATTTCGTATTTTATTTATTATCAAACAAATAAAACATCAAAAATTAGTCTGTAACCAACCTGTAACTTTTATAATGTCATTTGATTGTCTCCTCGTACAGAACCCGTTTTCAACGAGTACAAAAGTATCTGATTCATCACATCACAGAACTGCCAAATAGCTACCCCAAATTTAGGAATATATCGAAACTAAATCAATAAATATTTTTACCAAGTTGGGAAAAGGTTGGGAAACAAATACTTCATTTTATAAAAAGTAAAAATTAAAAAACTTTTGCTAAAGTTTTATATAATTCATAGCGGTTTTAGTGGTATGCGCAGGGCAGATTCTCGCATCAATTCCCATTCTATCCGACAGGAATCCGCTCTGAGAATCCGTCACAAAAACCACACCAACCAACAGACTGTCAGATCGTTAACGCTTAAAGAACATTCCAACACCAAAAAAACAGGATTTTAGTATCTTCAGACATATTGAACCTACCGATTGAACGGAAAAAACAAGCAGTGGACTTTTTTAATTTTCCCATAACTTATCTGTAAACCACCATTACTAATTCATATCACAACTTTGTGATTTCAAAAATATCTCCTTTTTTAGTTGCCAAATCATATTCATATACTTTATTAACATCCGGTGCAGGTAACTTTTCTTCGGTATGAATTAAGGGACTCTTCTGTTCAGGAATCCTATAAAACGGATTGGAGTTTTGATCTTTGGCTGGTTTCAAACCTTTACCTTTTAACGGAATATACGAACGCAAACGACAACTTCCTCCAAGTGAAGACTTGATAGTAGCACTGGATAACTCACCATCTTTCCAATCAATATCGACCTCGAACCCACCTCTTGCTTTTAAACCATTTACACTCCCGTTTTTCCAGGCATCAGGAAGCGCCGGCAACAAATGAATAGCCCCATCCTGACTTTGCATCAACATTTCGGCGATACCGGAAGTACAACCAAAATTGCCGTCAATCTGAAAAGGCGGATGAGCATCAAAAAGGTTAGGATACGTGCCTCCACTTTGTCTTCTTCCTGAACGTGTAACAGGCTTTAGCTGGTCTGTAATAAGTTTGAAAGCATGATTACCATCGAGAAGCCGCGCCCACAGATTAACTTTCCACCCCATCGACCAGCCGGTTGATTCATCGCCTCTTGCTATGAGGGATGTTCTTGCAGCAGAAAATAACTCAGGTGTGCGATAGGGAGAAATCTGATTGGAAGGATACAAACCATATAAATGAGAAACATGGCGGTGCTTATCATCAGGGTTATCCCAATTAGACATCCATTCCTGCAATTGTCCCCAGTTACCAATCTGCATCGGCGGCAAACTTTTTAAAGCTTCTCCCATTTTAGCTACTAATTCATTATCAGTATTTAAAATTTCTGCGGCTTGTATTGTTTTGGTTAGCAAATCAAAAACCAGCTGGTTATCCATAGTTGTTCCTGCAGCTATAGAAGATTCAGGATGTATTGACGGAGCATTTTCCGGAGAAACAGAAGGAGCAACTACTAACCAATTATGTTCCGGCTCTTCAACCAAAAAATCAAGTAGAAAAACCGATGCTTCCTTAAGAATTGGGTAAACCGATTTCAAATAATCTGTATCTCCACTGTACATATATTTGTCAAACAAATGTTGCGAAAGCCAGGCGCCTCCCATGGGCCACATTCCCCAAAAAAAGCCATCCACCGGACCACTAATTCGCCAAATGTCGGTATTATGATGAAGTACCCAACCATCTGCACCATACATATCCCTGGCGGTTTGTCTCCCTGTTTGCGAAAGCTCCCTTACCATTTGAACCAAAGGTTCGTTCATTTCAGTTAGATTAGTAATTTCCGATGGCCAGTAATTCATTTCAGTATTAATGTTCACTGTATATTTACTATCCCAGGGTGGCACAAGCTGGTTATTCCATATTCCCTGCAAGTTAGCAGGTTGCCCGCCAGGTCGTGAAGATGAAATCAGCAAATAACGCCCAAACTGAAAATATAGCGCTACCAGTTGAAGATCATCACCTGTTGCAAACTGTTCCACACGTAAATCTGTGGGATTCCTAGCCGCATCTGTTACTCCTAAATCAAGACTAACCCTTTTGAAATAACTTTGGTAATCAGCAACATGATCTCTTACAATTTCCTCATAATTTTTTCTTAGTGCTTTTTCCAGCCTGGCGGTGGCCCTTTTTTCAGCGTTGGCACCAATATCGTTATAATTCTTAAAATTTGAGGCTATGGAAATATAAATGGTGGCAACATTTGCATTTAAAACGGTTAACATTGTGTCATTTGCTAAAACAGAGCCACCATCGGTAACAATTTTTACAATGGCTTCAAATTTCACAGCGCCTTTTACCGTTTCATGGTCGCTGGTAATGCCTGATAAAATCAGTTCGTCATTTCCTTTGGTTGAAATATTAATCGTTGAAGGCCTATCCATTGTTGCAGAAAAAGAGACCGAACCGGGTTTATCAGCTCTAATTTGGGCAATTATAACCTGATCGGGAAAAGAAGAAAATACCTTTGCACTGTAATTTATGCCGTTTACACTATACCGGGTTAATGTTATAGCATTTTCAATGTCAAGTTCGCGGTAATAGTTGGTATAATTTTCATGTCCGGAGAATTGAAGATTAAGGTTTCCCACCGTTTGATAAGGCATACCATGCGAAGTTTTACTTATAAAATTCTGATTGACCAGATCCTGAGCTTCCTTATATTTGCCTTCAAAAATCAATTTTCTGACTTCAGGGAGTACTGCCCTGGAATTTGAATTATCGTTACGGTTGGGCTGGCCTGCCCATACAGTGCTTTCATTAAGTTGTATTGTTTCATTCATAGGATCGCCAAAAACCATAGCACCTAAGCGCCCGTTTCCAACTGGCAACGCTTCAACCCATTGTTTTGCAGGTTGATTATACCACAACTTAAAAAGCGATTCATTTTGTGCAGATATTTGAATGACAGAAAAAACACTTACGATTATCAATAAGATATACTTCATTATGCTAAATTTAAATATCTAATTTACAAATCTAATCCAGTCAATTACTATAGGATTTTTAATTTTTGATACAATAACCAGATTGTGATTTCCTGGTCTTATTTTTGAAATTTTCGAGTCAGTTATTTCCCAATCGGTTCCTTTTGGAATGTTTACTTCTGCAATAACCGGGCCGTCAACTTCATCCAAACGAATTTCAATTGTTCCACCCAAATCTGATACGGCTTTTACCCGTACTTTTTTTAATTTCTCACCAAAATCAACGGAATTATATTTAATCCAGGCACCTTTCCCAGACAGTACAGATTTCCAACCTTCAAACGTATTTTGCGGATTATTGAATTCAACTTTTGCACCGTCATCACCGATAGCACTGTAACGATCTATTTGAATCTCATCCGAAGCTTTGGTCAATCCAACACCGCGAAGTGTCGGAATTACTTTTTGAATTGTTCCATCCTCATTAAAAAATAGGCTGTCTGCTCTAACTGACCTGTTTTTGTCAAAATCGGGTGAATAATCATTGTGATGATAAAATAAGTACCAATGCCCATAAAATTTAATTATCGAGTGGTGGTTTGTCCAGCACCCTGTTGGCGATTCATTCATAATTACCCCCTTCATTGTAAATGGCCCCATCGGGTTATCTCCAACAGCATATTCAAGCCTTTCAGTATTATTCTCCACATGTGGGAAAGTAAGGTAGTAAATTCCATTTCTTTCGAATACAAAAGGCCCTTCTTTCAAACCCTTGTCAGGTAAATTGGGAATTACCATAGGTTCGGAATCCAGTTCAAGCATATTTTCTTTTAATTTGGCAACAAATATATTTCCCAAAGACCAGTAAATATATGCCTGACCGTCTTTGTCGATCAGAACATTTGGATCGATGCCATTTATTCCTTTAATTGATTCGGGTTGCGGAATATATGGTCCCTCCGGTTTGTCTGCAACTGCCACACCAATACCAAACCCTCTTCTTTTCTCCGTACCATCGTCTTTTCTATTGGCTGGAAAATAAAAATAGTACTTCCCATCCCGTTCAATACAATCGGGCGCCCACATACTGTAAGTTGTTGAATCCACCCAACCAACTTTATTCTGACTAACTATTACTCCGTGGTCGGTCCAATCGACAAGGTTTTCAGAAGAAAACACGTGATAATCCTCCATGCAAAACCAGTTTTCTCTCAAATTTTTCCCTGGGGGAGTTGGTATATCATGCGAAGGGAAAAGATATACCTTCCCATTAAAAACCCTTGCTGTTGGGTCGGCAGAAAACTGGTTTCGGATAATGGGATTCTGACTAAAAGTAAAACTCTTCATAACAAACAATCCCGTTATCAACAATATATACTTTTTCATATTTCCATTCATTTTTAATTTTTCAACAAGTCATTTACGGCTGCCCCAAGCAGAATGTATTCGGCACTACCTCCAATAGTAACTTCATTTTCACCCCATAGAAATGGCCAATCGTCTTTGTTTTCAAGGAAATCAGGTTTGAGCAAAATCAGTCCGGGAACAATACCACCGGCAATGGTTGTAAAATCGGCCCGGTTGTTTCCGTAGGCAACTTTTTTTGTCTTGGCCCCAACATCGTTTACAAATGACACATTTGAATACGGATGGCACCCAAAAATGTAATCCAGTCCTTTTAATACATACTCTTTGTTTACAATATCAGGGAAAGCTTTGGAAGCATAGTAATTTGTAAGCGCCCAGTTAACGACTGAACCACTTCCGCCCCAGCCTCCCAGTGTAACCGGGACTCCATAGGGATTTTCTTTTTCCTGTTCCTCCAGCGATTCTTTGTATTTGAGCACATAATCCCTTAGTTTCTCTTTATAAGTTGCATCCATATAAGGAATTGCCTTTAAAGCCGATTGGAGAGCCCTGGTGTTAAATTCTCCACCTGGTCCGCCCGAACGTGTTTCAAGGGCTGTCCAAATTTGTTCCAGAAACCGGTCTGAATATTTTTTATCATTTGTGGTTATAAAAAGTTGCAAAACGGCATCCATGTCTGAACCAAATCTTTGTCTCATCGGATTTGCGTTGGTATTCGTGTACTGCAATGTAAAATTTGCTTCCTCCAGAAGTCTTTTTGCTGAAGCAAGGGCACGTTCCGCGAGATTGTCATTAAAACCTTTAAGGGCACGACTTGCGGCTGCCAAAGATGCTGCTGTCTGCAAATCCAGAAATGTTGATCTGGCTGTGAATGCCCAGCGATCATCAAAAGTACCGCTTGATTTCCCGTCGGTTTCGTAGGGTTTTAGCTCAGGGTTATAAGGAAGGTTATCCGTTTCTGTCATGGCATCGCCGAGGTGATGATACTGGTGGAGATTAGGCACAATTATCCCCCTTACCGGATGCCCTATATTTTCGCACTGTGCAACTACGTTTAAGGTACCGTGCTCGATTTGCTGCAAAATATCCGGTTTTCCGTCTGGCCTGTGAATATCAACATAACGGGTTTTCTGGTCAATGTACGTCTCGTCTCTGTTAACGTTCATATCCTCCCATACTTGTACAAAACTCGAAATAACGCTGTTATGCGAGCCGGTCTGAATATCGAAATCACCGGCATCAAACCATCCGCCGACCGCCATATTTGGAATACGTTCCAGTGGTTTGTATTTCGTATCTGTTGTATCGCCCATTCTGTAACCATCGAAATGTTCGTGGTTTAGAGGAGCCTGAAGGCAATCGTCAAGGTATGGCACACCATGCCATACACGGTACGCTTCGTTTACTTCCATGTGGTCCATTTGTACAGGAAACCAAACATCCAGCGTTGGGTGCCAGATATTGTCATATACATTCGGGCTGATTGGAAAGGTGTTTGTCTTCTGATCGCCATACTGAATATAATATATCCCAACATCTTTTATCGAACTGAAATCAAACTTTGCATAATTATAACGAAGGAACTTTCCCCAGACCATTGCATCACTTTTTAACTTTTCGACATGCTTTCCATCCTGAGTTATCTGATAAAGCGATGCTGTTTTTAAGGGTGTATCATTCTCATCCAGTTCAATTACAGCAACTTTTTCCTGATCGGGAGTATAACCAACCTGCGAGAAACCAATAACTGGCTCCCTTTTCCAGTTTGGAATAGCATTAGGTTCGAGGTACCATGTAAGAACGTTTCCTGTTTTTCCGGCAGGAAGTAAACTACGCAAAATAAACCATCCGTTTTGTGCCTGATTTCGACCGTCAAAAAGCATAATTTGTGTTTCCGACTGAACTTTTACCAATCTTTCAGGATCTTCCGGGGCCAAAACAAATATTTTCCCGGCAGCTATGGGATCGGTTACAATAAATTCGCCCCGTCCCCGGTCATCGAAAGTAGTGTGCCCGGCAAATTGTGGGATCTTTTCGGTTATGGGCCTGATTTCAGTTTTGCTGGATGGGTACTTTGGAAAAATACCCGGGTTTCCGTCGGCCATGTATGTTTTTCCGAAATAGGCAGATGGTAAAAATTCGAGGTTAAATCCTGCGCGCCCGATTAGTTTCTCTGGAAGCGCCTTGTCGAGGTTGACTGTGATTTCTACACCCTGATCTGTTCCGGTTACAATTAACTTTGCATTAAAATCCAAATCGAGATAACGCAATTCAACTTCAATTCTGTTATTCTCTCTGTCCACATTCCGACTCATAACTGTAGGTATCTGATCCCATTGTTCAGGAGTATTTTGCATTCGGATGGCACCTCCGGTTGAAGTTCTTACCCCGTGATGAATAATTTCAACTCCGGCAGTTTTTTCATCGAAAAACATTCCATTATACTCGTTGCTAAACACCAGAATATTTATACCTGATTTTTCAAAATACTCCTGTTTGTTCAGCTCTAATCCTTGTCCATTACTGCTGTTTGAAACAAAAAATAAACAACCGAAAATAAAGGAGACGGTTATAATTTTCAATAAAGTATTTGCATTTGCCCGGGCAGGGAAATAATTTTTTAGCCTCCGGTATTTTTTAAACTTGTATGTCATGATTTTCTTTTTTGGTTTAATATGGTTCAATTTTATCCGGCAAAACTCCTTGTGAGAAATAAATCAGATACCTGACCAACCGGAATATTTATTCTTAATTTATTGCTGAAATATTATCGCTAATATGGAAATAATCGAAATCCACAAATCCTCCAGGCGTTTTTGTAGCATAGTTAAATAATCCAAACCGGTAACCCATAAAGTGTTCCATAAGTGTGTACTGCATATGCAATTCCCCACCAATTTTATTCCATGAATGCCCGTCAAAACTGTAAAAGAATTCGGCAATATCCTTTCGGTCATGAAAATCACAATCAATTTTTAAATAGACATCGTTTTGTGCCAATGGAACACTTTCCATTTCAACCGGAGTTTCAGATTCGTTACTAATCATAAAAATATATTTTTTACCGTCTGCCATTTTCACTCCAACCTGGCCAAATTTTCGTTGCAACGCACACAAACCTGTAAAATCGCCGTTGTTCATTTTTGAAACATCTATTAATGTAGTTCCGGAAGATTCAGGACCAAATGTACGCTGTGTTAAAGTATTTCTCGATTTCACAAATGATGAATCGATTCGCCCGGTTTTTAAACGCAAATAACCGTTGCGTTCCCTAACCGTCCAAAGGCTGTTATCAGGATTATGATTCCATTGCCAAACCAAAGGAAGGGCAGGTTCTCCGGCTTTTCGGTCAAATTCATCGGAATTTACAATACCCGGTATTAAACCTTTGCTTGCAGGCAACCCCTCAAGAACATCGGGAACTTTACCGTCGATTCCCAACACCGGCCAGCCATCTTCCCATTTAACGGGTACAAGGTATGGAATACGGCCCACAGAGCCGTGATCCTGAAATAAATAGGAAAACCATTTTCCATCAGGAGTGTCGATTAATCCGCCCTGGGCAACACCTTTATCCTCAAGTGCAACCCTTCCTTCCCAGGGGCCATTAATATTATCTGCCCGGTGAATTACAACTGTGCGCATACCACCCCGGGGCCACGCTATATTAAACAGGTAGTATTTTCCATTCACTTTGAAAAGTTGTGAACCTTCACCCAATCCAACATTTTGTCCTGCCGGGGCATTGACGTCTTCAATCAAAATTCTTTCCGTGTCCTCTTTTATACCTGAAAGATCGCCCTTTAACTCAACCATCCGCAGTTTTCGTACACCCCATATCATATAAATTTTCCCGTCATCATCAAACCAAAGTGTGTGATCGTGAAGACTCGGACTAAATTCAATTTTTTTCCAGTTCCCTTTTTCAATATTCTTAGTCGTAAAAATATAGGTCTTCCCCGTTGTACTTGAAAATGTCGAAACGTAAAATGTGTTGTTATTAAAACGAATGCAACTGGCCCAAGTTCCTTTTCCGTAACAACACTTCCCGTTCACAAGAGACAGTTCATCCATATTACCAAGTTTATCGTAAGCATAACTCACAATTTCCCAATTAACCAGATCTTTTGATTTCATTATAGGCACCCCCGGACTCATGTGCATGGTGGTACTGCTCATATAATAAGTATCACCAACTCGTACTATCGACATATCTGGAACATCCGCATAAATTATCGGATTACGGGCAAGTTTTGATTTGTCCTGTGCCTGTGAAAACAGTGTTGCGGATAATATCACTGCAACAATTATTACCAGATTTTTCATCATCATTTTTTTTATTATTACTATTCTTTATTTTTTATCCAGTAAACAACCATTTAATTTTCTGATGATACAATCAAAGCACCACCATTACATGGAATAGTTAAATCAATCTCCTGATTTTTATCCAGCTTAACCGATGTTAAATTACCATTCAATTGTTCATCATCGCTGTATAATTTGACCGCTTTCCCTGCCTCAATCATTGGCAGCTTCGCTTTTAGACTGAGCGCTTCTTTTTGTGCATTTATACCTGCAATATACCATGTACTGCCTTTACGGCGAGCGAGTACAACGTGCTTCCCCGGGTAGCCCTCAATAAATTTTATCTCGTCCCAGGTGGAAGGCACTTCTTTCATCAAATCGATTGCCCACGCCGGAGCATCGGTGAGGTTATTTGGTGCCAATGCAAAATGCTGTACGGCGCTTTGAAATACAGCAGTTGCCAAAGCAAACACGTCAGAAGTTTTGCGCTCGGTGCCGCGATTCGAAATATTTTGGGCATTGTAAAACTCATTCAGCGCGCTGCCCCCAAAATCCATACATCCCACGGTATTTCTGACAAACGGATGCATGCACGCACTAAACACTTCTAAATCACACCGTGCCTGCGAGAAATAGAGCATTTCACTGGCCAAAACAGCTTCGCTCGATCCGTAATTGGGATACATACGTTCCCATCCACGAGGCAGAGTACACCCGTGAAAAACTACCAAAAGACCGTAATCATTGGCATCATAAAGTATATCTTCATACAATTTCATGGTAACCTGTTTATCGCCCCCAAAGAAATCAACTTTTATTCCGCGCACGCCTATACTTTTCATCCAGGCCATTTCTTTTCGGCGTGAAATCGGATCGTCCATAATTCCCCGCGGTCCCTGCGGAGCATCATTCCAGTAACCGTTTGAATTGTACCAAAGGTAAAGATCGACATTTTTTGTCTTGCCGTAACTTGCCAGTTCTTCAATCTTGTCATGACCAATTTGGGTGTCCCAAAGTGCGTCTACCAATATAGTTTCATACCCCATTGCAGCGCTAAAATCGATGTATTCTTTCTGACCGGAAATGTAGTGTTTCCATCCATTTTTATAATCCAACTCCAGCTACCCTTGCTGTAATCATATTTTTGTGAAGCTTCGTAGCGCTGTTCAACCACATCGAACGGTACAGTTGTTTCCACTATTGGCTTCAGTATTTCACCCAAAATTATTGTAAGCCAAGGCATTGCACCCGGCAATGGAATCCCGGGTGACGAAGTCCCGTTTCCGTTGTTTTCTTCCTCCTGTGGAAATCCAATGGTATACATTCCATCTTTGTGCCCGAGTAAACGACTGGCACAGTAGCGGCTGTCCACACCAGTTTCTGATATCAACATCCATCCATCATCGTTCAAACGAAATAAACAAGGGAAAGTGTAACCACCGCCCCATCCATTTTCTCCCGTTGATGCATCGGCGGTGTAATATGTTTCGTAACTGGGAGCAGTGCGGGCAAAACCTGTCATCGGTTTCATTTGAGGACACAGAAACGTTGTTGTTCCCTCGGGCAAAACAAATCCTGTAGTTTCTGTATTAACAACACAACTTTTTCTCTGCCCCTGGGGATAGAGTTGATATTTGAAAGCAACATCGTTATTACTAACCCTGAAAACAATATCAAAAGCAGGTTTATCATTTTTTGAAAAAGAAAAAACGCCTTCAGTGGCATTATAATTAACGCTGCTTTTTTTAATGTTGCGCAACTGATACGTTTCTGAAATATTTCTCCTATTTACATTCTCGTCTAAAGTCATACCCGAGGAAGAATCACCGACATTTGTTGTTAGTCCGAGCGGAGAGTTTTTAAAAAATGTTTTTCCGTTGTATTTTATGGAATAAGTGGGTATGCCATTGTCGGTATTAACACTTACTTCAATTGCTCGATCCGGACTTTTAACGACATTTTGCGCGGCATTAACAGCACAAAATGCAATAAATAAAATGAATATTGTTGAAATTAGATTTTTCATAATTTTTAAATTTTCTCTAAGTTTTTCTGTATGGCATTAACCAGTTAGTTTTATTTTTTAGACTCATTCTCCAGCAAAGCCAACATTTTTTCTCCATATCTTTTACCCAATATTCGGTAACCTTCTGCTGTAAAATGCAAATGATCGGGTTTTGCGGGACAACTTTCAGATGAAATAACATGAGAATTTGGCAAAGTTTCCGGAAGGGTTGCTATAATTAAATTCATATCGGCACAGGCACCTCCTTCATTTTTACTAACAAGCTCACCAGTCAAAAGCGGAACAGATTCAGGATTAAGATTCAAATCATTTATCAGATTATCATAAACACCTTTTACTTTTAAAGGCCATTCAGTATCACCTGTATTTGATTCTCCCTGGTGTAACAAAATACCTTTTATCACTCCTTTTTTTTGCGCCAGTTTTGCCATTTCAACAAGCCGACCATAAGGATTTCCACCATATTCATTTATCATTCCCTTCATCCATTCGGGTGCAGTTGCCACATACGACACATAGTTATCTTTATCGAAAAGTTCAATTTTGCAGCCTCCTACAGCTACATTTATCACACCTACTTTTATAGTATCAGGAAGGTGGGCAACCAATGTCCGGCCAAAATAATCAGCTGGCGTAAGGCCGGTTCTGCATCTGCACAATGGTGGTACCGCGGTATACCAGTTTCCTTTTTCCCGTCCCAACTCAGGACAATCGACCGTGCTTAAAACCTGAAAACGTTCATCGATATCTATGGTATCATGCGGCTGAATTCGAGCATTTCCTTCCATATTTGACTGCCCAAAACAGAGGAACACAAAAAAATCCGAATCCTGTGAAAAAGATTTCGTAACAATGAAAAGATTTCCCAATAAAACAATCAATATAATTTTCTTATTCATTAACACTTTCTTTAGTTAATACCAGTACCGAACCTGCAAATTTATTCAACCCATGCCTTACCTTCAGGACTGCGTCTCCATTCAAAATAATCATCCAATATTTTCAATGACGCTGCACTCGGAACCTCACCCACAAAAGGTGTTGCCCCTTTTAAGTACATCACATCGGTATTTTCGCTACTGAACGCTGGCCATTCAGGAACACCTTCACCATTAGGATTGCCGTATTTTGCAAAGTTGGTCCAGTAATCAACCATTACTTCCGAAAGTGCCAGATCAGATTCATTCTCATGTTGATCTTCAGGATTCAATCCAAAAACAAAAGCTACATCCTGTCCGTGCGGCGAACCATATCCGTAACGAGGTGAGTCTTCAGGATAGTCAGGGTGCTGATCGAAATAATACAAATACACGTCAGATTCTCCGGTTTCCGATTGCAAACGAGCCCAACTCCAGGTGTGCCAGCCAAAAGCCGCATCGCGAGCCAGGTCGCGAGCTGTTTTTGGAACCGTTTTATCTCCGGCAGGATAAGCTTCAATCAGCTTGTCGGCAAATTTTCCGTACCGGGCTTTTACACTGGTAAAATATTCTTCGGGTGTTTTTTCACGCGAAAAACTTGCTCCCTCATCAGAATTGTACCCGATGAGCACAGGCACGTCGTTGTATTTTCCTTCTTCGTAAAGTTTATACTGGTCATCGGGAATTACATAACCATCAACAATTGGCCAGCCTCCGGGCATTCCGAAACCGCTTGGTACTTTGTCGGCATCCAGTGCACGGAGTTCGGCCAAACTGGAAACGCCTGCTTTTTGCATGTATTCCACGCCATCGGCTTCTGCTTTTGCAAGTGTTTTCATGTTTTCGCCGGGGAAAGTTGTTGGACGGGTCGGTCCAAACGATCCGCCACTTTGCGAAATAGCGCCACTAAAAAGGCCCTTTGCCAAAGGAGAGGCACACAACATACTTACTGAAATACCTCCGGCCGATTCACCAAAAATGGTCACTTTATCAGGATCACCACCAAAGGCAGCAATATTTTTTTGTATCCATTCTAAACCGGCAATCTGGTCGAGAATTCCATAATTTCCGGAAACATGATTCTGACTTTCGGCGCTTAATTCAGGGTGTGCCAAAAAGCCAAACTGATTTACACGGTAAGCAACACTTACCAAAACAACACCCTCTTTTGCCAGTATAGTTCCGTCGTAATACGAAGTTGCTCCTCCACTAAAACCACCACCATAAATCCACACCAACACGGGTAGTTTTTCAGTAGCCGTCATTGCCGGAGTCCAGATGTTTAAATACAAACAGTCTTCACTTTTACCTGAAGGGGTATTTCCACCTTGCATCGGGGCCGGAGCAAACGCTGTAGTTTGTTTTACGCTGTCCCATTTTTCGGCGGGTTGTGGTGCCCTCCAGCGCAAATCGCCTACCGGAGGCGCTGCAAACGGCACACCTTTAAAAACCCGAAGCCCATCTTCGATGGTTCCTTCCACAATTCCCTGTTCCACTTTTACCTGATCTGGTGGAAGTGTGGAGCAAGCATTTATTAAAAACAGAAGTGAGATTGCAATCAAAAAAAATAGATTTTTCATTGTATCAGATAATATCGTTCAATTTTATAATTTATTTGAATTACCTCTTTTTATTAATCTTTGAACAAAAGAGGTGCAAGCTCATACAGACTTCTGCGCCAGGTTTGGAATTCATGTGCTGTTCCATCAGAAATATACGAAACAGCATTGAAGCCAGCAGCCTTTAAGGCGGCAACCGCATTATTAACTCCCTCGGGCCTTTCTTTGCTGCCACAACTGAGAAAAACAAGTTTTACTTTCGACTTGTCTTTTATATCATCGGGAGCATAAGTTCCGCCACTTAAAAGGGCGTAATGCGAGAAAACATCAGGTTTATTAAGCGTTATTGTTTTTGTTTCCATTCCTCCCATTGAGAGCCCGGCCATTGCGCGATGAGGCTGGTCGGCAATTGTTCGAAAATTGGAATCTATATAAGGAATTAATTCCTCCGTCAAAACCGTTTGAAATGGTTTAATATCGAAATTCCTTACCCCACCAAATTCAATCTCATTTGTCATTCCGTAAGTAATTACAATAATGAAAGGCTTAATCTTACCTTCAGCGATCAAATTATCCATAATCAGATTGGCATGCCCCTGATTTGTCCAGGCGGTTTCATCCTCGCCCCAGCCATGTTGCAGGTACAGAACCGGATAGCGTTTCGATTGATCCTTTGAATAACCAGGAGGGGTGTAGACAAATGCCCGGCGTGATGTATTTGTACTTTTTGATTGGAAAAGAACCTGAACCACGTTACCGTGAGGAACATCTTTTAAAGCATAGAAATCCTGATCGTGAGCAGGTATTTCAATACCACTTTCCCAACGTGTGGAGCCATAAAAATTCAGGGCTCCGGGATCGTTAAATACACCGCCATCAATTGTAACATGATAGTAGTGAAACCCTTCATCCATTGGACCAGCTGTAGTACCCATCCACGAACCGTCTTCAACTTTGGTCAAAGGAGTCCCTCCTCTTGTACCGCCTAAGCCGAGGCTTACCACCACACTTTTGGCCTCTGGAGCTTCAATTTTGAAACGCGCGTAACCTTGCGAATTAACCTGAGGATATTCTTTTTGAGGTTGATTGAAAGTTGACGGTTTGAAATCTTCTTTAATTTCTGGAGTAGTTTGAGCCTGACCAAAGGAAAACAGTACCACGGTACAAGCTATAAAAAGTGTAATTAATAGTTTCATTTTGTTGAAATTAAGTTAATTAAATAAATGTTGTGCAAAATAGTAAAGGTTGCTGTCCCACTCATTATTGTCGTGAGCATTGGAGTCGACATGCCAAACATGGGTTACACCTTTCTCTTTCAGATATTGATGAACCTTCTTACTGACACCAATCAGACCATCTTTATTTCCGCAGGCTACCCATAACAGTTTCAGGTTTTCCTTTGCGGCAACGGAGTCTGGCAGAAACTCAACATTTGACATCCCGCCAAACATGTTGGTATTCGGAGCTGAAGAAAAGCCCCCTACATAAGCAAATGTATTTATATTATACATCCCGATATTCAGCGATTGCCCGCCGCCCATCGATAAGCCTGCAAGTGCACGATGTTTCTGGTCGGAATACACCGAATAGTTCGACTCAATGTATGGAATAATGTCTGTGAGCAAATCCACCTCAAAGCTTTTTCCGTAGCCTTCAAAACCATTTCCTCTCCCCGAACCCTCAGTTTTCACCGTATCGGTTGCAGTGATTTTGGCATCGCCACTTGGAAAAACCACTATCATTGGCTGAATTTTACCATCGGCAATAAGGTTATCTACGATATTATCTGCCTGACACCATTCGGTCCATTGATGGTTGTCTGAGTTAAGTCCGTGCAAGAGATAAAGTACCGGATATTTTTTGTTGGTTCTATAGCCCGGTGGGGTATAGACTCTCATTTTCCGTTGTGTTCCGAGTGATTTTGAATTGTAAACTACATCGGTTAGTTGGCCGTGAGGAACTTCATCCCGCTGACTGTTATAGCCGGCGGGTGGTTCAGGAAAGGCAGGTTTATCGTCAGGGCCCAGTTCTATTGGCCCTCCAAAGCCTCCCCTGCGAGGTACATTCCCCCGGAATAACAATGGAGCAAATTCGTGAAGACTGCGCCGCCAGGTTTGCCATTCGTGAGCGGTTTGAGGTGATACATAGAAATGTGTGTTTATGCCAACCTTTTTTAATGCGTCGGAATTTTCTTTTGGATCGCCTCCAAGGCCAGCCCTCCGGTTTTCCAATTCACGGCTACCATAGCTGACAAACACCAATTTAACTTTTTCTTTGAACCCGGGAGCATTTTCCACATCTTCTGTGCTTATACTACCACCACTGAAAATACCAACGTATGAGAATACTTCAGGATTTGCCAGAGTAATCACCCTGGTTTGCATACCTCCCATCGATAGCCCGGCCATTGCCCTGTGTTGCTGGTCGGCAATGGTACGATAGTTGGCATCAATCATAGGTATAATATCATTAAGTAAGGTTTTCATGAAACCATCAGCCCAGCCTTTTGGTGGCCATTGTGCAGGTCGCTCGCCCCGTTCTCTGTTTCGTGGCGGACCTGACATCGACCATGTGCCATTATCCATTACAATAATAAAAGGAACAGTATTGCCTTCTGATATCAGATTGTCCATAATAAGGCCTGCATGTCCCTGGCCCGACCAGCCAGTTTCATCTTCACCACCTCCGTGTTGCAGATACAGAACAGGATAACGTTTTTCAGTATTTTTTTCATAACCGGGTGGCGTATATATGAAACATCTGCGCATGCTGTTATTACTTTTTGAAAAGTAATGAAGTTCACGCACTTCTCCATGTGGTACATTTTTCATGTCGTAAAAATTCTGGTCTTTTGCCGGAATTTCAATTCCACTTCCCCAGCGGCTGGCTCCATAAAAATAAAGGCTTCCCGGATCCGGAACTGCAGCTCCGTCAATCCAAAGCTGGTAGTAATGAAATCCTTCGTCCTGCGGAGCGGATTCACCTGTCCATACTCCATTTTCATCTTTAACCAAATCATATTTTACGGCGCTGATATCCAGCTGTACTTTATGAGCTTCAGGCGCAGAAATCTGCACACGTACCCGGCCTTCGGAATTTACCATGGGGTATTCTTTCCCGGGTTGGTTTACTGAAGATGGTTTGAAGTCCTCGATAACCGCAGTTTGAGATTGTGCAGAATAAACACCGCCAACCAGAATAACAGCCAACAGAATGTTCACAACTTGATTCTTCATAATTTAGTTTTATTTGGTTTACTTCATGTTATTTTAATCCATTGTTTTTAATATGGAAATAATCGAAAGACACATCAAACGGCGAATCAGGCTTGGTGGTATCCGAATCGAACCAGAAGGTACTTTTCATGTACCCGTTTATTATTCCGTCGCAGACAACCAAACCGGTTTTAATATCTTTTAAAGGCAGGTCGGCAGTTCCAAGCTGTTCAAACTTTTCACCGTCAAGAGAATAGTGCGCCGTATAAATACTTCCTTCTTTATCCAGCTTCATATATAAATAATTCTCGCCTGTTATTCCATTTTTCAGGTTAAACGAAGCCAGCGATTTGGTGATTCCGTTTTCTTCTATTACCAGGTCGACAGTACCGGGCTGCGGTTCCCGAACCCTGGTTGTTTTTATCACAGCCCTGAACATAAACATCACAAAATTATCATCGTCCTGGTAAGCCAGAATACCCGCGTTTTCAGGTTGCGACGGCATTCTTGATGCCGTTAATTTTGTTTCAACTGTCCAGTCGTTATTGGCGCTTTGCAACAAAACATTTTTTGCATTGTTGGTTGCTTCGGTAATACCGCCGGGCTCACTGGTAATGGTCAGGAATCCGGAATTTGTTGTCAGGTTCCAGGTATTTTTGTTTTCCCTTAGCCATTTCCATTGATTGCCAACTGTCTCGTCAAACTCATCGCTTACCGATTCCATATCGAAATTGAAATAATAGGTGTTGGTTTCAAGTGTAACCTTGTCAAAGAATTTCACAACCGCTGTCCCGGGAATCTGCTTTGCTTGTTCAATATCTACTGTAACTCCTGATCCAATCGCCGATGCCGAAAGAATCGGTAGTTTTGAGTTATTTTTTAACAGGTAACTGTATGCTTTTACCGATTTATCAAATCCTTCAATTGGGTTCCCGTTTACCAGAATTGATTTTGGATTAAGGTCGGGCATTACTTTTACAGGGTAACTGTTCGAAACCGTTTTGCCGTCGACTGTAACATCAGCAATTACCAGGGCTACCCCAACACCAGTGGCTGTAACTTTACCGTTTTCATCCACCGTAACCACATTCTGATTATTGCTTTTGTATTCGACTTTAGCTTTTGAGATGTCGTAAAAACTATCGTCAGACATGGCAGCTGTAACACTTGTTTGAATAACATCACCAGGGCGCAAAATCATTTTGTTACTTTCGGCAACAACCGTTGTTAATACAGGTTGGTAAGCTCCACTCATTATAGCTTCCACCGTTCCTTTTATATCTTTTGACGATGCCCCGATTTCAAAAATGTAACGCCCCTGATCGAAGGTGATTTTTCCAGCTTTTGCATCCCAAAACCAGAGGTCTTTACAATCGATGTCGATATTCACGGTTTTAATTTGTCCGGCAGGAATGGTTACTCTTTGAAAGCCTTTCAACCTTTTTATCGGCCGTTGCATAGTAGTCGGACTATCGGGTGTTTTTACATAAACCTGCACCACTTCATCGCCGTCAACCACACCAGTATTTTTTACATCAATACTTACAGTGATTTTATCGTTCGGTGTGATTTTACTTTTACTAATTTTGAAATTGCTATAATCAAATGTTGTGTACGACAAACCGTAACCAAATTCGTACGAAACTTCTTTGTCGTAGTACCAGTAGGTTCTTCCGTCGGTGCCATCGCCACGCAATGTATAGTCATTAAAATCAGGAAGATCGTTAACCGATTTATGCCAGGTTACGTTTAATTTTCCGCCGGGATTTACATCGCCAAACAATATTTTAGCCATGGCAGTTCCCTGCGCCTGTCCGTTATAGCCGGTCCAGATAATTCCGGGAATGTTGGGATTTTTTTTGAATTGCTCCACCTCCACCATTCCCATGGTTTGCATGATCAGGATGGTATTCGGATTTTCTTCAGCAACCGCTTTTATCAGTGCATTTTGGTTTCCGGGCAAAGTAAGGGAGAATCGGTCTGATTCTTCGCGCCCGGTTGTTTGATCGGTACCCACAAAAACAAGTGCCACATCCGCCGAAGCAGCCATTTCCAGTATAGCCTGGTCAATTTCAGGATTTTCAGCTTCGCGGTAAACCAACACTAGTGTTTGAGGCCCTGCAATACCAAGTGTATTTATTTTCACCGTAACATTTTGGGGCCGTACAAAACCCTGGAACCCACCACGCTGCTGCTCTGCTTCAATTTTTTTGGTTGCCAGAATATTTCCGGTGGCCGAGCTAACCCGTACTTCCAGCACACCGCCATTTCCCGAAGCTGCTACATTAAATCGTATGGAATCGATGTTTGTAATATCCACGTTATCGTAAGCGGTCCAGTCACCATCTTTTATGCCTCTAATCGAAGTCCGCCCAAAACGTTCCGAAACAATTAAACCCGGAGCTGAAGCGTCATATTTTGTTGCATTAAATTCTTTCAACGTTTCACCATTGCGAACAGTTGAAAAGTGGTTCACAGTAATGAAATCGGTATTTCTGTCGGTATTTCCGCCCGACATTGATACTACTTCAATATCCAGGTTATGGTTCTTTATGTAATCCTGAATTCCCAGAAGCGGTGAAATACTCAAGTCGGGTTCAATCGGTCCCGAGTAGTCGCCAAGTTCCACTTTATCGGCCTGTGGGCCAAGCACTGCAATCTTTTTAATGTTCTTCAGGTTAATGGGCAACGCTTTTTCATCGGGATGAACAACGACTTCGTTTTTAAGCAAAACCGGTGTTTTGGTTGCCACTTCAATCGCCAGATCGTTGTGCGAAGGATCGTTAATAATATTTGGTTTTATGCCAGCATAAGGAACTATCTCCGGGGGATCGAACTCACCAAGCCTCATTCTGATGGTAAAAATATTAATGAGCACTTTGTCGATATCTCCTTCTGTAAGCAAACCTTTTCTTAGCGCATTCAATGCATAGTTCTGGTAAACGCCACCACAATCGGTATCAACACCGGCTTTTAGGCCCAGTGCCGCAGCTTCTTCATAACTTTCAGTAAAATGATGGCCGCGTACGATGTCGTCAATTGCACCGCAGTCGCCGGTAACATAACCATCCATGCCGTACGTTTTCCGGGCAACCGTATCTACCAGGTATTTGCTGGCCGACATGGGAATTCCGTTAACAGCACCATAAGCTGTCATAATTGCCGGCAGATCGTAATCAAGTATCAGCGTTCGGTAAGGACGCAGGTAAAACTCGCGCATATCGCGGTCGTCCATATCCGAGCTGCCCGAATGCCGATTAAACTCGGTGTTGTTGGCAAAATAGTGTTTGCCACAGGGTACTGTCTTTAGATATTTAGGGTCGTCGCCCATTAAACCCTGGATAAATCCTTTCCCGATTTCAGAAACCAGAAAGGGGTCTTCACCAAATGTTTCAGCTGTGCGCCCCCAGCGTGGGTCGCGGGCAGGCTCAATTACCGGCGACCAGTAGGTAAGCGTAAAAATCAGGTCGTGGTTGAATCCGCGTGCCTCGTCGGAAATGACTTTTGTTTCACGTTTTATCAGTTCCGGATCCCAGATTGCGCCCACGGCTACACTGTTTGGAAACGAAGTGGCGGTCATTCCGCTGTTGTTGTTTCTGCCCATTATTCCGTGAAGAGCTTCACCCCAAACATCGTAATGATTTACGCCAAGCCGTGGAATGGGTGGCATGGTATTTCCCAACTGACTTTGCTTTTCTTCGGGTGTCATTCTTGAAACCAAATCAATAGCCCGCTCTTTAAATGAATAATCCGTATTCAGATAAATCGGCTTTTTCGACATCTCGCTTTGCGGAATAAAAGCCAGTGCAAATAGCGAAAACAGTAATAAAATCAAGGATGTTGATCGTTTAAAATTCATAATCTAGTATTGGAGTATTATTTAAAAGGAATTTCGATTTGTGTAAATGAATGCGCCGGGAAACTGTGTTTTAACGTATTTCCTTTAAAACTTATTTGTTTCGTATTAACACTGATCGGCTGCTCTTCTTTTGTGTTTCGGACATCAATCGATTCAGCATTGATCAGGTTAACCGTTGCTTTTCCGGTGTAGTTGCCACTTTGCAAATCGATGTTGGTTTCAATGGCATAAGTTTCGTGACGATTTACCACATTTATAATCACTTTGTTTTCAGTTCCGTTTAAAACTGCTGTTACATCGAGGTAGGGAATGTTTTTAAAGATCTCATTGTCATAATCATCACAAATGGTTTTTACATCAAGCGCCGTGCCCAAAGCATTGTGCGAATACAACGAAAAAGTATGGAATACAGAGTTTTTAAAATCTCCTTCGGGAGAATTGCCCACCAAGGTGGTAATCATGGTGATGTTGGCCATTTTCACCACATCGGCATGACGAATGAAAGAATTCAAATGCTGGGCAAGCATCAGTGAACTGAGCAGCCCACCAAAACCCGGAGAATATTCATCAAACGAAATATAAACCGGACGTTCGGATTCAGATTTCACCAAGGCTTTTTTTATGAGTGCCTGTGTGGTTTCAATTTTTTCATCAATATCTAACCCCAGCGACATGTGATCGGAAAAAACTTTGTTTGACCGCCCACCGGGCAACGCTTCGGTTGCATAGCGATGTACCGAAATATAATCGATTTTCCCGATCATTTTATCCAGTACGTATTCGTTCCAATCGACCCACTCGTTATCGGGCCTGTAAAGTGAAGCACCGGAAGCTACAAGTTTAATGTCTTTATCAAGCAAACCAATAAGCTTTCCGGCTTCCAAAGCAAATTTGCAATAGTATTCAACGCTTTTTTGTCCCATTTGCCACGGGCCATCCACTTCGTTACCCAAACCCACATATTTTACATTAAAAGGTCTTTCATTGCCATATTTAACACGTAAATTGGCGTAATAGGTTCCGGGTTCGCCATTGCAGTATTCCACCCAGTTTCTGGCATCATCGAGCGATCCGGTCCCACCATTGATACAAAGAAAGTTTTCGGCACCAATCAGGTTACACAACTTCACATACTCATCGGTTCCCATTTGGTTGGTCTCTACCTGATTCCACGCCAAATCCCGCTTTGCAGGGCGCTGGTCTTTTGGTCCGATGCCATCTTCCCAGTTATAGCCGGAAACAAAGTTACCGCCGGGCCACCTTACGCTTCTCACATTTAGCTGTTTTACCAAATCAATAAAATCCTTGCGAAAACCATTTTCATCGGCGAACTTTGATTTCGGATCATAAATGCTTCCGTAAACTGTTGTTCGTATTGGTTCAACAAAAGCGCTGTAAATGTTTGGATTGATGGTATCAATCTGGCGATCCAAATCTATCTTTATAATTGCCGTTTCCTGTGCAGATAATCTTCCGGCAATTAAACCGGCGACAATCATTCCAAAAATCAAGTTTTTCATAGTCCTGGGTTTAAGTTTGTTGTTGAAAAGTTAATCATTAAATTTCCTGAATAACCTTGATTATGAGTCATTCGGAATGCTTTAACCTGCTACTTAAATAATAGCGGTGCAAATTCATTCAGCGCACGGCGCCATGTGAGCCATTCATGTGCAGTTCCCTGTGATTCATGAAAAACGATATGGATACCATGATCTTTTAATGTTTGAACAGCTTCTTTTGGATTTCGCTCTTCGGTGCCAGTGCTTATAAATAACAAGTTCATCTTTTTGTTAAACGCATCGGCATCTTTAAAAACACCGTTAAAGGCATCAACTACATTGTCATCCGTGCGAACAAAAAATCCGCTGAAGGTGCCCATCCAGCCAAACATATCCATATTGGGAAATACTGTCATTGTGGTTTGCATACCTCCTCTTGACAAACCGGCCATCGCACGATTCTGTCTATCTGTTTTTGTGCGGAATGTATTGTCGATATATGGAATAAGATTTTTGATATAAATATCAGTAATATTCCCCGAAGCTTCACGAACATAGGAATTGGTTTTTATATCGCCGCTGGGCATGACCACAATCATCGGCACTGCTTTTCCTGCGGCAATCAATCCATCCATAATGTTTGCCATGTGGCCTTGAACCGACCAGCCGTTTTCGTCTTCACCCCAGCCGTGTACCAGATAAAGAACTGGATATTTTTTATTGGGATTAGCTTCATATTCAGCCGGAACATACACATTAATATGGCGTTCCATTCCATTAATATCAGACCAGTAATAAATTGAACGAATCTGTCCGTGCGGAATATTTTTGTTAAAACGGTAATAATCTCCCTCGGGACCTTCAGGAACTTCAATCCCTGCATTTTCCCAGTTGCTGCCAAAGAAAGCTTCGCTGTTGCGATCCATTACCGTAGCGCCATTTATTTTAATTCCGTAATAATGAAAGCCAACTACCAGTGGTTCTGTGGTTATCCACCAAACACCATTCTCGTCTTTTTTCATATTGTGATTTCCACCAAGGGTTAACTGAACAGAATCAGCATCGGGAGCCACAACCCTGAAAATTGCCTGGTGTGTTTCGGAATTTACTCCCGGATAAGTTGAAATAAAGGTGTTTGTAGATGCCGGTTTAAAACCTTCGGGAAGTGGTTCAACCTGCGGCGCCCTGAACTGGGCGGATGCCATCGCACATATTGCAACGGCGGTGAGTGTTAAAATCAGATTTTTCATTTATCCTTAAATTTAGTTACTGTTATTATAATTCATATTCTGTTTATAATTCAGTGAGTTGTGAATCAAAAGTTATTCGGTTATCAGGTCCACCTCGGCATATCCTATATTATTGTTATTCTCCGTATTTCTTAATGCGCGCAGCTTAATGTAACGTGCCACTTCTGATTCAAACCTTTTGGTTTGCCAAAGCGGATTGTTTTTAATGTTTGAAAATTCACCCTCGCTGACCAATTTCCATTTCTTACTGTTGCCTGAAACATAAAACTCGTAATCTGTAATTATTCCCGGGCCCCATAAGGTTTGATCCGGAAAATATCTGAATCCGGCGATATTTTGTTCTTTTCCAAGGTCAATCACCAGATCGGCCGGTAATTTTGTATTATGAGGCTGGTGCCATGTAGTATGAGTGTTCCCGTCTAAAACGGAGTATGCTTTCTCATCATCAATACCAACAATTTTCCAGTCTTTACGCGGAAGGTCAAATTCTTCGGAAGTAACCGAACTGCTTTTTCCTGATTCCGGTTCGAATGCAATCGCATTTACCTTCAGTTTACCTTCAGTTTGAAAAACACCTTCGTATTTTTTTGAGCTGCTGGTTGGAGTTGAACCATCGAGGGTGTAATAAACTTCCGATTCTACGTCTGCAGGAATAATACTGATTTCACCCGCCTGATTTCTGATAATTGTTGGCGGAGTAAGAATTTGCGGTGCATCATAAACCCCGATATTTGAGATCACCGGACAAGCTTTTGAATCTGTAATATTAAAGCGAAGTTTTGTTGCTGTAACAGTGGGAAAGCGAAGAATCCGTTTGTACCCTATGGTCGTTGCATTTGCGATTTCCTGCCAGTTATCATCAATTAATGCCTCAAGGGTGAAAGCCTTTACACGTTGTCCCAAACGGATATATTCCTGCGCCATAAAACGGTTAAAGGTAGTTGGTGCTCCAAAATCGATGGTTAATGATGCGGTTTTTACACTGTCGTCGGTTGCCCAGTAACTTTCTTTATCGTCATCGAGTGCTTTGGCTGCCCCAAATTTCTTTGAATTTCCGCGCGTGTTTGAAGCTTCAGCAGTTGCATTTTCAACCAGGTTTTCATCAAAAACTTCTTTTACAGCTTTTGCCAAATCCAGGGCTGCTTTTTCATCATTTGGGTGAATTAGCCCGTTTGGCATGATCGGGAAATTGAGCAAAAATGTTGCGTTTCGCCCAATGGAATTGTAGTATGTATCCATTAACTGAGTCAATGTTTTTACTTTACTGTCTTCGCTGGGGTGGTAGAACCATTCTGGCCGGATGGAAGTATTTACTTCCCCTGGAACCCATGAATCACCGTCTTCAACGCCGTAATGTAACATATTAAAAGGTACATCTCCGGTGGCATTCAACAAACTCCAGTTCGTTTCACCAATCCATCCACCTTCAGTTCCAACCCAGCGTAAATCGGCACGGTCTCCACCATCGTTCCAAATAACAATTTTGGGTTGAAGTTCGCGTATCATTTTGTATGTCGGCAACCAATCATAATAAGTGGTTCGGTCAATCTTGCGGTTTTCATCTGCTCCGCCATAATACCCTGTTCCGCCATTGGCACCATCAAACCAAATTTCAAAAATATCTCCATAGTTTGTCAATACTTCTTTAATTTGATTTCTGAATGCATTAATGTATTCAGGTCTCCCGTATTCTGCGTTGTTTCTGTCCCATGGCGATACATAAATTCCTAATTTCAACCCATATTCTTTGCAGGCATCTGCTAGTTCCTGAATTACGTCACCTTTACCATCCTTCCATGGTGCATTTTTTACCGAATATTCTGTTGTCTCCGTAGGCCACAGGCAGAACCCGCAGTGGTGTTTGGCAGTAATGATAATCCCTTTCATTCCTGCTTCCTTGCAAATACGCACCCATTGACGGGTATCCAGTTCCGTTGGGTTAAACAGATTAACATCCTCATTACCATAACCCCATGACTGGTCGGTGTAGGTATTTAACGAGAAATGTATAAAAGCATAATATTCCATTTCCTGCCAGCGCAACTGATTTTCAGATGGCGTCGGGCCAAAGGATTCTGGAGGTTCTGTTTGAGTACAGCTAAACAGTGTACTTATTAAAAGTAATAATCCAAAAAAAATAATTCTATTCATCGTACTTTATTTACATTTATGACTATACAACATATTAAGTCAGCTTTTCTTTCGCAACAATCTCACCACATACACTGCACCAGCCGTATTTCCGGGAAGTGCCTGAAATTTAACCCTGACATGGCTCTTGCCTCTCACCAATGAATCAGGAATATTGTAAACCTTATCTTTAAACCGCGATTGGTTCCAGCGATCTGTATTATCAACTGTTACCAACTTTTTATCATCAATATAGATTTCAAATTTTCTGCCGCCCCATTCTGCACCCCAGTAGCGAACAAATAAACTTAAATCAGTTTCGGAATTTGTTGCAAAGTCGTAGCTAAAATAGCCACCATTAAAAGCTTCACGAAAGAGTTCATCCTGATTATTCCCCGACCTTGATTTTTCCGCTTGCATGGCATGATCGGTTTCAGGTTGTTGTTCTCCTGTTTCAACATAGTCGATGGTGAGTTTTTCGAGCTCAAGTTTTGCTTTTTCGATTCCTGCAATCGAATCGACATACGTCTGGTAACCGTCATTTGTCAAAGCCAGCCAATACATCATGTACCGGGCATTGTGAATCTGACTAAAGGGTTCGAGGGTTAGTTCCATCGGGTTAATCATCTTTACATCCAATGTAAAATTTAGTGGTTTTCCCTCTACAGGCTTAAGTTTATTACCCAGGTTTTTAATATCATCATCCACTAGAACAGGTGCTTTATCTATGGGCAAATATTCACCGGATGCATACTGCGACCAGCGCCCGTCATCGGCAATCAGGCCTTTTAAATCTTCAGTACCTGTTTTTGCACATAGCAGGATCGGACCATGCATAAATGCAATATATTCAGGCACATTAGGCATATGTTCAACTGAGGTTTCCATGGGAAGCTCAATTTGCACCACATCGCCTTTATTCCATATCCTTTCAATATTTATATACTTTGACGGAAGAGTGGTATAAGCAACTTCTTTTCCGTTAATTGTAATTTTCAGGGCATTTTTACGTACCCAGCCGGGGTATCTTATTTTCAGGTTGAAGTCTGACTTTCCTTTTATTACCGTTAGTTTGGTTTTTTGTTCGTAAGGAAAACTGGTTTCCTGCCTTATTTTAATGTCTTTTTCTCTCCAGTAAAGTTCTGATGCAACAAACAAATTCAGGAATAAAGTATCATTTGAATGGGTATAGATAAACTGGTTGTATTTGCCATGGTTTTCCATACCGGTTCCAACACAACACCACATTGCCTCGTTAGGTGCGGAATAAACACGATAATGTCGTGGCCGGGCAGGTGTAAAATATACGTAACCACCGTGTTCGGGGTGCTGTGCAGACAGAATGTGATTGTACATGGTTCGTTCATAATAGTCAACATATTTTGCCAGAGGTTGCATCCTGAATAAATCTTCCGTAAGTTTTAGCATGTTATAGGAATTACACGATTCAGGCCCGTCGTTTACATTAACAAAATCGATACACGCATTGGCGCTTGGGAAATGTTCCCTTCGGCTGTTTCCGCCAAAAGCCAGCGAACGGTTTTGGGTAACGGTTTCCCAGGAAAAGCGGGCGGCTTCCCAGTATTTATTGTCATCGCTTAGTTCAGCTATTCTTTCAAAACCAATAAATTTGGGAATTTGCGTATTTGCATGTTGGTTATCAAGGTTGTCAATATCTTCCGATAATGAGTCAAGAAATTTATGATGCGAATAGCGTTTTGCAGCCTCCAGGTATTTTTTGTCTCCGGTTATTTCATAAGCATCGGCAAACACTTCGTTCATTCCGCCGTGTTCCATATTTAACATTTCCTGCATCTGTTCTTCACTGAGTTCTGAAGTAATGCTAATTCCCCAATCGCAATATTTCAGGAACATATCTTTTGCCCTCTCACTGTCGCAATACAACCATGCATCACGTAATCCAGCGTACATTTTATGCAGATTGTAAAATGGCGCCCATGACGAAAAATAAACACTGAAATCGCCCTTTTTAAACGCCGACCATAATTTGGCGCTGTTTGGGAAACCACCGGCATAACCAACTCCCCAATCCGCATTGTTTACAGCATTTGCTTTCTGGCAGGCATTTATTTCGTCAAGGATATAATCCATTCGCTCTTTGCACTCCTTGTTACCTATTGCGGCATAGTTCATGGCCATTGCTGACAGGTAATGACCCGCAACGTGTCCGTCAAGTCCAATCCAGTTAGGATAACTTTCAGCTTTAGCGGGCAGTCCGGCTTCTTTTCGATATGGCGCCAACAAACGATCTACATCATATTGTAACAAAACCTCAATATTCAGGTCCCGTGCATGTTTGAAAGGGCCATCCAATAAAATGACATCAGCTAATGGGAATTCGTTGAAGTATAATTTGCTTTGCGCAAAGGCAAACGAATTATTTAAAACAAACCAAATTAAAGCCAGAACAAACAAATTCCTTTTCATGATTTATATATTTTGAATTTCAAAAAATTTTCTAGTTTCTAAATATTCTTATTTTGGTTTACACCTATAAAAAATGGTGAATATCTATTTACTCATCCCTTCAATTGTTTTAATGTTGCCACCTTCGTCGTACTTCAGTTCAACAACTTTTATACTGCGCAACCATGTTTTTCCTCCTGAAGGAACGCTGTCATGGTGGAACAAATACCATTTCCCTTTAAACTCTACTATTGAGTGATGCGTTGTCCACCCTACAACGGGTGTTAGGATAATACCCTGGTAGACAAACGGACCATAAGGGTTTTCACCTACAGCGTAACATAATTTATGCGTATTGCCTGTTGAATAAGAGAAGTAATATTTCCCGTTGTATTTATGCATCCATGAAGCCTCGAAAAAACGACAATTATAATCTCCGGCTTTTAATTCATTTCCTTTTTCATCAAGAATAATTACATCCTTTGGTTCCTCGCCAAACTGGAGCATATCGTTGCTTAATTTTACAACACGCGCCGGCAGCGCAGATTCATCATTTTTTGGCTCGCGACCACATTCTAAAGCTTTGTTGTTTCGGTAACGCTGCAATTGACCTCCCCACAATCCACCAAAATACATGTAATGTGAGCCATCCTCGTCTTCGAACACACAAGGGTCAATTGAATAACTTCCCCTCATCGGTGCATTCTGCGGAATAAAAGGCCCTTCTGGTTTATCGCTGATTGCCACTCCAATACGAAAAATATCAGTTTGGTCTTTTAAGGGGAAGTAGAGATAATATTTGCCGTTTTTATATGCACAGTCACAATCCCACAGTTGACGCCCAGCCCAGGGAATATCTTTTACATCCAGCGCTATACCATGATCAGTCACTTCACCATCAATGTCATCCATCGAAAAAACATGGTAATCACGCATATCAAAGTGATCGCCTTTATCATTCTCCGGAATACCTGAATCAATGTCATGAGAAGGGTAAATATATAGTTTGCCATTAAATACATGCACCGCGGGATCGGCTGTATATAATTGTGGTATCAGGTACCTTGCTTCTTTCATTTTATTTAAATTTTAGTTTTTCAACTGTTAATCTTTTCTCTTCTTTTTTACAATTCACTTTCGGGCGGTTTCAACGCTTTTTCAATTGTTGTCTCTTTCATTCGTCTGTCTCCCAGTTCTGTCTCCAGTTTCACTTCCATTTCCTTGTTTATTGCATAAAAGAACAGCAACGCCACTCCAATCAGGAAAGGAATAGACGGATAAATACTCACCAGCATCTTTGCACCTTGTGATACACTTTCGGGTTGAATAATTTCCTGATCGACCGTTACCGCTTCTTTGCTAATGTAACCATACAGTCCAAGAATCCAGGTAACAATTGCACCGCCAATAGCAAGACCGGCTTTTAGTCCCACCATCATTGCTGAAAATATAATAGCCGTAGCCCTGCGGTTATTTTTCCATTCCGAATAATCTGCCACATCCGCAATCATTGCCCATAAAATAGGGGTGGTAATACCATAGAAGAACATATGAAGAATCTGTGCACCAAACATTAAACGTACATCTTTGGGCTTGAAAAGAATAAACATGATGATAAATAATGTTGCCAGAAATAAGGTAGTTCTAAAAACATCCCGTTTCCCAAATTTGTCGGCCAGTTTACTCGAAACAGCAATTCCTATCATTGAAGAAATGATACCTCCTGCGTTAAACAGTCCAAATCCGGCTGAAGCCAGATCTGATTCAAAAAAATTGAGGCCAGCCCCGGAAAGAAAATTTAAAATTGGTTGAATAAGTTTTCGTAAAGAAGCCTCGTCAACATAATTATTAAAGTAGTAAACATAGGCGCCGCCTTTCATGGCCAGCGTAATAAAAATCAGAATGGTAAGCACCAGCATAATAATCCACGGTCTGTTTTTAAACAAATCACCCAAATCCTCCTTTAAACTCGATTTCTGCTCCGGTTTTGGAATAATACGTTCTTTGGTTGTTATAAAAGTGATCAGTAAAAGAATGGTTCCGATAATGGCCACCCAGGACATAACCGACTCAATACCTGCAACTTTGTCGCCCCTGCCAACATACAAAATTATGGGAAGCATAAATACCTGGACAAAAAATTGTGCAAACATTACTGCAGCAAACCGGTACGAAGACAAGCTGTTTCGTTGCGCCATATCACCTGTAAGAACTCCGCTTAAAGCTGAATACGGTAAATTATTTGCGGCATAAGTTAGCAACAGCAAAGTATATATACCTGCCGCATATACTAACTTTCCCTTGTACGAAAAGTCGGGGGTTGTAAATGCCAGCAGGGCTACAACGCCAAAAGGAATAGCCGTAAATAATATCCATGGGCGGAACTTTCCCCATCGGGTGTTTGTCCTGTCGGCAAGAGCACCTACAATTGGATTAAACAAAAATGCCGCTATCAAACCAACAGTCAGCATGATAACCGAAGCATGCTCACTTTTTAGTCCGTAAATATCGGTATAGAAAAAAGCCAGAAAGGTTACAAGTGTTTGAAATACTAAATTGGCCGCTAAATCGCCAAGACTGTAACCAATTTTTTCCAGTACGGATACTTTCTGTGATGTACTATTCATAAATTTGTTTTTACATATTAATTAAACTTCCACCAATCGAAATTGAACAAATCGTCCCTATCACATTTAAACACAAAATATATATCGTGGATGCCTTTAACCTTTTTAACTGTGCATGACTGGGTTATCCATTTTTGTTTGTTGCCGGTACTTTTCACTTCCAATGTTCCCAACAGGTTTCCGTCTTTACTGTCAATACGAATTTCAATTTTCGCTCCCGAAGCCGCAGAGGCAACACTTGCTTCGAATTTCTTTGCACCCTTCTTAAAATCAACGCTGCGGACTTTTACATAGTCACCGTTATCTATTTTAGTAACATAAACCCCGACAACATCTTCTTTAGCTGTTTTTAAACCTTCCGACCATGCAATAGTTTCTGCCTCTACCCTTTTATAAGGATTTAAATTTGCAGCACTTTTGGTAACACCTCCTTTGGTGGGCGTAATCAACGGAACCGAACCGTCAGCATTAAATTCGAAAGGTTCGATGCAAACCGAACGCTTAAATCCACCGCCACCGGGCAAAGCTCCGTTGTGGTAAAACAGATACGTTTTCCCTTTATAATCAATCACGCCGGGATGGTTGGTAAACGCACCTTTGTCTTTTATTACGTGCATAATTGTATCGCCATAAACCCAGGGGCCGGTTATACTTTTGCTTGTTGAATACGCAAGGTGCTCGGGCACGCCGCCAGCCGGATAAAACAGGTAATACAAGTCGTTTCTTTTGTACAACCACGGGCCTTCTTCGTAATCCGCCGTGCGGTTCTGTATCTTTTTTGTGCGATAACCAAAATTATCATCTCTCAAATCTTCTTTCACAATTCCATAATCTTCATCATACGAAACCATGTCTTCATTTAATTTCACATGCCACAGGTCAGGATTTCCCCAATATAAGTAAGCTTGTCCGTCATCGTCAATAAAAACAGTAGGATCGATGTACCCAAAACCGATAAGCAGTGGCTTGCCAATTGCGTCTTTAAACGAGTCAGTAGGGTTATCTGAAACGGCAACGCCAATCGCATTTCCACCGTTTTTCATATTAACAGGAACATAATAATAGAATTTTCCATTCCGGGAAATACACTGCCCGGCCCAGGCATCTCCACGCGACCAATCAAAATCTTTATAGGAAAGAACAGCTCCATGATCGGTCCAATTCACCATGTCGTTGGAAGAGTAACATTTCCAGTCGTTCATGGTAAAAAAGTTCTTTACGGTCGAATCCTCATCGTGTGACGTGTAGAGATAAACAGTTCCATTGTAAATCATCGGCGCAGGATCGGCGGTATAAGCTGTTTGAACAATTGGGTTTTGGGCAGATATTGTGAAAGGTATAAAAACCGTAAAAACACAAACTATCGCAATATTTTTTATCCAATTTTTAATCATATCTGAAATTTTTATTAGCGTATGCTGACTCTAAGGGTTTTTAAATCGTTTTTATCCGAACTGCTTCCATAAAGGATTTCTTAATCGTCGAGACTAACAGGCATCTTAGATGCCTATCATGTCATTTATCACTTACTAATATCGACCATTGTTCCCATCAATATAACAGGCTGTTGCATTCTAAATGAAGCTCTTGTCGATGCAGCAGGAACTTTCGTTTCTATCGAAACCCGAACTTCGTTATTTTGCCCTGTAAACTTGCAAACCAATGTTTCTGAACCGAGGCTCTCTTCAACAAACCTGCCTGATATTTCAAGTGTATTTACATCGGTCCAGGAGTATCTGGCTCCCAATTTAATAACTGGTTGGACAATTGAATAATTTGCATCGATTGATTTTGAAAAGTTATTACGGTCAGGTGCCAACAATGAAGATGACAAAGTGTTTGACATTTTCCATTTCTTTTCACCGGCTTTAATCGATGATATGGTATTGTCTCTTTTTAAGGCAAAAGTACATTCACCACTTTTGAAACTAAAATAAACTGATTGTATATTATAGTCATTGTCCCTCAAAATAAACTCACTGTTTGCAATTTTAGCTTCAATTTCTGAAACAGTAGAAGTTGCAAAACCAGATTGAAGCGATAAAGCTACAGTTTGTTCCTGAATTTCTTTATAAAGTTCCGGAGCAGGCGGCAGGGCTTTATCTGATTTAATTGCAGGGATAAGATAATCATGCATCAAATTCAGTTGCTTTTGCGTATTGGATACATTTGCAGTAAACACAACTATTGCATCTTTATCAGGAATCAGCACAACAAACTGGCCACCCATCCCGTCTAACCGAACCGTATTATTTCTGCCGCGCCACATTTGGTAGGCATACCCTTGTCCCCAATCATTGAAAACCCTTTTTTCTTCCGGATCATCAGAATTTTTTATATGAAAAGCAGAGGCTTCTGCAATCCATTCTTTTGATAAAAGACGCTTACTTTCCCACGTACCATTGTTTAACAACAACTGCCCAAACTTTGCCAAATCTTCAGTGCGAAGCCTTAATCCAATCATACCTAAATTTATGCCCTGTGGATTAAGATCCCAATCAATACCGTGAATGCCCAATGGTTTGAAGATTCTTGGCATTAGGTAATCGAAAACGGTTACACCGGTAACCTGTTGAACAATTGCCGAAAGCATAAAGGTGGCCATATTGTTATACATAAAAACAGTTCCAGGATTATGGATGGGTTCAGTTTCCAAAAATTTAGTTATCCAATCTCCGCTATAACCCATCGCTCTTGGTTCAGGATCCTGCCCGGCAGACATAGTCAACAAATCCTGAACTGTCATTTCTTTCATATAATAGCTAACCGAGTCAGGAAGAGAATACGGAAAAAATGAAACGACCTTATCTGTTACTTTTAACTTGTTCTCTGAAACTGCAAGCCCAACCGCTGTTGCTGTAAAGGTTTTACTTGCGGAGAACATTATATGTTTGTATTCTGGTTCGTAGGGTTTCCACCAGCCTTCGGCAATTACTTTACCGTGCCGAAGGAACATAAAACTATGCAATTCCAATCCACTGGTATCAGCTGCGTTCAAAAAATCAATAATTCCTGCTGAAGAAACACCTTCCACTTCCGGTATACTCCTTGGAAGTTTTTCTGTTCCCTGCCCAACAACAAATGCAGAAAATCCTGTTGCAATGATTACCATTAATACAGTTGTTGTGAATTTTTTCATAATGAGTTTTAGTTTTATTTATCCTTTCAATTAATATTTAAAAGTATCTAGGAATCTTATTCTGGTACAGCATCATTTCCTGATGTGGCATATAACCCAAGTAAACATCCGGTGAACCCTCCTGCTACGTATGTCGAAAGAATATCACCGGAAACGGTGCCGCCTAAAATTTCAAAATCGGTACCGTTGGTTGAGTAAGAGAATTCGTACTTATCTCCAGCAGCCAAAACCTGCAAACGAACAGGTTTGCTGAGGTCAATTTTCGTACTGGCCACAATTTCTGATTCTGTTTCCCTGCTTCTGAATTTTCCTTTGGTTTTTTCGAGCAAAATGTAATAATCACCGCCTTTTTTAGTAATTCCAAATACATAGTTAAACCGCTCGCTTTGCATCGCTACTAGTCCAGCCAAATCCTTTTCCGACTGAGGTTTGTAATCCATGGTTACTGAATAAGAGAAGTTGTCATGCATTTGCCTGAGGAAAAGGGTGGATGTAGGGGCAACCTGCTTAATGTTGTTTTCAAACGGTTTTGTTTGCAATCCATTTTCAGAAACAGAAATAAATTCTTCGCGAGGGCCTCTCAACCCAATCCAATTGTAATCGAGCTTTTCAGAAGTAAAATCATCTTTGAACGTAAAGTTCCCGTTTGGAACAAAGCCATTCTGCCCGGTTTTGTTTTCAACGCCTTTAGGTAATTTGAGTTTTGGTTCCATCGGAATAAGCCCGTTTTCGAAAACCGGGAATTCGCCCGACCAGTCAACCGGCAGGATAAATGTTTCGCGGCCTGTGTTTACCCTGTTTTCCTCATTGGGGCGGACAGCCAGAAATACGCCATACCATTTCCCGTTAGGTCCTTCAATTATATCTGCATGACCCGCCCAATCCACTTTGTTTTTACGGTCTTTCGGGAAATACCTTTGTGTGAGTATCGGATTGCTTGGCGCAGGAATAAAAGGGCCTTTCGGGTTGTCACTTTTAAAAATAACTTCGCTGTGCCATCCTCCGGTTCCACCTTCGGCGCACATTAAATAATATCTGCCATCTTTTTTATAGAGGTGAGGAGCTTCAATCCAAATCGGCTTTTTCGATAAGTCAACACCTCCATTTACGATTATTTTATCGGTTCCTTCAATTACCTGATCTTTTTCTAGGTCGTATTCCCAAATTTTGATTACACGGTGTCCGTTGTATAATTCGGTTCCGCGGTCAGGGGCATCATTATGTACAATATATGCCTTACCATCATCATCAAAGAAAATGGATGGATCAATACCATTAAATTTCTGTTTTATGGGTGCGCCCCAGCCTTTAAACGGATCTTTTGTTTTTACAATGATGTTTCCCAATCCGCCTGTAAATGCGGTTACAATCATATAAAACGTATCGTTATTCGGATTGTAGGTAATGCCCGGCGCATAAACACCAGCGCTAATTCCGCAATCATGAGTGTCGAAATTGGATGCATCATCAAGTACACCTCCGAGGGAAGTCCAGTTTACCAAATCTTTTGAATGATAAATCGGCACTCCCGGAAACATGGCAAACGAGGAACACACCAGAAAATAATCGTCCCCCTTTTTTGTAATCGCAGGATCAGGATAGCAGCCTTGCAAAATCGGATTGTAAAACTCACCAGCCTCCAATGGATAATCTTTATATACCTGATCTTCGCCCATGTAAACAAACTTTGAAAATACAGGCGCATTTTTTACTACATCATTATTATTCCCTTGTGCATTTGATGAATTAAAGGTGAACATTAATACAAATAGAGATAGCAGAATTATTTCTGCTTTCTTTATAAAAATCGGATTTAAATGTTTCTTTTTCACTTTATTATTCTATTGATTATTAACTGCTTTATTAAATTTTATGGAAACACAACTGCTTTAATACCGGCCGGCCTCTTCAATAATTTTCGCTACAACGGGTTTGGGCTGATTATTTCGGTCAATCAATAAGGGATAATCCGTGCGCCCTCTTACCGGCCAATTATTTTTCCAAGAATTCTCATCGTTAACACCCCATAATGTAACCCTCGAAATTACATCCTTATGTTCCAGAAAAAGTTTGAAAAATTCGAGATACCGTTTTTCAAAATCTGCATTGGCAGCATCAGTTAGTCCATCAGTATAAGGATCCAGTTTCTGTTGATATTCAAAACTTGCAGATACTTCTGCACCAACATTTCTTTCGGGTGAAGGGAGAACTGAAATATCCATTTCTGTTATCATAACGTTGACACCCAAAGCAGAAAAGGCTTCTATACTTTCCTCAAAATCTTTGATATCCGGATAACTCAAACCCACATGGCATTGCATACCAATACCATCAATTTTTACACCTTCTTCCTGCAGCTTTTTAACCATGGCAACAATGCCATCTCTTTTTGCCGGAACAGCCATTGAGTAATCATTATAATACAGTTCAGCCTCTGGATCGGCTTCATGTGCAAATTGAAAAGCCAGTTTTATAAAATCCTCACCAATAATCTGATAAAATTTACTTTCCCTTAAAGAGCCGTCATCCTGTACCGCTTCGTTTACTACATCCCAGCCTTTTATCCGGCCTTTATAGCGGCCAACAACCGTACTGATATGCATTTTCATACGTTCAATCAGAACCTCGCGTGAAACATCGTTCCCGTTACTGTCTTTAAAAAACCAACGGGGAGCCTGCGAATGCCAAATTAGTGTATGGCCGGTAACAAACATATTGTTCTTTATACCAAAATCCACGAACTGGTCGGCTACCGAAAAGTCAAATTTTCCTTCTTCTGTGTGAATGGGACCACTTTTCATACAATTTTCAGGGACGATCGCATTAAATTGTTCCTTTACCACCTTAATTTCGGATGGTTTTTCACCTGTTATCTGGCGACTGTTTAATGCCGTTCCTATATAAAATTTCCCTGCAAATGCATCTTTCAAGGACATTTTTGTTTCACCAATAGCAGCCGGTTTAAACAACAACTGTGAAAACAAATACAAGCTTTCTTTCCAAACTTTGAAATCATGATTCCCATCAGGAATAACATGATATGTGTGGGGAACATTGTTTTCAGTCAAATAATCATTCGTACGTTTACTAAAAGTAATAAGTCGGTCTTTATCGCCACAGGAAATCCAAAGCAATCTGAGCTGTTGTTTTGCTTTTTCCGGGTCGGGTACCAGTTCCTGTGCTGGTTTGGTATTCGGTGCTGATGAAAATCCACCCACCCAGGCAAATTTATCAAGGTTACCCAAGCCAAAATTAAGCGATTGTCCGCCTCCCATTGATAAACCTGCAATAGCACGGTGTTCACGGTCTTTAATTACCTGGAAATTTTTCTCGATATACGGAATTAAATCGTTGAGCAAATCACCTTCAAAATCGGCAAATGCCTGCACTTTATCCGGAGCCATAATATTACCCGTAGCACGGTCGTCTTTCATAGCCCTTCCGTTTGGCATAACAATGATCATCGGCTCAACCTTGTTTTCCGCATACAAGTTATCCAGAATAACTTCAGGGTGACCACCATTAAGCCATTCAAATTCATCACCGCCAATTCCATGCAAAAGGTATAGAACCGGATATTTTTTGTTTTTGAAATAACCTGGAGGAGTATAAATGATCGCTTGTCGGATGGTACCAACCGTTTTGGATTGGTATTTAATTGAATCAATCTTCCCATGCTCTATGCCAGATTGAAATGCATCATAGTCTTTCGCAGGAGACATTTCTGTAGTTTGAGCAAAAGCATTCAGATTGAACACCAAAAGGACAAATACAAAATTTACCAGTTGTTTCATATCAGTTTAGTTTACGTATTAATATCTTGTTAACCTATTGGCGGAATTATTTTATAAATGACTATTAATCAGACTTCTACTTCGCTCAGCCCGACAGTCACAATGAGCGAATTCGGACTGATAACCAACAAGTTATGAATTAATTCCGCCAACGGGTATCTTGTTAATAAAAGCGTACCATATTCATAATAATCAGTGATTAAAAACAATCTTCACCAATAGGACAAAGCCAACAGTTGTTTAAAATCAGGTATATTTGATAATTAAAAATAAATGTAAAGAGAACCCTTTTTGCAGACTTTCAATTATAGATATTAAATTTCAATTTTTAGATAATTGTCGAATCACTTTAACAGTGGGACTTTAAACTAAGTGAAACAAAAATTTCAGTTCAGATTTCTTAAAAGACTATCAACTTAATCTATACTTCCGAAGGCGATTTTCCAAAATGTTTTCTAAAAACGGTACTAAAATAACCTGCACTGGCAAATCCGCACAATTCACTTACTTCTGTTACAGTGTATTTGCCGGATTGCAGTAATTCCTGCGCATGGTTAAGCCTGACATTTCTGATAAATTCATTAGGAGATTGGTCGGTAAGTGTTTTAATTTTTTTATAAAGGAGAGATGGACTTACATTCATTTCCAGGGCAAATTCATCTTTTCCAAATCCGGAATTAGAAATATTTGTTTTTACAACTTCCAATATTCGTTTTATAAACTTGTCGTTTATTTCGTTATTTAAAATGGGTTCAGCAGAACCACCTTTTATTACCCTCAAAGCTTTCTCCCTTACTAATTGCCGATTTCCAATAATTGTTTTAATACGCAGCACCAAAAGTTGCATATCAAAAGGCTTGGTAAGATAGTCGTCGGCTCCCAAACCTAATCCGCGTAATTGTTCTGTTTTTTCAGAAAGAGCGGTAAGCAGAATAATTGGAATATGAGAAGTTACATAGGTTGATTTCATTAACTGGCACAGTTCAAAACCATCCATATTGGGCATCATTATGTCTGACACAACCAAATCCGGTATCTTTGTTGAAATAAGCTCCCAGGCTTTTGTTCCGTCATCTGCGGCAATAACTTCAAATTCGTTGCTAAGCGTACTTTGTATAAAATGTAACAAATCGTCATTATCTTCTGCAACCACTATCTTCATCTCTTTTGAAGAATGAGCTTTATTGTCTGTCGAAATTACTTGATCTGCATTCATAACCTGGCTTGCAGGCAATGATGTATCTGAAACAGAAACCGCAGTTTTTACTTTGCCGGATAACGATTTAAACGGAATGACAACCTGAAACGTTGAACCCATATTCTCCTGACTTGAACAACTGATAGTGCCACCATGCATTGTTACATATTTTTTCACCAATAAGAGTCCAATGCCGGAACCTACAACTTTTGAGTTTATCGCATTATCGCTTCTGTAAAACTCTTTAAAAAGTTTACGTTGCGCTTTCCGGCTAATTCCAATCCCCTGATCGATAACCTGTAGTATCCATTTATTTTCGTAACATTTCAGGTCAATCTGTACCTGGCTTTCTTTATGAGAATATTTTACAGCATTGGAAATCAGATTATCAACCACTTTTTCCATCTTCAGCTCATCAACTGCAGTTGTATAGCTCCTGTAGTTATGGGTAAATACAAGCTCAACTCCTCTGCTTTTTGCAAAAGATTCGTACATCAATTTTCGGTTGGATATAAGTTTTACAAGATCCACCGTAGAAAAGGCCACCTGTCCTTTTCCGATATCCACTTTCTGAAAATCCATTAACTGGGTGACCACAGTAGAAAGCTGTTGCGCCTGTTCTCTGGCCAGTTGTAAATAACTTTTTCCTGATTCCGATAAATTTGTCTCCTGACTCAATTGCTCAACCGGTGCTTTAATTAAGGTAAGTGACGTTCGAATATCGTGCGCGGTATTGGTAAAAAACCGAACTTTTTCTTCGGTATGTTTTTGTTTAAGCCTGTTAATATAAATGAGCAGAAAAAGAAAAATAATTCCCAAAACAAAAACGAATAATAAACTAAGAAACCAAACTTTTATCCAAAAGGGTGGAATCACTTTTAAAGTTATTGAACGCTCACTTATTACATGTGCCAAAGAACCGTCGTAAAGTTTTATTTTTAATTGAAATTCACCACTTGGAAGATTTGTATATGTAATTATTTTATTTTCGGTTGGTGACGCCCAATCCTCATCAAGCCCATCCATTTTCCATGAAAATTTTGCTCCTGGCGATATCCCGATTGGAATTATTTCAAGGCTAATTGTATTTTGATAATATTTTAAATGAATAGTTTGTAAACTATCCACTGGCCTGCTCAACCTGAAGGATGGAATATCCCTAATAGATCGGCCCGAAACCGTCAGTTCCTGAAAAAATATCCTTCCTTGTGATGGACTTTCTTTTAGCGCCTGAGGCTCAAAAATAGCAGCACCTTTGTTGGTCCCCCATACCAGCTGTCCGTTTTTTAATTCCAAACAGGCCCCAACATTAAACGAAGAACGGGAAAGCGGCAGGATGGAAGTATAAGTCTGAGCACTATTATCCATTGGGTTAAACCGGCATAAACCGCTTTCGGTACCAATCCACAAAAAACCACTGTCATAAATGATACTATTGATAAAATTGGATGGCAGCCCTGACTGCATAGTAAACCTTTCAGTTTCACCACTTTTGTAGTTATACTTTACTAAACCATCGCCACCTGTACAAATCCAAACGTTATCACCTAAAAGAATTAAATCATGAACCAGCAACCCCAATAATAACCTTTTGATATTCCCTGTTTGTTTATCCAGCAGAGCCAATCCATAACTACAACCTAAAAAGATTTGGTCTTCGGATAATTGGGCAAACGAACTGACCGGCTCCTCCGGGTATTTCCTGAATTCTTTCGATTCCCACTGGTAACACATAAACTCTCCATTTACTCCTCCTAACCAAATATCTCCCTGGCTGTCCTTGTAGATTTTTAAAATGAAATCGCTTACAATCGGCATTCCTTCTTCCTTTTGGGAATAGTGTGCCAGTTCTTTACCCGTTTTCTCATCGAGGATATAAACTCCCGAAGAATAGGTTCCCGCCCATATTCTGCCGTCGTTATCTTCACAAAGTGAAAGAAATACCTGCGACTGATTTTGTTTATTGTTGTAAAAATTCTTCCATTGATTCGAAGCCACATCCCAACAGCTAATACCGTTATTTGTTGCAAACCAAAGTTTGCCCCGCCGATCTTCAATAATACTGTTTACATCGTTATTTACCAGTGAATTTTCATCGTTTATTTGGTGAACAATTTGATTTACTATAGGAGATGCTTGGTCAAAATAGGACACTCCTCCACTAAATGTACAAATCCACACCCTGCCATCTTGGTCGCAGAACAAATCGTAAACCCCGTTTCCCCTTAAAGAAGACGGATCGTTCGCATTTTCCTTGTAAACATTTAAAACACGGTTGGTCCTCTTATCAAACTCCCAGATGCCCTGACCGTCTATTCCCGCCAATAGTGTTGAATCGGTGTTTGCTTTTATTGCCAGAACCGGTTGCCTGGGAAAATCGGATGACAGAAAGTCTAAAAATAATTCTGAATCAAAATCATAAAAAAACATCCCATTGGAGAGTGTTCCAATCCAAAGCTTTTTTTGAATTTTATCCAAAAATAGTGATGAAACATTAAACGGATTATCAGTTTTATTTTCATGAATTTGGTTATAGGCTGATGTTTGAATATCGAATGACCAGATCCCATCTGTTTTTACAACAAGAAAATGCTGTTTATCCATCCAGGCCAATTCATAGCGTTCATTTGAAATATCCTCGACTAATGATAATTTTCCTAACTGGAACTTAAATAAACCGGACGAAGTTGCCATCCAAAAAGCATTGGAATCATCAAGCAACAAGCTATGAATAACTAAATAATCGTCATTTAGTGCTTTGCCAATATTAAGTATCAAATCAAAACGGTCAAGAACCGGATTATACGAAAATACCTGGCCGTTATTGGTAAAAGCAATCAGAACATTATAGCTATAAACTAAATTTACCGTAAATACATCTGCCGATTCGTAAGGAAGCTGGTAGATACGATAGTCATTATCCGTTAATCTCAATATTCCGGTTTTTGAAGATGCCCAAACAAAACCATTTTTGTCTTTACAAACCGAATTGGTTTCCCGCATTGAAATACCATATAAAGCATTAATGCTATAAAATTTCACAGCAAAAATATTCGCTGAAAACAGAATAAAAAGTAAAAACAATGCTGCAACCTTATATTTTATAGTTTTGAAAGACATATTTATTGCTTAAGCCTTTAAGGCGATTAACACAAAAATAATAGTCTTTTTATATGTATTACATCCATTCTTATTAAACTAAGCATCTATTCTTTGATACTTTTAGTTCTAACAAACTGCAAAAAAAAGTAAAATAATACAAAATATTTTTGACCATTATTAAGTTTATTTCGTTTAATTTCGGTTCGACTATTAAGTCTTTAAAACTAATCTTTATTATTCTTTACAATTTATACCTATAGAAATGGAGGAAGGAATTTGCTACATTTCAAACGTATACTTGTGTAAACTTATAAGTAAATGTAAGAACCCAGGTATATAATAATCTTACCATTGGAAAATATTTCAGGGCGAAATAGCAACCCTTCTGATTCATTCCATGCATAATTCTTATACTTTCTTAAGATCTTCAAAGCATTTGGTAGAATTGGAATCCGACAACGGTTCTTTGTTTTATTCCTGTCAATGATAATCCAATCTTCACCATCATCACCTTTATGGATATGGTAGTAACTTAATTTGGCAATATCTGAATATGATAATCCCGTATAACAAGCGAAAATAAAGACGTCACGCACAATGGTTAGCCGTTCAATCCCTATACGTTTCTTCTCAATTTTTTGAATCTCCTTTAGGGTAAGAAAATCACGATTCGCATCTCCTCTTTTTACTTTAAAATTTTCGTACGGATTTCTAACTATTAATCCCATCGAAACAGCATCATTCAATACCTTTTTAATATGCCTGTGATAACCCCAAACCGTATTGGTTCCAACATTGTGTGAAGATTTGAGGTAAATATCAAATGAATTCAGGAAAGTATAATCAATTCGTTTGATTTCTATGTCTTTCCGAAAATAAAATTCCTTGACAAAATCTTTCAATCGTTTTAAAGTAGTTCGATAATGTTTTAAAGTACCCTGGCTGTATCCTTTACCTAATTTTTTCTCGATTGAAGCAATTGTATTTTCAAATAATTCGATGAAGAAATCTTTTGAACTTACTCCCGTAATTCTTTCTTTTATTGTAAATACATCAAAATCATTTCGACTTGCCTCCAATTGATTATAAATATCATAAATACCTGAAACGAATTTTAGCAACCGGTTGTTAATGATTTTGACTTCTTGAGAATTTCCGGCAATTTCCTGCCTTGATTTATCCCAATTATCTGCATCAACTAAAATCGAAGTTGACAACTCAATTCTTCTTCCATCCATCACACAGCGTGCATAAACAGGGTATTTCCCACTACTTCTTACTTTTGATTTTTTTAATAGAAGGGTAACTCTAATTCTTATAACACCAAAATTTTTAAAATTTAGGGTCCAAATAGGTCTCTTTTTGCGTAAAATTACCCGGAAGAGTGCTAAATTACAACAGCAAATAAGACCAATTTAGACCAAATTAAATTATGAATATCAGAGAGTTACGAGAAAGAGACCCTTTTTTTGTCAAAAAATCAAAGGGTCTCGATTTAGTCCCCTTTTTTATGGTGTTTTTTGATATATTTTGAATTCACCAAAAATAAAAAAGCGCTTAAAATCAACGATTTAAGCGCTTTTGGTTCGGAATGATTTCCGATTTGGTGACTCAGCTGGGATTCGAACCCAGGACCCCATCCTTAAAAGGGATGTGCTCTACCAGCTGAGCTACTGAGTCATCCTCTTGTAGTACCTTTGTTTGTCAAAGGCGGGTGCAAAAGTAATATTTATTTTATTCTACACAAACCTATCTACTATTTTTTCAGCAAAAAAGTGACATTTTTAATTTAGTCAATTGTATTTCTTTCTGGAAAAACAAAGTTAATTTATGCGTAAATAACTTTATTCCAGAAGCTTATATTAGCCAAAAGTTATATTCATTGAGACAATAAAAAGTTTACAAAACGTAAAAAAATCAAAAAAAAATACAAATCTGAAAAAACAGGGATTAATTTGAGGAATTCATTTTTATCCTTAGATTTGATTTTTTGAATTTGACGATACAAATAATAAGATTAAAAAACCACTGATTACTGCATGACCTTAGAAGGATATATTGTAATAGGAGTAATTCTTGCAATGATCTTAGTACTGGCTAAAGAAATCATGCGTCCGGGACTGGTTTTTTTTACAGGGGCTGTTATTCTAATGGCCACCGAAATTATTTCACCGAGTGAAACACTGGCTGGCTTTTCCAATAAAGGAATGATAACCGTTGCCATTTTATTTCTGGTAAGTGAAGGTGTAAGACATTCGGGAGTGTTGAACCGACTGGCACAAACTTATCTTCCCCGAAAAAGAGGAAAAATGGTTTTTCTAATTCCAAGAATTATGTTGCCGGTTTCTATTTTATCGGCTTTTCTGAACAACACACCGGTGGTTATTATTTTCGCTCCAATCATAAAAAAATGGACGGAAAAACTGAATCTGTCTTCCAAAAAATTTCTGATCCCGCTTTCCTATGCAACCATTTTGGGTGGAATGTGTACTTTGATAGGAACATCGACAAACCTGGTTGTTCACGGGCTAATTCTTGAAAACGGCTACCAGGGTTTCAGTATGTTTGAACTCGGAAAAGTAGGGATTTTTATTGCGATAATTGGAACAATTTACATGTCGATTGCCGGAAATAAACTTCTCCCGGGGAAGAAAATACTGTTCAACTCGCGCAGTTCTACCGAATTTAAAGATTATTCCTACGATTTGGTAATTCCTTCGAACAGCAATTTAATCGGTATCGAAATCAAAAACGGCCGGGCGAAAGAACTGAAAAGTTTAATTGTCAGAAATATTGAAAGGGCAGGCGAAACAATTGAAACACAAAAAGGGAACTTTTTTATCCAACCGGGCGATGTACTTTTGGTTGCCGGAAAATCGGACAGACTAACATACATTCTTTCCAACGAAAACATTAAACTGCGGGGAATTGAGTTGGTGAACAACATTTCAAAAAAGGAACTAAAACAATACGAGGCTGTTATTTCCCCACGATTTCCGGGGGTCGGTAAAACCGTTACCGAATTTAATTTTTTCGACCATTACCATGCAGTGGTACTCGCCATTCACCGAAACGGGGAGCGAATAACGTCCAATCTCGGAAACCTGACATTAAAAGCCGGCGACAACCTTGTACTTCTTTCCACCGAAAAATTTGTGCAAAACTGGAGCGACTCAAAAATATTCTACCTCACTTCATATATTCGCGATTACCGCACAACAGGCTCGTTCTGGAAAAAATGGCTGGCTTTTACTATCCTTATTATTATGATTATCGGGTCTACCGTTGGCAAATATATTTCCACACCGGGAGGAATAGAATTAGATATGTTCTACTTTTCAGCCATAGCAGCCGTTTTAATGGTTTGGATGAAAATTATGCCCCATCAGAAATACACAAAATCAATCAGTTGGGATGTTCTGATAACTATTGCCTTTGCATTTGCCATTAGTAAAGCGATGCAAAATTCCGGTGCCGCCGAATCGATGGCGCGCACTACCATAAATTTTGCCAAAGGTTTTGGCCCACTTGGAGTTTTAGCGGCAATTTACATTATAACAGCAATTTTTACTGAAATAATCACCAACAACGCGGCGGCGGCTTTTGTGTTTCCTATTGCAATGGCAGCAGCTCAGCAGTTGAACGTCGATCCAAAACCCTTTTTTGTAACCATTACCATTGCCGCATCAGCGAGTTTTTCAACACCAATCGGGTACCAAACCAACCTTATTGTTCAGGCAATCGGAAATTACAAATTCAGCGACTATGTAAAAATTGGGTTGCCGCTTAACTTTATTGCATTTATTTTATCGTTGCTGCTCATCCCTTATTTCTGGCATTTTTAGGCTGAAATAAAAATCAACAAATTGAAATTTAACTTTTATTGAACCCGCAAAAAGGATGGGTTGGAAGAAAAATTTTATCTTTGCCCGCATTCTGAATAATTTTAAAATTTTGCATGAAGGAATACAGTTTAACAAACCTGCGCGAACTGGAAGCTGAAGCGATTCACATCATCCGTGAAGTGGCTGCCGAATTTGAAAATCCGGTTATGCTTTACTCCATCGGTAAAGATTCTTCGGTAATGGTTCGTTTGGCGGAAAAAGCTTTTTATCCGGGGAAAGTCCCCTTTCCGTTAATGCACATCGATTCGAAGTGGAAATTCAAGGAAATGATTGAATTCCGCGATAATTACGCCAGGGAAAAAGGCTGGGATTTGATTGTTCATTACAACGAAGAAGGATACAAGAAGGGAATCGGACCGTTTACCCACGGCAGCAAAGTTCATACTGATGTTATGAAAACACAGGCTTTGCTGGCAGGACTCGACAAATACAAATTCGATGCTGCTTTTGGTGGAGCCCGCCGCGACGAAGAAAAATCGAGAGCCAAGGAACGTATCTTTTCGTTCCGCGATAAATTTCACCAGTGGGATCCGAAAAACCAGCGTCCTGAATTGTGGAACATTTACAACGCGAAAGTTCATAAAGGCGAATCGATTCGTGTTTTTCCTATTTCAAACTGGACAGAACTCGACATTTGGCAGTACATTCGTTTGGAAAAAATACCGATTGTTCCACTGTATTATGCAAAAGAACGTCCGGTTGTGAATGTTGACGGAAACCTGATTATGGTTGACGACGACCGGATGCCGAAAGAAATGCGCGACAAGACTGAAATGAAAATGGTGCGTTTCCGCACGCTCGGCTGTTACCCGTTAACCGGTGCCGTTGAATCCGAAGCCGACACCATCGAAAAGATTGTGGAAGAAATGATGACAGTTACCAAATCGGAAAGAACCACCCGCGTTATCGATTTCGACCAGGAAGCTTCTATGGAGCAAAAAAAACGTGAAGGATATTTTTAGAAATTAATTTTCTTTTTGTTTATGGTCATTTCGAGAGAAGCACGAACGAGAAATCTCTCACATTGAAACAGATTTCTACTTTTCGGCGGTTAAGAGTTGCTAGAAATGACAGAAAATTCAAAAATATGACAGATACAAAACTCAACATACAGGAATTCCTCGACCAGGACCAGAAAAAAGACTTACTCCGACTTTTAACGGCAGGAAGTGTCGACGACGGTAAATCCACCCTCATCGGGAGGTTGATGTTTGATAGTAAAATGCTTTACGAAGATCAGCTGGCTGCATTGGAGCGCGACAGCAAACGCGTGGGCCACGCCGGCGAAGAAATCGATTACGCACTTCTTCTTGACGGGTTAAAAGCCGAACGCGAACAGGGAATTACCATCGATGTTGCGTACCGTTATTTTTCAACCGCAAAACGTAAATTTATTATTGCCGACACTCCCGGACACGAACAGTACACCCGGAATATGATTACCGGCGGCTCTACTGCCAACCTGGCCATTATTCTGATTGATGCGCGACACGGGGTGATTACCCAAACCAAACGCCATACATATCTGGCAAATCTTTTGGGAATAAAACACGTTGTGGTTGCCATCAATAAAATGGATTTGGTTGATTTCGACCAGAAGGTCTTTGAAAAAATCAGAAAAGATTACGAAACTTTTGTGGCACAACTCGATATTCCAGACATTCATTACATTCCGCTTTCAGCTTTAAAAGGCGACAATGTTGTTGAAAAATCGGACCGTTTGCCGTGGTACCACGGACCCAGCCTGCTCGAATTCCTGGAAACAGTGCACATCAGCAGCGACCGTAACTTTACCGACCTTCGCTACCCGGTGCAGTATGTACTTCGTCCAGATATTAAATTCCGCGGATTTTCCACTTCGGTAGCTTCTGGGATTATTTCAAAAGGCGATGAAATTCTGGTTCTTCCTTCATTAAAAACTTCAAAAGTAAAATCGATTGTTTCGTACGACGGCGAACTGGATTATGCATTTCCGCCGCAATCGGTAACTATTACGCTGGAAGATGAAATCGACATTTCGCGCGGCGATATGCTGGTTCACCCCGACAACCGCCCGCGTGTGGAGCGGCATTTTGAGGCCATGCTTGTTTGGATGGATGAAAAAGAAATGGACCTTTCCACACAGTTTTACATCAAACACGCCAACAACAATACCAAGGCAAAAATCGACCAGGTTCGCTACAAGGTGGATGTAAATACTCTTGAAAAATCGAACGTCGAAAACTTCAAATTAAATGAAATCGGCCGCGTGGTACTTACCACCACAAAACCGTTGTATTTCGACCCGTATATAAAAAACCGCCAGACAGGTTCGTTTATCCTGATTGACCCGGTAACACACAACACCTGTGCTGTTGGAATGATTATCGACAAACTGGGCAGCAAAGACCTGCCGTCGAGAATTACCGATGCTGATAAAAAATCGATTGCGCAGGGAAAATCGCTTATTTCGGCTGACGAACGACGGAAAAAACTGAACCAGAAAGGCGAAACCATCTGGATTACCGGAATGCACGGCTCGGGCAAGAACGAACTGGCATTCAGTCTGGAAAAGAAACTGTTCGAAAACGGCGCCACTGCTGTTTTACTCGACGGGAGTTCGCTGAGAATGGGATTGAACAAAGAACTCGACTTTTCGCCAGCCGACCGTGCCGAACATCTGCGCCGCGTAGCCCACATTTGTAAAATGCTCAACGACCAGGGAATAATTACCATTTGTTCGTTTATTTCGAGGAATGCTTCGTTGCGGAAACAAATTGCCGAAGTTATTGGTGAAGAACGGTTCCACCTTTTGTACATGGATGCGACCCTGGAATACTGCAAAATGAACAAACCCGATTTGTACGAAAAAGCAGAAAAAGGTGAAATTGAAAACCTGCCGGGCGTTGATTTGGAATACCACAAACCTGAAAATGCTGTTCTGGTTTTCAAACCCGAAGAAAACGAAATAAACATTGACCGGATTTTGGATTATCTTTCGGCAAATAAAATTTTTCCGCTGCATTAATAAAACACCCTAAACTACAAGCAAAAAATGAAAATACTGATTACAGGAACTGCGGGATTTATTGGGTTTCACCTCGCCAATCAACTGGTAAAAACGGGAACAGAAGTGGTTGGAATCGATAACATCAACGATTATTATTCCACCGACCTGAAATTTGCGCGGTTAACAGAAGCCGGTATTTCGGAAGAAGCATCGAACTGGAATCAAAAAGTAACCAGTACAAAACACCCGAACTATTCGTTTTACCGGATGAACCTTGAAGACAGGGAAGAAATTAACCGGCTTTTTGCAAGCGAAAAGTTCGATATGGTTTGCAACCTGGCAGCCCAGGCCGGCGTGCGTTACAGCATTGAAAACCCGCAGGCTTACATTCAGAGCAATATTGTTGGATTTGCCAACATTCTAGAGGCCAGCAGGCACAACAACATCAAACATCTGGTGTACGCCAGCTCGTCGAGTGTGTACGGGAACAGCAAAAAAATGCCGCTTTCTACATCCGATTCGGTCGACAACCCAATAAGTTTGTATGCCGCCACAAAAAAAAGCAACGAACTGATGGCTTTTACTTACAGCCATTTGTACGGTATTCCAACTACCGGACTGCGCTTTTTTACGGTTTACGGTCCGTGGGGGAGGCCCGACATGGCGTACTTTTCGTTCACTAAAAATATTCTGGAAGGAAAATCCATTAAAATATTTAATCATGGCGATTTGTACCGCGATTTCACGTATGTTGACGATATTGTGGAAGGAATCACCAAGATCCTTCAAAAAGCGCCCGATACGCAGCCTCCGTACAAAGTATATAACATCGGAAATTCAACACCGGTAAAACTGCTCGATTTTATTGAAACCATTGAAAAAGAGCTGGGACAGGAAGCAAAAAAGGAATTCTGCGACATGCAGCCCGGCGATGTTTATAAAACTTTTGCCGATGTTAGCGACCTTGAAAAAGATTTTGACTACTCTCCCGACACTTCGCTCGAAAAAGGAATCGGTGAATTTGTAAAGTGGTACAATTCATTTTTCAAATAAAAATAATTCTGCTACAACTTTATTTTTTTAATGGGCTGTCCCGACATTATTCCAATTTTTTACTTTCTATTTTGAAAAGGTTGGTGTGGTTTCTTTTTGAAAAGCCGCTAAAAATATTCTTTATAACAGGAACAAAGTTGTTTGGGTAGCAGTATTGTTGAAGTTCCATGTCTTCCAATTTTATTTTTCACGCCTGATAAATGACCATCCGATTCTTTGTAAACGAATTATACTTATTTTTAAGAAGTTAAAAACCAGAAACAAGGATTCGTTCACTTTCATATCAGAAATTAATATGGCAACCTGATTTTGCTTGTTTGGTTTTATGAAAAAGCATTTTTCACCTTAACGAATAATTTAAACAAATACACTACAATATTGAAAACCAAGACTAAAATATACAAATTGGTACAAAAAGGTTCGCATGGAAAAAAAATCAATTTGATTTTTGATTATGTGATTATGACCTTGATAATTCTAAGCGTGATTTCTATTATTTTGGAATCGGTTAAAGGCATTAGTCCATCATTAAGAAAGCTCCTGAATTTGTTTGATATTTTTTCTGTTCTTGTATTTTCAATTGAGTATTTATTGAGACTTTATGTTTCTGATTTGACCCATCCGACGAAAAACAAATTTCAGTCTTTGATAAAATTCATATTTTCTGCGAACGGACTGATTGATTTATTGGCAATTCTTCCATTTTACCTACCAATGCTAATAAAAACAGATTTGAGATTTTTAAGAACTTTAAGACTGACAAGGTTTCTAAGAATTTTAAAAGTCAACAGGTACACAAATTCGTTAAATGTGATTGGTTCTGTGATTAAAGAGAAGAAATCAGAACTGATTGTCACCTGTTTTGTGACCTTTCTCTTACTAATAATGGCATCTTTTATAATGTACAATATAGAAGGGGAAAAACAATCCGACGCTTTTCCCAATGTTTTAGCATCATTTTGGTGGGCAATTGCGACATTAACTACTGTTGGATATGGTGATATTTATCCGGTAACCGGATTAGGTAAATTTATCAGCGGAGTAATCGCATTAATGGGAATTGGATTAGTTGCACTTCCGACAGGAATAATAAGCTCTGGTTTTATGAACAAAATGGAAAAACAAAAAAATGATGAAAAGGAGATTATTTGTCCTCATTGTGGTAACAAAATAAAAAAATGAAAGATTGATTGTAACAATTGTAAATTGAATTGCGGATACGGTGTTCCTACGGATACTAATACTCTTGAAATCAAAAAAATTATACTAGACCATTATAACAGATTACTTTAAACCATATAAATCCGAAAAAAATGACTAAAAAAATTCAAATCTGTCAAAGTTGCGGAATGCCGCTTGACAAAGACCCAAACAAAGGGGGGACAAATGCAGATAAAAGCATTAGCGATAAATATTGCAGCTTTTGTTTTAAAGACGGAAAATTCCTGGACGAAGGGATTAGCCTTCAGCAAAAAATTGAAAAAAACATTCAGATTGCTGTTTCACGAGTGGGTATTCCTGAAAGTCAGGCCAGAGAAATGGCGGAAAGTTTATTGCCAAATCTTGAACGATGGAAATCATAAACCTGCTTTCGTCAAAACAAGGCGATAAAACTGAAAAATCGAACAGGATTGTTTCAGAAATGTGTATTGCAAAACCCTGTTTACTGGAAGATATTGCATCCGGATTTTTAAGTTCTGATAAAAAACTGCAATCCGATTGTATCGAGGTATTTACAATGGTTTCTGAAAAGCGTGGCGAATTGATTCTTCCTTTTGCGGATAAAATAATACCATTGTTAACCAGCAAGGAGACCAAAACAAGGTGGGAGGCAGTTCACACGCTTTCGTTTATTGCCGGCGAAATTCCTGAGATTATTTTTTCAATTCTGCCGGAATTACAAAAACTGGTTGAAAATGATAAAAGTACTATTGTACGGGATTACACAGTGGATACAATTGCCAACTATGCAAAGTCTGACAAGGAATCATCTGATAAAGCTTTTGCGATATTAAAAACAGCTCTTGATTTATGGGACGAAAAACACGCAAAACAAGTATTTAAAGGGTTCGGTAATATTCTTGCCAATCAACCTTTGTACAAAACAGAAATCGATAAACTGGTGAGGCCTTTTCTCGAAGCAAAGAAAAAAGTAGTTGCCAACGAAGCAAAATCGTTAATTAAACAAATTGAAAAACAAAAATAATTGTTCCCGGTAATGTTCTAAAATAAAAGCAAACCGAAAAAAGAAGATTTACTTACTCCCCTAAATAACAACTCATTAACAACCTTTTCCAAGCAATTAACAAAAGGCTGCAACAACAATTCATAAATTTGAAGTTCAATTTCAAAAAACCATTCTTATGAAATCATCAACTATTTTGCCGGCATGTCTATTCATTTTTTTTATACTGTTTTCGGGAACTTCTTTTGCAGGAATAACGAAATACGGAGAAAAGGAAACTCCCAAAGTTCAGAAACTGGATGATATTGCCCCGGATCTTTTTCAAAGCGAAAATATGTTTTTTAGCGGGCAACCCAACTGGGAAACTCTTGACTGGCTAAAAAAACAAGGGGTTGATTTGGTTATTAACCTTCGATCGGAAAGTGAAAACAACAGTTTCAGTGAAACGGCATTTAACGAAAAAAACCGAGTTTCGGATTTAGGCATGAAATACATTTCGATACCCATTTCAGGAAATGATTCTTATACAAAAGAGAACCTTAAAAAACTCGCTGACGCACTTAACAGCAATTATACCAAGGTGTTGATTCACTGCGCCAGTTGCGGTAGGGTAAGTAATTTTATGATTGCTTATTTTGTTGAATACAAGGAATACCAACTGAGCGAAGCTATTAATTTTGGAAAACAACTCAAATTTACATTTCCACTTGAAAATTTGCTGAATAAAGAAATTGTTTGGGAAACCAAATAAAATTCTATTTTCAAAATTTATGGAATAACCCTGTATTTCAAGGTTATTCCATAAAAAAGGCAAGCCTGTAAGCCGGGTTCTGTCAATCCCCACATTAACTGTCGGGAAAGCTTTATCATTTATCTTGCTCCGGCATCACTGCCGGAGTCCTGCAGCCTACCCCTCCTGACTTCCTTGTGCGAAGGGAAACGAAGCGGGCAACTTCGCAGTACCGCAACAGCGGCAACCTGTCAGGATATACATGGCTTTGCAACCCGTAAGACGTACGGCTGGTTGTGTTGCCACAACCACGGTGCGCTTTTACCGCACCTTTTCACCCGTTCCCCGTTATGACGCATCAAAACAAGGTGGTTATTTTCTGTTACGTTGCTATCCCCTTTCAAAGATCTTCCCGCTAAGAAGCACGGTGCCCTGTGTTGCCCGGACTTTCCTTATCCCGATGAATCGGGACACGATAAAGCGGCTTGCCGGTGCAAAAATATAAAAAAGATGAAGGATTAAGGATCAAGGATTAAGTGAATTTACGGTTTTGTAACTTTTTTCGGGAAGAAACAAATATTGCTGTTAATTCTGAAGCTTCATTTTCCAACTCATCCCTGGCTGCAGACTTTAATAGTTCTAGGTCGTCTGCTAATTCCAGCCAAAATTGAGATTCATCAGCTTCTTCAATAACAATACTGGTTTTCGACACAAAAGCTGCTGTCGACTGTGCCAGATTTGCTGCCCTGTAATTTGCTGCCACTGATGTCGAACTTCTAATAAGTTGGCCTTTGATATGATTTCCTAAAAAAGTATTTGGTAATTCCGCGGCAAGATGAATACAATCGAACAAAATCTTTTTGTGCGTTTTTTGAGATCCTTTTCTTTTGTCATGATACTTGTTTAAGTGATTAATAATGTACAAAATACGACATTATTATTCATCCTTAATCATTCATCCTTAATCCTTTCCTTTAACCACGTTTCAAAATTACCATGGTTGCGCCGTAGCCGTATTCCTTAAATGAAGCGTCCTGAAAATAGTATTTTGAAAATTTTGATTGCAACAATTTGATAACTTCCTGTTTTAATACACCCTGCCCCAGCCCGTGTATAAATACAATCCGTTTTACGTTTGCCTGAATGGCGGCCCGCATTTCCGACTCCACTTTTTCAAGTTGAATATCGAGCATTTCTTTTTTGCTCAAACCGGTTGTATCGTCCAGAAGTTCCTGAATATGCAAATCGACCTCAACAATTTCTGCCGTTTTTTTCTTAACCGACGTTTTTTCAACGGGTTCAATATCTTTCGCCTGAACCACTTTTTGTAAATCGTCGTCGGTGAGTTTATCTACTTCAGTGGTAAAAATATTGGGCGTAATTTGCAGGGTCATTGCATTTTTCCGGAAAAAAACATTGGGCTGAAAACTTTTCTCCTTGTAAAATTTCACTGGGCTCACCTTGAATTTTTTGGTCACTGCCGCATGCAATTCCTTTTCATTTTCAGCAAAATACAACAACTGAAAAACAAAATCGGGCAAATCGCTTAAGTCATTTTGGTCAATGCTTTCGAGTTCTGTTTTAGTATTGGGCTGAACCGCTCCAAATTTTACCAGCTTGTATTTTTCTTCCTTTTGGTGAGAATACCGGTAAAGGACCGTAAAATTGCTGTCGTTCACCAGCCACAAACGGGTTTCGCCGGCCAGCGGATTTTTGGAATCGTCGGGAACAAAACAAAAATAAAAATCGGGCGAATCTTTTCCGGCAAGTATCATCCCTTCACTTTTTTGCTGAATATTCTGCGAAGGTTTTACCTGTGTTTTTTCCTCCGGCGCAGTGATTTCACCTTTTTCGCGGCGTTCCGACTCGCTGATATTCACGAGTTGCGAAATCGGGTAAGGAATTTCAAATCCATCCTGACCTTCAACATTTACCGTGGTTTTGTTGATAAAACCGGTAACCACTCCCCCGCCAACATCGTTCAAGAACCTTACTTTATCGCCTATTTGTATCATTTCTTTTAATTTGCTGCAAAAGTACAATAAAATTCTTCGCGAACCTTTGGGACACCTTTGTGGATTAACTTTAAACAGGGTTTTGTAACTGAAAGTGGAGTTGCACAAAGAAAATACTACTTTTGCAGCGCAAAACTGAAGATTTGGATTCATACAAAAACATAAAAATTACCGATTTCACTTACGAGTTACCCGATTCGAAGATTGCCAAATACCCGTTGCAAAACCGCGACGAATCGAAACTATTGTTGTGGCAGGGGGGGCAAATTAGTCGGGATATTTTTAAAAATGCCGAAAAGTATCTGCCCGAAAATTCGATGCTGGTATTTAACAACACCCGCGTAATTCATGCCCGGATTCATTTTCAGAAATCTACCGGGGCAAAAATCGAAATTTTCTGTCTGGAACCGGTTGAACCTGCCGATTACCAGGTTGCTTTCCAAGAGACAAGCAAGGTTACCTGGAAATGCATGCTCGGAAATGCAAAAAAATGGAAGGACGGTACGCTTATAAAAAACATTGAAATTGATGGAAAGCCAAGTGAAATAAGTGCAGAAAAAATCGCTCAAAACGGAAATTCCTTTGAAATTGAATTCAGATGGAGCGGTGGTTTTTCTTTTGCTGAAATTATTGAACACGCAGGAATTTTGCCGATTCCACCGTATTTAAACCGCGAAACGGAAGATTCCGACGAAAAAACCTATCAAACGGTTTACGCCAAAATCGACGGTTCGGTAGCTGCGCCAACTGCCGGGCTGCATTTTACCGGCGACGTTCTTTCAAAGCTTTCAGAAAAAAACATAAAAACACGTGAAATTACGCTGCATGTTGGCGCCGGAACTTTTCAGCCGGTAAAATCCGATACCATTTCAGGGCACACCATGCACCACGAAAAAGTGATCATTTCAAAACAATTTATTCAGGAGATTATTGGCTCCGACCAAAAAATAATTGCGGTAGGAACCACTTCGGTGCGCTCACTCGAAAGCTTGTATTGGCTGGGCGTTCAACTTGAAAACGGTACTTTTTCTGAAGATTCTCCCGAAATTCAACAATGGGAACCGTACGAAACAAAAATTCAGATTCCGGTAAAAAAAGCACTGCAAAACCTGGTTGATTATTTAATTGAAAATCAAAAAGATGAAATTCAGTTTTCAACACAAATCATCATTGTTCCGGGTTACGAATTCAGAATTATTGGTGGAATGTTTACCAATTTCCACCAGCCGCAAAGTACGCTGCTTTTGTTAATCAGCGCTTTTTTGGGCGACGACTGGAAAAAAGTGTACGATTTTGCGCTCGCCAACAATTTCCGGTTTCTTAGTTACGGCGACAGCAATTTGTATTTGAAGGAATAAAGCATTAAAATAGGATTCCTGAATATCAAAAAAATAATTTAATATTTTTCTTGTAATTTCATTTTCCGTAACTTGCAGTGAACCAAAAACTACTGCCATGTACATCAGTTATTCCGGGCCGCTCTCGCGTGGATGGGACCGCATGAAAAAAGCCCTTTTTCAACCTTTCGATATTACAAAATGGATAAACGTGGGATTTACCGCATTTCTTGCCGGGCTAACAGATTTTAACGGGGGAAGCAGCGGAAATAATTCGCGGTACAACTACGCCGACTGGAACGATTTTTTTGATTTTCCGCAAACAGCCTGGAACTGGCTGGGCAATCATCCGTTGTGGGCCAACCTGATTTTGCTGGGTTGTATCCTGCTTTTCATTTTTATTACAGTTTTAATTTGGCTGAGTTCGCGCGGAAAATTTATGCTTTTATACAACGTGGTAAACGACAAAGACGATGTGATAAAACCCTGGCACGACTATAAAAAACAAGGTAACGCTCTGTTTTGGTGGCGATTTGTTTTTGGCTGGGCCGCTGCCTTTGTTTTTGTACTATTTTTTATTTACTGCTTTTTAACCGCAAAAAGTATGTATTACGGCGAAATATCGGGCGGAACAAAAGTGTGGATGATTGCCGGAATGATTTTTACTTTTCTCCTGCTGATTATTACCACCGGTTATATTTCGCTGTTTCTGAACGATTTTGTTGTTCCGATAATGTACAAACACACGCTTGGCATCAACAAAGGATGGTTCCGGTTTGTCGGATTATTTATGAAAAACCCGGGAAGTTTTGTCGTTTACGGTTTGTTTATTTTTGTTCTCGGAATTGCTGTCGCCATTGGTGTTTTAACAGTGGCACTGGTTACCTGCTGTATCGGACTGCTTTTAATTGCCATTCCCTTTATCGGTTCTGTGGTTTTGCTGCCCGTGAGTTATACTTTCCGTGCTTTTTCTGTTGAATTTCTCGCACAATTTGGCAACGATTTCAGCCTATTTCCCGAAACAGAATTACCGGAAGAAAGCCGGAATGACGGTTAGCAAAGTTTTTTATCAAAAAGGAATCGCTTATCTTTCGACCAATTAAAACTTTGAAATTGAAAGATTCCTTTACCATTGAATACCGTTTTTGGATTTCGTGCAACGGACAACCGTTTTTCGGAAAAGGTAAAATAGAACTGTTGCTGAAAGTTGAAGAAACTGGCTCGTTGCGAAAAGCTTCCGAAATGCTGAAGATGTCGTACAGAAAAGCGTATTACAGCGTGGATCAAATAAACAAACTGGCAAAAGAACCCATTGTTTTGATGACGCGGGGCGGGAAAAGCGGAGGAAAATCGGAACTTACAGATTACGGAAAAAAACTCATTTCCACCTACCTCGAACTGGATAGAGAAATCGCCGAATATATTGCTGAAAAATCGTTTTGAAAATTGTACGAATATTCAACAATGTTATTTTTGTCACCGTTATTCACAAAAAGAATAACGACATTTGTTTTTTGAATATAATCTTTTTGAACTAAAATATCTGCAGAGGGATGCATACAAAACAACTGAGTGAAAAATGGATAAAAGCCTCTATTTTGGGAACAATCTGGGCATCGTCGGAAATTGTGCTTGGCAGTTTTTTGCACAACCTGCGGATTCCGTTCAGCGGAAACATTTTAACGGCCATCGGACTGGTAATCCTTATTTCGGCAAGTTACAAATGGAAAGAAAACGGTTTGTTCTGGCGCGCCGGGGTAATTTGTGCATTGTTGAAAACCATGTCGCCAAGCGCAGTAATTTTTGGCCCGATGGTAGCTATTTTCAGCGAAGCTTTTTTACTTGAATTTTCTGTTCGCGTGCTGGGAAAAACCATTTTCGGTTTTGTTTTGGGCGCTGTTCTTGCCATGTCGTGGAACCTCTTTCAGCGAATTTTCAATTTTATTGTTTTTTATGGCTACAACATTGTTGAAGTGTACACCAATTTAATGGAATACGCGCAGCGGCAGCTGCATTTGCAGTTCGATGCCGTTTGGGCGCCGTTGTTTTTGCTGTTGTTACTTTACGCGCTTTTCGGGGCTTTTTCTGCATTTATCGGCATAAAAACCGGCCGCAAACTTTCCACTATGCAAACTGAATTAAACGGGGAGGATCAAAACAACCAGCCCCTTTTTTTTCAAAAAAAACAAGTTTCCCATTTCAAATATTCCATGTTCTGGCTGTTGCTGAACGTGATTTTTATGGTGGTTCCTTTGCTGCTTGCCGAAAAAATAAATTTTGGTTTGTGGGTTGTTTCAATTGTTGTAGTCGCTACTTTGTGGGCGTTCCGCTACAAAAGGGCTTTGCGACAACTGATGCGGCCAAAATTCTGGATATTTTTTGCACTGATTACCATGCTTGCCGCGTTTGTTTTTACCCGCTTGCAAACCGAAAAAATAACAATTACCGACGCTATTTTTATTGGGGTTGAAATGAACCTGCGCGCCATTTTACTCATCATGGGATTTACGGTTCTCGGCACCGAACTTTACAATCCGAAAATCAGAAATTCGCTGGCAAAAAGTTATTTCAAACAACTTCCCCCTGCCCTCGAATTGTCGCTCGAAAGTCTTCCTTTTATGATATCGCTTGTCCCTGATTTTAAAAGCATTGTAAAAAGCCCGGTGCTGGTAATTGCAAAAATGATGGCGCATGCTGAAGGCAGAATAGAAAAAATCAATGAAAACCCGCAACGCGAAATTTTTATCATTACCGGCGAAATTGGCGCAGGCAAAACCTCTTTTCTGGAAAAGGCGGTGAAAAATGCGGTAGCTAAACACAAAACTGTTGCAGGTATTTTAACCCGCCGGTTGATGGATGGCGAAATTACAACAGGTTACAATGTTGTTGATGTTTCAAACGGCAGGGCTTTTCCGTTTCTTCGCACCGACGCAAATGAAAATCAGCAAAAAATAGGAAAATATTTTATCGATGAATCCGGGTTGAATTTTGGCCAACAGGTTTTGCAAAACATCGAAAATGCCGATGTAATTTTTATCGATGAAATTGGCAGGCTCGAACTGGCTGGTGGTGGCTGGGCCGCTGAACTTGAACCTTTGTTCCAGAAAAACAGCCGTTTTATCCTTTCTGTCAGGAAAGAAACGGTGCAGCAGGTTATTCAAAAGTGGAAGTTAAACCCAACAGAATTTTATGATGTTTCTAAAAACAACGGCAATGAAATTATCCAAAAATTGAAATTAGAATAATTTTGTTACTCTTCCAGATTCAGCAACCAGTTTTTGCCACCGGCCGTGAATTGCAAAATCCCATAATTTTTGGCGATGATAATTTTACTGGTATCGCCCGATTTTTCGAGTGCAACCACATCGCGATAAAGAGTGCCGCCAATGTTTAACGAATCATAATAACTTCCATACTCATCGTTAAACAAATATTTCTTGCTCTCCAATTCGATTTCAATTTGAGGGACATCGTCTAAATTAATAACAGTCATATCAATTTCCCCGGCGAAATAAATTTGAAAATCTTTAAGCTCCGATGTTTCAAAATACATTATATAATCACAATCGCAATCGCAGCGTAAAGAATATGAAACCTCAACCGGAATATAAAAATCGTCGATGGTTATATTGGCAGTGTCTGTTCCGCTAATAAAACTAAGTTGCTGATTTGAAGAATAGGGAAGCCACAACCAATATTTTTCAGGAAAAGCCGGACAATGTTTTTTACAACCAGAGAAACACAGAAAAATAAAGATAGAGATGGTGAAAAGTTTTGTTTTAATGTTTGTTTTTGATATCATAGAAGGCAATCTTTTCAATCCTTTCCCCTGAACAAATGTACAAATCCGTGCGCCCTTCGGGTTTCTCCGTCACGGCCTTTCCCCTCAACTACGTAGTAATAAACTCCGGGGCTGGCAAACCTTCCGCCAATTTTTCCGTCCCAAACCGATTCGGCATAGGTATTTTCAAAACCCTGAATATCGTTGCGCGACCAGTAATGCACACGTTTTCCCCAGCGGTTAAATATTGAGATTTTGATGCTTTTCATCGACCAGTATTTCACCACAAAAGTATTATTCCACTCATCTCCGTTGGGTGTGAAAAAATTTGGCGCTTCAATAAAAGAGGAATCAACAATAATATAATCTTCCATGTACGCAGTATCGACACAGGTAAGAGTATCGTTCACATAATGTTGCGAAACCAGCTTCACCATGTAGGTTCCTGTATTTTCGTAAGTGTAAGTCGGGCTTTCGTCGTAAGCAACCAACATTATACTGTCGATTTCAGTGGCCCCGTTTTCAGCTTCTTTTTTTATTTCGTTTAAATCGCGGTAAAGAAACCATTCAAAACTGTTTGGGTCTCCGTTTTCAGAAGTATTTGTAAAAACTACTTCCAGCGGGGCTTCCCCGTCCATTGGGTCAGCGGTAAAAGAAGCTTTGGTAACAATCGATTCGTAGCTGACTGTGGGTTTAATTTCGCATCCGAAACGGTCGTACACCCTGAAAGTATAATCAGTATTCGAAGTTGGCGGATCAAAAACCTGGGGGTTCAAAAGTACAGAAATAATTTCGTCGCCGTTTTTCCACTGAACCCGCATGTCTTTGGCAACACTAATTTCAGCATTTGTAGCCAAATCGTTGTATTTCATATCCGAAGAGGTAAAAGCGCCGTTCAGTTTAAACGATTCGCAATTGGAATCGGAAACAAAACCTTCGCCAACAATCCAGTTGTTAAAAACCCAGGCCCGGTAAATTTCCGATGTTCCGCCCAATGTAACTGTTGCCCGGTAGCAGCCGTTCGCAAGCCCCTGAACAGTTGAAGTTTGTCCGTCGGAGCTTTCCGAAAAATAAAAATCGAACGACGCAGTGGCGCTGTTGTACACGTCCCATGTAAAAGTTTTTGTCCCGGCTAATTGGGTAGAAACCTGCAATTCGCCGGCATTTGTAAACTCGTCGGCCACGCAAAAAACAAAAATACTGTCGGTTTCCGGAAAGGTTGTATAACTGGTTTTGTCGGAACCAACCGAACCCGGGGCCGAAATTTGTGCAAGTACCGCCGGACTAACAAAAAGGAACAGAATTAAACTGAAAATGGGTAAACTACTTCTTCTCTTCATAAGTACTGAAAACTTTGAGCTACAATATTAACGTATAATTTTTATTTAATTGTCCGGGAACTTTAAAAAAACCCTTTTCCGCGCTAATTTTGGGCAAATACTATTTTGTTGAAAAAAGCCATTGCAAAAACCCTCAAAAACGTTGAACAACTTTTACTTTTGTTTTTTTAACCTGAAAGGAATTTTATTGTGTTCGATTATTTAAAGGAATTAAATAAAGTACAGCAGGAAGCTGTTTTAAGCTCGGAAGGACCGGCACTTGTTATTGCCGGTGCCGGCTCGGGGAAAACCCGTGTTTTAACTTTCCGGATTGCCCATCTTTTAAAACAGGGCGCCCGTCCTTCGACCATTCTGGCGCTCACTTTTACCAACAAGGCAGCCCGCGAAATGAAAGACAGAATTGCAAATGTTGTAGGTGAAAAAGCCGCCCGTTATCTTTGGATGGGAACTTTTCATTCCATTTTTTCACGCATTTTACGCACCGAACACGAGACGCTGGGCTACCCCGTTAATTTTACCATTTACGACAGCGCCGACAGCAAAAGTCTCATCAAAACCATTATTAAAAACTTTCAGCTCGACGATAAAACCTACAAACCGGGCGTGGTTGCCAGCCGCATTTCGATGGCTAAGAACAACCTGATTACACCGGCGGTTTATGCTGAGCAAACCGAAGTCAGACTGGCCGACAAAAACATGAGAATGCCCGCCATTGCCGAAATTTACAAGGAATATGTAAAACGTTGTTTCCTTTCGGGTGCCATGGATTTCGACGATCTTTTGCTGAAAACCAACCTGCTTTTCCGCGATCATCCCGAAATTCTGGAAAAGTATCAAAACAAGTTCGATTATGTTTTGGTGGATGAGTACCAGGACACCAACTTTGCACAATATTTAATCATTAAAAAACTGGCCGCCCGGCACAAAAATATTTGTGTGGTTGGCGACGATGCACAAAGTATTTATTCGTTCCGCGGAGCCCGGATTGAAAATATCCTGAATTTCAAAAACGATTATCCGGAACATAAAATTTTCAAACTCGAACAAAATTACCGTTCAACAAAAACCATTGTAAATGCGGCAAACAGTATAATTGCCAACAACAAAAAACAAATTCCAAAAACTGTTTTTTCTGAAAAAAACGAAGGAAAACCCATCAAAGTAATTTCGGCATTAACCGACAATGAAGAAGGTTTTCTGGTGGCACAGGAAATTGCCCAAACCCAGTTGCGCGATCATTACAAAAGTTCGGATTATGCCATTTTGTACCGCACCAACGCGCAATCGAGGATTTTTGAGGAAGCGCTGCGCAAAAGAAATATTCCATACAAAATTTATGGCGGACTGAGTTTTTATCAACGCAAGGAAATCAAGGATTTACTGGCCTATTTCAGAATGACGATAAATCCGAACGATAACGAGGCGCTGAAAAGAATTATCAACTTTCCGGCACGTGGTATTGGAAATACAACCGTTGCAAAATTGGAAACCACGGCTGCCAACACCGAAAAACCGATGTGGAAAGTTATTTTGGAAATGAACGAAACGAACGAGGCCGAACTCAACAAAGGAACGATAACCAAAGTTGCCGGATTTGCAAAACTTGTTCTGAAATTCAGTGACCTGGCGCAAAACAGCGACGCTTTTTTTACCGCAAAAACCATTGCCGAAGAAACCGGAATCCTGAAAGATTTATACAACGACAAATCGCCCGAAGGATTGGGCCGCTACGAAAATATTCAGGAATTGCTGAACGGTATTCAGGAATTCAGTATAAATGCAAAAGAAGAAGGCCAGCCCGAAAAACTGGAAAATTACCTGGAAGATGTGGCTTTGCTTACCGATCAGGACAATGAAAAAGACGACGACAAAGACAAAGTTACCTTAATGACGATTCACTCGGCCAAAGGGCTTGAGTTTAAAAATGTATTTGTTGTGGGTCTCGAAGAAAATCTGTTTCCATCGGGCCAGTCAGACGAAAAAAATAACCCGGAAGCACTGGAAGAAGAACGCAGGCTTTTTTATGTGGCGCTAACCAGGGCCGAAGAAAATGCCTGGTTTACTTTTGCCAACCAACGTTACCGCTGGGGAAACCTCGATTTTTGCACACCCAGCCGTTTTCTCGAAGAACTTGACGAAAGATATCTCGAAGGAACAGATTTCAAAACAAATACAAAAAAACAACAAAGAAGAAACGATTTTCACTTCGATAACAACGACAATTTGTTCAAAGAAAGAACACCCATTTCTTCCTTTAAAACAAAAGAATCGCAAAACATTTTCAACAACAAACTCGTTAACCTGAAAGATGCAGCCAAAAGCCAGGATAATTTTGAAGGCGACGACCCTTCCAAAATATTTCCCGGAATGCAGGTTGAACATCAGCGTTTTGGCGTTGGGAAAGTTATGAAAGTAGAAGGTGTTCTTCCCAACATTAAAGCCACCGTGTTTTTTCAGAGCGCCGGCCACAAACAATTGTTGCTGAAATTTGCCAAACTGAAAATAATTGGCTGACTTTCTGCGAAAAACAAAGATGAAAGATTGCGGATTGAGAGGAATTGTTTAGTTTTGCAGCGGAATAACCTCTGAAAAAATCAATGGATTACCTGAAAATTAATTATTTATACCAAAATAAAATCGTTGCATGGATTATAATTCTAAAAGAAAAAAGCTCGCCCTTCCGGAGTATGGAAGAAACGTGCAAAACATGGTTGATTACCTGTTAACCATTGAAGACAAAGATGAAAGAAACAGGGCAGCAAAAACAGTTATCGATGTAATGGGAAACTTGTACCCTTATTTAAGGGATGTAGCCGAATTCAATCATAAATTGTGGGATCACCTGGCGATAATGGCCGATTTCAAACTCGACATCGACTATCCTTACGAACCACCAACACCCGATATTTTAACTGAAAAACCCAACGTTGTTCCTTACGATCAAAGTCCGATAAAATACAAACATTATGGTTTGATTATGGAAAAAATGATTGAAAAAGTATCCGAATTTGAAGGTGAAGAAAAAAAGATTTTAATCGAACAGCTGGCCAACCAAATGAAAAAATCGTACCTGGCCTGGAACAAAGATGCGGTTGAAGATGAAAAAATTTTTATGGATTTGGATGAACTTTCCGGCGGAAGTATAAAAATAGGTTCGGAACTTCAGCTCGCTGAAACAAAAAACCTTGTGGCTAAAAAACCAAAAAACAAAATCAACAACAAGAAGAACAAAAAGAAATAATTCGAGCACGATAAATGTCAACATTCCAGATTGAAGGCGGAAATAAATTAAGTGGCGACCTTGAGCCGCAGGGTGCTAAAAACGAAGCACTTCAGGTAATTTGTGCTGCTCTTTTAACCGACAAAGATGTTTTCGTTGAAAATATTCCTGAAATCAGTGATGTTTTGAAACTCATCGAAATTCTGGAAAAACTGGGTGTTGTAGCCGAACGTTTGGAAAAAGGCAGTTTCCGTTTTAATGCGGAAAAAATAAATATCGATTTTCTTAAAACTCCCGGGTACGCAAAACTGGCAGCCAGCCTGCGTGGTTCAATAATGATTATTGGCCCTTTGCTGGCACGGTTTGGAATTGGATTTATTCCGCAACCCGGCGGCGATAAAATTGGCCGCAGAAGATTGGATACCCATTTTATCGGATTTCAAAAACTGGGGGCTAATTTCGAATTTAACGATGCTGAACATTTTTTTTCGGTTTCGGCGCCAAAACTTAAAGGTGCTTACATGCTGCTCGATGAAGCCTCGGTTACCGGAACTGCCAATATTTTAATGGCTGCCGTTTTAGCCGAAGGCACAACAACTATTTACAATGCGGCCTGTGAACCGTATTTGCAGCAACTTTCAAAAATGCTGGTTTCGATGGGTGCCAGAATTTCAGGAATCGGGTCCAATTTATTAACGGTTGAAGGAGTTTCGTCGTTAAGCGGCTGCAAACACCGTATTCTTCCCGACATGATTGAAGTGGGCAGTTTTATTGGGCTGGCAGCCATGACAGCTTCTGAAATTACTATAAAAAATGTGGGGATTGAACACCTCGGAATTATTCCCGATTCCTTCCGCAGGTTAGGAATAAAAGTTCAGCAAAACGGCGACGATCTTCTGGTAAAAGACACAAAACATTATGAAATAGAATCGTATATCGACGGCTCGATTATGACAATTTCAGACGCCCCATGGCCCGGACTTACACCCGACTTGCTCAGTGTTTTTCTGGTTGTTGCCACACAGGCAAAAGGCAGTGTATTAATTCACCAAAAAATGTTTGAAAGCCGCCTGTTTTTTGTTGATAAACTGATTGATATGGGCGCCCAGATAATACTGTGCGACCCGCACCGTGCAACCGTAATAGGATTGAACCGTAAACATTGTCTGCGTGCTACAAATATGACATCGCCCGATATCAGGGCCGGGATTGCTTTGTTAATTGCAGCCATGTCGGCAAAAGGCAAAAGCACAATTCACAATATCGAACAAATCGACAGAGGTTACGAAAACATCGATACCCGGTTAAATCAAATTGGCGCCAGAATAAGCAGAAGCTAAACATCAAGTTATCTAAATACCTCACTTTTTATAAACTTTACCTCTTTAAAACCGTTACTTATTCCGTGAAATTTATATTTTTGAAACCACAGAATAAAAAGGGAAATATTATGAAGAAATTGTTTTTATTAATTACTGCACTGATTTTTGGTTCAGGAGTTTTATTCGCACAGGAGAAAATAGGTATAAATATCGGAAATAAAGCACCTGAATTGATTGGAAGTTCTGTTGACGGAAGTACAATGAAACTTTCAGATACCAAAGGAAAATTAGTGTTACTCGATTTTTGGGCATCGTGGTGCGGACCATGCCGCAGGGAAAATCCAACAGTTGTAAAAGCGTATACCGATTATAAAGATAAAAAATTCACCAACGGAAACGGATTCACCGTTTTTAGTGTTTCGCTCGATCGTACCGGTGAAGCCTGGAAAAAAGGCATTGCCGACGATAAACTGGTTTGGCCGTATCATATCAGCGATTTACAATACTGGCAATCGAAACATGCTGCAATTTATGGTGTCAGAAGTATTCCATCCAACTTCCTCCTTGATGAAAACGGAATAATTATCGCTAAAAATCTTCGTGGTCCGGCTTTGGAAGCTACACTCGAAAAATTGCTAAAATAATTCAGGATAAGTTTTCTGATTTTAAATATTTCAAATGAACTCAAATTGACACTCTTTATTTATCAAGGGGTGTCAATTTGTCTTTTATATTTGCATGGCAAATTTTTTGATTGGGAAGGGAGCAAATTAAAAATCAGCAAAATGTCAGAAGAAAAAGATAAAGATATGAATGCAGAAGAAACATTGCAGGATAAAAATAGTACTGAAACTGAAGAGAATACAACAAATACCGCTGAGAACGAGGAAGTAAAAGCGGAAAAAGACGATAAAAAGAAAAAATCAAAAAAAGACAAAAAAGACACCATTATTGAAGAGCTGGGTGTCAAACTTGGCGAAATTTCTGACAAGCATTTGCGTTTACAGGCCGAATTCGACAATTTTCGCAAACGTACAATGAAAGAAAAAGCCGACTTAATAAAATCGGGCGGAGAAACAGTTTTGGTAAATATTCTGCCGGTAATCGACGATTTTGAACGTGCCCTTAATTCATTAAAAAACGTACCCGACGAAGATGCCGGAAAACAAGGCACACTTCTCATTTACAACAAATTCAAGGATTTCCTGAAACAAAACAATGTTAAGGAAATTGAAGCTATGAATTCGGATTTTGATGTTGATTTGCACGAAGCAATAACAAAAATTCCGGCACCCGACGAATCGTTAAAAGGAAAAGTTGTGGATGTGGTTCAGAAAGGTTATTTGTTGAATGAAAAGGTAATCCGGTTTGCCAAAGTAGTAATCGGAGAATAAAGTAGAAAAAAGGCAAAAATGGCAAAAAGAGATTATTACGAAGTTTTAGAGGTAAGTAAAAACGCCACTCCTGAAGAAATAAAGAAAGCCTACAGAAAAAAGGCGATTCAGTTTCACCCCGATAAAAATCCGGGAAACCACGAAGCTGAAGAGAAGTTTAAGGAAGCTGCCGAAGCGTATGAAGTTTTAAGCAACGCGGAGAAAAAACAGCGTTACGACCAGTTTGGTCATGCGGGAATGAGTGGTGCTTCCGGTGGCGGTTTTGGCGGAGGATTCTCTGACATTGAAGATATTTTCTCGGCTTTCGGAGATATTTTTGGTGGCCATTTTGGCGGTTTTGGTGGTTTTGGCCAAAGCCGGTCACGCGGAGGACGACGTGTTAGCCGCGGCTCCGATTTGCGCGTAAAAGTAAAACTCGACCTCAACGAAATTGTCAACGGGGTAGAAAAGAAAATCAAAGTAAAAAAATATGTCGCCTGCCAGCATTGTAACGGAACAGGCGCAAAAAACGGCTCTTCGTATTCTACCTGCGGTACTTGCCGAGGAACCGGTCAGGTAACCCGGATTACCAATACTCTGCTCGGACAAATGCAAACAACATCAACCTGTCCGACTTGCCAGGGCGATGGAAAAATGATTACCGATCCCTGCCACCATTGCGCCGGAGAAGGAGTAATTCGCGAAGAAGAAGTTATCAACATTAAAATCCCGGCAGGTGTTGGCGAAGGAATGCAGCTGAATGTTTCGGGCAAAGGAAACACCGGACGACGCGGCGGTATTAACGGCGACCTGCTTGTTGTTATTACAGAAGAAGAACACCCCGATCTGGTTCGCGACGGCAACAATCTGATTTATAATCTTTTTGTTTCGTTCCCCGAAATTACACTGGGAACTACTGCCGAAATTCCTACTGTGGAAGGAAAAGTAAAAGTTAAAATAGAACCGGGCACTCAACCCGAAAAAATACTGAGATTGCGCGGAAAAGGAATTCCCGATGTTAACGGCTACGGGAAAGGCGATCTTTTGGTTCGCGTTCATGTTTGGATTCCCAAAAAACTTAACGCCGAAGAAAAACGAATGCTCGAAAAACTACAAAGTTCACCCGGTTTCCAGGGCGGTCCTTCTGCTGATGAAAAATCATTTTTCCAAAAAATGAGAGATATGTTTGAGTAAGCGGAAAAAGTTGGGTACTCCTGTTTTTTTTTATTTTTTCAATTTGTAGTTGAAGAATTGATTATTTTTAAAAGCATTAATTAAACCATTTCAGCTGCAATTATGAAAAAAATTATGCTACTAATCGTTGTAATATGCTCAGTATTACAGGTTTTAGGTCAAAACAATTTCAATCAAATTAAAGGAAAATGGAGTTACTCGGTAGATGCCGGCGGGACATACATGACCGGAGTTTTTCATTTTTTTGAAAAAGAAGGAACATTAACGGGCGAAATTCAATCTTCAGAAGGTTACGTTATTCCATTTTCGAAAGTGGAACAGAAAGAAGAAAATGTTTTCTACCTGGAGGCCAGAACCGAATACGACCTATACAAAATTACGGTGAAAATCAATGGCGATAAATTTTTGGGAACCGGTACTTCTTACCAGGGAGAAGCTCCGATTACGGGCGAAAGAAAAAAAGAATAAATATTTTATGAATAAAAAAGTATCAAACTAAACCCTTTGATACTTTTTTATGGCAACAAATCCTTTACTAATTTTCCCGACAATCATATTCAGCAAAGTGATAAATTTTAATAGTACATACAATTTTCTTGAAAAAGAATTGCTGGACGAGATTCTTGAAAATGGTGTTCGAAAAGTTTTTAAAGCGGGTGAAGTTTTAATCCGCGAAGGACAGTTTATTTCAAGTTTTCCTCTGGTATTAAACGGTTTAATAAGAATAACCCGTCAGAACGAAGAAGGCAACGAACTTTTGCTTTATTATTTAAAAAATAACGAGGTTTGTGCCATGTCGTTAACCTGTTGCATGGCCAATTTAACCAGCAATGTAAAAGCAGTTTCCGAAGAAGAAACGGAAGTGATTTTGTTACCTGTTGCACTTCTCGACAGTTGGATGTGTAAATATCCCTCGTGGAAACAATTTGTTATGCAAACCTTTCAAACACGTTTTCGCGAAATGATTGAAACTGTAGACACACTTGCTTTTATGAAACTCGACGAACGGCTGGTGAAATATTTTACCGACCGACATGAAAAATCAGGCTCGGCAACCTTTTCCGGAACCCACCAGGATTTGGCGATTCAGCTAAATACTTCGCGCGAAGTAATTTCAAGAATGCTGAAAAAACTCGAAAACGAAGGAAAAATTCAACTTTCCCGAAATTTTATTGATTTTTCAGGCCTTGTGTGACAAAAATTACATTCAGGGTTTTAAAGTCTTCTTTTATTTGTAACAGATAATTCAAAGTAAATAGTTCATAACTATTGCTTCATAATTTTTTGGGTTATAAAATCGGTTAGTAGTTGAAGGTTGTTAAGCCAGGTTTCAGAGGAAATCTGGCTTTTTCTTTTCTTATAAACCGAAACATTATTCCGGCTTACCTAAAGAAGCTGTGCGATTACATTTACTAAGCAAAAATTTTACTTATTCCAAACAGAAAGCATTTTTGTGCTAAAAAACATAAACTATTTTTTTTGTTTATGTTGTCGTATTTGAGTGAAATGGAATAGCTTTATATGGCTCATACATAGGTTGTCTACCCAATTCACAAAAAAATAATGAGAGAACAAAACAAAGTAAAACGACTCCTGGAATTAATGATGTATCTGTCTGGCGGACTTCGGTACAGCCTGCCGGAAATAGCTGACAGATTTGACATTTCAGAACGCACTGTATTTCGGGATATCAGCGATTTGCGCGAAGTAGGTTTTGTAATCCCAACACCGCGCGACGGGCTTTATTATATCGACAAAAACACACCTTATTTTAAAGAAATCAGCGAGTTACTTCATTTTTCGAAAGAAGAAGCAGTGATTTTACAAAAGGCAATCCACTCGGTGAGCGACGAAAATCTGTTGAAACGCAACCTGGTAAAAAAATTGTATGCGCTTTACGATTTCGACCGCGTGGCCGATACCATTGTAAAACCGCAGCATTCGGTTAATATCCACGATCTGATAAAAGCAATCCGTTACAAAAACAAAGTCATTCTTCGCGGATATTTGTCGGCCAACAGCAGCCAGTTAAAAGACCGCGTTGTTGAGCCTTTCGATTTTACAACCAATTATGTAGCCACCTGGGCTTACGATTTGGAAGACCAATGCTGCAAAACATTTAAAAACACCCGGATTACTTCCGTTCAGATATTACCGGAACCCTGGGAAAATACGGATAAACACAAGGCCCTTCCCATCGATGTTTTCAGAATAAGCGCCGAAAAACAAACCGCTGTAAAACTGGAACTTACCATAAGGGCTGCCGAACTTTTGCAGGAAGAATATCCTTTGGCCGAAAAATATATTCATCAAACCGATGATGAGCATTTCGAATTTGAAGCTCCCGTGTCGGGTTTTGAAGGTGTTGGCCGTTTTGTTATGGGACTATGCAACGAGATTGAAATTATCTCTCCCAAAAGTTTACAGGAATTTGTAAAGAATAAGGCAAAAAAAATTGTCGATGACAGAAGTTGACATTTATCGTGATGAAATTTAACCAAAAGTTAGAGTCTCTACTTATGGAACAGATACATTACAAAAAATTCAAAATGGCCGGATTTACTTATTATGAAGGCATTCTGGTTTTTAAAAATTTCAAAATCGGCGCAGAGCCCAACCTGAAAGCAGAAACCAATAACAAATACGTCCCTCAGGCAGAAGTCATTTATTCGGGCGAACACAAAATTGGTTTTATGCTACAAAATGCAAATTATTCGCTGAACAAATTGTTGGACAAGGGGCAAACTATTTTTGAAACCTGGGTACAATTTTTTAACAAATTAGTGACACCCGAAAGCAGGTAGGGATTGTTTTATTCTTGAAAGAAGCAAACAAACAGGAGCCTGCATGAAATAAATTAAACCTGAAAACCGTATCGTTATGAGATTTAAAATCACCTTTAACCGTACCACAAAGCAACGCATGCTTCCGATGGATTACCAGTATTACATGAGCGCATGGATTTATAAAGTGCTGAAACAGGCCGACGCTGAATTTGCCGAGTTCCTGCACAATCAGGGTTACGGACAAAGCGAAACCAAACTTTACAAACTGTTTTGTTTTTCGAAGTTGAATTTCGGGAAACCAAAACTGTGGAAGGAGAAAAAGCTTTTTGAAATACCGGGGAGTGAAATCAGCCTGCAAATCAGTTTTGATGTTTCCGAGGCTGCCGCACTCTTTATTACGGGATTGTTTCTGAGCCAGGAGTTTTATCTTGGCGATAAATTTAACGGTATCGATTTTAAGGTAACAGCTGTTGAGGCCCTGCCCGAACCCGAATATTCCGAAACCATGCAATACCGGTTGCAAACGCCGTGGGTAGTTAGTTTTAAAACCGAAACCGACAAGCACCCGCAATATCTCTCGCCCGATGATGTACGTTTCGAAACACTTGCTATAAAACACCTGGTTGAAAAATACAACAACACGCACAATACAGTCACTGTTGGTGCAAACCAAATTCACTTTACAAGGTTGAGCGGTTTTAAACGCGCCGGTTTTGTAATGAAACCCGGAACACGGGAACAATCGCGAATAATCGGCAATCTGTTCGATTTTGAACTCATTGCGCCGCCCGAAATCCACCGCATGATTTGGGGCGCTGGTGTAAGTGAAAAAAGTTCCGGCGGATTTGGATGGTGTGAGATACTTATTAATAAATGATTTAAAAAAACCTACAAAACAATAGAAATATGAGTTTAGATACTGTACTTCAAATAGGTAAAGTTCTCCGAAGTTCGGAAAACAGCCTGAAATATTTCAAATATGTGGAACCTTGCCCAAAAGATAAAGATGGCAATTGGCCAATTTGCATTACCATTCCGGTAAAAGAAGATTTCTCTTTTGATTGGGAGGGAATGAAAATTACGCCAGAAAATCAAAGAGATTCTCTCTTTTATCTGAAATTCAAGACTTCAGATAGTGACGGCTTAGTGAAATATGTTTTTGGAGACATCTATTTTGAGAAGAAAGCGGGCATAAAAAAAGATGGTTCCATCGATTTTAGTGAAGCTGGTTATTACAGGTTGGAGAATCCCAACCATTCAAATGCTGCCTATAGGCCAAGTTCCTTTTACCGTGGAATGAGCGATTATAAGGATATTATAAAACAGAACGTGGATTCATTATCGGTTATTCAGCAATTTCATGAGCAATTAGAAAAGAATATAAAATACATTGAGAGGATTTTAAAGTATACTCCGGCAATTTCAAACTTTTTAGAGAATAGAGAGGTCATAGATATTGCCGATTTTCTTGACGACGAAGAAGAATTATATTCAAGGACTATTGACCAAATTTTTAAAAGCACCTCTAAGTCAAACCTAAAGAAAGCAGGATTTCCTTCTGAATTATCCGAATGTAATGAAACTCAGAAGCGTTCGATTTTTGATTTAAATAATACATCCATATTTATCCATTTTGATTTCCCTGAAAAAAAGCATTGGTACAAATATGGAACGGATATGGAACTATTGAACTCTAAAGTTCTTTCTGAATTTGTCGATAATACTTCTAATGGTCTGGTTCTAAAGAAGACATTATATAAGACGCTGTGTTCCGGTGATAAAAAAAATGACATCCAGTTTCCTTCATTCACAGATACAAATAAGCATAAGTCAAAAAATTTCCAAAATGATAGTTTGCAAGATTTGTTTTATGCCATCGATTATACAAGTAAGGGGAAACTTATTTCTGGTACAGATATAAAACTTATCGTTTTGCCAAAGGGGGAGCATCTTATGGCAAAAGACTATGATGACTTTTTAGAAAAACGAGACGAGGCAAAAATTCTTGCAAAAAATAAAGATAGTAACCAACCATTAGTTGATCCAATTTTTGATTTCTTTTCAGATGATGGGAATAACATTACTTCTTTTGATTTGGTTTTTTGTAAGAAAGGTGGTTTGTCGTCTCCAGATTCTGATTTGGTAGAATTATCTGGTATCGAAAAGAGTAACCTTCGCCTAATACGGGAAAGAATACGCAAAATATCTGAGGAAATTAATATAGAAAGAAAGATTTTTTTTAAAACAGAGAAAGAGCTGTTCCCATTGAATATTGATTATTCATTCAGAGAAATCTTAGGTAATCCACAAACTGATTTAAAAACAGGGAAAGTAACATTTAAAACTAATCCTAAATATCAGTCGCACCTTTTGAAGGTATTACCCTTAATTTATACTGAAAATTATTATCAGGACGAAGCACTTTTGCCTGCTTTCATCCAAAATGTAGAATTCAGTATAAGGGCTGGTGACCCCAAGTTCGGGTTCTTAAAATATGACTTAAAGTTTCTATTGAAAATACAAAACACTAAAAACGATAGATTTATGGAAATTACATCATCCGAAAGTTACCAAATCGGTTTTATGCTGGGAGGGATGGCAAAGAACCTGAGTTTGGAAATTAATTCTTTTGAAAAGAATTATGTGGGTAACCTTACCCGAAGAGTTGGAACCTTGCCCGATTTCATTAAACTGAAAAATGAAATCGAGCAAAAACTGATTATGCACGATAAAGCCAAGTTTACCTATCAAACATCGTATGATTTAGCTCAAAAAATAAAAGAGTTCAAATCAAGATACGATAAAGAAGAATGTGCTTTTGGTTTTATGGAAAGCTATTTCAAGCCACTTCCCAAAAAGGTGGAAACGCCGTCATCTGATTCAAATATGACTAATAATCAATAATATTAAAAACTTTCAACAATGGAAAATCAATTAAAAAAATCAGAAATCCTGTTTTTGTATGAAACTTCATACAATATTCCTAATGGTGACCCTTTTACGGGTGAACAACGATATGATGAGGAAACTAAAAAAATACTTGTGAGTGATGTCCGGATGAAAAGATATATCCGAACTTATTTTGAAGACATTAAAAAACTTCCAATTTATGTAAGCGAAAAAACTGGAGCTGGCAAAACCGATTCAAAAGGTGTTCTTACATGGATTGCACAAAATAGAAATGAAAATAAGCTAACCAATATCGGGGAACTTTTGAAGGAACAAATAGACGTTCGTTTATTTGGTGGTATTTCTACGTTAGATGATAAAGTGAAAATTAAAATTGATGGTAAAGATGTAGAATTTACAAATGGACACGTACAATTTACTGGGCCTGTTCAATTTGCTTTGCTTAATCCATCCTTAAATGAAGTAAACTTGAGAATGCATCAAAACACAACTCATTTTACCTCCAAAGCTGAAAACACACAGGGTTCAATTGGCACAACTACTTTAGTCCCTTATTCTTTAGTTCAAATTCACGGTTGGGTAAATCCTAAAGTTGCCGAAAGAACCGGAATGACGGAAGATGATTTGAATTTGATGTACGAAGGGCTTTGGTATGGAACCAGCGGCGATGGCAGTTCTCATTCACGCAGCAAAATTGGACAAGATTCCATCCTTCTTCTTGAAATTGAATATGCCAAAAACAATCAGAAAATTTATGGAGCTGACCGCTTGATTGAATTGAAACCCAAAGACGACAAAAAAGGGGAACAATTGCGGTGCATGGATGATTACGAGCTTGATTTTTCAAAGTTGATTGCAATTGCAGCAACTGAAAAAGTAGAAAAGATTAAATTCTACACAGAAATTGAGTCGATTAAATTTAAATTAACAGGTAATCCTAAAATTGAAGCAATTACGTTATGAAAGGTTTCCAATTTATCATAGAAGGTAACTGGGGGCATTTCAAAAAACCGGAAACGAATAACAATCCTTTGTCTCACGATTTGATTACCAAGACTGCTTTGATTGGCTTAATCGGGGCTGTATTGGGTATTGAACGTGAAGATATGAAAAGCAAATTTCCACAATTGTCGGAAGATTTACTTTATGGGGTTCAGTTACTCCATCCGGTAAAAAAGATTTCGTGGGGCTTTACCAGCAGGACGGCTATTAGCCCAACTGCCGAGGGTACACCAAAATATTTTGAATTTTTGAAAGACCCCAAATTTCTGGTTTCAATCGCCTTGAAAGATGAGTGGTCAAAATCTATCTTCGAAGAATTTCAGCATTCCATAAAGAATGAGTTGGCAGTGTATCCTCCGGTTTTAGGCTGGCATAATTGTCCTGCGAACTTAAAGTGGAACTCAGAAGGCGATTTCTCAGCAATAAAAAGCGGGGTGTTTGAGACCAAAGGATTTGTACTCGCTGGCGAACATACACCAAAGGATATTCTTGGGGAATTTAGAGTCGGATTCGATAAAATGCCAACTTATCAAACGGATGACTTTTGGAATCTACCTGAGAAGTATAAGAATGTAATTTATCCCGATTCTCCGCATTCAATTTCGGTAGAAGGAGCATATTACGAATACCATTCATCAAACGGAACAGAAAAATGGTGCCTGATATAACGCTACTCAAATCACATCCTGATAAATTGCTGTTAGACCATGTTCAGGGAGTGATAGACAATACGAAAAAGCTTACCAACTCCCGTTTCGCGGAGTTGGTGGCTATTTTCCACGATTTGGGGAAAATAAATCCAAATTTTCAGAACAAGCTTGACCCACAAAAAATCGCAAGCGGGTATGCTAACCATGCCTATTTATCTGCTTATGTTTTCTTTTGTGCATTCTGCTGTAACCGAAATAATATAAATGTCTTAAAGCAATTTCTGAAAGTAGATGAATTAAGCCAGAACGATTTAATTGCTTTAACTGTTTCTATAGCGAAGCATCATGGTAATTTACCGGATTTCACCCCTGCCGATTACAATGGTACAGGGGCAAGTATTTTATCAAAAGATGAAAATTTCGCTTTGTTTAAATTTATTGAGAAAGAGCAAGAATTGCCTACTTATGACTTTGCTAATCATTTTATTTCAATTGATGATTTTCGGGAGTTTCTATTGAATCCCAAAGTACAGCAAGTCTATTCAGAGAAATTTACTTTCGATGGGGATAAGAATAAATCAGTTTTGGATTTCTTTATCGATTATCAATCGGTTTTTGCAAGTGTACTACAAGCCGATAAAGCCGATGCGGGTAAGATTGGGAATATTATTGATGAACAGAAAAAAGCTGTTCAGGTATTTGCGTCCTGTTTTAGTTCGCAACTGGATTCCTATTTGAAAAAACTCAAACAGGATACAGAGCTAAATAAATTGAGAACAAAAATCAGGGAGAATGCAGTTCAGAACATTTGTAAAGGATTGAAAGAAAACAAACAGGTTTTTGAACTTACTGCGCCAACAGGTTCCGGTAAAACATTAATGCTTCTTTCTTTGGCTTCTGAGATAATTAAAGCCAAAGGAGCCAAACGAATTATTTACGGATTGCCGTTTCTTTCCATTACCGAACAGGTCGAAGCCGAGGTTCTGAAAATATTTGAAGGCTACAAAGATTTCATTCAACGGATTGATTCAAAATCGGACAATCACAGGTTTGAGAAAATTCAGGAAGAATTGGATAACAATCCGGACGAAGAAAAGATACAGGAAGCAAATATTCTCGAATTCCGGGAAAATACATTTGCATACCCTTTTATTATTACAACATTTGTCCGCTTTTTTGAGACTTTATTGAGCAACCGTAATTCTGAGTTACTTAAACTCCCCAACTTCTCTAATTGCATTTTCCTATTGGATGAAATACAGGCGTTGCCGCCAAGATTATATGGTTTCTTTGTCGCTTACCTAAGCAGGTTTTGTGAAAAATTTGGAAGTTATGCGATAATATCAACAGCCACCCAGCCAAACTTTAAAATCCCTAACGACAATACAGAAGCTGTAAAATTCTTTAAAGATTATACCGAACCCTATCCATTATTGCCTTTAAGCTATTTCAATAACGACCTGTTCAATCGGTATAAAATTGATTTCAACAAAGAGCCTATTGATTTAGAAACATTAAAGGACTCAATTATCTCGGAAAATAGTTCTGCTTTGGTTATTCTGAATACAATTGATGACACGAAGGAGCTCTATAAACTGCTTTTGGACGAGCTGGATAAAGGAGAATTGCTTCTTTTGAATACGCACTTTACACCCAATGATAGAAAGAAAAAGATTTCACTAGCAAAAGATTGTTTAAATAAAGGTAAGCGAATTATTCTTATTTCGACTCAGTTAATAGAGGCCGGTGTAGATGTTGATTTTCCGATTTTATACAGAGATTTTGCTACCGTGGCGAGTATTGTTCAATCGGCTGGAAGGTGCAACAGGAATGGAAAACTTGATTTTGGGCAAGGGAAACTGTTTAAATTGCAGAATAAAGGGAAAATCAGGTCAGATATAATCTATCAAGGTAAAGACAAAGAAATCTTGAGGTTTACAAAAGAGGCATTTTTTAGCGAAGTATATCAGGAAAAAGAACTGCTTAGCGTTCAAAAAGAATTTTTTCATCGCATACAATCTGAATTGAATTTTGCAAAGCATTCGCAGAATAGCCCACAACAGGAATTTGATTTTCTGAAAGATATTCGAGAATGTATGTACGATAAGATTGGTCAGTTCCAATTAATTGACAAACAACTATTTGGTGAAGAAATCCAATACTATGTGCCTTCTGATTATGATGACAACAGCTTTGACGATCTTTTAAAGTTGCAGTCTGAGCTAATCGACTTGATAAAAGGAAATGCGGATAAAAGTAGAATACGAACTAAAAAGAAATCTATTGAAAGGCAATTGAAAAAAATGTCCGGTCAAATTATTCAGGTTCGTTTGAATAGAAATCAAATCAGACCACTACAAGGGAGTGAACAACATTATTTCAATTTGTTCAAAATTGATTGTAATTCCTATACATTCGATAAAGGTATTGATTTAGTGGGAACTGAATTTATTATTTAACTGTTAAATCCTGTCAAACGTCAGAACCCCTCTCAGGATTAAACCCAGCAACAAAAACTCAAAAAAAACATCAACATAAAACCGGAAAAACGAAAACCAGGTAAAACAAAATGAAAAAAATTGCGGAAGCATTTTTAAACCAGCTAACAGGTGCATTGGTTAAACACGTATACAAGCGGTAGCCCCGATAAAAATAATGAAATAATTCTGCCGCCCTTACAGGGCTTCCGGGATTTGGGTTGCCCCGGTCTACCATACTGCCGTTCCTGCGGAACTGGGAAAAATAGCCAAATCCCGCAGGGACGACAGTTTGGTAGGAAGATAGAAAGAAAAAAACAACAAAAAAATGAACAAACGGCTAACATAAAAAAATGTATCGCACCGCCGGGCTCGGGAAACGTGGGTTGTATGGATTCCACCTTCTGCCATATTGCCGTTCCTGCGGAACTGGGAAAAATAGCCAAATCCCGTAGGGACGACAGTTTGGTAAGAAAATAGAAAGAAAAAAACAACAAAAAAATGAACAAACGGCTAACATAAAAAAAATGTATCGCACCGCCGGGCTCGGGAAATGTGGGTTGTATGAATTTCACCTTCTGCCATACTGCTGTTCCTGCGGAACTGAACACAAGCCAAATCCCGTAGGGATGACAGTTTGGTAGGAAAATAGAAAGAAAAAAACAACAAAAAAATGAACAAACCACTAACATAAAAAAATGTATCGCACCGCCGGGCTCGGGAAATGTAGGTTGTATGAATTTCACCTTATACAATATTGCCGTTCCTGCGCAACTGGGAAAAACAGCCAAATCCCGCAGGGACGACAGTTTGGTAGGAAAATAGAAAGAAAAAAACAACAAATAAAAACAACAAAAAAATGAACAAAAGGCTAACATAAAAAAATGTATCGCACCGCCGGGCTCGGGAAACGTGGGTTGTATGAATTTCACCTTATACAATATTGCCGTTCCTGCGGAACTGGGAAAAACAGCCAAATCCCGTAGGGATGACAGTTTGGTAGGGAACAACATAATCCCGTAGGGATGACAGTATGGTAGAATAATACAAATTAAACAACATGGCAAATACATATACACAAATCAACATTCATGCAGTATTCTCGGTAAAAGGAAGAGAGAACATCATAAGCCGGAATTTTAGCGACAGGTTGCATCAATATATTGCCGGAATAATAAACAACACCGGGAATTATTCATTGGCAGTAAACGGATACAGGGATCACATCCATATATTTTTTGAACAGAATCCTGCCCGGTCACTGTCAGATATTATTAAAAGCATAAAAGCCAATTCCTCAAAATGGATAAACGAGAACCATTTTGTTTCGGGACATTTTTTATGGCAGGAAGGATACGGCGCCTTTTCTTATTCGCGTTCGCAAAGAAACAGCGTAATAAAATATATTATGGAACAGGAAAAACACCATGCGGCGAAGCCGTTCAGAAAAGAATACCTTGAATTGTTGCGAAAATTTGAAATACCTTTTAAAAATGATTATGTATTTGAATTTTACGATTGATTTTGTCGCCCATCGGGGGCGGGTACGCGGGTCGTATTTATTCCATCTCTGCTACTACCGTTCCTACATGACTATAAAAAAATCTGATAAAAAATTTAAAACGGAAGAATCACTTAATAATATCAACAGATTGCCCTATTTTTATCGGTATAACACAAACAAATAAAAACATGTCGAAAAAGAACAAAGGAAAAGTAGTGCAAATGCTCAGCCCCGAAAACTATATCCGTCAGAAAGCACGCTCGCTGCCCATTTTCGAGTGCCGGGTAAATACCGGGTGGGAAGAAGACGGGATAGCAAATATATCGGTGGCCAGAAAACACACCAACGGAAATTTAACCGTGGGTTTTTACCTTGTCGATTTAGCATGTCTTGGCGTAAAAGATGCCCACTACAAATTCAATATTCCGGAATACGAATACCGCGAATTACTGGTGCAAATGGAAGAATCGATGGACATGGAAGAAACCTCGTATACTATTGCACACAACATTATTTTTGCAGGGCTTGAGTTTGCCGAAGAATACAGTTTCAAACCACACAAAGACTTTACAATAGCACAATTTATTCTCGAAGAGGATACCGATGATATTGAACTAATAGAAATAGATTGCGGGGGCGACGACGGAAATCCGCTTTATGTTCAGGGGCCGCTTGATAATAATCAGCGCGCCAATCGGGTAATTGCACATCTCGAAAAATATGCAGGCCCAGGAAACTACGATTTTATTCTTGCCGGAGATGAAGATTTCGACGATGATGAATGGGATGAAGACGAAAATGACGAACGGGAGAAATGGGACGAAAAATATGGCGATTTATCTCTCGATAAAAAAATAGATTTGTTTGAAAAAAGTATTACAAACCTCGAAAACCTGCCTGAAGATGAACAAAAAGAGTTCGGGTTCCTTGTGTATTCAATTCTCGATAATTACATTGATGCTGATATGGCCGGTTCCCTAACCGACAAACTTTTGAATAAACTTGAAGAAATTGAAGTTACAGAAGAACCGTTAACCGATTTCTTAGGAATTAAGCCAACTACCCAGGTTGAAAAAGAGGAGTTGCAGCGACAGGTTATTGAAATTTACAAGACTGCAAATTCAAATACCAAAGAGGCAAAAAACCAACTGAACAGGTTAAAAAAAATATATCCTGATGTTCCTGTTATGTATTTCCTCGAAAACATTCTTTTCCAATCGGAGCAAAAGAAAAGCAACCTGAAAAGAATTGAGGAGTATCACCTTATGTATCCCGATTACGGATTATTTAAAGTAGAACTATCGATTGAACGCTGTTTAAGCGGAGAAAAATTAGGGGCGAAAGAACTGTTTGAAAAAGGTACTGAAGCCTATTTTCCCGGACGTACGAAACTTCACCCCATTGAAATGTTTCATTACCTGATGTTACTAACCTTCGCTTCGATGGTGGAACAAAATATAAACTGCCTGGAGGCGCTTAACGAAGCAATCGAGGAAATTGATATGGAAGGGGCAGATTATCAGCAAATTTCAGAAATGATTGTAGCAGGTCGTATAAGTTTCATCCTTTCGCTAAAAGACCAAACAAACAAAAAATCCTCATCGCGTAACAACGGTTCATTTCGTTTGCCTTTTTAAAACCAGAATACCATGCAAATTACCGGCACACATTTCAACTACTACCTCATCTGCCACCGCAAATTGTGGCTGTTTGCCAACGGAATTAATATGGAATCAACCTCCGATTTGGTTTACGAGGGCAAGTTGTTGCACGAAACTTCGTACCCGCGCCGCAGCGAAAAATACAGGGAGATAGAATTAGACGGCATTAAAATCGATTATTTCGACCCGAAAAATAAAGTGGTGCACGAAATTAAAAAATCGGATAAACATGAGGAAGCCCATGAATGGCAGGTAAAGTACTACCTCTTTGTACTCGAAAAAAATAAAGTAGAGGGAGCCACCGGCTTGCTCGAATATCCACGTTTGCACAAAACCTGTGAAGTACTTCTAACCATTCCCGACAAGGAAGCGATAACAGAGATGCTCGGAAAAATTCAACAATTGGTTTCGCAGGAAAATTGTCCGGAACGAATACCTGTTCACCAATGCAAAAAATGCAGCTATTTCGATTTTTGTTATGCGGATGAAAAATAAAATTCTGTCAGGTTTTCGAAACCTGTCAGGATTACATAACGATATGCGATGAAAAAAACGTACTACCTCTTTAATCCCGGGCGTTTGCAACGAAAAGACAACACGCTGAAATTTACGCCTTACGACGAAGAAGGAAACGAACAAAAGCCCCGGTTTTTGCCGGTTGAAAATGTGGGTGAATTGTATTGTTTTGGAAACCTCGATGCAAATTCGGCGCTTTACAATTTTCTGGGGCAGCAACAAATTCCGCTTCATTTTTTTGATTATTACGAAAACTACACCGGCTCGTTTATGCCACGCGAGACGTTCATTTCAGGTAAAATGCTGATTTCGCAGGTAAAATTTCAGCAAAACAGAAAAAACAGAATCGATTTGGCACAACGAATATTAGACGGCGCCAGTTTTAACATGCTCAAAAACCTTCGTTATTACAACAGTCGCGGGAAAGACCTTCAGCCAATTATTGAAACAATAGAAGAACTGAGTTCTAAAATTTCACAAACCACAGCCATCAACGAGTTGATGGGAATAGAAGGCAATATCCGCAAAAATTATTACGAGGCTTTTGAATTAATTATTAACGATTTTAGTATGAGTGGCCGCTCGTACCGCCCGCCCGAAAATGAAGTAAACGCCCTGATTTCGTTTGGCAACATGATGTGTTACAGCCAGTGTCTGCGGGCAATTCATCAAACTCAACTGAACCCCGCGGTTAGTTTTTTGCACGAACCCGGCGAACGGCGCTTTTCACTTTCACTCGATTTGGCCGAAGTTTTTAAACCCTTGCTCGTCGATCGGGTAATATTTAAAGTGCTGAATAAAAAAATGATCCAAACGAATGATTTCGAAGACCAGTTAAACAGGGTGAGCCTGAAACCAAACGGAAAGAAGACTTTTGTCCAGGCTTTTGAAGAACGGCTCGAAGAAACCATAAAACACCGTACACTCGATCGCGCGGTAAGTTATAAACATCTGATAAAATTAGAATGTTACAAAATACAAAAGCACCTGCTTGGAATTGAGGAGTATAAACCGTTTAAAATGTGGTGGTAATGTACATTATAGCAGTTTACGATGTTGGACAAAAACGTGTGGCAAAAATGCTGAAACTTTGCCGCCGGTATTTAAACTGGATACAAAATTCGGTTTTTGAAGGCGAAATTACCGAAGCGAGGTTAGAAGAATTTAAATACAAAGCCCGCGAAATTATGAATGAAGAAGACGACAGCCTGATTATTTTCAAGACCCGGCAGGAAAAATGGCTCGATAAGGAAATTGTAGGCCACGAGCGGCAAAACCTTGATACTTTTTTGTAAGCAGGGTTGTCGGTAAAGTAATCGCGACAGTTTTTTCAAACAAACCGCAATAAAAATTGAATAAAATAGTTCATTGAAATACTGAAAATAAGCGATTTATATGTTATTGTCGATCCCCTGGGCAAATTACCGTTTAAGCGATCGACAATTATTTCCCATCAAAATGTTATATTTGAAAAACGTAGTTCTCTGAAAATGAACAATTTTTTTTGAGTCGTCGAACGGCTAACAATCGCACCACACTGGAATTGAAACTGATAATAACGATGATGGATATAGTGACCATGAGCTAACAATCGCACCACACTGGAATTGAAACATAATAATAATCCAATTCATAATTTATTGTTTTATGCTAACAATCGCACCACACTGGAATTGAAACAAATGTGTATTTCATACAATCCGGTATTTCGCCAAACTAACAATCGCACCACACTGGAATTGAAACAGATTGGCGAAATTTACCGCCAAATGGACACAACCACTAACAATCGCACCACACTGGAATTGAAACATGCGTCATGTGCCGGGAATATTTCATTGTTAAATACTAACAATCGCACCACACTGGAATTGAAACATAAAATATTCGGATTTAGTCAAACCGGACAATTCCGCTAACAATCGCACCACACTGGAATTGAAACTCCCATAAACGGGCGGCAATTTCTTTTTTCAATACCTCTAACAATCGCACCACACTGGAATTGAAACATACAAATGGAACGTCGCACATTGCAATAATTGTTTCTAACAATCGCACCACACTGGAATTGAAACACATTTGACGGCTTTTTGTCATACTCTCGGACATTCTAACAATCGCACCACACTGGAATTGAAACTTTGTCGGAAACATTCACACAATACAAAGTATCAACCTAACAATCGCACCACACTGGAATTGAAACAATCAACGTCGTTTCCTGATTGGTGCGACCCACCGCTAACAATCGCACCACACTGGAATTGAAACTCGGGAACTGCTACGGCGTTTTATGGTTTTGAATTCTAACAATCGCACCACACTGGAATTGAAACTACACAACTGCATTAATCCCGGCAAATACAATTACAAACTAACAATCGCACCACACTGGAATTGAAACAAGTATTTTCCAATCGGCAACAATTCCCTGAATTACGCTAACAATCGCACCACACTGGAATTGAAACATCGCAACCGAATTGGGTTTTGGAAAATCTACCAAACTAACAATCGCACCACACTGGAATTGAAACAAAAGAGTTCAACAGTTTACCCGCCTCAATAAAGCTAACAATCGCACCACACTGGAATTGAAACATTACTATTCCAATGACCGTTGGAGATTCAAAGAAACTAACAATCGCACCACACTGGAATTGAAACAAGCAAAACGATAATACAATTACGTGGAACCGTCCTAACAATCGCACCACACTGGAATTGAAACCAGGTACGGGAAACATTCGACGGAATGTTGTACGAACCTAACAATCGCACCACACTGGAATTGAAACTTATTAAATAATTTTTGGGTCGTCAATAAATGTATTCTAACAATCGCACCACACTGGAATTGAAACGAATTAGTTTTAGCTACCAATGTTGGTGGTACATACTAACAATCGCACCACACTGGAATTGAAACTTAGGATTTCGATTCCGAGCGGCTCGAGCCAGGCACTAACAATCGCACCACACTGGAATTGAAACATGTATCATACGTATATTGATTGAAAATATTAGTACTAACAATCGCACCACACTGGAATTGAAACATATTTCTTTTTGTCGCTTAAAAAATCAGAGCGAGACTAACAATCGCACCACACTGGAATTGAAACGTGAATTAAGTCAAGGATTGCAGCAATATCACGCGACTAACAATCGCACCACACTGGAATTGAAACTAGATCGGTTATTGTAGACGGATTTCTGTTCACATACTAACAATCGCACCACACTGGAATTGAAACGTCAAATGATAGGAATTTACAGCACCTCCAATTAACTAACAATCGCACCACACTGGAATTGAAACTAAGTATGGCGCAACATTTAAAAACTTTGGGAGTAAACTAACAATCGCACCACACTGGAATTGAAACGTATAACCATTTCTTACAAACCTAGCCCACAAAATACTAACAATCGCACCACACTGGAATTGAAACAAGGTGGATTACATATCTTTGTAATACGACAGTTCTAACAATCGCACCACACTGGAATTGAAACTTAAAAAGCGGCATTTGGAGGGAATTACTTCAGAAGACCTAACAATCGCACCACACTGGAATTGAAACATACAAGACAAAGACAGGAAAATTTTGAAGGAAGTAACTAACAATCGCACCACACTGGAATTGAAACATGTTAAAGATGCTTTGGAAAACAAACGCAGCGGTTCTAACAATCGCACCACACTGGAATTGAAACAACCATCCTGAATTTTATTATTTACGTTCACGAAGCTAACAATCGCACCACACTGGAATTGAAACAAGGTAAGGATGTACCTTTAAGTAGAGTTGGTTACTAACAATCGCACCACACTGGAATTGAAACTTGGCCGACAATGGTTAATTTTGTCCTTTTGGTACTAACAATCGCACCACACTGGAATTGAAACTTTAAAAACACAATATCCACTTTTCTGTCGGAGCGGTCTAACAATCGCACCACACTGGAATTGAAACCAACCAATCGCCGGCAGTTCCGTAGGGCGATTTACAACTAACAATCGCACCACACTGGAATTGAAACTTATTTTATTGAATGTTGAAATATCAGGAATGTTACTAACAATCGCACCACACTGGAATTGAAACCCAATTCCGGTAAGAATTTTAATCAAATCGGGAAGACTAACAATCGCACCACACTGGAATTGAAACAACTTATTAAAAAATCCCTCGTCGGAGGTAATATTCTAACAATCGCACCACACTGGAATTGAAACTTATATGAAAGGAAAAATATCGAGCAAAAAGGCCATACTAACAATCGCACCACACTGGAATTGAAACTTTCAAAATCGTCATACGATGGGTCAACGGCAAAACTAACAATCGCACCACACTGGAATTGAAACCAATGCGGCCTTTTACGCTGTTTGTAAAATCATCGGACTAACAATCGCACCACACTGGAATTGAAACTTCATCAATTGAATCGATGAGATTTTCGATAGTTCTAACAATCGCACCACACTGGAATTGAAACTTAGTTTCTGATATTCCAACTCGAAAAAATGACATTCTAACAATCGCACCACACTGGAATTGAAACTTGGGTCCTGTAATTACTGTTATTTTTTCCATAATTCTAACAATCGCACCACACTGGAATTGAAACGTGGTCGTATCCGTGCCAATTTGCTCCTCTCGCAACCTAACAATCGCACCACACTGGAATTGAAACATGCTATCGCAAAAGATATGGAGGTTGCTGTTGTTCTAACAATCGCACCACACTGGAATTGAAACTTGCGATCCCATATAAACAGGACTAACCTGCCATTTGCTAACAATCGCACCACACTGGAATTGAAACTGCGCACCAGCGGCTTTTACTGGGCCGGCAACCCTGACTAACAATCGCACCACACTGGAATTGAAACTAAAAATGAATTTGCTATTTTCCGTTCCGTTGAACCTAACAATCGCACCACACTGGAATTGAAACTTGGCTCAACCGATGGGTTACCTATTTTATACAACACTAACAATCGCACCACACTGGAATTGAAACTTCAACAAAATGGCTTCTGCAAGATTATTTATACCTAACAATCGCACCACACTGGAATTGAAACGGGGTTTCTGTGGCTCCGGATCAGTTCGATAAAAAGACTAACAATCGCACCACACTGGAATTGAAACGGTATAACGAATAATAAAAAAACAATGAGTCTTCGACTAACAATCGCACCACACTGGAATTGAAACTTAATTGAAAAGGCGAAACAACTTATTTCTGACGAAACTAACAATCGCACCACACTGGAATTGAAACGAATAAACAGAAGAAACAACCAACTCAACCAAGTCGCTAACAATCGCACCACACTGGAATTGAAACTTATCTGTTCTAAAAACAGCACCGTCTATTTTATAGCCTAACAATCGCACCACACTGGAATTGAAACGGGAACTACAAGAGATTATGTGTTTTTCGCTGCCTCTAACAATCGCACCACACTGGAATTGAAACTTGCATTTCCAATATCAACATAAGCCTTAGCAAGACTAACAATCGCACCACACTGGAATTGAAACGAGTCAATCAACACAATCGACGAGGCAAAAAAATACTAACAATCGCACCACACTGGAATTGAAACATGCCAATTATGTTAATAGTGATAGCAATTACTATGCTAACAATCGCACCACACTGGAATTGAAACGACCTTCCAAGCCTGTACACACACTCCGCATATACTAACAATCGCACCACACTGGAATTGAAACTATTATATTCGGAAACAAGTGAATCAATTTTCCCAATCTAACAATCGCACCACACTGGAATTGAAACATCCACTGCCTGACCAGTCAAATGATAGGAATTTACTAACAATCGCACCACACTGGAATTGAAACAGAGACATATCACTATAAACGCCTAAACTTGTCAAACTAACAATCGCACCACACTGGAATTGAAACTTTTCATGCCACTTTAATTGCTCTTCACGATACCTGTCTAACAATCGCACCACACTGGAATTGAAACAGAGACATATCACTATAAACGCCTAAACTTGTCACTAACAATCGCACCACACTGGAATTGAAACACGATATACCTTGTACATCGATAGCCATAACCGCTGACTAACAATCGCACCACACTGGAATTGAAACGCAATAAACCCCAAACCACACCACATTAAAAAAACTAACAATCGCACCACACTGGAATTGAAACAGAAACGAGCTTGCGCGATTGATTGATGCTTATGATACTAACAATCGCACCACACTGGAATTGAAACATGGTTTTGAAAAAACCAAAGAGCGAAGGCAAAAAACTAACAATCGCACCACACTGGAATTGAAACTGTATCCGAAATCCTAATTGTATTGTCGTCATCATCTAACAATCGCACCACACTGGAATTGAAACTAATTGGCGGTGCTACTGCTTTTATTCGTAAAATGCTAACAATCGCACCACACTGGAATTGAAACTTAGGTTAAAACTGCAAGTAAATCACTAACCCACTCTAACAATCGCACCACACTGGAATTGAAACAAAGGATATGAAATTGAAGCACTTGCAGCAGCGTTTCTAACAATCGCACCACACTGGAATTGAAACAATTGAAAACAGGGTTTTAATTATAGGAACTACGGCTAACAATCGCACCACACTGGAATTGAAACTCAACTCCATGATACCGCTGAACAATGTGGCGTGTTCTAACAATCGCACCACACTGGAATTGAAACAAAAATTTTATCTGTCGTGCTGGATGGCACAACACTAACAATCGCACCACACTGGAATTGAAACCAGCAAACGACCTGTTGATAACGTTGGTGGTATGGCTAACAATCGCACCACACTGGAATTGAAACAATTACGTAAGGCTACCACTACATTCCAGTCGCGTCTAACAATCGCACCACACTGGAATTGAAACTTTTAATACTACTGTTTTCATTTCCAGAATTTTACTAACAATCGCACCACACTGGAATTGAAACAGGTCTTGTGCCGAGTCTACGGGTATAACACCGGTACTAACAATCGCACCACACTGGAATTGAAACTCGTGTATTCCCCTTTCCGGAATGGTGCTATATGTACTAACAATCGCACCACACTGGAATTGAAACACTTGAAGGGGCGAAAGAGAAGCTTGATGATTTACTAACAATCGCACCACACTGGAATTGAAACTCGTTTGTTTTCTTTAAATGAAGGATCAAAATAGCTAACAATCGCACCACACTGGAATTGAAACATGTTTTAAGCAATTCAAAAATGCTGGTGTCAGTCCCTAACAATCGCACCACACTGGAATTGAAACTTTGTACAACCACACCACCCAATTCTTTCACTTTTACTAACAATCGCACCACACTGGAATTGAAACGTTAAATGTAGTTCCGGTTACCAGTGAAGTTGTTGTGCTAACAATCGCACCACACTGGAATTGAAACGGCAGAATACAACCAGAAAATGTATGTGCTCGAACTGCTAACAATCGCACCACACTGGAATTGAAACCATGCAAAAGGAAAGGACAAAAAAGCCGGACTGTTCTAACAATCGCACCACACTGGAATTGAAACAAGTTACTGAAATTCAAGTAGGCTATTAATCATGAAACTAACAATCGCACCACACTGGAATTGAAACTGGAGCAGACAAAAACTACACGGGGTTCCTTCCAGCTAACAATCGCACCACACTGGAATTGAAACTACTGAAAATGCTGTAATTGCAAACTGGAGTAATCAACTAACAATCGCACCACACTGGAATTGAAACAAGGTGAACCTTTTCAACTCAGCGTATAATACCTGTCTAACAATCGCACCACACTGGAATTGAAACTCATCAAATTCTTCAATTTCAATAAGTTCATAATAGCTAACAATCGCACCACACTGGAATTGAAACTCCATATGCCTAAAATAGCTTCGCGCCTGTGGCTCGCTAACAATCGCACCACACTGGAATTGAAACATGGAATACAGGTTCAGCGCATCGCTTTCGCCGCTGCTAACAATCGCACCACACTGGAATTGAAACAAGTTTCATCATTCGCCAAAAAGCTGAAATCATCAGCTAACAATCGCACCACACTGGAATTGAAACTGCAGTATTGCGAGGCAATATAAGTTCCTCTTACCCTAACAATCGCACCACACTGGAATTGAAACTGCTGAATTTAACGGCTACCATTACCGAGGCGCACGCTAACAATCGCACCACACTGGAATTGAAACAGCCATGTTTGCACTTTTGCCCTTATTGCTTTAGGACTAACAATCGCACCACACTGGAATTGAAACTAGTATAACGTATCGTTTGCTGAAGCATTCCAGTAGCTAACAATCGCACCACACTGGAATTGAAACATGCTATTGCCCCCGACAGCACAGGTAAGGCTGTTTCTAACAATCGCACCACACTGGAATTGAAACCTAAAAATGCAGAACTCTACCGCACGCCGGCTTGCTAACAATCGCACCACACTGGAATTGAAACTAATTACAACACTTTTTCGCCGTTAAAGCGGGTTACTAACAATCGCACCACACTGGAATTGAAACTCGACTGGTTCGAAAAAAAGGCACCGGAAGTAAAAGCTAACAATCGCACCACACTGGAATTGAAACAGATAAGACTAAATGAATTAAATTAAGGGATTGATATACTAACAATCGCACCACACTGGAATTGAAACATTTATGCCGTTTTACGCCAAGGTCAAACAAACAGCCTAACAATCGCACCACACTGGAATTGAAACGAGATCCGTCAAGCACTGCCCCTTGTGAAATAGATTCTAACAATCGCACCACACTGGAATTGAAACCAATTACGACATTAGCAGAATAACTTATGAAACAGACTAACAATCGCACCACACTGGAATTGAAACTGCGTATTCAAAACTTCCACAAACGTGGATTTATGCTAACAATCGCACCACACTGGAATTGAAACGCGGTTTTTACTGGCCTGGAGCACCAGACTTATCAATCTAACAATCGCACCACACTGGAATTGAAACTCGTTATTCATTGTGACTTGTGTTATGGAAACGCCACTAACAATCGCACCACACTGGAATTGAAACTCGCCAAGTATCTTTTTCATATAAGGCCGGTAATCCACTAACAATCGCACCACACTGGAATTGAAACATCTTTACAATCATTGTTTACCCTCCCTACGACTTTCTAACAATCGCACCACACTGGAATTGAAACTCCAAACCGGACGATTCAAAAGCAAATCTTTCAATCTAACAATCGCACCACACTGGAATTGAAACCGGAAATTGAAATTGTTTTTTGAACAATGGTATGCCTAACAATCGCACCACACTGGAATTGAAACTAATAATTTCAAAAATTTAAAGATTTTCATTGTGTCTAACAATCGCACCACACTGGAATTGAAACTTATAGGGCTCGAAGAGCTGTTGAATAATATTGGCTAACAATCGCACCACACTGGAATTGAAACGTGTTAACACCCCATTCATTTTATTTTTTTATAGACTAACAATCGCACCACACTGGAATTGAAACAAATTTATTTACGGACATAATATCATTCAGTTTGTACTAACAATCGCACCACACTGGAATTGAAACTCGTTATCACCGGTGGCCTCGCGCACGTTCAAGTGCTCTAACAATCGCACCACACTGGAATTGAAACCGAAAGTAAGTTCACCTTCGACAATAGAATCTGGTCTAACAATCGCACCACACTGGAATTGAAACATCCATGCCGGTAACATGGCGGTCGGTTAGTGTTTTCTAACAATCGCACCACACTGGAATTGAAACCGGTTGAGCCAAACCCAGTTCCTGGGCTGGCGCATGCTAACAATCGCACCACACTGGAATTGAAACGTCAAAATTGTGGATTAGCTCTGTTCTTTTCGAAACTAACAATCGCACCACACTGGAATTGAAACAGGCCACCTCGGGATTGGCATACTCAAGGTATTTTCTAACAATCGCACCACACTGGAATTGAAACTGTGTCGGCCTCGCCGTACGACACGTGAAAAAGTGTCTAACAATCGCACCACACTGGAATTGAAACACTGTTAGTGAAGATTTATGTGGCACTGTTGCTGCACTAACAATCGCACCACACTGGAATTGAAACCGGTAAATGTTCTTCTTTAAATGTTTTCCCCTCAACCTAACAATCGCACCACACTGGAATTGAAACTTTGTCGTTCGAAATTACCCACCACTCGCCTTGGCCTAACAATCGCACCACACTGGAATTGAAACGCCGTCCTTAAACAATACCTCAATCGCCGATTTTTTCTAACAATCGCACCACACTGGAATTGAAACTCCGGAAGTTGGCCTTTTCATAATAAAAGTGTAACTAACAATCGCACCACACTGGAATTGAAACAAGTCAATTGCTGTTTCGGTAACAATACCGGCATTCTAACAATCGCACCACACTGGAATTGAAACAAGGTAAAGTACCACGACGATGTTTTACTAAGCGAACTAACAATCGCACCACACTGGAATTGAAACATAATTCTCTGACAGGTGATATAAGCAGCTGGTCTGCCTAACAATCGCACCACACTGGAATTGAAACATAATTTAACCATCTACCCGCACAAAGAGCGTGACTAACAATCGCACCACACTGGAATTGAAACTTCGGAAAACCTTTACCAGCCTCGAAAAAGAAATGGCTAACAATCGCACCACACTGGAATTGAAACGCTTCTACTATTTCTTCCCAAACTTTAATTACAACCTAACAATCGCACCACACTGGAATTGAAACTAATACCGGCCTCGTCCATTAAAAAATAAAGCCTGCTAACAATCGCACCACACTGGAATTGAAACATAATACTTTTTTGTGCTTTTTATCTATCATTCCAACTAACAATCGCACCACACTGGAATTGAAACGAAAATACTGATATCGTGTACCGATTTCAGAAAGCTAACAATCGCACCACACTGGAATTGAAACTTATCATCAGCAATCATTTGTGTAATGGTAGTTAATCTAACAATCGCACCACACTGGAATTGAAACCAATGAAAGATTATATGTATGAAAAAAATATCCCCTAACAATCGCACCACACTGGAATTGAAACTAACATACAATAACCGCAAGTGGGGGCTGATTACCAGCTAACAATCGCACCACACTGGAATTGAAACCGGATAAAATAAGGGTTTTAAAAGCTTGCGTTCACCACTAACAATCGCACCACACTGGAATTGAAACTTCCAACCGCGGGACTTTGTTGCGGCAGGGTTTGCTAACAATCGCACCACACTGGAATTGAAACACAATGGCGTAACCGTTACGGGCAAAGTTAGCGGCTAACAATCGCACCACACTGGAATTGAAACTCGAGCGGGTAACCCCAGTGAATTAGGAAAGGAACTAACAATCGCACCACACTGGAATTGAAACAAAATCAGCATTTAATAAGGTACGAAAAAACAAGTCTAACAATCGCACCACACTGGAATTGAAACAGTTTAACCCGAATTAGTAATGAACTTCTTAAGCTTACTAACAATCGCACCACACTGGAATTGAAACATGCATGGGGGCCAACTGCTACAACCAACATTCTGCTAACAATCGCACCACACTGGAATTGAAACGCTCAAATTTAACCTCGACAGGCGCCGTAAAGAACTCTAACAATCGCACCACACTGGAATTGAAACGAAAGAAATATACTACTGGTGAAGATGTGCGGAAACTAACAATCGCACCACACTGGAATTGAAACGTATAATCGCTATCGTTAAGGTAAATATAAAGTGGCTAACAATCGCACCACACTGGAATTGAAACTTCTTTCGGAATTAAGAAAACGCGAGCCATTAATTGCTAACAATCGCACCACACTGGAATTGAAACCCGGAATAAACCGGTGTGCCGTCGGCATTTACTTTCTAACAATCGCACCACACTGGAATTGAAACTTTTGTAAATTGTTCCCGGAGTTGTTTCAAAACTTCTAACAATCGCACCACACTGGAATTGAAACTGAAAATCACATGAACGAAGCTATTAGGCTATATACTAACAATCGCACCACACTGGAATTGAAACACCGAAAAAACTGTAGCAGCATAATGAGAGCGATACTAACAATCGCACCACACTGGAATTGAAACGACTTAACATATAGCTGAACTAACTGTGTGGTTCCGTCTAACAATCGCACCACACTGGAATTGAAACTTGCGTCCTGGTCCTCAACCCTCTCAATAAACCTGCTAACAATCGCACCACACTGGAATTGAAACGCAGAAGAACTGGTAAATGCAGATGTTTTAAATTTCTAACAATCGCACCACACTGGAATTGAAACGTCATATAGTTCAATAAAATTCTTTCCATTCACGCACTAACAATCGCACCACACTGGAATTGAAACTTCACGCAGTAATCGGCCAGCGCTGCCACGCTTTTCCTAACAATCGCACCACACTGGAATTGAAACCTGTAAAAATTAAGGGTTGTAAATTTCGCACTCTGCTAACAATCGCACCACACTGGAATTGAAACTCTTCAGCTAAACCAAGTCCCCTCAACACGCTGTTTCCTAACAATCGCACCACACTGGAATTGAAACTTCCAACCGCGGGACTTTGTTGCGGCAGGGTTTGCAGCTAACAATCGCACCACACTGGAATTGAAACTAGGTGAACTAAATTTTACTATATACAAATTCTGCCCCTAACAATCGCACCACACTGGAATTGAAACGCATTTATAGCCACTGCAATAGGCGGCGTTTTGGCGCTAACAATCGCACCACACTGGAATTGAAACTGCATTGAACATAATAAAATCGAAGTCCTATAATACTAACAATCGCACCACACTGGAATTGAAACTCATTACCGCCTGTTGAAATCAGGGTTGAACGCGACTAACAATCGCACCACACTGGAATTGAAACTCGGGACACAATGTTTTACTAATTGCACAAATGCACTAACAATCGCACCACACTGGAATTGAAACCTGGTAGTCGGGGAACCCGATAAACTGGTTCCGCCTAACAATCGCACCACACTGGAATTGAAACATGTCCCTTCATAATCGCTGTCATTAAGATAAATACTAACAATCGCACCACACTGGAATTGAAACGGTGTTGAAAACAACCGGCTCAAGCCGTGCATCGAACTAACAATCGCACCACACTGGAATTGAAACATTGCAGTTGACCTTCCCGGCGAGTTTGCCCTGAACTAACAATCGCACCACACTGGAATTGAAACAAAGTAACTTTCCACAAAGACGACATCAATAAAACCTAACAATCGCACCACACTGGAATTGAAACAGAATAAAATCTGCATCAACACAATATACAATAGAGCTAACAATCGCACCACACTGGAATTGAAACTTATTTTAACAAACTTTTTAAGCATTTCCTTTTCTCCGCTAACAATCGCACCACACTGGAATTGAAACTCGGAAGATGATGATGTTGTGCTTTCACCACCACTGCTAACAATCGCACCACACTGGAATTGAAACACTGCTGCAATCCATGCAACACGCTGTTCTTCAGCTACTAACAATCGCACCACACTGGAATTGAAACTATTGCACACTTATACTTTGTGAATTTATTAAGTACTAACAATCGCACCACACTGGAATTGAAACGTCGGCTTGAATTCCTTTAAGAGAAATAATCAAATTCTAACAATCGCACCACACTGGAATTGAAACTTTTTACCTCCTTTATAATTCATATTTTTTTTGACTAACAATCGCACCACACTGGAATTGAAACTTTGAAGGAATTCAAATATGCAAGGCCGCCCGGAGCTAACAATCGCACCACACTGGAATTGAAACTATAACGGGGCTGTGAGTGCTGATATTTCTGTGATTCTAACAATCGCACCACACTGGAATTGAAACACTGTAGGTACTTTTTGTCGAACGCGTATTATCCCCTAACAATCGCACCACACTGGAATTGAAACGATATAAGTTTCTGTACGATTAATCAGAAATAAATCCTAACAATCGCACCACACTGGAATTGAAACGCGATATGCCTTGCACATCGATAGCCATTACAGCTCTAACAATCGCACCACACTGGAATTGAAACAGCGAAAAGAAACTTTAAACGGTGACTTTTTGATTTTCTAACAATCGCACCACACTGGAATTGAAACTCAGAACAAGGGCTTTTTCAAGGTTTACATATTCACTAACAATCGCACCACACTGGAATTGAAACTGCGTAGAGACAAAAGACATCAACCAACTGTTGTTAACTAACAATCGCACCACACTGGAATTGAAACCGACCACATGATTGACTTCGAAAAACATCTACAAACTAACAATCGCACCACACTGGAATTGAAACTACTTTGCAGGTTGGCCTGGAATAAAGGCATTTGCGACTAACAATCGCACCACACTGGAATTGAAACTCTGAAAAGTTGGTAAACCAGCTTATTGCGCTTGCTAACAATCGCACCACACTGGAATTGAAACATAGTAATTACGCGCAAAAGGGAAAAGAGCCATAACTAACAATCGCACCACACTGGAATTGAAACTTGTTTACAGGACATTTTATACCGATGCGAATATGCTAACAATCGCACCACACTGGAATTGAAACAACTCGACCGATATCCATTCAATTCAGAAAATTCGCTAACAATCGCACCACACTGGAATTGAAACCAGCCAACCTGGGAAGCAATGAAGACAGAAGCCTACTAACAATCGCACCACACTGGAATTGAAACCACTAATGCCCTGAAAAGCTTAGGCCATTACCGTCTAACAATCGCACCACACTGGAATTGAAACAACAACGGTTAAATTGTCGAAAATTTGCTGAAAATACTAACAATCGCACCACACTGGAATTGAAACTTATTTCCAGATATTCGAAATAATCGACTGAATCGGCTAACAATCGCACCACACTGGAATTGAAACCAGTAAATCCTTTTCACATGAAAACAACCTTTCATCTAACAATCGCACCACACTGGAATTGAAACAAGCAAAAGCCGAAGAGCAACGTCGCCGCGAGGCTGACTAACAATCGCACCACACTGGAATTGAAACCTTAGGTTTTCTTTTCCAAATAGCTCAATACTATCCTAACAATCGCACCACACTGGAATTGAAACTTATCTCATTATATAATCTGGCACGACCTCGAAGCTAACAATCGCACCACACTGGAATTGAAACACAGGTGCCGAATTTATAACAAGATTCAACTTTGACTCTAACAATCGCACCACACTGGAATTGAAACAACGGAAAAATCGATATCAACGATTGTACTTACCGGACTAACAATCGCACCACACTGGAATTGAAACTGAGCAAAGCAGTAAAACGTTATAGCCTTTCGGTACTAACAATCGCACCACACTGGAATTGAAACGTTTCAGAATTTCCGATTATTTTTTTTCTTCCGCTCTAACAATCGCACCACACTGGAATTGAAACAGCTAAAAAATGGTTCATTTTTGTTTCTCAAAATGACTAACAATCGCACCACACTGGAATTGAAACAATGTTTGAACAACATAGCCGCTAACAGTAGGCATACTAACAATCGCACCACACTGGAATTGAAACAAGATAATTGCAATAGCTGTAAATAATAGCGGTTCTAACAATCGCACCACACTGGAATTGAAACTGGTTCTACTATCATTTATGATACTACTATTCGAACCTAACAATCGCACCACACTGGAATTGAAACAAGTAAATATCAATGCATCTGAATAATAACGCTTTCTAACAATCGCACCACACTGGAATTGAAACGGCATAAATTGACGTTAAATCAATAGAACAAACACGCTAACAATCGCACCACACTGGAATTGAAACAACTTGTGAACCAATTTGAACGCAATTGTAAACAAACTAACAATCGCACCACACTGGAATTGAAACGTCTGCCCTGTTGTACCGTTCACGGCTTCCGCTTCTAACAATCGCACCACACTGGAATTGAAACTTGAATGTAGTTTCTTTTTCGGTCGTTTGCCTGACCCTAACAATCGCACCACACTGGAATTGAAACATATACTAAGCCGGTTTCTTTCATTTTACCGCCGAGCTAACAATCGCACCACACTGGAATTGAAACATAAACAACTATTAAAAGAGGCAGAGGAAGCATTTAACTAACAATCGCACCACACTGGAATTGAAACCAGCAAACATGGGAAGCAATGACAACCGAAGCGTACTAACAATCGCACCACACTGGAATTGAAACCTGAATATGGTTTCTTTTTCTGTCGTTTGCCTGACCCTAACAATCGCACCACACTGGAATTGAAACAATGAATTCAATTTTTGTTTCAACCCGGATGATGACTAACAATCGCACCACACTGGAATTGAAACTTAAACTGAAAAGCCGGATAAATTTCAACCGTTTCTAACAATCGCACCACACTGGAATTGAAACCGTGCAGGCGCATGGCGAGCGGAACCCGGCGTTCCTCTAACAATCGCACCACACTGGAATTGAAACTCGATAACAGCCGGTGAGCCATCGGCGTAAAACAATCTAACAATCGCACCACACTGGAATTGAAACGGAATAATTGACGAGGCTTTTACAGGCGTTGTCGACTAACAATCGCACCACACTGGAATTGAAACTTGTTCGTATATTTGAGAGCTGATTTGCGCGGTCACTAACAATCGCACCACACTGGAATTGAAACATAGATGTATAAAAAGTGAGAGGAGTTAACGATCGTTCTAACAATCGCACCACACTGGAATTGAAACGGCTGCGGAGCGAATATTTCATTTCATCCCATTGACTAACAATCGCACCACACTGGAATTGAAACTTGAAAAAATGAATTACCGATTCCCAACCACGTTCTAACAATCGCACCACACTGGAATTGAAACAAGCATCCTGCAGGGTATAAATACCATCTACCATACTAACAATCGCACCACACTGGAATTGAAACAAATTCAGAGGCTGTTCAACGATAAGTCCGGAAGAACTAACAATCGCACCACACTGGAATTGAAACATATTATGCTACTGCATATTTTAAACAAGGTAAAAACTAACAATCGCACCACACTGGAATTGAAACTTGTGAATTACCACACTTGTATATTGAACCAGCTGGCTAACAATCGCACCACACTGGAATTGAAACGAACTTATTGAAGCAATTAATAAAGCGGAAACTGCCTAACAATCGCACCACACTGGAATTGAAACATGAGCTACAGCCCAGCTGTAGATTGAAGTCAAATCTAACAATCGCACCACACTGGAATTGAAACAGACAGAGCGCCAGCCATGAGACCGGAAAACTGCACTAACAATCGCACCACACTGGAATTGAAACGGTACTATCGTTTTAAATTGCGATATCTCCGGAAACTAACAATCGCACCACACTGGAATTGAAACTTGCGTTGCGGAGCAGTACCTCGCGATACGCTATCGTCTAACAATCGCACCACACTGGAATTGAAACCAGTTTATCGAGCTTAACAAAATGGTTGGGGTAGCTAACAATCGCACCACACTGGAATTGAAACAAATAATTAACGGCCAGTACGGAACGGGCCAGGAGCTAACAATCGCACCACACTGGAATTGAAACTGCATTGCCAGAATCCAAGTCAATAATCAGATTACTAACAATCGCACCACACTGGAATTGAAACATATAAAAAGCAGGTAAAAGAGGGTACTCAGGTTCTAACAATCGCACCACACTGGAATTGAAACTTGTAAGGTGATAATCAACTTTGTTTTGACCTCCCACTAACAATCGCACCACACTGGAATTGAAACTCGATAGGAATAGAGGCAAATGTTAGGACAATCTGGCTAACAATCGCACCACACTGGAATTGAAACTGTATAAATTCTTTTGTGTCTTTTTTCCAACACCCTAACAATCGCACCACACTGGAATTGAAACGCTTCTAAAACTTCCTTAATCCATTCTGCCCAATCCTAACAATCGCACCACACTGGAATTGAAACATTTTGTCCCACGTTTGAGAGGTTGTTATTCAAACCTAACAATCGCACCACACTGGAATTGAAACATATTATCAGGCGCTGATATAACACCATCGGTTATACTAACAATCGCACCACACTGGAATTGAAACCACATACGCAAATACTGGTAATATGCTGCCAGGAACATACAGTCGCACCATATCGGATGCCAGGCGTATCAAATTGATCATTGACGAATATCACCAAAAAAACACTTTGCATAATCCTAAAATTACAATTTCATTTTTTAGTTTCATGTTTCGTTTTTAATACTGAAATGAAAAGACAATAAATAGCTTTTTGTATTTTGCAGCATTCATATAATTCTGTAATTCATACATTGCAAGTTCAGAAAAATAAAATTTAATATTAAGTCAAATCTTAATTTTCAGTTAATAAAAATGGATTACATAAATAAAGAATAATTTCTTTAATTATTTTTTATTTATCTTTGAAGCGAGCAAAAGACAAAAAACTCAATTGAATTAAAAATGAAAGAAACAGGTAAATATAAAATAACAAAACAGGTATCTGAACCAACGTTGAAAAGGTTGCCTGCATATTTATATTACCTTGAAAAAATTAAAGAACAGGGCATAATTAATATTTCAGCTCCGATAATTGGCCGCGATTTAAAATGTGATCCTACGCAGGTAGTTAAAGATTTGGCAGTTACAGGAGTGAAAGGAAAGCCGAGAGTGGGTTACAATACGTATGAATTAATTCATGCTTTGGAAGAATTCCTCGGTTTTAACAAGACCAATGAAGCCTTTTTGGTTGGTGCCGGTAATCTGGGCTCTGCTTTGATGGCCTATCAGGAACACCAATCGCTTGGACTAAAGATTATTGCTGCCTTCGATGTTGATGAAAAGAAAGTCGGGACTCACGTTGGAGGCATTCATATCCTGGAATATAATAAACTGTTCAGCCTTTCGAACAGGCTGAATGTTAAAATAGGAATACTTACCACGCCAAACCATGTGGCGCAGGAAGTTGCTGAGGATCTGGTGAATTGCGGTATAAAAGCAATTTGGAATTTTACTGCGGCTAATTTAATTCTGCCGCAAGAAATTATCGTTCAAAGTACATCGATGAGCTCCTATGCAGCAGTGTTGCTGCGGCGCTTAAACGACGCAAAGATTTAATCATAAAATCGTAAAATCATGAAAAAAGGTATTCGTATTATTAAGATCGCAAACTGTTTATTAAAGAAAATTTTCTTTAATAATCAAAAAAATGACATTTATCATGAATGTGAACAGGTGCTAAATATGGGAAATGGAAACAATGATAAAGAGGTTGAAGAATATATGAAAAATTACCAGTCGACCACACGCTGGCAAACAGTCTAACAAACATTAAGTGGTTAAGATCAGAATGTTTACAGGAATTTGTATCCATTGATTCGACATGTTCGTATGTGATTTGACGTTCAGAAAACAGGTGAAAATAATTAAATGACCTGATTGTTGTGAATTTGGCCGGATTTGGTTGGTGTAATATTTTGTTGAAAGTTTCCGGAAACTAAATTAAAGAATGTCTAGAACCGCTGAAATGTGTTCAACTTTTATCCAATTGGGATGATTTTCGTTTTCTTCCGCTTTTTCATGTTCCCAGGTAATATGAAAAGGAACATAAATTCCAAAGCCCTTCAAATTTAAAACAGGTTCAATATCCGATTTGTACGAATTCCCAACCATTAGAAAATCTTCAGGAAAAATATTGAGGTGTTGTATTAATTTTTGATAATCGTCTTCCTTTTTATTGCTCATTATTTCAACATGATGAAAATAGTGCTGAATGTTTGAGTTTTTCAGCTTTCGCTCCTGATCGACCAAATCGCCTTTGGTAGCCACTACCAGCATGTAATTTTTGCGGCTTAAATATTCGAGTGTTTCCACAACGCCGTCGAGCAAAATTACAGGTTTGGTAAGTTGTTCCTTACCAAGTTCAATAATTTTCTGAAGTGTTGAGGCCGGCACTTTATTTTCACTTATTCGCAGGGCAGTTTCAATCATCGAAAGCATAAAACCTTTGGTTCCGTACCCGTACATTTTCAGGTTATCCATTTCCGTTTTATACAACTCTCTTCCAATTTGTTCTGCCGGCATAAATTCGGTGAGCAGGGCATAAAACAAATCTTCCGTTTCGCGGTAATAAGGTTCATTCACCCACAAAGTATCGTCGGCATCGAATGCAATAACTTTGAAATCTGATTTCATAATTTACAAGGCCAGTGAAACAACAGTAATTCCTGCGCCGCCAAAATCGACGTGTTCATCTTTATAATTGCGGACCATGGGTTCTGCACGAAGGTAATCGCGAATGGTTTCTTTCAGAATTCCGTTTCCTTTTCCGTGCAAAATACGCAGCTGGCCAACTTCAAACATAATAGCCTCGTCGATAAATTCCTGGATTTTTGCAATGGCTTCCTCAACGCGTTGGCCGCGGATGTCAATTTCAGGTTTAAACATTAACCGACGCTGGGTTAAATTCTGGGTCAAAACTGAACTACCGGTTCTTCTGTTTTTCTCCAGTTTTTTTGCTTCGTTGTTGCTCAGCCGTTCCACCTGCTTGCGGGGCAGTGTAGTAATAAGCTGACCGAATGCAACCACTGCATTTTTATCGTTGAGTTCGATTAAATCGCCAATTGTATTTTGCCCGACGATTTTTACTTTATCGCCCGATTTTAATTCAATTCGCTCTTCCAGTTTTTCTTTTGGAATGAGTTGCTGCGATTCTTTGGGGCGACGCTGGTTGCGTTTATCTTCCTGCTGGCGGAGTTTTTCAATTTTCGACTGAATAAATTTGTCGTTGTCGTTGTTTTTGTGTTTTACCTGCTTTTTTAGCAATTCCAGTTCTTCGCGTGCTTTTTTTGTCCGTTCCTTTTCGGCCTGTGCATCGCGTATTTCCTGAATTGTATTTTCAATTTTTTTGTTTACCCCTGAAAGTAAAACCTCAGCTTCTTCTTTGGCTTTGGCCAACACTTCTTTGCGCAGTTTTTTTGTTTCCTGAAGTTCGTTTTCGTAGTTGGCCGCCATTTCATCAAGAATCTTCTCAACCTGCCTGATTTTATTTCTTTTGGTTTCCCAGTATCTTTTATCGCGGTTAATCTGGCGCAGGTTCCGGTCGAAATCGATGTGTTTTTTACCTACTTTTTCAGTGGCTTTTTCAAGAATTTCTTCCGGCAGGCCAATTTTACGGGCAATTTCAAAAGCAAACGAACTTCCCGGTTTTCCTATTTCAAGCTGAAAAAGCGGGTTCATATTTTGCGAATCGTATAACATTGCCCCGTTTTCAATTCCTTCAGCCGACGAGGCAAAATGTTTCAGATTTGTGTAGTGCGTGGTAATTACGCCAAAAGTATGTTGCTGATTAAGCTGGTCTAAAATGGCTTCGGCAATGGCGCCGCCGAGCATGGGTTCTGTTCCTGTACCAAATTCGTCGATAAGGATGAGCGTTTTTTCGTTGCTGAATTTCACAAAATGTTTCATGTTCATCAGGTGCGAACTGTAGGTACTCAAATCGTTTTCGAGCGACTGCTCGTCACCGATGTCGATAAATAATTGGCTGAAAATTCCGGTTCGACTGCCTTCGCTGATCGGGATTAAAAGTCCGCACTGAAGCATGTATTGCAACAATCCAACTGTTTTTAAACAAACCGATTTACCTCCGGCATTCGGGCCCGAAATCAGCAAAATATGTTTATCTGAATTTAAACGAATATTTAGCGGAACAACTTTCCGGTTTTCTTTTTTTAATGAAATGGAAAGCAACGGATGTACCGCCTGAAACCAGTCGATTACAGGTTTATCAGAAAAATCGGGATTAATTCCGTTGAATTCAACCGTTAGTAATGCTTTTGAACGGATAAAATCGATTTCACCCAAAAAATCGTACGAATAAAGTAAATCGGAAAGATACGGCCGGATATCGTTGGAAAATTCAGTCAGGATTTTTACGATCTCCCGGCGTTCGGCGTATTCCAGTTCGCGGATTTCGTTGTTCATTTCCACAATTTCATTCGGCTCTACATACGAAGTTTTTCCTGTGGCAGATTCGTCGTAAACAATTCCGTTTAACTTTCTTTTGTTCGAAGCCGAAATGGGAATCACCGCCCGGCCATCGCGAATGGAAACCGTGGCATCTTCTTCAACCAGCCCGTCTTTTTGCGCCTGTTTTAAAATGGCGTGCAGGCGTTTCGACATGTTCGATTGCAATGAAAGTATGCTTTTTCTGATTTGTGCCAACTCGGGAGAAGCATTGTCGCGGATTTTTCCGAATTTGTTCAGAATCTGATCAATGCGATCGTAAATATAGGGGAAAATCTGGATTCGTTTTGTTTTGTTTTTTAACAACGGAAAAACTTCATCTTCCTGTTTATTAAAGAAAAAAACAATGGCCCGCACCGATTCGAGCGAGCGTTTTAAATCGAACAATTCTGCCGGTTCGAGAAAACGGCCTTCAATTTTTATTTTCTGAAGGGCGCTGCGCAAATCGTAAAAATGGCTGGCAGGAAAGTTGTCGAATTCCCTGATAATCCGGCAGAATTCGCCGGTTTCGCCCAGTTTGTTTTTTATGATTTCAAAATCATCCTGAAAGTACATTTCGTCGACCCACTCGCTGCCCATGTTGCTGATGCATTTGGCATGCAACATTTCACGAATGCGGTCGAATCCGATTTTTAGTTCGAAATTTTCAGGATAGATTTTTTGCATTGTTTATAATTTTCAGCGCAAAAATAGGGAAAGAACTTGAAAGGATTGGTACAGAATTTTAAGTTTGTAATTGTAATATTGTTTCGTAAAAAAGATGAAAGCAAAAAATAGTTGTTACGGTAAGATTATTTTACATCCTTGTGATATGAAAAAATATTACTGTATTCTGAATTCGCCCCAGTTATAAAAATTTTCTGACTGTTACTCCAAATTATAAATTTTGTTCCAACAGTATTTGTACCCGGTAGCGCCGGAACACGCGATACCAATGTCCATTCATCTGAATTTGGAAGATAACGTAGCATTTCCAGCCTTGAAAATTCAACTAAATAACCTTGATTATTATTTAATACACATTTCATCCGGTATGAATCACTGATTCCACTATCCTGGTAATTAGCCTTTTGAACCCAATTATTACTTTCGTATAGATATTCGAATGTTTTTTCCCTGAGTGACAATAAAAATTCTATCTTCACTCAGAAATGATTGAAAAACGGGTTGCTCATACGGTCTTTCGATTTCTATTGGGAATGGAGAAAGTTCTTGAAAAGTTCCGTTCTCGAAATTGCATTTCCAGTGTTCCTGTTTGTCAGTAATAATATGAATTAATCCATCATAAAAATAAAAAGTTGCTTTTGTAAAACTAAATGGAATATCTTGTAGCTGACTCCATTGTTTAGTTTCTACGTTAAATTTCCATAATTCCTTTGATTCAGTAAATGGGGTGTAACTATAACCACCAACTTTATAAATAAATTGATTATGTGGAATGCAAAGGCTATGTTTATTTCCAGGAATCAGATCATTTGAAATTACAGTCCATTTATTGATTTCCGATTGGAATTTTATGATTTTATTTTCATCCAAATCAATAATGTATCCATCATCGTTGTTGGAAAAAGTCTGATAATTTAAACTGAGGCTATAAGGAAAATTTCCTTCCAACATCCAGGCGTGTAATATTGTGAATTTTTTCGAACCTGATGCTTTTTTTTGTCCGACATAAATATTCAGGTCATCTTCCTGGTTTGATAAAAGTTCGCTAATTGGAGGAATAATAGCGTCAATTTTTGTCGAGGAAATATTAATAATTCTCATTTCTATGGAACCCCAGAATACTTTTGTGTCGGTTTCGTTTTCCAAAAAATTTGTTCCTGCAATTGTTACTGTGTCGCCGGAATAACCTTCATTTGCAGAGATAGCTGAGATTGTAGGTCCTGTAATATTAAATTTTTCTTCAGCTGTAACAGTTTTGTCTCCCGCTTGAACTGTAATTTCAACAAACCCGTTAAAAGCATTCGCAGGAACAACAAATAAAATTGAATCGGTAGTTGAACGGATTACATCTGCTTCTATTCCGTTTAATTTTACATGATTGTTGGCGCGATTAAAACTAAAGTTGGAACCTGTAATTGTAACCCGTGAACCATCGTATCCTTCTTTGGGGGAAAAATCTGCGATTGACGGAGGCAAAGAACCTTGGCTTTGGAAAATTACTTTGTTTCCTAATACCAGTGCGCCGGATGTTTGAATATATGCCTGACAATAATACTGTACGCCATTTTTTAAATCACTTGTAACCCGCAAAGAAAAATTTTCAGCGATATTTTCTTGTTTAACGGAATAGCTAAAATCCGATTCCGAGTTGCTCCATTTGAACCCAAAATCTTTGATTTCAGCTGTACCTTTATCAATAACATTAGCCGAAAAAGTTACCCCTTCTGAATCGATTTCTTTTATTTCATCTGTAATCAGAAATGGATATTCTTTGGTTTGAAGTACTGCATCTTTTTCACAACCATAAAAAAATACAGTAAAAACAGATATAAAAAGTAATAACCAGGATTTCATTTTTTAAAGATTTATGGAGGTAATGAATTGTATGTCGGAAGTATTAATTGTTTTGAAATTATTGTTCCCCGAGAATTGATTGTAACGGATTTCAAAAAAGATGGAGTTTTTAAAATTTAACCGGTATTCCAATCCCAGACCCAATGATATTCCTTCCTGAAATTCTGAAATTAAATTATCAGTAGGAACGGCATTTATTTCGATGGTATTCGACGCAAAAACCGAATTGTATAATTGCGATTCGTTGTTTAAGTTAAGACCAATTATTCCACCAGCTTCAACAAACGGACTTATTTTTTTTGAAGGGTAAGTATATCTGAATAAAGCAGGGATTTTTATGGTTGAAATATTGGCAACAAAATCGATGATATTATTATCTTTTTTCTCCGAAATTGAGTAACCGTGTTTTGTATATAACACCTCGGTATGATAGGAAAAATCACTTGCTTTAATGGGGATGTCGGCAAAAAATCCACCTCCCAAGCTACTTTCATATTTCAAATTTAACTGGTTTAGATAATCGTTATTTAACTGCGACGGTAACAGAAATTTTGACATTTCGAACACGCCTGTAAATCCAAATTTTAAGTGGGGAAATGGTTTGTCGATGCGATTGTTGTATTCTTTAATAAATTTCTTTAACGATGTTTTGTTGTATTTTACAAGTTTTGTGTTGGTGCTGATTTCGGGAAAATCTGAAGTTATTTTTTGCAATTGATTCTGAAAATACGAATCATCATTTTTGTTGCCTTTGGGAAATTCAAAAAAATTGGTACTGTCTTTCTCAATAAAGAAAGTACTTTGTTTTTTATCGGCTAAATAATACAGTACATATTCTCCTTCTGAAAGTTGTTCGAGAAAAAAACGAACGGTGTCTTCATTGTAAGGTATTTCTTTTGAGATAAAAATTTTGTCATTGTCAAATCCGTAACTCAGAATTTCATCCGGCGAGTATTTTTCAATTGTTTTTCCTTTTTTTACCTCACACAACCGGGCATTAATATATTCTCCGTTATCAATAATTTTAACTCCTGCCGATATCGTAGTGTCTGTTAAAAAAAAGCCATCCTGACCTTTTGATATAATTCCTAAAAAAAGAATTATTGCAAGTATAAAAACTTTAATAATAGTCTGTTTCATTTGTTCCCTTTGAATTTATTTTACTGTAGGATCAAATTCCCATAAATCGCTGTTGTTGTTTCCAAAACAGATGTATGCTTTGTTATTTAAAACGACTGTTGAAGCTCCTGATTTTCCTCCGCCGGGGAAGTTGGCTAATTCTTTCCAGGTATTGTTTGCCGGATTAAACTCCCAAATATCTTTTAAACTGTTAGAGGTATTTATATTCCAATCATCAGTACTGCCTAATCCGATATAACCTTTTCCATTAATAGAGAATCCTACAGAGAAGCATCTTGAATCTGAAGGGAAATCCGGTAGTTTCGTCCAGGAATCAGCAACCGGATCATAACACCAGAATTCACTGGTTAATCCTTTATCGGTTACGCCTGTCCCGAAGTATAATTTCCCGTTAATAACAAAACCTGTTGCTCCATACCAGTATTTATAATCGAATGTATTATCAAACGATTTCAATTTTTCCATTTCGTTGGTTTCCGAATATTTGAAAAAAGGTAATTCCGGGTAATCTGTACTTAATAAACCACCTAAAATATAAGCGTTATTATTGATTTCAAATGCAGAAGAATAGAGCATTTGCGGGTAGGTATGATTTTGCGCATCGTAAATTAAATAATGCCTGAAATTAAACACTAATTCATTGGTATTATTCGTTGGCGAATATTTGTTAATGTACAGGTTGTCGGTATAATTAATATTCCCTAAACCTCCGCCCCAGTAATAATTGTCGTTGAAAGAAAATGAAAAAAAGCCGGTTCTAAGAATAGTGCTATGTGTATTTTCATATTTCAGAGTCCATTCGTCTGCTTGCGGATTATATTCCCAATATACATTGTTACCACCCCTAACTCCCGTAATTCCAGTACTTAAAGGCACATTGAAAATAATATTTTCGTTGTTTGCAAAACCGTTCGGAATAATACTGGCTGAAAGATTTTCCGGGCAGTCTTTTTTTCTGGTCCATGGAGAATAAAGATTTAATTTGTTACCATAGGTGATGTGTTTGTTGTTTACTGTCATACTTAATTCCTGTTCACCACCCGGTAAATAATTTGGCAAAATGAAATAAATTTTATTTTCATTAAAATAAATACTTTTTGTATCAATGTTTATACCACCAATTGTAACATTACCGACATAATAAACCTTATTGTTGAAAGTAATTTCAACGGTAGATTCAGCGATGATAAAATCGGTAGAATTTATATTCGTAATTATTAAGGAATCAAGTTCGAACTCACCGACTGCAAAATTTTCATTGTACATTTTTAGGTTTAACTGGCATTTTCCGGGAACACTATAATTTTGGGGAACTTCAACAGTTATTTTATTTTTTGAAGCTGAAAGTATTTTCCCGTTTTTATCACCGAATAGAATTTTGTACACTGATTTTGCACTTGTAAAATCATTTCCTTCAATGGTTACCATTTCTCCGTCGGAGCCGTGTTTTGGATAAAAATCGGTAATTGTTGGAAGTTTGCACCCTTTGCTTATAAAAGTACGAATATTACCAATAACCTCGTAGTCACTGGTTTGTGCGTAACTGTAAAAAGAAATTTCTTCATTTGCAGGTAAGGCATAATCTATATTTTGATAGAATATTCCTTCGTTTTTTGTTTCAACGTAAATAGTGTCCTTTTCATATAAAATACCAGACGATTTTCCCCAGATGAATCCTAATTTAATAACCTCAGAATTTCTATTTTGCGTTATTTCTGCTTTAAATGTTGCTCCGTTCTCATCTACGTTTTCAGCGTCAAACGTAAATAAACTAGGAAAATCTTTTTTGTCGAAATCTTCGTTTTTACAGGAATAAGAAAGGATTAATATTGAAAATAGTAGAGTAATGTTCCGTTTCATTGTTTGAAATTTATTTGTTTGAGGATAAATACATTCCGAAAGTAATATTAGCCGAGGGTAAATATGATACTATTCCGGTATTGTTTTTTGCCAGATATATTAACTTCAAATTTGTAAAAGCATTGTGTTTCTTTAATAAAACATAATTGCATCCGAATTGGATATGAAACCCGAAAACACTTGAATCTAAAGGTGTGCTATCGCTAATGAAGGTGTATATTTTGTTGTCAAGTTTTGATTCTTTAATAATACATTGATCCTTGGATAAAAAGATATTGGATGAATATCCAACGGCAAATGTTGGCTTAATTTTTCCTCTCGGGAAAGTATATTTTAACGATGCCGAGTTTTGTAAGTTATAAATATTGATTTGAGCCTGGTAATAATCATTTACGTATTGAGTGTTTTCGATATAGCTTCCAAAATATTTAGGGTAGCTTATATTTGATTCCAGTTCAATCGATAATTTTTCATTAAATCTTGGCATTGTTATATTGAATACCAATCCAATCAGCGGTGCAAAATTTTGATTGAAATTGAAATGAGAAAATTGTCTTTCTTCGAAACTTAAAAAAGAAGTACTCATTCCTGCCAAGGGGGCAATTTTTATTTGCATTACCGGCAATTGTTTTTCATAAATTATGCATTGTTCCCCATCGCAAACTAAGTCGTGATATTCTTTGGAGAGTTTTATCAGGGATTTATGTTCAAGTTTAATATTTTCGATATCAGGTTGTATTTCCATACAATCAGCAAAAGTTGCTTTTAATACACCAATATATCTGAAATCTTGTCTTCTAACCAACCCTCTCCCTTCAATAAATTCATCTTTGGTTGTATTGCTCAGTTCAATTAAATTTCCATTTCTGTCTTCAATAAAGTAAACTGGATTATTTATTTCGGCATAGTAGTAGAGATTTGTAATACCATTAACAAGGAATTCCAGGAAAACCTGTTTCTCTTCGTCTCCGGTTTTAACTTTTTTTGAAACATAATATTTGCTGTCGATAAACCGGTAAGCCTGAATTTCGTAGGCACTAAATCGTTGTGTTTCGGCTTTTTGCGTTTTTTTAAATTCACAAAAAGCCGAATTTCTTATTTCTCCCCGATAATCGACAAGCCCATAAATGGTATCGTTTTCCCAGGTAATATAATATCCCGGACGAAAATCGGTTTGACTAATAGATAGAAACGAGATAAATAACAGCAACAATGTAAGTGATGATTTACATCTTATTTGGTGTTTGTGTGTTAATCTAATTGTATTTACAGGAGCTTTCATATTATTAGTGGTAATAAAAATATTATCAGATTAAATAATGATTTCTAGAATTAAAATGATATCTGGCGATTTTAAATTGAACTGCGAGAATACTGTTAATCGTCTTTAGTAAGATAAACCCCGATGCCAAAATTTATAGTATCAAAAAACGTTGAAACCCCGGCTTCCTTCAGTGCTTTTTTACAGATTTTAACGACAGTAAATATTTTATGTTCGTTAAGTATTTTATACTCACAACCTATTTGCATTTGAAATCCAAATACATTGTTTGCCAAAGGAATATTTTTGGAGTCGAATGTTTCGTCTGAGACATCGGTGACATTTCTTTTGGTCATTTGCTGGTCTGTCGAAACAAAAAAATTGGAATACACACCCAAAGCAAAAGTCGGATTTATTTTTTTGCCCGGAACAGTATATTTTAATGAAACAGAAGGTTGAAATGAAATAATGTCAATTTGAGTGTTGTAATAATCGGTTTTAAAACTGGAATTGTATGTGTAACTTCCTTTAAAATTGTATTTGTTTATATCTGTTTCAATGTCGATTGACAGCTTCTCGTTGAATTTTGTTGGCGCAATTTTTATGAGTAATCCCAAAGAAGGAAATGAGCTGTTTTCGAAATCAAATTTAGCATAATCCTTATCGAAATAAATTCTCGCCAATCCTCCGCCAACAACAGGTGCAAGAGAAATAATTTTTTGCGTTAATCTTTTTTCATAAATAATACATTGTTGGTCGTCGCACATGTAATCGTGGTATTCTTTTGTGATGTCAATCAGTGATTTATGGTCGAGTGAAACTTTGTCGATTTTTTTATAGATTTGGTTGCAATCGGATAAAGTAGCTTTTAAAACCCCAATATATTCATTGGTTTCGCGGGTTCGCGTGCCAATACCTTCGACATATTCATTTACCTTGGGATTTTTTAATTCTCTTAAACTACCATTTTCTGCTTCAATAAAATACTGGTAGTTGTTAATGTTTCTGTAAAAATAAAGGTTTGTAATTCCGTTTAAAAGAAATTCAAGAAACACTTGTTTTTCACCCTCGGATAAACTTATTTTTTTCGAGATATAATATTTGCTGTCGATAAACCTGTAAGCCTGAATTTCTTCGGGGCTGAATCTTTGTGTTTCAACATTTTGTGATTCTTTAAATTCACAAAATGCCGAGTTTCTTATTTCTCCACGGTAATCAATGAGCCCGTAAATTGTATCATTTTCCCAGGTAATATAATATCCCGGGCGAAAATCGGTTTGACTGATGGCTAACAGCGAAAAAAGTGTAAAGAAAAAGGTTAGTGAGAATTTATAACGAATTCGATTTTCATTTAAAATTCTGACAGCATTTGAAGGAGTTCTCATAGTAAAATCAGTAAAATTTTAGTGTGTAAATTTAAAATTATGTTTGAAAATAAATTATCGTTTCTATTCTGAATTTGTCAAATTCTTTTAAAAAAGATAGTTTTTAAAACATATAAAATTTGAGGAGAAATCTGATTGTTTTGTTTTTGGGAATATAGTATTGGAATACAGTATCAGGGAACCGTTCTCTAAAAAAGAACGGTTCCTTTTATAATAATAAATTTTATCCCTTGGGAACTTTCTCTCCCGGGAAACGATCGGCATATTCCACCCAGAACGATTTTACTTCGCGTTTCATTTCTTTTGAAAGCGCCAGGATTCCGAACAGGTTCGGGATGGTCATCAAAGCGATGGTAATTCCTGAAAGTGTCCAGATTATTGTAGTATCGGTAAACGATGCCAGGAAAAATCCGATGACATAAATAATGTGGTAATAAATTACTTTTTTAGAGCCAAAAAGGTAGGTAATGGCACGGTCGCCGTAATACGACCAACTAATGGCCGTGGAAAATGCAAACATCAGCAAACCAATGGAAACAATATATTTTCCGAAATCGCCAAACCAGCTTTTTGTAAATGCCACTGTTGTGAGCGGGGCACTGTGCATCAGCGATTTTCCGGTGAGCGACAGGCCGGTCTGGTTGACTAGTTTTCCATTGTTGAATTCAATGTTTCCTGAAAATGGTTGATTGTTTACCCAAACTTTTACCTCTTCGGCAACCGAGCGCGAATGAATAATGGTTGGCGCATTTTGAACGACTCCTTCAACAACTGCCAATGAACCTGTGAACATTGGCAAATCGGCTTTTCCAACCAGATAATTGTGAAGTTTATCCACGTCCTGCTGGTTGTTTTCTGAATAAGTTCCGTCGAGAACCAGCAAATCGGCAGTTTGGAAGGTATTTTCGTATTTTTGGGTCCAAACCCCTGATGATAATAAAACCAGTCCGGTTAATGAACAAATGATAATTGTATCGATAAATGGTTCGAGCAACGCAACCAGACCTTCAGAAACGGGCTCGTGTGCGCGTGCCGCAGCGTGTGCAATCGGCGCAGAACCCTGACCGGCTTCGTTGGAGAACAATCCACGGTTTACCCCGCGGTTAAATGCAAAAGCAATGCTCCCGCCTAAAAATCCACCGGCTGCTGCCGTTCCGGTAAATACATCGCCAAAAATGGCTGCCAGCGAGGGTAAGATATTTTCGTAATTGTATAAAATAACGGCAATGGCGCCAATAAAATAAATAAGCGCCATTAACGGAACCAGGCGTGATGTAACCTGCGCAATTCGTTTGATTCCGCCAATAATAACAAAACCAAGCAACAAGGCAAGAATTCCGCCGGTTAACATGTGGTTGATGCCAAACGTTTCGAAAAGTGAATTTGAGATGCTGTTGATTTGCGGCAGACTGCCTGTTCCGAACGACGATAAAACGGTGGCAATGGCAAATATTACAGCCAGCCATTTCATGTTCAAACGGTTTTTCATGTAATACATCGGCCCGCCGGCGATAGAACCATCTTCGGCTACTTCGCGGTATTTGTGCGAAAGTGTTACTTCAACAAATTTGGTGGTCATACCAAGGGCGGCGGTTACGAGCATCCAGAACAACGCAGCGGGTCCACCCAGGTGAATCGCCAGCGCCACACCGGCAATGTTTCCTGTACCCACGGTTCCCGAAAGTGCAGTGGTTAATGCCTGAAAATGCGAGGTGTCGCCTTTGTCGCCCTCTTTGTCGAATTTACCACGGACAATGCGGAGTGAATGTTTTAAATATCTGAATTGAGGAAATTTCAGGTAAATGGTAAAAAAGATACCGGTTCCCAACAATAAAAAAACGAACCATTGCGATCCGCCGATATAACCGTCAATTACGGAGAGAATGTCATTAAGTTTGTTCATTAAGGCAGTTTTTTTGTGAAGCCTAAAAATAACAATCTCTTTCAATTTGCAAAAGGAAAACGAACAGGGTTTCTCTAAACGTTACTGATTTGATAATTTTTTTGACATTTTTAATTGTTCGGAAAATAAAAATGAACTTTGTGGAATGTTCAATTTATGTCAAATTAAAAACCTATTTTTGTTTCAGAAAATGATAGGATTAATTTCCTTAAAAGTCAGTTTGAACTAAAAAATTATAAGCCATGTTACCACGTTTTTTATTAGCCGACAATTCACTGGAAACTCCGGATACCATATTTGTGGTACACACCGAAAGTCCTCGTTTTATTGTAGAAGCCGACATCGACGATTTCTGGAGCAACCAGGAAATTCATTGGATTGACGGCGAGCCGGGCGACGAAGATTTAATTGCCCAGTTGATTGAAGAAGCAGAAGAGTTTCTGGAAAGGGAATTCGAAAATGAAGAACTCCTCGATGAGGATGAAGATGCGGAGGAATAATTATGCAGATTGAAAGTAAACCCAAAAGATTCTACCGGTCGCGCGATCGTGTACTTGGCGGTGTTTTGGCCGGTTTTGCCGAATACATCAATGCCGATACTTCGATTATCCGGATTGTTTTTGTATTGCTTTCTATTTTGTCGGCTGCTTTTCCGGGAATGCTGGTTTATATTATTTGCTGGATTGTTGTGCCGGAAAAGCCTCTGGATACTGTTTGATTTTTTTATTTTGGAATAAACCCAGTATGAAATTTTAAAACGAAGTCCCAGATTCGATTTTTTGCTACAGGTTTAATACCGTGGATATTTGTTTTTCTGACCTTATCTTCAATTAAAGCGCCTTAAACACAAAGAGAACCTTGTTAAGGGACTGACTTCTGTTGGTTTTTCATAATTGTTTTAACCCGAAAAAACCTAATTCCATTTAACCCAATGCCCCAAAACATATCCTTGTTTTTTTTAAAGTACATGGAATGTTTTAATTTTATGGTAATAACAAAACTTAAAAAATCATGAAAAACATTCACTCCAGATTTAAACTACGGCAATTTTTGTTTTTTGCTGTTTTGCTGTTGCTGGCAGCCTGCCACAAAGACCCTTTCGATGCCGATTCCGGCACCTTTACCGACAAACGCGACGGCCATGCGTACAAATGGGTAAAAATTGGCGACCAGATATGGATGGCCGAAAACCTGGCATATCTACCCTATGTTTGTTCTGGCGACTCGCAATGCGGAATATGGGTGTACGGTTATTATGGCGAAGGCTCGTTTTACCAGAATTATACTACCTATGGCTGTTTGTACGACTATGAAACCGCCTTAGAGGTTTGCCCAAAAGGCTGGCATTTACCCTCCGACGAGGAATGGATGGAACTGGAGCGGTTTCTGGGAATACCCGAGGATGAAATCTATGATGAGAATGTAGATAGGGGAGAAGAAGTAAATGCGGCAGGAAAACTTGGCGCAGGCTCGGAACTATGGGATGAAAAAAATGAAAACTCAACAAATGAAACCGGCTTTTCCGCAAAACCTGGAGGGATGAGAACTTCAATCCAGTATCGTTCAATTAATACTGAGGCTATTTTCTGGACATCGTCTTATGATTCTTATTTCTACAATATGGTAAAACACAGATTCATTAGTTCTTATGGTATTGGAGTTTTTCGCATAGACAAAAAAGTAGGCCTTTCTGTACGTTACGTTAAAGATTGACTGACTTAAATACAAATGAAACAAACTTAAACTATAAATACAATGAAACAAAAATTACTTCTTGTGTTGCTGTTGTTAATAACAATAATAAAAGGTTATTCTCAAATACTGAAACCAAGTTTTGCAGATTATTTTTCATGGGATGACCGATTTGGAAGTGAGGTTGTTTATGATAATTATATCTCTCCCGCAAAAGATCAGTATGTACAAGGGCCGTGTGCTGCTTTTGCAGGTATTGGTGGATTGGAGGCTGTAATACAGATTTACTTTAATAAAACAATAAATCTATATGAAATGGATTTATCAGAACAGCATGTTTATTCTAGCTGTAATCCAGATGCAGGAAGTTCGACTTTACCATTTTTGGATGCAATTGATTTTATTGTCTCAGAAGGGATCGTTGAAGAAGATTGTTTCCCTTATCCAACACAATCAGGATTACCCGATGGTGATTATTATGGCAATTGTGATTCAATGGGAAATTGCAGCGAAGATGCTTATTTCCCTGGTTATGATGTTTATTACAATATTACCAACAATAATATTTTAAAACGAAGTCCCAGATTCGATTTTTTGCTACAGGTTTAATACCGTGGATATTTGTTTTTCTGACCTGATCTTCAATTAAAGCGCCTTAAACACAAAGAGAACCTTGTTAAGGGACTGACTTCATTTGGTTTTTCATAATTGTTTTAACCCGAAAAAACCTAATTCCATTTAACCCAATGCCCCAAAACATATCCTTGTTTTTTTTAAAGTACATGGAATGTTTTAATTTTATGGTAATAACAAAACTTAAAAAATCATGAAATACATTCACTCCAAATTTAAACTACGGCAATTTTTGTTTTTTGCAGTAGTGCTTTTGCTGGCAGCCTGCCACAAAGACCCTTTCGATGCCGATTCCGGTACTTTTACCGACAAACGCGACGGCCATGCGTACAAATGGGTAAAAATTGGCGACCAGATATGGATGGCCGAAAACCTGGCATTTGTGCCTTATATTTGCGCACCCGACTCGCAGTGCGGGATATGGATTTATGGTTACGAAGGAGAAGGTGCTTACGGTACCAATTATTCTACCTATGGCTGTTTGTACGACTATAAAACCGCCTTAGAGGTTTGCCCTGAAGGCTGGCATTTACCCTCCGACGAGGAATGGATGGAACTGGAGCGGTTCCTAGGAATGGAAGAAAGAGAATTAGAATTACATTCATGCCGCGGTATGGAAAATAATATTGCAGCCAAATTAATATCAAATGATAAAAATTTATGGACTGAGAACTATACCTACAACAATGAAACTGGTTTTAGTGCATTACCCGGAGGAGAAAGAAATATTAGGTACATAGAAGGAAAATTTTACTATAATGAAATAAATTATATAGCTGCATTCTGGACAAATACAATAGAAAATGAAGAATACTCTATTAACAGAACTATAAGCAGTTGTATAGATAGGATGCTTGAATATAAAAAAGCAGGTTTTTCTGTAAGATGTATTAAAGACTAAATATAAAAATCAAAATATGAAAACAATATTTACAGTTATTTTTTCTGCAATCATGACTGTTGCATATTGCCAGTCTCAAACTTTTTCGTGGTATAACCAAAACAATTCAAGCCGGAATTACATCTCTCCTGCTAAAGACCAGGGAGAGCAGGGGCCTTGCCGAACCTTTGCAGCGGTTGCAGCAGTAGAGGCAATTTGTCATATTTATTATAACAAACCATTTTCGTCAGGTACTAACGGAATAAACCTCTCCGAGGCGGAAATTTATTCCGGTTGTTCTGGTTATGGTGCCTCTACCGGGTCGGCGAGCATAGAAGAAGCATTGTACTACATCGATACCACCGGCATTATTAACGAAAGTTGTTTTGCATATCCTGACAATTCTCCCTTCTTCAGAACAGATTGCTTAAACATATGTCCCACCCCTTCGTATGAAGTAAATATTCCGGGATTTGAACAATTAAATCTAAACAGCACAGGCTCTGAAACGAGCTATTATTGATTATGGCCCGATTGCCACATTTCTTGCCAATAGCGGATATGAAGAAGTGTTGATGATTATAACCATGCTGTGTTAATCATTGGCTGGAATGAAAATGGCGAATGGAATATAAAAGACAGTTGGCCTGGAGAAGAAAGAATCACTTATAACAGCATCAATGTATTTGATCAGGAATTTAGCGCTCAATTTTTTAGGGTAAAATACGAAAACGGAGGAAGCATTATTTCCTGTTCAGGTAGTGGTTGTAGCTCAGTTTTTTCAAGCCGGAGCTGGAAAGACGATGATGAAGACGGGTTTTATTACTGGGGAATTGGCGATAAACCCTCGGGATGCCCTGGACCCTGTGAAATGGATTTTGATGATGCTGATTCGACAATCATTTTTCTTGACGCCAACTACTCCCCATTATCTACTCCGTACGTTGCAGGGAGCGATTATGCATGTTCGTCAGGGACAACGTATCAATTGTACAATCTCCCTTCCGGATTTTCTGCTACATGGAGTGTAACAAACCCTACATTTTTTAATTCTTCAACAAGTGGGAGCGGTACATCGGCAACATTATATCCAAATTCACAATATGCCGGAGATGAATGTGTTATTACATTCTCCATTTCAAACGGCTGTGGCGGTTCGGCGCAATATTCCCAAAGTTTTTCAATTAATGGTCCTGCCGACAGTGATCTCGATATAAATGTTGTTGCATCTAACGCGCCTACACCGGTTCGGGTTAGCGGGATTTGGTTGTTGTGCCCTAATTCCAGCTACTACATTTACTGTAATAACACCTCCGATTGTACAACTTCGAATTACCAATGGACAATACCCACCGGGTGGACGACCTACCAACAAACAAGTAACTATATCCGAATAAATACAAATAGTACCCCTTATGGTTCCCTTTCTGTTACGGCAACTACCTGTTGCGGTTCAGGGTTTCAGATTATTAGCCAGAATTTTAGCCAGGGATATTGTACGCAGTATTCTGTTTATCCAAACCCGGCAACCGACGAGTTCACCATCGAATTCGACGATACTTTCGATTTAACCTCGGTTGACAGTGAAACAACCTTAGAAATCTATGATTTATCGTTTTCAAAAAAATACAAAGCTGAAAAAATTGATAAACAGATAAAAATGAAAACTTCGGGCTGGAAAGAGGGGTTTTACTACATTATTTTAACCCACAAAGCACAAAAGTATTACGAGAAAATTAAAATTGGGAAATACTAATTTAAGAAACCTATAAAGACCGACCTTTTCCTGAGCTTAATGTTTTGGGAAAGGTCTGTTTATTTTTCCAGTTCTTCGAACGATAAATCCATCAGCGGAAAATTTTCCCATCCCACGTAGTCGAAATGCCACCATTCCGATGCGTAATGCGTAAATCCAAAATGCGCCATAATTTCAAAAAGAAAGGTCCGGTTTTTAATTAATTCCTCCGGAAAATCCATAAAATCGGGATGCGCTTTTTCTGAAAAATCATCAAAAACGGAAGGCATTGGAATTTCTTTACCGGTTTTCAGGTCAACCAACGATAAATCGATAGCGCAGCCCCGGTTGTGCCGCGAGCCGTATTTGGGATTGGCAACAAAAGTAGTATCGGGGTAAACTTCATAAAATTTCAATGTGGCTGCATATGGCCGGTAAGCATCATAAATTTTTAGCCCAAGGTTGAAAAAAACCAGCGAATCCTGAACCTGTTTTAAAGCTTCAACAACCGGTTTTCGCGCAAATGCACGCGGAGCTTCATAAATTACTTCCCCTGTAAAATTATTGTCGGTAGCGTAGCGGATGTCCAACACAATATTTTTTATCGCTTTTTCTATATCCATCATTTCCATTTGCGGATTATTTGCTACAAGATTTTTGTATTCTGATGTAGTATTTATCAGCTTAAGGTTGTATGGATTTTTGTTCTCTTTTTGCGTTTGTCCGCTTGCAATTACCGCCGACAGAAACAGAAAAGGAAGTAAAAAGGAAAGCTTAAGATTTTTCATTTTGTGTATTGTTGATAGCTGTTTTATCAAAGAGAATGTAATTTTTTTTATCGGCACGAATTTTTACTGTTCAACGCCGCGCATCGAAAGTTGAATCCGTTTTCGCGCCACATCTACTTCCTTAATTCTTACTTTTACATGCTGGTGTAATTTTACAATTTCATTCGGGTCAGAAATAAAACGTTCGGCCATTTCCGAAATATGTACCAGCCCCGATTGTTTTACCCCCACATCGACAAAAGCGCCGAATTTGGTAATGTTGTTTACAATGCCGGGAACAATTGTTCCTTCGCGTAAATCTTCGATTGAAAAAATACCTTCGGCAAACTCAAAAACTTTGATGGGTTGTCTGGGGTCACGCCCGGGTTTTTGTAGCTCTTTTTTTATGTCGTTTAAAGTAGGCCAGCCAATTTCTTCGGAAAGGTATTTTTGAAAATCTATTTTTGAAACCATCTCTTCGTTGCGAACCAAGTCTTTTAGTTCGCATTTGAGATCTTTGGCCATTTGTTTTACGATTTTGTACGATTCGGGGTGGACAGCCGAATTATCGAGCGGGTTTTCAGCGTCGGGAATACGAAGAAAACCTGCTGCCTGCTCAAACGCTTTTGGCCCCATTCTGGGTACTTTTTTCAATTCGTCGCGCGACTGAAAAGCGCCGTTTTCTTTGCGGAATTCAACAATATTTTCAGCCAGTTGCGGCCCCAATCCTGAAATATAGGTAAGCAAATGCTGACTGGCAGTGTTCAAATTTACGCCCACTGTATTTACACTGAGTTCCACGACCGAGTCGAGGCTCGATTTTAGTTTTTTCTGATCTACGTCGTGCTGGTACTGACCGACGCCAATGCTTTTCGGGTCGATTTTTACAAGTTCGGCCAGCGGGTCCATCAAACGCCGCCCGATGGAAACGGCGCCACGCACAGTTACGTCGTACTGAGGAAATTCTTTTCGTGCCACCGACGATGCCGAATACACCGAAGCGCCGTCTTCGCTCACCACATAAACACGCAATTCGCGATCGTAACGCAGGTTTTTTACAAACGATTCGGTTTCGCGGCTGGCGGTTCCGTTGCCAATGGCGATGGCTTCAATTTTATACATTTCCACCATGGATGTGAGTTTTTTCGCTGCCATTTTTTTCTCGTCCTGGGGTTTGTGAGGATAAATGGTTTCGTTGTGCAGCAGGTTTCCCTGTTCATCAATACAAACTACTTTGCAGCCGGTGCGGTACCCCGGGTCAATGGCAAGAATCCGTTTTTGCCCCAGCGGCGGAGCAAGCAGCAGTTGTTTTAAATTTTCAGCAAAAACCCGGATGGCTTCTTCGTCGGCTTTTTCTTTAGAAAGGTTCGAGAATTCAGTTTCAATCGAAGGCTGAACCAGGCGTTTTAAACTGTCTTTAACGGCCAGTGCCACTTGTTCCGAACATTCCGAATTTCCTTTTACAAAAAAGCGTTCGAGGTTTTCGAGCACGCGATCTTCTTCGGAAGTAATAGAAACCCGCAGAAATCCTTCGTTTTCACCGCGGCGCATGGCCAGCAAACGATGCGACGGGCATTTTTTCAGCGGCTCGTTCCAGTCGAAATAATCGCGGTATTTGGCGGCTTCCTCTTCTTTTCCTTTTATTACTTTTGAAGAAACAACAGCGCTCGTATCAAATCCACGGCGGACAATATTTCTTGCCCTTTCGTTTTCGCTTATCCACTCGGCCACAATATCGCGGGCTCCGGCCAGTGCATCTTCCACCGACTCCACCTCTTCGTTCAGAAACGAATTGGCACGGAACAAAATATCGCGCTCCATTTGTTTCATCATAATTTTTGCCAGTGGTTCAAGTCCTTTTTCACGTGCGATGGTAGCTTTTGTGCGGCGTTTGGGTTTGTACGGCAAATAAATGTCTTCCAGTTCAACCGCATCGAAACAGTTTTCAATTCGCACTTTTAATTCGGGCGTTAGTTTTTCCTGCTCTTCAATGGTTTTCAAAACGGTTTCCTTGCGTTTTTCAAGTTCCGAGAATTTTTCGTTGAGTTCTTTTATTTGTGCCACCTGAACTTCGTCGAGGCTTCCGGTGCGTTCTTTCCTGTAACGCGAAATAAACGGAACTGTGGCGCCTTCGTTTAGTAAATTTATAGTATTCAAAACCTGAATGGATTTAACACCAAGGTCTTGTGCGATAATGTCTGTAATTTTCTGATTCATTCCATAAAAATTTCGGAGAACAAAGGTAATAAAACAGTTGCTTAATTCTGAATTTCAGAGACAGGCACGTTAAAAGCATTGTTCAACAAAAACATTACCTCGCTGATTACAAATATATTCTCGTATCTGCCGGCTAAATTGAATCGATGAAAATGGTTAGAAACTCAATCCAAGTGTAAAATTCACACAGGGAAGAGAAGATTTAGTGCTTTGGCTGTCGTTTGAATTTCCTAAAAATTCACCGGGATTATCATGGTTTTCAAGTTCCGGGCATACCTTTTCAAACTCAATTCCAAGCATTAAAATACCGTAACGAACATTTAAACCAGTAGAAGTTCCAACGGTTGGTTTTGCAATATATACATCGTTGTCGTTATCGGGTGAGTCAACATAAAAAATGGCCGCGCTTACCATTGCAATGTTTGCTTTCAGGTAAACATCGAATGTAAGTTTGTCGACCGGTGAATATGAAAAAGAAGGACCTATTTTGGAGCCAAAGCGCAAATTGGCAAAATTTTCGTTGGCAAAATTCATATCCTGATAAAACTGGTTGTAATCCATGTAAATATAATCCACATCAATTCCAACGGCCATATTTTTTTCAGCGCTAAATTTTTTAATCATAAAAATGTTTCCAATTTCGAACGAACCTCCCATTTTGTAACTATAACCGCTATTTTTCCATTCGGCCTGAGTGCTGCCTAACTGCTTCCACGATGGGCTGGAATATCCAAACCGAAAGTAAAATTCATTGTCCAATTCCTGGCTAAACAACGAAAAAGACAGAATTACAAGGGCAACCAGAAAAGTTAGTTTTTTCATACGTATCAGGATTTAATTGTGTTGAATTCAATGAAGATTTTCGCTCTTGTTGTTTTAGTTTTTAAGCTAATATAACTTGAACGATTTACTCAAAGTTAGTGTTTTAACCGTTTGTTTGTAATGCGACTAACATAATTTTTCATTATTGATAATCAGCGGTTTTTAGATTTATTTCTGCTAACATAATTCAATTTCAAAAAAATAACTCAGTACTAAAATTTTGTTTCTATTCAAATTTTTGTGAGTGGTCTGCATTTCGTTTTAGTCTGAGACCTTTATTTTAAGATACATTTCTTTGCATTACAAATAATTCAATTACTGTTTTGAAAGTGTAAGATTTGTTATAACTGACTCTCCGTTTTCGACAGAAAGCTTTAGCGTTCCATTAACTGTTCCGTTGGAAATACTCCCCCAAAATACAACCGGACAGTAGAATCCATTTTCACCTACCGTTGGTTGTTCACCACTTTTTAAGAACTGTCTTCCTACTCCCTGGAATTTTGAGTCTGAACCAGACAGAATTATTTGATATGTTGTACTATCCTTTACTTCACCCCTTAACTTACATCCTGAATTTGAATCGGCAGTGAGTTTTCTCTCATATTTTACAGGCATTATTAAAGTACCCTTTCCGTTTTTCCAGTACATTACAGGCTGGACATAAAAATATATGTCCTGATAACAGGTATAAGGACCGTATTTGAATGAATAAGGACCTAACATTAAAGTACTTTTTCCGGTGGAATAGGTTGTCATTGGCAAAAGATCAGACCAGAGAAGTTCCCGTTGCGGGTTGTTGATTGATGCCTGTTTTACCAGCATAAGCGCTTCTTTTGCACCGACTTTTTTTTCGTCCATTACTGTTTGAATCATTCCCAATGCACAAGGGGCAGCCAACGATGTTCCATAATAAGAGCTGTCATTGTTCATTACAACAACATCTTCGTCATTCAAAGCATAGTTTCCGACCGGGGAACTAATATCGGTTGTTACAATTAATACATTGCTGTGCAAAACATCGGCAATTCTGTCCCTGTCTCTAAGCGTAGACAATATATCATCAATAGGCATATTTTCGTTACCGGCTGATATTGTTATTACCAGGTTTTCGCGAAATTCATCGGGAAGTGCGGCTACTGTCATTAAAACACCCAGCATAAATTTATACCATCCGTATTTCCCTTCTGCCTGCAATTGGGCAGAAACAGTTGAATAATCTGTATTGGTTTTCAGCCCTCCGTTTGCCGATAAATTGATTAAGGTGGTTTTGGTTTTGTTCTTGTTGGCAACGTCGACAATATTCCTTATTGTCTTACTTAATGACGCCAGGGTGTCTTTTTTGCCAATACTGTCATTTAGAAGAATATCCAGGCATTCATCAAAAGTTCCTCCGCAACTTAAAAACACTTTTTGAACATCTTCTCCGTGTTTTGTACCACAATAATCAAGTATTGTCGCTCCGCTTTTCAGATAGCCAACTATATTCGGCATTGCTGTTTCAATAAGTGAATTTTCCTGCAGATTCTCTAAAATAGTGCCTGCCTCCGATGGTTCAACTTCTGCTAAATAATAACCAACCGAAGGGACTTTTTCAATAATTTCTCCCCCCGAATTCGTAATTATCTCTGTTGCTTCGTCATTGTTTACTTCGCCTTGGAAAAATAAAATAATCTGACCTTCAAAAGCTTCTACCTCGATATCTGTGCCTTCATCGCAATACGAAACGGTTGTCGTATTTGGAAACTCTCCGGTAAATTCGGTGGCATTTTCCAGCAGGTTTATTTCATCACCATCGTTTTGGACAGGCTTACACGAAAACAAAAGAATAGGGAATGTAAACACGAATAAAATTACTAGTCTTTTCATTGCGTTTTATTTAAGTTAGATTTATTAGCCCAGATAGAATAGAACGTAGTTTTTGAAATTTAAAACATTGATATTTTTGTTTTTATATAAAAGGAATATTTATACCGGACAGATTATGGCAGTAGGCTAAATGTAGAAAAAGAAAAGATTAAAAAGTAAGTTTTTGACTTAATTTTTATGCCAATCATATTGAATTTTTTGGTCAATGTAGCACCATGAAAATTGTTATTTTGTTTCCTTATAATTTTTTTTGACTGAGGGGAATAAAATAAATATTGGAATAAAGTTTCATTTTCAACATGTATTTTGAAAAGCTTTTTGTTTTTAGCAAGTATTATTCCGTATTTTGAGTTTCTAACTTCTATTTTCCGGCTTCAAACTTCAAACTTTTTTATCTATTTTTGCAGCTCATTTTGAAAAGAATTTAATCGCATGTTTGAGAATTTAAGTGACAGGCTGGACAAGTCCTTTAAAATTTTAAAAGGCCAGGGAAGTATTACCGAAATTAACGTTGCCGAAACGTTGAAGGAAATTCGCCGTGCATTGCTCGATGCCGACGTAAACTTCAAAATTGCCAAAAAATTTACCGACGATGTAAAACAAAAAGCGCTCGGGCAGGAAGTTTTAACAGCGATTAAACCAAGTCAGTTAATGGTGAAAATCGTAAAAGACGAACTCACCGAACTGATGGGCGGTAAATTTACCGACATTAATCTCACCGGAAAACCCACCGTAATTTTGATGTCGGGTTTGCAGGGGTCGGGTAAAACCACGTTCTCGGGCAAACTGGCCAACATGCTGAAAAGCAAAAAAGGCCGTCATCCGTTGCTGGTTGCCGGCGACGTCTACCGTCCGGCAGCTATCGAACAGTTAAAAGTGCTGGGAGGCCAGATAAATGTTCCGGTGTACACCGAAGAAGGAAACATGGACCCGGTAAAAATTGCCCAGAATGCAATAAAAGAAGCCAAACTAAAAGGTTACGACGTTGTAATTGTTGATACCGCAGGACGTTTGGCAGTAGATGAGCAGATGATGAATGAAATTGCAGCCATCAAAAAAGCTGTCGATCCACAGGAAATTTTGTTTGTTGTCGATTCCATGACCGGTCAGGATGCCGTTAATACAGCCAAAGAATTTAACGATCGCCTCGATTTTGACGGGGTGGTACTTACCAAACTCGACGGTGATACCCGCGGCGGGGCTGCACTTTCCATTCGGGCAGTAGTTGAAAAACCGATTAAATTTGTGGGTACAGGCGAAAAAGTGGAAGCCATAGATGTTTTCCACCCCGATCGTATGGCCGACCGTATTCTGGGAATGGGCGACATTGTTTCGCTGGTTGAAAAAGCCCAGGAACAATTCGATGCCGAAGAAGCCCGTCGTTTACAGAAAAAACTGGCCAAAAATACATTCAACTTTAACGATTTTCTGAAACAGATTCAGCAAATCAAAAAAATGGGGAATTTAAAAGACGTGGTTTCCATGATTCCCGGAATGGGCAAGGCAATGAAAGACCTCGATTTTGAGGATGACGCTTTTAAACACATCGAAGCCATTATTTTTTCCATGACCAACGCCGAGCGCGAAGATCCATCGATTATTAACGGAAGCCGCCGAAAAAGAATTGCCACAGGTTCAGGCACCGACATTCAGGAAGTAAACCGTTTGCTAAAACAATTTGTGGAAACCCGCAAAATGATGAAAATGGTTTCGCAAGGAAAAAACATGCAACGCGTTATGAGCGGCATGCAGCAAAAGGGAAGACGGTTCTAATTTCGCGCAAAGCCGCTAAGACACAAATTTTACCCTTCAAATAACTTATAATGGATGAAAATGAACTATCGAAAATAATTGTAGATACGTGTTATAAAATTCATGTTGAGTTGGGGCCGGGACTTTTAGAGTCGGTTTATGAAGAAATTTTGTTTTTTGAATTGACCAGGAGGGGATTAAATGTGGAACGACAAAAATCCATTCCGGTTTTTTGGGAAGGTTTAAAAATGGATATTGGATTCAGAGCAGATTTAATTGTTGAAAACAAAGTAATTATTGAGTTAAAATCGGTTGAACTCATTGCTCCTGTTCATCCAAAACAATTGTTGACTTATTTAAGAGTAACTGGATTGAAACTTGGTTTATTGATTAATTTCAACGAAAAACTAATAAAGGACGGGATTACAAGAATTGTAAATAATTTGTAGAAATTAAATGGCTTTGCGTTTTTGCGCCTTTGCGAGGAAAGTAATCAAAACAATAAATACAAATGATACTTATTGACGGGAAAAAGATAGCTGCTGAAATGAAGCAGGAAATTGCTGCCGAAGTGGCAAAAATGAGAGAAAATGGTGCGAAACAGCCGCATTTGGCTGCCATTCTTGTAGGTCACGACGGAGGAAGCGAAACTTACGTTGCCTATAAAATAAAGGATTGTGAAGCTGTTGGATTTAAATCTTCGCTCATTCGTTATGAAGATGATGTTACCGAAGAAGAACTGCTGGCAAAAGTTCACGAACTAAACAACGACGCCGATTTGGACGGTTTTATTGTTCAGCTGCCTTTGCCAAAACACATTTCAGAACAAAAAATAATTGAAGCCATCGACCCTAAAAAAGATGTCGACGGATTTCACCCGATCAATGTCGGACGAATGGTAATTGGTTTGCCGTCGTTTGTTTCGGCCACTCCTTTTGGTATTGTTGAATTGTTGAAACGTTACAACATTGAAACCAGCGGCAAAAATTGTGTGGTACTTGGCCGCAGCAACATTGTTGGCCGCCCGATGAGCGTTTTAATGTCGCAAAAAGCAATTAATGCCACGGTAACTGTTGCCCACAGCCGCACCAAAAATCTGGAGGAAGTTTGCCGTAATGCCGATATTCTGATTGCAGCCATTGGCGTCCCCGAATTTGTTAAAGGAAATATGGTTAAAGAAGGTGCAGTAGTAATCGATGTTGGGACAACACGGGTACCTTCATCGGAAACCAAATCGGGATTCAAATTAAAAGGCGATGTTTTGTATGAAGAAGTGGCTGACAAATGTTCGTTTATCACCCCTGTTCCGGGAGGGGTTGGCCCGATGACACGCGTTTCATTGCTGCACAACACATTGTTGTCGGCTAAAAAAGTAATTTACAGTTAGAAGAGTTAAGTAGTTAAATATCAAAATGAAAAGGGGCCAGAGAAAGCCTCTTTTTTTTTGTCCTTTGTTAGAATGAATTTAAATTGCACCTTTATTTCGCTTAACTCTTTCATGGAAAGGCAGATGTGAAGAACTTATAAATTATTTTTCTATTTTTGAATAGCTAACTGGAAAAAAAATCGAAAACTACGAAGAATGGAAAGCGTTGACTATAAGGACGGAATGAGAAAATCTGGTGGCCGGTTTAAAAAGGAAATTCATTCAAAAGTAATTCGGGCTGGAAAAAGAACCTATTTTTTCGATGTGAAAAGTACGCGAAATGAAGAGTATTACATTACTATCACTGAAAGCAAAAAGAGATTCTCCGACCAGGGTGATTTTCAATACGAAAAGCACAAAATATTTTTGTACAAGGAAGATTTTGAGAAATTTGCCGATAGCCTGAATGAAGTGATTTCGTACATCAACAAAAATCAGACTGAGTTTCAGCCCGAACCCGAAGAAATGGAAGAGGAACTTGTTGGTGAGGATGAACCTGTAAAAGACTATACAAACGTCGATTTCGAAGACATTTAAAACCAGTATTTATTCCAATTCACTTAACTCCAGCCAGCGAAGTTCTTTTTCGTCGAGTTGTTTTTTTATTTCAACCAGCCGGTGCGATTTCTCAATTAGTTCTTCATGAGAAAGTTCCCCTGAATTTAATTCTTCCTCCATTTTTAACTTTTGTTCTTCCAGCGCAGGTATTTCTGTGCCAAGTTGTTCAAATTCCCGTTTTTTGTTAAACGACAGTTTTTTGCGAATCTGGCTTTTATCCTTTTCCTGAACTTTTGGTTCCGCTTTTACCGTTTCGCGTTTTTTTGCATCTGCAATTTCTTTTTCCTCTTCAACCTTATTTCTGAAAATGGTGTAATTCCCGGGAAAATCGGTGATTTTTCCATAGCCTTCAAAAACAAAAAGATGGTCGACAATTTTATCCATAAAAAAGCGGTCGTGCGAAACTACAATTACACAACCATCGAACGACTGAAGATAATCTTCCAGAACATTCAAAGTCATGATATCCAAATCATTGGTTGGCTCGTCGAGGATAAGAAAATTTGGATTTTGCATTAAAACAGTACACAAATACAACCGTCGTTGTTCGCCACCGCTGAGTCTTTCAATATAATTGTATTGCGTATCGGGAGGGAAAAGAAATGTGGTTAACATTTGAGTTGCACTCATTTTAGTGCCGTCTTCAAAATTAATGTATTCGGCAATTTTGTTTACCGCGTCGATAACCCGTTCTTTTGGGTCGAACTGAATTCCTTCCTGCCGGTAATACCCGAATTTTATGGTTTGTCCGATTTCGATAATTCCTGAATCAGGTTGAAGTGTCTGTGTAATCAGGTTGAGAAAAGTAGATTTTCCGGTTCCGTTGTTGCCAACAATCCCCACTTTTTCGAAACGCGAGAATTTATAACTGAAATTGTCGACCAACTGTATTCCAGGGAATGCTTTTGAAACATTTTCCATTTCCACAATTTTTTTCCCCAGCCGCGACGATTTTACATTCAGCTTAATACTTTCGTTGTTAATTTTTTGTGACGCTTTGTCTTTTAAATCGTAAAATGCATCAATCCGGTATTTGGCCTTGTGGCTGCGGGCCTGCGGCATCCGGCGCATCCATTCAATTTCTGTGCGCATCAGATTTTTTGCTTTCGAAACCGTGGCCTGCTGCATTTCAATTCGTTCGTCCCTTTTTTGAATGTAATAGGAATAGTTGCCCAGATAGCGGTAAATCTGGTTATCTTCCATTTCAATGATTTCGTTACAAACACGGTCGAGAAAATAACGGTCGTGTGTAACCATTAAAAGTGTCGATTTTGTTTTTTCGAGGTAAGCTTCCAGCCATTCAATCATTTCCAAGTCGAGGTGATTGGTGGGTTCATCGAGAATAAGCAAGTCGGGCCGGTTAATCAGTACTTTTGCCAGCGCCAGCCTTTTTTGCTGTCCTCCCGAAAGTTCATTTACCTTTTGTTCAAACCGGTCAATTTTTAATTCTGAAAGAATCTGTTTGATTTCAACCTCAAAATCCCAGGCATTCAACTCGTCCATTTTCGCAGAGATTTCTGCAATTTCTTTCTGATTATTTTTTGAAACCGCCAATTCGAAAGCCTTTACCATTTTTAATTTTTCATTGTCCGATTCGAAAATCTCTTCCAGAACCGTATTTCCGGGATGAAGTTTTGGTATTTGTTCAAAATAACCAATTACAACGTCGTTGGTCAGTGTAATTGTTCCGGAATCGGGGGAGTCTTTTCCGGCAAGAAGGTCGAGTAGTGTCGATTTTCCGGTTCCGTTTCTGGCAATCAGTGCCACTTTTTGTCCTTCAAAAACAGTAAACGAAATGTTCTCGAACAACATTAACTCGCCCCAGCGTTTCGAAAGATTTTCTGCCTGTAAATATGGTCTCATTCCTGAAAATTTCGGTAAAAATAGAAAATGAATTGAACTTGGAACGTGTATTTATAAAAACAAGGGAGGAGATAAAAAAAAAGCCGGTCAACACCGGCTTTTTTACGTCTGTTTAATTTGCTAACTTAAAACCATTTCCTTTATTGGGGAAGAAAACGGATTGTAGTTACTATTTCGTAAAATAAGACTGCCTTATTGTTGATTTGTTACACTTTTGAATGAAAAAAATTCTGTTATTTTTGAAAAAAAAGTTGAGAAATGCGAAAAAAGGAATTGTTTGAAACGGTAATAAAATATTTTGAAGAGGCGATGCCAATTGCCGAAACCGAACTGGAATACAAAAATCCGTTTGATTTAATTGTGGCAGTAATTTTATCGGCGCAATGTACCGACAAACGCGTGAATCAGATTACCCCCGAACTTCTGAAAAGATTTCCAAACCCGCAAAAAATGGCCGAAGCCGACCCTGCTGAAGTTTTCGATTATATAAAAAGTTGTTCGTATCCCAACAACAAAGCCAAACATTTGGTGGGGATGGCACAAAAACTAATCGAACTTTTTAACGGCGAAGTCCCCGACGATGTTAACGAACTGCAAAAACTCCCGGGGGTTGGCCGAAAAACAGCAAATGTTATTGCCTCGGTGGTTTACAACAAACCGGCGTTAGCCGTGGATACACACGTTTTCAGGGTAGCTGCGCGCATTGGTTTAAGTACAAAAGCAAAAAACCCGCTGGCCACCGAAATGCAACTCATGGAATATATTCCTGATGATTTGGTTCCCAAAGCACACCACTGGCTGATTTTGCACGGGCGTTACACATGTATTGCCCGGAAACCCAAATGCGAAAAATGCGGTTTAACAAGTGTTTGCAAATATTATAAACAGGAAGTTGCAAGTAAAACAGCACAATAAATTCGAAGGCTGAATTAACGAAAAGCCGCATCAGCCAGAAAACCAAAAATGGCGGAAATTTAAAGAATTCTACCTCTGTTTTCCGACATTTCAATGGCTAGGTTCAACAACAAGCCCAAAATGGCTGCAATTATTACTCCTGCTGCAAAATCAAACATCGATTTTTAAAACTTCTGATTGATTATTTTTGAAGAAGAAACCTTTGAGCGCTTAATGCTTTTCATCCCCAAACCGATAATTCTGTAAGCAGTTGCAGTACCGGATTATATTCAGGCAACCATTAAAAATTCATAGTCAATAAAAGTTATTTATAAAAATTGATAAAATGAGATTAATTCTATATTAAACAATCCAAACGTCACAAAATTCTGTAAATCAGATTTTTACTGGACAGAAATGGAATAAAATATAAATTAATCGTTTGGGCACTTTGTTTTTTTATCAAACTTTGTACATTTGTCGAAACGTTCAAGTTTAATTAAAAAAATTCATTATTATGGCATACAAAATTTCTGATGAATGTATTGCATGTGGAACGTGTATTGACGAATGCCCGGTTGATGCAATCTCTGAAGGTGATATTTATTCAATTGATCCTGAACTTTGTACTGACTGCGGTTCATGCGCGGAAGTTTGCCCGGTGGAAGCTATTTCATTAGACGAATAAACCCGGACAACATAAAACATTGAAAACCTGTTCAAAGTGAGCAGGTTTTTTTTTGTATCCGAACGCAACCTTTTCCTACAGGACCATATCCTTCTATGGATGTGTATTGTGTCTTCAATTATTGTATCATGCAAAGAGAAGGAACGGCGAAGATTCAACCATTCAGTGAAAAACTATAAAAGTAACCGGAGACACACTGATTATCTCCCAAAGTTCTCGGGTAAAAAACAAACTAAACATCTCAAAATTCATTGAATAAACTATCAATCAATATCTTATAATAACAGCCACTGTGCGTATATGTGCAGTGAACGAAGCTTATATTACCTCCCCCTTTTGAAACTACAGTATTCGGATGAATGGTGGCGCTCAATATTTCAGCAATGACTTTTAATGTTTCACCAGCCGTTGAATTTATTGCTTTGTTTGGTGTATTTACCATGAACGGTGTACTTATGTAATGTACATCAAAATCCTTCGCCAAGGGCACAACCTGAAAGATACTGTTATTAAGGTTCTGTACACCGGTTCCGCCAAATTATTACGGCATCAACAGTTGCCATTCCAGGATTAGTCCCCGCGTAATTTTCAACCAGCATTGGCAGCGATGTTCAATGTCTGCTCGCCATTGGTACGGAAATAACTTTATTTTCACTTCCAGCTATTTATTATATGATGGGAAAAGAAATCCGAAGCGGCCATATACAACATCGAAAAGAACAAAATTTCATTGCAGGAAGTAGAACTGACCATTTCATCGGAAGTAACACAGGCATACAACAATTTTATTTCGCAAAAAGAAAAAATAATGCATTATACCGACGGATTAACCAATGATGTAAAACAAATACCAGAAGGCCGGATTTACTCGTACCACCGGGGTGAAAACAGTCTTATTGAAGTAATCGAAGCACAGCGTACATACAACCAAATACAGGAAGGTTATTATGAAACATTATTTGAATACACTGCTGCTTTACTCGAACTTGAAAGGGTTTCAGGGAAAAAACTGCTTAATTTTTAAGTAGTATTTCTCTATAAATAGTTTTAGAAGGCAACAAAAAATCAGAGGACTGGATAAAATGCAGATTCTTTATTCCACACAATAAAAGGCAATATTTCTATTGAAAATGGTTAATGTTAATTTCATTTTGAAAATTTAGGGCCGTTTTAGGTTCGGGTTTTTCAATAATTTACTGATATTTGTCACAATTCAGTTACAGGATTAAAAAACCTATTAATTTATTAGTCAAATGTTCAAGATACAAACGTTAAATAAAATCGATCCAGAAGGGCTTCAGCTTTTCCCTTTGAGTAAATATGAAATTGCCAGTGAATTACCAAATCCTGATGCAGTTGTGCTTCGCAGCTTTAACATGCACGAAACGGTTTTACCTGCATCATTAAAGGCCATTGCACGTGCCGGCGCCGGAGTTAACAACATCCCGATTGAAAAATGCACTGAAAAAGGTATTGTGGTTTTTAATACTCCCGGGGCAAATGCAAATGCGGTTAAAGAACTGGTAATTGCCGGAATGTTGCTGGCATCGCGCGATATTGTCGACTCGGTGGTTTGGGCAAAAACGTTAATCGGAAAAGGCAGCGAAGTTCCTGCTTTAATTGAAAAAGGTAAAAATAACTTTGCCGGACAGGAGATAAAAGGAAAAACACTTGCAGTAATCGGATTGGGAGCAATTGGAGTTTTAGTTGCCAACGCTGCTTCTGCACTTCGCATGAATGTAGTGGGATACGATCCGTACATGTCGGTAAAACATGCCTTAAAATTAAGTCGCGAAGTTACCTGGGTGGAAGGAATCCAGCCGCTTCTGGCACAGGCCGATTATGTTACCATAAATGTTCCGCTTACCCCCGAAACAAAAGGGTACATAAATGCGGAAAAATTTAAAATGATGAAAGACGGTGTTCGCCTTCTGAATTTTGCCCGTGGCGGATTGGTTGATACCGAAAGTTTAAAGGCTGCAATTGCTTCAGGAAAAGTAGAACGTTACGTTACCGATTTCCCCGACGAAGAAATGCTACAATTAGAAAAGGTTATTTCAATTCCTCACCTCGGAGCTTCAACAAAAGAATCGGAAACCAACTGCGCAATTATGGCGGTTGACCAGGTAAAAGATTTTCTGGAAAACGGAAACATTAAAAATTCAGTGAATTTTCCCGAAGCTGCAATGGACCGAAACGGAAACGAAGCCAGAATAATTATTGCAAATAAAAATATTCCAAACATGGTTAGCCAAATTTCAAGTGTTTTGGCTTCAGAAGGAATAAACATCGACAATATGCTGAACAAAAAACACGATGATATTGCCTATAACATTATTGATGTTGCGCAGAAAAACGTGGACGAATCGGTAAAACAAAAACTTCAATTGATTGAAGGCGTGTTGATGGTTCGATTAATTCAGGATTAAAAATGAAATGAAATACAAAGAGGAATTCGGGTGAGTTCCTCTTTTTTATTATTTTTGCCTCATCCTGAACTTCCTTTAAATAATTGAACTAAAAGTACAATCATGACGAAAAGCATTGAGACAAAGGCAGCTGACAACATCCGAATTTTAGCTGCTGCGATGGTAGAAAAAGCAAAGTCGGGCCACCCGGGTGGAGCTATGGGAGGTGCAGATTTTGTAAATATTCTCTACACTGAATTTTTAAATTACGATCCATCGGAAATGACATGGATAAACCGCGATCGTTTTTTCCTTGATCCCGGGCACATGTCACCCATGTTGTACGGCGTTTTATCGCTGGCCGGATTTTACAGCATGGAAGATGTTAAAAATTTTCGCCAATGGGGAAGTATTACTCCCGGTCACCCGGAAGTGGATGTTTTAAGAGGCGTTGAGAATACCTCGGGCCCACTGGGTCAGGGGCACACAATGGCAGTTGGCGCTGCTATTGCCGAACGTTTTCTTGTACAACGTTTTGGTGAATGGATGAGCCACAAAACCTACGCATTTATTTCCGACGGCGGAGTGCAGGAAGAAGTTTCGCAGGGAGCCGGCCGGATTGCAGGACTTTTGGGATTAAGCAATCTGATTATGTTCTACGATTCGAACGATATTCAGCTTTCAACCACAACCGACGAAGTTACTATTGAAGATACAGCAAAAAAATATGAATCGTGGGGCTGGACAGTGACTACCATTGAAGGAAACAATCCCGCTCAGATTAGGGAAGCCCTAAAAAAAGCAAATGCCGAAACAGAAAAACCATCCCTGATTATCGGAAAAACAATTATGGGAAAAGGTGCTGTTACCGACGCAGGTGAAAGTTACGAACGGAAATGCGCCACCCATGGAATGCCGCTGGGAGAAGCCGGCGCTTCGTTTGCAAAATCGATCGAAAATCTGGGCGGTAACCCTGAAAATCCGTTTGTGATTTTTGATGATGTTAAAGCACTTTATGAAAAAAGAAAAGCAAATTTAATTGCAGCGGCTGCAGATAAAAAAGCGGAACAGTCAAAATGGGAAGCAGCAAATCCGGAGCTGGCAACAAAACTGAAAAAATTCTTTTCAAAAGATGCTCCTGAATTTGATTTTGCGTCGGTTGTTCAAAAAGAAAATCAGGCTACACGCGCCGCTTCAAGCACTGTGCTTGCTGCATTTGCAGGTAAAGTTGAAAATATGATTGTTTCGTCGGCCGACCTTTCCAATTCAGACAAAACCGACGGATTCCTGAAAAAAACAAAAGCATTTAAAAAAGGTGATTTCAGTGGTGCTTTTTTACAAGCCGGAGTCAGCGAATTAACCATGGCTTGTATTGCCAACGGATTAGCCTTGCACGGTGGAGTTATTCCGGTTTGCGGAACTTTCTTTGTTTTCTCCGATTATATGAAACCAGCGGTACGTTTGGCAGCATTAATGGGACTTCCGGTAAAATACGTTTGGACACACGATGCTTTCCGTGTTGGAGAAGATGGCCCGACACACCAGCCAGTGGAACAGGAAGCACAAATCCGGTTGATGGAAAAATTAAAAAATCATCACGGACAAAACAGCACATTGGTTTTACGCCCTGCCGATGCCAATGAAACTACAGTGGCCTGGAAACTGGCGCTCGAAAATATATCAACGCCAACAGCTTTGATACTTTCGCGTCAGAATATTACCAATTTGCCAGTAGCTGGAAATGCATACGAATCGGCGCTTCAGACTGAAAAAGGTGCCTACATTGTTCAAAAAGCGGAAGGAACGCCCGACGTAGTTTTGGTTGCAAGTGGCTCTGAAGTATCGACTTTGGTTGATGGTGCAAAACTTTTGGCTGAAAAAGACGGTTTAAAAGTTCAGGTTGTTTCTGCGCCTTCAGAAGGATTATTCAGAAATCAACCCAAAGAATACCAGGAAAGTGTCCTTCCCGTTGGAATTCCACGTTTTGGTATGACTGCCGGGTTGCCCGTTACATTAGCCGGACTGGTTGGTGAAAATGGAAAAATCTGGGGACTCGATTCTTTTGGATATTCAGCTCCGTACAAAGTTCTCGATGAAAAACTTGGTTTTAACGGCGAAAATGTTTACAGCCAGGTGAAAGAATTGCTCGCTTAAACCTTCGTTATTAATATTTCAAAAATGCTCTGCGATTTTATTGCAGGGCATTTTTTATAAAAATCATTTTGGAATGATTAATTTGCACCATCAAAATTACGGTTATGAAAAAAATTGCATTTCTTTTTATTCTGATTTTTGCGGGAATATTTTCTAAAGCGCAATCATTCGATTCAACAGCCTTATTAATAATCGACATTCAGGATTTCTACTTTCCCGGGGGTGCTTCTGCCTTGGTTGAACCTGAAAAAGCCGCCGACAATGCAAAATTACTCCTCGATTATTTCAGAAAAGACAAAGGCTTGGTTGTTCATATAAAACACCAGTTCGAGCCGGGAGGAAATATCAACGAAAGAGTTACTCCTGTGGAGGGTGAGAAAATATTCACAAAAAAAGATGTAAATGCATTTTTAAATACCGGATTAAAAGAATACCTCGACTCAAATCACATCAAAAATATTGTTTTGTGCGGAATGCAGACACACATGTGTCTCGAAGGAGCGACAAGGGCTGCACACGATTTCGGGTACAATTGCACTGTGGTTGAAAACGCCTGTGCAACACGCGATTTAACTTTTGGGTCGGTAACTGTTAAAGCTGCTGATGTTCACTACTCTACCCTTGCAACATTAAAAAGTTATGCAAAAGTGGTTAACCTGAATGAGTATCTGAATCAATAAAAAATGTTCAAAAAAAGGATGTCATTTTTTGAAAAGATGACATCCTTTTTTCATTTCAACTGAAGAAGACTATTCCACTGCACGCAGCCAGGCTTCTGCCATTAATTGTGCGCCGGGCATTGCTGGATGAACCCCGTCACCGGTCCAGTAAGTAGCCGGAGCGTGTTTTATGGCTTCATCAAAAACATTTTGAAAAGGTACCCAGATTGTATCAAATTCGCCGGCTATTTTTTTCGCCGAAGCCTGGTATTGTTTCATCGGTTCTATCCAGGTTTTGTCAACTGCCGAAGTCTCCAGAACATAAAAAGGCTCACAAAGTACGAGTTTGATTCCCGGGAAAGCTTCTTTTGTGCGTTTCAGCAAAGCGCGGTAATCTTTTTCGTAAACCTCAACGGTTCCGTCGTAATTTCCGTTGCGTGTGTGCCAGTAATCGTTAACACCGATAAGAATACTTAACACATTCGGTTTAAGATCGATACAATCTTTTTGCCAGCGATCGGCCAACTGGAAAACTTTGTTTCCGCTAATACCGCGGTTATAAATGGTCAGATTTTTTTCCGGTAATTCATTCAAAAGCGCCGAAGCTGCCAAAAAAGCATACCCCAATCCAAACGACCAGGCACTGTTCGGAAGTTCCTTTTCCTTTTCCCTGCCTGCATCGGTAATTGAATCACCCTGAAATAAAACGACATTTCCCTTTTCAATCAGGGAATATTTTTTTGCTTTTTCACTTGTGCCGGGCATTGCTTTCGAAACAATAGCCGGAATACTTGCCAATGCTGCTGTTCCTGCTGCTGTGGCAATAAAATTTCTTCTTGAAAGGCTCATTGGTTATTTTTTAATTTGAAAGCCTAAAGTTATAAAAATTGAAAAAACTGAATTATCCAAAACGGTTAAAAACAAAAAAGCCGGCAAGAAAAACTTACCGGCCTTCCTGTTTCACTTTCCAACTAACGATTCAAAACTATTGATTTGCTCTGTACCTTTTCATCGGATATTAAAACAACCCTGTACAATCCGTCTGAAAAAGCTGCATTTTCGATTTGAACGGAATGAATGCCGGGCAAATTATTCTTTTTGTCAAGAATTTTCACCACTTGTCCCAAAGGATTGATAATCCTGATTTCGACATCCCTTTCTGTACCAACTGCATATTTTACCGTGAAATTTCCATCGCTTGGATTGGGAAATACATTCAGAAATTCAAACATATTTGCATTGATTTCGCCGGGACTGAACACCGAAGTTTTTAACGTGTCCGACATCGAAACGTTGATTTCGCCGGCAAAAATTACATTACCTTCTTCATCAAAAAGAGCACAGCCCAATTTTGGCAGCATTTTACTGAAGACCAGGTTAAAAGCGCCAAGATCTTCGCCTGCTGATTTTGGTATCGGCAATTCAAAAAATACATTCGATTTGCTCATGTAGGCAGCAGCCGGAGGTGTCAGATTTTCAGGATATTCATCGCCTTCATGGGCAGTGGCCGAAACCGCAAAGAATTCAGCACTCTCAGAAGTAACTTCCTGTTCATCACTCATTCCGAAGGAAACATACTTAACTTTTCCGTCAATGTCGGTTGAAACATTTGGATTTATACTTACCGCAAATAATTTTGAAGGCAAGCTTACTTCACCCAACGAAATATCTACATCGATGTAAGGTTTGCTGTTCCATTTAAAATCGTAACAACATTCTGTACCGTCGCATTTTTTAATACAAACAGTAACAATTCCTTTATAATTTGAACTTACCAAGCTAAAGGTCAAAGAATTAACCGCTGCCGGAGAAAGATTTCCAGAAGCAGGAATTGAGCTTGAATTCCAACTCTGACTAGAAGCAACACCGTCGACAATCAAAGTTCCGGTGGTAAATGTTCCGGCAGGCGAAGCACTTATTGAAACTGAACAAATCGGTGAGGTAGGATCTGGATTAAGTATTGAAAATGTTCCAACCTGTGTAAAGAAGTGCGGCCATTTTTGTTTCAATTTGAAATCGATGATCGGACAACACGGCGACTCTTCCTTTTTACATTCAAATTCAATTACTTTCTCGCATTTTTCACCGTTTGCAAAGAAAATGAGGTAATTTATGGTTACTACACCCGACTGATCGGCGCTGATACAATTTACCATATCGACTGCACAACCTGCTGAAACAAAGGTGAAACTGCTTTGACCTACTGCTGCTGAAGGAATCGGAGAAGAGCAATTCCAGCTGTTAGAGCTGAAAGTACCGTTTGTTACCGAAACCTGGATAGAATCAACTTCACATTTTGTAATAATTTCGGCGCAACATTCCGGAGTTCCTGCGGCATCCGTAACTTGTCTGATTTCAACACTGTCGCAACAATGAATATCTTCCGCTTTGCACTGGAATTCAATTACTTTCTCGCATTTTTCACCGTTTGCAAAGAAAATGAGGTAATTTATGGTTACCACACCCGACTGATCGGCGCTGATACAATTTATCATATCGATTATACAACCTGTAGAAACAAAGGTAAAACTGCTTTGACCTACTGCTGCAGAAGGAATCGGAGAAGAGCAATTCCAACTGTTAGAGCTAAAAGTACCGTTTGTTACCGAAACCTGAATAGAATCAACTTCACATTTTGTAATAATTTCGGCGCAACATTCCGGAGTTCCGGCGGCATCCGTAACTTGTCTGATTTCAATACTGTCGCAACAACTAATATCTGAAACACATTCAAGGTCAATGGTTTTTTCGCATATTTCACCGTTGCTGAAATAAATGGTAAACATTGCTGTAGTGACTCCTGATTGATCCGGTTCAATACATGTTGTCATATCAAGGGTACAGCCATTCGAAACAAAAGTATAAGAACTTTGCCCGATAAAACCGGAGGGTAAATTTCCACAACTCCAGTTTACAGCTGAAATCGTACCGTTTCCAAGATTTACAACCACAGAATCAACATCACATTTTGTGGCAACCCGGGCGCAACAGCCAATAACACCATCAGCTCCTGGTACACGTTCAATAATTACACTGTCGCAACAATGTGTCATCGTTGAATCGATTGTAACACAAACCGGTGGAGCAGCAATAGGTGTTAATGCAACCGACTGAGAAACGCCGTTAAGCAGAAAATTTGCTGTTGAAATTGCGGCAAAGTCATTACAAGCCGTTTGCTGATTTAGGGCATTGGCTGACACCAAAACATCAAAATCTTCTTTTAAGGTAACGTTGGGCGCCAAACTAAAACTACCGTAATTCATTCTGATATTCTGATCGGGTGAGGCTCCCCATGAACCTGGAGTACACCCCAAACTAATACCAAAAGCAGGTAAACAAACATTTAATCCGGGTGTGTAAGTCAGTGCAGGCGTTGGTGCAACACCAACCGGCATTAATGAAGTTGAATGATTGCTGTTGTAGGCTACATCAAACTGACTTCCTCTTGGAACCGAACGATTTAATATTAACCAATCGTTTGTTCCATCATTCCGCGGAAGCAAATCAACCAGATTAACTGAAGAAACCGGAACATTCGAAGTATTTTTGTAGTTCAGTCGATAACGAACAGTTCCTCCCGGGCTTGTTGTTCCTGAAGAACTATAATTTGCCCCGTTATCGGTACTTATTTCTTTTGTTACTTCCTGTCCAAAACTGGCCACTACCAATACATTGACGGTATTTGATGTTTCGGTAGAAACAAGGTTACCGTTGTAAATATCGTAATTGTTTGGTGTAACTCCGGGCAGAGCCATACTGTCGACCATCACGTCGAATTCAATAAAATAATAAGGCAATCCCCATGTTCCGTAATAACCGCAATAAGCTACATAAAACGACTGGCAGTCGGATGGAATATCAGGCAGCGACCAATCGAGATTGTTTCCTGTATGATTCGGAACAACACCTGTCCAGGCAGTAGTTCCTGAAGGGATTCCACTTCCGGTGGAACATGCAGGATTGTATGTATTTGCAATGTAATACGATTCGTTTCCAACATAAATGAAATTGCTGTTCAGGTTATCCATAATATTTGCTCCCTGAATATCCGCGCTTCCAATATTTTGCACCCTTAATCTAAAACGAATAATATCTCCGGGTTCATAATCGGTTTGCGGCGAACAGATTTCTTTCAGAATACAAGGATCGGGTTCACCGGCTTCAACAGTAAAAGAAACACATGCCTGTGGCAGTGACAATGAATTGGCCAATCCGTTAAAAGTTGCACAGTTGGTTACAATTGTTCCTGTAGGATTAGGTTCAACTGTAAAATAAACATACAAATAAATACAAGCTCCAACCGGAAGTGACCCCGTCATTTGCAACTGCAAATCGTTCACTGAATAACTTAATGCTCCTGAATTGAAATAGCTCGAATTTATTCCTGATGCAATTGTGTTTGCTCCTGAATTCGCCGTAATATTCATTGTTGTTGTAGCATTTCCACCGTAAACAGCCACCTGATCGACAGAAACACCGGAAGGAATATTATCGTCGATGTTAAATGCACTCAAAGGAACATTTCCGTTGTTACAAAAAACTATAGTATAAATTCCGGTACATCCGGGCACCCGGTTGGTTAATGAAATATATTTCTGAAAATATCCGCTTGGATTTGCCACAACCTGCCCAAGTTCAATACAAGTCTGATTACTTGTATGTGTGACCTGCTGTCCGCACATAGTACCAGTTAAAGTAATTTGGTTGTTGATGGTTCCGCTTGGAAACGATGCGGCCGGGTAATAAACAGTAATATCGCAATAATAATAAGCCCATGGATTTGCCGCATCCAAAGTTCCTGAATTTGGTTGCCATGTTATTGTACCTGTTGAATTTGCAGGAATTCCACAAGTACTGCTCAGCATAATTGCCCCGGGAGGCAAAATATCGGATACTACTGCACTTGTCATATTTTGCTGGCCTGTAACATTTCCATAATAAGGGCTGTTTTTTAATACTGCCAGCCGGTAAGTTACTGTGTCTCCTGGTTCCATAAGATATCCGCAACTTCCACCCGATGGATTTACTACAGGTCCTGATAAAATCGATTTTACAACCTTCCAGGGATCAGCAGCAGTTGCAGTTGTACTTACAAAAGGTGTGTATTGCCAGTCGTTGACAAGTATTTTAGCTCTGTTTCGTGCTGCAGTACCGTTGCATGTTGTTCCTTCGGGAAATTTTACAACAATGGTAAACGAACCTGAAGAAGCGCTGCCCGGGGGCAACGAACTTAAATTGTAGGTAACCACCTGGTTTACGCCCGGAGTACCAGTAATTGAAACCGTTGGTGTAACGCCATTTACTAATGCAGGCGTTGGAACATTAACAACTACTAAAGTGGTTGGTATTTCATCGGCAATTGTAATGTTTGTAGCTCCCGCAGGGGCAGAAAACAAAATTGTATAACTAAAATTTACACCGCTGGGAATGGTTGTGTTACTTACTACCTTTTTAAGCGAATAACCACTTCCGTTCCATTCAGCTTCGTTTGGATTACTTTGTGCTTTTCCAACATTAGAACAAAGGAAAAATACACTGATCAATAAAAAATGTATTGGGCGAACCTTGGGGGGAATTTTACAACAAAGTTCCAGTAATTTTTTGGTAAAAAGTTTCATAATTATCTTTAAAAGGTTGTTTGACAATCAAATTTCCAATTAAAGATAATAAAAATTAAAGGATATACTAATCTTAATTTATTTATTTCTTAAAAAAAACTGCTCCACTTCGAAGCAGTTGCTTTAATATTTCTAAAATTTCTATTCAGCCAAAAGTTTGTCAGCCATTGCATCGGCAAGTTCTAGCAGCTCTTCCTTGTTGTTTTGTTTGAGCGCCCCTTTTTCTTCAATCGGGTCGTATACCAACTCCCATTTAATGTTTTCAGCAAAAGTTTTAAGGTTTTTCACACCGCCGCCGTTCCATGAATAGTTACCAAAAATACCGAGGTAATGGTTTTTGGGCGCCATATGTTCGATGGTAGAAAGTAAAATTTCAACATTCGGAAAAAGTGCATTGTTGTATGCTGGACTTCCAACAATAAATCCCTTGTATTTAAAAATGTCGTTGATAATGTACGAAGAGTGGGTTTTTGATGCATCGTAAACACGAATATTTTTAATGCCGCGTTCCGATAAACGGCGTGCAATAATTTCTGCCATTTTTTGCGTGTTTCCGTACATCGAACCATAAACAATAATAACTCCTGTTTCCAAATCGTACGAACTCCATTTGTTGTAACGGGTAAGTACCCAGTTAAGGTCGCTCCGCCAAATTGGTCCGTGTGTGGCAGCAATCATTTTTATATCGAGCGTGGCCAGTTTTTTAATGGCCCGCTGTGTGTGCGGACAATATTTCCCAACAATGTTGGTAAAATAACGCATCACTTCAATTTCATAAAATTCGAGATTGATTTCATCGTCGAAAACGCCACCGTCGAGGGTTCCGTAACTTCCAAATGCATCGCCGGCAAAAACAATTTTTGTGGTTTCTTCGTAAGTTACCATTGTTTCAGGCCAGTGAACCATCGGAATCATTTGAAACTGAAGCCGGTGTTTTCCCAGTTCAAGCACATGGTTGTCGTAAACTTCGTAAACATTTTTGGGTGTCATGTAAAAACTTTCCACAAAACCAAAAGTCTTCTTATTGCCCACCAGCGTAATGTTCGGATATTTCTGTACAATCGCTTTTAAAGCTCCGGAATGATCGGGTTCCATATGATTAATTACCAAATAGTCAATCGTTCTGTCCCCGATTATGTCTTCAATATTATCTAAATATTCATCGATGAAAGCCCGCTCCACCGTGTCGATAAGCGCTATTTTTTCATCAACAATCAGATATGAATTATATGAAATCCCGTGCGGAATAGGCCAGATATTTTCAAAAAGATGGGTACGACGGTCGTTAAATCCTAAAAAATAAATGTCTTCTGCAAGTTTTACCTGTTGCATAATTATTAATGATTTAAATTCAAAATATTCTGCGCGAATTTAAACATTTTGAACCGAAAGAAACAACCGATTAAATGGTTGATTTTGTTTGGAAACTTTAATATAATACAAAAACAGATGCTCATTTCGGCGGGTTTCTAAAAATATCTTATTTTTGAAATTCAGTTTTTAAGATAAACCAATAAAAATGGGCATCGATCAGAAAAGCAAAATCATGTTGTTTCCTAAAATCGGGAAATTTATAATCATCTTTTTTTCATTGGCTTTTATAGTGGTTGGCGTGCGGGCTTACCAATTGTACCAATATGTTTTTCAGAAAAATGTAAAAAACGATTATGTTTTGCTGATTCAGGAAAACGCAACTTTTGAACAGGTTACCGACAGTTTAATCGCCAACGATGTTCTTATCAATTACAAAGCGTTTAAATGGGTGGCCAAAAAGAAAAGTTACCCATCGGCAGTAAAACCGGGCCGGTATCTTTTTCAAAAAGGAATGAATACAAACCAGATTGTAAATATGTTACGCGGTGGTTTGCAGCAACCGGTTGATGTAACATTCAACAATGTCAGGTTTAAAGAAGAGCTGGCCGGGAAAGTAAGTAAATACATTGAGGCAGATTCACTTTCAATTTTGAACATGTTTTACGACGAGAATAAAATAAAGGAATACGGTTTTACCCCGGAAACTTTTCGCGCCATGTTTATTCCGAACACCTATGAATTTTACTGGACAACAACTGCGCAGGAATTTGCCAACAGGATGAAAACAGAATACGACAGGTTTTGGAATGACGAGAGGAAAAAAAAAGCTGAACAGCTTGGGTTAACACCCGTTGAGGTTATTACGCTGGCTTCGATTGTACAGGCCGAAACTGCAAAAAAAGAAGAATTAAAAACCATTGCCGGTTTGTATATAAACCGTTTAAAACGTGGGCAATTATTACAGGCCGACCCAACGGTTAAATATGCAGTTGGTGATTTTTCCATAAAACGGATCCTGAATTCGCACCTCGAAATTGGGTCGCCGTACAATACGTACAAATATGCAGGGTTGCCCCCCGGCCCAATTAATTTTCCTGAAACGGCCACCATTGACGCCGTTTTAAATTATGAAAGGCACAATTATGTTTATATGTGTGCAAGAGAAGATTTTTCGGGGTATCATAACTTTTCAGTTACTTTAAATGAACACAACCGAAATGCAGCAAAATACAGAGCTGCGTTGGATTCCAACCGGATTTTCGAATAATTAAATGCAGTTAACCTCGCATTCGAGTTCAATTCCAAATTTTTGTTGCACCGATTTTCTGATTTTTTCAGCCAGATTAAATATTTCCTGTCCGGTTGCTTTGTCATAATTTACCAGAACCAGCGCCTGTTTTTCGTGAACCCCGGCATCGCCTTCGCGGTAACCTTTCCAACCGGCATTTTCGACCAACCACCCGGCTGCAATTTTGACTTTTCCTTCACCTGCCAGATAACCCGGAATTTCACCAAATTGGGTCTCAATTTGTTCTGCTGTTTTTACATCAACCACTGGATTTTTAAAAAAGCTTCCGGCGCTTCCCAACTCTTTAACATCTGGTAATTTTGCTGAACGAATTTCATCAACGGCACGTATTATATTTTCGAGATTTATTTCACCCCGGGCGCTCACTTTGGCTTCGAGATTGCTGTAATCGAGCCTGAATTCAGGAAATTTATCGAGCTTAAAAGTCACCGAAGTAATAATTATCCGGTTTTTAAATTGTCGCTTAAAAATACTGTCGCGGTAACCAAAATGGCACTCCGTATTCGAAAACTCCATCATTTCGCCGGTTTCCAAATCAAAGCCTTTTACTTTATCAATTACGTTGGCAGCTTCCTGTCCGTAAGCGCCAATATTCTGAACCGGCGCTGCTCCAACTGTTCCGGGAATGAGGGAAAGATTTTCAAGACCTCCCAACTGCATGTCGACACAATATTTTACAAATTCGTCCCAAATTTCTCCGGCGCCAACTTCAATCCAAACGTACTGGCGATCTTCTTTTATCGGGTAAATTCCCGGAATATTCGGGTGAATAACCAATCCGTCGAAATCGTTCAGAAAAAGTACATTGCTCCCCTCCCCGATAATCATCAGTTTTTCCTCCTTCCACATTTTAGAGGAAGAAACGAATTGTTTTACATCTTCAATTTCAGTAAACTCAAAAAAATATTTTGCTTTTGCGGCAATATTAAAAGTATTGTGTGTTTTTAAAGAATAATTTTCAAAAAAACGGATCATGGATTTCTTTTTTTTGTAAAGATAGATTTTATTGAAATAAGTTTTTCTGAATCTGGTTTCTCATTTCCAAATCATCTGGTTATATAAAAATGACCGATTTTTATAATCAATAAAATTTAAATTCAACATAATAAGAATTCCTGACAAAATAAGTTCCATAAAATCTCCAGCAACTTTACTGATAAAATATACCTTTTAAGAATTATTCCATTTGTGAAAATTTAAAACTGAAAATCAAAATTTTACATAAAATATTTTAACCTTATGACGAATATTGTATTTATAAATCATCTAAATTTACCTAAATTTCAGATTCAAAATGACGAACATAAAATTGCCATTATTTATAATTTTTTGTTTTTTATTCTGTAACATTCAAATTTTTGCGCAAACAATTATTTCAACTTCGGGAAATGATTTTAGAAACAACAATTTACAAATAAGCTGGACACTGGGAGAACCTGTTATTGAAACATTTTCGAATGGAAATACTCAACTTACCCAGGGATTTCACCAAACCAGTCTTGTTGTAACAGCAATAGATGAAATTCCGGAATTGAATGCTTCCATTTCGGTTTATCCAAACCCGGTGGCTGATTTCCTGAACCTGGAAATAAAAAATGCTGCCGGAATGAAAATCTGTTTTACACTTTATTCGATGGATGGAAAAGTAATATCTACAAAACAAATGGATTCTGACGTTGCTGAAATTCCCATGTTCGGCTTTGCTCCGTCAACCTATTTTTTAAGGGTTTCAAATAAAACTCAGAACTTAAAGACTTTCAAAATTGTAAAAAAATAAACCTGACTTTCTAAATACATTAAAAATGAAAAAAAGAATTCTAACCTTTTTGTTTTCCATACTTCTTGGAATAACGGTTTTCGCACAGACTCCCCAAAGTTTTAACTACCAGGCTGTTTTACGCGATGCGTCTGGCAATATTCTGGCGAACCAGGATGTTTCCATTGGATTAGCAATTCTACAGGGAAGTGTCTCAGGCACAGAAGTTTTCTCTGAAATACAAAATACCACAACAAATAGCTTTGGATTGACCAACCTCAAAATAGGTTCTGTTAATACAACCGGTTTTCAAACCATTGACTGGGCCGACGGACCTTATTTTATTCAAATCTCGGTCGATGGGAATATTATGGGAACCAGCCAGCTTTTAAGTGTTCCGTATGCTTTGCATGCCGGCTCCGTCGATAATGACAAGGTGGATGACGCAGATGCAGATTCAACCAATGAATTACAGGACATAACACTTTCAGGAAGTCAGCTTTCCATTTCCCGGGGAAGTACGGTTGACCTTTCATCCGCCATCGGTTTATCCGACACCAGTGCAACCAACGAATTACAAGACATAAGTTTATCAGGTACACAACTTTCAATAAGCCTGGGGTCAACAGTCGATTTATCAGTTCTACAAGACGGCACTGGCAGCGATAACCAAACCCTTACTTTGTACAACAACAAATACCTGCAAATCAGTAACGGAAATACACTGACATTGCCATTCATTTCAAACGAACAGGATGGAGATAAAACCAATGAAATACAAACCATTTCACGTACCGGTTTAACCGTGACACTCGACAAAAACGGCGGAACTTTTCAGGACAGTGTTCTTACCGAAAACGACGTGGACAACATGGTAAGCAACAACGGCTACCAACTTGCTGCTGACGACGGCGACACCGACGATACCAATGAATTACAAACCATTTCACGCTCCGGGTTAACGGTGACACTCGACAAAAATGGCGGAACTTTTCAGGACAGTGTGCTCACTGAAACCGACGTGGACAACATGGTAAGCGACAACGGATTTCAACTCGCTGTCGATGATGGAGATACCGATGACACCAATGAAATACAAACCATTTCACGTACCGGTTTAACGGTGACACTCGACAAAAATGGCGGAACTTTTCAGGACAGCGTTCTCACTGAAACCGACGTGGACAACATGGTAAGCGACAACGGCTTTCAACTCGCTGCTGACGACGGCGACACCGACGATACCAATGAATTAATCTCGGCAATTGCACTAAACGGAACAACACTTGAAATTACTGATTCTGCAGGTGTCCATTCTGTTGATTTGGATACACTTAGAAATGTTCTTCACGATGCCGACAACGATACTAAAATACAGGTGGAAAAAAATCCTGATGAAGACATAATTAGAATAGATTTGGCTGGTAACGAAACTCTGGCTATGAATAATTCATCGGGCACTGTTCTAAATTTACCAACCAGTGATGACAACAGCAGTTTGAAAATAAAAAACAGCAATGGCAATGTTGTTTTTGGAGTCGATGGCAGAGGATTAATGAACGGTGACGGAAGTGGATTATCAAATGTAAAACCTATTATAGGTTACTCCGGAGGTGATTATCGGATGCAGGTTACTTCCACAGATCCGTATAATCCAACCCTGCTAAAATCTGTTAGCCTTATTGTTAATGGACCTGGGACAATTATTGTTCAGGCAACCGGTTACGCTGACTGGGAAAGTATAAATTGTGATTATTATCGTATGAGTGTAGTGCCAAGTACTATTGCTACAGGGACAGTAAGTTTCGGAGATAATTATTTTAATTATTTAATGATTGACACAGATAAAGGCTGTGCCGATTCATCAGATCAGTACAGCCCGTTTGCCTATTCAAGGTGCTTCACTGTTAATTCACCCGGAACGTACCAGTATAATTTATGGGCTGACCGGGTATTTACATCGTCATTGGTAGAAATGGGAGATATTAATATGCAAGCCATGTATTTCCCAACAGGTGGTACCGGCAGTGTTGTTTTAAAAGGTGCAGAGCTGTCTGCAACTAAAAATGAAGAAGATGAAGCAACTTATTATGATCCTTCCTTACCAAGAAACCTGGATGGAAGTTTAAAAACCGGTGACACTAGCCCTAAAACCAATCTTATGGCACCTACTTCTGATTCATCTGAAAAATTAGATAAGTTAAACCAGTTAATACAGGATAATGAAAGGCTGAAAGCTGAAATAATTCAGATTAAAAAATTTATTGGAATTAAGGAAGAAGACAACATTGAATAATTCTTATAAAATGGGAAAAAATTATAAAATATTAACAATCATATTTCTGACATTAACACCAATCTATTCTTTTGCACAGGAAATTATTTCTGTTTCGGGGAATGATTATAAGAACAACAATTTACAAATAAGTTGGACACTGGGAGAACCAGTTATTGAAACTATTTCAAACGGAAATATTCAACTTACCCAGGGATTTCACCAACACAGTTTTGTTGTAACGGCAATTGAAGAAATTCCGGAATTGAATGCTTCCATTTCGGTTTATCCAAACCCGGTGGCTGATTTTCTGAACCTGGAAATAAAAAATGCTGCCGGAATGAAAATCTGTTTTACACTTTATTCGATGGATGGAAAAGTAATATCTACAAAACAAATGGATTCTGACGTTGCTGAAATCCCCATGTTCGGCTTTGCTCCGTCAACCTATTTTTTAAGGGTTTCAAATAAAACTCAGAACCTGAAAACTTTCAAAATTGTAAAAAAATAAAACCGACTTTCTAAATACATTAAAATGAAAAAAAGAATTCTAACCTTTTTGTTTTCCATACTTCTTGGAATAACTGCATACGCACAAACACCCCAAAGCTTTAACTACCAGGCTGTTTTACGCGATGCGTCTGGCAATATTCTGGTGAACCAGGATGTTTCCATTGGAATAGCAATTCTACAGGGAAGTGTTTCAGGCACAGAAGTTTTCTCTGAGATACAAAATACCACAACAAATAATTTTGGACTAACCAACCTCAAAATAGGTTCGGTAAATACAACCGGTTTTCAAACCATTGACTGGGCCGACGGACCTTATTTTATTCAAATCTCGGTCGATGGGAATATTATGGGAACCAGCCAGCTTTTAAGTGTTCCGTATGCTTTGCATGCCGGCTCCGTCGATAATGACAAGGTGGATGACGCAGATGCAGATTCAACCAATGAATTACAGGACATAACACTTTCAGGAAGTCAGCTTTCCATTTCCCGGGGAAGTACGGTTGACCTTTCATCCGCCATCGGTTTATCCGACACCAGTGCAACCAACGAATTACAAGACATAAGTTTATCAGGTACACAACTTTCAATAAGCCTGGGGTCAACAGTCGATTTATCAGTACTACAAGACGGCACTGGCAGCGATAACCAAACCCTTACTTTGTACAACAACAAATACCTGCAAATCAGTAACGGAAATACACTGACATTGCCATTCATTTCAAACGAACAGGATGGAGATAAAACCAATGAAATACAAACCATTTCACGTACCGGTTTAACGGTGACACTCGACAAAAACGGCGGAACTTTCCAGGACAGTGTTCTTACCGAAGCCGATGTGGACAACATGGTAAACGACAACGGCTTTCAACTCGCTGCTGACGACGGCGACACCGACGATACCAATGAATTACAAACCATTTCACGCTCCGGGTTAACGGTGACACTCGACAAAAATGGCGGAACTTTTCAGGATAGTGTTCTTACCGAAACCGATGTGGATAACATGGTAAGCGACAACGGATTTCAACTCGATACCGACGATGGCGATACCGACGACACCAACGAAATACAAACCATTTCACGTACCGGTTTAACGGTGACACTCGACAAAAATGGCGGAACTTTTCAGGATAGTGTTCTTACCGAAACCGATGTGGATAACATGGTAAGCGACAATGGATTTCAACTCGCTGTCGATGATGGAGATACCGATGACACCAATGAAATACAAACCATTTCACGTACCGGTTTAACGGTGACACTTGACAAAAATGGCGGAACTTTTCAGGATAGTGTTCTTACCGAAACCGACGTGGACAACATGGTAAGCGACAACGGCTACCAACTTACTGCCGATGATGGAGATACCGATGACACCAATGAAATACAAACCATTTCACGTACCGGTTTAACGGTGACACTCGACAAAAACGGCGGAACTTTTCAGGATAGTGTTCTTACCGAAACTGATGTGGACAACATGGTAAGCGACAACGGCTACCAACTTACTGCCGATGATGGAGATACCGATGACACCAATGAGTTACAAGTACTTAGTATAAGTAATGACACGATCTTCTTAAACAATGGCGGATTTGCCAAATTACCATCGGTAAGTCAACTGCTTTCTATAAATAATTCAGCCAATTCACAAATAAAAAATGTAACCAATCCTACTGAGAACCAGGATGCTGTGACGAAAATTTATGCCGATTCACTATATAACAACTTGATCAACCAGTTGTACAAACAAAAAATTTTAAAAGTGATTGACAATGATGGAAATGAATATGAACATATACAAATTGGTAATCAATTATGGTTTACCGAAAATCTCAGAACATCTACCTATAACGACGGCACCCTTATTCCAAAGGTGACTGGAACTTCAGAATGGACATCTTTAACTTCCGGTGCTTTCTGTTGGTATAATAACGATTCGACAAATAATGAAGCTATTTATGGGAAATTCTACAACTGGTATGCAGTAAATACCGGCAAACTTTGTCCTGAAAACTGGCGTGTTCCAACCGACAGCGACTGGGCAGAACTTGGAGCATTTTTAGGAGGAAACTCAGGTGCCGGGGGCAAATTAAAAGAAACAGGCACCACGTATTGGTATTCTCCAAATACAGGTGCGACAAATGAAACTGGCTTCTCTGCAAGAGGGGCAGGTTACCGTTGGAGCGATGGTACTTTTTTCCAGAAGAAAGGATATGCAGTCTGGTGGAGTACTTCAATCCGCGATAACAATTATTCGTGGATGCGCGCCGTTTTTTACGACGAGAATCAATTGTATAGAGATTATCTGCCGAAAAGCGCTGGTTTTAGCATTCGGTGTGTTAGGAATGCACAATAAAAATAGCCTTTAGTAAATACTTACAGGACACTTTCACGAGTGTCCTTTTTTTGTATCGCCCAATACATACTATTTTCCCAAAAGTAAAGTTCTATCTTTACCTTGAAATTTTTATAATGTGGCAAATACAACAAAGAAAAAAATTATTGTTACCGTTACCAGCGATTTGGTTTCCGACAACCGCGTTCACAAAGTATGTACTTCGCTGAAAAATATGGGGTTTTATGTTTTGCTGGCAGGACGGAAAAAAAGAAAAAGTTTGCCGCTGCAAGCTCGCGAATACAAGACAAAACGTTTTCGGTTGATTTTTGAAACCGGCCCGTTTTTTTACTTTGAATTTAACTTGAGAATGTTTTTTTTCCAGCTTTTTACAAAGACAGATATTCTGCTGGTTAATGATTTGGATGCTTTACCGGCAGGTTTTCTTGTTTCAAAATTAAAAAACAAACCGATGGTTTACGACAGTCACGAGTATTACACCGAATCGCCCGAACTGATACACCGCCCGAAAGTGCAGCGGTTCTGGCTCGGGCTGGAAGAAAAAATGCTCCCGAAAATTAAAACTGCGTACACGGTTTGCGATTCGATTGCACACGTTTATACCGAAAAGTACAAAGTACCGTTTCAAGTGATACGAAATGTACCGGCGGCAAAAACATTTTCAGTAAAAACAGAAAAAAAAGATAATTCTGAAAAATTAATACTTTACCAGGGCGCAGTAAATATTGGCCGCGGACTAGAACAAGCCATTCGAGCAATGAAATTTATTGAAGGAGCCAAACTAATAATTGCCGGCGATGGTTATCTGAAAGCTGAACTCGAACAACTGGTTATAAAAGAAAATCTATCGGAAAAGGTTGAATTTAAAGGAATGCTTCCGTTGGAAAAACTTTCGGAACTTACGGCACAAGCCGATTTAGGACTTTCAATAGAAGAAGATTTGGGGCTGAATTACCGATTTGCTCTGCCCAACAAATTGTTCGATTACATTCAGGCGCAGGTTCCGGTTTTGGTTACCAACCTTCCTGAAATGAAAGCTGTGGTTGAAAAATATAAAATTGGCTCTGTTACTCAGGCGCTTGAGCCAAAGATTTTGGCTGAAAAAATAAAGGAAGCGCTTTTCAACTTAAGTTTAAGGGAAGAATGGCAAAAAAACCTGACAATTGCAGCCAGTGAGTTGGTATGGGAAAACGAAGAAAAAATGATTAAAGAAATTTTTCACAAATTCCTTTAATCATTTTAACGCGTTGAGAAGTTGATGTTTATTTCGCTATTTTTGTTTTGGAGGAAAAAAAAATGCAAAGAATAGTATTAGATATACCTGATAATAAACTGAAGTTCTTTTTGGAACTCATGCAAAATCTCGGAATAAAAAAAATTAAAAAACTAACTCCTCAACAAATTCAATATGTTGATGGATTAAACAGTGCTTTGGATGAAGTAAATGAACATCAACAGGGAACAAAAAAGCTACAAAATGCAAAAGATTTCCTCGAAGAGTTATAAAATACTTGTTACTTCTAATTTCAAAAAAGAAGTAAAATCGCTTTCAAAAAAATACCAATCATTAAAAAAAGATTTGTCAGAACTGATTACAATTTTGGAAAAAAATCCATTAACTGGGATTCCTTTGGGCAAAGATTGTTATAAAATTCGAATGTCAATCCTTTCGAAAGGAAAAGGAAAAAGAGCAGGTAGCAGAATAATTACCTTGTAAAAATTATATCAGAAACTGTTTATTTGTTATCGATTTATGACAAATCGGAAAAAGAAGGTATTTCGGATAGAGAAATTGATGAATTGTTAAGAATTGCCGGGCTTTAATTAACCTCTAGCAGGCTTTCAAAATCAAGCAATGTTTTATTGGTTTCCGAATCTTCGAGTCTGGCATTTCGGCAAACCAGCGTGCGGGCAGGTTTTTTTGCAATGGAAGCATAATCGTGAGTTGCCATTAAAACTGTTTTTCCCTGTTCGTTTAACCGAATAAATAAATCGAGGATTTCTTCAGAAGTTTCAGGATCGAGATTTCCTGTAGGTTCGTCGGCCAATAAAATCATCGGGTCGTTTAAAATTGAACGTGCAATTACCACCCGCTGTTGTTCTCCCCCACTTAACTGGTGCGGCATTTTGTTTATTTTATCATCCATTCCCACACTTAGCAAAACTTCGAGAATACGTTTTTCAATTTTGGCCTTTTCTTTCCATCCGGTGGCTTTCAAGACAAACTCAAGGTTTTTTTGCACATTTCTGTCGGAAAGCAACCTGAAATCCTGGAAAACCACACCCAATTTCCGACGTAAAACATGCACCTCTTTGTTTTTCAGGTTTTGCAGCTGAATGCCCGCCACTTTTCCTGTGCCTTTTACCAATGGAATTTCTGCATTCAGGGTTTTAATCAAACTGGTTTTGCCCGTGCCAACCTTACCAACGATATAAACAAATTCTCCCTGCGCAACCGCCAAATTCACTTCCGAAAGAATTTTATTTTCGCGCTGAAAAATATCGGCACCTGTCAATTCAATTACTTTTTCCCTTTCCATATTTGCAAAATGTATCCGAATATAGCCGTTTTTTCTATCCGCAAGTATACTAAACGAAAGAAATAAACAGTTTCTTGTTAGAAATTAAAATGTTTCACAACCGTGCAACCGGGCTATTATTTCTAATTTAGAAAAATAAATCAGTATATATTTGAGTTTTATTACGAAGGGTTAAATTCTTTGTTTAAAATTGATTTTCTACTAAAAACGAGAAATACACTAAGCATGAAGACAATACGATTTCTATTTTTGATTTCCATTCTTATTGCCTTTCAAAATCAATCATTTGCACAGGAAACCGCTTATTTCGACGATGTTCAAAAAGACGTTGTTCTTGGCAAGCAGTTGTTTGATTTGGGAAAGTACGATGCAGTTTACGGCCAGTTTGAAAAAGTTCAGCAACAGGTTGAAGAAAAATCGGAACTGTATTCCGAGGCCGAATATTACAAATCGGTTGCAGCTTTAAAAGCAGGCCATTCTTCGGGCAACGAACTTGTTGAAAACTTCATTGCCAGTTATCCGGAAAGCCCGTACATTAACCGGGCCTGGTTTAATTTAGGCGATTACCAGTTTGAAAAACGACAATATCCGGTCGCGCTTCGCAGTTTCAGCAATATCGACAAAACCGATCTTTCGAAAGATGAACAGATCAAACTGCATTACCAGATCGGCTATTCTTATATGATGACAGAAAACCTCGATCAGGCAGCGTCGGAATTCTATCAAATTAAAGATGCCAATAATTTTTACAGCAAACCGGCATCGTACTACTGGGCGCACATTATGTACCTGAACGAAAACTACGAAGCTGCTTTACAGGGATTTGCCAAATTAAACGGCGATCCTACCTATTCGAGACTAATTCCGATTTATGTAAGTCATATTTATTACAAACAGGGCCGCTACGATGATGTGGTCAATTACACCGGCTCGGTAATTAACGATGTTGAAGAAGAACACAAAGCGGAACTTTCAAAAATTCTGGGCGACTCGTATTTTCATATCAACCGGTTTAAGGAAGCTGTTCCTTACCTGGAAACCTATTACAATTCCCCCGGCCCGAAAACCCGCGAAGACAGCTATATTTTAGGATATTGTTACTACCGCACCGAAAATTTTGATAAAGCGGCGCCTTTGCTTGAAAAAGCCTCAAAAGGAAACGATGAAATGGCGCAAAATGCTTATTATCACCTTGCCGATTGTTATATAAAACTCAACGACAAAGAAAAAGCAAAAGTTGCTTTCGGAGCAGCTTCTGAACTCGATTTCAACGAGAAAATTAAGGAAGACGCACTTTTCAGTTATGCAAAACTTACGTACGAACTTTCGTATTCGCCTTTCAACGAAACAATTAAAGCGTTCGACAAATACATCAGCCTTTACCCGAATTCGGAAAGAAATACCGAAGCTTACCGTTATTTGGTTGAAGTTTTTATGGTTACCCGCAACTACAACGATGCAATTAATTCAATTGAAAAAATTCAGAATAAAACTTCGTCGGTTTTGCGTGCTTACCAGAGGGTAACATTTTATCGCGGACTGGAATTGTTTAATAACCTAGCATACAACCAAGCCATCGACTATTTCGATCTTTCGCTCGAAAACGGAAGTTACGATCGCAGCCTGAATGCCCGTGCCCTTTTCTGGAAAGCTGAAGCACTTTACCGTGTTGGCGATTACAACAATTCCATTTTGGCATACAACCAGTTTTTAAATACTGCGGGCGCTTATTCTCTCGCAGAATATCAGAATGCAGAATACAACCTGGCTTATGCTTATTTTAAATTGGAAGAATACGATTCGGCAACATCGCATTTCCGAAAATTTGTAAATGCCAACCAGGGAAAAAGAACAGCAAAACTTGCCGACGCACTCAACCGTGTAGGCGATTTATTTTATTTAAGGACCGATTACAACACTGCAATTCAGAATTATACACAATCGTACAATATGCGTTTGTTTGAGCCTGATTACGCACTTTTCCAAATCGCCTTTTGCCAGGGGTTGGAGCGAAATCAACAAGGTAAAATCAGCAACCTGCAAAAATTACTGGCCGATTTCCCCGAATCAGATTACCTCGACGATGCTTTGTATGAACTGGGGCGCGCGCACGAAAGAGTGGGCAAAAATTATGAAGCTTTGCAACAGTACCAGCAAATTGTTAGCAATTACAGTCAGGGAAGTTACTACAGAAAAGCGCTGCTTCAGATGGGGTTGATAAATTACAACAACAACGATTTTTCAAAAGCGCTGGGTCAGTACAAAGAAGTGGCAGAGAAATTTCAGGGAACAGAAGAAGCGGAAGCAGCGCTGCTAGGTATAAAAAACTGTTATGTTGAAATGAACAAAGTTGATGAATATTTTGCCTACACTTCGCGTTTGGGAAGCGGCGCCAGCGTAACAACTTCGGAACAGGATGAACTCTCTTATCAGGCCGCCGAACGTTCGTACATGGCCGGAAACTCTGGCGCAACAGACCAGTTGAGAAGATACATTCAACAATTTCCCAATGGAAAATATGCACTGAACGCTCATTTTTATTTGGCAGAATCGCTGTACAAAGAAGGGAAATATTCAGAATCGAACGAACATTATACAATTGTAGCTTTGCAGCCCGACAATATTTTTAGTGAACCTGCGCTTTCGAAAGCTTCAGAACTAACATTCAATGCACAAAAATACCAGGAGGCGCTCGAAATGTTCAACAAACTCGAAAGTGTTGCCAACAGCAAATGGAACATTTTGAAGGCATACACCGGACAAATGCGTTGTTACCAGCAGCTTAACCAACCACAAAATGCAATTGCATCTGCTCAAAAAGTAAAAACTTCCGACGTTGTAAACGACGCTTTAAAACGCGAAGCCAATTTTATTATCGGAAAATCGTATTACCAGCTCGACAATATTAACATGGCTTTGCCGCAACTCAGGGAGGTAGCAACCGACACCAAACTGGAACAGGGCGCCGAAGCCAAATTCCTTGTTGCTGAAATATATTACCGCCAGAAAAAAGCGACAGATGCCGAAAACGAAATTATGGATTTTATCGACAAAGGAACTCCATATACTTTCTGGCTCGGAAAAGCTTTCATTTTGTTGGCTGATATTTACATAGAAAAAGGCCAGGAATTCGACGCAAAACACACCCTAAAAAGTTTGGTGGAAAATTACAACAACGACACCGACGGAATTAAAGATGAAGCTGCAAGAAAACTTGCCTCAATTGAAGCGGGCGAAAAACAGGAACAGCAAAATGCCATCGACAACTCACTTCAGTTAAAACTTAAAGAAAACTAAAATGTCAGGAAAAATGATGAGTAAAATTAACATATTCTTTATCGTATTTTTTGTTGCCGGTTTTGTATTTCAGGCGAGCGCACAACGCGACACAACGCTTACTCAGGAAGTTGAAGTTGTAAAAGCGTACAATCCTACCATTGCTGACGCCAACAAAATAAACGACATGCCCAAAATCGACGAAGAGGAACATCAAAAACCAAATTTTAATTACAGCATTTACAGTCAGCCGGTGTTCAGCACTTTTTCAGTAAATACTTTAAAAGCGGCAACAATGGCGGCGCAGCCAAAAACCGATAACGGGTTCGGGTTGGTACGCGCAGGTTTTGGAAGTTACAACCGTCCATACGGCGAAGTATTTTTTAACAGTCAGAATTCAAAAAGTACAATATTTGGATTGCACGGGAAACACCTTTCTTCGCACGGAAAACTGAATCTTGAAGGCGGCGACAGGGTAAAAGCTCCTTTTTCTGAGAATGAAGCCGAAATGTTTATCAAACATTTGTACCGCAAATCAATACTTTCGGTGAACCTGAATTTCGATCACAACGGATTTAATTATTACGGTTATCCGGTCGATTCGATTCCCGCTCCGTTAAAAGAGGAAAACCAAACCATAAATTACCTCGGGACAAAACAAACTTTCAGCAAGGGGGGAATAAACATTAATCTGAAAAATGAAAATGCAGGACGGAAAGATTTGGCTTTCGATTTCAATTTTATTTACCAGTATTTTGGCGCAAAAACCAGTCAAAGGGAACATTTTGGCGAATTCACCACCGACATTAACAAGCCGTTAAACAAAGGCGCGGTGGTTGCAAACCTTGGTGCAACTTACGTTTTGGCCGACCAGATTTACAACACCGATTTAGAAGGAATCGGCCGCCGGCAACAAACCTGGGTGTTTTTAAAACCAGCTTACTACATCGGAAACGAAACCGCGAATATTAAAGTCGGTTTTAACCTGTGGTATGTTTCAGACAAAGATGCCTCCGAAAAAATAAGAATTGCCCCGAATGTTCGCGCTAATTTTGCCCCTGTAAAAGAAATTATAAATATTTATGCCGGTGTCGACGGGAATTATATCAATAATCATTATTCAAAAATTGCGTACGAAAATCCGTTTGTCAACCCGGAGCACGATGTATTGAACAGTTTTGAAAAACTTCATTTTTATGGTGGGTTCGACGGTAAATTCTCCACCAAAACCAATTTCAAAATATCTGTCGATTATTCCAAAATAAACGACAAACCGTTGTATTATCTTTTTGAATACGTTTATCCGTATGTAGGCTCAAATCCTGATCCTTCGATTGTTGACAACGATTTTCAGGTTTTATACGATGATATGGATTTACTGAAATTTAATGCTGAAATTTTCCACACTGCATCCGAAAAACTCGATCTGCTGATTTCAGGTAGTTACTTTGTTTACAAAATGACAGAACAGGACAATGCCTGGAACCTGCCCGACTGGGAAGGAAAAATTTCGCTGGGGTACAAAATTACCGACCAACTGAGCGTTACTTCAGATATTTATTTGATAGGCACCAGAAAGGCAATAATTCTGGAAACAACTGGATTCGATCCGCGACCAATGGATTACAAGGAATTATCAGAACTTTCAACAGTGACCCAAAAATCGTACAACATGAATGCAGCTTTCGATATGAATTTCAGCGCCAATTATAAAATAACACAGAAAATTTCGGCATTTGCACAACTCAACAATTTCGGCTTTCAGAAATATGAAAGATGGTTTGGGTATCCGGTACAAAGTTTTAACCTTCTGGCAGGAATCAGTTATGCATTTTAACACAAAAAATAATATAAAAAAGAGGCTTTTACAGGCATAGCCGTCAACCTAACGTCAAAATTATGAGTATGTAGCTGTTTTTATCCCCATTCCTCTTGAGAACAGGGTTAATTTTGTTAATTTCACTCATATCAAAGAACATTTTAAGTTATAAAAACGGGATTGAGATATCAGGACTCTTCCCGTTTTCTTTGTTGAATATAACCATAATATATTGAATATCAAAATAATAGTTGGATTATTTCTTCTAATCCGAGCTTGTTTTTCTTTCTTTCCAACCAATGATTTCGGGATAATATTTTCTCAGCCCAAGCCATAAAGTGAGTTAGTTTCGATGAGTCCTTTTTTAGTTCAATTCTTAACCGGTAGATGTTATCAAACAAAGTTTTAAAACTTTTAATCAGGCTAAGCAGTTTATCGGTTTTCTTATATATCAGAGGACGTTTGTTCATGATAATGCTCCAGTTGACAATCATCATGAGCAGTTTAAAATACAGGATACACAGCCACCTGGTATATTTGATGTTTCGGATTTGATTTACACCCAGTATTGATTTCCATATTTTGAATATCAATTCAATTTGCCAGCGGGTTTTGTAAATCGCAGGAATGATCTCAGCAGGTAAAACATCTTCAGGGACATTAGTAACGATCAGGCTAAAACGGGACATCAGTTTAAATTTTTCGCTACTAGTGTATCCCTGGCTTTTACGCTTTTTGTCTGCCTTGCGTAACCGTTGCTGGTAGATTTCTTCGGGCAACAGGTCAATAATCAGTCGAACCGGTATTTTTGGTTCATTGCCGATGAATATTTTTTTCTCTATCCGTGTCAAACCATATTTTTTCATGTGCCGGTAGAGGGAACTGAAATCCATCTGTTGAAGTTCTCCCGCTTTGAACTCATAGACAATTATTTTGGGGCGAAGCCTGGAAATAAAAAATGCTTCTCTTTCTGCAATGTTTAAAAAGGATTTAAATGCAAAATAGCCAAGGTCACGGATGATAAGGTCATTAGGCTGAACAAGATCAAAGGTTTCAAGCGAATCTTTAACATCCGGCCTGTTTGCTGCCGTCAGGTTTAGGTCGATTATTTGACCACTTTTTAAGTCAAATTCAAACTGGAGGCAAGCCCCAGCTTTCGATGCAGCTCCTCCCGAACCTGGGAGATGTTCGCTGTATTGTTCCGGGAGTTCAAAGCGGGTCGAATCTTTGAGAACAACCCGGTTGAATAAATTTAACCATGCACCATCAAGCTGACGATTCAACTCGCACTGAAGTTGTCTTTCGATCAACAATTTCAGAAAGCTTACTGTCTGGTCATTGAACCGTTTGTCAATGCCTTGTTTGCTAATTCTAATATCGTGTGAAGACTGGGACTCAATGGCAAGCTGATTCAGACTTTTTGACACTGTAGAACTGGAATCATACATCATCAAATCAAAAAACACAAACGGGTTTAATTTGGATTTACGTTTCTTAAATCCCGTTTTTATTGCTGCATCCATCAATTCTTCTGAACTGAACAGCCTCTCTAAAGAACTTGTTATTTCCTGGGAATTGTTTTTGAATTCCCCCCTTTATATTTAGATAAAAACAAAAAAACGGACTTGCCAATCAATAATTTGGCAAATCCGACTTTCTTAGGTTGACGGCTATGGGCTTTTACAGGCCTCTTTTTTTTGCTCCAGTTTCAGGTTTTTTGCTCATTTTCAGGTTAATTAAATGTTGAAAAGTTAAGTTAACATACCTTAAAAAATGACCGCTACTTCGGTCAATTTTATTATATTTGCACGATGGTTTTTATTCTCAACTTTTTACAAAATAAAAACTTGATTATCAACTAGTTTCCTTTCAAAAAGAAATTGTTTTGAAATCGGAAACTATTTTATTTTAGAAAGAACTTAAAATATAATTTAAGATATTTAGAATGAGCGAAAAAGAAAAAAATGGCCTTTCTAACGGAGGAAACGGGAACTACTCAGCAGACAGTATTCAGGTACTCGAAGGACTGGAAGCAGTTAGAAAACGTCCGTCAATGTACATTGGAGACACAAACGAAAAAGGATTACACCATCTGGTATATGAAGTTGTTGATAATTCGATCGATGAAGCATTAGCAGGATACTGTGATAATATTGATGTTATCATTCACAAGGACAATTCCATTACGGTAAAAGACAATGGACGGGGAATTCCAACAGAAAAACATACAAAAGAAAATAAATCGGCACTTGAAGTTGTTATGACAGTTTTACACGCCGGAGGTAAGTTCGACAAAGATTCGTACAAAGTTTCGGGCGGCTTACACGGTGTTGGTGTATCGTGTGTGAATGCACTTTCAACACACCTGAAAGCCGAAATCCACCGCGATGGAAAAATCTGGGTTCAGGAATATTCAATTGGTAAACCGTTGTACGAAACCAAAGTTGTTGGCGAAACAAGTACTACAGGTACCATTGTTACTTTTAAACCCGATGATTCAATTTTCCTGTCAACCGTGTACAAATACGAAATTCTTGCTGCACGCTTGCGGGAACTCGCATTTTTAAATGCAGGGATTAACTTATCAATCACCGACGAACGCGAACTTGACGAGAATGGAAATTTCAAATCAGACAAATATTTTTCAGAAGAAGGATTGAAGGAATTTGTTGAATATCTCGACGATTCGAGGGTAAAACTTATTCCTGAAGTAATTCATATTACTACCGAAAAAAACGATATTCCGGTTGAAATTGCATTGCAGTACAATACTTCCTATACTGAAAATATCCATTCGTACGTAAATAACATTAATACAATCGAAGGAGGTACACATTTAACCGGTTTCAGGAGAGGGTTAACAAGAACCCTGAAAAATTATGCCGACCAGTCGGGAATGTTATCAAAGATGAAATTCGACATCAGTGGCGATGATTTCCGTGAAGGATTGACCGGTGTAATTTCTGTAAAAGTTGCAGAACCGCAGTTCGAAGGACAAACCAAAACCAAACTGGGTAACTCGGAAGTAAGTTTGTCGGTAGACCAGGCAGTGAGCGAAGCCCTCGCTTATTATCTGGAGGAAAATCCAAAATCGGCCAAAATCATCGTTAACAAAGTCATTCTGGCAGCTCAGGCCAGGCACGCGGCTCGAAAAGCGCGTGAAATGGTTCAACGGAAAAGCGCTTTCAGTGGCGGCGGGTTACCCGGAAAATTAAGCGACTGCTCGGAAAAAGACCCTGCAAAATGTGAAATTTTCCTTGTCGAGGGAGACTCGGCAGGCGGTACTGCAAAACAAGGCCGCGACAGAAAAACACAGGCAATTCTGCCCTTGAGAGGTAAAATTCTGAACGTTGAAAAAGCAATGTTGCACAAAGTTCTTGAAAGCGAAGAAATTAAAAACATTTTTACAGCTTTGGGGGTACATATCGGAACCGAAGAAGATTCCAAAGCTTTGAACATGGAAAAACTTCGTTACCACAAGATTGTAATCATGACCGACGCCGATGTGGACGGAAGCCACATTGCTACTTTAATTATGACTTTCTTTTTCCGTTATATGCAGGATTTAATCAAAAACGGACATTTATATATTGCCACACCACCTTTGTATCTTGTTAAAAAAGGCAAAAAAGAATCGTATGCCTGGACCGAGCAACAACGTGTACAGCTGATTAACGAGTGGGCCGACGGAAACGAAAGCAATATTCATATTCAGCGCTACAAAGGTTTGGGTGAAATGAACGCAGAACAGCTTTGGGAAACAACCATGAACCCCGAAGAGCGTACCCTGCAACAGGTTACCATTGAAAATGCAGCGGAAGCCGATCACATTTTTGCCATGTTAATGGGCGATGATGTTCCGCCTCGCCGTAAATTCATCGAGGACCATGCTACTTATGCCAACATCGACGCTTAAAATAATCATCGAATAAAAATTTAATATGAACATTTGCGTATTCTCCTCTTCCAGTAATGCCATTGCCGATATTTATTTTGAAGAAGCAGAAAAATTGGGAAAACTTATTGGAAGAGGAGGCCACACGCTTGTAAATGGCGGGGCAAATGTTGGGCTAATGGAAGCTGTTACAATTGCAGCCAGCAATTCGGGAGCTAAAACCATTGGGATTATTCCTGAAAAAATGATTGGAAGATCACTGGCTTCCGACAATTCGCATGAAGTAATTGTTACCAAAGACATGCAGGACAGAAAAGCAAAAATGCGTGACATTTCCAATGCATTTATTGCACTTCCCGGCGGTTTTGGAACGCTCGAAGAAATTCTGGAAGTAATAACTCTTCGCCAGCTTTCATATCATACAAAGCCTGTGGTTTTTATAAACACCAACAATTTCTTTAAATACCTGCTAAAACAATTTGAAGTTTCGTACAACGAAATGTTTGCAAAACCTGTTTATAAAGATCTGTATTACATTTCCGAAACTGCTGAAGATGCATTAAATTATATAAAAAATTATAGTCCGGTTGAACTTGATTCAAAATGGTTTGTTGTACCAGAAAAATAGTTTTTTTGATCTAAGCTGACAAAATTTCATTTTTATAACAAAAGCGATTTTAACTTTTTAACATTAATTCCCGAGTGTTGTTAAATAATGCAAAATGAAATAGTTGTTGGAAACATCGACAGAACACTGGCAGTATATTTGCGTTATTCCTAAGCGCAATTATAAACGAAAGTAGAATTTAATATTTAAAAGCTATGAAAAAGTTAGGAAGAATTTCAGTTACATTTTTACTTGTTGTTGCAGGAGCTTTGATTGCTGTTTGGACATACAGCACCTTCTTCGATAAATCACAGGTTATTACGGTAAAACAAGATCAACCAATACAATATGCCTCTTTACCCGGAAATGGTGAAGTAACTCTGCCCGATTTAACGTATGCTGCCGAAAATTCTGTTCATGCTGTAGTACACATTGCAACCCAATCGGTACGCGGAGGCAACTGGTCGAGTGGGAACCCTTTTCTTGATGACTTTTTTGGATTTAACCAGCGGCAGCCTCAAATTGCACAGGGATTTGGATCCGGTGTAATTTTATCAGAAGACGGTTACATTGTCACAAACAATCACGTCATCGAAAATGCGCAGAAAATCAAAGTAATTCTGAACGACAAAAGGGAATTCGAAGCGCGTTTAATCGGAACTGATCCTTTGACTGATATTGCCCTTTTAAAAATCGATGCCAAGGAATTACCCTTTCTTACATACGGCGATTCAAATGAATTAAGATTGGGTGAATGGGTTTTGGCAGTAGGAAATCCTTTCAACTTAACATCCACGGTTACAGCCGGTATCGTTAGTGCCCGGGCAAGAAACCTGGGCATGAACAGCGATCAAATGGCAGTAGAATCATTTATTCAAACCGATGCAGCCGTAAATCCGGGAAACAGTGGTGGTGCACTGGTTAATCAGCAGGGAAAGCTTGTAGGGATTAATTCAGCCATCGCTTCACAAACCGGTTCTTATTCAGGCTATTCATTTGCCGTTCCTGTTACTATTGTTAAAAAAGTTGTATCCGATTTAAAGGAATTTGGTGAAGTACAACGTGCTTTACTGGGAGTGAACATTGGAGATATAAATGCCGATGTTGCTGAACAATACCATCTTAAAGTAATGGAAGGAGTATTTGTTGGGGCAGTAACCGATAATGGAGCAGCAAAAGAAGCCGGTATTAAAGCTGAAGATGTAATTACTGCGGTTGGAGGTGAAAAGGTTAAAAGTTCAGCAGAATTACAGGAAAAATTAAGTCAGTATCGCCCGGGGGATGATGTAAAAATAACTGTATTAAGAAATGAAGAAGAGAAACAATTTACAGTAACCCTTCGTAATAAACACGGCGACACACAAATAGTTCGCGACCGTTCTACATATCTTGGAGCTGATTTTGAACAGGTTAACAACACTGATAAAAGTAAATTGGATATTAATTATGGTATTAAAATTAAAAATTTAGATAAAGGAAAACTTAAGGATGCCGGCCTCAAAGAAGGATTTATTATCACAAGCGTGAACAAAAAGCCCATTTATGAGGTCAATGATTTTAAGAGAGAGATAGGAAATGCAAGAGGAGGAATTCTTGTTGAAGGTATATATCCAAATGGAGAATTAGCATATTTCGTATTCGGAGTAGATTAATCTGTGTGAAAATTATCTTTAACTATTTATGATCAAATCTTTTTTTGAGAAGTTTTCTCCTTGACCATTAAATTATAATGTTCTATATTTGCACGATTTTTAAGGAGAGTATATGAGACAGCTAAAGATCACAAAGTCAATCACTAATCGGGAAAGTGCCTCTTTAGACAAGTATTTACAGGAAATAGGGAAAGAAGAACTTATTACTGTTGAGGAAGAAGTCGAATTAGCACAACGTATTAAAAAAGGCGATCAGGCTGCTTTAGAAAAATTAACCCGTGCCAACCTGCGTTTTGTGGTGTCGGTTGCTAAGCAATATCAAAATCAAGGGCTTAGCTTACCCGACCTTATTAACGAAGGAAACCTGGGGTTAATAAAAGCAGCAGAAAAATTCGACGAAACCCGCGGATTTAAGTTCATTTCTTATGCCGTTTGGTGGATACGTCAGTCCATTCTTCAAGCGCTTGCAGAACAGTCGAGAATTGTCCGTTTGCCATTGAACCAGGTAGGTTCGTTAAATAAAATAAACAAGGCATACTCGAAATTTGAGCAAGAAAACGAACGCAAGCCGTCACCTGAAGAATTGGCCGATTCACTCGAACTGCCTGCAGATAAAGTTGCTGACACTTTGCGTGTATCCGGAAGACATGTTTCTGTTGATGCGCCATTTGTCGACGGTGAAGATAACAGTCTGCTCGACGTTTTGGTGAACAACGATTCACCAAATGCCGACCGCAGCCTGATTATGGAATCCCTTTCAAAAGAGATTCACCGGGCATTAGCTACTTTAACTGAAAGAGAAAGCGACATTATCCGATTATTCTTTGGCATTGGCTGCCAGGAAATGACTTTGGAGGAAATAGGGGAAAGATTTGGTCTAACCCGCGAAAGGGTTCGCCAGATTAAAGAAAAAGCAATTCGGCGATTGCGTCACACATCGCGAAGTAAATTATTAAAATCATATCTTGGATAGATTTTCAAAGGCTGCTGTTGAGCAGCCTTTTTTATTTCCAATTTTTCACTTCCGCTCAAGCAAAACCACATTTTCCACATGGTGCGTATGTGGAAACATATCGACCGGCTGAATTTTTGTTGTTTTATACAACTCCGACAAAAGCAGAATATCGCGCGCCTGTGTCGCCGGATTGCAACTTACATAAACAATTTTTTCAGGTTGGATTTTCAAAATAGTCTGAATAACATCAGAATGCATTCCTGCTCGAGGAGGATCGGTAATAATCACGTCCGGTTTCCCATTTTTTAAAATAAATTCATCATTCAAAACATCCTTCATATCGCCGGCAAAAAAAAGTGTATTTGCAGTATTATTGAGTTCTGAATTTACTTTAGCATCTTCAATTGCCTCCGGAATATACTCAATACCAACAACTTTTTTTGCTTTACCTGCCACAAAATTTGCTATTGTTCCTGTTCCTGTATATAAATCGTAAACTGTTTCATTGCCTTTTAAACCGGCAAACTCTCGGGCAATTTTGTATAAATTGTAAGCTTGTTCCGAATTGGTTTGGTAAAAACTTTTGGGCCCGATTTTAAATTTCAGGTTCTCCATCTCCTCTACAATATATTCCCTTCCATAGAAAAGATTAATATTCTGGTCGGTTATTGTATCGTTCCCTTTTTCGTTAATAACATACAAAAGCGAAGTTATTTCAGGAAAAGCTTTCATAACGGCGGAAAGCAAATTCTCACGTTCTGTTTTCTCCTCTTTGAAAAAAGAAACGACCACCATAATTTCTCCTGTTGAGGTAGTTCTGATAATCAGAGTTCTCAGAAAACCTTTCTTTTCTTTTATGTCAAAAAAACCGAGTCGTTTTTCATTTGCATAATCATTTATGAAATTCCTTATTTTATTCGACGGTTCAGGCTGAAGCCAGCATTTTTCAATATTAATAACTTTATCGAACAAACCCGGCACATGGAAACCAAGCGAATTCATGTTCTCAATTTTTCCGCCGGCTGAAATTTCTTCATTTGTAAGCCACTTTTTATTAGAAAAAGTAAATTCAAGTTTATTCCGGTAAAAGGTACTTTTCTCCGAACCTAAAATTGGGTTAATTTCCAACAAATCAACTTTTCCTATCCTGCGAAGTTGATCCTTTACTTGTTTTTCCTTATAAAACAGTTGTTTTTCGTACGGCAGGAACTGCCATTTACAGCCACCGCAAACCCCAAAATGATTGCAGAATGCATCCACTCTGTCGTGCGAATATTCATGAATCCGGGTTACAAACCCTTCCTGGAATTTCTTTCTTTTCTTTGTAATTTGAATGTCAACAATATCACCTGGAATTACAAGTTGCGTAAATACAACCAGTTCCCCTACCCTTGCCAACACCTTACCTTCTGCACCAATGTCTTCAATAGTTACTTTCTCATGAAGAGGTTTCTTTTTATTTCTTCCCACGTTTGTTTTTGGGCAAAGATAATGGAATAAGCAAAATCAACTTACTTTTGTCTGCATTTGATTCCCATATAAAAAATGATTTTCCCATTTTGAAAAAACGCATCCATTTACATAACCCATTGACTATTTTACCATAATTTGAATTGTGAGTATGAAACTTTTTTATTTATCTTTGAATTGATTTAATGGTTGGTTTTATTTTCAATAAATAAAACTTAAAAGGGGAAAGCGACTTCTGTATTTATGATTGGTTTTGTGTTTAGGGGTTTGTAAATCATCAATCATCTTCAAAAAGCGTCCATAGTGCTTTCCCCTTCCTTCTTTACCCGAAAGGGTATTTTTTTTGTCTGTCCACAATCAAAAAAGTAAATTCATTTCCATTATCTTTGGCAACTTTCAGAAATAAATATGATTTCTCTTGATAAAATAAGTTTGAATTTTGGCGGGTTTGATTTGTTTAAAGAAATAGGCTTTTTAATCAATCCAAAAGACAGAATTGGTCTCGTAGGAAAAAACGGGGCCGGCAAATCGACCCTTCTAAAAATAATATCCGGACAGGAACAACCTTCCTCCGGAATTATTTCCTTACCCAAGGACACAACAATTGGATATTTACCCCAGCAAATGCAACTTATTGATACAAGAACTTTAAAACAGGAAGCAACACTTGCCTTTGAAGAATTGCTTTCCATTGAAAAAACAATTTCGAGGCTTAATCATGAGGTTGCTACAAGAGAAGATTATGAATCATCTGAATACCTGAAACTGCTTGATAAAATAACCGAACTAAATGAAAGATACAGCATTTTGGGAGGGGAAAACTATGAAGCAGAACTAGAGCAAACCTTGCTTGGATTAGGATTTGAGCGTTCCGATTTTGAAAGACAAACTTCAGAATTTAGCGGAGGCTGGCGAATGCGCGTAGAACTCGCCAAATTATTGCTTAAAAAACCGGATGTTTTTTTACTCGATGAGCCAACCAACCATTTGGACATTGAGTCGATCCAGTGGTTGGAAGATTTCCTGAAAAATTACAAAGGTGCAGTTGTGCTGGTTTCGCACGACCGTGCATTTTTGGATGCCATTTGCGAACGGACAATCGAAATTTCCCTCGGAAAAATCAACGACCAGAAAATGAATTATTCCAGCTTTGTAAAATGGAAAGAGGAACAAAAGGAAGTTCAGCTGGCAGCATTCAGAAACCAACAGAAACTAATCGACGATACCGAGAAATTTATTGAACGTTTTCGTTACAAAGCAACTAAAGCTGTTCAAGTGCAATCGCGAATAAAACAGCTTGAAAAAATCGACAGAATTGAAATTGAAGAGGAAGATAATTCGGCATTAAAAATAAGCTTTCCACCTGCTCCCCGCTCGGGCCGCGACGTTGTAAAATGTAAGAATATTACAAAAAAATACGGCACACACCTGGTTTTGAACGACATTGACTTAAGTATTGAAAACGGGGAGAAAATTGCATTTGTAGGAAGAAACGGGGAAGGAAAAACCACACTGGCCCGAATTATTATGAATGAGTTGGCATACGAAGGAAACATGCAATTGGGGCATAATGTAAAAATCGGATATTTTGCGCAAAATCAGGCCCAATTATTAAACGATGAACTTACTGTTTTTGAAACCATCGATGAAATTGCAGTTGGCGATGTCCGTACCAAAATAAGGGACATTTTGGCCGCTTTTCTTTTTCCTGGAGAAGATATTGACAAAAAAGTAAAAGTGTTGAGTGGCGGCGAAAAATCGAGGCTGGCTATGATTCGACTTATGTTGGAACCGGTAAATTTTCTTGTTTTAGATGAACCAACCAACCATCTTGACATGCGTTCGAAAGATATTTTGAAAAATGCGCTTATTAATTTTACAGGAACGGTTTTGGTTGTTTCACACGACCGCGATTTTCTTAATGGAATGGTCGATTGTGTTTACGAATTCAGAAATAAAAAAGTAAAACAACATCTAGGGGGTATTTACGAATTTCTGCAGAAAAAGAAAATCGAATCGTTAAAAGAACTTGAAATAAAATCGGCGCAGAAAAGCAAACAGGAGGCAACAAAACCAAACTCAGGAAATGGATTGAGTTTCGAAGAAAAAAAGGAAATAAGCCGGAATATTTCAAAAATGGAAAGGCAAGTTGAAAAAACAGAAATAAAAATTGCCGAACTTGAAGAAGAAATTGCTTCTTTCGACAAGCTGCTTTCAAATCCTGAGAAAATTGAAGATCATTCTGTTTTTGAAAAATATGAGCAATTGAAAAAGAGTTTGGAAGAGGTTTTGGATATATGGGAAACAGAACATGAAGAATTGGAAAATTGGAAAATGAAAAAAAACTGGTAATGGAAAAAGAAGATTTTATTTTTGGCACGCGAGCCGTAATTGAAGCCATTAAAAACAACCGCTTCATTGAAAAAGTATTAATAAAAAAAGGATTGAACAATGAACTTTTCCAGGAGCTTTTTCATTTGATACGCGAAAATCAGATTGCTTTTCAATTTGTACCTGTTGAAAAAATCAACCGGATGACCCGCAAAAATCACCAGGGAATTATTGCGCTAATTTCACCCATCGAATTTTTCAATATCGAAATTATTTTACCCGGCCTTTTTGAAAAAGGGGTAACGCCTTTAATCCTGATTCTTGATGAAATTACCGATGTAAGAAACTTTGGGGCAATTGTGCGTTCTGCTGAATGTGCCGGTGTACATGCCATTATAATACCCGACAAAGGAATGGCGCGAATTGGCGCCGATGCTATAAAAACATCAGCCGGAGCCTTGCACCATTTACCAATTTGCAAGTCGGACAACCTTGGCAAAACAATAAATTTTCTGAAAAATTCAGGTGTTAAGATAATTGCAGCTACTGAAAAAGCAAGCGATTTATACACAAACGCCGAAATGAATTTGCCTCTCGGAATTGTGATGGGCTCCGAAGAAAAAGGAATATCAAAGCAGGTACTGCAACTTACTGACAAGCAGGTAAAAATCCCAATACTTGGAAAAATAGATTCACTAAATGTTTCGGTTGCAGCAGCTCTAATGATTTACGAAGCCGTCAGACAACGGAACTAAAGATGTACAGGGATAGTTCTTTTAAACGACTCTTCCAGCGAAATAAGTGTTTCGGTGCTTGAAACTCCTGAAATTCTCTGAATTTCACCGCTCAGGATGGTTTTAAGGTGTTCGTTGTCTTTTGCATACACTTTAATAAAAATTGCATATTGTCCTGTCGTGTAATGGCATTCAACTATTTCAGGAATTGCCTGCAAGCGTTCAACTACTTCTGTAAACATACCTCCTTTTTCCAGAAAAATCCCAATAAACGTACAAGTTCTGAAATCTACTTTTTTGGGATCAATATGATATCCTGAACCAGTTATTACCTCTAATTCAATCATTCGGTTAACTCTCTGATGAACAGCAGCCCTGGAGATGCCCACCTCTTTAGCAACATCTTTAAACGGAATTCTGGCATTCTTCGTAATGATATCCAGAATGCTCAAATCTACTTCATCTAAATTATTTCGTAATGTCATATTTAACAATTTTCCACCAAAAGTATCAAAAAAAAAGCATAAATTTTATAATCAAAGTCATATTACAACAAAATCTAACAATTTGAAAATAAATCAAACTGTTCAATCAAAACAATACATTTTGTTATCAAATCATTAAAGAAAATAAAAAATAATTAAACAATTTTCTAAAATTAAACCCATAATAAATATAGAATGCTATTTTTACATCAGTTCTTTATTCATACAGACAGCAAATTAATTAAAATACAGACAGATGAAAAACACAATTAGTTGGTGGCTAATTTTAGCCCTCCTTGTTATTGCTGCATTTTTGGGTGTAGTAATTCCTTCCGGCATTGGAGAACAAGATTATTCGAATTTAGTACCTGGAGACACTGCCTGGATGTTGACTGCAACCGGTTTGGTATTATTAATGACACCGGGGCTTGCATTTTTTTATGGTGGAATGGTTCAACCTAAAAATATTATATCCACAATGTTGCAAAGTTTTATTGCCATGGGTATCGTTAGTGTTTTGTGGGTTATTGTTGGGTTTAGCATTGCATTTGGCGACAGTATTGGCCCCAAAGGATTTGGGTTAATTGGAAATCCGGCAACGTTTTTCATGTTCAGAGGAGTTGGCGGCGGTACCAATCCCGATCTCGCGCCAACATTCCCACTTGCAGTATTTGCCATGTTTCAGTTAAAATTTGCCATTATCACACCGGCACTTATTACCGGTTCATTTGCAGGCAGGGTTCGGTTCAGGGCGTACATGCTGTTTATGGTACTTTTTGTTTTGTTTATTTATGCACCGCTTGCTCACTGGACCTGGCACCCGAATGGATTCCTCAGGAACTGGGGAGTACTCGATTTTGCAGGAGGAACTGTCGTTCATATGTCGGCAGGATTTGCCGCTCTTGCCGGTGCTATATTTTTGGGTAGAAGAAAAGATGCAAACAAAGAATTCAAACCGGCAAATATCCCCTACATTTTACTGGGAGCAGGAATGCTTTGGTTCGGATGGTTCGGATTTAATGCAGGTTCAGCGCTTGCTGCCAATTCTGTAGCAGCAATGGCGCTTGTAAATACAAACACCGCCTCTGCTGCAGCTATGCTCACCTGGATATTTTTTGATGCTGCAAAAGGGAAAAAACCGTCAGCCGTTGGCGCTTCCATTGGATTGGTCGTTGGGTTGGTTGCCATTACTCCCGCAGCCGGATTTGTAAACGTCGGTTCAAGTATTTTTATTGGCGTTATCGCAGCATTTATAAGTAACTACGCAATAACACTCCGTTCAAAATCGATGCTTGACGACACTCTCGATGTTTTTCCTGCACATGGAATGGGAGGAATTGTAGGAATGATTGCCACCGCAGTTTTTGCTAATGATGTTGGTTTAATTCACGGGCACATTACAACTTTCCTTTATCATTTGCTGGCACTTGTAATTGTAGGTGTTTTTACCTTTGGCGGTTCGCTGCTGATGTATAAAATTACCAACTACATTGTTCCGTTAAGAATTTCTCCTCACGGCGAAAGGATTGGATTAGATATCAGCCAGCACGATGAATCGTACGATTTTGTATATCACGAGGAATAAAAATAAAAAAGGCCGGAATTTCCGGCCTTTTATTTTATTGGAACTTGTCTTTTAAAATCCATTTCCAGTGAAATAAATGTTTCTGTTCGTGCAATTCCTTCAACATTTTGGAGTTCTTCGTCAATCAATTGTTTCAGGTGCTTGTTGGTTTTTGTCTGAATTTTCACAAAAATAGCATAAGTTCCTGTAACATAATGGCATTCAACAACCTCCGGAATATTTCTCAGCGCCTCAACAACCTGAGTGTGAAATTTAGCTTTATCGAGATAAATTCCCATGTATGCGCAAGTATTATAACCCAATTTCTGTGGATTTACAACAAATTCACTTCCCGAAATAACACCAATATTTAATAAACGTTGTACCCGCTGATGAATTGCAGCTCCCGAAACTCCACATTCTCTTGCTACTTCCAAAAAAGGAATTCTTGCATTTTTTGTGATTAGCTTGAGAATTTTTTCATCCAACTCGTCGATATCCGCTGCATGTTCTAGGTAATCTTTTGTATTCATACTTCTCTGATTCTGTTATACCATGGTTTCAAATTATAAAACAAATGTATGAAAAATAAGCAAATCCAAAGCACGACTGCTAAATAACATGACATTTGTAACAAATCGTAATTTTAATCAGGAAAATTATCTAAAAATATTCTTTAAACAAAAAATCATTTATTAAATGGCCTGGCAAAATCGGCTCCGGTAGGTTCCTGAAAAACCTTGAGATCGAATTCAGGAATTACCGCAAAAATATGATCAAAAATATCGGATTGAACCGATTCGTAATTTACCCATGCTGTGTCGTTGCAAAAAACATAAACTTCAATAGGAAGTCCCTGACTTGTTGGATGCAGCTGTCTGACTAAAAAGGTAAAATCTTTGCTAATTTTAGGATGCTGTCCAAGATAAACTTCGAGGTATTTTCTAAAAATTCCGACGTTGGTTTGACGGCGACCGCTAATAATATCTTCGTCTGAAATATTTTTGCTTTTATTAAATTCTCTAATTTCCTTTTCTTTTTCCTTTACATAGTCGCGTATCAAAAGAAATTTCTCAAATCTGTTTAACATTGCTTCATCACAAAACCGGATACTTCCCATATCAATATTAACTGCTCGTTTAATTCGTCTTACGCCCGATTCTTCCATCCCTTTCCAGTTGTTAAACGACTCTGAAACCAGCGCGTATGTTGGTATTGTTGAAATTGTTTTATCCCAGTTTTGCACTTTTACGGTATTCAGCGTAATATCAATTACATTTCCATCAGCGCCGCGACTGCGCATTTCAATCCAGTCGCCAATTTTTAACATGTTATTTGCCGAAAGTTGAATAGAAGCTACAAAACCTAAAATAGTATCCTTAAAAACCAACATTAATACCGCAGCCATGGCTCCCAACCCAGCCAGTAAAACGGTAGGATCTTTTCCAATCAAAACAGAAATAATAAGAATTGCGGCCATAAAATACACGAAAATCTTTACCAGTTGTATATAACCTTTTATCGACCGGTGATGGGCATATTCAGTAGTATTGTAAATATCGAGTCCCGAGTTCAGCAGCGAATTGGAAACATAAACAACGATAATAATAAAATAGATACGCGCTAATTTTATTAAGAAAGAATATAGTGCAAGATAATAATCAGTTGAAAGAGCATCCAGTACCGAAGGCTGCAAGTCGCTTAAATCCTGATGCAAAACCGGGTACGCAAAATTTGCTGAATAGTACAAAATAAAAGCAGGTACCAAATGCGCCAGGCCTTTAAAAACCTTGTTTTTTATCAGAATGTCGTCCCAAGTAGTTTTTGTTTTTTGGGCAATGCGAACAACAATTTTTACAAAAACGTGCTTCGTAATGTAATGCGAAAGCCACATTATAAAAACAAGCAACACAATACAAATTAAAGTGGCCAGAGGTTTGGCAAATAAATCTGTTCCGTCAAAGTTTCTGAAATATTCAAGCAAAAATTTATAAACAGTTCTCATGGTTTGATAAATTGATATTTCTTATTTTCGACCAAAAATAATAAATGCATTCAAAATGAGACTGAAGATTTTCCTATTTATCCTGACATTTCCCTTTGTTTTAAAGGCACAACCCGATTTTCAGAAATATTTTAAAGACCAATCCTTTCGTTTCGATTTTTTGTTGGGTGGAAATAACACCGATGTTACTGTTTACCCTCAACAAATGAAAAAGGAGCCTTTTTGGGGCGGAACCAAAACCAATTTAATCGATCCGTTTAATTATGGTTCATACCGGTTCAGAATATTTGATGTCAAATCCGACAGTTTAATTTTTTCAAAAGGATTCAGTACTCTTTTTCAGGAGTGGCAAACTACAGCAGAGGCAAAAAAGACCAACAAAACTTTTTACCAGGCTGCCATTTTCCCATATCCAAAAAATAATTTCAGGCTCGAAATAGATGCCCGGCAGTGGGATGGAAGTTTCAAAACAATTTATTCCAGCGAAATTGATCCGAAAGACTATTTTATTCTTGATGAAAAACCGCAAAAGTTCGAAGTAAAAGAAATTATTAAAAACGGCGATCCTGCTAAAAAGGTCGATATTGCTGTTCTTGCTGAAGGTTATACAAAAGATGAAATGGAAAAATTTATTGAAGATGTAAAGCGGGTTTCGGGTTATTTATTTTCTCAGGAACCGTTTTTGACGGAAAAAGAAAATTTCAATGTAACGGCAGTTTTAACTCCTTCGCTTGAATCGGGAACTGATATTCCGGGTGAAAACATTTACAGGAACACATATTTCAATTCAACTTTTTATACTTTCGACCTGGCGCGTTATTTAACCACCAGCGACATGAAAACCATTTACGATGCTGCTGCCCTTGTTCCTTACGATCAGTTATATATTCTGGTGAACTCGGAACGTTATGGCGGCGGTGGATTTTACAATTTTGTAACGGTTTGTACTGCTGATAACCAATTGACCAAAGAAGTTTTTGTTCATGAATTCGGGCATGGTTTTGCCGGACTTGGCGATGAATATTACACTTCGTCGGTGGCATACGAAGATTTTTACAATTTAAAAGTTGAACCGTGGGAGCCCAATCTGACTACTTTGGTGGATTTCGATTCGAAATGGAAAAACATGATCGAAAAATCGACGCCAATTCCCACTCCACGCGAATCGAAATACAAAAATACTGTTGGTGTTTACGAAGGAGGAGGTTATCAAAGCAAAGGAATTTACAGTCCATCCATCGACTGCAGAATGAAAAGTAACGAAGCCGGCAAATTTTGCCCGGTTTGTAATGAAGCCATCAAAAAGATTATTGAGTACTATACAAAATAAAAAAGGCGGATTAAAAATCCGCCTTTTTTATTTTAATTCAATTGATTTACTCTTTTTTCGATAATGTGTTGGTTATAAAGTAAGCCACAATCAGGCCAAGACCGCCACAGAATAGAATCATGGTAAAGAATGCAGCTACTTCGTCGATTACACCGGAGAGTGCGTAACCTGTAATAACGCCAACCGAGAGTGCAATTAAAAAGATCCCCCATTTTACCAGCGCGTATTTTGAAGATTCAACTTTAAAAATGCTGGCATCAGTTCCTTTTTCAATCAATGCCAAACGTTCTTTGGTACGTGTTGTCCAGTAAACGTAAAGAATAGCAAAAATTGCCAGGAAAAATGCTAATGGTACAAATAAACCTTCCATAATATTCAATTTTAAATTGTTTTTAATTTGTTTTCTGCCCTTTGGACGCAGTGCATTTTTGCCGGTTACACTTTTTCAAAAAAAACTTTTAGAAACATTTCATTTTCAATTTTAATTGTATCGAACAATCATTATCCGGATAATTAAATATAAAAATCAAAACCTGTATTGTTTTCAAAAAAAAATGAAGAAATTTATACAATTTGTAACCACAGAAATATTTTTTCGTCAAAGCGACAGATGGAAAAGTACGACGACATTTATTACATTGAAAAAGTGATGGGTGGACAAACCCAGTATTTTTCATATATAGTTGAAAAATACCAGGATATCGTATTTTCAATTGCATTAAAAGTTCTTAGAAACCGTGAGGAAGCCGAAGAAATGGCGCAGGAAAGTTTTGTAAAAGCGTACAAATCGTTACACACGTTTAAAGGCAAAGCAAAATTTTCGACCTGGCTTTACCGAATTACATATAACAATTGTATTTCGGAAGTACGAAAAAGAAAAATGCGTTTTACTTCAGCTGATGATATTGAGGTGAAAGATGAATACAGCGAAATCAACCTTGATGGAATTCCGGAAGAAAACAGGGCAAAATATATAAAAACAGCCATGGAAAAACTTCCGGAAGATGAATACACATTGATCTTGCTGTATTATTTTGAAGATCAAAATATCGATGAAATCAGTAAAGTAACTGGTCTTACCGATAGCAATACAAAAGTAAAGTTGCACCGGGCGCGTAAAAAACTTTACACTATTTTAAATGAAATGTTGAAAGAAGAAATTTATACAATACTATGAAAACGTTTGAAGAAGACAAGGAATTAAAATCGTTGCTGAAAGGCGTAAAACTGGATTCGCCAAATCCAAATTTTACGGTTCGGGTAATGAACCGGATTTTTCAGGAAAATTCTGTTCTTGAACGGATTAAAAATGAACGTATTCTTGGAAAAGGTTTCTGGATTATACTGGCCTTGTTTGTTGCCATAATTGCCGCCATGTTTATATTCCAGGGTTCGGGAGGAAACGAAAACGGAATCAGTCAGATTTTACCTGATCTGAATACTTCAGGAGTTCAGCAGGAATATGAAACCTTCTTCCAGAAACTGGGAAGTACGGTTCCTCTAAGTATTGCAGGCATTTTAACCGCATCGTCGGTTTTGCTCCTTCTCGATCGCTTTTTTACCCGCAAAGGCAAAGAATTAACAAAATAAACATTGAAAACGAAATAAGAAAGTCCTGGTAAACAGCCGGGATTTTTTATTCGTATTGTTTTAGTAAACCACGCATAATTAAATACTGCGCCCCAATGTAGGTAACCATTATAAAAATACGGGAATAAGAAAACGGAGTTAAAAACGTATCAACAGCAATCATAGTATCCGATAAAACAAACAAAACAGAACCGGCAAAAACAAGGCTAAAACTAACGGAATGTCCGTTTCCAAATCGATTCAGCGCCATTACCGACATGCTCAGCAGAACCATCATATAAATCAATACACCAATTTTTAATATTGAATCCAAATGCTCAAACAAAATGATATAAATTACCAACCCGTAGGCAATGTACAAAATCAGCCAATAGGGTTGTTTTTTCAGAAACGGCTTTTTCCCCGATAAGTTTATGGTACGCAAAAACAGGTTAATATAGACCAGTTGTGCTACAAGAAATGACATCAATCCAAGCAAAAACCAGATAAAATCCTTATTTCCAAACATTAAAAAATCGTCGCCCAACCATGAAAAGAAAAATGCCAAAAGTGCAAGCTTCACTACCTTTTTATCGACTTGTTTTGCGTTGGACAGAAAGTAACCTGCAACCCAAATCATAATCAGGGGTTTAAAAATATAATCGAACGATTGCTTTTGTAATAAATGTCCGGCGAGAACTCCGGCAACAATGATTATGAAAATAAAATGAAGAATTATCTTTTTCATTTTGAATATTTTCTATAAAAATAGAATTATTCAAACAAAATAAAAAAAGTTTGTGATGTATTGATTTTAAATGACTTGTATTTTAATAACAGGCTTCAGATAACAAATACCTGCCCACGTAATTTTCAACGCCTTCTTCCAGCTCGGTAAATGGTTTGTTGTAACCAATATCCCTGAGTTTGTTAATTTCAGCTTCGGTAAAATACTGGTATCTGCCGCGCAAATCAACCGGAGTATCGACAAAAGAAATTTCAGGATTTAAATGCATACTTTTAAAAACAGCCCGTGTTAAATCGAGGAAAGTACGTGCTTTCCCTGTACCCACATTGTAAATTCCCGATTTTGCCTGATTTTCCATAAAAAATATCATAACATCGGCAATGTCGTCAACATAAATAAAATCGCGGCTCTGTTCGCCATCTCTGTAATCTTTGTGATGCGAACGGAAGAGATTCATTTTACCCGTTTTATTTATCGTTTTATACGCATGCAAAACAACCGAAGCCATTCTTCCCTTGTGGTATTCGTTGGGCCCGTACACGTTAAAAAATTTCAAGCCGGCCCAGAAATTCGGGGTTCGGGTTTGTTTGAGCGCCCAAACATCGAAATCATGTTTCGACCAGCCATACAAATTCAGGGGGCGCAGGTTACTGATGTTTCGGTGCGCGTCGGAAAAACCTTCCTCTCCGTTACCGTAAGTTGCAGCCGATGAAGCATACAAAAGCGGCACCTGAATTTCAGAACAAATATTCCAAAGCCTTTGCGAATAAATCAGGTTAAGTTGTTGATACAATTCCGGTTCCTGGCCAACAGTGTCGGTTCGTGCACCCAGATGAAAAATAAAATCGACCTCCGAAGCATGTTTTATCAGCCATTTGAAAAACATATCGCGGTCGATAAATTTCAGGTACTTTTTATTAAGGATATTTAAATCTTTTAAAGGGTCATCAAATTTGTCTACAAGAATTAAATCGTTGTATCCTGCCAGATTGAGTTTCCCTACTAAATAACTGCCGATAAATCCGGCTGCTCCTGTAATAACTATCATTTAACTAAGCGGTTTGTTTGGTACAGCACTTAATCTGTTTTCTGAATAACGTGGCTTTTACTATAACTTATATTATTCTGAAATATTGTACCAATGATAACTATTTTTCAAAAATTTTAAAACAAACAAATGTTTTCACTTTAAGATGAAAAAATCCTTTGTTGGGTTGCTGCCGAAAGTTTAATTTAAATCTTCAATTGTAGCGAAACCATTAAAAAAATCGAAATATAGTTTTCAGCAAAACCAGCACAAAAATATAAAAATCAGTGAACAGGTGCTGTAACTTTTACCAAAACATCAATAATTGATTTTTTCAGATTTTCGAGTGCGAGTGGAATATTCCATTTGGAAGGATCGTGCGGAATAAGATAATTTGAAACAGCCCTTACTTCGTAAACAGGAATGCCAAACCACTTGCAAACAAAGAAAACTGCTGCCCCTTCCATTGATTCGACCTGAGCTGAAAATTTTTCGCGAATTACCGAAATACTTGCATTTTTTCCGTGGCTAATGTTTGATGTTACGCCGCGAACGTTATCAAAATTTAATATTCCGTTATAATGAGTAGCTTTTAAAGTTCCGTTTTCAAAAGGAAAATCATTGCTTTCCATAAATCCCGATTCGAACAGGGTTAAAAAATGTTCCCTGTTTTCAAAACCAAGGTCGGCAAATTCTTCAGAAACAATATTTACAACCTGGCCAATTTCCAAATCGTTGGTAAAACTACCTGCCAAACCCAAATTTATTACAAGGTTATACTTGTAAGTATGGAGTGTGTTTGTTAAATGCAAGGTTGTAAAAACAGTACCAATCCCGGTGATTAAAACATGTATATTGTTTTCTGCAAACTGATATTCATGCAAATACTGGCTTTTTTCACCAACAAAGTCGAATTCGTCAACTAACAATTTTACCTCCATCCAGGTTGCCGCAACAATCAATATCTTCATAGCCCAAATACTAGTAAAAGTCCTTATTTCAGAAAACCACACAACCTTTCATACTGATTTTATGAAAAAAAGTTAATCTTTGTACTAATTTTAACAACAGCTATTATGTGCTCACCGAAAACAGATACCTCAAACGGCTACGAAAGAATTGATAATTTTGATGATTACACTACCGAAGAATTGTCGAAGAACTATAAAAATATTTTAAGTCTGCTTGGTGAAGATATTTCGCGTGAAGGACTTGACAAAACGCCGGAACGCGTTGCAAAGGCCATGCAGTTTTTGTTGCAGGGTTATAAAACCGATCCCGTTGAAATTCTGCAATCAGCCATGTTTAAAGAAGATTACCGACAAATGGTAATTGTAAAAGACATCGAAATTTATTCGTTGTGCGAACATCATCTTTTACCTTTTTTTGGGAAAGCTCATGTTGCCTACATTCCGAACGGAACCATCACCGGGTTAAGTAAAATTGCACGTGTTGTCGATGTTTTTGCACGTCGCTTGCAGGTTCAGGAGCGCCTCACTTCGCAAATAAAAAATTGCATCCAGGACACACTGAAACCACTTGGTGTTGCGGTTGTTATCGAAGCCCAACATCTTTGTATGCAAATGCGCGGAATTCAGAAACAACATTCCATAACAACCACTTCCGATTTTACCGGAGCTTTTCAAAAAGAAGCGACTCGCGACGAATTCATAAAATTAATCAGCACCAAACTGAGTTAAAAAAACTCAAGGCACACCGGCGATGGAAGTTTTATTTCCTTGCCTGTAAATTCAGGTACACCGGCGTCTTCATTAATTTTAAAAACAGTGATATTACCGCTTCGCTGATTTGCAACAAGCATAAATTTACCGTCGGGGCTGAAAGTAAAATTACGGGGCCAGTTTCCATGAACTTCAACAGTTCCCATACTTATTAATTTCCTGGTATTGGCAACAATAACAAATTGAGCTATTGAATTATCGCCACGGTTTGAACCATACACAAACCTGCCGTCGTCGGAAATATGGATGTCGGCGCAATAACTTTCACCTTTAAATTCTTTGGGCAAAGTTGAAATATTCTCGGCTACTTCCCATTTTTTATTTTGCTGCTTCAAAACAGTTATCGTTGAACTCAATTCATTAATTACAAAAATTGTTTCCCCGTCGTTATAAAATTCGAAATGACGCGGCCCCGAACCTCCGGGTAATTTTACAAAAGGCTGTTCGGCAGGAACCAGTTTCCCCTCATCCAAATCAAAAATATTTAAACGATCGGTTCCCAAATCGGCGCTAAAAAGCTGGTCACTAAAAGGTGAAAATTTAATGGAATGTGCGTGTGGCTCCGATTGACGCGACAAATCCTTGCCGCTGCCTTCATCTTGTATAACACTTGTTGCTGGCATTAAACTACCGTCGTTATTGACCGGATACAATGCTACTGAACCACTGCCGTAATTGGCAACTGCCACATATTTCCCATCGGAAGAAACGCTTACATAACAAGGATCGCTACCGTGCGAAGTCTGTTTGTTCAGGAAAGAAAGACTCCCGTCTTTCTGAATTTTATACGCAGAAACAAAACCATTTTCATCGATTGCATCACTGGGGCGTCCAACCACATACATAAATTCCTTGTCGGGCGATATTTTCAAATAATTTGGATTGTCGATTGCTTTAAAAGTTTTATCGAGTGTAATTTCACCGGTCTCGGTATTATAATTACACAGGTAAATTCCTTCTGCCCCTTCGGAAGTAAAAGTTCCCACATACAATTTTAAAGTGCCTGCCGTCTGGCTAAATGAAGTTACACCCATAAAAAGCAACACAATTAAGTTGAATATTTTTTTCATTTCCCGTTAACTATTTTTGATACTATGAATTAAAACAAACATAAGATACAGAACATCCTGAATTTTTATTAAAAATAAAAGGAAATCCTTACAAAATGGATTTTCATCCTGTAAAATTCTTTTTCCAAACCTCCCAATAAATCAACAAAATCAGAATCATAAAAATTAACAAATACAACAAATGCCTTGTATTCAAAACAATAAATCAGTAATTATTGAAATCATTTCAATTTTACAAATACAATTTTTCCATTTTTTTACAGGAAGAAAGAATTGCAATTTTCAAAACAGCCGGTTAAATTTGCAGGGAAACAACAAAAAATTTAAATCATGGCATCACCCAAAATAGCAGCAAAATTTCCGGCAAAAGTTACATTGGAACCTGGCACCTATTTCTGGTGTGCCTGCGGAAAAAGCAAGAATCAACCCTTTTGTGACGGTTCCCACCGGGGCTCTGAATTTTCTCCGGTAGTATTTAAAATAGCCGAAAAACAAGACGCCTGGCTTTGCCAGTGCAAGCATTCGGGCAACAAACCATATTGCGACGGAAGCCACAAAAAACTACAGGACGAATAAAGTTCCAAAAAGTTAATCTTTACTGAAATAATCTTTCCCCGCGTTGCAAAGCGGACATTTATAATCTTCCGGAAGATCTTCAAAAGGAGTTCCGGGTGGTATACCCATGGTCGGATCCCCTTCTTCGGGATTGTATTGAAATCCGCAAATTTTACAAGTGTAGGTATCTGTGTTTTCAGTCGATAATTTTTCAACAACTTGTTCCTTTGTTTTTACAGTCTCCGGTTCTGTTTCGTTTTCGAGCTTTTCCCTTTCAATAAAAGTGGGGGCATTTTTGGGCGACAACATCCGGTATTTTTCACGGTAATAATCGTAAGTCAGTGGTTCTTCACCTGATATAATATCACTGTCGAGAACTTCGCCAATAATTAGAATATGTGACCCAACATCAACTGTATTAACCACTTTGCAATCAAACCAGGCAACCGACGAATCAGTAACAATTGGAGCTCCTGTCACCGCAGTAATAGTTTCAAGGTTTCTGAATTTATCGATATCAGTACCCGACATAAAACCAAATTCGCCAATCAGAGAAGTGTTAACTTCCTTTTTTAATACCGAAACGCTAAACTTTCCGCTTTGAATAATTTTCCCGGTCGAAAAGTTTTTTTTATGGCTGCTCACCGCCAACTGCGCCGGATTCGAAGTAACCTGAAACGCAGTATTACCAATATAACCGTACTTTTTCCCATCGGTTTCAGTGGCAATTATATATAAACCGTATGATAATTTATGAAAAGCTTTATATTTCATTTTCCTGATTATTTTTAAAATTCAAATTTAGTTTCCTAAGTTCATATTTAATGATTGAAAAACAAAATCATTTTTCTGAACAAATTATTGAATGAGCATAATTAAGCTTAATGCTAAAAGGAATGAACATACTTTGTGAATTCCATATAATGGCTGTCCTTAACTGAAATAAACCAGGTTGATACGAAAATTCTTGAACACCAATTTGAAATTTTACACTCACTAAATCTGTGTTCTTATCGCACCATCAAATCTAAATTATATACATTTATAATGTTTAAGCCTGAATCTGTAGAAAATTAATTACAGGCTTATTTTACCTGAAAATAAATTTAAATCCGATGAAAAAACTGTATATATTTTTAGTGATTTCGATGCTTGCAGCGGGATTTGCCAAGGCACAAAATACTGACGAGTTGTTGCAAAAAATGGAACAGCTTAAAAACTCTGATGAAAATACAGAACACCGGCTCGATATGCTTGCCAAAATGATTGACGATGTTTTATGGTACAACAAAGTTGGAGACATTGCCTATGTTGACAAACTTTATATTTACGGTCCGCCAAAATGGAAAGAAGAAAATCCTTCGGCAAAAGATGCTGGAAATCCTGTAAAATTCTGGACTTACGTGTTTATACCTCAAAATGTTGATGTTTCAAAAAAATATCCACTGATTGTTTTACCGCACGGTGGAGTTCATTCCGATTTTACCACCTATTATGCACATATTATTCGGGAACTGATTTCGCAGGGATATGTAATTGTGGCGCCCGAATACAGGGGAAGTACGGGCTACGGCCGCGCTTTTTACGAAAAAATTGATTACGGCGGTCTGGAAACAGAAGATGTTTATTACAGCCGCAATTATATAATTGAGAATTATAGTTTTATTGATGCCAACCGTGTAGGAATTATTGGCTGGAGCCATGGTGGATTGATTACATTGATGAATATTTTTAATCATCCCAAAGATTACCAGGTAGCATTTGCAGGAGTTCCCGTGAGCGATTTAATTGCGAGAATGGGATACCACGATCAGAGTTATCGCGATTTGTACGAAGCCGATTATCACATTGGTCAAAATGCAAACGATAATGTTCAGGAATACAGAAGACGTTCACCGGTTTGGAATACAGGTAAATTTGAAGGAACCCCTCTGCTTATCCATACAAATACCAACGACGAAGATGTTAATGTTTTGGAAGTGGAACATTTAATAAAATCGTTGAAAGCAGAAGGAAAACCATTTGAATATGAAATTTTCAACGACATTCCGGGAGGCCACTCTTTCGACAGGATGGATACCAAAATCGGAAAGGTAATAAGGTTGAAAATCCATAAACACCTGGCAAAATATCTGAAGCCGGAAAATCCGATTAAGAACTTAAACGATTTACAAAAAGCCGGATATCGATTTTAATATCAATCGCGTCCTAAATAATCTCTGATACAAATCAGGATTCTTTATTCACGGGGTTCAATGCTCTCAGATTAGCCTCTTTCAAAATAAAACCCCTTGTATTGGCAGATTTGTCTGTTTCGGCGGTTCATCAAATGGTTTATCCAACCATTTTTGAAGGTCTATTTTTACAAATAAATTCAGCCTAATAAACGACACAAGGTTTGACAACCGCCATCCAAATTGAGATAAAGCTTTTAAATATTTTAGGACGAGTATGGTTATTAATGCCGACCAAATCTGTATCATAACTGCATTTTCGCTGGTTCCAATAAAGCTCTTGATATGTAATAGTTGTTTTATCTCTCTGAAAAATATTTCGATTTGCCACCTGCTGCGGTATAGTTCACTAATTGTGTTTGCTGTCCAGAACATTTGATTCGTGATAAGTTCAATTACCTGCCCATTTTCATCATCCCATATGGCAACCCTTCTGAGCCTTTTAGGATAGTTTTGTTTAGCCTTTGTACCCGTAAATTCGATGATTTCGTCTTTCAGGATGTGTTGATGCCTGTTTTTGGGAAGTTCAAGCTCCTTAACCGGCTTAAACTTCAGGTTTTCCTTATGCCTGACAACAAAATATACCGAGTTGCTGTCCCAAACATTCAAAAGCGAAAAATCATTGTAATACCGATCGGCAACAATGACGCTATTTGCCAATAATGGCAAATCATAAGCTCCTTTATTATCGGCTGTTTTTCCATCGGTAATATTCACGTATGCAGGCAGATTACCATCATAATCAAGCAAGGTGTGCATCTTTACGGCACCTTTGGCTGTTTTGTACTTTGCCCAATCAAATAAGCTCAAACAAAGGCTAATAGTTGATGAATCCAGCAAGAATATTTTTGACTTGATGCGGAATTTAGATTGCTTGATGTTCATCTGCTGTCCTAATTGCGATAACAGTTTGTAATAGTAATCTTTGAATAAATGCCAGTCACGATTTTTGTTTTGGTAACTGATAGTGGATTTTGATGGTGCTTTTTGTATGCCAAGGTGATTGAGGTTGCCGGTAGCCGATCGCAACCCATTGCTGATATCACGCACGGATTGGCTTTTGGCAAATTGACAAAACAACATCGACACTAAATGCGTCCAACTGTTATAACCTTTTTGATGTTTATCGGTTTGGTGTTCTTCAACCAATGATTTGAATGAACCTCTGTCTAATTTTGAAATAATTTGCGAGAATAAATTTACCTTTACCATATGTGAGAAGTTTGTTTTTGTTGTAGCAACTCAAATATACTTTGAGATACTTAAACTTCTTCTCACATTTTTATATCGTTTAGGACGCGATTGTTTTAATATGAAGAATTAATCCCCAACAGTAAATATTTTTCCAAAACAGGAACACATTCAAAAAAAATTCCTAATTTGAAACTTATTTTGTATTCACTAATAATAACAGATAACAAACTAAGTTACAATGCCCAATCAGAAAATAAATACTCAGTATAAAATTTTTATTGTTGAAGACAATGAGTTGTATGCCCAAGTGCTGAAAAAACAATTGGTAAACGACCAATTTCAGGTTAAAGTATTTTATAACGGCCGCGATTGTATTGCCAACCTGGGTGAAAAACCAGATATTGTCACACTCGATTATACGCTTCCCGACATGACCGGTCATCAAGTTTTAAAGGAAATCCAGCAAAAACTACCTGATGCACATGTAATTGTAATTTCGGCGCAGGAAAACATCAATACAGCTATTGATTTGATGAAAAGCGGTGCTTACGATTACATAATGAAAGCTCCGGATACCCGTGAAAAGCTGAGTAACATTATCAAAAATATTTACAAAACCGACCAGCTCAAAACAGAAAACCTTATTCTGAAAGACGCTGTTAAAGAAAAATACAACTTTAGAAAATTGATAAAAGGCAACAGCCGTGAAATCGATCATGTTTTTGAATTAATGGAAAAAGCACTGCAAACCCAGATTTCGGTTTCGGTTTCGGGAGAAACGGGAACCGGTAAAGAACTGGTTGCCAAAGGAATTCATTACAATTCAAAAAGAAGTTCGAAACCTTTTGTTGCTGTAAACGTTTCGGCCATTCCGGAAACACTGGTTGAAAGTGAACTTTTCGGACATGAGAAAGGAGCTTTTACCGGAGCCGATTTCAGAAAAATAGGAAAATTTGAACAGGCTAATTTAGGAACACTTTTCCTCGACGAGATTGCGGATCTAGATATAAACACACAGGCGAAACTTCTGAGAGTTATCCAGGAGCGAGAAGTTACCCGTTTAGGAGGAAATGAAAACATTCCGCTGGACGTTAGAATAATTACAGCAACACATAAAAATCTGGCAAAACTGGTTGCCGAAGGAAAATTCAGACAAGACCTTTATTACCGTTTACTGGGGCTTCCAATTGAATTACCCCCTTTAAGAAACAGGGGGAACGATATTATTTTGCTGGCCAAATATTTTGTCGATGAATTTTGTAAGGAAAATGAAATGGAACCCAAAACCATTTCCGACGAAGCAAAAAAAGTACTGCTTGCTTATCATTTTCCTGGAAATATAAGGGAATTAAAAGCGGTTATGGAACTAGCCTGCGTAATGACCAACCGCGACACGATAAAACCCAATCATTTGAATATGAATGTTGACAACAGCGTACAAAACCTGCTTGCCAATGAAAAAACACTTGAAGAATACAACGGAGAAATTATTAAGCACTTTTTAAATAAATACAATCACAATGTGCGGCTGGTTGCATCGAAACTGGGAATTGGCAAATCAACAATTTACCGGATGTTGCAGCAAAAAAGCATTGAAATTTAACTAAGAAAGCATAAAAAATCCCGGCTTTTGACCGGGATTTTCTTTACACAGAATATCTTTTATTCTTCAATTTTTTCAATTCCAAAAGTTTCCATTGCCCTGTCAACCTTTTTAACCAGACCCTGCAGAACTTTTCCCGGGCCAATTTCGGTAAACGAAGTAGCGCCGTCGGCAATCATATTTTTAACAATCTGCGTCCATTTCACGGGTGCAGTTAGCTGAGCAATCAGATTTTTCTTAATTTGTTCCGGGTCGGAAACAGGCAATGCATTTACATTCTGATAAACAGGGCAAACCGGGATACTAAAAGTAGTAGCCTTAATCGCGGCTGCCAGTTCTTCGCGTGCAGGTTCCATAAACGGTGAATGGAATGCACCACCAACCACCAGTTTCAAGGCACGTTTTGCACCTTTTTCGGTAAGCAATGCACAGGCTTTGTCAATTCCGGCTTCAGAACCAGAAATTACGAGCTGCCCCGGGCAATTGTAATTGGCCGGAACTACAACATCGTCAATTTCAGCACAAACTTCTTCAACAATTTCATCATCTAAACCAACAATTGCAGCCATTGTTGAGGGTTCAATCTCGCAGGCTTTTTGCATGGCCATGGCACGTTTCGAAACCAATGCCAAACCGTCTTCAAAAGTTAACACCCCGTTGGCAACCAGTGCAGAAAACTCACCCAGCGAGTGACCTGCAACCATGTCGGGTGCAAAATCCTTTACTGTTTTTGCCAGTAAAACCGAATGTAAAAAAATAGCTGGCTGGGTTACTTTGGTTTGTTTCAGATCGTCAATCGTACCGTTAAACATGATATCGGTAATATCAAATCCCAGAATTTCATTTGCTTTTTCAAACAAAGCTTTTGCTTCTGCTGAATTCTCATACATATCTTTTCCCATTCCCGGGTACTGTGCTCCCTGACCGGGAAAAACAAATGCTTTCATAATTTCAGTTTTAAATTCGCTGCAAATATAAAGCTTTTTGCTTTTCCAATATATATTTACTCCACGGTAACACTCTTTGCCAGATTTCGAGGCTGATCGACATTACACCCGCGCAAAACGGCGATGTGATATGCCAGCAGTTGTAACGGCAAAACAGCCAAAAGCGGCGCCACTGCCGGATGCGATTTTGGTATTTCAATACAGTCGTTGGCCATTTTTTTCAATCCAGTATCGCCTTCAGAAACAATGGCAATTACATTTCCTTTCCGGGCTTTTACTTCCTGAATATTGCTTACAATTTTTTCATAATAATCGTCGTGCGGAGCCACCACAACCACGGGCAAATTATCGTCGACCAAAGCAATCGGGCCATGTTTCATTTCACCGGCAGCATAACCTTCAGCATGGACATAAGATATCTCCTTTAGTTTTAGCGCGCCTTCCAACGCTACCGGAAACAAATAACCTCGCCCCAGGTAAAGCGCATTAACAGCGTCTTTGTATTTTTCGGCTACCTTTTTAATGGCATCGTTGTTTTCAAGAATTAACCGTTCTTTCTCCGGAATTTCAGCCAGTTCTCTTACAATTTTCTGGTATTCGTTTTCCGCGATTTTTCCTTTTACACGCGCCAGTTTTAAAGCAAACATGGTTAGAACAGTCACCTGCGCAGTAAAAGCTTTGGTTGATGCTACACCAATTTCAACACCGGCGTGGGTATATACTCCGGCATCGGTTTCTCGCGAAAGTGTGGAACCAACCACATTGCAAATTCCCAAAACCAGCGCCCCTTTTTCCTTTGCCAACTGAAGTGCTGCCAAAGTATCGGCAGTCTCGCCGCTCTGGCTGATTAAAATCACAACATCTTTTCCAGACAATACCGGTTTGCGGTACCTGAATTCCGATGCATATTCCACCTCCACCGGAATTTGTGCATATTCTTCTAGCATATACTCGCCAATAAGTGCAGCATGCCACGAAGTTCCGCAACCAATAATCACAATACGTTCAGCTTCTTTTATTCGCGGAAAAACATTGAGCAAACCACCCAAAACAATTTCAGAATAATCTGATTTTAACCGTCCCCGAAAAGTTTCTTCCACCGTTTTTGGCTGCTCAAAAATTTCTTTCAGCATAAAATGTTCAAAATCGCCTTTATCGAGTTCACCAATTTCCAAATCGAGATTGGTAATGGTTAGCGAAACCGGTGTATTTTTAATGTTTTTTAGTGTGAAATTATTTTTCTGAATTACCGCCATATCTTCATCGTTGAGATAAACCACCTGGCTGGTAAATTCAGCAATGGGCGACGCATCGCTGGCAATAAAATATTCACCATTCCCGAGCCCAACCACCAGTGGGCTACCTTTTCGGGCAACAATAATTTTATCCTTTTCAACATTGCATAAAACAGCAATTCCATAAGCGCCAACCACTTTCGAAAGTGCCAGTTGAACAGCTGTTTCCGCCGAAATTTTTTCATCCTGGTTGTAGAAAAATTCAATTAAATTGGCTAAAACTTCAGTATCTGTTTCACTTTGAAATTTATAATTGTGTGCGGCTAAATCGTCTTTTAAACGGGCATAGTTTTCAATAATTCCATTGTGAACCACTGAAAAAAAACCATTCATTGAAAGATGCGGATGAGCATTTTTATCGCTTGGTTCGCCGTGTGTTGCCCAGCGCGTGTGGCCAATTCCAATGTTTCCGCCCGTATTTTTCGACTGAACAAACTGCTCTAAATCGGAAACCTTACCTTTCTGTTTGTGAATTTCCAGCGTTCCGTTTAAAAGCGCCACCCCGGCAGAATCGTAACCGCGGTATTCGAGCCGTTTTAAACCGTTAATTAAAATCGGAAAAGCCTGCTTGTTGCCAATGTATCCTACAATTCCACACATTTTCAATTCTTTTTAGGGTTTTTAATTTGTTGTTACGCCTGAACGGATTGTATTTTTCATCCGGGAAATAAGTTCGTTTCCAAGATTTTCCTTGGTTAGCATGTGAACTTTTATCGCTTTAACAGTTTCGTTTTGTTCAAACTCGCCACGAACATGTGCAAAGTCGAGTTCGCGCGCTCCGTTTTGCCCGTCAACGCCAAAACCGGTCATTTTGGTCAGCGAAAATTCTTTTTGTGCATCTTCGTACAAAAAGCGGTCGATACCCAAAACACTGTTTTTCCACTTCTCAACCACTTCAATTACATCTTCAGCTGAAAATCCCTGAACCGTTTTTCCGGTAAATCTTTCCAGAACATCAACAGCCCAGGTCCATTCGTAGTTGTAGTAATTTTTGTGCAAGGCAGTTAATGCTGAATTTACGTCTTCAAGTGAAGTTGTTTCACCTTTTTCAATGGAAGAAAGCAAATTATCGAGCGCTTCAAACGGACAAAGCAAACCTGAAAGATCAACCCAGGTTCCTTTGCCCAGTGAAGTATCGGTTTTTAAAGTTTTCTGAATTTCCTGATTATTAAAAAACTCCTTACCCTGCAAACGGGTAATCAATGAATTTCCGAGAAATTTCCAAATGGCCATTTCATACAATTCAATACCTCTGTCGAGCGCCTTTTTTTCAATCACCATTTTCTCGTAACTGTAACGACTGGCAAACTCACCCGATGTTTTCCGGATAGCCAGCAATTTTTCACGTCCGTTTATCATTTTCTGAATTGTGTAAGGGCTCAGCAAATTAAAATTGATTAAATCGAGCAGGCTGGAATCTTTGCGGTTATCGCGCCGCGGCCACTTTTGCGAGTCGCGAATTGTACCGATACTTTTCAGGTTGATGGCCGGTACCAAAATACTTTCATCGTTGCTTTCAATAATATAAGAAAAGGGGAAGTCGGTGGTGTCGCTGTGTTTATAATGCCGGCCCATGACCAGAGAAAAAGCGCCAACCCTCGACGGCCACAAAATATAGGAATCGCTTGTGGTTTTTGCGCCGCGCTCCATAATTCCCTGGTGAATTGGCCCCAGTTTGTATAAATGGTTGCTTTGATTGGAGCCGCTCCCGGCGTTCAGAAACGAATACATTCCGGCAATCAGCAAGGTAGATTTATGGTGGGTAACTGTGTATGGGCCGGCAAAAATGGAACAGGCCTCTCCGTGAAATCCCTGGCAGTTAGCGAAAAACAAAGAATTTACTGCCGAATAATGTTTGTCGAGAACACACCCCTGCCCGACAAAACATTTCGAAACCAGTGTGGCATCGGTAATTCGCGAGCCTGAACAAACAATAAAATCGTCCATAATAACACCTTCGCCAATAATAATAGGAGCCTCGACGGTGCTGTTTAAACTTCCGTTTTTTAATTTTTTTGCACCATCGATTTGTGTTGCCGGCCCGGTTTTTACATTCAACAGAGAATTGCAATTGATAATTTGTGAATACCGTCCAATTACACCCATTTCGCTTTGAACAAACCCGGTGTATTCTTCAACCATTTTTATTAACGAGGAAACCAGTTTGGGGCGGTGGCGGTAAAGCGCCATTATATACGCCACATGTGTCGACAAATGATCGTAAATCGGAATTTCGCGACCACCGCCTTCGTTGATGGCTTCCACACGAACACCGTTTCCAAAAGTAGTTTTACCGTCAACAGCAATGGTTGTAACATTATGAATTACAACTCCTTCTTCGATGACGTAATTGGCAATATACCCGCGTACATTGTGAATAAGCGCGTTTTTACCAACTTCGCAATTGTGCAGCCACGCATTGTAAATACCGGTTTTAAATGTAATTCCGCCAAAAAGTTTTACCGATTGATGAAAACTGTTCAGAAAAACATGTCCTGAAAATTTGCTGTTTTCAATGTTGTCGGGAATAAAATCGTGCGATACTTTTACCAGGCTCCAGTCGGTAGAAGAATTTCCCTGGTGAACCAATTGGCCAATTTCTTCATCGAATAATGAGCGGTATTTGTTTTTTTCTGTGGTTTGAGTCATAGTTTTTTCTTTGAAAGTTCAAAGATAAACCAATTCAACGACAAACAAATTCATAAACCTAACATCAATATTCAACAAACAAAAATAAACCTATCAATAAATATTATAAGTATTTTAAAATAAATGAATTAAATAAAAATATAACCTAACAATAATTTTGATTAATGTTGAAATAATCCTAACTCAAATTTGGGACATGTACATTAACAAACGAATTTCTGGCTGAATTTTTAGTTTTTTCCGGAGTCGTACACGCGCAATTTCAACACTTTTTGAACTCAGGTTTTGCAGCCCTGCAATTTCTTTACTCGAAAGACCAAGACGCAAATAAGCGCACAACCTTTTTTCCTTGGAAGTTAAATTTGTATGTTTTAGTTGAAGGCGGCCCAAAAAACCGGGATGTAGGTTTTCGAGCTGCAAAACCACCGATTCCCAGACGACAGAGGAAATAGGTACACTTTCTAAAGCTTCGAGCAACTTTCCGAGTTTCTGTTGTATATTTTTATCGTTTCCAGTAACCAGTTTTTTCAGTTTCTGCGTCGTCAATGCAATTAATTCATTTTTCTGTGAAAGTTGCAAAAGGAACGAAACCATCTCGCGTTCCTTATTGTCGAGTTGCGATTTGATGCGCATTTTCGCCCGGTTTTCAATGTCTTTTCCTTCAGCCAGTTCCTGAATATGTCCCATTGCTTTTTTTAAACGGGAAACATCGTTCACCGAAGCCCGCACACCGAGATAACGCCCTTGTTTGTTGTAAACCCCACGAACATTCATAGAGAACCAACGCAACTGTTTGTGTCGAGTTAAAATGCGAAAATCCAACAATTTGTTCATTAACAACTGATCGAGTGACTCTTTCAGAAAATCGTTAAACTTTTCACGATCGGGTTCATAAACCAGTAATTCCGCAATATTTTCCGAGGCAATTACCTGATTCGATGTAAAACCTGTTAAATCGAAACACGATGGTGAACAATATTTTATTTTTCCGTCGGGTTCAAACCATAGTTCCCAACCAAAAGTAAATTCAGCCACAAGTTGATAAAACTGTCGCTGTGTTTGTTCTTCCTCAAGCAACATTCGCGCCTCTTCAAGCTCAAATTTCATTTCCGAAATTTTGGATTCGAGACGTTTTATCTTTTCGGAATTCTCATTGTTGTGCTTTTGTTCCGCCATTAAAATTGCCACAAAATTGTTTTCTAAAAGTAATACCCGAAAAATGAAACAACAAATAGGATAAAATCAGCTCTTTTGAAAAAGATTGCTTTCTGCAAATTCCTTAATATTCCATTTTGTCCGATTTAGATTTCCATTTTTCAAACAATGGGATCCCTTCTTCGCGAATAATGTTTTCGAAATCAACTTTCCTCTCTTCAATTTTCAGCTTGAGTTCGTCGTAAATAAACTGGTCATCGAAATTGGCAGCAGCGGCGTCGTGTCGTGTACATGCATAAAAAACCTTTTTCGGACGTGCCCAGTAAATGGCTCCCAAACACATGGGACAAGGTTCGCAGGAGGTATAAATTTCGCAGTCGTCGAGCTGAAAACTACCCAATTTTTTGCAGGCTTCGCGAATCGCAATTATTTCTGCATGTGCTGTTGGGTCGTTCCCCGAAGTTACCTGGTTATATCCTTCTGAAATTATTTCTCCGTTTTTTACTATAACCGCACCAAACGGCCCGCCTGAATTGCCGTCCATTCCCTTTTCGGCAAGCCGGATGGCAGCACGCATAAATTTTTTGTCTGTCTCTGTCATAATTAATTGTCTAACTCCAACGAACCTTAAAATTAACATTCGACAGACGAACAGCAAAACAACGTCTGTGAAAAATGAATTAGTTGTCGGTATTTGTTGTTTTTTTTGCTGAAGGGCGAAGAATCAGCCGCAACGACTGGTCGTAAGTGAGATAATTCCACAGCCAGTTGATAAATATTACCAGCCGGTTTTTCACGCCAACAATCGACATTAAATGAACAAACATCCAAACCAGCCAGGCAGGAAATCCGGCAAATTTTAACCGGGGCAAATCAACAACGGCACGATTTCGGCCAACAGTTGCCATAGAACCTTTGTCGTTGTAAACAAAAGACTCCATTTTTTGATTGCTGCGAAGACGGATAAAGTTACGGGCAAGATTTCCGGCCTGTTGAAGTGCCACCTGCGCCACCTGCGGATGCCCGTGCGGATAATCGGGAGTTTCCATGGACGCAATATCGCCAATTGCAAAAATTTCGGGCAACCCTTCTATTTGGTTAAATGAATTTACTTTTATACGGTTGCCGCGGACAATAAATTCAGGACGTAATCCCTGCGGCATCTGACCTTTTACACCGGCAGCCCAAATCAGCGTATTGGTTTGAAAATTCTCCTTGTCTTCCAATTCAACTTCGCTGCCATTATAGTTTAACACTTTATGATTAAGTTTTACTTCCACGCCAAGTCCGGTTAAATATTTCAGGGCTTTTTCACCCGCCTCATCACTCATTCCGTGCAAAAGATGATTGTTTGCCTCCACCAAAGTAATGGTCATGTGACTAAAATCGAGTTCCGGATAATCTTTGGGAAGAACAAATTTTTTCATTTCAGCCAGTGCCCCGCAAACTTCTACACCTGTTGGTCCACCCCCAACCACTACTACATTCAGCAATCGCTTTACCAAAAGTTCGTCGCGCAGGGTAACCGCTTTTTCGAAATTCTCGAGCAAAGTATTCCGAAGAAAAAGCGCTTCAGAAACCGACTTCATTGGAATGCTGTTTTCAGCAAAACTTTCCATTCCAAAAAAAATAGTGGTAGCGCCGGTGGCAATTACCAGGTAATCGTACCAAGCAGTTCCCAGTGATGTTTCAATGTGTTTGTTCTCCGAATCAATTCTTTCCACTTCGGCAACCCGGATATACACATTTTTTACCTTTTGAAAAACTTTCCGAAGCGGAAACGAAATAGAACTTGGTTCAAGTCCCGAAGTTGCTACCTGGTAAAACAACGGTTGAAACTGGTGGTAATTATTCCGGTCGATCAAAACAATTTGAAAATTGTGTTTGTAGAGGTTTCGGGCCAATCGCAATCCGGCAAATCCGGCACCAACGATTACCACGCGAGGCTGACCTGTTTCGGGAATATTTACGGGCATATTTATTGTTTTATTTCAGCAACAAAACAAAAAAAAGAAAGTTTGAAAAATTTGGTTTAATTAACCTTTTCTTGTTGTCTATCCTTTTTTCCCAGCCAAAACAGAGCATTCAGCACCAGTTTGTTTTGAACTTTATTTTTGAATGTGAAGGATAATTCCTTGTTGGTTCCCCCTTCATAATCAATGTCATTGTGTCCCATATTAATGTAAATCATGCGGTAATTCACATTCGTCCAAACCACGGGATAATAACCTTCGTGCCATATTTCGTGCGGTTTCGGGCCGGTTCCCAAGGGAAAACTTTCCGGATCTATGGAAGCCAGAATTTTTATGTCGGTATTTTCACGCAAATCGAATTCCCAGCGGTACCACTCGTTGGGTGAAGCTTTAAATTTTGCCGGTAATCCTTTCATCGCCGGATGATTTTTATCCTCCACTTTTATAATTGCTGAAGTTGGTCTCCACGTGTTGCTTTTGTATTGTCCTGAACCCAAAAATTTGTTGTGGTACCAATCCCAATCCTGCGGATATGTTGAAGGAGTGAGGGCAAATGCACAAAAATGAAATCCCATCCAGGCCCCGCCGTTTTCTATGTATTTTTGAAAAGCTTCGCGCTGTGGAAGTGAATCAGGGCGTGTATCCAAAAAAATAACAACATCGTATTTGGAAAGAAAATCCAAAGTCATTTTTGTCCAGTCCTTGGTAGAATCGTAAATAAAATGATGCTTCTCCCCCATTTTCGCAAACCACTGGTTCGCCTCGTTAACAAAGCTAATGTGTGCCTGATCGTTTTTGCCTGTGTAAAATGCAATCACAGAAAAGTCAGTTTTCTTTTGAGCGAAAATAATATTTGGGAAAAGAAGGAATGCTGAAAATAATATCAGAGCGATTTTTTTGTAATGTGTTTTCAATTTTAGTTGGTTTAATAGTTTCGTTTAATCAAACAATTTAATTCCCACACGAAGAATGTGGTCAATTAATGCATTTTCTTTTATGCGGCTAAAAATATTTCCAGAGAAGAAATAAACTTTCAATATTCCCTGAAAGTTCAAGAATATCCTTTAATCCCAAATTCTCTCCCATTAAAGCAATATCTACATCTGAACCATTAGTAAAATTCCCTTTAGCACGCGGACCAAAAAGAATAGCTTGTTCATTTTTTGTATTCTCTTTTAAAATTGAAATGATTTTGTTATTCCGTTAACGGGCAGACCATATTTTATCTCTTCCGCATAAATAATTTATAAATTCACATCCTTTTCAAATCTTTCCATCAAGTCTTTGATTAGATTGAAAGCCCTTTAAAACCAATCAATCATACAAATAATTCAATTTTCTCAACGAATATCTTACATTTTCAAGAAATAATCTATATGAAGGCAATTCCTCTAACAACTCAATTGATAATTCCTGCGAAATAGGCGAATACAATTGTGATATGCTTAATTTCTTTCTCCTTTTAGGTTGCTCCTGTTGCGCGATTCTTAACGCATCATTAATAACTTTTTTAGGATCTGAAATTCCTTCTATAGCATTAACCTTAACAGGCAGGCCTAAATCCATATTTGATTTATCTGTTCCTATTTTTTCTTTCAATAAATTTAAATCAGCCATCATCCAAGCTTCTGTCATCTGTACTGGAATCAGTGCAACCAGATTCTTACATGCTGTATCTTCCAATTGAGCAACAGCAGTAAACGCGGGTGTAATACTATTCTGTAAAACATTTTCTATACTAGGAGAGTCAGAATCACAATGGACACAAATGACATGAAAAAAAGAATACTTTTGAGCAATTGTGTTTATTTGATTAATGAATCCATTTCCTTCCTTCCTCAGATACTCAGGTTGATAAACTTCAATTTCAGACTCACACTCTAACGCTATCTTTTCAAAAGATTTTCTAATTATATTTTCTAAAAACCGAATATCTGTCGTTCCTTCTGTGGTATAACCAATTTGTAAAATATTACTCATCTCAAATTCTCAAAATCTTTCGTTTCTAAATATTTTTCTACATCGAGTTCCGTCATCGCAATCTCTGATGCTTCAATAAAATCAAGATTAATTTGACCATTTGAATAATTAACAGGGATCAACTTTGTAATCTTATAATTATACGTTTTATTAAATGAGGTTATTGAAACCATTTTTGAAAACCAAACAGATATTTCATTGTACTCAGAAATATTTCTTAAAACCTTTCTAATAAAGCTTGCTGAATGAGTATTAACAATCATTTGCCTCAGGGGCAATAAGGGTTCTTCTATATCAGAAAAATCTGTAGCAAGTCCTTGTAATAACCCAATCATCATATTTAGCCGAAATGGATGTATGCCATTTTCAGGTTCCTCAAAACATATAATTCCTTTATGTAAATTATCATATTTCAAAATACATAAAATCAAAATCCGAAGAGTTCCTTCTGAAAGAATCCGAGAAGAAAATACTCTGCCATCATCACTGGTTAGACTTATAATAAATCTATTCTCAGCAAAATCTTCTGTAACAGTTACTTTTGTAAAATTTGGAAGTAAATTATTTAATTCAATTGAAATGTCATTTAGAATCTGTTGATCATCTTGTTTCAAACGAAATAATGCGGCAGCTAAATTAGCCCCACTATGTGATACTTTCCCTGGAGCCATCCTTGAGCTTGGTTTTCGAAGATCTTCTGGGTTTAATTGCAGGAACCTCCAATTTAACATTTCAGTTTTAGCCGCATAAATATGAGGAAATTCTACACTATTAACACTACTAAGAGCACTCTGAGATATATAGTTAGCAGAAAATTCCCGACCAGGCCCAGGTCGTCCGTCTAAAGGGATTTTTATAATAACTTTTTCATTTTTCGTGTTCGTCAATACATAAGGAATTCTTCGTTTTCCTGTTTTAACTTTAGGCCTCCAATATTCCAGAAATTTATTTTCAATATTACTTTTTACCCACCTATCTTCTTGATGACGTAATGGAGACAAATTTTCATATGTAATTTTTAAATCCTCAAAACCTTTCGCATTACTCTTTCTTTCAATATGAATTTCATACCGAAGCCTTGTATATTTAAGAATAACTTCTTCTCCCCAATTATCCTTTACAGTTCTGTCTACTAATAATTCTACAGCTAATTTTATCTTGTTAGAGAAATCTTTTTTAGAAAATTGTGTAAACTGTTCTTCTGGTTCACCTCTAAGATTATTAAAAGCACTCCTGATATCTTTATCGGCTAAATTTGATAGTAGGCTAAGTACATCAAATATATTACTCTTCCCAGATGCGTTAGTTCCAGCAATTATTGTAAACGGAGTAAACTCCATTACAAAGTTGCTAAAAGTCTTAAAACCATCAACTTCCAATCTTGTTATCATGCTTTAAAATTCTTGTTTGGTTCTAAGTTAAAAACTAAATTATACATAAAATACTATTTAGAATAAAAAATAGTAATAAGCTTTCAATTCAATACAAAAATCAATTTTTACAAATTTAATTTTTACTCCATTCTCAATCCTGTCACCAATGTTTTTTTCCGAAGCGAGAACCATGTTAATCCAAAAATCCAGATAAACCCGTTCACCAAAATCAAAAACGTAACCAATGCAACCGTGCTGAATGAGGCATCGGAGTTGGTTGATAAAAATGCCGGAAGTGTAGCTATTACAGCGGTTATAAATCCTATTAAAACACCGGTAAAAAGAAGAATTAAATATTCAGTGGTAATAATTTTAAAAATCGGCCGGTTGCTAAAACCAATGGCCTTCATCACTGAAATTTCGCGGTGGCGCTCCAACAGTGTACGTGCCAGGATAACGGCCAACCCGATGGTTCCGAGAATCATCCCCAATGCGCCAAGCGCCAGAAAAATAGAAAGATAGGTGTTTGTTACCGAATAAAATTCCACAAGTCGTTTTGCTGTCAGCTCCATTTCCCAACCGTAATCGCGGAATACAGACTGCAATTCATCGCCAATACTTTGTTCGTTTTCCGGATTCCCTTCAATTATAAATATATTTGAACCGCTGCTGGCAGGATAATTTTTTAAAAAGTTCTGGTTCGAAATGATTACAAATCCCTGGAAAATGGAAGGCGAAGTTCCGGCAATCAATTTTAGTCGCAGCGTATCGCCCAACTCGTTCTGGTACAAAAGAATATCGCCAACTTTTTTTCCCAGGCCCCACTGAATTACAGTTTGGTCGGCAATGGCCGGAACGGTACCGTCATCAAAAGTCTGGTTCAAAACCTGCCAGGGATCATTTTCACCCAATTCCTTCATTTTTGCAGCAAAAGAAAAACGCTTCTGTAAGGCTTCCGGATCAACGCCCAGAATTGCCGGTTGCGAAATCCTGTTCAGGTTCAGACAACTGGCATCGTCGCCCTCCAGTTTGCGCAACTGAACTGCATTAAATTCTTCAAAAATACCTTCTTCCGCTCTTTTTTGAGGATCATTAATATCGAACAAAACCGGCATGGTCGTCTCCGCAAAATACATAAAACCGCCTGTCCCACTGGTTTTCTTCTGCGCATTTGCAAACAAATCCATTTTGTACGAACCGGTGGAAATAACAATAAAAGTTCCCAGTGCAAACAAAATTACCACGGTTAATGAACGTCCTTTGTTGCGCGACAAATTTAACTGCGCCAGCCGTCCCAGCCAAAGTTCATCTTTTTTCCTGTTTTCGAAACGAATGATAAACTGCCTGAAAAACAACAGCAAACCAATCAACAATAATCCACCTGTGGCAAAAAACAACGACGAATCCATTTGTTTTGAAAAGAAAACCTGGTAAACAAAAATAGCTGCCGAAACCAAAAGGGTTAAAATCATGGTTACTTTCCAGATTCGTTCCAATGTTTTGTTTTGTGCAGTTGATGTTTGTTTCTGAAGTTCCGCCGTTTTTTGTTTCTGAAACCGCGACACCGAAATATAAATAGCAGCCAGCGAGACCAACAAACTAATAATCAACCCAATTACAATTGTTGCAGGATAGATTTTAATCAATAAAACATCGGTTCTTACAATGTCGAACCACAAGGTATTCAGAATTTTAAAAACCATCTGTGTGTAAAATACCGACACAATTAAACCCAGAATTCCACCAAATACAGCAATAACAAATCCTTCCCACAAATAAAAACTGCGCACTTGCTTTTGTACAAAACCCAGCGCATCGAGCAAACCTACCTGTGTGGAACGTGTTTCGAGGTTTAACCGGAACAACAGGGAAGTTAGGACAATTCCGGCTACCAAAAGGAAAAAGCTGAGCCCGATAAACAGTCCGCTAAAATCAGTTCCGTTTTTGGCAGCACTCACGCCTTTTTCTCGAATGGGTTCAACCGACATTCCCAAATCGGCAGGAATAATATTTTCAGCAAAAACCTGATTGTATTTTTGTTCGCTGAAAGCATTGGCCGGGAAACGCACAGCGGTGTAGTTTCCAAAACGGTTCGACCACATTTCCAATGCTTTACTCAGCGAAACATACGCTTTTGGCGCTCCTTTGTAATCGTCCCAGTAATTTTCATCTTTGTCGCGAATGGCATCCAGATTTATCGGAACTCCTGCTTCCCACTCGCGGCAATGTCCGGCATCTGAAAGTCCGGGCAGATTTGGCATTCTCGATTCATCGGCCCACTGCGGTGTCATCGGAACAATTTCTTTTACAACAAAATCCGAAGTCTTTTCAATCAACTTGCGCAACGGCCCGATTTGCCAGTATTTTAATTGAATGGAATCACCAGCCAGTGCCCCCAAATCAGCAGCAGCCCATTTGTTTAAAATGATTTCATTATTTTCTAAACCGGAAACTAAAGTAGAAACAAAGGAATAAGGAATTCCAGAATCAAGCTTCAAGTCATTAGCTTCAAGTTTATTATTATCGTTTTTATCGTTCAAACTTGTGGCTTGTGGCTTGCGACTTGCAGCTATTTCAGAGATTTCGTTGACAAAATAAGTTAACAGAGGTTGGACACCGGGCAATTTCTGAAGTGTTTGTGCCACTTTATCTTCCAGAAAAACACGCTCTGTTGAGACTTCAACTTCATTTGTTTTTTCTATTTTTTTAATCTGAAGTCCTGCATCAGCCGGAGTTAAGCAATTATTTACCGTTTGTAAAACTTCTTCGGTTTTCAAATCGGTTGAAATCAAAATCTGGTTGGCTTTCCCGCTAAAACCCATCAATTGATTAAGCCGCTCAACCGAAAGAAAAATATTGTACGGAGCTGTTTGCGAGTTTTTCAGACTAAATCTTCCAAGTTCTTCCTTTTGAACCACCTTTTTAACGGTTGCCCGCAACGAAACACTGGTTTCTTCAGCTGAAATAAACGGCGCATTCATTGGAATAAGACTGGCTTTTTTGATGCGAACCAGCAAATTGTCGCCTTCTTTTATTTCCAGCTGTTCTGCCAGATTTTGGCTAAGCACAATTTCGTTGTTCTGCAATTCAGAAAAAACAACGGTATTTGAAATCTTTTCGAAAGATTTGTCAACGCCAACCACCTGCACTTTATTTGCTCTTCGCTGACCACCGTCGGCCACTGCCACACCTTCGAGCAACAAAACCGGAGCAGCTTTAATTTGCGGATTATTAACTTCCATTTCTGCTGCCATCTCCTGCCTGAAATACCTTTCTGTCACCGAAACCAGATGTGTAGTTTTACCCAACCGATAAAAAGTAGATTGTTCCAGACTGTAACGCACCGAGTCGCCAATAATCAACGAACCTGTTAAAACCATGGTACTTACCACCACTCCCAAAGCTACAAGCAGGTTGGAATTGAAGTAATGCAGGAAAGTTTTTATTATGAGTTGTAATCGTGTCATATTCACCCCTTTTTCTTTCAAACATCTCCCATGAATGGGAAAAAGTTTTTATTCCAATTTACCTTTTCGTAGAATATATTTTCTATCCATTTGCTCTGCCAAAACCGCTGAGTGTGTTACGGTTACAAAAGTTACGCCTTCCTCATCGCTTAGTTTTTTGAGTAAATCTGTTAAAGCGTTGGCATTTTCTTCGTCGAGAGCGCCGGTAGGTTCATCGGCTAAAATTAGTTTAGGCTTGTTGATTAATGCACGAACAACAGCCGTTCGCTGGCATTCTCCTCCCGACATCTCCGAAGGTTTTTGGGCTCGTTGTTCCCATATTCCTACTTTTTTTACCAAATATTCAGCCCAGTCTTTTTGTTCTTGTGAAATCTTGTTTCCCTGTGGCAGCAATGGAAGCAACACATTTTCCCACAAACTTAACTGCGGCATCAAATGGTGCATCTGAAAAACAAATCCAATTTGTTTATTCCGGAAAGAGGCAAGTTCGTTTTTTGAATATTTGGTGATATTTGTTCCGTCGAATAAAACTGTACCGGACTCTGGCTGATCGAGTGCGCCGATCAAATTCAGCAAAGTTGTTTTTCCTGAACCGCTGGGGCCGACAATAGCCACTTTTTCACCTTGTTTAAGCTCAAAATTCAAATCGTTTAATACAGCACGGTAATTGTGTGTTCCCGGCTCGCCGTAACCTTTTGTTATGTTTTGTAATTGTAGTAACATGATATTTTACCGCTAAGGCGCAAAGACGCCAAGGTTAATTTCGCAGACTTTCGTATAAAGTTATAATTTCTTTGGCGTGGTTATGAATGTTAAACTTGCTTTTTGTGCCTTCGAACCCTTTTTTACTGAGTTCTTCCAGCTTCTCAGGATTCGACAATAATTCAGCCCAGGTTTCGCTTAACTTTTTTGGCGTGTTGGGCATGTACGTAACCCCGCCGCCCGAGATTTCAACAATTTCGGGAAATGCGCCCAATGCCGGTTGTACCACCGGAACACCTGAAGCCATCGATTCCAGCAAATACATTCCAAAAGCTTCGCCAATACGTACCGGCACCGAAACAAGGGAAACCTTTTTAAAGAAATCATTCACTTCCTTCCCTTCAAAATCGGGTAATATTTCAAAAGAACCAAGCAAATTATTATTCTTCAGTTTTCGTTTTTGTTCTTTGTTGAATTTTGTATCGTCACCTGTAGAACCACCTGTGGCAATCAGTTTTACATCTTCAAAACCGGGTTTCTTTTTCAGTTCAATAAAGGCATCCACCACAATATCGAAACCGTCTTTGTGGCACATTCTTGAAATATAACCCACATTTCGTTCCTTTTCCTTAGTTGAAATGTACTCGTAATCTTTTGCATCAACACCCAAATGGATGGTTTGCAATTTATCATCGGGAAGATTCATCCGCTCCTTCATAACACCGGCAAAAAAATCGCTCACCGAAACCAGTTTATCCACATCTTTTGCCCGATCATGCATCAAATCCCAAATCTTTTTCTGAAATTTTGGTTGCATCGGATCAATCCACACATCTTCGTCCTGAAGTGTGCAAAGCACCGGAACGCCGATTTTCTCCTTTAATTTTCGGGCGAGTCCCAAAAGCAATGCATTGGAAATATGAATAATGTCGGGTTTGCAATGTTCGGCAATCCAGTTAACCATTTGGTCGAGTTCCTCCTTTTGCTGGCCCTCTTCACCCAAAAGCATCGAAACGGTCATGTCTTCCAGGCCTTTTGCCCGCGTTGAACCGGCCATTGATGCTGCCATTTTCATCATTGGTTTTGAATTCAGGAGTTTCTCCATCCACGCCGGTGCTTTTCTGAAAATCGGGTACATTTGTTTCAGGTACATACTTATGGCGCCATAAAATATCGGAATGTCAGAAATATCGTGTTCGTCGGCAAACAGCGGAAGATACATTGGAATTTTGGTCACGTTGTGGCCTTCAGCACGCAATGCATTAAAATACTTGCTGTCGCGCAAACAGTTTCCGCAGTAAAAACTACCACCTGATCCGGGTATGATTTGAATGATATTCATTTTTGTATTTTTTACCGCTAAGGCACAAAGGCGCAAAGTTTTCTGCGCGTCTAAGCATCTTTGCGGTTAACCTCTATTTTCCAAAACAATACACATTTCCGTCGTAGGCGCCAACAAAAATTTTACCTGCGGCTACGGCAGGATTACTGATGATTTGGCTGCCTATTTCATAACTCCAAACCAATTTACCATCCGAAAGGTTCACGATAACAAGGTCGCCACGCATATTTCCGATAATTACCTTGTCTTTTACCACAACCGGCGATGCTTCCACCTGGCGGCCGGTATTGTATTCCCACAATTTTTTACCTGAATTTTTATCGAAACAATATAAAAACTTGTTGTAGTTGGCGGTTAAAACTTTGTTGCCAATCAACGAAGGTGATGCAATAAATTGCAGGTGTGTTTTTTCGTCTTCCCACACCCAGTTTGTTTTTTTTGTTTTTAAATCGACCTGAAAAAACCGGCCGTCGTAATCGCCAATATACGCTTTGTCATTTTCAACTGTAACCGAACCTGCAACATACGTTGCCACGTCAATTTTCTCATCGAGTTTTCCGGTAGCTACATCCACAACGTGCAAATATCCGTCGCAGCCGCCAAATAACGCTTTTCCATTCGCGCATGCCGGGGCTCCGTTAATGTAGTTATCCGATTCGTATTTCCATTTTACGGCACCGGTTTTTGCATCGACACAATGCAGAAAAAAATCGTAACTCCCCACAAAAATAAAAGTTGATTTCCCGTCGCTCCACCAGTTGGGAGAACCAATTATCTGGTTGTCGGTTTCATATTCCCACAACTTTTTACCTGAATTTAAATCGAGTGCATACAAAGTTCCGTTAAGATTTCCGACAAAAATAACTCCACTGTGAATTAAAGCAGGCGCTTCAATTGAATTGTTGGTTTCAAATTTCCAGAGCAGTTTCCCACTCATATCCAAACAATAAACAAAACCATCAGTCGAGCCAATTACAACCTTTCCGTTTTCGACAACCGGCGCCGATTTAATATTGTCGCCGGTTTGAAATGTCCATAATAACTTTGGTGAATTTGGAACAGTAGTGTTTGAAACTCCGGTTAAATTCTGGTTACCACGAAAATTTGGCCAGGAGTCGGTGGGCTGGGCAAAAACATAACCGCTTACTAAAATCAGCAACACTACTATTATATTTTTTCTACTCATATTATTTATTAACGAATTTAGATTAACGAATAATGAATGCTGAATGAGTTCTTCATTCGTTAATCTTCAATCAATATTCATCAATCCTTTAAAGAAATTGCGCCGGTCGGACAAGCTTTTGCCACTTTTTCGGCAGTGGTTGTCAAACCCTGTTTTAGTTCTTCATCGAACGGTACACCAATTTCAACATCAAAACCACGGCCAATGTATGTGAATCCAAATTTCTCTGTATATTTTTTGGTGAGTCGCACACAAATTCCGCATTTGATACATTTTTGCGGCTCATAGACTACTGAACCGTGGTTCATTTTTTTGGAAATATTGCGACGTTCGCTGGTTTTGAACCGTTTCTGGTCGGCATTGTACTGATAGGAATAATCGCGCAGTTTGCAATCGTCGATAGCACGGCAATCACAATGCAGACAACGTTGGGCTTCAGCAATCGCCTCTTCTTTTGAAAAACCTGAAAATTCACCTTTGCCAGAAGAATTTCGCTTTTCGGTCACCGATTCCTTTAAATATTCTGAAAACTCAGCTGCAACCAGTTTTCCGAAACGGGAGTTAAAAATGCGGGGCTCTCCTTTTGGTTTTTGGCCTTCGAAATACTGCAACACCGAAAAAGCCACTTCCTTTCCCTGACCAACCGAACGTACAGCCAAACGCGATGAACGCAAAACATTTCCGATGGCAAAAATTTTCGGATCGGAAGTCTGATAAGAATCTTTATCGGCAATTATTCCTTTCGGAGTGGCTTTCAAACCAAAAAATTCCGGTTTTTCTGAAATAGTTCCGGTAGCAACAACTACAGCATCGTATTCATTTTTAAGCAGCTGAAAAGTTTCTGCGGAAATCGCTTTTCCACCCTGAAAATCAATTCCTGTATTTAAAATCACTTCAATTTCTTTGTCCAGCACATCTTTTGGCAGAATTTCATCGTTAATTTCGGTGCGAAGCATTCCACCGGCTTTTTCATTTTTATCGAGCAAAGTTACCTGAACACCTTTTAACTGAAGATAATAAGCAGCAGCTAAACCAGCAGGGCCGGCGCCAATAACAACCACTTTTTTACCGTTTTTTTCAGTTGGAATAATTTTAGGATTTTCTCCTTCATCGCCAACAAACCGTTTCAGCAAACAAATAGAAACTGCCTCATCCACGGTTTTTCGGTGACACGCACCTTCGCACGGCGCCGGGCAAATACGACCCAAAACTGCCGGTAAAACAATGTCGCGTTTTACTACCTCCAGCGATTCATCAAATTTTCCAACAGCAATCAAACGGTTCATCAACGGAATGTTCATGTGTGCCGGGCACGCTACCTGGCAGGGCGCTTCGCAATCGCCGGTATGTTCACTCAGCAAAAGTTCAAGTGCCGTTTGCCGGGCTTCCTTAATTTCTGCATCGTCGGTTACAATTTCAAGTCCTTCGGTAGCTTTTACCGAACACGACGGAAATAACCGGCCGTTTTTTTTATCTTTTACCAGGCAAAGCATGCACGAAGTAAAATGCTCCAGTTCGTCGTGCCAGCACAAATTAGGAATTTCGATACCCAGTTGTTGTGCCGCCTTCATTACTGAAGTTCCTTCTTCGACCTTGATTTCTGTATTGTTTATTTTTATTTGTATCATTTTATCTCGCAAAGGCGCTAAGACGCCTAACATAAAACTTTGAACATTAAACCCTGAACTAACGAACATCAATTGCATCCACCGGACAAACAGCGCGGCAGGAATCGCATTTTATACACAATTCGGTATCGATGCTGTGTTTTTCGTGCGGAGTAAACGGAATAGCATCTACCGGACATTTTTGAACACATTTTGTACAACCGATACAATTGTCGTTCACTGAATAAGTAATTAATGCGGTACATTTTCCGGTAGGACAAACACCATTGATGTGTGCTTCATATTCATCCCTGAAATATTTTAAAGTACTTAATACAGGATTTGGTGCGGTTTTTCCGAGGCCGCACAAGCTGCCCTTTTTTGTCCACTCGGCCAATTTTTCCAACTCCTGAATATCGCCGGGTTTTCCTTTTCCTTTGGTTATATTATCCAGAATGTCGAGCATGCGTTTTGTTCCCACACGGCAGAACGTACATTTTCCACACGATTCTTCCTGTGTAAACGATAGAAAATAACGGGCAATATCCACCATGCAGTCGGTGTCGTCGAGGACCACCAAACCACCGGAGCCCATCATTGCACCCATTTCGCTCAGCGATTCATAATTTATCGGAGTATCGGCATGTTCAGAAGGAATACACCCGCCCGACGGACCACCAATTTGTACCGCTTTAAATTTACGGCCATTGGCAATTCCTCCACCGATTTCATCAATTACCTGTTTAATTGAAATTCCCATGGGAACTTCAATTAAACCGCCGCGGGCTACTTTTCCGGCGAGCGCAAAAACTTTTGTTCCGGTACTTTTTCCAACGCCAATCGAAGCAAATTTTGCTGAACCTTCACGCAGGATGTAAGAAATCTGCGCAAAAGTTTCGGTATTGTTTACCAACGTAGGAAATCCCCATAAACCACTTTCAGCAGGAAACGGCGGGCGAATCCTCGGAAAACCGCGTTTCCCTTCAATCGATGCCATTAGTGCCGATTCTTCACCACAAACAAATGCGCCGGCACCTTCATAAATTTTCAAATCGAAAGAAAAACCAGAACCCAAAATATTTTCACCGAGCAAATTGTTTTCTTCGCACACTTTCAGCGCTTCCCTGATACGTTTCACCGCCAGCGGATATTCGGCACGGATATAAAAATAACCGTGACTGATTTCGGCGGCAAAAGCAGCAATCAGAATTCCTTCAATAACACGGTACGGATACGATTCCAAAAGCATCCTGTCCATAAAAGCCCCCGGGTCGCCTTCGTCGCCGTTGCAAATGAGGTATTTGGTTTCGTTCTTTTGCTTTTTCACCATTTCCCATTTTATTCCGGTAGGGAACCCGGCACCACCGCGACCGCGTATTCCGGAGTCTTTTACTTCCTGAATAACTTCGTCGGGCGACATGGTTTCGAGTACTTTCTGAAGTGCAGTAAAACCGCCGCGTTTTTTGTATTCGTTTATATCGAGCGGGTTTATCATTCCGCGGTATTCTGTTGCAATCGGAATTTGTTTTCCAAGAAAAGAGGCCACCGGTTTTTCGCGCATGCTGATTTCATAACGTTCAATACCTTCCCAATTGCGGTCGGTTTGAATGTCTTCCACCAGATGCAGTAATTTGTTTTTTGCCTTGGTAAGAAATCCCGGAGCTTCAAAATGCGATTCAACAATATTTTTTACATCCTCCGGTTTTACTTTGGCGTACAAGGTTGGTTCACCTTCGTTGGGAACAACTTCCACCAACGGAACCTGGTGACACATTCCCACACAACCCACATGTTTCAGTTTTACACGCAATCCACTTTCGTTGACCACAGTTTCCACTTCCTGCTGAATTTCCTGGCTTCCACTGGCAACACAACACGACCCCAGCCCGATTCGGATTTCACCCTGAATTTCGGAACCATCGGCACGGCGTGCTTTTTTTGAACTCTTTTTTCCGCGCTGGCTTTCAAAATCGGCAATAATTTGTCCCACCTGATCGGTAGTAACATGACCGTAAGTAATATTATCGATTTGAACTACCGGCGCCAGTGTACAGCACCCCAGACAACTGACTTTTTCGAGTGTATATTTTCCGGATTCTTCGGTATTTACACCGTCGGGCAACTTAAATTCGCGACGAAAAGCATCGTACACCTGCACTGCGCCTTTTACATGGCAGGCCGTTCCAACGCATACTTTTATCATGTGCTCGCCCACCGGCTGCAGCCTGAACTGTGAATAAAAACTGGCAACACCAATAATGTCGGCAGCGGTAATCGACGTTTTTTCGGCAACGTACCGCAAAACATCTTCGGGCAGGTAATTGTATTCTTTCTGAATGGCCTGTAAAATCGGAATCAGGCTTTTTTTTGTAGAGCCCTTTTCAGCAATTAACTGGTCGATATTTTGAAAATTGTTTATCATAATATTCTCGCAAAGACGCAAAGACGCTGTTTTTTATTTACCAATACAATACAAATCTTTTTCACCGCGGAGATAAATATGACCGTCGGCATAGGCAGGCGTTGGCCCGGCTGCTTCACCCAATTCATTTTCCCCGATAAGTTTCTTCTCTTTTGAAGCTTCGTAAATGCGCATTACACCGCCGTTGTCCATCAAAAACATTTTACCGTCGGCAACGGTGGGTGATGAATAAATGGCTGAACCGGTGTCGTCTTCCCAGTATTGTTCCCCTGTTTTCAAATCGTAACACACAATCACACCGTAACTTGTAGCGATAAAAAGCAATCCGTTGGTTGCCACCGGACTTGAAGCTTCGGGCAAATATTCATCGTTTTCCCATATTATTTTCCCGGTGCGAACATCGATGGCAGCCATTCGTGCATATTCGTTGGCAGCAACTGCAATTCCGTCGGAATAAGCTACCGAAGGCCCAACTTCACCCATCATACATTCAACCGCCCAAAGTTCTTTCCCGGTTTCCACATCGTAACCAGCCACAATCGGGTCGGCAGTTAAAATCAACTGGTACTTTCCGCCAACTTCAGCTAAAACCGGGCTTGCCCAGGAGATTTTAGATTTTCTGGCGGTTTCCCAAACTGTATTTCCTGTTGCTGTGTCGAGTGCAAGAACTTTTCCGCCTTTGTTGGTATCGTACTGTACGAACAGTTTGTTCGCCAAAGTTAAAAGCGAAGAAGAATGCCCATAATGGTTGTCGGGAACACCCAGATTTTTTGCCCACACCCGTTTCCCGTTCATATCGAAAGCAATAACATCGCCGGTGGCAAAAATGGCGTAAACACGTTTTCCATCGGTAGTCAAAGTAGGTGCAGAAAGACCGGTATCGGGAGAAACGCGTGGCATTGCAGTTGGCGATCCCTGAATATTGTCGGCTTTTCCGGTCCAGAGCAATTTACCATCGACGCGGTTGTAACAATACACTTCGCGACTGGCATTGTCGGCCCCGGCCAAAAAGATTTTATCGCCCCAGATTACCGGAGAATTAAATCCGAATTTGGGAACTGCTGTTTTCCATAAAATATTTGTTCCGGCAGCTCCGTCCCATTTTACAGGAATATTTTTGCTGGAACTAACACCCTGGCTGAATGGTCCACGGAAAGCACCATGGTTTTTCCTGATTTCAGCAACAGGAGAAGACGCAGAAGTTGAAACCGGTTGTGCCGCTTCATTTTTTACTTCGGCAGTTTGAACTTCAGAATTTGTAGGTTGAGATTCTGCCTGAACAGATTCTCCGTTCGGATTTTCATTTTGTATACTATTTTCTGAGTTTTCCGTCTGCGTAGTTTCAGCAGTTGAAGAAGTTGGATTTTCGCCCACCTCAATTACTTCAATTCCTTCATTTTCAGGAGTTGTTGTTGCTACAACACTACTGTCTGCATCGTAATATTTTAAATGATTTACGGTGATAAACGATGCGCCAAAAGCCAGCGCCAAAACCGCCGCACCAATTATTATTATTCCTTTTTGCGCCAGAATTCTGCCTGCAATTTCATTTTCGAGAACGGCATCGGGTTGTTCAATTTTTGATTTCATTGAATAGTACATCCGCAGTGAAATTGCCAAAACGATGGCTCCGAAAAGCAAAAGATAGGCACCGGTTTTCACCTGCCACATGCTGTTAAAATATGCTTTTCGCGCCAGCAAATCGAAGTTGCGGATTTCAATTTTCAATTCATCGTTGTTGGGCTCCTGTTTTAAGCGCTCAACCAATGCTGCGATTACTTTGCTGTCGGTGGGATCGTTCTTCGACATCTGCAAAAAATTGAGCAAAAGCAGCAAAGCCACGGTAATGCAAAAAATACCGGAAACAACTGTAATGTTTTGTGTTAGTTTGATTTTATCTTTTATTTCCATTTTATAAAGCGTTTCAATCCTGGTTTTTGTTTGCGGCGCACGGTTACCTCACTTTTTCAATGTGGTAGACGTGAACGCGCCTTTTCTATTTTTGTTTTTCTTTATTTACCAATGAACTCATTCACACAATTACCGACTCACTTTTCAACCGGGCAATAATCCATACACCGCCCGCAGCTGAAGCAATTTCCCTTGTGTGGTTCGTAATCCTGGCGTTTGCGGAAAACAACCGTATTTAAAAGCGTCATTCCAATGACCAAACCAATAAAACCGCCGGCAATCATACTTCCCGTATAAAATTTATCCTGAATAACTTCTGCTTCTTTCACCAGCGTTTCCATGGTTTTTCCTGAAGAAAGGAACGTCTGAACATCGATGTTGTCGGGATCATTTTTAACTTCGGGATGTGCTATCAGCAATTCAGCAAGATAAACATCGGGATTTGCCTTTGCCAGGAAAGTATGTGATTTTGCACCCACCAGAACTCCGGCAGCTATCCAAAGTGGAATAATTATGGCATAAGTAACAAAACGTTTGGGTCCGAGCCCCGATTTAATTACTTCCTTTTCGTTGGTTGGAAAATCGATGGCATCGAACGGACAGGAATGCGTACAAAGTTTACACTGAATACATTTTGAGGGAGTTATGGAAAGATGCCATTTTGAAAACCTCGACATCCAACTGAGCAAAACACCGTACGGACATAAAAAGCGGCAATACGGACGCGCAACAAACATTCCCATTAAAAGGAAAGCGATTCCGAGTACAATCATTAAAAATTTCCCGTCCATTCGGAAAATTCCAATAAAAGGATCGTAGCGGCAAATGATGAAGTCGGTTCCAGTGGCGGCAAAAAGTACAGCCAGCGCAAGGTAGATGTACGGTATCAAACCCAGGGTTTTGTTCAGCCATTTGGGCAAACTGAGCGGTTTTACAACAATTAAATCCTGAATTGCCCCCAACGGACAGGCACCTGCACAAAAAGTTCTTCCAAAAAATAATGTAAAAATTAGTGGCAGAACAAAAAACAACAGCGCTGTTAACGAAATAGCGTAAGTAGCATCGACAAAAGAAAGAGTGACATTTTGAATGGCTCCGATGGAACAAATGCAACCGTTTCGGTAAAAACCAAAATAAAGGAGCGAGAAAACCGAAAGCCCCAGAATTCCATAGCGCGAACGTTTTTTTATGGCAAAATACGATGCCAGCGAAAGGACAATGACCAGAATAATTACATCGAAATATTCGAGCTGAAGGGCACGCGGCTCCGGTGTAATTGTATTGGGCTGTGTATAACCCGAATCGAATTCAGGTTTTGGAAAGCGTTGCTGCTGTGCAAAAACTGAAAATGAAAGCAACAAAAAAGCAACGGTATAAAGGATGTATTTTAGTTTTTTCATTGGTTTTTTGAATTCGGTTTTATGTGGTTGGTTTTGTCCAGTTGCCTTTAATGTTGTATGCTTCGCTGGCTTTTACCCTTTTTATCGCGTTCGACGGGCAATTGCGTGAGATGGAACATTCGTTGCAATTCAGACAAATATCGTGGATGATTTGCAGATGCAGCGAACCGTTTCCAAACGAAGTACATCCTTTTACACACTTGGCACAACCGATGCACAAATCTTCGTTGATTACATATTCAAAATACGGCTCTTCGATGTATCTGCGTTCAATGGCCGAAGTCGGGCAAAGCTGGTTTTCGGCGGCTGTGGTACGCGCATTTGAATCGGGTTTTAAATAACCGCCACACAAATCACAGTAACCGCACAATTGATAAGCGTGAACACATTTTACAGCCGATGGATTCATAACACATTCGGTAGCACACCGGCCACACTGTGTACATAAAAACGGGTCGATTTGCCAAACATAATCGTCGGTAATCACTTTACTCAACGATAATCCGCTAACACTTCCCAGAGCAAGCGCCAGCGACAAACGAACACCGCTTTGAAGAAATTCCCTTCTGTTTTTCGATTTATTGTTTTCCATTTTTTACCTCCTTTGCCTGCGGCAACTCGCATTTCGAGAACTTACCGCAATTTTTACATGTTGCAGAAACAGTGCAGGCTGCAGTAACTTTTTTATTGACAAAAAGATAGCCTACCGATGCTGTTATTCCACCGAGCAACAATAATCTCCCCCCTGCTTTAAAAAATTCTTTTCGGTTCATGGTTTCAAGTTAGAAGTCAGAAGTTGGAAGACAGAAGACATTTGTCATTCCAAAAACTGAATTTCCATTATTTTAATTCGTTATTGGTTCAAAAACACGTATTATTTTTCTATCAAAATCGAGCGCGTAAATATTGCCTGCATTATCGACTGCTACATCGGGTGCTTCGCCTTCATCCAAAAATTTTACCGGAGCCGCCACCACACAATTAAATTCACCCGATGGTTTGTACACTTTAATTCGAACAAGTCCTTTTTCGCTGGTTACAAAACTGCCGTCGTCAAGAAAAGTAAAATGCGCCGGATTGCAACAACCGCTGAAACCTTCTGTTTTCATGCTTACATTTTCCCAGAATTCCCGCAGTTCACCGTCGAAAGTATAATTTTCGAGCGAATGCATTCCGGGATTCACCACCCACAAATCGCCAAACGGAGTCACATCCAAGTCGAAATACGGGCTTGGAACAATAAAACCGTGTACAACCTCATCGCCTTTTTTTCCTTCAAATTCATTCAGCAATTCACCGGTTTCGGTAAACCGAAGTACTTTTCGCATTCCTGCATCAGCAATAAAAACATTTCCTTCGTAAACCGAAATTGCTGTTATAAAAGAGTTCTCACCGGTTAAAGACCATTCATTTAAAAGTGTTCCTTCAGCTGAAAAAACAAGTATTTTCTTTTCAAGGGCAATAAAAATTTTATCATCAGTGGCTTCGACTGTTTTTGGCGCCGCCTCAAAAGAAATCTCATTCAGCAATTTTCCGGTTAGATCAATAATTTTGAGACTTTTATCTCCGGTTACATAAATTTTATTTTTTTGAATGCTAATTCCGGTTGGATTTTCAAAGCCGATTTTAAAGTTTTTTGTTTCCTTGTAATGAATCAACTCAGGATCAACATTTTTAAATTCATCGATGTTGTATTCGTATGGATTTGCCTCGCTTTTATTGGGGCGTTCCGAACTGTAATCGATAGCAATTACAGCAACAATAACCACCGCGAGGATTATCAGAAAAATAACGATTCCCTTGTTCTTCATCTTTTTCAGTATCTAGAATTTAGTAATGAGTATTGAGACAAAAAACTTCATTCTTTTTTATTTTTTGAAATGAATACAAAGACAATAACTTCACATTTTTCAACAATTAAATATTCAAATCGATACACACCATTGTTTTCGAGTCGCGCATAATTAAATAGCCGTCGGCCAGGGCAAAAGGCGCCCATGCATCGTGCGCATCCGGAATAACTTTTACCTGATCGAGCTGAATGTATTTTTCAGTGCTTGGACGAACAATGGTTAAAACTCCCAAATCATCGAGAATAAACATTTTATTGTCGGCTATAAAAAACGGTCCCAATCCAAAGCGAACATCTTTCCCACTCGACCAAACAATTTTCCTTGTGTCGGAAGGATCGACACAAACCAGCTGGTTGCGCAACACACCGCCATCTTTGGGTAAAATCCCAAATAAATGTTTGTTCCAAAACAATGCTGTTTGTTGTTCGCAGGCCAGCCCGTCTTTTGGGGCATATTCATACAACGGTTCAACCGAATAGTTTCCACCACTTGCTTTTAGTTGAAGCATCATACTTCCGGCTCCGTAACCGGCGGTCATAAAAATCTTGCCGTCGGGCATGCACATTGGAGAAGGCGCTACAACCGAGTGATTCCAGGCTGGTGTTTCCCATAAAATTTTTCCGGCATCATCGCCATCGGCAGCTACGCCCACCAATCCGCCCACAGCACTGTAAACGTACATTTTTCTTTCTCCAAAAGTGTAGGGCATTACTGAAGAGTGCGACATTAGCCAGTTGTTCGGATTAGGCGTTTCCCACAATTTTTCGCCCGTTGCACAATCGATGGCAACCATCAATGCTTTTCCGCCGGTAGCAATTATTGCAACATTGTTATCGATGAGCGGACACTGGCCTGTATACCAAAGTGGAATTTCAGATTCGTATTCCTTGGCAACATCAAGCCCCCAGCGCAAATCGCCGGTTACCCGATCGAGGCACATTACATGGCACATCGGCCCCATGGTTAAAATGTAATCCTCGGTTACTGCCGGAATAGTCCGCGACATACCGTGGTTTCTTTTTATATTCAGCCGGTAACCGCGGGTCCACATTTCTTTGCCATCGACTACCGAAAAACAGCGCAACATGTCGGCACGCTTTTCTTCGTTGTAATCGAGAACATAAGCCAAACCTTTGTAAATAGCTGCACCGGAATGACCTTCACCCAGTTCAACACTCCACAAAATTTTTGGCCCTTCCGCCGGAAACTTTTCAATCAATTTCACCGGCGACTTTGAAATGTTATCAAAATCGCTGCCCCTAAACCGTGGCCAGGTTTCGCTCAATTCAGTGTAATCAGTATTGTATTGCTGAAAAAGCTCGCCAATGTTTACAACCTGCACAGAATCACCGCCTTCTCGGTTATCCGCACCGGCTTCACTGAGTTTAAATTCGTGTGAAGGATCATGGTTCATCCACCAGAAAATAAGGACAAAGCCAATGAAACTTAAAGCCAGAAGCGTAATATTTATCGTTCGTTTTGTATTCATTAAACAGAAAGAACTGATTAGTTGGTAATGTTATTCAAGACAATTATTTCAGAAAAATAGAAATAAAATCTCAAAAAAATTAATCAATTAGTGATTCAAATTATTTTGCCTTAATGTCGTAAACAAACAACACTTCGCCGTGACGCATAAATAGTTTACCATCAGCGATAAAAGGGTGTGCCCAGTGCGGCCCCGCGCCCTTAGTAATTTTAAACTGGCTAATTATATCAAATTTTGACAGATCGGGTTTTACCAGAGCAACACCACCTCTTTCGTTATAAGCGTACAACAAACCGTCGGCAAAAACCATTGCACCTTTCGATTCCCACTTTTCTTCGTATTTAATGTCACCGGTATCCCAGTCCATGCAAGCCCAGCTTCCGGTATTGTTGTTCAACCAGTTTGAACCGTAAACAAAACCGTTTACCAAAACAAGTCCACCGTGGTGGTTATCCAGAATTTTGTTGGTATATTTTTCAGAAACCGATTTGCCGTCGGCACCCATTTTCAGCATCACTGCCGGGTAATCGTATCCCATGGAAAGGAAAATTTCGTCGTTTTTGAACAACGGGGTATTTGTCCAGATTAAACCGTTGTCCTGCCATTTCCAGATTTCAGGATTAAAATATTTGTAGCTCCAGGCAATCTCTCCGGTTTCGGGAACCAGCGCCAGTAAATCGGTACCAATAACCGCCAGAATGTATCTGAAATTGTTGTACTTGTAAATTTCGGCTGAAGCGTAAGCACGTGCTCCTCCCAGCGATTTACTTTGCCAAACCGGTTTCCCGGTAATTTTATCGAAAGCAACAATACTGGTTTTATCACCACCGGGCGAACAAATTACAAGGTTATCGATAATCAGCGGAGTTTCCGAATTTCCCCAAACATGGTATTCTCCCTCGTAGTTTTTGTCAACTTCAACCGCCCAGTTTTCCTTTCCTGTTTCACGATCGATACAAACCAGCCTGCCGGTTCCGCTTTGCACATAAATCCGGTTGTCTTCAATTACCGGCGAACAGCGCGTGTCGGGATACGACTGGTTCCACGAACGACCGTATGAAACCTGATATTTAATTTTTCCATTCATATCGACAGCTGAAAGATAATCGAGCGTGTCGATCATTCCGGTTATGTAAATCAATCCATCGGCATAAATTGGCGACGACCATCCTTTCCCGATGTTTTCAACTTCAAGAATCTGTGCCGGGCCATTTTCGGGCCACTGTTTTAAAAGTCCTGTTTCCTGAAAAATCCCATCGCGGTTGGGGCCACGCCACTGCACGAGCTGAGCCATTGAATTCAACCCCAAAAAAAGCAAAATAAGAATAAGGTAATTGGTTTTCATAATGTTGATTATTTGATTTTTAATTTTCTATTTGTTTACAAATCCTTCGTAGTCGAGCTTTTTAAAAACCGCACTTTTATAACTTGTACCGATAGGAAATTCCTTTTTGCCAATAAATACACTTACCGGACTGAAACTGGTTATTCGTTTTACTGAAACAATAAAAGAACGGTGAATCCGGATAAAACCATTTTCTGCCAAAACATCTTCGATGGAAGAAATGGTACACCGACTGGTTATTTCGCGGTTTTCGGCATGAAGTATCAGGTTGTCGCCCATACTTTCTGCATAAATTATTTCGGAAACCGGTATTTTATGAATAATGTTCTTTTCCCTCAAGTAAATGTATTCTTCGTTCGAACCATTTTTATGTAAAAAAACTTCATCGAACTGGTTAAAAACGGCAAAGAATTTTTCCACAGCCTGCATAAAACGTTCAAACGAAATGGGTTTTAAAAGATAATCAAGAACGTTTAAATCAAAACCTTCGAGCGCATATTGCCGGAAAGCTGTTGTTAAAATTACCACCGGAGGATTTTTCAGCGCTTTAATTAAATCGGTGCCTTTCATTTCGGGCATGTGAATATCGAGAAACATCAGGTCGATTTTGTTTTTGTTCAGAAAATCGAAAGCTTCAACGGCATCGGCTGCTGTTCCTGTAATTTCGAGCGAACCAATTTTACTGATGTGGTTTTTGAGCACTTCAATAGCGAGGGGTTCATCATCAACAATCAAACATCTTGCCTTCGGTTCCATATTTAATTCTTCCAGTAAATTTTAATCACTACCTCGTACCACCGTTTGTCGGAATCAATTTTAAGCTCGTGTTGATTCCCGGGGTAAATCAATTCCAAACGACGTTTCACATTTTTTAGTCCGATGCCTTCGCTAACCGAATCGTCTTTCAATTTTTCTTCAGGAAGTGAATTCCATACAACCAGTGTTAAATATTCCTGATTAATATTGAATTCAATTCTGATTTGCGGCCTGGTCCGATCGTTGCTTGCCCCGTGTTTAAAACTGTTTTCAATAAAAGGCAACAAAATTAAGGGCGCAATCTGATAACCGTCGGGCTCTCCCTTGATCTCGTATTTCAAATCGAGTCTTTCGTTGTAGCGCATTTTTTCGAGTTCGATGTACCCTTCCAGAATTTCGAGTTCTTTTTTGAGCGCAACAAATTCATCGTTGCTCCGATAAATCATATAATCGAGTAAATCGGAAAGTTTTAAAACAACATTCGAAGTTTTTTCCGATTTTATTAAAGTGAGTGCATACAAATTATTCAGGGTATTGAATAAAAAATGCGGATGCACCTGCGATTTCAGAAAACTTAGCTCGGCAGCCAGTTTTTCTTCCGCTAGTTTTTTATTCTTTAATTCATCGATATACCACTTTTTAAAAATAATTATTGAACCCGCCAAAACCGGAATTCCGTAATTTGAAATTATCTTGTTCAGAATTTTTGGAATATAGCAAATTGGCAGTTTGGAGTAATCGAACATATCCGGAAAAAGATTCGGAAAATAATAAGACGCGTAAATGGCAAATCCGTAAAAAAATGCATGAATTACAGTTAAAACTCCAAAAACAAAAAACTGTTTTTTCTCGGTGGCAAAAGGAAGTACCCAATAAATAAATGCGTACGTGCCTATTATTCTGGCCGGTAAGATGGTTAAGCCGGTTATAAATTCGGGATAATAATTATCGAAATAACCACCGTACGATAGCCAGTACATCAAAAAAATTACAACCCAAAAAAGAAGGTGCCACCAAAAGCGAAACCTAAAAAATACGGGAAGCTGATTTTCTGCCATTTTATTCATTTTCTGCAAACTTAACTTAAGCTTTAAAAATTAACAAATTGTTGCGATGAACACCGATGCAAAACAGATGTTTACCTGTTAAAACTCCATATTTAATTCTATTTAGAACCAGTCTTTATTTCAAAGTGAAAGCCGTTGAACAACGCCCTGTCTGTTTTAATGCTTTTTCCATTTTTCGGGAAATGATTATTTGTAATTTATCTCCCCTTCAATAAAGTACGGATAAAACAAATTGATTAAAAAAACAGGCAATTACCATGTTCGGTCTTTTCTTTTTAGTTAGTTTTACTTTAAAACATTTACAATGAACTTGTATAACACCGTCCTTTAGGGCGGTGAAGAACGGACACTGCCAATAAAAAGATTTTGTAAAATTTTGTATTCGAATAAAATACAAAATTTTACAAAATCCGGGTTATTCCTTGATTTTCAAAACCACCGCCCTAAAGGACGGTGTTAGTATATTTTACCATAATCGGCCAAAGTAGAATTAGCCAAAGTAAAAGCAAAACACAATATGTACAATTTGTTCAGGCAATTTAGCTGATTTCTAAATAGTGAAAAAAGATGACAAACGAACAGTGGAGAGCAAAAAAAAGAGCTCCATAAAATGAAACTCTTTTCTTAAAATATTATCTGTAATTTATTCCTGAACTACTGATTTAGCCTGGCGTTTCCGGTCGTTTTCATTCAAAAGAATTTTACGGATACGCATAAATTTTGGGGTAATTTCAATGTATTCATCGTTGCGGATGTATTCCATGGCTTCTTCTAGCGAAAATTTGACTGCTGGAGCAATGCTGGTTTTTTCGTCGGAACCGGAAGCGCGCATATTTGTAAGTTTTTTAGTTTTTACAATGTTCAGAGTTAAATCGTCCATTCGGGTATTTTCGCCAATTACCTGCCCCATGTAAACATCTTCGCCCGGGTCAACAAAAAACTTTCCGCGATCCTGCATTTTATCGATAGAATATGCAATGGCCGTACCAGTTTCCAGAGCGATAAGAGCGCCATTTCTGCGTACTCCCAATTCGCCTTTCCAGGGTTCGTACCCGTAAAAACGGTGTGCCATAATTGCTTCACCTTCGGTGGCGGTTAACATTTGGTTACGCAAACCAATTAATCCGCGTGCCGGAATCAAAAAATCGAGGTGTGACCTGTCCTGCTTTATTTCGATGTTGGCAATATCGCCTTTTCGCTGTGTTACAAGTTCAATTACTTTTCCTGAAAAAACTTCAGGAACATGCACTGTCAGCGCTTCGATTGGTTCGTGTTTTTTCCCGTCGATTTCTTTTACAAGAACTTTTGGCTGTCCAACCTGCAACTCAAAACCTTCGCGGCGCATGGTTTCAATTAAAATCGACAAATGAAGGATTCCACGGCCAAAAACTATAAAAGAATCGGCAGAATCGGTATCTTCCACACGCAAAGCAAGGTTCTTTTCTGTTTCTTTATATAAGCGGTCGCGCAACTGACGGGATGTTACAAATTTTCCATCCTTTCCAAAAAACGGTGAATTGTTGGCGACAAAAGTCATACTCATGGTTGGCTCATCCACATGAATCGGAGTTAAACCTTCGGGTTCGAGACCGTCGGCAATGGTATCGCCAATATCAAAACCATCCAAACCCAAAACGGCACAAATTTCACCGCAGGGTACCGGGCTTTTTGTTTTTTCTTTTCCCAGCCCTTCAAAGAGATAAACTTCTTTAGCTACTGTTTTAACAACAGAGCCATCGCGTTTTACAAGTGAAACCGGAGTGCCCGGTATTAATTCACCACGCGAAACTTTACCCACTGCAATCCGGCCGGTGTACGACGAATAATCAAGTGAAGTAATGCGCATTTGCACCGAACCTTCAATAGGTTGGGCTGCGGGAATATGTTCCAGAATTGCATCAAGCAAATAGGTAACATCGCTGGTGGGTTCTTTCCAGTCGGCTCCCATCCAACCTGCTTTCGACGAACCAAAAACAGTGGGAAAATCCAGCTGATCTTCGGTTGCTTCGAGGCTGAACATCAGGTCAAAAACTTTTTCCTGTGCAATATCGGGAGTACAATTGGGTTTATCCACTTTGTTGATCACAACAATTGGTTTTAGTCCAAGTGCGATGGCTTTTTGCAGTACAAAACGAGTCTGTGGCATTGGGCCTTCAAAAGCGTCGACAATTAATAAAACGCCGGTTGCCATGTTTAAAACACGTTCTACCTCGCCACCGAAATCGGAGTGACCCGGAGTATCAATAATATTGATTTTTGTGTCTTTGTACCGCACCGAAACATTCTTTGAAAGAATGGTAATCCCGCGTTCGCGTTCCAAATCGTTGTTGTCGAGAATTAACTCTCCCATTTCCTGATTTTCGCGAAACAGGTTCACCTGGTGTAAGATACGGTCAACCAGGGTCGTTTTTCCGTGGTCAACGTGTGCGATAATCGCAATATTCCTAATCTCTGTCATTTTCTAATTTTACTACTACATAAACCTTTTCAGCACAAAAAAGTTTCAATCTTTGGGATTGAAAATAAATCTGTTGTACAAAACGGCGCGCAAAAGTACGAAAGTTTTATTTTAAAAAAATGTATATCAGGCAATTTTACCTTTTGTTGAAGGAAAATTAATGTTCGGGACCAGTGGATGAGATCGGGGTTTTTAATTAGTACACCCATAGATTTCAACTTCCCTGTCATTTTAACGAGGGATAGAAAAAAATTGAAATTTCGATTCACCAATTTATAAGGTGAATAAGGTTTTTTCTATTTTTTCGATTATTGCTACTAAGGTTGGAAAAGGATAAGGTTTTGAAAGCTATTATTTCAAACAAAAGGCAAACTACTACAAATTAAAACAAGTACAATAAAAAACCTTATTTACATAAAAACCTTAGTAACCAACAACATCACACCCGAAAACCCGACCTTATTCACCTTATTTTTTATTGCAAACAAAAGATGGAAAAGAATGATTGGGTTCGGTGGTTGAAAACCACTGCTCCCGCTTTATTTTATCAAGTACAAATTTTTATCTGTTCTCAGAATCAATTTATCCTGAACAAAAACAGGAACTGCTTTAACGGTTTCACCGATGCTGTTTTCGGCTACCATTTGGAAAGAGTTTCCAGGTTTTATTATTGTGCAGTCGCCTTTTACATTAAAAAAATAAATATTACCGGCGGCATAAACCGGCGACGAATTAAAATTGCCTTTTAACTTTTCCTTCCAGATAACTTCAGCAGTCATGGCATCTAAACAGGTAACCATTCCACGGTCGTGTACCATGTACATTTTTCCGTCAACAATTACAGGAGATGGAATTTGCGGTACTTCGTCTTCGTACATCCATTTCAGGTGCGTTTTGGTAACATCGCCTTTACCCGTGGGATCAATGGCAAACTGCCGGGTAAAATTTGGGGTGTTTTCAAGGAATATCCAGCCTGAATTTACAAATACCAATCCGTTGTAATACAATGGCTGGCTCACCGTTGAATCCCAGCCGTATTCAAAAGTCCAAACCACTTCACCTGTATTTACATCGTGGGCAAAACACATATACGCCGAATTGCTGATCAATAAATCCCTGCCGTTCACATTTACTACAATTGGCGTTTGATACGATTTTCGGTACACCGGTTCCAGCTTATCGTAAATTTCTTTGGGTCGTACACTTTTCCAAATGGTTTCGCCTGTGCGTTTGTTTAATGCAACAACGTATGGATCCTCGGTACCTTCCAAATGAACAATGAGTTTATCCTTGTAAATTATGGGTGAAGAAGCCGGTCCCTGCATGTGATCGCATTTTAAATCTTCACGTTTCCAAACCACTTCAAAATTATTGGTATTGATACAGGCGGTTCCAAAAGTTCCAAAATGAACATAAACAAAACCTTCTTCAATACAAGGAGTCGGCGTAGCGTATGAATTTGTACTGTGAATCTGTTGTGGCTCTTCGCAGGTAAAAAGTGTCTTTTCATCAAGTAGTTTTCCCGTTTGCAAATCGAAACAAAAAGTGTAAAATTCTTTACCGTCGTCGGTAGCCGAAGTCAGCCAGATTTGATTTCCAAAAACAACCGGCGACGACCAGCCTTTTCCTTTCACCGGTACTTTCCAAACCACGTTTGTTGAATCGCTCCAGTGCAACGGTGCTTTTTCCACCGCCGCGTGCCCGTCCATGGTTGACCCGCGAAAATGAGTCCAGTTGTTTGAATCCTGGGCTTTTCCACTTAAAAAGGAAATCAGAAAAAGAATTACGGTTGTAAAAATTTTACGGTTCATGGGAACAGGTTTAGATTAATAAACCAAAGATAATTGAAAAATGAGGATTTCAAAATGAAGAGGAAAGTTGGAAGTCGGAAGTGGGAAGTGGGAAGTGGGAAGAATAAGGATGTCGCCTTTAAAAGATAACATCCTTCAAATAAAGTTACGATTGCAGCACCAGTTCTTTTTCTGAAAACTGAATTCCAAAAGTTTCAAGTTCCTGTAAAACCGGCTCATAAATTTCAGGATGTGTTGGAATATACATTCCTTTCAGGTTTATTTTACCGGTCAATAAAAGTTTGGCAGCCATTGCCAAAGGCAAACCCACGGTTTTAGCCATGGCTGTATTTTCACTGTCGTCGCCTTTTACCACAAGTGAACTTGTAAGTTCGGTTTGCGTTTTTGCATCTTTTTCGCTGAAAATAAACCGGTGCCACATTACAATCATATCTTTTTCATGGGCTAAAAGTTGCCATTTTTGTTTCAGAATGTGTTCCAGAATTTGCGCCGGTGTTGCTCTTTTAAGGCCGATTTTTGTGTTGTTAAAAACGCCCAGCCAGTTGAGTTTCTGAATAATATCAGAATCCTGATCGATGTGCAGGTAGTGGTAAAGTTTAAGTTCTACCGAATCGGTGGGGTGATAATACAAAAACGAATTGATAAATTCGCGGTAGGTCATATTCTCCACATCTTCCATAAAATAAGAATCGTCGGTGGCGCCCAACTGTACAAAAACATTCCATGCCCTTGAAAATCCGGGTCTTCGCAGCGTACCGCGGTAAATGGTCGGAATTCCCTGTAAGTTATATTTTTCAATGTATTTCAGCGAATCGCGGTTGGCATACCCTTCAAACCAACCGAAATTTTCAATTTCAATCAATTCCGTACGGCGAAAAAGACGGTTGTAGGGAATGTATTTGTATTTGCCATTCTGGATAAATTTAGCCGGTCCCTCCTGCCCTGCCAGCACCACATTGCGTGGATTCCAGCTAAATTTGTAATGCCACGGATTGTTATCCGATTCAGGCGCTACCAAACCACCGGTAAACGATTCAAAACTGAGCAACTCGTCCCCATTGTTTTTAATCCGGTTGATAATTTTCATTGCCGACATGTGATCCAATCCCGGATCGAGGCCGCATTCGTTCAGAAAAAACAGGCCTTTTTCGTTCACTTCCTGTTCAAGCTCTTTCATTGCAGCACTTTCATACGAAGCCGTGAGCAAGTTTTTCGAAAACTTTATACAGCTTTTGGCAACCGGTAGATGAAACCGGGCGGGAAGCATGGAAATAACTATATCTGCCTTTTGAATTTCATGCTCCCGCGCCGGCTCGTTGTTTACATCTACACTCTTATAACTAATTTTATGGAAAGCGCGTGTTTTTTCTGCAACATCGGCAACGGTAATTTCCCAGTTGTACTCATCGGCTTTTTCAGCCAGATATTGAATCAAAACCCGGCTGGAACGACCTGCCCCAAAAATCAGTATGTTTTTCATCGCAAAATCATTTTCACTTTGAACCTTGAACTTCGAACTTAAAACTATGAACTTTTATACATCAAACTCAATTCCCTGAGCCAATGGCAATTCTGAACCAAAATTGATGGTATTGGTTTGACGGCGCATGTAAGCTTTCCAAGCATCGGAGCCCGATTCGCGACCGCCGCCGGTATCTTTTTCACCGCCAAATGCGCCACCGATTTCAGCCCCTGAAGTTCCAATATTAATGTTGGCAATTCCACAGTCGGAACCTTCGTGCGACAAAAATTTCTCGGTTTCCAAAAGATGGGTTGAAAACATAGCTGATGACAATCCCTGCGGAACATCGTTGTGTAGCCTGATTGCTTCGTCCAAATCGGAATATCTTATCATGTAAAGCAGCGGAGCAAAAGTTTCTTCCTGAACGATTTCAAAATGATTTTCAACTTCAGCAATGGAAGGTGTAACAAAACATCCCGATTCGAATCCTTGTCCGGAAAGCAACTCTCCCCCGACAATTATTTTACCACCTTCAGCTTTTACTTTTTCAATGGCACTTAAATAGGTTTGAACCGCCTTTTTATCCACCAGCGGACCGACCAAAGTATTGGAATCAAGGGCATGACCAATGGGAAGTTTTTTGTACACCGAAACCAGTTTTTCTTTGAATGTATTGTAAACCGACTCGTGAACAATTATCCTGCGGGTTGACGTACAGCGTTGACCACAGGTTCCTACGGCACCAAAAACCACAGCCCGCAGCGCCATTTCCAGATCTGCATTCGGAGTTATAATAATTGCATTGTTTCCACCCAGTTCAAGAATCGATTTTCCGAGCCGTTCACCCACAAGCCGCCCCACTTTTTTACCCACATTGGTTGATCCTGTAAAAGAAATAAGTGGTACATTTTTATCACTGAAAAACCGGTCGCCCAGTAATTTTGAATCGGCAGCCAGCAAATTCAAAACCCCCTCTGGAACATTGTTTTCCTTTAAAACTTTAGCCACAATTTTATGAACTGCAACGGAACACAAATACACTTTCGACGAAGGTTTCCAAACCACAACATCGCCGCAAACCAGCGCAATCATGGCATTCCAGGCCCAAACTGCCACCGGAAAATTAAACGCCGAAACCACGCCAACAATTCCGAGCGGATGGTACTGATCGTACATGCGGTGTTTTTCGCGCTCCGAATGCATGGTAAAACCGTACAACTGCCGCGACTGTCCCACTGCAAAATCGCAGATATCGATCATTTCCTGTACTTCGCCCAATCCTTCCTGTAAAATTTTTCCCATTTCGTAAGAAACCAGTTTCCCCAGCGGTTGTTTGTATTTGCGCAGTTCTTCGCCAATCTGCCTGACAATTTCGCCGCGTTTTGGGGCAGGGACAGTTCGCCATACTTTGAATGCCTTTTTTGCGGTTTCAATCACATCCTCATAATCTTCAACATTGGCCTGGTGCACACCGGCAATCAACTCACCGTCGGAAGGAGAAAACGATTCAACAAAATTACCGCTGGTTTTTTTCCAAACGGTTCCGGTGCAAACACCGTGATTTACCAAATTAATTTCAAGCTTTTTTAATTCCTTTTTAATATCGAATAGATTTTCCATTATTTAAAATTTAATAGATTTCTTTAGCAATCAGCACTCCTTAACAGAGTTTTTAATCATTCAAAACCAGCATTTTCTACAATAAAAATTCCGACCATTTCAAATCATGCACCGCTATTATGCTTTCAACCAATCCTCCCGATTTTAAAATTTCGAGCAATTTCCCTGGCAGCGGTGAAAATTCAAACTCCTTGTTTTTGATGAAGACTTTACCTGCAACCAAATCCACAGAAACCGAATCACCTTTGGTAAAATAATCGACGGCTGCGGGTAGAATAATAATTGGCAATCCCTGGTTTATGGATGAACGGAAAAAAATACGCGACACCGATTTTACAATTACCGCCTGAACTCCGGCAAAACGAAGCCCCACCGCAGGATGCTCGCGTGAACTGCCGCAGCCAAAATTTTCGCCGCAAATCAAAATATCTCCTTTTGAAACGCCGGATGCGAATGCAGGATCAAAACCGGCAAAAAGATGAGGTACAATATTTTCAGGTTCGGCGCTGCTGATTTTGTACGTCAGATTTCCTGCAAACATTTGGTCGGTATTCAGGTTATCAACTTCGGAATAATCCCAAATACCGTTTTCTTTCCGGTTTTCCTGAATTGAAATTTCCACAGTTTCAGATTTCTTTTTCTGAAACGGAAAGGTTTTCATTCCATTTCCTGTGAAAGCAGTGGATAGTTTTCCTTGAACAGCAGAAAATGCAACAGTTTCGGGCGAAGCCAAATAAATATTGGCTTTTTTGTTTCCCATCCGACCCAAGAAGTTACGGTTGGCCGTTGAAATTACATTCACTTCATCGGCCGGAATTCCCTGGCCGGTTCCGAGACACGGGCCGCAAGACGGTGACAAAATGCTTGCTCCGGCATGTAAAAATTTTTCAATTATCCGTTCGTGAATAGCCTGCAGGTAAATCTCTTTCGATGCCGGTATTACCAGCAACTGAAATCCTTCGGGAACTTTTTTATCTTCGAGAATATCAGCGGCAGCGCGCAAATCTTCCATCCGACCGTTGGTGCAGGTCCCAATCAAACCTTGTTGAACCGGGATTTCGCCAACTTCAAAAATTGTTTTCACATTATCAACATGGTGAGGACAAGCTACCAGAGGAACAATCTCAGAAAGATTAATATCGTATTCTTTCAAATAGACGGCATTGGGATCGGCCCAGTCGCCGTGTGCTTCGTAACCCAAAAACATACTCAACACACTGTCGGGTGGGAAAACTGCATTTTTTGCGCCCATTTCTGAAGCCAGGTTCGCAATGGTCATCCTGTCGGAAACAGAAAGGCTGCTGACACCTTTTCCGTGAAACTCAACAGAAAGATAATCTGCGCCACTTGAGCCCAGCATTCCAATAATGTAAAGTGCCAAATCTTTGGCTGAAACAAATTTTTGCAATTCACCCGTCAAATTAATTTTAATGGATTCGGGCACCTTAAACCAGGTTTCGCCGGTTCTCCATATTCCGGCCGCCTCGGTACGATCAATTCCCGCAGCAAGCGCATTTAAAGCACCGGCAGTACAAGTGTGACTGTCGCTGCCAACCACAATCATTCCCGGTTTGGCATATTTTGCCATAATCTGGTGACAAATTCCATCGCCAGCATCATGAAATTTCCGAACATGCTGCTCTTTTACAAAATTCCGGATGGCCTGGTATTTATTGGCAAGCCCCGAATCGGTTGGCGGTGCATTGTGATCGAGAACAACAACAAGCTGATCAGGATCGGCTACTTTTTTTCCACCCATTTTATAAAAAATGGTTTCAATACTGGAAGTATTATCGTGTGTTAAAACCAAATCCGGTTTTCGGAAAACTATTTCTCCTGCCGGCGCTTCCAGCACTTTTTCAACAAATGTTTTTCCTTCCATGATTTTTGTTTTTAATCCTGAATTTCTTAATGAACTTCAAAGAATGTTTAACTTTTTACCGGACTCAACAGTCCTCCTTTTTTATAAATCTGAAACTGAACTTCTGAAAATGGTTCAACCGTTGTCTGCAATCCATTTTTCAGGTTGGTTACCTTTCCACTTTTTAGTTCAATCTGAATCCTGTCGCGGTTTTTCAATTTTAGTTCATCCAGATTTTTATACACCAGAACAGGAAATGCAGCGTTAATTGCATTTCTTTCGTAAATAGCACCAAACGACTTAGCCAGAATTGCGATGTTTTTCAGCGCTTTGAAACAATCCACGGCTTGCTGGCGCGAACTACCGGAACCAAAATTCTTTCCGGTAATTACAATGTCGCCAGGCTCCGATTTTTTTGCATAATCTTCCCAGCCCTTCAGGTTTCCGAACGTAAACTGTCCCATTTCCTGCACGTTTGTAATGGCCAGGTGCTGGTTATGAAAAATCATGTCGGTGTCGATATTATCTTCCTCAATAAACCAGACTTTACCGGTTAAAACTTCCGGTTTTTCTTCCTTTTCAGACTTAATTTCCTTCTTATCTTTTTGAGATTTTTTTGAAACAAAAAGTGTTGGCGATTCCGGAATATACGCTTCGGTAGTAATATGTCCGGCAATTGCCGAGGCTGCTGCCGTTGCCGGAGAAGCCAGATAAACGCTGCCTTTCCCTTGTTTTCCTGCAAAATTTCGGTTGCCCGTACTTACGGTAACTTCACCGGGCCCGTTTTGCCCGATTTGCCCGGCGGCGCAACCGGCACAACCGGCATTTCCAACCAACGCACCAGCATCCTTAAATATTTTCATCAACCCTTCATCCAGACAGCGTTGCCAGATTTCGTCGGTGGCTGGAACAATTTTTAGCACAACACCCGGCGCTACTTTTTTATCCTCAAGAATACTGGCAGCCACTATCAAATCCTCCATTCGTCCATTGGTACAACTTCCGATAAAAACTGAATCGATTTTTTCGCCCAAAAAATCCTCTGTATTTTTTACTTCGTGCGGTTTTCCGGGCAAAGAAACAACAGGTTCAAATTCAGCCAGATTTATGGTATGGATTTCAGCATATTCTGCATCTTCATCCGCAAAAACAGGTGTAAATTTCTTCCCTGATTTTGACTTGCAATACTTAATAATTTCATTTGAAGGAGGAAAAAGAACGGCAATTGCCCCCATTTCGGTAGCCATTGATGCAATGGTAATCCGTTGGTCAAGTGAAAATTGTTCCAGATTATCGCCAGAAAATTCAACAGCTTTTCCAAGCAGAGAATTGGCGCCAAATTTCCGAAGCAAATTCAGAACGACATCTTTGGCATAAACGCCGGGCTTGCAATTTCCGTGTAAAACAATTTTTACCGATTGCGGAACTTTAAACCACACTTTACCATTGGCCCACGCAGCTGCAATGTCCTGGTCTCCCATTCCCTGTCCAAAACTTCCGATTGCCCCCAGAATGTTGGCATGTGAATCGGTAGAAACCAAAGTACATCCCGGGTAAGCAAGTCCTTTGTCAATGGCGAGATGCGTTCCTATTCCGGCGTCGATATCAAAGACAGGAATTGAATTGTTTCGTGCAAAGTTGCGGCAATATTGCTGGTTGGCAGCATATTTCTGGTCCGAACCGGTAGGATTGCAATCGAAGGTAAACCATGTTTTTGAAGCATCTGCCACATCCAAATCGTTGTCTACGATGTTTTTTACCACATTGGCGCCACCAAAATCACGCGCCAGTCGAACATCGATTTCCACATCTACAATTTCGCCCGGATAAACCTTTGTTTTGCCCGAATGATTGGCCAGTATTTTTTCAATGATATTCATATTCAACATTAAATTTTCAACCGTTCCTTAAAAGGCAGAAATGTCATAAAATCGGCGTGATGAACGAGGTAGGCTTCAGTTGTACGCTTTACCATGTCGCCCTCGCCGGCGTGTGTGGCAATAATGTGGCAAACTCCGGGTGGTACTTCGCAAGCTTCGGCCAATGAAACCCCCGAAAACGGATGGCGCAGATATTTACCATAATCGCCCTGAACTGCTTTACCGCTTTCATCCAAAACATATTCGAGCAATTTTCCAACATCGGCAAGAATGGCACCGGCAAGAAGAACATCCAAATCGACAGGTAATTCATCTTTAAAAAATTCCTGTACCTTTTTCCCGGCATCAAAAGCAATGTGAACCACGGCTCTTTTGTGATCCATAAACGAAACTTTTAAATCGGGGCCGCAAAGAAGAGTAAAAGGAATTCGTTTCAAATCGTTGGCTGAAAGCACACTTTTGTCAAGCGCCAGCTGCCATGTTTTTGCCGTTTTGTAGCGGAGTTCTTCGTTTTGAATCCAGTACAATTCAGGCCATAACTCAAAAATGTTTTCCATACTTTCAGCATTAAAGTTTTGCAATAATGGCATCGGTCATTTGTCGGGTTGAGGCTGCTCCTTTTTGAATAACCTCAGGACTTCCGGCCATTTTTTTCATGTCGTAGGTTTGTACTTTCCCTTCCTGTATTACTGAAGAAATAGCGCTTCGGATTCGTTCTGCGGTTTTTTGTTCATCCAAATGATCAAGCATCATACAAGCCGATTCAATCATGGCTATCGGATTTACAATCGAAATTTTATAATCGGCATATTTTGGAGCTGAACCATGTGTTGGTTCGAACACACCAATACCGGTGTCGGGATTTATTTGCGCTGAACATGCAAATCCAAGACCGCCAATTAACCCTGCAAATGCATCGGAAACAATATCGCCAAACATATTCCCGGCGACAATCACACCATAATCTTCCGGATTTTTGGTCAGCCACATCATTTGTGCATCGATGTTGGTATTCCAGAGTTCAATTTCGGGGAACTCTTTTTTCTGCATTTCCTTGGCCATTTTGTACATCATTCCTGAGGTTTCGCGGATTACGTTGGGTTTTTCACACAAAGTAACCGAGCGATAATTGTACTTTCGGGCATGGTTAAAAGCTGCATGCAAAATTCGTTGCGTAGCTTTTTTGGTGAAAATGCGGGTAGAAACCGAAAGTTCTTCCACCGGAACATCGCCAAAGTTTTTTACAAATTTAGGATGAGTCATCAGCGCTTCGTACACTTTTGCCGGCGGATTACTCCATTCAACACCTCCGTACAAACCTTCGGTATTTTGTCTGAAAATAGCCACATCCACCAGTGGTTCTTCTACCTTACCGGCTGCTCCTCGACGAATAAAATTCAGCGGATTCCCTTTGTACGAGCGACAGGGGCGCAGACAAATATCGAGTTTAAAAAACTGGCGCAAGCCTACTATCGGACTGGAATAAACCAGGTTCTTCTCTTTCAATTCCGGTAAAAGTTCGGCAAAAGCCTCATCCTTTGGTTTTGAAGTAATCGCTCCAAACAAGGCCGTTTTGTGTTTTTCTAACAGTCTGATTGTTCGTTCGGGTAATGGATTTCCTTCTTTGCACCAGAAATCCCAGCCAATATCACCCTCTACATAATCGGCTTCAAAACCGGCTGCATCCAAAACCCGGACAGCTTCTTCCAAAACAGTTTTCCCGATACCGTCACCGGGAAGTTTTACAATTGTACGTTTCATCTTTTATTTAATTTATTCCTCCCTAATCCTTTTTCATTCCTCCCTTTTCTTTACCTCTCTGACAACATCGATTACCGTTCCGTCGACCCATTTTACGACTCCAATTACCTTGTCGGAAAATTCCGGTTTCTGTGGTTTTCCGCAAATTTGTTCTGCTTCTGCTTTTAATTGCTGAATGGTTTTTAGGGGAAGATTTGCAGCATTTGCTTTTTCAATTAAATCGGTGCGAAGCGGATTAATGGCAATACCACGTTCAGTAACAATTACATCGATTAGTTCACCGGGCCCGCAAAGTGTCGTCACTTCATCCACAATTACAGGAATTCGATCGCGAAAAAGCGGAACGGGAAGAATTACATTTTTTGCATGAAGACAATTTTGCCAGCCGCCAATTCCGTGCAGCAAATAACCATCGGAATGGGTTACTACGTTTCCGTTGAAGTTTATATCAACCTCGGTAGCACCCAATGTTACCAGGTCAATCATCGAAGTAAGGTTTCCTTTTGAATGGTAATTGTAGGCGTTAAATACCGAAAAACTTTGGTGGTTTTGGTTTTCACGCATCGATTCTATGGCGGCTGTGTCAAAAAGCTGGCCTTCCAGAATTTTTTCCACCGTTCCTTCCTGCAACATCTGAACACTGTATTTGGTACTTCCGCCAAAACTTACACTGGCCTTCCAGTTCCTTTCCTTCAAAATCTGATGAATAAAAACCCCGATGGCCAGTGAAATACTTCCGGCACCCGACTGAATGATACATCTGTCGTGCAGGATTCCCGTTTCCAGACAAAATCTTGCAGTGAGTTCAGCAATTTTCAAACGGTCGGGACTGCGGGTAATTTGTGTTGTACCTGATACAATTTTTTCGGGAATTCCAATTTTATCGACCACAACCACAAAATCCACATAATTTCCGGCGATCTGAATCGGAAGACACGGAAAATCAACCAGGTTGTCGGTTACCAGAATAACTTTTTCGGCGTATTGAACATCCATTTCAGCAAATCCCAAAACACCGCAGGCCGATGGTCCGGAGAGTGCGTTTGCATTGCCAAAACAGTCGCAGGAAGGCGCTGCAATTACAGCAATATCGATTTTTACTTCTCCATCCTGAATGGCCTGTACCCTGCCGCCGTGTGAGCGCAAAACTGCGGTTCCCTGCATTTTCCCTTCGGAAGCAAACCTACCGAGCGGCCCGTTCATGCTTCCTTCAATGTGATGGATGGTGCCGTCTTCCAAATACTGAATCAAACGGTTGTGACACGGAAACGAAGCCGACGGAAACCAACGCAGATTTTTAATGTTCAGTTCTTTGGCAATATCAAAAATCAGATTCGCAACCAAATCGCCATCGCGAAAATGATGGTGCGTTGAAATGGTCATTCCATCTTTTAATCCGGCCTTTTGCAGTGCTTCTTCTAACGAGCCTACCACTTTATTTCCATCTTTTGGAAAATCGACAAACGACGGAATTGAAGGCGCATGTTTTTTCCCTTCGACCCTGAATTTTCCAACGCCCTGAAACGGAATTGCCGGTTCGCCGTTCACCAAATCGGGAACCCATCTGCCGGCTGCATTTTTAATCCAGTTCGTTTCCATAATTTTCTATCCAGTTTTTGTTTAACAAACCAAATTCAACGGCATTTTTAATGGTTTTTTGCGCCCGTTTTACCACCGGAGCATCCACCATTTTTGAATCAACGGCAACTACGCCAATTCCTTCCTTTTCAGCATTCTGAAAAGCAAAAACAATTTTTTTTGCCTTTTCAATTTCCTTTTCAGAAGGTGAAAAACTTTCGTTTACCGTTTTTATCTGTCCCGGATGAATGCAACCTAGTCCTTCAAAACCAAGCGATTTTGAATTTTGAGCTGTTTTTGCCAGAACTTCCAAATCATCAAAACCTGAGAATACCGAATCGAGCGGCTGAATTCCGGCAGCACACGCAGCGTTAATTATCCGGCTTCGGGCAAAAAACGATTCATAACCTACATCCGTTCGTTGTGCGCCAATATCGGTGGTGTAGTCCTCCAAACCAATGGCCAAAGCCACAATATTTTCCGAAGCCACAGCTATTTCAAAAGCATTTTCCACGCCAAGGGCGCTTTCAATAATCGGAATCAAATGTATTTCGTTGGGTTTTCCTGTAATTTTCTGAATGTGTTGTTCCACAAACAAAATATCGTCGGGCGATTCGCATTTGGGAATAACTATGGTATGAACTCCAAACGGAACAATGTATTTCAAATCTTTTAAACCTTCCTGAACCTGATTGATTCGCACCATTATTTCGGCTCCGTAAAAATCTACTATACAAAGAGCATTTCTTACCAAAACGGCGGCTTCTGCTTTTTTCGAAGGATGAACTGCATCTTCCAAATCAAGAATAATGGCGTCGCTGCCGTAAATCCCGGCGTTGATCATCATTTTCGGATTATTTCCGGGAATGTATAATCTTGTTCGCCGTCGCCGGTCGGGTTCAATCCAATACTTATTTTCGGGAAGATTGTCCGGCAAATACATTTTTTCGGTTTGAATATATTGTTTAATAGCAGCTTCCAGTCGTGCTGCAATTACAAACGGCAGCGCTCCCGAATCTTCTAATTCCAGCAAAACATTATCAATTTCATAGAAATCGAGTACATCCAAACACAATTGTTTAATTGAATTTCCGTAAAGCGCCTTCACTTTACTTTTTAGTGAAATACTATTGCCCGCCCCGGAATTGTCACTGATTTCGATGTAACAATCGGAACGAACGGCATCACCCCTAAAACCGGAGGAGACTTTCATTGTAAAAATTTTAAATACGATTTAATTCTTTGGTTCAAGAATGATTTGCATCAAACGCAACAGAGCAAAGAACAGTAGTCATCAAATTGAAGTAAAAGGAAACTGCGCGGGTGCAGCTAATGTGAAACCGTATCATCATCAAGACATTCAGGCATCCCGATATAAAAGAAAACCGGACATGAATACGATTGAATCATGTTTCTAAATTAGGAAATCCTTCTCCCCTTTCCAATTTAACGAATGTGTTGTTGAACAAGAATTCAGGAGCTTTTTAAAGATGTTATACAACAACCCCATTTATTGTACAGGTAACATTAACTTCACTTTTATCTCTGAAAAAATAACCAATTTTAGAGTTTTCTAAATTTTAGAACTGTAATTCATAAATAACCGTATTTATACCTGTTCAGAAAGAACCGAAAAATTGCACTATGAAGAAAGTATTGTTACTGGGCGCCGGAATGGTTGCCAAACCTTTTGCCGATTACATTTTAAATCACCATACAGAACTGACAATTGCCACCCGGACAAAAGAAAAAGCCGATAAATTAATCCAGGGCAGACCCAACGGAAAAGCCGTTTCGTGGACAACAGACGATTTGCAAATGCTCGACCAGCTGGTTGCCAGTCACGATTTAGTGGTTAGTTTACTTCCGTACACTTTTCATGTAAATGTGGTTAAAATCTGCATTAAACATAAAAAGAACATGGTAACCACTTCTTATGTTTCGGCAGAAATGAAAGCGCTGGATCGGGAAGCAAAAGATGCAGGAATAATTATTCTGAATGAAATTGGGGTCGATCCGGGTTTTGATCATATGACGGCAATGCAAATTATTGATAAAGTGCATGAAGAAGAAGGAAAAATCAGGGAATTTTACTCGATTTGCGGTGCTCTGGCTGCACCTGAAGAAGCCAATAATCCGTTCCGTTATAAGTTTTCATGGTCGCCACGTGGTGTAATTATGGCCGGAAACAATGGCGCTAAGTTTCTGAAAAAAAGGAAAGTTGTTGAAATTCCCACAGAAGATCTTTTTAAAAATCCGATGAAAATCAATTTTCCGGGAGTAGGAGAAATGGAAGTTTATCCGAACCGCGATTCTCTGGCTTACACCGGTATTTACAACCTGCCCGATATTGAAACCATGTACCGCGGAACTTTCCGTTACCCCAACTGGTGCGAAACCATGGATGCCATAAAGAAATTAGGAATGGTTTCCGAAAAAATACAAAAATTTCGCGGAACAACGTACAAGGAAATCGTTGCTGAAAACATTGGGGTTTATCCCGCCAATGTAAAAGAAAAAGTAGCCGAACGTTTAAAACTTAACCTCGACAGCCCGGCAATTTTAGCTCTTGATTGGCTTGGGCTTTTCAGCAAGGAAAGGATACAACTGAAGGAAGGATCGTATTTTGACCTTACCGTTGATTTAATGCTGAAAAAAATGATGCTTCCCGAAGGCGCACGCGATATGGTAATTATGCAACACTGGTTTTTGGTTGAAAAGAAAAACGGCAAAAAAGAGGTCATAAAAGCCCGACTGCTCGATTATGCAACCGACGAATATACTTCGATTGCCCGTACCGTTGCCTTGCCGGCTGCCATTGCCGTTCAACTTATTTTTGAAGAAAAAATCAGCGAAAAAGGAGTTCAGATTCCTGTTATTAAAAATATATACCAACCTATGTTGGAAGAATTAAAAAAGCTGGGAATTTCAATGGTGGAAGAATGGGAGTTACCGGAAACAGAAATTTTGAAATAATTATCGATAAATAAGAACTATAACAACAGTTAGACAACAAAATTTTTGCCGTCAAAAAAAACATAAAGAATACATCTTTTTTTATAAATTTGATAGCAAAGAATTTAAAACATGAATAAAAATCCCATAGCTCTTCTTTTATTTATTTTCTATTCCTGTATTTCGTTTTGCCAACCCTCCGACAGTTTGCAATTAAAATTCAATTCCCAAACAGGAGCTAAAAAAATTGAAAACGGGCTTCAACTTTGTAACCAACTAACCGAAAATCCTGAAGAAATGCTTCGTTTTTCGCTTAACCTGGTAAAGCTTGCAAAAGAATCCGTTCCCAACTCAAAACTTTTAGCACAAACTGCCCGCTGCGTTGCCGATGCCTATTATTATACCGACAGCCTTGAAAAATCAAACGAATACCTGCTTTTAAGTATTCAAACGGCTGAATTGCTGGGCCAGCCCGATTCAGTATTTATTGGAGCTGCCTGCAACGACTTGGGGCTGAATTTGCGGACTTTGGGTGAAATAAAAACTGCCAAAACCTGGTTTCTGAAAGCAATTGAGTATCTATCAGGGACAAATGATTTACCAACCCTTGCCGATGCACAAAGCAACCTCGCCACTTTATTTCATGCAGAAGGAAATTACGAACAGGCTATAAAACTTTTTCAGGAGGTTTACCAAATTGATTTGGAAACGGATAATAAAAACGGTCAGTCGTCATCGTTAAATAACCTGGGAAGAATGTATGTTGATTGGGGAAAATATGAAACCGGTCTGGAATATTATTTTCGTTCGCTTGAATTGATTGATACCCTTACCAACCGTGCAGCTTTGGCACTTCGGTACAACAACATTGGCATGACCTACCAAACCATGAAAAAACATGAAGATGCCATTTTTTGGATTAACAAAGCACTGAAAATTGAAGAAACCTCCGGTAATCCTATGCGGGTGGCCACGCGTTGGTATAACCTGGCAACCTCGCATGCTTCGTTAAAAAATTACCAAACAGCACAAAATCTTTTCAAAAAGGTTGATTCGTTAATTTCGGGCACTACTTTGTATGTTTTCCTTGCAAAAAACAATACCGGGCTGGGGCAGTTGTATTTTGTCCAAAACAGTTTTACCGAAGCCCTGAACTATTTTTCGAAAGCAGAATATTTTGCCGGACTAGCAGGTACCCTTCCCGAACAGTCAAACATTGCCCTTCATTTTTATCAGATTTACAAAAAAACTGGAAACCTTAGCGAAGCATTAAAATATTATGAAAGATATACGATTTTAAACGATTCTGTGTATAGTTTATCGGTGGCAAAACAAATTGAAGAATTACAGGTACAACACCAAACTGCGCAAAAAGAAGCCGAAATAACCCGGCTTGAAACCGAAAACGAATTAAAACAAAACGAACTGGTTTACCGAAAACGCGAACGAAATTGGGCGCTGTTGGCAATAATTGTTTTGTTTGCATTTTCAACAACTATTTTCCTTTTGTTCAGGCAGGTCAAATCACAGAAAACCATTCTTTCCAATCAAAATACTGAACTGGAAAGATTGAATAAAACCCTGAACCGGCTTTTTGGGATTATTTCGCACGATTTGCGTAACGCTTCGGCGGCTTACCAAAGCAGTTCAAAAATAATGGCGTATCACTTAAAAAGCGGGCAGCCCGAAAAATTAATACCACTGGCCCCCGAAATTGAAAAAAATGCCACCCAACTTTCTTCCTTACTCGAAAACCTTTTAAACTGGTCGGCTGCACAAATTAAAGGTATTCAGCCTGAGAAAGAACAAATTAAAATTAAAAGCGCCATTGAACACACCCTGGTTTTGTTTGAAGAAAAAAATCGGCAAAAAAACAACCTTGTGGAACTAAAAGCCAGCGATGAAGAAATTTGGTGCGACCCCGAAAGTTTTCAGATTATTTTTAGGAACCTGCTTGGAAATGCAGTAAAATTTACAAGCAACGGCAAAATCTCAATTCAAACAGCCGAAAATGGAAATTTTACTGAAATAAGCATAACCGACACAGGCTGCGGAATGGATGTTTCAACCGTTAACAAAATAAACAATGCCGGGTTTACTGAAAGCAGAAAAGGTACATTGGGTGAAAAAGGAACCGGGTTGGGACTGATTTTAGCAGCCGAACACATTGAAAAAAACGGTGGTTTTTATTCGGTAAAAAGTACCCCGGAAACAGGAACCACTATTCTTGTAAACATTCCAGCCAGGCAGCCATGAAAACACGGATTTTTATTGTAGAAGACGAGTTGATTCATTTGGAGGCGCTAAAAATTACTATTGAAGAAACCGAGATGGAACTGGCCGGTGAATGCACCGACGCCGACAGCGCTTTTGAAAAAATTAAAAAACAAAAACCCGATGTTTTACTGGTTGACATTGCCCTACCCGGGCTAAACAACGGAATTACCCTTGCCCAAAAAGTACACACCGAGCTGCAAATTCCACATATTTTTACCACTTCGTTTACCGACGAAGAAATAATTGCACAGGCAGTGGCAACCCAACCTGCAGGCTATTTGCGCAAACCCGTGGATCCGGTAAACCTGAAAGCCGCCATTCAAATTGCATTAACAAAAACTACCTTTCAGCAAAAAGAACCCAGCAAACCAGAACAAAGCAATACCATATTCGTGAAAATGGGCGACAAACTGGTTAGGGTCGATTTAAACGAAGTGCTGATAATAAAAGCCGACGGCGAAAACTGCATTTCGCTCGTTACCGAAAAAAAAGAATTTATTTGCCGTACTACCTTAAAAGAATTCTGTACACAACTCCCCGAAAGCTTTATCCAAACCCACCGTTCGTATTACATTAACCTGAAACACCTCGAAATATTTAACGAGCGCGAACAAAGTGCACGGCTTAAAAACCACACTGCTCCGGTTGCACGCAATTTCAGAAAAACCTTTTTAAACGCCCTTCGCAAAACAGGATAATTACCACTTGCCACTTTTTTCTTACCTCCTGCCACTAAAAAATTACCTGTCAGCCGCATTGCCCGGCAACGCCTGTTTTGTTGCTGTAATTTTATTCCTGAAAAGTAAAATTACAATGAAAAAAGCGATACTGTTTTTATTATGCGTGGCAGTAATCAGTTGTGCGGGAACATCGCGAAAAACTGTTGAAAAGTGGGAAGTCAGTAACATTAACCATTCGATTGAATATTTTACACCCCACACCGAAATTGAATTCGCACCCAACAGTATTGTATTTACAAACAAAAACACAAAAAACACCTTTGAATATATTTTAATTGAACAGCGTCTGGTAATAACTACCCTGACCGAAAAACTGCTTTTCGATGTTCAAAAAACTTCTCAAACCGAGTGGAAACTTACCGAAATGTACACAAGCAATCCTGCCATAATAAACCTCGTAAAAATAAATCATTAAAATTTTTAGTTATGAAAAAAATCTACCTTTTAACCGCATGTATTTTCTGCTTCATCAGCGTATTTGCGCAAGTTAGCGAAGATGAATTCCAGGCGCTGAAAGCGCTTTACAACGCCACCGGCGGCGACAACTGGACCAACCGCACCGGCTGGGAAAACATTAATACCACTGCAACAAAAAACGATGTGACTACTGCCTGGGTTGGGATAAATATTATAAATGATGGCCATATTGAAAAAATATATTTTTATGAAAATAACCTGTCTGGCCAGTTACCTGCTGAAATTGGAAACCTGGTTTGGCTGAAAGACCTTGATATTGAAAAAAATAATCTTACCGGGACTTTACCCGGTGAATTTGGGAATTTAACAAACCTGGTAGGTATCACCTTAAATAGTAATAATATTTCCGGGCCGCTGCCTGCCAGTATGATAAACCTTATAAATCTTAAATATCTTTATTTGTCAAGCAATCCTCTTAATTGTAATTTTCCAAACGAAATAATAGTTAAATGGCCCAATATTGAAATCCTGGACCTTAAAAGAACAGGTTTAATGGGAAGTTTAAATTTAGATTTTAACCAAATACCCAAACTTGATATGTTTTCAATAAGTGAAAACCAATTAAGCGGCGAAATTCCGGCTTCTATCAGTAAACTTAAGTCATTATCTACATTAAGTGGCGCTTATAATTTGTTCAGTGGCAACTTGCCAACACTTGATAGTTGCCAATCAATTCAGTCAATCGATTTAGGACAAAATAATTTCTCAGGTACTATACCACAGTCCTGGGAAAACTTAACAAGTATAAAAAGTATTGAACTCCAGAAAAACAACCTGACTGGCGTTATTCCCGACGGAATATTTAAACCTGGTTTAAATACTTTACTCGTAGATAGGAACTATTTTACTTTTGAAGGAATTGAACCTGTTATTACGAAGTTAAAAAACTTAACTTCAAAAAGTTACTGGACAGATAAATTTTTTACACTTACCCAAAATACATTTTCCGTAAATAAAGAAGATGCAATTTCGTTAAATGCCACCAGCTTATCGGTTTACAACCTGGGCGGCAACAACAACCGCTACAAATGGTTTCGCAACGAGGAGGAGGTTTATTCGGGCAACAGCCCCATTTACCAGGTAACATCAGCAGACAATGCCGATGCCGGGATTTACCGTTTTGAGGTAACCAACACGGTGGTAACGGGAATTATCTTAAAATCGGAAAACATTACCATTACCATTGCCGGCGCCAACGAGGCTCCCACCGATATTCTTCTTTCGGCCAACAATGTAAACGAAAATTTTAACGGCACCGTTGCCACACTTACCGCAACCGACGCCAATTTCGGCGATGTACATACTTTTATTCTGGCTAGCGGCAATGGCGTTAACGATAAAGACAATAGCAAATTTAGCATAAATGGCAACCAGTTGGTTTTAAACAACTGGGTAAATTTTGAAACCACCCCCTCGCTTTCGGTTTTAATTACGGCAAACGATGGCAATGGAGGAATTTTTACCAAAGCTTTTGTAATTGCGGTGAATGATGTGAATGAAGCTCCCGAGTTTAATAATGCAACTAATTCTGTTGCAATTGATGAAAACCTTGAAAACGGCGCCGTTGTTTTGAATCTTCAGGTAAACGACCCGGAAGGTTCTCCGGTTACTTTTTCTATTACCGCCGGCAACGAAAACGGCGCATTTGGCATAAACGGCGGCAATCTGGTTGTGGCAAACAACGCCCAGCTTAATTACGATGTTAAAAACCAGTATGTGTTAACGGTTCAGGCCAGCGACGGCGTATTAACTGCCCAGCAAATTATTACCGTTTCGCTGAACAAAATTAACCGTTTACCTCAGGTTGAAAATGCCACTTTTGCCCTAAACGAAAACGCAGCAAATGGCACACAGGTGGGCACCATAACCGCAAGCGATCCTGAGAGCCAGCCGCTGAGTTTTGTAATTGCAGCCGGAAATACAAGCAATGCTTTTTCATTAAACGAAAACCGAATTTTGGTTGCAAATGCCGCTGCACTCGATTATGAAACAAACCCGGTTTTCAATTTAACGGTGAATGTATCCGACGGGGCATCAACAGTTCCGGCAACCATTACCATTAACATCAATAACCTAATTGATGAAACCGGAAACGACATCCTTTCGTTCAGCGTTCCCGGAATGGTGGGTCAACCGGTTATAAACAACCAAACCGGTAGCATTCTGGTTTCCATTTCACAATCTGACATTACTGCGCTGCAAGCTACTTTTACCCTTTCAAAAGGTGCTGTTGCTAATACCGAAAGCGGCAGTGTGTTTAATTTTTTCAACCCAAAAACCATTACTGTAACTGCCGAAAACGGCGCTGTAAAAACATGGACAGTTTCAATATCGTACATTACGGCCATCGACCAAACGCAAAAAAATGAAATAGCTGTTTATCCGAACCCGGCAACCGAATATGTACAAATTTCGGGGATTGCCCAAAACAGCTCCATTACCCTTTTTGATATTGGTGGGAAAGTGATTAAAACAATCAGTAATTACCAACCGGAAGAACGAATTCAACTAAACGGGTTAAACCCCGGCATTTATCTGATTTGCATTGAAAAAAATGACAAACCTGTTTTCAGTAAAATTATTATCCAATAAAACAACATTTCAAAACACCATTACCATGAAAAAACTTTTGTTAAACTTGTATTTGCTGTTGCTTGTTACATTTACTTTTGGGCAACAGATAATGTCTTCAGCTGGGGGCAGCGGTGGAAATGCCGAAGTTAATATAAACTGGACACTCGGCGAAACGGCAATCCAAACTTTTTCGAATCCGACGAATTTGCTAACACAAGGCTTTCATCAAACCCGGCTTATTGTTACTGCCATTGGTGATTTAAATCTTCAAAACATTCATGTTTCGGCTTATCCTAATCCAGCTACCGCTTTATTAAACATTAAAATTGAAACCGGTAAAAGCTGTCTCTATACTTACACCATTGAAAACCTGGCTGGCAAATGTGTGGCCCTTAACAATTCATTTGCCGGAAACGGAACCATAAACCTGGAGAATTTTGCCCCCGGAGTTTATATTCTGAACATTATACCTGATGATAAAAGTTGGGTAAAAACCTTCAAAATAGTTAAACAATAATCATAAAAATTTACACTCATGAAAAAACTAATTTCAATTATTATTTTAAGCTTTTGCTGGATTTTGGCCCTACCACAAACACCAGCCGGCATTAACTACCAGGCAGTAGTACGTAACACTTCGGGCAATATTATTGCCAATCAGAATGTAAAATTCAGGATAAGCATTTTGGCAGGTTCTGAAACGGGCTCGCCGGTGTATGTTGAAACACATACAAAAGAAACCAACGATTTTGGATTAGTGAACCTTGTGGTTGGCACAGGAACAAAACTAAGTGGTAATTTTGGTGCTTCGGGATGGGGCGATAATTTGTATTTTTTAAAAGTGGAAATCGATCCCAATAACGGAAACTCATTTTCACTGCTGGGAACAACACGTTTGCAGTCGGTTCCGTATGCTTTTCATGCCCAAACAGTTGAAGAAGATGAGGTAAATGATGCCGATGCCGACCCGGCAAACGAAATTCAGACATTACAATTAAGCGGAACAGTACTAACACTAAGTAAGGGGGGGGGTTCGGTAACGCTTCCTACTTCTGGTGGTGGCGATAACTGGGGAACACAAACGGTTGAAACAGATGCTACGCTAACTGGCAAAGGGACAACATCATTGCCGCTGGGTTTGGCCAATAATGCGGTTACGGCACCTAAACTTGCAAATATGGGCGCTTTTGCCGGGCAGGTTTTAAAATGGAGTGGTTCAGTCTGGGCTCCCGCAACCGACGAAACCGGCACTGGCGGAGGCACCCCAACGGGCACTGCTGGTGGCGACTTAAATGGTACTTATCCAAATCCAACCATTGGCACAGGAAAAGTAACTGAGGTAAAAATTGCAGATGCTGCCGTAACTTCAGCAAAAATTGCAGATGCCAGTGTGACAACAAACGACTTGGCAAATGCTGCTGTAACCGGGCCAAAACTTGCAAATATGGGTGCTTCTACCGGGCAGGTTTTAAAATGGGACGGAGGTAAATGGACTCCATCGACCGATGAAACCGCTACGGGAGAAAGCACTCCAACTGGTGCTGCTGGTGGCGACCTAAGTGGAACATACCCAAACCCAACCATTGGCACAGCAACAGTTACCGAAACAAAAATTGCTGACGACGCGGTTACTTCAGCAAAAATTGCAGATGGAACAATTTCAACAGCAGACCTGGCAAACGCGGCAGTAACCGCTACTAAGCTTGCAAGTATGGGCGCCTCAACCGGGCAGGTTATAAAATATACCGGTTCGGGTTGGATGGCTGCCGACGATATTAGCGGCGGTTTAACCTTGCCTTATGCTGAATCCATAGATCAGAGCATTGGGGAAAGTGCTTTCTCTGTTACATCAGAAAATGGGTTTGGTATTGTTGGAACCGGCGCCATGGGAGTAATGGGCATTTGTAACTCGCGCAATGTAGGTGATGCAGGTATTTATGGTTCGTCAAAATACTGGAATGGGGTAATAGGTGTTTCGCAATATTCCGACGGGAGAGGTGTAGTAGCCACTAATACTTCTTCAACCGGTTCTACAACTGGTTTGTATGCTGAAGTGGAATCTCCTACAGGAAAAGCAATTCATGCAAAACCGTTATCGCGCTCCGGGATTAATTATGGGGTTTATAGTGAAGTTCGTTCTAACATTGCGTTCTCGGGCTATTTTACTGGCGGAAAGTTTGCTGTATTAAATGGCAATGTGGGTATTGGAAACGAAACACCATTGTATCTTTTAGATGTAAGTGGCCCGGCAAATTTAAATAAAGGAAACACAACAGGTGCGGCCTTGTATGTTAACGGACTTCATGCTTTGGGTTACTATAACAGTATTTATTTCCAGTGGGGCCACCCCGAGAACCATAATTTTTTCCCGGGCAGGGTTTTTATCGGAACTACTTACACAAGCCCCGGCACAAACAGGTTAGTGGTTGACGGAACGGCAGCCAAACCCGGCGGCGGGAGCTGGGCAACCTGGTCGGATGAACGGCTGAAAAATATTCATGGTAAATATACCTGTGGGTTAGATGCCATTTCAAAACTTCAACCGGTTAAATTTTCATACAAAGAAGGAAACCCCGTTAATCTGGAAGCTGACATTGAATATGTTGGGTTTATTGCACAACAGGTGCGCGAAATTATTCCCGAAGCAGTTACCGAAGGCGCCGACGGCTTTTTGAATTTCGACATGCACGCGGTTAACGTGGCGTTGGTAAATGCAGTAAAAGAACTAAAAATGCAAAACGACCTGCTTCAATCAAAGTCAGAAAAACTTGAAAAAGAGAATGTACAGTTTGCCGAAAGGCTGCAGGCAATTGAACTGCTGGTTGGAACACGAGCCGAAAAGTAGCTTTCAGAAATTTTATACCATTCAATAAAAATTTTAAAACAAACAAAACAACCATTTTAAAAACTACAATTATGAACGCAATCTCACAAATTCTGATGCAGATCCGCAGCATCCTGGGGCTGGCAAACACTGCCCGCTCAACGGCCAACAGTATAAAAATGGAAGCCAACCGTATGAAAAAAAAACGCGAAGAAAAAAAACAAGTTAACGAACCATCAAAAAATTAGGCAAAATGGAAGATTTGAAAACTAAAATTCAGGAAGCATCGGGTTACCTGCGCACCGCTGAACGAAATATGTTTAGCGGAAAAAACCAGGAAGCCGTTGAATTGCTCAACAAAGCCGACGAAATTATTTCGCCTGTGGCAAATGCCCAACCCGCCGATTTTCAGGTAAAATCGTTGGTACAAAAAATTGAAAAAATGCGCAAAGACCTCGAAAAAAAAGGTTTTGCCACTCGCACAGGTGGGAAAAAGGAATTACCGTTTGAAGTAAATTCCCAGTTGCTACGAGTTCGTGATTGTGTGCTGAACAACAACCTGGAAAGGGCACAAAGCGAAATGAACAATTACTTTTCGAGGTTTGCCGGCCCGTATTCCGATATTCCGGAAATAACGGAATTGCAGGCACTTATTGAAAAAATGAAAACCGAAGAAACAGCAAAAAAACAGGGGCAGGCTAATGAAGTCAGAATTCAGGCCGAACAAAGGGCTGCACACGAAAAACTGTGCGACGAATGGCGGCAAAAACTTAAAGCCATTCCTTATTTTGATGGTACCCCGCAAAATGTTGACAGCCTGGCGACCCATGCAGAAGCTTTTTCTGAAGCGGTAAAAATAATGAATGAATTTAATGCCGTTGCGTTTTTACAGGAACCCGATTATTCGTTGCAAAGTTTGGTCGCTGAAATCAAACAACGGATGGATGCTTTTCATGCCAATTATACTGAAACTCTCTGGATTTTAGCTGGCGAAATTAACCAACGCATTGAAACTTTTGTTACGCAGTTAAACAACGATGTAGACTGGCAAACCGATAAAACCCAGGTACCCGGTTTTGTTTCAGCTACCGAAATACAGGCCATAAACAACAGCATTGTTGAATTGCGCCCGGCCTGCACCGAAAACATGCAGGTTATTGATGATTTAATGGCTGCTTTTCAGCGATTGGAAACGTTAAATGAAGAAAGGAAAAAAACACGCGCATCGGCAGTTCGCATGAAACCCGAAGTGATGGTTGGCGAAGCAGCCGGCCCGTTGTTACATACCGCAGTTACCGAACTGGAAAAAACAAATAATGGAATTGTAGTTTTAAAAGCCGCAGTTACCCGCCCGTGGGAAAACAAATTTGAAGAAGGCTGGGAAGACAATACCAAAACAAAATGGGTAAAACGCCATTTCCGCAATGCAACAGTACAAGTAGCCGCAAAACTAATCAATGGGGAATACAGGCTTTTTACCATGAACGTTGACGAAACCCTGGTTGCAGAAAACGCTTACGGTAACATAAAAAGCCACATGCTTTATTCCGATGCAATAAACCCGGAAAACATTTAAGCTTTTTACAAAAACAACATGAAAAACCACGCTGATAACTGGGAAAAAGTTTATACTTCGCTACAAATAGAATCACTTAAACAATCGGGCAAGTGGATGTTTGCAGCTACTTTGGTTGCCGGTATTTTTATTGTTGGTATCTTATCTCTTATTTTTAGAAAATACCCTGTTGCCATACTTTTTATGGCAGCAGGGGCACTGTTGTTTTCCGGAAAATATGCACTGGGTGTTTGGCGCTTGTCAAAAAATCCCAGAGTATATTCAGGAAGTATAATTGCAAAAATTGAAAACAGCCACAAACAGGAATCTACCGCCGTTAGGTATGTTTCGCACCAACTAAGGTTGAATTTAGAAGAGGGTTGCGAACTTTCTGCAAAAGGCCTCGGTGAAATAAAAAAATACACCGGGAAAAAGCCAAAAGTTAATTGTTCAAAAGAAACTTACAACACACTTAACAAGGCCGATAAATTAACGGTTGTGGTTATGCCACACGATAATTCTGTTGCCTGGTTCAAAAAAAACGAATGGTAAAAACACACATTATGAAAAAAACTAAAATCGTTACTTTACTATTAATGGTTGTTGTAGTTACAACAGCCCCGGCACAAATAAACAAACTGAGTAAAAACCTGGTTAAAAAGGCCGAACAGAAAGTTGAACAGAAAGTAAATCAAACAACCGGAACCTCTGCCGAAAAAGTCCCGGTTGAAACAGAAACCGAAAAAAATAACTTGCAGGTTTCTGAAAGTTCTGTTTCAGAAACAGGAGTTAAAATACTTTATGTATCGAAACAAAACGGCAATAACAAAAACGACGGGTCAAAATCGTCACCTTTAAAAAACCTCGACAAAGCCATTACTTTGTCGGAACCCGGCGGTAAAATTTATATTACCGGAGGTATTGAAACCGGCACCCTAAATGTTGGTTTTATTGAAAGCAATAAAGCAGTACAGATTTATGGCAGTTGGGACGAAAGTTTTGAAAAGCAGGATATTGTTGCCCATCCCACACTCATTCAACCCGACAACGAAAGCGCCCGATCAACTCGAAAAGCGCTGATGATATTTACCAAAGATGTAGCAGGTACAGTAATCGACAACCTTGTTTTCGACGGTGGCGAGCGCAACGCTTACCATGTAAAAGAAGGTATTATTGAGGGAATTGAAGGCGGGCGTTTAATGTCGGCTACCGAAAAACCGCCGGTGGGTTATGCTACGGTTGACGAACCTTTGCTGCAATTTATGAGTGCTACCAGTGGTGGCGATGTAACGGTGCAAAATTGTGTGTTTGTAAATGGCGCAAGCTTTGCCCTGCAAGCCGGCCACCGTAGCGGAAAATTTACGGTTAAAAACAATGTTTTTGTAGGAAACCGAATGGCAGCCGTTGAAATTTACGGAACCTGCGCAAGCACAGGCGGCCCAAATACCCTTTCGCTGTGCGGCGAGGTAGAAGTGGCTTACAATACCATAATTTTTACATGGAGCCGCATTAAAGATTTTATGGACATGGGCTACGGTGTACGCATTATGACCAAATGCGATTACAATATCCACCACAATATTATTGGCGCTTCAATATTGGCAGGGGTCGACCATACTCGGTTTAATAAAAACGAATGGGTGAAGGTGGACAACAACATATTTTTTGTGAACAAAGATGAAGACCTGCATTACAGCCCGGTAAGCAATACCCGGCTGCGTATTAATACCGCCGATTTTGGCGATCTGGAAATTGCAAGCGCCAGCGGAAACAAAAACGAAATACCCGATGGTTTGAAAGTAAACAAAGCATACCTCGAAGGTTATTTAAATGCACGTTACAGCGAACAAACCGATTTAGACAGAAATTCGCCGGCAAACCAGTGGCGCTCAATGCTTGGCATGAACATGCAGGGTACAATGACTTCGTCTGTAACCATGTTTGCGAACAAATACCCTTGGAAAGAAGCACTTTTACTTTTCGGAAATATAAACGGGTACGGGGCACAGTAAAACAAAAAATGTAAAAATCTTGATCAGTGGTATTAGTACCGGGCAATAGCCTACTTGGAACACAACTATCTTATGGAAGAACAGTTTAGAGCGGTGGACGTTTTCCTTAGAAAACATCCAGGTGCAGCAGTAAAAATCGACAATTTCGGGTTACGAATTTATAAACCGCGCAGAAGGAACAACTGAAATTATCGATTCTCAGGAGCAACAAATTGAATTGAGTTCGCTGGTATCAGGAATCTATTTTCTAACTCTTGAATCTGAAAATCACCATACAACTTTTAAACTCATAAAAAAATAAGGAATTACCAAAAACAAGAATCACCGGAGCCGCAAAAATCCGGGCTCCGGTTTTATTGCTCAAATTCTAAATAAAAACAAATTCTGGTTTCCATTTTATACCGTGATGCCACGCCATAAACAGTAAAGACCTTGCTTCGGGTATCCTTTTCAGAAATAAACACATTTCACTTTTAAAAACCAGCTTCAAAAATTAAGTTTAAAAGAGAGAAAAGAAATCTGCTAATTTGTTTCCAAAAACTACATTTCCTGAAATTATTTCATTATACTTACCTCTTGTTAATGAAATTTTTCAGGTAAAAAAACGGTATGGAAACCTCAAAAAAAATCTACATTTTTCTTATTGTTATCGCAACTGTAGTTGTGCTTATTTATGCGCAATCCATCATTATCCCCTTTATTCTGGCCATTCTTTTCTGGTTTATGATAAGGGTAATAAAAAAACTCCTTTCGAAAGTTAAATTTATTAGTCGATGGCCGCGTTGGCTACTTACTGTAATTTCATCGGTTTTACTACTGAGTTTTCTTGTTTTGGCTGTTGAAATGATTTCGGCCAACATTCAGCACATTTCCGATACTTTGCCGGTTTACGAAAACAACGTCAACAAAATAACCCAAAACATTAACGAACGTTTTGAAGTCGATTTGTTTTCGATGGTTACCGATTTTTCAAAAGATTTGAATTTCAAAAGTATTCTTTCTTCTCTGATTTCGGCCCTCACCGGAGTTTTTGGCGACGCTTTTACCGTGCTGCTTTACCTTGTTTTTCTTTTGCTCGAAGAACCTACTTTTCCCAATAAAATAAAAGCGATGTATCCGGAGCAGAAAAAGTACAAACACGTTTTGGAGCTCATCGACAAAATTGATCGTTCTATTGGCGATTACATTGCACTAAAAACACTGGTAAGCCTGCTCACCGGATTTTTGAGTTATTTTGCCCTGCTTTTTATCGGAGTGGATGCCCCTCTTTTCTGGGCGTTCCTCATTTTTATTCTGAATTTTATACCAACCATTGGATCGCTGATAGCAACAGCTTTTCCGGCCATTTTTGTCGTGTTGCAGTTTGGCGAATTTTCTCCCGGTCTTCTGGTTTTGGCTATTGTTGGCGCCATTCAGTTAATCGTTGGTAATTTTATTGAACCCAAAGTAATGGGAAATACGCTAAACATTAGTCCGCTGGTAGTTTTTCTTACTTTGTCGCTTTGGGGTGTAATGTGGGGAGTTACCGGAATGCTGCTCAGTGTGCCAATCACAGTAATTCTAATAATTATTATGGCCGAATTTGAGGGAACCCGGCCTCTGGCAATTTTACTAAGTCAGAAAGGAAATTTGAATGAATAACCAATTTATCATGATGAAAAAAACAAGTACGCTTTTCATTTTTTTTCTTTTCCTTCTGAATTTCAATTTGAAAGCACAGGTAAAAATAATTCTCGATACCGATTTTGGATTATCCGGCGATGATTTGGGTGCTCTGGCCATGCTGCATTTTTACATCGATCAGCAGGAATGCGAAGTGCTTGGAATTATTAACGCCACCACCGATTCGTTTGCCGTTCATGCTATCGACGCCATCAACCGGTTTTATTTTCATCCCGACATTCCGATTGGCACACGAAAAAATAAAATTACAGTTGAGAAAGATTTTTTCAACCGGGCAATTGCTGAAAAATTTCCAAACAAAATAGATTACAACTCAACTCCGGAAGCAGCTGAATTGTATCGCCGGATTCTGGCCTCTCAACCTGACAAAAGTGTTACACTGGTGATTATAAGTCCGATGCTGAATATTCAGCAACTTTTACAATCGAAACCCGATACTTTTTCACCGTTGAACGGAATGGAACTGGTTCAGCAAAAAGTAAAAGAAGCTGTAATTATGGGAGGTATTTTTCCAACTGGCGAAAATGAATGGAATTTCAGCGCCGACGGTAAAAACGTTACCCGATTTGTAGTTGAGAATTTAAAAGTTCCCTTGGTTTTTACCGGCTTCGAATTAGGCGAACAAATAAAAACCGCTGAAATTTTAAATACTTCCGATAAAAATACACCGCTCTACCAGGGCTTTTTATTTTACAGCGAACACGCGCCATGGATGAAAGAAAACTTTACCGAGAAAATTCAGCCCAACTCTTCGTTTGACCAAACAGCAGTATTATACGCGGTAAGGGGGGGTGTTAGTGATTATTGGGAGAAAATTAGTGGCGGTTACTGTGAAGTAGATGAAAATGGTGACGATAGATGGATCGCTGGCAAGGTAACAAATCAAGCCTATCTTAAACTACTCAAGTCTGGGGCTGAGATTGCAAAAGTGATTGATGCTGCTATGTTACATAAAAATAAATAACAGCCGGAAAATTTCGCGTTTCAGTAAAATTCTTTACTTTGCCCCACTAGTGAAAAAAACGTATAAATGTATAAATGTTCTACTTATCTGGGATGTTCAGGCAAAGCTATTGTTTATGCTACTGACAGGGAACTAAAATTTGAAGAATGTACTGATTGCGGACTAATTTGGCGCACCCCTGATTCATTTCACCATTCGAAAGCTTACGACAAGAACTATTTTGATTCAAAAAGATACGAAAAAAGAAGAAATCACAAAGTCAGAAAATCAGGTTGGCTAATTGAAATCGCGCAATTTCATCATGAAAAAATTTCACATATTCTTGAAGTTGGATGTTCCATAGGTTACACACTCGAAGCCGCAAAAAAAAGAAATATTAAACATCTTGGAATTGATGTAAGTGAATATGCTGTCGATTTTTGCAACAAGCTGGGTTTAAATGCAAGCACAGCAGATTTTAATAATTTAAGAGCTCAAAATAAAAAATATGACTTGATTTTTATGCAGCACGTTTTGGAGCATTTTGAAGACCCCTTTTATGCACTTTCCGAGTGCCATTCACTTTTAAATAAAAACGGACTGATTTTAATCCTTGTTCCTAATTCAAAATACTACAGAGCTATCAGGAACCGTTCAGAACACAGGTTTTATAGCCAGCAAGGTGTTGGTTCGGAACACTTTGTTTATTTTAACTACAAAAATCTAAAAAGAGTACTAGAAGTTTCAGGTTTTAAAATAGTTCAAAAAAACTACCCGGTTTTCACTGGCAAATTTAGCACTCCAGCCTCTTTACTTAACCAGATTTTCCGTCGGTTACTTAGTATACTTAATGCGGATCAGGAACTATTTCTTGTAGCGGTGAAACGATAAAACCCTGAGCAAACTATTATACTATGTTCTCCAGAACGTCAACCAAATGTTTCCAAAATTTTTCGGTGGTGTGAATATCCAAACGTTCATCGGGTGAATGCGCACCTTTAATGGTTGGGCCAAAAGAAACCATATCAAGTTCAGGATATTTTTCAAGGAAAAGCCCGCATTCCAAACCGGCATGAATGGAACGTACAACGGGTTTTACACCAAAAAGTTTTTCGTACGAACCGACCGTAATTTTAAGCACTTCAGAATCCGGATTTGGGGTCCAGCCCGGGTACCCGTCGGAATGTTCCACTTCGGCTCCTGCCAGTTTAAAAACCGATTCCACCATTTCGGCTGCCATGTATTTCCGGCTTTCGATCTCGCTGCGCTGGCTGGTGGCAATCCTTATTTTATTTTCACCAACAAATTTTACAGATGCCAGGTTGGTTGAAGTTTCCACCATTCCTTCCATGCGGGTGCTCATTTCCAAAACTCCGTGCGGACAACCGTTTATCGCATTTATCAAATTAAATTGCGTTTCTTTGTCAATTACAAATTCGGCGTCTCCGGATTCTTCGGCAGTCAGTTTTAACCCCGGTTCTGCACGTTCGAATTCAAAAGAAACTTTAGCTGCATAATTTTTAAATTCTTCAGTAAATCTTGCTTTATCATTTTCAGGAAGTACAACAATTGCAAATGCTTCACGTGCAATTGCATTTCGCAGGTTTCCGCCGTTAAATTCTGCCAGGCGAAAATCAAAATTCTGCGTAGCTTTCCAAAGAAAACGGTTCAGAATTTTATTTGCATTCCCGCGGTTTTTATGAATATCGTCGCCCGAGTGGCCGCCCAAAAGACCCGCAACCGAAAGTTTCAACGTTGCCGTTTTTTCATTAACAGCTTCATTTTCATACGAAAATGTGGCCACCGTGTCAACACCGCCGGCACAACCAATAAAAATTTCACCTTCATCTTCCGAATCGAGATTCAGTAAAACCGAACCGTTCATAAAACCCGGTTTTAAGGCAAAAGCCCCGGTTAGGCCGGTTTCCTCATCCACCGTTATTAAACATTCCAGCGAGCCATGTTTTATTTCCGAAGAAGTAAGAACAGCAAGTTGCGCGGCAATCCCGATTCCGCAATCGGCTCCCAGTGTAGTGCCGCTGGCTTTTACCCAACCGTCGGAAATTACCGGCTCAATGGCATCGTTATCAAAATCGAAAACCTTGTCGCTGTTTTTTTCACAAACCATATCCATGTGTGTTTGTAAAATAACGGTGGGCGCCCCTTCCCTGCCCGGTGTTGCAGGTTTCAGAATCAGCACATTGCCAACCTCATCGGTTTTTACTTCAAGTCCGTTCCTTTTGGCAAAATCAAGCAAAAACTCCCTTATTTTTTCTTCCTTTTTCGATGGCCTCGGAACCTGACAAATCTGTTCAAAATAATCAAACAAGGGCTGAGGTTTTAATGATGAGAGTATTTTATTCATAACGCGACTTTTTCCTTTCTCCAAAGATGGCAAATTGAAATGAAAATCAAAACCCGAAAATGTCAGGTTTCAATCCAATTGATATTGTTTGAATTTAACTTGAATGAAATATTTAACATTTGTTCTTCATTTTTAATCTGGTAAAATATATATTTGCAACTTATGACAAAAAATTCATTACATACTTCACACAAATTGAGGTCGGTATAACCGGCAGGTAGTTTTTATTCACAACAATTCAAAATTTGGTTTTATTTAAATTTTGGAATTGAATAATACCTGTCGAACTTTTCGTTTGTATTAATTAATCCGGAAAACCGGTTTATAATTAGTACTTATTTTTATTATCAAAAATTTTATAAAAAGGAAATCCAATCAACAAAAGTTGACTGCTGTTGTACGATTTGCTACGTGTACATTTATTTTCACCAAGTAGTAAAATAGATACAAAAACTTCCTTTTAAATGCACAAAAAGTGCTCAAATACAATGCATAAACAAATGAAAAAAACAGATATTATAATCAGAAATACCGAAATTGATGATTTAAAAACAATAATGAATGTAGAAACCAGGGCTTTTGGATACGATAAAGAAGCGAAGTTAACAGCTGCTCTTATTATGGACAAAACAGCTGCACCAATTTTATCGTTGCTTTCTTTTTACAATAACAAAGCTATTGGACATATATTATTTACAAGAGCATATATGCGCGATATGAAAACACAACCGCTTTTTCACATCCTGGCCCCACTGGCAGTAGTTCCTGAATATCAAAAACAAGGAGTTGGAGGAATGCTAATTCAGGAAGGCTTGGAAAGACTCAAGAAAATGGGATCGAAAATGATTTTGGTTTTGGGGCACACGGAATATTACCCAAAACACGGATTTATTCCGGATGCTAAAAAACTGGGATTTTCGCCACCGTTTCCGATTCCCGAAAAATTTGCCAACGCCTGGATGGTTCAGTCATTAAATCCGAATGGATTTGTAATTCAGAAAGGTAAAGTTATTTGCAGCAATGCATTAAACCAACCGGAACATTGGCGGGAATAAACAACTTAAAATTTTTTTATCATGAAATTAATTATTCGAAATACAATTGAAAATGAATTTTTTCATACCGAAAACATCACCCGCGAAGCATTTTGGAACTTGTATGCACCGGGCTGTGACGAGCATCTGGTGTTACACCAACTGCGCAAAAGTAAAAGCTATATAAAAGAACTGGATTTAGTGGCTGTGACCGGCGACAGAATTATCGGGCATGTAATTTCAACAAAAGCCCGGGTTGTAAACAGTTCAAACATATTTTCCGAAGTTTTATGCCTGGGGCCGGTGTCGGTTTTGCCAGAATTTCAGCAAAACGGAGTTGGTTCAAAACTGATAAATTCATCGGTTACAGAGGCAAAAAAACTGGGATTTTCCGGAATAATTTTGTTTGGAAACCCGTATTATTATCACCGGTTTGGTTTCAGAAATGCTGCTGAATTTGAAATTACAACCAAAGATGGCGAAAACTTCGAACCATTTATGGCGCTCGAACTTTTCGAAAACGGATTAAAAAATTCCGGTGGCAAATTCTTTGAAGACGAGGCATTTTTAACTTCGGAAGCAGATTTGAATGATTTTGAAAAATTGTTTCCGGCCAAAGAAAAAGGCACACCAAAAATTAACCTGAATCATTAACAAAAATATGCGACGGCCGGGTGAAAAACCAAATGCCGTCGCTTTTTAAACATTCGAATACAAAATGAAATTAGAAGATTTCGGATACAACAATACACTTGAAAAAACACGGATTGAAAACCATCTCGAAAATTTTGAAATTGGAAGAGTGGTTGCCGAACACAAAGAAAGATACATTGTAAAAACAATTTCGGGAGATGTGGACGCTGAAATTACCGGGAACCTGCGTTTTTCGGCTACGAACCGCGAAGATTTTCCGGCTGTTGGCGACTGGGTGGCGCTTATTTCGTACGATCCGGATTTGGCCATTATTCACAAAATCTTTCCGCGAAATTCAATCGTAAAAAGGCAGGCTGTCGGACAATTTGGCGAAATTCAGATTATCGCAGCAAATATCGATTTTGCATTTATTGTTCAGGCTGTCGACAGAGACTTTAACATTAACCGGTTGGAACGTTATCTCACCATTTGTTATGCATCGAAAGTCAGCCCTGTGATAGTTCTTACAAAAACCGATTTAATTTCAGAAGGAAGGCTTTCAGAAATTTCACAACAGATAAAAATGCGGATTAAAGATGTTCCGTTACATGCCGTCAGCAATGAAACTCAAAGCGGGTACAATGCTTTGACAAAGACGATTGAAAAGGGGAAAACCTACTGTCTGCTGGGTTCTTCGGGCGTTGGAAAATCGACGCTTCTGAATAATCTTTCCGGAAAAACGGTAATGAAAACCGATGCCATAAGTTTGACTACAAACCGCGGGAAGCACGTAACCACACACAGGGAACTTATTGTTCTTGAAGACGGGGGAATTCTTATCGACAATCCGGGAATGCGCGAAATTGGTATAACCGACTCGGACGGCGGACTGGAAACCACTTTCGATGAAATTATCCGTCTCTCTGAAAAATGTAAATTTAAAGATTGTACACACACCGGAGAGAGTGGTTGTGCCGTTACCGAGGCTGTGGAACAAGGTGAAATTGACAAAAATTCGTACGAGAATTTTCTGAAAATGGAACGCGAAAAAGCACATTTTGAATCGTCGGTGGCCGAACGACGGAAAAAAGACAAACAATTCGGAAAAATGATGAAGAATTATAAAAAAGATCAACGCAAAAACATGCAATAAAAACTGGATTATGAATTATTTTCAAATGGAAAGCGAACGTTTGAGATTCAGGAAGCTGACTATTTCTGATATTCCGAAATGGACAGAGTTTTTTACCGACAACGAAAATCTGGAATATCTTGGTCTCGATCTTTCAAAAACCAAAGACGAACTTGCCGCCTTCTGGATTAAAAAACAGTTTATAAGATACGAAGAACAAAACCTTGGCCATCTCGCCGTTGAAACCAAAGACAATGGAAGTTTTATCGGAATGGGTGGAATTTTAATTCAGGATGTTGAAGGAAAACCAGAATTTGAAATTGCCTACTCGCTGCTTCCCAAATTTTGGGGAAAAGGTTACGGAACAGAAATTGCCCGGCAGTTGAAACTGTATGGTTTGGAAAATCTGAAGGCTGAACGATTTGTTTCAGTCATCGATATCCGCAATCAAAAATCGATACATGTGGCTCTGAAAAATGGGATGCAAAAATTATTCAGAACCAGCTTTCACAATTTAACGGTGGATGTTTACGGAATTGAGAATTCAAACCATTAAATCTTTATGATTTGAGCCGGTACATTGAAAATTCATAACTCATTTTATACTGATAAAAAAGGTTTCTTTCTTTATATTTGGGAAAACGAATTTTCAATGGCCGGTTACCAAATCCAAAAATTTCCTGATTCGCGAATTGCCACAGTAGATATTGGCAAAATTAGCCGGAAGAAACATCACATTGCAGCGCTGATTGAACTTGATGTTACAAAAAGCCGCGAAAAAATCAGGGAATTCAATAAAAAAAACCGCGAAAAAATTTCGTTTAACGGCTGGCTAATTTATACAATTGCAAAAACCATTCACAAACATCCGTCGGTTGCTTCGTTTCGGAAGGGCAAAAACAAACGTCTGATTTTTAACGATGTTTATGTTTCGCTCATTGTTGAAAAAGAATCGGACGGACAAAAAGTGCCAATTCCGCTGGTAATAGAAAAAGCACAGGATGCCGGAATTGAATCGATTTCCCGACAGATTCTCGAAGCCCGACAAAAAAAACTAAGCAGTGATGAAATTGTACTTCAGAAAAGAACACGGCAGTTTGAAAAACTGTATTACTTTTTGCCCGGCTTTTTTCGCAGGAACATTTGGAATTTTGTTATGCACCTCCCAAAAATTGCTTTTCGTTACATGGGAAATGTTGCTTTTACAACCGTTGGGACCATGGGAAACGTAAACGGATGGTTTATTCCTACATCCATTCACCCGGTTTGTTTTGGAACGGGAACCATTGTAAAAAAGCCAAAGGTGGTTAACGATTCTGTTGAAATCAGGGAAATTCTGAATATGACAATCCTGCTCGACCATGATGTTATCGATGGCGCACCCATGGCGCGATTTATCAATGATCTTTCGAAAAATATTGAAGATGCTGCAGAACTCTAATTCGTTCAACTAAAAAAAACCAAATACTAAAATCTAAAAAATGAACATCGGAAAAATAGCCCAGCTTGCTGAAAAACCTGAAATTTATACGCCCGGAACTGCCGTGATGTGGACCGACGAATACATTTCGAAACAACTTTTACAGGTTCATCTGAACGAAGAAATCGATTTGGCCAGCCGTAAAAAAAGCACCATAAAAACAACGGTTGAATGGATTTTGAACAAAACTCCCAAACAAACGCTGACAATCTTGGATTTGGGTTGTGGCCCCGGTTTGTATACCGAATTACTTGCCAAAAAAGGACACAAAATTACGGGTGTTGATTTCTCGAAAAACTCGATTGAATTTGCCCGAAAAAGAGCCGAAAAAAACAAACATGAAATTGAGTATATCAACGCCAATTACCTGGAACTGGAGCTGGAAGAAAACCGTTTCGACCTTGTAATGATGATCTACACCGATTTTTGTGTACTAAATCCGGAAGAACGGAAGCAACTTTTGTTTACGATAAAAAAGATTCTTAAACCCGGTGGGATTTTTATTTTCGATGTAAACAGCGACAAAGAAATTGAAATGAAAGTTTCGCCCAAAAACTGGGAAGCAGCAAATATTGGATTCTGGAAAAAAGAACCTTATCTGGCGCTTTCTGAATCGTTCATTTATCCCGAAGAAAAGGTAATTCTTTATCAGCATCTTGTTTCCGACGAAAATGAGAACATCGATATTTACCGTTTTTACACACGATTTTTTTCAGAAAAGGATTTAAAAAATGAGTTGATCGGAAGTGGATTTTCAACATTTAGTTTTCACACCGATGTTCTTCCCGCCGACAATTTATGGAGCGGGGAACATGTTATTTTCTGTGTTGTTCATAATTCAAAATAACCAGAACAAAAACATAATTCAGAAAAGCGAATTTTACTACCTTTAACATCCGACTAAACCAAAATTGCAAATTATGAAAAGCATTATTTTCGCTGTATTTCTTATTATTTCCTGTTGGGCAACTGCACAAAATTCACCCGAAAAAGAAGAATGGGTTTCACTGTTTAACGGAACCGACCTGACCGGCTGGAAAATTAAAATTGCCGATTGCGCTGTAAACGAAAATTACAACCGGACTTTTGTTGTTGAAGACAGTATGATTCGTGTTCGTTACGACAACTACGACGAATTTCACGACCATTTTGGCCACATGTATTATGAAAAACCATATTCGTATTACAAACTTAGTTTCGACTACCGTTTTGTTGGCGAACAACTCAAAGGCGGCGCTTCGTGGAATGTGAGAAACAGTGGAATTATGCTGCATTCACAATCGGCTGAAAGCAATGAGTGGAGCCAGGATTTCCCGGTTTCGATTGAACTGCAGTTATTGGGAGGGCTGAACAACGGAGAACGTACCACAGCCAATGTTTGTACACCCGGAACGGCAGTAGAAATGGGTGATACCGTAAATTACAACCATTGTATAAATTCAACTTCGAAAACGTACAACGGCGACCAGTGGGTGCATGTTGAGGCAGTTGTTCTGGGTGGAGAACAAATGCAGTTTATTGTGGAAGGTGACACTGTTTTAACCTTTGAAAAACCACAGCTTACCAAAGGTTTTATAAATGCAAACCTCGACAACGACTGGGAAGGTTTTGGAATTACCGAAACCAAAGAAAACTGGATTTCGAAAGCCGGAACGGTTCTTACGGAAGGTTATATTTCGTTGCAGGCTGAAAGCCACCCGGTTGATTTCAAAAACATAAAAATTCTCGACCTTTGCGGCTGCATGGATAAAAATGCAAAAAATTACAAATCGTACTTTGTAAAAGACGACCGTAAACTTTGCGAATATTAATGCGTACCTTCGCAGAATTATTCTTCAATTTTTACGATGGTCAACAACGATATTCTCCGAAAAATCCGGTACACCTTTGAATTTAACGATACAAAAATGATCGAACTTTTCGGTTCGGCCGGAATGTCGGTAACACGGGCACAAATCAGCGACTGGCTCAAAAAGGAAGAAGATCCGTCGTATCAATCCATTTCTGATTTTCAACTGGCGGCCTTTTTGAACGGATTAATCAATGAAAAGCGCGGAAAAAAAGAAGGCCCGCAACCGGTTCCTGAAAACCGTTTGAACAACAATATTATTTTCAGAAAATTAAGAATTGCGCTCAACCTGAAAGATGAAGATATTCTGGGAATACTTGAACTCGCCGAAGTAAAAATCAGCAAACACGAATTGAGCGCTTTTTTCAGAAATCCAAACCAGCAGCAATACCGCGAGTGCAAAGACCAGATTTTGCGCAATTTCCTCCGTGGAATGCAACTTCGTTATCACGACAACAAATAGAAAAGTCTTCGCTCCTATTTTCTATTAAAGAGGATTAAACAGACTGTGCCCAAATAAACATTAAACTATTCCACCTTATCCAAAAAATAGGTTCCAAAATAATCTTCAATACCGAACAAATCGAATTTTAATCTGCCGTTTTGAAATTCGCCCTGAACTTCGAGCAGTGTTCCACCTTTTGTTTTGAAAGTGCATTTTAAATTATTTCCGATGAGTTGCAGATGATCGGTTGTATAATAATCCTTTCCATCCGAATTCGAAACAAATGCTTTTACAGCATCAACCTGTGTTTCGAGTTTGAAAGTGACACTCATTTCATCTTTTGTTGTATCCGGTTTATTTTTCCAAATGCCTGCAAAAAACTGGTTTTCAGGAAGACTGTAAGAATCGGTGTGCATAGAAATTCTATCCAGATATTCTTCCTTTGTGATTCCTCCCCGCGTAAAAAAAGCCTCAGGCAAAATGGGAAACAATTGTGAAGTTGTAAAATCGCGCACAATCTGGTTAGAATATTCATGAACCCGCGGCAAAACATTTCCACCTTCCTTTTCATCGATGTTTACCAACGAAACCGGCTGCGATTTTGAGAAATCAATTTCATTCATGTCCAGCATTTTAATTTCAGGATTTAACCGGGTACGGAAATACACCTTTTTTTCAGGAATATCAAAAATAACCGACCACTCAGGGTCGTCATTTACACGGAGGGTTTTTAACATATAAAAACCATAATCCACAGCATTTTGCTCCGGTTGATAATTTTCGATTAAAACTGCAGAACGGACAAAACGCGGAACTTTCGGGTCGTTGATGTCGGGTTCATAATTGCCTCCAAAACCTTTGTAGTATTTCAGCAGTTCAAGCTCCCTTTTGTAAGGTGTATTAAAAAGCGCCGGAACAGGCATGTTTTCGCCGGTTTCAACCACTGCCTTTCCATTGATAAATGCTACAGCTGCGGTATTTCCTTTTCCATCGCCTACAAAAAAGTGCCAGCCCCAGCCATCGATTTCCATTTCCAGAGCGCCCTGAACAACTTCCTCAACACTCGAAAAATTGTCGAGAACATACTGCATCCAGTTCATTTGATTGAGTTTCGGGAGACTATCGCCTTTCGGATACTCAGCATCTTCATTCATTTCCCAGATAAAAAGGCCGGCTTCATTCATTCCTCCGTCCGGGAAATCCCTTCCGAAGTTGTTAAAAGTAACCGAACCATAACGCGAAATCCAACAAAGCGATGACGGATTGAGTTTTTCAGGAGTAGTGAGTTCGCTCCAGGTTTTCCCCGTTTTAAAAATTCCCCTGGGATTAATAAAAACCAGACCGGGCACACCAATGTCGGCTTCGTTGAGGTTGTGCCCGTAAATCAGGGTATTCCCCTTTTGCAGCTTAAAAGTGGAGCAGGCTGACAAAGGATTTTCAAAAAAATTAACGAAAAGTAAAAATGAAACAAACAGCGCAAGTAAAGTTCGTTTTTCTTTCATGTTGAATGGTGTAATTTATTTATCAAGTTAAGGATTGGACGCTAAGGTTTAGTGGGGGGTTACAACCTAATTAAAAAGATTCGCAAATCTATTCTACGAAAGCCAATAAAAAGCCACGCTCCGTCAATCGACCGAGCGTGGCTTTTATATTCATTATATAAAATTCTACAATTCGAATTTGTAAGTTCCCAAATCGTTTAATTCGGAAACACGGATAAATTCGGCGTGTGCTTTTACCTGCGCTTTGGCAAAAGTAATATAGTTTTTTGCCGATTTCAGGAACGATTCTTCGCGGTTGGAATCGAGCAGCAACAAGTAACTCATAATAATATGACCTGCCATTTCCACCAACCGGCGGGCGTGGAAATCGATAAATTCATTGTCTTCGGTTGAAGTTACTTTTTTCACTGCCTGTTCGTATTCTTCGGTCAGAATTATCAGCGAACGTTTCAGATATTCCAGTTGCGGAGATACTTTTTGAGCTTCATAAACGCGAATCTGATTCAGATAAGCGCCGGTTGTAACACCGCGGATAGCGGCAACCACCTGCAACTGCGTGGTTCCTTCGTAAATAGAAGTAATACGTGCATCGCGGTAAATGCGTTCCACCGGATAATCTTTCATAAATCCCGAACCACCGTGAATCTGAACAGCATCGTAAGCCAGCTGGTTGCTGTACTCACTGGCCATTCCTTTAACCAGCGGTGTATAAATATCGGCCAAACGCTGGTAAGTTTTCATTTCTTCACGTTCATCTTTTTCAAGCTGACGTTCTTCTGAAATGTGCTGATACGTTTTGTACATGTCGACAAAACGGGCTGTTTCATAAAGCAACGTTCTTGAAGCATCGAGTTTTGCTTTCATCAACGACAGCATTTCATAAACTGCGGGGAAACGAATGATGGCTTTGCCAAACTGCATTCTTTCCTTGGCGTATTGCAAAGCTTCGCGGTAAGCAGCTTCGCTCACTCCCACCGATTGGGCTGCAATTCCCAAACGTGCGCCGTTCATCAATGCCATTACATATTTTATCAAACCCATTTTGCGTGAACCTACCAATTCGGCAGGGGCATCTTTAAACACAAGCTCACAGGTTGGCGAACCAATGATTCCCATTTTGTGTTCGATGCGACGAACGGTTACTCCACCCTGAAGTTTGTCGTAAATAAACATAGAAAGACCACGGCCGTCTTTTGTTCCGGGTTCTGAACGTGCCAAAACCAGCGAAATCTCGCCGTCGCCGTTGGTAATAAAACGTTTCACACCGTTCAAGAACCATGTCTTTTTCTCTTCGTCCCAGGTAGCTTTTAACTGCACGGCCTGAAGGTCGGAACCTGCATCGGGCTCGGTTAAGTCCATGGCCATGGTATCGCCGTTGCAAACACGCGGTAAGAAACGTTCCTTCTGGTCTTCAGAAGCAAACTCGTTGATGGTTTCAGCACAGTCCTGCAATCCCCAAATGTTTACAAAACCTGCGTCGGCGCGCGAAACAATGTCAGCAGCCATAATATACGGCACAATTGCAAAGTTTAATCCACCGTATTTGTAAGGAAGCGACATACCCATTAAACCAGCCTGGTTCAGCGCCTTAATATTTTCAGAAGTTCCGCTGGCATAAACCACGTGTCCGTCAACTACCTGCGGTCCTTCAGCATCGATACCTTCTGCATTTGGGCCAACTATATCGCCACAAATTTCGCCTACAATCTCAAGTACTTTGTCGTAGCTGTCAATTGCATCTTCGTAATCGAGCGGTGCAAAATCAAATTGATCCTTAAATGAAAAATTACGTTCTTTTAACCGAACGATTTTTTCCATCAACGGATGATTCAAATGAAATTTTAATTCGCTGTTATCTGTATAATAATTTGCCATTTTTGTTCAGATTAATCGTCAAAATTATTTTGTGTTCTTTTTGTAATACTTAATCATTTTCGGAATGATTTCAGCAACATCTCCGGTAATTACATAGTCGGCTATGGCATTTATCGGAGCTTCAGGATCGGTATTAATTGCAATAATCTGGGCCGATTGTTCCATACCTGCACGGTGCTGGATTTGCCCTGAGATACCACAGGCAATATATAATTTCGGACGAACGGTTAACCCGGTTTGTCCTATCTGACGTTCGTGTTCGGCATAACCGGCATCAACAGCAGCACGCGACGCGCCAACTTCGCCACCCAAAACTTCGGCAAGTTCATACAACAATTTGAAATTTTCTTTTGAACCCACACCGTAGCCACCAGCCACAACAATCGGGGCGCCTTTGATATTCAGCTTGCTTTTTTCGATATGACGATCGATAATTTCTACTACAAAATCGGTGTCGGTTACATATTTCGAAACTTCGAGTTTTACAACTTCACCTTTGTATTTTGGGTCGAGAATGTTCTTTTTCATCACGCCTTCGCGAACGGTAGCCATTTGCGGGCGACAATCGGGATTAATGATGGTTGCAATAATATTTCCACCAAAAGCCGGGCGAATCTGATACAACAGGTTTTCGTAGTTTTTGTCGGCTTTTTTATCGAAATGATCGCCAATAACCAAACTTGTACAGTCGGCCGTTAACCCGCTGTGCAAAGCAGACGAAACGCGCGGTCCCAAATCGCGGCCAATGGAGGAAGCGCCCATCAAAGCAATCTGCGGTTTTTCTTCCTGAAACAACTTAACTACTACTGAAGTATGCGGCAGTGTTTGATAAGGGTACAAACGTTTATCGTCGGCCAAATACAATTTATCAACGCCATAAGGAATTACCTGGCTTGCAATACCATCAAGTTCAAAACCAATTGCAATGGCTTCGAGTTTACATTTCAGCTCGTTTGCCAGCGTTCTACCCTTGGTCAGCAATTCCTGACTTACTTCGGCTACCTGGCCATCTTCTATTTCGCAATAAACAAATATGTTATTCATTTTTTGTACTTTTTACAAGGGTAATTAACCGATGGTATGACTTTTAATTAACTCAATCATCATGCTTTCAATTTCAGCATCGGCTGCAGAAATTGCTTTTGAATCTTTCGCCTGAAGAACCACGTTTTCGATAGTTTTAACTTTGGTTGGAGAACCAGTTAAACCCAACTGTTCAGGGTCGTGTTCAATGTCATTCACTGTCAATTCAGGAATATTTAATCCCGGACGGTCGTTGTACAATTGGGTGTAGTCTTCATTTTCTTTCTGAAGTTCAGTTACTGTTTTTGCATGTTTGAACTGCATCAGCAGTTTCGCATTTCTGGCACGGCAATCAGGAGCTGAACCATTGACAGTAATAACCAAAGGAAGCGGACATTTTACGGTTTCAACACCGCGGTCGAGTCGCCGTTTTAAAACGATGGTGTTATTTTTTAATTCCTTAATTTCTTCAACATAGGTAACCTGAAGCATGTTCAGTTTTTCGGCCACCTGCGGACCAACCTGTGCTGTATCGCCGTCGATAGCCTGACGACCGGCAATAATAAGATCAATTTTACCCATTTTTTTCAGAGCCTGTGCCAGTGCATACGATGTGGCCAGAGTATCGGATCCGGCAAAAGCACGGTCGGTTAAAAGATATCCTCCATCGGCACCTCTGAACAATCCTTCACGAATAATATCTGCTGCACGACCGGGTCCCATGGTCAGTATCTTTACAGTTGAACCTGGAAACTGGTCCTTAATACGTAAAGCCTGTTCCAAAGCATTCAAATCTTCAGGATTAAAAATAGCCGGAAGAACTGCCCGGTTTACCGTCCCATCAGCTTTCATTGCATCTTTGCCAACATTCCTTGTATCGGGAACCTGCTTGGCTAAAACAATAATTTTGTAAGCTTTCATCTATTATGATTTAATTTAGTTATTCAATATTTCATCGGGAGGAAAACATGATTTTTCCTGTATTTTTGGCAAGAAAAGAGGCAAATATAAATATTCAACCCAAAGAAATCAAGACAGATAAGTTAACTAAAGTCAAAATTGAACAGTTGAAAAGAACATCTATTTTAAAGCTTCCGTTTCACGCTAAAAAACCTGCGTTAAACCCTCTGAAACATTGGCATTAAAACAATCAAACAAAAATTTCCAAAATTCCCTCATGTAAATGTTCATTGTAATTTATATTGGTTTTAATTAAGAAATGGTATTTTTTTCAAGAAAGTTTAACGTTTAAGGGCATTTTGGCCGGAAGATCAGCAATTATTCTACTTCAATAAATCATTATAAATATGAATAAAGCAGTACACTTTCATCAAATAATACAACAAAATCCAATTCATAAAAAAAGAGGAACCAGAAAACTGATTCCTCTTTAATATTGTATAAAATCTTATTTTAAGCTTGTGCAGTAGGTCCGCCAAAACTCATGGGTGGCATCACCGGATTTGAACCTGGATTCACATTTTTAATCGGACCATGAACAGCTTCATATTTTTTAATATTATCCTGAAGTGCCAACAACAAACGTTTGGCATGTTCCGGAGTTAAAATAATCCGCGATTTTACATTGGCCTTTGGAATACCGGGCATAATCCGCACAAAATCAACAACAAATTCTGAACTTGAATGAGTAATTACCGCCAGATTTGAATAAACTCCCTGGGCTATTTCTTCACTCAATTCAATATTCAGCTGTTGCGAAACCTGATTTTTATCATCCATAACTTTTTTGTTTTAAATTAGGATCTTTTCATGTCAACCAACTGGTCGTATTCTGATTTTGAACCAACTACAAGGTTTTTGTATTCTTTTAACCCGGTACCGGCCGGAATCAGGTGACCACAAATAACGTTTTCTTTCAATCCGTCGAGGTAATCCACTTTACCGTTGATAGCGGCTTCGTTCAGTACTTTTGTAGTTTCCTGGAACGATGCTGCCGACAACCAGCTGCGTGTTTGCAACGCTGCTTTTGTAATACCCTGCAAAATCTGGCTCGAAGTTGCGGGGATTGCATCGCGCGCCTCCACCAGTTTTTTATCTTTTCGACGTAATTGTGAATTCTCGTCCCTTAATCTTCTGGCTGAAATAATCTGACCGGCTTTTAATCCTTCTGCATCGCCTGGTTCGATAACAACCTTTTTGCTGTAAATCCAGTCGTTTTCAGAAATGAATTCGTTTTTATCCACCACCTGTTTTTCAAGGAAGCGGGTATCACCCGGGTCTTCAATTTCAACTTTACGCATCATTTGGCGAATAATGATTTCGAAATGTTTATCATTAATTTTCACACCCTGCATGCGGTAAACGTCCTGAACTTCATTCAAAATATATTCCTGAACAGCTGTCGGACCTTTAATTGCCAGAATATCGGAAGGAGTTGTAGCTCCGTCGGACAATGATGTACCTGCTCTGATGTAGTCGTTTTCCTGTACCAGAATCTGTTTTGAAAGAGGTACGAGGTATTTTTTAACATCACCATTTTTGGTAGTTACGATAATTTCGCGGTTACCACGTTTGATTTTGCCCAGTGAAACTTCACCGTCGACCTCTGAAACCACTGCCGGATTGGAAGGGTTACGAGCTTCGAACAATTCGGTAACACGCGGCAAACCACCGGTGATATCGCCTGCTTTACCAGCAGCACGCGGAATTTTTACCAGAACAGTACCTGCCTTAACATCCTGATTATTGGAAACGGCCATGTGACCGCCAACCGGTAAGTTGTAAGAACGGATCATTTCGCCGTTTTTATCCATAATTTTCAGGGTCGGGTTTTTAGTTTTGTCCCTTGTTTCAATGATTACTTTTTCACTATAACCGGTTTGTTCGTCCGATTCTTCGCGATAAGTAATACCATCAATAAGATTTTCGAATTCAATTTTACCTTCGAATTCAGTAATAATTACACCATTGAACGGGTCCCACTCACAAATCATTTTTCCTTTACGAATTTCTTCACCGTTTTTAACATACAGTTTCGAACCGTAAGGAATAGGATGTGTTGAAAGCGGAATATTGGTGTTTTTATCGATAATTTTTAATTCAGCCAAACGACTAACAACAATATCGGTTGATGAACCGTCGTCGCCTTTGTATTCAACGGAACGAAGTTCTTCAATTTCAACATAACCGTCGTATCTAGATTCAACCTGCGACTGTGCAGAAATGTTACCGGCAATACCTCCCACGTGGAAAGTACGCAGTGTAAGCTGAGTTCCAGGTTCACCAATCGACTGGGCTGCGATAACTCCGGTAGCCTCGCCTCGCTGAACTTTTTTACCGGTTGCAAGGTTTCGACCGTAGCATTTGGCACAAACACCCACTTTCGACTCGCAGGTTAATACCGAACGAATTTCAACCGTTTCAATCGGAGATTCTTCAATAATATTGGCAATATCTTCAGTAATTTCATCACCCGATTTAACGATTAATTCGCCATTCAACGGATGATAAATATCGTGAACTGAAGTACGTCCAATAATCCTGTCGTAAAGTGAAGCAACTACTTCTTCGTTGTTTTTAATTGCTGCTGCCACAATACCGCGAAGAGTTCCGCAGTCGTCTTCAGAAATGATAACATCCTGTGCAACATCAACCAAACGTCGAGTCAAATAACCTGCATCGGCAGTTTTCAACGCGGTATCGGCCAAACCTTTACGGGCACCGTGAGTTGAAATAAAGTATTCCAAAACCGAAAGCCCTTCTTTAAAGTTTGCCAAAATCGGGTTTTCAATAATCTGAGAACCTGTAGAACCTGATTTTTGTGGTTTTGCCATCAATCCCCTCATACCGCACAGCTGCCTGATCTGTTCTTTCGAACCACGGGCACCCGAGTCGAGCATCATGTAAATCGAGTTAAAACCATCCTTATCTGAACTCAGTGTTTTCATTACTGAATTGGTCAACTTGGCGTTGGCATGTGTCCAAATATCAATAACCTGATTGTATCTTTCGTTATTGGTAATGAATCCCATGTTATAGTTGGAAATTACTTCCTCTACTTCTTCGTATCCGCCACCAACGATGTTTTCTTTATCAACAGGAATAATTACGTCATCGAGGTTGAAAGATAAACCGCCGCGATACGCCATATTATAACCGAGACTTTTAATATCATCAAGGAAAGCAACAGTAATTGCATTTCCACATTTATTAAATACATCGGTAATGATAGTACGCAACGATTTTTTGGTAAGTAATTGGTTAAGATAACCTACCTGGCGCGGAACATATTCATTAAATAGCACTCTACCAACAGAAGTTTCGATGATGTGTTTGAAATATTTACCGTTTTCATCAACATCTTCTACTTTTACTTTTATAACAGAGTGTAAATCAATAACTTTTTCAGAATATGCAATAATTACTTCTTCAGCAGAATAGAAAGTCATTCCTTCTCCTCTTAACCCTTTCCGGGGTTTGGTCATGTAGTACAGACCCAAAACCATGTCCTGCGAAGGCACCTGAATTGGCGCTCCGTTAGCGGGGTTTAACAGGTTGTGAGAAGCAAGCATTAACAATTGAGCTTCAAGAATTGCAGCATTACCCAACGGAAGGTGAACAGCCATCTGGTCACCGTCGAAGTCGGCGTTAAAACCGGTACAAACCAGCGGGTGCAACTGAATAGCTTTACCTTCAATTAAAACTGGCTGGAAAGCCTGAATTGACAAACGGTGCAGCGTGGGCGCACGGTTCAGCATCACAGGATGTCCTTTCAATACATTTTCAAGAATTTCCCAAACTACCGGGTCTTTCCTGTCGACAATTTTCTTGGCCGATTTTACCGTTTTTACAATTCCGCGTTCAATCAGTTTTCTGATAACAAACGGTTTGTAAAGCTCGGCTGCCATATCTTTTGGAAGACCGCATTCGTGAATTTGTAATTTCGGACCAACAACAATTACCGAACGTGCAGAATAGTCGACACGTTTACCCAAAAGGTTTTGACGGAAACGGCCTTGTTTTCCTTTCAAACTGTCGGAAAGAGATTTTAAAGCGCGATTGTTTTCCGTTTTTACTGCATTTACTTTTCTTGAATTATCAAATAACGAGTCTACAGCTTCCTGCAGCATTCGTTTTTCATTTCGTAAAATTACCTCAGGCGCCTTAATTTCTATCAACCTTTTTAAACGGTTGTTGCGGATAATAACCCTGCGGTACAAGTCATTCAAGTCAGATGTTGCAAAACGTCCTCCATCGAGCGGAACTAACGGGCGCAAATCGGGCGGAATAACAGGAACAACCTTTACAATCATCCATTCCGGACGGTTCAGGTTTTTACTAGCCCTGAAAGCCTCAACAACCTGTAACCTCTTTAACGCTTCGTTTTTACGTTGCTGCGAAGTTTCAGTATTTGCTTTGTGTCGTAATGTGAAAGAAAGATCATCAAGATCAATCCGGCTTAAAATTTCATACAACGCTTCAGCACCCATTTTTGCGATGAATTTGTTTGGGTCATCTTCGTCGAGATACTGGTTTTCTTTCGGTAAAGTATCGAGGATGTCGAGGTACTCTTCTTCTGTGAGGAAGTCAAGTTCTTTTACACCGTCGATTGCTTTTACCCCGGGATTAATTACTACGTAACGTTCGTAGTAAATAATTGAATCCAGTTTTTTGGTAGGCAACCCAAGCAAATAACCGATTTTATTCGGCAACGATCTGAAATACCAGATGTGGGCAACCGGAACAACCAACGAAATGTGCCCCATTCTTTCGCGGCGTACTTTTTTCTCTGTAACTTCTACTCCACAACGGTCGCAAACAATTCCCTTGTAACGAATTCGTTTGTATTTACCGCAGTGGCATTCGTAGTCTTTTACCGGTCCAAAAATACGTTCGCAAAAAAGACCGTCCCGTTCAGGTTTGTACGTTCTGTAGTTTATCGTTTCGGGTTTAAGAACTTCACCAAACGAACGTTCCAGAATCTCTTCCGGTGAAGAAAGACTTACCGAAACTTTTGAGAAACTGGTTTTTGCTTTATTATCTTTTTTGAATGCCATAATTCTAAATAAAAATCATTTAACAGAACCAATAAATAAGGTTTTGGAACTACTCCATTCTAACGCTGAGGCCCAAACCTCTAAGTTCATGTAACAATACATTGAGAGACTCAGGAATACCGGGTTGCGGCATCGGTTCGCCTTTAACGATCGATTCGTATGCTTTTGCCCTTCCCATAACATCGTCGGATTTAACGGTGAGGATTTCCTGTAAAATGTGAGATGCACCAAATGCTTCAAGCGCCCATACTTCCATTTCACCAAAACGCTGACCACCGAACTGAGCTTTACCACCCAAAGGTTGCTGCGTGATTAATGAATAAGGACCAATTGAACGGGCATGCATTTTATCTTCAACCATGTGCCCCAGTTTCATCATATAAATAATACCAACTGTTGCCGGCTGGTCGAATGGTTCACCTGTTTCACCGTCGATTAGGCGAGTCTCTCCAAAACGTGGAATACTTGCCTTTTCAGTATATTCTGTGATTTCTTCGAGGCTTGCACCGTCAAAAATTGGAGTGGCAAACTTCATTCCCAGTTCTTTTCCTGCCCAACCCAATACAGTTTCATAAATCTGTCCGAGGTTCATCCTCGAAGGTACACCCAGCGGATTCAATACAATATCAACCGGTGTTCCGTCGGAAAGGAATGGCATATCTTCGGCACGTACAACACGCGAAACAATACCTTTGTTACCGTGACGACCTGCCATTTTATCACCAATCTGAAGTTTACGTTTTTTCGCAATATAAACTTTTGCCAATTGAATAATTCCTGCAGGAAGTTCGTCTCCGATAGTTACGTTATATCTTTCGCGGCGTGAAACAGCTTCAATTTCCTTGTACTTCATAATGAAGTTGTTGACCACACGGAAGATCAAATCATTTTTATCTTTATCTGTAGTCCATTTCGATGGATTAACATTCAGATAATCAAGTTCCTGAAGTTGTTTCAAAGTAAATTTAACTCCTTTGGTTACTACTTCAGTTCCGTAATAATCTTTAACTCCCTGAGAAGTTTTTCCGGCAACCAGTGTGAAAAGTTTATCTTCAAGTTTTGCACGAAGCGAAGCAATATCGCGTTCAAATTTTTCATCAATCTGATCGAGCAAAGCTTTGGTAGCTTTTCCTTTTTTATCTTTTGCTACTCTTGAAAAGAGCTTTTTATCGATAACAACACCAGATAACGACGGAGAAGCTTTTAATGAAGCATCTTTAACATCGCCTGCTTTGTCACCAAAGATAGCACGCAGCAGTTTTTCTTCCGGTGAAGGATCTGATTCTCCTTTCGGAGTAATTTTACCAATAAGGATATCTCCGGGTTTAACATCGGCACCAATTCGGATCAAACCGTTTTCATCCAGGTTTTTGGTGGCGTCTTCACTTACGTTAGGAATGTCGGACGTAAATTCTTCAACTCCCCTTTTGGTATCGCGAACTTCAAGGCTGTATTCGTCGACATGTACCGAAGTAAATACATCTTCACGTACAATTCTTTCAGAAATAACAATAGCATCCTCGTAGTTGTATCCCTGCCATGGCATGAATGCAACCATTAAGTTACGTCCAAGTGCAAGTTCACCATCTTCGGTAGCATAACCTTCAGTAAGTATTTCACCTTGCTTAATGCGCTGGCCTTTTACTACAATCGGATTTAAATCTACCGTAGTTCCCTGGTTGGTTTTTGTATATTTATCCAAAGAGTAAGTTACAACTTCGGGATCGAAACTTACAAAACGATCGTCCTCGCTAACATCGTAACGAACAATAATCTGGTTTGCGTCAACATATTCAATAACGCCGTCGAATTCGGCTTTTACCAAAATCATTGAGTCGGCAGCAGCCCTTCCTTCCAAACCGGTTCCAACAATTGGAGCTTCCGGACGAAGTAACGGTACAGCCTGCCTCATCATGTTCGATCCCATCAATGCACGGTTGGCATCGTCGTGTTCAAGGAACGGAATCAATGAAGCGGCTACAGATGCAATCTGGTTTGGGCCAACATCCATCAGATTTACCCTTTCTTTATCAACAACCGGATAGTCACCATCTAAACGCGATTTTACACGTTGATTGATAAATTTACCATCCGGATCGATTGGTGCGTTTGCCTGAGCAATAATTTTTCCTTCTTCCTCTTCAGCTGTAAGATACAATACACCTTCTTCCGATAAATCTACTTTACCGTCAACAACTTTCCTATACGGTGTTGAAATAAAACCAAGATCATTGATCTTAGCAAAAACACAAAGTGAAGAAATCAAACCGATGTTCGGACCTTCCGGTGTTTCAATCGGACAAAGTCTTCCATAGTGTGTATAGTGAACGTCTCGAACTTCGAAACCTGCTCTTTCACGGGAAAGACCACCCGGTCCAAGTGCCGACATACGACGTTTGTTGGTCATTTCGGCAAGCGGGTTTGTTTGGTCCATAAACTGCGACAAGGCATTTGTTCCGAAGAATGAATTGATTACCGATGATAAAGTTTTTGAATTGATAAGATCAATAGGTGTAAAAACTTCATTGTCGCGTACATTCATTCTTTCACGGATGGTGCGTGCCATACGTGCAAGACCTACTCCAAACTGATTGTACATCTGTTCACCAACGGTACGAACCCTACGGTTACTTAAATGGTCGATATCATCAACATCAGTTTTTGAGTTCACTAACTGAATAAGATGTTTTATAATTGCAATGATATCTTCTTTCGTAAGAACACGAATTTCTGAGTCAACTTCTAATGTCAACTTTTTATTGATCCTGTAACGACCTACTTCGCCGAGATCATATCTTTTATCGGAGAAGAAAAGTTTATCGATTACGTCGCGTGCGGTAGCTTCATCTGGCGGTTCTGCGTTGCGCAACTGGCGATAAATATGCAAAACTGCTTCCTTTTCAGAGTTACAGGGGTCTTTTTGCAATGTATTGTAAATAATTGCAAAATCCTGTTGGTTTTGATCTTCCTTGTGTAAAAGGATAGCTTTAACACCTGAATCGATAATTTCATCGATATGATCATCCTCCAAAACAGTTTCACGATCGATAATAACCTCGTTACGTTCAATTGATACAACTTCACCTGTATCTTCGTCAACAAAGTCTTCAATCCAGGATTTTAATACACGTGCAGCCAGTCTACGGCCTACAATTTTCTTTAAACCTGTTTTCGAAACTTTTATTTCATCCGCCAAATTAAAGATTTCAAGGATGTCTTTATCGCTTTCATAACCGATAGCACGTAACAATGTTGTAACAGGTAATTTCTTTTTCCTGTCGATGTAAGCGTACATCACACTGTTTATGTCGGTTGCAAACTCTATCCACGAACCTTTGAACGGAATAATTCGTGCCGAATAAAGTTTTGTACCGTTTGCGTGCAAACTTTGCCCGAAGAATACACCCGGGGATCTGTGCAACTGTGATACAATAACACGTTCGGCCCCATTAATAATAAAGGTTCCGCTTTCGGTCATGTACGGCACTGTTCCGAGGTAAACATCCTGAACAACGGTATCGAAATCTTCGTGTTCAGGATCGGTACAATACAACTTTAATTTCGCCTTTAACGGCACACTAAAAGTTAAGCCACGTTCAATACATTCCTTAATGGAATATCTTGGTGGATCAACCTGATAATCCAGAAACTCGAGAACGAAATTATTTCGTGTATCTGTAATCGGAAAATTTTCCTGAAATACACCAAATAATCCTTCATTTTTTCTGTTGTCAGGTGTGGTTCTTAACTGAAAAAACTCTTTAAATGATTTAACTTGTACTTCTAAGAAGTCAGGGTAATCAAACCTGGTTTGTGTTGAGGAAAAACTTTTCCTCTCATTTTTTGTATATACTGACATGTATTTATACAGGTTAATGATATAAAATATAAATACACAAAAAGGTTTAGAATCCTACGTTGGTAAGACTCTAAACCATATAACCTTTAAAAGGTCAGAATGCGATTATTTAATTTCAACTTCTGCTCCTGCTTCAACTAACTGGCTCTTAAGAGCTTCAGCTTCGTCTTTAGAAACTTTTTCTTTGATTGCTTTAGGAGCGCCGTCAACTACTTCTTTAGCTTCTTTTAAGCCAAGACCTGTAAGTTCTTTAACGAGTTTTACTACTGCCAGCTTCGATTGGCCTGCTGCTTTCAGAATTACATCGAATTCTGTTTGTACAGCAACTTCTTCTGCTTCGCCAGCACCTGCTGCCGGTCCTGCAACTGCAACTGCAGCAGCAGCTGGTTCAATACCGTATTCGTCTTTAAGAATTCCAGCTAATTCGTTAACCTCTTTAACAGTCAAGTTTACTAACTCTTCTGCAAGCTGTTTTAAATCTGCCATTTTTATAAATTTTATAAATTATTTCAAAAAAATTATTCTTTTTCTCCAAGTGTTTTCAGTACACCGTGAATGATATTTCCACCAGACTGAAGCTGTCCGAGAACAGTTTTCATTGGTGATTGTAACAAAGCAACAACGTCAGCAATAAGTTCATTTTTAGATTTAACTGAGATTAATGCATCCAGCTGATTTTCACCCATATAAATACTTTCCTGAACATAAGCCGCTTTTAATACAGGCTTTTTATGCTTTTTACTGAAGTCTTTAATGAGTTTAGCCGGAACATTAGCATTCTCGGTAAACATTACTGTTGTATTGCCTTTCAGTGCACCGTAAATTTCTTCAACGTTCTTGCTTGAACTTTCAAGAGCTTTACGTAACAGAGTATTCTTAACAACAACCAGTTTTACATCTTGGTTAAAACATTGTCTTCTTAAATCACTGGTATTTTCAGCATTTAAACCACTAATGTCGGTAAGATAAAAATGGCTGTATGAATCAATCTGTTCTTGTAAATTAGTAATAATAACTTGTTTTTCCGAACTCTTCATTTTTCACTCATTTTTAGTCTATCATCGACTTTGGTTCAACTTGAATACCAGGGCTCATGGTACTGGATAAATAGATGCTTTTTACATAAGTACCTTTAGCGGCAACAGGTTTCAATTTTACGATTGTGTTGATGAATTCCAGGGCGTTGTCTTTAATTTTATCAGGAGTAAAGGATACTTTACCAATTGATGTATGAACAATACCAAATTTATCAACTTTAAAATCGATTTTACCTTGCTTAACTTCGCCGATTGCTTTACCAACTTCCATGGTTACGGTACCACTTTTAGGGTTTGGCATTAAACCACGCGGACCTAAAATACGTCCTAACGCCCCAACTTTTCCCATAACCGGAGGCATGGTAATAATAACATCAACATCAGTCCAGCCACCTTTGATTTTATCAATATAGTCATCTAAACCTACAAAGTCTGCGCCTGCATCTTTTGCTTCCTGTTCTTTATCAGGAGTAACAAGTGCTAAAACGCGAACTTCTTTTCCAGTTCCATGGGGTAAAGAAACTACGCCTCTAACCATCTGGTTAGCCTTTCTTGGGTCAACTCCAAGTCTTACATCAATATCAACCGATGCATCAAATTTTGTGTAGGTAATTTCCTTTACCAATTGTGATGCTTCATCAATTGAGTAAGCTTTTCCTTTTTCGAGTTTAGCAAGAGAAGCTTTTTTATTTTTCGTAATTCTGCCCATCGTAAAAGATTTTTTTAGTTATTGAATGGTGAAGCACCTTTTACAGTGATTCCCATACTTCTGGCAGTTCCAGCAACCATTTTCATAGCTGATTCCATAGTAAAGCAATTAAGGTCTGTCATTTTGCCTTCGGCAATTTGTTTTACCTGTTCCCAGGTAACCGAACCAACTTTACTTACGTGTGGTTCAGCTGATCCTTTTTTTAACTTTGCTACTTCAAGCAATTGGACTGCTACAGGTGGTTGTTTGATAATGAAGTCGAATGACTTGTCGGCATAAACAGTAATAATAACAGGAAGAACCTTACCGGCCTGATCCTGTGTTCTACCATTGAACTGTTTGCAGAACTGCATTATATTAACACCTTTAGAACCCAATGCTGGCCCTACCGGTGGTGAAGGATTAGCAGCACCACCTTTGATCTGTAATTTAATTAATCCAGCAATTTCTTTCGCCATAACAAAAAATTAAAGCGTTACTATTCCTTTTCGACTTGCATAAAGCTAAGTTCCAAAGGAGTTTTACGTCCAAAAATCTTCACCATTACCTGCAGCTTTTTCTTCTCTTCATTGATTTCCTCAATGGTTCCGTTAAAGCCGTTGAATGGTCCGTCGATTACTTTGACAGTTTCTCCTACAACAAACGGGATGTTTAATTCTTCGCCGGTTTCAGCAAGTTCGTCAACACGACCAAGAATACGGTTTACTTCGTTTTGCCTCATTGGAACAGGATCTCCACCTTTGGTGTCGCCTAAGAACCCGATAACATTTGGCATATTCCTCAGTGTGTGCGCAACTTCACCCACTAAAGAAGCTTCAATTAAAACATATCCCGGGAAAAAATTTCTCTCCTTGCTTATTTTTTTTCCGTTTCGAATTTGATAAACTTTTTCCGTTGGTATAAGAACCTGGTCTACAAAACCCTTAAGATCTCCATTTGCGATTTCGTTTTCGATATATTCTTTAACCTTCTTCTCTTTGCCTCCAATAGCGCGCAGAACATACCATTTTTTACTATTTTCGCTCATAATGAACTAAGGATTTTAATTAATAAAATAATCCATAAATAAAATCCATTATATTCCTGAATGACAGGTCCATAACGAAAATTACGAGTGATATTATTAAGGAAGCAACCATTACAACCAATGCACTGCTTTGCAGTTCTTTCCAAGTAGGCCATGTTACCTTGTGTACAAGTTCATCGTAAGCCTCTTGCAAGTATAATTTTAATTTCATTTCAGAATCTGTTTTTGTACGGAAGGTAAGTATCGAACTTACTGTTATAAACCACTCCCCTTTTGAGTTTCATCCGTAAATAGTCCCGGACAAAATGCCCGGGACTTTTTACAATATAATTAAGTTGAAATTAGTCAATAATTTCAGTTACCTGACCAGCACCAACTGTACGTCCACCTTCGCGGATTGCGAAACGTAAACCGATATTAAGTGCAACCGGGTAAATTAATTCTACTACAATTGATACGTTATCACCTGGCATAACCATTTCACGACCTTCAGGTAACTGAATTTCACCGGTAATATCAAGAGTACGAATGTAGAACTGAGGACGATATTTGTTGTGGAACGGAGTGTGACGACCACCTTCTTCTTTTTTCAATACATAAACCTCAGCTTTGAATTTTTTGTGAGGAGTAATTGTACCTGGTTTACAAAGAATCTGTCCACGTTTAATTTCTTTTTTGTCAACACCGCGAAGTAACAAACCAACGTTGTCACCAGCTTGTCCGTCATCCAAAATTTTACGAAACATCTCAACCCCTGTACATACTGTTTTGCGACCTTCTGCACCAAGACCAATCAACTGAAGCTCATCACCTGTATGAACAACACCAGTTTCGATACGACCTGTTGCAACAGTACCACGACCAGTGATTGAGAATACGTCTTCAACCGGCATAAGAAATGGTTTATCTTTGTCACGTGGAGGAAGTGGAATCCATGTATCAACTGCATCCATAAGTTCCATAATTTTTTCTTCCCACTGTGGTTCACCGTTCATTGCACCAAGTGCAGAACCTTTGATAACGGGAGTATTGTCACCGTCGAATTCATAGAAATCCAATAATTCACGAATTTCCATTTCAACAAGTTCCAATAATTCTTCGTCATCAACCATATCCACTTTGTTCATGAATACAACCAGTTTAGGTACGTTTACCTGACGAGCTAACAGGATGTGTTCACGAGTTTGTGGCATAGGACCATCAGTTGCAGCAACTACAATGATTGCACCGTCCATCTGAGCAGCACCAGTAACCATGTTTTTAACATAGTCGGCGTGACCGGGACAGTCAACGTGCGCATAGTGACGAGTAGCTGTTTGATACTCAACGTGAGCAGTGTTAATTGTAATACCCCTTTCTTTTTCTTCAGGAGCATTATCGATTGAATCGAAAGATTTAACTTCAGACAGACCTTTTTTAGCCAAAACCATTGTGATGGCGGCGGTCAGGGTAGTTTTACCATGGTCAACGTGGCCGATAGTACCAATATTGACATGTTCTTTGTCCCTATTAAAATGTTCTTTAGCCATAACTGCAATTTTTAATTATTTTTAAATCAATTGAGCCGAAGACGAGAATTGAACTCGTGACCTCATCCTTACCAAGGATGCGCTCTACCCCTGAGCTACTTCGGCATTAACACATAAAGAGACAGGAGTTATAAGTACTTTACCTAAAACTCCAATCTCCTGAAATGAGCGGGAGACGGGATTCAAACCCGCGACCCTTAGCTTGGAAGGCTAATGCTCTATCGACTGAGCTACTCCCGCAATCATTATACTGCAAAAATGCCGTGCAAAATTACAAAATTTATCGAAACAACAAACAAAAACAAAAATTCCTGTTTAACTCAAAGTATTTTAATCTTTTTATACCTCTTTTTCAACCAATTAAAAATCTCCAAATCCCTTGGTATTAAAAGCAAACTACTTTAATTTCAGCTGTTTCTGGAACGCCCCTTAAAAGGGTTTGCAAATGTAAAAATATTATTTTAAAAAACTAAAATTTAAATAGCAATTTTAAAATTTATTTACTTTTAAGTTTTTCTTTGTATTTATCTATCTGTTTTTTAATGGCATCGATAGCCAAATCAATTGCTTCTTCAAATGTATCGGCTTGTTTTTTAGCAAAAAGATAGCCGTTGGAAGGGATAGAAAGTTTTAACTCTGCGATCTTATTGTTTGATGTTTCAGGCTTAAGTACTTTTAAGGTTACTTCAGCATTTATTATTCCGTCGAAAAAGGTATCCAGTTTATTTACCTTTTTATTTACAAATTCCACTAATTTTTTATCCGTGGTAAAATGTACCGAATTAATTTTTACTTCCATAATAAAACTGTTTTAACCCCTTGGATGGGCTTGTTTATAAATATTGTGCAGTTTCTCAAATGTGGTATGTGTATAAACCTGCGTAGCTGCCAGATTTGAATGCCCCAACAATTCTTTTACTGCGTTTAAATCTGCTCCTTTATTTAATAAGTGCGTTGCATAAGTATGCCGTAACACATGTGGACTCTTTTTCTCCAACGAAGTAACTTTTTCAAGGTTGCTTGTTACTACACGATAAATTAATCTCTCATAAACCTGTTTCCCTTTATCTGTAACCAAAAGTTTTTCCGGAGTAAATCCAATGGTATTATTTCTAATTTCAATATACTGAAATATTAGATTATTTATACTTCGCGGATAAGGAATAATTCGTTCTTTTCGTCGTTTTCCTAAAACTTTTATCAGAAAACTTTTCGTATCAATATCGGAATCTTTCAGGTTTAATAGTTCAGCAAGTCGAATTCCGGTACCATATAATAATGTAATTATTAATTTATCGCGAATACCTCGGAAGTCATCAGAAAAAAAACCATCGTCGAGTAAATGATGCAAGTTATTTTCCTCAACAAAGTTTGGCAGTTTCTTTCTGATTTTGGGCATTGGCAAATTGGTTGCCGGATTAAAATCAACTACCTCTTCTTTCATTAAAAACTTATAGAAAGATTTTAAAGCAGTTACTTTTCGTGCAACCGAACGGGCTGAGTTTTGCTCTTCCATTAAATAAACAATCCAGCTCCGCACCAGTTTAATATCGACCTTTTTAACATGAAATTCCCCGACCACTATTGTACAAAATTGCACAAACTGATCGAGGTCCTTTTTGTAAGCTGTTATAGTATGAGGAGAATATCTCTTCTCATACTTTAAATAATTAATAAACGATTCCTGATAATCCATTTATCTTCATTCTCACACTCGCTAAACCAGGAACCACTTAAAAATACTTAGTCATCCTGGCGCTGTAAACCTTGCACGTAAACAGCTTTCTTGTACTCTTCCCTCTTTTTCACAGAAGGTTTTGTAAACTTTTGACGATCGCGTAATTCTTTGATTACACCAGTTTTTTCAAATTTTCTTTTGAACCTTTTTAAAGCTCTTTCAATATTTTCGCCTTCTTTTACAGGAATAATAATCATATCCTATTTTTTATATTTTAAATTTCGAGGCGCAAATTTAGAAATTATTCATAGTTTATCAAATTTAATCGAAAAAAATAATAGTTACAATGCGATAAATTCAATTTAGCTTTTTTTAACGGCAGTCGAAATAAGGATTTATTTTTGAAAAAGTAATTGAATCAAGCAGGTTTTCAGTTGCCAGTTGACTTACCGAAAGAAATGCACCTTTTTTATCGCGATAATTTACAATTGACTGAACTTGTTCTTTGTTCAGGTAAGGATGTTTTAAAAGCTCGGAGAAACCGGCAAAATTCAATCGTATTTTAATTATTGTACTTTCATCCACTTCAATCTGATCTTTAATTGAATTGTACGTTTCTTCAGGAAAATTGTAAACTTCAAGCAATTGTTCTTTCTTGTAGTAACCTCCCAGCAAATTGCGGTATTTTATAATTCTGGATGCGAATACTGGTCCCACTCCATACAGTTTCACTAATGCAGCAGAGTCGGCACTGTTTAACTCAACTTTAAAATCCGGCTTTGCAGGCGGGTTATATTTTTCGTTCGTTCTATTCTTCACTTCATTTTCCACGCGAAAATTCCTTACAGAGTCTTCATTTTTGAATACAGAGTCTTCAATTAAAATGAAATCCTTGATAGCTTCGAAGATACTGTCATTCATCCCGTAGATTTTTCTGAAATCGTTTGCTGAATAAATTTTCCCTCCTGCTTTCCTGTAATTCAACAAATTTGCTTTCACAAAATCAGGAATTAAAAGTGTTTCTAATTCGGTTTCGGCAATAGTGTTTGGATTGAATGTAAAAAGTTGCTTGTTGTTTATCTCAAATTTTTCGTTTTGCTCCCACTCGTTCAGCGCTTTTTCGAAAGCTGAAAAATCAGTAACCGAATTTGTTTTTATAAAACCTACTGAGATATTAATAATTAAGGCAACAAAAATTAATATGCTTAGTACAGTTATGCCGTTTCTGTCTTTTTTTGAAAATTGAAAGTATTTGGTGAACCACTGTATTAAGGAATTTTTCATTTTTAATAATTTGGGAACTATCCGTAAAATTACAAAAAATGCAATCTTTTCCCAATTATTAAAAACACCAAATGCAGTGTTGTTTATTAAAACTTTAGCAGTCCTATTTTATTCAGCATTACAATAGCGATGGCAATTGGAGCAATAAATTTCACCAAAAACATGAACATTGATAAATAAATACCTGAAAGTTTTCCACCGTTAGAAACTTCTTCTTTAACTTTCTTTCTACCGTAAAACCAGCCAATAAACAAGGCAATAAATAAACCTCCAATTGGAAGTAACATATTTGCTGAAATCCAGTCCATCAAATCAAAAATACTTAAACCAAAAATTGTAAACGGTGAAAGTACACCCATCGACAAGGAACAAAGAACTCCTAAAATAGAAATTAAAATGGTTGCCAGAATTGTAGAAAAATGTCTTCCCATGTTAAATTCTTCCATGAAATAGGCAACCACAACTTCTAAAATTGAAATGGAAGAAGTTAAAGCCGCTACCGACAATAAAATAAAAAACAGTATAGAAAAAATATACCCACCAGGCATTTGGTGAAAAACGTTAGGCAACGTTACAAATATTAAACCGGGGCCTTCACTGGGTGCAATGCCAAAAGCAAAAACAGCCGGGAATATGGCAATGCCTGCCAGAATAGCAATCACTGTATCAGCAACTGTTACATTTATTATTGTATTTATCAGGTTATTATCTTTTTGAATGTAGGAACCGTAGGTAATTAATGTTCCCATTCCCAAACTTAAGGTAAAGAATGCATGACCAAGCGCACTTAAAATTCCGTCGCCCGTTAGTTTCGAGAAATCGGGGTTAAAAAGGAAAAGCAATCCTGCTTTGGCACCTTCCAATGATACAGATTTAAAACAAAGAAAAATCAAAATAACAACCAAAAGAGGCATTAAAATCTTATTGTATTTCTCAATTCCTTTTTTAATTCCCACAATTACAATAGCACCGGTAGCCAACATAAAAATTAACTGCATTATTACGGGCCTAACCGGAGCTTCAATAAAATTGGAAAACAAAGCGCCTATTTCATCGGGTGTTTTTCCTGAGAAACCATTTTCAAAGGACAGTAAAATATATTCCAAACTCCAACCAGCAACAACCCCGTAAAATGACAAAATCAGAAAAGCCGCGCTTACGCCTAAGATTCCAATATATTTCCACGGCGTATTTGGTGCCAGCACTTTAAAAGCCCCAAACGCATTCCGCCGGGAACTTCTCCCAATTATAAGTTCAGAAAGCATTACTGGCAATCCAATGGCAACAATAAAAGCCAAATATACAAACAGAAATGCTGCCCCACCGTAAACACCGGCTATGTATGGAAATTTCCAGATATTACCGAGACCAACTGCCGAGCCTGCTGCAGCTGCAATTACTCCAAATTTTGAACCGAATGAATCGCGCGATTGGTTATTCTGTGGAATGCCTGACATGTTAATTTTAAACTTAATTATTGGAAATACTTCTATTTTACTATCAAAAGCCCCAAAAATGCAAAAAAAAAATCTAAAACCTGGAAAAGATTGTGCAGATTGTTAAATAAGATGAATTAAAATGGATAGCCAATTGCAAAAGAAAGTGTAAAATCGTCGAGGTTATAAGAACGGGTTCCAATTATCCAGCCATCGCCAAATTTATCGGCAGGTTCACGAAGTTTCATACCAAGGTCGAGTCGGAATATAAAATAGCTGAAATCGAATCGAAATCCGGTACCCGTTCCAAAAGCAAGCTGCTTATAAAACTTATCCAGCTCAAACTGGGCGCCCTCCCTATTGTCTTTTTCATTGATTGCCCAAATATTACCAACATCAAAAAATAAAGCGCCTTCAAGTAAACTTATAAGTTTAAAACGGTATTCAATATTTGCCTCCAGTTTTATGTCGGATGATTGGTTTGGATAAGCGTCCGATGGTGCTTTGTATGTGCCCGGGCCCAGCGAACGAACCTGCCAGGCCCTTATTCCGTTGGCCCCTCCAGTAAAATATTTTTTTTCAAAAGGTAAAACATCAAAATTTCCGTACGGCAAACCAACTCCCAAAAATGCCCGCGTTACCAGCGAGTTGTATTTGTCGATGGAATATCCGTACCGAAATTCAATATCTGATTTTACATACTGCGCATATCTTGTATTAAAAAGTTGGTAATATTTGCTGGTTCCAAGACCCACAGTATCTATTGACTCCGTTTGAGGTCGGTTAAAAACTGTAGAAAGCACATTTAGTATATTTCCGGCAGATTCAGCATTAAAACGCAAATAGGTGTAGCCTTTGTTTGAATTCAGTGTTTGTGTATTGTAAACAAACGAATAATTCATAGCCACAATAAGGTGGTCGGTAAAACTGCTTTTGATGTACAAATCTTTTATTTTATCGAGGAATTCAGCGTCGAACTGATAAAGATTTACCATATTAAAATCGATCAAATTCCAGGTATGTTTCAATGTTTCGGTGGTCATCCACTCGTAGCCAAATTTTATATTCGCTATGGTTCTTGTATATTCCGGTCTGCGTTGAAAATTATAACCGGCAGTCAAAACTGTTTTGGGCAAAACCTGTTCGAAAGAGTTTATATATTTACCAGGCCCCAGTAATTTGGGGATCGTCAAATTCGATTCAACACCAAATTCGCGGGTATTAAAATATTCGGTAACGTCTCCCGATGTACGTTGTTGCCTTTCAACTGCCCCGCGAAAAGTAAGCTGAAAAACTTCGGCGCCTTTAAAAAGGTTCCTGTGCATATAATTAATATTTCCGGCTATTCCGAGGTTGCCCGAAGTATTAGTCCCTTCAATTTCAAAAGAAGTCGACTGTTTATTTAGTGGCGCCAAACGAATATTACAATCGAGCAAGTTTGTGTCGTTCTGAAATTTTGGTTCCTGAAACTGAATATCGATAAAACGAAACTGGCGCAAACGGTTAAATGCAGTAAATGTGTTTTGAACATTGTTGAGCCTGTATGGTTCGCCGTGCTGCATTTTCATCGACCGGCTAAACAATGCAGGATTATATTTAACCTGATTACTTCGGAACAATATAAAATTGTCCCACGAAATTGTATCGGAAAAAGTGCCCGACTCTCTTTGCAGATCGTTCAGCGGAGTAGTGCCTGGCAATACTGAAATATAAAAGTTATTTATAAAATAGGGTTTAAAAACACGCGCCGAATCATTCGCGTTGCCCTTTGAATTTCCAATGTATAAATCGAGAATGATTTGTTTTTCAAATTTTGTACTGTCCGCCAGATAATAAACATCCTCCTTCGAGAAATAATAATAACCTTGGTTCCGGAATAAATTAACTATTTCACTTCGCTGGTTTTCAAGCAAATAAAAATCAAACGATGTTCCAGGTTTTATATAAGCTTTGGTAGTATCTTTCAAAAAAACAGCGTTTAAAACTGAATCGGAAACATGATAATTGATTTTTCTGATTTTGTATTGTTCTCCCGTCTCAATCAAATAACGCACATTAACTTTTTGCTTTTTCTCTTTCAGTTCAACCTCGGTGTTTACTTTAGCCTGAAAGTAGCCTTTGTTGTTCAAATATTGTATTAACTGATCTTCGGAACGGGAAGCAAGCGCAGAATTGTAAACCTGTGGAGGTTCGCCTATTCGTTTTAACCAACCATCATTCTTTTTCTTCGACGACAAGTTATAAAGCCACAAATGAAATTTGGCAAAACCTAAAATTTTATAATTTTCCTTCTGCCGTACAAACGATTTTGCTTCTTCTTTATTCACTTTCGGGTTATCGACAACTACTTCCACCTTGTTCAGTAGGTATTCGTCGTTGGAAAGAAATTTTACTGGCGAACAGGAAAAAGCCCAAAATGCAGCGAAAGTAATGGTAATTATCTGCTGCGTAAATCGAAATTGTACTAATCTTCTGTTCACGTTTGTAACTTTTATTCAACAAAAATAATGAAGTGTTTTGTTTAGAAACAGTAACTTTACTACTATTATTTTACGCAAGATAATTTTTTAAATGATTAGTAAAAATACTCAAAAGCTTATCAAATCGCTTTCCGTAAAAAAATACCGGGAAAAGGAAGGTTTATTTCTGGTTGAAGGAGATAAAATGGTTCTCGAAGTTTTGCAATCGCATTTTGTTGTAAACAAACTCATTGGAACAAATGCATTTCTTTCAGCAAATAAAAATAAATTAAGAAAGGCAAGTGAAATTATTGAAGCAACCCAGGATGAAATAAAAAGTACCAGTTTATTAAAAAATCCCCAAAACTGCCTGGCTGTTTGTGAAATTTCGGCAACCCGCGACCTTCCCCAAAAACAGAACGGTAATTTAACACTTTACCTCGACGGAATACAAGACCCGGGAAACCTGGGAACAATAATCCGGTTAAGCGACTGGTTTGGAATTGAAGACATTTTTTGTTCAAACGACACTGCTGATGTTTTTAATCCGAAAGTAGTACAAGCCAGCATGGGCTCCATTTTTAGAACAAACTTGTGGTATACTTCGCTGGAAGAACTTGTTAAAAAAGAAGGATTCAAAGGAATACCAATATTGGGAGCTTTTCTTGAAGGGAAAAATATTTTTACAGAGAAACTGCCCGAACAAGCAATTCTGGTGGTTGGTAATGAAGGCAACGGAATAAGGCCTATAACAGAATCAATCGTTAGCAAAAAAATAATGATTCCCGGGTTTACAAAAAATGAAGGAAAAACTGAATCATTGAATGTTTCAGTTGCTACCGGAATTATCTGCGCCGAATTTAAACGGCAACTCTACTTTTGATATTATTCAAAATGAAAGCTGAGCGTAAAGATATTCGAACGCAACGATTTTATTGACTGGGAATAATATTGACGTTGCGTTTCGCTCGGTGGCGGCCCCAATTGATTATTAAGACCTAAACTAACTTTTGCTTCTACCGAAAAACGGAAAAATGTAAAATAGTGATCCCAGCCCGCGCCAAGCTCTGCGTAAAACCCACTTCGATTTAACCCCACCAAATCTTCTTTTCCTGAACGCGAAATATCCTGTCGGTAAGCCCCGCCAAATACGATAAATGGCCGGTCGTTATTTATTCTTCGGGCTTTGTATTTAATAAGCAAGGGAAAGTCGAGAAAGGTTGATTTTATGGAATAATACGACATTGGTTGCTCGTTGTAAATATCCCACACATCAATATTGTATGTTAATTGCCGCTCGCCAAATGAAAGTCCGGGTAAAAAACGCAAATCGAAATCCTGTGCAAGCCGTAAACTCGAAACAATTCCAACCGTAAAACCAGGAATTACTTCTGCCACATCGGCCCTGACTTCGCTGGTATATGTAATCTGTTGTTTATCATTAGGCCACGAATGAAATGTGTAATCCGGATTATCGCTCATTGTTGGATAATTAACAACAGCAAAATCGAGAGTATTTATTCCAAGTGTAAATCCAAAATGTAAAGTTTTATCGTCAAACGTAGTCAAATAATTTACCTTTTGCTTTTGTGCAAAACCACTTAAAACGGTAATTATCAGAAGTAATAATGTAATTATTTTTTTCACCTGAATTCCTTAAAACTATCTTTTTTCAAAACCGTAAATTCCGAAATTTATTGTTTATCGCTTACTAATTCTTTGCCTTTCTGGTTTGATAAATCGATGCGATTCCAAAAGTTTGCGGATGCAAGCTACTTTCAACAAAACCAACCTTGCCAAGAATATCAATAAAATCCTTTCCATCGGGAAATGCGTTTACCGATTCAGGCAAATACGTGTACGCACGGCTATCTTTTGAAATTAGCCTGCCCAACATCGGTAAAACTTTTGTAAAGTAAAAATAATACAATTGTTTAAACGGAGCCTTAACAGGTTTCGAAAATTCGAGTACAATAAAAGTTCCGCCCGGTTTTAATACCCTGTAGATTTCGGCGAGCCCTTTTTCAAGGTTTTCAAAATTCCGTACTCCAAATCCAACAATGGCGGCATCGAAAGTGCTGTTGTGAAATGGCAGGTTTTCAGAGTCGGCTTTTAACAAATCAATCTGCCCCGATAATTTTTTCTTTGCTACTTTTTTGCGGCCAACTTCGAGCATTCCCTCCGAAATGTCGATACCAGTTACTTTAATATTTTTTATCCGGGTAGCAGCAATAGCAAAATCGCCTGTGCCTGTAGCAACATCGAGTAGTTTTTCAGGTTTACTGCCTTTTAACCGGCGAATGGCATTCTTCCGCCATATTTTATCTATGTTCACTGAAAGCAAATGATTCAGCAAATCATACTTTGGAGAGATATTGTCGAACATCTCCTCCACCTGATTTTTTTTGCTTTGTGAAGAATTATTATAAGGTAGTACTGCCATTAAATTCCAGCGGTCATTTTATCGATGTACCCCAACGAAATATCGTCGATTCTGATTTCTCCCTTTGTAACGTGCCCCAACGTAAAAAATGGCATTTTCATTTCGGTTAAAACATCAACAAATTCATCTTCATCTTCGGGCTTTACATCAACAAGGATTCGTCCCATAGCTTCGCCAAACAAAAACGAGTCGAGTCTTATTTCAGCATCAGAAGTAATATCGAAACCCAGTTCATTTGGAATTGCCGCACGCAAAAGGGCAAAAAACAAACCTCCTTTTCCAATTGGGCTGGCGCTGCACAACAAATTCAGTTTGTTCAGCTTTTTTAAAGCTTCCTGAATTCTTAATTCTGTTTCTATATTAAAAGCGGGCAACGGCGAATCAGAAATTCCGTGGTAAAATTCAAGATATTCGGAAGACGCCAGATCGTCAACCGACCTGCCAATTAAAAAAATATTGTTCCCTTTTTGTTTAAACGGATGCGTTGTTACCAACTCTTTGTTTTCAACCAAACCAATCATACTAATAATAATGGTTGGCGGAACCGGGCCGTGACCTGAAAAATGATCGAACCTGATTTTACGATCCGAAATTTTCAGATTGAATTTTTTAGCCGCATTTTCCAAACCTTTTTTTGCTCCTGAAGCAATAAATTGCCCGTTTGGATCAGCAAAATCAATATGGTATAAAAAAGCGCTCACAGCAATTGGGGTAGCGCCAAAACATAACATTTTTCTGGCAGCCCTCGAAATCAGAATTTCAGTGGCTTTTTTCGGATCATTTTCCAAATGGTGATGCAATGCGTGTGTACTCATTGCCATTAATGTCCCGGTTGAATCAATTTCAAACAAACCTGTTTCATCGGTGTCGCTGTCACCGATTGATTCAGGCGATATATTTTGTTCGCTAAAATCGTTAAAGTAATTAACAGATGAAAGATTTGGATTTACCATTAAAGAATAAACCACATCTTCAATATTTTCCGGTTCAGGAATTGCATCGATAGTAAATCCCTGTTCTTTTGATAAAATGTCGCTCATAAACCTTGTCTGTTACTGAATTATGCAAAACAAAGGTAATTAAGTACGCGATTTTTCCATAAAAATTGATGTTTTTTTTAATTTCGGGGAAGAATTCTACTGTATAAAATATGAACAAAACAGCATTGATAACAGGCGCCACATCGGGCATCGGAAAGGCGACTGCGCAAATATTAGCCCGGAACAACTACAATCTAATATTAACCGGCCGCCGTAACGAAAGACTGGAAAGTTTAAAAAGTTCAATCGAAAAGAATTCCGATTCCAAAATTTTACTGCTGAATTTCGATATAAGAAATTTACAGGAAACCGAAACAGCAGTACTAAATTTACCGGCAGAATGGCAAAAAATCGACGTTTTAATCAATAATGCCGGACTTGCCGTTGGAATGAATCAAATTCATGAAGGCGTAATCGACGACTGGGAAAGAATGATTGACACCAATATAAAAGGGTTGCTTTACATTACCCGTCTGGTTTCGCCTGGCATGGTTGAAAGACGCTCGGGCCATATTGTAAACATTTCATCGATTGCCGGAAAAGAAACTTATTCCATGGGAAATGTATATTGCGCCAGCAAACACGCGGTTCAATCGCTTACTCAGGGAATGCGTATCGATTTGTTGCATTACGGAATAAAAGTAAGTTCGGTTTGCCCGGGTGCTGTTGAAACTGAATTTTCGAATGTTCGTTTTAAAGGCGATCAACAAAAGGCCGACAAAGTTTATGAAGGTTTTTCGCCTTTGGTTGCTGAAGATATTGCTGAAACCATTCTTTTTATTTTAACCCGCCCAAAACATGTAAATATCGACGATGTTTTGATTATGCCAACTGCCCAGGCATTTTCAAGGGAATTTCACCGAGGCGAAAAGCCGTAAAAATTGTATTACATTTGTATTTCAGAACAATTGAAAATGTCAGAAGCTATAATTATTACACCGGTAAAAGATTCGTTGGAAACCACAAAACGTACCATAGAAGCCATTACCAGTGCCAATGGTAATTTCGATTATTATGTTTTTAATGATTTCAGCCAAATTGAAACCAAACAATTTTTAACTGAAAGTAGTAAAGAATCAGGATTTCATGTTATCCATCTCGAAGAAATAACAAGCAATCCTTCGCCAAATTACAAGTTGGTTCTTGAAATGGCTCAAAAAATGGCCATTGAACAACAAAAACCTTTGATTATAATTGAATCGGATGTAGTTATAAAAAAAGATACAGTGATTCAACTTCTTAATTTGGCAGAAACAAAGAAACGAGCAGGAATTGTAGGCGCAATTACAGTTGATGAAGCAGGAAATTATAATTTCCCTTACACTTTCGAAAAGCTAAAAAGCACTGAAGTTGTGGTTACTCCACACAGTCTCAGTTTTTGTTGTACATTACTCACCCCTGAATTTTTAAAGGAATTTGATTTTACCACCCTTTCGCAAAAAAAGGACTGGTTTGATGTATTTATCAGCCGGCAATCGAAAAAGCTTGGCTTTAACAATTATCTTGCAAAAGGTGTTGAAGTTCTGCATTTACCACATTCGAGCCGACCTTGGAAAAATCTGAAATATACAAACCCCCTTTTATATTACTGGAAGAAATTCATTAACAAACGCGACAGAATTTAAAATGCCTGAACGTATATTAAATAAACGTTTCAAAATAATTGGTCATGTCATTTTTTGGATCGCCAGCATCGCCCTGATGCTTTCATTTTTCTATTTTAATGAGAAAAGGGTCCATTTCGATTTAATCACACTTGCCAAAGGTTTTATAACAAACGTTGGTTTCGCCATTGGCGTTTATGTGAATTTATACTTTTTAATACCGCGTTTTTTAAAAGAAAAAAACTACATCTTCTATATTTTCTGGCTGGTAATTTTACTAACGGTTTCAAGTTTAATTATACAGTTTCTTTTGCTTTTCCCCCTGCGCAATGCACTCGATTTGCAGGATAGGTTTAAACAGTTCGACATAAACCTGCACTCAGCATACTTTTTTGCCACACTAATTTATGTAGCATTTACTTCGTTTTTAAAATTTATAAAAGACTGGTTTTCACTTCAGGATTTAAATTACAAAGTTGCCAGAATTGAACAACAGAAACTTGAAGCTGAATTAAAAACTCTTAAAAGTCAACTAAACCCGCATTTTCTTTTCAATTCACTGAACAATATTTATTCATTAGCTTTAATAAAATCGGATAAAGTACCTGATCTAATTTTACAACTTTCCGACCTGATGCGACATATTATTTACGAATCAAAAGAAAATTATATTTCACTGGAAAAAGAAATTGAATTTGTAAATAATTTTATCACACTTCAAAAAATTCGCGTACCCGAACATGTTAAAATTATTTATCAAATAACCGGAACTGTCCCTTCTTCGAAAATTGCCCCTTTATTGTTCGAACCATTTATCGACAATGCTTTCAAACACGGATTGCCCGGCACCGGAAACGATTTTATTTCCATAAAGTTTGATTTTAATGAACCTGAAATTTTGAAGTTTCACATAGAAAATAACTATGAAGAAACAGGCAACTGGAACAAAAAAAACTCAGGAATTGGCATTAACAATGTAAATCAAAGACTGAAATTATTGTATAAACCCAACGAATACGAACTCATAACAAAAAAAGAAAACCAGCACTTTTTGGTAAAACTTCAACTAAAACTTAAATAAAATGAAAGTAAATGCATTAATAGTTGATGATGAACCTCTGGCACAAAATGTTATAATACAATATGCGCAAAAACTACCTAACCTTGGAATTGTTGGAACTTGCAACGATGCAATTTGTGCACACCAGGCTTTGCAGGAGAAAGAAGTTGATCTGATTTTTTTGGATATAAATATGCCAAAAATGTCGGGAATCTCGTTTTTGCGGAACCTGAAAAATCCGCCTTTGGTAATTTTTACTACAGCTTATTCTGAATATGCTTTGGAAGGGTTTGAACTTGATGCACTTGATTATTTAAAAAAACCATTTTCATTTGAACGGTTTTGTAAAGCATTTTATAAAGCAGAAGAGTTAATTCAACTGAAAGAAGGAACAAATTCAGGACACGTTTCAGAGGTTCAAAATGACTTTATTTTTATTAAATCGAATAAAAAAACAATAAAAGTAAATTTCAGTGAAATCCTTTTTATTGAAGGACTTGGCGATTATATCCGGATTCATAATTTAAACCAGAAAATAGTGACCAACCTTTCAATGAAAAAAATTGCTGATTTACTTCCTGATGGGATGTTTTACAGAATTCATAAATCGTTTATAATTTCACTGAGAAAAATAGAAAACATTGAGGGGAATCTGGTAGAGATAAACAAAACAAAATTGCCGATAGGAAACAGTTACCGGCAGGATTTTCTGAAATATATCAATACATTCTTAGCGGAATAAATCAGTCGATAAATCCTTGTTCTTTAAGAAATTTCAACATTTTTAAAGAGAAAAATTCATTATCCGCCTTTTTATACCTTACATCCGTAAAAACCTGCGCCAAAGTTTCCTTTTTGTTTTCTTTTACAAATTGTTTCGACGATTCAAGATTTTCCTTAAATCTGTATAGTTCATGAATTGCATCTTTTTCATAATCGGAATACGTTTCGTTGTGGATTATTCCTTCCACAGGAATTCTGTCGGTTAATTCCGGGATTTCTTCAGGATAACCGAGCGCAACAGTAGTAACCGGAAAGGTAGATTTTGGAAGTTTAAGAACCTCAGAAATTTCTTTGGCATTGTAAGTAGTTGTACCAAGATAACAGATTCCAAGCCCGTTATTTTCAGCGACAATACATACATTTTGTGCAAATAGTAATGCATCGATTGCTGCATTAAAAAACGACAGAAAATTAGTATAACCGGGTTCCGCATTATTCAAATGGCACCATTTATTAAAACGGTTAAAATCGGCTACAAATGTCAATAAAACAGGTGCAGATTTAGCTACCTGTTGATTAAAATGATACGGAGCAAGCTTTTGCTTTTGAATTTCATCCCTGGTAACAACTACACTGTAAAGTTGCATATTACCGGTAGTGGAAGCCCTGGTTCCTGAATAAACAATTGATTTCAATAGTTCTTCTGAAACCGCTAAGTTTTTGAATTTACGTATTGTAACGTGTTTATTTAAAAGTTCCATAATTGTTACAATTATACAAAATAAAAAAGGGAAGCTAATAGCTTCCCCTTTTTAATCAATCAATTCGGTATTACCTTTTAACAATCCTTTCGGTTTTAGTGATTCCTTCTTCAGTAAATAAACTGATTAAGTAAACACCGCTTACCAGATTAGCAGTACGGATCTCATGACCTGGATATTCAATATCCATCACGCGTTGACCAGCAATATTGCTAACAACAATTCTTGTCAATTTATCATTATTATCGATGATAATCCTGTCATTGAATGGGTTCGGATATACTTTGAATTCGATAGTATTAGATGGGTCTACAATACCAGTTATAGTAATGTCAACAACATCATCTTCATCCCTTGGTTCAATAGTATAAGCATCATCCATTCCATTAACAATACCTGTTACATCGTAGAAATGGTCAAGAACAACATCAGCAGAGTAGAATAAGTCATTAACTGTAGCTTCAGCATCAGTTAAGATAACCCATTCGCTTGTTGTGCTGTCATAAGACATTGCATGTCCACCTTCAACCATTACAAGTACACTTTCGTACATTTCATCAGCAACTTCACCAGCAGCTACAACTACAGGAGTAATTGTTGCAACCGGAGTTGTTAAATCAACGTTAGTACTTACGATAGTAGTAACACCTAAAACTTCAGCAACTGTACCAGTTACAACAACACCGTTACCAACAAGGATTCCGGTAGTTGTTTCAGCGGCTACGAAGATACCACTCCAAGCTGCACTTGCATCCTGCATGTAGAATCCAACACCTGAAACAACATTTGTAACAGTACCGTCTACTTCAACAACTTTACCTACGTAAGCAGAAGTATCTTGTTCGCTCTGAACTTCAGGAATTGAAAGTTCGTAAGGAACACCTTCTACAGTTACTGTTAATACAGTAGCACAACCTTCTTCAGTTGTATATGCGAAAGTATAAACACCTTCTGCAAGCATCGTATCAACACCTGCAGGTACATCAACGAATGCAACTTCTTCACCAAAATAAGTAGTTACCAAAGTTTCGCGTGTTAAACCTTCAACATCAACCATTACAGTATCAGTACAGAAGTGTGAATCTGTTAATACAACCACGTGAGAACCAGAACCAACTTCAACACTAGTACCAGCTACTTCTTCACCATCAACGGTAAATACATATGGTCCAATTCCACCGTTTGCAGCTAAGTTAATAGTTACAGGACAGGTTTCACTGGGGCTGGTAGTAGCAGTAAGAATTAAGTCATTTTGAACAGCATCAAATGTTACAGTATCAACTGCAGATTCGCAACCTAATTCATCAATAATTTTAATTGCATAGTGACGATCCTGAAGATATTCATTATCGAACAAGAATGCATCATTAATGTATAATGAATATGGGAATACTGTATCAGCACTCAATTGATTGTATACAGTCCATGTAGCAGGCGCTACGTCATTAAGTATCTCTTTGTATAATACTTTGAATTTACGTCCGGCTTCACCATCAGCATTAATGATTACAGAAGCTTTTACGTCAGCATAACAAGTATGGTCTAATACATCGAATGTAACTTCTTTCGGCGCAGCAATAAAGTCTACGTCTTCTGCAGGACATCCGTTAGCATCTTTTGCCCAAACTTTGTACAATAAATCAGCTGGTCCCTGGAATGTATTAATATACCCCCAGTCAGTTCCGATAATTGTATCGTTAGTCAAAGTATCAATAGCAACCCATTCGTATTGAATTGGTTCAACGCCACCAGAAATAACACGTATTTCAAAAATACCTGCCAGATCATCATGGCAAATAAATGCATCCTGAGTTACATAAAGTTCAATTTCGAATTTCTCTGGTTGAACAACAGCAACCATAACAGGATCTGATTCACAACCTAATTTATCAATAAATACAACACTGTATTTTTCGCTGTCAGGTAATGTATCAGGTTCATCAGTTACAATATCAGTAGATGCGCGTAAACCAGTTAACCATGATTTTGCTGTAACAGCAGGATCAACTTCATCATAGTATTCGTCAACTTCATTTCCTTCGAAATCGTAACCATATACATGAGCCTTCCATTTAGCACCATTGCCACCAGATATTGAGGTAACATGAATTTTACCGGTAGCTTCACCATAACAATCTACTTTACCTGTGGCGAAAGTAATACCGCTGGTAGCAGTTCCAACAACCATAGTAGGTTCATCAACTTCTACCCTGTGAGCTTGAATTACATGACCATGATCATCTGTAGGATAACCCTGAACACATCTGTGAGCATCTCTAACAAAACCTACCCATACACCAGCACCAACGTAGAATGTATCAGATGGCTGCCAATCTAATGAATCAAGATTAAGATTTACAAAATTGTAGGTATGTTCAACGACTGCATATTCGTAAGTTCCTGCGCCGGTACCACCAGCAGCAACTGCTTTGATCATACCGTCTTCAGAACCATTACATTTAGTATCAGCTAACCAAACCATCTGCAATTCAAGTGAGTCAGCGTCGTTAATTTCAGCTGATTCATATTGAACTGAACAGTTGTGTGCGTCTTTTAAGAAAACATTATAATGTCCATGAGGTAAGTTACTCCAGGTTTTGCTTGTACCTGTTGCTGTTAATGTAGTCCATACGATAGATTCATAGATTGAACCATCAGGACCTTCCAAACCAACAGTATAAGGTTTAGTTCCACCTTTAATATTGCTCATGGTAATAGAACCATTTTGTTCACTAAAACACTGAACAGGTTCGATAGCCAAATCATATTCGAGTGTATCAGGAGCTTTTACAGAAATAGTACCGGTATATTTACAAGTTGTTCTACCGTTCTGGTATTCACTTGGGAAACCAATGGTAGTGTAGTAATTATATGCAGTAGCATAAGCAGGGTTAGTAGTGTAAGGTCCACTGTATAATGAACTATTACTTTCTTTAACTGTAATTTCCCAGTCACCAGCAGTTAAACCACTGAATGTAACCCAACCAGCAACATCGCTGTTAACCTGAGTACCTGTAACAGTTGTAGTGCCTTTTTTCGCAGTAGCAGTATATACAAAGCCATCACTTTCCATATTCCAGCCACCTTTGATTTTTAGACGAATTTCACCATCGTTAGATGTACCAAGGTCTAAAGAATTACAGCTTACTGAATCAACAGTTACAGAATCAACACCTAACAAACCGGGTTCATCAATAACAACTTCAACTGCACCATCCAATGGATAAGTACAACCCAAAGAGTCTTTGATCATAATAGTATAGGTACCTGCACCAGCCTGACGATCGAAAACAGTTACACCACTTACCTGTGCTGTTCCTATTTTAAACCAGTTCTGACCATTATTTGTAGATTCCCAATAAGGAGCAGTACCACCTTCAATAATATAACGAATAATTCCGTCTTCTGCACCGTAGCAGCTTGCATTTACAGTTTCAACTTCTAAATGAAGTGGATCAGGTTCAGTAATTTCAAACGAGTATACCAACTGACAACCTAATGAGTCATCAGCAATAGTTAATGTATACAAATCAGCCCACAAACCTGTGAAACTACCTGTTTTATTAACCATTGTACTATCAGTACCTTCAAGGGTATACGTGTAATTTCCAATGATTCCTTCACCAAAACCACCGCTAACTCCAGTTACAACAAAATAACCATCGTCAGTTGAAACGGTAGAATACATCTGTGCTGATTTTTCGTCATAATCATCAGCAACATTACATGTAACATTGCCTTTGTCGAAACTTACCAATTCAACTGGATCTGCTCCTTCAATTACGAAATCATCGAACCAGATTAATTCAGGATGTTCCAATGAACAATAGTCACGAACAGCAATGTACCAATGTCCTGCAGACAATTGTGTTGACAAAAGACTGTCGTTGTCAATGTTACCATTTGTAAACGATTGCCAGGTAACCTGTTCTGTCCAGTCAGGTTGATTGAAAATAGCACCAGCCTGAGTTAATACATATTGATATCTGTCATAAGGATCGAAGAGACCACCTGAATGTGGAATTACCTGTGTTCCGTTGTACGCAGTCAATCTTAACTGTCCGTCAAATGAACCGGCGCAACCAGCAGGAATAGTAGTATATTCTACATCCAATGCAGGAGGATCCAATACAACAATACTGTCAACATTTGATTTACAACCCCACTCATCAATTGCAATTAGGTAATATTTACCAGCAGGGAATACAGTTTCTTCTGTCACTAAAGTTCCATTGGTTTCAACATCAGCAGAGCTTGACCAGTATAATTTTGGGTTTCTTTGGAACTGAGCGCCCTGAACATAACCTTCGATAGTTGTGTCAGGTGTCCAATAGGAATAATAACCAAAAGTACTCGGACCAAAAACATCTTCCGAACCAACTTCTCCATGCCATGAGAAATCATTCAAATAACCATCTTCAATGTACCACGGGGTATCATCGTCTTCATCGGCATAGTATAAACTTATAACATCGTGAGGACAACTATTTTCTATAGTATCCTGAAAGTCAATTACATTTTCTGTTTTATTCCAACCGTTCCAGTTTAACTGATAGGTACAACCGACAGAGTCAAGTACCAAAATAGTATGATCTTGAAAATCAGTCCGGAATGAGTTGCTACCATAAGCTACATTCCATTCTTGGTTATCCATTTTGTATTTATAATATGGACCATTTTTCCCAATAAAAGGAGTTCCACCAAAACCTTGAATAACAATATTGCCGTCAGCACTTTCATTACCCTCAGCATTTTCAGGGCAACTTGGAGGATAAGACATATACGGTACAAATGTAGCCATCAATCTTGTTGGAGGAACTACATTGCGTGTATAACTTACTGTACAATCCAAAGTATTGTCACGTACAGTAAATCTCCAAAGAGTAGCAACTTTTCCTACGAACGGGAAAGAATTATTGGATAAACCAGTAAATTCAGGGCTTGCTTGCCAATCAGCTACGGTAACCCAGTTACCCCACCAACCAATTCCAACAAATTTTTCAGCTTTGAATTCAAAATCATGTCCTCCGTCACCTGAAGTAAATACGATTTCTGCATCGAAATCATCAGCATTACAAGCAATAGGAGAAATTACAAGATCATATTCTGTTTCAAGAATTTTAACTGCATCGTCTTCTTCAGGGTTGGTATACAATTGCATACAACCCATTGAATCTTTAACCTGAATATAATAAACGCCAACACCAATTTCTGTGGCAGTTTCATCAATATCAAACCATTCACTGGTAACAGTAGAATCATTACATAAAGGATCTTCAGAATATCTCCATTCCCAGTTTGATAATGAACCTGAACCACCAGTAATAGTTGCAGTTTCAATCCAAATTTCAGCTATATCATCTTCACAACCTGTATCGGTGTGGCCAACAGCAAAATCAATTGCAGTAGGTTCAGTTACTGTAATAACTGTATCTATCATACAACCTAAAGAGTCCTGAACAACAATTGTATAATTTCCAGGTTCAAGATCAGTTAAGGCAGTGCCGGTTCCAATTTCAAAATTGCTGGTTTCTTCGCTGTTTGAAACAGCGCCAAAACCTTTACCAACAAATAAACCGTTTACATATACATTATAACCTTCAGCCCAAGGCGTTGCACCTGAAACAGTAAAGGCAAGCTGTCCATCGTCTGCTCCGTTGCATGTAACGTTAGCAAATTCAGTAACTTCGAAAATCCAAGGTATTTTATTATCAATAACGCGAACACGTTGCCAGCTTGACATAGTCCATTCTCCGCATTCGTTTGCATCCTGAACCAAAACATAATAAGTTCCGGCTGGTTTTTCAATTACAGCAACCTGGCCAGTTTCATTCACTTTGTATTGAGCCAGATAAGCGACCGGATCAGTACTTGGAATTGCAAGAGCAGTCCAAACAGTATTCCTTATGCTATAAGGTATAATATAATATGAATAATCAGGTGAACCACCTGTAGCAACTACTTCAATGTCGCCATTTCCACCGGGGCAATTTACATAAACAGTATCATCTGCTGTAAACTCAAATGGTTCATTTGCCTGAACATCGAAATTTTTAATATAAGAGATACAACCGTCCAACTTAATACGTACAGTATTATTGGTTGAAGGTGCAGTTACATTAGCATGGTCGCTTAATGTAAAAGATGAGCCATTGAAGGAATATTCCATTCCTGTTACATTAGCAGGAGTAACAACAGTAGCGGTAGTTAAACCACCGTCACAATCAGCAACTGTACTAACAAGTTCAACATCATCCCAGCTCTCAGTTACAGTTAAGGTTCCATCGAAGTTTTCTTTTGTAACAACAGGACTTTGAACACCGCCTGTCAAATTCCAGAATTTAGAATTTGCATCGTCCCATTCCAAATCGCTGGTAAAAGGAGCGGGAGCAGCAAGTCCATAATAATGCTGAAATCCGTCAACAGTAAATTTGAGTTTAAAAACCGGGGTTTTTACATCGTCACCAATCGTAACCGGCGAAGCTGTACCATTTCCCCATTTCATAATAAGTGTTCCGGCTGTACTTTCAGTGACAACAAGATTTGCAGCACCTAAAGTATCGTTAACACTCCCTGTTACAACTCCTGCATAACTGAATACATCTTCATCGTAAGTTAATTTCAATGAAAAAGTATCAATCAGCACGAAATCCCTGAATGAAACCTGAACTTCATAATTGTTCAGTGCATTGTAACAGGCATTTGTTGGGCCATCAGCATAATACTCCAAGGTTTGTTGAGCTTCCTGTCCAAAAGACAATACCGACCAAAAAACCATGATTATGCCTAAGCCAATTTTTCGAAGAACACTGCCTAAGCCGCGTTCACCGAGCAAGAAATTTCCAGTAAATTTTTTCATAGCAACTTGCTTTAAATTGAACTTAATTGATTGATTGATTTTAATTTATTTAATTCTTATATCAATTTTCAGACAAACTTGTCTTTACTTTCCTACTAAACAATACAAACGTATAAAATTTATCAGCAATGTACAAAATATATACTGAATAAATTATTATCTTTTCACCAATGTTTTCAACACCCCATCTTTATAACACCGTGCTAATATCGGCTACAATTTCATGTTATAATTCATGATTTGTGTTTACTCCAATTTTTTTACAATTTTAATTTTATTTTTTGAATTTTCTACAATAACTTCTTCTTTTTTTCGATTATAATTGAGGTTTGACATTCAATTAATACTATTTTAAAATTTTGTTCACTCATGAATAAAAACACCAGTGATAATTCATTTAAATTAAATAAACATAGATTATATCAGAAATATAATGAACACTCCGCATTAAAAACAAAATTTATTCTTACGTCAGCAATCGTTATTGTCTTTATAGTTTTACTAAGTTTTGCTTCATGTAAAACCTGTAAGTGTCCGGCTTATACAAAAAATAATATTGTAAAAACTGAAAATTACCCTTCATAAAAGAGTAATCCCTAACATTTTCTGCAGAATCAAAATAAACAATAATTCAAAAAAACATTATAACCCTCTCACAGTAAAAATTTTGAACGAAAATTAAGCAGTTAAGAATTGAATATTTCAAAATTGCTTTAGATACATTCATGAATTTTGAATTTACAGAAGGATAAAACTTTTAAATTAATATTAAGGTTGAAACTTTTTTCACGGAAATTAAAAATGCAATTTGATACAATAAAATAATAGTATTTACTTTGTAATACAGAAAAAAACAGAACTAAATCCTGTAAATTAAATATTTAGGATAATTTTCATTTAAATAATTTAAACTTTCTCAACTATGTCAAAAATTAAAATAGGTATTAACGGTTTTGGTCGTATCGGACGCTTTGTATTCCGTCAAGCTGTTGCTAAAGGTACTATTCAGGTAGTTGCAATCAACGACTTGATCGACGTTGATTACATGGCTTACATGTTAAAATACGATTCAACTCACGGTTTATTCAAAGGTGAAGTTGAAGTTAAAGACGGTAAACTGGTTGTAAACGGTGAAGAAATCCGTGTAACTGCTGAAAGAAACCCTGCCGATATTAACTGGGGCGCTGTTGGTGCTGAATATGTTGTTGAATCAACTGGTCTTTTCTTAACCAAAGAAAAAGCACAGGGTCACATCGACGCCGGTGCTAAAAAAGTGGTTATGTCTGCTCCTTCAAAAGACGACACTCCAATGTTCGTTATGGGAGTAAACAACAAAGCATATTCAAATGACATGACTTTTGTTTCCAATGCTTCTTGCACAACCAACTGTTTGGCTCCTGTTGCAAAAGTATTGAACGACAATTTTGGTATTAAAGAAGGTCTTATGACTACTGTTCACGCAACTACTGCTACACAGAAAACTGTTGACGGTCCTTCTATGAAAGACTGGAGAGGTGGCCGTGGCGCTGGTCAAAACATCATCCCTTCTTCTACAGGTGCTGCTAAAGCTGTAGGTAAAGTTATTCCAGAACTGAACGGAAAACTTACTGGTATGGCATTCCGCGTTCCTACTCCTGACGTTTCAGTTGTTGATTTAACTGTTACGTTGGAAAAAGGCGCTTCTTATGCTGAAATTTGTGCCGCTATGAAAGAAGCTTCTGAAGGCGAATTGAAAGGTATTCTTGGTTACACAGAAGACCAGGTTGTTTCTAACGACTTTGTTGGCGACACCCGTACTTCAATCTTCGATGCTGGTGCAGGTATTTCATTATCTCCAAACTTTGTTAAAGTTGTTTCATGGTACGATAATGAAATGGGATACTCAGCAAAAGTTTGCGAATTGATTGAATATATGGATTCAGTAAAATAATTGAATTTATATTCCTACTAATATATTAAGGGTACTTTCGGGTACCCTTTTTTATTGCACAAAACTGAATACTATTTTGATTTTCACAGATGAAGGTTTTTCTATTCGTATCTGAGCGCTTCTATCGGATCGAGGCGCGAAGCTTTTTGCGCCGGATAATAGCCTGAAACAACCCCCACGATAAAACACAAAATAACACCAATTATTATCCACATCCATGGAACAACAAAAGTTGACCCGATTAAAGCCGAAACCATATTCCCCATAATTATACCTATAATAATACCGAGGAAACCGCCAATCTGACCAATAACTATTGCTTCCACCAAAAATTGCTGTTTCACTGTCCGGCCTTTTGCCCCGATAGCTTTTCTGACTCCAATTTCCCGTGTGCGTTCAGTTACGGAAACAAGCATTATATTCATCAATCCAACGGCTGCTCCCAACAAAGTAATTAAACCGATTATTGTAGCTACAAAAGTTATATTCTTCACATTTTCCATAAGAATATTAACCAGGTTGTCGCTCTTTTCTATATTAAAATCACTTTCATCGAGAGGCGACAAACTGCGTACAACCCTGAAAGTTGCTTCGGCCTGCCCTGTAGCAGCATCAATTAACTCAGGCCGGGTTACTTTTACCTGTACATTGAAATTCATATTTGGGCGCGAGAAATAAGTGCGCGTGTTGGTATAAGGAATAAAACAAATTAAATCGCCACCGCCGCCAAATCCGCTGCCTTTCGATTTTAAAACTCCTACTACCCTGTATTTGCCGCTTCCGACACTTATTACTTTTTCAATCGGGTTTTCATCTTTATCGAATAAACGGTTAACCAAATCACTTCCTATCAAAGTTACATTTCTGCCGTTTTCAATATCCTGAATCGAAAATCCCCTGCCCTGTTCAACTTCATAACCCGAGGTTTCAAGATAATTTTCGTCGATACCGCGCACCGAAACATTGGGATTTGTTTTTTCTGAACCGTATTTTAGAGTTGCCGTTGAAGTAGCAGATACCGAAACAGAAACAATGGCGGGAAAATCAAAACTCTCTTTAAATTCTTTTGCCTGATAATATGAAATGTATTCATAATTGCGCGAACGGTACCGCTTGTTTCCTACTTGTACACGCATTCCACGACTGGAAATGGTAAAAGTATTGGCACCCATAAATGTAAATTCTTTTGTAATAGAACTTTTAATCGATTCGATAGCTGTTAAAATACCAACCAGCGCGGTTATTCCAACGGCAATAATTAAAACAGTTAACACCGTCCGTAATAGATTTACTCTAATCGAATTTAAGGCAATTCGGATATTTTCAGCAAAAAGTGTAGTCTGACGCATAATATAAATAATAGGGCAATTTAATAAAATTACCAATCTGACACCCGGTGTTATTAGTTCAAAAAGTACGTGTGAAATTACAATTCACCCTAAATTTGATTTATTTACACCGATTCGACGAACATATGAGATGATTGTTCGAGAATTTTCCCTGCTTAATTTTTTTTAACATTTTTTAAAAGAAGGAAAATCAATGATAATTTTCAGGATTTCTATCAACTTGTTTTTACTCAAATATGTTCTAAATCAAGTTTTTTAACAGAATAATACAAAAACTTCCGAAATTCTTTTGATGCCCTTTTATAAATTTTATCGAACGAATGCATTAACAAGGTATTGTAATTTGCAAAAATTCATTTATAAATTTGAGTTCAATTGTTTTTTAAGGTTATGATTTATCACTTTAAAATACATTCACAGGAAACCAACAACTTTCTTCTCGAAGTAAGTTTAGGTGACAAACATACCTTTTATCATTTCCATTCCATCATTCAAAAAAGCCTCGATTACGAATCGCATCAGTTGGCTTCGTTTTTTGTTATTTCGGATACCTGCTTGAAAAAGTTGAAAGAAATCTCGCTGATTGATACCGGAATAAATACCGGCACCAGTTTTAACATGCGAAAAACAAAACTGAATGATTTGCTAAACACTCCCGGGCAAAAGTTACTTTATACATTTGATTTTATTAACGACAGATCATTTTATATAGAATTAACTGGAATAATTATGGAACAAAATCTGCATGAACCATTAGTCACCCTAAAACAAGGTAGAACTCCTGTTCAAATTCTTGATGAATCAAGCGACGTTGAAACTTCTGTCCTTCAGGAAGAAGAAGTTTTTATGGATTTTGGTGAATTGGAAGATTACAACGAAATCTTCGGAGAAATGGATGACTTTTAGTTCCATTGACATGGATTAAAATCCACTTCATTAAAAAACTTTCAGACTGTTCAATTCATTTTGAACAGTCTTTTTTTTGTCTTTTATTTGTGTTCTGAAGAGAACTTACATGTCAAAAACATTAATAGTTATAGCCGGTCCCACCGGAGTTGGCAAAACTTCGGTTGCCATAAAACTTGCAAAACATTTTAAAACTGAAATTGTATCTTCCGATTCAAGGCAAATTTTTAAAGAACTTACCATCGGAACAGCTATTCCAGCCAAAGAAGAACTGGAACAGGTAAAACACCATTTTATTCATTCACATTCCATTCACAATAATTACAATGCCAGCAGGTACGAAAATGAAGCGCTGGAACTGCTTGAAATTCTTTTTCAGAAATACAACACTGTAGTTTTGGCCGGCGGTTCAATGTTGTACATCGATGCCATTTGTAAAGGAATTGATACTATGCCCGACGCCGATCCCGAAATTCGCGCTGAATTAAAAAGCCGGCTTGAAACCGAAGGAATTGAAAGCCTGCGGACACAGTTAAAAAAGCTGGATCCGGAATACTACCAAATTGTTGATTTGAAAAATCAGGCCAGAATTATTCACGCCCTGGAAATTTGTTTGATGACCGGAAAAACATTTACCTCGTTTCGCTCGAATCCGAACAAAAAAAGGCCTTTTGAAATTATTAAAATTGCACTGAACACCGATCGAGCCGAATTGCACGACCGCATTAACCGGCGTGTCGATAAAATGGTAAAAGACGGTCTGGAAAAAGAAGCCCGGAATGTTTATCCATATAAATATTTGACAGCTTTAAACACTGTCGGCTACCGTGAGTGGTTCAATTATTTCGATGGTGAAATTTCGCGGGAAGAAGCTATTGAACTCATTAAACGAAATTCGCGCAGGTATGCACGCAAACAACTTACCTGGTTCAGAAAAGATGAAACGGTAAACTGGTTTGATCCCGACCAGGTGGAAGAAATAATTGCATTTGTTGAACATCAAATCTCAGAGAAATGAAACATGTCAAAAATTTCGTAATCCGGGTTTACGGAATAATTGTGAACGACAAAAAACAAGTGCTTGTAACCGACGAATTTCAACTGAATACAAAAATGACCAAATTCCCGGGAGGTGGTTTAGAATTTGGCGAAGGCACCATTGATTGCCTGAAACGCGAATTCAGGGAAGAATGCAACGGACAGGAACTAAAAAATATCAGCCATTTTTACACCACCGATTTTTTCCAGAAAGCACTGTTTTACGAAGCTCACCAACTAATCAGCATCTACTACCTGGCCGAACTTGAAGAACCTGTAAAATTCAAAATATCAAGGAAACCTTTCGATTTTGAAAAAATGGAAAACGGAAACCAGAGTTTTCGGTGGGTGGAAATCGAAAAGTTACAGAAAAACATGCTAACATTCCCTATCGATAAACATGTGGCGAAAAAAATTTTTATATCTAACAACATTTGATCTTCAGTTGAAATTGCTGATTTTTATATTACAATTTAACTATCGATAAAAATTATACCTATGAAACAACTGCAGAATGGATTAATGGAAGCCGGTGAAATAATAAATTCGATTATAGAAGATACCGATTTATTATTAACCATGGATAAAGTAATTTCTGAAATGACAGATTGCTTTAACAAGGGAAATAAAGTGATGTTTTGTGGTAATGGGGGAAGTTCTGCCGATGCTCAGCATTTGGCAGCCGAACTTTCGGGGAAATTCTATCTCGACCGTTATCCGTTGCCTGCAGAAGCGCTGCATGTAAACTCATCGTACATTACGGCTGTTGCCAACGATTATTCTTTCGATAAAATTTATTCACGCTATGTTGCAGGTGCAGGTAAACAAGGAGATATTCTTATTGGTTTAACCACTTCAGGAAATTCGGAAAACATAATCCAGGCTTTTAATGCCGCACGTGAAAACGGAATTACAACTGTTGGTTTTACAGGAAAAAGCGGAGGAAAACTAAAACTGGTTTCCGACCATTTAATTAATGTACCGTCGACTGTAGTCCCGCGAATTCAGGAAATGCACCTGATTATTGGCCACATCATTTGCGAAATGGTTGAAAAAGCTCTTTTTGAACACGATGCAAAAAAGTAAACAAAAAGCACTTTTTCTCGATCGCGACGGAACAATAAATAAGGATAAAAATTACATCTACCGGGTTGAAGATTTTGAATTTCAGCCCGGAATTTTTGATCTTATCCGCAGCTACCAAAACCAGGGTTACCTTATTTTTATTGTTACCAACCAGTCGGGGATTGCCCGTGGTTTTTATTCAGAAAATGACTATAAAACACTAACTGACTGGATGTTAAACAAGTTCAGAGAAAAGGGAATTGAGATTACCAAAGTATATCATTGTCCGCATCATCCCGATTTTACGGACGAATGCGAATGCCGCAAACCGAAACCCGGGTTAATTTTACAAGCTATTAAAGAATTTAATATCTCGCCTGTTAATTCAATGTTGATTGGAGATAAAAAAAGAGATATTTTAGCCGGTGAAAATGCTGGAATCGGAAAGAATTTATATATTCAGGATCTTTTATAAGAGAGGCAGTTTTCGGAATAAAGCAATAAAAATTCAATCGTCGTGCAACATTTCACACAGGCAGAAATAAGGCATATTGAAGACCGTTACCAGGACTTTCTGAAAGTAATTCAGGATAAATTTGATGAAGAACGGCTGGCTCGTATCGAGAAGGCTTTTCGTTTTGCCAATGCTGCCCACGAAGGGATAAAACGAAAGTCGGGAGAACCTTATATAATTCATCCGATTGCCGTTGCCAAAATTGTTGCCAAAGATTTAGGGTTGGGCGCCACTTCGATTGTTGCCGCACTGTTACACGATGTAGTTGAAGATACTGAATATTCGGTTACCGACATTGAAAATATGTTTGGTGAAAAAGTAGCCCGGATTGTTGACGGGCTGACCAAACTTTCTGGAGATTTTGATTCGCGGCAGGCACTTACTTTGAAAAAAATGCTGATGACCCTTTCCGACGATGTAAGGGTTATTCTGATTAAGCTCGCCGACCGTTTGCACAACATGCAAACCCTCGACTCGATGATGCCACACAAAAAAATCAAAATCGCCGGGGAAACGCTCTTTTTATATGTCCCGCTGGCACATCGTCTTGGTTTGTATGCCATAAAAAACGAACTCGAAGAACTCAGTTTTAAATACAAACACCCCGACGAGTACAACCAGATTTTATACATGCTTCACAATCAGGAAGAAAAAAGAAACTACCTGATCAATGAATTTATCGCTCCAATCAAGGAAAAGCTCGACGAAGAGAACATAGAAAGTACGGTTTCGCACCGGCTGAAATCCACGTATTCCATTTGGCAGAAAATGCAAAACAAAGGCATTTCTTTTAATGAGGTTTACGACTTGCTTGCCATTCGAATTGTGATAAAAGCAAAACCCGGTATTTCGGAAAAAAGACAATGTTTCGACGTACTTTCTATTGTTACCGACGTTTATAAACCCAAACCCGACCGGATTCGCGACTGGATTACCATTCCAAAAGTTAACGGTTACGAATCGCTGCATGTAACTGTAATGGGGCCGCAGGGAAAATGGGTTGAAGTTCAGATTCGTACCGAACGGATGGACGAAATTGCAGAACGTGGTTTTGCCGCTCACTACCGTTATAAAGATATAAGTACATACGAAACAGAACTGGAAACATGGATTGAAAAAATTCGTGATCATTTGCAGAACCCGGAATCGGATGCTTTTGAATTTCTCGACGATTTCAAACTAAATCTTTATGCCAACGAAATAAATGTATTTACACCCAAAGGCGACATGATTGCCGTTCCCAAAGGATCAACAGTCATAGATTTTGCCTATGAAATTCATACCGATTTGGGGAACAAATGCATTGGGGCAAAAATCAACCTGAAGTTGGTTCCTGTGAATCATGTACTCGAAAACGGCGACCAGATTGAAATTTTAACATCCGAGAACCAGACCCCAAAACTGGATTGGCTAAAATTTACTACTTCGGCAAAAGCAAGGGCAAAAATAAAAGACGCCTTCAAACTTGAAAAGAAAAGGCACATTGAAAAAGGCAAGGAAATGGTTGAAGAAGCCATTAAAAATGAAAATGCTGCGTTAACGGCCAACAACCTCAAAAAAATAATAGCACACTACAACCTCAACAACAAAGATCAGTTGTATTCCGAAGTTGGAATGGGTTTTCTGGAATTGGAGGAACTGCCTTCCATCCTCGGTAAAAAATCGGAAAATAAACTGGTAAAATACTGGAATATCACTTTCAGCAGAAAGAAAAAAGAAGAAGAGGTTGAAGAGGATATTGAGGTTGAAATGGAAAACAACTCCAATAAAATTGACAAACGAAAACCATTTCTTTTAAAAGAAGCCCAGGACAATATAACTTTCTCGCTGGCAAAATGCTGCAATCCGATTCCCGGTGAAAAAGTAATCGGTTATTTAAGTACCGACGACCATGTAATTATTCATAAAATCGGGTGCAAGGAAATAGAAAAATTCCTTTCAAGCAAAGGTGAAAGAATAATAACCGCCGAGTGGACAAAATTTAAAAAACAATCGTATCTGACACGACTTCAACTTACAGGTTTCGATAGGGTTGGTATTGTAAACGAAGTAACCAATGTAATTTCGAAAGAAAACAATATTAACATGCGTTCTGTTAAATTCGACACCACTGAAGGAATTTTTGAAGGAGACCTTTTTCTCTATATTCATAATGCCGACGACCTTACAAATCTGATAACCCAACTTCAGAAAATTAAAGGCATTGATAATGTTTCACGCGTAGAAAATCTTTACGATTAATTTAAAAGCATCGTAAAAATCAAAAAAAATATTTTATTTTTGAGGCCTATTTAAAATTGGTTTAATTATGAATAGCCAGAAAACCAAGGATACTGTCAGGAATATGTTTACCGAGTACCTGGAAAAAAACGGGCATAGAAAAACTCCTGAAAGGTTTGCAATTCTTGAAGAAATTTATTCAAGGGAAGGACATTTCGACATTGAGTCGTTGTACATTTCAATGAAAAATAAAAATTACAGGGTTAGCCGTGCAACTTTGTACAACACCATTGATTTACTACTCGATTGTAAACTTGTGGTTAAACACCAGTTTGGGAAAAATATAGCGCAGTTCGAAAAGGCATTTGCAACCATGCAGCATGACCATTTAATTGATATGACCAATGGAAAAGTCACCGAATTTTATGACCAGAGAATCAGGGAAATTATTGAAGATGCGTGTTTGAAAAACAATTTTAAACTGTCGCACCACACTCTTTATATTTACGGGGAAAACATAAAGTAAGCCGATTATAACATTTAATATTTATAAAATCCTCTCTACCAAGAGGATTTTTTATTTCTGGAATTAAAAATATTTGTACTTTTAAGTGCTTAAATAGAAGCCGTGAAAATTTAATCCTGGTAGATTGAGTTTTCACGGTTTTGTATGTAAAATAAAATCAAATCTCTAATGAAAGTAGATGTATTGCTTGGCCTCCAATGGGGCGACGAAGGTAAAGGGAAAATTGTTGACGTTTTAACGCCTGAATACGATGTAATTTCACGTTTCCAGGGTGGCCCGAATGCAGGGCACACACTCGAATTCAACAACATTAAACATGTTTTACATACCATTCCTTCAGGCATTTTCCGCGAAAACAAAATCAATATTATTGGTAACGGAGTAGTAATCGATCCAATAGTATTTAAAAAGGAAATTGAATCGCTGAGTAAAATTGGGATTGATATTTCCAAAAACCTCTACATATCGAAAAAAGCACATCTGATTTTACCAACACACCGACTACTAGATGCAGCTTCGGAAGAAAAAAAGGGAAAAACAAAAATCGGTTCCACATTAAAAGGAATCGGACCGACATACAAGGATAAAATTGGTCGTGAAGGACTTCGTGTTGGCGATTTGATTCATGACTTTGATGAAAAATATACAACCCGGATTGAAAACCATAAAATAATGCTTAAAGAGTTTTTTAAATACGATTATGAAAAAATTCTTGACGAGTGTGAAAAAGATTGGTTTGAAGGAATTCAGGTAATTAAATCGTTTGAAATAGTCGACAGCGAACACATGATTAATCAGCTGTTAGCGGAGCAAAAATCGGTGCTTGCCGAAGGCGCCCAGGGAACGCTTCTCGATATCGATTTCGGGTCGTACCCGTTTGTTACAAGTTCGAATACCATTTGCGCAGGAGCCTGTACCGGACTTGGAATAGCCCCTCAAAAGATTGGTAAAGTTTACGGTATTTTTAAAGCATACTGCACGCGTGTGGGAATGGGCCCCTTCCCTACTGAATTACACAACGAAACCGGCGACAAACTGCGCGAAGCAGGACACGAATACGGCTCTACAACAGGAAGGCCAAGGCGTTGCGGCTGGCTCGATCTTGTTGCTCTAAAATATTCGGTTATGCTGAATGGCGTTACTGAAATGATTATGATGAAAGCAGATGTTCTCGACCAGTTTGAAACGATAAACGTTTGTGTTGGTTACGAAATAGACGGCGAAGTTATTGACCATTTCCCGTATGAACTGGACGACGATGTAAAACCCATTTATGTTGAACTTCCTGGCTGGCAAACCGATTTGACAAAAATAAAACACCAAAATGAATTTCCGGAAGAACTAAACAACTACATCAATTTTATTGAAGAAGAAATGGGAATTCCGGTAACTATTGCTTCGGTTGGCCCCAACCGCGAACAAACCATTTTCCTCGAAAAATAACAACAAATAACAAGACATACACAAAAGCAGGTTTACAAAAATAAACCTGCTTTTTTTTGCTTTTTTCTATTCCCATTATTAAAATCTGACGTTTGCCCCGTTAATTTTTCTGAAAAACGGAAGTAAGTATATTCCTGAACACCAATCAGCAATTCTAACCCCCTAACGTAAATGTATCTGACTGAATTCAAACACTTTATCAGCAAAACAACTGTTTTCCAATTTTGCCTATAAAAAACGGGAGAAAATTCTTACTTAACGAATTATTTTCTGATTTACAGAAAAGAAAAATATTCACTCTAACAAGAAAAAAGACCACAATATTTCAGGTATAACCCTTCATCTAATCAGCAATAAATATTGACATAAGTGCCTCATTGTGTGATAGTTTTACATCAAGGGTTTTGTAAAATTAAGAAAGATGAAAAAGGTTGTAATTTTGTTATTGGCGTTCACCTGGATGAGTTCTTACGGTCAGAACAAAGCTGATTACATTCAGGAAAAAAGAGAACAAATCAACATTGCTTCTCAACGAGTAAATCAAACTTATATTCCACGTCCTGAAATGCTAAAATCGGGAAATGCAAAAAGAGCGAATTTCGAGGTCGAATTTGTAAATTTTCCGGAAAATGCAAAAACGGCATTTAATGAAGCTATTTCCATTTGGGGCTCATTGATATCTTCGGAAGTTACAATTCATGTTTCAGCACGCTGGGAAGACCTTGCCGGTAATATACTGGCATTCTGCAAACCGGCTTCTTACTATAAAAACTTTGAAGGCGCCCAGGTTGCCGATGCTTATTATCCGGTTGCATTGGTTGAAAAACTGTCGGGTGAAAATACAAACGATTCCGATCCGGATATTATTTGTACCATTAATAAAAATACATCGTGGTATTTCGGTACCGACGGGAAAACAACTTCAGGCAAATACGATTTTGTTACAGCTGTTTTGCACGAAATTGCTCATGGTTTGGGATTCACCGGATTTCTGGAAGTAGAAAACAACGAAGGATTTTTCGACAATTCAAGCAATACGCCTAGTATTTACGATTATTTTATTCTGAACCATTTAAATCAGCAAATTGCCGACAAATCGTTATTTAATAGTCCATCATCAGCATTATCGGAACAGTTAACATCGGAAAAACTGAAAATTGAAAATCCGGTGATGAATTTAAAAGACGCCACTGCTCCTGTTTGGATTTATGCTCCGGGTAGCTGGGTAGAAGGTTCAAGTATTTATCACCTGAACAGCTCTTCGTTAATGGCACCCAGCCTGATGAAAGGAAACGCCATTCACAATCCGGGTGAAAATGTATTGTCAATTTTAAATGAAATTGGCTGGAATTCAGTTTTGTTCAACCACAACAAAGTAAAAGATTTTGAAACAGCTTGTAATTCTGTTCCGATGAGCTTTTCTTTAATCTCCGACTATTCCATTGATATAACATCGGCAAAACTGGTTTATTCATCCAATTATTTTACAACATGCGATACAACTTCGCTGGTTACAACCAATGGAAATTTGTTCAGCGGCCAACTGGCAACCTCAAATAAAATTGGTATTTTCCAGTATTACTTTATCCTTAACACCAGCGACGGACGCCGGTTCAGTTATCCTTCGCTTGCTCCTGGAAAGAAATTAAGTTTCAGAATCGGTACCGATTACACTGCCCCGGTTATCAAACATATTCCGGTTCAGTTAATTTCGGAAGATTTACAACAATTACCTATTAGTGCAAAGGTAGATGATAACCTGGGAGTAAAATCAGTTAAAGTTGAATACAAAATAAACGGTATTTTACAAAATGCACTGGTTTTAAACAACGATTCTGCTTCTGTATTCAGCGCTTTGGCAAGTTTCGCCGGAACAGACAATTTAAACAGCTTTGAATACAGAATTATTGCTGAAGATGCTTCGAATTCAAAAAACAAATCATATTCTCCACAAAGCGGATTTTACAGTGTCGATATTTTTCGTGCAGAAAACCCGGTTTCAGAATATTCCAGCGACTTTAACTCAACTACAAACGATTTCTACTGTAATGGTTTTCAGGTTTCAAAAGAAACCGGATTTTCCAATGCTTCGTTGCACTCGGTACATCCTTATACAACTTCAACCGACGATGACGAAAAAATAAACCTGGTTTCGCAGTTAAAATACCCGGTTATTGTAAAAAACAACGGGATACTTTCTTTTGACGAAGTGGTTCTTGTTGAACCCGGGTTGGAAGATTTAAACTATAAAAATGAATTGTTCTGGGATTATGTAATTGTTGAAGCAAGCCTCGATAACGGATTAACCTGGCTTCCGTTGATCGACGGTTACGATTCGCAGATTAACCAGGAATGGAATTCGACATTTAACAGTTCCATTGTAAACAACAGTTCAACTTCGAATGGCACTGAAAAAATGTATGTTAACCACGAAATTAACCTTACCGACAACACTGGCTTAGCAGAAGGCGATGTAATTTTTGTCCGTTTCAGACTTGCTTCCGATGAATCGGTTAACGGCTGGGGCTGGGCCATTGATAATCTTGAAATACAGACGAAGGAAGAAGTGACCAACACTGAAATCGCTCCGGATTACGAAGTTAAAGTTTATCCAAACCCTTGCCCTGACTTTCTCAAATTCGATTTTTCAAACTCGTTGACACCTTCGCAAATTGAAGTTGCTGTTTACGATTTAAGCGGAAAAACTGTTTACAAAGAACTTTGGGCCGACATTGCCTGGAATACACACAAAGAAATCGACTTAACAAAGCTGCATTCAGGAATTTACATGGTTCAGGCCATCGATGAAAATGCCAATAAATTCACTCAAAAAATAGTTAAAAACTAATATCTGTAATTATGGAAACTTTATTAACAATCGCATTTATCGCCGCATTTGCCGGCTTGGTTCTCTCAATGGTAATCTTATACAACGAACTCTTTTCAAAAAAGAAAAATGTATTCAATATGTAAAACAAAAATTAATAACAATTAAAAAATTACAAAATGGAAACTTTATTATACATAGCATTAATACTGGCAACAACCGGTTTCACAGCATCGACGGTAATTTTTATTAACCTCCTTTTTTCGAAAAAGAACAAACTTATTTAAAATACGATGACTATAAAACAAACCCGTAGTAAAATTCAGAGACAGAGTTTTTAGTCTCTGGCTAATCAGAAATTACATCTTTTTGGGGCAGCAGTTGGCTGCCCTTTTTTCTTTACCAAATATTTCAGATTTTCTTTTAAAAGGAAATATATTTGCGAAGTTTTTCAAATAAAACGGATTTTTGAATCGGTTTAATAACAAATTCGTCGCACCCGGCTTTTGCGGCTTTTTTTCGGTCGTCGGACTCGGAATAAGCAGTAACAGCAATAACAGGTAGTTTATTGTTTATAGCTTTTATTTTTTGCGTCGCTTCATAACCGTCCATAAGAGGAAGTTTTAAATCCATTAATACAATTTTGATTTCCGGATTTTTTTCAATCAGCTCAACTGCTTCAAAACCATTGGTTGCCCAAACCAGTTCAAAATTTACCGGTGAAAGTAAAACCCTCAAATAATGGCAGTTTACTTCATCATCTTCCACAACCAGTATTTTATGCCGGGTTTTATTGTTTAAATCCTGTAAATTATCTTCGGTGCAGTTATTTTCCCCTTCTACATCGGAACAAGGAACTGAAACATAGAACATTGTACCTTCCCCCTTAACTGATTCGAACCCTATTTTTCCTCCCAGCAAATCAATCATTCCTTTTGCTATTGACAATCCTAAACCACTCCCTTCAAAATTTCGGGTATGGCCAGTTTGTTCCTGAAAAAAGATATTAAAGATTTGATCTTTATTTTCATCTGCAATACCAACACCCGTATCTTGAATAAAATAAACAACAGAATTGTTTTCTCTTTTGCAACTCAACTTAACCGAACCTGTGTTGGTAAATTTTATGGCATTCTCAGCTATCTGGAATATTATTTTATAAAGCAGCACCTCATCCGTAACAATTGGCGTTAACACCTCCGGGTCCATTTCCATTTCAAAACCAATACCTTTTTTATTACTGAATGGAACTAATTTTTCGTACACTTCGCCCAGAATGGAATCGGGCGAGGTTTCACCCAGGTTAAGCTCAACATTACCAGATGTAAGTAATGATATATCAAGAAAATTGGTGACAGTATTTATAAGCCTTTCACTACTTTCGTTAATAAACTGCAAATATCCGAACCGCTCTTTTTCCGACAGTTCCAATTCGGTAATTAGCTGGCTAAAGCCGATAATTCCGTTTAACGGTGTTCTTATTTCGTGCGAAATATTATTGATAAAAGCTGTTTTTAATTTATCGCCGGCATCGGCTTTTTCCCAGGCTAATTTGAGTTCAGTATTTTGCAACTCCAGTTCTTTGGTCCTTTCCTTAACTTTGGCATCGAGAATGTTATTTTGGTTAAGCAGTTGTTTATTTAAAAAACTGATGTACAACAAATTTTCGACACGCAAAGCAACTTCCACCAAATCGAAAGGTTTAGCCAGAAAATCGGTTGCCCCGTTGGCCAGCGCTTTCTTTTTGGTTTCGTCTGAAGCATCGGCGGTTAATACCAGTATTGGCAAATAATAATCGTTCGGGAGTTTTTTAGAAAGCAGTTCCATTATTTCGAACCCGTTTAAATACGGCATCATTAAATCGAGCAATATTAAATCGGGGCTATTCCCGGAACAAAGCTGAACAACCGTTCGCGAATCGGTTGTTGAAATCACGCTTTCGTAACCTTCAAACTCCAGTAACCCTTTTAAAACGTCGATGTTTGCCTCGTTGTCGTCAACGATAAGTATTTTAGATTTTTTCAGGAATTCTCTGTTCATAGTTTTTTAAATTACTAAAAAATATATGCATCAACTATATCAATAAAGAAATTTAAATCGAGTGGTTTGGTGAGGTAATGTCTGGCGCCCAGTTTCAGTAATTTATCGATTTGTTTTGGCATAGCATCGGCGCTGATTATCACCACCGGAATGTGTTTTATATCCTCATCACTCATTATTTGCAACAATATTTCGTCGCCCTGAATGGTTGGAAGATTCAGGTCGAGTAAAATCAAATTTGGTTTTAACTCTTTTGCCAGCGAAATTGCATCAGTTCCCAATTTATCAATATGCAAATCAATCCCCGGGCGTTGATCGCCTAAAACTTCCACAATAAGTTCAATGTTCGATTCATTGTCTTCAACATATAAAATTAAACCATACATCTGGTTTTCGCGATACGAAACAACTTCAGTTTGCTTTCTGTCAGTTTTTACTTTTTCCTGAACTTGTGCTTCCTGAAATACAATCCAGAAAGTACTTCCGGCCCCTTCAATACTATCAATTCCAATTTCGCCCCCCATCGCCTCGGTCAGTTTTTTCGAAACAGCCAAACCAAGGCCTGAGCCTTCAATATTTGTTTTTTCGGCACCAATTCTTTCAAACGGATTAAATAACTTCAAAATATCCTCTTCTTTTATTCCATAGCCAGTATCGTTAATTAATATTTTTACTTTTTTAGGCACAGAACCCGGTTTGCTTGAATGCTCAACTTTTAAATTTACTATTCCTCCTGAACGGTTATATTTAACAGCATTATTAACAAGATTGATGAGTACCTGCTTTAGTTTTTGCTTGTCGGCCTTTACATATACATCGGGATTAAATTTTGAAATTACCAGCGTCACATTCATTTCCCTGGCATAGTTTTGTAATATTTCGGTTATTTCTACAAAAAGGTTGTTAATTCTCACCGGTTCGAGCGATAATGACAGTTTTCCCGACTCGATGCGCGATATTTCGAGCACTTCGTTTATAAGGTCGAGCAAATGTTTACCGCTTTTCAGAATGTGATTGATACCTTTCTTTTGTTTTTCATCTTTTGAACCCATATTAAGCAATTGGGCAAAGCCAAGAATTGAGTTCATAGGTGTGCGCAGCTCGTGGCTCATGCGCGAAAGAAATTCACTTTTTGCACGGTTGGCATTTTCTGCTTCAAGCTGAGCTTTTACCAATTTATTTTCAATGTGTTTTCGCTCGGTAATATCGACCATCGACGCCAGAACCCGCTGATTGTTCCCAATGAAAATAAAATCGGCTGAAAAAATGCCAATCCTTTTTTCACCATGTTTTGTATTTATCTCAATTTCAAACTCTTTTACCGGTTCACGAAGGTCAAGTTTTGTTCTTAATAAATTGCCTTGTTTTGCATTGCTGAAAAATTCAAGTTCGCGAATAGTTTTTCCGATTACCTCTTCCCGAGAATAACCCAGCACTTTTAAAAACGTTGAATTTACTTCAATAAGTTCAATTTCTTCTACGGTTGCAATTGCCATTAAAGCAATGTTGGAATGAAAAGCTTTTGAGAACTTTTCTTCCGATAATTTTATTTGTGAGATATCTTTACTTACGGCAAAAAGAATAGGGTTTCCGTCCCAAAAACCATGTTTCACTTTGGTTTCCACCATTATTTGCTCCCCGGTTTTTGTAATTACCGGAATGGAACATTCGCTGGTTTTTCCTTCGAACATTAGTTGCATTATTTTTTTTGCTTCTTCTTTTCGCTCTTCCGGGCGAACCATTAAAAAAGAATTGCTTATCCGTTATCATGCCAGTAATTCGAAGCCACTGCAATGGTTAGCCTGTCGAAAAGCCTATCGCCAAAATATCTTCGATTCAGCTTATAACAGAATTCGTCAAGGTAAAGCTGTAAATATTTGCCTTTAATTTTATGATATATTCCCAAAAGAGTACGTTTCGCATTGCTTATTGCTATGTGTACCCATTGTAAAGTTGTTTTGGTTGTCTCATTTGTTGATTTCTCTGTAATGTGAACTTCAACAAAGTCAGCAATATTAATGTAGCTTACACTTTTATCGCTAAAAACGATACTTTCCTCAGCAATATTTTGCTCAACAAACTCATTGACTTTATCTGAAGTGTGCCCATCAAGGACTTTCATTTTAAAATACCTGCAATGTTTCCCTTTTTTCCCTGATTCAAGGTCTTCCAGTGGAGTTGATTCTGCTGCAACGGCAACGTTCATTTGGCGCTGACTACCTTTCCCTCGCTTCAAGTCTTGCTTGTCTTTCTCACTGGTTTCGGTTTCAAAATAGGCCTCGTCAAATTCCACCATCCCGGTCAATCCATACATGTTGTCACGCTTGCCCATAGCTTCGCGTATCTTGTGCATCATAACCCAAATTGTTTCATATCTGCTGTGCCCCAGCTGTCGTTGCAACTCTGTCGCAGAGATACCTTTCTTACTAAAACTCATAAATGCCATGCCAAGGTACCATTTGCGGATTGGAAGCTTGTAATTTTCCATCATTGTACCGCTTCGTAAACCAGTTCTGAAACGGCATTCTGAACACTGCCACTGCCATTTGGCTTTCAACCAATAATGTTTGGTACACCCACATCTTTTGCAAATAACACCTTGCTTCTCACGTACTCCTTTAAAATGCTCCCTGCAACTTTCTTCGTCAGGAAAGGATTCAATAAATTTGATAATATTCATATCATTTCTGTTTCCCATAAGATAGCATTTTATATATTAGTGGCAGTATCTCGTATATGCAAAAAAAGAATTCCCCCGAAGTTCATCAAACGAATATTTAAGACGGTTGTTAACTGTTTCGTTTGTATTAATAATTTTTCCTTCCTCATCGAGAACAAACAGGAAATCGTCGATGGTATTAAAAAAGGTGATGTAATTTTGCCGCGATTGTTCCAAAAGCTGTTCAATCCTTAGGTTGTTAATTAAACCGGTAAGCATTACACTCCACATTTTCAGGTTCTGTACCTCGGAATCTGAAAATTCCTTTTTGTTTTTTACATAATCGAGGCCGGCAAAACCAACCAGTTGTTTTTCGCTTAAAAGAGGGATAATTAACACCGATTTTATGTGCTGGGCTTCCTGTATATCTTTTTCGGCTTTCCACTCTTTCGGCAATTCTGCTACATCGGCAATTACAATATTTTCACCGGTTTTAAGGGTTTTCATCCAGTTGGGAAAAAACGTGTACGGGATTTCTTTTAAATTATCTATTTCGGCTGTTATTTCCGAATTGCACCATTCGTACGTATTTGTCATCGTTCCATTTTCATCTTCAAGCTCGAATATATAAGACCGGTCGGCCGAGAGAAATTCCCCGATTTGGTGTAAAGCTTCTTTTATTGAAGGTTGAATCTGAGCCGTTGGAATACCGGTTAACTGCGACGACAAATGCAATAATTTTTGCTGAAAATCCAGCTCTTTCTTTTGTTGTGTTATATCCCTTGCAGCAGAATACATTAATCCATCAAACAAATAATTATGCCATTCCAGTATTTTATATTCTCCGAAATGGTTTTTTAGCCTGGAAGTTACATTCCAGGTAGAATTCTTCATTTTGAATTTTTCTTCAACCTCTTTTCCGTACTCTTCTACATCATCAGGATGAATTAAATCCGTAATCTTTAAAACACTTAACTCTTTTTCTGAATACGATAAAATATCGTTCCACGCATGATTTGCTTTAATAAAATTCCCTGCCGGATCGAAAATTGCCAATAGCTCGGGGGTAACATTAAAGAAATTTTCCAATTCCTTTGTTTTTGCCACCAGCGCGGCCTGTGCCAATTCCCTTTCCTTAATTTCGCTCATTAACAATTTATTGGCTTTAGCCAACTCGTGGGTACGATCTTTTACTTTCTGCTCAAGACTGGTGGTTAATTCAAAAATCTCGGCCTGCGCTTTTTTCATCTCACTAATGTCGCGTTTTACAGCAAGAAAATTAATTATTTCGCCGTCCTTGTTTTTTATGGGAGAAATGGCAACATCTTCCCAATACAATTCCCCACTTTTTTACGGTTCATCCATTCCCCGCGCCAGTTTTTCCCTTCTAAAATGGTATTCCACATTTTTTTATAAAACGCTTTTTCTGTTTTCCCTGATTTAAGAAAACGCGGATTTTTACCTAAAACTTCATCCGAAGTGTAACCGGTAACCTTTTCAAATGCGGGGTTTACATATTCAATATCTCCGTTTAAACCGGTAATTATTGTAATTGCTGTACTTTGCTGTACGGCCATCGACAACTTGGCAATGGTTAAATCGTTCAGTTTCTTTTCGGTAATATCGTGGGTTAAAACAACTACCGAATCGTTGGTAAAAGGTGTCACACGGGCTTCGTAGTAAAAACTTTGCCCGTTAATCTGAATCGTATAATCGAGAATTACCAGTTCTTTTGTTTTGAGGCATTCCTTTATTTTGTCAATAACCTGCTTAGCTTGTGCGGCAGGGAAAACTTCAGTAATACCCGAACCAATAATTTGCTCGCGGGGTATAGCCAGTTCTACATCCTTTTTGGCAATAAAATCGAGGTATCTCCCATCTGAATTTATAACAAACAACAAATCGGGCAAGGCTTCCAAAATGGCTTTCAACCTGTGGTTAATGTTTGTTATTTCTTCGTCTGCATTTTTCTGTTCGGTTATGTCAATATTAATTCCTTTTAATCCAACAATTGTATTGTTAACAATCACCGGAGAAACAATAGTCCGAACCCAGATGTAATTTTCATTGGCTTTTTTTATCCTGAACTCAAAGTCAATTTGTTTTTTTGTTTTTAGAATCTCAGGTAAAAATTTACCAAAATAATGTCTGTCCTCCGGAAATACAAGTTTTAAAATATCATCCTCATTAAATTCCATTTCATAGGGTTCAAATCCCATTACGCGGTATAAATTCTCGGACCAATGGTACGCTTTCGATTCCAAATCGAACTCCCAGCTTCCCATACCTGCAATTTTTTGCGCCTCGTTCAGGTTTTTCTCACTTCGAACCAGGGCTTCTTCTGCCTTTTTTCTGTCGGTTATATCGTAAATTATTTCGTAGTTAAACACTTTTCCCGATACAACAATTGGTGAAGTGAAAATCTCAACATCTCTGATTTCACCGTTTGAAAGTTTGTGTTTAAAATAGAAATGTTTATTCTCTTCGTTTACAGCGGCATTTAACTTTTTAATTACCTCGTTTTTATTTAACGTATTAATTTGCCAAATCGTCATTTTCAGAAGTTCATCGTGTGGCCATCCGTAAAAATTACAAGCGGCGGTATTGGCATCGGTAATTTTTCCTGTTTCAGGATCAACAATTAACATTACCGACTGGCTTTTGTTGAATATCGATTTATACCGTTCTTCGCTTTGCCGCAATTCTTCACTTGCTTTTTTGCGTTCTGTAATATCGCGGATTATTCCGATAATTTTTACAGGATTGCCTTTTTCATCAAATTGAAGCGCGGCAGTAATGGACACAGGAATTGTTTTCCCGTCGCGATTCAGCAAGGCAATTTCAAAATCGGTAATCCTACCGCTTTTCAGAATAACATTGTAAAAAACACCTCGTTCTTCCGGATTGGCATACATTTGAACCACCGATTCACCAATCAATTCTTCTCTTTTGTATTGTCCGTGTGAAATTATTTCAATCGACGGGCTTATTTCTGTGATTATTCCTTCCAGTGTAGCTTCGTAATAGGTATCCTGAATATTTTCAAAAATACCTCGGTATTTTTCTTCACTACGTTTTACTTTTTCCTGGGCTTCTTTTAAATCAGAAATATCGGTTATTGTTGCAGCCAGGTATTTGGGTATATTGTTTTCATCTTTAATTAAACTGGCATTGATTAATACCGGAAATTCGGTACCATCGGCTTTTAAATGGATTGATTCTGCTGCCGAAATACTGCCTTCGCGGAACAATTCTTCAACCATTTTATCATAATCCTCTTTGTGCGAATCGTTGTGGAAAAAATAATAATCCTTTTCCCCCAGTAATTCATCTATACTTCTGCCATACATGCGAGCTAAAGCTTCGTTCACATAAATAATTTCCTGCTTTTCCGAGATTATGACATAACCATAATTGGCAATATCTGAGGTTCGTTTAAACAGTTTCAATTCTTCTTCAGCCTTTAATTTCTCGCTTATGTCATTATCGGCGCCGCGGTAGCCCAGTAAATTGTTGTTTTCATCGAGTATCGGAATTCCGTTGGTAGAAACTATAATTACAGTACCTCCTTTTGTGACAATCGGATTTGGTAAATCTTTAAAATGCTGTTTTTTGGCAAAAACCTGCTGCGTAACCCTGATAAAATCCTCACGGTTTTTTTCGGGGTGCAAATCATAATAATGAATTTTTCCGACCAGTTCTTTGGGTTTATACCCCAAAACTTTTTCGGCCATAGGACTTACATAGGTAAACAAACCATTTTTATCGACTTCCCAGATTACGGTATGACTTTGTTCGGCAATTTGCTCAAACCGTTCTTTGTTTCCCTTTAATTCCAATTCAGCAGATTTAACTTCGGTAATATCTCTTAAAACACCTGTTCCACCCACTAATTTTCCGTTTTCAAAAATAGGGGTTGTAGAAGAACGTACCCAGCGTATTTTCCCCGATTTGTTATAAATTCTGTAATCGAGATGCGAGTAATTTTTATTTAAATGATTTTTAAATGCCTTTAAAATTAAAGGTAAGTCAGGCTGGCATACATAATCCAACAACTTTGTACCCACTAATTCTTCGGGTTTATATCCAAAAATGCGCTCGCAAACCGGGTTTACATAAACAAAAGTACCGTCGCCTTTTATTTCGTAAAGAACGTCATTGATAGATTCAATAAGATAGCGGTATTTTTTTTCGTTTTGCTCCAGTTGAAAATTTAACTCTTTTCGCCGGGTTATGTCAATAATTAATCCTTCGAGAAAGAGTAATTTTCCGTTTTCAAGAATCCCCTGTCCTTTTTCCCAAACATATTTTGTTTCGCCAGTTGCGGAAATAATGCGGTATTCCAATTCATACGATTTATTTTGCCTGACACCTTCTTCAATTTTATCGGCAACATAATTCCTGTCGTCGGGATGGATAATATCGTTGTATGGTTTCTGGTTTTTACCTGTAAATATATCTGAAGAGAATCCGGTTAATTCTTTACACCTTTCGCTCATAAACTGCATGGTCCAGTCTTTATCGTTTAAACAACGATAGGCAATTCCGGGAAGGTTGCCCATCATGGTTTTTAAACGGCGTTCCGACTCAACCAAAGTGTTCTCCATTTTTTTTCTTTCCGAAATATCACGGGTAACAAAAATTATTTTTGTTGGATTTTCATCTGCATCCCTGATAAAGTCGCCGTTAACTTCGATGAAAAACCGACTTCCATCACTTTTAATCCCAAGGTATTCTTCTGCTCCGGTAAATATCCCGTTAAACATTTCGAGAATGGCATTTTTTGCTTTTTCATGATATTTTGCATCGATGAATTCAAAAATATTCCGGTGTAAAAAATTGGTTTCAACAGAATACCCAAAAATTAAATTAACCTGGGGAGAAGTAAACAAGATATTTCCTTCCAAATCGGTTATGGTCATTGAATCGGGAGAAGCATCGATAAACGATTTGTACATCAATTCATTTTCAATGGCTATTTTCTCAATCTTCGATTTTTGCAAATAATTTCCGATTCGTTCAGCAATGGTATTTAACAAATCTTTTTCCTCGGGGAGAAAAAGGTTTTCGCCCTCTTTTGAAATTCGTTCGGGATAAGCAACAATAATTTCACCTATTTGAGTTTCGCCCGACAAAATGGGGACGCTCAATTCATTATCTGATGTATGGTAACCCGGGGTTTGAAAAATATCGTCGTTAATTTTAATGCAAACCTGTGTTATTTCGGGAAATTGCCAGGAAGCAGGAATAGCATCTAAAATTTCATGAAAAACCTGCTTTTGCGACAAACCTGATAAACTAAAAATTTGCGAAAGTAAATTGTGGCATTTTAGCTCTTTTTTGCGTTCGGTCAATTCAAAACCAAGTTTTTCTTTTACAACCGTTGCATCCTTAAGTTTTATTTTTAGCGCCTCCAACTCCTTTTGTACCGATTGAAGCCTTGCATTTAATTTTTCTACGGAATTATCAGAATAATCCATAAAGACTTTGATTTTTTTTTTGTTTGAACAATCCCCTTAACCTAAAGCTTCGTTAAAAGATACAATCTTTTAAGAATACTTCTTCTTTCAAAATACATTCAACACAAACCTTCTTCCCCAAGGTTCCACTTGAAAGGTAAATCATATGGGTCGCTTTTCAAACAATTAATCAGGAATTTAACCGTAAATCATCCAATTGATAATTCTATTTGCTGCCGGAGGTACAAAAGGATGATAAAAAACTTCATAAAATCTCACAAAAAAAAGGGCAACTAAAACATTGCCCTTTTACAAGTAAAATTTCCCCATTCGAAATTATTACCCCGTTTTGATATTTGTATTTTTATGCGATTAAAATTTTAACCGTATTTAATTCCCTCGCCCCGAAGAACTCAAGCAGTTATCAAAAAAACCAATTTCCAGCATATTTAGTTGAATTATATCGCCATTTTTGAATACCCCGGGTTTAAACTGCTCTTTGTCGATAAGCTGTTTTTGCACTTCGGTTATTTTGAATTCTGTCCGGCGGTTGGCCTGGTGTTGTTCTTCTGTACATGGAATTCCGTCGGCACAACCATTTACCAATTTTGTTTCGCCGTAACCTTTGGCAGTAATCCTTCCCGGATCGACACCCTGTAAAATAATGTACCTGACAGCCGATTCAGCCCTTTTTTGTGATAGTTCCATGTTGTAATCGGCCGAAGCCCGTGAGTCGGTGTGCGACGATAATTCGGCCTTAATCGGGTATTGTTTCATAATTTGAACCAGATTATCGAGCGCCTGATAAGCATCTTCCCTGATGTTCCATTTTCCTAAATCGTAGTAAATGTTTTGAACCGTAAAAAACTGATCGACTTCGAGTTTTGCCAGTAGTAAATCCTGCGGAATATCGAATGTTTTTACTTCTGTATCAGTCGGCGACCTGAAAAGCTTACAATCATAAATAAAACCGTCTTTCATGGCTTTTAATATAAAAGGCTGATCGTAATCGACAACTGTTTCAAAAGCGCCGTTTTTATCGGTTTTTAAAATGGTGACTTCGGTTTTTCCTGTTTCGAGAACAAAAACGGTTGCATCTTCGAGTGCAGTTTCAGCTCCCTGTTGTTTTACATAACCCCGTATTTTAATTTTTCCCGACACTTCAGTAACCACAGGCACCGTTCTTTTTTCGTTGCTGTGTTTCAGGTCCCTGAAAGCATAAATATCGTCGGCGCCTTTTCCTTCAGGTCTGTTTGAGCTAAAAAAACCCCCGTCGAGATTGTTGTTTAAAACAATTCCGAAATCGTCGTACGACGAGTTGACGGGAAGTTTCAGATTCTCAGGTTCTGTCCAGGCGCCGCCTGTAAATACGGTTTGAAAAATATCGAGCCCACCGTATCCCAAATGTCCGGTCGACGAGAAAAACAAAACAGTGTCGCTGGCCCAGTAAGGAAACACTTCGTTTCCCGAAGTATTTATTTTATCGCCCAGGTTCACCGGTTTGGTCCAGTTTCCGTTAACAAAACTGCTGATGTACAAATCAGAACCTCCAAAACCTCCCGGCATATCCGATGAAAAAATAATCTGATTGTTGTTTTTCGAAAGTGTTGGATGGGCCAGGGAATATTGATCGCTGTTAAACGGAAAAGCCGCGTACTGACCAATATTTCCGTTTTTCTCGATATTCGCGGAGAAAATCTTCAGCAAATATGTTTTTATATTTTTTGAATCCTTTTTTGCACCGGAAGTAGTGGTCCGGGTAATAAAAATGTGGCTGAAATCGGAATTAAAAGTCACGGGGCCGTCGTGGTAAAACTGGTTAAACCTTCCCGACATCGACGACGGTTTTTTCATAGCCCCCCAAAAACTGTCGGCATATTCAGGTTCAGAAAAATACAAATCGAGAAAACCAAAGTTAGTCCATCCGTAAACACTTTTATCGAGTGCATCTATCCGGCGGTCGGAAGTAAAAACGAGCCCGTTTTTGTAAAAAGCCGGACCAAATTCCGAAAATTCGGTATTCAAAGCTTCCACATTTTTTATTTCGGCCATGTTCGGTAAATTGAGCCAGGGCTGAATATCGATGCAAAAACGGTAATACTGTTCGCCGTTTAAAGAATCGGGATGCAAAGTATTAAACGTATTAAAAGCTTCGACCGCTTTATCGTACAAACCCAAACTCCGGAGTGTTTGCCCTAAATAAAAATAATTTACAGGATCAACGCCCTCTATTTCAACCGTTTTCCCGTACCAGTTTTTGGCTTCTGCAAAATTACTGGTCAGGCGGTAACAATCGGCCAAACGCTGAACCGCCAGGTTTTTTTCAGCCGGTTTTTTGGATTCGACACACTTCAGATAATAAGGAATTGCTTCGGCATACTGAAATAATTCGTAATGTTTGTTCGCCTTTCTCATCTGCGAAAAAGCCTGAAAATTAAATACAAACAGGATAATCAACAGAATACTATATGCTTTTTTCATAACTAATTTTTTCAATTTATTTAAATCTGAATCTGTTAGAAATACCTTGGAGTTTTCATTCTTTCATTGTTCCTAATAATGTCGAAACCAAGCCTGAATTCGTGAGAACCCTTGTTGTGCAGCTGAAGTTCGTTCAAATACAAATCGAAGGAATACCCCAAACGAATTGTTTTTGTAATCTGAAATTCCGTTAGAAAAACTATTGCTTTTTCAGTTCTGAAAGAAGCTCCCAGCCAGAAAACATCATTGAACAAAAAACTGGCATTAAAGTCGAGCTGGACCGGTGCATTTTTAACGTATTTCACAATGAATGAAGGCCTGAATGTCATTTTATCGTTAATGGGAATAGCCCAGCCAGCCATTCCGTAAAAATGCCTGGCAAGCACTGAAAACGTAGTTTTTCCATCCACTTCAGACACACCGTATTCATTTTCGAGCAATTGTTTCGATGAAAGTCCGGCAAAAAAGCGGCTGCTCTGGTAATAAATCCCGATGTTTGCATCAGGGGCGATTTTCCTTACATCCTGCGGGTCGAACATATAATCGGGAAATTCGGTGTTAATGGCATTCCAATCGAAATCGAAATATTTTATCCCGCCCTGAACCCCAAATGAAAACCAACCGTTTTCAGTCCTAATCCGGAACGCATAAGTTCCCATTACTCCCTGACTAATTGTTGGCCCCAGTTTATCCTGGTAAACAAAACCGCCAATCCCCACATTTTTGTGTTTCAGCAAAGTATGAAAAGCCAAAGATGTTGTCCGTGGGGCGCCTTCAATCCCAACCCACTGGTAACGATCGAGCAAATCGACAGTGAAAACCTCACGGCTTCCTGCATAAGCCGGGTTAACCAACAGTTTATTAAACATGTACTGTGAAAACAATGCATCTTGCTGGGCCGCTACGGAAAGATTTAAGAATACTATTATTACCAGAAATATCCTTTTCATTTTTTTAAATTTAATCATTATTAAAAATCTGAGTTTTATCGCCAGGTATATTATTCATTCCGAATATGTACCCACCCTGTATATGTTTTCACATCTTTCAAAATAACAACAAAATAGTACGTTCCGTCGGGCAAAGGTTGTTCGCGAACATTGGTACCGTCCCAAATTGTTGAAACGTTATCGTAATTCTGGAACTCCCTGATTTTATCGCCCCAGCGATTAAAAATTTCGACTGTGTTTTCCGGGAATTTTTCAATTCCTTTAATGTGCCATCCATCGTTTACACCGTCGCCGTTTGGCGAGAATGCATTGTAGAATTCGACAAGCTGTTCTGAATTCTCTTCCACCTCGACATGAATTGTATCTCTGGCAAAACAACCTGTTAAAGCATCTTTTACCTGAACAGTGAAATCGACAGAAGAAGTTAATTCAACTGTATTCGTGTAACTTGCATTTGCATCTAAAACATATTCTGACGGTTTCCACAAGTAGAAGAATGAGCCTGAGCCATTTTCAACCGTTACATCTAGCATTGCTGCCGTGTTGTAGAAAATGGTGTCGTCTTCACCGGCATCAATCAGCAGTTCTTCATAAATATTCAGAACCAACTCATCGATAACAGTATCGCCCGAACAAGCATCCTGACCCGCTGCAACCACAGTGAATATAATATTCCCTGATTCACCTGCCGCAGGAATGTACCTTGGTGTAAGCGAATTTGCGCCTTCCATTTCACCATTGCCACTGGTTGTCCATAGTATTGAACCAATATTGGCAGCATTCACCTGATTTATCGACACTATTTCGCCAAAACAAGCATTTATAATTGCACCTGCCTCAATTTCAGGATGCCGCGAAATGTTCAGAATCATTTCATCGGAAACCATTGAGCAAGGCCCGTCGGGTGTATGAGTCACTGTAAGAACAACACTACCGTTCAGGATATCACCCTCGCTTGGCATGTAAACCGTATTCAGGTTGAATTTATTTTCGAAGAAACCTGTTCCGCTGGTCGACCAGGTTACATTTACACCGTTTTCAAGTGTTGCATCCTGAATCTCATAAGCATCGCCTTCGCACACCCAACCATCGGCGCCGGCATAAATTTCAGCCTGACGTTCGATGTAAAGCGTAATTGAATCAACTGCATCGTTGCAGGTCGACGAAGACATTCCTCTGAAAATAAGCGTTACTTCGCCGTTTTCTATATCCTCATCTCCCGGAACATAAACCGGGTTGAAAATATTTGGATTGTTGAAAGTACCGTCTCCTGAGGTTTCCCAACGAACCGAGGCAGCTGCATTAACGATATTTCCGCTTAACTGGAAGTAATCGTCCTGACAAATTACAGCATCGCTACCGGCAATAACAACAGGTGGTTTTGTAATGTTCAATACCATATTATCTGAAGCGCTCGCACACGAAGAAGAAGAATTAATTGTGAGGATTACAAATCCATCATAAATATCGGCGAGACTTGGAACATAAACAGGGTTCATTTCATTTGGATTAACAAAATGACCTGTACCACTGGTAGTCCATTCAATGTTTGCAAAATCGGGTGCAAAAGCCTCTGTAATAAAGAGAGTATCACTTTCACAAATTGAAATGTTCGGACCTGCATTCGGTTTCAAAGTATCGCTGTCAGCATTTATCCAAACACTTTGCCAGCAAACTGAATAATTTCCGGCGGCATCGGTAACTTTCCATTCAACCCGGTTTATTCCAACCATGAATGTATATTCCGGTTCGGCGGCAGTGATTTCTTCGCTCATCGAATTATCCGGGGCATAAACCGTATAGGTAACGCTTCCCGGCGCTGAAGAACAATTGTCGGTAAACCCAGGAGCAACCAGATTAACTTCGGCTTCGCATTCGCCCGGAGGGGCAAGTACAGTTAATCCCGGCTGACATTCAATTACCGGTTTTTCTTCATCAACCACAGTAACTGTAAATTCACATTCCCATTCCTGTCCGCTGGCTGATTCTTTAATTATATACTGAACAGTGCTCGTTCCAAGGCTGAATGTGTAACCACTTACATCATCACTACCGGTTGAAACTGTTCCATTTGGATTTGTCACTTTCCAGGAAATTGAAGCCGGACAATTGCTGTTGGCCAGCATTGGCGACAAACTGCTTGCCGGCGATTCCCATGTACAAGAACCTAAATCGCTTGCCTTAACAATATCGGGTTGACAAACAATTACAGGATCCTCAGTATCGGTTACAACTACTGTAAAACTACAGGTTGAAGCATTTCCTGAAGCGTCGGTTGCCATGTATTCAATGGTGTATGTTCCGGCTCCCAAAACTTCACCTTGCGCAGGACCACCAGTTTGAGTTATCTGTACATCGGAACATTCGTCGAACGCCACCGGAATTCCCCAGATAGCACCGCCCTCACAAGCACCTGCAAACAACCCAACAGTAAATGTTACACCTGAAGGACAATTCACAAACAACGGTTCTTCCTCGTCGATAACAGTAACTGTAAAACTGCATGTGGCTGTATTTCCTGCATCGTCGGCGACTGTCCAGGTTACTTTTGTTGAACCAACCGGGAACAACGCGCCTTCCAGTGAAGTAGGAATTGCCCAGTCGCCAAAATTATGTGAAATAGTTGGCGTTCCGCAATTATCGGTTGCAGAAACATCGAGGCTGGTATCCGGAATACGGTAACCACACAAACCAGGAGTACTGTTAAATACATATTCTTCCTGAGCCGGACAAACAATATTTGGCGCCTGCGATTCGTATACAAATATTTCCTGTGTACAGGTTTGAATATTTCCAGCTACATCAGTTACATACCATTCAACCTGGCTTATTCCGGTTTTAAATGAATAGCTCAAATTATCGCTGGTGAACGGTCCCTTAATTCCGTTATCGGGTTCGTAAACCCTGTAAGAAATTGTTAATGTACTGCTGCAATTATCATTCGCCTGTGGAAGTTCAAGTTCTATTTCACTTGTACAAGAACCATTATCGGTAGAAACCGAAATTGGATCGGGACAAATAATCTCAGGACTTTCTCCATCGGTAACGATTACATCGAAGCTGCAAGTCCAGGTTTGGTTACTTACCGGTTCTGTAATAGTATAAGTTACAACACTTGTTCCCAGGTTAAATGTCGTACCTGAAGCATCGTCATAACCTGTGGTTTCGGTTGCTCCGCTTATTTCGAAGGTTACTTCGAACGGACAATTACTTATAGCCAACGATGGAGTAAGACTATTTTCAGGCGCTGTCCATGTACATAAACCATCATCGGTTTTTTGGTACCAATTGGATGGACAAACAATAATTGGACCTTCAGAATCGGTAACATGCAGTACAAAACCACATTCTGCCTGATTTCCTGAGCCATCGGTTGCAGTGTAAACTATATTGTAATATCCTACTGCCAGCACAGACCCGCTTTCAGGACCTGAAGTTTGAACTACCTGAACATTTCCACAGTTATCGCTAACTACAGGCATACTCCATACTGCCCCACCTTCACAAATTCCGCTGTATGTAGCAACCGTTAAGGTATCATTAGCTGAACAATTTACAAATTCCGGATTTTCATTATCAACAACTGTAATTTCTTCAGTACAAGTTAAAATTTCTCCCGAAGCAAAAACTGCTGTCCAGGTAATTTCATTTAACCCGAGTGGTAATGTTGCACCGGACAGAGTCGTCGATACCCATCCTTCATAATCGTGTGTTAAACTAACCAAATCACAATTACCCGAAGTAGTTGCATCATATTCGTCGCCCTGAACAACATATCCGCAAACGCCAGTTGTATTTTCAAGCGTTACTGGTTCTGTTACAGCGCAATTAATTGCAACAATACATTCTTCAAGATTAATTGGAGTAGGCTCGTTGTTGTTGCCAGGATTATTATCGTTATCCGGATCCGGATCACTTCCGTTTTCCGACCAATCAGAAACTTCAGTTCCTCTTGGTGAAATTCCGTAAACCTCTGCAGAATTACTGTATACACCAGAGCTTAACACTTTAACAGTAAGCGTAATTGAACCCGCTTCAGAAGGAGCCAATACATTGTTGTCTGCCAGCAGATTTTCAGAACCTCCACCAGAATAGCTTGTATTCACTGCAAATTGTTCGCTGGTTATATTTTCAACTTCATAATTACCTGTTCCAAAGGCAACATCAAGACTGTCTTTTACAACCAGATCAGAAATTTCAACATCACCGTAGTTTTCAACTCTGATATTAAATACCAGCGTATGCGTATCATCACCGTTATTTGTACTGCTTACCAATTGTTTTGCAATTCCGATTACCGGATTTTCAATGATAGAAATATTTGAATAATCCGTATCAAAAACAACCTCATTTCCGGGTGAAGTACCATAAACTGTAGCTTCATTGGTAAACGAAGTTTGAGTTTCCTCACAATCCGCAATTTTCACAGTTAATAATACAGCTTTCTTTTCTCCGGTATTAATTGTATTTCCGGGTTCAAGAATTTCTGTATCTGATAAACCGTCGAAAAGAAGATTTACGTTGAAGTTATCTGATGTCAGACTTAATACTGTTACATTACATAATCCCGGGAAGGTTTGGCTAAGATCGTCTATTAAACTTAAGTTGTGTAAGTCGACATTACCACTGTTTTCAATATTGAATTCAAAAGTAATATCCGAACTTCCATCGTCATTAAGTTCAACCGACACTGTACGTTTATCCAAAACAATTTCAGGATCTTCTTCAATCGAAATAATCATTGTATCGGTAACAGCATCGCACGCAGGATCCAAAGGATTAACCGTTAATACAAGAGCAATCTCTCCCATTTCATCGATAGCAGGTGTGTAAATCGGGCTCAAAGTGTTTTGACCGGTTAAACTACCTGTTCCGTTGTGGCTCCACAGAACGCTACTGAAATTGTATGCTTCAGCATCAAGCACCTGGTACGATTGACCTGCTCCTGTATTGGCATCTGCCCCTGCATATGCAATTGGAGCTTTCCAAATCGTAAGCGTCATTACATCCGAGATGTTTTCACAATCGCCCGTAGCTGTAGTGGTCAGGGTCAACTGTACCTGTCCGTCGGCGATATCTGCCGAACTTGGCGTGTAAACGGCTGTCGCTGTGGTGGCGTTTGGTGTAAATGTTCCTGTTCCTGATGTTGTCCATACTACGGTGACGTTGCTGCTGCCTTTCAATGTATAGCTTTCCGTTGAACAGATGATACTGTCCAAACCTGCATCAACTGTCGGTACTAACGTTACATCGATTATCATCGTGTCTGATACTGATTCACAAACTCCGCTCAATGGTTGTACCGTCAATATCAACGTATCCCGCCCTTCATCTCCTGCGGTATAAACCGGCGTCAGCGTATTCGCTCCGCTCAGACTTCCTGCCGAACTTCCTATTAGTGTCCACTCAACAGAAGCATACTCTGTTGCCGCTGCATCAAGGACCTGGTAGGTACCATTGCCGCAAATCGCTGCATCAACTCCTGCATAAACTGTCGCCTGTCTCCAAATCGTAAGCGTCATTACATCCGAGATGTTTTCACAATCGCCCGTAGCTGTAGTGGTCAGGGTCAACTGTACCTGTCCGTCGGCGATATCTGCTGCACTCGGAGTATAAGTAGCCTTAAGGTTCGTACTGTCGTTACCAAAGGTTCCCGTTCCATTGCTGGTCCAAATGCCTGTCACATTGCTCGAACCATCTAAAGTATAAGTCTCGGTTGAACAAATCACTGCATCTTCGCCGGCAGAAACTGTTGGAACAAGCGTTACATCTATTATCATAGAATCAACAACCACCTCACAAACTCCATTCAATGGTTGTACCGTCAGTATCAACGTATCCCGCCCTTCATCACCTGCGGTATAAACAGGGGTTAACGTGTTCGCTCCGCTCAGACTTCCTGCCGAACTTCCTATTAGTGTCCACTCAACAGAAGCATACTCTGTTGCCGCTGCATCAAGGACCTGGTAGGTACCATTGCCGCAAATCGCTGCATCAACTCCTGCATAAACTGTCGCCTGTCTCCAAATCGTAAGCGTCATTACATCCGAGATGTTTTCACAATCGCCCGTAGCTGTAGTGGTCAGGGTCAACTGTACCTGTCCGTCGGCGATATCTGCTGCACTTGGCGTGTATACTGCATCTTCTTTCGTGGAATCGTCAAAGGTTCCTGTGCCGCTGGTAGTCCATACAACGCTGACGTTGCTGCTGCCTTTCAATGTATAGCTTTCCGTTGAACAGATGATACTGTCCAAACCTGCATCAACTGTCGGTACTAACGTTACATCGATTATCATCGTGTCTGATACTGATTCACAAACTCCATTCAATGGTTGTACCGTCAGTATCAATGTATCCCGCCCTTCATCTCCTGCGGTATAAACAGGGGTTAACGTGTTCGCTCCGCTCAGACTTCCTGCGGAACTTCCTATTAGTGTCCACTCAACAGAAGCATAGTCTGTTGCCGCTGCATCAAGGACCTGGTAGGTACCATTGCCGCAAATCGCTGCATCAACTCCCGCATAAACTGTCGCCTGTCTCCAAATCGTAAGCGTCATTACATCCGAGATGTTTTCACAATCGCCCGTAGCTGTAGTGGTCAGGGTCAACTGTACCTGTCCGTCGGCGATATCTGCTGCACTCGGAGTATAAGTAGCCTTAAGGTTCGTACTGTCGTTACCAAAGGTTCCCGTTCCATTGCTGGTCCAAATGCCTGTCACATTGCTCGAACCATCTAAAGTATAAGTCTCGGTTGAACAAATCACTGCATCTTCGCCGGCAGAAACTGTTGGAACAAGCGTTACATCGATTATCATCGTGTCTGATACTGATTCACAAACTCCGCTCAGCGGCTGTACCGTCAGTATCAATGTATCCCGCCCTTCATCCCCTGCGGTATAAACCGGCGTCAGCGTATTCGCTCCGCTCAGACTTCCTGCCGAACTTCCTATTAGTGTCCACTCAACAGAAGCATACTCTGTTGCCGCTGCATCAAGGACCTGGTAGGTACCATTGCCGCAAATCGCTGCATCAACTCCTGCATAAACTGTCGCCTGTCTCCAAATCGTAAGCGTCATTACATCCGAGATGTTTTCACAATCGCCCGTAGCTGTAGTGGTCAGGGTCAACTGTACCTGTCCGTCGGCGATATCTGCTGCACTCGGAGTATAAGTAGCCTTAAGGTTCGTACTGTCGTTACCAAAGGTTCCCGTTCCATTGCTGGTCCAAATGCCTGTCACATTGCTCGAACCATCTAAAGTATAAGTCTCGGTTGAACAAATCACTGCATCTTCGCCGGCAGAAACTGTTGGAACAAGCGTTACATCGATTATCATCGTGTCTGATACTGATTCACAAACTCCGCTCAGCGGCTGTACCGTCAGTATCAATGTATCCCGCCCTTCATCTCCTGCGGTATAAACCGGCGTCAGCGTATTCGCTCCGCTCAGACTTCCTGCCGAACTTCCTATTAGTGTCCACTCAACAGAAGCATACTCTGTTGCCGCTGCATCAAGGACCTGGTAGGTACCATTGCCGCAAATCGCTGCATCAACTCCTGCATAAACTGTCGCCTGTCTCCAAATCGTAAGCGTCATTACATCCGAGATGTTTTCACAATCGCCCGTAGCTGTAGTGGTCAGGGTCAACTGTACCTGTCCGTCGGCGATATCTGCCGGACTCGGAGTGTAAACGGCTGTCGCTGTGGTGGCGTTTGGTGTAAATGTTCCTGTTCCTGATGTTGTCCATTCTACGCTGATGTTGCTGCTGCCTTTCAATGTATAGCTTTCCGTTGAACAGATGATACTGTCCAAACCTGCATCAACTGTCGGTACTAACGTTACATCGATTATCATCGTGTCTGATACTGATTCACAAACTCCGCTCAGCGGCTGTACCGTAAGTATCAATGTATCCCGCCCTTCATCTCCTGCCGTATAAACCGGCGTCAGCGTATTCGCTCCGCTCAGACTTCCTGCCGAACTTCCTATTAGTGTCCACTCAACAGAAGCATACTCTGTTGCCGCTGCATCAAGGACCTGGTAGGTACCATTGCCGCAAATCGCTGCATCAACTCCTGCATAAACTGTCGCCTGTCTCCAAATCGTAAGCGTCATTACATCCGAGATGTTTTCACAATCGCCCGTAGCTGTAGTGGTCAGGGTCAACTGTACCTGTCCGTCGGCGATATCTGCTGCACTCGGAGTATAAGTAGCCTTAAGGTTCGTACTGTCGTTACCAAAGGTTCCCGTTCCATTGCTGGTCCAAATGCCTGTCACATTGCTCGAACCATCTAAAGTATAAGTCTCGGTTGAACAAATCACTGCATCTTCGCCGGCAGAAACTGTTGGAACAAGCGTTACATCGATTATCATAGAATCAACAACCACCTCACAAACTCCATTCAATGGTTGTACCGTCAGTATCAACGTATCCCGCCCTTCATCTCCTGCCGTATAAACAGGGGTTAACGTGTTCGCTCCGCTCAGACTTCCTGCCGAACTTCCTATTAGTGTCCACTCAACAGAAGCATACTCTGTTGCCGCTGCATCAAGGACCTGGTAGGTACCATTGCCGCAAATCGCTGCATCAACTCCTGCATAAACTGTCGCCTGTCTCCAAATCGTAAGCGTCATTACATCCGAGATGTTTTCACAATCGCCCGTAGCTGTAGTGGTCAGGGTCAACTGTACCTGTCCGTCGGCGATATCTGCTGCACTCGGAGTATAAGTAGCCTTAAGGTTCGTACTGTCGTTACCAAAGGTTCCCGTTCCATTGCTGGTCCAAATGCCTGTCACATTGCTCGAACCATCTAAAGTATAAGTCTCGGTTGAACAAATCACTGCATCTTCGCCGGCAGAAACTGTTGGAACAAGCGTTACATCGATTATCATAGAATCAACAACCACCTCACAAACTCCATTCAATGGTTGTACCGTCAGTATCAACGTATCCCGCCCTTCATCTCCTGCCGTATAAACAGGGGTTAACGTGTTCGCTCCGCTCAGACTTCCTGCCGAACTTCCTATTAGTGTCCACTCAACAGAAGCATACTCTGTTGCCGCTGCATCAAGGACCTGGTAGGTACCATTGCCGCAAATCGCTGCATCAACTCCTGCATAAACTGTCGCCTGTCTCCAAATCGTAAGCGTCATTACATCCGAGATGTTTTCACAATCGCCCGTAGCTGTAGTGGTCAGGGTCAACTGTACCTGTCCGTCGGCGATATCTGCCGAACTTGGCGTGTATACTGCATCTTCTTTCGTGGAATCGTCAAAGGTTCCTGTGCCGCTGGTAGTCCATACAACGGTGACGTTGCTGCTGCCTTTCAATGTATAGCTTTCCGTTGAACAGATGATACTGTCCAAACCTGCATCAACTGTCGGTACTAACGTTACATCGATTATCATCGTGTCTGATACTGATTCACAAACTCCGCTCAGCGGCTGTACCGTCAGTATCAATGTATCCCGCCCTTCATCTCCTGCGGTATAAACCGGCGTCAGCGTATTCGCTCCGCTCAGACTTCCTGCCGAACTTCCTATTAGTGTCCACTCAACAGAAGCATAGTCTGTTGCCGCTGCATCAAGGACCTGGTAGGTACCATTGCCGCAAATCGCTGCATCAACTCCTGCATAAACTGTCGCCTGTCTCCAAATCGTAAGCGTCATTACATCCGAGATGTTTTCACAATCGCCCGTAGCTGTAGTGGTCAGGGTCAACTGTACCTGTCCGTCGGCGATATCTGCTGCACTCGGAGTATAAGTAGCCTTAAGGTTCGTACTGTCGTTACCAAAGGTTCCCGTTCCATTGCTGGTCCAAATGCCTGTCACATTGCTCGAACCATCTAAAGTATAAGTCTCGGTTGAACAAATCACTGCATCTTCGCCGGCAGAAACTGTTGGAACAAGCGTTACTTCGATTATCATCGTGTCTGATACTGATTCACAAACTCCGCTCAGCGGCTGTACCGTCAGTATCAATGTATCCCGCCCTTCATCTCCTGCGGTATAAACCGGCGTCAGCGTATTCGCTCCGCTCAGACTTCCTGCCGAACTTCCTATTAGTGTCCACTCAACAGAAGCATACTCTGTTGCCGCTGCATCAAGGACCTGGTAGGTACCATTGCCGCAAATCGCTGCATCAACTCCTGCATAAACTGTCGCCTGTCTCCAAATCGTAAGCGTCATTACATCCGAGATGTTTTCACAATCGCCCGTAGCTGTAGTGGTCAGGGTCAATTGTACCTGTCCGTCGGCGATATCTGCTGCACTCGGAGTATAAGTAGCCTTAAGGTTCGTACTGTCGTTACCAAAGGTTCCTGTTCCATTGCTGGTCCAAATGCCTGTCACATTGCTCGAACCATCTAAAGTATAAGTCTCGGTTGAACAAATCACTGCATCTTCGCCGGCAGAAACTGTTGGAACAAGCGTTACATCTATTATCATAGAATCAACAACCACCTCACAAACTCCATTCAATGGTTGTACCGTCAGTATCAATGTATCCCGCCCTTCATCTCCTGCGGTATAAACCGGCGTCAGCGTATTCGCTCCGCTCAGACTTCCTGCCGAACTTCCTATTAGTGTCCACTCAACAGAAGCATACTCTGTTGCCGCTGCATCAAGGACCTGGTAGGTACCATTGCCGCAAATCGCTGCATCAACTCCTGCATAAACTGTCGCCTGTCTCCAAATCGTAAGCGTCATTACATCCGAGATGTTTTCACAATCGCCCGTAGCTGTAGTGGTCAGGGTCAACTGTACCTGTCCGTCGGCGATATCTGCCGGACTTGGAGTGTATACTGCATCTTCTTTCGTGGAATCGTCAAAGGTTCCTGTGCCGCTGGTAGTCCATACTACGGTGACGTTGCTGCTGCCTTTCAATGTATAGCTTTCCGTTGAACAGATGATACTGTCCAAACCTGCATCAACTGTCGGTACTAACGTTACATCGATTATCATCGTGTCTGATACTGATTCACAAACTCCGCTCAGCGGCTGTACCGTCAGTATCAATGTATCCCGCCCTTCATCTCCTGCGGTATAAACCGGCGTCAGCGTATTCGCTCCGCTCAGACTTCCTGCCGAACTTCCTATTAGTGTCCACTCAACAGAAGCATACTCTGTTGCCGCTGCATCAAGGACCTGGTAGGTACCATTGCCGCAAATCGCTGCATCAACTCCTGCATAAACTGTCGCCTGTCTCCAAATCGTAAGCGTCATTACATCCGAGATGTTTTCACAATCGCCCGTAGCTGTAGTGGTCAGGGTCAACTGTACCTGTCCGTCGGCGATATCTGCTGCACTCGGAGTATAAGTAGCCTTAAGGTTCGTACTGTCGTTACCAAAGGTTCCTGTGCCGCTGGTAGTCCATACAACGGTGACGTTGCTGCTGCCTTTCAATGTATAGCTTTCCGTTGAACAGATGATACTGTCCAAACCTGCATCAACTGTCGGTACTAACGTTACATCGATTATCATCGTGTCTGATACTGATTCACAAACTCCGCTCAGCGGCTGTACCGTCAGTATCAATGTATCCCGCCCTTCATCCCCTGCGGTATAAACCGGCGTCAGCGTATTCGCTCCGCTCAGACTTCCTGCCGAACTTCCTATTAGTGTCCACTCAACAGAAGCATACTCTGTTGCCGCTGCATCAAGGACCTGGTAGGTACCATTGCCGCAAATCGCTGCATCAACTCCTGCATAAACTGTCGCCTGTCTCCAAATCGTAAGCGTCATTACATCCGAGATGTTTTCACAATCGCCCGTAGCTGTAGTGGTCAGGGTCAACTGTACCTGTCCGTCGGCGATATCTGCCGAACTTGGCGTGTATACTGCATCTTCTTTCGTGGAATCGTCAAAGGTTCCTGTGCCGCTGGTAGTCCATACAACGGTGACGTTGCTGCTGCCTTTCAATGTATAGCTTTCCGTTGAACAGATGATACTGTCCAAACCTGCATCAACTGTCGGTACTAACGTTACATCGATTATCATCGTGTCTGATACTGATTCACAAACTCCGCTCAGCGGCTGTACCGTCAGTATCAATGTATCCCGCCCTTCATCTCCTGCGGTATAAACCGGCGTCAGCGTATTCGCTCCGCTCAGACTTCCTGCCGAACTTCCTATTAGTGTCCACTCAACAGAAGCATACTCTGTTGCCGCTGCATCAAGGACCTGGTAGGTACCATTGCCGCAAATCGCTGCATCAACTCCTGCATAAACTGTCGCCTGTCTCCAAATCGTAAGCGTCATTACATCCGAGATGTTTTCACAATCGCCCGTAGCTGTAGTGGTCAGGGTCAACTGTACCTGTCCGTCGGCGATATCTGCCGAACTTGGCGTGTATACTGCATCTTCTTTCGTGGAATCGTCAAAGGTTCCTGTGCCGCTGGTAGTCCATACAACGGTGACGTTGCTGCTGCCTTTCAATGTATAGCTTTCCGTTGAACAGATGATACTGTCCAAACCTGCATCAACTGTCGGTACTAACGTTACATCGATTATCATCGTGTCTGATACTGATTCACAAACTCCGCTCAGCGGCTGTACCGTCAGTATCAATGTATCCCGCCCTTCATCTCCTGCGGTATAAACCGGCGTCAGCGTATTCGCTCCGCTCAGACTTCCTGCCGAACTTCCTATTAGTGTCCACTCAACAGAAGCATACTCTGTTGCCGCTGCATCAAGGACCTGGTAGGTACCATTGCCGCAAATCGCTGCATCAACTCCTGCATAAACTGTCGCCTGTCTCCAAATCGTAAGCGTCATTACATCCGAGATGTTTTCACAATCGCCCGTAGCTGTAGTGGTCAGGGTCAACTGTACCTGTCCGTCGGCGATATCTGCCGGACTCGGAGTATAAGTAGCCTTAAGGTTCGTACTGTCGTTACCAAAGGTTCCCGTTCCATTGCTGGTCCAAATGCCTGTCACATTGCTCGAACCATCTAAAGTATAAGTCTCGGTTGAACAAATCACTGCATCTTCGCCGGCAGAAACTGTTGGAACAAGCGTTACTTCGATTATCATCGTGTCTGATACTGATTCACAAACTCCGCTCAGCGGCTGTACCGTCAGTATCAATGTATCCCGCCCTTCATCTCCTGCGGTATAAACCGGCGTCAGCGTATTCGCTCCGCTCAGACTTCCTGCCGAACTTCCTATTAGTGTCCACTCAACAGAAGCATAGTCTGTTGCCGCTGCATCAAGGACCTGGTAGGTACCATTGCCGCAAATCGCTGCATCAACTCCTGCATAAACTGTCGCCTGTCTCCAAATCGTAAGCGTCATTACATCCGAGATGTTTTCACAATCGCCCGTAGCTGTAGTGGTCAGGGTCAACTGTACCTGTCCGTCGGCGATATCTGCTGCACTCGGAGTATAAGTAGCCTTAAGGTTCGTACTGTCGTTACCAAAGGTTCCCGTTCCATTGCTGGTCCAAATGCCTGTCACATTGCTCGAACCATCTAAAGTATAAGTCTCGGTTGAACAAATCACTGCATCTTCGCCGGCAGAAACTGTTGGAACAAGCGTTACATCTATTATCATAGAATCAACAACCACCTCACAAACTCCATTCAATGGTTGTACCGTCAGTATCAACGTATCCCGCCCTTCATCTCCTGCCGTATAAACAGGGGTTAACGTGTTCGCTCCGCTCAGACTTCCTGCCGAACTTCCTATTAGTGTCCACTCAACAGAAGCATACTCTGTTGCCGCTGCATCAAGGACCTGGTAGGTACCATTGCCGCAAATCGCTGCATCAACTCCTGCATAAACTGTCGCCTGTCTCCAAATCGTAAGCGTCATTACATCCGAGATGTTTTCACAATCGCCCGTAGCTGTAGTGGTCAGGGTCAACTGTACCTGTCCGTCGGCGATATCTGCCGGACTTGGAGTGTATACTGCATCTTCTTTCGTGGAATCGTCAAAGGTTCCTGTGCCGCTGGTAGTCCATACTACGGTGACGTTGCTGCTGCCTTTCAATGTATAGCTTTCCGTTGAACAGATGATACTGTCCAAACCTGCATCAACTGTCGGTACTAACGTTACATCGATTATCATCGTGTCTGATACTGATTCACAAACTCCGCTCAGCGGCTGTACCGTAAGTATCAATGTATCCCGCCCTTCATCTCCTGCCGTATAAACCGGCGTCAGCGTATTCGCTCCGCTCAGACTTCCTGCCGAACTTCCTATTAGTGTCCACTCAACAGAAGCATACTCTGTTGCCGCTGCATCAACGACCTGGTAGGTACCATTGCCGCAAATCGCTGCATCAACTCCTGCATAAACTGTCGCCTGTCTCCAAATCGTAAGCGTCATTACATCCGAGATGTTTTCACAATCGCCCGTAGCTGTAGTGGTCAGGGTCAACTGTACCTGTCCGTCGGCGATATCTGCTGCACTCGGAGTATAAGTAGCCTTAAGGTTCGTACTGTCGTTACCAAAGGTTCCCGTTCCATTGCTGGTCCAAATGCCTGTCACATTGCTCGAACCATCTAAAGTATAAGTCTCGGTTGAACAAATCACTGCATCTTCGCCGGCAGAAACTGTTGGAACAAGCGTTACATCGATTATCATAGAATCAACAACCACCTCACAAACTCCATTCAATGGTTGTACCGTCAGTATCAACGTATCCCGCCCTTCATCTCCTGCGGTATAAACAGGGGTTAACGTGTTCGCTCCGCTCAGACTTCCTGCCGAACTTCCTATTAGTGTCCACTCAACAGAAGCATACTCTGTTGCCGCTGCATCAAGGACCTGGTAGGTACCATTGCCGCAAATCGCTGCATCAACTCCTGCATAAACTGTCGCCTGTCTCCAAATCGTAAGCGTCATTACATCCGAGATGTTTTCACAATCGCCCGTAGCTGTAGTGGTCAGGGTCAATTGTACCTGTCCGTCGGCGATATCTGCCAAACTTGGCGTGTATACTGCATCTTCTTTCGTGGAATCGTCAAAGGTTCCTGTGCCGCTGGTAGTCCATACAACGGTGACGTTGCTGCTGCCTTTCAATGTATAGCTTTCCGTTGAACAGATGATACTGTCCAAACCTGCATCAACTGTCGGTATTAACGTTACATCGATTATCATCGTGTCTGATACTGATTCACAAACTCCGCTCAGCGGCTGTACCGTAAGTATCAATGTATCCCGCCCTTCATCTCCTGCGGTATAAACCGGCGTCAGCGTATTCGCTCCGCTCAGACTTCCTGCCGAACTTCCTATTAGTGTCCACTCAACAGAAGCATACTCTGTTGCCGCTGCATCAAGGACCTGGTAGGTACCATTGCCGCAAATCGCTGCATCAACTCCTGCATAAACTGTCGCCTGTCTCCAAATCGTAAGCGTCATTACATCCGAGATGTTTTCACAATCGCCCGTCGCGGTAGTGGTCAGGGTCAACTGTACCTGTCCGTCGGCGATATCTGCCAAACTTGGCGTGTATACTGCATCTTCTTTCGTGGAATCGTCAAAGGTTCCTGTGCCGCTGGTAGTCCATACAACGGTGACGTTGCTGCTGCCTTTCAATGTATAGCTTTCCGTTGAACAGATGATACTGTCCAAACCTGCATCAACTGTCGGTATTAACGTTACATCGATTATCATCGTGTCTGATACTGATTCACAAACTCCATTCAATGGTTGTACCGTCAATATCAACGTATCCCGCCCTTCATCTCCTGCCGTATAAACAGGGGTTAACGTGTTCGCTCCGCTCAGACTTCCTGCCGAACTTCCTATTAGTGTCCACTCAACAGAAGCATACTCTGTTGCCGCTGCATCAAGGACCTGGTAGGTACCATTGCCGCAAATCGCTGCATCAACTCCTGCATAAACTGTCGCCTGTCTCCAAATCGTAAGCGTCATTACATCCGAGATGTTTTCACAATCGCCCGTAGCTGTAGTGGTCAGGGTCAACTGTACCTGTCCGTCGGCGATATCTGCTGCACTCGGAGTATAAGTAGCCTTAAGGTTCGTACTGTCGTTACCAAAGGTTCCCGTTCCATTGCTGGTCCAAATGCCTGTCACATTGCTCGAACCATCTAAAGTATAAGTCTCGGTTGAACAAATCACTGCATCTTCGCCGGCAGAAACTGTTGGAACAAGCGTTACATCTATTATCATAGAATCAACAACCACCTCACAAACTCCGCTCAGCGGCTGTACCGTCAGTATCAACGTATCCCGCCCTTCATCTCCTGCCGTATAAACAGGGGTTAACGTGTTCGCTCCGCTCAGACTTCCTGCCGAACTTCCTATTAGTGTCCACTCAACAGAAGCATAGTCTGTTGCCGCTGCATCAAGGACCTGGTAGGTACCATTGCCGCAAATCGCTGCATCAACTCCTGCATAAACTGTCGCCTGTCTCCAAATCGTAAGCGTCATTACATCCGAGATGTTTTCACAATCGCCCGTAGCTGTAGTGGTCAGGGTCAATTGTACCTGTCCGTCGGCGATATCTGCCAAACTTGGCGTGTATACTGCATCTTCTTTCGTGGAATCGTCAAAGGTTCCTGTGCCGCTGGTAGTCCATACAACGGTGACGTTGCTGCTGCCTTTCAATGTATAGCTTTCCGTTGAACAGATGATACTGTCCAAACCTGCATCAACTGTCGGTATTAACGTTACATCGATTATCATCGTGTCTGATACTGATTCACAAACTCCATTCAATGGTTGTACCGTCAATATCAACGTATCCCGCCCTTCATCTCCTGCCGTATAAACAGGGGTTAACGTGTTCGCTCCGCTCAGACTTCCTGCCGAACTTCCTATTAGTGTCCACTCAACAGAAGCATACTCTGTTGCCGCTGCATCAAGGACCTGGTAGGTACCATTGCCGCAAATCGCTGCATCAACTCCTGCATAAACTGTCGCCTGTCTCCAAATCGTAAGCGTCATTACATCCGAGATGTTTTCACAATCGCCCGTAGCTGTAGTGGTCAGGGTCAACTGTACCTGTCCGTCGGCGATATCTGCTGCACTCGGAGTATAAGTAGCCTTAAGGTTCGTACTGTCGTTACCAAAGGTTCCCGTTCCATTGCTGGTCCAAATGCCTGTCACATTGCTCGAACCATCTAAAGTATAAGTCTCGGTTGAACAAATCACTGCATCTTCGCCGGCAGAAACTGTTGGAACAAGCGTTACATCTATTATCATAGAATCAACAACCACCTCACAAACTCCGCTCAGCGGCTGTACCGTCAGTATCAACGTATCCCGCCCTTCATCTCCTGCCGTATAAACCGGCGTCAGCGTATTCGCTCCGCTCAGACTTCCTGCCGAACTTCCTATTAGTGTCCACTCAACAGAAGCATACTCTGTTGCCGCTGCATCAAGGACCTGGTAGGTACCATTGCCGCAAATCGCTGCATCAACTCCTGCATAAACTGTCGCCTGTCTCCAAATCGTAAGCGTCATTACATCCGAGATGTTTTCACAATCGCCCGTAGCTGTAGTGGTCAGGGTCAACTGTACCTGTCCGTCGGCGATATCTGCCGGACTCGGAGTATAAGTAGCCTTAAGGTTCGTACTGTCGTTACCAAAGGTTCCCGTTCCATTGCTGGTCCAAATGCCTGTCACATTGCTCGAACCATCTAAAGTATAAGTCTCGGTTGAACAAATCACTGCATCTTCGCCGGCAGAAACTGTTGGAACAAGCGTTACATCTATTATCATAGAATCAACAACCACCTCACAAACTCCATTCAATGGTTGTACCGTCAGTATCAATGTATCCCGCCCTTCATCTCCTGCGGTATAAACCGGCGTCAGCGTATTCGCTCCGCTCAGACTTCCTGCCGAACTTCCTATTAGTGTCCACTCAACAGAAGCATACTCTGTTGCCGCTGCATCAAGGACCTGGTAGGTACCATTGCCGCAAATCGCTGCATCAACTCCTGCATAAACTGTCGCCTGTCTCCAAATCGTAAGCGTCATTACATCCGAGATGTTTTCACAATCGCCCGTAGCTGTAGTGGTCAGGGTCAACTGTACCTGTCCGTCGGCGATATCTGCCGGACTCGGAGTGTAAACGGCTGTCGCTGTGGTGGCGTTTGGTGTAAATGTTCCTGTTCCTGATGTTGTCCATTCTACGCTGATGTTGCTGCTGCCTTTCAATGTATAGCTTTCCGTTGAACAGATGATACTGTCCAAACCTGCATCAACTGTCGGTACTAACGTTACATCGATTATCATCGTGTCTGATACTGATTCACAAACTCCGCTCAGCGGCTGTACCGTCAGTATCAATGTATCCCGCCCTTCATCTCCTGCGGTATAAACCGGCGTCAGCGTATTCGCTCCGCTCAGACTTCCTGCCGAACTTCCTATTAGTGTCCACTCAACAGAAGCATACTCTGTTGCCGCTGCATCAAGGACCTGGTAGGTACCATTGCCGCAAATCGCTGCATCAACTCCTGCATAAACTGTCGCCTGTCTCCAAATCGTAAGCGTCATTACATCCGAGATGTTTTCACAATCGCCCGTAGCTGTAGTGGTCAGGGTCAACTGTACCTGTCCGTCGGCGATATCTGCTGCACTCGGAGTATAAGTAGCCTTAAGGTTCGTACTGTCGTTACCAAAGGTTCCCGTTCCATTGCTGGTCCAAATGCCTGTCACATTGCTCGAACCATCTAAAGTATAAGTCTCGGTTGAACAAATCACTGCATCTTCGCCGGCAGAAACTGTTGGAACAAGCGTTACATCGATTATCATCGTGTCTGATACTGATTCACAAACTCCGCTCAGCGGCTGTACCGTCAGTATCAATGTATCCCGCCCTTCATCCCCTGCGGTATAAACCGGCGTCAGCGTATTCGCTCCGCTCAGACTTCCTGCCGAACTTCCTATTAGTGTCCACTCAACAGAAGCATACTCTGTTGCCGCTGCATCAAGGACCTGGTAGGTACCATTGCCGCAAATCGCTGCATCAACTCCTGCATAAACTGTCGCCTGTCTCCAAATCGTAAGCGTCATTACATCCGAGATGTTTTCACAATCGCCCGTAGCTGTAGTGGTCAGGGTCAACTGTACCTGTCCGTCGGCGATATCTGCTGCACTCGGAGTATAAGTAGCCTTAAGGTTCGTACTGTCGTTACCAAAGGTTCCCGTTCCATTGCTGGTCCAAATGCCTGTCACATTGCTCGAACCATCTAAAGTATAAGTCTCGGTTGAACAAATCACTGCATCTTCGCCGGCAGAAACTGTTGGAACAAGCGTTACATCGATTATCATCGTGTCTGATACTGATTCACAAACTCCGCTCAGCGGCTGTACCGTCAGTATCAATGTATCCCGCCCTTCATCTCCTGCGGTATAAACCGGCGTCAGCGTATTCGCTCCGCTCAGACTTCCTGCCGAACTTCCTATTAGTGTCCACTCAACAGAAGCATACTCTGTTGCCGCTGCATCAAGGACCTGGTAGGTACCATTGCCGCAAATCGCTGCATCAACTCCTGCATAAACTGTCGCCTGTCTCCAAATCGTAAGCGTCATTACATCCGAGATGTTTTCACAATCGCCCGTAGCTGTAGTGGTCAGGGTCAACTGTACCTGTCCGTCGGCGATATCTGCCGGACTCGGAGTGTAAACGGCTGTCGCTGTGGTGGCGTTTGGTGTAAATGTTCCTGTTCCTGATGTTGTCCATTCTACGCTGATGTTGCTGCTGCCTTTCAATGTATAGCTTTCCGTTGAACAGATGATACTGTCCAAACCTGCATCAACTGTCGGTACTAACGTTACATCGATTATCATCGTGTCTGATACTGATTCACAAACTCCGCTCAGCGGCTGTACCGTCAGTATCAATGTATCCCGCCCTTCATCTCCTGCGGTATAAACCGGCGTCAGCGTATTCGCTCCGCTCAGACTTCCTGCCGAACTTCCTATTAGTGTCCACTCAACAGAAGCATACTCTGTTGCCGCTGCATCAAGGACCTGGTAGGTACCATTGCCGCAAATCGCTGCATCAACTCCTGCATAAACTGTCGCCTGTCTCCAAATCGTAAGCGTCATTACATCCGAGATGTTTTCACAATCGCCCGTAGCTGTAGTGGTCAGGGTCAACTGTACCTGTCCGTCGGCGATATCTGCTGCACTCGGAGTATAAGTAGCCTTAAGGTTCGTACTGTCGTTACCAAAGGTTCCCGTTCCATTGCTGGTCCAAATGCCTGTCACATTGCTCGAACCATCTAAAGTATAAGTCTCGGTTGAACAAATCACTGCATCTTCGCCGGCAGAAACTGTTGGAACAAGCGTTACATCTATTATCATAGAATCAACAACCACCTCACAAACTCCATTCAATGGTTGTACCGTCAGTATCAACGTATCCCGCCCTTCATCTCCTGCCGTATAAACAGGGGTTAACGTGTTCGCTCCGCTCAGACTTCCTGCCGAACTTCCTATTAGTGTCCACTCAACAGAAGCATACTCTGTTGCCGCTGCATCAAGGACCTGGTAGGTACCATTGCCGCAAATCGCTGCATCAACTCCTGCATAAACTGTCGCCTGTCTCCAAATCGTAAGCGTCATTACATCCGAGATGTTTTCACAATCGCCCGTAGCTGTAGTGGTCAGGGTCAACTGTACCTGTCCGTCGGCGATATCTGCTGCACTCGGAGTATAAGTAGCCTTAAGGTTCGTACTGTCGTTACCAAAGGTTCCCGTTCCATTGCTGGTCCAAATGCCTGTCACATTGCTCGAACCATCTAAAGTATAAGTCTCGGTTGAACAAATCACTGCATCTTCGCCGGCAGAAACTGTTGGAACAAGCGTTACATCGATTATCATAGAATCAACAACCACCTCACAAACTCCATTCAATGGTTGTACCGTCAGTATCAACGTATCCCGCCCTTCATCTCCTGCCGTATAAACAGGGGTTAACGTGTTCGCTCCGCTCAGACTTCCTGCCGAACTTCCTATTAGTGTCCACTCAACAGAAGCATACTCTGTTGCCGCTGCATCAAGGACCTGGTAGGTACCATTGCCGCAAATCGCTGCATCAACTCCTGCATAAACTGTCGCCTGTCTCCAAATCGTAAGCGTCATTACATCCGAGATGTTTTCACAATCGCCCGTAGCTGTAGTGGTCAGGGTCAACTGTACCTGTCCGTCGGCGATATCTGCCGAACTTGGCGTGTATACTGCATCTTCTTTCGTGGAATCGTCAAAGGTTCCTGTGCCGCTGGTAGTCCATACAACGGTGACGTTGCTGCTGCCTTTCAATGTATAGCTTTCCGTTGAACAGATGATACTGTCCAAACCTGCATCAACTGTCGGTACTAACGTTACATCGATTATCATCGTGTCTGATACTGATTCACAAACTCCGCTCAGCGGCTGTACCGTCAGTATCAATGTATCCCGCCCTTCATCTCCTGCGGTATAAACCGGCGTCAGCGTATTCGCTCCGCTCAGACTTCCTGCCGAACTTCCTATTAGTGTCCACTCAACAGAAGCATACTCTGTTGCCGCTGCATCAAGGACCTGGTAGGTACCATTGCCGCAAATCGCTGCATCAACTCCTGCATAAACTGTCGCCTGTCTCCAAATCGTAAGCGTCATTACATCCGAGATGTTTTCACAATCGCCCGTAGCTGTAGTGGTCAGGGTCAACTGTACCTGTCCGTCGGCGATATCTGCTGCACTCGGAGTATAAGTAGCCTTAAGGTTCGTACTGTCGTTACCAAAGGTTCCCGTTCCATTGCTGGTCCAAATGCCTGTCACATTGCTCGAACCATCTAAAGTATAAGTCTCGGTTGAACAAATCACTGCATCTTCGCCGGCAGAAACTGTTGGAACAAGCGTTACTTCGATTATCATCGTGTCTGATACTGATTCACAAACTCCGCTCAGCGGCTGTACCGTCAGTATCAATGTATCCCGCCCTTCATCTCCTGCGGTATAAACCGGCGTCAGCGTATTCGCTCCGCTCAGACTTCCTGCCGAACTTCCTATTAGTGTCCACTCAACAGAAGCATACTCTGTTGCCGCTGCATCAAGGACCTGGTAGGTACCATTGCCGCAAATCGCTGCATCAACTCCTGCATAAACTGTCGCCTGTCTCCAAATCGTAAGCGTCATTACATCCGAGATGTTTTCACAATCGCCCGTAGCTGTAGTGGTCAGGGTCAACTGTACCTGTCCGTCGGCGATATCTGCTGCACTCGGAGTATAAGTAGCCTTAAGGTTCGTACTGTCGTTACCAAAGGTTCCTGTTCCATTGCTGGTCCAAATGCCTGTCACATTGCTCGAACCATCTAAAGTATAAGTCTCGGTTGAACAAATCACTGCATCTTCGCCGGCAGAAACTGTTGGAACAAGCGTTACATCTATTATCATAGAATCAACAACCACCTCACAAACTCCATTCAATGGTTGTACCGTCAGTATCAATGTATCCCGCCCTTCATCTCCTGCGGTATAAACCGGCGTCAGCGTATTCGCTCCGCTCAGACTTCCTGCCGAACTTCCTATTAGTGTCCACTCAACAGAAGCATACTCTGTTGCCGCTGCATCAAGGACCTGGTAGGTACCATTGCCGCAAATCGCTGCATCAACTCCTGCATAAACTGTCGCCTGTCTCCAAATCGTAAGCGTCATTACATCCGAGATGTTTTCACAATCGCCCGTAGCTGTAGTGGTCAGGGTCAACTGTACCTGTCCGTCGGCGATATCTGCCGGACTTGGAGTGTATACTGCATCTTCTTTCGTGGAATCGTCAAAGGTTCCTGTGCCGCTGGTAGTCCATACTACGGTGACGTTGCTGCTGCCTTTCAATGTATAGCTTTCCGTTGAACAGATGATACTGTCCAAACCTGCATCAACTGTCGGTACTAACGTTACATCGATTATCATCGTGTCTGATACTGATTCACAAACTCCGCTCAGCGGCTGTACCGTAAGTATCAATGTATCCCGCCCTTCATCTCCTGCCGTATAAACCGGCGTCAGCGTATTCGCTCCGCTCAGACTTCCTGCCGAACTTCCTATTAGTGTCCACTCAACAGAAGCATACTCTGTTGCCGCTGCATCAACGACCTGGTAGGTACCATTGCCGCAAATCGCTGCATCAACTCCTGCATAAACTGTCGCCTGTCTCCAAATCGTAAGCGTCATTACATCCGAGATGTTTTCACAATCGCCCGTAGCTGTAGTGGTCAGGGTCAACTGTACCTGTCCGTCGGCGATATCTGCTGCACTCGGAGTATAAGTAGCCTTAAGGTTCGTACTGTCGTTACCAAAGGTTCCTGTGCCGCTGGTAGTCCATACAACGGTGACGTTGCTGCTGCCTTTCAATGTATAGCTTTCCGTTGAACAGATGATACTGTCCAAACCTGCATCAACTGTCGGTACTAACGTTACATCGATTATCATCGTGTCTGATACTGATTCACAAACTCCGCTCAGCGGCTGTACCGTCAGTATCAATGTATCCCGCCCTTCATCCCCTGCGGTATAAACCGGCGTCAGCGTATTCGCTCCGCTCAGACTTCCTGCCGAACTTCCTATTAGTGTCCACTCAACAGAAGCATACTCTGTTGCCGCTGCATCAAGGACCTGGTAGGTACCATTGCCGCAAATCGCTGCATCAACTCCTGCATAAACTGTCGCCTGTCTCCAAATCGTAAGCGTCATTACATCCGAGATGTTTTCACAATCGCCCGTAGCTGTAGTGGTCAGGGTCAACTGTACCTGTCCGTCGGCGATATCTGCCGAACTTGGCGTGTATACTGCATCTTCTTTCGTGGAATCGTCAAAGGTTCCTGTGCCGCTGGTAGTCCATACAACGGTGACGTTGCTGCTGCCTTTCAATGTATAGCTTTCCGTTGAACAGATGATACTGTCCAAACCTGCATCAACTGTCGGTACTAACGTTACATCGATTATCATCGTGTCTGATACTGATTCACAAACTCCGCTCAGCGGCTGTACCGTCAGTATCAATGTATCCCGCCCTTCATCTCCTGCGGTATAAACCGGCGTCAGCGTATTCGCTCCGCTCAGACTTCCTGCCGAACTTCCTATTAGTGTCCACTCAACAGAAGCATACTCTGTTGCCGCTGCATCAAGGACCTGGTAGGTACCATTGCCGCAAATCGCTGCATCAACTCCTGCATAAACTGTCGCCTGTCTCCAAATCGTAAGCGTCATTACATCCGAGATGTTTTCACAATCGCCCGTAGCTGTAGTGGTCAGGGTCAACTGTACCTGTCCGTCGGCGATATCTGCCGAACTTGGCGTGTATACTGCATCTTCTTTCGTGGAATCGTCAAAGGTTCCTGTGCCGCTGGTAGTCCATACAACGGTGACGTTGCTGCTGCCTTTCAATGTATAGCTTTCCGTTGAACAGATGATACTGTCCAAACCTGCATCAACTGTCGGTACTAACGTTACATCGATTATCATCGTGTCTGATACTGATTCACAAACTCCGCTCAGCGGCTGTACCGTCAGTATCAATGTATCCCGCCCTTCATCTCCTGCGGTATAAACCGGCGTCAGCGTATTCGCTCCGCTCAGACTTCCTGCCGAACTTCCTATTAGTGTCCACTCAACAGAAGCATACTCTGTTGCCGCTGCATCAAGGACCTGGTAGGTACCATTGCCGCAAATCGCTGCATCAACTCCTGCATAAACTGTCGCCTGTCTCCAAATCGTAAGCGTCATTACATCCGAGATGTTTTCACAATCGCCCGTAGCTGTAGTGGTCAGGGTCAACTGTACCTGTCCGTCGGCGATATCTGCCGGACTCGGAGTATAAGTAGCCTTAAGGTTCGTACTGTCGTTACCAAAGGTTCCCGTTCCATTGCTGGTCCAAATGCCTGTCACATTGCTCGAACCATCTAAAGTATAAGTCTCGGTTGAACAAATCACTGCATCTTCGCCGGCAGAAACTGTTGGAACAAGCGTTACTTCGATTATCATCGTGTCTGATACTGATTCACAAACTCCGCTCAGCGGCTGTACCGTCAGTATCAATGTATCCCGCCCTTCATCTCCTGCGGTATAAACCGGCGTCAGCGTATTCGCTCCGCTCAGACTTCCTGCCGAACTTCCTATTAGTGTCCACTCAACAGAAGCATAGTCTGTTGCCGCTGCATCAAGGACCTGGTAGGTACCATTGCCGCAAATCGCTGCATCAACTCCTGCATAAACTGTCGCCTGTCTCCAAATCGTAAGCGTCATTACATCCGAGATGTTTTCACAATCGCCCGTAGCTGTAGTGGTCAGGGTCAACTGTACCTGTCCGTCGGCGATATCTGCTGCACTCGGAGTATAAGTAGCCTTAAGGTTCGTACTGTCGTTACCAAAGGTTCCCGTTCCATTGCTGGTCCAAATGCCTGTCACATTGCTCGAACCATCTAAAGTATAAGTCTCGGTTGAACAAATCACTGCATCTTCGCCGGCAGAAACTGTTGGAACAAGCGTTACATCTATTATCATAGAATCAACAACCACCTCACAAACTCCATTCAATGGTTGTACCGTCAGTATCAACGTATCCCGCCCTTCATCTCCTGCCGTATAAACAGGGGTTAACGTGTTCGCTCCGCTCAGACTTCCTGCCGAACTTCCTATTAGTGTCCACTCAACAGAAGCATACTCTGTTGCCGCTGCATCAAGGACCTGGTAGGTACCATTGCCGCAAATCGCTGCATCAACTCCTGCATAAACTGTCGCCTGTCTCCAAATCGTAAGCGTCATTACATCCGAGATGTTTTCACAATCGCCCGTAGCTGTAGTGGTCAGGGTCAACTGTACCTGTCCGTCGGCGATATCTGCCGGACTTGGAGTGTATACTGCATCTTCTTTCGTGGAATCGTCAAAGGTTCCTGTGCCGCTGGTAGTCCATACTACGGTGACGTTGCTGCTGCCTTTCAATGTATAGCTTTCCGTTGAACAGATGATACTGTCCAAACCTGCATCAACTGTCGGTACTAACGTTACATCGATTAT